>NZ_AP028461.1:0-9325000 GCF_033097365.1 Actinoplanes sichuanensis
CCACCGTCGGCTGCCAGCGCCGCCGCAGAACCTCAGCCGTCCACGGCCGTCCGTCCGCCGTCGTGAACACCGGCTCCTCGGCAGCCTTGTCCTCGATCAGGCAGGTGAACAACAGAACCGTCGAGGGCGCCAGGATGATCGTGCGCCGCGACCGCTTCGTCTTCGGCGAACCGAAACCACCGTCGCGCTGCAACGCCCGCTCCACCCGCACCGACGGCTGCGCCGCGTCGAGATCCACGTCCTTGACGCGCAGACCCAGCAGCTCACCTTGCCGCATCCCGGTGCCCAGTGCCGCCAGCACCAAAGCCCGCAGATCCGGCGAGCAGGCGTCGGCGAGAACACGAGCATGCTCTACGGACAGAAACGCCGCCTCATACGGCGCCGGCCGCGGCAGACCGTTGCCGGGTTGCCCCGGCGGACATTCCAGGGGGTTGTCGTCACGCCACCGCGGTACGGCGTCGCGCATCACCTGGCTCAGCACCAGCCAGTGCTTGCGCACCCCGGCCGGAGCCAGCTCCCGCGCCAGGTCGGCTTTCCAGGGATCCAGATGGTCGTACCGGGTGATGTCACCGACGTGCAGATCACCTAGATCACGTACGACGCGGTAACGCAGCAGCCGCGCATACTCGGCGTGCGTGGCGGGGGACAGATCCACCTTGAGCCGGACCCAGCGTTCGATCCAGTCCCGCAGCAGCGGCGTCTTCTTGCGTGCCGGCGCCCGGGCGCAGTCCGGGTCGATGGCCGCATACACCTGGCCGCTGTCTACCTGATGCTGGTGGACCTCGACGTACAGCTTCGCCGCGAGCGCCTTGCGGTCCGACGGGCCACGGAACGTGCAGCACATCAGCCGTCCCGCCTTCCGCCAGCGCAGACAATACGAACTTCCTCGTGCAGTCATGTGTGCCATGACTTGAGCGTCTCTCGCCTGGCAGGCCGTGGTGTACATCGATCAGGGTGCGTCGATCGTTATGGTGACCGTGACGACCGCTATCCAGTGACCTCTGGCCACGGCCAGAGCAAGGGATGCTGTCGCCCATACGAGTGCAGGCCGGTGCGCGGGTCTGGCTGTATCAGCCGTGTCGCTGCTCGGCGACAGTGCGGTCGGCGGCTCACTGGGTCGAGCTGGGTGAAGTCGTCATCGATTCAGACTGCTGGGCGTCGGCGAGCCACCGTTCGATGTGGTCGCGTTTCCACAGGTAGCCGTCGGGTGGCTGGTAGTGATCGGCAGGCGGGGTGCCTCGACTTGTTGGACCAGTCGCCGTGGTGGACCTCGTCGCCGAGAGGCTTCCGTGACCTTTCGACGTGCCGCTTCCTTATTGCGGTCCAGCCTTCCACCGAATTGTGGTCAGCAATCCGGTCTTCTCGATGGGCGGCAGTCCGTCATCAAGGTCACGCAGACGCTGATAGATGTCTCGCATGTCCCTCTTGTCGGCGATGTGCGTGGTGCCGGCGGCCCGCTCCAACACCGTGAGAGTGCTGACCAGCCGGATTGATCCCACAGTTTCGTCAGTCGTCCGCATCCGGTCAAGGCGGTACTTTTCACTCGTGGCGGTCTTCGCCCCGCGACCGTCATCAATCAGAACGATCACCTCGGCGCCGGTCTCCGCGGCCACGACAGCGTGTGCGATCACCATGGTCTCGCCCAGGTCCTTGGACTGCTTGACCCGATCCTGCATAGGCTGAGCAGTGATGCGGTGGACGACCCGAGCCAGTTCGTCAGTCGGGTCATCGCTGAGGACTTCGATGTATGTCGGCGTCAACCTCTTCCACGCCACTTCCGCAGCCTGGAAACGCCCGTCCTGAGCAGCCTTGCGCAGTACCTCCTCCTGTACGGCCTCCGGAGCGCTCAGCTTGCCCAGCACGCCGATGAGTAGCTTGGCTTTGTTGATCGACAGGAAGTTCAAAGCCGGACCGGCGTCGATGATGGGCCGCTGCGTCATCAGTGCTCCGGCCGCGGGTCGGCTGGCTCATTCACCGCATCGAGTACGTCGTCCAGAGCCGCGAGATCCACCTCCACGGCCGGAAGGTCGCTGGCTTCAGCCCAAACAACCGGACGCTGAACAGGCCAAATGTTGGCATCCCGCAATTCCGCGGCGACGGTGTCAACAGGAACCGCCCGCAGGGTGGCAATGGCTTGCACGGAGAGCACGCCCTCCGTGTAGCCCTTTATCGCACGCGCCAGCAGCCGCTGCGGTGCCCGCCGCTGATTCGCATCAGCTTCCAGTGCCCGGTACTGGTCACTCCAGCCGAAGCGCACCGCCAGCTGAGGAGCTGACATCGCCATCCACTGCTGCTTGGTGGCGGCATCGATGAAGCCCGCCTGCTCCAAAGCGATCGCGGCGATGGCCGGCGACACCAAAAACCGCTGGACGACCGCCGACAGATCACCGAGACCAGGCTGTGACAGATCGCCGAGGAACTCCCGCAGCCCTTGCGGAGGCAGCAGAAGATGCCGGGCGAAGGCGTCAGCACGGCTCTCGGCCGGTGACCGCTCGCTCCAGTCACATTCGCTGTTGTCGGCCCAGTCATCGAACTCGACGTGGCCCAGTTCGTGCGCGAGACTGCTGCGTTGCCGCATGGGGCTCCTGCTGCGTGCTACCCCGATGAACACGGCACCGCGCTGAGGGTCACGCATTGCCAGGCCATGCTCATCGGGGCCCGCGTCCAGGACCGCCACATCGATGCCCGCAGTCTGCTCGATCAGCGCCACGAGGTCACCTAACGGCTGCCACCCCAAACGATGTTGCCGCCGGAACCTCTCGGCGCCTGCGCGGCCTTCGGCTTCGGCGTTCACCGTTGACACCGCCATCACACGGAGGCCGCGATGGCTTGCTCGTCCAGGTAGTCGTCGAGCTCCAGGAAACGCAGCAACGCCTCACGCATGTCCTGCATGCCGGAGCCGTTAGTGGCTCGGGCCGCGCACTGCACCCGGCCAGCCACCGTGCTGGTGCCGGTGAGCTGGGCGACCGTACGCCCCGTGGCCCACGCGATCGACACGATCTCCGGTAGTTTTGCTACGCGATCGCCGGAGATGATCCGCGACAACGTCGATTGGGACAGGCCGGTAGCGTCCGCCAACGCGCGCTGGCTCAGGTCTGCCGCCATGCGAGCCTGCTCTATCAAAGTCCCGACGTGAGTGGTTGTCATGACCGCCGTCCCCATGACTGAATCATGATTGGTTCTTGTGATTCAGTCTACGGGATTCGCTCCAGCGAAGCCATCAGAGACTCACCACCCGTCCACGAAGCCGACAATTGACGCGGTACCGCCTCTATCGGGCGCGTTCCACCAGATGATCCAGAACACCCACCGTCAGCTGCGCGAGATCGTCCCGGGTGAGTTCCGTAGCGTCGGCTCGCAGCTGAGTCGCCAACCGCAGACCACGATCATGAAAGAACACCGGATGCCGCCGACGCGGCTTCTCACCCGCGGCGAGCCGGGCACGCCAAGCAGCCAAAATCTCCGGCGCCGGCCGATGAGCAAGACCGTCGTTCTCCTCGGCGCTCAACGCGGCCGCAAGTCGGCCGCGCCCCTGATCGATCAACGCCATGCGCACCGCGCTCAGCACCATCGCCGGTTGCAGCTGTACGGCCAAGTCATGCGCCTCCAGCAGCGCCGACTGCCCATTACCAACCACATCCACACACGGGCGAACCAGCCAACGGCTCGCAGCCCCACGACCCTCACAGCGCACGTCCACGGCGACCCAGGCGTCATCGGATCCGTGCGGATGCCGGCGCCACGCCATGAACATGGGGTTGCCCCCGCTGGTGCGATAGGCGCCAGCCATACTGCCGTCGCCGAAAGCGCGAAGCTGTACGTCGACCGCGGAGGCGGTGCGTCGACTCACCAGATCCGGCACGTACCAACCGGTGACCTTGCCCATCACGTCGTCTGCTTCGGCATCCCACGTCCGCAGCACGTCCGCGATCTCACCCGCGAGCCAGACAGCATGCGGATCCCTGGACGTCTTCCAGGTGCCGAACACCTCGATCAGACTCAGCGCCTGCCAGGGCGCTTCAGGGGCGCTCAGCTCAATATCGAGACTGCAATAGAAGCGTCGCGGCGTAGGTGTGAAACCATCGGCCCACGCGTTGTACCGGTCGAGTTGGTCGCCGTGAACGTCCGAGGCGCCCTTCATTTCCAGCACCGCGACCGGGCGAGATTCAGGTTGCCGACGTAGTACCAGATCGAGCCGGCCTTTCCCGGCGCCAGCTTGAACCTCGCGCTGGCAAGTGTAGGTCCCCGTATCGAGACCCAGCACGCCCAACAACGGCTCCGGATCCATCTCGAACAGCAACGCAAGCAAGTCGCTGGCAGAATTCTCATGCGCGACCAGGCGCCCGAGGGCGTTGCGACGACGTTCGCTCGTGTCCACCACCCGATGATTGTCCGTGAGGAATCTGTCCTCGGACTGCACTGCACGGATACTGTCACCGGCGTATCAACTACGCGCCGAGACTTTGGTTCACCGACGAGCCCGCATCCACGACGACGGTGCAGACGTCACCGGCTATTGAGCGACACCGATAGCAGGCAACCGTCCGGCGCGGTGGCCGCGACAATATTTGTCTCGGCCTCGACCGCCCGGCCTTCGACCAGTCCTTGGCCGCGGGCAGAGCGATGCTGCCGGTAGGCGGCGCGCCGCTGTGCTGAACCGTCAGCATGGTAGGCGTCGGTGGAAGACAAGAATTCCTCGGCAACCCCGGTCCGCACGGTGATGATCTCGTTGCCGAACGCGACCCGGGTGGTCTCACAACGGAAGCCAGCACCGTCCGCCTCGACAGTTTCCCGCTGCGCGAGCACGCCACGGGTTACCTCGCTGGCCTGCCGCAGGTTCTCGCCGACAACGGGAAGTCCCGCAAAGGCGTGCAGCCTGACCTGGTCGAGGTAGAAGGACTCTGCGTCAACATCCTCCTGCTCGACGTCAACGGCGAACCGTGGCGTCTGCAAGCCCGGGAACTCGACCGGCCGGACGGCCTCACGTTTTTGAACAACCTCGAAGGCCCGCAGACGCTCGGCCTCGTCAGGTTCGGGAACTTCGACGGCGTACGCCCTCAAGCGCTTGCCTCGCAGTTCGGTCCCGATGACGATACGGCGCATCTTCACACCGTGGATCGGGGCCGGAACCAGAACCTGAGCCACGCCGCGCGCCATCTGCTTGATGCAGGCGGTTTTGCCCGAGGTGGTGCCTTTGACCTCGACCACGACGACTTCCGACACCTGGCCGCCGTCTTCGCGGTACCAGAAGTAGTCCGGCTTGTGCGACGGCAAGGCGGCCATGTCGAAACGCAGCACCGGGTCGTACTCCACCGCATCGGCGTCAACGACCCGGCTCGGGTTGGGCAGAATGTACCGCTCGATGATGTCGCCGGCGAGCGCGATGCCGAAGCTCTCCGATAGCAGCGTTCGCTGGTGGGAGCGCACCTCATCAGTCAGGTCGGACAACTGCAGGTCCGGGCGGACATCAGAGAACGCCCACAGGTAGCGGATGATTGCCCAGCGGCTGGCCGTGTGCAGCGCAGTCAGCCCAGGCAGCCCGGCCGCGCCAATGCGATGCAACCCGGGCAGTGCACTGGTGAGCCGGCCAAGACCGAGCAGCAGGTTCAAGGGCGAGACGTCCTCGCGCGTTGCCAGTCCGCTCAGTTCGGCAACGGGCCGGACTTCAGCGTCGACCTTCTCGGTCAACGCGGCCTGGACCTTGGCGGCCAGTATGTCGCTCGATTCCAGCGTGTACCGGCCGGTAGTCCACAGGCCGAGCGGCAAGTTCATCGCTGGAATCATCGACATCGTCAGATCATCGCACCGAGCGGTGCCGGGCAATGACCGCCATGCGTGCACGATGGCGCTCACTCACGTGGATGATCAACCGCGGACTTCGGCAGCATCGGTGAACGACGCGTGATCCGCGCAGCCGGGTTGCGGGCCCGCAATCCCACTGCGGGTCGCCTCAGCTCTTCGGGTGCAGCGGGATGCCGAGCAGGGCCTCCATCCGCGCGATCGTGCCCGCCGGCTCCTCCGCCAAGATCGTGGCGATGCCGACATTTTCGGCAGGTGCAAGGTTGCGGGCGGTGTCGTCGACGAACACGCACGCCTCACCGGGCAACTCCATCAGGTCAAGCATGATTGAGTAGATCTCCGGGTCGGGTTTGCGCATCTTGTAGTGCTCGGAGATCAGCACCGTGTCGTAGAGCCGGTCGAAGTCGTAGCCGGCGTAAACGTCGTACGGCTCGGTGCCGAGGCTGTTGGAGAAGATGCCCACCCTGATCCCGGCGGCACGGGCGGCTTGGGCTGCGGCGATGACCGACGGCTGCGGGTGCAGGTCCTGAGAGGGCGGTTCGGGATTCTTCAGGGTGATCTATACGTTGAGTCCGTTTGGAGATCGTTCTGCGGGTTCGCTGTAGATAGTGATCACTCGATGGCGTGAAAGATGAATCACGGTCACGACCGGGTCGGTAGCTGCAGCGTTGGCCGGTCATGGGTGATCGAAAGCCGTACCCCAGCGATGTGACCGACGCGCAGTGGGCGTTGCTCGGCCCGTTCCTGGAAGCCTGGCGGGCCAAACGCGTTTCGGTAGCCGGCCGCACCGGTGACCATGATCTGCGGGAGATCGTGAACGCGATCCTCTACCAGACCCGCACCGGCTGCCAGTGGGCGTATCTGCCGCACGACCTGCCGCAGAAGTCCGCGACCTACTACTACTTCGCGTTGTGGCGTGACGACGGCACCGACCAGGTGATCCACGACCTGCTGCGCTGCCAGACCAGAGAACGAGCCGGCCGCCGCGAGGACCCGACCGCGGTGGCGGTCGACACCCAGTCGGTCCGGGCCGCGAACCACGTGCCTGCGGCCACGACCGGCAAGGACGCCGGCAAGAAGGTGCCCGGCCGCAAACGCGGGCTGGCGGTGGACGCTCTCGGCCTGATCATCGCGGTGGTGGTCACCGCCGCGTCGGTCACCGACAACGCGATCGGCATCCGACTTCTCGACAAGGTCGCCGAGCACACCCCGACAGTGACCGTGGCCTGGGTAGACGCCGGGTTCAAGCAGGACGTCGGCGTGCACGGCGCGGTTCTGGGCATCGACGTCGAGGTCGTGAAGCGATCCGACACCCGGCCCGGGTTCGTGCCGGTCAAGAAGCGGTGGATCGTCGAGCAGGTCTACGGCACCCTGATGCTGCACCGCCGCCTGGCCCGCGAGTACGAGAGCCGACCGGAATCAGCGGTGTCACGGACATTGTGGGCGTCGATAGCCGGCATGGTCCGCCGGCTGACCGGTACCAACACCCCGACCTGGCGAAACGTGTAAAGGACCGCCCGGTGCACCTCGACACGATCCTCACCCTGATCAGCGAACGCGAGACCACCGCGACCACCACCGCCGGACGGCTACGCGAGCAGATCGGCCTGCTATCAGCCGAACTCAGCCGCATCGATCGTGAGCTGGCCGATCTGGCGACCACCCGCAGCATGCTGCAGCACCTCGCCACGACCGAGTTCACCGCCGACGATCCCACCATCGTCAGCTCCGCCTACCAGCAGATCCTCGCGGTCCTGGGCACGGCGACCGCCGGGATGCGGGCCAAGGACGTCTGCCTCGCCCTCGACATCGAACCCCTCCCGAAGAACATCGAAGGCGTCCGAGCGAAGCTGAAACGCCTGGTCAGCCGTGAGGTCGTAATAGAGGACCAGCCCGGACTCTTCACCCTGATCCAGAAACGGACCTAACCTCCCGGAACGCCCTCTGAAGGACCCGGCCCAGCAGGTTGGTGCCGTCGATACCGAGTAGAGCGCCGATCCGTTCATTCCATTGCTTTGGCTGATCGCCCCGCGTTCCAGATCCGCGTAGACAGCGGTGCCCTCAGGATGCTTGGCGATGATGGACAGCAACGTTCCCTCGGGCAGGCCGGCCCGCCGGTCGAAGCCGGCTGCGCAGGCGGGAATGCTCGTGGTCAGGACCCCGCCGAAGTCGAGGATCAGCCCGGCACGACGGCTCATACAGTGCTCCCGGTGGTCTTGAGCAGGGTTTGGGTGTCGATCAAGTGCTCACCGGGGCTCCGTGTTCCCGTGGTTTGTGGCTCCCGGGCTGCGGTGTAGTGCGGTGACGCGGCGCAGATTCTCGCGGTGCTGGACCTGGACGATCAGAGCAAGGGGGCGGTGTGGTCGTCGTCGGAGGCGACCTCGTAACGGAGCTGCCAAGTCAGCCTTCCGTCCGCTGGCGCCAGGTGCTGATGAACTGTTCGTACTGGGCCGCGTGGGCGGCGCGTAGGGCGGCAATGAGGCGCAGGGCGTGGTCAGCCAGTTGCGCGGCGAGATCTGCCCGGCGATGCACGGGAGCGATCTGGCCGGACTCGGCGAAGCACGTCTCGAGTTCGGCGAAGCAGTTGTTGACGGCGGTCACCAATGGAGGGATCGACTGGTGGCCGGTGGCATCGAGGGCGGACAGATCGGCGTCTGTCAGGAGCCTTTCGAGCCCCTGCGGCCCGTCGCTCCAGCTGTTTGAGAGAGGTCGTGGGGTAGGGAAGCCGGGTATCGCCCCGTTGGCCGTGTCGGCGAGATAGGTGAGGTATTTGAGGGTGTAGACGTAGAGGTCGACGATGGTGTCGAGGGTGCTTTCGTCTTCGGCGACCTCGGGTTTTTCGGCGACGACGGTGAGCCGGTCAACCTTGCGGGCGATGTTCGCCATGATCGAGATTTGTTCGCCGCGGCGTTTCCATGAGTCGCCGTAGGCGGCGTCCTTACGCCGGTGCAGCTCGGCCACCGCGGCGCGGAAGGTGTGTGCGGTCTCGGTTTCGTGCCCGGTGTGGGCGTCGGCATGGAGCACGGTCAGGCTTTGGGCACCGAGGTCGAGGCGGACGGTTCCGCCGCCGAGGCGCCGCAGGGCTCGCCAGGCCGTAAAGCCGGTGAGGATCGCCTTCTCCCAGTCGGCTGCTCGGTGGGCCGAGACTTCCAAGTGCGCGACCATAACCTGGATGGTGTCCAGGACGTCGTTGTCGATGTGGTCCTTGCCGTCGAGGTACTGATGGCGGCTGGCGTAGGCGAACACCAGGGCGGAGATGCCTTCTTCGATGGCGATGGCACGGCCGCCGTCTTCGGCCAGGTCGGTCTGCGGGTCGCTGCGGCGTTTGCGTTTCAGCAGGGCGCGCATGACGGGGGACCAGCCGAGGACGGCGGCGTACGACAGATGGAAGACGTCGTGGAAGTTGTAGCCGTCGGCGACGTGTGAGGCGTCGGTGATGGGGTCGCCGACCTGCTGGCCGTCGCAGGTCAGGACGGACACGTCGCAGCTGCCGTTATGGGTGACGGTGAACGTGAAGTCGGCCTGGCGGGGGAGTTGTTCGTGCGGTTCACGGTCGTTGTCGAACGGGATGCCGGGGGCGGGGGTTGGCCTCCACCGGTCAGTGATCTTGCTGAGGTTGGCGGTCGCGATGTCATCGAGCCCGAGGTTTAGATGGTTGGCGACGGTGGACAGATACCAGAGTGCGTCGCCGAGCTCCTCGCGCATGCGGGCGCGAAATTCCGGGTCGGCCGGCCCGTCGCGCAGTTGCTTCTTGTAGGCGGTCAGTACGGCTCCGGCTTCACCGGCCAAGCCGAGCAGGGCGACCACCACGGGGTCGCCGCCGCTGTGCAGGGGCTGGACGGTCTTGGCTGCAGAACCTTGGTACGCCGTCATATCCACGGCATGCACTCCCAGGGGGATGTTGGATCTTCCGACAATTCCTGCGGTCCTGTTTGAACATCCCACATGGAACGAGCTACAGTCCAGCAGCAGGACGGAGAATCCGACATCGAGATAGGTTGATCTATGCGGAGCACCACTGGTCCCACGGTGGAGGAGATCATCGGCGTCGTCGTGCGTCTGCTCGCAGCCGAGAGCGGCGCCTCCGAGGCCGATGTGCGCGACGAACTGCAGCAGGGCGGCTGGGAAATGCCCATCGACTCGCTGCGCATCGTCGAAATCCTCACCCAGGTGGAACAGCAGTTCGACGTCGAAGTGCCCGCCGAGGTCGACTCCGCCCGGGCCACACGATCGGTACGCGCCTTCGCCGAACTCGTGCAAGCCGCCTGCATCACCCGCGATAGGAGCTAACGATCATGACGACACCAGGACCCGAGGCCGACAACCTCGGCGACGCGAACCTTCTCAGCGACCGGCTCAAGAAGACCCGGGAATACCTCAACTTCTCCCAGCAGTGGGTCTCCGAACGCACCGGCATCCCCCGCACCGCGATCAGCGAGATCGAACGAGGCTCCCGGCGCGTCGACAGCCTCGAACTCAAGAAACTAGCCCGGCTCTACCGCTACCCCGTCGGCTACTTCCTCGACGAGGACCTCGACGCGATCCCCGCCGAACACGCCGTCGTAGCGTTACCCCGCAAGCTGACGACCAACCTGCGCCCGGAGGACCTGACCCAAGTGATGAAGTTCGCCCAGTTCCTCGAGATGTCGCACCAAGCCGAGACCGAACCAGGCGGCGACAACGACCACCCCGTTCCCGAACGCCGAGGAACCGCGTCGTGAACTGGTTGATGGCCCACCGGGTCGCCAGCATCGCTGCAGCCACCCTGCGCCGCCGGCTCGACCTGTCCGAGGACCATTACGTCGACGTGTTCGCCGGGTTACGCCGCTGCGGGCTCGCCGTCATGGGCCAGGACATGCCGAGCCTGTTCGGCGTCTACCTCCCGCCGGCGCCCGGCCGTCACGGCGGGATCTTCCTCAACACGACGATGGGTGAGGCGACGATCCGGCACACGGCGGCCCACGAACTCGGCCACGCCCAATTCGGCCACGAGCGGTGCCTCGCCGACGGACCCGACCCGTTCCTGGGCACACCCCGGGACAAATGGCCAGCAGAGGAGAAACAAGCCGAGGCGTTCGCCGCCTGGTTCCTGATGCCGATCCGGCTGGTCAAAGCGACCCTGACCCGGCTGGGACTGGACATCCCTCGCGAGGCGGCCGACGTGTATCAGCTGTCACTGCACCTGGGCACGTCCTACCGCGGAACGCTGCGACACCTGCAGCATCTGCGGATGGTGCAGTCGCAGGTGGCCCGCGGCTGGGCGACAGTGCAGCCGGCACGGCTGAGGGCTCGTCTCAGCGGTCAGGCCGAGCAGAGCCCGCCACGGGTCTGGGACCTGCGCAGCCTGACCGAGGGAAGCCGGCTGGCGGTCGAGCAGGGCGACCGGCTTATCGTGCGGGCGCCCGGCCTCGGCGCCGACCCTGAGGTCACCGGTCCGGCCGGCATCCGCACGCTCAGCACGCCGTACGCGCTCGCACCCGGTGACGGCGTCGAACTTGACGTCACCGCCGGCATCGACGCCGAATCGACGCTGACGCTGAGCTCCCACGACCGCACACAGACGTGGTCGGCCACGCTTCTTGCCACACCTGAGGGCCATCGGGGCCTGATCGCTCCGCCGAGTCGTCACGTCCTGGTCGGCCCGGTGAACGGAGTACGGCAGTGAGTTTGATCAGTGTGCAGGCACCGGACGTCTCCACCGCGTGGCTGGCCGCCGCACGGCGTCTCATCAGCGAGCCAAAACGTAAGGCGATCCACACCGTGACCCGCATCGTCGATCCGACAGGGGAGACGCCCGCCATCCGGGCCGCCGTGGACCAGTTGCTGGCCGGCCCCAACCTGCAGGGCGTCGACACGGTGGCGAACACGATCTTTCCCGAGGCGATCGCCCGCACCTGCCGCGACCACGCACACCTGGTCGAACGGTACCTTCTGATGTACCCGGTGCTGCGCAAGCGGTTCGCCAAGAACGAACGCGGTACCTACTTCGGCCGGTTGATCCAGTACCCGACCACTAAGCAACCGTTCGACCAGATCGGCGCTGTCATCAGCCGGATCCTCATCGAGCGCCGCGGCGGTAACCCGAAAACGGCCCGATACGAGACGACCGTGGCCTTCCCGGAAGACGCCGCGAACGCCCCGATCTACGTTCCCGGAACGGACAACAGCCCGATGGCCTTCCCTTGCCTGAGCCACTGCTCGTTCCAGGCCGACACCGAAGGCCGGGTCCACCTGCTGGCAACCTACCGCAGCCAGTACCTCGTCCAGCGCGGCTACGGCAACTACCTCGGCCTGGGCCGGCTCCTGGCCCACGTCGCCCAGCAGGCCGGCATGCAGGTCGGGCACCTGACCGTCGTCGCCGGCCACGCGTACCTCGATCCGCCCGTCACGCCGGTCCGCGACATGCTCAAGCGCTTTCCCGACGCTGCCTAAGGGCAGCGACGCTCAACGCCCGGACTGTCGATTCCGGCGCGTGCCTGCCGTGTCCAGAACGCTGATGACAGCCGGATCATCCAACGCGGTAAGACATTCGTCGGCATAAGCCGAAAACTCGGCCAGCGTCGCCACCAGTCGCGGGTCGGTGACATTGATGTAGCTGCTGTCCACATGCAGATCCCGGTGGATACGCGCGCCGAGCTGATCCAGCGCGGCAGCCAGGACGGTCACAGCGTCGACGTACGCCGGGTCGTCACCGGTGTGCTGCTGGGTCGACATCGAACGCTCCTCAGAGGGTTGGGGACGAGTCTGCGATCATGCCGCAGACGGCGCTGCGACGGCACACCGGCCACTGATCTGCCCGGCAAACCGGGCCGTCAACGCTGGAGCGGCCCGTCGTCAGCATCAATTCCTGGGAAGAGACCACCGAACGGGTAGTCGGACCCCTCAGACGAACAACGCAGTCACCGGCCCGCGCGTTGCGCTGCCCCCACATTCCGGTGACACGCGAGGGGAACCCGCCGCGATCGCGTCGACGCCGCAGCGCCGGTGCAAGCCACGACGAACCCTGATCGCTGGAGTTCCGTCACCCACGCAGCCGGCGTCCCCACCACCGACCTCGACACCCGCACCCTGACCCACCGGAAACCACCCTGGGACAACCAGAACCGCCCACCCAGCGTCCCTGCTCCATCAGCACCGGGCTGACACAACCTCAAAGGAGCCGCCATGCACGACGACGACCTCACCAAACTCGCCGCCGACCTCGAAACCGAACTGCTCAACGGCGCCACGACCGTAGCCATCCTCGGCGCCACCCCCACCGCCCTCAGAATCATCGCGCGGCTCGCCGCCACCGGACTTGACACCTGCATCCACGGCATCTACACCGACCAGTGCATCACTGCATCGCTGCGTGTGCCCCTGCGAGCTCTGCACGAACTACGCGATCCCGCGATCGACGTCGTGGTCGTCGCTGACGACGCCGACAAGCAAACACTGCTACAGGCGGCGCTACCGCACCTCACCGGTACCCCGAAAGTCCTGGTCGCCGGCTACGGCCACCTCGCCTACCGCGACCCCGGCTACCATCGGGAACTGGCCGCCCTGCTGGTGCCGTCACTGGCCAACGGCTACCCCAACACGCTGCCCCACCTGCACCAGTGCCTGACAAACGCCGCCCGGCTCGGCCTCAACGGCGTCGTCGCCGAGTTCGGCATGCACAAAGGCGGCACCACCATGTTCCTGTCGCGCATCATCGAGCAACTCGGCGTCGACTGGCCCGTCATCGGCTTCGACACCTTCACCGGTTTTCCGGCCCGCCGCAGCCCTCTGGACATGTACGACCATCCCGATTGTGTGTTCACCGACCTCGACGCCGTACGCCGCTACTTCACCGGCCGCAACGTGGACATCGTCGCCGGTGACATCACCGCCACCGCCGGGCGCCTCGACACCGAAGACCTGGTCTGCACCTTCATCGACACCGACAACTACACCCCGGCCCGCGCCGCGATCACCATCGTCCAGGAACGCACCGTGGTCGGCGGGGCGATCGTCTTCGACCACTTCACCGGCGTCGACCGGTTCCGTTACACCCTCGGCGAACGCATTGCCGCACTACCTCTTCTGGAGGACCCCCGCTACTTCCACCTACACGGAACAGGTGTCTTCTACCGCCAGCGGTAGCCGCAGGGCTTGCCAAGACCGTTAGGTTGGCGTGATGACCCGGCGACCGCCCACGCCCCGCAAAGGCGTCTACGAGCTGTACTGGTACTACGCCAGCCAACGCCAGGCCATGTTCGAACAACGCGTCGCCGGCGAACCCGCCCCCTGGAGCAGCGACCCCATCCTGGCCGTCTACAAGTTCTGCAACGTCTACCGCGCCGCCGACCGCGTCAGCCAATACATGATCCGCGATGTCTGCTACCACGACGAAGACTGCAGCCCACAGGACCGGATCTTCCAGATCATCGCCTTCCGCACCTTCAGCAAGATCGACACCTGGCGGACCGTCCGCGCCCACCTCGGCCGCTACCCCACCCTCGACGACCTCGCCGACGGCAGCTTCACCACCGCGCTCGAGCACGCCGGCCACACCAACGGCGGCCTCTACACCGGCGCCTTCATTCTCTGCGCCACCGACGCCTACGGCCAGGGCCGCAAACACCTCAACCACGTCGAGCTCTGGCGCCACATGTTCCTCGCCGACGACCTCGCCGACCGCATCCTCGACGCGACCAGCCTGCGGCACGTCTACGACCTGCTGCACGGCTACCCGCTCATGGGCGACTTCATGTCCTACCAGACCGCGATCGACCTCAACTACTCGGCGCTGGTCAACTTCAGCGAGAACGACTTCACCCAGCCCGGACCCGGAGCCCTGCGCGGCATCCGCAAATGCTTCGAAGATCTCGGCGCCTACAAACCGGCCGACGTGATCATGTGGATGCAGCAACACCAGGCCGAGGAAATGGACCGTCTTGGCCTACCGTTCAACGGCCTCTACGGCAGGCCCCTGCACGCCATCGACTGCCAAGGCCTGTTCTGCGAAACCGACAAATACTGCCGCGAAAAAGTCCCCGAACTCGCCAGTGCCCGCAGCCGCATCAAAGCCCGCTTCACCCAGAACCTTGCGCCCATTCAGCTATTTTTCCCACCGAAGTGGGGCATAAGCCCAGCCGCGTACGCCGCCACCCACGATGGGCCACCGGCCCAGCTGGCTGTCACACCACCGGGCGAACTGATCGGCCATTGACAATGGATTCCCCGTTCGCGACGTGATGCGGCGGACCCACAACGCAGTGCCAGGATGAGCCCGTCAGCCATGGCAGTGGCACCGTCGGCGCCCCTTGCAACAGCGCAACCTTTCCGGCCGGCGCCGAAGACAGCTTGCCAGTGCCGGCCAAACCGTCCTTCGCGTCCCCGCAGCACGGCACACTGAAGCCGTGACGATCGGGCACGACCACAGCGACGGGGCGCTACGCATCGAGGTCGCCCTCAACTCGCCAACCGGCCGGTTCGATCTCCGGATCGTTGACGAGGGCCCGCGGACGCTGACCGCGCAGGAGAAGCAACTAATCCTGGCTGACGCCCTACGCAGCGTCACACCCCGGCCCGAGACCACCGGAGGACAGGCGTCGGCTTCACGCATTCCCGTCGGGAGTTGGGGAACCATCCATCACGTCGAACAAGGACCGGGCAAATGGCGGGCCTGGGCGACGTTCCGGGATACCGACGAGGTGACTCGTGTGGTGCAGGCACACGCGAGCAGCCGCCAGCGGGCAGAAACCAAACTGATCGCGAAGCTCGGAGACCGAGCCCACCACGAACTGACCGCCACGACACGGGTGAGCAGCCTGGCCGATCTTTGGCTCGAGGAAATCAAGATGGAGGGGCGCATCCTCACGCAGACCGTCGACCGCTACACCGGATGCCTGCGTCAAACCGTGCTCCCCGGGTTCGGCGAGCTGCGCATCAACGAGCTGACAGTCGGGCGACTCGATCGATTCCTCAAAACGCTCGCCAAGGCCAAACCGTCGCAGGCACGCAACGCCAAAGTCGTGCTGAAACAGATGCTGTCGATGGCCGTACGGCACGGCGCCATCGCGGCCAACCCCATACGCGAAATTGGGCAGCTTCCCCGGGCCAGACGGCCGGTCAACGCACTCACGCTCGATGAACTCGGCATCATCCGTGCGGCCATCGAGCTGCGGCAGCATCGACGCGGCGCTGGACCTCGTCGCAACGGCAACCTCGCCGACATCGTCGAGCTACTGATCGCCACCGGCGCCCGGGATCGGCGAAGTCCTGGCGCTGCGATGGCAGGACATCGACCTTGACGACGACTGCCCGACCGCAACGATCTGCGGAACGATCGTCTTCGTTAAGGGGCAAGGCTTCTCGCGGCAGGACCGCACGAAGACCGACGCCGGGTTCCGGACAGTGATCTTGCCGGGTTTCGTCGTCGATGTGTTGTGGCGGCGATTCAACGACCGTGCGCATCCGGCCCGCGGCCAGCACAGCATCAACGCTGTCTTCGCGAGCCGCAACGACACCTGGCTTTCGCCCTACAACGTCGGCCGGCAGTGGCGTGAAGTGCGCAACCAAGCCGGGTTGGAGTGGGTCACGCTGCACGTTTTCCGTAAGACAGTAGCCACGGTGCTCGACGATGCCGGCAAGACCAAGGAGGCGTCGCGCCAGCTCGGACACGCCAGCGAAGAAGTCACCAAGGCCTATTACATCGCCAAACCGAAGCTCGTGCCGGACGTCACCGACGTCCTGGACGCACTCGGACCCCGCCCCAGATCGATCACCGAAGCCATCCTGGCCGAAAAGAGCGCGCTTGCTCGGCCGATAGAAGGTGCCTTGTGCGGCTCTGCGGTGCGGCAAGCGGTCGCCGTGCCGCCACCGTGAGAGGCGCTACCTTTCGGGCGATGGCGGACCGGAATCGTCGTACCGGGTGATCTTTGCAGCACAGATCACCGCGGACTCGCCGACGCGACGGCGCCGCAGCCTCGCGTACTGCGTGGGTAAATCGCCGAGGCCGACTGTCGCCGTGGATGCAGCACGCGATCCTCGTGCAGCGGCAGCACCCCTCATGGCGACGGGTGCGGTCGAAGGCTCCAGCACGTTCGTCTCGCTCGGACGAACAATGATCGTCCGGCGGACTTGCTGTCCGTCGGCGTTTACGCAGAAGGCACTACCGTTCGTGAAGATCTTTTTGCATATGCGGGGACATCCCATCCGAGTGAGGCCTCGAGTTTCGTGACGAGGGGGCGATTGTGTCGTACCGACGCCCTAAGCTGCCTCCGGCTTTTAGTGCCGGAAAGGAAGCGAATATGAATCATCCTCACCTGCGGGCGGTTCGGTGAATCCCGCGACCGTCAAGTCGGAAATGATCTTAGCTTTGATCACCTCGGGGCTGATGCGGCTACCCACTTGGATAGGTCCCGAGGACAGCCGGACGCCCTACCCGACAGCCTTGCAACAAGGATTCGACCATCTGACGTGGGCGTGCTGGATGGCAGCCGCAGATCCCCCCACCGACATCGGGGACCTGGTCACCAACTGGTGCACCAAGCCGCTGTCCACCTGGCCGCTGGAATGGCCAGACGGCGCCATCGGCCCCGGCGACCAATTGGTCATCGACGGCGAGCCGACGGAAACCTGCCGGGACTGGGCCGTCTCGAATCCCGACGTCATCAGCGAAGTGCTGGAAAGCGCCTTCATGCGCGACGTACGTTCCACCTGCCGCAGCATGGGCCCACCCGGGCAGACCGTTTACGTCGCGCTGCGCCGCCTTTTGATCGACTCACCGACCTTGACGGGTCTGGAACTGCTTTCCATGCGCAATACCTTCCCGGATTTGCCGTCATGGTCCGACTGGCTGAGCGAAGCCTACGAGCCGGCACAACCCGACGACATCCTCGACGGTAACGTCGGTGTCTGCCGCAACTGCGACCACCTGGTCAGGCACACCGCCCGCTCCGGATGGCGCTGCGCCACGCCGCGGTGCCAGGCGTTGCCGCGGCCACCGCAGGTAACCACCAAACCGGCCAAGGGCGTCGTGAAACTACGCCGTGACCTCAGCATCTACATCAGCCTTCCCGGCCGCCCAGAGGCTGACCTCGCCCGGGCCCTCGAGAAAACCGGCGCCACCGTCCTGTGGTGGCCGGACGTCGACGTCTACGACCTGCTGGCCATCTGGCCCGACGGCCGCCGCTGGGGCATCGACGTCAAGGACTGGCGAACCCCCTACGCCCTGGCCCGGCGACTGCGCCCGCTGCCGTCGTTCCCCACCGGACACGAGTACGCCTACACCGACGGGTTTGTGGTCATCCCCGATGACCGGACCCGCAAGCAACGCAACTACCTGCACATCCTCCGCCGGCACAGCGCAGCACTGCGCGAGCAGCCACAAACTAAAGCCCTGTCCGTGTCGCAGCTGCTGACCAAGGCGAAGGGACCGACCCGTGGCGCGTGACCGGGGACGCTGGCACGAACGACTCAGCAAGGACATCAAACAGGCAGCCAAGGACCGCGGATGGAAAGTCGACGCCATCGAACTCGTCACCGTCGAACTGGTCCTGACCCTGGCCCGGCTCGTATCCCCGGGGGAACCAGCTAGCGGCGCCTGGGCTCAGCTCAAGGGCTACCGCTTCACCGACGCCGGCGAACACGCAGACCACTCGATGTCCGTGATCGTGTGGCTCGTCGGCGAGCTCAAATCCGAACCGGTGTGGCGCGAAGCTCTATCCGACTACCTGTCCATGCCCGAACAACTACGGGCTTACCTGCTCGACGGCCCCGACGACATCGTCCCGCCACACCGCAGACCACCACTGGTCGGCGACCGGCACGACGACTACCTCGCCGCCCTCGCACAATTCCCGCCCCACCGCGGCGACGACATGCCCGTCGCGCAAGCCGGCGAGAACTACTGGGTCGCGGCCGACGACGGCCGAGAGACCATCACCATCCCCACCCACCTGCCCGAACCCGGCCTGCTGACGCGCCACGACTTCAGCGCCGCCCCGCAACGACGGCCCGTACACCTCGACTGGCAGGAACTGGTCACCTTCGCCGCCGGCCTCGACGACGAAGACCGTCGACACAACCGAGACTCCCAACGCTGGCACAGCCGCTTCGAAGACCTCATCCTGCGCCTACGGCAAACCGATGACACCTTCACACGAGCAGCCACGCTCGACCTGACCCAACTGCACCACCTCGCCGGTATGGTCGGCGCCGGCAAAAGCACACTGATGGACCTGCTCGCGATCTGGGCGGCACGCCACCAACACCGCATCACCATCGTGGTCGCCGACGTCGTGTCGGTCCTGAACCGCGTCGAGCTGTACCGCCGCTACGGCGTCACCGCAGCACCCGTGCTCGGCGCCTCCGGTCGAGGCCGCCACATCCAGCAACTCCACCGCCCCGGCGTACGCCGCACCGACGGACTCACCGCGATGGACACTCCACTGCTGCGGTGGGCGTCCTCGGCCTGCGCCCTGAGCAGCCAACGAACCGACCCCCAGCCCTGGCACCTCGACGAGGCACCGTGCCTACGCCTCAAACAGGACCAGATCGGGCCCCGCGGCGGCAAGACTGTCGTCGACCACGTCTGCCCGCTCTGGACCCGCTGCCAGCGCCACCACGCCTCCCGCGAACTCGTCGACGCCAAAGTATGGGTGACCACCCCCGCCGGACTGGTCTTCAGTCGAGTCCCGCAGCCGCTGATCGACGTGAACCTGCGCTACCTCGAACTGGCCTGGTACCGCAGCGACCTGATCATCGTCGACGAAGCCGACCAGGTACAAACCCAGCTCGACGGCATCTTCAGCCCCAGCCAGACCCTTGCCGGCGACGGCGACGACGCCTGGATGGACGTCATCGACGCCGCCAAGAAGACGGAACTACGCGCCCGCGGACGCGGGCCCATGCGCATCCCGAAGATCGCCCGATGGGTGCAACTGGTCGACAACGCCGACATGCTGATCTCGCGTATCTACGCACTACTCGGCGACCAACCCCACCTGCGTGCGTGGGTCGGCGACGGCTACTTCAACGAATGGACCCTCGCCGTCCGGCTCACCGCCATGTTCGCCAGAGTCCCCACCCGCCCCGATGCCGCCGACAACACCGCCGACGCCGGCAACACTCCACCACCGATCGACCCGCAACGGGCCCAAGCCTGGCGCAAAAGCTTCTCCGCCTGGTCCCTGGCACCCACCAAAACCGAACAACCCACCCAGGACCGCCACGCCGACAAACTGCGCCGATTCAGCGAGCAAACCGCGTTCCGAGACGACGCCGCGATCACCAAAATGCTGGCGACCTGGCTGTCGACCCTCACCGACATCACCCCACCCGAAACCGCCGAAGACCGCACCGACCTGGCCCTGAAACTGCACTTCACGCTCCTGGTCGGCATCCTCACCCACCACATCAGCAGCATCACCGGCCGCTGGAACGACGTCGAAGGCCCCCTGCGCATGCGCGGCCACGGCTCCAGCCTCGTGCACCGCCCACCCATCGAATACGTCGCGATGGTCCCCGACTCACCCATGGGCAACCTCATCGGCCTGCAATACCAGCACGACGACGACGCCCACCCCGACCGGCTCGGCTCCCTGCGGTTCTTCCGCTGCAACGGCATCGGCCGCTGGCTACTGCTCAACCTGGCCAACCTCTACGCCGACCAGCACGCCCACCCACCCGGCGTACTACTGATGTCAGCCACCAGCTGGGCCGGCACCTCACCCCGCTACGACCTGCAAGTACCCGTCACCGGCGTCCTGCAAGCCCCACCTCGGGAACTAGCCGGCATCAACGCCAGCGTCTTCCACTACAGCCCACAGCGTTACGGAACCACCGACAAACGCATCAACATCTCCGGCACCCCACCCGACAAACGGCCCGCCGCCCTAGCCGCCATGGTCGAGCAACTCGCACGCATCATCGACGACGGCCTCGGCGCCCAGCCCAGCAAACTCGAACAACAACGCGACGCGCTACCACCCGGCCGGCAACGCATCATGCTGCTCGTCGGCAGCTACAGCGAATGCGCCCAGGTCGAAGCCACACTCCTACGCGCCCGGCCCGACTGGAACGAACAGATCCTGCGCCTGATCCCCGACGACGCCAGCTACACCCACCAATGGACCGGCCGCACCCTGGCACGTGGCAGCGTCGCCGAACTCCGCCACACCGACGCATGGCTGCTCATCGCCCCGCTACTCGCCGTCGAACGCGGACACAACATCCTCAACGACGAACGAGTCGCCGCCCTCGGCGCCGCCTACTTCCTCGTACGCCCCCACCCCCGCCCCGACGACATCTCCTACCACGTCCAAGACATCAACCGCTGGGGCGTCGAACAAATCCGCAACGGACTACCCGCAGCCGGCCCCGCCACCATCGCCGCCGAACGAGCCAAAGCATTCATCGCCGAAGCCGGAACCCGATGGCGCCGCGCCCTCGCCCACCCACTGATGCTCTCGCGCATGAACGACGACGAACAAACCGCCTTCATGTGGACGCAACTCGTCACCATCTGGCAAGTCATCGGCCGGCTCGTACGCGGAGGCCAAGCCGCCACCATCCACTTCTGCGACGCCGCCTTCGACCCCAGCTCCGACACCAGCCTGCTCGTCGGCATGCACCGCGTCCTCACCGACGCCCGGGCCGGCAAAGGCATCCGCCCGCAAGACGTCGAACTCGCCACCATCCTCTACGAGCCCTTGCACCGCGCTCTGACCACCCTATTGGAGCCCTACCGTGCGCTATGACCACATCCAGGAGCTGGTGTTCCCCCTCGACCCCACCCTGATGACCGGCCTGCTGCAGCCCTACCAGGCATGCACCTTCCCCACCACGTGGAAGACAGCGCTCACCGAATTCCTCAACCCCGGCGCCACCAACGGCCCACGCCGGGCCCCGCTGCGCGACCTGACAACCGCCTTCTCCACCTTCCAACCGGAAGTGATCGTCAACGACGCCCGCGGCGACAACCAACTCTGGCTCGGCGCCGCCACGAAACCCGACGACGCGGCGCTCACCGCACTCATCCACAGCGGCGTAGTCACCACCGCGCACGCATACGCCAAGCGATACCCGCGCCGACAGATACAGCTCCAGCAACTACCGGACCTACTGGCAGGCATGAACCCCGACCGGGACCTGACCTGGACCCAAGTCGACCCGGTGCCACGGCCCGGCAAGACCGCCGGAGACCCCGTCTTTCGGCTGCTACCCGACCTGCTCGCCGCCCAGCTGGTAGGCGACAACGGATTCAGCGTCGACCACGGCGGCGTCGCCACCTCACGATTCCAGCGCATCACCACGACCAACGGCGCCGAACTGGTGTCCTGGCCGCCGCACTACCATCCCCGCCGCAAACGCCGCTGGCCCTGGTCCTACGTCATCGGCCTCACCGTGCAGACCTACCCCGACAACCCGCAGCCGCACCTGTTCGTCACCATCGGCCTACGCCGATACGCCAGCGGCAAAATCTTCCTCAAGAACTACAAACGCGCGCTCTCCGTCGCCGTCAAGGCACCCGCCCCCTGGTACGACGGCCACCTGCCACCGGTATTCGCCCGCTCCAGCATGAAATGGCGACCCGGCGCCTACGGCAAGAAAGACGGCTTCTGGGACTGGACCGACGACATCGTCGCCGTCCTGCAGCGCTACCACGCCCAGATGCAGCTCCCCAGCCCCGCTGACCTCGCTAACGACGCCCTGCGACAGATCCCCGAACTGCCGCAGTACGAGGCCGGCTTCGAAACCGCCGTCTTCTATCGCACCGGCTTCAGAGACAAACACCCCGTCGGTGACGGAGTATCCGCCCACGACCGCTGGCGGATCTTCGAGGCACTCCGCGACGCCCTCACCCCCCACCTCCAAGCCGTCAAACTCACCGACCGCGTACCCCACGTCAGCACCCCACCCCGGCCGCCGGCCAAGAAGGACGGCGTCCGCATCGACGCCGACAAGGTCGCCGCCGCCATCGGCCGCAACATCACCTTCGAGATCTGGTGGCAGACCACCACCATCCGCGACGAAACACTCGCACAGCTGAGCAGCGTGCTTCAGATGCCACCCCTGACCCCCGGACCAGAACCGGACACCTGGAACACCGAAAACCACGCACTGCGAGTCACCGCACGCGCCCGCACCCTCGCCGACCGCGACCTCGCGCAGAAACTGAACACCGACCCCAAGATCATCAAAAAGGCTGATCGGATCCGGGCCGCCGCCACCAACCGGATCAGCAACATCCGCGACTGGCTCTTCCAGCAGCCCGCTACCGAACCCACCTTCACGATGGTCGAACTCGACGACGGCGACGCGTTCACCGACGAAGACGACCCCAAATTCGCCACCCGCATCGGGGCCGGCCGCACCCACCGCAACACCCAGTTCCTCACCCCATACACCACAGCGGAGAAAAATAAAGATCGCCGCATCCGCATCGAGCAGTGCCTGAGAGAGCTGTTCGTCCGCCACGCCGGCCTCCCGGCACGCCCCCTGAAACTCGGCCTCGACCACGAGACACTGCCCGCCACCACCCGAGTCGTCGGCCTCTGGCTCGTCCGCAAGAACAGCCCGCAAAACACCGCCTACCCCATCGCCGTCTGCTGCGACCCCCGCCAGCCCGTCGTCAAAGTCCGACTACCCGGCGACCGCACGTGGCTGCCCATGCACCAAGCACAGCTACGCCTGAGCACCCTCCACGGCGACGAAGCGCTCATGACCCCCAAACAGGTCACCGCCTTCATCGACGACCTGCTCGAACAACTCAACTCCCTCAACGGCCCAACGCTGCTGATCAGCCACGCGCAGAACCTGCGCAGCAACTGGTACAACACCTCCAACGGCAGACTGCGCCTCGACGAGCTCAGCACCAGCGACATCCACGTCCCCGCAACGCGATACCCCAACATCCGGTTCGTCCGCGTCCGCACGAACCTCAACAAAGAGACCTCGCAACACTTCGCCTACGCCGAACGCAAAGAACAAGACCCCGAAGGCAAACTGACAACCATCAAGACTATCGGGCTCAGCGCCGGCCTATGGCGACCCGACAGCACGAACAGTCGACTCTTCTTCAGCACACCCGACAAACCCGTCACCGCCTCAAAGACCTCACCCCGAGGATCCCGCCTCGAGCTACGCGTCAAGAAGGTCAAAGACCGACCCGATGAGTTCGTCCTCGACATCGGTGCCGAAGTCTGGAACCCCCAACTCGTCGAATACTTCGTCGCCGCGCTGCAACCCGGCGACAACCCCGCACCATGGGCGGCAGCAGCCCACCAATACCGCTACGCCGCCGCGCACTACGACGACCCGACAGTCCTACCTCTACCGCTGCATTTGGCCCGCAAAGCGGGTGAGTACCTATTCCCTGCGTATCAGCTCGATGCCAGCATCAGCGAAACCGCTGTGTAGATCTGCGGCGTCTTGCAGATCTCTGATGCGCGGCCGCGGCCACGGCGGGCGCGTGCCGCGGTTCGTGACGGGCGTGCCGCGCTGGTGAGGCTTGCTGCCAGCCTCACCAGAGCGCCCCGAGTGATGGCGCAGTTGGCTTTTATGTGGTCCATAATGAGACATGCGTCTTGCTGCCTACGCCGACTTGTCTCGATTCTGCAACGAGAAGGAGTCTAGTATTTCATTTTTTAAATCCCACTCCATTGTCTCTGAACTTCGGTGGCCAGACGATGTCCTAGAGCAATGGCTGTATGATCATGCCGCCAATGAATCCTTCCTTCGAGACTACGGGAATATCGATTTGTCAACCATTGGGTGGGACGTGGAGGCCATATCGGCAAAAGA
Organism: Actinoplanes sichuanensis; assembly: GCF_033097365.1. Taxonomy (NCBI): domain Bacteria; kingdom Bacillati; phylum Actinomycetota; class Actinomycetes; order Micromonosporales; family Micromonosporaceae; genus Actinoplanes; species Actinoplanes sichuanensis. The sequence goes on from NZ_AP028461.1 coordinate 24,574, forward strand.
TTTTATCCAGATGCCAACCGGGCGGTCTGACGGCGACTGTATGGAGAGTATGCAGAAAACCCCGACCACTGGATCGGCAACCGTAAAAGCGGAATACATAAAGGCGTCGCGTTGTGCTGGCAGACGCACGGTACCTGGAAACGCTGGCCGCTACTAATCGATCGGTCGCTCCTCGATCCGTCGACGACAGGGCTTCAGGTCATCGAGGGCAGAACGCGGGTGGGAATTCTGAAAGGCCGGCACCGAAAGGGAGATCTAGTCTCTGCAAGCCACCTCGCGTGGGTCGGCCGCCCTCGGGCCTGACCTCATCCAGCCGCGTACCTAATGAAGCGTTTGGATCGTGGTCTCCCACAGGCGGCGGAGTAGTCCGCGCGTGGCAGCCGATCATCCGAGGGTCCACCAGGTCCCGTCCGGGCGATCCTGAAGTCGTATGGAGTGACGATGGGGACTGGCGCGCCAGACATCATCGTCGCGGTGCCGAGGTGGCCGAAGCGATGAGCAACGCCGCTGTGATAGACCGTTGCAGGGCATCCCGGCGAGGAGAGCCGCCGGCACGGTAGCTGAGGGGTATTGCATGCAACTCGAGTCCGTCGCAGTGTCTGGGTTCCGGAGTCTGGAGGAGGTCGACTGCATTCCCCTCGGCAAGCCCACCATCCTCACTGGCCACAATGACGGTGGAAAGACGGCCACCCTCGATGCCATCGCCTTTCTTCTCGGCGCTTACACTCTGCGAGACGCTGACAGGACCTTCTCCCGGCATACCCACGGTGACCCTGCAGGTGACATGCGCCGCACCGATGAGTCGCAGGACACCGGAGCGGCAGCCGACGAGGCTGGGCAACGAGTCGCTCACACGTGGGTCGACGGAATATTCGTCCTGAGCCCGACGGAGCAATCGGACCTCGGGCTGCCGCAGCGCGTACGGATCCGGCGGTTCGCCGCACAGGAACAGTCGCCGGTGCTCCAAATTCTCCTCAACGTCCCCGCAGATTCGGAACTCCGCGACCTAGACAGCCTGAAAGTCGCAGACCTGAAGGACCTGGCCACAAAGTACGACCTAAATGCTGAGAAGGCGCCATCGAACAAGGCTGGCTGGATTGAGCTGTTGCAGGCCTTTGCAGATAAGGCTCCTCACGTCGATGACTGGATCGACGCGCCCTCGAATGTTCAACAGCGACTGCCTCGGCTGCTGAGATTCGGAGGTGAACAAGCATCGGTCGACGCGGCGGTGAAGACGATCCTCAACGCCCGTTACAAGGTGCACTTCGAGGCGCCTGAGATGCACGTTCGCATCCGAGCGCTGGAGACGGAACTCAGTGACCTGCTGAAGGACGACGCTGCCGACCTGTGCAAACACATCATGGATCGATGCCCCGATCTAACCGAAGTCGAGGTTCTTCCGGACGTCTCCTTCTCCGGCGCGTTCAAATCTGCGCGTCTTCAGCTTGCCCGCACCGGCGGAGAAGCCGTTGCCGTAGACGCCGCCGGCGCAGGACGGGCCCGGCGTATCAGCTTGGCAGTGTGGGAGTGGGCCAGCGAAGTCCTCCAGACCGAAACCGAACCGGCCCCCACCAACCCCGGTTCAGCAGACGCCGGCAACGACGCGAACGACCATCAGGAGGCCCAGCCCGACGTCGTGATCCTCTACGACGAGCCCGATACTCACCTGGACTACTCGCATCAGCGGCGCGTGATGCAGTTGATCCGCCAGCAGTGCCACCTGCCCCAAATCCGCATGATGATTGCCACCCACTCGATGAACCTGATCGATGGAGTCGATATCGCCTCCATCGTGCATCTCACCTTGCGCCACAACCGCACCGTGATGGAACGACTCGCTGACGAGTCAGGGCATGAGGAAACAGATCGGCACCTCGCGCACATCGCGGCGGCTCTCGGCCTTCGCAACAGCGTGCTCCTGCACGAGAGACTGTTTGTCGGAGTCGAAGGGCCAACAGAGCAACAATCAATCCCTGTGCTGTTTAAGCTGGCCACCGGAATTCCTCTACAGTCTGCTGGAATTGCGCTCTGGGCCTGCAACAACAACGAAGGTGCACTTATGTTCGCGAAGTTTCTCGCGAGTCACGACCGCCGAGTCGCTGTCCTTATCGATGCAGACAGCCTCAAGAGCCAGAAGATCTTCGGTGATGACAAGTTCAAGAAGTACGGTCTCGATCCGAATCGAGACCGCCTTCTGATCGGCGGAGAAGACAGAGAGTTGGAGTATCTTTTCACCGACGAGCAATGGGCGGCAGTGGCAAATTCTAAATGGCCGCGAACCGACAATGAGCCATGGACCCCTGACGTGATCGCGAATAAACGCTCAGAGAAAAAGTTCAGTGAGGCGTTATTGACCGATTTCAAGACTTCCAGCCTTGACGGTCCGCAGACCAAGCCGGAAATGGTGTACGAGCTCGTTGCAACCTTCAGGGCGCCAGGGGATGTACCCGAAGAGCTTCACCAGCATTTCTTGGCACTGATCGAGCTAGCCAACCCCGCCGATTCGTGAGGCTCGCCGAGCCTTCATACGCGCCAAACGCTGTTGGGTGGTGGGCGCCGTCCACATGTGCATGCCAGCACCCTTGACCCATCGTTGGCCATGTGAACGTTGCTCGATGCCGCACCAGCGGCAGCCGCTGGGCGTCGGTGTAGTGGCATGTCGTACGTCGTGTCGCATTTCTGACGGCATGGCCTGCCTCCAAGCCTCGATGCAGTCAAGGATGACACGGGGGTATGACACTTTCTACCAGCATTCAAGATCAACCTCCGGCCGGCGTATCACCCTGCGCTTCCTGCCCGCTACGCGGCGCTCACGGCTGGGGGGTCAAAGCATCAACCGCCGCACATAGGGCAGGCACGGCTCGTCGCTCGACACTGTCAGCCACAGCCAAACTGGTGCTTGTTGACACCGCTAGCTGGCGACCAATCCGCACTCCCTCGATGGCGGAGACTGGAACGAAGCCCGGCGCAGCGACGGACCTGCCCCGAGCAGGCCGTCCAAACGTTCAGGAGGCGATCCTGATGTCCCGCAATGTCGGCTGCTCAGCTGTCACAGCTGCCCACCGCTCACTCCCGGGCACAGTCCGACCTACCGCAAGCTGTCACCTCGGCAAAATCCGCCGATGGGATGTGCAGACAAACCAAGCTGGCGATCTGGTGGCGGAAGCTGCGCATTAAGATCGACCAATGGGAACGGCGACACCGCGCAAGCTGCGACAAGCGATCGGACAGGCCCTACGCGATGCAATGAGCGCCCCAAAGGTCGAGCAGTTCTGCACCGGCATCGGACTCGCGCCGCCCAACCCGCCAGACGACGTGGCCAACCTCAGTAAGGCCGCCTATGTCGAACGCCGCATAGCCGGCAAGACACAACCGGAACTGATCCAACTCGCGCTCCAGGTTCTCGATGAATGCGAGGAAACGGAGTCCGCAGCAAAACTCGCGGACCTAGTAGCTCGCGGACACGGCTCCGGTATCACCGGCGAGATGAAAAACCTCATCTTCGCCGCCGACGGCCCGAAACCCGAGTTCGTCTTCAACGACGCCCTCAACAATGACCTCATCGCGGTCAAAAACGCCCAATACTGCCTTATCTACGACCGTCCGCTGGGCATCGAGGGCCTCACCTGGCGGCAACTCGGAGACTGGTGGACCACCCATGCCAGCCTCAACCACCTGCCTGAAAACCAAATTTGGAGCAACCTGCTCGGTCGGCTTTACCAATCGCTGGGCGACAACACCGGAGAACGCCGGATTCTCGACGCCTACACAAGGCGCTACAAACGCCTCGGCCCCGATATCCCCGCCCTCATCCCGCAGGTATACCTGCACTACGACCCCTATCATCAGGCACGCTACGCGCCCAACACTCCGCCACTGGCCCGCCAGCGAATGGACTTCCTCCTGCTCCTGCCCAACCGGATCCGAATAGTGATCGAATGGGACGGAGCGCAGCACTACGCCGACGACGAAGTCCTTGACAACGGGCGCCGATACGCCAACCCGAGACGTTACGCCGAAATGGTGGCCGAGGACCGGTCACTGCGACTGCGCGGCTACGAAGTCTATCGATTCGGAGGCCACGAGCTGGACGAACCTGGCATCGAGCACCGACTCGACCAGTTCTTCGACGACCTTGAGCGGCGCCACGCCTCTCCAACCGGATAGAAGCTGTTGCAGGCAGCGGCCACTGCTACCAGCAGCATTCCCCAACACGCTGGCCTAAGGATCGACCCGCACCTGACGACACCACCAGCCGCAGCGGTAGTGGCGTCGTCGACCGCCCGCGGGCGAGTAAGCATCCGATCGCCCCTCATGGCGAGGCCCGCTTCCACCGATAATCAAGCCGAAGCGCTCCTGACCAAGGCCAAACAACCGGATCAGGGCCGTGGTCACTCGTCACTGAAGGAGGAACAGATTGGCCGCTGGCACCAGCCGAGTCATCGACCTTCTCACCGCAGCGGTGGATGACCTTGAGAAATGCGTTGTTTTCAACCCCGGCGTTGCAGCGGCAAGCCACACCGTCGTCACCATCACCGGAGTGGACTCCGCCGCAGTGCCTGCGGCACTCGGCCGCTACCTGGTTGGCGCACTTTCCGGCGCGATCCAACTCGACGCCCAACTTTCGCAAGACATGCTGGCCGAGGGCGTAGACCGGCGCGAAGAGATCAGCCGAACCGTAGAATCGCTGATCGGCAGTCACAACTTGTTCGCCACCAAGACGCAGCGGCTCTTCCGCGACACCCGCCGCAACGCCTGGATCGGCGAAGGCGTCGCTCACGCGCTGCTAGCTCTCAGCGCTAGACGTGAGACCTCGTGTGTTGACGGCCAAGTATGCGCGCTAAGCGAGATCCACGAAACCCCCAACAGGCAAGGCCTGGACTCCGTGAGCACCTACGTTCAGGGCGGCATCCTCGGAGTCGCGATCGGCGAGAGCAAATCCACCGCCTCGAACGTCAACGCCAACCTTGGATCCGCAGCAGACCTCTTCATAGATGTAGAAAAGGGAGTACATGGACCCGACCTGCGGTCGAGGCTGATGGCCTTCCGGCCCATCCTCGCTCCCGGCCTCAAGGAGCAGGTCAAGGACTCGCTCTGGAGCGAAAATGCCTCCTACCTGCCGATCATCGTCTACCAAGACGCCGGAGACTTCACGGCGACGCGCGCAAAATTCAACCAGCTCAAAACGCCTCTTCAGCGCCGCCGTCTGATCGTGGTGGAGCTGACCGACTTCCACCGTTTTTTCGACGCCGTTGCCGACGCGATGCGTCACGCCGTCCCGGAGGTTGTCCTCTAATGTTCAACCGCGGTATCGACACACTGCTCGGCGCGCTACCAACAATCTCCGGCCTTGATACCGGCCAGATCCGACGGATGCTCACAGCAGCGTGGCTCGACACCACCGCACCAAGGCTCGGCACCGGCCCCACCGCGACCATCCCAGTCCAGACCCTACGCAGGCTTGCCACAGCCCTAGAAGTCCACGCGATCCTGCCCGACCAGACCCCTCCGGCCATGGTCCAAGCCTGCGCCTTTGTCGCAGCGGAAGCCCTCACCATCGCCCACGAAGGGGCCGCAGCCAGCGCCCCCGCAATTCCAGACGCCGCTGCTACAAACCCACCAGCCCAGTTCTGGCTGTTCGGCACGGAACGCACCTTCGAACAAGTCGAAGCCGCCCTGCTATACCTGATCGCCGGCTACGACGCCAACGCCGCGCTGACCGTCATAGACATCGGCGCCGATGACCTCGGCGATGACAACGACGAAGGCCCGATCGCGACATGGGCCGTACAGCGGATTCTGCACCTATGCCGGCTAACGCCCGCCACTGACGACGAGCCGCCCACCCTAACAGCGCAGCTTCCGTCGGCCCGGCTCCGAGTACGCCACGAGTTCTGGCGCCGCATCGGCCAACACATCACTGAGCACCTCAACTGGATCACATTCCGCGACGGCGGCGATCCTGAAGCCGGCAGCGCTCTACGTGCCCTCGCCAGCCGACTCGAGAACCGTGATCAGGTGCCCCCACGGCCAGCCGCCCATCCCGACCTATACCACCTGCTACTCCTGCTGGCGGCCGCATGCGATGAAACCGGAGGCCGAGCACTACGCACCGTACCGCGACCACCCAGCGACGCTGGCGACCGCTTCGGCAACTACCAACGCCAACGCGCCACCACAAGGCCACTACTCTGGCCGGCAGCCCAAGAATACGCTCAACAAGCACTGCCCGGCCCGCACGCTCATGCGGTAGTGGCCGTACCCACAAACTCCGGCAAATCAGCCGTCGCCGAACTCGCCATCAGCCAGGCACTAACCCGAGGCTGGGTGCTCTACCTAGCACCAACCAACGCACTAGTCGGCCAAATTCGCCGCCAAACAGCAGACATGTTCGGCCGGGCAACAGCCCGCGAGTTCATCGGCGGCGCCGAATACACCCAACTTGCCAGCGAGTCACTCGAACACATCGAAGACCAGCAAGTCCTCGTCATGACACCCGAAAAATGCTCCCTCGCACTACGACAGAACCCCGAGGCCTTCACCACCCTGGCACTCTGTGTCTTCGACGAAGCCCACCTTCTCGGAGACCGCACGCGCGGCGTCATCGCCGAACTAGTCATCGCTGAAATCATGCACCGCGCCCACCAAGCCCAACTCCTATTGATGTCAGCCCTGATCGCCAACCCCGCCGAACTCGGCGCCTGGCTAACCCAGGCAACCGGCACCCCCACCATCGTGATCGACGAGCCCTGGAGACCCACCCGTACCCTACGAGCCATCGCGGGCATCGACCGCGCCCGGGGAAACACCGAAGCCAGAGCCGCATACAACCGACTGCTGCAACTACCACAGCACCGCAAGAGACAACGTTTCGACGCACCTATCGCCCTACTCGCCGGCTTGCAAGGAGCCTGGGCGAGTCACGCGGCCGACGACTATACCCTAATCCAGACTGATATCGGCGCACCCGTCGCCGTCAACCGCGACCGCAAATGGGAACCCGACGGTTACTGCACCCCAGCGACCGCAGCGATCGTCCAACGCCTCGGCGACCGCGGCGACAAAGTCCTCGCGTTCCTGCCACGCAGCAAACACGACAGCTTCACCGCTGCCCGCCTCACCAACTTCGCTGAGACCCAGCTGAACACCGTTGTAGAAGCCCTCCTACACCTGGCAGAAATCGAACTTGGCGCACCAACGGCATTACGCGACCACCTACAACGAGGCGTAGCCGTACACACCAGTGCCCTGATCCGTGAAGAACAGCGCGCCAGCGAGGTCGCCTTCGAACACGGCAACGCCACCGCCATGTACGCCACCGGAACCATGGCCCAAGGCCTCAACCTGCCAGCCACCGCCGTCGTTATCGGCGGAACCGAAATCGGCTACGACACCACCAGCAGCCTGCAGCAACGCCGCGACCAAACCCGAGCGCAGCTACTTAACGCGATCGGACGAGCTGGACGCGCCCACATCGCCCCTCGCTCGATGGCTGTCGTAGTACCCAACAAAGCTCTCGTCCTCAGTTCCGCAGCAGACGCCAACAAAGCCGTCCGACGGGCAGAATTCCTCCAGGACGAAGACGCCTCCTCCGAACTGAGCAGCGCCCTCGACGGCCTCATCGCCGACGTTATGTCCGGCGAGCTTGCAGTCGACACCCTGACTGCTGCCGAGCACACCGCCTTCAGCTTCCTCATCTTCGAAGACGGCGACGAAAACGAAACCCGCCAAGTGGTAGCCAAGAGCTGGGCAGTACACCGAGTCCACGCCCAATCTCTGGTCCCCGAAATCACTCGCGTGCTGGGCAGCGCCGGCAACGCGTTCCTCCGCACGGCTGGCGCCCCACCATGGGTTGCACTAGCGGCCCACCAATCCGGTATAGCCCTGCCTGAAACCACCTCGCTCTACCACGGCCTGCGTACCTTCCTCGCGGCTGCAACCGGACCAAACACCATCCCCAACTGGGCCGACGTAATGCTCGATCTGCTCAGCCAACTGCCCGGACCACAACTTGAGCGACTTCTGACCAACGCCCCGTACGGCACCAGCCGACTGGCCAACATCTACTCCGACAGCAACACCGCCCGAACCCACGCCTGGACCGCCTACCGAACTGCACTACAAGCCTGGCTCGCTGGCAACCCCATCATTTCTATCGCCGACCACATCCACACCAAACCCGTCGCCGCCAACGCTAAGCGTGGAGCACAGGACCCGCTACCACGAACTATTGCGATCACCAGCGACGCTTTCCGCTTCGGTCTACCACTAGTCGCTGGCGCACTCGCCGCAATCACCACGCTCGGCCGCGAACATGACCCCGAGGGCCCCTGGCGCCTGCCGGACGACGCGCTCCGAAGCCTGAACCTGCTCCCACTTGCAGTACGTTCAGGCGCCAATTCACCGGAAGTCTTGGGCTGGATCCGCGCCGGAGTCCACACCCGTGTTGCGGCCCACCAACTTCACCGGCTGCTCCCAGCGCCGCCCGGCCAGTCCGACGACGACCTCCGCCGATGGGCCTCTGGCCGCCTCAACGAATTGTTCGACGACGCACTCCCTGGCCTGACCACCCCAGAACAAGACCAAATGATCCATGCACTGCGCCTCGTCCGTGAGGCTCGGTGATCCGTTCACGACCTACTGGGTTGACCTTCGAGCCACGAACTCACCGCCGAGTCCTGCTGCGGGCCAAATCATCCCTCCAGGGGGATGGCAGGGACGTGACAAGGCGGTGACTAAGAATTCGAGCGGGACAGTATTATTGATTCTGATACGGCGTTCATCGTGTAATCGCCTGTCGCTGGTAGGAAAAGGCTGCGATCCTCATGGGCTGTCAAGTGGGCCGCGCCGTGGCTCAGATTGAGCCTCCAATATTCTTTTCTCGGCAAATCTATGCGACGAGCCGCAAATGGCCACGTGCTCTGCATGGTCAGGCCCCTCCTTGCGGCTTGGAGGGTCAAACTGGACGGGGTGGCAGGCTCCGCACTTGATAGAGCGTGGTCACGTGCCTGGTCACAGGCTTGATCAACTTCTCTGGGATTAGTAGAAATCGGACGGCATGGCACTGTCGTTGTGTCCGGTTCTGTGTATAGAATGACACGATTTGATCTTACTTAATCAAATCGTTATGGGACTGGGGGTCAAGGGGTCGCAGGTTCAAATCCTGTCAGCCCGACTTAACAAAAGGCCAGCGTAGCTGGCCTTTTGCATGTCTGGACATCGATGCATTCGCGGTGGCGTGACACGCATTTTTGCACGTACGCGCGTACGGTTTATGCCCGGAGTCCGGCTGATCTTCGTGGCCTGTTCGTGTTCGACGGCCCTGGAGTCTTTCAGCTGAATCGACCTCGCTTTCAAGAACTTGGTTTGAGCAGGGCGTTCGTGGCCTGAGTGATCCGATCTCGACACGACAGGCCTCCTTGTGGGCGATGCCGAACATCGAGGCGAGTCTTCCTCCTATATGGATGATCACGACACTTCGATGACACGTACGCCCGTACGGTGATCTTCATTTGGTTCGCCGGCCCGTTCCTGGGCCGGTGATTCCATGATCGTGGTTGCTCGTGGGGTTCGGAAGCTGGCTGCGGTTGTCCCGGGTTGTCCGCGGTAGTCCCGGCTGGTTGATCGGACTGTCGGGGCGGCTCCGGAGCCGTTGGCTGGAGTCCGTTGCTCACGAAGTTCAGCGGGTACTCGTCATTGGCGTTTCCTGAGGCGAAGGTGCCGTTGGTGGAGGCTGGTGCGCACCTGCAGCGGATCGTGGCAGGGTCGGGACCGGCGGTGATAGTCGGGCGGGGATCACTGCGCGGTGCACGCGTGCTCGGCGCGGCCCCGGAAGCCCGGAGCCCTCGGCCTCCGCGTTCACCACGGACTGCGACCATGCCCAGCCGCCGCGTGTCGCGGCCCGCATCAACCGGGAGCGCCCGCAGCGTGCCAGCGCACCACGAGGCTGAACCAGACCTCCATACCGTCGTCTTCGACCTCAACATTCTGTTGGACGTCGCGGACCTGCTCGGACCGCCGTTTACGTGGGACAAGTTCCGGGATGCGGCGGCCCGCCACAGCCAGGCACCGGTCCCGAACCGAGCCGACAGCCGGATCGACAGCCTGCGAGCCGTCGCGCTCACCACGACCGGCCGGTTCGCGGGCCTGCGGTGACAAGGCGAAGAACGGCAATCCGGGGCAGGCCCGGGTTGGCACGCATGACGATCCGGTCGGCGGGAATCAGCCAGGACACAAGATGCCGTAGCTGCTGTGCGATGAGTTCCTGTGTGCCGACGTTGAGGCAGCCGAGGGCGAGGATCACGTCGATGAGCCGGCTTGGAGCGGAGCCTCGAGCAGATGGCAGACCAGGACGGCGGCCGGATTGACCAGGCCGATCCGATCAGGTTGGCGATCCTGCCCCTGAGCAGGTTGTGCCCGCAGACGACGTCGGCCATGAATTTGGGTCGCCAGGCGCGTACCTGGTCGACGAGGGCCTAGCCCCCGGCATGCCCACCCTCAACGCCTACTGCCCCGCCTTCTTCGCCACCGCCCCGACCGCCACGTTCCTGCTCATCGTGTCCGCGATCGTCCTCGGCACCGCGATGCCCGCACCGGCCGGCGACTGCGCTGGCACGGCATCGCCTACGCCGCCCTGCTGCCCGCCTTCGCCATCACCGGATTCGTCGTGCAACCCGCCCAGCCTGAACCGGCGTCGCCCTCGCCGCAGCCACCGCAGCACTGGTTGTGCGGCTTCGGCGAACCACTCGGTGACCGATCGCCCCCAGGTGCCTATCAGGCTGTCAGGCGTATGCGCAGTTGCCGCCGGGCCTGATGGAGCCGGGACTTCACCGTCCCTTCCGGAACGTGGTGCAGTACGGCGATCTCTGAGCAGCTGAGCCCCACCACGTCCCGCAACGCCAGCGCCTCGGCCAGTTCCGGCCGTAGCTGCTTCAGGGCCTCGAGCAGGTCTACCCGGGTCGTGGCGACCACGCTGGTTCGCCGCACGTCCGCGATGTCAGCGAGTCCGTCGTCGCGGCCGGTGCGGGCGTCCGCCCGGTCCCCGCAGCGCGCCGAGCGAGCCCGGTTGGTGGCGATCCGGAACATCCAGGTCCGGAAAGCGCTGCGGCCCTCGAAGCGGGGCAGCCCCCGGGCCACCGCCAGCAGGGTGTCCTGGCATGCCTCCTCGGCGTCCTCGCGATTGGTCAACAGGCGGCTGCACACCCGGAGAACCTCCGGCCGGACCGTCACGAGGAGCACATTAAGCGCCGCCAGATCGCCTGCGGACGCGATCCGGGCGAGGCTTTCAACATCCTGACCAGACATAGCACGTCCTTTCCGCGCTCAGTATGCGTCCGCGCGAGGCCATGGAAGACGCTCCATCAGTGCCACGTTCCGTAGCGGTGCGGGAACTGTCGGTTGGGCGACAGTGGCGAACCGCAGCGAGGCAGCGGTGGACGAACTAGTTGACCCTCCCAGCAAGAAACGGAGTTCCACATGCGTTCAGTAGCACCACAGACCCGCGACCGTGCCACCACCGCCGCCCATCTCACCGCCGCCGTAGCGCTCTCCGGGGCGTTGCTCGCCACTGGGACGCCGCCCGCCTGGGCGGGCGCCACGGCCACCCGTCCGGCGCTCGTCTCCACCGACAAGTCCCCGCCGCAGGTGCGAGACGTCAAGTTCTCTCGGGCCTCCGTCGCGGTCCGTGGTCTCGCCGTCGTGCCCGTACGGGTGTCCATGCGGGTCACCGACCCGTCGGGGGTACGGGACGACCCGCACGAGATGAACCCGTCCCCGCAGCTCGTGCTCGGGCCGGTCCCGGGCCATCAGTCGAAGCTCCGGCCGGTGCTGACTCGGACCTCGGGGACCGCCACGGACGGCATCTGGAGCGCCACCGTCAACGTGCCGTCCACCTGGAACGGAACGGTCCGAATCGTCTCGGTCGGCGCGATGGACAAGGCCGGCAACGAACTGTCCACCGCACTCTCCGGCGCCCGAGCACCGCAACTGCGGGTCCGGGGCACCCACCGGCCCGCGCTGACGTTCCAATACTCGATGCTGGCCGGGGGCGGCTTCCGGATCCACGGCCGGGCCTCTTTCACCGACACCGGCCGGCCCCTCTCCCGCCAGAAGCTGGCTACCGCGCTCGACAGCGGCTGCGACTTCGACGGCGGCGCGAGGAACAACATCGTCACCGACGCCCGAGGCAACTTCGAGAAGCGGTTCCGCGCCGGCGGCGCGGGCGACGCGGGTTGTGTCGCACTGATCGGCCCGGCCGCGCGCAACCAACGACCGGCGATCGTCGCCTACCGCATCGCGTCCGCGCCGGCGTACTCCGTCCCCGAGACGGCAATGCTGCAGGCCGCGGACCTGAACGGGACCGCCACCACGCCGGTCACCGCCAACTCCTGGGTGGCGCTGCGGCCGCCGCAGCCGTGCGGACCATACGCGTCGGCCAAGCTGCGCCGCGCGGATCGGGCCGTCCAGGCCATGGTCGGCGTGAACGACCGCCCGACGGTCATCGTGAACGACGTGGCCGTTTATGCCTCTGACGGCGCCCAGCGGTATCTGCGTGACGTGCGCCGGGCCGTAGCCACCTGTGGCCATGGCTGGTCAGTTCGCGCCAGTGGCGTGGCCGGCGACGAGTCCGTGCTTCTGCGGCATCGGGAGTACATCGACTACGCAGAGACGAACAAGGAAACCTACGTCGTGGTCGCCCGGACCGGGCGCGCCGTGGTGGTCGTGGCCGACACCGGCTGGGAGACCGCGGATGGGCACGAGGCCCTCGTCCGCAGCCTGAGCGCGGCGGCAGTGCGACGCGCCGCCGTGGTGAACGGGCGGTAGTGCGTAGGGCGCCGCGATTCGTGGCTCCTGGACGATGACGTAATGCGGTCCGTCTGTGGGGGACGGGCCGGCGCTTCCGATGAACGTGGCCGCGGCGGTTGTCCCTGTCGCGGTCACCGTCGCGTCCGGCCGTCAGCGACGGCCCGGCTCCGCCGCCGCAGACCCCGGGACGCCAGTCGGACGGCATCGGATCTCGACGTGACGAGCTCCCCTGCCGACGATCGGCGAATGTCGAAGTGCCGTCGCCTCCTGCCTGGACGATCGCGATACCTCGATGACACCGAACCCATTCGGTGTTCTTCGCCTGTTGTCCGAGGACTCGGCGGTGCTACACGGCAGACACGGTGATGACCGGCTCGTCGTGCTCTACGGTCGCGGAGTCGCCGCAGCGGAGATTACGCCCCGCGGCGCCGTTCTGTGACCGAGACGCGCTCGCGGGTTCTGACCCTCGCTCGCGGTGTGGTGCTGGAGGGTGGAGATGAGGGCGAGGGTGGACTCGGCGCCCTGGTTGAGGTTCGGTCCGTGCAGCGTCAGTCCGTCGTAGCCGCCGCCGGTCGCCGGGTCCCACATGGCCTGGCCGATGTCGTTGTCACCGAGGAACCAGGCGATGGACCGGTGCACCCCCGTGTGCCAGTTCCGGCCGCCGGTGACGGCGGCGGCGGTGGCGCAGGCGTCCGCCAGCGCCGCCACCTCGATCGGTTGCTGGTCGTGGTGCAGCCGTGGACCGCCGTGCTGCCATCCCGCGGACGGCAGGACCGACAGATGACCGTCACTGACCTGGATCGTCAGCAGCCACGTCAGCATCCGCAAGCCGGCGGCCAGGGCTGGTGGGTCGTCGAGGAGGTCGCCGGCGGCGATGAGGGCTTCGGCGAGGGCGGCATTGGCGTAGGTGAGCTTTTCCTCCGGCCATGGCCAGTGCGGGTCGGGACCGGGCGTCCCGATGGCGATCGTGGCGTCGGCCAGAAGCTCGGCGGCCGTCTCGTTGCCGGGATCGGCCCGGAGAAGTTCGGCGGCGCCGAGCGCGGCGAAGGCCATCGCCCGCGGGTCGGTGGATCGGCAGGAGGCTCCCAGAGTGAAGGCGAGGAGCGCTTCCTGGCGGATCCACCGGGCCGGCGAGCGTGCGGCGGCTGTTCCCAGGCCCCAGAGGGCGCGGCCCCACCAGTCGCCGACGCCTGGCTGATCGGTCCAGGTCCGGTTGAAGTCCAGCCGGTTGTGGAAGGCGCCGTCGGTGCTCTGGGCGTGGGTGAGGAACGCCAGATACCGCTCGGCGAGCCGGAGGATGTCAGTGGACGGGTCCGGCTCGCGGCTGGTCACGACGAGACCCCGGGCGACGTCATCGGTGCAGTAACCGTGCTCGCGGCGGACAGTGGCGTGCCGGGCGTGTTCGAACAGGCCGGTGTCGTCGGTGAGCCGCAGCAGGTGGGTGAAGGGCACAGCGGGAACAGCCCGGGCGGACCCCGCCGTGGTGGTCGCGCCCTCGGTCATACGCCGGCCGCCGTGACCGGGCGGACGCCGGCGCCGACGAGTGTCGAGGCGAGTTGCTGGTAGCGCAGGGCGACTGCGGGCCACCGGACTGCCGGTTCGGCGTGGCCGCTGCGCTTTCGTAGTTCGGCCGCCAGAGCGGGCTTGGTGAGGATCTTCCGGACCGCGGTCGCCAGGGCCGCCGGGCTTTTGTGCGGCACGAGCAGGCCGGGCCCGTCGGTGAGCAGCTCCACCGCGTGCGGGAAGGCGGTCGCGACGACCGGAATCCGGGCTGCCACCGCCTCGACGAGGACGCCTGAGGTGACCTGTTCGGTGGAGTCGTACGGCAATACGACGACGTCGGCGGAGCAGATCAGGTCGCCGAGTGCCGCGTTGTCGAGGTACGCCGACTCGTAGTGCACGTCATGCGCGACGCCGAGAGCCGCCCCGAGCCGGTGCAGGCTCGCCCGGTACGCCTCGCCGTGCTGTTCGACGACCTTGGGGTGGGTTCGGCCGGCCACGGTGTAGACCGGTGCCGGATCGAGGTTCCGCAGGCGGGCCAGGGCGCGCAGGGCCCACTCGATGCCCTTTCCCGGGCCCAGCAGGCCCCAGGTGAGCAGATGCGGCCGGTTGTCGTGGCGGCGGGCCGGTCCCCCGGTGTAGTCGGAGGCGCCGTGCGGGATGACGCTCACCTTCGCCGCGTCCACGGCATAGCCGAGAAGGAGCCGGTCGTGGGCCGCCTCGGTGATGGTCACGACCGCGCCGGCGGCGGCGGCGATCTGTTCGAGCAGCGATTTCTGCCTCGGGGTGGGATTGGTCAGTACGGTGTGCAGGACGACGATGCTCGGCACGGTGAGCCGGCGTAGTACGGACAGGACTTCTCCGCCGTCGCGGCCGGGGTAGATGCCGTACTCATGCTGGACGACGGCGACGTCGAAGGTGTTCAGCACTTCGGCGCTGTCACGCCAGCCGGACGGTGCGGTGTCCATCCAGGTGTGCACCACACCGGGTGTGGGTCTGATGTCGTCGCCGTGCGCGGCGACCCGGACGATGCCGCTCGGCCCGGCGACCTCACTGAGGTGAGTGGAGAGCGCGGCGTTGAAAGTCGCCAGGCCGCACCGAGTGGGCGGGTGGGTGCTGAGGAATCCGTACCTGATGGTCATGGGGTGCCTTTCTGTAGCCCGCCGGGTAGCGGTCGACACGCGACCGCGTGCGAGGCGCGGTGCTTGGGTGTGCGCGGGCCGGTCAACCCCTGCTGCTGCCGATGAGCTGCTCGTAGACGGCCAGATAGTCGGCGACCATGCGGTGCGCGTCGAAGCGTTTGCGGGCCTGTTCCCGGCAGCCGGCCCGGTCGATGGTGTGAACAGCGCCGACAGCGGCGACGGCCTGGTCGACGCCGCATACCAGAAACCCGGTGACACCGTCGTCGACGATTTCGGGCATGGAGCCCCGCGGGTAGGCGATGACCGGTGTACCGCAGACCATCGACTCCACGACCGACAGGCCGAACGGCTCGTCGAAGTCGATCGGGTGCAGAAGCGCCTCTGCCCGGCCGAGGATCTCACCGCGGCGCTGTGCCCCGACCGCGCCGAGGAAGACCACGTGTTCGCCGTCGATGTGCGGCGCCACCCGCTCGTCGAAATACCGCTCATCCTGAACGATGCCGCAGATGGTGAGCGTACGCCCGGCGCGGCGGGCGATCTCGATCGCCGTGTGGGTGCCCTTGTCCGGGTGGATTCTGCCGAAGCTCACCAGCCCGGGTGCCCCGGCCGGTGAGAACGGGAGCCCGCCCGCGTCCACCCCGTGATGGACCGTCGCGACATAGTCGAGGTCGGGGTGCCGGTCGGCATCGGAGATCGACACGAACGAGGAGCGACTCGAACGGTAGGCCGGCAGGATCGTGGGGCCGGAGAATCCGTGCACGGTGGTGAGCAGCGGGGCACGGCAGTGATCCGCGAAGGCGAGCGGGAGCCAGTCGAGGTGGTTGTGGACGATGTCGAAATCACCGGAGCGGGCCAGGGTGTACGAGACATGCATGGCCTCGGCGACTCGGCCGTCCGCCGACGCATCGTCCGCATACCCCCGCGGGCACACACCATCGAGCCGCGCCGCTGTGATCGAGTCCAATGTCGCGAAGAGCGTCACCTCAACGCCGGCTTTCACCAGACCGTCCGCAAGCAACCCCGTGACCTGTTCCCAAGGCCCATATGCGTACGGCGGGGTACGCCAGGCCACCGGCCCCAGGATGCCGACCATCACAAGGATGCTCTTCGGGCCGATGCCGCCGGCTCGAGGTGGAGCATGGCCAGCAACCCGCCATGTTCGGAGGTGTCGATGTGCTCGGGCAGTTCCCGTTCGACGAAGGCAGCTCTGACGTGCTGCCGCTCACGTAGAACAGTGACGACGACTATTCTGAAGATGATCATTGTCGGCTCTCTCGGATCACTCGTCGGCGGTGGACGGAGCCGCCGGAGTCTGGAGCGACACCGTCAGCCTACGCCTGCCATGACACTCTCTCGACGGCCGGAGAACCGGGCTCCCGGCACGTGGTGTCCTCCGCCGCCATGAAAGAGGTCAGAATCTGCGCGAAGCGTGCCGGAGAGTTACTCCACGCGGCCAGGTGAGCCGCAGACGACACCGATTTCAGCGGATTCGGTCACGGGGGCGTACGGTGAACACGTCACCCGGGACTCCGGTGGCGTGAGCTCTCCGCCGCCCCAGCTGTTCCCCGCCAGTCGTGGATTACATCGCCGCCCCCGTCCATCAAGCGTGCCGAAGCCCTCACCTCGTGCGGTGGTAGCCCTCGAGCGGGCAGTGCGGCTCTCGACGATCCGTGTACGTGCTGGACACGTTGCGGAACATGTGGCATGAACAAATGTGAAGGAATGTGAGTGCGGTGTTAAACATCGCCAACGATCACGGAACCCCGGCTCCGGCCACCGCTCCGGCAAGGTCGGAAAAGGTGGAACGGGCTGCGAGGCACCAGGCTCACGTACCGGAAGCCAGCCTCTCGGTCACCGGCTGGACGGCCACCGCCGCGCGACATCTTCTGGCCGGCATCCGCATCTCGCTGGGGTGGGTCTTCCTCTGGGCCTTCCTCGACAAACTGTTCGGCCTCGGCCGGAGTACCGCGGCCGCGAACGCATGGCTGGACGGCGGGAGCCCCACCGCGGGTTTCCTGGGCAAATCCGCGACCGGCCCGTTCGCCGGCCTCTATCACTCGATCGCCGGCAACGCCGTCGTCGACGCGATGTTCATGGCGACGCTGCTCGGCATCGGCACAGCGCTCCTGCTCGGGATCGGCATGCGTGTCGCCGCATGTGCCGGAGCCGTGTCGACCGTCCTGATGTGGACGGCGATGCTGCCGCCGACCACCAATCCGTTCATGGACGACCACCTCGTGTACGCCGCCGTGCTGATCCTGCTGGCCCTGCTCGGCGCCGGAAATACGTGGGGCCTCGGCCGTCGGTGGGCGGCGACCCCGCTTGTGCGGCGTAACCCCTGGCTCACATAGACCCGGCGGTGTGCTCCATCCACTCGGACCGCGCACATCGTCGTCGCTGAACCCCCATACCGAGCGGTGGGTTCCTCACCTCAGGAGCTCAACATGGTCGATCAGCAATCAGCGCCGGATCATCGCATCGTCGTCGGCATCGACAGCGCCGCCGGCTCGGCGGAGGCGCTGAGCTGGGCGCTCGCGTACGCAAGGCTGACCGGCGGGACCGTCGAGGCCGTCACCGCGTGGCAGGTTCCCCCGATGTACGCCTCTTGAGTTCTAACGGTCGTTGCGAATCTTGATCAGAAGAGGTTCGCATGCCCAGATACGCGCACAACAAGATGTCGCTGGATGTCAAACGCCGATACTTCGAGCTGATCAGAACAGGGATGCGAGGCGCACGAGCGGCCGCGGAGGTGGGCGTGTCACTCAGTTGCGGGTCGGTGTGGTTCATCGATGCTGGCAGCGTGAGCTTTGTCGAGACCCCGATCAGTGGACGGTATCTCAGCCAGGACGATCGCATCGAGATCGCCGACGGCCTCGATCGCGGTGAGCGGGTCAAGGTGATCGCGGCTCGGATCGGCAAGAGCCACCAAAGCGTGTACCGGGAGATCGCCCGCAACCGGAAGCCCAACGGTCACTATCAGCCCTGGTACGCCCACAATCAGGCCCACCTGCGTCGCCAGCGGCCGAAGTCCCGGCGGTTGGCGACCGACCCGGCATTGCGCGAGGTGGTGGCCGGCAAACTCCGTTGCGCGTGGTCGCCGGCGCAGATCAGCAAGTGCGCGGAGAAGACCCTGGCCGAAACGGTGGCACGGGCGCAGGGTGGTGACGACCACCCCGTGCCCATCACCACCCGCGTCATGGAAGGCCCGGCAGCGCAGGTCCTGCTGGTTGCCGGCAGGGGGCCGAGCGGATGGTCCTCGGCAGTCGAGGCCACGGCGCCTTCTCCGGGATGCTGCTCGGCTCGGTCAGTCAGCACTGCGTCCAGCAAGCCACCTGCCCCACCGTCGTCATCCCGAAACAGCTTCCCACCCCGATAACGGCCGGCTTTCGGTTCTCTGGCCGGATGGGGTCCCGTGGCCTTGCCACTGTGTCGCCGGGAGGCGGCCCTGGAAGCCCTCGAGCTGGTGCCGGCCGCCGGGTGTGGCGGCTCGGTTCCAGGTGGGGGATAAGGGCGAGATCAGCGGCCGAGCGCTGTCACGGCGAGGGATGAGCGGGATCCGGCGAGCAACACCGTGCCCACGACGGCGCTCGGAGGTGATCGATCGGCGATTGGTGGGGGGTGACCGCCGGCCCGTCCGGGAGGCGTGCATGATGACCGTATCCGTGCAGAAGCCGGCGATGTTCTTCGTCGAGATCGCCGACACGTTGATCGACAAGTTTGACTACATGCGCATGATCACCGAATGAGTCGCCGACCAGACGGCGGCGCCGGCCGTCGGCATGCTGCTCGCCGACCAGCAAGGCCGGCTGGAGTTCGTTGCCGGGTCGAACGAGAACATCACCCTCGGGGAGCTGCCAGGCCACGGCGAGACCCTTACGAGCAGTTGCAAGGAGCCTTGTACAGCCGGCTCATCATCGGGCAGGCCAGGTCGTGGGGCGGTTCAGTCGCCGGCACGGGGTCGGATGACGGCCCAGACGATCTTGCCGCTGCGGGTGGGCATGGCACCCCAGGTGTCGGCGCCGGCGTGGACGACCCCGAGCCCTGTGCCCCGCTGCGTCAACAACTCTGGCCTGGACAAGGACTGAGTGGATCGCATGCTGGGAAGGCTGGTGGTGCCGTCATTGACCCAGAGGTGCAGACCGGTGGCACGGTGCGACAGGGTGACGCGGATGCGGGTGCCGGCGTGCTCGACGGCGTTGACGACGAGTTCGGACATCACCAGCCTGGCTCGCATCAGCAGCGGCTCGGACAGGTTCCAGTCGTCACCTGCCCGGGTGACCAGGTCGCGGGCCAAGCCGGCGGCCGTCAGGTCTGGTGGCAGGTCGGCTTGTAGCCGTGGAGTCGGCGCCAGCCGGTGGGTGACCGCCGCTCGGGCTTCGGCCAGGGTGGCGAACATGAACAGGTGCGGCACCACATCGGTGCGTCGGAGCTCGCGGTTCAGTGCCGTGGCGGTGGGCAGACACAGAGCAAACTGCACGGTTGGCCGCACCGCGCTCGCGGCACGCCGTGCGGCCTGCCACAGCGGCATGCTGGCGGCATCAGGATCACCGAGGTCGTACAGGTCGGCGATGATGCCCGCCGGTGGTTCGGCCAGACACCTTCCGATTGCTGCGGACACGCCGGCGCCGAGGTGCCGTGACCAGCGGCCGTGCACGCCGATCTCCACCAGGGAGGTATCGGAATCCGCAGTCACCGTCACCAGTGGGCCGATGCGCGGACCCGGCGTGGTGAAAAGGTGCGGAGGCTGGGCGTGCGCACCGGAGGCATCACGGTCGATGACGCTCATCGGACGGCAGCGGCCGCGGTGCAGGCGCCGGTACCGGCGAGCCGGTCGTTCTGATGATGGTGACGCGGTGCGAACGACGGCACCACACGGGTGTGTTGAAGGTCGACGATCATGGCAGCTCCCAGGTACACAGCGGCAAGAGGGCGCACTGCCGGGGTCCTGAGCAGCTGACGGCGGCGCATGACAGCGTCACCGCTGGCATCGATGATAGAGGTAGCGGCGCCCGGCCGCGGAATACGGCTCGGCCGAAAGAGAACCGCCGGGTCACCTGCCGGGCCGCTCCGTGGGGAGCCGGACGGTGATCGTTGTGCCGGGTGGTTCGTCGCCCGTGCCGGCGATGATGGTTCCGCCGTGCTGTTCGACGATGACGCGGGCCAGTGAGAGTCCCAGACCGGTTCCGGGGATGGCGTTGCTGATGGCGCTCGGGGTACGGAAGAAGCGCTGGAAGAGTCGTTCGCGTTCGGCTGTGGGAATGACGGGGCCGGTGTTCGACACGGTGAGCTG
The DNA here is from genome assembly GCF_033097365.1 of Actinoplanes sichuanensis. Classification (NCBI taxonomy): domain Bacteria; kingdom Bacillati; phylum Actinomycetota; class Actinomycetes; order Micromonosporales; family Micromonosporaceae; genus Actinoplanes; species Actinoplanes sichuanensis. Next base: position 45,310 of record NZ_AP028461.1, read on the forward strand.
GGCGGCGGGCCCGTCGGTGGAGACGGCCACGATGATGCGGGTGCCGTCGTCGGCCCAGTCGAGGGCGTTGGCGAGTAGTTCGTCGGTGACCTGGGCGAGCCGCCTCGAGTCTCCCCACAGAATCGTCTCGTCGGGTACGTCGATGTCGAAGGTGACATCCCGGCCGGCAGACCGGTTGCGGATGGTGGCGACCGTGGCCCGCACGACGGCGCTCAGGTCCATGCGGCGCGATTCCACTGCTACGTGACCGGACTGCATCCCGGCGATGTCGAGCAGCTTGGCGATGATGACCTGCAGGCGGCCGGTGTTGCGCTGCATCACCCGCAGCATCTCGGCCCGGTCACCGGCCGGCAGATCCGGATCGTCGATCATCATTGTCGTGTACGACAGGATGCTGGTCAGTGGCGTGCGAATCTCATGGCCTACCAGGGCGATGTATTCGTCGCGGCTGTGCCCGAGCTGGGCGGTCAGATCCCAGCCGCGGCGGCGTTCGAGGAACTGCCCGATATGGGCAGCGATACCGGTCATGACAGCGGTGCGAACATCATCAGGATCTTCGGTGTACGCGCTATAGCACACCAGAACCCCTCGCGTGACCGATCCGATGGGCACCGGCACGGCCACCGCCGATCGCAGCATGCCCCAGTCGAGGGTTTGCGCGCCTGAACCGGCGTCGGTGTTCAGGTTTCTCGCCCAGACCGTCTCGGAGGTCTGCCAGGCTCGCCCGGGCATGCCCTCCCCCTGGCCGAGCCGGTCCGGTGACCCGGAAGGCAACAGGTTCCGCTCATCGGTCCAGCACAGACGTCGGCGCAGCACGTTGCCGACCTCGTCGATGGCCCAGAACTCGGTGGCCGCCCAATCGAGCATCTGCCCGACGGTGGTGATGACGTCGCGCAGCAGCCCGTCGGCGGGGCTGGTATCGGAGCCGGAGAGCAGGCGCCGGATCGTCAGCTCGCAGTCCTTTAGCACGGCCGCGCTGTGCTGCTGGGTCACATCCTGCATGGTGACCACGGCGCCCAGTGAGGCGCCGTCGGCGGTGATGATGGGCTGTGCGTCGGCGAGCAGCGTCGAAGGTCGCTGCCTCGGGCGTTCGACCATGATTTCGACGTCGCGCAAGTGCTCGCCGGCGAGGGCTCGCAGGAGCGGTCCAAGGGCGGGAGGCAACGTCGGGGCCGAGGCCAACCGCTGCCGGGTCCATGCCCGCAGGTCGACGTCCTGGGGTAACTCGCCGTGCAGGTCCTGGTTCGCCTTGTTCGAGAAGACCAGTCGCCCAGCGGCGTCGCACGCGGCCACACCGGTCTGCAAACTCTCCAACAGAGCGACCAGCAGCCTCCGCGTCTCATCCGCCCGTACGGTGGAGTGTTGTTCGATCACTAGACCCGCGCACGCCTTCGCCCCGTGGTCCACCGCGGTCAGATGCTCCGGCTGCCACGGTCTGGGCCGACGGTCCAGCACCGCGCACACCCCCGTGACCGCCCCATCGGCGTCACGGATCGGGTGTCCCAGGTAGGCGCGTTCACCCATCACCGATTTCGGTGCCTCAGCTGGGACTTGAGCGTCAGCGATGACGTCGCTGATAACCACGGGTGACCCCCTCGCGATCACCAACCCGCTCAGCGTCGACGATACGGATGCCGGAGGTGTGCTCGCCCACTGCGATGGCAGACCGTACCCGCCGACCAGACGCAGCTGTCGACCGTCCAGCAGGTGAACCATCGCCGCTGGCGCTTGCGCCGCCTGCGCCATGAGGGTCATCAGATGATCGCCTGCGGCCTGCCACAGACCTCCGGACCGCGGATCCATCCGGTCCGGCTCAACCCCTCGTTCGTCGGCGATAGCCATGGGAACCTCAGCGATGTCAGGGGCGGATGGTAGCGAGTCGCAGGCCAGGCGGTCCGACCCCGATCCGCATCACCGGCCCGGCGGTTGTCACGCCCGGTCGATGGTCTGCTCGGCGGCCAGCCGCGGCGCATGCGGCGCGGGGTCCGCGGCCGGGTCGGCGCGGCCGAGCCGCAGCAACAGGTAGGGGTGCCCGACGCTGGCGATCATCGCCCGAATCGCCTGACGGCGTGCAATGACCTCGATCGGTGCGCTGTACGGCAGCACGGTGGCCCCGCGCATGGTGGCGGTCAGCCAGCCGGCGGACAGGGCAGGCCTCACCGGCGCGGAGCCAGTCGATCGGGTCGTCGCCGGGGCCGTAGAGCGTGACGAACACCGCTGACTCGTCGTGTGCGGCGCTGACCGGCAGGTCACCGTAATGGCCGAAGTCGCGGCCCGGCACCGTGGTCTGCGTGGCCCGGTCCGGGATCGCCGCGTCCGGAACACCCGATCCGGGCGGCCGCGTGCCGCCCGCCCACACAGCGAGCTCCGCCTGCCATGCATCCCAGCCCTGCGCCCGCAACGCCGCGTGTGCGTGATGCAGGTCCGCGCCGCAGCTCAGTGTCGCCAGACGCGCTTCCGGGTCGGTGACCGGCATGATCCGCTCCGAGGCGAGGCACAGTTCGAGAGTGTCGGCGGCGAGCCGCCACCGCCACGGTTGTGTGTTGCAGTTCGACGGGGCGTACCCGCCGATGGTGGCCGCCTCGGCGAGGGCGTGGATGCTGACCTGGGTGTCCGTCGGATGGGTGATGGAATCACTGAACATCACGAAAGTCCTTTGTGAGCAGGTGACATTCCCCCGTCCGCCCTGGGGCGACATGGACGGGCCCGAACGGCCGCAGCTCCGGGACCATCAGTTTCCGCGTGGCGGAACAGACTGCTACGGAACGCCGACTCGGTCGAGGTGGCGGATGTCGGGTCGTACCCGCGGGGTCCAGGCGGCAGAATCAGTGTCAGCGGATGACTCCGGCCGACGCGGTCATACGTACACGAAATCACCACAAGATTACGCCGATCCGGCAGACGCCGTGCGGCGATCACCGGCCAGGGCGGCCGCGCCGCACCCCTGTGCAAGAGTGGAGGTTTCGACGATGGTGGCGACCCGTCACGATCAGGGAACCCTCAGTCACCGCGATCTCAAGCGACACGGTGAACGTACGTTTGCTCGCCTGCCGGCTCTCCGCCGTTTACCGGATCTGCAGCCGGGGTACAGTCGCGCCGTCACCGGTTTTTCGGTGGCGACCGGCCGTCCAGACTCCGCGGCCTCAACACCGGTTCACGCCCATGGTTGCTTCTGCATGGTGGGCGGTGGCACCAAAGGAGTCGTTGCATATGAGCGAAACCGTCACCCAGCGGCCCCGCGTTGCCGGCAGTGACTTTGCCGCGCTGAACCGCCAGATCACCGAGGCGGGCCTTCTCGAGCGGCGGCCCGTCTATTACGCGATACGGCGGCCCGTCTATTACGCGATACGGATGAGCGTGGTGGTCGCCATGCTCTGTGGTGTCTGTGCCGCCTTCGTCCTGGTCGGCTCCTCGTGGTGGACCCTGCTGGTCGCACCTGCACGCCGTCGGAGCGCCGCTGCGCGAGGCCCGGACCGAACCCCGTAGCTCAGCCCTCGCCGACGCCGGCCGAGTGCCGGCCGGAGATCAGTAAACAGGTCCCGAGCTTTTCTCGAGTAGAGGAATCCTGTGGGCCGCCGAAGGGGGCCGGCGGCCCACAGGATTTCGTGTAGTCAGGCGGCGTCCATGACCTGGACGTCGTGTAGCTCGCCCGCCATCATGTGCAACCGCTGGACCGGCACCTGGACGCGCAGGATCGGGAACTCGTCCAGTTCCTCCCGGGTGGCGTGGTCCAGGATCGCCCGGTACAGGGCTGCGAACCCGTTCTCGAAATCCAGGTGGCCCGTGCCGAGGTCGTGCAATGTGGTGACGGACCGCTCGATGGCCTCTCCCTCCAGCATGCGCGCCACGCCGACCATGCTGCCGGTGCCGTTACGGGTCGCTGGATGCACAACCGTCCTTGCGCCGCGTTCGTGCAGATGGACCAGATGGGCAAGCTCCGCGAACCGCTGTGCTCTTTCCGGTCCTCGGGAGCGCTCGACGCCGGCACACAGCCGGCGGATCTCGTCATGCTGCTTCATCAGCAGGTCGATGACGTCGGAGTAGCTCATCAGGACCACCGGGCCACGTGACGCGGATGGGTGGTGGCGTGCGAGGAGGCGCGGATCGAGAATCTCATGACTGGCCCTCGGATCTTGATTCACAGTGAACGCCGGGGTCCTGAGCGTGGTGGGCTGACACCTCTACGGTACTCCGTGGCCCGTACAGCATCCCGCTGCGCCGTGCAGGCGTTCCGCCCGACCGCTGAGGGAACTGAACGGTCAGTCAAGCTCCGGTGGGGTGCTGCGGTCGTTGACGAGAGCGTGTGCCACGTCGGTCAGTTTGCGGTTGTGGTTGCGGGCGTAGTTCCGGATCCGTGTGAATGCCTCGTCGACGCTGACCCCATTGGCGTAGGCGACAGCGCCCTTGGCCTGTTCGATGACGATCCGGCTGTTGAGTGCGCCCTGAAGTTGCTCGGTCAATGCTTCGCCGCGGCGTAGGGCACGCTCTTGCAGCAGGGCGATGGCGGCCATGTCCGCGAGGGATTGCACGATCGGTACGTCGGCGCCGCTGAAGTCGCCGCCCTTGGTGTCACCGAACACGTTCAATGCTCCGATGATTTGGCTGCGCAGCCTCAGGGGGAAGGCGTGCACGGACTGGAATCCGGAGGCGGTCGCGCGTGGCGCGAACCGGGGCCACCGGGCGGTTGCGGCGCTCAGGTCGACGTTGATGACCGCCTGCCCGGTGCGATAGGCCTCCAGGCACGGGCCCTCTCTGGTCTGTAGTTGGAACAGCTCCAGCAGCTTGACGTTCTCGTTCGATCCGGCCATGAATTCGAGGTTGCCGCGGCCGTCGGCGAGCATGAGCCCGACCGCGGACGCGCCGACCAGGTCCGCGGTGCGGTCGGTGAGCATGTGTAGGAAGTCGATCAGGTCGAACTCCTCGACGAGGGTGTCGGCGACCTCGACGAAGATCGACGCCAACCGTTGCGCGGAAACGGTGGTCATCGTTGCCTCCTGGCTGCTGTGCGGTGCGGCGGCACGGTCATCAGTGGTCCGCTTCGAAGCGCAGGTCGCCCGCGACGATGTCGTGGGCGACTTGGCCGAGGCTGCGGTTTTCGGCGTAGGCGTACGCCCGGATGCGGGCCGCGGCGTCGGTGATGCTGCCCTGGATCTGGACCATGACCATGCCTTGGGCCTGGAACAACTCCGCCCGGTTCCCGACCGCTTCGGTCACATCGTCGGGTGCAGGTTCGCCCGGCGCTTCGGCGGCGTCTCTCTGCCGATCGAGCAAGTACTCGACCGCAACATCGGCGAAGCAGAGGGCATCGGCCAGATGCTGGTCGGACAGGCGGCCGGGGTGCTCGCGGAACACGTCGAAGACACCGAGCCTGGCCGCGCCGACCTGCAACGGAAACGCGAATACGGCGCGGACACCGCGGTCGTGGGCCTCCGGTGCGTATGCGGGCCATCGGGTCATCGCCTCGCCGGCGAGATCGGGGATCAGCACCGGTCGGCGGCGGTCGAAGGCCTCCAGGCACGGGCCTTCACCGAGAAGGAACTGGAGTTCCTCCACGTGCTCGCTGAGTGGGTCGGAAGCGGCGTACACGCTGCGGGTTCCGTCGTCGGTCAGCACGCTGATGCCCGTCCCGGAGGCCGACAACGCTCCTGCCGCGGCCTGGCAGACACACCGCAGGTGATCGACGACTCCACCGGCGCGCGCCGGCTGAGCGGCGATGAGACCCCGAATCATGGTCGCCCGGTCATCCATGGTCCACTCCGGAAGCGGACCGGGCTCGCGGACGGCGCCACGATGTGGAGGGACCAAGGGGCCGGTCGCCGCCGGTCGCCAGGTATATGCCCGGCCGGAACAGTTGATAGGGCCGCCGGTCGTGCGGCGACGGCGCCCGGTCGGCCGCGACGACGGCCCGGTAGAGAGCCTCGTTGGCGAGGCGAGGACTGACCGGGCGGGGCTCGCCGGCCCGGACCGGGGTCATCGAACCGCTCGCCAGCGCGGCAGACCGAGGCCGCCGCCCTCGGTCTCCCAGGCCTCCGCGTCCGAGCCGTCCGAGGTTGAGGGACTCGGGGCGGGCGGGATCACGCGCATCGTGAAGGTTCCCCCGTCGACACAGACGACTGTCATTGTCCACGGCGACTGGCCGGGCGAGTAGTCGACGGCGACCGTACGCAGGCCCAGCACGACCCGGTCCGGGCCGACTGCCCAGTCTCTGGCGCTCAGCACCAACTGTCGCACCGGTCCACGGACGTGATCGAGCATGGGCAGCAGAACAGGCAGTTCACTGTCGAGATCGGGCGAGTCAGGCCACCAACTGCCGTCGAACGAAGTGTGATCGAGTTGTCTCAGCTCTCGCGCTCGAAGGCGCTCGGCAGGCGACAGAAACTCAGGGTGACGGACGAATATAGCCATGACAAGATCCCATCGTCCAGGACCGACGCAGGCGCGGGGCCCAACCTGAAGACAACAGGCAAGGACGAGGTCCACCGAGTCCGGTGAAAGGCGCGGCATCCGGTAGGCGGGGCGCGCACCGGCCGAGGCCGGCACCGATGACGGAGCCATCGGTCATCCCCAAGTGTACGCACTACCGCCGCCGAGCGCGGGTACGGTGGACCGGCACCGGCCTCTCGACCTCGGCGGCGAGTCCATGCCGCACCCGCCGCGCGAGGGACGTGGAGGCCGTCCAAAGGGAGGCACTGTCATGCCCCAGAGCACCTTGAGTCCCAGCCGCCCAATGCGGTTCCGCCGGTACACGTCCCAGCCACCCGGTGTGGTCACCGTGATCAGTGACTTCGGGGCAGAACGGTTCGATCTTCTGATCGTCCCGCCCGGCGCCATCCAGGCCTCGGCCGACACCGCCGCAGCGGACCCCACCGACAGACGCCACACCCTGAACTGATCGCCGGGATCGCACACGCCGACGGATCACCACACCACAGCGTTACCACCGGCCAGCGGCGCGCGACGTCTGGCGTGAGGATTCGATCAAGCGAACACGGCGGTGCGGTAGGCAATGAATGCGCGGCACCGGACCCGACGAACCAGCAGGTCGCTCCAGACCCCGGCGGCAGCTCGACACCAGCCTGGAGCACCCATGCGAATCTTCGCCCGCAAAGCGGCCGACCCAATGACACCAACCACGATTCCGCCCAGCACGGGTCCCACCGCGGAGAGCCTCCTCGATTCGGCGGACATGGAGGCGATCTCGCGCGGCAGCCACCAGGCGTTCGCCGCTCTCGTCGACCGTACGGCCGAGATCCTCGCCGCCGACCTCACGGCACGTCTTACCGAGCCCCGGCAGCGGACCGCGATTCTCGCCGCCACCTACGTTGAAGTGTGGTGGCTCGCCGGCCGCCGCAGCGACGCGGATGCCGATGTCAAACAGTGGATCGGTCGCATCCTGGAGCGGCGGATCGCGGACTCGTGCCGGGTCCCCACCGGCCGGGCTCACCACGAGCCGGGACACTCCCGCGCGGAACACGAGCTGGCCGACCTGCTGGACCGGCCGATCGACGACCTCTGGCCAGTCTGAACTGTGCCGTCGCCCGTGCTCCTGCGTCACTGGGGCACGCGACATCAGCAGCCTCAGCGGCTGCACGAATACGCCACTCAGGGCGGGTCGGAGTCGACCGTCCCGCAGTCTCGCCCGCCGCCTTGCTGACACCCGCCGACAGCAACGCCGACCGGCTTCCGGATGAATCACCGCCGCCCGGCAGGAAGAACCAAGTCGGCACCGGAGAGTCGTCTTCGTCGAACCGAACAGGCGTAGGATGGAATCATCCCGGAATCGACGACATCCCACCTTCGAGGTGCCCGCCACACCGGCTCTCCCCCGAGGGGGCTGTTGTGTCCAGCAATCGCCACCGCCCGCGAACCGCCTCAGCAGCGGACGATGTCTCCGGCTCGCCGACCACGTCGCCAGCCTCGGCGGCCGGTAACCGGGTACCTCAGACCCGCACCGGCACCGCCTGGTTCGCCGTCTGCTCCGCCGCGTTGCTGTGCGTGGTGCTCATCATCTTCATGGCGCAGAACACCCGCAGCGTCGAAGTCACCTTCCTGTGGACCCACACCAGCCTGCCACTCGCCCTGGCACTGCTGATCGCGGCCGTCGGCGCGACGATCCTGGCCGTCGTGATCGGCACCGCCCGCATCGCCCAACTGCGCCACCTGTACCGCCGCGGCCACGGCAACTGACCGGCCTGATCGAACCCAGCACGCTCATTCCCCGGCCCGCCGCCGGCTTCGGCTCGTGACACCGGCGGCGGGCGGAGAGGCCCTGCCATGACAACATCCACGGCACCCCGCGACCGCATGCCACTCGCCTCATTGTCACCGTCCCCACGACTGCGGCTGGAACCCACCGGCTCGAGTCGTACCCTGCTGGACGGCGGCTGGTGGCCGCGTTCGACCGACCCCGTCACCGAACTGCCCGGCCTCGTGCTGGCCATCGACACCCTCCGTGGACCCGTCACCCGGCTGATCCTCAGCGCCGACGGCTGGGACACCCACCCTGTGCGTCTGGCTGTTGCCGGCCGCATCCTGCGCCTGGGCTACTTCACCAGCCAGCCTCTCAGGCTGCTCACCGCAATCTGCGCCAACCGTTCGCGCGTTGACCTGTTGGTCGTCCCCCCAGACACCACGGCCGCCGCAGCGGGCGCCGCGATGATCGTCGCTGCCACCGCCACCAACCTCATTCGCGCCCAGCACATCCCCCTGACACTCAGCGCATCACCGGTCGCCGCAGCCGAGGATGCGTGGGAAGACGAGGGCGGCCATCTGGCCGGTAGCAGACTCGCATCGCTGCGCCGTCAGGCGATCCGATGACCGCGGCCACGCGGCACCCGATACGTCCGGCCAGCCCGAGAGCCCTGCACCACGCCCGTCTCACTCTGGCCGCCCAGGGCTGGCGGGTGACCGTCCACCGCCGCCCCCGCCCCCGCCCCCGCATCACCCACCAGGTGGCGCACCTGAGCATCGACGGACCCGCCCCCGTGAGCGCCGGCACCGCCAGACTGGCGCGGGCCATCCGGCAGCGACACACCGACATGAGCCCCGTCACCGGCAGCCCGCTCGGGCCGCTGGATCTGCGGACCCTCAGCCGGGCATTCACCTCACACGACATCAGCGTGCACATCCTGCGCCCGGATGAAGTCCTCACGCTCACGCTAGCGGCCGCCCACGCGCAGCACATCGAAGCAACAGAGGCGCAATGGCACGAACAACTGGCGCTGTGGACCGGCGCCGGCCGCATCCTGGGCACCGTCGGCCGTCTGCGGCTACCCACCCGGCCCGGAGACCACGACCGGGCGGCGACCTTCGTCGTGCTACACGGCGGGGGTGATCAAGACATCGAATGGCTGCACGCCGGCGAAGCGCTCTCCACCGGCTGGGTGGTCGCCACCCAGCCGGGCATGTCGGTCCTACCGTTCAGCGCACCGATCGAGAACACCCAGGCACGCGAAGCCCTGCGCCGTGCCCGACCTCGACCATCCGTACCTGATGATGCGTCTGGGCAGGCATATGTCCGCAGCCGGCGCGGCACACTCCACGCGGCTGAATACCGCCGAGATCTTCAGGGCACCACACCCCCTATGAGGCTGGGCCTGTCCCCTCTACCGGTGGCCTTATGCTGCGGAGCGTGACCGACAGTGTGACCGGCGATACGGATTTGAGTGACGTACTGCTCCAGGTGGAGAAGGCCGCTCCGGTCGAGGCTGTCGAGGCGGTGACCCGCCGTATCGGCATCGAGGTCGGCGCGTTGTGGGTGTCCTTCCTGATCGCGGACATGAGCGGCCGCGCTCTGGTCCGGCTCTCGCACGTGCCGTTCGGTGCCGTGTCCGACGGCCGTCAGCAGGACCAGGACGTCGCGATGGTGCTGCCGTTCGACGCCGGTCCCCGAGAGCAGGCGCTGCGCAGCCAGCGCGTGCTGGTCGACGAAGGTGACGGCCGGTTCGTGATGAGGGCGCCGGTCACTCAGCGCGGCGAAGTCATCGGCCTGCTCGAGCTCGCCCTGCCCGCCGCACCCACCGAAGCGGTCGTACGTGCGGTGGCGCGGGTCGCGCACACCCTGGCGTTCGTGGTGATCGCCAATCGCCGCCACACCGACCTGTTCGAGTGGGGGCAGCGCACCACCCCGTTCACCCTCGCCGCGGATCCAGCGGCGGCTGCTGCCCGCGTCGTTCGTCTGCGAGGCAGACTCGTTCACCCTGGCCGCGTGGCTGGAGCCCGCGGCCAGCATCGGCGGGGACACCTTCGACTACAGCGTCGCCCGTGACCAGTTGCATCTGAGCATCACCGACGCGGTCGGCCACGGCGTGCAGAGTGCGCTCACCGCGACGCTGTGCGTGGGCAGCCTCCGCAATACCCGTCGCGCCGGCGGCAGCCTTCTCGAGCAGGCGGATGCCGCGAACCTGGCACTGCTCGACAATGCGCCGGGCGGGCCGACGTTCGCCACCGGCATGCTCGGCCGCCTCGACCTGCGTACCGGCATCCTCGCCGTGGTCAACGCCGGTCATCCCCCGCCGCTGCTGGTCCGCGGCGCGGCTGCCGGGTCCGTGCAGCTTCCGGCCAATCGGCCCTTCGGAGTGCTACGACATCGCCCCTACGAGCTGACACAGCTCGCGCTGCAGCCCGGGGATCGGCTCGTGATGGTCACCGACGGCATGCTCGAACGCGGCGCGGCAGCCGTCGACTTGTCCGCCCGCGTTCAGGACCTGAGCGCACTGCACCCGCGGGAAGTCGTCCGAGTCCTCGCCGACCTCGTCCTCGACGTCGCCGGCCCTACCTTGCCCGATGATGCCTGCCTGCTGATCCTCGACTGGCACGGCAACCACGGCGACACCCGCGACACGGCTGCCGGCGCCGAACCCGCCCGCGCGAGCACACCGTTCTGAACAGTCGGGCCGGGCCCGATAGAAAGGTGGGTGTGCCGGCAGTGCCCGTTCGTAGGCCGGTGCGATGCCCTCACTCGCGTCCTGGCTCCACGCCCGGGAATCTCGCAAGGTAGGACCGTGGAGCTCCGCCGTCGAGGCGGTGGTGTATGCGGTCGAGGTTGTCGGGGCTTGTGATCGGCGGCAGCGCGCTTCTCCTCAGCGCTGCGATGGCCCTTCTCCGGTGGTTCACCCTACCCGGCACTCATCGCCCAGCATGGTGACGCAAGGTCGAAATGCCTTCCACTGAGCCCCGGCAACGTGATGCTCGACATCGGCTGCCTCGTCGCTTTCGCACTCGCTTCCGACCTTTACGGGTACTAGTTATAGGTTGAGGCAGATCAGCGTGCCAAGGCGCCATCGGGCATCGTCATGGTGTGGACCGCGTCGCAGACGCGTTCCACGATGGCGAGTCCGCGACCGCCGACGGACTCGGCCGACGGCATCGCCCGCTCGAACTCTCGCGGGCCACCGTATTGCAACCCCTCATCGCAGACACCAGCCTGCCTGCCCCATCGGACCGAACTGACTGGAACAGCATCTACACCATCACATTCGGGTACTGCAACGACTCAATGATCCCCGCGGTTTGGTACCCGGGCCCCGCCGCAATCAGCGAGGGGGTCGAGGATGCCTCCGACGACGAGGAGTAAGAACAAACGCTGATGCGATCGTCGAGGACGCTGCGGGGACCGAGGTGGTCGGCTCGACAACGTCGGTCGACGACGAGGGCGCAGTCGATGCCGGTGCTGAAGGAGTGCCGGACTTTCGCCGCCCTGTTTCCCGTCTGTCACTGCGGGGCGGACGACTGCGACGATTGCTCCGGCTTTCAGATGACACCCCGGTCGGCGGCGATCCTATGGGCAGTCGCAAACCTGCACGCCGATTTCGCCTACGACGACGTCCAGCACTTCGGTGATACTCCGGTGTCGGAGAAGGATGACGGGTGGGCGGCCTTCGCCGACTACCCACGGATCACCTGGGGCCAGCACGCGGTGTGGCGGCGTCAGGCCGCCCGTGCCCTCGACGACCTTGCTACGGACCTCTGACCGGTTCAACCAGCTCGCCGTCGCCGCGAAGGTCAGGCCGCTGGCCCCGCATCAGATTCGGCACATGCTCGCGTCGAATCTGCTCGACACCGGCTACGGCATCCACGAGGTCGCCGAAAGGCTCGGCCATGACCCGGCCACACTGATGCGCTACTACGCAAAGGTCAGCGCATCCCGGCGCCGGCAAGCCGGCGACCGGCTCGCCGAACTGGTCGCACCGATCGAGTGTCCGAACAACAGCATTGACTCCAGTGCGGTTCCATCCTCGGCGCCTGCCGAGGATGCACGTGCTGAAGACAAGGAGGCGTCGTGAGGCTGACCGGTGGTGTTCAAATGGCGATACGCCATTTCGGAATGCGGGCTTGATTTGTATTTCGTCTTTGGTTGGCGGCGGGGGAGGGATGCGCTTCTCGTTTCCGAGTCAAGGGGGCAGGTCGATGTTGGGGTTAGCATGCCGCTCGTTGGTCCGGATCGGCCCATCGAGGCTTCTGCAAAGCGCCGGTAAACGCCCGCGAGAAGGCTTCTGAGGGAATCGACGTCACAAAAGTGCTGTTAGGGAGCCCGGGAGGTGGATCTTCGAGGGGTGGTTGGTGGCGACACCTTAACTCGCCCCTGGTTTGCTTATCGGTGACCTGGGAAAACGTTATCGAGCACGTCGCTGGGTCTTTCAGGTGCTGGGGGTCAAGGGGTCGCAGGTTCAAATCCTGTCAGCCCGACAAGGCATGAGCCGAGGTCAGAAGGTCGGTCCGAATCAACGGACCGGCCTTCTTCGTATGTTGGTGACCACTGGGCCAGTGAGGTGATCTCAGAGAGCTTCGGGTAGGTATCGGTATTCGAAGTGCGTGAGGTGGAGTGCGGCCGCGACGACGTCGCCGATTCTTGTCGGGCTGATGGTGCTGTGCCGCAGCGTTCTCCAGCGGCCGGTCAGCAGTGCGAAGCCACGTTCGCCCTGCCGGCGCAGGCCACGCAGTAGCCGGTTCACGGTGCGGTTGGCGACGGCGAGGGGTTTACCGTCGGAGGGTTGCCGGGTCGGAGCTTTGATGCCGTGACCTGCGCCTTTGTAGCCGGCGTCAGCCAACGCGGGCAGGTCGAGCTCGGCGGCCGCCCAGTTCAGGGCGGCGGTGACGCCGAGTTCCCGAGCGCAACTCAGGTCGTGCAGATGGCCTGGCAAAGCGTCGGCCGTCCAGATCGGAAGGCCGTCCGGGCGCATGACCGCCTGAATGTTCGCGCCGAAGTCGCGGTGCTTGCCCGAGTACCAGGCGTCGATCGTCTTGCCTTTGACGCTCGTGGTGGTCTCGGCCAGCCGGTCGCAGTCGAACAGTTTCCCGTCCAGGATCACGAACGCCCAGCCGTCGTCGGCGGCGCGGCGCAGGGCGTCGTGTAGGTCGGGTCGCTGGGCGGCCAGGACCGCGATGCCCTCGGCGATGTAGCGGTACGCGGTCGCCCGGGAGATCCCGAACCCGGCACCGAGTAGGGCGGTGTCCTCGGCCTTTCGGAACCAGGCCAGGACCATCAACGCCTGGTAGTGGCAGGTCAAGGCCCTTGTCCGGCGGCGTGTGCCGAGAAGGCGGCGCTGCGTGGCCAGCAGCCGCGCGAGGTGACGCACGAGTTCCCTGGGCACGTCGAGCCTGGCAAGATAAGCGATCACGTGGAGCCCTCTCGAAGACCTGTCTCTGTCGCAAGAACATGTCTATCGATGGCTCCACGCCTATATCCAGCACCGCCTGTTCTGCCCGGTATGCCCGTGTCGATCAGGCCGTGCCCATTCCCCTTGCTGAGATCACCGTCAGTGTCGCAGGATTGTTGCGGATTGCTCGCCAACCCGACGGTACAGATCTGCACGTTCCGCTGTAGTAGAGCGGTGTCCTTGCTCCGGGAGAGTTCGAGCGCCGCCGGCGACTGCGTCCGTACGGTGGCCTCAGATCCGGGAGGACGTACCCCTGGAGGTCGTCGTCGAGTGCAGCGGCGCGGGACTGTGGCGCCCGCGCCGCTGTCACCTCAGGCCGCGGGTACGACCACCGGATAGGTCAGCTCGGCCGAGGCGTTGCCGGCCTGGTCGACGGCGGTCACCCGCAGCACGTGCGAACCGGGGGAGACGCCGGTGAGCGGGACCACGCCCCGCCCCTGGCGCGAGTCGACCCAGCCGGCGTCGCCGGTCACCGGGCCGTCGATCCGGTATCGGTAGTGGTCCACGCCGGCCTCGTCGTACGACCGGACGATGACCGTGGCCGACGGTGCCGGAGCTGCGCCCGCCGGATAGCGGGTCACGCCGCCGGTGGTCCACAGTGCGTAGATCGAGCCGGTCGCATCATCGCGGACCACGTCGGTGGACCCGGCCCAGGTGCCGGCCGGCACGTGCGGTACCGGTGCGGCGTACCGTCCGGGCTCGGTCTCGGCCGCGGCCGTGGCAGCCCCGTCAGCCGTCCGAAGGATCACGGCCCGCCGGCCGTCGACCCGGTCGACGTAGACACCGAGCACGCCGGTCGCACCCGCCGCACGGACCGTGACCGGGTCGCCGGCCACCAGTCCGGCACTCACCGGATAGCCTCGGACGGCGCCGTCGGCGCAGCGGACCACCAGGTCGTCGCGGTCGTCGCCGACAACATCGCCCGCCGCGACCTCGGCCAGGTCCGAGCCCGGGCACCAACCGGCGACCGGTGCGGTCACCGTGGTACCGGGCGTGGCCGCAGAGTCGCCGGCCGCGAACGGTGTCGCCACCACTGCGACGCGCCCGCTGCCCTGCCGGATGACGACGTCGTCACGTGTGTCGCCGACCAGATTCGCCACGGCCAGATCCCGTACGCCGTCCCATCTCATATAACTGGCCTGGCCCGCCGCATCGTGCGCCTGCACGCCGGTGATCGAGCCACTGCTCCATCGGCGTAGTTCGGTCGACGATCCGGGGGAGGCGAAGGCGCCGACCACGAAGTGCGTGACGTCGGACCAGCCGAACCGGGCCGGTGCCAGCGGAGTCTGCTCGGCGACCGCATCGGCGCGCAGGTCAAAGCGGTGCAGCCGGCCGTCGTCGCTGGGAATGCCCGCGTTGTCGTCGGCTGGCCGGCGTCGGCTGCGGACGATCAGGTCGTCACGTCCGTCCCCGTCGAAGTCGCCGAGGACAGTGCCGGCGATCGGGTTCCGACCATCCGACAGGGCGCTGTGCAGGTGCTGCCAGGCCGCGCCGGTGAAGCCGGATGCGCTGCCGGCGAAGGCGTACAGGCTGCCGCTGTTGAGCCGCAGGAACAGGTCGTCGTGGCCGTCGGTGGTCCCGCGCCCCGGTCCGTACGCGTCACCGAGTGCAATGTGCCGGGTGTCCGAGAGGGCGTCCGCGGGCAGCAGCTCCCTGGTCGGGCCGACCGTCGTACCGTTGACCTTGAAAGCTCCCAGGGAACCGTTCGCACGTCGGATCACCACCGAGTCGCGCTTGTCGGACAGGTCGCCGTCCACGTCACCGGCGATCATCTCGGCGACGCCGTCGAGGCTCCACACCGGCAGGACCGACCGGCTTCCGCCGATGCCCTCCGCCGTGCCGTCGTAGATGAAGAGGCTGTTGCGGCTCCACCGGACGGCGAGGTCGTCCCAACCGTCGCCGGTGAAGTCGCCGGCCGCGATGTCGGTGGCGTCGATCCAGCCGCCGTCCCGGGAGCTGCGGATCACTCTCGGGGTGTCCAGAGTGCCGTCGGCCCGCCCGGGATAAAGGTCCACCGCCCCGTTCCACCAGCGGACGATCAGATCGTCGATCCGGTCCGCGGTGAACCGGCCGGAGACCATGTCGACGGCGCCGATCCAGGTCGCTGCGTCCGGTTCCCGCTGCACGGCAGCGGTGTCGACCACCGGTGTGGCCGGTGCGGTGGTGTCGGTGGCCCAGGTCGCCTCGCCCCGCAGGATCCGGTGGTCGGGCCGGCTCAGGCCCGGCGCCACGGTGTCGCCGCCGACCCAGCGGACCTGGCCGGCGGAGCCGAACATGTAGTCGAACTTGCGCGGTGGCTGTCCGGTGCCGGCCTCCGTGGTCGGCTCCCCGCTGCGGCAGGCGGCACGGTGCCGGCAGGACGACGTGAAGTAGCCCTGGTCGGCGTCGTCCACCTCGCGGAAGGCGCCGGTGCCGGCCGCCCCACCGTAGAGCGGATCGAGCAGCGGGTCCGTCGCGTCCGCGTTGAAGTCGCCCGCGAGGATCACCGGTCGCCCGTTCGCCAGGGTGTGCATCCGGGTCACGGCCTCCGGGATGCCGTGGTCGAGCAGGTTGGAGTTCAGGTGGACCGTGCAGAACAGTGCGTCCCGCTGGTCGACGTTCGCGCCCGCGCAGAGCAGGCTGTCCCGGCCCGCGTCCGCCGCCGAACTGGTCCGGCTCTGGTCCCAGAGCGGCGTGAACCGCATCGGGTCGTACGCGGTTAGCGCCGTCGCCCGCACGAAGATCGCGATGCCGAAGTCCTGGTTGCCGGTCACCCCCGGTACCAGCCACTTGCCGCACCCGTAGTGGTTCGTTCGCCCCGGCCACCACGCCACTCGGTATCCGGGCAGCCGGTTCTTCAGCAGCTGCCGTTGCCCGTCGCACACCTCCTGGAAGGTCGCGACGTCGGTGTCCCAGGAGGTCACCTGACCGGCGATCCGGTCAGCCCAGTCGTTCGCCGCCTCCTCCGGCCGGCAGCCGTCGATGTAACCGCCGCAGAGGTTGAAGTCCAGTACCCGTACCACGCCCTGCGGTGCCACCGCGGCAGCCGCCGGTGGTGCCGCGGGTCCAGCCATGATCGGTACCGTCAACGCCGCGACGAGCGATATTCGTTTCCACATAGCGCGCAATTGATTCCCCCGTGAGTAACCGTCAACGAAATGCTGATCATCGATACCGTACCGGGGAGTTCGGACGGGGTTGCTCTGCCGTTGCGGGCAGACATCGACGGTTCTGGTTGTCTAATGTGCCCGGTGTCAACGCGCGATCGGATCGCGCGACGGGGACTCGGACACGGGGTGACTCATGGGCAAAAACCATCCACCTGGAGCACGGCGGTGGCGCGCCGCCGTGCTGACCTTCGCCATGGTCAGCACCACGATGGCGGCCACGATCAGCGCGCCGGGGCCGGCCGTCGCCGCGCCGGCCGCCGCGCCGAACGGGGCCGCCGACCGTTACGGGCTGGTCGACATGCTCGATACCGGTGGCCTGGTCGCCGCCCGCGGTGCCCGCACCGCCCTGCTCGGCACCGACGCCCAGCTCCGCGAGTTTCTGGCCACCGGCCAGTTCCAGGCTCGCGTGCAGGACGACCGGATCACGCTCGCCCAGCTCATGGCGCTGAGCGGACCGGTTCTGACGAACGCCGCCAAACCGGTGCTGGCCGGCACCGCCGAGGATGTCCGGGCGTTCCTGGAGACCGGTTTCCAGGAGCCGTTCAACCAGGACATGCGGATCAAAGTGAGCCAGATCATGGCGGCCGGTGGCCCGGCCACCGAGCGGGCCGCGCAGGCCGCCCTGGCCGCCGGACCGGAGAAGGTCGCCGAGTTCTACCTCTCCGGGTATGCCACGGCGGCCGCCCAGGACGACCGGATCATGGCGTCGCAGCTCGTCTCGTTCGGTGGCGCCGAGGTCAAGCGCACCGGCGCCCTGGCCCTGCGCGGCACCGCCGACGAGCTGCGCGAGTGGCTGGACCGTGGGCAGCACATCGCCCGGGCCCGCGACGAGGAGGTGATGACGGTCGCCGAGCTGGCCAAGCTGGCCGTCGAGGCGCGGGCCACGGCAGCCGCCGAGACGGTGGCCGCACAGGAGGCGTCGGCGAAAGCCCGTACCGCCTCCGAACTGGCGAAGGCGGCAGCCGAGCGAGCCGCCGACGAAACCGAGGCGGCCAAGGACAACGCGGTCAAGGCCGCCGAGGCGGCCGGCCGGGCCGCGGACGCCGCAGTGCAGGCGGCCGACGCCGCCCAACAGGCGATCGCCGCGGCGAAGGCCGCGAACAACGCGGCCCGGGTGGCCGCCAACGCCGCGTCCCGGGCGGCGTCCGCGGCCGCCGCCGCGGGCCAGGCCTCGACCGACGCCTACAACGCCGCCGCCCGCGCCGCGGTCAACGCCGGGCAGGCGACCAGCGCCCGGGTGGCCGCGCAGAAGGCCAAGGACATCGGCAAGGCGGCCAACGAGGCGGCCGCCGCGTCGCTGGCCGCCGGGGACGCCGCCGACGCGGCCGGGGACGCCGCGAAGGCGGCCCGGTCCGCGATCGGCAACTCACAGGCCGCCGCGGCCGCCGCCGACCGGGCCGCGAGCCAGGCCGGTGTCTCCGGTCGGGAGGCTGCCAAGGCCCGTGCCGCGGCTGCCAAGGCCCGCCGTCTCGCCGGTGTCGCCGAGCAGGCCGCGGACCGCACCGAGGTGCTGGCCCGCAAGTCGGCCAAGGCGGCGCGGGAGGCCGCGGCGTTCGCCGCACGGGCCGCCACCCACGCCGACAACGCCGCGGCCGAGGCGATCCGGGCCGCCGACCACGCCGGTGACGCGGAGACCGCGGCCGCCCAGTCCAATCTGCACGCGAACAACGCCAAGACGGCCGCCGCCACCGCCCGCGACGCGGCGGCCAAGGCGGCCGAGGTGGAACAGACCGCCCGCGAGGCCGACGCGCTGCGACTGGAGACCGAGACGGCGGAGGCGGTCGCCGAGGCGGTCGCGCTGCGCGAGATCGAGGACGCCCAGCCGGCGCGGCCGCTGCCGGACACCCCCGAGTACCAGCGGGTCGACGCGGCCACCCAGCAGCTGATCGACGCCGCGTCGGCACCCGACGCGTCCAGCGAGGTTCTGCTGAACCAGGGCCGGTTGGCGCTGATGGCGCTGGTCGAGACCGGTGGACCGTGGACCGCGTCGGCGGCCCGGGACGCGCTGGCCGGATCCGAGAGTGACGTACGGCTGTACTTCGCCACCGGCCGTGCCGCCGCCGCCGAACAGGACGACCGCAACCGGCTGATGGACATGGCCCAGAGCAGCGACTCCGACCGGTTCCGGGCCGCGGCCCGGGCCGTGCTGGACGGCAGCTATCAGGACGTGCTGGCCTTCCTGGCGTTCCCGGCCTATGAGGGCAAGATCCAGGACGACCGGATCGCGATCGCCGCGGTCATCCAGGCCGGCGGCCCGGCCACCGCGGCCGCCGGTCAGGCGGCGCTCAAGGGCACCACCGAGGAGGCGCACGCGTTCCTGCGGACCGGCCAGTACGCGGCGGCCGCGCAGGACGACCGGGTGGCCATCGCGGCGGCGATGGAGACGGGTGGGGCCGAGGTGCGGGCCGCCGCCACGATCGCTCTGAAGGGACCGCGCTACATGCAGCGCAAGTTCGTCTCGATCGAGCGGTTCCGGGCCGAGGTACGCGATCAGGACACCGCCACCCATGTGAGCACCGTCCGGCGGTACGTGTCGACCGCCGCCGAGGCCGCCGAGCTCGCCGGCCGCGACGCTGCTCTGGCCGCTTCGGTGGCCGCCGACGCCAACGGCTTCGCCGCTCTGGCCCGGCAGTACGCGAACCAGGCTCAGGCGCTCGCCGACCAGGCCAAGGTGTACAAGAACCAGGCCGCCGCGTCGGCGCAGTCGGCCAAGGTCTCCGCCGACAAGGCCGCGGCCTCGGCCGACACCGCCCGGTCGGCCGCGAAGTCGGCGCGCCAGGCGGCGGTCCGGGCGCAGAACTCGGCGGCCCAGGCCGAGGCGTCCGCGGCGACCGCCCGCCGGTACGCTGCCGGCGCCAAGGCGTCGGCCGCCCGGGCCCGGCAGTCCGCCCTGGACGCCGGCGAGGACGCGTTGCAGGCCGGCCTGGCCGCGCAGGAGGCGATCCGCGACGCCATGCAGAAGCGCTACAACGAGCTGCTGGCCAGCTACGGCTACGACCCGAACCTGGTGAAGGGGACCGGCGACCTCGACCCGACCACCCCCAGCGGCAACGCGCCGTTCGGCTCGAAGGACACCCCGTGGTGGAACCCGGACGGGGAGCGTAAGGACCTGTGGATCCAGATGCAGGGGGTCTGTGCGGTCACGATCCACACCAAGGGTCAGGCGTGTGCGCTCTGGCACCACTACTACGACCGGACCGGCAGCGATTTCCAGGTGAGCGTGGACGACTATCTGAAGGAGGCGGATTTCAAGGCCGACGTCGACCTGATCGTCAACGACATGATCGGCCGGAGCAAGGCCCGCTGTTTCTCGGTGAGCAGTTCCACCTGCGACCTGAGCTGGGACAGTGAGTGGTTCGGGGCCGAGATGCGCGACAACATCGACTACTACCTCGGGGTTCGTGGGGTGCAGGTGCGGATCCGCGGCTCGGTGAAGGTGACCAAGCGGTCGGACGGGTCGATGCACGTCGGCGGTAGTTACGATCTCGAGCTCTACAAGGACTGGAACTTCGACGCCGACGAGTTCGCCGGCTTCGGTGGTTACGAGTTCATCCCGTTCGAGAGCGCGGCGCTCGCCCACGAGCAGGGCATGGCCCGCGAGTTCACGGTGCGGGGGCGCAGCAGCACCCAGACGGTGAACGCCAACTGATGACGGTGAGGACGAACGTGCGTAGGTGGATCATCGGCGGCGTGGTGACCGCGGTGGCGCTGTCGGCGATCGCCGGCACGTTCGTCCTCTCGGTGCGCGACAGCACCCGGTTCGACGACCGGGCCTACCCCGGCAGCAGTCTGACGTGGACGCCGGAGGAGACCTTCACCCGGTTCGCCGTGACGCTGCCGGAGTGCACCGACGGCCGCCTCCGCTACTGGGTGGGTGACGGCCGCCTGTACTTGAAGATCAGCGCGACGGCGGAGTGCGTCAGCCGGTTCGTCGAGGCGAACCGGCTGAACGCCTCCCCGGTCTCCGGCCCGGCGCCGACGGCGATCACCGAGGACGAGCAGGCCGCGGAGCTGGGCTGGACGTTTCCCGCGGATCGTTCCTACACCCTGCACCTGCGCGGGGAGGGCAGGGTCCAGGTGCAGGCCTGGACCGACGACGCGGCCGAACAGTCGTTGTACCTGTACTCCTGGATGCAGTGAACGCGACCTACCGCGGGATCGGGGTCCGGACGACCAGGACCCGGTCGGTGTCGTCGTCGGCCTGGAAGGTCTGGGCCAGGTACAGCCAGTCGCCCTGGACGGCGATCAGGTCGGCCTGCGCGGCGACCGTGGCGACCCGGCCGTCCGGTGTCACCCGCAGGACCTCCGTCTCGCCCTTCATCCATCGATCCTTGCGGGCCTGCTCCACCACCGCCTGCCGACTGTCACCGGCGACACCGTCCCACTCGAACGACTCCGGCAACCGCTCGTCGATCCAATGCCGGTTGGTCAGGTAGATGTCGCCGGTGGTGTCGGCGACCAGGTTCGCGCCTTCGGCGTCGCCGCCCAACGAGACCGGGACACCCACGGCCGCACCGCGGTCCTTCCACGGCGTCTCCGGCCGGTCGACGTCGCCGGTGGTCCCGGTCAGAGCACCGATCACCTGATGTACGGCTCCGTCCGCCCCGACCCGCACGACACCACGGGCGCCGACCGCCGCGTACAACATGCCCTCGGGTGTGATCGTCATCGGTGTGACATAGCCGGAATCGATGGTCAGGCCGGTGCTCGGCACGCCGTCCGGGAAGCCGCCCCGCACACTCGCCGACCGCCAATCCCCGTTCATCTCCCGGCCCAGCACGGTGGCCAGACGCCCGTCCCGGACGGTGCGGACGACCTGGTAGGTGCTCTCGCCGAGCCGGCTCTCGGCGAAGTGGATCCGGCCGTCGGCGGACACCGCGACACCCTCGAGCACACCGATGTAGGCGCCGTCGACCGGCGTCCCGTCCGGCACCGGGACCGTGGGTCCCTGGTAGGTGGCCCGATCCGGGCCGAGCACTCGGACCATCCCGCCGTCCGGTGAGATCCGCACGACACTGCCGGGTCCCTGGCGCAGCGCCGCGTACATCCCGCCGTCCGGCCCGGTCACGACCTGCGCGACGGTGATCTCGTCCAGGCCGGGCACCGGCACGTGACTGATCCGCCCGTCCCGGACTGTCCACAAGGTGTGCTCGAGCCCTTGCGCGGTGAGTAGCCGCAGGCCACCGTCGGCACTCGCGGTCATGCCGAGGAGCCGTCCGGTGACGGGTGTGTCGGCCGCGAGCCCACCGGCGACGGTCCCGGCGCCCGCCACCACTTCGACCCGCTGGCCCGGCGAACGGCCCGGCAACCCACCCACCGTCACCGCCGGTACCAGCAGC
Source organism: Actinoplanes sichuanensis (assembly GCF_033097365.1). Classification (NCBI taxonomy): domain Bacteria; kingdom Bacillati; phylum Actinomycetota; class Actinomycetes; order Micromonosporales; family Micromonosporaceae; genus Actinoplanes; species Actinoplanes sichuanensis. The sequence goes on from NZ_AP028461.1 coordinate 67,456, forward strand.
ACCACGACCGTGGTAGCCGCCGACCAGATCAGCCCCCGCCTGGTGACGAGCCGGGCCGGGGTGACGCCGAGCATCCACGGTCCGAGCCAGAACCCGCCGACGGCCGCGCCGACCATCGCCGGGACGGTGATCGCGGGATGTGGCCACAGCGCACCCACGTGCGGCGCGAGCAGGGTGCCGAGCAACGATGTGAGCAGCACCGGAACGGCGAAGAGCAGGCCCCCGGCCAGTCGGGACGCCCACATCGGCGCCCGCCACCAGGGCGCGAGTCCGGCGGCGAGCAGCGCGGACAGCAACGCCCCGACCAGTCCACAGACGACCCCGATCGGGATCCCGATCAGCATGTACAGCGGCAGCGCCAGAAACGGTTGCAGTCGTTGACCCGGCGGATTCTGCTCGATCGCCGCCCCACCGAGGAACACGGCGGCCGTGCACATCCCGGTCAGAGCACCGACACCGGCGCCACCAGCCAGCGTCCGGCCCACGGCCCGCACTGGAGCATTGACAGTTTCCGACGCCATGGCTCGCACGATAGGACGAGCCCTCAACGGCGGCCGGACATCACCACGGCCAGTGCGCCGGCCGCGATCGCGGCGCCGACCGTCGCGCCGGTGATCCCGGCCAAGCCGCCGAGCAGGCCCGCCGCCAGGGGAGCCACGGTCAGCCCGGCGGTGTAGGCGAGGTTGTAGAGGGCGTACGCCACGCCGTACGCCGGCGGTCGTTGATGTTCGGCGAGCCGCCCGATGAGCACGAGCGTCGGCGCCAGCAGCAGCTGTGCGCCGAATCCGACGACGATCAGCCCGGTCACCGCCAGGGCGGTGGAGTCGCGCCCGGCCAGTGCGAAACCGGCGGCGACGATGAACGCGCCGATCGCGACCACCCGGTTCGGCCCGAGTCGGTCGGTGAGGCCACCGCCGAGCGGGCTGCTCAGCACACCCGCCAACGCGGCCCCGGCGAACGCCGACCCGATGCCGCCGGCACCGACGCCCAGGTCGTCGAGATGCAAGGGCAAGACCGGTTCGAGGTACGCGAGAGCGGCCGCCCCGATCGCGGTCAGAGTGATCAGCAGGCCCGCCCGGGGTCCCCGGGCGACCGTGCGGAACGGCACCTCGACCGGCGGCCGATGGTCCACCTTGATCAGCAGGAATCGGGCGATCGCGTCGCCCACCGCGAAGACGGCGATCAGGTGGAACGGGGCGGCCGGGCCGAGCCATCCGGCCAGTTGGCCGCTCACTGCCGGGCCGAGCAGGACGCCGATGCCGACGGCGGAGAGGGTGAGGCCCATCGCCTGTCCTCGGCGCTCGGCCGGGTAGACCGCGGCGACCAGGGCGAGCCCGGCGGTCCAGGAGATCGCCGCGGCCACGCCCTGAGCGGCGCGCCCGAGGATCAGCAGGACCAGGCCGGCCGTACCGGGCACGGTGGTGGCCACGCCGAAGAGCAGGGTGGCGGCCGCGACGCCGAGGATGCCCGCCTGGAACGGGCGACGCGGGCCGATCCGGTCGACCGCCCGGCCGACGAACGCAACGGTGACCAGCTGAGCGGCGGCATAGACCGCGAACAGCACGCCGGACAGCATCGCGGAGCCGTCGACGGCGGGCAGTTCCGGGAGGATCGGGATGATCGCGCCGTACAGGAACATGTCCAGCGCGAGGGCGATGGCGACGACGGTGGCCGCGGCGGTCGGCCGGGTGGAATCTTCCTGTCTCGTCAAGGGATGGCTCCGTCAAGCGAAGGGATGTCGCCGCCAACGATACATGCGCGCATGTATGTAAAAAAGAGCGAAGCTTCGAAGGGGATCCGTGCGATCGGGAATCAGCCGAACAGGGCGGACAGCAGGGCGTCGGTGAGGACGGCGCCCTTCCGGGCCGGTGAGAACAGGTCGTCGCCCATCCGCCAGGTGACCATCACCCCGGCCAGGGTGGAGACCACCAGGACGGCGGCGTCGTCCGCGCTCATCCCGGAACGCAGGTCCTCATCCGCGAGCAGCCCGGAGAGCTGCGTGACCCACTCCCGGATCCCCTGCTGTTTGTCCGCCAGTCCCGCGCCGGGCTCGAGCGAGGCGTCCGAACGCAGGATCGTGACATCCAGCAGTTCCCGGAAATCCCCGTCCTCCTCGATGGCCCGGAAATACTCCAGCAGGCAGGCCCGCAGCCGGTCCCGGGCCGAACCGGCACCGGCCAGACCCGCCCACACCCGGGCGCCCACCGTGGCCCAGCGGTCGGCGATCGCCGTCGTGTACAGCTCCGCCTTGTCCGAGAAATGGTGGTAGACCGCCCCGCGAGTGACCCCGGCGCGCGCACCGATGTCGGCGAGCGTGGCCCGTTCGTACCCCCGCTCGGCGAAGACCTTCAAACCGGCCGAGAGGATCGCGGCCCGCGTCTCCGCGGCCTCCTGAGCCGTACGCTTCACCAGCCGCCCTTACCCTCCGCGAGGCCCCGTCGAGCCCTGATTGAAACACGCCCGCGATCCCTGCTGGAAAGCCAGGTCAGAGGGCGCGGACGCGGTCGCGGATGCGTTCGATCAGTTCGATGGAGAGGACGTCGGGCTGTTCGGCGATCTGCAGCAGGCCGTCGGTGAGCAGGTCGTCGACGATCACCCGGAGCACGCCGAGCGGGACCCTGAGGGCCGCCGACAGGTCGGCCGGCGACTGCGGGTGCCGGCACAGCTCGACGATCCGGCGGGACTCGAAACGCAGCGGGGCGGACAGTGCCGCCGGGACCGCCACCAGCAGGGATTCGACGCGCACGGTGTCGTGGACCGTCCGGGTTCGGCCGCCGGTGAGCATGAACGGGCGGACCAGCGGGTCCTTCTCGAACCGGGGCGGCCGGTGACCCGCGTGCGGCCACCTGTCGTCGATCATGGCGACAGTTGCTGCCGGGACTCGGCGATCAGGGCCGGCGTCAGCACGGCGCCGAACCTGTCGGCGAGCATCCGGATCTCGTAGCCGATGGTTCGCAGCGCGCATTCGCTGCCGGCCACCACGCCGAGGACGCTGCCGCCGGCGATCTGCGAGACGACCAGATAGCCCCGGGTCATCTCGATCATGATGATCTTCAGGCCGTCGAAGTCGTACCGGTGTGAGGCGGTGGTCGCCACCGCGGCCAGGCCGGACACGATCGCGGCCAGCTGGTCGGCCTCGGTCCGGTCCAGGCCGTCCGAGACGGCGATCAGCAGGCCGTCCGAGGACACCGCGACCGCGCTGCGCACGCCGTCGGTGTGCTGGACGAAATTGCCGAGCAGCCAGTTGATGCTCATCGTTCTCCCCGTTGCTGTGGGTCTGGTGGGTCAGGACCGCACCGCGTCGTCGGCCTCGGCGAGCAGCACACCCTCGCGGAAGGCGGAGAGCCTGTCCCGTACCGCCTCGGGTGAATCGGTGATGACCGCGGACCGGGACCGGCTCTCGGCCGGATGCGCGGCCGGTTTCTCGGTCCGTTTCTTCGGCGACCGCCGAAGCAGGCCGTTGGGGGTGCTCGCGGGGCGTTGCTCGGGCAGCACCACGAACTCGATGGTGTCCGGACGCAGACCCCGCGCCGAGGCCGGAAGGGAGGGAGCGGGCGCGGGCAGCGGTGGGGCGGTCGCGGCGGGTTCGGTGATCAGCCCGGCCGGCAGCGCGAGCCGGGCGGTCACGCCGGTCACCGGAGAAGGGGCGAGCTGCACCCGCACCCCGGTTTCGACGGCGAGCCGGCCGACCACGAAGTGGCCGAGGTAGCGGGCCGGTGCGGTGATGAAGTCACCCTCGCCGCGTAGCCGCTGGTTGGCGGTGCGCATCTCCTCCGGGCTCATCCCGATGCCGGAGTCGATGACCGCGATCAGGTAGCCGCCGTCGACCATCCGGCCGTGCACCTCCACGTCGACGTCCGGCGGGGAGAAGACCAGGCCGTTCTCGATCAGCTCGGCCAGCATGTGCACGACGGTGCCCACCACCGACCCGTTGACCAGCACGTCGTCGACCCGTCGCAGGGTCACCCGGCGGTACTCCTCGACCTCGCTGACCGCGGCCCGGATGATGTCGGCGATCGGCATCGGCTCCGTCCACTGTCGGGGGTCGGCCGCGTCGACCAGCACGAGCAGGCTCTCCGCGTTGCGGCGCATACGGGTGGCCAGGTGATCGAGCTCGAACAGGTTGGCCAGGCCGGTGGGGCTGGCCTCCTCGGCCTCCAGTTCGGTGATGAACCCGATCAGACGGCGCAGCAGGTTCTGGTTGCGGTGGCCGAGGTTGGCCAACGACTCGGCGGTGGCCAGGCGCAGGCGGGCCTGGTCGGTGGCCAGCGTGTACGCGGTGTGCTGCAGCTGCTCGAAGGCTTCGGCGACCTGGCGGACCTCGACACTGGCGCCCGGAGTCACCCGAACCGGCGCCGGCCTGGTGTCACGGCCGCTGGCGGCGGCGCGGTTGACCGCCTCGGGCAGCGACTCGGCACCGATCCGGCCGGCCTCCCGGGCGAGGGCGGCGAGCGGTCGGGCCAGCCTGCGGGCCGCCGCGAGGGCCAGGAGGATCGCTCCGGCGACGCACACCGCCATGATCGCGGCCAGCACGGCCAGCCGCAGGGTGGCCTCCTTCTTGATCCGGGCCGCGTTGTCCTGCGCGACGCCGCCCATGTTCTGGCCGGCCTGGAGCAGGATGTCGAGCACGGTGCCGGACGCCTCCCAGTAGGTGTCCGGGTCGATCCGCAGACGGCGGCCGTCGGCCGCGGCCAGCGCGGCGTTCTCCATCGCGACCACCTGCACGCCGGCCGGTGTGCTCAACACCAGATTCTGAGCCTGTACGGCGGCCGGGTTCCCGTACTGGTTGAAGGCCAGGATCGCCGAGTCCCGAGCCGACTTCGCCGACACGAACTGCACGAACTGCCCCGGCCCGAACCGGCCGGCCGTGAAGACGCCGTGCAAGAGCACCCGCTCCTGTGCGGCCGACTCCTTGGCCAGGCTGAACATGCTGAGAGTGGCGTAGTTGCGGCGCAGCTCGCTGTCGTCGACGGTGTCCAGCTCGAACTCGATGTTGATCAGCCGGCCGATCACCGCGGTGTAGAACGCGGCCGTGGTGGCCGGGGGAGCGGTACCGGCATCGGTCGCGGCGCGCACGTCGGTGAGCCCGTCGAGTTCGGCCACCACGGCGGCCACCCGGTCCTCGACGTCGCCGCCGTCGGTGGTCAGCTCCTCGACCGCGGCGCGCCGGATGTCGACCGACTGGCGGGCCGGGGCGAGCTGGGCCCGGAAGTCCCGGTGGCCGCCGAGCAGGCCGAGGGCGAGGCCACGTTCGGTCTGGAGACCGTCGGCCAGGTCGAGCACCGCGAGGTCGAGGGTGACGGCCCGGTCGGTCCGCGCGGCGGCCCGGTAGTCGCCGATCTCACCGGCGCCGATGACACCGAGCAGGGCGAGGATGACGGCAACGGGCAGGGCCAGGGTACGGGCGATGCGGCCCCGGATCGTGCCGCCGGTGCGATGGCGGACCGCGCCGGTCTTCAGCGTGGCGAGCACGCGGATCAGCTCCTCTACAACCTCTGTGCTCGTTCACATAAACGAGCCGATGACGCCGATGTAGATGTCCAGGGAGAGGGAGTGACATCATGCGGTCCGGAAAGGGTCACTCTCCGCGTCCGCCGCATCAGCTTCTGTGTTGGCACGGTCATGGTCAATAGCTGAATGTATGAATTTACCGGCGCTGCAAACGGACCGCATCCGGAGCGAACCGACGAGCGGAGTCGCCTCCGAAGCGAGCCGGCGAGCGGGGTCGCCTCCAGGGCGGACTGATGAACGGGGTCGTGTCCGGAGCGGACTGATGAATGGGTCGTGTCATGAACGGGTCGATGAATGGTCCGTGTCTGGAGCGGGCCGATGAGCGGGGTCGTGTGCGGAGCGGACCGACGGGGCGTTCGTCAGGCGCCGATGAAAGTGACGGTTTCGGTCAGGTCCGCCCGACCCGTCCGCACCGGTGGCACGCCGTCTCGCTCGAAGCCGACCGAGACACCGCAGAACAGCGTCAGCCCGTCCGGGGCGCCCACCACCTGGCGGACCGTCTCGCGGTACATCGTCCACATCACTTGCGGGCAGCTGTGCAGTCCCTCTGCTCGGAGCAGCAGCATCACCGTCTGCAGGTACATCCCCGCGTCACCCCACTGCCCCGGGCCCATGATCCGGTCGAGGTAGCAGAACAGCACCAGCGGCGCACCGAAGGCCTCCGAGTTACGGGCGGCGATCTTCCGCGGCCGGTCCGGATCGTCCCGGTCGATGCCCAGCGCACGGTACCGTTGCGCCGCCGCCGAGGCGAACCGTTCCTGGTACGCCGGTGTCAGCTCGGCCGGATACATCGGATACTCCCTCTCGTCACCAGGATCACCGGCGAGGGCTCTGGCCGTGGCGCGCCGCTTCAGTTCGGCCAGGGGCTCACCGGTCACCACATAGAGGTGCCATGGCTGGAGATTTCCGCTCGACGGCGCACGCGTCGCCGCGGCCAGCACCCGCTCGAGTGCCTCCATGGGGACCGGTTCGGCGCTGAACGCCCGAACCGCCCGACGGCTGTCCACTGCCTCGTACACATCCATGCCTCGTGTCCTTTCCCGGGCCGGGCGACGAACTTTCGGCGACCGGGTCGGCGGTGGCGATCACGATGAACAAGACCGGATCAGGTGTGGGAGGCCGTCTCCCGCTCGTAGCGACGGACCGCCTCGACCAGCCGCGTGAGCGGCCGCAGGACGTGGTCGGGTTTCTTCGAACGGAACAGCCGGCCGGTGCCGATCAGCGCCCTCTCGTCCTCCTCCACCGTGTTGAGCGGGCCGCGTGCACCGATGCCCCGCGACAGCGCCCACTTGCGGAACTCCGGCGACGGCTCATTCGGAAAGACCATCCATGCGGTACGCGGACTGTCACCCAGCCGGTAGTCGAAGATGACGAACCGCACGCCGTCCTGGATCCCGCTGAGCACCGACCACGCCGCCGGGCCGGAGCTGAAATGGACCTGATGACGCCACGTCGTCAGCAGATCGGTGTCGACGTCGGTGAAGCTCCAGCCGTCTCGACGGCCCAGGTTGATCCGATCGTCGACCGGTGCCGACGGATCCTTGCCGCGGTCGCTGCGGACCAGCAGGCCACCGGTCAGCGTCAGCACGGCGCCGAACAGGGCCAGCGCGCCGCCCTTGAACTGCTCCGCGCGGCGCTGGCCGGCCAGGTCGAGTGTCGTGCTCTCGCCGTCGGAGTAGGTGACGCACTCGTCACCCGATCTCATCTCCGAACCGCCACAACTCACCGAGTCGCTGAGCAGCCACAGGGTGCCGGAGACCAGCATCACCAGGCCCGCCACCAGGATTAACCAGGATTGGCGATCCGCTCGTCGCTTAGCCATCAGGTACTCCCGCGTGGAAATGCTCAGGGTTCGAAGCCGGGTCACCCTACCGGAGGGGTAGGGCCGCTCTCAGCCCCGTCATCGGGGTGCAGAAGCTGCTGGTCGGCCGGTCACGAACCACATCAAGATGCCGATCCCCGGAGCCAGGACGACGAGCCAGATCCAGCGGGTCCGAGCCCGCCGATCCAGCCGGGCGCGAGAAATGCTGACGATCGTGGCCCCGAACGCGGCTGTACACGCCGCCAGCAGGACCGCCCAGAACGCGATTCCGACAAGGGTGCTGAAGAGGTCACTCATGATGTCTCCCAAGAGGTCAGAGGCCGCCGCAGACGAAGCTGTTCGCACCTGCGGTGAGGTGCCGGGGCCGCGAGGTTGAAGGTGCGATCCGTCAGGTGGCGGCGCGGGCGGGGTTGTTCGTGCCCGCGGTCAGGTGGTGGGCGGGGGCCTTCCGTGTCCGCGGTCAGGTGGTGCGCGGGGGCCTTCCGTGTCCGCGGTCAGGTGGTGCGCGGGGACCGTCCGTCTCCGCGGTCAGATGGCGGGCGAGGCTGTCCGTCCCGCGGTCCAGGTGGTGGGCGGGGTTGCTCGTGGCCGCGGTCAGGTGTCGCGGCGGGCGAAGCTGATCGCGCCCGCGGTCAGGGCCAGTAGGACGTAGCCGGCGGTCACGGCGGCCGCGCCGCCCTGGGAGAACAGGTATGGATGGTCGCTGCCGGCCAGCTGCGGGGTCAGGTTGGGCAGCAGGACAGAGGCGAGCCGCAACTGCCACACCGTCGGCAGGAAGTGGGCGAAGATCGGTGCCACCAGGACCAGCGCGCCGACGACGGTCAGAGCCGCGGCGGTGGACCGGACGACCGCACCCACCCCCATCGCCACCAGACACGTGACCATCACGATCAGCGTCGCGCAGAGCACCGTCGGGATCGCGTCGGTCCACTGCGGCCATGGGTTGATCGGTTTTGGTCGGTCGCCGAGCATCAGCCGCGCGTCGGCGAAGGCGAGCAGGGTGAACAGCGCTCCACAGCCCAGTCCGACGAGCCCGGCGACCGTCGCCTTGGCGCCCAGTAACAGGCGGCGCTGCGGCACCGCGAGCATCGCCGGACCGATCGAACGGGTCGCATACTCACTCGTGACCGACATCGCGCCGATCGCGCCGACGAAGAACATCACGAACGGCATGGTCACCACGGTCGGGTCGGCGGTCTCGTAATTCGCCCGCTCCGCCGGCGTTGCCGCGTCATAGGCGCTGACCAGCATGAACAGGATCAGCGCGCCAAGGGCGGTGGCGGCCACCCCGCCGGCCAGGAACGCCCACGTCGACCGGAGACTGCGCACCTTCATCCACTCGGCGGCCACCGCGTCGCGCCACGTGCGGTCCAAGAGGTCGGACATCAGTTGTGCTCCTTGTACTCGGTGGCTGAGCTGGTCATCTGTAGGTAGACGTCTTCGAGGGTTGCGCTGCGCGGGGTCAGCGCGTGGATCGGGATCGCGGCGGCCGCGGCGGCGTCACCGATCGCCGGGGCGTCCACGCCCACCGCGATCAGGTCTCCGCCGTCTGTGGCACTGACCGTGGCGCCGAGCCGGGCCAGGACGCCGGTCAGCTCGGCCGGGCGTGGGGTGCGGACCAGGACGTCTCGCTCGAACCTGTCTCGCATCTCGGTGACCGATGTGTCCTCGAGCAGCCGACCCTTGCCGATGATCAGGACCCGGTCGACGGTGACCGCCATCTCGCTCATCAGGTGGCTGGACAGCAGCACCGTGCGGCCCTCGGCGGCCAGCGATCGCAGCGTCGAGCGGATCCACCTGATCCCGGCGGCGTCGAGACCATTGACCGGCTCGTCCAGCAGCACCACCGCGGGGTCGCCGAGCAGGGCGCCGGCGATGCCGAGCCGCTGCCGCATGCCGAGCGAGAACCCGCCGACCCGCTTGCGGGCCACACTCTCCAGGCCGACCTGCTGGAGCACCGCCTGCACCCGGTCCTTGCCGATGCCGTTGCTGCGGGCCAGGCAGGCCAGGTGGGTGAAGGCGCTGCGGCCCGGGTGGGCGGCGTCCGCGTCGAGGACCGCGCCGACCTCGTGCAGTGGATGGCGGATCCGGTCGTAGCGCCGACCGTTGATCAGGGCCTCGCCCGAGGTGGGCCGATGCAGGCCGAGCATCATCCGCATCGTGGTCGACTTGCCGGCCCCGTTAGGGCCGAGGAATCCGGTCACCACACCCGGGCGGACCTGGAAGGACAACCCGTCGACCGCCGTCGTCGGTCCATATCGCTTAGTCAGCTCCCGTACCTCGATCATGCGTCCCATGGTGTCGGCCGGGGAGGGGTGCGCGAGTCTGACCGAGGTCGGAACCGCGGGTATGACCTGGGTCAGACGCGCTGCCCGTGAGCGCCTGGATAACTTGGGTGGGTGAGACGCATTCAGCACTCGGAGGTTCGCGGCAGGCTTGTCGACGCGGCCGCCGTCGCGGTGCTGACTTATCAAATCATCGTCGCGGCCCTCGACCCGCCGGGTCCGGCGTTCGCTGGGCCGGTCGCGCTGGTGTGGCTGGCCGGTGCCGCTGCCGGGTTACCGCTCCTGGTGCGGCGGCGCTGGCCGGTGCAGGTCTTCGCGGTAGTGACCATGGTCGCCGCGACCTGCACTGCCGCCGGAGTCGTCGGCTTCGGCGTGATCTTCTTGATCTGGATGCCGGTCGCGGTCGCCGCCTACAGCGCGGCCGCGGTGACCGACTGGTCCCCGGCGTTGTTCGTGCTGGCCGCCGGGCTGGCCGCGCCCGCAGCGACGATTCCCTGGCTCTACTGGCGCACCGGTGTCACACCCGCATCGGCCCCGCAGAGCGAGGCGCCGCTGTGGTGGCAGGTGGAAACCGGCATCGCCGTTGTCGTCATCGCCTTCGCGTGGGCCGCCGGCCGGCTGGTCCAGTGGCGGCGCGAGCTGCAGATCGAGGAGGCTCAGCGGATGGCCCGCGACGCGGTCGCCGACGAGCGGCTTCGGATCGCCCGCGAGTTGCACGACATCGTCGGGCACAGCCTGAGCCTGATCACGGTGAAGGCGACCATCGCCAACCATCTGGCCGACGAGAAACCGGCCGAGAGCCGGGCCGCGTTGCAGACGATCGAGAAGACCAGCCGGTCGGCGCTCACCGAGATCCGGCGGCTGCTCGACGTGATGCGCGACGACGGCGAGCCGGCCGCTGCCCGGACCCCCGCGCCGGGTGCCGCCGACCTTCCCGAGCTCGTGGAACGCCTGCGATCCCCAGAGCTCCAGATCGACCTGGACCTCGATCTGGAGCTTGCCGGGCGGTTGCCGACGGCGGTCGGGCTCACCGTCTACCGCATCGTCCAGGAGTCGCTGACCAACGTGATCAAACATGCCGATGCGAGCCGCTGCCGGGTCGCGGTGCGGTCCGGCGGCGGCGAGGTTCACATCGAGATCACCGACGACGGGCGGGGGCCGGCGTCCTCCCGCCGGCGGCGCACCGGCCAGGGGCTGATCGGCATGCGCGAGCGTGTTTCGATGTATGGCGGCCGGCTCACCACCGGCCCTGGCCCGGAAGGCGGATTCCAGGTGGCCGCCGCCATTCCCTACACGCCAGCCGAGGAGGACTCGTGACCGACGTTCGGACTGCGGCAGACGTCAGGGTGCTGCTCGCCGACGACCACCCGCTGATGCGGGAGAGTTTCCGGGCGCTGCTCGACGCGTCACCCGGGTTCACCACGGTCGGCGAGGCCGGTACCGGTGCCGAGGCCGTCCGCGAGGCTCGGCGACTGATGCCTGACGTGATCTTGATGGATGTGCGGATGCCGGAGATGGACGGCATCGAGGCGACCCGCCAGATCTGCGCTGCCCCGGAGACCGCCTCGGTGCGGGTGCTCATTCTGACCACCTTCGACCTCGATGAGTATGTGTATGCCGCGCTTCAGGCCGGCGCCAGCGGCTTTCTCGTCAAGGACGCCACCGCCACCGAACTGCTCAACGGCGTCCGGCTGGTGGCCGCGGGCGAGGCGCTGCTCGCACCACGGGCCACCCGCCGGTTGATCGACGCGTTCACGGGTAGGGACAAACCCTCATCCGGTGCGCCTCGCGGCCTCGAGGCCATCACCGACCGTGAACGGGAGGTGCTGTCCCTGATCGCCGTGGGCTTGTCCAACACCGAGATCGCCGAGCATCTGTACCTGGGCGTCGGCACCGTGAAGACGCACATCGGTCGTCTGCTACACAAACTGGCCGCCCGTGACCGAGCCCAGTTAGTGATCGCCGCCTACGAGTCAGGCCTGGTAACCGCCCGCGACCACCCGTGACCGTGCGGGGCCGCCCACGATCGCCCGGGCCGTTTGCGTCCGCCGGGTCGGTCGCCCGTGACCGGGGGCCGCCCGTGACGTTCCGGGCGGTGCCGGGTCCGGGCGGTGCCGGGTCCGGGCGGTGCCGGGTCCGGATGGTGCCGGGTCCGGATGGTGCCGGGTCCGGGCGGTGCCGGGTCCGGATGGTGTCGAGTTCGGGTGGTGCGGGCTTCGGGCGGTGCAGGTTCCGGGCGGTGCCAGGTTCCGGTGGTGCCGGGTTCCGGCGGTGCCAGGGCCGGGTGGCGCCGGGTTCGGGTGCCGGGTTCGGATGGTGCCGGGTTCGGATGGTGCTGAGTTCCGGCGGTGCCGGATCTCTGGGGGTCAGGGGATGATCACGGTTTTGCCGGGCAGGGTGTGTGCGGTGGCCTGGGCGTGTACCGACGGCAGTTCGGTGAGTGGGACCCGCTGGGCCACCTCGACCCGCAACTCGCCCGAATCGACCAGGCCGGCCAGGTGGGTCAGCTGGGTGGCGTCGCTGCGGACGAACAGGTCGATGCCGCGTACGTTGCGCCGTTCGTCGCTCGGTGCGGGCATCCACACCGTGGTGTTGACCAGGACGCCGCCGGGGCGGATCAGGTCGAGCAAGGCAGCCAGCTGGGCCGGGTCGATCGGGGCGAGATTCAGGACCACGTCAACCGGCTCGACGTTGAGTTCCGGGTCGACCGGCTTGGGGTTGGGTTCCGGGTTGACCGGCTCGACGTTGAGTGCCGGATCGGCCGGCTTGGCGTTGAGTGCCGGGTTGACCGGCTCCGTGTCGAGTTCCGGGTCGACCGGGTCGGCGTTGAGGGCCGCCTCGACCGGCTTGACCGTGGTGTGGTTGATGACCTCGTCGGCGCCCGCTGCCTTCGCCCGGTCGGAGGTGCGGGTGCTGGTCGTGGCGATCACGTAGGCGCCGGCGCCCTTGGCCAACTGCACGGCGTAGTCGCCGACCGCCCCGCCAGCGCCGTTGATCAGGACGCGCTGGCCGCTGGTGAGCTTCGCGTGGTCGAACAGTGCCTGGTAGGCGGTGAGACCGACGGTCGGCAGTGCGGCCGCGTCGGTCAGGTCGATGGCGGTGGGGGCGGGCGCGAGGATCCCGGCCGGGGCCACCACGTATTCGGCGGCGGCGCCGGCACCGGTCATCGGCAGGAAACCGACGACCCGGTCGCCGACCGCGAGGCCGGTCACGTCGTCGCCGAGCGCCGCGATCGTGCCGGACACGTCGATGCCCGGCGTGTGCGGCAGTGTCACCGGGATCGGCCCCTGCATGAATCCGGCCCGGATGTTGCCGTCGACACCGTTGAACGACGTTGCCGCGACCCGGATCAGCACCTCTCCGGCGGACGGGACGGGCTGGTCGATGTCCTCGTAGCGCAGGACGGTCGGTTCGCCGTACGCATGGAATCGCATTGCCTTCATGGGGTTGCCCCTACCTCTTCGATCGCTGATGCTTCGGATTCGAAGCACCTCTGAACCATAGCTCGCTTCGAATTCGAAGCAAGTGGAATGCGGTGTGAGCCGGCCGACACCGCGATGCCGCCAGTCGACGCGGTGCCGCCGGTCGACGCCGTGGTGCGCCAGTTGACGCCGGTCAACACCGCGGTGCCGCCGGTCAACACCGCGGTGCCGCCGGTCAACACCGTGGTGCCGCCAGCTGACGACGCGGTGCCGCCGGTCGAGCCGCGGTGACGGCCGACGCCGCGGCGCCAGCTGCCGCCGGTCGGCATCGTGGTGCCGCCAGCTGCCGCCGGTCGGCATCGTGGTGGCGCCAGCCGCGGTGTCGCCGGCCGATCAAGCGTCGCGCAGCGCGGGAGGCGGGGGCAGGCCGTGGTTATCCGCGGACGATTCGTCCCTGGTTCAGCAGCCGCAGCTTCGCCTCGCTCGGTGAACCCGGCGGCGCCATGAAGACCAGCAGGTCCTGGCCCTCGTCCGGATCGACCAGGCGGCGGCTGTACATCTCCAGATCGCCCAGCACCGGATGCCGGTACTGCTTGAGATCGTGATGGTGGGTGACGTCGATCTCGTGCCGCCGCCAGACCTCGGCGAACTCCGGGCTCACGGCCAGCAGTGCCTCGACGATCTCGCCGGCCGTGCCGGTCGGGTCGGCCGTGAACGCCGCCCTTATGTCCACGGTGAACACCCGGCCCCGGGTGGCTTGATCCTCAGGCGGGTACAGCGCCCGCTGCTCGGGATCGGTGAACCAGCGATAGATCAGATAACGGGACATTCCGGTGAATCTGGTGTAGTCACCGAACAGCGCCACCGCCGGCTCGGTCTGCAGCAGCGCCTCCCCGAACCGGGAGAAGACGATCGCCGGAGTGTCCGCCAGCCGCTCGATCATCAGGCGCATGCTCGGGCTGGCCTGCTCGTCCCGCTGAACCCGGCGCGGCGCCGAATGCCCGCTCAGCGCGAACAGGTGTTCCCGCTCACTCGGGCTCAACTGCAACGCCCGGGCCAGCGCGGCGATCATCGGCTCGGACGGGATCGGGCCGCGCCGCTGCTCGATCCGGCTGTAATAGTCGGTCGACATGCCGGCCAGCGCCGCGACCTCCTCCCGACGCAGCCCACCGGTCCGGCGCCGCGAACCCCGCGGCAGCCCGACCTCCTCCGGCTGCAACGCCTCCCGGCGGGCCCGGAGAAAATCCGCGAGCAGAGCGCGGTCCACCGCCGTCAGCCGGCCCGCTTGCGCGAGGCCCGGGGTTTGGCAGATCTTGGTGGTACGGCGCGCATGTGATCCCGTACCCGGCCGAGGACCGCCCCGAGCGTGGCCAGATCGGTTCCGGTCATCGGGGCGAACAGCAGCTCGTGCACCCGCTCGACGTGCCCCGGAAGCACGTGCGCGACCAGTTCCCGCCCGGCGTCGGTGACCGTGACCATCACGCTGCGCTCGTCGTCGGGCGAGGGGGCCCGGGTGATCAGGCCCCGCTTGTCCAGCAGCCCGGCCTGGTAGGTGAGGCCGCTGCGGCTGTAGACGACACCGTCGGCCAGATCGGTCATCCGAAGCCGCCCGTCCGGGGCGTCGACCAGCCGGGCGAGGATCTGGAACTGCACGTAGCTGAGGTCACCGTCGGCCCGCAGATGCTCATCCACCGCGTACTGCAGAAGACTGCTGACCTCGATCAGCGCAAAGTACGCCCCGAGCTGTTCCGAATCGAGGCGGGCCGCGGGTTCACTCACCGCCCGATCCTACTTGCTTTGAATTCGAAGATGACGGACCGATGGGCCTGGTGGACAGGTCTGATGGTCCTGTCCACCCGGTCCTCTGCGGGGCTAGCGTCACGGCATCGGCCGACCCGGCTCGTTGCGAGGGGGAGACGTGCAGACCACCGTCGAGATGCTTGCGGAGCAGCCCTTCCTGGCCGGGCTGACCGAACACCAACTGAGCCTGTTGGTGCCGCTGGCCAGCCGGTCCATGTTCCATGGCGGCAATCGGATCTTCCGTGAAGGTGCGCCGGCCGAGGAGTTCTGGCTGATCACCGACGGGCGGGTGTATCTCGACTGTGCGATGCCGGGCTACGACGACTTCGTCCTGGAGACATTGCGCTCACCGGCGGTACTGGGCTGCTCCTGGTTGTTCCCGCCTTATCGGTGGCAGTTCGGTGCGGTCTCGGTTCACACGACGGAGGTGCTGGCGTTCAACGGGCCGCAGATGCGCGCCCTGTTCCAGAGTGACCCGAGCCTCGGTTTCGAGTTGACCACCCGTTTCCTGCGGGTGATGGGCGACCGCCTGCACACGGCCCGACGTCGGCTGGCCGACTGCCAGCGCGAAACCAGACACCTCGACGACGTGTGACGGCAACGGAGAGGACAGCTACGCGCGCCACTCGGCGGCGGGGATCAGGGGAAGGGCGGCCGGGCGTTCGACGGTGGTGGTCAGGGTGATCCGGCGGCCCTCCTCGGCTGAGCGGAGTAGGGCCGTCATCGCGTCGAGGACGTGCAGGGCCAAGGCGCCGCTCGCGCGTGGGGTCGGGGCGGTCAGCATGTCGAGCAGGCCGATTCCACGGGACGCGTCGGCGTAGCCGGCCGACGGGGGCAGGGTCTGCCAGTCGGTGCCGCCGAGGGAGAACAGGCGCACGTCACCGGCGAAGTGGTTGGGGTCGGGAACTTCGAGGGTTCCGGTCTCGCCGTGCACCTCGATCGGGGCGGCCGTGGTACGGACCGCATCGAAGCTGGTCGTGATGGTGGACAGGGCGCCGCCGAGATGGTGCAGGACGCCGGTCACGTGCGTGTCGACCTCGACCGGGATGCGTTCGCCGGTGCGCGGGCCGGCGCTGATCACGCGGGAGACACGCAGGCGGGAGGCGGCCCCGGTGACGGCGACGATCGGGCCGAGCAGGTGGACCAGGGCGGTCAGGTAGTACGGCCCCATGTCCAGCAGCGGGCCGCCACCGGGAAGGTAGTAGAAGTCCGGCTGGTGGTGCCAGCGTTCGTGACCGGGGGTGGCCATCACCGCGACCGCCGACAGTGGACGGCCGATGGCTCCGGCGTCGACGGCGGCGCGGGCGGTCTGCACGCCGGTGCCGAGGACCGTGTCGGGGGCGCAGCCGACCGCCACGCCCTGGGCGGCGGCCTGGTCGAGCAGGGCTCGCGCGGTGGACATCTCCGAGGTGAGCGGCTTCTCCCCGTACACCTGACGGCCGTTTTTGATCGCCGGCGAAGCGATCTCCGCGTGCGCGGCCGGGACGGTGAGGTTGAGGATCGTCGCGATGCTGTCGTCGTTCAGCAGGTCGTCGACCGGCAGGGCGCGGCAGCCGGGGATGCCGTCGGCGACCTTCGCCGCCCGCGCGGCGTCGAGGTCGGCGACCGCCGCGATGGTCACCGCCGGATGGTCACGCAGGGTTTCCAGGTAGGCGCCGGAGATCCATCCGGTGCCTACGATGCCGATGCGGTGCGGCTCGCCCACAGCATGCCCCTTTCGATGACGGTACGGACGGAGTCGTTCTGCAGTACGTCGAGGCTGTGCCCGGGTGTCGTGACGACGATCCGGCCCGCACCCCACCGCCTGGTCCAGATCGCGGGTGAGGTGATCGGCCGATGCCACGGGTGCCACGGCTGGACCGGATGGGTGGTGGTGGCGAGGACGTCGACGAGGTCGTCGTGCAGCACCCAATATTGCTCAGTGGTAAGGGTGAAATCGGTCAGGCCAGTGGTGATCGGGTGGTCGCGCCCGAGCTCGGTGATCTCCACGGTGTGGGTGAGGAAGTTGTCGGTCTCGTCGCCCGCGCGGCACGAGGGTTCTTTACCGGGGTGGGTGGCGAACTGTCCGCCGACCAGTTGCAGATAGTCCGACGAGGCGCGGAAGGAGTCGGCGATGCCACCGTGCCAGCCGGTGAACCCGGTGCCGGCGGCCACCGCCGCCCGCAGCCCGGCCAGCGCCTCGCGCTCGATCGACGACATGGTCACGCACTGCACGATCAGATCGGTAGCGGACATCACCGCCGGGTCGGCGTAGACGTCGGGCGAGTCGTGAACACTGACGTCGAAGCCGTTCGCGGCCAGGAACGGCAGGAAGAGGTCGGTGGCCTCCACCGGACGGTGACCTTCCCAGCCGCCGCGGACCACAAGAGCGTTACCCATCCACAACGCCTATCAGATCGTGACGGCTGCCGCCCACCGCGACGACCGGGTTGGTCAATGTCCCCAGGGTGGTGGAGGAGATCTCGATGGTGTCGCCGGGGCGCACCGTGAAGTCGGTGTCCGGTACCACGCCGGTGCCGGTCAGCAGCACCACACCGGCCGGGAAGCTCAGGGCGCGGAACAGCCAGCCCGCCAGGTCTTCGAAGGTGCGGGCCATCGCGGCCGTGGAGGTCTCGGCGGCGTAGGCGGTCCGGCCGTCGCGCAGCACCCGCAGTCCGATCTCGAACGGGCCGGGGCCCGCCGACCAGCTCGGCACGATCGCCGGGCCGACCGCGCAGGCCCGGTCGTAGATCTTGGCCTGGGGCAGGTAGAGCGGGTTCTCGCCTTCGATGGACCGGCTGCTCATGTCGTTGCCCAGCGTGTACCCGAACACCTCGCCGGCGGCGTTGAGGACCAGGCCGACCTCGGGTTCGGGCACGTCCCAGCCGGAGTCGGCACGGATCCCGACGTCGTCGTGGTCGCCGACGACCCGCCAGGGGCTGGACTTGAAGAAGATCTCCGGACGTTCGCCGGTGTACACCTGGTCGTAGAGGGCGCCGTACCCGGACTCCTCCTGTCGTCCGTCGCGGCTGCGCCGGTATGTCACGCCGGCCGCCCAGACCTCCTGTCGGTCGAGCGGCGGGAGGAAGTAGCCCATCGGGATCGGCGGGCCGGCGTGGTGCGCCGCGTCCTCCACCACTGCCCGGGCCCGGTCGAGCGGTGCGGCTAGCAGGTCGGTGAGGGTGCTGTCGAGTTCGGCCCACTTGCCGTCCTGGCACACTGCCCAGAGTGACCTGTCGCCGGCGCGCAGCTGGTGAATGGAGATCGGCATGTGACCCTCCGTTACCCTGTGGTGGAGATCGAAAGGACCTTCGACGTGGCCCGTGTGGTACCGGCGGTCATCCGCGCGCTCGACATCCTCGAACTGTTCCTGGACCGGCCGGAGATGTCGGCTCGTGAGGTGATCGAGCGGTTGGACCTGCCCCGGACCACCGTGCACGAGTTGCTGGTCACGCTGGTCGAGCGGTCGTATCTGGTCGTCGTCCCGGGGCAGCCGGTGCGGTATCGGCTGGGGATGCCGCTGTTCCAGCTCGGGTCGGCCTTCGCCGGGCGGCTCGACCTGGTCCGGGAGGCGCAGAGCGTCGCGCGGGACGTGGCCGCCGAGTGTGACGAGGCGGTGCACGTGGCCGTGCTGGACGGCGCCGACGTGGTCTACCTGGTCAAAGTGGACAGCACGCATCCGGTTCGGATGGTCTCCGGCGTGGGGCTGCGGCTGCCCGCGCACTGCACGGCGGTCGGCAAGGTCCTGCTGGCGGGTCTGGACCGGGCGGGCCTGGAGGCGGTGCTGGCGAAGGGCCCGCTGGCCGGCATGACCCCGCAGAGCATCACCGACCCGGACCGGTTGCGTGCCGAGCTCGACCGGGTGCGGGCCGAGGGCCTCGCGGTCGACATGGGCGAGTCGGACACCGCGATGCGCTGTGTCGCCGCGGCCGTCCGGGACCACTCCGGCAAGGCGGTCGCGGCGATGAGCGTCTCCGCGCCGATCATCCGTTGGACCCCGCAGGAGCAGCCGCGGTGGACCGAGTTGGCCCGTGACGGAGCGGCCTCGCTGTCGGCGCGGATGGGATTCCGGCGCCGATAACGCGCATCCAAACATTGACACCTCTTGAGGGTTTGTCCTAGCGTCGCGTCCACCCGATACGGTATATCGAACCACGTTCGAGATTTCGAACAAAGGGGTGAGTGGCGATGGACAGTCCGGTCTGGTCGCGACGCGGCTTTCTGGGGATGGGCGTGGGGGTGCTCGGCGCGGCCGGATTGGCCGCGTGCGGGGACGGCTCCGGCTCGGACCCGAAGCCGCAGGCCGCCGAGGTGCCGAAGGAACTGGTCGACGCGGCGGCGCCGTTGAAGGGCTCCGCGATGGGGTTGCTGTCGCAGAAGCTGTACTCGACGGCGGCCAACGACGCCCTCGACGCCTCGGTCCGCAAGTTCGCCGAGGCCACCGGCACCAAGATCGAGAACAGCCTGGTCCAGGCGGACGCCGGCGACGTGGTCGCCAAGATCCACGCCGAGGTCGAGGGCGGGGTGGCCCGCGATCTGGCGTTCATGACCGACTCCCGGTTCGTCGCCCAGTTCCACGCGCTGGGTGACCTGGAGGACGTCACCGACATCGTCACGGCGCTGACCGCGAAGTACGGCGAGCCCTGCGCCGAGGCCAAGAACTTCTGCGTCTTCGACGGCAAGTGGTTCGCGATCCCGTACCACTTCATCGGCATCGGATCGTTCCTGCGCAAGGACTGGATGTCGGAGAAGGGCATCACGCCGAAGGACGTCTACACCTGGGAGGAGCTGCGCGACCTGTGCCTGGCCATCTCCGACCCGGGTAAACGCCGCTTCGGCTGGGGCATGACGGTGAACCGCTCCGGCGACGGCAACGGCATGATCGAAGCCCTGATCAACTCGTACGGCGGGGCGATCGCGTCCAACGACGGCCGCAAGGTCACCTTCGACACCCCGGAGACGGTCCAGGCGGTCACCTTCCTCGGTGACCTCTACACCAATCCGAAGTACCAGCCGATGCTGCCACCCGGTGTGGACAGCTGGACCGACACCAGCAACAACGAGAACTGGCTGGCCGGCGTGCTCGGCTACACCCGCAACAGCTTCAGCGTCTACGCCGATTCCAAGACCAAGAAGAATCCGGTGTACGGCAACACGCACGTCTTCTCCGACTGCATCGGCCCGGCCACCGACAAATCGCTGCTGCTCGGCCAGTCCCAGGGATTCGTCGTCTTCAAGGGCGCCAAGAACGCCGCCCTGGCCAAGCTGCTCGCCCAGTACCTGATCACCGCGCCCGCCCTGGTCGGGGTGGCCAAGGAGGCACCCGGCCTGGCCATGCCGGCCTGGGCGAAGGTGTGGGACGCCGACCCGTTCTTCGCGGGCGGCGACCCGGCGTTCCCGATGCTGCGCAACATGTCCCAGCAGACGCTGCCGCTGCCCACCAAGAACGGCCTGTCGTTCCCGCAGAAGGCCAGCGCCGGACAGCAGGCGGTGGTCGCCGCCTACGTGCTCACCGACATGATGCAGCAGGTCGTGCAGGGTGCGGCGGCCGCGCAGGCGGTCAAGGACGCGCACGCCAAGATGGTGCAGATCTTCACCCAGCAGGGGCTGCCACAGTGAGCTCACTCCGCACCACGCCGGCCCCGGTGGTGAAGGGGACGTCACCACCGGGGCCCGGCTCACTCACCCCGGTCCAGCGTCGGCTGGGCCGGGACTGGCGGCTCGCCGTGCTCTTCCTGGCGCCGACCGCCGTACTGGTCGGGGTGCTCGTGCTCGTCCCGATCGTCCAGTCGATGATCACCAGCACCACGGTGCGGCACGGGGCACAGAGCGTCTTCGTCGGCTTCGACAACTACCGGGCGCTCCTCGACGACCGGCAGTTCCGGACCGGCGTGGTGAACTCGTTCGTCTTCACCGCGTACGCCGAAGTCTTCAAGGTGGTCCTGGGCCTGGCCGCGGCCCTGCTGCTGCACCGGTTGCGCCGCGGCCGGGCCCTGATCACCGGCCTGCTGCTGGTCCCGTGGGTGGTGCCGACCGTGGTCACCGCGTTCAGTTGGCGGGCCCTGCTCGACCCGATCTTCGGCAGCGTCAACACCCTGCTCACCGACTCCGGAATCGGCTCGCTGCTGGCGAGCCTGCACCTGGTCGACAGCTGGCCGGCCGGGTGGCTGTCCGACCCGTCGCTGGCCATGCCGTCGGTGATCCTGGTCAACGTGTGGAAGGGCGTGCCGTTCTTCACCGTCTGCTTCCTCGCCGGGCTGAAGTCCATTCCCACCGAGCTGTACGAGGCGGCGACCATCGACGGCGCCTCGACCTGGCAGCAGTTCCGGCACGTCACCCTGCCCGGCCTGCGGCACGTGATCACCGTGACGGTGACCCTGTCGTCGATCTGGACGTTCAACAACTTCGACCTGATCTGGCTGCTCACCCAGGGCGGCCCGGGCGACGTGACCGCGCCGTACGTGCTGGTCGCCTACTCGAAGGCGATCCTGCAGCTGCAGTACGGCGCCGGCGCGGCGGTCACCCTGGTGATGCTGCCGATCATCGCCGGGCTGGTGTTCGTACTGGTCCGCCTGCTGCGCGAGGACTCCGGCAACCGGCCACCCCGCTGGACCGGGCCGACCCGCCGGGCCCTGCCGTGGGTGATCACCGTGCTCGTCACCGGCCTGCTCTTCTGGGCGTCCCCGGAGATCTTCTGGAAGGCGGCCCTGGTCCTGGCGGTGATCCTGCTGGTCGCGGCGCTGGTGACGAGACTGTCGAAGGTCGGGACCGGGCTCGCGCTGGCCGGGCTGCTCGTCTTCGTGCTCGGCCCGATGTACTGGATCTTCGTGACCGCGTTCAAGTCGGAGACCCAGGTCGTGATGCGTGACAACGACCTCTGGCCGACCCCGTGGACCCTCGAACAGTTCGGTGCGCTGTTCACCAACCAGCCGTTCGGACGCTGGTACCTCAACACGATCACGGTGTCGGCCGCGTCCACCGCGGTGGCGCTGATCTGCGCCGCCCTCGGCGGATACGCGCTGGCCCGGCTGCGCTTCCGCGGCGCGCAGGGGTTCACCGTCACGGTCCTGCTCACCTACGTGATGCCCGGCGCGCTGCTGTTCATCCCGCTCTACCAGCTGCTCATCGAGACCCGGCTGACCGACTCGCTGTGGTCCCTGGCGATCACGTATCCGACGTTCACACTGCCGTTCGCCACCTGGCTGCTGACCGGCTACTTCGCGTCGATCCCGGTCGACCTGGAGGAGGCGGCGCTGGTCGACGGCAGCACCCGGTTCCAGGCGTTCCGCCGGGTGGTGCTGCCGCTGGCGAAACCGGGTCTGCTGGCGGTCGCGCTGTTCACCCTCACCAACGCGTGGAACGAGTTCCTGTTCGCGTTCGTGTTCATCACCAAGGACGAGTACAAGACCCTGCCGGTCGGCATGCAGTCGATGATCGCCGGTGACGTCGTGCCGCAGGGCCAGCTCGCGGCGGCGTCACTGCTGGTCAGCATCCCGGTGGTGGTCATGTACGCCTTCGGGCAGCGCTTCCTCACCGAAGGGCTCACCGCCGGGGCGGTCAAGGGATGAGATCAAATTCCCGGTTTCCAGTACGGCGTACGCAGCCCCGTGCCGACCCGGGCGGTGAACAACCGGCCGGACAGCGGTCGACGCTCCCGATCGGCGGGGGAGAGGTCCTGGGTGGCCGTGGTGATGACCAGGACGTCCAGCTCCGGCCCGGCGAACGCGACGCTCGACGTGTGCGGCGCGTCCACCTCGACGACCGCGAGCAGCTCACCCTCGGGCGATCGGCACTCGACCCGGCCGCCACCCCAGACCGCCAGCCACAGGTTCCCGTCGGCGTCCGCACACAGGCCGTCCGGATATCCGTCGTCGACGGTGCACAGCACCGACCGGTCCCCGTCGGGATAGTCACGGACGTACACCGTGCGGGTCAGCGTGTCGACGCTGTAGAAACGGTCCCCGGCCGGGCTCCAGGCCAGCCCGTTGGACAGCGTCAGATCGTCGTCGATCGTGACGCACGCGCCGTCCTCGAACCGGACCAGCACCTCCCGATCGTTGCCGAGGCTGCCGACCAGGAAGCGGCCGGACGGGTCGACCGCGCCGTCGTTCAACCGGCCCGGCGCACCCTCCGGCAGCACGCGTGCGAGCGGCGTACGCCGACCGTCCGGATGCACCCGGGTCAGCGTCTCCCGCTCGGCGACCAGCAGGTCACCGCTCTCCGCGACCGCGACGGCGCCGACGCTGCCCGCGAACGACAGCGTCCCGGCCGGCTCGATGCGGTCGCCGAGCAGCTCGCCCTCGTGCACGTGACCGGCCATGATGTCGACCCACAGCAGCCGCTGCCGGTCGGCGTCCCACACCGGCCCCTCGCCGAGGAAGTAGCCGCTCTCGGTCGCCACCTGCGCGGTGTGTCGGGTGATCATGCGCGCTCCGTTGCGGGTCGTGTCCGTCGATGAAAGCCTAGTGACTCCCGGAGGTTGAGATGCAGCCGAGACGCAGCGCGCAGTGGTACGGCGGCGGCGACCGCAACAGCTACATCCATCGTGCCTGGATGCGGCGCGGGCTGCCGGCCGACGCGTTCGACGGCCGTCCGCACATCGCGATGGCCAACACCGCCTCCGACCTGACCCCGTGCAACGCGCACCTCGACGAGGTTGCCCGCAGCGTCGCCGGCGGTATTCAGCAGGCCGGTGGGATCCCGCTCAATCTGCCCGTCGTGTCGATCGGCGAGACCCAGGTCCGGCCGACCGCGATGCTGTGGCGCAACATGGCCGCGATGGCGATCGAGGAGATGCTGCGGGCCAACCCGATCGACGGTGTGGTGCTGCTCGGCGGCTGTGACAAGACGATTCCGGCGCTGCTGATGGCGGCCGCCTCGGTCGACCTGCCGGCCGTCGTGGTGCCCGGCGGTCCGATGCTGACCGGCACGTTCCGCGGGGTGCCGCTGGGCTGCGGCACCGACGTGTGGAAACTCTCCGAGGAGGTCCGTGCCGGGACGCTCAGTGCCGCCGAGTTCCAGCGTTCCGAATCGTCGATGATCAGGAGCAAGGGCCACTGCAACACGATGGGTACGGCGTCGACGATGGGCCTGCTCGCCGAGGCGCTCGGGATGACCCTGCCCGGGATCGCCGGCACGCCCGCACCGGACAGCCGCCTGCTCGAAGCCGCGCACGCGACCGGGGTGCTCGCCGTCGAACTCGCCGACCGGCAGCTGCGGCCCAGCGACGTGATGACCCGGAGCTCGTTCCTCAACGCGATCGTCACGCTCGCCGCCATCGGCGGATCCACCAACGCGGTCGTGCACCTGCTGGCCATCGCCGGGCGGCTCGGGGTGACGCTGACCCAGGACGACTTCGACACCACCGGGGCCGGGGTGCCGCTGCTGGTCGATCTGCTGCCGGCCGGGCGGTTCCTGATGGACGACCTGTACCGGGCCGGTGGCCTGCACGCGGTCCTGGCGGAGGTCCGCGACCTGCTCGATCCGGCCGCGATCACGGTCACCGGGCGGCCGCTGGTCGACTATCTGGACGACGCGCGGGTCTACGACCGGGAGGTTATCCGGCCCCGCGCCGAACCGCTGCAGGCGCACGCCGGGATCGCGGTCCTCTACGGCAACCTCGCCCCGGACGGTGCGGTCGTCAAACCGGCCGCCGCGTCACCGCACCTGCTGCGGCATCGTGGGCCGGCGGTCGTCTTCGACTCCGTCGAGGACCTGCACGCCCGGCTCGACGACCCGGATCTCGACGTCACCGCCGACTCGGTGCTGGTGCTGCGCGGGTGCGGGCCGAAGGGCTATCCCGGCATGCCGGAGGTGTCCAACATGCCGCTGCCGGCGAGACTTCTGGAGCAGGGGGTACGCGACATGGTGCGCATCTGCGACGGGCGGATGTCGGGTACGGCGTACGGCACCGTGGTTTTGCATGTGACGCCCGAAGCCGCGGCGGGTGGGCCGCTCGCCAAGGTCCGCACCGGCGACATGATCGTCCTGGATGTCGCCGGTCGTCGCCTCGACGCGGACGTCCCGGCCGCCGAGTGGGCGGCCCGCGAGCCGTCGCCGGAGGCGGCGAAAGCCTACGCGGCGCCGACGCGCGGCTGGGAACGTCTCTACGTCGACACCGTCGGTCAGGCGAACACCGGTGCCGACTGCGACTTCCTGCTCGGTGCCGGCGGCGACAGCGTCTCCCGCGAATCCCACTGAGCGGTGGCGCCGGCCGGCATGACGAACTTGTAGCCGACCTGCCGGACCGTGCCGATCATCGTCTCGCACCGCGGCCCGAGCTTGGCCCGCAGCCGTCGCACGTGCACGTCGACCGTGCGGGTGCCGCCGAAGTAGTCGTAGCCCCAGACCTCGCGCAGCAGCTGGTCGCGGCTGAACACCCGGCCCGGGTGCTGGGCGAGATATTTGAGGAGCTCGAACTCCTTGTACGTCAGGGCCAGTGCCTCGCCACCGAGCCGGGTCGTGTAGCTGTGCGGGTCGATGGTCAGGTCACCGATGTGGATCATGTCGTCGCCGGACGCGCTGTCGAGGCCGTTGCGGGCCACCAGCATGGTCAGGCGGGCGGCGACCTCGGCCGGGCCGGCGGTGGTCAGCACGAAGTCGTCGATGCACCAGTCGGCGCCCACCGCGGCCAGCCCGGACTCCCGCAGCAGCGCGATCAGCGGCACGGTGACGCCCTTCGCGCGCAGCGTCCGGCAGACCGCGCGGGCCTGGCTGAGCTGCGTGGCCCCGTCGACCAGGACCGCGGTCAGGTTCGGATCCCGGTGCGCCTCGGCGCCTTTGTCCAGCGGCGCGACCTGCACGGCGTACGGCAGCAGGTCCAGTGCGGGCAGCACATCGACATGGTCATCGGTCAGCAGGAGAAGTTTCACACCCTGCTCCTTTCACGACGAGTAAACCCGGCACGTGTCCAGCGCCGCACCTGGCCGCCACGCTAAACGCGAACTGTTTCCACCTGATATCGCGCTGATTCCGCACGTCCGGCCATCCATCCGATCGTCGGCCGGCTGCCAGGATGGGCGAGAACCGCAGTACAGCGCCGGGAAGGGGCCACCATGCCGCTGGACGACGCCATCCGGAAGGCGGCGGCAGCCGCGGCCGGGGACGCCGAAAAACAACGGACTAAAGCGGTATTTCAGGCGAACCGGTTGCCGCAGGATGTCGCGAGCATCACGGCTTTACTCCGGGAGGCCGTCCAGGGATTCGAGCACGCGGGAGTGAAACCGACGCACGTGCTCCGTCGCCACGGACAGCTCCGGGAAGGGCTCGGCTATCAGGGGCCGCTGCAGAAACTGTGGTTCAAGATCGATCCGCCGGTGGCCCGGTTCGAGAAGATCATGCACGGCTGGGACGTCGACAGGTATTTCCTGGCCTCCGACGGCACGCTCTACAGCTTCTACGGCGAGTCGAGGTACCGGGTGCCCTCCCCGCTTCCCCCTCCGGGGTGATCTACCTCCATCAGAACGACTACGACAACAGCTGGTTCACGAAGTTCGAGGACGTCCTGGCCGAGGCGATCGTCCGGAATCGTCCGTGACACCGGCCGAGGCCCGCCCCGGCGTCGCCGGTCGGCGGCGGGCCTCGGCCGCCTGGGGGGCACGGGTCAGTCCGGCAGCAGATGTCGCATGGCCCGGGCGATCAGGTCGTCACGGGCCGCCGGGGCCAGTTTCTCCAGTCCGAAGCCGAAATAGACCGAGTCCGCGGTCGCGGTCGCGGCGCCGAAGTCGTACGCCCGGCGGCTCCGGCTCCAGTTGACGGTGACCGGCGGTGAGCCCTCCGGCGGGCCGGTCATGGTCCAGCCGGCGAGGTCGGTCTCGAACGACGTCCGGGCGACGCTCGTGCCGTCCACCTCGACGCGCACGTCGTCGAGGAAGACGCCGTACCCCTGTGAGTAGAGGCCGGACATGTAGGTGATGGACACCTCGATCGGTCGGCCACGGTACGCGGACAGGTCGGCGTCGAAGTCGCGCCAGCCTCCGCTGGAGCCGGTCGCCGCGTTCCAGGTGCCGGTGCTGCCCTCGGGTGAGCAGTCCTCGGCCCAGTAGTGCGCCATGAACGGGTGCGGGTCGAGTCGGCCGTACAGGCAGCCCCATCCGGTGTCGGTGGTGGTGAGACCGCCGGTGTCGGGCAGTGTCGTCCAGGCGTCGGTGCCCGACTCGCGCACCTCGACGAACAGGAAGTCGCCGCCCGGGTCGGTGTCGAAGGAGGTCCGGAACCGCAGGTGCGCGTCGGTGGCGCCGGTCAGGTCGACGGACCGGGTCAGGCGTTTGTACGACGAGTCCGCCTGCCCGCTCCACACGTACCAGTCGCCGTCGGCCGGGTCGTACGGACCGGTGCCGTCCTGCGCCCAGGTGACCGGGAGGGAACTGGTGAACTGGGGGAACTCGGCCGGCGGCAGCTCGCTCGACGTGCTGAGGAAGGCCGCGGTGTGCTGCTGCGGACCGGCCGGGGCGGTGAATCCCGCGAACGGGCCGGCGGTACCGGCGAGGGTCGTGCCGCCGGCGTCGTCGGCGTAGGTTCCCGCGCCGAGCCAGTACTGCCGGAAGTCGTCACTCAGCGGCTGGCAGTTCCAGTCGTCGTCGATGCCGCACTCGGCCGGGGCCTCTGGCGCGCTGTAGACGAAGTACTGGGTGGCCGGATAGCCGGCGTACTGGCCGGCGTAGAGCAGTTTGCCGCCCTCGTTGAGGTAGTCGCGGACGGCCAGTTGGGTGGCGAACTCGGCACGGGTGGTGGTCCACTCCGGCTGGCCCGGGTCGCGCGGTGCGATGTCGTCGCCGGTCTCCCACACCACGGCCCGGTAGTGCGACAGCACCCCGAGCGGGTGCGGCGCCCGGCGGCCGTGGGTGTCCATGTCGTACACGTCGGCGGTGAAGCCGGCTCGACGCAGCGCCGCCACGTGCTCGTCGGCGTAGCGGGCGGAGGTCGCGCCGTCGGTGGCGGCCGGTTCGATCCCGGTCACGTCCTCGGCGGCGAGAACCAGTACGTCCCCGCCGGTCCGGGCGGCGACCGTGTAGGTGAACGGCTCGCTGCGGGCTCCGCCGGCCGCGGTGAACCAGACGGTCACCCGGTCGTTCGGCTTCTGCCCCCGGACGGTGCCCCGCAGTTCGGCGAAGTACTTGTCGGCGGTGCCGCCGTACCTTTCGCCGCCCTGCCATTCGGTCACCGGCGACGTCCGTACCCGCCCGTTGTTGATCCGGTATCGCAGTGTCACCGCTCCCAGCGATCGTTTCGCCGTCACGGCGACCTGCTGGGTCCGGCCGAAGGACTCCGGGAAGGGGTCGGCCAGCAGGTCAGGGGTCCGGAAGCCGACCGCCGAGACCGGGTTCGCCGGGTCCCTGGCGGATCGGGCCAGCGACAGGGCGAACGGGATGTTCTTGGCGAACTCGGCCTGGATCAGCCGTTCGTCGTCCGGGAAGTCGAAGGGGGTACGGCAGTCCTCCGGCAGCCACACGTCGTCGGGTACCGACGCCGACGCCGTCTCGCAGGTCGACATCTCGGGCGCGAACGCGATCGTGCCGTACCGTGCCTGGGCGTGCAGGTTGGTGTCGCCGTTGGTGACGTACAGCTCGGCGCTGATGTCCGGGTCGTATCCGGGCACCGCCGGGTGGGCGTCGTTCCCGGCCAGGGCCATCGAGATCTGATCGTCCGGGTTCACCGTCTCGACCTGCCAGCCGGAGCCCCAGAGGATCAGTTCGGCGGCGGAGTGGTAGTTGACCAGGAACTCGAAACCGATCCGGCGGAACAGGGCGTCCATCGCCCGGGTCTCCGGCTCGGAGTTCGGGCGGGGCCCCCGGTAGACCTCGGTGGCCGGGTCCGGTGCCGAGCCCTCGTTGTCGTAACCCCATTTCTCGGCGAAGTTGCGGTTCAGGTCGACGCCGTCGGCGGGACTCCAGACCCCGTCGCCGTCGTCGCGCATGTTCTTGCGCCAGTAGCGGTACTCGTCGGAGGTGAACGTCATGTCGTAGCCGTCCGGGTTGGCCACCGGGATGAACCACAGTTCGGTCGTGTCGAGCAGCCGGGTGGTCGTGGCATCGGTGCCGTAGCCGTCCAGGACGTGGTGCATCAGCCGCCGGGTCATCTCCGGGGTGATCCATTCCCGGGCGTGCTGGCCGCCGAAGTACAGCACCGCCGGCCGCCGCCCGTCCGGCACCGTTGCGGCGTTCGCGGTCACCTTGACCGCCTGGATCGGGACACCGCGAACGGTCGTGCCGATCGTCTCCAGTTTGGCCAGTCGGGGGAACCGGGCGGCCGTCGTCACCAGCTCCTCCCGGAGCCCGCCGGCGCCGCTGTAGGGACGGAACACCGTGGGTGCGGCGGTCGCGCGGGCGCGCATCCGGGCGGTGGACGGCATGACGTCCAGCGGGACGCCGGCCGTGATCAGCCGTTGTGCCTGGTCGCGGCCGAGGATCGTCCGGACGGTGACGGTCTGCCCGGGGCCGGGCGGGCGCCCGAGTTCGGCGGCGTCCACGCCGGCGGTGCGCAGCGTCTGCCATCGGGCGGTGTCGAGGGTGGCCGTGTAGACGTCCAGGCCGCCGGGTGGTGGTGCGGCCCCGGCCGAGGGTGGGAGTGCCGTGATCGAGGCGGCGGCGAGCAGAAGAGCCGTGACGGCGGCCGTCCGGCGTGATCGGTGCACGGTGTCACTCCTCGTTGTCCGGGACTGATGGTTCGCCCGCGGACCGGCTCGGGGGCCGGCCCGCGGGCGATCATCACATCAATATCCGTAAATCATCTTGTAAGCCACCTCGGGGAGGAACTGGCCCGCGCTGGATCCGCCGCCGACACCGCAGTTGCCGTCGGACTCGCCCGGGGTCTTGAGCCACAGCAGCATCTCCGCCCCGCCGCCCATCTGGGTCGGCGTGCCGAGTCGCCGGCCGGCCGGGTTGCACCACTGACCGTTGGAGCCGTTGCCGTTGCGGCTGGTGTCGATCACGAAGGGCTTGCTGTATCCGAAGCGCCGCAGTTCCCCGGCCACCCGGTTGCCGTAGTTGCTGTTCTCGCCGGTGGTGAAGTAGTTCGACACGTTGAGTGCGAAGCCGCGTGCGCCGGACACGCCCGCCTGGTTGAGGCGCTGCGCCATGGTCGGGGCGTCGACCCAGCCGGAGTTGCCGGCGTCCAGGTAGACCCAGGTGTTCGGCGCCTTCGACCGGAACTGGCCGATGGCGCGGGAGAGCATCCCGGTCCGCTCGCTGATCTGTGTCTGGCTCATGCAGTTGAAGTCGCCCAGCGAGTCCGGCTCGAGGACGACCACGGCCGGCCGGTTGCCGATCCCGGCGGCATAGGAGGCGATCCACGCGTCATAGGCGCCGACGCTGCCCGCGCCACCGCCGGAGTGGCCGCCGCAGGCGTCCCGGCCGGGCAGGTTGTAGGCCACCAGCAGCGGCAGTTTGTCGACCCGGTCGGCGGCGCCGACGTAGTTGCCGACCGCTCCGGCTATGTCGCCGCTCCAGTTGCCGAACCAGCCGGCCATCGGCTTCTGCGCGATTGCGGTACGGATCGCGGCGGCGCGGCCGTCGCCCGGGTTGGCGGCGGCCCAGGTCGCGGGGCTGGAGTAGGGATTGACGTAGAAGCCGCTGGTCTGGCTGATCGGATCGGCGTGCGCGGCCGGGGCGCCGAGCAGGACCGTGGGGACGAGTAGCGCCAGTGTGGCGAGCGTTCCGGTGAGGGTGGGTCGTCTCATGAGGTGGCTCTCCTGGACGTGGGGGACGGGGATCGGCCACGCGGTTCTGGAAGCGCTTCCAGAGCCACGAATTTGCATACTTCGATTTCATGCTGGTTAAGCGGGCCGACCCTGTCAAGAGCATCGAAGGCGATTCTGGGACCGCTCCCAGAAATCGACGTCCATCGACCGGCCGATACCATCGGGCGGCGAACCCCACCCGGAAGGACACGGCATCCCATGGCCGCAGCGACACCCCGCAGGCAGCCCACCCTCGACGAGGTGGCCGCGCGCGCCGGCGTGTCCCGCTCCGCCGCCTCCCGGGTCATCAATCAGGCGCCGTATGTCAGCCGGGCCACCCGCGAGGCCGTCGAGAAGGCGATCAAGGAACTGGGCTACCGGCCCAACCGCACCGCCCGCGCCCTGGCCACCCGGCAGACCGGGATCATCGCTCTCGCGCTCTCCCATGACGACCCGGCCCTGTTCGCCGACCCGTTCTTCGCCCAGGTCATCGTCGGGGTGTCCGCGGCCATCGAGGACACCGACCTGCATCTGCTGCTCTGCCTGGCCAGCTCCGGCCGGGGCCGGGCCCGGCTCACCCACCTTCTGCAGGCCCGCGGTGTGGACGGCGTCATGCTGATGGCCCTGCACGGCGACGATCCGCTGACCGGCATCGTGGACCGGGCCGGGGTGCCCGCGGTCCACGGCGGCCGGCCGTTGCACGTCGAACCACAGTGGTATGTCGACTCCGACAACCTCGGCGGGGCGCGCCTGGCCACCGACCATCTCCTCGGTCTCGGCCGGACCCGGATCGTCGCCATCACCGGCCAGATGACCACGCAGGTCGGCGAGGCCCGCCACCGCGGCTACCGCGAGGCGATGATCATGGCCGGTCGTGTCCCGTACGGCACGGCGGAGGGCGACTTCACCGAGGCGGGCGGCGCCGCGGCGATGAAAGCGCTGCTCGACCGCCACCCCGACCTCGACGCGGTGTTCGCCGCCAGCGACAAGATGGCGGCCGGCGCGGTGCGGGTGCTCAGCGACGCCGGTCGCCGGGTGCCGGACGACGTGGCGGTGGTCGGCTTCGACGACCTCGATATCGCGACCCGGACCGATCCGCCGCTGACCACCGTCCACCAGCCGGTTCAGGCCCTCGGCCGGGAGATGGGCCGGATGCTCGTCGCCCTGATCGCGGGGGACCGGCCGACGTCCGTGATCCTGCCCACCAGGCTGGTGCGACGCGGCTCGGCATAGGAGAACCTGGCAGCGTGGACAACGAGACCCCGCCGATCCGGATCGGCCTCGCGCTCGGCGGCGGCGCGGTGCGCGGCGCGGCGCACATCGGCGTCCTGGAGGCCCTCGACAGCGCCGGCCTGTCCCCGGCGATCATCACCGGGACCAGCGCCGGTGCCCTGGTCGGCGGCCTGTATGCGAGCGGGATGAGCCCGACCGAGATCGCCAAGCTGGCACAGACCCTGCGCTGGGCCCGGCTGGTGCGGCCCGCCCGGACCCGTAAGGCGCTGTTCGAGACGTCGAAACTCGGGCTCTTCCTGGAGACCGCGTTCGGTGGCGCCGACTTCGAGGATCTGCGACTGCCGTTCGCCGCGGTCGCCTGTGACCTGACCACCGGCCGGGAGGTGGTGATGAGGTCCGGTCCGGTCGCGAGCGCGGTGCTGGCCAGCGCCGCCATCCCCGGCGTGTTCCCACCGGTCGAACGCGACGATCGCCTGCTGGTCGACGGCGGCCTGGTCAACATGGTGCCGGCGGCGCGGGCCCGCGAGATGGGCGCCGACATCGTGATCGCGGTCGACGTGTCCGGTCCGCTGCCGCGCCGTCCGCCGACGACGGTGCTGCACATCCTGGTGGCGGTCAGCACCCTGCAGCCGGGTGGTACCGACTCTCTCGAGCAGGACGCCGACCTGGTGCTGGCCCCGGAGGTCGACGAGTACGCGTTCTGGGAGTTGAACCGGATCCCGGAGTTCGAGGACCTCGGCCGCGAGGCCGCCGAGAAGGCGTTGCCGGTGATCCACGCGCTGGTCGCGGCGGCCGAGGCCCGCCGCGACTGGCAACGTGGGACGTGAGTCAGATCCGGTAGGTGGAGACGGTCTCCTGCAGTTCGGCGGCGGTGCGGGCGAGTTCGGCAGCGGTCTGCGAGGTCTCGGTCGCGCCCTCGGTGACCTGGCGGGACGCCTCGGCGACGGCGGCGATGCTGTCGGCGATGCCGGCCGAGCCCTCGGCCGCCTGGCTGACGCTGCGGGAGATCTCCGCGGTGGTCGCGGTCTGCTCCTCGACGGCGGCCGCGATCGTGGTGGTGTAGTCGTTGATGGTGCCGACGACGGTGCTGATCGCCTGGATCGCGCTGACCGCCGCGCTGCTCTCGGCCTGGATCGCGGCGACCTGGGTGGTGATCTCCTGGGTGGCCCGTGCGGTCTCCTGGGCGAGGTCCTTGACCTCGGAGGCGACCACGGCGAAACCCTTGCCCTGCTCACCGGCGCGGGCCGCCTCGATGGTGGCGTTCAGGGCGAGCAGGTTGGTCTGCTCGGCGATCGCCGTGATCATCGCGACCACCGTGCCGATCTGGGTGGAGGCGGCGCTGAGCCGCTCGACACTGGCGTTGGTGGACGCCGCCGCCCGGGCCGCCTCACCGGCGACACCGGCGGCCTCGTTGGCGTTGGTGGCGATCTCCCGGATCGAGACGCCCATCTCGTCGGCGCCGGCCGAGACCGTCATCACGTTCATCGACACCTGACCGGCGGTGTCCGACACGGTGCCGACCCGCGCCGCGGTCTGCTCGGCCGAGGCGGACAGCTGCGTGGCCACGGCGGTCATCTCCTCCGACGCGGAGGCGAGCACCGAGGAACTGTCGGCGATCCGGCCGACCATGCCGGCCATCGACTCGGCGGTGCTGTTGAGGGCCTGCGACATCCTTCCGACCTCGTCGGCGCTGTCGACCGGGACGCGGGTGGTCAGGTCACCGCCCGCGATCCGGGCCAGGGCCTCGACGGTACGGGTCAACGGCCGCACGATCATCCGGGCGACGGCGGCGGCCAGCAGCAGCCCGAGCAGGGTGCACGCGGCGAGCATCGCGATCACCCAGGTCCGGGTCGAGTCGTAGCGGTCCTGGGCCACCGCGGACTGCTCGGCGCCGGCCCGGACCGTCTCGTCGGCGAGCGTGCCCAGGTCGGCGCGAACCGACTTCATCGTCTCGGCGAGCTCACCGTGGCGCAGTTCGGCCAGCCGGTCGGTGCGGCCCTGGTCGGCGAGCGGCAGGACCTCGGTGCTCAGCACATCGCTGAAGGTGGCCCAGTCGGTGGTGAACGAGGTGATCGACTCGCGGGCCACCGCGGTGATCGGGAATCCGCGGTACGCCTCGGCGTACTCGCTGACCTGGGCCTGTGCCGTGGTGATCGCCTTCGCCGCGGTGGCGCGCTCGTCGTCGGTGCCGGCCAGCTGGTAGTCGTCCATGCCGAGCCACACCCGGTTGACCGCGCTGCGCAGGTTGCCGATGGTGTTCAGCTCGCTGTTCATCACGTACGCGGATTTCACCTGGTCGTTGGTGGCGCCCAGGCTGTCCAGCGCGAACAGCCCGTCGCCGACGCTGAACACGGCGATCACGCCGACCGCCGTCATGATCTTCGTGTTGACCCGTCGGTTCCCGAACAGACGCTGCATCGGGTTGGCTCCGGGGGTGATGACCTGCTCAGCCATGCGGGCGCGGCCTCCTCGACGTTTCTCCAGAGATGTCCGACACCTCTGTTCGACATCCGGTCACGTCCGCCGCGCGTTTGACGCGGTGCGTTCGGAGTCCCGTCGGGTGCAGTCGCGTTGCCCGCCCCGGCCGGAGGGCCTGCGACCGGGGCGGGCGCGGCTCATCCGGTGCGGTCCAGGTGGCGGAGCACCTGACGCAGGATGAGCTGGTGGCCCTGGGGTGTCGGATGAACACCGTCGGGCTCCAGGAAACCCGCCAGGGTTCGGTTGCGGGTGGCCTCGTGCAGGTCGATGGCGTCCGGCACGACCTTGCGGACCACCTCGGCGATCTCGGCCACCGCCTCGGCGGTCCAGGTGACGGGCGCGGCCTCGAAGGAGGCGTCGATGCGGGCCTGGTCGACGGCGGGTGGCGTGATGACCGTGATCGAGGCGCCGAGCTGGCGGGTGATGAGGTCGGTCAGTGCCCGGAGGTTGCGTTCGGTCTCCGCGACGGTGGCCATCCGATAGGACAGGGCCCGGCCGTGGACCCGGGCGTCGTTGGTGCCGATCATCAGCAACACGTGGCTGGGCTCGGCGGCCTCCAGGGTGTCGAAACGTTCGAGGACGTTCGCCGTGGTGTCACCGCTGACGCCGAGATTGACCAGGGTGACCAGAGCCGGGTCGACCGAGGCGGTGAGCAGCTCGAACCAGCCGAGGCGGTCGGCGGTGATCGAGTCGCCGACGGCGACGACCCGGTCGTCCGGCCGGAACGGCAGATCGGTGACGGCGTCGCGGTAGTGGTCGTCGGCGAGCATCCGCGCGGCCGTGGCCCGGGTCTCGTCGCGCATCGCACGGATCATCGACCGGATGGTGTCCGGACTGCTGGCCAGCATTCCGGCGAGCAGTCCGAGGTGGCCGTCCTCGTCGATCGGGAACCGCTGGAGCATCGGCCACTGCGGGGTACGGGTGTAGCGCAGGAAGTGGCGGCGTTCGTCGTCGGTGAAGGCGATCATTTGTGGTGGGTTCATGTCTCAGCCCTTGATCGAACCTTGGAGCAGCGCCGCCACAAAACGGCGCTGGAAGACGAGGAACACGGTGAGGGTCGGCACCAGGATCAGCAGGGCGCCGGCGCACAGCAGGGGGATGTCGGTGCCCCACTGTCCCTGGAAGGCGCCGAGGGCGCCGGCCATCGTGCGTTTCGCCGGGTCGTCGACGAGCACGATGGCCAGCAGGAACTGGTTCCACGTCCAGAGGAACAGCAGGATCGCCAGGGACGAGAGCGCGGGCATGGCCAGCGGGACGTGCACCCGGCGGAACAGCTGCCAGGTGCCGGCGCCGTCGACCCGGGCCGCCTCGGAGAGGTCAGCGGGCATGGTGACGAAGTGCGCTCGCATCCACAGCACGGAGAAGGGCATGAACAGGCCGATCAGCGGCAGGATGATCGCCCATCGCGTGTTGAGCAGGCCCATGTCGCGGATCTGGTAGTAGAGCGGGGTGATGATCCCCTCGAAGGGCAGGGTCAGGCCGAGCACGAAGATCAGGAAACCGGCGCGGTGGCCGGGCATCCGCAGGTGGCCGAAGGCGAAGCCGGCCATGGTGCCGAACAGCAGCGAGGCGGGTACGACGCCGACCACGATGAGCACGCTGGAGTGCAGCAGAGCGCCCATGTCGGCGGCCTGGAAGGCGTCGAGGAAGTTGCCCCACTGCGGATCGGCCGGCCAGGACAGCCCGGAGGGGTAGGTGCCGGAGGGGTGCAATGCAGTGACGAAGAGGCTGCCGAACGGCATGATCGTGATGGCCATCAGCAGGACGAGCAGGATCCGCCCGGTGAGGTTCTCACGCAGCGTGGTGGTCATCGGGAACCGTCCCGGGTGAAGCGCTGGATGGGCAGGACACAGGCCAGGACGAGGACGATGAGGGCGACGGCCAGGGCCGAGGCCATGCCGACCTCGCGTTCGGAGAAGGCCAGGTAGTAGATCTCCAGGCCGGGGACCATGGTGGTGTTGCCGGGGCCGCCCTGGGTGGCGATGTAGACGATGTCGAAGCTGGCCAGGGCCGCGATCACGGTCACCGTGACGCAGACCCCGATCTCCTGCCGGAGGCTGGGCAGGGTGATCGACAGGAATTCCCGGATCGGGCCGGCGCCGTCGAGCCGGGCGGCCTCGTACAGCGATGGGTCGATCTTGCTCATGCCGGCCAGGAGCAGCAGCGTGCAGAGGCCGACGAGGACCCAGGCGCCGATGACGCCGACGGCGGGCAACGCGGTGTCGAAGTCGCCTAGCCAGGCGCGGGTGAGGTCGCCCAGACCGACAGCGGACAGCAGTTCGTTGGCCGTTCCGGTGGTGGACAGCAGCCAGCTCCACATGATGCCGGCGGCGACCAGGGGGATGACCTGCGGCAGGAACAGCACGGTCCGGGCGATCACGGCCAGGCGGCTCTGCGCGATGTCGCGGATGGTGGCGGCCACGAACAGGCCGAGAACCACCGGGATGCCGCTGAAGAAGATGATCAGCTCGAAGGCGTGCAGGATCGAGGAGAACAGGTCCTCGTCGGTCAGCAGTCTCCGGTAGTTGTCCAGGCCGACCCACGTCGAGGCGCCGATGCCGTTCCAGTCGTACAGCGAGTACTGGACGGTCAGCAGCAACGGGCGGAGGACGAACGTCGCGTACATGATGACGGCCGGCGCGGCGAACAGCCAGCCCAGCCAGATCGCCCGGGGGCGGCGCGCACGCCGTGCGCGCCGCCCCTCGACCGGTGCCGACATCAGTTCTTGACCTGGGCTTGGTAGTCCTTCTGCACCTCGTCGAGCAGGGCTTCCGGCGTCTGCTGGCCGGCCGCGAGCTTCTGCAGTTGGGGCGTCCAGCTCTTGGCGTAGATGGCGCCGGTGGCGTTGGCGATGAAGTCCATCGCGCCGTTGTCCTTGCCGATCACGGCGCCGGCGGCCAGGGTGGCGGCGGTGACGCTGCCCTCCTTGACGGCCGGCATGTAGGCGTCGGCCGGACCCATCGGGTGCGAGCCGCCGACCGTGACCGCGATCTCGCGGGCCTTCTGATCGGTGGCGACCCAGTTGAGGAAGAAGACCGCGCAGTCGGCGTTCTTGGCCTTGCTGCCGATGCCGTAGGTGAGTGGGGCGGACATCGCGGCCTGCTTGCCGCCCGCCTGGGCCGGGGGCATCAGGAAGAAGCCGACGTTGCCGGCCATCTGCTTGTCGAGGTTGCCCGACTCCCAGTCGCCGTCGAAGATGAACAGGTTCTTGCCCTCGATGAAGCGGCTCATCATCGTGGCGTAGTCCTGGGAGTTGATGTCCGGGGCGAGGAAGCCCGACTTGATCCACTTTTCCAGATGCTGGGTGGCCTGCAGGTTCGTCGGCGTGTCGATGGTCGCCCCGGCCCGCTGGAAGATCCAGTCGTTGATCGCGCCGGCGTCGCCGTACGCCGCCATCAGGTTCTGCAGGGGGAAGGCCAGGCCACCGGTGGCGCCGCCGTTGAACTGGTTGATCGGGGTGATGCCGGCGTCCTTGGCCTTCTGCAGGATGGTGTCGAACTCGGCCAGGGTGGCCGGCGGCTGCGTCATGCCGATCTGTTCGGCGAGCTTCTTGTTGTAGAAGACGCCGGTCATGCTGAAGTTGAGGCCCATCGCGTAGAGCGGGCCGTCGCCGCGCTCGCCGTCGGTGCCCACCCGCATCTGCTGCAGCTGGGAGGCGGGCCAGCCGGTCCAGCCGAGCGTCTGGGCGTACCCGTCGAGGTTCTTCAGCAGGCCGTCCTTGACGAGTTCGGAGACCTGCGGCAGGCGCATCAGGTCCGGTGGGTCGTCGGCCAGCACCCGCGGTGCGTTCTGGGTGATCACCGCGAACTGGTCCTCGCGGATGTCCCAGGTGACGTTGGGGTACTGCCGGGTGAACTCGTCGGCCAGGCTCTTCGGCAGCGGGAAGCCGGTCTCGAAGTACGCCTTGAGGCTGATCGGCGCGGTGCCGCAGGTCGCGGTGGTGGCGGGTGCGGCGCTGGTGCCGGGAGTGCTCGCGTCACTGCCGGGGGCGCTGCACGCGGCGGTGGCGAGGAACGTGGTGAGGGTTATCGCGGCGAGTAGTGGTCGGCTGGTGGTTCCGTGAGCCATGTCGGGCCTCCAGGATCGCAGAACTTCCGGTGGTGAGGAGATCACCGCCGGTCGTGCGATGACGTGGTTATCGGTATTTCGTCCCGGCCGGTGTGTGGCTGCCACCGGGGCTGAGCGGCGCGGCGGATCGGGGGTCGGTGGGCCGTCCCGCGTTCGTTAACGAGCACGAAACCGCATCGCGGCCAGATGTGTCAAGCGTTTCTATAAAAGCACTTTTATAGCTCGGTCAGCAGCTCAGAGACGCCTCGTGCAAGGCGCATCTCAGGTCGTGGACCGCTGCACCAGACGTACGTCGAGCACGGTGGTGGAGCGCGGGCGCGTACCGTCGACGTGGCCCAGCAGCACCGACAGGGCGATGCCGCCCGACTCCTCGAACGGCTGCCGGACGGTCGTCAGATCGGCCGCCGTCGCGGTCTCGCCGTCGTCGAACCCCATCACGGCGACGTCGGCCGGCACCCGCAGTCCTCGATCGCGGGCGGCCAGCAGGACCCCCACCGCGAGCGTGTCGTGGTGGGCCATGACGGCGGTCGGCCGGTCCGGCACATCGAGCAGGTCCGCAGCGGCGCGCCGAGCCGCATCGACGGAGTTGTCGCTGGTCGCGACGAGTACCTCACCGCCGGCGGCCTCGATCACCTGCCGGAAACCGGACAGCCGCCGGATCGCCTGGGACTCGTAGTCGGACACCTGCCGCTCCAGCAGGTAGCCGACCCGGCGATGCCCACGGTCACGCAGGTGGGTGGCGGCCAGACCGCCGCCGTCGTTGTCGTCGATCACGACCCGGCTGAACAGCGAACTGTCCGCGTCGACGGCCACCGTCGGCAGACTCCGCTCACGGAGTCGGTCCGCGATGGCGTCCTCGATGCGCAGGCCCATCACGATCAGGCCGTCCAGCCGGCCGTGCAGGGGCATGCTGGCCAGCACCGGTGACGACGCCAGGGCGGCCGACTCATGGTCGAAGACCACGACGTCGATCTCCAGCTCACTCGCCGCCGTCAGCACCCCGGACAGCCGGCGCAGGTACGACCCGTACGAGGTGAACGGGGCCATCACGCCGATCCGGCCGGCCGCGCGCCGGGCCAGGCTGACCGCCTGCGCCTTGGGCACGAACCCGAGCTCGTCGGCCGCCGCCAGCACCCGGGCGCGTGTCGCGGGGCTGACCCGGTCCGGCTTGTTGAGTACGTTGGAGACCGTCGAGATACTCACCTGGGCGCGGTCGGCGACCTCGTAGATGGTGACCCGATGATCCGCCGCCACGTCCGCCCCATTCCGGTGTGCCGCCCCGACCTGCTCCGAAGCGCTTTATCGAAAGCACTGTACCGAGTGTGGCCCGGCCGGCGGGCGGGCTGTCAGCCGGCCAGTGGGGGCCGGATCCGGAAGCTGCTGTCGGTGCGGAACTTCGCGCTTCCGTCGTTGTAGCCGATGCGTAGTCGTGTACCGGTCCACCGCAGGCAGAGCAGCGGGTAGTTGTGCGATTGCAGGATCACGGCGTCGGGGGTCGCGCCCGGCAGCGCGCAATAGGTCGCGTCTTCCGGGAAGACCTTCGTCCCGTCCGGGGCGTTGGCGTAGGCCAGCAGGTCGTAGTGCCGCAGATACCGCCCGTCGAGGGTCCGGAACGAGAAGCAGTCCGGGTCGGCCAGGCCGGCGACGGCGACGAAGGTGGCCCGGCGTCGACTGCGGTCGTCGCCGCCGACCGGGGCGATCGCCGCCACGTCGTCGTCCCGGGCGGTGAGGTGGCCGCCGCCGGCCAACTCCAGCGACAGGCGCCCGGGCCGGATCGTCGCCGCCGACGGGGAGGCGGGCGGGGTGCCGGCCGGCGCCGAGGACACTGTCGTGTTCTGTGGGGCGGCGAACGTCCGTGGCGCCTCCGGCGGTCCGTCGTGCAGGACGATCGGGGCCGCCACCCCGACCGCCACCGTGGCGCTGGCCACGGCGGCGACGAGCGGATGGGCGGACAGCAGTTTCACCACGCCGGTCTTGAGACCGGCGGCGACCGGGCCGGACAGTGCCACCGGCGCGGTCTTGGCGAGGACCAGGTCGGCGAGACCGGCCGGGACCGCGAGAGCCGGCAGACCGGCGAGCAGGCGCTCGACCGGCATGTGCCGCTGTGCCGACGGGGCGCACACCGGGCAGGCCCGCACGTGCCGGG
The DNA here is from genome assembly GCF_033097365.1 of Actinoplanes sichuanensis. Classification (NCBI taxonomy): domain Bacteria; kingdom Bacillati; phylum Actinomycetota; class Actinomycetes; order Micromonosporales; family Micromonosporaceae; genus Actinoplanes; species Actinoplanes sichuanensis. The sequence continues at coordinate 107,876 of NZ_AP028461.1, forward strand.
CCAGACGTTTGCGCCACACCCGGTCCGGCCGGCCGTCCCATCCGGCGGTCTGGGCGGCCAGCTCCGGGCAGTCGCCGGAGGCGAGGGCCGCGACCACGGTGCGGGCCGCGTCCAGCTGTTCCCGCATGCGCTGGATGCGGACGCCGGTGTGGGCGACGCTGAGGTCCAGGGCCGCGGAGATCTCGGCCCGGGTCATGATCCCGGCGACCTCCTGCCACCAGAGCGAGAGCAGGATCCGGTCGTCCGGGTCGAGCCACCGGCCGGCCCGCGCGACCTCCCGGCGCTGGGTGCTCAGTTCGGCGCGCAGCAGACCCGCGCCTTCCGGGTCGCCGTCGGGGTCCGGGTGGCCGATGGCGTCCTCGAGGACCGTGGTGCGGCCGGCCCTGGACTCCTGTCGGGTCCGATAGGTGCCGACCTGGCGGATCGCGATCGACGTCAGCCAGGTCGGGAAGCTGCCGGGGCTGCGCAGCGACGGCAGGTCGCGGACCGCCCGGACCATGGTGTCCTGCACGATGTCGTCGACGTCGGCGCTGTTGTCCACGGCACGGCCGACGACGTTGCGGACCAGCGGCAGGTACGAGGAGACGAGCTCGGTGAGCGCGCGGCGGTCCCCGTGCTGTGCGGCGGTGACCGTGGTGGCCAGGTTGGTGTCGGGTGCCCTCATAGCGGGACCACCCTAATGCCTCTTGATCACGATCCCGGCCGGTCCAGTGCTCTTTGCGGCGGACAGTTCGAATTTCAACAATCTGAGTTCGCCGACGGTGGAAAAGCGTTACGTGCCATGGGTCCGGCTGGTCATCCGGTGTCGTCCGTCCGTTTATTCAGGTGGATTCCGATCGGCCGACGGCGCTTGAGAAAGAATTAAAGAACCCCTGGATGGCAAGTTGTTATTTCTCGGCATGTCTCCTGGTCTGGCTGCATTATCGCAGTTCAAAGGGGTGCTGGAGATAATTCTCCGCCCCGGCTTGAGGCCGCGGAATTGCTCTGCAATCATGTGTCGGCACCTTGGGGACGTTCCCAAGAATTTGTCGGCGAGCAATTCTCGCCGCATTCAGTCCACTGATGGTGGACTGCCGGCCGCCGCCCCGAACGGCGCCGGTCGCCCGCCGCCGCCGGCCGCGGGCACATCATCCCCGAAAGGCACCTCGTCATGACCACACCGAGCCGTTCACGCCGATTGCGTACGCTCCTGCCCGTCCTGGTGACCGCGGCCGTCGCCGCGGGCGCGGCGCTCGTCTTCGCCGACACCTCCGAGGCGGCGACCACACTGGGCGCCTCGGCCGCGGCCAGGAACCGCTACTTCGGCGCCGCGATCGCCGCGTCGAAACTCGGCGACAGCACCTACACCACGATCCTGAAACGGGAGTTCACCTCGGTCACCGCCGAGAACGAGATGAAGTGGGACGCCACCGAGCCGTCCCGCGGCGTCTTCAGCTACACCGCCGGCGACCGGATCCTCAACCAGGCGCAGGCGAACGGGCAGAAGGTCCGTGGGCACGCGCTGGCCTGGCACTCGCAGATGCCGGGCTGGGCGCAGGCGCTGTCCGGCAGCACGCTGCGCTCGGCGATGCTCAACCACATCACCCAGGTCGCCACCCACTACAAAGGCAAGATCCATTCGTGGGACGTGGTGAACGAGGCGTTCGCCGACGACGGCCGCGGCTCACGGCGCGACTCCAGCCTGCAGCGCACCGGCAACGACTGGATCGAGGCCGCGTTCAAGGCGGCGCGGGCCGCCGATCCGGGCGCCAAGCTCTGCTACAACGACTACAACACCGACGGCGTCAACGCGAAGAGCACCGCCGTCTACACCATGGTCAAGGACTTCAAGGCCCGGGGCGTGCCGATCGACTGCGTCGGCTTCCAGTCGCACCTGACCGACAACGCGCCCGCCGACTACCAGGCCAACCTGCAGCGGTTCGCGGACCTCGGCGTCGACGTGCAGATCACCGAGCTGGACATCGCCGGCAACAACCAGACCGCCGCGTACACCGCCGTCACCAAGGCCTGCCTCGCGGTGTCGCGCTGCACCGGCATCACGGTGTGGGGCATCCGCGACAGCGACTCGTGGCGCACCGGCACCAACCCGCTGCTGTTCGACGCCTCCGGCAACAAGAAGGCCGCCTACACCGCGGTGCTGAACACCCTCAACGGCAGCGGCGGCGGTACGGGCACGACGGCACCGTCCACCGGGATCGACACCAATGCCTGGTACGTCCTGGTGAATCGGACCAGTGGCAAGGCGTTGGACGTCTACAACCTGGCCACCAGCGACGGCGCCCGGATCGCCCAGTGGACCCGTAACGACCAGGCCCAGCAGCAGTGGCAGTTCGTGTCCTCCGGCAACGGCTTCTACCGGCTCAAGTCGAAGCACTCGGGCAAGGTGCTCGACGTGCAGAACCGGTCGACGGCCGACGGTGGCGTCATCGTGCAGTCGACCGACGCCGACGCCGCCGGCCAGCAGTTCAGCATCCAGAACATCGACGGTTACGTCCAGCTGATCAACCGCAACAGCGGCAAGGCCGTCGAGGTGCAGGGCGCGGCCACCACCGACGGGGCCAACGTCGTGCAGTACGCCGACTGGAACGGCGCCAACCAGCAGTGGCAGCTCGCCCGGGTCGGCTGACCGCGTACCCCTCGCTCGTGAAGGAGACCGACATGGAATCCCGTTCCCCGCGCCGCAAACCCTGGCGTGGCGCTCTCGCCGCGATGGTCGTGCTGGCCGCCGGCGGTGCCGTCGCCGTGACCGCCTCGACGGCCTCCGCCGCCACCATCGACACCAGCGCCTCGTACGTGCTGGTCAACCGGACCAGTGGCAAGGCGCTGGACGTCTACAACCTGGCCACCGGCGACAACGCCCGGATCGCGCAGTGGACGCGTAACGACCAGGCGCAGCAGCAGTGGCAGTTCACCGACGCCGGTGGCGGCTTCTACCGGCTCACGTCGAAGCACTCCGGCAAGGTCCTGGACGTGCAGAACCGGTCGACGGCCGACGGCGGCGCCATCGTGCAGTTCACCGACGGCAATGCCACCAGTCAGCAGTTCAGCGTTCAGGACGTCGACGGCTACATCCAGCTGATCAACCGGAACAGTGGGAAGGCCGTCGAGGTGCAGGGCGCGTCGACCGCCGACGGGGCGAACGTCGTGCAGTACAGCGACTGGAACGGCGCCAATCAGCAGTGGCAGCTCGTCCGGGTCGGCGCGACCACCCCCACCAGTCCGGCGGGCTCGCCCGATCCCGGGGGCTGCGCGCTCCCGTCGAGTTACCGGTGGTCGTCGACCGGGGTGCTGGCCGACCCGAAGTCCGGCTGGGCGTCGTTGAAGGACTTCACGCACGCGCCGTACAACGGGCGGCAGCTGGTCTACGCGACCACCCACGACAACGGCTCGTCCTGGGGCTCGATGAACTTCAGCCCGTTCACCAACTGGTCCGACATGGGCTCGGCCGGTCAGAACGGGATGAACTTCTCGGCCGTCGCGCCGTCGTTGTTCTACTTCGCGCCGAAGAGCGTGTGGGTGCTCGCCTACCAGTGGGGCGGGCCGGCGTTCTCCTACCGCACCTCCAGCGACCCGACCAACGCCAACGGCTGGTCGGCCGCGCAGACCCTGTTCTCCGGGAGCATCTCCGGCTCCGACACCGGTCCGATCGACCAGGCCGTGATCGGCGACGGGTCGAACATGTACCTGTTCTTCGCCGGTGACAACGGCAAGATCTACCGCGCGAGCATGCCGATCGGCAACTTCCCCGGCAGCTTCGGCACCGCCTCCACGGTCGTGCTGAGCGACACCAAGAACAACCTGTTCGAAGCGGTCCAGGTCTACAAGGTGGCCGGCCGGAGCCAGTACCTGATGATCGTCGAAGCGGTCGGCGCGAACGGAAGGTACTTCCGGTCCTTCACCGCCACCAGCCTCGGCGGCACCTGGACACCCCAGGCCGCCACCGAGGGCAACCCGTTCGCGGGCAAGGCCAACAGCGGCGCCACCTGGACGAACGACATCAGCCACGGCGAACTCATCCGTACCGGCGCCGACCAGACCATGACCGTCGACCCGTGCAACCTCCAGCTGCTCTACCAGGGTCGGTCGCCGAGCTCCGGCGGCGACTACGGCCGGCTGCCGTACCGGCCGGGTCTGCTGACCCTGCGACGCTGACGCTCTCGTCACCGCTTCGGGCGGGCCCGGCTCCACGCCGGGCCCGCCCGTCGCCGGATCGCGATCCTCGTCGCTCTCCCACGGCCTGAGTGAACAGATCCGAAGATCTTTGAGACGCTTGGCCCATGAAGGTTCTGTCCATCCAGTCGGCGGTGGCCCACGGGCATGTCGGCAACTCCGCGGCCGTGTTCCCGCTGCAGCGCATCGGTGTCGAGGTCGTCCCGGTCTACACGGTCAACTTCTCCAACCACACGGGGTACGGGGCGTGGCGCGGCCCGCTCATCCCGCCGCCGGAGGTGGCCGAGATCCTCCTCGGTGTCGAGGAGCGTGGGGTATTCCCGCAGGTCGACGCGGTGTTGTCGGGTTATCAGGGTGGGGCGGGCATCGCCGACGTCATCATCGACGCGGTGGCCCGGGTGAAGGCCGCCAATCCGTCGGCGCTGTATGCGTGTGATCCGGTGATGGGTAATGCGAAATCGGGGTGCTTCGTCGCGCCGGAGATCCCGGTGCTGCTGCGCGACCGGGTGGTTCCGGTGGCCGACATCATCACTCCCAACCAGTTCGAGCTGGGCTTCCTGACCGGCACCGAGCCCGCCGACCTCGATTCGACGCTGGCGTCGGCCGACCTGGCCCGGGCCATGGGGCCGTCGACGGTGCTGGTCACGAGTGTGGAGCGGCCGGATCGGGCGGAGGGCACGATCGAGATGCTGGTCGTGGACCCGGCCGGGGCGTGGATCGTGAACACCCCGCATCTGCCGTTCAAGGCCAACGGATCGGGGGATGTCACGGCGGCTCTGTTCACCGCGCACTACACGGCCACCAAGGATGCGGCGGTGGCGCTGGAGCGTACCGCCTCGAGTGTCTTCGATCTGATCGATCTGACCTTCCGGTCCGGGGAGCGTGAGCTGCGGCTGGTGCAGGCGCAGGAGTTCTACGCGAGCCCGCGGATGCAGTTCAGCGCGGAGAAGGTGCGCTGAGCCGTTCCATCGGGGCCGTTCCATAAGGCCGGTATCAGGGGTTCTTTGAATTATTGACAGATGTAAATGTCTGATGGGACGGTGCCTACGCCAGAGACATCCGGCGTAGGCGTGCCGTCGACCCGTCATGCCTCGCCGCCATCTGGGCGGCGGGCCGTACACGGGCTGCCGCCCCGCAGTGAGGGGAACCTTTCATGCGTTTTCGACGGGCCTTAGCCATCGGTGCCACCACCCTCGCGGCTCTCGCCGGAGTCCTGTCCGGGCCGGCCGCCCCGGCCCAGGCGGCCGCCCCGGCCCCGACCGCCGTCGCGGTCACACTGGCCAACACCATCGCGCTGAACAACTGCTCGGCGTCGCTCGTCCGGTTCCCCTCCTCGGTCAGCACCGACAGCGCGATGATGCTCACCAACGGGCACTGCTACGAGGGCGGGTTCATCGCCGCCGGCCGGGTCATCCAGAACGTCTCCAGCACCCGTACCGGCACGCTGCTCAACAGCTCCGGCGGCTCGGTGGTCCGGGTCCGCGCCAACCGGGTGATCTACGCGACGATGACCGGCAACGACGTCGCCCTCTACCGGCTCAACACCACGTTCGGGGCGCTGTCCTCGTCGTACGGGGCGGTCCCGCTGACCATCTCGGCCGCGCACCCGACCGCCGGCACCGGCATCGGCATCCCCTCCGGCTACTGGAAGCGGGTCTGGAACTGCAGCATCGACGGTTTCGTCAACACGCTGCGCGAGGACACCTGGACCTGGAAGGACTCGATCCGCTACAACGCCGGCTGCGACACCATCGGCGGCACCTCCGGCTCGCCGATCGTCAGCACCGTCACCGGTGAGCTGATCGGCATCAACAACACCGGCAACGAGTCCGGCGGCCGCTGCACGCTGAACAACCCGTGCGAGGTCGACGCGGCCGGCAACGTGACGGTGCTGTCGGGCCGCAGCTACGGCCAGCAGACCTACTGGTTCACCACCTGCCTCAACTCCAGCCGCGCCATCGACCTGACGGTCTCCGGCTGTCTGCTCACCAAGCCGTGACCCGGTGACCCGGGCCGGCCTTGAGCCGGCCCGAGTTCCGGAACCGGCGACGACCAGCGATTTCCGACATTCCCTCACAACTGGGCTTGTGGCCGTCAAGATCGGCTACTAGGTTCGTTGCGGCTTGTCCGTCGATGCCTGTTTCGGGAGTGTCACAGCGTGAAACGCCAGATCTGTCTGGTGGTGCCGACCAACCGGGAGTGCTCCGCCACGCTCGCCGAAGTGGTGGCCGAGGCGGAGTACGCCGAACACCACTTCGACGTCGACGTGCACCTGCTGGTGCTGGACTCCTCGGCCGACCGCACCGGCCACGCCAAGGTCCTGGCCGACGCCCGCACCGGGTGGCACCTCGACGAGGCGCGCCAGCGGGAGTTCCTGAGCCGGGTCGTCGACCGCGCCGGTGTGGCCGAACCCGGCCGGATGCTCGACCTGCTGCTGCCGTCGAAACCGTCCTACGGCGCCTGCACCAACCGGGCCTTCCTGATCGCGGCCGCCCTCGGCTGCGAGTCCGTGCACCGGCGCGACTCCGACCTGTACTTCCAGACGTACGCCGGCCAGAAGATCTTCCCGATCCACGCCGAACTGTCCGCGCTCGGCCGACCCGCCCGCGACGTGCGGGCCACCGAGGACCGGCTCGACGACAGCCGCCGGGACCTGCCGGTCGCCATGGTCGGGGCGTCGTTCGTCGGCGACATGAGCGTCGACGTCGAGGACATCCGCGACGCTGACGGCTACTACGACCTGGTCAGCCTCTGGGCCGCGCCGGGCAGCACCGACACCGAGAAACGCGCCCTGGTCGAGGAGTCGTTCACCGGCAGCGCACCCTTCGACGGCGACCACACGGTGCTGTCGGTGGTCGACCCGATGCGCGTCGACATGCACAACATCAGCTTCCACGGCCTGCACGAGAAGGTGCCGCTGCCACCGGCCACCGACACGATCGGCAGCGACTACTTCCTCATTCACGTCGCCGACCGGGCCGGGCTCCCCGGGCTGCTGCACAACCGGCACATCGTCAATTTCCACACCGCCGAACGCAAGAGCGACGCCGGATTCCTGGCCTATCAGATGCGGTTCGCCAAGTTCATCCTGTCGATGTATTACTTCCATTTCATCTACGAGCGGATGACCACCGACAACCCCGAGGACATCGCCGCGATCGTACGGGCGTCGACCTGGCAGCCCAGGGAACCCAACGAGGAGCAGGCGCACCTGATGGAGCGGGCGTACCGCAAGCTCGGTGGCCGTTTCACCGGGGTGGCCGACCTGATCGGGCAACGGCGCGACATGCTGCTGTTCGAGGCCCGCCGCGACATCGAGGACTACGCGGACCTCATCGACGAGTGGGCGGGCCTCGTCGCGGCCGCGCGCGCGACGCATGTCTGACCTGCGCCATCGGGAGTCCGCGCCGGCCGCCACCGGTGGTGCGCGCCTGCGGCCGATCGAGGAACCCGACTGGGCGGCGATCACCCGGCTGGAGGCGTCCGCCTACGACCCGCACGGCCTGACCGAGGGACAGTCGGCGTTACGGTCCCGGGCGTACCCGGACACGTCCTTCGTCCTCGACACCGGCGGGCGGGTCGGCGGATATCTGCTGGCGCTGCCGTACCCCCGAGGATCTTCTCCGGATCTGCACCGGCCGGAAGGCCCGGTGCAGCACTCGGCCAATCTGCATCTGCACGACATCGTCATCGATCCGCGCCTGCGCGGTTGCGGCTGGGGCCGACGTCTGGTGGGACATCTGATCGGCATCGGCCGCACCCGGGCGTACCAGCGGATCTCGCTGGTCTCGGTCGGCGGGACCGCCGGTTTCTGGACGGCGTGCGGATTCCAGCCGCACCGGGACACCGAACTTCCTGTGTCGTACGGGCCGGGCGCCGTCTACATGTCCCGCGCGATCGGATAGGAGCCGCATGTCGTTCGGTCGTTCGCGGTTGTCGATCGCCGCGTTGTTCCTCGCCCTCGGATTCCAGTATTCGACGTGGGCGTCGCGCATTCCGGCGATCACCGAGCGGCTGCACCTGTCCGCCGCCGAGGTGGGTGTGCTGCTGCTGGCGGCCGGGGTCGGTGCGGTCGTCTCGGCGCCGCTGGTGCCGAAACTGATGGCCGCGTTCGGGTCGCGGCGGCTCGCTCTCGTCGCGGTGCCGGTGCTGGCCGCCGCACTGGCCGGGCTGGAGTTCGCGCCCGGCTATCCGTGGCTGCTGGTGGTGCTGCTGCTCGACGGGGTGGCGGTGGGCTGCCTGAACGTCGCGATGAACGCCCAGGGTGCGGAGCTGGAGAGCCGGTCGGGGCGCACCAGGATGGCGAGACTGCACGCCACGTTCAGCGGGGGCATCTTCGGCGCGGCGCTGCTGGCGTCGGTGATCACCTCGGTGACCGATGCGGTGGCCGTGCACTTCGCGGTGGCCGGGGCGGTGCTGCTCGCGGCGGTGGTGGTGGCTGCTCCGGGACTGCTCACCGACTCCGGGTCGGGCTCCGATTCCGTACCGGAACCGGCTGGTCGTCGCTGGTCGCGGCCGTCCGCGGTCGTCGTCTTCCTCGGCCTGGCGATGCTGCTGGCCACCATCACCGAAGGCGCGATCACCGACTGGTCGGCGCTGTATCTCGCGTCGGTCGGCGCCGCCGACAACCTGCTGCCGCTGGGGATCGCGGTCACGTCCGGGACGATGCTGCTGGCCCGGCTGTTCGCCGACGGCTGGCGCGACCGCTGGGGCGACCAGGCGGTGGTCGTCGCCGGTAGCACCCTGGCCGGGGCGGGCCTGCTCACCGCCCTGCTCACCGGCGGGGCGATTCCGGCGCTGGCCGGGTTCGCGTGCGTGGGGCTGGGCATGGCCGCGGTCAGCCCGTGCCTTTATGTGGCGGCCGCCCGCTACGGCCCGGCCGCGCTGACGGCCGCCGCCGCGATGAGCACGACCGGGCTGCTGGTCGGCCCGCCCGCGATCGGTTTCCTGGCCGACGCGACCAGCCTGACCTGGGGTCTGGGCGCGGTCGTCGCCACCGCCTGGCTCACGGTCCCACTGATACTGGCCCTACGCCCAGAGCCGGTGCGAACGCCGGCCTGATCCCGGTGTGCGGCCTTGGCGGCGGGGCTGCGCTACCAGTCGAGAAGCGCTCTCGTGTCGATCTCACAGCGGAACGGGACGTCGAGAGTGAGGGTGGCGCCGAACGGCACCATGGCGTGCTCGACGTAGTGCCGGCCCTCGAGGCGGAACAGCCGCAAGGCCACCGACTCGAAATCAGTGAGGTCCGGCTCGACCAGCAGATACCAGCCGATCTGGGCGGTGGCGTAGAACTGCATCTTGAGCAGCCGGTCGTTCGCGGCGTTGCTCGGTGAGACGATCTCGCAGATCAAGGCGACCTCGGACGCCTCGATCACGCCACCCTTGGGGTCCGTGTCGGCCACTACCAGGTCGGGAATGACGATTCGGTCGGTGCCGAGCCGGACGTTGGCCGCTTCGTACGCCCGCAGGCCGACGGCCCGAGCCGCTGGGCGGATTCCGGCCATCAGGAGGAAGGAGATGTCCTGATGAGGTTTGTTCGGTGCCGGGCCAACCCACAGTCCGCCGTCGATCAACTCGATTCGGTTCGGCGTCCAGCCGAGAGCGAAGTACTGCTCCTCGTTCCAGGGACCCGGATGTTCCATCGACAACACCTCCCAGACCGATGACGCGCCGATTCTGCCGCGTTCCCGGACCGGCTCAGGTGCTTGGGGTGGCGCCGCGGCGGGTGCGTACTCGAGGATGACCGCCCGCACGTAGCGCGGGGTGGTGGGGAGCCGTGCCGTTCCCATGGAAGAGCAGCGGGCCGTTGAAACCGTTCCAGGCGCCGTGGCCGGCGGCCCAGACGTCGTTCGGGCCGAACGCCTTGATCGCGGTGAAGGTGCAGAAGTTCGGCATGCCGCCGAAGGAGTCGCCGCCGGTGCGGCATTCGGTGGGTGCCCGGTGTGACCGCCAGGACCGGCCGTCCCACTCCTCGACGATCACGTCGCTCTGGCGGTTGCCGACCACCCAGGTGTGTCCACCCGCGACGCTCAGCCCGGTGATCAGGGTGAAGCCCTTACCTTCGGCCTGCGGGAACGGCACCTCGCGCCAGGCGGTCCCGTCGTAGTGCAGGAGGTGTGTCGCCTGCTTCTCGGGACTGTCGGCGGACGTGGTGCCGACGACCCAGACGTTCGACGGCGAGTCGGCGGCGACGAGACCGAACCGGCCGTGCCAGTCGATCGGCGGCAACTGCACACGCGTCCAGGATGTCCCGTCGCGCTGGAGGATCAGCGGGGTGCCGCCGTCCGGGCGAGCAAGGGTCTGCCGAGGCTAACTTGATCGTCTTGAGTGAGTGGCTCGCCTTGGCCGTACTTCCGGCCAACCATCCCCATCAGGGCCTGCTGATTGCGGAGTAGACGATCCGCAGATGCGGAATCCAGAGGCCGCAAGATACGGAAAATTTTCCCTGCAGATACGGAACAGGGTAGGCTGCATGGTCGTGGAGGGCTCTCTCACCGGCATAGCTCCGCGCCAGCTCACGGCCGTACTGGCCCGTCGCCTGACCGAGGAACCGGCCCTGGTTCTCAACGGTCCCCGGACCGTCGGCAAAAGCACCCTTCTGCATGCTCTCGCCGACCGGTTGGGACGCGCCGTCATCGACTGCGACGATCCCGCCACCCGAGCTGCGGTACGTGCCGACCCTGGACGTTTCGTCAGCGGCCCCGGCCCGATCCTGATCGACGAGTATCAGCATGTCCCGGATCTGCTCGGTGCGATCAAGGCCGAGCTGAACCGGGACCTCAGTCCGGGACGGTTCGTCCTGGCGGGATCGACGCGGTATGTGACCCTCCCGGAGGCAGGGCAGGCGTTGACCGGTCGGGTCGACATTCTGGAGGTGCTGCCTCTGACTCAGGCGGAGATCGACGGGGCAACCGGGGCCTGCCTGGTGAGCAGGCTGCTCGATGGCGCTGACGTGTCGCTCGGCTCCATGCCGTCCACGACGACGCGGGACGAGTATGCCCGCCGGATCACCTCCGGTGGAATGCCTGTCGTGTTGCGCCGCCCGCCGGGTCGGTCCCGGTCGCGCTGGTTCGCGAATTACCTTGATCTCGTCATCGAGCGTGACGTGCTGGAGTTGAGCCGGGTACGTCAGCGGGAGATGCTCCCGCGGCTGCTGCGCGTTCTCGCCGCCCGGTCCGGTCAGGTCCTCAACATCGCCGGCGTCGCCTCGGCGGTGGGGATGGAGAAGTCCAGCGCAGAGAACTACGTGAAGCTTCTCGAGGCTGTCTTTCTGGTTTCGCGGGTGCCGGCATGGGGGACGACGCTCGGCTCTCGAGTGGCCCGCCAGCCGAAGGTCCATCTTGTCGACTCAGGCGTCATGGCGTGGCTTCTCGGCCTCACGCCCGAGAAGATCGCCACGAACGATCCGGCGACCTTGACGGTGTACGGCCACCTGGTGGAGACGTTCGCCGTCGGTGAGATCCTCCGGCAGGTGAGCTGGTCGGACGCCCCGGTCGCGGTCGGTCACTTCCGCACCGCCGAAGCCCATGAGGTGGATCTGGTGCTGGAGCGCGATGACGGGATGGTCTTCGCGTTCGAGATCAAAGCCGGCACTCGCGTCGACCAGTCCGACCTCGCCGGAATCCGAGCGCTCCGGGCCCGCCTCGGTGATCGCCTCGCGTCGGCCATGGTGTTGTACACCGGAGCGTTGGCGTTCCGATTCGACGACGGCACATCGGTGCTTCCCCTGGACACACTCTGGTCGCACGCGGGGTAGGCGCCGCCGTGTGAGAGGGGTCATCATCGGCGCCGGTCGGGGCTGATGGTCTTGTGGCCGGGTGCCGGGAGGCGAGATCATCACGCATGCCCGTTTCCGCGCCGCGTTTCGTCGGTCGTGAACGGGAGGCGGCGGCGCTGCGGGAGGCCCTGGCCCGTCCACCGGCGATCGTGCTGGTGGAGGGGGAGGCGGGGATCGGCAAGAGCCGGCTGCTGCGGGAGTGGCTGGCCGCGCCGGACCGGCACACCACCCTGGTGTCGGTGTGTCCACCGCTGCGTGAGTCGCTGACGCTGGGACCGATCGTCGACGCGTTCCACGGGATCGAGCGTCCGGTGCGGGGCCTGCGGCTCACCGCACTCGCGGGCGCGTTGCGGCCGCTGTTTCCGGAGTGGTCGGCGGATCTGCCGCCCGCGCTGCCGCCGCTGGACGATGCGAAGGCGGCCCGACACCGGCTGTTCCGGGCCCTCGACGAGTTGCTGCGGGCGCTGCGGGTCGACGTCCTGGTGCTGGAGGACGCGCACTGGGCCGACGAGGTGACGCTGGAGTTCCTGCTGTTCGTCATCTCCCGGCAGCACTCCGACGGGCCCAGCCTGGTGATCTCCTACCGGCCGGAGGAGGTGGACGACGCGTCGCTGCTGCTGCGGCTGACGTCCCGGCTGCCCGCCGGGGTGACCCAGCTGCGGATCGCCCTGGCGCCGATGCGGCCCGACGACACGGCGCAACTGGTGTCCTCGATGCTGGACGGCAACCCGATCTCGCAGGAGTTCACGACGTTCCTGCACGACCGGACCGGCGGCGTTCCGCTGGCCCTGGAGGAGTCGGTCCGGCTCATGTACGACCGGGCCGACCTGGTCTTCCGGGACGGCCAGTGGGTCCGGTTGAAGCTGCGCGAGTTGCAGGTGCCGCCGACGGTGCGCGACTCCACCCGGGAGCGGGTGAGCCGGCTGTCGCCGACCGCGCAGCAGGCGTTGCGGGCGGCGGCCACGCTGGCCGAGCCGTCCTCGGCGGCGACGATCGCGATGACCGCCGGCCTGTCACCGGACGTGTGTCGGGACGGTATCGCGGAGGCGGCCGGTGCCGGTGTGCTGGACGGCGACGACCGGGTCCGGTGGCGGTTCCGGCACGTGCTGGCCGCCACCGCCGTCTACGAGGCGATCCCGCTGACCGACCGCAGGCACTTGCACCTGCGGGCCGGCCGGGCGCTGGAACACCTGCGGCCGCTGCCGGTGGCCCGCCTGGCCCATCACTTCCGCGAGGCCCGCGAGACGAGATCCTGGGCACGGTACGCCGAGCAGGGCGCCGAACTGGCGATGGCCTCCGGTGACCACACCAAGGCCGTCGATCTGCTGGTCGACCTGCTGTCGTGGACCGTCCTGCCGCCGACGGACCGGGCACGTGTCGCGCGCCTCGCCGGAGTCGCCGCGCTGGGTCGTCGGGAACCGGTCGACGAGGTTTATCACCGGGTGATCCGTACCCTGCGCTCGGTGTTGGAAAGCCCCGGCCTCTCGGCGCGTCAGCAGGCCGAGATCCGTAACCCGCTGGGGCGTCTGCTGATCACCGGAGGTGAGGCGCAGGCCGCGCTCAGCGAGTTGGAGCAGGCGGTGGCCGGTCTCGACCACGACCCGGTCGAGGCGGCCCGGGCGATGACCTACCTCGGCTGGGCGTACGCGGGGCCGTGGCCCGCCTCGACCCATCGGCGCTGGCTGGACCGTGCCGCCGAACTGACCGCCCGGATCGACTCGCCCGAGCAGCGGCTGAATCTGGCCGGGAACCGGGCCGCCGCGCTGCTCATGCTGGGTGAGGAGGAGGCCTGGGAGGTCGTCGCCGGGCTGCCCGTCGACGGCAGGACGGCGGCCGAGCGTCTCGATGTGGCCCGCATCCACGTGAACATCGGCACCGGGGCGCTGATCTGGGGCCGGTACGCCGACGCCGCGGAACACCTCGCCGTGGCCGAGCGCCTCGCCGAGACCGAACAGGCGTCCCGGTTGCAGCACAACGTCCGGCTCGAACAGGCCAACCTGGCGTGGAACACCGGCCGCTGGGACGGTCTCGCGGAGACGAGCGCGGCCCTCGCCGACGCCGACCGGGACCGGCCGGCGCACTACCTCGGCAGTATCCGCCTCGCGGCCCGGCTGGCGGCCGCGGCCGGTCGGCGACGTGCCGCTGAGGAGCAGTTCCGGCTGGTCCTGGAGGAGTCGGCCCGTCTCGGCGCGGCCGACGACACGATGGAGGCGGCCGCTGCTCTGGCCCGGCTGTGGCTGACCGACGGGAACAGCGGCCGGGCGGTGCAGATCACCGACGAGCCGATGGACACGGTACGGCGTAAGGGCATCTGGATCTGGGCGACGGACCTGGTGCCGGCCCGGATCGAGGCGCTGCTCGCCGCCGGTGACCGGCCGGCCGCGACCCGCCTGGTCGACCGGTTCGCCCGGGGACTGCGTGGCCGTACCGCGCCCGCGCCTCGGGCCGCGCTCGCCGTGTGCCGTGCCCTGCTGCTCGCCGCCGCCGGCGACCACGCCCGGGCGGCGACGGCCTTCGACCGGGCGGCGCGTGCCTGGAGCGCGTTGCCCCGCCCCTACGACGCTCTGCGCGCCCGCGAACATCAGGCCGAGGCGCTGCTGGCGCAGGGCCGGGACGAGCCGGGCCGGGAACTGCTGGCGGCACAGTACGAGGAGCTGTTCCGGCTGGGTGCGCGCGGCGACGCGGACCGGGTCGCCCAGCGGCTGCGCGAGCACGGCGCCGACGTGCCGCGTCTGTGGCGGGGCGGCCGACGCGGGTACGGCGACCAGCTCTCCCCTCGCGAGCTCGACGTGGTCCAGCTGGTCGTCGCCGGCAAGACGAACCGCGAGATCAGCCGGATCCTGTCCAAATCTCCGGCCACCGTGGATCAACAATTGCGCGCGGCGATGCGCAAGCTGAACGTGAACTCGCGCACCGCGCTCGCGGTCAAGGCCGTGGAAGCCGGCGTGTTCGTGAATTTTGACGTATCCGCCGGATAGCTAAGGGCACCCGGTCCGCCCGAGCATGGCTCCATGATCCATAGCCGTTGGCCGATGCATGTCTGAGCAGCCCGCCGCGCGTGACGACTCCGCTGTCGAGGAACCGCCGACCCCCGAGTCACCGGAGTCGGGGGACGACACCCCCGACGCCGACCACGAGAGCCACGACCCCTACCAACCCGTGTAGGCGGAAGGGACCCCATGAGACTCAAAGCCATTGCCGCAACGCTGGCCACCCTGGTCGGCCTGAGCCTGCTCCCGACCCTGCCGGCGTACGCGGCGGACCCGGACGCCGCCGACAAGATCGCGCCGAGCCTGACCGACCGGTTCCGTACGCAGCCGTCCGCCGACTTCTGGATCACCTTCGAGACCGGCGCCGACCTCGCACCGGCCACGAAGATCGCCGACTGGACCGCTCGTGGCCGGTTCGTCTACGACGCGCTGACCGCGGCGGCGAAGAACTCCGTGGCGTCGGTCGCCCCCGAACTGGACCGGGCCGGTGTCAAGTACACCTCCTATCCGATCGCCAACGCCGTGCTGGTCAAGGGCGGCACCGAGAAACTCGCCCTCGACGTGGCGGCCCGGGTGCAGGTCGCCGAGATCCACGCGACACCGCAGGTCGCGCTGGTCGACCCGGTGGACGAGAAGATCACCGTCGAGCGGTCCGCCGCTGAGGACACCGTCACGTGGGGTCTGGAGGCCATCCACGCCCCGCAGGCGTGGGCGATGGGCGCCACCGGTGCCGGCATCACCGTGTCCAACCTCGACTCGGGCGTGCAGTTCGACCACCCCGCCCTGGCCCGCCAGTACCGCGGCGCGAAGCCGGACGGCACCGTCGATCACAACTACAACTGGATGGCCACCCGCGGCTCGTGCACGGCCGCACCCTGCGACGACAACGGGCACGGCACGCACACCATGGGCACCATGGTCGGCGTCGACGGCGCCGACCACGTCGGCGTCGCACCCGACGCGCGGTGGATCGCGACCGACGGCTGCTGTACGAGCAGCGGCGTCGAGTCGCTGCTGCGGTCCGGTTGGTGGCTGCTCGCTCCGACCGACGTCCAGGGCGACAACCCCGACCCGTCCCAGCGGCCGCACGTCATCAACAACTCGTGGGGTCAGAACGTCGAACACGACTTCGACGGCTTCTTCGAGGCCATCGACGAGGCCTGGACCGCCGCCGGCATCTTCAGCGTCTGGTCGTCCGGCAACACCTCGCCGTACGCGGCCTGCGACACCGTCTCCACGCCCGGCGCCGCCGGGAGCGCCTACTCCGTCGGTGCCCTCTCGCCGGGCGGCACACTCGCGTCGTTCTCCCGCAAGGGCGAGGGCGACGGCGGCCGGATCAAGCCGGAGATCTCCGCACCGGGCGACGGCGTCCGCTCGTCCTACCCGAACAACGGCTACGTCGAGATGTCCGGTACGTCGATGGCGGCACCGCACGTCGCCGGTGCCGTCGCGGCGCTCTGGAGCTACGACCCGACCCTGATCGGGCAGGTCGACGAGACCCGCCGCCTGCTCGGCGAGTCGGCCGTCGACGTCGACGACACCGAGTGCGGCGGCACCGCCGAGATCAACAACAAGTACGGCGAGGGCCGGCTCGACCTGGTCCGCCTGCTGGAGCTCGCACCCCGCGAGGGCGGCACCCTCACCGGTGTCGTCACCGCGAACGGCGCCCCGGTGCCGGCCGCCGACGTGACGATCAGCGGACCGTTCAGCCGGTCGATCGGCACCGACGCCGACGGCCGGTTCACCACGAACCTCCCGGTCGGCGACTACCGGCTCAGCACCAGGGTCTTCGGCTACCTGACCGCGACCGCCGACGTCACGATCACCCTCGGCCGGGACACCCCGGTCACCCTGCCGCTCACCGCCGCCGCACGGCACGACGTCAGCGGCCGGGTCGTCGACGACAAGCAACGGCCCGTCCCGAACGCCGACGTCACCGTCAAGGACACGCCACTGAAGCCGGTACGCACGGATGCCGACGGCAGGTTCACCATCACCGCCGTCCCCGAGGGCGGGTACGCCCTGGCCGTCGAACCCAACGCCTGCTTCTCACCCCGGACCGTCCCGCTGACCGTCGGCGCGCGCAACGAGCCGTCCGAGATCCCGGTCGGGTTGATCGTCGACGGAGGCGGCTACAGCTGTGCCGTCGCCGAGGGCGAACACCTGCGCGGCACCGACCAGGTCACCTTCAGCGGCGGTGTGTGGGCCACGGTGAAACTGCCGTTCCCGATCGCGCTCTACAACGGCAGCCACGACACCCTCGGCGTCGGCCTGCGCGGGGTCATCGCCCCGGACGGCAGCACCGGACCCGGCTACGGTGGTGCCGGCATCTTCCCGCTCTACGTCGAGACCCCGGTCGAGTTCGCCCCGGGCGGCGGTGTCTTCACGGCGGCCACCAAGGTCGACGGTGAGGACGCGTTCGTCATCGAGTACCGCAACGCCAAGCTCTGGTCCTGGCCGACCCGGGCGGAATACACCGAGCCGGTCGACTTCTCGGCCACGCTCACCCGCTCCGGCACGGTGATCTTCGGGTACGGCGACGGCATCGGCGGCGACGACCCGGTGACCGCCGGCCTGCACGCCGTCACCGGTATCCAGGGCTGGGCCGGTGTCGACGGCATCCGGTTCTCCGACCACGCCCCGGTACTGCACGACGGCATGATCGTCACCTACGACATGCCCGACTTCGGGTACCTCGACGCGACCGTCGTCGACCAGAACGACGGGCTGCCGGTCGCCGGGGCGAAGGTCTCCGTCAGCAACGCCGACGGGCTGGTCGAGGCCGTCACCACCAACGGGACCGGCCTCGTGCATCGCCAGCTCCCGGTCGGCGACTACACCATGACCGTCGAGGCACCGAACTACACGACCGTGGCGTACCCCTTCGCGCTGAAGGAGCTCTACGCGAAGGCGACCATCGACGTGCGCCTGACCACGGGTGCCGCCGGGCTGAAGACCGACGGTCTGGACGCGCTGCTGGGCACCGACCAGAACGGCGTGGGTTCGCTGACGCTGACCAACAACGGATCGGCGCCTCTCACGTACAACCTGGGTGAAGCCGCCCGGCACCCCGAACTCGACGCCGCGGGTGCCACCGCGCGCACCGGCACGGGCGCGGTCGGCTCGATCGACCTCGCGGCGTGGAAGGCCGGGGCGAGCGGCATGAAGCCGTCGAACGTCGACGGCAAGGTCACCACGTCGACCCTGTCGGAGGCGCAGGCCGCGGCCAAGGTCGGCGCGACCTCCGGCGGCGACGTCATCACCCGGATCGCCATCCCCGGCACGATCGCGGAGAAGGAGCCCTCCGGCATCGGGTACGACGGCGACGTCTGGGTCCACGACTACAACGCGCGGACCAACACCGCCTACACGGTGACCGGAAAGAAGACCGGCAAGGTGTTCGACGCGTCGTGGAACCCCGCGTACCGGGCGTTCGACATGGCCCTGGACACCCGGACCGGGGACATGTGCCAGATGGAGGACAGCCCGGCCAGTTACATCCACTGCTTCGACCGGGCGACCGGGAAGGAGACTCGGCAGATCAAGGGGGACTGGTCGACGCTGCAGCTGACCGGTCTCGCGTACAACCCGAACCGGGACGTCTTCTACGTCGGCGGCCGCGCGAACGGCATGATCGGGACCGTCGCCGGTACGTCCCACGACAAGCCGGGCACGCTGCTGTCCTTCTGCGCCCCGCCACTGCCCGAGGTGATGGGCCTGGCCTACAACCAGGCGTCCGACACCATCTGGTACACCGACCTCACCGGGAACCGGCCCACCCGCCTGCTGCAGGTCGACCCGGCCGACTGCTCGCTGGTGAACGCGTGGTGGTTCCCCGGCCGGAAACCCGGTCTGGGCGGTGGCCTGGAGACCGACGCCACCGGCGCGCTGTGGGCGGCCGACCAGATCGCCGACGACGTCGTGCTCGTCGACGTCGAGGACGACCTGATCACCGACCTGCCGTGGCTGTCGCTCTCCGCGACCGGCGGCACCCTCGCCCCAGGCCAGTCGACGACCGTCAAGGTCTCGATCTCCGCCAAGGGTGTCGAGCCCGGCGTCCAGGGCGCGAACATCGTGGTCCGCTCCGACTCCGGACGACAGCCCAAGACCTACGTCCCGGTGACGCTCACGACCACGAAATACCAGGTCGGGGTCAACTCCGGCGGCGCGAAACTCACCGACGCCGCCGGCTTCACCTGGTCCGCCGATCAGGCCGCGAGCAAGAAGACGTGGGGCTACGAGGGCAAGACCAAGACCATCGACACCAGGACCCCGATCGCCGGTACGGTCGACGACGCGCTGTTCCAGTCGCAGCGCACCACGGCCGACAAGCAGTTGTTCTACCGCTTCCCGGACGCGCCGAAGGGCACCTACACGGTCGACTTCGGGTTCGCCGAGATCGACCGGGCGGCCCGGGGCAAACGGGTGTTCGACGTGCTCGTGGACGGAGCACTGACCGATTACGCCTACGATCCGGCCGCGGCCGTCGGGCCGAACACCGCCGACTGGCGTAAGACGGTCGTGCAGCACGCGGGCGGTCCGCTGACCGTGGAGTTGCGGGGCTCGAAGGGCCTGCAACCTCCGAGCATCGCCGCACTGCGGGTGACGCTCGACCCGCGCGCCGACGTGGCGGAGCCGGAACCCCAGCCCGAGCAGCCGGACCCCGGCCCCGTGCCGGTGGCGGCCGCCGGTCGTTCGTACACCATGAAGGTCGTCGATGGGCTCTATCGGCAGGGGACCGAGGAGTCCGGCTGGCACGGTGACGACCTGTGTGGCGTGCTGTGGTTCGGTTCCGGCTACCTCCAGCCGTTCTACGACACCGCCTGGGACGGGGTGTGCGTGACGACGAACGGCACGCTCACCTTCGACCGCGCCGACACGTCCGGTGGCAACCGGGCGCTGCCGTCGCCGTACCCGATCGACGCGATCTACCCGTTCTGGGACGACCTCGTCGTCGACGACGAGGCGGGCATCTACTTCGGCACCACCCAGGTGGACGGGGTGGCCGCGCAGGTCGTCGAATGGCGCAACGCCACCTTCTACAGCGACCGGACGGCTCGGGTCAGCTTCTCGGTCACCCTGATCGCCGACGGACGGATCCAGATCGGGTACGGCGACGGCGTCGGCGGCGACAACCCGCTCACCCGGGGCTCGTCGGCGACGGTCGGGGTGGAGAGCCTGAACCGCAATCCCGCCGGCCAGTACTCCGTCGACCAGCCCGTTCTGAAGGCCGGACTGGGCCTGGAGTACCACCTCCCGGCCGCGGGCACGATCGAGGGCACGGTCACCGACCGCAACGACGGCAAGCCGATCGAGGGCGCGATCGTCACGCTCGGCGACCGGGTCATCACGACCGACGTGAAGGGTCGGTGGAAGGCCCAGGCGCTGGTCGGCGAGAACATCGTGCGGGTCGAGGCACCGAACTACGTCACCGCGAGCCACCCGGTGACCATCACGAAGAAGGACCAGGCGGAGGTACGGGACACCGCGCTGACCACCGGCGTCGCCACCGTCACGACCGGAACCCTCGACTGGCTGCTCGACCGGGACCGGCGGGCGACGGCCGGCGTGACCGTCACCAACAGCGGCTCCGCTCCGCTCGAAGTGCACGTCGGTGAGGCCGCCGACCTTCCCTGGCTGACCCTCACCGGTGCGGCCGCGACCGGTACGGTCACGCTCGCGGCCGGCGCCACCACCACGGTCACGGTGACCGCCGACAACGCCGGGATCCAGCCCGGCGTACTCCTCGGGGATCTGCTCGTGGCGTCGAACGCCGGTAAGGGCGACACCCAGCTCAAACCGGTGCGCCTGGCCACCTCGGCCTACTGGAGGGCCGTCGACGCCGGCGGCCCGGGATACCTCGGTGGTGGCGGTTTCTGGTCCCCGGACCAGGCGCTCGGCTCGCGGACCTGGGGCCACGTCGGCGGCAAGGTGGCGACCACCCGGGCCGACATCGCCGGGACCAGGGACGACGCGCTGTTCCGCACCCAGCGGACCGGCGAGACGTTCAAGTACGTGTTCAAGAACGCCCCGGCCGGGACGTACCGGATCGGCCTCGACTTCGCCGAGCTGGAGAAGGTCCGACCCGGGCAGCGTGCCTTCGACGTACTGGCCGACGGCAAGGTGCTCCTCTACGACCACGACGTGCAGGCGAAGGCGGGCACCCTGACCGCGAACACCAACACGGTCACCGTCAAGCACACCGGCGGCGACCTGACCATCGTGTTCACCCGCGAGAAGGGCGAGGCCGACCCGATCCTCAACGCCTTGAAGGTCCAGGAGGACCCGAGACTCTGATCCGGCCCCCCAAGATCGGAGCCTCCCCGGCAGAGCCGCCGGGGAGGCTCCGGCGTCGACTACCGGACCGGGTTTGCTCTGATCGGCACAGCCACGCCTAACCGAGAAGTTCGCGGATGTCTGAGGCCGTGAGTCCGGCGGAGGCGAACTCGCCGCCGTCCATCACCCCGGCGAACAGCTCGGCCTTGCGGGCCTGCAACGCCATCACCTTCTCCTCGATCGTGTTCCTCGCTACCAGGCGATAGACCATCACGTTACGGGTCTGCCCGATGCGGTGTGCCCGGTCGACCGCCTGTGCCTCGGTGGCCGGATTCCACCACGGGTCGAGCAGGATGCAGTAGTCCGCCTCGGTCAGATTCAGGCCGAACCCGCCGGCTTTGAGGCTGATCAGGAAGACCGGTGCGGTGCCGGTCTTGAACTCATCGACGACCCGTTTGCGGTCGCGAGTGGTGCCGTCCAGATAGGCTGAACACCAGGGTGCGGTGTCCTTCGGCGGCGATGTCGGTGAGCTGTTCCACCAGCAGATCGAGCTTGGTGGAGGCGATCGCGCGGTGCTGTTCGTCGACCAACGCCACGTCCAGGCTGGCCTGCCGCAGCAACGTCAACGAGCGGAAGATCTCGAATCGGTTCTTCTCCATGTCGCCCAGCAGGCCCAGCACCTTCTGCCGCTCCCGTTGCAGGTAGCGCTGGTAGATCTTGCGGTGACCGGGTGACAGGTCGACTTCGACCACCTGTTCCTGCTTGGCCGGCAACTCGGCGGCCACCTCGTTCTTGCGGCGGCGCAGCACCAGGGGCCGGATCCGGCGACGCAACTGCGCAAGGCGGTCCTGATCGTGCTCGCGTTCGATCGGATGGCGGTAGTACTCGGTGAACCGATCGAGCCGGGGGAACAGGCCCGGAGCCGCGATCGAGCAGAGGGCCCAGAGCTCGGCCAGGTTGTTCTCCATCGGCGTACCCGTGATGGCGATCTTGAAGGGTGTTGGAAGGCGACGTGCGCACTTGTACGCCTGCGACTGCGGATTCTTCACGAACTGCGCCTCGTCGAGCACCAACCCGGCCCAGTCCAGTTCCGCGTAGGCGTCGTACTCCAGACGGAACAGGGTGTACGACGTGACCACGAGCTCGGCCTGCCCGATCGCCTCCGCCAGTCCGGCACCCCGCCGGGCCGCGGTCGAGGTGATCGCCCGGACCTCTAGATCAGGGGTGAAACGGGCGGCCTCGGCCGCCCAGTTGTGCACGACGCTGGCCGGTGCCACCACCAGGAAGCGGCCATGCTTACGGGCGTGACACAACAGGGCGAGCGCCTGCAGGGTCTTGCCGAGCCCCATGTCGTCGGCGAGGATGCCGCCGAGTCCGTTGTCGTGCAGAGCGGCCAGCCAGCGAAAACCCTCCTGCTGGTAGGGGCGCAGCTCAGCGTGCACCGCGGCCGGCACCGTCTGGTCGAGAGACACGCCCGCCCGGCTGAGCGTGGCCACCGTGCGCTGCCAGTCCGCCGCCTGACCGGCCAATTCCCCCAGCTCACCGAGCTCGTCCCAGACGCCGGCCTGGAATCGGCCGACCCGCAGCACCCCCGGCGGGCTGTCGGCGAGTTCGCGGGACTCGGCGATCAGCTCACGCAACTGCCGGAACTCCGGCCGGTCCAGCCCGAAGTAGACGCCGGATGGCAGGATCAGGAACTCCTGCTCCCGAGCGAGCGCGACGAAAAGCGACTCGAAGTCGACCTGCTCGCCGCCGACCTCGACATGCACCGCCAGGTCGAACCAGTCCGGCTCGCCGGTGTGTGCGGCGTCGGTGAACGCGATCACCGGCGCGGCTCGGCTCTCCTGCAGGTCCCAATCGTCCGGCTCGATCACCGACACACCGAGCGCGATCAACTCGGGCCGGACCGTACTCAGGAAATGGATCATCGCGTCGCCGCCCAGCACCGACTCGGCGGCCAGTCGGGTGCCCTGCGGAGCGGATTCCAACAAACCGGGTTCGGCGAGATCAGCCACTCGCCGTACCAGATCAGCCTGTTCGTCCTGCAGTTTCGGTGACCAGAGCGGCTCGCTGTGCCGGCCACCGCCCGCCTCGATCACCCACGTCCAGCACAGCCGCAGATGGTGATCACGCTCGGCGTTCAACGTCACGGTCAGGACCGGATCACTCACCTGCGGCAGGCTCACCGTCGGGCCGACCGGTACGACCCGCATCTGCCGGACCAGACCGGGGTAGAACTCGGCGAAGAACCGCTCCCGCTGCGCTCCGGGAATCTCGATGCCCGGGGCCGCCAGAGCCTTACGAGCCGGACGTGGCAACGGGCTGGCCAGCGGAGCCAGCCGCAGGACTCGCTCAGCCGGTCCCGTGGTGTCACGTGTCCTCCACGTGGCGATGCCGTGTGCCGGCTCGCCGACGAAAAGGGTGCTCTCCAGGTCGACTGGCACGTCTTCGTCCCGCAATACGGGTTGCAGCGACAGCCGATCGTCGATGCTGTCGACCTGCATCGACACTTGCGCCGGACGGCTCGCCACCACCACCGGCCAGGCGTTCTTACCCGACTGCACCAGCGGCAGACCGACCTCCTGAGCCTCCGTCAGCAGGTCCCAGATCCGGCGGCTACGAAAATCGTCCAAGTAGAGGTTCGCGCTGACGCTGCCGTAGTAGTTGTGGGAGCCGGACAAGGTGACGATCTCGGTGAGCAGCCGGCGATGATTCTCCGCACTCGGCGAGCGGCCCACGGCATAGCCGAGTGAGTGCCAGCCGGCCCCGGTCCGCACCCAGCCCGTCCGGCCTGGCCGAACCGGGCGCATCGAGATACGTTGCCCTGTCCGGCGGACCCGCGGTAGATAGGCCTCGACGAGCTCGAACTGCAGACCGATCTCCGGCTCCGAGTTCTGCGGAAGCGGCGGCGGCCCGGCCAGGTCACGCAACCGCGCCGACAGCTGGGACTCCCATCGGCCGGCTCTCGGCCGTCGCTGGGCCGGTGCCGGTGCACTCGACGTCCGGTCGTCCTGCTGGACGGCGAGCATCAACGCGATCAGGTGCACGCACTCCGCATCGACACAAGTGCAGAAACCGTCCAGGGCGGGCTTAGGGCCGGGGACTATCTCGCCGGTCACCACCCCGCCGTCCCGAACTTTGCCGACCGCCAGGCCGGTGGGGCCGACGGTGGGGCTTGTGATCTCTCCATCGGCGAGAGCCGCACGCGCCCGTAGAAAGACGCGAGCCCCGACCAACTCGAAAAGAACCGCCTCGTCCGCGGATAGGACCAGCTTCGCCATCGTCACCTTTCGTCCGAGTCGACTCTAGGCACCTGGAGAAGAGCGCCGCACGTGACGTACTCGACCGGGGGAAGCCCAGCTGGTTCTCGCGGCAGTCGCTGATGCGATCTTGACGGCCCTCGTCCTCGCCGTGGTGGCCATCGCGATCGCGGCCGACGGCACTTCCGCCGGTCGGGTCATGGCAACACTGATCGGAATCGCGGCGGTCTTCCTTCTCTGGTTTGTCGTCGCCCTGCTACGACGCGCGCCGGGCCGCGTGGTTCTGACCCCTACCGGGGTCTACCACCGGTCACTGACCAGCGAGTCGTACACGCCATGGGACGTCATCTACGACGTGGGGGTGAACAGCCGACTTCCACTGATCGTCATCAGGGCGCACCCGTCCCCGAACGCCCGGCATCGAGCCCGCACCCGCCGCCCGAACCGGTTCGAAGAAGCATTCCGGCCCTCGATCATCATCGGCGTGCCCGCACTGGGCGCCAATGCCCGGCCCGTTCTGCGGTCACTCGAGCACTACCTGCGCCACCCGGAGAACCGGAACCGGTTGAACACTCCCGGTGCCCTCTGACCGGGGACGCCGGCGGCTCGAACCGTGGACCTGCCTACGAATACAGGCGGTCGAGGTCGACGAGCAGGATTCGGTCGTCGGCTGCTGCGGCGGCTGTCAGGTCGTCGGTGAAGCCGGCACCGCCGTAGAGCGTGAGCACCGTGTCCTCGGTGTCGTAGCCCGCCGGTGGGAGCAGGTCGCGGGCTCGTGCCAGGCGTTCGAGGTGGCGTTGGCCGATCACCTCACCCCACTTGGCTTCGCCGAGGGAGACGACGCGGCGAGGGCCGTTCGAGTGTTGGGCCGCCAGTGCGACCACGTCGATCTCGATCTGGGTGCGGTTCGCCGGGTCGTTGACCGTGCCCGATCCGACCTCCGACGGCTGCTCGGGAAACAATTCATAGCCGGACTCCAGCGCCAGCGCCCGGCACAGGGCCTCGAAGTGCGGGCCGACGACCTGGGTGAGAAAGGTCTGCCGGGTTGAAGTCCAGACCTGTTCGGCGCGGTGGATCTCCAGCTCGGCCCAGCGCTTGCGCATTATCGCCTCGTAGAAGGTGATCAGCGGCTCGACGATCCGGTAGCGGGCACGAGCCGGGCGGAACATGTCCGGTTCGCGGGTGATCAGCGCGCAGTCCTCGAGGACGTTCAGGGGATGCGTGATCTGGTCGGACTTACGGCCGATGAAGTTGGCGATCCCGCCGTTGGTGTTGTTGCCGGCCGCGATGGCCGCCAGCACCGAGTGATACAGGGCCGGGTCGCGGATCGCGGCCTCCTCGGCAAGCAGGTACCGCGCCTCCCGGAACAACGGTGTCTGCGGGTTCAACGCGGTCCGGATGACCCAGGCGTCGAAGTCCTCGATCGCGGCAGGAGCGTTTCCCCGGGTGAACTCCTTGCGATAGGCCGGCGTGCCACCGACGACCGCGTGCACCAGAACGGCCAGCCGAGGGTCGGTGATACCCCAGAACTCCGCCGCCTCCCGATGCTGGAACGGCTGAACGACCAGTTCGAGGCTAGCCCGTCCACGCAGCGGTGCCTGGCCCGCCAGGAGGCCGCCCATGACCGACATCGCCGAACCACACAACACGAGCCTTACCGAGCTTGATCGGCCACTGCCTCCGGGCCCGAGTTCGCGTTGAATGATCGACGGCAGTGCTGGTGACGCCTTGGACAGGAACGGGAACTCGTCGATGATGACTGCCCTCGGCTGCCCGGTGATGCTGCGGAACATGTGCGCTATGGCTTCGTTCCAATCCTGGAACGGTGTCGCGATGAACTCTTGGGTGTGCCGTGCGAGTGCCTCGGAGAACAGCCGCAGTGATTCTGCCTCGGTGGCTTCAGTAGCCGCGAAGTACATGCCGCCGGCGGCCTCGGTCATAGCCTGGAGCAGGAAGCTCTTGCCCTGGCGCCGCCGGCCGCTCACCACTCCCAGCGCCGCGGCGCTCTGGGTTGCCGCGAGCGGCATTGTGGCGAAGGAGACGAGACCATCCCATTCGCGGTTACGGCCGAAGATGTTGGGCGGCTTCTCCATAGTTACAGAAGTATAGTTCCCGGAACTATACTTCTGTAACTCGGCCGGTCGAGCCGCGTACCACCAGATCGGTGCCCAGCTCGACGTGGCGGGCATCCAGATCGTGGCCCTTCAGCGTACGGACCAGCATCGTCACCGCCATCCGGCCCATCTCGGCCAGAGGCTGGTGCACCGTCGTCAGCATCGGGTCGGTGGCCTGGCCGATGTCGGCGTCGTCGAAACCGCCGATCGACAGATCCTCCGGCACCCGCAGCCCCCGCTCCCGGGCCGCCCGCAACGCACCCACCGCGGTCTTGTCGTTGAAACAGGCCAGCGCCGTCGGCCGCTCCGGCCGATCGAGCAGTTCACCTGCGGCCCGATACCCGTTCGCCATGCTCGGCTCGTTGACGAACCGGATCCGCTCCGGCGACGGCAGCACCCCCGCATCGGCGAGCGCCGCCACATATCCCGCCATCCGCGACGTCGTGACCAGCCACTCCTTGGGCCCGGCGATGATCCCGACCTGCCGATGCCCGAGCTCGACAAGGTGCGCCATCAGCAACCGAGCCCCGGTCACATGCGCACTGGACACGGCGACGATGTCGCGCGGCGGACTGGTTCGCGGATCGAGGACGACGAACCGAAATCCCTGATCACGCAGCCGCGCCAGCTCCTCCGGCGACTCCGGCGGCAAGATCAAGATCCCACCGGCGATCCCAGCGGTACGGGGCAGCCCGGTCAGCATGCCCGGACGTCGGGCGGCCGTCCCCGCGTTGACCACCGCACCCATCCCGTGCAGCTCGATGGTCTCCACGATCGACGACACCATCGGCCCGAAGTAGTCGTCCAGCAGGTACGGGCACCGCACGAACACCCCGCCGACCGGCGCCCGCGACACGAGCAACCCGTCGTGCCCCAG
The DNA here is from genome assembly GCF_033097365.1 of Actinoplanes sichuanensis. NCBI lineage: Bacteria > Bacillati > Actinomycetota > Actinomycetes > Micromonosporales > Micromonosporaceae > Actinoplanes > Actinoplanes sichuanensis. The sequence continues at coordinate 135,340 of NZ_AP028461.1, forward strand.
CCGCCGGGCGGCATGCAGGACCAGCTCACGCGTACGCGCTGCGACGTTGTCCTGGCCGTTGAGCACCCGGGACACGGTGGCGATGGACAGGCTGGTCTCGGCGGCGATCTGCCGTACCGTCGCGCGCTTTTTCAACGAAGGACCCCGTCCGGCGTTCCATATCTGAATGTAACAATGTAACAGATCCGGAACCGGTTTCGACCAGCGCATATGTCCTGGCGATGACAGAGCTGCATTGACATGTATAAGCCGCGAGTGTTCCATCTGCGTTACGTCGGCTGGGCAGGACGTCCGCGGCGTTCCGTTGTCCACACAGGGAGTTCCCCATGCCCTTGACCGGCATCCCGTCAATCAGGCGACGACTCCTCACCGTCGCCACCACCGCCGCCGTCGTCACCGGCCTCGGCATCCTCGGCATCACCAGCGCGTCGGCCGCCAGCGCCGGATCCCTCGTCGGCGCCGGCAGCGGCAAGTGCCTCGACGTCGCCAACGGCTCCACCGCCGACGGTGCCGCCATCCACATCTGGACCTGCTACAGCACGGTCACCAGCCAGCGCTGGACGCTCGCCGACAACGGCCAGGTCCAGGCCCAGGGCAAGTGCCTTGATGTCGCTGACAACGGCACCGCCGACGGTTCGCTCACGCATCTGTGGACCTGCTACGACAGTGTCAACACACAGAAGTGGTCGCTCAACTCCTCCGGCGCGCTCGTCAACCAGGCCAGCGGCAAGTGCCTCGACGTGCAGAACAACGGCACCGCCGACGGCTCCCGCCTGCAGATCTGGGCGTGCGCCGGCTCGGCCAACCAGCGCTGGACGCTTTCCGGAGGTACGACCACGCCGCCCACCACCCCGCCCACGAACCCGCCGACCGACACCCCGGTGACCAACCCCGACCTGGGCCCGAACGTGTCGGTCTTCGACCCGTCGATGGCGGCGTCGACCATCCAGAACCGTCTGAACACGGTCTTCAACCAGCAGGTCACCAACCAGTTCGGCTCCCAGCGGTACGCGCTGCTGTTCAAGCCCGGCACCTACAACGTCGACGCCAACGTCGGCTTCTTCACCCAGGTCGCCGGCCTCGGACTGGTCCCCGGCCAGACCACCATCAACGGTCGGGTGCACGTCGAGGCCGACTGGTGGCCGGACGGTTCCCAGAACGCCACGCAGAACTTCTGGCGCTCGGCGGAGGGTTTGGCCGTCAATCCGACGGGTGGACAGGACCGCTGGTCGGTGTCGCAGGCCGCCCCGTACCGCCGCATGCATGTCCGTGGGAATCTGGCGCTCTCCGACGGCGGCTGGTCGTCGGGCGGTTGGATCTCCGACACCAAGATCGACGGGCAGATCGACTCCGGCACCCAGCAGCAGTGGATCACCCGTAACTCGCAGATCGGTTCGTGGACCGGCCGCAACTGGAACCAGGTGTTCGTCGGGGTGCAGGGCGCTCCGGCCACCAGCTTCCCCAATCCGCCCTACACCAACATCGGACAGGCTCCGGTGGTACGGGAGAAGCCGTACCTCTATGTTGACAGTGCCGGCGCATACCGCGTCTTCGTGCCCGCGCTGCGGCGTAACACGTCCGGGATCACCTGGGCCAGTGGCAGCCCCGCCGGTGAGTCGATGTCGCTGAGCCGGTTCTACATCGTCCGGCCCGGTGACACCGCCGCCAACATCAACGCCGCGCTCGCCGCCGGCAACAACCTGCTGGTCACGCCGGGCACGTACAACATCAACCAGACCATCAACGTCACCCGCGCCGACACCGTCGTGCTGGGTCTGGGGCTGGCCACGTTCGTACCGCAGAACGGCATCGTCCCGATGCGCGTCGCCGACGTCGACGGGGTGAAGGTCGCGGGCATCATGTTCGACGCCGGTACCACCAACTCGCCGCTGCTGATGGAGGTCGGCCCGACCGGTTCGTCCACCGACCACTCGGCCAACCCGACCTCGCTGCACGACGTGTTCTTCCGAATCGGCGGCTCGATCGCCGGTAAGGCCACCGTCAGCCTGCAGGTCAACAGCGACGACGTGATCGGCGACCACACCTGGATCTGGCGCGCCGACCACGGCAACAACGGAACCGTCGGCTGGAACATCAACACCGCCGACACCGGCCTGATCGTCAACGGCGACGACATGACCTTCTACGGCCTGTTCGTCGAGCACTACCAGAAGTACCAGACCATCTGGAACGGCGAGAACGGCCGCACGTACTTCTACCAGAACGAGATGCCGTACGACCCGCCGAACCAGGCCGCCTACATGAACGGCTCGACCCGCGGGTACGCGGCTTACAAGGTCGCCGACGCGGTCAACAACCACCAGGCCTACGGGCTCGGCTCGTACGCGTACTTCAACGTCAACCCGTCGGTGGTCAACGAGCGGGCGTTCGAGGTGCCGAACAAGGCCGGTGTTCGCTTCAACAGCATGGTCACCGTATCTCTGGGTGGAACCGGCACGATCAACCGCATCATCAACAACACGGGCGCCACGGTGAACAGTGGCAGCCAGGTCGCGTACCTGGTCACCGGCCCTTGATCCGAATCTGACCCGATCGTGGAGCCGGGCCCTCAGGGGCCCGGCTCTCCTTCATGGACCACTAACCTGTTGCGATGCCAGGCGCGGCGGAACAACCACCCGAGTCCTCAACTGTCCGCCGGACCGAACGGTATGCGGTCGCCGATCTGCACGCCGTGCTGCGGCTGTGCGACTCGGGGCGGCTGAAGTGCAGTTCGACCACGCGACGGCCCGCGGCGGCGACGGTCGTCGAGGTCGCCGCGGTGCTGGCGGCCGGTGACTTCTACCGTGACGAGCCGATCGCCGCGTTCGCGTGGCCGCTGCTCGTTCAGGCGGGTGGCCTCGCCGAGATCTCCGGCGGGAGACTGCGGCTGACCGCCAACGGCCGGGCCGCCCTCGGTAAACCGGCGGCCGGCGCGGTGCGAGCGCTGTGGCGGGCGTGGCTGACCAAGGGCCTGATCGACGAGTTCAGCCGGGTCGAGAACATCAAGGGCCAGCGCACCGCCAACGTGCTGACCGCGCCGAAGGCCCGGCACCAGAAGGTGTCCGAGGCGCTCGCCGGTCAGCCGGTCGGCGGTTGGATCGGCGTCGACGATCTCTTCCAACAGATGAAGATGACGGCCTGGTCGCCGCGGGTGGCGCGGAGTGAGTCGGCACTGTGGAAGCTCTACCTGGAGGATCCGCAGTACGGCAGCCTCGGGTATGCCGGGTTCGGCGAGTGGGAGATCCTCGAAGGGCGTTACACGCTCGCGCTGCTGTTCGAATACGCGGCGACGCTCGGGCTGATCGACATCGCCTACGACGAGCCGACCGGGGCTCGCGACGACTATCGCGGCAACTGGGGTGCCGACTATCTGGGCGCGCTCAGCCGGTATGACGGGCTGCGGGCCATCCGGCTGAACGACCTCGGTGCCTATGTGCTCGGGATCAGCCGGTCGTACGTACCGCCTGAGCCGGAGGCGCCGGAACGGACCTTGAAGGTCCTACCGAACCTGGACGTCGTCACCGTCGGCCGGCCCGGCCCGGCCGACCTGCTGGTGCTGGAGAGCTACACCCGCCGTACCGGTGATCACGTCTGGACGGTGAGCCGGGAGAGCCTGCTGGAGGCCGCCGCCGCGGGCCGCCGGCCTGGGGACTTCGGGGACTTCCTGCGGGCCCGGGCCGCGCAGGCGGAACTGCCCGGCACCCTCACCGCACTGCTGGACGAGGTCGTCGAACGGGCGTCGCGGCTCACCGACCTCGGGCAGGTGCGCCTGGTGGAGTGCGCGGATGCCGCGCTGGCCAAACTGATCAGCCACGATCGAGGGCTGCGCAGCCTGTGCACGCTGATCGGCGAGCGGCACCTCGCCGTACCGCTGGACATGGAGCCGGCATTCCGCCGGGCCTTGGCAACCCTCGGTTACGCACTGCCGGCATCGACCTGACCACGGCCTCCGGTCCGCTGTCGGCGGTGGATAACCAGGAACAATACGACAAGGGGTACGGCCACCGCGCCGCCCGCGATCCAGGGCCAGACCGGCTCTGCCGGGTCGATATCGCCCGCGGCTGCCGCGGGGATCGAGAAGATCCGGCTGCCCACGGTGTCGACCAGGTAGAGCGGGCCTCCAGCGGTGACACTCGTGGCCAGTCCCACCGGGTCGTGGGTGCCGAAAGGATCCACGGGTAGGTCGGCCGCAGTGCTCACCCTCCCGTCCGGGACGAGCTGGAGGACCCTCCGGTGCAGGTTGTCGACGATGTAGACGCCGTTCCCGCCAGCGCTCACCGCGGTGGCGTTGAACGGTGACGCGGTCGGACGCCTGTCGTCTGCTGTCCAACCGCCGTCGGATGAGCCGACGATCGTCGCCACTCCTCCCGCCTGGAGGCGACTCAGCTGGGAGGTCGCGCTGGAGATCCAGACGCCGCCGACGGCGTCGGCGGCCAGCCCGGTCGGTAGCGGCACGGACGTCGATACCGGACGAGCACCGGCCTCCGCGGGGATCTCGACGATGCGGCTGTTCTCCCGGTCAGCAAGGAAAAGGGAGCCGGAGGGCGACACCGCCAAAGCGTTGATCGTGGCGATCGGCCCACCGAGCAGCTCGGCGGTCACCCGTACCTCGATGGTGCCGTCGGCAGACAGCGCGTACACCCGGGAAGCCAGGCTGTCGGCGATGAACACGGTGCCGTCCGGGCTGACAGCCACCGCATTAGGAGCTCCGAGGGCGACGTCAGTTCCCTTCGTGCCGGCGAGGACCGTCCCCGCCTCAGCGATCTTCTCTCCGTTGCCCGCGACCGTATGGATGGTGCCGTCAGTTGCCACGGCCCGCACCCGACGGTTGAGACTGTCCGCCAAGTAAATCGTCCCGTCGGTGGCGACCGCGGCGCCCAGCGGCCTGTTCAGTCGCGCTTGAACAGCCGGGCCGCCATCACCGCTGAACGCTGCCGGACCCGTACCGGCGACCAGCGTCGGCGCGGTTTCCGCACCCCATGCGGGATCCGGCACCGGTGTCACGAGCACCGACAAGGCGAGAACCGCCGGGGCGGCAACGCGGTTCCTCATCATGACCGAGCTTTACCACTCCGACGGCCGGCAGGTTCAGCAGCGTCCATCGAAAGTGACGGTCGAGTAGGGTGCATCCGCTTTCGGGACGGCTGCGTAGGCATGGTCACGCAGTCCGATGAATGTCGCCACCACTGTTCGTCGGGATGCCGACCGATTCGAAGAAGCTCTGCACCGCTGTTGCGAGCCCGCCGCGGTGCGACCAGCGCCCAGCACCTCACCGACCTCGTAACGGGTTTGGCCGCTGCTGTCGGTCTTCCCCACTCCTCAAGAGCATCCAGAGCATGGCCGACGTAACCGTTGAGCAGATCACCGGCTCCGGGAACCTTCGAGGTCACCGCGCCCACGGCGCCCTCGACCAGAGGGCCGACGACCTTGTACCGGGTCTTGACGCTAGAGTTGGCCTGCTCGTCAGTTGCGCGCTGGTTTCGATCTTTGCCCCGGTGGCCCCATGTCGAGAGCACCCATCACACCACCGTAGTTGTGCGAGATGACCTTCATCGCGTCCAGATTGGCGTGCAGGTCGGCGTCCGGGTTCTGTCTGCCGGAGAGGACGTAGTCGTGTGCGGCCACGCCGTAGGTGGCTTCGGCCCGGGCGACGATGTCGTGTGCGACCTCGTCCTTGCCGATATCGGCCAGGAAACGCACCAGTTGCTGGCGGTCGACGACGTCGCTGGTGTATGTCGTGGGTCAGAGTGTCGCCGACACGACGGGTTCGGTCTCTCCGGCGGCATTGAGTGGGATCCCGGCTGCCTGCAGAAAGGCTCGCAGCGTCGCGGCGAGTGATTCGACCTTGTCGTCCTCGACGAAGGCATAACCTCGGTGTGAAAGGTTGTCGGCGACCTGCTCGGCCACGTCGCGGATCGGGTCGTCGGTGTGGGCGATCATCACGTGCTCCCCTCGGGGTTTGCCCGCACGAGCCCGCTGTCGTGCCGGGCCCGGCAGATACGGAATCACCTGAGTGCCTATCGACGATGCCACATGGTTGTCTAGTAGACAACCCCCCAGTTGTCAGGTAGCCAACATCTACGGTCAGAGGGTCGGCGTCCATGGAAGAGGTCATGGCAGCCGCAGAGATCGCCGACTATCTCGGCGTGACACGCCAGCGCGTCGCTGTGCTCGTTGAGCGCCCTGACTTTCCCGCACCTCTCGCTCATCTGTCTGTCGGACGGATCTGGCGGACGTCCGACGTGCGGCTGTGGGCAGCGAACCGACCCAATCGGGTTCACGAGGACGAGAAGGAATAGCTCCGGTCGGTGGCTCCGTCGCCGGTGCCGCCCAATCAGTACCCACCTTTGGGTGTATCGGCTGCACGCTGGGGCGGCAGTAATGTCATCCAGCGTGACGGCGACGTCGACCAACCACAGTGGCAATACGCTGCTCGCTGTCTTGGGCATCGTGGCGGCGCTAGCCGATGGGATGCTTGCTGCGCTCGGCGCGCTGGCGTGGGAGGCGTACCAAGACGGTGCCTTTACGGCTGCGGAGGCTGGGCCATTCATCGTGATGGGGGTATCCGGCGCTGTCGGCGCTGTCATCGGCCTGCTCGCGATGATTGCCCTGTTACGCGGCGGCCACGGTCGTGGTCTGGCTCGTGCCACCTGCGAATTGACCTGGCTGCGGGTGGGCGCGGTCGTCATCGCGCTGTTGGTCCTCGCGCTCGTCGTGGGTGTTGCCGCGGCGGGAGTGTTCGGCATGGTGCTGGCCGTCGGCGACGCATGCGGGGGGCTGGTCGTCACCCGGGTTGCGGCGCGCCAGTCCAGCGACGGATGAACCGAATTTCCATCGCGGCAGCCTGAACCAGGGAGTTCGTAGAGATCCGGTGTGCGGCCCTCGGCCTGTCGGCGTGTGACGAACAATGGCACGCTGGTCGATGTGGCAGACAGGACGGGCGACGGACGGGCCGGTAGGGCGATGCCGTCTCCCGCGGATCGTCGTGCTCTGGCCGAGGTGCTTGCCGCGGAGATGCGGAACATGACGGCCTCGGCGTGGCCGGTTCGTTCTCGTGGGGCGACCACCTCCTACGTCGCGTTCGTCGAGGACGAGATCGAGCTCGCCGACCTCGTCGTCGTGTTGTGGGACATCTCCCGGTCGGGGCCGTTCCCCGAGGAGGTGTCGGTGCACAGCGGAGTCGCCGGGACCGTGGTACTCGTGACCGGGCCGGACTTCAGCGTCGTGGGGAGGTCCGGGGGGCCGGTGCTGGCGCTGTCGGACCGGATCCGTGGGGTGCTGCGCATCGACCGGGATCCGGGTTGGCAGGCCGAGCTGTCGGCGCTGATCTCCGAACTGATCGCCGTCGGGCAAGGCGCTGAACCGTTCGACGAGTCGACGCTTCCGCCTCCGCCGCCGCTACCGTGGCACCGGGATCGTTAGCTCCTGGTCGCGAGGTGGCGGCGGATGCGGGCTTCGGCTCGTTGTCGCCGTTTGTAGGCGGCCTGCTCGCCGATGCCGAGGCGTTTGGCGGCTTCCTTCACGCTGAGCCCGTCCAGGCCCGTCACCGCCAGGAGGGTCACGTCCTGGTCCGTCAACGGTGTGCCGGCATCCGCGAGTTCGACGATCAAGGTGCGGAACAAGACGTGGACGTCGGCCGGCTGCGACGCGGTCGATGAGGGCTCGACTGCCACTGTGAGCGGCTGGACCCGGATGCGGCGTCGGCAGCTCCTGGCGTGGGTGATGCCGCTGTCGATCAGTTTCATGCCCAGGTTGGTGGTGCCGACGTCGATCGACTCCAGCCGGCGCAGGAAACCGAACGCCAGGTCCTGATCGACGTCGGCGAGTTCACCGCGATGGCGCACCGGGAGACGATCACGGAAACCCCGAAGGCCGCGAGCGGCGAGACCGAGAGCCAGCACACGGTACGGCTCGGCGCCGGCAGTTCGGCGGGCGCCGGTGATGACCGCCGCCCAGATCTGATCCCGCTGCGGATAGTCGGCCTCCTCCAGTAGGAACCGCTCCAGTTGACGGGGCCGCATCAGCCGGGGCGGCAGGCCCGGACCGAGGGAGCCGGCCGGAATGGCCCAGTCGAGCTGCGCGTACCGATCGAGGAACCAGTCGAACAGCGGCCCGTCTCCGCTTCCGAGTAGGGCGAGTGGAGTCCCCTCAAAGGTGATCAGGCCAGGGGTTGCCGAAGCCCTGTTCGCCTGGACCGCCAACCTCACCTCCGGTGATTTCCAAGAATTTCTGCGATGCCGTGTCCAGACCGGCGCCGGGCCATCCCCTTCGTCAGGTAGCGAGCCGGCAGCGGTGTCAGGTCCTGTCAGGGCCGAACGGCTCAACGCTAGGGAGATTGCCATGAATATCGATCGCCGTCGTGCTGATTCGGGAGTGCAGGCTACCCGCCGCACCTGTCACCAGCACCTGTCAGCAGGCGAAAGCCGACTGACAACACCTGACAGGAGCCGCCTTTGACCAACACCTCACGCCGTACGGACAGCAGCGCCGCCCGGGTCGAGGGCTTCGTTCAGATCGTCATCATGCTGGCGATCGGCGCGGCCGCAGGCGCCGCATCATTCACCCACGTGCACGACGTCGCCGCCGCACACGGCCAACCGGGCTGGCTGGCCTGGGCCGACGCTGTCGTGCTCGAACTCATGTCGATAGCCGGCGGCCTCGAACTACGGCGCCGCAAACGCATCGGCGCCCATCTGTCGTTCCCGGCGGTGGTGCTGGTCGTCGCGGTGGTGCTGTCGCTGGGCGCGCAGGTCGTGGAAGCCGAACCGTCGATCATCGGCTGGATCGCGGCCGCCCTCCCGGCGGCAGGCTTCCTGGCCATGGTCAAGATCGCGCTCGGCCGCACCGAGAGCGGCCCAGCGCAGAGCAACACCACCGCCCGGGACACCCCGGCCGAGAACGGCACCGTCCGGGACGAGGGGACCGGAAACGGGACCGCGGTCCGGGACGAGGGGACCGGAAACAGGACCGCGGTCCGGGACGAGCGGACGGGTAACAGGACTGCGGTCCGGGACGAAGGGACCGGGGACAAAGCCGTCCGGGACGGGATGGGAGACAGATGGGCGGGCCGGGCCGGACCAGGGGACGGCCGGGACGAACCGAGGGCCGTCCGGGACGAACGACGGAGCGCAACGGGAATCGTCCGGGACGGTCCCGGACGGCCGGACAAGCCGACGCCGGCCGGGACGGACACCGACCCGGACGTCCGGGCCATGCTCCCGGCCGCCCGAGACGCCGCCGACCGCCTCGCCGACCAGGGACGCCCGCTGTCCCGGGAGGCGCTGGCCGAAGTGCTGCGCGGTCAGGGCCACGCCATGTCGAACGCGCGAGTGTCAGCACTTGTCAGGTTGATCCGCGAACAACCGGTCGCCCACGACCCGGCGATCCGCTCGCCCACGGTCGCTCAGTCACCGAGGTGACGAGACGGAACGCGGGTCCCGTACCGGAAAGGAATGTCATGTCTTCTGCCGTTTCGCCGCGACCGGCGCGCCCGGGTAGTGGTTCGGGCGTGCGTCCGGCTGCCGGTTTAGGGGTCGGTCTTGAGGCCGACCCCCGTACCGACCCCACCGAATCCCTGACAGCGCAGGTCAACCCGCACCTCCCCGCGACCGGAGTGTGCTCCGACAGACCCTGGAGAGGGTCTCCCCATGGAGAGAGTGACGTATATGAACGCCAGTGTTGAACAGCGCCTGCTGAAGGCGCAGTCCTCCCTGACCCACCGCGATATGCGGCTGCTCGGCTGGCTCTACGACCACGGTGTCCTGACCACCGACCAGATCGACGCCGCGCTGTTCGGATCCTTGACGTTCTGCCAGCGCCGCCTGTTGCGACTCATCGACCTCGGCGTGCTGGCCCGCTTCCGGCCGCAGCGCTGGGAAGGCGGCTCCTACCCCTACCATTACCTGCTGGCCCAGCTCGGCACCGAGATCGTCGCGGCCCAGCGCGGCGACCCGCTACCGCGCCGGGACCAGGCCCGGCAACGACGCCAGCACCTGACCTCCCGGGCGAACCTGCCGCACCTGTTGGCCACCAACCAGTTCTTCATCGACCTGGCCGCTCACGAACGCGTCCATTCCGGCGGCCGCCTCGACACCTGGCGGCCGGCGGCTGATTTCCACCGGGCCACCGCGTTCTATCGTCCGGGTGACGGCGCCGACATGTTTTCGTTGCGGACGTTTCCCCGCCCCGACGGTCACGGGATCTGGGTCGACCGGGGTCGCCGGGTTCCGTTCCTGTTGGAGATGGATCGCGGCACCGAGTCGCTGCCGGTGCTCACCGCGAAGGTCACCAACTACCTCCGCGTCGCCGATCACGCCCGCTGGTGGTGGCCGGTGCTGTTCTGGCTGCCCTCGGTCCGCCGGGAGATCAACCTGCAGCGACTCCTGGCGGACCTGCCGGCATCCGATCGGGTGGCGACCGCCGCGAGTGATCATGTCGCCGCCTCTGGGCTCTCGCCCGCCGGCCCGGTGTGGTGGCTCCACGGTCGGGAGCAGCCCCGTCAGCACCTTTCCGAGCTTCCGTTCCTGGACTCTCAAGAGGGGTCTGGCTGAGTGGCTAGGGCCTGGCGATGGCGGCTTCCAGAAACACGCCGGCTTCCTCGCCTCCTACTCAGCCGAGGTATACATGCGGATCCAGCGACGGAGGCGTTCCATGACTCGAGGATCGAGCTCGAGGGTCTCGATGCGGGTGGCGACGATCGTCGGGTCGATCAGGCCGGCCTCGATCAGGGCGTTGGCGAAGGCGTGGTCCTTCTCGCGGCCGGCCACCAGTTTGGAGACCACGCAGTCGTGCGGCTCGAGTGCGTAGCCGCGGCCGGGCTGGGTGCTCCTCGATTCGACCAACACCAGGCGGTCGCGCCACCCGTCTGGCAGCGTCGCAGTCGAGACGCTGACGCCCTGGGCGTAGTAACCATTCATCTCGTGAAACGGCGACAGTTCGCCGATCGCCCCGTCGACCTGGTCGGACTTTCGGTTGTCCGGGTCGTTGAAGAACGCTACGTCGACTTCCATGGAGGCGGTCGCCTCCAAGGGGAGTCGATCGTCGGGGATGGTGCCCAGGATCGATTGGCTGCCGATCACGACAACGTCAGGGTCTTCGGCGATCTGGCTCGCGGCACGCAGGATGTGCTCGAGTTGCTGACGGTTCACGCCGCGGACTCCCAGCCACTGCGAGTGAAGGCCTTGAGGGCCTGCTGACGCTGAGCCTGCGGAAGGACTCCGGCAAAGGGGGAATTCTGCCGGAGTTCCACAGCCTCGGGATCCTCCGATGTCAGAGTCTTAAGAACCGCACCGGGGCCCTGGCGCAACTTTTCTCGCCAGCGCGTCAGCCAGATCTCGGTCATGGTGCCCTGGTGCTGGACCATGAGCCGGTCGAGGTTTTCGGCGGCCTTGCTGAGGACGGCATCCGGGTCGGTCACGAGGAGGCCGGCAACCGCTTGATGCAGCCACAGCGACTTGAGTTGATCGCGCGTCAGCTTCGGCCGGGGGTGGAGCAACTCCTCGACGGCGCTCCGCGTGATCCGCCGGTGCTTGCCGACCATGACGAACGGCAGGTCGCCCCTCTCGCATAGGTTCACGACCTGTTGGCGCGACGTCCCGAGGATTTCGGCTACCGCGCCGGTGGTCAGTAATCCTCCGTCACTCGTCACCATGAATCGGAAGCCTATTTTGCAAACGCCAAAAACGCAAAATGGCAGGCCGGGCTCGTGTTGTCAACGGTCGGCTCGGAGGTCGGTGAGCAGGACGTCGATCAGGGCCTCCTCATGGACGGCGACGCCGGATTCGAGCATCTGCTCGGCCAGAGACGGGTCCCACGGGCTGTCGACCGGGGGACCGGTGAGCGGATGGTGGGGTGTGCCGCGGCGGGCGGCCTCGGTCACCGCCTCGCGGTAGTGGTGGGCTGTGAACTGCCACGGCTCGGCCGGGTAGCGGCGCATGAGGCGGGCCGCGATCGCCAGGCCCGGCCAGTCGAAGTCGCCGTGGTAGGCGAAGGTCACCGGGCCGCCTGCGGTGATGGCGTCGAGCAGGGCCAGCGTCACGGTGGTCGGGTTGCCCATCGTGCACACCATCGGCACCGGGACGCCGTTGTCCAGGGCGGCCTCCAGCACGCGCGGGTTCTCACATACGTAGACGGTCCGGGACGACAGGCGCAGCGGCGCGAGGCGGCGGACCTCGCGCAACGTGAAGTGGGTCTCCTCGCCCCGGTCGGCGCGGTCGTGCAGCCAGGGGACCCCTTCCGGTCGCAGGCCACACGTCAGGACCGTGGTGGCGACGGTGTCCCCGGCGACTCCGGCGGCATCCCACAGGGCCCGCCGTTCAGCGGCCTCGGACGGGACGGCCGGGGACCCACTCACCGCGAGGGCCAGGCCCCGCAGCACCAGACGGGTCAGGGCGGTGTCTTCGTCGAGGCCGTGCGCGCTGCCCGTGACCGCCTGCGCGAGTTCACCCCGCGACCAGGTGCGGGCCTGCGCGCCGACGGTCAGACCCAACGTGGTGACGGCCCGGTCGACGATCTGCCGGACCTCATCGGCGGGCATTCGTGCCGGCAGGCCCTGCCGCCACAGTTGGTCCAGCCACCGTTGGGCCCACTCCTGGCCGGACAGCCCGGCCGCGTCGAGACCGGCGAGCGCGTGGTCCCGCAGGCCGGCCCGCTGTTCCTGCGCTTCGGAGGCGAGAGCACGGCGGTCGGCGACCGGGCCGATCACCGCCTCCACCACGTCCAGCAGGCCGGTGCCCGCGGCGGTCGCCCGCAGCCGCTGATCGAGCTGCGTCAGATCGACCGTCTGACTCGCGGTGACCACCCGGTCGAGCAGGTGACCGAGAGCATCACGCTCGTCCGGGTCGAGGCCGGTCAGGGTGAGTCGCCCGCGAACGACCCGCCCGTTACGGACCAGCCGGGCATGCGCGGCGACCCACAACGGCCGAAGAGCCGACGACCGGAGATAGCCGAGCACGGCAGGCGGGATCATGTGGCCTCGACCGTTCGGCGGTGGCCGTCCCAGCGGAAGTGCAACGTCGCCACGCCCGGCTGCGTCGGGTCGCGCAGGCACTCGTAGATGCCCAGCGACGGCACCTCCGGAAAACAACCCCACAACCGTTCGCTGGTCAGGACCGCATCCAGGTCCAAGTCGACGAGCAGGCCCAGCAACCGTCCGTGGGTCGGCTCGTCGACCTTCGCGAACGCGTCGTCGAGCAGGATCAGCCGGGGCGCCGCCGGATAGACCTCGCCGACCGACGTGAAATGGGCGGCGGCCGCCGCGAACAGCACCAGGTAGGAGACCACTCGCTGTTCACCCTGGGACATGGCGGTACGGGCGGACAGCGTCCGTTCCCGGTCGGGCCGGGCCTGGTCGGTGACCTTCACCGCGAACCCGAACCAGCTCCGGTAGTCGAGGGCGGCCCGCAGGTGAACGGCGTACCCGGCGGACGGGTCGGAGCGGCGGGCGTCCTCGACCCGGCGGGCCAACGCCTCCCGCAACCTGTCGTTGTTGTCGCGGGTCCGAAGCTCCAACGGGGTACGCAACAGTCCGACGGCACCGCGGGTGTCGGCGTCGGCGTCGTCGCGCAACGCCCACACCAGCCGGGCACCGAGACCGTGCGACGTGCGCACCTCGGCGAGGGTGCTGTTCATGGCCGCGACCAGGGCCTCCGCCGAGCGGATCTGCCGGGACAGGGCGTCGCCGAGTTCACCGAGCAGGAACCGTTCGAAGGCGTGCCGTTCCCGGTCGGCGACGGCGGCGCGTTTCTGCTCCAGTTCGGCGCCGAGCCGCGCGGTCGCGGCGGCCACCGGATGCCGGCCGATGTCGTCGCTGATCTCGACGACCTTCACCCCGTCACGGTCCTCCCAGATCAGGTCGAAACCGCCGGGCAGCCGACTGCGGACGTCGGTGTACCGCTGGTGCAGCGCGTTCTCACCGAGATCCTGCGCCGGTTTGCCGAGCGCGCCGCGCAGCTGCGCGGCCAGGCCGTCGAGGTGCCGGATCCGTTCCGGTGGGGTGCCGGTCGCCGCTTCGGACGGCAACTCGGCGGGCAGGTCGAGCGCGGGCCGCACCCCGGGCAGGGTCAGCACGCGGGGGAGCGCGGTGCCGGCTTCCAGGGCGGCCTGCTCGAATTCGGTCAGCCGCTCGCGAGCCAGATCACGCGCCCCGCTCGCCCGGACCCGGTCGTCGCGACGCTCCGCATAGCCGCGGCGTGCGGGCGGCAACTCCTGCTCGGCGGTGCGAACCCGGTGCTCGGCGGTGTTCTCCTGCCGCAGAATCTCGGCCGGTTCCACACCCAGGGACCGTTCGAGTACGGCCAATTCCTGCTCAGCCGACAGGTGCTCGTCAGCCGCGACCTGCGCATCGTCGGCGGTCCGGGCGGCCTGCCCGACAGCCGTGCCGTGCCGGGCGATCAGGTCCTCGTAGGGCCGCAGCTGACCGGTGAACCGTTCGACGTCACGGGCCTGACGGGGCACGTCGGCGGCGAGCTGCCGCAACCGCTGCTCGATCAGGGCGAGCCGTGAACGGTCGGTGGGCAGCAGATGAGCGGCGGCTGCGGACTCGGCGTGGGCACGGCGGTCGTCGGCGGCGCCGCGCAGCTCACGGGCCCGGCGCCGGGCGTCGGCGACCTGCCGGGCCAGCCGTCCCACCGCCTCCTCCGCCTCGTCCCGGCGGGTCCACGCGGCCCGCAGTCCGGCGCCGTCGGGCAGCGCCCGCAACACGGCCACCAGGTCACGGCGCCGCTGCTCGACCTCGGCGATCCGCTCGGCGAGCCCGGACGACTCGGCGGCCAAAACCTTGATCCGAGATTCAAGATCAGCGATGGTACGGCGACGCAGCGCCTCCCGATTGGCGGCCCCGACGAACTCGGCCTCCGATTTGGTCCACGCACCGTGGGCGACCCCGAGACGCCACCGCCCGTCGGCCGCAACCCAGCTGCCGGCCGCACTGTCCGCACCCCACCCGATCGAGGCGAGCACCGCACTCACCGCTTCGGTCTCTGAGACGGCCACCAGCACGTCACGCAGACTGGGACCGGGTGCCGGTGTGCCGGGACGCAGCACGATCTCGCCGCTCACCGGGTCGACCACGGTGCCGTCACGAGTGAACAGGGCGTCGAGCAGGCCACTCGACTCCAGGGCGGCCTCCAGACCGGCGCGATCGGCGGTCCCGAGATGGCCGGCGAAGTCGATCAACCGGTACAGCGGGGTGCCGGCACGCGGGACCGTGCCGGAAGCACGGAACCGGGATCGGGGCGGTTCGGGATCGGTGCGGGAGAGCCAGTCGGCGTGCTCCGCCCGTACCGCCGCAAGCTCTTGATCGGTTGTGAGTTGCGCGGCGCGCAAGGTGTCCCGGAGCGTCTCGGCCGCCTCGCGCAGCGGCTCCGCCGCGGCCTCAGCCGCGGCACGCACGTCGTCCGGCGTCTCCGCCGGCAGCGGATCCTCGGTGAGCAGCGCCTCCCGCACGGCGGTCAGTTCGGCGTCGGCCCAGACCAGCAGATCAGACCATTGCTGTACGGCCGAAGCGAACTCCCGTCCAGCCGCCACGAGGTGGACCGTCACCTGGCCGAGCCGGTCCTGCGCGGCACCCTGCTGGCCGTCGAGCAGGTCGCGTTCGTCCTCGGCGCGGACGGCGGCGGTCGCGGCCGTCTCCGCCTCGACGAGTCGTTTTTCGACGTCGGCGACCGCGGTCCGCCTGCTGCGGACGGCCTCCTCGGCGGCGACCAGCCGGGCCCGGTGCGCCCCGAACTCGTCACCGGCCAGTTCGTGCTGGACGATCTCCAGCGACGCGTCGTCCGGAGCACCGCGATGCCGGAGCTCCGGGACGGCGCCCAGATGGCCGACGTCCAGGCCCGCTTCGGTGGCGAGTTCCCGCAGGTGGCGGTGCCCGTCACGGAGTTGACCGACGGCCACGGCGAATCGGGTGGTCTCGTCGCGCACACGTTCGGCGAGCTGGTCGAGGGTCGTGCGGTCGGCGGCGGCCGCCGCCTGCGCGGACCGGGCCGCGGTCTGCAGGGCCTGCACCGCCAGACGCCGCTGCGCCAGCTCCTGCACGGCCCGGTAACCGGCGCTCTCGCGCAGCGCCCGCAACTCGGCGGCGGCCTGCCGCAACTGAAGTTCCCAGTGCCGCACCCCGTCCAGGGCCTGTTCCTCGGCGTTCAGCGAGGCGGCGACCTCCCGTTCGGCCTGGCCGGCCTGCCGCCGCTGGGACCGCAGCCGGGCCAGCGCCTCGTCGACGGCGTGCACCCGCCGCCGCAGCTCGCCGCGCAGATAGCCGCGGTAGGCGGTCATCAGGTCGGACAGGGCGCCGTGGGTGGCTTCGAGACGGCCCAGGTCGGCGCGGACCGTCTCCAGGTCGTCGAGGTTGTGGGCTACCGAGTCGAGAACGTCGTCGTCGATCGGGGGCAGCGCCTCGCCCAGTTCGGTGGTGAGCTGGCCGGCTTCGATGCGGTCGCCGATGGTCGGGCGGCGCAGCCGGTAGAGCAGGTGCACGAGGTTGCGGTAGCGGCCGGCGTCGTTGATGCCGAACACCTCCCGGCCCACCCGCGCCCGGTAGTCGCGGGCCGCGGTGATCAGTGCGTTCTCGCCGAGGACCTCGCGGAGCCGGTCGACCGGCACCGGCTGACGGCCCTCGACCAGCTGCACGTCGACACCGATCCGGGCCGGGGTGAGGAAGTACGTGAGACGAGCCTCGGCGGTCGACGACGACCACCGTACGATCGCCCCCAAGGTCTGAAAATGCTCGTCGCCCTGCTCGTCGACGCGTCGCAGCTCCAGCCAGAGGAAACCCTGCCGGTTGACGCCGGAGGCGCCCTCGCTCATCAGCCAGCGGAACGTGGTGCGCCCACCGCCGGTCGCGTCCAGGCGTTTGGTGTCGCCGTCGAGCAGGAACGGCAGCAGCAGCTCCAGGGCCTTGGACTTGCCGGCGCCGTTCTTACCGCGCAGCAGCAACCGGCCGTCCTCGAAGTCGAAGACCTGGTCGTCGTACTGCCAGACGTTGCAGATCCCGGCCCGGTGCAGGCGATAGCGGTACGGGTGCATCAGCGGACCAGCTCCTCGGGTGCGTAGCGGGCCGCAGCGGCCAGCAGCAGCAACGTGCCGTCCAGGGCGTCGCCGCGTGCGCCGCGGACGTCGACGGCACGCTCGGCCACGCTCGCCGGGATGTCCTGTGCCGGTTCGGTGTCGGCGACCGTCGCCGCCGACCGGGTCATCAGGCCCATGCTGACCAGCAACCCGACGACCGCCTCCTGCAGCACGGCCGGGTCCTGCACGTACTGGGCGGCCCACCGGCGGGCATGACGCCCGGCGAGTTCGGCGACGACCTCATCGAGCATCGCCGTCGGCACCGGCACCCCCACCACCAGCGATCCGGGCTCCGGCCGCAGCCGGACGACCAGCTCACCGATCGTCAGCAGCGCGGCCTGCGCCACCGTGCCGCTGCCGGGGAACGTCACGTCGGTGAGCGTCTCGTCCGGGTCCAGCAGGGCCACCCCCTCGGCCCGCAACTCGGCCTGCAGACCGGCATAGTCCAGGTAGGACTGCTCGTCACGGCGCTGCTCCCGACGCAACCACACCCGGTCGGCGGCGGTCAGCTCGTCCACGTACACCACCGGCTCCTCGATCAGTCGCCGCCGCACCCGGTGCCGGGAACCGCCCGGCCCGGCGTCGGCGGCCTGCACCACGAAATCCTCCGGCGTCGCGGCCCGGCCCGGGGCGGTGGCCAACAGGTGCGCCACGACGTCCCGGTCGACGTTCAGCAGCGCCTCGGCCTGATCGTCGTCGGCGTAACCGGCCACCGAACCCTGCTCCTCGCGCAGCCCGGACCATGCCACCATCTGCCGTAGCGCCGCGCCGAGAGCACGCCGTTCGGCCGGGCGCTGGGCGTCGCCGAGTTCGATGCCGGCCTCGACCGCGGCGGCCCGGATGTCGGCGACCAGTTGGGAGAGCAGCACCTGTTCCGGGGCGGTCAACAGGACCGCGGTGGTCAGGGTCAGGTAGGCGTACATCCGTGGGGTGAACGGGCCGGACGGGCGCTGCAGCGGCCGTCCGCGTCCCGGGCCGGGGCCCGGTTTGAACAGCCGCGCGAAGCCCGCCTCCACCACCAGGCGGTAGCCGAGGAAGTTGCCGAACCAGGTTCGCAGCCATTCGGCGTGCCTCCTCACCAGGGCGAACTCGTCGGCGTCGGGCAGCAGCAGCGGGGCCGCCAGCAGTGCCCGGATGGCCCGGCGCCGTTCGGCCTCCAGCGCGATGTCGTGGTCGTCAGCCATCGGCCGGCTCGCTTTTGCAGCCGTCAGCCATCGGCCGGCTCGTTTTGTAGCCGTCAGTCATCGGCTTGCTCCAGGCGGGTGATCGTGATGCCGAGGTCGCGGGCGGTGAAGTCGCCGGTCGCCGAACGCACCGTCGTCTCCCGGCCCGGTTTGCCGATCAGTTCGCAGCGCACCCCGAGATCGAGGTTCGAGGTGACCGCGGTGCCGAGCGCCGGATCGCCGGAACCGAGCGCCTGCGCCATCAACTCCAGCAGCAGCTGGATCGCCGGTTCGGACAGTCGCACCGCACTCAGGTCGGTCGCCGCGGACAGCAGTTCGGCTGCCGCCGCGGCCCGGGCCGCCTGCACGGCCGCGGCCCGCTCGATAAGTGCCCGCTGCTGGGCGCTGCGGTCCGCGACCCCGGAGACCCGGCCGCGAGCCGCCCGGACACCCCGTTCCCGCAACGAGACCGGCACCTCGACGGCGGGTTCCGGCCACCAGCTCGTCGTCGCCGGGACCACCAGCTGCGCGTCGGCGGCGAGACCGAGATGCCGGGCCGGATACAGGCCGTACGCGGCGGTGAACAGATCGGCGGCGGTGTCCTCGTCGGCCGCGTCCAGCCAGGCGGCCAGCCGCAACAGCTCCCGCCGCCGGGACGTGCCCTGACCGCCGGACCGGATCATCCGTTTGGCGTTCGCCAACAGCGACTGCAGGGCCCGCATGGTGGCGTCGCGCAGCTGGGTGACCTCACTGCGCTGGCCGTCGACGTCACTGAACCACGCCCGCAACCCGACCCAGTCGGCGAGGTCGTGGCCCCGGCTGTGCTGCACCGTGACACCGAGCCCGGCGGCCGCCCCGGCGAGTCCGCCCTCGCGCAGCACCGTCACCAGCGCCGGCAGGTGCGGCCACAGCCGGTCCAGGTGCCGTTCGATACGCGGGGACAGCAGCACGATCTCTTCGGTGATCGACTCGACGTAGTCCAGCAGCAGTTCCTTGAAACCGGTGTATTCGGCGCTGTCCAGGTCGTAGCGGGCCAGCACCTGGCCGAGGAAGGCGTAGAAGTCACGCACCGAATCACGGAACGTCCAGAACTGGGCGAACACCGTCGCGACGGTCTCCCGGGCGGTGCCCGCGTCGGCGCCGCCGGGCTGTTCGAGCCGGACGGCCAGGTCGTCGAGGCCCTGACTGATCAGGCCGAGCAGTTCCCGGCTGATCTCCCGGGCGGCGTCGGCGCTGGACAGCACCTCGTCGGCCTGCCTTTGCACCCGCTCACCCAGCGCCGACAGCTGATAGCGCGACCGGGTGCGCTGGTACTCCTCGATGCTCTTCACCCGGACGGTGTGCGAGCTCGGCAGCAGATTGCCCCAGCCGACGAGCCGGTTCAGCCGGGCCACCGCGACGTCGAGTGTGATGTCGTGGTTCTCGGTGGCCAGTTCCTCGACTACCTGCTGTGCGGACAGGTCGGTCATCAGCGAGGCGGTGAACAGGCGCATGATCGCCAGGTAGGAGGCCCGCTCGGGAACCGTCAGGTAGGTGTAGGCCTCAAGCCGGCCCAGATCCGACTCCGGCTCCTCCACGGGACCGAGAATAGGCGACGGCCGGCTGATCGGTCAGCGGGCGACCCGCCTTCCACGTTCGAGGCCATGCCGCGGCATGGCGCGCATATCGACAGTTTTGCAATCGTCTATTGCCTGCGTGGAATTCGCGGGTCTACTCTCCCGACTGCAAGATCACGGGGACTTGCATTTCATCAACGGCCGTCATCGATGCGGGCCGTTGTCGGGGGGTATGAGTCATGGCGCCACGCGTCGTGCGATCTTTCGGGCTGTCCAAACGCCGCACCACCATCCGAACCCTGGTCGTCAGCACCGTCATCACGGTGCTGGCCTCGCTCGCTCACGGCTTCCCGGCGCACGCCGCACCGGACTGGAACCTCGGTAACACCGGGGCGTCCCAGATCGCCGACCTCAACGCGCAGGCCACCGGCCTGATCCGCAACGACGGTCTCGGCAAGTGCCTGGACGACATGAACGGCAACACCGCCAACGGTGCTCCGATCGTGTCCACCGCGTGTTCCGGCGCGGCCACCCAGAACTGGACCTACCAGCGCGAGACCGACCTCTGGGACGACGGCACCATCCGCTCGGCCGCCGCGCCCAGCAAGTGCCTGACCGTCACCAGCACCAACGGCGGCGCCGCCCAGTCGATCGCGATCGGCGGCACCCTGCAGATGATGCTGACCGAAGGCGGTCAGGTCTTCGCCAAGACCGGCGCCGTCGGCCTGGGCGGCTGGACGAAGGAGACCGACTACAACGTCTCCGACATCGCCGCCGGCTCGGACGGCACCCAGATGATCGCCCACAACGGCATCTACGCGCGCAGCAACGTCGGCGCCGACGGCTGGGTGTACGAGGGCGGCGGCTGGGTCGAGGACATCGCCACCAACGGTGGCGTCCAGATGTACCTCTCCTCCTCCGACAAGATCGTCTACGCGCGGCAGGGCATCGGCGACTCCTCCGGCTGGGTGACCGAGAGCGCCGCCGGGGTGAAGGCCATCGCGGTCGGCTCGGACGGCACCCAGATGATCATCGGCAGCGACGGCGCCGTCTACGCCCGCAACAGCATCGGCCCGGCGAGCGGCTGGGTGAAGGAACTCGCCCCGGGCGCGAAGGCGATCGCCACCAACGGCGGCGTGCAGATGCTGATCGGCAGCGACGGCTACGTCTACGCCAAGACCGGCATCGGCATGGGCGGCTGGATCAAGGAATCCACCATCACCGCCGCCGACCCGAACTTCGACACCGCCATCGCCGCCGGTTCGGACGGCACCCAGGTGATGCGCGGTTCGGACGGTTTCGTCTACGCCAAGAAGGGCGTGGCCGCGGGCGGCTGGACCAAGGAGGTGTCGGCGCCCTCGTCCCCGGGCTTCGGAGACTCGCTGTCGGCCGGTGCCGGTGGCCTGCACGCCGTGGTCGGCGGCACCGGCCTGGTGCTGGCCCGGACCGGGCTCGGTACCGCGTTCACCACCGAGACCGACCTGGCGAGCGAGAAGGACAGCGCCCGGCCGGTCCAGATGTACGACTGCCACGACTGGGACAGCCAGCACTGGATCTTCGAGTACCACCGCAACGGCGGTATCCAGCTCAACAACCAGGCCGCCAACCGCTGCCTGGACACCCCGAGTTCGTCGACGGCCAACAACGTGGCCCTGTGGATCTACACGTGCAACGGCTCGGACGCGCAGCGGTTCCTCCCGCCGACCCGGCCGCAGGCACCGAGCGGGCCGATCACCAACACGGTGATGAGCAAGTGCGCGATCCCGGCGTCGACCACCGCGGTTCCGGCCGCCGCCACCGCGGTCGTGCTCTACACCTGCAACGTCGGCTACTCCACCGGCCCGCTGCTGCCGTGGCTGCTCAACACCGACGGCACGCTGACCGCCGGCGGCATGTGCCTGGGGCTCAACGGCGGCGAGACGGCGGTCGCCGACAAGACGCTCACCGTGGTGGCCAAGTGCGCGGGCACCCTGGATCAGCAGTGGGTGGTCGGCTGGGACACCGCCGGCCGGGCACGTCTGGTCAACCCGAACTCGGGGCGCTGCCTGGACGTGCCGAACTCGACCACGGTCAACGGCACCCAACTGTGGATCTACACCTGTAACAACACCGGCGCCCAGGTGTGGAACGTGCCGCACGCGACGCGTACCTTCGTCGGCCCGGTCACCGCGACCCCGGCGGTCCTTCCGTCGGGTACCGCGTCCGACTGGGAGCGGCAGCGGGCCATGGACGAGGCCGAGTGGGCCCGGGACACCCGCGCCCACCTGGCCCTGGTCCTGCACGCCGGCGGCAGCAACGTCCGCCAGGCCGCCGCGCAGCAACTGGCCGGCCCGGACACCGCGCTGAAGACGCCCTGGCACTCCTGGGTCGACGGCACCTGGCTGGACGGCTGGTACAACGGCACCAGCGTGCCGCTGAACGCCGACATCGCCGCCGCGAAGACCGCCGACCAGGCCCGCGCCCAGCGGGAGGCGGGCCGCCGGGACAACTTCAGCGGCTACCTGATGTCCGGCTACGGATCGGTGCCGGACTACGACACCGACGTCACCGACTTCATGTCGGCCGACGCCACCCGCCGGATGACCTCCAGTGCCGTCTACGCCGACCTGACCATGCCGAAGGCCGAGGCCGCGGCCCAGGCCAAGGTCCGCGAGATCGCCGCCGCCCACGCCGCCGCCGTCCCGGCCGACGCGTGGAAGTGGAACATGTACTCCCGGCAGGCCATCGAGGGCTCCGCCGACGAGGTGCGCCGGTTCATCCAGTACGACGGCTGGCCGACCGTGGCACCGCAGCCGGGCACCACGGAGTTCCGGGTCGAGGTCGAGTCGCTCAAGACACGCTGGGCGCAGGGCGACCCGACCAACCCGATCGACCCCGACGAAGTGCTGATCGACGTCGAGGAGACCGCCTGGGCCGAGTGGCAGGCCGAGCTCAACGCGCAGGCCCAGCCCCGCGCCGACATCATCGCCGCCGAGATGCAGGCCCTGGAGACGCTGCGGGCCAGTGCCGAGACGATGCACGACGGCCTGGGGTACGCCTGGACCGCCCGCGGCATCCTCTGGGCGCAGGACCAGAAGACGAAGTTCCCGTCCGACTGGTCCACCGTCGACATGACGGCCGCCCCGAGGAACCTGAACCTGATCAAGGCGAAGGTCGCCGGACTGGCCGAGGCCGCGAAGAACTCGGCCACGGTCGCGCAGGACGCCGCGAACAAGGCGGTCGCCGCCCGGGACCGGGCCTACGCCACCGCAGTCGCCGCCGGGTTCCCGGTCGGCCGGGGCCTGACCTACGCACAGCAGTCGGCGCAGATCGCGCTGGCCGCTGCCGCGTCGGCGCAGGCCACCTCGAACGCGATGCAGACCGTGGTCGCGGCCACCAACGCCACCCTGGCCAACTCGGCGACCCTGCTGGCGAACGCCGGTGCCCAGGCGCACGCGGCCCGGGCCCTGTTCCTGCGCCAGTCCGCACAGGACAGTGCCGCCCGTGCGGCCCGGCTGGCGACGCAGGCCCAGGAGCAGGCGACCGCGGCGGCCAGCGCCGCCGCGAAGGTCGCCGCCGACAAGGCGAAGATCGCCACCGTCGAGGCCAACGCCAAGGCGGCACTGGCCCGGGCCGAGGCGGCCGCCGACGACGCGGCCCGGCAGCAGCAGATCGCCGCCAAGGCCAAGGCCACCGCCGAAGCCGAACGGCAGAAGGCGGCCGCCGCGAACGCGACCGCACAGCAGCAGGCCGCGATCGCCGAGTCGAAGAAGAACGAGGCCCAGGCCGCGGCCGGACGGGCGGACGCCGACGAGGCCACCGCACTGCGCGCCGAAGCCGACGCCGCCGCGGCCGAATCCCGCGCGTACGCCGCCCGAAAGACCCTCGACCAGAAGATGGCCGAGGCGGCGGTGGCCGACGCGAAGGCGGCGGCCGCGCAGGGTTCGGCGGGCGCCGACGCCGCCGAGGCGGAGGCCCGGATCGCCCGGTCGGCCGCCAACGCCGCCGGTGTCGCCGCCGACAACGCCAACCAGGCGGCCCGCGCCGCCGAGGGCGCGGCCGCACGGGCCCGGACCGCGGCGACCGTCGCCCGGGCCGCCGCCGACCGGGCCGCGGCCGACGTCCGCAAGGCGGAGACCGCGGTCAAGCAGACCCGGGCCGCGTCGGTGAAGGGCCACGCCCTGGCCGCCGACGCGATCGCGAACGCCCGGGAGTCGGCGAACTTCGCCACCGCGGCCCGGCAGTCGGCCGCCGACGCCAAGCAGGAGGCGGCCAACGCCAGACAGGCCGCGATCGAGGCCAAGCAGGAGGCGGCCGGTGCGCTCGCCGACAGCGCGGTCGCGATCGGCCAGGCGGTGGCGACCGGCCAGGCCGCACAGGAGGCCGCCGCGGCGGCGCTCAAGGTGGCCGCACCCGCCGACGAGGCGATCGACCTGGCCGACCCGTGGGCGACCACCGACTCGGCGGCCGGCCTGGCGGTGCTCAGCTCCCAGGCGGCCAAGACGATCGCCGAGGCCCAGGCCAACGTCTCCGCAGCTCAGGCCGCTGCGGCGTCGACGCTGGCGGCGGCCGCGGTGGACGCCGCGAACCGGGCCGCCGGGGACGCGAAGCTGACCGCGCAGGCGGCGGCGGACGCGGCGGTGTCGGCGTCGAAGGCGGCCGCGTCGGCCGCGGCGGCGACCAGGTCGGCGGCGCAGGCCGCGGCCGACGCCAAGGCGACCCAGCAGGCGTCGGCCCGGATCGACGAGATGGACGCCAAGGCACAGGCCGCTCTGGAGCGGGCCCGGAATTCGGCGGCGGCCGCGGACGCCGACGCGTCGTCGGCGGAGGCGTCGGCCGACGACGCCGAACGGGATGCCGCCGCGGCCCGGGAGGCGGCCGACGACGCCGACTCCGACGCCGAACTGGCCGACCAGTACGCGAACGAGGCGGAGATCTCGGCCGCGTCGGCCCGGGAGGCCGCCGACAACGCCCAGGCGTCGGCGGACGCGGCGCAGGCGTCGCTGAACGCCATCGAACAGGCGCTGGCGAGTAATCCGCAGCAGACCGGCCAGGTCACCAACGGCGGCGACGCGGTCGCGACGGCACTCGACAACATCTACATGGTCCCGATCCAGACCGGCTACAGCTTCAACCCGACCAGCGACTGCGTCGGGACCGGTGGGTGCGACGTGACCGGGATCTACCGGTCCCAGGGCTACTACGTCTACCTGCTGGCCAGCTGTGTCACGCCGAGCGCCGACCCGAACGTCTGCGTCAACACCGGCAGCGGGCCGCAGGTCCAGCTCGACGAGCTGATGACCGAACCGTTCGACGTCTCCACCGAGGCCACGATCCACGTGACCCAGCAGCAGATGCTCGAATCCACGCTGCGCGCTCTGCCGGGCATCCTGTTCGGCGAGTTCATCGGCTGCTACAAGAAGCTCACCCCGGGCGACGACGGTGGCAGCTGGCTCGACTGCGGGTTCGTGGTCGCCGAGATCGTCCTGCCGTTCGCGCTCAAGGGCATCGCGCTCGCGGTCAAGGAACTGCGGATCGCGATGGTGGCGTACAACGTCGCCGGCATCGACGCGGCGATCGGCGCGCTGAAGGTCACCTCGATCAACGCGCGGACGTTCCTGAAACTCAAGCAGGCCGCGATGGCGGCCCGGGCCAAGGCGATCTTCAACGGCTGGGGCTCCTGCCTCACCGGCCACAGTTTCGCGGCCGGCACCGGCGTGCTGATGGCCGACGGCAGCGTCCAGGCGATCGAGGACGTCCGGGCCGGCGACCTGGTCCGCAACGCCGAGCCGGGCGGTACGGTCCAGACCCACCGGGTCACCGAGGTCCACGTCACCGCGACCGACACCGAGTTCACCGAACTGACGGTGACCGGCACCGACGGCCGCCGGGCGGTCCTCACCGGCACCCAGAACCACCCGTTCTACAGCCTGAACCGCCAGGCGTTCGTGGACGCGGGTCACCTGACGCCCGGCGACCTGCTGCGCACCGACGGGGCCGAACCGGTCACCGTGGTGTCGGTCCGCAACCACACCGGCGCGATGACCACCTACGACCTGTCGATCGAGGGCGTGCACACGTACTTCGTCGTCGACGGCGGGTTGCGTGTGCTGGTGCACAACACCTGCCCGGTGATCCAGGGGGTGCAGCGGGTCCTCGGTCTGCGGTCCGGGTCGTGGGACCACATCACCGGCACGGACGGGCTGAAGATCGAGGACGCGCTCGGCGGCAACCTCTACCCCGGCCACCCGTTCATCGACGCCTATGACGCGGCGTCCCGGACCGGTACCAGCATCAAGACCGTCGACTGGCGCTACGAGAGCGCCAACACGGCGGGCAGGTTCAAGTCCAAGATCAAAGCGAAGATCAACGACTTGAACGACGGCCGGCAGTTCGACGACGGCTGGCGCAATTCGAAGGACAAGAAACGAGCCGACGTCGACAACTGGGTGCTGCGCGTCGCGTACCCGACCAACCCGCCGCCGGGCTTCATGGAGAAGGCGCTGGAACTGGTCGAGTACGCCAAGGCCAGGAACATCCAGCTCTACCTGCACCCGATCGACGGCTGACCGGCCGGCGCCGCCCCTGAACCGTGGGGGCGGCGCCGGACTCAGCGCCGGCCGGGAAGGACGGGCATGGCCTCCGCCTTGATCACGCCACTGTCGGCGATGACGTCGACGATGCGTGGATCGATCAGCCAGGCCTCACCCTGGTTGCTGCCGGGATAGAGCGTGTAGATCCGGGATACCGCACCGGCCTCGGCCAGCAGATCGTTGATCACGGCGAGCGGCCGGACCGT
Organism: Actinoplanes sichuanensis; assembly: GCF_033097365.1. NCBI lineage: Bacteria > Bacillati > Actinomycetota > Actinomycetes > Micromonosporales > Micromonosporaceae > Actinoplanes > Actinoplanes sichuanensis. The sequence continues at coordinate 161,898 of NZ_AP028461.1, forward strand.
CGACACATACCACGGGTTACCCGCGGCCCAGTCCGCCGGCGTCCACACCACGCAACGCCGGCCGTTGATCGCGATGACGTAGTCGCCGGTCTCCACACTGTCCGGGTAGTTCAGCTCCTCGAACCGCAGCTCCACACCGTGCCCGGCCAGGGCCGGCCCCAGCTCCCGGCGCAGCACGCGGGCGACACCACCCTCGGCCATGGTCTCCCCGTCGACGTCGAAGTACCTCTCGCCGGGCTCCTCGTCCAGGGTCGCCAGGCCACCGAGCGGATGTGCGCCCTCCGCGACCGCACGTTCCCCGGCGGCCGCGTCCTCCGCCGAGAAGTCCCGCCACCAGCCCAGTTCCCGCAGCTTGCGGGCCAGTTCCACGTAGCTCTGATCCATCAGGGCATCATGCCCTAAACATCGACGGCGAGACGTACGTTGCGGACCTGCCCACCGCGCTCGTGCAGCAGCCAGGTGCCCGACGTGGTCTCCCACACGGTGACATCGGGCGCGGCCACCACGTCGACCAGCCGCTGCGGGAGCACGTCACGACGCAGTGCCTCCGAGACCGACGACAATCCGGTGGTACGGCGCCCGTCCGGCCAGCACACCACCGCACCGTGCGCCCATCGCCCGCGAACCGCCCCCGGCGAACCACCCAGGATCGCCGCCGCCTCGGCCCGGCGCAGCGTGGTCAACGCGGCAGACTCATCGTGGCGCTCGTCGCGTACCGACGGAAGGATCTGGGAAAGCTGCCGACGGGCCTCGCTGAGCCGACTGCGGACCGTGCCCACCGGAATCACGCACAACCCGGCGATCCGCTCGTAGGAGTTGCGCTCGGCGAAATACCGCAGCATCGTCACCGGCCGCAGGACCGGCGACAGCCGCGTCAGCGCATGCCGCACCCAGTCCCGGTCGGCATACCGCTGCACCGGGTCATCCACCGCAAGAGGCAGATCAAGATCGGTCAGATCCATCGGTACGGGACGCGCCTCCCGCAGTCGTGTCCGGCAGAGGTTGCGCACGATCGCGTGCAGCCAGAACCGCACCGCCGACGGATCCCGCAGCTGCCCGATCCGGGTGAGCGCGGTGATCGCCGCCTCCTGGCAGACGTCGTCGACATCCGGCCCGGAACCCAGGATCTGCAGCGCCACCGACCGCATCCCGACGTAGTGCGCCTGGAACAGCACGGTGAGGCTGGCCGCGTCCCCACGCTGAGCGGCCCGGACGAGCAGTTCGGTCTCCATGGCCGACGAACCTAGAGACGGCCACTGGACGATTTGTTGACCCGCCGAACCGAACTTCCGGCCCACCCCGGTCGTCTGGTGAACGTGAACAACACCCCGGACATCCACTACGACCACGACGCGGGCATGATGAGGCGGGTGAACCGGCGATGACCTACTGCACCGTCGACGGCACGCGGCTGGCGTACCACCTCGCGGGCGACGGCCCGATGATGATCGCCCACCCGGGCGGACCCGGCGTCGAATACTCCTATCTGCGGTTTCCGCAGCTGGAGAAGCATTTCACCATGGTGTATCCGGAACCGGCCGGCACCGGCGCCTCGGACCCGTTGCCGGAACACGCCACCTACGCCGGCACCTACGCCGACCTGCTCCACGGCCTGATCGAACACCTCGCCGTCCCCCGGGTGTACCTTTTCGGTCACTCGCACGGCGGGGTCGTCGCCCAGCAATACGCGCTGGACCACCCGGACCGGGTCGCCGGGCTCGTCCTGTACAGCTCGACCCCGGTCACCGACGCCGACTTCTGGGCCGCCGGAAGCAGACAGGCGGCCGCCTACCCGCACCGTCACCCGGACGTCCCGGAGGCGGCCGCCGCGGCGATCGCGCTGGAGGCGCCGTTGCCGGCGCAGACCGACGACGCCGCGACCGCGCGGTTGAGCGCCGGCCTGCCGGTGTACTTCGCCGACTTCTGGGGGCGGCGCGCCGAGTTCCAGCCGCTGCGCGACGGCCTGCGCACCCGGCTCGTCGACTTCGCGACCACCGCGATCGACCACCGGCCGCGACTACCGGAGATCACCGCGCCGACGCTGGTGATCACCGGCCGGCACGACTTCATCTGCGGGCCGGAATGGGCAAGGATGCTGCACACCGGCATCGCCGGATCCCGCCTGGTGATCCTCGAGGACAGCGGCCATTTCGGTCACCTCGAGGAACCGGAGACGTTCGCCGCCGAGGTCCGGCGGCTGATCTTCGCCGAGGAGGTACGCGGCGCGTTCCGCCGTGGCGACACGGCCGAGGTGACCCGTCTCGCCGAGGCCGAGCTGGCCCGTCCGGGGTCGACCGCGAGCGAGGTCGAGGCACGCTACGCGCTGTCGCGTCTCGCCCTGCGCGCCGACGACCTGCCCCGCGCCGAGAAACTGGCGAGCGCCGCCCTGGACGTCGCGCTGCGCGCCGGTGACCGGGCTCTGGAGGAACGCCCCCGGCACGTGCTGGCCGCGGTGGCCCGCCTCTCCGGCGACCTCGACCTGGCCCGCGAACGCTATCTGGCGAGCATCGAACTCAACCAGGAGCTGGGCCGCCCCGAGACGGTCAACTCGGAGTTCTACAACCTGGCCTTCACCGAGTTGCACCGCGGCGACCTCGAACTCGCCCGGGAACTGTTCGACGAGGTTCAACAGCGCGTCTTCCGGTACGGCTACCGCACCTTCGTCCCCTACCTGGGCATCGCCGCCGCCGCGCTGGCCTCGGTCGACGGCGACCAGGTCCGGGCGACCCGGATGATCGGTTTCACCGACAGTGCCTTCGCCGCCCTGGGTCAGGTACCGGACCCGGACGATGCCGTCGAACTCGGTCGCGCCCGCACCGCCGCCGTCTCGGCCCTGGGCGAGGAGCGGTTCGCGTTCGCCTACGCCGACGGCGCGGTACTCGAACCGGAGGCCGTGTTCGGCCGCACCTGGAGCGAACCACGCACGTAGCGTTCGGCCTCCGCCCCGTCGGTCGGGTCGACCTGCCGCAGCGTTGCGGCCAGCGCCCGGGCCAGGTCGTGCTCCCCGAGGTCGGCGGCCGTCCGAACCGCTTCGACGAGTTCCCGCCGGTCGCCGGCCCGCTGGTAGTGCGTCAACAGACGGATCGTCGCGGCCCGGCGCTCGGCCGGGCCGTCGATCTCCCGGCAGAGCTCCCCGGCGTACGCCCGGACCAGCACGTGGCAGGTCACCCGCCCGTCGTGGTGTTCGTCGATCAGCGCGGCCTGGGCCAGTTCCGCGAGCTCGGCTCGGGTCCGCGCCGGGTCGCCGCCGGACAGTTCGGCGCAGGCGGCCTCGGTGATCCCGGTGCTCAGCGAAACTGACAGCAGGCGGAACAGACCGGCCGCGCCCTCGCCCAGCTGCCGATACGACCAGGCGAACGCGCTTCGCGGATCGGGTGTGCCCGAGCCCGCCGGAAACGCCTCCAACCGGCGGGCACTGTCGCGCAGATCCGCGGCGACCGACTCCAGCGACAACGTGGGACGTGCGTTCAGCCGCGCGGCCAGGATCGCCAACGCGAGCGGAAGCCGCCCACACAGCTCGATGATCTCGTCGACCACCGCGTGTCTTCCGGTCGCGGTGGCCGCCGGCAGGCGACGGCGCAGGAGTTCCTGGGCCGAGGCCGGATCGGGGACGTCGACGCGCAGCAGGTGGGCGCCGTCGAACGCGGCCAGCCCGAGCAACGGCCGACGGCTGGTCAGCAGGACCAGACCGGCGGCCGAGTTCGGCAGCAGCGGGCGGACCTGGGCCGGGTCGTGCACGTTGTCCAGCAGCACCAGGAACCGGCGACCGGCGGTCAGGCTCCGGTAGGCGCCCAGCCGGGCGTCGAACGTGGCGGGCATCTGGGCCGCCGGCATGCCGAGGGCGTACAACAGGGCGGCCAGCGCGTCACCGGCCAGCAGGTCGTCGTCCTGGTCGCCACGCAGGTCCAGGTAGAGATGCCCGTCGTCGAACCGGGCCGCGTGCCGGTGGGCGGCATGCACGGCCAGCGTCGACTTGCCGACGCCGCCCATCCCGTCCAGGGCCACGATCAGCGGAGCGGTCCGGCCGTCCCGGCTCATCCCGTCGACCAGACCGTCCAGAGTGGCCAGCTCGGATCCGCGACCGGTGAAGGTCGGCAGGTCGGGTGGGAGCTGCGCCGGGCGTACCGGCGCAGGGGTCGTCTCCCGGCCCAACACCTGCCGGTGAGCGTCGTCGAGAGTCCGGCCCGGGTCGATGCCCAGGTCTTCGGCGAGCCGCTCGCGGATCGCCCGGTAGGTGGCCAGGGCCTCGGCCGGGTGGCCGGCCGTCGCGAGCGTGGTGATCAGCCGTGCGTGCACCAGCTCGTTGAGCGGGCCCATCGCGGCCGCGAGCCGCAGTTGCGCCAGCACCGCCTCCGGTCGCCGCAACCGGATCGCGATGTCGGCCGCCGCCACCACGGCCTCGAAGAACTCGCCGTCGATCGCGGCGAACGTGGCCGCCGCCCCGACACTGTCGGCCAGCGTGTCCCCGGCCGGCCCGCGGCAGAGCCGCAACGCCGCCGCGTAATGCTCCAGCGCCTCCTCCCAGCGCCCGGAACCGGGAGAGGCGTCGCCGGGGGACGCGGAGGCCCGACCCGCGGCCGACCGGCCGGCGGCGACCAGGTCGCGGAACTCCGCGAGATCCAGCGTCTCCGGACCGGCGGCGAAGCGGTATCCGCTGGTCCCGCGCAACAGAAACGAGCCGGGGGTACGCAGCGCGAGATCCGGTTCGAGCAGACGCCGGAGCGCGCCGACGTACTTGTGGATGACGTTGACCGCGCTGACCGGAGCGTCGAAGCCCCAGATCGACGCCATCAGGTCGGACATGCTGACCGGATGGCCGGCCCGCGCCAGCAGCACCGCGAGCAGGCAGCGTTGCTGGCGCGGCCCCAGATCGTCGATCTCGGTGGCACCGCGCCACACCCGCAGCGGCCCCATGATCTGCAGGCGAAGGTCCCGATCGGTCACCCGGCCACCCGGCTCGTGAACTCCTTCAGCAGGTGCGCGAACCGCTGCGTCTCCTCCAGATGCGCGAACCGTCCGCTGTCCTCGAAGATCGCCACCCGGGCGTCGGGCACCCCGACCCGCAGCATGGCCGCCGCGTCCGGCCCGAACACCACGTCCCGGGCCCCGGCCAGGATCAGCGTCGGCACCGCGATCGACGCGAGCCGCCCCCGCAGGTCGACGGCCGCGAAGTCGGCGGCCGGCCGCGGCCGGCACCTGACCGCGGCCACCACCGGCGCGAACTCGGCCTCCCGCCGCTGGTAGTCGGCGAAGTGCGACGGCAGCACCGCCCGCAGCCGCCGGGTCGCCGAGGCCTCGTCATGCACGTCCTCGACGGTGTCGCGGTGCAGGTTCCACCGGGCCTGGGCCAGCATCTGCCCGTCGGCCACCGGCCCGGTCGAGTAGAGGACCAGCCCGGCCACGTCGGCGGGCCGCCCGGCCAGGTAGCTCTGGGTGACGAACCCGCCGTGCCCGTGCCCGAGCACGAAGACCGGCTCGTCGGCGAACGCCCGTACCACCGCGTCCAGATGTTCGACGTAGGTGTCCAGGTGGTAGGCGGGCAACTCGTCGGAATCCCCGGTGCCGGCCGGCTCCATGTAGATCATCGTGTGGTCGCGTTCGGCCAGCGGCATCCGCAGGTACTCCCAGTGCATACCGGGACCGGCCGGGTGCGCCACACAGCGGGGGCCACGCCCGCGCACATGACAGACCAGCGAGACGCCACCGGCCCGGATCACCCGGCGGCTCTCCGATCGCGAACTCATGATCAACGGCTCCTCGGGACACGCGAGTACCGCCCGGTCCCCGCCGTCCCCGATCATGCCGCACACGACTTGACGAGGACTTGATTCCGGGGCCGGGCGGCTCGCGACGCGTCAGGCGAGGCTGAACCGCTGGTTGGCCTGCCCGTTGCAGTCGTAGAGCTGGACCTGCTGGCCGTTGGCGGTGCCCCACGCGTCCAGGCAGCGACCGGACTGCACACCGGTGATCGTGCCGTTGCTGTTGACGTTCCACTGCTGCTGGGCCTGCCCGTTGCAGCTGTAGATCTGAACGGCCGCGCCGTTGCCGGAACCCGCGGCGTCCAGGCACATGCCGCCGTAGACGGTCAGCTGCCGGTTCGCCGTGAGCGTCCACTGCTGGTTGGCCTGCCCGTGGCAGTCGTAGAGCTGGACCCGGGTGCCGTTGTTCTGCGACGCGTTCGGCACGTCGACACACCGGCCGGACTGGGCGCCGACGATGCGTTTCGCCGTGCCGGGCGGGACTGACGGGGAACCGGAGCCGCCGCTCGGCGGCGGCGAGGACGGGCCGGGTCCGGCGGCGTTGAGAGCGTTGAGCACCGAGGTGTACGCGGCCTTCTTGTTACCGCCGCCGTCGAAGAGCAGGGGACTCTCGCCGGACCGCCACGAGTCGCTGTCCCGGACACCCCACACCGTGATGCCGATACAGCGCGGCACATTGAGGCAGGCCTGGGTCAGACCGGCATACTGCGAGGTCGACGCATTGGTGACGTCGACCTCGGTCAGCGCCACGTCGACACCGAGGGCGGCGAAGCTGGACAGGGTGGTCTGGAAGTTGCCCGGCAGGGAACTCCCGCCGGTGAAGTGGGTCTGCAGGCCCACACAGTCGATCGGCACACCACGGGACTTGAAGTCGCGGATCATGTTGTAGACGCCCTGCGTCTTCGCGTACGTCCAGTTCTCGATGTTGTAGTCGTTGTAGCAGAGCTTGGCCGACGGGTCGGCGGTGCGCGCGGTGCGGAACGCCACCTCGATCCAGTCGTTGCCGGTGGACTGCAGGTTCGACGATCGGCGGCTGCCGTTCTCAGCGAACGCCTCGTTGACGACGTCCCAGGCGGCGAGCTTGCCCCGGTAGTGGGCCATCACGCCGTTGATGTGGTCGATCATCGCCTGGCGCAGGTTGCTGCCGCTGAGGCTCTGCATCCAGCCGGGCTGCTGGGCGTGCCAGGCCAGGGTGTGCCCGCGGACCTTGAGGCCGCGCTGGGTCGCCCAGTCGTAGATCCGGTCGCCTGAGCTGAAGTTGAACTGACCGCGCTGCGGCTGGGTGGCGTCCGGCTTCATCTCGTTCTCGGCGGTGATCATGTTGAACTCGCGGCCCGCGATGGTGGTGTAGGTGGAGTCGCCGAGCCGGCCGGCGGCGATCGCGGTGCCGAAATACCGGTTCGACTGATTGGCCGCGGCGCCGAGCGTGGTGGCCGCGGCGTCGGCGTCGGGCATCACCAGCACGGCACCGAACGCGGAGACGGCGGCGACCGTACCGGCGAGCAGGACGCGTGCCGCCAGGGAGCGGCGTCGTGGGGGAGCGGTGGAGGGATTCGGGGATCGGGATGTCACGGCAGGTTCCTCTCCCGGCATGGGGTGCCGAAAAGATTCCGGGGATGTGGGCGCCGACAGCCTGATTCGGAAGGTTGCCAGGATGTTTCCGGACATTCAAGAGGGACTTTGTGTTTTCCCGATAGCGGGGTGTCTGCACTGCTCAGGAGCGCGACTTCGAATTAAGTGCCTCCGTAACACATACTGAGCAAGTATTTTTGTAGGTTTTATCGCACGATTCCGACTATGGTGTGGGAGCGCTCCCGTTACGGTTCTTGTATTGAGAGATTTGAATAGGAGTTCGGAGATGAAGCGAAGAGCGCGTAGCCGCACCCTCCTCGGCGTGATCGTCGCCGCCGCGACCCTGCTGCTCGGCGCCGGGACGACGGTCCTGCTCAGCGGCACCGCGTCGGCCGAGTCGAACGGCACTCTCGCGGCGACCGCGGGTTGTGGGAAGAACCCGACACTGCGCGACGGGACCTACACCATCCAGAGTGGCGGCCGCGCCCGCACCTACATGCTGCGGCTGCCGTCCGGATACACCAGCAGCCAGGCCTACCGGCTCGTCGTCGGACTGCACTGGCTCAACGGCAGCGCCGCCGACGTGGTCGGCAACGGGTTCTACGGTCTGCAACAGCGTTCCGGCAACAGCGCGATCTTCGTGGCGCCGCAGGGCCTCGACGCGGGCTGGGCCAACACCGGCGGACGTGACGTGACCCTGGTCGACGACATCCTGCGGGCCGTCGAGAACGACCTGTGCGTCGACACGAGCCAGCGGTTCGCGCTCGGCTTCAGCTACGGCGGCGCGATGAGCTACGCGCTGGCCTGCGCTCGACCCACCGTCTTCCGGGCGGTCGCCCCGATCGCCGGCGCCAACCTCAGCGGATGCTCCGGAGTGTCCCAGCCGGTCGCCTACTTCGGCATCCACGGCACCCGGGACAGCGTCCTGAACGTCTCCAACGGCCGTAGCCTGCGCGACAGCTTCGTCCGGGCCAACGGCTGCGCGGCGCAGAACCCGCCGGAACCGGCGTCCGGCAGCGGCACCCACATCACCACCGACTACGCCGGATGCCGGGCCGGCTACCCGGTCCGCTGGGCCGCGCACGACGGTGACCACGTGCCGCTGCCGACCGACCGCAACTCCTCCACCTCCTGGGTGGGCGCCGAGGTGTGGCAGTTCTTCACCTCCCTCGGCAGTACCTCGCCGTCGAGCCCGGGGCCGGTCCCGAGCTCGTCCAGCCCGGGGCCGGTCCCGAGTTCGTCCAGCCCGCCCGTCCCCGGGACGGGATGCCGGGCCGGTGCCGTCGTCAACGCCTGGAACAACGGGCTGACCGCCGAGGTCACCCTCACCAACACCGGCAGCACCGCGATCAACGGCTGGAAGCTGGCCTTCACCCTGCCCGGCGGGCAGACCATCACCGGCGGGTGGAACGCCACCTACGCCCCCGCTTCGGGCCGGGTCACCGCGACCGACGCCGGCTACAACGCGGTCGTGGCCCCCGGGGCTTCGGTCAAGATCGGGTTCCAGGCGACCCACACCGGCGACAGCGGGGCGCCCACGGCGTACGCGCTGAACGGCACCTCCTGCACCACCGGCTGACGGTGACCGGGCCGCGGCGCAGTCATCCGTCAGGGATGGTGTCGCGGCCCGTCCGTCGGCGCGAGCATGGCAGGCCAGATGAGGGAGTCCGGCACGAGACGGGAAACCCGCAATGGCTGAGGAACGAAGCAGGGCGTGGGCGGGATGGATCGCCTTCGCCGCCGTGATCATGATCGTGAACAGTCTGATCAACATTCTCCAGGGCATGGTGGCGCTGCTCGACGACGAACGGGTGCTCGCCACACCCGATGGGTTCGTGCTGGTGGACATCACCTCCTGGGGTTGGGCGCTGGTGATCTTCGGCGGCGTGATGCTCATCGTCGGCGGGTTCCTGCTCATCGGTCAGTCCTGGGCCCGGTACGCCGCGGTGGTCGTGATCAGCCTGCACGCGGTGGCCCAGGTGGTGTCGATCGGCGCGTACCCGTTCTGGACGCTGCTGATGATCGCCCTGGACACGGTGGTGCTCTTCGGGCTGATCGCGCGCTGGGAGCCGGCCGCCGAGGAACTGCGCTACCAGAACGACCGGGTCGGCCCGGCCGGGCTCACCAACGGCGAGTTCCCGCACGAGGCGCCGTCGCACGGGACCCGTATCAGCTGATGGGCGCGCGAGCCCGGTCCGGGGTGCTCGCCGCACTACTGCTGTCCGGCGCCGTCGTGTTCCCCGGATTCGGGACGATCGACGGCGGCGGGCAGCTTCGCTTCCCCGGGTTCGGGACGATCGACGGCGGCGGGCAGCATCGCGAACACGAGCGGATCACCCGGGCCGCGCTCGCCTGCACCGCCGACGACAGCCCCGGCGACTGTCTGCGGCCGCGCTCGATCGACCAGCTCGCCGGGCACGGCAACGGCTTCGGCGCGGTCGGGGCCCCGGACCGTACCGAGGTGGCGGTGCCGGCCGCGCACTGCGACGACGCCGACTACCTCACCGGCGACTACCCGCAGACCCGCGACGACGCGACGGTCCACCTCACCGACTGCGTCGAGCACCTGCGCGGCCGGTTCCGGGAGGCGGTCGAACGCGCCGACGAACTCGTCGACGGGCACGGCCGGATCGTGGCCGCCGAAGTGAACCTGGACGGTGACTGCGCCTTCGACACGACCCGCGAGGAACGCGCCATGTGCACCACACTGGAAAGCCTGGGCCGGGCGCTGCACGGGGTGCAGGACTTCTATTCGCACAGCTCGTGGGCCGACGAGCCGGATCCGACCCGCCCGATCGGCCCGGCCAATCCGCGGGGCCGGGTACTGAACAACTTCCAGAAGGCCGTCACCGCAGCCGTCATCGAGACCCGTCACCAGTGGGCGGCCTTCGGCGATCAACTGCGGCGGGAGTACGGCCCACGCCGCGCCGCGACGATGACCTGCGCCCTGACCCGAGACGACCCGGCTGACGACTGCGCGCGCTCCGGCCGTACCATCGCCGCCCCGGTCCTGTTCGTGCTCTTGATCCTGGCCTCGACGGCGCTCCGAGGCCGTCGGCGTCGGCGGCCGTGACCGGCCCGATCATCGCGACGGTTCCGCGATAGCATCCACGCAGTGGTGCCGGCCGACTACGGTACCGACTGATCTCGGTGCCGAAAGGACCGCCTTGCCGAGGAACACGAACACCGACGAGCACCTGGACCTGCTGGAACGCCGATTGCAGCAGGCACTCGATCTGGTGCGGGACGCCAAGCGGACCGAGCAGACCGCGACCCGGTGGATGGGGACCTCGGCGGAGATCGGCAGCCTTCTCGCCGCGAGCCGCGACGCTCTCAGCGGAGTGCGGCAGGAACTGTTGGGTGGTGCCCGGACCGCCGTGCTCGGCTACCTGCGCCAACGGGTCGGGCAGCCGGTGACACCGGGCGAGTTGGAGGGCGTCTCCGGTATCGAGGAATGGACCCGCCGGCTGCGCGAGTTGCGGGGTGTCGGCTGGGAGATCGACGCTCTGGGCAACGGGCCGGGCCGGTCGTACCGGTTGCGAGCCGACCGGCTCGACGAATCGGTCGTCGACGACGACAAGCTGATCGCCCAGATCACCGGCGTCAAACCGAAGGACCGACTCATCGAGTTCCTCGTCAACGTGGCGCCCTGGCCGGTGGCCGCCGTCCGGCTGGAACGGGTGGCGCGGACCGCCTCGTGGCGGTCCGACCTGCAGGAACTGATCGACGAGGGCTGGCTGATCCAGACCCACGAGGACGACTCGGACATCCCGCCCGGCTTCTACCGCCTCGCCCGACTGGAGGACTGAGCCGATGTCGGCACCCGTCGACTGGCTGGGCTCCGACAGTGCCGTGGCCCGCCGGGTCACCGGGCTGTCGGAACAATGCCTGCGGGCCTACGTCGCACACCCCGGCCTGGTCGAGGAACACGCCAACATCGAGCGGTCGATCACCCAGGGCGGGTACGGACGACGCCAGCTCTACGAACTCATCCAGAACGGCGCCGACGAACTACAACGCGAACCGGGCGGCGGCATCCATGTCGTGTTGACGCCGAGCGCGTTGTACTGCGCCAACCGGGGCACCCCGATCACCGCGGAGGGCGCCGAGACGATCCTCGCCTCGCACCTGTCCCGCAAACGGGGCACCGAGATCGGTCGATTCGGTCTCGGCTTCAAGTCGGTGCTGTCGATCTCCGACCGCCCCGCGCTGTTCAGTCGCAGCGGCTCCTTCGGCTGGGACCGGCGCTACGCCGAGCAGACCATCCGGGCCCGCACCGCGACGACGGCACCCACCCCGGTGCTCCGGGTCGCCCGGCTGCTCGACGCCGACGCCGAACGCGCCGCCGACGCCGTACTGGACGATCTGATGTCCTGGGCGACCACGGTGATCCGACTGCCGCTGCTCGACGGACACGTCGAACGCCTCGCCCAGGACATCCGCACCTTCCCCAGCGACTTCGTGATCTTCTCGCCGCACATCGGCCGGCTGGAACTCGACGACCGCAGCGGCCCGGAACGTCACCGGCGGATCGTCACCGTCAGCGGCCACGGCATGGACCGCACCGTCACCGAGCAGAACGACGACGTCCAGCGGACCGTCGTGTGGAAGGTCTTCGAACGGATCCACACCCCGAGCCGGGAGGCCCGCCGCGACGCCGGCGAGTTCCACGACCGCGACCGGATCCCGCTGTCCTGGGCGGTGCCGATCTCCGGGGCGCACGGCAGCGGCGCGTTCTGGGCGTTCTTCCCGACCACCTACGAGACGACCCTCAGCGGCGTGCTCAACGCACCGTGGAAGACCAATGAGGATCGGCAGAACCTCCTCAAGGACAACAGGTTCAACGACGAGATCATGGCCGCGGCGGCCGAGCTGATCGTCGACTCGCTCCCGTACCTCAGTTCCGCGGAGGACCCGGCCCGGCACCTGCTGTATCTCACCGCCCGCGGGCGGGAGGCCCGCAACTGGGCCGACAAGGAACTCAGCACCGCGGTGTACCGGCTCGCCGCGACCCGACCGAGCCTGCCCGACCAGACCGGCCGGCTGCGCCCGCCCGCCGAGGTGCGGCTGCACCCACCCCGGATGGATCCGGCGTGGCTGGAACTCTGGCGCTCGGTGCCGGACCGGCCCGACGAGTGGTGTCACCACAGCGTCGAGGAGACCACCCGACGCTCGCGGGCCGAGCTCATCCTGGCCGGCGCGGCCCGCGGCGCCACGAAACCGCGGGTCTGGCTGGAGAGCGCCCTCACCGGCCGATCCGTGGCGGGGTCGGCGACGGCGTTGCGGATCGTGGCCGGCATGCTCGCCGCCGGCCACGCCGCCCTGGCCGAGGCACGTGCCGCGCGCATCGTGCTCACCGCCGGCAACGGCCTGGCGGCCCTCGACGATCAGGTGTTCCGTCGCACACCGGGGGAGCCCGAGGTCGAGGACCTCGTCTACGTCGACCGTCGACTCGACGACGACCCCGAGCTGGAGGAGATCCTAACCGCCCTGGGCGTGCACGAGGCCGACGCCGGCGGTCGGCTGATGTCCCTGCTGCAGAGCGGCCTCGACCGGCTCGACGACGCCGGTTGGCAGTCGTTCTGGTCGCTCACCCGCCGGATCGCCCCGACCGTGGTGCGTGACCTCCTCACCGCCGCGGACGCCACCGCCGAGGTGCGCGTGCGTACCGGCGCCGGCCGGTTCACCACCGTCCGCGACTGCATGCTTCCCGGCCGGGTGGTTCCGGCCGATGCGCCGATCGCCGTGGACATCGACTTCCACCGTGACGACGTGGCGTTGTTGAGTCTGCTCGGCGCCTCCGACGTACCGACGGCCGCGGTCGATCCGACCCGGGACGCCTGGTTCACGCAGTACCGCCGCGACATGGTCACCGACTTCTACGCCGCCCTCCCGGTCCAGATGAGTCGCCCCAACGAGCGCGGCATCAAGGTCACCGGGCCGCCGCCCGCCGGTCCACTGGGCGTCCTCGGCGAGCTCACCCCACAGCAGGTGGCCCTCTTCCTGCGGCACCTCCCGATCGAGGGTGTCGTGACGACCTGGCGGGCCTGGGCCGTCACCCGCGTCGACCGGAGCGTGCAGATCCGCTCACCATTGGTGTGGGCGATCCGCCGGTACGGCTACCTGCCGACGGCGTGGGGACCGTTACCCGTCGGCGAGTGTCTGAGCCCGACGTTCACCGGTGGTCGCGCGACGCTGCCGGTGGCCGAGATCGATCCGGGTCTGGCCACGGCGCTGCAACTGCCCACCGAGGCGGGAGAGATCGGCGCCGTCAGATGGCGGCGCATCCTCCGGCACGCCGAGAACGATCTGGACATCGAACCACTCGCCGAGGTGTACGCGGCCGCCAGCGCATACCTGCCGGCGCCGGCCCGGATCCGGTGCCTTCGCGACGGCGCCACGATCTTCACGGCACCGGGCGAGGTTGCCGTCGCGGTCGGCGCCACGCAATCGAGACGCCTCGCCGACCAGGGCATCCCCACCCTGCCGGCCTCGGCGGACGCGGCCCGGCAGCTGAGATCGGCATGGGGGCTGTCCGCTCTCGACGACGTGCTGACCACCGAGGTGCGGGCCGTCGCCGTGGGGGAGCCGGAATCGCTGGAGGAGATGTTCCCCCGCCTACGCTTCCTGCCCGGTCGGCCGCTGCAGGGCGTCGATCTGGTCGTCTGCAGCGAGCTCGAGGAACTGATCAGCGGCCCGAACGGCCGCCGCGCCCAACCCGCGACGACGCTGCGGGCCGGTGACGTCCTCTACAGCCGGGCCCCGTTCGACGACCTCACCCTGCTCCAGCGACTCCGGGCACAGGCCAGGCTCGAGCTCACCGACGAACAGTGCCGCCAGATCGTCGCCCACCGCGAACAGGCGCGCCGAGACTCCCGGCTGTCCCGGGTCCGGGACCAGGCCGACGACACCGACCGGCTGGTGGCCCTGCTCGGCGCGGCGACGCTGCGCACGCGGCTACCGGAACCCGTCCTGGACGCCGTCGCCCGCTCCGAAGGACCGTTGACCGACCGCGCGATCGGCAGCCTCGCCCTCGACGTCTTCGGCACCACCGCCCTGCGGGAATACCGCGGCGAACTGCAGCGCCTCGGATTCGACGTGCCCGAGCACTGGGCCGGCAGCCATCGTGCGCGACAGTTCGTCACCGACCTCGGCTTTCCCGCCACGTTCGCCGGGGAACGACACCTCACACTCGAGGCCTCGGTCGTGGTGGACGGGCCCGCCCACTTCCCGCCGCTACACGACTACCAGGAGCGGATGGTCCAGCGGATCCGGTCGGTCGTCACCGCCCGACCCCCACGACGAGGCATGCTGTGCCTGCCGACCGGCGCCGGAAAGACCCGCACCGCACTGCAGGCGCTGATCGAATCCATGCGGGCCGGCGAACTTCGCCGATCCACCCCGATCCTGTGGATCGCGCAGTCCGAGGAACTGTGCGAACAGGCGGTACAGAGCTGGCAGTCGGCCTGGCGCAGTCTCGGCGGCAACGCCTCGCTGACGATCAGCAGACTCTGGTCACGCAACGAGGCCGATCCGGTCGCCACCGGCTTCCATCTCGTCGTGGCGACCGACGCCAAACTCGCCTCCGTCGTCGACGATGACGACTACGCCTGGATCCGAGAGAGCCAGTGCGTCCTCATCGACGAGGCACACACCTCGCTGAGCAGCCGGTACACCGCGGTCCTGGCCTCGCTGGGCATCACCCCGCACCGCACCCGATGCCCGATGATCGGACTGACCGCCACACCCTTCATCGGCTCCAACGCCGCCGAGACCGAACGCCTGACCAACAGGTACCAGAAGAACCGGCTCGACTTCACCGCCGAGGGAGTCGAGATCCTCGGCGAACGCCCGTACCTGACCCTGCAGAACGACGGCATCCTCGCCCGCGTCGAACATCGCGAGCTGCCCGGCGCGACACTGCACCTCTCCGAGCAGGAACACGCCGACGCCAGCACCTATCGCCGCCTGCCGGACAGCGCCGAGATGCGACTGGCCGCCGACCGCGACCGTACCGCCATGCTGGTCAAGGAGATCGCCGCCCTGCCCGAGGACTGGCCCGTCCTGGTCTTCGCGACGTCCGTCGAACACGCCTACGTGCTGTCGGCGCTGCTGAACAGGCGTGGGGTCCGGTCGGCGACGGTCACCGGCTCGACCGACCCCGGCCTGCGGCGACAGAGCGTCCGCCGCTTCCGGGAGGGTGAGATCCGGGTCCTGACCAACTACAACGTCCTGACCCAGGGATTCGACGCACCGGCCACCCGCGCCATCGTGGTCGCCCGACCCACCTACAGCGCGAACGTGTACCAGCAGATGATCGGTCGAGGGCTACGCGGTCCCCGCAACCGTGGCAAACCGGAGTGCCTCGTACTCGACGTGGCCGACAACATCACCCACTTCGGAGCCGAGCCGGCCTTCCGTGACTTCGAATACCTGTGGAAGCCGGGCGGCCGCTAGACGACCCGGATCACCCGTTGTTGCCCTGGCTGGGCAGGGTCGGGGCGGCGACCACCGGATCGCCGGCACGGGCGCGTCGCCACCGCCCTCCGTCGATCTCGGTGTGCGGCTCGGGATCCGCCGGGAGCCAAGGGCTCAGACGGACACTCACGAAACGACCCAGCGTCGGGGCGGGCAGCCCGAGTTCCTCGGCCATCCGCGGATGCGGCGCGTAGTGACCGAAGATCACGATCCCCTCCGACTGCAGTCGCCGTCGGGCGTCGCGGACCCGTTTGGCGCTGTCGACCTGCTGGGCGGCGGTGAGCACGGTGGCCCGGTTGATCAGCTCACCGGTCAACTCCCGGAACAGGTTGGTCACCGCCGTCTGGCCGTGCGTGGCGTAGGCGATGAGCTCGAGTTTCCGTGGATCCCCGATGTGCAGGAGAGTGTTCTTGACCAGGTCGACACCGGGGTGGATCCAGAGGATGCGATCACGGCCGCTGTCGTTCAACCGGCGCTTGCCGTCCCGCTGCCGGCCCGGCGGCCGCAGCACCGCCTCGCTGATCCGGACCAGTCCGGCGGCCCAACGGGCGGTGTACTCGTTGGCCCAGACGACGAGCGCGATCTTGTCGCCACGGCTGTACATCTCCTGGGGTATCTCCCAGTCGTACAGGTTCAGCGACCACTTGCAGTCGACGTCGACCCCGGCGATCCGGTAGTCGAGTTCCTCGCCGTCCTGGAAACCGAACTCCCGCTGCAGCCAGATCTCGACGAGCGTACCGACGTGGGTCTTCTCGGTCTTCAACAGCTGGGTGTAATCCCACCGGCCGGTGCGCTGACCGTCATAGATCTGGTCGAGGGCCTCCCGAATCGCGTAGCCCATCCGAACACCGGCCGGGTCCTCCGCCAGGATCGCGGAGCGCACCGCCCAGATCTCGGGGTCCGCCTCACGCGTCGGCGGTTCGGCGCCGGTGTGCGAATCCCACGGACCCGTCGCCGAACGTGGCATGCCGGTCTGCGACGGGCGAGCCGGCAGCACCCGGGTCCGGTGCTCGCGAAGCGTTCGGGGCGCCCATGCCCAGTCTCCGTGGTCGCCGAACAGATCACCCTGAACCATCGACACGTCGGCAGCTTGGCAGAGCGGGTGAGCCCTGTCGAGTCAGTTCAGATATCCCTTGAGGTGCTTGGCGATGGCCGCCGCGAGACCGGACGGGACGGCGTTACCGATCTGCTTGGCGATCTCCGTCTTCGAACCACACCACAGGTAGTCCTTCGGGAAATCCTGCAGCAGCGAGGCCTCGTAGTGGGTGATCACCCGGTTGACCCGACGATCGGGATGATCGGCGTCCCACTGCGGATGCAGATACTGGCCCTTCTCCGGCTTGAAGAACTCGGTACGGATGGTCAACGACGGTGCGTCCCACCGCATCCGACCCATGACGTCGGTCGTACCGGTCTTCTTCTCCCGCCAGCACCGCGACAGCAGATGATCCGGCAGATTGAAACGGCCCCCGCCGGGCGGGATGTGGTCATACCGCTCCAACGACATCGCCGTCGGCTGCCTGCCGAAGTGGATGTCGTTCGCCTTGAACTCGCCACGGATCCGCTGCCCGAAATACTCCGTCATCGAGTCCGGCAGCTCGGTCGTGGTGGGGTGCGGATCGATCCAGGAGATCCGGCTGCGCACCGTCTCCCACGGCCGCAGGTCACCGGTCGGAACCTTGGCGTGCGTCGGTTGCGGCAGGGGGATCTCGCCGATGCGGGAACCGATCACGATCGTCCGCGGCCGACGCTGCGCGACACCGTAATCGGCGGCCAGCAGTACGCCGTACGAGAGCTGGTAATCCTTGATCATCCCGTGGTCGGCCTCCTCCAGCAGCAGCTGGAACTCCGACGCCCGGGAGAACCGCTCGACGTTCTCGATGACGAACACCTGCGGACGCGCGTGCACCACGAACCGCAGATACTCCTTCCACAGCTTGTTGCGCGGGTCGTCGACGTCCTTGCTACCCAGGTTCGAGAAGCCCTGGCACGGCGGACCGCCGATGATCACCTGCGCCTGCGGGATCTGCTCGTCGGGGATGAGTGTGATGTCGCCCCAATGGGTGTGTGACTCACCGAAGTTCGCCGCGTAGGTGGCGGCGGCCGCGAGATCCCACTCCACGGACATCACCGGGCGAAAGTCCTCACGGCGGAATCCGACGGTCATACCGCCACATCCGGCGAACAGGTCGATCATGCTCAGGCGGTCACTCACCCGCGACATGTTAGTCCCCCCTGGTCTTTGAGCAAGGCTGCCACACGGGTGAGATGGAACGCATGTCCGAAAGCTCGTGGGCGTCGTCGGCCGGTGTCCGGAAGTCGATGCAGGCCAATACCGGCCGTGACACCAAGCCGGAACTCGCGCTGCGTCGCGCGGTGCACTCCCGGGGCCTGCGATATTTCGTCAACCGACGCCCGATCAAGGCCGTCCGTCGTACCGCCGACCTGGTGTTCCCCCGCATCCGGCTGGCGGTCTTCCTCGACGGCTGCTTCTGGCACGGCTGTCCGACTCATCACACCGTCGCCAAGACGAACGCCGCCTTCTGGGCCGACAAGGTCGCCACGAACCGACGCCGGGACCTGGAGACCAACACCAAGCTCACCGAGGCGGGGTGGACCGTCGTGCGGATCTGGGAACACGAGGCGATCGAGCAGGCCGCCGACCGGATCGTCGAATCGGTCGCCGACCTGCGTCGAGTCCCGTCACCACCGGACCGCGCCGACTGAACCCGGCTACGTGTCCCGACCCATGGCGGCGTACTGCCGGCCGCGTTCGGTGATCGCCCGCCCACCGGCCAACGACGACGCGGTCGTGTCGGCGGCCGCGGGGCCCCGCAACGGCACCTCCCAGTCGGCCGGCACGAGGACGAACTCCCGCACCCACGCACCGTAGGCGCGGTGGTCGTCCTGTTGGAGATCGGTCTCCAGCTCCGGTGGGCTCCCGGCCATCGCCAGGTTCAACACCCGAGCGAGGTCGCGGATCTCCCGAGAGCTGCCGACGATCTCCTGACCGGCCGGCACCAGGTCGTCGATCAGGGCCACCGCCAGCGAACGGCACCGGACCAGCGTGCGATGCAGCAGATTGTGCGGTACGTCCTGACGGGAGAAGGCCCGTTCGACGGGCGAGTAGTCGGGGCCGTTGCGGAAGAGTTCGGCACCCCACCACAGCCGCATCAGCGCCTGCTTGTTGATCTGGCCGTGCCAACGGTCCTCGGTCGGTTTCTCGCCGGCGCCGGCCCACCGCCACACCACGTAATCGCTGTACCGGATCGCGAGCCAGGACCAGAGATCGCGGTCACCGGCCTCGGCGCGGGTCAGCCGCAGGGCGTAGTGCAGCCGGGGCGCCAACCAGCTGTCGCTGGCCGCCCGGTCGCCGCGTTGATCGAGGTCGGCGAACCGGTCCCGGAACCGCCTCATCAACACGTCGATGACGGTGAGATCGATGGTCGACCCGTCCGAACGGCGGATCGGCTCCTGATGCTCATCCGGCTCCTCGACCCGCCGGACGAGCCGGTCGCGCAGATCCGCCGGGATCCGATGCTTGAACCGGCACAGGATCGGCTCAGCCATGGGACACCTCCTGAGACGCGGTGGTCAGGGCGTCGAGGGAACCGGTCAGCGTGTCGACGGCCGCGTCGATGCGGCGCCAGAGGTCGGCGTTGCCCAGCGGATCGTCGCGCTGGGCGACCAACTGCTCGTACAACTCGTCGACGCCGGCGATGCCGATCATCTGATCCGCGACGGCCTGGCACACCTGCCGGTACAACGCGGTGGCCGGAGGTTGAGGCGGCTCGTCACCGTAGGAGACCACCTCGGCGGCGGCGGCCCGGAACAGCGCCGAGGTGGCGTTACGGGCGATCGTCGTACTGAGGATGTCGCGCAGCCGACGGCGTTCCAGCTTGGCATGGTTGTTGTCGAGCAGCGCCTGCAGACCGGGCACACCCGCGTTCAGCCACAACCGCGGCTCGCCGGTGACGTCCATGAAGGCCAGGGCGTCCGGGGTCTGCCGAGCCGCCGCGGGCGCGGCCGACGAGTTGAAGTCCGCCCAGGACATCGCGAACGGCGGGGCACCGGGCGGGACGGGCGCCTCCCGATGATCCAGGACCACGGTCCAGGGATCGCTCGAGCCCACGACCCGTCGACGTCCGGCCACGTCGCCGCCGACCTCCGCCGCGACGGTGAAGCCACCGGCCACGGCACCGCGCACGACGGTGATCCGTCCGACCAGAGAACCGTCGGCGGCCGTCAACGGGAACGGGAGCCGGGTGTTGGTCGCCGACGAGGAGACCATGACGTAGCCGGTCAGCCGGTCGACGCCGGTCGGCATCGCCTCGTCCGTCGAGAGGACGACCTCGCACTCGAACGACTCCCACGTCGACATGCCGTCCAGCCGCACCCGGTAGTGACTGTCGTCGATCAGATCCGCGGGCAGCGGCCGGCCGTCGAGGTGGACGTCGGTCAACCGGCATCGAAGCGGGGCCGTGAAGGTCGGCCACGGGTAACGAACGGTCATCAGGCGTCCTCGTCGGTCGGGGCGAGCAGCGGGCCGGGCTTCTGCAGGATCACTTCGACCGCTGCCTCCGCCGCCGGGATCGGCAGGTCACGAGTCGATCGACCGTGCAGCGTCACCTTGGCGAAACGGCCGCGCGGAGTCGCCTCGATCCGCAGCCCGCCGTCGACCAGCGCACCGGCACCGTCCTCGATCAGAAGGGAGTCCCAGTCGACCACCGCGCGTCTGCCGTCGAGGCCGACGAACGCCAGCACCGGTCGTAGGTTCCAACCTTGCGGCCGGTTCTTGGCGCGGACGGTGAAACGCACGTTCCACCGTCCATCCTCGACCCGCCATTCGGTCAGGTCGATCTCCGGCTTGTGCGGTGCGCCGCCGGCCCCGCCGGATCCGCTCTCGGACCGCAGGAATCGCAGGTGCCGCATGAGCGACTCCGGAGGCGCACCGGTACGCGGCGGCGGCGCACCGAACAGACCGTGCAGGGCCGCGGCGACACCCTTCTCGATGCCCTGCAGATTCGGCACCCACGGTGCGATGTAGTGCGCCGTCAGGTTCGCCTGGGAGGCCTGACGACGTCCGGTACCGGGCAGCCAACGATCGTGCGCGGGCGGCTCGGCGAACCGCAGGAAGTCATCGGCCCACAGTTCCTCGGCGGTCGGCCCGCCCGGGTGGATCGCCGCACCGGCGAGCAGGAACGCGTGATACGTGTGGCCGTCGAAGGGCCGGTCGAGGGTCTGCACGATCATCTCCGGCCGGCGCAGCAGGCACACCCGGTTCTCGAGGGTGTCCTTCTGGTCGTCGGACAACGTCACCACGAGTTTCGCCTGGTGCACGAACGACTGGTGCCGGTCGCCGGTGCGCCGCCGCGGTACCGTCACCGGCACGTCGCGCACCACCACCGTGTCCGGTCCGGTGAGCTCACCGTCGATCTTCCCGGCGTCGAAACGACGAAGGGCCCGGACGAGTTCGGTGTACGTCTCCTCCGGATCGACGGCCTTCTCCGAGACGACCGTGTCGTTGTCGATCACCTCGATGCGTACCCGCAGACCACCGCGGGTCAGCAACGGCCAGAAGTTCTCCTCCACACCCTCGCGCAGATCGTGGGCCATCTCGGTCAGCTCCTCCAGCCCGTTCAGCCCCCGCTGCGGCTGATCCGGGTCGTAGAAGCCCAACAGCAGCGCGGTCGTCCCCGGCCGGGCGTCGGCACGGTTCAAGTGCAACGCGTCGACCAACTCGAAATCGTTCCAGACCGAGCCGACGTGACCGTTGGGATAGGCCCGACCGAAGTAGCCCCGACCCTCGTAACCCATGTCGCGGTAGCTGTGCAGCACACCCTGATTGACCCCGAACACCCGGTTCTGGGTGAAGCCGCCGACCGCGTCGGACGGGGCCAGCACCGAGTTGAACAACACCGTCTGCAACCGGGAGAACCGCCAGTAGACGGCCTTGCCCAGCCCGAACGAGCCACCCGCGGCCTTGTCCTTGCCGCTGAACAGGTCGAGCCGGCACAACTTGATGAAGTTGCCGAAGTCGTCGGAGGACAGACCGTCCTCGGCGAACTCGGGCCCGGTCAGGCCACGACATCCGTAGTCGGCGACGCGCAGCAGCACCAGCGAATCCGTCTGCTCGAAGGCCTCCAGCCCGGCCCGGATCTGACCGGCCGTCACGGCGCCGCGCGCCGCCTCACCCATCGCCTGCAGATGCGCCTGCAGATCGGACCAGCCGAGCGTCGTCAGGAACGCGTCACGCGCGGCACCGGTCAGGCGGATGAAGCTGTAGACGAGTTCGGCGGGCTGTGCTCCGGCGCGTGCGTCGTTGGCGTTCTGCGCGCTCTCCCGGGCCAACGACACCAGACCCGCGTTGACCGTCCACTGATTGGCGTTGCCGAAGTTGCCGTACGCGGGGCTCTGCCGATTCCACTGCCATGCCGCAGACTGCGTCACAGGACTCCTCAACACTCCTCGACCCGGTGGATGACGACGGGCGCTCTTCGAGAACGGCACGGCCGT
This sequence comes from Actinoplanes sichuanensis, assembly GCF_033097365.1. NCBI lineage: Bacteria > Bacillati > Actinomycetota > Actinomycetes > Micromonosporales > Micromonosporaceae > Actinoplanes > Actinoplanes sichuanensis. The sequence goes on from NZ_AP028461.1 coordinate 184,223, forward strand.
CCGGGGACGGACGTCGTGCCGGAACCATCGGTCGGCAGCCGGTCGCTGTTGAGCCCCTGTCGTCGAAGACACGAGTATGCACCGCAACGGCTCCGGAACACGGTCATCGGGGACGAGATGTGCATCGGCGGACACCTCGATCGAGGTGTCCGCCGATGTGGTGTCGTCAGGAGAAGAAACCGAGCTCGGGTTCGGCGGGCCAACCGAGCACCAGCCCACGGTCCAGCAGCGTGTTGTTGTGCTCGCAGCTGGTCTCCGGTAACAGACTGCAGGCGTGACAGGCCGCCAGGTTGAGGCTGTCGGAACCGGCGGCGTCCGCCTCCATGCACAGCGGGTCGGTCGAGCACCACTCCGCCCGTCGCAACGCGGCCGCCAGCGTGTGTTTCAGCCGCTCCGGCTCGCCCTGCCGGACGATGCCGCCGAGGCTGCCGGCGGAGTCACTGGTGGCGGTGTAGATGAGGATGCCCGCCATCTCCGGAGAGGTGTACAGCCGCTCCCGCATCGCCGAGGCCGGATAACCGGAGTCCAGGCTCCACTCGTTGACCAGCAGGTGCGCCAGCGTGTGGATCATGATGGAGCGAGCCGTGACCGGGGAGACCGGAGCCGTCTTGCCGGCCGCCTCGGCCCGACGATCGAGCAGCCTCTGATGGTTGCCGATGATGCCCGCGGCCCGCTTGCGAACCTCCGGGCGCTCCTCCCACTCGGTGAGCCTGCGCTCCGAGAGCCGCAGGAACACCCCCTCGCCGACCACCTCCATCGCCGGCAGCCAGTCCATCTCACCGACCGACAGCTCGCCCCGCCGGGACTCGGCGTCCGCCGGACCCGGCGGCTCCACCCGGGTGAAGGACTGCAACACCCGCACCTCGCGCAGCCGGGTGACGAGCATGACCTGATCCAACTGCGGGACCGGTACCGCCTCGGCGGGCCGACATTCGAAGTCGGGCTTCTCGTCGGTCTGCTCCTCGACCGTCGGCGAGCAGAGCTGCTCGTACTCCTCACGCTTGAGGGAGAGATCGAGGTCCTGGTCGGGCACCGGGTTGCCCTTCTCCAAGGCCTCCCGGCGGCGGACCGCATCGATGATGTGCTGTACGGTCACCGACCCCTTGACGAGTTTGGCCTTGATCGCCTGCCGTTCGATCGTGGCGTCGTCCTCGTCGCGCCACATCTCGAAACGCGACTCGATGATCCGCTGCAGGCCCGTGGACCAGGGTGGAATGGCCAGCGAGGATCGGACGATGCCGAACCAGGCCGCCGAGGAACCACGCTGCAGGGTCCGCGGGAGCCGCTCGCAGCCGGTGACCTTCGCAGCGCCGCGCAGCCACGGCCGGCCGCCGTAGCACTTGATACCCAACTGTCGCAGCTCGCTGCGACGGAACGCGCCCTCCATCGACCCCTTGGCACCACAACCGCAGACCAGCTGGATCGACCGCAGCGAGGCGGTCCGCCCGGTGGTGATCATCCGCATGTCCTGGTCACAGGGCCCGCTCTTGGCGCCACGGTGGATCCAGGCCCGATAGGGGAAGTCGTTGAGGTGGCCGTCGTCGCAGGCGACGACGAAACGCGACGGGATGAGAGTGCCCTCGCCGCACGGACATTTCGAATCGCTCGCTCGGAACTTCCAGTAGGGCTGCAGCAGGTTGCAGTTGCCCGATCCCTGACAGGAGTAGAACTCGGGGAACCGTCGCAGGCCCGCCGTGAAATAGGCGCTCTCCGCGGGCGGCAGGTACAGGTAGTCGACGCCCAGTGCCCGCTGGATACGGGGTTCATGAACCTGCTGTTCGGTGTTGGGTCGCCAGTCCTCGAGGCCGGCGACGATCCACGACGCGTCGTCGATGGCGATCATCGAACCCACGCCGTACGTTGTGATCATCTGTGCCCGGCGTGCGCTGCCGATCGGTTTCGGGGCGGGTCCGGCGGCACTGCGGCCGGCGCGCGGCGTCCGTGAGCGTCCAGGCATCGTCATCGTCCTTCCCGCGGGATCATGTTCGTCTCGACGTCCACGTCGCGGAGACTGTTCATCGTCCGGAACGAGTGCGGCAGATCGTCGTCGTCGAAATTGCACAGCAGCGCCGCGTACTCCGACCGGGGTTTGGTGTCGAACTTGGCTCTGCGCTGGTCGTAGACCAGCCGGTCGTTGCGGTCGAGCAGCTCCTGCCAGCGCACCAGGACCCAGTCCAGGTCCTCCCTGGTCCCCTGGAGCTCGTCCGGGGCGACGGCGGCGACCCGGGCGAGGATGCGCTCCGACAACTCGCGGAGCTTCGGCTCGAGGTACGGCAGGTCCTTGGCGGCGGCGTTGGGGCGGGCCTCCCGATGCATCACGCGGGCCGCGCTGACCAGTACCGCGTGCAGGGCGCGATCTCGGGCGCGGGCCGAGAACGGCGTCACGCTCGTGGACTCGACCTGGCGGTACAGGGCGGAGTGGTAGGAACGGAACCGTTCGTAGTGCGACCGGTCCCGCGAGCGTGCGGCGTTGTACAGCATGACGACCAGCCCCGGATACCGTCGGCCGACCCGGCTGGTCGACTGGATGTACTCGGCGGTCGTCTGGGGCTGACCGGTCACGGCCATCAGCCCCAACCGGTCGACGTCGACGCCGACCGAGATCATGTTGGTGGCCAGCACGACCCGCAGTGCGTCCTCGTGCGGGTATCTGGTGTCGAGGTCACGCAGCCGCTTCGGGATCTCCGAGGCCGCCACCCGACTGGTCAATTCACTCTGGAGGAGCTCCGAGGGCTCCTCGTCGCCGGTGAGCAGCTGGATACGTTTGACGACGTCGTCGTTGACCTGCAGCTCCGCGGAGGCCAACAGTCGCAGGCTGTTGAAGTAGCCCAGCAGCGTCCAGTACGCGTCACGGACATCGCCCTTGCCCTCGACGGTGGCGGCGTGGTGCAGCAGGGCGGCGTAGGCCCGGATCAGCAGACTCGCCTGGCTGCTTCCGGGGGCGAACAGACCGATGTATCGACGTGACGGCTTGCGTTCCGGTGGTGCCTGCACGGCGAACCAGGAGTCCCGGGAGTCCAGACCCGAGGGCGGGAACTGGTGCACCGCACGGTCGAACAGCGCCCGCCCCTGGTCCTGCGCGCGACGGATCGTCGCGGTGGAGGCGATCACCTTCGGGCGTTGCGCCGCGATGTCGAGAACGGTCTCGTAGAGGCCGACCAGGGTCCCGAGCGGTCCCGAGATCAGGTGCAGCTCGTCCTGGATGATCAGCTCCGGCGGCGGCGTACCGGCCGGAGTGCCATCGCTGCGGTTGAACAGCGCCGCGGGCTCCTCCTTCCAGGCCATCTGGGCGAACTTGTCCACGGTGGCGATGATCAGCGTCGGCCGGTGGTGATAGACGGCGGCGTCGATGAGGTGGACCGGCAGCCCCGACTGGAAGTGGCAGTCGGTGTTGCCGCAGGCGACGATCATCCGCCGGGCGGCGTGGTCGACGCGGTAGTTGAACGCGTCGATGTCCACACCGCACCAGGCGCATCGGCGCAGCTGTACCGGGTTCTCGGTGGCCAGGGTGTTGCCGGCCCGAAGTTTCTTGAGGGCGGCCTCGGCGTCCTCGAGGTGGTTCGGCGTGGCGCTGCGGCCGACCCACATGCCGATGGAGATCTCGTCGCCCGGCATGTCGTCCTGCTCCTGACGCAGCCGCTCCATGGCGCAGATCAGGGTCGTCGCGCGTTCGAACTGCTGCAGGGTGAGCAGCCGGAGGGTGTACCGCATCAGGATCGTGACGCCGGCACCGAGCTCGGCGTTGCGGATCCGCCGGAGGAAGACGGTGAACGCGACCAGACCCAGATAGGCCTCGGTCTTCCCGCCGCCGGTGGGGAACCAGAGCAGGTCCGCGACGCCGCGGTCGTCATGCTCCGGGTCGGCGATGCCGCGCAGGCAGAGCAGCAGGAAACCCAGCTGGAACGGGTACCAGCGTCCGAGGGAGAGGTTCTCGTCCTGGTCGCCGTCCTTGAGCATGACCGTACGGGCACGCTGCATCGCCATCGCGTGGTTGGCCAGCCGGAACGCCCGCATCACCCGCGGGTCCGCGGCCAGCAGATCGATACCCGCGTCCATCCGGTCGTGGGCTTCGCGGCACTGGGCGGCCTGCTCGCCGGCCACTGAGGCGAACGGGGTGCCCGCCATCCCCCTCGCCTCGGCCTCCCGATCCTCGACCCAGGCCCGGTATCCGGCGACCAGGGCACGCAACGTCGCGATCACCGTGGCGTCGTCACCGCGCGCCAGATCGATCATGCGGAGACCGGTCGTGTCGATCTCCGGGTTGCTCTCGGCCAGCAGCACGTCGTACCGCGGTGTGAACGAGGACCAGACCGCGGTGACCGACCGCGGCTCACCCGGATCGTCGGCCTCGACATGCTGCGGATCCCAGTCGACGGCACAGCCGTGACCGGTGGCGAACGTGGGGGAGTGGTGGTAAAGCATGGCGGCCAGCAGCGTCTCGTCGTCGTCATCGGCCGCCGGACGGGTCTGCTCGATGATCATCGGCTGCCGGGGATCGGTGTCCACCCGCAGGCCGCACTGGAAGAAACACCACTGGTCACGCAGGACCAGGCCCTCGCCCGGATGGTTGTTGACGAGGGTGACGGTGACGGCGATGGCGTCCCGGCCGCCACCGACCGGGCGGACCCGGACACGGATCTCCAGACCCGGCACGACCTCGTAGGTCCGGCCCGATCCGGGGTGCAGATCGATCGCCACGGCGGTCTCGACCGGCAGCCTGCGCCATCGGACCTTCGAGTCCTCGATGGAGCGGGCCTCCGCCATCTCGGCCTCGACCGGGTTGCCCGCCTCGTCGATCGGCTGATAGGTGGCCCCGGTGACGGTGATCGTCGCGGTCGTGGCCCGGGGGTGGACGGCGAAACTCAGACCCATCGACGACGGGTTCTGGACGTTGGCCAGGGAGACCCCGCTGTCCGGCTGCTCGTCGACGTCGCTCTCGGCGCCGCCGAGGTCGAAGTCCTTCTCCGCCGACTCCTCGACCGCCTCGTCGTGACGACGCTGCGGGTAGAGGACACCGGTGAGGTAGGTGGTCGCGGGCGGGTCGGTGAGGATCTCGTGTTCCTCGGCTGGGCCGAGCACATCCTCGACGAGTCGCCGGGTGAGGGTGTCACGGAATGCGAAATGCTCGGTGAAGTCACTCATCTGCGGTGTCCCCGTCCTCCCATTGGAACCAGGTCAGTCCGGTCAATCGGGGGGCGAGCCACGCCCCGTGGTTGCCGAGGCCGAAGCGCTTGCCCGCGGCGGTGCTGCCGAAGACGGTCTCGACGTCGTCGACCCGGCACTGGGTGATCGCGTGCGGCCATCGCGCGTCGGGACGCGGTTCGCCGCGGTCGAACAGGTACGCCGACAGAGCCTCGCGGAACGCCGTGGAGACCACGCCGATGGGGCGACCGTCGTGCCGGACGACGTACATCGGCGCCGGTAGCTCGTCCGCGGGCTCGGTGTCGGCGCGTTCCAGAGTCACGCTATCGCCCGGCCGTACCCGTCGGGCCAGGTATAGCTGCAGTTCAGCAGGGTCGTCGGTGAACACGGCGGTGCCGGCGGGCAGGTCGGCACTCACATCGCCGGGCTCGACGGCCAGCCCGTACCGGCCGCGATGCCTGCGGAAGTGGTAGCGGGCCCACCGCCCGTTCGCCTTGCAGCGTTTGACGTGTAGCGGGCCGCCCGACGCGATCGCCTCCAGGCGGAAGAGATCCTCCCGGCTGCGGGTCATCGCCATGTACAGCAGTCGGGCCTCGTCCAGGGCGTCGTGATGATCGCGGGCCGGGTTCTCCAGGATGAAGACGTGGTCGTATTCCAGCCCCTTGGCACGGTGCATGGACGACACCGAGACGACGGGCTCGGCGGCCGGGTCGGGCAGCAGCCGATGCCGTCCGGAGGCGAACGCGGTGCGCAGCCGATCGAGGTCGACGCGGTTCGACCCGGCACCGGCCGCGCCACGCAGCGCGGCCCAGGCGAGCGCGGAGTCGGTGGCCCCGGTGCCGGCGCGGAAGGTGTCCTCGTCGATCGTGCGCCCGTCGTGGCGGAGCAGATCGGCGACCCAGGCGGGGAAGCCGACCTCCCCCGCCCGGCCCTGCACTCGGTGGGGCACACCGGCCTCGTGCAACTCGGCGGAGACCTGTAGGACCTGACCGTTGTCGCGGCACAGGACCGCCGAGGTGCCCCCCTGGTGGGCGAGACCTCCGGCGATCTCACCGACCGTTCCGACGCAGAGCAGGTCGAGGAACCGGTGCCGGATCGATCGGATGGTCTGCTCGGCGACCTCGGACGTCCGGAGTTCGACGCCGCAGGCGATCAGAGCCGGTTCGCGGGGCTTGCGGGCCCGGAAGTCACGGCTGAGAGCCGTCTCCTCGAGGTCGTCGGCGTAGGTCGCACGCAGCCAGGTGAACACGTCACCCTCGGCGGTGCCGGCGCGCTGCTGAAAGCGGTAGATGGCCTGGGCCGGATCCCCGACCACGGTGAAACCGCAGTCCAGAGCGGTCAGTAGGGCACGAACCATGTCCTGGCGGGCACCGACGAGGTCCTGGACCTCGTCGAGTAGGACGTGCCGGATCCGGTGGGTGTAGTGCTCGGTGTCGCCCTGCGCGAGGGCCGTCGTGGCTTCGGCGATCCGCTCGTCGAACGTCCAGTGGCCCCACTCCTCGTCGGAGTACGTGTTCCGCAGCAGGTCCAGCGCCCAGGCGTCGAAGGTGCGGACGTCGACGAGGCGGGTCCGCCCCTGCGTCCGTTTCGCGAGTTCGGCGACCGCGGCGCGGGAGAACGAGAGGGTGAGGATCTCGTCGGGTGCGAGGCCCTCCTCGAGGAGGTGCTCGATCCGGCGTACGACGGTGAAGGTCTTGCCCGTACCGGCCGGAGCGATCAGCAGCGTGCGGGAGTCGACGGGCTGGCGGATGACACTCAGCTGCTCGTCGGTCGGTTCGTCGGCGACCGGTGGCGTGCTCATGCCGTGTGCCACATCTGCTCGAAGTCGGTGAACGCGAGTTTCTGCTCGTAGTTGATGACGTTGTCCTCCACGTTGAGGATCAGGCACTCGTCGGTGCCGTTGTTCCGCGGACCGCGCAGCCCTCGGCCGATCATCTGCTGGTAGACGTTGGGGCTGTAGGTCGGTCGGGCGACGACCACGGCCCTGGTGGCCGGGGCGTCGAAGCCCTGGTGCAGCACGCCGTAGTTGGTCAGCACCTTGATCTTGCGGTTCTTGCCGAACTGATCGATGATCTGCTGCCGCCGGGTCGTCGGCGTCTCGCCGTCGACCGAGGCCGACGGGATGCCGTGGTCGTTCAGGACCGCGGCGAGGAAGTGGGCGTGGCTGACGGACGTGGCGAAGACCAGCACCGGTCCCAGCTGTTCGACCCGGATGAGCGCTTTGATCAGGGACTCGTTGCGTGAGTGGTCCTCGGCCAGCCGCCGTTCCGCCTCCTTGGGGAGAAGACCGGGAACCATCTCCACCCGGCGCAGCTCGTCGTCGGTCAGCACCAGGTCACCGCCGCGCAGCGTCTCGTGTTTGGTACGGGCCAGGATGCCGCGGTCCTGCAGCCTGCCGTACGGGTCCTCACCCAGGACACCCTTGTCGAGCCGGTTGTTGTCGTAACGGTTGACCAGCCGCCGGGTCTCGTCACTGTCCTTGCCCCGGAACGGCGTGGCGGTCAGCCCGACCAGCGGACGGGCCAGCCGGTTGTGGGTGATGCCGAGTTGCTCCAACACCTCGGTGTAACTCTTCGTGATCGACGTGTGGGCCTCGTCGATGATCACCACCATCGAGTCCCGCAGCCAGGCGTAATCCGGTTTGTCCAGACGCTCGCGCAACTGCTGGATGGTGGCGACCACCAGCTGCGGCGACCCGGTGATCCGGGTGGCGGAGCGGGAGCCCCAGAACCGACTGATGTTGAGTCGTACGCCGCCGACGCCGGCCTTCTCCCAGACGTACTTCCAGCTCTGTACGGCCTGCTCACACAACTCGTTGGACTGGGCGATCCACAGGACCGGTCCGGTCTGCTGCTCCGTGCCGAGCGTCTTGAGATGGCGGATGACGGCCTCGGCCGCGACTCGGGTCTTGCCCGCTCCGGTCGGCAGACTGACCATCCCACGGTGCGGCTGCGGCTGCGACAACATCAGCATCAGGCGCGACGCGATGATCTCCTGATAGTCGTGCAGGGGGAAGTGCGGAGTCGGCCCCATGGCCGTCTCCAGCGGAGTCAACAGCTCCTCCCGGGTGCCCGCGAACGCGTCCGGCAGTTCGAGTTCGGCCACCTTCTGGCGGGACTTGCCGTCGCCGGTGAACGGCAGACCGAGGCTCTCGTCGATCCGTTTGAGATCGTCGCGGTGGTGGCGCAGGATGCCGTCACCGTGGGCGTGCAGCGCGAGCTCGGCCACCCGCCGGTCGTCGACGGGACCACCCCGACGGGCCTCCTCCCACGCCAGCAGACCTTCCGGCAGACCCCGGCGAAGACGCTCGGGTTCGACCAGCAGGCGGATCTTCTCGACCTTGTCGCGCGTCGCCCGCACCCGCTTGAGGATGTCCTGGTTCTTCGCCTCCTCGCGCTTGAGCAGGATGCGGTCGATCTCCGTCGACTGCAGGCGCAGATCGAGTTCCTTGGAGATCACCTCGAGGACGCGCCGCTCGTCGGCGGGGTGTCGGACGAAGACGACGCGGTCGCGTACGGCCGAGTCGAGTGGTCGGATCCGCATGCCGGCGGGGGTGCGCTTGACCTCCTCGAGATCGCCGCAGATCACGAACGAGAACCCGGCGGCCCGTCGACCGTGCATCGTCATCTGCAGGTGCGGGTACTCCGTCACCACGTCGACCGGCTCGGCCTCCTCCGCGGTGCGGACCTCGGTGCTGACGGCGTCGGCGTACCGCAGCATCCCCCACTGCTCGATCATCGCGTCGGCGTCGGCGGCGGTCGGCGCCAGCAGCGCGGGGACCTGCTCCATGACCAGCATGTCGTACTCGTCGCGGTCGGCCGTGACGCAGATGTCGGTGTCGTCCCGGGTACTCCAGGTGCCACCGACGCGGCAGCGCGTGGCGCCGCCCGGCCACTCCTTCGCCGAGCGCAGGAACAGCGCGTACGCCTTGCCCGGCACGGCGTCGTTCTGTGACGACTCCACGGTGTGCACGACGTGGCGCCACAGCTGCTCAGGGATCTTCTCGATACCGGCCGGCAGGCCCAGCACGTCGGCCACGGTACGGTCGACGCGGGCCACCGGGAAGATGTCGGCGTACTCCTGCAGGCTGGGGTTGACCGTCAACTTGACCGGCAGCACCCCCTGGCTGCTGTCCACCTTCCCGTGCCGACGGACCATCCAGACCAGCGGAGACGGCACCGAATGAGTGTTGCTCCAGGCACGTGCGGTCCAGTCGCGCACCATCCGCGCCGGTGGCAGATGCTTGACGAACAGCGCCTTACCCTCGTCGCCGAGCTCGGTCAGGACGCTGAGCGGGCCGGGCGGCCTACTCCCGAAGACCTCCAACGCGGTCAGCTTGCGATGCTTCGAGCCGGGCTGGATCGTGGCGTTGAGACGCTCCAACGCGAACTCGCGGTACTGCTCGAACCAGGCCTCCTGCTGCGGGTCGAGGTCCATCGTCGGGACGTCGGACATGCCCAGTTCGATCAGAGCGGGCCGGTCGGCGTCGTGCACCCGCAGGTCGACGACCGTGTGCTTGTCGCGGCTGCCGTCCGCGGGGATGACCCGGCCGGGCAGGAGCACCTCGCCGAGCGGCCGGAAACGACCGGCCACCGTGCACACCCGTACGGTGCGCAGCGGCTCCTCGACCGCCTTACGGACGGCGTCGCCGGCGTCGCGTGGGCTGACCCGCCGGATGAGACCCCACAGGGCCTGCCACTGTTTGTCGCCGTACCTGTCGAAGCCTCGATCGAGGACGGCTTCGAGCTTGCCGAGCGGTGTGGCCTCCCGGATGCCCAGATCGTTGAGGGCGCTGCGCAGTCCGATGACGTCGGTGACCCGCGTGTCGACGTAGATCAGGTCGTCGCTGAGCTCGTCGTGGCCGCTGCGTTGGAAGACGTCGGCCCGGTCGACCGCGACCATGCCCTGGTTCTCGGTCAGCACGATCCGCGCCTTACGGGCGGCCTCGGCGTGTACGTTGGCGTCCCGTCGCAGCCCGGCGGCGATGCGGATCGCCTGCGCCGACGCCTCCGGGGTGCCGTCCTCGACCAGAGCCTCGAGCCAGTCGGTGATCGACGACTCGGCGAGCCCGGCGGTCTCGAAGATCAGACGCGCCCGGGCGCGGCGCTCCCGCTGCTCGACCGAGGGATGTGTCCACTCCCGGGGGCGACCCGCGTACTCGACCCAGAGCTTCGTCCAGGCGTCGGGGATGTTCTCCGGCGGCAGCCGCAGCTCGGCGGGTCGGCGCAGGACCCCGGTCTGGTCCGGCAGCGAGGGCAGTCCAGCGGCGGTCTTCCACACCTGTCGGGTCAGCCGTTCGTCGGCCCACTGCTGGGCCTCGCGCCCACGGCCGGGCAGCAGCGCCAGGTACGAACCCGGGTCGGCCGGGTCGACGAGGGCGGGCAGAGCCTCGACGACGAGGTGGGCCGCCTGGACGATGAGCTCGTCGTTGAAGGGGTTCTTGTCGTACAGGTTCTGCCGGTCTTCGCTGGTCTTCCACGGCGCGTTGAGCAGGCCGCGCAGCGTGGTGGCGTAGTTGGTGGGGAAGAAGGCCCAGAACGTGCCCCGTTCGGTGCGGCCCTTGTCCGGCACCGCCCAGGAGACGTCGATCTGCGGGCGGTTGTGCAGCTCACCGGCCCCCTCCTGGGCTCCCGTGGAGGGATGGAAGGTGCGGGTGAAGACTCGCCACGAGGCCGTCGCCTGCCTGCCGTCGGTGGACGCCTCCAGCGTGTAATGGTCGCCGTCGTCGCGGACGAACAGCTCCCGCAACGTGGTACGTCGACCCTTCGACCGGTCCTCCAGCAGCAGTGATCGCACATGCGGCGAGAAGAGCTGGAACTCGGTGGGGAAGTCGTGCAGGTCGCGACTGAGTCGGTCGGCCTTGCCGGGCAGCAGCGGCAGACGGACCACGGTGGCGGCCCACTTCAGCAGCTCGGCCAGGACGGGATCGGACGCGGCCTCGTGCGCGGCGTCCAGCACCCGCCCCATCCGCAGGATCGGGATCTCGGCGGCGTCGGGGGCCACGGCGCGGATGGTGCGCTCGGCCCACTCGCGGTCGAAGCCGAAGGATCCGGTCGTACTGAAGAACTGGGGAGCGTCGCTGACGCTCAGCACGGACTTCACGCCGACGCCGAAACGCCCGATCTGGCCGCCGCGCTTGCGGGAGACGCCCATCCGCAGGATGGTGTCGGCACCGACCGCGGTCATCGGGTTCCCGCTGTTCGCGCAGTAGAGGAAGTCGTCGGTGAGGACGACCTTGATCTCACCGTCACGGATGCCGCGCATCTCGTCGGCGCCGTTCTGGACCAGTTCGTAGATCTGGCGATCGCCGTATCCGCCCTGGGTGATCCGGCGTTCGCCGTTGGCGTGCTCCTGGACCATGCCGGGATCGATCTCGTAATGCCGCAACGCGACCGAGGAGAGGTCCTCGACGACCTGACGAACGGTTGACTTCGACGTGATGGGGGTGGAAGAGCTCATCAGATCCCGCCTCGAGCCGATGGAACAGTCGCGCGAAAAGCTCTGGGAGTGTTGCGCGCACTCATTATCCGGACGTGGACAGCGGAAGGGGCGTGGGCGACTCCGCCGTCCGGACGGTCCGAGAGGTCCGACCGGCGGACGCCTCGGCTGTCTCGCCGACGACGTTAAACCGGCCTCGTGAACAATGTCAACGCCGTTCTGTGGCGACGAATTTTGTCAACGACGGCATCGCGGGTACTCTCCTGACCGGAGGTGGAGCGTGATGAACCGTGGGGCCGAGGTGACCGCCGGTGACATCGCACGCCTCGCCGACGTCAGTCGAGCCGCGGTGAGCAACTGGCGCAAGCGCTACCCGGACTTCCCCAAGCCCGTCGGCGGAAGCATGTCGAGCCCGACCTTCCCGCTCGACGAGGTCGAGCAGTGGCTCGAGGCCAACGGCCGCATGCCCACCCGGACCGCCGTCGACCGCCTTCACCTGGTGCTGCAACGGGCGTCGATGGACACCGACGACGCCATCGCCGCGATCGTGCGCCGTCTCTCCGACGCCGAGGCCCGCACGGGCCCGACCGCACAGGCCGTCGCCGAGATCCTGGCCATCGCCGACGAGATCGGCCTGGGCGCGGTCCAGGAGGCGCTCGCCACGCGTTTCGTCGACCTCCGTGACCGGCGCGGAGCGGGTGGCCGGTCGACCAGCACCGAGGTCGCGGCGCTGGTCGCCGAGCTCGCCCAGCCGCAGGGGGCGACGGTCATGGACCCCGCCTGTCGGACCGGAGTGTTGCTGCACGCCGCACTGACGCGCCGCGCCGCGCGTGTCGTCGCCCAGGACGCCGACGACGACCTGGTCGCGATCGCCCGTGCCCGCCTGGCCTCGGTCGACGGGGTCGCACGCGTCGAGGTGCGACGAGGTGACCTAATCGACGACGCCTTCGGCGACACCCGTGTCGACATCGTCGTCAGCGACCCGCCCAACGGGGGCGGTTGGCCCTACGAGGAACTCGCCGGAGACCTCCGATGGGAGTATTCGCTGCCACCGCGCAGCGAGCCGGAGCTCGCGTGGATCCAACACGCCCTCGCGCGGCTGCATCCCGGCGGACACGTCTGGATGCTCCTGCCGCCGGGTGTCGCCGAGCGGCCGGCCGGTCGACGCGTACGCCGCGAGCTGCTGCGTCGAGGAGCCCTCCGCGCCGTGATCGCCCTGCCCACCGGGGTGACGGCGCCGTACAACATGAGACGCCACCTGTGGATGTTGCGCCGACCCGAGGTCGTCGACGGACCACAGGCGGTCCTGATGGTCGACGCCGAGCAACCGTGGCCGGAGGCCGCCGAGATCATCCGCAGCGCCATGCGGGCGCACCGGGCCGACAGCCCACCACCCGACACCGTCGGGGCCCACGCCGTCCGCCTCGATCCGGTCAGCCTGATCAGCGAAGACGTGGACCTCACCCCGTCTCGACACGTGTCCGGGGCCCACCCGGCCCACGACTTCACCCAGGTGTCCGCGACCCGGACCAGGCTCGCGGCGATGATGTCCGCCCTGCCCGAGACGCTGCCGCCGGTGCACACCCGCCGATCCTCACGCGACCCGGTGGCCGACACGACCGTCGGCGACCTGATCAAGAGGGGCACGCTGGTCGTGCTCGCCGAACCCGGTGCGGCCCTGCACGTCGGAGACGTCCTGATCTCCTCCACCGGCCCCCGCCCGGAACTCCTGGTGGTCGACGACACCGACGACGGGCGGACCCTGGACGGCCGGCACATCTGCCTCCGCTCGAATCCCGATCATTGGGATCCGTGGTTCCTCGTGGGATGCCTGGGCTCGGCGGCCAACCTCCGGCGGGTCGTCTCCACCGGCTCGATTCCCCGGATCGAGGTCCGGCGTGCGCGCATCCCCTCGTTGTCCCGGCCCGAGCAACACCTCTACGGTGAGTACTTCCGGCGACTGCGAGAGATGCTCGCCGGTCTACAGCAGGCGACGGCCCTGGGGGAGGAGTTCGTCGAGATGACCGTGGGCGGACTGCTCGCGGGGACACTCGACACCGACGGATGACCACGTCGATCGGCGGGCGGTAGGCGTTGCGGGAACTGACATCGGACGACCCGAGGTGGATCGGCGACGACCACCGCTTCGAGGTGATCGGGTGTCTCGGCAACGGCGGGATGGGCCGGGTGTATCTGGCCCGGTCCCGAACGGCCGAACACGTCGCCGTCAAAGTGCTCCTGCCGCACCTGCTCGGCGACGAGCGGATGCGCCGCCGATTCGCATCCGAGATGATCAACCTCCGCCAGGCCCAGGGCCTGCGCGTCGCCGGCTTCCGAGGTGCCGACATCGACGCCCGCCACCCCTGGCTGGCGGTCGAATACGTGCCCGGGCGAACACTGCGCCAACACGTCGACGATCGGGGCCCGCTGGCACCGAGACTCGTCGCCGCACTGGGTGCGCTGCTGGCCGAGGGGCTCATCACGATCCAGGACGCCGGACTGATCCACCGGGATCTGAAACCGGCGAACATCATGCTGGCCGCGGACGGCCCGCGCATCATCGACCTCGGCATAGCCGTGCTCTCCGAAGGGCACGAGCACCTGACCCAGACCGGTCAGACGATGGGCACCGTCGCGTACATGTCCCCGGAACAGGCCACCGGGGACACGCCGCCGACCTCCGCCACCGACGTCTATGCGCTGGGGGCGACGCTGCTGTTCGCCGCCACCGGACGCAACCCCTACCCGAGCGGCCCGGCACCCGCGGTGGCGGCGTGGATCGCCGACCCGGACCGGACACCCGACCTGTCCCTGCTGCCGGCCACCCTGACGCCGCTGATCAGCGCCATGCTGTCGTTCGACGGCCGCAGGCGTCCCACCGCCAAGGAGATCGTCGCCGGATTCACCGTCCTCGCGACCGCCGACGGATCCACGTTCGCCGACGTGCGCGCCGAACTCGTCCGGCAGACCTACACCCGGCCACCGGAGACCACGACGACCCCGGTGACCGCACCACCCACGGACCCGACCGACTGCTACACCGGACCCACCGAACTGGTCGGAGGCGCGTCACCGCCACCGCCGGTGCGTCCGTCCGGCAACCGCCGTCCCGACCGAATGATCGAGGGGTCGATGAACACCGGAGCGCACCTAGGGGTGCTGGTCAGCGCAGAGAAAGAGATCCTGAAACTGTCCCGCGCCGACATCGGCGCGGTCTTCGAGTTCCAGCACAAGTTCCGGGCCAACCCACACGCCCAAGGGCTTCGTCTCAAACCGCTCAAAGGCGACGACAACCTGTGGTCCGCCCGCGTCAACGCCGACCTGCGCGCCGTTCTGCTGCATGTCACGGCGGCCGACTACCTGCTGATCGACGTCAAACACCGTCGCGAGGTCTACGACGACCTCGGCCGGTACGCCTACCGGGTCAACCGGGTGACCGGTGGACTCGACATCCTCGACCTCGAACCCGTCGACAACGAGATTCTCCACCGAATCCTCCCGCAAGCGGCGAAACCCCTGTTCGACGCCTTCGACGACGAGGTCCTGCTGAGCCTCGGCGTCACCGAACTGCTGCTGCCGCACATCCGCACCCTGACCGACGAGGACCAACTGCTCCAGCTGGTCGAACACGCCCCGCAGCTCACCGTCGACGTCCTGTTCGCCCTGCACGACGGAAAGACGGTCGCCCAGGTGCAGCGGCAGATCACCGAACCGGTGCGAATCGACGACACCGTCGACCCGGACGATCTCGCGACCGCCGTGGCCCGGCCGGCGACACCGGTGACCACCGACGACGAGGCCCTGCTGGCCATGCTGGACGAGAGTTTCGTCAAATGGCAGGTCTTCCTACACCCGACCCAACGAGCACTGGCGGTGCGCAAGACGTCCGGCCCGACCCGGGTCAGCGGCGGGCCCGGAACGGGCAAGACCGTCGTGGCACTGCATCGGGTGGCACACCTCGCCGCGAGCCTGCCGGACGGCGACGACCGACCGATCCTGCTGACGACCTTCAACCGCAACCTGGCCGGAGATCTCGCCGCCCGGCTCCGCACCCTCGGCGGCCGGCCGCTGCTCGACCGGGTCGAGGTCCTGAACATCGACCGTCTGGCCCTGCAGATCGCCCAGGCGGGAACGCCCGGAGGCGCCGGTGACCTCCTCGCCGACGACCGTCTCATCGATCGCTGGCGGACGTTCCTCGGCGAGATCGGCCACACCCGTTGGAGCCCACAGTTCCTGGCCGACGAGTGGAACGGCGTGATCCTCGATCAGATGCTCGACACCCGTGACGACTATCGCAAGGCGCGGAGACTGGGCCGCGGAAGGCCATTGAGTCGCGAGGCACGCGACGCCGTGTGGGCGCTCACCCGACAGTTCGAGACCTGGCTGCACGCCCGGCGCGAACGCAGCCTGCGCCAGGTCGCCGTGCAGGCCGCCCGTCTGGCGGAACAGGGCACCGCCACCCGATACCGCCACATCGTCGTCGACGAGGCGCAAGACCTCGGCATCGCCCACTGGAGACTGCTGCGCGCCCTCGTCCCCGCCGGCCCCGACGACCTGTTCATCGCCGGTGACACCCATCAGCGCATCTACGAGAACCGGGTCGCGCTCTCCAACGTCGGCATCGACGTGCGCGGCCGGAGCCACCGGCTCACTCTGAGCTATCGAACGACCCGACAGATCCTGGCCGCCTCACTGGAACTCGTCAGCGGTGAGTCCTACGACGACCTCGACGACGGACGGGAGACCCTGGACGGTTACCGCTCGCTGCTCGCGGGTGGACGACCGTCCTTCCACGCCGCCGACTCCTGGCAGCGGGAGCTCTCGATGATCGTCGACCAGCTCCGGGCCTGGCCGGACCGGCCCGGTGGAATCGCGATCGCCGTACCCACACGAGGCCTCGCCGCCGAGGTCATCGACCACCTCACCACCGAGGGCATCGACGTGGTCGAGATCGGTCCGGACGGCCCCGGCCGCAGCGACGGCGTCCACGTCGGCACGATGCACCGATTCAAGGGCCTCGAATACCAGCGCATGATCCTCGCCGGCATCAGCGACGGACTCGTACCCAACCAGGCCGTCTACGCCTGGCGGGAGGAGGACCCCACTCGCTTCCGGATGGAACGGCAGCGGGCCCGATCCCTGCTCTTCGTCGCGGCCACCCGGGCCCGCGACGAACTCGTGGTCTTCTGGCACGGCACACCCAGCCCGTTCATCACCCACCGGCTGCTCCGGTGAACGGGCCCGCCCACGACGGTCTGATCGCCGGCCGGTACGAGCTGAGCCAGGCGCCGCTCGTCGGCGGAATGGGCGAGATCCACCGGGCCTACGACACCCGCCTGGACCGTTTCGTGGCCCTCAAACTGATCCACCGAGACCTTCTCGAAGACGACGGCGCCGAAGAGTTCGTACGCCGATTCCGTCGGGAGGCCCGGCTGGCCGCCCGCGTCCGACACCCGGGCATCCCGGTGATCCACGACCTGGGTCAGGACGGCCGTCGGGCCTACATCGTCTCCGAATGGGTGGACGGCTCGACGCTCCGAGAACTCGTCGACGAGGTACAGCCCGTGCCGCTGCCGTGGACGGTGTTCCTCGCCGCACAGGTCTCGGCCGTTCTCGCGCACACCCACGCCGCCTCCCTGATCCACCGTGATCTCGCCCCCGACAACGTGATCCTCTGCCCCGACGGCGCCGTCAAGGTCGTGGACTTCGGAGCCGCGATCCTGCACGGCTCCCTGTCGACCAGACTCACCCCGCCCGGCCTGGTGGTCGGTCGCGAGCGTTACCAGGCCCCGGAACGGATCCTCGGGATCTCGACCCCCCGCACCGATCTCTACGCACTGGGGCGCCTGCTCCAGGACCTGCTCTCCGGACACGACCGGGTGCCGGACGAACTCGCCGTCCTGGCCGCGGAACTGACGAGTGACAACCCACAACACCGACCCGGATCGGCCACCGAGGTGTTCGACCGCCTGACCGCACTTCTCGAACCACTACCCCCTCTCGTCGGGTTCGTGACCCGACCGGCGGCCGCGACGATCCTCGGATACACCGAACTCCAACGCCGTCCGACCGCGGTCGCCGCCGCGCAGGACCGGTCGGCCACCCCACCGTCGTCCCCCGACGTGCGCCGGGTGCGCTCGCTCGCCGAACGCTACGGCCGAGACGAACAGCACCACCGAGCGGTCGAGGTCCTGGAACAGGCCATCTCGCAGACCGTGGGCATCGAGCGTCCCGTCCCGGCCGAATTGCAGAGGGATCTGGCCATGGCCCTGATCGCCGCGGGTGAGGCGAGCCGGTCCGTCTCCGCCTGCGCCGTCGCCCTCGACGCCCTACAGGACCGGTTGCCCGCCGGCCATCCGGCGATCCTGCGCCTACGACGGGAACAGGCTCGGGCACACGCGAGCATGGGCGACACCGGAACGGCCATCACCCTGTACCGACGGCTGATCGACGAGCCGTCGGAAGACGGGGACCGGTATGCGATCCACGAGGAGCTCGCCGTCCAGTACGCCGTCCTCGGCGACACCGCCGCGGCGCTGGCGATCCTCGACGCGCTGCCCGAGCAGGCCCCGGCCGCCCACGACATGACGGCTCGCCTGCGCCTGCTCGCGAAACCGGCGCCCGCAGACGAGGACCGCACACGGGTCGGCGAGTCGAGCGGCCCGCGTTCCGGATAGCCGGACACCTCACATCTCGGCCCCGGCAGCCGACGGTAGGGCCATGGGAAAAGGGGCCTGCCGATGAACCGCCTGCCGGTACTGGTGTCGCCGTACGGCGCCTACGCCGGGCTTGCGCTGCACGTGCATGACCTGACCATCCGTGGTCACCACGCGGAGACGCTGACCGCCGCCGACGAGGCTGAGGCGATCCTGATGACGCTGGGTGACCGGCGGACCCACCGGATCAGCCGGCTCGGGCGGATGTACGCGTTGAACGCGATGGGCCGCCTCGACGAGGCTCTGCAGATCGGCGAGGAGCTGATCGCCGACCAGGATGAGCTGGGCGGGCCGCGGGCGACCGATGCCAAGATCCTGGCCGACGTCGCGAGGGTGCTGATCCATCTCGGGCGGATCGACGACGGGCTGCACCACGTGGCCCGGGCGATGACCCTGCTCGACGTGGCCCCGAACAAGGGGCCCCGCTACTTCTCGGCGATGTCGTCGCTGGGCGAGGCGGCCCGCAGCGCCGACCTGTTCGAGCTGGCCGACGACGCGATGCGGCGCAGCCTGGACTCGTTCGACTCGCCGGACGTGCTGTACAAGTCGGGTGCCGAACTCACCCACGCCGAGTTGTGGCTGGAATGGGCGCTGCGGCTGGAGCAGGTGGGCCGGACCGAAGAGGCGGCCGGGCTGGTCAACAGGTGTGTGCCGCTGCTGGAGTTCTGGATCAACGAGGGCATCGACTCGCCGCTCGGGGTGGCGCTGCTCGCCGTCTGCCAGGCCAAGACCGGCCGGATCGACGAGGCGAACGCGGTCGTCGCCGACCTGCTACCGAAGATGCGGGCCGCCGGGCAGCACCACGAGTCGCGTCTGCTGCACCTCGCGCACGGGCTGGCGCTGCGGGCCACCGGGCAGTGGAAGGCCGCGCACCGCGAGTTCCGGGCCGGCCTGGAACTGGCCGCGCTCAAGGCCGAACGGCTCCTCTTCCAGTACGAGCTGGCGGTCACCGCCGCACTCGAGGTACCCGGTGAGGCGACCCAGGCGATGCTGGAGGCGCTGCGGACCCACGTCGAGGCGCTGTGGCAGCTGCGGCTCGACCGGCGCACCATGTTGCGGCAGGCGTATCGCCGGGTCGAACTCGAAGCGGCCCGTACCTCGGCCGACCTCGCCGCCGCCTCGGACGCTCTCACCGGGCTCGGCAACCGGCGGATGTTCGACCGCCGGATCAACACCGTCGTCGACGGGGGCACCCTGCTGCTCATCGACGTGGACCACTTCAAGGACATCAACGACCGGTACTCGCACGGCGTCGGTGACCGGGTGCTCGGTGAGATCGCGGCGGTCCTGCGGTCGCACTGCCGGCAGGACGAGGTGGCGATCCGGTTCGGTGGGGACGAGTTCGCGCTGTTCCTGGCGACCGGGGAGGCCGAGGCCCGCACGGTGGCCGAGCGGATCCGCCGGGTGATCCAGGCCCGCGACTGGAACACGATCATGCCGGGGTTGCGGGTCACGCTCAGCATGGGGCTGGCCGCGTGCCGCCCCGGCGAGGCGGGCCGGGAACTCTACGACCGTGCCGACGCCCACCTCTACGTGGCGAAACGTTCCGGCCGGGACCAGTTGGCCGCCGCCGCCGCGGCCTAGCGAAGCGGCCTACAGTTTGGCGCTGATCACCGGGGCCAGGCGGTCGGTGATCGCCTGGTGGCCCTTGTCGTTGGGGTGCACCGAGTCGCTGAGGCCGTCGGACGGCAGCCACCCCGTGGTGTCCACGTAGAACACCGCGGCGTCGCCGGCGGCGTTGCGGGCCTGCACCGCGGCCTGGGTCTCGGCCGCGTACCGGCCGATGAAGGTGCGCAGGGCGAAGAGCTTGGCGGTCGGGAACCTCTGGCGGATCCGGGTGAGGAACGTGGTGTACTTCGCCTGGAAGTCGGCGCCGGTCACGCCGTGGCTGCGGTCGTTGGTGCCCAGGTTGATCACCACGGCGTCGGCCGTGTAGCGGCTGAAGTCCCAGGCGGTGGTGCCGGCCTGCCCGCCGCTGGCCATCCAGTAGCGGGTCTCGTGGGCCCAGCACCCGTCGGTCGTCTCGGACAGGCACATGCCGCCGATCGAGATCTGGGTGTGGTTGTGGCCGAGCTTCTCGCCGGTCTGGAAGCCGTATCCGGTGACCGCGAGTCGACTGCTGGTGGTGCCCGCGGTGATCGAGTCGCCGACGAATTCGATGAGCTTGGTACGGGTCGGCGCCTTGAACGTGGTCGCCCCCGCGTCGAGGGTGAGCCCCTGGAAGACGGCGTCGCCGGTGTACGAGCTGGCCACCTGCCGGTAGCTGACGATCAGGGTGTGGTTGCCGGCGGCCAGCGCGGTCGGCGTCAGGTTGATCATTCCGGAGCCTTTGAAGGCGGTGAACGGTCCGCCGTCGATCGAGGCCCACAGGTCGATGGTGTTGCGCTGTTTCAGCTTGACCGTCCTACCGGTGAAGCCGACCCGTAGGTACGCCCCGGCCCAGTACGGCACGTAGGCCGAGGCGTTTGTGGTGTTCCAGCGTCCGACGAAGCTGATGTTGGTGTCGCCGGGCGTGCCGTCACCGGCCGCGGCCCGGGCCGGTGCGGCTGGGGCGAGTAGGCCGCCGGTGATGACCGCGGCGATCAGCATGGCTCCGCGCAGACGACCTCGCATGACGACCCCTTTCGCCGGGAGCGCTCCCAGTCAGGTGGTCGTATCGTCGCCTGCGATTCAATTGAAGTCAATCAATGCATGGCGGGAGACCGGCGAGCCGCCGGACGTGTCGAGGACAGGCGGTGCGCGGCCGAGTTGGCCCGGTAGGCGGCCTTCGACGGTCCGCGTACCGAGGCGGTGACCTCGAGTACCGGCAGGGGATCCGGTCGGGTGGGAATCGGGGTGGCCGCGCGCCGGCGGCGAATCCAGCGCAGAACAGCGGTGACGACTGAGGCGATCTTCACGGTACGGCTACCTTCCTCGATGAGAGCGGGGGAATGACTGGAAAGAACCGTAAGCCGTGTTGGCTCTTTCAGTAATCGCTCGTCAGGGGTCATCCCGAAAGCCGACCCTCGCCCCAGTCCGGCAATGTCACGGCAGACCCGAATAAATCTCATCGCCGCAGGTGAAGCTAAGGCTGAGCTTCCTACGAGATTGCTCGTCGGTTCGGACTAACCCATTCGAATAAACCATCGAAGAGGGCTTCCCGGGCTATTCCAGAGCAACGCGCGGACGCTATACGGTGACCCGCGCCGCCGAGACAATGATTCCGGCTTCCGACGAAATCCAAGGACTGACAAGTGTCGAATTCACGCCGAGGACCGCTGGCTGCCGCCCTGGTCGCCGTAGTGGTCGGCTCCATCGGGCTCGCCTCCACCATGAACGCCGGGGCGGAAGAGGTCCCGGAGCCGACCCCGATCACCGAATCCGCCACCGCCACCGCCACCGCCACACCGGAGGCCGAGGCCACATCGGACGCCCCGCAGGAGGAACCCGAACTCAGTCCACCCCCGACACTGCCCTGGGGGCAGGTGCCGACCGAGATCGACACCGGAGCCGACGGCGCCAGCAGCCAGCAGCTCAGCTCCGGCGGCCTGGACGCGGCCGCCCCCGACGCCGACGGCGAACCGGCCGGGGAGGAGTACGCGCCCAAAGGGAGCTCCACCCGCACCGGAGTCCTGACCTCCGACTCGACCGAGATCGTCCCCCCGAAGCCGCCGGCCACATCCCCCGAGGCCAAGGCCCTGCCCGCGTCGTCCGTCCTCTTCATGTACAACGTCGGGTCCCAGGCCGCGGTTACTGACGGCGCCTATGCCAACTTCACCATCAGCAAGCCCAGCCTGGCCCTCACCGACTTCCACAGCCTCGCCGAGCTGGCCGTGCAGTCCAGCAACGGCAACCAGGTCGTCGAGGTCGGCTGGACCGTGGACCGGCTGGTCAACGGTGACTCCGACCCGCACCTGTTCGTCTACCACTGGGTCAACGGCGTGCCCACCTGCTACAACGGCTGCGGCTTCGTCCAGTACAGCGCGAACATCAGCCCCGGCGACACGCTCCCGCAGAACGCCACCAAACGGCTCGGCATCCAGTACTACGACGGCGCGTGGTGGATCGCCTACGACACCGAGTGGGTCGGCTACTTCCCCGGCTCGATCTGGAGCAACAACTTCACCCAGAGCGGCATGATCCAGGCCTTCGGCGAGGTGGCCGGCGTCAGCCTCGTGTCCTGCACCGACATGGGCAACGGCCTGAACGGGGCCTCGGACAGCTCGTCGGCTCGGATCGGCAGCGTCAGCTTCATCAACGGCCCCCCCGTCGACCTGTACGTCCGCAGCACCAATGCGCACTACGACGTCGCCAAGCTGAGTGGGCGAACCTTCCGCTACGGCGGAGACGGCGCCTGCTGACCCGGCCGGAGGACCGATGCCCGCTCCGGCCCGGGAGCGGGCATCGGGGCCGGTCGGCGAGGCGCGGCCTTGCTACTTTCGAGCAGGTGAGAGCCGTCGTCCAGCACCGGTACGGACCACCCGAACTCCTGCGCGTCGAGGAGATCCCCACCCCGGCGCCCGCCGCCGGGCAGGTGCTCGTCCGGGTCGCCGCCACCAGCGTGAACCTCAGCGACTGGGAGACCCTGCTCGGCACCCCCTTCTACTCCCGGATCGGCGGCCTGCGCACCCCGGCCCGCCCGGTCCTCGGCTCCGACATCGCCGGGCACGTCGAGGCGGTCGGGCCCGGCGTCACCCGGTTCCGGCCCGGCGACGAGGTGTACGGCGACAACCTGGCCCTCAAGGGCGGCTTCGCCGAGTACGCCGTCGCACCCGAGCACGTGCTCGCGACGAAACCGGCCGCTCTCGACTTCGTCACGGCGTCGACCATCCCGCAGGCGGGTGTGATCGCCCTGCAGGGTGTCGCGGGCGCCCGGCCCGGGCAGCGCGTCCTGATCAACGGAGCCGGCGGCGGTTCCGGGGCGTTCGCCATCCAGCTGGCCAAGCAGGCCGGGGCCGAGGTGACCGGGGTCGACAACGCGGGCAAGCTCGCCTTCATGCGGTCGGTCGGGGCGGATCACGTCATCGACTACCGGGTCGACGACTTCACCCGTACCGGACCGTACGATCTGATCCTCGATCTCGTCGCCCACCGCTCCGTTCTCGCCTACCGTCGGGCCCTGGCCCGCGGCGGCCGTTACCGCTGTGTCGGCGGATCGACGCGGACGCTGTTGCGCGTCCTGACCGCCGGCCCGTTCACCGGCCGCCGCATCCGGGTGCTGGCGGTCCGGACCGGCCCGAAGCACTTCACCCCGGTCGCCGACCGTTGCGTGGCGGGTGACCTGGCCGTGCACATCGACCGCACCTTCACCCTCGACCAGGTGCCCGAGGCGCTGGCCCACGTCGGCACCGGCAGCGCCCTCGGCAAGGTCGTGATCCTCCCGGGAACCTGAGAAGTCGACCACATTGGACTATTCTCGGTTGGTCCGATAGGGAATGGCCGGGGAGACGAACAATGTTGGGACGCACTCGAAGGGCGGCGCTGCTCGCGGCCGCCGTGACGCTGGCCATCGCCGGCTGCGCCAAGGAGGACACCGGCGGCACCACCGCGACCGGGGTGCCGCTGATCAAGACCGGGGCGCTGACCACCTGCACCCATCTGCCGTACGCGCCGTTCCAGTCGAAGGACGCGAGCGGCAAGGTGGTCGGCTTCGACGTCGCGCTGATCGACCTGGTCGCCACGAAACTCGGCGTCACCCAGGAGATCGTCGACACGCCGTTCGAGGGCATCAAGTCCGGCGCCGACCTCAACTCCGGCAAATGTGACGTCGCCGCGGCCGGCATGACGATCACCGACGAGCGCAAGAAGGTGCTCGACTTCTCCGAGCCGTACTTCGACGCCACCCAGGCGCTCGCCGTCGTCACCGGCGGCACCCTCAAGACGCTCGAGGAGTTCGCCGGCAAGCGCCTCGGCGTGCAGGGCGGCACCACCGGCGAGGACTACATCAAGACCCAGGTCGCCGAGAAGAAACTCGACGTCGAGGTGGTCTCCTACAAGGACCTCGCCGCGCTCCAGCAGGCGCTCGCCACCAACCAGGTCGAGGGCGCGGTCAACGACCTGCCGGTCTGGAACGAGTACATCAAGGCCAACCCCGGCAAGGTCACCGTCGCCGCCGGGTTCGACACCGGCGAGCAATACGGCTTCGCCGTCAAGAAGGGCAATGCGGCGCTGCTCAAGGCGGTCAACGAGGCCATCACCTCGGCCAAGTCGGATGGTACGTACGACAAGCTCTACACCACCTGGATCGGCGACAAGCCCAAAGCATGAGCATGAGTCCACGACGCCGGCGGCAGATCTTCCGTGTCGCCGGCTACGTCCTGTTCACCGCGGTCATCGCCGCCGTGGCCGCCGCCGCCGACTGGGGCCGCCTGTCCGACGCGTTCCTGCGCCTCGACATCGCCGCCGGCATGTTCCCCGAGGCGATCACCGTCGCCCTGTGGAACACGATCGTCTACACCTTGCTGGCGTTCGTGTTCGGCCTGACGCTCGGGCTGCTGCTCGCGCTGATGCGCCTGTCGTCGATCCTGCCGTACCGCTGGTTCGCGACCGCCTACATCGAGCTGTTCCGGGGACTGCCCGCCCTGCTCGTGCTGTTCATGGTCGGGTACGGCGTACCCCTGGCGTTTCCGGATCGGGAGATTCCCGGCGGCGTCTACGGATCGGTGGCGGTCGGCCTCGGCCTGACCGCCGCCGCCTACATGGCCGAGACCATCCGCGCCGGCATCCAGGCCGTCCCGAAGGGACAGCTGGAGGCCGCCCGCACCCTCGGCATGTCGCACTCCCGCGCGATGATCTCGATCATCCTGCCGCAGGCGTTCCGGATCGTCATCCCGCCGCTGACCAACGAGATCATCCTGCTGACCAAGGACACCTCCCTGGTGTACGTGCTGGGCGTCACGTCGACCACGATCGAACTGACCAAGTTCGCCGGCGACACCCTCAACACCCGGGTCAACCCCACCCCGCTGGTCGTCGCCGGACTGCTCTACCTGGCGATCACCCTGCCGCTGTCGCAGCTGGTCCGTGGGCTGGAACGCCGCGCCGGAAGGGAGAGGTGATGTCGACCATCGAGATCAGCGGTCTGCACAAGTCGTTCGGCGCCCTGGAGGTGCTGCGCGGCATCGACCTGGCGGTCGAGCCGGGTGAGGTGGTCTGCGTCATCGGGCCGTCCGGCTCCGGCAAGTCGACGCTGCTGCGCTGCGTCAACCTGCTCGAAGAGCCGACCTCCGGGTCGATCCGGGTGGCGGGCGTCGAGGTCACCGACCCGGACTGCGACATCGATGCGGTACGCCGTGGCATCGGCATGGTGTTCCAGCAGTTCAACCTGTTCGGCCACCTGACCGTGCGGGAGAACGTGACGATCGCCCAGCGACGCGTCCTCAAACGCGGCCGCGCCGAGGCCGGCCGGATCGCCACCGCCAACCTGTCCCGGGTCGGGCTGCTCGACAAGGCCGACTCCTATCCGGCGCAGCTGTCCGGCGGGCAGCAGCAGCGGGTCGCCATCGCCCGTGCCCTGGCGATGGACCCGCAGCTGATGCTCTTCGACGAGCCGACCAGCGCGCTCGACCCGGAACTCGTCGGCGAGGTGCTCGCCGTCATGCGCGGGCTCGCCGCCGAGGGCATGACCATGCTCGTCGTCACCCACGAGATGGCGTTCGCTCGGGAGGTCGCGTCCCGGGTGGTGTTCATGGACGGTGGTGTCGTCGTCGAGCAGGGACCGCCCGCCGACGTGTTCGGCGCGCCCCGTGAGGAGCGCACCCGCGCGTTCCTGCACCGGGTGCTCGAACCGACCCGGGTCAGTGAGAACGAGATCGGCGTCCAGCGCAAGGAGTGACGGCCAATCTGAGACGGCCGTCGCGCACAGCGGCGGCCGTTGAGCCGGTTTCCCAGCTCCCGCCGTACCCCTCACCGCATACCCATGGCGGAAAGGGTGAGGCAAATGGTCACACAACGTAGTCGGTCTCGTCGCATCATGCTGTTCGGGATCAGCGCGGCGGTCGTGGTAGCCGGAGCGGTGGTGACGCCCCAGGCGTTCGCGGCGACGAGATTCGGCTTCTTCGGCTCCCGTAACAATGCCGGTGCCGGTGCCGGCACCGGCACCGGCGGGGCCGCCGCGGGCGGCAACGGCGCCTGCAGCGACGTGGAGCTCGTCTTCGCCCGCGGCACCGGCGAACCGCAGGGCCTCGGCATCGTCGGCCGGCCGCTGGCCCAGGCGCTCGCCGGTGAGCTGCCCGGCCGGAGCGTCAGCTCGTTCGCCGTCGTCTACGCGGCCGCGAGCAACCAGCGCAGCGCCGGACCCGGCGCCACCAACATGAGCCGGCACATCGCCTCGGTCGCCGCGGCCTGCCCGGACACGCAGTTCGTGATCGGCGGCTACTCGCAGGGCGCCAGCGTCACCGACATCGCGATGGGCATCCGCGGGGCGGGCACGGCGGGTGAGGCGATCGACGCCGACCTCACCGGCCGGGTGTCGGCGGTGGTCGTCTTCGGCAACCCGCTCGGCCTGCAGCGCCGCACCATCGCCGGCAGCAGCGCCGAGTTCGGCCCGAAGGCCAAGGAGTTCTGCAACAACGGCGACCCGGTCTGCGGCGGCGGCAACAACTTCGCCGCCCACCTGGCCTACCCGCGCAACGGTACGGTCCAGCAGGCCGCCGAGTTTGCGGCCGGAAAGATCGGCTGATCCCCTTTGCGCATTCGGTGTACCTTGCCACGGGTTCACCGTTTTCGCATCGAGGGAGAGCGATGTCAACGAGCATGTCCCGCCGATCAGCCCTGGGACTCGGGGCGGTCGCGGCGGCCGCCGGAGCCGGAGTGAGCAGCCCGGCCCAGGCCGCGGCGAGCGGACCGGCGCGCATCCGCAAGGTGTACGAGAAGGAGAAGCGCCAGGCCGGCGGCATGTGGCACACCCACATCGCCGCGGCCGGCGCCGACGGCACCCTCCAGCCGATCGTGGAGGACGACGCCGACCACGTCACCTACGGATACAGCGTCCAGAAACTCGCCGTGGCCACCGCGGTCATGGACAAGATCGACCGTGGGCTGCTGACCCTCGGCACCAAGCTGGACCTGCAGGCCGACATCATCCTCGGCGGCTCCGGCATCTACCACCTGCACCGGGTGTGGGGCGACGACATCACCGTCGCCAACTTCCTCACCGCGATGCTGCTCGTGTCGGACAACACGGCCGTACGCATGTGCGGCCGTGTCGTCCCGGCCCTGGAGATCAACGAGATCCTGGCGGCCAAGGGTTTCGTGCACACCCGGGTCGAGCCGGTCGCCAACCCGAACCGGTTCTTCCTCGGCACCACCACCCCGCGCGAGATGCACGACCTGCTGTGGCGGCTGGCCACCAAGACCCTGCTGAAGCCGGAGTCGTGCGACTTCCTGCTCGGCATCACCCGCTGGCTCAACGGCTACCACGACGGCGTACGCCGGGTGATGTCGTCGCGCGAGCGGGAGCGGGTCGCCACCAAGTACGGCGCCGACTTCAACGAACTGGGCGAGTCCCGACACGAGGTCGGCATCATGTTCGGCGCCGACGGAACACCGCTGCTGACCTACGCGATGTTCGCCGAGGGCTTGGGCGACCCGGAGAACTACGGCGCCACCCACCCGGCGGTCCAGGCCCACGCGAAGATCGGCCGAACCCTCTTCGACAACCTCCCCACCCCACCGGCGCCCGCCGCCGCGGCCCGCTCGGCCCTCCCGCGCACCCCCGCCAAGCCGTTCCATCCGGTCAAGGGCGGCTGACCAACGGGCGGTGGCGGTGGACCTCGCCGCCACCGCCCGTTTCGTCAATCCGATGAATTTCCTTCGAGCAGTTCGCGACGCCATCGTGCGAACCGGCTCCGCACGTCGTCGAGTTCTTGGCCGGTGATCCCGTACTGAACGAAGTCCGCCGGATCCAGTAGATCCGCCTGCCTGAGAGCGGCGGCGAAGATCTGGCGATCGAAGCCGGTATCCGCCCGTTCGGCAAGGCGCAAGAGTTCCTCTCCGGAGTACCTGCCTGATCGCAGCGTGGCGTCGATGTCGATGAAGTCGCGGGCGAACGCGCGACCATAGAGAGCGCTCATCTTGCTTGCGACCGCGTCGTCGGGATGCAGAACCGGGCCGACGGACATCAGAATCGGATCGTTGGCACGCCAATCCACTCCCAGTTCGACCTTCGCCGTATGGCTGCCCTCGATCACCATCAGCCGGGCAAAGGTTTCGTAGCGCCGTTCAACATCAACCGTGACACCGTCATCGCGATACGCCCGAACAACGGCCGAGACCGCGGTATCGAAATCGTCGCGGCGGTCCCACGCGGTGAACAGGTCGACGTCCTCGCTGGGCCGTTCGAGAAGCCCGGCAGCCTGAACCGCGTAGCCGCCCGCAAGCGCGAAACCGTACTGGCTTGCGGCTTCGAGCCCGACCCGGGCGAGCCGTTCGTGAAAGGGGTCCAATGTTATGCGGCGACCGTGTGGGCGGATGCGAGTTCCGGGAATCGATCCTCCCAGCGGCGCCGGAGTTGTGGCGGCAACCAGAGGGTGGGCCAGATCCGAATCAGTGATTCGCCATCGATCCAGGTGCACAGATCATCGATGGTGGCGGCCTCGCTTAGCACCACCTTGTACATGCCGGCCAGGCGGGCGGGGCGGCTCAGGTCGTAGTCGGCGCGGCCGGACCAGTCGAGATGGGCAGGTAGGGCAATCACGCCACGGGTCGGACCTTTCAACGTGGCGAGCGTGTCCGCCACGACATACGGCTTTCGATCACCATACGGAAGGTAGCCCGCAGGCGGCCGGGCCGTACCCGTATCCGCGTGCTCGGAAGACTCGGCCATGGTCCCAGCGTACTGCTTAGCTGCGGCGACAACGGCGGGTGAGGTGGTGTCCGACGCTGATCAGGCAGAGGGCCTTCGCGGCCGGTATTCGGCGCTCTGAGCGGGCGCGGGGAAGCCGGGCAGCACTTACGATGGGCGTCGATTCGCGGGAGGCGCAAGGGTGAGTGCTGAGGTGTTCCGACGGCCGCCACGTCAGGCGGGGCCTCCGCCACCGGGTGCGGAGATGCTGCTCGAATCGCGGGATTACCTGCGGTTTCTGGCGCAGCAGCGGACCGCTCTGCTGTGGCGGCATCCGGAACCGGAGGCGCTCGCGTCGGTGGCCGGCTCGCCCCGGATGTGGGAGCGGCGGGCCACCGACGACGACTTCGCCGAGATCCGGGTGGCCGTCGACGGGCATCGGCTGCCGGCCGGCCTGGTCGTTCCGCAGAGTGTGCCGGTCGCCGCCGGGCCGCTGCCCGGACTGCCGGTCGCGGTGCGGCTGCGGGAGTTCCGCCGGGTGCTGCTGCGTGGCGATCGGGAACCGGTCACCGGCCTGACCCGCGCCCTGCTTGGTCAGCTCGCCACCCTGCACGCTCCGGACGAGCTGCGGATCGCGGTGGTCGCCGCGCCCGAGCGCCGGGCCGGCTGGGACTGGGTGCTGTGGCTCCCGCACACCCACACCGGTCCGGCCGGCGGACGTCTCGTCTTCGACACCATGACCGAACTCGATCAGGCCCTCGCGGCCGAGGCCGCGCCCCTGGTGGTGGTCCTCGACGGCGCCGAACGGCCCGCCGAGATCCCGGCGACCATGACGGTGGTCGAGCTCTCCGGTCCGCCGACGGAGGATCAGAATCCGAGGTGGTACGAGGACTCGCGCGCACTGCTGCGACTCGACGTGACCCGGTCGTCGCTCACTGTCGACACCGGTCTCTGGGTCACCGCGCTGGGCCGCCCGGACACCCTGACCACGATGCAGGCCGAGCAGACGGCCCAGCAGATCGCCCTGAACCGGCTGGCACCGTCCGCCGAGTCGGCCGCCGACCGGCCGCCGGCGGCCCCGGACCTGCTCGCCGACGACGAGCCGCCGACCTTCCGCGCCGACCCGCCCACGTTCTTCGACGATCCGCCGCGCGACACGCTCCCGGAGCCGGTCCCGCTTCCGGAGCCGGTCCCGCTTTCGGACCCGGTGCCCGACCCACCGGTCGAGCCGATCCCCGCGCCACCCCGCCGGGTGCTCCGCAACGAACTGTCCGACCTCCTCGGCTTCGACGACCTGACCACCCTCGACCCGTCCGCGGCCCGGAAGAACCACTCCGGAACCCGGATCCCGTTCGGGGCCGGCCCGGACGGCGACATCGTCGAACTCGACCTGGACACGATGGGCCCGCATGGCCTGATCGTCGGCGCCACCGGCTCCGGCAAGACCGAACTGCTGCGCACCATCGTCACCACCCTGGCCGTCACCCACCGGCCGGACGATGTCAACCTGGTCCTGGTCGACTACCGCGGCGGTGCCGCCTTCACCTCCTTCGAACGGCTGCCGCACGTCGGCGCCCTGGTGGGGGACGACGAGGAGCCGTCCGCGGTCGCCCGGCTGCGTGACGCCCTCGACGGTGAGCTGGCCCGCCGGCAGAGGGCCGTGGACGACGGTGTGACCCTGCCCCGGCTCCTGGTGATCTGCGACGAGTTCACCGAACTGATCTCCCACAAACCCGACATCCTCGACCTGTTCGCCCGGATCGGCCGGACCGGGGCGGCGCTCGGCGTACATCTGCTGCTGGCCACCCAGCGCCTGGAGGAGGGCAGCCTGCGCGGCCTCGACGCCCACCTGTCGTACCGGATCGCCCTGCGCACCTTCTCGGCCGTCGAGAGCCGCATCGCGCTCGGCGTCCCGGACGCCTACGAGCTGCCGAATCTGCCGGGAACCGGCCTGCTGAAGGCCGGTGACGGCCCGCCGACGCCGTTCCGCGCCACCTACGTCTCCGGCCCGGCCGTCGAGGAGGACAGCGACGGCTACCGGCTGCCGCTCGTCGTCGACGTGGTCGTCGACCGGCTCGCCGGTGACGGCGAACCGGCCCACCAGGTGTGGCTGCCGCCGCTGACCGACCCGCCGGCCCTCGGCGACCTGCTCGGTGACCTGCGGGTCGTCGACGGCCACGGCCTGGCCGCCACCGACTGGACCGCCGGCCCCCGGCTGACCGTGCCGCTCGGCGTCGTCGACCTGCCGTTCGAGCAGCGCCGCGACCCGTTCGTCCTGGAGGTCGGCAACCTGGCCGTCGCCGGTGGCCCGCAATCCGGCAAGAGCACCCTGCTGCGCACCCTGGTCGGCGCGCTCGCGCTCACCCACACCCCACGTGAGGTGCGGTTCTTCTGCCTCGACTTCGGCGGCGGGGGACTGCGCTCCTTCGAGGGGCTGCCGCACCTGTCCGGGGTCGCCGCCCGCGCCGACCGCGACACCGTGCGCCGGGTGGTCCTCGAGGTCACGGCACTGGTCGACGAACGGTCCGCGGCGGACCCCGACGACGAGTACGGCGACGTGTTCCTGATCGTCGACGGCTGGGCGACGCTGCGCCGGGAGTTCGACGAGCTGGAACAGACCATCGTCGAGGTGGCCCTGCGCGGCCCCGGCGTCGGCGTGCACGTGGTCGTCGCCGCCAACCGGTGGAGTGAGTTGCACCCGGCCATGCAACCGCTGTTCGGTACCCGGCTGGAGCTGCGCCTCGACGACGCGGGCGAATCGGTGATCGACCGGCGTACCGCCGCCGAGGTCCCGCCCTGGTCGCCCGGCCGCGGTGTGACGCCCGACCGGCAGCACTTCCTCACCGCGCTCCCGCGTATCGACGGACCCGCTGACGTCGACGACATCACCGACGGCGTCACCGACCTCACCGGCCGGATCAAGGCCGCCTGGCCCGACGAACCGGCACCCCCGGTACGGCTGCTGCCGGCCCTGATCCCGGCCGGTGACCTGGCCGGCGTGCCGGGCCTGCCGATCGGCCTGAACGAGGCGAACCTGGCCCCGATCGCGCTCGACCCGATCACCGACCGGCACCTGGTGATCTTCGGCGACGGGGAGTGCGGCAAGACGAACCTGCTGCGCCTGATCGCCCGCGCCGTCGTCGCCACCCACTCGCTGGCCGAGGCCCGGCTGGTGCTCGTCGACTACCGCCGTGGCCTGCGCGGCGCCATCGACGGCGAGCACCTGCTCGTGCACGCCACCACCAGCCAGCACCTGGCCGACAACATCGAGTCGATCCACGCCGCCATGTCCCGGCGGCTGCCCGGCCCCGACGTCACCGCCGAACAACTGCGCAACCGCAGCTGGTGGAGTGGCCCCGAGCTGTACATCCTGGTCGACGACTACGACCTGGTCGCGGCCGGTGGCGTCAACCCGCTGGGCCGGCTGGCCGAGCTGCTGCCTTACGCGCACGACATCGGACTGCATCTGATCATCGCGCGGCGGGCCGGTGGTGCCGGGCGGGCCATGTACGAGCCGCTGCTGCACCGGCTCCGCGAGCTCGCCGTACCCGCGCTGATCATGTCCGGCGACCGCGACGAGGGCAGGCTCTTCGGCAGCGTACGGCCCGGGCCGCAACCACCCGGCCGGGGCTATCTGGTGCGCGGTGGCGACGACGTCACCCTGGTTCAGACGGCCTGGAGCGACCCGGACGTCATGGCATAGCGCGACTGGAATCGATCAAAGAAGCGCGCTCCGGTAGCGCAAACCGCGATGCATGTGGTTCGATTTGCAGTGAAAGGCCGGGCATCTTCCCCCGTGGATGCCCGGCCTTCGCATTGCCCGGAGACACGACCCGCTTCGACGGGAAACGCACCCCGCCGTGGCGGTAGCCGCCCAGCGTGTCGGCCGGCTCCAGGCTCAACGCGTCGTCCGGGTCGCCGGGTCAAGATCGACCGCCCGGTCCCGGATCTTCTGCAGCGCCTCGCTCACCGGTGCCGCCGTCCGTTTCTCCGGCCACCTACCGGTCTTGTTCGTCACAAACCGTCACCAAGCCCGGCCGTATCCGGATCAGCGGCTGGATGCAGGTGAGGGTCACTCGTATAGTCCTCGCCATGTCAAACCCGCCGCCCTTCGACGCGGAGACCGAGAAGATCCAGCTACCGGAGCCGGAGCAGGCGCCCGAGCAGGCCCCGGCCAAGCACAAGAAGCCGAGCAAGCGCATCCGATATGTGCTGATCGGCCTGCTGGTGCTCGTGCTGATCGGCGCTGGCGGCACCGTCGCCGGAGGCTTCTACCTCCGGTCGGTGGAGAAGGGCATCGAGCGCGTCGACGCCTTCGACGGCGTCCCGGAGCAGGAGCGCCCGCAGAAGGCGGTCACCGAGGCCCGCAACATCCTGCTGCTCGGCAGTGACTCCCGCGACCCGGAGAACACCGGCGGCTCCCGCAGCGACACGATCATCCTCGCCCACCTGCCCGCCGACCGGTCCAGCGCGCAGCTCATCTCGATCCCCCGGGACACCTGGGTGACCGTGCCGAAGAGCAGGGACGGCAAGCACGGCGGCACCGAAGCGAAGATCAACGCGGCGTACGCGTGGGGCGGCGTCCCGCTCGTCGTGCAGACCGTGGAGAAGTACACCGGTGTCCGCGTCGACAACGTGGCGATCATCGACTTCGCCGGTTTCGAGCAGATCGTCGACGCGGTCGGCGGTGTCGACATCGTGGTGCAGGAGGAGTTCACCTCGATCCACGAGCCGTACCGTAAGTTCCTGCCGGGTGTGCGACACATGGACGGCGCGATGGCCCTCGACTACGCCCGCCAGCGTAAGCAGTTCGCCGACGGTGACTTCACCCGCATCCGCCACCAGCAGCAGGTGATCAAGGCGGTCCTGAACAAGGCGGTCACCGCCGGCACCCTCACCAACCCGGCGAAACTCACCGACCTGCTGGAGGCCACCGCCGACGCCGTCTCGGTCGACAAGACCCTGTCGATCTTCGACACGGCCACCGAGATGAGCGGCCTGCGCAGCGGCGACCTCAGCTTCCTGACCGACCCCACGATCGGCACCGGCAAGGTCGGCAACGAGAGCGTCGTCTTCCCCGACGAGCAGACCGGCCAGGAGCTGTACGGCGCGGTCAAGAGCGATGACGTCGAGGGGATCCTGCGGGCCGCCGGCGAGTGAGCCGGCGGCCCTCCGCAGAGAGAAAGATCAGGAGCGGGCGGCGGTCCGGCGCGCGTCGGCCACCTGAAGGGCGAGCTGCCCGGCGAACTCCACCGCACCGATCCGGACCGCCAGCGCCCGGGTCGGATGCGGATGGCCGTTGCGGGTGAGTCGGGCCAGCCAGCGTTTCTCCAGCTGGCGGCGCCCCACCACGGCCGCCACGGTCAACCCCAGCATGGCCAGCCCGAGCGCCGCCTTCCGCTTGTCGAACGGTGCCGGCTCGTCCTCGGCGATCGGCTGCGGCTCGGACACCGGGAACGGCCGATCCGCGACGACGAGTTCGAACTCGTCCTCCTTCTCCTTCTCTTTCGGTGTGACGACCCAGCCGACCGCGCCCACGGCGGCGACCGTCCCGAGCCGGGCCAGGCGGCGCTTGGCCGGGGACAGTTCCCGCGCGGCGATCCAGGTGCTGCTGAGCGCTGCTTGCAGGGCGGCGAGCGCCACAGCGCGCCCGTAGGAGACAGAAGCCATGGCGAAAACCGTAGCCGCGCCGGGCAACAGGACCGGCCCGGTCACAGGTTCGCGCTGTTGAGCGTCGCGATCAGGGTCGGCTTGTTGCGGTGGGTGTGCCGCAACTCGGCCAGGTAGTCGGGGAAGCCGGCGCTGCCCGCCCGGTCGTGCAGGACCTTCAGCTCGGTCGCCAGGCGCGCTGCGGCCGCGTACCCCTTTTTGGTCTTGTTGTCGATCTCTGCTTCCACCTGCCGTTCGAAGACCGGAATCGCCTCCGCCGGATGGGTTTCCGCACGCTCCACCGCCAGCCGCCACATGATGCCCGCGCTGCACCGATGACCGGTCCCGGCAGCCCACGCGCCGTCCGCGTCGCCGGCGGCGTGAAGGATCTCCACCAGCGGGTCAGCCGCATGACCGCCCGCCTTCGCCCGCTCGCGCAGGAACACGTCGGCGCGGTCGGAGGTCTCGGCGAGTGTCCCGGCGCGCTCGGCGGCGTCCAGCAACGCCCGATGGCTCTCCGGCCGGGGCCAACCGGTGAACAGCTTCCACCGGAGGTCGGCCGCCTCGCCGAACTCCGCGGTCTCGGTGAGAACGTCGGCGAGCAACTCGTCGATGCGCCGGTCCGGGCGGTCGGCCTCGGCCAGCCCACGCCGCAGCCAGACGATCGCCTCCTCGGCCCGGCCGGCGGCCCGCAGCGTCGCGCCGATCTGCACATACCGGTACGCCAGCGGCAGTTCCTCCGCGTACAGGGCGACCAGCGCGTCGGGGTCCTTCGCGATCTCCTTGAGGTACTCCTCGCGCAGGTGTCGGGCCGTCCGGCCGTCCTCGCCGGTGAGCTGAGCCAGCCTGTCGCGATAGGCCTCCAGCCCCCGCGCGCCGAGAGCGTCGGCGAAGGCACCGATCGGCAGATCCGGCCAGCCCGGCCCGGCGACCTGGAAGTCGATCAGCCAGGTCGCCAATCTCACCGGATCGGGTGGCGCCGCCCGGCAGACGGCCGCGTAACCGGACACCGCCCGGCGCAGCACGTCGCCGATGCTGCCGGACGAGTCGTCGGCGTGCTCGGTGGTCCGGGTGATGTTCTGGATCGCCGCCAGGAACAGCGGGCCGATCTCGGCCGGATGTGAACCCACCACCGAATCCAGGCCGTCGAGCACCTCGGCGGCCTTGCGTGCGTACTCGAAACCGCGTCCGTACGGCAGGAACCCCCGGGCTCGCAGGCCGCCGACCAGACGTCGCAGCTCCTTCACATCCGGTTTGCCGTGCGTGGCCGCACGCAACGACAACCGCCGATGCAGCGCGGGGTCGTCGGCGGACAGCTCCAGCACCAGATCCACCAGCGCGGACCGGTCGACGGACTCCAGATAGGAGCGCAGGTCGGCGTTCTTCGACGAGGCCATGCCCCTATCTGATCAGGCCGGTCAGGCGGCCCGGGCGACCAGGGTGCTGATCCGCGACGCCACCTCGTCGGTGAGTTCGGTGATCGCGAAGTACGTCGCCCACATGTCGCCGTCGTCGAGGCGGGCCTCGTCGCTGAAGCCGAGCATCGCGTAGCGGGACTTGAACTTGGCGGCGGGCTGGAAGAAACAGACCACCTTTCCGTCGCGGGCGTACGCGGGCATCCCGTACCACAGTTTGGCGGTCAGCCCGGGCGCCGCCTCGCGGATCAGGGTGTGCACCCGCTCGCCCACTTCCCGATCGGTCCCGGTCATCTCGGCGATCTTCGCGAGGACCTCGGACTCCTTGGCACCGTTCTTCAGCTCCTTCGCGCGCTCCTTCATCGCGCCGCGCTCGGCTGCGGTGAACCCCTCGTACGTCGTGGTCATGATCTTTTCCCTCCGGGTCGGAATGCTGAGCCGGTGCCGGGCGCCGGCAACGGCGACGGTCGGGAGCAGAGCCGCCGTCCCTCCCTTTGCTGCGCCCATCGGAGCACCCGGCGGTTCGGTCCCGCGCCGCCCGTGGGACACCGTGGGACAAAGATCATCCCCTTGACCAGCACGGATGTACGGGCGAACGAGCACCGTGGGACGGGACGGTACGGTGTTGCTCGTGGCCGGCCCGCACGAGCGACTGGTGTCCCAGCTCGCCCAGATCAAGGACGTGAGCGGTCTCAGCCTGCGCGCCCTGGCCACCAAGGCGGGCCTGAGCAGTTCGTCGCTGTCGCGTTACCTGACCGGCCGGCTCGTCCCGCCGTGGGACGCCGTCGTCGCCCTCTGCCGGGCCGTCGGCCGTGACCCGCGGCCGCTGCGCCCGATCTGGGCCGAAGCGGACAAGACCGGGGCCGCCCCGCCGCCGCGCCGCAACGACCTGCCGGCCGACCTGTTCGACTTCACCGGCCGGGAGAGCGAGGTCGCCCACGCCGAGGAGTTGCTGCGTACGGTCGGGGCGGCCGCCGTCGACGGGATGGCCGGGGTGGGCAAGACCAGCCTCGCCGTGCACGTCGCGCATCGGGTCGCCGGGGCCTATCCGGACGGCGGTCTCTACCTCGACCTGCACGGTTTCACCCCGGGTCACGAGCCGCTGGCGCCCGCGGTCGCGTTGGAACGGCTGCTCGGCGCCCTCGACGTCACCCACCTGCCGCCCGCCGCCGACGACCGGGCCGCCCGGTGGCGATCCGAACTGTCCCGCCGTCGCGTGCTCGTCGTCCTCGACAACGCGGCGGACGCCGACCAGGTGCGGCAGTTGCTGCCCGGCGCCGGTCGCTCCGCGGTCCTGCTGACCAGCCGAAACCGCCTGATCAGCCTGGACGCGGTCCCGCCGGTGTCGCTCGCGCCGCTGTCCGATGCCGACGCGGCCCGCCTGTTCGCCCGAGCCGCCGGGATCTCCGCCGGGATCGCCGCTGGAGTCGCCGCCGGATCCGATTCCGCTGCCGGGATTGCCGCCGGATCCGTTTCCGCCGCTGGGATCGGCGCCGGATCCGATTCCGTCGCCGGGATCGGTGTCGGGTCCGATTCCGCTGCCGGATCCAGCGGTGACGACGGGGTGCGGCAGGTCCTCGCGCAGTGCGGTGGGCTGCCGCTCGCGCTGCGGATGGCCGGGGCGCGGCTGCGGCATCGTCCCGGCTGGACGGTCGCGGTGCTCGCCGAGCGGCTGCGGGACGGAGCCAACCGGTTCGACGCGGCGTTCGGGATGTCGCTGCGGCAGCTCGACGATTCCCAGCGGCGGGTGTTCCGGCTGCTCGGAGTGCTGCCGGGCGGTGACTTCGGCACCCCGGCGGCGGCCGCTCTGACCGGGCTGCCGGGTGGGCGATGCGCGGAGATCGTCGACGAGCTGGTCGACGCGCACCTGGTGCAGGAGACGTCGCCGGGGCGGTACCGGATGCACGATCTGATCCGGCAGTACGCCGCCGACCTGGCCGCCGAGGACGAACCGGAGGCGGAGGCCGCGCTGCGGCGGGTGCTGCGGCACAGTCTCGTCGCGGCGGGGGAGGCGTCGCCGGAGTGGTTCGATCGGGAATACGCCAATCTGGTCGCGGCCTTCGACGTCGCGGTGCGCCTCGGGGACGACGAGGTGGTGGCCGATCTTCCGCCGGCCATGCGGGTCTGGTTCTTCCGGCATCGGGGTACCGCGGATCACGTACGCCTGCTGGCGAAGGCCGCCGACGCCGCCGGGCGTCTCGGCCGGGACCGGCAGCGGGCGTCGCTGCTCGCCGACCTGGGCTTCGCCCACGCCGCCGCCGGCCGCCTGACCGACGCGCTCGCCGCATACGACGCGGCCGGCGCGCTCACCGCCCCGGAAGACGGTGACGTGGAGCCTGCCGCGGCGCTCGCGTTGCGGACCGGGTTCGTGCTCCGGGATCTGGGCAGGTTCGCCGAGGCGGGGGAGCGGTTCCGGCGGGCGCGGGAACAGTTCGCGCGGACCGGCAACCGGGCCGGGGAGTCGCAGGCGCTCGCCTTCGACGGGTGGGTGACCCTGCAGCGCGGCGACCGCGACGGAGCCGCCGATCTCGCGCGGGCGGCCCTCGACCTCGCTGAAGGCCCGGCGCGGATCACCGGACTGATCACTCTCGGACGTGCGACAACCTCTCCGGCCATCTTGGCGGAGGCGCTGCGGCTCGCCGAGGAGAACCGGCTGCCCCATCAGCAGGCCTGGTGCCACAACCAGATCGGCGTCGCGTCACGGGAGTCCGGCGACTTCCCGGCCGCCCTTGATCATCACCGGCGGGCGCTGGCGTTGCTGGAGACGCTCGCCGAGGCGCAACTGGAGATCGAGTGCCGCCGCGACCACGACGAGACGGCCCGGCTGGCGGCGGAGGCGTCCCGGACCGCGGCGAAGATCGGGGAGAGTGGCCTGGAAGGGTGAGGTACCGGACGGTCGCGGTCCGTTACCTTACCGGCATGCGCCGGCACCTCGCCCTCGTCCCGTTCCTTCTCCTGCTGACCGCCTGCACCGGCCAGGGTGACAAGGCCACCACCACGCCCACCGGGCCGGCCGCACCCGCCACGGCACCGCCGAGCACACTGGCCGAACCCACCACCGCCTCGACCCCGGCCGCGACCGCGACGACCGCCGCGCCGAGTCCGACCGTTTCCGGTCCGCAGTACGCGTTCATCAAGGAGATCAAACCGGCCACCCGGGAGTTGACCTACGACCTGGTCGACTATTTCGTCGGCAAGGCGGCGGTGCAGGCGTGCGCCGACGACGGCGAGAAACCGGGCGAGAACGACTGGTGCGTCGGCTACTACATCCGCAACAAGAACACGAAGCTGCGGACCGCGGAATTCGCCCCGGGTGCCGAGATCAAGGTGGTCGACCTGG
The DNA here is from genome assembly GCF_033097365.1 of Actinoplanes sichuanensis. Taxonomy (NCBI): domain Bacteria; kingdom Bacillati; phylum Actinomycetota; class Actinomycetes; order Micromonosporales; family Micromonosporaceae; genus Actinoplanes; species Actinoplanes sichuanensis. The sequence continues at coordinate 223,685 of NZ_AP028461.1, forward strand.
GCGAACTGAAGAAGGCCGAACTCGGTCGACTGGAGGGCGGGATGCTGCTCCGCTTCGAGATCGAGGGCGGTCGGATCACCGAGGCGGAGCAGATCTACCTGCCCTGAGACATCGACAAACTTGACAGCCTTAAGGAAGGTGCGGACACTCCTGGGATCCCCAGTTAGCGCTCACATGCCCCGATGTGAACGAAGGAATCCCCATGAGAACCCGTTCCCTGAAGATCGCGTTCGTCGCGTTCCTCACCGTGGCCGGCACCGCTATCGGCCTCCCCCGAGCGTCGGCCGCGGCCTGCGGCGACGGCACCTTCCAGTCCCAGGTCACGGTCAGCGGCAGCACCTGGACCGCCCGCAACGCCGCGGGCTCGGCCGTCTACACCGGCACCGATTTCCGGGCCGCCGTCCAGGCCGGCATCGGCAGTCTGACCGCCGGGCGTACCTCGATCCAGCGGGTCGTCGTCCGCGGCAACGGCACCATGGCGGCCGGCAGCCGCATCTCGCTGGCCAGCTACACGTCACTGTCGGTGTGCGGCACGATCAACGTGACCGGCTCCGGCAGCGGCGACTACGCACCGATCTACGCCCGCGGTGTCAGCAACATCGAGGTCCCGTACCTCAACGTGACGGGCGCGCCGATCTACGGCATCTTCATGCGCAACGTGACGAACGTGTGGCTCGGCCAGATCGACATGCGCCTCAGCGCCGGTCTCGGCGTACGCATCGACAACCGTGGCGACACCAGCCAGTGGACCCGCAACGTCCGGGTCGACAACGTCTACGTGCAGGGCGCGAGTTCCCACGCGATGGAGACCTACGGCGTCGACGGCATCACCATCGGCACCGTCACCGCCCGTAGCGTCGGCGAATCCGGTCTGCTGCTCAACCAGACGATCAACGCGACCGTCGGCACCGTCGACGCCGACAACGCGGGTGCCGGCACCGGTTACGCGGCGTTCCGGATGGCCAACCGCAACGGCCGGGTCGGCAGTTCCTACCCCAACAACATCAAGGTCGGCACGGTCAAGGCGCGCGGCGGCGGCCGTGGCATCTTCTGCGTCTCGGAGAGCGGCGGCGCGACCATCGACCGCGTCGACATCGCCAACACCGGCAACAATTCGATCCTGGTCGAGAACTGCTACAACGTCATCGTCGCCGGTGTCTCCGGCACGGTCAGCGGCGGCGGCGAGATTCGCATCGCGGCGCGCACCGAATTCGCGCCCTCGTCCGGCATCCGCTTCCAGAACCTGACGGTCAGCAATACCAACATCCGCTGGAACCCCTGCACCGGCAGCAACAACACCATCAGCAACGTCACCCGGACTAATTCCACCCTCACCTGGTGCTGACGAACATTCATTCGGTACGGCCAGAAGAAGCACCGTGAGCCACACCGCGACGCGGGCGATCCACCAGATCGAAACGCGACCGCCGGGCTGATGCGGTGGGAAACGACACGGGCGCCCTCGATCGACGGGGGCGCCCGATCGTTCGCCGAGTGTCAATGGACTTACCGGCGAGCGTATGAATCGGATAGCGGACATCCGATGAATGATGGCGATTCCATCGAATCCGGTAATGATGCAGAGCGAAGCACGCGCATCAGATGATCATTCGGAGATCGCATTCATGGCCGCTCACCTCAGCACCGCCCACGGCGCGGCGAACCCCACCGGGGCCGAGCACCTGATCACGATCGGCCCCGGATGATCGAGCCCGACCAGCGCCTGGTGCTGACCGACCTACGCCGGCTGGACCGGGCGGCCACCGACGACGTGTGGACCGACCTGGAGACGCACCTCGACGACCTGAACGAGGCGGCCGCGGCGGCGGTGCTGCAGGCGTTCGAGGAGGCCGAGGCCCGCCGCACCGGAAGCCCACCGGGTGTGGTCGTCGAAGGCGGCCCCGGTTCCGGGCGCACCCACCTGCTGCGTTGGGCCCGGGAGCGGGTGCAACAGCGCGAGGGCTACTTCTTCGCGATGGGCCTCACCGACGGCCACGCGTTCTGGGCCGCGGTCGTGCACACCCTGCTGCGCGGGCTGCGGCGCTCCGGCCACTATCGGCACAGCCAACTCGCGATGTTCCTGGAGCGGCTCAGCGAACGCGCCGAGATCCCCAGCACGCTGCGCCGGCAGATCCGCGGGCAGGCACCGCTCACCCCGGCCGCCCTCGACGCGTTCGTGACCGGCGTCCGGACCGCCGACCCGGAGGCCGGCCGGGACTGCCGTTTCACCCTGCGTGCCCTGGTCCTGCTGGCCGCCACCGACCCCGACGTCGCCGACCTGGGCGAGTCCTGGCTGCTGTCGCTGGCCGAGCCGGCCCCCGCCGACGCCGAGCGGTGGGGCCTGCCCCGGGTCGGCAAATCCGAACAGGACGTGGCCGTCGAGATCTCCCGCCTGCTGGCCCTGACCGGCCCGAGCCTGCTGGCCGTCCACCGAATCGACGTGATCCTGGCCCAGAGCGCCCCGGCCCACACCGTCGCCGCTACCTCGCCCGCTGCCGACTCGGCACCGGGCGGCTCCGAGCACATTGCCGCCGGCCTCGGGCAGAGCGGCTCCGGCCGTACCGCCGCGATGGTGGTCGATCTTTCCCGGGGATTGTCGGACCTGCGGGAGAAGCTGTTCCGGACGGTGACCGTGGTCGCCTGCCGCCCGGCTTCCTGGCGGCTGATCCGCGACGGCGCTCCCGGTGATCATTTTCGGCCGGAGATTCGTCTGGAGCCGCTGCCGTCGAGGGCGGTCGCGGAGCGGCTGATCGCGGCCCGGTTCACGCCGTTCTTCGAGGCGGCCGAGTTCAAACCGCCGTATCCCACCTGGCCGATCCGGCCGGAGGCCTTCGACGGGACACCCGGCCACACGCCGCGGCAGTTGATCGACCACGCGGGCCGGCACATCCGCCGCTGCCTGGCCCGCAACGAGATCCTCTCGCCGGCGGATCTCGGCGCGCACCGGGACCGTGAGGCGCCGCCGGTCGACGTGGAACGCCTCGCTCGCCTCGGTGAACGTCTCACCCGGCTCGCCGCCGAGGCCGACGTGACGGCGGCGCTCGATCCGGCGACCGAGGACGCCGTGATGCCGAGACTGCTGGCGGCGGGACTGCGGGCGTGGGTGATCGAGCGGGGCGGTGGCCGGTTCACCGTGCCGCCCGTCGAACCCGGTCATCCGGCGGCGCACGCGTGGCTGTGCGAGAGCCTGGACCCGGCGACCGGGGACGAGGCCCACTGGTATCTCCGCGGTCTCGCGCACCCCGGCGCGCGGGCGGTCCAGGCGCGGTTGGCGCGGCTGCGTTCGGTCGCCGCCCTCGACCCGGCGGTGCGGAGGCGACGGGTCATCGTGCTGCGCGACGATGAGTGGCCGGGTGGCCCGGTCGGCGACCGGGTTCGGCGCGAGTTCCTCGACCTCGGCGGCACGATCACCGCGGTCGGCCTGGATGACCTGCGTGTCTTCGCCGCCCTGGCGGTCCTGCTCGACGAGGACGACCCCGTCCTGCCGGAGTTCCTTCGCGCGCAACGCCCGGCCGCGGGCACCGCGCTGCTCGGCACGCTCCTCGGCGACACGGCGCGGTGAGGCGCCGGCCTGTCGAGGGGTCATCGGCGGGGTGCTTGACCGCAGTCCTCCACGAGGCGCGGTGCTTGACCCCAGTCCGCCACGACGCGCGGTGCGGTCGGGCCCTCAGTGCCGGGACGGCGCGTACCGTACTTATCGTGCGCAAACTGGCCGTACCGCTGATCGTTTGTCTGCTGGCCCTCGGCGGTCTGTATCTGCTGAAGAGGACGCCGGCCGACGCCTACGTCGCGTTCCGGGCGGACGCCCCGGCCGTCCGCAATGTCATCTTCATCAACGGCGACGGTATGGCGGCCGCCCACCGCGAGGCCGGTCGCCTGTTTCTCGCCGGACCCGGTGGCGCCCTCACCATGGATCGGTTCCCCTATTCGGGGCAGCTCAGCACCAGCCCGGCCGACCCGGCGTCGATCGTCACCGACTCGGCCGCCGGGGCCAGCGCCTGGGCCATCGGGCGGCGGACCTACAACGGCGCGATCAGCGTCGACACCGGCGGTCGAGCGGTGCCCACTCTCGGCACGCTGGCCAAGCGGGCCGGCAAGGCGACCGGCCTGGTCACCACCGCACAGGTCACCGACGCGAGTCCGGCCGCGTTCTTCGCCAACGCCGTCGACCGGAAGGCGCAGGACGACATCGCCCGCCAGTTCCTCGACGTGTCCAAACCCGATGTGATCCTCGGCGGTGGTGAGGACTGGTGGCTGCCGAAGGGCAAGGTCGGCGCCCATCCGGACCGGCCGGCCGTCGATCCCACCGAGTTCAGCGTCGGCACCAAGGGCGATCTGATCGCCAAGGCCCGGAAGAACGGCTACCAGTACGTCTCCACCGCCGCCCAGCTGGCCGCGGCCGGCCCCGGCCCACTGCTCGGCCTGTTCGCCAACGAGGAGATGTTCCAGCAGGACGGCGACGTCTACGCCCCGCCGGTCGACCTGGCCACCATGACCCAGAAGGCACTGGGCGCGCTGTCCACCGACCCCGACGGGTTCTTCCTGTTCGTCGAGGAGGAGGCGGTCGACGAGTTCGCGCACGCCAACAACGCCCGCCGCGTGCTCCAGGCGATGGGACAGCTGGACCGGACGGTCTCGGTCGCGCAGTCCTTCGCCGCCGCCCACCCGGACACCCTGGTCGTCGTCACCGGCGACCACGAGACCGGCGGACTGGCGCTGGTGGACGGGGCCGGGGTGAGCCCCTCGTTCCCGGTCAAGGGTACGAAACTCAGCTTCGCGATGAAGTGGACCACCAAGGGCCACACCGCACAGGACGTGCCGGTCTCCGCCTACGGCCCGCTCGCCGAGAAGTTCACCGGCAAGCATCCGAACACGTACGTCCACGAGGTCCTCGCCCCGATCCTGACCCGCTGAACCGGGCCGTCCCGCCCGGGGTACACCGCGATGCCGGAACCCCACGAGAAGGGACACGTCGATGGAACAGGCGGAGGCCGTACCCCTATGGCAGGAGATCGCGCTGCGCGTCTCGCAGGCCCTGCTCGGCGTCTATCTGCTGGGTGCGGTCGCCCTGGCCGTCGCCGTGGCGACCGGCCGGGCGACCCTCTCGCCGACCAACGGCGCCTATCTGATCATCCCGGCCATCGCGTTCGGTCAGGCCGTCTGGAACACCACCCGGGCCCGCCGCGCCGATGACACCGTTCGGCGGGACAAGCTGGCCCGCATCGGCGGTATCCAGGTCGCGATCGGTGTCGTCATCGCGGGCCAGTTGGCCTGCCAGTGGATCGTCGCCCCGCAGAGCTTCACCGACTGGTGATCGGGGCCGCAGGCGTGGAACGCTGCGGACCGGGAATCCGGGAGCCATGACGTCCGACAGCAGCGACACCGCCCCGCGACCGCCGTTGAACGCCGAGCGGCCCGACCCGCCCGGCCCGCAGGTCGAGGCCCCCGACATCGAGGTGCCCGCCGACGACCAGGTCGAACCGGACAGCGCGGGCTCCGACGAGGACGAGGCACCGGACTGAGATCGGTTGCCGGTCAGTACGCGAAGGGCCAGCCGTCGGAGTCGTAGCCGATCCGGTTGAGGCCCAGGTGGGACGAGCCGCTGTCCGCGTAGTAGTGGTAGAGCAGCAGGTCGTCGAGGACCGCCGGGTGGCCCGGGCCGTGGACGGCGCCGTGGCCGGCGAGGATCTCGGTGCCGCCGCCCGCGGTCATCGGTGTGCCGGCACGGTCGGTGAACGGGCCGTTCGGGCTGGTCGAGCGGCCCACCATGGTGCGGTAGGTGCTGGCCGCGCCCTTGCAGCACGCGTCGAACGACACCCACAGGTAGTAGTGGTCGCCGTGCTTGACCAGGTAGGGCGCCTCGATCGCGGTGTCGCCGCGGGTGGCCAGGGCGGTCGGGGCCGGGTTCGAGGCGCGGCCGGTCGCCGGGTCCAGGGCGATCTGCTTGATGCCGGTCCAGAACGATCCGAACGTCAGCCACCAGTGGCCGGTGTCGTCGACGAACAGGTTCGGGTCGATCGCGTTGAAGTCCGAGCCGGCGCCGCTCTCGATCACCAGGCCGTCGTTCGTCCAGCTTCCGGACTCGCCGGTGGTGCTGGTGGCCAGGAAGATCGCCGACGTGTTGGAGCCGAACGTGGAGGCCGAGTAGTACAGGTGGTAGCGGCCGTCGTGGAATGAGATGTCCGGCGCCCACAGCGCCGTGCTGCCCTTGGTGTAGGGGGTGGTCCACGCCGCGCCGTCGGGGAAGACCGCGCCCGCGTCGGTGAAGGTGCTCAGGTCGGTCGACGTCCGTAGCCGCAGGTTGTCGCCGGTGTGCGCGAGCAGGTAGCCGCCGTCCGGTCGGCGGACCATCGTCGGGTCGTGCACCCCGGCGTCGCCGAGCAGGAAAGCCGGTTCCGGGTATGCGCTCGGCGCCGTCATCGGCGTGGAACCGGCTGCGGGCGCACCCCCGTCGCGCGCCCGCAGCACCACGATGCCCGCTGCCGAGGCGGCGACCACCAGGGCGGCGACCAGGGCGATGCGGCGGGGCCGCGAAGTCACGGACATTGCCAAGATGTTAACGATCACATCGAGTACGTCAAGACGTCGGCTGTGACCGGTTCAATATTTACGAACGGTCGGTCGTTTTGTATGGTGGCGGCATGACACAGGACGGTCGGCTGGTCCGGGGCGAACGCACCCGCAGCGCGGTGCTCGAGCAGGCACTGCTGCTCGCCACCGTCTCCGGGCTGGACGGGCTCTCGCTCAGCCAGGTCGCCGACGCGCTCGGGGTCAGCAAATCCGGCCTCTTCGCGCACTGGCGGTCCAAGGAGGCGCTGCAGCTCGCCGTCGTCGACCAGGCCCGCGCCCAGTGGACCGAGCGGGTCATCCGCCCGGCCATGACCGCCCCGCCCGGGGTGCGCCGGCTGTGGGCCGTGCACGACAGCCGGCTCGCCTTCTACGAGGCCGGGGTGCTGCCCGGCGGCTGCTTCTTCGCCAACGCCCACTTCGAGTTCAACGCCCGGCCCGGCGTCATCCGCGATCGGCTCGCCGCCGAGCTCACCGACTGGATGACCTTCCTCACCGGGCTCGCCGCCGAGGCCGTCACGCTCGGCGAGCTGCCGGCCGGGGCCGATCCGGGGCAGCTCGCCTACCAGACCGAGGCGCTCGGCGTCTGCGCCGTCATGCAGTCACCCGTCCTCGGCACCGAGACCACCTGCCGCCAGGCCCGCCGCTCCCTGCTGGAGCACCTGCGTGCCATCGCCACCGACCCCACGATCCTCCCGGAGCCGTCATGACCACACCCACCGTCTCGCACGGCGCCGTCGAGCACACGCCGGTGCACTTCGACGACCTGGACGCCATGGGCATCCTGCACAACTCCCGCTACGCGGTCCTGGTCGAGCGGGCCGTCTCCCAGTGGTGGGCCGACCGGGGTGTCTCGTTCAGCGGCGGCCGCCCGACCTCACCCGACGCGTTCAACGCGGTCCGGGAGTATGCGATCACCTTCCATCGGCCGGTCTCCTCGGTCGGTGACATCGCCGTGCACTTCTGGCTGGCCAAACTCGGCACCACCAGCGCCGACTACCGGTTCCGGGTGACCTCGCCGGACGGCACCGAGGTGTATGCCGAGGGCCGTCGCGTCAACATCCGCCTCGACCCGGCCACCATGCGCCCGGCCCCGTGGACCGACCACGCCCGTGACCTGGCCGGCCTGCTGCTCACGGACTGAGCTACCTCTTCCGCTTCGATCTGGACACGGCGATCGCCACGCCGGCGATCACCAGCACGACGACGAGACAGAAGAGCAGCTGCCACGGCTTGATCGCGATCATAGTCACGGACCGTACCGGACCCGGTCGAGCCGGCGCGCGATCTGAGTCGAAGAGCGGGTCGGGATGAGTATCCGTACTCAGGCCCGGGCCGCCGATGTCCGCGATCGTCGATGGATGGGTCTCCGCGGTTTCGCCTCATCAGTCATGATCACTGCCATGAATGAGCGGACGCTGCGATGGTGGACGGCCCTCGGCGGGCTCGGCGGCAGCCTCCTGATCCTGCCGGCCGCCTCCTCGGCCCTCGGCGCCACGTTCTCGCCGATGGTCGGAGTGCAGGGCCCGGACGGGTACTACGACTCCCGCGGCCTGATCCTCCCGCTCATCCCGACCGTGGCGACCGTGCTGGGCCTGTGCCTGCTGCGCTGGTGGCCGTACCTGCTGGTGGTGGGCGGCCTGATCAGCACGGCGCTGGTCTGGCCGCAGATGCTGCCCGATTCGTCGACGATGCCCTACCAGTACCTGCCCACCGCCGCCTTCCCGCTGCTGGTCGTCGGAGTCCTCGGCGGCGCGCAGAGCCTGCTGAACAGCCGGGCGGTGGCGTTGGGTTCGGCGGTGGCCGGCCTCGGCACGGGGGCGGTGCTGGCCGGGCGCGCACTGGCCCGCATCGCCGCCCAATCCGCCTCGGACCCGACGCTGCGGTCGGCCGCGCTGTTGGTCGCCGGGCTGGCCGCCACCGGTCCGGCGCTCTGGATGCTGCGACACGGTGACCGGCCCGCCGAGGGACCGCCCGGGGGCGGCTTCTGGTCGTGGCCGCGCCTGCGTCTGGTCGTCGCGGCCGGGCTCGCCGCCTTCGTCGTCCTGCCGCTGGCGCTGTTCCCCACCGAGTACCTGGCCCGGCTGCTGGGCATCAGCTGGTACAGCCTGGCCTACGGCACCGAGAAGGCCGCCATCATCGGTCTGGCGACGCTCCTGCTGGTCGCCGTCTGCGCCACGCTGACCGGTCTGTGGGGGCTGACCGGTGCCCTCACCGCCGCGACCGTGTCGGTGGCCGCGGCGTACCCGCTGGTGGTCGCCTACACCTCGCTGGACCCGACGGGACCGGCGCGCCTGCTCGGCGTCGTCGCCGGTGTCGCGGTCGGCATCGCGGCCGTGGTCACCAGGTGGCGGATCGCCGCCGCGGGCACCCTCGCGGTCGGCGCCGCCCTGGTCATGTTCATCGCCGACGAGGGCACCGGCGGAGCGCCGCAGCGGCTGGCCGTCGGCCAGAACACCCTGCCCACCCTGGTGATGCTCGTGCTGGCCGTCGCCGCGGTGACGGCGGCCTTCGGCGCGATCGCCCAGGTGCTGGCGCCGCGGGGCGCGGTCCCGGCCGTGCTCGGGCCGATCGCCGCGGTGCTCGCGCTGGCCGGCGTGCCGGCGCTTCGGGTGATCCAGCTGCGCCGCGGCGGGCCACCGTCGAACATCCCGAACTCGGGTGACTCGCTGTCCACCTCGGCCGTGCTGATGCTGGTGGCGGCGGCCGCGATCGTCGGCCTCGGTGTCGCCCACTACCTGACCGAGCGCTGGGCCGAACGTAAGCGTGCCGAACAGATCCGGCAGGAGGCCGCCACCGCCGAACGCGACCGGTTGGCCCGGCCCATCCACGACGGGGTGCTGCAGGTGCTGGCGCTGGTGCAGCGCGAGGGCGGCGCCGAACTCGCGGCGCTGGCCGGCGAGCAGGAGGTGGCCCTCCGCAATCTGCTCAGCGGCGCCGCCACCGCGGACGGCCCGCGCGGCGACACCGATCTGCGGGCCACGCTGACCGCGCTGGCCACACCGAGGATCGAGGTGTCCGCGCCGGCCGGCCCGGTGCGCCTGCCGGCCGACCGCGCGGCCGAGCTGCTGGCGGCGGTCCAGGCGGCCTTGGACAACGTCGTCCGGCATGCCGGTCCGGTCGCCCGGACCTGGATCCTTCTGGAGGACGAGACCGATGGGGTACGGGTGACCGTGCGCGACGACGGCGTCGGTTTCGAGCCGCAGCGCCTGACCGAGGCGGCCGTCGCCGGACGGCTCGGGGTGGCGCAGTCGATGCGCGGACGGATCGCCGACCTGGGCGGCACGACCGAGATCTTCAGCCGCCCCGGGCAGGGCACCGAGGTCGAGTTCCACCTGCCCCGCTGACACCGCGGCGGGCCGGGCACGGTACGGACCGCGCCCGGCGTGCCGATGTCAGATGCGGTCGGCCGCGATGAGCAGGTAGTGGAAGCTGCCCTCCCGGTACGCGGTCAGGAACGGCTCCTCGATTCCGGTGGCCACCTCGGACCGGGCGCGTAGTTCCCAGTACGGGATGGTGGCCGCGGTCAGGTCGACCACGTTGATCGGGACCAGCCCGTTCGCGGCCAGCGCCTTGAAGTACTGGCTGCGCGGGTGGATGTCGCAGGTGTAGTGCTCGTTGATCCGGCTGACCGCCTTCGACCGCAGGCCGGTCACGTCGTTGGCACAGCCGGTGATGCACACGTAGCGTCCGCCGAACCGGAGCAGGCGGGCGAACTCGTCGTAGAGGTCGAACAGGTCCACGTACATCGTGGTCTCGTTCGTCCAGATCGCCTGCCGGGTGTCGCCCGGCAGCTGGGTCTCCAGCATGTTGCGGAAGTGGAAGCGGACCTTGTCGGCGATGCCGCGCCGCGCGGCCTGCTCGTTGGCGAAGCCGACCTGATACTCGGAGATGGACACCCCGTCGACCTCGCAGCCGAACCGCTGGTGCGCCATGATGCTGGTGCCGCCCCGCCCGGAGCCGCCGTCCAGGATCAGATGCTCCGGGGCGATCGGGCCGAGGTGGTCGAGCAGCAGGTCGGCCTGGGCGCTCTCCAGCCGGTGCAACTCGGCGATGATCCGCTGCTCGCGGGTGCCGGCCGGGCCGTCCAGGACCATCGGATCGTAGGGCCCGACCCCGTAGTGGTGGTGGTAGAGGTCGTCGACCTCGCCGAGACGCAGGTTCACCGGGTCGTCCTGGTTGGTGTTCCAGTACGCGGCGACCGACTTCTCGAAGTCGGTGCGGAGGATCGTGCTGGTCATCATCAGCTCCCTTGGTTGTATCGGCGGGTGGTGGCGTGCCACCGGCGGCTGCCGCCGGTCCAGGCCCAGACGTCCGCGAGGAACCGCCGCAGGTTCGGCGATCCGGCCGCGCTGAGCCGGGTGGCCGACCCGACGAAGGTGTGCATCAGCTCGTTGTGGATCTCGACGGTCCGGGCCATCGCCTCCTTCGGCTCGAGTCCCTCGTTGACCTGCAGTACGCGCGGCAGGTTGTAATCGGTGTCCGACTCGGCCGGGCCGGAGTGCAGGTCGTTGACGAGCACCGCCGCGTTGCCGGCCAGGGTGTACGCACGGCGTACCTCCGGCTGGTAGAACTCGTGCGCGGACAGCTCGTAGCCGGCCAGCACGTCGACCAGGATCATCGGCGGCAGGTAGCTGTTGAGATGCCGCTGGACCAGGTACTCCCAGACCGGCGGGGTACGCCGGTTGACGTGCCAGTCCGCCTCCTGCGTCCAGGCCAGGAAGAGGATCGCCATCTGATGCTGGAACCGGCCCAACTGCGCCGGGGTGGCGTAGACGGCCAGGTGCTCGACGGCCGTGCGGAACGCCTCCGAGATCGGCTGGAGCCGGTGGTATCCGGCCATGTCGACGGCGTACCGCGGGACCATCTGGGCCGGGTCGACCACCGAGATCAGCCGGGCCAGCCGGGAACCGACCACCTCCGGCACGGCGCCCAACTCCACCTCGTCGACGTAGTAGTCGTCCGCCGCCCATTCGGCGACCAGGCATTTCGTGGCCATCAGCAGGCGGTCGGGGTCGTTGACGGCGGGGTGGGCGAGCATCATGAACCGGCCGAAGCCGTAGGACCGCAGCTTGTCCAGCCGGCCCGGATAGATGCCGACGTCCCGTGCCCAGGCGATCAGTCCGTCGTCGACCGCCTCGCCGAGGGCCGGGTCGTCGCGGATCGCGTCGGGGCAGAACAGCCCGCCGTCGGCCGGCGGATCGATCAGCGGTCCCAGGAAGGCTCGGGCCGCGGACATGCCGAAGCCCGGCAGCAGCCGGCGCAGATCGGCCGGAGGTGCTCCTCGTAGATCCGTGAGGACGGACATGTCAGTGCGAGAGTTCGACGTGGTCGAGGATGCCGAGCGCGTCCGGCACCAGCACAGCCGCCGAATAATAGGCGCTGACCAGGTACGACATGACGGCCTGCTCGTTGATGCCCATGAACCGCACGTTGAGCCCGGGCTGGTATTCGTCCGGGATCCCGGTCTGGTGCAGGCCGATCACACCCTGATTGGACTCACCGATCCGCATCGCCATGATCGACGTGGTGTGGGTGTGGCTGATCGGGATCTTGCCGGACGGCAGGATCGGCACGCCCCGCCAGGACGGCACGGTGTGCCCGTCCATGTCCACGGTCGGCGGGTAGATGCCGCGCTTCGTGCACTCCCGGCCGAACGCCGCGATCGCCTGCGGATGGGCCAGGAAGAACTTCGTGTTGCGTCGCATGCTCAGCAACTCGTCCAGGTCGTCGGGGGTGGGCGGGCCGCTGCGGGTGTGGATGCGCTGCCGCAGGTCGGCGTTGTGCAGCAGGCCGAACTCACGGTTGTTGACCAGTTCGTACTCCTGGCGCTCGCGGAGCGCCTCCACGGTCAGCCGCAGCTGCTGCTCCAGCTGGTCCATCGGGTCGTTGTAGAGGTCGGCGACCCGGGTGTGGATCTTCAGGATGGTCTGCGCGACGCTCAGCTCGTACTCGCGGGGGTTGGTCTCGTAGTCGACGTAGGTGCCGGACAGGGTGGGTTCGCCGGAGTGGCCGGCCGCGACCGCGATCGCCGCCTCGCCGTGCTTGTTCTGCGGGCGGCGGCTCTTGTCCCGGAATCCCTCGACGTGGTCGCGCAGGGTCTCGCTGCGCGCGGTCAGCTCGGCGAACTCGGTGCGCGGCAGGGCCAGGATGGTCACCGCGGTCATCGCCTTCGCGGTGTACGCCCAGATCGGGTCGTCGGCCACCAGGACCTGTTCACCGAACTTCTCCCCGTCGGCGAGCACACCGAGGCTGAGCGGGTCGCCGTACGCCCCGACGCCGACCTTGTCCACCTTGCCGTGCGCGATCAGATACAGGTTGTCGGCGACCGAACCGAACTCGACGATCACCTGACCGGGTTGGTACTCCTGTTGGACGAACCGGTCGGCTATTCCGCGGAGCAGTTCCTCGTCGTCGATCCCGGCGAGCACCTCGATCTCCCGGAGTTCGGATGGCACCACCTGCACCGACGCCCCGGTGTTGATGAAGGTGAGCCGGCCGTCGCCGAGCCGGTAGGTCATCCGCCGGTTCACCCGGTAGGCGCCACCCTTGACCTCGACCCAGGGCAGTTTGCGCAGCAGCCACCGGGAGGTGATCTCCTGCATCTGCGGAACCGACTTGGTGGTGTGGGTCAGGTTCCGTGCGGCGACCGTGCTGAGACTCTGCTGGTACTCCTGGTCCTGTTCCTCACGCGTCTTGGCCGGCTTCACTGAACTGGTCACGGTGGTAACGCCCCGTTTCATCCGGAATAAGGCTTACATCTAGCCCGTTTTATCCCAGCTCAGAGCTCATTTGACGGTTTTTATAGAAGAGCGAACTATCCACCCTAAACTGCGTGATCATGGAAGTGCTGCTCGCCGCCCCACGGTCCTTCTGCGCCGGAGTCGAACGCGCCGTCGACATGGTGGAGAACGCACTGCGCCTGCTCGGGCCACCCGTCTGGGTACGCCGCCAGATCGTCCACAACGCCCACGTCGTGACCCGCCTGGAAGCCCTCGGCGCGATCTTCGTCGATGAGCTCGACCAGATCCCGGACGGTGCCACCGTCGTCTTCTCCGCGCACGGGGTCGCGCCCGTCGTCCGCGCCGAAGCCGCCCGCCGCGGCCTGCACGTCATCGACGCCACCTGCCCGCTCGTCGCCAAGGTGCACACCGAGGCCCGGCGCTTCGCCGCCCGCGGCGACACCGTCCTGCTGATCGGCCACGACGGGCACGACGAGGTAGAGGGCACCCTCGGCCAGATCCCCGGGATCCGGCTGGTCGGTGACACCGCCGACGCCGCCGCGATCGAGGTCGACGATCCACGCCGGGTCGCCTACCTCACCCAGACCACGCTGGCCGCCGACGAGACCGCCGCCATCGTCGGCACGCTGCGGGACCGGTTCCCCGAACTGACCGGACCGGAGACCGACGACATCTGCTACGCCACCACCAACCGGCAGCGGGCGGTCGCCGCCATCGCCGAGGCCAGTGACGTGGTGCTCGTCGTCGGATCGGCCAACTCCTCCAACTCGCAGCGGCTCGTCGAGGTCGCCCGTCGCAACGGCACCCCGGCACACCTCGTCGAGGACGCCGGCCAGATCCGCTCCGAGTGGGTGGCCGGGGTCCGTACCGTCGGATTGACCGCGGGCGCCTCGGCGCCGCCGCACCTGGTCGACGAGGTGATCGCCGCCCTAGCTCCGGAAATCGTCACCGAGCACCGCGTCACCGACGAGAACGTCACCTTCGTCCTGCCGCAGGCACTGCGCGACCCGGGGGCACCCGGGTACCGGCCAGGGACTCACCCTGGGGCGACCCCGGGGTCCCGGGAGCGACAGTCGTTGCGGTAAGCGAACCAGCCAGGGAGCAGACGATGGTTGACTTCAAGATCGAGGTCGTGGTGCTACCGGTCGCCGACGTGGACCGGTCCCGTGACTTCTACCGCGACATCGGCTTCCGCGAGGACGTCGACTTCACCGGCCCGGACGGATTCCGGGTCGTGCACCTCACCCCACCCGGATCGGCCGCGTCGATCATCATCGGCACCGGGGTCACCGACGCCGAACCCGGCTCGTCCCGGGGTGTCCACCTGATCGTCGACGACATCGTCGCCGCCCACGACCACCTGGCCGCCCACGGGGTGCCGGTCAGCGAGGTGTTCCACGACGCCGGCGGGGTCTTCCACCACGCCGGGACCACCGCCCGCGTCGACGGGCCGCACCCGGACCGGCAGTCGTACGGCTCGTTCCTGTCCTTCACCGACCCGGACGGCAACGAGTTCGTCCTCCAGGAGATCACCGAACGCCGGCCGGGCCGGATCAGCCACGTCGTCTACGACTCGGTCGCCGCCGTCGAGGCCGCCCTGCGCGACGCGGCCGTCGCCCACGGGGAGTACGAGGCCACCGCGCTCGGTGGGAAACACGACGAGCAATGGCCCGCCTGGTACGCCGCACACATGGCACGGGCGGCCGGGCTCGATCGGGCGGCCTGAATCCGAATCACCCCCGGCAGGTCGAACACCCGGCGGGGGTGATTCGGTGACGACCGGCCCTGGATAATCCGGAGCCGTGGCACAGAGCAGATATCACTCGCCGAGGCGGGCCGACGCTGCCGCCGCCACCCGGGCGGAGATCCTGGCCTGCGCCAGAGATCTGTTCATGACCAACGGGTACGCCGGGACGACAGTCCCGCAGATCGCCCGTGCCGCCCGGGTCGCGGTGCCCACCGTCTACGCCAGCACCGGCGGTAAGGCCGACATCCTCGCCGCACTGCTCACCACGATCACCGAAGACCCGGCGTCCGGGGACGTCGCCGCCGCCATCAGCGCCGTCGACGACCCGGCCCGGGTGATCGCCATCGTCGGCGAAGGCACATGGCACAACCATCGCCGGCACTGGGACACCATCGTCGGCCTGTTCCCACAGGCCCGCTCCGAGCCGTCGGCGGCCGCCGTCCACGCGAACATCCTGCGGCTCTACCAGGCCGCCATCGGTGTCGTCGCCGACCGCCTGGTCGAGTTGGGCGGCCTGCGCCCCGGACTGTCCCGCGACGACGTCCTGGACATCCTGTGGTTCTACTTCGGCGACGCCGCCTGGTCGGCGCTCTCCCTGGATCGCGGCTGGCCCCTGGACCGGACCCGCGACTGGTTGATCGCCGCCGCCACCGCCGCCCTCCTGCCCCCACCCGGCTGATGGCCCGCCGGCCGCCGCTCAGCCGGGTCGGCCCCCGCCGGTAGGCGGTCGGGGCGGCCGCCTCAGCCGTCGCCCGGCGCGGTATTCGGCGGGCGATCCGGGTGGTGGGCGACGACCGGCGTCATCCGGGCCAGTTCTTCGAGGGTGCCGTCGCGGCGGGCCCGGCGGATGCCGTTCTTGGCCATCGCCCCGTTGACCGCCAGTTGCACCCGCCGTAGCGGCGGTGACGTGAACCCGCCCACGGTGTGCGGGGCGTAGACGGCCACCCCGGCGGTGACGTCGAGCCAGCCGGTGCAGATCCGGTTGGACAGCCCGATCGCCTGCGGCCCGAACGAGTGCGCGGTGAACGCCGCCCGCCGCGCCCCGGCCGGCAGGGGACCCTCCAGGAGGAGCCCGGCCGCGCTGTGCCCGGTGACCCGCACCGGCACGATCACCGGGAACCCGTCCTCCCCGCGGTAGGCGAGAACCCGGTGCGGCAGCCTCGCCACCTGCCGGAACAGTTTCGCCGGATCGTGCCGGGGAGTGCTGCCCCGGCTCGGTGGCGGCTGCGAGGCGAGTACCGGCACCGGCGCCGGTGCCTCGGTCACCCGCTCGACCGCGATGTCGATGACCACCCGCTGCTCGTGGTATTCGCGCAGCAGCCAGTCCCAGAACGGTCCGGCCGGGGTGTCCCCGAGGAACCTGGCGACCTGTGGGGCGAGTGCCGCCAGCCGGGCCGGTGACGGCGTCAGCCCCACCGCGGCGACCCCCTGGGCCAGCACGAACCCGTCGCCGGCCGACGCGCCGAAACCGTGCTCCCGGGTGTGGTAGGCCATCGCCACCCGTGGGTCGCGCAGGATGTGCCGCAGCTTGTGGCTGAAGGCCAGCGAGGTGGTGACGCCGATCGTCCCGGCCGCCCGGTCGGCGAGACCGGTGGGGGAGACCGGGATCGCGATCACACCGCCGGCCGGGGTGCCGTAGGCGAACACGGTCACCAGGTCCCCGGCCATCACCGTCTGCGCCGTCTCCGACCAGAGCGTCATGCGCCCAGCGCCGCGAACGTGGCGGCGGCCTGCTCCCGCATCACCGGGACCAGCGCCCGGACCGGCTCGGGCAGGCCGGACAGCATCATCGTCACCTCGTCGGCGGTGGCCACGCGCTCGAAGAAGCCGACGTTGAGGTGGGCGGCGGCCATCGGGGCGGTCGACATCACGTACGCCGAGAACTCCTCCCAATCGGTGGCGGTGACGTGCTCGCGCAGCGCCGGGAACAGCACCGGCTCCTCGTGGTCGAGGTGACGGTGCACGGTGTCGCGGACGGTCGCCGCGGCATCGGCCAGCGACGGGTCGCCGAGCGGTGCCGCCGCCAGCGCGTCCAGCGCCCCGTCCAGCTCGTGGTGCTCACCGGTGAGCCCGGCGAGCGGTGCGGACGCTCCGGGGGCGACCCGCTCGATCAGCGGCCACAACCTGTCGTCCTCGGACTCGTGGTGGTGGCGCAGGTGCGCGATGACGAAGGTCCGCAGCTCGTCCACGGCGGCCGGATCGGCCGCCGGGCGGCGGGCGGCGTCGGCCAGCAGTGTGGTGGCCGCGCGGTGCAGGTCGTGGATGACACGGGTCTCCACGACCGACTGTGGTTCAGACATGGGCGGCACCATATTGACTAGAGGGCCCTATAGTCAATTTCGGGCCTCGACCGCCTCGATGGTCTGGTCGAGCGCCTTGCCGAGGAACGGCTTGGCCACCGTGCCCAGCAGAAACCCGACGATCCGGCCCTTGAGGTTCTTGCCGTCGCGCACCACGACCGCGTCCAGGACGGTGGTCCCGTCCGGTCGGCGGGACAGGTTGTACGTGTGCCCGGACGCCCCGCCCCACACGTTGGAGTCGGTCGTGCGCATCACCACCCGGTACGGGTCCGACCAGTCGTAGCTGAGCCGCTCCCAGACACCACCGCCGCCCTCGGTCACGTCGGCGTGGGTCGGCCCCAGGTCGTGCACCTTCAGGAACTCGTCCGAGCTGTTGCCGAAGATCTTCGAACGGCCCGGGCCGAAGTCGGTGATCGCGGCGATGAACTGCTCGGGCGTCACCGACATGGTCTTGTGGAAATGGATCGTCGCCATGTGACGAGCCTCGCCGGAAACGGCGTGCGTCGAACCCGGGTGCAACCCTGGCGGACACCCTGGCCCCGGTAGTGTCCGACGCCGGGTGGACGCGGGGAAGCCGCCGGATGGACATGCGGAAGGCTGCCGGGTGGCCGGCGGGGAAGGGCTGACGTGGGACTCGAACTGCGGGGACGGCACCGGGAGCGGGAGACGCTGGACCGGTTGCTGCGCGACGTACGAGCCGGTCGCAGTCGTGTCCTGGTGCTGCGCGGCGAGCCCGGCGTCGGTAAGACCGCGCTGCTCGACTACCTGACCGAGCACGCCCCGGCCGGTCGGGTGGTCCGCTCGGCCGGGGTGGAGCCGGAGACCGAGCTCGCCTACTCGGCACTCCAGCAACTGTGCGCCCCGCTCCTGGAGCACCTCGACCGGCTCCCCGAACCGCAGCGTGACGCGCTGTCCACCGCGTTCGGCCTGAGCAGCGGCCGCCCGCCGGAGGGTCTGGTGATCGGGCTGGCCGTGCTCGGCCTGCTCGCCGAGGCGGCCGCCGAGCAGCCGCTGATCTGTGTCGTCGACGACGCCCAGTGGCTGGACCGGATGTCCGAGGTGATCCTCACCTTCGTGGCCCGCCGGCTGGACTCCGAGTCGGTCGCCCTGATCTTCGCGGTCCGCGGCACGGTCCTCGACGGGCTGCCCGACCTGCTGCTGGAAGGGCTGCCGGACGCCGAGGCCCGCGCCCTGCTCGACTCGGTGCTGCCGGGCCTGGTCGACACCCGGGTCCGCGACCGGATCGTCGCCGAGACCCGCGGCAACCCGCTCGCCCTGCTCGAACTGCCCCGCGACCTGTCCCCGGCCGAGCTGGCCTTCGGTTTCGGCCAGAGCACGAGAGAATTCGGCCAGAGCCCGAGAGGCTTCGGTCAGGGCCCGAGAGGCTTCGAGCAGAGCCCGGGAGGCTTCGGTCCGGGCCCGAGAGGAGAGGCCTCCGTCGCCGGGCGGGTCGAGGAGACCTTCCAGCGCCGGATCGCCGCCCTGCCCGAGGACGCCCGCACCCTTTTGCTGGCCGCCGCCGTCGAACCGGTCGGTGACGTGCCGCTGCTCTGGCGGGCCGCGCAACGGCTCGGCGTCGGGCCGGAGGCGGCCGCGCCGGTCGAGGCGGCCGGACTCGTCGAGTTCGGGGCGCGGGTGCGGTTCCGGCATCCGCTCGTCCGGTCGGCCAGCCACCGGTCGGCCGGGGCCGCCGAGCTGCGGGCCGTCCACCACGCGCTCGCCGAGGTCACCGACCCCGAACGCGACCCGGACCGGCGGGCCTGGCACCGGGCGCACGCCGCGATCGGCCCGGACGAACCGGTCGCCGCCGAGCTCGAACAGTCCGCGGGCCGCGCGCTCGCCCGAGGTGGCCGGGCCGCCGCCGCGTCGTTCCTGGAACGGGCGGCCGAACTCACCATCGATCCGGAGGCGCGCGCCGCCCGTACCGTCGCCGCGGCTCGTGCCCGGTTCGCCTCCGGCGCCGTCGGCGCCGTGCCCGAACTGCTCGCCGCGGCCGAACTCGGCCCCCACGATCCGGTCCGGCAGGCCGAGATCGAGCGGCTCCGGGCCCGCGTCGCGTTCGCCGCCAACTCCGGCCGGGCCGCCGTCACCCCGCTGCTCGAAGCCGCCGACCGGTTGCGGGCCCTCGACCCGGCCGCGGCCCGGGCCACCTTCCTGGCGGCGATCGGCGCCGCGGTCAACGCCGGCCGGCTCGGCGGCGACGACCTGCGCCGCGTCGCCGAGGCGGCACGTACCGTCCCGGCCGGCGACGAACCGGCCGGGCGGCTGCTCACCGCGTTCACCACGTGGAGCCTCGACGGGCACACCGCGGCCGTGCCGCTGTTCCGCCGGGCGCTGGCCGCGGTCACCCCGGCGGACGACCTCGACCTGCACTGGCTGGCCGGGATGGCCGAGCACGAGATCTTCGACCACACCTCGTTCCTGTCCCGCACCGAGCAGGCGGTGACGCTCGGCCGCCGCGAAGGGCTGCTGCCCAGCGTGCTCACCTTCCGGGCGACCGCGCTGATCTATTCCGGACGGTTCGCCGACGCCTCGGACCTGATCGACGAGGCCGGGGCGCTCGCCTACGCCACCGGACCGTCACCACACCCGGCCACCGTCGCGATCCTCGCCGCCCATCGCGGGCGCACCGGACCGGCGCTGGAGGCGATCGAATCGCTGCGCGTCGAGGCCGAGGCGGGCGGGGTCGGCTGGCTGATCGGCGTGGCCGGGTACGCGCGGGCGGTGCTGCACAACGGGCACGGGGACTATCCGGCCGCGCTGGCCGCCGCCCGGCAGGCCACCGGACACGACGACCTGGCGGTACTCCAGTGGGGGCTCGCGGAACTCGTCGAGGCGGCTGCGCGTACCCACGAGATGGATCTTGCCGAAGCGGCGCGGGACCGCCTCGCGGCCCGGGCCGACGCCTCGGCCGGCGGATGGGCCCGCGGCACCCGCGCGCTCGCCGACGCGCTCACCGGAATCGACCCCGACGCCTCCTACCGGGAAGCGATCGAGCAGCTCACCGGCACCGGACTCGACCTGCAGACGGCCCGGGCCCGGCTGCTCTACGGCGAGTGGCTGCGCCGGGAGAACCGCCGGGCCGACGCCCGGCTCCAGCTGCGGCCGGCGCATGACGCCTTCGCCACGATGGGCGCGGAGGGCTTCGCCGAGCGCGCCGCGCGAGAGTTGCTCGCCACCGGCGAGACCGTGCGGAAAAGGACGACGGGGGTACGGGACGAGCTCACCGCCCAGGAGGGGCAGATCGCCCGCCTGGCCGCCGCCGGCCGCACGAACCCGGAGATCGGGGCGGTGCTGTTCCTCAGCCCACGCACCGTCGAATGGCACCTGCGCAAGATCTTCGCCAAGCTCGGCGTGACGTCCCGCCGGGAGCTGGCCACCGCCGTCTGACCGCTACGACAGGAAATCGTCGACCAGTTTGCGGAACAACTCCGGCTGCTCCACCCACGGGCGGTGACCGGATTCGGTCATCAGCTCATAGCGGGCGTACGGATGCGCGGCCGCCACCACGCGGGCCGGGGCGGTGCCGATCATGCCGTCCGAAGCGCCCGCCACCACCAGCACCGGGGCGAGCACCGGACCCGGACGGGCGTCGCCGGCGTAGAACGCGTCGCGCAACCACGGGAGCCGGTTGGCGTGGCCCGGCACGTACTCCGAGCGCAGCTCGGGCGTCCAGCGATGCCAGTGGAACGGGACCATGAACGCCTGCGCGAACGGCCCCCGGGCCCCCGCCGCCTGCGGATACCACGGCTCGGCGGAACGGGCCGCCCGAATCCGCGCCACCTCGCCCGGGTCGATGTCGCGCCCGGCCCGGCCGATCGGCGTCACCAGGACCAGGCGGCGGACCCGCTCCGGATGGGTCACCGCATACTCCTGCGCGGTCAGCGTCGCCGCCGAATGCGCCAAGACGTCGAGCCGGTCCAGCCCCAGGTGTTCGCGCAGCGCCTCCAGATCACGCGCCTGCGCCGTGAACGACACCGTCGACCGGTCGGACGGCACCTCGGAACGGCCACCGGCCCGCGCGTCGGCCAGGATCAGCCTTCGAGACGCCGACAACCCGCCCAGATCGCCGAGGTACCGCACGTCCATACCGGGACCGCCGGGCAGCACCACCAGCGGCGGACCGTCCCCGGCGACCTCGTAGAACAGGCGCAGGCCGTCGTGGGCGACGTAGTACGGCATCCGGCGATCCTGCCACGCCCGAGGGGATGGTGTTTGAGCCGTCGCCGTCGGGCAATCTTGAAGACGTGAACTGGCTGGAATTCGCTCTGCTCCACGTCGACGAGCCCTGCACCGTCCGGGTGGAGGCACCCGGACGCCGCGCGATCCCCGTCGGCCCGTGCGTGATCGCCCGCCGGCCGGACGGGTTCACCCTGCTCTGCCCACCCGACACGGTCGCACCGCCCGGATCCCGGATCACCCTGCCGGCCGGCGACACCGTCGAGGTGCTCACCACGGTGCACCTGGCCGCGCACGGCACCCGGCTGCCCGAGCATCAGCAGCTCGACGTGGCACGCCGGCAGGTGGCCAGGCGACCCTGCCGGGTCTCCGGCAGACCGGGCTAACCCTCAAGATCGGCGCGCCGGACCCGATAGGTCGGGAGTGTGGTCCCGTTCGTTGTTCGCGGCGACGACGCGCCGCGAACGGGTGGCGTGGCGGGGCCTCGCCGCACTGCTGACCGCGCAGGTGACGATCTACGCGGCCGGGGTCGACGACCACCCCGTCGCGGGGCTGCTGCACAACATCCTCTACCTGATCCCGGGCCTGCTCGTGGCGAGCCTCGCCAGTCGTGCGCCCGGCCCGGTCCGTACCGCCTGGGCGTTCCTGTCCGCCGGACTGCTGTCCTACGCCGTGGCGAACCTCTACTGGTGGACGTTCGTCCGCGACCTCGATCCGGAACCGTTGATCACCCCGGCCGACCCGCTGTGGCTGGCCTTCTATCCGTGCCTGGTGACCGCGCTCGTGCTGGTGTTGCGGCACCGCCTGCCCCGGGTCAGCGCCTCCGCCTGGATGGACGGGGTGATCGCGGCCGGCGCGGTCGCCTCACTGGTGTCGGTCCCGGTGCTCGGCGCGATCGAACCGGCCCCGCACTCCACGGTCCTCGGCGTGGTGGTGAACGCCGCCTACCCGATCGCCGACATCGCCGTCGCGGGCTGCCTGCTCGGCGCATGGGCGCTGTCCGGATGGCGCGCCGACCGGGTGCTCGGTCTGCTCATCGCCGGAATGGGCCTGTTCGCGGCGGCCGACACGGTCAGCATGGTGCTGCTGTGGGAGGGCCTCGACGTCCCGGCCGCCGTCGACCTGGCCTGGCTCACCGCCCTGAGCCTGCTCGCGCTGGCCGCCCGGCAGCCGTCCGGCCACACCCGGGCGACCCGCCCCAGCCTGTGGCTGAGCACCACGGTCCCGGCCGGTCTCGCGGTCTGCTGCCTGGGCCTGCTGCTGTGGGCGGCGCTGACCGCACACCGCATCCCGCCGGTCAGCAGCGTGCTCGCCGGGATCGCGGTCACGGCCGCGATCGTACGGATGATGGCCAGTGTCCGTACCGCGGAGGCGCTCGGCGCGGCCCGCCGGCAGGCGCGCACCGACGAGCTGACCGGCCTCGCCAACCGCCGGTTCTTCGTCGAACGCCTGGAACGCGAACTCGACCGCCCCGACCCCGGACCGGCCGTCGCCTACGTCGACCTGGACCGCTTCAAAGAGGTCAACGACAGCTTCGGCCACGACGTCGGGGACACCCTGCTACGGCTGGTCGGCGCCCGGATGCGCGAGTCGCTGGGGCCGGAGGTGCTACTGGCCCGGCTCGGTGGGGACGAGTTCGGGCTGATCATGCCCGGTACCGGTCGGGATCGGGCCGCCGAGATCGTCGACGGGGTGCTGAGCACCCTGCGGGAGCCGTTCGTCCTGCCCGAGGTGGACCTGCACGTCGACGCCAGCATCGGCATCGCGGTCTGCCCCGACGACGGCGCCGACCGGTCGACGCTGCTGCGGCGGGCCGACGTGGCCATGTACGCGGCCAAGACCGGGCACGGCGGGGGACCGGTCTTCGCCACCGGGCTCGACGACCACGCGCGGGCCCGGCTGACCATGCTCGAGGAACTGCGCGCCGGACTGGACCGCGGGGAACTGGTACTGCACTACCAGCCCAAGGTGACCGTCGACGCGGCCGCCCGGGTCACCGGCGTGGAGGCGCTGGTCCGCTGGCAGCACCCGACCCGCGGTCTGGTCTATCCGGACGCGTTCCTCTACACCGCGGAGAGCGCCGACCTGATGGGCCGGATCACCACGGTCGTGCTCGACCTGGCCTGCCGGCAGAGCCGGCTGTGGCACGACCAGGGGCTGCCGGTATCGGTGGCGGTCAACCTGTCGGTCTCCGACCTGCGCGACCCCGGTTTTCCGGAGCAGGTCGGCGAGTTGCTGCGACGACACCGGCTGCCGCCCGCCGCCCTCGAACTCGAAGTCACCGAGAGCGTCCTGATGACCGACGCCGACAACGCGTTGCAGTCGCTCGGGCGGCTGCGTGACATGGGCGTCCGGCTGGCCGTCGACGACTACGGCACCGGCTACTCCAGCCTCAGCTACCTGCAGGTCCTGCCGGTCGACGACCTGAAACTGGACCGGGCCTTCGTCAGCCGCTGCGGGGTCGACCCGCGGAGCGCCGCGATCGTGCACAGCACCGTCCAGTTGGCGCACTCGCTCGGCATGCAGATCGTGGCCGAAGGCGTCGAGGACGCCGACATCTTCGAACGGCTGCGCGGTTACGGCTGCGACCTCGCCCAGGGGTACGGGATCGCCCGACCGCAGGATGCCGCCACCACCACGGCCTGGCTGCTCGAACGGGAACTCGCCGATCGGGCCGCGGCGTAGCTCAGGTCCGCAGCGTGTGCCCGGCCGGCCGGCCGTAGAGGAGGCCCTCGCACGGCAGCGCGCCCGCCGCGACCGCACCCCGTCCGGAAACGACGCAGCGCCCCCGGCGTCGGCCGGGGGCGCTTGACGGTCAGCGGGAGATGACCGGAACGTTGCGGATCTGGTGCTCGATCAGACGGTTCGCGAACTTGATGACCTCGGCGTCCCGGCCCGCCGGGCTGAAGTCCTTGCCCGGCTGCTGCTCGGCGACCCACCGCTCCGACCGCTCCACCATCCGGAACAGGTCGGTGACGGCTCCCGGATGCTGCCGGCAGAGGTCGACGGCGATCCGCAGGCGGCGCTCCGGAACACCCTTCAGGTACTCCGGCATACCGGCCTTCCAGGCGAGCGGATGCACCAGGTAGCCAGCCGGCAGGTTGCCCGGACCGCCCATCGCCTCGAGGATCTGCAGCGGATCCAGTCGCAGTGGCGGCGCTTTCACACCCATCCAGGCGAGCCCGGCGAGCGCCAGCACGATCATGACGAAGATCGCGGCCAGCGGGTTACCGGTACCGGCCGCCAGGATGATCCCGAACCCGACGAGCACCAGGCCGCCGGCGGTGATCGTCCCGGTGTTGCCGGTCGTGTCGCACGCCTCCCGCCGGGCCTCGTCGATGTACTTCTGAATCACGCTCTCCAGTAGAGGATTCGACGGTCTCCATCGATCACCCCGTACCGGAAAAGAGCCTTCGGATAACTGAGTCATGGGCTTCGAGTCCTTCCCGCTCGTC
Source organism: Actinoplanes sichuanensis (assembly GCF_033097365.1). Taxonomy (NCBI): domain Bacteria; kingdom Bacillati; phylum Actinomycetota; class Actinomycetes; order Micromonosporales; family Micromonosporaceae; genus Actinoplanes; species Actinoplanes sichuanensis. Next base: position 248,676 of record NZ_AP028461.1, read on the forward strand.
CGTGTGCGGTTTCCGGACCACGAGGAACGGCCGTCCGTGGCCGCCCCTTCTCCGGTAGTGCCGCGAGAATCGGCACCCCGGCCACGGACTTGAGGGTTCGGCGGACCCGCTCGCTCAGAGGTAGGACTCGGTGCCCGGGACGGCGGTGGGCAGCTTCCGGCGGGCCCGCTCGCCGCGGACCACCACCTCGACCACGTCGTACAGCGCGCCGGCCACCGCGATGACGATCACCATGCCGGTCAGCCACCGCAGCGGGTCGGTGTCACCCCAGTCGAGAGTGGCGATCCAGGCCGGGTTGAAGAACCGCCCGGTCGCGGCCAGCCACACGAGCGGGCCGGTGAACAACACCGCCAGGACCGCGTTGACCAGGGTCACCGTGTGCGACCAGGCGCCGCGCCGCGACAGCCAGACCGCATAGAGAGCCTCCAAAATCAAGATCACGATGAGGTACGGCCACCAGAACGACCAGTTCGCCGGATCGAGGACGGGCTCCTCGGTGAAGGTGAACTGCTGCAGGACCAGGGCCGCGATCAGCAGCACCGGCCAGATGACCGCCGACCACAGCTGCGCCGGAGTCAGGAACCCGGGCTCGTAACGGGGTAGATCGGCCGGTGTCCACGGCCGTCGTCCGGGCAGCCCGGCCCGGGTCACACCGCCCCGCTCCAGCAGCGCGAACGTCAGCGTCGACCAGAACACCATGTGCGCGCCGACGGTCAGCAGCGTGCCGATCCCGGTGCCGACGACCTCGCCGAACGAGGCGCCGCCCAGCGCCCGGATCACCACCGAAAGGGTCACCACCGCGGGCAGGACGATCGACAGCAGCATGGTCAGCAGCCGCTGCCAGGCCGGGAAGACGGCCGGCCCGATCAGGTAGCGGGGCCGGTCCGCGTAACCGTCGGCCAGCCGGTCCGGGTCGCCGAGCTCCAGCAGGGTCTGCTCGACGGCGGTGTCGTGGGCGGCGCCGCCGTCGACCCGGGCGTCGACCGCGTCGTCGATGGAGGTGCGCAGCTCGCGTTCGATGTCGGATCGCTGCTGCTCCGGAACGCGGCGCAGCACGGTGAAGACGTAGCGGTCGATGAGGGTGGTCACAGCTCGCTCCCTGATTCGGTGCCGGCGGGGGTGTCCAGGTCGCCGATCGCGGAGTCCAGCCGCGCCCACTCGCCGCGCAGCGCCGCCGCGATGGCGTCACCCCGCTCGGTGGTGCGGTAGAACTTCCGCGGCCGTGCCTCGTCGGTGTTCCACTCACTGGTCAGCAGGCCCTGGGACTCCAGGCGCCGCAGCAGGGGGTAGAGCGTGTTGGCCTCCACCTCGAACCCGGCCGCGCTCAACGTCTCGAGCAGCGAATACCCATACCCGGGTGTCCGCAGCACGGTGAGACTCGCAACGACGACCGTGCCACGGCGCAGCTCCTGCAGATGCCCGGAGAGCGTCGCATCCATTGTCATGCCACTAACGATAGTGTGTGACACACACTATGGCAACTCGCACGGCATGGTGTCGGGTCCACCTGGTCTTCGGTGTGGGGCCGCCACGCCCGTGAGGCGCCTTTCGGTCGGGAGGGAGCAGGCTGCCGCGGGGCGCCGGCGGTGCGGGGAACGTGCGGTCGGGGGGCATGTGTGCCGTACCGAATCCGGCCTCGGGGTTGAAGGGGTTTCACTAGTAGGCTCGTGGCCGGTTGGTGGCCGGAGTGGGTAGAGGGATGGATATGAGTGACGAGGCCGAGTTCCACGCGGACCGGACGCAGGAGTTCTACCTGCCGGCCGTGGTCCCGGCCGTGCCGCCGCAGCACGGTGGCGCCGAGGTGATCGAGATCGCGGCCTATCGCGGGGAGACCAAGTTCGAGAGCGAGGTGATCGAGAAGATCGCCTCGTCGGCGGCCCGGTCGATTCCCGGGGTCGTCGAGCTCGGTGGCGATGTGGCCCGGTTCTTCAACTCGGTGCTCGACAAGATCGGCCTGGACAAGGTCGGCGACTCGACCCGTGGTGTGTGGGCCAAGGTGGACGGCACCGACGTGGAGATCACCGTCATCCTGGTGATCTCGGCGGGCGAGGTGGTCGCGGATGTCACCGCGGCGGTGCGGACCGTGGTGATCGAGGCGGTCGAGCGGTATGGGCTACACGTCAGCGAGTGCACGGTGAAGGTCGACGACATCCGCCTGCCGGACCACTGACCCTTCCGCCGGAGGCCGGGCTCGCCCGCCTCCGGCATCGTCGTCGTGCTTCGCTTTTCCGACATTTCGGATATTCCCGGAAACGTGGACCGGCGGCCGGTAACGTGCGGTTCGTCGACGGCGTTTCACCGGGGGGAATGATGATCACCGTGCCCGCGGGGAGCAGCCTCACGCTGCGATGCCCGGGCGTCCAGGCCATCGTCCTCGTCTCCCTCGCCGACGTCTCCGCACCGTTCCTGGCCGACCTGGAACCGATCCCGGTCCTCAGCCTCGACGGCCCGGGCGTCCGCCGCATCGGCATCCTCGAACTCGTCACCTCGGCCGGTGTCACCTGGGTCGAGGCCGAACTCCGCAACGACCAGCTCACCGTCATCGGCGATGCACCCACCGACGTGGTGCAGCGCCGCGCCTCGGCCCGCCGCCCGGGCACCTATCCGGCGGTCGGCACCGCCCAGATCGAGAACATCGACGGCCGCCACCTGGTCCCGCTCACCGGCCGCGTCGAGGACATCTCCACCTCCGGCCTGCTGCTGCGAGCCACCACCGAGGACAATCTTCCTTCGCTGCCGTACGGCATAGAGCGCACCCTGCTCCACGTGACGATGCCGTGGGGCGAACTGACCGCCGCGGTGACCACCGTCGACCAGCGGGCCGACCTGCTACGCGGCACCTTCGAATGGATCGACCCCAACGCCTCCGACGAGCTGTTCCGCTTCTGCGGCAACCGCCTCAGTTGAGCGCCGCCCCACCCGCGGGCGGAGAGAGGTCAACTCGAGTCCTGTACGCGCCGGATCCAGCTGGCCGGCACGCCGATGTCGAAGTGCTCGGCTCGCAGTAGCGCAAGCTTGGCCGTGCGATCCCCGATCAGGGCGTCGAAGGCCGAGCCGACCTCGGCGATGAACTCCTGCTCGGACCGGTCGCGAAGCGTTCCGTCGGCGATCTCGACCTGCCATCGGGTGGCGCCGGTGAGCCCGATGCGCACCGAGCGGCCGGTGGACCAGCCCTCGCACTCGAGCCGGCGGAGGTCCTCGGCGAAGCGTTGCTGCCCCAGGTCGGCGTGTTGCTGCCTGCTCTGTTCCGCCTCGATCCGGCTGCGTCCCGAGGCGAGCCGGATGAGCTCGTCGCGTTGGCGGGTCCACGCCACCCATGTGGTGGTTCCGAGGCTGGAGAGTTGGCGGACCATGCCACGCTCGTCGTACCACTGATAGGTCCCCGGCTGGAGGCGCAGCGACAGCCGGTTGTCACCGGTGACGGTCGCCCGGATGGCGCCGTCCGAGGAGGTGGCGGTCACCGACAGCGTTCGCAACCGCTCGCCCAGATCGACCTCGCCGTCCCACATTGATCCACGTTCTCCCAGCTTGATCAACACTTTTTATCGACTCAGATGAACCTACAGCCGGTTACCGGTGGTACACATCGGACGTGACGAGAAAACGCGCCGCCACCCTCGCGGCTCTGACGATTCTGGTGCTCGACGCGCCGGCGCCGGCGCTCGCGCAACCGGGTGGCACCGCGCCGAAGCTGGTGGCGGGCGGAGGCGGCGCCGAGTTCAGCGGAGACGGCGGGCCGGCCGTGGAAGCCGAGCTGAACAAGCCGACGGCGGCAGCCGTCGCCGCTGACGGCACCCTGTTCGTGGCCGACATGGTCAATCGTCGGGTGCGCGCCATCGGCCCCGACGGCATCATCCGCACGGTCGCCGGAAACGGCAGATCGACCGTGCCGCAGCTGCCGCTGCCGCCCAACACGAAGGGCACCGGTATCGCGTTGGGCTCGCCCAACGCCATCACGATCGGCGGCGACGGCACGCTCTTCATCGCCGACAGCACGGTGTCGCGGGTCTACGCGCTGGCGCCGGACGGGACCATCACGGTCCGGGTGGACCCCACCGTGCTCGGCGGGCCGATCAACACGATCAACGGTCTCGCGGTGACCGGTGACGGCGTTCTGCACCTCGCCGACCGAGAGAACAACCGCGTCATCGAGGTCGGGCCGGGTGGTGGGAGCCGGCCGATCTCGACGCCTGTCGGCCTTCCGGTCGGGCTGGCCGCGGACACCGCGGGTGACGTCTGGATCGTCAGCGCGTCGTCCATGCTGAGCCGCCTGCACGGCGGGAAGATCGCGACGATCGTGGAGTCCGCCGACGGCCGCTGGGCGGCAGACGAGAGACGGCCCACATCCACGCCGTTCCACGCCATCGCGATCAGCGCGGGCAAGGACGGCGTCTATGTCATCGACAACACACGACGTGAGGCGCGGCGGCTGGCCGACGACGGCGCGGTGAGCACGGCAGCGGACCTCCCGGCTGATCCGTTCGGTGCCGACGATCCGCTGGCGGTGGCCGCCGAAGCGGCACCCGCCGGCCCGCTCTACCTGGTCGACACCCTGGGCAGCCGGATCTTCTCGGCGCCGGTCGCCGCCTCCGCCGACAACGGCCAGGGCTCGTCCCGCACGCCGACGTGGTACTGGGCCGTGGGCGGCGTCCTCGTGGTCGCGCTCCTGGCTCTGCTTCTCTGGATCGCCCGCCGACGGCGGGCCTGACTGATCGAACGGGGTGACGGCGACATGGCGGCCGAAGTGACCGGTGGTGATCTGTTCCGGCTGTGGCGGGTGTCGGAGGTGCATCTGCCCCGGGTGGCGGACGTGTTCTACGACGCGAACCGGCTGCTCGGCGGATCGCAGGGTGGTGCCGGCAGGTTCCGGGCCGGCGCGCCCGCCTATCCCGGCTCCAGCGTCATGACCAGCACGATCGGCGGCCCTTGGGAAGCCATGCGCAGCGAACTGCAGGCCATGATGGAACACGTCGGCACCACGGTGCTGGACGCGGCCCAGGGGGTTCGGAACGCGACGCAGGCCTACCTCGACGCGGACACCGCGAACGCCGAACTGCTGCGCGAATACCTCGAGGACCCGCGGAATCTCAATCCGGCGGACACAGCCTCCAACCCGCCGACGGCGGGCTCGGACGACGATCCCGGCACCCCGTACCCGACGGCCTGAGCCGAATCCGATCGGGGAAGGAGACATCATGGCGGAGACCGATCTGGTCACTCCGGCGGACCTCGCCGGACAGGCATACCAGCAGGCTGTACGCGACCGGGCCGGCAAGCTCAAGCAGGAGCTGATCCGGCAGACTCTCGAGGACGCCGCGTCCTGGACTCGGGCGGTCAACGACAAGTGGGCGAACGCGCACCCCGGCGAATGGGACGGCCTGCCGATCGACCAGGCCGAGGTTGATCGGTACCGGCAACAGGTTAGTACCCAGGACTACGAGTGGGTGATCCCGTCGTTCGAGCGATTTCTCGACCCGGACCCGGACGCGCTCGATCCGATCATCGCCGCGCTCGCCACGATCGAGGCGCTCCTGGACGGCAACGCCAACCCCGACGGCACCTGGACCGGAGTCTCCCCGGCTCTCGGGCGGATCAACGACGTCCGTGACGACCTGAAGTTCTGGGACGGCGCGTTCAAGGACAACTTCATCGACTACTTCGTCACCCCGCTGCAGACAGTGGTGCCCAACCAGCGAGAGGTGATCAAGTACACCCGTAGCGCGATCGAGGGCTCGAAGATCGTCCACATCCGGATGCGCAGAGCGGTGCTCAACCTGCTCGACCAGGGCATCAAGGCGGCTCAGCAGCTCAGCAACGGCGCCTGTACCGGCGCCGACGTCTTGAAGTGGGGTTCCATCGCGATGTGCGTGGTCGGCACCGCGGTCGGTGGACTGGTGACCGGCCCGGCCGCCGTGCTGGCCGGCGCCGTGCTGGTCGATGTCGGCGGCACCATCCTGAACGGCCTGGTGCCGCCGGACGAGGAGAAGACGAAGCTGGAACTGGCGGCGGAGACCGCCACCGGCGTCGCCTCCAACATCTTGAACGCTCAGAGTGTGCTGGGAAACGACACCTACGTCGCGGAGGAGGGCATCGCGCGCTCGTTGCGCAGCCTTCATCAGCTCGTCGTCGAAGGGCGGCTGCCGACCCTCACCTCGAACGCCTCGGGCCCGTTCGGGGTCGCCACCCCGGCACTGGCCGATGCCGACCCCAGGGCGATAACCGGCGGCTACTTCCGGCCGGGCGGCCGTCACGGAGATGCAGCGTGATCGGATGGTCACCTTGGGTTGCCGAATGAGGTCCGGAAACCTATGGTGACCGAGTGTTGTCGACTGGTGTCGATATGTACTCGAGGCGGCGGGAGATCCGCGCCGGCAGTGAGATCTTCTGTGTTCGAGGGGCCGCGGAGATCCATGCCCTGGACGAGGGCTGTCTCGTGCTGCGCGCCGACGCCCGGCAGAGCAGTGTCCGAGGTCGTGAGGTCCGCCTCGCCCGTCTCGATGCGGCTCGGGTCGGGGACCCGCTCGCGGTGGCTCGCGGTGGTGACCGGCTCGGTGCGGCCCACGGTGAGGACTGTGCCGGGCGGTGGCGGACCGAGCTGAAGGTCGAGGCTCGGCTGCACGATGTGGTTTCCGGGCTTCCGCGGGTGGTGTTCCGGCATGAGGATGCCGCGTCCTACACCTATGCCACCGGGATGCCGCCCGGGGTGGCCGTCACCGAGTTGCACGGGCGGCCGCCGCTGCCGGGGCGGGTCCTGCACGATGTCCTCCGTGGAATCGTGCTCGTCGGCCGTACCCTCGAAGGTCTTCATGAAACCGGGCGGGCTCATCGCGCGCTGCGTCCTGAAGTGCTGCTCGCGTCGCGGGACCGGATGTGGCTGCGGGATGCCGGCCTGGCGGCGACGCGGCCGGAGGCCGGGGAGGGGACCGACGCCTACCGTGCGCCCGAACAGATGCGGGCCGGTGGTGCGGCGGCATCCGACGTGTATCAGCTGGCGGCGATCGTCTATCACCTGGTCACCGGGGAGGCGCCCGGCGCGGACCCACTGCCGGTGGCGCGGCTACGGCCGGATTGGGGCCGGCTGGACGAGCCGCTGGCGGCCGCCCTTCACCCCGACCCGGAGCGACGGTCGACCATCGACGATTTGATTCGCGGCCTGACCCGCGCCGATGGATGACGAGCAGCGATCGGCGCCATCGAGAGGCGAGCGGTGATCCGGCCCACGGCCACCTCGGCGGGCCGGTCGGGGGTGGGCGACGTACCGTTGATCCGGTGAGTGACGTATCCGCGCCCGTCATCGCCCTCGCCCACCGGTTCGCCGATGAGCTGCCCGAGATGGCCGTCGCCTGGTCGGCCGCCGACGTGGCCGCACCCCGGCTGCTTGTGCTCAACGAACCGCTCGCCGCCGAGCTCGGCCTCGACCCGGAGTGGCTGCGCACCGATGACGGGCTGCGGTTCCTCACCGGCAACGCGCTGCCCGACGGTGCGAAGCCGGTCGCCCAGGCCTATGCGGGGCATCAGTTCGGTGGGTATTCGCCACGGCTCGGCGACGGGCGGGCGCTGCTGCTCGGCGAGCTCGGCGGGCGCGATCTGCACCTCAAGGGGTCGGGGCGGACACCGTTCGCGCGCGGCGGGGACGGGCTCGCCGCGGTCGGGCCGATGCTGCGCGAGTATGTGATCAGCGAGGCCATGCACGCGCTCGGCATCCCCACCACACGGTCACTCGCGGTGATCGCCACCGGTAAGAGCATCGTTCGGGAGAATCTCGCGCCCGGGGCGATCCTGGTCCGGGTCGCGGCCAGTCACCTGCGGGTCGGGAGTTTCCAGTTCGCTCGCGCGACCGGCGACGACGAGCTGCTCCGGCGGCTCGCCGGGCACGCCATCGCACGGCACTATCCGCAGGTGGACGGCCCGCTCGGGCTCTATCGGGCGGTGGTCGGCGCGCAGGCCGAACTCATCGCTCGATGGATGCTCACCGGCTTCATCCACGGCGTCATGAACACCGACAACATGACCATCTCCGGCGAGACCATCGACTACGGTCCGTGCGCATTCATGGATGCGTTCGACCCGGCCACCGTGTTCAGTTCCATCGACGAAGGTGGGCGGTATGCCTACGGCAATCAGCCCGGCATCGCCCAGTGGAACCTCGCCCGACTCGCGGAGGCGCTGCTCCCACTCTTCGACGACGATCAGGAGCAGGCGATCGGCCGGGCCACCGAGGCGCTCTCGGAGTTCCGGGGGCGGTATGCGGCGGCCACCCTGACCGGTTTCCGGGCCAAACTCGGCCTCACCGAGCGTGACGTCGATGACGCCGCGCTCACGTCGCTGACCGAGGATCTGCTCGCTCTCCTCAAGGCCGGCGGAGTCGATTTCACGTCATTCTTCCGGGACCTGGCCCGCGGCTCGGAGGGGGACGGCGAGCTCGCCGACTGGATCAAGCGGTGGCGTGCCCTCGGCCCCGACCACGAAGCCATGAACCGGGTCAATCCCCTCTACATCCCCCGCAACCACCTCGTCGAGGAGGCCCTCGCGGCGGCTACCGACGGTGACCTCGAACCACTCCACCGCCTCCTCGACGCGATCACCTCACCGTTCGACGAGCGCCCGGGCCTCGACCGCTTCACGGAACCGGGCCCACCGGACTTCGGCACCTACCGCACCTTCTGCGGGACATAACCCCTATTCGGTACGGCCACCGAGAGCGCCGTGGCTACCCCGCGACGTCCCGGTGGCGGCGCGGCCGCCAGCGCGTCTTTCGGGCGGAGGCGGTCCAAAGACCGGGTTGTGGTGACGCGCCGAAGACCACCGGCCGTCACACCCGCCTTCGGCGGGAAACCCGTGCCGGTGGTCCGGCAGCCGGCGCGGCCCGGTATGCGTCCGGGCTCAGGTGCGGTATCGCTCGATGTACTCCGCGGCCACCGCCGGCAGTTCGTCCTCGTCGTCCTCGGCGAAGAAGATCTCGTTCTCCAGCCAGTAGCGGCACAGGAACGCCTCGAACGACTCCGCGCAGAACTGGATCTCGTCGGGTTCCGCGGCCGGGTCCGGTTCGTCGCCGTGTGAGTACAGGTCGACCGTGCAGACCACGGCATGTTCCGAGCCGTCCTCGGTCAGGTACAGATACCAGAACAGACAGCCCTGCTGGTCGGCCAGGAACCGGATCAGGTGACCCTTCCCGGTCGGCGACGGCACCGAGCCGACGTCCAGATCCAGATAGCAGGCGGTGGACGAGCGCACTCGCTCCTGCAGTTCCGGGGTGCTCATGAATCGTACGAAAGAATCCGGAAGGGCCAGCCCGGCAGCCTCGCAAGCCGACCGCAGCAGCGGAAGCTCCTCGTGCGTCCCGCCGTTTTCGTTGATCGCCCATGCGTCGTGGGCCGCCTGCTCACGCAGCCAGCCGAAATCGCCGTTCAACGAGAACGGCAGCGGCGGCAGTTCCGCGAACGAATACCGCCCATAGGTTCCCACGTCCGGCCGGGCCGCCACTCCTGCCGACGCCAACCCGGTACCCCACCACGACGCCGGAAACGGCGCCTCCTCAGCCTTCATGGCCGCCATCCTGCCGATCTTGCAGGCCCGCCCGCCAGTGCCGTCCCGACCCACCAGCTGTTCGTGGTCGCTGCCATCGGCCCGTCAGCACAGCCCCGACCATCAGCTGCTTTGCCGGCTGGCGCCGAGGGCAGTCGTCGGGCCGTCGAAGCAGCCCTGAGCGCCAGCTGGAGTGGGCAGCTGCTGGTGAGGAGCTGTCGTCGGGTTGTCGGGGGCAGCCCCGCGGACCAGCTGGGGCAGGCGACTGGCGCCGAGGGCTGTCGTCAGGCCGCAAGCGCAGCCCTCAGCGCCGGCCGGCGGTGAGTGTTTCGCTGGCTGTAAGAGCTTTTGTCGGGTTTCTCGGGTAACCCTCAACGCTGGCAAAGGGGCGAGGGCTTGGGTGGCTTTCAAGGTGTTTGTGGGGTTTGTCGGGGCAGCCCTCAGCGCCAGCTGGGAGTGAAGGGTCGGCTGGTGGTGAGGGCTGTTGTCGGGGTGTCGGGGCGGCTCTGGGGGCCGGCTACGTCTTCGGGCTTCGGGGGAGGGCGGTGGCCAGGCGGCGGACGGCCTCGTCCATGGCCGACGGGGGTGCCGCCGCGTAAGTGAGGCGCAGGTGTGGGGACGGGGGCTCGGCGGCGTGCCAGGGGCGGCCCGGGAAGACGGTCACGCCTGCCGTGGCCGCGGTGGCCGCCACCGCCACGTCGTCGGTGCCCGGTGGCAGCGGGGACCACAGGTGCAGGCCGCCGGCCGGGACGGCCGTCGGGAGCAGGGCCGGCAGGTGGCGGGTCAGGGCGGTCAGGAGGGCTTCGCGGCGGGTGCGGAGTTCGGTGCGCAGGCGACGGCGGTGCCGGGACCAGGCCGGGCTCGTCACGAATTCGATCGTGGCCTGCTGCAGGGGACCCGCCACGAAGAAGTCGTCGAGCAGGCGGGCGGCCCGGAGGCGGGCTCCGGCCGGGCCCCGGGCGCCCAGCGCGGCGACCCGCAGACCGGGCGCCGCCGACTTCGTCAAGGAACGCAGGTAGACGACGTGGCCGTCGGGATCGGTGGCAGCCAGCGGCGGCGGCGGGTCGCCGTCGATCGTCAGGTCGCGGGCGTAGTCGTCCTCGATCAGGAACGCGCCCGCCGCGTGGATCGCGGCCAGCACCGCGGGACGCCGAGCGGGCGACAGGGTGGCGCCGGTCGGGTTCGCGTGGAGTGGCTGGCAGTAGAAGAGCCGCGCGCCGGTACGGGTGAACGCCGCCGCCAACTGATCGGGCCGGACACCGTCGCGGTCGGCCGGGACCGGTACCACCCGCAGACCGGCGGCATGCGCGGCGGCCAGGGCCCCGAGGTAGGTGGGCGACTCGACGAGCAGGGTGTCGCCGGGTTCGGTGAGGGCCCGCAGCGCCGACGACAACGCCGCCTGCCCGCCGGGACAGATCACCATGTCGGCGGCTTGGAGCCCGTCGCCGGACGACGGCTGCGTCTCGCGGGCGAACCAGGCGCGTAGGTCATCCCGCCCCTCGACCGGCCCCCGCTGCCAGACGGCCGGCTGCCGAGCCGCCCGAGCCAGTGCGGCACCCAGGGCGGCGGCCGGCTGGAGATCGGCGTCGAGATAACCACCGGTCAGCGGAATCGTGCCGGACGGCGGTAACGCCAGTAACGCCTGCATCTCCTCCTCACCGAACCGGCGCGGCCCGAGCGCGACCGTCTGCCACGACAGGTCGGGCGGCGACAGTGGTGCCACGGGACGGGCGGCGACGAACGTCCCCCGCCCGGACCGGGTTTCCACCAGGCCCTCCGCGACGAGCTGCCGGATCGCCGCGGCCACCGTGACCGGGGACGCCTGATGCCGGTCGGTCAGCTCCCGCACCGACGGCAGGCGGGTCCCGGCCGCAGCGGCACCGGCCAGGCCGCGCAGCTCTTGGACCACCCGATCGGCTGCGTTACTGTTGAACATGAGAGACAAGAGTAGCGCTACTGCCGCCGGGGCGATAACACTCGGTGCGCTGGGTGTCCTCGCCTTCAGCATGTCGCTGCCCGCCACCCGGGTCGCCGTGCAGCAACTCGACCCGTGGTTCGTCGCGTTCGGCCGGGCGGTCGGGGCCGCCGCGCTCGCCGCGGCCTATCTGCGGTTCAGCGGGGCGCCCCGGCCCTCTCGGGAGCAGTGGCGCCGACTGACGATCGTGGCGCTCGGGGTGGTGGCCGGGTTCCCGCTGTTCACCTCCCTCGCGCTGACCAGCCAGACCTCGGCGCACGGGGCGGTCGTCATCGCCCTGCTGCCGGCCACCACCGCGGTGCTCGCCGTGTTGCGGGCGGGGGAGCGGCCGCCGGCGCTGTTCTGGATCGCCAGTGCGAGCGGGCTGGTCGCGGTGCTGACGTTCCTGGTGGTCAGTGGAACCGTGCGGGGCGGTGTGACGGTCACCGATCTCTATCTGCTCACGGCTGTCGGCCTGTGCGGACTGGGCTACGCCGAGGGTGGCATGCTGGCCCGGGAACTCGGCGGTGCCCGTACCATCTGTTGGGCTTTGATCGTGGCGCTGCCGGTGACCGTGCCGTTGACGCTGGCCGCCGCCGTCGCTGATCCGCCGCAGGCGGGCCCGGCGGGCTGGGCGGCGTTCGGATATCTCACCGTGGTGTCGATGTTCTTGGGGTTCTTCGCCTGGTATGCCGGGCTCGCCCGCGGTGGGATCGCCCGGGTCGGGCAGATCCAGCTCGTCCAGCCGGTGCTCACCCTGCTGTGGTCGGCGCTGTTCCTGGGCGAGCAGGTCGGTCTGTGGTCGTTCGGCGCGGCCCTGATCGTGCTCGTGTTCGTGGTGCTGACGCAGAGGTCGCGGGCGACCCTGTCGAAGGATTCGTATGTTGACACTGTCATGGCTGAGAGTCGTTAGATCGCTGGTCAACCTGTAAAGTCTGGCTCGTGACCGGGCCGACACCGAGCAGATTGATCTCCGCCGCCGAGGTGGCGCGCCTGGCCGGCGTCACCCGCGCGGCGGTCTCCAACTGGCGCCGCCGCCACCCCGACTTCCCGGAGCCGGTCGGTGGCGGGCGCAACGCCCTGTTCGCCCTGACCGACATCACCGCCTGGCTCGACTCGCAACGCAAGAACACCGACGTGTCCGACGAGGTGCTGGTCTGGCAGGAGCTGCGCGCCCTGCACGGCGAGGACATGATCAGCGCGGTCGCCGAGGTCGCGACAATCCTCACCGAAGCGGCGGCGGGGCGGTTCGGCGAGCCGGGAGGGCAGGCGGAGCGGATCAGCGCGGCCGAAGCGGCTGCGGGGCGGATCGGCGCGGCCGAAGGGGCGGCGGGGCGGCTCGACGAGGCGTCTCGGAGGCGGCTGCTGGCGATGGCCGAGGAGACCTCGGCCGCCGCGGTGGTCACCGCGTTCACCGACCGCCTGATCTCGTCCGGTACGGCGATGACGTCAACACACCTGGCCGAGGCGGTCGCCCGGTTCGCCGGACCGGTCGACGGCACCGTGTTCGACCCGGCCGCCGGCGCGGGCACCCTGCTGCTGGCCTGCGCCGCCACCCGGCACGTCGGTCAGGACGCCGATCCGGCCGCCGTCACCCTGACCCGCGCGCGTGCCCGGCTCGTCGACGCCGAATTGGAGATGCGGACCGGCGACTCGCTCCAGGCCGACGCGTGGCCGTCCCTGCGGGCCGAGCTGGTGGTCTGCGATCCGCCGGCCGGGCTCACCGACTGGGGACGCGACAGTCTGTTGCTGGACCGGCGCTGGGAATTCGGCATTCCCACGAAAGCGGAGACCGAACTGGCGTGGCTGCAACACTGCTACGCGCACACCGCACCGGGCGGAAAGGTCGTCTTCGTGATGCCGCCGTCGGTCGCCTATCGCCGGGCCGGTAAACGCATCAGGTCGGAACTGCTGCGGGCGGGCGTTCTGGAAACGGTGGTGGCGCTGCCGCCCGGAATGGTGGCGTCGCACGCCCAGCCCGTACATCTGTGGATTCTCCGTCGTCTCGCCGACGGTGCGCGGCCCGCCTCGTCGGTGCGGCTGGTCGATCTGTCGGCCGCCGACCCGGCCGGTCCGTTCGAAGCCGAATCGTCGCAGTACACGGACGTCCCGGTGATCGATCTGCTGGACGAGTCGGTCGACCTGACCCCGGCCGCGCACCTGTCCGCGGGCCTGTCCGGGCAGGCCGAGGAATACGCGGGCGCCCGCGCCGGAATTCACGAACTGGCCGCCCGGATAGCCGCGCTGATACCCGAACTAACGGCTGGCAACGGCACGATCGAGGGCGGCACGTTACGGATCGCCGACCTGGCCCGCGCCGGTCTCGTCGACATCGACGACAGGGGCGCCACCTCGGCCAGCGACCAATTGGACACCGACTATCTACGCGGATTCCTGCGCGGCCCGGCCAACACCGCCCGGAACACCAGCAGCAGCGGCACCTACCGGGCCGACGTCCGCGGCGCACGCATTCCGCAGATGGAGATCGAGGAGCAGCGGCGGTACGGGGCGGCGTTCCGGGCCCTCGACGAGACCGAGGCGCTGTTGCGTGAACTGCACACGCTCGGCCTCGACGCCGTCGCCCGTGCCCGGGACGGGCTGACCTCCGGAACTCTGCGTCCCTGACTTGAGACCGATTCTGCTCAGCGGCTACGCCGCCAAGTCCTGCGCGCGGGCCGTCCACAACGCGTACGACCCGACCGTGCCCCGGCCCGAGGTGCGGGTCACGCCGGAGATGCAGGCCCTCTTCGACGCCGGCGTCGACTTCGAGACCGAGGTCCTGGACATGTGGGCGGCGCTCGACCTGCCCGGATACGTCGACCTGCGTGACCTCGACGGCGACAAACACGTCCACATCGGCGCGACGATCGGCGCCATGCGGGCCGGCGCGGCGATCATCGTCGGCGGCCGGCTGCCCGACGACCACGACGGCGCCCGTACCGGCAAACCCGACATCCTGCTGCGGGACGACGACCGCGGATACCACCCGGCGGACATCAAGGCCCACCACGTCCTCGACCGGAAGCACGACAATGCGCCGGCGAGCACCCTCAAGGCGCCGGCCTGGCGCGACGCGGTGCCGCTGCCCGACGGCGGGGCCCGGCACCGCGAGGAGGACCTGCTCCAACTCGCCCACTACTGGCGCATGCTCGAGGCCTGCGGCCATGCGGCCGGACAACCCCGCGGCGCGATCTGCGGCACGGACCGGCCCGGCGATCCGATTCTGATCTGGTACGACCTGAGTGCCCCCGCCTTCCGCACCTTCTCCCGCACCGGCGGGGTGGCCACCCGCAGCGCCCTGGAACGGTACGACCACGAGCACGGGTTCCGCCGCCGGATCGCCGACGCGGCCCGGCAGCGGCGGGGCGCGCCGGACGACCCGGCGCCCCTGGTCGAGCCGATCGGCCAGGAGGAGTGCGCGGGCTGTCGCTGGGCGCCGGTCTGTGTGGACACGCTGCCCGCCGGGGATCTCAGCGCCGAACTCCGGGGCGCCCTCGGCGTACGCGAATATCTCGCCCTCCGCGCCGCGGGTGTGCACACCGTCGACGATCTCGCCGCCGAGGATCCGGCCGAGCTGCTCGCCGGGTTGTACGGCGGGGAGGTCGGCCACCTGCGGACCCGCGCGTTCCGGCTGCGTAAGGCGGTCACCGCGGCTCAGCTGGCCCGGGACGGGCTGATCGTGCGCCGGCGGGACGGGCGCGACCTGCCGTACGCGGACGTCGAGGTGGACATCGACGTCGAATGGGGCGCCGACGACGTCGTCTACCTGTGGGGCTGCTGGTCACCGAGGAGGGCGTCGCCACGTACACCCCGTTCGTCGATTTCGCGGCGACCGACGAGGAACGTCTGGCCCGCGCCTGCCTGGACCACCTGGCCGCCGTCGCGGCCGACGCCGCCGCCCGCGGCCGCAGCCTGCTCGTCTTCCACTACGCGTCGCCGGAGCCGCGGCACGCCCGCCGCTTCCCGCCGCTGCCCGACGGGCCCGCCCACCCGGACGCCTGGATCGACCTGTTGCCGCTGGTCCGGGCCGCGGTCGACTCCCGCGCCGGACACGGCCTCAAGATCATCGCCCGGCACGGCGCCGGGCACGTCTGGCGCGACACCGACCCCGGCGGGCTGCAATCCCAAACCTGGCATGCGGCGGCCCGCGAGGGCGATCCGGTCGCCGCCCGGCGGCTGCTCGACTACAACGAGGACGACGTACGGGCGACGCGCGCCGTCCGCGAATGGCTTAGGGTGCGGGAATGAACCCGGTCCAGGCCATCGCCGCCGCCTACGCGCGGTGGATGACGCCTGACCTGCCGTTGTACGGCAACGACCACGACCGGGCCGACTTCGCTCCCTGACATCCGGCGCGCCTGCCTGCCGCGTTCCCGGCCGCCCCCGGCGGCGATGGTGCGTGACCGCTTTCGCCGGCCGCACTCCCGTCGCCGTTGCGGCCGGGGTCCGCGACCGCCATCCGTCAGTCTCTAACCCGGAGCGATCCGACATGCCTTCCCTCAGCACCGTGCTGCGCGCGAAACACGTGCGCGCCCTGCTCGTCTCCAGCCAGACCGGCCGTCTGCCGATGGCCGCCGCCCCGCTCGCCCTCCTGCTCTACGCCCGCGAGGTGCACGGCCTCACCCTCGCCGGGCTGGTCGTCGCCGCGTACACGGCGGGCATGGCGGTCAGCGCACCCCTGCTCGCCCGGATCGTCGACCGCTGGCGGCAACCACCGGTGCTGTGGGGGTCCGCGCTGCTGTCCGGCGTCGGATTCGTCGCCGTCGCCGTCGGCGACCACCGCATCCCGATCATGATCGCCGGAGCGGTTCTCGCCGGCTTCGGGACACCACCGCTGGAAGCCTGCCTGCGCGCCCTCTGGCCGGCCCTCGTCCCGGCCGACAGTGTGGCCGCCGCCTACTCCCTGGACCTCGCCGTCCAGGAGGTCATCTACGTGACCGGCCCCCTGGTCACGCTCGCCGCCGTCGGCCTAGCCGGACCCGCCGCCGGACTCCTGGTGATGGCCGTACTCCAACTCGTCGGCGTCGCCGGATTCGCCCTCACCCCGGTCGTGCGCACCTGGCGCGGCGAAGCCGGTGTCCGACACTGGGCGGGCCCCCTTCGCGTACCCAGGTTCGTCGTCATCGTCGCCGGCGTGATCTGTGCCGGCGCCGCCGTAGGCAGTCTGCCCGTCGTGGTCACCGGCTACGCCGAAGCCGCCGGGAGCCGCTCCCTCAGCGGCTGGCTCCTCGCCGCCCAAGCCGTCGGCGCTCTCACCGGTGGCCTGCTCTACACCCGCGCCAAACCCGGCGGCCCCGGCCGGCTGCCCCTCGCCGCATGCGCGTTCGCCCTCGGCTACCTGCCGTTGCTGCTGGTCCCCGGCCCGATACCGATGGCGGCCCTGCTCGCGGTCAGCGGCCTGGCCCTGCCCCCGCTGCTCACCGCGGTCTTCCTCACCGCCGACCGGCTGACCCCACCCGGAACCGCGGTCGAAGCCTTCGCCTGGATCATCACCGCCTTCACCGTGGGCAGCGCGGCGGGTGCGGCCGTCACCGGCCCCCTGGTCGCCGAGGGCATCCGGTACGCCTTCACCTTCGCCCCCTTGGCCGGAGCGGTCGCGGTGTTCGCCATGACCGCCGCGTCCCTCCCGCTGTCCCGCCCCGCCCCCGCCCACCACCGATGACCCCGGCCCCGCGGTACCGGAGGCGCAGGCCGACACGGTGGGTCGGGGTTCGATCACGGGGGTGACTTGTGGCGTCTTCGTGGATGTCATTCCGGCGCCGTTCGGGGGTGCGACTGTCGGCGGGGCGGGGGAGGTGCCGATGCCGCATGTCGATCTGCCGGTCCTGGGCGGCTGGGTGCTGGTGGCCGTGTTCACGTTCGTGGTGCTCGATGCGCTGCTGCCGTTCATGCCCGGTGAGACCGCCGTCGTGGCCAGTGGAGTCGCGGTCGCGGAGTACGGACGGGGGCCGTTGGCGGTGCTCGCGGTGCTGGCCGCCGCTACCGCTGGAGTGCTCGGGGGCGACCTTCTCGCGTACCGCCTCGGGGGTCGCAGTGGGCCTGCGGTGACCCGCCGCCTGCGGCGAGGGAACCGGGGCGCCGCACTGCACGACCAGGTGGTCTCGGTGATGCGGCGGCATGGTCCGTTTCTGCTGGTCTTCGGGCGATATCTGCCGGGGGTACGGTCGGTGACCGCCTACACCGCCGGGATGGTCCGGTTCGCGCTCCCCAGGTTTGTGACGTTCACGCTGGTCGGCGGGCTGTTGTGGACCGGGCAGGCGCTGCTGCTCGGCTATCTGGGCGGGGTCGCGTTCGCCGGGAGCCCGTTCGCGGGTCTCTGTGCGGGCTGGCTGGCCGCCGCACTGCTGAGTGGCGCCGCCCTGCTGGGCCGGCGCCTGCTGTCGCCGGCCAGAGGCCGCACGGAAAGGCCGGACCGAGCGACCACGGCGGAGAATTCAGCCCGAGAGGTTGCGCAGGGGGCGGTCCAAGAGGCCGCGGCGTCAATCCGGTTGCGGCGGTGAAGCGGAAGTCGACGGTCGGGTTTGACCTGGAGCGCGCTCCAGGTTTTAGCGTCGATGAACATGAGCACAACGCGTATCGGAACCATCGAACTGGGACGGACCGGCGAGCAGGTCAGCAGCCTCGCGCTGGGGGCGATGCAGATGGGTAGCGCCACAGCCGAGCCGGAGGCGGTCCGGATTCTGGACCGCTACCGGGAGTCGGGCGGTTCGTTCGTGGACACCGCGGACTGCTACGAGTGGTGGTCCCGGCCGGGCAGCCGGGGCGGCGAGAGTGAGGAGCTGCTCGGCCGCTGGATGCGGGAGCGTGCCAACCGGGACGAGATCTTCCTGGCCACGAAGGGCACGGCGCTGCCGGAGTACTCCCCGGATCTGTGGGCGGCCGACGGCACCCCGGACTGGGAGCTGGCCCGCCGGACGTTCGCCGGAGCGGGCGCCGACACGCTGCGGCACGCGCTGGACGGCAGCCTGCGGCGTCTCGGGGTGGACCACATCGACCTGTACTACGTGCACGTCGACGACCGGGCGACGCCGTTGGAGGAGACCCTGGAGGCGCTGGCCGGGCTGGTGTCGGCTGGCAAGGTCCGCTATCTTGGCTGGTCGAACGTGCGGACCTGGCGGCTGGAGCGGATCCGGCAGCTGTGTGACAGGTACGGCTGGCCGGCCCCGGTCGCGGTGCAGCAGCAGCATTCGTACCTGCGTCGGCGGGCCGGGCTGAGCAACGCGTCGATCGTCGACGACGAGCAGATGGACTACCTGACCGAGCATCGGGATCTGACGCTGGTCGCCTATTCGCCGATCGTGAAGGGTGTCTACGACGATCCGGCGCGGCGGGCCGAGCACTGGATGATGGGCTCGTACGCCGGACCGGACGCCGACGCCCGCCTGGACGTGGTGACCGGGCTGGCCGCCGAGCTCGGGGTGACCCCGAACCAGCTGGTCCTGGCGTGGCTGCTGCACCAGTCGGAGCCGCCGGTGCTGCCGCTGATCGGGCCGCGTACCCGGGAGCAGTTCGAGAATCTGGTGCCCGCGCTCGGTCTCAAGCTGGACGCCGAGCAGCTGGCCCGGCTCGACCGGGCCGGAGCATGAAATTCCCGACTTAAAAATCAGAAAACGGTATTAGCTAGAGACATGGCGCGTAAGGGTGGCTGGGCCGACCTGCCGGTTCTGATGAAGGTGTTGTGCACGGTGCTGGTCGCGGCGCTCGCCGCGGCCATCGCCGGCACCGTCGGGGTGATCAAGCTGGGCGAGGTCGACGAGGCCGGTGGCGGCATCTTCGAGCGAAACCTGATCCCGGCGGTACGACTGGCGGACGTCGACGGTCTCACCAACGAGATCCGCGCGACCGCCCTACGGCATGTGATCTCGACCCAGGCCGCCGAGATGGCCGATCGTGAGCAGGAGATCGAACAGTTCCGCGACGAGTTGGAAGCCGCCTGGGCCGAATACCGCAAGAGCCCTGAGGTCGAAGGTGAGGCCGAGGTACGGCAGCAGTTCGAGGCCGCGTTGGCCGAGATGCTGGCGGCGGCCGACGACCACCTGCTGCCGGCGAGCCGGCAGATGCGGACGGCGGACGCCGCGAAAGCCGAGAAAGAGCTCTTCGACCCGGCGTTCGACAAGGTCAGCGATGCGCTCGGCGCCCTCAGCGAGATCCAGGAGAAGGAGGGTACGGCAGGTGCCGCCCATGCGCAGGACGCGTACCTGTCGGCCCGTACTCAGTTGATCGTCATCCTGCTCGTCGGCATGGTGCTGGCGCTGGGCGTGGGCGTCTACGTGGCCCGGTCGGTGAGCGGCGGGCTGGCCCGGGTGGTGGCCGCGCTGCGCCGGGTGGAGCAGGGCGACCTGACGGCGACCGCCGACGTGCCCGGGCGGGACGAGGTGGGCCAGCTGGCGTCGGCGCTGAACGCGACGGCGGCCCGCCTGCGGTCGGTGATCGGCGGTGACATGTCGCGGACCGCGGTGAGCCTGTCGGCGGCCGCCGAGGAGTTGGCCGCGGTGGCCGCGCAACTGCAGGCCGGCGCGGGTGACGCGGCGACCAAGGCGACCACCGCGTCCCGGGCGTCGGAGGAGGTCAACGCCGGGGTGCAGTCGATCGCCGCGGGTGCCGACGAGATGAGCGCCTCGATCACCGAGATCGCCTCCAACGCCGGGCAGGCCGCGCAGGTGGCCACCAAGGCGATGTCGGTCGCCGAGCGGACCAACGCGCAGGTGGCCGAGCTGGGCGAGGCGAGCGCCGAGATCGGCGAGGTGGTCAAGCTGATCACCAGCATCGCCGAGCAGACGAACCTGCTGGCCCTGAACGCGACGATCGAGGCGGCCCGGGCCGGTGAGTTGGGCAAGGGCTTCGCGGTGGTGGCCGGTGAGGTCAAGGAGCTGGCCCAGCAGACCGCGAAGGCGACCGAGGAGATCACCGCCCGGATCGCCGCCATCCAGTCGTCGAGCACCGCGGCGGCCTCGGCGATCGCCGAGATCACCGAGGTGATCGGGCTGATCGGGGACTACACGACGACCATCGCGTCGGCGGTCGAGGAGCAGACCGCGACCACCGCCGAGATGAGCCGGTCGGTGGCCGAGGCGGCCGGGAACAGCGGTGACGTGGCGGCGACCGTCGGTGGGGTGGCCGACGTGGCGGCGGCGACCGCGGACGGGGCGCGGACCACCCAGCAGGCGGCCGACGAACTGACCCGGCTGGCGTCGGACCTGACCGCGATCGTGGGCGGATTCCGCCACTGAGGAGGCGGCTCAGGCCCCGATCGCGGCCGGCGCGGTCAGGATCTCCAGGATTCCGGTGGCGTCGACCGGGTGGGCCAGCAGGTAGCCCTGGGCGTACTCGCAGCCGAGTTCGGCCAGGACGGCCAGGTCGGCGTGGTCGTCGACGCCCTCGGCCAGCGACGACATGCCGAGCGCGTGCGCCATCCCGATCATGGCGTCGGCCAGCGCGCGCCGGGCCGGGTCGGCGGCGATCCCGTTCACGAACGTGTGATCGATCTTGACGGTGTCCCAGGCGTGGTCGGCGACCCGGGCCATCGACGAGTAGCCGGTGCCGAAGTCGTCGACGGCGATCTGCACGCCGGCGCGACGCAGCGGGCCGAGCGCGGCCTCGACGGTCTCCGGCATGGCCAGGCCCATCTCGGTGAGTTCCAGGGTGAGCGCGGACGGCGGGGTGCCGGCCCGGTCGAGCGCGGCCAGGACCACCTCGGCGGTGCCGGTTTCGAGCTGGCGCGGTGACAGGTTGACCGCGATCGGCACCCAGCGGCCGGTCCGGTTGTACCAGGTCCGCTGCTCGTGCAGGGATTCCTCGAGGACCACCGCGAACAGCTGGCCGACCGTGCCGGTGGCCTCGGCGACCCCGACGAAGGCGGCCGGCAGTAGGACCCCGTCGGTCGGGTGCTGCCAGCGGGCCAGTGCCTCGACCGAGCTGAGGCTGCCGTCGTCGACCCGGAACACCGGCTGGTAGACGCAGAACAGCTCACCCGGGTGGGCGAGCGCGCGGCGGAAGTCGGCGTCCCGGCGCAGCCGCCGGGTCGCCTCGGTTCGGCTCTGCACGTCGAAGCGGACCATACGACCCCGCCCGGCCGCCTTGGCCTGGTACATCGCGGTGTCGGCGTCCTGCAGCAGGCTCTCCGGGTCGGCGTTGAGCTGGTCGGTGGTGCGCAGCCCGATGGAGAGCGAGGCGAAGAACTCGCTGCCGTCGGCGAGGCGCATCGGCCGGGCCAGTTCGGCGGCGACCCGGTCGGCGACCGTGGCGGCCTCGTCCTCGGTGACCGACGGCATCAGGATGACGAACTCGTCGCCGCCGAGCCGGCAGGCCGTGTCGCCGGGACGGACCGCGCCGTGCAGTCGGGTGGCGATGGCGACGAGCAGTTGGTCACCGGCGTCGTGGCCGAGGCTGTCGTTGACGTTCTTGAAGTGGTCGAGGTCGCAGAAGAGCAGGCCGACCCGGGCCGTGCCGTCGGGTGGCAGCGAGGCCAGAGCGAGGGCGAGCCGGTCCATCAGCAGTGCCCGGTTGGCCAGGCCGGTGAGCGCGTCGTGGCCGACCCGGCGGGCCAGGTCGTGGATCGGCGTGATCAGGCGCATCGCGACCAGGGCGACCGATGTCCAGGTGCCGACCACGAGCGCGGTGTCCGAGCCGGCTTCCCAGAACAGGTGCAGGCTGGGCAGCACGAGCGCGGCGCCGAAGAGGGTGAGCGCCCGGGTCACGGTGAGCGTGCTGACCGTCGAGTGGCGGGGTTTGGTGTAGACCATCGACGGGTGCAGGCCGGCCGTGGCGATCAGGATCGGCATGGCCATCCAGCCCAGATCGATCAGCTTGCCCTCGACGTACGTGCCGGTCAGCACCTGATGGGTGTAGAGGGCGTCCGAGACGAACCACGCGATCAGTCCGCCGACCAGCCATCGGACGCCGGGGGCGCGTAGCTCGACGCCGAGGGCCAAGGCGAGCGCGCAGTAGAGCACGACCAGGGTGCTGGCCGGGGCGGAGACCGCGACGAACCGGGCCAGGGCGGTGCCGCCCTCGGTGACCAGCGGGTTCACCACGAGCAGCCAGGCGATGCTGGCGAACGGGGCGAGGATGACCGCCGAGTCGAGGAACGCGGTCCGGCCGGAGCGGGCCGCGAGCATCGCCGCGCCGGCCGCGATGGCCAGGTGGGCGACCAGGTAGAGGGCGTCGGCGACGGACGGGAACGGCGGGTTCGTGCCGTCCAGCGAGTACAGCGCGAAGATCAGGTCGCCGATGCCGGAGAGCGCCAGTCCGAGCACGATGACCTGCCAGCCGCCCCGCCGTTGGGGCGCGTTGCGCTGGAGTCCGATCCAGGTGGCGATCGGCGCGGTGCAGTTGACCAGCACGTACACCCAGCGTGAGGCGGAGTGGAACGGCGTCAGCACATATGCCGTCGCCGCTGTCGAAGCGAGCACCAGGTAGATCCACCACAGGTGGCGGAGGAACCCGCTCATACGCATGCCGGACCAATCGGCCAGCGGGGGGCTGGGGCGAGGACAACCAGGGTTCTTCGTCAGCACGATACCCCGCCGACGAGCGCAATCAATAGTTGATTTCCAGGATTGACAATCTATGGCTCGGCGCGGAAACCTGAGGCGGACACCACACCGCCCGCTCAGGGGGAACCCGTGAAGCTCATATCTGGAACGGCGACGACGCTGCTGCTCGGCCTCACCCTGACCGCCTGCTCGGGCGGCCAGGGCGCCGGCCCGGCCGCCGCACCCGCGATCACGCTCGTCGAGACCACCCCGGCCGCCACCGGCGACGTGGCCGAGGTGACCTGGGCGCTGCCCGCCGGCGAACCCGCCTCACTCGACCCGGCCCGCACCGGCGACTACTCGGCCAACACCGTCGGCACCAACCTCTGCGAGAGCCTGCTGCGCCTGGAGACCGACTACTCCACCAGCCCCGGCCTGGCCAGTGGCATCGTCCAGAAGGACCCGCTCACCGTGGTGATCACCCTGCGCGACGGCGTCACCTTCTGGGACGGCAGCCCACTCACCGCCGACGACGTCGTCTACAGCCTCAGCCGCCACATGGACCCGAAACTCGCCTCCTACGCGGCGCACGTCTACGCCAACGTCGCCGCCATCGAGAAGACCGGCGACCTCGAGGTCACCGTCGAGTTCAAGACCCCCGACATGCAGTTCGTCCCGGACCTGGCCGGCGTTCCCGGCGCCATCGTGCAGAAGGCCTTCACGTCAAAGGCCGGACCCGCATTCGGTACGGCCACCGGCGGCCTGATGTGCACCGGCCCGTTCCGGCTCGCCGGCTGGCAGAGCGGCCAGAAGATCACCCTGACACGCAACGACACCTACTGGGACAGCGCCGGTAAGGCGAAGGCCGCGGCGTTCGACTTCGTCTTCCTGACCGACAGCAGCACCCTGACCAGTGCCCTGCTCGCCGGCGAGGTCGACGGGGTCTACGGCGCCCCGGTCGGCAGCATCGCCGCACTGCAGCGCTCGGACGCGGGCAGGCTGTACTTCGGGCCGAGCACCGAGACGTTCAGCCTCGGCGCGGTGGCCGCCGACGGTCCGGCCGCCGACCCGCGGATCCGGCAGGCCCTCGACCTGGCGATCGACAAGACCGCGTTCGTGGCCGGCGTGCTCAAGGGCGCCGGGGAGCCGCTGAAGACCTTCACCCCGCCGCTGTCCTGGCGGGGCAGTCCGGCCAGGAGTGTCTACGACGCGGGCTACGCCGCCCTCCCGGACACCTCGAAAGCCGACCTGGACGCCGCGAAGAAGCTGGTCACCGAGGCCGCCCCGAGCCGGACCGCGCTGGTCATCGCCATCCCGGCCGGCGACCAGTCGCTGCTGCAGACGGCCACCATCGCCCAGGCCGCCGCCCGGCAGATCGGCCTCGACCTGGCCGTGCGGCAGCTGCAACCGGCCGAGTTCGCCGGACTCTTCTACGACCCCGGACTGCGGCAGGGCATCGACTTCATCGCCACCACCGGATACCTCGAAGTGCCGGGCGCGCTCTACTACGCACCGGGTTTCGTGCTCGAGGGCGCCGCGTTCAACTGGACGAACTACCGGGACCCGGGCGTCACCGCGAACATCGTCGGCGCCGTCTCGGAGACCGACCCGGCGAAATCGGCGGAGAGATTCGTCGCCGCGCAGGCCGTCTTCGCACCGGCCAGGCTCCAGATCACCCTGGCCGGCTCCTACAACCGGCTGTTCCTGAACAAGCGCATCACCGGCGCGCCCGCCTCCTTCTCCTACATCAGCTCCGCGTGGGCCGCACGGGTCGGCGCACCGTGACCGGGTTCGTCGTCCGCAAGCTGGCCGGGGTGGTGACCACCGTCGCGGTGGCCAGCCTGGTGATCTTCGGGGCGTTGTACCTGGCCCCCGGCGACCCGGCCGGCCTGCTGGCCGGGGGCAACCAGCCCAGTCCGGCCGCGCTGGCCGAGATCCGCGCCCGCTACCACCTCGACGAGCCGTTCCCGGCGCAGTACTGGTCCTGGCTGTCCGGGCTGCTCAGCGGCGACCCGGGCACCTCGATGGTGCTCAAGGAGCCGGTCACGGCGCTGATCGGGGCGCGCCTGGGCACCACGGTGCTGCTGGTCGCGTACGCCGCCCTCCTGATCTTGATCTTGGGGGTGGCCTTCGGGGTCGTCGCCGCGGTCGGCGGCCGGCGGGTCGACCTGGCGCTCACGGTGATCACCACGGTGCTGATGGCGGCACCCGCGTTCGTCGCCGCCATCCTGCTGATCTGGCTGTTCGCGACCACCCTGTCGTGGTTCCCGGTCTACGGGTCGGGCACCGGGTTCACCGACCGCCTCCATCACCTGACGCTCCCGGCACTGGCGCTGACCGGCGGCTATCTGGCCTACGTCAGCCGGATCACCCGCGCCGAGGTCCGCGCCGAACTCGCCGCCGACCACGTCGCCGCCGCCCGGATCCGCGGGCTGCCGCGCTGGACTGTGCTGCGCCGACACGTGCTGCGCAACGCCGCCCCGCCGATCGTCGCGGTCTCCGGTGTCACGGTGGCCGGGCTGTTCGCCGCGACCGCGGTGGCCGAGCAGGCGTTCGGGGTGGCCGGACTGGGTTCGCTGCTGGTGCAGAGCGCCGCCCGCCAGGACGTGATCGTCGTGCAGGCATTGTCGTTGCTGCTGGTCACCGTGTTCGTCGTGGTGAACATGCTGGTCGACGTGCTCAACGCGGCCCTCGACCCGCGCCTGGCCCGGGAGGGGGCGGCATGACCGCGCTCTCGATCCCCGGGGTCCGTCGGGCCGTTCCGTTCGCCGCCGTCATCTGCGCCCTCGTCGTTCTCGTGGCGGTCCTCGCGCCGTGGATCGCGCCCTACGACCCGAACGCGCTCGACCCACTCGACGCCTACGCGCCGTTCTCCGCGGCGCACCCACTCGGCACCGACGACCTCGGCCGCGACCTGCTGTCCCGGCTGATCCACGGCTCGCGGACCAGCCTGGCCGGCCCGCTGATCGTGGTGCTGGCCGCGGGCACCGTCGGCGCGACGGTGGCGATCGTCGCGGCCTGGTCCGGCGGCTGGTTCGACGCGCTGCTCTCCCGGGCGCTGGACGTGCTGTTCGCGTTCCCCGGCCTGGTCCTCGCGATCACCGTGGCGGCCCTGTTCGGCAGTGGTTTCGTCACCCCGGTGGTGGCGCTGTCGCTGGCGTTCGTGCCGGTCATCGCCCGGGTGATGCGGGCCGCGGCACTGCGTGAACGCAACCTGCCCTACATCGAGGCGCTGCGCGTGCAGGGCTTCGGCGCCTGGCACATCTGCTTGCGTCACCTGGTCCCGAACCTCGCCCCGCTGCTGATGGTCCAGGCCGCCATCGGCTTCGGCTACGCCATGATCGACCTGGCGTCGATCTCGTTCCTCGGCCTGGGTCTGCAACCACCGGCCGCCGACTGGGGCTTGATGATCGCGAACGGTCAGCCGTCCATCCTCGCGGGCTTCCCGCAGCAGTCCATCGCGGCCGCGGTCGCGGTGGTGATCACCGTGGTCGCCTTCACCGCCGTCGCGGAACGGTTGGCCACGCGTTTCGGAGGCGAGGTCCGGTGAGGCGGCTCGAATCGGAACGGCCGGCGTTTCGGCGGTGCGGTCCGGTGAGGCGGCTCGAATCGGAACGGCCGGCCACGCGTTTCGGAGGTGACGTCCGTTGACGCTGTTGACGCTCGATCGGTTGGCCCTCGCCATCGACGGCCGGCCGGTCCTCAGACAGGTGTCCCTCGACGTCGCCGCCGGTGAGGCGGTCGGTCTGGTCGGTGAGTCCGGCTCGGGCAAGTCGATGACCGTCAAGTCGGTGGTGCGACTGTTGCCACCCGGTGCCACGGTCGGCGGGACGGTCCGGTTCGACGGCGCCGACGTCCATGCCCTGAACGCGGCCGGGCTCCGGCGAATGCGGTCCCGGGACGTCGCCATGGTCTTCCAGGACCCGCGCGCCGTCGTCAATCCGGTGCGCACGGTCGGCGACTTCCTCACCGAGGTGCTGCGCGACCAGGGCATGCCGCGGGGCGCGGCCATCGAGAAAGCCGTCCGGTCACTGTCCGAGGTCGGCGTCGGCGATGCCGGGCGACGGTTGACTCAGCGGCCGTACGAGCTGAGCGGCGGCCTGCTCCAGCGGGTGGTGATCGCGGCCGCCCTGCTCACCGAACCGCGCCTGATCCTGGCCGACGAACCGACCACCGCCCTGGACGTGACCACCCAGGAGGAGGTGGTGGCGATCCTCGACGAGCAGCGTCGCCTCCGCGGGACCGCGCTCCTGTTCATCACCCACGACCTGGAACTGGCCGCGGCCGTCTGCGACCGGATCGCCGTCATGTACGCGGGCGAGATCGTCGAGATCCTGCCCGCGGCCCGGCTGCACGACGACGCCCGGCACCCGTACACCCGGGCGCTGCTCGCGGCCCGGCCCGGCGCGGTCGCCCCCGGACAGCGGCTGCTCACCGTGCCCGGCACCCCGCAGTCGGCGCTGACCGCCCCGGCCGGCTGCGTCTTCGCCGACCGCTGCCCACACGCCGAGGCCCGATGCCGCGACGAACGGCCGGTCTTCACCGGCTCGGCCGCCTGCCACCTGCTGGAGGTGCTCTGATGCTGGAAGTGCGTGACCTGCGCAAAGAGTTCAAGGGCGGGATCGCGGTCGACGGGGTCAGCTTCACCGTGCCGGCCGGTGGCTCGCTGGCCGTGGTCGGCGAATCCGGCTCCGGCAAGACCACCTGCGCCCGGATCGTCACCGGGTTGGAGAAGGCCACCTCCGGGACGGTCACCCGGCACGGCTCGGTCCAGATGGTGTTCCAGGACCCGTACCAGAGCCTCGATCGTCGCCAGACGGTCCGCGGTTGCCTGGCCGAGGTCCTCGCCCACCACCGCAAGGACCCGGCCCGGATCGGTGAGCTGCTCGACCTGGTCGGCCTGGACCGGCGGCTCGCCGACGCGCTGCCCCGGCACCTGTCCGGTGGGCAGCGGCAGCGGGTGGCGATCGCCCGGGCCCTGGCCGCCGAGCCGCGACTGCTGGTGCTCGACGAGGCGGTCGCCGCGCTCGACGTCTCGATCCAGGCGCAGATCCTGAACCTGCTGGTCGACGCGCGGGCCGCGACCGGGGTGGCCTACCTGTTCATCACCCACGACCTGTCGGTGGTGCGGCACGTCTGCGACGAGGTGGTGGTGATGTCGCGCGGGCGGGTCGTCGAGTCCGGGCCGGTGGAGCGGGTGCTGGGCCGGCCGGAACACGAATACACCCGCCGGCTGGTGGCCTCGGTGCCCCGGCCCGGCTGGGTCCCGGCGCGGGCGGTCAGTCGTGGCTGAGCCGTTCCAGCAGCTGCTCAGCCGCGGTCCGGATCAGGCCGCCGGACGCCACCGGCAGCTGCAGCTCGGCCATCGTCGAGTTGCCCAGGGCGAGACACCACAGGCCGTACGCCACCGAGCGCCGTGCCCCGGGCGAGGCCCTCGGGTACTCGGCGGCCAGCGCCTGCTCGACCGCCTGCACCGCCTGCAGATAGCGCTCCTGAAGGGTGGCCCGGATGCTGTCGTCGGTGATCCCGGCCGTGATCAGCTCGCGGATCACCGTGTCGTCGTCGCCGATCGGCAGGAACCCGCTGCTGAACAGGTAGTCCATCGCGATCGGCAGCTTCTCCCGGTCGGGCGCCGCGGCGATCTTGCCGGTGAACTCGGCCTCATAGCCGGTGTAGAGCCAGTTCGCGAAGGCACGCAGCAGGTCGTCGCGGTTGCCGACGTAGTGCCGGACGTGGCTGCGGCTCAGCCCGGACTCCTCGGCGACCCGCTCCAGGGTCGTCCCGGCCAGGCCGTGTTTCTGCAGGCAGCGAGCGGTCGCCTGCATGATCTGCTCGGTCCGCTCGGTGGCCATGCTCGGACGCCCCACGTCGCCTCCCCCTCCCGGGTCAGTGTGCCCGCCGTACAGCCTAATTGATTGTCATTATGGAAAAGAAAACGAGGTTGTTGATGTCCGAACTGCCTGACCCTCGGTTGGTGTTCGCCTTCGAGGCGCGGGTCGACGTCGGTGCGACCGTGCACATCGGGCGCGGCCTGGACTTCACCCCGATCACCGGTGGCACCGTCCACGGCCCCCGCCTGTCCGGCCGGGTACTGGCCGGTGGCGGCGACTGGTCCACCACCCACGACGGGGTCACCGAACTCGACGCGCACTACCTGCTCCAGGCCGACGACGGGGCGGTCATCGACATCCGCAACCGCGGGTTCTGGCGGGCCACCCCGGAGATCGACGCCCGGGTCGAGGCGGGGGAGGACCTGCCGGAGACCGACTACTACTACCGGACCAGCCCGGTGTTCCGCACCGACGTTCCGCAACATCGCGGGCTCGCCGAATCGGTGTTCGTGGGGCTGGCCCGGGGTGAGCGCGGGCAGGTCTGCATCCGTTTCTTCGAGGTGCTCTGACATGACCGCCTGCACCGAACGGCAACCACCGCCACCGAATCGCGACGCTGCAGGTGAGGGCCAGAAGGGCATGTCGAAGGAGGCACAGCCATGACCGCCTGCACCGAACGGCAACCACCGCCACCGAATCGCGACGCTGCGGGTGAGGGCCAGAAGGGCATGTCGAAGGGGGTACAGCCATGACCGCCTGCACCGAACGGCAACCACCGCCACCGAATCGCGACGCTGCGGGTGAGGGCCAGAAGGGCATGTCGAAGGAGGCACAGCCATGACCATCTCCGTGCAGCGGACCGGGCCGGGGCCGCTCTCTCCCGACGCCACCCAGTACATGGTGCGGATGCGCGACGGTGTGCATCTGGCCACCGACGTCTACCTGCCGGCCGGTGACATCGAGCCCGGACCGACCGTGCTCACCCGGCTGCCGTACGACAAGTGCGGCGAGTACACGTTCATGCCGCGGATCGCCGCCTACTTCACCGCCCGCGGCTACCGGATGGTCGTGCAGGACGTGCGCGGCAAATTCCGCTCCGAGGGTGAGACGCTGCTCTTCGTCAACGAGGCGTACGACGGGTACGACACCCTGGACTGGGTGATCAACCAGCCGTGGTCGGACGGGACCGTCGGGATGTGGGGCGACTCGTACTACGGCTACACCCAGTGGGCGGCCGCGTCGACCGGGCATCCGGCCCTCAAGGCGATGGTGCCCCGGGTCACCGGCACCCGGCTCGGTGAGCTGCCGGTCCCCGTTCCGGGTCGGCGCACCCACGACGTCGAGATGTCGGTGCACCGGTTCTACCCCCTGTCGATGTTCCACGACCGGGACATCCTGGACTGGGCGATCGACTGGACCCGGCGGCCGCTCGCCGCGCAGGTCGAGGAGTTCTTCACCGCCGTCGGCAGCCGATCCGCGTCGTACGACCTGTGGTTCCCGCACCCGGTCAGCCTGCGCCGCTTCCCGGCCGGGAGCCCGTTCGACGCGCCCGCCGTGCCGGTGCTGATGACCATCGGGTGGTGGGACAACTGCGCGCCCTGGCAGTGGTCCGACCACCGGGAGCTGCAGCGGCGGCCGGGCTGGGCGCGCAACGAATACCTGCTGCTCGAAGCCATCGACCACGAGAACACCAGCCACTTCGAACCCGGGGTGCCGGCGTCGGTGGATCGGATGGCGGCGCGCTACCTGGACCCGGCGATCGAGTTCTTCGACGTGTTCCTGCGCGGGGCCGACGCCGACATCCCCCGCGTGCGGTGGCAGTTGGCCAACACCGGGGACCCGACACTGCGCTCCTCGCCGGTGTGGCCGCCGGCTGCGGCGTACCCCCTGGTGTGGCGGTTGGCCGACGCCGGGGAAACGGCGAGCGGACCGGCGGGCGGAACCCTTGAACCGGTCTCCGCCGCCGCGGCCGCCCCGGCCGGGGGCGTCGCGGTCTGGACCCACGACGCCGCCGACCCGGTGCCCTCGCCGGTGACCGACCCCTTCGCCTTCCTGCGCGAATTCCCGGACGAGCGGCATCTCGCCGAACGGTCCGACGTGCTGGTCTTCACCGCGGCGCCGGTGACCGGGCCGCTCGACCTGGCCGGGCCGATCCGCCTCGACGCCGTGATCGGCTCGGACGGGCCCGAGATGGACCTGTTCGTGCGGCTCACCGACGTCGCCCCGGACGGTGCCACCCGCCTCGTCGCCCGCGGCCAGCAGACCGTCCTGGACCCGGGCGACGCCTTCGCCGTGACGATCGATCTCGGTCACACCGGTTACCGGCTGCCCGCCGGCCACGCGCTGCGGCTCACCCTGGCCAGCTCGGACGCGCCCGAGTTCGTGCCCGCTCCGGGCACCGGCGAGCACCGCTGGACGGCCGCCGAGACCATCCCCAACCAGCAGCGCCTGCACCTCGGCGCCACCCGCCTGACCTGCACCGTCCTCCCCTGCTGAGCCTCCCTTCCTAAGGACCGAAATGGACGTCACCCACCTCACCGCCACCGAGATCGCCGCGGGTGTCCGCGATGGCCGCCTCACCGCGGCCGCCGTCGTGGAGGCGCACCTGGCCCGCATCGAAGAGGTGAATCCGCAGGTCAACGCGGTCACCGTGGTTCTCGCCGACCGGGCGCGGGAGGCGGCGGCCGACCTCGACGCCCGGATCGCCGACGGGCAGGCGCCCGGGCCGCTGGCCGGCGTGCCGATCACCGTGAAGGAGAACATCGACCTGACCTGGTCGGCGACCACGTCCGGGCTGCCTTTCGCGGCCGGCGACGTCCCGGCCGCCAACGCGACCTTCGTCGACCGGCTGCTGGCGGCCGGAGCCATTCCGGTCGGGCGCGGGAACATGCCCGACATCGGGCTGCGCTGGGACACCGACAACGACCTTTACGGGCGTACGGCCAATCCGTGGGACCCGGCCCGGGTGCCCGGCGGCTCCAGTGGCGGCGACGCGGTCGCGGTCGCCACCGGGATGGCCGCAGCCGGGCTCGGCAACGATTACGGCGGTTCGCTGCGGCTGCCCGCCCACGCCGCCGGGATCACCGCGTTGCGGCCCTCCGCCGGGCGGGTCGCCGCACCCGGACGCGGGGTCGAGCCGCTGCCGCTGTCTCTTCAGCAGATGGCGGTCAACGGTCCGCTGGCCCGTTCGGTGGCCGACCTCGACCTGATCTTCGGGCTGATGCACGGCGCCGACGACTTCGACCCGCTGTCGGTCACCGTCGAGCACCCCGCGGGGTACGACGGCCCGCGCCGCGTCGCCGTCACCGTCGACCCGGCCGGCTGGGGTGAGGTCGACCCCGAGGTGGTCGCCGCGATCAGGTCGGCCGCCGGGGCGCTGGCCGCCGCCGGCTGGGCGGTCGAGGAGGTGGAACCGCCCGCCGTGGACCGGTGCGCCACCCTCTGGCGGCAGCTGTCGTCGACCGAGAACGCGCCCATGCTGCTCACCCCCGGTGTCTTCCCGGGGCCGCTGTCCGAGGGCACGGTCCGATACTTCCGGGACAACATCGCGGACGTGCGGTTGCTCGACACGTCGGCCGCCTACCAGGGCGCGTGGGCGGAACGGTTCGTGCACGCGGCGGCGTGGCTGGCGTTCCACGTGCGGTACCCGATCGTGCTCGGGCCGGTCACCACCCGCCCGATGCCGGAGATCGGCTACGACCTGAGCGGCCCGGCCGCGGCCACCGCACTGTGGAAGGCCCACCGTCTCCTGGTCACCGCCAACTTCCTGGGTCTGCCCGCGGTGGCCGTGCCGACCGGGGTGTCCGGCCGGCGGCCGCTCGGCGTCCAGGTGATCGCCCGCCGGAACGGCGAGCACATCGCCCTGGCCGCGGCCCGCGACATCGAGGCCGCCTTCCCGCCGATCACCCCGGTCCGCCCGGCCTGACCGCCGGTTTCAGGCCATCGACTGCCAGGCCGTGATCAGGGACTGACGGAAACCGGCCGCCTGGTCCTCGGTCAGCTTGGTGATCATGCGGGACTCCAGGTCACGGACCGGGGCGTCGACCGCCGCGAGCAGCGCCCGACCTTCGGCGGTGAGGTGGATGAGCAGTTCGCGGCGGTTGGCCGGGTTGCGTTCGCGGCGGATCAGGCCGCGTGTCTCCAGGGCCCGGACCAGATCGGCGGTGGACTGGGCGGTGACGAACGAGTCGCGGGCGAGCTGGGCCGCGGACAGGCCGTCGTGGCGTTCCAGGACGGTGAGCGCCGTGTACTGGAGCGCGGTGATGCCATGCCCGCGGACCACCTCGTCGAGACGGGCGCGCACCGCGAGTTCGAGCTGTTTCACCAGGTAGAGCAGTGATGGCATGGGCGGCAGATTACACCATTGACAGGAAACCTGATCGTCATCCAGGATCAGATCAACAGGATTCCTGTTGATTGAGGAACCGAAAAATCCGTGAGAGGTTGATGAGCATGGATCTGACCGGCAGGGTGGCCATCGTGACCGGCAGCGGTCGCGGGCTCGGTCTGGCCTACGCCGAGGCGCTCGCCGCGGCCGGCGCGTCAGTCGTCGTCAACGACGTGGACCAGGCGGCGGTCGACGCGGCGGTCGCCCGGATCGGCGGCGACACGGTCGGCGTCACCGCGGCGGTCGGTGACACCGCGAGCGCCGAGAAGCTGGTGAACGCCGCGGTCGAGGCGTTCGGCAGGCTGGACGTGCTGATCACCAACGCCGGCATCCTCCGCGACCGGGTGCTCTGGAAGATGACCGACGACGACTTCGACGCGGTCGTCAACGTGCACCTGCGTGGCACCTTCACCTGTGCCCGGGCCGCCGCGATCCGGATGCGCGAGCAGGGCACCGGCGGCCGGATCATCCTGATCGGCTCACCGGCCGGGCAGCGCGGCAACTTCGGGCAGACCAACTACGCCGCCGCCAAGGCCGGCATCGCCGCGATGGCCCGCACCTGGGCGCTCGAACTGGCCCGCAACGAGATCACCGTGAACGCCGTGATCCCGATCGCCGCCACCGAGATGACCAAGACGATCCCGGCGTTCGGGCCGGTCATCGAGGAGGCCGAGCGCACCGGTACGCCGTACCCGGCCTGGCTGCGGCACGACGAGGGCCTCGGCACCGTGGCGGACGTGACCGGGCTGATCACGTTCCTCGCCTCGGACGCCTCGAAGGGCATCACCGGGCAGGCGATCGGCATCGGCGGCGACAAGCTGGCGCTGTGGTCGCATCCGGCGGAGAAGTCCGTCGCGTATGCCGAGGGAGGCTGGAGCGCCGACGCGATCGAGGCGTCCTGGGGCTTCGAGCAGGAGACCTACGGCATTCCGGCGCCCAAGGGGAAGTGATGGACACGTCGAATCTGGTCGCCATCGACGTCCACACGCACGCCGAAGTGGGTCGGGACGGCCGGTCGTCGCTCAGCCCCGAGCTGCTCGGCGCCTCCGCCGACTACTTCCAGGCGCACGGGCACCGCCAGCCGACGATCGACGAGACGGCCGACTACTACCGGGAACGGAAGATGGCCGCGGTCGTCTTCACCGTCGACGCCGAGCACGCCACCGGCCACCCGCGGATCGCCAACGAGGAGATCGCCGAGGACTGCGCGAGGCACCCGGACACGCTGATCCCGTTCGCGAGCATCGACCCGCACAAGGGGGGAGCCGGTGTCCGCGAGGCCCGGCGCCTGGTCGAGCGGTACGGCGTACGCGGCTTCAAGTTCCACCCCAGCATCCAGGGGTTCGCCCCCGACGACCGGCTCGCCTACCCGCTCTACGAGGCGATCGAGGAACTCGGCGCGGTCGCCCTGTTCCACACCGGGCAGACCGGCATCGGCGCCCGGGTCCGCGGCGGCGGCGGAATCCGCCTGAAGTACTCGAACCCGATGCTGATCGACGACGTGGCAGTCGACTTCCCGGACCTGCGGATCATCCTGGCCCACCCGTCGTTCCCGTGGCAGGACGAGGCGCTGGCCGTCGCCACCCACAAGGAGCACGTGCACATCGACCTGTCCGGCTGGTCGCCGAAGTACTTCCCGCCGCAACTGGTCCGGTACGCGAACAGTCTGCTCCAGGACAAGGTGCTGTTCGGCTCGGACTATCCGGTGATCACCCCGGACCGCTGGCTCGCCGACTTCGAGAAACTCGACGTCAAGGACACGGTCCGCCCGAAGATCCTCAAAGAGAACGCCCTCCGCCTACTTTTCCGGGAGTTGAGATGACCACCACCGTGACCGGCCTCGACGGACTCAAGAGCCTCGCCGGCAAGGACCTCGGCCACAGCGACTGGCTGGAGATCACCCAGGAGCGGGTGAACACGTTCGCCGACGCCACCGGTGACCACCAGTGGATCCACGTCGACGTGGAGCGGGCCAAGACCGGGCCGTTCGGCGCCCCGATCGCGCACGGCTACCTCACGCTGTCGCTGGTCATCCCGCTCTTCACCCAGCTGCTGCAGGTCGAGGGCATCTCGATGGGCGTCAACTACGGCTTGGAGAAGGTGCGGTTCCCCAGCCCGGTGAAGGTCGGCGCGCGGATCCGGCTGGCCGCCTCGGTGGTCGGTGTCGAGGACGTGGCCGGCCCCGGCGTGCAGAGCACGTTCGACTTCACCGTCGAGGTCGAGGGCTCGGCCAAGCCGGCCTGTGTGGCGCGCCCGGTCTACCGCCACTACGCGTGATGCGTAACGCCGGGCTGGGGTCATGGCCGGCGCGCCGGGCGGCGATGTCACCCGGGGTGACCGCCCTGATCTTCGGGGAGCGGCGTACGACGTACGCCGAACTGTATGAACGCACCTCGCGCCTGGCCGCGGCCCTGCGCGCCGCCGGGGTCGGCCCGGGCGACCGGGTCGCCTACCTCGGCCCCAACCATCCGTCGTTCGTCGAGACGATGTTCGCGACCTGGATGCTCGGCGCGATCTTCGTCCCGCTGAACTTCCGGCTCACCCCGCCGGAGGTCGACTACCAGTTGCGGCACAGCGGGGCGGTCGCGCTGATCTCGGCGGGTGAGGTGCAGACCGAGGTCGGCCTGCACGTGCGGCTGGCGGACCTGGAGGGGTTCCTCGCGTCGGAACCCGCCGAGATCGAAGAGCCGGCGGGATTGGACGACGTCGCCTGCATCCTCTACACCTCGGGGACCACCGGGCACCCCAAGGGGGCGATGCTCACCCACGGCAACATCATCTGGAACTGCTACAACCTGCTGGTCTGCGTGGACGTCGCCAGCGACGAGATCACCCTGGTCAGTGCGCCGCTCTTCCACGTCGCCGCGCTCAACCAGTGCCTGCTGCCCACGTTCCTCAAGGGCGGCACCTCGGTGATCATGCCGGGCTGGGACGTCGACGGCTGCTTCGACGCCATCGCCGAGCATCGGATCACCTGGATGTTCGGCGTCTCCCAGATGTTCGCCGGACTCAGCCGGTCACCGCGCTGGCCGGACGCCGACCTGACCTCGGTGCGCAGCCTGATGACCGGCGGCGCGCCCGTCCCGGAAGCGCTGATCCGTGCCTACCAGGAGCGTGGGCTGGCCTTCTGCCAGGGTTACGGCATGACCGAGACGGCACCCGGCGCGACGTTCCTGGAAGCACGGGAGAGCCGGGCGCATATCGGTTCGGCGGGGCTTCCGGTCTTCTTCGCGGAGGTACGGGTGACCCGCCCCGATCTCACGCCGGTGGATCCCGGCGAACCCGGGGAGGTGCTGGTCCGCGGCCCGAACGTGACTCCGGGGTACTGGAACGACCCGGCGGCCACCGCGGCCGCCCTCACCGACGACGGCTGGTTCCACTCGGGTGACCTGGCCGTCGTCGACGAAGCCGGCCACCATCGGATCGTCGACCGCACCAAGGACATGTACATCTCCGGCGGCGAGAACGTGTATCCGGCCGAGGTGGAGGCGGCCGTCTTCGAGCACCCGGCGGTGGCCGAGGTCGCGGTCGTCGGTGTGCCCGACGAGAAGTGGGGCGAGGTCGGCCGGGCCTTCGTGGTGCCGGTGTCCGGCGCGTCGCTGACCCCGGCCGACGTCCCCGAGTTCCTGTCCGGCCGTCTCGCCCGGTACAAGATCCCGGTCTACGTCGACGTCGTCGACGACCTGCCGCGCACCGGCTCCAACAAGGTCCGCAAGGGCCCGCTGCGGGACCTCCCGCTGCCTACTCCGGCCAGGCCGCTTTGACCAGCTCGGGCAGCACGGTCGCCGCGGTGCCGTACAGGTTGATCGTGGCGACCGTGTCCAGCGGCGTCGGCTGCGGGTTCACCTGGATCACCGTGCCGCCGAACATCGACGCCACCTTCGGGATCTCCGCCGCCGGGTAGACCACCCCCGACGTGCCGACCGTCAGCAGCACGTCGCACTCGGTCGCGGCCTGGACCGCCTCCTCCAGGGCCTCCTCGGGCAGCGCCTCACCGAACCAGACGACACCGGGCCGGATCGCCCCGCCGCACCCACAGCGCGGCGGGGCCAAACGGCGTCCCCCCTCCGGCTCGTCGGCCGGACCCGGCTCGGCGGGCCGCGAACAGGCCGCGCAGCGCGGTGTGAACAGGCTGCCGTGCAGGTGGATCGGCGCCCGCGAACCGGCGCGTTCGTGCAGGTCGTCGACGTTCTGCGTGACGACGACGGTGTGCGGGGAACGGGCCTGGATGGTGGCGACCGCGTCGTGCCCGGCGTTCGGCCGGACCCGCTGGATCAGGCTGCGGCGCCACTCGTACCAGCCCCACACCAGATCCGGGTCGTCCTCGAAGGCCCGCGGGGTGGCCAGCGCCTGCGCGTCGTACCGCTCCCAGAGGCCGATCAGGGCGTCCCGGAAAGTGGGCACGCCGCTCTCCGCGGAGATACCGGCGCCGGTGAACACCACCACCCGCCGCGCCCCGGCCAGTGCCTTCGCCGCCTCGCGCACGTCAACCATCGTCGCCCCCCAGCCGTATCCACCAGCACGAAAGAGTGTCCCAGAGTCCATTCCGCCGCTGGTTCGTTGATCGGTCGAGTATGGAGGTGCTGTTGCCGTCGTCCAACCGGGATAACGCCCGCCGCCGCCTGCGTCACGCCGGCGACCGCCTGCTGACCGTGGTCGGCGACTGGACCGCGCCGGGGGAGCGGCCCGCGTTCTCCGACACCGGCATGAGCACCCTGGTCCGCACGGTGACCCTGGCCGCCGCAGCCGTCTTCCTGATCGCGATGCTGATCATCTGGCTGGTCCGCTGACCCCGACCCGCCCCCGCGTGCCGATCCCGGCGACGGCGGACGAGTGCCGTCAGGTCAGCAACGCCGCGCAGGCTGACGGGTCGTCGGCGAAGGGCAGGTGGCCGCAACCCGGCAGGGTGACGTGGCGAGCGTTCGGGAGTCGGGTGCGGGCGCGGCGGGACTGGGGGAACGGGAGTACGGCGTCCCGCGTGCCCCAGGCGATCGTGACCGGGATGGTCGTCTGATCGTACGCCTGAGGTCGAAGGTCGGCGAAGGCGTCGCGGGCCGCGGCGAAGCCGGGCGCGGTGGCCAGAGCGCGTGCCGCGGACACCGCGTCGGCCGGGTCGAGGCGGCGCGGGCGGGCGTAGAAGAGCGAGCAGAACGCGGCCCGGCCGGCCGGTGCCGCCATGATCGCGGGCAGGCGGGCGTCGAGGCGGCCGGCGACGACCCGGGCCGCGGTGACGACGCTCTGGCACCAGCGGCGGCCGGCGCCGGTCCAGAAGCCGATCGGGGCGAACGCGGTGACCGCGGTGGCCCGGCCCCGGCGGCCGAGTTCCAGGGCGATGCCGCCGCCCAGGGAGCTGCCGGCCACCTCGAAGGCGGTGATGCCGAGCCCGTCCAGGAACGACTCCACCCGGTCGGCGAGGTGGGCGACCGAGCCCGCGTGCGGGGCCGGTGGCCAGAGCGGGGACTCGCCGAATCCGGGCAGGTCCAGGGCGATCACATCGCGGCGGGTGGACACCTCGGCCACGATCGGCGTCCACACCTGACGGTGGCTGCCCAGTCCGTGGATCAGGACCAGCGGTGGGCCGGATCCGCGACGTTCGTACGCCAGCTCGGTCATCGGTCTTTTATGAAGCCGTTTCGCGCTTTGCGCAAGACCCGGAAACGCGTTGTTGACATGTTGCCAATAAGGGTGTGATGGTACGGCGATGTCGTACGACTACGACGTCCTCGTCATCGGCTCCGGGTTCGGTGGCAGCGTGACCGCGCTGCGCCTGACCGAGAAGGGCTACCGCGTCGGCGTCCTCGAAGCCGGTCGCCGATTCACCGACGACCAGTTCGCCCGGACGTCCTGGCGCCTGCGTGACTACATCTGGGCGCCCGCCCTCGGCTGCTACGGGATCCTGCGCCTCACCCTGCTGCGCGACGTCATGATCATGTCCGGGGTGGGGGTCGGCGGTGGGTCGCTCGGTTACGCGTGCACCCTCTACGAGCCCCCGGACGCGTTCTTCGCCGACCCGCAGTGGGCGCACGTCACCGACTGGAAGACCGAGCTCGGCCCCTACTACGACCAGGCCAGACGGATGCTCGGGGTGACCGTGAACCCGGTGCTGACGGCCTCCGACGACGCGCTGCGGGCGGTCGCCGAACAGATGGGTGTCGGGCACACGTTCCGGCCCACACCGGTCGGTGTGCTCTTCGGTGACCAACCCGGCGCCGCCGTGCCCGATCCGTTCTTCGGCGGGGTCGGACCGGACCGGCGCACCTGCACGATGTGCGGCTCGTGTATGACCGGCTGCCGCACCAACGCCAAGAACACCCTGGTCAAGAACTATCTGTACCTGGCCGAGAAGGCCGGAGCCGAGGTGCACGAGCGGACCACGGTCAAGGTGGTACGGCCACTGCCCGACGGCGGCTACCGCGTGGACACCAACCGGCGACGGTTCACCGCCGAGCAGGTCGTCTTCGCCGGTGGGGCGCTCGGCACCCAGCGGCTGCTGCACCGGATGCGCGACCGGGGGCACCTGCCGCACGTCTCGCCTCGGCTGGGCGAGCTCAGCCGTACCAACTCGGAATCGATCCTCGGCGCCCGGACGCGCCGCCGAGACCGCGACTACACGCACGGCGTCGCGATCACCTCGTCGATCCACCCGGACCCGGTGACCCACGTCGAACCCGTCCGGTACGGCCCCGGCAGCAACCTCCTCGCCCTGCTGGCCACCGTGCTCGTCGACGAGGGCCGCCCCCGGCTGTGGCAGGCGCTCAAGCAGCTCGCCCGGGCGGGCCGTGACCTGCGGCTCTACGCCTCCCCGCGGAACTGGTCGAAGGAGACCATCGTGCTGCTGG
Source organism: Actinoplanes sichuanensis (assembly GCF_033097365.1). Classification (NCBI taxonomy): domain Bacteria; kingdom Bacillati; phylum Actinomycetota; class Actinomycetes; order Micromonosporales; family Micromonosporaceae; genus Actinoplanes; species Actinoplanes sichuanensis. The sequence goes on from NZ_AP028461.1 coordinate 288,686, forward strand.
CCATGCAGCCGCTGGACAACTCGATCACCGTGCACACCAGGCGCGGCCTGTTCGGGCGGCGCCTCACCAGCCGGCCCGGCATCGGCGAACCCAACCCGGTCTGGGTGCCGGCCGCGCACGACGTGGCCCGGCGGGTCGCCGCCCAGGTCGACGGGGTGGCGACGGGTGCGTTCACCGAACTCGTCGGACGGCCGGTCACCGGGCACTTCATCGGCGGCTGCGCGATCGGGTCCACCGCCGAGACCGGGGTCGTCGACCCGTACCACCGGCTCTTCGGCCATCCCGGCCTGCACGTCATCGACGGCTCGACGGTCGCCGCGAACCTCGGCGTCAACCCGTCGCTCACCATCACCGCGCTGGCCGAGCGGGCGGTGGCACTGTGGCCCAACGCGGGTGAGGACGACCCTCGGCCGCTCACCGGTTACACGCCGGTGACCCCGGTCGCGCCGCGCAACCCGGTCGTCCCGGCGACCGCGCCCGGCGCGTTGCGACTCACCCTCGGAAGGCGGCCATGACCAGGATCGCGATCATCGGCGCCGGGTTCGGCGGGGTGGCCGCCGCCGTCGAGCTGCTCGGGGCCGGATTCGGTGACATCGTGATCCTGGAGAAGGCGGACCGGGCCGGCGGGGTGTGGCGCGACAACACGTACCCCGGCTGCGCCTGCGACGTGCCGGCACCGCTCTACTCGTTCTCGTTCGCCCTCAACCCGGACTGGTCCCGGCGCTACCCGCCGCACGACGAGATCCTCGCCTACCTGCAGCGCGTCGCCGACGAGAAGGGTGTCACGCCGCTGATCCGGTTCGGCGCCGAGGTGGCCGCCGCCGACTGGGACGGCGCCCGCTGGCGGATCACCCTGACCGGCGGTGCCACCGTCGACGCGGACGTGCTGATCCCGGCCGTCGGCCAGCTGTCCCGCCCGGCGATCCCGGCCCTGCCCGGCGCCGACACCTTCGACGGCGTGGCCGTCCACACCGCCCACTGGTCGCCCGAGGTACCGGTCGAGGGCCGGCGGATCGCCGTGGTCGGCACCGGTGCCAGCGCCATCCAGCTGGTCCCCGCGATCGCCGGCACGGCCGCGCACATCACCGTCTTCCAGCGCACCGCGCCCTGGACGGTGCCCAAGCCCGACCGCCGATACGGCCGGATCCGTCGCGCGCTGTCCCGCCGGGTGCCCGCCGTCATGCGGCTCTCCCGCGGCGCGACCTGGATGCTCACCCTCGTTCCGGGCGCCGCGCTGCACGGCAACCGGGTGGTCAACGCCGGGGTCCGCGGCTACGCCTGGATCCAGCGCCGCTGGCAGGTCCGCGACCCGTCGTTGCTGGCCAAGGTCACCCCCGACGAGCCGATCGGCTGCAAACGGCTGCTCTTCACCAACGCCTGGCTGCCCACCCTGTCCCGCCCCGACGTCGACCTGGTCACCGAGAAGATCGTCACGGTCACCCGGACCGGCGTACGCACCGCCGACGGCGTCGATCACCCGTGCGACGTCCTCGTCTACGGCACCGGCTTCGCCGCCACCGAGTTCCTCGTCCCGATCCGTGTCACCGGTCGCGACGGCCGCCTGCTGTCCGACGAGTGGAGCGGGGGCGCCCACGCCTACCTAGGCCTGGCGGTGCCCGGTTTCCCCAACATGTTCCTGGTCTACGGCCCCAACACGAACACCGGCAACACCTCGGTCATCTACTTCCACGAGGCCCAGGCCCGATGGATCGCGCAGGCGGTGCGGTCGGTCGCCGCGGGCGACGATCTGGAGGTACGGCCAGAGGTCGCCACCACCTACGACACCGAGATCCAGTCCCGCCTGTCCACAAGCGTCTGGACGGCGTGCCAGTCCTGGTACCGCACCACCACCGGCCGAATCGTGACGAACTGGCCCGGCAAGGCCAAGGAGTACCACCGTCGGACCAGCACCCTGAACCGCACCGACTTCCTACCCCGCTGACCGGCCTACCTTTCCTTGAGCGACCAGTCGGCGTCGCCGTCCTTGACCGTCGCGTCGCCGTACAGCCCGGTGTTCGCCTTCGGCCAGGCGCCGGCCGGGAAGCTGGACGGGTCGACGGCGTCACTGTGCAGCGCGATCATGGTGTTGGCCTGTGCGCCAAGGAATGCTGCCAGCGCGGTCACGGCTCCGGCGATCACCATGACGTTCACGATGCCCTCCTCAACGAAGATCATCGCGCCGATCTCGGAGAAGATGACCGAGGCGAACGCTCCGGTGGCCGCGGTGCAGGCGATGATGAGCTTGGCGATCACCGCGGCCAACGCCAGGTAGAAGGCCAGTCCGGCCGCGGCGCTGATCATGAGAGCCCCCGAGGCGTTTCCGGAGATCGACCCGACCCGTGCCGCGGCAGCAGACTGGGCCTGCGCGAGGGCGAGGTAGGCGTCTCGGCCTTTACCGGTCCAGTCGGTGTCGTCGACGACGAGGTTCTGCGAGCCGAGGTCGGTCGCCACACCGTTGGCCGCCCCTTTGAGGTCCATCCAGCGGAAGGCGTCGTAGAACATGACGACCGGCGCCACCATGCCCTTGAGGAGGTCCCCGATGAAGGCGAGGATCTCCCGTCCCAATTCCACGGTCTTCTGGCCGATCCATCTGATCATGTCGCCGATGGGCGGGGGCACCCACCACTGATTCGCCGCACGATCCGCTGCCGGTCCGACCTCGGCGAGTTCTGCCTCCAGCGTCCTCGTGCCGGACTCGATCTCGGCCATGACGGCCTCGTACTGGGCAAGGCTGAACTCCATGGCCGGCTCCTTTCAGTAGATGTCGCGAATCCGGTGCTCGCCGAGGCGGTCCTCGGCCTCGTAGATGTCCGCCGCGCGGCGGAGGGTGGCGGCGACCTCCACCATGGCGGCCGCGCCCTCCCCGCAGCGAGCCGAGACCGCGTTGATCACGTCGTTGTAGGCGCCGACCATGACCTGGAACAGGCCGGCCTCCACCCGGTTGAACTCGAATTCGGCGGCCGTGGCGCTGACGATGCGCAACTGCTCGCCCTGGACGTCCCACTGAGTGGCTTCGGTTCGGAGCGCTTCGCAAGCAATGTGGACCTCGTCGGGAGTGGGCTGGCTCATCGCTCCCCGCCCCTGTCCGAAGCCCTGTCCGTGAGGGTGGCCAGCGCGGCCAGGGCATCTCCGATGAGGGCGTCGGCCTCCCGTAGCCCCGGCTGCGGCGAGGTGAGGTGGCGGCGCGCCTGCCGGACCGCGTGCGAGAGGGCAGCGGCTATCGCGTCACCTCGGCGGTGGCGTGCCCAGCCCTCGTCGATCACACATCCGGCCAGCCCGCCAGGCGACAGTCGCACGCTGACGCGTCCACTGTCGTTCGATCCGTCACCGTCCGCGGTCGACGGCTGGGACGTGTTTCGCCGGGTGTCCTGGAGCAGGCGCAGGATCCGCTCGCCCAACTCCAGGTCCTCATCAGGGGCGCGCTGCGTTCGCGGCTGCTGCGCCGGCGAGTTCATCGGCATCGGGCGGCGTTCCGGAGCCTCGTGGGCATCCCGCTGCCGCCACCAGCCGCTGCCGTCCAGACGGTCACACCAGATCCGGTAGGCGCTCCGGACCGCGTCGGTGTTCGCTTCCAATACCGCGTCGGCGAGTGACCCGGCGTCGAGGCGGTCCTGCCAGCGGTCACGGATGTGGATCTGGAGGGGTAGCCGGTCCGGGCCGATCACGATCCGTACACACCCGCTCGCGTCCACACCCTCGGCGCTCTTCGGAGCTGCGGTGTGCGCCACCGAGGCCAGTCGCTCCAGCTCCTCGGCACGTCGCTGGAGCCCCTCCAGACGCCGCGTCATCTCCGGGTGCATCTCCCTCAGCGCTCCTGACGTTCTGGCTTGGCGGCCAGAACCGCCCGGCCGGTCAGACCGAGCAGCACGGCCGCCTGGGCGGGCAGATATCCGGCGCCGCTCGTCACGACTCCGGAAACGAAGAAGCAGAACGCCAGAACGGCCGCCGAGACCATGGCCAGCACCAGCAGGTAGCCGAGGGGTCTCCGATAGCTGCCGGCTGCCCCACGGCGTAGGGCCACCAGGCCGAACGCGGCTAGAATGATCGTCACGACGGCCAGAGCGATGACTCCGGTCCTCCCGAACGGGGTGGCTGCTGCGAACTCGCCGCTTACTGTCACGATCGCAGCGGTCCCCGCCATCCCGACCGCAGTCAGGATGAAGAGCATCGCCGAAGTCCAGGCTCCCACCCGGGTGGCACCGCTCGTCGATCTGTTCACACCGTCGCTCCTCACTCGTACGGCGGCTGCACCGTCTACATCGGTACACACCCGTCGGGCGCATCGAGTTCAGTGTGGGCGGTGTCGTACCGCTGACATGCCGAAGGCCGCACGGTCCGGGGCGGATCGTGCGGCCGGTGAGCCGAACGGTTTCAGGCGGAGACGAGTGGGGTGGTGGGCAGGCCCGGGAGGGTGGGGATGACGTCCGGGGGCTGGGGGCGGTTCAGGCCGAAGCCCTGCAGCAGGTCGACGCCCGCGGTGGTCAGGTCTCGGGCGGTGGGCTCGTCCTCGACGCCCTCGGCCACCACGGTCAGGCCCAGGGCCTTCGCGATGGCGATCACCGAGTCGATGATCGTGGCGTGGGCGGGGGAGTCGTGCATGCGGATGACGAAGCTCCGGTCGATCTTCAGTTCGTCGATCGGGAGTTTCGGGAGCAGGCCCAGTGACGTGTAGCCGGTGCCGAAGTCGTCGATGGCGACCCGGATTCCCCGGGCCCTCAGCTGGGCCAGTTGGGCGGCGACCTGTTCCTGGTTGGTGAGGACCGCGGTCTCGGTGATCTCGACGGTGAGCATGGTGGCCGGCACCTGCTCCAGGTCGAGCAGGGTGAGGATGGTGTCGACGGCCCGGTCCTGGGCCAGGTAGGCGGGCGGCAGGTTGACCGACACCGGCAGGTGGTGGCCCTGCGCGTGCCAGACGGCGGCCTGCCGCAGTGCCTCGGCCAGCACCCAGTCGGTCAGTTCCAGGATCACGTCGGAGCGTTCCGCGTCAGGCAGGAAGACACCCGGTGGCAGCAGTCCGCGCTGCGGGTGCTGCCACCGGACCAGCGCCTCGGCGCCGTGGATGATCCGGCTTCCGGCGTCGTGCAGCGGCTGGTAGTGCAGGCGCAGGTGGCCGGCGCGCAGACCGGTCCGCAGTTCGGTGAGCTGCCGCAGGTCGACCCGCTGGTTGGTGTCGAGTTTCGGGGTCCACTCGACGACGCCGGTGCGCTCGTGTTTGGCGCGGCGCATGGCGGCGGCGGCCCGGCGCATCAGCACCGTGACGTCGTGGTGGTCGGCGTGGCTGATGCCGATGCTCGCCTCGACGCTGATCGGCAGGCCGTCGACCGGGTGTGGACCGCGGATGCCGGCGGCCAGGCGGCGGCCGACGCTCTGCACGGTCTGGCCGGCCGGCAGTTCGGAGAGCAGCACCACGAACTGGTCGCCGTCGAGGCGGGCGGCCATGTTCCCGGCGCCCCGGGCCGCGCCGAGGGCGGTGGCGACCCGGTGCAGCAGGGTGTCGGCGCCGTGGTGGCCGAGCACGTCGTTGGCGTCCTGAAACCGGTCCAGCCCCAGGTGGACGACGGCGACCAGGGTGCCGGCGTCGAGGCGGCGCCGGCCCTCGGCCAGGATGGTGGCCCGGTTCGGCAGGCCGGTCAGCGGATCGGTACGGGACAGCTTCGCGAACCGGCCGGCCATCGCGGCGAGCAGGTCGACGATCGGCGCGATGCCGTACCGGCCGTCCGGCCAGCAGACCAGGACCGGTTCCTCGCGTTCGGCGGCCGGGCGGGCCAGGGCGGCCTCGGCGGCGGTCTCGATGTCGGTGTCGGCCGCCAGTTCCAGTCCGTGGCCACCGGCCAGATCACCGGCCGTGCACGGCGCGGCCGCCCGGGCGCGGTCGATCATCGCCCGGCTGACCAGCCGGTATCCGTCCTCGGTGGCGACGATCACGCCGGGTACGAGGTGATCGGCTTCGAGCCCGGCGATGATCTCCCGGATCGGGGTGCCGGCCGGGAGCGGGGTCATCGGGATGCCGATCACCCCGAGCTTGCGGGGCAGGTAGGGGCCGCCGGTCGCGGTCATGCCGGGCCGTCCAGCCGGAAACAGGAGATCCCGATCTCGTCGGTGCCGTGCGGGCGCAACCGGACCAGCAGGCGGCCCTCGTGGCCGGCCAGGACGCTGTCGGTCCGTTCGCGGCGCAACGCGGTCCGCCACATGTCGAACAGCGCTTCCTGATCCTTCTCGGTCACCAGGTGGGCGAGCTCGGCGACCGGCTCGGGCCCGGCGGGAACCGTCGCGGACAGTACGGCGAGCCGGTCCACCAGGTCGGCGAGGTCGTTGCGGACGGCTTCCAGATCGAGTTCGGTGCTGCGTTCCAGGGTCCGGTCGAGCAGCATGCCGTCCCAGACGACCGCGCCGTCGGCCTCCCGGTGCGGCCGGGACATCCCGCACAGCCAGCGCCGGGTGCCGTCGTGCCGGATCACGCTGCCGCGCCAGTCCCACGGTTCCAGGGTCAGTGCCGACGCGGCGACGCTGGCGGCGAACGAGTCCCGGTCCTCCTCGGCGATCATGTCGATCACCTGGGCGGCCGACTCGACGATCTGGTCCGGGTCGAGCTGGAAGATCTCCCGGCAGCCGTCCGAGACGAAGGTGAACGACGACTCGCCGGTCGGTTCGGCGCGGAACTGGTAGAGCATGCCCGGCGCGTTGTTGACGGTGTTCCAGAACCGCTGCTCGCCGGCCGCGATCACGTCGGCGCTGCGCCGCCGCTGGGTGTCGTCGATGGCGATCGTGCACACCCCGTAGACGGAGCCGTCCGGGTCGGTCAGCGGCACGCGGGTGACCAGGTACTGCCGGATCTCGTCACCGAACGGGACCTCCTCCAGCACCGTCTTGGCGACCCCGGAGTCGATCACCTCGGCGTCGTTGGCGCGCCCGACCGCGGCCACCGAAGCGGACACCAGGTCGGCTTCGGCCCGCCCGACCATGTCGGCCGCGGTGACCTGGAAGATCCGCTCGTACTCGCCGTTCACGAACAGGTAGCGGCCGTCCAGGTCCTTGGCCGAGATCATCGCCGTGGTGTGCTGCAGGATCGCGCTGATCAGCGTGTTGCTGCGCTGGAGTTCCTGCTGGGCGCGGTGCCCGTCGGTCTGGTCGGAGACGAAGGCGGCGAAACCGTCCTCGGCGGCGTCGACGTTCATCGAGATGCGCAGTTCGGAGCCGTCGCGGTGCAGCGCCGGTACCTCGATCGGGTGACCCAGGCCGCCGCTGTCGCCGCCGACCAGCCGGCGGGCGAACCCGGCGCTGTGCGCGGACCGCAGCGCCGGCGGGATGATCGTGTCGGTGAGACGGCGGCCGACGATCTCGTCGCGGGTCCAGCCGAAGAGCTTCTCGGCGGCCGGGTTCCAGTCGCGGATCACCCCGGCGCGGTCGACCTGAAGGTAGGCCAGCGCCGAGGCGTCCACGGCACGGTCCCGGAGGCCGGCCGCCGGCGGGGCGGTCATCTGAGGGGCTTCGACGGTGAACACGCCCCGCTCTATCGACCCGGCGGCGTCCGACTTGAGAGACCGGACGGAGAGCGGGCCCTGGTCAGACCCCGGCCGGGGCCGGAGCCGGCCGCCACTGCTCGGAGCCGAACACCTCGTACCGGATCCGATCGTCGGAAACGCCGCGCAGATGCAGCCCGGACCGGACCGCCTGCATGAACGGCGCCGGCCCGCACAGGTAGACCTCGGCGTCCGGGTGGACCGGGATGAGATCGGTGTCGATCAGGCCGGTGAACGTGTCCGGCTCCCCGGACGGCTGCTCGTACCAGTACAGGCTGCGGAACGCGCGCAGTCGGGCCCCGTTGGCGTTCATGTCGGCGCGCAGCGGATGCCGGTCGGGGCTGCGGTCGGCGTGCACCGCGGTCACCTCCCGGGTCGGCTGGGTACGCGCCACGTGCTCCAGGATCGAAGCCATCGGGGTGACCCCCACCCCGGCGCTGACCAGGAGCAGCGGCGAGTTCCCGGGGCGCAGGGTCAGATCGCCGTACGGCCGGCTGATCCGCAGCGTGTCCCCGGCCGCGACGTGCTCGTGCAGGTAGCCGGAGACCACCCCGTCCGGCGCCCCGCCCACCCCGCGCACCCGCCGCACGGTGATCCGCAGCGTCCCGCCGGTCGCGGCCTGGGACAGCGAGTACTGCCGCAGCTGCCGGCCGGCCCCCGGCAGATCGGCGGCGACCGTCACATACTGCCCGGGGTGGAAGCCCGGCGCCTCCCCGCCGTCCGCCGGGACCAGCACGAACGACACGGTGTCGTGGGCCTCGGCGATCCGCTGCGCGACGGTGAACTCCCGCCACGGGTCGGCGCCGTCCACCCCGGCCTCGGCGTAGATCCGCGCCTCGCGGCCGATCAGCCGGGCCGCGAACAGCCAGTACACCTCGTCCCAGGCGGCCGCGACGGGTGCGGTGACGGCGTCGCCGAGCACCGTGCCGACCGCGCCCAGCAGGTAGCGGCCGACCATCGTGTACTGCTCGGGACGGATGCCGAGGGCGCAGTGCCGCTGCGCGATCCGCTCGACGATGTGCTCGAACGCCGCCCCGTCCGGGCCCGCGCCGATCAGGTGCATGGCGTACGCCGCGACCGCCCCGGACAGCGAGCTGCGCTGCTCACCGGTGGCCTGGGCGCTGCGGCTGAACAGGTTCAGCAGCTCCGGATTCTCGCCGATCATCGTCTGGTAGAAGACGTCGGAGATCTCCTCCAGGTGCTCGCCGACGACCGGCAGGGTGGCCTCGATGATCGGGGCGCTGGATGCGGACAGCATGCGGGATCTCCTCTACGAGAGGGTGAGCAGGACCTGGCGGACCGGTGGGGCGGTCAGGTCGCCGATCGTGATGGGGTCGAGCGAGGCGTAGAACGCCTCCTGTGCGGCTCGGAGCGCCCCGCGCAGCCGGCAGCCGGCGTTGAGCGGGCAGGGGATGTCCCCGCCGCACTCCACCACCTCGGTGTCGCCCTCGAGGTCGCGGACCAGGCCGCCGACCGACGCCCCGGCGGCGCCGGTCGCGAGCCGGACACCCCCGTTGCGGCCCCGGACGGTCGTCAGCAGGCCGAGGTGCTGGAGCCGCTGGACCACCTTGGCGAGGTGGCTGCGGGGCACCGCCACGGCGGAGGCCAGCCCGTCGATGGTGAGCAGATCCTCGGGGCGGGCGGCGGCGAGCATCAGCACGCGCAGGCCGATATCGGTGGAGCGATTCAGTCGCACGGGTCGACCCTACTAAAAGAGGAATCTGATAGTCCTCTTTTGAGCCTTAAATCACGGGGAGGACGGCAGGCGTCCTCCCCGTGCGCGGAACTAGCTCAGCCTGAACACGGTGGCCTTGGCGGACACCGTGAGCGAGCCGTTGCGGTGCTGCAGGAACCGGCCCGGCGCGACCCGGATGGTCACGCCACCCTTGACCGCGATCCGGGTCACCGGCGTGCCGGTCGTCCCGAGAGTCACCGTCGTACCGCTGACCACCAGCGACTTCGTGGGCTGGTCGACCGACTGGACGGTCTCGGTGCCGTCGGCCGCCGCCACGAACCGGAACTGGGTCAGCTCCAGTTCCCGCGGCGCGTGGTCGACCTGGACCGCGTCACCGACGTGCTTGACGAACGAGCGCGGCCGGTCCGACGGCGACAGGCGCACGATCGGCCCGCCCGAACCGACCGGGATGCCGAACAGCGGCGTCCCGTCCTCGTGCCAGTACAGCTTCTGCACGCGGGTGTGGCGGTTGGGGTCGTACAGCGGGTCGCCGGTGATCTGCTTGTAGTCCCGGGCGTGGTAGACCAGCACGTCCGTCCCGTCCGGGGTCACCGTGAACGAGTTGTGCCCCGGCCCGAAACGCTTCGTCGCGTCGTTGGTGACGAAGATCGGGTCCGGGCTCTTCTCCCAGCTGGAGCGGGAGAGCAGATCCGAGGAGGCCGACGCGGTGAGCAGACCCATGCAGTAGTTCGAGTCGGTGGCGCTGGCCGAGAAGGTGATGAACACCTTCCCGTTGCGGATCAGCACGGCCGGACCCTCGTTCACCCGGTAGCCGATGATCTCCCAGCTCCGGGTGGGCGTGGCGATCCGGGTCGGTTTGCTCTTCAGCGTCCACGGGTTCGCCATCTCGGCGATGTAGAGGCTGGTGTTGACCGCGATCTCCGGCTCGCTCTGCGCCCACACCAGGTACTGCCGCCCGCGGTGGGTGAAGCTGGTGGCGTCGAGCGTGAAACCGTCCCACTCGGTGGCGAGCTGGCCCTTCAGCACCCAGCCGGCCGGGTCGCGCGGGTCGTCGAGCGCCGACTCCATCACGTAGGTGCGGATCCGGAAGACCTCACCGGCGTCGCCGGCGGCGAAGTAGATGTACCACTTCCCGCCGATCCGGTGCAGTTCCGGCGCCCAGATGTGCCCGCCCATCTTCCCGCTGGTGGGACGGCGCCAGATGACGCTCTCCTCGGCGGTGGCCAGACCTTCGATGGTCGGGGCGCCCCGGACGACCAGGCGGTCGTACTCGGGCACCGAGCCGGTGAAGTAGTACTGCCCGTTCACCGGCTTGGTGATCCAGGGGTCGGCGCGCTGGCTGATCAGCGGATCCACGGTGGGCACGCCGTAGATCTCAGCATCGCTGGGCAGGGCGACCGGCTGCGGGGCACCCTCGGCGCCCACGGGCAGGACGACGGCCATGGCACCCACGGCGCCACCCGCCAACACGGTTCGTCGGTTCATGAGCGGGCCCCTTACCGGGTCTTGATGCGGAGGAAGGTGACCGAGTTCGCCGGGAACTCGCGGGTGAAGACCGAGGAGACGCCGTGCACGGTCGAGGTGACCGGCTGGATCGGCTCCGCCGAACGGGTGTTCAGCTCGCCCGGGTCACCGGTGATCACGGTCTGCTTCGCGGTACGCGCCACCTTGCGCCCACCCAGGTCGATCTTGGTGACCGCCGGGGTGTCCTGCGCGTTGACCACCTTGACGATGATCTCGCCACGCTTGGTGTCCTCGGTGACGACCTGTGCGAACGGCTCGGTGACCGCGTTGTCGTCGAACGAGCCCCACTCCACGCCGTCCAGGATCAGGGTGACCTTCGTACCCCGTACCTGAATCTTGAGGTCGTAGGTCTTGCCGGTCGTGACGGTGTTGGGCTTGGTGAGGATCTGCTCCTTGGCGGACGTGATCCCCTTCTCGACGGCGCCCTGCGTGTTGTTCCAGCCGCCCAGGTTCCACCAGTAGAACTGGCCGGTCTCCTGGATGCCGAACGCGACCAGGAAGCCCTCGGCGCCGGCCGTCTTGGTGGCCTTCAGCGTGTAGTCGTAATCGGTCTCGCCGATCGTCGCGGCCTTGACCATGGTGTCCTCGGTGTCCGTGGTCGTCTGGGTGTAGGCGCCGTTGGCCACCGCCCAGTTGCCGCGGTTGGTCACCGAGGTCCAGCCGGCGGCGTCGCCGTCGTTGAAGTCGTCGCTGTAGAGCACGGTGCCGTCCGGCCGGGTGACCTTGACGTCGTCGTAGACCGCGGCGGTACGCCAGGTGGAGAGCCCGATCGCGCCGGTGATCGGCTTGGGCTGCAGCACGTTGCCGGTGGCCGACGACGGCAGGACCCTGTCGCCGACGTTGTTCATGAACAGCTTCTGCACCTGGTAGCTGGTGGAGCCCCACGACTCGTCGTTGTCGAACCAGATCATGTCCGGCTTCCACTGCACGTTGTCGATGTTGGCGAGCAGCGGCGCGTAGGACGCCATCTTCACCACGTCGGCGTTGCGCTCCAGGCCGGTCATGTACGCGGCCTCGGCCAGCGAGTTGTACAGCTTGTTGTCCAGCGACGCGTATTCGCCGAGGAAGACCTTGGGGCCGTTCCGGTCGTACGAGTCATAACGCTTGTTGTTCTGCAGGAACCATGCCGGGCTGTTGTAGTAGTGCTCGTCGACCATGTCCGAGCCGTGCGCCTTGTTCTTGGCCCACAGGTTCTCGAAGGTGCTGCCCTGGTCGTCCGGGCCGGAGTTGCTGACCACGGTGATGTCCGGGTACTTCGCCTTGATCGCCGACTCGAACTTGAGGAAGTTCGCCCAGTACTCGTTGGGCAGGTTCTCCTCGTTGCCGACCGCGACCGTGGTCAGGTTGAACGGCTTCGGGTGCCCGGAGTCGGCCCGCAGCTTGCCCCAGGTGCTGGTGACCGGCCCGTTGGCGTACTCGATCAGGTCGAGCGCGTCCTGGATGTGCCGCTGCAGCAGCGCCTCGTCGACGGTCGCCCGGTTCTGACCACAACCGGTCACCAGGGCCGGCAGCACGGGCAGCGGCATGGCGCCGATGTCCTCGGAGAACTGGAAGTACTCGTAGTAGCCGAGGCCGTAGGTCTGGTTGTAGCCCCAGAAGTTCTTGTTGGTGGCGCGCGTCTCGACCGGGCCGACGGTGTCCTTCCACTGGTAGGACCGGGCGCGCGGGTAGTTGTTCGCGGCGTCGTAGGCGTACATGCTGCCGGTGTTGACCAGACAGCCGCCGGGGAAGCGGACGAAGCCGGGCTTCAGGTCCTCGACCTTCTCGGCCAGATCCTTGCGCAGGCCGTTGGCGCGTCCCTTGTAGGTGTCGCGCGGGAAGAGCGAGACCTCGTCGAGGCGGACGCTTGACGAAGCGGCGACCGAGAGCCGGGCGACGTCGCTGGTCGCGGTGGCGCGAAGAGTGCCGCTGTACTTCTTCCAGGTGTCACCGGAGACGGCGACACTGATCGGCGCCGAGAGGGTGGCCCCGCCCGCGGTCAGTAGCGTGACCTGCAGCGACGTCGGCGCATCCGAGCGCGCCCAGACCGAAAAATCGTACTTGTCGGATTTTCGGACGGCGAGGCCGGTGTTGTAGCCCGCGTTGGTCAGGCTCGCCGCGCCGGTGACCGCGAGGTAGTTGCGGTTGCGGTCGTTGAGCCGCTGCCCGTCGTTGGTGACCGTGGCCGACCCGGTGACGGTCCAGCCGGTCAGTCCGTTGTAGCCCGACGCGTCGGTGGAGTTGAACTCGAACGAGCGGTTGCGGACCAGTTCGGCGTAGAGACCGCCGTCGGCCGCGTAGTTGATGTCCTCGAAGAAGACGCCGTACATGGACTTGGGGATGGCCGCGCCGGTCGACGACGGGTCGACCGTGATGGTGTAGTCCGGCTCGACCGCGTGGGCGGCGACCGGAGGCGAGACCGCGAGCGGGAGCGAGACCAGAACGGCGGCCGCGCCCGCGAGGCGGTAGGGGATTTTGCGCATGAGGGGTCCTCCGGTGCGGATCGCAACGGTTTCAGAAGTGTTTCCGGTGGACTAGCTCAGCAATGTGTACGCAAACATCGACACCCCTGTCAAGAGTTCCGGCTCGATGTTTGCAGCGCTGAAAGCCCTGGAGAGCTGATTTGTTAACGTTAACCAGCAAGAACCGTGCGCACACGTTCCGCGTCGTAGTAGCGAGCTTTCCCGGTCAGCACCCGCGCCTCGGCGCCGACCCGCTCCGCCTCCGCCACGTCGCCGGAGTCCCGCAATGCCGCATAGAGACCTATCATCGCTTCGATCTGCAGTTCCGGCATGTCGGACAGGAGCGTGACGGCCTCCCGGAACGGCGCGACCGCCCCGGCCGGGTCACCGCCCGCGTGCCGCACCCGGCCGATGATCGCCAGCGTCCCGGCGGCGCCGTGGGTGTGCCCCCACTTCCGGTTGATCGCCAGCGCCTCGCCGAGTAGCCGCAGCGCCTCCGGCATCCCGCCCGGCCGGTGGAAGTGGTACCAGGCCAGCGGGTTCAGTGCGCGGGCGCAGTCCGGCTCGCCGTACTCGTATCGCCGGTAGACCTCCAGAGCCTCCCGGGCGTACGGGTAGGCCGTGATCGTCTGCTCCCGGGTCGGCGTGTTGTTCAGCCCCATGATCACCACCGCCATACCGAGCAGACCGTTGCCGAGCCGCTGCGGATCGTCGGTGGCCCGACCCACCTCGATCGTCCGCACCAGGTACGGACGGGCCTGCGCGCGCTGGTCCAGCCGCAGATGTCCGCGCCCGATCATGTAGTTGAGGAACCCGGACCACCAGAGCTCGCCGGTCACCGCCAGCGCCCGCTCGCACAGCCCGAACGAGTCGTCCAGCGCGAACCTGGTGTCCTGCTGGTACGGCGCCAGCGCCCAGGCCAGCGGGGCCAGATACCGCCGCCCCCACGGCTCGTCGCAGAGCCCGGCCAGCGCCATCACGTTGTCGTACTCGGCGTGCAGCCAGGACAGCGCCCGCCGGTCCGACGTGAAGCGCTCCGGCGTCACGTCGGCCGGCACCGGCCCCACCCGGTCGGCCCGCTTGAACGGCGCGTACCGGTGCACCGCCGCGTTCGCCGAGTGCAGGTGATACTCGACGAGCCGCCGCAGCACGTCCGCCCGGTCCACCTCGGCCAGACCGACGGCATAACTGCGGATCAGATCGTGATACGAGTACCGCCCCGGCCGCCGTTCGACGAGCAGATGCGCACCGACCAGCCGGTCCAGCAGCGCCCGGGTCGCGGCCCGCTCCCGCCCGCCCGCACTCACCACGGCGCCGAACGACAGATCCGGCCCCGGGTGCAGGGCCAGCTGCCGGAACAGGGTCGCCGCGTCCGCCGGCAGCCGCCGGTACGACCAGGAGAACACCGCCCGCAGGTCGTAGCCGGGCCCGGCGAACGCGTCGAGCCCCTCCTCGGCCAGTTCCTCGGCCACCACCGACAGTGGAAACCCGGCCGCCCGCGCACACACCACGGCCAGCGCCAGGGGGAGCCCTCCGCACCCGGCGATCACCGCGTCCCGCGCCTCCGGGGCCTCGTCCACCAGCGTCGCGCCGAGCCGCTCCCGCAGGTAGGCGGCCGCCTCCACGGCGTCGAACACGTCCAACTCACACGTCCGGGCGCCGAGCTCGGTCAGCCGGTCCCGGCTGGTCACCACGACCGCGCACCCCGGATCGCCCGGCAGCAGCGGCCGGACCTGCGCGGCGTCGTGCGCGTTGTCCAGCACCAGCAGCATCCGCCGGCCGTCCAGCAGACCGCGGAACAGCGCCGACCGCTCCGCCGTGCCGGGTGGGATCCGCTGATCGGTCACCCCGAGCGCGACCAGGAACCCGGCCAGCACGTCCCCCGGGTCGGCAGGTGTCTCCTCCGGCCCGAACCCGCGCAGGTCGGCGTAGAGCTGCCCGTCCGGATACCGCTCGGCGACCAGGTGCGCCCACCGGATCGCGAGCGTCGTCTTGCCGACCCCACCCGGCCCGGTGATCACCGTGCGGGCGGCACCCGCCCCGGCCAGCCCGACCAGCTCGGCCTCCCGCGCCGCGAACGTGGCCGGCGTGCGCGGCAGCTGCGCCGGTCGCACCGCGAACTCATCGGGCTCCGCCCCGAAATCCAGCAGCCGCTCCCGCGTGTCCGTGCGGCCGTCCCGGATCGCCTGTTCCAGATCGGTCAGGGCCGGCTCCGGATCCAGGCCCAGCTCCTCGGCGAGCAGTTCCCGGTGCCGCTCCAGCACGGCCAGCGCCTCGGCGTCCCGTCCGCCCGCCCACAGGCCCAGCGCGTACAGCCACCAGGACAGGCCGCGCAGCGGATACTCGCCGGCCAGCTCCGCGGCGGCGGTGATCGCCTCGTCGGTGCGCCCCATCTTCAACAGGCAGGCGATCGACCGCTCCCGGCCGACCAGCCGGGCCTCCCGCAGCCGGGTGATCTCCGCCTGTGCCCACGGTGCCGCGGCGAACTCCGGGAACGGCTCGCCACGCCACCGGTCCAGGCCGGTGCGCAGGACCGCCAGCGCCTGCTCCGCGGTCAGGTCCCGGGCTCGCTGGACACTGTGCACCTCCCGCTCCATCCGCCAGGCGTCCACCGCCTCCGCGGGCAGCGTCAGCGCGTACCCCACCGGATCGCCGACCAGGACGGTGGTCGCGGCGCGTGGCGCGCGTCGCGGTTCCAGCAGCTTTCGCAACCTCGAGATGTACGCCTGAAGCGTCGCCACCGCGGACGGCGGCGGGTTCTCGCCCCACAGTTCGTCGACGATCCGGTCCACCGGCACGGTCCGGCCGTGCGCGGCGACCAGCATCGCCAGCACCGCCCGCGGCCGTGGCCCGCCCAGCGCGACCGGCTCGCCGTCCACCAGCACCTGGAACGGGCCCAGCACCCGGACCTCGATCACGCCGACACCGCCGGCAGCCGGTTCCCGTCGTGGTGCGCCCGGGCCTCGTGCTCCGCGTACGCCCGCAGCAGATCGTGGTAGACGAACCGACCCGGCGATCGTTCGTCGAGCAGGTGGGCGTCGGTCAGCAGGCGCAGCAGCGCCCGGGTGGCCGGCCGGTCCGCACCGGAGACACCGACCGCCGCCGCCAGCGTCACCTCCGGCCCCGGCTGCCGCGCCAGCCGTCGGAACAGCTCGGCCGCCTCGGCCGGCAGTTGGCGATACGACCAGGAGAACACCGTCCACAGGCCGGGCAGCGCATCCCGGTCCAGATCGGCGGCCACCACGGCCGGCGGGAACCCACCGGCCCGCGCACAGACCACGGCCAGCGCCAGCGGCAACCCGCCACAGCGCGCCACGATCGTGTCCCGCGCCGCCGGATCGGCGTCCACCACATCGGCGCCGAGCCGGCCGCGCAGATAGTCCAGGGACTCGCCGTCGCCGAACACGTCCAGCGGCACGATCCGCGCGCCGTCCGACACGACCAGACCGCTCATCCGGTTGCGGCTGGTCACCACGACCGCACAGCCATCCGAGCCGGGCAGCAGCGGCCGGACCTGCTCGGCGTCGAACGCGTTGTCCAGCACCAGCAGCACCCGCCGACCGGCCAGCACACTGCGCAGCAGGGCGGTCCGTTCCGCCTCGCCCGGTGGGATCCGCCCGCCGGGCACCCCCAGCGCGATCAGGAACCCACCGAGCACCGCACCCGGCGGCACCGGCGAATCCACCGGCCCGAACCCGCCCAGGTCGGCGTAGAGTCGCCCGTCCGGATACCGGTCGGCGACCTGATGCGCCCAGCGGATCGCCAGGGCGGTCTTGCCCACCCCGCCGGTACCGGTGATCACCAGTAGCCCGTCGGTTCGCCGGCTCAGCTCGGCCAGCTCCGCCTCGCGGGCCGTGAACCCGGTCGGCTCCGGCGGCAGCCGCGCGGGCAGCACCGCCCGGACGGCCGGCGGCGTCCCGATCGCCTCGTGCAGCACCGACTGCCGCTGCTCCAGGATCGCCCTCTCCAAGTCGTCGATCGACGGATCGGGGGACCGGCCGAGGTCGACGGTGACCAGCCGCCGGTGCCGGCGCAGCGCGTCCAGCGCCTCGGCCGATCGGTGCGCGGCCCAGAGCGCCAGCGCGTACAGCCACCAGGACCGGCCCCGTAACGGCTCCGGTACGGCCAGCTCCTGCGCGTCCAGGACCGCGTCACCGACGTGCCCGAGCCGCAGCTTCGCCACCACCGCACGCTCCCGGGCCAGCCGGTGCACCGCGGTCAGCCGGGTGATCTCGGATCGCGCCCACGGCTCGTCGGCGAACTGCGCGAACGGCGTACCCCGCCAGCGGACCAGCGCCTTGCGCAGCAGTCCGGCCGCCTCCCCGGCGTCCTCCGGAGCGTCCGGAACGGCGGCCACGTCCCGGGCGAAACCCCACGCGTCCACCGCGTCCTCGGGAAGACGCAGAGCGTAGCCACGGCTGTCGCTGACCAGGATCCGGGCCGGCGTCCGCGGCGCGCGTTCCGGTTCCAGGGCGCGGCGCAACCTCGAGATGTACGCCTGAAGCGTCGCCAATGGCTGCGGAGGCGGATCACCCGCCCACACCTGTGCCACGATCCGCTCCACCGGCACCACCCGGCCCCGGGCCGCCACCAGGATGGCCAGCACCGCCCGCTGCTGATGGCCGCCCAGCCCGGCCGGGCGCCCACCCACCAGCACCTCGAGCGGGCCGAGCACACGTATCTCGGTCTGCATCCGCCAAGTCCTCCGCCCTAACGAACCTGACGCAGAGTGACCGCGGGCGGGTTCGCCCGGAGATCTTAGGCGGACTTCCGAGTCCTTCTCGTTTCCAGACCGGACACCGTCGGGAACGCGACACTCTCCCGGCCTCGGGATTCTGTCGTCGTCAATCGCCTGTCGACCGTCCTGCCCGCTAATAGGACACGGGCATCGGAGGTCACGGAGCGTCGACCCGGGCACCGGCCCTGGCACCCGCTCGGGTCCGTGGGGAATCCCGGTGGGTACGAGTCGGGCGGCCGGGTTCGTGGGGAACCCGGCCGCCCACCACATCAACCGGCCGGTTCCCAAAGCTGTCTCCGCGAACGCGGGACAGCACTGGGAACCGGCCGGGTTTCAGCCGGCGCCGAGCAGGATGCGGCGGTGCAGGGCCTGCAGTTCCGGGGTCGGTTCGACGCCCAGTTCGTCGGCCAGGGTGCGGCGGACCCGGTGGTAGTGGGCCAGCGCGTCGGCCTGCCGGCCACCCCGGTAGAGGGCGGTCATCAACAGGGCGTGGCAGCGTTCCCGCAGCGGATCCTCGGCGACCATGGCCCGCAGGTCGGCGATCGCCTCGGCGTAGCCACCGGTCTCCACGGTCAGGGCCACGAGATCCAGGGCCGCGCCCCGGCACAGTTCGGTCAGGCGGGCCCGCTGCCCCTCCACGTAGCCGCCCGCCGCGCCGGCCAGCGGTGTGCCCCGGTGCAGGGCGACCGCGGCCCGCAGGTGGGTGATCGCGTCCCGGTGGTCGTCGCGGTCCATCGCCGCGGCGGCGCGCGAGGTGTGCCGCCGGAACACCGCCACGTCCAGCGAGCCGGCCGGGGCGGTGAGCACGTAGCCGCCGCCGATCCAGTCGATCCGGACCCCGCAGTCGACCGGGAGGAGGCGGCGCAGCCGGGACAGGTAGGTCCGGACGGTGGCCACCGCGGCGACCGGTGGATCCTCCGGCCAGATCGCGTCGACCAGCTCGTCCATCGTGGTCAACAGACCCTCCCGGAGCAGCAGCACGGCCAGGGTGGTGCGCTGCTGCGGCGAGCCGAGCAGCAGCTCGGCCCCGTCCCGCCAGGCCCGGACCGGGCCCAGCAGGGAGAAGGAGATCACTGCAGACCGCCGCGCAGGGCGGCCATCCGGCGGCGGTACTGACGCTGCCCGACCAGCTTCCACAGCACCCGTCCGGCCGTCGGCACCTTGGCCAGGAAGAAGGCCCGCTCCTCGTCGGTGGCCTCCTCCAGGATCGCCCCGAGCGCCAGGAAGACCTTGTCCTTCGGCAGGTTCTCCAGACCGGCCTTACCGACCCGCTCCCACTCGTCGGGCTCCAGGTATTCCTCGACCAGTGGCATGACCAGCTCCTCCTCGTCGTGGAGGTGCTCCAGCAGGACCCGCCGGTGGTCGGCGACGCTGTCCGCGAGCAGGTCGCGCTCGGTCTCGCCGGCCGACTCCTCCCAGGCGGCGAGTCGCGCGGTGATCTCGTTCAGGGTGGCGTCGAGCGCATGGTGCTGCGTCTCCATCCGGTCGACCAGCTCCCGGTGCAGGACGACCCGCTCCTGCAGCAGTGGCCAGATCAGGGCGTCTTCGGTGGCGTGGTGGTGGTGCAGGCCGCCGATGTACTCGCGGGTCCACTGACCCAGCCGGCGGGCGCGGGCGACGTCCCCGGACGCGGTCGCGCTGACGAGGCGCAGCAGCTGGGCGGCCTCGCGACGGAACACCCGATGGATCAAGACCATCTCCTGGGTGTACGGCCTGGTCGTGACGGGCACGGCAGAAACTCCTCGGTGGATCGTCGCGGAGAACCCCGGCCGGTCGTGGCCGCTGCCCCGCACGGGGGTCGGGACAGCGGCCACGATCGGCCGGGAGTTCATGTCGCGGCCAGTCTCACCGGGACCACTTGACGGCCACTTGCAAAACCGGTTCAGCGACGGTTCAGGCGCGCGGCGCGCCTCCCGCACCGCCGCCCCGGCGAGCGCGAGTCCCCGTATGTCGGCGGCGCCGGCCGGAAGGCCGTCGCCGAACGCGACCACCGCCTCGGCTCGCAGCCGCTGCTGTGCCGTGGGGCCGGCCGCCAGATGGTGCAGTGTCCAGGCGATCGCCGACGCGGTGGTGTCCTCACCCGCCGGCAACATGGTCAGCACGTTGCCGAACAGCTCCGCCGGGGTGAACGGCTCCTCGCCGTCGGGTGTCGCGATGAGCGACTCGAGCACGGTCGCCGGTTCCGCGCCGGCCGCCACCCGGTCCCGCGCCGATACCGTGCGTATCCGGATCGGACTGTCCAATTCCCTGAGCATGGTGGCGAGGCGGCGGTCGGCGGGCAACCGCACCCACCGCCATTACGGCACCGGCACGCTCATCCGCCTGTTGATCGCCGGTAGCAGCATCGGCAGCAGCGCGGCGAGCCGGCCCTCGGGCTGCTCCAACGAGTTCAGATCGTGGCCGGATGTGGTCCACCGGCAGCGGGTCTGCGGTGACCACGGCGGGACCGGCCGGGGTGGCGATCTGGTAGGTGCGGCCGTACCTGTCGCACCAGTCCTCCAGCTTGCGGTGCGGGCGGCCGTCGCGCAGCAGGTCGGGCAGGTTGCCGAGGGCGGGCAGCGGCGGTGGGCCGGGCAGGCCACGGACAGTCACGGTGGGGCTCGTCACCGGCGCATGGTGATCGTCGCGAGTGGACGGCGGATGAACGTGACGGAGGTTCATGCCTCGTTCACCTCGGATCCACCCGGGCTGGGTGGTCGCCGTACACCTGGGCTTCTTAGCGTCCGCTCAGCCCGTCATCGCAAGGTGACGAGAGACCGAGGAGAACGAACCGATGCCGGACTTCAATCGCCGACTGCTGCCGCTGCTGGGACACAGCGGCGGTAGCCGCGACGCGATGACCTGTCTGTACCGCTGTGGCAACGCCTGTGACCACCCCGCCCCGAACGAGTCGGACAACCCGTACCTGGGCGACGTCGTCAACGCCGAGATGACCCGCCGTGGTGTGGTCCGGGCCGGCGCCGTCGGCGCGATGGTGCTCGGCTTCGGCGGTTCCGCGCTCGCCGCCGCCTCGCCCGCGATGGCCGCCCCGGCCGTCGGTGGTGCCCTGCAGCACGGTGGGGGCCACCACCACCCGCAGAAGGCGGGCAAGCTCACCTTCGACACGGTCGCCCCGAACACGCTCGACCAGGTCACCATCCCGGCCGGGTACCGCTCGTCGGTGGTGATCCGCTGGGGTGACCCGGTGGTGCCCGGCGCGCCCGCGTTCGACATCGACAACCAGACCGCGGCGGCCCAGGCCAAGCAGTTCGGTTACAACAACGACTTCGTCGGGGTCATCCCGATCCCGGGCTGCGGTGGCGACCGGGCCCTGCTCGTGGTCAACCACGAGTACACCAACGAGAACCTGATGTTCCGTGGCTTCACCACCCTCGACGCCCTCACCGTCGAGCAGCTGAAGATCGCGATCGCGGCGCACGGCCTCTCCGTCGTCGAGATCGAGCGCGTCGGGCGTACCGGCGAGTGGAAGCCGGTCAAGAGCCGTCGGCTGCGCTACAACCGCCGGATCACGGCGCTGGAGACCGAGTTCAAGCTGACCGGCCCGGTCGCCGGTTCGGCCGTGGTGAAGACCGCCGCCGACCCCTCCGGCAAGATCGTCATCGGCACCCTCAACAACTGCGCCGGCGGCGTCACCCCGTGGGGCACCGTGCTCTCCGGCGAGGAGAACTTCAACCAGTACTTCGTCGGTGGCGACGCCGTCGCGGCCGAGGTCAAGCCGAAGCTCAACCGCTACGGCATCTCCACCACGGCCCGCTACCCCGGCGACAGCCGTAGGTGGGACCGCGCCCAGGAGCGTTTCGACCTGGCCAAGAACCCGAACGAGGCGAACCGGTTCGGCTGGATCGTCGAGGTCGACCCGTTCGACCCGGAGGGCCGCCCGCGCAAGCACACCGCGCTGGGCCGGTTCAAGCACGAGGGCGCCAACGTCATCGTCGCCAAGAACGGCAAGGTCGTCGCGTACATGGGTGACGACGAGCGCTTCGACTACCTGTACAAGTTCGTCTCCGACAAGAAGTACATCGACAGCGACGCGCCGTGGGCCCGTAAGCACAACCTGACCCTGCTGGAGTCGGGCACCCTCTACGTCGCCAAGGTCACCGGCGACAGCGACCCGGCCGAGATCGACGGGACCGGCAAGCTGCCCGCCGACGGGAAGTTCGACGGCAAGGGCCAGTGGATCAAGCTGGTCTCCGGCAACACCTCGTTCGTGCCCGGCATGACCGCCGTGGACGTGCTCACCTTCACCCGGCTCGCCGGAGACGCGGTCGGCGCCACCAAGATGGACCGTCCCGAGGACGTCCAGCCGAGCCTGCGCACCGGCAAGATCTACGCGGCGATGACCAACAACACCAACCGTGGTGTCGGCAGCAACGCCAAGCCGGACGAGGCCAACCCGCGCAACGCCAACAAGCACGGCCACATCTTCGAGATCACCGAGGACCGCGGCGACCACACCGGGCTCACCTTCACGTGGCAGCTGCCGATCGTGTGTGGCGACCCGGCCGCCGCCGACACCTACTTCGGCGGCTACGACAAGACCGCGGTCTCCCCGATCTCCTGCCCGGACAACGTCGCCTTCGACAGTGCCGGCAACCTGTGGATCTCCACCGACGGCAACGCACTGGGCAGCAACGACGGCCTGTTCGCGACGCCGATCGAGGGTAAGGAGCGCGGCCACCTGCGCCAGTTCCTGACCGTGCCCAAGGGCGCCGAGACCTGCGGCCCCTTCATCACCTCCGACGACAGGTCGGTCTTCGTCGCGGTCCAGCACCCCGGCGAGATCAGCGGCGCCTCGGTCGACAAGCCGGCCTCGGTCTGGCCCGACGGCGGGTTCGCCAAGCCCGGTGTCGTCGTCACGTGGCGCAAGGACGGCGGACCGATCGGTAGCTGATCGCCGGCGACGGGAGCGGCTCGAACCGGGGCCGCTCCCGTTACGTACCGTAAGAGTTTTTTGCCGGTTGCGTCGCATCGTGCGACGACCTCACGTGATCGTGCCATTGGCACCGTTTGGGGGTTGGCGGGCCGGGCACGCCGGGCCAGGGTGGGTCGGATGGAAGCGCCGACCACCGCGGGGGTGAGGGTCGTGAGCGATTCGCGAACCACGTCGAGGACTGCACCGGCACCCAGAAGACCCGTCGACGACCCACCTGTCGCCGCGCCACCGGCCGGTGCCCCGTCGCGGGACACCCGCCGGTTCCTGCCGCTGCTGCCCGGCCTGTTGATGCTCGCCGTCGCCCTGGTCGGTGCGGGCCGGCCGGTCCTCAGCTGGGACGAGGTCACCTCGGCCGAGGTCGCCTCCCGGTCGGTGCCGCAGATCCTCGACCTGATCCCCAACCTGGACGCCGTCTTCGGGCCGTACTACCTGTTCCTGCACTTCTGGACCGCGGTCGCAGGCACCGGCGAGATCATCCTGCGGCTGCCGTCGATCATCGCGATGGCCGGCGCCGTCACGATCGCCGCGGAACTCGGGCGGCGGCTGTTCGACCCGGCCGTCGGCCTGGTCGCCGGGCTGCTGCTGTGCGCCGTGCCGAACACCTCGCGGTACGCCGCCGAGGCGCGCCCGTACGCGTTCGCCTGCTTCTTCGCGGCGCTCGCGTTCCTCCTGCTCATCGTCGCGGTCCGGCGCGGCGGGCGACTTCCCTGGATCTGGTACGGCCTGAGCGTCCTGTTCCTCGGCCTCTCCCATCTGATCGCCCTCACCACCCTCGCCGCGCACCTCACCTACCTGGTCGTCAACGCACGGGACCGGGTACGGGTCTGGGCGGCCGCCGTCGGCGTGGCGCTCCTGCCGGTGCTGCCGATCGCCTACCTCGGCACCACACAGGAGGACACCCAACTGCACTGGGTCGCGCCGATCACCTCGGGCCGGATCCGGGACATGCCCGGTGAGATCGTCGGATCCCGGGAGGTCGCGTGGCTGCTGATCGGCCTCGCGGTCCTCGCCGTCTGGCGGCCGGGGCGGCGGCTCGTCCCGATCGCCGTCTACGCCCTCGCGCCACTGACCGTCGTCGCCGTCGTGTCGGTGCTGGTCTCGCCGATGTGGGTGGCCCGTTACCTGCTGGTCGTGCTGGCCCCGCTCACGCTGCTGGCCGCGGTGGCCCTGCTCGACGGGCGGTCCCGCCACACCCTCGCACGGGCCGTCGTGGTGCTGCTGGCGGTCGCCTTCGTGGCGATTCCCGGCGAACGCGCGGTCCGTGCGGCCACCGCCAAGAACGGGCCCGACTACCGCACCATCGCGAAGATCATCGGCGCCGAGGCGCAGCCCGGTGACGTCGTCGTCTACCCCGCCCGGAACCGGGCCATCCGCGCCGGAACCGGCTACTACCTCCGCCGGCAGTCCGCCGCGCCGGCCGACGTACTCGTCGAGGTGCCGTCCGCGCAGACCGGGTGGCTGATCGCCTACGAATACCCGGACGCGGTCGCCCGGTTGACCGGGGCACCCCGGATCTGGCTGGCCGTCGCCGACCGCCGCGACGACCCGCTCACCGCCCGGCCCGACCTTCAGTCCTTGATCACCTCCGGCTACCACCGGATCGGTCTCTGGCAGCCGAAGAGCGCGACGGTGGCCCTCTACGCGAAGAACTGACCCGGTGATCTTCCGCGTCGTCGATCTCACCGCTGCGCGGACCGGGATGGCAGGCTGAGGGCTATGAAGGTTCTGCTGCCCGGGTCCATCGTGCTCGATCCGGAACTGCCCGCCGGTGTGCAGGGTGTCGTCTATGACGTAACGGCGCCGGTGCCCGCCGAGCACCTGGACGCCGAGGTGTTCGTGGCCTGGGGCAACACCGCCGACAACCTGGCCGACGCGGCCCGGCGGCTCAAGTCGGTCCGGTGGGTGCAGACGCTCGCCGCCGGGCCGGACGCGGTGCTGCAGGCCGGGTTCGGCGACGACGTCGTCGTGACCGCCGGGCTCGGGCTGCACGACCGGACCGTCGCCGAGCACACCCTCGGGCTCGTGCTGGCCGTCGCGCGGCGGTTGCACCTGCTGGTCCGGGCCCAGATCGGGCGGCGCTGGGCGGGGGAGCTCGGCGGGTTGCAGCCGGTCCGGGAGAGCGGATCCTTCCGTACGCTCGGTGACGCGAACGTGGTCGTCTGGGGGTTCGGGGGGATCGCCGGTCGGCTCGCTCCGCTGCTGGCCGCCCTCGGGGCGAACGTCACCGGGGTGGCCCGGCGGGCGGGGGAGCGGCACGGGTTCCCGGTCGTCACCGAGGCGGACCTGCCGGGGTTGCTCCCGGGCACCGATCTGCTGATCAACATCCTGCCGGCCACCCCGGCCACGGTGGGCATCGTGGGGGCCGAGGTGTTCGGGCGGCTGCCCGCGCACGCCTGGGTGGTGAACGTCGGGCGTGGGGCCACCCTCGACGAGGACGCCCTGCTGGCCGCGATCCGGTCCGGGCGGCTGGCCGGGGCGGCTCTGGACGTCTTCGGGACCGAGCCGCTGCCGGTGACGTCCGGTCTCTGGGACGAGCCCGATGTGATCATCAGTCCGCACGCTGCCGGCGGCCGACCGGAGGGTGCGTCGTCGCTGCTCACCGAGAACATCGCCGCCTACCGGGCGGGCCGCCCCCTGCGCAACCCGGTCGCTCGCTGACGCCGTCGCGTCTCCGGGGTCAGCGGGAGCGGGCCCGGACGTGCAGACGCTCGCCCTGCGGGCCGAAGATGTTGATCAGCTCGGCGGGTTCGGGGCCGGCGTTGCGGATCGAGTGCGGTAGCCGGGTGTCGAACTCGGCCGCCTCGCCCGGGCCGAGCACCAGGTCATGGTCGCCGAGGAGCAGTCGGACACGGCCGGACAGGACGTAGACCCACTCGTACCCCTCATGGGTCTGTTGGTCCGCCCCGCACGACGGCGGTCCGGGCGGCAGGATCTGTTTGAAAGCCTGTGGCCCGCCCGGCCGGCGGCTGAGCGGGATGAACGTGTGCCCGTCGCGCTGGATGGGCCGGGCCCGGATCCGTGGGTCGCCGGTCTCCGGTGCGTCCACCAACTCGTCGAGGGTGACCTGGTACGCCTCGGCGAGCGGCAGCAGCAGTTCGAGGGTGGGTCGGCGGCTGCCGGATTCGAGACGGGACAGAGTGCTCACCGAGATGCCCGTGGTCTCGGCCAGCCGGGTGAGGGTGATGTCACGTTGCTGTCGTAGTTCCCGCAGGCGGGGGCCGACGGCGGCGAGCGCTTTTGCCATAACGGCAACGATAGTTGCCACCCGGCCGGAGCGGGAGCACGGTGGGACGCAGCAGACGGGCGAGAAACAGAGGGGACTCCGGTGGAGAAGCAGACGTACGACGTCGTGGTGATCGGTGGCGGCGCGGCCGGCTTGAGCGGTGCCCTGGCGCTGGCCCGGTCCCGGCGGTCGGTGCTGGTGGTGGACAGCGGGGAGCCGCGCAACGCCCCGGCCGAGCACATGCACAACATCCTGGGCCGCGACGGCACCCCACCCGGGGAGCTGCTGGCCGCGGGCCGGGCCGAGATCATCGGGTACGGCGCCGAGGTGCTGTCCGGACGGGCCGAGTCGGCGGCGCGGGACGGTGACGGGTTCCGGGTGACGCTCGACGACGGCCGGGTGGCTCACGGGCGGCGACTGCTGGTGGCGACCGGCCTGGTCGACGAGTTGCCGGACATCCCGGGGCTGACCGAGCGCTGGGGTCGGGACGTGGCGCACTGCCCGTACTGCCACGGCTGGGAGCTGCGGGACAAGCGGATCGGCGTGATCGCGAACGGTCCGCTGAGCGTGATCCAGGCGCAGATGTGGCGGCAGATCAGCCCGCACGTGCTGGTCCTGCTGAACGGTGGGGACGCGTTCGCCGCCGGGCCGATGGAGGAGTTGGCGGCCCGCGGCATCCCGGTGGTGCCGGGCGCGATCGAAGCGCTGCAGACGGCCGGGGACCGGCTGACCGGGGTACGCCTGGTCGGCGGCGACGTGGTCGCGGTGGACGCGGTGGTGGCCGGGCCGCGGTTCACCGCCCGGTCCGGGGTGCTGGAGTCGCTGGGCCTGGAGGCGGCCGGGTTCGAGATGCACGGCCACGTGCTGGGCCGGCGGATCTCCGCGGACGAGAGCGGCGCCACCACGGTTCCCGGGGTGTGGGTGGCCGGGAACGTGACGAACCTGGGTGCCACGGTGGCGGTCGCGATCGCCGGTGGGCAGACCGCGGCGGCCGCCATCAACATGGACCTGATCGCCGACGACACCAGGGCCGCGGTCGCCGCGTACCGGGACCGGATCGCCACCATGTTCACCGAGGACGCGTGGGAGGAGCGCTACCGCGGCCGGGACGCGATCTGGAGCGGCAAGCCGAATCCGGTCCTGGTCACCGAGGTCGGCGGGCTGACCGCGGGCACCGCTCTGGACGTCGGCTGTGGTGAGGGCGCGGACGCGGTCTGGCTGGCCGAGCGGGGTTGGCGGGTGACGGCGGTGGACATCTCCTCGGTGGCGTTGGGCCGGGCGGCCGGCCACGCTGCCGCGGCGGGGGTCGGCGATCGGATCACGTTCCGGCACGCGGATCTTCAGCAGGATCACCCCGAGCAGGGGTACGACCTGGTCAGCGCCCAGTTCATGCATCTGCCGCCGGAGCCGCGCCGGGAGCTGTACACGCGCCTGGCGAAGTCCGTCGCGCCGGGTGGCACGCTGCTGGTGGTCGGCCACCACCCGTCGGATCTGGCGACGTTCGTCGGCCGGATGCACTTCCCGGACATGCTGTTCACCGCCGAGGAGATCGCCGAGCTGCTGCCGTCGGACGGCTGGAAGATCGTCACCGCGGAGGCCCGCCCCCGCCCGGCTACCGATCCGGAGGGCCGCGCGATCACCATCCGGGACGCGGTCCTGGTCGCCCAGCGCGTGTGATAGGGCCCGCAACGGCCCGCTAGTGGCGGCTGGCGGGCTTCTGCGGGCGATATGTCCGGCTATTGTGCCTACCATTTGCGGGCAAATGGGCAACGTGGCCCCGGTGGCCTTGCTGGAATGGGCACATGCGGCCGGATGATGCTGAAGGACCTGCCGGCCCGGGCGACGACGTCCGGGCGGCGCTGGCGGCCTGGCGCGACGGGCTCGTCGAACCCGGCGGCGCCAACCGTCTCATCGACCTGCCCCGCGGCGGCGCCGATCTCGTCGAGATCGTCGCCCCCGACCCGGCGGGAGTGGTCGCGGCCCTGCGCCACGGCCGCGACTGTCCGCTGACCGGCGCCGGTGCGCGTAAGACGACCGGCGCCCTGCGGACCGATCTGTCCGACGACGTGCTCCGGCCGCTGCTGCGCCGCCTGCGCCGGCACGCCCAGCTGGAACAGGCCGACCGCGGTGTGGACGTGCTGCACCTGGCCGTCGGGCTGCTGCACTGGCAGGACCCCGACGGCGCCGCCCACGCCAGCCCGCTGCTGCTGATCCCGGCCGATCTGGTCGCGCTCGGCCCCGGCGAGATCCCACGGCTGCGGGCCGGGGCCGGCGACCCGATCGTGAACCCGGCACTGTCGGCCCGGCTGAGCCGTCTCGGCATCACCCTGCCCGAGGTGGACGACCTGCTCGACGGCGCCGACCTGGCCGACTTCGACGTGGCCGCGATGACCGCCGCGATCGGTGCCGCGGTGAGCCGGCAGCCCGGCTGGCGGACCGCGGCGATCACCGTGCTGGCCCGGTTCGACCCGGCGGTCGAGGCGATCCACCGGGACCTGCTGGAGAACGAGGACCGCGTCCTGGCGCACCCGGTGGTCCGGGCGCTCGCCGAGGCCGACGGCGCGCCGGGGGCGTTCGCGTTCGAGCCGGTCGCCGCCGACGAGATCGACGTGCTGGCCCCGCCGGACGACGTGCCGCTGGTCCTGGACGCCGACGCCGCCCAGCGCGCCTGCGTGGCGGCCGCCTGCGAGGGCCACAGTTTCGTCGTCGACGGCCCGCCCGGCACCGGCAAGTCGCAGACCATCGCCAACATGATCGGCGCCCTGGCACACGCCGGGAAACGGGTCCTGTTCGTCTCCGAGAAGGCGTCCGCCCTGGACAGCGTGCAGCACCGGCTGGCCGCCGTGGGCCTCGGCAACTACCTGCTCGACCTGCACGGTTCCCGGGCCTCCCGCAAGCAGGTGGCGGCCACGCTCGCCGCCGCGCTGGACGCCGCCGCCCTTCCGGGGCCCGGCATCGACACCGAGGCCCGCGACCTGCTCCGCGAACGGCGGGCGCAGCTCAACGCGTACGCCCAGGCCGTGAACGAACCGCGCGCACCGCTGAGCCGCAGCCTGCAGGACCTGATCGGGCGTTTCGCCCGGCTCGCCGGGGTGCCGGAGGCGCCCGCTCCGGCGCTGCACGCCGCCGCCCTGACCGACGACGCCCTGGACCGCATCCGGGCCGCCGCGGAACGGCTGATCCGGGCGTGGCGGCCGGCCAACGAGCGCAGCGGATTCCGCTGGCGGGAGGTCGCCGAGCGGGAGCCGCTCGCCGAGGCGCTGCAGGACGCCCTGTCCGCGTTGGAGAGCCTGGCCGCCGCCGCGGGCGAGAACGCGGCCGTCACCAACGCCTTCCACCTGCGCCTGCCGACCGACGCCGGTACCCTCTCGGAGATCGCCGAGCACGCCGCGCAGCGCCCGGCCGGGGTCGCCGACCAGTGGCTGACCGCGACCAGCCTGCGCCCGGTCCGGCAGGCCGCCGAGGAACTGGCCCAGCGCCTGGAGATCAGCCGCCGTGCCGCCGACGCGGTCCGGCACCGGGCCGGTGTCGCCTGGGAGGTGCTGGCCGCCCCGATGGACCTGGACGCACTGCCCGAGCCGCCCGTCCTGGACCCGCCGGCGGTGCGCACCGATCCGTTGACCGCCGCCGAGGCCAAGGCACTGGCCGGCCGGTTCGCCGCGGACGCCGACGAGCTGGAGCACCAGCAGCGCAACCTGGACCGGGCGACCACCCGGCTCGGGCTGCCCGACGTGATCACCTTCTCCGACGTCGAACTGGTCCACCTGATCGCCGAACTGGGCGCGCGGCCCGACAAACCGGACCGGTCGTGGTTCTCCCCCGGCGCCCAGTCCGCCGTGCACACCGCCGCCGGGACGCTGCGCCTGCACGTCGAAGCGGTCAGCGCGGCCCGCGCCACCGCGCACGAGATCTTCACCGAGGCGGCCCTCGACGCACCCGTCGAAGACCTGGCCGAACGGTTCGCCAACGTGCACCGCGGCGCCCGCAAACTGCTCGCACCCCACCGGCGGGACAAGGAGGCGGTCGCCGGGTTCACCAGGCCCGGCGTCGGCGTCGACGAGGCGGTCACCGAACTCGGCCTGGCCGTCGCGTGGCGCCGCGCCCACGAGGGCCTGGTCGCCGCCGAACAGCAGCACGCCGGGCATCTGGGCCGCTACTGGAAGCGGCTGGACACCGACTTCCCGGCGATCGGCCGCGCCCTGCAGACCGTCGCCGAGGTCCTGCGGGTCACCCCGCCGGAGGCGCTCGGCCAGGTCGTCGACTACGTCTGCGCCCCGCACGTGGCCGGCGACGAGCTGCACCGGGCGGTCACCGAGGCCCGCGACGTGTTCCGGCACTGGCGGTCCACGCTGCGCCCGGAACCCGACCCGGCCGGTCGGCCGGAACTCGGCCACGGCCCGGTGCAGCACGCCATCACCTGGATGCGCGCCCAGGTCGGGCCGCTGAGCGACACCGCCGGCCTGCTCGGGCAGCTCGGTGACGCGGTCGGCCGCGACCTCAACGTCGCCGAGGCGATCGGGGTCATCGAGGTACGCCGGGGCGTGATCGAGGCCGAGCAGGCGTTCGCCGCCGCCGCCCACGGGTACGAGACCACGCTGGGCCCGGTGTTCCGGGGCAAGCAGACCGACCTGCGGGCGCTGGAGGACGCCATCGAGTGGACGGCGCACACCCGTACCCTGCGCACCGGCTCCGACGCCGCCCTCAACAACGAGCAGGCCCAGGCGATGACCGCGGGCCGTCCGGCGCCCGACCTGACCCGGCTGCTCGACACCTGGCAGACGGCCCGGCAGCGGATCCTGGACGCTTTCGGCCCGGCCCGGCAGGTCCGTCTCGGTACCGCCCTGGACCGCTACGAGACCGCCCGTGACCTGCTGCGTGACCTGCTCGACGACGACACCGGCCAGGCCGAGTGGTTCGAGTACCTGTCGGCTCGCGGGGTGCTCGCCGAATTCGGCGTGGACAGTGTCGTCGACTTCTGCGCCGACCACGGCGTCGACGTGCACCGGCTCGCCGAGGTGATCGAGCGGGCCGCGTACCGGGCCTGGATCGACACGATCATCAGCGAGGACGAGCGCCTGCAACCGCTCACCTCGGCCGGCCGCGACGAGCTGGTCGCCGAGTTCCGCCGGCTCGACGCCGAGCTCACGCAGGACGCGGCGGGCGCCGTGATCGAGGCGCTCAACGCCCGTCGGCCCGTCCTCACCGGCGCCGCCCGGATCCGGGCCGAGGGCGAGAAACCGGACGGCCACCTCCCGGTACGCGAGCAGCTCGCCGCCGCCTGGGACACCGTCGCCGCCCTCAAACCGTGCCTGGTGATGCCGCCGTCCGCGGTCAGCCGGCTGCTGCCCGCCCAGGCGAGCTTCGACGTCGTGGTGATCGACGAGGCGTCCCGGATGACCCCGGCCGCCGCGGCCGCCTGCGCCTACCGCGGCACGTCGCTGGTCATCGTCGGCGACGACGCGCAGCTCCCGCCGGCCGGTGACCAGCCGTCGGTGCTGGTGGTGGCCAACGACTGCGGCGCCTTCACCCGGCTCGGCCTGACCGGCCACTACCGCAGCCGGCACGAGAGCCTGATCGCCTTCGCCAATCAGGCCTTCTACCAGGATCGGCTGCTCACCTTCCCGGCCGCCCAACAGACCGGCCCGGACCTGGGTGTGCAGTTGTATCCGGCGAGCCCGGCGACCGAGGCGGCCACCGTCGCCGAACGGGTGCTGCACCACCTCACCACCCGCCCGTCACTGTCGCTGGGAGTGGTCACGCTGACCGCCGCCCACGCCGACGGGATCGCCGACGCGGTCGAGGCCGCCCTGGCCGGTCGTCCCGACCTGGAGAGCTTCCTCGGTGACTTCGTGGTCGAGGGCGCCGACGCCGCACAGGGCGACGAACGTGACGTGATCCTGCTGTCCACCGGCGCCGATCTGGGCGCGGCCGGTGGGCCCACCGGTGCCCGCCGCCTGGACGTGGCGATCACCCGGGCCCGGCAGCGGGTCGAGGTGATCTCCGCGATCAGCGCCGCCGACCGGGACGAGCCGGGCGGCGAGGGCGAACGCCGGCTGGCCGCCTACCTCGACTACGCCGAACGTGGCGGCCCGGCCGCCGGGGAGTCGGCCCCGAGCCCGCTCGACGAGGCGGTGCTGGACACCCTGCGCGGCTGGGGTCACCAGGCGGACGCACTGTCCATCGGCGTCGGTGTCCGGCTCGGCGACTCGTACGTGCTGGGGGTCCGCTGTGACACTCCGGCCGGGCCGGCCCGCGACCGGGACCGCCTGCACGACCAGATCCTGCAGAGCCTCGGCTGGCGCCTGCACCGGGTGTGGAGCGTCGCCTGGCACACCGACCGGGAGACCGAGGAGGCCCGGCTACGGGTCGCCGTGGAGAACGCGCTGGCCACCCCGGACGTCTTCGCCGACCTGCCGGAGGAGACGCTGACCGCCCGCCCGGCGCAGCGACCCGAATGGGCGCTGCCCTACGAGCGGGCCGAGGTGCCGCCGCTGCCCGCCACCACCCGGCTCGACGACGCGGCGGCCCGACGGCTGCTCACCGGCACGATCGAACACATCGCCGAGGTCGAGGGGCCGGTGCACGTCGCCACGCTGACCCGCCGGATCCGTGAGGCGTGGGGCCTCAGCCGCCTCACCCAGCAGCTCAAGGCGGCCATCGACGCGGCGATCACCCAGTCCCGAGCCGGGTTCGACGGCACCTTCGTGACCGCGCCGGACGCGCCGATCCCCGCCGTCCGGGTCCCGGCCGACGGGGTGAGCCGCAAACCCGACCAGATCGCCGACTCCGAACTCCAGCTCGCCCTGGAATACCTGGTGCTGGACGCCGG
The DNA here is from genome assembly GCF_033097365.1 of Actinoplanes sichuanensis. Classification (NCBI taxonomy): domain Bacteria; kingdom Bacillati; phylum Actinomycetota; class Actinomycetes; order Micromonosporales; family Micromonosporaceae; genus Actinoplanes; species Actinoplanes sichuanensis. The sequence goes on from NZ_AP028461.1 coordinate 321,590, forward strand.
ACTGGTCGAGGGGGAGGATCTGCTCGCCGCGGCCGGCCGGCTGTTCGGGTGGAGCGGTAGCCGTACCGGCGCGGCCCGGCTCGCCGCGATGCTCGACGACCTGGTGTCGGCGGGGCGGCTCATCGCCCACCGCAACGGGCTGATCGCGGCGCCGGAGAACGACCTGCTGGACCTGCCCGACCCGGCGACCCTGCCGCGCCGCGAGGAGGTCGGCCCGGCGATGCGGATCGAGGTCAACCTTTGACGTAGTCGTCGTGCGGTATCCCGGCCGCCCACAGGGCGGCCCGGATCCGTACGCAATGCCGGACGATCGCCGGGTCCTCGGTCATCGCACCGCCCGCGCTCGAGGAGTCCGGCTCGAACAGGGTGAACACCACCCGCCGGTCGTCGAAGAGCCAGAAGTCGTCGTGGGCGACCGGCAGCCCGGCGGTCGCGGCCCGCGGCAGCCACCTGATGTCCTCACCGGCCTCCACGTTCAACCCGGAGATGCTCAACAGCCAGCGCGTGTAATCACCGTGCGGGGCCGTGACCACCCGCAGCCGGCGCACGCTGCGACCGGACTCGGTGACCTCACGCATCAGCTCCAGCCATGGCCGCTGCCAGGCGAAGTCGTCCGGTTCGCCGTCCAGGAACCGCTGGAACGGCGGTGCCTCCTCGGCGACCCGGTAGACGTCGCGCACCTCCAGGTGGAAGGCGGTCCGGTCGAAGGAACGGAACATGCGCCGGAAGGTGTCGGCCCGCAGCAGCAGCATGCATCCCACCCTGACCACAGTGGACGCGATCGGTCCACTCGAGGGTCGCGTTGGTGCAGGTGGGAGGAAAACTCGCGTTCAGAGCTCGCGTTTGAGCACCTTGCCGGTGGCGTTGCGGGGCAACTCGTCCAGGAAGATCACGTCACGCGGCACACAGAACCGGGCCAGATTCCGTCGCACGTGATCGCGTACCGCCTCGGCATCGAGCCGTTCGCCCGGGTTCAGCACCAGGTGGGCGGCGAGCCGCTGACCCCACTCATCGTCCGGGACGCCGACCACCGCCACCTCACGGACCTGCGGCAACGCCGCCAGTAGATCCTCCACCTCGCCGGGGAAGATGTTCTCCCCACCGGAGACGATCATGTCGTCGACGCGGCCGTCCACGTACAACCGGCCCTTGTCGTCGAGATGCCCCAGGTCACCGGTGCCGACCACGGTCCGGGTGGCCGCGTCCTGCCCGGTGTAGCCCTCGAACAGCATCCCGTTGCTGACATGGATCTGGCCGTCGACGATCGTCACCCGGGTGCCGTGCGGCGGCCGGCCCGCCGTCGACGGGGCCTCCCGCAGGTCGGCCGGGGTGGCGATGGAGACCCACGAGGCCTCGGTCGAGCCGTACAGGTTGTAGAGCACCTCGCCGTACCGGTCCATGAATCGGGTGGCGAGGCCACCCGGCAACGCCGAACCGCTCACCGCCGCCACCCGCAACCCACGGTAGGCGGTCGAGACGTCCATCAGATTCTGGAGCATCACCGGTACGGCCACCAGCGCCGTGACCTGATGCTCGGCCAGGGTCGTCACCAGGGCGGCCGGCTCGAACCGGCGGCGCAGCACGATCGTCGCCCGCAGCGCCAGCGCGATCTGCATGCCCGCATAACCCCACGTGTGGAACAGCGGCGCGGCGATCATGACCCGTTCCCCGGCCCGCAGCGGGATCCGGTCGATCACCGAACAGAGCGGGCTGAACCCGCCGGGTGTCGGCCGGCGGGCGCCCTTCGGCAGACCCGTCGTCCCGGACGTCAGCACGATCGTCCGGCCCGGCCGCTCCGGCGGTGTCGCGAGCCCGGCCGGGGCGGACTCGATCAGCTCGTCGACCCGCTTCTCACCGATCCGGATCGGGAACGTGGCGACCCGGTCGGTGAACTCGTCGTCGTGGATCAGCGCGGCCAGCCCCTGCGACTCGACGATCTGTTCGAGCTGGTGCGCCGACAGCCCGGTGTTGATCAGCACCGCGTCGGCGCCCCGGGTGGCCACCCCGATCAGGGCCTCCAGCATGCGGGCCGAGTTACGGCACAGCAGCCCGACCCGGTCACCGGCGTCGACAGACAGGGCCGCGGCCAGTCGAGAACTGCGTTCCAGCAGCTCGGCGTAGGTCAGCTGCCGCTCGTCATCGATCACCGCGATCCGCTGCGGGCTGCGGGCCGCCGCCTGCCGCAGCTCGCCGGCCAGCCCGAAACCCCACCGGCCCAGCGACGCGAACTGCCTGGCCACCCGTACCGGGTTGCCCGGTGTGAGCAGCCCGCGCCGCGCCATCGTCGACGCGATGAACAGGGCGTCCATCAGCGGATCTGCACACCGGAGACGGCCCGGGCGATGACCAGTCGCTGGATCTCCGAGGTGCCCTCGAAGATCGTGTAGATCTTGGCGTCCCGGTACATCCGCTCCACCGGGTGCTCCCGCAGATAACCGGCGCCGCCGAGGATCTGCACCGCCTTCTCGGTGACGGCGACCGCCACCTCACCCGCCTTGAGCTTCGACATCGAGCCCTCACCGGCCTCGAACGGCTTCTCGTTACGCCCCATCCACGCGGCCCGCCACACCAGCAGCCGGGCCGCGTCGATCTCGGTCCGCATGTCGGCCAGCGCGAACGCCACCGCCTGGTTCTCGATGATCGGCCGGCCGAACTGGACCCGGGTCTTCGCATACTCCAGCGCGTACTCGTACGCCGCCCGCGCGATGCCCAGCGCCTGCGCGCCGACCGCCGGCCGGGACAGCTCGAAGGTCCGCATCGCCGCCTGCCCCGACCGCCGCTGCCCCTCGCGGGCCCGCGCCAGCCGCTTGTCCAGGGCCTCCTTGCCGCCGAGCAGGCAGCTGCCGGGCACCCGGACGTCGTCCAGGAACACGTCGGCGGTGTGCGAGGCGCGCAGCCCCAGCTTCTTCAGCTTCCGGGTCCCGGCCAGGCCCTTGGTGCCGGGCGGCACGATGAACGCGGCCTGCCCCCGCGACCCGAGCGACGGGTCCACACTGGCCGTCACCACGTGGATGTTCGCGATCCCGCCGTTCGTCGCGTACGCCTTCTGCCCGCTGAGCACCCACTCGTCGGTCGCCTCGTGGTAGACCGCCCGGGTCCGCATCGACGCCACATCCGAACCGGCCTCCGGCTCGGTGCTGCAGAACGCGCCCACCTTCGGATCGGCGGCGTCGCCGAAACACTGCGGCACCCACTCGATCAGCTGATCCGGCGTGCCCGACCCGAAGATCGCGGCCACCGCCAGCGACGTGCCGGAGATCGCCATCCCGATCCCGCCGTCGCCCCAGAACAGCTCCTCGTTCGCGATCGGCAGGCTCAGCCCGCTGCTGTCGGACCAGGTGTTGGCGAGGAACTCGAACCCGTACAGCCCGATCTTCGCCGCCTCCTGCAGGATCGGCCAGGGCGTCTCCTCGCGCTCATCCCACTCCGGCGCGGCCGGCCGGATCACCGACGCGGCGAACCCGTGCACCCATTCACGCAGCTCACGCTGCTCATCGTTGAGATCGAGCCAGAACTCCACGGACAGCCTCCCGCCGGCAGGTTAACTCGCCGGTAACTTTACGAGCGCGTATCCGCCAAAACAACCACCATCGATGAATTAAAAACCCCGCGGTGTTGTCTCGGTCGTCGTCGGCTCCGGCGCCTTCTCCGGTACGCGCCACCCCGCCCCGACCATCCCACGCCGCCCCGCACTACGACGCGAGGTCCGCCCCACTCCCGGCCGAAAAGCGACCGCCGGGCTGATCCGCCGCCCCAGATCCAGCCACCCCTCAGAGCTGTCCCACCCACCCGCCGACCAGCCGCTTTCCCACCCCGGCGCCGCAACGTGGCGGGGAGGCAGCGGGGTCGCGGCTGGTTCGCAGGGCTGTTTCGGCCGTTCGGTGGTAGGCCTGAGCGCCGGCCGCCATCCCACCCGGCGCCGCAAACTGGTGTCAGGCCAAGGTGGCGGTGAGCGTGCCGGTCAGGTGGGGGTGGTGGGAGGCGAGAGCGAAGGTCCAGCCGTCGGCGGTCGGGGCCGTGGTGAACGTGGCTCGGGCCGGGAGCAGCAGGGGCTTCTTGAAGGCGGCCTCGACCGTGTAGGCGTCCGGGAGCCGGCCCTCCAGGGCGGCCAGCGCGTGCGCCTTCGTCCACATGCCGTGGGCGATCGGGCGCGGGAAACCGAAGAGTCTCGCGCCCAGCCAGGACGTGTGGATCGGGTTGCGGTCGCCGGAGACGGCCGCGTAGTCGCCGCCCACCCGCGACGGCACCCGCCACACGCTGCCGGCCCCGGTGGCACCGGCCTCGGCGACGCCCCTCTCGGCAGAACTCTCGGTAGCGCCCCTCTCGGCAGCGTCCGTCCCGGCGGAACCCGTCCCGGCGGCATCCGTTTCGGTGGAACCCGTCGCAGTGGCGCCCCTCTCGGCGGCATCCGTTTCGGTGGAACCCGTCCCGGTGGCGCCCCTCTCGGCGGCATCCGTCTCGGTGGAACCCGTCGCGGTGGTGCTCGTCTCGGCAGCTTCCGCCGCCGTGGATCGCGGCCCGTTCGGCTCCGGGCGCGGGCCCAGGCGCAGGTAGGTGGAGAGGCCGCGCCACACCTCGACACCGTCCACGGTCGCGGTGGCCACGATGTCGAACTGGCGGCCGCGCGGGTGATCACGCAGATGGCCGGCGCCGACCGACAGGTCCAGGGCGGCGCCGGACGGGATCGGCCGATGGACGGTGATCCGGTTGGTGACGTGGACCAGGCCGATCAGCGGGAGCGGGAAGTCCGAAGCCGTCATCAGCCGCATGGCCAGCGGAAAGGTCAGCACATGCGGATACGTGGCGGGCAGCGTGTCGGTGAGCCGGAACCCGCAGACCCGGTCGTAGGCGGCCAGGTGGGCCCGATCGACGGTGACTCCGCGCTGCCGGACCTCGACGTCGGGCAGGGTGTCGCCGGATCGCACGAAGCCGGGGATCAGCCCGAGCGCGGCACGGGCGTAGGCCGCCGTGGTCCCCGGCCCGGAACTGAGTTCGACGACCGCGACCATGTCAGACCTCCACCGGATCGAGCGAGACGACCGCGACCATGTCAGGCGCCCAGCAGGCTCTGGCCGCAGACCCGCACCACGTTGCCGGTGACCGCGGCCGAACCCGGGGACGCGAACCACGCGATCGCCTCGGCGACGTCGGCCGGCAGACCGCCCTGCGACATGCTGTTCAGGCGTCGCCCGGCCTCGCGCAGCCCGAGCGGCATCTTCGCGGTCATCGCCGTCTCGATGAACCCGGGCGCCACCGCGTTGATCGTGATGCCGCGTTCGGCGAGCAGCGGCGCATACGCCTGGACCTGCCCGATCACCCCGGCCTTGCTGGTGGCGTAGTTGGTCTGCCCGCGGTTTCCGGCGATGCCGGCGATCGACGCGACCCCGACGATCCGCCCGCCGGACGGGATCAGGCCGCGCTCCAGCAGCAGGTCGTTGACCCGCTCGGGGGCGGTCAGGTTGACCCCGATCACCGAATCCCACCGGTCCTCGGACATCCGGGCGATCGTCTTGTCCCGGGTGATGCCGGCGTTGTGGACCAGGATGTCGACCCCGGCGTGCGGCCCGGCGGCCAGATATCCGGCGAGGCGGGTCGGGGCGTCGGCGGCGGTCAGGTCGAGTTGCAGGGCCCGGCCGCGAGTCTCGTTGGCGACGCCGGCGAGCGCGTCACCGGCGGCCGGCACGTCGAGGGCGATGACCTCGGCGCCGTCCCGGGCGAGGACCCGGGCGATGGCCGCACCGATGCCCCGGGCGGCCCCGGTGACCAGGGCGAGCTTGCCGTCGAGGGGCCGCTCCCAGTCGGCCGGCGCCGCAACCGGGCCGGCGCCGATCCGGATCACCTGGCCGGACACGTACGCCGAACGGCCGCTGAGCAGGAACCGCAGCGTCGACTCGACGCCCGCCTCGCCGCCGGCCGCGACATACACGAGTTGGGCGGTGGTGCCGCGCCCGAACTCCTTGCCGATGCTGCGGGTCAACCCCTCCAGGCTCCGCTGCGCGATCGCCTCCTTCGGCGATGCGGTGGCCTCCGGGGGCGTGCCGAGCACGATCACCCGGCCCGAGGTCTGCAGAGCGCGGGCGTACGGGTGGAAGAAGTCGTAGAGCTCGCGGAGCTGTGGGGTGTCGACGATGCCGGTCGCGTCGAAGACGAGCGCGCTGACCCGTACCCCCTCGTCGGCCTTGTCGGTGACCGTGACGCCTGCCGTCTCCAGCAGCTTGCGGGTCGGCTCGGAGAGCCGTCCGCCGGGGGCCGCGCCGAGCAGGACCGGCCCGGTGACCAGCGGATCTCCCGCGGTGTGGCGGCGCAGCCGGGGCGGATCAGGCAGCCCGAGGCGCTTGACCACGGTCCGGCCGAGACCGGAGTTGGCGAAGTTCGCGTACCTGTCAGCCATGCGAGTAGCCTACCGGTGAGTAACCCTATGAACACGTCCCCTGTCGATGTGGAGAATAGTCGTGCCGAACGTGCGCCGTGTGGCCGTGCTGGGCGGGAACCGGATTCCGTTCGCCCGGTCCAACAGCCGCTACGCCGAAGCGTCGAACCAGGACATGCTGACCGCCGCGCTGGACGGGCTGGTCGCCCGGTTCGGGCTGGCCGGCGAACAGCTCGGCGAGGTGGTCGCCGGCGCCGTGCTCAAGCACTCGCGTGACTTCAACCTGACCCGTGAGGTGGTGCTCGGGTCGCGGCTGGACCCGCGGACCCCGGCCTACGACATTCAGCAGGCGTGCGGCACCGGCCTGGAGGCGGCGATCCTGGTCGCCGACAAGATCGCGCTGGGGCGGATCGACTCCGGGGTGGCCGGTGGCGTGGACACCACGTCGGACGCTCCGCTGCAGCTCAACGAGGACATGCGCCGGGCGCTGCTGGAGCTCAACCGGGCCCGGACGCTCGGCGCGCGGCTCAAGGCGGTGGCGAAACTGCGCCCGCAGCACGCGCTCAAGCCGGAGCTGCCGCGCAACGCCGAGCCGCGGACCGGCCTGTCGATGGGGGAGCACGCCGCGATCACGGCGCTCACCTGGAACATCGACCGGGCCGCCCAGGACGGGCTGGCCCTCACCTCGCATCAGCGGCTCGCGGCGGCGTACGACAGCGGCTTCTTCGATGATCTTCTGACGCCCTATCTGGGGCTGACCCGTGACCAGAATCTGCGCGCCGACAGCAGTCTGGAGAAGCTTTCCAAGCTCAAGCCGGTGTACGGCAAGGAGAACCCGACGATGACGGCGGGCAACTCGACGCCGCTCACCGATGGGGCGTCGGCCGTGCTGTTGGCCTCGGAGGAGTGGGCGGCGGCCCGGTCGCTGCCGGTGCTCGCCTATTTCGCCGATGCGGAGACCGCCGCCGTCGACTACGTGCACGGCGAGGAGGGTCTGCTGATGGCGCCCGCCTACGCGGTGCCCCGGCTGCTGGCCCGCAACGGCCTGACGCTGCAGGACTTCGACTACTACGAGATCCACGAGGCGTTCGCGTCGCAGGTGCTGTCCACCCTGGCCGCCTGGGAGTCGCCGTCGTTCTGCAAGGAGAAGCTGGGCCTGGACGCGCCGCTCGGCTCGATCGACCGGGCGAAGCTGAACGTCAACGGTTCGTCGCTGGCGGCCGGTCACCCGTTCGCGGCGACCGGCGGCCGGATCGTGGCGACCCTGGCCAAGCTGCTCGCGCAGAAGGGCTCGGGGCGCGGCCTGATCTCCATCTGCGCCGCGGGCGGCCAGGGCGTGGTGGCCATCCTGGAGCGCTGAGCGGTTCCGGGGCGCCGACGGGCGCCCCGGAACCGGCGGGTTTCAGCGGGCGGTGCAGGTGAGGGTGGTGGACGGCGGGTTGCCGGTGCCCTGGAAGCCGAACGACGTGCTCGCGCCGGCGGCGACCGTGCCGTTGTAGCCGACGTTCGTGAAGGACACCGCGCCGGAGCTGCCGCTCGCGGTGGCGCTCCACGTGTTGGTCACCGCGGCACCGGTCGGCAGGGTGGCGCCGACGGTCCAGCCGGTCAGCGCGGCGGTGCCCGCCTTGACCGTCACGGTGGCGACGAAACCACCGGTCCAGGCGTTGATCGAGACGGTCGCCGAGCAGGCGCCGGTGCCCTGCGACTGGCTGGCCGACGGTGACGGCGAGGCGGAGCCGGAGTTGCTGGGTGACGGCGAGGTGGTGCCGCCGCCGAGCGCGGTGAGCACCGCGGTGTACGCCTGCTTCGGGTTGCCGCTGCCGTCGAAGAGCAGCGGGGTGCCGCTGGCCCGCCACGAGTCGGTGTCCCGGATGCCCCACACGGTGATGCCGTTGCAGCGCGCGACGGCGAGGCAGTCCCGGGTGACGTTGCCGTAGGTGGTGGCCTGCGTGCTGCCGGAGCCCTCGATGTCGAGCTCGGTGATCTGCACGTCGACGCCGAGGGCGGCGAAGTTCTCCAGCGTGGTCCGGTAGTTGCTCGGGTAGGGCGACCCGCTGTTGAAGTGCGACTGGAAGCCGACGCAGTCGATCGGCACACCCCGCGTCTTGAAGTCCTTGACCAGGTTGTAGACGCCCTGCGTCTTGGCCCAGCTCCAGTTGTCGGTGTTGTAGTCGTTGTAGCAGAGCTTGGCGGCCGGGTCGGCGGCGCGCGCGGTGACGAACGCGTCCTCGATCCAGTCGTTGCCGGTGCGCTGCAGGTTGGAGTCGCGGCGGCCGCCGGTGCCGTCGTCGAACGCCTCGTTCACCACGTCCCAGGCGTAGATCTTGCCCTTGTAGTGGGTCATGACCTGGGTGATGTGGTTCTTCATCGCGCTGCGCAGCGCGGTGCCGCTCAGGTTCTGCATCCAGCCGGGCTGCTGCGAGTGCCAGGCCAGCGTGTGGCCGCGGACCTTGGCGCCGATCTCGTTGGCACGGGTGATGAGCCGGTCGGCGGTGGTGAAGTTGAACTGGTTCTGCGTCGGCTCGAGAGCGTCGATCTTCATCTCGTTCTCGGCCGTGAGCATGTTGAACTCGCGGTTGAGGATGGTCGAGTAGGTCGAGTCGCTCAGCTTGTTGAGGGAGACCGCGGTGCCGAAGTAGCGGCCCTTCTCGGCGGCGGCCGCGCCGAGGGTGGACGCCGCGGCGTCGGCCGATGGGGACAGGGCGACGAACGCGCCGGCCGCCAGTAGGGCGGTGGCCAGCGCGCCGAGAACGGTACGGGGACGGGTCATGGGGATCTGCCTTCGGTCCAGTCGATTCGGGGTATCGACGGATGGCTCTGGACGGCCGAAACTTTAATGATTCGGTCCGTGATCCACCAAGGCTGAATTGTCCTTTCTCCCCGCTAATGATGAGGATGGGAGCGCGCCCATCGCGGCCGAGGGCTCCGAAAGTTTCGGATTACTCGGCGATACGGAGGACCTCGGCCACGGCGAGCGCGGCGAGGTGCGCGTCGTCGCCGGTGGCCCGGACGATCACCGTGGCTCCGGCCGGGGCACCCAGCGACATCAGGCGCAGGGCGCTGCGGGCACTGGCGGACCGGTCGCCGTGGCGTACCTCGATGTCCGCGCTGAACGTCGACGCGGCCCGGACCGCCTCGGCCGCCGGGCGGGCGTGCAACGCCGCGGGCAGGACCACCTCGACCTCAGAACTTGGGGACATCGCGGGCCTCCCCGGCGGCTTCGGCCACGGTGGCGAGATCGGCGCCGGTCGACGCGAGGACCGCGGCGGCCACCGCGCCCTCGACGAACGGCGCGTCCACCAACAGCGGCCCCGGTGGCAGCCCGGCCAGCACCGCGCGGGTGGTCAGCACGGCGCTGCCCAGATCGGCCAGGACCAGCACCCCGGCGCCGGCGTCGGCCGCGGTGACCGCCGCCTCGATCCGGTCGGCGCTGGTGCCGAGTGAGCCGTCGTCGGTGCCGCCGGCCGGTTCGACCCGGACGTCCGGGCCGGCCACCTGGGCGAGCAGTTCCCGCACCCCGGCGGCGAGTGTTGAGCTGTGTGACACGAGCACGATCCCCACGTACGCCATGGGTCTCGATGGTAGTCACGCGAAGGGCTTGGCCGAATCACTCAGCGCGACCATGCTGAGAGGACCGAGGCAAAGGAGCCGGCCGTGAAGAAATTCATCAACGATCCGAACGACGTGGTGGCCGAGGCGCTCGCGGGACTCGCCGCCGCCCATCCCGAGTTGCGCGTCGACCCCGCGGAGCGGTATGTGGCCAGGTCGGACGCCCCGCACGCGGGCAAGGTGGCGCTGGTCTCCGGCGGCGGCTCCGGCCACGAGCCGTTGCACGGCGGGTTCGTCGGGGCGGGCATGCTCGACGCGGCCTGTCCCGGTGAGGTCTTCACCTCCCCGGTGCCGGACCAGATCCTGGCCGCGACGAAGGCGGTCGACGGCGGTGCCGGCGTGGTGCATGTGGTGAAGAACTACACGGGCGACGTGATGAACTTCAAGATGGCCGCCGAACTGGCCGCCGACGAGGGCGTCACGGTGGAGACCGTGCTCGTCGACGACGACATCGCGGTGCAGGACTCGACGTGGACGGCCGGTCGCCGCGGCACCGGCGCGACCCTGCTGGTGGAGAAGATCGCCGGGGCACTCGCCGAGGAGGGCGGCAAACTGGGCGAGGTCGCGGCGATCGGGCGCGAGGTCAACGCCGCCTCCGCCTCGTTCGCCTACGCGCTGACGGCCGGTACCACTCCGGCGGCCGGCCGGCCGGGGTTCGACCTGCCGGACGACGAGATCGAGGTGGGTGTCGGCATCCACGGGGAGCCGGGCCGGCGCCGGGAGAAGCTGCGTCCGGCCCGGGAGCTGGTCCGCTCCGCGCTCGACGCGATCCTGGAGGCGAAGCCGATCGACTCCGGTGACCGGGTGATCGTGCTGGTCAACGGGCTCGGCGGCACCCCGCTGATCGAGCTGTACCTGGTCTACGGCGAGGTCGCCACGGTGCTCGCCGAGCGCGGTGTCGAGATCAGCCGCCGCCTGGTCGGCAACTACGTGACGAGTCTCGACATGGCCGGGCTGTCGATCACCGTGACCCGGGTGACCGACGAGATGCTGCGGTTGTTCGACGCTCCGGTGCGTACGCCCGGGTTGCGGTGGGGTGCCTGACGTGGATGTAACTCTCGCCATCACCTGGCTGCGTGCCGTCGCCGACTCCGTGGCCGCCGACGCCGACGAGCTCACGAAACTGGACTCCGCGATCGGCGACGGTGACCACGGCGTCAACCTGCGGCGCGGCTTCACCGCGGTGACCGCGCTGCTGGACGGCACCGAGTTCACCGGAGTCGGCGACGTCTTCGTCCGGACCGGCGGCACCCTCATCTCCAAAGTGGGCGGCGCGTCCGGCCCGCTGTACGGCAGCGCCTTCCGGGCCCTCGGCAAGGCGCTGCCCCCGGGCCCGGTGGTGACCCTGCCGGACCTGGCCGGCGGCCTGCGCGCGGGCCTGGACGCGGTGTCCGCGCTGGGCGGGGCGATCCCCGGCGACAAGACCATCGTGGACGCCTACCGGCCGGCGCTGGCCGCGTTCGAGGAGGCGGTGATCGGTGGCGCCGCCCTGCCCGAGGCGGCCGCCGGTGCGGCCCGGGCCGCCGGTGACGGGGCACGCGCCACCATCTCCCTCACCGCTCGCAAGGGGCGAGCCTCCTACCTGGGCGAACGCAGCGCCGGTCATCAGGACCCGGGAGCTACCTCGACCTGGCTGATCTTTCAGGCACTGGCCGACGTGACCGCACCCTGACGCCACACCCGTCCCTCCCGTCAATCTGGACGAAGTCGGCCCGCCGGGGCGGTCCGGACGGCGAGACTGATGCCGGGCGGCTCTCAAGCTCGAACCGGCGGTGCCGATCCTGCGGTCGACGGCGAGCCGGACGATGAGGGATGGGAACACCATGGGGCTGAGCAGACTGATCGATGACCGCTCGCTACGCGTCAAGATCGGGGCCGCGGCGCTGACCGCCACGGTCAGCGGCCTCATCGTGGGCGCGCTCGCGGTCACGACCATCCACAACCTCAACGATGACGGTGCCGCGACCCAGCGACGGTCGCTGGCCATCGAGTCGGCGGTGGGCTCCTTCAGCACCAACATCGAGGCGTTCAGCGGCAACGTGTCCGCGATGCAGCTCTACCCGTCGCTCGCCGCCCGGATCAAGGAGGGCATGGCGGCGAACCAGACCGCCGTCACCGAGGCCTTCACCGCGCTCGACACCCACCTCCCCGGGGACGAGACGGTGGCCAAGGCCAAGGCCGACTGGGGGGACTACCTCACCTTCATCAGCGCCGACCGGGGTACGGCGACCCCGGCGCAACTCGCCGAGGCGGTCAAGCAGTACGACGCGCTGCGCGCGGCACTGGCCGAAGACCAGCAGGCGCTGCGGGAACGGGCGGTCGCGCTGGCCGACAAGAGCATCACCGACGCCGAGGCGGCCGGCTCCAGAGCCGCCTGGACGGTCGCCGCCGTTCTCGTCGTCGGCATGGTGCTCAGCCTGCTCATCGGCTTTCAGGTGGCCGGCCGGGTGCGCCGGACCGTGCGGGAGGTCTCCCGGATCGCCGAAGGGCTGGCCGAGGGCGATCTCACCCGTACCTCCGGGATCACCAGCCGGGACGAGATCGGCCTGATGGCCGCCGCCCTCGACCAGGGTGTGGCCCGCCTCCGGGAGGACATGGCGCAGGTCGGCGGCAGCGTCGGCACCCTGCAGGACGCGGCCGGCCGGCTCAGTTCGGTCGCCGGTGGCGTGGACGCGGCCGCCAGTGAGGCCTCGGTGCAGGCCGGCACGGTCGCCACCGCGGCCGACACGGTCTCGCACAACCTGCAGGTGGTCTCGGCCGGTTCGCAGGAGATGGGTTCGGCGATCCGCGACATCAGCGTCTCCACCTCCGAGGCGACCGAGGTGGCCGCCCAGGCGGTCCGGGTCGCCGCCGAGACCAACGCGATCGTCGGTCGGCTCGGCGCCTCGTCCGAGGAGATCTTCACCGTGGTCAAGGTGATCACCAGCATCGCCGAGCAGACCAACCTGCTGGCTCTGAACGCGACCATCGAGGCGGCCCGCGCCGGTGAGGTGGGCAAGGGCTTCGCGGTCGTCGCCGGTGAGGTCAAGGACCTGGCCCAGGAGACCGCCAAGGCGACCGAGGACATCTCCCAGCGGGTGCAGGCGATCCAGGCCGACACCAGCGGCGCGGTCACCGCGATCGGCGAGATCACCGAGATCATCGAACGGATCAACGGCATCCAGCTGACCATCGCCTCGGCCGTCGAGGAGCAGACCGCGACCACCGCCGAGATGAACCGCACGCTCAGCGAGGCGGCCAACGGCGCCGGTGATATCGCGATGACCATCGGCACGGTCTCCGCGGCGACCCGCAAGACCACCGACACGGTCGGCGAGACCCGGCACGCGGCCGAGGACCTCGGCCAGACCGCGACGCAGCTGCAGGCGGTCGTCTCCCGATTCCGATACTGAGGACATCGAGGGCGTTGAACGTACGCCCGCGGGGTGCCAGGGTGGGGGCATGTACCCGCCCGAGCCCTGGCACCTGCGCGGACAGATGTACCTGTCGGTGTTCCTGATCCCCCGCCGTGACATGCCGGCCCTGCCGCCGGTGCTGGACGACACGGTCCGCCCGGTCACCGTCGGTGGCCGTGTCGCGGTCGGCGCCGCCTGGGTCTCGTACGAGCCAGGCGGCGTCCTGCATTACCGAGAGCTGCTCAGCGCCGTCCTGGTGCACGAACGCGGCCGTCCGCGGGTCAGCATCACCGACATCTGGGTGGACAGCGTCGCGTCCCGGGAGGGTGGCCGCCGGCTCTGGGGCATCCCCAAGGAGCTGGCCGAGTTCACCCTCGACGCCGAGACCGAGCCGCTGGTCGACGCCACCGTCACCGCCCCGGACGGCGGCGCGCCGATCGGGTCCGCCCTGGTCCGGCTCAAACGGCGACTCCCCGGCCGGTACCCGCTCGGGTTCACGGTGGCGCAGCAGCTCGGCGAGCAGGTCCGACGGACCCCGGTGCGGGGCCGGGCCGGTCTGCGCACGGCCGCCGCGGCGTGGCGCCCCGAGCCGGACGGTCCGCTCGCCTACCTGGCCGGCCGTCGCCCGGTGTTGAGCCTGGCGATCACCGACTTCTGGCTGACCTTCGGCCGCTCCGCCGAGGACCGCGCGAAGAGTCGCACCGCCTGAGGGCCCGGCTGGTCGCCAGGGCGGTCCCAGCGCCGCTGGAACCAGCCTGGCGACCAGCCGGGTACGGTTCGCGGGTACCACCGCCGGCCGCGACGAGGAGCACGATGAGCGCCGACCACCATCACCACGCCCACCGGGAGCTGCCCGAGTTCCCGCAGGCCAGGCGGCTCACCCTGCTGCTGCTCGTGCCCGCGGTGCTGATCACCCTGGTCGGCATGCTGCTGCTGTGGCCGCGCGACACCCCGCAGGCCGAGGGCCCGGCGGGTCCGGCCGTGGTCACCGGCGAGGTGGTGGCGCTGACCCCGCAGGAGTGCCCGCCGGTGCCCGAGGGCGACCAGCCGCTGGAGAACTGCGGGACCGTGCAGGTGCGGCTCGACGACGGCGGCGTGATCACCACGGACATCCCGAACGGGCCCGGCGCGCCGGAGGTGTCCGAGGGCGACGACGTCACGCTGCTGGCACTCAACGACGAGGGCGGCACCAGCTACTCGATCTCCGACCATCAGCGCGGCGACGAGCTGTGGATGCTCGGCGCGGCGTTCGCGCTGGCGGTGATCGCCTTCGGCCGGTGGCGCGGGGTGACCGCACTGGCCGGTCTGGCGGTCACCTTCGTGATCCTGCTCTACTTCATCGTCCCGGCGATCCTGGACGGCCGGTCGCCGGTGCTGGTCGCCGTGGTCGGCGCCGCCGCGATCATGCTGATCGTGCTGTACCTGACACACGGCCTGTCGATCACCACCACCATCGCGGTGGCCGGCACCCTGGCCAGCCTGGCGATCACCGCGATCCTGGCCGCCGTCGCGACCGGGGCGGTGCACCTGACCGGGGTCGCCGACGAGACGTCGAACTTCCTCACCATCACCCAGGGCGACGTGAACATGCGAGGCCTGCTGCTGGCCGGCATCGTGATCGGCTCGCTCGGCGTGCTCGACGACGTGACCGTCACCCAGTCCGCCACGGTCGCCGAGTTGGCTCTGGCAAACCCCTCGTACGGCTTCAAGCGCCTCTACGGCGCCGCCACCCGGATCGGCCGCGCCCACATCGCCTCGGTGATCAACACGATCGTGCTCGCCTACGCCGGGGCGTCGCTGCCGCTGATGCTGCTGTTCGCGGCCGGCGACACCCCGCTCGGCGAGCTGCTCACCTCGCAGATGATCGCGCAGGAGCTGGTGCGCAGCGCGGTCGGCACGATCGGCCTGGTCGCCGCGGTACCGATCACCACGGCTCTGGCCGCGCTGCTGGCCTCCCGCCGGTCCCGGCCGGTGGCGGCTCCGCCGTCGAGAGCGGAACCGCGGCCGGCCGGTGATCCGTGGGCGGCATTCGTCGACCGGAATGACTGATCAGCACTTCTTCCAGGCGACCCGGTAGAGGGTGTTGATCGCGGCGTCGGTCGAGTCCATGGACAGGAAGTTCGTGTACTTCTTCGAGTCCGAGGACCCGCGATTCACCCGCAGTTCCGTGTTGATGTTGAGGAATCGCCGCTCACCGCAGGGCAGGTAGCTGTACGACGCGATCGCCACGTTGTCGGTGCGCTGCCAGCCGTCCTCCATCGGGCCCTTGAAATCGTGCCGGCTGCGTGCGGTCTGCGAGTGGCCCTGGAAGTAGTAGCTGGCCGCCTGCTGGCCGTACGCCCCCGGCCGGAGGCTGGCGTAGCCCCGGTAGTCCGCGCTGGCGATCGCGAACGTGAATCCGGACGGCACCTTGATGTCCAGCGCCAGCTGGCAGTTCTTCCGGAAGTCCAGAGGCGAGGCCTGCGGCCCGACCGACGCGGTGTACTGCGAATAGGTCACCGTGAACGCGGTGTAGTCGGGCGAGACCTGGATGTCCGCGCTGCCGTCCGGGCAGCCGGACCCGTTCGCGGAGACCACGTCGATCACCATCATCTTGTCGGGCTTGGGCGGCTGTGGCTGAGCATGGGCCGGCGCGGCCATCGCGAGCACGCCGAGAAGTGCCGTACCGGCCGTCATGGAACGCAACATGAGTATTTCCCCCGTCAGTTTTCGGGTTCCTTTCCCGGAACCGGAAAATGGTTCGGAAAAGACCTTGAAGAATTGTTTACAAGACCACACTAGCGAGATCGGGAACTGTCGGGAGCGCGCCACGAAACAGCCGTACCAGCGTCCGGACAACACGACCATTCGGCCGGATTTCCGGAATCGCCGCCCAGCCCAGGGCCGGTTGTGGTAGTCAGCCGGTCAACCGAGACGCCTGGTCAGGGCGGTGTGCCGGCGGCCCGCACCGACCGTGCGCACCGCCGCCGCCAGCGCCCGTCGGGAGCCGACCAGCACCACCAGCCTCTTGGCCCGGGTGATCGCCGTGTAGAGCAGGTTGCGCTGCAGCATCATCCAGGCGCTGGTGGTCAGCGGGATGACCACGGCCGGGTACTCCGACCCCTGTGAACGGTGGATCGTGATGGCGTACGCGTGCGCCAACTCGTCCAGCTCGTCGAAGTCGTACTCGATCTGCTCGTCCTCGTCCGTCCGTACCGTCAAGGTCTGCTCCTCGGGCGACAGCCCGGTGACGACGCCGACCGTGCCGTTGAAGACGCCCGCCGCGCCCTTCTCGTAGTTGTTGCGGATCTGGGTGACCTTGTCGCCCACCCGGAACACCCGGCCGCCCAGCCGCCGCTCCGGCAGGCCCTCGCGGTGCGGGGTGAGCTCCTGCTGGAGCAGCACGTTGAGCGCGCCGGCGCCGGCCGGCCCGCGGTGCATCGGGGTGAGGATCTGGATGTCGCGGCGCGGATCCAGGCCGAACTTACGGGGCATCCGGCGGCACGCGACGTCGACGGTGAGCGCCGCGGTCTCCTCGGTGTCGTCGCACGGGAACAGGAAGAAGTCGGTCAGGCCCTCGAACCGCGGCGGCCGGCCCTGGTTGACCCGGTGCGCGTTGGTGACCACGCCGCTCTCGGCGGCCTGCCGGAAGATCTGGGTGAGCCGCACCCGGGGGATCACCTCGGCGGCCAGCAGGTCGCGCAGCACCTCGCCGGCGCCCACCGACGGCAGCTGGTCGACGTCGCCCACGAGCAGCAGGTGGGCGCCCGGCGGGATCGCCTTGACCAGCTTGTTGGCCAGGATCAGGTCGAGCATCGAGGCCTCGTCGACGACGATCAGGTCGGCGTCGAGCGGGTTGTCGCGGTCGAACGTGGCGTCCCCGCCGGGCTGTAGTTTGAGCAGGCGGTGCACGGTGGCGGCGGGGTGGCCGGTCAGCTCGGCGAGCCGCTTCGCGGCCCGGCCGGTCGGTGCGACGAGCTGGATCTTCGCCTTCTTCGCGGCGGCGAGTTCGACGATCGATCGTACGGTGAAGCTCTTCCCGCAGCCGGGCCCGCCGGTGAGGACCGCGACCTTCGACGTGAGCGCGAGTTTGACGGCCTGTTCCTGCTCGGTGGCGAGGGTCGAGCCGGTGCGCTGGTGCAGCCAGCCGAGGGCTTTGCCCCAGTCCACGTCATGGAAGTGCGGCATCCTGTCCGCTTTATGCCTCAACAGAGCGACGAGAGTCGATGCCAGCGATTGCTCCGCACGGTGGAACGGCACCAGGTAGACCTCGTCGCCCTCGCGCACCACGCCTTCCTCCTCGACCAACTCGGCGAGGCAGGTCGGGACCAGCGCCGCGGGAACGTCGAGGATCTTCGCCGCGTCGGCCGTCAAGTCCGAGAACGGCAGGAAACAGTGCCCGTTGTCGGTGGCCTGCGACAGCGTGTACTGCAGGCCGGCCTTCACCCGTTCGGGACTGTCGTGCGGGATCCCGACCGCCTGCGCGATCGTGTCCGCGGTCTTGAACCCGATGCCCCAGACGTCGGCCGCCAGCTTGTAGGGCGAGTTCTTGACGACCGAGATGGACGAGTCGCCGTACTTCTTGTAGATCCGCACCGCGATCGACGTGGACACCCCGACGCCCTGGAGGAAGACCATCACCTCCTTGATCGCCTTCTGCTCGGCCCATGCCGCGGTGATCTTCTTCGTCCGTTTCGGACCCAGCCCGGCCACCTCGATCAGCCGTTCCGGGGCGGTCTCGATGATCTCCAGGGTGTCCAGTCCGAAGTGGTCGACGATCCGCTCGGCGAACACCGGCCCGATGCCCTTGACCAGCCCGGACCCCAGATAGCGGCGGATGCCCTGAATGGTCGCGGGCAGCACCGTGGTGTACGAGATCACCTCGAACTGCCGCCCGTACTGCGGATGCGACGACCACCAGCCACTCAGCCGCAGACTCTCGCCGGGCTGCGCGCCCAGCAGCGCACCCACCACGGTCAGCAGATCGGTGCTGCTCTTGTGGGCCACCCGGGCCACGGTGTAGCCGGTCTCCTCGTTCACATAGGTCAGCCGTTCCAGGACGGCCTCGAGGACATGCGGGGGACGGGCGGCGGCTTCCGGTGGCACGCGCCCATCGTGCCCGCAGGGCTGTCGTCAGCCAAGCCCAACGCATAGCGTGATCACCATGGCGCTCTTTGACTTCCCACTCCACGAATTGCGCACGTACCACCTCGACCGCCCGGAGCCGGCCGGCTTCGACGACTTCTGGTCCGGCACGCTCGCCTCGGCGCGCCGGGCCGCCCTGCCGCCGAAACTCGCCGAGGTCGGCACCCCGTTGAAGGGGGTCACCACCCGCGACGTCACCTTCACCGGCTACGCCGGCCAGCCGATCCGGGCCTGGCTCAACCGTCCGTCGACCGCTGACGGCCCGCTGCCGGTCGCTGTCGAATTCATCGGGTACGGCGGCGGCCGCGGCCTGCCCATCGACTGGCTGACCTGGACCAGCGCCGGATACGCCCACCTGGTCATGGACACCCGCGGTCAGGGCGGCGGCTGGCGGGGCGGCGACACCCCCGACCCGGACGACCACGGCGCCGGCCCGTCCACCCCCGGCTTCCTGACCCGTGGGGTGCTCGCCCCGGAGACGTTCTACTACCGGCGGCTGATCACCGACGCTGCCCGGGCCGTGGAGACCGCCACCGAGCTACCCGGCGTCGACGCGTCCCGGCTGGTGGTGACCGGCAAGAGTCAGGGCGGCGCGCTCGCCCTGGCCGCCGCCGGTCTGGTCCCCGAGCTGGTGTCGGCGGTGGTCGCCGGGGTGCCGTTCCTCTGCGACATCCAGCGGGCGGTCACGATCACCGACAGCTTCCCGTACGCCGAGGTGGTCCGGTTCCTGCGGGCCAACCCGCAGCTCGCCCAGCGGACCCTGGACACCCTCGACCACGTGGACGCGGTGCACTTCGCCCGCCGGATCACCGCGCCCTCGATCCTGTCGGCCGCGCTGATGGACGACGTGTGCCCGCCGTCCGGGGTGTTCGCCGCCTACAACGCGATCGACGCGCAGAAGGAGATCGAGGTCTACCCGTGGGACGACCACGCCGGCGGCCGCAGCTTCTTCGACACCACGGCCCTGGAGTTCGTCGAGGACCGGCTGAGCTGACGCTCCTCGCCGAGCGAGCCGCGCCCGGGTGGGCGCGGCTCGCCGCGGGTCAGAGGATCGCCCGGATGATGCCGATCGTGATGAAGACGACGATGAACGCCAGGTCGATCGAGACGCCGCCGACCCGCAGCGGGGGCAGCACCTTACGGACCGGGGCCAGGATCGGCTCGGTGATGCGATAGATCACGTCGAGGGCCTTGGCGCGGGCCGACCCGGGCATGGCGGGACCGGCCAGCATGACGCTCCAGTCGAGCGCGACCCGAACCAGCAGCACCAGCTGGACCAGCAGCAACGCGAAGCTGATCAGGGCGAAGAGACCCATCGGAACCTCCTGTGAGGGGGACGTGACCCCAGTGTGCGGCGGGTTCCTGTGAAGCTGCTTAACGATCTCTGTGACGGCCACGTAATGACGTGACCGTCACAAAAGCTAAGGATCGTCAGTTGAAGTGATCCGGGTGCGGACCGGTCCGGCCGTCGCTCTCCAGCCCGTCGATCGCCGCCAGTTCGTCGGCGGTCAGCTCGAAGTCGAAGATCCGCAGGTTCTCCGCGATCCGGGACGGGGTCACCGACTTCGGGATCACGATCCGGCCCTGCTGCACGTGCCAGCGCAGCACCACCTGGGCCGGGGTGCGGTCGTGGGCGGTGGCGATCCGCAGCACGGCCGGGTCACCGAGCACACCCGCCTGCGCGAGCGGGCTCCACGCCTCGGTGACCACGCCGAGCTCGGCGTTCGCGGCCTGGGCGTCGCGCTGCTGGAGCGCCGGGTGCACCTCGATCTGGTTGACCGCGGGCACCGTGCCGGCGAGGTCGGCGACGGCACGCAGATGCTCGGGCAGGAAGTTCGACACCCCGATCGCGCGGACCCGGCCGTCGGCGAGCAGTTTCTCCAGCGCCCGCCAGGTGTCCAGATACCTGCCCCGCTTCGGCGTCGGCCAGTGGATCAGGTAGAGGTCCAGGGTCTCCAGTCCGAGCCGGGCGGTGCTGGCGTCGAACGCGCGCAGCGTCTCGTCGTACCCCTGATCGGTGTTCCAGACCTTGGTCGTGATGAACAGTTCGTCGCGCGGCACTCCCGCCGCTTTCAGTGCGGCGCCGACCCCCGACTCGTTGTGGTAGATGGCGGCGGTGTCGATGCTGCGGTAGCCCGCTTCGAGCGCGGCGGTGACCGCGGCCGCGGTCTGCGCCTCGGGAATCTGGAAGACGCCGAATCCGATCTGCGGAATCGTGACGCCGTTGTTGAGCGTGATGACAGGCGTGTCGCCCATGGAGAGTGCTCTCCCTCTTAAGCGGGTGCGGCCGCCCGGCTCGCCGACGGTGACCGGCGAGGCGAGCGATGTGCCTCTCTTGTACCCCGAAGAGGGCGCCGCCCCAACCAAGGTCCCACGGCTGCCCACCGGGCGAGCGCGGTATCACCCGGCTTCGGTGAGATTCTCGTGACGACCTGTGACATCGCGGTTAAAAGCCGGACTTCTCCGGCGCTTGGTGGTGGCCGTCCCGGATGGGCCACTGGTGGTGGTGGCGCAGCGTCACAGGCAGACCGCGTTGGCGTCCGATTTGCGAAAATGGTCACGGTCCGCGATGCGGCAAACCACTTTTCGGTACGCCCATGGGCACCCGCCGTGGCGGGTGTCCGCACGATCGCCCTCGTAGGCCCGGCGGGAGCCCTCCATCGGGCCCGTCGCCGCGGTTCCGCCCGCACCACACCGGCCCGCCCGCCGGCGGTCCCGCCACAGCGACCCGAACCCACCACACGTCCCGAACCCGCCGTGTGGGTCATACCCGCCGCGCGGGCCGTCCCGGCTGCACCCGTCGCGCGGGTCGTCCTGGCCGCACCCGTCGCGAGGGCCGTCCCGGCCGTCTCCGCCGCACCCGTCGTCGCCCGGATCGTCCCGTCCGGGCTCGCGCGGCCCCGGGAGAACTGGTGGCGATGGGCCGAGCCCGCCGGCAGGAGTGCACTGGTTCGTCGTGGGCCGCGCCGGTCACATCGTGGCCGGCAGAGCCCGTTGATCCTGGTTTGCTCGTCCCCCGTCAGCGCACGTGGGTGATTGTCCGCGGGTTCGGACCGTCCCCGGTCGCGGCGCTGTGGTCGGCCCGCGGGCGGCACCGCCGGACGTGTCGTGGCGTTCACAACGCGACCACCCGTCGGGTCGGAACCGCACCCCGCCGCCCGGTGCGGCGGGTCACCGCGGTGTTCGCGGTGCGGCCGTCAGCCGGCGGCCAGACCCACGGTTCAGGCCGGGCCGGTTCAGCGTGCCGGACCGGAAGGGTCGGTTCGGTGCGTCGGGTCGGGAGGGCCGGTTCGGCGCGTCGGACCGGCAGCGTCGGTTCGGTGGTTCGGGTCGGGAAGGCCGGTTCAGCGCGCCGGGCCGGGAGCCTGTCCGGCGTGCTGTCCGGCCGTCGACGGCCTCGATGGGGGGTGAGGGCGGGCGCCGGCGGGCGCACCACCAGACTGTTGCCGCCACCGGCCGCACGGCCCGGTGTGACGACCTGCGGGGGAGCCTGGCCGGTCGCCGGCGGAGGGGTCGCCGGCTCGTGGCCTCTGGGGGGCTCGGTCGTGCTCCGGGACCCGTCAACCGGTATCGCCTCGGCTCGATTCATGGCGCTCATTATTGATGAACGTGCATTTAGCGCAAGACTCCCGGAGCGCCTGTAACGGCATGGAAACAACTTGCGACCAGGTGGATGCGCGAAGATGGCCTCACGCAGAGTAACCGGCAATCCTCTCCCGGTTGCCTCCGCGGCGACGTCCGAATCGCCGTTCCGAATGCCGATCCCGGAGGCCGCCGCGTTCGCCGTCCGACCCGTCATCAACGGTCCGGCCGCCGAGCGAAACCACTTCGGCACGAATCCGCCCGACCACCGTCAACCCGTGTGGCGCGCCCAGCGGAGCCGAGCGGCCGTCGGTCGTACATCACAGGCGGTGGCGACCTGGCCCACCGAACCGCCGCCGCCGAACCGGATGTCCGGCTCCCCGCCGGGAAAGAATTTATTCCCGCAATGCGGTCACACCCGACAGACCGGAACCCCGACCCGCCGAACGGCGGCCGCGAGCCGAGCCGGCGACGGGCGGTCTCTGGTGCCGGCTTACTACCCTGCCGGTGTGATCAAGCTGCTCGGAGTGCCGGCCTTCGTGTGGGCCGCCCTCTGCCTGGTGCTCTCGGTTGTCTGGATCTTCGTCTGGCCGGAGGGGAAAGCGGTCGGAACCGATGGCTTCCTCTGGTTCGCCCTGCGCTGGGGCCACTCGCTGACCTGGCTGTTCCTGGGCGCGGCGGCGGCCACCGCCGGTTTCGGGGCCGCGGTGGCCGCCCAGCGCATCGCCCTGCTGGCCCTGCCCTGCTACGCCGCGTTCGTCTACGCGACCGTCACCATCGGCTAGAGCGCTCCAGCACCCCGCAACGCGGTGGCGGTCACCTCCTAGGCGAGCGGCCCCGCTACGCGGTGGCGGTCACCTACTAGGTGTTCTGCCCAGAGAGGTTGGGAACGCGGTTGGCGGGTGGTCCGCCGATGGCGGTGTGGTGGCGGTGGTGATTGTAGGTGTGCAGGAATCGGGGTAGGGCTTTGCGTCGGGCGTTTTCGCTGGTGTAAGGCTTGGCGTAGGCCCATTCCTCGGTCAGGGTGCGGTGGAAGCGTTCGACCTTGCCGTTGGTTTGTGGCCGGTAGGGGCGGGTCTTCTTAACCCGGACGCCGAGTTCGGTGCAGGTCTCGGTCCAGAGCCGGGCTTTGTAGCAGGATCCGTTGTCGGTCAGGACCCGGGCGACGGTGATGCCGTGGCTGGTGAACCAGGCGTGGGCGCGTCGCCAGAACCCGGCGGCGGTCTCTTTGGTTTCGTCGGCCAGGATTTCGGTGTAGGCCAGCCGGGAGTGGTCGTCGAGGGCGGTGTGCAGGTAGGCGTATCCGAGCTGGGCTGCGCCGTTCTTGCCGTTAGCGTGCCCGGGAGTTGCGGTGCGGTTGAGATTGCCTTGGCGGCGACCTTGGGTGCGCCAGCCGCCGCCGGTGGGGATGTTGCCGAGTTTCTTGATGTCGACGTGGATCAGGTCACCGGGCGTCTGATGTTCGTAGCGGCGGATCGGCTCGGCGGTGGCCCGGTCGAGATGAGACAGGCGGGCGGCGCCGGCGCGGCGCAGGATCGCGTGGCAGGTCGAGGCCGCAAGACCCAGTCGCCAGCCGATCCGTACCGGCCCGAGTCGTTTGCTGCGGCGCAGGTGTAAGACGCGACGTTCGACCGGGCGGGGTGTGCGGTTCGGGCTCGTGTGGGGCCGGCTGGGCCGGTCAGCCATGCCTGCGGCGCCGTCGGTGCGGTAGCGGTCGGCCCAGCGTTTCGCGGTTGTCGGGCTCACCTGGAACCGGTCCGCCGCCCGGCGCAACGGCCATTCGTCATCGACGACGCACCGTGCCAGCCGCAATCGGCCACGTTCGGTCAGTGTGGCATTAGCGTGGGGCATAGAGGGCCTCCCGGGTGAAACGGAACCTTAGACAAGCTCCACCTCACCCGGAGGTCCTCACCTATTTCAGGAACTCCACCGCGTTACCAACGTCCGTGGTCAGAACAACTAGGCGGCGCCGGCCGCGTTCGCGGACTGCCACTGGACGATCAGGACGCCGAGCACGAACACCTGCAACGGCAGCGGCAGGCCAGGCAGGTCGGCGGTGAGGTTGCCGGTCAGGGCTGGTCCGGCGGATCGTGCCGACCGTTCGTTCGCCGTCCATCAGGTGCTGGTCGGACTTGAAGATCGACGTCCGCCGGAACTCGTAGGTCCGGCCGCCCGCGTGGACCGTCCAGTTCTTCCGGCCGACCCGTTCGGCCTCGGCGAACACCGCGCCGCCCGGGTCCAGCATCGTGTAGCGGCTGCCCCACATGTTCGCCCGGACGTGATAGGTCCGCCCGGCCAACTCGAACGTGCCACCCGACTTCCACCAGCTGTTGTCCCAGGTGGTGATCGGTGTGCCGTTCTCGGCGATGGTGTACGCCCTACCCCAGAAGCCGGTGCTCTCCGCCGTCAGCATGCGGCCATCGTAGAAGCCACCGGCTCGCCGATCAGGAAGCCTGCGAGCCGGGAAGCCGCGGCCGCCGGTGTCGACGACGTCTCCCGGGCGGCGTCCAGGATCCGGGTGAGCGTGTCACCGATCCCGGCGACCCGGGCGGCGACCCGCGGCGGCGTCTCCCGGTGCAGTTCGGTCGCGACCGCGTGGATGATCCCGCCCGATCCGGCCACCACGTCCGGCGCCCACAGGATGCCGCGTTCGTGCAGCAGGTCCGCGGTCGCCGGTTCGTCGAGCTGGGCGTTCGCCGGCCCGGCGACCGCCGCGCAGCGCAGCGTGGGCACGGTCGCGGCGGTGAGGACACCACCGAGGGCGGCCGGCACGAGCACGTCGACGTCCGCGGTGAGACAGGTTCGCGGATCGGTCCAGGTCGCGCCCAGGGATTCCACGACGGTACGCCGTGCGCCGTCCACATCCGCCGCGAGCACCTTCCCACCCGCCGCCGACAGCAGGTCCACGAGGTGCACGCCGACCCGGCCGACCCCGAGGACGGCAAACGTCCGCCCAGACAGCGACGGTGATCCGAATCGGTCAGCGACGACTGCCTGAATCGCGGCGACCACCCCCGCGGCGGCGGCCGGGCCGGAGTCGCCGGCCCGCCCGAGCACGTGGTCGGTGCGTTCACCGATGACCCGCATGTCGGCCGGCCCGGTGCCCACGTCCGGCCCGATGGAGAAGACGCCACCCAGGTTCCGGACCACATCCCCGACATCGTGCAGGACCGCCCGCCGGTCCACGGCCACGCCCCCGGCCAGACCCCCGGCCATGCCGTCCATGGGACCTCCGGCCACGCCCTCGGCCATGCCGTCCATGGGGCCTCCGGCCACGCCCTCGGCCATGCCGCCCGTCGGCCCCCAGGCCATGCTGCCGTCCGCGGTCAGGCCGCCCGCCGTGTTCCCGAACGCGCCTCGGGGCAGCACCACCACGGCCGCGCCGCCGCCGTGCGGCAGACCGGCCAGCGCGGCCTTCGACGTCATCGCCGTGGACAGGCGCAGCGCGTCGTCGAGTCCTGCGCGCCAGTCGCGGTAAACGGCCATCCGGCAGCCGCCGACCGCTTGACCGAGCGCGGTGGAGTGCACCGCGACGACGATCGGGAACCCGGACCGGGTGCCGCGTTCGACCACGACCCGTTGGTGGATCGGCATGTGCTTCTCCCGTACATCTGAAGGGTTTGTGGTTTCGAAACTAGGAGGCCAGACGGACCGGGAGTGATCACGCCGAACAACGTTCGGCAAATAGTTCAGAATGATGGTCGTGGATGACATTGATTCGGCGATCGTGCGGGAATTGCAGACGAACGCCCGGCAGACCAACCGCGAGCTGGCCCGGGCCGTCGGCGTCGCGCCGTCGACCTGCCTGGAGCGGGTGCGTCTGCTGCGTGACCGTGGGGTGATCACCGGCTATCACGCGGACGTCAGCCTCACCGCGCTCGGCCGTGAGGTGCAGGCGCTGCTGCACGTCCAGGTCCGCCCGCTGAACCGGGAGGTGATCGAGGGCTTCAAGTCGTACGCGTCCGGGCTGCCCGAGGTGCTGTCGGTGTTCGTGCTGGCCGGCGGTGACGACTTCCTGGTGCACGTGGCGGTGCCCAGCGTGGAGGGGCTGCACGCGTTCCTGATGGACCGGTTCTCCGGCCGCCGGGAGATCGTCGGCTTCCGTAGTTCGGTGATCTACCAGCACCACCGCAACCGGGTCATCGATCCGCTGGATCCCGCTGGAAGTGCCAGATGATCATCAGCGGTACGCCACCGGTGACCGCCTGCCAGACGTGCGGGAGCATCCCGGCCAACGACCACGGCCACTGATCCCACGGCCCGGTCTCCCCGACCGGGGTCCCTCCGGCCGGCATCTCGGCGCCGGCGTCCAGCGGCACGACCGGGCCCTGCCGCGGCTCGTCGCACGACACCACCCGCAGCCCGACCGGGAGGGCCGCACCCAGGTAGTCGGAGGTCCGGTGCCGGTGCCCGGGCGTCAGCGCCGGACGCCCGTCGTCGAGCCGGACCCGGGGCACCGAACCCATCGCGATCCACTCCTGGGCGACGTCCGAGATCACCAGGTCACCGCCGGGCCGCAACACCCGCGCGAACTCGGCGAACACCGGACGCAGATCGCGTACGTGGGTGAGGGCGAGCGCGCACACCACCGCGTCGACCGAGCGGTCCGGCAGCGGCAGCCGCTCCAGCGGGCCCTCCCGGAAATCGGCGCCCGGCACCCGGTCACGGGCCCGGGCCAGCATGTCCGGGGAACCGTCGACACCGATCACCCGATGCCCCCGGTCGGCCAGCCATGCGCTGTGCCGGCCGGTGCCGCAGGCGGCGTCGAGCACCACCCCCGGTTTCAGGTCGGCCAGGATGCCGCGGACCGCCGCCTCCTCGGCCGGGAAGAGGCCGTTGCCCGGTTCGTCATAGGTCCGTGACCACACCCGGTAGCCGTCGGTGGCGGACACCCGCTCGACCGCCACCGGCTCCACGTCGAGCTCGGCCATCGCCAACAGCCGCCGCATCTCGGCCACCCGCGCCCGACCGAACCCCGGATCCGACTCCTCCACGAACGAGCGCAGCAGTGCCGCACCCTCCAGCGCGAGAAGGTACTCCAATGCCCGCTGATGAATCATCCATCGATTGTCAGCGTTCCCACGGTGGCGGCACGAGCACATATCTCATTCCCGCCGCCTCGGCCGCGGCCACACCGAGCGGGGTGTCCTCGAAGACCAGGCAGTCCGCCGGGTCGACGCCCAGCAGCCGGGCGGCCAGTAGGTAGCCCTCCGGGTCCGGTTTCGGGTGTGCGTAGTCCTCGGCGCAGACCAGCGCCACGAACCGGTCCAGCAGATCAAGAGCGGACAACGACGCGATCACCGACTCGCGGGTGCTGCCCGACACGACGGCGAACGGCACCCGACCGTACGACGCCTCGATGTGCTCCAGCACCCCCGGGACCGCACCGATGTGCGGGAGCATCGCCTGGAACAGCTCCTCACGCCGGGCCGCCACCTCGGCCACCGGCATGCTCAGCCCCTGCCTGGTGTTCAGATCGGTGATCACGTCGACCACCGTCCGACCGCCCCATGCGTAGAACAGCTCCTCCGGGAAGTCGCCGCCCCACTCACCGAGTGCCGCCAACCAGGCCCGGTGGTGAGCCGGCATCGAATCGGTGATCGTCCCGTCGCAGTCGAACAGGTAGGCCTTGAACTCGCCGTCCGGCAGAGGTAGCAGCACCCCGCGAGGCTACGGCCTGTCCCCGTCGCGCCGGTTCGCGCGGCGGGGATGAGTGAGATGGGCTACCGCGCGTGGCACGGTGGTGGCATGGACTACCGCCGCACCTACCGATCGGCCGCCATCGTCTTCGCCGACCTCGTCGCCCGCATCCCGCCGGCCGCCCTCGACGGGCCCGGCCTCGGCGAGTGGACGCTGCGTGACCTGCTCGGCCACACCGTCAGTTCGGCGTTGCGTCAGGTTCCGACGGTTCTCGCCACGACGGCCCCGACGTTGCTGGTGCCGGCGCCCGAGGCGTACTTCGCGCTGGCCCGGGTAGCACCGGCCGACCTGGTCGCCGCCGCCCGGCAGGCGTCGGCCGAGGATGCCCGCGCCACCGGCGCCGCCCTCGGCGACGATCCGGCCGACCTGGTCAGCCACTACATCGGCCAGGCCACCGGCGCCCTGGCCGTCGCGGGCGACGACGACCTGGTCGCCACCCCGGTCGGCGGCATGCGCGTCGAGGACTGGCTGCCCACCCGGACGTTCGAACTGGTCGTGCACGCCTCCGACGCCGCAGTGGCGGCCGGCCTCCCGATCGACTTCGACCCCGACACGCTCGCGTCGACCGCCGCCCTGGCCGCCCGCATCGGCGCCGCCATCGGCCACGGCATCCCCACCATCCGCGCTCTGACCGGCCGGACCACCCTCCCCACCGGCTTCTCCGTCCTCTGATGCCCCGGCCGGCTTGTCGTGGCGGGTTCTGCTTCGGGTGGCTTGAGGGCTGGGTGTGGTGGTGTGTGCGATCGGTGTGGGCTATGTGAAAGCGCCCGGGAACCGGTGAGGTCGGTGGTTCGGTGTCCGACATGACATGGTTGAAGAAGCTGGTGTGTTCGGTCTACGCGCGTCGGCTCCGGAAACGGCTGGACGGGGCGGAGTTGCCGCGGCATCTGGCGATGGTGATGGACGGCAACCGACGATGGGCCCGGCAGATGGGCTTCGAGGACGCGCGGGTCGGGCACCGGTACGGGGCCGAGCATCTGGACGAGGTTCTCGGCGCATCCACCTGGCGGGCCGGCTCGAGGTGCTTCCGGATTCCACCCGGGACGCTCTCAAGCCGGCCGCGGAGTCCACCCGGGACAGCGAAGGCGGCTTTCATCTGAATATCGCGATCGGCTACGACGGGCGCGAGGAGATCGTGCGGTGAAGGGCGGTCCGGCGACGGCGCGGGGGGTGTGGGAACGCCCTCCGTGCGGGGAGCGCGCGGAGGGCGTACCGGATGGGGGTGGGTCTGGGTTAAAGGACCGCGGCGGCCAGGGGGAGCGGGTTGCCGAAACGGTGGGCGGTGATGCTGATCGCCTGTTCGCGGAGGAACGGCAGGAGCTCGACCCGGCCGGACTCGGTGACCGGCCCGGACCAGACCGCCAGGTCGGGACGTCCGCCGGTGGCGGCGGCGAGCGCCGACGCGTCGCCGCCGATGAGGCGGACCCGGCCGGCGGTGAGACCTGCCGCGAAGGTGGCGTCGTCCTCGACGGTGAGGCCCGGGCAGCGGGCCGCCAGCGTGGCGGGCAGCGGGACCGCGCTCGAGACCCGGATCTCGGCGCCGGTGAGCAGACCGGCCGCGAGGACCCGGACCAGGTCGGCCACCGAACCGCCGGCGGCGAGCCGGACGGTGACCGGGGTCGGCAGGTAGCGGAAGACGTTGCGTTCCACGGCCAGCCCGGTGACGTCCGACGGCGCCCGGAAATCGAACGCGGCGTCGCTGCGGGCGGCCCGTTCGATCGAGGCGAGAGCGTCGGCGGAGACGTCGGCCGTCGTCAGGGAGGCGAGCAGGGCCCGTACCTCGGGGTGGGTGATCTCGGCGTCGGCGGTGGCCGGACGGGGCGCCCAGCCGGTGAGCCCGACCAGGTAGTTGGGGCCGCCGGCCTTGGTGCCCGGGCCGACCGCCGACCGCTTCCAGCCACCGAACGGCTGCCGCTGCACGATCGCGCCGGTGATGCCGCGGTTGACGTACAGGTTGCCCGCCTGGACGCGGTCCAGCCAGGTACGGATCTCGTCCTCGTCCAGCGAGTGCAGACCGGAGGTCAGGCCGTAGTCGACCTCGTTCACGATGTCGATGGCCGTGTCCAGCGTGTCGGCGGTCATGATGCCGAGGATCGGGCCGAAATACTCGGTGCGGTGGTAGGCGGAGCCGCGGGTCACCCCGTCCCGGACGCCGGGGCTCCACAGTCGGCCCGTTTCGTCGAGCTCACGGGGTTCGAGCAGCCACGTCTCACCGGTGCCGAGGGTGGTCAGCCCGTCGCGCAGTTTCCCGGCGGCCGGTTCGACGAGCGGACCCATCCTGGTACGCGCGTCGGCCGGATATCCCACTTCGAGCGACGACACCGCGTCCAGGAGTTGGGTGCGGAACCGCTGGGACCGGGCGACACTGCCGACCAGTACGACCAGCGAGGCCGCCGAGCACTTCTGACCGGCGTGCCCGAACGCCGACGCCACCACGTCCTTGACGGCCAGGTCGAGGTCGGCGCTGGGGGTGACGATGATGGCGTTCTTGCCGCTGGTCTCGGCGAGCAGCGGCAGGTCGGTGCGGAACGAGCGGAACAGTTCGGCGGTCTCGTACGCGCCGGTCAGGATCACCCGGTCGACGAGCGGGTGTGCGATCAGCTCCCGGCCGAGGGTGCCTTCGTCGACCTGGAGCAGGGTGACCAGGTCGGGGTCGGCGCCGGCCGCGGAGAGGGCGTCGCGCAGGATGCCGGCCAGCACGGTCCCGCATCGTTCGGTGGGCCCGGCGGGCTTGAGCACGACCGACGAGCCGGCGGCCAGGGCGGCCAGCACCGACCCGGCCGGGATCGCGACCGGGAAGTTCCACGGGGGCGTGACCAGGGTGAGCCGTGCCGGGACCGGGACGGCGCCGTCGGTCTCCGACAATGCGAAGGCCCGCTCGGCGTAGTAGTGGGCGAAGTCGATCGCCTCGGACACCTCGGGGTCGGCCTGGTCGATCGTCTTGCCGGCTTCGGCGGCCATCACTTCGAGCAGTGTGTACCGGTGCTCTTCGAGGGCGTCGCCGACGGCGTGCAGCACGGCCCGGCGGTCGGCGGCGCCCCAATTCGCGGCGGCCGCCTTCTCCAGGGCCTCGTCCAGGTGTTCCCGGTCGCTGATCCGGGGCACGTCGACACCGAGGGTGGACGACTCGACCCGGGCCAGGACGTCACGGACGCGGGCCCGGTTGGCGGCGACGGCCGGGTCGGTGTCGGGGGTGCTGACGAACGAGCCGGGCGCCGACCGGGGGACGGCGGCGAACCGGTCCTCGACCCGGTTGGGCTGCGGGACCTCGGAGTCGAGGTCGGCCAGGGAGGCGAGGAAGCGTTCCTTCTCCCGCTCGAACAGGGCCGAATCGGAGTGCAGTTCGAACACCGCGGACATGAAGTTGTCGGGGCTCGCGCCCTCTTCGAGACGGCGGATCAGGTACGCGATCGCCACGTCGAACTGCTCCGGGCGTACCACCGGCGTGTAGAGCAACAGACCGCCGACCTCGCGCCGGACCGCCTCGGCCTGCCCCTCGGCCATGCCGAGGAGCATCTCGAACTCGATGCCGTCGCGCACGCCGCGCTCACCGGCCAGCACCCAGGCGTAGGCGACGTCGAACAGGTTGTGCCCGGCCACGCCGAGACGCACGTTGCGGATCCGGTCCGGGTGCAGTGCGTACCCGAGGACCCGCTTGTAGTTGGTGTCGGTGGCCTGTTTGCTGTCGCAGGTGGCGACCGGCCAACCGTGCAGTTCCGCCTCGACCCGCTCCATCGGCAGGTTGGCCCCCTTGACCAGGCGCACCTTGATGCCGGCGCCGCCGCGCTCACGGCGCGACGCGGACCAGACCTGCAGGCGCATCATGGCGCTGAGCGCGTCCGGCAGGTAGGCCTGCAGGACGATGCCGGCTTCCAGCCCGAGCAGTTCGGGACGGTCGAGGAGCTTGGTGAAGACCGCGATGGTGAGGTCGAGGTCCTTGTACTCCTCCATGTCGAGGTTGACGAATTTGCGCTGCTCGGCGGCGAGTGTGAAGAGGGGGAGGAGCTTGGCGGCGATCTCCTCGACGGCCTCGTCGAAGGCCCACGGGTTGTGCGGGGCGACCGCCGAGGACACCTTGATCGACACGTAGTCGACGTCGGGTCGGGCCAGTAGTTTCTCGGTGCTCTTGAGGCGCTGCTCCGCCTCGCCGCGGCCGAGCACCGCTTCGCCCAGAAGGTTCACGTTGAGTCGGACATTCCGTCGCCTGATCCGCTTGATCGCCTTGCCGAGCCGCGCGTCGGTGGCGTCCACGATCAGGTGTCCCACCATGTGACGCAGCGCCCGCCGCGCGACGGGCACCACTACGCCGGGCATGAGCGGGGCGAAGAAGCCGCCGGCGCGAACGGCCAGGCGTAGGTGTGCCGGGAGGAACGTCGGAATATTGCGAGACAGATCCGACAAGGTGCGTGCGCTGACCCGAACGTCCTCCGGCCGGATCACCCCGTCGACGAAGCCGACCGTGAACGCGAGTCCGGCCGGATCACGCAGAACACCCGCGAGCTGCGCAGCCGAGCCGCCGACCGGGATCGACGCCGCCTCGCGCAGCCAGCGCCGGACAAGGGCGATCGTCTCTTCGGCGATCTCAGACATCGGGATGCTCCTTCCGTAATGCGCAACAGTCTGCAGTCCCGAATCAGGTAAGGAAAAGCGATGCTTTGTGAGGAGTACTCTTAAGTTGAGCTAACCTGAAAGAGTGCTGGAGATCCGTCGTCTGATCCTGCTCCGCGAGCTGGCCGTCCGGGGCACGATCGCGGCGGTCGCCGAGGCGCTCAACTTCACCCCGTCGGCGGTCAGCCAGCAGCTCAGCCAGCTGGAGAAGGAGACCGGTACCCAGCTGCTGCGCAAGGCCGGCCGCCGGGTCCAGCTCACCCCGCAGGCCGAGGTCCTGGTGGCGTCGGTGGCCGAGGTGCTGGACACGCTGGAGCGTGCCGAGGCCCGCCTGCAGGCCGCCGCGACCCGGGTCACCGGCCGGGTCCGGGTCGCCGTCTTCCAGTCCGCGGCGCTCGCCTTCATGCCCACCACCCTCCGCGCGATGGCCGAGCGTTACCCCGACGTGCGGGTCGAGATGGTCCAGCGCGAACCCGAGGAGGCGCTGCGCGAAACCTGGGCCCGCGATTTCGACATGGTCATCGCCGAGCAGTACCCGGCGCACGCCGCGCCACACCACCCCGGCCTGGACCGGCACGACCTGACCACCGACGCGATCCGCCTCGCCCTGCCCGCGGCGGACGAGTCGCTGCACCCGGTCGACTCGCTCGACACGGCCCGCCACATGCCCTGGGTGATGGAGCCGCGCGGCGCCGCCTCCCGCCATTTCGCCGAGCAGGTCTGCCGCGTCGCCGGGTTCGAGCCCGACGTCCGCTACGAGACCGCCGACCTGCAGGCCCACATGCGACTCGTCGAGTCCGGCAACGCCGTCGCCCTGATCCCCGACCTGATCTGGGCCGGCCGGGAGACCTCCGCGAGGCTGCTGCAACTCGCCGGTTCCCCGCGCCGCACGATCTTCACGGCCCAACGCACGGCGGGCGCGGCCTCACCCGCCGCCCGCGCCTTCCGCGACCTCCTCGAACAGAAGGCCCTATTCGGTACGGCCACCCGCCCCGCCTGAGGCAAGAGGTCTCGTCAGCCGCTGACCCACCGGTACCGGTGCTCCGGGCGGCCGGGGACCGCGTAGCGCAGCCGCACCTCGGCGCGCCCGCTGTCGCGCAGATGTTCCAGGTAGCGCCGGGCGCTGACCCGGGAGATCCCGATCCGGTCGGCGCACTCGGCCGCGGACAGGGTCTCGGCCGCCGACCGCAGCGCCTGCTCGACCAGCCGGGCCGTCTCCGGGCTGAGCCCCTTCGGCAGGCCCACCGCCGGGGCCGCGGCACGGGCCAGTGCCCGGTCCACATCGGCCTGGTCACGCACCTGCACCCGCATCTCGCCGAGCCCGGTGCGGCGACGCGCGTACTGCTCGAGCCGCTGCCGCAGATCGTCCACCCCGAACGGCTTGAGCAGGTAGTTGACCACCCCGTGCCGCACCGCCGAGCGGACCGCGTCGGCCTCCTTGGCGGCGGTGATCACCATGACGTCGCAGTCGTGTCCGGCCGCCCGCAACCGCACCACCACGTCCAGCCCGAACATGTCCGGCAGGTAGAGGTCGAGCAGGATCAGGTCGGGCGCGAGCGCGGCGACCGCGTCGATCGCCTCCTGCCCGGTGTGCGCGGTACCGACCACCCGGAACCCGGGCACCTGCTCGACGAAACCCCGATGGATCCGCGACACCATGAAGTCGTCGTCGACGACCAGGACGCCGATCATGTCGTCACCCTCTCCGGGACGGTCAGCCGGGCGGTGAACATCGCGCCGTCCGGCGTGTTCGTGACGGCCACCTCACCGCCGTGGCGTTTGCAGATCAGCCGGGTCAGCGCCAGCCCGATGCCGCGCTCGCCACCCTGGGCCGCCTTCGTGGTGAACCCGTGCGAGAACACCTCCTGCGCCAACTCCGGTGCCACTCCCGGCCCGGAGTCGCGGACCACGATCTCCACGGCCGTGGTGTCCTGCCGCAACTCGACCTCCACCCACGCGTCCCGGTCCGGGTCACCGGCGGCGGCCGCGTCGACCGCGTTGTCGACCAGGTTGCCGACCACCGTGGCCACGTCGGCCGACCGGTCCGCGGGCAGCCGGCCCAGATGGGTGCTCTCCGAGATGCGCAGCCGGACCCGACGTTCGGCGGCCTGCGCCGACTTCGCCATCAGCAGCGCCGCCACGGCGGTGTCGTGGATCCGGCTGGTCAGGGTGAGGTCGAGCGACTCCCGGTGCTTGGCCAGCGCGTTCACGTAGCGCACCACCTCGTCGTAGTCGCGGATCTGGATCAGTCCGGAGATGGTGTGCAGTTGGTTGGCGAACTCGTGCGCCTGCGCCCGCAGCACCTCGGTCGAACTGCGGAAGGATCCCATCTCCCGTTCCAGCCGGGCCAGTTCGGTCCGGTCCCGCAGGGTGGTCACCGAGCCGAGCCGCCGCCCGTCCTTGGTGACGGCCATCCGGTTCATCACCAGCACCCGGCCGCCGCGGACCACCACCTCGTCACGTTCGCCCTGCTCACTACCGGTCAGCACGTCGTGCAGCCGGCCGTCGATGCCCAGTTCGGCGAGACTGCGCCCGGCACAGTCCGCGGGTAGGTCGAGCAGGGTCCGGCCGACCGCGTTGACCATCGTGATCCGGTGCTGCGGGTCGAGCGCGATCACCCCTTCGGCGATCCCGTAGAGCATCGCCTCCCGGTACTCGGCGAGTCCGGCGATCTCCCGCGGCTCCAGCCCGAGCGTCTGATGCTTGATCCGGCGGGCCTCCAGCCACGATCCGGCGATCCCGACGAGACTGGCGATCCCCAGGAAGATGGCCAGGTTACCGGCGCCGTCGCGGGCCCGCTGCCAGATCGTCGGCGACCGCTCGCCGATCATCACGGTGCCCAGTCGCTGCCCCAGCGTGCCCGATTCGGCGCTCAGCACCGGCACCTGCGCCACCAGCTCCCGCGACCCGTCGACGACCAGCTCACCGGACCAGCCGCGGCCCTCGGCCACACTCGGGTCGCCGAGCGGCAGCATGGTGCGGACCAGGATCGGGTCGGTCGAGCTGACCACCATGCCGCGGGCGTCGGCGATGGTCACCGACGTGATGTCCGACTGGGTACGGAACGCCTGCACCACCGGCGCCAGCGTCTCGCCGGGTGCCGGCCGGGGCAGCCGGTCCCGGACCAGCGGATTGTCCGCCAGTTGCTCGGCCAGTGCGGCCACCCGCCGGCCCTCGACGCTGCTGAACGCGGCCGCCGACTGGGCCAGGGTCAGCGCCGCCACCGCCACCAGCACGACCAGGATGATCGTCACCTGCAGGACGAGGAGCTGGCCGGCAAGGGTCGTTCGTCGGAAAGTCACGACCACAATGAACTCAACCTCCGTTGTCGTCACAACGCAGACCGGGCGGCCGCCGAAGGGCCACCATCATCGCGCCGGTCATCGACGAAACGAAAGAGAAACCGCGATGAAATCTCTGGCCAGGGCGTTCCTGGGGATGGCCGCCGCCGTGACTCTGGTGGCGGCGGGCGGGTGCGGGGCGACCGCGGATAAGGGCGGCGACGGCGCCGATGGTGGTCCGGTCGCCGGGCTGCGGCTGATGGTGCCGAACAGCCCCGGCGGCGGGTACGACACCACGGCCCGCAGCATCGCCAAGATCATGGAGGACGACAAGATCGCCTCCGGGGTCGAGGTCTTCAACCTGTCCGGCGCCGGCGGCACGGTCGGCCTGCAGCGGACCGTCAACGAGAAGGGCAACGGCAAGCTCGCCATGCAGATGGGGCTGGGCGTGGTCGGTGCCTCCTACACGCAGAAGTCCCCGGCGAAGCTCACCGAGACCACCCCGCTGGCCAAGGTGATCGAGGAGCCCGGCGCGATCGTGGTGGCCGAGGACTCGCCGTACCAGACCATCACCGACCTGGTGACCGCCTGGAA
The DNA here is from genome assembly GCF_033097365.1 of Actinoplanes sichuanensis. Taxonomy (NCBI): domain Bacteria; kingdom Bacillati; phylum Actinomycetota; class Actinomycetes; order Micromonosporales; family Micromonosporaceae; genus Actinoplanes; species Actinoplanes sichuanensis. The sequence continues at coordinate 357,853 of NZ_AP028461.1, forward strand.
GGCCGACCCGAAGAAGGTCACCGTCGGCGGCGGCTCGTCCCCGGGCGGCCCCGACCACCTGCTGCCGATGCAGCTCGCCCAGGCCGTCGGCATCGACGCCAAGCAGGTCGGCTACGTCTCCTACGACGGCGGCGGCGAACTGCTCCCGGCCGTCCTCGGCAACAAGATCGCGTTCGGCGCCAGCGGCGTCGGCGAGTTCCTCGACCAGGTGGAGGCCGGGCAGGTCCGGGTCCTCGCGGTCACCAGCGAGAAGCGGATCGACGCGGTCGCCGAGGTGCCGACGCTCAAGGAGTCCGGCATCGACCTGGTCTTCACCAACTGGCGCGGCATCGTCGCCCCGCCCGGGATCACCGACGCCGACAAGAAGACCTGGATCGACGCGCTGACCCGGATGCACGGCACCGACGCGTGGAAGGCCGAACTCACCAAGCACGGCTGGACCGACGCGTTCGTCACCGGCGACCAGTTCGCCACCTTCCTCACCGACCAGGACAAGGCGGTCGCCGACATCCTGACCGGGCTCGGCCTGGCATGAGCCGGCCGTCGCCGACCGGCTCGCCGGAGCAGGCCCCTCCTCCGGTGAGCGGCCGGGGCCGGGACCGCGCACAGTACGGCATGTGCGCGTTCCTGGCCCTGGCCGGCGTCCTCGTCATCGTCGATGCCGTCAACACCACCAGCGCCACCAGCAGCAACGACCCGATCGGCCCGCGCCCGGTGCCGTTCCTGCTCGGCGTGCTGCTGCTGATCGCCGCCGCGGTCTACGCCCTCGACGTGCGCCGCGGCGGCCGCGGTGAACCGGAGGGCGGCGAGGACGTCGACCCCACCTCGCCGATCGACTGGCGGACCGTCCTGCTGGTGGCGCTCGCGTTCGCCGTCAACGCGGTCCTGATCGAGCCACTCGGCTGGGTGATCAGCGGATCGGTGCTGTTCTGGTCGACCGCGTTCGCCCTCGGCGCCCGCCGGCACCTGCTCACCGCCGCCGTCTCGATCGCGCTGGCGCTGATCACCTTCTACGGGTTCGCGATCGGCCTCGGCGTGAATCTGCCCGCCGGAATACTTCAGGGAATCCTGTGATCAACGACCTGACCCAGCTGCTGGACGGCTTCGGGCACATCCTCACGCCGACGAACCTGCTGATCGCGCTGATCGGCGTGACCGTCGGCACCGCGGTCGGTGTGCTGCCCGGCATCGGCTCGGCGATGACCGTGGCCCTGCTGCTGCCGCTCACCTACGGCATGGAGCCGACGCAGGCGTTCATCATGTTCGCCGGCATCTTCTACGGCGGCATGTACGGCGGCTCCACCACCTCGATCCTGCTGAACACCCCGGGCGAGTCGTCGTCGGTGGTGACCGCGATCGAGGGCAACAAGATGGCCCGCTCCGGCCGGGCCGCGCAGGCCCTGGCCACCGCCGCGATCGGTTCGTTCGTGGCCGGCCTGATCGGCACCCTGCTGCTGGTGCTGATCACTCCGGTGATGGTGGCGTTCGCGATCGATCTGGGCGCCCCCGACTACCTGGCCATCATGGTTCTCGGGTTCGTCGCGGTCAGCGCGGTACTCGGCAGCTCCCGGGTCCGCGGGTTCTCCGCCCTGCTGCTCGGCCTGGTCATCGGCCTGGTCGGCATCGACAAGGTGACCGGCCAGTCCCGGCTCACCCTGGACCTGCCACAGCTCGCCGACGGCATCGACGTGATCGTGGTGGCGGTGGGCATCTTCGCCGTCGGCGAGACCCTGTGGGTGGCCGCCCACCTGCGCCGTCGCCCGGTCGAGGTGATCGCGGTCGGTCAGCCGTGGCTGGGCCGCGACGACTGGCGCCGCTCGTGGAAACCGTGGCTGCGGGGCACCGGCCTCGGCTTCCCGTTCGGGGTGATGCCGGCCGGTGGAGCGGAACTGCCCACCTTCCTCTCCTACGCGCTGGAGAAGCGGCTCAGTAGACATCCGGAGGAGTTCGGCAAGGGCGCCATCGAAGGGGTGGCCGGGCCGGAGGCCGCGAACAACGCGTCGGCCGCCGGGACGCTGGTGCCGATGCTGGCGCTCGGGCTGCCCACCAACGCGACGGCCGCGGTCATGCTGGCGGCGTTCCAGACGTACGGCATCCAGCCCGGGCCGCTGCTGCTGACCCGGGAGTCGACACTCGTCTGGACGCTGATCGCCAGCCTGTTCGTCGGCAACCTGATGCTGCTCCTGCTCAACCTGCCGCTGGCCCCGGCGTGGGCGCGCCTGCTGCGGATCCCGCGCCCCTACCTGTACGCCGGGATCGTCTTCTTCGCCTCGATGGGCGCCTACGCCGTCAACGCCCAGCCGTTCGACCTGTTCCTGTTGCTCACCCTGGGGATGCTCGGGTTCGCGATGCGCCGTTTCGGAATGCCGATCCTGCCGCTGATCGTCGGGGTGATCCTCGGGCCGATGGCCGAACGGCAGGGTCGGATGGCGTTGCAGCTGTCCGGTGGCGACCTGTCCGGACTGCTCGGCGGAGCGGTGTCCTACGTGGTCTACGCCATCGTCGTGGTCATCCTGGCGTGGCCGCTGGTCAGGCGCTTCCTGCCCGCCCGCACGCGTCCGGAGCGTACTCCGGCCGTACCCCCTCGGTGAAACGACAGCCGAATGTCGCGGAAGCCACCTTGCGCCGGTCGAGGATCGCGTCGCCCGCGGGGCGAAGGCCCCGGTCGGTCCAGACGACTAGCTCGTCGAAAGCACGGCTGAGCTCGGCCGACGTGAAGCCGCAGTGGGCGACGGTGCGGATCGCCCGGGAGACGAAGAGACGGGAGCGCCCGTTGGCGGCGGCACGGCGGGCGTACTCCTGCTCCATCGAGATCGGCACGAACAGATCACCGACACCGTGCAGCGACAACACCGGAACGCTCGGGCGTCCATCGACGCGGGGGACACCGTCGAGACCGCGATCGGGGTACGCCGTACGCCCGACCCGCAGCACCGAGGCGTTGAGCCGGCGTTCCGCCGCGGTCGGCCACCAGCCGTCGGTCGACCGGTATACCGTCCGCCGGTTGTCGGTGAGGTTGCCCGGTGCGATGCCGGCCGTGCCGCCGCTCAGCCCCGGATAGACGCTGAACAGGAACGGCAGCCCACCCTGACTGGCCGCGTTCCAGTAGGCGAACGCCGCCGGGAAACCGGGCCGCTCTCCGCCGCTGCGCCGCTCCAGCACGTCCGACCAGGTCCGGCCGGCCTCGGTGCCGGTCAGCGCGGTCTTGATCCGGGCGACCTGACCGGCGAACCGGGCCGGGTAGGCGGCGTCCGGCCGCAACGGGAACTCGATGCCGACCCCGGCCAGCGCGGCCGCCGTCACGTTGGCGTCCAGGAAGTAGTCGAAGAGTTCGGCGTCGCCGAGCACCCCGCAGTACGGCATCGCCCCGGCGAACGTACGCGGATACTCCTCGATCGCGACCGCCGTGACATGCCCGCCCATCGACGCGCCGGAGATGAACACCTTCTTCGCCGTACGGCCGGTGACCTGTCGGAACAGGCCGGTCAGCGCGTACGTGTCGCGGACCCCCTGACCCACGTCGTAGCCGTTGGTGGCGTAGCTGGACGCCGCCCACGCGTAACCCCGGTCGACGTAGTGCCGCCGCAGCTCCGGGTTGCTCACGTAGACGGTCGTGCCGGTCCCGCGGTAGCCGTGCGCGTAGACGACGAGCCGCCCGTTCCAGCGCTTCGGAACCTCGATCCGGTAGGCGGCACCGGCGTTCACCCCGGTGTGCACGGTCGCGTCGGGCAGCGCGGTGAACGGGGTCCCGTCCAGCTCACAGTTCGGATCAGCGACCAGATAACCGGGTTTCGTGTCGCTCGGCGCCGGAGCCGTGCACGACGGCGGGGCGGCGGCAGCGGGTTGCCCGGTCAGGATTGCGACGAGCAGAGTGGCGGCGAGCACGGCACGGCGCACGATCATCGTGTTACCTCCCGGTAACACTTAATGACCGTCATCGATCGCTGTCAAGCGCTCCCTTCAGTGCCGCCCACTGCAGCAGCATGATGGTCTTGGCGTCGGCGATCTCCCCGGAGTCGATCATCGCGAGCGCCTTGTCGAACGGCAGCTCCACCGCCTCGATGTCCTCACCCTCGTCGGCCAGGCCGCCGCCCTCGCCGGTGCGGGACTCCACCGAGTACGGCGCGGCGAAACAGTGCAGCCGCTCGGTCACCGAACCCGGGCTGGTCCACGGCCGGAAAACCTCGATCAGCTCGCCGATCGTGACCCCGAGCTCCTCGGCCGCCTCCCGCCGGATCGCCGCGGCCGGGTCGTCGCCGTCGAGCAGGCCCGCCGCGGTCTCCAGGAACATGCCGTCGGGGTGGCCGTTCACATAGACCGGGAAGCGGAACTGCCTGGTCAGCAACACGGTCCGGCGCCGCGGGTCGAAGAGCAGCACGGTCGCGCCGTCGCCCCGGTCGTAGGTCTCCCGCTGCTCGGTGGTCCACCGGCCGTCCCGGCGCCGGAAGTCGTACGTCGTGCGCCGCAGCACGTGCCAGGCGGCCGCGAGCAGTTCCACGTCGCGCACGACGACCGCCGGGTTTCCGGTGAGATCACGGCCGGCCCGGTCGAGGCCGGTGCGGCCCCGGGCATCCGGCAGGTCGAGCCCTGGTGTGTTCATGAGCGGGAACCTACACTCGGAAACGCGCAACAGTCGACAACAATGAGGAGAAACACGGAATGCTTGCCGCTGAGCGTCGTGATCTGCTGCTCGCGCGGCTCGCCGCCGAGGGCAAGGTCGTCGCCAAGGACATCGCCGCCGAACTGGGCGTCGCCGAGGACAGCATCCGCCGCGACCTGCGGGAGATGGCCGCCGCCGGGCTGTGCCAGCGGGTCTACGGGGGAGCGCTGCCGGTCTCCCCGGCGGTCGCCGACTACGCCACCCGGACCGGGATCGCCGCCGCCGGCAAGCAGCGGGTCGCGGCCGCGGCCGCCGCCCTGATCCGGCCGGGGCAGACCGTCCTGCTCGACGGCGGCACCACGGCCCTCGCCGTCACCGCGGCACTGCCCCCCGCGCTGCGGGCGACGATCGTCACGCACAGCCCGACCGTCGCGGCGGCGCTGGTCACGCATCCGTCGGTCGACGTCTACGTCCTGGGTGGGCGGCTGTTCAAGCACTCGGCGGTGACCTGTGGGGCGGCGGCCGCCGAGGCCGCGCAGGGTGTCACAGCCGACCTGTTCCTGCTGGGCGTGACGGGCGTGCACCACGAGGCCGGACTGACCACCGGCGACCCGGACGAGGCCGCGATGAAACGGGCCCTGGCCGCCCGCGCCGCCGACACCTACGTGCTGGCCAGCACCGAGAAGATCGGTGCGGCGTCCCCGTTCCTGGTCCTGCCGCCCACCGCGGTGACCGCCGTGATCACCGACGCCCCACCGTCGCACCCCGCCCTGCAGGGCATCCTGGTCCATCCCGCTTGAACGTGGGCGGGGCGCTCACCGTCGTCTCGCACGGCCGGCGACAACGGTGAGCGCCCCCGGGGGGTCAGGCCCTACGGAGTCGCAGGGCGATGGTGTCGCCCTGGTGGACCAGGGTGGCCCGGTAACCGGGGGTGGTCACGACCACCCGGGCGAACCGGCCGCGGACCCGGCGGGCCTTCAGGACCGGGACCGGGGAGTCGTACCTGTCGGGCTGGGGGATCGACACCTCCAGGACCGTGTTCGCGCCGATCGTCACGTCGTCGCCCACCGTCAGCGGCGGCGCGCCGTGCGGGCGCACCGAGACCGCCAGGGTGCCCGAGGAGAGGCGGGCCGAGCCGTTCACGTGGACCTTCGGGGCGGTCAGGCGCAGGGTGCCGCCGGAGAGCGTCACGTCGCCGTCGCCGAGGGCCTTCTTCTGCGCCGCGACCAGGGTGCCCTGGGCGATCGTGGTGCCGCCGCGGTAGCCGTTGTCGCCGGTCAGGGTCAGGGTTCCGGTGCCCAGCTTGACCAGGCCGCCGCAGCCGTCGATGTCGTTGCGCCATGAGTCGGCGGCGGCGAAACCGGTGGCCGACGCGTCCAGGGTCACCGCGACCGTGGAGTCGAACGCTCCGTAGCCGTCGGCGGCGGCGAACAGGTTGATCCGACCCCACTGCTCGGGGCCGTCCAGGATCGGGTTCCCGGCGGCCAGGCACGTGGTCCGGAGCACCTCGCGGCGCTGGGCGGCGTCCAGGTACGGCAGACGTGTCTCCAGCAGTACCTCCGCCCCGGTGGGGACCTCGAACCTCAGGTTCGATCGGCGCGCGGGGAGCCCGTACGTCTGCTTGGGTTTGACGATCGCGGCGTTGGCGTCCCGGTCGGCGCCGGACCGCGCGGCGACGGTGAGGTCCGGACCCGTCTGCGCCTGGAAGTACGCCAGCGCCTGGGCCCGTGCTTCGGCCTTGAGGGTCGCGTTGGCCGGGTCGCCGAGGATCGCCGCGGTGAGCGCGGTGCCGAGGATCCGGCCGCCGATCACGTCGGCGGGGGAGTGCATGCCGGTGACGATCCGGGTGTGCGCCAGGTCGTAGGCGGTGGTGACCAGCTCCTGGAAGCGCTCCGGTACGGCGTAGGCGAACGCCAGCGCGGCCATGTACAGCGCGTTGGTGTGCCCACTGACGTAGCCGCCGTCCTCGGCCGGGTTGGTGCTGCGCTGCCGGAGCAACTGCGGGGTGACGACGACGTCGGAGTCGTAGACCGGGTAGCCGAACTCGTCGACCACACCGGTGTCGACGACCTCGCTGTCCTCGGTCATCCGCCACGGGCGCGGGTACTGGTAGGCGAACTTGCTCGGGTTGCCCGAGGACCAGTTGCCGCGGACCGTGTTGACCAGCGTGACCACCTTGCCGAGGGCGGAGGTCGGGTTGCCGGCGCCCAGCGTCGACCCGGCGGGCGAACCGGCCGGGACGGCGTCACTGATCGTGGTGGCCGGAGTGGTCGCCGGGGCCGCGGTGATGCCGGTGACAGCCTGCGCGCCGGCCTTGTAGGCGTCGGCGAGCGGACCGAGGCCGGCGATCACCGAGTAGCTCTGGTGCTGGCGGTCGACGACGAACGACCGGGCGGCCTCGGCGGCCGTGCGGTTGCGCGTGGTCTTGACGACGTAGCGGACGTTGGCCCGGAGGAACGCCTCGTCGAGAACGGTGCCGGTGTTCCAGGCGGTGCCGGTGCTCCACACCTTCTGGAAGCCGGAGAGGATGCGGACCGCGGCGTTGGACTCGACGGTCAGGTTCGCCGTGGTGTTGGTCTTGTAGGAGTCGACGAAGGCGGCAGCGGCCGCGGCGGGCGCGACGGCGGCGGAGGCGGTGTTGTCGAACAGGGTCGGCGCGGCGACCAGTCCGGCGGCTCCGGCGGCGGATACGCGCAGGATGCTGCGGCGGCTGACGTTCACGGGGACTCCATCGGGGCGCAAAGGGGCGAGATCGCCGTTCAGCCTTGGTGGATCAAGCGACCTAAAACGGAACGCGCGCTGTTGTGAACGTGAACAAAACTCGAAGGTGCTTTCGGTCAACGTCGATCGATGGCTACCCTCCGGTAACCGTTCCCTCCGTCCGCCGGAAGGTCCTCCCCCGATGAAACGCTCTCTCGTGGCGCTCGCCGCAATCCTGAGCCCGCTCCTGCTGGCGCCGGCCCCCGCCTACGCCGCCAGTGGCACGTTCTCCGTCCTCACCTACAACGTCGCCGGCCTGCCCGACATCATCTCCAGCGCCGAGGTCGACCGGCAGACCGCGCACACCGCGATCGGCCGGCGCCTGACCCCCTACGACATCGTGCACGTGCAGGAGGACTTCAACTACCACGCCTACCTGTACGCGGCCGACACCACACACGCCTACCGCACCCCGACCAGCGGCGGCGCGGGCATCGGCTCCGGGCTGAACAGCCTGTCCAAGGTCGCCTACGACACCGACGACTTCGAGCGCGGCGACTGGAACTCCTGCCAGCTCGACTCCGGCGACTGCCTGACGCCGAAGGGCTTCACCTTCGCCCGGCATCGACTCGCCGAGGGCGTCTACGTCGACTTCTACAACCTGCACACCAACGCCGGCACCAGCGACGGCGACCAGACCTCGCGGGCCGACAACCTCAACCAGCTGACCGCGTTCATCACCACCCACTCGGCCGGCAACGCGGTCGTCGTCATGGGCGACACCAACACCCGATACACGCGTACGGCGGACACGATCCGGACGTTCGTGTCGGCCAACGGCCTGACCGACGCCTGGGTGAAGCTGGAGCGCGGCGGCACCCCGCCCGCCGCCGGGTCGGACGCGCTGGTCTGCGACGCGGCCGCGGTCACCGACACCTGCGAGGTGGTCGACAAGATCCTCTACCGGAGCAGCCGGTTCGTCACCCTGAACGCGACCGGCTACCACAACGAGGACGCCGGGTTCCGCACGAGTGACGGGAAGATGCTCTCCGACCACTTCCCGATCAGCACCTCGTTCACCTGGTCGACGAACTCGGCGTACGAGTTCAGCGAGCAGTTCGGCGGCCCGCACGGTGACTACTACAACGACATCGACTCGGTGGTCGCCCGCCCGGCCACCGTCGGTCTGCGGGCCGGCTCCCGGGTCGACCAGGTCAGCCTGGGCGCCCTCGCGCACGGCGGCACCGGCGGCACCGCGAAGTCACTGACCCTGGGCGCGACCGAGTACGTGACCACCGCGTATCTGTGTCGGGCCCAGTACAGCGGGCACACCCGGATCTTCTACGCGAAGTTCACCACCAACCTGGGCAACAGCATCGCCGGTGGTACGACCACCTCGGACTGTGTGACCAGGACCGCGCCGAGCGGCTTCCAGATCGCCGGCTTCCATGGACGATCCGGGACCGCCGTGGACAAACTGGGCTTCATCTACAGCCGTCGCTGACTCGTACGTCTCATCTGCGCGTCGGGCGGCACCCGGACGGGTATCCGGGTGCCGCCCATTCGAGCGCTGGAGGCGCACATGAAACTGTGGCGGCGCGTTTTTCTGACCGGCTTCGCCCTCTGGCTGCTGACCGTGGCGGTCACGTTCGCCACCGGCAACCCCAACCTCATCCCCACCCTGGTCCTGCTCGGCAGCTTCCTGGTCCCGGTCACGTTCGTGCTCTGGGCGTTCACCAAACGGCACAGCGGCGAGGTCACCGCGGAACTGCTGTTCAGTACATTCGTCACCGGCGGCGTCCTCGGAGTGCTGGCCGCGTCGCTGCTGGAGACCTACCTGCTGCATCCGAACCCGCTGTTCTTCCTCGGCGTCGGACTGATCGAGGAGGCCGCCAAACTCGCCGCGCTCGCCTTCCTCTGCCGCCGCCTGCAGCACAAGTTCGCGGTCGACGGCATCATCCTCGGCGCCGCCGTCGGCTTCGGGTTCGCCGCCTTCGAATCGGCCGGGTACGCCTTCACCGCCCTCTTCACCCAACAGGGCCTGTCGCTGATGACGCTGGTCGAGACCGAACTGCTGCGCGGGGTGCTCGCCCCGGTCGGGCACGGGCTGTGGACGGCGATCCTCGGTGGGGTGCTCTTCTCGGCGAGCGGCCGGCGGCACTTCGCGCTGACCGGGCGGCTGCTGGCCACGTACCTCGGCGTCGCGGTCCTGCATGCCTTGTGGGACGGCTGGCAGAGCATCGCGCAGGTGATCACCGACATCGCCGCCGACCCGCACCTGTTCACCGTGCTGTCCTGGGGCGGGCTGATCGGCGTGTCCCTGATCGGCATCGCCTGGCTGCTGGTGATCCGCCGGCAGGCCGACCGTGAGGTGCTCGCCCCGCTGTGGCGGGTCCCGATCAGGTACTGAGGGCGTGGTACGGAACCGGGCCGGAGCACTGGGTGCTCCGGCCCGGGAGGCAGACGGCGCGCCGCAGCCGGGGGACGGCGTCGGCCGGTGCGCGTACGTCTACGGGTGGCTCCCCGCCTTCGGGTGACGGGGAGCCGGTGGAGAGATCAGGTGGTGATGTTCCACTGCTGGCAGGCGTTGCCCAGCGACGCCCACTGGCGGACCGCGACGCCGTCGGCGGTGCCGCAGTTCGTGACGTCGAGGACCAGGCCGTTGCCGCGGTTGGCGATCAGGTAACCGCCGTTGATCGGGGTGAGGCTCCACTCCTGGCAGGCGTTCCCGAGTGACGCCCACAGGTTGAGGGCCGTGCCGTTGGCGGTGCCGCAGTTGACCGAGTCCAGGACGGTTCCGCTGTTCACGTTGGTGATCCGGTAGTAGTTGCTGGTCGTCTTCGTGAACGTCCACTTCTGGCAGTTGTTGCCGAGCGACGACCACTGGTCGATCGCGGTGCCGTTGGCGGTGCCGCAGTTCACGGCGTCCAGGACCTTGCCGCTGGCCTGGTTGGTCAGGCGGTACTGGGTGCCGGCGACCGGGAACGAGACGGTGCCGCCCGGGTCGCCCGAGGGGGCGGTCAGGGTGGTCGAGAGTTTGTCCGGCGTACCCAGGTTGGGGCTGTCGTCGCTGTTGAAGTTGACCTTCTTGATCCGGGTGGTCCGGGTGCCGCCGCAGCCCTGGGCGGTGGTCTCGTTGGCGTGGTAGGCCATCCACGTCTCGGTGCCGTCGGGTGACGTGAAGAACGAGTGGTGGCCGGGGCCGTAGACGCTGTTCGCGTCGGAGCGGGAGAAGATCGGGGTCGACTTCTTGGTCCACGAGGACGCCGACAGCGGGTTGGTGCCGGTCAGGGTGAGCTGGCCGAGCTTGTAGTCGGGGGTGTTGCAGGAGCTGGCGGAGAAGGTGAGGAAGGTCTTCCCGTTGCGCTGCAGCACGTACGGGCCCTCCTCGGTGTTGCCGCCGACCTTCTCCCAGTCGTAGGTGGGGTACGAGATCCGCGTGCCGTAGGCGGACACCGTCCACGGGTTGCTCATCGGGGCGATGAACAGGCTCTGCAGGTCACCGACCCACGACGAGTACAGGAAGTAGTTGGCCCCGTTGATGGTGGCCACACTGCCGTCGATCGCCCAGCCGTTGTTCGCCTGCACGTTGAGCTGGCCCTTGAACGTGTACGGGCCGAGCGGGTTGTCGCCGGAGCTCTCCAGCACGAACGAGCGCTGCCCGTCGCAGCACGCCGCGGTGCCCGCCGAGTAGTAGAAGTACCAGCGGTAGCCGTTCGGCCCGTTGAGCCGGTGCATCGACGGCGCCCACACGTTGCAGCAGCTCGCGGCGGCGGTGCCGGTGAAGATGACGTTCTCGGTGGCGCCCGGCAGCGCCGCGACCGAGGTGGCCCGCTTGATCACGATCTGGTTGTTCCAGGTGGTCGCGGCCAAATAGTAGTAGCCGTTGTAGTAACCCATCCACGGGTCGGCGCCGTAGGGGGCGGACGCGACCGGGTTGGTGAAGGTGGCCGCGGCGCGGGCCGGCGTGGCCGTACGGGTCTGCACCGCCACGGCGATCGAGAGCAGCAGCAGCAGGACGGCGCCGACGGATCTGAGACGTGCAAGAGACATGGCAGTCCCTCCGGGGAAAAGGAACGCGGGGTGAGTGGCGCCCGCCGGTGGGCCGGGGCGCGACGGTCCGTCCTGGACGGTGGGGATGAACGGACCGGTGACTCACGTATTGCCGCTATGTTAACGATCACAAATATGCTGTCAAGGGCGCTGCACCCGGTGCACCAACCCGGCCGCCACGTCACGCAGTTTGCGATTGGCGCTCTGGGACGCTTTGGACAGGATCGTGAACGCCTCGTCCGGTCCGCACCGGCGCTGGCTCATGATGATCCCCTTGGCCTGTTCGATCACCGCCCGGCTGTCCATCGCCGCCGTCATCTGCCGGGCCAGCGTGGCCGTGGAGTGGTAGAGATCGGCGTTGGCGAGCGCCACCGCGGCGTACTCGGCGAACGTCTCGGCGAGCGCCACCGCGTCGTCGTCGAAGGCCCGGCAGGACGTGGCGTAGACGTTCACCGCGCCGATCGTCCGGTCCCGGATCGGCAGCCCGACCGAGAGCGCGCTGCACACTCCGACACTTCCGGCATGCTCCGACCAGCCCGGCCAGCGGCGCTCGGCGGCCACGTCGTCCACACAGACCGTCACGCGGTCGGCCGCGGCGTCCAGGCAGGGGCCGTGGTGGTTCTGGTACTGCCATTCGTCGATCAGCTCGGCCGGTTCGCCGGTACTCGCCACGGTGCGGGGGCCATCGCCGCGGACCAGGGTCACCGACACCTCGTACGCACCGGGCACCGCCCGCCGGGCCAGCTCGGCCACCCGGGACAGAACCTCGTCCATGGCTGTCTCGCCGAGGTCGATGCGCCCCAGCTCCCGGATGACGTCGGTGGTGTCCAAGACGCGTGGATACCCCGTCGGGGGCGTACGAACCCTTTCGTCGGGTTGGGTAATATCGTCGTCCTGCGGCCGGAGTCCACGACACCGGCCCACCAGCGTCAAGCAGCGGCGCGGGTCCGAGGGGCGTCCGCCCCCGGGCGACACCGATCGACAGGCACGGCCGCTCCCGGGCGGATCCGTGCACCGCTGCGGGGATCCTCTGACGTTGAAGGCGCACGACCCGACCGACGCCGCTGCCGCGTTCGCGGAGCTCGGTCGAATCAAGCTGGGCGAAACCGACCTCGACGGGGTCCTGTCCCGAGTCGCCGACCTGGCCCGGCGCACGCTTCCGGGTGCCACTCAGGTCTCCATCACGCTGCTGCGCGAGCGGGGCGCGGTCACCGCGGCCCACACCGGCCAGACGGCCCTACGGCTCGACGAGGCGCAGTACGAACGGGGCGCCGGCCCCTGCCTGGAGGCGGCCTCGACCGGAACCGTCGTCGAAGTGCCCGACACCGCGACCGACGACAGGTGGAACCGCTGGGGCGCCGACGCCGCCGAGGCCGGGATGGGCAGCGTGCTGTCGCTGAGCCTGCCGATCGGCGACAAGGTCGGCGGCGCGCTCAACGTCTACGGCGGCGCGCCCGGCGCCTTCGACGCGGCGGCGATGCGACAGGCGAGGACCTTCGTGCGGTACGCGGCGGTGGCGCTGGCCAACGCCCACCTCTACGACACGACGGCCGGACTGGCCCGGCACATGCAGGCCGCGATGGAGAGCCGGGCCGTGATCGAGCAGGCCAAGGGCATCATCATGGGCGAGCGCCGGTGCACCGCGGACGAGGCGTTCACCATCCTCACCCGCGTCTCGCAGGACACCAACCGTAAACTCCGCGACGTCGCCGCGGCCCTGGTCGAGCGCACCCAACGCGGCTAGCGCGGTCAGGCGGTCACGTCCAGGCGGCCCGGGCCGGCGCCGGTCTGTTCCAGGTGACGCAGTGCCGGCTCCAGATATCCGGCGATCGGGTTGCGGCCGGTGGGGCTCTGGTCGTACCGCCGGAAGAGATCTTTGAGATAGGCCGCGGTGATCTCCTGCGTCGGGGCCAGCCGTCCGGTGGCCCGATCCGCGGCGATCGCGGCGGCCAGTGAGTTGATCCAGCCCGGGTTGGTCTCGCCGGGGCGGATCCGCTGGCCGGTGGCCTGGTAGATCAGCTCCCGGTCGCGGTCGGTGAGGGAGGCGGCGTCCTCGCGGGCGTGCTGGTTGCGGTCTCGGGTGACCGGCCGGGTGGCGGTGGCCGGCGGGCTGATCACCGAGCGGTACGGGTTCAACCGGGGAATGGACATGGGCGGCAGGACCTCCGTCCGTGGAGCGTTCGACGTTCTCCAGATCGGTGCCGGACGGGTGCTGCTGAGGGGTTTTCCGGTCTACCGGCGGGTATCCCCGACTCGGAGGAACCGTCCCCCGGTGAAGCCGACAGAAGGGACGGACGACCGATGATCTTCCGGAACCGTGCGGCGGCCGGGGAAGCCCTCGCCGACCGCCTGGCCGCGGACCTCGGTGACCGGGCGAATCCACTGGTGCTGGCTCTACCCCGGGGTGGCCTGCCGGTGGCCGGGCCGGTGGCGCGACGGCTCGGCGGCGAGCTGGACATCGTGGTGGCCCGCAAGATCGGCGCGCCCGGTCGCCCGGAGTTCGGGGTGGGCGCGATCGCCGAGGACGGCCCGCCCGTCTACGACCCGGACAACCTGCTCTGGGCCGGGGTCACCGAGGAGGGTGTGGCCGGGGTGCTGGCCGCCGAGCGCGCGGAACTGCGGCGCCGGGTCCACCTCTATCGGGGTGGCCGTCCGGTCCCGGCGCCGGCCGGCCGCACCGTGATCGTCGTCGACGACGGCCTGGCCACCGGGGTGACCGCGCACGCGGCGTTGCGGTGGGTGCGGTCGCGGGGTCCGGCCCGGCTGATCATGGCCGCGCCGGTCGGCGCCCCGCAGGCCCGGGACGCCCTGGCCGCTACGGCGGACCTGGTGGTGTGCCTGAGCACGCCCGATCCGTTCTTCGCGGTGGGCCGTTGGTACGACGACTTCGAGCAGCTCACCGACGCCGACGTAGAAAATTTCATCATGTGTTGAGTTACCCGCTTGCCTTGCCGTCGGAAACTCATCTAGCGTTGAGTTCAACACTTGATGAGTTTCCGGGGAGGAACCATGGAAACCGCGATCGAGGTCCGCGACCTCGTCGTGAAACGCGGAGCGAGGACCGTCCTCGACGGCTTCTCCTGCGTCATACCGAAGGGCAGCGTCACCGGGCTGCTCGGCCCGAGCGGCAGCGGCAAGACCACCCTGATGCGCGCGATCGTCGGCGTGCAGATCGTCGCGTCGGGCTCGGTCACCGTGCTCGGCCACCCGGCCGGGTCGGCGCCACTGCGCCGCAGCATCGGCTACCTGACCCAGGCCCCGAGCGTCTACGCCGACCTCACCGTCGCGGAGAACGCCCGCTACTTCGCCTCTCTCTACCGGCTCAAGGCGGCCGACGCGGACGCCGCGGTCGAGGCCGTCGGGCTGACCCGGGCCCGTGACCAGCTGGTCTCCGACCTGTCCGGCGGACAGCGCAGCCGAGCCTCACTGGCCTGCGCCATCGTCAGCCGGCCCGAGGTGCTGATCCTCGACGAACCGACGGTCGGGCAGGACCCGGTGCTGCGGGACGAGCTGTGGGACCACTTCCGCCGGCTCGCCGCCGACGGCGCCACCGTCCTGGTCTCCAGCCACGTGATGGACGAGGCGAACCGCTGCGATCGGCTGCTGCTCATCCGGCAGGGCGTGCTGATCGCCGACGACACCCCGGCCGCGGTGAAGCGCTCGGCCGGCACCGACGACCTGGACCAGGCGTTCTTGAAACTGATCCGGCAGCAGGAGACGGCATGATCCTCGCCAGCACCGTCAAACGGATCCTCGGCCAGCTGCGGCACGATCCGCGGACCATCGCGCTGATCATCGTGGTGCCGACCCTGCTGATCACCCTGATCTACTTCATGTACGAGGGGCAGCCGAACGTCTTCGACCGGATCGCCCTCACCATGCTGGGCGTCTTCCCGTTCATCGTGATGTTCCTGATCACCAGCATCGCGATGCTGCGGGAACGCACCACCGGCACCCTGGAGCGGCTGTTCACCACCCCGGTCGGCAAACTCGACCTGCTGTTCGGCTACGGCATCGCGTTCGGGGTGGCGGCCGCAGCGCAGGCCGTGGTCGCCGCCGGGTTCGCCTACTGGGCGCTGGACATGCACACCGCGGGCAGCATCGGCCTGGTCATCCTGATCGCCGTGGCCAACGCCGTCCTCGGGGTCGCGCTCGGCCTGCTGTGCAGCGCGTTCGCCCGGACCGAGTTCCAGGCGGTGCAGTTCATGCCGCTCGTGGTGGCGCCCCAGCTGCTGCTCTGCGGGCTGTTCGTGCCCCGTGCGGACATGGCCGGCTGGCTGCAGGCGATCAGCAACGTACTACCGATGTCCTACTCCGTGGAGGCACTGACCGAGGTGGGCATGCACTCCGAGCCGACGGGCATCATGTGGCGGGACCTCGCCGTCGTGGTGGGCGCGATCGTGGTGGCGCTCATCCTCGGTGCGGCCACCCTGCGGCGCAGGACGGCTTAGGACGTACAGCGAAGGAGTTGAACGTGATGGTGCGACGGACCGGACGCCGGCCCGGCAACCCGGACACACGTGAGGCGATCCTGTCGGCCGCGCGCAGCGCGTTCGCCGAGAAGGGTTATGACGGAGCGTCGATCCGGGCCATCGCGACCGGCGCCGGGGTCGACCCGGCGCTGGTGCACCACTACTTCGGCACCAAGGACAAGCTGTTCCTGGCGACGATGAACTCGCCGATCGACCCGGTCGACATCATCAACGAGGCGACCGACGGCGACCGGGACGAGATCGGGGTCCGGTTCGTGCGCGCCTTCCTGGCCATGTGGGACGGCCCGCGCGGGGCGGCGGCGGTGGCGCTGTTGCGCTCCGTGGTCGGCACCGAGTGGACGACCAAGCTGTTCCGCGAGTTCATCATCACCCAGATCCTGCGCCGGGCGGTGCCCAAGCTCGGTCTCGATCCCCAGCAGGCGCACCTGCGGATCACCCTGGCCGCCAGCCATCTGGTCGGCCTGGCCCTGGCCCGCTATGTGATCAAGGTGGAGCCGCTGGCCTCCGCGTCGACCGAGACGCTGGTCGCGGCGGTCGGCCCGGCCGTGCAGCGTTACCTGACGGGTGACCTTCCGGACGTCTTCCCGGCATGAAAGCGGCCCCCCGGGGGCATGCAGCGCTCCGTGCGATGGACGACGGTATTGATGACGGCGTTGCTGCTGACCGGGTGCGCCTCGGTCGAGCAGCGTTCGGACGCCGCCGAGCAGACCGCCCGGCGGTTCCTCCAGGCGGTCGCGGACGGTGACGGGCCGGCCGCCTGCGGCATCCTCGCTCCGGAGACCGAGGCGGAGATCGACGCGCCGTGTGCGGAGGGCATCGTGGGCGAGGCGCTCACCGCGCCTTCCGAGCAGGCCGATTCGCAGGTGTACGGCCAACGCGCGCTGGTGAGATTCGCCGGGGACACGGTGTTCCTGGCCGTGTTCCCGGACGGCTGGCGGGTGGTGGCCGCCGGGTGCGAGCCCCGCGGCGAACGCCCCTACGACTGCACGATCCATGGCGGGTGAGCCATGCGCTTCCAGTACCTGCTGCTCCTGCTCGTGGTGTCGGCCGGCCTGCTGTACTTCGCCCTGCTGGGGGTGCTGCACCGATGAGAAGGTTCCTCCGGGAGAACTCGCTCGGCCTGGTCTTCGGCGTGCTGTTCCTGATCGTGCTGGTCGCGCAGGCGTTCGCCGGGCACGCCGACTTCAACCAGCAGCAGCTGGCGTCCGGCATGGAGCCGGTGTCGTTGGGCCGCTACCTCACCTCGGCGTCGTTCGCCGCCGACGTGGCGGAGAACTGGCAGTCCGAGTACCTCCAGTTCTTCCTCTACATCTTCCTCACCGTGTGGCTGGTGCAGCGCGGCTCACCGGAGTCGAAGAAACCGGGGGAGGAGGGCCGGGAATCCGACGAGAAACAGAAGGTCGGCCGGTACGCCACCGACGAGTCGCCGAGCTGGGCCCGGGCCACCGGTCTGCGCCGGACCCTGCTGTCCAACTCGCTCGGCCTGGTGATGGGCCTGCTCTTCGTCGCGTCGTGGCTCACCCAGTCGATCGCCGGGGCGGCCGCCTTCAACGAGCGGCAGCTACGCGACCTGCAGGAGCCGGTCACCTGGGCGGAATACCTGACCGAGCCGGACTTCTGGAACCGCACCCTGCAGAACTGGCAGTCCGAGCTGCTGGCCGTCGCGTCGATGGTGATCCTCTCGATCTACCTGCGGCAGCGGGGCTCCCCGGAGTCCAAGCCGGTCGGCAGTTCACACTCGGCGACCGGAGTGGAGGGCTAGCCGGCCGCGCCGACCCGGGTCAGGAAGTGGTTGATCTCGTGCCTGATGTGTTCGGGGACGCCCTCGAACTGCAGGCCGATCTCGATGGTGGTGCCCCGATCGACCCGGCGGGCCACCCGGGCGTCGGCCGCCGTGGCCAGCCCCTCCACCGCGATCTCGGCCCGGACCAGGTCACCGACGACGAGCCGGGCGCCGGCCGGCACGCTGCACCCCAGCCCGTCCGAGCTGAGGTCGAGCATCTCGGCGGCGATCTGCGGCCCGGTGGCGGTCTGCAGCCGGACCACGCCCTCCATCCGCAGCCGGTCGTGGCGGCGGCGTTCCAGCCGTTCGGCCACATCGGAGAGATCACCGATCTGGGCCATCGTCGCGTCCACGCTGCGGTGCAGCCGGCCGACGATCTCGTGCTGCCGGTCGGCGATGCCGCCCAGGTGGCGCATCGCGTCCTCGATGTCGCCGACGTCCGAGATGATCGCGGCGAGGGTCTGGCGCATCTGCGCCACGTCCGACTCCAGGGCGGAGATCGTGCTGGTGATCTGCTCGGTGGAGTGGGCGGTGGTGTCGGCCAGGCTCTTCACCTCGTCGGCGACCACCGCGAAGCCGCTGCCGGCGGCACCGGCCCGGACCGCCTCGATGGTGGCGTTCAGCGCCAGCAGCCGGGTCTGCGACGCGATCCCGGAGATCACACCGGCGATCCCGGCCACCTGGTGCAGGCTCTCGTTCAGCGCGGTGGCCGCTTCGCCGGCCCCGTGCGCGCGCTGGACCAGGACATTCGCCGCCCCGCTGGTGACGGTGACCCGCTCGTGGGTGGCGGCCGCCGCGTCCCGGGCCTCGCCGACCTGCACCACCACGTCCTCGAGCTTGCCGCCGATCACCTCGGCGGTGTCGTCGATCGCCTCCTTGGCCCGGCGCCGCAGCCGCTGGTTGAGGTCGCGCTGGTGCGCCTGGGCGTTCTCGGCCTGGGTGTCCAGCTCGGCCCGCAGCCGCTCGATCTCGGCGTCACGCTCGGACAGCGTCCCGGCCGCCTCGCCGGGCTCCCGGCCGGCGCCGCCGTCGACCTCCGGTTCCCCGGCACGACGGCGGCCCAGCCGGAAGGCCACCAGCGAGCTGCACACCACCGCGATCAGCGTTCCCAGGAGGACCAACCAGGTCGGCATAATGTTCAGACCGTACCTCGCCCGAGAGGCCCTCGTGGGGCGTTTCAGCCCTCTGCGAGCAGGGCGTCGATCTGACCCATGGCCAGTCGCATGCCCTCCTCCATCCCCATCGCGGCCATCCGCTCCAGCTGCTCGGTGCTGCGGAACGTGGTGACCGTCGTCATCCGGGTGCCGTCGCCGGTCGTCTCCAGCGTGACCACGCCGTGGGTGATGTCCTCCGGGTCGGCCGGCTCACCCCGGTCGTCGGCGAAACCGTCGTCGAACTCCAGCCGGTGGGGCTCGTCGATGTCGGTGATCACCCACCAGCCCCGCGCCTTCGTCCCGTCCGGGCCGGTCATGTGGTAGCGCACGGCGCCACCCGGCTTGAACTCATACGTCTCGAAGGTGGCCGGCCAGGTCGGCGGACCCCACCAGCGCTCCAGCCTGCGCGGGTCGGCCCAGACCTGCCAGACCCGGTCGACAGGAGCCCCGAACTCGGCGACGAACGTCAGCGTCAGCGCGCTGACGTCCTTCTGCGTGCTGATGACCGTCATTGCTCCTCCTGGAGAATCCGTTCGATACCGGCGGCCCGCTGCCGCCACAGCTGCTCGTACCCGTCCAGCAGCCGCGCCACCCGGCGGACCGCCTCGACCTCACCGTGCACGATCTGCTCCCGTCCACGCCTGGTCTTGCTGGCCGGTGCCGCCCGTTCGAGCACCACGACGTGTTTCTGCACGGCCTCCGGCAAGCCGAAATACCCCACCGGACGCGACCAATGGCCGTGACGCCGGAGGTGACCCCGGAACTACCGTCCGAACATGCGGACCTCCGAAGCACAGCCCGTGGTGGCCGCCGTCGACGGCTCCCGCACCCACCCCGTCACCCTCGACCTGGCCGCCGACGAGGCGGCCCGGCGCGGTGTTCCCCTCAACGTCCTGCACGTCTGGCCCGGCCAGTACACCGGCCGCTACCGGTGCCGCGGCCCGGTGCCCGGCGAGACCGACGGCCGACGGCTGCTCGACGCCGCCACCCGCCGCGCCCGGCAACGCGCACCCTGGCTGCCGGTCCACGCCGAACTCGTCACCGGCAGCCCGGCCGGCATCCTGGCCGAGCACTCCGAGACCGCGTCGCTGGTGGTGATCGGGCGCCGCGACGAGGGGCCCGGCCGCCCCGGCTGGGGCTCCACGGCCGCCTACCTGGCCCGGCACAGCCGCAGCCCGCTGCTGGTCCAGCGCGGAAAGGGGCTGCGCACCGGGCCGGTCGTGCTCGCGGTCACCGGGCCCGACGGGCCGGCCTCGGCGGTACGACGTGCCTTCGAGGAGGCCGATCTGGCCGGGGCTCGCCTGGTCGCGGTCAAGGTCTGGGCGCCCGGTGGCGACCAGGACGGCCGGCAGGCGCGTCGGCAACTGACCGAGCTGCTCGCCGGATGGGCCGTCCAATACCCGCGGGTCCGGGTGGAGCCCCTGGTGGTGGCCGAGCCGGAGCTGCCGTACACCCTGGGTCGGGCCTCCCGCCGGGGCCGTCTGCTGATCGCCGCGGCCGGGCAGCGCGGATGGTTCGCCGAACTGGTCCGCGGTGTGCCGGGGCCGGGGCAGAGCCCGGTGCTGCTGGTGCCACCGGTTTCCTTCAGTCCGGCGGTGGCCGGTCGATAGTCGGGGCCCGCAACGCCGCGATCATCACGGAGGCCCCCACCATGACCATCAGCATCGGATCGTCACACGCGCCGTCGGCCTGGGAGACGCACGCCGCCTGGCTACGGCTGCGTGCCGACGGCAACCGGCTGGGGGTCGACGTCGCGGCCGGGGCCGAGGAACCGGCGTTGCAGGCCGACCGGACCGCGGTCCTGGAGAGCCGCGACGCCATCGCCCGGATGACCCCGCCCGGCGTCGTGAACGTGCTGGTCTGACCGGTCCTGTCGGTGCAGTCTCAGTGGAGGACGGCCAGGGCCTCGGCCAGCACGTCGGTGGCGTCCTTGACGTCGACCTCGCGCATCTGCAACGGCCCGCCGGTCTCGGTGAGCAGCGCGGCGTGCGCGCCACCGGCGTAGACCGGTGCGAACCCGAGATCCCGGATGATCATCGAGGTGGCCTCCCGGGCGTCCCGGTCGTCCGTGCACACATACTCGGTGAGCAGCGGATCGTGCCCGCGTCGCCGGCTGAGCACCTCGGTCGAGACCGTGTTGAACGCCTTCGCCCAGTGCGCCTCGGGCGCCCAGTCCATCAGCGTCTCCAGCCCGGAGATGTCGTCCGGGACATCCGGGTTGGTCGCGTCGATCACCACCTTGTCGGCGATGACGCCCCGGGTCAGGTCCAGCGCCTCGTGCGCGGACGACCAATTCGGGCTGAAGATCACCACATCACCGAAGGCGGCCGCCTGCGGGATCGACATGATCCGCAGCGTGTCGCCGTCCATCTCCGTCCGCAGGCGCTCCGGATGCCGCGAGGTGACCGCGACGTCGTGCCCGCTCTCGGCGCACCACCTGGCAAGCGTGCCGCCGAGCTGACCTGCTCCAATGACACCGATCCGCATGCTCCAAGGGTGCGCCCGGGATCACCCGGCCGGGTGGTGATCGGCGAAATCGCCGTAGATCATCCGCAGTTCGACCGTGACCAGGTCGTCGACCAGCGCCTCCGGGTCGTCGCTGCCCGCCAGCGCGGCCGTGCGCAGGTCGTCGATCAGGCCGGCCAGCACCCGCGGCGCCGGTCCGTCCGGCGCGAGGCCGGCCGCCCGGTCCCGGCTGATCCGCATCGCGAGCCGGTCCACGTGTGCCGACCGCAGCTCCGCCCGCCACTGTGCCAGCGGCGGGCAGCCGGGCGCCGCGGCCAGGGCGCCGGCCAGCATCCGGCCGTGCTCGCGCCAGAGCCGGGCGAGCGGGGCGAGCGCCTCGCGCAGCGCCGCCGCGTCCGGCCCGCTCCCGTCCAGCCAGGGGCCGGCGTCGCGGCCCAGCTCGCCGGCCATCCCGTGCAGGAGCGCCACCAGCACCGACAGTTTGGAGTCGAAGTAGAAGTAGAAGCTGGACCGGGAGATCTCGGCGCCGGTGGCCAGCTCGTCGATGGTGATGTCGGCGAGCGGCTTGCGGGCCAGCAGCTCCCGGGCGGTCTCCAGGATCGCCCGCTCCCGGCGGTCGCCCTTGCTGGGGCCACGGCGCCGACCCGGGGATGTGCTCATCCGAACACATTAACGCGGTGTCGAGTTTTTCGACGTACTGTCGAAAAGCAACGACGAGTTGTTGATGGACCTGATGAGTTGTTGGGAGACCCGATGAAAGAGATCCGCCTCGCCGCCCGTCCCGTCGGCTGGCCCACCGCCGAGACGTTCGAGATCGCCGAGACCGCGGTTCCCGAGCCGGGGCCCGGCCAGGTGCTGATCCGCAACGTCTACATGTCGGTCGACCCCTACATGCGCGGCCGGATGAACGACGTGAAGTCCTACATGCCGCCGTTCCAGGTGGGTGCCCCGCTCGACGGCGGCGCGGTCGGTGAGGTGGTCGCCTCCAACGCCGAGTCGGTCCCGGTCGGCGCGTACGTCGTGCACGGCCTGGGCTGGCGGGAGTTCGCGGTGGTCGACGCCGAGCGGGCGCGGGTGGTCGACCCGGCCGCGGCGCCGTCGCTCTCGGCGTACCTCGGGCTGCTCGGCATGACCGGTCTCACCGCGTATGCCGGGCTGCTCGACGTCGCCCAGTTCCGCGAGGGCGACACCGTCTTCGTCTCCGGCGCGGCGGGCGCGGTGGGCAGTGTGGTCGGCCAGATCGCCCGGCTGCGCGGGGCCAAGCGGGTGATCGGCAGTGCCGGTTCCGCCGAGAAGGCCCGGCACCTGACCGAGGACCTGGGCTTCGACGCGGCCTTCAACTACAAGGACGCGCCGGTCCGCGACCAGCTCAAGGCGGCCGCGCCGGACGGGATCGACGTCTACTTCGACAACGTCGGCGGCGACCACCTGGAGGCCGCGATCAGCGTGCTGAACAAATACGGTCGGATCGCCATGTGCGGTGCCATCGCCCAGTACAACGACACCGCCCCGCCGGCCGCGCCGCGCAACCTGGCCTCGATGATCGGCAAGGAGATCAATCTGCGCGGATTCCTGGTCGGCAACCACTCGCACCGGATGCCCGATTTCGTGGCCGAGGTCGGCGGCTGGCTCCGGGCCGGGCAGATCACCGCGCGCGAGACGGTCGTCGAGGGCATCGAGAACGCGCCGGAGGCCTTCCTCGGTCTGCTTCGCGGCGAGAACACCGGCAAGATGGTGGTCAAGCTGCGTTAACCAGGGCTTAAGGTCCGCCCGGCGACCTTTTCGTACGGGTCGCCGGGTATCGCCTGGAACTGAACGGTAATTCAGTAGCTCTCGCGAGCGGCCCGGATACGGAACGTACGGATGATCGCCCTCGTCCGTACGGGTGAGGTGACTGACGGAAAGCAGACACTAGCGTTCCCGTGTGGCGAATCGGTTCCCCCTTTGGGGACAAGCGGGCTGGGCTAGTGCCGAGGTGGTCGGCGAGACGCACTACGCAAAGGCGATACGTGCTCTCTTCGGTAGCGACTTCGACCCCCGCGGAACCGACATGACCATCGCCGTCCAGCTCATACCCGACCGCAACAACCGTCACGACCGCAACGCCGTCGGGGTCTGGTCCGGCAACAGCCTGCTCGGGCACCTGCCCCGCCCCGAGGCCGCCCGATACACCGCGGTCCTCTCCGCGCTGCACGACCGCGGCCTGCTGCCCGAGGTCAACGCCCGGATCACCGGCCGCGAGTGGGGTGCCGCCGACGGTCGTCCGGCCGCCTTCGACGGCACCATCCGACTCGACCTCGCCGAGCCGCACATGCTGGTCCCGGTGAACGCGGCGCCGGCCCAGGAGCACCGGCTGCTGCCGTCCGGCTCGGCCGTGCAGGTCGTCGGCCAGCAGCAGGCCCTGGACGTCCTGGTCCCGCTGCTGCGCCCGGAGGGCGAGTGCTGGGTCTACGTGACCCTGCACGAGATGGCCGACCACCTGGTCGAGGTGCGCATCGGCGACGCCCGGGTCGGCGACCTCAGCCCCAAGATGAGCGGCGAACTGTCCCCGGTGCTGCGGCACCTGGCCGAGCGTGGCCTGGTCACCGCCGCCCGTGCCGTGGTCAAGGGCAACCGCGGCAAGACCGAGGTCATGCTCTACATCGCCCGTGTCCAGGACCTGCCGGAGAGCTGGCAGGCCGGTCCGAGCCGCCCGGCCACCGCGCCGTCGGCGGGCCGCGGCACGGCGAGCGTCCCGGCCCCCGGCGTGGCCAGCACGGGACCGGTCACGCCGGGCCCCACCCCGGTGTCGCCGTCGCCCCCGCTCCCGCCGTCCTCCCCGCTCGCATCACCCCCGCTCGCATCACCCCCGCTCGCATCACCCCCGCTCGCCCCGGTCGCGGCCGGTGCCTCGGCGGTGCCCGGCATGAGCATGCCGGGCGGCCTGATGACCGGCGGCCCGGCCTCCGGTGGGCTGGTGCCGAACTGGGTGACCCCGGCCGACGCGCTGCCCAGCTGGGCGTCACCGCCGTCGGCGATGCCCGCGGTGGCCCCGCTGCCGCCGTCCACCCTGCCGGTCAACCCGGTCTCCCCGGGCGTCCCGGCACCGGCCACCGGCTCACCGGCCGTCCCGCCCGCGGCGCCGGGCTCGCCCGCCGTGCCGCCGGCCTGGAACAACGCGAGTCCGCCACCCGGTGCTCCGGCTGTGGCTCCGGCCTGGAACAACGTGAGCCCGCCGGCCTGGAACGCCGGCAGCTACGCCACGCCGTACGTGTCCGGATCCCGCTTCGAACCGCCGGCCACCACCCCGGTCCACCAGACCGAGGGACCGGGTTCGCTGCTCACCGACCCGTCGACCGGCGCCCGCCCGGTCAGCCCGGCGCCGCCGGCCTATTCCGAGGCGCAGTATTCCGAGGCGCAGTATTCCGAGGCGCAGGAGCAGTTGGCGATCGCCGAGACCACGGTCATCCCGGCGCTCGCCGCGGTGGTGAAGGCGAACTCGGGAGCCCTGGCCGGGCCGACCCCGGTCTCGGCGGCCCCGGCCGAGGGCAACCAGCACCCGCCGATCCCGTCCGCACCGACCGGCATCCGGTTCGTGGTGCCGCCGGGTTGGCCGCTCCCGCCGGACGGCTGGTACCCGCCGGACGGCTGGCGCCCGGATCCGGCCTGGCCGCTGGCCCCGGCAGGCTGGTCCTGGTGGGTCCCAGCCTGGGACTGAGCCCTTCCGAGCCCCTTTCTGCACCAGAAACGTCGGATTAACCCGGAAAACCGCCACGGTGACCCACCTCGCCTTGCTGGAATGGGCGAATGCGGTGGGATGAAGCTGACGGGTTGACCGGGCGGCCGGATGCGCGTGTCCGGGGAGTGCTCGAAAGCTGGCGTGCCGGTCTGCTCGACCTCACCGCCTCCAACCCGCTCATCCATGCGGACCCGTGGGGCCCCGGGATGGTGGCGATCGACAGTCCGTCGCCGCGTGGCGTGCTCGAGGCCCTGCAACAGGGCCGCGAGTGCGGCTTCCTCGGCGTCGAGGAGCAGGAGGAGGGGCCGCGCCCGCGGACCGCCAGCGTGTTCCAGACGCACATGACCGACGTCGAGATGGACGCCACGCTGCGCGCCCTGCGCCGAACCGACCACCGCGACCAGCTCGAATACGGCATCTCCGCGCTCTATCTGGCGCTCGGCACCCTGCACTGGAAGGACGACCGGCAGGAGTACGCCAGCCCGATCCTGCTCATCCCGGTCGACCTGGTCGACTCCGACCCGCTGGACTACCCACGGCTGCGCGCCCGCCCGGACGACCCGCTGGTCAACCCGGCCCTGGCGGTACGTCTCAAGGCGCACGGCGTCGAGCTGCCGGCCGTGGAGGGCCTGACCGGGCTGGACGTCACGGTGTTCTGGGCGCGGCTGGACGCGGCGATCGGCGAGCACCCGGAGTGGCGTACCGACGAGGCGATCCTGCTGTCCCGGTTCACCGTGCACCGCGAGGTCGTCTACCAGGACCTGGTCGACAACGAGCGGCAGATCCTGGCCCACCCGGTGGTCCGCGCGCTGGCCACCGAGGCCCGCTCGCAGATCGACGCGTTCAAGTTCGAGCCGATCAGTGCCCGCCGCATCGACGACGTCGCCTCACCGGACGACATCCCGCTCGTGCTGGACGCCGACGCGGCCCAGCGCTCCTGCGTCGCGGCCGCGCTGGCCGGGCGCAGCTTCGTGATGCGCGGCGCGCCCGGCACCGGCAAGTCGCAGACCGTGGCCAACATGATCGCCGCGCTGATCTTCGCCGGGAAGCGGGTGCTGCTCGTCTCCGAGAAGGCCGCCTCCCTCGACGTGGTCAAGGACCGGCTGGCCCACGCCGGTCTCGACGACTACCTGCTCGAACTGCACACCGACCAGACCGGGCGCGACCACGTGGCGGCCACCCTGGCCGCCGCCCTCGACTTCATCCCGCTGCCACCGCCGAGCCTCTCCACCGACGAACGCCAGGAGCTGCGCGAACACCGGGAACGGCTGAACGCGTACGCCGAGGCGATGAACGAGGTACGCGAGCCGCTCGGCCACCGGCTGCACGACGTGCTGGGCATGTGCGCGCAGATGACCGACGTACCGGCCGCCCCGGTCCCCCCGGTCCTGCCGGTTCCGCTGACCACCCAGTCGCTGCAGAAGGTCCGCGACGCCGCCGAGCGCCTCGGCCGGGCCTGGCGCCCGGCCGTACAGGGTGACGCCTTCCTGTGGCGAGACGTCGCCGACCGCAATCGGCTCGACGCCCGCCTGCATCAGGCCCAGACGGCGCTAGAACACCTGGTCGAGGCGGCCGGTGACGACGAACTGGCCGCCTCCTTCCGAGCCCGGCACCTGCCCGACGCGATCGCCCTGACCACGCTGATCGGGCACGCCGCCCGACGCCCGCCGGAGGCCGCCGACGAGTGGCTCACCCTGGAGAGCCTGGAACCGGTGGCCCGCGCCGCCGAAGGGCTGCTGCGTCACCTCAAGTCGCTGCACCAGGCCGAGGACGCGGTCCGGTCCCGGGCCGGGGTCACCTGGTCGGCGCTGCCCACCCCGGGCAAATTGCCGATCGTGCCGAGCCTGGTGCACCTCGACCCGCCGGCCGTGGAGCTGCTGCCGCTCACCGCGGCGCAGGCCCGCGGGCTGGCCCGCCGGTTCGCCGACGAGGCCGACCGGCTGGAACAACACCAGCACAGTCTGGACCGGGTCACCGCCCGGCTCGGTCTGCCCAACGTGGTCGCCTTCTCCGACATCGGTCGGGTCGCGGCGATCGTCGACCTGCTGTCCCGGGCCGACAAGCCGGAGGCCGGCTGGTTCGACGCCGCCGGGATGGCCGCCGCGCACACCGCCGCCCGGATGCTGCAACGTGCCGTCGAGGTGGTGAAGGCAGCCGAGGACAAGGCGCGCGAGCACTTCAACGAGGGTGCCCTCGCGCACCCGGTGGACGAACTGGCCGACCGGTTCGCCAGCGTGCACAAGGGGCTGCGGAAGCTGCGGGCGCCGTACCGGCGGGACAAGAAGGCGGCCGCCGAGATCGCCCGGCCGGACGTGAAACGCAAGCAGGCGGTGGCCAACCTGGCCGCCGCGGCCGCCTGGAAGAAGGCGCTCACCGAGCTCGACGAGACCGAACGTGAGTACGCCCGGGTCCTCGGCCGCCACTGGCAGCGGATGGACACCGACTTCGAGGCCATCCGCAACGCCCTCGGCACCGCCGAGGAGGTGCTGCGGGTGACCCCGCCGGAGGCCCTGCCCGCGGTCATCGAACGGGTCAGCGCGGCCACCCCGAACAGCGCGATCATCCGGATCGTCTCGGAGGCCCGCAAGGAGTTCGACAGGTGGACCCTGGCCCTGCGGCCACCGCCCGAGCCGGCCCCGCGCCCGCAGCTCGCGGCCGGACCGGTGCACGACGCGGTCACCTGGCTGCGCGCACACGTCGAACCGCTCACCGCCACGGCCGAGCTGGTCCAGGCGTACAGCGTCGCCGCCGGGCGGGACTTCAGCCTCGCCGAGTCGGCCGCCATCGGACTGCTCCGGGAGAGCGCCGCCGACGCCGCCGCGGCCCTGGCGGCCAACGCCGGCGAGTACGCCAAGGTGCTCGGCAACGCCTACCGGGGCACCCAGACCGACGTGGAGGCGCTGGCC
Organism: Actinoplanes sichuanensis; assembly: GCF_033097365.1. Classification (NCBI taxonomy): domain Bacteria; kingdom Bacillati; phylum Actinomycetota; class Actinomycetes; order Micromonosporales; family Micromonosporaceae; genus Actinoplanes; species Actinoplanes sichuanensis. The sequence goes on from NZ_AP028461.1 coordinate 385,726, forward strand.
ACCGCGATGGCCTGGACCTCGGAGGCCAGGCGCATCCGGGTCGGCGTGGACACCGCGCTCACCGCGGAGCAGGTCGAGGCCCTCGGCAAGTCCCGGCCGACCGACACGCTGCCGTCCCGGGTCGCCGAATGGCAGGCCGCCCGCGACTGGATCCTGCGTGCGTTCGCGCCCCGCCGGCACGCCCAGCTCACCACCGCCCTCGACGACTACGAGCACGCCCGGCAGCTCATCCAGGCGCTGCTCGAGGACGGCAAGGGCCAACAGGAGTGGTTCGACTACCAGGCGGCCCGTACGGTCCTGGCCGACCACGGTCTGGACGCGGCGGTCGACTTCTGCGCCCGGGAGGACCTGGCGGTCGAGCAGATCCTGCCGGTCCTCGGCCGCGCCCTCTTCCAGTCGTGGGCGGACACCGTGATCCGCGAGGACGACCGGCTCCCACCGCTGGACGCCGCCGCCCGGGACCGGCTCGTCGAGGAGTTCCGGGTCTGGGACGCCCGGCTGCAGCGGGCCGCGAGTGCCGACGTGATGAACGCCGTCGACGAGATGCAGCCGTCCGGCACCGCCGCCGCCGAGGCCGCGTTGCTCCGGTCGTCGGCCGCCCAGTCCGGCCGCAGACTGCCGGTGAGCGAGCTGATCGGCCGGACCCGGCACGCCACCCTCGCGGTGAAGCCGTGCTTCCTGACCGTGCCGGCCGACGTGAGCCGACTGGTCCCGGCCGACCTCACCTTCGACGTGGTGATCATCGACGAGGCCTCCCGGGTCCCCGTCCCGGACGCCATCACCTGCATCTACCGCGGCGCGTCGTTCGTGGTCGTCGGCGACGACCGGCAGCTCACCGCCCTGCCCACACCGGGGGAGGGCCGGTCCGTGCTGGACCTGGCGATCGGTTGCGCGGCGTTCCCGGTGCTCGACCTGACCACCCACTACCGCAGCCGGCACGAGTCGCTCATCGCGTTCGCCAACCACACCTTCTATCAGGGTGCGCTCAGCACGTTCCCGCCCGCCGGACCGGCCGGCCCGGACACCGGGGTGCAGTTGTTCCCGGCCGTCGCGGAGAACGGCGACGACGGGCTGGCCGACCTGGTCGCCGGCCGGGTCGCCCACCACTTCGTCACCCGCCCCGAGCTCAGCCTCGGCGTCATCGCCTGCACACCCGAACTGGCGATGCGGATCGAGGCCGCGGTCGCCGACATGGTGGTGCCGCCCGACGACGACCGGCTGCGCGGGTTCTTCGTCAAGGACCTGGACACCGTGCAGGGCGACGAACGTGACGTGATCCTGCTGGCCATCGGCACGGACCTGGGCGGGCTGGCCGGTCCGGACGGCTGGCGGCGGCTCAACGTCGCCACCACCCGCGCCTCCCGCCGCATCGAGGTCATCTCCACGATCCGCGGGCGGGACCTGCCGGAGACCGAGGAGCTGCGGCCGCTCGCCGCCTACCTGGACTACGCGACCCGCGGCGAGGCGGCGCTCGGGCTGGACGACACCCGGCCGGACGTGCAGACGCCGTTCGAGGACTCGGTCCGTGACGTGATCCGGGCCTGGGGCTACCGGGTGCGGTCCCGGGTCGGCACCGGCGCCTTCCGGATCGACCTGGCGGTCCGCCGTTCGGCCCGGCGCAACGCCCCGTTCGCCCTCGGCATCGAGTGCGACGGCACCAGCTACGACTCGGCGCCCGCCGCCCGCGACCGGGACCGGCTGCGCGAACAGGTCCTGGAAGGGCTCGGCTGGAAGCTGCACCGGGTCTGGGGCACCGCCTGGTACCTGGACCGGGAGCACGAGGAACAGCGGCTGCGCGCGGCCATCGACGGGGCGCTGGCCGAGTTCCCGCCCGAGGAGCAGGCCGCCGAGCTGGAGGTCTCCACGATCCCGGAAGGGGAACAGCGGGAGCCGGTCACGCTGGTGGAGACCGCGGACGGGTACGCCACGGTCGGGCCGGTCGAGACCTTCGAGGCCGTCGAGACTGTCGAGACCGTCGAGGAGGAGGACACCGTCCCGGTCGACGCGCTGGGCGAACTCGACGACGAGGTGGACGCCTATCTCTCCGGTGTGGAGGACGTGGTGGAACACGTCGTCGAAGAGATGGCGGAGGACGTACCGCCCGAGGTCGTGGAAGAAGAGCCGGAGACCTGGACGGCCCCGGCCGCGGAGATCGACGCCGACCTTGCGGTCTCGGAGGAGGAACCGGAGACGTGGGCGCCCGAGGCCGCCGTGTTCGCCGTCGACCCGGCGGTCGCCGAGGACGAACCGGAGGCCTGGACCGAGGAGCCGGAACCGGACGAGCCTCGGGTGCGGGCCGCGATCTTCGAGCGGGTAACCCGGACCGAGATCTTCGAGGAGGAGGTGGAGGACGGACCGCGGGTCACCGCGGCGGTGTTCGAGCGGGTCACCCGGACCGAGACCGGCTTCGACGAGCCGCGCGTCGTGCCGGCCACCTTCGAGCGGCTCAGCCGGGCCGACGTGGAACGCGCCGAGGCGGACCGGCTGGCCTCCCTGGAAGGCCTCCCGCTCCCGGAGCCGGTCTTCGTCGCGCCCGCATTCACCCCGGCACCGGTCATGGAATCCGCGCCGGTCACCGAGCCCGCGCCGGTCACCGAGCCCGAGCCCGCGCCGGTTGCTGCGGTCGAGCCGGTCGCGCCCAAGCGCACCCGCCAGAAGAAGGCCATGAAGCCGGTCCCGCTGGCGCACGGCCCGGAGGAGTGGGCCCACCCGTACCGGAAGGCCAAACTCACCGCCCTGCCCGACGGTGCGAACCTGGCCTCCCCGGACACCGCCCGCCGGATCGCCGACGCGGTCCGCCGGATCGCGGCCGTCGAAGGACCAGTGCACATCAGCATCGCCCTCCAGCGGATGCGCGACGAATGGGCGATCGCCCGGATCACCAAGCAGGCCCGCGCCGCCATCGACACCGCGATCGAGAAACTGGCCGCGAAGGGTGACGTGACCTGGGCCGACGACTTCCTCGGCGACCCCGGCCAGCTGGTGCCGACGGTCCGGCTCCGCGCGGCGGGGGTGGCCCGCAAGGCCGACCAGATCGCCGACGCCGAACTGCGGGTCGCGATCGAGCACCTGGTCACCGACGCCGGCGCGATCGATGTGGACGGTCTGCTGGCCGCGACCGGCAAGCTGTTCGGCTGGGCGGCCCGCCGGTCGCCCGAACTGGACGCCCGGCTCACCACCCTGATCGCCGACCTGGTCGCCGAGGGCCGCCTGAACCGCCAGGCCGACGGCCTCAGCGCCGCGCACGACCTGCCCGACCCGCTCTCGCTGCCGCGACACGACACCGCTCGCGCGCCATCCAGGAAAGTGAGGGCCTGACGCCATCGGAGAGTCGGCCACGGTTCACTCCGGGCTCCTAAGGTCCGGGCACATGCGAAAGATCGTCTACAGCGGATCGCTGGCGCTGGCGCTCACCCTGACGCTGGCCGGCGGGGTCCAGGCCGGCGACCATGCCAAGGTCACCGTCCCGACCCTGACCGGGTTCGCGTCCCTTCCCGCGGCCACCTTCGTCCCCGGTAGCGAGCCGTCCGGCGCGCTCGTCACCGGCAACACCAACGGGCACGTAGCGCCCTTCGCCGACCAGCCGGTCCAGGGTTTCTCCGGGATCGTCAACAACGGCGACGGCACCTTCGACGTGCTCTCCGACAACGGCTACGGCAACCAGGCCAACTCCGGCGACTTCCTGCTGCGGATCCAGCGGCTCGCGCCGTCGTTCGCCGACAACCGGGTGGACGTGCTCGGCGGCGTCAACCTGACCGACCCCGACGGCTTCGTGCCGTGGAAGCCGACCCGCGCCGACCGGGTGCTCACCGGTGCCGACTTCGACGTCGAGTCGATCGTCAAGGACAGCGCGGGCGGCTACTGGATCGGTGACGAGTTCGGCCCGTACCTGCTGCACTTCGACCGGGCCGGGCGTCTGCTGTCGGCGCCGGTCCCGCTGGACGGCGTGACCGCCCCGGAGACCGCCACCCGTACCGGCACCACCGCCAACCTGGGCGGCAGCAAGGGCTTCGAGGGCCTGGCCAAGTCGCCCGACGGCCGTTACCTCTACGCCCTGCTGGAGGGATCGGTCACCGGCGACACCGCGGGTGACCTGCGGCTCAACGAGTTCGACACCCGGACCGGGAAATACACCGGCAAGCGGTACGTCTACCGTCTCGGTGCCCCGAACCTGGCCATCGGCGACGCCATCGCGATCGACCGGAACCGTTTCCTGATCATCGAGCGCGACGGCGGCCAGGGTTCCACCGCCGTGATCAAGCGGCTCTACATCGCCGACACCCGTGACCGGAACCGGGACGGGCTGCTCGACAAGACGCTGCTCGTGGACCTGATGAACATCGCCGACCCGCGCAAGGTGGGCGGCTTCGGGCCGACGTTCACCTTCCCGTTCCAGACCATCGAGGACGTGGTCATCCTGAACGAGAAGACCGTCGCGGTATTGAACGACAACAACTTCCCGTTCTCCAGCGGGCGGACCGCGGGCGTGGCTGACAACAATGAGTGGATCACCATTGAGCTGCCCTCGTCGCTGCACCCCGATAAGCGCATCTTTCCAGCTCACGGCCGGTAGATAAACGAACAATGAACGGCTAGGAAACGAGCGGGCGCGCTGTCCCGGAATTGCGGTAATGGCTTACCGTGACGGCGTGCCCGCGATAGAACTCCGGCGCGACACACCCGGACTCCTGCGTTTGTTCACCACCGTCACCGCGGCCGTGGCCGCCGTACTGCTGGTGGCCCTGACCCTCGTCATGATCAGCGTCCGCGATCAGGTGCGGGTGATCGGCCGTGAGGCGGCGCCGCAGGCCGCCACCGCCGCCGACCTGTACTTCGCCCTCAGCGACCTGGATGCCCAGGTCACCCGAATCCTGCTGGCCGGCGACAGCGACGAGTCGGCGAGCAGCCGGATCGACGCGCTCGGTCTCTACCGGGACCGCGGCTATCAGGCCGATCGGGATCTGCAGAAGTCGACCGCGGACAGCGCGGTCACCCTACGCCTGATGGACGGGCTGGCCGTCTACCGGCAGCGGGTCGGCCAGGCCCTCGCCGCCTCCGCCGCGTCCGACCGGATCGGCTACTGGACGCAGGCCACCAACCTGCTGCACCAGCGCCTACTGCCGGACGCCCAACAGTTGCGTCGACAAAGCCAACAGAGCCTCGATGACGCGTACGCCCGGAAATCCGCCACCGAGACCACCGGAATCGCCGTCGCCGTCCTGCTCGGCGGCAGCCTCGTCGCGCTCCTGATCTTCCTTCAGGTGTGGTTGGCCCGCCGTTTCCGCCGCTTCTGGAACCCGGCACTGCTCGCCGCGACCGCGCTCAGCCTGCTGCTGCTGATCTCCGCCACGGTCGTGCTCCAGTTGCAGTCCCGGCAGCTCACCGAGGGCCGCGACACCGGGCTGGGCCCCTATCTGGCGCTCTCCGAGATGCGGGCGCTCGGCTACGACGCCGCCGCCGACACCGGCCGGTACCTGGTCTCGGCCAACCTCTCCTTCTACCGCGACGACTTCACCGCCAAATCCGCCTGCCTGACCGGTGACCCGTCCTGCCGCCGCGCTTCCGGCGCCGCCGTCTCCGCTTCCGGCGTCTCCCCTTCCGGCGCCTCCGCCGCAGGCTCGGACGCCGCCTCGGCCCGCGGCGGTCTGGCCCCGCTCGCCGGTTCCGTCGCCGCCGATCGCTGGATCGCCTATCAGGCCGTTCACCAGCGGATCGTCACCCTCGCCGACAACGGCCGGACCGACGAGGCGGTGCGTCTGCTCACCGGGATCCGGCGCGGCGACGCGGCCTTCGACTTCGCCTACTTCGACGCGTCGGTCGCCACCGTCACCGAGACCCGGCGGCAGGACTTCGATCGGGCGCTGCGCGCCGCGGAGACCACGCTGACCGGTTGGTCCTGGTTGCCGGCCCTCTTCCTGCTCCTGGTGCTGCTCTTACTCCCGTTGTCGGTACGCCCACGCCTGGCCGAATACCGATGAGGCAGCCACGCGCACCCCGCTTCCGCGCCCATGCAAGTGAGCGCCGGCCGGTCTCGTGAGTTCTTCTGTTCTTCCGTGGAGAGGTAAGAAAGGTATGAGGCTGCGAGCTCTAGCCGTCGCCGCGCCGCTCGTCCTGGCCCTGACCGCCTGCGAGGCCCCCGCCACGCCGGAGACGCCGATCGCGTGCGCCTCCGGTTCGGTGTCCGGCCAGGGTTCCTCGGCCCAGACGAACGCGATCAACGCCTGGATCAAGGCCTACCAGATCGCCTGTGCCGACGCCGCCGTCGCCTACACGAGCTCCGGCTCCGGCGCCGGAGTGAAGGCGTTCCTCGAGGGAACCGGCGACTTCGCCGGCACCGACACCCCACTGAACGCCGCCGACCTGCAGGGCGCCACCACCCGCTGCGCCGGCCCGGTGGTCCACCTGCCGTTGGTGGTCGGCCCGATCGCGCTCGCCTACAACGTCGCCGGCGTGGGTGACCTCCGTCTGACCCCACCCACCATCGCCAAGATCTTCAGTGGAACCGTCACCACCTGGAACGACAAGGCCATCGCCGCCGACAACCCGGACACCGTCCTGCCGTCCACGAAGATCAGCGTCGTGCACCGCGCGGACGGCTCCGGCACGACCGCCAACCTCCTTCGCTACCTGACCGCGGCCGCCCCGTCCGACTGGTCACACGGCGCCGACAGCGACTGGCCGATGCCCGGCGGCATCGGTCAGAGAGGCAGCCACCGGGTGGTGGCCGCGATCACCCGGACCGACGGCGCGATCGGTTACGTCGAATCCTCGTACGCCCGGGTCACCGACCTGCCCACGGTTCGGGTGGGCACCCCCGACGGGAGTTACGCACAGCCCGCCGACTGGGCGGCGGCCCGTACGATCGCCGCCGCCGCCGTGACCGAGGACCTGCGCCTGGAGATCGACTACACCGCCGCGACGGCCGGCGCCTACCCGATAGTGCAGGTCACCTACGAGCTGGTCTGCCGGAACACGATCTCCGAGGTGGCCCGGAGCTTCCTCACGTACGCGGCCGGAGAGTCCGGCCAGAAGGCCGCCGAACAGGCCGGTTACGCCCCGCTTCCGCCGGAGCTGCAGACCCGGGTGACCGCCGCTCTGGCCGCCCTCCGCTGACCCGGTTCCCGTGGCGATCTGGTGAGGTCAGGCCTGTTCGGGCGCGACCTCACCAGATCAGGGGCGGGGGTTTCCGTAGTAGGCGCCCGGGCCGTGCTTGCGCTTGAAGTGGCGTTCCTGCAGGTGGGCAGGGGTGCTGGCGCTCGGGTTCAGGGTCAGCGTCTTGAGGGCCATCTCGGCCACGGCTTCGAGGATGATGCCGTGCTCGACGGACTTCTGCGGGGTGGCGCCCCACGTGAACGGGCCGTGGTTGGCGACGATCGCGGCCGGGATCGCGGCGGCCGCCTCGTCGTCGCCGATGGTTTCGATGATGACCCGGCCGGTGTTCAGCTCGTAGTCGGTGGCGCATTCCTCGGGTGTGAGGGTGCGGGTCACCGGGACCGGGCCGTTGAACGTGTCGGCGTGGGTCGTACCCAGGACCGGAATATCGCGATTCGCCTGGGCGAAGGCCACCGCGTTCGTGGAGTGGGTGTGGGTGACGCCGCCGATCGAGGGCCAGGCCAGGTAGAACGCGCGGTGGCTCTCGCTGTCCACGGACGGGCGCAGGTCACCGGCCAGGACCTTGCCGGTCTGCAGGTCGACCGGGACCAGGTGGTCCTCGGTGAGCTCGTCGTAGGCCACACCGGACGGCTTGATCAGATAGAAGCCGCCCTCGCGGTCGATGCCGCTGACATTGCCCCAGGTGAGCTGGGCCAGGCCGGCCTTGGGGATGGTCTGGTTGGCCAGCAGAACGGCCCGGCGCAGGGCCGGCGAACCGTAAGTCACGTCGTCATTCTCCTAGACCGCAGGATGTTAGCGCTCACGATAGTGGACCCGGTACGGTCCGACACAAGGCCGAAAAGCACTGGACTCGTCCATCGGACGGCATGTTAGCGCCAACAGGCCGGGCCTTCGAGCCCGTCTCGGGACTGACGCTACCCGTAAACGGCCGCGCGGTGGCCCGGCTCGCGGCTCTCACCTGGGCTGCCGGTCGACGGTTCAGTGGCGGGTGGCCTGGGTCACCACGCGGACCATGTTGCGCAGGCGGGACCGCAGGCCCGAGGCCGGTTCGGAGCGGGTGTTCGACGACCGGGCCGGGGGAGTCCGCAGGTTGCGGGGCGGTCCGCCGGCGGTGGTCCGCTGGTGCGGGATCGCGTTGACCGGGGCGCTCGGCGCTCGCCAGGTGAAGGTGACCCCGTCGAGAGCGATCGTCTGCCCCGCGGCGCAGAGCCCCGAGTTCAGGTCGGCCGCACCGGCCCGGCCATAAATGATCATCAAACTGGTCTCGGCGGCCGGGGCCGTGGTGTGCACCGCCCACACCTCGCCGTGTCCGCGCAGCCGGGTGGCGCCGGTGGTCAGCAGGGCGGCCCGGCCACGCAGCGGAACGACCAGCTCGCGACCGGTGGCATCGCGGATGTGCAGGGTCCCGGAGAGCCGGGGTGATCGTCGGCGGAACCATCCGTTCGATCCGGGAGCCATGTGCTCACCGTCCCTTCACGACCGCGTCACGGGTGGCGGCGCGACGGGACCACCCGGCGCCGGGGCACCGGGACTCCGCGAACGGTGTGTCGTCGTCGAGCACTCCTCGGACTGTAGTGGCGTGACGCCAGAGCGCAATGGCCCTCACCGCCGAGGATGATCCCACCCGGGTGAGAGCCGGCGGGACGAGCGTCTCCCGGGTGAGGGCCGGTGGGCTGAGCGTCTCCCGAGTGGGAGTCGGCGGGCTGAGCGTCTCCCGGGTGAGGAGCGGCCGAGCCCATCCGAGTGGCCCGTCCCCGGACCGGGGTGCTGGCGCCGGTCCGGGGACGGGGGTTCAGGAGGGCGGCGGGGTTGCGCCGGATCGCGGCGGCGCCGCGCTGGACCGCGGGTTGAACCGTGGCGCCACGACCACGTCCTCGGGCGCGTCGCCGTCGGGTAGCCCGAGATTGCGCAGCAGCAGCGCCAGCGCCCGCCGCCCGAGTTCGGCGAAGTCCTGGTGGACGGTGCTGAGCGGAGGTAGGAAGTACCCCGAGTCGGGCATGTCGTCGAACCCGACGACACTCACGTCATCGGGCACCCGCCGCCCGGATTCGTGCAAGGCCCGCAACACGCCGAGCGCGATCCGGTCGTTGGCGCAGAACACGGCGGTCACCGAGGGGTCCTCGGCGAGGCGGCGCCCCTGCTCGTACCCGGCGGCGGCATCCCACCACCCGGCGGTGACCGGGGGCACGACGGCTCCGGCCGCGTACAGCGTCTCCCGCCAGCCGTCGACGCGGGCCTGGGCCTCCGGCCAGTCGAGCGGCCCGGCGACATGATGCACGGTGGCGTGGCCGAGGTCGAGCAGATGCCGGGTGGCGATCCGTGCACCGGCCGCGTTGTCCACCCGTACCGTCGGGAATCCGGCCTGGCCGTCACCGCCGACGGCGACGCAGGCCATGCCCGCCGGGGCATGGGTGAGCGCGGTGGTGACCGCGGGTTTCGGGGCGATCGCGATGATCCCGTCGACGCCGTGCTGGACGAGCCGGTCGACGGCTTCGAGAACCGGCCGGTGCGACAGGTCCCGGACGGTGGCGACGCTGACCAGGTAGCCGGCGGCCCGGGCGGCGCTCTCGATGCCGTAAAGCATCGATTCGGGACCGAAGAGCGTGGTCTCGAAACCGACGATGCCGAGGGTTCGTGACTCTCTGGTGGCGAGGGTCCGGGCGGCCAGGTTGCGCCGGTAGTTGAGCGACCGCATCGCGGCGAGCACCCGTTCACGGGTCTCGGCGCGCACGTTGGGATGTTCGTTGATCACGCGCGACACGGTCTGGTGCGAGACGCCGGCGAGTTTGGCCACGTCACGCATGACGCTGCCACGCTCCTTGCCGGATCTCGGCCGGGGCGCGGGCACGGGTATTTCGAGGGCCGGATCAGTGCTCGGCACCTGTTCAGATGTCGCCATTGGACGATTCCTAGCAGCTTCGGTTCGATCACCACGGGTGAGGAGGGCGTTCTTGCAACAGCTTCGAAACGTTGATCCGGATCTCTTGACGAGCGGGATGAGAACGGTAACACTCCAGAAACGCAAGCTGTGACGGCGGTCGCAGAAGGACGCCGATCTCCGCGGATTTGGGCTGGTAGCCCTACCCGCTGCTTATTTGTGAACGGTAACAGTTTCTGGAGGTTGTAGTGCGTAGGACCTTGTCTGTGGCGGTGCTCGGTGGTCTGCTGGCCGTCTCCGCTCTCGCCGGTTGTAGCAAGGACGACGGCGGCACCGCGAGTGGCGACGACGGCCAGATCGTCCTCGGTTTCTCGCAGGTCGGCGCTGAGAGTGGCTGGCGTACCGCCAACACCGAGTCGATCAAGGCGTCCGCTGCGGCGGCCGGCATCAAGCTTCAGTTCTCCGACGCCCAGGGCAAGCAGGAGAACCAGATCAGCGACATCCGTGGCTTCATCACGCAGAAGGTGGACGTCATCGCCTTCTCGCCGGTGGTCACCTCCGGCTGGGACGCGGTGCTCAAGGAGGCCAAGGACGCCGGCATCCCGGTCATCCTGACCGACCGTGCCGTCGACTCGACCGACACCTCGCTCTACGAGTCCTTCATCGGCTCGGACTTCAAGGTCGAGGGCACCAAGGCCGGCGAGTGGCTGGTCAAGGAGTACGAGGGCAAGACCGGCGACGTCAACATCGTCGAGCTGCAGGGCACCACCGGTTCGGCCCCGGCCATCGACCGGCAGACCGGTTTCGGCGACGCCATCAAGGCGAACCCGAACCTGAAGATCGTCAAGTCGCAGACCGGTGACTTCAAGCGTGCCGACGGCAAGACGGTCATGGAGACCTTCCTGCAGTCGGTTCCGAAGATCGACGTCCTGTACGCCCACAACGACGACATGGGCCTGGGCGCCATCGAGGCGATCAAGGCGGCCGGCAAGAAGCCCGGCCAGGACATCAAGATCATCACCGTCGACGCGGTCAAGGACGGCATGACGGCCCTGGCCGCCGGCGAGATCAACTTCATCGTCGAGTGCAGCCCGCTCCTCGGTGACCAGCTGATGGAGACCGTCAAGGCGGTCAAGGCCGGCACCCCGGTGGAGAAGCGGATCCTCACCAAGGAGGGCACCTTCACTCAGGAAGAGGCCAAGGCGGCTCTGCCCACCCGCAAGTACTGATTGATCTGCCCGCAGGTCGCCCCGGTGAGAATCCGGGGCGGCCTGCGGAGCTCGAAACGGAGCCAGAATGGGCGAGCAGTCCCCGGTCCTCGAGATGACCGGGATCCGAAAAGTCTTCCCCGGCGTCGTCGCCCTCGACGGCGTCGATTTCCGTTTGTTCCCGGGTGAGGTCCACGCCCTCATGGGCGAGAACGGCGCCGGCAAGTCCACCCTGATCAAAACCCTGACCGGGGTGTACGAGATCGACGGCGGCGAGATCAAGCTGGGCGGGGAGCCGGTGAGCATCTCCGGTCCGCTGGCCGCCCAGCAGGCCGGCATCAGCACGGTCTACCAGGAGGTCAACCTCTGCACCAACCTCTCCGTCGCGGAGAACATCTTCATCGGCCGTGAGCCGCGTAAATTCGGCAAGATCCAATGGGGCAAGATGCGGCGGCGTGCCGCGGAGCTGCTCGCCCGGCTCGACCTCGACCTCGACGTGTCCGCACCGCTCAGTTCGTACTCGCTGGCGATCCAGCAGATGGTCGCCATCGCGCGCGCGATCGACGTCGACGCCCGGGTCCTCATCCTCGACGAGCCCACCTCGAGCCTGGACACCGCCGAGGTGGCGCAGCTGTTCCGGGTCATGCGCCGGCTCAAGGAGGACGGCGTGGCGATCCTGTTCGTCTCGCACTTCCTGGACCAGATCTACGAGATCTCCGACCGGCTCACCATCCTGCGCAACGGCAAGCTGATCAGCGAGCACCGGACCGAGGAACTGTCCCAGGTCCAGCTGGTCGAGAAGATGATCGGCAAGGAACTGGCCGCGCTGGAGGACCTCGAGGACAAGGCGCAGAGCAACCGGGAACGGGCCGCCGAGGCCAAGCCGCTCCTGGAAGCCAAGGGCCTCGGTCGTACGGGCGCGATCGCCCCGTACGACCTGACCATCCACGAGGGTGAGGTGGTGGGACTGGCCGGTCTGCTCGGCTCCGGCCGCACCGAACTGGCCCGCCTGCTCTTCGGCGCCGACAAGGCCGACACCGGTGAGGTGCTGGTCGACGGCAAGCGGATCAACCTGCGTGACCCGCAGGTCGCGATGAAGCACCGGATCGCCTTCTCCTCGGAGAACCGGCGTACCGAGGGCATCATCGGCGAGCTCAGCGTCCGGGAGAACATCATCCTGGCGCTGCAGGCCACCCGCGGCTGGACGCGCCCCATCCCGCGTAAGCAGCAGGACGAGATCGTCGACAAGTACATCAAGGCCCTTCAGATCCGGCCCGCCGACCCGGAGCGCCCGGTCCGCAACCTCAGCGGCGGCAACCAGCAGAAGGTGCTGCTCGCCCGGTGGCTGATCACCGAGCCCCGGCTCCTGATCATCGACGAGCCGACCCGCGGTATCGACGTCGGCGCCAAGGCCGAGATCCAGCGCCTGGTGGCCGAGCTGTCCGACGGCGGCATGGCGGTGCTGTTCGTCAGCGCCGAGCTGGAGGAGGTCCTCCGGCTCAGTCACAAGATCGCGGTGCTGCGGGACCGGCGCCTGGTCGAGGAGCTGGAGAACACCGCGGACGTCGACGCCGACCGCATCATGCAGACCATCGCCAGCGGAGCAACCTCATGACGACCCTGTACAAGAACCGGCTGTTCTGGCCGTCGCTGATCCTGGTGGTGATGCTGGCGGTCAACGCGTTCACCTCCAACCAGTTCATCGCGTTCCAAGACGGCCACCTCTTCGGAACCCTGATCGACATCCTGCGTGGCAGCGCACCGCTCATCCTGGTCGCCCTCGGCATGACGCTGGTCATCGCGACCGGCGGTATCGACCTGTCGGTCGGCTCGGTGATGGCGATCTCCGGCGCGGTCGCGTGTCTGCTCATCAGCGACCTGCCGAACCAGAACAGCCTGAGCGGCGTGTTCATCGCGATCGGCGCAGCGATCCTCATCTCGCTGGCCGCCGGGCTCTGGAACGGCGCGCTGGTCGCTGTGGTCGGGATCCAGCCGATCATCGCGACCCTGATCCTCATGGTGGCCGGCCGCGGTCTGGCTCAGCTGTTCACCGAGGGCCAGATCATCAACGTGCAGTCCGGGCCGTACTCGGCGCTGGCCTCCGGGTTCTTCCTGACCCTGCCGATCGCGCTGCTGATTGCCGCGGCCGCGGTGGGCCTCACCGTCCTGCTGACCCGGCGTACCGCTCTCGGCCTGCTGCTGGAATCGGTGGGCGGCAGCCCGACGGCCAGCCGGCTGGCCGGCATCGGCGCCCGCCGGATCACGATCATGACGTACGTGGTGGCGGGCGGTTTCGCCGGTCTCGCGGGCCTGATCGCCAGCGCCGACATCAAGAGCGCCGACAGCATCTCGGCCGGCAACCTGATCGAGCTGGACGCCATCCTGGCCGTGGTCATCGGTGGCACCGCGCTCATCGGCGGCCGGTTCTCGATCATCGGCACCGTGCTCGGCGCGATCATCATCCAGACGCTGCGGGTCACCGTGGTCGCGATCGACATTCCGGCCGAGGCCAACCTGCTGTTCAAGTCCGTCGTCGTGGTGGCGCTCTGTCTGTCGCAGTCGCCGGACTTCCGGGAGAAGGTCTTCGGACGCTTCAAGCGTCCGGCCGTGCAGAAAGTTGGAGCGCCAGCATGACCACCACGGACATGACTCCGGTCACCAAGGACGGTGGAGGGCCGGTGCTCAACAAGCGGCGCCGGGTCTACAAGCCGAACAGCCGGTACATTCCCATCCTCGCCACCCTGTTCCTGCTGATCGTGATGTACAGCAGCGGTGTCGCCAACTACCGGAACTTCGAGGACCCGAGCGTCATCGTCAACCTGTTCCGGGACAACGCGGTGCTGCTCGTGGTCGCGGTCGGCATGACCTTCGTGATCATCACCGGCGGTATCGACCTGTCGGTCGGCGCGGTCATCTCGCTGACCACGATCCTGACCGCCACCCTCCTCAAGGCCGACTGGCCGCCGCTCGTCGTCCTGCCGGCGGTGCTGCTGCTGGGTGCACTGATCGGTGCCGGCCAGGGAGCGGTGATCCACTACTTCAAGGTGGAGCCGTTCATCGCCACGCTCGCCGGGCTCTTCCTGGCCCGCGGCGCGGCGCTGACCATCAACGACGAGTCGGTCCCGATCCGCGACGACATGTGGCGGGAGATCTCCGACTTCCGGATCGTGCTGGCCGACGGTGTGGTCACCAAGCCGATCGCCATCGTCGCGGTGCTCACCGTCGTGGTCGCGGCCGCGGTGCTGGCCTGGACCCGGTTCGGCCGCAACGTCTACGCGATCGGCGGCAACGCCGACTCGGCGCTGCTGATGGGCCTGCCGGTGGGCCGCACCAAGATCGCCGTCTACACCCTGAGCGGTTTCTGCGCGGCGCTCGGCGGTGTGCTGTTCAGCATCAACTCCACCTCCGGCTGGGCCCTGCAGGGCAACGGCATGGAGCTGGACGCGATCGCCGCCTGCGTCATCGGTGGCGTACTGCTGACCGGCGGCTCCGGCTTCGTCTGGGGCACCGTGCTCGGTGTCCTGGTCACCGGTCTGATCCGGACGATCATCAACTTCCAGGGCGATTTGAACGCGGCCTGGGCGCGGATCATCATCGGCGTGCTCCTCTTCGTCTTCATCGTGATGCAGCGACTCGTCACGAGAAAAGCGAAATAACCAGCATGACTACGAAAGTACGAGAAAGGCGACCACATGAGTAACGGGGAAATCTGGTTCCTCACCGGCAGCCAGGGACTCTACGGACCGGAGACCCTGGAGCAGGTCGCCTCCCAGTCCCGGGAGATCGCCGGACAGCTGGACGCGCAGCTCGACGCGGACGTGGTCTGGCAGCCGGTGCTGACCAGCGCCGAGCAGATCCTGGAGATCTGCCGGCGGGCCTCGTCCACCCCCGGCGTGCTCGGTGTGGTCGCCTGGATGCACACGTTCTCCCCGGCCAAGATGTGGATCGCCGGGTTGGACGCGCTCCGGGCCCCGCTACTGCACCTGCACACCCAGCACAACGTCGAACTGCCCTGGTCCGAGATCGACATGGACTTCATGAACCTCAACCAGGCCGCGCACGGCGACCGGGAGTTCGGGTTCATCGAGGCTCGTCTGGGCGTACCCCGCAAGACCGTCGCCGGGCACGTCAGCAACCCGGCCGTGGCCGCCCGCATCGCCACCTGGGTGAAGGCCGCTCGCGGCTATGCCGCGATGCGCAGCCTCAAGCTCGCGCGTTTCGGTGACAACATGCGCGACGTCGCGGTCACCGAGGGCGACAAGGTCGAGGCTCAGCTGCGGTTCGGCGTCTCGGTCAACACGTACGGGGTGAACGACCTGGTCGCCGTCGTCGACCAGCAGTCGGACACGGAGATCGACAAGCTCGTCGAGGAGTACAAGGACACCTACGACGTCGCCCCCGAGTTGCTGGGGGAGCGGCTCGACTCGCTGCGTTACGGCGCCCGGATCGAGCTGGGCCTGCGGCAGTTCCTCACCGAGGGCGGCTTCCGCGCGTTCACCTCCAACTTCGAGGACCTCGGTGGGCTCCGGCAACTGCCCGGCCTCGCGGTCCAGCGTCTGATGGCCGACGGGTACGGGTTCGGCGGCGAAGGCGACTGGAAGACGTCGGTCCTGGTGCACACGCTCAAGGCGATGGCCCCCGGTGGCGGCACCTCCTTCATGGAGGACTACACCTACGACCTGACCCCGGGTAACGAGGTCATCCTCGGCGCCCACATGCTCGAGGTGTGCCCGACCATCGCGTCCGGCAAGCCGAAGCTGGAGATCCACCCGCTCGGCATCGGCGGCCGCGAGGACCCGGTCCGCCTGGTCTTCGACGCCGCCCCCGGCAAGGCCATCGTGCTCGGCCTGGCCGACCTGGGGGAGCGGTTCCGCCTGGTCGCCAACGAGATCGAGGTGGTTCCGCCGACCGCGCCGCTGCCGAAACTGCCGGTCGCCCGCGCGGTCTGGAAGCCGGCCCCGTCCCTGTCCACATCGGCCGAATGCTGGCTGACCGCGGGCGGCCCGCACCACACCGTGCTGTCCTCGGCGGTCGGCGCGGAGGAACTGGCCGACCTGGCCGAGATGGTCGGCACCGAACTGCTGGTCATCGACGAGGCGACCACCACCCGGTCGTTCGTCAAGGAGGTGCGCTGGAACCAGGCGTACCACCGGCTCGCCCGCGGTTTCGGCCGCTAGCTCGCCGACCGCCCCGTCAGCCGATCCTTTGGGCCGCCCCTTGCGGGCGGCCCTTCGGATGGGGCCTTGCGGGCGGCCCTTTGCGATCACCCCGTCTGGATGGTGTGCCGCGCGGGATGACTGGGCATGATCGCCGGTATGCCCGGTTGGTTGGAGGCGGGCGGCTGGGGGCTGCTGGCCGGTTCCGCGTTGCTGCTCGGCGCGGCGGTCGGCTACCTCGTCGACATCCCGCGGCGGATCATCGCGTCGATCATGGCGTTCGGTGCCGGTGTACTCCTGTCGGCCGTCGCGTTCGAGTTGGTCGGCGGGGCCTACGAACAGGCAGGCATGGAATGGGCCGCCTCCGGGGCGATCGCCGGCGCGCTGATCTACACCGGCTGCAACGTGCTGCTGGCCCGACGCGGCGCCCGCAACCGGAAACGCTCCGAAGACCGTAAGGACGACGAATCCGGCCTGGCCCTGGCCTTGGGTGCCCTCCTCGACGGCATCCCCGAATCGATAGTCATCGGCACCAGCCTGCTGGCCGGCGGCGGCGTCAGCGTGGCCACCGTGGTGGCGGTCTTCGTCAGCAACGTCCCCGAGGGCCTGTCCAGCGCGGCCGGAATGCGGGCGGCGGGCCGGAGCCGAACGTACGTCTTCAGCCTCTGGTCCGGAATCGCCCTGATCAGCGGCCTGGCCGCGATCACCGGTCACACGATCCTCGCCGACGCCCCGGCCGCCTTGCTGGGCTGGATCACGGCGCTGGCCGGCGGCGCGATCCTGACGATGGTCGCCGACACCATGATCCCGGAGGCCTTCGAAGACGCCCACCTGCTGATCGGCCTGATCACGGTGACGGGTTTCCTGCTGTCCTTCGCCCTCTCCCACCTCTGAGCCCGGCCCCACCGCCCGTACTCCACTCGCCGCCGACCGTCTCTCGCCGGCCAGGCGAAATGCGGCGTCTCGCCGTCGCCGCTCCCGCGCCCGTCCGCCGCGTGCGTTGGTGCTGTGTCGGCGCATGTCGTGCGGGAGTTCGCCGCGGGTGCCGTGTGTTGTTCGGCCGCCTGTCGGGGGTGGCGTGCGTTGCTCGGGCAAGAGCCGAGAGCGAGAGCCGGTGGTGAGGGAGCGGCGGTGAGGGCGCGGTGGTGCGGTGGCGAAGGCGCGGTGGTGAGGGTGCGCTGGTGAAGGAGCGGCGGTGAGGGCGCCGTGGTGAAGGTGCGCCGGGTGAGGGCGCGGTGTTGGGGTGGCGAAGGCACGGTGGTGAGGGCGCGGTGTTGCGGTGATGAGGGCGCGGTGTCTGGGGTCGCGAAGGCGCGGTGGTGAGGGTGTGGTTGTGCGGTGGCGATGACGCGGTGGTGAGGGCGCGCCGTTGCGGTGGCGAAGGCGAGAGATGGGCAGTGCGTCGGCGAGGGGCGCGGGGGTGAGCGCCGGTGGCGAGGGAAATGGTTGGAGATGGGGAGGAAGGCGAAGGGCGCGGGGTGCGGGGGCGGGGCGGGGGTGCCGGTGGGGCGCGGCGGTCAGGGCCTGCCCGCAAGAGGTGAGGGCCTGCCCGCTAGAGGTGAGGGCCTGCCCGCAAGAGGTGGGGGCGAGGGGTGAGGGGAGGTCAAGCGGCTTCGATCTTTATCCAGTCGAGGTCTCCGGCGTAGTAGTCGCAACCCACTTCGATCTGGTCGCAGTCAGGTTTGCCGCCGATCGTCACCGGCCAGTTGTTGCTGATCGGGCCGGTCCAGCCTTCCCGGGACGCCGCCTCGACGCCGTCGATGCTCAGGTAGACGCCGTCGTTCAGGCGGGTGCAGCGGACCACGTGCCAGTCCCCGTCGTTGATCTTGTAGGGGGCGATCAGTTCCATCGTTCCGCGGGTGCCGCGGTAGGTGCAGGTGGCGCGGCCGTTCGGGATCTGGACCTTCCAGCTTCCGCCGGGGACGGTGGCCTGACCCTTCTGGATGACGTTGCCGAACTTGTGGGTGGTTCGGAGTCGGATCGTGACGGCGAAGTCGCGGTCGCCGGGGTCGAGGTCCGAGTGGTCGGCGATGGTGACCAGATGGCCGGGTCGGGTGGGCGGAGTGTCCGGTTCCAGGCGTTCGAAGCGGTAGCCCATGGCGAACCCCTCGGACAGACCTGTGCCGACCTCCGGTCCGATCTGGCCGTGATGGCCGCGGCCGCTGGTGTCGGTCATCCACCGGCTGCCGGCTGTCTCGTCCATCGGCCAGACCGCCATCCGGACGTCATCGGGGCTCGAGCCGTGCCTCGCGAAAGGGTTCGCCAAGGGTCTCGCGGCTGGACTGGCGACCGCGGCCTGTGGCCCGGTGGCCACGAGGAAGAGGCAGGTCAATAGGGCGGTACGCATGGATCGTCCTCCGATGGGCCGGACACAAGATCCAATTCATCCTAATATACGAAATGTCCGTAAAGGGCATTAGTGGGGTAAATGTGATCGTCGGCGGACCCTCGCAAACTGGCAGCTCAGCTTGGTAGCATCCGCCCGATCATGGCCATGCGCGCCGGCCCACCCCCCAAGAGTCTGCCGGTCGCCGGACCTCACCCCCTCGAGTAAGGATCGTGTCGAAGTGCTGCTCAATGGGACGGACAGTCAGACCTCGGAGCACGCGGTGATCGCCCCCAACCCCGGCCTGCCGAACCAGGCTTTGCAGGTTCTCGCCCTCGCGCAGCGCACCGCCGAGGAGCACGTGGCGAGCGCGCAGCACCACGCGGACAAGATCCGTACGGATGCGCTCGCGGCGGCCGAGCAGATCGCGCGGGACGCCCAGGCCCACGCCAACAATGTGCGCCGCGAGGCGGACCGGGTGCTGGCCGAGGCTCGTGCCGGCGCCGAGCAGATGGCCCGGGACGCCCAGGCCCGCGCCGAGGAGGCCCGGCGCACCGCGGAGAAGATCGTGGCCGACGCCCGCAACCGGGCGGAGACCATCGGCGCCGACGCGATCGCCGGTGCCGAGCAGCTCAAGCACCAGGCGCAGCAGCGCTACGACGACGTGGTGGGCAGCCTCGGCGCCAAGCGGGAGGCCCTGCAGCAGCAGATCGAGGCGCTGGAGCAGTTCGACCGGGAGTACCGGGGCCGGCTCACCGGGTTCATGCAGAGCCAGCTGCGCGCCCTCTGGGTCGACGCCCCGCAGATGAGCGAGTACGTCGAGGAGGAGCCGGTCGCCGAGGTGATCGAGGCGGCGCCGCGGCACGCGCAGCCGGCCGACGAGGTCGAGCACGACGACGAGGACGCGGTCGAGCCGGACGACGAGGACGAGAAGAACTGAGCTGAGGGGGCCCACCGGCCCCCTTCCTCATGCGGCGTAGACCTGCCGCCCGTCGACCCAGGTGCCGGCCACCGACGCGGAGGCGATCTCGGCGGTCGGGGCGGTGAACGGGTCCCGGTCGAGGACCACCAGGTCGGCCCGATTGCCGGGGCGGATCGTGCCGGTGTCGTCGAGCCGGTTCACGTAGGCCGACCCGGCGGTGTAAGCGGCCAGCGCGGTGGCCAGGTCGAGCCGCTGCTCCGGCAGGAACGGCGGGTAGTCCTCACCCTGGTGGACCCGGTTCACCGCGACGTGGATCGCCTGCAGCGGGTCGGGGGTGCTGACCGGCCAGTCGCTGCCCGCCGCCAGGTGCGCCCCGGACCGCCACAGGTCGCCGAACGGGTATTGCCGCCCGGCCAGTGCCGGGTCCAGGAACGGGATCGTCAGATCGTCCATCTGCGGCTCGTGGGACGCCCAGTAGGCCTGCAGGTTCGCCGTCGCGCCGAGCCGCCGGAACCGGGGCACGTCGTCCGGGTGCACCACCTGCAGGTGGGCCAGATGCGGCCGGTTGTCGGTGAAGCCGTTCTTCGCCCGGGCCGCGGCGACCGCGTCCAGCCCGTCCCGCACGGCCCGGTCCCCGAGGGCGTGGAAGTGCACCTGGAACCCGAGCGCGTCCAGCTCGGTGACGTAGGACCGCAGCGCCGCCGGCTCGATGAACGACAGCCCGGTGTTGCCGGTCGCGCAGCCGCAGCCGTCCCGGTACGACTCGGTCATCGCGGCCGTGAAGTTCTCCGCCACCCCGTCCAGCATCAGCTTGACGCTGTCACAGCGCAGTCGGCCCACGGTGAGTCGCTCCCGGTTGGCGACGATCTCCGGGATCTGCTCGGGGCCCCGGTCGCGGTCCCACCAGAGCGCCCCGACGACGGTCGCGGTCAGCCAGCCCTCGGACGCGGCGGCCAGGTAGGCGTCGGACACCTCCGGGTAACCGTTCGTCGCGCACACCATGGCGTCCTGCCACGCGGTCACCCCGAGCGAGTGCAGCAACTGCTGGGCCCGTTTCAGGCCGGCGATCCGGTCGGCTGTGGTCACCTCCGGCAGCAGCGGCGTGACCAGCTCCATCGCGCCCTCCTGGAGACCGCCCGCCGGGCTGCCGTCCGGGTTGCGGTCGATCCGCCCGTGCGCCGGGTCGGCGGTGTCGGCGGTGATCCCGGCCAGTTCCAGCGCCCGGCTGTTCACCCATGCGCCGTGGTGGTCGCGGTTGGCCAGGAACACCGGCCGGTCGGGGACGATCCGGTCGAGCAGTTCCTTGGCCGGCACCCCGCCCGGGAAGGTCTCCATCGACCAGCCACCGCCGACGATCCAGGCCACGTCCGGGTGATCTTCCGCGTAGGCGGCGACCCGGCGCAGATACTCGTCGAGGTCGGTGGTCTCGGTCAGGTCGCACTGGTTGAGTTCGACACCGCCCATCACGGCGTGCACGTGCGCGTCCTGGAAACCGGGTAGCAGCAGCCGCCCGGCCAGGTCCACCACCTCGGTGGACGGTCCGGTCAGGGCACTCAGGTCGTGGCCGGTGGCGATGATCCGACCGTCACGGACCGCTACCGCGCTGGCCGGGCCGCCACCGGCGGTGAACACCGGCCCTCCGGTGAAGAGCAGGTCGGCGTAGGGGTGGGACATCGGCGCATCCGATCTGTGCGGAGGGTGGTCCCACCATTCAATCGCGGATCGTTTGAAGGGCGGCAACCGCCACAACTATGGTGAGCGCATGGCGTCGAGCCTTGTCGATCTAGAGCATGCGTCCTACCGGAACGAGGGGTTCTGCGCAGCGCTCGAGTTGGCCGTCGCCGCGGGCCGTGAGCTCGGCCCGGAGTCCACCGCGCGGGACGCCGGCCTCGACGAGCGGGTCCAGCGTGCGGCGATCCTGCGGCTGCGCGCCGGGGCCACCGCCAACCCGGGGTTGCTGCCGCTGCTCGCCGAGGGGCGCTTCGCCGAGTCCGGTGACGACCCTCCGGACACCGACGAGGTGTCGCGCGCACTGGCCGTACCGGATGTGTTCTGTCTGGTTGCTCCGCCCGGCACCGCGCGGACCTTGACCGTTCTGGAGATCGTGCGCGAGGCCGCGGAACGCGGCGAGCGGGTGCTGCTCGCGGCGCCGACGCCGCCCGCGGTCGAGGCCGTTCTGTCCCGGTTGCCGCCGGGTGCGTTGGTGATCCGTCCTGATCAGCCGGGTTCCGGTCCGGGCAGTCTGGCCGACGCGGCAGCCGGGGTTCAGCAGCGCATTCTGGCCCGTTCGCAGGCCGCCGCCCGGTCTCTGGAGCCGTGGCTCGGTGAGCCGTCGCCGGCGCTCGGCTGGTTGCGGCGGCTGACCACCGCGGTCGCTGAGGCGGCCGCCGCCCGTGAGCGTGCCGACCGCGCCGAGGCGCATCGGGTGGCGACGGCGGAGGCCGCGCGGGAGCGTCTCGGTGCCGCGTCCAGGGAGTGCGCGCGGGCCGCCGAGACGGCTCAGGTGGCTGCCGCGCACGCCGCTGACCTGGTAGAACAGCTCACTGCCGCGGTGCGGCAGGCGGAGACCGCGACATTTCGCCGCTGGCGCGCACCGGGGCTTCGGCGTCGGCTGAGCGAGGCGATCCGGTCCGCCGCCGCGGCCCGCTCCCGGTCCTTCGACACCATTTCCCGGTACGAGGAACGCCTCCGACAATTGACGCAAGAGGTCCAGCAGGACAGCGCCGTCCGCATGGCAGCCGACCGTTCCGCGTTCGCCGAGCTCGCCGCCCGGCGTGCGCTGGAGTCCGCGGAACGGGCCGCCCACCACCTGACCCGCCTGCTGCCCGACTCCCCGCCGGTGGCCGAGGTCGCCTCCTGGACCGCCGACCAGGCGGGCCTGGCCGCGCTGGCCGATCGCTGTCACGAGCTGGAACCGGTGCTGCGCGCCCGTGGCGGTCTGCTGCGCGAGTGGCGTCAGCGCGCCGCCCGCCCGTCCCGGCAGCTGCACACCGAGCTCCTGCGGTACGCCGACGTGGTGGCCACCACCTGCCTCGGCGCAGGCCGTCCCGAGCATGGTGATCTGGAGTTCGACCTGCTCGTCCTGCAGGACGCGGCCCGGGTGCCGGTGCCCGAGGCGCTGGTGCCGCTGGTCCGGGCCCGCCGCGCGGTGCTGGTCGGCGAGCCCGGCCGCCCACCGTTGCGCGATCCCGAGGTGGCCGGCGCCTGGGTGGCCGCCCGCTGCCCGTCCGGCGCCGACGCGGACGAGCTGACCGCCCTGCTCACCGGCAGTGTGTTCGAGCGGGTCGCGGCCCGTGCCCCGGCCCGCAACCGGGCGGTGAAAGGCTGGTGACAGGCGCCGCGCACCTGCCGATGCGCGAGGTGGTCCGGCGGGTGGGCGCGCTGCCCGGGGTGCGGCCGGTGCGGTTCGTGCCGTTGCTGCTGCCGATGTGGGCGGTCGACGTGGTGGCCACCGTCCGGGAGGCGCACCCGTACGACGTGTTCGACAGGTACCTGACCCGGGCGTTGGCCGAGGCCGGGCTGTCCGGGATCGACGAGCTGGCCGTGTTCTTCGGTGTGGAACCGGTGCTGGTCGACCGGACCGCCCGTTTCCTGGAGGACCTCGGGCACGTGCGACGGACCGCGGACGGTCTCGAGCTGACCGACCTGGGCCGGCGATCGATGGCGGCCGGGCGGCGCTACCGGCTGTCCCGGGGCCGGCGGCTGACGTGGCTGTTCGACGGCGCGGGGGAGCCGGTGCCGTTCGCGCACGCCACCCACGCGGTGTGGCTGCCGACGGCGGAGCTGACCCTGCCCGACGGCACCGTGTTCACCGCGTTGACCGGACCCGACCGGTTTCCGCCGGACGCCGTCGGTCGGCTGCCGGCCCGGGCGGACGTCGCCGACTTCACCGGCCCGGCCGTTCCGGTCGAGGTGGTGGCGTCTGATCCGCGGCCGGTGTGGCTGCCGGTCTATCTGGTCGAGTGCGAGGACGAACCGCTGGTCTTCGGCTGGGCGGTGGACGGGCCTGATCCGTACCTTTTGCGGGTTTATCGCGGTTGCGTTGGGGAATTAGAACCTGACGTTACGCAGTGTGGGGACCGCCACGGTCCCTGACGGACCAGTCTGGTCCATAACGGTCTACGGTGGTCCCCATGCCCCGTCCCACGAAGCAGCAGATCGACGACGAGATCCTCGAGGCCGCGGCGCACCTGTTCGCCCGGCACGGGTTCAAGGAGACCTCGGTCCAGCGGATCGCGGACACGGTCGGCTACTCCAAAACCGGCCTGCTGCACCGCTTCCCGACCAAGGAGGCGCTCCAGACGGCCGTCATCGACCGCTGCGTCGAGCAGATCGGGGAGACCGGCGCCGGAGTCGCCGCGCTGCCCACCGGCCCGGAGCGCGACCGGGTGGTGCTGACCGGTCTCGCCCACCTGGCCGTCGCCCAGCCGGGCATGGTCGCGCTGCTGCTCTCGTCGATGCTCGCCGAGCCGGAGAGCGACATCGGCAACTCGTGCGCGGTCCTCGGACAGGCCCTCGCCGCCGCCTTCGGCGACGAACTCCACGGCGACACCGAACGGGCCCTGCGGATCACCGGCGCCCTCGGCGCGGTCGCGGTCGCCAGTCTCGCCCTCTGCGACCAGCTCACCGCCGACGCCCCGGCCCGCCTCGCCGCGATCGGCTACGACGCCCTCGGCCACTGACCCCACCCGGCCCCGGCCTCGGCCGCCCGCCCCAGCCCTCGCTCCGCCCGTCGCCCGCCGCCCGCCGCCTGGCCTCGGCCGTCCGCCCCAGCCCTAGCTCCTCCTGCCGCCTGTCGCCCGCCCCGCCCCCCAGCCCTCGCTCCGCCCGCCGCCCGCAGTCCGCCCCGCCCGGCCCCGGCCTTCGTTCCGCCCGTCGCCCGGCCCCGGCCGCCCCCGCGGCTCACACCGGTCCGTTCCGGTCGGGCGCCTCCCTCCGTACCCCTCTGATATCCGATATTTCGGTTTTAGCGTGAGAAAAGGACTCCTCATGGCAACGCTGCTGCACCGGCTCGGGCTGGCGTCAGTACGGCACCGCTTACTCGTCACGATCGCCTGGCTGGTCGCTCTCGTCGCGGTCGGCGCCGGCGCGGGCACCCTCTCCGGCGCCACCGCGAACAGCTTCAGCATCCCGGGCCAGGAGTCGACCACGGCCCTGGCGCTGATGAAGGAGAAGTTCGGCGAGGCGTCCGCGGGCGCCACCGTCCAGGTGGTGTTCGAGGCGCCGACCGGTCAGCGGATCACCGACCCGGAGAACGCCGGGAAGGTCGCCCAGATCGTCGCAGGCCTCGGCAAACTGCCGGGCGTGGCGGCCGCGAGCAACCCGCTCGACCCGAAGTCGCCGGCCGTCTCCCGGGACCAGGTGGCCGCGTACAGCTCGGTGACGTACCCGGTGCAGCCGTCCGAGGTCACCGACGAGCAGCGGGCGGCCATCACCGCCGCCGTCACCGACGCCCGCGCGACCGGTCTGACCGTCGAGGCCCGCGGCGAGGCGTTGAGCAACCCGGCCGACATCGGCGGCGCCTCCGAGATCCTCGGCGTGGTGGTCGCGCTGATCGTCCTGGCCCTCACCTACGGCTCCCTGGTCGCCGCCGGCATGAACCTGCTGACCGCGATCGCCGGTGTCGGTATCGGCGCGGCCGGCATCGTCACCCTGACCGGTTTCACCGAGCTGCAGTCGACCACCCCGATCCTCGCGGTCATGCTCGGCCTGGCCGTCGGCATCGACTACGCGCTGTTCATCGTCACCCGCTTCCGGCACGAACTGCGTCGCGGCCTGTCCGTCCCGGCCGCCGCGGCGATGAGTGTCGGCACCGCCGGCTCGGCCGTGGTGACCGCCGGGCTGACCGTGGTGATCGCCCTGGCCGGGCTGTCCGTGGTCGGCATCCCGTTCCTGTCCGAGATGGGCATCGCCGCCGCGGCCACCATCGTGATCGCCGTCTTGGTCGCGATCACCCTGGTCCCGGCGATCCTCGGCTACGTCGGCCGGCGGGCCCTGCCCCGTAGACAGCGCGTCATCGCTCCGGTCACCGTCGGGACCCATTCCCCGCAGCCTGTTCCCCCCGCCACGGAGGAGCTGCCGGAAGGGCGTGGCTTCATCCGTGGCTGGGCGCGGCTGGTCACCGAGCAGCGCTGGCTCAGCCTGATCGGCGCGGTCGCGGTCCTCGCCGTCATCGCGATCCCGTTCTTCTCGATGAAGACCACCCTCGCCCAGCGCGCCGCCGAGGGCACCACCCAGGCCCGCGCCCAGGCGATCATCGACAGCCGGTTCGGCCTCGGCATCAGCAGCCCGCTGATCGTGCTGATCGACGGTCCGAACGCGGCCACCCACGCCGCGACCGTCCAGAAGCAGGTCGCCACCCTGCCCGGCGTGGCCCTCGCGCTGCCCGCCACCCCGAACGCCGACGCCTCGGCCGCCCTGGTCACGCTGATCCCGGCGTCCGGTCCCGAGGATCAGAAGACCGTCGACCTGGTGCACGCCATCCGTGACCAGGTCGCCGACGCCGACGGCGCCCGTGTCTACGTCACCGGCAGCACCGCGGTCAGCATCGACGTCTCGCAGAAGCTGAACGACGCCCTCCCGGTCTACCTGGGCCTGGTCGTCGGCCTGGCGTTCGTGCTGCTGGTCCTGGTGTTCCGCTCGCTGCTGGTCCCGGTGGTCGGCGTGCTGGGCTTCCTGCTGACGATCGGTGCGGCGTTCGGCGCCACGGTCGCCGTCTTCCAGTGGGGTTGGGCCGCCGACGCGGTGAACGCCGGCTCCACCGGCCCGATCCTGAGTCTCGCCCCGATCATCATCGTCGGCATCCTGTTCGGCCTGGCCATGGACTACCAGGTCTTCCTGGTCTCCCGGATGCACGAGGCACACGCTCACGGCGCCGACCCGAAAGACGCGATCGTGACCGGTTTCCGCCAGGCCGCTCCGGTGGTGATCGCCGCCGCGACCATCATGTTCGCGGTGTTCGCGGCGTTCGTCCCGGAGGGCAACGACACCATCAAGCCGATCGCCTTCGCCCTGGCCGTGGGTATCGCGTTCGACGCGTTCGTGGTCCGGATGATCGCGGTCCCGGCGGCGCTGGCCCTGCTCGGCCGCTCCGCCTGGTGGCTGCCGTCGTGGCTGCGCCGGCTGCCTGAGCTGGACGTGGAGGGCGCCGCCCTGGAGCGCCGCCCACCCGCCGCCGACGACAACCTGACCCCGTCCGACCAGGTCCCGGCCGGAGTCTGACCTGTCCCGACTCGCCGGCCGTCGCTCACCCCGAGCGGCGGCCGGTTCGCCGTGGGGCCCGGCGACGATCCGATCCCGGACTTGCCGCAGCACCGGACCGGAAAGCCGCGGCCCTGGGGAGAGGAGCTCCCGGGGCGCCGTGGGCATGCTCGACGTGCTCACGTGACCGGGGAGCGCGGCCCTGGCGGAGCCGCGCTCCCCGCCCCCTATCCGGGGGTCACGGCGGTGGAGGTGGTGCGGGCGACCACCTCCACCGAGTCCAGGGTGAGCAGCTGGGTCTCGGAGGCGGTCAGGCGGGTGCGGGCCTCCACCGGGACCGACACCGGGGAGCCGGCGGCCAGCGGCAGCAGGTGCAGAGTCACCTGGGCGCCGGCGACGTAACCGGCGTCGGTCAGATTGACCGTCCACACCGCGCCGTCCCAGTAGCGGTCGGTCACCGGGTGGCCGTCGATGCGCAGCTCGCCGATGTCGCCGGCCCACGTGATGTGCAGCAGCGGGTCGCGGGACGGGTCGGCGGCGAAGTCGGGCAGGTGCAGGCGGTAGACGGCGGCCAGCTCGTCGAGTGTTTCGGGGCTGGGCGCGGACGGACGGCCGTCGTGTTTGCCGTAGCTGACCGGGACCGTGGGGGCGGCCGGGCGCAACTGCTCGACGGTCACCGACTGGAGCATCGGTGCCGTGGATTGGGGAACTGTCACCACGGTGAAGGCTCCGACTGTGGGGTCGTATAGCCGTACCTCCGCGGTTTTGGAAGCCTTGACGGTGAGCGTTCCGCCTGCGTCCCACTGCAGTTCGTCGTCGCTGAGCAGCAGGCGGCGGGTGGTCTCCTCGGTGACCCAGACCGAACCGGCCGCCGAGGCCGGGAGGACGAGCACGTCGAGGCCGCCGAAGCGGACCGGGGTGAAGGTCGGCGTCAAGGTCTGAACAGTTCCGGACACGGCGATTTCGACGTCGATGCCGTCCTCGGCGATCAGGACCAGCGTGGGCACGTCACCGGGCAGCAGGGTCAGGGCCGAGGCGGTGGCGTACGTGATGGTGGTGTCGCCCGCGGTGAGGTTGAGCGGCCAGCGGGCCAGGGTGCCCGGCGGGATGTCGATGGGCTTCGACGGGAACTCGATCTCGCCGGTGTCCAGGGAGATCTTGAACCGGGCGTCCCGGTAGGTGTCCAGCGGGAAGTGCGGCTGGTGCCAGGAGAGGAACAGGAATCCGCTCTCCCCGTCGCTGCGCAGCGCCCATCGCAGCGTCGTGGTGTCCTCGACGTCGGCCGGGCGGACGTCCGGCAGGCTGGACGGCATCTCCGCCAGGCGGTGACCGAAAGCGGACAGGAACGCGTGCTGGCGGCGCAGTTGGGCGTGGCTGGGGGCCAGGGTGCCGGCCTCGCCGATCGGGGCGTGGAAGTCGTAGCCGAGCCGGGCGATGTCGTTGGGATAGCCGGTGGCGTGCGATTCGTGCAGGTCCGGGCCGGGATTGGTGCCGCCGGCGTACATGTAGTAGCCCTGCCACGCCGACCCGTTGCCGATCTTGCAGTGGGCGATGGCGGCGACGTCGAGGGCGGCCGGGCGGGGACGCCTGTGGTAGGCGGTGGCCATGCCGCCGCCGAGTTCGCAGGTCGCTGCCGGGAAGTCGTCGGACGGGGTGCGCGGGCCGCCGGAGGCCGCCTCGATCGCCTGCGCGCGCCGGACGTCGGCGCCGATGCCCGCGTCGTCCCAGACGTGCGAGAAGAAGTAGTGGTCGCGGAAGGTCGGGTCCCAGGGGGCGTCGGCGTCCACCCAGAAACCGTCGCCGTAGCCGCCGTACAGCGGCAGCACCTCATCGGGGGGCAGGTCGGCGCCGCCCCACGCGGTGGCCGTCCAGAGCGGCGCGGCCATGCCCGCCTCGCGGGCCAGGCGCTTGAGGGTGACCAGGTGCTGCGGCTGGTCGTAGAGCTCGTTCTCGAGTTGGATGCCGAGGACCTTGCCGAACCGGTCGCCGACCGCGGCGGCGATCTCGGCGAACCACTCGGTGACCAGCTCCAGGTAGGCCGGGTCGTCGGTGCGGTGCCGCACCGGGGCCTGCTGCACCCAGTCGGGGAAACCGCCGTTGCGGGACTCGCCGTGGCACCAGGGGCCGATCCGGAGGACCACGTCGAGACCGATCTCGACCGCCAGGTCGACGAACGCGGCCACGTCGAGGTTGCCGTCGAAGCGGCCGGCACCGCGCTGCGGCGTGTGATGCAGCCAGAAGATGTAGCTCGCCACCACGGTGACGCCACCGGCCTTCATCTGCCGCAGCCGTTCCGCCCAGCGCTCGCGGGGAACCCGGCTGTAGTGCAGTTCGCCGGAGACCGGGATGACCGGAACACCGTCGCGGGTCAGGTAGCGGTTGGTCAGTGAGAGGCCGGGCCGCACGTCCTCGTCGTTGCTCATCCGCGGCCGGCGCAGCGGAGTCGCCCAGGCTTGGTGGCGAACGGAGAGCGGCTCGGGCCACAACATGGGATCACTCCTTGCGGTGTTGACTGTAACCGGTCACAGGCCGGCAGTCCCGCACGATACACAGGCGTAACGGGTGGGACGCAAGGGCTTGACACACGGCCGTAACACCAGCACTGTAACCGGTCACAGGGGCTGACCGGAGCACACGCTTCCCGGCCGGTCCCCGTCACCGGCTTCCCTTCCCGGCCAAGCCGATCAAGGAGGATCAATGAAGATTAAATTCGCCCCGCTGATGGCGACTCTCGCCGCAGCGGCACTTTTCACCACCACCGCGTGCAGCAGCAGCTCCGACTCCGGCACCGAGGGCCAGAGCGACCCGAACGAGAAGGTCGCGCTGACCTACTGGACCTGGGCGCCGAACATGGACAAGGTCGCCGCCGCCTGGAACGCCAAGAACCCGAACATCCAGGTGACCGTCAACAAGCAGGACGGCGGCGACCCGGCCGTCACCAAGCTGCTGACCGCGATCAAGGCCGGCTCCGGCGCGCCGGACATCATGCAGGCCGAGTACCAGAAGATCCCCACCCTGGTCTCCTCGGACGCGATCGCCGACATCTCGGCCGAGGTCGGCTCGGTCAAGGACAAGTTCCCGGCGGGCATCTGGAACGGCGTGACCCTGGGCTCCGAGGCCGTCTACGGCGTCCCGCAGGACTCCGGGCCGCTGATGTTCTTCTACCGCTCCGACGTCTTCGAGAAGAACGGCCTCGCCGCGCCGAAGACCTGGGACGACTACGCCGCCGCCGCGGAGAAGATCCACAAGGCGGACCCGAAGCAGTACCTGGGCACGTTCTCGGCCAACGACGCGGGCCTGTTCACCGGTCTCGCCCAGCAGGCTGGCGCCTCCTGGTGGGGCGTGAACGGGGACGCCTGGACCGTCAACATCAACGACGCCGCCACGCAGAAGGTCGCGGCGTACTGGGGTGGACTGGTCGAGAAGGGCGTCATCGACAACAAGCCGATGTACACCCCGGAATGGAACGCCGCCCTCAACGACGGCACCCAGGTCGGCTGGGTCAGCGCGGTCTGGGCGCCCGGCGTCCTGGACGGCTCGGCCAAGGACACCAAGGGCAAGTGGAAGGCCGCCCTCATGCCGCAGTGGGACGCGGCGGCCCCGGCGACCGGTGCGTGGGGCGGCTCGGCCACCAGCGTCACCACCCAGACCAAGCACAAGAAGCAGGCCGCCCAGTTCGTGCAGTGGCTCAACAGTGACTCCGAGGCCCTGAAGCTGCTGGCCACCGAGGCCTTCGTCTACCCGGCCGCGAACGAGTCGACGAGTGTGCTGACCAGCCCGCCGTCCTTCTTCGCCGACCAGGCCGACTTCTACACCATCGCCGCCGAGGCCTCGAAGGCGATGAAGCCGTTCACCTACGGCCCGAACGTGAACGTCGCCTACAGCGCGTTCAACGACGCCTTCGGCAAGGCGGCCGAGGCGAAGAAGGCCGCCGCCTTCACCGAGTCGCTGGTCACCATGCAGAAGACCACCGTCGACGACATGAAGAACACCGGGTTCACCGTCACCGGATGAGTACGACTCCGGGCGGGCGCCATCGCCCGCCCGGAGCGTTCCGAAAGGAAATTCGGCGATGTCGCTGACAACCACCGCCCCGAGAAAGACCGCGGCCGCCCCGACCGCGGCACCCCGGCGGCGCACCGGAAAGAAGGCCGGGACGCCGTACGCCTTCCTCGCCCCCGCGCTGATCCTGTTCACCGCGTTCCTGGCCGCGCCGATCGTCTACGCCGGCTATCTGAGCCTGCGCAAGGTCAAGGTCAGCGGCCTCGGCCTGGGCGCGAAGTCCCGTACCGAGATCTGGGCCGGGTTCGACAACTACGCCCGGTCGCTGTCCGACCCGGACTTCCTGCCCAGCGTCTACCGGGTCGGCGCGTACGGCCTGATCGTCGTACCCACCATGCTCGGTCTGGCTCTGCTGTTCGCGCTGCTGCTGGACGCGAACCGCACCCGCGAGACGATCGGCAAGTTCGCCCGGATCTCGATCTTCCTGCCGTACGCGGTGCCGGCCGTGGTCGCGTCGCTGCTCTGGGGCTTCCTGTACCTGCCCCGGGTCAGCCCGATCAACGACGCCATCGAGGCGCTCGGCTTCACCGCGCCGAACCTGCTCTCCAGCGACCTGACCATGTGGGCGGTCGCGAACATCGCGGTCTGGGGCGGCACCGGCTTCAACATGATCGTCATCTACACGGCGCTGCGGGCGGTCCCGACCAGCCTGTACGAGTCGGCCCGGATCGACGGCGCGTCGGAGCTCGCCATCGCCTGGCGCATCAAGATCCCGATCGTGATGCCGTCGCTGGTGATGACCTTCGTGTTCTCGCTGATCGCGACGCTGCAGGTGTTCGCCGAGCCGATGACGCTGCGGCCGCTTGCCAACACCATCTCGACCACGTGGACGCCGCTGATGAAGGTCTACCGGGACGCGTTCGCCCGCAACGACCTGTACGCGGCCGCCGCCACCTCGGTGATCATCGCGCTCGCCACGTTCATCCTGTCCTTCGGCTTCCTCAAGCTCGTCGGGCGCCGGGCCTTCAACCAGGAGGACTGAAGTGACCACCACGTTGAAGCGCAGCCCGGTCGCCACCACGTTGCTGCTGCTCGGCGCCGCGTACTGTCTGCTGCCGGTCCTTTGGGTGCTGATCGCGTCGTCGAAGAGCGCCAGTGAGTTGTTCTCCACGTTCACGCTGGCGCCGAGCACCCACCTGTTCGACAACCTGGTGGACCTGGCCGGTTACCGGGACGGCCTGTACTGGCGCTGGATGGGCAACACGGTCATCTACGCCGGCGTCGGGGCGGCCGTCTCCACGCTGATCTCGGCGATGGCCGGGTACGCGCTGGCCAAGTTCGAGTTCCGGGGCAAGGCCACGGTCTTCAACATCATCCTGGCCGGGGTTCTGGTGCCGGGCGTCATCCTGGCCATCCCGCAGTACCTGCTGCTGGCCAAGCTCGGGATGACCAACACCTACTGGGCGGTGCTGCTGCCCAGCTTCATCAGCCCGTACGGCATCTACCTGGCCCGGATCTTCGCGGCCGCGGCGGTGCCGACCGAGATCCTGGAGGCGTCCCGGATCGACGGCTCCGGGGAGTGGCGCACGTTCGGCACGGTGGTGCTGCCGATGATGCGGACCGGCCTGGTGACGGTGTTCCTCTTCCAGTTCGTGGCGATCTGGAACAACTTCATGCTGCCGTACATCATGTTGGGCGACGACAAGCTCTACCCGCTCACGGTCGGCCTGAACGGGCTGCTCAACCAGGGTGCCAACCAGCCGTCCATGTACACGTCGGTGGTGACCGGCGCACTGGTGTCGATCATCCCGCTGATCGCCCTGTTCCTGACGTTGCAGCGCTACTGGCAGGTCGACCTGGCCGCCGGTGGTGTGAAGGCGTGACTATGATCCCGAACGTGTCGCGCAAACGGCCCACCATCCGTGATGTCGCTCGAGAGGCCGGCGTGTCCTACGCGACGGTCTCCCGCGTGCTCAACGGACGCGACTGGGTCAGCCCGGAGGCGGTCCGGGCCGTCCGCGACGCCATCTCCCGTACCGGGTACACGGCCAACCCGCACGCCCGGTCGCTGGCCACCGGCAGGTCCGGGTCGATCGCGTTCCTGCTCACCGAGCCACAGCACCTGCTCTTCGAGGACCCCAACTTCTCGGTGCTGCTGCGCGGGGTGGCCCAGGCCCTCTCCGACCGGGAGCTGACGCTGATCCTGATGATCGCGTCGACCCAGCAGGAGCGGAGCCGGGCCATCGCGTACCTGTCCGGCGGCCACGTCGACGGGGTGCTGCTGGTGTCGCCGCACTCGGGTGACCCGCTGCTCCGCCAGCTGGTCGAGGCCGAGGTGCCGATCGTGGCGTGCGGCCAGGTGCTCGGTTTCGAGGACCGGATCAGCTCGGTGTCGGCCGACGACTGGGGTGGCGGCCGGTCCGCGGTCGAGCACCTGCTCGCCCAGGGCTGCCGGCGGATCGCCACGATCACCGGGCCGCAGGACACCTTCGGCGGGGTGTTCCGGCTGCGGGGCTACACCGACGCGCTGATGGCGGCCGGGATCGCCGTCGACCCGGCCTACGTCGTGCACGGCGACTGGAGCCGGCAGAGCGGTGCGGCCGGGATGCGTAGCCTGCTCGACCGGGTGCCGGATGTGGACGGCGTGTTCGCCGCGTCGGACGCGATGGCCGCGGCCGCGCTGCCGGTGCTGCGCGAGGCCGGGCGCGAGGTGCCCGGCGACGTGCGGGTGGTCGGTTTCGACGACTCGGGGCTGGCGGCCACCACCGAACCGCCGCTCACCACGGTCCGTCATCCGCTGGAACGGATCAGCGAAGAGATGGTCCGGCTGCTCACTGATGTGATCGCCGGGCGTACCCCGCTCTCCATCACCGTGCCCACCAGCCTGGTGGTCCGGGCCTCGTCGCCTGCCTGAAGCCGGTCCTGACCGGGCCGAAGGCCGGTCCGCTCCAATGAAACACCCCTTTTGTCACGGAAGATCATGAGGAGTGTCATGAGGAAGCTCCCCCTCGTCGTCGCCGCTCTCCTCGCGGTGACGCTTTCCCCCACCCCCGCGCAGGCCCATCCCCAAGGCCTCACCATGCGCGGCGCCGACGTGTCGACGCTGCAACGGTCGATCGAACTCGGGCAGAAGTTCTACGACGCCCGCGGTCGCCGCGGTAATCCGTACGAGATTCTCCAGCAGGCCGGCGTCAACTACGTCCGGCTGCGCATCTGGAACGACCCGACCAGTGGCTACTCCAACAAGGAGAAGGTGCTCAAGCAGGCCCGTGCCGCCAAGGCCGCCGGGCACAAGCTGCTGATCGACTTCCACTACTCGGACACCTGGGCCGACCCGGGCAAGCAGTTCACCCCCGCGGCGTGGGAGGGCCACGACCTCGCCCAGCTGCAGCAGGACGTCTACGACTACACGTACGACATCTGCACCAGCCTGAAGCGGCAGGGCACCACCCCGGACAGCGTGCAGATCGGCAACGAGATCAACGTCGGCATGCTGTGGCCCACCGGCTACGTCAGCAACAGCAACTTCACGCCGCTGGCGGGCCTGCTCAACGCCGGCTACGACGCGACCAAGGCGTGCAGCAAGAAGACGCAGGTCATGGTGCACACGGCGCTCGCCGGGAACATCGACGCCGCCCACTGGTTCTACGACGGCATCACCGCGGCCGGCGCCGAGTGGGACATCACCGCGCTCTCCTACTACTGCATGTGGCACGGCACGCTGACCAACCTGGCCACCGTCATCGGTGACGTCAAGTCCCGGTACGGCAAGCCCGTGGTGATCGCCGAGACCGCCTACCCGTACACCACCGAGAACTACGACCACCTGGAGAACATCATGCTCTCCCCGGCCCCCTGCGACGGTATCCCCGCCACGCAGCAGGGCCAGGCGCAGGAGTTCGCCGCCGTGCAGACCACCGCACGGGACGCCGGTGCCATCGGCGTCTTCTACTGGGAACCCACCTGGACCGCGATCGACGGCAACGGCTGGGACACCGAGGACATCGAGAACTCCGGCAACGCCTGGGAGAACATGGCGACCTTCGACGACAGCGGGCGCATCAACCCGTACGTCCGCTGGCTCCGGTAAATCCCCGTTTAAAGGAGCAGCACCATGAAACCGTCCCTCCGAGCCGCCTTCTCGGCCGCGGTCCTCGCGGTCGCGTTGGTGGTGTCACCCGCCCCCGCACAAGCCGCCTCCCTCACCATGCTGGGCGCCGACGTGTCGTCGCTGCAGCGCACGCTCGACCTCGGCGGCAAGTACTACAACGCCTCGGGTGTCCAGGCCAACCCCTACGACATCCTGAAGACGGCCGGCGTCAACTACGCCCGGCTGCGTGTCTGGAACAACCCGGCCAGCGGTTACAACAACAAGGCCAAGGTGCTCCAGCAGGCCGCGGCGATCAAGGCCAAGGGCCTGAAGCTGATGGTCGACTTCCACTACTCCGACACGTGGGCCGACCCGGGTAAGCAGTATCCCCCGGCCGCCTGGGCGTCCTACTCGCTCACCCAGTTGCAGACGGCCGTCTACAACTACACCTACGACGTCTGCACCAGCCTCAAGGCGGCCGGGCTCACCCCGGACAGCGTGCAGATCGGCAACGAGATCAACGTCGGCATGCTGTGGCCCAAGGGTCAGGTCGTGAACAGCAACTTCACCCCGCTGGCGTCGCTGCTGAAGCAGGGCTACAACGCGACGAAGGCCTGCAACAGCGGCACCCAGGTGATCATCCACGTGGCGGACGCGGACAGCATGACCAACATGCGGTGGTTCTACGACGGCATCAAGGCGGCCGGCGTGACCTGGGACATCACCGGCCTGTCGTACTACTGCATGTGGCACGGCACGCTCGCCAACCTGTACAACGTGATCGTCGACGCCCGGACCCGTTACGGCAAGCCCGTGGTGATCGTCGAAACGGCGTACCAATTCACCACCGGAGACGCCGACAGCGAGAAGAACTCCATTCCGGGAACCGTTCTCTGCGACAACATCCCGGCCACTTCGGCGGGCCAGGCCCAGCAGTTCACCTGGGTCCAGAACACCGCCCGGAACGCGGGCGCGATCGGCGTCTTCTACTGGGAACCCACCTGGTACGCCATCAAGGGAAACGGCTGGGATCCGGCGAACATCAACGGCACCGGAGACGGCTGGGACAACATGGCGACGTTCGATTGGGGCGGCAAGGTCAACCCGTACATCAAATGGACCGCATGACCTTCTGATCGACGGCCCGGTCCGGGTCCCTCCATCATCATTTCGTACGGCCAGGAGGAGGAACCCGGGCCACACCGCGACGTAGGCGGCCCGTCACGGCCGCACCGCGACCGCCGGGCCGGTTGCCCGCCTCACCCGAGGCGGCGTACCCGGCTCGGCGTCTCCACCACTGACGAATATCCGTTCTCGTCGATGCCGTTGTGGACGTACAGCCCACCCGTCCCGAACTCGATCCACAGCCCGTTGAGCACCCAGCCGGCCACCTGATCCATCGGCAGCCCCGCACGGAGATCCGTCTCCCCGTCGAAGTACGGCACCTCCACCGCGGCGAACCCGGTGACGGCCCGTCCCTCGATCGCCGCCACCGCGGCCGGTTCAGCGGCCCGCCACTGAGCGGCCCGCCCGCCCACCTCCGGCGGAATCGTCAGGTCGACGGTCCCCACGGTGATCGACAGGTCGTCCCACCTCTGCCAGCCGATCTCCACCTGAACCCGACCCGCGGGGCCGTCGGCGACGAGCACCAGCGGTCCGACCCCGTACCACCGCTCCTGTGTTTGATCCCAGATCGTCCAGCCGACGACAGACCGCCCGACCAGCCCTGCCAGAACCTCCCACCGAGTCGGAAGCAGCTCCTCGGCCACCCCGAATTCCGGACGCCACCCCGACATGCCCTCAGCCCACCCGGTCATGCCGAGAGCCTAAGCATCCCGGTCCAGTTCACCGCCCGCTCCGCCCTCGGCTGTCGCCGTGGCCGGGTAAGGGACGAAACCGCCGCGCGCCGGGCAGAACCGATCTCTTGCTGCTGTTAGGTGCGAACAGTCGCGGCTCGGTGAACATGACGAATGAGTCATACATCAGCTGATGTATTTAAAAGGCGCAGGAAAAAGCCTTCAAAAAGGACATTGATGCTTGTCGAGTCGTCGCGGTGGGGGTGTACCGGCACCGTTAGATTCGCTCTCGATCTCACCGTCACGACCGGGAGCATTCACACGATGGACACGATCCAGCCGGCCACCGCCATGTACGAACGCGACATCACCTGCCGGACTCTCGGCATTCAGTTGGACGACCTCGGACCCGGGCGGGCCCGGATGCGGATGCGGGTCGCCGGCACCATGGCCAACGGGCACGGGACCGTTCACGGCGGGTACCTGTTCCTGCTGGCCGACGCGGCGTTCGCCTATGCCAGCAACAGCCACGGGCCGACCGCCGTCGCCCAGCACGCGCAGGTCACCTTTCTGCGGGCCGCGGCCGTCGACGACGAGTTGGTCGCCGAGGCGGTCGAGCGGGGGCGCGTCGGGCGGACCGGGGTGTACGACGTGACCGTGCGACGGGCAGCCGGCGAGGTGATCGCCGAATTCCGCGGCCAGAGCGTGATGCTGAGCAGCAACCAGAGTACGACGCCGGGAAGCGGCCAGAGCGTGATGTCGAGCGGCCGCCCAGTGAACGGGTCGGAACACTGACCGGCCTCGTGGTGGAGATAGCGCTGCTCGGGCCGGTCGAGGTCTGGACGAACGGGAACCGCATCCCGCTCGCCCCACTGGAACGCAGCGTGCTGACGCTGCTCGCGCTCGCCGAGGGCACCGTCCTGTCGACCGAGCGGATCATCGAGAGCCTGTGGGCGCTCCGGCCTCCGGCGGCGCCGCGGGCCCGCGTACAGGGAATGATCTCGTCGTTGCGGCGGAAGATCGGTGACGCGCTGGTGACCCGTGACCCGGGCTATTACCTCGCGGTGCCGCCGGTCGCCTG
Organism: Actinoplanes sichuanensis; assembly: GCF_033097365.1. Lineage (NCBI taxonomy): Bacteria > Bacillati > Actinomycetota > Actinomycetes > Micromonosporales > Micromonosporaceae > Actinoplanes > Actinoplanes sichuanensis. Next base: position 423,498 of record NZ_AP028461.1, read on the forward strand.
TGATCTGAAACGCTGTGAGGATCTGGCCCGGCAGGCCGCGCGGGCGGAGCCCGCCGAGGCCGCCGAAAAGCTTCGGCAGGCCTTGGCGCTCTGGCAGGGTGAGCCGCTCGGCGGGGTCGCCGTGCCCGGCGTCGATGCTGATCGGGTACGGCTGACCGAACTGCGGATCGCCCTGCTGGAGGACTGTTTCGAGGCGGAGTTGGCGCTCGGCGGCCACGCCGAACTGGTCCGGGAGCTGGTCACGGCGGTGGCCGAGCATCCGCTGCGGGAGCGGCTGACCGGGCAGTTGATGGTCGCGTTGTACCGGTCCAACCGGCGGGCCGAGGCCCTGCTCGCCTACCAGGCGCTGCGCGAACGGCTCGCCGACGAGCTGGGCAGCGATCCGTGCGCCGACGTACGCGAACTGCACGCCTCCATCCTGCGGGACGAGGACGCCGCGCCGGGTCGGCAGCCGACGGCCGAGCAGCGGTCGACGCCGAAGCCGCCGGGGACCGGGCAGCGGCCGGCGCAGATGCCGCCCGGGGTCGGACATTTCGCCGGTCGGGAGGCCGACCTGGCGACGTTGACCGCGGCACTTCCGGAGCCCGGTGCCGACCCGCGGGTCGTGCTGATCTCCGGTGCCGGCGGCCTGGGCAAGACGGCCCTGGCGGTGCGGTGGGCGCACCATGTCGCCGGCCGATTCCCCGACGGCCAGATCTTCGTCGACCTGCACGGCGCGAAGGACGCCGGGCTCCCTCCGGACGCGGCTGTCGGCGCGGCCCTGGCCGCTCTCGGAATGCCCGCCGACCGGCAACCGGCGGGTGTCGAGGAACGGGCCGCCCTGTTCCGGACCCGGCTCTACCACCAGCGCGTTCTGCTGGTCGCCGACGACGCGGGCACGGTGGCCCAACTGCTGCCCCTGGTCCCGCCGACCTCCGGCAGCCTGCTGGTGGTGACCAGCCGCAACCGGCTGACCGCGCTGGCCGCCCACCACGAGGTACGAACCCTGGCGCTGCGCCCCCTGTCCACGGCCGCCGCTCGTGACCTGCTGGGCGGCATCGTCGGCCCGGACCGTCTGGCCGGTCCGGGCGGGGCCGAGGTGGTCGACCTGTGTGGCGGCTGGCCCCTGACGTTGCGGCAGGCGGGCGCGACCCTGGCCGCCCGGTCCGCCCAGCCGCTGGCCTCGTTCGCCGACGAGCTACGCGAACGCGCTGACATCCTGAACGTCGCCGACGATCCGAGAACCGTGCGTTCGGCGCTGGCGCAGGCCCGGATAGTGGTGGACCCGCCGGCGGGTCGGCTGTTCGATCAGCTGGGCGCGCTGCCGGCGAGTTCGGTACGCCTGGACCTGGCCGCCGCGGTGGCCGGCCTGACCCTGTCCCGGACGAGACGGCTGCTGGACGAGTTGATCTCGGCGAGCCTGATGGTCGAGGCCGGCCCGGACCGCTACGGCTGGTACGACATGGTCCGCCGCTATGCCCGCCGCCGAGGCATCGGCATGAGCGACCGCGACGTGGCCGTCGAACGGGCGATCCGCTGGTATCTGGCCACCATGGACCGGCTGGCCGACCCGGACTTCGCCCCCGAGCGGGCCGACCTGCCGATCCTGGCCCGCTGGGTGGCCCAGCGCCGAGACCCGCAGCTGACCTGGGATTTCGTCAGCCGGGCGTTCGCGGTGACCCCGGCGGTCGGGGTCGAGGCGTGCGAGTCGGCGCTGGCCGCCGCACACCGGCTGGGCGACCGACGGATCATCGGGGCCGCGCACACCCAGCTCGGCTCGGTGCTGCTGACCGACCCGGCCCGCGCCGACGACGCCGCAGCCCACCTGCGTCGGGCCATCCAGCTGCTCGGCGCCGATCAGGAGGATCACGTCCGGATCGCCACGTTCGGGCTGGGTGCGTTGCTGGCCCGGCAGGGGCGTCCGGCCGAGGCGGGTTCGCTGTTGGAGCGGACGCTGGACCTGCTGGATCCGGGCCGCGAGCCGCTGGCGTCGACGATCGCCCTGTACGCCCACGCCGACCTGCTGGTCCGGGCAGGTTCGGCCGATCGTGGCCAGGAGCGGTTCGCGCAGGCGTTGATCCTGTGCGAGGCGGCCACCGGAACCAGGTTCAGCCGGGTCCGGCAGATTCTGGACGCGCACGTGGGCGCCAGGTTCGTGGCGTATCTGAGTGACGCCCTGGACGCGCCCCGGGTGAGCACCACCGACCGGCGGCTGGCCAGGAACCTGTTCGGCTCCGGCCTCAGACCGGTTCCGCGCTGACCTGGAAGGCGGCGGCGGTGGCGGTGATCGCGGCCTCGACCGCGGCCGACGTCCGCCCGCGGAATCGGAATCGGCCGCCGACATGCTCGTAGTAGGCGTCGGCGGCCGGCAGGATCTCACCCGGCCGGAGCAGCGCCTCGGCGTACGGCCCCGGGGTCCGGCCGGTCATCGACCGCACCGAGGTGATCCGGCAGGGTCGGCGGGCCGGCGCCGGAGCGAGCAGCCATCCGGCCACCTCGGTGAACGGCGGGACCCACGGGCGTGGTGCCCGCCCGAGGGCGATCTGGAAGGCCGCCTCCATCAGGTCGTATCCGTGTACCTCCCGCCACAGGAACGGGATCTCGGCGCCACCGACTCGGGCGCCCGCTTCCAGGAACGCGCACTCCCCGGTGGCCCGGTCGAGGAAGACCTCCAGATGGAAGGCGGTCGGCCGGTCCGACAGTGCGGCCAGGCAGCGTGCGGTGAACGTCCCGACGGCCTCGATCAGCGCCGGGTCGTCCTCCTCGACCGAACCGAGCAGGTCGCCGTCCCGGAAGCCGAGACACGTGTTCAGGTATCGGGACACCCGGTACGGTCCGAGCGCCACCCCGTCGAACCAGCCGTCGACGTGGTGGATCGGTCGCGGATCGAACGACTGGGCCATCATCCCGGCCGGGTCGAGCCCGCGCAGCTCACCCGGGCCGCTCAACCGGAGCACCCCGGCGCTGGAGCTCCCACTGCGCGGTTTGACGATCACCGGCCAGCCGTACCGGTCACCGAAGGCCCGGACCGACGACGTCTCCCGGACCGTGGTCCAGGCCGGCACGGCCAGTCCGGCCGCGGCGACCCGCCCGCACATCTCGACCTTGTCCCGGTACGGCCGGACCTGCTCCGGGGTCCATCCGGCGCAGCCCCACGCCTGCCGCAGCTGGGCGGCGACGAGCAGATCGTCCTCCTTGAGCGCGACGATCGCGTCCGGCGGCCCGAATTCGTGTGCCAGTTCCTTGACCCGCTCGGCCACCTGCGGCAGATCGTCGGTGGCGTCCACGAGCAGCACCGCGGCCGCCTCGGCAGGCACCGCCGACGCCCCGACCCCGGTCGACACATAGGTGACGGTGTGCGCGTGATGGTCGAGGTACCGGTGGTACTCCGCATATCGGGCCCGCCACCGATGGATGACGACGACGTGCATCAGGAGTCCTCGTCCAGCTCGTAGAACGACGGCCCGTCCAGGTAGCGGAACGTGCCGAAGTCCCGGTCCACGATCTCCTCGACCGGATGCATCAGATTGACGATCAGCGGCGTGCTCAGATCGTCGACGGTCCGCCGCAGCCGCCCGCCGGGTGACACCACCGGCCGGACGTCGTAGAGGCTTTCCAGACCTTCGATCAAACCCATCATCGGGTACGCCTTGAGCCGCGCCTCCCTCGTGGAGACGGCCCACGCGCTCACCACATGCTTGCGTACCTCGTAGTCGACCCCGGCGCGGGCCGCGAACCGGCGCGGACGCACATACGCGTCGACGATCCACTCCAGCTGCCCCTCACCGAGCGCCGGCTGGCAGAAGCCGGGCAGGTCCAGACCGGCCATCCGGGCGCCGACCTCGACCAGGCACGGCCCGTCCGGGGTCAGTTTGATCTCCAGGTGGGCGGCACCGAAGCGGATGCCGAGCGCGTCGAGGACGGCACACGCGTAGGGCACCAGCGCCTCCTGCACCGCGCCGTGCCGGGGCAGTAGCCGTACCCCGCAGGTCAGATCGGTGATGCCGTTGGCGGTGAGCTTCTCGTACTTCCAGATGTCGGTGACCTGGTGCCGGCCGTCGCAGCTGACCGTGTCGACGACGTATTCGCCGCCGGTCAGGTACTCCTGGGCGACCACCGCGTCGTTGCGGTGCGAGAAGATGTTCTCGCTGCCCAGGATCTTGCGGTAGGCGGCGACCGACTCCTCCGGGGTCGCGCAGAAGTGCACACCGTCACCGGCGGCGCTGCGGATCGGTTTCACCACGATCCGGCCGCCGAATCCGGCGTGCCAGCCTTCCAGCTGACCGGCGTCCTCGACGAGCAGCTGCCGGGTGGCCCGCAACCCGGCCGCCCGCAGCGTCTCGATCTGCACATATTTGTCCCGGCGGGCCACGCTCAGCGCGGTGCCGTTGTTCGGCAGCCCGAGCAGTTCGCCCAGCAGGTCGGCGAACTCGACACCCACCTCACCGCCGGCCACCACGGCGACCGGATCCCAGTCCTGGACGGCGGCCAGGGTGGCGTCCAGGTCACCGGTGTGCACGATGTTTCCGGCGTACGGGGACAGGTCGAACGCACCCTGGTAGACAAGCGGCGCCTCGGGGGTGCTCTGCACCCGGACCACCCGGTATCCGGCCTTGTGGAAGACGGGGGCGAGACGCCGGGTCGGGGCGTACGCGTCGACCATCACGACGGTGCGGGAATCGCTCATCACCGAACCGTCGCGATGGCCGCCACGGATCCGCTGCAGATCCGCTGCACGCCGGACGTGTAGTGGATCCGTGGTGGATCCGAAGTGGCGGTCGCCAGGCTTCGGCCCATGTTGCAGCGGATGTTGTGGATCTTCCCGGACCGGGAGTCGACCCGGACCGCGGCGCAGTGGAACGCCGCGTTCTGGAGCACCTATGCGGAGGTGGCCGACGAGCTGGGCCTGACTTGGGTACGGACCGCGCCGGAGGCGGTCACCGTGGACGCGACCGACCCGCGGGCGCCCCGGGTGTACGTCGACGGGGTTCCGGTCACGCCCGAGGACACCCTCTTCGTCACCTCGCCCTACACGTTGCCGTACCAGGCGGCGGACACCTTCAACCAGTTCACCCTGTACGCGGTGCTGGAGCAGGCCGGTTTCTACCTGCCGCACCCGCCGTGGCTGGCCGCGCTCGGCAACGACAAGATGGCCACCCTGCTGTTCCTGCGTGACTCGCCGATCCCGCCGATCCCGACGGTACGGGTGAGCGCCGGCCGTGACCTGCTCTACGACGAGTTCCTTACCGCGTGCGAGCGGCTGACCTACCCGGCGATCGTGAAACCGGCCGGCTGGGCCGCGTCCCGGGGCATCAACCTGGCCCACGACGCCCACGACGTGCGCGGACTGCTCAGCCTGGCGCAGGGCGGCGACACCACGCTGGTGCTGCAGCCCTACCTGGGCCGGGCGACCCGCGACTACCGGATCCACATGGTCGACGGGCGAGCGCACACCACGCTGGTCCGCATCCCCGGCGACGGAGCCCGCTACCCGCAGTACAGCACCGGGGCGAAGCTGCATTACACGTCGCTGCCCGAGGAACTGGCGGCCACCGTCGACTACTTCGCCAAGAAACTGCCGATGCCGTACTTCTGCGTCGACTTCCTGCACGACGGTGAACGGTTCTGGCTGTCCGAGGTGGAACCGGACGGTGCCATCATGTGCCCCGACCGCACCGACCCGGAGGTGGTCCGGCAGAACCGGGCGATCGTCCGGGACCGGTTCCTGGCCTACCGCGACTGGCACACCCGATTCCTCGGAGGTGCCCTGTGACCGGCGACTTCTTCTCCTCCGCGGCACTGGCCCTGGAGACCGTGCGGGACACCCTGGCCAAACTGCGCTCGGTGCCCGCACTGACCGACCGGTACGCCGACATCGTCGCCGTGGACAGCCTGGAGGACCTGATCCACGTGCCGGTGATGCGCAAGGACGAGCTCAACCTCGCCCTCGACCATCTCAAGCCGAAGGCCCAGCACGGCGCGACGTGGACGTTTCAGAGCGGCGGCAGCACCGGCTCCCCGAAACTCGGTTACGCGCCGACCGGCCTCTACATGGCCGAGGTGTACGAGCAGTGGAAACCACTCGGACCCGACGACCTGTTCGTCAACGGCTGGGGCGCCGGCAAACTGTGGGGCGCCCACTACCTGATGGGCGCGTACGCCGACCTGACCGGCTGCACCGGCATCGGCCTGGGCGCGGTCAACCGCACCGAGTACGACGTGTGGCTGGAGTTCTTCGCCGCCCGCGGGGTCACCTCGATCGGCGGCACCCCGAGTGTGCTGCGCCCGATCATCGGCCGGGCCCGGGAGATCGGCATCAAGCTCCCCGACCTGCGGACCGTGCTGTGGCTGGGCGAGGCCTGGAACCCGGGACTGGACGAGGACCTGCCGGTGGTCGCCCCGCAGGCCCGCCGGTGGGGACTGTTCGGCAGCACCGAGACGTGGGTGGTGGGCACCAACACCCCGCAATGCGCCGACGACACCTGGCATCCGCTGCCGTCGCAGCTCGTGCACGTCGGCCCGGACCAGCTGATCGACTTCACCTCGCTGAAGCCGCACGGCCTGAACCCGGTGCTGCGGTACCAGACCGGTGACGCGGGCGCGTGGGTGACCTGCACGTGCGGGGTGCCCGACCGGGCGCTGCGGGTGCTCGGCCGCCGCGACGGCGAGGTCAAGTTCCGTGGTCTGCTGCTCAACGCCGACGCCCTGCTGCGCGAGGTCGCGACCGTGCCGGGCGTGCTGCAGGCGCAGCTGGTGCTCACCGAGTACCCGGCCCGCGGCAGCACGTGTGAGGTGCTGGTGGTGCCGGCCCGGGACACTCCGGACGGACTCGCCGACCGGGTCCGCGACCACGTCCTCGGTTCGGCGTTCGGCGGCCCGAGCACCGCCTTCCACCGCGACCCGGAGGCCCTGGCGGTACGGGCCACCGCCGCCCTGATCCACAACGAGCGCACCGGCAAGGTGTCCCCGCTCGTGCACCGGACCGCGACATGAGCCTGGGGCGGGAATTCAACAGGCTGTGGCTCGGCCAGAGCGTCAGCAACATCGGCGACCGGATCAACCTGTTCGTCGTCCCGACGGTGATGATCCTGCTGCTCGACGCGTCGGCGTTCCAGGTCGGCCTGGTCGGGATGGCCCAGTACCTGGCGATCCCGCTGCTCAGCCTGGCCGCCGGGGTGCTCGTCGACCGATGGGATCTGCGGTGGACGCTGATCTGGTGCGACCTGATCCGGGCGCTGGCGATCGTCACGATCCCGGTCGCCTGGTGGCTGGACGTGCTGTCGGTGCCGTTGATCTTCGTGGTCGTCGCGCTGGCCAACGCGACGGCGGTGTTCTTCAACATCGGCTACACCGCGACCATCGCGGCGATCGTGCCGGACTCCGGGCGCGTCCAGGCCTACGCGAACCTCGAAGGCAGCCGCAGCGTCTCCGAGGTGGTCGGCCCGGCGATCGCCAGTGGCCTCTACCGCCTGTTCGGCGTGTGGTCGCTGCTGGTCGACGCGATCACCTTCGTCTTCTCGGCGATCACGATCAAGAGCATGCGGCGGTACGGACAACGCCGGCTCCACCACGAGCCGATGTGGTCACGGCTGGTCGCGGGGGTGCGGCTGAACTGGGACGACCCGGTCCTGCGGGGCACCATCCTGGGGACCACGCTGCTCAACTGCGGTGGCCCGATCTTCGTGACGGTCCTGCCCATCCTCGCCTATCGGGGGCTCGGGTTGTCCGTACCCCAGCTGGGTCTGGTCATGTCGGTGGCCGCCGTGGCGGCCGTCGCCGGGGCGCTGCTCGCCCAGCGGGTCAGCCGGTTGATCGGCCCGGCCCGGATGATGCCCTGGTCGGTCTTCCTGCACTGCCTGGTCGGCCTCGGTGTCCTGGCCGCGCCCGCCCTGAACAGCGCGGTCGTCCTCGGTGTCACGCTGAGCCTCTACGGCCTGTTCATGGTCTGGTACAACGTCTCCACCGCGGCCGTCCGGCAGGCCCGGGTGCGCGCCGCCGACCAGGCCGTCTCACACGCCGCGTTCCGGACCGTGACCTGGGGTGTCATCCCGTTCGCGGCGCTGCTCGGCGGTGTCCTCGTCGAGCAGCTGACCCCGGCCCACGGGGTGCTCGACGCGGCCCGGATCACCATGGTCGGCGGAACCCTGATCGGGGTGCTGTTCGCGTGGATCCCGATCGCGCCGACCCAGGCCCGCCTGGACCGGGAACGAGCGGCGGTGCCCGCATGAGCGCCGCCCGAAATCAAAGCCGGCTCTCGGGGCTGTCCCGCGGGCGCGGGGACAGCTCCGGCGACCAGCCGAGGGTGGTGCTGATCACCGGCTGCTCCTCCGGCATCGGCCGGGAGACGGCGGTCCTCGCGGCGCGGGCCGGGTTCACCACGATCGCCACCGCACGTGATCCCGGCCGCCTGGCCGGCGAGCCCTTCGAGATACGCCGGATGGACGTCACCGACGAACAGTCGATCGCCGACTGCCTGGCCGGCGTGATCGCCGATCACGGGCGACTGGACGCGCTGGTCAACAACGCCGGACTGGCCAACACGTTCACCAGCGTGGAGACCGCCGGGATGGCGCGGTTCCGGGCCGGGTTCGAGGTCAACCTGTTCGGTGTCGTGGCGGTGACCCGGGCCGCGCTGCCGCACCTGCGGGCCACCGGTGGGCGGGTCGTCACGGTCGGCAGCACCCGGGGGCTGATCGGGCAGCCGTTCAACGAGGGCTATTCGGCGGCCAAGTTCGCGGTCGAGGGGTTCATGGAGAGCCTCGCACCGATGGCCGCGGCCACCGGAGTCCGGGTGGTGCTGGTCGAGCCCGGGCCGGTCCTCGGCACCGCGTTCGGCGCGAACTCGGGTGTCACCCGGGAGTCGCTGCTCGCCGAGGCCGGGCCCTACGCCGACGCGCTCACCGACTATCTCGCTTGGGTGGTGCGGTCCGGGCATCCGGGCGCGCAGAACGGTCGTGAGGTCGCCGAGGTGCTGCTGCGGGCACTCACCGAGGAGGCACCGCCGTTGCGGATCATGACCAGTGACTGGGGTTCGCGGTATGCCGCGACCAAGCTGGCCGACCCGTCCGGGGAAGCGGTGCAATCCATGACCCGGTCCTGGCTCCAGCCACGTCACCTGGATCTGCACCGGTCTGCCGTGGAACGCGGCATCGAGCTGGTCGACGCGATCGACGACGAGCAGTGGAGACAGCCGACACCGTGCGCGGAGTGGACGGTGGCATCGCTCGTCGAGCACATGACCAGGGAGAACCGTGGATTCGCCGCCGCCGCCCGGGGTGACCGGACGTCGGCCGCCGACTGGCACACGCCGCTCGGGGCGGACCTGCGGGCCGAACACGCGGCGTCCGCGCGCGACGTGATCGACGCCTTCGCGGGTGCGGGCGCGCTGTCGCGCACCCTGTGGCTGCCGACGATCCGGGACGGGATCACCCTGCCGGCGCGGACAGCGCTCGGGTTCCACCTGCTCGACGCGGTCGTGCACGGCTGGGACGTGGCCGCGGCGACCGGTCGGCCGTTCGGCGTCGACGACGAGACCCTGGCCGCGGTTCGGGCGGTCGCCGAGAACGACGTCCCGGACGGTCCCCGGCGGTACCGCCCGCAGGCGACGTTCGCGCCCGCTCGTCCGGCGGCCGACGATGCGCCGGAAATGGACCGGCTATTGGCCTTCCTAGGCCGCGACCCCGAGTTCCGCGCCTCGGGCTCGCCCCGACCTTCTGGCTCGCCCAACCCCTCGGGTCGGTCCGATTTGTCGGACATATCAGCTGAGAAGGGAGTGTGATGGGCGCGTCCGCCGTACTCGCCGAGTTTCTGGCCGCGGCCCGGGAGCACGCCGGCCGGGTCGCGATCAGGGACAACGGGGTCGAGATCAGCTACGCCGAGCTTGCCGGGCGGGTGATCCGCTACGCGGCCCGGCCGGTCGGCGGCGGCGTCCACACCCGGCACGACGCCGACACGGTGGTCGCGCTGTTCGGGACGTGGGCGGCCGGCCGCACCTGGTGCCCGGTCGATCCCGGCTTCCCGGCCGGGCGGCAGGCGACGATGGCCCGGGTCGCCGCCGAGCACGACCACCCGTCGACGGCGTATCTGCTGTTCACGTCCGGGTCGACCGGGGAGCCGAAACCGGTTGCCACCTCACATCGGGCGATCGGGTCGACCGTACCGTCGCTGCGGGTTCTCTTTGATCTTTCGCCTGATGATCGGGTGCTCCAGTTCGCGTCGCTGAACTGGGACACCTGCTTCGAGGAGATCCTTCCGGCGCTGACCGGTGGGGCGTGTCTGGTGTTCGAGGCCGACGCGCATTCCGGGTCGTTCCCGCGGTTTCTGCGGATGGTCGCGCGGGAGCGGATCAGCGTGCTCGATCTGCCCACCGCGTTCTGGCACGAACTCGTCGGGCACCTGCGGGAAAGCGGCTCGGAGCTGCCGGACTGCGTGCGGCTGACGATCATCGGCGGGGAGGCGGCCGCACCGGCGAAGGTCGCGCTCTGGCCGGTGGTGGGCGGCCGGGCACGGCTGCTCAACACCTACGGCTGCACCGAGACCACGCTGATCACGCATGCCGTCGAGCTGTATGGGACCGAGGATCCGGTGCCGATCGGGCGGCCGCTGCCGCACGTGATCGAACGGCTCGATGACGCGGAGCTCCTGATCGGTGGTCCGGCGCTGGCCGACGGCTACCCGGGACATCCATCGGTCACCGCGCAACGGTTCGTGACGATCGGCGGGGAGCGGTTCTTCCGTACCGGAGATCGGGTTCTCACCGCGACCGACGGAGTCCGCACGCATCACGGGCGGGTCGACCGGGAGATCAAGATCCGTGGCATCCGGGTCGACCCGGCCGAGGTGGAGGCCCATCTCACCGGCCATCCGGCGGTGCGGGCGGCGTTCGTCACCGGGGTCACAGTCGCCGGGCGCACCGCACTGACCGCCTTTGTCGTGGCCGGCCGAGGCGAAACCGACCTGCCCGCCCGGATCACCACCCACCTGCGCGGCCTGGTCCCCGCGCATCTGGTTCCCAGTCGTATCCGCGTGGTCGACGAGCTCGCCTACACCGCGAGCGGCAAGGTCGACCGGCGCCTGAGCGAGGAGATGCATCGATGAACGTCCACCAGGCGACCGCCCTGTTCCGGCGGGTGCTGGAGAACCCGGAGGTCACCGCCGAATCCGACTTCTTCGACGCGGGCGGCGACTCGCTGCTGGCCACCCGGGTGCTCAGCGCCGTCGCCCGCGACCACGGGGTCGAGCTGACCTTCGAGGACTTCCTGCTGGCCCCGACCCCGGCCACGCTGGCCGGCGCGGTTTCGGCCGGCGCCGTCTCCGGTGGTGCGGTTTCGGGCGGCGCGGTTCCGACCGGTGCCGTTTCCGGTGGCGCGGTTTCGGCCGGTGCGGTTTCGGACGGTGCCGTTTCCGGTGGTCCGCGATGAGGGTGCTGGTGGTCGGTGCCGGGCTCGGCGGGCTGACCGCGGCCACCGACCTGGACGCCGCCGGGGTCGATGTGGTCGTGCTGGAGGCCCGGGACCGGGTCGGTGGCCGTACCCACGGCATCGAGGTGGCGTCCGGCACGTGGGCCGACGCGGGTGCCGCCTATCTCGGAGACCGGCACACCGAGCTGCACAAACTGATGGCCGGTCTGGGACTGTCGGCGACACCCACGGCGATGCGCGGTGGCAGCCGGTTCGCTCTCGGGCACGGGGAGAAGACGCGGGCCGGACGGTTCCCGCCGCTCAACGCGGTCGCCCTGGGCGAGATGTTCGATCGGCTCTACGACCTGGTCGACGCGGTGCGCCCGGACGCGCCCTGGCTCACCCCGGACGCCGCCGCACTCGACTCCACCACCGCCGCCGCTTGGGCGGCCGCGAACCTGCGCCACCCGGACGCCCGGCTGTTCTTCCCGTTGTTCCTCGGCGAGATGATGGCCGCCGATCCGGCCGCGATCTCGGTGCTGCACATGGCCCTCTACCTGCGTGCGGGCGGCGGCATCCGATACCTCAACGCGTTCGACGGCGGCGCCCAGCAGGACCGGGTGCTCGGCGGCGCGCATCAGGTGGCCGAGCGGCTCGCCGGACAGCTCGGTGACCGGGTGTGGCTCGGACATCCGGTCCACGCCGTCGAGCAGGACGGCGGCGGGGTGTCCGTGCGGTCCGGCGATCGGTGCCTGACCGGCGACGCCGTGATCGTGGCGGTGCCTCCGCTGTTGGCCCAGGCCATCGACTTCCGGCCCGGACTGCCGGCGCCCCGGGCCACCGCCGCGACCGGGCGGGGCTGCGCGGTGAAGGTGCAACTCGTCTACCCGCGGGCCGCCTGGCACGAGCAGGGTCTGTCCGGCTGGTCGGTGAGCGCCACCGGCCCGTTGCTGTCGACCGTGGACGACTCACCGCCGGGTGGCGCCGGGGTGCTGACCGGGTTCGTGACCGGCGCCGAGGCGTACCGCTTCGCCGGACTGGACCCGGTCGCCCGGGAAGCCGAGGTGCTGTCCCAGGTCGGCGAGCTGTTCCCGCGGCTCGGCCGGCCGGTCGCGGTGCACATCACCGACTGGGTGAACGAGCCGTACAGCAAGGGCTGCTACGCGGCCGTGTTCGGGCCCGGCGACTGGACCCGGCTCGGGCCGCACCTGATCGCACCGCACGGGCGCGTGCACTGGGCCGGCACCGAGACCAGCACCGAGTTCTTCGGGCTGATGGAGGGCGCGATCCGCTCCGGGCACCGGGTGGCCGACGAGGTTCTCTCTCTTGAAGGGGATAAGTGATGTCCGACAGTCCGATCGCTCCGCTCAGCGTCCGCGAACGGTTCATGACCGAACCCGGCCTGGGCGCCGGCAACTTCCTCGACCACGCGGTCCGGCTCAACCCGAACCGGGCCGTACCGATGATCTTCACGCACAGTGCCGACCCGCGCGGCCGGGTCACGCTGCGCGGCCACAGCCTGCTCGATCTGGTGGCGCTGCGCGACAGGTACGCCAAGTGGTACCGGGCCAACGGCGTCCGCCCCGGCGACCCGGTCGGCATCGTGGTCGCCGAGGGCCTGGAACCGCTGATCCACTACCTGGCACTGACCGCGCTCGGCGCCATCCCCGCGATGATCAACGACGCGATGCGGCTCGACGTGCTGCTGCGCTACCTGGAGCACGTGGGCGTGGTCGGGGTGGTCGCCGACGACACCACCCGGATCGCGTCCGCCTACCGGGCCACCCCCGACCGGCGGCCCCGCTTCCTGGCACTGGCCGCCGAGATCCAGGCCTTCGACGACGCGGGCGTGGCACTGCCGGACGAGTACCCGTACCGGCACGAGCCCGACGACGTGTGCGCGCTGATCCACTCGTCGGGCACCACGGGCACCCCGAAGTCGACGATCCTCGGGCACCGCAGCTTCTGGGACGGCAAACAACCCCGGATGACCAGGTTCCCGGCGGAGCCGTACGACAGACTGATGTCGCTGATGCCGCACACGCATGCCGGTGGGCTCAGCTACTTCCTCACCGCGATCCTGCTCGGCCTGCCCACGGTGGTGATGGGCGACTGGCGGCGATCGGTGGTGGAGCCGGTGATGGAGGTGTTCCAGCCGACCATGCTGGCGTCCTTCCCGCGCACGTTCGTCGAGCTCGCCACCGGTGACCTGCCGGTTCGTGGCGCGGCGAAGGTGCATTCGTGGTTCAACACCGGCGACTCGGCGCACTACGGGCACATCCGCAGGCTGGTCACGCTGGGGGAGCGGCCGGCCGGTCTGATCGCGGCCTGGCTGCTACCGCCCGGTCATCAGGCGGGCACGGCGCTGCCCGGGTCGCAGTTCGTCGACGGGCTCGGCTCGTCCGAGATGGGGATGGCGCTGTTCGGTGGGCTGACCACCCCGGAGACCCCGCGCGACGACAGGTGTGTCGGCAAGGCGCAGGAGGCGGTGATCCGGGCGGCGGTCCTCGACGAGGACGGGGCGGAGCTCCCCGACGGGACGGTCGGCCTGCTCGGGGTGATCACCCCGTCGCGGACCCCCGGCTATTGGAAGAACCCCCGCCTCACGGCGAGTTTCGAACTCAACGGCTTCTGGCTCACCGGCGACGTCGCCCGCCGCGACGGCGACGGCAACTTCTACCACCTCGACCGTACGGTCGACGTCATCGACACCGGCGACGGCCCGGTCTACAGCCTGCCGCTGGAGGAGGTGCTGATCGCCGACTGCGCCGACCTGGTCCGGGACTGTTCGGTGATCGGCGTACCCGGTCCGGACGGTCACGCGCAGGTGCCGATCGCCGTCGTGCAGCTGCAGGCGGACGCGGTCCCGGACGGGCTTCTGGAGACCGCCAACAAGGAGCTGTCCGCGGCCGGTCTGGCCACCCTCGCCGCCGTGGAGGTCGTCGCCGAGTTCCCGCTCGGGCCGACCGGCAAGGTTCTCAAACGGGAACTGCGCACCCGACACGCCACCATGTTCCAGCAGGCATGAGCGACTACACCTACCCGCGGACCGCGCTGACCGAACCCGACTGGCGTCGCCTGCCCGGCTGGCGGAAGGTCACCCCACAGCAGTGGCGTGACCCCCGCTGGCAGCGGGTGCACAGCATCCGCGACGCCCGCCGGCTGCACGAAGTCGCCGGAGACCTGCTCGGCGACGACGTCTACGCCGATCTCACCGCCGACCTGCGCGACAACGCCACCATGTCGACTCTTCTCACCCCGCAGATGCTCAACACCATGGCGGTACGGGACTCGGCGGCGTTCCGTGCCGATCCGGTCCGGCGGTACATGCTCCCGCTGGCCGGCGACCGGGATCCGCGGTGGCCGAGTCACCCGTACGCCCAGCGGGACTCCCTGCACGAGGCCGAGATGTGGGTGACCGAGGGCCTGGTGCACCGCTATCCGACGAAGGTACTGGCCGAGCTGGTCACCACCTGCCCGCAGTACTGCGGCCACTGCACCCGGATGGACCTGGTCGGCCAGTCCACCCCGCAGGTGACGAAGGCCAGGTTCGCGCTGCGCTCCGGCAACCGCCAGGAGCTGATGCTCGACTACCTGAAACGCCACCCGTCCGTCCGGGACGTGGTGGTCTCCGGCGGCGACGTGGCGAACCTGCCGTGGCCCCAACTGGAACATTTCGTCACCCAGCTGCTCGACCTGGACTCGATCCGCGACATCAGGCTGGCCAGCAAGGCGGTGATCGGCCTGCCCCAGCACTGGTTGCAACCGGAGGTGGTGACCGGGATGACCAGGCTGGCCACCCTGGCCGCCGACCGTGGTGTGAACCTGGCCGTACACACCCACGCCAACCACGCCGCGTCGATCACCCCGCTGGTGGCCGAGGCGACCCGGGCGCTGCTGCGAGCCGGCGTCCGCGACGTCCGCAACCAGGGCGTCCTGATGGCCGGCGTGAACGACGACCGGGCCTCGTTGCTGGACCTGTGTTTCGCCCTGCACGGCGAGGCCGGCATCACCCCGTACTACTTCTACATGTGCGACATGATCCCGAACGCCGAACACTGGCGGATCCCACTGCACCGGGCCCAGGCCCTACAGGACGCCATCATGGGCCACCTCCCCGGCTACGCCACCCCACGCATCGTCTGCGACGTCCCGTACGTCGGCAAACGCTGGGTCCACCAGCCCACCGCCTACGACCGCGAGCGAGGGATCTCCCACTGGACGAAGCCCTACACCGACACCGGCGCACGCTACCCCTTCTACGACCCGATCAGCTCCCTACCGCCCGCGGGTCAGACCTGGTGGCGCACGGCGGGTTCGGTCGTTGAGAGGGAGTGACAGCGCGGCGCACATTTTCGGACGGGATGTCGCATAGTAGGGTCCGATTCATGGGCGATGATCGATCTTCGGCGGGGAGTGCCAAGGCCCTGGCCGAGGCTGAGGCCGGGGCGCCCGCCGTGCACTACGACGATGAGGAACGGCCCGCCCGGGTGCTCGGCGGGCGGGTCGGCGGGCTGGTGTCGACCGTCGCGTTCGGGGTGGCCCTGCTGGTGCTGTGGCAGGTGTTCCGGCCGTTGGCACAGGGCAGCCAGTACTACCTGATCGTCTTTCTCGCCCTCACCCTTCCGCTCGTCTTCCTGGCGTACAAATCGGGGTGGGGTAAAGGCCGGGAGACGCCCACCGTCGGTGACGGGGTTCTCGCCGCCGCCGCACTGGTCGTCTGCCTCTATCCGCTCAATCCGTTCGACGGCGGCTACAACGGGTTCCTGCTGCGGCAGGGCCTTCTCGAACCGGTCGACGTCGTCTTCGGCGCGGTGCTGCTGATCCTGCTGATCGAGGCCTGCCGGCGCACCACCGGCTGGGCGCTGCCGGTGGTCTGTCTGCTCTTCCTCGGGTACGCCTACTACGGCGGCCTGCTGCCGCAGACCTGGCCGATCGCGCACGCGGGCCTGGACTTCGCGCAGATCGTCGACGCTCTCTACAATTCCGGCAGCGGCTTCTACGGCACTCCGCTCGATGTCGCGGCCACCTACATCGTGCTGTTCACCATTTACGGCGCGGTTCTCGACCTGTCCGGGGCGAGCCGATTCTTCGTCGACCTTTCGGTCGCCGCCTTCCGGCGGTCGCGCAGCGCGGCGGGACGCACCGCGGTCGCCGCCGGGTTTCTTCTGGGCACGGTCTCCGGTTCGGGTACGGCCACCGCCGTCAGTGTCGGCGCGGTCACCTGGCCGATGCTCCGCCGCGCCGGATATCCGCCGGAGCAGGCCGGTGGCATGCTGGCCGCGGCCGGGGTCGGCGCGATCCTGTCCCCACCGACGCTGGGTGCGGCCGCGTTCATCGTCGCCGAGTACCTGAACGTCTCCTACCTGACCGTTCTCGGCTGGGCGATGATCCCGACGGTCCTCTACTACCTGGGCATCCTGCTGGCCGTCGAGATCGACGTGCGGCGGTTCGCGGTCCGCGCCGTGGACGCCCCGCAGACCGGCGCATGGCGGCTGCTGACCCGGTTCGGCTACCACTTCTCGTCGCTGATCGTCATCGTCGTGCTGTTGGCGCTGGGCCAGAGCGCCACCCGTTCGGTGGTGTACGCGACGATCCTGGCCGGTGTGCTGTCCTTTCTGGACCGGAGTACCCGTCTCACCCCACCCCGGATCTTCGCGGCGCTGGCGGCCGGGGTGCGCGGGGTGCTCCCGGTCGTCGCCGTCTGCGCCGCGGCGGGCGTGATCACCGCGACCACCACGAAGACCGGCCTCGGTGCGCAACTCGCGTCGTTGCTGGTCAACGGGGCGAAGGCGATCACCGACGAGCCGGCCGCGGTGCTCGCGCTGACCGCGGTGCTGGCCGCGTTCGCGCTGGCGCTGCTCGGGCTGGCGGTGCCGGTGACGGCGAGTTTCATCATCGGCTGGGTGATCATCGGGCCGGCGCTGCTGACGCTCGGGGTGCCGGCGCCCGCCGCGGCCATGTTCGTCTTCTACTACTCGGTGTTGTCCGAGGTCACGCCGCCGACCGCGCTGGCCGCCGTCGGAGCGAGCGCGATCACCGGCGGCCGGACGATCCCGACCATGTGGCAGGCGCTGAAGTACGCGCTGCCCGCGTTCCTGGCACCGCTCGCGTTCGTCCTCACCTCGAACGGGGAGCATCTGCTCGCCCGCGGGTCGTTCGTCGGCATCGTGTGGACGACCGTGGTCGCCGGGCTCGCGGTGCTCGGGCTGGCCATCGCCACCGGCGGATGGGTCCCGGGAGTGGGGCCGGCCGGGCGGGTGAGCCGGGTGGCGGCGGGGCTCTCCGGGCTGCTGCTGCTCTACCTGGAGACGGCCAGCATCATCGCCGGCTTGACCACGCTGCTGGTAGCCGTACTCCTCAGTGGTTTTGAAAGAAGACGCCGGCCCGCGGAGGCCGCGCCCGCTCCGGAAAGCCGGACCCAGACCCCCCTTTGAAGTTCGCCCCTTGCCGTACCACCCTCCTGAAGGAGAAGCATGAGACGAATAGTGGGAATCGCGCTGGTCAGCACGCTCGCGGCCGCCACCGCGGCGTGCGGCGGCCGGCAGGACACCGCCAGCACCGACACCGGCGGCGCCGTCACCTGTGAGGTGGCGCAGGCCACCCGGGTCGGCATCGCCACCGGTAACGCCATCGGCGTCTACTTCGCCCTCGGCAACGCGCTCGCTGAACAGGTCAACTCGGCCGGGAAGAACGTCCAGGCCACCGCGGCCGAGACGGGCGCGTCGGTGCAGAACATCCAGCAGCTGGTCGCCGGCACCTACGACGTGGCGTTCTCGTTGGCCGACACCGCCGCCGACGCGGTGAACGGCACCGGCAGTTTCACCGCGAAACAGCCGGTGCAGGCGCTCAGCCGGATCCACACCAACTACACGCAGGTGATCGTCCGCAAGGAGGCGGGCATCAAAGACGTCGCCGGGATGAAGGGTAAGCGGATCTCGACCGGCTCCCCGAAATCCGGCACCGAGGTCATCGCCAACCGGGTGCTGAAGGCGGCCGGCCTCGCCGAGACCGACGTGCAGGCGCAGAAACTGGACCTGACGAAGACCGTCGACGGGATGAAGGAGGGCACCATCGACGCCCTGTTCTTCTCCGGCGGCCTGCCCACCCCGGGCATCACCGACCTGCTCACCACCAGTGCCGACAAGGTCGAGTTCCTGGACATCTCGCCGCTGCTGCCGGAGATGCAGAAGATCAACGAGGTCTACCAGGAGGGGGTCATCCCGGCCGCCGTCTACCAGGCCCCGGCCGACGTGAAGACGATCGTGGTCCCGAACGTGCTGCTCGTCCGGGAGAACCTCGACCCGAACGTGGCGTGCGTGCTGACCAAGACGCTCTTCGAACGGAGGACACAACTGGAGCAGGCCAACGCGGCGGCCAAGGAGATCAGCCTCGACACCGCCCGTGACACCAGCCCGGTCACGATCCACCGGGGCGCCGCGAAGGCACTCGACGACCTGAAGTAGGAGATCGGAAAGGGAGGCCGATCCGGCGGCCTCCCTTTTTTCCTGCCCGGCCGTGCAACCCTGCGAGGTGGTCACCTCGTGTTTATGCGGACCGACAGGATGGGGGACCGGCATGAGCGACCGCGACAACGCGTTCGCCGAGTATTTCGCGGCACGGTCATCCGCTATGCGGGCGACGGCTTTCCTGCTGTGCGGGGACTGGCATCGAGCCGAGGACCTGACCCAGAACGCTTTCACGAAACTCTATCTGCGCTGGAACCGTGTGCAGAGGCACGAGTCGCTGGACCCGTACCTCCGCAAGGTCTTGATCTCGTCCTTCATCGACGAGGGCAGGTGGGGCTGGTGGAAGCGGGAACGACCGCACGACGCCCGGATCGAACGGGTGGCCGACCCGGAACCCAGCGAGGACCGGGTGACGCTGATGCGGGCGCTGGCCCAGGTACCACCCCGCCAGCGGGCGGTGCTGGTGCTGCGCTACTGGCAGGACCTCTCGGTGGAGGAGACCGCGGCGGCGCTCGGCTGCACGGCGGGGACCGTCAAGAGCCAGGCGGCGCGCGGCCTGGAGACACTGCGCACCCTGGTCGCCCATCCCGTCACGGCCGACTGAGGGGAACCGACATGGACGAGAACGAACTGCGCGCCGCGCTACGGGACACGATCACGCTCCACCCGGAGCCGCCACCGATGGAGTCGAAGACCGCGATCGCCGCGGCCCGCCGGGCGGCGACCCGGCGCAACCTGCTGGCCGGCATCGGCTCCGCCGCCGCCATCCTCGGCATCACCCTCGCCGTCATCCCGGGGCAGGCTCAACCCGGCGGTGGTACGAACATGCAGGTGGCCGGTGAGCCGTCGGCCGCCGCCGGGGTGCCGTTCCCGACCGAGACGCCGAGCTGGGCCGACACCACACCGTCGGGTGGGGAGAAGACCGAGCCGTCGTGGCCGCCGGAGAACAGCGGCGACGCCACCGCCGACACCGGGCCGCACTACCAGAACGGCAAGAAGCTGCTGACCGCCGTGGTCGCGGCGGTTCCCGACGGGTACACGGCGAAGACCGGGAACACCACCGACGGGATCCCGTTCCGCTCCCACCAGTCGACGATCGAGAACGACGGCTCGTACTGGCGCAACATGGCCGCCGTCGCGATCGGCCGGGACGACCGGGTCGGCGAACTGCTCGTCGAAGTCGCCGAACCCGGCAACAACCTGCCGAAGGACCCATGCGCCCTGGCCGAGGAGTTCTGGGGGCGCGGTGGGAACTGCACACCGGTGAACTCCAAGGTCGGCGTGATCCACGAGGGTTCCGGCACGGCCTGGGCCGCCTACCGGCACTCCGACGGCACGGTCGTCTACGTCATGCAGTCGACGTCGCCGACCTACGCCGACCCGGCGTCCAACGGGCTCAAGCCCCTGCCGGCGCTGCCGCTGAGCGACACCGAACTGGCCGCGCTGGCCACCGACGCGAGCTTCCGCTGACCGCATCCGCCGCCCGCTTCCACCCATCGGGGAAGTGGGCGGCGGTTCTGTCGTGAACCGGATGGCGAAGATCGCGGTACACCGCTGAAGATAGGGGTTCAGCAGGGGAGACCGCCGTGACTCAACCGTTCGTCGCGCGTGCCGCGATCGGGACGTACCTCGTCGTCAATCTGGCGGTGATCCACGCGATGTTCATCGTCGCCGGGCCGCCCGCACACAACATGTTCGGGCAGATCGGCCGGCTCCTCGGCCTCTACCTGGCGTTCACGATGACCGTGCAGGCGCTGCTGGTGGCCCGCCTGCCGCTGCTGGACCGGGCGATCGGCATGGACCGGCTCACCGGCTGGCACCGCTGGACCGGGTTCGCCGTCTTCTGGCTCGCCGTCCTGCACCCGACGTTCGTCATCCTCGGCTTCGCCCGATACGACAAGGTGTCGTTCCTCGCGACCTTCCTGACCCTGTCGAAGCAGATCCCGGTGCTGCTCGGCCTGCTCGCCGTCGCACTGATCGTGCTGGTGGTGGCGCTGTCCGTGCGGATCGCCCGGCGCCGTCTCTCCTACGAGACCTGGCATGCCGTACACCTGCTTCTCTACGCGGTCCTGGTGCTCGGCCTGGTGCACCAGATGTACGAGGGCACCGCGTTCACCCTCAACGTGCTGACCGAGATCTACTGGTGGGGGCTGTGGGCGTTCGCCCTGTCGGCGCTGCTCATCTACCGGCTGATCATCCCGCTGGTCCGCAACAACCGGCATCGGATGCGGGTCGCCGCGGTCGTCCCCGAGTCCGACGACGCCGTCTCGGTCCATGTCACCGGTCGTGACCTGCAC
Organism: Actinoplanes sichuanensis; assembly: GCF_033097365.1. Lineage (NCBI taxonomy): Bacteria > Bacillati > Actinomycetota > Actinomycetes > Micromonosporales > Micromonosporaceae > Actinoplanes > Actinoplanes sichuanensis. The sequence continues at coordinate 444,642 of NZ_AP028461.1, forward strand.
CTGCTCGGCGCGAAGGCGGGCCAGTTCTTCCTGTGGCGTTTCCCCGGCCACAACCGCTGGTGGCAGGTCAACCCGTTCTCCCTGTCGGCGGCCCCGAACGGCCGCTCACTGCGCCTCACCGCCAAAGCCGTCGGCACGACGAGCGCCGGATTGCGGGACCTTCCGATCGGCTCGCGGGTCTTCGCCGAGGGCCCTTACGGCGCATTCACAATCGACCAGCGCAGCGGTACGGCCACCCTGCTGATCGCCGGAGGCATCGGCGTCACCCCGATCCGTTCCCTGCTGGAGGACCCGACGTTGGACGGCGACGTGATCGTCCTCTACCGGGTCCGCTCCGGCGCCGACGCCGTCCTGCTCGGCGAGTTGCGCAACCTGGCCCGCGAGAAGGGCGCCCGCCTGCACGTCCTGACCGGCCGCACGTCCGACACCAACCAGCCGTTCACCCCGGCCAACCTGCACGCCCTGATCCCCGACATCACCACCCGCGACGTGTATGTCTGCGGCCCGGCCGCTTTGACGAACGCGATCCTGACGACGCTGCGCTCCTTGAAGGTCCCACCCCGCCAGATCCACGCCGAACTGTTCCGCCTGGCCCCATGACCCCCACCCACAACCCGTCCCACTCACCTCCGCCGGCCCCGCCCCGGGCCGAATCGGGCAGATCCCCGGGCGCCGGGCTTCCGCCGCTCGAGCCTCCCTGATTCCGGAAGCTCTCTACGGATGGACCAGGCCGCACTCGTAGCCGAGGATCACCGCCTGCACCCGGTCGCGGAGGCCGAGTTTGGCCAGGATCCGGCTGATGTGGGTCTTCACCGTGCCCTCGGAGACGCTCAGACCGGTGGCGATCTCCGCATTGGACAGTCCGCGCGCGATCAAGACCAGAACCTCACGCTCGCGGGCGGTCAGTGCCGCGAGCCGATTGTCCGGGCGGGGTGGTACCTCCGCCGGGGCGTTGACGAAATGGGCGATCAACCGGCGGGTGGCGCTGGGCGCGGTGACCGCCTCCCCGGAGACCACCACCCGGACCGCGGCGATCAGATCGTCGGCGAGTGTGTCCTTGAGCAGGAATCCGCTGGCCCCGGCACGCAGCCCGGCGAACAGATAATCGTCCAGATCGAAAGTCGTCAGAATGATCACCTTCGGTGCGGGACAGAGTGCCCGGATCCGCTCGGTGGCGGTGATCCCGTCGACGCCGGGCATCCGGACGTCCATCAGCACCACGTCCGGCCGGGTGCGAGCGGTCACCTCCAGGGCGGCGGCCCCGTCCCCGGCCTCGCCGACGACCTCGATGTCCCCGGTCTCGTCCAGGATCATCCGGAACCCGGTCCGCACCAGAACCTGATCGTCGACCAGCACGACCCGGATGCTCATGAGTCCCTCACCGTCCACATCGGCTGATCATCCCCGCTCTCCGGCCCGGCCGAGGGTAGCCGCGCTCTCCGCCGCCCCGCTCTCCGCCGCCCCGCTCTCCGCCGCCCCGCTCTCCGCCGCCCCGCTCTCCGCCGCCTCGCCGACGGCCGTCCCGCTCTCCGCCGCGCCGACGGCCGAGGCCCGGTCTGCCGAGGCCCGGTCTGCGGAGGCGCGATCTGATGTCGTGGGGTCCGTCGAGGTGTGGTTCTGCGGGGTGCCGTCTGGTGGGGTGCCGGTTGGCGGACTCTCGGTCGGTGAGGTGTCGGTCGGTGAGGTGGCGGCCGGTGCGGCGCGGATCGCCGTGGGCGGCAAGGGCAGGCGGGCCAGGACCCGGAAACCGCCGCTGGTCAGCGGACCGGTCTCCAAGGTGCCGTCGAGGAGGCGGACCCGTTCGGCGATGCCGCGTAAGCCGTTTCCGGTGGCGTCGAGCAGGCGGGCCGGTGGTCGACGGCCGTCGTTCGACACTTCGATCTCCAGCAGGTCCGGGTGGTAGCCGAGCCGCACCCGGGCCGTCGCGCCCTCACCCGCGTGTTTCAGCGTGTTGGTCAGGGCCTCCTGGGCGATCCGGTACGCCGACAGGTCGACACCGGCCGGCAGCGGGGCCGGATCGCCGTCGATCGTGAACGTGACAGCCGTGCCGGCGGCGCGGATCCGGTCGATCAGCTCGGGCAGGGCGTCGACGCCCGGCTGCGGGGCCAGGTCGGGCTCCTCACGGACGATGGCGAGCAGGCGCCGCATCTCGGCCAGCGACGACCGGCCGGTGGTGACGATGTCGCGGAGCGCGGTCTCCGTACGGTCGGGATGTCTTTTCAAAGCCGCGGCCGCTCCCTGCGCCTGGACCACCATGACCGACAGCCCGTGAGCGACGACGTCGTGCAACTCGCGGGTGATCCGGGCCCGCTCGGCGGCGGTGGCCAGCGCGACCCGCTGCCGCCCCTCGCGCTCCAGATCGTCGGCCCGCCGCTGCAGGGTGCGCAGGTGGATGCGCCGGCCGCGCAGATTGTCGCCGAGCAGATAGGTCACCGCGAGCACGAGCAGCAGCCCGGTGCTCTGCAACAGCCGGTCGGCGATGCCGACGACCTCCTGCTCCGGAACCGGAACCATGGCGCGCTCGTCGCGGACGGCGATCACCCGGGCGTCGACGCTCAGGTTTGCCACATCGCCGGCCGGCCACGGCAGCACCATGCTCAGCACGGCGATCACCGCCATCAGCGCGCCGCAGGTGATCGCCCCGATCCGTCGTCGTCGATCATCGTCGGCGGCCAGCGCGAACAACGCGATCAGCACGGTCAGGTCGAGCGCCTCCACTCCGGACGGCTCGGGCAGATGGTGGCCGAGGGCACCGGTCGAGGTGAGGACGACCGCGATGAGCGGCCGGTGCCGGCACAGCAGCAGACCGATCACCATGATCAGCGTGAACGTGTACCACCTGTCGACGTCGTCACGCAGCTCCTCCGCCGACGCGGCGGTCAGGACGAGCGCGAACAGCAGGTCGACAACCAGCCACCCCAGGCCCTTCATCCAGGACATTCGCTCAGTTTAGAGAGCCGCCGGGCGCCTGCCGTCAACCCGAGGTCTGACCTCTCCGTCATACCGTGGGCATACCCGGGCCGGCCGGAATCCGACCGTTCGCGGACGATCCGGGGGTGCCCCGCGGGCCAGCCTGACTGGCATGAGAATCGTCATGAGATGCGTCGCGGCGGTGGCGTCTGTCGCGCTGGCCGCCTGCGCCCCCGGGTCCGGCGGAGATCCGTCCACCGAGCCGTCGTCGTCGATGTCCGATGCGGACCTGCTGACCCTGGGTAGGCAGATCGTCCAGTGCATGCGGGACAACGGCATCCCGGACGTGCCGGAGCCGTTCGTCGAGGAGCACCGCCTGAAACTGCCCGAGGGCGAGCAGGAGGCGCTGGAGGAGAAGTACGGCGACGAACAGTTCGACAACGCGCGTACCGCCTGCCAGGACCTTTACGACAAGGTGCCGCAGGGCGCCCTCGACCGGGGCCCGGAGGAGGGCGCCGACCAGGGCCCCGGCCCGGAGGACGTCGACGCGCTGCGCACGTTCGCCCAGTGCCTGCGCGACAACGGTGTCCCGGAGTGGCCGGACCCCACCTCCGACGGCCGGTTCCCGCTGGTCGGCACCCCGCTGGAGAAGGAGAACCCGAAGGATTCACCACGCCTGAAGAACGCGTTGGACACCTGCCGGCAGCACTGGTCCGGCCCGATCTCGATCGGTGAATGACGTGCGGCGCACAGGCCGGCTGATCGCCGGCTCGCTGACCGGCGTGGTGGTGGCCGCCGGAGTACTGGTCACCGGCTGGACCCTGACCGCCGAACCGGAGGCCGCCGCCGGCGCCACCGAGGTGCCCACCGGGACCGCCGAGGTGATCCGAGGGTCGGTCAGCCAGCGGTTCCGGCTGTCCGGCACGTACGGCTTCGACGGCACCTACTCGGCGGTGCACCGCGGCCCGGCCGGGGTGCTGACCGGGATCGCCGCGACCGGTTCCCGGGTGGCCCGCGGTGGTGTCCTCTACCGGGTCGACGGCTCCGCGGTCCGGCTGCTCTACGGCGACGTCCCCGCCTATCGCGACCTGAACCTCTGGACCACCGACGGCGAGGACGTCCACCAGCTCGAACGCAACCTGCGGGCCCTCGGCATGGACCCGGACCACGAGATGACGATCGACGACGACTTCACCGCGGCGACCGCTGCCGCGGTGCGACGCCTCCAGAAGAGATGGGGCGTGACCAGGACCGGCGGCCTGACTCTCGGCTCGGTGGTGTTCCTCACCGGTGAGATCCGGGTCAGCGCGGCGACCGCGTCCGTCGGCACCGGCACCCACCCCGACCAGCCGGTACTGACCGGCACCTCGACGAGGCGGGTGGTGACGGCCCAGGTGTCCGCCGAACGGCAGAACCAACTCAAGGCAGGCGACCAGGTCACCGTCACTCTCCCCGGCGGCATCAAGACGAAGGGCCGGGTGGTACGGGTGGGCAAGGTGGCCACCTCGGCGACCGACGGCGAGGGCGCCCCGCAGCAGGCCACCGTCGACGTGACCATGAGCATCGAGGTGCCGGCCGGTTCACCCGACTACGACCAGGCGGCCGTGCAGATCAGCCTGGCCACCGCGGTCCGCGAGAAGGTACTGACCGTGCCGGTGTCGGCACTGCTGGCCCGGCCCGGCGGCGGCTACCGGGTGAAGCTAGCCACCGGCGCGTACGCGGACGTCGAACCCGGCCTGTTCGACGAGGTCACCGGCCTGGTCGAGGTGACCGGCGGCGTCAACGCGGGTGACCGGGTGGAGGTGCCGCAACAGTGACCGCCGTCCTGGAACTCGTGAACGTGCGAAAGACGTACCCCGGAAGCCCGCCTGTCGAATCGGTCCGCGGCGTCGACCTGACCGTGCACAGCGGCGAGATGGTCGCCGTCGTCGGCCCGTCCGGATCTGGCAAGAGCACCCTGCTCAACCTGGCCGCCGGCCTGGACCGGCCGACCTCCGGTTCGGTCCGCATCGCGGGCGTCGCCCTGGAGAAGCTCAGCGAACGCCGCCTGGCCGGCCTCCGCGCCCACCGCCTCGGCGTGGTGTTCCAGCAGTTCTTCCTGCTCGACCACGCCGACGCCCGGGACAACGTGGCGGCCGGGCTGCTCTACCGCGGAACACCGGCCCGGCAGCGCCGGGCCGCCGCCGAACAGGTCCTGGAACAGGTCGGGCTCGGCCACCGGATGCGGCACCGGGCCCGGCTGCTCTCCGGCGGCGAACGGCAGCGGGTGGCGATCGCCCGCGCCCTGATCGGCCGGCCCGCGGTGCTCTTCGCCGACGAGCCGACCGGCAACCTGGACTCGGCCAACGGCGACGCCATCCTGGAACTGCTCCGCGACCTCAACCGGGGCGGCACCACCATCGTCGTGATCACCCACGACACGCACGTCGCCGCGGCCGCCCAGCGTCAGGTCACCATCCTCGACGGACGGGTGGCGTGATGAGCAGCCCACTCTCCCGGCTACGGCTCGCCGACCTGCTGCCGGTCGCCACCATCGGGCTGCGGACCAGACCCGGCCGGGCCGCCCTGTCGGTGCTCGGCGTGGCCATCGGCATCGCCGCGATGGTCGCCGTGCTCGGTGTCACCCGCTCCAGCCAGGCCGAGGTGCTCGCCCGGCTCGACCGGCTCGGCACCAACCTGTTGACCGTGGCCAGTGCCGAACCGCACGGCGGCGACGAGACACGACTTCCGGACAGTGCCGGGGCGTCGGTCGCCCGTACCGAAGGGGTGCTAGCCGCATCGGCGACCGCGCAGCTCAACGACCTCGCCGTCTACCGCTCCGACCTGATTCCGACCGCGCACCGCGGCGGCCTGGACGTCCGCGCCACCGACCCCGCCCTGCTCGCCACCCTGGACGCCGACCTGCTGCACGGAGTGTTCCTCGACGAGTCCACCGCGAACTATCCGGTGGTGGTCCTCGGTCACCAGGCGGCGACCGTGCTCGGCATCGCCACCCTCACCGGCGACGACCGGATCTGGCTCGGCGGCCGCTGGTTCGTCGTGGTCGGCCTCCTCGACCGGGTGGAACTGGCACCGGAGATCGACCGGGCCGCGCTCGTCGGATTCGGGGTGGCCGCCTCCGACCTCGGCTGGACCGGGCATCCCAGCCGGGTCTACGTGCGTACCGACACCACCCGTACCGCCGAAGTCGCCGGAATGCTCCCACGGTCGGCGAACCCGCAGGCCCCGAGCCGGGTCACGGTCAGCCGCCCGTCCGATGTGCTCTCCGCCCGGCTGGCCGTCGCCGACGCCACCACCTCGCTCTTCCTCGGCCTCGGAGCGGTGGCCCTGCTCGTCGGCGGCATCGGCATCGCCAACGTCATGGTGATCTCGGTGCTCGAACGGCGCGGCGAGGTGGGCCTGCGGCGCGCACTCGGCGCGGCCCGACGGCACGTGGCCGCACAGTTCGTCGTCGAGTCGGTGCTGCTCGGCGCGGTCGGCGGCGGCACCGGTGTGCTACTCGGCGCCGCGGTCACCGTGGCCCTGGCCCAGAACCGGGGCTGGCAGCCGATCATCCCACCGGTCGCGGCCGGGCTCGGCCTGGCCGCCGCCCTGCTGGTGGGCACGGTAGCGGGTCTCTACCCGGCACTGCGCGCCGCCCGGATGGCCCCTACCGAGGCGCTGCGGACGGCGTGACCGTGACCAGACCCAGCAGCGTGTCGCTGAACTTCCCGATCAGCGCCAGCAGGATGATCGCCAGGAGCATCACATCGGTACGCCCGGTGTTCTGGCTGTCGATCAACAGGAAACCCAACCCCATCGACGACGCGATCAACTCCGCCGCGACCAGGAACAGCCAGCCCTGCGCCAGCCCGAGCCGCAACCCGGACAGGATCGCCGGCGTCGCGGCCGGGAACAACACGGTCCCCAGCAGCGCCAACCCGGACCGCCCGTACGCCCGCCCGACCTCCACCAGATGCGGATCGATGTGCGACAGTGCCGCCGACACGGTGGTGTACACCGGGAAGAACGCGCCGATCGCCACCAGCACGATCTTCGGGGTCTCCCCGATCCCCAGCCACAGCAGCAACAACGGCACCCAGGCCAGTGACGGCACCGCCCGGATCGCCTGCACCGTGGGCGAGAGGACGGCGTTCGCCGCACGCGACAACCCGACCAGCCCGCCCAGAGTGAGTCCCAGCACCGAGCCGACCGCGAACCCGATCAGCACCCGCTGCGTGCTGATCGCCACGTGGTGCCACAGCTCACCCCGGCGCAACAACTCACCGAGAGCCGACAGCACCTCACCGGGCGGCGGCAGCTGAGCGGCCGAGTAGATCCCGGCCGCCGCGACCAGATGCCACACGACCAGGATCACCGCCGGGAGCAGAGCCCCGGCGGTGATCCGGCCGATCCGCGGCAGCGTCACGAAACGACCCGCGCGGTGGCGTACTTCGGCTCGAACAGCGTGTCGATCGCGGTCCGCGCGTCCGCCTCGCTCTTCACGTTGGCGTCGGCGACCAGCACCGGCAGGATCTTCTCGAAGACCGCCCGCTGCGCCGCGCCCGGCACCGGGTCGATGTCGAGCACGGTCCGCTCGGTGAGCACCGCCTTCGCCACCGGCTCGGAGATCTTCGCCTCCTTGGCGTACAACGCGACCGCCTGATCCGGATTCGCCGTGATCCACTGGCGGGCCTTCTCGTACGCGTTCACCACCGACTGCGCCAGATCCGGGTGCTCGGCCAGGAACGCCTCGCGCGCGTTCAGCACGCCGTACGAGTTGAACGCCACGTTCCGGTAGATCAACTTCGACCCGGCGTCCACCTCGGACGTCGCCATCAGCGGATCGAGGCCGGCCCACGCGTCGACGTCACCGCGTTCCAGCGCCGTCCGCCCGTCGGCGTGCTGCAGGTTGGTCACCGTCACGTCGGCCGGCTTCAGCCCCGCCGCGTCGAGTGCCTGCAGGAGGAAGAAGTAGGGGTCCGTACCCTTGGTCGCCGCGATCTTCTTGCCCTTGAGCTGGGCGACCGACGTGACCGGGGAATCCTTCGGCACCACGATCGCCGCCCACTCCGGCTGACTGAACACGTCGATGGTCTTGATCGGCGACCCGTTCGCCCGGGCCACCAGGGCCGCCGCGCCGGCGGTCGAGCCGACGTCGATGGCGTCCGCACGCAGCGCCTCGTTGGCCTTGTTGCTGCCCGCCGACAGCTGCCAGCTGACCGTCACACCCTTGCCGGCCAGTTCGGTCTCCAGCCACTTCTGCTCGCGCAGCACGAGACTCGCCGGGTTGTAGTAGGCGTAGTCGAGCCGCAGCGCGACCGACCCGCCGCCGTCCGCGTCGGTGGCAGGCGCGTCCTCGCCCTGCACACAGCCGGCCAGCAACGCGGTCGCGGCGGCCGCCGCGAAAACGGCGCGCAAGATCTTCATATCGGGGGTCCTTCCAGGGGATTTCGTTGCGGTTGTGCGGTGGTTCAGGAGGGCACGGCAGCGGGGGTACGGACTCCGAGCTCGGCCAGCAGCGCGGAGCGGAGGGTGGCGAGCCGGGCGTCGGCGCGGTCCCGGGGGCGGGTGCCGGGCACGTCGAGCACGAGACGGATCGATGCGCCGTCGTCCACATCGCCTGGTTGTCCACAGGCCGTCCGGCGGGGGGACACATTTTCGACCACACTGTCCTGTGGGGGCTCCCCCTGGGAGGGCGGGCTGGCTGTGGCGCCGAGCAGCACCACCCGGTCGGCCAGGTGCAGCGCCTCGTCGACGTCGTGGGTGACCAGCAGCACCGTGGTCCCGGCGGCCCGCTGCACCTCGGCCAGCAGGTCCTGCATGCGCAGCCGGGTCAGCGCGTCCAGCGCTGCGAACGGCTCGTCGAGCAGCAGCACGCCGGGCCGCCGGGCCAGGGCGCGGGCGAGTGCGGCCCGCTGCGCCATGCCGCCGGACACCTGCCGGGGCCGGTGCTTCGCGAAGTCGGCGAGCCCGACGACGGAGAGCCAGTGCGCGACCTCGGCCTGGGCCTGGTCGCCGGTGACACCCCGGGGCAGGCCGAAGGCCACGTTGCGTTCGACGGTGCGCCAGGGCAGCAGCCGCGGTTCCTGGAAGACGACGGCGCAGCGCGGCTCGAACTCGCGCACCGGCCGCCCGTCGACGAGGACCCGCCCCGAGGTGGGTGTGTCGAGGCCGCCGGCCAGGCGCAGCAGTGTCGACTTGCCACAGCCGGACGGGCCGAGCAGGGCGACCACCTCACCGGCCGCGACGGTGAGGTCCACCCCGGCCAGGACGGCCCGCCGCCGCCCGCTCGTGGTGAACTCCTTGCCGACGCCGGAGATCTCCAGGGGCACTGCGCTCATGCCGCGCAGCCTACCTAGTAATCCTATTGAATTACTAGAATGTGTGGGTGTTCATAGCGAGGCCGGCAGGGCGCCCACCGTCGCCGCCACATAGAGCACGACCGCGACCACCATCACCCGCCGGCGCTCCGGCTCCGCCCGACCCAGCCACCGCAGGAACACCGCGAGCAACGGCAACACCAGCACGGCGTGCAGGGCGACACCGTGCACCGGTTTCAGGAAACCGCCACCGTCGTACGCCGCCTGTGGGCTCACCGTCCGGAAGAGGACCGTCCCGCGGGCGATCATCGCCACTCCGCTCGCCAGGCTGACCAGCAGTAACGCGAACCCGGCCCGCACCGCCAGCCGCATGTCGGCCGGCCCGGCGAGCCGCCCGCGCAGAGCCGTCACCGCATACGCGCCGAGCACCGCGACCAGCACCGCACCGCCGACGGCCAGGCTCATCGCGACACCCCGATCGAACGGCGTCTCAGTGTTCCAATGCGATGGCACCCCGCGCCACGCCTGCATGGTGATCCCGGCGACCTCCAGCACGCAGTCGGCCGCGAACACGCCGAGCAGCCAGGCCCGCGCCCGGTCGCCGAGGACCAGACCCCGGGTGATCCACGCGACCGTGATCAGGGTCAGCCCGAACGACAGGCCGAACGTCGTCGGCTTACGCCACGACACCGGGCCGGCCCACGGCACGTCGTCGACGAGGAACACCCCGAGATGCACGATCCCCGACAAGATCAAAACCAGGCCGATGCCGTACGCCCAGAGCTCCACCGGCTTTCGCATGACCGGAGCATGCCCCGCCCGGACCGGCGGCGTCGTCATGCCCCGGTCGTAGCGGCGGATACGACCCTGGTCGTACGCGTACGTCATGATCGTGAGCGTGAGCGGCAGACTACGGGCGATCGCCCAGGAGACGGTCTCCATCGTGGGACGCGGATGGTATGAGGGTCCGGACGGTGTCGTCGACATCGCCGCCGACGTCGCCCGGGCGGTGGCGGGCACCCGGTTGCACCTGCCGGACGACGTGCTCGCCGAGCCGGTGCCCGTGGCCGGGCCGCCGGTGGTCGAGGTGACCGGGGAGAGCAGCCTGGACGCCGCGCGTCGGCTGGCCGCCGACCGGGACGGGGTGGCCTGCCTCAACTTCGCGTCGGCCCGCAACCCGGGCGGCGGGTTCCTCAACGGCGCCCAGGCACAGGAGGAGAGCATCGCCAGGGCCTCGGCGATCTACCCGACGCTGCGGGCGGCGGGCGACTTCTACGCCTTCCACCGGGCGGATCGGGGACTCCTCTACACCGACCGGGTCATCTGGTCGCCCGCGGTTCCGGTGTTCCGCGACGACCGCGGGCGGATGCTCGTCCGGCCGTACCCCGTCTCGTTCTTGACCTCGGCCGCCCCGAACCGTGCCATGATCGCCCGCGATCAGCCCGGACTCCTGCCCGAGGTCGCCGGGGCGCTCGCCCGGAGGGCGGCGCGGGTGTTGCGGGTGGCGGCCGCGCACGGAAGCCGTGAGCTGGTGCTCGGTGCCTGGGGCTGCGGGGTGTTCGGCAACGATCCGGCGCAGGTGGCCGCCGTGTTCGCCGAGGCCCTGGCCGATGCGCCGTGGTTCGACCGGGTGGTCTTCGCGATCCTGGACCGGCGCGAGACGGTCCGTGACGAGTTCCGCGCCGCCTTCGGCCTGACCTGATCCCCGCTCCGCGCGAGGAGCGCCTCTCGTGCCGGTCCGGCTCGATTCGCGCTCCTCGCGGCTCGTCTCCCGCACCGGGGGTGACGGAAGGTAGGGTGTTCCTCACCGCCCGCCCGTGGATCGTGTACGGCTGGAGTGCACATGACGACGGCTACCGATGATCCGCTGATCCGTTTCGGCCGCTGGGCGCTCGCCAAGGTGTGGTTCGGGGTGGTGCTCTCGGGCGGCTACGCGCTCGGCCGCCACTTCGACTGGCCGCAGGCGTTCCTGACCGCGGCGGCCGTGCTCGGCGCCGTGACACTGGCTCTCGCGTCGTCGTTCCTGCCGGTCTGGACCAGGCAGCGGCCCAGCGGCATCCCGGTCGCCGACGTCGGGCTGCGGGTGATGGTCTGGGGCGGCCTGGTCATCTCGGTGATCGCCCTGCTGGTGGGCATGCCCGCGGTCGGCATGGTCTCGGCCGCGCTGCTGCTCAACACGGCGGCCCACACGTTCGGCGACCCGTTCGCCCCGCTGCTGCGCCGGATGCGGATCACCCCCGAGGTCCGTTACCTCAGGCCCCGGGAGCGTCCGGCCCGCCCTGATCGCAACCGGTCACGACAGCCCGCACCGGCTCGTCGGGCGGCCTGACGTTTTCCCTGGTCTCAGAGGTTGCGGCGGGTTGCCGACCTGAGTATTGCGGGCAATGGTTGCCCCTCCGGACCAGGGGGACGGGATGAATCGGTTCTGGGCCGACCTCAGTGTGAATCTCAAGATCATGATCACGATCACCGTGGCGGCTGTGATCGCGCTGCTGATCGGCGTTCTCGGTCTGCGTGCCCTCTCCTCGGCCAGCGACTCCGCCCAGTGGATCTACCGCAGCAACGTGGTCGGCGTCTCCGCTCTGGGCGAGCTCAAGGCCTGGATCAACCAGTCCCGGGTCGACCTGGTCGGCCACGTCGTCTACCCGGAGGCGGCGGCCAAACAGAAGTACGAGGCGGCGTTCGAGAAGGACCTCGCCGAGGTCGACGCGGCGATGGCCGACTACGAGGCGACCACCCCGGCCGCCTCCCCGGAACAGGTCGCGGCGGTCAAGGACGGCTGGCAGCAGTACATCACCGTCGCCCACGACAAGCTCATCCCGACCTCCCGACGCAACGACATCAAGGCCTGGGGTGACATCCGCGACCAGCAGATCACCCCGCTCGTGGCCGAGATCCGAGAACAACTCGAGGACATCGACGCCGCCGAGAACGCCGCGGCCGCCGCCTCCGCCGCCGACGCCCGGTCCGCGTACGAATCCAGCCGTCTGCAGTCGATCCTGCTGCTCGTCCTCGGCATCGCCGGGGCGCTCGCCCTGGGGACCCTCGTCGCCCGCGGCATCGTCCGCTCCCTCAGCCGCGTCACCGCCGTCTGCGAGGGCCTCGCCGACGGCGACCTCACCCAGCAGACCGGGCTGACCAGCCGCGACGAGCCGGGCCGGATGGGCCGCGCCCTCGACGCCGCGATCACCCGACTCCGGGACACCGTCAGCACCATCGGCGGCTCCGCGGTCACCCTCGCCAGCGCCTCCGAGGAACTCTCCACGGTCAGCGCCCAGCTCCAGTCCGGTGCCGCCGACGTCGCCGACAAGGCCGGTTCGGCCAGTTCCGCCAGCGAGAACGTCAACCACGGCGTCCAGTCGATCGCCGCCGGCGCCGAGGAGATGAGCGCCTCGATCACCGAGATCGCCTCCAACGCCGCCCAGGCCGCCCGGGTCGCCCAGGAGGGCATGGCCGTCGCCGAACGCACCAACAACCAGGTCGCCGAACTGGGCGCGGCCAGCGCGGAGATCGGCGACGTGGTCCGGCTGATCACCAGCATCGCCGAACAGACCAACCTGCTCGCCCTCAACGCCACCATCGAAGCGGCCCGGGCCGGTGAACTCGGCAAAGGCTTCGCCGTCGTCGCCGGCGAGGTCAAGGAGCTGGCCCAGCAGACCGCCAAGGCCACCGAGGAGATCACCGGCCGGATCGGCGCCATCCAGGAGTCCAGCGACTCGGCGGCCACCGCGATCGGCGAGATCACCCAGGTCATCCAGCGGATCGGCGACTACACCACCACGATCGCCTCGGCCGTCGAGGAGCAGACCGCCACCACCGGTGAGATGAGCCGGTCCGTCGCCGACGCCGCCACCAGCAGTGGGGACGTGGCCCGTACCGTCTCCGGGGTGGCCGAGGTCGCGTCCGCGACCGCCGACGGTGCCCGGGCCACCCAGCAGGCCGCCGCCGATCTCACCCGCCTCGCCGGCGACCTGACCAACCTCGTCGGCGGATTCCGGCACTGACGTTTCGAACGCTGATCGGGGGAACACAGGTGTTCTCGGAGACGCCCTACGGCCTCACCCGGCCCACCATGGACGACGCGCGGGCCGCCGTGCACCGGGTGCACGCCGGTGACGGGCCGCGGATCTGGGCCGACCTGCTGCGGGCCGCCGGGCTGGACGGTACCGGCGACCACGGGCTGGACCGACTGCTCGCCGTCATGCACCAGGCCGACCCGGTCAGCCGGCTGTGCGCGCTCGCCCTGACGATCCGGGTCACCTCGCACTCCCAGCTGTCACTTCTCGCGAAGGAGCTGTCGTGAACACCGACCTGTTCGACCGGCTCGGCGTACCGGAACGGATCCGGGAGATCGCCGGCTACGACCTCTTCGACCCCGACCTGCGGACCAGCCTCGACGCCATCGCCCAGCGCAGTGCCGGGCTCCTCGAAGCACCCGTCGCCCTGGTCTCGGTGGTGCTCGACACCTCACAGTTCATCATCGGCTCGCACGGCGTCTCCGGATGGGTCGCCGAGACCCAGGGCGTACCGGCCGAATGGGCCATGTGCACGCACACCGTGCTCACCGGCGAGCCCTACTGCGTGGTCGACGGAATGAACGACCCGCGCCACCTGGACAACCCGTTCCTGCAGATGACCGGGCTGCGCAGCTATCTCGGGGTGCCGCTGACCGGGACCGGTGGGCACACCCTCGGCGCGCACTGTGTGATCGACGCCCGGCCACGCATCTTCAGCGACGTGGACCTGGCGGTGCTCAGTGACGGGGCGGAGAAGGCGATGAAGCTGCTCTGCGCCTACCGCCTCCGATAGGTTTCTCAGACCGGCGTGCCGTTCCATCGCCAGTCGGTGCGGCGGGGGTGGTCCGGCAGTTCGCCGCGGCCGGTCGCCCACAGTAGCGTCGCCCAGCGGTCCGTCGTCTCCGGCGCCTCCCGGAACAGGCGGCGCAGCGCCCGGTCGCACAGATCCGCCGGCGGCGCCCACGGCAGGTCGAGCGCCACCGCCACGTCGTGCAGGTGCACCAGCGTCTCGACCACGCCCATCGCCGCGAAACCGGCCGGATCCGAGATGCCGTACGGGTGGAACGCCCGACGCTCCGGCGGCGCGACCGTGACCACCGCCGCGAGCAGCCCGCCCGACGACTCCAGCACCTGGATCAGCCCCTCCGGGTTCTTGGTGTCCTCGGAGTAGATCGTCAGAGCCGGTCCGTCCGGCCGGCCACGCCGCCATCCGAAGGGGACATATCCCTCCGGTGGGGTGTTCTCCGAGGCGACCTGACCGGCGTACGCGAAAAGGTCGTCGGCGACATGCTCCACCGTCTCCCAGCAGGTCCAGGTCAGGCCGGCGGCGGGCACATGCCAGTCCCGGCCGAGGGCCGTCCGGAGGGTGGTGGCGGCGAGAGAGACGGCGGAACGCACGTCGTCAGCTGAGGTCATGGGCGGAATCTATCCGTACGGTGACGGCCGCCCCACGCATTTTTGTCATACCCCCGGCGCATCATCGCGGTATGGGAGAACCAGCAACTCCGATTCGCCGCCGGATCGAGCTCACCGTCGCTGAGGCTCGCCTGCGTTTCCAACAACTGGTCCGGGTGACCGGGCTGACCGGCCAGATCACCGTCGTGGTCGACGGTGGCCGACCGATCGCCGCGATCGTCCCGGTCTCCGAGGCCCTCGGCACCGGCCCGGCCCCACCGTCCACCCCGGTCTCCGCCGTCGCGCCCCCACCTCCGTCCGCCGCGTCCGCGTCCCGCTCGGCCTCCGCGCCGCCCGCCTCCGGGGCTCCTGCCATGTCTGCGCCGCCGTCCCGTTCCGCTTCCCCTTCCTCCTCGCCTCCCGGCTCCCTTCCCTCCACGTCTCCTGCCTCGCCCCCCTCCACTTCGGCTTCCGGGGCCCCTTCCTCTTCCGAGCCCTCGTCGTCTCCTTCGGCTCCGTCGGCCGTCAATGCCGCGGGCTGGATGCGGCGGATCGAGAAGGTTCGGGAGGACGTCCGCCGTCAGCACGCTCAGCGGATCGGCGATTTGTCCCAAGCCTTGGACGAGGCCTGGCGTCTGCTCGACGACCTCCGGCCGGCCGGCACCGACCGATCCGTCGACACCCTGCGTGCCGCCCACACCGACCTGCGAAAAGCCGGCTGATCAATCACGACTTGACCGATAGGAGCGGGGCTAAGATCGGACGATGGCTCGACCGCTCGACCTCTTCGTCCCGGGAGTCGTCTATCTCGACGTGATCTTCACCGGCCTCCGAGAGCTGCCCGCCCCCGGCGAGGAGGTGTGGGCGAGCGGCATGGGTTCGTGCCCCGGCGGGGTGGCCAACCTCGCGGTCGCCGCGAGCCGGCTCGGCCTGCACACCGGCCTGGGCACAGCGCTCAGTTCGGACGCCTACGGCGAGTTCTGCCATCGGGTGCTCAGCTGGCAGGAGGGTATCGACCTGTCCGCGTCCCGCAGGGTCGACGACTGGCACTCCCCGGTGACGGTCTCGCTGGCCTACGACCGCGACCGCAGCATGATCACCCACGGCCATCCGCTCCCGACCGACGAGGACGGCCTGGTCAACGGCCTACCGGCGGCCCGCAGCGCGGCGGTCAGCCTGTCACCGGAGGGCACCGGCTGGATGCGGCGGGCCCGAGCCGCGGGCACGATGGTGTTCGCCGATGTCGGGTGGGACGAGACCGAGCAGTGGTCGTGCGACGTGCTGGGCGATCTGTCCGACTGCCACGCCTTCCTGCCGAACCAGGTGGAGGCGATGCGCTACACCCGCACCGACGACCCACGGCAGGCGTTGGAGAAACTGTCCGGCCTGGTTCCGGTGGTGGTGGTCACGTGCGGTGCCGACGGGGCGATGGCGGTCGACGGCACCACGGGTGAGGTGGCGACGGTCCCGGGCGTACCGGTGGAGGCCCTCGACCCGACCGGCGCGGGGGACGTCTTCACCGCCGGTTTCATCACCGGCACCCTGGGTGGCTGGCCCCTCGCCGACCGGGTCGCCTTCGCCACGCTGGTCGGCGCGCTCTCGGTCCAGCATTTCGGCGGTTCCCTGTCGGCCCCCGGCTGGGGTGACATCGCCGACTGGTGGCAGGCGACCCGCCGGACCACCACCGACCGCGAACTGGTGACCCGCTTCGGTTTCCTCGACGACGTGATCCCACCGGGCAGCCGAGCCGCTGTCCACCGGGCGACCGCCACCATCGCCCGCCTGTCCGACGCCCAGCCCGACCAGTAGTCCGGCGTTCGACCGTCCACCGGAAATCGTCATACCCGCCTGGCAGGGTGAGGGCCGAGCGACGGTGAAGGAGATGATCGTGAAATACGGCTACTTCGGTTCGATGAAGGCGAAGTCCGGCCACCGCGACCAGGTGATCAAGATCCTTTTGCGTGCGGCCGAGGGCGTCCGGGCCGCCGGCTGCCATCTGTATGTGGTCGGCGTGGCCGATGACGACGATCAGACGATCCTGGTCAACGAGGTGTGGGACAGCAAGGAGCAGCACGACGCCTCCCTGCGGCTTCCGGAGACGCGGGCCGCCATCGCCGAGGCCATGCCGATGCTGACCGGCGAGTTCGACAGTCGCGAGTTCACCGTCCTCGGCGGCCTGGGCCTCCCACCGGAGTAGGTCGCGCGCTCGGCTGCCCGGCCGCGGTGAGCGGCCGGGCAGGTTGCGGAACCAGCGGGGCCCGAGGCCCCGGGCGTGACGTCAGACGGTGGCCTCGGCCGGGTGCCGCGGCGGGATCGTGTGGTCGATGGCGCGCGTCGGCTTGCGGTTCGGCAGGGCCAGGCGGAAGACCTTGGCCCACGCCGAGGCCACCTGCACGACGAACGGCCCGGTCACGTACTTCAGCTCGTACTTCTCGAAGAGGGCCCGCACCTTCGGCGCGATCTCCGCGTAGCGGCTGGCCGGCAGGTCCGGGAAGAGGTGGTGTTCGATCTGGTGCGACAGGTTGCCGGTCATGATGTGCATGAGCTTGCTGCCGGAGATGTTCGCCGAGCCGAGCATCTGCCGCAGGTACCACTCGCCGCGGGTCTCGCCGGTGATCGAGGTCCGCTCGAAGGTCTCCACGCCCTTCGGGAAGTGGCCGCACATGATCACCGAGTGGCTCCACAGGTTGCGGACCACGTTGGCGACCGCGTTGGCGGCCATCGTGCCGAAGAACGCGCCGAACGGGTTGCCGAAGGCCAGGCCGACCGGCACGGACAGGGCCGGGTGAGCGACGTAGTCCTTGAGCACCTGGTTACGGATCTTGCGGCCGACCTGACGCAGCCGGGCCCGGAAATCCGGGTTGTTGCGGCGGCGCTTGCTGGCCAGGTTGCGGCCGAGCTCCAGGTCGTACGCGGCGATGCCGTACTCGAAGAGGCAGGCGTTGATGAAGTTGTAGAGCGGCTGGCCGAGGTGCGCGGGCGCCCACTTCTGCTGCTCGTCGACGCGCATGATGCCGTAACCGAGGTCGTTGTCCCGGCCGACCACGTTGGTGTACTTGTGGTGCAGCTCGTTGTGCGAGTGCTTCCACTGCTCGGCGGGCGCCGCGAAGTCCCACTCCCAGGTGGTCGAGTGGATCTTAGGGTCGCGCATGAAGTCGTACTGACCGTGCAGGATGTTGTGGCCGATCTCCATGTTCTCCAGGATCTTGGCGATGGAGAGTCCGATCGTGCCGAGGATCCAGGCCGGCGGCAGCACCGAGAAGAGCAGCACGGCCCGGCTGCCGACCTCGAGGCGTCGCTGGACGGCGATCATCCGGCGGATGTACTTCGCGTCCTTCTCGCCACGGACGGCGAGCACCTCGTCCCGGATGGCGTCGAGTTCGCGGCCGATCTGCTCGATGTCCTCGGGGGACAGGTGGGCGATCGGGTTGACTTCCTTGCGCTGCAGCGTCGTCACGGAACTTCCTCGTTCTTTCGTGGGAGCCGGCCCGCCGGGGGAGCGGCTCTCGGGTGGGGCTCCGAGGGTTGCGGCCTCGGAGAGAGTGCGGTCAGCGGGTCAGGCGTCGAGCCGGCACGGGCCGGCCGCGGCCGAGATGCAGGTCTGGATCAGGGGCTTGTCGCCGTCCACCTCGGACGCGGTGGTGATGGTGCCGTCCCGCAGGTCACGGACGATGCCCTCGCGCATCGGGAGCACGCACTTGTAGCAGATGCCCATCCGGCAGCCGGATTTCATCAGCTGTCCGGCGGCCTCACCGGCGTCGAGGATCGAGGTGCCGCCGGCGGACTCCACGACCAGGCCGGATTTCTCGAAGGTGACCGTGCCGCCGTCCCCGGCGACCAGCACGACGGTCCGGAACCGCTCGACGTGCAGCCGCTCGGTGGCGCCCGCGTCGGCCCAGTGCTCCTGGAGGTCGTCGAGGAGGTCGCCGGGGCCGCACGCCCAGGTCTCCCGCTCGAACAGGTCGGGCACCAGGTCGGCGAGCCCGGCCGGCTTGAGCCGCCCGTCCGTGCCGGTGTGCCGCTCGATCAGCCGGATCCGGCCCTGTGCGGCGAGTTCCCGCAGCTCGGCACCGAAGACGACGGCCTCGGCGGTCCGCGCCGAGTGGACCACGACGACGTCGCTGAGCTCGTGCAGGGCGCTGCGCAGCATCCCCATCACCGGGGTGATGCCGCTTCCGGCGGTCACGAAGAGCGTCTTCGCGGGCCGCTTCTCGGGCAGCTGGAAGTCACCGTCCGGCAGGTCCAGGTGGACCAGCATGCCCTTACGGGCGTTGTTCAGGAGGTACGAGCTGACGACACCGTTCTCGACAGCGTTGACCGTGATCGTGAACCGGCCGTCGGCGCGACCGGTCGCGCTGCTCACCGAATAGGCGCGCCACAGGCGTACCCCATCGACGTCCACGCCGACCCGAACATACTGTCCCGGCTTGTGGGGCTGCCAGCCGCGCCCCGGCCGCAGCACCAGGGTGACCGCCTTGGCGGTCTCGGAGCGCACCGCGTCGACCCGGGCACGCAGAACGGTCGGGTTGCGCAAGGGCGCGATCACGTCGAGGTAGTCGGCCGGCACCACCGGGGTGGTGATCAGCTCGACTACGCGCCACGCGCCGTCGCGCAACTTCTGGGTAACAGCCACCTGACCAAGCCTGCTGCCTGCGATATGCAAAGTCCTGACCAGGGGAAGTGAATCCGGAGCCGCATAATTGTTCGGTGGGGACAAGGATGCGGGTTCACGGCCTCCTACAGTCCGTACTTACGGGGCATCGTGAACAATCCTGGTTGATTGGACAGGGTATGTCGGGCGAAAAGGTGGGAGACCGCGTGAAACAGCCGTTACGTGACGTACGGTCCTATCGTCTCCCGACGGAGGTGATCGACCCGCTCCGGCACGGCCTGCCGAAGGTGTCCTCGCAGACCATCGCGGCGATCATCAGGGAGGTGCCGGCGTACGCCGAGCCGTTCTCCGGCGCGCTCGGGCACAAGATCGCACGTGCCGTGCGGGCCGCCCTCGGCACGTTCCTCAACCTGGTGTCCCGACCCGGCGCCGACCCGGGCACCCCGATGTCGTCGGCGATCGAGGCGGCGTACGCGCTGGGTCGTGGCGAGGCCCGCTCCGGCCGCAGCCTGGACGCGCTGCTCGCGGCCTACCGGGTGGGCGCCCGGGTGGCGTGGCGCGGGCTGGCCGCGATCAGCGTCGAGGCGGGGCAACCGGCCGCCACCATCGCCGACTTCGCCGAGCTGGTGTTCGCGTACATCGACGAGTTGTCGGCGGCGAGCGTGGCCGGGCACGCCGACGAGCTCGCCGCGTCCGGCCGGATCCGCCTGCGGCGGCTTCAGGAACTGGCCCAGGCGCTGGTCGCGGGGGAGCCCGCGCACGTCCTGCAAGGGCTGGCCGAGCAGGCCGAGTGGGCGCCGCCGCAGAGCCTCACCGCACTGCTGCTGCCGGAGCGCGCGGCACGATGGGTGATCGACCTGCTCGACCCGCGTACGTTGCAGCTCGCGGACGCCGTACCAGATCTGCCTGGTTTGACGGTCTTGTTGGTGCCGGATCCGCAGGGTTGCTCCCGCCCGACGCTGAACCGGCTGCTCACCGGCCACAACGTGGTGATCGGCCCGGCCCGGCCATGGACCGAGGCACGCAGCTCGCTGGATCGGGCGGTGCGGGTGTATCGGCTCGGCCCGCCGGACGGTGGCGCGGTGACCGACACCGAGGATCATCTCGCCGCGGTGGTGGTGACCGCCGACCCGAGCGCCCTGGCGGACCTGCGTGCGTGGGCGCTGACGCCACTCGCCGGGGAGCGCGGGGCCGCCGCCGCCAAGCTCATCGAGACGCTACGCAGCTGGCTGCTGCACCACGGCCGCCGCGAGGACGTCGCCGCCGAGCTGTTCGTGCACCCGCAGACGGTCCGCTACCGGATGGCGCGGCTGCGGGAGCTGTACGGAGAGCGGCTCCGCGACCCGCAATGGGTGCTCGCGCTGACCATCGCCCTGGCCATCCCGGAGACGTGACGGCGGACACATACCAAAGTCTCGGACCATCGACTTTCGGCAACTGGCCGGTCACCCGCCGCCGGGCATAGCGTCAGACCCATCAGCGGTACGGCGGAGCGGGGGCGTGGATGGGCGGCGAAACATCGGGCCGGGAGCCGACCGTGCTCGCGTTCTCCCCGGCCGGTCGGGTCCTCGTGCTGCTCGGTCCGGCGGCCGCCGGAGTGGTCGTGGCCGTGCTGGCTCCCATCCTCGCGCGCTGGCTGGTCGAGGTGCACTTCCCGGTCCTCGGCGTGGTCTGGCGGGTGGTCGGGTCCGTCGACACATGGTGGAAGGTCGCGGTCCAGGCCCTCATCCTGGCCGTGTTCGGCGCACTCGCCAGCGTGGAGATCATGCGCCGCAGCACCCGGGTGACGGTCGGCTCCGGCGGAGTGCGCCTGGAGACCGGCGACCGGGCGGTGTCCCTCACCCGCCCGCAGATCGACTTCGTCTTCATGGACGGCAGCTTCCTGGTGATCCTCGACCGCGAGTCCCGGCAGCTGTTCCACGGCGAGCCGCAGGCGGAGAGCGGCCCGCTGAAAAGGACCTTCACGGAGTATGGCTATCCCTGGCGTGAGGCTGACCCGTTCGCCGAGCTCTACCAGCAGTGGGTCCCCGGGACGGACCGGCTCCCGGTCGCCGTCGAGGCGGTCCTGTCCGCCCGTGCCGTCGCCCTGCGCAAGAAGGCCCCGCGCGAAACCGCCGAACTCCGCGATTCCCTGGAGAAACTCGGCTACGCCGTCCGTGACGACGGTGATCGGCAGCTCTGGCGCCCCCTGGTCCGCTCATGACCTCCCCGGACAACCGCGTCGTGACCGCGCCTTCTCCGTCCACGCCGAGGTCCGGGGCGGTGGCGCTGACGGACGCCGCGACCGTCTCGGGTGTCGCGCCCGAGGCCGATGGCACGAGTGTGCGGGAGCCGGCTGCGGTTCCGGCCGGGCGCCGAGGGCGGTTGAGCGGCGGGCGGGCCTGGGATGTGGCGGCGATCCTGGTCTCCTGGTTCGGCGGGCTGCTGCTGATCGGCGACGCCGCGACGGTTCGCGGGCTCTCCGACGACGCCGTCTTTCTGCACTTCGTGGCCGGGTGCGCCGTGTCACTGGCGCTGTGGTGGCGGCGCAGCCACCCGATGGGCGTGGCGATCTTCCTGCTGGCCGCCTCGGTCGTCACCGACGGTGCCGGGATAGCGGCGCTGATCGGGCTCTACACGGTGATCTCGCTACGGCGCGGCCGTCCGGTCGTCGTGCTCATCCTGTTCCAACTGGTCGGCGGGATCGCCTACTCACTCATCTATCCGGACCCGACGCTGTCACCCGCCGAGAGTTCGGTGGTGAGCTTCGTGCTGACCGTGGCGATCCTCGCCGCCACGGTGGCCCTCGGCGTCGCCGCGCGTTCCCGGCGAGAGCTGATCGAGTCGCTGCGGGAACGAGCCACCCGCGCCGAGGCGGAGGCGCACCTGCGTGCCGAGCAGCAACGCGCCCGGGAACGCGAGCGGATCGCTCGCGAGATGCACGACGCCCTCGCCCACCGGATCTCCATGGTCAGCCTGCACGCCGGTGCCCTTCAGATCCGCCCCGACCTCACTCCGGAAGAGGTCGCCAAGGCGGCCGCGACCATCCGGGACAGCGCCCACCACGCACTCGAGGACCTACGCGAGATCCTCGGCGTGCTACGCGCCGGACCGGCCGACGCCCGGCGCCCTCAGCCGGACGTGAGCCACCTCAGCGAGTTGCTCGCCGACGCCCGGGCGGCCGGCCTGACCGTGACCGCGGCCAACCGTCTGGACGGGTTGAGGCTCAGTGCCTCCCTGGGCCGCACGATCTACCGCCTGGTCCAGGAGGGTCTCACCAACGCCGGCAAACACGCCCCGGGCAGCCCGGTGACCCTCCTGCTCGACCAGACCCCCGGCGGCGATCTGCACGTCCACGTCTCCAATCCGCTGCCACCGGTAAACCGACCCTCGACCGTGGGCGGCCGCCCCGGCTCCCGCCCGAGCCGCATGCCCGACGCGAACGGCGGCGCCCCGCAGGTCGGCTGGTCTTCTGAGCCCAACGGTGATGTTCCGGTTGGTGGTGGCGGTCTGGGCACGGCCGTTCCCGGGGCCGGCAGCGGACTTCTGGGGCTGACCGAGCGGGTCGAGTTGCTGGGCGGGCGGATGCGGTATGGGGTGCGTGGCGACCCGCGGGCCGGACTCACCTTCGATCTGGAAGCCTGGGTGCCATGGCCGACTCCATCCGGGTCCTGATCGCCGACGACGACCCGCTGGTCCGGGTCGGGCTGTCACTGGTTCTGGGCGCCGCGCCGGAGATCGAGATCATCGGCGAGGCGGGTGACGGTGCCGAGGCGATCGACATGGCCCGCCGCCTGAAACCCGACGTGGTGCTGATGGACGTCCGGATGCCCCGGATGGACGGCCTGGCCGCCACCGAGGCCCTACGACGCGATGGCCGGGAACCGGCGATCATCGTGCTGACCACGTTCGACACCGACGAGTATCTGCTCGGCGCGCTACGACTGGGCGCCAACGGTTTCCTGCTCAAGGACATCGCCCCGACCGAAATCCTGAACGCGGTCCGTCGAGCCGCCACCGGCGAATCGATCCTGGCCCCGGCGGTGCTACCTCGCCTGATCGACTACGCGGTCGGCCGGGCCGTCACCGACCAGTCCGCCCCGGCCGGCGGTTCGCTCGCGGGGAGTTCTGGTGCGGGCGGCGGTTCGCTCGCGGCGAGCTCCGGTCGGTCCGCTGCGGTCAGCGGATCGCCCGCGGCTGGTGGGTCGCTTACCGGCGGTTCAGGTCGGTCTGGTGCGGCTGGCGGTTCGCTCGCGGCTGGTGGGTCGCTTGGGGGCGAATCTGGTGCGGCCGGCGGTTCGCTCGCGGCCGGCGGGTCGGCCGCGAGGAGTTCCGGCCGTTCGGCCGCAGCTGGTGGCTCGTCGTCGGTGGGCGGTGGGTGGTCTGCTTCGGTTGGTGGCCTGCCGGCGGCCGGCGTTGACGGGTCCGTGGTGGATGGCATCGACGGGCTCGCCGGCGATGTCGGTCGTTCCGGGCCGGCCGATGAGCCCGTCCCACATGGAGCCGGCCGGCCCGGTCTGGAAGCCTTCAGCGAGAGCGAGGACGGCCGGGGCGCCGGAGCCGGTGACAGCGCGAAGGGTCGGCGGTTTCGTCATGCGCAGTCGGACGAATCCGAGCGGCGTGCTCGTGCTGTGGCGACTCTGCGGCGGCTCTCCGCACGTGAGCGGATCGTCGCCGAGGCCGTAGCCACCGGGCGATCCAACGCGGAGATCGGTGCTGAACTGCACATGAGCGTTCCGACCGTGAAGGCCTACGTATCCCGGCTGCTGGACAAGCTGGGCTGTTCGAACCGGGTCCAGATCGCGATCCTCATCCACGAATCTCGCTGACACCCGCGCTGCTCCCGGAGCGGAACCGCGGGACGGATTCGGGGTTTCACCGGGCCTGCGGAGCCGGCCACGACCAGGGCGGACGGCCGTGGCGGAGGGAAAGGTGAATGGCCGGTCGGGGTGGATGGGGGTACTCAGCGACCGTTGTGAAAGTGACGAAAGTCGTGAGGGTCATTACATGGAGTGGCCTGTGGGCGTGCCGGAGGCTAGCGTGGGCCCTGTCGCAAATGCCCACCTAGTCAGTAGGCATTGCGACGCTCGTCACAACTGCTGACCAGGGTGTTTACGTGATTGAAATAAGCGGTCTTCGTAAGACGTACCGCTCTCGGAAAGGCTCCGTCGTCGCTGTCGACGGGGTGGATCTCCGCGTTGGTGAGGGTGAGGTCTTCGGGGTTCTCGGGCAGAGTGGCGCCGGCAAGAGCACGTTGCTGCGCTGCGTCAACATGCTGGAGCGGCCGGATTCCGGCACGGTTCGCGTGGGTGGCCTGGAGATGACGAGTCTGCGGCGTAAGCAGCTGCGGATCGCCCGGCACGGGATCGGGATGATCCATCAGCATTTCGCGCTGCTGTCGTCTCGTACCGTCGCCGGGAATGTGGCGTTCGCGCTGGAAGTCACCGGGGTGCCTCGGGCCGAGCGCAAGGCACGGGTCGCCGAGCTGCTGGAGCTGGTCGGGCTCGGTGGGCGCGCGGATGCGTACCCCGCTCAGTTGTCCGGTGGTCAGAAGCAGCGGGTGGGTATCGCCCGGGCGCTGGCCGCCCGTCCGCGGGTGTTGCTCTCCGATGAGGCGACCTCCGCGCTGGATCCGGAGACCACCGAGTCGATCCTGCGCCTGCTGCTCGATCTCAACCGGCGGCTCGGGCTCACCATCCTGCTGATCACGCACGAGATGAACGTGGTGAAGCGGATCTGCACCTCGGCCGCGGTGATGCGGGACGGGCGGTTCGTCGAGTCCGGCACGATCACCGACCTGCTGCGGACACCGGGCTCAGAGTTGGCCCGCGGCCTGTTCCCCCTCGACGGTTTCGCCGCGGTGAGTGGCGTTGACGGCCCCGCCGCTGTGAGCGGCGCTGACGGCCTCAGCGCGGTGAGCAGCGCTGCTGGTCCGGCTGCGGTCAGCGGCGGCGGTGGTCCGGCTGCGGTGAACGGCGTCGGCGGTCTCGCTGCGGTGAGTGGCGCTGCTGGTCCGGCTGCGGTGAGTGGCGTCGCTGGAGGTGCCGACGTGGGCGGTCGGACGATCGTCGACATCACGGTCAGCGGCCCCACGGCGGATGAACCGATCATCGCCGACCTGGCTCGGCGGTTCGGTTTGGACGTACGCATCCTCGGTGGGTCGGTGGAAACGCTCGCCGCGACGCGGGCCGGGCGATGGCGGATCGCCCTGCCGGGCGCCCCCGACGACAACCGCGCCGCCCTGGAGTACCTGCGCGAGCGTGGAGTCCTGTCATGACCTGGTCCGAGGTTTTCGAGCTGCTGACCGAGGGCGTGCAGGAGACGGCCTGGATGGTGGGCGTCTCCGCGCTGCTCACCGCGGTCGGCGGCCTGCTCGTCGGGGTGCTGCTGGTGCTCACCGACAAGGGCCGGCTGCGGCCGGTCAACATGGTGCTCGGCGCGATCGTGAACGTCGGCCGGTCGCTGCCGTTCATCATCCTGCTGGTGGCGGTGATCCCGTTCACCCGGGCGATCGTCGGGACCACGATCGGCACCGACGCGGCGATCGTGCCGTTGACCATCGGCGCGATCCCGTTCTTCGCCCGGATCGTCGAGTCGGCGCTGCGTGAGGTTCCGCCTGATGTGGTGGCCGCGGCGACCGCGATGGGGGCGACCCGCCGGCAGATCGTCGCCAAGGTGCTGTTGCGGGAGTCGCTGCCGAGCCTGGTCGCCGGTCTGACGATCACGGTGATCGCGCTGGTCGGCTATTCGGCGATGGCCGGTGTGGTCGGCGGTGGGGGCCTCGGTGACCTGGCGATCCGCTACGGCTATCAGCGGTTCGAGACCGAGGTCATGATCGCGACCGTGGTCGCATTGGTTCTTTTCGTTCAGCTCGTTCAGATGGTCGGCGACCTGCTCGTCCGTCGGTTGTCGCACCGCTGAACGGGGGCCGGTCGGAGACGGCTGTGCCCGAAAACCTGCAAAACCCATAGAAATGAAAGGTTCACAAGATGCGCCGCCGCTCACTCGCCGCCGTCCTCGCCGCCGTCACCCTCACCCTGGGCCTGTCGGCCTGCGGCTCGTCGGATGACAGCGAGTCGAAGTCGACCGACACCCTCAAGGTCGGCGTCAGCCCGGTCCCGCACGGCGAGATCCTGAAGTACGTCTCGGAGAATCTGGCCGCCGCCGAGGGCCTGAAGATCGAGATCGTCGAGTTCAACGACTACGTCCAGCCGAACGTCGCCCTCAGTGAGAAGCAGCTGGACGCCAACTACTTCCAGCACATCCCGTACCTGGACGAGGAGGTCGCGGCGAAGGGCTACAAGTTCACCGCGCTCAAGCCGGTGCACATCGAGCCGCTCGGCGTGTACTCCAAGACGGTCAAGACGATCGCCGAGGTCCCCGCCGGTGGTGTCGTCGGCATCCCGAACGACCCGTCGAACTCGGGCCGTGCCCTGAACCTGCTGGCCAAGAACGGCCTGATCACCCTCAAGGACGGGGTCGGCGTCAAGGCGACCGAGAAGGACATCACCGGGAACCCGAAGAACCTGCAGTTCAAGGCTCTGGAGGCGGCCCAGCTCCCGCGGAGCCTGGAGGACACCGCGATTTCGGTGATCAACGGCAACTACGCGATCGAGACCGGCCTCAAGCCGGCCACCGACTCGCTCGCGCTGGAGACCGGTGCCGACAACCCGTACGCGAACCTGGTCGTCGTCCGCACCGGCGACGAGTCCGACGCCCGCGTGGTGAAGCTGGAGAAGCTGCTGCACTCGGCCGAGGTGAAGAAGTTCATCGAGGATAAGTACCAGGGTTCGGTCCTGGCGGCGTTCTGACGTGTCGAAGGGGAGCCGCACGGCTCCCCTTCGACAGTGGAGCCGTGCGGCCCCCTTGGACAGTGGGCTCAGCAGGCGCCCTGGTCGGCCCAGACGTCGGCGACACCGGGCGTCTCGCCCTGCGTCCACCACTTGGCCCGCCAGGTGCGGCTGTTGTGCGACGCCAGGTTGCCCCCGACGTAGACCGCGCTGCTGCTCCAGGCCGGGGCCGTGCACGAGCCGGACGGCGGGGGAGTGGTGGGGCCGCCACCGGTGCCGCCGATGTTGACGTCGATGCAGGAGTAGAACGCGTTCGTCGTGTCGGAGATGGTCCAGACGGCGAGGACCTTCTGCCGGCCGGAGAACCCGCCCAGGTTGACCGTGTGTGACAGCGTCGCCGGCGGTTGCTGGCCGTTGCCCGCGAAGTAGCCGACCCGCGTGCCGCCGATGAAGTACTCCCAGCTGGCGGTCGCGTGCCGGGCCGTGTTGATCCACGTGAACGTCTGCGTGGTACCGACGTTGGTGGCCGGCCAGCCCTTGCTGTCGTCGTTGAGCTCGGCGAACACCGAGTTGTTGCCGTGGCAGTTCCGCAGGCCCTTGGGGCCTTCGACACTCTGCGGCTCGTACTTGATCTGGCCGCACGCGACCCGGCCCTGGGCGCAGAGTGCCTGTCGGCTGGGCGGTGACGAGACGTAGCCGTGAGCCGAGGCCGGCGACACGACCAGGAGCGATCCGGCGGCGCCCAGCAGGGCTACCGCGAGGAGGGTGATGAGTCGGCGCATGTCACTCCCCAAAGATGAACGTCTATCAATGGATGTGACAAAAATATAAAGCAAGGTTTCCTAATAGAAAAGCGCTCTCTTCCGGAACTCGCGCTGACCAGCGATGATCGATCCATGGCAGATGATAAGAAGGCCGAAGCGGCCACACAGGCCGACAGATTCGGCGCGCTGCTGGGCCGCGTCCGCCCCGAGGATTACGTCGAGACCGTCGAGACCCGCCGCCACGACGGGGTCACGGCTCTCGATCCCGAGCAGGAGAAATGGAACAAAGCGGGAGGGTGAGCGCGCCCCCCGTCACATCGGACGGAGGGCGCGCGGGGAGTGGCCGGATCAGGCCAGAACCGAGCTGACGGTCTCGGTGGGGAGCCCGAGGGCGGATCCGACCAGTTCGTTGGTGAGGACGCCGGCGTGCACGTTCAGCCCGAGGGCCAGCGCCGGGTCGGCCCGCAGTGCCTCGCGCCAGCCCAGGTCGGCCAGCCGCAGCACGTACGGGAGGGTCGCGTTGGTCAGCGCGTACGTCGAGGTGTTCGGTACCGCGCCGGGCATGTTGGCCACGCAGTAGAAGACCGACTCGTGCACCCGGTAGACCGGGTCCTGGTGGGTGGTGGCCCGCGAGTCCTCGAAGCAGCCGCCCTGGTCGATCGCGATGTCGACCAGCACCGAGCCCGGCTTCATCCGCTTGACCAGGTCGTTGCCGACCAGGGTGGGGGCCTTCGCGCCGGGCACCAGCACGGCGCCGATCACCATGTCGGCGGCGAGCACCGACTGCTCGATCGTGTACGAGTTCGACACCAGCGTCTTGACCCGCCCGCCGAACTGGGCGTCGATCTGCCGTAGCCGCGGGAGGCTCAGGTCGAGGATGGTGACGTCGGCGCCGAGGCCGAGCGCGATGGTCGCCGCGTTCACCCCGGAGACGCCGCCGCCGATCACCGTCACGTTGGCCGGGGCGACACCCGGGACCCCACCCGGCAGCACGCCGCGGCCGCCGCTGTTGCGCATCAGGCTGTACGCGCCGACCTGCGGGGCGAGCCGGCCGGCCACCTCGGACATCGGGGCGAGCAGCGGCAGTGACCCGTCGGCGAGCTGCACCGTCTCGTAGGCGATCGCCGTCGTCCCGCTGTTGAGCAGCGCCTTCGTCCCCTCGGCGTCGGCCGCGAGGTGCAGGTAGGTGAAGAGCACCTGCCCGGCGCGCAGCCGGTGGTACTCGGACGCGATCGGCTCCTTGACCTTGAGGATCATGTCGGCCGAGCCCCACACCGCGTCGGCGTCCGGAAGGATGGTCGCACCGGCGGCCACGTAGTCCTCGTCGGTGATGGCGGATCCCACTCCGGCGCCGGCCTGCACCGACACCGTGTGCCCGTGTCGTACCGCCTCGACCACTCCGGCCGGGGTGATCGCCACCCGGTACTCGTGGTTCTTGACCTCTGCCGGCACGCCGATGTGCATGGGACTTTCCTTCCGTCACCAAGTGATGGCGATAGGGTGGAACGATGTGCAGCAGACCGGCAAGTCGAGCGAAGAAGATTCTGTCTGTAACGGGTGGGGTGCAGATTCTTCGCGGCGGTGGCCGGAAATGACCGAGCTGCCGAAGGATGTTCGAGGCCTCGACAACATCGATCTGGAGCTGCTGAGCCTCCTGCAGGCCGACGGCCGGATGCCCAACAACGCCCTCGCCGACCGGGTCGGCATCGCCCCGTCGACGTGCCTCACCCGCATCCGGCGGCTGCGCGAGCTGGGCGCCGTCCGGGGCTTCCACGCCGACGTGGACCCGGCCTGGATCGGCCGGCCGATCCAGGCGATGATCGCGGTCCGGGTCCGCTCGGACGCCCGTGAGGCGATCGGCCGCTTCGCCGAGTCGCTGGCCGGTATCCCGGCCGTCCGCGACGTCTACTTCGTCTCCGGCTCCTACGACTTCCTGCTGCACGTGGCCTGCGCCGACGTCGACGACCTGCGAGCCGTGATCACCGAACGCCTGAGCGGCACCCGCCTGATCGCCGGCACCGAAACCTACCTGATCTTCGAACATCGCCGAGGCGGCGCCGCCTGAGCCTCGATCTCCCCGCGATCGACCGCCGGCCCGCCGCCGATCGATCGGCGAGGGTCAACCCGGTTTGCCAAGATCATTTATGATCGGCCCGGCTCCGGTACGGGGTACGGCGACGGGGAGGGCGCGATGCGGTCGGGAGAGCTTCCGGCGTGGACCGGGCGAGTGGCGAAGACGTCCGCGCTGACCGCCGTGCTGTCGGTGCTGCTGGCCTGTCTCGGGTTCCGCAGCGCGGCGCTGGAGTGGCATCCGTTCGGCGGCTCGGCCACCGCCGAGGAACAGGACGTGGGCACCCTCCCGGCCCGGATCGGGGCGCCCTCGCCGTGGACCGCCGACGCCGCCGAGGCACCGATCGGCTCGGCCTCGGTCCTCTACACCTCGAACACCTGGTTCACGGACGGGTCGAGCTGGCTGTCCGGCCTGGTCGCGCGCAGTGACGACACCTACCGGGTGGCCGAGTGGGGCGGCACGGCCGGCATGGCGTCCGTGCTGTCCCCGGACGGGACCCGGCTGGCCTCCCAGAACGGCATCGCCGACCTGGCCACCGGGCGGAACACCGGCTGGGGCGACCGGTGGGGCGAGGCGGCGGTCGAACCGCAGGCCTGGTCACCCGACGGCGGCACCATCGCGCTGCTGGTCGGCGACTGGCTGGACCCGGGCGTCAACAACGACACGTCCCGCCTCTACCTCTTCGACGTGGCCACCGGCACCCCGCAGGAGATCGCCGAACTGGGCCGGGTCGGCGCGCTGAGCGGCTGGACCGCGGCGTTCTCCCCGGACGGCGCGCGGCTCGCCTACCAGAACGGCGACAGACTGAGCATCCTCACCCGGGCCGACGGCACCACCGCCGACGTGCCGCTCCCGGCCGGTGCGCGGCTGGCCGGCAAGGGTGCCTGGTCCCGCGACGGCCGGAACCTGCTGGTGGTGTCGGGCGCCGGATGCGACTGCGGCGAGCACCGGATCCGCTGGACGGTCAGCACCATCTCGGCCTCGGACGGCACGGCGGCGGGTGTCCCGTACACCCGGGACGGGGTTTATGCCCTTCGGGTCGTCGGCTGGTGGCCGTCGGGTCAGCCGGTGGCCGTGGAGTACACCCCGATCGAGGGCATCACCGCGAACACCCTCGACAAGGCGGGTACGCAGTACGACCTGACCAGCTCGGACGGTATCGAGTCGGCCCGGCTGATCAACCTGGG
This sequence comes from Actinoplanes sichuanensis, assembly GCF_033097365.1. NCBI lineage: Bacteria > Bacillati > Actinomycetota > Actinomycetes > Micromonosporales > Micromonosporaceae > Actinoplanes > Actinoplanes sichuanensis. Next base: position 475,668 of record NZ_AP028461.1, read on the forward strand.
CACCGGCACGACCCTGATGGACGGCGACACCCTGGGGTTGGCCGGGGACGTCGAGTCGATCGACGTGGCCGACGCGGTGCTGGCCCGCGGCGACATCCGGCCGGGTTCGGCGCCGCTGTTCGACATCGAGGGGATCTTCCTCACCCTGGTCGGGATCCTCGCCCTGTCGTTGCTGGTACTGCTCTTCCTGGGCACGTGGCGGCTGGCCGCCGGGCTGATGCGGCGGCGCTGATGTGGCCGGACGGCGGGCAGCGGACACGAACCGTCCGCCGTAGCATCGCCCGGTGGCACTTCGACGGATCGCTCTGACCCTGCTCGTCGCCGGCAGCCTGGCCGCCTGCCAGTCCGGCGAGACGCCGGCGGCCGATACGGTCGCCGCGACGCCCGCGCCGGTGACCGAGAGCGGTGTGGCGGCGGCGCCGGCCGTTTCGGCGAACGCACCGTCGGCGCCCGGGTCGCCGTCGGCCTCGGGTTCGCCGACCCCGTCGCCGTCGAAGGCGACGGTCAAGACCCTTCCGAAACCCGGCAACGCGTCCGGCACGGCAAGCGTCCCGGCGGCGGCGAAGCCCGTCGACACGAGCGATCCGGATCGTACGATCGGCGACGGCACCCCCGCGAGCTGCACCTCCGCCGCGGTGGTGAAGGCGGTCGCGGCCGGCGGCGTCATCACCTTCGACTGTGGTCCGTCGCCGGTGACGATCACGATGACCGCGACCGCGAAGGTCCGTAACCCGGTGGCGAAGGTCGTCCTCGACGGCGGCGGCCGGGTGACCCTGAGCGGCGGCGGGAAGCGACGCATCCTCTACATGAACGTCTGTGACACCGCGCAGGGCGTGAGCCCGGCGAGCGGGCACTGCCACGACAAGGTGACCCCGCGGCTGACCGTGCAGAACATGGTGTTCGCGAAGGGCAACGCCACCGAACCGGACGACGAGGTGGGCGGCGGCGGTGCGATCTTCGTCAACGGCGGCGGCCTGCGGGTGATCAACTCACGGTTCACCGACAACCGCTGCGCCGGTACGGGCCCCGACATCGGTGGCGGCGCGATCCGGGTGCGGCTCCAGGGCGGAAACCAGCCGGTGTACGTGGTGGGCAGCACCTTCACCGGCGGCGTCTGTTCGAACGGTGGCGCGCTGAGCAGCATCCACGTCTCGTGGACGATCCTGAACAGTGTCTTCTCCGGCAACTCGGCGGTCGGCAACGGCGCGAACCCGGCCCGGGACGGTACCCCCGGCGGCGGCAGTGGTGGCGCGATCTACCAGGACGGCGACACCTACCAGCTGATCCTGAACGGGACCCGGGTGGAGAAGAACAAGGCCAACGAGGGTGGCGGCGCCATCTTCTTCGTCAGCAACGACCGGACCGGCACGCTGACCATCCGCAACTCGACGCTGCGCAACAACGTGAGCAAGCTCTTCGAGACCGACGGCCTGCCCGGCATCTTCTACCTGGGCAGCGGCGACCCGGTGACGACGGGCTCGAAGCTGAGCTGACGGTCAGCGGTAGCCGGAGGGGCAGTGCGGGGAGGCCGGCCGGCGTGGTGGCGGCGGTGGCCGTCGGGGCCGTGTCGGGCCGGGCCGGCTGAGGCGGAAGGCGGAGGTCGGGTGCACGCGTACCTCGGGGGCGGGAGTGTCGGGCCGATCGGCCCGTAGTGTTCGCGCCGGCCCCCGAGGTTGCTCCACTGTGACCGGTGTCACGCCGACGGGTGGTGACCGCCGCGGATCGACGACGGCGGGGCCAGCCGGTCGCTGATCACATGCGCCGCGAACAGGTGGAAGCCGATCACCAGCGGGATCGTCGCCGGCACCGACAGGGCCAGGAAGAACGCGAGCACCCCGGCCAGGGCGGGCGCGATCGCCGACCACGGGCGGGCCGACATCCGGCTCCACGACCAGGACAGCGCCGCCCGCCACGGGGTCTCCGGGTCGCGGCCGACCGCCACCAGGGCGAGCGTGGCCACCCCGGCCAGCAGGCACGCCACCCCGCCGGTGATCAGCAGGACCGGTGTGCCGCCCGGCACCAGGCCACGGGCCAGCGCCATCAGGTCGATCAGCAGCAGTACGGCCACCACCACGAACGGGATGCCGGGCAGGATCGAGCGGCCGTACTGGCGCAGCAGCGGGCGGAACGCGGGCAGCCGGCCGTCGCGGTAACGGTGGTGCACGGCCGTGGACCCGGCGGCCAGCGCGGCGGTGAGAGTCAGCACCGGCAGGGCGGCGGCGGTCACCACGATCCCGATCAGGGCGAGGTCGGTGCCGAGGGCGAACCGTTCCCGCCAGTCGGGGCGCGGTTCCGGTTCGTCCTCGCTCGGCCAGTCCGGGGAACCGCCGTCCTTGCCGAAGGAGGGCGCGCCTCCGTCCGTACCGGATGAGGGTGTGGAAAGGGCGAGGGGCGGACCGCCCGCCGCCGAAGCGGCGAGCGGGCGGCTGAAGAAACGTGTCATCCCTTGAGGCCCGACGTGTTGATGCCCTCGACCAGCAGACGCTGGAAGGCCACGAAGAACAGGAAGACCGGGGCCAGCGACAGCACCGACATGGCGAACATCGGACCGACCGAGGACTGACCGCTGGAGTCGATGAACAGCGTCAGCGCCACCGGTGCGGTGTACTTCTCCAGGTCGGAGAGGTAGACCAGCTGGCGGAAGAAGTCGTTCCAGGTCCAGATGAACGAGAAGATCGCCGTCGACACCAGCGCCGGCCGCGACAGCGGCAGGATGACGTGCCGGAACACCCCGAACGGCGTGCAGCCGTCGATGATCGCGGCCTCGTCGAGTTCGCGGGGCACCCCACGCATGAACTGGACCATCAGGAAGACGAAGAACGCCTCGGTGGCCAGCAGCTGCGGGACGATCAGCGGAGCGTACGGCCAGTCGCCGCCCACCCAGCCGAACGTCTTGAACATCACGAACTGCGGGACGATCAGCACGTGCCCGGGCAGCAGCAGCGTCCCGATCATGATGGCGAACCAGAAGCCGCGCAGCTTGAACTTGAGTCGGGCGAACGCGTATGCCGCCAGCAGGCAGGAGACACAGTTGGCGACCACCGTCAGCCCCGCGACGAGCGCGCTGTTGACGAAGAACCGCCCGAAGCTGACGTCGAAGTTGTCCCAGCCCGCGCTGTAGTTGCCGGGTGTCCACACGTTCGGGAGGATCCCCATGTTGTTGAGGACCTCCTCCTGGCTCTTGAACGAGCTGCCGAGCATCCACACCAGCGGGTAGAGCACCACCGCCGAGAGCAGGACCAGCGTGAGAGGCCGGGCCAGGCGCTGGAGGGTCATCAGTCTTCTCCGTCCGAGTAGTGCACCCAGAACTTGCCGGTCCGGAAGACCACGGCGGTGACCAGGCCGATGAAGAGCAGGAACACCCAGGCCATCGCCGAGGCGTAGCCCATCTGGTATTCGTTCCAGCCCTTGATGTAGAGGTGCAGCGTGTACATGAGGGTCGAGTCGACCGGGCCGCCGGTGCCGTTGGACAGCACGAACGCCGAGGTGAAGCCCTGGAAGCCGTTGATCGTCTCGAGCACCAGGTTGAAGAAGATCACCGGCGACAGCATCGGCAGCGTGATGTTGAAGAACTTCCGCACCGCGCTCGCGCCGTCCACCGACGCCGCCTCGTACAGCTCGACCGGTACCTGCTTCAGACCGGCCAGGAAGATCACCATCGGGGCGCCGAACTGCCACACGGCCAGCAGGATCAGCGTGCCGAGCGCGAAGTCGGGGTCGTTGACCCAGGCCTTTCCCTCGATGCCGAACCAGCTGAGGAACGAGTTGAACGCGCCGTCCCGGTTGAACATGTTGACCCAGACGATGGCCAGCGCCACGCTGCCGCCGAGCAGCGACGGCAGGTAGAACAGGCCACGGAACAGGCCGGCGCCCTTGAACGAGCGGTTCAGCAGGAGCGCCACCCCGAGTGCCGCGGCGAGCTTCAGCGGCGTGGCCACCAGGGCGAACACCAGGGTGGTACGGACCGCGTGCCAGAACGACGGGTCCTCGGTGAACATCGTGCGGTAGTTGTCCAGCCCCACCCACTTCATCGACTCCCAGTCGGAGAGGACGTCGTAGTTGGTGAAGCTGAGGTACAGCGACATCAGCATCGGGACGGCCGTGATGGTCAGCAGCCCGAGCAGCCAGGGGGAGAGGAAGAGGTAGCCGGCGACCCCGTCGGTCCGGTGCTTGGCGGGGCGGCCCCGCCGCTGAGCAGCGGCGGGGCCGGCCGGCGGCCGGGTCGATGAGGGCCGGGCCGTTGTTGTCGCCATGGGACTCACCGCTTGATCGCGGCCTGGCTGGCGGCGAAGAACTGCTCGGCGGCCTGGGCGGGGGTGGCACGACCGTACTGGGCCTCCTCAGCGGCCTTGATCAGTTCGGAGCGCACCGTGCTGTGACCCTTCGGCGGAACCGTCGGAGCGGGGCCGAAGTTCTTGCCCAGCTCGTCCATCACCTTGATGGTCTCCTTCATCGCCTCGTTGTCCGTCGACGCGGCGACCTGCGTACGGATGTCGAGGTTCGCCGGCAGGCCACGGTCGGTGCCGAGGATCTTGCCCGCCTCCGGGTCGTTGACCAGGAAGTTGAGCACGTCGGCGGCGACGTCCTTGTGCTTGCTGCCGCGGTAGACGGAGAAGTACATCGAGGCGCGGGCCCACTGCTTGGTCGCGTCACCGGGGTAGGCGATCACGGCCAGGTCGTCCTTGGTGTTCTTCTGCAGCTCGGGCAGCTGGTTGGCCCACACCCAGGAGGTGAGCGCCTTGTTCGTCACGACCAGCTGCTTGGTGACGTCGGTGGCGTTGCCCTCGTGGATCACGTCCGGGGTCGGGGTGGACTGCCCGTCGCGGGCGCCCTTCCACAGCTCGAACCAGGCCTGCACGTCGGCCTGAGTGAAGCCGAGCTCGCTGCCCTTGTAGAGCTCCTTGCCCTGCTGGCGCAGCCACAGCCAGAACGCCTTGTAGTCGGCGCTCGGGTCCATGGTGCCGGCCACCTTGGTCTTCGCGCCGGCGTCCTTGGCCCAGGCGATGTGCTGCTCCCAGCTCTGCCCGGTGGTGGGCACGGCGACTCCGGCGGCGTCCAGCTTGGCCTTGTTGTAGACCAGGCCCTGGGTGTTCTCGCCGGGCGCGAGGCCGGCCAGCTTCCCGTCGACCGTGCCGTAGTCGATCAGGCCCTTCTGGAACTTCGTCGTGTCGATCTTCCCGGACTTGGTGTACTCCGACAGGTCGGCCGTGACGTTGCGGGTCGCGTACTCGGCCAGGTAGTTGTCGTCGATCTGGAAGATGTCCGGGGCGTCGTTACCGGCGGTCAGCGTGGCCAGCTTGTCGAAGTAGCCCTGGTTGGCCTGCCACGTCTTCTTGAACGTGACCTCCGGGTGCTTGGCCGTGTAGAGGGCGAGCGCCTGCTCGGTGAGCTGGGCGCGGGCCTCGCCTCCCCACCAGAAGAAGCTCAGCTCGACCTTGCCGTCGTCGGCGGCACCGTCGTCGCTGCTACAGGCGCCGAGGGCCAGGGGAAGGGCCAGCATGGCGGCCACGACACCGCTGAGCACGCGGCGGCGGGGAAGGGGGTGGTATGCGGTCATGGGGTTTCGTCACTCCTTGACGGTTGCGGCAACCTCAGCGTTGAGCGCGACGGCCGGGGCGTACGGCCCCGGGCCGGTGGAGTTGCGAATGATCAAGTCGGTCCGGAGCGTGACCTGCCCGGTCGCTCCGTCGTCGCCCTGCTGCAGCAGCATGTCGACGGCGGTACGGCCGGCGGCCGCGGTCGGGTTCGCCACGGTGGTCAGCCGTGGCCGGACCAGCCCGCTGTACGCGATGTCGTCGATGCCGACGACACTCACCTGCCCGGGGACGTCGACACCGCGATCCTGCAACGCCTGGAGCAGGCCGATGGCCATCAGGTCGTTGTAGGCGAGCACCGCGGTGGCGCCGGTGCGCAGCACGGCCTCGGCGGCCGCGGCACCGGTCTCCTCGACCGGCTGGTTCGGGCCGAGGACGGTCAGTTCCGCGCCGGCCGCCCGGGTGGTGGTCCCGGCGGCCCGGCGGATCTCCCGGTTGGTCCATGAGCCACGTGGCCCGGCCAGGTAGACCAGGTGGCGGTGGCCCAGGTCGAGCAGGTGGCGCACGGCTTCCCGGGCGCCGTGTCCCACGTCCATGACCACCGCGGGCAAGCCGGTGATCATGCGGTTGATGACGACCAAGGGCACCTCGCGGCGCACCTGTTCGATCTGGTCGTCGCTCATCCGGGGACTGCACAGGAGGATCCCGTCGACCTGCTTGGCCAGGGCCTGCACCAGATCGAGCTCGACGATCGGATCCTCGTCGGTGTCGGCGACGAAGACGTGGTAGTCCCGCCGCCGGGCGTGGGTCTCGGCCGCCTTGATCAAGGGCGGGAAGAACGGGTTCGCGATATCGGCCACGATCAGGCCGATGTTGTGGGTACGTCCGGTGATCAGTGCCCGGGCCGCCCGGTTCGGGCGGTATCCGAGCTGCTCCGCGGTGGCCAGGACCCGGGCACGCGTCTCGGGGTTGACCAGATGGGGTGCGGAGAACGTGCGCGACACCGTGGAGATGTGCACTCCGGACGCTCTGGCGACGTCCCGGATCGTCACGGCCACGGTGCCCTCCTTGCTGGCGATCCGGTGTGACCCGGATCTCTTGGTGAGAGCCATTAATGCAAACGGTTGCGGTGGTGTCAACGCCCTTCTATGTCGCTTCGGTTTCTAGATCATGATCGGGCCGGGTCAAATCTGGACAAATCCGTGTTACGCATTGACTTCGCTCGTGCTTCCGTCCCTAATCTGTTGCAAACGTTTGCCGAATGGAGGCGACGGAATGCCCCCGTCCCCACCCCGCCGGTACGCCCTCGTGGGCGCTGGCGCACGGGCTGGAATGTTCGTCCGGGCGATCACCGGTGACCACGCGGACGTGGCCGAGCTGGTGGCCATGGCCGACACCAATCCCGCCCGGCTCGCCGCCCACAACAGGCGGCTCGCGAAGCCCGTCCCGGTCTACGACGCTGCCGACTTCACCGAGATGCTCAAACGCGAGCGCGTCGACGTCGTACTGGTCGCCACCGTGGACCGCTATCACGACCACTACGTGGTGGCCGCTCTCGAAGCGGGCTGCGACGCCATCACCGAGAAGCCGATGACCGTCGACGCCGCCGGTTGCCGCCGCATCCTGGACGCGCAGCGGCGCACCGGGCGCGACGTCCGGGTCACCTTCAACTACCGCTACAACCCGCTGCACGAGGCGGTGAAGCAGGTCATCTCCTCCGGCGAGATCGGCGAGGTCGGCTCGGTCCACTTCGAATGGCTGCTCGACGTACGGCACGGCGCCGACTACTTCCGCCGCTGGCACCGCGACAAGCAGAACTCCGGCGGCCTGCTCGTACACAAGGCCGGCCACCACTTCGACCTGGTCAACTGGTGGCTCGACGACAGCCCTTCGCTCGTTTTCGCGGCCGGCCGGCTGTTTTTCTACGGCGAGGCGGGGCGGCGGCACGGCTACGCCCGCGACTACGACCGGGCGCACGGCGCGGCCGACGCCGACGGTGACCCGTTCGCGCTGCGGATGACCGACGAACCGGCGATGAAGGAGCTCTACCTCGACGCCGAGGACCACGACGGCTACCACCGCGACCGCAACGTGTTCGCCCCCGGCGTGACCATCGAGGACGACATGGCGGTGCTGGTCCGCTACACCGGCGGCGCGTCGATGAGCTACCACCTCACCGCGTACGCCCCCTGGGAGGGCTACCGGGTGATGTTCAACGGCAGCCGCGGCCGCCTCGAACTGGAGGTGGTGGAGAGCGACCACGTCGCACCCGACGCCGCCGCCGGGGTCAAGGGCGAGCCGGGCGCCGAGTCGACCGCCGAGAAGGGCTTCAAACGGCTGCTGGTACGGCCGTTCTGGGCGCCGCCGCGGGAGATCGGAGTGGACGGGCTGTCCCGACACGGGCACGGCGGAGCGGACGTGCGGATGCTCGCCGACCTGATCCGCCCGGACGCCCCACCGGATCCGCTCGGCCGTACCGCCGACGCCGTCGACGGCGCCCGCGCCCTGCTCACCGGCCTCGCCGCCAACGAGTCCCTGGTCCAGGGCCAGGCCATCCGCGTGCAAGACCTCCTCGATCTCAAGGACAACAGGTGACCGACGAGAACCACCTCCTCCCCGCCGAGCCGGCCCAGCGGCAGATCGCCCGCGAGCTGTACCAGCACGCGAAGGACCTGCCCCTGATCAGCCCGCACGGGCACGTCGACCCGGTACTGCTCGCCGACGACCAGCCCTTCCCCGACCCGGCCCGGCTCTTCGTGGTCCCCGACCACTACGTCACCCGGATGCTGGCCAGCCAGGGCATCCCGCCGGCCCGCCTCGGCGTGCCGAGCGTGGACGGCTCGGCGGTGGAGACCGACGGCCGGGCGATCTGGCGGCTGCTGGCGGAGAACTGGCGACTCTTCCGGGGCACCCCGTCACGACTCTGGACCGAGAAGGTCCTCGCCGAGGTCTTCGGCATCTCGGCCCGGCTGGGCGCCGACACCGCCGACGAGATCTACGACGAGCTGTCGGCCCGCCTGGCCGAACCGGAGTTCCGTCCGCGCGCACTGTTCACGAAGTTCAACATCGAGGTCCTGGCCACCACCGAGAGTCCCCTGGACGAGCTGCAGGCGCACGCCAAACTCGCCGCCGACGGCTGGGGCGGCCCCGGTGGACGGGTGATCACCACGTTCCGCCCGGACAACCTGGTCGACCCGGACTGGCCGGGCTGGGCCGAGCGGGTCGCCGAACTCGGTGCGCTCACCGGCCTGGACGTCGGCACCTACTCCGGGTTCCTGGCCGCGCTGCGCAGCCGCCGCGAGGCGTTCATCGAAGCCGGCGCCACCAGCTCCGACCACGGCCACCTGACCGCGCGGACCGTGGTCCTGGACGAGGCCGAGGCGGCGGTCCTCTACCGCAAGGCCATCGGCGGCGGCGCGAGCGAGGCCGACGCCGAGACGTTCCGGGGGCACATGCTCGTCGAGTTCGCCCGCATGTCACTCGACGACGGCCTGGTGATGCAGCTGCACCCGGGTTCGGTCCGCAACCACAACCGGGACCTCTACCAGCGGCACGGCCGGGACACCGGCGGGGACATCCCGTCGGCCACCGACTATGTGCACGCGTTGCGGCCGCTGCTCGACGCGCACGGCACCGACCCTCGGCTGCGGGTCGTGCTCTACACCCTGGACGAGACCGCGTTCAGTCGGGAGCTCGCCCCGCTGGCCGGCGGCTACCCGTCGCTCTACCTCGGCGCGCCCTGGTGGTTCCTGGACAGCCCGAACGCGCTGCGCCGGTTCCGGGAGGCGGTCACCGAGACGGCCGGCTTCTACAACACCTCCGGCTTCGTCGACGACACCCGCGCGTTCTGCTCCATCCCGGCCCGGCACGACGTGGCCCGCCGGGTCGACGCCGGATACCTCGCCAAGTTGGTCACCGAGGGCACGCTGCCGCTCGACGAGGCCGCCGAGACCATCGCCGACCTGGCCTACCACCTGCCGAAGCGGGTCTTCCGGCTGGCTGAGAAGGCATGACGGTGACCTACCGCCTCGACCGCGGCGCCCTGGCGTCGTTGCCCGAGGCGTCCCGGCCGGCCGTCGAGCCCGGTTCGGTACGGCCCGGGATCGTCCACCTCGGACTCGGTGCGTTCCACCGGGCCCACCAGGCGGTCTTCACCGAGTCGGCGGTCGCCGCGTCGGGTGGCGACTGGGGAGTCATCGGAGTGGCGCCGCGCTCCCGGGTCATCCTCGACCAGCTGCGTGCCCAGGACGGGCTGTACAGCGTCCTGACCGTCGGCGACGGTGCCGACCGGGCCAAGGCGGTCGGCATCCTGGCCGGGTTCGGGCACGCCGCGGGTGATCCCTACGGGGTGGTCGCGGCGATCGCCGACCCCGGGGTGCGGATCGTGTCGATGACCGTCACCGAGAAGGCGTACCGGCTCGACCCGGGCGGGAGGTTGCTGCTCGACGACGAGCTGCGGGCCCAGCTGACCGGGCACGCGCCGCCGACGACCGTACCGGCGCTGCTGGTCCGTGGTCTGCTGCGGCGGCAGGCCGCCGGTGGCGGCCCGCTGACCGTGCTGTGCTGCGACAACCTGATGGGTAACGGCCCGCGTATCCGTGGCCTGGTCGAGCAGGCGCTCGACGTGGCCGGCGCGCACCTGCCGGGCGGGGTGGCGTTCCCGGCCACCATGGTCGACCGGATCGTGCCGGCGACCAGCGCCGAGCACCTCCGCCGGACCGCGCTCGCCCTGGGCGCCGACGACGCCGTCCCGGTGGTCGCCGAACAGTTCACCCAATGGGTGATCGAGGACGACTTCCCCGGCGGGCGGCCGGACTGGGACGGCGTCGGCGCGATCATGACCGACGACGTCACCTCGTGGGAGAAGCTGAAACTACGGGCCCTGAACGCGGTCCACTCGGCATGCGCTTATCTCGGGGCACTGGCGGGCCGCGAGCTGATCGCCGACTCCCTGGAGATCCCCGGTCTGCCGGCGGTGCTGCGCCGGTTCATCGCCGACGACATCGCACCCACCTTCGAACCACCACCGGGCGTCACCGTCGTCGGTTACGGCGAGACCGCCCTCGGGCGGTTCGCCAACCGCGAACTCGGCCACCGCAACCTCCAGGTCGCGATGGACGGCACCCAGAAACTGCCGCATCGGCTGCTCGGCACCATCGCCGACCGGCGGAAGACCGGCGACACTCCCGGTTGGGCGATCCTCGTCCTGGCCGCATGGATGCGCTTCGCGAGGGGGTACGCCGACAGCGGCGCCCCCCTTCACCTGGACGACCCACTGGCGCACCGGATCCGGGACGCGCTCGCCGCCGCCCCGGACACCGCGCCCGGCGTGGTCGGCGCGCTGCTCGCGCTGCCCGAGGTCTTCCCGCCGCACCTGGCCGGCGACGGGGTGCTGCGTGCGGAGCTGATCCGCTGGTACGGCGAACTGGAACGACACGGCGTCGAGGCGACCATCGGAGGTCTCGGGCGATGACGACGAGGGTCGCGCTGATCGGGGCCGGTGGGCACGGTCTCTCGCATCGGCGGACGCTGCAGCGGCTGCTGGACGCCGGGCGGATCGAGGTGGCCGGGCTCTGTGACCGGCAGCCGGTTGCGGCCCACCCGGACGCGCCGCTGGACGGGGCGCCGTTCTTCACCGACCACACCGAGTTGCTCTCGGTCACGCGGCCCGACGTCGTGGTGATCTGCACGCCGCCGCACACCCACCTGGCGCTCGCGCTCGACGTGTTCGCGGCCGGTGCCGATCTGCTGCTGGAGAAGCCGCCGGTGATGTCGCTGGCCGAGCACGAGAAACTGGCCTCGTCGTGCGGCGGGCGGATCCTGCAGATCGGGTTCCAGGCGCTCGGGTCGGTGGCGCTCGCCGAGTTGTGCGCCGCCGAACCGTCCGGGGAGATCGGGGTGACCGGAGCCTGGTGGCGGCCGGACACCTACTACCAGCGGGCGCCATGGGCCGGGAAACGGCTCGTCGACGGGCGGCCGGTGCTGGACGGGGCGCTGGTCAACCCGTTCGCCCACGCGCTCATGCAGGCCCTGGTCGTCGCCGACGCCGCCGGTCCGGAGTTCCGTCCGGTGACGCTGGAACTGGAGCGTTACCGGACCCGGGCGATCGAGACCGACGACACCACGTTCCTGCGCCTGACCGGTGCGGACGGGCGCCGGATCACCGCGGCGGTGACCCTCGCCTCGCCGGTCTTCATCGCCGGCGAGATCCGGGTCGGCGAGGCGGTGCTCGAATACCCGACCGACCGCCTCCGACTGCCCGGGGAACCCGACTTCCGGCACGTCCCGGGTCGGGCCGGGCTGCTGGAGAACCTGCTCGACCACCGGCGTGACCGGACGGTGCCGTTGCTGGCACCGCTCTCGCGGACCGCCGGGTTCACCGCCGTGGCCGAGGCGATCGTGGCCTCGCCCGCGCCGGAGGAGATCGGCCCGGAATGGCTGACGCCGCACCCGGACGGGGGTGGCTCGGTCATCGCGGGCATCGACTCGCTGGTCCGGGAGGTGGCCGATACGGGGCGGCTGCCCTCCGAGACCGGCGTGCCGTGGGCGCGGCCCGGCCACCGGGTCGCGCTCGGCGCACTGCCCGCCCACTGAGCCCGCCCGCGGAGCCACCGGATCAGCCCGGCGGTCGCGGTTCGGTCCGGTGTGCCGCCGGGCGTCGCGGCGGAGCCACGGAAGGGCGAGCCTGCGTTCGCGGGCTTTCCCGGCCGTACCGGAAAAGGGTTTTCGTCATGGAGAGAAAGGATTTGATGAAGTGAATGTCATGTCGGGCCGGGAAACGGCCGGGTAGGCCGTGCGTACCGCTCTCGCCGCGACCATCGGCCTCGTCCTCGCCGCCGGTGTCGCCACTGTCCCCGCGTCCGCCGCACCGGTGAAGATTCCGGCCGGGGCGCGGGAGGTCCTTCCCGTGAATGACGGGTGGGCCGCCTCCACCACCGGAACCACGGGTGGCTCCGCGGCCGACGACGCACACGTGTTCGTCGTGAGCAATCGCGCCGAATTGGCGGCCGCCCTCGCCGGCGGCACCGATCCGACGCCCCGGATCGTGCTTATCAAAGGCACCATCCACGCCAACGAGGATGACGCCGGTAATCCGCTGACGTGTGCCGATTACGCGGATCCGGCCTACACCCTGGACGGTTATCTCGCCGCCTACGACCCCGCGGTCTGGGGCCGGGCCACCCGGCCGAGCGGTCCGCTGGAGGAGGCCCGGGTCCGGTCGCAGCGCAACCAGGCGGCCCGGATCCAGCTCAAGGTCGGCGCGAACACCACGGTCTACGGCCTGCCGAACGCCCGGCTGATCGGCGGTAACCTGCTGATCCAGAACGTGGACAACGTGATCGTGCGCAACGTGCGGTTCGAGGACGCGGCCGACTGTTTCCCGGCCTGGGATCCGACCGACGGTTCGCTCGGCAACTGGAATTCCGCCTACGACATGGTGACCCTGACCGGGGCGACGCACGTGTGGGCGGATCACAACACGTTCAGCGACGGCGACAACGTCGACGCGAACCAGCCGCTCTACCTCGGGCGGCCCTATCAGGTGCACGACGGCGCGCTCGACATCATCCGGGCGTCCGATTACGTCACCGCCTCCTGGAATGTATTCCAGGAACACGACAAGACGATGCTGATCGGATCGAGCAACACGGTCGGCGCGGATGTCGGGAAACTGCGCGTCACCCTGCACCACAACAAATTCGCCAATGTGGGCCAGCGGGTTCCGCGGGTGCGTTTCGGTCAGGTCGACGTCTACAACAACTACTACTACCAGACCGATGAGGACACCTATTCGTACTCGTGGGGGGTGGGGGTCTACTCGGCGATCTACGCCGAGAACAACTTCCTGCTGCGCAGTGCGGACATCGCCCTCGAGGACGCCGTCTACGACTGGGGCGGCACCGCGATCACCGAGATCGGCACGCTGACGCGGGTCGGCACCGGTCCGGTGCGGGCGGTGAACCTGGTCGCCGAGCACAACGCCACCCACGACCCGGACCTGGGCACCGACGCGGGCTGGACGCCCGCGCTGCGGGCCGGGCCGGTCACCCCCACCGCCGCTGTTCCGGCGCTGGTCAACAAGGGTGCCGGCGCGGGCCGGTGCTGAGTCGCTGATTCCCGGCCCGTCGGTGACGGGCCGGGAATCGGTTTTCCGCACGGATTCGGGAACGTCCGGAGTTCACCTCGACTACGCTGACGCCTATTCCCGACATTTCCGTATTTGCGGAGTGGTTCTCATGAAATCAACTGTCCGCCGCCTGGCGGCGGTCCCCGTCGGAATCCTTCTTCTCACCGGTCCCGCCGCCCCGGCCGAAGCGTCCGGTCTGATCGCGCCGCCGGCCGCATCCGGCCCGGTCGGTTCGGCGGACGCATCCGGATCCACCGGGTCGGTGGGCGTGTCCCGCTCCGCGGTGCCGGCCGCGGCTTCCGGATCCACCGCGGTCCTCACTCCGCCCGGCGCCGGCTCGGCCGCGCTCGAACAGATGCGCCGCGCGGTCGCCGCCGAAACCGGCGCGACGGATGTGCCGTGCTGGCGTGATCTCGCGATCAAATCCACCGCCAACGGCCGCTTCGTCTCGGCCGAGATCGGCTGGGACGGCGGCGACTACGGCGCTTTGCGGGCGCGGGCGGCGGCGGCCGGCAAGTGGGAGAAGTTCATCGTCTGCCGGGACGCCGACACCGGAGTCACCCGGATCCGCGCGCAGGCCAACAACGAGTACGTCTCGGCGGAGCTGGACTACGCCGGCGCCCGCTACGGAATGCTGCGCGCGCAGGCCGAGAAGGTCGGTGGCTGGGAGCGCTTCTACTCCAACAGCGCACCCGGCGGGCAGTTCTCCTTCTACACGAAGGACACCCGCCGGTGGGTCGCCGCGGAGACCACGTTCACCGGCAAGTTGTACGGCGTACTGCGCGCCCGGGCCACGAGTGTGAGTGCCGAGGAGACGTTCGCATGGTGAGGTTCCTTTAAAGAGGAAGCCCCTGAACCTTAAGTTTTTCTTTATTTCGATCAAGGGTGATCCGCTACTGGGAGCGTTCCCGTATGGACCGGCGAGAAGGTGGTCCAAGAGGAAGGCACGCAGATGAAGCGGTACCAGAGCTACCGGAGCAACGCCGGGGGATCCACCATCCGACGCTGGCGTGTGGCCGGGGTGGCGGGTGTCGCGGTGGCCGTGGTCAGCGTCGGACTGGGTGTGGCGGCTGCGGCCGAGAACGGTGTTCCCACGGTGAACTGTCCGACGGTGGCCGACAAGCTGGGCGCGGTGCCGGCCCAGGCGCAGGCGGAGATCGCCCGCAATCTCCAGCTGCTTAACACCCAGATCCAGGAGGCGAACACCCGGATCGCCAACACGCAGGGCCAGGGTGGCGCCAACTTCATTCAGAACGCGATCCTCGGCCCGCTGAAGGACAAGCGCTTCGCCACCATCAACCGGATGGAGACGGCGATCGGCCGGGTCCTGGCGAAGCCGAACCTGAACGCCGAGGGCCTGTCGGGCTGCTCGCTGAACGCCAACGGCGGCGGCAACGCCTCGCCGGAGCCGGCCAACGTACCGGCCGCCGCGGTGTCGGCCGGTGCCGCCGCGGTCGCGAACGTCGGCACCATCGTCTGCCCGAACGTCGTCATCAACGTGGCGATCCCGGCGCAGGCCCAGGCCGAGATCGACCGGAACCTGGCTCTGCTGCAGACCCAGATCAACGAGGCCAACGCCCGGCTCAAGAGCTCGGTCGGCCAGGGTGGCGCGAACTTCGTGCAGAACGCGATCCTCGGCCCGCTGAAGGACAAGCGCTTCGCCACCATCAACCGGATGGAGACGGCGATCGGCCGTAACGCCGCCAAGCCGAACCTGAACGCCGAGGGCCTGTCGACGTGCTCGCTGAACGCCGCCGGCGGTGGCGCCGCGGCCGAGCCGACCGCGGCCCCGACCACGCAGGCCCCGGCGAACAACGGCAACGCCGGCAACAACGGCAACGCGGGCAACAACCAGGCCGCGGCCAGCCGGAACACCGGCAACGTCGGCATCAACGACGGCACCGCGCAGGTCGACTGCCCGAACGTCGTGATCAACGTGGCGATCCCGGCGCAGGCCGCGAATGAGGTCAACCAGAACCTCGCTCTGCTGCAGACCCAGATCAACGAGGCCAACGCCCGGATCAAGAGCACCGCCTTCCAGGGTGGCGTGAACTTCATCAACAACGCGATCCTCGGCCCGCTGCAGGACAAGCGGTTCGCCGCCATCAACCGGATGGAGACGGCGATCGGCCGTAACGCCGCCAAGCCCGACCTGAACGCCGAGGGCCTGTCCCCCTGCAACCTGAACAAGTGACCTGTCCCACCTGATCGACGAACCGGCCCGGCCGCCTCAGCGGCCGGGCCTTCTCGTGCTACGCGTTCTCCTCCTGGAACAGCTTGTCCAGAGTGGGGCGGGCCGCCTCCCGGGCCTCCCACGCCTCCAGCACGTCCACCTCGGCGTTACGGGCCTCCTCGACCAGCACCTCGGCCGCCACCGACGCCACGTGCACCTGCTCACGGGACTGCACGGTCTCGGCCACCGCCGCCTCATACGCCCGTTTCGCGTCGCGGACCCGGCCGTCGTCGAGCTGCTCGGCCGGTGGGCCGGCATGGTGCCAGATGCCGTTGAGCTGCTCCACCGACAACTCCCCGCGCCGGTAGGCGGCCAACGCCGCCCGCTGCACCAGCAACTGCGCCTCGTCCGCCGTCGCCACCCGGGCCTCCCAGCGGGCCTCCAGATAGCGGTCCTCCGCCTGATCCCGCGCCCCGGCCGACCGCTCCGCCTCCAGCCGCGCCTCCTCGGCGGCCTCGGCGGCCCGCTCGGCGGCGGCCCGCACCGCTCCGGCGTCGGTCAACAGCTGCTCGACCTCACCCGGACCGGACGCCCTCGGCCGCTGCCAGATCGCCACCGCCGCGACACTCGTCAGAATGGCGACGACGGCCGCGACCGCGATGGCGGCCCACGTCCAGACCATCGCTGCTTACCCCTCCCCGCGCGGGCCGGCCGCCGTCCCGCGGCCGATCCCCCTTCGATCCGGCCGCCGTCCCGCGACCGATCTCCCTTCGATCCGGCTGCCTTCCGGCTGCCGATCCCCATCGATCCGACCGTAGGGCGACGTTTGGATCTTCGCCACTCGGGTCCGTCCGGCGGGACGCCGACCACATCGCAGTCGGATAGCAATATCGGATAGCCTCCCCTCCCGCGCGTGTCAGTTCGAGTCCGTAACGCGGACGTGGTAAAAAGCCCGCCGACACCGATCGACACAGGGAGGACCGGCCGTGCCAGGGAGCACCCGCACGATCACCGACGGCGATGGCGGAGCCGTCCGGGCCGGCGGCAGCGTGGTCGTCTACCTGCCCGTCGGTGTGCGCTCCCGGCTGCGCGAAAGGGCCGCCGCCACCGGCCGCTCCCACACCCAGCTGGTCTTCGACGCGCTCAACGCCACCCACACCCGGCTCGCCGAGGTGGTCGGCTCGGCCGAACCCGACACCGAGACCGACGGCATCTTCGTCAGCCAGAGGTCCGGCCGGCGCCGACACCGCGAGGACCGGGTTCAGGTGTCGATCCGGCCGCATCCGGCCAACCTCGCCGTCATCGACGAACTGGCGGCACGGCACACTACCGGCAACCGCTCCGCGCTGATCGCCGCGGCGCTCGACGAGTTCCTCCCGGCTCCCCCTCCGGCTTCGAAAGGCGTCACCCCGTGAAGCAGCTCAACGACCTGCTCGCCGACTTCTGGCAGGACTATGCGGCCCTGGTGCTGCTGGCCGGCGGCCTCCTCGGCGTGGTGCTGCTGATCAGTTTCGCGATCTGGGCCAAACGCTCCAAGAAGCCGCTGCGGCCGATCGCGCTGGCCTTCAGCATGAACCTGGCGCTGCTGCTCAACGCCGAGGGCATGTGGGTCATCGCCATCGACCAGCTCAAACTGCCGCCGATCTTCGCGGTGCTGGTGTTCGCGGTCTTCGAGATCTGCTTCCTCACCGCCACCTCGCTCGCCGCCGAGCAGTACCGGCGTACGTCCACCTACGCGCCGGACGGCACCATCGTCACGCCCGGCCACCCGGGGCCGATGCTGTGGATCGCGGCGCTCATCGCGGGACTCTCCGGTGTCATCGTGGCCAGCAACGCGGTCACCTTCACCGAGAAACTGCTGCGGCTGGCCGTACCGTGCATGATCTTCCTGATGTGGTGGGCGGCGCTGACCGCCGCCGGGCAGCGGGTGCGGCGCGGGCGCTTCGCCTACAGCCCGCGCCGCCTCGCCGAACGCTGGGGATGGCTGATCCCGGACGACGACCCCGATCTGGTACGGATGGCGTCCGAGCGTCAGGTCCGGCGGATGGTCGTCAACTACCACCGGGTCAGCGCCGGGCGGTTCCCCAAGCCGTGGTGGCGTAACCGGCTACTCAAGGACGCGCGCACCGCCGGGGAGCCGGTCGTCGACGAGGTGATCGAGCAGCTCGCCCGGATCCAGCGGGTCATGGACCTGCTCGTGCCGGGGGCGGTGCGGATCGCCGTGCCGGTCAAGACTCCGGTCACCGCTGCGGCCGACACCCCGGCGACCGCGGCCCTCGCCGGACTCCCGTCGCCGTCGGTCAACGGATCGGCCTCGGCGCAGGCACTGGTCCAGTCACTGGCCGACGTGCCGGCCGCAGCCGCGGCGGCACCGTCCGATCAGGCCGTCCAGTTCGTGGAGCCGGTCCGGTTCGTCCAGCCCGCTCCGGCCGAGGTCGCGCCACCGGCCGTCGAGGTGCCCTCGGCGGCTCCCACCGTCGCCGACACGGACGGGGAGCCGACCGCCGACGACCGGCCGGTCACCAACGGGATCCCGGTGCGGGCCGAACCCGTTGCCGAGCCCGTCGTTCCGGGTCGGGCCACCGTGGTGGAGCGCGCGGTCGCGGCCGGAGTGCTGCCGGTCCCCGTGCAGCGGGGGATCGTCCGTGACGAGACGGCCGCGCCCGTGCCGCTGTCCGTCCCGCCGGCTCCGGCGCCCGCGCCCGCCTGGGCGGCCACCCCGACCGGCGCCCGGCCGGCCGTCAGCATCGCCGGTTCGCCCTGGTGGCGGCTCGCCGTCGACCGGCTCAGCAAGTTGGTGGCCCAGGAGATCACGGCCGAGGACCTGCCCGAGATGAACTACATGCGGCGGACCGAACTCGCCCGCAAACTCGCGCCCCGCGTGCAGGAGCTCGGTGAGGGCGTGGTCCGCACGTTCATCAACGAGTACATCAGTGAGCTGGACGGCGAGCACGTGGAGTCGGCCTACCCGTGGCGTGACTTCCTGCCCGCCCCGGCGCTCGCCCCGACCGGTTCCGAAGCCTGGCACAACGCGCTCCTCGACCTGCGGACCGCGCTCGAGGAGGAACTCGGCGACGGCCAGCCGATGGACCCGGAAGAGCTCGCCGACGTGCTCGCCCCCAGTGCGCCCCGGCTCGACGACTCGACGATCCGGCGGTTCATCGGTGACTACGTGCTCGCACTCAGCGGCATGACCGCCCCGGGCAACGCCCAGCCCTGGGCCGAGTTGCTGCCCCGCCCGCAGAGTGTCCGCCCGGCCAGCGACGAGGACCTGCTGGAGATGCACGGCGCCGAACTCTTCGAGCATCTGCGCAGCACCGGCCGGTTGAGCCGCTACAAGGTGCAGGCGGTCACCGGGATCAAGAGCCGGGTCCAGGCCGACCGGATCAAGTCCATCATCGAGGAGCGGGCCGCCGAGACCGCCACCGCCTGACCCCGGCCGGCCTGTGTTCTTCAGGAGTGGGTGGCCAGCCAGACTGCGCGGGTGCTCGTGACTCTCAGGTCCTTGCGGGTGTGCAGGGCCTGCGGGCCGTTCCTGGTGAGCAGGGTGTCCAGGGTGGACACGTCTTCGGGGGACAGCCGGTCGGCCACGGACTGGCGGATCCGGCTCAGGGTCGCGTAGGCGTAGCGGATCGCCGGCTCCGGCAGCGGGGACGGCACATCCACTGTCATCTCGCGGGACTCCACGATGCGGAAACCGGCCGCGGTCAGCCGGGACGGCCAGTCCGCGCCGATGTGTGGCAGGTGGGCGGCCCGGGCCTCGTCCAGCAGGGTGTGACAGCGGGCTTCGGTGCCGGGAGTGCCGAAACCCAGGTCGTCGGGGAGGAACCGGGGCATCCGGTCCATCTCGATCATCGCGAGCAGGCCGCCCGGGCGCAGGGCGGCGTGGACGTCGCGGAGTACCCGGTCCGGGTCGGCCATGTGGTGCATCGACGACGACGCCCAGACCAGGTCGGCCGGGCCGGTGGTGGGCCAGGCCTCGTCCAGGTCGGCGCGGAGTGGGCGGACCCGGTCGGCCAGGTGGCGGGCTGCCGCGCTGTCCCGCAGGTGGCTCAGCATCTCGTCGGCGGTGTCGATCGCCGTCACCGTCGCGGCCGGGAATCGCTGGAGTAGGGCGAACGTGCCGGTTCCGGTGCCCGCGCCGATGTCCAGGATGTCGTTCACCGGATGCTCGCCGGCGAGCTCGGCGACGCGGGCGGTGAGCTCGGCCAGATGGGCGGCGGTCACCTCCGCGTCCAGGTCGAGGATCTCCTGCAGACCGTCGCCGTGACCGTGACCGTGACCGTCGCCGTGGCCATGGCCATGGCCGCTGTGGTCGTGGCGTTCGGAGCGACTGTCGTGGCCGGGTCCGGCGTGGGGGGCCGGGCTGTGCGGGGCGAGGAAGCTGTCGTGTGCCATGGGACCGACTGTAGATGCGGATTGCGGCTGACGCATACAATCTTGCGTATGACGCAAGACGCTGAGGTGGATGCGGTGGTTCGGGCTCGGATCCGAGGGCTCCGGATCGCCAAGGGTTGGTCCCTCGACGAGCTGGCCGGGCGGTGTTTTCTCAGCCCCTCGACCCTGAGCCGGATCGAGACCGGGCACCGGCGGATCGGGCTCGACCAGCTCACGGCTATCGCCCGGGCGCTCGGCGCCAGTCTCGATCAGCTCGTCGAGACCGCCGGTGACGCGGTCGTGATCAAGCCGCATCACCATCCGGAGCGGGGCATGACGACCTGGGTGCTGAGCGGGGACGACGGGCGCAACGGGCTGACCGTGGCCCGGATCCGGGTCAGCCGGCCGGCGTCGCGACGGCCGGAGGATCAGCGGGTGCATCCGGGGCGAGACTGGTTCACCGTGCTGTCCGGGACCGTCGAGCTGCTGCTCGGGGAGCGGGAGGTGCTCGTTCAGGAGGGGGAGGCGGCGTCGTTCTCCACCATGACGCCGCATGCCTTCGGGGCGCGGGGCGGGCCGGCCGAGGTGATCGCCGTGTTCGATCCGGATGGCGAGCGCAACCACGTCGATGCGTGACCCCGCGCATCACGAGTCGGGCGCGTCGACGCCTCTCGCGTGGGTCGGTGCAGGCGTGGCCGTATCAACGGAGAAACGGGCGAAGGGTGAGCCCGCCGCGATGCCGGAGTGGACGCGGCGGTGGGGTGATTGTCGCGTCAGCGGGGTGGCGGGACGCATGAGGCGCGCCAGGCCAGGGTCGCGTCGGCCGGCTCGGAATGCGGGACGTGGTCGTCGTCGAGAGCCAGGGCCATCGCCCGCTCGCCCATCTCGACCAGCGGCAACCGAACCGTCGTCAGGGCGGGAGTGACGTCGCGGGCGATCGGCATGTCGTCGAAACCGGTGACCGAGACGTCGTCGGGGACGCGGATGCCGCGCTCACGCAGCGTGGCCATCGCGCCGACCGCCATCGAGTCGTTGAGCGTGATCAACGCGGTCAGGCCGGGTTGGGCGTCCATCAGGGTGCCGGCCGCGGCGGCGCCACCGTCGCGGGTGAAGTCGGAGTAGATCAGGCGAGACGGCGGGAGCTCGAGGCCGGTGTCGGCGAACGCGCGGCGGAAGCCGGTCAGTCGGTCGGTCGTCGTGGTCAGGTAGCGCGGGCCGGCGATCACGCCGATCTCGCGGTGACCGAGCTCGAGGATGCGCAGGCCCAGCTCGTGGGCGCCGGCCTCGTTGCCGGGCAGGACCGCGGTGCCGACCAGGCGGTGCCGGCCGATCACCGCGACCCGCCCACCGGCCTGCTGATACGCCGTCAGCTCCCCGTTGAGCCGCTCGGTGAACTCGTCGTCGTGGTAGCCGGACCCGGCCAGGATCAGCGCGTGCACCTGCTGGGCGCGCAGCAGGCCGACGTAGGCCAGCTCCCGCTCCGGCTCCCGGTAGCTGTTGCAGATCACCAGGAGCCGGTCGTGTGCCCCCGCCTGTCGTTGCAGGCCACGGGTGATCTCGGCGAAATACGGGTCGGAGACGTCATGGACGATCACACCGACCGCCGACTTGCGGGGACGCGCCACATTCTGCGCGTGCGCGTTCGGTACGTAGTGCAGCTGCCGCACCGCCGCGAGGACCCGCTCCCGCAGGTCCTCGTTGACCTTTTTCGCACTGTCGTTGATGACGCGGGAGACGGTCGCCGGGGAAACCCCGGCGAGCCGGGCAACATCCGCCAGGGTGACCGCCATCCGCACAGGTTAACGGGCCAGGAGCGTCAATGTGTCGACGACCCGGTTCGCGAAGCCCCACTCGTTGTCGTACCAGGCCACGACCTTCACCAGCCGGCCGTTCGCGGCGGTCAGTAGCGAGTCGAAGACCGACGACGCCGGGTTGCCGGTGATGTCCGACGACACCAGCGGGTCGGTGGCGTACTCCAATACCCCGCGCAGCGGTCCGGCCGCCGCCGACGCGAACGCCGCGTTGATCTCGTCGCCCGTCACGTCCCGGCTGACCAGGGCGTTCAGCTCGACGAGTGAGCCGACCGGGACCGGCACCCGCACCGAGTATCCGGACAGCCTGCCGTTCAGCCGGGGCAGGACCGCGCCGATCGCGGTGGCCGCGCCGGTCGTCGTCGGGGCGATGTTGACGCCCGCGGCCCGGGCCCGGCGCAGGTCGCGGTGCGGGCCGTCCTGCAGGTTCTGCTCCTGCGTGTAGGCGTGCACCGTGGTCATCGAACCGGCCTCGATGCCGGCCAGGTCGTCGAGCACCGAGGCGATCGGCGCCAGCGCGTTCGTGGTGCAGGAGGCGTTGGAGACGACGCGATGGCTCGAAGGGTCGTACGCGTCGTGGTTCAGGCCGTACGCGATGGTCACGTCGGCGCCTTTCGCCGGAGCCGTGACCAGGACCTTCCGGGTGACGTGCACGCCCGCGCCGGCGGTGAACCGGCCGGTCGACTCGATGGCGACGTCGACGTCCTGCCAGGGGAGCCGGGACGGGTCGGCCTCGGCGGTCACGGCGATCTTGTGACCGTTGACGATCAGATGATCATCGGCTGCCTCGACGGTGCCCGGGAAGCGGCCCAGGGTGCTGTCGTAGCGGAGCAGGTGGGCGAGAGTCCGGGCGTCGGTCAGGTCGTTGATCGCGACGATCTCGATGCCGTCGTTTCGTCCCGCGACGGCGCGGAGGACATTTCGCCCGATACGGCCGAAGCCATTGATAGCAGCTCTCATGCCCTCAATTCTTCTTCGGTTCTAAGGCGCGCGGCAGGCACAACACCGCCGGATCCCGCAAGCTTTCCGCCAAACGCCTTTCGGTACTCGGTCGGCGTCATGTCCAGGATCCGCTGGAAGTGCAGCCGCAGGTTCGCGCCGGTGCCCAGCCCCGTCTCCGCGGCGATCTGCTCCACGCTCAACGCGCTCGCTTCGAGAAGAGACCGCGCCAGATCGATCCGCGCCCGCAGGATCCAGTGCATCGGCGTGTACCCGGTGTCCTCCACGAACCGCCGGCCGAACGTGCGCGTCGACACCCCCGCGTGCCGGGCCAGGTCGGACACCCCGATCGGCTCGCCCAGTCGATGCAGCGCCCACTCCCGGGTCGCCGCGAACACCTCACCCAACGGCTCCGGCACGGTACGGGGCACGAACTGCGACTGGCCACCACTGCGGTACGGGGCGGCCACGATCCGCCGCGCCACCGCGTTCGACGCCTGCACCCCGTGATCACGGCGGATCAGGTGCAGACACAGGTCGATCCCGGCGGCCACCCCGGCCGA
Organism: Actinoplanes sichuanensis; assembly: GCF_033097365.1. Lineage (NCBI taxonomy): Bacteria > Bacillati > Actinomycetota > Actinomycetes > Micromonosporales > Micromonosporaceae > Actinoplanes > Actinoplanes sichuanensis. Next base: position 499,193 of record NZ_AP028461.1, read on the forward strand.
CGTCAGCACCTGTCCCTCGTCGACGAACAGCACCCGCGGATCCACGGTGACCTTCGGGTACTCCCGGGCCAGCACCGGAGCCATCGACCAGTGTGTCGTCGCTCGCCGGTCGTCCAGGATCCCGGCCGCGGCCAGCGCGAACGCGCCGGTGCAGATCGACACCATCCGCGCGCCACGGAACGCCGCGTCCCGCAGCCCGTCCAGGATCCGCGGGTCCAGTGGCCGCAGCGGAGTGCGGTAACCGGGCACGATCACGGTGTCCGCCTCGTCCAGCGCCTCCGGGCCGTGCTCCACCACGTAGCCCAGCCCGTCCCGCCCCGTGACCGGCCCGGCCGCCAGCGAACAGTGGAGCAACTCGTAGGGCAGACCGTGCTTCGGGGCGAAGATCTGCGCGCTGATCCCGACGTCCAGAGGCGCGGCACCCGGCAGCACCAGGACCGCGATGCGGTGAACTCTCACCCCGACAACTCTGCCGCAGCGCCGCCACCACCCTGGAAAGCCGCAGGCCGCACGTGTACCGTGGGTCGGTCGCGGAAAGGACGGTTCAGCGATGAATCAAGATCGGAGCCGCTCCACCGGGCGGCCGACTCTGGAAGAGGTCGCGGCCAGGGCCGGTGTCGGCCGTGGCACCGTGTCCCGAGTCGTGAACGGGTCGGCCCAGGTCAGTCCCAAAGCGCGGGAAGCCGTCCAAGAGGCGATCGACGCCCTGGGCTACGTCCCCAACCGGGCGGCCCGTGCGCTCGTCACTCAGCGAACCGATTCGATAGCCCTCGTGATCTTCGAATCCGGCGAGCGCTTCTTCGCCGAACCCTTCTTCGGCCGCATCGTGCAGTCCATCTCGTCGGTGCTGGTCGCCCGCAACCTGCAGATGGTCCTGATGATCGCGCAGGCCCCCGAGGAACGCCGTCAGCTCGAAGGCTACCTCACCCGCCAGCACGTCGACGGTGCTCTACTGCTCTCCCTGCACGGTGACGACCCGCTCCCGGCCATGCTCGAGGAACGCGGCGTGCCCACCGTGCGGGCCGGGCGCCCCTACCACCCGGAGCCGGTCAGCTTCGTCGACGCCGACAACCGGGCCGGTGCCCGCGCCGCCGTCGCCTACCTCCGCGACCAGGGCCGCCGCTGCATCGCCACGATCACCGGCCCGCTCGACATGGCCGTCGGTATCGCCCGCTACGACGGCTACCGCGACGTCGTCGGCGAGGGCCCGGCCGCCCGCGGCGACTTCGGCGAACTCTCCGGCGCCGCCGCCATGGAGTGGCTCCTCCAGCAGTACCCGCAGATCGACGCGGTCTTCGCCGCCTCCGACATGATGGCCGCGGGCGCGTTGCGCGTGCTGCGCCGCGCGGGCCGCCGTGTACCCCAGGACGTCGCCGTCGTCGGCTTCGACGACTCCGTCGTGGCCCGGCACACCGACCCGCCGCTGACCAGCGTCTACCAGCCGATCGAGCAGATGGGCCAGGAGATGGTCCGCCTCCTGCTCTCCAAGATCGACGGCGACGAGCCGGCCGACTTCGAAACGGTCCTGCCCACCCGCCTGATCCTGCGCGGTTCCGCTTAACCCTTCTTCTGGTACGCCGTGGACGGGCCCCGTGCCTGTCCACGCGACGCAGGCGGCCGGTCCCGCCCGCCTGCGCCCTGCCGGGCCGATCCCGTGCCCGCTCTTACCGCCTGAGCCCGCGCCCACCCAGTCCAGCTGGTCGATCTCACGGCCGGCTGGAGGAGCGGTCAGGGGGTGGAGGCGGTGCGGAGGTCGGTCAGACGCTGGCGTAGCAGGGCTGCCTGGTCGGGGGTCAGACCGCCCTCGTTGAGGCGCTGGCGGACCTTGCCCAGCAATTCGTCGACCTGATCGGTGACGCTGTCGTCGGTGGGGTCGATGAGGCGCAGAAGGTTCTGGAAGTCCAGGGCCACGTCCGGGCGGATGTCGCCGGTCTGCCGACCCTGTTCGACGGTGTCCTGGACCCGGGTCAGGGCGGCCTCCACGGTCAGGACCGGGTCGGTGGGGGTGATCGTCGTCGGCTCCGGTGGGGACGGTGGCGGGGGAGTCGACGCGGTGGGCTCGACCGTCTCCTTCGGGACCAGCGACTCGGTCCGCGCCGTCGCCGGGGACGACGCCGGTGGCGCGGCGAACTCGACCGGCTCCTCGGGGGCGTTGGCGGCGTAGACGAGCGCCACGAAGATCGCCGCCACACCGGCCAGGGCGGCTCCGAAGGCGACCCGCCGGGCGCCGGCGGAGGTGACCCGCGGTTGGGGCGGCAACACCTTGGCCTGACCGGTCGGTGGGGGCTTGGGCAGCGGGATCGTCAGGCGGGCCGGGGCCGACGGGACCAGCCGGGTCAGGGCGCGGCGGGCCTGGGCGGCGGTCGGGCGCTTGGTCGGATTGTCGTCCAGGCACCTGAGGATCAGCTCGCGCAGCCGGGCCGGCAGGGTCTCCGGGAGCGGGGTGGGGCCGTGCGCCTGTGCGGCGGCCAGCTCCTCCCAGGTGTTCACGTCGTAGGGCGGATCGCCGGTCACCATCTCGAACAGCAGGACACCCAACCCGTACAGATCGGTGGCCGGCTCGGCGGGCTTGCCGTCCAGGCGCTCCGGCGCGGCGTAGGCGGGGGTGCCGAAACTGACCCCGGTGTCGTCGTCGTCGGCCTCACCGGCGGCGGCGCTGATCCCGAAGTCGAGGAGTTTGACCCCGCCCGGACACAGCATCACGTTGCCGGGCTTGATGTCGCGGTGCACCACCCCGGCGGCGTGCGCGGCGGCCAGTGCCTCGGCGACCGCGGCCCCGATCGACACCGCCTCGCCCCACGGCACCGGGCCGTCGGCGTCGCAGAGCCGGGCCGCGACGGTCTCTCCGCTCAACAGCTCCATCACCACGAACGGGGCGACCGAGCCGTCCGGCCGGACCGCCTCACGGTAGTCGTGAACTGCGGCGATGCCGGGATGGGAGAGTCGCGCCGCGAGCCGTGCCTCGCGCCACGCCATGTGTGCGGCCCGGGTGTCACCGGCCGGCAACTTGACCGCGACCGGCCGGTCCAGCAGCTCGTCGGTGGCCCGCCAGACCTGCGCCATGCCGCCTGTCTCGAGGAGCGTGACGAGGCGGTACCGCGAGGCGAGCAGCACTCCCGAGTCCGGCCAAACTTCGTGCATCCCAGGACATTCGCCCAGTCCGGCACAGCATGTCAACTCCCGGATTCGCGGGGCACGGCGCATCTCACCGTCCGTGCGGAAACCGGTGCAACCGATCCGCAACCGGCGTCGCACCGGACTGAACCCGGAGCGGCGAACGATGAGATCACCCCCGAGTTGAGGAGTACCACCCATGCGCATGCGCCGTAGCGCCGCCGCCGTCGCCCTGGCCGTGGCGGTCGTCGTCCCCACCGCCGTGACCGGTGTCGCCGCCTATGCCAAGAGCCCGTCGCCCGCCGCTTCCAGCGTGGTCACCGACAAGAAACCGAAACCGGACAACAAGAAGAAGACGCCGTTCCAGGCCAGCGGCACGGTCACCGGGGTCGACGCGGCCGCCGGAACGGTCACCGTCGCCGCCCGCAGCGGCACCAAGGACGTACGCGGGAAGACCGTGACGATGACTGTCGCCGCGGACGCCCGGATCGTGCTGAACGGCAAGAAGGTGAAGCTGGCCGCTCTGGCCGCGGGCCTGAAGGTGTCGGTGACCGGCACCCGGACGGACACCGCCTACCTGGCCGGCAAGATCCAGGCGGCCGGAAAGGTGAAGCCGGCTCCGAGTCCGTCCACCCCGACGACGCCGCCGACCGCGTCGCCGTCGCCGTCGGACTCGGTCAGTCCCGCCCCGACCGAGTCGTCCAGCCCCGCCCCGACCGAGTCGTCCAGCCCGGCCCCGACCGAGTCGTCCACCCCCGAGCCCACCGAGTCCAGCGAGCCGACCGGTTCCCCGGAGCCGTCCGAGGACTGACAGACCACCGGCGACCGGTACGCCCCACCCGCCATGACAAGCCGGGGCGTGCCGGTCGTCGGCGTTTAAGACTAAGACCGGGAGCCCTCCGGCCGATTGCTGGCGGGGAGGGACCGGAGCAGGACGGAGTAGTGGCATGCCACCAGCGGTGCGCGGCGGCTCGTGGCGCGATCCGGTGCTGATCACGGTGGCGGTGACCGCCGTACTCGTGGTCGGGGCCTTTCTGTCGGACGTGGGTTCGCCCCGCGCCCAGATGATCGCGTGCTGGATCGCCTGCCCGATCCTGGACCTCGCACTGTTCCACCTGTCCCGCCAGGTGTGCCGGGTGCCCGACCTGCCGTCGCACGCCCGCCGCTTCTGGACCTCGGTCGCGGTGGGCGGGCTGCTGTTCATGATCGGCGACCTGGTGGAGTTGTACACGCTCGTCGCCGATCCGGGCATTCAGCGGATCACGTTCCATCCGGTGCAGTCGGCGACGATGATGCTCGGCGTGGTGGTGATGATGATCGGCCTGCTGTCGACGCAGCGGGTGACCCGGTCCCGCCGCGAGCGGATCCGCCTGGTGCTGGACACGACGATCCTGATGTCCGCGTCGGCCGTGGTGGCCTGGTGCCTGATGACCCGGCCGGGGATGGCCGCGGCCGGGCCGGAGAACTTCTTCCTCGCGCTGTTCGGCTGCGGCGTGGTGCTCTGCGCGATCTTCGTGGCGGTCCGGTCCGGGCTGACCGGGATGTCGCCGATGAGCCGGGTCGCGGCCGTCCCGATGGTGATCGCCCCGATCGGTCTCGCGGTGTCGAGTGTGCTGCTGCCCAGTGGGAGTGTGCCGAACACGGGCGTGCAGATGGCGGCGATCCTCGTCCCGTGTTTCCTGGTGCTGGCCGGCCCGCGGCTGCAGTTCCTGCACGGGGTGCGGGGGCTGGACGGGCGGGAGTGGTTCAACCGGCGCCGCCGGTACAGCGTGTTGCCGTACACCGGCACCCTGGTCTGCGCGGTCGCCCTGGTCTTCGTGCTGGCCTCTCGGGGGCTGGGCGTGTCGGCGTGGGGTGCGCTGGCCGGGCTGCTCGTCAATGTGGGCGTGGTGATCGCCCGGCAGGTGCTGGCGCTGGCCGACAACGACTCCCTGGTCGGCGAGATCTGCCATCGTGAGCAGCGTCTGACGGGCCTGCTTGAGCACTCCTCGGAGATCATCTCGATCGCCGGACCGGACGGCGGTTTCACCTACGCCAGCCCGGCGGTGGAGCGGATTCTCGGTTTCACCCCGGCCGAGGTGCTCGGCCGGTGCTCGCTGGAGATCCTGCATCGCGACGACCGGGCCCGGCTCGGCGCCGAACTCGACGAGGTGTACGCGACCCCCGGCGCCGAGATGACCTTTCAGGGCCGCTACCGGCACGCCGACGGATCGTGGCGCTGGCTGGAGGTGGTGGCGGTGAACCTGATGGAGGAACCCGGCATCGGCGGCGTGGTGTGCAACTCGCGGGATGTCACCGAGTCCCGGGAGTTGCACGAGCGGCTGCGCTACCAGGCCGGGCACGACGACCTGACCGGGCTGGCGAACCGGCGCGAGTTCACCGCGGCGATGGACGGGTGCCCGGGTGACGCCACCGTGCTCCTGATCGACCTCAACGGCTTCAAGCACATCAACGACACGTACGGCCACGCCGCCGGAGACGCGGTGCTGCGACACGTGGCGGACCTGCTGCGGGCCTGCACCGGCCCGGGCGACGTGCCGGCCCGGCTGGGCGGCGACGAGTTCGCGGTGCTGACCGGCGGCGATCGGCCCGCCGCCGAGCGCATGGTGGAACGACTCCGGGCGGCGATCGCCGAACCGGTCCGGATCGACGGCCGGGACCTGCGGGTGGGCGCCAGCATCGGCCTGGCGACCGGTCCGGCCGGTGTCGGCGACCATCTGCTGAACGCCGCCGACCTGCTGATGTACGAGGAGAAGCAGCGCAGCCGGACGTTGACGTCATGAGGCGTTACGTCGTCACGACCGCGCTGATCTGCGTGCTCGGCACCCTCTGGTATGTGCTGTGGCTGGCCGCCGCCCCGGGCACGGTGGCGATCGGCTACCTGTTCATGCCGCTGGCGATGACGGTGGGCGGGCTGGCGGTGCGCGCGCTGCGACGGGCGGTTCCGCTGGCCCCGGCCGGCCGTCGGTTCTGGCTGCTGCTGGAGATCTGCTGCTACCTGTTCGCGGCCGGGTTCGTCCTGCTGGTGGTGGACGCGTTCCGGACCGCCCCGGAGTTGCCGTCGATGCCCCCGGCCGGTGCCGCGCTGATCGGCGCCGGGGTGGTCGTCGCGATGTGGGGTGTCGCCCAGGTCCCGCTCGGGGTGACCAGCTGGTACGAACGCGGCAAGCAGTGGCTGGACCGGACCATCGCGTTCCTCGGGTGCGCGACCGTGCTGTGGCATTTCGGCATCTCGCCGATGTTCTGGTCGCCCGACCCGTGGAGCCCGTCGGCGCTGACCGTGCTGTTGCTGGCGTGCGCGTTCGCGGCCGGGGCGATCACCAAGGTGGCGTACGTGGCCGGTGGCCCGGTGGACCGTCGGGCGATGCGCCTGGTCGCCTCGACCGGCCTGATGGCGGCCGCGGTGGCGCTGCTCGCGGTGCTCCGCGGGACGGACGGGATCCTGCCCGGCCAGGCGGTGTGCATGCCGATCTGCGGCCTGCTGATCGCGCTCGGCGTGCGCCGTCAGCTGACCGCGGCCACCGATCCGCGGGTGGTCGGCAAGGGCAACGTGTGGCTGCCGTACCTGGCGGTGCTGGCCGTCGACGTGCCGGTCGCGGACGTGCTGATCCGATCCTGGCACTGGGCGCCCGGCGTCTGGGAGGGCCGGGCCGTGGTGTCGGCCGCGGTGGTGGTGACCGGCCTGGTGGCGCTGCGGCAGTACGTGGTCTACCGGGAGAACGCCCGGCTGCTGCGGGAGAAGCAGGAGTCCGAGGCGCGGCTGCGGCACGAGGCCACCCATGATCCGCTGACCGGTCTGGCCAACCGGGCGCTGTTCCGGCAGATCCTGGACCGGGTGCTGGAGGCCGGCCCGGCGACCGTGCTGCTGGCCGACCTGGACGAGTTCAAGACGGTGAACGATTCGCTCGGCCACGACGCCGGGGACGGTCTGCTGGTCGCGTTCGCGGAGGTGCTGCGCGAGCTGGCCGGGCCGGGTGCCGAGGTGGCCCGGCTGGCCGGGGACGAGTTCGCCGTGCTGCTGCCGGTCGACACCACGGGTGAGGAACTGGCCGGTCGGATCGCGGCCGCGACCTCGGTGCCGATCAGTGACCAGCGGTTGCTGGTGAAGTTCAGTGCCGGGCTGGCCACCGCCCCACGGGGTACCCCGGCCGGCGACGTGCTGCGGCACGCCGACGCGGCCCTGTACGCCGCGAAGGAACGCGGCCGGGCCAACTGGGTCCGCTACGCCGGTGGGATGGAACGTCCCGCCTCGGCCCACGCCCGGCTCGGCGGCGACCTGCGGCGGGCCCTGGACGCCGGCGAGTTCCGGATCGTCTACCAGCCGATCGTCTCGCTCGATGACGGCCGGATCGTCGGGGTGGAGGCGTTGGTCCGCTGGGAGCACCCGGAACGCGGGATGGTGTCGCCGATCGATTTCATCCCGGCGGCCGAGCGGACCGGCCTGATCGTGCCGCTGGGCCGCTGGGTGCTGCGCGAGACCTGCCGGCAGGCGGCCGCGTGGATCGCCGAGTTCGGCCCGGACGTGCTGGACAAGGCCGCGCCGAACGTGTCGGTCCGGCAGCTGCACGACCCGGACTTCGTGGCCGACGTGGCGGCCGCCCTCGCCGACGCCGGTCTGCCGTCGAACCGCCTGGTCCTGGAGCTGACCGAGTCGGCCGTGCTGCGTGGCCAGCACGTCTCCCAGGTGCTGCACGAGCTGCACGACATGGGGGTGCGGCTGGCGCTCGACGACTTCGGCACCGGCGAGTCGTCGCTGAGCCTGCTGCGTGCCTTCCCGGCGGCGATCGTGAAGCTGGACAAGTCGTTCGTCGACGGCATCGAGCTCGACGAGCCGGACACCCCGGCGGCGCACGCCCGGCAGGCGGTGGCCCGGGCGGTGGCGCAGCTCGCCGACGCGCTGGGCCTGGACACGGTGGCCGAGGGCATCGAAAGCCAGGAGCAGGCCGATCGTCTGCTGCGCCTCGGCTATCACGTCGGCCAGGGTTACCACCTGGGGCGGCCGATGCCGCCCGAGCAGCTCACCGAGCTCCTCGCGGCCCGGCGGGTGAAAGCCGCCGCGTAAACCCCCGATATCGTACGGCGATGAGCGTGGCCGACGACGGAACCGAGACCGCCCGGTCGCTCACCGAGTGGCTGGGCCAGTTGGCGTTCGCCGACCTGCCGGAGGGTGACGCCGCCGCGCGGATCGCCGACTCGGTGCAGCGGTGGGCGCAGTGGCAGGGCTGGCGGGTGTACCGGCGGGCGCCCAGTGTCTTCCCGCTGCCGCCGCCGCTGCGGGGGAACTCGGTCATCGACGTGGCCTGCGCCCGCCCGGACGGCCCGCCGCTGGCTGTCGAGATCGACCGCACCGACCGCCGGCGGACCGTCGACAAGCTGCTGGCCGAGGCGGCCGCGGGCCGGGTCGCGATCTGGGTGCGCTGGGGTACCGGCCCGTTCCCGCCGCCCCCGCTGCCGGTGCATCTGGTGGTCCGGGAGGCGTCCCGCCGGTCCGGCCGATGGCATACCGTGTCGGCGGCGCCGCCCGCGCCTCGTCACTCCGGGGCCGTCGGTTCCGGAGACTCCGTCCACGCCGAGGAGCTGCCGTGGGAGCTGTGACCGAGAGTCCGTACCGTCTGGCCTGGCGGGTCACCGAGCCGCTGCACGCGATGATCTACTTCGTGCCGGAGGCCCCGGAGCGCTACGCGGCGTTCGGGCTCCGGCCGATGGACGGCTACTTCGCCTCGCGGGGCGCCGCGTTCGGCCCGGTGGGGCCGGAGATCGTGACCGCCACCTTCTACAACTTCAATCCGGCCCGGGTGGCCCGTGCCCTGCCGGCGGCGTGGTCGAAAGCGTCGCCGGAGCAGCTCCTCGCGGCCCGTCTGGACGCCGCTGACGCCGCGCTGACCCGTGGCCTGGGTGTGGAGGTGGTGAACGGGCCGGAGGTCGCCGAGGCGGCCGTGCTGGCCCGCCGGGCGGCGGAGAAGGCGGCGACCCTTCCGCACGGGCGCCCGCTGTTCGCCGCACACGCGGCGCTGCCCTGGCCGGACCGCCCGCACCTGGTGCTCTTCCACGCGCAGACGCTGCTGCGTGAGTTCCGTGGCGACGGGCACGTGGCCGCGCTGCTGGCGAACGGGATCAGCGGCCTCGACGCGATCGTGATGTACGAGGCGGCCGGCGCGTCCCCGGCGGGCTTCCTGCGGGGCAGCCGGGGCTGGAGCGCCGAGCAGTGGGCGCAGGCCGAGGACGACCTGCGGCGCAGCGGGCTGATGGACGCCGAGGGGAAGCTGACCGAGGCCGGGGTGGCGCTGCGGGCGCACGTCGAGGACCGCACCGACCAGGTGGCCGAGGTGGCCTGGCGGGAGATCGGTGAGGACGGGTGCCGACGGCTCGCCGAGCTGACCCGTCCGCTGAGCCGGACCATCGTCAAGGGTGGCCTACTCAACCCGATGAGTCTCGTCACGCATTCCTCTCGGCCGAATCATTTGCCGGAGGGTGATCGGTAGGTCACGCTGGGTGCGTGACACAACATCTGCGGAGACACCCGGCGTCCTGGTGGGCGCAGTTCCAAGAGGCCTCCGAGCGGTTCGACACCGCGTACCTGACCGAGGGGTTGGGTGACCTGATCACTCCGAAGATCGGCTCGCCGCTCCTGCGGCGGGAGGCGGAGATCGCCACCGACATCGTGGTGCGGCACCTCAACAAACCGCAGGCGGACGAGTTGGCGGACCGGGCCCGGAAGAGCACCCAGCGGCTCGTCGAGACGGTGACACGCCTGGAGGAGCGGTCCGGTGACGGATTCTCGCTCGTCGAGGCGCACGCGCTGTGTCATCTGCTCGAGGGTCGGCTCGGTGAGGCGGCCAACGCGGCCGAGGAGTTCGTCAAGACCCAACAGGTCTTGCGGATCTTCGTCGGCGCAATGCGGATGGAGCGGTTCGACGCGGACCTGGCGGTGAAGATGCTCGCCGCCGGGCACCAGCCGGCCGCGGCGATGCAGTCCGGGCTGGTCGTCGGCAAGTACAGCTGGTGGCCGACCTGGCTCATCAAGATCGTCACCGAGCGGGCGATGGACGGCCATCTCGATCAGGAGACCGTCGAGGCGCTGGACAAGTGCGCCTATGCCGAGCTGAGCCCGGCCCAGTCGAGGATCGCCCGCCGTCTGCTGGCCGGTGAGGACGCGCTGATCGACGCCTCGGCGGTCCGGCTGGAGGGCCTGGGCGAGGTCGACGCGGCCGAGAAACTCCGCAAGGGCGACCTGACGGCGGTCGCCCTCGCGGCTCGTCTCATTCCGGTCTGACTCAGGCGCCGCCCTCGGTCAGTGTCACCGTGGCGGGCTGGAACGCCGAGCCCGCCACGTCCACACCCGCGGCCTTGGCCTGCTCGATCGCCTGGTTGATGTAGTCGTTCGTGTAGGCCAGGCCCTCCGGGGCCGCCTTGAGGACCGTGTCGCCGGTCTGGTTCTTCGTGGTCTGCGAGATCTCCACGGTCTGCTTCCAGGCCGCGTCGTCGATCACGCCGATCCCGGCGCCGGCGGCCGGCCAGACCAGCTTGTTGACCTCGTTCATCTGCCACAGCTGGTGGCTCTTGCCGAGCTTGGAGCCCTTGGCGACGACCAGGTCACGGCACTTCTCCGCGTTGTCCCGGCAGAACGCCCAGCCCTTGATCGTGGCGGTCAGGAACTTCACCGTCTGCGCCTGGTAGTTCGGGTCGCTGAGCTTCTCGGTGTTCGCCCAGACCGCGTCCTGGAGCATCGACGACCCCTCGGTCTTCCAGTCGATGATCGCGAAGTCGTCGGCGGTGTAGAGCTGCCCGGTCGCCGGGTTCTTCGCCTCGAGCAGCTGGGCGTACTCGTTGTAGCTCATCGCCTGGGCGGCGTCGATCTCCTTCTTCAGCAGCGCCTGCATGTCGAACTGCTGCTGCACCAGGGTGACGTCCTTGCTCGGGTCGAGCCCGGCCTTGGTCATGCCGGCGAACAGCTCGAACTCGTTGCCGAAGCCCCAGTTGCCGACCTTCTTGCCCTTGAGGTCGGCGGCCTTCGTGATGCCGCTGTCCTTCCAGGCGACCTGGTAGGTGCCGGAGCGGGCGAAGATCTGCCCGACGTCGGTGATGCCGGCGCCCTGTTCGCGGGAGGCCAGCGCCTTCGGCACCCAGGCGATCGCGTAGTCGGCCTTGCCGGTGGCCAGGACCGTCTGCGGGACGATGTCGACGCCACCCTCGAGCAGCTCGACGTCGAGGCCCTGCTCCTTATAGAAGCCCTGATCCACGGCGGCGATGTAGCCGGCGAACTGGGCTTGGAAGAACCACTGCAGCTGCAGCTTGATCGGGGTCAGGGCGCCGCTCGCGCCGGGGGCCGGGGTGCTCGGGGTGTCGGCGGTGCCACACGCGGTCAAGATGAGCGCGGACGCGGTGACAATAGAGGCAAATATCCGGTTTCGTCGCACAAAAACCTCCAGGTGTATCGGGGAGATCGTCAGGAGATGAGCCGCTGCCGCCACGGCATGGCGAGCCGTTCCAACAGCAACGTGACCAGGTAGAAGGTGAGTCCGAGAAGGCAGGCGCCGGCCACGAAGGCCCAGGCACGGGGGTAGGCGGTGAACGCCGCGGCGGAGGTGATCCGCGCGCCGAGCCCGTCCTGCAGCCCGCCGAAGTACTCGGCGACGACCGCGGCGATCACGGCCAGCGACGACGCCTGCCGCAGGCCGGTGAAGAGGTGGGGGAGGGCGCCGGGCAGCCGTACCTTGCGGGCGAAGGTCCAGCCCGAGGCGGCGTACGTGCGCATCAGCTCCTGATGGACCGGGTCGACCTCCCGCAGCCCGCGCAGCAGGTTGAGGAAGACCGGGAAGAACACCACGATGCCGGTCACCAGACGGCGGGGGACGCTGCTGGTCGACTCGAACATGTTGTTGAGGATCGGGGCGAGCGCGATGATCGGCAGCGCGTTGACCACCGCCGCGAACGGGATCGACACCTCACCGAGGAACCGCGACCGGCTCGCCGCCAGTGCCGCCAGGACGGCCAGGACCGTTCCGCCGATCAGCCCGACGAGCGCATTCGCCCCGCTGGCCAGTGCCGCGTTCCAGATGTTCTGCTTCTGCTCGACGATCTGCGCCCAGATGGCCGTCGGGGCGGGCAGGATGAACGGGGCGACCCGCCCGGCCGTCACGAAGACCTCCCACAGGACCAGGGCGAGAACCCCGAAGGCCAGGGGCGGCAGCACGCGTCTCATGAGCGCAGCGCCTGTCGTACCTCGGTGATCTTCTCGAAGTAGACCGGAGCCTGCCGGCCCGCCTCGTCCCGGGAGGGCAGTTTCACCTCGATCGACGCGGTGATCCGACCCGGCCGGGCCGACATGACGACCACCCGGTCGGAGAGGAACACCGCCTCGGAGATGGAGTGGGTGACGAAGACCGTGCTGGTGCCGGTGGTGGCGCAGATGCCGAGCAGTTCGGACTGCAACCGCTCGCGGGTCATCTCGTCGAGCGCCCCGAACGGCTCGTCCATCAGCAGCAGGGGCGGCTGGACGGCCAGCGCGCGGGCGATCGCCACCCGCTGCTGCATGCCGCCGGAGAGCTGGCCCGGGTAGTGACCGGCGAAGTCGGCCAGCCCGACCAGTTCCAGCATCTGTTCGGCCCGGGTCCGGCGGTCGGCCTTGGACATGCCGCGCAGTTCCAGGGGGAGTTCCACGTTGCGGAGCACGGTCCGCCACTCGAAGAGGCCCGCCTGCTGGAAGGCGATGCCGTACTCCTGCTCGCGGCGGGCCTGCCCGGCCGGTTTGCCGGCAACGGTGACCGTGCCGGTGGTCGGTTCGATCAGGTCGGCGATCAGGCGCAGCAGGGTGCTCTTGCCGCAGCCCGACGGGCCGATCAGCGAGATGAACTCACCGTCGCCGACCGTCAGGTCCACGTCCGACAGGGCGAGGACCTCGTCGCCACGACCCTGGTTGAAGATCTTGGTAAGGCCGGAGACCAGCACGGCGGTCATAGAGTCACCACCTCCACGTGGCGCCGGTGCCGCATCAGCGGCAGTTCGAGAAGGGTGACGGCGCCGGCGACGAGCAGGCCCAGCAGGGCCGCGCCGAGCATCGCCGTGTAGACCTTGGCGGGATCGCTGGTCGCCTCCCGCGAATACTCGATGATCAGCCGGCCGATGCCGCCGCGGGTGCCGGTGGAGATCTCGCCGACCACCGCGCCGACCACCGCCGCCGCCCCGGCCAGGCGCAGCGCCGGGAACAGATAGGGCAGCGCCGCCGGGAACCGCAGTTTGACCAGCGTGCGCCACCAGCCCGCGGCATAGCTGCGCATCAGCTCGGTCCCGGCCGCCGACGGCGACTGGAGCCCGCGCAACATGCCCACCGCGACCGGGAAGAACGCCAGGTAGGCGGCGATCACCGACACGGTCGCCCAGGGCGGCATCAGGGTGCCGCCCCAGCCGGCGATCAGCGGCGCGAGCGCCACCAGCGGCACGGTCTGGGAGAGGATGACGTACGGCAGCAGCCCGCGCTCGACGATCCGGAACCGCTGCATCGCCGCCGCCAGGACGAGCCCGATCGCCGTGCCCGCCGCGAACCCGACCGCCGTGATGCCGAGCGTGAACAGGCACGCGTCGATTACCACGATCCACACCGGCCGTCCACCGGTCATCTCCGGATCGGACAGCCGGGTGAGGATCGCCCACAGATGTGGCATGGAGAGGTCGTCGGCGCGCGGGAGCACCCGCACGCCGAACAGCACCGTCCCCTCGGGATCGCCGACTGCCTTGTACCCCTCCCAGAGGAGTGCGGCCGCGATCAGACCGGCGATCACCGAGAGGACGCGCCTCACGAGAACGCCGGGATGATGTGCTCGCCGTAGGCGGCGAGCGTCGATTCCTTGCCGTCGTGCTGGAGGTAGACGGAGAACTGGTCGACGCCCAGTTCGCGCAGCTCCTGCAGCTTCTTGACGTGGCTCTCGACGGGACCGAGGACACAGAAGCGGTCCACGATCTCGTCCGGGACGAAGGTCGTGTGACTGTTTCCGGCCCGGCCGTGCTCGCTGTAGTCGTACCCCTGCCGGGCCTTGATGTAATCGGTGAGGGCCTGCGGCACCGCGCCGCCGTCGCCACCGTAACGGGCCACGATGTCGGCGATGTGATTGCCGACCATGCCGCCGAACCAGCGGGTCTGCTCGCGCTGATGGGCCAGGTCGTCGCCGACGTAGGCCGGTGCCGCCACGCAGAACTTGATGGCGTCCGGGTCCCGTTTCGCGGCTACGGCCGCTTTTCGGACCGCGGCGATCATCCACTCGGCGATGTCCGGGTCCGCGAGCTGAAGGATGTAGCCGTCGCCCACCTCCCCGGTGATGGCGAGCGCCTTCGGGCCGTAGGCCGCGACCCACACCTCCAGCCTGCTCTCCGACGCCCAGGCGAGCTGGAGTTCCTGACCGCGAACGGTCACCTTCTCGCCGTTGCCGAGGCCCTTGATCGCCAGCACGCTCTCGCGGAGTCGGCCGAGGGTCTGCGGGGTGAGGCCGAGCACGCGCAGTGCCGAGTCGCCGCGGCCGATGCCGCAGACGGTCCGGTTGCCGTACATCTCGTTGAGGGTCGCGAAGGTCGAGGCGGTGACCGTCCAGTCCCGGGTGCCCGGGTTGGTCACCATCGGGCCGACGATGATCCGCTCGGTCGCGGCCAGGATCGCCGAGTAGACGACGAAGGGCTCCTGCCACAGCACGTGCGAGTCGAACGTCCAGAAGTGACTGAAGCCGGCCGCCTCGGCCTTCTTCGCCCACTCGACGATCTCCAGCGCGGGTGGGTCGTTCTGTAGCACTACACCGATGTCCAAAACCCACCCCTTTCTAGATCAGGTAGTCGCTGAGGCCGCGCTTGAGGTACCGGCCGCGGCCGGCCCGCCCGGTGTATTCGCCGCCGGACGCGATGACCTCGCCGCGGGACAGGACCGTGTCGACCCGGCCGTCGATCTCCCAGCCCTCCCAGGCCGAGTGGTCCATGTTCATGTGGTGCGTCTCGACGCTGATCCGGGTGCGCCCGTTCGGGTCGTAGAGCACGATGTCGGCGTCCGAGCCGGGGGCGATGATCCCCTTCTTCGGGTAGAGGCCGAACATCCGCGCCGGGGTGGTCGCGATCGTCTCCACCCAGCGGCCCAGCGACAGCTTTCCGTCGACGACACCCTGGTAGAGCAGGTCGACGCGGTGTTCGACACTGCCGATCCCGTTCGGGATCTTGGAGAAGTCGCCGAGCCCCAGCTCCTTCTGGTCCTTGAAACAGAACGGGCAGTGGTCGGTCGAGACGACGGACAGGTCGTTGGTGCGCAGGCCCTGCCAGAGGTCGGCCCGGTGCGTCTCGTGCTTGCTGCGCAGCGGTGTCGAGCAGACCCACTTGGCGCCCTCGAAACCGGGCGCGCCGAGCTGGTCCTCCAGGGTCAGGTACAGGTACTGCGGGCACGTCTCGGCGAACACGTTCTTACCCCGGTTGCGGGCTTCCGCGACCTGTTCGAGTGCCTTCGACGCGCTCAGGTGCACGATGTAGAGCGGGCAGTCGGCCGCGACGCTCGCCAGCCAGATCGCCCGGCTGGTGGCCTCCGCCTCCAGCTCCTGCGGCCGGGTCAGGCCGTGGTGGATCGGGTCCGTCTCGCCGCGCTCGAGGGCCTGCTTGACCAGCACGTCGATGGCCGGGCCGTTCTCCGCGTGCATCATGATCATGGCGCCGTTGTCGCGCGCCTTCTGCATCGCGCGCAGGATCTGGCCGTCGTCGGAGTAGAAGACGCCCGGATACGCCATGAACAGCTTGAAACTGGTGATGCCCTCGTTGTTGACCAGGTAGTCCATCGCCTTGAGCGACTCGTCGTCGACACCGCCGAGGATCTGGTGGAAGGCGTAGTCGATGTGGCAGTTGCCCTCGGCCTTGCCGTGCCAGGCGGCCAGCCCGTCCTGGACCACCTCGCCGTACCGCTGCACCGCGAAGTCGATGATCGTGGTCGTCCCGCCGATCGCCGCCGCCCTGGTGCCGGTGTCGAAGGTGTCACTGGCGTGTGTGCCGCCGAACGGCAGCTCCATGTGGGTGTGCGCGTCGACCGCGCCGGGGATCACGTACTTCCCGGTGGCGTCGATCACCTCGGGTCCCTCGGGCGCCTGGCCGGGCGCGAAGATCGCGACGATCGTCTCGCCGTCGACCAGTACGTCCGCCGTGATCGGCCCGGTGGGAGCGACGACGGTCCCACCCTTGATCAGCAGGCTCACGGCGCCACCAGCCCGTCGTAGCTGTCCGGCCGCCGGTCGCGGTAGAACTGCCACCGGTCGCGGACCGTGCCGAGCAGGCTCAGGTCCAGGTCACGGACGATCAGCTCGGGGTTGTGGGTGTCCGCCACGTCACCGACGAACTTACCCTCCGGGTCGACGAAGTAGGTCTGCCCGTAGAAGTCGTTCTCCCCCAGGTCCTCGACGCCGACCCGGTTGATCGCGCCGATGAAGTACTCGTTGGCGACCGCGCTGGCCGGCTGCTCCAGCTGCCACAGGTAGGACGACAGGCCGCGGCTGGTGGCCGACGGGTTGAACACGATCTGCGCCCCGTTCAGGCCGAGCGCCCGCCAGCCCTCCGGGAAGTGCCGGTCGTAACAGATGTAAACGCCCACCTTGCCGACCGCGGTGTCGAAAACCGGATAACCCAGGTTTCCCGGACGGAAGTAGAACTTCTCCCAGAAACCCTTCACCTGCGGGATGTGGTTCTTGCGGTATTTGCCGAGATATTCACCATCGGCATCGACCACCGCCGCGGTGTTGTAGAGGACTCCGGGCTGCTCCTGCTCGTACATCGGCAGGACCATGACCATTCCCAGTTCGGCCGCGAGCGCCTGGAAACGCTCGGTCGTCGGGCCCGGGATGGACTCGGCGTACTCGTAGTAGGCGGCGTCCTGCACCTGGCAGAAGTACGGGCCGTAGAACAGCTCCTGGAAGCAGATCACCTTCGCCCCCTGGGCGGCGGCCTCACGAGCGTAATCCTCGTGCGCCTTGATCATCGATTCCTTGTCGCCCGTCCAGGTGGTCTGGACGAGGGCGGCGCGGACGACTCCGGTCGTCATTGCGGCCCCTCTCTTTTTGATCTTTGTACGCACGCGCAGTGCGCCGGGAAGCGCCTGTGATCGTGTGTTTACTCCTCGTTATAGGTCCTGCGCCAGGTCTTGCTTGTCGGCGCCGGATGCCGTAGGACACTAACGACACAGATTGAGGCGAACAATTGCCCGTACGTTACGGAATGTTTCGGAGACGATAATTTGCTGACCCTGATCACCGGGGCGGTTCAGGACAGAAGCGCCCGCGGCATAGCGGCGGCGGTGAGCCGGTTGATCACCTCCGGCCACCTGCCCGCCGGCGCACGCCTGCCCACCGTCCGGGTGGTCGCGGGCTCGCTCGGCGTGAGCCCGACGACGGTCAGCGAGGCGTGGCGGAACCTGATCCTGGCCGGGGCGATCCAGACCCGCGGGCGCTCCGGCACCTACGTGTCCGGGCCGCTGCCACCCCGGGCCCGGTTGCGGTACGCGCAGCTCAGCGGCGCCCGGGTCGACCTGCCACAGGACCTGTCGACAGGTGTTCCCGACCCACTGCTGCTGCCCGACCTGACCGCCGCGCTACGGCGGATCGGGGACGGGCGGTGGGCCGGCAGCTACCTCGACGCCCCGGTGCTGCCGGACCTCGAGGCGCTGCTGCGGGAGCGGTGGCCGTACCCGCCGGAGAAGCTCACCGTCGTCGACGGTGCGATGGACGCCCTCGACCGGGTGGCCGGCGCCGTCCTGCGGTACGGCGACCACGTGCTCGTCGAGAACCCGGCCTTCCCGCCGTTGCTCGACCTGCTCCAGGCCCTCGGCGCCACCGTGATCGGGGTGCCGATGGACTCGGCCGGCATCGTCCCGGACGCCCTGCGACAGGCGATCCGTGACTACCGGGCGGTCGCTCTGTTCCTTCAGCCGCGTGCCCACAACCCCACGGGTACCAGCATGGACGCGTCCCGCGCGGCGTTACTGGCGAACGTCCTCCTGGACGCCCCGCACCTGCTCGTGGTCGAGGACGACCACGCCGGCGGCATCGCCACCGCCCCGCCCGTCAGCCTCGGCCGCTACCTGCCGGAACGCACCGTGCACGTGGCCGGCTTCTCCAAGAGCCACGGGCCCGACCTGCGGCTGGCGGCGGTCGGCGGGCCGGCGCACGTGCTCGACGCGCTGGCCGATCGGCGGCTGCTCGGACCCGGCTGGTCGAGTCGGCTGCTTCAGGGCGTACTCCTCGATCTGCTGACCGACCCGCAGGCCGTGGCGCGCGTCGCGGCCGCCCGCGACGCCTACGCCGCGCGCCGTACCGCCCTGGTGAAAGCCCTGCACGACCGGGACGTGACCGCCACCGCGGCGGACGGGATCAACCTCTGGATGGCCGTCCCGGACCAGCAGAACGCCATGGTCGCGCTGGCCGCCCACGGCGTCGCGGCCGCGCCGGGCGCCCCGTTCTGCGTCACCCCGCTCGGCAGTGACCACCTGCGGATCACCGCCGGTCTGGTCGCCGACGGATACGACGAGCTGGCCGACGTGCTGGCGGTCGCCACCGTTCCGAACATCCGAAGGAGAACCCCGTGAGCGAGCTTCTCGACCGGCACCGCGCCGTCATGCCCAACTGGATGCCGGTCTACTACGGCGACGACGCGCTGGAGATCGTCTCCGGCCGCGGACGCCGGGTGACCACCGCCGACGGCCGTACCTACCTCGACTTCTTCGGCGGCGTGCTGACCACGATGATCGGCTACGACGTGGCCGAGATCAGCGACGCGGTCCGCCGGCAGATAGGCACCGGCGTCGCCCACACCTCCACGCTCTACCTGATCCGGCAGCAGGTCGAGTTGGCCGAGAAGATCGCCCGGCTCTCCGGCATCCCGGACGCGCGGGTGTTCTTCACCAACTCGGGCACCGAGGCCAACGAATCGGCCCTGCTGATGGCCACCAACGTGCGGCGGTCCAACCAGATCCTGGCGATCAAGAACAGCTACCACGGGCGGACCTTCGGCACCATGGCGATCACCGGGCACCGGACCTGGTCGTCGAGCTCGCTGAGCCCGTTCACGGTGAACTGGCTGGCCTCGGCCGACCGGCTGCGCGGGCGGATGGCCCGGCTCGGCGATGCCGACCTGATCGAGGCGGCCGTCGACGACCTGCGGGAGGTGCTGGCCACGGTCACCGCCGGGGACGTGGCCGCGCTGATCGCCGAGCCGATCCAGGGCGTGGGCGGGTTCGTGGCCGGGCCGGACGGGCTGCTCGGGGCGTACCAGAAGGTTCTCGGTGAACACGGGATCCTGCTCATCGCCGACGAGGTGCAGACCGGCTGGGGACGCACCGGCGACCACTTCTGGGGCTACCAGGCGCACGACGTCATCCCGGACCTGATCACGTTCGCCAAGGGGATCGGCAACGGCTTCGCGCTCGGCGGGGTGGTCGGCAGCGCCTCGGTGATGAACGCGGTTCCGGCGATCAGCTTCTCCACCTTCGGCGGCAACCCGATCAGTGCGGCGGCCGGCAACGCGGTCCTCGACTACGTGCTCGACCACGATCTGCAGGGCAACGCCCGGCGGGTCGGCACGATCCTGCTGGACGGCCTGCGGGCCCTCCCGCACCGGATCATCGGCCAGGTCCGGGGGCGTGGCCTGATGATCGGCATCGAGTTCGTCCGCCCCGGCACGACCGATCCTGATCCGGCCGCCACGCTGCGCGTCTTCGATCTCTGCCGGGCCGGTGGACTGCTGGTCGGCAAGGGTGGCCTGCACGGCAACGTGCTCCGGATCGGACCCGCGCTGACCCTTACCGAGGACGAGGCACGCGAAGGATTGACCGTTTTGGCCGATGCCATCGCCGTCGCTGACGGGGAGAGTGTTTTCTAGGTGTTTGCTGTTCATCTGCTGTTTGTTGACGACTACTCTCCGTAATGTTCTGACTACTATACGGTGATGTTTGGGAAACGGGAGGTTAACGCGGGCGGAACCTTGTACATGTCCCGTTCTGCCTATGGCAGTGGACGTCCATCTCGGTCACGATCACGGCGTGACAGAAACATCCGTGATCTTGGCGCTGGTGGTCATCACGGCCCTGGCCTTCGATTTCACCAACGGGTTCCATGACACCGCCAACGCGATGGCGACCTCCATCGCGACCAAGGCGCTACGGCCCAAGACCGCCGTCGCCCTGTCCGGTGTGCTGAACCTCGTCGGCGCGTTCCTCTCGGTCGAGGTCGCGCTGACCGTCACCAACGCCGTTGTCAAGATCCAGGACAAGAGCGGCGCCCCCAAGGCGGAACTCCTCGCCGACGGCGGCAGCACCTTGTTGCTGATCATCCTGGCCGGCCTCGTCGGTGGCATCGTCTGGAACCTGGCGACCTGGCTGTTGGGCCTGCCGTCCAGTTCCTCCCATGCCCTCTTCGGCGGCCTGGTCGGCGCCACCCTCGCCGGCCTGGGTGTGGCCGGCGTCAACTGGAACGGCGACGGGTCGAAACTCGACGGCGTCGTCGGCAAGGTCCTGCTGCCCGCGGTGATCTCCCCGGTCATCGCGGGGGTCGTCGCCGCCGCCGGGACCTGGATCATCTTCAAGATCACCACCGGGGTCGCGGCCCGCTTCACCGAGCAGGGGTTCCGCTGGGGCCAGATCGGCAGCGCCTCCCTCGTCTCCCTCGCGCACGGCACCAACGACGCGCAGAAGACGATGGGCGTCATCACGCTCGCTCTGATCGCCAGCGGACACTGGAGCGACCTGGAGAACATCCCGCTGTGGGTGAAGGTCTCCGCCGCCCTCGCCATTGCGCTCGGCACCTACCTCGGCGGCTGGCGCATCATCCGGACCCTCGGCAAGGGCATCACCGACATCGTCCCGCCGCAGGGCACCGCCGCGCAGTCCGGGGCCGCCGCCGTCATCCTGGCCTCCAGCCACCTCGGCTTCGCGCTCTCCACCACGCACGTCGCCACCGGCTCGGTCATCGGCTCCGGCCTCGGCCGCCCCGGCGCCACGGTCCGCTGGGCCGTCGCCGGGCGGATGGTCCTCGCCTGGCTGATCACCCTGCCCGCGGCCGGCGTCGTCGGCGCGGTCATGTACTGGATCGGCGACGCGGTCGGCGGCATGGCCGGCGCGCTCGTCGTCTTCACCCTTCTGGCCCTCGCCTCCGGCGGCATGTACCTGCGCTCCCGCACCGGCAAGGTCGACCACGAGAACGTCAACGACGACTGGGACGGCGAGACCGCCCCCGCCGCCGCAGCTCCCGTCCCCGCCGTCGCGGCGAACTGAAAGGGCCGATCATGCACAACCTCGGATTCGCCCTCGACGGCGCCTGGCAGGTACTCCTCGCCGGGCTCGCCCTCGGCGCCGGCCTGCCGATCCTCTTCGCCCTCGGCATCCGCTCGCTGGCCTGGGGCGCGGGCAGCGTCACCACCGGCGTCACCACCGTCGAGGGGCCGCGCCGACCGATCGGTACGGTCATCGGCTACGCCCTCTTCGCGGTGGTCGTCGTCGGCGTCCTGCTCGGCCTGACCTTCATCGTGGCCAGCGGCTTCGGTTACAAGCTCGACTTCTCGCA
This sequence comes from Actinoplanes sichuanensis, assembly GCF_033097365.1. Classification (NCBI taxonomy): domain Bacteria; kingdom Bacillati; phylum Actinomycetota; class Actinomycetes; order Micromonosporales; family Micromonosporaceae; genus Actinoplanes; species Actinoplanes sichuanensis. Next base: position 520,861 of record NZ_AP028461.1, read on the forward strand.
CGTCTACCCGACGATCATCGAGAAATAGATCCTTCAGCGGTACGGGCTGCGCCGCCATCAGGCGCAGCCACACCTCCCGCGCTACCCCGCGACGCGGGCGGTGGGTCCCGCCCGACAACGCGTCTTTCGGGCTGAATCATTCGGTACCGGTCACTTCGCTCCACCGCCGGCCCGATCCGTACCCGGCCCCCGGTCGTTCAGCCTCCGGTTGTTCAGCCCGGCCGTTCAGCCCCGGTCGTTCAGCCTCCGGCCGTTCAGCCCCGGTCGTTCGGCCTCCGGCTGTTCAGCCCCGGGCACAGTTCCGAGCTACACCGGCCCGTCCGCTTCCGGGAGGCGGACGGGCCGGTGTAGCTGTCAGACGAGCGAGCGGGCCAGTACGCCGATGTCCGGGTTGTCGGTGAAGAGGCCGTCGATGCCGGTACGCAGGAACGTCACCTGCTCGTCGATCGACCTACCGTAGGCGGTGGTGTCGGTGCCGACCCGCAGCTCCGCCGGCAGGAAGGAGTTCTCCGCCCGGAAGGTGTACGGGATCACCTTGATGTCGGCCGCGTGCGCGTCGGCGACCAGGCTGGTCGGGGTGCCGAGCGTGCCGTCCGCCTTACGCGGGATGATCTGCCCCTTCTCCGGGCCGATCCCGTCGATGAACTCCGACAGCTCCTTCAGCCCGGCCGCGGTCAGGTAGTCGGCGTACGGCCGCGGGTCGTTGAACGGCGACCCGGCCGCGCTGCTCAGGAAGACCAGCGGCACCTCGACCCGGTGGTCGTCGGCGAGGTCACGCAGGTTCGCCGCCTCGAACGACTGGATGAACACCTTGGCGCCCCGCTTGTCCAGGCCGTTCCGGCGCAGCGTCCGGACCAGTGGCTTCTCCAACTCCAGGCCGATGCTGCGGAAGAAGGTCGGGTGCTTCGTCTCCGGGAACACGCCCAGGTCCCGGCCCAACTCCTTGGAGAGCCGCTTACGCAGATCGAGCATCTCCTGGAAGGTCGGCACCTCGAAGTAGCCGTCGTACACGGTGTTCTGCTGCCGGATCGCCGGGATCCGCTCGACGGCGCGCAGCGTCTTCAGCTCGGCCAGGGTGAAGTCCTGCGTCCACCAGCCGGTGACGCTGACCCCGTCGAGGACCACGGTCCGCTTGCGGGACGCGAACTCCGGGCGGGCCGCGACATCGGTGGTCCCGCCGATCTCCGGCTCGTGCCGGCACACCAGGACACCGTCCTTGGTGATCACCAGGTCCGGCTCCAGGTAGTCGGCACCCAGGCGGGCGGCCAACTCGTACGACGCGAGGGTGTGCTCGGGCCGGTAGCCGGAGGCGCCGCGGTGACCCACCACGAGCGGCTTGGTCCGGCCTCCGCCGTGCCCGTGCCCGCCGGCCCAGGCGGGCGCGGAAGCGGCCCCGGCCAGCGCCGGAGCGGCGGCGGCGGCGGCGACAGCGCCGAAGCGCAGCACCTGACGGCGATCTGCCACGTCTTCCTCCAGATTGCTCGATCCGGCGACGATCACCGGACATCCGCAAAGAGTCGACGCGACCGAACCGACCCCCAGGCGACGATCCCATGGCGTTTCCGAGAACGCGGGCCCAATGGTCGTTCCCGAACCCCCACCTCGACCCACCCACAACCTGCTCCGCCCCGCCCGGCTGCGGGCTCCCGACCGGTATCCGCTCCGCCCCGCCCGGCCGCTGGTTTTCGGCCGTCGGTCCGCTTCGCGTCGCCCGCGTCGGTCCGCTTCGCGTCGCCCGGCAGTTCGTCCTCGTTCGCCCGGTCGGTGGTCTTCGGCCGCGATCCGCCCCACCTCGGCCGGACTCACCAGCCCTCGAATCGCTCGCCGCTCCTCCCGTCCGCCCTTGTTTCGCGCTGCCTTCTCAGCCCCGCGGGCCTCCGTCTGGACTTTCCGCCACCTCTCGCAGGAAACCGCGTCCAGTCCGATGGCTTCCGGGCGGTCGCCAGCCGGACCACCTCAACGACGCTTCCTCCCGATGTGCCCGGTGGCCCGTTGTCCTCAGTGGGTGAGGGTGGCCTGGAGGCGCTTCGCCTCGCGGACCACGCGAGTACCACCGCCACGAGCGGCCATTTCGGGCAGACCGGGAACGGCGTCCCTAGCACCCGCGGCGGAGGCCGTGCGGGTGGCCAGTTCGAGCAGATCGGGCAGACCACGCGGAGCGGTCGACAACAGCAGCGGAAGCGCACACCTGAGCACCTGCCAGACCGCATCGGACGCACCCGCCTGATGGGCGTCCCGCAGGGCGGTCACCACCCGTGCCAGCTTGATCGTGCCGTCCGCCGCCAGATCACCCAGAGCGGCCCCGAGCGCGGCCGTGAACAGCGAACCCCCGGCTCCGCCCGCCCCCGCCTCGCCTCCGGCAGCCTTGTCCCCGCCCGGCTGGCCTCCGCCCGCGCCAGGGTGGTCTCCGGGCTCGCCCGCCTTGTCCCCGTCCGCCTTCTCCCCGCTCGCCGTCTCCTCGCTCGGCTGGTCTCCGCTCGGCTGGTCTCCGGTCCCGCCTGACTCTTCTCCGCTCGGTCGGCCCCCGGCCGCGTCTGGTCCGCCTCCCGCCTTGCCCGGGTCGGCGATGCTCGGTGCGGCATTGATGGTGGCGCTCAACTCGGGATCGGCCGTGAGACTCAGGAAGGCGTCGACGGCGGCCACCCGGTCGGTCTCGTACCGTGCGGCCAAGCCGTAGAGCAGGGCATGGACGGTCGCCGGCCCGACCGGACCGGCCGCGTCGGCAAGCAGCGGCAGCAGGGCGGCGTCACGCCCGTCCTGATCGGCCAGTGCCGCCAGATCGGTCAGTGCCCAGGCCGCAACGGCCTCCCGGTGCTGTGGCATCACCATCGCGAGGACGTCGGGCTGGAAGTTGGTGGCCACGTAATACTCCGGGCGCGCCTTCGGGGTGAGGTTGACCAGTGTGTCCTCGAGGAGGATCCGGTCACCCGCGGCCCGCCCGGACTCCAGGGTGACGACCACGCGGCGGGTGACGACCTGACCGTCCTGGTCACGGCTGCACTGCTCGAAACGCGCGCTGACCGGATCGGGTAGCCCACCGGACCGCAGCCAGCCGGCCACCAGCTTGCCCGACGGGGAGGTCAGCGCGTCGGCCCGGGCCGACACTTCGGGGCCGACGTTACGAGACATCCGGATCATCGCCTGCTGGAGATCGAGCGGCCAGGGATCCGCACCCACCTCCGCATAGCGGGCCAGCCGGTCGACCAGCACCCCGGCGTCGACGGTGCCGGTGACATCGGTAGGGGTGGCGAGCAGCGCTGGAACCGGCATATCGGACTCCGTGACCTGCACGGCGACCTCCGCGACCCGGTGAGTGAGGATGCCGGACGGTGTGCTGACCAGCGACCGGGTCATTCCGCTGGTGACGTCGGCGAGGCCCCGCTTCACGGTGTGCCGTAGCCGCTCCCGCATCACATGGCCGCGTTCGCGCCCGAGCCGGGCCGAGATCGCCTCGCCGAGGAAGGGGAGTCGCCCCCACCGGTCCCCGAAGACGCTCGGATGCCTGTCGAGCACCGGCCCGAGAGACTCCGCGAAGCCCTCCGACGGCAGCGAGACGAGCGCGGCCAGGATGCGCTCCCACCGCACGGCGGCCGGATCCTGAATCAGCGCCGTCACCTCCTCGGCCAGCTCGGCGGCACTCCCGATCGCCGCCGGCATCCCCGCCGGCGCCACCCGGGCCGATGGAGGCGCCGGCGGTTCGATCCGGATTGACGGTGGCACAGACCGCTCGGCTCGGGCGGACGGCGGCGCCAGCGGCGCCACCCGGGCCGATGGAGGCGCCGGCGGTTCGATCCGGATTGACGGTGGCACAGACCGCTCGGCTCGGCCCGACGGCGGCGCAGGCGGCGCCACTCGGGCGGACGGCGGCGCAGGCGGTTCCATCCGGGCCGACGGCAGTACCGGCGGCATCGTCGAGGTGGTCAAGGTGGTCAAGGTGGTCGAGGCGGTTGGGTCAGAGGCCGGCGTGAACGGGCCGGACGCCGGGACGGCTGAGGCGGATACCGCCCCGGCGGCCCGGCTCGGTGCCCGATCGGCGGCCCGGTCCGGCGGCGCGTCGCCGAGCAGACCGGGACCTATGGCGGCGAGCCGGGCCGCGACACCCGCGGGCGCGTGCGCCAGATGACGTGCGGCCACCGCGAACGCACGCTCCTGAATGTCCAGTGACTGATGATCGAAGGCCACGGCGACGGTCTCCAGGATCTCGCCGGCCCGGTCGGGAGAACGGCGGGCCGTCTCGTCCAGCCAGGCGAGACCGGCCTTGACCAGAACCTTCTCCTTGCGGGCGAGCACACCGGCACCGGCGTCGACCACCGTCTCGATCTCCAGGAGGCCGTGCTCGCCGAGGGTCCGCAGCGCGCTCAGGGCGATCCGTGCGACAGGCGACGGCGCGTCCCCGGCCAGTCGGGCGTAGTCGGTGGTGTGCCGGGCCAACTCGTCGGCGGCCGGCGCGAGGGCCTCATGCAGTAGAGCGAACGGCCGGAGTGCTCCCGGCCGGTCACCACGGGCCAGCCGGTCGGCTGTCGCGTCGACGATCACCCGGCGCTCCAGCCGGCCCTCGGCGACCAGCCGCGCGACCGCCTCCGGAAAGGACAGCTCGTGATCGCCGAAGTCGGCTGACGGCAGCTCCCCACCGAGGCCGTCGATCTCGAACACCGACGGCAGCAGCAGGTCGAGCCATGGGCTGCCCCGCAGGGTGTCGGCCAGCGGAACCGACCAGGCCTGCCGCAGAACCGCCTGCACCCAGCCGCGGACCACCCCCTCGGTGACGGGTGGCTGGGCGTCACCCTCGATGAGTAGCGCCTCGACGAACCGCCAGTCGTCACCCCACACGTCACGCGACGACAGCACGCGGGCCAGTCGTACACCGAGGTCACCGATCCAGGGCAGTCGCCGCGCCCGGGCGATCCGCAGGAAATCGGCTGTCGAGATCTCCCGCCAGTCACGCATGCCGCGGCGGTTGAGCAGGGTGGCGGCCCGGGCCGGGGTGGAGACGCTGGCGATCACGGCGAGCGCGAACAGGCCGGCCGGACTATAGGACCTGGTGGACCACTCGGCGGACCCGGCCCGGATCCGCCGCTCGACCTCGGCGGCGAACGCCAGACGCTCCTGCTCGGTGGCGTCGAGCAGGAGCGTCGTCAGCGCGGCGCTGTCGGTGCGGCGAAACGGCTCGTCGAGCCCGTCCCAGGCGAGAGGCATGAACCCACCCTAGGAGCGGGGTACGACAGAAACTCACATCCGCAGGTGGTCCCAGTCGAGCAGGCCGGTGCCGAGATCGCGGACCGTCGCGAGCAGACCCAGCCGGGCCGCCCGCAGCACCGGGTCCTCGTCCATCACGAAGACCTCGTCGAAGAACCGGCCGACCGGCTCGACCAGTGGCCGTACCGCGGTGACGAAGCCGGTCACGTCGGCGAAACCGGAGACCGCGACCACCGCCTCGTGCAGGGCGATCTCGGCGGGTTCTTTGAGGACCGCCGGGTCGTACCCCGCGACGGTCCCGTCCGGAACGATCCGGCGGGCCCGCTGGATGGCCGCCGCGACCGCTCGGAAGCCGGGGTCGGCCACCGCCGTGGCGAGCTGCGCCAGCAGCACGTCGACCAGGGCCGGCCGTCCCGCGTGCGGCAGAACCGCACGGACCCGGTCGACCGGCTGTCCCTCCTCGACGAGCAGCTGCTCCAGCCGGCGCGCCAGGAACTCCCGGCTGCCGGCCAGGACCTCCTCCGGCACCGGCACCGGCTGGGCGGCCAGGGACAGTCCGTCGAAGAGGTCGAACGACGCGAGTGCGGGCGTGGCCCGGTGCACCGCGAGCAGGCCGAGCACCGCCCGCCGTACTGCGAACGGGTCGCTCGATCCGGTGGGCAGTCCGACCGTCGCGGCCAGGCCGGCGACCAGGTCGAGCCGGTCGGCGAGGGACAGCACCGCGCCGGGCACCGAGGCCGGCAGGGCGTCGCCGGTGTTGCGCGGCAGCTCGGCCTCGTAGACGGCCTGCGCCACCGGACGGTCCTCACCGGCGTGCAGGGCGTAGTCGCGTGCCATCACACCGGCCAGGCTGGTCATCTCCGTGACGAGCTGCGAGCCGAGGTCGAATTTGACCAGCTCAGCGGCCCGTTTCAGAACCGGTGAACCGATTCCGAGGTGCTCGGCGATAGAGAGTGCAAGGGCCTCGATCCGTCGGGCCCGGTCAGCCATCGAGCCGAGTCTGTCGGTGAAGGTGAGGCGGTCGAGATGGGCTTTCATGTCGGCGGGCGACTTCTCCCGGTCCGCGCGGTAGAAGAACGCCGCGTCCTCGTAACGGGCCCGCAGCACCCCCTCGTTGCCGGCTCGCACCAGTTCCACGTCGACCGGCCCGTTCGCCACCGTGACGAACATCGGCAGCAGCGCACCGTCCTCGCCGCGCACCGGCAGGTACCGCTGGTGTTTACGCATCACCGTGGTGAGCACCGCGTCCGGCAGCGACAGGTATCTCTCGTCGAAGGTGCCGAGCAGCGGCAGCGGCTGTTCGACCAGGTCGGTGATCTGGTCGATGAGCGCCGCCTCACCCTTCACGTCGATCTTCCCGTCCGGGTAGACCAGGTCCTGAGCGCCGATGACGATCAGCTCCCGGCGGTCCTCGTGGTCGGCGACGATCCCGTTCACCCCGAGGGTCTCCAGGAAGGACTCGGCCGACGCGATGTCGGCGACCGGCGGCTCGGCGGTGCGCAGCAGCCGGGTCCGGCGACCGGCGGCGAGCGTGGAGACGGCCACCGGCACCACGTCGTCGCCCCACAGGGCGGTCAGCCAGCGGACCGGCCGGCTGAAGGCGAGTTTCGGGTCGTTCCAGCGCATGTTCTTGGCCGCGCGCAGACCGGTGACGACCTGCGCGAGCACTTCGGCGAGCACGGCGGGTGCCGCGCGTCCGGCTTCGTGCTTCTTGACAACCACATGGGGTACGCCGTTGAGCTCCTCGGTCTCCACATCGGCGAGCGTGACTCCCTGGCCGCGCGCGAAGCCCTCGAGTGCCCTCGTCGGTGCGCCGTCCGGCCCGTACGCCTGCTGGTTCTTGGGGCCCTTGACCGTGCGGACGTGATCCTCCTCGCGGGCCGCAACCGCCGGGACCACGGCGATGAGCCGCCGCGGTGTGCCGAAGACGCGGACCTCGCCGTGCCCGAGCCGGGTGGCCGCGAGCCCTTCGGTGACCAGCCGGCCGACCTGTTCCCGGGCGGAGCGCAGCTCGGCCGGCGGCAGTTCCTCGGTGCCGATCTCGAAGACCAGGGTGCGCTCGCCGTCGCCGGTCTGGACGGTGGCGGCGGGGCGGGCCGGCGCGAGCGGGGCGGTGGTGCCCAGCGGCAGGCCGATCTCAGTGCGGCGGTCGATCCACAGTCGGGCGACCTCACCGGCGAGCCGCCGCATCCGGGCGAACTCGGTGGCCCGCTCGGCGGTGGAGACCGCACCCCGCGAATCGAGGACGTTGAAGGTCTGCGAGCACTTCAGCACGTAGGAGTGGGCCGGCACCGGCAGCCCGATGTCGATCATGCGCTGGGCCTCGGCGGCGTAGATCTCCAGCAGCCGCCGGTTGGCGTCGATGTCGGCGTCGTCGAGGTAGTAGCGCGACATCTCGTATTCGGACTGGCCGAAGACCTCGCCGTAACTGACGCCCGGGGCGTACTCGATCTCCTTGAAGTGGGTCTTCTCCTGGAGCGCCATGATGATCCGCTCGATGCCGTAGGTGATCTCCACACTGACCGGATCGAGGTTGACGCCGCCCACCTGCTGGAAATAGGTGAACTGGGTGATCTCCAGCCCGTCCAGCCAGACCTCCCAGCCCAGACCCCACGCGCCGACGGCGGGGGCGGCCCAGTTGTCCTCGACGAAACGCACGTCGTGCGCGGTCACGTCGATGCCGATCGCGGCCAGGCTGCCGAGGTAGAGCTCCTGCGGATTGCCCGGGTCGGGCTTGAGGATCACCTGGAGCTGGGTGTGGGTCTGGAGCCGGTTCGGGTTCTCGCCGTAACGGGAGTCGTCTGGTCGCACCGACGGTTCGGCGTAGACGACACGCCACGGCTCCGGCCCGAGCACCCGCAGGAGCGTCGCCGGGTTGAGGGTGCCGGCGCCGACCTCGGTGTTCATCGGCTGGACGACCAGGCAGCCCTGATCCGTCCAATACGAGGTCAACCGGGCCAGCGCGTCCTGCATGGTGAGCATGGGTCCGAAGTCTAGGTGTGCCCACAGGGGGGTAGGTACGCAATATGCTCGCCGGAGATCTTTACGCCTTTCAGGACCTCCTATCGGATGAGGAGGCCGCGACCGTCCACCGGGTGCGCGAGTTCCTCTCGGCCGAGGTCTCGCCGATCGCCAACGAATATTGGGCGCGGGCCGAGTTCCCGTCGCACCTGATCAAGCAGTTCGCCGGGCTCGGCCTGGCCGGGGTGGAGCGGTCGTCGCTGCTGGACGGCTGGCTCGCCCTGGAGATGGGTCGCGCCGACGCCTCGATGGCCACCTTCTACGGGGTGCACGCCGGCCTCGCGATGGGCAGCATCCAGGAGTGCGGCTCCCCGGAGCAGAGGGAGCGCTGGCTGTCGCCGATGGCGTCGTTCGACCGGATCGGGGCGTTCGCGCTGACCGAGCCGACCGGCGGCTCGGACGTGGCGGCCGGTCTGCGGACCACCGCCCGGCGGGAGGGCGACACGTGGGTGCTCAACGGGAGGAAACGCTGGATCGGCAACGCCACCTTCGCCGACCTGATCGTGGTGTGGGCCCGTGACGAGGCTGACGACCAGGTCAAGGGGTTCGTGGTGGAGAAGGATGCGCCCGGGTTCACCGCCACCAAGATCGAGCACAAGATCGCGCTGCGGATCGTGCAGAACGCCGACATCGAGCTGGCCGGGGTCCGGGTGCCGGAGTCCGACCGGCTCCAGCTCGCCGGCTCGTTCAAGGACACCGCGCGGGTGCTGCGGGCGACCCGGGCCGGCGTGGCCTGGCAGGCGGTCGGCCTGATGATCGCCGCCTACGAGATCGCGCTGCGCTACGCCGGTGAGCGCAAGCAGTTCGGCCGTCCGATCGCCAAGTTCCAGCTGGTCCAGGACCTTCTGGTGCGGATGGCCGGCAACGCGACGGCCTCACTCGGGATGTGCGTGCGGTTGGCCCAGCTCCAGGACGCGGGCGTCTACAAGGACGAGCACTCGGCACTGGCGAAGGCCTACTGCACCACCCGGATGCGCGAGGTGGTCGGTTGGGCCCGCGAGCTGCTGGCCGGCAACGGCATCGTCCTCGACTACGACATCGGCCGTTTCGTGGCCGACGCCGAGGCTCTCTACTCGTACGAGGGCACCCGCGAGATCAACTCCCTGATCGTGGGCCGGGCCATCACCGGCCACGGAGCCTTCGTATGATCCGTCCCCTTCCCGCCGGGCCGCCGTGACCGCTCGGAAACGGTGGGGGTGGCGGTTGCTTGGTGATTGCGGGGGTGGCGGTCGCTTGGTGGTGGCGAGGGCCGCGGTCGCATGTTGTGGCGAGGGCCGCGGTCGCATGGCGATGGCGATGGCGATGGCGGCGGTGGCTTGGTGACGGTTACGGTGACGGCGAGGGTGGCGATCCCCGGGTAAGGCGAGGGCGGCGGCCGCTCAGAAGCTGCGATGGCGGCGGTCGCCCGAATCGGGCCGGGCGACCGCCGCCGGCCGGCGCTCAGATGTACTGACGTTCGACGTGCTGCTGGGTGGCGCTGAACGACAGGTTGCAGGCGGTGAGCTCCGCGTCGCTGGTCGGCGTGGCGCTGGTCCACTCCAGGTAGAAGTGGCCGCGGGTGATGCCCGGGTTCAGCTCGAACTCGGTCGGCCCCACGCCGTCCGGGAAGTCGCGCCAGCCGGGCGTGCCGGCCCGGTAGACGTTCTCCGGGTCGGCGGTGAAACCGATCCGGCCGCCCGACTTGGGGCGCAGGCACTCCCGGGTCAGTTTGACCTTGATCGGGGTGGCGCTGACGAACTGCTCCGGCCCCTCGGCCGTGCACGTCGGCAGGCAGGACAGCGACTCGGCCGTCCACGAGTAGAGGAATCGGTCCACCGGCCGGTCGACGTAGACGTTCAGGGAGTCGGTGCCGGACGCGGTGATGTCCAGTTTCCGGTGCTTGTAGTGGGCGCTGTACTCGCCGCTGACGGTGGCCTTCGCCGTGTAGCGGAACTTGCCCGAGCTGCCCGCCTCGGTCGTGCCGATGAGCACCTTCGTGTCGGTGGGCTTCTTGCGGAAGAAGAACTCCACACGGCCGGCGTTGCCTGTGGTCCGGCCCTCGATGCCCGCCCAGCCGCTCAGGACGACCTGGCCACCGGGTGTCGTCTCGTCCGGCCCGGCGGTGAACTCCATGCCGGTCTGGATCTCCGTCTTCGGCGGCGGTGGCGCTGCCACGGCCGGCGCCGAACCGGCCAGCGCGACGACCAGCGCGGTGCCGATCGTGAGCAAGCGGGTACTGCCCACCATTTCCTCCCCGTGGGGTCGTTTCGGGTTATTTCAGCCCGAAAACTACCAGCCCAAGAAGGGCCTTTCGCCGCTTCTGACGGGTTGGCGGCGCGTCCGCGCGAAACGCCGACCCGTCAACAGGGCACCGACGGAACCGGCGCCCGGAGTGAACCGGGAGCCGAAAACGGACCCGGATCCGGATTCCGGACCGGGACGAAGCCGGAGCCGGGCCCGGAAATGGAGTCCGGAACGGAGTCCGGCGGCCCGACCCCGGAACAGGGGCCGGCCCGCCGGACGGCCGTGGGTCAGCTTCCCGCCAGGCGGACTCCGCCGCCGCCGCGTTTCGCCTGGTACATGTACGCGTCCGCCTCCCGCATCAGGACGGCGAAGTCGGTGCCGTGATCGGGGAAGAGCGACACCCCGATGCTGGCGCCGATCCGTACCGGTGCGCCCTCGATGTCGAACGGTTCGCGGAGCCGTTCGCAGATCCGGTCACCGACGGCGATCGCCGCCTGCTCGTCCGGGTCGCCGGTGAGCAGCACCGAGAACTCGTCGCCGCCGAGACGTGCGACCAGGTCGGGCCGCCGGACGACACCCTGCAGCCGCTTGGCCACCAGTTGCAGGAGCACGTCGCCGGCGTGGTGGCCGACGGTGTCGTTGACCTGCTTGAACCCGTTGAGGTCGAGCAGCAGCAGTGCCATCCGGGTGCCGGTGGCGGCGGCGATGTCGACCGCCGTGGTGGCCCGGTCGAGGAGCATCTTGCGGTTGGGCAACCCGGTGAGAGAGTCGTGGAACGCCTGCTTGGTGAGTTCGTTCATGTGCACCTCGGCGGCCTGCCGCATCCGGGCACTGTCCATGATCAGGGTGCCTTCGACGCCGAGTTGTTGGGCGAAGATCCGGTCCTGGGCACTCCATTCCCGGGTGCCGCTGGAGTCACCGCACATCACCATGCCGACCGGACCCTGCGCGGACATCAGCGGCATCGCGATGAACGACTGCAATCCGATGGTCTGCGCCATCCCGCCGACCCGTACCTTGGCCGTGCTGACGTCGCTGACCAGCATCGGCTCACCTTTTTCGGAGGTGTTGCGCCAGACCGGGGAGTCCGCTGCGGTCTTGCCGAGCAGATTGTCGGTCAGTGCCCGGTGAATGTCGTCGGAGAAGCCGACCCCGTGCACGTACCGGATCCGTCCCTCGCCGTCGATCAGGTGCATCGCGGCATGCTCGGTGCGGAACGCGGTGGCACACGACCGGGCCAGCAGCTCGGCCGCGGTCTCCACGTTGCCGGCCGACATGCCCTGCTCGAACAGTTCCCGGATGGTGGCGCTGCTGTGCGCGACGAACTGTCGCTGCTTCTCGGCGGCCAGCCCCTGCAGGGTGGTCGCGAAGTGCAGGGCCATCGTCGAGATGGTGTCGAGCTGGAGCTCGTCCAGGGCGGTGCCGGTCAGCAGGAGCACACCGACGGTCTGCCCGCCGATGCGCAGGCGGATCGCCATCTGCTCGCCGTTGACGACCGGCTTGCCGCCGGCCGGCGCCCGGAACACCTTGCCGGCGACCAGGTGGTCACGACGGCCCGGCTCACCGACCCGCGCGCTGACGGTCATCATGCCGGTCTCCGAGTCGAGCTCGAAGACGGTGGCCGCGGTCAGCCCGGCGATCTCCGTCAGGTGCGGTGCCGTCAGGTCCAGCACATGCTGCACCGACGGGGTGTCCTTCGTCATGAACGCCACCAGCTCGGCCAAAATCAGCCCCTGCCGGTCCGGCGTCGTCTCCTCGCCGACCCCTTCCAACCCGGGACCGGCTGTGTGCATCTCGCTGCCCACGCTCATGGCCCTAGGGTCGGCACCGCAGGGTCTCGGTTGAGCCGCGAACGGCCAGTGAGCGGTCGCAAATCGGGTGCGCTCGGGTGCCGTTCATAATCCCCTGATGGTGATCAAGGCGCTGATCTTCGACTTCGACGGTCTCCTGATGGACACCGAGACCACCCTCCTGGACAGCTGGCGCGCCGAATGGACCCGGCACGGCCTCCGATTGGACGAGTCGACGTTCTTCGCCGATCATGGCGGCGACACCACCGACGACCAGTATGCGCTGCTCGCGGCTGCGGCCGGGCCGGGCTTCGACAGAGCCGCCAGCCACGCCCGGCGTACCGCGTACCGCAATGAAAGACATCGCAGCCTGGGCCTGACCGCCGGGATGGCCGACTGGTTGCGGGAGGCCGAAGGCCTCGGGTTGCGGCTCGCGGTGGCGAGCAGTTCGCGGCGCGAATGGGTGGCCGGCCACCTCGCGCGCACCGGTGACCTGGCCCGTTTCGAGGTTCTGGCCTGCGGCGACGAGGTTGCGGGGCACAAACCGGACCCGGCGGTCTATCGGCTGGCGCTGGACCGTCTCGGCCTGCCGCCGGAGGCGGCGGTGGCCTTCGAGGACACCCCGCATGGCGTTTCGGCCGCGGTGGCTGCCGGCTTGCGGTGCGTCGCAATTCCTAATTTGTACGCCCACAACGCCCGTTTCGGGCAGGCCACCAAGCTACTCCAGTCCGCAGCCGACTGCACCCTGGCCACCCTCCTGGCCGACCTCGAAGCCGCCACCTGAGTCCTCGGGCCGGCGCGCTCACCGTCGTCGGCGACGCCCGGTCACGGTTTCCAGGGCTCGGCGGGGAGGCAGTTCGGCGTTGAGGATGTCTCCCCTCGAAGCGGTGGATAGACGATGTTTCCGGACGGGTCACTCCAGCAGCGGTCGGTGTCCGGGCTCGGCACGAAGAAGGGCCGCCGCCAGATCTCCGCCCCCCGCGTGTCGTAGGCGACCAGTGCGGCGTCCCCACCCACGTCGGTTGTGCTGACCAGGCCGAACGTGCCCCCGGCGAGCCGTGCCGCGGTGGTCCGGCCGTCGCCGTGTTCGAGTTCGATCCGGGCGACCCGCGGACTGATCCGACCGGAGGCGTCGACCGCGCCCGAGTCGGCCTCGGTGGAGGTCCGCATCAGAACCTGTACCGGTCCGGGCAGCCAGTCCCGGGTGCCGTGCCACTCCTCGACCGAGAATCCGCCGCTGGGTTCGTCGCCGGGCAGCAGACCTTCGGTGCGCTCGCACGCGAGATAACCGCGATCGGTGAGGAACACCGCGGTGGTGCGCCGATCATGGTGAACCGCAACCGCGAGATCATCTTCAGTCACCGGGAAGCGGGCCCCGTTCTCGAACATCGGCGTGTCCGGATAGCCGTTCAGGCAGTCGGTGATCTCTCGACTCAGTGGCTTGTCCAGCTCCCCGGGCCCCATGGCGATGGTGGTCGGCAAGACGTCGTTCCGGGTCAGCGGGATCGCGACGGCCGCCGCGACGGCCAGGCTCGCCACCCCGGCCAGGGCCAGGCGCCGGGTCCGGCGCGGGCGGGCGGGCGCGGCCGTCTCCCGGTGCAGACGGGCCCGCATGCGGGCGGCGCGGGCGGGCGTCAGCTCCCGCTCGGCGGGCGGCTCCAGCTGGTCGATCATTTCGGCTCCTCAGAGGGGGTACGGCCAGAGGCGGCCGCCTCGACAGCAGGGGTACGGCCGCTGGACTTGACCCGAGCGGTGGGGGTACGGCCGCCGGCGCTGACCGGAGCGGTAGGGGTACGGCCGGCGGTGGTGGTCTGGGCGGCCGGGGTGCGGCTCTGGGTGGTGGTCCGGCTGGTAGGGGTATGGCCGCCGGTGGTGGTCTGGGCGGCCGGGGGATGGCCGCCGGCAGTGGCCTGGCCGGCAGGAGCGCCGGTGGTTTCGGTGGCCGGGCCGGCCGAGCCGGGAGTGGTGAACTGCCGGGACAACCGGGACCGGGCCCGGCTCACCCGGCTCCGGACCGACGACTCGGTGACGCCCAGGGCCGCCGCCGCCTCCGGGTAGGAGAGGCCGGACCACAGGCACAGCGCGACCGCCTCACGTTCGGCGCGGGGCAGGCGGCGGACGGCCGCGAGCACCTCCCGCATCCGGGTCTCGTCGTCGAGGCGGCCGGCCACGTCGTCGGCCGGGTCGGCGACCGTGTCGTCGGCGGGGGAGCGGAACAGGCGGTGGCGCCAGCGGGTGAGGGTCCGCTGTTCGGTGCGGGCGTGATGGCCGGCCGTGACGAGCAGCCACGGCAGGGGCGAGCCGTCGACGAGGCGCACCTCGCCGCGCCGCCGCCAGGCGGTCAGGAACGTCGCCGATGTCACGTCCTCGGCGAGCGACCACGAGCCGGTCAACCGGAAGGCGTGGTTGTAGACGGCGCGGGCGTGGCGGTCGAAGACGGCGGTGAAATCGCCGTCCGGCCAGGGGGTGTCGGGCTGGATCGTCACGTCTCACTATGGCCGTGACCGGCGCCGATGTTGCGTCATGAACTCTCGATTGCCCTCCTGTTTCGGAATGATTGCGCTGGGAGCGCTCCCATGGAATGCTGTCCATATCGGCCAACGATCCCCACCGATGTGTTGCCGACCGTTCCCCGGCGTGCTCCCACGCCGTCCCCGTCTCGAGGAGCCCTCATGAGACCCATCCCCACCCGCGCACGGGCCCTGGCGGCAGCCGCCGCCGTGGGCGTCGTCGCCGCAGGCGGCGCCATCACCGTCGCGACCAGTGCCAGTGCCGCTGCCGGGTGCAGCGTCGCCTACTCGGCCAACTCGTGGAGCACCGGCTTCACCGGCAACGTCACCGTCACCAACCTCGGTGACGCCATCTCCGGTGGCTGGCGACTCACCTGGAGCTGGGCCGGCAACCAGCAGATCACCCAGGGCTGGAGCGCCACCATCACCCAGTCCGGGACGGCCGTCACGGCCACCAACCCGAGCTGGGCCTCGTCGCTGGCCACCAACGGCACGGCGAACTTCGGGTTCAACGCCAACTACTCGGGCACGAACGCCGCTCCGACGTCGTTCTCGCTCAACGGCGTCGTCTGCAACGGTGGCACCACCTCGCCGTCGCCCTCGAACTCGTCGTCCCCGTCCACCTCCACCTCGCCGTCCACGTCGACGTCTCCCTCACCGTCGACCTCGGTGACGCCCGGTGTGAAGGTCGACAACCCGTACGCCGGGGCCAAGGGTTATGTGAACCCGGAGTGGAAGGCCAAGGCCGAGTCGGTGTCCGGCGGCAGCCGGGTCTCCAACAACCCGACCGCGGTCTGGATCGACCGGATCGCCGCCATCAACGGCTCCACCGACAGCAGCTCGAACGGCGCGATGGGCGTGCGTGCCCACCTCGACGCGGCGCTGGCCCAGGGCGCGGGCTACATCCAGTTCGTCATCTACAACCTGCCCGGCCGGGACTGTGCGGCGCTCGCCTCCAACGGTGAGCTCGGCCCGAACGACCTGCCGCGCTACAAGACCGAGTACATCGACCCGATCGCGGCGATCCAGGCGGACGCGAAGTACAAGAACCTGCGGATCATCAACGTCGTCGAGATCGACTCGCTGCCGAACCTGGTCACCAACGTCGGTAGCGCCGCCGGTGCCACCGCGGCCTGCGACACGATGAAGGCCAACGGCGGGTACGTGCAGGGCATCGGTTACGCCCTGAACAAGCTCGGCGCGATCGGCAACGTCTACAACTACGTGGACGCCG
The DNA here is from genome assembly GCF_033097365.1 of Actinoplanes sichuanensis. NCBI lineage: Bacteria > Bacillati > Actinomycetota > Actinomycetes > Micromonosporales > Micromonosporaceae > Actinoplanes > Actinoplanes sichuanensis. Next base: position 536,835 of record NZ_AP028461.1, read on the forward strand.
CCCACCACGGCTGGATCGGCTGGGACTCCAACTTCGGCCCGACCGCCGACATCATGCTGCAGGCGGCCCAGGCCTCCGGCAACGTGAAGAACGTGCACGGCTTCATCACCAACACCGCCAACTACTCGGCGCTGAAGGAGACCTTCTTCACGGTCGGCTCCTCGGTCAACGGCACCTCGGTGCGCCAGTCGAAGTGGGTGGACTGGAACCAGTACGTCGACGAGCTCTCGTTCGCCCAGGCCTTCCGGTCCAAGCTGGTCTCGGTCGGCTTCGACTCGGGCATCGGCATGCTGATCGACACCTCGCGTAACGGCTGGGGCGGCTCGGCCCGGCCCACCGCCGCGAGCACCAGCACCAACGTCGACACCTTCGTCAACGAGTCGCGCATCGACCGCCGGATCCACGCCGGCAACTGGTGCAACCAGGCCGGCGCCGGCCTGGGTGAGCGTCCCACCGCGGCCCCGGCCGCCGGTATCGACGCCTACGTCTGGGTGAAGCCGCCGGGTGAGTCGGACGGCTCCAGCAAGCTCATCCCGAACAACGAGGGCAAGGGCTTCGACCAGATGTGCGACCCGACCTACACCGGTAACGCCCGTAACGGCAACAGCATGTCCGGCGCGCTGGCCGACGCCCCGATCTCGGGCGCCTGGTTCCCCGCGCAGTTCGCCCAGCTCATGGCGAACGCCTACCCCGCTCTCTGAGCGAACCCGCAGTAGCTGCCGGCCGGTGCTCAGCACCGGCCGGCAGTGCTATTGCAATACAAGTGCATTGTGACCTACCGTGGTGGCCGTGACGAAGTTATGGGCACTCACCCGATTCGTGGTCGTCTACGAACTGCAGCTGTGGGCGGCACTGTTCCGCTGGATCCTGCGGCGGCCGGTCCCGGTCGAGCCGGGCACCACGCGGTTCGGATACATCGGTGCGGTCCGGATGATCCTCATCGCGTTCATCGCCGTCTCCGCGATCGAGATCCCGATCCTGGAGCTGATGATCCCGTGGGAGCCCGTCGCCAACGTCCTGCTCGGCATCGGCGTCTACGGCCTGATCTGGATGTTCGGGCTCTACGCCAGCATGATCGTGCACCCGCACCTGGTCGGCCCGTCCGGGCTGCGCATCCGCAACAGCCTCACCCTCGACGCCGCCATCGGCTGGGACCGGATCGCCGCGATCGAGGTGCGCCGCCGCTCGATGCCGCCCGGCGGGCAGATCCAGCTCGAGGACGGTGTGCTCTCGCTCGGCATGGGTAGTCAGACCAGCATCGACGTACGCCTCACCGAGCCCCTGGTGCTCCCCGTCCGCAAGGCCAAGGGGCAGCCCGCCACCACCGTCCGCTTCCACGCCGACGATCCGGAGGGCCTGGTCGCGGCGGCGCGGGAATTCCTGCCGGCGGTGACCGAGAGTCAGGCCGCCACGAAGAACCGGTAGACCGCCCGGTACGGCACCGCAGCCGTCCCGTTCGTGCACGCGCCGGCCGGAGCCAGCCCGCCGACCGTGTCGATCCGCTGCACGTAGGTGACCTTCCCGAACGTACCGATGCCGCGGTTGGTCTTGGCCTTGATCCGCAGTTGCTGGATGCTGTTCGGGCTCTCCGCGGGCACCCGCACCACGCCGTCCGGGTCGCCCTCCAGCAGCGAGCCGTCCTGGTCCGACTGCCAGCTCGGGCCGCGGAAGTGCAGGGCGCTCACCTTCTTGACCGGCCGCATGGTGACGCCGGTCAGCGAGGCGGCCGGTTCGAGCAGTGTCCAGGCACCGGACCGGCACTCGTAGATCTGCACGCCCCGGGCCTTGAGCACGGCGTGCAGCACGTGCCCGGCGGGCGGGGCCAGTTCCGCCGGTACCCGAGGGTCGACGCCGTAGCCGGCCTCGTGCGCGACGGGCGCCGGCGACGTGGCCGGGGTCCGGTCGGTCCCGGCGAAGGACACCCCGGCCGGCACGGCGACCGACACGACGGCGAGGGCGCCGAACGCGGCGGCGGCCCGGGTGGGGCGGTGGGCGAGGGTGCGTACGGCAGACGGGCGCTGAGCCACGGGTCCTCCCCTATGGACGGTGACGCTGCGCCATCACGCTAAACGCCGCGACGCCGTGCGCGTCCCGTCCCGCGGGGATTTCACCCGGAGGAAGTGCTCCTACCGGCGAGGTGGCATCCGGTAGAACCCGGTCGGCAGGGCCTGTTCCTCGATCTGGGCCACCTTGGCCCGGGTGCGTAGCCGGATGAGCAGCAGCACACCGAGGAACACGCAGATGCCACCGACGATCAGGCCGGGCCCGAGCAGCGAGGTCTGGTCGGCCACCAGGGCGGTCGCGGTGTCGTCCGTGGGCGGGACGATCGCCGTACCGTCGTCGTTCCCGTCGTTCCCGTCGTCGCCGGCGTCCTCGGCGGGCTCCTCGTCCTCGCCGGCCGGTGACTCGGACGGCTCGGGCGAGGGGTCGGCGGTCCGCTCGCCCCGGATCTCGGCGGTCGCGGCCGCCGTGGTCAACAGGATCTCCTGCTGGTCGAAGGCCCGCGCCTCGAACCGCACGTCACCACCGTCCGGCCCGTCGAAGGAGATCTGCCAACGGCCGGTCACGGTGCGGCCCCGGCACAGCGTGCCCGGGTCCAGGTCCTCGTCGATGATCGTGGTGGTGTCGCCGTCGGTGCTGGTGCTGGTGTCGAACTCACCGGCCTCCTCGACCCGGGTCACCCGCAGCTGCTCGGCGTCCACCGGCGTACGCACCACCAGCACCCAGCGGACCTTGCGGCACTGACGGCTCTCCGAGGTGACGACGGCGGTCAGCGTCTGTGCGGGCCGGGTCACGGTGAATCGGTCGGGTGCGGTCACCCGGACGTCGAACCCCGGCACCTCGGCGGCGGCCGGTGTGGCCGGCGCCAGGACGTGCAGGACGGCGCCCGCGACGACCGCGCCGGCAAGCGCGGTGATCCGGTGACGCATGACGGTTCCCCTTCCCCCGGGACGGCTCGGTGCATTCGCCCGCACTACTTAGTTCGCCTCGCGCGCGCAAATGGTTCAGCGAGTGGCGTGGGTCACACCTGTTTTCGGCGGCCCCGGCCGGTGGCCAGAATGGTCGGGGTCGGTCTGGATCCTTCCTGGCAATACCCTTATTTTTTCCTTAACCGAGCAACCTCTGGTGTGTCTGCGCAGTTCAGCAGGCCTGCGCGGAGGGTGGTCAAACGACTACGCAAAAAGTTCGGACGGTGTTCATCCGATCCCGGGCCTGGCACGTAATCCCGGGAGGACACGGACCACGGCGCGCAGGGGAAAGCATCGCCGGGGACCGGGTCCAGCGCAGCGCTTGAGCGCGGGGCGTTCCCCACGGACGCCGGCGTCCCACCGCCCACGGGACGTGACCGCACCAAGGAAAACGAGGAGTCCATGGCCCGCTCGAAGAACAGCAAGGCAGCCCCCGCCCGGGTGCCGGTCGACGTCGGATCCACCGGTACCCGTCCGGTGTCGAAGTCAGCAGTGGCCCTGCTCATCCTGAGCATCCTGGCGGCCCTCTGGGCGGTGGCGATGATGACCACCCCCGGCAAGGTCGCGTACCTGTACCTATACGAGTACCTCAAGTACTACATGGGCGTCGTCGCCCTGGTGTCGCTCTCCATCACGATCATGGTCGGGCTGGTCGCCACCGACCGGCTGGTGCTCAGCATCCGCCAGCGGGTGCTGCTCCAGTCGGCGCACCGCACCACCGGTGTGATCGCGGTCAGCGGCCTCTTCATCCACGTGTGGACGAAGTTCGTCGACGGCCAGATCGGTGTCATCGACATCGTCATCCCGTTCCTGGTGGACGGGCGTGAGCTCTGGATCGGCATGGGCACCCTCTCCGGGTGGGTCATGGTCCTGGTGATGTGGTCGGGTCTCGCCCGCGCCCGGTTCATCGGCCGTGGCCGGCCGTGGATGTGGCGTGGCATCCACGCGATCTCCTACCTGATCTGGCCGACCGCCCTGCTCCACGGTCTCGGCGCCGGTCGCGCCGCGGCCACCTGGGTCGTCGTCAGCTACATCGTGTGTGTGCTCGGCGTCCTGATCGGCCTGGCCGTCCGCCTGTCGGTGAGCCTGAACCGCCGTAAGGACTTCGCCTCGCCCGCCGGTGTCGGTGCGGTCCGTACGCAGGAGACCGGTGAGCTGCTGCCCACCGCCTCCGCGCCGATCCGCCGCCCGAATCGTGCCCCGGCCGTCGACCTGCTCGCCCCGGCCGGTGCCGAGCCCCAGACGATGGCCCCGCCGGCCTGGAACCAGCCGACCAACGGCCCGTCCGCTCCGACCTGGAACCAGCCGTCGGCACCGCCGGCGCCCCGCCCGGTCAGCGCGGCTCCCGCCGCCCGCCCGGTCAGCCCGGCCCCGGCTCCGATCGAGGAGGACTACCCGCCCCGTGGCCGCCGGCAGCCCGAGCTGGAGGCGCCCGCGCCCCGGCAGCGCCGGGCCGTCGAGGACGACGAGCGTTACGACACCCAGACCCGGATGTCACGGCGCGACGTCGAGGACTACCGGTACGAGGAGGAGCCCGCCCCGCGCGCCCGTGGCGGCCGCTCGGAGATGTACGACGACGGCCGTGGACGCGGCCGCCGCTACGAGGACGACGAGCCGGCCCCGCGCTCGCGCCGCCGCGACGACGTGGAGGCGACCGGTACCCGGATGCGCCGCGACGATCTGGAGGCCACCGGTACCCGGATGCGCCGCGACGACATGGAGTCGACAGGCGCCCGGATGCGCCGGTTCGAGGACGACGAGCCCGCTCCCCGGGCCCGGCGCCGCGAGCCGGAGTTCGACGAGCGTCCTCGGGGCCGCCGTCGTGCCGACGACGAGTACGAGGAGGCCCCGCGCGGTCGTGGCGGTCGCTACGAGGAGGAGCCCGCTCCGCGCTCCCGGAGCGATCGGTACGACGAGCCCCGCTACGAGGAGCCGGCCCCCCGTCGGCCGAGCCGCAGCGAGTTCGTCGACTTCTCGGACGGCCCGGCCTACCCGGCCGACGACAGCCCCACCCTGGTGGACAGCGGATCCCGCCGGAACCGCCGCGACGACGGTGGCCGTGGCGGCCGCCGGGGCCGCGACGACGCCGACGACGGCTACTTCTCCCAGCTCCGCGGTGACTCGAGGGACACGAATTGAGCGAGGCACAGGTTCCACCGGTCACGGCCATCGGCACGCCCCGCATCACCGCGGGGTTCGACGAGTACGGCCGTCTCGACCTCCTGGCCCACCAGGAGGTGCACGGCGGGTTCGCGGCGCTCTCCTCGGGTGAGCTGATCGGCCTCGCCGACCGCATCGAGCTGCGCGGCCGCGGCGGTGCCGGCTTCCCGTTCGCCCGCAAGGTGCGCGCGGTGGTCGACTCCTGCCGCCGCCAGGATCTGCCCCCGGTGATCGTGGTCAACGCCACCGAGGGTGAGCCGCCGTCGTGGAAGGACAAGGCGGTCCTGACCCGTGGCCCGCACCTGATCCTGGACGGCGCGGCGCTGGCCGCGGCCGCCCTGGACGCCGAGGAGATCGTCATCGGTGTCGCCGACGACGGTGTCGGCCAGAACTCGCTGGCCGCGGCCCTGGCCGAGCGGAAGATGCCGTGCCCGACCCGGATCGTCGTGGTGCCGCACCGGTTCATCTCCGGTGAGGGCGGCGCGCTGGTCCGCGGCATCAACGGCGAGGCGCACATCCCGCCCGGTCGTAAGGTCCGGTCCAGCGACAACGGCGTGATGGGTCTGCCCACCCTGCTGTCGAACGCGGAGACGTACTCGCAGCTGGCGATCGCGGCCCGGCTCGGTCCGTGGGAGTACAACTCGGTCGGCATCCCGGAGGAGCCCGGCACGGTCATGCTGACCGTCGGCGGGTCCGCCACCGCGCCGGCCGTGGTCGAGGCGCCCACCGGCACCCCGCTCATGGAGGTGCTCGAGATGTGCGGCGCCGACCTGGGCCCGGGCCTGCTGGTCGGCGGTTACCACGGCAAGTGGGTCACCGCCGAGCAGGCCAGGACCATCAACATCTCCCGTAAGGGGTTCGCGAAGGTCGGCGGCACCCTGGGCGCCGGCATGCTGATCCCGATCGGCTCGAAGACCTGCCCGGTCGGCGAGGTCGCCCAGGTCGTGCAGTACCTGGCCGGCGAGTCGGCCGGTCAGTGCGGCCCGTGCCGGATCGGCCTGCCCGACCTGGCCCGCGCGGTGACCCTGGTGTCGCTCGGCGGCAACGCGGTCGAGCAGGTGCGACAGGCGGCCGGCATGGTCAAGGGCCGTGGCGCGTGCAGCCACCCGGACGGTTCGTCCCGGTTCGCGCTCTCCGCGCTGGAGGTCTTCAAGGAGGACGTCCTCCTGCACGCCAACGGCGAGGGCTGCGGCAAGCAGGTCCGTGGCATCCTGCCGCTGCCCTACACGGCCGAGAAGGGTGCCCGGAAACTGGCCCTCGACTGGTCGCGGTGCGACGGGCACGGCCTGTGCTCGGCGGTCGCCCCGGAGATCATCCGGCTCGACAACAACGGCTTCCCGGCGTTCCCGCAGACGCCGCTGCCGCCGTGGCTCGAGGACGGCGCCCGCAAGGCGGTCAACGTGTGTCCGGCGCTCGCGCTGCGGCTCACCGAGCCCACCCCGGCCAAGTGAACCTTTTCCACCTGGCGGGGCCGGGGTCACCCGTCCCCGGACCGACGTTCCGCGACTCTCGGGCCCGATGCCGGGTGGAGAAAGGTTCATCGATGAGCGGGTCCCGCGTACCCCGGCTGCTGTTGCCCCTCGCCCTGACCGCCGTTCTCGCGGCAGCCGGGTGCGGGACCACGCCGGACGCGTCCCCGGAGGCGCCGGCGGCCGGACCGTCCCCGGCCGCTGCCGCGCCTCCGGCCTCCGGGGCGGCCACCGCGGAAGCGGTGACCGTCCCGAAGACGCTGACCTTCAGCGGGACCACGCTGAGCGGTGCGAAGTTCGACGCCGGGTCGATGGCCGGCAAGCCGGCCATCCTCTGGTTCTGGGCGCCCTGGTGCGCGACCTGCGCCAGCGAGGCGCAGTCGCTGTCCGACATCCATGACGAGTACGCGGGCCGCCTGGGCATCCTCGGCATCGCGAGCCTCGGCAGTGCCGCGGAGATGGACGACTTCGTCGCCGACTTCGAACTCGCCGAGATCCCGCACCTCAACGACAAGGCCGGCAAGCTGTGGAAGCGGTTCGGCATCGTCCAGCAGAGCTGGTACGTGATGCTGGACCGCACCGGCAAGGTGGCCTACAAGGGCTACCTCGACGATCTCCAGCTGACCGAGAAGGTCAAGGAGCTGACCGCCTAGTAGGTGGTCGGCGGGGCGGGAGACTGCCAGGCCGGCTTCTCCGACGGCATCAGGATCCAGGCGAGCGGGTAGACCAGGATCTGGCTGCCCGGGATCACGAAGAGGATCAGCACGAACAGCATCCGGGCGATCCACGGGTCGATGCCGAAGCGGCGGCCGAGGCCAGCGCAGACGCCGGCGATCATCCGGCCGTCCTGCGGGCGAACCAGGCCCTGACGGGCGAGCGAGTCGTGCACGGCGTTCATGAGGGGATCCCTGCCTTCACTGGTGGTGAACTGATGACTCCATGGTGTCGCCGGACGGGGGCCGGCCGCATCGGGCATGGCCCCGATCCTCGTCTCGGGGATCTCCATGAGGCCGCCGCCTATTCGGGAAGAGACAGCGCCCTATACAGTGCGAGCGCATACGTAAGGGGGCGCTCCGGGGGGCAGCGGAATGGTCGACGGCTCAGTGCCGGGTGAGCGGACACAACCGCTACGCACCGGCGATCCCCCGACCCTCGGGGAGTACGAGCTGGTCGGTCGGCTCGGTGAGGGCGGCATGGGTACGGTCTACCTGGCCCGTACCGGTGCCGGAGTGCTCGTCGCGGTCAAGATGGTGCGCGCCGACCTGGCCCACGACGACGAGTTCCGGCGGCGGTTCCGCAGCGAGGTCAACCGGGCCCGGCAGGTGCCGCCGTTCTGCACCGCCGAGGTGCTCGACGCCGACCCCGACCACGAGTCGCCGTACCTGGTCGTCGAATACGTCGACGGGCCCACCCTGGCCGAGGTGGTCGAGCAGCGCGGGCCGCTGACCAGCGCCAACCTGCACGGCGTCGCGATCGGGGTGGCCACCGCGCTGACCGCGATCCACGGTGCCGGGGTGATCCACCGCGACCTCAAGCCGCGCAACGTGCTGCTGGCGCCGGGCAGTCCCAAGGTGATCGACTTCGGGATCGCCCGGGCGATGGAGGCGACCAGCGCCAACACCCGCACCGATCAGATGGTCGGCACGGTCGCCTACATGGCGCCGGAGCGGTTCTCGTCGGACGAGGAAGTCCCGCTCACCCCGGCCGCGGACGTGTTCGCCTGGGGGAGTGTGGTGGCGTATGCGGGGACCGGCCGCACGCCGTTCTACGCCGACTCGCCACCGGCCATGGCGGCCCGGATCCTCACCCAGCCGCCCCGGCTGGACGGCCTCAGCGGCCCGCTGCGCGATCTGGTGGCGCACTCGCTGGAGAAGGACCCGGCCAACCGGCCCAGTTCCCGGGAGCTGCTCGACCTGCTGATCTCCGGTAAGCAGCGGCCGGCCGCGACCGCCGCGGCCTTCGCCGACCAGCCGGATCTGCGGGCCGCCGCGGTCGAGGCGCAGGCGGTCACCGGTGTCGCGCCGGAACCCTCGGTGAGCCTGCCGACCCTGGCCATCCCACCGGGGATGGTCGGCTACGACGAGAACTCGATCGTCACCGTGCCGATCTCCGCGGACCAGGCGGCCGTCCCGCGGCCCGCGGCCGGTCAGGGCCGCCGCTGGGCGATGCCGGCCCTGCTCGCGGTCTTCGTGTCGGCCCTGGTCGCCGGGGCCGTCCTGGTGGCCCTGGAGCTGCGCAACGACGACGACCGCCGGTCCGGTGCGGCGTCCCCGACGTCCCCGACGCCGACACCGGTGGTCACCATCGACTCGCCGACCGGGCCACCCCGGTTGCAGGACACCCTGAAGCGGCAGGCGCTGTGGACCGCCAAGGACTATCCGGAGGAGACGGCGAAGTGCTACTTCGCCGACAACGCGCTGGTGGCCCACCGGGACCGGGCCGGGGTCTTCAAATGCTCGGGCCCGCTCGACGAGATCCCCGCCGACATGCATGTCGAGGTGACGGTTCGGCTCAACACGGCGGGCAGCTGCGCGGCCATCTGGTTCCGCAACGTGGGTCAGGTCGGCTACCAGGCCCGGGTGTGCGAGAACGACATCTACATCGGGCTGCACAACCGGGACGGCGACGGCAAGATCAAGGTGCTCAAGACGCTGTCCCTGGGCGACAGCCCGATCGGGCTGGCCCCCGTGTCGACCCGGATCGGGCTGATCGCCCGGGGCGAGACGGTCGAGGTGTACCGGGACGGCGTCCTCGTCGGCGAGGCCCCGCTGATCGAGCGACGGCTCCAGCTCCAGGAGGGCCGGGTGCTGCTCGGCGTCTACAACGCCCGCGACGTGCCGGACACCGGGCCCTACGAGGTGGCCTTCACCGACATCAAGATCTGGGACGTGAAGTGACGAGGCCCGGGCGATCACCCGGGCCTCGTTCCGATCAGTCCCGGGTCAGCCCGGCCCGGCGCAGCGCGTCGGCCATGGCGCTGTTGCCGAAGCTGTTCCCGCCGCCGCCACCCTGACCGCCACGCTGGCCGCCGCCCTGCCGGGGCTGGCGCTGCCCGCCCTGGCCGCCGCCGCGCTGCTGTCCGCCCTGGCCGCCGCCGCGCTGCTGCCCGCCGCCGCGCTGCCCGCCGCCCTGGCCACGGTCCTCCCGCGGCGGCCGACCCTTGTTCGGCTCGTCGCTCAGGCGCATGGTCAGCGAGATCCGCTTGCGGACCGGGTCGACCTCCAGCACGCGGACCTTCACCACGTCACCGGACTTGACCACCTCGCGCGGGTCCTGCACGAACTTGTCGGACAGTGCCGACACGTGCACCAGACCGTCCTGGTGCACGCCGATGTCGACGAACGCGCCGAACGCCGCCACGTTGGTCACCTGGCCCTCCAGGACCATGCCCGGCTTCAGGTCGGCGATCTTCTCGACGCCCTCGGCGAAGGTCGCCGTGGTGAACGCCGGCCGCGGGTCGCGGCCCGGCTTCTCCAGCTCCTTGAGGATGTCGGTGATGGTCGGCAGGCCGACCGTGTCGGTGACGAACTTGTCCGGCCGGATGCCCTTCAACAGCGGGCTGTTGCCGATCATCGTCTTCACGTCCGATCCGGCGTCCGCCGCGATCGTCCGGACCAGCGGGTACGACTCCGGGTGCACGCTGGAGAAGTCGAGCGGGTCCTCACCGTCGCGGATCCGGAGGAAGCCGGCGCACTGCTCGAACGCCTTCGGCCCGAGCCGGGCCACGTTCTTGATCTCCTTGCGGTTCTTGAACGGGCCGTTCTGGTCGCGGTGCAGCACGATGTTCTCGGCCAGACCGGCGGTGATCCCGGAGACCCGGGTCAGCAGCGGCGCGGAGGCGGTGTTGATGTCCACGCCGACGCCGTTCACACAGTCCTCGACCACCGCGTCCAGCGAGCGGGCCAGCTTCACCTCGGACAGGTCGTGCTGGTACTGCCCGACGCCGATCGACTTCGGGTCGATCTTCACCAGCTCGGCCAGCGGGTCCTGCAGCCGGCGGGCGATCGAGACCGCGCCGCGCAGCGACACGTCCAGGCCCGGGAGCTCCTGCGACGCGTACGCCGAGGCCGAGTAGACCGACGCGCCCGCCTCGGAGACGACCACCTTGGTCAACTTCGCGTCCGGGTGCTTCTTGATCAGCTCGGTGGCCAGCTTGTCGGTCTCCCGCGACGCGGTGCCGTTGCCGATCGCGATCAGCTCGACGTTGTGCTTCGACGCCAGCGCGGCCAGCCGGTGGATCGACTCGTCCCACTTGTTCTGCGGGACGTGCGGGTAGATCGTGTCGGTCGCGACCACCTTGCCGGTCGCGTCCACCACGGCGACCTTCACCCCGGTGCGGAAACCGGGATCCAGACCCATCGTGGTACGGGTCCCGGCGGGCGCCGCGAGCAGCAGGTCACGCAGGTTGGCGGCGAACACCCGCACCGCCTCGTCCTCGGCCGCCTCGCGCAGCCGGACCCGCAGGTCGGCGCCGAGGTGGATGAGGATCCGGGTGCGCCACGCCCAGCGGACCGTGTCGACCAGCCACTTGTCACCGGCCCGGCCGTGGTCGCTGATGCCGTTGCGCCCGGCGATGCGGCCCTCGAAGTAGCCCTCGTCCTCCTCCGGATGCGGCTCCATGGTGAGGTCGAGGACGTCCTCCTTCTCCCCGCGCAGCATCGCCAGGATGCGGTGCGAGGGCAACTTGCCGTACGGCTCGGCGAAGTCGAAGTAGTCGGAGAACTTCGCCCCGTCGGTCTGCTTGCCGTCGCGGACCTTGGCGACCAGCCGGCCGCGTGTCCACATCTGCTCACGGAGCTCACCGATCAGGTCGGCGTCCTCGGCGAACCGCTCGATCAGGATGGCCCGGGCACCGTCCAGGGCGGCCTGGGGGTCGGCCACCCCCTTCTCGGCGTCCACGAACGCGGCGGCGGCCGCTTTCGGGTCGACCGTGGGGTCGCCCAGCAAACCGTCGGCGAGCGGCTCCAGGCCGGCCTCCCGGGCGATCATCGCCTTGGTCCGCCGTTTCGGCTTGAACGGGAGGTAGATGTCCTCCAGGCGGGCCTTCGTGTCGGCCTCGAGGATCTGCTGCTCCAGAGCGTCGTCGAGCTTGCCCTGGGAGCGGATCGACTCCAGCACCGCGGCCCGCCGGTCCTCCAGCTCCCGCAGGTAGCCCAGGCGCTCCTCCAGGGTGCGCAGCTGGGCGTCGTCGAGGGTGCCGGTCACCTCCTTGCGGTAGCGGGCGATGAACGGCACGGTGGCCCCGCCGTCGAGCAGCTCGACCGCGGCGGTGACCTGCCCTTCCCGTACCCCGAGCTCCGAGGCGATGCGCTGATGGATAGCTGTCGTCACGTCGACGATTGTTACCGAGCCCGCGCCGCCTTGTCGCGCCACCCCGCACTGTCACCCGCGCGCGACCGTCCCACGGCCGTCCGCCGGTGTGCCGGAGTGCCGGAGGTACCGCTTGCGAGGGACGCCCGGAACCGTCATGAACCGTCCGGGTGGCGTCCCGCGTACCCCGATGTCGCGAATGTCACGTCGGTCTTGCGCGGCGTGTCACGGTGGCGCGGACGCCGCCGATCCTGACCAAGATCGCCCCGGATCATCGCCGGGCCGCCCCACGGAACCGCCATCGGGGCTGTGACCTGCGCCATCATCCTCTTCGGGGCGGTCCGGGGCGAGATCGGCCCCACAGTGGCATACCAGGGATCCGCAGACACTTGGTAGGAGGTACTAGAGACAACGGAATTGGCCTTTGGCACAGTTGTCACATGACGCTTGCTGTCCGGGCGGTCGCCGCCACTGATCAGGGCCTGGTCCGGTCCAACAACGAAGACGCCGTCTTCGTCGGTAATCGACTCTTCGTGGTGGCGGACGGCATGGGCGGACTGCCCGCCGGTGAGCTGGCGAGCGACATCCTGGTGCAGAGTCTCAGCGTCGTCGACACCGCGCCGGACAACGGCGAGCCGCTGCAGGATCTGATCAACGCGTTGCAGACCGCCAACCAGCGGATCGAGGCGTCGGTCGCCGAGGACGACGCCCGTGACGGCATGGGTACGACGGTGACCGCGCTCCTGCTCTCCGGCGATCGGCTGGCCGCCCTCAACGTCGGTGACTCGCGCTGCTACCTGCTCCGCGACGGTGACTTCCAGCAGCTCACCCGGGACGACACCTATGTGCAGGCGCTCGTCGACCAGGGTGTGCTCACGCCCGACGACGCCCGGCGGCACCCGCAGCGGGCGCTGGTCACCCAGGCCGTGCAGGGCGGCCCGTTCCGGCCGGCCGGGCGGATGATCCCGGCCCGGATCGGCGACCGGTACCTGCTGTGCAGCGACGGGCTCTCCGACTACGTCGAGGACATCGTGATCGCCCAGACGCTGCGCGATGTCACCGATCGCAAGATGTGCGCGGCCGAGCTGGTCAACCGCACCCTGGAGAACGGGGCGCCGGACAACGTCACGGTGATCGTCGCCGACGTCGTCGAAGCCTGACGGCGATGATCAGAGGCCGTCGCATCCTCGCCGGTGCGGCGGCGGCCGTCGTGATCACGGTCCATCGCCTCGCGGTCCGTCTCTCTGCGGTCCGTCTTCCTGAAGTCCGTCGCCTCGCGGTCCGTCGCTTTGCTGTCGGCGTCGCGGCGGCCGTCCTCGTCCCCGCCCTGGCGGCCTGCTCCGGCACGGAGACCGAGGCGCCGCTGCCCGAGCTGAGGCTGCGGGCGACCGCCGAACAGTGGCGGCAGGACGAGGTGGCCCGGCAGCTCGGGATCGCCCTGCACAACGATGGCGACGCGCCGGTCTGGATCTCCCGGGTCGAGCCGGACCTGCCGTCCTTCGAGGGCGAGACGCCGGCCGACACAGAGGCCCTCCTGCCGCCGAACGGGCTGCGGGTGGACGTGACCGTGCCCTACGGCACCGGAGGCTGCACAGCGGCCGCTGAGGCCTCCTCCGTGACGGTGGTGGCGCGGGTCGAGGGCGACACGCGAACCCAGCGGGTGCGGCTCGCCCTGCCGTACCCCAACGAGCTCCTCGACCGGTTGCTCGCCGACGACTGCGCCGCCGAGACGGTCCGTAGGAGTGTCTCCCTGCGGTTCAGCGACTGGACCGACCTGGGCGCCGACGGGGTCCGTGGCAGCCTCGTCGTCGAACGGTCGGCGACCGCCACCGGCACCGCCCGGCTGCACTCCTTCGACGGCAACGTGATGTACCGCCTCGCCTACCGCACGGCGGACCCGCTGGCCGAGGTCACCGCGGCCGCCCCGGTGGCGACACTGCCGTTCACGGCGTCACCGCTGCGCTGCGACCTGCACGCCTTCGCCGAGGTGAAGAAACCCTTCGAATTCCCGGTGCGGGTCTCGCTGGACGGCGGGAAACAGCTCTACACGACGGTCCCGGTCGACGACGACGACCGGCAGGCCCTCGACACCATGCTGCGCCGCAACTGCGGAGTCCCACCGGCCGCCGGCTCCTGACCGGCCGGGTGGCCGCCCCGACCGTTGTCGCACCGCCGATTCAGGCCTGGTCGAGGCGGGTGAGCAGGGCCTTCGGGGCCACTGTGCGGAACGCGTCGATGCACAGCTCGGCTATCTCGGACCAGTCCGGGTCGCGATCGAGGCGGACGCCGAGCCAGCCACGATGGCCGACATAGGGTGGTCGGAAGAAACGGGCCGGATCGGCGGCGATCAGCTCGCCCTGCGCACCGGGCGGGGCCGCGCACCACAGATGCGGGAAATCGTCGTCGTGGTGGCCGTCCGGCCAGAGCATCACGAACTGTCGCCGGCCGCGGACGAAGAACGCCGGTGAGCCGTGGCTGAGACGCTCGGTCGCCTCGGGCAGACGCAGGCAGATGGCACGGAGCCGCTCGGTCGTCGAGTCCATGCCCCGCATTCTGCGCCCCGGGTCTGACATATCCTCGGCCCGTGCTGATGACGACCGAGCGGCTGATCCTGCGGCGTTTCCGGGCGTCCGACGCGCCGGTGCTGGCGGCCTACCGCTCGGATCCGGAGGTGGCGCGCTACCAGTCGTGGGACGTGCCGTTCCCGATCGAGCGGGCGGAGGTCGCGGTCCGCAACTTCGCGGCGAGTTCGCCCGTCGAGGCGGGCCGGTTCCAGTATGCGATCGAGCTCGCCGAGGAGCAGCGCCTGATCGGGGACGTGTATGTCCGGCTGCACGACAACCTGATGCAGGGCGAGATCGGGTTCACGCTGGCCACGGCGTACCAGAAGAGGGGTCTGGCGACCGAGGCGGTCGGTGCCGTGCTGGACCGGCTGTTCCGGGTGCAGCGGCTGCACAAGGTCACCGGGGAGTGCGACGCGCGCAACGCGCGGTCGGCGGCGCTGATGGAGCGGCTCGGGTTCCGGCGGGAGGGGTTGCTGCGGCAGCAGACCTTCATCAAGGGCGAGTGGACCGACGACCTGCTGTACGGGCTGCTCGCCGAGGAGTGGCCGGCGGGCCGCTGAGGGCGCCCGCCGGCCGTCCGCTCAGCTCTCGTGGCGCAGCCAGACGGCGCCCAGCGGGGGCACCCGCAGCGACACCGAGGCGTCGAAACCGTGCCAGGGCAGGTGCTCCGCCTCGACCCCGCCCAGGTTTCCGACACCGGACCCGCCGTAGAGGGCGCTGTCCGTGTTGATCACCTCGGTCCAGCGGCCGACCCGCGGCAGGCCGATCCGGTAGTCCTCGTGCGGGATGGCGGCGAAGTTGACGACGCACGCCAGGGTGTCGCCGTTCGGTGCGAAACGGACGAACGAGAACGTGTTGTGCTGCGAGTCCTCGCTGGTGATCCACCGGAAACCGGAGGGACTGGTGTCCTGCGTCCACAGGGCGGGCGTCTCCCGGTAGACCCGGTTGAGGTCCTTGACCAGGCCGCGGATGCCGCCGAACTGCGGATCGTCGAGCAGTGTCCAGTCCAGGCCGCGGCCCTCGTTCCACTCGGCGAGGTCGCCCATCTCGGCGCCCATGAAAAGCAGCTGCTTGCCGGTGAAGGCCCACATGAAACCGAGCAGGGCGCGGGTGTTCGCGAGTTTCTGCCACAGGTCGCCGGGCATCTTGCCGGTCAGCGAGCCCTTGCCGTGCACCACCTCGTCGTGGCTGATCGGCAGCGTGTAGTTCTCACTCCACGCGTAGACGGTGGCGAAGGTCATCTGGTGGTGGTGCCACTGCCGGTAGATCGGCTCCTTCTCGATGTAGGAGAGGGTGTCGTTCATCCAGCCCATGTTCCATTTGAAGCCGAAACCGAGGCCGCCGAGGTGGGTGGGGCGGGTGACGCCGGGCCACGCGGTGGACTCCTCGGCGATCGTCATGACCCCGGGGTGGTGCTTGTAGACGGTCGCGTTCATCTCCTGGAGGAAGCTGATCGCGTCCAGGTTCTCCCGGCCGCCGTACTGGTTGGGGGTCCACTCGCCGTCCTTGCGCGAGTAGTCGAGGTAGAGCATCGAGGCGACGGCGTCGACCCGCAGGCCGTCGGCGTGGAACTCCTCGCACCAGTAGAGCGCGTTGGCGACCAGGAAGTTGCGGACCTCCTTGCGGCCGAAGTCGAAGACGTAGGTGCCCCAGTCGGGGTGTTCGCCGCGCCGCCAGTCGCCGTGTTCGTAGAGCGGGGTGCCGTCGAACCGGGCCAGCGCCCACTCGTCTTTCGGGAAGTGGGCGGGCACCCAGTCCAGGATCACCCCGATGCCGGCCTGGTGCAGCTTGTCGACCAGGTGCCGGAACTCGTCGGGGGAGCCGAACCGGGAGGTCGGGGCGTAGTAGCCGGTGACCTGGTAACCCCAGGAACCGCCGAACGGGTGCTCCATCACCGGCATCAGCTCGACGTGGGTGAAACCGGTCTCGACGACGTACTCGACGAGCTGGTCGGCCAGCTCGGTGTAGGTCAGGCCGGGCCGCCACGATCCCAGGTGCACCTCGTAGACGCTGATCGGCTCCTGGTGCCACGACTTGCGGGACCGCTCCCGCATCCACTGCTCGTCGTGCCACTGGTAGGACGACTGGTAGACGACCGACGCGGTGGCCGGCGGCACCTCGGTGTGCTGGGCCAGCGGGTCGGCGTGCTCGCGCCACACCCCGTCCCGGCCGAGGATCTTGAATTTGTACTTCGTGCCGATGTGCGCGCCGGGGATGTACAGCTCCCACACGCCGCTGGAGCCGAGCGACCGCATCGGCCACCCGTCGTAGGGACCCCAGCCGGCGAAGTCACCGACCACCTGCACACCGCGCGCGCTGGGCGCCCACACCGCGAAACCGACGCCCGCGCCACGTGGCTGCGCCCCGAGAACCTTCCACAGCTTCTCGTGCCGGCCCTCGCCGATCAGGTGCAGGTCGAGCTCACCCAGGGTGGGCAGATGGCGGTACGGGTCGTCGCACTGCGTCCCGTCCACGTCGATCCGGTAGTCGAGCACGGTCCCGGGCAGCTCGGCCGCGAAGATCCCGTCCGGGTGCACCTTCGTCGCCTCGTACCGTTCGCCCTCGTGCAGGACGGCCACCGCCTCGGCGCCTTTGCGGAGAGTGCGGACGACGGTGCGGCCACCGTGCGGGTGGGCGCCGAGGATGCCGTGCGGGTCGTGGGAGTCGCCGGCTATCACGCTGTCCATCGCGCGTTTGTCGGCGGCGAGCCGCGCGGTGCTGGTCTGACCGATCATGGTTTTGGGGTGCCCTCCGGGGTTCATCCGACGAGCCGGGCGATCGACCGCAGGGGGATCCGCAGCCAGCCGGGCCGGTGCCGGGCTTCGTAGGCGGCCTCGTAGACCGCCTTGTCCAGTTCGTACGCCGCCAGCAGCGCCGCCTTGTCACGCGGGTCGGTGCCCGCCACGTGCGTGTACCCGTCGCAGAACGCGGCCCGGTTGCGGTCCACCCACTCCCGGGCCCGCGCCGCCAGGGGCTCGTCGTCGTCCTGGTCGACCAGCAGCTGGTAGGCCGCGTACTCGTAGGAGCGCAGCACCCCGGCCACGTCGCGCAACGGCGAGTCGGGCAGCCGGCGCTCGTCCAGCGGCTGGCCGGGCTCACCCTCGAAGTCGATCAGCAGCCAGCTCTCCGGGGTGCGCAGCACCTGCCCGAGATGCAGGTCGCCGTGGATGCGCTGGACCTCGACCTGCTCGCCGGTGAGGGCGTTGAAGCGTTCGGTGATCGCCGGGACGTGCTGCTGCAACTCGGGTACCGCGTTGGCGGCGGTCCGCAGCCGGGCCAGCACGGCGTCCAGCGGGAACGGCGCCGGGCCCTGGCCGAGCTGCTCGGCCAGGGTCAGGTGGACCGACGCGACCGCCTCCCCGAGCCGGTACGACTCGCCCTGGAAGTCGCCGCCGACCTCGTCCGCGGCGAACGCGGCGTCGGCGAACAGGTCGCGGGCCGAGGCGGTGGCCATCGCCCAGCCCTCGGCCGAGTTGACCGCGTACTCGGTGACCATGCCGAGTGAGCAGTCGTCGGCGGCCTGGAACGACCCGAGCAGCCGGGCGACGTGCGAGTTTCCGGCCCGGCCGAGCACCCGGTTCAGCTCGATGTCCGGGTTGACCCCGCAGGTGACCCGTCGGAACAGCTTGAGGATGGCGTCCTGATCGAAGATCACGCTGGTGTTGCTCTGCTCCGCGTCGAACACCCGCGGCCAGGCCTCCAGCGGCAGCGTGACACCCGGCTCCCTCTCGAAGGTCACGTCACCGGCGATCTCCGACCGGTCGACCAGCCCCAGCAGGTGGCGGGCGGCCGCCGGGTCGTAGAGGGCGTCGTAGCCGACCCGGCCGTCGTCGGTGGTGCCGATGGTCGCCACCGTGCTGTATTCGGGGATCGGCCCGGCACCCCAGCCGACCAGGATCTGGTACCGCTCGGAGCTGCCGTCGGTGTACTCCACGTCGACGAGGACCAGCTCCAGGTCCTCGCCGAGGGTGGTGGCGGACGCCTCCTTGACCGATGACAGGACTCGGCTGCGCCCGGCGTACCAGCGCTGTTTCGGTAACCACTCGGCGAAAGGCAGCGTCATTGCTTCTCCTCCGACCCGCACAACTGGAACCAGTAGAACCCGTGCCCCGGAAGCGTCAACAGGTACGGAAGCTGGCCGATCCGGGGGAAGTTGACGTGCCCGGTCAGCTCGACCGGCGTGTATCCGTTCCAGTGCTGCAGGTTCAGCTCGATCGGTTGCGGGAAGCGTGACAGGTTGTTGACGCACAGCACCACGTCGTCGCCGAGTTCGCGCAGATACGCGAGAACCGACGGATTGGAGCCGCCCAGCTCGCGAAACGTGCCGACGGCGAACGCCTCGTGTCTGCGCCGGACCGCCAGCATGGTGCGGGTCCAGTTCAGCAGGGAGGTGGCGCTGTCCCGCTGGGCCTCCACGTTGACCGCCTGGTAGCCGTACACCGGGTCCTGGTTGACCGGAAGGTAGAGGCGCCCGGGCGTGGCCGTGGAGAAACCGGCGTTACGGTCCGGCGTCCACTGCATCGGTGTGCGCACCCCGTCGCGGTCACCGAGCCAGATGTTGTCGCCCATGCCGATCTCGTCGCCGTAGTAGAGGACCGGCGAGCCCGGTAGCGACAGCAGCATGGCGGTGAACAGCTCGATCTGGTTGCGGTCGTTCTCCAGCAGGGGAGCGAGCCGCCGGCGGATGCCGACGTTCGCCTTCATCCGCGGATCCTTGGCGTACTCCGAGTACATGTAGTCGCGTTCCTCGTCGGTCACCATCTCGAGCGTGAGCTCGTCGTGGTTCCGCAGGAAGATGCCCCACTGGGTGTTCTCCGGGATCGGTGGCGTCTGGGCCAGGATCTCCGAGATCGGGAAACGCGACTCCCGGCGTACGGCCATGAAGATGCGTGGCATCAGCGGGAAGTGGAACGCCATGTGGCACTCGTCGCCGCCACTGCGCGGGTCGCCGAAGTACTCCACCACGTCGGCCGGCCACTGGTTCGCCTCGGCCAGCAGCACCCGGCCCGGGAACTCGTCGTCGATCACCTTGCGGCAGTGCTTCAGGAAGGCGTGGGTGGCCGGCAGGTTCTCGCAGTTGGTGCCCTCCTCCTCGAAGAGGTACGGCACCGCGTCCAGCCGGAACCCGTCGATGCCCAGGTCCAGCCAGAACCGCAGGACGTCCAGCATGGCCTCCTGCACCTTCGGGTTCTCGTAGTTGAGATCCGGCTGGTGCGAGAAGAACCGGTGCCAGTAGAACTGCCGCCGCACCGGGTCGAACGTCCAGTTCGACTCCTCGGTGTCGACGAAGATGATCCGCGCGTCCTGGTACTTCTCGCTGGTGTCGTTCCAGACGTAGAAGTCGCCGTACGGACCGTCCGGCTCGTGCCGGGACGCCTGGAACCACGGGTGCGAGTCGGACGTGTGGTTCATGACCAGGTCGGTGATCACCCGGATGCCGCGCTTGTGCGCCGCGTCCAGCAGGGCCACGAAGTCCTCGACGGTGCCGAACTCGGGCAGCACCTTGTAGAAGTCGCGGATGTCGTAGCCGCCGTCGCGCAGTGGCGAGTCGTAGAACGGCGGCAGCCACAGGCAGTCGACACCGAGCCACTGCAGATAGTCCAGCCGTTCGATCAGTCCGCGCAGGTCACCGCCGCCGTCGGAGCCCGAGTCGTAGAACGCCCGAACCAGCACCTCGTAGAAGACGGCCCGTTGGAACCAGGTCCGGTCTGCCGGAAGCGCCCGGGCGTGCCCGAAGTCGTCGGAGGTCGGATGCTCGACCACCCCGCCCTCGTTGTGGCTACCCTCGGCCGGGTCGTGCTCGCTCGACAGCTCCATCTGCTCCCCCTACCCCGCCTTGACGGCGACGATGCCTCGAGGCGTCTATCCCGCCTTGACGACGAAGATGTGTGCCGGCTCGACGAACGGGTCGATCCGGACGGCGTTGTACTGCCCCCACTCGTAGGTCGCCCCGGTGATCTGGTCGACCACCGTGAACCGCTCGTGCCAGTCCAGGCCCAGCGCCGGCATGTCCAGAGTGGTGTTGCCCCACTGCACGTTGCTGCTGTCGAACGAGCAGATGACCAGGACGGTGTTGCCGGTGTCCGGATCACGCTTGGAGAAGCAGAGCAGCGCGCCGTTGTCGACCTCGTGGAACCGCAGGTTGCGCAGCCAGTGCAGCGCCGGGTTCTCCTCCCGGGTGCGGTTCAGCTTGGTCAGGTACGGCGCCAGCGAGCGGCCGGCCCGCTCGGCCGCCGCCCAGTCCCGCGGCTTCAGCTCGAACTTCTCGTTGTCGATGTACTCCTCGGCGCCCGGCCGCGGTACGTGCTCGAACAGCTCGTATCCGGAGTAGAGGCCCCAGGACGGCGTGAGCATCGACGCCAGCACTGCCCGGATCTTGAACATCGGCGGACCGCCGACCTGCAGCGACTCGTGCAGGATGTCCGGCGTGTTGGGCCAGAAGTTCGGCCGCATCCAGTCGATCGAGGTCAGCAGCTCCTGCATGTACTGCCGCATCTCGTGGGCCGAGGTGCGCCAGGTGAAGTACGTGTACGACTGGGTGAACCCGATCCGGCCGAGCCCGTTCATCATCGCCGGCCGGGTGAACGCCTCGGCCAGGAACAGCACGTCCGGGTCGGACTCCTTGACCTTGGGGATCAGCCACTGCCAGAAGTTGACCGCCTTGGTGTGCGGGTTGTCCACCCGGAAGATCTTGATCCCGGCGTTCACCCAGTGCATCACCACGCGATAGACCTCGTCGCGCAGCGTGCGGTAGTCGTTGTCCCAGTTGATCGGGTAGATGTCCTGGTACTTCTTGGGCGGGTTCTCGGCGTACGCGATCGTGCCGTCGGCCTTGGTCGTGAAGAACTGCGGGAAGTCCTTGACCCACGGGTGGTCCGGGGCGGCCTGCAGCGCGAGGTCCATGGCGACCTCCATGCCCAGCTCCTCGGTCCGCGCGATGAAGGCCTTGAAGTCCTCCATCGTGCCGAGTTGCGGGTGGATCGCGTCGTGACCGCCCTCGTCCGAACCGATCGCCCACGGCGAGCCGACGTCCTCCGGTCGGGCCGTCAGCGTGTTGTTACGACCCTTACGGTTGATCTTGCCGATCGGGTGGATCGGTGGCAGGTAGACGACGTTGAAGCCCATCGCCGCGACAGCCGGCAGGCGCTGCGCGGCGGTGGCGAACGTGCCGTGCTTGATCGGGGTGGCGTCCGGCCCGACCTCGGCGCCCTCTGACCGCGGGAAGAACTCATACCACGCCGAGTAGAGGGCGCGGACCCGATCGACCCAGATCACGAAGGACCGGGTCGTCGTCACCAGGGCGCGCACCGGGTTGTGCCAGAGCAGCTCCTCCAGGTCCAGCGCCGGGGTGACCCGGGCGAACAGCGACCGCTGCTCGTCGCGCAGCGCCGCCGCGGCGTCGCGGACCCGGTCCTCCTGTTCGGCCGGGACGATCTTGGTGGCCAGGTCGAGCACGTCAGCGCCCTCGGCCAGATCGTTCGCCAGATCCTCGGCGCCCTGCCCGGCGCCGATCTTCTTCACCACCGCGTCGCGCCACGTCCGGTACGGATCGTCGAACGCCTCCACGGTGAACGTCCACCGGCCCACCGAATCCGGCCGGATCGCCGCGTGCCACTGGTCGAGACCCGGCTCACCGGGCGTCATCCGGGTGAACGGCTTGGTCTCCCCATCCGGGCCGCGCCATACCACATTCACGCCGAGCGCGTGGTGACCTTCGCGATAGGACACCGCCGAGACCGGGACAAGCTCGCCGACCACCGCCTTCGCGGGGTAGCGGCCACCGGAAACAGCCGGTGTCACGTCTTCGATGGGGAAGCGACCGGTCATGATCTCCACCGTAGTCAGAGGGGCGCAGGAGGACTCGGCGACCGGGAAAACCACCGCCGGCGTCTCTATGACTTCTCCGCAGTGGAGTTTTTGAAACGGCCGATCGCCGCTGCGTCCCAACCTACCGGAGGGGTAGCCCCACAGCGCATCCGGACGCGGCCTCGCGCCGCCGGAAAACACGACAATTTCACCTGTTCGCAACAGGCGTTCATCTTTCCGCGCGTGCGCCCGTCCCGGCGGTCGCGGACCACATCGACCGGTGCGGATGGGAGCGCATCGGCGAGCACCGATCGCCGTGTCGGCCCCCGAAGACCGGCCCGCGCGAAAGGTGGCACGCCGGTGACATCCACGGCGAACGCGACATCCGACCCACCGGGGCGCCACCCGACGCGCGCACGGCCCGCGGCCTTCGTCGCCGGGGCCACGGGAGTGCGTCGGTTGCGCTGCGTTGCCATCGAGGAACCCTGCTCAAGAGCGCCACCGAGCCACCGAGTTAACCCTCGACGCGAGCCGACGACCCGGCAAGCGCACGAAGGGAGGAGATCGAACGTGGCCGGACCGTCCACCGCACTGTCCCCGGTGATCGCCGCCAGCACCCACTGGCTGGCGCGGGCCTACCCGGGCGGCGAATCCAACACGGTGGCGCACACGCTCGCGGAACTGCAGGCCCGGCAGGCCATCACGGTCGCCGCCTGGCTGCGCTACCCGACCGAGATCGACGCCGCGCTCGTCGCCATCGCCGGCCCCGGTGGATCCGCCATCCTCGACTGGAAGGCCGGCAGCGAACCCGACGACGAGTTCGCCGACGGTGAGGGCTGGCGCACCTGGGTCGACGAGGTCGTCGTCAGCTGGGCCGCCTGCCTGCTCGCCGACCCGCTACTGGCCCGCCGCGGCGTCGACGCCGTCATCGCCGCGATGCCGCTCCCCGACCAGCGTCCCCGGCCGCACTCCCGGCGTACCGCCACCACCGGCATGCCCGCCGAGTTCCGCCGCCTGCTCCAGCCGGACGCCCGCGACCGCGACGCCGCCGCCCTGCTGCGCCACCCCGACCTGCTGGAGCCGATCGCGGACATGCACCGCGACGCTCTCCTCTACCTTCTCGACGCTGAGCCGGACCGCACCCCCCTCGCGGCCTGATTTCAGCATCCCCTCCCGAGGGGCCCGGGTGAAACACGCGACCGCCCGGTCCCGCCGGAAACGGGAGGGTCCGAAGGCCGCAAGGCCGGCACCACCCTTGTCCTCCTGGGTGCCGGCCTTGCGGCCTCTTTCTGCGTCCTCGGTCGGCTCGGGGCCGCCGCCGGTCAGTCGGCCAGACGGGCCGGGAAGCCGCCGGTGGCGATCGGGCCCCAGGACTCGATCGTCACCCGGATCAGGCATTTGCCCTGGTCGCGCATCGCCTGGCGGTACTCCTCCCAGTTCGGGTGCTCGCCGGAGATGCAGCGGAAATAGTCGACCAGGGGCTCGACGGCGTCGGGCAGGTCGATCACCTCGGCCACGCCGTCGAGCTGGACCCACGGGCCGTTCCACTCGTCGGACAGGATCGTCAGGGTCACCCGGGGGTCGCGGCGGATGTTCGCCACCTTGGCCCGCTCCGGGTAACTGGAGATCACGATCCGGCCCTCGGTGTCGACGCCGCACGTGTTCGGCGAGGACTGGGGACGGCCGTCCTTGCGGGTGGTCAGCAGGATCGCCCGGTGCCTCGGGCGCAGGAACTCGACCAGTTCCTCCCGGGGCACCCGGTTGTTGGTCGCGATGGTGCGGGCCATCGGCGGGCTCCTCTCAGATCAGGCCGGCGCCGCGGCGTCGACCGGGATGGCGCCCGGATGCTGGGCGCCCGGGCCCGCGGCGGCCTGGCCGGCGGCGATCGCGGCGCCGATGATGCCGGCGTTGTTGAGCAGTGTGGCCGGGACGATCGGGGTGCGGATGTCCAGTAGCGGGAAGAACTTCTCCGACTTCTTGCTCACGCCGCCGCCGACGATGAACAGGCGCGGGGAGAGCAGCATCTCGACGTGGCGCAGGTAACGCTCGACCCGGACCGCCCACTGCTCCCAGGTCAGGTCCTCGGTCTCGCGGATGCGGTCGGAGGCGAGCAACTCGGCGTCGGCGCCGTCGATCTCCAGGTGGCCGAGCTCGGTGTTGGGCAGCAGCACCCCGTCCAGGAAGAGGGCGCTGCCGATACCGGTGCCGAAGGTCAGCATCATGATCAGGCCGGACTGGTCGCGCCCGGCGCCGAACGCCACCTCGGCCACCCCGGCCGCGTCGGCGTCGTTGAGCACCGTGACCGGCTTGCCCAGTCGCTCGGTGAACAGGCGGGCGGCCGGCGCGTCGAGCCAGGACTTGTCGACATTGGCGGCACTGCGGGTCACGCCGTCGACGACCACGCCCGGGAATGTGACACCGATGCTGTCGAACCCGTCGAACTGGGCGGCCACCTCAGCGACCGCCTCCACCACGCTGTCCACGTCGGCGGGCTGCGGGGTGGGCACGCGGAACCGCTCGGCGAGCAGGTCGCCGCCGGCCGGGTCGACCGGCGCCCCCTTCACGCCGGAGCCGCCGATGTCGATGCCGAGGATGGTCATCCGTCTTCCTTCTTCAGGTTTCGTTCGCTGTTGCTGTGTACCACGCCGGTACGACATCGAATCCAGCGTCTCCCGGTGGGTATCGGGCGGACACCATAGGATGAATTCGCTGCGTGATTTCCGCGTTCACGCAATGTCACTCATACTTTCGGCTAGGCGACGCTAAGCTTCTCGGCTAGCGTTGCACTTCAGAACGGTCGCCGCAGGACGGGCACGGCTCTCTGCCCGTCGGATGGAGGACCACTCATGACCATGCTGGAATCACCGACCGTCGATATCCTGCCCGCCGAGCCGCGCCGGCCGGTCCACCACGTGCCCGCGGCCAGCGCGTCCGACCTGCTCGCCGAGATGGCCGCGGCGGCGCCCGGCCGGCACCGGTCCCGCCTGCGGGACCGGGCGATCGAGGCGTGGCTGCCGCTGGCCCGCCACCTCGCGCACCGCTACTCCGGCCGCGGTGAGCCCACCGACGATCTGGTGCAGACCGCCACCGTGGGCTTGATCAAGGCGGTCGACAAGTTCGACCCGGAGCGCGGTGTCGACTTCGCCGGGTACGCGATCCCGACCGTCATCGGCGAGATCAAGCGCCACTTCCGGGACCGCACCTGGTCGGTCCGGGTGCCGCGACGCCTCCAGGAGCTCCGTCTCGCGATCACCGAGGCCAACTCGACGCTCACCCACACGCTCGGCCGGTCGCCGACGGTTCCGGACATCGCCGCCCACCTCGGGATCACCGAGGAGGACGTGCTCGAAGGGCTGGAAGGCGCGCGGGCCTACAACGCCACGTCGCTGTCCACGCCGATCAGCGCGGACGGCACCACCGAGCTGGGCGACACCCTCGGCACTGAGGATCACGAGTACGAGATCGCCGAGGCCCGGGTCGCCCTGGGTCCGGCGCTGGCCACCCTGGACCCGCGTGAGCAGCGGATCCTGACGCTGCGCTTCTACGGCAACCTGACCCAGAGCCAGATCGCCGACCAGATCGGCATCTCCCAGATGCACGTCTCCCGGCTGCTGACCAAGGCGCTCGCCAAGCTGCGCCGCCAACTTACCGACTGATCAGCCGGTTCGTGGGGCGGCGGTGACCGGCGGCCTCAGCCCGGCGGGCGCGGTTCGGTCCGGTGTCCGGCCTGCCTCGCGGAGTGGTCCGGGGCGGTGTGGTCTGCGGTTGTGGGTGGGGTGTTCCGTACCGGATGGGAAGCCCGCGGATCTCGGGTGATCCGCGGGCCGTGAGGCTACTTAGCGCCGCTCGCCCGCCAGTTGAGGCTGATCAGGAGGCTGCGGGCCTCGTCGGCGACGTCGGCGGCCGCGTGCACCTCGTAGGTGGCGGCCTGCAGCGAACTGCGGGACGTGAAGTCGCGGCGGCCGCCCGTCGCGGCGTGCGCGATGGCGCCGAAGATCGCGCCCCAGACCGCGCCGATGAGCACCGTGGTGAGCAGGACGGCCAGCCAGCTGGAGTCGCTGAAGATGCCGAAGAAGAGGCCGATCAGCAGGCCGAACCAGGCGCCACTGGCCGCTCCGGCGGCGGCCGCGCGGGCGACGGTGAGGCGGCCCAGGACGTTCTCGATCAGGCGCAGGTCGGTGCCGACGATCGATGTCCGCTCGACCGGGAACCGGTTGTCCGACAGGTGATCGACCGCCTGCTGGGCCAGCGCGTACTCGGGATAGGTGCCGACGACCACGGTCGGGCCGGTGGCCAGGCCGGTCCCGGTGGTCTGGGCGGGCAGCTGCGGCACCGCGCCGGCCGGACCGGGCGGGACCGCGGCGCCGCCCGGGAAATCGGCGGGCGGGGTGACGTGACCCGCGGTGGCGGTCGAGCCGGTAGGACCCGGCTGCGGCGGAATCGGGGCGGTGGGCGATTCGGCCGGGGCGATCGGGGCGGTCGGCGACTCGGTCGGACCGCCGGTGGCCGGGGCCGGCGGGATCGGGGCGGTCGGAGCGTTCGACGAGGCCGGCGAGACCGGCGCGGCCGCGGCGGCGGGGGCCGGTATCGCGGTGGTGGGGGAGTTGTCGGGTGAGGTGGTCATGCGGTGCCTCCCTGAGAGGGTGCGGGCCGGTCCGCGGGTTCCGCCGCGGTCAGCCGGACCCAGACGATGAACGTCGCGGCCGTGGCGGCCACGATGCCGGCCGTGCCGGTGAGGAATGCGAAGCGCCCGGACACCAGGTCGGGCAGGGCACGTTCGGAGAGGGCCACCGACGCCATGCCGAACACACCGGCCGCGGTGGCCAGCGCACCGGCGACCGCGAGGGCGACGATGACCAGGCGGTTCGGCAGGTGGATGGGGCGGTACGGGCCTCGGCGGCGCAGGCGCACCCCGAAGACCGCGAACGAACCGCAGGCCAGCACGATCAGCAGGGCCGCGATGACGTCGCTGGGCCGGTGCCACTCGGCCCAGACGGTGGCCACCGCGACGATCGCCACATAGCCGGCCCCGACCAGGCCGACCATTCCCCGCAGCGCTCGCGGGAAGACCAGGACCAGTACGAACGCGACCGACGCGGCGGCCGTGGCGTGTCCGCTGGGCCACGAGTTGGGTGCCGGGAAGTCGTCCAGCAGGGGCCGGCCCAGGTTCGCCTTCAGCTGCTGGGTGATCAGGTTGGCGGCGACCACCACGAACACCGACGCGAGGGCCAGGTCGAGGCGGCGGCGGACCACGCCGAACGCGGCGGCGAGCACGCAGACCAGCGCGAGCGAGGCGAGACGGGTGGCGTCGAGGGTACGGGTCAGCACCTCACTGACCTGTGGGTGATGGAAGTCACCGCCCCGCAGCGCCGCCGTGTCGATGGCCTGGCCCAGTGGGGTGCCGACGAAGAGCCGGTGCACGGCGTACGCCCCGCCCGCGGCCAGGGCGGCGACGAGCAGCGGGCTGACCGTGTGCCACGTACTGCCCGGTGTCTTGGTCGGGGTGGCTGTGGTGACCGGGCGGGACGCGACGGCCGTCATCTCGGGACCTCCTGAAGCGGTGGCGATGCGGACACGCCTTTCCCCGTCCGGCCGATTTCCAAGCACGCCGCAACGCGCACGCACCCGATCGGGCCCGATGGGCGCAACGGCCGGGGCGGACCTTCGAATCCGATGCCGACGGATACATCCGGCGCTGCCGGAACGAAGGGGACGTCTTCATGAGCCACACCACCCGACGACTGCTCACCGGCACGCTGCTGGTGCTCGCCGCCGGGGCCGGGCTGGCCGGTTCACCCGCAGCCGCGCAGGCGGCCGGGATCTCCGCGACGATCGACGTGAACAGTGAGCTCAAGGTGCGTTCGGCACCGAGCTGGGCGGCGAGCGTGGTGAGCACGCTCAGGGACGGCCAGAAGGTCACCGTCGACTGCGCGGTGACCGGTCAGACCGTGCACGGGAAGGTCCGCACCACCGCCCAGTGGGACCGGCTGGCCGACGGCCGGTACGTCTCGCACGCCTACGTCCGCGCCTCGGCGACCATCCCGGTGTGCGACGCCAAGGCGGGTGCCCAGGCGTACGTCAGCGGGAAGATCCGCACCCGGGACGGCGCGGTGAACGTGCGCAGCGGCCCGTCCACGCTGAACGCGGTGGTCCGCAAGGCCGCCGACGGGTCGGCCGTGAAGATCGTCTGCGCGGTGACCGGGGCGAAGGTCGCCGGCACGGTCCGCACCACGAACCTGTGGGACCGGCTGGCCGATGGGCGGTACGTGTCGCACGCGTACGTGGTCTCCGGCACGGTGAAGACCTGCCCGCCGGCCACGCCCGCCCCCGCACCCGCCCCGGTGCCCGCGCTGACGCCCGAGCAGTTCATCGCGGCCGCCGTGCCGGGCGCGCAGCAGGGCTGGCGGGAGTACGGGGTACCGGCCTCGGTGACCATCGCCCAGGCCATCCTGGAGTCGGGCTGGGGCCGGAGCGGGCTGTCCGCGGTGGACCGCAACTACTTCGGCATCAAGTGCCAGAACGGTGCCTTCGGCCCGCACGCCAACGGCTGCCACGTCTACGAGACCACCGAGTGTGACAAGGCCGGCAAGTGTTTCGCGACGTCGGACGCGTTCCGCACCTACGCGTCGATGGGCCGCTCGTTCCGGGACCACGGCCACTTCCTGCGCAACAACAAGCGGTACGCGCCCGCGTTCGCGTTCACCAAGGCCGCCGACAAGTTCATCATGGCGGTGTGGAAGGCCGGGTACGCCACCGACCCGAACTACTACACCAAGGTCACCGGGATCATGGTGAAGTACGACTTGTACCGGTACGACACCTGGAAGTGATCAACGGCTTACGCTCCGTATGGTGGAGCAATCGGCGAACGGAGCGCGGCGGGTCACCGGTCCGCTGCTCTCCGTCGCCGTGTTCCTGATCGGTCTCGCCGTCACCGTGCTGACCGCGGCCGGCCTCTACTCCGCACAGCGGCAGACCGCCGAACGGGAGATGGACCGGCGGCACGAGGCGGCACTCGCGGCGATCCGCACCGAGACCGAGCGCTACCGCGGCGTGATCGAGACCCTGGCCGCCGGGATCGTCAACGACCCCGAGCTGACCTGGGAGGACTTCGACGTGGCGACCGGGCCGCTGGTCGACGCCGAACTGCTCGCCGCGGTGCCCGTCGCGTTCCTGGTCGAGGTGCCCACGGCCGATGTCGAGCAGACCCAGCGACTGTGGCGCGAGCGTGGTGCCGAGGGCCTGACCTTCCACCCGGACCCGTCCGTCGACGAGCACATCTTCGGGGTCTTCACCCGAGAACTCGACGAGACCGAACCGGCCGCGCGGACCGGCAGCGATCTCGGTGCCTCCGAACCACTGGCGACCAACCTGCGGACCGCCCGGGACGAGCACCGGCTGGTCGTCTCCGATCCCCGCGTCCTGCAGCGCGACCGCGGGAAGCCGGCCGCCGAGCAGCAGCAGTCGTTCGTCTTCGCGGTCCCGGTGTGGACCCGGGAGAACACCCCGCGGTTCCGTGGCTGGGTGGCCTCCGGCCTGCGCGGCGGCACCTTCCTGGAACGGATCCTCGGCCCGATCGGGCAGATCTCCGGCGAACTCGTCGCGGTCGGCCCGGACCAGGCCCGGCACACCGTCGCCCAGCGCGCCGCGTCCGGTGAGCCGGACCTCAGCCGTACCGGGGTGGTCGACATGGGCCCGGACCAGCAGTGGGTGCTGCGGACCCGCGGTGACGCCCGGTTGCTGGCCGGGGATGGCTGGTACCTGCCGTTCGTCGCGCTGGGCGGCGGGCTGGTCCTGACCGCACTGCTGGCCTGGCTGGTGCGCGTGCTGGAGGCCCGGGCCCGGGCCCAGGCGCGGGCCGAGGCGGCCACCGCCGACCTGCGCGAGGCCGAAGCGGCCAGCCGGCGACAGGCCGAACTGCTCGGCGCGATCATGACGACCATCAGCGACGGTGTCCTGGTCGTCGACTCGCAGGGGGCCGTGCTGCTGGAGAACCCGGCGGCGCGGCGGCTCCTGGGCGTCGCGGAGCCGCCCGACGGCCCGGAGGACTGGCAGGCGCACTACGGCGTCTACCGCCCGGACGGCCGGACCCCGTTCCCGCTGGCCGAGATGCCGCTGATCCGGGCCCTCGACGGCGAGTCCACCGACGGGGTGGAGGTGGTCATCCGCAATCCGGCGCAGCCGGACGGGTTGCTGCTCACCATCGACGGGCGGCCGCTGGACCCGAGCGCCGGTGAGCACGGCGCGGTCGCGGTCTGCCGGGACATCACCGAGCTGCGGCGGTACGAGTCCGACCTGGCGATCTTCGCGGGCGTGGTGGCGCACGACCTCAAGTCGCCGCTCGCGCTGATCCGCGGGCACGCCGAACTCGTCCTGGACGAGGTGCCGGACGGACGGCCGGAGTCCGCCGACGTCCGTGACGGACTGCGCCGGATCGTGCGCGCGGTCGACCGGATGGACGCGCTGATCGAGACGTTGCTGGCCTACACGACGGCCCGGGACGCCCCGCTGCGGGAACTCGCCGTCGACCCGGGCCCGATGATCCGCGAGATCATCGAGGAGCGGATCGCCGCGGCGGGCGGCGACCGTCCGCCGCCGGACTGGACGCTGGGCCCGCTGCCCGCGGTCCGGGCCGACCCCGGGATGCTGCGGCACGTCCTGGACAACCTGATCGGCAACGCGATCAAGTACGTCCGTCCCGG
Organism: Actinoplanes sichuanensis; assembly: GCF_033097365.1. NCBI lineage: Bacteria > Bacillati > Actinomycetota > Actinomycetes > Micromonosporales > Micromonosporaceae > Actinoplanes > Actinoplanes sichuanensis. The sequence goes on from NZ_AP028461.1 coordinate 567,815, forward strand.
CGGCACACCCCGGGTCGAGGTGACCGGCGGCCCGGCCGGTCCGGGCCGGGTGCGGATCGAGGTCGCCGACTCCGGCATCGGAATCCCGGACGCCGAGAAACCGCACGTCTTCGAGACCTTCCACCGGACCGAGGCGGCGGCCGGCTATGCCGGGACCGGCCTCGGCCTCACCATCTGCCGGCGCATCGTCAAGCGGCACGGCGGCGAGATCGGTGTCACGGACAACCCCGGCGGGGGTACGCGCTTCTGGTTCACCCTCCCCGCCGCCGACATCACGGAGGACAGTGGCATGAACGACGACACACCCCAGGACGACGAGGCCGTCCGTGAGGCGCTGGAACGGGCCCTGGCCGAACGGGCCGCGATGATGGAGGCGGCCCGGCTACCGGGGCTCGCCGTGCCACTCGGTGATCCGGCACCCGACCGGCTGAGCGCCCCGATGCCGGAGCGGCAACGGCAGGACTAGCCTTCGGTCGCCACCCGGGGCGGCAGCAGCTGGGTGATCAGCGCCAGCAGTTGGGCCGGCACGAACGGCTTGAGCAGCGTGGCCGAGGCCCCCGCGTCCTCGGCCTGGTGGTCGCCGGGCATCAGCGAGCCGCTGGCCACCACCACCGGGATGTGCCGCAGGGTGTCGTCGGCACGGATCGCCCGGCACAGGTCGAGGCCTGTCATGTTCGGCATGTCGACGTCGGTGACGACCAGGTCGGGCTGGTGCTCACGGATCGCCGCCAACGCGGTCCGCCCGTCGGCCGCGGCCACGACCCGGTGCCCGGCCCGTTCCAGGGAGCGTTTGAGCACGTACCGGATGTCGTCGTGATCCTCCGCAACTACGATCACCGTCGGGCCCCGTTCTGTCGTCCTGCGTGCGGCGTCATCCGATATATCGAGACACGGTGGCCCCGGGACACGGGGCGGCGTTAATCACCAGGCGTTTCCAGCCGCTTGCGCCTATCCTTGGCCCGCCATGTCGATAACGCCTGTCGCCACCCTGCGTGCCCAGATCTCCGAGCTGCTACCCCGTGACCAGCGGCGGCTCCAGCGCCGTCTCGACGGGACCAGGCGCATCCGCGACGAGGAGGCCAGATCGGCGGCGCTCGCCGAGATCACCGCCGAGGCCGAGCGGGCCCGGGCCCGGCTGGACGGCCGCATCGCGTCGGTGCCACGGATCACCTATCCGGAGAGCCTGCCGGTCGGCGCCCGCAAGGACGACATCGCCGCCGCGATCCGTGATCACCAGGTGGTCGTGGTCGCCGGTGAGACCGGTTCCGGCAAGACCACCCAGATCCCGAAGATCTGCCTGGAGCTGGGGCGCGGCGTCCGCGGCCAGATCGGGCACACCCAGCCGCGGCGGATCGCGGCCCGCACGGTGGCCGAGCGGATCGCCGAGGAGGTGGACCGGCCGCTCGGATCGACGGTCGGTTACAAGGTGCGGTTCACCGACCAGGTGAGCGACGACACCATGGTCAAGGTGATGACCGACGGCATCCTGCTGGCCGAGATCCAGACCGACCGGATGCTGTACCGGTACGACACGCTGATCATCGACGAGGCGCACGAGCGCAGCCTCAACATCGACTTCATCCTCGGCTACCTGCGTGACCTGCTGCCGAAACGGCCCGACCTCAAGCTGATCATCACGTCGGCGACGATCGAGACCGAGCGGTTCGCCCAGCACTTCGCCGCGGCCGACGGCAGACCCGCCCCGGTGATCGAGGTGTCCGGGCGGACCTACCCGGTCGAGGTCCGCTACCGGCCGCTGATCACGGTCACCGAGGACGACACCGAGGAGCCGAGGGACGTCATCGACGGCATCGCGGACGCCGTCGACGAGCTGCCCCGCGACGGCGACATCCTGGTCTTCTTCTCCGGCGAGCGGGAGATCCGCGACACCGCCGACGCGCTCGCCAAGAAGAACCTCTACAACACCGACATCGTGCCGCTCTACGGCCGACTCTCCGCCGCCGAGCAGCACCGGGTCTTCGAACGGCACAGTGAACGCCGCATCGTGCTCGCCACCAACGTCGCCGAGACCTCGTTGACGGTGCCCGGTATCAAGTACGTGATCGACCCCGGCACCGCCCGGATCAGCCGCTACAGCCACCGGCTCAAGGTGCAGCGCCTGCCGATCGAGCCGGTCTCACAGGCCAGCGCCAACCAGCGCAAGGGCCGCTGTGGGCGTACGTCGGACGGCATCTGCATCCGGCTGTACTCGGAGGAGGACTTCGAGCAGCGCCCCGAGTTCACCGAGCCGGAGATCCTGCGGACCAACCTCGCCTCGGTCATTCTCCAGATGACCAACCTGGGCCTCGGTGACCTGCAGAAGTTCCCGTTCATCGACCCGCCGGACCGGCGCAACATCACCGACGGCGTCAAGCTGCTGGAGGAACTCGGGGCGCTGGAGGACCGCAAGCTCACCCCGATGGGCCGGCAGCTCGCCCAGCTGCCGGTCGACCCCCGGCTGGCCCGGATGGTGATCGAGGCGGACCGGCAGGAGGTGCTGGCCGAGGTGATGGTGATCGCCGGCGCCCTGTCGATCCAGGACCCGCGCGAGCGCCCGGCCGAGAAACAGCAGCAGGCCGACGAGAAACACGCCCGGTTCGTCGACAAGGAATCGGACTTCTTCAGCTATCTCAACCTGTGGCGCTATCTGCGGGAGAAACAGCAGGAGCTGTCCGGTAACCAGTTCCGCCGGTTGTGTCGCAACGAGTTCCTGAACTATCTGCGGGTCCGGGAGTGGCAGGACATCTACTCGCAGCTGAAACAGGTCGCCCGTACCCTCAATTTGAGTTTGACGGAAGACTGGGAGGCGGGGGTCGCTCCGCAGCCGGTGCACACCGCCCTGCTCTCCGGGTTGCTCAGCCACATCGGATTGAAGGATCAGGAGAAACGCGAGTACATCGGCGCGCGCGGTGCCAAGTTCGCGATCTTCCCCGGTTCGGCGTTGTTCAAGAAGCAGCCCCGGTGGGTGATGTCGGCGGAGCTCGTCGAGACCAGTCGGCTATGGGGCCGGGTGAATGCCCGGATCGAGCCGGAATGGGCGGAGAAACTCGCGCCGCACCTGGTCAAGAGCAGCTACAGCGAACCGCACTGGGACGCGAAGATGGGCGCCGTCATGGCGTTCGAGAAGGTGACCCTCTACGGTCTGCCGATCGTCGCGCGTCGCCGGGTGGGTTATGCGAAGGTCGATCCGGTCGTCTCCCGGGAACTGTTCATCAGGCATGCGCTCGTCGAGGGCGACTGGGAGACCCACCACAAGTTCTTCGCCGAGAACAAACGGCTGCTCGAGCGGATCGCCGAGATCGAGAACCGGGCCCGGCGGCGGGACATCGCGGTCGACGACGAGACCGTCTACGCGCTCTACGACGCGCGGATACCGGCCGATGTGGTCTCCGCCCGGCATTTCGACGGGTGGTGGAAGAAAGCCCGGGTCGAGAAACCGGATCTGCTCACCTTCACCCGCGACGACCTGGTCAACACCGGTCGGGACACGGTCGATCCGCAGCAGTTCCCGGACGCGTGGCTGTCCAACGGCGTGAAGATGCCGCTGTCCTACACGTTCGAGCCGAACACCGCGGCCGACGGCGTCAGCGTCCGCGTCCCGCTCGAACTGATCAACAAGGTCGACGCCGAGGACTTCGGCTGGTCGGTTCCCGGCTTCCGCAAGGAGGTGGTGATCGCCTTGATCCGGGCCCTGCCCAAGCATCTGCGCACCAGCTTCGTGCCCGCCCCGGACTGGGCCGAGGCGGTCCTCGACCGAGTGCCGGCCCGCCGTGGCCCGCTGCCCGACGCCATCGGCAACGAACTGCGGCGGCTCACCGGCACCGTGGTCCCGCGCGACGCGTGGCGGCCCGACCAGGTGCCCGACCATCTGCGGATGAACTTCCGGATCGTCAACGAGACGGGCGAGGTCGTCGCCGAGGGCCGCGACCTGGACGTGCTGCGCCGCCGGCTGGCGCCCAAGGTGCAGGCCACCATCTCCCGGGCGGCCGGTGACATCGAGCGGCGCGGGATCACCGCCAACGACTTCGGCGCCATCCCGCGGCGGGTCGCCCAGGTACGCGGTGGTTACGAGGTCAACGTGTGGCCGGCGCTCGTCGACGAGGGCGACAGCGTGGCCATCCGGGTGTTCGAGGACGAGGCGTCACAGCGGGTCGCGATGGTCGCCGGGACCAGGAGACTGCTGCTGCTCACTCTCCCGCCGGCCGCCCGGTTCCTGCAGGGACGGCTGGACAACCGGGCCAAGCTCGAACTGTCGCGGGCCAATCCGTACAAGTCGATCGCCGACCTGCTCGACGATTGTGCGGGCGCGGCCGTGGACCGGCTCGTCGCCGACGCCGGTGGGCCGGTCTGGTCGTCGGTCGAGTTCGCGTCGCTGCGCGACACCGTGCGGCAGGACCTGGTCGACGCGGTCGCCAACGTGGTCACTCAGGTGCAGGCGGTGCTGTCCACGGCGTACGACGTCGAGCAGCGCCTCAAGCAGCTGCGCGACCCGTCGCTGCTGCCCGCCCTGGCCGACATCCGGCAGCAGCTCAAGGGCCTGGTCCACCCCGGCTTCGTGACCGCCACCGGGTGGCGGCAGCTGCACCAGATGCCCCGCTACCTGAAGGGCATCGTGCACCGGCTGGACCGGCTCGGCGGCAGCCTCGGACGGGACCGCCAGCTCACCACGCAGATTCACGAGATCGAGGCGGAGTACCGCGAACTGAGGAACTCGGCACCCGTGGGCGGTCCCGCCGAGGAGGGATTGCGGGAGATCCGCTGGATGATCGAGGAGCTCCGGATCAACTACTTCGCGCAGGCTCTGGGGACCGCGTACGCGGTGTCTGACAAGCGCATATTCAAGGCCATGGACGCATTGCCGCTGTAGTCGGTTGCGAGTCGGTGCACCCCCGGTGCCGTTCGGTCACGCCTCTGTCGTGACCGGACGGCGCCGATTAGGTTTCTCGGCATGACGAACTCCGCCGCCGCCCCGATCGCCGCCGTTTCCGCCGTCCGTCCCGCCGGCGCCTACCTCGACGAGATGATGGCCCGCGTCGGGGTCGACGGCCTCACCGCCGCGTTCGCCGAGCCCGCTCTGCTCGCCCGCCTCGACCAGCACGCCGCCGCGATCCGGGACGCGCTCCGTGGCGCCGGCCGGGTCGCCGACGCCGACGGGCTCGCCGCCTACGCCCGTTCGATGGCCGCCGGTTCGGTCCGGATGGGGCGCCCGCTGCCGGAGCCCGGCTTCGCCCCGATGTCCGGCGCCGAGTGGCTGGCCGCGGGTTTCCCACTGCTGCGGCTCGTCGCGGTCTGCCTGATCGCGGAGACCGAGGGCCTGCTCTGATGACCCGTTAGATCTACATTATCGGGCACTTTATGTAATAAAACACCCAATGCGACATCTTTCTCTCATGAACCTTCTGCGGCTCTCGGCTATCACCGCACTGCTCATGCCCCTGTTCGGCGCGCCCGCGTACGCCGCCGACGACCCGATCGGACCGGCCCTGGTGGCCCGGTACAACTTCGACGGCGGCGCCACCGACGGCCGGGTCAACGACCTGTCCGGGCGCGGTGCCGCCCTCACCATCCGCGGCGCCGCCAGCGGGCAGGTCGCCATCACCAGCGAAGGCGCCAACCGGTTCGCGTCCTTCCCGGGCGTCTGCGCCGCCGAGGCGACCACCTGCGCCAAGGCACTCCTGGAAGCACCCGACGACGCCGACCTCGACCCGGGGGTCCGCAACTTCAAATGGGCGGCCAGCGTACGGCTGACCACCGCGCAGCTCAGCGGCAACGCCAACGTCATGCAGAAGGGCGTCGCCGGCACCGAGAGCATGTGGAAGATGCAGGTCACCGGCCGCAGCGGGCGCGCCCAGTGCGTCCTGGTCGCCCGGGTCACCGGCCAGACGTTCTCGGTCCTGTCCGCCCGTCCGGTCGCCGACGGCAACTGGCACCGCATCTCCTGCGAACGCCTCAACGGCACCCTGGCCATCTCCGTCGACGGAGCCGCCGGCGGCCGCACCCCGGTCCCGGAGAGCGTCGCCATCGACAACGCGATGCCGCTGCGCGTCGGCGGCCCGAACCTCGCCAAGGACGGCGACATGTACCACGGCCAGCTCGACGACGTCTTCGTCCAGCTCGGCTGACCGTCAACCGGCCGCCCGGCCGCTCCGACACCGATGCCCGGCGCCGCTCGCGACGCCGGGCATCAGTCCGTCCACATGCCCGGCGCGGCTCGCGACGCCGGGCATCAGTCCGTCCGCAAGCCCGGCGCGGCTCCTGCCGTGCCGGGCATCGATCCGTCCGCATCCGGTTCCGGGTGGGTCGGCCTAGCTGCGGCGGAACGCGTAGGAACGGCCACCCGAGGCATTCCCGGCCCGTCCCGAGCGGTCCCGGCCGGAACGGTCCCGGGCGGCCTGGCGGGCGTCCCGGGCGCCGTGATGCGTGGCCGCCGGGCCGCCGTGCTGATCATCGCCACCGTCGGAACCGGTGCTCGGGCGCAGTGCCGCGGCGATGTCCTGCTGGGCGATCTCGTCGAGGTTCAGGTGCACGGAAAACGGTTTGGCAGGCATGAGCGACCTCCTTGCGGCTCCCGCGGGGGAGCGGGAAACGACCGTGCGACTGCGGGCACGGCCGATGTGAATGCGCATTTCGACGACGGTGTATCCCCCGGCTTCCCGGAGGGCCGGAACCACGAGGGTGATCCACCGTGGGCCCGGACGGGAACGATCGCCCGGACGTGCCGGAGCCGGAAACGAGAAACGCGCGAACCATCCCAATCCGGCCGATCACGGCATACGGAGACAACGCGGCCTGCTGCCACAATGGGCGGCAGACGGCGGTCGGGAAGGCATCACAGCATGGCGCCCACGGTAATCCGACCCCCGAACAACCGCCACCCGATTATTCGGTACGGACGACGACACCCCGACCGCAGCCGTCGCGCCCCGGACTACGACGCGACGTCCGCGCCGCTCCCGACCGCAACGCGCCGCACGGGCGTAGCCGCCGGTCACCGGGTCGCGGTCAGGTGCGAGGGAGCGAGTTCAACGCCGTGCTCAGCATCCTGGTGGCCGCCGGGAAATCGACCAGCTGATCCTGGATCAGGGTGAGGCCGGTGCGCAGGGCCGTCGCGGGGACGCCTCGGGAGCTCAGGACGGTGTTGGTCCAGGTGACGAAATCGTGGAAGATCGCCGGTTCGTCGACGTAGAGCGCGGCGGCCAGAAAGTCGGCGATGTGGCCCATGTCCTCGCTGGTGGCCTCGATCTGGGCCGGATCGTAACCGGCGGCCGGCGGATACACCGTGGTCAGGCGATCCATCGCGGTCGCGATCAGCTGCGGGCGGCACCGGACCAGGTGGGTGTACTCCTCGTCGCCCAGGAACGCCTCCTCGTCGGGAAGCGGCAGGTCGGTCACCGTGCGGGGCGGCCAGTCGGTGGCCAGGCGGGTCACCGCCTCCTCGCCGGTCGCGGCCCAGGCCTGGGCGCCGAGACGTTGGGCGTAGCGGCCGCCCGGGCCGAAACCCCGGCCGCCGGCGATCACCGGGAGACCGGCGGCGCGGCAGGCGGTGATCGCCGCGTGCGCCCGGGGCAGGCGGGTGGGGAGCATGCAGCTCAGCGCCACCGCGTCGGGGCCGGTCTGGTGCAGGTGGACGATCAGGTGCCGACCCGGGACGCTGGCGCCGAGGAAGTCCACCCGCCAGCCGTCCAGGCGCAGCAGTTCGGCGAGCATCCGGGCGGGCAGACCGTGCCATTCGCCGTCGACGCAGGCCAGCGCGATCCGGCCGCGGGTGGCGGACACCGTGCTGCGGGCGGCGACGGTGGCCAGGGCGCGTTCGCCGACGGCGGTGGCGGCGTGTTCGCGGGCCACCGACCACTGGTTGGCCGCCCACAGCTCGCCGATCCGTCGCTGGGCGCCGCCGATCAGGTCGACGATGATCCGCTGGGCCGGCACACCGTCGTCGAGGAGTGCGGTGACCAGCCGGATGGCGCCGATCTCGTCACCGTCGGCGACCAGCTGAAGGTAACCGTCGGCGATCCGCTCGGTGATCGGGGTGAGGACCCCGCCGGGGGCGGTCATGACCGCCTGTCCGGTGCCGCGGAACCGTCTCGGACGGTCATGATCGGCTCGGCCCGGTCCGGCGCGGTCATGGACGGCTCCGTGGCCGTCGGTCGCCCCGGCGGGCGGCCACCACGTAGGGCGACGGGGTGGGTGCCCCGCCACCGCGCAGGCTGAGCGGGGTGCGGGCCGGGGCACGGACCGCGAGCATCGCGATGTCGTCGGAGCCGCCGCCGCGCACCCAGTCGGCGACGACCTGACGGATCCGGTCGACGGTGGCGGCACCGGGCATGCCCCGGCACTCGGCCAGCGTCTGGTGCAGCCGGTCCTCACCGAACTGCTCGGTGCCGGTCGGGCCGCCCCGCGCCTCGGTCAGGCCGTCGCTGTAGAGCAGACACAACTCGCCCGGCGCCAGCTCGACGGTGGCCGGGCGCACCACGGTGCGCGGGAGCACACCGATCAGGGTGCCGCTGGTCGGGACCTCCTCGACCCGGCCGTCGCCGCGCAGCAGCAGCGGGGCCGGATGGCCGCCACTGGCTAGCTCGAGCCGGACCCGGCCGTGGTCGGTGCGGCGCACCGAGCCGACCACCATGGTCACGAACCGGGGTGTCCGGGCGGACTGCAGCAGCGCCTCGTTGAGCACCGTGAGCATCGCCGCCGGCTCGGTGCGGACCAGACGCAGCGCTCGTAGGGTCTGCCGGACCTTACCGGTGAGGACCGCCGCCTCCGGGCCGGTGCCGCAGACGTCACCGAGCGCGATCATCGTGTCGGTGGCCGCCCCGGCCGGGGTGAACACGTCGTAGAAGTCGCCGCCGATCCGCAGTGCGTCGCCGGCCGCCTGATACGACCCGGCCAGCTCGAAACCGTCCGGCTGGGGCAGCTCCGGCGGCAGCAGGTCGGCCTGCAGGACGGCGGTGGTGTCGACCTGCTCGCGGTAGAGCACGGCGGCGGCGACCGCCGCTCCGGCGCGAGCCGCGAACACCCGGGCCAGCGCCTCGTCGGCCGCGGTGAAGCCGGCCCGCTCGCCGCACCGGGCCAGGATCAGCGCACCGGCCGGCTCGGCGTTGCCCGGCAGCGGGATCACCAGCAGCGCACCGACCGGGCCGAACCCGGCCGGCACCAGCCACGCCGGCGCCTGCGCCGGGTCGAGCCAGCGGCTCGGGATGGGCGGGAAGCCGCCGAGCGCCTCGGTCAGGCCGGGCACCTCGCCGAGGGTCGCCTCGCGGAGGGTGCCCTCCTCGACCGGGCGGCCGGGCAGCAGCCGGGTCCAGTCGCTCTGCCGCCGGTGCGGGGGCAGCACCACCATGGCGGCGTCGGCCAGGTGCGCGGCGGCCAGCTCGACGGTGGTCCGGACGCAGCGGCGCACGTGCAGCGACGCGGCCAGTCGGCGGCCGGCCTCGGCGAGGAACGCCGTCCGGGATCGCTCCACCTCCAGGGCGGCCGACTCGGTCCGGTCCCGCAGATACCACGCGTAGTGGTCGTCGTCGACGGGGCGGCGCATCCCGTACAACCTGCGGCCCTCGTGCTCGGCCTGGAACGAGTCGCTGCCGTCGGCGGGCAGGGGAGCGGCGACCGGCCGACCGGGCCGGGCGTCGGGCAGCAGGCGACGGGCCGCCTCGTTGGCCAGGACCACCAGGTCACCGGCCCGGGCGCACAGCACCATGGCCTCGGAGGCGGCCTCGAAAACGGCGGTGAGCAGGGCGGGCGCCGGGGTGAGCGCAGGTGTCCGCGCGGTCATCGGGGCCTCCCGTCGTCGACTCGTCCATCTGTTCGGATCGACCCCAGCCTACGTGCATTCGTGGTCAGTCACTCAGGTCGACCACGATCGGGGCGTGGTCGGACGGACCTTTGCCCTTGCGGGCCTCGCGATCCACGTACGCGTCGCGGACCCGTCCGGTGACGTCGGCGCTGCCGTACACCAGATCGATCCGCATGCCCTTGTTCTGGTGGAACATCCCGGCCCGGTAGTCCCAGTACGTGAAGGGGTGGTCGCCTTTGAGCGGCCGGGCCGGGACGTCGGCCAGACCGAGGTCGCGCAGCGCGGCGAGCGCGGCCCGTTCCGGCGGGGTCACGTGGGTGGATCCGGCGAAGACGGTGACGTCCCACACGTCGTCGTCGGTGGGTGCCACGTTGTAGTCGCCGGCCACCACCAGGGGACCCGCCGTCAGGTCCGGGATCAGGGCGGTGCGGAGCGCGGCCAGCCACTCCAGCTTGTACGTGTAGTGCGGATCCGCCGGGGTGCGGCCGTTGGGCACGTACACCGACATGAACCGGATCCCGCCGCACGTGGCGCTGATCGCGCGCGCCTCCGGATCGGGGTAGCCGGGTTCGCCGTCGAACCCGTGGCGTACGTCGTCGAGACCGATCCGGGAGAGCAGGGCGACCCCGTTCCAACGGCCCTGGCCGTACGCCGCGGTCGTGTAACCCAGCTCGGCGACCTCCCGCTCCGGGAAGCCGTCGGCGGCGACCTTGGTCTCCTGCAGGCACACGACGTCGGGGGCGGTGCCGGCCAGCCAGTCGAGCAGGCGGGGCAGCCGGGCCTTGACCGAGTTGACGTTCCAGGTGGCGAAGCGCATACCCGCTTTCTACCCGGTGAATTGCCGGAGTTGCCCGCACGGGGCCGGGCGCCCTGAAAGGTTTGTCTGCAGAGAGGGGGCGACCAGATGCGCTTGGAGATCATGCCCGAGCTGCCGGCCGAACTGTTGGACGAGTCCTGGGACTTCTATCAGGACTGCTTCAGTGACCTGCAATTCCTCGCGGTCAACCGGCATCTGATGTACCGCAGCGAATTCGACGAGGTGATGGCCGACAAGCGGGTCGGCAAGTACGTGGCGTTCGACGACGAGGACGGCGCCGTGATCGGCATGGGGACGCTGACCAACGAGCTGGAGTCGATCCCGCTGATCTCGGCGGAGTATTTCAAGTACCACTTCCCGGAGCTGTACGAGCAGCACCGCCTGTTCTACTGCCTGTTCGCCGGCTCCGCGTTGGGCCACCGTGGGCAGGGTGTCTTCGTCGCGCTGCAGCGGGCCATGTACGCCCCGATCGGTGAGGTGGACGGCAAGGTGTTCTTCGACATCTGCTCGTACAACGAGGAACGGCACCAGCTGCCCAGGATGATCGCGGTGATTCTGAGCCGTGCCGCCGAGGCCGGCCGGGCGCAGCCGACCCGGCTGGACGCGCAGTCGTTCTGGATGTACGAGTTCCCGAAGAGCGACGCCCCGTTCCGGCGGGAGGAGCGGCGCTCCGGGTACAACCGGGGCCGTCCGGACGGTGGCACGGACCGCCGGGTGGCACGGGTCTGAGACGGGTCCTCAGTCGGGCCGGCGGTGCCGGCCCGACGGGTCCGACAGGATCGCCGGGAGGTGCGGGGATCGCACGATCGCGTCCCGCCAGCGCTGCGCGAATTCGGCCGCCGGCACCGCCGCGCCCCACAGCCAGCCCTGACCGTTGACCACGCCGACCGCCCACAGCGCCTCACGTTGCAGCGGCGTCTCCACACCTTCGGCGATCACCGACAGGCCGAGGGCGTGACTCATCGCCACCACCGCGCGGACGATCTCGTCGTCCTCGTGGTTGACCCCGAGCCCGGTCACGAACGACCTGTCGATCTTGACGCCGGTGACCGGGAAACGGCGCAGGTAGCCGAGCGCCGAGAAGCCCGTGCCGAAGTCGTCGACCAGCAGTTTCACGCCCAGTTCGCGCAGTTCGAAGAGGACCCGCGCGGTCACGCTGGATCCGTCGACCATCACCGACTCGGTCATCTCCAGGGCCACGCACTGGGCCGGCACCCCGTACCGGAGCATCTCGCCGGAGACGATCAGCGGCAGCTCCGGGTCGGACAGCTGGCGCGGCGAGACGTTGATCGACAGGTAGAAGTCGTCGGTGACGGTGCCCTCCGACCGCCACACGCCGAGCTGGCGCAGCGCCTCCTTGCGGACCCAGGTGCCGATCGCGTTGATCAGCCCGGCATCCTCGGCGATCGGGATGAACGTCATCGGCGGGATCGGCCCGCGTTCCGGGTGCACCCACCGGACCAGCGCCTCGGCCCCGACCGGCACGCCGGTCTCCAGGCGCACCAGCGGCTGGTACGCGACGTACAGCTGATCCTCGGCGAGCGCCTGCCGCAGCGCCACCTCCAGCTCGATCCGCTCCCGGACCTGAGCGTGCATGCTGGTGTCGAAGATGGTCGACCGGCCCGGCCCCTCGCCCTTGGCCCGGTACATCGCGGTGTCGGCGTCGCGCATCAGCGCCTCGGCGGTGACCGCGGCGTTGACCGGGTCGGGTTCGGCGTGCGAGATCCCGATCGACGCGCTGATCACCACGTCGTGGTCGCGGACCGGGAACGGCCTGGCGAAACAGCCGCGGATGTCGTCGACCAGGCGCAGCGCCCCGCCCTTCTCACCGATGAAGCCGAGCAGGAACTCGTCGCCGCCGACCCGGGCCACCGGGATGTTGATCGGGACGGCCGCCCGCAGCCGCCGTCCCACCTCGATCACCAGCTGGTCGCCGGTGTCGTGGCCCCACGAGTCGTTGACCCACTTGAAGCCGTCCAGGTCGAGCATGTAGACCCAGACCCGGTCGTGGCCCTCCGGGTCGGCCACCGTGACCAGGCGAGCCACCTCCGACGACATCGACTGCCGGTTCGGCAGCCCGGTGAGCGGGTCGTGGGTGGCCTGGTGCTCCGAGCGCAGCTGGGCGGCGACCTGGGCGCGGACCGCCGAGACGGCCCGGATCAGCAGCAGCGTGACCGACAGCGCGCCGGCCGCGGCGATCATGGCCCGGCCCTCGGTGGTCTCCGCGACCGGGGTCGGCAGCAGCGCGAACGGCACGGCGAGGGCGGGCAGCAGCAGCGACAGGCGGGGCCACGACCAGGCCTGGGCGGGCAGTTTCGCGGCCCGGCCCATGTCCACCACCGACGGGTGCAGCGCGGCCACCCCGAGAGCCGTGTACGCCAGCAGGAACGGCACGTTGAGCAGCGGCGACGCGTAGACGTTGCCGTCCACGCCCTCGATCGCGTAGGCCAGGTCGCCGGCGAAGATGCCGACCATCATCACGATCAGCGCGATCAGGCTGACCGGCCAGTGCTTCGCGGTGAAGGTGAGGTTCACCATCAGCAGCACGACCATCACGTCGACCAGCGGATACATGCCCTGGATGGCGGAGAGCAGGGCGGGCCGGCCGGCCACCTCGGCGGCCGGCAGGGCGAGCAGCAGGGCGCTGGCGACGCCGGCCGACAGGCAGACGGTCAGGCCGTCCAGCAGGGCGTGCCGGTCCAGGCTGCCCCGGGCCCGCAGCAGGATCAGCACGAACGCGGCGAGCAGCAGGTACCCGCTGAACGAGGCGGCGTCGGCGAGCAGCGGCCACGGCATGGCCATCTCGGAGACGGTCGGGCGGATCAGCACACCGATCATGAAGAGGATCGCGGCGGCGGCCATCGACCGCCAGGCCGACGGCGGTTCGGCGTCCCAGCGCAGCGGCCCGATCACACAGGCGACCATCACGGTGACGGCGAGCAGGGCGAATGCCCCGTCACCGATCGACGTGGCGGGGAAGAGCGCGTAGAGGACCGTGGCGATGGTGCCGACTCCGGCCATGATCTGCCAGAGCCGGCGGGCGATTCCCGGCGGGAGTACCGATCGCACCGGGCATTCCTCCCGTATAGCCCGAAGACCTATGTATGCGTCAACGGTAGCAATACGGGCACGTCGTCACCGGGCTTCACGAAACCTGCCGGGCGGCGTGCACCATGCACGAAGACGGCCGGACCGGCCGTCCCCCGCAGCACCTCACCGGCCACCGAACCGAGCCGCCCGGCGGCATCGGCGCCACGCGGCCCGAGCACCAGGAGACCGGCCCGACGCGACATTCGGACCAGCGTGGCCCCGGGCGGACCGATCAACAGCCGATGGCGTACGGCCACCGCTCCCACCCGAGCCGTGACCTCGTCGAGCACCCGCTGCCCGTCGGCCTCGCGCCCCGGCTCGGTCACGTGCACCACGTGCGCCGTACCGCCCCGTCGGCCGGCCGCCTCGACCGCGAACCGCAGTGCCAGCGCGCCGTAGGGTGATCCGTCCACGGCCGCCACCACCGGCCCGGACGGGGTCCGCTGCGCGCGGCTGACCACCACCGGGCACCAGGCCCGTGCCACCACCTCGACCAGCGGGCCGCCGATCACGACCAGGACCGCGCCCCGGCTCAGGTGCGGAAGGACCCGTCCGGGCGGGCCATCCACCAGATGCGGCCGCGCGTCGACCCCGGGTGTGGAACGCTTCGCTAGGGAGACCGCCTCCTCGACCAGGTGTGAGGCGGCCCGCCGGGCCGGTCCCCAGCCGGCGTCGCCGGGGCCGGTGAAAGCGTGCACGACCTGCAACACCCGTCCGCGAGAGCACGCCTCCCGCGCGGCGAGGCGGACCGCGGCCGCGTCGGTCGCCGGGCCGCCGACACCCACGACGACGGGTCCCTGAGTCGGGATCTGCATGGGCCCTCCCGTAACGAAGTCGCAATATACCGACCATTGTCTATGGCGCAACGACCCATACGTACTGGTGACCAATGCCTCAACAGGTGGCCACCTGATGACCCATTCAGGTTGAGGGTTTACGGTGAACGGCAAAATCCTTGGGACATCTGCCGGTGAAGTGAGGGAAATACATGACGGATGTCAAGCTCGACCACCCTGGTGGTCAGTTGTCGATGGCGGTCACGAAGGCCGTCGACGGTCCGGGCGGCATCGACGTCAGTGCTCTGCTGAAGGAGACCGGTTACGTAACCCTCGATCAGGGTTTCGTGAACACCGCGTCGACCAAGTCGGCGATCACTTACATCGACGGTGACCAGGGCATCCTGCGGTACCGCGGATACCCGATCGAGCAGCTCGCCGAGAAGAGCACGTTCCTCGAGGTGTCCTACCTCCTGATGAACGGTGAGTTGCCGACCGCCGCTCAGCTGCAGGACTTCGCGGACAAGATCCGGGTGCACACGCTGCTCCAGGAGGAGATGCGCACCTTCTTCTCCAGCTTCCCGCGTAACGCGCACCCGATGTCGGTGCTCTCGTCGGCGGTCACCGCGCTGTCCACGTTCTACCAGGACGCGCTCGACCCGCTCGACTCCGAGCAGGTCGATATCTCCGCAATCCGCCTGATGGCGAAACTTCCGACGATCGCGGCGTACACCTACAAGAAGTCCATCGGCCACCCGCTGCCGTACCCGGACAACTCGCTCGACTACGTCGAGAACTTCCTGCGCCTGACGTTCGGCCTGCCGACCGTCCAGTACAACGTCGACCCCAAGGTCGCCAAGATCCTGGACATGCTGTTCATCCTGCACGCCGACCACGAGCAGAACTGCTCGACCTCGTCGGTGCGCCTGGTCGGCTCCTCGCAGGCCAACCTGTTCGCGTCCATCTCGGCCGGCATCGGCGCGCTCTCCGGCCCGCTGCACGGCGGTGCCAACGCGGCGGTCCTCGAGATGCTCGAGCAGATCCGCAAGGACGGCGGAGACGTCAACTCGTTCGTCACGCGAGTGAAGAACAAGGAAAAAGGCGTCAAGCTGATGGGCTTCGGCCACCGGGTCTACAAGAATTACGACCCGCGCGCCGCCATCGTGAAGAAGGCCGCCCAGGAGATGTTGAACACCCTGGACAAGCCCGACCCGCTGCTGGAGATCGCGTTCAAGCTCGAGGAGATCGCGCTCTCCGACGAGTACTTCATTTCCCGCAAGCTGTACCCGAACGTCGATTTCTACACCGGCCTGATCTACAAGGCCATGGGTTTCCCGACCGACATGTTCACGGTCCTGTTCGCGATCGGCCGGCTTCCCGGCTGGATCGCGCAGTACCGCGAGATGATCGTCGACCCGGCCAACAAGATCGGCCGCCCGCGGCAGATCTACACCGGTTCGCCGGTCCGGGATTTCGTCCCGGTCGAGCAGCGCTGACCCGCATTTCTCCGCTGACGCCCCGCCGGTCGCTTCCGGCGGGGCGTTTGCTTGCGGTCACTTCGCCGGATTCGGTACGGCGGTCGGCCGCCGCTGCCCTCCGCCGTCTGGCCGCCGCCCGTGCCCGCCGCCTGCCCTCCGCCGCCTGGCCGTCGCTCGTACTCGCCGCTGCCTGGCCGCCGCCCGTGCCCGCCGCCGGTGACGGGCTTGATCCGGCGGCCCGGCGGGCATGAAAGGCTCGTAGGGGCAGCCTGTTCGGCGGGAGGAGACGCATGGAAGTCGTGATCGGCATCGACACCGGGACCACCTCGACCAAGGGGATAGCGGCCGGCCCGGCCGGTGAGATCCGTGCCCTGACCAGCGTCCACTACCCGCTGTCGGTGCCCGGCCCGGGCCGCGCCGAGCTCGACCCGGCCGCGCTGACCGACGCCGCGATCACGGCACTCACCGACGTCGCCGCCGAGTGCCGTGCGAAAGGCGACCGGGTGATCGCCATCGGTCTCAGCTCGTTCCTGCACGCGCTGGTCCCGATGGACGCCGCCGGCAAGCCGCTCGGCCCGGTCGTCACCTGGGCCGACAATCGCGCCGCCGCCCAGTGCGAACGGATCGTCGCCGACGGCCACGGCCGGCGGTTGCAGGCCCGCACCGGCACCCCCGTCCACCCGATGTCCCCGCTCACCAAACTCGCCTGGTGGGCCGAGGAGGATCCCGGCACACTGCGCGCCACCGCCCGCTGGGGTGGTGTGAAAGAGCTCGTCGTCGCGGCGCTGACCGGCGGCCCGTTCCTGGTCGACCTGTCGATCGCCTCCGGCACCGGCCTCTACGACATCCACTCCCGGCGCTGGGACGACGAGGCTCTGCAGATCGCCGGGGTCCGCCCGGAACAGCTCGCCGAGGTCGTACCCACCACCCACACCCTGCGCCTGCACGCCGACGTGGCCGCCGCCGCGGGGCTGCCGGTCGACACCCCGCTGATCATCGGAGCCGCCGACGGGCCGCTCGCCAACCTCGGGGTCGGCGCCACCCCACCCGGTGTCGGGGCGGTGTCGCTCGGCACCAGCGGCGCGCTGCGTACCGTCGTCGGCCGCCCCACCGACGACGAGGCCGGCCGGCTCTTCTGCTACGCCCTCACCGAGGACCGCTGGGTGATCGGCGGCGCGGTCAACAACGCCGGCTCGGTGGTCAGGTGGGCCGGCCAGACGTTCTTCCCCGACGACGCCGGCGGTCCGGGCGGCCGCGGCGGCCCCGGCGGGTCTGGTGGTTCCGCTGGGTCTGGTGGTTTTGATGGGCCTGGTGGTTCCGGTGGGCCTCGTGGTTCCGCTGGGTCTGGTGGTTCCGGCCGTTCTGGCGGGGCCGGCGGTGGTGAGGATGCCGACGACCGGGACGCCCGGCTGCTCGACGAGGCGGCCGGGATCGCCGCCGGCAGCGAGGGCCTGCTCTGCCTGCCCTACCTGCTCGGCGAACGCGCCCCGTGGTGGCGGCCCGGCCTGCGCGGCGGCTACCTCGGGCTGCGCCGTGAACACGGCCGCCCGCACCTGGTCCGCGCCGCCGTCGAGGGGGTCTGCCAGCAGCTGGCCCTGGTCCGCGACTCGTTCGAGGCCGAGGGCAATCCGCTCACCGAGATCCGGGCCACCGGGGGCGCCGCCGCCTCGAAACTGTGGATCGGCGTGCTCGCGTCCGCCCTCGACCTGCCGGTGACGGTCGCCGACGTCCCCGAGGGCACCGCGCTCGGCGCCTGCCTGCTGGCCCGGCACGCCCTCGGCGAGCTGCCCGACCTGGACCGGGCCGCCGCCCTGGTCCCGACCGGCGCACCGACCCACCCCGACCGGCACGACGCCGACCTCTACCGCCGCCTGCGCCCGTTGGTGGAGAAGTCCGCGCTGGCGGTCCTGGACGTGGTCACCGAACTCGACAAACTGGCCCCCGAACCCCTCCCGGGCACCGAGAAGGCGGTCCGTAACTGATCTTCACGGCTGGTTCTCCGGGCGGTCCGGACCGCCCGGAGAACCAGCCGGGTTTCGTGCAACCCGGCCCGGCGAGTGCGGCGTCGTACGCGTGACCATGCCCTCGCCCACCGGAAGGAACACCTTGTCCCGAGTGGACGACCACGAGTTCTTCGAGTTCGTGGAGCAGCGGATGGAACGGTGGAGACGATCCGCCTACCTGATGTGCTCCGACTGGCACACCGCCGACGACATCGTCTCGATGACCATCACGAAGCTATACCGGCACTGGCGTGACGTGCGAAAAGCTGACAATTCAGACGCGTACGCCCAGAAGGTCTTGACCCGGACCTGGCTCAGCGAACGACGTCGTCCATGGCGGCGTGCCGAGCGGGCCGCCGAGATTCTGCCCGACCAGCCGGTCGGTGACGTCGACCGGGTCACCGACCGCGCCTCCCTCGCCGCGCTGCTCGCCTCGCTCGGGCCCCGGCAGCGAGCCGTGCTGATCCTGCGGTTCTACTTCGACTACTCGGCCGAGCAGACCGCCGACATCCTCCAGATCTCGGTCGGCACCGTGAAGAGCCAGACCGCCCGCGGCCTCCAGGCGCTGCGCGGCGTCCCGTCCCACGAATTCCTCGCCGAGGGAAGGCGCTCATGAGTAGGCATCTCTTCGACGAACTCGCCGCGGACGCCCCGCCCAGCACCGTCGACGTCCGCGCGATCGTCCGGAGGGAGCAACGCCGCCGGACCGGCCTCCGCCTCGGCGGGGCGGCCGCCGTGGTCCTGGCGCTCGCGGCCGCCGGATCGCTGCTGGTCCCGGAGCCGCAGCGGCCGCCGCTGGCGACGCCGCCGGTTCCGGAAGTCTCGGCCTCGACGGCATCGGACGGTTTCCGCCTGGTCGCGGACGGCCGCGAGTCGGCCGAGGCGACCGCCCGGCGGCTACGGGCCGCCCTGGACGAGGCGGTACGCGACATCGCGCCCGGATCGCGCTGGCTCCGGGTCGACGCGGACGCCCCGCCCGCCCCGGACGGGCAGCCGCCCAACTTCGCCTTCCGCGGCTCCGGCGGGGCCGGCGAGCAGATGTTCGGGGCCGTCCAGGGCATCGAGCTCGACGGGCGTACCGGTGAACTCGCGGTGGAGATCATCTCCTACGAGCCGTGCACCGACCCGACCGACGCCGAATGCCGCAAACAGCAGAAGTTCAAGGACAACTACCGGCTCATGAAGGAACGCGCCCTCACCTGCGAGCCCAACGAGTGGCAGCGCACCTGCACCGAGGGGCACCGGCGCAAGGTGTACACCACCTACCACCCGCAGCAACGCATGCTCACCCACTACGTCGTCGTCGAACTCGCCGACGGACGCGTGCTCCAGATCCAGACCCTCAACGTCCTGGACGGCGACCGCACCCAGAAGGAGACCCCGCTCACACCCGAGCAGGTCGACGGCATCACGACGATCCTGGCGGCGCGGATCCTGCCGTGACGGACCCCGCGTTGACGGGTCACCGGCCGGTAGGAAAGAGTGACCGGCGAGCGGTAGCGGAGGAACCCGGTGCGAATCCGGGACGGTCCCGCCACTGTGACCGGACACCGATTCCGGGAGCCAGGAACTCCGGCCGCTCGTGACAACCGACGCGCGGGCGTGGACACCCGCCGGAAGGGATCCTGGTGACGACTCCGTACCCGTTCTCGGCCGTGGTGGGCCTCGACGACCTGCGCCTCGCCCTGCTGCTGACCTCGGTGTCACCGGCCGTCGGCGGCGTGCTCGTCCGAGGCGAGAAAGGCACCGCCAAGAGCACCGTGGTCCGCGCCCTGGCCGGCCTGTTGCCGCAGGTGGAGGTCGTGCACGGCTGCCGGTTCGCCTGTGACCCGGCGGCACCCGACCCCGGCTGCCCCGACGGCCCGCACACACCCGGCGGGCCGTCGGCGGCGCGGGCCGCGAACCTGGTCGAGCTCCCGGTCGGGGCCACCGAGGACCGCGTCGTCGGCACCCTCGACCTGCAGCGGGCGCTCAGTGACGGCGTCAAGGCGTACGAGCCGGGCCTGCTCGCCGCCGCCCACCGCGGGGTGCTCTACGTCGACGAGGTCAACCTGCTCCCCGACCACCTCGTCGACCTGCTCCTGGACGCGGCGGCGATGGGCCGCGCCCACGTCGAACGCGACGGCGTCTCGGTCAAGCACGCCGCCCGGTTCCTGCTGGTCGGCACCATGAACCCGGAGGAGGGCGAGCCCCGCCCCCAGCTCGTCGACCGGTTCGGCCTGGTCGTCACGGTCGCCGCGCCCCGCGACGCGGTCCAGCGGGCCGAGGTGGTCCGGCGGCGGCTCGCCTACGAGGCCGACCCGGACGCGTTCGCGGCCCGCTTCGCCGGTGCCGAACGCGACTACGCCACCCGGATCGCCGCGGCCCGCGATCGGCTGCCGTCCGTCCGGCTCCCCGACGCCGAACTCGACCGCATCGCCCGGGTCTGCCTCGCCTACGGAGTCGACGGCATGCGTGCCGACATCGTCGTCGCCCGCTGCGCCGTGGCCCTGGCCGCCTGGCACGGCCGCGACCGGGTCACCGCCGACGACGTGGCCGGAGCCGCCCGACTCGCCCTGCCGCACCGCCGCCGTACCGACCCGCTCGACCCGCCCGGCACCGACGAGCAGAAACTAGACGAGGCGCTGGCCGAGGCGGAACGCCAGGCCGAACAGGACCGCGCCGCCGCCGAGGACTCCTCCGGCGGGGACGATGACGACGAGGATCCGGACCCGGGCCCGGACGGACCCGGCGGTGGTGACGGTCCGAAAGACGGCGGCGGCCCTTCCAGCGGTACGGACTCCGCGTCCCCGGAGCAAGCCGCCCCGTCCGGCGGTCCACCGTCCGGTCCCGGGCCGGACGCCCCATCCGGCGCGCTCGACCAGGAAACCGGTCCGCCCGAAGCCCCGCCCGCACCCGGGGACGCCCCGACCCGGCCCGGAGCGACCGCCGCCGCCGGTCCGGCCTATCGCCCGCGCACACTGCGCATCTCCGCCCGCGGCGAGGGCGGCCACACCGGCCGCCGGTCCCCGGCTTTCGCCCGCCGAGGCCGAGTGGTGGGAAGCCGCCCGCCGCAGGGCAAACTCTCCGGCGCCCCGCACCTGTTCGCCACCCTACGAGCGGCCCTGGACCGGGCCGCCCTGGACCGGGCCGCCCTGGACCGGGCCGCCCTGGACCGGGCCGCCCTGGACCGGGCCGCCCTGGACCGGGCCGGGCTTGATTCGGCGGTGCTCGGTGGTGCCGCTCTCCGTTCCGGCGGGGTTGATCTTGCGGGGTCGGGTGCGGTGGGTTCGGGCGTCGCGGGGCCGGTGCGGGGGATCCGGGTGCTGCCGCGGGATCTGCGGGAGTCGGTTCATGTCGGGCGGGAGGCCAACCTCGTGCTCTTCGTGGTGGACGCCTCCGGCTCGATGGCCGCGCGCAAGCGGATGACCCTGGTCAAGACGGCCGTGCTGTCTCTGTTGCGGGACGCCTACCAGCGGCGGGACCGGATCGGGATGATCACGTTCCGGGGTGCGGAGGCCGATGTCGTGCTCCCGCCGACCTCCAGCCACGAGGTGGGTGTCCAGCGACTGGCCGCCCTGCGCACCGGCGGCCGGACCCCGCTGGCCGCCGGCCTGCGAGCGGCCGCCACCACGATCGCCACCGAACGCCGCCGCGACCCACGCCGACGCCCACTGCTGATCATCGTCACCGACGGCCGGGCTACCAGCGGCCCGGACCCACTGCGCCTGACCCCGTTGCTCGCCGGTGTGGCCACCGTGGTGGTCGACTGCGAATCCGGCCCGATCCGCCTGGGCCTGGCCCGAAAACTGGCCGCCGCCCTGAACGCCGACGTGATGCCCCTCGACCAGCTCGAAGCCGTCACCGTCCGCCAAGCCCCAGCCGCTCGCCGCGAGGACGCTCCGGCCGCGACGTCGCCCGCCGATCGTGCCTACCGCCGAGCCGCTTGACCCGGCCGCTCCACGTCGCCGCCGGTCCGAACCAACCGTCCGGCCGGCCCTCAGGGCTGTCCCGAGGCGTCGAGGAAACCCAGGCTTCGGGACGCCAGCTGGTCTTCAGGGCTGTGCGCGACACGCTTGGACCGCTCTGGGAGCCGGCTGGGGGAGCGGGAGTGGGGCGGAGGGGTGAGAGGCGTGGGCTACGTCTTGGGCGTTTGCGGGATGTGACGGGACCGGGTGGTTCGGTGGGCGCGATGGCCGTACCGAAGCATGGGTTTGATCTTGAGGGAGGAAATCGTGCCGCAAGGGAAAGTGACGAGCGTGCCCGACGACGGGCTGACGACGCGGCAGCGGCGGCGGCAGGCGGTGTTCGCCGTGCACACCGGGCCCGGTAAGGGGAAGTCGACGGCCGCGTTCGGGATGGCGCTGCGGGCATGGAGTGCCGGCTGGCCGATCGGGGTGTTCCAGTTCGTCAAGTCGGAGAAGTGGAAGGTCGGCGAGGAGGCCGCGCTCAAGGCTCTCGGCGAGGCCGGGAAAGCGCCCGTCACCTGGCACAAGATGGGTGAGGGCTGGTCCTGGATCCAGCGGGCCGGCACCGAGCGGGACCACGCCGTCGAGGCGGCCGAGGGCTGGGCGCAGATCAAGCGGGACCTGGCCGCGGAGACGTTCAAGTTCTATGTGCTGGACGAGTTCACCTATCCGATGAAGTGGGGCTGGGTGGACGTCGCCGACGTGGTGGAGACACTCGCCGCCCGGCCCGGCAACCAGCATGTGGTGATCACCGGGCGGGACGCGCACCCGGATCTGATCGCGGCGGCCGACCTGGTCACCGAGATGACCAAGGTGAAGCACCCGATGGACGCCGGCCGTAAGGGACAGCAGGGCATCGAATGGTGAACCGGATCGTCATCGCCGCGCCGGCCAGCGGGCACGGGAAGACGACCGTGACGACCGGGCTGCTGGCGGCGTTCGCGCGGCGCGGGGTGCGGGTGGCGCCGTTCAAGGTGGGGCCGGACTACATCGACCCGGGCTACCACGCCCTCGCCGCCGGTCGGCCGGGCCGCAACCTGGACCCGGTGATGGTGGGTGAGCACCTGGTCGGGCCGCTGTTCGCGCACGGGTCGGCGGGCGCCGACCTGGCGATCGTCGAGGGTGTGATGGGCCTCTACGACGGGCGGACCGGCGCCGGTGAGTCCGGGTCGACGGCGCAGGTCGCCGGGCTCCTCGACGCCCCGGTGATCATGGTGGTGGACGCGGCCGCGCAGGGCCGGTCGATCGCCGCGCTGGTGCACGGGTTCCGCAGCTTCGGCAACGTGCGGATGGCCGGGGTGATCCTCAACCGGGTCGGTTCGGACCGGCACGAGCAGATCCTGCGGGACGCCTGCGAGGAGGTCGGCACGCCGGTACTCGGTGCACTGCGGCGGGCCGACGCGGTCGCCGCGCCGTCCCGGCATCTCGGGCTGGTGCCCGCCGCCGAACGCCGGGCCGAAGCGCTGGCCTCGGTGGACGCACTGGCCACGCTGATCGCGGCGTCGGTCGACCTGGACGCGGTGGCCGCGGTGGCCGCGTCGGCGGCGCCTTTCCCGGCTACGCCGTGGACACCCGAGGCGGCGGACCCGGTGCCGGGTGGCCCGGTGGTCGCGGTCGCCGGTGGTCCGGCTTTCTCCTTCTCGTACGCCGAGACGACCGAGTTGTTGACCGGGGCGGGAGCGACAGTCGTCCCGTTCGACCCGCTGCACGACACGTCCCTGCCGGCCGGCGCCCGCGCGCTCGTGGTCGGCGGTGGCTTCCCCGAGGTGCACGCGGCCGCGCTCAGCGAGAACGCGGAACTGCGTGCCGAAGTGGCCGCGTTCCGGGGCGTGATCGCCGCCGAATGCGCCGGCCTGCTCTGGCTGTGCCGCACGCTCGACGGGCAGCCGATGTGTGGGGTGCTCGACGCCGAGGCGGTGATGACCCCGTCGCTGACCCTCGGCTACCGGGACGCCGTGGCGCTGGCCGACAGCCCGCTCGCCCCGGCCGGCACCCGGGTCACCGGCCACGAGTTCCACCGCACCACCGTGCACCCTCGGTCCGGTCTGCTGCTGTCCCCGGCGGCCGGTGCCGCCTGGGCGTGGCGCGGCGCCGACCCGGAGGGCTTCGCGACCGCCACGGTGCACGCGTCCTACCTGCACCTGCACTGGGCGGGCACGCCGTCGCTGGCCCGCAACCTGGTCGCCGCGGCGGCCCGTTGATCGCGCTGGGGCTGGGTGCCCGCAGCGGTGTCCCGCTGCGGGCACCGGTGCTCGCCGCGCTGGCCGCGGCCGGTATCGGACCGGCCATGGTCACGGTGCTCGCCACCCTGGACCGGCGGGCCGCCGAACACCGGTTCCAGGAGCTGGCCACCGGCTTCGGATGGCGGCTGTCCGCTTTCACGGCCGCCGAACTGGCCGCCTGCCCGGTGCCGAACCCGAGCCTCCGGACGGCCGCCGCCACCGGCGCCCCGAGCGTCGCCGAGGCGGCGGCACTGCTGGCCGCCGGTCCCGGAGCGGTGCTGATCCGGCCGAAGACCGCCCGGGACGGGGTGACCGTGGCGCTCGCCGGTCAGCCCTTCGCGGCGCCCGGCCACTCGTGAACGGGGATGTTGTCGTGCATCAACGGCAGATAACGCCGGACCATCTCGTGCAGGGCGCGGTCCCGGTCGTACCCCTGGGTCTCCAGGGCGTGCAACGTCTCCACCTGCCAGGCCGCGCCGTTGCGGTGCCGCAGGCAGCGCTGCTCGATGATGCCGAGCAGCCGGTCCCGGTGGGCCGGGGCCACCCCCCACAGGTCGAGCCCGGCCGACGCCTGCGGCAGCAGCGACCGCAGCACCAGCTCGGTGACCGGCAGGGTGCCGTGGCCGGGCCAGAAGACCGTGGCGTCGATACCGTGCCGGGCACAGTTGTGAAAGTTCTCCTCGGCCGCCCGGAAACTCATCTGCGTCCACAGCGGCCGTTCCGCCTCGGCGATCGTGCGGGTCAGCCCGTAGTAGAACGCGGCGTTCGCGATCGTGTCGGCGACCGTCGGCCCGGCCGGAAGCACCCGGTTCTCGACCCGTAGGTGCGGGCGCCCGTTGACGACCGCGTAGATCGGCCGGTTCCACCGGTACACCGTGCCGTTGTGCAGGCGCAGCTCGCTGAGCTCCGGGATCTCACCGCGCTCCAGGATCTCGGCCGGATCGTGGATGTCGCAGATCGGCAGGAGCGCCGGGAAGTACCTGACGTTCTCCTCGAACAGGTCGAAGACACTGGTGATCCAGCGTTCCCCGAACCAGACGCGTGGGCGTACCCCCTGGGCTCTTATCTCCTCCGACCGGGTGTCGGTGGCCTGCTCGAACAGCGGGATCCGGGTCTCCCGCCACAGCTCCCGGCCGAACAGCAGCGGCGAGTTGGCGCCCAGCGCGACCTGGATGCCCGCGACGATCTGCGAGGCGTTCCAGTACGCGGCGAACTGCGCCGGGCTCACCTGGAGATGGAACTGGGTGCTGGTGCAGGCCGCCTCGGGCGCGATGGTGTCGGTGGTGACGGCCAGCCGGTCCACCCCGTCGATGCGGATGTCCAGGTCCTCGCCCCGGGCCGCGAAGATCTGCTCATTGAGCAGCTGGTAGCGCGGGTTGACGGTGAGCGCCTCGCCGGTGAGGTGCTCGCGCCGCAGGGTCGGCAGGATGCCGATCGTCACCATGTGCGCACCGGCCGCCCGGGCCCGCCGCTCGGCCTGGTTCAGGCTGGACCGCAGGCCGCGTTCCAGCTCGGCGAAGTCGTCGCCGGCCAACCGCCGCGGCGGCAGGTTGATCTCGATGTTGAACTGGCCCAGCTCCGTCTGGAAGTCCGGATCGGCGATCGCACCCAGCACCTCGGCGTTGCGCATCGCCGGATCGGCGTGGTCGTCGATCAGGTTGAGCTCGATCTCCATGCCGGTCAGCGGACGTTCGAACTCGAAGCGTGCCTCGCGCAACATCGTCGCGAACACGTCGAGGCTACGGCGGATCTTCTGCCGATAGCGGGTCCGGTCCTCGCGGGTGAAATTGGTCTGGTCGACTTTCTCGCCCACCACGCACCACCTTTCGAGCCGTCAGAGACGCCAGAGGAGCGCGCGGCGCCGTAGCCGCCGCCCCCCATCGTCATGATGACGGCTGTCGATGGCGGTGCGCCCGGTGCGGACCGTCCATTCTCGCCAGATGTCCAAACGATCTTTCATGGGCGCGGTACGTACCCCGGCGGGCCGAAAATCATCCCAGCCAGACGGCCATCACGGCGCCGAAGATCGTCACACCGACGGCGGCCTGCAGCAGCAGCGCCGGACCCATGTGCGACCACTGGGTGGGGATGCGCGGGGTCAGCGGCTGCATCGTCGTCAGGTTGACCACCTGCATCAGGCGGACCGGCAGCGTCGGGTCGGCCTGCGGCTCGGTGCGCACCTGGATCAGGTCGCCGCGGTGCAGCGCCGACTGCGGCAGCTGCCCGTGCATCTCGATCTCGTAGATCTGCCCGAGGTCGTCGCGCATCCGGACCGGCGTCACCAGGAACTCCGGACCCTTGCGCAGCTCCTTCAGGGTGCGCCGGGCCGGGGTCATCCGTAACAGGGAGCCGATCAGCTGGGCGATGCCGGCCAGCAGGAAGACGGCGAGGGCGACCGGCCGGCCGATACGCACCTCACGGGTGTAGGACGTCTGGAAACCGACGAAACGGCCGGTGATGATCGGACTGACGTGCCGGAGGATCCGCTCGCGGTGCAGCTCGGTGTCGTCCATGGGGGGTCACCTCCTGGAAGTACCTTCATGCTACGGAGCGAACACGTCTCAATACCGTGAGTGAATTTCCTCTCACTGCATACCGCCCGGTCACGTGCGCCGTCCCGATTTCCGCCAACCCGCCCCCCGATCCGCACTGATCTGGGGAAATCCACCCTCCGGCTACCCCCGAAGGGGTGAACTGGAGCGGAGCCGAGACAACCGGCGGGACCACCGTGTCGTCCCGGCAGGTGGACAGGCCGGGGATGGGGGCGAACGGGCTATGGCATCGACTTACGTCAAACCGGAAAGTGTGCTGGCCCGAACCGCGACCAAGATGGTCGAGGCGCACGGCGGCGGGCTCGGCCCGCACGACGGCATCACCGAGTGCCCCGCCTGCGGTGAGCCGCTGCCCTGCCGTACCGCCCAGGCCGCCGCCGAGGTCCTCGCCGCGGCCGGCCTCGCCGAGGCCTCCGGCCTCGTCGCCGCGACCCGGCCCGCCTGGACCCCACCCGCATCGGGCCTCATGCCACCCGCCACGCCGACACCGCCACCCTGGGTGGTCGAGGAGTCCGCACATGTTCCGGTCCCAGATCCCTCCGCGCCCGGGGGCTTCGCCTCATCCGGTACGGCCACCGGCTCCTTCTCCGGCGAGAATCCGCTTTCCGGGACGCCGCTCGATCCCGGCTCCGCCATCGCGGGGCTCGGGGGCGCCACGTTCGAAACGCCGTCCGGGGTCTCCGGCACCTTCCCCGGCGACTTCTCCAGCGGCACGTCCGGCAGTGGGCTCGGTGACTTCGCGGGTAGTGGGCTCGGTGGCGTTTCCGGCGCGGCTCGTGGTGACTTCCCCGGTGGCGCCTCAGGTGGCTTCTCCGGCGGTGAAGCCGGGGTCGCCGCTGGTCATGGCGGTCTCCCGGAGGGTGACTCCACCCTCGGCGCGGGATCCGGTGGCTTTCGTGCCGGTGATGGCGCACTCGGTCCGGGGGAATTCCGTCCCGGCGACGGTGCTCCCGGCGGATCCCGGTTCGGGGCTGCGCGGGGAGCGGTCCCGATGTCTTCGCCGGGCGTCGTGTCTTCGCCGGGTTCCATGTCTTCGCCCGGTGCGATGCCTCCGCCCGGTGCGATGCCTCCGCCGGGTGCGATGCCCCCACCGCCGGCTGACGGATCTCCCGCGGCCGGCGGATGGCAGGTGTCCGGAATATCCGGAACATCGCCCGGGGTGTCCGGGCCGCCGACCGCCGCCGAGGGCCACCGACCCTGGTCGGCGGCCGAGCCGTCCGGCCTGCGTCCCCCCGCGGCCGAACCGTCCCAGCCGAGTTGGGCGACCGAGGAGACCGGCTCCTGGCAGACGAGTGGTTCCGGACCGGCCGAGGGCTCCCGCCCGCCGTGGCTGATCGCCGAGGACGGATCCGGGTCCGCTCCGTCCGGCGGCGCCGGTCATGCGGCGTCCGGTCCGGCCGGTGGTCCACCCCGGGAGATCTCGTCCGGTAGTTCGGCCCCGGGAATCCCGCCCGGCCCGTTCGGTCTGGGCGCGCCCGGCGCCCGCTCCGCCAACACGGGTCCGGCACCCACTGAAGCGTCCGCGCCGGGCGGCCCCCTCTCCGGCCCGGGGGCGGGGACGGGCGTGGCTCCTGGCGACGCCGGTCCGAATCCGAGCGGTCTCGGTGCGGTTCCCGGTGGTTTCGGTTCGGCCCCGAGCGGTCCGGGTGCGGCTGCTGGTGGTTTCGGTTCGGCGCCGAGCGGTCCGGGTTCGGTTCCCGGTGGTTTCGGGCCGGCTCCGGGTGGGACGGGTGCCGTTCCCGGTGGTGCCGCGGGCGGTCTGGATGCGGCTTACGGCGGCGCCGGATCGGCTTCCGGCGGTGCGGGGGCGGCTCATGGCGTGACCGGATCGGCTCCGGGAGGTGCGGCCTACCCGGGCGCGTCGTCGCCGCGAAGCAGTCTGGCGTCCCGCGCCGGTCTCACCGGCCCCGGCATCGACACGCCCGCTGCTCAACCGGCCGAGGGCTCGTCGTCCTTCCCGCCCCACAACGGCCTCTTCCCGGGCTCTTCCGGCGGGAGTTCGTCGTTCCCGGGTTCCGCCTCCGGAACCGCGGCGGTGCCAGGCGGCTCCGGGATCCCCGGTGGGGGCCCGGCCTCCGGCAGTGCCGCGGTGCCGGGGAGTGGCCTCGGGGTTTCGGGCGTCTACCCCGGGGGCGAGCACCAGAGCGGTTCGGCCTTCCCCGCACCCGGCGGCGTGAGCCCGGGGTTCCCCAGCGGATCGTTCCCGCCCGGCACCTATCCGGGAGGAGATCCGGCGGGCGGACCGGTTCCTGGTGGTTCGTTCCCCGGTGGCGGTTTCCCGGGCGGCGAACCGGGCCGCACGGTCCCGGGACCCACCGTCCGTGCACCGTTCAACCAGCCCGGTGCGGCGACCTACGGCACCCCACCCGGCGAAGCCGGCCGACCTCCGGGCCCGGGAATGACCGCCCCGGGCGGCTTCGGCCAGTCCGTGTCCGGGCCGCACACGCCGGATGCTGAGGTCGCGGGCCGGCCGAGCTTCGGCCAGGACGCTCCCGGTGAGGGCGGATTCGGTCAGGGGATGCCTGGTCCGGGCGGTTTCGGGGGTGACCAGAACGCATCGGGTCAGGGCGGTTTCGGTCCGGGTCCGGGTGGCTTCGGTTCGGGCGTGCCCGGCCAGGGTGGGGTTGAGTCCGGCAGACCGGCCCAGGGTGACTTCGGATCGGGCATTCCGGGCCTGAGTAACTCCGGCCAGGGTGGTTTCGGCTCCGGCGCGTCCGGACCCGGTTCCTTCGACCAGGGCGGATTCAACCAGGGCGGATTCAACCAGGGCGGATTCGGGCAGGATCGGCCCGGTCCGGGCGGCCACGGCGAGGGTTTCGTTCCAGGCGCCTCGAACCAGAACGGCCCCGGCCAGGGTGGTTTCGGTCAGGCCGGCCCCGGCCAGGGTGGTTTCGGTCAGAACAGCCCTGGTCAGAACGGCCCCGGTCAGGGTGGTTTCGGTCAGGGGGCGCCTGGTGGCTCGTTCCCGGCGAGTGGCGATACGGGCGGTGCCACCTTCGGCGGCATGGCTCCCGGGGGAGTCGTCCCCGGGCGAAACGGCACCACGGACGCCGGAGGTTTCCCAGGTGGCGGCACTCCGGGCGGCTTCGATGCCACCGGGATGATGCCGGCCGTGCCGGTCACGCCGGGGCCGGGCACGATGCCACCCTCAGGGCAGAACCCGCCGACGTTCGGTGGCATGTCCGCGGCACAGAACCCGGCGTCGTTCGGCGGCCTGCCTGCTCCGGATTCGCCCGCCTCCGGTCCGGCACCGGTCGGCGGGATGCCCGGTTCGCCCTCCAACGCGCCGGGCCAACCGTCGTACGGCGGGATGCCGCCGGCCGCGCCGGGCCAGGCGGCGTTCGGTGGCATGCCCGCCCCGGGCGCGCCGCTGTCGGACGACGTGGACGAGCTGATGCGGCGGCCGCCCCTCTACAGCCAGCAGAACAGTCCGCTCGACGCACCCCGGTTCACCCGCTCGGCCCGCCCGCCGGCGACGGCCGCACCGCAGCTCCCGCCGATGCCGGGAACCTTCGGAGCGCCCCCGGCACCCGCCCCGCAGGACCAGCCGGGGACTCCGCCGCAGGCTGCGATGCCCGCCCCGCAGCCCGGCGAGCCCATGACCACGCCTCCACTGATGAACCCCACATCCCGTTCACCGCAGCAGGCCCCGGACATGGGCCAGCACAATGCGCCGACGCCCGCGGCGGAAGGCGCTCAGCGCCCGGCCCTCTCCCCGTTGCAGGCGCCGGACATGGGTCAGCACAACGCCCCGAGCCCGTTGCAGGCGCCCGATATGGGGCAGCACAACGCGTCGCGGTCCCCGCTGCAGGCGCCCGATATGGGGCAGCACAACGCCCCGCGTTCGCCGTTGCAGGCGCCGGACATGGGTCAGCACAACGCGCCGCGGTCCCCGTTGCAGGCGCCGGACATGGGTCAGCACAATGCCCCGAGCCCGTTGCAGGCGCCCGACATGGGTCAGCACAATGCGCCGCGTTCGCCGTTGCAGGCGCCGGACATGGGTCAGCACAATGCGCCGCGTTCGCCGTTGCAGGCGCCCGATATGGGGCAGCACAACGCCCCGCGGTCCCCGCTGCAGGCGCCGGACATGGGTCAGCACAACACCGCCCCGCCCGACGGCGCTCCGGCCGACGAGCAGAACGCCCCGTCCGGTCTCCCGTCCCGGGGCGGCCCGGCCGCGGCCCGGCCGGCTCCGGACAGCGTCCCGGAGACGTTGGAGGATCCGTCGACGGCACCGAGCGGCCTGCCCGGCCGCCGCCCACGGCAGTAGACGTCGCGCTTTGGGCTGACGTCGCGGCTGTTCCGTACCCGGGCGACGGAATCCGGGAGAGACTGCCGTCGGGACTGATCGCTCCTGGTGACGGACGCGACGCAGACCCGTCGGCGGCCGTCCGGCGGCCGATGGGGCGAGCGCGCGACGTAGCAGCGGGGTTTGGGGGGAGTGTGGAACGGGCAGTAGCTTCCGATGGCGGGGCGTGTGCCGGATCAGCCGGTGCTGCCCCGGGCCGCTTCCGGAAGGGGTGACATGCCCTCGCGAGGTCAGGTCGGGGAACCGGCCGAAAGCATGCTGGAGGATCTCGACGCGGCCGCGCTCGCCTACGCGGAGCGTCTGGACGGCGCGACCCCGGCCGAGGCCGAGGCGTCCCGGGAGCGGTTGATCCGGTTCTGTCTGCCGTTCGCCGGGCGGCTCGCCCGCCGCTACCGCGGGCGCGGCGAGCATCTGGAGGATCTGGAACAGGTCGCGCGTCTGGGCCTGGTCAAATCGATCGATCGGTACGATCCGGAGCGCGGCTCGTTCACGGCGTACGCGGTGATCACCATCTCCGGTGAGCTGAAGCGCCACTTCCGGGACCGCACCTGGGGTGTGCACGTGCCGCGCCGGGTGCAGGATCTGAGCCTGGAGGTCGGTCACGCCTCGATGCTGCTGACCGGCACGCTGGCTCGGAACCCGACGACGGGTGAGCTGGCCGACCGTCTCGGCGTGTCCGAGGAGGCGGTGCGCGAGGCGGTCGAGTCGGCCGCCGGTTACTCGCCGGCGTCGCTGAACGCCCCGGTCGCCGAGGACGGCGCGATGGAGTTCGGTGACCTGCTGGGCGGGCTGGACACCGAGCTGGAGTCGGTGACCGACAAGCTGACCGTCACCGATCTGCTGCTGCGTATGCCGGCCCGGGAGCGCCGGATGCTCGCGATGCGGTTCTACGGCAACCGCACCCAGGCGGAGATCGCCGAGGAGCTGGGCATCTCGCAGATGCACGTGTCGCGGCTGCTGAGCCGGGCGCTGACCTGGCTGCGTGAGGCGATGCTGAGCGACAACCCGCCGCACTGGGAGGGCGAGTCGCGGGCCGGCCGGCCGGGCATGCAGGTGGCGGTGACCCGGGAGGGCGGCGCCCTGGCGGTGCGGGTTCGCGGCGAGGTCGACCGGGACACCGCGGAGCGGCTGCGGGTCGGCCTGCGGCATGCGATCAACGGCGCGGGGGTACGGTCGGTGCTGGTCGACCTGACGGCGGTCCCGCTGGTGGACGCCGCGGGCGTGTCGGTGCTGCTGGACGCCGTGCAGACCGCCGCGGCGGCACGGGTCGAGTTCGGCGTGACGGGCGCTCAGCCGTACGTCGCGAGGATCTTGGCAGTGTCGGGCCTGGCCGGTGTGCTGCGCCGGGCCTGATCGCGGATGGTGACGGACCGTGACGGCCGTCAGGGGCGGCGCAAAGCCGCCCAGACCACCTTGCCGCCGGTCGAGGGCAGATAACCCCAGCTGTAAGCGATCTCGTTGACCAGGCGCAACCCGCGCCCGGTGGCCGCTTGTGGCGGTCCGGAGAGGGACGGCGACGGTGGTTGTGGCGAGCCGTCCCGGACCGCGATGCTGAGGTACCGGTGCCGCAGTGACAGACGCAGCGTCATCATCGTGTCGGCGTGGTCGACGACGTTGGCGACGAGTTCGGTGACGATCAGGCTGGCCGGGGCGACCAGGTCGGGCAGGTCCCAGCGCACGCACGCCTCGGTGGCGACGTCGCGGGCGTGCCGGGTGGAGCCGCTGACCGGCAGTAGTTCTTCGCTGATCGACGGCATGGTGCTCCGTTCGTCGTGCAGGTGCGCGAGCGCGGCCGCGACGGTGGGGTAGAGCGGCAGCCGATGGTTGGCCGCGGTGGAGAGCAGTTCACGGGTCTGCGGCCCGGGCGCGCAGAGCAGAACCGGCGTGCCCGGCCAGCGGGCCGCCTGCCGCAGCACCACCTTGAAGATCGACAGTGCGAGCGGCTGATCGACCCACATCGCGGACAGGTCGACGAGCAGTGCCTCGGGCTGTTCGGCGAGGCATTTGAGCAGTTGCTCGCGCAGGCTCGCGCTGTCGGTCAGCTGGAGACCGCCGGACAGCGCGGCCACCAGGTTGGCGCCGTCGCCGCTCACCTCACACCGGATCGCCATGGCACCGCCCTTCCGAGTGACTGGCGGTTTCCCCGCCCGGGGTGTGGTAAACGTCAGTCCGTCTCCATCACGATGATGGCCCCGTCGCCCCCGCCCGGGCCACCGTCGCGACTGCGCAGCGGGGTGCACGCCACTCGGACGGTGACGTTGCGGCCGCGCCGATTGACGGCGTCGAGGCGGATCTCGCCGGACCCGCCGTCGGCCCCGAGGGCGCCGCGCAGCAGCGGCCGCACCTGATCGATGGGCAGCCCGATGTCCAGGTTGAGGAAGTGCTGGCCGATCACCTCGCCGGAGCGCAGCCCCCACAGGTCCTCGGCGTGCCGGTTCCACATCCGGATCCGCAGATCCGGGTCGACGACCGCGACCCCGGCCTGGAGGCTGGTCAGGACGGTCTCCAGGAAGGCGTTCGCCTCGTCCAGCCGGCCGGTGCTGATCCGCAGCTGGTCGTTGATGCTCTGCAACTCGTCGTTGGTGGACTGGAGTTCCTCGTTCATGGTCTCCAGTTCCTCGTTCGTCGACTGGAGTTCCTCGTTGGTGGTCTCCAGTTCCTCGACCGTGGACTGGAGTTCCTCGTTGGTGGTCTCCAGTTCCTCGACCGTGGACTGGAGTTCCTCGTTGGTGGTCTCCAGCTCCTCGTTGGTCGACTGGAGTTCCTCGTACGCCGCCTCGAGCTGCTGGTTGGCGTGTTCCAGGTCGTCCTGCAGGCGCCGGGCAGCGGTCATGTCGTGGAAGATCAGGTTGACGCCGAGGAGGCTGCCGTCGGCACCGCTGAGCGGGCTGATCTGCACCACCAGGTGGACGACCTCGGAGCCGCGGTGGTACTCGACGTCGGTGACCCGCAGGGTGCGGCGCTCCAGCTGGGTCTGCTCGATGTAGCGGCGCAGCTCGACCGGCCGGTAGGACAGGTCCAGGTCGCGGAACGGGCGGCCGATGTCGCGCGAGGACACCCCGAACATCTTCTCCAGGTGTCGGTTCGAGAGCGCGACCAGACCGTCCGAGGTGAGCGCCAGCTGGGCCAGTGGGCTCGCCGCGAACGCCTCGTTGCGCAATTCGTCGAGCCCGGTGACACCGCCGGTGCCGGCCGGCGGCGGGTCGGTGAAGACCACGCCGGGCGGGGCGTACAGGCGGGGGACCCGACGGAAGACCCGCCGCTTCAGGTCGATCGGGGTGAACAGGCTGCCGTGGCTGAGCAGCATCTCCGCCTTGCCGAGGAACAGCACGCCGGTGTCGTTGAGGGCGAAGTGGAACCGGCCGAGGATCTTCGACTGGGTCTCGGCGTTGAAGTACATCAGCGTGTTGCGGCAGGTGAGCAGGTCGATCCGGGAGATCGGGGCGTCCTGCACCAGGTCGTTGCGGCCGAAGATGACCGACCGGCGCAGGTCCTTGCGGAACGTGTACCGGCCGTTGACCTGCTCGAAGTAGCGTTCGACCAGCTCCGGGTCGAGATCCTGGATCTCGCGCTCGCCGTACGACGCCTGCCGGGCCTCGTTGAGCTGCTCCTCGTCGACGTCCGTCGCGTAGATCTTGACCCGGTCCTTGAACTGGTCGATGCCGAGCATCTCGGCCAGGACCATGGCCAGCGTGTACGCCTCCTCGCCGGACGCGCACCCGGCCGACCAGATCCGGATCATCGAGTCGGCCGGCTTGGCCGTGACCATCGGCTCGAGCACCTCGGCCCGCAGGTACTCCCAGGCGTCGGCGTCCCGGAAGAACGCCGTCACGTTGATCAGGATGGTGTTGAAGAGCGCGGTGAACTCGTCCGGGTGGACCTGGAGATGGTCCAGATACTCCGGATAGTCGGTCGCGTCCACCTGGGTCATCCGCCGATTGACCCGCCGCATGAGGCTGGACCGCTTGTAGCCGGTGAAGTCGAAGCCCCTGGACTCTTTGAGGTAGACCAGAAGGGCTTCGAATTGCGGGTCGGTCGCTTGCACGATCCGGAACGCTACCGCACGTCAGCCGGTACCTGTGGCGCCGAGACGGGCGATCAGGTCCCGGAGTGTGCCGGCCGCGGTCTCGGCGTCCTCCGCGGTGTCCAGATAGCGTTCCCGGCCGTCGACGGCCATCCGCCGGCTCAGCTCCGCCTTCTCCTTGAGCGCGCGCAGCGCCATCCACAGCGCGCTCTCCAGCGAGGCGGTCTGCTCGTCCAGGAGGGTCTCCGGCGACCAGGCGTGCCCGACCCGGCAGCGGAACCGGGGAAGCGGCTTCTCCTCGATCTGGAACAGGCTGCCGCCGCAGCTGGGGCAACCGAACCCGGCCGGTGGCGCGATCCGGTCACTGCTCAACGGAAAGAGCTCGGACATGGCCACCTCCGCGTCCAGCAGCGGGTCGGGTTCGGGTTCGGGCGCCGGTGCCAGGGGCGTCGCGGTCAGCGCGGCCAGCAGTGGGCCGATCCCCGCGGCCGGGACCACGTGATCGGCCGTCACCGCCTCCAGCGCGGCCCGCGGCATCCACGGGTGCAGCGCGTCGGCCGGGTCCTGCACCACCGTGGCACCGCCGCGGGAGGCGATCGTGGCCAGCCCGGCCGCGCCGTCGTCCCGGGCTCCGGACAGCACGACGCCGATCGCCCGCCGCCCGGCGGCCCGGGCCACCGAGCGGAACAGTGGATCGACCGCGGGACGATGCCCGTTCTCGGCGGGACCGCGGCTCAGCCGGATGTGCCCGTCGAGCAGCAGCAGATGGTGGTCGGCGGGGGCCACGTAGACGCGGCCGGACCGGACGATCTCCCCGTCGCGGGCCGTGTCTGCCGGTAGCGGACCGCCCCGGGACAGGATGCCCGGCAGCGCACTCGGCGCCGACCGGGGCACGTGCAGGACCACCAGGACCGCGCCCGGATAGTCGGCGGGCAACCCGGCGACCATCGCGCGCAGCGCCTCCACCCCGCCGGCGGACGCGCCCACGGCGACCAGATCACGATGCTCGGTGGTCATCCCGGCGCCCCGGTGCTGAGCTGGGTCCACACCACCTTGCCGTCGGGGACCGGCAGGACACCCCACGCGTCGGTGAGCTCGCGGACCAGGCGCAGCCCGCGTCCACCGGCGGAGGTGACGGCCGGGTCGAGGGTGCGGGGCATCAGGCGGCTGCCGTCGCGGACCGCCATGGTCAGCCGGCCGCCCCGAAGACCGAGGGTGAACTCCATGGTGGTGTGCGCGTGCCGGACCACGTTGGCGACCAGTTCGGTGGCGACCAGGGTGGCGGTGGCGGTCAGATCGGCGCACTGCCACGCCGTACCGGCCTGGACGATCAGGTTCCGTACCTGACGGCAGGCCTCCGGGACCGGCCGCAACCGCACCCGCACGGCGAGACCACCGGGTTCGGCCTCCGCATCGGCCAGCGCCTTGTCGCAGTCGTCGGCGTATTCCAGACCGGCGCAGTCCCGGACACCGGCCAGGGCGTCGCGGGTCTGCGGGTCGGCGCCGCACACCACGATCGGCACCGACGGGAACTCCTCCGCCTGGCAGACCACGGCGCCCAGCCCGGTCAGGGCCACCGGGTCGCCGACGCGGAGTCGGGTCAGGTCGAGCAGCACCTTCACCGGCTGCCCGGCCAGGCTGCGACGCACCGCGGTGCCGAGCGCCCCGCCGGTGTCCCGGTCCAGGGTGCCGCTGACCCGCAGGACCGCCACCGGAAGATCCCGCTCCGGCCGGCAGACGAGCTGGCTGGGCATGCGCCTCCCTCCGGCGGTCCGCGCTGGACGCCCGGCGGACGTCAGGTCATCAGGTGCCCGGCGTCCGGGCGGGGCAAACGTTCGCGCGCCGATGACCGGCGCACATCCTTCCCGGCGATCCGGCGGGAGTCCGTCACCTGAGATCGGGCAAAATGAAGTACCGTTGCGCGCCATGGGTGTGTCTCAGCGGCTGAAGAGCCGGTTCCGCAAGTTTCTCCAGCGTCCGGGCACGACGGTGGACCTCGGCCCGTTGTCGAAGCGGCTCCCCGCGATCGAGGCGCGCGAGGAGGCTCTGCAGGAGATGGACGACGCGGCCCTGACCGAGGCCGCGCGCGAGGCGAGCGATCACGTCGAGATCTGTGCGATCGGCCGCGAGGCGGCCCGGCGGGCGATCAGCCAGCGGCCGTATGACGTGCAGTTGCTCGGCGCGATGGCGCTGCTCGACAAGCGGGTCGCCGAGATGGCGACCGGTGAGGGCAAGACGCTCACCGCGACCATCGCGGCGTATGGGCACACCCGCCTCGGCAACGGCCCGGTGCACGTCCTCACCGTCAACGACTACCTGGCCCGCCGGGACGCCGAGTGGATGGAGCCGATCTACACGCTCCTCGGCCTGACCGTCGCGTCGGTGACCGAGCTGATGACGCCGGAGGAGCGCCGCGAGGCGTACGCGGCGGACGTCACCTACGTCTCGGTGAGCGAGGCCGGCTTCGACTACCTGCGCGACCAGCTGGTCACCGACGTCGCCGACCGGGTCCAGCGCGACCTGGCCACCTGCATCGTCGACGAGGCCGACTCGATCCTGATCGACGAGGCCCGGGTGCCGATGGTGCTGGCCGGCAGCACCTCGGTGGAGAGCGACCCGGTGCACGAGGCCGCCGAGCTGGTGCGGGCCCTGCGCAAGGGCAAGGACTACGAGGTGGCCGAGGACGGCCGCTCGGTGGCCTTCACCGAGGAGGGGCTGAAGAACATCGAGGCCCAGCTCGGCGACATCGACCTCTATGCGGACGACCAGGTCGAGAAGCTGTCCGCGGTGAACGTGGCGCTGCACGCGCACGCCCTGCTGCGTCGCGACGTCGACTACATCGTCCGTAACGGCGGGGTCGAGCTGATCGACGAGATGCGCGGCCGGGTCGCGCAGCGTCGTCGCTGGCCGGACGGTCTGCAGGCGGCCGTGGAGGCCAAGGAGGGCCTGTCCGCCACCGCCGAGGGCGAGGTGCTGGACACCATCACCGTGCAGGCGTTCATCGCGCTGTACAAGACGGTCTGCGGCATGACGGCGACCGCCGTGCACGTCGGCGAGCAGCTCCGTGAGTACTTCAAGCTCGAGGTCGCGGTCATCCCGTCGAACACGCCGAACATCCGTGAGGACGACGTCGACCGGATCTACTCGGCGCACGACATGCGCGACGAGGCCCTGGTCGAGGAGATCAAGATCGCCCACGAGTCGGGCCGTCCGGTGCTGATCGGCACCCTGGACGTGAAGGCGTCCGAGCGCCTGGCCCGTCAGCTCGCCGATGCGGGCGTCCCGTCCAACGTGCTGAACGCGAAGAACGACGCCGAGGAGGCGTCGATCATCGCCGAGGCCGGCGCGCTCGGCGCGGTCACCGTCTCCACCCAGATGGCCGGGCGTGGTGTCGACATCCGCCTCGGCGGCAGCGACGAGAAGGACCGCGACGCCGTGGTCGAGCTGGGCGGCCTCTACGTGATCGGCTCCGGCCGGCACGACAGCCGCCGCGTCGACGACCAGCTGCGTGGCCGGGCCGGCCGGCAGGGCGACCCGGGCCGCTCGGTGTTCTTCGTCAGCCTCGAGGACGAGCTGGTCCAGCGGCACGCCGGTGACATCATCCCGGCCTCGCCGCGGATGGACATCGACGGTGTCGTGCACGACTCCCAGGTGGAGTACGCGGTCGAGCACGCCCAGCGGGTCGCCGAGGGTGTGAACCACGAGATCCACAAGAACACCTGGCGTTACAGCGTGGTCATCGAGCAGCAGCGTCTGCTGCTGGCCGAGCGCCGGGAGCGGCTGCTGACCTCCGAGGTCGCCGCGATCATGCTGCTGGAGAAGTCGCCCGACAAGGCCAAGGAGACCGACGAGGACGTGCTGTCCGACGCGGCCCGGGCGATCGCGCTCTACCACCTCGACAAGCAGTGGGCCGACCACCTGGCGTACCTGTCCGAGGTCCGGGAGGGTGTGCACCTGCGCGCCCTGGGCAAGCTCGACCCGCTGGACGAGTTCCACAGGTCGGCCGTCCCGGCCTTCCAGGAGATGCTCACCCAGGTCGAGGCGAAGACGATCGAGGCCTTCGAGGAGGTCGACCTGACGGACGGCTGGCAGCCGGAGCGGGCCGAGATCGTCCGGCCCAGCGCCACCTGGACCTACCTGGTGCACGACAACCCGTTCGGCTCCGAGTTGGACCGGCTGATCGCCGCGGTCGGCCGCCGCCTCACCTCGGGCGGCTGATCTCACACCGGAAAATCGTTTCATACCGGGGGTGTCGCCTTGACGGCGGTGCCCCCGGTTGTCTTCTCATGCCCATGACGTTCGGCAATGTTTAATGAGGCTGACAGAAAGCGTTCCCGGAATGAATTAGCGGCGCGCCCGACAATATGGAACGTCTTTCCCACAGTGTGGTTGACGACTTGACCCGCTCACCGGCGTACCGGAAATATCGTTCGGGCCTTTACGCAGAGTGAAAAATCGTATTCGCTTGCGTCAGCAAATTCTGGGGGATGAATCAATGCCGGTCAGCGCATTGTCGCCGCGTGCCGATCGTCGTTCTGCCGGACCCGGCCGGAGTTCCGGTCGC
This sequence comes from Actinoplanes sichuanensis, assembly GCF_033097365.1. Lineage (NCBI taxonomy): Bacteria > Bacillati > Actinomycetota > Actinomycetes > Micromonosporales > Micromonosporaceae > Actinoplanes > Actinoplanes sichuanensis. Next base: position 607,390 of record NZ_AP028461.1, read on the forward strand.
CGCACCGCCGAGCCCGCGCTGACCGTGACACTCGCCATTCCGCTCACCGGGGACGTGGTTTCCCCACAGGCGCACCGGCTGCTCGCCGCCGTCCGTGAGTTGGTCGAGCTGAGTCGGGGGACGGTCACCGTCGAGCAGGCCCCGGCGCCCGAGCCGGAGACGGCCGAGGAGCCCGCTGAGGCGCCTCTGGACGGGCCGGAGGTGCGTCTGCTGACCTCGTCGCGTCAGGCGCTGCTGGAGGGCGAGGCGCTGCCGCTGACGCGGCTGGAGTTCGACCTCCTGCAGTACCTCGCCGAGCGTCCGCGTCGGGTCTTCACCCGGGCCCAGCTGCTCGCCGCGGTCTGGGGTTACGAGCGGGCCGGTGAGCGCACCGTCGACGTGCACGTGCGCCGGCTGCGACTCAAGCTCGGCGGGCACCTGCCGCTGATCACCACCGTCTACGGGGTGGGCTACCGGCTGGCCGACGACGCACGGATCAGCATCCTGCCGCACGATTGATCCATGCGGGTACGACCGGTCTCCTTTCCCCTGCTCGTCGAGGGCCTCGCCGACCGGCTGGCGAGTCGGGAATCCGACAGCCGGCTGCGGGTGGCCGTGGACGGCGCCGACGCGGCCGATCCGGGCCGTCTCGCGGACGCCCTGGTGGACCCGTTGCGGGTGCGCGGTCGCCCGACGGTACGTGTCGACACCAGCGATTTCCTGCGCCCGGCGTCGCTGCGGCTCGAGTTCGGGCGTACCAATCCGGACTCTTTCTACACCGGCTGGTTCGACGAGGCCGGGCTGATCCGCGAGGTGCTGTCCCCGGCCGGGCCGGACGGTTCCGGGCGGATCCTGGAGCGCCTGTGGGACGCCCACATCGATCGGGCCGCCCGGGCGCCGTACCGTGAGCTCCCGCCGGGCGCGATCGTGCTGGTCAGCGGCCCGTTGCTGCTCGGCTCCGGGTTGCCGTTCGACTTCTCCGTCCACCTTGAGCTGACCCCGGCGGCGCTGGCCCGCCGGACCCCCGATGATCTCGCCTGGACGCTTCCGGCCTATCGGCGCTACGCCGATGAGGTGGCCCCGGAAACCTTCGCTGACGTGGTCGTTCGTCTCGACGACCCGCGCCACCCGGCGCTTGTCGTGACCGGCTCGTGACGCTCGGCACAAGACCCGCGTGCCGAGTCCGTGGCGGATTCGAACACCGACAGTTATGCTCCGGTTACTTTTTCGCGGGGGTCCCGTTTGGGATCTCCGGCGGTGGGTATCGTCCGGCTCCACATGCACGAGCCGGCCGGGACGAGGGTGACCCGGGGATGGCCACCGGTCGGGGCTGAGTGAAGGGCAGGGGGACTGCATGCTCGTCAACGGAGCGGTTGTTGCGGGTAAGGGCGCGAGCACGGCCAAGGGGCGCTCGGTCGAGGAGTTCGAGCAGATCCGGGTGATCCTGCAGGGCCGGTTCGAGGAGCTCGACCGCGAGTACGAAGAGGCCGTCGCCCAGAACACCAGGCTGAGGCTGGTCGAGATCGGCGACGCGGCCGGCGACGACCAGGCCGACAGCGGGTCGAAGACGGCGGAGCGCGACGCCGCGACCTCACTGCTGAGGACGCTGCTGGACAGGCGCACGCAGGCGGAGCACGCGCTCCAGCGCCTCGACGACGGGACGTATGGCAACTGTGAGGGTTGCTCCAACCCGATCCCGGTGGAGCGGCTCGAGGTGTTCCCCTCGGCCACCACGTGTGTGAACTGCAAGCAGGTGCGCGAGCGCCGGGCCAGCTGACGCCCGCCGGGCCCGCCTAACCGGACGGGCCCGGTTTTCGCTTATTCGGAGCGCGGCGGCGACAGGGTGCGCGGCGGCGAGACGCGCGCCACATATTCATTACTGAACAATTGTTTATCCAACGGGTGGCGGGCGGTGAATTCCGGCTCCGCCACCGTCGATTGTTGAGGAACACAAGTAGTTCCGGCGGTCTCGTCCGATGGTCGGTTCCCGGTTCCCGGTATTTCCGCGGCGCGGTCGGGTACAACCGGATCCATGACCGACACAGCAGACGACGCACGTGAACCCGAGCGCCCCGAAGCGGCCGGCGGCGACTACGAGTACGACGAAGCTCACGGGGGCGGCGACGACGGACCCGGGGTCCCGGCCGCCCTGGCCGACGAAGCCCGCCGGATGCGGGACCTCAGCGGGGTTGAGCGACCAGCACCGCGGTGAACAGCAGCCCGGCCGTGACCAGACCGGTCGCCAGGACCGTCACGACCGCCGAGGTGTCCAGCGGGGCGTCCCGGCGGTCCGCGATGAGTTTCGCGGTCACCACCGCCAGCACCGGGAAGAGCAGCATCACCAGCAGCGCCACCACCGGCGCCGCCTGCTGCCAGTCCCCGCCCGCGGCCGCGCCGGTCCGGCGCACCAACAGGTTGCCGATCACCCCGAGCAGGCCGCCGACGAAACCCAGCATGCCGAAGAGGATCTTCGTGCCGAGGGTGATCGGCCGGGCCGGCGGTGTGTACCGCACCCGGTTCTCCACCTCCTTGAGGTAGTCCTCGGCGTCCCGGTCCGGCCCGTCGTCACCGCGCTGCCGGGGAATGCTGGCCGGCGGCAGGGTACGCCCGAACCGCTCGGCCACCGGACCGACCCGGTGCACGAAGTCCGACCACAGGCCGGCCGCCCGGGCGTCCACCTCCTCCAGGCCGCGTTGGGCCGACCGGACCGACCGTTCGGCTGCCTCCAACCGCCCGGCCGCCTCCTGGACGGCCACGTCGGCGGCGGCCAGCCGGTCGGCGTACCAGCGGCGGGCCTCCTCCCGGAGCCCGGTCGCCTTCGCGTCCAGGCTGGTCAGCCGACGCAGGACGGTACGGTAGTCGGCGCGCTCGAAGTCGGCCGGTTGCAGTTCGCTCATGAGGTTCCGTAGGGGATGATCACCTCGGCGCCACGGTGCACCGAGCGGTCGAAATGCAGGGCCCGCCACGGGCGCGGATACCAGTTCGGCGCGCCCTGCCCCGGGTAGTACGGCGACAGCTCACTGCCGTGCACGTCCAGCGCCACCCACGCGCCGATCGGATCGGTCCGTGACGCGTGCCCGCCCAGCGAGTCACGCAGCAGCCCGGCCCCGCGCCACCAGCCCAGCACGTGCAGCCGCCGCTCCGGGCCCTGCCGCAGCACGGTCCGCAGCTGGTCGGCCGCCTCCTTGCCGCCGGGCAGCGCGTCCGCCGCGTAGATCAGGATGAAGTGCGGGCGGTCGGCCGGCCACGACGCGGTCGCCTCCGCGGCGGCGTCCTCCAACAGCCAGTACACGTCGTCGGGCAGATAGAAGCCGGACCCCGGGATCCGGGCGTGCAGTGCCTCGGCCGCCGCCCGCGCGTCCGGGTCCAGGCAGACCACCGAGAACCGGGCCCCGCCCGGGGTGAACTGCGCGGCCAGCGAGCGGCCCGCCGTCGCCAGGATCGCGCACGCCTCGTCGGTCCGGGTGCCCAGTACCGCGAGGTTTCGGCCCGGCGCCCGCCGCAGCACGGTCTGCGCCGACCGCGCCGCCACGTCGATGGTCTGCCCCAGCAGCATCACCGGCGCCGTGGACGCGTCACCGACCCGCAGGTCCCGGTAGTCCGGGCTGTCGGCCAGCCGCGGGATCACGTCACCGTCGAACAGCCGCGGCGGCCCCAACTCGGCCGGGCGACGCCGCCACAGCCGGTGCTGGAGCGAACTCCACTGATCCCGGTCGCCGGCGGCGGGCACCCGGACGATCCGGTTCGCCTCCGGCGCGCCCGAGTCGGCGTTGACCACCGCGTGGTAGCGGGGCAGCGAGTCGGCGGCCGGGTTCGTCTCGGCCAGCACCCGCCGTGCCCGGGGCAGCGCGATCCGCAGGCTGAACTGGGCGACCAGCGCGGGCCGGCCCCACAGCGCCTCGATGCCGGACACGTCCTGACTGGCCAGCACCAGGTGGATGCCCTGCGACCGGCCCCGCCGGGCCAGGTCCTCCAGCAGGTCCACGGCCTCGGTGGTGACCGCGTCCCGGCCGGCCAGCAGCACCTGGAACTCGTCGACCACGGCCACGATCCGCGGCCACGCACCCTCCGGATCCTCGGCCCGCAGCTCGGCCAGATTGGTCACCTCGTGCCGCTTCGCGGCGTCCGCCCGCCGTTTCAGCTCGGCGCCCAGGAACCGCAGCAGCGCCAGACCGAACTCACGGTCGGTGTTGACGTTCACCCCGACCAGCCGGACGTGCGGCAGCCAGCTCGGGTCCCGGCGGCCCGGCGCGAACCTGGCGAACGACACGCCCTCCTTGAAGTCGAGCAGGTAGAACGCCAGCTCGTCGGGGGAGTAGCGGGCGGAAAGCGCTCCCATCCAGGCGTAGATGAAGTTGGTCTTGCCGGTCCCGGACGGCCCCGCGATCAACGCGTGCGGCGGGTAGTCGCTCAGCGTCACCTGAACGCGCGGCCCCTGCGGGCTGTCCCCGAGCGGCGCGGTCAGGCCCGCCGCGGAACTCTCCCGCCACTCGGCACCGGCCTCCGGCAGGAGACTGTCCAGCGCCACCGGCGCCGGCCCGGCGGCCACCGACTCGGCGATCTGCCGGCACGTCGCGGTCATCAGATGGGACGGCGGAGCGGCATCCAGCCGTACGGGCAGATCGCCGGCACTCTCGATGCGGGCCTCGTCACCCGCCGCCGCCACCACGAACTCGATCCCCGGCCCCGGCTCCACCGACTGCCCCCGGATCACCAGGTGCACCCCGCACGCCGCCCCGGTCCGCAGCAGCCGGTCCAGCTGGGTCCGCTGATGGCGGGACAGCTCACCGCCACCGAGCAGCACCGCCACCCGCCACGGCTCCGGCCGCCGTTTCGTCGCCGCGTGCAGCTCGCGCACCGACGTGTACTCGCCGGCCAGCACCGTCTCGTTGATCCGCCGCACGTGCCCGACCAGCTCGTCGACCAGCTTGTCCAACCCGCCCGGCCCGACGAAGGTGAGTACGCCCGCGGTCGCCAGGGGCGCGAACCCGGCCAGCCCACCACCGAGGTTCTCCGGGTCGTACCCGATCAGCTGCACCTGGCCGGGCACGCTGGTGCCGAGCGCTCGCAACAGCAGCCCGGCCACCACGTCGTCGCCGGCTCGCCGGTCGCCCTCGACCACGATGTGCCCGTGATCGAGCAGCCGCACCAGCGCCGGAACCTCGGGCGGCGCGTCGTCGACGACCGGCCCGGCGGTGCTCTCCGGCGGCTCACCGTCCGGCCCGGCCCAGGCCTCGGTGACCTCACCCGGCGCACCGGCCCAGGCCCCGCCACCCCAGTCCTCGGTCCCGCCCGGCGCGCTCCGCCCGCCGCCGCCCGGCCGCTCGGCGCGCGCGGGCGCCGGCAACGGGGCCTCCGGCAGCATCAGCCGCCCGACCCGCAGCTCGGCGGCCCGGTCCAACGGCGTCGGCTCCCAGCTGTGCCACGGCTCGCCGGCCGCCCCGGGTGCCGCCCGGTCGGCCGCGCCCGCCGCCGCGCCGGCCAGCGCCGCCAGTTCGGTGTCGTGCCACGCGTCGATCTCGTGGATCCGCTCGTCCCGGGCCGCGGCGAGTTTCCGGCGCCGGGCGGTGGCCGCCGCGACCATCCGCCGGTAGCGCGCCTCGGCCGCCTCCCGGACGTCGTGGGCACGCTCCAGGGCCACCTGCGCGGCGCCGAGCGCGTGCGAAAGCCCGGCCCGGATCTCCATGACCCGGTTCTTGGTGGATTCAGCCATGACTCGCCGGCATCGTCGAAGTGGTCATCGGACTCCAGCGGCGCCTCATCGGCGGTCCTCCGCGGTCTCGGGGCGGGGCCGCACCGGCTCCGGGGCGTCCGGCTCCAGGGAACCGGCGTCCCGGCCCAGACGGGCCAGCAGGACCCCGGTCAGCACGCTCGCGGTGACCGCCGTGTCGGCCGGGTGCCCGGCCGGTCGGTCGCCGCGTTTCTCCTGCTGCTGACGCAACGGAACCCGGCAGATCCGGTCGAGCAGCGTCTCCAGCACGTCCGGCTGGGTGCCCGGCAGCAACGCCTTCACCCGACCCTCCGCGGCCGTCCGCAGCCGCGGCACGTCCTCCGGGCGGGGCTCGTGCCCGAGCAGGTCACCGGCGAGCCGGTGCAGCAGCTGCGGCGTCACCGCGGACAGCCCCAGCCCGCTCGAGGCGTTGACCGCGTGCAGCTCCCGGCCCAGTCGGGCCCGGTCACCGGCGCGCACCCCGGCCGCGATCCGCCGCAGCAGATCCGACGGGTCGGCCTGCTCCCCGAACTCCGCACGATCCGGGCCGCCGGGCGGCGCCTCACCGGTCAGCTGAGCCACCCGTTGCTGCCACCACGGCCCGAGACTCTCCACTTTCTCGGCGGGCGGCTCCTCCGGTCGCGCCGTGCGCTCCGGCCGCTCCTCCCGGCGCATCTCGGTCCGCCACTCCTGGCCCGGCGCGGTGCCGGGGGTTCCGGAGAGACCGAGCACCATGAGGTACGCCTCGACGGCGTCCTGTGTGGCCCGGAGCGCCGCGGCGGCCGTCTCGGCATGCTCGGTGGCGTGGCCGAGGCGCAGCACCCCGAGGTCCTTGCTGGACTCCTCCTGCACCCACCGGAGCAGGTCGGTGGCACTGCGCAATTTGTCCATCGCCGCGGCGACCAGCCCGGTGGGCAGGTCGTCAGAGGTGGCGCGAAGCTGGGCGCCGAGTTCCTGCAGCAGCGACATCGCGTCAGAGGTTCGCCGTGTAGGTGTGGGCCTGCTCGACCGCCGCCAGCGTCGCGCTCATCGAATCCTCGAGCTGCTGATCTGCCTGGGACAGCGAGGCGTGCGCGGCTCCGACCGCGTCGTTGGCGCTGCCGTCGAGAGCGGCGGCGAGGCTCTGCTGCGCCTCACCGATCTTCTCCCGCGCCGCCTGTATCGCCTGCTGCCCCTCGGTGACCTGCTGTAGCGCGGCCTCCACGGCAGCTCTGAGTTCGGCGACACTGGCCACCCGGGCAGCCTCCTGGACGGGGTCTACATTGCGGCTCCAGCCTAGCGTCCGGTTCCCGCACGGCCGCCCTCGCATGCCCCGTTTTATCAGAGCCTGCCAGGCTTGGCACGACACGGTTTTCCCCGCGGTGGCCGAAGATCTCCCTGGTGAGATCCTATCCGAAGATGATCCACAATGGATCATCAGGGCCTTGCGGGGCCACCCGGGATCACCATCGCGGGTGCCGACACGCCCTCCCCAGGGGGTCAGTCCGCCGGGTCAGCGAGGGACCGCGGACGGGCCCCGGACCTCGGCTCCCAGTCTGGTCACGCGGTCGCGCAGGCCTCGGTCGGCGGTCACGACGACGGTTCGGCGGGCCGGGGCGGTCACCCGTACCAGATCAACGATCTTGTCATCGCCGGAGCCGGACGCGCGCTCGATCCGGACGCCCTCGGGATCCTGCGGAATGTCGCGGGCCCTGCCCTCGACCACCAGGACCACCTCGACCGGCGCCGGGATGTCGGGGAGGCCGGCGGCGGGCACCGCCGCCAGGCTGTCGCGCAGCCGCACCGCCGCACCGGCCCGGTCCCGCCACCAGCCGTCCGGGACCGACCCGACCACGTTCGCCCCGTCGACGATCACCAGCGGCGGCCCGGCCCCCGGTGCGGGAACCGGAGCGGAGGTCGGCCGGTGAGCGGGCGTGTCGAAGGGTGATCGGACCGGCTCGGGCCGTTCCGGCTCCTGAAAGAGCGGCGTGAGGGAGGGTGGATCGGGAGACACGACCATGAAGTTGAGTGTAGTCGTGTCAACTTTTTCCGCGATTCGGGAATCGGCGGGGAGGTTCACGCGCTGTTGACGACCGGACGGCTCGCGTTTGCCGCCCACCCGGCCGGGTAGCCCTCCATGGGCGGACCCCGGCCCGAGGTACCAGGAGAAGAGAGACAGATGAGCATCGGACCGTTCGGGCCGGCGGGGCCCGGCCAGTGGGACGACCTGTTCGCGCGCTTCTTCGGTGCGGCCGAGCCGCGCCGCCAGGCGCAGCGTTTCGACATCGCGAGACACATGAGCAACGACGCCCGCCAGGTGCTCGCCGACGCGGCCCGCCGGGCCGCCGAGGTCGCCGGCGGCGACCGGCCGCTGGCCGACCTGGACACCGACCACCTGCTGTGGGCGGTGCTCCAGCAGGACCCCATGAAGCAGACGGTACGCCGAGCCGGCGCCGACCCGGACAAGCTGCTCACCGAGCTGGGCCGGCCGGCGGCCGCGGCCACCGAACTGCCGGAGAGCATCGCGCTGACCCCGGCCGCGAAGCGCGCGCTGCTGGACAGCCTGCAGATCTCCCGTGCGGTCGGCGCCTCGTACATCGGGCCGGAGCACATCCTGATGGCGCTCGGCATGAACACCGACTCGGCGGCCGGACGGCTGCTGGCCGGTCGGATCGTCGACCCGCGCACCATCCCGCACCACAGTGAGCTGCCGAAACCGAACCAGTCCGGCCAGTCCGGCCCGCGGCCGAGCGCGGCGCCGACCCCGACGCTGGAGCAGTTCGGCGTCGACCTGACCGAGTCGGCGCGGCGCGGCGAGATCGACCCGGTGATCGGGCGTGCCGACGAGATCGAGCAGGCGATCGAGATCCTGTCCCGGCGTACCAAGAACAACCCGGTGCTGATCGGCGAGGCCGGGGTCGGCAAGACCGCCGTGGTCGAGGGCCTGGCCCAGCGCATCGTGGACGGCGAGGTGCCGCTGACCCTGCAGGACAAGCGGGTGGTGCAGCTGGACCTGGCCGGGATGGTGGCCGGCACCCGGTACCGCGGTGACTTCGAGGAGCGCCTGAAGAAGGTGATCGAGGAGATCCAGGCGTCCGGGGACGGCCTGATCGTCTTCCTCGACGAGATCCACACGATGGTCGGCGCGGGTGGCGGCGGTGAGGGCGGCGGCATGGACGCCGGCAACATGCTCAAGCCGGCACTGGCCCGCGGGCGGCTCCGGGTGATCGGCGCGACCACCCTGGACGAGTACCGTCGGCACATCGAGAAGGACGCGGCCCTGGCCCGGCGGTTCCAGCCGGTCCTGGTCGGGGAGCCGAGCGTCGAGGACACGGTGGCGATCCTGCGCGGGCTCCGCGACAACTACGAGGCCCACCATCAGGTACGGATCACCGACGAGGCACTGGACGCGGCGGCGGTCCTGTCCGACCGCTACATCACCGACCGGTACCTGCCGGACAAGGCGATCGACCTGATCGACCAGGCCGGCGCCCGGGTCCGGCTGCGCACCAAGACGCCCGACGCCGACCGCCGGGAGCGGGAGCGCCGTCTCGAGCAGCTGTCCCGCGACCGGGACCAGGCCGTCGCCGCCGAACACTACGAGCAGGCGTCCGCGCTCCGCGACGAGATCAACACGTTGCGGGCGCAGCTGGCCGGCCCCGGTTCGGCCGCCGACGGGGTGCCGCAGGTGACCGAGGAGGAGATCGCCGCGGTGGTCTCCCGGTCCACCGGCATCCCGGTCGCCCAGCTCACCGAGGCCGAGCGGGACCGCCTGCTGCGGCTGGAGCAGAACCTGCACGGCCACGTGATCGGCCAGGAGGACGCGGTGAACGCGGTGGCCGAGGCGGTCCGTCGGTCCCGCGCCGGACTCGGCGACCCGGACCGGCCGGTCGGCAGTTTCCTGTTCCTCGGCCCGACCGGCGTCGGCAAGACCGAGCTGGCCCGCTCGCTGGCCGAGGCGCTGTTCGGCGAGCCGGACCGGATGATCCGGCTGGACATGAGCGAGTTCCAGGAGCGGCACACGGTGTCCCGACTGGTCGGGGCGCCGCCCGGGTATGTCGGCTACGACGAGGCGGGGCAGCTGACCGAGGCGGTGCGGCGACGGCCGTACAGCGTGGTGCTGCTCGACGAGATCGAGAAGGCTCACCCGGACGTCTTCAACATCCTGCTCCAGGTGCTCGACGACGGGCGGCTCACCGACAGCCAGGGGCGGACGGTCAGCTTCAAGAACACCGTGCTGATCATGACGAGCAACCTGGGCTCGGACCTGATCAACGGGAGCACCCGCAGTGTCGGTTTCGCCGGCGCGGAGAACGGGCGCTCACCCGGTGAGGAGCTGCGCGAGCGGCTCGACAAGCGGCTCAAGGAGCAGTTGCGGCCCGAGTTCATCAACCGGATCGACGAGATCATCATCTTCCGGCAGCTGGAGGACGACCAGCTGCACAAGATCACCGAGCTGATGCTGGACGAGACCCGCCGCCGACTGCACGCCCAGGACGTCACCCTCGACATCACCCCGGCCGCGGTCGACTGGCTGGCCGAGCGCGGTTACCAGCCCGAGTTCGGGGCGCGACCACTGCGCCGGACCATCCAGCGGGAACTGGACAACCGGCTGTCCACGATGCTGCTCGCCGCCGATCTGGCGCCGGGCCGGACGGTCCGGGTGGACGCCAGGGACGGCGCACTCGTCTTCGACGTGGAGATGAGCGCCGCCGCGCGGTGAGCCGGGCTTTTTGTGGAGGGGGCGCACGGCGCCCCCTCCGCGTGTCTCAGGCCGCGGCCAGGTGGCTGTTGCCGCCGGCGCCGGGAAGGCTCTGCGCCCACTGCGTGTAGTGCTCGTTGCGCGCCAGGATCTCCTGGTACGCCTCCTGCGCGTGATCCATCAGCTTCGGCGCACTGCGCGCGGCCGGGGAGTCCGGGTGCCACCCGAGGACCAGCCGCCAGCGCAGCGGGGCGCCCCGCAACGGCCGACTGGTCAGTCCCGCCGGTGGGCGGAACGTGGGCTGGCACAGGCCGATGGCCAGGCCCAGCTCGACCATGTCGACGCAGTTGCGCACGTCCGACTCCAGGACCCGGCGTGGCGCGAAACCTGCCCGGGCGCAGGCCGCGGCGAAACAGTCGCCGAAACAGCCGTCACCGGCGCCGGCCACCCACTGCTCGTCGGCCAGCTCCGCCAGATCGACCGACAGGTTCTTGGCCTGCGGGTGGTCGTCGGGCAGCAGCACACAGACGGCGTCCATCCCGATGGTCTGCCAGACCAGCCCGTACTCGGCCGACGGCAGCGCATCGCCGCAGACGCCGACCTGGGCGTAGTCCAGCTTGCCGGCCATCACCATGCCGGACAGCTCGGAGATGTAGTAGGACGCGTGGGTGGAGATCTGCGCCTCCGGCTGGGCAGCCGACAGGCGGTGCACCAGGTGGGCGACGACGGGTCCGCCGACAGCTCCGATCCGGTACCTGCTCATCGTGTCGTGATCGCCGCCGGCGGCCAGTCGGGCCGCTTCGTCCTGCAGGCCCTTCATCGCGGGCAGCAGCACTCTGGCGCGGGACAGCACCAGCTCTCCCAGGGCGGTTGGGCGTGCGCCCCGGCGGTCACGGTCGAACAGCGGGCCACCCAGTGTGCGCTCGATCCGCTGAAGTTGGGCGGTGAGTGCAGGCTGGGCAAGGCCGAGTTGTGACGCGGCCTTGGTCACGCTGCCGGTCTCCGCGATGGCGCAGACCACCTTCAGATGCCGCAGCTCGAGGTTCATAGCGTGACGTTAGGACTAGAAAGGGATCGAACGCTAGTCCGCAAGCCGTGGAATGATCGGCAACCTGTGACAAACGTATGAACGAACAGGACGTTCGGCACTTACAGGCCGTAACCTGCCTTTAGTTACAGATCGCGTACGTATGTGGCACGCGAACTGATCACGTCACGAATCTTGTCGGCCACTCCGACCAGCGGATCCACCACCTTGTTCCACGGCGGCGTGGACGGTGTGGACGGGTGCGGCCGGGTCGGCGCCGCCTCCTCGGCCGTCTCGAAGCGGTTGCCCAGCCGGACCAGATCCTCCGACGGCACCATCTGCTCCAGCAACGGCAGAAGCTCCTCGGCGTCGGCGGCCACATGCCGGCGCACCGCCTCGGCCAGATCGTCGCGCCCGTCACCGCTGCGCTCCAGATCACGCAGCCGCTCCAGGATGGCCTGATCCTCGGCCAGTTCCCGGTCGGCGATCTGCTCCCCGCCGGGCACCGCGGTGCGGACTGCCGGGTACAGGTACTGCTCCTCGGCGGCCAGGTGCCGGGACAACGTGGCGACCAGGACCGACGCCACGTCCCGGTTCTCCGGGGACTCGGCCAGGCGCTCGGTCAGGCCGAGCAGCTCACGGTGCTGGGCGGCGACCACATCGACGATGCTGCGCCCAGGGATCTCGCCGCCGGTCGGCGGCAGCGGGGGAAGATTCACGTCAGACACGGCCCCGAGGTACCCAGAGGCGGTCTCCGATCAAACCCCCGTGACATCCGGCTGATAAGAAGGGGCGATGGAGAACACCGCCGAGAGCGAGGTCGTGGACCTGTGCCGCGACCTGCTCCGCATCGACACCACCAACACCGGCGACCCGCGGACCACCGTGGGGGAGCGGGTCGCCGCCGAGTACGTCGCCGAGCGGCTGGCCGAGGTCGGCGTCGAATCGCGTCTCCTCGAGTCCGCGCCGACCCGGGCCAACCTGGTCGCCCGGATCCCCGGTGCCGACCCGTCCCGCGGCGCGCTACTCGTCCACGGCCACCTCGACGTGGTCCCGGCCGACGCGAGCGAGTGGTCGGTCGACCCGTTCGGCGGCGAGATCCGGGACGGCTACCTGTGGGGCCGCGGCGCCGTCGACATGAAGGACTTCGACGCCATGGTGCTCGCCGTGGTCCGCGAGTGGCGGCGCACCGGCTACGTCCCGCCGCGCGACATCGTCCTGGCGTACACCGCCGACGAGGAGGCCGGCATGGAGTACGGCTCCCAGTGGCTGGTGCAGAACCACCCCGACGCGTTCGAAGGCTGCACGGAGGCGATCGGCGAGGTCGGCGGGTACTCGTACACCGTCAACGACGATCTTCGCCTCTATCTCGTCCAGACCGCCGAGAAGGGGCTCGACTGGCTGCGGGTGCACGCCACCGGCCGGCCCGGCCACGGCTCCTTCATCCACGACGACAACGCGGTCACCACCCTGGCCGAGGCCGTCGCCCGGGTCGGCCGGCACCGCTTCCCGACAGTTCTCACCCCGACCGTGCGGTCCTTCCTGGAACAGGTCAGCGACGCCCTGGAGATCGAGCTGGACCCGGACGAGCCGGAGCTCGCGGTCGCCAAACTCGGCCCGATCGCCAACCTGATCGGCGCCACCCTGCGCAACACCGCCAACCCGACCCGGCTCGCCGCCGGGTACAAGGACAACGTCATCCCCGGCAAGGCGTCGGCCACCATCGACTGCCGCACCCTGCCCGGGCACGCCGACGCGTTCCTGCGTGAGCTGCGCGAGGTGATCGGGCCGGACCTGGAGATCGAGCACGTGCACCAGCAGCCGGCCGTGGAGACCGCGTTCGACGGTGACCTGGTCGACGCGATGGGGGCCGCGCTGCGCGCCGAGGATCCGGGAGCGCGTACCGTGCCGTACCTGATGTCCGGTGGCACCGACGCCAAGGCCTTCTCCACCCTCGGCATCCGGTGCTTCGGCTTCGCACCGCTGCGTCTCCCGCCCGACCTCAACTTCAGTGCGCTCTTCCACGGCATCGACGAGCGAGTTCCGGTGGAAGGACTAAAGTTCGGCGTGCGTGTGCTCGACCGCTTGCTTCGAAACAGCTGAAATCGGAAGGACCCCCAAACCCATGACTGACCAGAACGCCGAGCTCGACGTCGCCCTCGACCGGGTGATCGAGGCGGCGCGGGCGCACCTCGCGGCCGTCAAGGCGGCGGCCGGCCGCATCGACGACGACGACGTCTGGCAGGCGTACGTCGACCTGAACAACGCTTCCTTCGCGTACGACGAGCAGCTGCTCGACGCTTTCGGCGAGGTCACGCCGTGGGACGTCGAGTCGATCGACCCGGACGAGGCGGACCGTCGGTTCGGCCAGCTCACCGAGGCCGGTGGCGCGGCCGGCGCCGACCCGTACCCGCAGATCGTCTCGGTCCGGCAGCGCCGCGACTACCGGGTGCCGAGTGTGTCCGCGCTGCTGCGGGTCGCCGAGACCGCCCGGCGCAGCTCGGTGCCGGAGGACGAGGACGCCGGACCGGTCGAGTCGGTCGGCGAGGCCGTGCTGGAGCTGCTGCAGGCCGGCGACGGCTCGCTGGCGTCGCTGGACGTGCCCGAGCTGGAGCCGCTCGACGGCCTGCTCACGGTGACCGAGGTCGCCGAGCCGCTCGACCTGGAGGCCTTCGACGACGCCGACGGCTCCGGCCCGTTCGCGCCGGTCGACTCCGACGTGCTGGTCGGCCGTCTGGACGAGCACCCGTTCCTGCCGGACGAGGACGAGCACGACCACGGTCACGACCACGCGGGTCACCACCACAAGCACTGACCCGACGCGTCAGCCTGGTGGTTCCCCACCCGGGACCACCAGGCCGGATTCGTAGGCGAAGACGACCGCCTGGGCGCGGTCACGCAGGTGCAGCTTGGCCAGCAGGTTGCCCATGTGCGTCTTGACGGTGTGTTCGCTCAGCCGCCGGGCCGCGGCGATCTCCGCGTTGGACCGGCCGGCGGCGACCAGGCGCAGCACATCCGTCTCCCGGGCGGTGAGTGCCGCGAGACGGGCCGCCGCCGCCGGGTCCGGACGGCCGTGCCGGCGCAACTCGCCGATCACCCGCCGGGTCACCGCGGGCGACAGCAGCGCCTCCCCGGCCGCCACCACCCGTACCGCCCGGACCAGCTCCGCACGGCGGGCGTCCTTCAGCAGGAACCCGCCCGCCCCGGCGCGCAACGCGGCGTACAGATAGTCGTCGGTGTCGTACATGGTCAGTGCCAGCACCCGGGCCGTGGTCCGCTCGCAGACCTGCCGGGTCGCGGCGACCCCGTCCAGCACCGGCATCCGCATGTCCATCAGCACCAAGTCCGGCGCCAGCCGGACCGCGGCCCGAACCGCCGCGGCGCCGTCGGCGGCCTCCCCGACCACCTCGATGTCGGTCTCGGCCGCCAGGATCGCGGCGAATCCGGCCCGGAACAGCTCCTGATCATCGGCGAGGACGACCCGCAGCTTCGCTTCGGCGGACGCCGTCGGCGGCCGTGTCCCGGCGGGTGCCGTCCGCGGCTCCGGTCCGGGCGGCGCTTCTCGCGGCGGTGTTTCGGCGGGCGCTGTTCGCGGCTTCGCCTCGGGCGGCGCTGTTCGCGGCTGGATCTCGGCCGGTGCCGTCCGCGGCATCATGCTCCGTCCCCGGCCGGCAGGTCCGCGTGCACCCGGAAGCCACGACCATCCGGGCCCGGCCCGGTCTCCAACGTCCCGCCGCAGGCCAGCGCGCGTTCGCGCATACCGATCAGCCCATGGCCGTGGGCCGCTCCCGGCGCCGGGCCGCCCCGGCCGCCGATTGCGCGTGGTGCCGGCCCGTTCCGGTCGCCGATCGCGTCCGGTGCCGGGCCGCCCCGGCCGCCGATCGCGCCCGGTGCCGGGCCGGCGCCGTCGTCGATCACCTCCACGATGAGCCGGTCACCGTGTCGGTGGAGACGGACCCGGACCGCTCGCGCCCGCGCATGCCGCAGCGTGTTGGTCAGCGCCTCCTGCACGATCCGGTAGGCGGCCACCGCAACGTCATCGCGGACCGGCCCGCCCTCGGCATCGAGGGTCGCGTCGATCCCGGCCGCCCGGACCTGCTCCACCAGAGCGGGCAGAGCCTCCGGGCCGGGCGGACGCAGGGCGTCCCCGTCGCCGTCCTCGCGTAGCGCGCCGACCACCCGGCGTAGCTGGGCCAGGGCGTCGCGCCCGGTGTCGGCGATCGTCGCGAACGTCGCGTCGGCCCGCCCGGTCAACGGCCCCGCCTCCGCCTGCACCACCATGATCCCGACCGCGTGGGCCAGCCCGTCGTGCAGATCGCGGGCGATCCGGGCACGTTCCCGCAGCACCGCGGCCACACGTTCCTGTTCCAGCCGCCGGGCGCGTTCGTCCAGCGCCGCCACCTGCGCCCGGCGCGCCCGGACCACGGTGCCGAGCGCGAACGCCGCCAGATAGGCCACCGTGAGATACCGCAGCACCTCCAGGTCCGGCCGCGGATACAGCAGCGACACGACGACCCCGGCCGCCGTCCCGGCCAGCCCGAGGATCCGCGGCGCCAGCGGGCTCAGCGCGGCGAACGTGTACACGCACACCAGGGGACCGAGCGGCAGCGGCGGCGGAGAACCGGTCATCGCCAGCACGGACGTCGCCACCCCGGTCAGCGCGGCGACGGTCAGCGGCGCCCGCCGGCGCCACAGGACGGGCACCGAGGCGACGATCCCCAGGGCAAACCTCCACCAGGGGTACGGCCCACCCGGTTCCACCGGTATCAGGGTGACCGCCACCACCACCGCGGTGAGTGCGGCGTCTCGTCGTGAAGTCATGGTGGCGATCAGTATCGTCGTTCACCGATCGGTGGCGCCTCCCTCCACAGGACCAGATCGGACCGGTCCGGTACGGCGATCCGCCCGCACCCCGTGGGCCCGCAGAGTGCCGGGATGAGATTCCTGATCGCCACCGTCGCCGGTGGAGTCCTGTGGCTGCTCGGCGCCGGTCTGCACCCGGTGTCCGCCCTCACCTGGCTGGCTCCGCTCCCGGTCCTGCTGTTCGCGCTGCGCGCCGGACCGTGGCCGGGGTACGCGGCCGCCGCCGGCTCGTGGCTGATCGGACAGGCCGGGTTGCTCTCCTACTATCTCGGCGACCTGGAGATCCCGCCGGTCCTGGTCGTGGCGATGGCCCTGTTCGGCGCCGGGCTCCTGGCCGCGACCGTGGCGGTGGCCCGCGGGCTGATCCGGCGCGGCCGGGTGGTCGCCGCGGTGTGGACCGCCCCGGCCGTCTGGGTCCTCGGCGAGTACGTGGTCTCCCGGCTGCTCCCGCACGGAGCCTGGTGGAGTCTCGGCTACACGCAGGCCGAGCAGCGGGGCGTCGTGCAGCTCGCCGCACTGACCGGTGTCTGGGGCATCACCTATGTGCTGCTGGCGGTCCCGGTCGCGCTCGCCGCCGCGAGCCGGCGCGATCACCGGCGACGGGCGGTGGCCGGCCTGCTCACGATCATCCTGCTGACCGGCGGCTGGGCGGTATGGCGGCTGCTCCCGGTCGGCCCCGCGGCGACCGAACCGGCCGCGATGCCCGGAAGCGGCGACCTGGCGGTTCAGGGAAACGGCGCCGTCGCGGCGACCGAACCGGCCGCGGTGCCCGGAAGCGGCGACCTCGCGGCGCGGGGAAACGGCGCCGTCGCGGCGACCGAACCGGCCGCGGCGCCCGACCTGATCACGATCGGACTGGCCGTGGTGCCGCAGACCGGTGACCCGGTGGACCCGGACACCCCGGCCGGGACGGCGCTGTTGTCGCGCTACCGGGCCACGATCGATGCTCTGGCCAGGGCGGGCGCGCGGGTGATCGTACTCCCGGAGAAGGTTTTCAAGATCTCTGCGGCGAATGCCGGAACCGTCGCGCGGGAGCTCGCCCACCCGGACGCCCGGGTCCTGGCCGGGGTGGAATCGGAGGCCAACGAGGCGATCCTGATCGGGCCCGGCGGGGTGATCGTCGCCCGGTACGCCAAACGGCGTCTCATCCCCGGTCTGGAGGACCACCTGCGGCCCGGCACCGGCCCGGTGACACACGGGTCGCTGGCCCTGGCCGTCTGCAAGGACCTCGACTTCCCGGAGCTGGTCCGCGGTTATGCCCGGGATGGCGCGGGCGTCCTGCTCGCCCCGTCCTGGGACTTCGGCCGGGACGGATGGCTGCACAGCCGGATGGCGCTGGTGCGCGGGGTGGAGAGCGGCCTGTCCGTGGTCCGCCCGGCGCGCTGGGGGCAGGCGCTCGTCAGCGACCGGACCGGCCGGATCGTGGCGGGCGCGGTCACCGGTACGGACCCGACGGCGATCCGGACCGCGACGCCTTCCACCGGAAGCCTCACCCCGTACGCCCGAGTGGGCGACTGGTTCCCGGCGGTGTGCGTGCTGCTGCTAGTAGCTCAGATTCGGCTGCGGCGTCGACTGGCGGCGGCGGCGGAGCATCACCTTCCGCGTGCCGTCGGCGAAGAGCTGGACGCGGGCCAGCTCCCACCCGGAGAACTCGGCCTGAATGGCGAGCTGCGCCGCCGCGGTCAGACGATCGACATTCGAAGGCAACCGTAGCGGCGCGTATTCGTAGTCCATGCGATCTAATATGCTCCCCGCCCCGGACCGGGCACCAGACCTGTGTGACGTGTCAGCCGAAGTAGGTGTCGGGGTAGCCGACGCCCTCGCGTTCCGGGTATCCGACCTCGATCGCCGACACGTCGTCCAGGGCGAACGCGATCTCGGCCGGCAACGTCAGCTGCTCGCTGCGCAGCGCCCCCTGCAACTGGCCGGAGGTGCGCGCCCCGAGGATCACCGACGAGATGCCGGGTCGGTCCCGGATCCAGGCGAGCGCCACCTCGAGCGGCGACACCCCGAGCCCGGCCGCCGCAGTGACCAGCGCCTCGACGATGCTGGAGCTGCGCGGCTCCAGATAGGCCTGCACGAACGAGGCCAGATGATCGGAAGCGGCCCGCGAGTCGAGCGGCCGCCCGTTGCGGTATTTGCCGGTGAGCACCCCGCGACCCAGTGGCGACCAGGCCAGCACCCCGAACCCGAGCGCCGCCGCAGCCGGCAGTATCTCCCGCTCGATGCCGCGCTCCAGCAGCGAATACTCCATCTGGGCGGCCACGATCGGGGCCCGGCCGGGGTATGCCGACTGCCAGGTCGCGGCCCGCGCGGTCTGCCAGGCCGAGAAGTTCGACACCCCGGCGTAGCGGACCCGGCCGCTGGCGACGGCCTGATCGAGAGCGGCCAGGGTCTCCTCGAACGGGGTCTGCGCGTCATACCCGTGCACCTGCCACAGGTCGACGTAGTCGGTGCCGAGCCGCCGCAGCGACGCGTCGAGCGCCCGCATCAGGTTGCCCCGGGAGGCGTCGCGCGGACGATACCGGTGCGGGGTGAGCCCGGCCTTGGTGGCGATCACGATCTCGTCGCGAGGCACCAGGTGGTCGAGCAGGGAGCCGATGACCGCCTCGGCGTCGCCGTCGCCGTACACGTCGGCGGTGTCGATGAGCGTGCCACCGCCCTCGAGGAAGATCTTCAGCTGATCCGCCGCGTCGTCGGGGTCGGTGTCCCGTCCCCAGGTCATGGTGCCGAGGGCGAGCCGCGAAACCGCTAGCCCGCTTCGGCCGAGCGGTCGCTGATGCATGAGTGAACCTTATTCAGACTCCCTGCTCAGCGAAATGCCGCGGCCTCAGCCGGGTGGGTCGGTTACCGGACCGAAACGGTCATGGAACGGATCAGTAGGCTTGCCGTTGACAGCTCATGATCTGCGGGAGGGCACCGTCGTGCGGCTCGGACTCAGCCTCGGATATCAGACGGCGTGGAGCACGCCCGCCGACCACCTCGCGATGGCCCGGGAGGCGGATCGGCTCGGCTACTCGGTGCTCTGGGCGGCCGAGGCGTACGGCTCGGACACGGTCAGCATGCTGGGCTGGATCGCCGGTCAGACCGAGCGGATCGATCTCGGCGCCGCCGTCATGCAGATCCCGGCGCGCACCCCGGCGATGACCGCGATGACCGCGGCCACGCTCGACACGCTCTCCGGCGGCCGTTTCCGGCTGGGCCTCGGCGTCTCCGGACCCCAGGTCTCCGAGGGGTGGCACGGTGTGCGGTTCGCCAAACCCCTCGGGCGTACGCGGGAGTACGTCGACGTGGTGAAGCTGGCCCTGGCCCGCCAGCCGGTGTCGTACCAGGGTGAACACCATCAGTTGCCGCTGCCGGGCGGCGCCGGGAAGGCGCTCAAGCTCGGTTTCCATCCGCTGCGCTCGGACATCCCGATCTACCTGGCCGCGGTCGGCCCGAAGAACCTGGAGCTGGCCGGTGAGATCGCCGACGGCTGGCTGGGCATCTTCCTCGCCCCGGACGCGGCCGGTGATCAGTTGGCGCAGATCGCCGCCGGCCGCGCCAAGGGGGGAAAGGACCTGACCGGGTTCGACGTGGTCGCCTCGGTGCCGGTGGTGATCGGCGACGACCTGGACGCGTGTGCCGACGTGGTCCGGCCGTACGCGGCGCTGTACGTGGGCGGCATGGGCAGCCGCGAGCAGAACTTCTACAACGGCATCGCCGTCCGGATGGGCTACGCCGAGGAGGCGAAGCTGGTCCAGGACCTCTATCTGAGCCGCCGGCCGGTCGAGGCGGCCGCGGCGGTGCCGCGGGACTTCATCGAGAGGACATCCATCATCGGTACGCGTGAGCACGTCGTCAGGCGCATCCGGGAGTACGCGGAGGCGGGCGTCGGAACGCTGTCGATCAGTCCGTATGTCGGTGACCTGAAGAGTGGCCTCGACACGTTGCGGATCGTCGCCGAGGCGTACGCCGAGTCGGGTGTGGTCGGCTAGTGGCCACCGTACTGCTGCTCCGGCACGGCCGGACCACCGCGAACGCCTCGGGCGGGCTGGCCGGCCGTCAGCCCGTCGAGCTCGACGACACCGGCCGTGACCAGGCCGCCCGGGCCGGTGAGCGGCTGAAGGAGCTGCCGCTGGCCGCGGTGGTGAGCAGCCCGCTGATCCGCTGCCGGCAGACCCTGGAACTGGCCACCCCGGGCACCGAGCCGGTCCTGGAGGACGGGCTGATCGAGTGCGGGTACGGCGACTGGGAGGGCCGCCCGCTCAAGGAGCTGGCCAAGGACCCGCTCTGGCCGGTCGTCCAGCACCACCCGAGTGCCGTGGTCTTCCCGAACGGGGAGGCGATGGCCGCGATGTCGGCGCGCGCGGTGGCCGCGGTCCGGTCCTGGGACGCCCGGGTGACCGAGGAGCACGGGCCGGAGGCGATCTGGCTGGCGTGCAGCCACGGTGATGTGATCAAAGCCATCGTGGCCGACGCCCTGGGTCTGCATCTGGATCAGTTCCAGCGGATCGTGGCCGACCCGGCATCGATCACCGTCATCAGGTATACGCCTGGCCGCCCGTTCGTGGTGCGGGTCAACGAGACAGGTGAGCTGGCGTCGCTCGTACCCCCGAAATCAGACGGTCGGGAGAAGGCCGCGGACAGCGACGCGGCGGTCGGTGGTGGCGCCGGAGGCGGTGTCTGACAACGCTCCGTGATCGGTGTATCGCCGCAGCGTGTACCCCGTTGCGCCCTCGGCGAACCCGGCACCTTGGCCCGCGCGCTCGTCCGCTTGGATGGTTAGGGTTGTCTGCATGACCCACCAAGTGCATGCCTTCGAGCCGCCGGAGCGATTCGTCGCCGGAACGGTGGGCGAGCCGGGGGACCGCACTTTCTATCTCCAGGCCCGCGGCGGCGGCCGGGTGATCAGCGTGGCGCTGGAGAAGGTCCAGGTGTCGCTGCTCGCCGAGAAACTCGAGGAGCTGCTGCTCGAGGCCAACAAGCGGTTCGGTGTCTCCCTGCCGGAGGAGCCGCTGCTGGCGGTGCACGACAACGAACCCCTCGACACCCCGGTCGACGAGGAGTTCCGGGTCGGCACCCTGGGCCTGGCCTTCGACGTCGACACCAGCACCGTCGTGATCGAGGCGATCGAGGCCGGCGAGCCCGAGCCCGATCTGATCGGCGAGTCCCTCGGCGACGAGGATGACGACGACGATGACGACGATGACGAGCCCGACGAGCCCGACGACGACCTCGACCGGCTGCGGGTGCGACTGACCCCCGATGCGACCCGCGCGTTCATCGACCGGGCCCGCCGTGTGGTGGCCGCCGGTCGGCCACCGTGCCCGCTCTGCGGCCAGCCGCTCGACCCGGCCGGCCACCTCTGCCCCCGGCATAACGGCTACCACCGGTGACGGCGGAGCCCACGCACGTGCTGGCCGAGGCCGACGCTCTCGCGCTGCTCGAGCGGGGGCGCATCGAGATCGAGGGGCGGCTGGCCGACGCCTCCAACACCACCCTGCGCGCCGAGATCACCCTGGACGGGCTGACCCGCCGCTGTGTCTACAAGCCGGTGCGCGGCGAGCGCCCGCTGTGGGACTTCCCGGACGGCACCCTCGCCGGCCGTGAGGTGTCGGCCTACCTGGTGTCCCGGGCCACCGGGTGGGATGTGGTGCCGCCGACCATCCTGCGGGACGGGCCGCTCGGTCCGGGCGCCCTCCAGCTCTGGATCGACGAGCCCGAGCAGGTCGGCGCGCTGATCGGTTTCGTCCCGGCCTACGACGTGCCGTCCGGCTGGTTCCCGGTGGCCGCGGCCCGCGACGACGACGGCGACGCCTACGCGCTGGCCCACGCCGACGACCCCCGACTGGCCCGCCTCGCCGTCTTCGACGCGGTGATCAACAACGCCGACCGCAAGGGCGGACACGTCCTCTACCCGGCCACCGGCGGTGTGCACGGCGTCGACCACGGCGTCAGCTTCCACGTGGAGAACAAGTTGCGCACGGTCCTCTGGGGCTGGACCGGCAAGCCCCTCCCGCCGGATGCCTGCGAGGTCCTGACCCGGTTGCGCGAGCAGCTGGCCGGGCCACTCGGCGCCGAGTTGGAGGAGCACCTCACCATCTCCGAGGTGCAGCATGTCGGCCTGCGCGTGAAACGGCTGCTGCGGGCGGCCCGGTTCCCCCAACCCCCGACCGACTGGCCCGCCATCCCCTGGCCGCCGATCTAGCCCCGCGTTCGTTGGGGTCTGGCGTTCGTTCGGGTCCCGCGCCCGTTCGGGCCCCGGGTCTGCCCGACCCTCACGTGTCTCCGGCGGGGGCCGCGTGTGGCGCGGGCCGGAAGCTTGAGGTTTAGCTCACGCGCCCGGCCCTGGGTCCGGGGTGCCGTTTAGGCTCCGAGCATGGATGCTTGGACCGGTCACGACGTACCTGCCCTCCCGGACACGCCGGGGCGTGGCCCGCTGCGGCTCTACGACACGGCGCGGGCGTCGGTGCAGCCCAGCGCCCCGTCCGGCAGTGCCTCGATGTATGTCTGCGGCATCACGCCGTATGACGCGACGCACCTCGGCCACGCCGCCACGATGATCACTTTCGACCTGATCAACCGGGCCTGGCGCGACCAGGGTCTCGACGTCGGCTACGTGCAGAACGTGACCGACATCGACGACCCGCTGCTGGAGCGTGCCGAGCGCGACGGCGAGGACTGGGTGGTCCTCGCCATGCGCGAGACCGCCCTCTTCCGGGAGGACATGGAGGCGTTGCGGATCATCCCGCCGGCCCACTACGTCGGCGCGGTCGAGTCGATCCCGTCGATCGTCACCCACGTCCAGGATCTGGTGGAGCGTGGCGCGGCGTACCAGCTCGACGACGGCACCGGCGACGTCTACTTCGACCTGACGGCCGCTCCGCGATTCGGGTACGAGTCACACCTGTCCCGCGAGGAGATGCTGGTCCTGTCGGCCGAGCGGGGCGGCGACCCGGATCGGGCCGGCAAACGCGACCCGCTCGACCCGCTGCTGTGGCGCGGCGCCCGCGACGGCGAGCCGGTGTGGGACGGCTCGGACCTCGGCCCGGGCCGCCCCGGCTGGCACATCGAGTGCGCCACCATCGCGCTGAACCTGCTCGGCGACACGATCGACGTCCAGGGTGGCGGCAGTGACCTGCTCTATCCGCACCACGAGTGCTCGGCCGCCCACGCCGAGGTGCTGACCGGCGCGGAGCCGTTCGCCGCCCACTACGTGCACGCCGGCATGATCGGCCTGGACGGCGAGAAGATGTCCAAATCCCGCGGCAACCTGGTGTTCGTGTCGCGGCTGCGCGCCGACGGTGTGGACCCGATGGCGGTCCGGCTGGGTCTGCTCACCACCCACTACCGCAGCGACCGCGACTGGACCGATGACGTCCTCAAGGCCGGTCAGCAGCGTCTGGCCCGCTGGCGGGAGGCGGCGGCCGCGCCGTCCGGCCCGTCCGGCCCGGGTCTGCTCGCCGCGGTGCGTGAGGCGCTGTCCACCGACCTCGACACACCGGCGGCGCTGGCGGTGGTGGACGCGTGGGCCGACGCGGCCCTGTCCGGCGCGGGTGACGACAGCGAGTCTCCCGAACTGCTGGTGAAGACGGTGGACGCCCTGCTCGGAGTGCGTTTGTAAGCGTGCCCCGGCACGTTGACGAACGTGTCCACAGTGCCCCTGCCCGGTGTCCGGGCAGGGGCTTTCTGCATTCAGGACGGAAAGCCCCGCGGCACCCTAGCCCGGCCATGAGATCTTTTGGGACTAAACCACGAAATGGTGAAAGTTAGCGTTTTATTCGACCAAATGCGCGCGAAAGGGACTCCCGGGGGCCAGAATTTCCCCCAAGCAACCAACCGTTGAAAGGAAACACCATGCGTCGCGCTCTGTACCTCGGCGGCATCTTCCTGGCCACCGGCGCCGCTGTCGCCATGGCCGCTCCCGCCCAGGCCGGCGGCCACCCGTGCCCGGGAGACGTCGTCATCACGAGCTACGACTACGTGCAGCCGGTCGGCTTCGGCTACGGCTACGGCCATGGCTTCGGTCACAGCCACGGAGACTCGTACTACTCGAACAAGTCCATCACTCAGGGTGGGAGCCTCGTCAACATCGCCGCGCAGGACAGCAACCTGCTCGGCGGCATCGACATCCTCTGAGGAGTCGGACCGAGCCGAGTCTGAGGCCGGCTTGACACCATGAACGACTGATGCCCGAGGCGCCGCAAGGTGCCCCGGGCCTCAGTCGTCTCCTCTTCCCGCAACTTCATCTCCGCAGCGCTCTCGCCTTTCTCCGCTGCGGGATGCGCCGCACGGTCCGCCATCCGTTCCCCTCGCCGCACGTGCTGATGACCCACGAGCGGTGGTGTCGCCGGATCAGAGCAGTTCGGCGTCGTGGACCAGAAGGGCGATCTGGACGCGGTTGTTGAGGTCGAGTTTGCTCAGCAGTCGCGAGACGTGACCCTTGACCGTCGGCAGGCTCATACCGAGTTCGATTCCGATCTCCGCGTTGGAACGGCCGCCTCCCACCAGGACGGCGACCTCACGTTCCCGCTCGGTCAGCACGGCCAGACGGGTGCGGGCGCGGGCCCGTCGGGTACCCGCTTCGGGATCGGCGACATGATCGATCAACCTTCTGATCACCGTGGGCGAGAGGGTGCCCGCCCCGGCCGCGACCGACCGCACCGCCGCCAGGATCTCCCGGGGTGGCGTGTCCTTCAGCAGGAACCCGCTCGCCCCACCGCGCAACGCCTCGAGAACATACTCGTCAGCGTCGAACGTGGTCAGCACGATGACCTGCGGCGCGCCGCTCCGGCTGCGGATCCGCCTGGTCGCGGTCAGCCCGTCGACCCGCGGCATGCGGATGTCCATCAGGACGATGTCCGGCCAGTGCGCGTCAGCCACCACGACGGCCTCGGCGCCGTCCCCGGCCTCCGCCACCACCTCGATGTCCGGCGAGCCACCCACCAGAATCCGCAGCCCGGCCCGAACCAGCGGATCGTCGTCGACGATCGCCACCCGGATCGGCCGCTCCCCACCGGCCGCCCCCGCCTCCTGAGGCGCGGAGCCGGACGAGGGCTTGACGTCGGCCGGGTTGCTCTCGCGGGGCGCGGCATGGGACGGAGGATTCACACCGGCCCCCGGGAATCCGCCGGCCCGACCGGCTCCGGTGGTGGTCGGCGCCGGGTGGGTGGCTCGATGGGCCACGGGGTCTCCTCCGGCCAGGGCAGCTCGGCCTCCAGACGGAACGAACCCGACGCCGGGCCGTGGGTGACGTGACCACCGGCGAGAGCGACCCGCTCACCGATGCCGAGCAGACCGCGGCCGCCACCTGCGCCGCGGTCCGGGGAGCGGACGGGCACCGTACCGCTGAAGGGGTTGGTGATCGTGATCCGCAAGGCCTGGCCCGCCTCGCCGGCCAGGACCACCGCGGCGGCCGGCGCCGCGCCGTGCTTGCGGGCGTTGGTCAGCCCCTCCTGGACGATCCGGAAGGCCGTGCGGCCGAGCTGTGCCGGTGGTCCGTCGGGCGGCACACCGTTCATGTAGTCGATCGTCATGCCGGCGGCACGGGAGCTGCCGATCAGGTCGGGCAGGTCGGCCAGGCCCGGCTGGGGTGGCTCCGGCCGGGCGCTCGGCACGCCGATCACCGACCGCAACTCCTCGAGGGCCTCATGGGCGCTGCGGCGGATCGCCCCGGCGGCGATCGACAGCTCCTCCGGCGACACGCTCGCGCGCACCTCCAGAGCACCGGCATGCAGGCTGATCAGGGACATCCGGTGGGCCAGGACGTCGTGTGTCTCCCGGGCGATGCGAGCCCGCTCGGTGAGCCGGGCCTGCTCCTCGCGGAGCGCCTGCTCGGCCTCCAACCGGGCCGCGTGCTCCCGCAGTGACGTGGTCAGCCGCCGGTACGCCTGCACGAACAACCCCCAGCCGAGGGCCGCCGCGGTGACCACCGATCGCACCAGCAGATCCATCCACATCCCGTAGGACGGATGATCGTGCAGCAGGAAGTAGACCGCACCGGTGCCGACATTGACCGCCCCGAGCAGCAGCAGGATCGGTGGTCGGCGCCGGATCGCCAGGGTGAACAGCGCCACGATGATCGGCCCGGTGGCGGTCACCGAGACCGCCCCGAACGGCAGCAGCGCCACCGTGAGACCCAGTGGATGCCGGCGGCGGGCCGGCAGCGCGGCGGCACAGAGGACACCGACGGCCAGATCGGCCTGCCACACGAGCGCCGCGCCCGGCCGGGTGGCGTCGCCGAGCAGCATCATCACCGAGCCGTAGACCAGCGCGACGACGACGGCGATGGCATCGGCCGACCGGTCCCGGGCCGCGGCCCGGCGAGCACCGGGATCGGGCACCAGCAGCGCGAAGAACATGCCGCAAGACTAGGGCTGACCGAAGTCTCCGCCCAGCTACCAAAGTATGTTCCTGGTCGATGCCTTCGGCCGCTGCGGGATCGACTTTCGGCGGCGCAAGCTTCCCGGCATGACGCCGATCCGGTTCGCCTTACTCTTTCTGCCCGCCGCCGCGTGGGGCGTGATCGCCGCACTGTGGACCCCACGCGGCCCACTGACCGGCGCCGAAGCGCTCTGGTCCATCGTGATCAGCGCCGGCGTCGGCGTTCTGGCCGGCCGGGCGGCGCGGTCCCGGTGGGCGATCCTGCTGGCCCCTTCGGCGTACGTGGCAGCGCTCGAACTGACCAGGTGGAGCGTGTCCGGCCCCTCCGTGGACCTGCCACACGCGACCCCGATCGGGATTCTCGTGCTCGTCACCGGGCGTGGCGTGCACGGCCTGTTCGCGCTGCTCCCGATGGCGGCCGGTGCCGCGTTCGGCCATCGCCGACCGGCCCGCGCACGGTGGCGACGGGTCACCGGACGGGTGGGAGCCGGTCTGACCGCGGTGCTGACGGTGGGTCTCGGGGTGGCGGTCGCCGTCCCCGCCCGTACCGCATCGATCTCCGGTGGCGTCGCGGAGCTGAGCCGGACCGGCGACCTCGCCCTGATGATCCGCGGCCGTTCCGCCGCCCTGCCGGTCCTGCTGTATGTGCCGGGCCCGCCGGGCGGCTCGGACACCGGCCTCATGCGTACCCGGCTGGCCGGGCTGGAGGACCACTTCGTGGTGGCCACCCTGGACCGGCGCGGCGGGGGAGCGTCGGCGGGCGCACTGGGCCGTGCCGCGACGCTCAGCCTGGACAGTGAGGTCGCCGACATCCTCGCGGTCACCGACCATCTGCGGCAGCGATTCGGCCGGGACCGGATCGTCCTGCTCGGCCACTCCGGCGGCTCGATCCCGGCGGTCGTGGCCGCCCGGCGCCACCCGGAGAAGTACCGTGCCTACGTCGGCACCGGCCAGGCGGTCGACCTGCGCGAGTCCGACCGGATGTTCTACACCGACGTGCTGGCCTGGGCGCGGGCCGGCGGTCGCACCGACGTGGTCGAGCAGCTGGAGCGACAGGGTCCGCCACCGTGGGCGGACGTCTACGACTACGAGCCGTTCCTGCTGTACGCCACCCAGGCGTACGGGCTGCCGGACCCGCCGATCGACCTGAACGTCCCGGAGTACACGCTGCTCCAGAAGGCGCACTACATGACGACGATGCTGGACACCTGGGACGCCCTGTATCCCCGACTGCAGGGTGTGGACCTGCATCGGGAGGTGCCGAGCCTGCCGATCCCGGCGTACTTCGTGCAGGGCGGCCGGGAGATGCGTGGCCTGGCCGTGCCGTTCGCCTCCTGGTATACGGCGTTGCAGTCCCCGGACAAACGCCTGATCACGTTCCCGGAGACGGGGCACCGGCCGATGGCCGAACAGCCACAGCGCTTCATCACGACCCTGGCCGACCTGATCCCCGCCTGACGGGGACCGGGCCGGAGGGGAACGGGATCGCGGTCAGGCCAGAGCCAGCCCCGGATCCGGGTCGGGGTCCGGAGAGGAACCGGGGATCCGGTACTCCTCGGTCAGTGTGGTCATCGGCCCCGGCCACGTCGCCTGCGCCACCTCGATCGGCTTGCGGGTCTCGTCGAAGGCGACATGTAGCAGATGGAGCACCGGGGTGTCCGGCCGGATCTGCAGGATCTCGGCCTCCTCCCGGCTCGGCTGGCGGGCGCTGATCGTGTCGGTCGCCGAGGTGTACCGGCGGCTCAGCACCTCCTCCGCCTCCTGGTAGAGGGGTCGCCCGAACGCTTCGAGTCGCTCCAGTGAGGTGCCGCTGGCGTCGGTCACCCGGAACCAGGAGGCACCGACCTCGACGGTGGCGTCGTCGGTGCGCACCACATGCCGCCGGACCAGCATCTCCGTGCCGTCGCGCACCCCGAACGCGTCGGCCACCTCGGGCGGCGCGGCCTCCCGGCCGACACCGGTGAGTTGCTGGCGGTACCGGGCGGCGAGATCGGCGTGATAGCCGCGGTGCGCGCCGTATCGGCCGCGCGACAGACGGTTCAGGCGGCGGCGGGTGCCGCGGACGTACGTACCGGAGCCGGGTTTGGTGATCAGGATGCCTTCGACCCGCAGCTGGTCGACGGTGCGCTGGACGGTCTGTTTGGCCACCCCGAACATCTCCGCCATGGCGGGGATGGACGGCAGTCGCTCGCCCGGCTGCCAATCGCCGCGTCTGATGCGTTCCCGCAGCTGGGCCGCGATCTGCCGATGCGGGAACTCGGCGGCGCCCGGATTGATGCTCATGACCGGCTCCTTCCAGCTAGGTTCCTAGGATGCGGCATGAAGTGGGAGGTCAGCGACCCGACACGCGCAAAAGTCCATGAATGAATTCGCCTATCAGCTACAAGGCTGTCAGGCACCTGGCGAACACGCCCCGGTTGGCCCCATACTGAATCGACGTTAAGGGATGTGGGGTCACACAAAGAGGCGGCGACCAGTAGCCGCTGGCCGCCGCCCAGGCCTCTCGTCCATTGGAGGAGGAGCGCCGTGTCAGTCGTCATCATCGTGCAGTCCTCCTCCGCCTTGCAAGCCGAGGGGAGGGATGGGAGTTGCCGGTCTTCTACCGAGGTCCACGCGCCGTGATCACACACCGCATCGTCGAGGTGTCCAGGGAGCACCGCCGCCTGTTCGTGGTATCCGAGATGACCGATGTCCACATCGTCCGCTTCGATCCCGGGGAGGACGGTGCCGGACGGCACATCGCCGGCGTTTCCGCGCTGGTCGCGGCCGTGATCGCGGTGCCCGTGGTAGGCCCCGCGTCGATGCTTCTCACGGCTGTGGTGTCGATGGCGCTGGGGGTCGGCGCGATGCTCTGCCTGCGGCCGCGGGCGGGATGCTGGTGGCAGCTGCGGGCCGGTTACCGGGGTTCCGTGGTGGAGGTCTTCTCGTCCGGGAACGAGCGGGAGTTTGCCGAGTTCTGCCGAGGGTTGGTGCGCTCGATGGAGTATGGGGAGACCTGAGCGCGGGGACATCATGCGGTCTGCGGTATATTCCGGCAGACCTTTAAGCAACACCGCACTCTGCAAGGTCGCAATCAAGGGTGATTCGCGGCATTTGGGCGTTAGTGAGGGTTGAATGTCGGCTGCGCGCGACGACCTGCCCGCCGTCTCCCGGCGGCGGGTACGGCTGGCGTTGCGCGCGGCCCGGGAGCGCAGCGGGCTCAGCCAGGCCGAGGTCGCCAAGAAGCTCGGCTGGTCACTCTCCAAGGTGCAGCGCATCGAGCTGGGCGAGGTGGCCGTCTCGCCCATTGATCTGCGCGCACTCATCGTGGACGTCTACGGCCTGACCGACGTGGAGCGGATCGCCGAGCTCACCGAGGAGGCGCGGATCGCTCGTCGTGAGCGCTACTGGACGGCTCCCGAGCACCGCGATCATCTGACGCCGGGTCTGATCCAGTTGCTGCAGTTCGAGCTCGCGGCCACCTCCATCTGCGAGTTCCAGTCCACTCTGGTGCCCGGGCACCTCCAGACACAGGAGTTCGCCGAGGCCACTCTGGGGTGGTACGGGTTGGAGCTCACCGACGAGCAGCGTCGCGTGCGGCGGGACGTGCGGCTGGCCCGCCGGGAGCGGGTGATCGAGCGCGACGGGGCCCCGGAATACCGGCTGCTCTTCGATGAGTCCGCGTTGTGGCGGATCATCGGCGACATGGCGACGACGGCCGACCAATTCGAGGATCTCGCCGAGGCTGCCACCCGGCCCAACGTGCATCTGCGGGTGCTGCCGATGGACCGGGGCGCGCTGATGGGCATGTTCGGGGTCTTCTCGGTGCTCCGGCTCGGCCCCGACCGTGACGACGCGGTCGTTTATCGCGAGTCCTACCTCCGTGACGCATTGACCGAGGATGTTTCGGAAGTCCTGTACCACATCGATATCTTCGAACGGTTCTGGCAGCAGGCGCTCGACGAGCACGCCAGTCGTGCGCTTGTTCTCGCGCGCGTTTACGACATTCGCGCCCGCATTGCCAGAGACAATGACCATGGCACAAATCATGGCAAGGAACAGGACACGAGAGGTTGAGTATGGACGAGACCACAACGGGGTGGCAGCGCAGTTCCTACTGCGCGACGGGCACATGTGTCGAGGTCGCGAGGTTCGGCGATGTCGTCCGACTCCGGGACGGCAAGAATCCCGACCGGCCGTCGGTCGGCTTCACCCGCAGCGAGTGGAGCGGTTTCCAGGATTGGGTCGTGGCGCACGGAAAGTCGTTCTGAACGGCGAACGGGCGTCCCGCCGGGACGCCCGTTCTCGTATCTGAAGAATCGTTACCAGGAGCCGGCCGTCGGGCCCGCCGAACCGCCGCGCCTCCGCAGGTATTTCTCGAACTCGCTGGCGATCTCGTCGCCGGTCAGCGGCTGGATCCCCGCGTCGCCGACCCGTTCCTCCAGCTCCCGCACATATTCGCCGAGCTCGGCGTCCTGCTCCGCGGCCGCACGGACCCGCTTCTCCCACTCGTCGGCCTGCTCGGCCAGGTCGGCCATCGGCACCGGCAGGTCGAGGACGTCCTCGATCCGGCTGAGCAGCGACAGGGTCGCCTTGGGGCAGGGCGGGTTGTTGGCGTAGTGCGGCACGTGCACCCAGAACGACAGCGCGTCCAGTTCGGCGCGGGTGGCCGCCTCCTGCAGGACGCCGACGATGCCGGTCGGGCCGTCGTAGCGGGTGGGCACCACCTTGTACTTCTCGGCGGTGTCGCGGTCGCTAGCGGTGCCGCTGATCGGGAGCGGCCGGGTATACGGCACGTCGGCCAGCAGCGCCCCGAGCAGCACGATCCGGTTGACCTCCAGGCTGTGGCAGATCTCCAGCACGTTCTCGCAGAAGGTGCGCCACCGCATGCTCGGCTCGATGCCGCGGATCAGGACCACGTCACGGTCGGAGCCGGGCGGGCTGGCCACGGTGAACCGGGTGGTGGGCCATTCGATCTTCCGCGTCTCGCCCTCGGCCATGGTGATGGTGGGCCGGCTGACCTGGAAGTCGTAGAAGTCCTCGGGGTCGATGCTGGTGACCTCGCGGGCTTCCCAGACCTGCTCGAGATGTTCCACGGCCGCGGTCGAAGCGTCCGCAGCATCGTTCCAGCCCTCGAAGGCGGCGATGGCCACGGGGGAGCGGAGCAGCGGAAGGCCGTCGAACTCAGTCATGGAACACAGCCTACGTGCGGGCGCGGGAACCTACCCGGCGGCCGCGCCGGGCCACCTGAGGCATCGATAAGGCTCATCGTCGATACCAACCACCAAGTCGCATTTATCCGGGCATAATCGGCATATGGCCGACCATGTGGATCAGGTGCTCGGGCCCACCGACGACACCGTCAGCTTCTTCCAGGCGCGCGGCATGTTCTACGTGACCGCCCTGTGGGTCCTGGCCGCCGCCTGGCTGCCGATGCTCCTGATCACCCTGGGGGTGCGGGCCGCCGCCGGCTACCGGCCGCGCCCCGCCGACATCGTGGTCTTCGCCGAGTTCACCCTCATCGTCCCGGCCGTCGTCGCCGCCGCGCTGATGCTCCTCGTCTGGCGCCGCCTCGGCTGGCTGCACACCTCGGTGCACGGGCTGGACTTCGCCGCCACCGGCCGCCGCCCGATCCATCTGCCCTGGTCGGGGATCGCCGCGGTGGCCCTGCACGGCCGGGGGCCGTTCACCGAGCTGGTGATCACCCCGATCGCCGCGGACTACGCGACCGAGCTCGACGGCAAGGGCGGCCCGCCTCGGGTTCGCCGGCGGGGCGGCGAGTTCGCGTACATCATCGATGTCGGTCTGATGTCACCCGGACCGGAGGTCCTCCTCGCCGAGCTGCACCGCCGGGTCCCCAGCAAGGTTTGACAGGCGCCATCGGCGCGGTTAGGTTCTTAACGTCTTCGTTAATTAACCGAGGGGTTAAGTAGCCTTGTCTGACCGGCTCAGCGTGATCTTCGCGGCGCTGGCCGACCCCACGCGCCGTGCCATCCTGGCCCGCCTCGCCGAGGGGGAGGCCACCGTGACCGAGCTCGCTGAGCCGTTCGACATCAGCCTCCCGGCGATCTCCCGACACCTGAAGGTCCTGGAGAACGCGGGTCTCATCTCACGCAGCCGGTCCGCGCAATGGCGGTCCAGCCGTCTCGAGGCGGCGCCGCTGCGCGAGGCGACCGCGTGGATGGAGCATTACCGCCGCTTCTGGGACGACAACTTCACCCGGCTCGACGCCCACCTCAAGCGCCTCCAGGAGGACGACAAATGACCGATCTCGTCATCACCCGCATCTTCGACGCCCCGCGCGAACTGGTGTATCGGGCCTTCACCGACCCCGATCAACTCGCCGCCTGGTTCGGCCCGGTCGGCTGGTCGGTGCCCCGCGACACCGTCGACATCGACGTCCGGCCCGGCGGCAAGCAGGTCTTCACCATGGTCAACGACGCCGACCCGTCGATGTCGTCGCCGGTCAACGCCACGTTCGTCGAGGTCGTGGAGAACGAACTGCTCGTCGGTGAGGAGGACATCAGCCACATCCCGGACTTCGGCGCCGACAAACTGCGCCTCACCATCGAATTCCACGATGAGGAGGGCGGCCGCACCCGCCTGGTCCTGACCCAGAGCCCGTTCCCCACCGAGATGGCCGACGGCGCTCGCGAAGGCTGGGGCTCCAGCTTCACCAAGCTCGACAAAATCCTTTCCTGACCTTTTCGGTACGGCCACCCGCCCCGCCGAACCACACCTCCCGTGAGCTACACCGCGAGGGGGCTGCCCGGTCTCGGCCTCCATCGCGCGCGCCGGGCTGGTGCGATGGTCGCTGTTACTGCGAGGGGCTGCCCGGTCTCGGCATCCTCCGCGCCCGCCGGTGCTGGGAACGGGCGGCGGTGCTGGACGGGGGTGCTTGGGGCGGCTGGGAGCAGGACGGGACCGGCCCCGGGTGGTCGCCCGGGGCCGGTCTGGGTGTGGTGGGTCAGTCGTGGGCGATGGCGTTCAGAACGTTCAGTCGGGCGGCTCGGATTGCCGGCACGACTGCGGCGATCACCCCGACCAGGGCGGCCAGCGCCAGGTAGGTGGCCATCCGGTCCCAGGGCAGGACGATCTGGGTGATGCCGTCGTCCTTCAGGGCCCGGGCGACCGCGCTGCCCATGCCTGCGCCGACCGCGACGCCCAGGAGGGCGCCGAACACCGCGATCACCACCGCCTCGACGGTGATCATGCGCATGGTCTGGGCACGGCCCAGGCCGACGGCGCGGAGGAGGCCCAGTTCGCGGGTGCGTTCCAGGACGGACAGGGCCAGGGTGTTCACCACGCCCAGGACGGCGATCAGGATGGCCAGGCCCAACAGGATCTGGATCATCGTGATGATCTGGTCGAAGACCGCCGCCTGACTGTCGACGAAGGTCTGCTGGTCGGTGGCCGACACCTCGGGGCTGTCCGCGACCAGTTCCTTGACCTGTGGCAGCACCGCCGACACCGGGACGCCGTCGTCGAGACGGATGAACCCGAGGACCGGCTGGGTGATCCCGAAGCCCTTGATCGCCTCGGCCGGGAGGATGATGCTGCCGGGCAACTCGTTCTCCGCGAACAGCAGAGCCACCGTGTAGGTACGGGGCTCGCCCCGGGACGTCTGGATCGACACCCGCGACCCGGTCTGCCAGCCCCGCTCCTGAGCCTCGGGGGCGCTCACCGCGATCTGATCGGCGGAGAGCTTCGCCGCCGTGGTTCCGTAGGCCTGGGCCATCCGGGACAGATCCTCGGTGGCGGCCACGTAGGTCCGGTCGTCACCGATCGCCACCAGGTCGTTGTAGAGGCCGGCGGCCGCCCGGACACCGGGGATCGCGGCGGCCTTGTCGAGAACCGCCGGATCGTAGGTCGGCGGCCGTGGCCCGCCCTGATCGCCACTGATCATGATCTGGGCCTTGAGGATGCGTGCCGCCTCGGCGCGGAGGCTGCTCTTCGCCGAATCCATCACCACTGTCACGCCGGTGACCAGGGCGATGCCGACCATCAGGGCGGCCGCCGTGATCGCGGTGCGACGCGGGTTACGGCCCGAGTTGAGCCGGCCCAGCCGACCCGGCACCGACCAGGAGAACAGTCGGCCCAGCAGGGCGACCACCGGCCGGCTGATCAGCGGGGTGAGCAGGGCGACGCCGATGAACGTGACGAGCACGCCGCCGAGGATCAGGTAGAGGGCGGTGCTGCCGTCCGCCACGAACAGGCCGGTGCCCAGGGCCGCCGCGCCCGCCGCGGTGACCACCGTGCCGGTGACGGTGAGCTTGGTGAGCGGGCGGTCCGGGGTGGCCACGTCCTGCATCGCGGCGATCGGGGCGATCCGGGACGCCCGGATCGCCGGGGTCACCGCGGCCACCACGGTGACCAGGATGCCGACGGCGAACGAGCTGATCACCGCGGACAGCGGCACTCCGATCGGGGCCAGGTCCATCCCGCCGCTCATGCCGCTGAACAGCGCGCCCAGCCCGGCGCCCGCACCGACCCCGGCCAGCAGGCCCAGGACCGACGCGAGCACACCGACCACCACGGCCTCCACCAGCACCGAGTTGATCACCTGGCGGCGGGAGGCGCCGATCGCCCGCAGCAGCGCCAGCTCACGGGTGCGTTGGGCGACCACGATCGAGAACGTGTTGAGAATCAGGAAGATGCCGACGAACAGCGCGATCCCGGCGAAGCCCAGCAGGATCTGGTTGAAGAAGCCCATGCCCTCCTTCAAGCTCGCCGAGCTCTCCGCGGACAACTGGTCGCCGGTCTTCACGGCGTATCCGGCGCCGAGCACCGGGGTGAGCCGGTCACGCAGTTGATCGGGGGTCACGCCGTCGGCGGCGGCGACCGTCACCGACGTGAACGCGTCCTTCTCGCCGAGCATCAGCTCCTGTGCCACGGGCGTGGTGAAGGCGACCTCCTGCACGCCGCTGATGCTGTCCCGCCCGCCGGTGTACCCCCAGACGCCGACCAGGGTGAATTCACGTTTCGGCTGCTGGGTGAGGACCGGGACACGATCGCCGACGGAGTAGCCGGCCAGTTTCGCGGTGGTCGCGTTCATCGCGATCTCATCGGGTGACTCGGGACCACGGCCGGAGCGGAGCTCCATCATCTCGTCGGTGCCGGTCCAGTTCGAGCCGATCCGCGGCGGGCCGAACGAGGTGAGCACCTTGCCGTCGGTTCCGATCACGCGGGCCCCGTCGGCATCGACACGGCCGGTCGCCGACCGTACCCCCGACTGGGTCTTGATCGTCTCCACGACGGAGGCCGGAAGTGACGGGGTGACCTCTTCCCCGTCCATCTCGGAGACCTCGACCTTGGGTTTCGCGGTGACCGAGACGTCGGTGGCCGCGTAGACGTCGCTGAAGATCGAGTCGAAGGTGCGGTTGAGCGTGTCGGTGAGCACCAGCGCGCCGGACACGAACATCACGCCGAGGATCACCGCGAGGCCGGACAGGACCAGCCGCAGTTTCCGGGCGAGCAGGCTCTTCAGGGTCGCGCGAAACATCAGAGCATCACCGAGTCGGACGGGGCGTCCAGCCGCTTCATGGTGTCCAGCACCGTCTCGGCGGTCGGGTCGGCCAACTCGTCGACGATCGAACCGTCGGCGAGGAACACCACCCGGTCGGCGTAGCTCGCGGCCACCGGGTCGTGGGTGACCATCACGATGGTCTGCCCATGCTCGCGCACGCTGGACCGTAGGAAGGACAGCACCTCGGCGCCGGACCGCGAATCCAGGTTGCCGGTCGGCTCGTCGGCGAAGATCACGTCGGGGCGGCCCATCAGCGCCCGCGCGCACGCCACCCGCTGCTGTTGGCCGCCGGAGAGCTGGCTGGGCCGGTGTGAGAGCCGATCGGAGAGGCCGACCGTGCCGATCACCGTGTCCCACCACTGCGGGTCGGCCTTGCGCCCCGCGATGTCCAGCGGCAGCTTGATGTTCTCCGCCGCGCTCAGTGTCGGCAGCAGGTTGAACTGCTGAAAGATGAAGCCGATCCGGTCCCGGCGAAGGCGGGTCAGCGCCTTGTCGCCGAGGGTGCTGATCTCCGTGCCGCCGATGTGCACGGTGCCCTCGTCCACCGTGTCCAGGCCGGCGAGGCAGTGCATCAGTGTCGACTTGCCGCTGCCGGACGGCCCCATGATGGCCGTGAACCGGCCCCGCCCGAACTCGGCGCTGACCCCCCGCAGTGCCGCCACCCGGGCCTCGCCCGAGCCGTACACCTTCCAGATCCCGTCCGCGCGCGCCGCCACCGGCCCGCCGGCATTCGTCGCTGCCACCGTGTCTCCCCCTGTGGTCCGAATTTCCGTCCGCCCCAGTGTTGCGGCGGTTCCGGGCCCCGGCGTCCGCCCGGCGGGTGAGGCCGACGCGGAGAAATCCCTGAGGAGAGCACTTAGGAACTTCTCAGGGAGTTCCCTGAGAACGTTGATGTTGGTGGATTCGGTCTAACGTGGTAACCCCGTCCTGGAGGACCGCATGCGCGTTCGACCGGCAATGCTCCTGGCCCTTCTCGCCGTGCTGCTCACCACCGGCTGCCTGCCCGTACAGCAGCCGTTGTCCCGCTCC
The DNA here is from genome assembly GCF_033097365.1 of Actinoplanes sichuanensis. Taxonomy (NCBI): domain Bacteria; kingdom Bacillati; phylum Actinomycetota; class Actinomycetes; order Micromonosporales; family Micromonosporaceae; genus Actinoplanes; species Actinoplanes sichuanensis. The sequence continues at coordinate 644,549 of NZ_AP028461.1, forward strand.
GGTCAGGCGCCCACGCCGAAGGGCACCGGCAGCGCCGCTCTCGGCCCCGAGGGCACCGACACGCCCGAGGAGTTCGCCCGCGACATGCAGGCCGCCCAGGCGGTCGCCGAGCACTACTGGGCACAGCGGCTCGGCGACGGATTCGAGCCGGTCGCCGAGATCATTCCGTACGAACGGGAGGGCGAGGTGTCGTGCGCCGGCCAGCCGCTGCCGCTCAACAACGCCGTCTACTGTTCCGCCGGTGACTTCATCGCCTACGACGTGAACTGGGCGTTCGTCTCGTTCCAGCAGCTCGGCGACGCGTTCGTGTACTACCTGCTCGGCCACGAGTACGCGCACGCCATCCAGGCTCGGCTCGGCATCCGCAAGGACTTCACCATCGACCAGGAGCTGCAGGCCGACTGCATGGCCGGGGCCTACATCGGTGACCAGGTCCGGGAGCGGAACCTGACGATGGAGGACAACGACACCCGGGAACTCACCGACGGGCTCCGGTCGGTCGGCGACGATCCCGGCCAGCCGTGGTTCGCGCCCGGCTCGCACGGCTCACCCGAGCAGCGGATCCAGTCGTTCGCCAACGGCTACGAGGACTCGCTGGACCCCTGCGGGCTCTGAGGGCACCGTCACATCCGCTCGGTCGTCGGTACCGCGGCCGACCAGAATGGGCCGGGTGAATCCTGCCGCGGTGCTCTTCGACATGGATGGAACGCTGGTCGACAGCGAGCGGATCTGGGGCGTGGCCCTCAGCGAGCTCGCCGTCCACGCCGGTGGTGTCCTCTCCGACTCCGCCCGACTGGCCATGGTCGGCACCAGCATGGCCCGCAGCATGGAGTTGTTCCGCGACGACCTCGGGCAGCTCGGGCGGCCGGAGGCGCCCGACGTCGAGTGGCTGACCGTGCGGGTCCAGGAGCTGTTCGCCGGCGGGCTGGTCTGGCGGCCCGGGGCGATGGAGCTGCTGCACGCGGTCCGGGCGGCGGGCATTCCGACAGCGCTCGTGACGTCCACCGGGCGGCGACTCGTCGAGGTCGCCCTGCGGACGCTCGGGCCGGAGAATTTCGACGTCGTCGTCTGCGGTGACGAGGTGGAGCGGCCCAAGCCGGATCCGGAGCCGTATCGGACCGCGGCCGGCCTGCTCGGGGTGCCGATCTCGGCGTGTGTGGCGATCGAGGACTCGCCGAGTGGGGTGGCCAGCGCCGCCGCGGCGGGTGCGGTGGTGCTCGCGGTGCCGGCCGAGCTGGAGCTGACCCCGGTCGACGGGGTGCACCTGCGGTCGACGCTGACCGGAGTGGACCCGGCCTTCCTGGCGGCATTGCTGACAGCAGTCTGACACTTGCGATGACGTCACTGTGACGTCATAGTGGTGGTATGGATTTGACGCCATACCTCGACGGGCTTCGCGCCGATCTCGCCGCCGTCGCGGCGCCCGCCGGGCCGGAGACCGTCCGCGCCGCCGAACTCCTCGGCGGCGCGCTCGAATCGTCCGCCCGGCTGGCCCTGCTCGAAGCCCTCTCCGACGCCGCCGCCGAGATCACCACCCGGCTCAGCGGACCGGTCGTCGAGGTCCGGCTCCGCGGCCGCGAGGCCGACCTCGTCGTCACCGGCGCCGCCCCGGACGTTCCGGAGCCTCCGCCGCCGGCCGTCACCGACACCGGCGGTGATCTCGCGCGACTCACCCTTCGCATGCCGGAGAGCCTCAAGGCCCACGTCGAGCAGACCGCGGCCGCCGAAGGCGTCTCGGTCAACGCCTGGCTGGTCCGGGCGGTCACCACCGCCATACGCGGCGGCCGCCCCGGTGGCTCCGGCGGCCGCCGCGTCACCGGCTTCTTCCAGGCCTGAGCGGTTTCTGATCGCACACTTCCTCAGGAGACCCAGATGTACGAGTACGAGCGCACCGAGCCCGTGACCGTCTCGCTCCGTGCCCTCAGCGGCCGGGTCGACGTCGAAGCCCGGCCCGGCTCGACGATCCAGGTCGACGTCACACCGCTGCGCGACAGCAGCGCCGCCCGTGACCTGGCCGCCGAGGTGGAGGTGGCCCTCGACGGTGACACCCTGGTGGTGCACGTGCCGGAGCGGCGCGGAGCCCTCTGGCGGCGCGGGCACAGCCTCGCCATCACCATCAAGGTCCCGGAGGGCAGCGTCCTGACCGGCCGCAGTGCCGCGGCCGCGGTCCGTGCCACCGGGCGTTACGCCCAGGTCAGCCTCGACCTCTCGTCGGGTGATTCGGAGGTGGAGGCCGTCGACGGGGACGCCCGCATCACCACCGCCAGCGGTCACCTCACCGTGCGGCAGGCCGGCGGCGCGGTCACCCTCAAGACCAGCTCGGGCCATCTGACCATCGGTGACGTCAACGGTGACGTCACTGCGGGCACGTCCAGCGGCGACATCCGTCTCGGTTCGGTCGGCGCCTCCCTCCAGGCCACCAGCGCCAGTGGCGAGATCGAAGTGGGCCGCCTGCACCACGGCCAGGCCCGGATCCGGACCTCCTCCGGCGACGTCCGTGTCGGCGTGGCCCGCGGCACCGGAGTCTGGCTCGACCTCGACACGTCCTCCGGTCGCAACGTCAACAGTCTGGCCGCGCCGGACGACGACACCGCACCGACCGGAGCCACCCTCGAACTGAAGATCCGAACCGCCTCCGGCGACATCCACGTCCAGCGCGCCGCCTGACCACTGCCCGTCGTTCAGCTGCCGGGGCGGACCAGGCCCGTCTCGTAGGCGAGGACGACGGCCTGGGTGCGGTCGCGGAGGCGCAGCTTGGTGAGGACGTGGCCGACATGGGTCTTCACCGTGGTGTCGCTGACGCCCAGGATCGCGGCGATCTCACTGTTGCTGCGGCCGCGGGCGACGTGGACCAGGACCTCGCGCTCCCGACCGGTCAGCGGGGACAGCCTGGTCGTCGCGTCGCCGGTGCCGGTGGTGACGGTTCCGGCGAGGCGGGGCAGCATCCGGGACAGCACCGGCGGGGTGATCACCGCTCCACCCGCGGCGATGGCGTGGACGGCGGCGACGAGTTCCGCCTGCGGGGCGTCCTTGCAGAGATATCCGACGGCGCCGGCGGTGATCGCGGCGAGCACCTCCTCGTCGGTGTCGCGGCCGGTCAGGAGCAGGACCCGAACCGCCAGGCGGGCTTCCGAGACGGCCCGGGCAACGGCGAGACCGTCCAGGCGAGGTAACGCCACGTCACTGATCAGGACGTCCGGAAGCAGTCGCCGAGCCAGGTCGACAGCCTCGACACCGTCACCGGCCTCCCCGGCGATCACGATCTCCCGGGCACCCACCGACCCGCTCCAGCCGCCCGAATCGCCCGCGTCACCAACCCAGCCGCTCCCACCGGGCGGATCGGCTGCGTGCCCCATCCGACCGCTGCTGCTGGGCGCATCGGTTGCGTCGCCCGTCCGACTGCTGCTGCTGGCCGCATTGCGTGCGTCGCCCGCCCGACCGATGCCGCTGGGCGAATCGCGTGCGTCACCCGTCCGGCCGCTGCTGCTGGCCGCATTGCGTGCGTCGCCCACCCGACCGATGCCGCTGGGCGAATCGCGTGCGTTGCCCGCCCGGCCGCTTCCGACGGGCGGATCGGTTGCGTCGCCCGCCCGGCCGCTTCCGACGGGCGGATCGGTTGCGTCGCCCGCCCGGCCGCTTCCCAGGGGCGGATCGGCTGCGTTCCCCGTCCGGCGGCTTCCGTCGGGCGCACCGGTGGCGGGTCCCACCCGGCGGTGGCCGCCCGGCGAACCGGGCTCGGCGCCTGCCGGTCTTTCGCCGCTCGGCGAACCGGCCTCGGCGTTTGCCGGCTCTTCGGCGCCCGGCGAACCGGCTCGGCTGCCGACGAGTACCGCCCGCAGGCCGGCCCGCTGCAGGGGAGCGGCGTCCGCGAGCAGAACCCGGAGCGGACCGCTCACCTGACGACCTCCGCCCGGCACGCCGCGGGAACGGGATATGGACCGCTCATGCGACGGACGCGGTCCGCCATGGTGTCCGGTCTGCCACGAGAACTCGACCCCGGTTGCTCATGTGGTGGCCTCTGATCGCGGCTGGAGCGTGGTGGGTGTCGTCGGACCGCGGCTGGAGCGTGGTGTGTGTCGTCGGATCGCGGCTGGAGCGTGGTGGGTGTCGCCGGATCGCGGCCGGTGAGGAGGTGCTGGACCGCGCGGGGCGGAGTGGGGTCAGCCAAGGGGATCATCCCGGAGCAGGGTGCCGACCCGGTCGGGCTCGGTGTCGGGGGCGAAGGAGGCGACGACCGGCAGCTCGGGGAACGGGGGCGGGGTGCCGCCGAACTCGGGGCACAGGGCCTGGTGACTGCACCAGCCACACAGGCGGCTCGGCTTGGGGCGGAAGTCACGGTCTCGTTTCGCCCGCTCGATCGCGGTGGACAGGGCGATCAGGGTGCGTTCGAAGCGTTCCAGCTCGCCCGCCTCGGGGCTGTAGTCCAGGGCCTCGGCGTCCTTCAGATAGAGCAGGCGCAGGGCCCGGGGGACCACACCGCGGGCGCGCCACAGGACCAGGGCGTAGAACTTCAGCTGGAACAGGGCCCGACCCTCGAAGGCCTCGCGCGGTGCGCCGCCGGTCTTGTAGTCGACCACCCGCATGTCGCCCGCCGGGGAGACGTCGAGACGGTCGATGTAGCCGCGCAACAGCAGGTTGTCGCCGATCGTGGTGGAGATCAGGGTCTCCCGCTCGGCCGGTTGCAGGCGGCGTGGGTCCTCCACCGCGAAGTAGCCGGCGAGCAGGTCGCGGGCGCCGGCCAGGAAAGCGGCGATCCGGGCCGCCTCGGCGGCGCCGTCCGGCAGATCGATCAGCGCGGCCTGCCCGGTCGCGTCGATCTCGGCCTCGACCGCCGCCGGATCCCGCATCAGCCCACCGACCCCGGCGGCACTCCCACCGGCCCCGGCGGGATGCCCTCCGGCCCCCGCGGCACTCCCACCGGCATCGGAGGCATGGTCATCGGGCCCGGCGGCACTCCCGCCGGCATCAGCGGATCCCCGGTCACCCTCGGCAGCGAGGGCCGAGGTGAGACCCTCCGCGGCCGGGGAGACCGTCGCGGAGGTGGCGTCGAGGTCGGTTGCCGGAGCGACGGGTGATGTCGTGGCGGAGACCGAGGGGCGGGCCGGGCGGCCCCTGGCTGGTGGGTCGGTGGCGAAGACCGCCGCCAACTCCGGCTCCTGCCCGACGAGGCGCTCCCACTCGGGGGTGACCAGGGCGGCCGCCGCCTCCGGCGTGCGGTCGGCGGCGGGCAGATCGAACAGGCGCTCCAGAACGGCGTGGACCAGGGTGCCGCGGATCTGGTCGGCCGACGGGGTCTCCGGCAGCTTGTCGACGGTGCGGTAGCGGAACAGCAGCGGGCAGGTCTTGAAGTCGGCCGCCCGGGAGGGCGACAGCGACGGCCCGGCCGGGGTCTCCGGGCGCCGGGCACGGTCGCCGGACTGGGCCGGAACCGGCTGCGGGGTCGGGGACACCGGCTGGGCCGCCATGGGAGAGAGCGCCGTCATGTCAAAGAGGCTAGGCCAGGGGTACGACGAAAAACGCGGGGTGGGTCCCGCGCGTGCGTGTCCGTAGCATCGATCGCGTGGAGCAGAGCCGAGCAGTGCAGGGGCCGTCGCCCGGGGCCGGGCGGCCGGTGGGGCACGTGGCGGGTATCCCGGTGCATGCGAACGGGTCGATGCTCCTGCTCGCGGTGCTGGTCACGGTGGTGTATGGGAACTACGCCCGTACCGAGCTGGAATTGGCGCAGCCCTGGGCGTACCTGGTGGGGCTGGGGTTCGTGGGTTGTCTTCTCGGCTCGGTGTTGCTGCACGAGCTGGGGCATGCGCTGACCGCCCGCCGATTCGACATCGGGGTGCGCCGGATCACGCTGGAACTGCTCAGTGGTTGGACGGAGATGGATCGGGATGCGCCGGCCCCACGGGTCGACGCGCTGGTGTCGCTGGCCGGTCCGGCGGTGTCGCTGCTGCTCGGCGGGGTGGCGACGGTGGCGGCGCTGGCGCTGCCCAACGACACGGTGTCCGGGCAGATCGCCTTCCAGCTGGCGCTGAGCAACGTGCTGGTGGCGTTCTTCAACGTGCTGCCGGGCCTGCCGCTGGACGGCGGCCGGGCGCTACGCGCGCTGTTGTGGGCGCTGATGAAGGACCGGAACCGGGCGACCGTGGCGGCCGGCTGGTCGGGGCGGGTGCTGGCCCTGATCACCGGGTCGCTGGCGCTGATGCTGTACCGGCTCGACGTGATCACCGGGCTGGGGCTGGTGTTCGTGCTGCTGGTGGTGTTGACCCTGTGGCAGGGCGCGGGGCAGTCGATCCGGCTGGGCCGGATGACCGGGCGGTTTCCGCTGGTCGATCTGGGTGCGCTGGTCCGACCGGTGCTGGCGGTGCCGGCCGGCACGCCGCTGGGCGAGGCGCAGCGGCGCCGGGCGGAGGACCCCAGGCCGGACGTGGTGCTCGCGGTCGCCGACTCGGCGGGTAGCCTCACCGCACTGGTCGATCCGGTCGCCGCCGAGCGGATTCCGGTCGACCGGCGGCCCTGGGTGAGCGTGGAGAGCGTGGCCCGGTCCCGTGACGCGCTGACCACGCTGCCGCTCGGGCTGACCGGTGAGCAGGTGGTTCGCGCGCTGCAGGCCCACCCTGGCGCGCAGTACCTGGTGACCGCAGGCGAGGATGTCGTGGGCGTCCTGCGGGTCGCCGACGTGGCCGCCGTGCTGGAACCCAGGCGCGCCGGCCGGAATTAGCGACCTCCTGAGAGAAGAGCAGTGACCACAACCCCAGCCACCGCCATCGACGACGTTCCCGCGCACCGTGGGCCGTTCCGGGTGGGCGACCGCGTTCAGCTCACCGACCCGAAGGGCCGGATGCACACGATCGTGCTGGAGCCCGGCAAGGCGTTCCACACGCACCGCGGCGCGATGTCGCACGACGAGCTGATCGGCCTGCCGGACGGCAGTGTGATCACCGCCGCCAGCGGCACCGCCTATCTGGCGCTGCGCCCGCTGCTGTCGGACTACGTGCTGTCGATGCCGCGCGGCGCGCAGGTGATCTACCCGAAGGACGCGGCGCAGATCGTCGCGATGGGTGACGTCTTCCCCGGCGCGAAGGTGCTGGAGGCGGGCGCCGGCTCGGGTGCGCTGACCTGTTCGCTGCTGCGGGCCGTCGGCAGTTCCGGCGAGGTGCACAGCTACGAGCTGCGCGACGACTTCGCGGCGATCGCCCGGAAGAACGTGGAGGCGTTCTTCGGCGGCCCGCACCCGGCGTGGCACCTGCACAACGGTGACGTGGCGGGCAACGACATCACCGGTTTCGACCGGATCATCCTGGACATGCTGACTCCGTGGGAGGCTCTCGACATGGTCGAGAAGTCGCTCATCCCGGGTGGCGTTTTCATCGGCTACGTGGCGACCACCCCGCAGCTGTCCGAGCTGGTCGAGGCGCTGCGCGAGCGGGGCGGCTGGACCGAGCCGCGGGCCTGGGAGTCGCTGGTCCGCGACTGGCACGCCGACGGTCTCGCGGTCCGCCCCGACCACCGGATGATCGCGCACACCGCCTTCCTGGTGTCGGCCCGCAAGCTCGCCCCGGGCGTCACCGCGCCGCCGCGGCGGCGCAAACCCAGCAAGGGCGCCGAGGCGTACGCGATTCGCAAGGCCACCCAGGCGGCGCTGGCGGCTCAGGCCGTGGAAGCGGCGGGGGAGTGACCGTCGTGTCTGGAATCCGGTAGGTTCCTTGGGGGCCAGGCCTCGGGAGGACAGGGAGTGGGCGCGATGAGTTCTCCACCGTTCGGCGGGAGCAGTGAGATGCCGGCGGTCTTCCCGGACTGGTCGCCGTATCCGGATCTGGACTCGGCCGCCCGTGCCTACCTGCGTGACCCCGAGGTGGCCCTGGAGGCGCTCTTCGGGGTCCTGCGGGGCGCCCAGGTCCTGTGTTTCACCCTGGAGCGATTCGTCAACGAGGTGAACGGGGTGTGGCAGGAGGTCGTCGTCTGCGACGGCAGCCGCCTGGTCCTGTGGCACGGCGAGGACGTGGCGCCCGGGGACGGCCCGGTCGGCGCGATGACCTCGTCGCTCCGGGTGGTGCCGCTGTCGACGGTGACCGAGGTGGGCTGTCGACGGCGCCTCACCCGTACTCCGAACGGGCAGGCCCGGGTCGACAGCATCGACGTCTACCTGCTGCTGAGTTCGGTCGACGACGCGGTCCCGCCGCCGGGCGTGGGTGAGGACGAGGGCCGGGCGCCGCTGCGCCACGACGCGCTGCGTTTCGGCAAGACGCTCGACGACGGCGGCGCCGGTCAGATCGCCCGGCTGGAAGAATTCTCCCGGGTGGTCGCCTCGCTGGTCGGCCGTCCCACCCTCTGAGTTTCAGTCAGATTCACTCAACGGAGCTCAACGGGCCGGCGACGGGCACACCGTCGGCGGCCCGTTCCACGTGGATGCAGTCGCCCGGGCACTCCTTGGCCGAGTCGATGACCTCGAGCAACAGCTGCCGCGGCACGTCCGTCCGCACGCCCGGGTCCTGGAGCAACTCGCCGGTGTGGTCTTTTACATAGGCGAGGCCGTCGATGTCCAGTTCGAACACTTCCGGGGCGTACTGAACACAGAGTCCGTCACCGGTACAGAGATCCTGATCGATCCAGACTCGCAGCTCATCAGTGTCAGCCGACACGTCTACCTCCCGCAACCCGTCGGGGCCGACGGTACCCGAACTATGTCCGACCGGCTCAGCCGCGGTCGCACCAATCGATCAAGAGTCGGTGACGAGGGTGTTGCATGGGTCGAAAACCGCTTCGCAACAGCTAGTGTTAACCCAAGACGTTCGAGCCCCCCGGGGAGGTGGGACGTGGCACGTAGCGACGAAGCGGACTCCCGCGCCGCGCGAGCGGAGAAGGAAGTCAACGATCTCTCCAGTCAGGTCGCGTTTCTGCAAGAGGAACTCGCTCTGGTCCGGCGGAAGTTGACGGAGAGCCCCCGACACGTCCGGCAGCTTGAGGAACGGCTCGCGGCAACGCAGGCGCAGCTGGCCCGAGTGACCGAGAACAACGAGCGGCTCGTGGCGACCCTCAAGGAAGCCAGGGCCCAGATCGTCACTCTCAAGGAAGAGATTGACCGGCTCGCACAGCCGCCCAGCGGCTATGGCGTGTTTCTGGCGGCACACGAGGACGGCACGGTGGACGTGTTCACCGGTGGCCGCAAGCTGCGGGTGGCGGTCTCGCCGTCGCTCGCGGCCGACGAGCTTCAGCGCGGACAGGAAGTCCTGCTGAACGACGCGCTCAACGTCGTCGACGCGTTCGGTTTCGAGCGCACCGGCGAGGTCGTCTCGCTCAAGGAGGTGCTGGACAACCCGTCCGGCGGCCCCCGCGATCGGGCGCTGGTGATGTCGCACGCCGACGAGGAACGCATCGTGTTCCTCGCCGACTCGCTCGACATCGACAAGCTGCGCGCCGGCGACTCGCTCATGATCGAGCCCCGTTCGGCGTACGCCTATGAGCGGATCCCGAAGAGTGAGGTCGAGGAGCTCGTCCTGGAGGAGGTGCCCGACGTCGACTACAGCGACATCGGTGGCCTGCACTCCCAGATCGAGCAGATCCGCGACGCGGTCGAGCTGCCGTTCCTGCACGCCGACCTGTTCCGGGAGCACCAGCTGCGCCCGCCGAAGGGCATCCTGCTCTACGGCCCGCCCGGCTGTGGCAAGACCCTGATCGCCAAGGCGGTGGCCAACTCGCTGGCCAAGAAGATCGCCGAGCGACGTGGCGAGGAGAAGCACACCAGCTACTTCCTCAACATCAAGGGCCCGGAGCTGCTCAACAAGTACGTGGGTGAGACCGAGCGGCACATCCGCCTGGTCTTCCAGCGGGCTCGTGAGAAGGCCGGCGAGGGCACCCCGGTGATCGTGTTCTTCGACGAGATGGACTCGATCTTCCGGACCCGTGGCTCGGGTGTCTCCAGTGACGTGGAGAACACGATCGTTCCTCAGCTGCTCAGCGAGATCGACGGTGTCGAGGGCCTGGAGAACGTGATCGTGATCGGCGCCTCCAACCGGGAGGACATGATCGACCCGGCCATCCTGCGCCCCGGCCGGCTCGACGTGAAGATCAAGATCGAGCGTCCGGACGCCGAGGCGGCGAAGGACATCTTCGCCAAGTACATCCTGTCGGAGCTGCCGCTCAGTGGGGACGACCTCACCGAGCACGGCGGTAACCGGGACGCGACGGTCGCCGCGATGATCGAGGCGGTCGTGCTGCGGATGTACACGGAGACGGAGGAGAACCGCTTCCTGGAGGTCACCTACGCCAACGGTGACAAGGAGGTCCTGTACTTCAAGGACTTCAACTCCGGCGCGATGATCCAGAACATCGTCGACCGTGGCAAGAAGATGGCGATCAAGGAGTTCCTCACCTCCGGTAAGAAGGGTCTCCGACTGCAGCACCTGCTCGACAGCTGCGTCGACGAGTTCCGGGAGAACGAGGACCTGCCGAACACCACGAACCCGGACGACTGGGCCCGGATCTCCGGTAAGAAGGGTGAGCGGATCGTCTACATCCGTACGCTCGTCTCCGGTGGCAAGGGCGCCGAGGCCGGCCGGTCCATCGAGACCGCGACCAACACCGGCCAGTACCTGTAGGACGTACCACGACCGGGGCCGGAGGGGTTTCCCTCCGGCCCCGGCCTCGTTCAACCCGTGTGATCGCACCCCGCCTGGCCTGGCTGGACGCGCTCCGTGGCTGGGCCGCGGTCGTCGTGGCCGCCTTCCACGTCAGCCCGCTCGTGCTCGGTTCCGAACGACACCTGCGGATCTTCCAGATCCTCGACCTCGGCAAGTACGGCGTACTGCTGTTCTTTCTGGTCAGCGGCTACGTGATCCCGATGTCCCTGGAACGGCACGGTGACCTGCGGCGGTTCTGGACCGGCCGGCTGCTGCGGATCTACCCGGCCTATCTGTTCGCCGTCCTGGTCACGATCGGGCTCGGCGCGGCCGGGATCATGCGGATGCCCGATCAGCTGGCCGGAGAGACGACAGCCAGCGTCCTCGGGCACGTCACCATGCTCCAGGACCTGATCGGCACCCGCGGTGTGCTCCGGCCGTTCTGGACGCTCTCCTTCGAGATGGTCTTCTACCTGATCGTCGCGGGCCTGTTCGTCTGGCGGCGCAACCGGGACAGCGCCTGGTGGGCGGCCGGGCTCACCGTCCTGGCGGTGTGCGGCCTGCCGGACGCCCTGCTCGGCGGGACGGCCCCGCACCGCCGGATCACCGCGGTCGCGGCGCTGGTGCTCCTGGGATGCGTGCTCTGGGCGTACCACCTCGGGAATCACCTCGGCCGGAGGCCGCTCACCCTGGTCGCCGGTGTGGCCGGCATCGTCTCCGTCGTGCTGCCGCTTCTCAACGGTCATGCCACCGATCAGGTGACCAGCGCGTCGTCGGGGCAGGCCGCGCAGATGCTGGCGGTGATGTTCGCCGGCACGGTGATCTACCGGGTGCAGCACGGGCAGCTCGGCCGGCTGCCCGCCGTCCTGGTGCTGATACTGGTCGCCGCCGGGGTCGCGGTGCAGGTGAAGCCGACGGTGGCGGTCGCTGTCGCGGTGACCTTCGGCGGTGCCTTCCTGCTGCGGGAGCGGCGGGTCCCGGCGGTCCTGGTCCGGCTCGGCACGATCAGCTACTCGCTCTATCTGCTGCACATTCCGGTCCTCGCGGTGGTTCGGCACCACACGCAGCAGCCGCTGCTGACCGCGGTGGCCTTCGCGGCCGGCTCCCTCGCCGCCGCGTGGGCCGGGCACCGCTGGGTGGAGCGGCCGGCACAGGCGCTCGCTCCGGCGCCGAAGGGCCCGCGGGCCGAGGAGCGGTTGGCTGTCCGGATTCTGTGATCATCCTGTGATCGCCACGTCGGAAGCCGTTCCTGCGGCGTCGTTATCGTCGCCGTCCGTGACAACGATCATGGATGTATCGGGCGGTCCGGCTGCCACGCGCCCGGCGGCCCCGCGGATGGCCTGGCTCGACGCGATGCGCGGCTTCGCGGCCGTGGTCGTGGCGCTCTTCCACCTGAGCCCGTACGTGATCGGCCGGGAGAACCATCTGCTGATCTACCAGAACTTCGACCTCGGCAAGTACGGCGTACTGCTGTTCTTCCTGGTCAGCGGCTACGTGATCCCGATGTCCCTGGAACGGCACGGGTCGCTGCGCAAGTTCTGGATCGGCCGGTTGTTCCGCATCTATCCGGCCTACCTGTTCACCATCGCCCTCGTCGTGCTGCTCGTCGCGACCGGCGTCACCGAGCCGCACCCGGGGGTGCGCGAGGACCCGGTCGGCGCCGGGCTGGGCCAGATCACCATGCTCTCCGACCTGGTCGGCGTCAGCGGGATGATCACGCCGTTCTGGACGCTCTCCTTCGAAATGGTCTTCTATCTGATCGTAGCCGGACTTTTCGCCTGGAACCTGCACCGGCTCAGCGCCTGGTGGGCGGCCGGGCTCACGCTAGTCGCGGTGCTGGCCGGCCCGATGCTGCCGGACGCGCTGCTGGGCGGCACGGTGGACCGGCGGCACCTGCTCGCGGCCGGGCTGGTGCTGGTGGTGACGGTGTGCCTGGGCTCACAGATCAGCGGCCGGCGCCCGCTGGTGCCGGCCGCGGGCGCGGTCGGGATCGGGTTCGTGCTGCTGCCGGCGGTGAACGGGCACGCCACCCGCTGGGTGGTGGCGACCGCCTCCTGGCAGGCGCTGCTGATGCTCGGCGTGATGTTCGCCGGCACCGTCGTGTACCGGCTGCAGAACGGCGAGATCACCCGCCGGGCCGCCGTTCCGTCGCTGGTCGTGGTGTTCCTCGGGGGTGTCTTCACCAACTGGCTGCACACCGGCCAGACCGCCGAGCTGGTCCGCTGGGGGTCGGTCACCGCCGCCGTCACGGCCACCTTCCTGGTCGGCTGGGCACTGCGCGAACGCCGGATGCCGGCCGCGCTCACCTGGCTCGGCGCGGTCAGTTTCTCGGTCTACCTGCTGCACGTGGTCGTGGTCGGGCTGGTCAAGCGGGTGGTCCCGGTGGAGACCGATCCGACCCTGACCAACCGGGTGCTGTTCGGGCTCGGGTTCGTGGGGGCGACACTTCTGCTGGCCTGGTTCGCCTACCGGTTCGTCGAGTTGCCGGGACAAGCGCTGGGCCGACGCCTGCAGCGGCGGGCGACGATCATTCTCGGTCCGGAGCAGCCGCTGCGGCCCGCCGGTGACACTCAAGGTTCCGACGCGGGTACGGGGAGTCTCGGAAAGGCCGGGCGGAGCGTCTAGGCTCGATGCATGAGCAGGCGCAGCTTCGTGGCGGACAGGGTGGTCGCATGAGCGTTCGACGGATTATGGGGACCGAGGTCGAGTACGGCATTTCGGTTCCCGGCCAGCCCGGTGCCAATCCGATGGTCACGTCCTCGCAGGTGGTCAACGCCTACGGCGCCCGCCCCGAGCTCAGCAGCAAAGGCCGCGCCCGCTGGGACTACGAGGAGGAGTCGCCACTGCGCGACGCCCGTGGTTTCACTTACTCCGGGGCCGCCTACGACCCGGCCGAGGCGCTCGCCGACGAGGATCTCGGCCTGGCCAACGTGATACTGACCAACGGCGCCCGTCTGTATGTCGATCACGCCCACCCGGAGTACAGCACACCCGAGGTGACCAACCCGCTCGACATCGTCAAGTGGGACAAGGCCGGCGAGCGGGTGATGGCCGAGGCCTCCCGCCGCGCCGCCACGATCCCCGGCACGCACCGGATTCAGCTCTACAAGAACAACACCGACAACAAGGGCGCGTCGTACGGGGCGCACGAGAACTACCTGATGCGCCGGCAGACCGCGTTCGCCGACATCGTCGCCCACCTCACCCCGTTCTTCGTGACCCGGCAGATCTTCTGCGGCGCCGGTCGCGTGGGCATCGGGCAGGACGGCAGCGGCGCCGGTTTCCAGATCTCCTCCCGCGCCGACTTCTTCGAGGTCGAGGTCGGGCTGGAGACGACCCTCAAACGGCCGATCATCAACACCCGCGACGAGCCGCACGCCGACGCCGACAAGTACCGCCGCCTGCACGTGATCATCGGCGACGCGAACCTGTCGGAGATCTCCACCTACCTCAAGGTGGGCACCACCGCGCTGATTCTCAACATGATCGAGGAGAAGGTGTTCACCGGTGAGCTCGGCATCGCCGACCCGGTGAGCGAGCTCAAGGCGGTCAGTCACGACCCGTCGCTCAAACACCTGATGCGTCTGCGCGACGGCCGTCGGCTCACCGCCCTCGACCTGCAGTGGGCCTACTTCGAGCGGGCCCGCCAGTTCGTCGACGACCGGCTCGGCGCCGACGTCGACGAGCAGACCTCGGACGTGCTGGACCGGTGGGAGGACGCGCTCGACAAGCTCGGCCGCGACCCGATGCTGCTCTCCGACAGCCTGGACTGGGTGGCCAAGCTGCGCCTGCTGGAGGGCTATCGGGAGCGGGAGAACCTGGGCTGGTCGTCGCCCAAGCTCCAGCTCGTCGACCTGCAGTATTCCGACGTGCGGCCGGAGAAGGGCCTCTACCACCGCCTGGTGGCGCGCGGGTCGATGAAGACCCTGCTCGACCCGGACACCACGCAGCGCGCCATGTACGAGCCGCCGGAGGACACCCGGGCCTACTTCCGGGGCCGCTGCCTCGCGCAGTACGCCTCCGAGGTGGTCGCCGCCAGCTGGGACTCGGTGATCTTCGACGTGGGCCGGGAGTCCCTGGTCCGGGTGCCCATGATGGAGCCGGAACGCGGTACCAAGAAGCATGTCGGCGCGCTGTTCGACACGTGCGAGAGCGCGAAGGATCTGCTCGAAGTGATCACGAGCCGGTAATAAAACACCCGTTCCGGCGGGCCGTTTCGTCACAGGTGCGAGGTAGGTTTTTCCCAACCCGATGTTGCAGGACTTCGGGGACGGCTGAGAAGGGGGACATCCATGGCAACCCGAGACACAGGTGGTCAGTCGCAGAGCAGCAAGGGCTCCAGCGACCAGGACATCGAGGACGTCACCGTCGAGGCCAATCCCGAGGTAGCGGAACGGCACGCCGAGATCACCGAGGACGTCGACGATCTCCTGGACGAGATCGACTCCGTGCTGGAGGAGAACGCTGAGGAGTTCGTCCGAGGCTATGTCCAAAAGGGCGGCCAGTAAGGGTTTTGTCCGTTTCTGAATGACCGGGCGCCGCCGTTTCGGCGGCGTCCGCCATTTCCCCAAGACATGTCGATGATGTTGAGCGCCCCCGCGGGCTCCGGCGGGATAGTGTGCCTCAACTGCACGTACCTGAAAGGAACCACGTGGCGACGGGCTTTGATCCATCCGGGCGTCTACCGGATTTCTTCACCAGCACTTCGACGTCCTCCTTCACGCAGTTCCTGAGTCAGGCCGCCCCGGAGCTGCTTCCGGGCCGCCGGCCGCTGCCGCCGGGCCTGTCCGCCGACATCGCGCCGCACGGCACCACGATCGTCGCGATCGCGACCGCCGACGGTGTGGTGATGGCCGGTGACCGCCGGGCGACCATGGGCAACCTGATCGCCAGCCGGGACATCAAGAAGGTCCACCCGGCCGACGCCTACTCGCTGATCGGCATCGCCGGGACGGCCGGCATCGGCATCGAGCTGATCCGCCTGTTCCAGGTCGAGCTGGAGCACTACGAGAAGATCGAGGGCGCCATGCTCTCCCTCGACGGCAAGGCGAACCGCCTGGCCGCGATGGTGCGTGGCAACCTGGGCGCGGCCATGCAGGGCCTGGCCGTGGTGCCGCTGTTCGCCGGGTTCGACCTGGCCCCGGCCGAGGGGATGGCCCCGGGCCGGATCTGGAGCTTCGACGTGGCCGGCGGCATCTACGAGGAGACCGGCTACGAGGCGATCGGGTCGGGCTCGCTGTTCGCCAAAGCCGCGCTGAAGAAGCGGTACCGGGCCGGCGTGAGCACCGAGGACGCGATCACCCTGGCCGTCGAGGCGCTGTACGACGCGGCCGACGACGACACCGCCACCGGCGGGCCGGACGTGATCCGCAAGATCTACCCGGTGGTGATGACCGCTACGGCGAACGGCACACACCGGCTGAGCGACGAAGAGATCAACACGGTGGCCGAGCGCGTGGTCGCCGGCCGTCACGAGAACCCGGGCGGCTGACCCGCACTTCGAGGAAGAGAGGTAGCCACCCGTGGCCATGCAGTTCTACGCATCACCCGAGCAGGTCCAGCGGGACCGTTCGGAGTACGCCCGCAAGGGCATCGCCCGCGGCCGGTCGGCCGTGGTGCTCACCTACGAGGGCGGCATCCTCCTGGTCGCCGAGAACATCACCACCCTGCGGAAGATCAGCGAGATCTACGACAAGATCGCGTTCGCGGCCGTCGGGCGGTACAACGAGTTCGAGGCGCTGCGGCGCGGCGGTGTGCGGATGGCCGACATGGTCGGCCTGAGCTACGACCGGCGGGACGTGACCGGCCGGGCGCTGGCCAACACGTACACCCAGACGCTCGGCGCGATCTTCTCCGAGACGCAGAAGCCGTACGAGGTGGAGATCTGCGTCGCGCAGGTCGGCGCGACGCCGGCCGCGGACGAGCTGTACCGGATCACCTACGACGGTTCGGTCATGGACGAGCCGGGCTTCATGGCCATGGGCGGCCAGGCCGAGGCGATCGGCAACGTGCTGCGCGACCGGCACGACGCGACGGCCGAGCTGACCGTGGCGCTGGCCCTGGCGTCGGAGGCGCTGGGCAGCGTCGGTGGGGAGAACGGCCAGGCCCGCCAGCTGACCGACAAACAGCTTGAGGTGGCCGTGCTGGACCGGCGGCGGCCGGGCCGGGCGTTCCGCCGGATCTCCGGCGCCGCTCTGACGACCCTGCTCGGGCACGAGTCGGTGTCGGAGGCGGACCTGGGTGAGGTCGACGCCGCCCCGCCCGCGCCGGCCGAGGGCAAGCCCACCGAGTCGGCGGCCTCGGAGACGGACGACACCCAGAAGTAGGGTTCGCGCGACGATTGCGGGGCGTGGTCATCATGACCACGCCCCGCAATCATGGAAAGGGCCGGTTGTGGGTGCCGCTGAACCGGTTTCTGCCGGTAGTGTTCTGACATGGAACGGCGAATTTTCGGCCTCGAGACCGAGTACGGAGTCACGTGCACCTATCGGGGGCAGCGGCGGCTGTCGCCGGACGAGGTGGCCCGCTACCTGTTCCGCCGAGTGGTCTCCTGGGGACGCAGCAGCAACGTGTTCCTTCGCAACGGCGCCCGCCTCTACCTCGATGTCGGTTCCCACCCTGAGTACGCGACCCCCGAGTGCGACTCCGTCACCGATCTGGTCGCCCACGACCGGGCCGGCGAGCGGATCCTGGAGGGCCTTCTCGTCGACGCGGAGAAGCGTCTGCACGACGAGGGCATCGCGGGGGAGATCTACCTCTTCAAGAACAACACCGACTCCGCCGGCAACTCGTATGGCTGCCACGAGAACTATCTGGTGAGCCGGCACGGTGAGTTCGGCCGTCTCGCCGACGTGCTCATCCCGTTCCTGGTGACCCGCCAGCTGATCTGCGGCGCCGGCAAGGTGCTGCAGACGCCCCGGGGTGCGGTGTTCTGCCTGTCGCAGCGCGCCGAGCACATCTGGGAGGGCGTCTCCAGCGCGACGACCAGGTCCCGGCCGATCATCAACACCCGCGACGAGCCGCACGCCGACGCCGAGCGCTACCGGCGCCTGCACGTGATCGTCGGCGACTCGAACATGAACGAGGTCACCACCCTGCTGAAGGTGGGCTCGGCCGACATCGTGCTCCGCATGATCGAGGCGGGCGTGGTGATGCGCGACCTGACCCTGGAAAACCCGATCCGGGCGATCCGCGAGGTCAGCCACGACGTCACCGGCCGCCGCAAGATCCGCCTGGCCAACAACAAGGAGGTCTCCGCGCTGGAGATCCAGCAGGAGTACCTGGCGAAGGCGACCGAGTTCGTCGAGCGGCGCGGCGGCGACCCGGTCGCCAAGCGGGTCGTCGAGCTGTGGGGCCGCGTGCTCAACGCGATCGAGTCGGAGAACCTCGACCCGGTCGCGCGCGAGATCGACTGGGTGTCGAAGTACAAGCTGATCGAGCGTTACCAGGCCAAGCACGAGATCCCGATGTCGCACCCGCGGATCGCGCAGCTCGACCTCGCCTACCACGACGTGCGCCGTGGCCGTGGCCTCTACGCCCTGATGGAGAAGCGTAAGACGGTCGACCGGATCGCCAACGACCTGCAGATCTTCGAGGCGAAAGAGACACCGCCGCAGACCACCCGGGCCCGGCTGCGTGGCGAGTTCATCAAGCACGCCCAGGAGAAGCGGCGCGACTTCACCGTCGACTGGGTGCATCTGAAGCTCAACGACCAGGCGCAGCGCACGGTCCTCTGCAAGGACCCGTTCCGTGCCTACGACGAGCGGGTGGAGCGACTGATCGCGAGCATGTGACCGGCCGGCCGGCGCACACCCGACCACGGGGTGGGCGCCGGCCACCGGTGACGGCTAGGCTGGCCCCGCTATGAGGACACCTGACCTGCCTGAACCCAACGAACGCACCGAGGCCGAGGCCCGGCTGAACCGGCTGGACCGCCGCCGGGCGAAGATCCGGGCCGAGATCGAGCAGAATCGCGAGGGCAACCATCGGGTGCCGACGTGGGTGCTCGCCCTGATCCTGCTCCTGCTCATCGGCGGTTGGGCCTACCTGATCTTCAGCGGGTGAAAACCGCCGGGGCAGACGCGGGTGCCTGGTTTGCGGAAAGCTGTCCGGTATGGCTGACATCATCGATCCCGCCGTCGGCGATTATCTGCTGACCCACTGCACACCCGCCGATGACGTGCTGCGGGACCTGGCCGCCGAGACGTGGGCGAAATTCCCGCCCGGCGCCGCCGGAATGCAGGTCTCGCACGACGAGGGCGCCCTGCTCACCATGCTGGTGCGGCTCACCGGCGCGACCAACGCGGTCGAGGTGGGCACCTTCACCGGTTACTCATCGATCTGCATCGCCCGTGGCCTGCGACCGGGTGGACGATTGCTGGCCTGCGACGTCTCCGAGGAGTGGACGTCGGTGGCGCGCGACTACTGGCAGCGGGCCGGGCTGACCGACCGGATCGACCTGCGGATCGCCCCCGCCCTGGCCACCCTGCGGGCGCTGCCGGCCGACCCGGTGATCGACTTCGTGTTCGTCGACGCCGACAAGACCGGCTACCCGGACTACTACGACGAGCTGGTGCCCCGGCTGCGTCCCGGCGGCCTGATGGTCCTCGACAACGTGCTGCGGGGCGGGCGGGTCCTCGACCCGAGCGACGAGTCGGACCACGCGGTCGCCGGTCTCAACGACCGGATCGTCACCGACGACCGGGTCGAGTCGGTGATGCTGCCGGTCCGCGACGGGGTCACCCTGATCCGCCGGCGCGACTGAACAACCCGTTCGTACCCGGGCGGTCACCCGCGCCGGCCCCATCCTGCCGTCTCCTGATAGGCGTGTCGGAACAGCGCGTGCGGGCCGGACGGACCGCGACGATCTTCGCGGCGATGGCGGCTCTCGCCATCGCCGCGTACCAGTTCCTGCCCGACGAGATGTGGTGGCGCACCGCCTGGCAGGTCGGGGTCGGGTGGGCCGGCGTCGCGGCGCTGCTGATCGGCGCCCACCGGCTGCCCCGCCCGGAACGGCTGCCCTGGTGGCTGTTCGCGGCCGGCGTGTTCAGCAACTCCACGGGCATCGCCGTCGCCGACATCGCGGAGGCCTGGTACGGGCTGGTCGACATGCCCACCCCGGCCGACCCGTTCTTCCTCGGCCTCTATCCGACGTGCGCCGCCGCTCTGGCCATTCTGATCCGACGCCGCGACGCACGGTCGGACTGGGCGGCCCTGGTCGACGCGGCCACCATCACCACCGGGTTCGGCCTGCTCGCCTGGGTGTACGTGATCGCGCCGGTGAACCTCGGCGACTCGATGGACCGGCTGGCACACGCGACGCAGGTGGCGTACCCGATCGGTGATCTTCTGTTGATCCCGATGACCACCAGGCTGCTGCGCGCCGGTGGCAGTCGGGGCGCCCCGTTCTGGTGGATCACCGGTTCGCTGACCGCCTTCCTGCTCGGCGACAGCGCCTGGGTGGTGCTCGACGACATGGGCGACACCGGAGAGGCGCTGCTCGAGGTGCCGCGCTTCACCACCGGCCTGGAATCGGTGTTCCTCGTCGGGTTCGTGCTGTTCGGTGTGGCCTGCCTGCACCAGGGCGCCCGCGAGATGACGGCGCCCGCCGACGCGCGGCCCGCCGGGCTCGGCAAGGGCCTGCTCGCGCTGCTCGCCGGTGCCTCGCTGATCGCCCCGGCGGTCCTCGCCGCACAGACCGCCACCGGCGAGGTCGCCGACGGGTGGAGCATCGCGGCCTGCTCGGCGGTCCTGTTCCTGCTGGTCGTGACGCGGATGGCGCTGCTCATCAGGCACGTCGAACGGCAGGCCGACCGGGTCCGGGAACTGGCCCGCTCGGACGAGCTCACCGGCCTGCCGAATCGACGTGCCTGGAACGACGAGCTGCCCCGCGCCCTGGAACGGGCCCGCCGCAACAGCGAGCCGGTGGCCGTCGCCATCCTCGACCTCGACCACTTCAAGCGGTACAACGACACCTACGGCCACCCGGCCGGTGACCAGCTGCTCAAGGCGGCCAGCGCGGCCTGGCACGCGGCGTTGCGCGACGTCGACGTGATCGCCCGGTTCGGCGGCGAGGAGTTCGTGGTGCTGCTGCCGGCCGCCGGGGCCGGCGACGCCCGCCGGGCGATGACCCGCGCGCTGGCGGCCACCCCGCTCGGGCAGACCTTCTCCGACGGGCCGGCCGTCTGGGACGGTGTGGAAGACCTCCGACGAGTTGCTCGGACGGGCCGACGCGGCGCTCTACGCGGCGAAGGCGGCCGGTCGTGACCGGGTCGAGGTCGCCGCTCAGACCAGCAGACTCGCCGCGTGACGGCCGGCCACCGCGGCGGTCAGGAAGTAGGCGTGGTCCTGGTCCAGCTTGCGACCCATCGTCGACAGTGGCACCGGGCAGTTCCGCAGCGCCTCGTCCAGACCCTCGACGGGCACGCGGACGATGCGGTGCCTCGCGGCCAGCGGCGCGAGCACGGCGTCGACCTCGGCGCCGAGCGGTTGCGGCAGGCGGTCCGGCACCGGCAGGTCGGCGGAGACGAGAGCGACCTTTCCGTACGCCGTGAGGCTGTGATGTGACACCCCGCGGTGCCGCTCCCGACCGTCGCCGTCGGAGATCCGCAGCGAGCCCACCGGCCGCCCGCCCAGCACGGTGATCGCGTTCACCGCCTCGCCCAGCGCCACCCCGGAGAAACCCCAGGTCGTGCCGGTCCCCAGATTGCCCGGCCCCTGCGCCACGATGGTCACGTCGGCGTGCAGCACGTGTCGGGTGGCCAGCAGCCCGGTGTGCACCGTGCTCGCCTCCAGGTCGCCGCCGAACGCCTGGCCGGTGGTGACCGTGCCGACGAGGTGCCCGCGCAGCCCGTCCAGCGTGCGGGAGAACCAGGCCGGCAGTGCCCCGCCGTCGGTCATCAGATACGCCACCCGGGCGGCCGGCCGGTCGGCGTGGATCCCGGCCAGGATCGCCGGCAGCGCCGAATGCAGGTCGGCCGTGACCACCGGCATGCCCTCGATCGACTCGGCGGCGGCCAGAACCGCCCGATGGGGGGACGCTTCCTCGTCGACGCCGAGCCGGATCGGCTGCAGCGGCGTGTACCGCGCTTTCACCAGGTGGCCCGCGTCGCGGCTGGAACCGTCGTCGGCCGGGTCGGCGGGCAGCCGGTCCGGGATCGCCACCACCAGCGCGTAACCGCCGGTACCCAGGCCCATCACCAGCGCACCCACGTTGAGCAGCACCCGGTCACCGGGCTCGGGGACACCGACCAGATCGGGGTACGCCAGCGCGCGCACCGGCCCGTCGGCGGTCACCACGTCCAGCTCGACGGCGCCGTGCCAGCTCCGTCGTACCGCCTGGACCGTTCCGGACCGCCATCGCACCATGGCCGCGACCCTATCCGCCGCTCGCCGACCGTACCCCCGTCGGGTCCGCTGTTGCCCGGGTCGGGTCCAGGAAGACGTAGCGAATCTCCGGGAACGTCTCCCGCAGCCGTCGTTCCGCCTCGTCGCACGCCGTCTCGATCACGACGGCCGGCACGTCGTCGGCGAAGTCGACCTTCGCCGCGACCAGGATGCCGCCCGGCCCGAGCCGCATGGTGAGCAGCGTCGGCACCGACGTCACCACCTCGATGCCGGCCAGGTCGGCGGCGATCCGGTCGTACATCCGCTGCGGCACCGCCTGCCCGACCAGCAACGACGCGTTGCTGTGCCCCAGCACCACGGCCACCACCAGCAGGAGCAGGCCGATCAGGATCGACGCGACGCCGTCCCACATCTCCGAGCCGGTCACCTGGGCCAGACCGAGCCCCGCGGCGGCCAGCAGCAGACCGGTCAGCGCCGCGAGATCCTCGAAGAACACCGCCTTCACGGTGGTGTCCGAGGTGTGCCGCAGATAGCCGCCGAGCGTGGTGTCCCACCGGCGGGCCGCCCCGCGCACCTGTTTCAGCGCCTTGGCGAACGAGACACTCTCGGCCACGAACGCGACCGCCAGCACGAGGTACGACGCCAGGTAGTTCCCGGTGTGCTCGCCCTCGAGGATCGTCATCACACCGTGGTAGATGGAGAACCCGGCCCCGGCGACGAACATGAAGATCGCGGCGATGAACGCCCAGACCCAGCTCTCCTTGCCGTACCCGAACGGGTGTTGTTCGTCGGCCGGTTTGGCGCCCCGCCGCAGAGCCACGTAGAGGAACACCTCGGTCACGGTGTCGGCCAGCGAGTGCGCGGCCTCGGACAGCATCGCCGCCGAACCGGAGATCAGGCCGGCGACCAGCTTCGCCACCGCGATCGCGAGATTGGCGGCACCGGCGACCAGTACGGTGCCGACGCTCTCGGACTCAGGAGTCTCAGGGGTGCTCACGAGGGTGGTCTCCCCCGGCACCGTGACGGATAACCGTCGGCCCGGGGCGCCTGCTAGCGTTGCGGCCGTGTCGCGCACTCGTACCGAGCGCCTGGTAAACCTGGTCATCTGCCTCCTGTCCACGCGACGGTTCCTCACCGCCGCGCAGATCGCCGCGACCGTGCCCGGTTACGAGCACGACCCGTCGGACCCACGCGATCACGAGGCGTTCCAGCGCAAGTTCGAGCGGGACAAGGCCGAGCTGCGTGATCTGGGCGTGCCGCTGGAGACCGGGACGGCCAGCATCTTCGACCAGGAGCCCGGCTACCGGATCGCGCAGCGGGAGTACGCGCTGCCCGACATCCTTCTCGAACCGGACGAGGCCGCCGCCGTCGGCATCGCCGCCCGATTGTGGCAGCACGCCGGGCTGGCCGCCGCCGCCTCGTCCGGCCTGGCCAAACTCCGCGCCGCCGGGGTCGAGGTGGACCCGCAGGCCACCCTCGGGGTGGAGCCGGTGGTCACCGTCGACCCGGCATTCGGGCCGCTCACCTCGGCCGCCCGGGAGCGCCGCGCGGTCACCTTCAAGTACCGGGTGCCCGAGGTCGACGAGCCGAGCACCCGCCGCCTAGAACCGTGGGGTGTGGTCTGCTGGCGCGGCCGGTGGTATGTGGTGGGTCACGACCGTGACCGCGACGCCACCCGCTGCTTCCGGCTGTCCCGGATCGTCGGTGACGTCCGCGCCACCGGCCGGGGCGACGCTTTCGAACCGCCCGCCGGTGCCGACCTGATCAGCCACGTGGCCCGCTCCTCGGGCCCGATCGCCCGCAACGGCCGGGCCACCGTCACGGTCCGCCACGGCCGGGCCGCCGGGTTGCGCCGGCTGGCCGCCGACGTCACTCCCGGCCCGGACGGCGACCGGCTGACCATCGTCTACGGCGACGTCGACTGGCTGGCCTCGCGGATCGCCGGATATGGGCCGGACGCCCGCGCCGACGGCCCGCCCGAGCTGCGCGACGCCGTCGTTCAACACCTCAAGGAACTCATCACCAGACACGAGATCCCGGCGGTGACGGCATGAGCGCGGTGCGCACGCCCTCCGGTGACCGGCTCGGGCGACTGCTGAACCTGGTGCCCTACCTGCTGGCCCGGCCTGGCATCCTGATCTCCGAGGCGGCCGCCGACCTGGGCGTCACCGACAAGCAGTTGCGGGAGGATCTGGAGCTGCTCTGGGTGTGCGGGCTGCCCGGTTACGGCCCCGGCGACCTGATCGACATGGCCATCGACGGCGACCACGTGACGATCAGCCACGACGCCGGCATGGACAAGCCGCTGCGCCTCAACCCGGACGAGGCGCTCGCCCTGGTGGTGGCGCTGCGGATGCTCGCCGAGACACCCGGGATCGGCACCCGTGACGCCATCGAGCGGGCCCTCGCCAAGATCGAGAGTGCGGCCGGTGACCTGGCCGACGCCCCGGTCGCGGTCCGGCTCCCGGCGAACCAGAAGAAGCTCGCCGCGGTCCGCGCCGCGGTCGACTCCGGTCACGCGCTGCGGCTCACCTACTACACCGCGGCCCGCGACGAGACCACCGACCGGGTCATCGACCCGATGCGGATGCTGATGGTCGGCGGCTTCAACTACCTGGAGGCCTGGTGTCGTCGGGCCGAGGCGACCCGGATGTTCCGGATCGACCGGATCGACGGGTTCACCGAGCTGGACGAGCCGTCCGCGCCGCCGGTCGAGGCGATCCCGCACGACGTGACCGGCGGCGTCTTCCGACCCGGCCCGGAGCTGCCGCTGGTCACCCTGCGGGTGGGCCGCGGCGGCCGGTGGATCACCGAGTACTACCCGGTCGAGGAGGTGGTCAAGGACAGCACCGAGTGGCTGGTCACGATGCGGGTCACCGACCTCGGCTGGGCGCAGCGCTTCCTCACCGGCCAGGGCCGCGACGTCACCGTGATCGGCCCGCCCGAGCTGCTCGACCGGATCCGGGCGCAGGCCGCGACGGCTCTCGACCAGTACGCCGCGCCGACCGGGCTGGGAGCGGACCCGGTCGCGGGCCGATAGGGTGGGCCGCGTGCTGATGTGGGTCTGGATCGCCGTGGTGGTGATCGCGCTGTTCGTGCTGATCTTCGCCGCGTCCCGGGTGATCGGGCGGCTGCCGGCGTTGCGCCGGGCCGCGGGCAAGCTGGAGAAGCGTCGTGACGAGGCGCTGGTGCTCCAGCAGAGCGCCGAGCGGCTGCAGGTGACGATCCAGGCTCTGCAGGAGCGTGCCGAGCAGGCGCAGGACAAGATCGAGGAGATCAAGGCGGGCCGCGGCCGGTGACGGGCAGTTACCGCCCTGTTGTCCTGGGCTTACCAAGATCATAAGAAACCTGAGGGATCCGCACGGCAAAATCGTCAGGATCCACACGTACGATGGACCCCGCTACCTGATCCGACCGTCTGGAGTCACCCCATGAGCGTCCTCAAGCCATGGCACATCATCGTCCTCGTTGTTGTGCTGATCCTGCTCTTCGGCGCGAAGCGGCTGCCGGACGCGGCGCGCTCCCTCGGCCGTTCGCTGCGGATCATCAAGGCGGAGACCAAGGGCCTGGTCGACGACGACAACAACGTCGCCGAGAAGGCGGAGCCCCAGCACAGCCGCACGCCGCTGCAGGGCGAGGTCCAGCAGCCCTACCAGCCGCAGCCGGGCTACCAGCAGCAGCCGCCGCAGGGTTACCAGCAGCCGCAGCCGGGCTACCAGCAGCCCCAGCCGCAGACTCAGCAGCCGTTCGTGGACCCGGTGCAGCACCGCACCAACGACCGCTGACCCGGGCCGATGGCACTGAGCCTGCGTAAGAAAAAGGGACCCACCAAGTTCCAGCAGGCTTCCGACGGCTCTATGACGCTCATCGAGCACGTCCGGGAGCTGCGTAACCGGCTGTTCTTCGCGTCGCTCGGCATCGTCGCCGGCCTGATCGTCGGTTTCCTCCTCTCCGAGCGGGTCTTCGACCTGCTCGCCGCGCCCTACTGTGGTCTCGACACGTCGTGGACGCTGGGGAAGGTCGGCCAGGGCAAGTGTGACTGGCTGATCCTGGGTGTGGCCGATCAGCTGATCCTGAAGCTGAAGATCGCGCTCTGGCTTGGCCTGATCGTCGGCGCCCCGGTTTGGCTCTACCAACTGTGGGCGTTCATCGCGCCCGGCCTGCATCGGCACGAGCGCAAATGGGCGTATGTGTTCGTCGCGATCGCCGCGCCCCTGTTCATGGGCGGCGCGACGCTGGCCTACTTCGTGGTGAAACACAGCCTCGAATTCATCATGACCGCCGGTGTCCTCGGTCAGACGACGCAGCTGGAGATCACGGCGTATACCGGCTTCGTCACCAGCATGATCATGATCTTCGGGGCGGCGTTCGAGTTTCCGCTGGTCCTGCTGATGCTTAACTTCACCGGCGTGGTCACCGCGTCGCGGCTGCTCAGCTGGTGGCGGACCGTGGTCTTCCTGTCGTTCGCGTTCGCCGCGGTAGCCACGCCCGACCCCGGGCCGTTCGGCATGACCCTGCTGGCCGCCTGCCTCACCCTGCTGTACTTCATCGCCGTCGGGGTGGCCTTCCTCAACGACAAGCGCAAGGGCCGCGGCAAGGAGATCTACGCCGGGCTCGACGACGACGAGATCTCGGAGCTCCCGGAGGAGCGGGTGCCGGTCGGCGCCTCCGATCCGATCGAAGCACCGACCGCGATCGACGCGCCCACCCCGGTGGAGAAACCGCAGTCGATCGAGCGCAGATTCGACGACATGACCTGATCTAATTCGGGATCGTGAACGAATTCATCGCGGTGCTGGCCAACCCCTCGGCGGGGAAGGGCCGGCACCGCGGTCTGCTTCCCGGGGTCGTCGAAGTGCTCGGGACGGCCGGGCGGCCGGTCCGGATCCTCACCGCGGGCAGCGGAATCGAGGCCGAGGAAGCCTGCCATGTCGCCGTCGCGGACGGTGCGGCGGCCGTCGTCGCGGTCGGTGGGGACGGCACGGTGCACCGGGCCCTGCAGTCGGTCGCCGGGCGGGAGGTCGGATTCGGGGTGGTGCCCGCCGGGACCGGCAACGACTTCGCGAGCGCGGTGGGCGTACCGCAGGAGGGGTTGACGGCCGCGGAAGGGATCGCCGCCGCGTTGCGGGATGGCCGGGACCATCGGTTTGATCTCGCCCGGACCCTTGACGCTCACGGTGAGCAACGCTGGTTCTGTGCGGTCCTGGCCGCCGGGTTCGACGCGCTCGTCAACGAGCGGGCCAACCGGATGCGTCGGCCGCGTGGCGCACACCGCTATGACCTGGCGATCCTTTTGGAGTTGGCCAAGGTGCGGGCCCGGACCTACACGCTGACGCTGGACGGCGAGCAGCGCACCTTTCCGGCCGAGATCGTCGCGGTGGGTAACTGTGCGAGTTATGGCGGTGGGATGCGAATGCTGCCCGACGCGGATCCGACCGACGGGCTGCTCGACGTGCTGTTCGCCGCTCCGCTGGGGCGGCTCGACCTGATGCGGCTCAAGCCGCGGCTGCGCCACGGTACCCACGTGCGTGATCCGCGGGTCACCGTGGTGCGGGCGCGCGAGGTTCGCATCGAGGCTGAGGGGATCATCTCGTACGCGGACGGTGAGCGGCTCGGCCCGCTGCCGCTCGAGGTGAGCTGTGTGCCGGGTGCGGTCCGGTTGCTGTGCTGACTCGGCTGTCAGATTCTCCGGGACGGGCCGAACGGTAGGGCATGACGAACACGATCGGCACCCGCGCCACCTCGCTCTTCGGTAACGCCTCCTCGCTGCTGGGCAGCACCAAGGACGCCTTCAAGGCGATGGCCGAGGCCGCCGTCAACACGCAGGGCGACTCGCCCGCGGCGATCGCCGAGACCGCCGCCCGGAAGGGCCGCCGCGGGACCGTCCTGGACCGTTACGCCTGAGGTGCCTGATTCGGCAGGGCCAGGGACAGCACCGCGGAGAGGCCGTTCGGCTTGCCGGCGTCGGCGGCCGGCACGATGTAGGCGGCACAGCCCGCCTTGACCGCTCCCGCGTCAGCCGGTGTGTCGCCGACCATCAGGGTCTGCTCCGCCTCCACGCCGAGCATGCCGCAGGCCCGCCAGAAGATCGCCGGGTCCGGCTTGATCCGCCCGACCTCGTAGCTCAGCGCGAACGCGTCGACCAGTCCGTCCAGCCCCCACGCGGCGAACAGCGGCCGGACGTCGAACGCGATGTTGCTGACCACCGCCACCCTGATCCCGGCCTCGTGCAGTTTGCGCAGGGTCGGTTCGACATCCGGGTACGGCACCCAGCCGTCCGGGACGAGCAACCTCTCATACAGCGCGTCGGCCAGACCCTCCACGTCGGTCGGCACGGTCGCGGCCAGTCCGGTGTAGGCGGCCCGGTGGTTGTGCGCGAAGAGATCACGATCGGCCCAGTGCTCCGCCAGATGCGGTGGAACCCGGTGCGGCAACGGCCCGCCGGCCCGCCCCGCGGTGGTCAGACGGTCGGCCAGGATGGTCGCCTTACCCCGGTCCAGCTGTGCGCCGCACGCGGCCGCCGCGGCGAGAACCCAGCTCAGCGAGTCCTCCACCTGAGCCAGAGTGCCGTGGAAGTCGAACAGCACAGCCTCGACGGGCCGCACCGGATTGGCTGGGGGATTCGAGGCATGCGGCACGTGGTGCACCTTACCGACCCGTGTCGCCGCCCCTGACGGCCCCATAACCGTGCTGCGTTTTGTCATACCCAGGAACTAGCCTTGTGCTCATGACGAGTCCCGCCGAGAAATATTCGGCATCCAAGCGGCGGGCGGCGCGGGTCGCCACCTATCCGGCGCTCGAAGATTTCATGCTCGACGTGGGGTTCGACCTCGACGACTTCCAGCGTGAGGCGTGCGAGGTCCTGGAGCGGGGCAGCGGTGTGCTGGTCTGCGCTCCGACGGGTGCGGGCAAGACCGTGGTCGGCGAGTTCGCGGTGCACCTGGCGCTGCGCTCGGGGGAGCGCAAGTGCTTCTACACCACGCCGATCAAGGCGCTGTCCAATCAGAAATACCATGACCTGGTGTCGCGCTACGGCGCCGACAAGGTGGGTCTGCTCACCGGCGACAATGTGATCAACGGCGATGCCCCGGTGGTGGTGATGACCACCGAGGTGCTGCGCAACATGCTCTACTCCGGCTCCGACCAGCTGCGCAATCTGGCCTACGTGGTGATGGACGAGGTGCACTACCTCGCCGACCGGTTCCGGGGCGCGGTCTGGGAAGAGGTGATCATCCACCTGCCGGCCTCGGTCACGCTCGTCTCGCTGTCGGCGACGGTGAGCAACTACGAGGAGTTCGCCGACTGGCTGGTCACCGTCCGCGGCCAGACCGAGGTGGTGGTCAGCGAGCACCGGCCGGTCCCGCTCTGGCAGCACATGCTGGTCGGGCGCCGGATGTTCGACCTGTTCCACGACGCCGACGCGGCGCGGAAACACGACGTCCACCCCGAGCTGCTGCGCTACACGCGTGAGATGGACCGGCGGATGGAGTTCACCGACCGGGCCGCGTCCGGCTGGCGCGGTGGTCGGGGCAAGCGCTGGCAGCCGCCGCCCCGCGCCGA
Source organism: Actinoplanes sichuanensis (assembly GCF_033097365.1). NCBI lineage: Bacteria > Bacillati > Actinomycetota > Actinomycetes > Micromonosporales > Micromonosporaceae > Actinoplanes > Actinoplanes sichuanensis. The sequence continues at coordinate 674,065 of NZ_AP028461.1, forward strand.
GGTGGTCGACCGGTTGGAGCGGGCCGGGCTGCTCCCGGCGATCCTGTTCATCTTCAGCCGGGCCGGCTGCGACGCGGCCGTCCAGCAGTGCCTCAACGCGGGCCTACGGCTCACCGACCCCGACGAGCGGGCCGAGATCCGGCGGATCGTGTCGGCCAAGGTGGCGCACCTGCCGGCCGACGACCTGTCGGTGCTGGGCTACTGGGAGTGGCTCGACGGGCTGGAGCGGGGCGTCGCCGCCCACCACGCGGGCATGCTGCCGGTCTTCAAGGAGGCGGTTGAGGAGTGCTTCGTCAAAGGGCTGGTCAAGGCGGTCTTCGCCACCGAGACGTTGGCGCTGGGCATCAACATGCCGGCCCGCTGCGTGGTGCTGGAGCGGCTGGTCAAGTTCAACGGTGAGGCCCACGTCGACCTGACCCCCGGGGAGTACACCCAGCTGACCGGCCGGGCCGGCCGGCGTGGCATCGACGTCGAGGGCCACGCCGTGGTGCTGTGGAGCCCCGACGTCGACCCGCGGCATGTGGCCGGGCTCGCCTCGACCCGTACGTATCCGTTGCGGTCGTCGTTCCGGCCGTCGTACAACATGGCGGTCAACCTGGTCGGCACGGTCGGTGCGGACAAGTCGAGAGAGCTGCTGGAGTCCTCGTTCGCCCAGTTCCAGGCGGACCGTTCGGTGGTCGGCCTGGCCCGGCAGGTGCAGCGCAACGTCGAGACCATGCAGGCGTATGGGGATGACGCCGCCTGCCATCACGGCGACTTCGAGGAGTATTTCGGGCTCCGGGTGGCCATCGCCGACCGGGAGAAGGCGCTGTCTCGTCAGGGTGTCCAGCAGCGCCGTTCGGCCGCCGTCTCGTCGCTGGAGAAACTGCGGATCGGCGACGTGATCCGGGTGCCGCAGGGCCGCCGGGCGGGGCTCGCCGTGGTGCTGGAGCCGGCCGCCGTCGGGTTCGGCGAGCCGCGGCCGCTGGTGCTCACCCAGGACCGGTGGGCCGGCCGGGTCAGCCCCGGCGACTTCGGTGGCGAGGTGGAGGTGCTGGCCCGGGTGCGGGTGCCGCGCAACTTCAACCACCGCGCCCCGGGTGCCCGCCGTGATCTGGCCGCCCAGATCAGCGCGACCGGGCTGGACCGGCATCCGGACCGCCGGCGTAACGGCCGGAGCCGGGCCAACCCCGGTGAGGACGCCGAGGTCGCCCTGCTCAAGGTGCGGTTGCGGCAGCATCCGTGCCACGCCTGCTCGGAGCGGGAGGATCACGCACGCTGGGCCGAGCGCCGGCACCGGCTGCAGCGTGACACCGACGCGCTGCGCGACAAGGTGTCCGGGCGGACCGGGTCGTTGGCCCGCACCTTCGATCAGGTGTGCGCGGTGCTGGCCACGCGCGGCTACCTGTCCGCCGACGGTGAGGTGACCGAGGCCGGTCGGATGCTCGGGCGCATCTGGTCGGAGGCCGATCTGCTGGTCGCCGAGTGCCTGCGCCAGGGGGTGTGGGACGGTCTGGCCCCCGACGAGTTGGCCGCGGCCGTGTCGATGGTGCTCTACGAGTCCCGCCGGGAGGGCGACGACCGGGCGTCGGTGCCGAAGGGTCCGATCAGCGCGGCCGTCGACGCCTGCGCCAAGCTGTGGGGCGAGATCGCCGCCGATGAGAGCGAGCACGGGCTGTCGCTCACCCGTGAGCCCGACCCCGGGTTCGTGTGGCCGATGTTCCGCTGGGCCCGGGGTGAGCCGCTGGCCCGGGTGCTGGCCAGTGGGCATCACGACGCCGACATGCCGGCCGGTGACTTCGTCCGCTGGGCCCGGCAGGTGCTCGACCTGCTCGGTCAGGTGAAGGAGGCGTCGGCGGCGTCGCCGAGCGTCAAGGAGACGGCGCGTAAGGCGATCACCGCGGTCAACCGGGGGGTGCTGGCGCTGCAGAGCGCGTTGTGACCCGGGCCACGTGGCTGCTGCCTGTCCTGTGGGGTGAGCAGCGGCCACCGCCGTCCGGTTCAAGAGCGATCGTCGCGGATGGTGAATCTCCGTTGACGCTGTCATTCGCATGATTCAAGAATTGCGGCGGCGGCATTGACCGGGTTCAACTGTTGTCGCGGCGCACCCGCGAGACACCGGAGGTCCGGGAGTAGGGGAAGATGAGCGCGGGCTCACCGCATCTGATCGGGTGGTCCGGTGACGCGGTGGCGGACTCGGTGCTGGCGGTCATCGACGCGGACACCGCGGTCATCGAGCTCACGGTGTGGGGCGGCTGGGATCGGCGGCTCTCCGCGCAGGCCCGCGTGGTCCTCGACAAATGCCTGGCCGAACACCCCACCGGAGTGATCGTCGACCTCCAGCATCTGCGCGACCCGCACGCGGTGAGCGCCCCACTGTGGCTGACCGCCTGCGCACAGGGTGCCGCCATGGAACCACCGACCGCCATTGCGGTCTGCGTTGCGGCGAACACCCCGTTGGCCCGCCGGCTGCGACGTCTCGGGGCTCGTGACTGGCTGGTGCTGTATGCGACGGTTCCGCAGGCCCGGGCCGCGCTGGCGGGTGGGCATCCGCTGCCCGACCGGGTGCACCTGGCACTGCCGCCCGACCCGGGAGCGGCGTTGCAGGCCCGTTCCCTGGTGACCGAGGCCTGCACCGGCTGGGGTCTCGGCCATCTGTGTGAACGGGCAAGGCTGGTCATTTCCGAGCTGGTGGTGAATGCCGCCGAGCATGCGGGTACCGATATCGAGGTGATCGTGTCGCTGCGCGGCACCGGATCCGGGGCCGCTCTGCATCTGGCCGTCTACGACGGTGACACGGTGCTGCCCCGGGTGCGTGATCCGGTTCCCGGACCGCTCGGGCCGTCGCTGTCCGATCGTGGCCTCGGTCTGCGGATCGTCAGTGCCGCGGCCTCGTCGTGGGGTGCGCTCCCGGCCCGCGGCGGCAAGTTGGTGTGGGCCATCGTCCGTTCCCGGCCGGAGGAGGCACCCTGGTGAGTGCGACCCGGATCGACGGGGCACGCGACGGCGACCGGCTGCTGATCACCCTGCACGGCAGCCTCGACGCGATGTCGGTGGACGCGTTGCAGAGCCAGCTGTACGACCTGACCCGGGTGCACGATCTGATCGGGCTGAGCGATCCGGTCCGGCAGATCCACATCAACGTGGCCGGGGTGGACTTCTGCGATGCGGCCGGGTTGCGGATGCTGGTGGCGGCCCGGCGGGTGGCGGAGTCCCGCCAGGCCACCTGCCACCTGCACGATCCGCAGCCGCACCTGCGCTGGCTGCTGCACGCCACCCGCGCCGCCGACCTCTTCGACGACCCCTGACCGGCGCGCGCCCACCGGCGGGTCGTCAGTTGTAGTAGAAGTCCATCGCCTCGCCGTAGTTCGACGGCTTCTTGATGCCGGACGCCTTGCCGTGGCCGCTCAGGGTGGTCGTCATGTTCAGCGCGCCCTTGCTGTCCTTCAACGACACCTTGATCGACGTGACCCAGCCGCCCGGGTTGGTGGTGGCGGTGAAGGTCGCGTTACCGCCGAACAGCACCGAGATCGCCGGGGTGCCGATCGGTAGGAAGCCCTCGTTGAACCGGTCACCCTCGAAGTCCAGGGTGCCGCTGTACAGGTTCGGTGCGCTGCTCGTGACCGTGTCGACCGCATCGACGAACCGGGACAGCCCGGTCGGATCGGTCATGTCGTACGCGTACAGTGAATCCTTTTTGATCTTCTTGAGGTTGAGGTGGACCCAGGTCTCGCCGTCCTTGGAGCGGGAGTAGAGGTCGGTGCCGACCACGATCCGCTGGGTCGCGCCGTCGCCGGTCACCTTGTACTTCACCGAGATCCGCTTGGCCTTCGGGTCGTAGACGCCGGAGCCGGTGACCTTCTTCGAGTCGGGCACGTCACCGCTGGTGGAGAAGCGGTAGCTGGTGTTCTTCGACTTCTGCAGGGCGGCCATCAGCAGCTCCCGGGCGTCCGGCCCGGTCGGGCTGGGCGAGACCGAGACGGTGGCCGACGGCGACGCGATCGGCGCGGCGACCGGCGCCGGAGTGGACGGGGTGGTGCAACCGCCGACGAGCAGCACGGTGACGGCGGCCAGGACAGGGTGGTACGACTTCAAGACTTCCCCCATGATCGATATGCGGCGGTGAGCCTAATCGATCGACGGCCAGGTCCGCGCGGTGGTTTCGAACAGGTGCTGGTCGCTCTGCACCGGCACGACGCAGAGCAGGTGGCCACCGGGCGCCCGCAACGTCTTGTGACCGCCGTGGTCGGCCACCATGGTCGCGCCGAGCGCCAGCAGCCGCGCCGTCTCGGCCGGCACGTCATCGGTCTCCATGTCGACGTGGTAGCGGGGCGCGTCGTCGACCGACTGCACATCGACGGCCAGGCCCGGCAGCGCTCCGACCAGGGCGATGAACTCCTCCTCACCCGGCACCGGGGTGGCGGTGGCCCCGAACGCGCCGGCCCAGAACGATGCGGCGGCGGGCGTCTCGGCGGAGGGCGTGTCGATGAAGATCCCGAAGAGGCGGCTGCGATGCATGATCGAACCCTACTGGTAGAGACCGTCCAATTGCGACCGGTAGCGCTCCTCGGCGGCCCGGCGGCGGATCTTCATGGACGGGGTGAGGATGCCGCTCTCCACATCGAGGTGGTGGTCGAGGATCACGAACTTCTTGATCGTCTCCCAGGAGTTGAGGCCGCTGTTCAGCTCGTCGACGGCACGGGAGATCTCGGCCCGCACGTCGGACGAGGCCACGAACGCGGCGTAGTCGTCCGAACCAGGCCGTTTCGCCGCCTCGTCGGGATCCAGGTCGATCAGGGCGGTGATGTACTTGCGGTTGTCGCCGTGCACCACGATGTGACCGGCGAGCGGGCACAACGCTTTGAATCGGGCCTCGATCGCCTGCGGTGCCACGTACTTCCCGTTGGAGGTTTTGATCAGGTCCTTCTTGCGGTCGGTGATCCGCAGCGAGCCGCGCTCGGTGATCTCGCCGATGTCGCCGGTGTGCAGCCAGCCGTCGACCAGGACGTCGCCGGAGTCGCGGTGGTGGTAACCGCTCATGATGCCGGGCCCGGACAGCAGGATCTCGCCGTCCTCGGCGATCCGCACCCGGGTGCCGGGCAGGGGGCGGCCGACCGTGCCGTACTCCGGATCGTCCGGCCGGTTGAAGATCGTCGTGGCGCACGACTCGGTCAGACCGTAACCCTCGGCGACCGGCAGCCCGAGCCCGCCGAACCAGGCCGCGATGTCGGGGGACAGGGCGGACGCGCCGGAGATGAAGTAGCGCATCCGGCCGCCGAACCGGGCCCGCACCTTCGCCAGCACCAGCCGGTCGGCCAGCCGGTCACGGTGCCCGGCCTTGATCGCCCACGCGAACAGCCGGCCCTTGAGCCCGCCGCCGACCGTGGCGTTGACCGCGGCATACACCTTCTCGAAGATCCTCGGCACGGCCGGCATGATGGTCGGCCGGACCTCGGCGAGCCGCTGCACGATCCGGCTCACGTCACCGTCGACCGCGAACTCGAACCCGACCGACAGCTGGCAGGCCAGCAGGGCCTTGCCGAACGCGTGCGACAGCGGCAGCCACAGGTAGCCGACGTCGTCCGGTCGCACGATGCCCATCGCCTGGATCGCGAGACCCTGATAGACCCACGCGTCGTGGGCGATCCGGACACCCTTCGGCTTACCCGTGGTACCGGAGGTGTAGATCAGCGTCGCCAGATCCTCGGGCCGGACCGCGGCGGTCGTCCGGTCGACCAGCTGCGCGTCGACGCCGAGCGCGTCCCGGCCGCGGGCGCGCAACTCGGCCAGCTCGCTGATCAGGATCACCTGCTCGACGTGCGGCACCACCCGGGCCCGGCGCGACTCGTCCTCGACGAACGCGAACCGGCTGCCCGAGTCGGTGAGGATGTGCGCCATCTCGTCGGCCGACGACGACGGGTAGACGGTGGTGGTCGCGCCGCCCGCACACATCACCGCGAAATCCGCCTCGATCCACTCGACGCGGGTGGCGGAGACGATCGCGACCCGCTCCTGCGGTCGCAGGCCCATCGCGATCAGGCCGGCGGCGATCTCCCGGACCGCTTGCGCGGTCTCGGCCCAGGTCTGCGGGACCCACGGTCCGTCGCCGGCGTCCGGTGGTCGGCGATAGGCCACTTCATCAGGGGTACGGCCGGCGCGCGCCAGGAACATCGCGCCGAACGACGGCGGGCCGTCCCGCCGCAACTCGGTGAGTAGGGATTCCTCGGCCGCCGGGGCGGTGCACTCGGTCACTCGAACTCCTCGATGGGTGCGGTGATTTTCTCATGAACTCGTCGGCTCAGCCGACCACCCCCGAGCGGCCTCCCGGGCAGGATGGAGTTCGTGGCCGACTACGTTGATGACCTGGAAATCGCCCATGCCGCCGCGCTCGCCGGCGCCGCCGAGGGACTGCGGCACTTCGCGGCCCTGGCCGGCCTGCCCCGCGAGCTGAAACAGGACGGCAGCGTGGTGACCGCGGCCGACCGGGCCGTCGAGGACCGGATCCGCGAGGTGCTGACCGGTGCCCGCCCCGGCGACACCATCCTCGGTGAGGAGCACGGTGAGACCCTCGGTGCCGAGGGCCGCCGGTGGATCATCGACCCGATCGACGGCACCCACCTGTTCGTCGAGGGTGACGACCGCTGGCTGGTGCTGATCGCCCTCGAGGAGCGCGGTGAGATCACCGTCGGTGTCGCGGCGCTGCCCGCCCAGGGGCAGATCTTCTGGGCGGTCCGTGGCGAGGGCGCCCGGCAGGCCGAGGTGGCCGACGGCCGGATCGTCGGCGAGCAGAAGATCACCGTCGCCGGTGGTGGCCCCGCCGACCTGGCGACGAGCCGTCTCGGTGTGGTTCCCGACTGGGACCGGGCCGACGTCGCCGCCCTCATCGACGCCGCCGACGAGCGGCCCTGGTCGCTGCATCCCGGCCTGCTCGTGGCCCGCGGAGACCTGGACGTCGCGGTGCAGACCAGTGGCAAGATCTGGGACTTCGCGGCCACCTCGCTGATCGTCACCGAGGCCGGTGGCGACTATCGCGGACTGGACGGGCGGACCACGCCCGGCCCGGGGGCGTCGCTCTACAGCCGTGACGCTGCGACGGGCGACGCCGCCCTGGCCGTGCTGCGCTGATCACCCGCGGGCTAGGCGGGTGCGTGCAGGGTGATGGTGGTCCAGGCGCCGACATGCACCTGGTCACCGTCCTTCAGGGTGCGGGACTGGCCGGAGCCGAGCGGCTGCTCCTCGTCGTTGATCCAGGTGCCGTTCGACGAACCCACGTCGGAGACCAGCCACGTCCCGTCGGTGCTGAACGTGAACAGCGCGTGGTTGTGCGACACCCCCGGATCGGACGGCTCGGCGCCCAGGTCGATCTCCGGTGAGGTGCCCTTCGACGTGCTGCGCCGCCCGATCCGGACCTGCGGCGGCGCCAGCTCGATCGTCTGCGGGACCGCCCCGGCCGGGAACGCCACGCCCTCGATGTCGTTGAGCGCGAAGTAGTCCGGGTCGGGGACGACCGTCGCCGTCCACGGCCCGGCCGGCGCGGCCACCGGCGGCGGGTCGATCTGCGGGACCCGGCCGGTGCTGTGGTCGTACCCGCAGTCCTCGCAGAATCGGAACGGGCCGCTGCGTGGATAACCGCAGTTGGGGCACTTCTCCTTGACCGGAGCGGCGGGCTGCTCACCGGCCGGGACGGAGATCAGCGAGACGGTCGGGGCGGCGCCGTCGATGCGCGACCCGCATGTGTCGCAGAAGTCGCCCTCGGCCGAGGCGTGACCCTTCGGGCAGGTGAACATCACTGGCCGCGCCCCACCCGCACGGTCTTCGTCGAGCGGGTGTCCAGGGCCATCTCGTCCTCGGCCGCCACCTTGCGGCGCAACCGGACCGTACCGGTCACCGGGTCCTCGATCTCGACCACCTTGGCCAGCAGCTCCTCGGTCGCCTTGTTGCCGCTGGCGTGGGCGAGCTGCGCGGCCCGGCCGAGCTTGATGGTCGCGGTCCGGTCGTCGCCGGCCTCCCGCGCGGCCAGACCGGCCTGGATCGCGTCGGCCAGCTCGGCCTGCCCGGTGTAGTGGGCGACCTGCCGGTTGATCCGGGTGGACAGGGCCGTGTCGTCCGTCCACACCGCCCGGATCAGCCCGCGGGCGTGCTCGGTGTCACCCTCCATGATGTGCACCCGGGCCGCGAGCATCTCGTCGCCCGACGCGCCGGCCGGTACGTCCACGCAGATGTGGTAGTCGCGGCTCTCCTGACCCCACGAGCCGAGCGGATAGCGGCCGGCCCGCGGACCGTCCTCGACCCGCTTGCCGGTCAGGTCGGCGACCTGCGGCTCGACCTGCTTGACGAACCGGACCGAGGCGTTCACCGGGGTCCACACCTTCAGCTGCACGTCGGCCGAGGTCTTGCCCATCGCCGCGGTGATCATCTGCTGGAAGGCGGCGGTCAGCTCGGTCGGGCGGGCCACGATGTCCACCGTGCCGAGCATCTTGTCGGCGATCTTGCGGAGCTCGGCGACCTTCCAGTTCGCGCCGACCCCCCGGCAGTCACAGATGAACTGCTCCTTGATCTGCTCCAGGACGCTGTCCAGGTAGCCGTACCGCTCGCCGTTGTCGCCGTCGGTGAGCAGGATGGCGTGTTTGATGTCGCCCGGCCGCTGCGCGAACAGCTGGGCGGCCAGCAGCAGCCACGCGCCCATCGCGGTGCCGCCGTTGGCCTGCAGACGGTCGATGGACTGGGCGGCCGCGGCCCGGCTCTCCGGCGAGGCGACCGCCAGCTGACCGGGCGCCGGGAAGAGCTGCTGGGCCGTGCTGACCCCGGCGATGATGGCGAAGTTGACGCCGTCGTCGAGGCACTCGACGGCGGCCTTGGCGGCCTGGCGGGCGGCTCCGATCCGGCCCTCGGCCTGCATCGACCCGGACGCGTCGACGATGATGATCTCGGTCGCGCCACCGGTACGGCGGCCGCCCTCGCCACCTGTCGAGGTGACCGTCACGATCGCGTTGACTTCGCTCGCACCCAGGGCGAGGTACTCGTTCTGGAAGGCCTCGGCGGTGTACGACACTCTCGGGACTCCTTACGCGTTGGTGGTGTCGAGGTCGATGGTCTCGGGCTCCGGTGCGGTGACCGCCGGACGGACCGGGATCACCGCGACCGTGATGTTGTCGGCGCCGCCGGCCGCGTTCGCGTACGCGACCATCGCCCGTGCCGCACCGAGCAGGCTGTTCGCCGACGTCAGGCACTCCCTGACGAGGTCGCCGAACTCGGCCGGGTCGACCAGGTAGTTCCACAGGCCGTCACTGCACAGCAGCAGGTGCCCCGGCTCGGTCGCGGTGAACGACCGCACCCGCGGCCGGACCGGACCGGCGTCGGCGCCCAGCCAGGCGGTGATGGCGTGCGCCTTCGGATCGTTCATCGCGCTCACCGGGTCGGCGCCCATCGCGATCACGTGGGTGGCCCACGAGTCGTCCTCGGTGAGCTGCTCGGCCGGCCCCTCCGCGCCGAGCCAGTAGACCCGGCTGTCGCCGACCCAGCCGTAGCCGACGTGCGGCCCGCGGACCGCCGCGGCCACGATCGTGCAGGCCGGGTTCGCGGCGGCCCGACGCGGGTCGCCGGTGTGCGCCAGCGAGGCGACCGCGGCGGCCGCCCCGGTGATGGCGTGCGCGACCGCGCCGGCCAGCCCGACCGCGCCCGGCGGCCGTTCCAGGCTCTCCAGATCGACGGTCTCGTCCGGGTTCTCGGCGACGAACGGGACGTCCGGGTGCCGGGCGCCGGCCAGCAGCTCACCGGCCGCGCGGACCGCGACGTCGGAGGCCGCGTCCGGGTCGAACGAGGCCGACACCCCGTCCGAGACCACCACGTCGGCGGCGTCGTCACCGACGGCCAGCCACATGGCGTCCTCGTTGCGGTGGTGGCGGCGGCCACGGTCGCTCACCGCCGCTCCGGAGACGCCGCCGTCGGCCTCCAGATGATCACGGGACCGGCCGGCCATCATGCCGCACTCCTCGCAGTACCCGTCGTCGCCCACGGAGCCCGCCGCTCCGCACCGCACGCAGTCCTTGCGAGCCGTCGCCGGCGGTTCGGCGGCGATCTCCGGGACCGGCGGTTCGGCGAGCCTACGCCCGCACACCTCACAGAAGGTAGCGCCGGAGGCCAGCTCGTCCTCACAGGAGGCACAGTCGGTCGTCAGGGTCATGAGCGCGGTTCCGCCCCTCTCACGTACGCGTCCGCGGTCGTACCGCGTTCGCCAGGTCCACCAGGCGGATCTTCTCCGTGCCGTGCGTCGCCCGGGCCATCTCCCGATACGCCGACTCCAGCGCGAACCGCACGTCCCGTTCCGGCTGCCGTTCCGCCGGTTCGCCGCCGATCACCGTGGCCAGATCGGCCCCGGCGATCTTGGCGCCGCCGCCGAGAGTACGCAGCACCTGCTCGAGCAGTTCGGCCCGGAGGGTGGCCAGCTGCGCCGCCTCCATCTCCAGCCGCGAGATCAGCCCGGCCGCGGTGGTCAGCGAGTCGACGTCGACGACCGCCGCCTGATGCGACCGGACCAGCGCCCGGATCGCGCCGACCTGCGAGATCGGGTACGCCGACGAGGTGCCGGGCACCCGGTTGTAGGCCTCCACCGCCCCGGCCCGGTCCCCGCTCGCCAGCCGGCATCGGGCCAACCCGGCCGCCGCCGTGGTGAACGCCGGATCGGTCCGGCTGACCACGTCGTAGTACCCGCACGCGGTCGCCGGATCGCCGGCCAGCTCGGCGGTGAACCCGAGCGCCAGCTGCGGCGCCAACTCGCCGGGCAGCGCCGACCACACCGCGTCGAACCGCTGCCGGGCCCGGCCGTGATCGCCGGTGGAGAGCGCGAGCAGGCCGTCGTACCAGTCCACCCGCCAGTCCGGGGCCATCGAGTCGCGGACCGCCGCCGCCGACGCGGTGTCGCCCCGGTCGATGTGCGCCCGCATCTGCCGCAGACCCACCTCGGGCGAGTCCTGTGGGGCGGTCGCCAGCTGGGCCAGCACGGTCGCCGGGTCGGCGGCCGTGATCGACGCGATCACGCCGGCCGCCGGGTCGCCCAGGTCGACCAGCGGCGTCGGCAGGTCCTGCCAGCGGGCCCGGTCGTCGCGCAGGTCGGTGCGCAGCTCCCCGGTGAACTGCCGGGAGATCGCCGGATGCGGGGTGCCGCCCTCGGCCAGAACCTGCCGCAGCACGCCCAGCATCTGCTCAGCCATCTCGGCGGCGTCGGCGAACCGCTGGTCCGGGTCGGTGTGGGTGGCCTGCCGCAGCAGGCGGTAGAAGCTCTCGTGGTTGCGGTAGACGTCGAACTCGCCACGATCCGGCAGGCTGTGCGCGAACGTGCTCTGATAGCCGCGGAAGTCGGTGGTGAGCACGGCCAGCGTACGGCCGATGGTGTAGAGATCGGACTGCGCGGACGGCCCGTCGGTCGCCATCTCCGGCGCCTGGTAGCCGACCGTGCCGTAGATCGCCGCCTCCTGGTCGTCGACGTGCACCACGCCGCCAAGGTCGATCAGCTTCATCTGATCGCCGGACTGGATCACGTTGTCCGGCTTGAAGTCGCAGAAGATCAGGCCCCGGTCGTGCAGGTAGCCGAACGCCGGCATGATCTCCAGCACGTAGGCGAGCGCCTGGTCGACCGGCAGCGGGTCGACCGCCCCGTTGCCGCGCCGTTCCTTGAGCAGGTCCTTGAGCGACTTGCCGCCGACGTACTCCATCACGATGTAGCCGGCGCCGTCGTGCTCGACGAAGTTGTAGATCTTGACGATGTTCGGATGTTCGACCTCGGCCAGGAACCGCCGCTCGGCCACCGCGGCCGCCAGCGCGTCCTCGTCACCGGAGTTGAGCAGGCCCTTGAGCACCACCCAGCGGTCCGACACGTTCTTGTCGACGGCCAGATAGACCCAGCCCAGGCCGCCGTGCGCGAGCGGGCCGACCACCTCGTACTGCCCGGCCACCAGGTCGCCCTTGACCAGCTTCGGGGTGAAGTTGAACGCCTCGCCGCAGTTGGCGCAGAAACCCGACGAGCGGGCCGGGCGGTCGCCGCGGGCCCGGCCGACCGGTTTGCCGCACTTCGCGCAATAGCGCTTCGACTCGGGCACCTCGGCGACGGCCATCACCGCCGTCGCCGGATCCGCGGTGCGGATCGGCGCGATCTCCACCAGACCGCCACCGAACCGGCGGGCCGATCCGGTCCGGGAGCTTGCGGAGGTCCGGCCACTTCCTCTGGTACGGGTGGAGAGCGCGCTGGTGCTGCGGGTGGAGGCGGCGGTGCCCGTCCGCGGTTTGGGAGGCGCCGGCGCGCCGGCCACCGGGGCCAGCCCGCACGTGTCGCAGTACCCGTCCTCGATGGTCCCGTCGCAGCCGGCGCGCGCGCACCGGCCGGTGACGGCGGCCGCGACCGGGGTGGCCGGAACAGGGGTGGCCGGAACAGGGGTGGGCGCGGCGGCCGGGGCCAGCCCGCACGTGTCGCAGTAGCCGTCCTCGATCGTGCCGGAACAGTCGGGTCGCTGGCAGGTCATCGGGCCTCCCGGGCGGCGATGGTGGCGGAGAGGGCGTCCTGGTACTTCTCGACCGCGGCGCGAGCCGCCACGAGATCACAGGGCGCCACGTGCAGGGTGTCACGTGCATGCTCGGCCAGCGGGCCGAGCACCGGGTCCTCGCCGAGCCCGCGGCTCAGCGCCTTGGCCCGGAAGGCGTCGAGGCGGCCGCGTAGCTCGTTGCGCTCGGCGAGCAGGCCGGTGTGGTGGGCCTGCGCCGACCGCAGCGCGGCCAGCCGCTCCCGGGCCTGCCGGTTCCAGGCCGACAGGCGAGGGCTGATCAGTGCCCAGTGTCCGGCGGCGGCCAGCGCGTCGATCGCCGCGAGCTCCGGGCGCGGGTCGGCACCCCGTACCACCATGATCTTGTCGTGCGGGAAACGCCCGGTGACCGCCGCGCGGGACGCGTCCGCGGACGTCTGTGCCGCCTCGATCTCGGCGACCACCGACCGGGCGTCGCGCAGCCGCTGCGACAGCGAGGCCCGCAGCTCGGCCGCGGAGGTCCGCTCCGCGTCCGCCCGGGCGATCAGCGTCCGCACCCGGTCCAGGCCGGAAACGTCCGCGCCGAGCGGATCCGACAGCAGCGTGCCGGTGAGATCACCGAGCAGTCGGTCCGCCTCGTCCAGCAGCCGGAACGTCTCGGCGGCCAAGCCGCCCGCGGTCTGCCGGGTCAGGTCCCGCACGTGCAGCAGCGCGTCGGCGGCCTCGGCGGCGGCCGGGGTCGCCCGCCGCCACGCGTCGCCTGCGCTGGTGACCACCGCGACCGCCGTGGCGAACGCCGCCTCCATCGCGGCCAGCAACTCCGCCGGAGTGCTGGTGGAGACCACCTGGCCGGCGCCGAGCAGCCCGCGCTGCGCCAGTGGCACCGTCGCCGTGGACAGGGTGATCGAGCTGCCCAGCACCTCGTGCTGGAACGCGGCCCGGTCGGCGTCGCTCATCCGCCGCTGCGAACGCAGCGCCCGCGCCCGGTCGATCACCTCGCCGAGCTGCCGGTGCCCCTGCCAGAGCCGGGCCAGCGCGTCGCCGGCGTCGGCCCACGCGGTCGCGGTCCGGCCGGTCAGCTGGATTCGCCCGAGCTGCTGACGGTCCGGATTCTGGTCCAGTTCGACCAGATTCGCGGCGATTGCGGCGACCGCCTTCTCCAGGCGCGCCAACTCGGTCTCGGCGGCATGCATCGTCATCGTCGGCACCGTGCCGGTTCGGTCTCGGCCTGCATCATCGTCACCGGCACCGTGGCTCGGGTCCGGGCGGCGTGCACGGCAGGTACCGTGCCGCGGGCGGCTGCGGGGCCGGGCCCGAGGCGCCCAGCCAGCGGTCGTAGACCTTCGCCCAGGTGCCGTCGGCGCGCATCCGGTCCAGCACGGCGTTCACGTACCGGGTGAACTCTCGGTGGTCATGGGCGATCGCGATCGCGTACGGCTCCTCGGTGAACCTCGGGCCGACCACCTTCGCATACGGGTCCTGCGCGGCCAGGCCGGCCAGGATGGTGTCGTCGGTGGAGACCGCCTCGGCCTCGCCCAGCTGGAACGCGACCAGACACGAACCGTAGTCGGACCGGGTCACCCGGACCGGCGCCGGGTTGACCTTGGCCAGGTTGTCCAGCGACGTCGAACCGGAGACCGCGCAGACCGGCCGGCCACCCAGATCCTCGATCCGCTGCACCGGCGAGTCCTTGCCGACCAGCACCCGCTGCCCGGACTCGTAGTAGACGGTCGAGAAGTCGACCTTCTGCCAGCGGGCGCAGTTGGTGGTCATCGTGCTGATCACCAGGTCGACGGTGCCGTCGGCCACTCGGTCCATCCGGTCGGCGTTCGCGACCACCCGGATCTCCAGACGGTCGGGGTCGCCGAAGATCGCCCGCGCGATCTCGCGGCCCATGTCCACGTCGAAACCCTCGATCTTGCCGGTGAACGGATCACGCGAACTGAACAGCACATTGCCCTGATTGGTGCCGAGGATCAGCCGGCCCCGATCCTTGATCGTCTGCATGTGGCTGCCGGCCGTGATCTGCGTGCCGTTCGTCGGCCGGAAACTCGCCCTCGCGTCGAAGTCGGCCGCCGCGTCGCAGGCCGGCGTCGGGTCGGAGGCCGCCGGGCTCGGCGGCGGCGTCGCACTGGCCTCCGGCTTCGCCGTCGTCGCCGGTCCGCTGTCGGTGCAGGCGGCCAAGCCGGTCACGGCCAGGGCCAATGCCATCACGGTACGGATCACCGCCGCTCGTCCAGCCGGGCCTTTTCGCTGCTCGCCGCCTGTCTTTCGGCCCGTCGCCCCGCCGCTCGCCGTTGCCCGTCTGCTCTGGCCGAGGGCTTCGTCGTGGTTCGTTTGTGCTCGTCCGGGCCGGCCGGGGGCTTCGTCGTGGTTCGTTTGTGCTCGTCCGGGCTGGCCGGGGGCTTCGTCGCCGCTCATCGGTACTCCTCCAGCCTGGCCCGTAGTCCCGTCAACGCGAATACCGCGATCGCCAATGCCAGCAGCGGGCCGAGGACGGTGAGGGCGCCCAGCCCGCGCCCCGCCGAGCGGATCTCCTCATCGAACGCCGCCCGCCGATCGGTGATCGCCTCACCCAGAACCGTGGTCAGCCCGTCGAACGTCGTCGCCGTCTCCTCGCTGACGGCCAGCTTCACCGCGCCCTCGTAGTCGCCGTTGTCGTCCAGGCCGCGGATCTTGTCGTGAATCGCCAGGTAGGCGTCGTGCTGCTGCGCGGCCTTCGTCATCAACCCGGCCACCTCGTCGAACTCCGGCCCGGACACCACGAACCGCTCCCGCAGTAGCCCGAAATCCTCCTCCAACTTGCCGCGCCCGGCCCGGGCGGCCAGTGTCAACGCCTCGTCGGCTCGCTCGCGCAACACCAGATTCCGGGCCTCGGCCAGCGCCTCCGCCGGTGCCGAGCCGTCCCGGTCGGCGCCGGTCAGCCGGGCCCGCTGGTGGGCGAAGACTCCGGCGCAGACCACGGCCAGCAGCACGGTCAGCCCGGTCGCGGTCAGCAGCGGCACGTTGAACGTGCGATGGGTGGTCCGGCTCAGGTGCGCCTGGGTCACGATCAGCGCCACCCCCAACCCCACCACCAGGACCAGCAGCAGCATCAGCCACCAGGAACTGCGCGAATCCGCATAACCCGCGGCGGCCTCCCGACGGGCCTGCTGGAACAGCGCCTGCGCCTGCGGCTGCAACGTCTCCCGGTTGAGCTGCGAAGCGGTCGACAGGTAGGCCGCGCCCACCGGCTTGCCCTGCCGGTTGAGGGCCCGGGCGGTGGCGACCAGCGCCGTGTAGTCGCCCAGACCGGTCGAGATGCTCCGGATCGCCTCGGCGCCCTGGCTGCCCTCCGGCACCCGGCGGGCGGCCGAGGTGAGTGCGGTCGCCGCGGCGGCGAGCTTCTCGTCGTAGCGCCGGGTCAACTGCGGTGGCTCCAGCCCCCCGGTGATGAACGCCTGCGCCGCGGTGGCGTCGGCGTCGGCCAGCGACGACCAGACGGTCTCCGCCTCGGCGAGCAGCGGCTGCGCCCGATCACGCAGATCGGCGGTGCCGGTGCCGGCCGAACGGGCGCTCAGTCCGGTGACGAGGCCGGTCAGAGCGGCCAGGACGAGCAGGACGGCGAGCAGCAACTGAAGGCGGCCGGGCGAGGTGTGCCGCAGCCCCGCGAGGCGGGTCAACGCCGCGCGTGGTGGCGCCTGAACTGCTGTCACGCTGTGTCGCCTCTCGCTGTGGGATCGCACGTCCACTGTGCGTTATGGGCGCAAGCTTCTCGCTGACCCGCCACGGCGATTCCCGCCGCCTCACCGCGGCGACTTCTACGTCGTCGTCCCGGCGGTTTCCGCCGCTTCGCTGCGGCGGCTTTCGCATCGTCGTCCCGGTGGTTTCCGCCGCTTCGCTGCGGCGCCTTCCGCGTCTCGCTGCGGCGCCTTTCGCGTCTCGCCCGCCGCCTCATTGCGGCGCCTTCCGCGTCTTCGCCACGGCGACTCCTGCCTCTTCGCCACGGCGGGCCTCGTAGCGACTTCCGCCGCCTTGTCACGGTGGCCTTCGCCTCTTTGCCACAGCGACATTTCGCCGCCCAGCCCGGCCTCTGCCGCCGTACTGAGGCGACCGGCGGGGACCGCCGGACGCCTCGTCTCGCGTGGTCGATCAGCTCAGCTCGCGCTTGAGCAACTTGCCGGTCGCCGTCATCGGCAGCGACTCGACGATCTTGACGACTCGAGGGTACTTGTAGGCGGCCATCTGTTCCCGGCCCCAGGCCACCAGTTCCTCCTCGGTGGCTGAAGCGCCCGGCTTCAAGATCACGAACGCCTTGATCTCCTCGCCGTGGCTCTCGTGTGGCACGCCGATCACCGCCGACAGCGACACCGCCTCGTGGGTGAGCAGAACCTCCTCGATCTCCCGCGGGTAGACGTTGAAGCCACCCCGGATGATCATGTCCTTGGCCCGGTCGACGATGTAGTACCAGCCGTCCTTGTCTCGACGGGCCAGGTCGCCGGTGCGGAACCAGCCGTCCCGCATCACCTCGGCGGTCGCCTCCGGCCGGCCGATGTACCCGCGGAAGATGTTGTGGCCGCGGATCGCGATCTCGCCGATCTCGTCCGGGTTGTCGACGCTGTTCCAATCCCCGTCGATCAGCTTCACCTCGACACCCCAGATCGGGATGCCGATCGATCCGGGACGTGGCTCGTGCCCCGGTGCACTGAACGTCGCGACCGGAGACGTCTCGGACAGCCCGTACCCCTCGAGGATGGTGACGCCGAACCGCTCCTTGACCGCCTTGATGATCTCCACCGGCAGGCTGGAACCGCCGGAAACGGCGATCCGCATGTTCGCCGCGATCCGTTCGACGTCCACGCCCTCCTTCAGGGCGTTGAGTAGCCCCCAGTACATCGTCGGCACACCCGCGAAGAACGTCACGTTCTCGCTCTGCAGCAGCTGAACCGCCGCTTCCGGGTCGAAACGGGGCAGCAGCACCAGAGTCGAGGCGGTGGAGAAACCGGCGTTCATGTTCACCGTCGAGCCGAACGAGTGGAACAACGGGAGCACGAGCAGATGCGTGTCGGTGGCCGGCTGCGTGCCGAACAGCCGGTTACAGGTGAGCGCGTTCAGCACCAGGTTCGAGTGGGAAAGTTCGGCGCCCTTGGCCTGGCCGGTGGTCCCGCTGGTGTACAGGATCACGGCGGCGTCGGTCTCCGACCGCTGCACCGTCTCGAAGACCGGCGACTGCCCGGCCAGCCCCGCGCCCATGGTCTCCGCGCCCTCGATCGGCGACGCCGCCGCCGGGTCCGCGGTGATCAGGAAGAAGTGCTCGGTGCTGTCGACCTCGTTGAAACCGGCGAAACCCTCGGCGCCCATGGGTAGTTCCGGGGTGCCCTGGAAGCAGAAGTACGCCTTCGCGCCGGAGTCACGCAGGTGATATGCGATCTCCCGGCCCTTGAGCAGCACGTTCAGCGGCACCACGACCGCGCCGGCCTTGAGGATGCCGTAGTAGACGATCGGGAAGTACGGAAGGTTCGGGCAGGTCAGCGCGACCTTGTCACCAGGCTGGATGCCACGTGACCGGAGCAGACCGGCCACCTGGTTGGCCGCTGCGTTCACCTGCGCGTATGTCAGACGCTGCGGGCCGAGCACCACAGCGGCGCGCTCCGGGTGGTTACGGGCGCTGTCCTCCAGAAGAACGGAGAGGTTGAGCATGTGGTGGAACCCTTCTTACCGATGAGTTGTGACGGCTGTCTCATCCCAACATGCGTGGCGGCGCCGGTGGAAGGCTCCGTTTCGCCTTTGTTTCCTCGCGTCTTTCTTTAGGTCGGCTGCTTGTCTGCCGAATGCACCGGCGTGGGAATCCCGGTGTTGGATGCGGTACACGTGGGGCGTCAGCCGATCTTCGACGTCCATGGCGTCGTCGTGGCTTACGAACTGCTGTTCCGTGGCCGTATGGACGACGTCGCGTCAGGGCGGCAGGACACATACGCCACCAGCGCCGTCATGGTGAACGCTTTCACCGAGTTCGGCATCGCTGAAGTGGCCGGCAACCGGCCGTGCTTCATCAACCTCACCCGTGAGTTCGTGACCGGGCGGCTTCCGTTGCCGTTCGGCCCCGAACAGGTGGTACTCGAGGTTCTGGAGACGGTCCACGTCGACGACGAGGTGATCACCGGGCTCACCGCCCTTCGCGAGGCCGGATACAAGATCGCACTCGACGACTTCGTCTGGGGCTCCGGTCACGAACAGCTCCTCGGCCTCGCGTCGTACGTCAAACTCGACCTCCTCGACGGCGACCTCAGCCGCCTCGCCGAGATCGTCGCGGCGTGCCGCGAGTATCCGGACATCGAACTGGTCGCCGAACGCCTGGAGACCGACGAGCAGGTCGCCATCGCCGACCGGTACGGGATGGAACTGCGGCAGGGGTACGCGCTGAGCCGCCCCCAGGTCCTCAGCACCCCCAGCCTGTCGCCGTCCCGGCTTCGCCGCCTCGAACTCGTCGCGGCCCTGATGTCTCCCGACGTCCCGCTCGAGAAGATCACCTCGATCATCGTCAGCGACCCCGCTCTCGCCCTGCGCGTGCTGCGGGTCAGCAATTCGGTGGCGGCCGGCGTGGTCAGCCGCATCTCGTCGGTCCGGCAGGCGGTCATGCTCGTCGGCCTCAACCGAATCCGCCGCTGGGCCACCCTGATGGTCGTCGACGATGTCGCCGAGGCCCCCGAGGAGCAGCTCCTCACCGCGCTCGCACAGGCCCGCCTGTGCGAGAGTCTGGCCCCGCGCTTCCGTGCGGACCCGGGCGCCGCCTTCGTGGCGGGCCTGGTCACCGGCATGGCCCGTCTGATGGCCATGACCCCGGCCGCGATGGCCGAGCAGTTGCCGCTGACGACCGAGGTCTCCGACGCCCTCACCGTGGGCACGGGCCGCCTCGGCGACGTGCTGCGGGCGGTTCGTGCCTATGAGAACGGCGAATGGGGTTCCGGCGACCTGGCCGGCCTCTCCCTGGACGCGATGCGCTGGTCCACCCGGACGCTCACCGCCGCCCACCGCTTCTCCCCGAGCCCCACCAAACGCCGCCGAGGCCCAGCCGCCCCCCGCCCCGTCTGACCGTCCCACGCCCACCCCTCCCTCGCTCCAGATCAGTCAGTCCACCCGTCGCACCCCGGGCTTTCGCACCCCCGGGGCACCCCCCCAGGCACACCAGCCGTGCCCGGCTCGCCCCGGCCAGTCCGGCTCGGGCGGCCCACCTCGGGGCGGCTCGCTCTGGCCGGTGTACCTCTCGCCTGGTCTGCCATGGCCCGCTGGCCGGTGTCGGCCGGTCGCTGCGGGCCGTCCGCTGCGGCTCATCTCGTTGTCAACCTGTCGTCGGGCCGGCTGTTCGCTGCGGCCGTTCGTCGGGGTCGGCCGCGTTCGCCAGGGAAGTCACGCTCCTAAGAATCGGTGCTCCTTCCTCGAAGGATTGGGAACGATGCAGCCAGGACCGCGAGGGCCGCGCAGACGGTGGTGACCGCCGCGGTCACGCCCCAAGGCATGATCAGCGCGATTTCGCGGCCGATCTCGTCCTCCACCGCGGCTCGGACTCCGGCCAGCGAGACGACCGCGACCAGCCCGCCGAGAACCGCACCGACGGTGACCGCCAGCAGTGCCTCCGCGGTGACGACCCGGACCACCTGACCGGTCCCGGCCCCGGCCAGCCGGAGCGCCCGGAACTCCCCGCGGCGGGCAGCGGTCGCCATCAGCAGCGTGTTGCCGACCGCGATGGCGGTGTACCCCGCGGATAGCCCGATCAGGGCCAGCAGGAACAGATCGATCAACCGGCCCTCGTCCTCGATCTCCTCCATGACGAAGTCGTGAATCGCGAGCGTGCGCGCCCCGGGGACCGGCACCACCTCCCTGTCCAACATGATCATGCCGGTCAGCGCATCCGGGTCATGCTGCCGGACCAGCCCCGACGGAATGCTGGTCTCGTCCGCCACGGCCTTCACCGACAGTTGTGTCTCGGCCCCGTCGACGAACCGGACCGTCACCGCATCACCTGCCGCGACACCCAGTTCCGCGGCGCTCAACCGGTCGAGCACCAGAGCATCGCCCCGCCCGGTCGCGTCCCGGCCGGCGGTGCTGTCTCCGTGGGTGATCAGCAGACGGGTGGTGAGCGCGGGCTCGGCCCCCTGGGCGGTGACCGCGGCCGCCGACAGCCCGGGCGTGCCATCCGGGACCAGCACGGTGCCCTCCGGATAGCGGGCCGTCTCGTCGATCCCGGCGGCCACCTCGATCGTCGCGACCGTCCCGGCGAGCAGCACGGTCAACCCGACGGTCGCCAGTACCGGCGCGGCAGTCGACGCGACCCGGCGAACTCCCGTCAGAGTCCCCTCCCGAACCAGCATGCCCGTGGCGGTGCCGCGCCAGGGGCGAGCCACCACCCGGACCAGCGGAACGATCAGCACCGGCGACAACAACGCAGCCCCTGACAACAGCAGCATCGCGGCGCCCAGACCGGCCGTACTGCGTGTCTCCAGCGGCAGCGAGGGCATCGCGGCGAGCAGAACGCCGCCCCCGATCCCGCAGAGGAACCCGACGACCCAGCGGGTGGGAGTCATCGAGCGCGGGTCGGCGGCCGCCTCGCGCAACGCGTCCAGCGGAGCGATCCGGCTGGCCCGCCGGGCCGCGGCCGTCACTCCACCCAGGGCCACGATCAGCCCGAGCAGGACCGCTCCGGCCAGCGCCATGGGCTGCCACGTCACGGTGAAGCCGGCGGGCTCCAGACCGTTGCCGACCATCGGCCCGGCCAGCAGGGGAGCGGCCATCAGCCCGGCCGGCGCGCCGAGCAGCCCGGCGAGCAGGGCGATCAGCGCCGTCTCGGCATACATCATCCGCCGCACCTGCCCCGGAGTCGCCCCGACCGCCCGCAGCAGCCCGAGCTCGCGTCGTCGTTGCGCCGCACTCAGCGCACACGTGGAGGACACCACGAACACGGTCGCGAACGCGCCGAGCGTGACCAGCGCGATCAGCAGCTGTGCGCCGATCCACCGGATCCGGGTGACGGAGTCGGGCTCCAGCGCGTCCCGGTCACTGCCGGACCGGACCACGCCATCCGTGCCCACGACAGCCGCCGCGGCATCGGCCACCCGCTGCGGATCCCCGGTCACGGTCAGACCGATCACGCGGACACCCGATGCCCGCCGCGCGGCCTCCCGGTCGGTCACATAGAGCCCGGGCCCGTCCACGGTCCCGGTGACCAGCCACTTCTCCGGCCCGGCCGAGGTGAGTACCGCGACCGACTCACCGGGAGTCGTGCCGGGGCCGGCCGCCACCTCACCGGGAGCCGCTGGGGCACGGCCGCTGGTCAGGCGATAACCGCCGAGAGCCGCGGACGACCAGGCGTGCCCGTCGAGCAGGGCGGCCTGGGCGTCGCCGGTTGGCCGGCCCGACTCCAGGCGCTGGACGTAGAACCATGGGTCGGGGACGGCGGCCGTCACACCCGCCAACTCGGCCAGACGGGTGGCGAGTGCGGTCGCCTGCGCCGCTGTCCAGGACTGCCGGTCGCGATCGTCGCCAGTGCCCGGGTCGGGTGGTGTGATCAGCACCGGTGCCAGGTCGTAGCGGGCCGGCGCCTGCGGCCGTGAGCTCAGATAGAGCGCCGCCGACCCGGCGACGACTGCGACACCCAGGAACACCGCGACGAACATGCCGGCGAAACTCGCGAATCGATGCCGGACCATGGCCCACGCCGCGCTCACCGGGTCACCACCGTGTGCTGGGCGTGAGCGATGTGCAGAGCGATCCGCTCCGCGCCGACCGCACCGGGCAACTCGTCGAACACCCGTCCGTCGGCCAGGAACAGCACCCGATCGGCGGTGGCGGCGGCCAGCGGGTCATGGGTCACCATCACGATCGTCTGCCGATGACGGTCCACCGCCTCGCGCAGCAGGTGCAGCACAGCGGCGCCGGACGCCGCGTCCAGCGCGCCGGTCGGCTCGTCGGCGAAGAGCACCGCAGGCCGGGACACCAGCGCGCGGGCGATCGCCACGCGCTGCTGCTGACCCCCGGACAGCTCGGACGGCCGATGCCCCTCGCGGCCGGCCAGACCCACCTCGGCCAGCATCGCGGTCACCGCACCCGGCTCCGGACGACGCCCGGCCAGGCGCAGCGGCAACGCCACATTCTGCGCCGCGGTCAGCGCCGGAACGAGATTGAACGACTGGAAGACGAAGCCGACCCGGCTACGTCGAAGACGGGTCAGCGCCCGCTCGCTCAGGCCACCGACCGGCACGCCGTCGATGACCACCTCGCCGCCGGACAGCCGGTCCAGCCCCGCCGCACAGTGCAGCAACGTGGACTTGCCCGACCCCGACGGGCCCATGACGGCGGTGAAGGTGCCCGCTGCGAACCTGGCGTCCACCCGATCCAGAGCCGTCACCGCGCGCTCGCCGGTCCCATATGTCTTGGTCGCCGCCTGCAGCTCGACCGCTGGTGTTCCGTGATCCGTCATGCCGACCAGCAAACCGGCCCAGCGGCTCCGGCACAGTCACGCAGAGTCCACACTCGAAGGTAAACCCAGCACTACCGACAGCGGCCCGGCCGGCCGGTAGCGTTCCGGTCATGCAGCCCCGCAACGCGCTCGAAGCGCTCACTCTGCGGCCGACGGAGCTGTTGCGTTCGTCCTGGCCATGGCGTTCGCTCGCCTACCTGGTGAGCGGCTCGCTGCTCGGCGCCGCGACCATCGCGGCGGTCGTCGTCATGCTCGCCCTCGGCACCCTGCTGGCCGCGGTGATCGTCGGTGTCGCCGGTTACGTGGGGTGTCTACTCTCCGGCATCGTCGTGGCCCGGGTTGAGCGGCGGCGGCTGCGCCTGGTCGACCACGACGAGCTGCTCGACCCACACCGGCCGCCGCCACGGGCAGGCCTCCGGGCCTGGGTCACCCTGCGGCTACGGGAGGAGGCGACCTGGCGGGAGCTGTTCTATGCGGCGCTCGCGGCGGCGATGCTGAGCTGGATGGATCTACTCGTTCTCGTCGGCGTGACGTACACCCTGCTGATCTCGGTCGGCGCGCCGTGGACCATCGCCGACGAGCCGCTCTCCTCGACCCTGCCCGCCACCGTGGCCGGGTTGCTGCTGGGGCCGATCCTGATCTATCCGGTGATCGCCTGGGCGGGTGCCCGCGCGGCGATGGCCAGAGCCATGCTGACACCACCCGACGAGGCACGGCTGAGAGAGCTGACCCGTTCGCGGGCACGACTCGTCGACGCCTTCGAGGTGGAGCGCCGGCGCATCGAGCGCGACCTGCACGACGGCGCTCAGCAGCGCCTCGTCGCGCTCAGCATGCAGCTCGGCATGGCCCGCCTGGAGGTGCCGGCCGACTCGCCAGGCGCCGAGTCGCTCGCCGCGGCACATCTGCTCGCCAAACAGGCCCTCACCGACCTGCGGGAGCTGATCCGTGGCGTACACCCGAAGGTCTTGACCGACCGCGGCCTGGCTGCGGCTGTGGGGGAGGTGGCGTCCGTCGCGCCGCTGCCCGTCGACCTCGATCTGCGACTGCCCGGGCGGCTGCCGTCGGCGGTCGAGGTGACCGCCTATTTCGTGGTGTCCGAGGCGCTGACCAATGTGGCCAAGCACGCCGGGGCCGAGCGGGCCCGGGTCGAGGCGTTCCTGACCGGCGATCGGCTGATCGTGCGGATCCACGACGACGGCTGTGGCGGCGCCGATCCGGCCACCGGTTCCGGTCTGATGGGGCTCGCCGACCGGGTGGCGGTCCTCGACGGGACGGTGAACCTGTCGAGTCCGGCCGGTGGCCCTACGTTGTTGCGAGTGGAGATTCCGGTGCCGGAGGCGGTTGTATGAGAGTGGTCATCGCGGAAGACGGCGTGATCGTGCGGGAGGGTGTGGCCGGCATGCTGCGCCGGTTCGGGCACGAGGTGGTCGCCGCGGTCGGGGATGCCGTCGCCCTGCGCGAGGCGGTCGCCGAGCACCGGCCGGATGTGGTCGTCACCGACGTGCGGATGCCACCCGGGTTCAGCGACGAGGGTCTTCAGGCCGCTATCGAGATGCGGAAGGCCGACCCGAAGCTTCCGGTTCTGGTGCTCAGCCAATATGTCGAGCAGACCTATGCCGCCGAGCTGATCGATTCCGAGCACGAGGCAGGCATCGGATACCTGCTGAAGGACCGCATCGGTGAGGTCGCCGAGTTCGTCGACGCGCTTGAGAGGGTGGCGCGGGGCCGCACTGTGGTCGACCAGGAGGTGGTCCGGCAGTTGCTGGGCCGCCGTCGTGACCCGTTGCACCGGCTTACCGCTCGCGAGCGGGAGGTCCTGGCGTTGATGGCCGAGGGACGTTCGAACACCGGTATCGCCCGGGAACTCGTCGTCACCGAGGCCATGGTCGCCAAACACATAAACAGCCTGCTCGCCAAACTCGAGCTCCCACCCGATAGCGACGACCACCGCCGGGTTCGCGCCGTCCTCGCCTATCTGCGCGGCTGATCATCGTGCCAAGAGGAATCGGTCAGAGGGCCGCACCGGGGAGTGGTTAGAGGGCCGTATGCAGCGGAGTGGTGGGAGGGCCGTGCGCCGAGGAGCGGTAGGAGGGCCGTGTGCCGGGAAACGCCGGGAGGGCCGTGTGCCGCAGAGCTGCGGGTGGGCCGCGCGCCGGGGAGCGCCGGGAGGGCCGTTTGCCGGGAAGCGGCCAGAGAACCGTCCCGGCTGTCGCGACCAAGATTCCACTTGTGGCCGGACGTCGACCGGCCGGGGGAGGGGAGGGGCCGGTGGGTCAGTCGCCCACGGTCACGGTGATTGTGGCGAGCAAGCCCGCGGACAGGTCGAAGCGGTCGCGGGGGACGACGTTGAGCGGGCCGCCGGCGGTGGGCTGGGGGTCATCGGTGGGGGCCAGACCGGCTGCCACCTGGCCGGCGATCTGTTCCGGGATGTAGAGAGGGCCCGAGTAGGTGACGGTTCGGCCGCCGGCGAGGTATCCGCCCACGTGGACCGAGGTGGTGATCTGGACAGGCATTCCGGGTTCGCGGCCGGGGTGGACGGTGCGGAACTCGGCATAGCCCTCGGGGTCGGTGACCTGAGCGCCGCGGAGTTCGCCGTCGCCGTCGGGTTCACGATGGCGGAGATCGACCACGGCCGCCGAGACCGGGCTGCCGTCGAATGCGTCAAGTACCCGGATTCGCAGCATCAGCGGGACGCCGGGGTGATCGCCGGCAATGTCTCGGCGGACCAGTTCCAGGGGGAGGGTGCCGGTCTGGCCCGGTTCCGCGACGGGGAGGCGGGCCGGTTGCGGCCCTCTGGACACCGGTCGCGGCACCGGCCTGCTGATGACCGGCGTGCTCCGGCTCTCCTCGTTGCGCACGGCAAACCCCCGCTGTAGATCACGTCAACGGAGTTGATCTTCCAGGAGAAATGCCGACCTAGGGGGCTTTTGAGTTATTTGTCCGCTGTGACAGGGGTGGCTTTCCGTAACAAGTGGCGCGCACACTGCCTGGCAAGGCGTGGCCACGCTCACCGCCCTGAGCGTGGTCGATCCGGACCGCCTGGCCGGAGTGCGGTCCCACCGGGACGCTTCCACCCGAGTGTCCCGGAAACGCTGCGGGCGGGCGGGGCGTTGCCGCGCCCGCCCGCCTGCAGCGCGTCAGCCGAGCCAGGGGCCACATGCCGCCCGAAAGCCGCCGTCGTCCCGCTCGAACGTTCGGCATGGGGACCCGCGGCGCGGACCGTGCCCCAGATCCCCATGCAACTCGCGGTTGGCCATGGGTGATGACCTGTGGCCGGGATCCAGCCGCAGGTCACCGTGCAACACCCGGCTGCGGGTGGTGTGGTGTTCGGTGGTCCGGGTCGCGCTGGAGGTCGCCCGGGTGCGGGTGGTGTGGTGTTCGGTGGTCCGGGTCGCGCTGGAGGTCGCCCGGGTGCGGGTGATGAGGTGTTCGGTAGTCCCTGTCGCGCCGTGGGTCGCCACGGGTGGAAGGTGCGGAGTGGCGCTACCGGCCCAGGCGGCGGTACAGGCGGACGGACAGCGGGCCGAAGATGACCATCAGCGCCACGGGCCAGGCGATCGCCAGGAGCATCGCGTGTTCGGCCGGCCAGGAGTCGGAGCCCAGGCCCGGGTTGCCGAACAGGTCGCGTAGGGTGGTGGTGGTCGCGGAGATCGGGTTCCATTCGGAGATGGTCCCCAGCCAGCCGGGCATCAGTTCCGGGGCGACGAACACATTCGAGACGGCGCTCAGCGGGAACGCCAGCGGGAACACGATCGTCGAGACCGTGTCCGGGTTCGGGGTGGACAGGCCGAGGGCCACGCCGACGCAGCTCAGGGACAGGCGCAGCAGCAGGAGCAGACCGATCGCCGCCAGTACGTTGCCGACGCCGAGATGCCAGCGCCAGCCGACGAGCAGTCCGCACACCACCAGCACCGTCGTCTCCAGCAGCGCCCGCACCAGGTCGGCGACGACCCGGCCGCTGATCAGCGCGGACCTCGCCATCGGCATCGAACGGAATCGGTCCAACACGCCACGGCCCACGTCGACGGCTATTCCGGTGGCGGTCGCGCCGATCCCGTACAGCATGGTCATCACGAAGACGCCCGGGATCAGGAACTCGCGGTAGCCGCCTCCGCCGGGCACCGACATACCGCTGCCGAAGACATACCCGAACACCAGCACGAACATGATCGGCAGGCTGAAATAGATGACGATCTCCTCGGGTGCCCGCACCACGTGCCGCAGATAGCGCCCAGCCATCACACGCCCGTCCGCGATCGCCGCGCTCACGCCACCACTCCCGAAGGCGAGGAGGAAGAGGCCGCCGAGGTGGTCGAGGTTGAGGACGGAGTAGCCGAGGGTGCGGAGCCGGAGCCGGAGCCGGAGCCGGAGCCGGAGCCGGAGCCGGAGCGGGAGCGGGAGGCCGGGCCGGGCGGAGGCGTCGAGCCGGACGAGGAACCGGGCGGAGGCGCCGAGCCGGACGAGGAGCCGGGTGGAGACGCCGAGATGGGGGCGGTGTTGCCGGCGGTCAGGTGCAGGAAGGCCTCGTCCAACGTCGGGCGGTGCAGGCCGATGTCGGCCACGATCATCCCGGCCTCCTGCAAGGCGCGGGCGGTTGCGGTCAGCGTTTCCACCCGGTCCTTTTGCAGCGGTACGCGCAACCGCCTCTGATCCACGTCGATGTCCGGCCGGCCGCCGCTGATCCGGGCCAGGATGGCTGCCGCGGCATCGAGGTGGGCGCCGTCGCGGATGACCACCTCGAGACGGTCCGCGCCGAGAGCTGACTTGAGCTGGTCCGGGGTGCCCTGGGCGATGACCCGGCCGGCGTCGACGACCGAGATCTGGCCGGCCAACTGGTCGGCTTCCTCCAGGTACTGGGTGGTCAGCAGCACCGTGGTCCCGTCGGCGACCAGTCCGCGGACGGCGTCCCACACCTGGTTGCGGCTTCGCGGGTCGAGGCCGGTGGTCGGCTCGTCGAGGAACAGCACCCGCGGCCGCCGGATCAGGCTCGCCGCCAGGTCGAGGCGCCGTCGCATGCCGCCGGAATACTCCTTCGCGGACCGGCCGGCGGCGTCGGTGAGGCCGAAACGTTCCAGCAGTTCGTCCGCCCGGGCGCGGGCATCCCGGGATCGGAGGTGATGCAGCCGGCCGAAGAGGATCAAATTCTGCCGGCCGCTGAGCAGCTCGTCGACGGCCGCGTACTGGCCGGTCAGTGCGATCCGTTCGCGGACCAGGCCGGGCTCGCGGGTGACGTCGGCGCCGGCCACCTCCGCCCGGCCGGCGTCGAAGCCGAGCAGGGTGGCGAGCACCCGCACGGCGGTCGTCTTCCCGGCTCCGTTGGGTCCCAGCAGCCCGTGCACGATGCCCGCGGGCACCTCCAGGTCGAACCCGTCGAGCGCCACCGTCCCCGGCCCGCCTCGATAACGTTTGCGCAGCCCAGCGGCCGCGATCGCGATTTTCATGGCCACAGGCTGGCGCCCGCCGCTGACCGGCCACGCACCGCTCGCTGACGACCCACTGACCACCCCAGCCGGGGGCGAAGTGAAACACCGCGGGGCGAAGTGAGGGGCGAAGCGGACTCGGCCGGGCGAAGCGAAGGGCGAAGCGGACCAGGTGGGGCGAAGGAAGGGGCGAGGCGAAACTCAGCGGCGCGAAGTAAGGGGCGAAGCGGACCCGACCGGGCGAGGCGAGGGCGAAGCGAAACTCGGCGAGAAGGGTGGCGGGGCATCGGTGAGAGTGAATCGATAGTGGATCGACAGTCGCCGTACATAACGTTCGGCTACCGGCCGGTGACCGCGGCGGTCTGCGGTGAATTTGGGGGGCGGCGATGGCATACCGGTACGCACGGGTGGCAACATCCGCCGCGCTGAACCCGCCGATCACGGCGGTGGCGTGACCGCCCCACAACCCGGAGCGCAAGGTTCATCAGCCCTGCTCAACGATGCTTTCACGCAGGCTTGGCGGACGTCTCCATGGCTGCTCGCGGACCGCGCCGGGATCGCGCTGATCGGCGGTCTGGCCCCGGTCGCGGTCGCCTCGCTCACCGAACTGCTGCTCGACCACCTGTTCGGGGCCGGTACCGAAGCCGAGTCGCGTCGACCTGATGCCGACACCACCGCCGTGCTGTCCGGCGGGGTGGTCACCGAACTCGGCGACCACGGCACCCTGAAAAGGCCGCCGGATGGTGAAAGCCCGCCGGATGGTGAAAGCCCGCCGGATGGTGAAAGCCCGCCGGATGGTGAAAGCCCGCCGGATGGTGAAAGCCCGCCGGATTGCGAAAGGCCGCCGGATTGCGAAAGGCCGCCGGACGGCGAAAACCCGCCGGAAGGCGACACGCTTCGCCCGCCGACCGGCGGGTGAGAGACCGGCCGGTCACCCACCGGCCGGTGCGACGAGGGAGTGTGCACATGAGCATCTTCGGCAAGCTCGCCGATCGCCTGCTGGCGACGGTCGCCTCGACCACCGAGGTGGACGCCGCCTGCATCCTGCTGCGCCGGACGACCGTCCAGGCCGGCTGGTGCCGGGGCAGCGTCACGGGCGACCGGATCCCGCGGTACAAGTACACGTACATTTACGACAACTGCGCGGACCGGGTCACGTACAGCTGCCCGGCCGCCTGATGTCCGCAGGAAGGCCCTGCCGCCGGACGACGGCAGGGCCTTCCTGCGGGTCGCTCGATGCCGACCGCCGTCGTCGCAATCCGGCGCCGAGCCTGGACTTCCCGGCATCTCGGCTGCCTCCCGGTCGGCGACGTCCTCGCCACCGTCGTCCGCCGCCTCGCGAGGTGACACGCCGGCCGGTGCTTTCACGGCAGCACCGCCCGCAACGCCGGATCCAGGGAGTCGTAAACCTCGTCCGGGACCGTTCCGGTCGCGGCCAGAACCGTGGTGAAGAACCGCCGGGCGGCCACCGCCGCGACGATGTGGAAGATGTCGGTTTCGGACAGGCCGTGCGCGCGCAGCCGGTCCACGTCAGCCGGTGTCACGGCCGTCGGGTCACCGGCCACGAGCTCGGCGAACTCCATGATCGCCACCTCGACCCCGGCCAGGCCGGACCTGTCGGTGATCGCGTCGAGCAGGCCGGCGTCGTCGAAGCAGGTGTCTCGCAGCGCCGTCGCGAACGCCAGCGAGCAGTAGCGGGATCCGATCCGTCGGGCCGCGGCCAGCGTCACCAGCTGGTAGCGGCGCGGATCCATGGCGGTCCGCAACGACTTCGACAGCGCCGCCCAGCCCGCCTGCACGTCCGGGGCCAGCGCGAACACCCGCGAATAGTTGGCGACATAGCCGAGGCGTTCGCGGTCGGCGTCGTAGAGCGGCGAGGAATCCGGGGTGCGCAGCAGTGTCATGGCCGCCGACGGTAGCCGGGCGCGGGCCGGGTCTCGTGGGGGAAATCCCCTAACTTGAGCGCCGTCGAGCCGCCGCCTGACCGCGGCTGGTCACCCCCAACTTGTTCAGCACGGCGGAGACGTGGTGCTCGACGGTCTTGACCGACAGCGTCAGCCGGGCCGCGATGTCCGCGTTCGACAGTCCGTCGGCGAGCAGCTCGAGCACCTGCGCCTGCCGGGCGGTCAGGCCCGCGTCGTCGGCCGCGGTCGCGGGGCGTGGACCGCGCGGCACCCCGGTCACCCCCTGCCGCCGCAACTCGGCCCGCAGCCAGCCCGCCGCCCGCACCGCGCCAAGCTGATCAAGAACGGTCAAATACCCGGGATCAAACCTTGGCGGTGGTACGGCGACCGACGCGTCCCCGGCCAGCCGGAGGCAGTTCGCCAGCTCCGCCGCGAACCACCGGTGCCCCAGCGCCGTCGCCTGCTCGAACGCCGGCCGGGCCTCCGCCGCCGCCCGCACCGGATCACCGGCCAGCAGGAAGTACTCGGACCGGGCCGCCGCGACCAGCCCGATCCACTGCAGCTCCGCCAGCCCGTAGGCGTGCGCCGCCGCCGCGTCCAGGTCGGCCGACGCACCGTCCGCACCCCGCGCCGAGCGGATCCGTCCCCGCGCCACCAGCGCCGGAACCACTGCCACCCCGCCCCGGCTCGGCCGCTCCAGTGCGGACTCGGCATCGGCCAGCGCGCCCGCCCAGTCCCGCGTCTCGAACCGGATCATCGCCCGCAGGCCGAGCAGGTACTGCACATATCCGTCCAGGTCCTGCCCGGCGGCGTACGTGAGCGCCTCCTCCAGAGCGGCCGCGGCACCGGCGGCATCGGAACCCGACCGGGTGTCGTCCCCGGCCGGTAGGACTCCGCGGTGCGCGCAGTGCTCGATCAGGGTCGACGCCCGGTTCACCAGGGCCCGCGCGGCGTGGTCGGTGAGGCCCGCCGCGGCCGCCGCCCGGTGCAGGCGCCGAAGCTCCTGCGCCGCTGCCGGGTCGCCGGACTGCATGCGGGCGCTGGCCACGTTGACGCTCGCGTGCAGCTCCGTCTCCAGGTCGCCGAGGCCGGTGGCCAGCTGTCGGGCCCGGTCACCCCACTCCACCGCCGCGTCGAGTTCGTGCGCCAACATGTGCAACTGCGACCGGTTGCTGTACGCCATGGCCAGCGGCCGACCCGGCGGTCCCGTCTCCAGCGCGTCGACCGCCTCCGCCGCCGCCACCCGGGCCTCCGCGCCGTGGCCGCTCCACCAGGCCAGCCGGGAGATCCAGCGCAGGCAGCCGCCGATCCGGTCCGGGACGCCGAGGGACCGCCACACCCGCAGGGCCTCCCGGCAGGCGGGCAGACCCTCGGACGCCACTCCGGCCAGATACGCCTGTACGGCGTACGCCTCCAGCAGTTCGGCCCGGTCGGACGGGGGCAGTCGGGTCGCGTACCGCAGAACCGCCCGGTAGTGGGCCGCGGCCTCGCGGTGGGCGCCCTGCCCGGCGGCCCGCACCGCCGCCGCGGTGCCGTGCCGCAGCACCGCGCCTCCGTCCCCGGCCAGCCGCGCGTGATGGGCCCGCCGGGCCGGATCGACATCCCGGCGTTCCAGCACGTCGAGAACCCGTTGATGCAGGGCCGCCCGGGCCACCGGCGACAGGGATTCCTCGACCGCCCGGCGCAGCAGCTCGTGCCGGTAGCCGACGCCGACCCCATCGGCCGACGCCACCAGCACCCCGGCGTCCAGGCACTGCTGCACCTCCGGAACCCGGTCGCCGAGCAGCGCGTTCTCCGCCCGGGTGGGGACCACCGCGACCAGGCGCGCCAACTCCCGGGCCGGCCCCGGCAGCCCTTGAAGCCGCCCGAGAACCAGATCCCGCACCGCCTCCGGAACCGCCACCCGACCGGTTCGACCGGGCCGGCGTCCGAACAGCGCCCCGTCCGGCCGCTCGGCGTCGCCGAGTAGCTCGGTGACCAGTAGCGGATTGCCGCCGGTCAGATGGAACAGCTCGGCGGCGTCCCGGCCGGAGCGGGCCGCCTGCTCGGCCACGCACGCCTCGGACAGCGGCGGTAGCGGGATCCGGCGAACCACCTCCCGGGGCATCGCGGCCAGCGCCGCCCGCAACGGATGCTCCGGCCCCACCTCGTCATCCCGGAACGTCACCACGAGCAGCGCCGCCAGCCGCCCGATCCGCCGGGACAGGAACACCAGCAGGTCGGTCGTCGCCTCGTCGGCCCAGTGCGCGTCCTCCACGACCACCACCGGCAGCGGCCGCCGGCCGGGTCCGGACAGTTCGCCGACCAGCGCGTCCAGCACCTCCGCCCGGTCCGCCCCGGCGTTCAGGAGTTCGGCCAGCCGCCCGCCGGCCTGCCGCCCGATGTCGTGCACCGGTCCCAGCGCTCGCGGCGTGACCAGTGGATCACACATCCCCGGCAGCAGCCGGATCCGGCCACCACACCGCTGGCCGAACGCGGTGACCAGCGACGACTTCCCGATCCCGGCCTCGCCACCGACGAGAGCCACTCGCCCGGACCGCCGGCTCTCCCGAACCAGCTCGTCGAGCCGCGCCAGTGCCCCGGCCCGTTCCCACAGCTCCATCGCCGGAATCGTACGACGCCAGACCGCACACACCCGACCTCCGCGTCCGGACGCGACCGGCCTCAGGGTGTGCTCAGTGGCAGGTTCACGGCCTCGTCCGGGGTCAGGGCGGCCCCGGTGGCGAAGAGCGCCGCGAACCGTTCCGGGCCGAGGGCCTCCCGGGCGGCACCGGCGGCGACGCGGGCCGGTTCGGACACCTCCGGGTCGGGGCGCAGGCCCAGCGCCCGGACCGCGCCGAGCAGGAGGGCGGCGCGGTCCGGTGAACCGGCGGCGACGGCCAGACCGGCGAGCCGTTCGAAGGCCTCGGCCATCACCTGGAAGCCGAGCATCCCGCCGCGGATCGTGAACACCTCCCGGTAGCGGGCCGCCGCGGTCGCCGGGTCACCGGACATCTCCGCGATCCGGCCCAGCATCACCAGGATCGTCATCCGGGTCCCGTCGGCGCCGTACCACCCGGCCGGGCACGCGGCGAGGGCCTCGTCGCCGTACCGCGCCGCCAGATCGAGACCACCGGACGCCAGCGCCAGCGAACCGAGTCCGAGCAGGGCGGCCGCCACCAGTTCGGGGGCGCCGGCCGAGCGGGCCAGCTCGGCGGTGCGGGTGAAGTCGGCGGCCGCACCCTCCAGGTCACCGGTGTCCATCCGGGCCTGGGCCCGGCCGCGGAGCAGGTCGGCGACGTCGACGCCGGAGCCGAGCTCATCGGCCAGGCGCAGCGCCTCCGCGGTCGGTGCGATGGCGGCGGCCGGATCACCGCGCCAGGAGGCGACCTCGGCCAGCCCGGACAGCGCCAGCATCGCGCCCCAGCGATCGCCGAGGGCCCGGAACCCGTCGAGCGACTCCCGGAACTCGGGTTCGGCGAGAGCCGGGTCGGCACCGGAGAACAGCACCATCCACCCGGCGCCGATGCTGCCGAGCGCATGACTCCACGGGTCGGAGGCGATCTGCGCGCGGAGACGGCGGTTGAGTTCCAGGATGTCGCCGGGGTCACCGGACGGCGGGCCGACCGCCATCGCCGACAGGTACAGCAGGAACGGTTGCGCCGGAGCGGCCGACAGCGTCCGCATGTACCCGGCCCAGCGTTCCGCCGGACGGCCGTGACCGGCACTGTCGCTCAGCGCCGCGTTGAAGACGCTCAGCACGTACTCCTCGGTTCGTCCCGGCGGCGGCTCCGGGCCGGCCGCACGCAGGACGAGCCCGGACAGCGTCGCGGCCTCGCTGCGCAGCCCGCGCAGCCACCAGTAGAAGGACAACGCGGCGACCAGCCGGAACGCCGTCGTCAGCGCGCCTCCGGCGGCGCTGCGACGCAACGCGGCGTGCAGGTTGTCACGGTCGTCGTCGAGGCGGTCCAGCCAGGCGATCTGATCAAACCCGCGGAGGTACGGATCAGCGCGCTCAGCCAACTCCATGAAGTATCCGGCGTGTTCCCGGTGCATACGTCGACGTTCCCCGGATCCGGCCAGTCGCTCCGCACAGAAGGCCCGGATGGTCTCCAGCATCCGGTACCGTTCCCCGTCCCGCTCGATCAGCGACTTCCCGACGAGCCCCGCGAGCACGTCGACGACCGCGGTCGGAGTGTCGTCGACGGGTTCCCCCGCGGAGGCGTCGAGTGGTTCGGGCCCGCAGATCCGCTCGATCGCGTCGAGGGTCGCGCCGCCGGTGAAGACGGTGAACCGCCGGGCCAGGACCCGTTCCGGTTCGGTGAGCAGGTCCCAGCTCCAGGCCACGACCGCTTGCAGGGTGCGGTGCCGGCTCTCGGCGGTGCGGCTGCCGCCGGACAGCAGCCGGAACCGGTCCCCGAGCCGGGCGGCGATCTCGGTGACCGGAAGGGCGTGCAGCCGGGCCGCCGCGAGTTCGACCGCGAGCGGCAGCCCGTCGAGGGTGCGGCACAGCTCCCGGATGGCGTCGGCGTTCCCGGCCGTGACCGCGAACCCGGGCGCCACGTCAGCGGCCCGATCAAGAAAGAGCCGCACCGCCGGAAAGCCGACGAGATCCGCCCCGGGCCCGCCCAACCCAGAGGCGACCCGGAATCCGCCGTCGGCCGGGTTGTGGTCGGAGGCAGCCCCGAATCCGCCGGTGGCCGGGCCGACGGGTCGGACCGCATGATCACCGTCTGAGCCCGCGGGCCGCCCGGTCGGAGCCGCCGGTGGCACCGGGAGCCCGCCGACCGGGAGGAGCGCCTCGCCGGTGATGCCGAGCGGCTCCCGGCTGGTGGCGAGGATCCGCAGACCGGGCGCCCCGGCCAGCAGTCGCGCCGCCAGTGCCGCCGCCGCGTCGACGACGTGCTCGCAGTTGTCCAGGACGAGCAGCAGACGCCGGTCCCCGAGGGCTGCGACGAGCCGGTCGACCACGCCGGGTGCCGCCGTCGACGGTGTCTGTCGGGGCGGGCTGACCAGAACGTCGCGGAGGCCGAGGGCGGTCTGCACCGCGGACGGCACGCCCTCGGGCCCGGCGCCGGCGAGCTCCACGAACCAGACATCGCCGTCGTGCCGGGCGGCGGCCTCCGCGGCGAGCCGGGTCTTCCCCGCACCACCGGGTCCGTGCAGGGTGACCAGCCGCCGACTCCGGAGTACGGCCGCGACCCCGGCCAGCTCCCCGTCCCGCCCGACGAAGCTGGTCAGCTGACTCGGAACACCGTGCCGAACCGGGTTCCGCCCGTGCTCCGACCCACCCGGACCGGACTGCGGAAAGGGGCCGACCTGAGACAGGGAGCCGACCTGAGACGAGGAGCCGACCTGGGACAAGGAGCCGACCTGAGACAAGGAGCCGACCTGGGACAAAGGGCCGACCTGGGACGAGGCGCCGGCCTGAGGCAAGGGGTGGCCTGCCGGCGATTCGGCCAGGACGGGCGAGGACGCGAGGCCGCCGCGGAGCACGCTCGTATGCAGGGCGGACAATTCCGGCGAAGGGTCGGCGCCGAGTTCGTCAGCGAGGGTTCGGCGGGCGTCCTCGAACGCGGTGAGCGCCTCGGCCGGCCGGCCCGCCGCGACCAGCGCCCGCATGAGCAGTACCCGCGGACGTTCCCGGAGTGGGTGGGCGGCGATCAGGTCGCGGAGTTCGGTGATCGCGGCGGGTGGCAGCGGCGAGGACAATCCGAGTTCGGCCGCGTATCGATCTTCGAGGGCGGTCAGTCTCAGCTCGGTGAGCCGGGCGGCCTGGGCGTTCGCGAACGGCGCGTCGCGTACATCCATCAGGGGTTCGCCCCGCCAGAGATCCGCCGCCGAGC
Organism: Actinoplanes sichuanensis; assembly: GCF_033097365.1. Classification (NCBI taxonomy): domain Bacteria; kingdom Bacillati; phylum Actinomycetota; class Actinomycetes; order Micromonosporales; family Micromonosporaceae; genus Actinoplanes; species Actinoplanes sichuanensis. The sequence goes on from NZ_AP028461.1 coordinate 710,158, forward strand.
GAAGCAGGGTGACCGCCCGCTCCAGCGAGCCGGAGGCGAGGGCCTGATGGCCGTCGGCGGCGAGCGTCGCGAACCGGTGGGCGTCGACATCGTCGCGGTCCGCGGCCAGACGATATCCGGCCGGGCCGAGCTCGACCGGCAGCGACTGCCGCAGCCGGGACACCTGGGACTGGAGCGCGTTGGCCGCTCCGGCCGGCGGCAGATCGCCGTAGAGGCCGTCGATCAGCCGGTCGATCGGAACCGACCGGCCGGCGTCGAGGAGTAGCATCGCGAGCAGTGCACGCAGGCGGGGGCCGCCGAGCGGGATCGGGGTCCCGTCCGGCCGTTCCGCCTGGACCGGACCCAGGATGCCGAATCGCATGCCGACGATTCTGCCGCCCCGGGTCCGTCCAGCAAGGACCCGGGGACGGCGGCGAGGATCCGCGGACGGCGGCGAGGAGCCGGGGACGGCGGCGAGGACCCGGGGGCGGCGAAAAGAACCGAGGGACCGGGGGCCGGGTGGGGAAACGGCGTCGGGTCAGGCGGCAACCGGGGCGGCGGACGGTGTCTCGGTGGCGCGGGCGACCCGGTTCCGGCCGGCGTTCTTGGCCGCGTAGAGCGCCCGGTCGGCCGCCAGTACCAGCTCATCGGTGGTCCCGGCGGCGGGCATGCCGGCGATCCCGACCGAGACGGTCACGGTGAGCAGGCGGGACTCGTCGACCGCGATCGGCGCCGCGCCGACCCCGCGACGGATCCGTTCGGCGATCTCCCCAGCCTGCGCGGTGGTGGTGTCCGGCAGCAGCACCGCAAATTCCTCACCGCCGTACCGGGCGACCACGTCACCGGGCCGGACCAGCTCACGCAGGCGGTGGGTCACCTCGACGAGGACCCGGTCGCCGCCGTTGTGGCCGTACGTGTCGTTGACGCTCTTGAAGTGGTCGATGTCGAGGAGCAGCACGCTGACCGGCACGCCGTTCTTGACCGACCGTTCGCCCTGGTTGCCGAGGGCCTGTTCGAAGAACCGCCGGCTGCGCAGCCCGGTGAGCCCGTCGGTGACGGCGGCGTGCCGCTGCGCCTGCACGAGCCCGGCCATCCGCAGCATGACCAGCAGGAACAGCAGGTTGCACACGGCCGCGGCGGCGACCACGTGCTCCTCGCCGCCGGTGTAGTGCTGGATGACGATCGAGGTGGGCGCGGTGATCGCGGCGATCGCCAGGATGGCGAGCCGGCCCGGGGTGGCGTCCGGGGTGGCCGTGTTGGACGTGCTGACCATCTTGATCACGGACGGGTGCAGTACTCCGGCGGCGAGGGCGTAACCGGCGCCCATCCAGAACGCGTCGAGGAAGTTGCCGGCCTGGTAGGTGCCGGTCTGCGTCTGGTAGCCGTAGAGCGCGTCGGCGACCAGGACCAGCCCCAGATAGCCGCCGAAGAACCGGAGCGCGGCGGTGCGGGGTCCGGCGCCGAGCATCAGCCGCGCCCCGACGACGATGAGCATCAGGTCACCGACCGGGTAGGCGACCGACACCAGCGAGGTCAACTTGTCGCCGAAGTCGACAAGCGGCACGATCAGGAACTGGAAGACCAGGTAGCCGGTGCCGATCGCGACGATCGCCGCGTCGATGATGCTGGCGCTGTCCCAGCCGGGGGTCCGGCGGCGGATGATCAGCAGCATCCCGACCGCCATCAGCGGGTAGGCGAGCAGGTAGAACAGGTCCGGCACCCCCGGGTACGGCGGCTCGCCGTGCACCAGCGCGTCGAAGTAGAACAGGATGTCCCCGGTGACCCCGGCCGCCGCGGAACCGGCGAGCAGCAGCATGATGACCCGCATCGACGGGTGCCGCCGGGCGGTGGCCAGTGCCGCGCCGGCGAAGGTGGCGTTGGCGCTGACGTAGAGCGCCACCTGTACACCGGGCCACCGGCCGGCATGGACGAGCACGAAGTAGGCGCCGATGAGTACGGTGCCGGCGGCCAGGCACAACTGCCAGGCGGCCACACGACGGGAGGTCATCGCACCAGGTTGCTCACCCGCGGGTGCCGGCCGGCTGTGGTTCGGGTGCGATCGGGGTGCCGGTGTCGGCGGGCCGCCGGCCGAAGACGAACAGCCGCTGGACGGCGAATCCGGCGAGGAACAACGCGACCTCGGTGACGACCTTGCCGACGGCCAGCGAGCCGGTCGCGGCGGTAAGCCATTCGAGCAGTGCCACGTTGGCGGTCAGCGAGGCGACCGCGAGGGCGGCGTAGCGGGGCGCGGCCTGCCGGTGCGGGGTACGGCCGGCACCACCGAAGACGGCGGTCCGGTTGACCGTGTAGTTGAGGGTGGCGCTGATCAGCCGGGCGACGACCGCCGAGGTGACGAGCTGACCGGTCCACGAGACGAGGACGGCGAGCAGGGCGGCGTCGACGGCGAACGCGAGCAGGGACGACCCGGCGAACGCGAACAGCGGCCCGTAGATGCGTGCCGAGTCGATGATCGGCCGGAAGTGCGAGGAGCTGTTGCCGTCCAGATAGACGGTGGCGATGCCGACCTCCTCGACCGGCAGGCGTTCGCGGGCGGCGCGGAGCAGCAGTTTCAGCTCGTACTCGAATCGGTCGCCGGGCACCCGGCCGAGCCAGCCGAGCATCCGCGACGGATAGCCGCGCAGCCCGGTCTGGGTGTCGGTGACGGCGAGGCCGGTGATCATCCGGAACAGGATCCGGGTGGCGGCGTTGCCGTACCGGCTGCGGGCCGGGACCGGCCCGGTGAACCGGCGGACGCCGAGGACCATGGCCGCCGGTGAGGTGCTGAGCCGCTCGGCGACCGCCTCGATGTCCTCGACCCGATGCTGGCCGTCGCTGTCCGCGCAGACCACGTCCGCGCCCGGCCGGCGGGCGGCGATGTGCGCGAATCCGGTCTTCAGGGCGAAACCCTTTCCCCGGTTGGTGGTCAGGGTGATCACTTCGGCGCCGGCGAGGCGGGCCTCTTCGAAAATCTGGCGGTACGGGGCACCCGAGCCGTCGTCGACGATGAGGATGCGATGGCGGCCCAGCCGTTCCACGAGACGAACCAGGCGCTGGTCGGGCTGGTAGGCCGGGATGAGCACGATCATCGTCATCACCCGGCCACGTAGAGGATGTCGCTGGTGCCGCGCTCCTGGCCCTTGCCGAGCGGGTTGTTGACGAGCTTGTCCTGGAAGATCATCGCCGAGCTGCCGCCACCGTCCAGGTTGTACGCCACCTGTGCCCCGAGTCCGGTGAAGATCTCCGCGAACTCGGGCATGGTCACGCCCCGGCTGTATCCCTTGCTGCGCCCGTCGACGACCACGAACAGCAGGTGGTTGGTGTCGACGATGCCGATCCCGGTGCGCGGCTGCTGCCCCTGGATGGAGTGGTTGCCGAAGTTGGTGTCCACCTCGATCTGGTCGATCCCGGAGATCACCTGACCGTCCTGGACGAGCCCGGGCCCGAACGACAGCGTGTTCCACACCCCGGCCTCGATCAGCTCGTCGGCGCTGGTCGTCGTCTCGTCGTAGAGCTTCATCGACCCGTCGGCGTAGAGGGCCAGCCCCTGCCGGGCACCGGAGTCCCGGAACTTGACCCCGTTGCGGATGACGATGCCGGTGTCCCGGAACCCGTAGTAGTCGCCGTTGATGGCCAGGACCGCGTTCACCGAGGCGGCGATCTCCGACGGGTTCGCGATGATGTTCTCACCGAACTGGTCGTCAGCGAACGCCGACTTGACGATCGTCGCGTCGGTGACCTGCACGTCGGCCACGTAGTAGGTGACCTTGTCGGTGCCCGTACCGGTCGCCACGTTCTTGATCTTGATGGTGGCGGTGTCGCTGGAGTAGCTGCTGGCGGTCGCCGTGCCGGTGCTGTCCGCCTCGGCCGCGACCACGTTCTGGGCGGCCAGCTGGGAGGCGCCGGAGACCTCGACGTGGTCGAGGACGTAGCGGTCGAGGGCCCAGGCGCTACCGCCGCCGGCGGCGGCGAGCAGGCCCAGTCCACCGGCGAGCAGGCCGCGGCGGCTGATCCGGCGGGGTTGCGGGGGTGCGGGGTTCGTCGTCACGCATTGCAGTCAACCGGCGGATCTTGTGGACCTGCTGTGCCCGGCCCATGGGTGAATCGTGAGTTACAGCCGGGCCAGGTGTTCGCGAAGGATCTCCGGTGTCCGGCTGGGCAGCTCCGCCTCGATGAACAGTCGGCCGATCGCCGCCGCATACCTGTCCACCTCCTCGCGCCGCTCCAGATAGAGGCCGCTGGTGAGGTGTTCGATGTAGACGACGTCGGGCAGTTTCTCGTGTGGGAACCGCAGGATGCTGAACGCCTGCCCGGCGGCCGCGTGCCCGCCCTTGGCGAACGGCATGACCTGCAACCGGACCCGCGGCGACTCACAGATCGCCAACAGATACTCGATCTGCTCGCGGAGCACCTCGGGACCGCCGATCGGCCGGCGCAGCACCGCCTCGTCGAGGACCGCCCACAGCCGGGGCGCATCCGGCCGCTGGAGCACCTGCTTGCGGGCCATCCGGAGCTGGGCGCGCCGGGTGATCTCCTCCGGCCCGCCGTCCTCGTGGCCGAGTTTGATCACGGCCCGCGCATACGCGTCGGTCTGTAGCAGGCCCGGCACGAACTGGATCTCGTAGGTGCGGATCAGCTCGGCCGCCTGCTCCAGGTCCAGATAGTTCTGGAACCAGGTGTCCAGCACGTCGCCGAACGCCTGCCACCAGCTCGGCGCGTTGGCCTCGCGCATCATCGCCAGCACCCGGCGGTGCTCGGCCGGGTCCTCGACGCCGTAGAGTTTCAGCAGGTCGGTGACGTCACGTTCCTTGAAGCTGACCCGGCCCAGCTCCATTCGGCTGATCTTCGACTCGCTGGCCCGGATCGTGTAGCCGGCCTGGTCGCGGGTGAGTCCCTTGGCCCGTCGCAGGGCGCGCAGATGCCCGCCGAGCTGCAGCCGGCGCACCGTCGCCCCGCTGTTGTGGCTGAGGCCGTTCTCGTCGTTGTCGGTCACTTCGTCGGGCACTTTATCGACACCTCGGACCTCTTCGAGAGTCCTGTGTGGATCCTGGGTTGGCGATCCGCATCAGCATACTCACGACCGTGCCGGTTCCGCGCCGGAGGTCAACTCGAAGAGCGACGGTCCGGTCACAAAAGCGGCGCCCGGAACCGTTGCCGGTTCCGGGCGCCGCATCGGGGGTGAGAGGTGGTCAGCGGCCTCCGCGACGGCCCTGGCCGCCGCCGGCCGGGGCCTGCCCGGCGGTCACCGTGGCGACCTTCACGGCCGAGCCGAGCGAGCCGGAGGCGGCCAGACCGCCGGTGCTCGCACCGGTCGCGGTCCCTCCGGTGTGGATCGTGTACGACTCCCCGCTGGTGATCTTCGACGACGAGAAGGTGATGTTCTGCACGGACTTGCCGGTCACGTAGGTGGCGACGACCGTACCGTCGCTGTCGGTGATCTGCACCGTGGTGCCGGCCGCGATCGCGCTGTCCAGCGTCGCCGAGATCCAGCCCTGCTCGGAGTCGGTGCTCGGGGTGACCACCATGCCGGCGCTGCCCGCGGCGAGCAGTGTGCCACCGCTGACCGTGAACGATCCGTTGACGTCGAGCGCCCCGTTGCCGTTGCCCTCCGGCCCGTTCACCACGACCGTGCCGCCGGTGATCGAGGCGACGCCGTTGGAGTCCAGCCCGTCGCCGTTCGAGTCGATGACCAGGGTGCCGCCGTTGATCGTCACCGAGAAGTCGCCGACCTCCTCACCACCACCGCCGGGACCGCCGCCACCACCGGGGAAGCCGCCGCCGCCCTGCTGACCGCCCTGGTCGGCGGTGTCGGTGCCGGTGGTGCCGCCGGCGCCGTTGATGCCGTCGTCGCTGGAGACCACGTGCACCGTGCCGTCGTTGAGGACGAAGACCGCCGCCTCCAGGCCCTCGACCGCCGAGGTGACCTCGAGCGATCCGGCGTCGATGATCTGCTGGCCCTCCGCGTGCACCCCGTCGTCGCCGCTGGCCACGGTCACCTTCGCGCCGTTGAAGTGCACCGCGCCGTCGGTGTGCACCGCGTCGTCGGACGAGTCGACGGTGACCGTGCCCCCTTCGAGAACCGTGATCACCCCGGACTTGAGGCCCTTGGCCGAGACGTCGTCGGACGGCTTGACCGCATGCCCGCCGCCGGCCGTGATCGCGATGGTGCCCTTGGTGACCACGATGTCGGTGGCCGCGTCCACGCCGTCGCCGGCACTGGTCACGGTGATCGTCCCGCCGGACACCGACACGAACCCGGCGTCGGTGTCCTCGTCGTTGTCGGCCTTGATGCCGTCGCCACCGGCGGTGACCGTGATCGTCCCGCCGGAGACCGCGACGTAGTCCTTGCCGCGCAGCCCGTCGTCCTCGGCCGTCACGGTGATCGTGCCGGACTCGATCAGTACGCCGTCCTTGCCGGCGATGCCGTCGTTGCCGTTGCCGGTGACGGTCAGCTTCCCGTCGCCGGTGATCGTCAGGTCGCCCGCGCTGAACAGGGCGGCGTTGACGTCCGCGTCCTCGGCGTAGGACGACGCGTCGGAGAGTGTGCTGGTGGTGCCGTCGGCGAGCGAGACGATCAGCTGATCCACCTCGGTGGCGGCGATCGCCGCGCCGGTGCTGCTGCTGATCTCGGCGCCGTCCAGGATCAGGGTGACCGTGGCGTCCGGAGCGTTCACCACGATCTGCCCGGCCAGTTCCCCGCTGACCCGGTAGGTGCCGGCCGCGGTGATGGTGACCGTGTTCCCATCGACGGTGACGCCGTCACCCGACGCGGTGGCCGAGTCGCCGGTCAGCTCGATCGACACCGTGTCGGAGGTGGTGGCGGAGGCGGTGTGCACCGACTTGTCGGCGGCCAGGACGGTCTCGGCGCTCTGCGTGCCGTCCACCGTGGACGCGTCGACGGTGCTGGTCGCGGCCACCTCGGTGGCCGCCGTCGTGGCGTCGGAGGAGGAGCAGCCGGCCAGCATGGCGGTGGCCAGGACCAGGGAGCTGACGGCGGCGACGACCTTCTTGCGGAGTCTCATCAGATTCCCTTCGAGGTGGTGGTGAAGTGGCGGCGCAGGACGGGGCGCCAGCGGTTGGCGGGCAGGTCGGGGCGCAGGGCGGCGAGCCCGGTCGCGTACTTGGAGATGGCGGCCGGACGGTGGCCGAGCGACCAGAGCAGCCGGTCGACGTCGGAGGCGGCGCGGCCGGACTTGGTCTCGACGATCACCGACTGCGGCATCTGGACCGTCGAACCGTCCGGCAGCTGCCAGGCCAGGCCGGTGTCGATGGTGACCCGGCTGCCGGTGGACGGCACGTAGAGGGTGTTGCGGCGGTAGTAGGTGGCCATCACCGGGCGCAGCGCGAACACGTCGGGGCGGAGCCCGGCCTCGGCGAGGACGGCGGCCGCGTACGCCCGCCCCTCCGCGCCCAGGTCGGCGCCGTCTCCGGCGTACGGGATGCGCTCCTTGACGGTGACCCCACGCGAACCGCGCGTCTTCACCTCGACGAAGTTCAGGCCGCTGTCCAGATAGGTGCGGACCCGGACCTTGAAGCGCCGGCGGCGGCGGTGCGCGGCGGCCAGGAAGCTGTCCATGGCGGCCGTGTCGAAGTAGATCGACCGGTAGCCGAAGGTGCGCTGCTGATCGATCTGCAGGGCCCGCACCTCGTACGGCATCCGGTCCAGCAGGGCCGGCAGCGCGTCGGCGGGCAGCACGTACTTGCGGTCCAGTCGGGTCAGCAGGGCGGCCGCACCGACCAGCTCGTCGAGGGAGATCGGCGCGAACCGGTGGAAGAGCGGAACCTCGGTGGTGACGGTCATCGGGCGTTCACCCGCTCCATCCGCGGGCCCGGCCGGGTGGCGGCGTGGCTTTGGCCGGTACCGGCGATCCAGCGGACCTCGACCAGGGTGCTGTCGTTGACCATGTCGATCTGCTTGACCGCGACGGCGGTCACCTGGCCGCCGAGTACCTGCTCCAGGTGGGCGCGCAGGGCGGTCTCGTCGCTGTGGGCGACGTCGAGCCGGATCAGCTGGTTGCGGTGCCTACGGAACAGGGCCGGGTGGTCGCCGACGAAGAGCGCGGCCACGACCAGGGCCATCAGGCTCAGGTGCAGGATGTCCATGACGTTGCCGAGCCCGGCGATCAGGCCCAGGGCGAGAGCGGCGAAGTAGTACGCGATCTCGTGCTGGCTGATCTCGTCGGAGCGGAGCCGGATGATCGACAGGACGCCGAACAGGCCGAGCCCGAGGCCCGCCCCGACGGTCGAGGAGCCGAGGACGGTGGCGACGGCGAGGACGCCGATGTTCACTCCGAGGAAGGCGGCGACCAGATCCCGCCGCCGGTGGCGGGGGAAATAGACACCGAACGTCAGGACGATGATCGCGACGAGATCCGCGGCGACGGCGAGCAACGTGGTCACTAGAGGCTTCCTTCAGGTGGTGTTCATCAGGTGTTTCCATTTCGCCGGACGACCCTGTCCGCATCCTGTGAGGTCTCTATGGCGTTGAAGTGAGTTCGCCCGGACGCTCTTAGGCAACCCTTAGAAACCGACCCCGGACGTCTTAGAAGATCCGGTCAGGGTTGGCGCTCATGACCGTCACCACCGCACCCGCCGCAGTCCGGCGCCGGTTGCCCGTCACCCCCGTGTGGTGGCCGGGCGCCGGCGCGACAGCCGCCGCGCTGAGCCTTCTGATCGTCACCGTGCTCTGGGTGGGCAACGGCGGCGTCTCCGATCTGACCGGTGGCGACGCGGTCACCGCGATCGGCCGGCTGACCGGCCTGTACGCCTCCGACCTGCTGCTGCTCCAGGTGCTGCTGATGGCCCGGATCCCGCTGGTGGAACGGGCCTTCGGCCAGGACCGACTGGCCCGCTGGCACCGGTGGACCGGGTTCACCTCGTTCTGGCTGATGGTGCTGCACATCGTCACGATCACCATCGGGTACGCGGCCGGGGCGAACCCGATCACCACGCTGTGGAACCTGGTCGTCGACTACCCGGGGATGCTGCTCGCCGCGGCCGGCACGCTCGCGCTGCTGATGGTCGTGGTCACGTCGATGCGGGCGGCCCGGCGCAGGCTGCGCTACGAGTCGTGGCACCTGTTGCACCTGTACGCGTACCTGGGTGTCGGGCTGGCGCTGCCACACCAGATCTGGACCGGGGGTGACTTCACCGGCACGGCCTGGGCGCGGGCCTACTGGTGGACGCTCTATCTGGCCGCGGCGGGCGCCGTCGTCGCGTACCGCATCGGGTCGCCCTTGATCCGTAACCGCAGGCACCGCCTGACGGTGAGCCGCGTGGTCGCCGAGGGACCGGGTCTGACCTCGGTGTATCTGACCGGTGAGCGGCTCGCCGAGCTGCCCGCCCGGGCCGGTCAGTTCTTCCACTGGCGGTTCCTGGACGGGCCCGGCTGGACCCGCGCCAACCCGTTCTCGCTGTCGGCGACGCCGCACGGCGACAGCCTGCGGATCACCGTGAAGGACGCCGGTGACGGCAGCTCCCGGGTCGCGAACCTGAAACCGGGCACCCGGGTGCTGTTCGAGGGCCCCTACGGCAAACTGACCGGCGAGGCCTGGGCCGGTGAGCCGATCGTGCTGATGGCCTGCGGCATCGGCATCACCCCGCTGCTGGCGCTGCTCGGCGAGCTGCCCTATGCCGACGGCGAGGCGACCCTGATCTACCGGGCCCGCACCGACGCCGATCTGGCCTTCCGTGGCGAGCTGGAGTGGTTCGCGGCGCAGCGCGGAGTGCGGGTGGTGCACCTGACCGGAACCCGCGCCCGCAGCACCTCCTGGCTGCCCGGCGCGCTGGCCGGCACCGACGACGCCGCGGCACTGCGGCAGATCGAACCGCGGATCGCGGCCGCCCGCGTCTACATCTGCGGCCCCGAGGAGTGGGCCGCCGCCGCGAAGGCCGCCGCGACCGGTGCCGGCGTCCGCGTGGACCGGGTCCACACCGAGCTCTTCGCCTGGTAAGGAGAATCTTCGATGCGACGAATCAGCCTGTGGGGGCTCTCCACCCTGGCCGCACTCGTGTTCCTGTTCAGCTACCGGACCAGTACCGGCGGCACCACCGCCGAGGTCACCGTCGCGGCGACCCCGGCCGGGGAGGGGCAGACCTTCACCGGGCAGACCGCGCAGACCCGGGAGGGCGACGTCCAGGTGGTGATCACCGTCGCCGACGGGAAGATCACCTCGGTCGCCGTGCCGGTCTACCCGACCGGCAGCCGTAGACACGACGAGATCAGCGCGCGGGCCGTTCCCGAACTGGTCGAGGCCACCCTGGCGGCGCAGGGCGCGGACATCGACTCGGTGTCCGGCGCCACCTACACCAGCGGCGGCTACAAGCAGTCCCTGCAGTCGGCGATCGATTCTGCCGGGCTTTAATGGGGCCTATGCGGATCCTGGTGGTGGAGGACGACGCGGCCGTGCGTGACTCGCTGGCCCGTACGCTGCGGTTCCAGGGCTACCAGGTGGACATCGCGGGAGACGGGCTGGCCGCGCTCGACGCGGTGCGGGCCGGTGAGCCGGACGCGATGGTCCTCGACGTGAGCATGCCCCGGATGGACGGGCTGGAGACGTGCCGGCAGCTGCGGGCCGGTGGTGTGGTGGTGCCGGTGCTGATGCTGACCGCCCGGGACAGTGTCGGCGACCGGGTCGCCGGGCTCGACGCGGGTGCCGACGACTACCTGGTGAAACCGTTCGCCCTGCAGGAGTTGCTGGCCCGGATCCGGGCGCTGCTGCGCCGCTCGGCGCTCGCCACCGCCCCCGCTGAGCAGACCGCCGAGGATCTTCTGACCTTCGCCGAGGTACGGATGAACCCCGCCACCCGTGAGGTGTGGCGGGGCGAGCGCGCGCTGAAACTGACCCGTACCGAGTTCGGCATCCTGGAGGCGTTCCTGCGTCACCCGCGGCAGGTGCTGACCCGGACCGCGCTGTTCGAGCAGGTCTGGGGCTACGACTTCGGTGAGGGGTCGAACAGCCTGCACGTCTACCTCGGCTATCTTCGGCGCAAGCTGGAGGCCGAGGGCGAGGCACGGCTGTTGCACACCGTCCGCGGTGTCGGATTCGTGTTGCGGGAGGAGCCGCTGTGAGAGCGTGGTGGCGGTCCCGGCCCCTGCACGACAGGCTGTCGCTGCTGGTCACCGGTGCGGTGGCGGCCGCGGTGCTGCTCGTGTCGGCCGGTGCCTGGGTCAGTGTGCGGGCGATTCAGGAGAACAAGATCTCCGCGGAGCTGCTGGCCGACGCCCGGACCATCGCCGAGAACCCCTGGCAGTGGCTGGAGGCCCAGGGCGCCCGGCCGGACCCGGGCGACAAGGAGATCGGGCCCTGCTGGCAGATCCTCGACCCGTCCGGCGTGGTCGTCGGTGGCAGCGCCACCCGGCTACCGGTCACCGGCACCGCCGTCGCCATCGCCACCGCCGGGCAGCCGGACGCGCAGGAGCAGGTCACCATCGGCCCCGGCGAGTTCCTGATGCTGACCGTCCGGATCGACGGTGGGGGAGCGGTCCAGGTCGGCCTCGACCCGAGTCCGGACGAGCGGGTGCTCGCCGCGTTCGCGGCCCTGCTCCTGCTCGGCTGTGCGGCGGGCATCGCCGGGGCGGCCGTCCTCGGGCGGACCGTGGCCCGGGCCGGGCTGGCCCCGGTCGACAGGCTCACCGACGCGGTCGAGGACGTCGCCGTGTCGATGGATCTGACCAGGCCGATCGAGGTGTCCGGCAACGACGAGATCGCCCGCCTGGGCCGCTCGGTCAATGCGATGCTGACCGCCATCGACGCCTCCCGGCAGGCGCAGCGGGCCCTGGTCGAGGACGCCGGTCACGAGTTGCGTACCCCGCTGACCAGCATCCGGACGAACGTGGAGCTGCTGATCGCGGTGGAACGGCAGCCCGACCTGGCGCACCGGCTGCCGCCCGAGGAACGGGTGAAACTGCTCGACGACCTGGACGCGCAGGTGCGTGAGCTGGCCACGCTCACCACCGAGCTGGTCGAGCTGTCCCGGGAGGAGGGCAGTCGGGAGGCCATCGAGCAGGTGGAGTACGCCGAGGTGGTGACGTCCGCGATCAACCGGGTGCGGATCCGCGCGCCGGGGCTGACCTTCGACACCGATCTCACCCCGGTGACCGTGTTGGGCCGTCCCGGCGAGCTGGAGCGGATGGTGGTGAACGTGCTGGACAACGCGGCCAAGTGGAGCCCACCCGGCGGCACCGTCACCACCCGCCTGACCGGTGGCGTGCTGACCGTGGCCGACAGCGGGCCGGGGATCGCCGACGAGGACCTGCCGCACGTCTTCGACCGCTTCTACCGGGCCACCGCGGCCCGCTCGATGCCCGGCTCCGGGCTGGGCCTGGCGATCGTCGCGCAGACCGCCACCCAGCATGGCGGCGGCGTCACGGCCGGCCCGAACCATCCACAGGGAACGGTCGTCACCGTGCGGCTGCCCGCCGGTGTTCAGGTGCCGAGGTAGCGGCTGCCCGCCGGTGTTCAGGTGCCGAGGTAGCGGCTGCCCGCCGATTTTCAGGTGCCGAGGTAGTCGATCGCGCGCAACGCCTCGATGACGCTGGCGATGTGCTCGCGCATGGCGTCCTCGGCGGCCTTCGGGTCGCGGTCGCGGATGGCCGCGATGATCCGCTCGTGCTGCGGCAGCGACCGTTCCGGCCGGCCCGGCACCAGCGACAGCATGTACTGGTGACGGACGATCTGGCCGCGTAGCGTCTCGACGATCCGGTCCGCGGTGCCGTGCCCGGCGATGTGCCGGACCAGCGCGTGCAGCCGCTGATTGAGATCGCTGTAGCGGCGGTGCTCCCCGGCGTCGACGGCCCGGCGCATCAGCACGGCGATCTCGTCGAGTTCGATCGCCTGATCCGGGTCGACCCGCTCGGCCGCGCGGGCCGCGATCAGGCCCTCGACCACCATCCGGACCTCGGTGATCTCGACCGCCTCGGCCGTCGACACCTTGCGGACCTGCGCGCCCCGGTTGCGCTGCATCTCGATCAGACCCTCACCGGACAGGTCCTGCAGGGCCGCCCGCACGTTGAACCGGCTGGTCTCCAGACGAGCGCAGAGTTGCGCCTCGACGAGCCGCTCGCCGGGCAGGTACTCGCCGCGCAGGATCGCCTCGCGGAGCGTGTCGCGCACCTGTGCCGCCGTGTTCGCGGCGCGGGCCGGGCGTCGTTCGGTGTGCTCGGGCGGCATCGGTTCCCCTTTCCGCCGCTCAGCTTCGGTGGAACCCACAGGATTGTCAACAATTGCCGGACGATATGGGGTGAGCCTATCGTTTGCCAGCGACATGATTGTCGACAACTTCTCGGGAGGGCCTCATGGCGTACGGGATCCCGGTTCAGGTGTTACGCGGCGGTCGGTCCAGGGGCGCGTACTTCGTGGGTTCCGACCTGCCGTCCGACCCGGCCGAGCGGGACCGGCTGCTGCCCCGGCTGCTCGACTGGCCGGGCCCGCTGGCCGGTCGGGTCGCCGTGGTGGAGCGGACCACCGAGGGTGTCGACTACCGGTTCCTGCGGGTGGACGGCACCACTGTCACCGAGCCCCGGCCGTGCACCGACCTGCTCGCCGGTGTCGGCCCGTTCGCCGTCGAGCGCGGCCTGGTCGCCGCGGACGGCGGCACCACGGCGGTCCGGGTCCACATGCCCGCCACCGGAGTCGACGTGACGGTGCACGTCCGCACGCCGGGCGGCCGACCCGCCTACGCCGGCGACACCGTGGTCAGTGGGGTGCCGGGCACCGCGGCCCGGTTGCTCCTCGAGTTCGGCGACGCGGTGCTGCCGACCGGCCGGGTCGCCGACGACCTGGACGGGGTGCCGGTGACCCTGGTCGACAACGGCGTTCCGGTGGCCCTGGCCGACGCGTCCGCGCTCGGTGTCACGGGGCACGAGACCCCGGCCCGCCTGGAGTACGACGAACGCCTGCGCCACCGGGTCGGCCGCCTGCGCCGCCTCGCCGCCGACCTGCTGGGCGCCGAGCCGGAGATGTGCCTGCTCGCCGCGCCCGCCGACGGCGGCAGCCTGGCCACCCGTACCGTCCGGCCGCACCGCGTGCACACCGCGATCGGCCTCCGCGCCGCGGTCGGGGTCGGTGCCGCGGCCACCCTGCCCGGCAGTGTGGCCGCGCGGCTGCTGCGGGTCGCCGACCGGGCCGTGGTGCCGCGCGACGTGCTGCGCCTGGAGCACCCGACGGGCTTCCTCGACGTGGTGCCCGGCTCGTCCGCGGTCAGTTCCGCCCGGCTGGTCCTGGATGGCCGGCTTTTTTGTTGACATCTTTGTCGACGATTCGTAACGTGCCCGTCACGCCCGACGCCGGGCAGGCTCCCGGCGCCGTCTCCGACGCGCTGGGACGGCTCGGGGAACCAGCCAGGGGGTTGAGATGTCAGTCGCGGCCCATCTGGTCCTGCGCCGACAGGTGCTCGACGGTGATCCCGGTGTCGGTGAACGTCCTGGTCACGTGCCCGGAGGTGTAGACCCAGAGGATTCGCAGCGGCCCGTCGCCGACATTGCGGAACAGGTGCGGGACCGGCGACGGGATGTAGGTGGTGTCGTGCCGGCCCAGTCGGGTCACCGTCCCCTCGACCAGCACCTCGGCCTCGCCGTCGAGGACCGTCACGTGCTCGTCGCAGTTGTGCGAGTGCATCGGCGCCCCGGTCCCGGCCGGATAGACGCTGATTCCGCTGGTGATCCGGTTCTCGCCGCCGGCCGCCGTCGTGGTGATCAACGGAGTGGTGACGATCGCTCCGCCACGGTCGAGGACGGGCACCAGCGAGGCCTTGATGATCACGGTCATCGCCGGAGCGTAGGCCGCCGCGGGCCACGCGAGATGCAGCCTTACCTTGCGCTTCCAGCCGTGTGAAGCCTTACCACCCCGGCGTTACGTTCTGGCGAAACATCCACCCCGAGTGCTCGGGATCACAAGCTAGAGGCTGGTCAGCGATGAGACTTCCCGTGATCGATCCGGACGAGATGACCCCGCGTCAACGGGAGGTCGCCGACCGGATCGCCGGCCGCCGGGGTGCCGTTCGCGGCCCGTTCCGGGTGTGGCTGAACAGTCCCGAACTGTGCGACCGGGTCGAGGCGCTCGGCGCGTTCCTGCGATTCGACTCCAGCCTGCCGCTGCGCCTGCGGGAGCTGTCGTTGCTGATCGCCGCCCGCCACTTCGACGCCCAGTACTCGTGGAACGCGCACTGGGAGAAGGCGGTCGCCGAGGGCATCCCGGCCGAGGCGGTCCGGGCCATCGCCGAGCGCCGCCTGCCGCTGTTCGACCGCGCGGAGGACGACGCGTTCTACCGGTTCTGCGTCGAACTTCTGGAGAACCACTTCGTGTCCGCGGAGACGTTCGCCGAGGCCGAGAAGCACTTCGGCGCGCAGGGCCTGGTCGACACGGTCGGCTCGCTCGGCAACTTCAGCATGCTGGCGCTCTGCCTCAATGCCTTCGAGGTGGACCTGCAGGCCGACCGGGAGCCGCCGTTCCCGGACATCCGCGGTTACGCCCGGATCCGGGCATGACGGTCCTCGCCGTTCGCGGCGTCACCAAGAGCTTCGGTGGCGCCCGGGCCCTGACCGACGTCTCGGTGGAGTTCCAGGCCGGCGAGGTGCACGCGCTGATGGGCATGAACGGCGCCGGCAAGTCCACCCTGGTGCAGATCCTCTCCGGGGCGCTCACCCCGGACGCCGGACAGCTGCGGATCGACGGTCACGAGCTGCCCCACCTGACCCCGCGCCGCGCCCGTAAGGCCGGCATCAGCACCGTCCCGCAGCGTCGCGAGCTGGTGATGAGCCTGACCGTCGCGGAGAACATCATGCTCGGCGACCTGCCCACCCGCCGCTCGGTGGTGCGCTGGCGCAGCGTCCGGGCGGCCGCCCAGCGGGCGCTCGACGACCTGGGCATCGCCATCGACGCGGGTGCGGTCGCCGGTGACCTGACGGTGGCCGAGCAGACCATGGTCGAGGTGGCCCGCGAGGTCCGCCGAGGTGGCCGGGTGCTGATCCTGGACGAGCCGACCGCCTGCCTCGGTCCGGAGGCCGCCGCCCAGATCCGCGAACTGGTTCGCCGGCTGCGCGACACCGGGGTCGCGATCGTCTTCATCTCGCACCACATCTCCGAGGTGCTGCACCTGGCCGACCGGATCACCGTCCTGCGCGACGGGCGGGTCACCTGGGCCGGGCCGGCCGCGCACACCGACGAGAAGGGCCTGGTCCGCGACATGGTCGGACGCGATGTCGTGTCGCGGCGCCCGATCCGCCCGGCCCGTTCGCCGGAGGTCGGGATCAGCATCCGGCAACTGTGCGACGGACGTTTCCTCGACCGGTTCGACATCGACGTACGCCGTGGGGAGATCGTCGCCGTCCTCGGACCGGCCGGTGACGCCCAGTCCCGGCTGTTCGACCTGCTCTCCGGCCGCCGCCGGCCGGACAGCGGCACGGTGACGGTCGGCGGCCGCCCGGTCCGGCCCGGCCGGATCGGTCACTCGCTGGCCAGCGGTCTGCGCTGCGTGACAGGTGACCGCCGTCGTCTCGGCCTGATCCCGGGCCTGAGCATCGACGAGAACGTGATGCTCGCCCAGGACCGCCTGGACCGCCGCCGGATGCACCGCTGGGGACTGCTCGCCCGCAGGGCCGCCCCGCTGCGTGACGGCTACCGGGTCGTCTCCCTGGTCCGCAACCCGCCCGTGGAGCAGCTGTCCGGCGGCAACCAGCAGAAGGTGCTGCTGGCCAAGTGGCTCGGCACCGAACCCTCGGCGGTGCTGCTGGAGGACCCGACCAACGGCGTGGACGTCGCCGCGATGGCCGAGATCCACAGTCTCGTCGACGAGCTGGCCGGTCGCGGCGTCGCCGTGCTGCTGGCGTCCTCGTCAGCCGAGGAGGTGATGCGTCTGGCCGACCGGATCGTCGTGGTCCGCGACGGCCGCCGCCGCACCGAACACCGGGCCGACCGGATCACCCGCGACGAGCTGATCGCGGCCACCCTAGGAGGAGCGCTGTGACCACCCAGCAGACTCTCGCGAAGCCCCCCGTCCTGCGTCTGCGGTCGATCCCGCACGCCGGGCTGCTCACCGTCCTGGTCACGATCGTCGTCTTCGCCAGTGTGCGCACCGACGCGTTCCTCAACCCGAACAACCTGATCAACGTGGCCCGGCAGGTCAGTGTGGTCGCGGTGATCGCGGCCGGGCTCACCCTGCTGATGGTGGCCGGCGGCATGGACTTCTCGATGGGCGGCAACGTCGCGGTCACCACCGCGGTGGCGGCCCAGATGATCGCGCACGGCTGGTCGACGGCCGCCACCCTGGCCGTCGCGATCACCCTGTCCGTCCTGGTCGGACTGGTCAACGGCGTGGTGGTGACGTTCACCCGGGTCGCCCCGTTCGTCGCCACGCTGGCCACCGCCACCCTGCTCGACGGTGTCGCGCTGCTGGTCATCGACGGCATGAGCATCTCGATCGACGACCACCTGTCCGGCCTCGGCAACGGCAAGACCCTCGGCCTGCCGAACCTGGTCTACGTGGCGGTCACCGTTCTCGCCCTGACCGCGTTCGTGATGCGCTACACCACGTTCGGCCGGGACGCCTTCGCGATCGGCGGCAACGAGGACGTGGCCCGGCTCAGCGGCATCGACGTGGTCCGCGACAAGCTCGTGCTCTACGGCCTGGCCGGTGCTCTGTCCGGTCTCGCCGGCATCATGCTGCTCTCCCGCCTGGCCGCCAGCAGCCCCGGCACCGGCGGGCTCCAGCTCCAGCTCACCGCGGTCGCCGCGGTCGTCATCGGCGGCACCTCCCTGGCCGGTGGCAAGGGCACCATCGGCGGCACCGTCCTCGGCGTCCTGCTGCTCGGCGTGGTCGCCAACGTGCTCAACCTGCTCCAGATCTCCTCCTACTACCAGCAGATCTCGGTCGGCGCCGTGCTCCTCGTCGCCGCCATGGCGAACACCCTCCAGAGCCTCGGAAGGCGATGAAACAATGACCTCATCCCTGCGTGTTCTCGGTTCCCTTCTCGCTACCACCCTCTGCGCCGCCTCGCTGAGCGCCTGCTCCGGCGAGACGGCCGACGCCTCCGGTGACACCGGCCGGACCTTCGGGTTCGTCAACGGCGGCACCACCGAATTCCACACCTGCCTGCAGCGGGCCGTCGAGGCGGAGGCGAAGACCGCCGGTGCCACGGTGATCGCCGCCAACTCCAAGCAGGATCCCGGCACCGAACTGTCCAACATCGAGGACATGATCTCCCGCAGCGTCGACGCGCTGATCGTGCAGACCGTCAACGTCGACGCGCTGAAGAACGACATCACCAAGGCCAAGGGCGCGAACATCCCGATCTTCCTGACCTCGGTGATCACCAGCGACACCTCGGACATCCTCGGCGCGGTGGTGGTGGACCTGGTCGGCGTCGGCAAACTGGACGCCGGCTTCATCGCCCAGGACGCGGCCGGCGCCCAGGTCGAGGCCGGAGTCATCGCCGGAGCACCCGGAGCCGCCTCCGACAAGCTGGTCAAGGGCTTCACCGAGGCCCTGCCGGCCACCGTGACGGTGGTCGCCAACCAGCCGGGCATGTTCAACCGGGCCAAGGCGCAGGACGTCGCCGAGAACATGATCCAGGCCCACCCGAACCTCAAGTACGCGTTCGTCGCCAACGAGGACATGGCGTTCGGTGCGCTCCAGGCGTTCCAGGCGGCCGGTAAGGACGTCAAGATCGTCACGGTGAACGGCACCGACGACGGTCTCGCCGCGGTCAAGGACGGCCGGTTCGCGGCCACCGTGGCCAACTCGGCGACGGTCACCGGGCAGCTCGCGGTCCGCAACACCATCTCCCTGCTCGACAAGAAGTCGAACGAGAAGATCACGAACACCCCGATCAAGCTGATCACCAAGGACAACCTGGGCGAGGCCCCGCAGTACTGCCTCGAAGGCTGATTCCCCGTTCCACGAGGAGGATCCGATGGATCGCATTCTGGTCATGCGCAGCTTCGTGACGGTCGCCAAGGTCGGCAGCTTCAGCGGTGCCGCCAAGCAGCTCGGCACCTCCGGTTCGCTGATCTCCCGGCACGTCGCCGACCTGGAGAAACAACTCGGCGTGCACCTGGTCAACCGCACCGCGCGGTCGGTCAGCCTGACCGAGCCGGGGCTGCGCTACAGCGAGTTCGCCCAGCGGATCCTCGACGAGATCGACTCGGAGGACGCCCGGATCGCGGAGCTGCACGACCGCCCCGAGGGTCCCCTGTCGATCATCTGCCCGAAGTGGATCGGCGGCCTGGATCTCGGCGACGCCATCGCCGCGTTCTCGGTCGCCCATCCCAAGATCGCCGTACGGTTCGAGCTCGGCGGCATGTCCGACCGCACCTACGACTTCCTCGACTCCGGCTTCGACGTCGCCTTCCACACCCGTGACCTGCGCGATTCCAGCGTGCGACTGAAACGGATCGCGTCGCTGCCGTTCGTGCTCTGCGCCTCGGACACCTACATCGCCCGGCACGGGCTGCTCACCGACGCCAACGACCTGAGCAACCACGACTGCCTGGTGCACGTCAACGACCCGGTCTGGCGGATCGGGCACGGCCACTCCAGCACCCTGCACAAGATCCGCAACATCGCGTTCCAGTCGAACTCGTACATCGCCCTGCACAAGGCCGCCGTGCATGGGCGGGGGATCGCGCTGCTGCCCAGCCGGTCGGCGTACGACGACCTGGTCGACGGTCGGTTGCGGGTGCTGCTGCCGGAGCTGCCGGTGCCGAGCCGGTCCCTCTACGCCATCTACGGGCCGGCCGCGCAGGCACCGCGCAAGGTCGAGGTGTTCCTCGCGTACCTCACGAAATGGTTCGCCGAGAATCCGCTGCCGGTCTTCGAGGAATCGATGCGATCCGTGCAATGAAGGGTTGCGGAATCACCCGGTCTTAACGCCCGAAATCGCTCCTAGGCTGACCATCAGCAGAGCAGAAAGGCAGGCGGCGGTGGGAATCCAGCGCATCGAGTCGGTGACGTACACCGTCGACGACCTCGACACGAACGTTCGTTTCTTCACGGATTTCGGCCTGACCCCGATCTCGCAGAGCCAGGACCGGGCCGTCTTCCAGACCAGGATCCGGCAGACCCTGATCCTGGACGCGGCCGCACGTCCGGACCTGCCGCCGCCGGTGGAGAACGGGCCCACGCTGCGGGAGATCGTCTGGGGCGTGGACACCCCGGCGGAACTGGATCGGCTGGCCGAGAAGGCCGGTGCGGCCGGGGAGGGTGTCCGGCGCACTGTCGACCGGACCGGCTTCGGCGTCGGGCTCACCCTGGTGGGGGAGACCGGCCCCGAACACGAGCCACCCCGCATTTCTAATAAATCCGGATATGTCGTACGGGTGAACCGGGCACTGGAGAGTGTCGGCCCGGTCCGCCCGATCCGGATGTGCCACGTCGCCCTCAACATCCCGAAGGAGGGCCGCGAGGAGGCGGTCGCCTTCTACACCGATCTCCTCGAGTTCATCCCGACCGACGTGGTCAAGCCGATGGGCACGTTCATGCGTGTCGAGGGCGACGCCGACCAGCACAACTTCCTGCTCTGCCACCGGCCCGACAGAGCCGGCGTGAACCACGTGTCGTACGAGGTCAACGGCTTCGACGACGTCATCGAGGGCGGCAACCACATGATCGAGCGGGGCTGGCAGGAGGCCCGCAAGCTGGGCCGGCACACGGTCGGCTCGAACGTCTTCCGGTTCGTGCACGCGCCCTGCGGTGGCCGGGTCGAACTGGCCGCCGACATGGACCGGATCGACGACTCCTACGGCACGCGGGTGCACGAGACCACCCCGCCGCACCACATCTGGACACTGCGCACCAACCGCGATCGGGGCGAATGATGGATCTTTCGTTGTACATCGACGGTGAGTGGATCACCGACCGCGCCACCCTCCCGGTGCTCAACCCGGCGACCGAGGAGGTGATCGCCCACCTGCCGCTGGCCACCGCGGCCGACCTGGACCGGGCCGTCGCCGCGGCAGTGCGCGGCTTTCGCGTGTGGCGGGACACCCCGATCGCCGACCGCACCCGGATCCTGCTGAAAGCCGCCGACCTGCTGACCGCCCGGGCCGACCGGGTCGCCCGGGTGATGACCCTGGAACAGGGCAAACCCCTGGCCGAGGCGCGGGGCGAGGTGCTCCGGGTGGCGGGCGCGTTGCGGTGGGACGCCGAGGACGCACGACGGGCGTACGGCCGGATCATCCCGTCCGAAGCCGGCACCGTCCTGTCGGTGCGGCACGAGCCGGTCGGCCCGGTCGCCGCGTTCACGCCGTGGAACTTCCCGGCCGGCTCCCCGATGCGCAAACTCGCCGGTGCCCTGTCCGCGGGCTGCTCGATCGTCATCAAGGCATCCGAGGAGACCCCGAGCACCGCGGTCGAGATCGTCCGCTGCTTCGCCGAGGCGGGACTGCCGCCCGGCGCCCTCAACCTGGTCTTCGGCGACCCGGCCGAGGTGTCCACCCACCTGATCGAGGCGCCGGAGATCCGGCTGATCGCGTTCACCGGCTCGATCCCGGTCGGCAAGCTGCTCGCCGGGCGGGCCGGCGCGCAGATGAAACCGTCGCTGATGGAGCTCGGCGGCCACGCCCCGGTGATCGTCTGCGCCGACGCCGACCCGGTTCAGGCCGCTCGCAAGGCCGCCGTCGCCAAGTTCGTCAACGCCGGCCAGGTCTGCACCTCGCCGAGCCGTTTCCTGGTGCACGAGTCGATCCACGACGAGTTCGTCGCCGCCTTCCTGGCCGCCGTCGATCGGGTCGTCGTCGGCGACGGTCTGGACGACGGCGTCACCATGGGCCCGCTGGCCAACCCGCGCCGGCTCAAAGCCATGGAAGAGCTGGTCACCGACGCGGTCAGCAGGGGCGCGGTCCTTCAGCGGGGCGGCGAGCGGTTGGACCGGCCCGGGTTCTTCTTCCCGCCGACGGTGCTCACCGGCGTACCGCTGGACGCGCGGGTGATGGTCGAGGAGCCGTTCGGGCCGATCGCGCCGATCGTGTCGTTCGCCGACCTCGACGAGGCGCTGCGGATCGCCAACACACTGCCCTACGGCCTGGCCGCGTACGGCTTCACCCGCTCGTCGACGACCACGGAGAAGCTGGTCACCGGCTTGGAGGCGGGCATCCTGTCGATCAACCACTGTGGTGGGTCGGTGCCCGAGGCGCCGTCCGGCGGGGTGAAGCAGAGCGGCTACGGCCGGGAGGGCGGTCCCGAAGGACTGGAGGCGTACCTCGTCACCAAGCGCGTCTCGCACCTGCTGGTCGACTGATGCGCTACGCCCGAATCCGGCTCGACGGCCGGCCCGTGCACGCGGAGATCGACGGCGACATCGCCCACCTGCTGGACGGCTCACCCGTCGACGGGAAGCCACGGCGCACCGGGTCGTCCGTACCCCTCGGTGGTGTCGATTTCCTGCCGCCGGTGATTCCTGGGGTGTTCTATGCCGTCGGCCTCAATTACCGCGCCCACATCGAGCATTACGGGAAGCCCGTCCCGGACCGTCCGGAGGTCGGATACCGGGCCAACAACGCATTGACCGGTGCCCGTCTCCCGATCGTGAAGCCGGCCGAGGTGAAAGGACGTTTCGAGGCCGAAGGCGAACTGGTCGCGGTGATCGGCCGCACCCTGCGCCGGGCCGGGAGAGCCGAGGCCCAGGAGTCGATTCTCGGCTGGACCATCGGCAACGACGTCTCCGCCCGGGAATGGCAACACCACGACCGCACCTTCTGGCGCAGCAAGAACAGCGACACCTTCAAACCGATGGGCCCGTGGATCGAGACCGATGTCGACCCGCTCGTGCAGACCACCACGGTCCGCATCGACGGCGTGGTGAAAGCGGAGTTCGCGACCGGCGACATGGTCTTCGACCCGTTCGACTACCTGGTCGAGATGACGAAATACCTCACCCTGCACCCCGGCGACGTGCTCTGGATGGGCGCCGACAGCACCGTCCAGCTCGAACCCGGTTCCACCGTGGACATCGAGATAACCGGAATCGGCACCCTGTCCAACCCCGTCGTCGACGAGAGAGGCACCCCGCATGTCCAGTAACGCCCCCAAGTACATCCACCACGTGAACTTCCCGACCACCGATCCGGAACGCACCAAGGAGTGGTATGCCAAGGTGTTCGGGCTGAAGGCGATCACGCCGAAGAGCAACACCCGGGTCGTGCTGATGACCCGCGGCAATTTCGATCTGCATTTCACGCCGGTCGAGGAGATGGACCGGATGGCGCCCTACCACTTCGCGATCGAGGTGGAGGACTGGGACGGATTCCTGGAGCACCTGAAAGCGCTCGGGATCCGGCACACCAGGCCGATCGAGCGCCCGGAGAACCAGTCGAAATTCTGCTACATCCACGACCCCGACCACACCATGATCGAGCTCGTCTACCACGGAAAGCGGCCCGCCTGATGCCCTTCGCCACCGCTCCGGACGGGGCGAACATCTACTACGAACGGCACGGTGACGGCCCGACGATCCTGTTCGTGCACGGCTCCGGCGGGCACCACGCCGCCTGGTGGCAGCAGGTCGCCGCGCTGCGCGACAGGTTCACCGTGGTCACCGTCGACCTGCGCGGCTTCGGCCGGTCCGACTCGTCGATGCCCGAGTTCGACGGGCAGGACTTCCCCGGCGACCTGATCGCCGTCCTGGACGCCGAGGACCTGCGTGACGTGCTGCTCGTCGGCCAGTCGATCGGCGCGGTCGCGGCCCTCAAGGCGGCCCTGAAGCGCCCGGACCGGGTCCGCGGTGTCGCGCTCGGCCACTCGCTCGGCGGGCTCTCCCACCCGGAGCTGACGGCGCTGGTCGACGCGGACCGCGCCGAGGCGGTGCGGCTGCCCGTCCTGGACCGGCTGCTCAGCAAGCGGTTCCAGGAGCAGGAGCCGGCCAGGACGTTCCTCTTCCAGCAGATGGGCACGTTCAACGTGGCCAAGATGGCCGACCTGCGCAACCTCGCGGTGGACGGGCCGACCATCGACGACATCGTCGCCTCCGGCGTCTCCGTCACCTTCCTGGCCGGGGAGGCCGACGCGGTGCTCAGCGTCGCCACCGTCCGCCGCGCCCACGAGCTGGTCAAGGGCTCCCACCTGGTGGTCGTGCCGGGCGCGCCGCACTCGATGTACTGGGAGTCGCCCGACCTCTACAACGCGGCCGTCTCCGCGTTCCGGGAGTCGCTGTGAAACTCACCCTCGCCGAGGCCGAGACCATCCTCGCCCTCGTCCTGAACCGCGGTGACCACCTGGGCAAAGCGCTCAGCGTCGCGATCGTCGACGCCGGCGGCCACCTGATCACGGTGAAACGGTCGGACGGCGCCCGCGCGCTCACCCCGAGCATCGCGATCGCCAAGGCCTACAGCGCCGCGATCATGGAACGGCCGACCAACATGCTGTACGACTGGGCGCAGAGCAATCCCGGCTTCTTCGCGCAGCTCAGCCAGATGGCCGCGCACCCGATCGTGGCCACCGAGGGCGGCGTCACGATCAAACGGGACGGCGAGATCCTCGGCGGTCTCGGCGTCTCCGGTGGCACCCCGGCCGAGGACCAGCAGGCGTGCGAGGAAGTGTTGACGGAGCTCGGCTACGAGCTCGTCTTCGCCGCTTGGGGGAAGAGCGCAGGGTGGGGGAAGAACCGTGGCTGACACCTTCAAGTTCCGCATCGATCACCACGGCAGCCTGGTCCGCCCGCCCGAGCTGCTGCCGTCGGCGAGCCGCGAGGTCCAGGACGCCGCCATCGCCGAAGCGGTCCGCAGACAGCGCCGGCTCGGCCTCACCGTGGTCACCGACGGGCACTTCCGCCGGGCCGACCTGCACAGTGCGGTGCTCGACGTGGTGCACGGCCTCGACGACGGCGTGCTGAAAGCGGACCGGTCGCTGGTCGCCGACGACACCGCCGCCATCGCGGCGCAGACGAGGGTGGCGGCCAAGGCCACCCTGCCGTCACCGGCGTGGATCGCGGCCAGGACCTTCCGGCCCGGCGGTCCGTGGGCTTCGGCCCGCGAACTCGGTGAAGCCCTCGCCCTGCTCATCCGGGACGAGATCGAGGCGGTCGTCGCCCGCGGCGTCCGGCTCATCCAGATCGACGATCACGGGTACGGCGAAGGCGTCTACCACTCGGGCGGTCTCTCCTTCGCCGACGCCGTGGCCGTCGACACGCTCGCCGTCTCGATCGCCGACAAACCGTTCGACGTGCGGATCGGCCTGTGCCCGCTGACCCGGGTCGGTGCGGACTTCGACGCCGAGCACCTGTTCACGTCGATCCCGGTGGACCGGTGGATCCTGCCCTACGACACCGGCGTGCCCGCCGAGACCGACCTGCTCCGGGCGGTCCCCGCCGACCGGGACGTCTGCCTCGGCATCGTCGACCCGCGCGTGCCGCGGCTGGAGGACATCGACACGGTGATGGACCGGATGGACACCGTCGCCACGATCCGCGACCTGGAGGACGTGGCGATCAGCCCGAGCAGCGGTTTCGCCGACGTCGCCGACCGTCCGCTGCTGGGCGTCGAGGATCAGTGGCGCAAGCTGATCCACGTGGAGACGTTCGCCCGCATGTGCTGGGGCAACGAGCTCTAGTCTGCGGGGAGCGGCGCGGCGAACGTGACGCGCCGCTCCCGTAGGCGCGGGCGGACCACCCCGACGATGTGTTCGGCGAAGTGGTCACTGGCGGCGTGCGCCTCGAAGCCGGCCCGGTCGGCGTACACCTCGTAGAGCACGAACGCGTTCGCGTCCTCGGTGTCGGCGTGCACCACGTAGGCCAGGTTCGCGGGCTCGGTCCGGGTGTGCTCGCGCATCGCCAGCAGCGACGCCCGGACCAGTTCGGTGTCCTCCGGAGCGCACCGGTAGTGGGCGATGACGGCGTAGGTCATGACGGTCTCCTTTCGCGGTGGACGGGCCAGCGCATTCCACCAGGGAAATGGCCACGCCGGGCGCAACCAATGCTTCCCCCGGAACGCCTGGTGGCCCCCTTTTCCGCGTTCCTAGCATTCGGCTGACCTTGAGTGAGGAGCAGCGATGTCCCTTCCGACCATGCAGACCCTGGCCGGCGGCCGGTGGATCGGCGGCGACGACTGGATCGACGTCTTCGATCCGGCCGATGTGCGAGAGCCGTACCTTCGGGTGCCCGCACTGACCGCCGAGCGGGTGACCGCGATCTACGCGGACGCCGAGGCCGGGTTCGCGGTGTGGCGGGCGACGTCGGCGATCACCAGGTCGGCGATCCTGGCGAAGGCGTCGGCGCTGCTGCGGATCCGCAACGCCGAGATCGCCGACGCGATCGTCCGGGAGAACGGCAAGTCGGAGGTCGAGGCCCGGGTGGAGGCGGAGAAGGCCGCCGACTTCTTCGACTACTACGCGGGCGCGGGCCGGGACGGCTACGGCTCGCTGATCCACGACGTACGCCCCGACACCCGGACCGGCTACCAGCGCGAACCCCTGGGCGTGGTGCTGGCCGTCACGCCCTGGAACGACCCGTTGATCACCCCGGCCCGCAAGCTCGCCCCGGCCCTGGCGGCGGGCAACGCGGTCGTCCTGAAACCGGCCTCGGAGACCCCCACGTCGGCGTTGTACCTGGCCCGGGCCCTGCACGACGCGGGCGTACCGGCCGGTGTGGTGAACGTCGTCACCGGCCGTACCGCCGAGATCTCCGACGCTCTGCTCGACGACCCGCGGATCGCCGCGGTGAGTTTCACCGGCGGCAACGAGGTCGGCGAGGCCCTGCGGGTGCGGTTGGCCGCCCGGGGCGTGCGGTTCCAGTCCGAGCTCGGCGGTAAGAACGCGTCGGTGGTGCTGGCCGGCGCGAACCTGCCGAAGACGGTGACGGCCGTGGTCGCCGCCGCGTTCGGCCAGGCCGGGCAGCGGTGCACCGCGACCAGCCGGCTGCTCGTCGACCGGGCCGTCCACGACGAGTTCCTGCCCCTGCTACTGGCCGAGATCGCCAAGCTGCGGCTCGGTCCGCTGGTCAGTCGGGCCCGGCAGCGCGATGTCGTCGCGCACATCGACCTCGCGGTGAAGCAGGGCGCCGTGGTCGCGCTGGGCGGCACCGAGGTGCCCGGCCCCGGCTGCCACGTCGAGCCGACCGTGCTGACCGGGGTGACCGTGGACATGGACGTGTGGCGCGAGGAGGTGTTCGGCCCGGTCCTGGCGGTGCGCGTGGTCGACGGCCTGGACGAGGCGATCACCGCGGTCAACGACACCAGATACGGGCTGGCCGCCGCCGTCTTCACGGACAGTCTCGCCGCCGCGCACCGGTTCCTCGCCGAGGTCGACTGCGGCCAGATCGCGGTCAACACGACGACGTCCGGGTGGGACGTGCACCAGCCGTTCGGTGGTTTCCGGCACTCCGGGTCCCCCTTCAAGGAGCAGGGGCCGGAGGCGATGCGGTTCTATACCAAGGTCAAGACCTTCGCCATCCACTTCGGCAGCTGACCGCGGATGGCCGCATCAGAGAGGCAACTCACGTGGCGGACGAGATCATCGGGATCATCGGGGCCGGCATCGTCGGCCTGGCCATCGGGCGGGAGATCAGCCTGCGGCGGCCCGGCACCCGGGTCGTGGTCGTCGAGAAGGAAGCCGAGGTCGGGCAGCACCAGACCGGCCACAACTCGGGTGTCGTGCACGCCGGCATCTACTACCCGCCGGGCAGCCTCAAGGCGGAGCTCTGCACCCGTGGGCGGCTGCTGCTGCGCGACTACTGCGCGGAACGCGGCATCGCCTACGACGAATGCGGAAAACTCGTCGTCGCGGTTCGCGAGGATGAACTGGGGCGCCTGGACGATCTGGAGAAAAGGGCGCGGGAGAACGGCGTACCCGGTCTGAAAAGGGTTGATCGGAGCGGGATCCGCGATATCGAACCGCACGCCGCCGGCCTCGCCGCGCTGCATTCGCCGGAAACGGCGATCACCGATTTCCCGGGCGTCACGAAGGCGTTCGCCGAGGACATCCGCAAGGCCGGGGGAGAGGTACGGCTGAACTTCGGTGTCACCGCGATCAAACGGAACGTCGGGTCGATCCGGATCGAGTCGGGCGACCAGAGCGTGACCGTCGACCGGGTGATCGTGTGCGCCGGCATCCACTCCGACCGGGTGGCCGGGCTGGCCGGTGACGTCGCCGAGCCGCGGATCATCCCGTTCCGGGGCGAGTACATGCGGGTCAGCGACGAGAAGGCGGACCTGGTCCGCGGCATGATCTACCCGGTTCCGGACCCGCGCTACCCGTTCCTGGGGGTGCACTTCACCCGCCGGGTCACCGGGATCGTCGAGGTCGGCCCGAACGCGGTGCTGGCCACCGCCCGCGAGGGCTACACCCGGACCCGTTTCTCGATCCCCGACCTGGCCGGGATCGCGGCCTGGCCGGGCACCTGGCGCATGGCCCGAAAGCACTGGCGGACAGGCGTCAAGGAGGTCCGCGGCTCGCTGTCGAAGAGCCGCTACATGGCCGAGGCGATGCAGTACGTCCCGGAGATCGGCGCCGCCGACGTGGTCCGGGCCGGCGCCGGTGTGCGCGCCCAGGCGCTGGACCGCGACGGCAGCCTCGTCGACGACTTCCGGATCCACCGCCTGGGTCCGGTCACGGCCGTCCGGAACGCCCCGTCACCTGCGGCGACGTCGTCGCTGGCGATCGCCGAGCACGTGGTGGCCGAGGTCTTCGGATGAGTCGTCTCCTGCAACAACCGATTGCGTTCCACGGACTCCTTAGGGGCCCGGAACGCACCTAACGTCATCCACACCCCCTGGCGGAACAGCCGGTAGCGAAAGGAAACGCACATGTTCGTCGTCGACTCCCAGGTGCACATCTGGAAGGAAGAGACCCCGGACCGTCCCTGGGTTCCCGGGGCGCGTGAGCGGATCCGGCTGAACGGCCACCGGGAGGACCCCTTCAGCTACGAGGAATGCCTCGCGCTGATGGACGAGGCGGGCGTCAACCGGGCACTGATCCTGCCGCCGTCGTGGGAGGGGGACCGCATCGACTACGCCCTGGAGGCGTGCGAGGCGCACCCCGACCGCTTCGGCATCATGGCCCGCATCCCGCAGAACAAACCGGCCGAGGGCGCCGCGATGATGCGGGACTTCGCCCAGAACCCGTACGTGAAGGGCACTCGCCTGACGTTCCACCGGCCGATCGACCGGAACTGGATGATCGACGGCACTAACGACTGGTACTGGCCGCTGGCCGAGGAACTGAACATCCCGACCATGGTGCACGCCCCGATCTGGAAGGCCGAGCTCGGGCGGATCGCGGCCGCCCACCCCGGCCTGAAGATCATCATCGACCACATGGGCATCATGGCCCGCTGCGTCGACGACGCGATCGGCTACTGGGTGCAGGAGACCGCCGACCTGCACGAGCACCCGAACATCTACGTGAAGGTGTCGGCGCTGCCCGGTTACTCCACGCAGCCCTTCCCGAACCTCAACATCGAGAAGTACGTGCGGGAGATGGTCGACAAGATGGGCCCGCGGCGCTGCTTCTGGGGCACCGACATCACCCGTCTGCTCGGGCACGGTCTCAGCTACGTGGAGACGATCGAGCAGTTCACCAAGCACTTCGACCTCACGCCCGAGGAACTCGAGTGGATCATGGGCCGCGGTATCTGCGAGGTCCTCGACTGGCCGATCCCGCGATGACCCACCGGACCGACGGCGGCGACGCGGTCATCGCCGCGTTCACTGCGGCCGGGGCGGACTGGATCTTCTCCTCGCCGGGGTCCGAGTGGGCCCCGGTGTGGGAGTCGCTGGCCCGCCGGCATCGTGACGGGCTGCCCTGCCCCCGCTACCTGGACCTGACCCACGAGACCGTCGCGGTCGGCATGGCCGCCGGGTACGCCCTGGTCACCCGCCGCCCGCAGGGTGTCCTGCTGCACGCCGGCCCCGGCCTGCTCCAGGGCTCGATGGCGATCCACGGCGCGCTGTTGGCCGGTGTGCCGATGGTGGTGGCCTCCTCGGAGTCGAGCACCTACGGCGACGGGCCCGGCCCCGACCCGGGCGGCCAGTGGTACCGCAACCTCTCCGTGGTCGGCGGACCGCACACGATGGCCGCCCCGTTCACCAAGTGGTCGAACCAGGCCGCCAGCGTGCACACCCTGACCACCATGATCACCCGGAGCGCCGAGATGGCGTCCCGGGCCCCGGCCGGACCGGTCTACCTCAACATCCCGCTCGAGGTGCTGCTCGAGGAGTGGGCCGGCCCCGACCCGAAACCGGTCGTGGCGCGCGGGGCGACGGTCAGCGCGGCCGGCGACGTCCGGGCCGTCCTGGAGTTGCTCACCGCCGCGTCGAACCCGGTGATCGTCACCGAGACGACCGGCCGTGAGGAGGGCGGGATGGCGGCGCTGGTCGCGTTCGCCGAGGCGCTGCGGATCCCCGTGGTCGAACCGGCGTCGGCGGTCTGCGCCAACTTCCCCCGCACCCACGAACTGCACGCCGGCAGCGAGTTCGCCCCCGACGCCCACGACGTGATCGTGCTGCTCAACTGCCGGGCGCCGTTCTACCCGCCGTCCCGGAAGCCGGCCACCGCGAAGATCGTGGTGATCGACGAGGTGCCGCAGCGGCCGCACATCGCCTACCAGGTGCTCAACGCCGACCACTACCTGGAGGGCGGCGTCGTCGCCACCCTGCGGGAGTTGGCGGCCCACGCCGTGCCCACCCGGGTCGCACCGATCGGCACCGAACGCGAGGCGGTCGCGGCGGTCGAGCGGAAGACCGCCGGCACCCTCGACCCGGTGCAGGTGGCGGCGGCGCTGCGTACGGTGCCCGAGGCCGTCGTGGTCGACGAGACGATCACGCACAGCCGGGTCGTCCAGCGGCACCTGCAACGCGACGAGCCGGACTCGTACTTCTACGTGCAGGGCGGCCTGGGCCAGGGCATCGCCGTCGCGCTCGGGGTGAAACTCGCCGCCCCGGACCGGACGGTGGTGCTGACCATCGGCGACGGGGCGTTCCTCTACAACCCGATCGTCCAGTCACTGCAGGCGTCCCGGGCCAACGTGCTGCCACTGCTGATCGTGGTCTTCAACAACCACGAGTACCGCTCGATGAAGATGAACCACCTGCGCTTCTACCCCGAGGGCGCGGCCGTCTCGACCGGCGAGTTCCTCGGCAACGACCTGGCCGACCAGCCCGACCTCGCGGCCCTCGCCGCCCCGTTCGCCATGCACGCGGAAACCGTCGAAACCCCGGACGAACTGGCCCCGGCCCTGGCCCGCGCCGTCAAGTCGGTGCGGGGCGGCACCACCGCGATCGTCAACGTCCACGTCTCCCGCTGAACCCTCGGCTGGTTCTCCAGGGCTGTCCCGGCAGCCCGGGACAGCCCCGAGGACCAGCCAGAAAGAGTCGTCATGCCTCCGCAACCCAAGGTTCTGGTGCCCGCCGATCAGCTGGGCGCCTTCACCACCGCGCTGTTCACCGCGGCCGGCGTCGCTTCCGGGCACGCCGCCACCATCTCGGCCGTCCTCACCTGGGCCGGCCTGCGCGGTGTCGACTCGCACGGCACCTCCCGGGTGCCCCGCTACCTGGAACTCCTCGACTCCGGGGAGGCCAACCGGGCCCCGGCGCTCACGTTCAGTTCGTCCAGCCCGGCCGTCGCCGTCCTGGACGCCGACCGCGCCCCCGGCCCGGTCGCGCTGACCGCGGCCGCCGACGAGGCGATCCGGCGGGCCCGGTCCTGCGGGATCGGCGCGGTCGGGGTCCGCCGCACCGTGCACACCGGCGCGATCGGCTACTACACGTCCCGGATCGCCGACGCCGGTCTGGCCGGGATCGCCTTCGTGGCCGGGATGCCGAACATGGCGTACCCCGGAGTGACCGGCGCCGCCGTCGCGACCAGCCCGCTCTCGATCGCGGTGCCCGCCACGGGGCGGGCTCCCGCGCTGCTGGACATGGCCACCGCCGGCATCGCTCTCGGCCGGATCGCCCAGTACCGCAACGCCGGCCGGGAACTCCCGCCGGGCACCGCCGCCACCGCCGACGGCACCCCCACCACCGATCCGGAACTGGCGAAGATGCCGCTCCCGCTCGGCGGCGTCAAGGGCGCCGGGATGTCCCTGGTGTTCGAACTGCTGACCAGCGTGCTGGTCGGCGCGCCGATCCTCAGCGCCTTCCACTCCGGCGACCCCCAGGGCCGGGTGCACCGCCAGAACGCCCTGCTCCTGGCCCTGGATCCGGCGGCCTTCGGCGACCCCACGGCGTTCGGCCCGGCGGTCGCGACGACACTCGAAACCCTCAAGAACCTCAACCCCGCCGACGCCGGTACGGCCATCCGCTACCCGGGTGAGAACAGCGCCGCCGTGGCCCTCGAACGAACGGCGAGCGGGATCCCCGTACCGGCGAAGGTCTGGTCCGAACTGCGGACCGCGGCCGAGAAGCTCGCCGTCCCCGTCCCCGCCGTCTGACACCCGGTGGGGCCGGCATCGTCAGACGGTTGCGCCGGTTGAGCGCCGTGCGGCCGGAATCACCAGCGGGGTGCCGGTCTCCGGGTCGTCGATCACCCGGCACGGCAGCCCGAAGACCTCCTCGACCAGTTCCGCGGTGAGCACCTCGGCGGGCAGCCCGGACCGGGCCACCTTTCCGGCGCGCATGGCGATCAGGTGGGTGGCGTAGCGGGCCGCGTGGTTCAGGTCGTGCAGCACCGCGACGAGGGTCCGCCCTTGACGCTCGTGCAGTTCGGCGCAGAGGTCGAGCACCTCGATCTGGTGGGCGATGTCCAGATAGGTGGTCGGCTCGTCGAGCAGCAGCAGCGGGGTCTGCTGGGCGAGCGCCATGGCCAGCCAGACCCGCTGTCGCTGGCCGCCGGAGAGCTCGTCGACGTGCCGGTCGGCCAGGTCGGCCACCCCGGTCGACAGCATCGACTCCTGTACGACATGTTCGTCCTCGGTCGACCAGCGGCGCAGGATGCTCTGGTGCGGGTAGCGGCCGCGGGCCACCAGCTCGGCCACGGTGATCCCGTCCGGTGCGGTCGACGACTGCGGCAGCAGGCCGAGGGTCTTCGCGACGGTCCGGGTGGGCTGCGAGTGCACGTCCTTCCCGTCCAGCAGCACGGTGCCGGCGGCCGGCTTGAGCAGCCGGGACAGCGCCCGCAGCAGGGTCGACTTGCCGCACGCGTTGGGTCCGATGATCACGGTGAACGAGCCGTCCGGGATCTCGACGCTCAGGTCCTCGGCGATGACCCGCTTGTCGTAGGCGAGTGTCATCCCGCTGCCGCTGAGCCGAGGCGTGTGACCCGTCATCATGTCTCCTGTTGCAGTGTCGGTCATCAGATCCGCCCGGCCCGGCGTTCGGTGGTCAGCAGCCAGACCAGGTATGCGCCACCGACCAGGCCGGTGACCACACCGACCGGCAGCGCCCGGTCGGTGAGCAGGTGCTGGGCGAGGAAGTCGGCCCCGGTGAGCAGCAGCGCGCCGACGAAGATCGACGGCACCAGGTTCGGCCCGGGCGCCCGGGTGAGTCGTTTCGCCAGGTGCGGGGCGATCAGCGCGACGAAGTTGACCGGGCCGGCGGCGGCCGCGGCGAACGACACGAGCAGCGCGGCCGACATCAGCGCTCCGTTGCGCAGCAGCGGCACCGGCACCCCCAGCGCGGACGCCGAGTCGTCACCCATCTCCAGCATCCGCAGGCCCGGCCCGCAGGCCAGCAGCAGCACCGGCAGGGTGACCCCGAGGACGATCAGCATCGGTACGGCCTGACCCCAGTCCCGTCCGTCGAGGCTGCCGGTGAGCCAGAGCAGCGCCCGTGCGTTCTCCATCTGCACGCCGCGGGTCAGCAGGTAGCCGCTGATGCCGGTGAGGATCGCGGCCATGCCGATGCCGACCAGGATGAACCGGAACCCGTGCAGGGCCCGCCCGGCGATCAGCTGGATGAGCACCGTCGTGGCCAGACCACCGGCGACCGCGGCGATCGACAGCTGGGTGCTGGTACCGCCGAGGATGATCACGGTCAGTGCCGCGGTACTGGCCCCGTTGGTGACGCCGAGCATGTCCGGGCTGCCCAGCGGGTTGCGTACCAGCGACTGGAAGACCGCGCCACCGGCCGCCAGCGCCGCGCCGACCAGCAGCGCGGTGATCAGCCGGGGCAGCCGCAGCTCGCCGATGATGAACTCGTGCGCCGGCTCGCCCTCGCCGAACAGGGTGGTCATCACGTCGGCCGGGGCGATCTCGAAGTCGCCCGTGCCGAGGCTGAAGACGCTGATCACGAATGCGCCGAGCGCCGCGACGACGCCCACCACGACGGCCCGTGGGCGGACACCGACCTTCCGGCCGATCGGGGCCTTCTTCTCGATCAGGGTGGCGGTCATTTGGCGGCTCGCACGAGATAGAGGAACAGGGGGCCGCCGAGGACCGCGGTGACCGTGCCGACCTGCAGCTCGCCGGGGCTGCCCAGGATGCGGCCGAGCACGTCGGCGCCGAGCAGCAGCACCGGCGCCAGGATCGCCGTGTACGGCAGCAGCCAGCGCAGGTCGGGCCCGGTGAACGGGCGGACCATGTGCGGGATGAGCAGTCCGATGAAGACGATCGGCCCGCACGCCGCGGTGGCGCTGCCGCAGAGCAGGGTGACCGCCACGATGACCGCGGCGCGGATCACCGACGGGTTGGCGCCGAGCGCCCGGGCCGAGTCGTCGCCGAGCGACAGCGCGTTCAGCGGGCCGGCCACCAGCAGGCCGGTGAGCAGGCCGACCGCGAAGAACGGCAGCAGCCGCTCGACCGTGGCGAAGTCGGCGCTGGCCAGGGAGCCGGCGGTCCAGAACTTCATCTTGTCGATGGCCTGGGTGTCGGACAGCAGCACGGCCGACACGTAGGAGAGCAGTGTCGCGTTGAGGGCGGCACCGGCCAGGGCGAGCCGGGCCGGGGTGGCCGACCGTCCGCCACCGACCGCGTACACCAGCGCGGTGACGATCGCGGCGCCGGCGAGGGCGAACCACACGTACCCGAAGAAGGTCCCGACGCCGAAGAACACGGCGGCCGTGGCGACCGCGGCCGAGGCGCCCGCGTTGATGCCGAGCAGGCCGGGGTCGGCGAGCGGGTTGCGGGTGAGGGCCTGCATGATCGCGCCGGCCAGGCCGAGCGCCATGCCGACCATCAGGCCGAGCAGTGTCCGGGGCAGACGCATCTCGTGCACGATCCGGTAATAGGGAGAGTCCGGATCCCACAGTCCGGCCCAGACCTCGCCGGGGGAGAGGAACCGCGCGCCGAAGCCGATGCTCAGCACGGCGACCGCGATCAGAGCGACGATCGCGAGGACCAGACCGAACAGGCGTACGGACGACCGCCGTCCCGCCCGCGGCGGAACGGTCGTGCGTACCCCCTGCTCAACGGGGGTGTCGTAGGTGGACAGTGGGGTTCTCCCGTCCGGGGTGTTCTGGATCCTGTTGACGCGCGATCAGTTCGTTAGGTTAGCCTAACCATCGCACGCGGTCGAAGGGCCGGTCGTACCCCAGAAAGACTTGACGATGAAGTATTCACAGCTTTCCTTGTCCCGTCGTGGCCTGCTGGCCGCCGGTGGCGCTGCCGGTGTCGGCGCGCTGCTCGCCGCCTGCGGTGGCAACAAGGACGAGAGCGGGTCATCGCCGGCCGCCTCCGCCACCGCCGCCGGCCCCTGGGCGTTCACCGACGACCAGCCCAAGGACCTGAAGGCCGACAAGACCCCGTCGAAGGTCGTCGCGTTCACCGGCACCGCCGCCGCGCTCGTCGACCTCGGTCTCCAGGACAAGATCGTCGGCGTCTTCGGCGAGACCAAGAAGACCGACGGCACCGCCGAGGCGCAGGCCGGCTCGCTGGACATCAACAAGGTCCAGATCATCGGCAACGCGTGGGGCGAGTTCTCGGTCGAGAAGTACGCCGCGCTCGCGCCGGAGCTGCTGGTCACCCACATGTTCGACCCGGGCGCCTACTGGTACATCCCGGACGAGAGCAAGGACCAGATCCTCAAGCTCGCCCCGACCGCCACCATCACCGTCGGCCGGGTCCCGCTGACCAAGCCGATCGAGCGGTACGCCGAGCTGGCCGAGTCGCTGGGTGCCGACCTGAACGCGCCGAAGGTGGTGGCCGACAAGGCCCGCTTCGAGAAGGCGGCCGCCGACCTGTCCGCCGCCGCCAAGGCCGCCGGTGGCATCAAGGTGCTGGCCGGTTCCGGTGCGGCCGACATCTTCTACGTGTCGAACCCGAAGGTGTCGTCCGACCTGATGTACTTCAAGGAGCTCGGCGTCGACGTCATCGTCCCGGAGAAGACCGACGGCGGTGACTACTACGAGTCGCTGAGCTGGGAAAATGCCGACAAGTACCACGCCGACATCATCTGGCTGGACGCCCGTACCGGCACCCTGCAGCCCAACGACCTGGCGTCGAAGCCGGGCTGGAGCGCGCTGCCCGCGGTCAAGGCCAACCAGGTCTTCCCGTGGCAGGCCGTCCCGATCTACTCCTGGGCCGGCTCGGCTCCGCTGCTCGAGGCGCTGACCGCCGCGATCACCAAGTCCAAGAAGCTCGCCTGACCTGTCCGGGGGCGAGCCGGCACTGGTCCGCCGGCTCGCCCCCGGCCGTCAGGGGCGGTCCTTCCTCGGCAGGGTGGCCACCACCGCGTCGTAGGACGCGTCGACCGCCTCGTAGATCTCGTCGTCCGGGATGGCGCCGCCGAGCCGTAGCGTGTTCCAGCCGTGCCGACCGATGTAGGCGCTGGCCGTGGCGTCGGCCGGGTAGCGGTCCAGCCACTCGTCGGCCAGATCGCGACCCTTGCCGCACTTGACGCCGACGGTGTCGCCGCCGCCGAGGAACGCGAAGATCTTGGCGCCGACCTTGGCCACGGTGTCGCCCTCCCATGGCTCGTCGGGCCAGGCGCCGGGCTTGGCGAGACAGTAGCGCAGCAGCTCTTCACCGGTCATATATGCCTCTTTTTTGCAAAACGGACAATACTTATTTTACGGTCTAAGGCATGTCTGACCGACCGATCTTCGTCGTCGGCTGCCCACGATCGGGCACGACCATGCTGCAGCTCATGCTGCACGCCCATCCCCGGATCGCGCTGCCCCCGGAGAGCCGGTTCCTGCTACCCGGCTACGCGCGCCGGCACGAGTTCGGCGACCTCGGCGACCCGGCACGGCGGCGGGCGCTCGGCGAGTGGATCACCGGCACGCCGCACTTCGGCGATCTCGGCCTGGAGGCCGAGGCGGTGGTCACCGCGATCACGTCGGCGCCACCGACGCTCGGTTCGGCGTTCGGGACGGTCTTCCGGATGTACGCCCACCGCTTCGGCAAACCACGCTGGGGTGACAAGCGCCCGCTCTACCTGCGGCACCTGCCGACCATCCGGCGGCTCTTCCCGGACGCGCAGATCGTCAACATCATGCGCGACGGCCGGGACTGCGTGGCGTCGCTGAAGGAGGCTCCGTGGATCTCCGGTGATCTCGACGAGCTGATCGACGTGTGGGCCCGGTCCGCCGACAACGCGCTGCGCGCCGCCCGTACCCTACCCGGCGACGGTTTCCACCAGGTCCGCTACGAGGACCTGGTCGCCGACCCGGAACCGCATCTGCGCCGGATCTGCGGGTTCCTCGGCGAGGACTACGACCCGGCGATGGCCCGCCCGTCCGAGCTCGCCCCGGTCGCGGTTCCGGAGTACAAGACGTGGCACGCGCTGACCCGCTCGGACGTCACCACGGCCCGGGTCAGTAGCTGGCAGGAGCGCCTGACCGCGGACGAGATCGCCAGGTGCGAGGCGGTCTTCGGGGACCGGCTGACCCGCTTCGGCTATCAGCCGGCCACCGAGTGCCGCCGCACACCCCGGGTCCGGGCCGTCCGTACCTGGCTGACGCTGCGCGACCGGATCACCCCGGCCCGGGACCGGGCCGAGGCCGTCCGAGGACGCCTGCGCGGACCGGCCCTGCCCGCCCGCCTGTAGCCGCCCTCGTCCGCGGTCCGGTCGCCGGGCGGGTGGCCGGGCCGCGGACGGGTCACTCCTGGCCGGTGTAGGCCTTCAAGGTGTTCGCGGCCTGGCGGCGGGCCTGCTCCGGGTCGGTGCCGAAGGCGATGTCGGCCTCGGTCCACGCGTCGGCGCTGAGCCGCATGAACGTGATGCCATCGGGCGACATCGCCCACTCCATCGCGGCCTCCGGCGTGATCGTCGCCTCGGGGTTCGCCAGGTGGTTGGCCAGACCCCAGAACGCGCCCTCCCAGCCCAGGCCGACGGCGCCCGGACCGTACTGCTCCCAGTGCTCGTCGTCGACGTGCGCCACGTGTTCCAGCTCGAACCGGGTCCGCCCGTCGCCCTCCGGGGTCAGCCGCACCTCGACCCAGCTCACCTGCTCGCCGAACTCCCAGGTGGCGCCGACCGCGTGCGGCTTCTCGCACTTCGTGATCGTGCCACCGGCGTTGCCCTCGAACTGGTACTTCCCGCCCAGGCGCAGCTCACCGGAGACCGGCAGGAACCACCGTGGGATCCGCTCCGGATTGGTGACCACGTCCCACAGGTCGTCCTGGTCGGTGTCGTAGGCCTGGCTGATCGTCATCACGCGCGCCTCACCGGCCTCCAGCACGCGGGTGCCGATCGTCCGCCGTACGCTGCTGATCTGCTCTTTGACCTCGATCATCGTGCGCTCCTCGCATCGCTGGTCCCGACGCCCTCGCCGAGTCGCCGAAGGCGTTTGCCGCGAGCCACCTCGGTGGCCATCGCGGACAGGTGCGGCGTCCAGAACCTCCGGAACGGGGCCAGCCACTCGTCCACCTGCCGTAGCGCGGTGT
This sequence comes from Actinoplanes sichuanensis, assembly GCF_033097365.1. Classification (NCBI taxonomy): domain Bacteria; kingdom Bacillati; phylum Actinomycetota; class Actinomycetes; order Micromonosporales; family Micromonosporaceae; genus Actinoplanes; species Actinoplanes sichuanensis. The sequence continues at coordinate 748,814 of NZ_AP028461.1, forward strand.
GGTCGACCGCGTAGAGGCGGCGCGCGCCGTCGGGCCGCACGGTGGCGAAGCCGTTGTCCCGCAGCACCCGCAGGTGCTGGGACACGGCCGGCTGGGTGATGCCGAACTCCGCGCGGATGACCGCGGTGACGGCGCCGGAGGTCTGCTCACCCTCGGCGAGCAGCTCGAGGATCCGGCGGCGGACCGGATCACCGAGTACGTCGAACGCATGCACGAGCAGGACCCTATCAGATGCGGCTTATATAAGTGGACTCTTTTGAAATAGGCCGCCGGGCCCGCCCGGTGGAAGGGAGGCGGGCCCGGCGGAGCTCACGGGTCGGCTCGCGGATCAGGCGCGGATGCGGTTGCGCAGCAGCGCGCCCGACTCGGTGAGCGAACCGGTGCCGGCGAAGGAACCGGCGTTGCAGGTGCCGGGCTTGAAGGCGGCGCTACCCTCGCTCGCGTCCGAATACGTCCAGTTGGCGTATCCGATCTTGAGCCGGTCCAGCAGGTCGAACCAGGCGTTGCTGCTCGCCACGTCGACCGCGCCGTCCCCGGTGTAGGTCACCGTGCCGAACTCGGTCACGAACAGCGGCAGCGAGGCCGCGGCCCGCTCCACCTCGGCGCGATAGTTGTCCTTGTGCGAGGCCGCGTAGTAGTGGAACGCGTACATCACGTTCGAGGCGCTGACCGGGTTGTTCACGATCTCCGAGGAGTTGCCGCCCTCCGAGACGCCCAGCGACGACCAGCCCCGGGTGCCGACGATCACGACGCCGTCCGGGTCGTTCGCCCGGATCACCGGGATGACCTGGTCGGCGTAGTTCTTGATCTGCGCCCAGCTCACGCCGTTCGGTTCGTTGGCGATCTCGTAGATGACGTTCTTCTTGTTCGCGTGCCGGGCCGACACCTGGGCGAAGAAGGTCTTGGCCCGCTCCAGGTTGTACGCCGGGTCGCCGGGCGTGAGGATGTGGAAGTCGATCAGCGCGTACATGCCGCGCTCGGTGGCCTCCTCGACCAGGTTGTTCACCCGGTTCGTGAACCCGGCCGGGTCGGTCTCGTAGCCCTGCTCCTGCACGTACATCGAGATCCGGAACAGGTCGGCGCTCCACTCATCGGCGAGCACGTCCAGCGAGGCGTCGGTGTAGCAGTTCGGGAACCACTGGATGCCGTGCGTGCTCATGCCCTTGAGCTGGACCGCCTGACCGCTCTCGTTGCAGAGCTTGGTCCCGCAGACCTTGAGCTGTCCGTTGACCTGCACCGGAGTCCCCGTGGTGGGCGGGGTGGAGGTCGTTACTGAAACAGACGGTGACGGGGTCGTCGTTCCGGTGCACACCTGGCCGTTGACCAGGCAGCTGGTCGGCTGGCCGGTGCCGTTGGTGATGAGGCCGAAGCTGGTGGAGGAGCCGGCCGCGATCGTGGCGTTCCAGCCGGCCGGCGTGAACGTGTACGTGTTGCCGCTGACGGCCTGCGTCGTGTTCCAGGACTGGCCGACGGTCGTGCCGGCCGGGAAGGTCAACTGAACCTTCCACGTGCTGATCGCCGACGACGTGTTGTTGTTGACGGTCACCTGGGCCTGGTACCCGGTGTTCCACGAGCTCTGCACGGCGAACGCCGCCGTCTCCGCGCTGGCCGGGAGCGCGAAGAAGGCGGCGGTCGATGCCGCGGCCACGGCGAGTACCGTGGTCAGGACCGTTGCTGTCCGGCGTTTCACGAAGGCATCACCTCGGGGGATGGGTGCGGGCTGCCGTTGGGGACCGGCAGTGGGGGAACCCGCCCTGGGAGCGCTCCCAGGAACCCCGACTGTAACGCCTGCGTTAATCCGCGTCTATTCCAGGGCGACCGCAACCGGCTGGATCGTGACCCGGACACCGGTGCCCGGGGTCAGCTCCGGCAGCCGTCCGCTCGGCACCTGGGCGATCACCAGGTGGTCCCCGACGGTCACCGTGACCCGGCTCGTCGGGCCGAGGAAACTGCTGGTCAGGACCTTCGCGGTGGAGTCCGGATCGGGCGTCACCTCGACCGCCTCGGGCCGGATCAGCGCGATCACCGCACCCTCGGAGTGCGGGCTCACCAGCGGCAGCCGGTTGCCGAGCACATCGACCCCGCCGCCGGTCACAGTGCCCGGCAGACGGTTGCTGGTGCCGACGAAGTCGGCCACGAACGCGGTCGCCGGCCGCAGGTAGACCTCCGACGGGGTGGCCAGCTGCTCCAGCTTCCCGGCGCGCATCACGCCGACCCGGTCGGCGACCGCCAGGGCCTCCTCCTGGTCGTGGGTGACGAACAGGGTGGTGGTGCCGACCTCGGTCTGGATCCGGCGGATCTCGTCGCGCAACTGCACCCGGACCTTGGCGTCCAGCGCCGACAGCGGCTCGTCGAGCAGCAGCACCTGCGGCTCGATCGCGAGCGCCCGGGCCAGGGCGACACGCTGCTGCTGCCCACCGGAGAGCTGGTTGGGGTACCGGCTGCCGAAGCTGCCGAGACCGACCAGGTCCAGCATCTCGGCGGCCCTGGTCCGGTTCGAACGGCGCAGGCGCAGGCCGAACTCCACGTTCTGCAGGGCGTTCAGGTGCGGGAACAGGCTGTACGCCTGGAACACCATCCCCATCCCGCGACGGTTGGCCGGCACCCGCGTGATGTCCCTGCCATCGACCAGGACCCGACCGGCGGTGGCCTCCTCCAGCCCGGCCAGGATCCGCAGCGCGGTGGTCTTGCCGCAGCCGGACGGCCCGAGCAGCGCGATCAGCTCGCCCGGCTCGATCGACAGGTCCAGGTCGTCGAGGGCGTGCACGGTGCCGAACGTGCGGCGCAGCCCGTCGAGGTGAACGGCGACGCCGGTCATGAGTTCCCTCCGCTGCGCTCCGGGAAGTCATGACCGAGGGACCTGAGCTGAATGATGAACTCCCTTCGGTCGTTCATGAGGTCTTCCCCTTCTTGGAGTTGCCCGCCAGCGAGAGGACGAGCAGGAGCACGAACGCGAGCAGCAGCGCGGCCAGCGACACCGCCACCGACACCCCGGCACTGCTCTTGCCCAGGTACTCGATGGAGACCTGCAGGTTGGTGCGATGCAGTAGCGACGCGATGGTGAACTCGCCGAGCACCAACGCCACGGTCAGGAACGCCGCGGACAGCACGGCCGAGCGGATGTTCGGCAGCACCACCCGCACGATCACGGTGAACCAGCCGGCGCCCAGGCCGCGGGCGGCCTCGGCCAGCGTCTTCACGTCGATCGCGGACAGGCCGGCGTCGATCGCCCGGTACGCGTACGGCAGCACCAGGACGGTGTAGGCGAACACCAGCGTCAGCGACGAGCCGCCGAGGAAGTAGTTGACCCAGGCGTACACCGGGGCCAGGCCGACCACCAGCACGATCGCCGGGATGGTCAGCGGCAGCAGGCAGAGGAACTCGACCAGCCGGCGCAGCCGGGGCAGCCGCAGTCGGACCCAGACCGCGGTCGGTACCAGCAGCACCAGCATCAGCAGCGAGGTGAGCGCCGCCTGCAGCAGCGAGGCCACGATGCCCTCGGCCAGCGCCGGGTACTCCGCACTCAGCCGCGGCCAGTCCAGCAGCAGCGGCCAGGTCTTCGCGTCCCGGGTGCTGAACTCCACCATCGCGACCAGCGGCAGTAGGAAGAACACCCCCATCACGGACAGGACGGTCCACCTGAAGATCACCCGAGCCATTTCGCGGTCCTCTTCTGCAGCAGCGAGTAGAGGGCCATCACCACGGCGACCACGACCACCATGCCGAGCGCCATCGCCTTGCCGAGGTTGGCCTGGCCGAGCACGACCTCGCTGGTCAGGGCGCCGCGGATCTGCAGCGGGACGATCGGGCTGCCCTGGCTGACCAGGGCGGCGGCGGTGGCGTACGCGGAGAAGGCGTTGGCGAACAGCAGCAGCGTCGAGCCGAGGAACGCGGGGGCGAGCAGGGGGCCGGCCACCCGGGTCCAGTACTGCCAGGTGTTGCCGCCCAGGCTGACGTGCGCCTCCCGCCACTGCGGCCGGATGCCGTCCAGCGCGGGCAGGAAGACGATCACCATGAGCGGGATCTGGAAGTAGGTGTAGACGAGCGTCAGGCCGGGCAGCTCGAACAGCCAGACCCCGTTCGCGTACGGGTCGAGGCCGTGTTCCTGGAGCCAGAGCGTGACGAAGCCGGACAGGCCGATGGTGGCCAGGAACGCGAAGGCCAGCGTGACGCCGCCGAACTGGGCGAGCACCCCGGCCGCCGCGGTGACCAGCCGCCGCAGCAGGCCGTCCGGTCTCCCGGTGACCAGCGCGTACGCCAGCAGGGCACCGAGTACCGCACCGATCAGCGCGCTGGACGCGGACAGCGCGATGCTGCGGCCGAACGCGTCGATGATGTAGTCGTCGGTGAGCGCACGGACGTTGGCCAGGGTGAAGCCGCGCCCGCCGTCACCGGTGAACGCGCCGATCACCACCGTCAGCGTCGGGATGACCAGGAAGATCGTCACGAACGCGAAGAACGGGACCGTACCGAGCAGGGCGGTGCCCCGCAGGCGTGGCCGGGAGGCCACGCGCTGCGGAGCGTCCGCGGCGATCTCAGCCAATTGCCTTGGCCCAGTTCGCGGTCAGGTACTCCTTGGCCTTGGCGCTCTGCGCCTCGGTCGGGATGACCGGGGTGCCCTCGACGGTCGGCAGCGCGGCGAACGCGGTCGCGTCGATGGTGCCGGCCTTCTGCATGGCGTCGGCGCGGACCGGGCGGGCGCCACCCTTCAGCCACAGGTTCTGGCCCTCGTCGGAGTAGAGGAACTCCTGCCACAGGCGGGCGGCGGCCGGGTGCGGGGCGTCCTTGTTCACGGCCTGCACGTAGTACGAGCCGAGGACCGCGCCGGACGGCACGAAGACCTTCCAGGTCGAGAGCTTCTTCGACTGCGCGGCGTTCAGGTAGTCCCAGTCGAAGACGACCGGGGTCTGGCCGGACTCGATGGTGGCCGAGGTCGGGTCGACCGGCAGGAAGTTGCCCGCCTTCTTCAGGTTGGCGAAGAACTCGACACCCTTGGTGATGTCGTCGACGGTGCCGCCGTTGGCCAGCGACGCCATCTGCACGCCGCCGAACGCCGCGCCGGCCTGGGTCGGGTCGCCGTTCAGCGCGACCTTGCCCTTGTACTCGGCCTTCAGCAGGTCGGCGACGCTGGTCGGGGCGGGCACCTTGGCGCTGTCGTAGCCGATCGACATGTAGCCGCCGTAGTCGTTGACCCAGGTGCCGTTCGCGTCCTTGAGGCTGTCCGGGATCTCGGCGAACTTCTCCACCTTGTACGGCGCGAACAGCGCGGTGTTCGCGGTCGCCACCGAGACGCCCAGGTCGAACACGTCGGGTGCGGTGTCCTGGCCCTTGAGCTGGGTGGCGGCGTTGATCTCGTCCTGGCTGGAGCCGTCCGGCTGAGCCGAATCGACCTTGATGCCGTACTTGGCGCCGAACGCCTTGATGATCTCGCCGTAGTTGGCCCAGTCCGGCGGCAGCGCGATGACGTTGAGCTGGCCCTCCTTCTTGGCCTCGGCGATCAGGGCGTCCAGGCCGCCCAGGTCGGCGGCGCTGGTGGCGGTCCCGGCCTTGCTCGTGGCGGCCTCGGACTCCTTCTCCGGGGGCGAGCAGGCGCCGGCGAAGGCGATCATCGCGGCAGCCGTCAGGGTGGTGACTGCGGAGCGGGCAAGGGTGGTGCGCACTGTAGTTCCTCCTTCTGCGGCACCGGCGACCGGTGCGCGCTGGTGGATCATGGGAGGGCCGGGTGGAGGACAGGCGTACGGAAGGAGGCCTCGGGGCGAATTCGGCCCTTCCGCCGTCGCCTCAGGTTTCCCTGCACTTTTCCATGCGGCGAGGATGATCGAAAGCAGTCGTTGGACGACTGTTATATGGCAGACTCCCCGATGTGGACCATGGCGCCCTCGCCCGGCTCGCCGCGGCGGCAGGAGTAGCCGGCGTCGCCGTTCACCTGGTGCTGGCCGGCAGTCACGCCGGGCACGCTCCCACGCTCTTCGCGGCCCTCGGTGTTCTCGCGCTCGTCTGCGTGCCGTGCGGTCGGTCGCTGCTGCGCCGGCCCGCCGACCGCGCGGCGTGGATCACCCTGCTGGTCCTGAGCGGGCTCATGATGGTGCTGCACCTGGCCATGGACCCGCGGGGCCCGATGTTGGCGGTGGTCCTGGCGGTGCCGGGCCTGCAGGCCCTGCTGTTCCTCTTGGCGGTACGGACGAAGTCGGCGGTACGGACGAAGTCGGCGGTACGGACGAAGTCGGCGGTACGGACGAAGCCGGTACGGGTGGAGCCCGACGCCCTGGCTAGCGACGGGACTCGAGCACCCCTTTGAGCCGGGTCAGGTCGGCCTGCACCGCGTCGGCGTCCTGGTCGAAGTCGTCGTCGGTCATCCCCGGCAGCCGCCGCAGCGTGAACATGATCTCCGCCCCGTCGCCGTCCGGGATGACCCGCATCGGCGCGTACACCTCGCCGCCATCCGGCGGACGCACCCAGTGATCCAGTACGCCCAGCTCGTTACGGGGCGTGAAGATCAGCTCGGCGCCGTCGTCGCCGATCAGCCACCTGTCGTCCTCGCGGGTCACCGACGTGGCCAGCCCGGGCGCCCAGGCGGGCAGGTTGGCCGGGTCGCTGGTGAACGTGTACACGTCACCGGCCGGAACGTCGATGTGCTCGCTGAGGTAGCGGGATGCCGAAGTCACTCCGGCATCGTCGCAGAAAATTCCGGCTCTTGACGGCGTACCGATTGATCGACATAGTCCGTATCCATGAATGTGACATTGTTCCGTTCTTGGAAACGGACGGCGGTCGCGGCGACGGCTGCCGCCCTGGCCACGGCGCTGACCGCGGCCCCCGCCCCCGCGAGCGCCTCCCCGGCGGTCGCGAGCTACGCCACGACGATCAACGGTGACAGTGCCGACGTGTACTACCCGACGACCGGCACCCGGCTGCCGGTCGCGCTCTTCCTTCAGGGCGCGAACGTCGACAAGTCGCACTACTCGACGTACGCGGCGACGCTCGCCTCGTACGGCTTCGTCGTGGCCGTCCCCAACCACACCCGCAGCCTGTTCGGCACCAGCGGCCTGTTCCCCGAGGGCGCGCAGGCCGGCTGGACCGTCGACTGGGCCGAGGCCGAGGACGACAACCCGGCGTCCCCGCTCTACCGGCGGATCGACGAGAACACGCTCGTGCTGTCCGGACACTCGTTCGGGGCCGCGACCGCGCTCAGCCTGAGCACCGGGCTCTGCGTCATCCCGTTCTGCTCGATCGCGAACACCGCGCCGAGCGAACTGGAGGCGGTCGTCACCTACGGCGGCAACTACATCCTCTCCGGCACCTCGATCGTCCTGCCGGTGCTCAACACCGTGCCGGTGGGCTACATCCAGGGTCTCGCCGACGGTGTCGCGACCCCGGACGAGGGCCTCTCCACCTACCACCTGACCGCGGGTACGCCGAAGGCGTTCATCTCGGTCACCGGCACCAACCACTACGGCGTCACCAACGGGCAGAACCCGGCCGGTGCCGCGCCGGACAGCTCGGCCCAGACCCTCGACCAGGCGGTCGGCGTCGAGACGATCGCCCGCTGGTCGGCGCAGTGGCTGCTCGCCCAGACCGGGAGCAGCGCGGCCAAGCGGTACGTCTACACCACGGGCGACGCGGCCGACCCGAACGTCACCGTGACATACGTGAAGTGAACCCCCGGCTGGTCGTCAGAGCGGTCAGGCACCCCTCGGAACAGCTCTGGCGACCAGCCGACCGGTTTTCAGGTGCGGCCCCGGCGGCCGCGTCGGACACCCTTCGGCTGGGGCACCTCCGCGACCAGATGGTCGGGCCAGGTCACCTTCACCGAACCCCGCGCCTCGAAATCGGTGACCAGCTCGGACAGGAGTGTCGTGGCCTCGGCGACCACCTCGTCCGGCCACGGCGGCTCGCCGGCCCGCAACGAGCCCCACGCCTTACGGACCAGCACCGGCGCCTGGTCCGGGATGTCCGTCTCGACCGCGTGGTGCACCATCCCGGCGAGCAGCTCGGCGAGCCCCAGACTCTGCTTGCAACCGTCCAGGATCAGCCTGCTGCGAGCCACCGAGTCGTGGCGCGGACGGCCGCTCACCACCCGCATGTTGCTGAAGACGGCGCCCGCCGCGATCGAGCCGAAGACCCCGCCGGACATCTCGAGCGTCCGCTCGGTGGCGAAGTGCGCGAGATCGTGCGGCACCCGGTACTTCCGGTCGTAGCCGGGTAACTGGAGCACCACGCCGTCGCCGCGATGCAGCGTCGCGACCGTGGAACCGGTGTTGCTGTGCGCGAAGACGACCAGCATGCCGACATCTTCGCACCGTGTTCATCGGGGCGTCATCGTCCGCCGGGGGTGATCGACACGGCCATCAGGTGGGCGCTCGTCGCGATCACGTCCGCCTCGGAACTGAAGAGCCGGGCCAGTGCCAGCGCACCGTCCAGCACGGTCTGCTCGTTCGGGGTGCCGACCGCCGCCTCGGCCGCCGGCCAGGCCGGGCCCTCGATGCCGTGCACCGCCACGTCGGTCAGCCCGGCCGCCCGGCACTCATCGGCCAGTTCGGACACCCGGTGGAAGTACGCGTGCGTGAACCCCAGCCCCGGATGGTTACGGCCGTCGGCGAGGATCTGCTCGGCCTCCGCGTACAGCCGCTCCGAGGTGAACCGGCCCGTCGACGCGAAGTCCAGCGGCCCCGCGAACCGGGAGATCGCCGCGGCCAGCACCACCCCGCCCGGCCGGGTCACCCGCACCGCCTCACGCAGCGCCCGTATCCGGTCCGCGCGGTCCAGCAGGTGGTAGAGCGGCCCGAACAGCAGCGTCGCGTCATAGGCGTGATCCGGTTCCGGCAGCGAACGGGCGTCCCCGACCACCGCGTCCACCGGCGGCTGCCCGCCCAGCGCCTGCTCGACATGCGCCGGCACCACATCGACCAGCCGCACCCGGTAGCCGGCGGCGAGCAGCGGACGAGCGTACGCCCCCGGGCCGCCGCCGACGTCCAGGACCGAGGCCGGCGCCGCCGGCAGGAAACGCTCCAGCAGCTCCCCGGTCCGGATCCGCTCCAACTGGAACGAAGCCCTCCGGTCCAGGCGCCCGGCCTCGTCATATCCGGTGTAGAACTCGACGATCTCGCTGGTGGTCTGATCCATCGTGGAATCCTGGCCCGGCCGGCACCGACCGGGCCAGCGGATTTCTCAGGCCGGCAGGGTGGTGTCGCCCTCGCCGGTGCGCCGCTGCGCCTCGTCCACACCCCGGTCGATGTGCTCCGAGTACTTGTTGCCGGTCCGCTCGTCGATCTGGTCGCCGCCCTTCTCCAGCGCCTGATCCACCTGCTCGTCGTGCTGGTCGGCGAAACTCTTGGCCTTGCTCAGGAAGTCGCTCATGCCAGCCGGTTTTCCCGTCCACGACCCGGGCAAACAGCCGGACATGCGATCGCGTGTCACGCTGGGGGAGTACGTCAGGCACCCGACCCCGGCGGGAGACGGCAGATGACCGACGCGAGTTCCACCCGGCCGCACACCGAGACCTTCCAGCACGCCGGGGCCACCGTCGAGCTGGTCGACGCCGGTACCCTGCTCGCCGCCGCCCGGGTCAACCCGGTCGACCTGCTCCAGCGGGCCACCTGGCCGGACCCGGTGCACCGGGTGGACCTGACCGTCGACGGCACCGGCGGCGTCGAGCACGTCTTCACCGCCCGCATCGAGACCCGGACCTCGCCGGAGGCCACCCAGCAGCGGATGCGCGGCATCGTCCTCGACATCGACCCGCTCGGCCGTCTCCTCGCCCGCCGGATCGCCGCCGGGGACCAGGTGGTGACCCGACTCGTCGACGGAGTGGGTATGGCCGCGGCTGTCGCGTACCGAACCCTGGGTCTGGAGAAGCCGATGGACCGCGAACCGGGACTGCTCGCCGACGCCGTCGCCGGGATCGAAGCGACGGTGACCTACAGCGACGGTGTCGCCCGCCTCGAATCGCGGATTCCGCGCGACGCCGTCGGCGTCGCCCACCTGCGGGCCTTCGCCACCCTCACCCTCCAGGCGGTCGCCGACCTGGCCGGCGCCGAGTCGCTGACCGGCCGCCGTTACGTGATCGGCCGCCTGGCCGCCACCCCCGCCACCAGCCAGGAGGTCACCCTCGACATGGTCGGCGGGCTCGCCGACGTCGTCGCCGAACTCCGCCAGATAGCCGTCTCCTTCCGGCATCCCGAGGCGATGGCCAGGTGGGGGGCCCGTCGCCCGCAGGGCCTGCTGATGTACGGGCCACCCGGCACCGGCAAGACCATGCTGTCCCGCGCGCTGGCCAACGAGATCGGCGCCGACTTCCGGGAGATCCGCACCCCGGAGATCCTCGACAAGTACCTGGGCGGGTCGGAACGCAACATCAAGCAGATCTTCCGGGACGCCCGCCGCTACCGGACGCCGACTCTCATGCTGTTCGACGAGTTCGACTCGATCGTCAGCTACGCCGGGATGGGCGGGGACGCCGCCAGCCAGGCGCTGAACGCGGTCGCCGGCATCTTCAAGCAGGAGATGAACGATCTGATCGAGGAGAACCCGAACGTCATCGTGGTGGCCACCACCAACTTCCCGCACCGGGTCGACGAGTCGCTGATCCGGTCCGGCCGCTTCGACGTCAAGATCAGTGTCCCGAAACCCGACGAGACGTCCCGCGCGGAGATCTTCCGCAAGATGATCCGTGGCCTGATCGGCGCCCACGAGACACCCGGCTTCCGGATGTTCGCCGACGACCTCGACCTGGCCGCCCTGGGTGTGGCCAGTACCGGCATGACCGGCGCCGACATCAAGGAGGTGCTGCGCCGGGTCCAGCTGACCAAGGCCATGCAGGACGCCCGGGGCGGCCCGGTCACGCCGATCTCCCAGGAGGACCTGCTGACCGCGGTCCGCACCCTCCGCGGCTGACTCTAGGGTGGACGGATGCCGATCATCGACTTTCCCGGACCACCCGCGCCGAACGGGTACAGCCACACCGTCGTCGTCGCGCCGGGCAGCCGGCTCGTCTACATCTCCGGGCAGGTGCCGATCGACGCGGACGGCAAGGTTCCGGAGGGCTGGGCCGACCAGACCCGGCTGACGTTCCGCAACGTGGCGGCGGCTCTCGCGGCGGGCGGGGCCGGCTGGGGTGACGTGATCAAGCTGACCTACTTCGTGACGGGCACCGAGGAACTGCCGGCGATCAGGTCGATCCGCGACGAGTTCGTCGACACGTCCCGGCCGCCGGCCAGTTCGCTGGTGCGGGTGGCCGGGCTGTTCCGGCCGGACCTGCTGATCGAGATCGAGGCCGTCGCCGCGGTGCCGGCATGACCGGTGAGGTCCGGTTCACCAAATGGGGCGGGCTCCGGCACTGGGAGTGCGACCTGGAGCCGCTCGGCGAAGACGACCACGGACTGTGGCTCGCCGGCCGGGCCGGGACCAGCATGCGTCGCGGTGACGGTGAGACGTTTCCGCAGCTGCACGACTTCGTGATGCTGGTTCCCGAGTCCGGTTGCTGGATCGCCTCGATCAACGCGCCCTCGGCGGCGTCGTCGATCGCCGTCTACATCGACATCACCGACCGGCCGCGGGTGGTCGACGGGGTGGTGCACGCCGTCGACCTGGATCTGGACGTGATCCGGCAGTGGGACGGTTCGGTGGCGGTGCTCGACGAGGACGAGTTCGCCGAGCACCAGATCCGTTACGGCTACCCACCCGAGGTGATCGCCTCCGCCCGCGCCACCTGCGACGACCTCTACACCCGCCTGTCGGCGGCGGTCCAGCCCTTCGAGACCGCCGCCCGGCGTCGCCTGGACACCCTCCTGGGATGACGCACCCCGGCGGGGGTCAGGCGCGGCGCTCCAGGAAGTCGTAGACGTCGCGGTTGTCGACTCCGGGGAAGGTGCCCGGAGGCAGGGCCGCCAGCAGGTGCGAGTGGACCCGGGCGCTCGGCCACGCGTTGCCCGACCAGCGGTCCACCAGGGCGACCGGCGGGCGGCGGCAGCAGTCCGGGTCGGGGCAGGTCGACACGGTACGCCCGGGCACGTCCCCGCCGCGGAACCAGCGGGCGTGCTCGTAGGGCGTGCCGACGGTCACCGAGAACTCCCCGGAGCGGGTCGACTCGACGTGCACGGTGCACCAGTACGTCCCGGCGCCGGTGTCGGTGAACTGGTAGAACGACGAATACGGGTCCTCTGCCTCGAAGACCGTGCGGGACGCCCACTTGCGGCACACCGGCTGCCCCTCGATGGCTCCGGTCACGTCGGACGGGAAGCGCACGTTGTCGTTCTCATACGCCTTGTAGACGATCCCGGTCTCGTGCACCCGCGCGAAGTGCACCGGAATCCCGAAGTGGTGTGTGGCGAGGTTGGTGAACCGGTGCGCCGCGGTCTCGTAGGACACCCCGAACGCGTCCCGGAAGTCGTCGATGGCGAGGGCCCGGTCGGCTTTGGCCTCGGCGAGGAAGTCGACGGCGAACTTCTCCGGCATGAGCAGCGCCGCGGCGAAGTAGTTGACCTCGACCCGCTGCCGCAGGAAGTCGCCGTAGTCGGCCGGGTCGTTGTGCCCGAGGACGAAGTGCCCGAGTGTCTGCAGCACCACCGCGCGCGGGTCGTGGCCTTTGCCGCTGGCCACCTGGGGGAGATAGATCCGGCGATTCTTCAGGTCGGTGACGGACCGGGTGGAGGCCGGCAGGTCGTTGACGTAGTGCAGGCTGAACCCGATCTGCGCGGCGATGTCGAGGATGCCTCGTTGGGACAGCGGGCCGGTCGTGTGCCGTACCGACTGGAGAACCTTGGCCGCCGCCGCCTCGATCTCGGCGAAGTAGTTGTCGCGGCGCCGCATGTCGGCGCGCAGTTGCGCGTTGGCGCGCCGTGCCACCTCGGGCGTCGCGGTCTGCTCGGTGAGCACCCGGTTGAGCTCGCGGTGCATGCCGATCAGCGACTCCAGCGCGTCGGCCGGCAGGCGCCGGCCCGCCTTCACCACCGGTAGGCCCAGCGCCTGGTACGCGGGATTCTGCTGGAAGTGGGCGAGCTCGATCTCCAGCCCGGCGCGGCGGCTCGGCGCCTCCGGCCGGAGAAGATCCTGCATGGGTACGCCCAGAGCCCCCGCGATCGCCTGGAGCACCGACAGTTTCGGCTCCCGCTTGCCGTTCTCGATGAGCGACAGCTGGGACGGTGCCCGCCCGACCGCGTCGCTGAGCTGGTCGAGGGTCATGCCCCGGGTGCGGCGTAGATGCCGGAGTCGCTGGCCCAGGGTCACCAGGTCCACCGATGGCTCGGGATTGAGTGAAGCGGTCACGGGTTTCACGTTAACAGAATTTCTTCACTTCTTTCCTCAAGAAGGGCCTTCATGGGGGCTGGTGTGATCCGTGAGAGTGAAGTTCTTCCACGAGGAAGAACGCGACAGGGCAGGAAAGGGATTTTTCTGATGACTGAGTTCGAGAACCGGGGCGGTACCGCTGAGGACCTCACCCGGGAGTGGGCGAACAACCCCCGCTGGGCCGGCATCAAGCGTGACTACACCGCGCAGGACGTCGTGAAGCTGCGGGGCACGCTCCAGGAGCGGCACACGCTGGCCGAGCGCGGCGCCGCGAAGCTGTGGGAGCTCCTGCACACCGAGGACTACATCAACGCCCTCGGCTCGCTGACCGGTGGCCAGGCGACCCAGATGGTGCGCGCCGGCCTCAAGGCGATCTACCTGTCCGGCTGGCAGGTCGCGGCCGACGCGAACCTGTCCGGCCACACCTACCCGGACCAGTCGCTCTACCCGGCGAACTCGGTGCCCGCGGTGGTCCGCCGGATCAACAACGCGCTGCTGCGTGCCGACCAGATCGACACCTCGAACGGTAAGTACGAGCGCGACTGGTTCGCCCCGATCGTCGCCGACGCGGAGGCCGGTTTCGGTGGCCCGCTGAACGCGTTCGAGCTGATGAAGGGCATGATCGCGGCCGGTGCCGCCGGTGTGCACTGGGAGGACCAGCTCGCCAGCGAGAAGAAGTGCGGCCACCTCGGCGGCAAGGTGCTCATCCCGACCCAGCAGCACATCCGTACGCTGAACGCGGCCCGCCTCGCGGCCGACGTCGCCGGTGTGCCGACCCTGGTGATCGCCCGCACCGACGCTCTCGCGGCCGACCTGCTGACCACCGACGTCGACCCCCGTGACCAGCCGTTCGTCACCGGCGAGCGGACCTCCGAGGGCTTCTTCCGGGTCACCCCGGGTGACGACGCCGCGATCGCCCGCGGTGTCGCCTACGCCGACTACGCCGACATGCTGTGGGTGGAGACCGGCAAGCCGGACCTCGACTTCGCCCGCAAGTTCGCCGAGGCCGTGCACGCCAAGCACCCGGGCAAGCTGCTGTCGTACAACTGCTCGCCGTCGTTCAACTGGAAGAAGAACCTGGACGACGACACGATCGCGCGCTTCCAGAAGGAGCTCGGCGCGATGGGCTACAAGTTCCAGTTCGTCACGCTGGCCGGCTTCCACGCCCTCAACCACTCGATGTTCGAGCTGGCCCGCGGCTACGCCCAGACCGGCATGAGCGCCTACGTGAAGCTGCAGGAGGCCGAGTTCGCGGCCGAGGCCGACGGCTACACCGCGACCAAGCACCAGGCCGAGGTCGGCACCGGTTACTTCGACGCCGTCTCCACCGCTCTCAACCCGGACAGCTCCACCACGGCGCTGTCCGGTTCCACCGAGGCCGAGCAGTTCTGATCAGCGACAGCGACAGGTAGGTAGAGACAATGGGCGCCGAAGAGATCACCATCACCGGTACGACCGCAGGCCGTTACTCCGAGATCCTGACCGCTGAGGCAGTCGAGTTCATCGTGGCGCTTGACCGCGAGTTCGGCGCCCGCCGGGTCCAGCTGCTGGAGCGCCGCCGGCGCCGCCGGGCCACCCGTACCACCGACCTGGACTTCCTCACCTCCACGTCGCACATCCGGGACGACCTGTCCTGGCAGGTCGCCCCGGCCGCGGCGGACCTCACCGACCGGCGGGTCGAGATCACCGGCCCGCCGGAACGCAAGATGACCATCAACGCCCTCAACTCGGGTGCGAAGGTCTGGATGGCCGACTTCGAGGACGCCACGTCGCCCACCTGGGACAACGTGATCCTCGGCCAGCTCAACCTGCGCGACGCGCTGGACGGTGCGCTGGACTTCACCGCGCCGGACGGCAAGCGCTACGAGATCGGCGCGACCGTTCCGACGATCATGGTGCGGCCGCGGGGCTGGCACCTGCCGGAGTGTCACCTGCGCATCGGCGGCCGGGCCGTGTCGGCGTCGCTGTTCGACTTCGGCATGTACCTGTTCCACTGCGGGCAGCGGCAGATCGACCGGGGCAGCGGCCCCTACTTCTACCTGCCGAAGATGGAGTCGCACCTGGAGGCCCGCCTCTGGAACGACGTCTTCGTGTTCGCCCAGGCGTACCTCGGCATCCCGCGCGGCACGATCCGGGCCACCGTCCTGATCGAGACCATCAACGCCGCATTCGAGATGGAGGAGATCCTGTACGAGCTGCGGGAGCACTCGGCCGGCCTGAACGCGGGTCGCTGGGACTACCTGTTCAGCATGATCAAGAACCGTCCGGACGTGGTCCTGCCGGAGCGTTCGCAGGTCACGATGACCGCGCCGTTCATGCGGGCCTACACCGAGCTGCTGGTCAAGACCTGCCACAAGCGTGGCGCACACGCGATCGGCGGGATGGCCGCGGTCGTGCCCAGCCGTGACCCGGTCGCCGCGAAGCGGGCCCTCAACCAGGTCCGCCAGGACAAGCGGCGTGAGGTCGGCGACGGCTTCGACGGCTCCTGGGTCGCGCACCCGGGCCTGGTCGAGACCTGCCGTGAGGTGTTCGACCAGTGGCTCGGCGACGAACCGCACCAGATCGTCCGCAAGCGCGACGACGTGCGGGTCACCGCGGTCGAACTGCTCGACATCAAGGCCGGCGACGTCTCCGTCACCGAGGTCGCACTGCGGACCAACGTCAGCGTGGCGCTGCGCTACATCGCCGCCTGGCTGGGCGGTCGGGGCGCGGTGGCGCTCGGTGGCCTGATGGAGGACGCGGCCACCGCCGAGATCTGCCGGGCCCAGCTCTGGCAGTGGATCTCCTCGGGCACCCCGACCGACTACGGCGTGCCGGTCACGGCCGGCCTGGTCGCCCGGATGCTGCGCGAGGAGCTCGACGTCCTCAGCGAGACCGGCGCACTGGACGAGGAGGCCGCCCGCTGCTTCGGCCAGGCGCGGACCCTGCTCACCGTCCTGCTGTCGGAACGGACCTGCCCGGAGTTCCTCACCCTGCCGGCCTACCTACGGCACCTGTCCGGTGGGGTGGCGGCTCCGGTCACCGCTCAGGCTCCTGTCGCGGCCTGATCGGATGAGGGCGGGGCGGCGTGGTCTCGGTCCACGCCGCCCCGTTCGCCGTTCCCGGTTCTCCAGGGCGCCCCGGGTTCATTCGCGGCCCTGCCACGTGCACAGGCAGACCTTGTTGCCCTCCGGGTCGGCCAGGACCCAGTACGCCGGCGCGTCGGCGTCACTGACCAGCGTCCCACCGGCGGTCAGCGCCGCCTCGATCCGCGGCGCCACCTCGGCCGGCGCGACCCACAGGTCCGGGTGCCAGCGTTGCCGCGGCTCCTCGTCCCCGGAGCGTTGAAACCAGATCAACGGCACCTTCTGGTACGGGTCGAGCAGGTCACCCTCGGCGTCGCGCGGATAGCCCAGCACCGCCTCCCAGAAGCCCAGCTGCTCCGGGAAGCCCGGACTGTCCAGAGCCAGCTCCAGAACGGTCAGCCCGTCCGCGCCCGCGCTCACCCCGGCCGCCGCCGCCAGTTCGCTGATCGTCGCCGCCAGCCGCAGGTCCCGCCCGGTCACCCGGCCCACGTCGTGGCTGTACAGCCGCACGTCCACCCAGCCGTAGCGCAGATCCAGGTCGGGGTGGTGATCGACCGCCTCGGCGGCGCCCCCGATCGCGTTCACCAGCGCCAGCCCGGTCGCGAAGTCACCGGTCCGCAGCCGGGTCCGCAGCGCGTTACGCAGATAGACCCATCCCTCCGGCGTGCCGTCGGTGATCTCCCGGCCGGTCAGCTTCGTCATGCCCCCATGCTCGCACCACCCATGCCGCCACCACGATGGTCAGGTGGGCGACGGCGGCCGGATCCTGGTGGGCGGGGGCGGAGTCGGCTGAGGCCGGGGAGGCGGCGGACCGGGGACATCGAGGCGATCGGTGAGCCAGGATCGCAGATGGGCGGCCTCCGAGCGGGCGATCCGGACGCACAGCGCGGCCATGCCGAGCAGCCCGGCCAGGGCGATCGGGATCACGACCAGGTAGGACACCGCCTGCTCGGTGGGGTAGCCGACGTACAGCGAGCGGGCCACGAAGCCCAGGGCCGCGAACCACGCGAGGACCAGGAAGACGACCACGGCGGTGAGGGGGATCCGCTGTGAGGGCCGCCAGCCGAAGTGGCCCTCCAGGCGGCTTCCCGACCCCTCCCGGACGAACCGGGCGAACAGGTAGGTGCGCAGGTCGTTCGTGATGTGCGGGCGGGCGGCGCAGATCCGGATGCCGTCCTGGTCGGCGCGGCCGATGATCATGAAGTCCACCTCGGCCCACAGATGCTGCTGGAGTCGGTACTGAGTCGGGGCGTCGATGCCGGTGGCGATGTGATGCAGCGCCGTGTGGGGCGGCATGCGGCAGGGAATCGAGACGCGTTCGGTGCGCCAGGCCGTGAGGAGACGTCGCACGACCTTGAGTGTCCCGCAATGCGGCAACTTCTTTGTTCCTATCGGATCGATGGGTAATGTGCGCCTTGCCTTCCTCGATCCACAGGAGATGACGTGACCAACCGTGGGACCACCCGGCGCGGGGTTTTCGGCGCGCTCGCCGGGGCCGCCGCAGCGACCACCCTCACCTCGGAGGCCGCGTTCGCGGGCAGCCCGGAGGAGTCGCCGTTCCGGGCGCGGCCGGGCACCTCCAAGCGTCCGAACATCCTCTTCATCCTGGCCGACGACCTGGGCTGGGGTGACCTGAGCAGCTACGGGTCGCCGCTGATCGAGACACCCCACCTGGACCGGCTGGCCCGGGGCGGGGTGCGGTTCACCAACGGGTATTCGGCCGGGGCGGTCTGCTCACCGACCCGGGTCGCGCTCTACACCGGCAGGTTCCCGGGGCGCACACCCGGCGGCCTGCCCGAGCCGATCGGGGCCGCCAACGCCACCGACGGCATCCCGGCCGCGCATCCCACGCTGCCGTCGCTGCTGAAGGCGGCCGGCTACACGACCGCGCTGATCGGCAAGTGGCACGGCGGGTTCCTGCCGCACTTCAGTCCGCTGCGCAGCGGGTTCGACGAGTTCTTCGGCAACTACTCCGGCGGCGTCGACTACTACTCGAAGTACAGCCACACCGGAGACTACGACCTCTACGAGGGCGAGACGCCGGTCGAGAACGACGGCCGCTACTACACCGACATCCTCGGCGACCGGGCCGAGGCGTTCGTGCGGCGGCGGCACGACGAGCCGTGGCTGCTGCACCTCAACTTCACCAGCCCGCACTGGCCGTGGGAGGCGCCGGGGGACCGGGTGGTCAGCGAGGAGATCACCGCCGAGATCAAGGCGGGGAACACGCAGGCCATCTTCCACAACGACGGCGGCTCGCTGGAGACGTACAAGAAGATGGTCGAGAACCTGGACCAGCGGATCGGGCAGGTGCTCGACGCGCTGCGCCGGACCGGCCAGGAGCGCGACACGCTGGTGATCTTCCAGAGTGACAACGGTGGCGAGCGGTTCTCCTACAACTGGCCGCTCACCGGCAACAAGGCCGGCCTCAACGAAGGTGGCATCCGAGTGCCCACCATCGTCCGGTGGCCGGCCCGGATCCGGTCCGGCCAGGTCAGCCACGAGCCGGTGGTCACCCACGACTGGACCGCCACGCTGCTGGAGATCGCCGGAGCCCGGGCGCACCCGGACTACCCGCTCGACGGTGCCAGCTTCGCCGGATACCTGCTGCGCGGGGCGGCGGCACCCGAGCGGGACCTGTTCTGGCGTACCCGGTCCGGTCGGGCCCTGCGCCGTGGGAGGTACAAGTACCTGCGGCTCACCGCGACCGGGGCGGACGCCCTCTACGACATCGAGACCGACCCGCGCGAGCAGGCCGACCTGGCCGCCAGGCAGCCCGCCCTGACCGCCGAGCTGCGCACCAGGTGGGAGCAGATCGACGCGCCGCTGCTGCGTTACCGCTGACTCACCGGCTCGGCCGCCCGGGCCGGTCGGAAGGCCCGGGCGGTGAGCAGCGGCACCGCGACGCCCAGCAGCAGACCGGCGATGACGTCGCTGGTCCAGTGCACCCCCAGATAGACCCGGCTGAGCGCGGTCAGCACCGGGATCAGCCACAGCGCCCACCAGCGCGGGACGAGCAGCACGGCGATCGTGACGGCCAAGGCGCTGTTCAGCGCGTGGCCGGACGGGAACGCGTAGCCGACCGCCGACGCCACCGGGTCCAGGAACTCCGGGCGGGCCCGGCCGAACAGCAGTTTCAGCAGGCCACCGAGGATCCCACCGGCGATCATCGTGACCGCCACCCACGTCGCGGTCCGGCGGGCTCCGTGCCGGGCCAGCCAGATCACCACGAGCAGCGCGAGGACCCGGAACACGTTCGGCTGGAACAGATCGGTCAGCCAGGTCATCACCGTGGTGAGCGCGGGCACATCGTGTGCGACCTCGTGCAGTCGGCCCGCGACGCCCCGGTCGAAGGCGCGCAGCGGCGCCCAGCCGGCGCACACGAACGCCGCGAGCACGGCGACCGGCACCAGCAGCAGGACCGTCAGACCGGCTCGGACGACCGGTGGCTCGGAGCGCATAGCGGACCATTACCCCACATCAACCTGCGAAGCACCTGTCAGAACAGCTCCAGGCCGGCGCCGCCACCCGACCTGTCGGTCAGCCGGGTCCGGTCGGTGGAGAAGTCGTTGATCTGGCCGATCGCGTTCTGCACCTGATCGACCAGGCCACTGATGGTGTGGTGCTGGTCGTCGGCTACCGCCCGAACCTGACCGATCGCCGCCCGTACACTCTCGATCGTGTCGGTCATCGTCGCTACCGCCTCCGAGACATCGGTGGCGGTGGTGGTCAGCGTGTTCAGCGTCGCGGTGATCCGTTCGGTCGACTCGGCCGTGTCGTCGGCCAGCTTCCGCACCTCGTCGGCCACCACCGCGAAGCCGAGACCGGCATGACCGGCCCGGGCCGCCTCGATCGTCGCGTTCAGGGCCAGCATCCGGGTCTGCCCGGCGATCGACGCGATCATCGCCACCATCTCCCGGGTCGCCGGCAGGCTCACGGTCAGCGCCTCGGCCGCCTGATCGGCCCGTTCCGCGTGATCGGCCATCTGCTCGGTCGCGGTGTGCGCCTCGGCCGCCCCGGTGTTGATGTCCTGCACCGACGCCTTCACCGCGTCCACCCCGCGGACCGCGTCGCCGAGCTGGTAGGCGACACCCCCGATGATCTGCTCCGACTCGGCCTCCACCCGGCGCAGCATCTCCTCCCGCTGGGCCTCCCGCTCCCGGATCTTCGCCTCCTGCTCCCGGGCCTCCCGGGCACGCATCTCGGCCAGCTCGGCGGTGTGTTGATCGATCGCCTCCAGCATGTCGTTGATCGCGCCGGCCACCACGTTGATGTCGGCGTCGTCGGACGGCGGCACCCGCAGCGCCAGGTCCCGCGAGTCCATCACCCTCTCCGTGGTCCGGCGCAGCGGCTTCACGTGATAGCGGACCGCCCGGCGCATCGCCATGCTGATCGCGGCGCCGGCGATCGCCACCGCCAACAGCACCACCATTCCCAGCCGGGCCAGGGTCGCCTCGGCCTGTGCGTGGATCGGCCGGTCACTGAGCCCCTCGAAGACGACCGGGACGCCGTCCACCCCGATCAGCGTGCACGCCACCGCGATGTCGTCGCCGGCCATCGCCGTCGACACGGCGATCGGGCCGAAGCCGCTGGTCAGTTCCCGCAGCGCCTCCGCGTCCGGCCGGGGCGCCGCCCGCAGGGTGATCTCGTCGTCGGTCTGTGCGGCCAGCGACGCCAGCCCGGTCGCGTCCAGATCCCGGAAGATCAGCAGGTGCCCGTTCGAGGTACCGACGCCCTCGTCGCGGTAGACCGGGAACGAGCAGAACTCCATCGGGGTGCCGGTCACGCTGGTCAGCCCGCAGTAGTGGGTGCCGGCCGCACCGCCGCGCAGGTAATCGGTCAGCGTCGCCGGGTCGTCCAGGGGAGCCGGCATCGGCTGGTAGGTCGAGTCGGTGATCCGGCCACCCGCCCGGACGCCGCCCCGCGCGTCGACGATCATCGCGCCGGTGAACCCGTACTGACCGGTCAGCACGTCCGGCGGCAGGTCGACCTCGAACTGCCGGGTGTCCCGGTTCGCCAGGTCGTCGTAGAGGGAGGTCCAGATCGAGTTGGTCACCCCGAAATCCCGCAGCCGCTGCGCGTGCGCGCTGATCGCGACCCGCAGCTCCTCCGCCTCCCGGCCGACCTGGCTGCGTTCCACCCGGTCGAAGGCCGAAACCGTCACCAGATAGACCGGCACCCCCAGGATGACCAGCATCACCGCCACCAGACCAAGGACCGGAAGCAGCTCGCCACGGTGCAAGGCCGCGGCCGGCCGGAATCGCCCCACACCGGTATGTTCGCCGATCGAGCCGACCCGCTGAGGCCGGTTCGCTCAACCGGCTGCGGTTACGGACGATTGCGCAGGGTGTGCTGATGCGGGTCCCGGTGTGGGCGGGGTGGCTGGTCGCGGCGATCATCGCCGCGCTGTGCTTCCCTCTGGTCCCCGACGACACCCTGCCCGCCAAGATCTACGTCAACACGATCGGGCTCTCCTCGGTGGCCGCCATGGTCATCGGCATCGTGCGGAACCGGCCGGAACACTGGCGGGCCTGGGCGCTGTTCGCGGCCGGGGTGCTGACCTTCGTCTCCGGCGACATCACCTACGACGTCACCGAGCTGCGCCTCGGCGAATACCCCTACCCGTACTGGGCGGACCTGCTCTACCTGTCGGCGTACCCGCTGCTCTGGGCGTCGCTGTCGAGACTCGGCAACCCGCGCGGCGACCGGGAACGCGGAGCGCTCATCGACGCCGCGATCATCTCCACCGGGATCGGACTGATCTTCTGGGTCGCCATCGTCGGCCCCACCCTGGCCGACACCGGGGCACCGGTGCTGGAACGGCTCGTCACCATCGGCTACCCGCTCGCCGACGTGCTGCTCACCACCGCCGTCGCCCGGATGCTCACCCGCGCCGGCAACCGCACGCCGAGCATGCGACTGATGACCGCCGGAGCCGTCATCATGCTGACCGGCGACCTGATCTACACCACGATGTCCAGCACCGCCGAGTACACCGGCGGGTTCGTCGACTCCGGGTTCCTGATGGCGTACGCCTGCTGGGGCGCCGCCGCCCTCCACCCGAGCATGCGCCGCCGTCCGGAGACCGCCCTCGACGTGCACCGGATCGGGCGCACCCGGCTCGGCATCCTCACCGCGTTCACCCTGATCGCCCCCGGTCTGCTGTTCCTCCAGGGCGCCGGCGACCCGGCCGGGATCGCCTGGGCGTCCATCGGCACCGGGGCGGTCGTGCTCTGCCTGCTCGTGGTGATGCGCATGTGGGGGCTGGTGCAGCAGGTCAAGGTGCAGGCGACCCGGCTCGGCGACCTGGCCATGCACGACCCGCTGACCGGGCTGGCCAACCGGCGCGCCTTCGAGGAACAGCTCGGCGCCGCCGCCACCCCCACCGTGCTGCTGCTCGACCTCAACGGGTTCAAGGCGGTCAACGACAGGTTCGGGCACGCGGTCGGCGACGAACTGCTCGTCGCCGTCGCCCAGCGGCTCCGCACCGAGCTGCCACCGGAGGCCGTCGCGGCCCGGATGGGCGGCGACGAGTTCGCCGTGCTGCTGCCGGCCGGAACCGACGCGGGCGACGAACTGGCCGTCCGGCTCCGCGCGGCGATCCACCAGCCGATCCACGCCGGCGGCCAGGACCTGCTGGTCGGCGCCAGCATCGGCATCGCCGGCGACTGCGCCGACCCGGTCGAGGTGCTGCGCCGCGCCGACGTGGCCATGTACGCCGCCAAGGCCGAGAACGGGCGTCACCGCCACTACACCCCCGACCTCGACACCAGCACCGACGAGGAGGCCCGGCTCGGCGCGGAACTCCGCACCGCCCTCGACCGCGGCGAATTCCACCTCGTCTACCAGCCGATCGTCGAACTGCCCACCGGCACCTGCGTCGCCGTCGAGAGCCTGGTCCGCTGGTGGCACCCCGATCGCGGCTACATCAGCCCCGAGGTGTTCATCCCGGTCGCCGAGCGCACCGGCCTCATCGTCGAACTCGGCGAGTGGATCCTGCGTACCGCGTGCCTCCAGTTCGCCGACTGGTGGCGGCAGGGCGTCGCACCGTACCGCTTCGGCGTCAACGTCTCCGCCCGCCAGCTGGCCGAACCCGGCTTCGTCTCCCTCGTCGCCGCGATCCTCGCCGAAACCGGCGTCCACCCGGCGCGTCTGGTCGTCGAGGTCACCGAGACCGCCGTCTTCGGCGGCGGCGCGGCCGTCCGGGCCGTCCACGAACTCACCGAACTCGGCGTCGAGATCGCCCTCGACGACTTCGGCACCGGCCACTCGTCGCTCGGCCTCCTGCAGACCCTGCCGGTCCGCATCCTCAAAGTCGACAAGTCGTTCGTCGAGAACGTCACCATGGCCGGACGCCACGCGGTCATCGCCACCTCCCTCATCCAGGTGGCCAACGGCCTCGGCCTGGTCGCCGTCGCCGAAGGCGTCGAAACCGCGGAACAGGCGGCCGAGCTCTACCGGCTCGGTTACCGGCGGGCCCAGGGTTACCACTTCGGGCGCCCGGCGATGGCCCAGATCACCCAGGCGGCGTCCGCTTGAATCCCATGCGGTACGGGGCGGACCGCCCCCGAACATCGGGACCGTCCCCACGCTACGACGCGACGCAGGCTCTCCGTCCCGGCCGCCACGCGACCGCCGGGCCGAATCCGACCCTCGACCCTCACGGCGCGCATCGATTCGCTGGAGATCTTCCAGGATGAGGGCCGTGATGGGTCCTGGTCGCAGGGCGGTCGGGTCCTTTCCGAGGACGGCAAGAAGACCGTCTTCCGGAATCCGCCCGATATCCGGGTGGTGGTCGGTGGCTTCTGCGGCGGCCGGTGGCCGGGGTCAGGCCAGTAGGGGAGCGGCCTGGCGGGCCGGCAGGCGGGGTCAGGCCAGCAGGGGAGCGGCCTGACGGGCCAGCAGGCGGGCCCAGATCTGGTAGGCGGGCGGAGCCGGATGGAAGCCGTCGGAGGCGAACAGCCCCGGCTGGTCCATCGGGATGTCGCCGACCGGCAGATGATGGGTGCCCGGGAGTTCGGCGGCAGCCGCGGCCAGTCGGCGGTCGAGACGGCGGGCATGCGAGCCGAACAGCCACCGGGCCGGCGCCGGCAGAACCGGAAACCGATGCACCGGCGGCAGCCCCGACAGCAGCACGGGAACCACCGCCGGAGCCCCGCCTCCGCCGCCGCTCCAGCGTTTTTCCCCGCTCCAGGCTCCGTCCTCGCTCCAGCCTTTGTCCCCGCTCCAGCCTTCGCCCCCGCCTCCGCCTCCGCTCCGGCCTTCGCCCCCGCCTCCGCCTCCGCTCCGGCCTCCGGTCTCGGCTTCCCCTCCGGCGGTGCCGGCGTTGTCGGCGGGGCTCGCAGTGGCGGCGGAGGTCGCGTCGATGGCGTGGGTTTTGGGCGAATTGTTCAATTCTGTGTGACTGGGCTTGAGCGCGGTGCCGGGTGGCGTGGTGAGCGTGGCGTGGAGAGCGGTGACCAGGCGGAGGATGTCGCGCTGGAAGGCGGTCGGGCGGCGCAGGCGGGTGGTGTCGTTGACGCCCACGGCCACGACCACCAGGTCGGGGCGCCAGCCGGTGGCCTGGTCGGTGAGGCGGGGCAGTAGGGCGGTGACGGTGCGGGCGGTGGCACCACCGCGGGCCGCGACCCGCCAGGAGACGGTTCGGCTGAGGTCGGCGGCGAGGGCGGTGGCGAGTTGACCGGCCAGCGCGGTGGCGTGGTCGGGCGCCCCGAATCCGGCGGCCGACGAGTCGCCGAGCACGGCCAGGCGCAGAACGGGGCCGGGGCCGGGTGACTCGCCGTGCAGCGGGCCGCCGGCCGGTCGTGCCTTCGCCATGATCCGCCTCCATAACAGGTGTTATCGCATAACACTCGTTATCGTAGGCGTGTGGTGAAGCAGGGTCGAGACCCCCGGGCCGAACTCGTCGAGGCCGGCGCTCGGGTGCTGGCCGAGCAGGGGCCGGGAGCGTTGTCCGCACGGTCGCTGGCGCGTGCCGCCGGCACTTCGACGATGGCGGTCTACACCCATTTCGGCGGCATGCCCGCGGTGGTTCGCGCGATCATCCACGAGGGTTTCGCCCGCCTGGCCGCCGAACTCGCCCAGGTGCCGGAGACCACCGACCCGGTCGCCGACTGCGCAGCCCTCGCTCTCGCCTACCGCCGTGCCGCCCATCGGGCCCCGCATCTGTACCGGGTGATGTTCGGCGCGACCGGCTTCGAGCTGACCGCCGAGGACCGGGAGATCGGCGCATACACCCTGAAAGTCGCCCACGACGTGCTCGCCCGCTGCATCGCGGACGGACGTTTCCGCCCGGCCGAGCCGTGGGTCCTGACCCGCCAGTCCTGGTGCCTGGCTCACGGCCTGGTGAGCCTGGAACTGGCCGGCTTCCATCCCGACCCGACCATCGCTGACACCGACTACCGCACCCACTTGATCAACTTCGCCGTCGGTGCCGGCGACGACCTGCCCCGAGCCGAATCGTCGATCACCAACGGTTTTCGGGGCACTGCCGCCATCGGCGACGCGCCGAAGAGGTCAACCGATCGCGGATAGGCCACGCCCCCGAAGGCCATGAAGGTGGGGCGGCCGCGCCTGCGGAAGGGGGTGTCGAGGCCGGGTGGGTCGTGCCCGCGAGGGTGGCGTGAGGTCGAGCGGTCACGCCTGCGGAAGGGGGTGTCGAGGCCGGGTGGGTCCTGTCCGCGAGGGTGGCGTGGTCGAGTGGTCGCGCCTGCGGAAGGGGATGTGGAAATCGGGTGGGCCGCGCGAAGGGACCTGGAGGCCGGGTGGTCGCGCCTGTGAAAGGGCGCGTCGAGGGCGGACGGGCGGTGCCGGCGAGGGCGGCCGGAGGATAGATGGGCACCACGTCCGCGGAGGGGGTCGGATGGCGAGCGGACCGCGACTCCGAACGGATCACAGGTCGAGCAACTCGACGGTCACTGCGGTGACGTCGCCCTCGCTCAGCGCTTCGGCGGTCCGGATCGCGCGTTTCACCGGCAGCACGTAGGCGTTACGGCCGCTGTCCGGAAACACCGAGGTCGTCCATGAGCTGCCGCCCACCGTCGCGCGGACCCGTAACGACCCGAATCCCCTCCGCAGCCCGCCGGCCCGCGCCCGGATCTCCTCGGACGCGTCCACTGGCAGGCTGACGAACGTCCAGCTCTCGTCGCGTCGCGCATCCCAGATCCACAGCTCGCTCTCGAACGCCACTCGCATGCCCGCAGCATGCCACCCGGGTACGACAAAACAGCGAGCCGCCGGATGCGACAAAACAGCGTGCCGCCGGATGCGACAAAACAGCGTGCCGCCGGATGCGACAAAACAGCGTGCCGCCGGGTGCGACAAAACAGCGTGCCGCCGGGTGCGACAAAACAGCGTGCCGCCGGGTGCGACAGAGTAGCGTGCCGCCGGGTGCGGCGAGACGGCGTGCCGCCGGGTGCGGCGAACCGGATGTGGGCCGCACCTATCCGGTGGCCGCCAGGAACTCCGAGTAGAACAGGCCCAGACCGACCGCCACACAGACACCGGCGATGGTCCAGAACCGGACCACGATGTTGACCTCGCTCCACCCGGCCAGCTCGAAGTGGTGGTGCAGCGGCACCATTCGGAAGACACGTCGGCCGGTGGTCTTGAACGAGACGATCTGGATCACCCAGGTGACCGTGATGATGAAGAACAGTCCGCCGATCAGGATGGACAGCAGCGTGGTGCGGGTGGCGACGGCGAGCCCGCCGATCAGGGCGCCGAGCCCGAGCGCGCCCACGTCGCCCATGAAGATCCGTGCCGGGGACGTGTTCCACCACAGGAAGCCCAGGCAGGCGCCGGCCGCCGCGGCCGCGATCATCGCGATCTCCAACGGGTCGCGGACCTGGTAGCAGTATTCGTTGGCGCGGGCGTACGTCTCGTCGGCGCACCAGTGCCGGTACTGCCAGTACCCGATCAGCGCGTACGCGCCGAGGACGAGTGTCGACGCGCCGGTGGCCAGGCCGTCGAGGCCGTCGGTGAGGTTCACGCCGTTCGACATCGCGGTGATCACGAAGACGAACACGATCACCGAGCCGACCTTGCCGACGTTCAGCCAGCTGATGTCCCGGATGAACGAGATGTTCTCGCTGACCACGGTCTGGCCGTTGGTGCTGACCACGTAGAGGGCGGCGATACCGAAGCCGGTGCCGATGATCGCCTGCCCGAGCAGTTTGCCCTTGGCTGACAGGCCGTCGGAGTTGCGCTTGCGGACTTTCAGGAAGTCGTCGACGAAGCCGACCGCGCCGCAGAAGACGAACAGCCCGAGCAGGACGAGGGCCGTCATGGTCGGCTTCTCCTGCGCGATCTGCCGTTCGGGCAGGGTGGTGAGCGCGAGGTGCCCGGCGACGTAGGCGAGGAGGGTGGCGACGATGAACACCACCCCGCCCATCGCGGGGGTGCCCTTCTTGCCCTCGTTCGAGGCGAGCCCGAGAGAGCGGATCGGCTGTCCGGCCTTGAGCGCGCTGAAGACCCGGATCGCCACCGGTGTGAGGAAGAGGGAGACGAGGAACGCGACCGCCGCCGCGACGATGACCGCCCTCACGGCGTCCGCACTGACAGGTCGGCGTCAAGGATCATGAGGCCTGATCCTGCCATCTCAGCGGGGCATGGCGATCAGCCGGTCGCCTACCGCCTGATCCTAATCGGACACCGGCCCGCCGCCGAAGGAGATCTCGTTGCCGTCCGGGTCGGTGTAGGTGGTCTTGCGGACGCCGTTCTCGTAGGTCTCCTCGCGGGCCGGGACGAGGCCCCGGGCGGCGGCGCCGGCCACCCGCTCCGCGAAGTCCGGCACGAAGAGCGTGATCATGCCGTGCCCGGCGTGGTCGGGCCGCAGTTCGACGTACACATACCGGTGTTCGGCGATCTCGAAGACCGACTCGACGTCGTTGGGCGCGAACGCCGGTTCGCTGCCCAGCAACGCCGTATACCAGGCGACGGCGGCGGGCAGGTCCCGGACGGAGATTCCGGCGAAAAGGTCGACGGGCATGCTCCGACCCTATCCCTCGACGACCCTAAAAATTCCTTAACACTGTTTACTGTAAGGAGTCTTTAATTTACGTTGGTGAACACGCAACACTTGACAAGGAGCAAGCATGCGACGCCTGTTCACCCTTCCCGCCCTGACCGTCGCCGCGGTCGGTGGATCCCTCCTCGTGGCCGCTTCCCCGGCGTCCGCGCACGGCTACATCTCATCCCCGCCCAGCCGTCAGGCCAACTGCGCGAGCGGCGCGGTCTCCGGCTGCGGTGACATCGTCTACGAGCCGCAGAGCGTCGAGGCGCCGAAGGGCTCGACCCAGTGCAACGGCGGCACCAGCCGGTTCACCGTCCTCAACGACACCACCAAGAGTTGGCCGGCCGTGAACGTCGGCACCAGCGTGACCTTCAACTGGGTGCTGACCGCTCGCCACGCCACCTCGACGTGGGAGTACTTCATCGGTAACAAGCTGGTGGCGTCCTTCAGCGACAACGGCGCGCAGCCGGGGGCGACCAAGTCGCACACGGTGAACTTCGCCGGCTACACCGGACGGCAGACCGTGCTGGCCCGGTGGAACATCGCCGACACGATCAACGCGTTCTACTCGTGTGTGGACCTGAACTTCGGCGGGGTCACCAACCCCACGCCGACGCCGACCACCCCCACGCCGACGCCCACCACGCCGACCCCGACGCCGACCACCCCCACGCCGACCCCGACCCAGACCACCAACCCGGGGTCGACCACGTGGGCGGCCGGCACCGCGTACAAGGTGGGTGACCGGGTCACCTACAACGGCGCCACCTACCAGTGCCGGCAGGCGCACACCGCGCTGGCCGGTTGGGAGCCCCCGTACGTCGCGGCGCTGTGGACCGCCGTCTAGCAGGATCGGGCGGCCCGGCGTGCCGGGCCGCCCTCACCCTCCTGCTGCTCTGCCTGCTGGCCGCCTGCGGCTCGCCGGCTCCGGTTGACGAGAAGGCCTTCAACGACACGGACGTGATGTTCCTGCAGATGGGGCTGGGGCACATCACCGAGGGTGACCGGGTCGCCGAGATCGCCGAGGGCCGGGCCACCAACCCGGAGATCCGCGCGGTCGCCACCGAGTTGCGCGGACAGTGGCGGACCGAGCGCGACACGATGGCGGGCTGGCTCGGGCAGTGGCAGCGGCCGCTGGCGGCGGACCCGTCGGCCGGGCTGCACGCCGGGCACGGCGATCTGCACTCGCTGCGCGAGGAGGACTTCGAGGGCCTGGTGAGGTTCGAGGGCGCCGAGTTCGACCGGGCCGCGGTGGCGCTGCTGCTCGGAAACCTGCACAACGCGATGGAGACCATCCGGATGGAGGCCGGCGGTGGCTCGTACCCCCAAGCGGTTGATCTCGCCGAACGCATGACGGAGTCGCGGCAGGGCCAGATCCAGCGGCTTCTCGCGCTGGCGGCGGGCTGAAAATCAATGGCGACGATTGGGTACGGTCGGCGCATGCCCGAATTGATCGCGCCGACCGCTGCCCTGCACGCCTCCTGGATCGAGTCCCGTGACGAGTGGGGTCGTGGCGTCCACCAGGACGGTTCGGGTCTGCGTCCGGGCGACGAGGTGGACACGCCGGACGATTTCGCGGCCTGGGTGGCCGGGCTGATCGAGTCGGAGAAGCAGGCGCCCGAGGGTTGGGTGCGGTGCTCGTTCCGCTGGATCGTCGAGGGCGACCGCTATCTGGGTGCGATCGCCCTGCGCCACGAGCTCAACGACTTCCTGCGGGAGGCGGCCGGTCACATCGGTTACGGCCTGCGCCCGTCGGCCCGCGGGCACGGCCTGGCCGCCTGGGCGCTGGGTGCGACGCTGCCGGAGGCCCGCGCGCTGGGTCTGACCCGGGTGCTGCTGACCTGCAACGTGGACAACGTGGCGTCGGCCCGCACGATCGAGCGCAACGGCGGTGTCCTGGAGGACATCCGGGACACCGAGATCGGGACCGTCCGGCGCTACTGGATCACACTGTAGTCAGCGGGCCGGCGGGCAGCGCGGCGACCGTGTCCCGCAGTTCGCCCAGCATGGCGGCGACCAGCGGGTCGATGCGCCGGCGCCGGGCGGCGACGACGCCGACGTAGCGGCACGGGCCGGGCGGGGTGAGCCGGGCCGCGGTCAGTCCGGACGCGTCGGTGGTGAGCGCCACCTCGGGGATCATCGCGATGCCGACACCGGCCCGCACCAGCGACTGCGCGAACTGGTAGTCGGTGCCCCGGCACGCGGTGATCACCTCGTAACCGGCCATCGCCGCGTAGTGCTCCAGCATGTCGCCGACCGACAGGCAGCCCTGCACCCAGCGCTCGCCGGCCAGCTCGGCGATGGCCACCTCGGTGCGCCCGGAGTGCCGGTGCCCGGCCGGCATCACGATCCACATCGGGTCGTCCTGCAGCGGGGTGAAGTCGAGGCCCGACGGGACGACCGGCGGCCCGTCGAAGTGGTAGACCAGCGCGATGTCGGCGGCGCCGGAACGGACCAGGGCCAGGCTCTCCTCCGGCTCGGACTCGATGACGGTCAGCTCGACCTCGGGCCGGGCGGTGGTGAACCGGGTCAGCGCGTGCGGCAGGATCCGCTGGCCGCCGCTGGTGAAGGTGGCCACCGTGAGCCGCTCGGCGCCGATCGTGGCCAGCCGGGCGATCTCCCGCTCAGCGATGGCCAGCTCGGCGGCGATGGTGGCGGCGGTCTCGGCGAGCACCCGGCCGGCGTCGGTGAGCTCGACGCCGCGGGTGCTGCGCCGGACCACCGGGGTGCCGACGGTCCGCTCCAGGGCGCTGATCTGCTGGGAGACCGCGGACGGGGTGAGGCGCAGCTCGGCGGCGGCCCGGTTGAAGCTGCCCTGCCGGGCGACCTCGGTGAGGACCTGCAGACGACGCGGATCGATCATCAGTTTTCCTTAACACGGCATCAGTAAGTAACCGCTTCCGCTTACTACCGTACGGCCTCAGGCTGAGGGGGTGAATCGTCTCGCCTGGTCGTTGTTCGTGCTCTGCTCGGTCCTCTGGGGCCTGCCGTACTTCCTCATCAAGATCGCCATCGAGGACCTGTCGCCGGTGCTGGTGGTGGCCGGCCGGACCGCCATCGCCGCCGCCGTGCTGATCCCGATCGCCCTGATGCGCGGGACGCTCCGGGCGTTGCGCGGCCGGGGCCGGGCGATCGCGCTGATCGCGGCGGTGCACATCATCGTCCCGTTCCTGCTGATCACCTACGGTGAGCAGCACATCACGTCGTCGCTGACCGGCATCCTGATCGCGGTGGAGCCGGTGCTCATCGCGCTGCTGCTGGCCCGGACCGAGCCGCTCCGCGCCGGCCGGGTGTTCGGCCTGGTGCTCGGCTTCGCCGGAGTGGTGGTCCTGGTCGGTGTCGACCTCTCCGGCGACCGGTACGGCCTGCTCGGCGCCGCGATGGTGCTGGCCGCCGCGGTCAGCTACGCGGTCGCCACGATCCTGGTCCAGCGGAAGGTCGCCGATCTGCCGCCGGAGACGCTGACCGTCGGCACCACCGTGACCACCACCGTCGTGCTGGCCCCGGTCGCCCTGGCCAACCTGCCGCAGGAGCCGGTCAGCGCCCGGTCGTGGGGCGCCCTTGCGGTGCTCGGGGTGCTCTGCACGGCGGTGGCCCTGCTCGCCTTCTACCGGTTGATCGCGCTGGCCGGTCCCAACCGGGCGGGCCTGATCACCTACGTCAACCCGGTGGTGGCGGTGCTGCTGGGGGTGGCGCTGCTGGACGAGCCGATCGGCGCGGGCACCATCGGCGGCTTCGTGCTGGTGGTGGCCGGCTGCTGGTTCTGCACGCGGCCGGTCAAGGCGCGCATCGAGCCGAAAGTGCTCGAACCGGCGAACTGAGCGTTTCCGGGCGGGGGAGATCGTGCCCCGATCTCCCCCGTCTGATCGGCTCTGACCAGGTAAGTTATATGTCTGTTAAGGGAAACTTGTGGCTTGGTCCGGAAAACTTCCAGTCAACTCACAGGCTGGCGACAGCTCAGACCCCTTGGCTGCACAGACTTTTTGCGAAATCTTTGCCAAGTCATCAAGATCGAAGGGATGACCTGGAGGAGAGGAGCGAAATGACAGCGCTGGGGCACTCGGACCGCCCGATCTTCGTTGTCGGCTGTCCCCGTTCCGGTACCACGATGCTGCAGCTGATGCTGCACGCGCATCCGCGTATCGCGCTGCCCCCGGAGACCCGGTTCCTGCTGGCCGCGTACCAGAAACGCGCCGAGTTCGGAGACCTGACCGATCAGGCCCAGCGGCACGAGCTGGCCCGGTTCATCGTGGAGTCCTCGCAGTTCGAGGACCTGGGCCTGGACGCCGACGAGACGACCGAGGCGATCGTGGCCGGCCCACCCACCCTGGGCTCGGCGTTCGGCATCGTCTTCCGGATGTACTCGGCCCGGTTCGGCAAGCCCCGCTGGGGCGACAAGCGGCCGCTCTACCTGCGGCACCTGCCGACCATCCTGCGGCTGTTCCCGGACGCGCAGATCATCAACATCATGCGGGACGGGCGGGACTGCGTGGCGTCGCTCAAGGAGACGCCGTGGAAGCCGTCCGAGTTCGACACGCTCATCGACTACTGGGCGCAGTCGGCCGACGCGTCCCTGCTGGCCGGCCGGCGCTACCCGAAGGACGTCTATCACCAGGTCCGCTACGAGGATCTGGTCGCCGACCCGGAACCGCACCTGCGGAGGATGTGCGAGTTCCTCGGCGAGGACTACGACCCGGCGATGAGCGCGCCGAACAAGCTGGCCTCGGTCGCCGTGCCGGAGTACAAGACCTGGCACACGCTGACCCATCAGGCGCCGACCACCGAGCGGATCCAGAGCTGGCGGACCCGGCTCACCGAGGACGAGCTGCGCCGGTGCGAGACGATCTTCGGGGACCGGCTGGCCAAGTTCGGCTACGAGCCGTCGGTGCCGGTCGCGCGCAGCACCCGGATGCGGTCGGACGCCAAGCTGATCGCCCGCCACCGGCTCGGCCCGGCCAAACAGGCGGCCCGCAACCTGTGGACCCAGATCCGCTCGACCGAGGCCGCCGAGGCGCCGGTGGCCGCCCTGCTGACCAAGGGCCAGCTGAAGGGCCGCTAACCGACGAGCCGGCGCTCCCAGGCCCAGGCGGCGATCTCCACCCGGTTCCGGGTGCCCAGTTTGGCGTGGATGCTGCCGAGATGGGTCTTCACCGTGCCGACCGAGATGAACAGCTCGGCGGCGATCTCGGCGTTCGTCTGGCCGCGGGCGGTCAGGCGGACCACCTCGAGCTCCCGGGGGACAGGCCGCCGTCCCCGCCCGCGGGTGCCGGCGCGGACAGGTGCTGCAGTAGTCGTACCGTGATCGACGGGCTGATCAGCGCGTCCCCGGAGGCGGCCGCCCGGACCGCCTCGACCAGCAGTGCCGGGCCGGAGTCCTTCAGCAGGAATCCGGCCGCGCCGCCGAGCAGCGCCTGATGCACGTACTCGTCGAGGTCGAAGGTGGTCACCACGACCACCTTCACCGGGTCCGGCACGTCCGGACCGGCCAGCAGCCGCAGTGCCTGGAGCCCGTCCATCCGCGGCATCCGGATGTCCATCAGCGCCACGTCCGGCTTCAGCCGGCGGGCCTCGGCGACCGCGTCCACCCCGTCGGCCGCCTCACCGACCACCTCCATGTCCGGCTGCGCGCCGATGATCATGCCGAAGCCGGTGCGGACCATCGCCTGGTCGTCGGCGATCAGAACCCGGATCAAGAATTGCTCCATTCCAACGGCAGCACCGCGTCGACGATCCAGCCGCCGCCGACGCCCGGGCCCGCCGTGATCCGCCCGCCCACGGCGCGGACCCGTTCGGCGAGGCCGACGAGACCGTACCCCGGGCGTTCGCGCACGGTGGGCGTGCGGGCGGCGGGTCCGTCGTTTCGCACCCGGACCATCAACTGCAGGGGGGTACGGGTGACCCACACATCCACCGACGACGCCTCCCGAGCGTGCTGGCGGACATTGGTGAGCGCCTCCATCACCACCCGGTAGGCCGACGTCGACACCTCCACCGGCATCCCGGCCAGTTCCCCGTCCACGTGCAGCCGCGCGGCCGGGCCGCCGGCCGCGTCGAACTGCCCGACCAGCGTCTCCAGATCCGACACCCCGGACACCGGCGCCAGCGGAGCGTCCGGTTTCGAATCCGGGTCGCGCAGCACACCGACCATCCGCCGCATCGACGCCATCGTCTCCGCCCCGGCCTGCTCGATCTGCTCCAAGGCCAGCAGCACCCGCTGCGGATCCTGCTCGGCGATGAACCGGGCCCCCTGCGCCTGCACCACGATCCCGGTCACGTGGTGGGCGATGAAGTCGTGCAGGTCACGGGCGAACTCGGTGCGCTGCTCGGCCCGGATCGCGTCGACCGCCCGCTGCCGGTTGCCCTCCAACGTGCGCAGGTAGATGCCGACGCCGATGGCGGCCGCCCCGGCCAGAGCCTGGATCAGGCCGAACGTCACGACGATGCTCTCCGACCCGGCGCGCAGCGGCAGCCCGCCGACCGCCATCAGCACCACCGCCACCGCCGGGAACGCCCAGTCCGCCCGGCCCCGGCGGGACACCACCATCAGCACCCCGAGCAGAGCCGACGACTCGGCCAACCCCCACAGCTGGTTGTACTCGGCCTGGTCGTAGAGCAACGCGGTCAGGAAGATCGAGTGCAGGCCGAGCACGAGCGCGGCCCGCGGCAGCGCGGTCGAGCCCTGCTTGTGGGCGGGCAGCCAGACCACGGCCGCGGCGATCGCGGCACCCACCCGCCACAGCGTCATCGCCACGCTGTCCGAGCCCAGGCCGCCGCGCAGGTCGAGGATGCCGAGCAGGGCCAGCGCCCCCAGGGCGACGAGCTGACCCATCCGGAGCAGGGCGAGGTTAATCATCGTGACCCAGCGTAGGCGGGCCGGAGGCGGTCCCCATCGGCCGAAAGTAAGACCCGGCTCCCCGACAGCGGGCGGATGTGCCCGAACCCATCGATCGGACAACATCCGTCACGTCCGATTCTTCGACGAGCTTGGAGCTCACATGCAGAGGCAGTCCTCACCCGTGACGGACCGCGACAGCCTGGCGGCGGTCGCGGCCGTCGACCTGGTGAAGGTGTACGGCGCCGGCGACACCGCGGTCCGTGCGCTCGACGGGGTCACGGTGGGCTTCGAGCGCGGCCGGTTCACCGCGATCATGGGCCCGTCCGGGTCCGGCAAGTCCACGCTGATGCACTGCCTCGCCGGGCTGGACACCGCCACCGCCGGCCAGGTGCTGCTCGGCGGCACCGACCTGACCACGCAGCCGGACAAGGTGCTCACCAAGGCCCGGCGCGAGCGGATCGGCTTCGTCTTCCAGTCGTTCAACCTGCTGCCACAGCTCACCGCGGCGGCCAACATCACGCTCCCGCTCGACCTGGCCGGCCGCAAGGTGGACACCGAATTCCAGGACCGGCTGATCAACACGCTCGGCCTGTCCGGACGGCTCGGCCACCTGCCCGCCGAGCTCTCCGGCGGCCAGCAGCAGCGGGTCGCCCTGGCCCGGGCCCTGGTCTCCCGGCCCGAGGTGGTCTTCGCCGACGAGCCGACCGGCAACCTGGACTCCCGCGCCGGCGCCGAGGTGCTCACCCTGCTCCGGGACTCGGCACACACCCTGGGCCAGACGATCGTGATGGTCACCCACGATCCGGGCGCCGCCGCGTACGCCGACCGGGTCGTCATGCTCGCCGACGGCCGGCTCGCCGGCGAGATCCACCAGCCGGACATCGCCGCCGTCACCGACGCTCTGCAGAGCCTGGCGGCCGGCCGGTGAACCCCGTCCTGCGCACCCAGCTCGCCGGGGTCGGCAAGCGCCCGGCCCGGCTGCTGCTCACCGGACTGGCCGTGCTCGTCGCCTCGTTCGTCGTCTACGCCACCGTCCTGGCCCAGCAGATCACCGAGCGCAGCGTCCTCAACGGGCTCAGCGGCACCCCGGAGGCGGTCGACCTGGTCGTCCAGAACGGCGAGATCAAGACCGCCGACCTCGACGCGATCAGCAATCTGCCCGGGGTCGCCGAGGCGGTGCCGCGTACCTCGATCGGGGTCCGGATGCCGGCCGGGGACCTGGTGATCGCCAGCGACCCGGGCAGCGGGCCGCTGAGCACCGTCAAGGTCACCGAGGGCCGCTATCCGACGGCGGCGGGCGAGATCGCGGTCACCCCGCGCACCGTCGAGCGGATGGCGCTGACCGTCGGCTCGAAACACACCGTCTCGCCCGGCGGCGACGCCAAACCGGTCACCGTCACCGTGGTCGGGGTGGTGCAGCCGCGCGACGACATCGGCTTCCTGGCGTACGGGCTGCTGCCGACCGCGAGTGTGGCCGGCTACGAATGGATCGACCGGATCGACATCCGCCTCGACGCGGGTGCGGACGCGACGGCCGTACAGGAGAAGATCGCCTCGCAGGTCAAGGGTGAGAGCCCGCCCGAGGTCGCCACCGGCGCCGACACCCGCCTCGCCGAGGCCCGCGAGGCCGCCGAACAGGTCGACCAGGTCTTCATCGTGGTCAAGGTGTTCGTCGCGGTCGCCGTCATGGCGGCCGGCCTGATCGCCGCGTCCACGTTCCGGATCGTCTTCGCCCAGCGCATGCGGCAGCTCGCCCTGCTCCGCGCGGTCGGCGCCGGCCGGGGCACCCTGGCCCGAGCGCTCGCCGCCGAGGGTGCGCTCACCGGCCTGGTCGTCGGGGTCACCGGGGTGCTGGCCGCCCTCGCCGTCGGCCATCTGATCCCGCCCGCGCTGTCGGCGTTCGGTTTCGAGGTGTCGAGCCCCGGGTTCCCGGTGGCCGAGGCGGCCGGTACGGTCGCGCTGGCGGTGCTGATCACGGTCGTCGCGGTCCTCGCCCCGGCGCTGTCGGCGGCCCGGGTCGCCCCGCTGGAGGCGTTGCGGTCGGCCTCCACCACCGGCGCCAAGCAGGGCGTCGGCCGGTTCCGGGCGGTCACCGGCATTCTGCTGGCGCTGGCCGCCGCCGGTGTCGCCTACCTGGTCTGGAGCGGTCTGCCCAAGAGCCCCGACGACGACGTCGACGCGCAGAACCTGCTGCTCGGCATCGTCGCCTCCGGGGGCCTGGCGTTCGTCGCCCTGATCACTCTCGGCCCGGTGCTGGTCCGCCCGGTTCTGACCCTCGCCGGGTGGCCGCTGCGCCGCCTCGGCCCGGTCGGTCGGCTCGCCGTCGGCGGCGTCGGCGGCAGCGCCCGCCGGGCCGCGGCCGTCTCGGTGGTGGTCGCGCTCGGCGTCACCCTGCTCACCGGGGTGCTGGTCTGCGGCGACTCGATCCGGGTCCTGGCCGAACGGGAGACGATCGCGGCCGCCCCGGCCGACTTCGAGCTCAAGGGCAGTACCGGCACCGTCCTGAAGGACGACGTGGCCGAACGCGCCCGGCAGAGCACCGAGCTGACCCGGGTCACCCCCTACCGGTGGGCCTCCGGGATCACCATCGGCGACTTCCAGGACGCCGGTGCCACCGACCTGTCGATGACCGCGCTGCCCCGCCTGGCCGGCCTCGACACGGTCTCCGGCGACGTCACCGACCTCGCCCCCGGCAAGGCGATCATCGCGGGTTACCTCGCCGACAACGCCGGGATCACCACCGGCGGGCAGATCACCCTCAAACGCGAGGGCAAGGAGGTACGCCTGACCGTCGCCGCCGTCCTCGGCGGGCAGACACCGCTGCACACCGAGGCCCTGCTCGACCCGTCCGACCTGACGAAGCTCGGGGTGCCGGCCGCACCGACCGGGGTCCTCGCCGACGCCGCCGGCACCGGCGAGGAGGGCCGCACCGCCGGTCTCCAGGCGCTCCGGGCGGCTGCCACCGCCCAGCCGGACATCAGCGTCGAGGTCCTCGCCGACCAGCGCGACCAGATCAACGACGCGCTGGCCACCCTGATGGTGATCGCGCTGGCCCTGATCGGGCTGACCGTCCTGATCGCGATCGTCGGCGTCGGCGCCACCACGGCACTGTCGGTCGTCGAACGGGTCCGCGAGTCCGGCCTGCTCCGTGCGGTCGGGATGTCCCGCGGCGGACTGCAGGCCATGCTCACCACCGAGTCCGCCCTGTACGGCGTGATCGGCGCGGTGCTCGGGCTGGTTCTCGGTGTCCCGTACGCCTGGCTCGCGGTCGCCGCGCTGGCCGACGACGCGCCGCTCACCTTCCCGGTGTGGCAGCTCGTCGTGGTCTTCCTGGTGCTGGTCGCCCTGACCGCCCTGGCCGGAGTGCTGCCCGCCCGGCGGGCGGCCCGGGTGAGCCCGGTGACCGCCCTCGGCACCGACTGACCGCCGCCCCGCCGCGGCACCGTCCCCGTCGCGCGCCGTTCCGTCGGCCCGCCGACCTCTCCGGTCGGCGGGCCGACGGGCCCTCAGCCGCCAACTCACCAAGATCTTTTCGGGCTGGTCGTGAGGGCTGCCTCGGGGGCCCGGGAGTAGCTCCCACGACCAGCCCGGCGGGGTCTTTCGGTCGAGATCCCACGATCAGCCGCCGGTACATCACGATTCGCCTATGCGGGACGGGGCGGGGACGGATCGTCCGGTAGGTTCTCCGCCGCAAGTGAATCTTTCTCGGCACGGGGGACACGGGATGCGGCGCAGGCTGGCGATAGGTATCGGCACGGCGGTCGCCGTGCTGGCGGCGGGTGGCGGCGTGGCCGTCCTGACCTGGCCGTCCGGTTCGGCGCCGGCCGAGGCCGCCCCGCCCGCGGCGCCGACCGAGGTGCCACCGGACCCGGCCGCGAAGCCGCCGCGCATCCGCACCGCGCTGAGCAGCCTGGACCTGACCGTGGCGGGCGGCGGAAAGCAGCGGGACACGCAGCGGTTCAGCCTGCTCGGCGTGAGCTGGTCGGACCCGTCGGCCGAGCCGGACGGCACGATCGAGGTCCGCACCCGCGCCGTCGAGTCCGGCGAGTGGTCCGGCTGGCAGAAGCTGGAGCGGGCGGACACCGGCCCGGACGCCGCCGAGGCGGCCACCCCGGGCCGCCGGGGCGCGACCGAGCCACTCTGGGCCGGCCCCTCCGACGGCGTCGCGGTCCGGATCGGCGGCAAGGCCGGCCTGACCAAGGGCCTGCGGCTGGACCTGATCGACCCGGGCACGGAGAGCGGCGGCCGCGGCGGCGGCGAGCCGTCCCCGAGTGTGTCGGCCGAGCCGGCCGAGCCGTCGCCGTCCCCGAGCCCGTCCGGAAGCACTCCGGCCGAGCAGCCGATCGAGGGTGACGGCCCGGTCGACGAGACCGTGGAGGAGCCGCCCGCCGAGGCGCCCGCGGTCGTCGAGGAGCAGGCCCCGGCCGTCGTCGAGGAGGACCCGGACACCGGTGTCGACTCGGTGGTCCAGGAGGTCGCCCCGGCCGTGGCCGCGGTGGCGAGTGAGCCTACCGTCGCCCCCACCTCGACCGCGCCGGTGAAGGCGCAGTTCCCGACCTACTACACGCGGACCGCGTGGAGCGCCGACGAGACGATCGTCGGGAGCGTCACCGACGCCAAGGTGGTCAACGCGGTCTGGGTGCACCACACCGGCACCACCAACGACTACGACTGT
Source organism: Actinoplanes sichuanensis (assembly GCF_033097365.1). Classification (NCBI taxonomy): domain Bacteria; kingdom Bacillati; phylum Actinomycetota; class Actinomycetes; order Micromonosporales; family Micromonosporaceae; genus Actinoplanes; species Actinoplanes sichuanensis. The sequence continues at coordinate 788,686 of NZ_AP028461.1, forward strand.
GCGGACTCGGCGGCGATCGTCCGGTCCATCCAGAGCAACGACGTCAAGGTCAAGGGCCTGTCCGACCTCGGCTACAACTACATGGTCGACAAGTGCGGGCGGCTGTTCGAGGGCCGGCGGGGCGGCGTGGAGAACGCGATCGTCCCGGCCGCCACGGTCGGTTTCAACACCGGCTACGCCGCGATCGCGGTGATCGGCAACTACGAGACGGCCGCGTCGACCGCCGCGATCGAGACGATCATCGCGCAGGTCGCCGCCGCCCGCCTCGGTAAGTACGGCTTCAACCCGGCCGCCCAGGGCACGTTCACCGCCGGAGTGGCAAACGACAAACTCGCCCAGGGTACGAAGATCACCGTGCCCCGGCTGTCCGGCCACCGCGACGCCGACGCCACCGCCTGCCCGGGCGCCAACCTGTACGCGAAGCTGGCCGACATCCGGGCCAAGTCACAGCTGATGGTGACCGGCCTGGCGCTGACCTCGGTGACCGGCGGCGGTTACACCGGCGGCGCGTACTACGTGAAGACCGGGGCCAAGCTCGCCTGGAGCACCGCCACCCCGTCGGCCGACATCGCCCGTTTCGAGATCCTGGTCGACAACACGGTGACGGCGACGCTGCCCGGTGACGCCCGTGCGGCCACGGTGGCGATCCCGGCCGGCGGCCACGGTGTCACGGTCCGGGCGGTGCACACCTCGGGCAGCACCGCCCGGGTCGGCGTGCCGATCTACGGCGACACCACGGCGCCCACCTACCGTGCCGCCCTGCCACTGAACCTGATCACCGGCACCTACAGCGCGTCGGCGGTGCCGGTACGGCTCGGCCTGACCGGCACCGACAACCTGAAGTTCGCCGGATACACCGTGACCAGCCCACGCGCCGCGACGCTGGGCCCGGTGACGAGCTGGTCCACCACGGTCAAGCCCGGCACCTCGAACTGGAACATCGCGGCCCGCGACGTGGCCGGCAACAGCCGCGCCGCGTGGATGTCGCGCGGTGTGGTGCTGTCCGCCGAGACCGCCGCCAAGAAGTCCGGCACCTGGTCGAAGCGGACCGGCAGCTCCTACCTGGGTGCGAAGGCGCTCGCCGCGACCGGTCGGAACGCCAAGCTGACCTGGACGTTCACCGGACGGTCGGCGGCGCTGCTGTTCTCCCGCGGATCAAAGACCGGCAAGGTGTACGTCTACCTGGACGGCAAGAAGGTCGCGACGATCGACACCCGCTCCACCTCGACGAAGTACCGTCAGGCGCTGTGGGTGTCGTCGACCACGGTGAAGAAGCACACCGTCGCGATCGTGGTGGCGGGCACGTCCGGCCGCCCGACCGTGGTGTCCGACGGGCTGGCGTACATCCGCTGAGGTTCTCACCCCGAGCGGCGCGCACCGCCGCGCCGCTCGGTCCCGGTGAAGTCGGTGGGCGGCAGCGTGAACCAGAACGTCGCGCCCGAACCCTCCGCGCTCTCCGCCCAGATCTCCCCGCCGTGCCGCTCGACGGCCCGGTGCACGGTGGTCAGCCCGATACCGGTGCCGGGAAAGTCACGGGCGTCGTGCAGCCGGGCGAACGGCCGGAACAGCTGCCCCGCCTGGTCGGCCGGAAACCCGGCGCCGTTGTCGCGCACATAGAACCGCCCGGCGTCGGCGCCGACCTCGACGACCGGGCCGTCCACTTTGCGGGTGAACTTGACCGCGTTGTTGATCAGGTTCTCCAGGATCACCCGGACCAGGCCCTCGTCGGCGTCGGCGGTCATCTGCTCCCGTACCGTGAAGGTCACCTGCCGTTCGGGGTCGCGGGCCGCGACGTCGCTGATCACCTGGCGGGCCGTCGCCGTCATGTCGAAATGTTCCCGCCGCAACTCGCCGCGGCTGGCCCGGGCCAGGATGAGAAGCGATTCGACCAGGTCGGCCATCCGCATCGCGGCCGCGTGCATCCGGGTCAGCCGGTAACGGGTCTTCTCGCCGAGTGGCTCCTCGTCCTCCTCCAGCATGTGCTCGGCGAAACTGCTGATCACCTGGAGCGGGCCGCGCAGATCGTGCGACACCGAGCCGGAGAACGCCTCCAGCTCCCGGTTGCGCCACTCCAACTCCTCGACCATCGCGGCCCGGGCCTCGGCGAGCTGCCGGGCCGACCGTTCCTCGGCGGCGTCCAGTTCGCGGCGCATCAGCTCCTCACGGATGCGGCGCGCCTCGTCGTGCGACTGTTTGCGGCGGATCTGCGCGCGTACGTGCACCCGCAGCCCCTCGGGCACATCGGTGTCCCGCACGTAGTCGTCGGCGCCGGCCGCCAGGCAGTCCAGCATCCGTTCCTCGGGGCCGGTCAGCACCAGCGGCAGCTCACCGACCTGGGGTACCTCCCGCAGCCGCCGACAGTCCTCGCGGGCCCGGTCGAGGTCACCGTCGAGGCCGATCACGATGCAGTCGGCCGGCTGGGCGGCGAGCAGGTCGAGGGCGTCGTCGATGCCGGTGGCGTGCACGACGTCGTACCCGTCGGTGCGCAGGGCTTCGGCCCATCTGTCGAGTTCGGCGCGGTCCGGGCCGACGGTGAGCACCTTGCCGGCGCCGTGCATGCCGCCGAGCGCCTCGATCGGCAGCTGTTCGGCGCTCTGCCGCAGCACCGCGGCCAGTTTCGCCAGCACCACCGCCAGGTCCTGCTGCTTGCGTACGAACGCGTCGGCGCCGGCGTCGAGCATCTGCATCTCGGTGGCGTAGTCGTCGGCCGCGGTCATCAGCAGGCAGGGCGTGTCCCGCAGTGCCGGGTCGAGGCGGATCCGGCGGATCACGGTGGCGCCGTCGATGCCGGGCATCACGCCGTCGACGATCACCGCGTTCGGCCGGCGGTCGGCGGCCATCCGCAGGCCCTCCTCACCGCCGGACGCGGTGAGCACCGCGTATCCCTCCGGTTCGAGCAGGTCACGCAGCTGCTCGCGGAACGTCATGCTGTCGTCGATGACCAGGATGGTGGTGCGGTCGGCGGTCCGGTCCGGTGTCTCCCCGAGCAGTTGGCGGGTACGGGCCACCACATACCCGGCGTCGTAGGGTTTGCCCACATACTCGTCGGCGCCGATCCGGAGCCCGGCCAGCCGGTCGGTGACCTCGCTCTCGCTGGACAGCAGCATCGTCACCACCCCGTCCCGGCCGGGTGTGCGAAGCAGTTCGGTGAGCAGTTCCAGGCCGTCGGCGTCGGGCAGCAGCACGTCCAGCACCGCCGCCTGGAAAGTGGCGCCGGTGAACGCGATGCGGGCCTCCTCGCCGGTGGCGCACAGGATGGTGGCGAACCCGTCGTCGGAGAACGCCTCGTGCAGGTCCATCCGTACGGTCAGGCTGTCGTCGACGATCAGCACGGTCGGTGTCATCGGCGGACCGCCGTCGGGTGCAGCTCGCCGAGCCGGGCCGCGATCCGGGCCGGTGGCAGCACGTGCCGGGCCGCCCCGAGCAGCGCCGCCTCCCGCGGCATCCCGTAGACGGTGCAGCTGTGCTCGTCCTGGGCGAACGTGACCGCGCCCCGGTTACGCATCTGCAGCAGCCCGGCCGCGCCGTCCCGGCCCATCCCGGTGAGCAGGCAGCCGGCCGCGCTCGGCCCGTAGTCCTCGGCGACCGACTCGAACAGCACGTCCACCGACGGGCGGCAGGAGTGCCGGGGTGGGCCCGCGCTGAGGCGCAGCAGGCCGTCCCGGACGAACAGGTGCCGGTCCGGCGGGGCGAGCAGGATCTGCCCGGCGGCCCGGTTGACCGGGGCGCCGTCCCGGGCGTACCGCACGTCGCGGCGGGTCTGCCCGGCCAGCCAGTCGGAGAACGCCTCGGCGAACTGCTCGCTGGCCGCGATGTGCTGGACCGCCAGTACCGGTGTCGGGAAGCTCGGCGGCAGGCCGCGGATCAGTTCGGTGAGGGCGGCCGGCCCGCCGGTGGAGGCGCCCACCGCGACCACGGCCAGGCCACCCGGCGGCGGCACGGGCACCGGTACCGGCATCGGTGTGGCCGGCGCCGGTGGCAGGTCCCGGCGGCCCAGCCGGGCCCGCGGGTGGGTGATCACCCGGATCCGGGCGACGATCCGCACCGACGTGCGCAGCCGCATCGCCCAGTCCGCGTCGGAGTCGTCGCCGCGCGGCTTCTCCATCACGTCCACCGCCCCCGCGGCCAGGGCGTTGTACGTGCTGAACAGCTCCTCCCGGTCGGCTGACGACACCACCAGGATCGGGGTCGGGTGCTCGGCCATGATCTGCTCGGTGGCGGCCAGCCCGGAGATCCCGGGCAGCATCATGTCCATCGTGATCACGTCCGGCCGCAGCCGGGCGACCATCTGCACGGCCCGTTCCCCGTCCACGGCCTCGCCGACGATCTCCAGCTGCGGGTCCGCCTGCAGCGCCTCCCGCAGGTGGTGGCGCATGGTCGCGGAGTCCTCGACGATCAGCACCCGGGTCGTCACGACAGTGTCTCCTGTGCCATGCCCTCCCGGCCCTCGCCTGCGGCGTGGCGGTCGGATCCCGGTGGCTGCCGCTCGGTGCAGTCGGTCATGACCGCACCACCAGACGCCTGATGTGGTCGAGCAGTTGCTCCTGGTCGAACTCGCCCTTGACCACGTAGGCGCTGGCCCCGGCCGCACGCCCGCGGTCCCGGTCGGCGACGCTGGCCCGCGAGCTGACCAGGATCGCCGGCACGGCCGCGAGTTTCGGGTCGGCGCGGGTCCGTTCGACGAAGGTGAACCCGTCGATGCCGGGCATGTCGATGTCGGTGAGGAACAGCCCGTACCGCTGGGATCGGGCCTTCTCCAGACCCTCCTCACCGGAGGCGGCCAGGTCGACCTGGTATCCGGCCGACTCCAGGATGCTGCGTTCCAGCATCCGGGTGGTCAGCGAGTCGTCGACCACCAGGATCGGCAGCGGCTCGGCGGTGGCCGCGGGCAACGGCCGGGCACCCTGGTGGCTGCGCAGCACCTCCTCGGCCAGCCCGGCCGGATCCAGCACCAGCCGTGGGTTGCCGTCCGCGTCGACGGCGACGCTGCCGATCACCGGCGACGCCGGGGCGAGATCCGGCAGCGGGCGGGCGACCAGGGCGGACGTGCCGGCGAGCTGATCCACGCCGATGGCGAAGACACCGTCCGGGCCGTTCACCACGACCGCGGCGCCGATGCCCGGGGAGTCGGGGACCGTCGAACCGGCGTACAGGGCCTCGGCCAGCGGCAGGAACGGGGCGGCGGTGTCCTCGTGGACCAGGCGCCCACTGGCGACGGCGGCCGCGGCCTCGTCGGCGCCCAGGCGCACACACGCCCGGACCGCGTCCAGCGGCAACGTGGCCACGGTGGCGCCGGCCTCGACGATCAGGCCGGTCATCGCCAGCAGGGCCAGCGGGATGACCAGTTCCACCGTGGCGCCACGGCCGGGCGTGCTGCGTACCGTCACCTCGCCCTGCAGTTGGGCGGCGACCTCGCGGACCGCGTCCATGCCGATGCCGCGACCGGCCACCTCGGTCACCGACGGCGAGGTGCTGATGCCACCCTGAAGGACCAGCCGCAGCAGATCGTCGACGTCCGGCGGCGGGCCGCCGGGCGGCAGCAGACCACGATCCTCAGCGGTACGCCGTAACGCGTCCAGATCGAAGCCGCGCCCGTCGTCGAGGCACCGGAACGCCGCGAACCGCCCCCGCCGCTCGACCTCGACGGTGATCGTCCCCTCCGCCGGTTTCCCGGCCGCGAGCCGCACGTCCTCCGGTTCGATCCCGTGCACCACGGCGTTGCGGACCACGTGCAGGAACGCACCGCTGACCGGGCCGAGCAGGTGCGCGCCCATCCGGATTCCGGCGCCCCGGGCGGCGAACCGCACCTTCCGGCCCTCGGCGTCGGCGGCGTCCCGGACGGCCCGACGCAGCGCGGTGAACACCGAGCTGACCGGCACCAGCCGCAGCCCCTCGGCCTTCGCCCGCACGTCGTCGAGCTCGCGTTCGATCTGGTCGACGGCGTCGGTGAACCGGCGACTGGCCGACCCGAGGTCCCCGGCGAGCCGTTCGGCGGCGGTCCGGACGGTGCCCGTCGCCGTGCCCCGGCCCAGGCGCAGCTGGTCGGCGAGGTTCTCGGCGGACCGGTACAGGCGCTCCACGGTGGCGCAGCCGGCCCGCAGCGGCGCCATCCGGGTGTTGGTCTCGCCGATCGCGTCCAGCAGTTCGTCGAGATCCTGGGTGGAGGCCCGCTGGGTGGCCGGCTCGACCGGTTCGTGCTCCTTCACCGCGACCGGAGCGGGCGACGGCGACGGCGCCGGAGCGGGAGCGGGCGGCGGGTTCTCCATGGCGGCCACGAACGAGGTGATCTCGTCGTTGAGCCGTAGCAGCTCGCGCATCTCCTCGGCGGCCGGCGCGGTCTCCCCGGACCGGTGCGGGACCAGCACCTCCTCGAACGCGTGTGCCCGGTCGGCGATGTCCTTCTGCTTGACCACCCGGGCCGCGCCCTTGAGCGTGTGCGCGAAGCGGAGCAGCTTCGCGACCACCTCCGGCCCGGCCCGCTGATCGAGGTCGAGCACCCCGGCGCTGATCTGGTCGACCAGCTCCCGCGCCTCGATCCGGAAATATCGGAGCGGATCCCTGCTGCTCTCGGCCATCAGTGGCGCCCGGTACCGACCATTTCCAGCAGGTCACTGGAGAGGGTGCTGAGATGGGCGGCGGTCTGCTTGGTCTGTACCGCGCTGGCCTCGGTCTCCCGGGACACCCGGGCGGTGTCCGAGGCGGCCACGTTCACCTGCTCGACCGCGGTGGTCTGCTGTTTGGTGGACAGCTCGATCTCCCGAGTGGCGTCGTTGGTGGTGGCGACCAGCTGCACGATCTCCCGGAACGAGTTGGTGGCGTCGTCGAACTTCCGGGCCCCGGCGTCGACCGCCTTCGCCCCGATCTCGGTGGCCATCACCGTGGTGTTGACCGCGCCCCGGACGTCCTCGATCAGCGCCCGGATCTCCTTGGCCGACGCCGCCGTCCGGTCGGCCAGCTTGCGGATCTCCTCGGCCACCACCGCGAACCGCCGCCCCCACTCGCCGGCCCCGCTGGCCTCGATGGTGGCGTTGATGGCCAGGATGTTGGTCTGCTCGGCCAGCTCCGACACCAGGTCCACGACCAGGCCGATCTGCTGGGACTTCTCACCCAACGCGAGCATGTGCTGGACGATCTGGTCGACCTGGGAGCGGATCGTGCCGATCGACGTGCGGGTCTGGTCGATCGTCGCGTCCCCGGCCCGGGCCGCCGCCTCGGTCTCCTCGGCGATCTTCGACACCCGCTGGGCGGTGTCCGCGATCTGCCGGGAGGTGATCAGCAGCTCACTGATCGTCGTGGTGATCTCGCTCATCGCGCTGGCCTGGTCCCGGCCGCCGTTCACCTGCTGCGCGGCGGCCGCCTCCAGTTGGGCCGATGAGCTCTGGATGTGCCCGACCGCGGTGCCGACCTCACGCTTGAGGTCCCGGCTCAGCCGCAGCGCGACCAGTACGGCGCTGATCGTGGTCAGCACACCCAGGCCGATGACCAGGGCGATCGCCTGGGTGGCCCGGGTCGACGAGGCCTCCCGGTCGGCGGCGACGTCAGCCCGGACCATTCCGATCAGGTCGGCCAGCGCCTGTTGCAGCGGTTTGCGGATCGGCACCACCTTGGTGTCGTTGAGCCGGTCGATGGTGGGGATGTCGTCGGTCTGCAACCGGCTGGCCATCAGTTCGGCGGTGGCCGCCGCGTGCCGGTCGTCGAGGGCGGCGATGTCGGCCAGTTTCGCCTGCGCGGCCGGTGACTCGATGCTGGCGCTCAACTCGCTGAGCAACTGGCGGAACGACTCGTGGTCGGCACCGGTCAGGTCGGCGTTCTCGGTCGACTTGTTCAGCAGGAACGCCCGGTAGTCGGCGATCCGCATCTCCATCATCCGGCTCAGGTTCTCGGCACCGGTCAGGTCGTCGGTAGCCGACGCGATCGCGGCGTCCTTCGCCTTGACCACGAACACCAGTCCGATCACCGACGTCACGATGGTGAGCAGGGTCAGCGTGACGGTGATGGCGACACCGATCGCCAGTTTCCCGCCGTAGGTGCGTCCGGCCATCATCGGATCTCCTCGGGGACGGGCCGGTGTCCGGCCAACTGGTGTACGAGCTCTCGGGTGGCCTGCACGTCCACGATCGGCCGGTCGCCGTCGTCCAGGCGCACCATGCCGTGCAGACAGCCCGGCCGTCCGCCGCCGTCTCCGCCGTCGATCACGTCGGTGGCCGGGACCCGCAGGTGCCGGTCCAGTTCGTGGAAGGCCAGGGCCAGGGGTGGTGCGCCGGTGGTGAGCAGCAGCCAGCGGGGCCGCTGCGGGATCGGATGGCCGAGCAGCGCGGCCAGGTCGTAGACCGGGACCACGGCACCCGCGTAGCCGGCCACCCCGAGCAGCGCCCGGACCGTGGTCGGCAGCGCGGTCACCGGCCGGTCCGGATGCACGCCCGACGACTGGTCCAGCCGGATCGCGTACGGCCGCTCGCCCGCCCGTACCGCCAGAAGCTCGATGTTCTCGTCGTCGAAGACGCGGGCCGGCTCGGCGAAGGACCTGTCGAAGTCCTCCCGCAGCCGGGCCACCCGCTCGGCCACGGTGGTCGCCCGGATCATCGGCGGACCCCGCACGCGTCGAGTTCGGTACGGCACAGGGTGGTCAGCGCGAGCCGCCCGAACCCGCCGCCGAACAGCACGATCCGCTCCTCGTTCTCACTCGTCAGCAGTTCCAGCGCGGCGGTCAGATGGTCGGCCGCCCCACGGTCGTCGCCGCGCCGCCGGGCGAGCAGTCCCATCCGCAGCCGGGGCATCGCGAACTGCGGATCCAGGTAGGCGGCCAGCCGGTACTGTCCGACCGCGAGCTCCGCGCAGTCCAGCTCGTGGCAGACCCCGAGCAGATGGTGGGCGTCGGCCTGCGGTCCACCGGCGTGCAGCAGCCGGTTCGCGGTGTCCCGGGCCTCGTCGACCCGGCCCAGCTGGGCCAGCAGCACACCCCGGGTGAGCGAGTCGGCGTCGCCGGCCGTGTCGAGCGCCTCGGCGAACCGGTCGTCGCGCATCAGCCCGAGCACCCGCCGCTGGTCGCCGTGGTCGGTGACCGCCCGGGCCGCGGGCGCCGGGGGAGCGGCGGCCGGGATCCGCCGCGGCGGCGGGGCCGGGGTCTCCCCGCGGACCGGGGCGACGGCTCGCCGCTGGTAGTAGACGGTGCCGTTGGCATGGCACACGTCCAGGCCGTCCGGGCGGCTGCCCAGCGAGTCGGTGTGCCCGAGGAAGAGGAACCCGCCGTCGGTCAGGGCCCGCGTCATCCGGTGGATCAGTTCGGCCGCGACCTCGGCGGTCAGGTACATCAGCAGGTTCCGGCAGAAGATCACGTCGTAGCGGGCCGGATGCCACAGCTGCGGGTCGTCACCGGCGACGTTGTGCTCGACGAACCGGACCGTGCCGGTCACCTCGTCGGCCACCCGGAAACCGTCCTCCACCGGCCGGAACCAGCGGCGGCGTACGTCCTCCGGGGTGTCCCGCAACGACCAGGACGAGTAGACCGCGTCCCGGGCCCGGCGCAGCATCTCCCGGTTGGCGTCGACACCCGTCACCGTCACGATCCAGTCCGGTCCCGGCCGCGCCCGGATCGCCGCGATGGCCAGCGAGTACGCCTCCTCCCCGGACGAGCAGCCGACCGACAGCAGCCGCAGCACCCGCTGCCCGGCCCGGGCCTCGATCATCTCCGGCAGCACCCGTTCGCGCAGCACCCGGAACTGTTCCTCGTGCCGGAAGAAGTACGTCTCGGTGATGCTCAACGCGCTCGCCAGTTCGGCCACCTCGGCGGTCCAGCGGCGTCCGGTCAGCCGGTCCAGGTACTCCCGGTCGGTGAGCCCGTGTGCGCGGGCCCGGGCGGCCAGCACCTCGGCCGTCGGCCCCAGATCGTGGTCGGCGAACGTCCAGCCCAGGCGTCGTTGCAGCAGCTCCCGGAACCGGGTCAGCGACGCCGCGCTGATCATGACGGGGCCGCCGGTGGCGTGCCACCGGCGGCCTCCCACACCTCGTCGGGCACCGCGGCGATGCTGTGCAGCAGCAGCAATGGTTCGGTTCCGACCGTGCCGACCGCCGCGATCAGGGCCTTGGAGACTCCGGTGAACAGTGCGGCCGGCCCCTCCGGCGGCTCCACCTCGATGTCGCGGACACCGAGCACCGGGCCGGTGGCGCAGGCGACCGGACCGCGGCCGGCGCGCACCGCCACATACCTGTCGACCGGTGCCTCGACGCCGGTGAGCAGCCTGGTCATGTCGATCACCGGAGCCGGCGCGCCGCGCAGGATGGTCAGCCCGCGCACGTAGGACGGGGTGCCGGCCAGCGGCCTGGTGCGCAGCGGGCGCATGGTCTCGATGACCTCGCCGAGCGGCAGCGCGCAGTAGAGCGGCCCGGCCCGAAAGACCAGCGCGGCGACTCCGGCGTCCAGCGCCGGAGTCAGCACACCGCCCGGCAGCCCCCCCACGGCCTCAGGCTAGCCATCGGTTTGCGAGCTTCGCTCGCTTTCAAAACTTTCCGGGGGTACGCCGTACGCATCCCGTCTGACCTGGCCCTTTCGGGTTTCCGGCGGGTTTCGGCCGACCCGGTTTGCCGGACTCTGCGAGCAGTCGGCCGCCCGTTTCCCGGGGTGCGGGTCGTCCGGCTTTCCGGGGTCTGGGTCGTCCGGCTTTTCGAGGTGCCGGCTGTCCCGGCGCGTGGCCGCCCTCCGCGCGCCGGGACAGCCTGCTCAGTGGGCGCCGTCGCGCCCGTCGAACCGCAGCGGCAGCGGCGGCCCGCCCTGCTGGGGGGCGGTGTTCCCGGCCCACGGCACACCCTCGTGCCCCCGCGGCTGGACCGGCGGTCGCCCGGCCACCGGCATGTCCCGCATGATCCGCTCGGTGACCGGGTCCTCGGAGAGGTACCGGCGGCCCTGCTGCGGAGGGCACGGCGCCCCCGGCGGCGTGTCCCGGATGATCCGCTCGGTGATCGGATCCCCGGCCGACGGCTCCGGAACGGCCTGCCGCTCACCAGGCGTCTCTCCGGCGGTCCGCCGCTCACCGGGCGTCTCTCCGGCGGCCGGCTGGGCGCGGGGCGCCTGGTAGGTCGGCCACAGCCGGGGTGACCGGCCCGCCGCCAGGTCCTCGACCCAGCCGAACGCGACCACCGCCACCCCGGTGAGCAGGACGGTCATCGCCAGGGTGACCGGGCCCTCCAGGCGGCCCAGGTCGTCCTGCCCGGTGAATTCCAGTACCGGCCAGATCGCGGCGATCGCGATGTTGTGCCAGAGGTAGATGGTGACGGCCCGCCCGTTGAGCAGGCTGACCAGCCGGTCCAACGGCCGGATCGCGGCGAACCGGGTCATGTCCGGCTGCCAGCGCAACACCAGCAGCACGAAGGCCAGCGACCAGAGCGCCTGCGACTCGGACACGTCGTTCAGGTCCCACGCGTCCTCGCCCTGATGCCCGCTCTGCCAGTAGAGGGCGGCCGCGCCGAGCCCGATCGCGCCCCAGAAGGCGATGGCCGGGTGCAGCCGGGCCAGCCGGCCGTCCCGGTGCGCGAACCCGACGATCCAGCAGGCGCCGTAGGTGACCAGATCCCACATCGCCGAGTCGGCGGCGTCCGGCAGCGTGAACCCGGTCTTGTCGAGGACCACCAGCCCGGCGATCGGTAGGGCCACCAGTGCCCAGCCGACCCGCTTCCACAGCCCGTACAGCAGCGGGGTGAGCAGCACGAACCACAGGTAGGCGCGGATGTACCAGAGCGGCTCCCAGGCGTCGATCGCGGCTTCGCTGCCGGGCGGGTCGGCCAGCGGCACGATCCACAGCAGGAGCCGGGCCGGTTCCACCGTCCAGCCCGTGGTGATCATGGCCGGGACGACGACCGCGCCGAGCAGCCACAGTGGAGGCAGCAGGCGGCGGAGCCGGGACAGCACCACCGGACCGGCCGCGCGGCGGTCCAGGGACGCGGCGGTCAGCGACCCGGCCACCGCGAACATGACGCCCATCGCCGGCAGCGCGAGCGACAGCCACGCCCACCCGAAGTGGTGATAGACGACGACCCGGACGATCGCCGCGGCACGGAGCGTGTCCAGGTAGCGGTTGCGCACCGCGAAACCGTAGCGACGGCGAACCTACGGCCGGGACCACCGGAGGGGTGAGGAGATCGGACTGAGTGGATTACCCCGATAGGCGGAAGAACGCCGGAATCCTGTGCGGCTGTGCGACATGCCTGATCCGGGTTCCGTTCCGTTTCCGCTGGCCGGGCCGTTGGTCATCTCTGGACGGCCCGGACCGGCTGGGCCGTGGAAGCGGAGGGATCGACGGTGGACATGCGTGGACCTGCGGTGGGACTCGGGCTGGCTGTGGTGGCGCTGGCGGTCTGCGGGAGTGCCACCCCGGCGCTGGCGGTCTCCGGGACTGCCACCCCGGCGCTGGCGGTCCCCGGGAGTGCCACCCCGGCGCTGGCGTACGCGCCACCGGGCACACCCGACGTCGCTCCGTCCGGGCGGCCGCCGGTGTCCGGATGGGGCGACGCGCCGGTCCGTACGAAACCCCACCGACGGTCCGAACTGGAGTCGCCGACCGGCCGGGCCGCCGTGCCGGGGGCCGACCCGATCGTCGCGTCCCGGACCGCGGTGACCTCCGCGTCGGTCGCGCCGGGCCCGCAGTCGCCGGTGCAGCAGCAGGTCCTGGCGCTGGTCAACCAGGAGCGCAAGGAGGCCGGCTGCGACCCGATCACCCTGGACCGGCGGCTGATCCAGGCCGCCAACCGGCACGCCTCGGACATGGCCCGGCGCGGCTACTTCGACCACGAGTCACCGGCCGGGGAGAAGGCCGGCAGCCGGGTGACGGGCGCCGGGTACCCGTGGCGCCGCTACGGCGAGAACATCGCCAAGGGGCAGGACAGCCCGTTCCGGGTGATGGCCGACTGGATGAGGAGTCCCGGCCATCGGGAGAACATCCTGGACTGCCGGCTCGACCAGATGGGGGTCGGGCTGGCGCTGGCCGCCGACGACACGCCCTACTGGGTCCAGGACTTCGCCACTCCCCGTAGCTGAATCACCTCAACCCGGTGGCCCCGGATGCCGATGGCATACCGGTTTCGTGTCACCGGTCGTCCCCGTACTCCACAGGTGGGGCTGGCTGTGCTTCTATGTGCGGACAAGTGAGCCTTGTTCGCGACGGTGGAGACCTCGTAGGGCGTCTATTGCGCTGCGTGGGTCGAGGTTGTCGCGAACAAGCCTCAACTCCTGGGGAGGAACGTTGGCAAGGGGACGGGTTTCCGCTCGCCTCGCCGGTGCGGCCATGGCCGTACTGGTCGGCAGTGGTCTCGGCGCTTTCGCGCTGACGCCGGCGAGCGCCGGTGCGTCCGCGCCGGTGACCGCGGCCGTGACCACCACCGTGGTCACCAAGGCGGCCGCCGCGTCGTGCGCGACCGGCAAGTACCAGAAGCAGGTCGAGGGCTACCTCAAGCAGCTGGGCGGCTACGGCACGGTGACGGTCGACGGCAAGCAGTCGCCCGCCGACTGTGCCGCGATCATCAAGTTCCAGAAGCGGTTCGGCATCCAGCCGGCCAAGGGTCTGGCCGGCCCGACCACCTTCGACGTCGCCAAGCGACTGGCGGCGACGAAGACGGCGGCCTGCAAGGCCAAGAAGAAGGGCATCACCTTCTGCGTCGATCTGACCAACCAGACGACGTGGGTGATGAAGAACGGGGCGGTGTACGTCAAGCCGACCGTCACCCGCACCGGGTACAAGGGTTACCGGACCCCGGCGGGCACTTTCACGATCAACAAGCGGACGAAGAAGGAGTGGTCCGACCCGTACGAGGTGTGGCTGCCGTACTGGCAGCGCTTCATCGGCGGGCGGGGCTTCCACCAGACCACGACCTACATCCACGACAAGTGGCGCGGGTCGCACGGCTGCGTGAACCTCCTCCAGCAGGACGCCCAGAAGTACTGGAGCATCGGCAAGATCGGCATGACCGTGAAGGTCTTCGGCCGCCGCCCCGGCACCTGATCGTCTCGTGACACCGCAGCGGGCCGTCCCTCCGGGGGCGGCCCGCTGTTTTCACCCGGCATAGAGTGGCGATCGTGTATCGCTCACGTGTTGTGATCGTGGCCGCGGGTCTCGTGGTGCTGCTCCCGATGACCGCGGCCTCGTGCGACGACGCCCCCGACCCGGTCCGCCTCGGCAACGCGCAGGTCGGGACGGTCGACGAGATCGTCGAGGCGCCCGGCACGGTGACCGCCCGGACCGCCGCGACCCTGACCGCGCCCGCCTCCGGCACCCTCCGCGAGCTCCACGCCGAGCCCGGCCGCCGGGTCCGCAAGGGTGACGTGCTCGCCGTCATCGACTCGCCCGAGCTGACCCGCCGTCGGGACGCCGCCGCCGAAGCGGTCGAGCGGGCCCCCGCCGGCGGCACGATCAGCACCGGCGGCACCGCCGAGTTCGCCGCCGTCCGCAAACGCACCGACCGGCAGGCCGCCGACGCCTTCGAGCAGGCCCGGGCGGCCGCCGCGCAGATCACCGACCCGCAGGTCAAGAAGACGCTGCTGCACCAGGTCGACGCGGCCGAGAAGAACTACGAGACCGCCTCGGCGGCCTCGGCGACCGCCCTGCGGTCGGTGGAGCGCGGCGTCGCCTCACTGAGCCGCGCGATGGGCACCCTCTCCGCCGCCCAGCGGTTGCAGGCCGAGCAGGCGTACGAGTTGGCCGACGCCGCCGTCGACGCGCTCACCCTGCGCGCCCCGGTGGCCGGTGTGGTCCAGCTCGGCGGCCCGGCGCAGTCCGGCGGCGGCTCGCTGGCCGGGCTCCTGGAGACCGGGCAGGCCCCGACCGGCACGTCGGGTGGCATGTCCGGGGTGGACACCGCGATCCCCGAGGGCGGCTGGGTCGCGGCCGGCACCCCGGTGGTGACCGTGGTCGACACCGGCCGGCTGGGGCTCACCGCCGAGGTCGACGAAACCGACGTGCTCCTGGTCGGTGAGGGCGTCGAGGCGGAGGTCGAGCTGGACGCGGCGCCCGGCGCCGGCTATCCGGCCACCGTCCGGGCGGTCGACCTGCTGCCCACCACCTCGGCCCGTGGCGGAGTCTCCTACCGGGTGCGCCTCGATCTCGGCGAAGGCGCGTTCGCGGACAGCGGCGAGGCGGCCCCCGAGCCACGACCGGGGATGAGCGCGGTGATCCGGCTCAAGGTGCGCCAGGCCGCCGGCGCGGTCACCGTCCCCGCCTCGGCGGTGGTCACCGCCGACGGGCACGACACGGTGTGGACGGTCCGGGACGGCCGCTACACGGCCGTACCGGTGCGGCTCGGGGTGCAGGGTGAGGACACCGTGCAGATCGTCTCCGGGGTGAGCGCGGGGGAGCGGGTCGTGGTCGCCGGCGCCGACCAGGTCGACGCCGGTCAGAAGGCGCCGTGACGGCCGCGATCGTCGCCGACGACGTCAGCCGCACCTACGAGCTGGACGGGGTGTCGGTGCCCGCGCTGCGCGGTGTGTCGTTGACCGTCGAGCCGGGCGACTACGTGGCCATCGTCGGCACCTCCGGCTCCGGCAAGTCGACCCTCATGCACCTGCTCGGCGGCCTGGACCGGCCGACCGGCGGCACCCTGCTGATCGGCGGACGCGACGTCAGCACGCTCACCCCGAACGAGATGGCCGAGCTGCGCAACACCACCATCGGTTTCGTCTTCCAGTCGTTCCACCTACTGGCCCGGACCACCGCGCAGGACAACGTCGGCCTGCCCCTGGTCTACCGCGGTGTCGGCCGCCGGGAACGCCGGGAACGCGCCACCGGCATGCTCGAACGGGTCGGCCTCGCCCACCGGATCACCCACCGCCCCAACCAGATGTCCGGCGGCGAGCAGCAGCGCGTCGCCATCGCCCGGGCCCTGGTCACCGGCCCGTCCGTGCTGCTCGCCGACGAACCGACCGGCAACCTCGACTCGGCCACCGGCCAGTCCGTCCTGGCCCTGCTCGAATCGCTCGTCGACGACGGCGTCGCGGTCGTCCTGGTCACCCACGACCGGGACGTCGCGGCCCGCGCCCGCCGGCAGATCGTGATGAAGGACGGACTGATCAGTGCGACTCGCTGAGGCCTGGCGGGTCGCCCTCGACGCGCTGCGCGCCAACCGGCTGCGCAGCATGCTCACCATGCTCGGCGTGATCATCGGGGTGGCCGCGGTCGTCGCCCTGGTCGCCATCGGCACCGGCACCAAACAGCAGATCGAGAACCAGGTCGAGGGCCTCGGCTCGAACCTGCTGCTGGTCGTGCCCGGCCGCATCCAGGCCGGTTCGGCGCCCACCTCGTCACCGCTCACCCTGGACGACATCGACGCGATCAACCGGGTGGTCGGCGACCGCAGCCGGGTCGCCGTCACCATCGCCTCGGGCGAGACGGTACGCGCCGGGTCGCGCACCGGTTTCGCCAGCATGCAGGGTGTCCTGGAGACCACCCCCACCGTCTTCGTCCGCAACCTCGACCGCGGCACCTATCTGACCCGGACCGACGTCAGCACCGGTCGTCGCGTCGCGGTCCTCGGTGCCGGCCTGGCCCGTACCCTGTTCGCCGACCGTGACCCGATCGGCCGGCAGATCACCATCGGCGGAGTCCGGTTTCGGGTGATCGGCGTCTTCGAACCGCTCGGGCAGAGCCTCGGCGTCGACCGCGACGGCGAGGTGCACGTGCCGGTCACCGCCGCGCAGCGCCTGCTCGGCACCGAGCGCATCGACGGCATCGCCATCCGCGCCCCCGACCGCGACCGGATCGGCGACCTCTCCACCGCCGTCGTCGCCGCCCTCACCGACCGCCACCCGGACACCGACTTCTCCGCGGTCACCCAGGAGCAGATCCTCGGTGTGCTCGGCGACATCCTCGGCGTACTCACCGGTGTCCTCGCCGCGATCGCCGGGATCAGCCTGCTCGTCGGCGGGGTCGGCGTCTCCAACATCATGCTCGTCTCGGTCCGCGAACGGACCAGGGAGATCGGGCTGCGCAAGGCGGTCGGCGCCCGGCCCCGCGACATCGGTGTCCAGTTCCTCCTCGAGGCGGTGCTACTCACCACCACCGGCGGTGTCCTCGGCATGCTCCTCGGCGGCGGCACCGCCCTGCTCGTCGATCGGTTCACCCCGGTACCGGCCGCCCTCACCTGGTGGTCGATGGCACTCGCGTTCGGAGTGTCGGCCGCCGTCGGCATCATCTTCGGCGTGGTCCCGGCACAGCGGGCCGGCCGGCTCGATCCGGTGGTCGCGCTGCGTACCGAATGAGTCCCCGCCGGGCCGGCGGGCAACGCCTCAGGTGACGCCTACCGGAACCGAATGATGGTTTCGGACCGGACCCGGAGGAGAACACCTTGGCCCATCAGTTACGCGACATGCACGGCGCCGCCCGTGCCGTCGCCTATCTGATGCTGGCCGCCGGGCCCTACAACTTCGTGACCGGTGTCCTGATGAAGCTCGGCGACCCGCTGGGCCAGGTCATCGCCCTCGCCGTCACCTCGTTCATCCTGTTCACCGTCGGCCTGATCTGCCTGCGCCGCCCGCAGGCCATGCCCAGACTGTTCTGGCTGCTCGTGCCACTGATGTCGGCGGGCGTCATCACCGGGCTCAACGTGGGCACCGCGGACGCCACCATGGGTCCGCAACTGTTCTACCTGTGGCCGCTGCTCTACGCCGCGATGTTCCTCAACCGCCGGATGATCGCCCTCACCGTCGTCCAGATCTCCGCCGGGCACGCGCTCACCGCCTTCCAGTTCCAGGAGAGCGGACAGGCCCTGCTCGACTGGATCGCGATCACCGTGGCCATGTCGATGACCGCCGTCGTCGTCGCCGGCCTCCGCGAACGCAACGACCGGCTACGCGGCGTGCTGGAGACCCAGGCCACCTCCGACTCGCTCACCGGCGCCGCCAACCGGCGCGCCTTCGACGCCGAACTCGACCGGGCCGTCGCCGACGCCGACGACCACGAACCGCTCGCGCTCATCATGATCGACGTCGACCACTTCAAGACGATCAACGACACCTGGGGCCATGCGGTCGGGGACCTCGCCCTGCGTACCGTCGCCGACGCCCTCCGCGACGCCGCCGAGGACCGCCGGCACATGGTCGCCCGCCTCGGCGGCGACGAGTTCGCCGTGCTGCTGCGGGCCGCGCCCTACGCGGCCGTCCGCTTCACCGAACTCGCCCGCGCCCATGTCGGCGCCACCACCGGACTACCGTGCGGCCCGCCGAGCCTCAGCATCGGCATCGCCGTGCTCCCCGACCACGCCACCGGCGCCGACGAACTTCAGAAGGTCGCCGACGCGGCCCTCTACCGGGCCAAGGAGGGTGGCCGGGGCCGCAGCATGATGGCCCATCCACCCCAGCGACTGCCCGCCTCGGCCTGACTCACCCCGGCTGGTCACCGTCCGCGGCCGGCTTACCGCCCAGCGGGGTCAGGATCTCCGGAGACCTGCGGGGGTACGGGCCCCAACCGTCCCGCAACACGTGGATGTAGACCGCCTCCAGGCACACCCCGATGCGCTCGACCAGATCGGTGTCCTCCGGGGCGCCCAGCCGGACCGCCCGCGCGAAATGGTCCAGCGCCTCCATGTGCCGCCCCTGGTCGAAGCAGCTGCGCCCGGCGTTCTCGTGCACCACACTGCGCACCGCCGGCGACACCTCCGCCTCCACCGCCTTCTGGAACAGCCGGTCGGCCTCCATGTAGTCACCCCGCAGTCGCAGCACGTGCGCCAGCTCCGCCTGGGCGATCACCATCGACTGCAGGTCGTGCGCCGACTCGGCGTGCGCCAGCGCCAGCCGGCTCGCCGCGGCGGCCATACCCAGCTCACCGAGCAGGCGGTACACCTCCGCGCGTACGCTCAGCAGCCCCGCCTTGACGATGTTGTCCGCCTCGTCGGTGAGCGGCCCGTCGAGCCGTTCCCCGAGCGCCCGCAGCGCGTCCCGGTTGTCGACGACCTCCCGCAGCGTCGCCCCGTCCAGCCGCCATCTGATCGCCGACAGTTCGGCCGCGGTCAGCGGCAGATGCGGAGCGAGGTCCGGCCCGCGCGGCACGTCGGACGCCGCCCGCGCACCGTTCTGCTGCTTCGGTCGGGCCGCGTCGGCTGCTCCGCCGGCCGGCTGCTCTCCGGCCGCACCGAGCTTCGCCGCGGCCTGCCCGTCGGCGCCCGCGCCGCTCCCGGCCTGCCGTCCGGTGCCCGAGTCGGTCTCGGCCTGGCGTTCGGCGCCCGCGCCGTCTCCGGCCTGCGGTTCGCCGGCCCGGTCGGTCTCGGCCCGCCGTTCAGCGGCCGTGCCGTTTCCGGTCCGCCGTTCACCGTTCGCGCCCGCGGGTCCCTCGGCCGTGGCCCGCTGTTCGCCGGCTGCCTTCGGGTGCCCGTCGGTCGTCGTCTCGCCGTCGGTCGTCGCCGACTGTCCACCGGTTGCGGTGGCCCGGCCGTCGGCGGCCTGATGGCGGGCTTCCCCGGCCTTCCCGGCCGCGGCGGCGGCCCGGCCGTCACCCATCTCGCCACCGGCCGGCTCCGCGTCGGCGCCGGCCTTGGAGGCGTGCCGACCGGAGCCGCCCTGGACTCCCGAAGCCCCGTCGCGACCGGCGGCCGTGCCACCGGTCGCCGTGTCACTGCTCGCCGTGTCACTGCTCGCCGCTCCACCGGTCGCCGTGCCACCGGCGTCCGGCTCGCCGTCACCGGCAGCCTTCGAACCGCCGGCCTTGCTGACGAACCAGCCACCACCGAACGCCGTGTCCGCATAGCGCCGAGGCTCGGTGTCCGGCCCGGACGTCTCCAGCCGACCGATCGGCCGCAGATTGTGCAGCGTCCCGTCGGCGTCCATGTACGGCCGATCCGCCTCGACCGGCTCCGGACGGCTCAGCGGGAACCCGATCTTCTCCCGCCCGGCCCCGGACGGGGTACCGGGCTTCGGCATCGCCACCGTGGGCCGCTCAGCCGTAGCCCCCGACCCCTCGGCCTGTCGCCCGTCACCCGGCGCGGCCCCCGAGGGCGCCCCGGAGACCGGCGTGGCTCCGATCCGCCCACCGGCCGAGCGGACGTCACCCGCCGATGCGGGCGCGGGCGAGACGGGCGTCGGCCCGTTCCATCCGGTCGCTGCGGGACCCGTCGCCGGTGAGACCGGTGTGGGCCCGTTCCATCCGGCTTGACGTCCATCCGGCGTGGCGGCTGGGGAGACCGGTGTGGTGCCGTTCCAGCCAGGCTGCCCGGCGGGCGCACCCGAGGCAGGCGTCGCGGTTCCACCCGATCCCACCCCGTGGACCGCCGCACCGGACGCGGGCGGCGCGGATCGCGGCGTGGCACCGTTCCATCCAGCCGGTCCGGCCTGCGCACCGGCGGCTTGCGCCGGACCGGCGGGGGTAATCCCGGCCCGTCCGGTACCAGCTTGTGCCGGTCCGGTGTGGGCACCGCCCTGCGAGGTCTCGGCCTGTCCGGTACCAGCTTGTGCCGGTCCGGTGTGGGCACCGCCCTGCAAGGTCTCGGCCCGTCCGGTACCGGCCCGTCCGGCACCGGCCGTGGTGGCCGCGGTGTTGTCGGCGGCGTGTGCGCCATGCCGTGGGCCGCCCGAGGTGGGCGCCGATCCCGGCATGCCCCTGGTGGCCTGCTCGCCGGTGGGACCATCCCAGGCGGCACCCGTCGGGGACGCCGTCTCCGGAGCCGGTCCGAACCCGTTCCACGGCCCGAACGGCACACCCGGTGCGGGCGGCGCCGAACGGGGCACGCTGGACGCGTCACCCGGACCGGCGTTGTTCCGTGCGCCACCGGCCGGCGGCGCACCCGGCGCACCGAACCCGGTCCGCGAACCCTCGGCACCGGTAGCCGGAGGCGCCGAACGCGGCGCGCTGCCACCCGGAGCCGCGGTACCGGCGGCCCCTTGCGCTCCGAAGCCGTTCCACGAGTTCGCCAGCCCACCGGGATCGTTCGAAGGCGGTGCCGATCGTGGCGCCGCACTGTTCCGCCCGTCGCCGGGCCGTCCGGCTCCCGTGCCGTTCCAGCCGTCGGCGGAACCGGCCTGGGACGCTCCTGGAGCGGCCTGCGGCTGCCCGGACACCGTCGGTCCCACACCGGAATGTGCGCCACCGGGCCCCGAAGGCGCGCCACCGGGCGCCACCCGCGGTGAACCGGGCGCCGAGTACCCGCCACCGGGCGCGGCTTGCGGGGCGCCGGGACCGGTCTGCGGGATGCCGGGACCGGTCTGCGGGGCACCGGGACCGGACTGCGGGATGCCGGGACCGGACTGCGGAGTTCCTGAGCCGGGTGGCGTCTGGCCGGGCCCGTGCGGACCGGGCGCGTTCCGGACAGCGGGCGGCCAGGCGGCCGACGGGTGCCCGGCCACGGCCGGATCCCCACCCGGAATCGGCTGCACACCCGAACCCATGTCACCGGGAACCTGCGGCCGGGCCGCGGGCGGCCACGCCGTGGCCGCCGCGGGCTGACCAGCCACGCCACCCTCGGGAGCGGGCGGCGAAACCGGTCGCGCACCGGCCGCCGGTTGAGTCGCATCCGGAACCATGGCCCACGGCCCGTCCCCCTCACTGAGGAAGACGTGCGCGGTCCGAGGCGACCGGGCTCGCTGCTGCGGAACCCCACCCTCGCCCGGCCGCTCGAAGCCGCCGGTCACGTCGGGCCGGCCTCCACCCCAGCGGGCGTCGCCGGGAGCGCCGGGCCGTTCGAAGCCGCCGGTGACATCCGGACGTCCACCGGCTCCACCCCAGCGGGGATCGGTCGGGGCGCCGGGCCGTTCGAAGCCGCCGGTGACGTCGGGCCGTCCTCCACCCCAGCGGGCGTCGCCGGGAGCGCCGGGTCGTTCGAAGCCGCCGGTGACGTCGGGCCGTCCGCCCGGGCCGCCCCATTGTCCATCGCCGGGTGCGGCGGGTCGTTCGAAGCCGCCGGTCACATCCGGACGGGTTGCGTTGCCGGGAGCCGCGTTCCCGTCGGGGCGGTCCGTTGCGGGACCGGGCTGCGGTCCGTTCGGACCGATCACGCGCGCCGGCGGAACCGGCGCCGGAGCGGCGACGACACGCGGCGCAACCGGCGGCTCGGCCTTGATGACGCGCGGCGCGGGAGGCGGTGTCGCAGCGCTGACAACCTTCGGCGGTACGGGCGCCTCAGCCCTCCGGACCACCCGGGGCCCGTTGTCGGCGCCGGGGAAGCCGGCCCGTTCCCATCAGACGGATCCGGTGCGGCGCCGCCGTTCGTGCCTTGACCTGCTCCCGGACCCCGGCCATCCCGGCTGCTGAGATCCACGGTCGGCTCAGCGGGCGTGTCCGCGGCCGGGCCCCGCTGTCCGGGCACGAGCCGCGCGACAGCCGAACGCCAGCCCCCGCGCCGCTCCGAACCCTTCCGCTCAGCCTTGCCGGAAGCCTCCCGCCCAGCGCTTTCCGTGTCACCCTGACCGGGAACGGCCTTGCCACCGACCACCGGCGGCGCAACCGGCCGACCAGCCGACCCGTCGGCCCCATACTCCGTGGCACCGGGCGGAGTAGCCCAGCCGGCCGCCGTGTCCGGCTGCGGCGCGGTCCAGTCACCCTGCCCCGGGGTGGCGCCCTGCCCTTGGGTGGTCCAGTCACCCTGGCCCTGCGGGGCTCCGCTGCCGGCGCCGCCCTGCGGCCGCTGTCCTGCGGAGGCCTGCCCACCCGGACCGGTGTTCCGATACTCGCCCTGCGCGGCGTTCGCCGCAGCCGGCCGCTCCGGGGCGGTGCCCCAGGGGTCTGTCGCGCCACGCGGGTCCCCGGTGTTCCCGAGTCCGGCGTGACCACCCGAGGCCTCCGGCGCGCCGCGACCGTCGGCGGCACCGGCCAACTCGGTCGGAACCGTCGGCGCCTCGGTCTCCGGCATACCGCGCCGGTCGGGGGCGCTTCCACGCCCGGCCTGGTCACCCGTGGTCTGCGGCGTGTCCCGGTATCCACCGGCGCTGCCACGCCCGGTTTGCCCGCTCGTGGCCGGCGACGTGTCGCCGGCGCTTCCCCGTCCGGTCTGACCGGCCGCCGGCTGCGGTGTGTCGCGGCGCTCGTCGGCATTCCCCTGGCCGGCCGGGGGAACCGGTGTGTCGCGGCGGTCGGCGGCGTTTCCGCGACCGGGCTCGGTCTGACCCGGGACAGCACGGTCGGAGCCGGTCTGACCCGGGACAGCGCGGTCGGAGCCGGTCTGACCCGGAACAGCGCGGTCGGACCCGGTCTCGGCCTGGCCGGGGAGGTCCGCGGGCGTGACGGTGCGGCCGGTGGCGGCCCGGCCGGGGAGGTCTCCGGCCAGGATGTCGGCGCCGTCCGGGCGGACGGCGGCACGGTCGTCGGGTGCGGTCGGGCGGCGTTCGGCCTGGTCGCGGGCTACCGGCTCGGCCGGGGCACGGGTGTCCCCGGCTGCGGGCAGGGCCGGTTCGCGGCGCTGGTCCTGGCGGTAGCGGTCGTCGCCCGTACCGAAGACCTGGTCGAAATCGTCCGAACCGGAGGCCGGGACCTGCGCGCGTCCGGTGACCGCCTGGTCGTCGCGTCGTGCCGGACCGGACCGCCGGGCGTCCTCGTCGCGTCGCGGACGTCGCCCGCCGGGCGGGCGGATCGGGCCGAAGTCGTCGTCCTCCCATGTCTCGCCGCCGCGGCCGGGACGGGCCTGACGGTCGCGGGAACGGTTGGTGTCCTCCCAGTATTCGTCGGCGCCCAGTTCGATGGTGCGGCCGCTGCCGGGCCGGTCGCCGTCGCGTTCGATGTGGCCCTCGTCGTCCCACATCTCGTCGGCGCGGATCTCCATGGCCCGCCGGCCACGGCCACGACGGTCGTCGCGAGGATCCCGCCGGTCGTCACCGGCCAGCGGGTCACGGGAATCTCCCGACTGCACGCGGAGATCGTCCCGGGTGTTCCGGCCGTCGCGCGGGTCACGCAGCTCACCACGCTGGTCGCGAAGGTCCCGGGAGTCGCCACGCTGGTCGCGGACGTCGCCACGCGGGTCGCGGGAGTCGCTGCGCGGATCACGCACGTCACCGCGGCCGTCGAGCAGATCGCGCTGGTCGCGGGAGTCGCCGCGCGGGTCGCGGAGGTCGCCGCGTGGGTCGCGGGCCTCGCCGCGGGCGCCGCGTTGGTCGCGGAGATCGCGGGAGCCGCTGCGCGGGTCGCGGAAATCGTCGCGCTGGTCGCCGGGTTGCGCGCGGAGATCGTCCCGGACGTTCCGGCCGTCGCGCGGGTCGCGGACGTCACCACGTGGATCGCGGAGATCGCGGGAGTCGCTGCGCGGGTCGCGGACGTCACCGCGCGGGTCGCGGGCGTCACGCGGGTCGCGGGACTGGCCGCGAAGGTCACGGGGATCACGCAGGTCACCGCGCGAATCACGGGAATCGCGCCCATCACGCAGATCACCGCGTGAATCGCGTACCTCGCGGTCGTCCCGCAGGTCCCGTGGAGCGCGCGGGTCACGGGAGTCGCGGGGGTTGCGCAGGTCACGGGAATCACGCACGTCGCTGCGCTTGGAAGGCCGCCGCTCCCGGTCGTCCCAGCGCCCGTCCCGGTCGTCCCGGCGGGCCGGCGTGCCGTCCCGACGGTCGTCCCAGCCGCGTCCCGGGTCGTCGGAGCGACGGCGGGGTGGCGCGTCGTCCCGGTAGCGGGAGGACGGTCCGTAGCCGCGTTCGTCGTCACGGCGCTCGTCGGCCGTACGCTCATAGCGGTTGTCTCCGCCGCGACGCTGGGCCGCGCCGCCTCGCCGGAGCTCCGGGCGGGCCGCGGGGTCGACGATCGGAAAGTCGGGTTTGTCGAAGTCGACGCCGAGTTCGGGCCGGTTGAAGTCGACGTCGTCGAAGTCGTCGCCGACCAGGTTGTCGACGGACGTGTCGATCGGTTCGAAGTCGGGGTCGTCGAGCCAGGAGGGCCGTTCGGAGTCGAAGGCCGCCTGCTTCTGGCGGAGGGTGCCGTCCTCGGGCGCGCCCGCGCGACGGCGGGTGGGCATGACCGGGTCCGGAGTGGTGCGTTTGGTGTAGTGCTTCTCCTGTTTGACCGCGGAGCTGGGCATGAAGGAGTACTCGTCGTACTCGTCCTCCCAGTACTCGTCGTCTTCGAAGCTCATGACGCGGCCCCGAATCGGCCGGTGAAGGACCCAACGCCCCTACGCCGCATCCGTGCCACCGTCCTCACGCTGTACCACCTCCGCACCCCGGTGCCGCCCCCTGCGTCCCGCGATCAATACCTGCCACGTGGTGGATGTGGAAGGTTAACCACGGATTTGCGCAGTGCGCCACCGCCCTGCGGGTCCCCGTCATCGGCCTCACGGACGGCCCGTGAGGGTGGATCGCATCGGCGCCGCAGCTCGCCGATGGAGCGCGATCATCGGGGTATACGTCCTGCGGGCGGTCCTGGTTCAACGGGTTGAGCAGTCACTATGACAGTGCTCCGGAGGCGGTTCCGGCCGGGGTCCGGGCGTTGCCCTGATCAACGGCGTTCGCTGCCTCGAGGTGACGGTCCCGATGTCGACTTAAGGACTTTTTAAGTTTCTCTTCAGGAGAACCACGGACTAGCGGGTGACCCTGAACAGGTGACAGCCTGTATCGGAACCCGCGTGAACGAGAGGTGTCGCAAGCGTGTCCGGCGGGTGGCGAAGGACACGCTCCGTGGTCGCGGATCATGGACCGGTGATCTGTCACGGTGGATGTGCACCCCGCTGAGGCCGACGAAGTCCCAGCGGGTTCATTGCGGCCCCGACTACCCGGCCCCCGGCCGCCGCCCCCCGGTTACATGGCGGCCGTTTCGTGCCCGAGACGTTCCGCTGAGACGACGCCCCCTCGTCTTCTCGCGGTTGGCGGTTCTTGGCACGGGGTCGGGTCGGGAGGCGGCGGCGGGAGCCCATCTTCCGCCGCCGTCCTCACCGGTTCGCGTTGGAGCCACCCGGCTCGGCGGCCACCGCCCCCCAGCAAGGTGGCCGTGCTGTGCCCGAAACACCCCCGCGGGGAGGAGCCCCCTCGAATCCCTCGCGGTGTGCGTCACCGGGCACCCCGAGCCGGGCCCGGAGGCGGCGGCGGAATCCTGTCATTCCGCCGCCGTCCTCCCACGAGCAGGGCCGCCTCCCACGAGCAGGGCCGCCTCCCACGAGCAGGGCCGCCTCCCACGAGCAGGGCCGCCTCCCACGAGCAGGGCCGCCTCCCACGAGCAGGGCCGCCTCCCACGAGCAGGGCCGCCTCCCACGAGCAGGGCCGCCTCCCACGAGCAGGGCCGTCCCGGATGAGGACGGCGATCAGAGGCGGCCGTCGGTGGTGAAGCCGCTGACCCGCGTGGGCAGCGCCAGCCCCGCCGCGGCGAGAGCGGTGAGCAGCGCGGACAGTTCGGTGCGGGTCATCGAGGCGGCGGCGTCCGGATGCGGATGCGGCACGCCGAGCGCGGTGGCCGCCTCGACGGCCCGGGCGCCGATGGCCGCCTCGACCGCCCACAGTCGGTGGGCGCAGAGGGACACATGCGCCGAGGCGGCGAGCTCGCCGTGCAGGCGGAGTAGTCGGCGCAGGTCGGCGGCGAGACGTTCGATCGGCGGACCCCAGGGTTGCGGGGCCGGCGGGCGGAGGCGTTCGGCCACGGCGGCACACCACCGGGGGACGTAGCGGCACCCGGCGGCCACCGCCGCGGGCGCGGCGAGGATCAGGACGATGCGGCCGGCATCGAGGAGGGTCACGGGAGTTCCTCCGACGGTCTTGCGGTCGGTCTACCCTCGACCTTCCGCCGCGTCCCGCCACCCGTCAACGGACTTTGTGCGACGCGCCGAATAACGCAGCAGCGCCGCCTCGAACGCCGGATCGGCCACCCCGGCGCGATGCCCGGGAAAATCGGCGTCGACCTCAGGAAGGCCGAAGAAGGCCCCGGCGGATCCGAATGCCCCGGCGGGCCCGGAGGCTGCGACGGGCCTGGAGGCCGCGAGGGGTCCGGAGGTGGCGGCGGATCCGGAGGCCCCGGCGGGCCTGGAGGCCGCGACGGGTCCGGAGGTGGCGGCGGATCCGGAGGCCCCGGCGGGCCCGGAGGCTGCGACGGGTCCGGAGGTTGCGGCTTCGCGCGGGGGAGAGACGGAAAGACCGGCGAGGGCGGCGATGCTCCGGGCCACCGCGCCCGGCGCGGCGATCATCGCGATTCCCAGAGCCTCGGCGGTACGGACATCGCGCCCCGCCGGATCGTCGACGGTGAGCAGATACCAGCCCCGCTCCTCGGACCACCCGGCCCCGGCCTGATCGTGGTCCCACACCGGCCGCCCGTGCAGCCGAACCTGCCGGGCCAGGTCGAACGGGATCCATCCGTCGCGGACCGGCCCGTCGTCGGCCCGCCAGTCGGCGACCGGCACCCCGGCGTCCTCGAGCGCCGCGGCGACGGCCCGGATGTAGGCGGCATGCGCCGACCGGCTGCCGTCCATTCCGTCGGTGCCGTCGATTCCCTCGAAGCCGCCGGTGCCGCCCATGCGGTCAGATGACGGCGCGGCCGGCGAGTTCGACCAGACCGGGCCGGCCGCCGAAGACCCGCCGCACCGCCGCGCCCATCCGGTCGAACAGGTCGTCGCCGCCGAAGTCGGCCGGGCCCAGTTCACCGAGCAGCAGGTGGACGGCGAGCCCGTCCTCGTGGGTGCCCGGCAGGTAGCCCTCGGCCGGCAGGTCGGTGGCGAACACCCGGCGGGCCAGGGCGGCATCGCCGTCGGGGGTGTCCGGTTCGCTGCTGTGCAGCCAGAGCAGGCCCGCCGTCTCCGGGCGCAGCACCCGCTGGAACACGCACGGCTCGACGCCGACGTCGACCAGCCCGCCGGCCCAGAACGGCTCGGACACCTCGAAGCCGGCGGCGGTCAGGGCGGCGGCGGCGGTTCGCCCGGACGGGCCGTCGTCCCACGTGATGGTCGGGGGCACCCGCTGGTCGGCGCGGGGGAGCAGACCGGGGACGACGGACAGCGCCGTGAGGAGTCGGGCGGGCGTCATCGGGTGATCATGACGGCCGCCGACCCAAATGGGAAGCGCGGCCGGTCAGTACGTGTTGCCGTGCCGGTCGCGCGCCTTCAACCGTACCGTCGGAAGCTCTGGCGCCGGAAGAGGATCGGCGTCGCAGCCCGCGACGGCGCCGAATCTCTCCCCGGCCGTCCACTGAGTCCGGGCCCGGACGATGTCGTCGTGGCTGCGGCCGACGAAGTTCCACCACATGACCAGCGGCTCGTCGAAGGGTGCCCCGCCGATCAGGAAGAGCCGGGCCGGTCCGGCCGACTCCAGTTCGAGGTGGTCGCGGCCGCCGCCGAGGTAGAGCAGCGACCCTGATGCCAGCGGCGTCCCGGCCACCGTGACCTCGCCGGACATCACCAGCACGCCGTGTTCGAACGCCGGATCCAGGTCGAGCGTGTGCCGGGTCGCGGCGTGGTGGACCAGTTCCGCACCGACCAGCGGCGAGTGCACCCCGGCCGGGGACCGCTGGTCGCCGAGCTTTCCGATCACGACGGTGACCGTGACGTCACCGTCGCGCCGCGACGGTAGGGCGGCGTGGTGCTCGAAGCGGGCCGGGCCGTGCCGGGCGTCCTCGGGCAGCGCGATCCACAGCTGCAGGCCGTGCATGCCGTCCGGATGCTCGGGCGGCGTGAACTCGGAGTGGGCGATCCCGTGCCCGGACGTCATCAGGTTGAGCCGCCCGGGCGTGATGAGCTGATGGCTGCCGAGGCTGTCGCGGTGTTCGATCAGGCCGTCGACCAGCCATGTCACGGTCTGCAGGCCGGTGTGCGGGTGCGGCGGTACCTGCATGCCGGGGCGGCCGCTGACGTCGTCGGGTCCGAAGTGGTCGACGAAGCACCAGGCGCCGACCATCCGCCGCTCGCGGTGCGGCAGCAGTCGGCGGACCGTGGTGTACCGCCCGAGGGGCACGTCGTGGCCGGGCAGCAGCACGCTGTCGGCGATGTCCGGCGAAGCGCTCATTCCACCGAGGTTAATAGCGAGGCCGACCCCAGAATGCGGGTGATCTTCACTTCGATGACCACCCGGGCCGGGTTGGGGCGCGGCCGGCGGTAGCGGGCGGCGTACCGCTCGACGGCGTCGGCGACCGAATCCGGGTCGTCACGGATCTCGGCGAGGCCCTCGATCGTGCTCCAGCGGCCGGCGTCGACCTGGCAGATCGCCACCCGCCGGTGGCCGCGCAGCACGTTGCGGACCTTGGTCGACCCGCCCGAGGTGATCACCCGGGCCAGGCCGGCGACCGGGTCGAAGGTGGCTCCGACCGCGACCACGTGCGGTGAACCGTCAGCGCGCAGGGTGGTCAGCGTGCACAGGTGACGTTCGGTCCAGAAGTCCAGGAGCGCGGGGGAGTCGAGGGGAATGGCGCCGCTCACGGGCGTACCTCATCGGGGTCGGGGGTCATCGGATGGTCATGCCGGCTCGGCCGGCAGGTCGCCGCGGCGGACCGCGGCGACCAGGGCCTCGTGGTCGCTCTCGACCTGGTCGGCGTAGGCCCGGGCGAATCGGGCCAGGGATTCGTCGAGTTTGTCGCCGCTGCCCACGTAGCCGGCGATCATGGAGGCGCCGCTGGTCCGGGCGTGCGACTTGGCGAGCAGGAAACCGCAGATTGCGGCGTAGTCGGCGAGCGCGCCGGCGTTGATGTCGTCGACGACGATGGCGCCTTTCATGTCCCGGAACTGGCGCACGTAGTACTGGTGGTCGCCGACCGTGGTCCAGCCGAGCAGCGGGTCGCTGACCGTCTGCAGCGCCTGCTGGTACTCCACGACCCGTTGGCCCTGGTGCCGGTGCCAGGCCAGCGCGCCGTGCTGGTGTTTCGCGACGACCGAGCGGCGGGCCTGCTTGAGCTGCAGGAAGAGGACGTCGTCGGGGCTGCTGCCCTCGCACAGCGCGACGTACGCCCGCAGGCCGACCGAGCCGACGCCGACCACCTTGTGCGCGATGTCGACGATCCGGTACCCGCCGAGGATCCGTGCCCAGTGCGGCTTGAGGGTGCTGAGGTAACCGTCGAGGGCTTCGGCGAGCTGCTCCCGTTCGTCGGCCGGGAGCCTGGTGATCAGCGGCTCCTCCTCGACCATCCGCAGGGCGCCGTCGTTGCGCTCGGTGAAGCGGGGCAGCGCCCGGTCGCTGGTGCGGCGGCGAGCACGGCGGGCGGCCCGTTCGATCTCGTCGCGGAAGCTGGCCCGGCTGGCCGCCGAGCGCATGCCCTCGACGTCGAGCTGGTCGAACGAGCGGGCCAGCAGCGGCTGCTCGGCGAGGTGGGCGATCTGCTCCCGATACGACTCGACGCAGTGCTGGACGGCGTCCGAGCAGGAGCTCTCCCGGAAGCCGTTGACCCGGCCGGCCACGTGCACGCTCACCGCGAGGCGGCGCAGGTCCCACTCCCACGGGCCGGGGTGGGCCTCGTCGAAGTCGTTGAGGTCGAAGACCAGCTCACGCTCGGGGGAGGCGTAGAAGCCGAAGTTGCCGAGGTGGGCGTCGCCGCAGATGACCGGGGTGATGCCGGTGCTCGGCAGCCCGGCGAAGTCGTCGGCCATCAGGCCGGCGGTGCCGCGCAGGAAGGTGTAGGGCGAGGCGATCATCCGGCCGATCCGGACCGGCACGAGCCGGCTGAGGCGGCCCTCGTGCGACGCGACGACCTGGGCGACCGGGTCGAGCCGCCGACCGGGGGTCTTCCAGTGGGCCATGTCGGAGCGTGGCGAACGGTCACGCAGCGACCGGCCGATCTCGTAGCGCTCGGCGCGCGGGGCGGCGGCCCGGCGTAACGAGGTGAAGCCCTCGTCCGCTAAGCTGCCGAGCACACCCGGCCCGTTGTTCCCTGATGGTTGCATCGCTGCCGAGGGTACGTGTCGCCAAAGATCGTCCGCGCGGGGCTCGTGAAATGCCGATGTTATCGATAACATTTCGGAGTCTGTGAGCACGTGGCGGAGTCCCGTTACGCTCCATGAGACCTGGATCGGACGAGGTGCGCAAGTGGACAAGGGATCCCGTAGCCCGGCGATGACGGATGTGGCCCGGCTGGCCGGAGTGTCCCATCAGACCGTCTCGCGCGTCCTCAACGATCATCCCAACGTCAAGGAGCAGACCCGCATCCGGGTCCGGGCCGCCATCGCCGAGCTCGGCTATCGCCCCAACCGCGCCGCGCGGGCCCTGGTCACCGGCCGGTCCCAGCTGATCGGCGTGGTCGCCCGCAACAGCACTCTGTTCGGTCCGGCCACCATGCTCAGCGAGTTCGAGCAGGCCGCCGCCGACGCCGGGTTCGCGGTCAGCGTGGGCAGTGTCCGCGAGTTGGACCGCTCGTCCATCTCGGCGGTCGTCGACCGGCACCTGGACCAGCGGGTGGCCGGCCTCGTGGTGATCGCCAACACCGCGTCGGCCACCGAGGCGCTCGCCGAGATCCCGGAGGACCTTCCGGTCGTCTTCATCGACGGCGATCCGGCCAGCGGGCGCCCGCTGGTGACGGTGGACCAGGTGGCCGGTGCCCGCGCGGCGACCCGGCATCTCCTCGACGCCGGGCACGAGACGGTCTGGCACGTGTCCGGGCCGACCGACTGGTTCGACTCGGCCGGCCGGATCCAGGGCTGGCGGCAGACCCTGGAGGAGGCGGGCGCCGAGGTGCCGCCGCTGCTGTCGGCGGACTGGTCCGCGGCCGAGGGCTACCGGACCGGGCAGATGCTGGCCCGGATGCCCGAGGTGACGGCCATCTTCACGGCCAACGACCACCTGGCCCTGGGCATCCTGCGGGCGCTGCACGAGCGTGGCCGGCGGGTGCCGCACGACGTGAGCGTGGTCGGTTTCGACGACGTTCCGGAGGCGGCCTACTTCATTCCGCCGCTGACCACCGTCCGACAGGCCTTCGGTGACGTCGCCCGAGCCGCGTTGAGCCTGCTCCTGGGGCAGATGAAGGACGACTCCGGCATGGCCGACCAGATCGTGGTGCCGCCACAGCTGATCATTCGGGAAAGTGCCCCCCGCCGCATCTGAGCGATTACTCTCCGCCTACGTTAATGGGCCGTTACCTCGTTGTTGCCGACGGCCGTTGACACGGTATTTGTTAGCGATAACACTGAGGTTCTCCCGCCGGGATGTGGTCGCGGCCACCCGTGCGGCCACCCCTCGGAGGTACATCCCATGGCCGGGTATGGCGTGACGTTTGGTGACGGCGGCCCCGTTTCCGGACGTAAGATCACTGGGTTGCCGGCCGCCCTCATGGCCGGCGACCGGATGAAGACGTGCCTGCCGGCTCTGGCGATGGCGCGCCGTGCTGCCGCGGGCGCCTGAACTTCTTCGACCAAAGGACCAACCGATGAACCCGCAGATCTGGTTCCTGACCGGTAGCCAGCATCTCTACGGCCCGGAGACCCTTCAGCAGGTCGCCGACCAGTCCGCCGAGATCCAGCGGACCCTGGCCGCCGGTGGCCTCACCGCCGAGATCGTCGGCAAGCCGGTGCTCACCGACTCCGGCGCCATCAAGCAGGTCATGCTGGACGCGAACGCCGACCGCGACTGCATCGGCGTGATCGCCTGGATGCACACGTTCTCGCCGGCCAAGATGTGGATCGGTGGCCTGGACGCGCTGCGCAAGCCGCTGCTGCACCTGCACACCCAGCACAATCGGTCACTGCCGTGGTCGACCATCGACATGGACTTCATGAACCTCAACCAGGCCGCCCACGGCGACCGGGAGTTCGGGTTCATCCAGGCGCGCCTCGGCGTGCCGCGCAAGGTGGTCGCCGGGCACGTCGCCGACCCGTCGGTGGTGAAGCGCATCGACGCATGGTCCCGGGCCGCGACCGGTCTCCAGCACCTGCGCAGCCTGCGGCTGGCGCGGTTCGGTGACAACATGCGGGACGTGGCGGTCACCGAGGGCGACAAGGTCGAGGCCGAGCTGCGGTTCGGCGTCTCGGTCAACACGTACGGGGTCAACGACCTCGTGGCGATCGTCGACCAGGTGTCCGACATCGAGATCGACAAGCTGATCGCCGAGTACCGCGACGTCTTCGAGATCGCCCCCGAGCTGCTCGGCGACCGTCTCGACTCGTTCCGCTACGCCGCCCGGATCGAGGCCGGCCTGCGGCGGTTCCTGACCGAGGGCGGCTTCGGCGCGTTCACCACCAACTTCGAGGACCTCGGCGGTCTGCGGCAGCTGCCGGGCCTCGCCGTGCAGCGTCTGATGGCGGACGGCTACGGCTTCGGCGGCGAGGGTGACTGGAAGACCTCGGTGCTCGTGGCCACCGTGAAGGCGATGGGTGCCGGAACCGGACGTGGTACCTCATTCATGGAGGATTACACCTACCACTTCGGTCCGGGTGAGCCTAAGATCCTCGGCGCGCACATGCTCGAGGTCTGCCCGTCCATCGCGTCGGCGAAGCCGCGCGCCGAGATCCACCCGCTGGGGATCGGTGGCCGGGAGGACCCCGTGCGTCTGGTCTTCGACGCGGCCCCCGGCCCGGCGGTGGTCATGGGCATGGCCGACATGGGAGACCGGTTCCGTCTGGTCGCGAACGAGATCGAGGTGATCCCGCCGGACGAGCCGCTGCCGAACCTGCCCGTGGCCCGCGCGGTGTGGAAGCCCGCCCCGTCGCTGTCCACCTCGGCCGAGTGTTGGATCATGGCCGGCGGACCGCACCACACGGTGCTGACCCAGGCGGTCGGCGCGGAGACACTGCGCGATTTCGCGGAGATGGCCCAGACCGAACTTCTGCTGATCGATGAGCGCACGACATCGGCTGACTTCGCCGATCGAGTGCGCTGGAACCAGGCGTACTTCCGCCTGGCCCGCCCCCTGTAACACCCGTTCTCAAAGAGGAGATTCCACCGTGAAATATCCCCGGCTCGCGGCCGTTCTGACCGCTGCCACCATGGTCGCCACGATGGCTGCCTGCGGCGACGCCGAGAAGACCACCGACAAGGAGGCCGCCAGCGGTGACACCGCCGGCGCGCTGGTCGGTATCACCATGCCGACGCGTTCCTCGGAGCGCTGGATCCACGACGGCGACAACCTCAAGTCGCAGCTCGAGGGCCTGGGCTACAAGGTCGACCTGCAGTACGCGGAGAACGACATCCCGACCCAGACCCAGCAGCTGGACAGCCAGATCACCAAGGGCGCGAAGCTGCTGATCATCGCGTCGATCGACGGCGAGGCGATCACCACTCAGCTGGAGAACGCCAAGACGGCCGGCATCAAGGTCATCGCGTACGACCGCCTGATCCGTAAGAGCCCGAACGTGGACTACTACGCCACCTTCGACAACTTCAAGGTCGGCGTCCAGCAGGCCACCTCGCTGCTGACCGGCCTGGGCGTGCTCGACGCGACCGGCAACAAGACCGACAAGAAGGGCCCGTTCAACGTCGAGCTCTTCGCCGGTTCGCCGGACGACAACAACGCCACGTTCTTCTTCAACGGCGCCAAGAGCATCCTGGACCCGTACATCGCCGACGGCACCCTCGTCGTCAAGAGCGGCCAGAAGGACTTCGAGACCGTCGCCACGCTGCGGTGGGACCCGGAGACCGCGCAGAAGCGCATGGAGAACATCCTGACCTCGACCTACAAGGACGGCTCGAAGGTCAACGGCGTTCTGTCGCCCTACGACGGCATCTCGATCGGTATCCTCTCGGCCCTCAAGTCCGGCGGCTACGGCACCGGTGCGCAGGCCTACCCGATCGTGACCGGTCAGGACGCCGAGCTCGCCTCGACCAAGTCGATCCTCGCGGGCGAGCAGTACTCCACGATCTTCAAGGACACCCGTAACCTGGCCAAGGCCACCGGTGAGATGGCCGACGCGGTCCTCAAGGGTCAGACCCCGAAGACGAACAACACGACGGACTACGACAACGGCGTCAAGGTCGTCCCGTCGCAGCTCCTCGACTCCGTCATCGTCACCAAGGACAACGTCCAGAAGGAACTGGTCGACGCTGGCTACTACACGGCTGACCAGCTGAAGTGATGTAGGACCCGTGCCCCCGTCCGTCCCCCGGCGGGCGGGGGCACGGCCTCATCAGCCCATAGGAGGGCTCCATGACCGACACGATCCTGCGGATGAGCGGCATCACCAAGACGTTCCCGGGCGTCAAGGCGCTGCAGGACGTCAATCTCGAGGTACGCAGGGGTGAGATCCACTCCATCTGCGGCGAGAACGGGGCCGGCAAGTCGACCCTGATGAAGGTGCTCTCGGGTGTCTACCCGCACGGCACCTACGATGGTGACATCCAGTACGACGGCGAGTTGTGCCACTTCTCCGGAATCCGGGACAGTGAGCATCGCGGCATCGTCATCATCCACCAGGAGCTGGCGCTCGCGTCCAATCTTTCCATCGCCGAGAACATCTTTCTCGGCAACGAGCAGGCCAAGAACGGCTGGATCAACTGGAACCGGACCAACGCGGCGGCGGACCAGCTGCTGCGCCGGGTGGGCCTCGCGGAGAGCGCTGTCACGCCCGTCGTCGAACTCGGCGTCGGCAAGCAGCAGCTGGTGGAGATCGCCAAGGCCCTCTCCAAGGAGGTCCGGCTGCTGATCCTCGACGAGCCCACCGCGGCGCTCAACGACGAGGACTCGGCCCACCTGCTGAACCTGCTGCGCGGACTGCGTGACGAGGGCATCACCTGCGTGATCATCTCGCACAAGCTCAACGAGGTGATGGGGATCTCGGACCGGGTCACCATCCTGCGGGACGGTCGGACCATCTGGACCGAGGAGACCGTCAACCTCACCGAGGAGAAGATCATCGCGGGCATGGTCGGCCGCGACATGGAGCACCGGTACCCGGACCACACGCCGAAGATCGGCGAGGAGTCGCTGCGGATCGTCGACTGGACGGTCTACAGCCCCACCCAGCCCGACCGCGCCCTGGTCCGCAACGCTAACCTGACCCTACGCCGCGGCGAGATCGTCGGCCTGGCCGGCCTGATGGGCGCCGGCCGCACCGAACTGGCGATGAGCGTCTTCGGCCGCTCCTACGGCGTCAACATCTCCGGCCGGCTGTTCAAGGACGGCAAG
This sequence comes from Actinoplanes sichuanensis, assembly GCF_033097365.1. Taxonomy (NCBI): domain Bacteria; kingdom Bacillati; phylum Actinomycetota; class Actinomycetes; order Micromonosporales; family Micromonosporaceae; genus Actinoplanes; species Actinoplanes sichuanensis. Next base: position 824,574 of record NZ_AP028461.1, read on the forward strand.
GAGATCCAGGCGCGCAGCGTGCGCGAGGCGATCGACCACGGCATCGCCTACGCGACCGAGGACCGCAAGCGGTACGGCCTGAACCTCATCGAAGACATCAAGCGCAACGTCTCGGCGGCCGCGCTCGGCAAGCTCGCCAAGGGCGGCTGGGTCGACGGCAACGAGGAGTTCAAGGTCGCCGACGAGTTCCGGACCAGCATGAACATCAAGTCGCCGACCGTCGAGGCGATCGTCGGCAAGCTTTCCGGCGGTAACCAGCAGAAGGTCGTACTCTCCAAGTGGATCTTCACTGACCCGGACGTGCTGATCCTGGACGAGCCGACCCGAGGCATCGACGTCGGCGCGAAGTACGAGATCTACACGATCATCAACCGGCTCGCCGACGAGGGGAAGGCCATCCTGGTCATCTCGTCCGAGCTGCCCGAGCTTCTCGGGATCTGTGACCGCATCTACACCCTCTCGGCCGGCCGGATCACCGGCGATGTGCCCCGCGCCGAGGCCACGCAGGAGAGCCTGATGACCCTGATGACGAAGGAAGTACAGGAGGTAGCGCCGTGACGGCCGCACCCGCGCAGGTCGGCAAGGGCGCGGGCGCGCCCGGGCGCGACACGGCTCCCCGCAGGGTCAACTTCGACCTGAAACAGAGCGGCATCTACATCGCTCTGGCGATCACCGTCGTGATCTTCACGGTGCTGACCGGTGGCGACCTGCTCGCCCCGCAGAACCTGAGCAACATCATCGTGCAGTACTCGTACATCCTGGTGCTCGCCATCGGCATGGTGCTGATCATCATCGCCGGGCACATCGACCTCTCGGTCGGCTCGGTGGTGGCCGCGTCCGGCGCGTTCGCCGCGGTCATGATGGTCGAGATGGATCTGGCCTGGCCGATCGCGGTGGTCGCGACGCTGGCCTTCGGCGCGTTGGTCGGCGCCTGGCAGGGCTACTGGGTGGCGTACTTCGGCATCCCGGCGTTCATCGTCACCCTGGCCGGCATGCTGCTGTTCCGTGCGGTCACCTACATGATCCTGGGCAACAAGGGCATCGGCCCGTTCCCGGAGGAGATCCGCACCATCGCGAACGGCTTCATCCCCGGCTGGATGGGCAACATCGGCCTCGGGTCGGCGCTCGGCGGCGCCGACCTGTTCAGCATCATCGTCGGTGTCCTGGTCGTGGTGGCGATGGCCATCGTCCAGTTCCGCACCCGGGCCGGCCGGATCCGCTACAGCCAGGCCGTCGACCCGATGTGGCTGTTCCTGCTCAAGGTCATCGTCCCGGCCGTGCTGGTGCTGTTCCTGGTCGTGCAGCTGGCCCGGTTCCGCAACCTGCCGTGGGTACTGGTCCTGCTCGCGGCGCTGGTGGTCGGCTACACCATGGTCACCAACCGGGCCGTGTTCGGCCGCCAGATCTACGCGGTCGGTGGCAACCTGCAGGCCGCGACGCTCTCCGGCGTCAAGGTCAAGTCGGTGGTGTTCTGGCTGTTCGTCAACATGGGCGTGCTGTCCGCGGTGGCCGGCCTGATCTTCGCCGGCCGGCTCAACCTGGCCGGACCGACCGCCGGTAACAGCTTCGAGCTGGACGCCATCGCGGCCGCGTTCATCGGCGGCGCAGCCGTCCAGGGCGGTGTCGGCAAGGTCGTCGGCGCCATCACCGGCGGCCTGATCATGGGTGTCATCAACAACGGCATGGGCCTGCTCGGCGCCCAGACCGAGACGGTCATGCTGGTCAAGGGCGCGGTGCTGCTCGCCGCGGTCGCCTTCGACGTCTGGTCGAAGCGCCGCACGGCAGGCGCCCGCTAGGGATACCAGCCGGCCCGGGACAGGGCCTTGATCCGGGTCGGCTGACAAGGGCCGGTGCTTCTGGGAGAAGCACCGGCCCTTGCTCGTGTCATCGACGGTACCGCCTCAGCGGGCCGTGGCCAGGCCGAACGAGGACGGCTTGACCTTCGGGAAGACGGTGTCCAGGGCGCCCAGGCCGCAGCGCTTCTGCAGCACCTCGCCGATCACCGAGCGGTAGTCGGTGGTCGCCTTCAGGTCGCCGGCGATCAGCGCCTGCGGGTCCAGGGTCGGCCAGTCGCCGTACACCCGGCCGCCCCGGATGCCGCCGCCGAGCAGCATCATCGCGTTGCCGTGGCCGTGGTCGGTGCCGCGGGAGCCGTTCTCCTTCACCCGCCGGCCGAACTCGCTGATCGTCAGCACCGTCACGTTCTTCATGCCCTGATCACCGAGATCGGTGACGAAGGCGGCCATCGCGGTGGAGAAGTCGAGCAGGTTGTCGTACATCCGCTCGCCGGCCACCGCCGGGCCGAGCCCCTGGTGCATGTCCCAGTCACCGCAGTCCACCGCCGCTGTGACCAGCCCGGACTTCGCCTTGATCAGCCGGGCCACGTCGCGCAGCGCGCCGCCGAGGTCGGAGTCGGGGTAGACCGCGCCGTTGGCCGGGGTGTACGTGCCCTTCACCGTGGCGGTGGCGGCCAACGCCCGGTCGGCGGCCAGGGCGGGCGCCGCGAGCACGGCGGGGACATCGGCGTACATCGCCCGCAGCGCCGCCGCCATCGGCTTCTTGCCGTCGGCGGTGAGGGTGAACTCCTCCAGGCCCCGCATCGACACGTCGGACGCCGGGCCGGACATCAGCCGGGCCGGCATCGCGTCACCCATCGACACCGCGGCCAGCGGCCCCGAAGCGCCGGTGAGGCCGAGCATCCGGTCCAGCCAACCGCTGCGGATCGAGGTGCCGGGGGCGGCGTTCTCCATCGCCTCCATGGCGGCGAAGTGCGAACGCGTCGGGTCGGGCTGGCCGATCGCGTGGACGGCGGCCAGCCTGCCCGCCTTCCACTGTGGCAGCAGCGGAGCCAGCGCCGGGTGCAGGCCGAACATGCCACCGTCCCCGGCGATCACCTTGGCCTTCGGCACCGCGATGCCGGGCCGTGCCTTGAAGTAGTCGGAGTCCCCGATCGGCGCGAACGCCGACAGGCCGTCGAATCCGCCGCGCATCGACACCACGACCAGGGTGTCCCCGGTGTACGTTCCGGCGGCGAAGGCCAGGCTGGTGCTCAGCGTCTCCCCGGCCAACCCGGCCAGCGCCGCCCCGGCGCCGACGGTCAGCCCGCGGCCGAGCACTCCCCGGCGGGTGAGCTGCAGCTTCTCGTTCTCGTCACAGCAGAGCAGTGGTGCGGTCATCGGTCACCTCAGCTGGAAGGACGGCGAGTCAAGAACAAGGGCGATGAGGTACGGCGCGGAGCCGGCCAGCGACTTGTCCTTGCCGGTCAGAGGACTGGTCGGCACCTTCCCGGCGACACTGAGCACGGCGGCGGTGTGGGCGGCCGGCAGTTTCGCCCCGATCAGCCGCTGCGCGATCGCGTCGACCAACGCGCCGTAGGTGCCGGGCAGCACTCCGACCAGCGACTTCAGCAGGTCGGCGGGCCGGGTCAGCTGCTTGGGGTACCAGCCGGCGGCCAGGTTCAGGTGCAGGTTGCAGCGCATCAGGAACGCCGAGGGTGAGGCCCAGGCGGTGGCCACGTCCGGGAAGCCGTCCGGGGTGCTCCAGCGGAACGGGGCGTTCCCGGCCTCCACCAGGTGGTTGTAGATGGCGTCGAGCGACTTCACCCCGGAGGCGTCCGGGCCGAGGCCGAGCACCCGCACCGTGGCGATGGCGTCCTCGAACGGGGTGCGCGCCTTCTGCCCGGCCGAACCGGCGAACTCCGGCGACAGGAACAGCGCCTTCAGCACCGGGGCGATCGCGGTGTCGTTGTCCAGGTAGACCTTCTTCAGCTTGGCCACCAGCGTCTCCGGGGCCGTGTCGGCCACGAACCGGACACACAGCTTGCGGGCGATCCGCTCGGCGGTCTCCGCGCGGCGGGCCAGGTGGTCGATGAAGGCGAACGCGGCGGCCTCACCGTCGGTGGCGGAGTTGGCGTGCCGGAAGCCCAGGATGTCGACGGCACCGGTGGCGTGCAGCGAGGCGTCGTAGACGTACGCCCGCGACGACTTGCCGACCGTCATGCCGGTGAGCAGCCGGGCCGCGGCCAGCACGTCGGGCTCGGAGTAGTTGTCGACGCCGACGGTGTGCAGCTCCATCAGCTCACGGGCGTAGTTCTCGTTCGGGTGCGCCTTGGTCGACGAGCGCTGGTCGAGGTAGGTCAGCATGGCCGGGTGCCGGGCGCTGGCCTTGAGCATGTCGGCGAACTTCCCGAGCGCGTGCTTCCGGATGACCGTGGTGTCGTAGTCGGCGCGGGTGTCCCAGACGCCGCTGGACGGGGCGGCCACGTGCAGGTGGTTCGCCCAGAACGCGACGGCCTGCTCGAACAGCTGCCGCTCGCTCCATGCGGCCCGGGCGACGGCGGCCCGACCCAGCTGCTTGAACGCGTCGTAGGAGTCCTTGGCCAGCTTCGCGCGCACGGTGACCGGGTCGGCACCGGCCATCGGCAGCCGCTTGACGACCTCGTCGCACCGGGTGTCGCTGATCCGCGCCGGGTCGAGCTGCCGGTCCAGCCAGCCGTTCACACCCAGCCGCCGGGCCTCGGCCAGCGACTCCGGGGTGGCGCCGAAGGTGGCGCGGCGCAGCAGGTGGGCGATCGGGTCGGCGCCCATCGTCCGGGCCAGGTCGAGGACGGGCGCGGCCAGGGCGGCGGCGGGCGTCTCGACGGCCAGGCCGGTGACGGTGAGGGCGGCGGTGGCGACGGAACCGGCGAGCACGGTACGGCGGGTCGGCTTGGTCATGCCAGACGGTTCGGCCTGGAAGCCGGGTCGAGGCACGGCTGCAACCGTGACTAACGGATCCGCAATCCGGGCGCACCCGTGACCGGAAACGGGGTGCTGACTTAGTCTCAAGACCGTGGATCAGGCTGAAACCGTACGTACCCCGTCCTCCTGGGTCGTCGTCGGGCTAGACAACGGCGGCACCTGCAACAACGCCACGGTTCTCGACGCGACGGGGCAGTTCCTCGTCAGCGACCTCGTGGAGAACCCGAGCCGGGTGCTCGAGGGCCCGGAGTCGGCCGTCGAGGCCCTCGCCGAAGCATTCGGCAACATTCTGGAGCTGACCAGGACACCGCTGTCACTGGTCCGCGCGGTCGGGTTGGACACGCCGGGCCCGGCCAGCGCGCACGGGGTGATCTCGTCGAAGGGCGCCACCAACTTCAACCAGGTGTCCTGGCACGGGTTCGACATCCGGGGTGCCCTGGAGACCCGGCTCGGCCTGCCGGTGGTCTACAACAACGACGGCAACGCGGCCGCCCTGTACGCCCACCACCAGCACTTCGGCGCCGAGGCCGCGGCGAGCTCGTCGGTCTCCGCGATCGTCGGCACCGGTCTGGGCGGCGGTGTGGTCGAGGCCGGGCATGTGGTCCGCGGCGCGGCCGGGATGGCCGGCGAGCTGGGGCACGTGCAGATCCCGCTGCACGGGGTCCTCGAGGAGGGGCAGCCGGTCCCGATGTGCAACTGCGGGTTCGCCGGCGACGTGGAGAGCATCGCCTCGCTCACCGGTATCAAGAACAACCTGCTGCCGTACTGGCTGACCCGGTTCCCGGACCACCCGCTCGCCGCCGAGCCGATCCCTCAGGCCGCCAAGGCGCTACGCGGGTACGGCGAGAAGGAGGACCCGATGGCGCTGGCCGTCTTCGGGCAGCAGGCCAAGGCGATCGGCAAGCTCTTCACCATCGCGGCGAACTTCACCGACCCGTCGGCGTACTTCCTGGGCGGCGGCGTGGTCGAGGCGGCACCGCACTTCCGGCAGTGGTTCCTCAACTCGGTCCGGGAGAGCACCGACCTGCGCGACGAGCAGAAGGCGGTCGCCACCTTCGCACTGGTCCCCGACCGGGACATGGCCGGGGCCCGGGGCGCGGCGGTGGCGGCGCTCAAGTCGGTCACTCCTCTTTGAGAGCAGCCGCCACGTCCGGGAACATCGGCAGGTAGTCGCTGAGCCCGAGGGTGTCGAAGAGCCTGCGCAGGAAGCCCGACGGGGCGGCGAGACGGACCCAGCCGCCCCGTTCCGCGGCCCGGCCGTGCGCGGTGACCAGCACACCGACGCCCATCGAGTCGCAGAAGTCGAGGCCCGACACGTCCACCACCACACGGGGGGCGGGGCGTTCGACGAGCCTGGTCAGGTTCGCCTTGAGCGCCGGTGCGGTGTCGATGTCGAGTGATCCGCGCAGGACCAGCACGGCCGTGTTCGGTGGATGGTGCGCGACCGAGACCTGCATATTCGGGTGTCCTTTGCGGTGGAGCGGGCTCGCGTGCGGTGGATCGGGCTCGCGGGGGATCGATGAATACCCTATGCGAGCCCGTCACCACACGCAGGTTGCGCCACTCAGGACGCGTTGCGCCACTTGCGGCCGTTGCGGCCGATCAGCCGGTCGGCGTCGGTGGGGCCCCAGGACGCCGCCTCGTACGTCGGGATCGGCGAGGTGTCCTTGTTCCAGTGCTCGATGATCGGGTCGACGATCCGCCAGCTGTGCTGCACCTCGTCGCTGCGGATGAAGAGCGACGCGTCACCGATCAGCGCGTCCAGCAGGAGCCGCTCGTACGCCTCCGGGGACTCCTCGACGAACGTCTGGTCGTACGAGAAGTCCATGCTCGCCGTGCGCACCCGGAACGAGTGACCGGGCACCTTGGCGCCGAACCGCAGCGAGATGCCCTCGTTGGGCTGGATCCGGAGGATCAGCGCGTCGGCCTCCAGACCGGTGAGCTGATCGGTCGGGATCGGCAGGTGCGGCGGCCGCTGGAACTGGAGCGCCACCTCGGTGAGCCGGGCCGGCAAGCGCTTGCCGGTCCGCACGTAGAAGGGCACGCCCGCCCAGCGCCAGTTGTCCACGTTCAGGCGCATCGCGGCATACGTCTCGGTACGCGAGAGCGGGTCGACGCCCACCTCCTCGCGGTAACCGGCCATCAGCTCCTCGCGGGTGCCGCCCCGGGTGTACTGCCCGCGGACCGCGGCGTCGGCGATGTCCCGGTCGGTGGGCAGCCGGATCGCCTGGAGCAGCTTCACCTTCTCGCTGCGCAGGCCCTCACCGCCGAACGACGCGGGCGGCTCCATCAGGGCCAGCGCCAGAACCTGGAGCACGTGGTTCTGCACGATGTCGCGCATCGCGCCGGCGTGCTCGTAGAAGCCGCCACGGGTGCCGACGCCGAGAGTCTCGGCCACGGTGATCTGCACGTGGTCGACCCAGGAGCGGTCCCAGATGGGCTGGAAGATCGAGTTGGCGAAGCGCAGCGCCAGCACGTTCTGAACAGTGTCCTTGCCCAGGTAGTGGTCGATCCGGAAGACCTGGTGCTCCTCGAACGCGCCGTGCACGATGCCGTCCAGCTCACGCGCGGTGGCCAGGTCACGCCCATACGGCTTCTCGATCACCAGCCGGGAGAAGGAGCCCTCCCGCGCCTGGTTGAGCCCGGCACCGGCCAGCCCGTTGATCACCGGCTCGAACGCGCCGGCCGGGGTGGACAGGTAGAACAGCCGGTTACCGGCGGTGCCGCGAACCGCGTCCAGCTCGTCCAGGGTCTCGGCGAGGCGCTTGTAGGTGTCCGGGTCGTCGTAGCCACCCGCCACGTAGCGGATCCCGCCGGCCAGCTGCCGTTTCTCGGCGAGGCTGCGGCCGCCGAGGGCGCTCTCCGCGAACTGCTCGTCGCTCATCGGCGTCCGCGCGACGCCCACCAGCGCGAACTGGTCGGGCAGCCGGCTGTGCCGGGCCAGGTTGTCCACCGCCGGCAGCAGCTTGCGGCGGGTCAGGTCGCCGGACGCGCCGAAGATCACCAGCGTGGCTGGCGGGGCGCTGCGCTCCTGGATGAGCTGAGGTGCGTGGTCCATGGTCTGCGAGTCCTCCGACCGGGTCGTAACCGTCCGTTTGAACCTTACGGCCGGTGACCCTCGGAGGGTTCATCCGCTTCCTGCAAAGCGGGACAACGTGGCGGTGAACACGTCCATAGCCCCGATGCGCCCGGACCATTGCGAAAAAAGTGGCAAACTGGGTTCAAAGGTCTGGCAACCGAGGGGGACCCTGTGAAGTACCGGCTCGTGACCCGTAGCGACTTCGACGGTCTCGTGTGTGCCGTACTGCTGCGCCATCTCGACATGATCGACGACATCCTCTTCGTGCACCCCAAGGACGTGCAGGACGGCGTCGTGGACATCTCCGACCGGGACATCCTCACCAACGTGCCGTACGACCCGCGCGCCAACATGGTCTTCGACCATCACCATTCGGAGACCCTGCGTAACACCGGTGGCCTGGACAACCACGTGATCGACGCGGAGGCCCCGTCGGCGGCTCGGGTGATCTACGAGCACTTCGGTGGCCGGGAGCGGTTCCCGAAGGTCACCGACGATCTGATGCGCGCCGTGGACCAGGCCGACTCGGCCGACTACTCGCTCACCGACATCCTCAGCCCGACCGGCTGGACGCTGCTGAACTTCCTGATGGACAGCCGCACCGGCCTGGGTCGGTTCCGCAACTTCCGGATCTCCAACTACCAGTTGATGATGCAGCTCATCGACGCGTGCATCGAGCACAACGACGTCAACGAGATCCTCGCCCTGCCGGACGTGGTGGAACGCTCCGAGCTGTTCCACGAATGCTCGCAGCGGTTCGTCGACCAGTTGCACCGGGTGTGCCACATGGAGGGCGACGTGGTGGTCGTCGACCTGCGGGAGGAGGAGGTGATCGAGGCGGGCAACCGGTTCATGGTGTACGCGCTGTTCCCCGAGTCGCGGGTGTCGGTGCACATCATCTGGGGCCGGCAGAAGCTCAACACGGTCTTCGCCTGTGGCAAGTCGATCCTGGACCGCACCTCCCCGGTCGACATCGGCGAGGTGATGCTGCGCTACGGCGGCGGCGGTCACCTCGCGGCCGGCACCTGCCAGGTCCCGCACGACGAGTCGGACCGGGTGGAACGCGAGATCATCGACGCGCTGCGCACCGAGCGGGTCGTCACCGTATGACCGGGCGGGCGGGACCCTGAGGTCCCGCCCGCCCGGCGCGCGGATCACGGGCCTTGCCCGGGCCCCACCCGCCGGTCGTGGTTCCGCGCCCCACGCGCTCGCCACGACGTTTCCTCACGCCCACCCGCGTGAGGTTTTCCCAAACTGCAGGCCCGGCCTGCTTGGGAGCCTCTACTCGCCCTTGTAGGCCCATTTGCTGCTGCCGGCGCCGACGGGCTCCTTCTCCTCGTCGTCCGCCGGTTCCTTCTCGTCCTCCGCCGGCTTCTCGTCCTCGACGGCCCGGTGCCGTCCGCGCAGCATCGTCCAGCCCGCGCCGAGAAGCGCCAGCGCGGCCACGATCCAGCCGGAGATGGAGAGCCAGGACGGTCCCTCGGTCGCGTTGGCCACGAGCTCCGCGAACAGGGCGTCCTCGGCCGTCGTGTCGTCCGTCGCGGTGGTGGTGCCGGTCCCGCTGTGGTGCACCGGGATACCGCCGTTCGACGGAGTCAGCGTCATCGTCGCGGGCATCACCGGCCCGGCCTTCCCATCGGCGAACTTGGTCTCGACCATGAACCGCATCGTGCTCAGCGTCGGCATGGGGCCGATCGCCACGGACAGGTCGGCCGAGGCGCCCGGCGCGATGGTGGTGCCGTTCACCGCGATCCAGGTGATCGATTCGGCGGCCTCGGTCGCCGGGGTGCCGCCGTGGATGGTGCTGAGCGGCTGCTGCAGCTTCTGGTAGGTGATCTTCGGTGCCCAGTCCGGATGCGACAGCGGGTACACCTCGGCCACCGGCGTGTCCGCCGGAATCTTCAGTGCCACCTCGCCGATCGGGGACGTGCCGTCGTTGGTCACGTGGAACGTCAGGTTCGCTCCACTGCCCTGCGGCGCGGTCGCCGGATTCACTGTCACGTCCGCCATGGCGGCGCCGCCGGCGAAGAGCACGCCGACAGCGGTCACAGCGGTGATCACGCCCGCACGGCGGGCCAGCCCGAGATGCCTCACGACATGTAGTTCGGATCACCGGTCCCGATGGTTCAACCCGGACCCAGAAGATTTCCGGGAGATCTCGTGACGGATGATTGAATGATGCGTGACGTGCCCATCGACGGCGACATGATCCGGCTCGGCCAGTTCCTCAAGCTGGCCGATCTCATCGACACCGGCGGCGAGGGCAAGATCCTCATCGCCTCCGGTGATGTGACGGTGAACGGCGAGGTCGACGTGCGCCGCGGCCGGCAGTTGCATCCCGGCGATGTGGTCGAGGTGCTCGGCCGTCGGGCTCGGGTGGTTTCTTAGCAAAAGCCGGAACCTCGGCGGGACCGGGCTCGTCGTACCGGGCATGACCACCAACCGCGGTCTGCTGACCGCCGTCGCCGTCCCCCTTCTGCTGCTGGGCGCCTGCGCCCGGCCCGGCGTCGCCGGCGAGGCCGGCGCCCCCGGCTCCGCCGCTCCGGTCACCGAGAGCACCACCGCCGATCCCGCGACGATCGTCCTGCGTGTCGAATACCGCGGCGGTTTCGTCCCGGCCGAGACCATCCCCTCCCGGCTCCCGCAATTCAGCATCTACGCCGACGGCCGCGCCGTCACCGAGGGCCCGGTCACGCTGATCTATCCCGGCCCGGCTCTGCCGAACCTCCAGGAGATCAAACTCAGCGAGGCCCAGGTCAAGCAGCTGACCGCCGACGCGGTCGCCGCGGGCGTCCGGTCCGGCACCGATTTCGGTACGCCCGGAGTCGCCGACATCCCCAGCACGAGGATCAGTGTCGTCACCGCCGGTGGCGAGCAGTCCGTCGAGGTGATGGCGCTGAGCGAGGCCCGTCCCGACGACACCTCACTGACCGCGGCGCAGAAGACCGCGCGCACGAAGCTCAGTGACTTCGTCAAGTCGCTGCACGACCTGTTCGCCGAGGCGGCAAGCCCGGCGGCCAAGCCCTACCAGGCGGAGCGGGTCGCCGTGCTGGCCGCCCCGTACCAGGACAACGGTGACGGTCTGAGCGGCGCCCCGGTCAAGTGGCCGGCCGCCGACCTGCCCGGCGCGTTCCTCAACCAGGAGCTGCGGATCAACTGCCTGACCGTGGAGGGCGCGGCCAAGGACGAGGTGCTGGCACTGGCGGCCAAGGGCAACGAGCGGACCCCGTGGGAGTCGGCCGGCAAGAAGTGGCAGATCAAGTTCCGGCCGCTGCTGCCGGACGAGAAGGAATGCGCCGACCTGCGGAGGCAGGCGTGAACCCGATCGGTGAGCCGGTCGACGACGGCGTTCCGGTGGTGAGCGGCGGCACCGGTCCCGCCGACGGCGACCGCCGACCCGGGCCGGCTGCCGAGCCCGCCGGCCCACCCGAGGTGAGCGTGCCGAAGGGACAGCCACCGGCCGGCGCGGCCCCGCTCGGCTGAGCATCCGGCCGGCTCCCGGTGCTGTCCGAAGGCCGTTGCGACAGCACCGGGAAGCAGCCGAAGTCGATCTGGTCGCCGATCGCTCGCGGCGGCCGCGTCTCCCTCGGGAGGACACGGCCGCCGTGCACCGCCGTCCGAATGGACCGGGCGCAGGCCCGCGGCGGTCAGTGGACCTGAAGCAGGTCCACCACGAAGACGAGGGTCTCGTTCGGCTTGATCGCGCCTGCCGCACCGCGCGAGCCGTAACCCATGTGCGGCGGGATGACCAGCTTGCGGCGGCCGCCCACCTTCATCCCGGCGACACCCTCGTCCCAGCCGGCGATGACCTGCTGGCCGGCCACCCGGAAACCGAACGGCTCGCCCCGGTTGTAGGAGGCGTCGAACTCCTTGCCCGTGGACTGGGCGACACCCACGTAGTGGACGCTGACGAAGTCGCCCGCCTTCGCCTCCTGGCCCTCGCCCTGCACGATGTCCTCGATCAGCAGCTCGCTGGCCGGAGCATCGGGGATGGGGCCGACATCGGGCTTGTGCATGAATCCTCCTGGTTTCTTACTGACTCGGCCATGCAATCACAGGTCGATGGCCGGTGAACGAGCGGTGCCTGAACTCCGTACCCCCGGGTGGCTCCACCCAGCCGTACCCGGGAGATCTCATGCTTGTCCGCCGCATAGCCGCAGCCGCCCTGATCGTGGTGGCCGCCGTCCCCGTCGCGCCGTCGCCCGCGAACGCCCATGGCGCGCCGATGACACCGATCAGTCGCAGCGCCGCGTGCGCCGGAAACGGCGTCCAACGGGACGCCGCGGCCTGCAAGGCCGCTCTCAAGGCCACCGACGGGTTCCTCGGCGCCTACGACAACCTGCGCCTCGCCAACGTGCAGGACGATCGCACCCGGGTGCCGGACGGCAAGCTGTGCAGCGCCGGCATCGACCTCTACCGGGGTCTCGACCTGGCGCGTGACGACTTCCCGTCGACGCCCGTGAAGTCCGGGCAGAACTTGAAGATCAACTACCGGGGGACGATCCCGCACCAGGGCTCGTTCCGGATCTTCATCACCCGGACGGGGTACGACCCACTGAAAAAGCTGACCTGGGACGACCTCGGAGACGACCCGATCGCGGAGATCAAGGATCCGCCGCTGGCCGACGGGGCGTACCGGATGCGGGTGACCCTGCCTGAACGGACCGGGCGGCACCTGCTCTACGTGGTGTGGGAGACGTCCAGCACGCCGGACACCTACTACTCCTGCTCCGACCTGGTGTTCCCGACTCCGGTCCCGGTGGTCACCAAGAGCGCCGCCCCGGTCGTGACAAAGGCTCCGCCGGTCACGGCGGAGCCCTCCGCACCGGCGGCGACTCCGGTCGAGGTGGAACCCGAGCCCTCGGACACACCCGTGCTCTTGCCCGCCTCCGACAACAAGATGATCGATCTCGGTCACTGGCTCATCGTCGGTGCCCTGGCGGTCGCTGCGCTGGTCGCGGGCGGTGCGGGTCTCTCCCGGCTACGTCGCCGCGAAACTCGTTGAGAGTTTCCTGATTTTTCCTTTGAACTGCCGGCATCTCGATCTCGTACTGATCGGCGTCGACGATGCATTGCCTGTCAGGCCCCCCCAACGACGAAAGGCCAAGCATGAGTCGTGTTCGTTACCGCGCACCGGGCCGCACCTCGTGGCTGTCCCGCCGCCGCGTGCTGGCCCTAGCCGCGACAGGTGTGGGCGTCTCCGCCGCCGGTGTAGCCGGGCTGAGCCTCGCTGGAACGTCGGAAAGCGATGACGACGGTGCGCCGCTCGTGATCTCGCTGCGCGACGTCAAGAAGGGCACGATCGACGTCTTCTCCGGTGAGAAGGTCAAGACGATCACCGACAAGAAGCTCGTGGCCAGCCTGCTCAAAGCAGCCGGCCGCTGACTTCCGACGTTTCGACCTAACGTTCTTCCCGACAGGAGATCCCCCCGAACATGTCTTCCCATCGCGAAGCGCCGGAGATCAGCAAGGACCCGGTTGCCGACAGTTCCGACCTGTACGCGTTCGTCAGCCCCGACGACCCGGACACGGTCACGATCATCGCCAACTACGTGCCGCTGCAGCTCCCGTCGAGTGGCCCGAACTTCTTCGAGTTCGGCGACGACGTGCTCTACGAGATCCACATCGACGCGAACGGTGACGCCCGTCCGGACATCACCTACCAGTTCCGGTTCCGCACCGAGCTGCGCAACGACAAGACGTTCCTGTACAACACCGGTCAGATCAAGTCGCTCGACGACGAGAACTGGAACCGCCGGCAGTTCTACTCGGTGACGAAGGTCGACAGCCACGGCAAGAGCACGGTCCTGGCGAACAAGCTGCCGTGCCCGCCGTGCAACGTCGGCAAGATCTCGATCCCGAACTACGCGAAGCTCGCCGAGGACGCCGTCCACAAGCTGAAGAGCCGCGAGAAGGTCTTCGCCGGCCAGCGCGCCGACGCCTTCTTCGTCGACCTGGGCTCGATCTTCGACCTCGGCACGCTGCGCCCGTTCCAGGACAAGCACCTGGTCGGCTCCCAGCTGTTCAACTACGCCGGCAAGGCGGTCAACGCCACCGACAAGACGAACGTGCACAGCATCGCCATCCAGATCCCCCTCGACATGGTCCGCCGGGACGGCAAGAAGCGGGTCCGGGCCAAGGACGCGGGCGCCGTCATCGGCGTGTGGACCTCGGCCAGCCGCCGCCAGGTCGAGGTTCGTGGTGACAAGGGTGGCGGTGACGTCGTGGTCGGCCCGCAGGTGCAGGTCTCGCGTCTGGGCAACCCGCTGTTCAACGAGGTCATCGTGCCGATGGCGCAGAAGGACAAGTGGAACAGCCTCCCGCCGAGCGAGGACAAGCGGTTCGCCGAGTTCGTCGCCACGCCCGAACTGGGAGCGCTCCTGCCGGTCCTCTACCCGGGCCTCTTCGACAACCTGGCCGCGTTCAACAAGACCAAGGGCGCCCGTGCCGACCTGCTGGCGATCCTGCTGACCGGTATCCCGGACGGCATCATCGAGGGCTTCCAGAACAACACCGGCACGGTCCAGGCGGACATGCTGCGCCTGAACACGGCCATCCCGCCGGCCAAGAAGGAGAACGCCTTCGGTGTCGTCGGAGGCGACATCGCCGGCTTCCCGAACGGCCGCCGGATCGCCGACGACGTGGTCTCCATCTCGATCAAGGCGGTCGCCGGCGCGACGCTGCCGCTGGTCAACAAGGACTTCAAGGCGGACGCCGCGTCCGGGCTGGTCGAGCAGGGCCTGAGCATCAAGAACGTCAGTGCCTCGCTGCTCAAGAAGTTCCCCTTCCTGCCCACCCCGTTCGACGGCTTCAACAACCCGTCCTGACGAGAACCACGAGGGAGCACGGCATGAGCCTCGGACACGGCGACCACCACCATCACCACCACACCTACGCCCCCTCCGGGCAGGGCACGGTGATGCTGAACATCGGCGGCACGATCGGCGCGCTGATCATCCACACGCCGGCCACCCTGCACGGCCACGAGATCGAGGTGTCTCCGGTCGACGACAGCGGGCACCGGACGCACGCGGCGGTTCGCGCCCGATACGTCCGGTCGGGTGTCACCTTCTGCGTGGTCATCGACAGTCTTCCGGAGGGCCGTTACACGGTCTGGCAGGACGACGACACGCCGTACACGCAGGTTGAAGTCGTCGGTGGGGCGGTTGCCGAGGTCACCTGGCCGGCCAATCTGGTCCCTGGAAGGACGCCCGTGGCGGTCTAGTCTGGACGCCATGGCAGGCGGTCGGCTCCCGGGCCCGGCATCGCCGGGCGCGGACGTCCCGGTCCATGTCGGCCTGCGCACCTCCGACATGGACGAGGCCCGGGAGTTCTGCCGCAAGCTCTACTACGCGCCACTACGGATCGATCCGGTCGGTGACCCCGGCCGGATGCAGTTCGCCGCCGACGTGGTCACCATCGGCCCGATCACGCTCGGCGAGGTGCGGTACGGGACCGACATCCGGATCACCGTCGGGGCGTTGGAGACGGCGTACCACGTGCTGGTCCCGCTCAGCGGCGCGGTCCGCTCCCGGCACCGCGGCACGACGGTCCAGGCCGACGCCACCCGCGCGGTCGTGTACCGCCCGACCGGCGACATCGAGCTCGACTGGCCCGGCACCTGCCGGCTGTTGAGCGTCAAGGTCGACCGCGCCGCCCTGGAACGCGAGGTGGACGCCGCCCTCGACCACCGGGTGGTCTCCCCACTGCCGCTCGGCGCCACCTTCGATCTGGTCGACGGCCCCGGCCGGACCTGGGCCGCCCTCACCCGCCTGCTGCTCAACGAGTCGCGCTGCCCGGACGCGCTGGCCAGCCGCCCCCGGATGGCCGCCCGCTGGCGCGACATGGTGGTCAGCGGCCTGGCCCTCACCGTCGAGCACCCCTACGGCGAGGAGCCCGCCGGTCTGCAGGGCCCGCACCGCCCACGCACGGTCAAACGCGCTCTCGACGCGATGAACGCCGAACCGTGGCGACACTGGGCCATCCACGACCTGGCCGCGCTGGCCGGCGTCGGCGTCCGCGTCCTGCAGGAGTCGTTCCGCCAGCACGTCGGCATGCCGCCGCTCACCTACCTGCGCCGCCAGCGCCTCGACGAGGTGCACGCCGAGCTGTCCCGCTCCGATCCGGGCCAGGTCAGCGTCAGCGAGGTCGCCTACCGCTGGGGTTTCACCCATCTGGGCCGCTTCGCGGGCGCCTACCGCGAGCGGTTCGGTGTGTCACCGTCGCAGACCCTCCGAGACCGCCTCTAGGTGGTACGGCCAGGGGCCGCCGACCGCATCGGCCCGGTACCGCTCCCTCCGGCGCGAGCGATGCGACAGTCCCGGCCGACAGCGCGACCGCCGGGCGTGTGCGATGGTCACCGCCCCGGTGGCGCCGCCGCGGGAAAAGTTCGCGAGGAACGGCAACCATGCGGGCCCGGCCGAGCGTCATGGGTGGCGACCCGAGAACGACATCGATGAACGGGGGACTCCCGGGTGGGAGCCGCTGATGACGAGTTCGACTCCTTCGTCCGTGCCCGCACGCACGCGCTGCTGCGTTCGGCCTATCTGCTCACCGGTGACCAGCAACTCGCGGAGGACCTGGTCCAGACCGCGCTGACCCGCACCCACCAGGCGTGGAAGCGGCTGGCCGACACCGGCAACGCCGAGGCGTACGCCCGCCGCACCATGTACCACCTGCAGGTGTCCTGGTGGCGCCGCCGCCGGGTGGCCGAGGTCATGCCGGAGGTGATGCCGGATCGGTCCGGCGGTGACGACCACGCCGGCGCGGTGAGCCTGCGCCTGGTCATGCGGACCGCGCTGCTGCGACTGAGCGCCCGGCAGCGGGCCGTGCTGGTGCTCCGGTTCTTCGAGGACCGCACTGAACGGGAGGCCGCCGACCTGCTCGGCGTCACCGTCGGCACGGTGAAGAGCCAGACCGCGAAAGCCCTGGCCCGGTTGCGGGCCGTCGCCCCCGAACTCGCCGACCTGGAGACCCGGAACGGAGTCCTGTCGTGAACAACCTCCCCGAGCACCTGGCCGATCTGGCCGACGAGGTGGTGACCCCGCCAGACATGCGGGACCGGGTGCTGGCCTCGTCCCGGCGCGCGACCACCCGGCGGCGGGCCCGGCTCGCCGGTTCGGCCGCCGCCGCGGTGCTGGTGATCGCCTCCGGGGTCGCCTGGGCGGGCCTGCCGGGCTCGTCCCGCAGTGGCCCGGTCGAGGTCGCCGCCCCGTCGTCCTCCCCTCCGCCGCTGCCGGGCCCCGACCCGACGACGCACGGGGCGACCGTCCCGGACCGGCTGTTCTACCTGGCCGCGGACGGGCGGCTGCAACTGCTGCGGGACGACGGCAAGGTCACCACCCTGTTCACCCCGGACGGTGAGACCTGCGGCCTGACCGTCTCGCTGGACGGCAGGCGGATCGCCTGGGTGGCCGCCGACGGCGGTGGCGCGACGGGTGACCTCATCGTGGCCGAGCCGGACGGCAGCCACCGGCGGACGGTTCGCACCGGCGTGGCCTGCACCGGCGGCAACAGCCCGGTCTGGATGCCCGGCGGCCGGCACCTGCTGGTCCGGCCGGGCAACACCGCGCCGCGGGTCCTCGTCGACACCGTGTCCGGGGTGACCAGCCCGTCCTCGTTCCGGCACGTGAGCGGCTATCTGGCCTGGTCACCGACGGGCAGCCGGGTCGCCTACCGGGACGGCGCGGACATCGTGGTGGCCCGGCCGGACGGCGCCGAGGTCCGCCGGGTCGCCCACGGTGACGAAAGCCCGACGGGTGGATTCAGCGTGCAGGGTGTCTCCGACGACGGCCGGTGGGTGGTCGTCGGCATGCAGAACAGCGATCCCGACCTGATCCGGACCGGTTTCCGGGTGGTCGACGTCGAGTCCGGTGGCGTCGTGGATCCGACGAGGGGGATCACCGGGAAACTGACGCAGGTCCGGCCGTCCGCGGACGGCAACCTGCTGTTCCGGGCCGGGGGGCGCCTGGGGCTGACCGGACCGCCCGACGATATTCACGTCATCTGGCCCGAGCCGGCCGTGTTGCGTACCGCCACGTTGTTGCTCTGATCGGGGTTTCTTCTCCGCCGGGTGGGCCGTCCCGCCCGGCGGAGTACCGTCTCACAGCTCGACGCGCTGGCCCTTGCCGATCACGACCACGCCGTTGTCGCTGACCGTGTAGAGCTTGCGGTCCCGGTCGAGGTCGACACCGATCTGGGCGCCCTCGGGGATCACCACGTTCTTGTCGATGATGGCGTTGCGGATCACCGCCCGCCGGCCGACCGAGACGCCCTCCATGATCACCGCGCCGTCGACGTGCGCCCACGAGTTGACCCGCACGTTCGGCGAGATGACCGAACGCTCGACCAGGGCGCCGGAGACCACCACGCCGGGGGAGATCATCGAGTCGATGGCGCGGCCCTGCCGGTCGTCGTAGCCGTGCACGAACTTGGCCGGCGGCCACGAGCCGTAGTTGGTGAAGATCGGCCAGTCGTGGTTGTACAGGTTGAAGATCGGCAGGGTGGCGATCAGGTCCATGTGGGCCTCGTAGAACGAGTCGAGCGTCCCCACGTCGCGCCAGTAGCCGCGGTCCCGGTCGGTGGCGCCGGGCAGCTCGTTGTCGCGGAAGTCGTAGACGTTCGCCTCACCCTTCTCCACCAGCATCGGGATGATGTTGCCGCCCATGTCGTGCTTGCTGTCCGGGTTCTGTGCGTCGGCGGTGACCGCCTCGCACAGCGCCCGGGTGGTGAAGACGTAGTTGCCCATCGACGCGTAGACCTCGTCGGGCGAGTCGGGCAGGCCGACCGCGTCCTTCGGCTTCTCCCGGAACGCCCGGATCTTCTTACCGTCCGCGCCGACGTCGATCACCCCGAACTGGTCGGCGAGCGACAGCGGCTGGCGGATCCCGGCGACGGTGACCGCGGCACCCGAGGCGATGTGGTCGTTGACCATCTGCTTCGGGTCCATCCGGTAGATGTGGTCGGCGCCGAACACGATCACGTAGTCGGGCGACTCGTCGTTGATCAGGTTGAGACTCTGGTAGATCGCGTCGGCCGAGCCGGCGAACCAGCGGGGCCCCAGTCGCTGCTGGGCCGGAACCGGGGTGACGTAGTTGCCGAGCAGCGTCGACATCCGCCACGTCTTGGAGATGTGCCGGTCCAGCGAGTGCGACTTGTACTGCGTGAGCACGACGATCTTGAGATACCCCGCATTGGCGAGGTTCGACAGCACGAAGTCGATCATGCGATAGATGCCGCCGAACGGCACGCCGGGTTTGGCCCGGTCAGCCG
Organism: Actinoplanes sichuanensis; assembly: GCF_033097365.1. NCBI lineage: Bacteria > Bacillati > Actinomycetota > Actinomycetes > Micromonosporales > Micromonosporaceae > Actinoplanes > Actinoplanes sichuanensis. The sequence goes on from NZ_AP028461.1 coordinate 843,663, forward strand.
TCAAGGGCATCAGGCGCTTGCCTTCTCCACCAGCCAGAACGATCGCAAGCACCTTGACTGCCATGGGGAGGACGCTAATATTCCGGCCGCCCCCGCGCCACCCGAAAGGGCGGTTCGAAATATCTTGCTGGCGCTGCAGCCTTCTTACCGGTCAGGTGGCGGCGTGCAAAGCATGCTCGCGCATCAGCGTGTCGATCGTGTCGGCGTCGGCCGGACGGCCGTAGTGGTAGCCCTGCGCCAGCGGGCAACCCAGATCGCGCAGCAGGTCGGCCTGACCCGGCGTCTCCACGCCCTCGGCCACCGCGAGCAGGTCCTGGCTGCCGGCCAGTTCCAGGATCGCCCTGGTCAGGCTCACGTCCTGGGGGCGGGGCGGGTCCTGGAGCCGGCGGATGAACGACTGGTCGATCTTCAGGATGTCGACCGGCAGGGCGTGCAGGTACGCCAGTGACGAGTACCCGGTGCCGAAGTCGTCGATCGCGATCCGGATCCCGTGCGCCCGCAGCTCACCCAGTACCGGCGTGTCGGCCGCGTCGATCAGCACCGATTCGGTGATCTCCAGCACCAGCGCCTCGGCGGGCAGCCCGGTGTCGGCCAGGGTCGACAGCACCGACGTGGTGAACCCGGGATCACGCAGCTGATGGGTGGAGACGTTGACGGTCAGGTAGAGGCCGTGCTCCCGGTGCCAGACGGCGGCCTGCGCGCAGGCCAACCGCAGCGCCCGGGCGCCGATCGCGCCGATCAGGCCGGTCTGCTCGGCGACCGGGATGAACACGCCGGGCGGCACCGACTCGCCGTCGCGGCGCCAGCGCATCAGCGCCTCCACCCCGGTGGCCCGGCCGGTGCCCGTGTCGACGACCGGCTGGTAGTGCATGAACAGGGTGCCGTCGGCGAGTGCCTGCCGTAGTCCGGCGGCGATCCGGGTGCGCTCGGACTGCTCGGCCCGCAGCGACTCGTCGAACCGGGCGGTCCGGGCCCCACCCGCCTGCTTGGCGGCGCGCAGGGCCAGGTCGGCGTCACCGAGGACGGCGTTGTTGCCGGGCACCCCGTCGGCCAGACCGGCCCGGGCGGTCAGGTGGATGCGGCGCTCGTCGACGGCGTACGGCGCGGCCGACACCGCCGTCACGACCCGCTCGGCCAGCGCCGCCGCGTCGGTCCCGGACGTGATCAGGAAACCGAACTCGTCCCCGCCCAGCCGGGCCACCAGCTCCACCTCCGGCGCGAACAGCAGCAGCCGCCCGGCCACCTGGCACAGCACGGTGTCGCCGACATGGTGCCCGTAGGTGTCGTTGATCTCCTTGAACCCGTCCAGAGCGCAGAGGATCAGCGCGTACGGCCGGTCCCCGGCGACGGCCCGGCCCAGGTGGTCGAGCAGCAGGTCACGGTTGGCCAGCCCGGTCAGGCCGTCGTGCCCGGCCCGATGCGCCAGCCGCCGCTGGAGCACCTGCTGCTCGTGCAGGGCCGCACGGGCCTGCCTGGCGCGGCGCTCGGCGAGTCGGGCCAGCACCACGATCCGCAGGAGCAGCAGACCGCACAGCCCGGCGGTCAGCAGTGCCGGCACCACCACGATCGCGGACGGGTCGGCGATGGCCGGCAGCAGCGGACTGGCCACCGCGGCGGTGTACATGACGGTGAGGGTGACCCGGCCGGGCGCGGCGTCGGCGGCCCGCGGCTGGGCGGCCCGCGGGTGCAGCGCCGCGGCGACGATCAGCACCCACCAGAACTGGAGGACCAGGTGTGGCAGGCCACCGGGCAGGAACGGCCGGGTGCCCTCGGCCGCGGTCGCCGCGTACACCAGGTGCGCGCCGACCAGCAGCACCCCGGCACCGGCGACGAGCCCGCCCGGTACCCGCCGGGAGCCGGTCGCGGCGCGCAGCGCGGTTCCCAGGATCGCCAGGTCGAGGACCGCGTAGAGCATCGCCAGCGCGTCGTCGACCATCCGGTAGCCGGGCTGTCCCAGGTATGGCAACACGATGAACGACCAGGCCAGCATGGCCAGGGCCAGCACCACGGCGCCGGCCTCGGCGGCTCCGCCGGGGCGGCGCAGCCGGCTGAACTGGACCGCGGCCGCCGCGTGCAGGGCGTACTGGACGGCCAGGCTCAGGCCCATCGGCGTGGTCGCCGGTTCGCCGCCCCGGATCGTCCACCACAGCGACGTCAGGGTCCCGGCGGCGCTCGCCCCGAAGAACAGCCACCAGCCGCACCGGTGTCGGCGGGCGGCCCCGAACAGCACCACGGTCCCGGCCGCCTGGAGGATCAGCCACGCCCACGGGCTGCCCAGGGCGTACAGGGCGAGCACGGCAGCGCTACCACCCGCGAGGGTGTACTGCCAGACCGGGATGCGGAGGATGGGCACGTCGCCATGTCACCCGACGCCGGTTGCGGCCCGGTTGCCACGACGGTCGGTTTCCGGAGCGTGCACCCGATGGCAACCGCGGCCGGCCGCCTTCGCCGCGTAGAGGGCCACGTCGGCGTCGCGCAGCGCCTCGGCGCAGCTGTGCACGTCGTCGAGATCGAGCACGCCGATACTGGCCGACACCCGGACCACGGCGCCGCCGAGCAGGTGCTCCACGGCGGCCGCCCGCAGCAGCCGGTCCGCGGTGCCGACCGCGTCGCCGGGGACGAGCACCGCGAACTCGTCGCCCCCGAGCCGGGCCACCAGGCCGTCGGCGGTGATCCGCCGGAACTCGTCGCCGAGCGCGACCAGCAACTCGTCGCCGACCGGATGGCCCAGGGTGTCGTTGACCTCCTTGAACCCGTCCAGGTCGAGCAGCAGCAACCAGCCGCGGTCACCGACCGGCCGGCCGACGGCCGTGGTGAGGGCCTCGGTGAGCGCGGCCCGGTTGCCGAGGCCGGTCAGCGGGTCGTGGGTGGCCCGGTGCTCCAGCTCGGCCCGCAGCGCCTCCTGCTCGCGCAGTGCCGCGTCCAGCGCCCGGGCCCGCCGCTGGGCCAGATTGCCGAGCATGCCCATCCGCAGCACCAGCAGCACACTCACCCCGACCCCGAGCAGCATCGGCAGCACGAACATGTGCAGTCCGTCCGCCACCGCGGGCGGTCGCCCGCCGGCCAGCCCGGGCAGCGCGTTCAACCCGGTCATCAGCGGATAGAACGCGGTCAGCACGGCGAACAGCCCGAGCCGGGTACGCGACAGGGTCTCCGGGTCGCCGCCCCGCTCGGCCCGGGCCATCGACGGGTGCAGGGCGGCCGCCCCGATCATCAGGTGGCCGGTCATCCAGGCCAGGATGTGCCAGACGGTCGGCGGCCGGTCCGAGGCGGCGTACCCGGCATCCGCGGCGAACAGCAGAAACGTGCTCGCCACGATCAGTTGGTGGGCCCGGTTGCGCGGGTTGCCGGCCAGCAGCAGGACGGCCGCGGCGGCGAGCCGGAGCAGGGTCAGGATCGTGTAGAAGCCGAACACCGCGGCCGGGGTCGGGTGGTGCCAGCGTTCGGCGAGCACCGGACCGATCACCATCGGCCAGGCGCCGGCCATCACACCGAGTACCACCATGGCGCCGTCGAGCAGGTTGGCCCGCAGGTTGACGGGCAGCGAGCAGGACCGGACCCGCACCACCATCGCCGCGGTGACCAGCAGGAACGCCGTACCGAGGGCGAGCTGGTCGACGAGTGGGCCGGGGCCGCGCGGACCGGCCAGGTGGGTCAGGGCGAAGAAGAACAGCCCGGCCGCCAGGAGTTTCCAGAACAGCGGGTTCTCCGGCCGGTACCGACGGAGCCCGGCCAGAACGGCCAGTCCGGCGCAGGACTCCACGCCGGTCAGCGCCCATTCCGCGCCCGGTTGCGGCAGCAGCAGGGCGCCGAGGGTCAGGGCCACCCCGCCGAGCAGGAAGCCGGACCACAGCCAGTCGTCGAGCCGTCTCACGCCCGCACCCATCGTCACCGTCGGCGGCCGACCTGAGGGACGGCGGCTAAGCTCCAAGCGTGACGGACTCCCGACTGCGCGCCGACCTGATCACCCGTGAGTACCCGCCGGAGGTCTACGGCGGCGCGGGGGTCCACCTGGAGTATCTGGCGCGTGACCTGCGCGGGCTCGCCGACGTGCGGGTGCACTGCTTCGGCGCGCCGCGGGACGAGCCGGGTGTCACGGCCTATCCGGAGCCGGCCGAGCTGGCCCGGGCCAACGCCGCGCTGCGCACCATGGGGGTCAATCTGGCGATCGCCCAGGGCTGCGCCGGCGCCGACGTGGTGCACAGCCACACCTGGTATGCCAATTTCGCCGGGCACACCGCGAAACTGCTGCACGGCGTCCCGCACGTGGTGACCACGCACAGCCTGGAGCCGCTGCGCCCGTGGAAGGCGGAGCAGCTCGGCGGCGGTTACGCGCTCTCCTCGTTCTGCGAGCGGACCGCGATCGAGAGCGCCGACGCGATCATCGCGGTGTCCGGCGGGATGCGGCGTGACGTGCTCCGGGCCTATCCGTCGGTCGACCCGGACCGGGTCCAGGTCGTCTACAACGGCATCGACACCGAGCTCTACCAGCCGGATCACGAGACCGGTGTGGTGGACCGGCTCGGCATCGACCGCAACCGGCCGAGCGTGGTGTTCGTCGGCCGGATCACCCGGCAGAAGGGCCTGCCCTACCTGATGCGGGCCTGCCACGATCTGCCGGCCGATGCCCAGATCATCCTGCTCGCCGGTGCTCCGGACACCCCGGAGATCGCGGCTGAGGTGGCAACGCTGGCGGCGGATCTTCAAAAGACCCGCTCGGGTGTGATCTGGGTGCAGGAGATGCTGCCGAAACAGGAGGTCATCCAGGTCCTCACGCACGCCACGGTCTTCGTCTGCCCGTCGATCTACGAGCCGATGGGGATCGTCAACCTGGAGGCGATGGCCTGCGAGACCGCGGTGGTGGCCACCGCGACCGGCGGCATCCCCGAGGTGGTCGCCGACGGCGAGACCGGCCTGCTCGTCCCGATCGACCAGCTCCAGGACGGTACGGGAACGCCCGTCGACCCGGAGAAGTTCGTCGCCGACCTGGCCGCCACCCTGACCCGGGTGCTGAACGATCCGCAGCTCGCCGAGCGGATGGGTAAGGCCGGTCGTCGCCGAGCGGTGGAGAGGTTCAGCTGGTCACGGATCGCCGAGGACACCCTAGAGATCTACCGGTCGGTGCTGTGAGTCTGCTTCGCCGGCCCCCGGTCCGGGTGGCCATGCTGCTGTCGGCGGTCCTGTTCGCGGCGGCGGTGCTCGGCGTCGGCCTGGTCCGGGCCGCGTTCTACGAGCCACCGTCGCGGGCCGCGGACACCGTGGCGGTGGCCGACGCACCCACCCAGACCGTGACCGGGCTGTGCGGGGCGGTGCCGGTGTCGGCGCCACGCGAGCTGCGCGGCATGTGGCTGACCACGGTCTACAACATCGACTGGCCCAGTAAGCCGGGACTGCCCCAGGAACAGGTCCGCTCGGAGTACCTGAGGTGGCTGGATCTGGCCGTCGCGCAGAACCACAACGCGATCTTCGTGCACGTGCGCCCGAGCGGCGACGCGTTCTGGAGATCCGACTACGCCCCCTGGTCGAACTGGTTGACCGGCCGGCTCGACGGCGCGGACCCGGGCTGGGATCCGATGGCGTTCATGGTCGACGAGGCGCACAAGCGCAACCTGGAGTTCCACGCCTGGTTCAACCCGTACCGGGGCACCCAGTTCGCGCCGGACGGGGCCGGCACCGACCTGTCCAAGCTGCCCGCGAACCATCCGCTGGTGGTGCACCCGGAGTGGCGGATCGCGCACCCGTCGGGTCCGAAGGGCCGCTTCTACTACGACCCGGGCAATCCGGAGGCACGTCAGTTCGTCGAGGACGCGATGCTGGAGGCGGTCGCGAAGTACGACGTCGACGGCGTCCACTTCGACGACTTCTTCTACCCGTACCCCGGCGACGGCAAGGGCCAGGACTTCCCGGACGACGTGTCGTTCGCGAAGTACGGCAAGGGGAAGAGCCGCGCCGACTGGCGGCGGGACAACGTGAACACCCTGGTCCGCGAGATGAAGCAGCGGATCGCCGAGGTCAAGCCGTGGGTGAAGTTCGGGATCAGCCCGTTCGGGATCTGGCGCAACGGCGGCGAGGGCTCGGACACCAACGGCCTGGAGAGCTACAGCGCCATCTACGCCGACACTCGCACCTGGGTCCGCGAGGGCTGGCTGGACTACATCGTTCCGCAGCTGTACTGGACGATCGGGTTCGACAAGGCCGACTACGCCAAGGTGCTGCCCTGGTGGGCGAAAACGGTCAAGGGCACGGGTGTGCAGCTGTACATCGGAATGGCCGACTACCGGGTCGGCGAGAAGGGCGACTGGAGTGATCCGGCCGAGCTCGACCGGCAGATGGCGCTGAACGACAAGTTCGGCGTGCAGGGCCAGGTCCACTACAGCGCCGCCTCGGTCCGCGACGACAAGCTCGGCGCGGCCGGCCGGTATCGGGCGAAGCACTACGCGGCGCCGGCGCTGCTCCCGCGGATCGCGCGGCTCCCGGCCGCGCCTCCGGCGGCGCCGCGGATCACCGCGGCGACCAGGTCCGACGCGGGCCCGGTGACGTTGACGGTCGCCGACGGCGGGGGTACGAGCTGGGCCCTCTACCGTACGGCGAACGGCTCCGCGTCCCTGGTCGCGACGGGCCGGGCGGGCAGTGCGGTGACCGACCCGAAGCCGCCGGCCGGCCCCGCCACCTACTGCGTCAGCGGCCTGGACCGGTCGGCCAACGAGGGCCCGTTGAGCAGCCCGTTCACCACAGCCGGGTAATCCGGCATTCCGCCCTTGTCGCATGATTCGTGGCGTTAACGTGAGCCGTGCCCCGAATCCTCGCGTTGACGGCCACCACGCTCGCCGCCGTGCTGACCCTGCCCGCCGCCGCCCAGGCCGCTGCGCCCGGCGAGCCGTGGCCGGTGGCGGTCGCGGTGCTGCCACCGCCGCCCGACGAACCGGCGAGCGACCGGCTCACCGCGCTGCTGCTGGCGGCCGGTGACCTGCCCACCGGTTTCCAGCCGCAGACGGGCGCCGCCGACGACCTGTTCGCCCGGATCCCGGCCGAGATCGCGGCCTGCGGCAAGGGCGCCCGGGTGCCGGCCGGAACGGTGTACCGGGAGTACGTGCGCGGCCCCGGCGACGAGGACCTGCTGGTCGAGACCCTGGCCGAACCCGGGGCGCAGGCGGCGCGGGCGGCGGTCGCGAAGATCGCCGGGGCGCTGCCCGGGTGCGCGTCGTTCACCAGGGCTCCGGGGGAACTGCCGATGGAGCTCAAGTTCGCGCTCACCCCGTACCCCCGGGCTCCGAAGATCGGTGACGCCTCGGCGGCCGTGAGTTTCGTGATGACCGTGCCCACCCTGAGTTTGACCGTGAAGGGCCGTCTGCTGGCCGCCGCGGCCGGGAAGGCCCAGGTCACCGTCCTGCTGATGACCGAGGCCGACCCGAAGGTGGCCGACCTGGAGGCCGCCGCCCGCAGCGCCGCCGACAAGCTCGCGGCGGCCCGATAGCGACTCCTAGGCCGTCGGGAGCAGCGGGACGAACGAGACCCACCGCCTGGCCCGCGTCTCGCTGTCCCGGATCGCGCGGATCGCCGTGGCGGCGCGTTCCAGAGCTGTCCGGCGTAGGTCGGCGGGCAGATCGGTGGCCAGTCCCATCAGGCAGAAGGCCCGCATGTCGGCGCCGCGGACCGCCGACGCGGCGGCCAGCGCGAGAGCGGTCACCGCGGCCTGCCGATCGGCCGGCACCACCCTGCGGAGGCCGTCCAGAGCGTCGAACCGGGTCAGCGGGTCGCGTATCGCCGACATGTGGGCGATCACCTCGTCGAGGCGACTCCCGTCGAGACGCTCCACCATCCTGGTGAGCAGTCCGGTCCGGATAACGCCGTTGCCGATGGTGTAGGCCGCGTCGAAGGCGGCGGCGATCCGTGGGGCGCTCAGCCGTGGGCCGAGGACGAGGAGTTCCTCCGGCCCGGCCCGGCCGACCGCCGCGTCGACCTGCTCGTCGGTCAGATGTGGAACGAGACCCGCGAACGTGTCCGGCCAGGAGCCGGGCCGGAGCCTGGCGATCAGATCGTCGGTGGCGGCTTCGCGGTGTCCGGCCGGCAGGTGACCGATGAGCCTGGCCAGGTCCTGGAGCAGGTTGAGGGACGAGAACCCGGAGTCCGGTGCGAGCCGGATCGCCACGAGCTCGACGACGGTCTCCGGCGCGGCATGGGCCGCCAGGTCCGTCAGATGGGGACAGCCGCTCGCTGCGAGTTCGGCCACCTGCCCGTGGTCGAGCAGCGGAAGCAGGGGGTGCAGCGCCCAGTGGTGGGCCATCTCCCGGCGGCCCGCGGTGAACTCGGCCACCAGCAGGGCGAGGGCGGTGGCGACGAGTTCCGGCCGCAGCCGGGCGGGTGCGTCTCTGGCCACCCCGGCCAGCATCTGGGCCCGCCTGAGCGGGTCGCGCAGGGTGTCCACGGCGGCGATCAGGTGAGTGATCCGGGCTTCGCCGGCCCCGGTGGACAGCCGCTGGATCGCGGTGGCACGGGTGCCCTCGTCCGCGATCGTGCCGACGTCGCGTGCCGCCTCGTCGAGCACCGGTTCCGGAAGGTGCATCGCGATCGCCGCGATGACCGTGACCTGCCGGCCCCGACCGCCGCGGACCGCCAGGCCGGCCCGGATCGCGCGGGCCGCCTCGTCCGCCTCGAGCCGGGGGAGCAGCGTGTTGAGCGCCGTGGACCGGTCGGAGTCGGGAATCCGCGGCAGATCGGTGATCGCCGCCTCGACCGCGGCGGCCCGCTCGGCGCCGTCCAACCGGCCGAGGAGCCTGGCCAGCGCCGTCAGGCGGTCGAACGGATCGGTCCGCCGGTGCACCTCCGCGACGATCCGGGACAACTGCGCCGGCGTCGCCCGGGCCGCCGCGTGGCGGTGGACGCGGTTCTGGGTCCACGGGTCCCGGGCGGCGTCCAGGACGGTGTCGAGCCGGCTGCCGTCGGACCGGGCGGCGAACGCCTCCAGGCCATCGCGCCGGAGCCACTGGTCGTCGAGAGCGACGAAGAAGCGCAGCAGGTCATCGAGGTCGGGGAGGCTGTCCGGCGTGTCCACGCCGGACAGCCAACCATGATCGACGGTCAGCCGGTGACCCTGCCTCCGTCGACCTGGAGGCGACGGTCGGTGGCGACCGCCTCCAGCATCCGCCGGTCGTGGGTGACCAGCAGCAGCGTGCCCGTATAGGAGGCCAGCGCCGACTCCAGTTGCTCGATGGCCGGCAGGTCCAGGTGGTTCGTCGGCTCGTCGAGGACCAGCAGGTTCACCCCGCGCGCCTGGAGCAGGGCCAGGGCGGCCCGGGTGCGCTCGCCGGGGGAGAGGGTGACCGCCGGGCGCAGCACGTGCGCCGACCGCAGACCGAACTTGGCCAGCAGGGTGCGCACGTCGGCGTCCGGCCAGTCCGGCACCGCGGCGCCGAACGCCCGGGCCAGCGGCTCGCCGCCGAGGAACAGGCCGCGCGCCTGGTCGACCTCGCCGACCACCACCCCGGGGCCGAGATGCTGCGTGCCCGAGTCGAGGGGGATCCGGCCGAGCAGGGCCGCCAGCAGCGTGGACTTGCCCGATCCGTTGGCGCCGGTGATCGCCACCCGGTCGGCCCAGTCGATCTGCAGGGTCACCGGGCCGAGCGTGAAGTCGCCCCGGCGGATCACCGCCTCACGCAGGGTGGCCACCACCGCGCCGGCCCGGGGCGCGGTGGCGATCTCCATCCGCAGCTCCCACTCCTTGCGAGGTTCCTCGACCACCTCCAGGCGCTCCAGCATCCGCTCGGTCTGTCGGGCCTTGGCGGCCTGTTTCTCGCTGGAGTCGGCCCGGAACGCCTTGATGTTCTTGTCGTTGTCGGTGGCTTTACGGCGGGCGTTGCGCACTCCCTTGTCCGCCCAGCCGCGCTGCATCCGGGCGCGTTCGAGCAGGTCATCCTTCTTGTCGGAGTACTCCTCGTACTCCTCGCGGGCGTGCCGACGGGCCCGGTCACGCTCCTCCAGATAGGACTCGTAGCCGCCGCCGAACAGGTTGACCTGATTCTGTGCCAGGTCGAGCTCGAGGACCTTGGTGACGGTCCGGGTGAGGAACTCCCGGTCGTGGCTGACCAGCACCGCACCCGCACGCAGCCCCGACACGAACGCCTCCAGCCGGGCCAGCCCGTCCAGGTCGAGGTCGTTCGTCGGCTCGTCGAGCAGGTAGATGTCGTAGCGGCTGAGCAGCAGCGACGCCATCCCGGCGCGGGCCGCCTGACCGCCGGAGAGGGCGGTCATCGGCAGATCCAGGTCGAACCCGAGGTCGGACTCGGCGATCCGCTCGTCCAGGTCGGCGCCGCCCAGATCCAACCATTTGTCCAGCGCGGCCGCGTACCTGTCGTCCGCGCCCGGCAGCTCCCGGCCCAGTTCGTCAGCCGCCGCGTCCATCGCGGCCTGCGCCGCGGTGACCCCGGTCCGGCGGCCGAGGAAGTCGCGCACGCTCTCGCCGGGGCGGCGCTCCCGTTCCTGCGGGAGATACCCGACGTTCGCGGTGGGCGGGCTCAGCGCGACACTCCCGCTCTCCGTGGGGATCGACCCGGCGAGGGTACGCAGCAGCGTCGTCTTGCCCGCCCCGTTCACCCCGACCAGGCCGATCACGTCGCCGGGCGCGACGACCAGGTCGAGCCCGGTGAAGAGGGTGCGGTCCCCGTGTCCCGCCGCGAGTTGCCGGGCGATCAGTGTGGCGCTCATCCGCCCATCCTCCGACATTCATGAGTGACGATATGGTGTGCCGATGCGACTGCTCGCCAGGAGCCTCACCGTCCTCATGGTTCTCGCCGGTTCCGCGGCCACCGCCGCCGCACCGGCCCACGCCGCGACCGGAACCCGGCCGGTCCACGACTACGCCACCGCAATCCGGGAGCAGGTCTGGGTGCAGACCCCGGTGGACAGCGACTTCGACGGCCGACCCGACCGGGTCGCGGTCCGGATCATCCGGCCCGACACCACGACCCGGGTTCCGGTGATCTTCCAGGCCAGCCCGTATTACGCCGGCCTCAACGACATCCCGAACCACGACGACGTCGACCGCGACGGCGGTGTCTCGGCTCTCGCCTCGGCGGCGAACCGGGCCGAGACCATCACCTTCGCCGGATACCTGGACAACTACTTCGTGCCCCGCGGCTACGCGGTGATCTTCGCCGACAGCCTCGGCAGCGGCGGCTCGGACGGCTGCCCCACCTCGGGCGGCCGCAACGAGACCCTCGGTATGAAGGCCGTGATCGATTGGCTGAACGGGCGGGCGCCGGGCTTCGACGCCACCGGCGCGCCGGTCCGGGCCGACTGGACCACCGGCCGTACCGGCATGATCGGCGTCTCCTACAACGGCACCCTGCCCAACGCGGTCGCCGCGACCGGGGTCCGCGGTCTGGAGACGATCGTCCCGATCGCGGCGATCAGCAGCTGGTACGACTACTACCGGGCCGACGGCGGTGTCGTCGCTCCGGGCGGCTTCCAGGGTGAGGACACCGACATCCTGGCCAAGGCGGTGCTGACCCGTTCGAACCCCGAGGTCTGCGCCGGTGAGATGGCCCGGCTGGAACGCGAACAGGACCGGGAGACCGGCGACTACAGCCCCTACTGGGCCGAGCGGAACTACCTGCGCGACGCCGACCGGGTGCGGGCCAGTGTGCTGCTGGTGCACGGACTGCACGACTTCAACGTGCGGACCCGGCACGCCGGACAGTGGTGGGACGCCCTCGGCCGCAACCACGTGCCCCGCAAGATCTGGCTGCACCAGGCCGGGCACACCGACCCGTTCAACATCCGCCGCGCCGAGTGGCTGGACACCCTGCACAGGTGGTTCGAACAGTGGCTCTACAAGATCGACACCGGGGTCATGCGGGAACCCGTGGCCGACGTCGAGGTCGCACCCAACCAGTGGGTCACCTCACGATCCTGGCCGCTGACCGGCCGGGAGACCACCCTGCGGCTCGGCGCCGGGCCCCGGCAGACCTTCGTGGACGACACCTCGCGGGCCGCCGAGTCACTGGCCGCCGCACCCGACGGCACCGACCCGAACCGGTTCGCGCACCTCACCGCGCCACTGCCGAAGGATGTCCGGCTCTCCGGGACACCCGAGATCACGGTCCGCGCCGATCTGGCCGGTGACTCGCCGTACCTGACCGCGCTGCTCGTCGACTACGGGACCGCCGACCGGTTCGTGCGGGTGCGGACCCTCGCCGAACAGGACTGCGTCGGGCCCGGCATCGACGGCGATCCCGGATGCTTCGCCAAGCGGGAGTACGTGACGGCGCCGTCCGACTACGAGGTCGTCACCCGGGGCTGGATCGACGTGCGCAACCGGATCTCGCCGTCGCGGACCACGCCGATCACCGCCGGGAAGGCGTACACGTTCCGGTTCGAGCTGCAGAGCACCGACCACGTGTTCGCGGCCGGGCACCGGATCGGCGTGGTGTTGATCTCCACCGACCGGGACCACACCCTGCGCTACCCCTCGGGCACCGTCGTCGGCGTCCAACCCGGGGCGTCCTTCCTGACCGCCCGGCTCAGCTGAACATCGGGACGGCCGCGCCGCTGACCCGTACCCCCTTGATCCGCGGATCCAGGCGGACGGTGATGCGGCTCGGCCGGCCCATGTCGTCGCCCTGCCGCAGCGCGATCGTCGCGGTCGCGTCGGCCAGACCCAGCTCCCGCAGGTAGCCGCCGAACGCCGCGGCCGCCGCGCCGGTCGCCGGGTCCTCGTAGACGCCGCCGATCGGGAACGGGTCGCGCACGTCGAACTCGTTCGCGCCCGCCCGGAAGACCAGCTGCACCGTGGTCCAGCCCCGGTCGGTCATCAGCGCCTTCAGCGCCGGCACGTCGTAGTCCAGGTCGGCGAGCCGCTCCCGGCTCCCGACGGCGATGATCGGGTGGTACGCGCCGGCGTACGCGACCTTCGGCGGCAGAGCCGGGTCCAGGTCGTCCGCCGCCCAGCGCAGGGCCGCCAGCAGGGCCGTCAGCTCCTCCGCCGGCAGGTCGGCGACCTGTGGGTCCACGCTGGTCAGCGTCGCCGTACCGAACTCGTCGACGAGCACCGGCACGTCACCCGCGTTCGTGGTGAACAGGTGCTCGCCGGGGCCCAGCGCCACTGCCGTCGCCACCGTGGCGTGGCCGCAGAACGGGACCTCGGCCAGCGGGCTGAAATAGCGCACCCGGAAACGGCTGCCGTCACGGGACGTCACGAACGCGGTCTCCGAATAGCCGACGTCGGCCGCGATCGCCTGCATCGCGGCGTCGTCCAGCGCGCTCGCGTCGAGGACCACGCCTGCCGGATTGCCTCCTTCCGGATCGTGGGCGAATGCGGCGTACCTCTGAATGTCTGTCGTCATGCCGGGAAGCGTGCCGCGCGGCCGGAGCCGCGACCAGAGCCAATCCCGCGGCCCTGGATGTGTCCGCCCGCACAGTCGTGGTTTGTCACAGGACAGGGGTAGCGTTCTTGCGGTGACAGAGGCGCCAATTGCGATCACACCCGTCCCGCCCGCCGATCTGCCCCGTACCCTGGGCGAGCTCCGTGCGACCGGCCACGAGTTCCGCACCGTCAAGCAGGAGCTGCGCGACAACCTCCTGACCCGGCTCGGCTCCGGTGAGCCCCGATTCCCCGGCATCGTCGGATATGAGGACACCGTGCTGCCCGAGGTCGAGCGGGCGCTGCTCGCCGGCCACGACATGGTCCTGCTCGGTGAGCGCGGGCAGGGCAAGACCCGGCTCATCCGCGCACTCGTCGGCCTCCTCGACGAGTGGACGCCCTACATCGAGGGCTCCGAGCTGCACGAACATCCGTATCATCCGCTCACCCCGGCCGCCCGGCGTCGGGCCGCCGAAGCCGGTGATCTCCTGCCGGTCGCCTGGCTGCACCGCTCCGAGCGATACGGTGAGAAACTCGCCACGCCAGACACCAGCGTCGGTGACCTGATCGGTGACGTCGACCCGATCAAGGTGGCCGAAGGGCGCGCCCTGGGCGATCCGGAGACCATCCACTTCGGGCTCGTGCCGCGGACCAACCGGGGCATCTTCGCCGTCAACGAGCTGCCCGACCTCGCCGAGCGGATCCAGGTCTCGCTGCTCAACGTGCTCGAGGAGCGCGACATCCAGGTTCGCGGCTATCAGCTGCGGCTGCCACTCGACCTGCTGCTCGTCGCGTCGGCCAACCCGGAGGATTACACCAACCGCGGGCGGATCATCACGCCGCTCAAGGACCGGTTCGGGGCGGAGATCCGGACCCACTATCCGGTCGATCTCGCTCTCGAGACGGCGCTCATCCAGCAGGAGGCCGCTCTCGTCGCGCAGCTGCCCGACTTCCTGGTGGAGGTGCTGGCCCGCTACACGCGTGGGGTCCGGGAGTCGCCGTCGGTCGATGCCCGGTCCGGGGTGTCCGCCCGGTTCGCCATCGCCGCCGCGGAGACCGTCGCCGCTTCGGCGCTGCGCCGGGCCGGGCTCCGCGGGGAGCGGGAGGCCGTCGCCCGGATCTGCGACACCGTCTCGGTCACGTCGACGCTGCGCGGCAAGGTCGAGTTCGAGAGCGGTGAGGAGGGGCGGGAGACCGAGATCCTCGGGCATCTCCTGCGGGTCGCCACGGCTGAGACGTTCCGGGCCCGACTGGCCGGCCTCGACCTGTCCGGCTTCACCGACCTGGTCGCCGAGGGGGCCATCATCCAGACCGGTGACCTGGTCAGTGCCGAGGAACTGCTCGGCCAGATCGGCACCGTGCCGGGGTTGGCCAAGGTCCTCGACCGGCTCGATCTCGGTGACGCGCCGAGTCCGGGGCAGGCGGCTTCGGGGATCGAGTTCGCCCTGGAGGGCCTGCACCTGACCCGCCGCCTGGCGAAGGAGCTGACCGACGACGGCCGCACCATCTACGGAAGCTGATCGGTGATGCGCACTCCTGCCGCGTTCTCTCGCGTCGCCTCCGTCGTCCGGATCTTCGAGGGGTCGCTGTGAGTGGGAACGTCTTTCGGTACGGGGCCTGGCGGGACGGGCCCGATCCGCTCGCGCCGCCCTACGACGTGCGGGCCGCGGTCGACGAGATGGGGGAGCGGGTTCTCGCCGGTGACAGCCTGCGGGACGCGCTGCGAGACCTGATCCGGCGCGGCCCTCGGGACGGGCGCGGCCTGGACTCGCTGCGTGACCGGGCCCGCCGCCTGCGTCGCGACGCCCTGCGCCGGGGAAACCTGGACGGGGCGGTGACCAGGGCCCGCCAGATGCTCGACCAGGCGCTGGCCGCCGAGCGTGATTCGCTGGCGGCCCGGGATGACGACGCGGCCCGGTTCAACGAGGCGATGCTCGACAACCTGCCCCGGTCCGTCTCCCAAGCCGTGTCCGACCTGTCGGATTATCAGTGGTCCTCGTCCGAGGCGCGGGACATCTACCAACAGATCCTGGCCGGCCTCCGGGAGGAGGTGGTCTCGCAGCGTTTCGCGGGCATGAAGCAGGCGCTCCAGCAGGGCGACATGGCCGAGGTCGCGGAGATGGTCCGGGATCTGAACGATCTGCTGGCCCGGCACGCCCGTGGTGAGGACACCGATGACGCGTTCCGGGACTTCATGGACCGGCATGGCCGGTTCTTTCCGGACAACCCGCGAAACGTCGACGAACTGATCGACTCGCTGGCCCGGCAGGCCGCCGCCGCCGAACGCCTGATGCGCTCCCTGAGCCCGCAACAGCGTGAGGAACTGCAGCAGCTGATGGCCCAGGCGCTCGGCGACGGCCCACTGCGAGGGCAGTTGGCCGAGCTCACCGACAATCTGCGAGCGCTGCGCCCCAACCTGAACTGGGGCCGTGGCGAACGGATGCGTGGCCCCGCCGACCTCGGCTACGGCGACGCCGCCTCGGCGCTGGGCGAGATCGCCGACCTCGACGAGCTCATCGACCAGCTCGGCCAGGAGCACCCCGGCGCGACCCTGGACGACGTCGACGTGGAGGCGGTCGAACGCCAGCTCGGCCGGGGCGCCGCCGACGACCTGCGCCGCCTGCGCGAACTCGAACGTGAACTGCGGCGCCAGGGTTGGGTGCAGCGGGACGCCGACGGCCTCACCCTCTCCCCGAAGGCGTTGCGCCGCCTGGGCCGTACCGCCCTGTCCGCGATCTTCCGCGACGTGGCGGGCAAACGCGGTCAGCACGACATGCGCGACGCCGGGGCGGCGGGCGACCTGATCGGAAGTTCCCGCCGATGGGAGTTCGGCGACGATCAACCCCTGGACGTGGTCCGGACCATCGGCAACGCGGTCCGGCGTCGGGCCGCGGGTGGTTCCGCCACTCTTCCGGTACGGCTGGAACCCGACGACTTCGAGATCGCCGAAACCGAGCGTCGCGCCTCGGCGGCGGTGGCCCTGTGCGTGGACCTGTCCTATTCGATGTACGCCGACGGCCGCTGGGGCCCGATGAAACAGACCGCACTGGCCCTGTCCCATCTGGTCGCCACCAAGTATCCGCAGGACGCCCTGCAGATCATCGGCTTCGGCCGGTACGCACAGACCCTCTCGCAGGGTGAGCTGGCCGCCATCGAGCCCACCATCGAGAAGGGCACCAACCTTCAGCACGCCCTGAAACTGGCCGCCCGCCACGTCCGGCGCCACCCGGGTGCCGAGCCGGTGATCCTGGTCGTGACCGACGGCGAGCCCACCTCCCACCTGGAACCGGACGGTGAAGCCGTCTTCTGGTGGCCCCCGCTGCCGGAGACGATCGAGGCGACGATCCACGAGGTGGATCTACTGACCCGCTTCGGCGCCACGCTGAACGTCTTCATGCTCGGCGAGGACCCGGGCCTGCGCCGTTTCGTGTCCGCCGTGGCCCACCGCAACGGCGGCCGGGTCTTCAGCCCGGACCCGGCCGACCTGGGCCGCTACGTGATCGACGACTACGTACAGGCCCGCCGGGGCCGGCGCTCCCGCTAGTCCGGCCGCCATGCCCGACCGCGTGGTGACCTGTGGTGCCGGTCGGCCCGCGGGTCACCACGTCCGGCGTCAGCCGGCAGGAGGCTAGCCTCCTAGGATGGATTAGCGGGTGTGGCCCGTGTGACTGCGCGTCGGCCGAGCGGACGCGGCTGGTTATAGTTGCTCGGCGAGTGAGCGGAACGCGTGCGTACCGCCGTCCGGAGACGGCGGGACCAGGCGGACCGGCCATCGTACGAGCCGGGCGGGGGCCTCGGCCGAGGGGGAGAGGAAGTCGCGATGTCGCAGCAACCTGCGTCGTCCATCGAGTCCTCGAATCGGATCTGGACCCTGCCGAACGCGATCAGCTTCCTCCGACTGCTCGGCGTGCCGCTCTTCCTGTACCTGCTGCTCGTCACCGAGAACGACGTCGCCGCGGTCGTCGTGTTGATGATCGGCGGGTCGACCGACTGGGTGGACGGCTATGTCGCCCGCCGGATGAATTCGGTGAGTCGCCTCGGTGAGTTGCTGGACCCGTTCGCGGACCGGCTCTACATCGTGGCGACACTGATCGGGTTCACCGTGCGCGAGGTGATCCCGCTGTGGTTGACCGGCGCGTTGCTGCTGCGTGAGGCGGTCCTCGGGGTGGTGCTGCTGATTCTGCGCCGCCACGGGTATGGTCCGCCGCCGGTGCACTACGTGGGAAAGACCGGGACGTTCCTGCTGCTGGCGTCGTTCCCGCTGATCCTGCTGGCCAAGGCGGTGCCGTCGATCGACTGGTGGGTCGGTCCGGTGGGCTGGGGCCTGTCCTGGTGGGCGCTGGGTCTGTACTGGTGTGCCGCCGTCCTCTACCTGGTCCAGGCGGTGCGGCTGTTGCGCGCCGACCGTGAGGGCTCCTCGTGAGCCGTCCGCTCTCCGACGACCCGGCCGGCGTCTCCGAGACGTCATCCGGCGACACCGCCGCCCGCGCGGCACCCGACTGGCCCGGATCCACGCCGGAACCGGCCGGGCCCGCGGCGCTCCGGCCCGGTGCGGCGACGGCACTGCGTGAACCGAGCGGTGCATGGGAGGGGCTGGGCAGCATCGGTGGCCCGCCGGATCCGGACGGCGGTTCGGGAAAGCGCCGCTGGGGTCCGGACTTCCTGACCGAGTTGTTCCAGAACCCGTTGGACCCCGGTTATGCCGACGCGGCGGCGAGACGGGCGAAGGAGGGTCCCCGGACCGGTGTGCGGCGGCGGGCCGCGGCGATATCGGCGGCGCTGACCCTGGCGGTGATCGGGTTCCTGCTGGTGATCGCGTACCGGCAGACGCTGGCCGAGGAACCGGCCCGGACCCAGGCGCGCAGCGATCTGATCGGCCAGGTGCAGAACCGGCGGGCGGAGACTGAGGATCTTCAGCAGCGCGCTGATCAGCTGGCCGCCGAGGTGGCGGCGCTGCGTGACCGGGAGCTGGGTGGCGAGACGGTGGCCCGGCTGCGTGACCTGGAGGCGGCCACCGGGGTGGCGCGGGTGCGTGGTTCCGGGGCGCGGGTGACGCTCACCGACGGGCCGACGTCGGTGGACGCGGTGACCGGGGAGCGGCGGACCGAGGCGCAGGTGAAGGACACCGATCTGCAGCTGGCGGCGAACGCGCTGTGGGAGGCCGGGGCCGAGGCCATCATGATCAACGGGCAGCGGCTGACGGCGACGTCGCGGATCCGGCAGGCCGGCGAGGCGATTCTGGTGGACATCCGGCCGGTGGGTTCGCCGTACGAGATCGTCGCGATCGGCCCGGACGATCTCGCCGATGATTTCCGCGAGGGTTATGCGGGTCAGTTCTTCGAGACGTTGTCGGCCCGGTTCGGGATCTCGTTCGAGACCGCTGAGGCCGATGACGTGACGCTGGAGGCGGCGACCGACTTGAAGTTGCGGTCGGCCGAGCCCAGCATCGCGCCCGTTCCGTCGGGCTCCGTGAACGTCTCATCAGGTGCGGGGTCGCCCGCGCCGGACTCGTCAGTGACGGAAGGCGGCCGATGATCGCCGTACTCGCCCTGCTCGTCGGTGTCCTGCTGGGCATCCTGTTCGAACCGTCGGTGCCGCCCGAACTGGTGCCGTACCTGCCGATCGCGGTGGTCGCGGCGCTGGACGCGGTGTTCGGCGGGGTCCGGGCCAAGCTGGACGGCATCTTCGACGACAAGCAGTTCGTGGTGTCGTTCATCTCGAACGTTCTCGTGTCGGGCCTGATCGTCTACGTCGGTGACCAGCTGGGTGTGGGTGGTCAGCTGTCGACGGGTGTGGTGGTCGTGCTCGGCGTGCGGATCTTCGGTAACGTCGCGGCGATCCGACGGCACCTCTTCCGGGCATAGGACGCGAGATGACCGATCCTGACGGCACGCCCGGCGCGGCGCGCTCCCACGGCGAAGACCATGTCGGGGGTACGGCCCCAGGCGTCCCGCGGCATGTCGAGGAGGAGCCGACCGTCCCGTTCACGGTTTTCGCGGACCCGGGTTCACCGATCGACGGCGATGAGCCGACCCGTGACCTGGCCGCCCGGCGTGTTCCGGAGCCCGATCCGGCTCCACGGCCTGTTCCGGAGCCCGACCCGGCTGCTCGGCGTGTTCCGGAGCTCGATCCGGCTCCAGGGCGTGTTCCGGAGCTCGACCCGGGTAGCGGGCGTCATCCGGAGATCGATCCGGCTGATCGGCGTTTCTCGGAGCCCGACCTGGCTCCGCATGCTTCGGAGGGGCCGTCCCTCGATACCTCATCCGACATTTCGGAAATGTCCGGCTTGGGTGGTGGCTCTCTGTTGAGTGACTCCACACCTGACATCGACGCGAAGCCATCACCGCTGTCGCAGGCCGGCGGAGAGCACCCACCGGTTGAGGCCGATCGCGGCCCGACTCGCCGCACGGATCGAACCGGTGACGGCCTCGAGAACGTCTCCCCGCAGATGGGTGAGGACGTCGGGAGCGTCGCGCGGCGGATCGGTGACGGCCCCGAAAATGTCTCCCCGCAGATGGGTGAGGACGTCGGGAGCGTCGCGCGGCGGATCGGTGACGGCCCCGAAAATGTCTCCCCGCAGATCGGGAGCGTCACGAGGCGGGTCGGTGACGGCTCGGAGCGGGCGATCCGGCAGGTCGGTGACGGTCCTGGAAGCGTCACTCCGCAGGTCGGTGACGGCCCCGACGGCGTCACCCGGCAGATCGGTGACGGCTCGGAGAGGGGAATCCGGCGCATCGGTGACGGGCCCGAGAGTGGGGACCGGCGATTCGGTGGCGGGCGGGACGGTGCGGATCAGGTCGGTGACGGCGGGGTGGGTGTCGCCGGGCGGGTCGATGACGGCCGTGGTGCCGGGCTCGTCGGCGATGGTCGGGAGAGTGACGTGGGTGCGGGCGGCCAGGAGGGTGCCGCGGGTCGGGAGGGTGCTCCGGCCGTACCCCATGGTGATCTTGATCTCGAGGGGCGGGAGCCGGAGGCGGATCGCCCGGCGGAGGAGTCACCCGATCTGTCGATTTCCGGGAAACCGGAAGGTGATCTTGATCGCCCGCGGATCCGGCGGCCGGCGCCGGCCGGGACGCTGATCTGGGTGCTGCTGGCGTTGCTCGGTTTCACGCTCGTGGTGCAGTTGCGCAGCAACGACGCGGATGACGGGCTGGCCGCGACGCGGCAGGAGGACCTGGTTCGGATCCTGAGTGATCTGGAGTCGGAGGACAGTCGTCTGCTGGCTCAGATCCAGGAGTTGGAGCAGAGTAAACAGCAGCTGAACTCCGAGGTCGGAGGCCGTGAGGCGGCGGTCGCGGAGGCGGAGCGGCGCAGTCAGGATCTGGGGTTGCTGGCCGGCACGGTGGTGGGTCGCGGTCCGGGTCTGGACATCACGCTGAGCGATGTCGGTGCGTCCGATGTGCTGAACACGGTCCAGGAGCTGCGCGGCGCCGGTGGTGAGGTGATGCAGCTCAACGGGGCGAACGACAAGGCGGTGCGGCTTGTCGCGTCGAGCTTCTTCGTGGATGCGTCGGGTGGTGGCATCATCGCCGACGGTGAGCATCTGAGTGGTCCGTTCCATCTGTTGGTGATCGGGCCGGCGAGCACGATGAGTACGGCGCTGCAGATCCCTGGCGGGGTGGTGGCGTCGGCGAAGAGTGACGGCGGTAGCGTGACCATGGACTCGCGTTCGCTGGTCGAGGTGACCGCGGTGCGGAAGGCGGCAGCCTTGCGATACGCGCGTCCGGTGTCGTGATTAACGGAGGAAGCGTTGATTCCTGAGGATCTGCGGTACACCGCGGAGCACGAGTGGGTCGCCGGTGACGGCAGTGGGCCCGTGCGGGTGGGTATCACCCATTTCGCGCAGGACGCGCTGGGTGACATCGTGTATGTGCAGTTGCCCGATGAGGGCACGGTGGTGCAGGCGGGTGACTCGCTCGGCGAGATCGAGTCGACCAAGAGCGTCTCGGAGATCTACGCGCCGATCTCCGGCACGGTGGTGGCGAAGAACGCCACGCTGACCGACGAGCCGGAAATCATCAACGGCGAGCCGTATGCGGCGGGTTGGCTGGTGGAGATCGCGCCGGACGATCCGGCGTCGGTGGCCGCGTTGCTGGACGCCGCGGCGTACCGGGCTCTCACCGAAAGCTGACGCCGCGGGCATTTCATGCCCGTCCATTCGTTCTTCCGCGAGTCCGGTTGCCCAGCGATATTGGCGCTGACTAGGCTCGCGGAGCACACGAAGAACTGTTATTCCTTTGAAACCGATAGTCGTGCGTCGGGCCGAATGGCTCCGGCGGGGCCGCAACGTCGCTGGCTTCGCTGGGAGAGGCGACGACCAACTGATCCGTGAGGTGGTCCGATGACGCGCCCAGACGACGAGTTCCCCCCGCTCGACGTCACGTCCACGCTGAACCTTGGCGCCCTTGACGAGGTGCTGGAGGGACCCGAGACGGACGTGGTTCCGAGCCGGATGGCCGGCTCGCTCCCCCCGGGGATGGCTCTGCTGGTGGTGCGCCGTGGGCCCAATGCCGGCGCCCGCTTCCTCCTCGATCACGATGTGACGACCAGCGGTCGGCACCCGGACAGTGACATCTTCCTCGACGACGTGACCGTGTCGCGTCGCCACGCCGAGTTCCACCGTGACGGCGGGACATTCACGGTTCGTGACGTCGGCTCGCTCAACGGTACGTATGTGAACCGGGAAAGGGTTGAAGCCGCGACGCTCAGCAATGGCGACGAGGTCCAGATCGGCAAGTTCCGTCTGGTGTTCATCGCCGGTCCGCGGCCGGAGGGCGAGGGCCGGGCGTGACGGCGTCGGGGGCGGCCGCGCGTGATCCGGGGGCTTCGCGCCCTCAGGACGGGCGTGAGGGTGCGCTGATGAGCATCGGGGAGGTGCTGGCCCATCTGCGCACCGAGTTCCCCGACACCACGATCTCGAAGCTGCGGTTCCTGGAGGCGGAGGGTCTGGTCGACCCGCAACGCACCGCCTCCGGGTACCGGAAGTATTCGTGGAACGATGTGGCCCGCTTGCGGTTCGTGCTGACCGCTCAGCGCGACCAGTACCTCCCCTTGCGGGTGATCCGGGAGCAGTTGGACCGGATGGAGAAGGAGCCGGTGGTTCCGCAGCGGCCCACGCTGGTGGCGGTGGGGACGCAGCAGGCCAAGGATCCGGCGGATTCGCGGATCCCGACGGCGGATCTGGTCGAGCGGACCGGTGTCGATGAGGCGCTGCTGGCCGAGCTGGAGCAGATCGGTCTGGTGACGGCTCGTCCGCCCGGGTGGTATGACGCCGATCAGGTGATCATCGTGGAGGCCGTGGTGGGTCTCACCCACTACGGGCTGGAGGTTCGTCACCTGCGTGCGTTCCGCAATGCCGCGGATCGTGAGGTGGGCCTGTTCACACAGTTGCTGGCACCGTTGGCCCGTCAGCAGGACCCGGCGGCTCGGGCGCGTGCCGTGGAGACCGCCCGTGAGCTGCAGGCGCTCTCGCAGCGGCTGCATGCGGCGTTGGTCCGGTCGGGTCTCCGGGGCGAGTTGGGCCGCTGATCACGCCGCCGTGCGGATCGGGTGCCCGTGGTGTGCGTGTACCGTGCAGGTTAGGGCGGCTGCGTAGCAGCCGAGACAATAACGACACGGAGGCGGCGGTGCGTGAGCTGAGCGTGGTCGGGGTCCGGGTGGAGCTGCCCAGCAACCAGCCGATCGTGTTGTTGCGGGAGGTGGATGGTGATCGTTACCTCCCGATCTGGATCGGGGCGGTCGAGGCCACCGCGATCGCCTATGAGCAGCAGGGTGTGAAGCCGGCGAGGCCGCTGACCCATGATCTCCTGCGTGACATCCTGGCGGCGCTGAAGGCGCCGTTGAAGGCGGTCGAGATCACCGAGCTGAAAGACAACGTCTTCTACGCCGATCTGCTGATCGGTGACAATCTGCGGGTGTCGGCGCGGCCGAGTGACTCGATCGCGCTGGCGTTGCGGGTGGGTGCGCCGATCCGCTGTGCCGACCAGGTTCTCACCGAGGCGGGGATCGTGATCCCCGACGAGCAGGAGGACGAGGTGGAGAAGTTCCGCGAGTTCCTCGACCAGGTGCGGCCCGAAGACTTCGCCGGGTGACACGAAGCCGGGTGACACGAAGCCGGGTGATATCGACCGGCGCCGTTCGTCCGTGCGCGGCGTGTCGAGCGGTTACCTCCATGTTTCGGCTGTGATTGAGATATACGCTCGTGAAGTCCAGGTGAACCGGCACACCGCCTAGATTTTGATCATGGGCGCGGGGAGGTAGTCGCGTGCACGAGCAACCTCTTGAAGGCCCTCTCGTCGGCGAGGACGGCGAGCTCGGGTACCGCGGGGTCACCGCCTGTCAGGCGGTCGGGATCAGCTATCGGCAGCTCGACTACTGGGCGCGGACCACGCTGGTGGTTCCGAGTGTGCGGGATGCTTCCGGTTCCGGTACCCAGCGGCTCTACTCGTTCCGTGACCTGGTCGTTCTGAAGGTGGTCAAGCGCCTGCTGGACGCCGGGGTGTCGTTGCAGAACATCCGTCGGGCGATCGAGACGCTGCGGTCGCGTGGCGTGGACGATCTGGCCGAGATCACGCTGATCTCGGACGGGACGACGGTGTATGAGTGTCGGTCCCCGGAGGAGGTCGTCGACCTGCTGCAGGGCGGCCAGGGGGTGTTCGGCATCGCGATCGGCGGGGCGTTCAAGGAGATCCAGGGTTCGCTGTCGCACCTGCCGGCGGAGCCCGCCTCGGGTCCGCAGCCGGTCGGCGCCGCGGCCGTCCCGGATGAGAACGACGAGTTGGCGGCCCGGCGGGCTCGGCGTCGCGCGGGATAGCGGTCGGAAAGTGGCCTTTATCGTGGCTACTGTCTGTTCGTGACCCACATCGCAGACAGCCACGATGTCATCGAGGTCCGCGGGGCCCGTGAGAACAACCTGCGGGACGTCTCGCTCGACATCCCGAAGCGGCGGTTGACCGTTTTCACCGGAGTCTCCGGCTCCGGCAAGTCGTCGCTGGTGTTCGGCACCATCGCCGCCGAGTCGCAGCGGATGATCAACGAGACGTATTCGGCCTTCCTCCAGTCGTTCATGGGCAGTCCGGCCCGCCCAGACGTGGACGCTCTGCACAACCTGAGCGCCGCGATCGTCGTCGACCAGGAGCGGATGGGCGCCAACGCCCGGTCCACGCTCGGCACGGCGACTGACGCGTACACCATGCTCCGGATCATTTTCAGTCGTCTCGGCGAGCCGGGTGCCGGCAGCGCGCTCGCCTACTCGTTCAACGCCGAGGGCATGTGCCCGAATTGTGAGGGCCTCGGCAAGGTCTCCAGCCTCGACCTGGACCAGCTCGTCGACCGTTCGAAGTCGATCAACGAGGGCGCGATCACGGTTCCGAACTTCAGCGTCGACGGCTGGTACGTGCGCGGCTTCGCCGAGTCGGGCCTGTTCGACCCGGACAAACCGGTCGGCGACTTCACCGCGGCGGAGCTGGACGACTTCCTCTACAAGGCGCCGATCAAGATCAAGGTCAACGGCATCAACACGACGTACGAGGGACTGGTCGTCAAGGTGCAGCGGATGTACCTGACGAAGGAACGTGAGTCGGTACAGCCCCACATCCGGGCGTTCATCGACCGGGCGGCCACCTTCGCGGCCTGCCCCGACTGTCGCGGCACCCGGCTGAAACCGGCTGTGCTGGAGTCGCGGATCGACGGCCGCAACATCGCCGAGTGCTCGGCCATGCAGGTCAGCGACCTCGCCGAGTTCCTGGCCGGGATCACCGCCCCGGCGGTCGGCCCGGTCGTGGCGAACCTGCGGCAGACCCTGGACTCCCTGGTCGAGATCGGTCTGGGCTACCTGTCGTTGGACCGGGAGTCGGCGACCCTGTCCGGCGGGGAGGCGCAGCGGGTCAAGATGGTCCGGCACCTCGGGTCGAGCCTGACCGACATCACGTACGTGTTCGACGAGCCGACGGTGGGCCTGCACCCGCACGACATCCAGCGGATGAACGGCCTGCTGCTGCGGCTGCGGGACAAGGGCAACACGGTCCTGGTCGTCGAGCACAAGCCGGAGACGATCGCGATCGCCGATCACGTGGTGGACATCGGTCCCGGTGCCGGTCCGGCCGGCGGGCGGATCCAGTTCGAGGGTGATGTCGCGGCGTTGCGGGCCTCGGGCACCCTGACCGGGCGATGCCTGGGCCATCGCGTCGCCGTCAAAGACTCGGTACGGCCGCATACCGGACAAATACCCATCCGGAACGCGTCAACCCATAATCTGCGGGACGTCTCGGTCGACGTGCCGACCGGGGTGCTCACCGTGGTCACCGGGGTCGCCGGATCCGGCAAGAGCTCCCTGATCCACGGTTCGCTGCCGCAGCGTGCCGGCGTCATCGTCGTCGACCAGTCGGCGATCCGCGGGTCCCGGCGCAGCAACCCGGCCACCTACACCGGGCTGCTCGACGCCGTCCGGACCGCCTTCGCCAAGGCCAACGGCGTCAAGGCCGCCCTGTTCAGCGCCAACTCCGAAGGCGCCTGCCCGAACTGCAAAGGCATCGGCCTGGTCTACGTCGACCTGGCGATGATGGCCGGCGTCGCCGGCGTCTGCGAGGAGTGCGAGGGCAAACGCTTCACCGCCCAGGTCCTCGAATACCGGCTGCGCGGCCGCGACATCAGTGAGGTTCTGGCCATGCCGGTCAGCGAGGCCCTGGAATTCTTCACCGAGAAGGCGGCCCGCGCCGTCCTGGAACGCCTCAACGCCGTCGGGCTGGGCTACCTCACCCTCGGCCAGCCGCTCAACACCCTGTCCGGCGGCGAGCGGCAGCGCCTCAAACTCGCCGTCCACATGGGCAGCGGCGCCGCCACCTACCTGCTCGACGAACCCACGAGCGGCCTGCACCTGGCCGACGTCGACCAACTGCTGGCCCTGCTCGACCGGCTCGTCGACACCGGCAACACGGTCATCGTCATCGAACACCACCTGGCCGTGATGGCCCACGCCGACTGGCTCATCGACCTGGGCCCGGGCGCCGGCCACGACGGCGGCAACGTCGTCTTCACCGGCACCCCGGGCGAACTCGTCGCCAAGTCCGACACCCTGACCGCCCAGCACCTGCGCGACTACATCGCCATCGATTAGCGGTTAGGCCTTCTCGTCCAGGAAGGCCAGGGCCGTGGTCGCGAACAGCGGGGAGTCGATGATGTCGTAGTGGGTGGTGCCGGGCAGGATGGCGAGGGCGTGCCCGCCCTTGGGCCGGCCGTCACCCGTCCAGCCGCCGTCCCGGAGGCCGCCGTCGAGCAGGGCGAAGATCTCCACGAAGTGGCTCGGCGGCACCATGTCGGCGTCGGCCCCCATGACCAGGGTCGGCACCCGCAGGCCCCGCACGTCGTCGGTGTGGTCGAAGTCCCGCCGCATGGTGTCGCCGATCTTGTCGAGCAGGCGCGGGAAGTCCTCCGGGCGCGGCGCCACCCGCGCGTACAGCTCGTACATCGGGGTCTCCTTCATGAACTCGGCGGCGGCCGCGTTGACCTGGGCCTGCTGCGCCAGCAGGTCCGGGTAGAACGCGTCACGCCGGATCCCGGCCGACGTCGACACCAGTTTGCCGACCTTCTCCGGGTGGCGGATCGCCAGCTGCAGGCCGACGCCGCCGCCGAGGGAGAACCCGACGACGTCCGGCCGGTCCAGACCCAGGTGGTCGATCAGCGCCGCGATGTCGTCGGCCATCAACGCGTAGTCCACCGGCCGGTCGATGTCCGCGGTCCGGCCATGCCCCTGCAGGTCGGGCAGGATGACCTGGTGGTTCTCGGCGAACACGGCCAGGGACGCACCGAACATCTCACCCGAGCCGAGGCCGCCGTGCAGCAGCACCAGTGGCCGGCCGCTGCCGTGCGTCTCGTAGTACAGGTTGATCCCGTTGACCTCGGCGTAGCTCATGACGACTCCCTCACGCTCTTCTCGACATCGCCTACATCGGGTGGACCGGGCCCGTACCGGAAACTCATCGCTGCCGTGCGAAAAAATCCGCGGTAGGTTCGGGCGCGTGAGTGACGCGGTGACAGACACACCCATCGAGGCGCAGCTGGAACGGTTCCGGCCCGAGCTGATCGGCTACTGCTACCGGATGCTCGGCTCGGCCTTCGAAGCCGAGGACGCCGTGCAGGAGACCATGATCCGCGCCTGGCGCGCCCACGACAGTTTCGAGGGCCGCTCGTCGCTGCGCTCGTGGATCTACCGGATCGCCACGAACGTGTGCCTCAACATGGCCGAGGCCGCCCAGCGGCGGGTCCGGCCGATGGACCTCGGCCCGGCCGGCTCCGGTCACGCCACCGACCCCGGCGCCGTCCACCCGGAGAAGATCTGGGTCGGCCCGGTCCCCGACGAGCGGATCCTGCCCGAAGGCTCCGACCCGGCCAACCTGATCGCCGAACGCGAGTCGATCCGTCTCGCGTTCGTCGCCGCGCTGCAGCACCTGCCGTCGCGGCAGCGGGCCGTGCTGATCCTGCGGGAGGTGCTGGCCTGGTCGGCGCAGGAGGTCGCCGACCTGCTCGACACGTCGGTGGCCGGCGTCAACAGTGCCCTTCAACGCGCCCGGGCGACCCTGTCGGCCGCCACGCCTTCGGCGGGCGACACCTACCGGCCCCTCGACGCCGAACAGCGCGAGCTTCTGGCCCGCTATGTCAAAGCCTTCGAGGCGTACGACCTGCGCGCCCTCACCACACTGCTGCACGAGGACGCCACCCTGTCGATGCCGCCGCTGGCGCTGTGGCTACGCGGTCACGACGACATCCGCGCGTGGATGTCCGGCACCGGCAGCGGCTGCGAAGGTTCGCGCCTGATCCCGGTCGTCGCCAACGGCCTGCCCGCCTTCGGCCAGTACCGGGCCGCCGGCTCCGGCGACGGCCACGACCCGTGGGCGCTGATCGTCCTGGAGATCGCCGACGGCCGCATCGCCGCCGTCAACAACTTCCTCGACACGGCCCGCCTGTTCCCGCTGTTCGGCCTGCCGCCACACCTGCCCCCGACCGACCTGCCCTGACCGCCCTGATGTCAGTCCCGTCCGGCTCCCGCCGCTCCAGGCCGGGGCCGGACGGTCGTTTCGGGGGCCGGCAGTGTGTCGGGCGCGAGCAGTTCGGTGAGGCCGAGCAGCCCGAACAGCAGCCGCAGATCCGGGCCCGCGCCGACGACGACCAACCGACGCCCGTGCCGCCGGGCTGTCAGCCGCAGCCGGGCCACCGCCTCGACCGCCGCCACATCCGCCTCGGCCAGCCCACCGACGTCACATTCGACCAGCTCACCGGCCCGCCCGCGTAGCAGATCGGCCAGCCGGGCACACAGCTCCGGAATGTCGGCGCGGGCGACCACCGGACCGACCACGAACCGAACCGCAGAGACCCCCATGAAATGAAGGACCACCGCCGGCCCGGCAACTCATCGCAGGCGGCCGGGCCGGCTCCCGCGGAACCCGGCGGGAGGTCACCCCTCCGCCGCCCGACTACCGGGGGAGCACCCAGAGCGACGGCGAACCCGGCAGCGGGGAAGGCTGCGCGGCCTTGAAATCTCCCCGCTGCCGGGCTGTTCGTGGACAAGGCCGTGACCCGGTGCGGCACGACACCGGATGGCGGTCCGGGTGGAGGCGGCCGCACCGGGCCCGACGGTCAGCCGAAGACGTGCGACAGGCCCGGCTCCTGGCGCTGGGCCGGCACCATGCGGCTGGGCAGCGGGTTGTCGACCACGATCGACTTCTCCACGGCGATGGCGTGCCACAGGCAGAACATCGCCACCGTCCACACCTTCCGGGAGCGGTCCGCGCCGCCGGCCCGGTGCTCGGCCAGAAGGCCCCGCACGTACTCCAGATCGATCAGGTCACCGGCCTGCGACGTGGCGAGCAGGTGGTCCACCCAGTCGCCGATCGGGCCGCGCAGCCACAGCCGGGTCGGCGTCGGGAAGCCCAGCTTCTTGGCCGAACGCACCGACTCGGGCACGATGCCCTTCATCGCCTCACGCAGCGCGTGCTTGGTGGTGGTGACACCGGGCGGCAGCTTCAGATCGGTCGGCAGACCGGCGGCGGCCGCGTAGACCTGCTGGTCCAGGAACGGCACCCGCAGCTCCAGGCTGTGCGCCATCGACATCCGGTCGGCCTTGACCAGGATGTCGCCGGGCAGCCACGTGTGCAGGTCCACATACTGCATGGACGCGACGTGGTCGACGTCGGCGGTCTCCGCGTACAGGTGGGCGGTGATCGCCGTGTGCGGCTGCGACGTGAACCGCATGACCCGGGCCTTCTCCTCCGGGTCGAAGATCCGCGCGTTGCCGTAGTAGCGCTGCTCGATCGGGGTGGTGCCACGCTCCAGGAACGAGCGGCCCTTGACCCCCTCGGGCAGCACCTCGGCCAGGTGCTTCAGGCCCCGCTTCATACCCGGGGGCAGGCGATCGACCTTCTCCAGCGACAGTGGCTCGCGGTAGATCGTGTAGCCGCCGAACAGCTCGTCGGACCCCTCACCGGACAGCACCACGGTGACGAACTGCGACGCCGTGCGGGCCAGGAAGAACAACGGGATCAGCGACGGGTCGGCGACCGGGTCGTCGAGCAGCTGGATGATCCGCGGCAGATGGGTCAGCACGTCCTCGTCGGAGACGACCGTCGGGGTCAGCCGGATGCCGAGCTGATCGGCGGTGTCCTGGGCGATCTCGATCTCCGAGTAGCCCTGGGCGGCGAACCCGGCGGTGAACGCGTGCAGATCAGGCTTCTCCCGGGCCGCCAGCGCCGCGATCGCCGACGAGTCGACACCACTGGACAGGAACGTGCCGACCGGCACGTGGGCGTGCATGTGCGCGCGGACGCTGTCGGTCAGCGCCTCCCGGATCCTGGAGTACGCGTCCTCCGGCTCGACCCGCAGCGGCCGCAGCGACGGACGGAACCAGCGGTGCATCCGAACCCCGCCACCCGGCGTCCAGATGATCCGGTGACCCGGCGGCAGCCGCCGGATGTGCCGGTGCAGGCTCATCGGGTCGGGCACGAACTGGAACGTCAGGTAGTGCGCCAGCGACTCGGTCTCCAGAGCCGCGCCGGCCGGGGCCGCGAACGGGTCGAGAGCCTTACGCTCACTGCCCAGGAACAGCCCGTCAGCGGTCTCCAGCATGTAGAGCGGCTTGATCCCGAAGGCGTCCCGGGCCGCGTGCAGGGTGCCGGTGCGGTGGTCGTACGCCACGAACGCGAACATGCCACGCAGCCGGGGCAGGGCCGCCTCGCCCCAGTAGTGGAACGCCGCGGCCAGCACCTCGCTGTCACCCTCGGTAGCGAAGACCGCGTTGTGCTGCTGGATCAGCTCGGCCCGCAGCTCCCGGTAGTTGTAGATCTCACCGTTGAAGACGACGGTCCACCGGCCGGCGTAGCTCAGCGGCTGCACCGAGTGCTCCCGGTCGATGATCGCGAGCCGCTTGAAGCCGAACGCGAACCCGTCGCCGAACTCGATCTGGGTGTCGTCCGGGCCGCGGTGGTGCAGGGTCGCCAGAGCGGCGGCGAAGGCCTCGCGGAACGTGGCGTCCAGCGGCCCCGGGTCGGGGCGGCTGCTGACAAAAGCGCTCAGGCCACACATCGAAAGATCCTCCTCAACGATTCGAGGAGGCGACCGTAGGCCCCGACCTGTGAAGAACCTGTGCGGAAGCTGCCGAGAATGTGCGCGGCACGAATCCGGGATCTGATCTTCATAGGTTTCTCGCATTGTTGGTCGGCCTGGACAGCCTGGGACAGAATTCGAGCCGTGACCGCCCGCATCCTGGTAGCCGACGACGACCCGAAGCACGCCCAGCTGATCCGCCTCTACCTGGAAAGGGAGGGGCATCAGGTGCTGACCGTGGGTGACGGCCGCGCCGCCCTGGAGCAGACCCGGGCCCGCCGTCCCGACCTGGTCGTCCTGGACTGGATGATGCCGGAGGTCGACGGCCTCGACGTCTGCCGGATCCTGCGCGCCGACTCCGACGCCGCCATCGCCAACGTCGCGATCCTGCTGGTCACGGCCCGGTCCGCGGAAAATGACATGCTCCTCGGCCTGGACATCGGCGCCGACGACTATCTGAGCAAACCGGTCAGCCCCCGCGAGCTCACCGCGCGCATCCGGGCGCTGCTGCGCCGCACCCGCGGCAACGAGGCCTCCGAGATCCTGCGGGTCGGCGAGATCGAGGTCGACGCACCCCGATTCGAGGTACGGGTCAGCGGCGAGCCGGTGCGCCTGACGGCCAAGGAGTTCGGCATCCTGGAACTGCTGGCCCGCGAGCCCGGCCGGGTCTTCACCCGCGGCCAGATCCTCGACAAGACGTTCGGCTTCGAGAACGAGGTGTCCGAGCGCACCGTCGACGCCCACGTCGTCAACCTGCGCCGCAAGATCGAGGTCAACCCCGCCGAGCCACGGTACGTCCAGACCGTCTACGGGCGCGGCTACCGGATGGCCGAGCCGTGAGTTTCCGCCTGCGGATCTTCCTGCTCGTGCTGGTCGTCGCCGGTTCGGCGATCGGTGCGACCGCCTGGCTGACGTTGAGCCTGGCCTCCCACGAGGCGGCCCGGGTCGCTGACGCCCGCGACCGGCACGAGGCCGAGATCGTCGACGCGATCCGGCTGTTCGGCGTGCTCAACGGTCAATGGCTCGGCATCGACGAGGTGGTCGCCGGGCTGTCCGAGCAGACCGGCCTGCACATCCGGGTGGAGACCCGCGACGGCGACGTGCTCACCGACTCCGACAACCTCGAACGGCAGGCGGCCGGCCCGGTCCAGTTGTTGCCCAGCAACGTCGACCCGGTGCCGTCGCTGGACCCCGCCATCCAGGTCGCCGCCCAGAAGACCGGCGCGGCGATCGAGGCGAAACTGTCGGCCTCCGGCCGCCGCCCGGCCGCGACCCACCCGATCGCCGTGCCGACCCGGCCATTCCTGCCGGAGGACCTGTTCGCGCCGGCCGCGCTCACCACCGGTGAACCGTCGTCGCGGGCGCTGGCCCAGGCCGCGCAGTACCGTGCGGCCCTGATCGCGGTCCGCTGCATGGCCGAGGTCGGTGACTGGTCATCGGCACTGACCACCGACCGGCCACCATACCTCGACGACGAGCGCCTCAACGCCGAGCCGAAATGTGTCGAGGCGGGCATCTCCGCCGTCCACCGGGACGTCACGTGGCGCGACGAGTCCTGGTCCCGGATGGGCGACTGCGAGCTCACCGGGACCGGCTATGACAAGTGCCTGCTCCTCGGATTCCAGCAGGCCGTGGCGAGCCCGTCGGTCGTACCCGTGGAGATCTTCTTCGGCGCCCGGCAGGACCAGGACCTGGACGTGCTCCAGCAACCCGCACTGCTCGGCGCGGCCGCGCTGCTCCTGCTCGCCGCCGTCGGCACCGCCGGCATCGCCCGGCGGGTCAGCCGGCCGGTGCGGCTGCTCACCGGCGCCTCCCTGCAACTGGCCGCCGGCCGGCTGGACGTGCGTGTGCCGACCCGCGGTGAGGACGAGCTGGCCCGGCTGTCCGGGGCGTTCAACGCGATGGCCGAAGCGCTGCAGCGCAGCGAGGAACGCCAGCGGCGGCTGATCGCCGACGTCGCCCACGAACTGCGGACCCCGCTGTCGAACCTGCGCGGCTACCTCGAAGGACTCGCCGACGGGGTGATCGAGCCGTCGCCGGAGCTGTTCGCGTCCCTGCACGAGGAGACCCTGCTGCAGCGGCGCATCCTCGACGACCTGCAGGTCCTGGCCCTGGCCGAGGCCGGTGAGCTGGGCTACGACCCGGTACCGATGGACCTGTCCGAGCTGACCGAGATGGCCGCCACCGCGCACCGGGTGGTCGCCGGCAACGCCGGCATCGACGTCGTCGTCGACGCACCCGCTCCGGTCGAGGTGTGCGCCGACCCGGACCGGATGCGCCAGGTCGTCGGCAACCTGATGAGCAACGCGATCCGCTACACCGACGCCGGTGGCCGCGTCGAGCTGCGCGTCAGCCGCGACGGGCCGGACGCGGTCCTCACCGTCCACGACACCGGCGTCGGCATGAACGCCGACGAGGTCGCCCGCGTCTTCGACAGGTTCTGGCGCGCCGACCCGGCCCGGCAGCGCGCCACCGGCGGCTCCGGCCTGGGCCTGACCATCGTCCGCCGGATCGTCGCCGACCAGGGCGGCGACGTCACCGCCACCAGCGAGCCGGGCCTCGGCACCACCTTCACCGTCCGCCTGCCCGCGGTCACCGACATCGCCCGCCTCCTCGACCACCGACCACCCTCGCGCTGACCCGCGCCGGCTCGGCCGGACACCGGGGCGGCCATCTCCAGAGCGGCCCGGCGGGGCCGCCGTTCCGGCTCCACCGGGACGGCGAGGATCGTGCGCTCAGTGCGGGCCGACGGCGAGGATCGTGCGCTCAGTGCGGGCCGACGGCGGTGACCGTGATCGCGGCGGTGCCCGCCTCGTCGGACTCGGCCAGGTCGACGACCGCGTCGATGCCCCAGTCGTGGTCGCCTTCCGGATCCTCGAAGACCTGCCGGACGATCCACTGGGTGGCGCCCTGCTCGATGTGCAGGAACACCGGCCCGCGCGCGGCCGGGCCGGTGCCCAGCGTGTCGTACTCCTCGAAGTAGTCCTGAATGGCCTTCTGCCAGCGCTCCGATGTCCAGCCGTGCTCGGCGTCCATCTCGCCGAGCAGATCCCAGCGGCGCAGCGCGGCCAGCTCCACCCGCCGGAACATCGCGTTGCGCACCAGCACCCGGAAGGCGCGGGCGTTGCGGGTGACCGCCGGCGGCTTGTCGTCGATCCGGACCTCCTCCACGGGGGCGTCCGGGTTCTGCAGACGCGACCACTCGTCGAGCAGGCTGGAGTCGACCTGCCGGACCAGTTCGCCGAGCCACTCGATCAGGTCGGTCAATTCCTCGGTGCGGGCGTCCTCGGGCACCGTCTGCCGCAGCGCCCGGTACGCGTCGGCCAGATAGCGCAGCACCAGGCCCTCGGAACGGGACAGGCCGTAGAACGACACGTACTCGGTGAACGTCATGGCCCGCTCATACATGTCGCGGACCACCGACTTGGGTTTGAGCTCGTAGTCGGCGACCCACGGATGCCCGCGCCGGTACGTCTCGTACGCCGCGTCGAGCAGCTCCTTCAACGGCTGCGGCCAGGTCACGTCCTCCAGGAGCTGCATGCGCTCCTCGTACTCGATGCCCTCGGCCTTCATCGCGTTGACCGCCTCGCCGCGTGCCTTCTTACGCTGCTCGGAGACGATCTGCCGGGGATCCTCCAGGGTCGACTCGATCACCGAGACGACATCGAGCGGGTACTCCGGAGCCTCCTTGTCCAGCAGCTCCAGGCAGGCCAGGGCGAACGGCGACAGCGCCTGGTTCAGGGCGAAGTCCAGCTGCAGGTCCTCGACGAGCTTGTAAACGCCGTCATCGGTACGTTCGATGACGCCACCCGCGATGAGCGCCCGCGCGATCCCGACCGCCCGCCGGATGTGCCGACGCTGCGCCGGCCGGTCCTCGTGGTTCTCGGTCAGCAGATGCTTCAAAGCCGGGTACGGGTCGCCGCCCCGGTTCATCACGTTCAGCAGCATCGCGTGCGACACCTGGAACGACGACGTCAACGGCTCCGGCTCGGCCTCGACCAGCCGGTCGAACGTGGGCCGACCCCAGCCGATCTGCCCCTCCGGCGGCTTCTTGCGGACCACCTTGCGACGCTTCTTCGGATCGTCACCGGCCTTCGCCAGGGCCCGCTCGTTGTCGATCACGTGCTCCGGCGCCTGGATGATCACGGTGCCGATGGTGTCGTAGCCGGCCCGACCGGCCCGGCCCGCGATCTGGTGGAACTCCCGGGCCTTGAGCAGCCGCGTCTTCACCCCGTCATACTTCGACAGGCCGGTGAACAGCACCGTGCGGATCGGCACGTTGATACCGACGCCGAGCGTGTCCGTACCGCAGATGACCTTGAGCAGCCCGGCCTGGGCGAGGGTCTCCACCAGCCGGCGGTACTTCGGCAGCATGCCCGCGTGGTGCACGCCGATACCGTGCCGGACCAACCGTGACAACGTGCGCCCGAAACCGGCGGTGAACCGGAAGTTGCCGATCGCCGCGGCGATCTTGTCCTTCTCCTCGCGGGTGCACATGTTGATGCTCATCAGCGACTGCGCCCGCTCCAGCGCCGCCATCTGGGTGAAGTGCACGATGTAGACCGGCGACTGCCTCGTGGAGAGCAGCTCCTCGATCGTCTCGTGCAGCGGCGTCATCGCGTACTCGAAGATCAGCGGCACCGGCCGCTCCGCGTTGGCGACGACGGCGGTCTCCCGCCCGGTCCGCCTCGTCAGATCGTCTTTGAACCGGGTGGTGTCGCCGAGCGTCGCCGACATCAGGATGAACTGCGCCTGCGGCAGCTCGATCAGCGGCACCTGCCACGCCCAGCCCCGGTCCGGTTCGGCGTAGAAGTGGAACTCGTCCATCACGACCTGGCCGACGTCGGCGTCCGCGCCCTCGCGCAACGCCAGGTTGGCCAGGATCTCCGCGGTGCAGCAGATGATCGGCGCGTCCGCGTTCACACTGGCGTCACCGGTCAGCATGCCCACGTTCTGCGCGCCGAAGACCGCGCACAGGGCGAAGAACTTCTCACTCACCAGCGCCTTGATCGGGGCGGTGTAGAACGTCGTGCGGTTGTCGGCCAGCGCCGCGAAGTGCGCGCCGGTCGCGACCAGGCTCTTACCCGAGCCGGTCGGAGTGTTCAGGATGACGTTCGCGCCGGTAGCGATCTCGATCAGCGCCTCCTCCTGGTGCGGGTACAGGGTCAGGCCCTGCTCCGCCACCCACGATTGAAAGGCGTCGAAGACTGCGTCAGGTTCGTTAGAGCCCGGGAGGCGATCGGTCAGCGTCATGATCGGTCAAGTGTGTCAGCTCGCCCCGAACGCGGCGTACAGGGGACCGGCGATACTCCCGGCCACACCCAGGATCGACGCGACCACGGCGACGGCTGCTCCCAGTTTTCGCATGAGGCGCACTCTGCCCGGTCACGGTTGCGAGGACGGTTGCCGCCGGGTTGTAGCGTCACCGGCGTGGTGCTTCCAGTGCCGGCGCCGATCTCCGACGGCGACCGCGAACGGGTGGCCGAGCTGCTGCAGCAGGCGTGCGGCGACGGGCGGATCACCCTCGAGGAGTTCAGTGTCCGCGTCGGCGCCGCATGGGCCGCGTCCACCGATGTCGAGCTGGCCCGGGTCACCGACGGCCTCGCACCGACTCCGGTGGTGGGCGCCGCCCGTACCGTCGAGAAGGTCGTCACCGTCCTCAGCCAGCGCAAACGCCGTGGCCGATGGCGGCTGCGATCCGGGCGGCTGAGCACCTTCACCCTTTTCGGCGGCACTCACCTCGACCTGCGTGACGTGATCACCGGCGCCGACGAGATCGAGATCGAGGGCACCTGCCTCTTCGGTGGGCTCAAGGTGATCGTGCCGGAGGGCGTCGAGGTCGAGCTCTCCGGCACCAGTGCCCTCAGCTCCGAGGA
Organism: Actinoplanes sichuanensis; assembly: GCF_033097365.1. NCBI lineage: Bacteria > Bacillati > Actinomycetota > Actinomycetes > Micromonosporales > Micromonosporaceae > Actinoplanes > Actinoplanes sichuanensis. The sequence goes on from NZ_AP028461.1 coordinate 880,488, forward strand.
GCTTCGGCTCGCGGCGGTGCCGCGACTTCCCGGCACACCCATCATCCGGGTACGGGTGAACGCCTGGTTCAGCAGTGTCGAGGTGAAGTCACGCCGCCCCGGCGACGGCGTCCGCGAATGGATCGCCGACACCCTGGGCCTGTAGCTACTCGGTGACCGACGGCGTGGGCGGCGGGCCGCTGCGCTGCTGCACCACGTGGGCCTGCTCGTGAGCGAGCAGCCCGTCCCGTAGGACGGCCCCGGCACCGCCGACCACGTCACCGGGCCGGATCATCGGCTGGGCCTGTGCCACCGACTGCCGGACCCGGGCGATCGACCGGGCGGTCGTCATCATCGTGCGCGCCTGGGCGACCTGCTGCATCGCCAGCGTGTAGGCCAGGCGCTGCTGCTGGTGGATCACCGGATCCGGCGAGTACGGGTCGAGGATCATCGTGCCGGCCACGATCAGGCCCTGCGCCGAGGCCATCTGCCGGGCGGCCAGCATCGTGGTCTGCGCGCCGGTCAGCATGTCGGCGTACTGCGACATGGTCAGCGCCGTCGCGTCGATCTCGGCCCGCAGTGCGTCGGCCCGGACCGCGGCCGTGCCCATCCGGATGCTGAACGTGCTACCCGCCGAACCCAGCCAGCCGTGCCGGGCCTCGTCACCGGCGGCCCGCAGCGTGGTGGCGGCGCCGTCCACCTCTGATCCGAGCCGGGCACGCAGATACTGGGAACCGGCGTAGAGCGTCGCGGGATTGCCGTCCAGGCGGGTGTCGATCGGCATCATCGGCTCCCCGAGATGTCGCGGGCATTGGTGAGATCCCCGTCGGCGTACGCCTGATTGGCCTGGAGGACCCGGTCGGCGGCCTCGTCGAGGCCGCCGGCGAGCGCTGTCGCGTTCTGCACCAGCCTGGTGATCAGGTCTTCGAAGATCGGGGTGTCGGTGCCGGCGTCGGGTGCGCCGGGGCCGCCCTCGCCGGCGGCCCGCAGCGTGCCGCCGGAACGTCGCAACTGGTCCGCGATCCCTTCGAGCGACAGCGGGTCGACGTGCAGTCGATCGGTCATGACGGTTCGGCTCCTCCCAGATCGGACGCCCGGGTGTACACGTGGACCTTCGAACCGGTTCAACCACGCATCGACATTTCTCGGTGACCGTCGGTAGGTTCACCTTTCTCTGCGACTAGCCCTATGCAGAACTAGAAATAGGTTCTAGGGTTCCGGGCGTGACTTCGCTGCGCATGACGACGCCGCGCCTGCTGACGCTGCGCGTCCTCCTCGGACAACCCGACGAGGAACGGTACGGCCTGAGCGTCGCCCGGGAAGCGGGCCTGGAACCGGGCACGATCTACCCGATCCTGGTCGCCTTCGAGACCGTCGGCTGGCTGACCAGTCGGGAGGACGACGTCGACGTGCACCTCGAGGGCCGGCCCCGGCGCCGGTACTACCGGCTCACCGCGGACGGGATCGTCGCCGCCCGCGAGGCGCTCGCCGCGGCCGAGAAACGACGCGGTGCCCGTGCCGGCGCCCGGAAACTCGCATGGTGACCCGGCCGACGGCCGTGCAGCGGATCGCCGTGGCGACGCTCGCCCGGCTGCTGCCCACCGGCTTCCGCGACCGTCAGCGCGCCGAATGGTCGGCCGACCTGCTCGAACTGTCCCGGCGGCAACGCGTGCGCTATCTGCTGTCGGCCGCCTGGACCCTGCCCGAGTTGCGAGCGGCCGTCCGGGCCGGACGGCCGGTCTGGTGGTCGCCGGCCGGTCTGCGGGCCGGCCTCGGCCGTCCGGGCACGTCCGGCGTCGTCGCGATGGCCGTCGTGGCGGCGGTGCTCGGCGCGATCTTCGGGGCGGCGGCCGCCACCCGGATCGGCTGGGAGTACGCCCGCCCGCTGCCGTCCGGCCCGGAGGCCGCAGCGCTGACGCGCACGGCTTTCCCGGGGATGACCGTGACCAGCCAGGAGGACGCGGCGTTCTGGGCCGACGATCCGGACGACCGCAGCGTGTACGGGGGTGTCATCTACTCCGTCGACCATGCGGGCATCGAGGTCCCCGGCGTGACACAACGGCTGAACGCGGCCGGCTGGCAGACCGTCCCGCACCTGTACCCCGACATGGAACCCTCGATGTACGGCACCGACACCCGGATGGAACGTGACGGGCTGGTGCTGATGTACAACACCCGCAGTGCCTCCTTCACCGTGACACGGGCCGTTCCGTCCTGGATGGGAGGGGTCGCCGCGGCCGGGGCGGCCGTCGGTGCCCTACTCGGCTGGCTGCTGGTCGGCTGGGCCGGGCGGCGCGCCCCGGAGGGGACCATCGCCGGCCAGTTGAGCAGCCTGATCGTCTGGCCCAGCGCGTTCCTCATCCTGCTGTGGCAGACCGGTGCCTTCCTGTACCGGGAGTTCGGCTGGACCAGCGGCGACGCGTTCTTCCTGCAACTGCTCTACCTCGCCGAAGACCTGTTCCTGTTCTCCTGGGCGGCGGGAACGGCCGTCGTCGCGTTCACCGTCGTCGCCGTCCTGAACCGCTGGCCCCAGATCGTCCAGCACCAGTAGATCCAGCACCGGTAGGTCAGGTCAGGCGGGGCCGGCCAGCGCCTCGGCGTACCGGCGCAGGTGGGGTTTCGTGGTCTGGGCCGCGTAACGCCGGAACTGGTCCCGGCACTCGGGCAGCCGGAGGCCGCCGGTCAGCGACGGAAGCGGGAAGAAGATGCCGTCCTGGGTGCCGGGCCGCCAGACCGCCGGGATGCCGGCCGCCCCGTCGTCCGGGGCGGCCAGGCCGTAGAAGACGTCGGACACGCCCAGGGTCAGGGCGGTGCCGAGGCACATCAGGCACGGCTCCATCGTGACGCCGAGCCGCAGTGGCTGCTCCCGGCGGGTCCAGCCCAGGCGTTCGTCGGCCTCGATCATCGCCAGCAGGTCGGCGTGCACCAGGCGCCGGCCCCGGGATCGCTCCGACGTGTAGCCGCGCCCGATCACCTCGTCGCCCATCACGACGACCGCGCCGATCGGCATCTCACCGGCCCGTAGCCCGTCCTCGGCGGCGTCCAGGGCCAGACCGACCAGTTCCTCGGGTGTCATCCGGCCCATGCTGTCACAAACGCGAAGCCCGGCCGGGGTGTCCCGGCCGGGCTTCCGCGTTGCGACGCTCTCTCAGATGAGCCAGCGGTTCTTCTGGACCAGCGGGAGCTTGGCCCACCAGCGGCCCAGGCCCCAGGTGTGTCCCGCGTAGGTCAGGGCGACCACGACGGCGGTGAGGCCGTAGACGACGTGGTAGTCGACGAGCGGGTTGGTCGACCGGGTGGCCTCGCCGGCGCTGGTCTGCTGGGCGAGCGGCCATTCGGCGGCCCACATGAAGGCCATCATCAGGCCGGCGGCGACGGCGGCGATCCGCAGGCCGATGCCGAGGATCAGCGCGACGCCGACCCCGAGCAGGCCCAGCATGAACAGCCAGTCGGCCCAGGCGGCTCCGGCGATGCCGTGGAAGAAGCTCTCGAACGGTCCGACCGCGACTCCGCTGAGGAATCCCTTGGTCGGCGATCCGCCGTTGATCCAGGCCTTGGCGGCCGGAGTCGCGTACCCGAATCCGAAGGTCTTGTCGAGAAAGGCCCAGAGAAAGACGAAGCCGGTGGTGATCCGCAGCGCCGCCAGCACCCGGGCGGCAGTGTGCGTGATCATCGAGCCGGGAGCCTCGACCTGTTCGAGCTGGGCGATGTTGTGGCGGGCGGTGGTGGCCATCTGGTCCTCCTCCAGACGATGTCTTCACCCATGACTCTGCTCCGCCGTGGACATCGACGCCTGTGCCGAAGACCCCCTCCTCGTACCGCGAAGGTCCTGCCCGTTTCGGGCCCAACGGCCCCCGCCGTCCGACACGAGAAAAGGCGGCCGGCTCTCAGCGCTGTCCGGGTGGACCGGAGACAGCGCTGAGAGCCGGCCGCGGGGGTCAGCGGTCCAGCAGGACCGGGCAGTCGGCGTGGTGCAGCAGTTGCAGGCCGGTCGAGCCGAGCAGGGTGCCGGCCAGCGTTCCGTGGCCGTGGCTGCCGACGACGACCAGTTGCGCGCCGTGGGAGACGCCGGACAGCACGGCCGCCGGACTGTCGTGCGAGAGCAGCGCCTCGACGGCGACGTCCGGGTACTTCTCACGCCACGGGGCGAGCTGCTCCTCGAAGCGCAGGCGCTCGATGGCGTCCTGCTCCGGGGTGGTGACGTCGACGGCGGTGAACCCGGCCACGTAGACCGGCAGCGCCGGCAGGTAGGTGCGGATCACGGCGAGCCCGGTCCGGCGGGCGGCGGCCTGCTCGAAGGCGGTCCGCAGTACCCGTTCGGCGGTGGGGGACTCGTCGAACCCGACGGCCACCGGGCCGTCGGTGACGTCGCCGCGGCCCCGGATCACCACGACCGGGCACTTCGCGTGGACGGCCACCCGCTGACCGACCGAGCCGAGCAGCAGACTGGCGAACCCGCCCCGGCCCCGGCTGCCGAGCACCAGCAGGTCCGCGTTGTCGGCCTCGGCCAGCAGCCGGGACGTGGGGTTGCCGACCAGCACGTCGATCTCGGCGGGCAGGTCCGCGACGATCTCGTGGGCCAGCGCCACCCCGCCCCGGGCGATCCCTTCGGCGGCCTTGCGTGCCTCGCTGAACCGGCCGGTGCCGAACTCGTACCGGGTCTCGGCCCACTCCCAGTCCAGAACGTGGGTGACCCGCAGTGTGGCGCCGCGCCGGTCCGCCTCCCGGGCCGCCCACCGGACGGCCGCCCTGCTCGATTCGGTGCCGTCGGTGGCGACGACGATGGTTCCGGTCAGCATGGCTCCTCCTCGGTCCGCTTCTCCCTCGATTCCACGCCTGTCGATGGGGTGCCGTGCAGGGCGTGCGGACCCGTCACGGCGGGACTTAAGGGTTCTCCGGTGATGACCGATGAGCAGGCCATGGACAGGATCACCACCAGGGAACGGCTCCGCTACTGGTTCGACGGCATCATGTCCCGTGGCCTGGTCGCGCTCGTCGGTGCTGGAGAGCGACCACACCCTGATCCTGGGGGTGGAGTTCCAAGGTCGTCCCGATCGTGGAGGACGGCGCCGACCCCGACTCGGTGGTGATCAAGATGGCGCTCGCGCTGACCGACAACCCGCGCCGCAAGACCGGCCGTTACCACATCGTCGGCGAGATCCAGCAGCCCGGAAACCTGGAGGCCGCGCGGCTGGTCGGCCGGGACGAGGCGAACTGGGTGCTCACCGAGGACCTGATCAGCCGGATCACCGTGCAGACCAGCCGGCAGAGCGGCCTGAGTGTGGTCTACACCGAGCTGCTCGACTTCGACGGCGACGAGATCTACTTCACCGAGCAGCCGTCGCTGGTCGGCAAGACGTACTTCGAGACCCAGCTCGCGTTCCGGCAGTCGTCGGTGATCGGGTTCATCGCCGACGGCGAGGTGCTGCTGAACCCGCCCGCCGATCACGTGTACCGGGCCGGTGACCAGCTCATCGTCATCGCCGAGGACGACAGCACGGTGGCGCTCAGCGCTCCCGGCGCACCCGATGTGAGCGCGGTCGGGGCGGCCGGGCCGGTGGCCGCCCATCCGGAGCGGGCGCTGGTGCTCGGCTACAACAGGAGCCTGCACACGATCCTGGCCGAGCTCGACGAGTACATGGAGCCCGGCTCGTCGGTCACGGTGGTCACCGACGCCACGGTGCCGGCGCTGCGGTCGTTCGAGAACATGACGGTCACCCTTACCCCGGGCGACGTCGCCAGCCGGACCGTCCTGGAGGATCTGAAGGTCCAGGACTATCCGCACATCATCGTGCTCGCCGACAAGGACCACCCGGACCCGCAGCGGGCCGACGCGAAGTCGCTGATCACCCTGCTGCACCTGCGTGACCTGGCCGACGAGGCGGGCGTCCGGCTCAACGTGGTCAGCGAGATGCTCGACGACCGCAACCGGGAACCGGCCGAGGTGGCCCGGGCCGACGACTTCATCGTCAGCGACAGGCTGATCAGCCTGATGCTGTCCCAGATCTCGGAGAACGCCCAGCTCGCGGACGTGTTCCAGCACCTGTTCTCGAGCGCCGGCAGCGAGATCTACCTGCGTGTGGCGGCGCACTACGTGGCGCCGGGCGCGTCGGTCGACTTCTACACCGTGCTCGAGGCGGCCCGCCGGCGCGGCGAGACGGCGATCGGTTTCAGTCTGGCCGCGCATTCCCAGGACAAATCCCAGGGGTACGGCGTGACGGTGAATCCGGACAAGTCGGAGAAGCGGGTCTACGGCCCGAACGACAAGATCATCGTGCTGGCCGAGGACTGAGCCGGTTGACGGCGAATCGACAGGCGGGACACAGCACCGGCCGATAGTCATTCCTCTGTGGTTCCGCCGGGTGTGTCGAACAGGATCTTTCGGGCTTTGCCTGCCGATCATTGCGGTGAGTGACCAAGATGTCACAGGAGGGGTGGTGGTGCCGAATGGTGGTCCTGCTGGTGGCGACACTGGGCCTGATCGCCGCTGCCGCGCTGGCCTTCTGGCCGTCCCGTGACGAGCGGGCCGAACCGGACCGGGCCGCGACGGCGACGGAGACCGGGCACGCCGAGCCGACCGCCCCGAGCAGCCTGGAGGGTGTCCTCACCAGCCAGCTGATCGCCGGTGAGATCACCCGCTCGCAGTACCTGCGCGCGCAGGAACAGATCGCCGCCCGCGACGAGGAGCGCCACCCGATGAACGTTCCCTGGGATGATGCCCACTCCTGACGGGTGAGGGGGATCGATGGCGGAGATCGTGCTGCTTCGGCACGGGCAGACCGAGTGGAGTGCCAACGGCAGGCATACGTCGTACACCGACCTGCCGTTGACCTCGGAGGGGGAACGCCAGGCCCGCGCCGCCGGTGAGCGGATCGCGGGGCGTGCGTTCGCCGCCGTGATCGCCAGCCCGCGGCAGCGGGCGCTGCGCACCGCCGAACTGGCCGGGCTCACCGTCACCGAGGTGACCGAGGACCTGGCCGAATGGAACTACGGCGAGTACGAGGGCGTGACCACCCGGGAGATCCACGAGCGGCGGCCCGGCTGGTCGCTGTGGGCCGACGGCTGCCCCGGCGGGGAATCCCCGGAGCAGGTCGGCGAACGTCTCGACCGGGTCCTGTCCCGCGCCCGTGACCTGCTGACCGGCGGCGATGTCGCCCTGATCGGGCACGGGCACGGCCTGCGGGTGGCCGGCGCACGCTGGATCGGTCTGCCACCGGCCGGCGGTGGGCTGCTGAGACTGGACACCGCCACCTATTCCGCGCTCGGTTTCGAGCACGACCGCGACCCGGTCCTCGCCAGCTGGAACGCGCATCCCTGAAAGCCCAGCTCAGAGCGGCTACGGCTGACATCCAACACACAGCAAGCGCACATGGTGACGCACAGGCACGAGGCGAATCGTGGAGGTCACACGAGGGAACCGGGCTAGGAGAGACCACCATGCTTGTGCAGATCGAACACGACATCGCCCCCGCCGCGCAGCCGACAGTCGCCGTCCTCGGGCAGCTCAGCCGGGTCGCCGCCCTGCCGCAGCATCTGCCGCACGGCTGGCGGATGCGCCTGGTCGACGGGCTGGACGCGGTCGAACCGGGGGAGCTCGTCGTGCTCAGCGGGGCCACCGTGCACGACGTGCGGCTGGCCCGGGCCGTCCTGCCGCGCGCCACCCGGCTGATCGCCCTGATCGACGACTGGGCCGCCGCCGAGCTGGTCTCCGGCGTCCTGACCGCCGGGGCCGACGTGTGCGTGCGCGGCGGCCACCCCGGCATCCTGGCCGGCCATCTGGTCGCCTGCCGCCGCCGCCAGCTGACCGAGCGCTGGGCCGCCCTCGACCTGTCCGAGGCCTGAGGACCGGTCTCAGGCCTGAGACAGCAACCGGGCCATCTCGGTCCGGGAGCGGACGCCCAAGCGGGTGAAGACATTGCGTAGATGATGGTCGACCGTGCGCGGGCTCAGGTGCAGTTCCTGGGCCACCTCGCGGTTGGTGGCGCCCCCGGCGACCAGGGCCGCGATCCGCTCCTGCTGGGCGGTCAGCGCGGGACCGGCCGGTGGTGGGGTCTCCACCCGCTCCCCGGCGGCGCGCAGCTCACGGACGCTCTGCTCGGCCCACGGGGCGGCGTCCAGCAGCTGGAACGTCTCGGCGGCCCGGCGCAGGTGGGTACGGGCCTCCACGTTCCGGCGGCGGCGGCGCAGCGATCGGCCGTACAACAGCTCGGTGTGGGCCCGAGGGAAACCCGCCTCGCCCTCGTGCCGCAGCGCCGTCTCGAAATGACCCGCCGCGGATTCTCCGTCGTCGGCGCGCAGCGCCCGACAGCGGTCGCGCAGCGCCAGCCAGTTCGGCTGGCCGGTGCGCCCGGCCCACCTGTCGAAAGTGGTCGCCACCGGCTCCACCGCGGCCCGCACGCCCGCCTGCGCCGCGGTCTCCAGCAGATGCGGCACCACCGCCACCCGTAACAGCGCCGAGCCCGGTCCGGGCGGCGCGGACACCACCGCGAGCAGGCGTTCGGCGGCGGCCGGGCAGCGCCCGTCGACCATGTCGAGCAGCGCGAGCGCCCATTCGCACAGCGGCCGGGACGGGCCCTCCGGCACCGACGCGATCCGGGCCAGCGCGGTGTCCCGGTCACCGACCAGCGCGGCGAGCACCGCCAGTACCGCGAGGTGCGTACCGGCCAGCACCGGCTGTCCGGTGCCGCGGGCCACCGCCGCGCCGTCCAGTGCGGCCTCGTTCGCGGCCGGGTAGTCGCCGGACGCCATCCCGGCCAGCGCCGCTAGCTCCAACGCCTGCGGGACCAGCACCGACGCCCCCGCCTCCCGGGCCAGGACCGCGGCCCGACCGGCCAGCGCGGCGGCCCGGCGGCCATCACCGATCAGGACACCGGCGGTCGCGGCACGCAGGAGCGGGCCCGGCTCGGCGACCCGGTCGGCCAGCGCCACCGCCTGCCGCAGCCGGGCGAACGACCCCTCCTCGTCGCCGTCGGCGATGCAGGCCAGCCCGGCGACGTGATGAAACGCCAGCGCCACCGGCGGCGGTTCGTCACCACGCTGCCCGGCCGCGACCCGCCGGGCCAATGCCGCATAACGGCTCTGCTCCCCGGGACGGCACGCCGCCTCACCGGCCAGTGCCAGCGCCTCCAGGGCCGTGCCCGGATCGGATTCGGCCAGCTCGGCCGCCACGTCCAGGAGCACGTCGCGGGCGCCCGGGCGGCCCTCCGGCAGGCTCATCTCGGCGGTCAGGCCGCGAGCCCGGACCCGGGCGGTGCCACCCGCCGCCGGGATTCGCCGGATCAACTGCCCGGCCTGGTGCGGGCGGCCCGCCAGCCAGGCCGAACGGGCCGCCGCCAGCAACAGCCCGGCCTTCTCGGCCGGGGTGGGGCACAGCGCCGCCGCGAACCGTCCGGCCTCCGCGGCGACCGCCGGATCCGCCGATCGCGCGGCACCGGCCAGGTCTTTCGCCAGGTCCGCGTCGGGGCCGGTGGTCGCCGCGGCCCGATGCAGCAGCGCGGGCAGGCGGGCGCCGCGTTCCTCCAACACGGCGGCCAGCGCGGCGTGGGCGGTCCGGCGGCGGGCGACAGGCATCTCGGCGTACGCGACCCCGCGCATCAACGGCCCGCGAAAGCGGACACCCGCGGCCGTGACCGTGATCAGGGCCCGCTTCTCGGCGGCGGCGAAATCGGCCAGCGTCCAGTCGTCCGCCCCCGACCCGGCCGCGGCGAGCAGCGTGTCCGGGGCGGCGTCCGGAGCTGCGGCGGCGAGGAGCAGCAGGTCACGGGTGCGCGGCGGGAGGGAGTCCAGTTCGGCGGCGAGGCGGCGGCGTAGCGGACTGTCGAGGGGCAGGGTCTCCGGTGGGGGAGCGTAGCCACGGCGCTGTTCCGGGGTCAGGGCGCGGACCAGGTCGATCAGGGCGCCCGGGTGTCCGGCGGCGATCTCGGCGATCGTGCCGGCGACGTCCTCGGCCAGGTCGGGGGCGTGCCCGGCGAGCAGGCGGCGGGCGTCGACCGGGCCGAGTGGGGCGAGCCGGTGCACCGGGAGACCCGGCGGTTCGGTACCGGTCGGGACGCTCGCGACGATCGCGATCCGTTCGGTGCCGATCCGGCGGGCGGCGAACAGGACGGCCCGCCACGAGTGCGGATCCAACAGGTGGGCGTCGTCGATCAGGCACAGCACCGGGCGGGTGCGGGTGGCCGTACGAAGAAGGGACAGCGCGGCGAGGCCCACCGCGAGTGGATCGCCGGGGTTGCCGCCGTCGACGTTCGACAGCGCGTCGCGCGTCGCCGGGGTCGGGCCGGCGATCCGGTCGCGCAGCGGCGTGAGCAGGGTCTGCAGGCTCGCGTACGGGAGATCGCGCTCGTCGTCGAAGCCGGTCGCGGTGAGCACCGTCCAGTCGTCGGCCGCGGCGGCGACCGCGTGCAGGAGTGCCGTCCGGCCCTCGCCGGGACCGGCGGAGATCACCAGGACACCGCCGCGCCCGGCCGCGGCCGCCGAGGTCAGGCGGCCGATGTCGGCCAGAGTGTCGGCCCGCCCAAGTATGTGCACTGCCGGTGCAGCAATCATGCGGCGAGTTTGCCGTGCCAGACGCCGCAACGGAACAGCGTTACGGCAAATGAAATTTCCGGGATGTTGCGGCCCGATGACACGACGCAGGCGATTTCACCGATGCGGGCTTGTTGTCACCCCGCCAAGACTGACGTCCGTCGATGCAGTCCCCTCAGGTTAGGAGAGTCGGCGTGACATCCCGAGTCCTTCGCTGGCTGGCCGTCACGGCCACCGCCATCACCCTCAGCACAGGTACCGCCGTGGCCGCGCAGGCCGCCGACAACCCGTACGAGCGGGGCCCCGCACCCACCCTCGCCGCCCTGCAGGCCTCCCGTGGACCGTACGCGGTCAGCACCACCTCGGTGTCCCGCCTGGTCGCCACCGGCTTCGGCGGCGGTGAGATCTACTACCCGACCAGCACCGCCGACGGCACCTTCGGTGCGATCGCGATCTCGCCCGGGTTCACCGCCTATTGGTCGAGCATCTCCTGGCTCGGCCCGCGGCTGGCCTCGCACGGTTTCGTGGTCATCGGCATCGAGACGCTGACCACCGCCGACCAGCCCGACTCCCGCGGCGACCAGCTGCTGGCCGCTCTCGACTACCTGACCCAGCGCAGCTCGGTGCGGACCCGCATCGACTCCAGCCGGCTCGCGGTGGCCGGGCACTCGATGGGTGGCGGCGGCAGCCTCGAAGCCGCCGGCGACCGGCCCTCGCTGCAGGCGGCCGTCCCGCTGGCCCCGTGGAACCTGGACAAGTCGTGGACCGAGCTGCGGGTGCCGACCCTGATCGTCGGCGGTGAGAGCGACACGATCGCGCCGGTCTCCTCGCATTCGATCCCGTTCTACACCAGCATCCCGGCGGCGGCCGAGAAGTCGTACCTGGAGCTGAACAACGCCAGCCACTTCTTCCCGCAGACCACCAACACCCCGACCGCGGTGCAGGCGGTGTCCTGGCTGAAGCGGTTCGTCGACAACGACACCCGCTACGACCAGTTCATCTGCCCCGGCCCGAGCAGCACCTCGATCTCGGACTACCGCAGCAGCTGCCCGCTCAGCTGATCCGCTGCACCGTCGTCTCCGGCCGGGCGGGCCCGCACCGCCCGGCCGGAGATCCATTTCGGTCACTCCCGCGACAGCGCGTGGCTACCACGAACGAAGAGCCGTATCGTTCCTGCTCGTGTCCAACCCCCTGCGCGGCCTGGCCCGCAACCCGGCCCTTCCGGCCGCCGCCATGCTGCGGCTCGCCGGCGACGACCGGGTCAGCCGGTGGGACCTCACCGCCCGGCCCGCATGGTCCGACGAGGCGTTCGACACCCTTGCCGCACACCCCGATCCGGAGGTACGGGAAGCGCTCGCCCAGAGTCCCGGAGCGACCGGCGAACAGCGCGCCCGGCTGGCCGGAGACCTCAGCATCCGGGTCCTGCAGGCGGTTCTCGAAGGACCACCGGTCCGCTGGGCCGGTCCGCTGCCCGACTGGGTGTACCGCCGGTTCGCCGAACACCCCGAACCCCTGGTCCGCGACCTGCTCGTCTACCTGCCCGGCACGCCCCGCGACGTGGTGGCGCTCCTCGCCCGCGACCGGCATCCGGGCATCGCCGACGCGGCCCGGGCCCTGCTCGACCGCAAACCCTGCGAACCCACCACGATGGGCCGCGACCAGGCCGTCCTGTTCGCCGCCGAGGGCTCCGACTGGGACCGGGAACGCGCCGCCGCCGACCCGGCCCTGCCCGCCGAATGGGTCGCCGCGCTCGCCACCGACCCGTCGCCCCGGGTCCGCCTGGCGGTCTCCACCCGGCCCGAACTCACCGAGGCCCAGCGCGCCGCCATCGACTACCCGACCGACGTCACGCCGCCACTGGACTGGGTGCTCGCCTGCGGCCCGGCCGAACTCGACCGCTGCGTGCGGTCCGGGCATCCGGCTCTGCGCCGTGCCGCCGCCGGCCATCCGGATCTGCCGGCCGACCTGCTCGCCGTGCTCACCGCCGACCCCGACCCTCGGGTACGGGAGCTGCTCTGTGCCCATCAGGCGCACGCACCGGGTGACCTGGTGCTGGACACCTACCTCGCCACCGGGGACGAGGACCTGCTGCGGCATCCGGCGTTCCCGCGTACCGACCTGGCTCGTCTCGCGCCCGATCCGGCGCCGATCGCCCGGGCTCTGGTCGCGCGGGATCCCGCCGCCCCGCCGGACCTGATCCACAGGCTCAGCCGGGACCCGTCGGAGGTGGTTCGCGCGGCGATGGCCGCCGATCCCCGACTACCCCGGGAACGCCTGCTGGAACTGCTCGACGACCCGGTCACCGCCGAGGCGGCCGCCGCCAATCCGGCCCTGCCCGCCCGGGTCGTCGCCCGCCTGCTGGCCGACCTCGGCGTCCGTTGAGACCGCGGCGTCGCTAGCCGGTCGGGAAGCCCGCCGGTGCGTCGGCGCCGGACAGGTAGCCCTCCAACATCTCGCGGCGCTGGGCGATCTGCCGCTCCTGGCGGGCCAGCCGGTCGCGCACCTCCTGGACCTTGGCCATCAACGCGGCGCAGTCGCCGGTCGGCCCGGCGTCGCCGGCACACGGCAGGATGTCGCGGATCACCTCGGACGGCAGACCGGCACTGAACAGGTCCTGGATGAACGCGACCTGGCCGACCGCCTGATCGCCGTACTCCCGGTAGCCGTTGCCGCGCCGCTCGGCGGACAGCAGGCCCTGCTCCTCGTAATAGCGCAGCGCCCGGGTGCTGACCCCGGCCGCCTTCGCGAGCTCGCCGATCCGCATGGCGCTCCTCAGTCTCCGGCTTGACATTGACGTCAGCGTCAAAGTTTAGCGTTGCCGGCATGACGAACCACGCACTGATCACCGGCGCCGGAACCGGCATCGGGCTGGCCATCGCCTCGCGCATGGCGGCCGACGGACGCAACCTGATCCTGGTCGGCCGGGACGGCGCCCGCCTCGACGAGACCGCCCGCCGGCTCCGGACCGAACACGGGGTCGAGGTGCGGACCGTGCCGCTCGACCTGTCCCGGCCGGACGCACCCGCCGAACTCGCCGCCCGGACCGCCGACATCGAGGTCGACGTGCTGATCAACAACGCCGGCGTCGCCCACGTCGGTACGGTCGCGGGCATCGACCCCGGCCGGATCCGGGAGACCGTCGAGGTGAACGCCACCGCCCTCGCCGAGACGACCGCCCGGTTCCTGCCCGCTATGCTCGCCCGCGGCCGGGGCGCCGTGATCAACATCGCCAGCACCGCGGCGTACACCCCGGCGCCGTGGAACGCCGCCTACGCGGCCTCGAAAGCCTTCGTGCTGTCGTTCACCCGGGCGCTGGCGATCGAGACCGAGGGCACCGGGGTACGGGTGGTCGCGGTGAGCCCCGGCGCGGTCGAGACGCCGATGAATCCCGGTCACTTCCGCGGGAAACGACGCCCGGAGCAGGTGGCCGGCACGGTGATGGCGGCACTGCGCGGGCGTACCGCCTCCGCGGTCGTCGACGGCCGGCTCTATGCCGCGCAGGTGTTCGTATTCGGCCGGCTCCTGCCGACCCGGACGGCGGCCCGCATGATCGGCCGCTTCTTCGCCCGGGCGGCCGCGCTGCAGCGCTGAAATCGGTTGCCGCGGCCCGGCGCTCGGGAAACCATCGACCGATGAACGCCTCCCTGTCCCAAGCCGTTCCCGACCTGGTCGCCCGCGCGGAGGAGCGCGCCGGACGACTGGGGTTCGGCATGTCCTGCGAGGCGCCGGTGGGCCGGTTGCTCTCGGTCCTCGCCGCCGCGGTCCCGGCCGGTGGCCGGATCCTCGAACTCGGCACCGGCGCCGGTATCGGCACCGCCTGGCTGGCCGCCGGCCTGACCGGCCGGGACGACGTCACCCTGACCACCGTCGAACTCGACCCGGCCCTGGTCGCGGCCTTCCACGACGCGCCGTGGCCGTCCTGGACCGAAATCCTCGAAGGCGACGCCACCGCCCTCCTACCGGGGTTGGGCCGGTTCGACCTGATCTTCGCCGACGCGGTGGCCGGCAAATGGACCGACCTCGACCTGACCCTGAACGCCCTCGCCCCCGGCGGAGTCCTGATCGTCGACGACATGGACCTGTCCCGATACACCGATCCCGAACACCACGCCGCCGTCCAGCGGGTCGAGGACACCCTGGCCACCGACCCACGCCTGCTCGCCGTCCGCATCCCGGCCGGCACCCACCTGACCGTCGCCACCCGCCGCCGCTAGCGGGCTTCTGAGATCGAGGTTGCCGCCGTCTGCCGTCGATCTCGTGAGTCGCGCCCCGGACCACCGCTGATCAGTGCAGGAAGGGCGCCCACGCCCGCACGGCGCGCACCTCGACCCCGGGCGTCTGGAAGTAGGGGTCGGCGGCCAGAAACTCGTCGACCTCGGTGCGATTCGGTACGTCCAGGAGGATCACGGCACCGCTGTCGTCGGCCAGCGGGCCGGCGAGACGGACCACGCCGTCGCGATGGAGTGCGGTCAGCCGGTCCCGATGGGCGGGCCGGGCGGCGAGTCGCTCCGGTGCCGGGGTGAACGCGAGTTCGACGATCCACATGCCGCCGACGCTATGCCGCCTGCCCGGCCCGGCGATGTATCAGTTGATACGTGACTTCCCTCGGTACGATCCCGGCGCTGCGCGACCTGCCGCCGGACCGCCTCGCCGACCTCGGCCGGCGGGCGCGTCCCGCACGCTTCGCGGCGGGCGACCTACTGCGGTGGGCCGGCGAGAGAGCGTCCGACGTGGTCTTTCTCCTTTCCGGTACGGTCGTCGCCACCCACGGCACGGCCGGCGGGACCGAGGTGTGGCCCAGCCGCTGGACCGGCCCCGCAATCGCCGACAAACCGGCCGTCCTCAGCGGCGAACCGGCCCCGACCGGCCTGCGCGCCACCACCGCGGTCAACGCCCGCCTACTGCCCGGCGCCGACTTCCATCGCCTGCTGCACGACGAGCCCACCGTGACCGGCCACGTTCTGGCCGCCCTGGCCCGCGACGCCCTGACCGGCCGTCGTGACCTGGTCCACTCGGCGACCCTGCCCGCCGTCGCCCGCATCGCGATCCGGCTGCTCGACCAGGATCCGCGGCGCGCCACGGCCTGGCCCGGCTCGCAGGAGCAACTGGCCCGCGTGCTCGGCCTGAGCCGGGTGACCGTCAATCGTGCCCTGAACCGTCTGAGCCGCTCGGCCGCGATCCGGCTGTCACCCGGCGGTGTCACGATCATCGATCGAGCTCGGCTGGCCGAGTTCATGGCCGGTGAGGTGCGAAGTCCATCAGCATCGCACGGGACCGGGCGGTGAGGTGCGAGGTTGATCAGTGCCGCACTGGATCGGGTGGGGCTCCGGTCGTGGTGCGGACCACCAGGCGGGGCGGGATGATCACGGCCCGGGGGCCGGTCGGGGTGCCCTCGATGCGTTCCACCGCGCGTTCGATGGCGCGGGCGGCCAGGGCGTCGATGTCCTGACCGATCGTGGTCAGGTCGATGTGGGCCAGGCGACTCAGGCTGGTGTCGTCGTAACCGACGACACTCAGGTCGCCGGGGACACTCAGGCCGTTGCGGCGCACCACGTCGAGCAGGCCGGTGGCGTTCAGGTCGTTGAACACCGTCACCGCGGTCGGCGGGTCGACGAGCAGCCTCTCGGCGGCCCGGGCGCCGTCCTCCTCGGCCGCACCGCCCGGTACCACCCGGATGTGCTCGGCCAGACCGTGCCGGCGCATCGCCTCCTGATAACCGGCCCGCCGCTCGGCCGAACCGTGCACGGTGCCGCCGTCCACGTGCGCGATCCGCCGGTGCCCCAGCGAGACCAGGTGGTCGACGGCCTGGTGGGAGCCGAGTGCGTCGTCGTTGTGCACCACGTCGACGTCCTTGCGGCGGGCACTGCGCATCATCGCCACCACCGGCAGGCGGGCCGCGATCGACGCCAGCTCGGAGGAGCGCATGTTGCCGCCGAACAGGACGATCGCCTCGCACCTGTCCTGCAGCAGGTCGCCGACGGCGGTACGTTCGCCGCGCCTCGGTGTCACCGCGCTCAGGGTGAGCTGATAGCCGGCCGCGCCCGCCGCGTCGTAGAGCCCGGTGAGCAGGTCGTGATGGAACGGATGCCGGACGTCGAAGACCACGCCGAGCAGCCGGCTGCGGCCGCTGCGCAGCAGGCGGGCCCGGCTGTCGGGCCGGTAGCCGAGCTCCTGCGCGACCTTGAGCACCCGCTCGCGGGTGGCCTCCCCGGCGCCCGGCGCGCCCCGCATCACGATCGACACACACGCCACCGACACCCCGGCCTCGGCCGCGACATCGGCGAGCGTGATCCGCCGCTCCCCTGAACGCATGCCGCGATGGTACGGGGTGTGACAACTAGAACGTTCTACCGACTCAGCGACTAGAACGTTCTAGGATTCGGCGAGTGGACACCCTGACCCCCGGCCGTCGCTGGGCCGCCCTGCTCGCGCTCTCCCTGGGCGGCTTCGGGCTCGGCCTCACCGAGTTCTCCGCCATGGGCCTGCTGCCCGAGATGGCCCGCGACCTGCTGCCCGCCGAGTACGCCGTCGCACCGGCCGACGCCGTCGCCGAAGCCGGCTGGATGATCACCATCTACGCGCTCGGGGTCGTCGCCGGGGCACCCACCATCGCCGCGCTCACCGCCCGGCTCCCCCGCAAGAAACTCGTGCTCGGGCTGCTCGGGCTGTTCCTCGTGGGCACGGTGCTGTCGGTCGCGGCGCCCACGTTCGAGCTGGTCCTCGCCGGGCGGTTCGTCGGTGCCCTCGCCCACGGCGCCTACTTCGGGGCGGCCGCGATCCTGGCCGGCCGCATCCTCGGACCCGGTAACCAGGGCAAGGGCTTCGCCATCGTGCTCGGCGGCCTGACCGCCTCCAACCTGCTCGGGGTGCCACTGATCACCAGCCTCGGGCAGGGTCACGGATGGCGTACGGCGTACCTCGTGGTGTCCCTGGTCTTCGCTCTCAGCCTGCTGGCCGTGCTCGCGACCGTGCCCACCGTCGCGGCCGCCCCGGGCGGCTCGCCCCGCGCCGAACTCCGTGCCTTCCGCTCGCCGCGGGTGTGGCTGGCGTCCGCCGTGGTGGCCGTCGGTACCGCCGGGTTCTTCGCCGTGACCAGCTACATCGCACCGCTCACGACCCAGGTGACCGGGCTGCCGGACAGCGCCGTCCCCTACGTGATGGCGCTGATGGGGCTGGGCATGACGGTCGGCATCGCGGTCGGCGGGGCCGCCGCCGACCGCGACCTGCGCAAGACCGTCAGGTACGGGTTCGTGGCCGTCGTCGCCGCGGTCGTCGTCTTCGGGTTCGCCGCCGCCCATCCGGCCGCCCTTTTTCCGGCCGCCTTCCTGGTCGGCGTGACCAGCGCGTTCATCGGTCCGGCGCTCCAGTCGCACCTGATCGAGTCGGCGCCCGGCACCCAGTTGATGGGCGCGGCGGTCAACCAGTCCGCGGCCAACGTCGCGAACAGCCTCGGCGCCGCGCTCGGCGGAGCGGCCATCGCCGCCGGCTGGGGTTACGTGTCGCCGGTGTGGATCGGCGCCGTCCTGGCCGCGGCCGGTCTGCTGCTCGCCGTCCGCAGCCTGCGTCCGGCCCCCGCGCCCGCCCCGGCCGCCGAGCCGGTCCTGGTCTGACCGCCGAGCCTGTGATTGCTAGAACGTTCTATTCCCGGCCGGACTAGAACGTTCTAGAGTGCCGGGGTGGACACACTGAACGCCGGGCGCCGCTGGGCCGCGCTCCTCGCGCTGTCGCTGGGCGGGTTCGGGCTCGGTCTGACCGAGTTCGTCGCCATGGGGCTGCTTCCCGACATGGCACGTGACCTGCTGCCCGGGGCCTATGCGGCGTCGGTTCCGGACGCGCTCGCGCAGACCGGCTGGATGATCACGATCTACGCGCTCGGTGTCGTCGCGGGCGCGCCGACCATCGCCGTGCTGACCACCCGGGTGCCCCGACGGCGGCTCGTCGTCGGACTGCTCGTGCTGTTCGTGGCCGGGACCACCGCGTCCGCACTCGCGCCCACCTTCGAACTCGTGCTGGCCGCCCGGTTCGTCGCGGCACTCGGGCACGGGGCCTACTTCGGCGCGGCCGGCATCCTCGCGGCCACCATCCTCGGGCCGGGCAACCACGGCAAGGGCGTCTCGATCGTCATCGGCGGGTTGACCGCAGCCAACCTGGTCGGGGTTCCGCTGATCACGGTGCTCGGGCAGGCCCGCGGATGGGAGACCGCCTATCTGGCGGTGGCCGCGGTGTTCGCGCTCAGCCTGGTCGCGGTACTCATGACCGTACCGTCGACGGCCGCGCCGACCGGCGGATCACCTCGCGCCGAACTGCGGGCCCTCCGCTCGCCGCAGGTCTGGCTCGTCGCCCTCGCCGTCGCCGTCGGCACCAGCGGGTTCTTCGCGGTGAACAGCTACGTCGCGCCGATCACCACGCACGTGACCGGGCTCGACGAGTCGACGATCCCGTGGGTGCTCGCCTCGATGGGCCTCGGTATGACTGTCGGCATCGCGCTCGGCGGGGTGGCCGCCGACCGCGACCTGCGGCGCAGTGTGCTGTTCGGGTTCGGTGGACTGATCGTTTCGGTGGCGTTCTTCGCCCTGGCCGCCCGACATCCGGCGGGCCTGGTGGTCGGCGCGTTCCTGGTCGGCGCGGCCAGCATGTTCATCGTCCCGGCCCTGCAGTCGCGGCTGATCGCGGTGGCGCCCGGGGCGCAGCTGATGGGCGCGGCGGTCAACCAGTCGTCACTCAACATCGCCAACAGCATCGGGGCCGCTCTCGGCGGAACGGTCATCGCGGCCGGGTGGGGCTACCTCGCCTCGGCCTGGTCGGGCATCGCCCTGTCGTTCGCGGGGCTTCTGCTGGCGCTGTTCAGCTTCCGCCTCGACCGCCGGCCGGCGACCACCGCGCCGGTCGAGGAGCCGGTCCTGGTCTGAGCGCCGATCGAGGGGCGACCGGAACTCTGCGCCCTGGCGGGCCGTCGGAACACCATGACTCTCCTGACCGGTTCGCGTGGTGCCCTGTTCGTCGCCGTCTTCGCCGTGGTCGCCGCCGCCGGGTGCACACCGGAACCGGCCGGCGTGACCGCCCCGTCCGCGCCCGCTCCGTCCGCGCCCGCTCCGTCCGCGCCCGCTCCGTCCGCGCCCGCGATCGCCGTGTCCGCGCAGCCGTCCGCGTCCCGGGGACCGTCGGTGCCGGCCGGGTGGCAGACCGTCGAGCATCAGGGTGTGCGGGCCGAGGTGCCGGGGGACTGGGTGCGGGCGGAGACGGAGGAGTGCGAGGCCCCGTCGGTGCGGTGGCAGCCGGCCGAGGCGCCGGACTGCCGGTTCACCACCGGGGTCGCGTTCTACCTGGAGGCGACGTTCGACCCGGCGTTCGGGCCGGGAATTCATCAGGGCAAGGACAACACCTGGTCGGGGTACGTGTTCGCCGGCGACTACGCGGTCTACGCGGTGGCGGCCGACCGTGACCTGGTTCAGGCGGTGCTGGACACGGCCCGGCCGCGCGTCCGGCGGTGAGCGGGCGACCAGCCCGGCGGTCGCGTCGCGGCCCGGACCGGGCAGCCCCGTCGCGGTGCAGCCCGGGGAGGTGTGGTTCGGCGGGGCCGATGGCCGTACCGAATCAGCGGTGGAAAGAGCAGAGACCCGCGCCTCCCGGTGAGTGAGAAGGTGACCGGGAGGCGCGGGTCGGGAGGTGTCACCGTGCCGGCATCGCATCGACGGGGGGACGGCGATGCCGGCACGGGGTCCTGGGGTCGGGCCTGCTCAGGAGGCCGCGGTGGCGGTGGGCTTGAGGACCGAGCAGGTTTCCACGGCCTTCTTGACGGTCGCGTCGGAGGTGTCCGGGTTCGCGGTGTCGGTGACGCCGTTCTCTTTCAGACAGTTCTCGTAGGCGGCGTTCGCGCCGCGGCCGCCTCCACCGTTGCCGTTGCCGCCGTTGCCTCGGCCGGCACCCATGCTCGGGCGCACCGACGCGCAGGCCTCCTGGGCTTTCGTCCAGGTCGCGTCGTCGACGCCCTCGGGCTTGCTGAAACCGCCGCCGCCGGGGAAGCCGCCGCCACCGCGCGTGCCGCCGCTGCCTTCCGGCCGGGGCTGTCCGGACGGGCGGACGCCGTCGGGAGCGCCGGACGGCCGGACCCCGTCGGGAGCGCCGGACGGGCGGGCGCCGCCGTTGCCCATGCCGCCGCCGGGGCCGCCGGACGGCATGGTGATGGTGACGCCGTTCTCGCTGAGACAGCTGATGTACGCCTGGAACGCGTTGTTTCCTCCGCCGTTCTGGCCGGTGGTGCCGCTGCTGTCGGTGGTCGCCTCGTCCGAGCCGCACGCCGCCGTGAAGAGCATGGCGACCGAGACCGCGACGACGGCTACGGCGCGGCGGGGCGCCTTCGAACTGATCACCGGCACGGGGAATCTCCTTAAATCGGCACTGGTGCTCCGGACGTGTGAAGGAAAGCGGCCGCACCTGTGCGCAAGGTCGGACGATCCTAGGAGTTACCTAAGAACGGTCTCCGGCGCTCCGAGCGAACTCCCAGGTAGGACCGAGCCCGCGGCGAGGACCGATCGTCACACTCGGCGACCATGGGTGTTGCACTGGCCGGTCGCCGGCGTTTGATCTGGCTCGCCGTGGCGGTCGTCGTGCTCGCGTTGATCGCCTTCGGCGTGGTGCGTGCGCTGACGGCCGGCGCGGCGCAGGAGGAGTCGAAGGCGGCCGAGATCGTCGCGGCCGACAAGGGCGCGGTGACCACCGAGGTCGCCACCACCGGGACGCTGCAGGCGGCACAGACGCGCAGCCTGTCGTTCGCGGTGTCGGCCGAGGTGGAGACGGTCAAGGTGCGGGCCGGCAACACGGTGACCGCGGGACAGGTGCTGGCCACCGTCGACGACGGTGACGCGGCGGAGAAGGTCGACGACGCCACGACCACGCTGTCGGACGCCTACGACGCGCTCGAGGACGCGGAGTCGGCCTCCACCACCACGACGTCCACCTCGGGCTGCAACGTGCCGGCGGCCTACACGTCCGTCGCGCCCAGCGCCTCGGTCTCGGCGTCCCCCTCGGCGTCGGCCTCCCCCTCCGCCACCGCATCACCGTCGCCTTCCAGGACGACGACCAAACCGCGTGCCACGGCCACCAAGACGACCTGTGCCGCCTCCACCGGCGGCGGCTCCTCCTCCTCGCGCGGTGGCAGCTCCGGTGGAGACGCCATCCTCAGCGCTCAGCAGCGGGTCAACGCGGCCGAGGTGGCGCTGGAGGAGGCCGAGGAGAACCTGGCGGGCGCGACGATCAAGGCGCCGATCGCCGGGAAGATCATCTCGGTGAGCGGCAAGGTGGGCAGCACGGCCAAGTCCGGTTCCACCTTCATCACCCTGGCCGACATCTACGACATGCAGATCAGCGCCGACTTCCCGGAAGCCGACGCCGACCACCTGGAGGTCACCCAGAAGGCCGTGATCACCCTCGCCGACCGGCCCGGTGAGACGTTCGACGCGACCGTGGTGCAGGTCGACCCGGTCGGCACCAGCGACGGCACGCTCACCCGGTTCGGTGTGGTGCTGTCCTTCAACGACGCGCCGGACGAACTGCTCGTCGGGCAGAGCGCCAACGTCCGGGTGACGACCGGCAGCAAGGAGGATGTGCTGCGGGTGCCCAGTACGGCGGTGCACGATGTCTCCGGGGACAGCGGCACGGTCCTCAAGGACGGCGTGGAAACCCAGGTCAAGCTGGGGTTGCGCGGCGACCAGTACACCGAGATCGTCTCCGGGATCACCGAGGGCGACCAGGTGGCCAAGTCCTGGTAGGGCAGCATCCTCTCCACCCGTTCATAGGTCATTCAAAGAAAACGCTGATAGTTCTGTACGGTGCTTTCCGAAACCCGAGGTCCCGTAACCCTCAGTGACGCCGCGGCCCGGCCCTTCCGGGTCCTGGTCGTCGACGACGAGCCGAACATCTCCGCGTTGCTCAGCGCGACGCTGCGGCTGGTCGCCTTCGACGTCCGGGTGGCCGAGACCGGGCACGGCGCCCTCGTGGCGGTGCAGGAGTTCGAGCCGGATCTGATCGTCCTGGACGTGATGCTCCCGGACGTCGACGGGATCGAGGTGGCACGGCGGCTGCGGGCCGCCGGTCACCGGGTTCCGGTCCTGTTCCTCACCGCCCGTGACGCGGTGGAGGATCGCATCCTGGGGCTGTCAGCCGGCGCGGACGACTATGTCACCAAGCCGTTCAGTCTCGAGGAGGTCGTGCTACGGATACGCGCGATCCTGCGCCGCAGCCAACCGGAGGAGCCGCAAGAGGACACCGGGGTGCTGCGTTACGCGGACCTGGAACTGGACGAGGACGCGCACGAGGTGCGGCGCTCGGGCCGGCTGATCGAGCTGTCCCCGACCGAGTTCAACCTGCTGCGGTACCTGATGATCAACGCGGGCCGGGTGGTCAGCAAGGCACAGATCCTGGACCGGGTGTGGAAGTACGACTTCGGCGGCGACGGTCGCATCGTGGAGTCCTACGTCTACTACCTGCGCCGAAAGATCGACAAGACCGATCCGCCGCTGATCCACACGGTGCGGGGAGTGGGGTACGCGCTGAGGCTGCCCCGGGCCGAGGATTGATCCCCTGGCGTTACTGGACTCTCAAATCCAGGCTGGTCCTGGTGGTCGGGGTGCTCTCCGGGGTGGCGCTGATCGTCGCCAACGTGGTCGGCGTGCTGCTCATCCAGCGCTACCTGGAAGACCGCATCGACGAGCAGTTGATCGGCATCAGCCGTCCGATGGCGGAGTTCTCGCCCAGCCCGAACGGCGGTTTCGTCCCGCGCGGCGGCCGTGGCCGGGGCATCGGGCCGGACCAGGTCATCTACTTCATCGGCGCGGACGGGGCGCTGGACACCACCCGCAGCGATTCGGCGAGTGACGTGCGCCCGGCGGTGCCGTCCCTGGAGGAGACGGCCGCACGGGCCGTCACGCGCACGCCGTACACGGTCTCGACCGTGGACGGCGCGGACTGGCGGATGATCGCCGTCGAGCGCGCCGACAGCGGATCGTTCGCGGTGATCGGCACGTCGCTGGACGAGGTCGAACAGACCACCCAACAGCTGATGCTGATCGACGCCGGCGTCCTGATGCTGGTGCTGACCGCGCTGGCCTTCGGCGCCGCGTTCGTGGTGCGGATCGGGTTGCGGCCGCTCACCGAGATGGAGGCGGTCGCCGCGGACATCTCCGGCGGCAACCTGTCCGGCCGGGTGCCCGGCACCGACCCGCACACCGAACCCGGCCGCCTCGGTCTCGCCCTGAACGCGATGCTCACCCGGATCGAGGGGGAGGTCGACGCGCGTACCGCCTCCGAACACCGGCTGCGGCAGTTCGTCGCGGACGCCTCGCACGAGCTGCGTACCCCGCTGACCTCGATCCGCGGCTGGGCCGAGTTGTACCGGCGCGGCGGCGCGCCGCCCGGAGCGCAGTTGGACGAGACGATGGGCCGGATCGAGGCCGAGTCGGCGCGGATGGCGGTCCTGGTCGAGGACCTGCTGCGACTGGCCCGGATGGACCAGCACCGCACCCTCGACCTGCGCCGGATCGACCTGCTGGAGATCGCCGCCGACACCATCCGCGACGCGCACGCCCGGATGCCCGGCCGTCAGGTGCTGCTCGCCGGACTCAGCGACGAGGAGGACACCTTCGAACCGGCCACCGTGCTCGGCGACGACCACGGGTTGCGGCAGGTGGCGACGAACCTGGTGGCCAACGCGCTGAACCACACCCCGGCCGGCACCACGGTGACGGTCCGGGTCGGGCTGGACGGCGACGAGGCGGTGCTCGCGGTGTGTGACGACGGTCCCGGTGTGCCGCCGGAACACGCAGCCCGCGTCTTCGAACGGCTCTACCGGGCCGATTCGAGTCGGTCCCGGGCCAAGGGCGGCGGTTCCGGACTGGGCCTGGCCATCGTGGCGGCCATCGTGCAGCAGCACGGCGGCCGGGTGGAGTTGCGGGACACCCCGGGCGGCGGCGCCACGTTCCGTGTGGCGTTGCCTGCGGTCGGTGACTCCGGGTGAGGTTTTGAGGTGGCTCCCAGGTTGCGCCGAAGCTCCTCATAGCCCGTAGCTCCAGAGTGTGCGCCATGAAGGTACGTCTGAGCCGCCACCCGTCGTTGGTGGTCAACGCCGTGATCGGCGTAGTGCTCGTCGCCGGGGCCTATACGGTGTACGAGACATTTTCCGGGACCGACGACGGGGCGACGGCCGCGACGGCCGCCGAGCGGACTGTCACCGTCCAGCAGGGCACGGTCACCAAGACCGCGACCGCGGACGGCACGCTGGAGAGCGCCAGCACCGCCAGCGCCACCTTCGAGACCAGCGGCACGGTCACCTCGATCAGCGTGAAGGTCGGTGACAAGGTCAAGAAGGGCCAGGTCCTGGCCAAGGTCGACCCGGCCGCCGCCCAGCGCTCCCTGGACGCCGCCGAGGCCGACCTGGACGCCGCCCAGGACGCGCTGGACCGGGCCGAGGACGCCGGTTCGGACACCTCCGACGCCGAGAACCAGGTGACCGAGGCGAACCTCGCGGTCGACGAGGCCGAGGCGGCGGTCGAGGGCACCACACTGACCGCCCCGATGGCCGGCACCGTCACCGCGGTCAACGGCACGCTCGGCGGCTCGGCCTCCGGAAGCAGCTCGTCCAGCTCGTCGTCCGGCTCCTCCGGCGGCGGCTCTCAGGGCGGCGGCTCCAGCAGTTCGTCGACATCGAGCAGCAGCAGCAGCGGCTTCGTCGAGATCGCCGACCTCACTAAGATGCAGGTGTCGGCCAGTTTCGCCGAGGCCGACGCGACGAGCCTCAAGGACGGCCAGGTCGCCACGGTCACCTGGAACGCGTTGAGCGGCACCTCGCAGAGTGCCAAGGTGGCCGCCATCGACCCGTCCGCGACCACGTCCAACAGCGTGGTCACCTACGGCGTCACGCTCACCCTGGACAAGGTGCCCACCGGCGCCAAGGTCGGCCAGACGGTCTCGGTCTCGGTCACCACCGGCTCCAAGGAGAACGTCGTCCTGGTCAACGCGGCCGCGATCACCACGGTCGGCAACCGGCACACGGTCACCGTGGTCGCCAACGGCGTCCAGGAGAACCGGTCGGTGGAGATCGGCCTGGAGGGCGACAGCGCGACCGAGGTCACCTCCGGGCTCACCGCGGGCGAGCAGGTCGTCGTCAAGACCACCTCGACGAGTACGGGCAGCGGCACCCAGCAGGGCGGCGGATTCCCCGGTGGCGGCACCGGGTTCGGCGGCGGTGGCTTCAACGGTGGCGGCGCTGCTCCCGGTGGCGGTGGGAGGACCCGATGAACAAGCCGGTCCTGCAGGTCACCGACCTGAAGAAGATCTACGGCCAGGGCGAGGCGACCGTGCACGCGCTGCGCGGGGTGTCCGCCACCGTGCACCGCGGCGACTACGTGGCCATCATGGGTTCGTCCGGTTCCGGCAAGTCGACCCTGATGAACATCCTCGGCGCGCTCGACATCCCCACCTCCGGGCAGTACCTGCTGGACGGCGTGGACGTGAGCAAGCTGTCCGACGGGCAGTTGGCGCTCGCCCGGAACCGGCTCATCGGGTTCATCTTCCAGTCGTTCAACCTCATCCCGCGTACGACCGCGGTGGCCAACGTGGAGCTGCCGCTGGCGTACGCCGGGGTGAAGCCGAAGGAGCGCCGTCGGCGCGCCATGGAGGCCCTCGACGTGGTCGGCCTGGCCGACCGTGGCGGCCACGAGCCCAACCAGCTCTCCGGCGGCCAGCAGCAGCGTGTCGCGGTGGCCCGGGCCCTGGTCACCGAACCGGCCCTGCTGCTCGCCGACGAACCGACCGGCAACCTGGACTCCAAGTCGACCGACGACGTGCTGCAGGTCTTCGACGACCTGAGCACGGCCGGCCGGACCATCGTGATCATCACGCACGAGGACGAGGTCGGCGCCCGCGCCAAGCGGCTGATCCGCCTGGTCGACGGCTCGATCGTCACCGACGTACGGCAGTCCCCGATCCACCTGCCCCCGGTCGGGGCCCATCACAAGGTGCAGGGCCGGGCGATGGTGGGAGGGCGTCACACACTGTGAACTTCTTCGAGGTAGTCCGCTTCTCGCTGCGCGGCCTGTCGGCCAACAAGTTGCGCTCCGCCCTGACCATGCTCGGCATCCTGATCGGTGTCGCCGCGGTCATCCTGCTGGTGGCGGTCGGTAACGGCTCGGCCAAGGCGATCAGCGACCGGATCGAGGCGCTCGGCACCAACACCATCACCGTGATGAGCACCGGCCGCGGCGGATCCAGCAGCACCGCGCTCACCAAGGACATGGCCGACGCACTGGTCGACCCGGAGCTGGCGCCGGACGTCAAGTCGGTGTCGCCGGTGGTCAGCTCGTCGTCGGCGACGATGACCTACGAGGGCACCGACCACTCGGTGGCCACGTTCGTCGGCACCACCCCGTCCTGGTTCGCCGCGTCCACCACCCCGGTCGGGCGGGGCTCGGCGTTCAGCGCGGACGACGTCGACCAGGGCCGGCGGGTGGTGGTGATCGGGCAGACCGTGGCCGAGGAACTCTTCCCCGGCGTCGACCCGATCGACAAGCAGGTCACCGTGGGCGGCGCGCTGTTCACCATCGTCGGGGTGCTGGCGGAGAAGAGCTCCACCGGCTTCAACGACTCCAACGACACCGCGGTCGCCCCGCTCACCGCGGTGCAGCAGGTGCTCACCGGGTACGGCGCGCTCACCTCGATCATCGTGGAGGCCGCCGACCCCGAAAAGGTGGACGCCGCCCAGTCCGAGGTGTCCACGATCCTCAACCAGAAGCTGGACGTCGACTCGTCGTCGAGCAGCACCCCGTACCGGATCCAGAACGCGTCCTCGCTGCTGGAGACCCAGACCGAGACCGCCGACACGTTCACCACCCTGCTCGGGGCGGTGGCCGCGATCAGCCTGCTCGTCGGCGGCATCGGCATCACCAACATCATGCTCGTCACGGTGACCGAGCGGACCCGGGAGATCGGCATCCGCAAGGCCCTCGGCGCGCCCCGCCGGGTCATCCTGACCCAGTTCCTGATCGAGGCGAGTCTGTTGAGTGTGCTGGGCGGCGCCCTCGGGGTGGCCGCCGCCCTGATCGGGAGCCAGTTCGAGATCGTCGGCGTGAAACCGGTGATCGTGCCCAGTTCGATCGGATACGCCGTCGGCGTGTCCATCGCGATCGGCCTGTTCTTCGGCGGCCTGCCCGCCGCCCGCGCCGCCCGACTGCGTCCCATCGACGCGCTGCGCTACGAGTGAGGACCCAGCAATGACGACGATGAACGACGAGACCGCGATCATCAGCAAGATCGAGGAACCGGACCGCGACGGCCTCTCCGCCGAACTGGCGGCGGCCGCGCCGAAGAAGTGGTGGAACAAGGGCACCGTCGGCCTCGGGGTCGCGGTGCTGCTGATGGGCGGTTTCCTCGGCGGAGTACAGGCGCAGAAGCAGTGGGGGACGAGTAGCACGAGCACGGCGGCCAGCGGATTCCCCGGCGGCGGCGGGATGCGGGGGAGCGGTGGTGGCGGCAACTTCCCGGGCGGCCTCAGCGCGAGCGGCGCCCCGGGTGGCTTCGGCGGCCAGGGCTCGACCACCACCACGGACGCCGCGGCGGGCACCACCGGGAAGGTCAAGCTGGTCAACGGCAAGACCATCTATGTGGAGACCGAGGACGGCACGGTCGTCACCGTGAAGACCGACGGATCGACCACCGTCAACACCGCGACGAAGGGCAAGCTCGCCGACGTCAAGGCCGGTCAATCGATCACCGTCGAGGGCGCGACCGCCGACGACGGCTCGGTCACCGCCACCCGGGTGACCGCCACGAAATGACCCAGGTGTGACATACCCGCGAACTTATTGATGGGTGTGCGTCTCTGTTCCTAGGCTGACCACTTCAGATCTAGGGGGTGAGAGCCAAGTGCCCTCTCTGCACGGCCGGGAGGCCCTGCTCACGGCCATCGACGCCAGGCTTTCCGCCGGCGGCGGGGTCGTTCTGCAGGGCCCGCCCGGCATCGGCCGCACCGCCCTGCTCGACGCCGTCGCCGACCAGGCCGCGGCGCGCGGGGAACTGGTCCTCCGGCTGCGCCCGGCCCGCGGCGAGCGCGTCCTGGCCTACGCCGGGGTCGCCGACCTGCTCCGCCAGGTCCCGCCCGAGGCGATCGCCGCCCTGGCCCCCGCGCCACGGCACTCGCTCGCCGCGCTGCGACAGGGCCGGCCGTCCCGCACCGGTGTGCCGGCCCTGGCCCGGCGGCTCGTCCTGCCCGAGCTGCTCGCCCACTGCGCGCGGCCCGGCCCGGTGCTGATCGTCCTCGACGACGCCCAGTGGCTCGACCCCGAGTCGGCCGAGCTGATCAGCTTCGCCATGCGACGACGACCGGGCGCCCGGGTCCGGATGCTCGCCGCCGAGCGCCGCCCCGGCCCGTCCCGCGCCATCCGGCTCTGCCCGGCCCCGGCGATCGAACTGGCCGTCCCGCCGCTGTCGCCGGACGACCTGACCGCCCTGCTCGAATCGCGGGGGCTGCCCTGCCGTACGGCCAGCCAGCTGCACCGGGCCAGCGGCGGCAACCCGTTCCTCGCCCTGGAACTGGGCGGCGCCGTCGCCCGCGGACCGTCCTGGCGACCGGCCCCCCTGCCCGAGACGGTCCGCGAGATGGCCCGCGAACGTCTCGCCCTGATGCCCGCCGACGTGGCCGAGACCCTGCTCACCGCGGCACTGGCGACCGAGCCGACGATCGGGCTGATGCTGCGCGCCGGCCGCGACGACGCCGCCCGTGAGCTGCGGGTCGCCGTCGCCGCCGGGGTGGTCGAGGTGTCCGGGGAGCGGATCCGGTTCACGCCGCCGATGCTCGCCCAGGTGCTCGCCGAGGAGACACCGGCGGCCGACCGGAGTCGCGTTCACGCCGAGCTCGCCGCGGCCGCGTACGACCCGATCGAAGCCCTTCGCCAGCAGGCGCTGCGGACCGCCCGCCCGGACGCCGCGGTGGCCGCCGATCTCGCCGCCGCGGCCGATCGCTGCGCGCAGCGCGGCGCCGAACGCACCGCCGCCGAGCTGTACCTGCTGGCTGCCGACCGCTGCCCGCCGGAGAGGTCCGCCGACCGCCTGGACTGGCTGGTCACCGCCGCCCGCACGGCCATCACCGGTGGCTCACCGGCGCTGGCCGGCCGGGCCGCCGAAGCCGTCCTGGTCGCCGACGCGCCCGCCGGCCACCGGGTGCGGGCCCGGCTGGTGCTGCTCGACCTGGCCGGTCAGGCACTCGCCGAGATGGGCGAGACGTTCGCCGCCGCGCTCGCCGAGGCGGGCGACGACCCGGTGCTCGCGGCGCCGGTCCGGCTGCGGCTGACCTGGGCCGCGTTCCTGGTCGGCGACCTGGACGGCGGTGCCGACGAGGCTCGCCGCGCCGAGGAGGCCGCCCGGCTCAGCGGTGATCTCACCATCGAGGCGATGGCGTTGACCATGCAGGCGCAGCTCCAGCGGGTCCGAGGTGAGGACCGCTGGCAGGACACCCTGGACCGGGCGCTGGCGCTGCCCGCTCCGCCGGCGCCGGACTGGCTGCACTACGGCCCGCACTACATGGCCGCCCGGTTCGCGCTCTTCGACGACCGGCTCGACGAGGCCCGCGCGGAGCTGCTGCGGTTGCTCGCGGTCGCCGAACACGACCGGGTCGGCGAGGCCCGGGTCGAGGTGCTGCGCAGCCTCTCCGAGGTGGCCACCAGGGCGGGGCGGTGCCAGGAGGCTCTGCGGTACGCCCACCGCGCGGTCCGGGCGGCGCAGGAGGCGGGCCTCAGTCCCGGGCCGACCTGGTACACCGCGGCGGTCGCCGAACTGGCGGGCGGCAGCCTGGACGCGGCCGCCGGATTCGCCCGGCGCGGCATCAGGTCGTCGCAGCAGGAGGGCGACAGTCTGTATCTGCGTCGGCTGCTGCACGCCCTCGGCCAGGCACAGGTCCGGGCCGGTGACACCCGGGCCGGGGTGGTCACCCTGCGGCAGCTGCGCGACCAGGAGGCGGAGGCGGGCAGCTCGGACCCGATGATCGTGCGGTGGCGCGCCGACCTCGCCGCGGCGCTCGCGTCCCTCGGTGAACACGCCGAGGCGGCGACCACGTTGGCGCTGGCCAAGGCGGCCGCCGAGCGGCTGGGCAGCACGCCGGCGCTCAGTGGTTATCTGCACCGGGCCGCGGCGATCGTCAACTCCGAATCCGGGCAGGCCGACACCGCCGCCGATCTGGCCAACGCGGCGGCCCGGCACTTCGAGCTGCTCCGGCAGCCCGTCGAACAGGCCCACGCCCTGCTGGTGGTGGCCGGTGCCGAACGCCGGCGGCGACGCTACGCGGCCGCCCGGCAGGCGATCGGAGAGGCTTCGACCCTGTTTCGTACGGCCGAAGCCCGCCCATGGCTACTCGAGGCGGAGCGGGCGCTGGCGCGTACCGAAGGCACCCCCGACCAGGGCCTGACGTCGACCGAACTGCGGATCGCCGGGATGGTCCGGGACGGCGCCAGTAACCGGGAGATCGCCACCCGCCTGTACCTGAGCGTCAAGACCGTCGAGGCCACGCTGACCCGGGTTTACCGCAAGCTGGGTGTTCGCTCCCGGACCCAGCTGCTGTCGGCCCTACCGGTCGGTGCCCCGGCTATTCCCGTGGGCGAGATCACCAACCCGTCCTGACCAGCGGATCCACAACGCACAGTGACACGGGTTACCGGAATCCGGTGGTGGCGATCACTTTTCGCACGGGAGTTTTACCTGGTGGATTTGGGGATGACGCACGGCTGGGAGATCGTAGAACACGTCAGAGTCCCCGTCACTATCCGTCGAGGAGTCTCGCCGTGAAGTTCCTTCGTGATGCCCGTACCGCCGTCGTCGACCGTCTCGCCGAGCGCCGCGCCCACCGCCGCCTGAGCGACGAGCTGGCCGCCTTCCGCACCGCCGCGGAACGCAGCGAGCTCGACATGATGCTCGGCCGGCACAGCGCCGCCGAGACCGCCGAGATCGACGCCATCCTGAGCCGCCAGGACGCCACCCGCCGCTACAGCGAGTCGCTGCACAGCGCGTACCGCGGCTGATCCGCCGACTCGGCCGACCCGGACCGTCCCCGGGTGCGGCCTCTTCGGAAACCCCGGTGTGCGGTTCGTGCACCGGGGTTTCCGCGCTCTCAGAAGATCGAGTCGACCCACTCCGGGTGGTCGATGAACGGGTTCCGGTTGTGCTGGTACCGCTCGAAGATGATCTCGTTGCGGCGCCGCTCGGACGCATCCACCGGATCCCGGTCGTGCCACACCTTCAACACCGAGAGCCGACCCAGCTCCGGCTTCTTGTTGTCGCGGACGACGGATTCGGAGACCTCCAGGTCCTTGCGCCGATCCTCATACCGCACGGCCATGTAGAAGACCATCCGTGCGACATCACCCTTGACCGCGTCCCGCGGCTCCCAGGAGTCACCGTCGACCCGGTTACCGGGTGCCTTGTCGTAGGGCTTGTCGCTGACGTCGAAGTCTTTGTTGCCGCGGTCTCCGTTCACCTCGGGATCCTCCGGCCGCAGATGATGCAGGTCGGTGCCGGGGCCGGGATTGGTGGTGAGGTTGCCGTGTGACTGTGGCCAGACGTGTTCACGGTTCCACTGGCCCTTACCGCCGCCGTTGCGACTCTTGGAACGGCTGAATCCCGAATAGAACAGCATCACGTCGGCCCGGTTGCCCGGGTCCTCGTCGGTCACCCTGAGGGCGTCCCACACCTGGTGGTACGTGATGGTCGTCGCCCCCGTCGAGATGATGCCGTGCAGGGCGTCCTTCAGGCGTTCGCCGGACAGGCCGCGCGCCGCGTCGTAGTAGTCGGCGTCCGCGGCCACGGCCGGTGCGGCGACCGGGGTCGAGGCCAGGGCGAGCACCCCGGCGGCGAGCACCGTCAGCACGCGGCGCGGCGAGGTCGAATTGGGCACCAGCACTCCGTTCACCCGGGAATATCAGCGTGCCGAGCGTAGAAAGCCCAGCCGCTCCAACCCGTCGGAAACGCCGGGCCGCTCCCTCGAACGGGCGTACCGCGTACGGTCTCGTCATGACCTTCTCGATCGTCGCCCGTTCCGCGGACGGGACCGTGCACGGCGTGGCCGTGGCCAGCAAGTTCCTCGGTGTCGGTGCGGCTGTCCCGGCCGCTCTGGCCGACGTCGGCGCGGTGGCCACCCAGTCGTACGCGAACCTCGCCTACCGTCCGCAGGCCCTCACGCTGCTCGGCACCGGGGTGACCGCGACCGGCACGGTCCAGGCGCTGACCGCCGGCGACGGTGGACCGGTCACGCACCGGCAGGTCGGGGTGGTCGGCGTCGAGGGGCCGGGTGCCACGTTCACCGGCGATCAGTGTCATCCGTGGGCCGGTGGGGTCGCCGGGGACGGTTACGCGATCCAGGGCAACATGCTGGCCGGTCCCGACGTGGTCGGCGACATGGAGGCCACCTGGCTGGCCGGTGCCGGTCAGCCGCGGCTGCCGTTCCGGCTGCTCGACGCGCTGCGCGCCGGGGACCTGGCCGGCGGCGACCGGCGCGGGCGGCAGAGCGCCGCGCTGCTGGTCGTGGCGAAGGGCATGGGGTACGGCGGGACCAGCGACGTTCTGGTCGACCTCCGGGTCGACGACCACCCGGACCCGGTCACCGAACTGGCCCGCCTGCTGGAGTTGCACACCCTCTACTTCGAGCGCCCCGACCCGGCCACGCTGATCCCGCTGTCCGGTGACGTCGCCGACGAGGTCCGCACCAGGCTCGCGAAGGCCGGCCACACCGCCGACGACCTGGACGAGGCGCTGGCGAGCTGGGCCGGTGTCGAGAACCTGGAGGAGCGGATCGTGGCGGGCGCCATCGACCCGCTGGTGCTGGCCCAGCTACGGGCGGCGGCTCAGGCCGGGTGACCGCGGCGGTTCCGG
The DNA here is from genome assembly GCF_033097365.1 of Actinoplanes sichuanensis. Classification (NCBI taxonomy): domain Bacteria; kingdom Bacillati; phylum Actinomycetota; class Actinomycetes; order Micromonosporales; family Micromonosporaceae; genus Actinoplanes; species Actinoplanes sichuanensis. The sequence goes on from NZ_AP028461.1 coordinate 913,893, forward strand.
ACACCGACCAGGACGGCCGACACGAGCGCGGTCGCCAGGGCCAGGCCGATCAGCAGCATCGTGGTGCCGACGGCATAGAGGCCGGTCGTGTCCAGGCCGGCCGCGTTGCGGGTCCAGGCGGCGGTGAACCCGAGGGTCACCGCCGCACACGCCAGGATCGGCCGGAGGCCGGCCAGCTCGGCGGCGACCAGCAGGACCAGCAGCGCGACTCCGGCGGCGGCGACCTGCGACACCTCGTAGGTGTTGCCCGGCCCGAGGCAGACGAGCCATGCCAGCACGGCCAGGCCCGCGACCAGGACGGTGGCCAGGGCCTGAAAAATGAATCCACGTTTAGCTGACATGGACGTGACCTTAGGTCATGCAGTCACGCCGGAGAATTTCCGGGCGAGGTGTCGACCGGGCCCGTGGAGGAGTGCGTCGAGTGGTTCAAGCGCTGCCTGGTCCGGACGAAGGGCGGCGAGCCGACGAACATCGAGATCCGGCGGCAGTACACCGCCGAGGATTTCGGTGAGCAGCTCACCGGCGAGCAGCGGGCGGCGGTGGCGAGACGTGAGGAGAGCGCCGACCCGGCGTACCGGCCGTTCGCGGTGCAGCAGGGCGCCGAGCTCGCGGCCCGGCTGACCCCGCGCGAGCCCGAGGTGCACGGCCTGGCCGCCGCGATGATCGACATCGACAGGCCTGCCTAGGCTGTCGGTGTGCTCTCGGCTATGACGATCGGGAGGAACCGATGCGTTGGTCAGCGAGTCTCCTCGTACCCCTGATGCTGTTGTCGGGTTGTAGTTTCGGTATCGAGGTCGGTTATTCGGCGCCCGAGACGGATCCGCCCGCCCAGTCCGGGAATCGTCTGCCCGGCCCGTGGCAGGAGTCGGACTGCATCGCGCCGTTCGGCGGCGGTTGGGTCAAGGTCGCCTGCACCGACCCGGACGCTCAGGCGAGCGTCACGAAGGTCAGCCACGCCGAGGGCAACCAGCGGTTCACCCTGAAACCGGACTGCCCGCCCGGCACCGACCAGGCGGTCAGCCTGCCCGGCCCCAGCTCACAGACCTACGTCTGCGCCCGCAACCTGAACCCGCCGCACCCCGGCGACCCGGGCATGGGCGGCGGCATCCTCGAGGTCGGTGACTGTCTGCACGGCGACGGCAAGAACGTCGGCGAGGTCCCGTGCGACGGCTCCGGCGACACCCCGAACTACAAGATCTTCCAGATCAGCGGGACCGGCTGCCCGGTCGCCCGCACCGACGAGGCGTTCAACCTGGGCTCGACCGTGCTCGGTGTCCCCGAGGGCGGCTACGCCTGCGCCGAGAAACTGTGATCCCGGCCCGTCGTCCGGGCCGGGATCAGCAGGTCACAGCCGTGCCAGCGCCGACGACGGGTCCTCCATCGCGTCGGCCACGGCACGCAGGAAACCGGCCGCCGCACCGCCGTCACACACCCGATGATCAAAAACAAAGGACAACTGTGCGATCTTTCGTACGGCCAGAGCACCGTCGATCACCCAGGGCCGGTCGATGATCCGCCCGAGCCCGAGCATGGCCACCTGCGGATGGTTGATGATCGCCGCGCTGCCGTCGACTCGGAACGCGCCGTAGTTGTTCAGCGTGAACGTCCCCGCCGACAGTTCCGCCGGTGTCGACTCGCCGCGTAGCGCCCGGGCCGTCACGTCCCGGATCGCCGCGTCCAGGCTGGTCGCCGTCATCGTCTCCGCGCCGGTCACCGCGGGCACCACCAGGCCGCGAGGACTCTGCACCGCGATGCCGAGGTGGATCCGGTCGAGTTCGACGATCTCCTGCCGTTCGGTGTCGAGGCGCGCGTTGAACACCGGATACTCCCGCAGCGCGGCCACCGTGAACCGCGCGATGTACGCCAGCAGACCCGGTGCACCGGGTTTGCCCCGACCGCGTTCGCGTAGTTCCCAGAGGGCGGTCGCGTCGACGTCCACCCACACCGTGGCCTCGGGGATCTCGGCCCGGCTGCGGCTGAGCACGGCCGCCACCTGCTTCCGGAACCCGTTGAGCGCGACCCGCCGCTCCCCGTTGCCGGCCGTGGGCGTGACCATCGGGGCCTCGACGGTCCGCGGTGTCGTGGTAGACGCCGATTCGACGTCCTGGCGGGTGATGACGCCGTCCGGCCCGGTGCCGCGCAGCGCCGACAGGTCGACGCCGTTCTCCCGGGCCAGTCTCCGGACCAGTGGCGACGCGACCTTCGGGGCGGCCGGGCGGCTCGGCGGCTCGGGGGCGGAGGGCCGTGGATTACGGGGCCGACGGTGCCGGGCGGACGCGGCCGGGCCGGGTGTGGTCCCGTACCCGATGAGGACGTTGCCCGATCCGGCCCGTTCCTCCTCGCGGTAGGTCTCCGCCGCGAGCGACGTCTCAGCCGGGGGAGCGACCGTGATCAGTGGCGCGCCGACGTCGAGGGTGGTGCCCTCGGCCGCGTGCCGGGTGGCGACCCGGCCGGCGTGCGGTGACGGAACCTCGACCATCGCCTTCGCGGTCTCCACCTCGACGATCGGCTGGTCCACGACGATGATGTCGCCCTCGGTGACGAGCCAGCGGACGATCTCCGCCTCGGTCAGTCCTTCGCCGAGGTCCGGCAGCACGAAGGTGCGAGTGTCGGTGGCCTTGCTCGGGGCGGTCACGCGTACTCCCACTGCAGTTCGTCGACGGCGTCGAGGATGCGGTCGACCGACGGGAGGTGGACGTGTTCCAGTTTCGGCGGCGGGTAGGGGATGTCGAAGCCGGTCACCCGCCGGATCGGGGCGTGCAGCGAATGGAAGCAGCGTTCCGTGACCCGAGCCACCACCTCCGACGACACACTGGCGAACCCGGCCGCCTCGGCCACCACGACGGCCCGCCCGGTCGACCGGACCGCCGCGCACACCGTCTCGTCGTCGAACGGCACGATCGAGCGCAGGTCGACCACCTGCAGACTGCGGCCCTCCTGGGCGGCGGCTTCGGCGGCCTCCAGCGCCACCGGCACGGCCGGCCCGTAGGCGATCAGCGTGGCGTCGGTGCCCGGCCGGCGGATCACCGCCTTGCCGATCGGCGGCACCGGGGCGGTCAGATCCGCCTCGACCTTCGAGAAGTACAGCTTCTTCGGCTCCAGGAAGACGACCGGGTCGGCGGATTCGATCGCTTCGCGGAGCAGTCGGTACGCGTCAGCCGGATCCGACGGAGCGATCACGTGCAGGCCCGGCGTGTGCGCGTAGTAGGCCTCGGACGAGTCGCAGTGATGCTCGACCCCGCCGATCCCACCGGCATACGGCACCCGGATGACCAGCGGCACCTCCACCCGGCCACGGGTCCGGTTGCGCATCTTCGCCGCGTGGCTGACCAGCTGCTCGAACGCCGGATACGCGAACGCGTCGAACTGCATCTCGACGACCGGGCGCATGCCGTTCATCGCCATCCCGATCGCCATCCCGAGGATCCCCGACTCGGCGAGCGGCGTGTCGAAGCAGCGCTGTTCCCCGAACTCGGCCGACAGCCCGTCGGTCACCCGGAACACCCCGCCGAGTGGGCCGACGTCCTCGCCGAACACGACGACCGACGGGTCGGCGCGCATCGCGTCCCGCATCGCCCGGTTCAGGGCGGTGGCCATGGTGAGTTTCTCCGGCATCAGCTGACCTCCTCACGGGACAGTTCGTCGGCGACCAGGGCCTGCTGCTCGCGTAACTGCGGGGTGGGCTGCGCGTAGACGTGGGCGAACAGGTCCCGGTAGTCGGCCGCGGTCTCCTCGTTCAGGCCGGTGCGCATCCGCTCGGCCAGTTGTTCGGCCTGCTCGGCGTACCCCCGCGCATTCTGCTCATCGAGGAGGTCGCGCCCCCGCAGATAGGTCTCCAGCCGGGTGATCGGGTCGCGGGCCAGCCACGGGGTCACCTCGTCGGCCGAGCGGTAACGGCCCGGATCGTCGGCGTTGGTGTGCGCCTGCACCCGATAGGTGTGCGCCTCCACCAGCTGCGGACCCTCACCGGCCCGGGCCCGCGTCACCGCGGCGCCCAGCACCTTCAGCAGCGCGGCGACGTCGTTGCCGTCGACCCGTTCGCCGGCCACGCCGTACCCGATGCCCTTGTGCGCCAGCGACGGCGCCGCCGTCTGGCGGGCCAGCGGGACCGAAATGGCGTATTCGTTGTTCTGGATGAAGAACACCACCGGGGTACGGAAGACCGCGGCGAAGTTGAGCGCCTCGTGGAAGTCGCCCTCACTGGTCGCGCCGTCACCGCAGACCGCCATGACGACCGTCGGCTCACCGCGCAGCCGGGCCGCGTGGGCCACCCCGACCGCGTGCAGCAGATGCGTGGCCAGGGGGGTGGCCTGCGGCGCGACCCGGGTGGCGTGCGGGTCGTACCCGCTGTGCCAGTCGCCGCGGAGCAGGGTCAGCGCCTGCACCGGGTCGACACCGCGGGCCACGATCGCCGCGCTGTCCCGGTAGGTGGGGAACAACCAGTCGCCGTCGTCGAGCACCTGGACGCAGGCGACCTGGCAGGCCTCCTGTCCGTGCGAGGAGGGATAGACGGCCAGCCGGCCCTGGCGGACCAGGGCGTTCGCCTGGTCGTTGAACCGCCGGGCGGAGATCAGGGCAGCGTACGCGCGTACCAGTGCCTGAGGGTCGGGCAAGTCGTGGCCGACGTGCGGAACGGGGTGGCCGTCCGGGTCGATGAGCGTCACCGGCTCCGTGGACGGCAGCAGGAGAGCTGCGTCACGTGTCATGCACGGATTCTGGCGAGCTTGCCAAACGATCACCATAGGCGCGGGAAAGACGAGATATTGTTTCGCATAGGCCGGTTTTCGAGAGCCGTTCGTCTTTCGGATGGTCGCCGCCGACCGGGCCGGAGAGACAGGTGGCCAAGAGATCGGCGGCGGGTTGGTGGCCGTGATCCGGCCGGAGGCGGGTGGCCGGGCGTTCGGTCGCGGGTCGGTGATCGAGTGTTCGGGTCCGGGCTCGCGGCGGCGGCCCCGGCGGGGAAGGCAGGTGGCTTCGTGATCGACGACACCGATCGGCGCATCCTCGCCGAGCTCGGCCGGGACGGGCGGATGTCCATGCGCACCCTGGCCGAGACGCTGCACATCTCGCGCGCCAACGCCTACGCCCGGGTCGCCCGCCTCCAGCAGGACGGGGTGATCCGCGGCTTCCACGCCGACGTCGACCCGGTCGCGGCCGGGCTGACCACGGCCGCCTACGTGACCCTCAACCTCCAGCAGGCCAACTGGCGTGAGGTGCTGGGGCGGCTGAGGTCCCTGCCCGGGGTGGTGCACATCGGTCTGGTGGGCGGCGACTTCGACGTGATCCTGCTGGTCCGGGTGGCCGACAACACCGAGCTACGGCACCTGGTCCTCGACGAGATCCAGGGCATGGCGGGCGTGGTGAGCACCCGGACCCTGCTCCTCTTCGAGGAGTCGACCCCGGCCGGCCGGCCCACCCCGTAGGCCGTTCCCCTCCATCGCCGCGCTCGGCCGGCCGCAGCCGGTTTTCGGTCATCGCGTCGGTCGGTTCGAGCCGCGGATCGTCGGGCGGCCGCGCTCGGCCGGCCGCAGCCGGTTTTCGGCCATCGCGCCGGTCAGCTCGAGCCGCGGATCGTCAGGTGGGTGGGCAGGCGGCCCGGCGGTGGCAGGGCCGGGTCGAGCAGGTGATCGATAGCGGACGCGGCCTCGTCTTCGACAGGCATGTACACCGATGACAGGTCCGCTGCCTCGGCCAGCGCGCTGCCGTCGAATCCGACGACCGCGACGTCGTCGGCGACCCGGCGGCCGGACTCGCGCAGCGCCTGCAGCACACCCATCGCGGTGACGTCACAGGAGGCGAACACGGCGTCCAGGCGCGGCTCGCGGGACAGTAACTCCCTGGTCGCGGCATAGGCGCGGGCGCGCGTGAAGTCGCCGTCGACGGTGGTCACCGGCCGGGCGGCGCCGGACATCACGCGCAGGAAACCGGCTTTCCGTTCGTTCGCACACGGGGTCGGCGGGCCGAAGACGGCACCGACCCGGGTGCGGCCGGTGGTCACCAGGTGGGTGGCGGCCTGGAACCCGCCGTCCTCGTTGTCCGGGGCGACGAACATGACACCCGGCGCCGAACGACCCAGCGCCACCGTGCGCCCCCGGCGCGCGTAGGCGGCCCCGGCCGCGCCCGGCACGTTGATCAGCAGGCGCCCGAACGGCGGGTCGGTGTCGTCGGCGGGCAGGGTGGCGACCCGGCGGACCGACAGCGCGATGTCCCGGTCGCCGAGCGCGCGCATCGCACCGGTCAGCACCCGGCTGTAGAACGGTTTGACGCTCATCGCCTCCGGATCGGGGTCGACGATCAGCACCTCGATGCGCTCCCGGCGGCCTGCCGCGGCCCGGCCGGTGGCCAGCGCACGGGCCACCGCGTGCGGCTCGAAGCCCAGCTCGGCGGCGACCGCCCGCACCCGACGGCGAACCGCTTCGGACACGCCGTAGGTGCCGTTGATCGCCCGGGAGGCGGCCGCCCGCGACACTCCGGCGACCCGGGCCACATCGGCGAGCGTGGGACGTTGATCCGTCATGACCCGACGATATCTCTGAATGGTTTCAGCAGCCGCCGGGCGGCAGGATGGTCTCCGAAGGTCGCCGGGCGGCAGGACGGTCTCCGAAGGTCGCCAGGCGGCAGGACGGTCTCCGAAGGTCGCCAGGCGGCAGGACGGTCTCCGAAGGTCGCCGGGCGGCAGGGTGGTTGGGGGAGCGCGGGCAGAGCGCGTCAGCCGACCAGGGGCAGGGTCACCGCCAGCGGCCAGGTCACGACGACGGCTCCGGTCAGGGCGGTCAGCCAGACGGGCGCCGAGCGCCGGTTCAGCAGGACGCTCCACAGTGTCTGCCAGAGCAGCAGTCCGACCAGCGGGACCAGCACCAGCACCACGAAGCCGTGGGTCAGGCCGGTGACCGCCGCGGCGGCCAGCACGACCACGAAGACCGCGGCGACCGCGAGCAGGGCCACCGGGTCGCCGCCGGTGACACGTTCGGCCGCGTAGGCGAACAGGGCGAACGCCGCCCAGATGATCAGAAGCAGCCACCAGCGGTCACCGACGGGAAGAGCGTGGGTCATGCCCAGATGCACGGGTACGGCGATCGCGACCGCCGCATACGGGAGCGCCGACAGGAGCCGGGGGCGGTTCACCGTTGCACCGGTCGATGGGGCGCGGCGGGCCGCGTACAGCAGAAGCAATGCCCCGGTGACGGCCGCATAAACGGCGACGTATCCGGCGATGGCCAGCGGAAAGATGCTCGTCGGCAGGAGCCGCGCGGTCAGCGCGCCGATCGCCGCCGCGGCCCCGGCGACCACCGTGATCGTGGCGCGGGTCCGGAGTGTGCCGCCCGGTGTCGCCGCCGGTGCGCCGCCGATCCGGGCGACCAGCGGGTGAAAGCCGATCAGGAAGGCCAGCCCGAGCAGCGCCGCCCCGGCGAGCCGCCGCCCGGGGAACGGGATCCCGGCATCGGTGAGCGGCCCGCCGAACGCCTGGTCGAGCCAGGTGACGGTCTCCCGGTGGGTGGCCGGCGCGTACAGGACGGAGATGTGCTCGACGCCGGGGATGACCCGGACCGCGCGGTCGGCACGTTGCGCGGCGACCGCGGTGGCGGCCTCCCGGAAGCCGGGGAACTCCAGGCCCCCGACCACGGTGAGCAGGCGGGCCGGGCGGTCGGCGGAGGCGACTACCGCGCTCGGCAGGGAGATCGCCACGGTGGCGGTGATGTCCGGATGTGCGGCCGAGTACCGGGTGACGGCGCCCGCGCCCATCGAGTGCCCGACCAGCGCGATCCGGTCCGGGTCGACGTCGGGCAGCGAACGCAGGTGGGCCACCGCGGTCGCCAGGTCGGACTGGAGGGCCTCGGTGGACCTCTCGGTGCTCGCGGTCTGGTCCGGCAGCGGGTGGGTGTTCGCACCGTGCCCGGCGAGGTCGAGCAGCACGACGACGTAGCCACGGGCGGCGAGGGTGTCACCGAACGGGGCCATCAGCCGCGCCGAACCGGAGAAGCCGTGCGCCACGACGACACCGGGTCGGCGGCCGTCGCCGGCCGGGCGCACCACGTCGAGCGGCACCCCGGCCGCGGTGATGTGGTCCCGGTGCGGGCCGTCCCCGGCTCCGGCGATCAGCCAGGCGCCACCGGCCAGCAGGACGAGCAGAAGCAGCAGCGTACGTCTCAAGGGGCCCCTCCGCGCCGGATCCTATCGTCCGTCGTCACTTCGACCGAATGTTGTAGATTCCTGGCCGTGAGCGGGAACGAATTGGCGCAGAGCCCGGAAACGACATTCACCGCATTACTGATGGCCGCCGCCGAACTACCCGGCGTCCGAATCGACCGGACCGCATATCTGCAGTCCGCGCTGAAGCGTTTCTGCAGCGAGGACGAGATTCGTCGGGCGGTCGCCGAGAGCCCCGCGGCGGCCGGTATTCCCCGGGAGTTCCTGGACCGGGCGGCGAACGAGTCGATCAACAGCGAGGGGCTCCGGACGAGCGCGCTGTCGGCCGTCACCGGGCTGCCCGGCCTGTTCCTCCTGCCGGCCGCGGTGCCCGCCGACGCCGCTCAGTATCTCGGGCACATGCTGCGGATCGCGCAGATGCTGGCCTATCTGTACAGCTGGCCCGACCTGTTCGACGACGACCTGGACGACGCGGCCAAGGGTGTGCTGACCCTCCTGGTCGGTGTCATGGTCGACACCGCCGCGGCGGGTGCCGCAGTGGAGAAGGTCGCGGGTCTGCTCGCCGAGGACCCGTCCCGGCAGACCCTCACCAAGGCTCTGGTCTACCCGGTGGTGGCCCGGGTGGCCGGCTGCCTCGGGCTGGAAATGGCGAAACAGACCTTCGCCCGTTCCGTTTCCAAAGCCGTCCCGATCCTCGGCGCCGTGGTGTCCGGCGGATTCACCCTGGCCACCTATCTGCCGATGGCCCAGCGGCTGAAAAAGCACCTCGCCGGTCTGGAACTGTCGAATCCGGAGCACCGGGTCGTCAACGCCGATTTCGCGGAGGCCCCACCCGCCGACCCGGTGTGACAGCATCTCGGCATGGCGCGCATGTCCGCAGTGGAACGACGGGTCCGGGCCGCCTTCCACGCGGGCGCCGAGATCGCGCTTGCGGCCGGTGATCCGCCGCTGCCCGGTGCGGTGATCGCCGACCTGCTGTGCCGTCCGGTCGACCGGGCCGAGCATCCGCGGGCGGCGCTGCGGCTGCGCGGGGCCACCGTCACCGGCCCGGTCGACGTCACCGACGCGGAGATCGCGGTTCCGGTGCGGTTCCGGGAGTGCCGGTTCGACGCGCCCGTCGACCTCTCCGGCGCGCAGCCGGCCGACCTGCGGTTCAGCCGCTGTGAGCTGCACGGGTTGCGGGCCCGGCTGGTGGTGGTCCGCGGTGATGTCAGCCTGGCCGACAGCACCGTCGAGGGCCCGCTCGATCTGTCCGACGCCCGGATCGGCGGTGACCTGGTCCTCGAACGGGCGCGCCTGCGTCACCCGGCCGGTCGGGCTCTCGCCGCGGCCCGGCTGACCGTCGGCGGCAGCCTGCTCGGGACCGGCCTGCACGCGGCCGGGGAGCTGTGGCTCGACGGCGCCCAGGTGGGTGGCAACCTGGTGCTCGACGGCGCGGTGCTGCGGAACCCGTCGAAGCGGGCGGTCGCCGGAGACCGGTTGGTCATCGGCGGGAACCTGCGGGCCGGGGACGGGCTCGACGTACACGGTGAGCTGTTCCTGGTCCATGTTCAGGTGGGTGGCCAGCTCTGGTTCGTCGGCGCGACGCTGGCCGCCCCGGACGGGTTCGCACTGCACCTGGGCAGTGGAAAGGCCGACAGTGTGTGGCTGTGTTTCGCCGAGACTCCGGTCGGGCGGGTGCGGTTGTCCGGGCTGCGGGCCGAGACCGTCTTCGACGACCCGGCGGTGTGGCCGGCCCGGCTGGACCTGGTCGGGTGCACGTACCGGCTGCTGATCGCGCGGTCGTTCGAAGGGCGGCGGCCCGGACCGGCCGCGGTGGTCACGGTGCCGGTCCGGCGGCGGCTGGAGTGGCTGCGACGCAGCCCGGACGGGTACGCGCCCCAGCCGTACGAGCAGCTCGCCGAGGCGTACCGCCGCGGTGGTCAGGATGTCGAGGCCCGCCGGGTGCTGCTGGAGAAACAGCGCCGCCGCCGGACCGGTCTGCACCTGCCCGGCCGGATCGGCGGCTACCTGCTCGACGGCCTGGTCGGGTACGGCTACCGCACCTGGCAGGCCGGCCTCTGGCTGCTCGTCTTCTGGGCCCTCGGCGCGGCCGCGTTCACCGCCTGGCCGCCGCCGCCCCGCAACCGGGCCGAGGCCCCGGAGCCGTCGGCCGCCCTGTACGCGCTGGACCTGCTCCTGCCGATCATCAACCTGGGCCACGACACGGCCTGGAAACCGGCCGGAACCGCACAGTACGTGGCGGCCGCGCTGGTCGTGATGGGCTGGGTGCTGACCACCGCGGTGGTGGCCGGCCTGTCCCGCATCATCAACCGCTGAGGCTTGACCTGAAGTCCGGTTGAGGTCAGGACGAGCCGGCCGGCCCTGGACCGAGGCGGCGGCAGCCTGATCGTCGAGATCGAGTTCGGTCAGGCCTCGGCGAAATAGTCACGCAGGACGGCTATCCGGCCGTCTCGCAGCCGGAAGATCTGCACCAGCGACATCGTCGTCCGCGTGCCGTCGACCTGCGCCAGGACGACGTCGATCTCGGCGATGAACACATCCGGATCAGCGGTGTCGTGCAGGACGTAGGCGGTCCGTTCGATGTCGATCGTGCCCGGCGGCGCCGGCCGGGTGTGGTAGGCGGCGGTCCCGGCGCGGATGGCGTCCCGCCCGGCCAGGTGGCGCAGCGGATGACCATCGGCGACGAGGGGCGCTTCGAAGACACCGTCCTCGGTGAACATCGCGGCGATCGCGTCCGGGTCACGGGTGATCGCACCGGCGTACAGATACCGCTCGAAGACCTGCTGATGAGTGAGCTCCACTCTCCACTCTATCCCGGCTGCCGCGGCTCCATCCCGGCTGCCGCGGCTCCATCCCGGCTCCCGCGGCCATGCCGGGCCGTCACGTCAGGTCGTCGGCGAGCAGGTCCATCAGCATGCCGTCGTGCCAGGTGCCGTCCGGGCCGCGCTCGTAGCGCCGCATGACGCCGACCGGCCGGAACCCGACCTTCGCATAGCAGCGGATCGCGGCCTCGTTGTCGGCGGCCGGGTCGATGACCAGGCGATGATGGCCGAGGCCGTGGATCAGGTGCCGGGCCACGGTACGGACCGTGTCGGTGCCCAGGCCCAGCCCGTGCACCGTGGGGGAGAGGTAGATGTCGATACCGGCGTGCCGGTAGTCCGGATCGGCCTCCTCGCTCCACTGGACGGCGCCGACGACCTGTTCCCGGTGCACGATCGTGTACACCTCGGTGTCCGGGTCGTCGAGACCCTCCGCCACCTCGGCGGCCAGGTCGGCACCGCCGCCCCACCGGCCGTACACCTCAGGGGTCTTTCGAATCTCGGCCAGCGCCGGAACGTCGTCCCGCGTGGCCGGCCGCAGTCGGACCAGCTCGCCGTTCAGCATGGCGTTCACCGTACGGCCGCGGGCGACGGATTGGCCTCGCCCCACGCCAGCATCGCGTTGAGCACGCTGTTCAGGCTGCGGCCCTGCTCGGTCAGCTCGTAGACGACCCGCGGCGGCACCTCGGCGTGCACCGTCCGGGTCAGGATGCCCTGATGCTCCAGCGCCCGCAGTCGGTCGGTGAGCGTCTTCGCGCTCGGCATGCCCAGCACGGTGCGCAACTCGGTGAACCGTTTCGGCCCCGGCATCAGCTCCCGCACCACGAGCGTCGCCCATTTGCCGTCCAGAACCTGGAGGGTCCGCTCCACGCCACAACCAGGTTCGAGCTGCTCAGAGCCAATGGTTCCCATCCGGAAACAATATAACTTCCTGGGTACTGCTATCCATGGGGAACTACGTTCGCCACCATGACCGAGACCACCGTCGTCCTGCACGGCGCCACCGGAACCCAGGGCCGCGCCATCCTCCGCGGCCTGCTCACCGCCGGGCACCACGTCCGCGCCGTCGCCCGCAACCCCGTCGCCCACGCCGCCGTCCAGCCGTTCGCCGCCGATCTCCTCGACGTCGAGGCCCTGACCGCGGCCTACACCGGAGCCGACGCGGTCGTCGTCCAACTGCCGATCAACTTCGAGGATCATGCGGTACGGCAGACCGAAGCGGTTCTGGCCGCTCTCGCCAAGGCCGGGGTCCGGCGGGCCGTCTTCAACACCGGCGGCGGTCTGCCCCCGTCGTCGCCGATCGGGGTGCCGTTCGTGGACGCCCGGGTCCGCCTCGCCCTCGAACTGCCGAACGTGGTCGAGCACGCGTCGGTGACCGGCCCGGCCGGTCCCTACCTGGAGAACCTGGTCGCCCCGTGGTCCGTGGCGCTGATCCGTGACCGGGGCGAACTGCGCTACCCGATCCCGGCGTCGGCGCCGGTCCCGTGGCTCGCGGCCGCCGACCTCGGCACGGTGATCGCCGACTTGACGCTCGCGGCGGCCCCCGCGCCCGCGTGTGTGGTCGCCGGTCCGGTCCTGCTCACCGGTCCGGAGCTCGCCGCCGCCCTCAGCACGGCCGCCGGCCGCGAGGTGCGCTGGCAGACCATCGACCCCGCCGAGTACGCCGGCATGCTGGCCCCGCACCTCGGTGAGGCGACCGCGGCCGGTATCGCCTCGGTCTACACCAGCCCGGCCCCGGCGCCGGACCCGGCGACCCTCACCCACGGCGAGACCACCGCGGCCGCCTGGGCGGCAGAACAGACCTTCTGAGCGGTACGGCGCCCGCTGTTCCCGCCGTCGGCCGATCGGGCTTGACTCGCCAGTGGCTGGAACCTTCAGGATTCAGCCATGAACGACCGAGCCGAACTGATCACCATCGGACAGCTTTCCCGCCGCTCGGGGTTGGCCGTGCGAACCCTGCGTTTCTGGGCGGACGAGGGAGTGGTCCCGGCGGCCGGCCGCTCGGCGGGCGGCTACCGCCTCTACGACGCCGCCGGGGCGGCACGTGTCGAACTCGTCCGCACCCTGCGTGAACTCGGCCTCGGACTGGACGACATCCGCCGGGTGCTGGACGGGTCGGCGACCGTCGCCGAAGTCGCCGACGCCCACGTGGCCGCCCTCGACGCGCAGATCCGTGCCCTCAAGGTCAGCCGGGCCGTGTTGTCCACCGTGTCGAAACGTGGTTCCACAGCTGAGGAGACAGCACTGATGAACAGGTTGGCGCGGCTTTCCGCCGCCGAACGCGCGCAGATCATCGAGGATTTCAAAGCCGAAGTCTTCGGCGGCCTCGACATCGAACAGGATCGGCGGGAAAAGGTGCGCGAGTTGCGTGTCGAACTGCCCGACGATCCGACGCCCGAGCAGGTGGACGCCTGGATAGAACTGGCCGAGATGGTACAGGATCCGGATTTCCGCACCCGGATGCGAGCATTCCTGGAACTGAACACCCCGGCGCCGGGCGGGGCGACCCCGCCCGGCGCGCGGATCTGGTGGGCCCGGCAGGTCGTCGAAACCGTCGCGAAAGCCAGGCGCGACGGCATGCACCCCGACGGGCCCGCCGCGGTCGAACTGGTCTCCGGCATGTTCGGTGACACCGACCGCGCGGCCGTGCTCCGGTCCCTGGAAGCCGGGATCGAGGCCGGCGCGGAACGGTACCGCCTGCTCGTCGCCCTGGTACAGGGCCGCACCAGCGCGCCGGAGGCCACCGCGGAACTGCACTGGCTGGCGGCCGCGCTGAGAGCGGCGGGCTGACTCAGATACGACGGCCCATCAGCCGGCGGGCCTGCCGGTACAGCGCCTGGGCCGGCTTTTTCAGAATCAGGAACAGGGCGCCGGCGACCAGCGCCACAGCGCCCGCGACGACTTTCGCGAACGCCTTCTGGGCAGCGTCGAAAAGCACGACGAACGGCAGGATCAGAAAATACAGGCCGAGTGTGGCGATGCCGAGCAGAAGGTGCGCCCAGATCGGCCAGCCGGCCAGATCCTTCTCGAGGAAATGCGGTTCAGGCTCCGGCCGTCCCGGCAGTTGTTGATACACGCTGTCCACAATAGGTAGCCCGCACCACCAGAAATGGTCCCGTCTTCACCTCGATGTCATACCCGGCTCGTACCATCGGCCACTCTGCTCGGGCGACGGTACGGGGGATGCACCATGGGATACGGCGCACAGGTATGGGCGGTCGACCTCGACCGGCTGCGTGGTGAGGTCGGTAGCGGCGATCGGGAGCTGGCGCAGCGGTATGGCGAGGGTTTCGCCGGGCGCTACGACTCCCTTCAGGACGGCATCGACGACGCGACCGGCGATGTCGGCATGATTACGCCGGTCGATGTCGCCCGGCACATGATCCTGGGCGAGCCGTATGACGATCGCCTCGGGAACCCTGGAGGAGCCCGCCGAGCGCATCTCCTGGTTCGGCGCGAATGACGACGAACCCAGCGAATACATGGCCGCCGCCGGTGACGTGTTCCAGTGGCTTACCGAGGCACACGACATGAAACGCTCTCTCGTGGGTTTCTTCCACTGATCGGAGACCGGTCGAGGTCGGCCCCCGATCCGCTGGATTCCAGGACCCGCGATTCGGCCCGGCCCTAACCTCGACAGGCGAGGACTCCGGGGGAATTCATGCGTCGTATGGTGCGATACCAACCGGCCGGCCGGGCGATCGACGAGCCGGTGACCAAGCTCGGCCGACGGCGAACCGTTCGACCCGTTCGACTCATTCGACGAGGAGGCGAAGGACGACGAGGAAGACGATGACGAGGACTCCGGCGAATACGCGATCGACGGGACTTCCGAGCCGGACGCGGGCGAGAACGCCGTCATCATCCAGCCCGGTGGCCGCGTCCCGTCATTCGTCACGGTGCGGAATCAACGCACCGGCCCCGCATTCACCGAGGACCATCTCCCGGTGGACGGCGGGACCGACGACATGGAGTTTCTGGGCGGCGAACCGACATGGCTCCAGAGCCCGGCCCCACCCGGTCCGGACTGGCGCCTGGTCGGCCAGTTGACCGACCGCCTCGGCCACAACTTCGGCGACGTCGGTGTCGCCTACATCTTCGTCTCCGCCGACCGCACCGAGGGCCGTTTCCTCTGGCAATGCCACTGACGACCAGGTATGCGCCGCCACGGATATTCGCTTGGTCCGCGGGTGGGGGCGGGGCATGGTGGGGCGTGGTCACGATTCAGCGGGTCCGGGTCAGGTGGAGTGCCGCGGGGCGCGGGGCGACCCGGGCCGCAGCACGGCGCGGGCTGTGCCGGCCGGTCCCGCTGCCGTCGCCGCTGCCGGATGGAGCGGTGGTCGTTCATGAGCTGCTCGCCGAGGAAGCGACCGGTTATGCCTGGCACGAGGACGTCCGGGTGCGTGACTTCGAGCGGGTCCGGGACATCGGCCTGGAGCTGACCCCGGACGGGGACGGGCTCGTGGTGGAGCGGCTGCCGAGTCTGGGGGCGCCACCGCACCACGGCGGGTCGCACCGGCTGTTCCGGCTCGGGCCGCGGCAGGTGGGGGAGTATCGAGCCAACTTCCGGTTCGTCGGCGGCTGCTGCGGTTCGACCTGGCACTACGAGGAGTGGCTGATCCGGATCGCCAAAGACGTGGTGGACGCCGAACAGTTCGCGCGCCGGCGGCCGGCTCATCAGGCCGACCGCCGGGTGCACCTCTACGGCGGCGAGCCCCGCTCGCGGTAGAAGCGGGTCACGCGTACGGATCGAAGGGGATTCCGGCCGGCTTGGCGGCGTTCAGCAGGTACTCGAAGGAGCCGTCCTTGATCTTGATGGTGGCCGAGCCGAAGTCGGCGGCCATCAGGCGGTTGCGGAGTTCGAGGCTGGGGTAGCCGTTCCAGTCGACCAGGGGCGGGTAACGCCAGTTGTGGTAGTGGTTCTCCGGCGGCTCGTCGTTGCTGTTGGCGAGGCGGAAGAAGTGCGTGGACAGGCCGTCCTTGTGGTAGACGACCTTCGGGTGGCTGCCGTCGAATCGAACCTGCGAGCGGGCGTACGTCTTCTGCGAGCTGTGCTGGGTCGTGCTGACGTAGTCGACCTGGTCGGTGGCCTGGTTGACCCACGAGATGACGTGTTCCCAGTCGTGCCGGTGGCCGCCGAGTCCGCTGCCGGCGACGGCCTGGTCCTTCTCGAAGTAGGCGGCGTAGACGATCCCGCACCAGCCGTTGTTGCATTTCGACCGGGCGTACGTCTGCGAGTTGTCCAGATCCCACTGGTCGCGGCAGCTGCCGTTGACCGCGCCGGTGGTCTTCAGGCCGGGTGCGAGGGTGCCGTCGGGGCCGATGGCCGCGGTGGCGTAACAGCCGTCGCCGTCGTAGTCGAACGCGGGGGAGAACGACTGCTCGTACCCGCCGGCGTTCTGCGGAAGGTTGTGCGGGGGATCGGCGAAAGCCGGGGTGGCCGTGGCCGCGAGGAGCAGCACGGCGAAACCGGTGGCGGTTCCGGCTCGGGCGAGGCGACGCATAGGGGGCCCTTCGTTGGGTCGCGATAGGAAGGGATCTTTACCGTTGAGGTTGACGTCAGTCAATAGACGGGGCCTCAGCCGATGTGGAACGGATCGCCGTAGACGCTGAAGTCGAGCGGAGTGTTCAGGTCGAAGTTGCCGTTGTTCAGGAACACTCGCTGCGCGGTGTCGATCCGGGTGACGTCGGAGTGGGCCTCCTCCTTCTTCATCTCGACGACCCGCTCGTCCAGGAACGCGTTCAGCCAGGTGCGCTCGTCGCCGCCCTGCGCAGGCGGCTTCGCCTTCTTCAGAGCGCGGGTACGGATCGACCGCATCCCCTCGTAGCCGTGCACCACCGACGCGTCGTAGTAGGCGAACTGCCCGAGTGCCCGTACCCCGTCGGATCTACCGTCCCGAACCGACGGGTTGAAGTAGACCCGGTCCCGCTCGGACTCCTGGGCGGCCTGGAACACCGGGTCGGCCGCCGCGGTCTTCCAGTCCCGGGTGAAGTCGGGGTCGAGCCCGGCGTGCGACGCCGTGCCGTTCACGCTGCGTAGCGCCGGCAGGTATTTGGCCAGCACGTTCGACGGTTTGGTGGCGGTGTAGGCCTCGACGAGTTCGAGCATGTCACCGGTGCCCGAGCAGAAGCCGATGACGCCGGCCGTGTAGCCGCGGCCGTCGCCGATGTCCTCGATGTAGGAGAACTGGGCCCGCCAGTTCAGCGACGAGTTCTCGGCCGCCGAGACGATCTGCATCGCGACGTCCTTCTTCGCCGGATCGTCGAGGTTCTTTCCGGCCGGAGCCGAGGTGGGTGTGGTGGTGCCGCCGGGCAGGGTCCACTTCTGGTTCGCCGTGGCGGCGCAGGTCCAGATCTGCAGGCGGGTGCCGTTGGCGCTGCTGTTGCCGGTTGCGTCGAGGCACTTGCCGGACCCGGTGTTCACGAGGGTGCCGTTGGTGGCGGTCCATTTCTGGGCGCCGGTGGCGTTGCAGTCGTACAGCTGGATCTTGGCGCCGTCGGTGGTCGACGCGGCCGTGACGTCGAGGCATTTGCCGAGCGCCCGGAGGGTTCCGTCGGTGTTGCCGACGGTCCACTGCTGGGCGGCGCTGTTGTTGCAGTCGTAGAGCTGGACGGCGGTGCCGTTGGCGGTCGCCGCGCCGGCGACGTCGATGCATTTGCCGCCGAGGCCCTTGATCGGGCCGGCCGTGGCGGCGCTGGCCGGCAGCAGTCCGACGATGATCGCCGTACCGGCGATGACCAGGCCTGATGTGGCGTAGGCGAGGGTCCTTACGCGAATCATGGCGCTCCTGTGAGAGGGGAACGGTTGGGGTGGCGCGCGCGTTGGGGACGGACTCTACGACTGTTAAGTAGCTTTATCAATGTTTGCTGACGGGCTTGACGCGAGCCGTGCGGTGGCACAGGATGAGGCAACTGTTAAACACTTTGCCTATTACGGAGGCTCGGATGGCGCGGCTGGCCGGCTCGTCCAAACTGCTGCGCGCCATGAACGAGAGCGCCGCACTCGAGTTGCTCCTCGAGCCGGGCAACCTCACCCGGGCCGACCTCCGCAAGATCACCGCGCTGTCCACGCCGACGATCTCCGAGGTGCTCCGCCGCCTCACCGAGGCCGGGCTCGTCGACGTCGTCGGGCACGCCAGCGGACGGCCCGGGCCGAACGCCGAGATCTACGCGGCCAATCCGGACGCGGCCTACGCCGTCGCCGTCTCGGTGCGTGACGTCGGAACCAGCGGCACACCGTCGGTGGTGGCTGGGCTCTGCGATCTTACCGGTGCGGTCCGGGCCCGGTTCGAGTCCCGCATCGATTTCCTCGGCGCCGATCCGGTGGCGGTGGTGGCCGATCTGGTCGACCGCCTGCGTGCGCAGGCCGACGTCGACGCCGGGCTGATCCGGCACGTGCAGCTCGGCGTGCCCGGCTCCTACGACCCGCGCACCGACACGATCCGCCTGGTCGACGTGCCGGGTTTCGATCGTCCCGGTCTGCGGTCGGCGATCGCCGCCGAACTCGGCACCCAGGTGGGGGTGGACAACGACGTCAACCTGGCCGCGGTGGCCGAGCGACGGCGCGGCGCCGGGCAGGACGCGGAGAACTTCGCGTTGCTCTGGATCGGCCAGGACGGTCTCGGTCTGGCCATCGACATCAACGGCTCGCTGCTGCGCGGCACCCGCGGGGGTGCCGGCGAGATCGGGTACGTGCCGCTCTACTCACCCGACTCTCCGCACCGCAAGCTCGACCTGCAGGACCTCTTCGGCGGCGCCGCGATCATGGAGCTGGCCCGGGACGACAACCTCGCGGGGGACACTCCGGCCGAGGTGGTCGCGGCCGCCGCCGCGGCCGGCGCCGAGGTGTTCATCGAGACCCTGGCCGACCGGATCGTGGTCGGTCTCGCCGCCGTGACCGCCATCCTCGACCCCCACCTCGTGGTACTCGCCGGTCCGATCGCCCAGGCCGGCGGCGACACCCTGCTCACCGCGGTGAACAATGCGTTCCGGCGGGCCGCCCCGCTGGAGAGCTCGTTCGCCGTCACCACCATCGAAGACGACGCGGTGCTGGTCGGTGCTCTCGACGCCGGTCTCGCCGCGGTCCGGCAAGCCTTGATCGCCGCCATTCGGGACAGCTAGTCCCCATGTGAAAGGCCGAAATAGTGAACAAACGGATACCCCATGCCCTTTTTGCCCTGGTAGCTGCGGGTTTGCTAGTCACCGGTTGCACGCCCGCCCCGAAAGAGAACAAGATCGCCGACCCGGGAACCGAGGTCTCCGGAACCGTCGAGCTCTGGCACTTCTTCACCGAGCGCGAGGCCGCGGCCATCGACGACGTGCTCGAGGACTTCTCCACCGGTCACCCGAACATCAAGGTCACCGTCAAGTCGGGACAGGACGACTCCAAGGTCACCCAGGCCATCGGCGCCGGCAACGGGCCGGACATCGGGCTCTCCTACTCCACCGACATCGTCGGCAAGTTCTGCTCCTCCGGCGCTTGGGTGGACCTCAACCCGTACATCGAGCGCGACAAGGTCGACCTCGCCAAGCTCAACGCGACCACCAGGTCGTACACCGAGTTCGGCGGCAAACGCTGCGCCATGCCGTTCCTCGCCGACGCCTACGGGTTGTACTACAACAAGGATCTGTTCGCGAAGGCCGGCCTGAGCACGCCGCCGAAGACCCTCGACGAACTCACCGAGTACGCCAAGAAACTGACCGTCCGTAACCCGGACGGCTCACTCAAGACCGTCGGCTTCCTACCGCTCTACGACTTCTACGAGAACTCGGCCTCGCACCTCGCCCCGGCCACCGGCGCCAAGTGGCTCACCGCCGACGGGAAGAGCGCGGTCGGCACCGACCCCGGCTGGAAGGCCCTGCTGACCTGGCAGAAGAACCTCGTCGACTGGTACGGCTACGACGACCTCACCAAGTTCAAGGCGAGCCTCGGCGACGAGTTCAGCGCCGACAACGCCTTCCAGAAGGGTCAGGTCGCGATAAACGTCGACGCCGAGTACCGGCTGGCGTTCCTCAAGGATCAGAGCCCCGACCTGAAGTACGGGGTGGCACCGATCCCGACCACCGACCCGGCCCGCTACGGCGGTGGCTACGTGACCGGCAACATCATGGGCATCAGCAAGAACGCCAAGAACCCCGAGGCGGCCTGGGAACTGATCAAGTACCTGACCACCGACGACAAGGCGGTCATCAAGCTGGCCGGCCTGCTGAAGAACGTGCCGACCACGACGACCGCGATCGCCGACCCGGGACTCAACGCCGACCAGGACTTCAAGGCGTTCATCGACATCTTCAACAACCCGAACTCGATGACCTCACCGCCGTCGAAGTCCGGCCCGGCCTACCAGGAGACCTTCGGGACGTTCCTGACCGGGTACCAGTCCGGCAAGGTCGCCGACCTGAACCAGGGGCTGGCCGAGGCGGACAAGCAGATCGACAGCGTCATGTCGCTGGGCGGCTGACCGAGGTGACCGGCACTTCCCTGCGCCGGAGCGCGACGACCTTCTCGTTCGTCGCGCCCGCGCTCCTCGGCATCGCGATCTTCTTCGTCTACCCGTTGATCTCGGCGATCTACTTCTCGTTCACCAAGTTCGACCTGCTCTCCGTACCCCGATGGGTGGGTCTTGAGAATTATCGGCGGATGGCCGACGACCCCTTCCTGCTCCAGGCGGTGCGCAACACGCTGTGGATGGTGGTGGTCTTCGTGCCGGTCCGGATCCTCGGCGCGATCGGCCTGTCCATGCTGCTGGTGCAGCTCAAGCGGGGTGCCGGGTTCTTCCGGACGATCTTCTACCTGCCCGCCCTGGTGCCACCGGTGGCCGCCACCATCGCGTTCGTCTACCTGCTCAAGCCGGGCACCGGCCCGGTCAACCACTTCCTCGAGATGATCGGGATCGACGGGCCGCTCTGGTTCAACTCTCCCGTCTGGGCGAAACCGTCGCTGGTCCTGCTGGGCCTCTGGGGCATCGGCGACCTGATGATCATCTTCCTGGCGGCTGTGCTGGGTGTCCCGGAGAGCCTCTACGAGGCCGCGTCGCTGGACGGCGCGAACGCCTGGCACAAGTTCCGGTCGATCACGCTGCCGACGATCCGCCCGGTGATCCTCTTCGCGGCGGTCACCGGTGTGATCTACACGTTGCAGTACTTCGACCAGGCGGCGGTGGCCGGCTCGATCGCCAGCGGGCAGGCCACCGTCGGCGCCGGGATCTCACAATCCTTCGGCTACCCGGAGGGCTCCACGTTCACCTATCCGCTGTGGCTCTACACCGTCGGATTCCGGTACAGCGCGCTCGGCTACGCCAACGCCCTCGCCATCGTGTTGTTCCTGGTCGCGCTGTCGGTCACGGTGATCCTGCTGCGCCGGGCCAAGGCCTTCTCCGGGGAGGAATCATGACGATCACCATGGAGCGGCCGGTCGAACAGGCCGCACCCACCCGGGCCGTCAAACGGCAGAACCGGCTCGTCTGGATCGCCCGGCACAGCATCGCCATCGCGCTCGCCATCATGTTCGTCACGCCCGTCGTCTACCTGGTCCTGCTCTCGCTGATGACCAGCAATCAGGCGCTCACCAGCGACTACTGGCCCAACACCTGGCATCCGGAGAACTACCTCAGGGTCTTCCAGAACACCCCGCTGCCGCACTACCTGCTCAACACCGTGCTGTACGCGGTGACCGCCACCGTCCTCACCCTCGTGTCCAGCGTGCCCGCCGCGTACGCCCTCGCGAAGTTGAAGTTCCGGGGCCGCAACCTGATGTTCCTCGTGGTGATCTGCGTGATGATGCTGCCACCGCAGGTGGTGACCGTCCCGCTGTATCTGATGTGGGCGCGGTACGGCCTGACCGGTTCGCTCGCCCCGCTGATCATCCCGGCGCTGTTCGGGGACGCGTTCTGCATCTTCCTGCTGCGCCAGTTCCTGCTGACCATCCCGAGCGAGTACCTGGACGCGGCCCGCGTCGACGGCTGCGGCGAATGGCGGACCCTGCTACGGGTGGTGCTGCCGATGGCCCGTCCCGGCATCGCGGCGGCCGGACTGTTCCAGTTCTTCTACTGCTGGAACGACTACTACGGTCCGCTGCTCTACACCAGCGAGAACGAGAGCTCGTGGACGCTCTCGCTCGGCCTGGCGTCGTTCCGGACCGTCCACCACGTCGACTGGAACCTGGTCACGGCGGCCACCGTGCTGGCCATGGCCCCACTGATCATCATCTTCTTCTTCGCCCAGCGCTCGTTCGTGCAGGGCATCACGCTGACAGGATTCAAAGGGTGAAAATCGCAGTCGTCGGAGGCGGATCGACCTACACGCCCGAGCTGGTCGACGGGTTCGCCCGGCTCGGCTCGACCGTCTCCGAGCTGGTGCTGATCGACCCGGCCGCCGAACGGCTGGAGATCGTCGGGGCGTTCGCCGCCCGGATCTTCCAGCACTACGGGCATCCCGGGCGGGTGACCTGGACGTCCGATCTGGACGCCGGGGTCACCGACGCCGACGCCGTCGTCATCCAGTTGCGCGTCGGCGGGCAGCAGGCGCGAATCACCGACGAGACGTTCCCGCTGGACTGCGGCTGCGTCGGGCAGGAGACCACCGGGGCCGGCGGCCTGGCCAAGGCGCTGCGAACCGTTCCGGTGATCCTCGACGTCGCCTCGCGCATCCGGGCCCGGGCCAAACCGGGCGCCTGGATCGTCGACTTCACCAACCCGGTCGGGATCGTGACCCGGGCGCTGCTCGACGCCGGGCACAAGGCGGTCGGTCTGTGCAACGTCGCGATCGGTTTCCAGCGGCGGTTCGCCGGTTACCTGGGCGTTGATCCGTCCGCGGTGGTCCTGGACCACATCGGCCTGAACCACTTGACCTGGGAGCGGGCGGCGCTCGTGGACGGTGTCGACCGGCTGCCCGGCCTGCTCGCCGACCACATGTCGGAGATATCTGGCGAAGTGGATATTCCTGCCCCGGTCATCGCGATGCTGGGCGTCGTGCCCTCCTACTACCTGTCCTACTTCTACCGCCACGACGAGCACGTCCGTGAATCGCGCGGGGAGAAGACCCGCGGCCGGCGCGTCGCCGAGATCGAGGCGACGCTGCTCGACATGTACCGCGACGTCACCCTCACCGAGAAACCGGCTCTGCTCGGCGAGCGCGGCGGCGCCTACTACTCCGAGGCCGCGGTCGGGCTGCTCGCCTCGCTCTTCGGGCTCGACGACACGTCCGTGCACTCGGTCAACATCCGCAACAACGGCACCCTCCCGTTCCTGCCGGCCGACGCCGTCATCGAGGTCTCGGCCCGGGCGGGCCTCGACGGGCCGGCGCCACTGCCGGTCACCGCGTTGCCGCCCGATCTGACCGCGTTGATCACACACACCTGGGGGTACGAGGAACTGGCGCTCGACGCGGCGTTGCGCGGCGGCCGTGACCGGGTCTACCGGGCGCTGCTCGCCCACCCGCTGATCGGGCAGCACGAGCAGGCCGACGCCCTCACCGACCGGCTGATCGCGGCCGGCCGTGCCCATCTCGCGTGGGCCCGATGAGCGACCTGTACCTGGCGGTCGACGGCGGCAACTCGAAGACCGACGTGGTCCTCGGCGACGCCGCCGGCAAGGTGCTCGCCACCGCCCGTGGCGGCACGTCCTCCCCGCACAACATCGGCCTGTCCGGAACCGTCGACGTGCTCGGCCGGTTGATCGCGACCGCCCGGGAACGGGCCGACCTCCCGGCCGACACCCGGATCGAGACGGTCGCGGTCTATCTGGCCGGGGCCGACCTGCCGATCGAGGTGACCCGGCTGCACGAGGCCGTCTCGGCGCAGGGCTGGGCCCGGCGGGCACTCGTCGACAACGACTGTTTCGCGCTGCTCCGGGCCGGTACGTCGGCGGCCGACGCGGTCACCGTGGTGTGCGGGGCCGGCACCAACTGCGTGGGGCGGGCGGCCGATGGGCGTACCGCCAGATTCGTCGCTCTCGGCTCGATCTCGGGTGACTGGGGCGGCGGCCATGACCTCGCCGAACACACCCTGCGCGAAGCGGCGCGCGGCGAGGACGGCCGAGGCCGTCCGACCGCCCTGTCCACGGCGGTGGCCGCCCATTTCGGGCTGCCGACCGTGGAGCGGGTGAGCATCGCCCTGCACCTGGGTGAGGTGTCCCGCGACCGCATCCCGGAGCTGACGCCGCTGCTGTTCGAGGCCGCGGCGGCGGGTGACGAGGTGGCGTCGGGGCTGGTCAGTCGCCAGGCGTCGGAGATCCTGGCCCAGCACCGGGCGGCCGCCACCCGCCTCGGCCTGCTGACCGCTCCGCACGCCGTGGTCCTGGGCGGCGGTGTCCTGCAGGCCCGCATCCCGCAGTTGCACGACGCGGTGGTCGGCGGCCTGCACGCCCAGGCGCCGCTGGCCGAGGTGACGGTCCTGGACACCCCGCCGGTGACCGGCGCCGCCCTGCTGGCCCTGGACACGCTGGACGCCGCTCCGGACGCCGAGCCCATCCTCCGGGCCGCCCTCTCCACCCCCATCTGAGTTCCCCGCTCGCCGCTGTCTCGACGCTCCCGGAGACGGCGGCGAGCGGCCTGCTGATCGGCTGCGGTGTTTCACAGGTTTCCGGCACTCCGTCGTCGTGGAGGCGGCCACAATCATTGACTCGGTCCGATGGGGTCAGAAGGATTTCCGTTCAGTTTCTTTACCATTTCGACTGAGCGGAGAGGCCACCGCCGCATGACCCGTCCCCGTATCGCCGGCCTGGCAGTGGGCCTGCTCGCCACTGCCGGTCTCGCCCTTCCCCAGGCCGCGCAGGCCGCTCCCGCCGCCACCGTGCAGGCGTGGTTCAGCTCCGAGTCGCGCACCGCGGGCTATGAGCCGAAGAACGCCAACTGGTACACCAGCCCGGCCACCGGTCTGGCCGGCACCCCGTACCAGATCAGCCGGCAGGCCGACATCACCACCGTCGCGGCCGCCGGTACCCCCACCATCTCGGTCGACACGAACCAGAAGTTCCAGACCGTACTCGGCGTCGGATCCTCGCTGGAGGAGTCGACGATCTTCAACCTGGCCAGGATGAGTGCCGCGGGCCGCACCAACGCGCTGCGCGCCCTCGTCGACCCGAGCGCCGGTGCGGGCTTCAACGTCGCCCGGATCACCTTCGGCACCAGCGACTTCACCTCGCACGACTTCTACACCTACAACGACGGCACCGCCGACCCGTCGCTGTCGCGGTTCTCGATCCAGCGGGACATCGACTACAAGATCATCTCGACGCTGCGCGAGGCGCTGGCGATCAACCCGAACCTGAAGATCTTCGCGAGCGCCTGGTCGGCGCCCGCATGGATGAAGAGCAGCAATTCGCTCATCACCGGCAGCCTGCTCGACCAGCACATCCCCACCCTGGCCGCCTACTACCGCAAATCCATTCAGGCGTACGTGGCCCAGGGTATCCCGATCTACGGGCTGACCCTGCAGAACGAGCCGTTGTTCGAGCCGGCCGACTACCCGGGCATGCGGGTCACCGCCGACCAGGAACGGCGCCTCGCGATCGCGTTGCGGACCGAGCTCGTCGCCAACGGACTCGGGGCGACCAGGATCTGGGCCTTCGATCACAACTTCAGCGAGGGTCTCGCGTACGCCCAAGGGGTCCTGACCGCCGACGCCCGCGCCTCGGTCGACGGCATCGCCTTCCACGACTACGCCGGTGATCCGTCCGCGATGGCGGCGGTGAAGGCGCAGTTCCCGGACAAGGACGTGCTGATGACCGAGCGTTCGGTCTGGGGCACCGCGGGCGCCGACCGGATCGTGCAGTACTTCCGCAACCAGTCCACCCTCTACGAAGGCTGGGTGTCGATGCTCGACCAGAACCGCTCCCCGGAACGCTGGAGCGGCTCGCCCGACCCGACGATGCTGGTGCAGAGCACGTCCAACCCGGACACGTTCTGGAAGACCCCCGACTACAACATGGTCGCCCAGTTCTCGAAGTTCGTGCAGGCCGGCGCGAAACGGGTCGCCACCGGTTACGGCTCGACCGGCACGGTCACCAACGTGGCCTTCGTGAACCCGGACAACTCCCTGGTCACCGTGGTGGTCAACCAGACCGCCTCGAACCAGACCGTCACCCTGCGGGCCGGTACGCGCCAGTTCACCAGCACCCTGCCGGCGAAGACCACCGGCACCTACGTGTGGGCCGGCGCGGGCGACGCTGGGACCAGCCCGTCACGGTCCGGCCGGATCACCGGTTTCGGCGGCAAGTGCATCGACGTCCCGGGCGCGTCCACGGTCAACGGCACCCAGGTCCAGCTGTGGACCTGCAACGGCTCGACGGCCCAGACCTGGACGGTCGGCACCGACGGCACGATCCGCGCCCTCGGCAAGTGCCTGGACGTGAACGCCGCGTCCAGCACCAACGGCACGAAGGTCCAGATCTACGACTGCAACGGCACCACCGCCCAGCAGTGGACCGCCGGCACCGACGGCACGCTGCGCTCCCTCGGCAAATGCCTGGACGCCACCGGCCCGTCCTCCGCCGACGGCACGAAACTGCAGCTGTGGGACTGCTTCGCCGGCGACAACCAGCGCTGGACCCTCCCGTAACTCGCTCCGGCTCTCGGCTGGATCAGCGCTCCGAAGGCGCTGATCCAGCCGATTCGCGCGTTGCCGCCGGCTCAGAGTGAGGTGATGGCCTGTTTCGTCGACGTCGATCGGCGCCTACGCGATCTGCACCGGGAGATGGACGGTCGGCGTGACGGCGCTGCGGCCGTCCCGGGCGCGGACGACTGATGCCGGCCGGGGCGTGTCTCAGGGCGCGCCCCGCCCAGCGGTTTCCCCGGCCGTCGAGGGTGCTGATTCGCCCAGGAGGCGGTCGCCCAGGTCGGAGCGGCGGTAGAGGACCGCGCGGCCGTGTCGGGCGCTGACCAGCAGGCCGCCCGCCCGCAAGGCCCGTAGGTGCTGGTTGACCGCGGTCGTCGTGACTCCCAGGCGGGTGGCCAGCTCGGTGGAGGAGGCCGGGGTGTCCAGGCGGGCCAGTAGACCCGCCCGGTGGGTGCCGAGCAGGGCGGCCAGCGCGCCCGGGGCGGGCAGCGGCTCGGGCTCCCACAGGGTTGCCGAGCCCCGGGCCAGGTAGATGATCAACGGGGGCTCGTCCGGGGAGATCGGGGCCGCCACCGCCGGTGTCCACATCGTCGGGACCAGGGTAAGGCCACCCAGGGTCGGGCGGGTGTAGTGGACGTCCGAGTGCAGGCGGACCTCGACCGTGTCGCCGGTCATCGTGACCCGTTCCGACAGGCCCGCGAACATTCTGGCCAGGCCGTGTTGGGCGATCTCCCGGCCGCGGTAGGTCACGTCGGCTTCGAGTAGGGCGCGCATCCGTGGCCAGTGCGGGGCGAAGCAGAGCTCCCAGTAGCCGGCCAGGGCGGCGACCATCCGGGTGAGCGCGTCCGGCCCCCGCAGCGACGGTGGGATGTGCTCGTCGGTGCCGAAGAGGGAACGCAGGTTTCGCCGTACGACATCGGGTGGCGTGTCGGCGATCGCGGCCAGCTCGTCGTCGAGGCGGGTCAGTGGTGAGCGCGGTGGTGGCGTCAGGAAGTCGGGCGTCGACAGCCGCTCGTCGATCAATGCCAGCAGCATCTCGGTGTCGAGGGCAGCGCGGGCCCGCCGCATGTCGCGGATCCACGGCAGGTGCACCGGGAACCGGCCGGGGTCACGCCAGCTGCGCAGGGAGAGCACGAGTTCGTTGAGCGGGGACACGGCGAACCGGACGCTCGCCAGGTCGGGACCGACCAGCCTGTATCGCACCGGCATGAAGCAGAACGCTACATCAATCGCGGGGTGCGGCCCGCCCCGGTCAACTGGTGCACGTGCCTGTGAAACAAGTTCTGACCTGGGCCACCGTGGCCACCTCGACCGCCAAGGGCGTGATGTTCAGCGTCAGTGCGCTGTTCTTCACCACGGTCGCCGGGTTGAGCCCGGCCACCGTCGGTGTCGGCCTGACCATCGCCGGTGCCGGGGGAGTGGTGACCGCCTTCGCGGCCGGGCGGCTCTGTGACCGGTTCGGACCACGGCGGGTGCTGCTCGTCGCGGCCACCGCACAGGCCGGGGCGCTCGCGGCCTACTGCCTGACCCGCGACTCGGTCACGTTCGTGCTGGTCGCCTGCGTGGCGGTCGGTGCCGAGAGTGTGCAGCGGACGGCGCATGTGGCGTTGCTGGCGCGGGCGTTCACCGGTCCCGACCGGGTCGGCGTGCGAGCCTGGCTGCGGGTGGTCGACAACGTGTCGATCGCCGCCGGTTCCGGGCTCGCGGCAGTCGTGCTGGTGGTGGGGAGCCGCTCGGCCTATGTGACGGCGGTACTGTCGGCGGCCGTACTCATCCTGCTCGCTCTTCTGCCGTTGCGGGCACTGCCCGCTCTTTCCGGGGGCGGCGGTGACCGGCCGACCGAAGCCGGCCGGTCACCGCTGGGAGATCGCCGCTATCTGACCGCGACGGCGCTGCACGCGCTGATCAGCATGCAGTTCCTGCTGCTCACCGTCGGAATGCCGCTGTGGGTGACCGGGCACACCGCGGCGCCCGACGTCACCGTCGCGCTGCTGCTGTTGCTCAACACCGCGCTGGTGTCGTCTCTGCAGGTGTGGTCGACCCGACTGGTCGACGACGTGCCGTCGGCCGGGCGGGCGGTCCAGCGTGGCACGGTCCTGCTCCTGGCCGCCTGCCTCGGTTATGCGGCCGCCGGTTACCCGGGCAGTGCCGGGTGGGCGGTCGTGTCGCTGGTGGTGGCGGTCGTCGCGCACAGCCTCGGCGAGATCGTCACCGAGACCGGCGGCTGGGAGTTGGCCTTCGAGTGGGCCGACCCGGCCCGTTCCGGCGCGTATCAGGGCGTCAGCCAGGCCGGTGTCGCCATCGGCCGGGCCGTCGCCCCGGTGGTGGTCACGTCGACCGCCGTCGCGTCCGGCCTGCCCGGCTGGCTCCTGCTCGGCGGCGTGTTCGTGGCCGCCGGCGCCGGGACACGAGCGCTGACCACGGCCCGGCGGCCCTCGAAACCCGGCGCGGTCCCGGAGCCGGCGCGCTGACCACGGCCCGGCGGCCGCCGAACCCGGTCAGCTTGCGTCGGTGGTGAGGACGATCTTGCCGGTCACCCGGCCGGTCTCGCTCAGTTCGTGGGCTTTCGCGGCCTCGGCCAGCGGCAGCGAGGCTTCGATCAAAACCCGGAGCTTTCCGGTACGGACCAGGTCGGCCAGTGCCAGTAGACCGGCCCGGTCCGGTTCGACCAGCAGGAACCCGGCCCGCACCCCGAGCCGTTCGGCCTCGGCCACCAGATGCTGCTCGGCCGGCGAGTTGAGGGACACCAGCACCCCACCGGGCTTGAGCACCCGCAGGCAGCGAGGGCCGTCGGCGCCTCCGATCGGGTCGATCACCACGTCGACCGGTTCGACCGCTTCGGTGAAGTCGACCGCGGTGTAGTCGACGACCTCGTCGGCGCCCAGTTCACGGAGCAGGTCGTGCTTGTTCGCCCGGGCGGTGCCGATCACGTACGCACCCCGGGATTTCGCGATCTGAACCGCGAGATGACCGACCCCGCCGGCCGCCGCGTGGATGAGAACCCGCTGTCCGGGCCGCACCTCGGCCCGGTCGACGAGCGCCTGCCAGGCGGTGAGCCCGGTCAGCGGCAGCCCGCCGGCCCGCACATGGTCGAGTTCCGCGGGTTTGGCCGCGAAGTGTCGGGCCGGGCCGGTCACGTAGTCGGCGTAGGCGCCGGCCGGTCGCGGGAATCGGGGCATGCCGAAGACCTCGTCGCCCGGAGTGAACAGGGTCACCCCGACGCCCACCTCCTCGACGACACCCGACACGTCCCAGCCGAGGACGAACGGCGGCTGCCCGAGGAATCCGCCGTGGGCCCGGGACTTGGCGTCCACCGGGTTGAGGCCGGCGGCGTGCACCCGGACGAGGATCTCGGTCGGTCCGGGGGAGGGCCGGTCCGCGGTGCTCTCGTGGAGAACCTCGGGACCGCCCAGCTGATCTTGAGTGATGACGCGCATGGGATACAGCGTCGCGGCCACGGCCGTACCGAAACAGTGGCCTGAATGTCGAGATGTGCAAAGATCTGGCCATGCATCGCGTCGTCGTCCTCGCCCTGCCCGGCGTCTACCCGTTCGAGATGGGCATCCCCCGGCGGGTGTTCGGAAGCGTCGTCGACAGCACCGGCGCCGGGCTGTACGAGGTGGTCACCGCCGGTCTGAGCGCCGACCCGGTGCCGACCGACGCCGACTTCAGCATCACCGTCGAGCACGGGCCGGAGATCCTGGCCACCGCCGACACCGTCGTCGTGCCGGCACTCGCCCCGCTCGCGCCGATGTTCACCGAGGGCACCCTCAGCGAACCGGTCCGGGCGGCGCTCGCGCACATCCGGCCCGGCACCCGGCTGGTGTCCATCTGCACGGGGGCGTATGTGCTGGCCGCGGCCGGGCTGCTGGACGGTCGCCCGGCGACCAACCACTGGTATTGCGCCGACCACTTCCAGCGACTGTTCCCGCAGATCACCGTCGACCCGGCGGTGCTGTTCGTCGACGACGGCGACGTGCTCACCTCAGCCGGAGCGGCCGCCGGGGTCGACGTGTGCCTGCACGTGGTGCGCCGCGACCACGGCAGCGAGATCGCCAACGCGGTGGCCCGGCGCTGCGTGGTGCCGCCGTGGCGGGACGGCGGCCAGGCCCAGTACATCGAGCAGCACCTGCCGGAACGGGCCGAGACGTCGACCGCACCGACCCGCGAGTGGGCGTTGCAGCACCTGGACGAGCCGCTCAACCTCGCCGCGCTGGCCGATCACGCCCGGATGAGTATCCGCACGTTCACCAGGAGGTTCCGGCAGGAGACCGGGGTCACCCCGGGTTCGTGGCTGATCAGCCGGCGGGTCGACCTGGCCCGGCATCTGCTGGAGAGCACCGACCTGCCGGTCGAGCGGGTCGCCGAGCGGGCCGGGTTCGGCACCGCGGCGTCGTTCCGGATGCACCTGCGGTCGGTCACCGGGGTCGGCCCGCACAGCTACCGACGCACCTTCCGGCACGAGGCCGCTTAGGGCAGCTCCAGGCGGTACGAGTCACCGGCGCGCTGGAAACCGAGGCGGTCGTAGTAGGGCGCCCGCATCCCCGGCGGGGTGAGCACCGCGCGGCAGCCACGGTCGGTGAAGTAGCCGCTGCGGCGGAACACGAACTCGCCCGGGGTCAGGTCGCGGTACTTGTCGATCACGTAGTCCAGGTCGACCCGCGCCACCCCGTCACCGGCGGTGTGGAAGACGACCACCCCGGCCACCTCGTCGGTGTTCACGACCAGGAAGGCCGCGGCGCCCGGGCGGGTCAGGACGTCCGTACCGAAGCCGGGGTTGAATCGCCTGATGTCGTCGTGGTTGTTGCGCAGCACATGGAGCAGGAACGCGTCGTCGGTGCGGACCTCGACCACCTGGTAGACCTTGTCGTCGTGGCGGGTCGCCAGCATCTTCCACAGGTACCAGACGTTGATCACCGCGAGGACCACGTTGAGGCCCACCATCGGCCACACACCGACCGCCGCGTTGAAGCCGATCAGCACGAGACAGCCGACCAGGTTCAGTGCGCGCAGACGCAGCAGCCTGCTCTGCAACAGGGACCAGACGAGAAGGGCTGAGCCGGCCCACCCGATGATGTCGATCATCTCCACCGGGTGGACCCTATCGCCGCAGGATTCACGCCCGGAACCGGGCGACCAGACCTTGTAGTTCGCGTGCCATCGAGCCGAGTTCGGTGATCGCCTGCTTCGACTGCGCGGCACCGGCCGTGGTCACCTCGGACGCCGACGCCAGCCCGGCCACACCGGCCGCGATGTGCCCGGCGCCGTCGGCTACCGCGGAGATGCCCCGGTTCATCTCGGCGGTCGTCGCGGTCTGCTCCTCCACGGCCGCCGCGATCGTCGCCTGGAAGTCGTTGATCTGCTCGATCACCGAGGTGATCTGGCTGATCGCCTCGACCGCACCGGCCGTGTCCTGCTGGATGGCCGCGACCCGCCGGGTGATGTCCTCGGTGGCCCGCGCCGTCTCCTGGGCCAGGTCCTTCACCTCGCTGGCGACCACCGCGAAGCCCTTGCCGGACTCCCCGGCCCGGGCCGCCTCGATCGTCGCGTTCAGCGCGAGCAGGTTCGTCTGCTCGGC
The DNA here is from genome assembly GCF_033097365.1 of Actinoplanes sichuanensis. Taxonomy (NCBI): domain Bacteria; kingdom Bacillati; phylum Actinomycetota; class Actinomycetes; order Micromonosporales; family Micromonosporaceae; genus Actinoplanes; species Actinoplanes sichuanensis. The sequence continues at coordinate 945,994 of NZ_AP028461.1, forward strand.
GATGCTGGTGATCGCGCCGACCACCGCCGCGATCTCGGCCGACGAGGTGCCCAGCTTGTCGATGTGCGAGCTGGTCGACCGGGCCACGTCGACGGCCTGACCGGCCACCTCGGCCGCCCGGGCGGTGCTCTGCGCGATCTCCCGGATCGACTCGGCCATCTCGGCCGCACCGGCCGCCACCGCGCCGACGTTCGACGACACCGACTCGGCCGTCCCGGAGACCGTCCGGGCCTGCTGCGACGAACCGAGCGCCGCGTCGGCGATGCTGCCGGCGGTGGCGGTCATGTCGTCGGCCGCGGTCGACAGGGCCTTCGCCGAGGCCGCGGCCTGGGCGACGACCGTACGCATGTTGCCCTGCGCCTCGTCCAGCGCCCGGGCCATCTGGCCCATCTCGTCACCCGAGGTGACGTCGGTGGAGACGGTCAGGTCGCCCTCGGCCATCGCCTTCAACGCGGTCCGGACCCGCTGCAGCGGCCGGGTGATCGAGGCGACGATGATCCGGGCCAACAGGCACAGCACGACGATCGCGGCGAGCGCGGTGGCCAGCAGGATCATCTGCGCCTGGTTGCGGCTGGCCGTCGCGTCCGCGCCCGCCTTGTCGATGGTCGCGGCGAACAGGGTCCGCTCGTTCGTCAGCACCGCGCTCGTCAGGTAGTTGTCGACGTCGATCTGCTCCCAGGACAGGCGGGCCTGGCTCTGCTCGGCCACCGCCCCGGCCACGAACCGCTCGATCACCTGGCCGTAGTCGTCGTAGACGGTCCGGATCCGGCCCACCGAGGCGGACAGCTCGCCGGGCAGCTCGATCTTCTCCAACTCGTCGAGCAGCTCATCGGCCTTGGCCAGATCATCCTTCAGCAGCCCGGTCTGCTCCTGCGGGGTCGGGCGGGTGATCGCCTGCAGACCGTGCTTCTTCAGGTCGCTGGCCACCTGGTCCAGTTGCAGTACCTTGCTGCCGGCGAGGTTCAGGGCGGCGAGCTCGTCGGCGGTACGGTCGGCGACCTGGTTGTTGTAGAGCGTGACACCCACACAGGTGCCGACGGCCAGCAGGCCGGAGGCGACGAGAGCGGTCAGTTTCGTGCCGACCGAGGTGTCGGCGAGCAGGGTCTTGTAGGACATCTCAGGGCCTCCTTGATCTCGGCCGGGCGTCAGGAGGCGACCTGGGCGGCGGTGTAGTACCCACCGTCGACGAGGACGCGTTCGTAGTTGGATTCGTCCACGTTCACCGGCTGCAGCAGGAACGTCGGCACGACCTCGACGCCGTTGTGGTACTGCTCGGTGTCGTTGATCATCGGCTTCTCGTCGAGCAGCAGCGCGTTCGTCATCTGCACGGCCACCTTCGCCAGCTCACGGGTGTCCTTGTAGACGGTCTCGGTCTGCTTGCCGGCCGCGATCAGCTTCACCGAGTCCAGTTCGGCGTCCTGCCCGGTCAGCACCGGCAGCTTCCGGCCCTTCGAGCCGTACCCGCCGGCCTCCAGCGCGGTCAGGATGCCGCGGCTGATGCCGTCGTAGGGCGACAGGATCGCATCCACCCGGGCCGACCGGTAGTCGCTGCTCAGCAGTCGTTCCATCCGCTTCTGCGCGACGGCGGCGTCCCACCGCATGGTGGCCACGTCGGCGAACTTCGTCTCACCGCTACGAACCTTCAGACGACCCGACGAGAGGTACGGCTTGAGCACGCTCATGGCACCGTTGAAGAAGAAGGTGGCGTTGTTGTCGTCCGGAGAACCCGCGAACAGTTCCAGGTTGTACGAGCCGCCGCCGCTCTTCAGCTTCAACGCGTCGACGATCGAGGTCGCCTGCTGCACGCCGACCTTGTAGTTGTCGAACGTGGCGTAGAAGTCGACGTCGCCGCTGTCCCGGATCAGCCGGTCGTAGGCGATCACCGGGATGTCCGCGGCGGCCGCCTTGGCCAGCACACCCTTCAGTGCCGTCCCGTCGATCGCGCCGATGATCAGAGCGCGGACCCGGTGCTCGACCATGTCGTCGATCTGCTGGATCTGCTTCTGGATGTCGTCGTCGGCGTACTGCATGTCGGTGCGGTAGCCGAGCAGCTCGAACTGCCGCTTCATGTTGTCGCCGTCGCCGATCCAGCGCTCGGACTTGGTCGTCGGCATCGCCAGTCCGACCGTCCCCCGATCGGCCACGGCGGCCGCCGCGGTCTCGGCGCCGTCGTCACAGCCGCTCGTGGTGATCAGCACCGCCGCCACAGCCGTACCTGCCACCCACCGTCGTGCCAGCACCGATCTCTCCCCGAAGTAGTGACGGTCGGACCGATCCGGTCCCAGCCCGAAAATCGACAGTCCGACCCGGTTTCTTAACTGTCTGCCCGGTGTCCTTAACGGTCCGCCGCGGCCAGGGCCGGCGGATGGTCGGCCATCAGGGCCTGGATGGCGTCGGCCGGCAGCGGGCGGGCGAAGTGGTAACCCTGCGCGTGCTGGTAGCCCAGTTCGGCCAGGCGGGCCGCCTGATCGCCGGTCTCGACGCCCTCGGCGACCAGGTCCAGGCCGACCGCGTCGGCCAGGGCGATCACCGCGGCCGGCATGGTGTCGCGGCGGCTCGTGTCGGTGCCCTGCGTGAACGAGCGGTCCAGTTTCAGCTGGTCGACCGGCAGTTCGTGGAGCAGGGTCAGCGTCGACGCTCCGGTGCCGAAGTCGTCCAGCGCGATCCGGATGCCCATCCGTCGCAGGTCGTCCAGGCGGGTCACCGCCTCGCCCAGCGCCACCGCCGTGCTCTCGGTGATCTCCAAGGTCAGGCGGTGCGCGGGTACGCCCGTCTCGTTCAGGATCGCGGCGACCCGCTCCACGAAACCCGCCTCGCGTAGCTGGCGGGCACTCACGTTGACGTTCAGCATCCGGGGCGCGCGGTCGCCGTGTTCCGAGCGCCACGCGGCCAGCTGCGCGCAGGCCTCCCGCAACACCCAGTCACCGAGCGGCACGATCAGGCCGGTACGTTCCGCGACCGGGATGAATTCGACCGGAGGCACGATGCCCCGCTCCGGGTGGGCCCAGCGGACCAGCGCCTCCACCCCGCGCAGTCGGCCGGTGTCGAGCGCGACGATCGGCTGATACTGCAGGAACAGCTGGCCGTCGCTGATCGCGTGACGCAACCGGGCGCCCAGGGCCGCGGTGTCCGCGATCGACACGGCCATCACGTCGCTGTAGCAGCGCACGTTGCCACCACCGTCGTGCTTGGCCGCGTACATCGCGATGTCGGCGCGCCGCAGCAGGTCCGCCGCGTCCTGTCCACTGTGCCCGTTGGACAGGCCGATGCTCGCCCGTACCAACAGCTCGTGACCCTCGGCGACCACCGGCTCGGCCAGAGCCGCGATGATCCGGTGACCGGCCGCCTCGGCCGCGTCCTCGTCGATGTCCTCCAGCACCACCACGAACTCGTCACCGCCGAGCCGGGCCACCGTGTCACCGGCCCGGACCGCGCCGTTGAGACGGTCGGCCACCGCGACCAGCAGCGCGTCACCGACGCCGTGACCGAGCGTGTCGTTGACGGTCTTGAAGTCGTCCAGGTCGATCAGCGCGACACTCACCGGCGTGTCCCGATCGTCGGCGGCGAGCGCCGCGTCGAGGCGTTCGGTGAACAGCGCACGGTTCGGCAGGCCGGTCAGCGTGTCGTGGGTGGCGCCGTGGTCCAGGCGGGCGACCAGGCTCGCGTTCTCCCGGAACACGGTCTGCTGGCGGGCCACCACCAGACCGGTCAGCACGACCGCGACCGCACCGATCGGCAGGGCGTCGTCGTGTCCGATTGCGATCAGGGTGAGCAGCAGTGCGTCGACAGCCGCGATGGCCAGGTACGGCAGCCACGACGGCAACCGTCGACCGGCTCGTGCACGCCGGCGTCCGGCGGCCGCGCGGGCCTGGTTGCGGGCGGCCAGCACGGTGCACAGCATGACCACCGGAATGGCCACCTGGGCCGAACTCAGCCCCGGCTCGTCGACGAACCGCTGACCGGCGGCGATCATCGTGCCGGCGATCAGCGCGAGTGTCAGCATCGGCAGCACGCCGGGTGCCAGATGACCGCGACCGGCCAGCGCCACCTTGCCCACCGCGAAGAGGCTGAGCAGGTTGAGGGACATGGTCAGGGAGGCGGCCAGCACCGCGGTGGCGGCGAACCCGGCGCCGTCCATCACCGGCCGGGTCACGAAGTGCCAGGAGAACGCGCCGGCCGCCAGCAGCACGGTGAGCCCGTCGAGAGCGGCCCGCAGCACGTCGCCGCGACTGCTGAACCGCAGCGGCAACCGGCCCATCGCCCACAGGTTCATCACCACCGAACCGGTGTAGCCGAGCGCGGCGACGGCCGACAGGGTCATGGCCGGCAGGCCACGCAGTCCGTCGTAGGCGTGCGCCAGCGAACCGGCGACCACGAAACCGGTGCTGACGGTCAGGTGTCGCCAGAAGCGCCTGGTGGCCGGCGGCAGACCGGGGCCGCGGGCGACGCCGACCAGCGAGATCACCGCGACGATCGAGGCCAACGGCATGGACGACCAGAGCAACGGCAAGGGGGTACGCAAACCCGCCGCGTTCAGGGTGAACACCGTCACGGCGAATCCGGCCAGCACAGTGGAGACACCCACCAGGGCGCCGGCACCGACACGCCGTGTCGCAGCTTCGCCGCTCATCCGTCTCCTCATCGCGCAGAGCATGAGGCCCCACCATCGGCCGCCGGACCGGCCACTGAAGGATTACCTCGCCCGGATCCAGTCATCGATCGCTCACGGCCTGTTAGTAGATCGAGTCGGGCTCCGTAGGATGTGCCGCATGAATGCGCTGCGGTCGGTGCGTCCATCCACGTACGTCGTCGGTGGATCGGTCTGGGCTCTCACCGTCGTGCTGCTGCTCCCGCTGCCCGTCGCGGGCGGGCTGCTGACCGGGGGCGTCCTGATCCCGGCCGTGGCGATGCTGTGGGCGGCCCACCACGGGACGGCCGCCGGGCCGCGGTTCCGCGCCCAGGTGCTCGGCGTCGGGCTGCTGCTCACCGGCGCCACCGGCGCGGCCTGCGCGGTCATCGGCCTGGTCGAGCCGGAGGCCACCGCCGACGGGGTCACCCTGTCCGCGCGGCTCTACCTGATCAGCCTGGTCGTGGTCGTGTTGGTGATGATGCCCGGCCTGCTGCGCCCCCACCAGCACCGCGACCCGCTCGGCCGGCTGCGGGTGAGCCTCGACATCGTCGGCGTCTCGGCCTGTCTGATCCTGCCCACCTGGGTGCTGATCTTCAGTGACGGCTACCTGCGCGGCCCGTCGGCGATCGCGGCCTTCCTCGGCGCCATCGCCACCGCCACCGCGGCGGTCGCCGGCGTGCACGCGACCCGGCACCGGGCGTCGCTGCGCTGGGCCGGACCGGGTGCCGCTCTCGCCCTGGTCTGCGGCACCGCGCAGGTGATCGCCGCCGACAACCCGGCCAACCCCAACTCGGCGCTCGCCGCGGTCGCGGCCGGTGCCGCCGTCAACGTCGCCGCCTGGGTGCTGTGGTGGGGTGGTGTCCGGGTCGACCCGGAGGCCGGGCCCCCGGTCCCCGCCGGTGGCGAACCGGCCGCCGGATTCCCGCTGTTCGCGCTGCCGGTGCTGGGATCGTCGGTGGCGGTGGTGGCCAAACTGCTGCACGGCGGCAGCCTCGACGCGACCTCGATCGCCCTCGCGGTGATCGCGCTGCTCGCGGTCGCGACCCGGGAGTTCGTCTCGGCGATCGCGCTGCGCCGCCACGCCGAGCTGCTCACCCACCACGGCAACCGGCTGCGTAGCCTGATGTTCGGCTCCTCCGACGTGGCCGTGGTGGTCGACACCGGTCTGGCCGTCTGCTGGCAGTCGCCGGCCGCGGCCCGCCTCTTCGGCCTGTCCGACCAGGACGTCCTCGGCCGGCCGATCACCGCGCACGTGCATCAGGAGCAGGCCGGTACGGTCGGCGCGTTCCTGGTCGAGTGCCTCAACTCCGACCGGTTCGACCTGGCCGACGCGCGTTCGGTCACGGCCCGGTTCCGGGACGGGTTCGGCCGATGGCGGGACACCGAATGGACGGTGGGCGGCGCCGACCCGGCGATGCCCGGCCGCAGCCTCGTCCTGCACATCCGCGACGTCACCGACCAGCGCGAACTCGAACAGGCCCTGCAGCAGGTGTCGCACCAGGATCCGCTGACCGGGCTCGCCAACACCCGCGGGCTGCGTCGTGCCGGCCCGGGGGCGGTCGACGGTGGCGCGCTGATCCTGCTCGAACTCAGCGGTCTGACCGCGATCACCGACGTGCACGGGCCGGAGCGGTCGGAGACCGTCCTCGTCGAGGCGGCGCGTCGGGTCCGTACCCGTATCGGCGACACCGACGTCCCGGCCCGCGTCGGCGACGCCCGCCTCGCCGTGGTGACCCGCAACGGCGCGGTCCGCGCCCACCTGCTCGCCAACCAGCTGGTCACCGCGCTGACCGCGCCCTACGAACTGGACGGGGCCAGCGCGCACCTGCAGGTGTGGGCCGGGCTCAGCGACCTGTGCCCGGAAACCGACGTCGACGAGGTGCTGCGCCGCGCCGACCTCGGCCTGCGGGTGGCCCGGTCCCAGCCGCCGGGCGGTGTCGAGTGGTACGACGAGGTCATCGAGGAACGGCTGGTCCGCCGGTCCACGCTCGAACAGGACCTGCCGACCGCCATCGACCGCAACGAGGTGGAGCTGCTGTTCCAGCCGGTGTTCGAGCTCGCCGGTCGGCACCCGGTCGGTGTCGACGCGGTGCTCAGCTGGCGCCATCCGACGCTCGGGCGACTGCCCGCCGACGAGTTGCTGACCCTCGCCGAGGACCTCGGGGTGCTCGGCTACCTGCGGCGATGGGCGTTGCAACGGACGTGCCGGCAGGTCGCGGCCTGGCGACAGCGGTACCACCCGCTGTGGTTCTCGATCGGCGTCCGGCCCGGTGAGCTCGGCGACGAGGTGTTCCACGCGGGGCTCGACGAGGCGCTGTCGGCCTACCGGCTGCCACGGTCGGCGCTCGTCGTCGAGGTCGGCGAGGACGACCTGCACCAGGGGCCGGAGTCCGGGGAGCGGCTCGCCGAACAGCTGCGGCGGCTGCGGATGAGCGACGTGCGTACGGCGGTGGGCCATTTCGGCGCCGGGCCGACCTCACTGAGCCGGCTGCGTGTCCTCCCGGTCGACGTGCTCAAAGTGGACCGCGCGGTGTTCAGCCGATCGGCCGGCTCCTCGTCCGAGGTCGGCGCGATCATGGACGTCGCCGTGACCCTGGGCCGCCGCCTCGGCCTCGACGTCATCGCCGACGGCCTGACCACCGACGACGATCTGGAGACGGTGTACGCCACCGGGTGCCGACTCGGGCAGGGCGACCTGCTGGCCCGCCCGCTGCCCGCCGAACACGTGGAGGCCCTGATCGAACAGTCCCACGACACGTCACCCTCCTGACCGCCGCGGCCCGATCGAAAAGCCGGCTAGCTCGGGACGCCCGCCGGGGGTGGAGATCCCACCAGTGCCGATAGTTCTGACATGTCGGTGAAGATGTGGGTAGCGCCGGCGGCCAGCAGGGTTCGTGGTGTGTTGTGGGACGGGCTGTTCGGCGGGCAGTAACCGAAGACCGTTGCACCTGCGGCGACTCCGGCCCGTACGCCGGTGGGGGTGTCCTCGATGACCGCCGTGCGGGTCGGGTCGACGCCGAGGGCGGTCGCGGCGGCCAGGTAGACGTCGGGGGCCGGCTTGCTGCGCGGGGTCTCCATGCCGCTGAAGATCCGGTCGGCGAAGACCGTGTCCAGACCGACTTTGGTCAGCTGCAACTCGACCTTGTGCCGGTCGGCGCCACTGGCACAGGCCAACCGGCCCGCGTAGAGCCGGTCGATCTCGCGGGCGGCGGCGACCGCGCCCGGGATCGGCAGCAGATCCAGCGCTAGCGCCTCGTTGCGGCGTTTGCGGAATTCGCCGAGCCATTCGTCGGTGACCGGGAAGCCGGTGTGCGCCTCGATGACCGGCGCCTCGTCGCGCAGTGCCCGACCGACGAAGAGCCGGAAGCAGTCCTCCTCGGAGATCGGCCAGCCGAGTTCGTGCAGCATCGTCCGGAGGACGGCGTTGGTGATGGCTTCCGAGTCGACGAGCACCCCGTCGCAGTCGAAGAGCACGGCGTCGAACGGGAGGGCGGTGGAGTCCGGCATGCCCGTGACCCTAACCGCCGATGATCCCGCCCCCCGGCATCGGCCGGGCGGTGGCCGACTGTCGCGGAGGCCGGAAAAACCGGGCCGAGCCACGGTCGGCGGGAGGCTTTTGCAGGATCTGTCGAAAGTTCGTTATAGATCATGAAGAAGCTGTGGACAGTGAGAGCAAAGGCTTCTACTGTGGCGCATGTAACACTCCGAAACCTGGATGTCACAGCCGACAGGCTCGGGCACGCCGCGGCGTGCGGATATGAGGTCAACCGTGCGTATGACGATCGATCCCCCCTACCTGCAGCTGCTGCGGTTGCTGCGCAACGAGGGCGCCATCTCGCGTGCTGAGCTGGCCGATCGCCTGCAACTTCCCCGGCCCCGACTGCTCGCCGAGGTCGAGCGTCTGGTCGCTCAGGGCTACGTGGTCGAGGCCGGAATGGCCGCGTCGCGGGGCGGCCGCCGGTCCACTCTCGTCGAGTTGCACCCCCGGCTGCGGTTCGCCGCGGTCGACCTCGGAGCCAGCTCGATCGACGTCGAGGTCACCAACGGGCGGCTCGAACCGGTCGCCGCCTACACCGAGGAGGCCGACATCCGGTCCGGGCCGAAGGCCACCCTGCACCGGGTCAACGAGCTGCTCGCCAAGGCCCGGGTGGACGGCGCCTACGAGCGGCTCGACGCGATCGGCATCGGCGTCCCGGGGCCGGTCAGCTTCCGGGACGGGGTGCCGGTGTCTCCGCCGATCATGCCGGGCTGGGACCGGTTCGGCGTCCGGGAACTGCTCACCCGCGAGCACGGATGCCCCGCGGTCGTCGACAACGACGTGAACATCATGGCCGTCGGTGAGCAACACGGCGGGGTCGCGCACAGCGTTCAGGACTTCCTGTTCGTCAAGGTCGGCACCGGCATCGGCTGCGGCATCTATCTCAACGACGAGGTCTATCGCGGTACGGACGGGTGCGCCGGCGACATCGGCCACATCCAGGTCGACCCGAACGGTCCGATGTGCTCCTGCGGCAACGTCGGATGTCTGGAGGCCCTGTTCAGCGGCACCGCGCTGGCTCGGGAGGCGCTGGTCGCGGCCCGCTCCGGGGCGTCCCAGGCGCTCGCCGACCGGCTCGCCGCCAGCGGCTCGCTCAGCGCTCGTGACGTCGCCGAGGGCGCCACCGAAGGCGACGTGGCCTGCATCAAGCTGATCCGCGAGGGCGGCCACCGGATCGGTTCGGTGCTGGCGTCGCTGGTCAGCTTCGTCAATCCGTCGATGATCGTGATCGGTGGCGGGCTGGCCCAGCTGGGCCACATCCTGCTCGCCGAGATCCGCAGTGCCGTCTACCGCCGGTCGCTGCCGCTGGCCACCGGCAATCTGCCGATCGTCCTGTCCGAGCTGGGATCCCGCGCCGGAGTGACCGGGGCCGCGGTGCTGGCCAGCGACGTGGCCTTCGAACAGGCGTCATGACCGCCGAGGGCCGAGGAAAACAAGTGACCGCCGAGGGCCGAGGAAAGCAAGTGACCGCCGAGAGGCGAAGGAAGAAAGCGACCGCCGAAGGGCGAAGAGAGAAGTGACCGCCGAAGGGCAAGGGGGAGGCGACATGACCGACGACAATGCTCACGAGGTGGTTCTGCGGCTCACCGACCTGGTCAAGACGTTCCCGGGTGTGAAGGCGCTGGACGGCGTGCAACTCGAGGTCCGGGCCGGTGAGGTGCACTGCCTGCTCGGTCAGAACGGCGCCGGCAAGTCCACCCTGATCAAGGTGCTCTCCGGCGTGCACCGTCCGGACGCGGGCACCGTCGAATGGCTCGGTGAGCCGGTGACGTTCAGCAACCCGCAGGCTGCGATGAAGGCCGGCATCGCCACCATCTACCAGGAACTCGACCTGGTCGACGACCTGTCGGTGGCGGAGAACGTGTTCCTCGGCCACGAGCCGCGCCGGCTGGGTTTCGTGCGCCGGGGCGCGATGGCCGACCGTACCCGCAAGATCCTCGGGTCGCTCGGTCATGAGGAGATCCCGGCTCGCCGAATGGTGCACGCCCTGCAGGCCGCCGGGAAGCAGGTGGTCAGCATGGCCCGGGCGCTGTCCCAGGAGGCCCGGCTGCTGATCATGGACGAGCCCAGCGCGGTGCTCGCCCACGACGAGGTGGAGAACCTGTTCCGGATCATCCGGCGGCTGACCGCTCAGGGCATCGCCGTCATCTACATCTCGCACCGGCTGGAGGAGATCCGCGAGATCGGCGACCGGGTCACCGTCCTCAAGGACGGCCGCACCACGGCCGCGAACCTGTCGGCCGCCGAGACACCGACGAGCGAGCTGGTCAGCCGGATGACCGGACGGACCATCGAGTACGTCTTCCCGCCCCGCCCGGAGCCGGTCCGGCACGAGGAGCTGCTGACCGTACGGGATCTGAGCCGTGCCGGTGAGTTCCGGGACGTCTCGCTCAGCGTCGGCGCGGGGGAGATCGTCGGCATCGCCGGCCTGGTCGGCTCGGGTCGTTCCGAGTTGCTGGAGACCATCTACGGCGCCCGCCGTCCGGACACCGGAACCGTCGAGCTGTCCGGGAAGCCGCTGCGGGCCGGCAGTGTCGGCGCCGCGGTCCGGGCCGGGATGGGGATGGCCCCGGAGGAGCGCAAGAGCCAGGCGCTGCTGCTCGGTGAGCCGATCTACCGCAACATGACCCTGGCCACCTTCACCGGCCTGGCCCGGCTCGGTTTCACCAACGCCCGCCGGGAGCGTGCCGAGTCCGACCGGATCGCCGGTTCTCTGGATCTGCGCCCGCTCGACGTGCGTCGTCCGGTCGGCACCCTGTCCGGCGGTAACCAGCAGAAGGTGGTCGTCGGCCGTTGGCTGCTCGGCGACACCCGGCTGCTGCTGCTCGACGAGCCGACCCGCGGTGTCGACGTCGGCGCCCGGGCCGAGCTGTACCGGGTGATCCGCCGGCTGGCCGCGGAGGGTGTCGGTGTGCTGCTGGTCTCCAGTGAGGTGCCCGAGGTGCTCGGCCTGTCCGACCGGGTGCTGGTGATGCGCGAGGGCCGGGTCGTCCATCAGGCGCCGTCCACCGAAATCGACGAAGACACGGTCCTCGACCTCGTCATGGCGGGGTCGCTCATGGAAGGAGCGCCAGCGTGACCCTCAGCGAAGGCACCGGGCTACAGACGCCGGCGCACACCGGCCCCGAGCCCGAACTGCCGGGCGGTCGTAAACGGTCGTGGGCCGGTGAGTCGGGTGAGTCGGTGACCCGCAATCTGGTCCTGGTCGGGGTGCTGATCGCGCTGATCGTGATCGGTGCCATCACCCAGCCGGAGCTGTACGGCAACTCCACCTGGGTGTGGACCAACATCCTGTCCATCCTGCAGTTGGCGTCGGTGGTCGGCGTGGTCACGGTGGGTATGACCTTCGTGATCATCGGCGGGGGCATCGACCTGTCGGTGGGCGCGATCGTCGCCCTGGCCGGGGTGTGGTGCACGACGCTGGCCACCCAGTCCTACGGCGCGGCCGGCATGATCTTCACCGCGATCGTGGTCGGTGTGGCGGTCGGGCTGATCAACGGGGTGCTCATCTCGTACGGCCGTCTCGTGCCCTTCATCGCTACCCTGGCGATGCTGGTCTCGGCCCGTGGCCTGGCCGCGGCGATCTCCGGCAAGCAGACGCAGATCTCCTCGAACACCTTCATCAACAGCATCGCCAGCTCGAAGCTGTTCGGTGTCCCGTGGCTGGTCTACATCCTGGCCGCGGTGGCGGTGGCCGGCTGGATCCTGCTCAACCGCACCACCTTCGGCCGCCGCACGGTCGCCGTCGGCGGCAACCCGGAGGCCGCCCGGCTGGCCGGCATCAACGTCAAACGCCACACCATGCTGCTGTACGGGCTGTCCGGCCTCTGCTGCGGCATCGCGGCGATCATGCTCACCTCACAGGCGACCTCCGCGCAGGCGGCCATGGGCAACCTGTACGAATTGGACGCCATCGCCGCCGCGATCATCGGTGGCACTCTGCTCAGCGGCGGACGGGGCACGATCGTCGGCTCCATCCTGGGTGTCCTGATCTTCGCGACGATCACGAATCTGTTCGCCATCAACGGTCTCTCCACCGAGGCCCAGAACATGGTGAAGGGCGGCATCATCGTCGCCGCAGTGCTGGTCCAGCAGTTCCGATTCAAATCCCTCACACGATTCTTCGCCCGCAACTAAAAGCAACTGAAAAAGCGCGGTGACCGTTGACGAACAACGGCCGCCGGGATCCGTACACCCTGAAATCGCTCCTTTTCCGAAACAGACATAGGAGATGGTCATGTCCAAGATCAATTCCGACCTGTCACGACGCCGGCTGCTCTTCGGCGGCGCCGCGGTGGGTGCGGGGGCACTCCTCACCGCCTGCACCAGCAACGAGGCCGCCCCGACCCCGGCACAGACCAAGGCCGCCGACACCACCGGGGGCGGCAACGCGGCGCCCGGTACCAAGGTCACCATCGGGTTCTCCGCACCGGCCGCCGACCACGGCTGGATCGCGGCCATCACCAACAACGCCAAGGCCCAGGCCGCGACCTTCTCCGACGTGGAGTTCAAGTCGGTCGAGGCGGGCGCCGACGCCGCCGCCCAGCGCGCCGCGCTGTCCACCCTGATCGGCCAGAAGCCGACGGTGATCGTGCTGCTGCCGCATGACGGCAAGGAGCTCAACTCGTTCGGCCTGGAGGCGATGGCCGCCGGCATCCCGGTGGTCAACCTGGACCGCGCGTTCCCGGACGCCCGCGCCTACCGCACCCAGATCATGGGCGACAACTACGGCATGGGTGTGGCCGCCGCCGACTACATCATCACCCAGATGAAGGTGAAGGGCGTGGCCAGCCCGATCATCGGCGAGATCGCCGGCATGGACGAGCTGGAGCTGACCCAGACCCGGTCCAAGGGCTTCTCCGACACGCTGGCCGCGGCCGGGTTCAAGGTAGCCAACCGGCGGGCCGCCCGGTTCACCGTCGACTCCGGACAGCAGGAGGCGTCCCAGCTGCTGCAGGCGCTGCCGCGGATGGACGCCGTGTGGAACCACGACGACGACCAGGGTGTCGGCGTGCTGGCCGCGGTCAACCAGGCCGGCCGCAAGGAGTTCATCATGGTCGGCGGCGCCGGCTCGAAGCAGGCGATCGAGACGATCCAGGCCGACAACACGGTACTCAAGGCGACGGTCACCTACAGCCCGTCGATGGCCTCCTCGGCGATCTCCCTGGCCCGGCTGATCGGTCAGAAGAAGGGCATGGCCGACCTGGTGGAACTCCAGGTGCCCAAGGAGATCGTGCTGGCCTCGGAAACCATCACGAAGGAGAACGCGAGCAGCTACATCCAGCTCGGGTTCTGACCGCGTACGGGGGGAGACCCATCTTGTCCACGCAATCAAGCCTGCGGGTCGGCATGGTCGGCTACGCGTTCATGGGCGCCGCGCACTCCCAGGCGTGGCGCACCGTGAACCGCGTGTTCGACCTGCCGCTGCACGTCCGGATGACGGCGGTCTGCGGCCGTGACGAGGCGAACGTCGCCGCGGCGGCGGCCCGGCTCGGCTGGCAGGAACACACCACCGACTGGCGGTCACTGGTGACCAGGGACGACATTGATCTGATCGACGTCTGCACCCCCGGTGACAGCCACGCCGAGATCGCGATCGCGGCCCTCGCAGCCGGTAAACACGTGCTCTGTGAGAAGCCACTGGCGAACACCATCGCCGAGGCGCGGGAGATGGCCGCCGCGGCCGCCCGTGCCGAGGCGAACGGCGTCCGGTCGATGTGCGGATTCAACTACCGCCGGGTTCCCGCGGTCACCCTGATGCGGCGGATGGTCGCCGACGGGCGGATCGGCGAGATCCGGCACATCCGCGCCGTCTACCTCCAGGACTGGATCACCGATCCACAGTTCCCGCTGGTCTGGCGGTTGCAGAAGGACAAGGCGGGTTCCGGTGCCCTCGGTGACATCGGGGCGCACATCATCGATCTCACCCAGTTCGTCTCCGGTCAGCGCATCACCGGGGTGACCGCGCTGACCGAGACGTTCGTCAAGGAACGGCCGCTGCCGCAGGCCTCCAGCGGCCTCAGCGCCTCCACCGAGGAGAACGGCGGCAGCGGTACGGCCACCGGCCCCGTCACAGTCGACGACGCCGCGCTGTTCCTGGCCCGGCTGGACGGCGGAGCCATCGCCACCTACGAGGCGACCAGGTTCGCCACCGGCCGTAAGAACGGGCTGCGCGTGGAGATCAACGGCTCGCGCGGATCGGTGGCGTTCGACTTCGAGCGGATGAACGAGCTGGAGTTCTACGACGCCACCGAGCCGTCCGGCGAACAGGGCTTCACCCGCATCCTGGTGACCGAACCCGATCACCCGTACCTGTCGGCGTGGTGGCCGCCCGGCCACGGCATCGGCTACGAGCACGCGTTCACCCACCAGGCCCGTGACCTCGTCGAAGCGATTGCGACAGGCGGCTCGCCCACTCCGTCGTTCGCCGACGCGCTGCAGGTGCAACTGGTGCTGGACGCGGTCATCCGCTCCGCCGACCACGGCTCCGGTTGGACCGATGTGGAGCCGATCCTCGCGGAGGTGGCCGCCTGACCATCGCCGCTTGAACCTCCCCGTCGCCCGCGAGGGTCCGGCCACGGTGCGCCCCGTGACCGGACGGGCGGCGGAGAGAAAACCACCACCCGGCGACGGTACGGACGGGATTCCCGTACCCGGGCCGGGTGGCCGATGACCGGCAGGCGGAGCCGGAACGCCGCACCGGCTCCGCCTGTCCGCCGCACGAGCCGCCAACGAATCGTCGCCACGAATCGTCGCCAACGAATCGGAGGAGTCATGTCCCTGGGTGTCTGGCTGGTCGGCGGCCGCGGAAGTGTCGCGGTCACCAGCATCGTCGGAGCTCTCGCCCTGCGCGCCGGTCTGGCCGCGCCGACCGGCTGCGTCACCGAACTACCCGACCTGAGCGGCGCCGACCTGCCCGGGTTCGGCGACCTCGTCTTCGGCGGCCACGACCCGTCGGCGGTGCCGCTGACCAAGAAGGCCGAGGCCCTCGCCGACGCCGGAGTGGTGCCGGCGTCGCTGGTGGCGGCCGTGCACACCGACCTCACCGCGGTGGACGCCGACATCCGGCCGCTGCCGCACGCCGCCACCCAGGCGGCCACCGCCGGACTGATCGTCGCCGACCTGGTGGAGTTCCGGGAACGACACCGCCTGGACCGGGTCGTCGTCATCAACGTCGCCTCCACCGAGCCGGTACCGGACGACGATCCGGCGTACGAGAGCCTCGCCCGGCTCGAAACGGCGATGACCGGCGAACGGCAGGTGCTGCCACCGAGCGCCCTCTACGCGTATGCCGCGTTGCGGGCCGGCTGTCCCTATGTCGATTTCACCCCGTCCACCGGCGCCCGGCTGCCGGCCCTGGCCGAACTCGCCGAACGGCAGCGACTGCCGTACGCCGGACGGGACGGCAAGACCGGGGAGACGCTGCTCAAGTCGGTGCTGGCGCCGATGTTCGCGCAGCGGCACCTGGAGGTGCGCACCTGGTCCGGGTTCAACCTGCTCGGCGGCGGCGACGGGGCCAACCTGGCCGATCCGGCCGCGAACAGTGCCAAGAGCGCCAGCAAACAGCGGGTGCTGCAGGAGACGCTCGGGCAGCAGCCGCAGGGCACGGTCCGGATCGAGTACGTCGAGGACATCGGCAACTTCAAGACCGCCTGGGACCTGGTCACGTTCGCCGGGTTCCTCGGCACCCGGATGCGCCTGGAGTTCACCTGGCACGGCTGTGACTCGGCGCTGGCCGCCCCGCTGGTGCTGGACCTGGCCCGGCTGACCGCGGCCGCCCACGCCGCCGGACGGTCCGGGCCGCTCACCGAGTTGGCGTTCTTCTTCAAGGACCCACTCGGCGACGTCCCGCACGGCCTGGCCGACCAGTGGCGGCTGCTGACCGAATTCGCCGCGACCCTCACCCCGCGCAGCGACCCGGAAGCCGCGGCATGACCGGGTGGCGGGACATCGCCCGGCTGGTTCGTGCGCCCGCCGCGCTGTCCGTGCCGGGTGACGTCGTCGCCGGGGCGGCCGCCGCGGGCACGCTGCGGCCGCGGACGCTGGGACTGGCCGGGGCCTCGGTCTGTCTCTACTGGGCCGGGATGGCCGCCAACGACTGGGCCGACCGGCACATCGACGCGGTCGAACGCCCGGGGCGGCCGATCCCGTCCGGCAGGGTCAGCCCCCGCACCGCGTTCGGCATCGCCGCCGGACTGACCGGTGCGGGCCTCGCCCTGGCCGCGGCCGCCGGAGGGCGACGTGCCCTCGCGGTCGCGGCGCCACTGGCCGGGGCGGTCTGGACCTATGACCTGGTCGCGAAGAACACCGTGGCGGGACCGGCCGTGATGGCGGCCTGCCGTGGCCTCGACGTGCTGCTCGGTGTCGGCCACGGGCGGCATCGGGCGGCACTGCCCGCGGCTCTCACGGTGGCGGCTCACACGTATCTCATCACGGTCCTGTCCCGTCGGGAGACGACCGGCGCCGACGCCGCGCTGCCGTCGGTGACCCTCGCCGGCACCGCGGTCGTGGCCGGCCTGGCCGCCTCGCGGCAGGCACCGGCCGCCGGGCTGCTCTCGGCCTGGTACGCGGCCCGGTTCGGCGCCGCCCAGCAGCGTGCGCTGGCCCGCCCGGACGCGGCCGCGCTGCAGAACGCGGTGGCCGCCGGAATCACCGCGTTCCCCGCCCTGCAAGGGGCATTGACCGCCCGGGCTGGTTCGCCGGTCGCCGGCGTCGCCGTCGCCGGTGCCGCGGTTGCCGCGAAACACCTGGCGAAGGTGGTGAGCCCGACGTGATCCCCGTGGGAGAGCCCGACCGAGGCAGGTCTCAGCGCGGGGATTCGGGACCTGGCGATCAAGGGCTGCGGTTCGGGTACGGGACGAACGGGTTCGCCAACCACCGGCTCGACGACGCGCTCGCGGTGATCGCCGACCTCGGTTACGACGGGGTGGCGCTCACGCTCGACACCGATCATCTCGACCCGTTCGCGGACGAACTGCCCCGCCGGGTCGCCGCGGTCGCCGCCCGCCTGGAACGGCTGAACCTCGGCGTGGTGATCGAAACCGGCGCCCGCTACCTGCTCGACCCGTGGCGCAAACACTCGCCGACCCTGCTGGAGGAAGGCCGTGAGCTGCGGCTCGACTTCCTGCGACGGGCTGTCGACATCGGCGCCGACCTGGGCGCCGAGGCGGTGTCGTTCTGGGCCGGCATTCAGCCCGCCGACGTCGACGACACCACCGCCTGGGACCGGCTCGTCGACGGCTGCGCGCAGACTCTCAAAAGAGCCGAGCAGAAGGGTGTGACGCTCGGCTTCGAACCGGAACCCGGCATGCTCGTCGACGACATCGCCGCCTGGCGGAGGCTGCACACCGCCCTCGGCGCACCCCCCGGATTCGGCATCACCCTCGACATCGGACACTGCCGCTGCCTGGAACCCGACCCGGTCCCGGACTGTGTCACCGCGGTCGCCGAGCACCTGGTCAACGTACAGATCGACGACATGCGGCGGGGTACCCACGAGCACCTCGAGTTCGGCACCGGGGAGATCGACTTCCCGCCGGTGCTGGCCGCCCTGTCCGCCGCCGGATACACCGGCCTGGTCGCGGTCGAGCTGCCCCGCCACTCACACGCCGCCCCCACGGTGGCGGCGCGGTCCCTGGACTTCCTGAGAGCCGCCCAGAAGCACTGAAGGAGGCGTCATGGAACAGAACGCGTGGCTCACCGACGCCGTCGCGCGAGTCAGCGCCGACCCACCGAGGATCGTGCGGGCGTTCGCCGCGGCCGGCCGGCACAGCGACGACGCGACCGGCGCACGGATCCGGCTGCTGCTGGCCCTGCCGCCGGACGTGCTGCCGCACTGGGTCGACGACCTGTACCGGCACGGCGACAACAACGAGAAGCTGGCCGTGCTCACCGCGCTGCCGGATCTGCCGATCGGCGCCGAGGCCGTCCCGCTGCTGCACGACGCGATCCGCACCAACGACACTCGGCTCGTCGCGGCCGCCCTCGGCCCCTATGCCCGACACCTCGATCAGCACGCGTGGCGGCATGCCGTGCTCAAGTGCGTCTTTCTGGCCGTACCCCTGGACGTCGTGTCCGATCTGGACCAGCGGGCCGACCGGGAGCTGACCGCGATGGTGGCCGCTCTGCGCGCGGAGCGCGAAGCGGCCGGGCGGCGGCTGCCGGCGGACGCGTATCGCCTGCTCGACCCCATCCCCTGATCGCCTGGAGGTCCCGTGCGCATCCTCGACCCGCATATCCACATGACCTCACGCACCACCGACGACTACCAGCGGATGGCCGCGGCCGGTGTCCTGGCCGTCGTCGAACCCGCGTTCTGGCTGGGCCAGCCCCGGACGAATCCGGGCTCGTTCGCCGACTACTTCGACTCGCTGGTCGGGTGGGAGCCGTTCCGGGCCGCCCAGTTCGGCATCCGTCACCACGCCACCATCGCCCTCAACCCGAAGGAGGCGAACGACCCCCGTTGCCGTCCGGTGCTCGACCTGGTGCCGCGCTATCTGGACAAGGATTCGGTGGTCGCGGTCGGGGAGATCGGGTACGACTCGATGACCCCCGAGGAGGACGAGGCGTTCACCCGGCAGCTGGCGATGGCCGTGGAGTACGAGCTGCCGGCCCTGGTGCACACCCCGCACCGGGACAAGGCGCACGGCGTGAAACGAACCCTGGACGTGGTCCGGGAGAGCGGCATCGACCCGGGCCGGGTGGTGGTCGACCATCTCAACGAGGTGACCGTCGCCGCCGTGCACGACTCCGGCTGTTGGATGGGGTTCTCCATCTACCCGGACACCAAGATGTCGCCCCCGCGGATGGTGGAGATCCTGCGCGAGCACGGCCTGGACCGGGTGCTGGTCAACTCGGCCGCCGACTGGGGCAGGTCGGATCCGTTGCTGACCGTGCGGACCGGGGAGGCGATGCTCGCCGCCGGGTTCAGCGACGACGATGTGGACCGGGTGCTGTGGCGCAATCCGGTGGAGTTCTACCGGCAGTCCGGGCGGCTCGACCTCAATGACGTCGCCGATACCGGGCCGCTCTTCGAGGGCAGCTCGATCCTGCGCGGGGGCAGCTGATGCGGCTGCGCCGACCGGACGGCCGGCCGGTGCATCTGAGCTACTGCACCAATGTGCATCCGGCCGAGGACCTGCCCGGGATCATCGGGCAGTTGGACACGTACGCCGTACCGGTGCGGGAACGTCTCGACGCCGACGTGCTCGGCCTGGGACTGTGGCTGGCCGCTCCGGTGGCCGCCGCCCTGGCCGACGACGGCGAGGCCCGGCGGCTGCTGCGCCGCGAACTCGACGCGCGCGGCCTGGAGGTGGTGACCCTCAACGGTTTCCCCTACGAGGCGTTCCAGGCGCCGGTGGTCAAACACGCCGTCTACCGGCCGGACTGGACCACCACGGCCCGCCTCGACTACACCCTCGACCTGGCCCGGGTCCTGGTCGACCTGCTGCCCGACGACGCCGAACGCGGGTCGGTGTCGACGCTGCCGCTGGCCTGGCGCGAGCCGTGGCCGCAGGCGCAGCGCGACGCGGCCCGGCACCGGCTGGACCGGCTCGCCGAAGGTCTAGCCGAGATCGCCTGGCAGACCGGCCGGGTGGTGCGGGTCGCGTTCGAACCCGAGCCGGGCTGTGTGGCCGAGACCACCACGCAGGCCGTCGACATGCTCGCCGGGACCGACACCGACCGGCTCGGCGTCTGCCTGGACCTGGCCCACCTGGCCTGCGCCTGGGAGGACCCCGCCGACGCGGTGACCAGGCTGGCCACGGCCGGGATCCCGGTGGTGAAGGTGCAGGTGTCGGCCGCCCTGGAAGTGGCCGATCCGGTCGCCGCCCGGCCGGTGCTGGAGCAGTACGCCGAACCCCGGTTCCTGCACCAGACCCGGAGCGCCGCCGGGCACGCCTGCGACGACCTGGATCTGGCGCTGGCCGAGAACCCGCCCGGCCCGTGGCGCATCCACTTCCACGTTCCGCTGCACGCACCACCGGCGCCACCGCTGACCGCCACCACACCGCTGCTGCGGGAGGCGCTCGCGGTCGTCGACTGCGACCACTTCGACGTGGAGACCTACACCTGGGACGTGTTGCCGGCCGGGCAGCGCCCCACCTCGCCCGCGGGACTGGCCGACGGCATCGCCGGTGAACTGGCCTGGACCCGCGACCAGCTGACCGGAGCTCACGCATGACGAAACTCGTGGTCCTCGACGTGGTCGGGCTTACTCCGCGCCTGCTCGAACACATGCCGAACCTCCGGTCGATCGGCGCGCCGGCCCGGCTCGACCCGGTGCTGCCGGCGGTCACCTGCAGCGTGCAGGCCACCCTGCTGACCGGGGAGACGCCGGCCGGGCACGGCATCGTCGGCAACGGCTGGTACTTCCGCGATCTGGGCGAGGTGTTCCTCTGGCGGCAGCACAACGCCCTGGTCGGCGGGGAGAAGATCTGGCAGGCGGCCCGGCGCAGCGATCCCGGTTACACGGTCGCCAACATCTGCTGGTGGTACGCCATGGGCGCGGACGTCGACTGGACGGTCACGCCCCGCCCGATCTATCACGCCGACGGACGCAAGGACCCGGACTGCTACACCGACCCGCCGGAGCTGCACGACGACCTGACGGCGGCGCTCGGCACGTTCCCGCTCTTCACCTACTGGGGTCCGGGCGCCGGGCTGGAGTCGTCGCGCTGGATCTGCCGGGCGGCGCAACGGGTGATGGCCGCCCACGATCCCGACCTGACCCTGGTCTACGTCCCGCATCTCGACTACGACCTGCAGCGTTACGGCCCGGACGACCCGCGTGCGGCGGCCGCGGCGGCCGAGCTCGACGGGGTGCTCGGCCCGCTGCTGGACGCGGCGAGGGCGCGCGGCGCGACGATCGTGGCGCTGTCCGAGTACGGCATCACGCCGGTCCGGCAGCCGGTCGACGTGAACCGGCTGCTCCGGGAGAACGGCCTGCTCCGGGTCTACACCCAGGCCGGCATGGAGTATCTGGACCCGTGGACGTCCCGGGCGTTCGCCGTCGCCGACCACCAGATCGCCCACGTGTACGTGCGTGACCCGGCCGACGTGCCGAAGGTGGCGGCGCTGCTCGGCGACCTGCCCGGGGTGGCCGAGATCCACGACGGCCTGGGCCACGAGCGGTCCGGTGAGCTGGTGCTGGTCGCCGACCCGGACGCGTGGTTCACCTACTACTACTGGCTGGACGACGACCGGGCCCCGGACTTCGCCCGGCTCGTCGACATTCACCGCAAGCCCGGCTACGACCCGGCCGAGCTGTTCTTCGATCCGGCCGACCCGGGCGGCGCGAAACGGCGGGCCGCGGTGGCCCTGGCCCGCAAGAAGCTCGGCATGCGCTACCTGATGCGGGTGGTCGGGCTGGACGCCGGCGCGCGGGCGGTACGCGGTTCGCACGGCCGGCTACCGGACCGGGCCGAGGACTCCCCGGTGCTGCTGTGCTCGGATCCGGCGGCGGTCACCGATCGGATCGCCGCGACCGAGGTGAAGAGCCTGCTGCTGCGCCTGGCCGGCCGGTAGGGGAGGGACCGTGACGCTGCGGGCCCGATTCGACGCCCGGCTCGCCGACTTCCTCACCGACCAGGGCCCGCAGTGGCCCGAGGGCGCCCCGCGCGGTCTGATCAGTACGATCCAGCGGTTCGTGCTGGCCGGCGGCAAGCGGCTGCGCCCGAAGTTCTGCTACTGGGGCTGGCGCAGCGCCGGTGGCGAGGACGGCCCCGGGATCGTCACCGCCGCCGCCGCGCTGGAGATCTTTCACGCGTTCGCGCTGATCCACGACGACATCATGGACGGCAGCGAACGGCGCCGGGGTGAGCCGTCGGTGCACGCCCTCTTCGCCGAGCTGCACACCAGGTCGGCGTGGCGGGGTGACGCGGCCCGCTACGGCCGCAACACCGCGCTGCTCTGCGGTGACCTGTGCGCGGCCTGGGCTGATCAGATGTTCCACGGCTGCGGGCTCAGCGACGAGCAGATCAGCCGGGGGTACGCGGTGTTCGGCGCGATGCGCACCGAGGTGATCGCCGGTCAGTATCTGGATCTGG
This sequence comes from Actinoplanes sichuanensis, assembly GCF_033097365.1. NCBI lineage: Bacteria > Bacillati > Actinomycetota > Actinomycetes > Micromonosporales > Micromonosporaceae > Actinoplanes > Actinoplanes sichuanensis. Next base: position 968,207 of record NZ_AP028461.1, read on the forward strand.
TGTCCGGCGTCGGCGACGGTTCGGCGGCCAGCGCGCTGACCGTGATCCGGCTGAAGGCGGCCCGCTACACGGTGACCCGCCCGCTGCAGATCGGTGCGGCGCTGGCCGGGGCGGACGACAAGCTGCTGGAGACGTACGCCGCGTTCGGTGACCCGCTCGGCGACGCGTTCCAGCTGCGTGACGACGTGCTGGGGGTCTTCGGCGATCCGGCGGTGACCGGCAAGTCGATAGTGGACGACCTGCGGGAGGGCAAGCGCACGGTGATGATCGCGCTGGCCCGGGAGGCCGCCGACTTTCATCAGGCGGCCCGGATCCGGAAGCTGCTCGGCAGCCCGGGGCTGGACGAGGACGGCGCCGACGAGTTGCGCCGGATCATCGTGGAGACCGGCGCTCGAGACGGTGTGGAGCGGCTGATCGAGCTGCGGGTCGGCGCGGCGATGTCGGCGCTGGCCGGGGCCGGGATCCCGGCCGAGGCGGAGGCGGCGCTGACCGCCCTGGCATACGAGACAGTTCACCGTCAGCGTTGAAAAGTTCCGCTCGTAGTGACAAAAGTCGATGGTTTCTTTAATGTTTCAGAGTGCCGGCGGCGCGGCGACGAAATCCAGGTTTCGAGAGGATGGCGGAGCTATGCCCATTTTGTCGCGCCGAATATGGCCAGCCGTGGTGTTGTTGCTGGCGTTCGCCGAGGCGCCGGCCGCGGCCCACCCGATCGACCCGGCCGACTTCCAGCAGGTCACCCTGGCCAAGGGCGAACCCGAGGTGGGCGAGCCGATGAGCCTCGCCGTGCTGCCGGACCGGTCCGTTCTGCACACCTCCCGCAACGGCACCCTGCGCCGCACCGACGCGGCCGGCAACACCGCGGTCGTCGGCACCCTCGCCGTCTACACCCACGACGAGGAGGGCCTGCAGGGTGTCGGAGTCGACCCCGGCTTCGCCACCAACCGGTTCATCTACCTCTACTACGCGCCGCCGCTGAGCACCCCGGCCGGTGACGCCCCGGACACCGGCACCGACTTCTCGGCCTGGAACGGCGTCAACCGGCTCTCCCGGTTCACCCTGACCGCCGACTGGAAACTCAGCGCCGAGCGGACCGTCCTGGACGTCCCGGCCAGCCGGGGCATCTGCTGCCACGTCGGCGGCGACATCGACTTCGACGCGGCCGGCAACCTCTACCTGTCCACCGGCGACGACAGCAACCCGTTCCAGTCCGACGGCTACGCGCCCCTGGACGAGCGGACCGGCCGTAACCCGGCCTTCGACGCCCAACGGACCGCCGGCAACACCAACGATCTGCGCGGCAAGATCCTGCGCATCAAGGTCAACGCGGACGGTACGTACACCTCGCCGGCCGGCAACATGTTCGCCCCGAGCACCGCGCGGACCCGGCCGGAGATCTACGCGATGGGCTTCCGCAACCCGTTCCGGATGTCCGTCGACAAGGCGACCGGCGTGGTCTACGTGGGCGACTACGGGCCGGACGCCGGATCGTCCTCCAGTCGCGGGCCGAGCGGGCAGGTCGAGTTCAACCGGGTCACCGCACCCGGCAACTACGGCTGGCCGTACTGCACGGGCACCAACACCACGGCCGAGACCTACGCCGAATACGACTTCGCCACCGGCGCCCTCGGCGCCCGATACGACTGCGCGGCCGGTCCGGCCAACAACTCCGTCCGCAACACCGGGCTCGCGACCCTCCCGGCGGTCAAACCCGCATGGATTCGGTACGGCGGGGACGCCGGCACCCCGGCCGAGTTCGGCGGTGGTTCGGAATCCCCGATGGCCGGCCCGGTCTACCGCTACGACGCCGCGAACCCGTCGGCCACGAAGTTCCCGCAGACTCTGGACGGTCACTTCTTCGCCGCCGAGTTCGGCCGGGGCTGGATCAAGCCGATCCACGTCGGCGCCGACGGTTCGGTCGGTGAGATCTCGACCTTCACCTGGAACGGCAAACAGGTGATGGACACCGCGTTCGGCCCGGACGGCTCGCTCTACGTCCTCGACTACGGCACCGGCTACTTCAGCGGCGACGCCAACTCGGCCCTGTACCGCTACGACTACGTCGGCGGCGGCAACAAGGCTCCGACCGCGAACGCCACCAGCGACAAGACGTCCGGCCAGGCCCCGCTGACGGTCCGGTTCTCGTCGGCCGGCTCGACCGACCCGGAGGGCTCGGCGCTCACCTACGCGTGGAACTTCGGTGACGGCGGCACGTCCACGGCGGCCGACCCGTCGCACACGTTCACCGACAACGGCACGTACAACGTGACCCTGACCGTGACCGACCCGCAGGGCGCCTCGGGCAGCGACAGCGTCCAGGTCGGCGTCGGCAACACCGCCCCGGCGGTCCGGATCGACACGCCCGGCAACGGCCAGGTCTTCGACTTCGGCGACACCATCGCCTACTCGGTGACCGTGACCGACCCGGAGGACCCGTCGATCGACTGCACCCGGGTCAAGATGACCTACGTGCTCGGCCACGACCAGCACGGGCACCAGATCACCTCGAAGACCGGCTGTACCGGTTCGCTGACCATCCCGGTCGACGGCGAGCACGACACCGCGGCCAACATCTTCGCGGTCTTCGACGCCGAGTACACCGACGCGGGCGGCCTCACCACGCACACCCAGCACACCCTGCAGCCCGCCCACCGGCAGGCCGAGCACTACAAGACCTCGGCCGGGATCGCCGCGTTCAGCAAGCCGGAGGCCGAGGGCGGCAAGACCGTCGGTGACATCCACAGCGGCGACTGGATCGCCTTCGAGCCGTACCGGCTGGGCAACGTCACCAGGTTCACCGCCCGGGTCTCGTCGGCCGGCGCCGGGGGCACGCTGCAAGTCCGGGCCGGATCGGCCACCGGGACCGTGCTCGGCTCGGCGACCGTGCCGGTGACCGGCGGTTGGAACGTCTTCACCGACGTCACCGGAGCCATCGCCAACCCGCCCACGGGCAGCACCACGCTGTACCTGACGTTCAGCGGCGGCACCGGCGCGCTCTTCGACCTGGACGCGTTCACCCTCACCACCGCCCGGACCGGGCCGGTCGTCGGTCTGGCCGGCAAGTGCCTGGACATCAGCGGTGGCGGCACCGCCGACGGCACCAAGATCCAGCTCTACACCTGCAACGGCTCCGGCGCGCAGGCGTGGTCGGTCAACGGCCAGGTGTTGCGCAACCCGCAGTCCGGCAAGTGCCTGGACGTGGCCGGCGGCAACACCGCCAACGGCACCAAGGCCCAGCTGTGGACCTGCAACGGCACCGCCGCCCAGAACTGGACCGCTCAGGCCGACCGAACGCTGCGCAACCCGGCGTCCGGCCGGTGCCTGGACGTGTCGCAGAACAACTCCGCCGACGGTCAGCAGATCCACATCTGGGACTGCCTGGCCGCCGCCAACCAACTCTGGACCCTGCCGTGATTTCCGGACACCCCGTCCCCTTCTGAGGAGATCCCCGTGCGCAGACTCTCCCGAACCGTCCTCGGCGTGGTGACAGCCGCGCTGACCACCCTGGCCTGCACCACCGCGGCCACCCCCGGCCTCGCCGCCGATCCCGCCTACGACGTCCTGGTGTTCTCCAAGACCGCCGGGTTCCGGCACGACTCGATCGCCGCCGGTGTCCAGGCCATCCGCGATCTGGGCGCGGCGAACAACTTCACGGTCACCGCGACCGAGGACGCGACCGCGTTCACCACCACCGAACTGGCCCGTTTCGAGACCGTCGTCTTCCTCAACACCACCGGCGACGTCCTGGACGCGTCGCAGCAGACCGCGTTCGAGTCGTACATCCGGGCCGGTGGTGGCTACACCGGGGTGCACGCGGCCGCCGACACCGAGTACGACTGGCCCTTCTACGGCCAGCTGGTCGGCGCGTACTTCGCCTCCCACCCGGCGGTCCAGCAGGCGACCGTCAAGGTGGAGGACCGGGCGCACGCGGCCACCGGGCACCTGCCGCAGTCCTGGCCGCGCACCGACGAGTGGTACGACTACCGCACCAACGCCCGCACCACCGCCCACGTGCTGGCCACCCTCGACGAGAGCTCGTATTCGGGCGGCCAGATGGGCGCCGACCACCCGCACGCCTGGTGCAAGACCGTCGACGCGGGCCGCTCGTTCTACACCGGCGGCGGTCACACCCCGTCGGCGTACAGCGAGACCGCGTTCCGGGCCCACCTCCTCGGCGGCATCCGCTACACGGCCAAGCGCACGAACGCCGACTGCCGCCCGGAGACCGGCTACACCGCGCTCTACAACGGCTCGACGACCGGCTGGTCACAGGCCGGGCCGGGCGCCTTCACCAACACCGACGCCACCCTGACGTCGACCGGTGGGATGGGCCTGTACTGGTACTCGGCCAAGCAGTTCACCAACTACTCGCTCAAGCTCGACTGGAAGCTGGCCGGCGACGACAACACCGGCGTCTTCCTCGGCTTCCCGCCGTCGAGCGACCCGTGGTCGGCGGTGAACAACGGCTACGAGATCCAGATCGACGCCACCGACGCGGCCGACCGCACCACCGGCTCGGTCTACACGTTCAAGGCCGCCGACATCGCCGCCCGCGATGCCGCGCTGAACCCGCCGGGGGAGTGGAACACCTACGAGCTGCTGGTCGAGGGCGAGCGGCTGCAGGTCTTCCTCAACAGCGTCAAGATCAACGACTTCACCAACCCCGATCCGGTACGGTCGCTCGCCGGCCACATCGGCATCCAGAACCACGGTGACGGTGACGACGCGTCGTTCCGCAACATCCGGATCAAGGAACTGAACGGGCCGGTCACACCGGGCGGCCCGGTGGTCGGGCTGGCCGGCAAGTGCCTCGACATCAGCAACGGCGGCTCGGCCGACGGCACCAAGATCCAGCTGTGGACCTGTAACGGCAGCGGCGCCCAGAGGTGGCAGGTCAACGGCCAGGTCTGGCGCAACCCGCAGTCCGGCAAGTGTCTGGACGTGGCCGGCGGCGGCACCGCCAACGGCACCAAGGCGCAACTCTGGACCTGCAACGGCAGCGGCGCGCAGAACTGGGTCGCCCAGTCGAACGGCACCGTCCGCAACCCGCAGTCCGGCAAGTGCCTGGACGTGTCGCAGAACAGTGCGGCCGACGGTCAGCAGATCCACATCTGGGACTGTCACTCGGGCGCCAACCAGCAGTGGCGTCTTCCCTAGACGTACCACCGCGATTAGGGTGGGTTGCGGTGACCGTGGGCACAGCGGTGTCCGGGACGGGAGGCGCAACCCATCCCGGCATATCCGCCGCAGCCTGCCCTGATCGCTCACCTCTCGCCGGCTCCTCGCGCCGGGCATCGAATCCCTTTCCTGGGTGACCGCTGCGAGGAAGTGAGAACATGGCGCGACCGATCACACTGTTCACCGGCCAGTGGGCCGACCTGCCGTTCGACGAGGTGTGCCGGCTGGCCTCCGGCTGGGGTTACGACGGCCTGGAGATCGCCTGCTGGGGCGACCACTTCGAAGTCGACAAGGCGCTCGCCGACGACGGCTACATCGAACGCAAACGCGAGACCCTGGCCAAGCACAACCTCCAGGTCTTCGCGATCTCCAACCACCTGGTCGGGCAGGCCGTCTGCGACCACCCGATCGACGAACGGCACCAGGACATCCTGCCCGCCCGGATCTGGGGCGACGGTGAACCCGAGGGGGTGCGCCGCCGGGCCGCCGAGGAGATCAAGGACACCGCCCGGGCCGCGGCGGCACTCGGCGTGCGTACCGTCGTCGGCTTCACCGGATCGTCGATCTGGCACACCCTGGCCATGTTCCCGCCGGTCCCATCGTCCATGATCGAGCGCGGCTACCAGGACTTCGCCGACCGGTGGAACCCGATCCTCGACGTCTTCGACGAGGTCGGCGTGCGGTTCGCGCACGAGGTGCACCCCAGTGAGATCGCCTACGACTACTGGACCACCAAGCGCGCCCTGGAGGCGATCGGCCACCGGCCCGCCTTCGGCCTCAACTGGGACCCGTCGCACTTCGTCTGGCAGGAGCTCGACCCGGTCAACTTCATCTTCGACTTCGCCGACCGCATCTACCACGTGGACTGCAAGGACGCGAAGGTGCGCACCGGCGACGGCCGTCGCGGCCGGCTCAGCTCGCACCTGCCGTGGGCCGATCTGCGGCGCGGCTGGGACTTCGTCTCGACCGGGCACGGCGACGTGCCGTGGGAGGACTGCTTCCGGGCGCTGAACGCGATCGGCTACGACGGCCCGATCTCCATCGAGTGGGAGGACGCCGGCATGGACCGTCTGGTCGGCGCACCCGAGGCGCTCCAGTTCGTGCGCCGTCTGGCGTTCGACGCCCCGTCGGCGGCGTTCGACGCCGCCTTCTCCTCCAACCAGTAGCAGCGGTAGCGGTCCCTCGGGGGCCGGGCGTTCGTCGCGCCCGGCCACTCGACGCTGCCCTTTTGTTGCCGAGAGCAAAAGTTACATTGTTTCATTCAGATGTTTCTCTAGTGACGAACGTAAATCAGCGGTAACGTGCGGTACGGAAGCCACTCTGCACAAAAGTTGCCGCATGTGGGCTCCGTCATCGCCCACATGCCATCCGTGTTCCCCGCCGAAACCGGAGGCACCACCGCATGCACGAGTCACCATCGCACCAGTCCGCCCTGAGCCGCCGCAGCCTGTTGAGTGCCGCGGCCGCCGGCGCCGCCGCAGTCGGCGCGTCCACCGCCATCGGGTCGCCCGCGGCCGCCGGCGGGAAGTCCTCGCCGCACCGGGTACCCCGCGACCAGATCAGCGTCCAGCTCTACACGCTGCGCAACCAGCTCGCGATCGACCTCGAGGGCAGCTTCACCCAGTTGGCCGCGATCGGATACACCCGCGTCGAGCACGCCGGGTTCGTCGGCCGTACCGCCGCCCAGTTCCGCACCGCCCTGAACAACGCCGGCCTGCGCGCCACCTCCGGGCACGCCGGGATTCCGCAACCGTGGAACGCCGAGACCTGGAAACGGACTCTCGAGGACGCCGCGATCGTCGGCAACAAGTACATCGTCCACCCGTACTTCGGCACCGACGCCAACGGCCCGATCCGTAACGGCGCCGTCTACCGCGCCTTCGCCGCCGACCTCAACAAGGCCGGTGAGCTCGCCCGCCGGGCCGGGCTCAGCTTCGGCTACCACAACCACCACAACGAATTCCTGCGCCAGGACGGCGGGGAGCGTACCGGCTTCGACATCCTCACCCGGGAGACCGACTCCCGCCTGGTGCACCTCGAGGTCGACATCTACTGGGCCTGGCGCGGCTCGGCCGACCCGGTCGACCTGATCGAGAAGAACCGGCACCGGATCAAGCAGGTCCACGTCAAGGACATGAACGTGGGCAGCGGCTTCGCCGACCCCGGTGACGGGCTGATCGACTTCGAACGGGTCTTCCGCCGGGCCGGTGAGGCCGGGCTCGTCGAATACATCGTGGAACGCGACGACGCCGGCAGCCCGCCGCGCACCCCGGCGCAGGCCCTGGACACCGCCCGGGTCGGCTACCAGTACCTGTCCGGGCTGAGGTACTGACATGCGACGTCTGCTCACCGCGGCCGCCGCGGCCCTGCTCGTCACCACCGGAGTCACCGGCTTCGGCAGCCCCGCCCAGGCCGCCCCACCGCCGGACTCGGACTTCCAGAAGGTGACCCTCAACGACTTCCCGGGCGAGCCGATGGCCCTGGCCGTCCTGCCCGACGGGCGGGTGCTGCACACCGCCCGCAAGGGTCAGGTCCGCATCCACGAGCCCAGCACCGGCCGCAACGTCCTGGCCGCCACCATCCCGGTCTACCTGCACGACGAGGAGGGTGTGCAGGGAATCGCCGTCGACCCGGACTTCAAACGCAACCACTGGGTGTACGTCTACTACTCCCCGGTGCTGAACACCCCGGTCGACGACCCGGCCACCCCGAGCGTCAACGAGGGCAACGCCCCGGAGACCGGCACCGCCGCCGACTTCGCCCCGTTCAAGGGCCACCTGCAGCTGTCCCGGTTCAAGCTGCGCGGGAACACCCTCCAGCTGGGCACCGAGCAGAAGATCCTGCAGGTCCCGGTCGACCGCGGTATCTGCTGCCACGTCGGCGGAAAGATCGACTTCGACGGACGCGGCAACCTGTTCCTGTCGACCGGTGACGACACCAACCCGTTCGCCTCCTCCGGCTTCACGCCGATCGACGAGCGTCCGGACCGCAACCCGGCCTTCGACGCCCAGCGCAGCTCGGCCAACACCAACGACCTGCGGGGCAAGCTGCTGCGGATCACGGTCAACGCCAACGGCGGCTACTCGATCCCGCGCGGGAACCTCTTCAAGAAGGGCACCCCGAAGACCCGCCCGGAGATCTACGCGATGGGCCTGCGCAACCCGTTCCGCTTCGACGTCGACGAGCGGACCGGCGTCGCCTACCTGGCCGACTACTCACCCGACGCCAACCAGCCGAACGCGACCCGCGGACCCGCCGGGCACGGCCGCTGGATGGCCGTCGACAAGCCCGCCAACTACGGGTGGCCGTACTGCGTCGCCCCGGACCTGCCCTACGTCGACTACGACTTCGCCACCGGCGTCTCCGGGCAGCCGTTCAACTGCGCGCAGCCGGTCAACGAGTCGCCGCACAACACCGGGCTGCGCAACCTTCCGCCGGTCGAGAAGGCCGAGGTCATCTACTCGTACGGCGCCAGCGCCCAGTTCCCGCAGTTGGGCACCGGCGGTATCGGCCCGATGGGCGGACCCGCCTACCACTACGACAAGCGCAGCAGGTCGGCGACGAAGTGGCCGGCCGACTTCGACGGCAAGCCGCTGTTCTACGAGTGGACCCGCGACTACGTCAAGGCGTTCACCCTGGGCGCCGGTAACCAGGTCACCGCGATCGACTCGGTGCTGCCGTCGATCATCTTCGACAACCCGATGGACATCGAGTTCGGCCCGGACGGCGCGCTCTACGTCCTGGAGTACGGCGACGGCTACTTCTCCGAGAACCCGGAGGCGCAGCTGGCCCGGGTCGACTACGCGCCGCGCAACAAGACCCCGATCGTGAAGGTCGACGCGACGCCGACGGTCGGCTCGGCCCCGTTCACGGTGAACTTCTCCAGTGCCGGCACGGTCGACCCGGACGGTGACCGGCTCCGCTACGCGTGGGACTTCGACGCCGACGGTGACGTCGACTCCCGCCAGGCCAACCCGTCGTACACGTACACCGTGAACGGCGACTACCGGGCCACCCTGAAGGTCACCGATTCCACCGGCCGGTCCGCGTCCGCCGAGTTCCTGCTGCACGTCGGCCCGGTGGCGCCCACCGTCTCGTTCGTCACGCCCACCGAGGGCCAGGCGTTCGAGTTCGGCGACACGGTGAACTTCGAGGTCGCCATCGTCGACGACAGCCCGGTGAACTGCGCCAACGTCGAGGTGTCCTACATCCTCGGCCACGACCAGCACGGGCACCCGCTGTCCACCAGCACCGGCTGCACCGGTTCGATCACCACGTTCATCGACCCCGGACACGCCGGAGCGGAGAACCTGGCGGCGGTCTTCGTCGCCGAGTACACCGACGCCGACGGCCAGACCGGCTCGGCCGAGGTGGTCCTCACCCCCGCCGAGTAACACGCTCCGCACATCGGCAGGCCCGGCACCCCGTGCCGGGCCTGCCTCGTCGTGGGGTGACAATCGTGGCGCCTTGTCACCTGCTTCCGAATATTGTCAGAACAATGTATTGACCTTGGTCGCGGCCCGTCACAGGCTCCACACAACGCCGCCGCGAAACACGGCGGAAACATATAGAAGGGATCCCGATGATGCGCAGGTCTCGTAGGTGGGCGTCGGTGGCTGCCGTCTCCGCCACGATGCTCGCCCTCGCCGCGTGCAGCAGCGACAACGCGGTAAACGCCGAGAAGAGCACCGACACCAGTGGTGGCAAGGGTGGCTACGGATACAAGATCGCCGTGGTCACGCACGGCGCGGCCGGTGACGCGTTCTGGAGCATCGTGAAGAACGGCGTCGAGAAGGCCGGCTCGGACATGGGTGACACGATCACCTATTCCAGCGACGGCGACCCGCAGAAGCAGGCCCAGCTGATCGACGCCGCGGTGAACCAGAAGGTCGACGGCCTGGTCGTCTCGATGGCCAACCCGGACGCGCTCAAGGCCAGCGTGGAGAAGGCGGTCGCGGCCGGCATCCCGGTGATCACCATCAACTCCGGTGCCGCCAGGTCCAAGGAGTTCGGCGCGCTGACCCACATCGGCCAGGACGAGAAGGTCGCCGGTGAGGCGGTCGGCACCGAGCTGAAGAACCAGGGCGTCAAGAAGGCCGTCTGCGTCATCCACGAGGCCGGCAACGTCGGTCTTGAGGAGCGCTGCGCCGCGGTCGCCTCCACCCTCGGCGCGCCGATCGAGAACCTCCAGGTGGACATCAACAACCTGCAGTCCTCGCAGGCCACCATCAAGGCCAAGCTGCAGACGGACACCGCGATCGACGGTGTCGTCACGCTCGGTGGCCCGGTCGCGAACGTCGCCTCGGCCGCGATCGGCGAGGCCGGATCGGCCGCGAAACTGGCCACCTTCGACCTGAACGCGGACGTCGCCAAGGCGGTCCAGGACGGCAAGATCCTCTTCGCCGTCGACCAGCAGCCCTACCTGCAGGGCTACCAGGCGGTCGTCATGCTGACCCAGTACAAGTCGAACCTCAACGTCCTCGGCGGCGGCCGGCAGGTGCTCACCGGCCCGGCCCTGGTCACCAAGGACAACGCCGCCCAGATCGCCCAGCTCGCCGCGGCCGGAACCCGCTGACATGACCGCCGGCACCGCCAGCAAGGCCGGCCCGGACGAGCGTCTCGCCCGGGCCGGCCTGCTCAAACGGATTCTGCTGAAGCCCGAGCTCGGCGCCTCGATCGGTGCCGTGCTGGTCTTCGTCTTCTTCGCCGTGCTCTCCGACGTGTTCCGGTCGGCCGGCGGCATCGCGAACTGGCTCGACCCGGCCTCCACGCTCGGCATCATGGCCGTCGCGGTCGCGCTGCTGATGATCGGCGGCCACTTCGACCTCTCCGCCGGTGTGCAGACCGGCACCGCGGCGATCACCAGCGGCCTGCTGACCACCTACTACGGCGTCAACACCTGGGCGGCGCTGGTGATCTCGCTGGCCCTGGTCCTGGCGATCGGGTTCGTCAACGGATACCTCGTGGTGCGGACCGGGCTGCCGAGTTTCATCATCACGCTCGGCACGTTCCTCATGCTCCAGGGCCTCAACCTGGGCATCACCAAGCTCGTCACCAACACCGTGCAGGTCAACAACTTCAACAAGATCATCGGGTACGACGTACTGCACGCGATCTTCGCGAGTGAGTTCACGATCGCCGGGGCGAGTTTCCAGATCGCGATCGTGTGGTGGGTGGTCGCCACCATCCTGGGTTCGTGGCTGCTGCTGCGCACCCGGTTCGGCAACTGGATCTTCGCCACCGGCGGGGACCCGAACGCCGGCCGCAACGTCGGGGTGCCGGTCGCCCGTACCACCATCTCGCTCTTCATGATCACTTCGTTCGCCGCCTGGTTCGTCGGCACCACCCAGATCGTGCGTCTCACCTCGATCCAGGCCCAGGCCGGCTTCGGGCAGGAGCTGATCTACATCGTCGCCGCGGTGATCGGCGGCTGCCTGCTCACCGGCGGGTTCGGCTCCGCGATCGGCGCGTCGATCGGCGCGCTGATCTTCGGCATGACGTCGCAGGGCATCGTCTACGCCGGCTGGGACGCCGACTGGTTCAAGTTCTTCCTGGGCGCGATGCTGCTGCTCGCGGTACTGGCCAACCAGTACATCCGCCGTTTCGCCGAACTGTCGAGGAGGTAGGGATGGCAGACGTTCCACTGCTGGAGATCCGGGACGTCAGCAAGACGTTCGGCAGCGTGATCTCACTCAGCGGCGTCTCCACGACGGTCCGCGCCGGGCAGGTCACCTGTGTGCTCGGCGACAACGGCGCCGGCAAGTCGACGTTCATCAAGATCCTGTCCGGGGTGCACCAGCCGGACGGTGGTGAACTGCTGCTCGACGGGAAACCCATCCGGCTCGGCAGCCCGCGGGAGGCGCTCGACGCCGGGATCGCCACCGTCTATCAGGACCTCGCGATGGTTCCGCTGATGGCGATCTGGCGTAACTTCTTCCTCGGCTCCGAACCGACCAAGGGCTGGGGGCCGTTCCGCCGGTTCGACCGGGCCACCGCGATCGAGACCACCAGGCGCGAACTCGCCGACATGGGCATCGACATCCGCGACCCGGACCAGCCGGTCGGCACCCTCTCCGGCGGCGAACGGCAGTCGGTGGCCATCGCCCGGGCCGTCCACTTCGGCGCCCGACTGCTGATCCTCGACGAGCCGACGTCGGCGCTCGGCGTCAAACAGGCCGGAGTCGTGCTGCGCTACATCGCACGCGCCCGGGGCCGCGGACTCGGGGTCGTCTTCATCACCCACAACCCGCACCACGCGTACCCGGTGGGGGACCGGTTCCTGCTGCTCAACCGGGGGAAGAGCCTCGGCGACTTCGCGAAGGACGAGCTGTCGCTGCCGGAGCTGACGAAGATGATGGCCGGCGGTGCCGAGCTCGACCAGCTGGCCCACGAGCTGGAACGGGAACCGTCATGACCCGCTCCCTCGGTGTGGCGGTCGTCGGGTTCGGGTGGATGGGGCATGCGCACACCCGCGCCTACCTGCGTGCCCGCCACCACTACCCGAACCTGCCGATCGCCGCCCACCTGGTCACCGTCGCCGACCCGGAACCGGGACGGGCCGACGCCGCCGCCGAGCAGTACGGCTTCGCCGGATCCACCACCGACTGGCGTGAGCTGCTCACCGATCCACGAGTCGAGGCGGTCAGCGTCACCGCCCCGAACTTCCTGCACCGCGAGATCGGCGCCGCCGTCGCCGAGTCCGGGCGGCACCTGTGGATCGAGAAACCGGTCGGCCTTACCGGCGACGACGCCCACGCGGTGGCCGCCGCCGCCACCGAAGCCGGTGTCCGGAGCACGGTCGGGTTCAACTACCGGGCCGCGCCCGCCGTCGCCGAGGCCCGCGCGCTGATCGCGAACGGCGCGATCGGCCGGGTCACCAATGCCCGGTTCCGGTTCTTCAGCGACTACGCGGCCCACCCGGAAGGAGCGCTGTCCTGGCGGTTCACCCGCTCCCACGGCGGCAGCGGGGTGCTCGGCGACCTGGCCTCGCACGCCGTCGATCTGGCCCGGCACCTGCTCGGCGACATCGAGTCGCTGGTCGCCGACACCGTCACGGTGATTCCGGAACGACCCACGGTCACCGGCGCGGCCAGCCACTTCTCCCGCGCCGACGGGCCACCCGGACCGGTCGAGAACGAGGACCACCTGAACGCGCTGCTCCGGTTCACCGGCGGCGCCCGGGCCGTGCTGGAGGCGAGCCGGGTCGCGGTGGGTGAGCAGAACACGTACGGCTTCGAGATCCACGGCACCACCGGGGCACTGGCCTGGGACTTCCGACGGATGGGCGAACTGTCGGTCAGCACCGGCGCCGACTACCAGTCACAGAGCTACCGGACCGTCTTCGCCGGGCCCGGCAACGGCGACTTCGGGGCCTTCCAACCGGGCGCCGGGATCGCGATGAGCTACGACGACACCAAGGTCATCGAAGCGGCCGGGTTCCTGCGGTCGGTGGCCGAGGGCACCCCGTACGGGCCGACCCTCGACGACGCGGTCGCGGCCGCCGTCGTCCTGGACGCCATGCTCGACTCCGTCCGTACCGGAGCCTGGGTTTCGCTCTGATTTTCTGTTGTCGGCCGGGCCGGTGACCGTCTCCCGTATGTGGTTGTCGAAACCGGCCGGCACCGGCGGCCCGCCTCGCCGATGGGGCGGGCCGTGCTGGTCGCGGCGTGCTGGTTGACGGTGCTCGCGGTCAGCCCGTACCGGCAGGTGTCCCCTCGGGTGCACGACATCGCGCTGCTCGTGCATCTGGGATCGATGGTGATCGGCTTCGGCGCGGTGCTCACCGTCGACTGGTTCGGGCTGCTCTGGCTGGCCGGTCGCCGCACCCTCACCGACGTCCTGAACACCGCCCGTGGCACCCACGTGCCGATCTGGGCCGGTTTCGCCGGACTCCTCGCCTCCGGCGCGCTGCTCGGCCTGCCGGCCGGCCCGAAAGCGCTCGCGGTGCTGGTCATCGGCGTCAACGGGGTGTACGCCGCGGTGCTCCTGCGCGAACTGACCCGCCATCCCGAACCGCCCACGTCGCTGCTGCTCCGCTCGGGGATCGCGACGCTGATCTCGCAGGCCGGCTGGTGGACGGCCCTGATCCTCGGTTACCTCAACAGTCGCGGCTAGCCTGGGATCGTCAGGCCGTGGATACCCCTCGTGGCCGCCCGCATCCTGGTGACATGCCACGCACCGAACCCACCGTCACCGTCCCCGACCTCACCGGCAAGCTCGCCGTCGTCACCGGCGCCAGCGACGGGATCGGCCTCGAGATCGCCGCCCGCCTCGCCGCCGCCGGAGCCGAGATCGTCCTCCCGGTCCGCAACCCCGCCAAGGGGCAGGCGGCCATCACCGAGATCCACCGGCGGACCCCGGCCGCCCGGCTGTCCCCGCGCCGTCTCGACCTGTCGTCGCTGGAGTCGGTGGCCGCGCTCGGCGCCGAACTGCGGGACGACGGCCGGCCGATCCACCTGCTGGTCAACAACGCCGGTGTGATGACCCCACCGGACCGGCAGGTGACCGCCGACGGTTTCGAGCTGCAGTTCGGCACCAACCACCTCGGCCACTTCGCGTTGGTCGCGCACCTGATGCCGCTGCTGCGGGCCGGTTCGGCGCGGATCACCTCGCAGATCAGCGTCGCGGCCGACTCCGGCGCCATCAACTGGGCCGACCTCAACTGGGAACAGTCGTACGACGGCATGCGCGCGTACAACCAATCGAAGATCGCTTTCGGTCTCTTCGGTCTGGAGCTGGCCCGGCGCAGCCGACGGTACGGCTGGGGCATCACCAGCAACCTGTCCCACCCCGGCGTCGCCCCGACCAGCCTGCTCGCCGCCCGCCCCGAGGTCGGCCGGTCCCGGGAGACCGTCGGCCGCCGGCTCATCGGCGCACTGTCCGCCCGCGGCATCCTGCTCGGCACCGCCCGGACCGCGGCGCTGCCCGCGGTACTCGCCGTCACCACCGGGCACGACGGCCTCTTCTACGGGCCGAGCGGCCCCGGACACCTCGGTGGTGCGCCGGCCGAGCAGAAGCTGTACTCCCGGCTGCGTTCCGAGGAGGAGGCCGAGCGCGTGTGGCGTACCTCCGAAGAATCGACCTCGACGTCCTTCGCGCAACTACGGTGACCTGATGCAGATCGATCGCGCCGGGCTCGCCGAATTCCTGCGCCGTCGCCGCGAGTCGCTGCAACCCGAGGACGTCGGCCTGCCGCGGGGCCCGCGCCGCCGGACGTCCGGCCTGCGCCGGGAGGAGGTGGCCACGCTCTGCCACATCTCGGCCGACTACTACAGCCGGCTGGAACGCGAGCGTGGCCCGCACCCCTCCGAGCAGATGATCGCCTCGATCGCCCAGGGCCTGCACCTCTCCCACGACGAACGTGATCATCTGTTCCGCCTGGCCGGCCACCACCCACCGGTGCGCGGGGCCAGTGGCGAGCACATCAGCCCCGGCCTGCTGCGGATCTTCGACCGGCTCGCCGACACGCCCGCCGAGATCGTCACCGAGTTGGGCGAGACCCTGCGGCAGAACCGGCTCGGCGTCGCCCTCAACGGCGACCTCACCCGGTTCACCGGCCCGGCCCGCAGCATCGGCTACCGCTGGTTCACCGACCCGGCCTGCCGGGCCCTCTACCACCCCGACGACCATCCGCTGCACTCCCGCGTCTTCGCCTCCGGGCTGCGTCACGTGCTCGCCCTCCGGGGTCCCCGCTCCCGGGCCGCACACCTGCACAGCCTGCTGATGGAACAGAGCGAAGAGTTCCGCGCCGTCTGGGCCGAGCATGAGATCGGCATTCGGTACGCCCACCTCAAACGATTCGTGCATCCCGAGGTGGGCGCCCTGGAGCTGACCTGCCAGGCACTCGCCGACCCGGACCAGGGGCACTCCCTGCTCGTGTACACCGCCGTGCCCGGCACCGAGAGCTATGAAAAGCTGGAGTTGCTCGCCGTCGTCGGCGCGTTTGACGGGGGGCCGTAAGCTCGGTCGCTCGGCGAGCCGTTCGTTCGCTTCGTGCGTCTTGTTCGCTCCGATCGGCGGACCGTCACTCGGGCGAAGCATCGTTCGGTGAACCGTCGCTCGGGCGAACCTGTCGCTCGACGAACGTTTTGCTCGGCGAATGTTTGCTCGGCGAATCCTTCGCTTGGCGAACTCTTCGCTTGGCGAGCCCTTCGCTTGGCGAACCCGGGAGGTGGCCACGAATGACCACGCTGACCCCTGACAGCGTGCAGGCGCACGTCAGTCGGCGTCCCGGTGCCGCCTACCTGGCGGCGCCGCTACTGATCAGCGTGCTCGCCGGTCTGGGCCTGATCGCGACGTACCACGTCTTCGTCCGGACCATCTCCGGCCAGTGGCTGGACACCGCGGCGATGCTGGGCACCGAAGTGCACCACGCCCGGCTCGAAGACCTGCTCCGGCAGACCCTGAACGCGACCACCCTGACCAGCCTCGTGCTGGTCTGCCTGATCGCGGCCACGGTCGGGGTGGTCCGCAAGCGGATCGATCTGGCGATCGCGGCCGCGGTCCTGGTGCTGGCCGGGAACGCGACCACCCAGCTGCTCAAGGACTGGTTGCCCCGGCCCACGCTGGACGGGTTGACCTATCCGAACTCGCTGCCCAGCGGCCACACCACGGCTGCCGCTTCGGTGGCGTTCGCCCTGGTCATCGTGGTGCCGGCGGCGTTGCGCGGGCCGGTCGCCCTGATCGGCGCCGGGTACACCGCGGCCATCGCGATCGGGACCGTGTGGGCCCGTTGGCATCGGCCCAGCGACATCATCGCGGCGCTGCTGGTCGTACTGGCGTGGGGTGCTCTGGCCGTCTTCGGGGTCCGCCTGCTGCGCCTCCGGCGGGCGGCGAGGCCCGGCCGGCCGAGCCGGATCGGCACCCTGCCGCTGCTGGTGACGGCCGCGATCGGTGCTCCGGTCACGGTGATCGGCCTGCTCCTGGGCAAGTCCGCCGACGCGATGACGGCCGCCTCCCCGGAGCCCAGCCGCCTGACCTTCGTCACCGGCGCGGCGGGCATCGCGGCGATCGTGGCGATCGCCTTCTTCGGCTGGTTGTGGCTGGCCACCGACGACGACCCCATCGAGTCCCGGACACCCCGAGATCCGTGACCGGCGCTTTCGTGCCCTTGCCGGTAGGGCCCGCGCCTCGGTCGGCTCACAGATCCTGCAGTCCTCCCGTGGGAGCGCGGAAGAAGTTGCAGGTTCGGCGTGCGGGTGCCCATTCGTGCAAGATCGGTGAGAGCCGCTTCGGCCCAGCCCGAGGCTGTGCGCCCGGTCCCGGACCCCACGCCATGACGGTTGGCGGGCTTGGCTCTGGGCCGGGCGAGGTGAGCAGGCGTCAACGGAGCGGTGGCCCGGCTGAGGCGTGCGTCGGGTTTCTACGATGCCGGGCATGAATCCGGACTTCACGATCGTGTTGCGGGGATATGACAAGACTCAGGTCGACGCCGCGCTCGAACGGGCGAACACGTCCCTCAGCACCGTCGGTGACTCGATCCAGCGGGCCGGGGCGCGGGAGGCTCTTGGGCCTGCCCCGTTTTGACGGACATCCAAGATCAGGAGACGTGGGGTCTCCGGGAGGATGTCCAGCATCATGGAGAGCGTGGGTAAGAAGCGGCCTCGGCCTCGGCGTGCGTTCACGCCCCAGTTCAAGGCCGAGATCGTGGAGTTGTGCCAGCGGGGCGATCGGACGATCCGGCAGGTCAGCCAGGACTTCGATCTGACCGAGACCGCGGTGCGGGACTGGGTCAAGCAGGCCGAGATCGACGCCGGCACTCGGTCGGACGGGCTGACGTCGGACGAGCGGGCCGAGCTGGCCCGGCTGCGGCAGGAGAACCGGCGTCTACAGGAAGACGTCGAGATCCTGAAACGAGCGACGGCCGTCAAAACGGGGCAGGCCCAGTTCGGTCATTCGGTTGCCAGCCGGGTGTTCGGTCATCTGGCCGCCAGCGGTCACCGCATCGCCGGGTGGGGACGCTCGTCTCACCCCCCCGCCGCCGCATTCCCAACACCAGCATCCAATTCGGATATATACGTTATATCGGCCCATGCCGCCTTGGATGTCGATCGGGTTTTAGCGGCGTTGATATCGACGGTCGTCGCCCGGTTCAGCTGACGGTCGTCACCCGGTTCAGCTTCGGTAAGCGGCGAGTAGAACGGCGGCGCCGAGTGCCGTGGCCAGCAGGCCGGCCAGCGCGGAGAGCGTGCCGGCGACCGCCGCTGAGCGGAACCGCCGCGACAGTGGCACCGCGAGCAGCCGCGACACCAGGAAGGAAACGACCAGGAACGGAACGCTGAGAAAGAGCAGGATGTGCATGACGTCACTGGCGGTGACGCAGAAGCCCGACTCGTCATCGCACGCCGTGGTGTCCCACGGGACCAGATAGGCGTTCGCCAGTGACGCGGCCAGGACCAGAGCGTGCCAACCGACCGAGACCAGCACGGCCCGTTCGCGCGCCGACGAGGGCTGGACGTCGTGGCCCTCCGTAACCCTATCCATCGTGGACACCTCCCCGGGAGTGGGCCGGCCGACCTCAGACTCGCACGGCCCACCACCCGGCACAACGCAGTCACCCGCTAGCAGGCGGGTGTCTCCAGCACGTTCTCCGGCAGTGCCCCGGCGGTCGACGGTGGGGTGCCGTCGGTCCATCCGGTCCGCAGCACGGCCTCGTAGTCGAACACCGCGCGGGCCGGTACCCAGGACAGATAGTCGGCTGGTCGGATGATCCTGGTCTCCCAGGCCAGCGGCTGCCCCGACTTCGGGTCGAAGATCAGCCGGATCTCCCGTGCGCCGCCGGTGTCGGCCTGCCGGACCCCCTCGGTCTCCTCGTTCGTGAGCATCGTGACGGCGTTTCCGGCCCGGCCCTTCGGATCGGTGACCGGTCCCAGGTCGCGTAGACCGGGCAGGTCGGCCAGCACCCGGTAGGCGGCCGCCCGCAGCTCCGGCGTGCCCGGCGCCTGGTAGAGCAGGTTGATCATCGAGTCGAAGATGCCCTTCGACAGCTCACCCGCGGTCGACTCCGGGCTGTTGCGCAGCAGCGAGTCGATCAGCGTCACCTGCAACCGGCCGGGTTCGGTGGGCAGCTCCCGAACCTCGGCCGCGGTCAGGTTGTCACCGCCGATCAGGAACGTGCTCGCGCCCGGATCGCTCACCACCGTGCGGGTCGCACCCGGCCCGGCCGTCCAGTCGCCGGACGCGGGGCAGGCCTCGTCGATCGGCCAGCTCGACGGCGAACCGGCCCGCTGCCAGCCGGCCCGGTCGGTGTCCGAGGCGGGCGCGCCACCGGCCCACTGCTGCAGGTGTACGGCCCGGTCGTCGGCGCGAGTCGTGTACCAGCTGGTCTCCAGGGTACGGCCCATGATCGCGTACCTGTCGGTGGCCGAACCGACCTGGAGCAGCGTCCCCGACTCGACCTCGGAGACCCAGTACCGACCTTCGGCCCGGGGGACGCCGGAGGTCCGCTCGGCCGCGGCCAGCAGCAGATCGCGCAGCTCCCGGGTCGGGCGCGGACCCGCCTCGGCGATGTCCACGCTCCGGGCCGGCCCGTCCGGCGGCACCCACGTGGTGGTCAGCACGAGCAGGAGCGCGACGGCCGCACCGACCGCCGGGACCAGACCCCAGCCCCAAAGCCGGAACCGGTGCCGGGGCGCGGCCCTGCCGACATGCCGCCGGAACCGGCCGGGCGACCCGGCCTCCCCACCCAACATCGGACCGAACATCCGAAAACGGTGCTGCGACCCGGTAGCCGCGGTTTCGGTCCGGTGTTGTGCTGTGGTGGTCGTGGTTTCGGTCCGGTGTTGTGCTGTGGTGGTCGTGGTTTCGGTCCGGTGTTGTGCTGTGGTGGTCGCGGTTTCGGTCCGGTGTTGCGGTGTGGCTGTGGTCTCGGTCCGGTGTTGCGCCGTGGTGGCCGTGGTTTCGGTCGAGTGTTGCCCCGCGGTGGTCGCGGTCTCGGTCCGGTGTTGCGGTGTAGCTGTGGTCTGGGCTCGGTGCGGTGGCGTGGCGGCCATCGTCTCGGCGTGGATCAGGTCGAACAACCGGTCACGGGCGGCGGCCGTCGTCTCGGTGGTCGGTGGCGTCGCCGGGCGCGCGGTGGCCAGCAGATCGAGTTCATCCATGGCGGGCGGTCCCTCCGGTCGGGTTGACGTCGTCGAATGCGGCCCGGATCTTTCGGCGGGCCCGGTGCAGGCGGGAGCCGACCGTCCCGACCGGAATGCCGAGCGCGGCCGCGGTCTCCTCGTGCGACAACTCGCCCCATACGACGAGCAGCAGCGCGTCACGATCGCCGGCGGACAGGTCGGCGAGTGCCGCCACGATGCGTTTGCGGGCGGCCTCGGCCGCGATCCGATCGGTGGTCCGGTCCTCGTGCACCGGATCATCAGGCGGATGGGCGGCGGCCCGCGCATACGCCAGGTACCCCTGTGCCTCCTCGCGTCGCCGCGCCCGGATCAGGTTGGTGGCGATCCCGTACAGCCACGCGCGGACCGAACCGCGCTCGGGGTCGAACCGGTCCCGTTGCCGGAACGCGATCAGGAACGTCTCGGCGGCCACGTCGTCGCCGCCCGGCCCGTCCAGGCGCCGCGACGCGTAGCCGTGCAGGCCGGCGAAATACCGCTCGAACAGCTCCGCGAAGCAGTCCGGCTCGGCGCGGGACCGCAACAGCACCGTGACGTCCGCCTCTGTGGTCGTTTGTCCACCCATCGTTGCCTCTCGTAGCCCGGTGTCCCTTCTGATTGACGCCACTGGCTGTTGATCTTCACGGTGATGGATCTCAGGCCGGGCCGAGCAGGTCCCAGCGGTTTCCGGCGATGTCCAGGAAAACGGCGACCTGGCCATACGCCTCGGTGCGCGGTGGCCGGACGAACGTGACACCGGCCGCCGTCATCCGTGCGAAGGTGGCCTGGAAGTCGTCGACCTGAAGGAAGAACCCGACCCGGCCGGCGGTCTGGTGGCCGACGGCCGCGGACTGCTCGTCGCCGTCGGCACGGGCCAGCAGCAGCCCCGTTTGGGCGCCTGGTGGACGGACGACCACCCAGCGTTTCGGCCGCCCGTCGGTGGTGACCGATGGGGAGTCCTCGATCAGGTCGAACCCGAGCACCTCGGTGAAGAAGGCGATGGCCGGGTCATACTCGTCGACGATCAGGGCAACCAGGTCGATCTGCATGCGGGCAGCCTACGAAACCGCCGGCGGCCGGAAGAATGTCGGAGGGCGGGTGCATCATGGAGGCCCCAGAGCCTCGGTGACGCACTGCAGCAGATGCCGGACGGCGGGGGAGCGGCCACCGGTCCGGGTGGTGGCGTGGATCTGCCGGGACAACCCTTCGGGGTGGCCGATGGGCAGGTAACCGACACCGGGGTGGGCGGTCGCGGCGAGCTGCGGCACCAGCGACACCCCGAACCCGGCGGCGACCATGGCGAGCACCATCGGATAGCTGTGCACACGCACGTTGACCCGCGGTTCGAACCCGGCGGCCCGCCCGGCCATCTCGGTCGCCGCCTGGAAACCGGTACTGGTCAGCGCGGCCACCCAGTCCGATCCGGCGAAGTCGGCGAGCGACACCGGCGTCGTCTCCGCCGGGACGAGGCGACCGGGTCCGGCGAGCGATTCCGGCACGAGACGACGGGGTACGGCGAGCGACACCGGCGCCGTCCCCGCCGGGACGAGACGGCGGGGTACGGCGAGCAGCATCGGCTCCCGGTAGAGCGGCCGCTGGGTGAGCCCGCGCAGGTTCGGCCCGGACAGCGGCGCGTAGTCGTGGGTGACCGCCAGGTCCAGCTCACCGGCCTGGACCCGGGGCAGCGCCTCGTCCGACTCCAGTTCGGTGAAGTGCAGCTCTATGCCCGGGTACCGCCGCCGGAAGGCGGTCAGGGCCGAGATGACGAAGCCGGCGGCGGCGGTGGCGAAGGCCGCCACCCGGATCGTGCCGCCGCGCAGCCCGGCCACGTCACGCACCGCGCGTTCGGCCTCGGCGAGCGAGGCCAGCACCGGTTCGGTGTGCTCGGCGAGCACCCGGCCGGCCTCGGTGAGCCGGACACTTCGCGCCGAACGTTCGAGCAGCGCGGTGCCGACGGCGCGTTCGAGCGCGGACAGCTGCTGCGATGCCGCCGCGGCCGTGCACCCGGCCCGGGCGGCGGCTCCGGCGATGGACCCGGTGGCCGCGACATCCCGCAGCAGCGCCAGGCGACGGGGATCGAGCATAAGCAAAGCCTATGCTCAGCGATGCGAGTACGCATTGTTCGTGTGCTCGGAGCCGTGGCAGGTTGACCTGGTGCCCCTCGATCCGCATCTGCTCGCCGCCTTCACCGTCACCACGATCGTCGCCACGCTGGCCCCCGGGCCGGACATGCTGTTCGTGCTGAGCGCCGGGATGCGTGGCGGCCCACGGGCCGGGCTGCTCGCCACCGCCGGTATCGCCACCAGCGAGGCGATCCACGTCCTGGTCGCCGCGGCCGGGCTCAGCGCGCTGTTCACCGCGGTGCCCGGTGCGTTCACCGCGCTCCGGATCGTCGGCGCCGTCTACCTCGCCTACCTGGGCGTGCAGATGATCCGCCGGCGCGGGGACGTCATCGTGGCCACCGGCGGTGAGTCACGGGCGTACCTCAGCGGGTTTCTGACCAACCTGTCCAACCCGAAGATGATCGCCTTCTCGGTGGCGTTCCTGCCGCAGTTCGTCGATCCGGCGCTCGGCTCGATATGGGTGCAGTTCGCCGTACTCGGCATGATCTTGATCGTCTTGGAGTTCTTGATCGACGGCGGTGTCGGGGTGTTGGCCGGGCGGATCGGCGGTCTGTTGCGGCAGCGCCGCAGCCTGCGGCGGCGGATCGACACCGCAACCGGCGGCATCCTGATCGCCCTCGGCATCCGGCTCGCGGTGGAGCGGTAGCCCGCGGATTCCGGTCGTGCGGTGTTTGCCCGCCTCGGTCGAGGTTTCTCGCGGCGAGTCTGTCGGATCCGGGTCGTGCCGTTCGTGGTCAGGTTGAACGGCCGCCCAGGAGGGTGCCGTCACGATCACGGGAGACGCCGAGCGATGCCGCACCCGATGCCCCAGATCCACCGGATGTTCGAGCTGGTCGAGCCGATCGGCGCGATCACCTTCTCCGAGGTGCCGAACGAGCATTTCCTGGCCGTCGGCATGCGCGGCTACTGGGACGGCTACTTCGCCGGCCGGGCGGCGCCCCTCGGTCTCGCGCCGCCCGAGGTGGTGCACGCGGTCTTCTACAACTTCGCCGACGGTGAGGTGGCCCGGCACATCCCGTGGGTGTGGGGCAAGGTCACCCCGCAGGAGGCGATCGCCATCCGCGAACGGGGTAGTGCCACCGCCCTGCGCCGGGCCATCGGGGAACTCGCCGGCTCGCCCGGCCTGGTGCGGGCGGCCGACCTCGCCACCCGGGCCGCGGTCAGCGCGCCGACGGTGGGCCGCCCGCTGTACGCCGGACTCCGCGCCCTGACCGTGCCCACCGAACCGGTCGCACGCCTCTGGCACGCGGCCACCCTTCTCCGCGAGCACCGGGGTGACGGCCACAACGCCGCGCTGGTCGCGCACGGTATCGGCGGGACCGAGGCCCACGTCCTGCTCGCGCTCGCGATGGGGATGCGCGCGGAGGAATTCGGTCGGGTCCACCACCTGCCCCGCCCTCGGTTGGCCGCGGTGGTCGACGGCTTGCGCGCCCGAGGCCTGGTGAACGAGGCAGGCGGGTTCACCGAATCCGGCCGCGAGACGAGGCAGCGGATCGAGACCCTGACCGATGAGTTGGCGGCGCCGCCGTACGAGGTGCTGACCGCCGGGGAACTCGACGAACTGATCACCACCCTCGAACCGATCGCCGCCGCCGTTCAGGCCGCCGACAGCTGACCGGAAGGCCCGGCCCGGAACGATCGAGTCGAGGTGGCCGATCCCGGCCTCACCGGCCGGCGTAGACGCCGGATCGGATGGCCCGGCCGAGAGCGACCAGGGCTGCCGCCAGTGCCGGCGGAGTGCCCGCCGCCAGCAGGTGCGCGGAGTAGGCCTCGTCATCGAGCAGGACCGGCTCGATCGGGCGGCCGGACCGCGAACCGAACAGTGCCGCCACCGCGACGGCGTCCAGCGGCTGCGGGCCGTGCACGTCGACGGTTCCTCGCGCCGGGCCGAGCAGCGCCTCGGCCGCGACCTCGGCGCACCGTGACCGGCTGACGTAGGAGACCTCGCCGCCGCCCGCATTGCTCACGTGCCGTCCGGTCGCCACCGCCGCGGCCTGCAGACCGTCGAGCCCTTCCAGGTACAGGTTGTTGCGCAACGCCGTCCACGGCACCCCGGCCGACCGTAGTGCCGCCTCCGAAGCCCGATGAGCCGCGTTGAGCATGTCCGGCGGCCCGTCGCAGCCGACCAGCGACGTGTAGACCAGATGCCCGACACCGGCCCCGGCCGCCGCCGCGATCGCCGCCGCGTGCTGCGCCGTCCGCCGAGCATTGTCCCGATGGTCGGTGCTCACCACGAGCGCGGCATCCGCACCCTCGAACGCCGCCGGACCGATGTCGTCGAAATCGGCACGGCGAACCACGACCCCATCCGGTACGCCCTCCGGCCGCCGCGTGACGACGATGACATCCGCCCGGCCGATCAGCCGCCGCACCACCGCCGACCCGAGTGCCCCGGCCCCACCGGTGACCACAATTCGTTTGCTCACGCCGCCCATCGTCGGCGAGCATCCGCCCACCCGGAAGAACGCACTTCAACCTGCCTCAGGCACACGAAGGTAACCGAACCGGCCCGCGGAGACGACCAGGACCAGGCATACGGGAGTGGATCGAATGGAACTCGCACTACTACTGCCACCAGGCATGACGGTGACACCGACGATGAAGGAGCAGTGCCCGCTGCGCGACACCCTGGACCGGATCGGCGACCGCTGGACCGTGATCGTCGTGGTGCTGCTGTTGCCCGGCCCACGCCGCTTCACCGAGCTGATGCGCGCCGCCGAAGGCATCAGCCAGCGGATGCTGACGCACACGCTGCGCGGCCTGGAACGCGACGGTCTCCTCACTCGAACGGTGCACGCGTGTGTGCCGCCGAAGGTCGAGTACGAGCTGACCGATCCCGGCCGTGCTCTGGCCGGTCCGCTCACCGAGCTGCTGCACTGGTCGGTGCGGCACCAGGAGTCGGTGCTCGCGGCCCGGAAGACCTTCGACGCGGATGTCTGATTCGTTCAAGACCCGGGGGTACGTGGTCTCGTAGCGTCGAACCCATGGCACCCACCTTCAACGCGATCGGCCTCGCTGTGGCCGACATGGCAGCGTCCCTGTCCTTCTACCGGCGGCTGGGACTGGAGTTTCCGGACGGCGCCGAGCGGGAGCCGCACACCGAGGCGGTGGTCGCCGGCGGCATCCGTCTGATGTGGGACACGCATGCCGCCCTGCAGACCTTCGACCCGGAATACCGGCCCGGCCCGCCGTCGGGCGGCTGGGCGTTCCTCTGCGCGGACCCGGCCGAGGTCGACAGCGTCCACGCGAGCCTGGTCGCCGCCGGCCACCCGTCGGTGAACGCTCCGTGGGACGCCCCCTGGGGCCAGCGTTACGCCCAGGTCAAGGACCCGGACGGCAACGTCGTGGACCTCTTCGCCTGGGCGAAGGCCGAAGCGTAGACGCCACAGCCGGAGACCCGACACCGTCATCGGAGCAGCTCGCTCAACGGCACGCCGGCCATCGCCCGCACCTCACGAGCGAGATGGGCCTGGTCGGCGTAGCCCGCGTCGGCCGACACCGCGGCGAACGGGCGGCCGGCCCGAGCCATCGTGACGGCCCGCTGCATCCGCAGGATCCGGTGGAGGGTCTTCGGGCCGTACCCGAAAGCGGTGTTGCTCCGCCGTTGCAACTGCCGTGGGCTGAGGCCGCAGCGCTCGGCGACCGCGCCCACCGGCACCCCGGCCAGCACCGCCCCGGCCAGCGCGACCATCGCCGGATCGGTCCCCTGCCAGCGCCGACCGGCGGCGGCGGTGAGCGCGGCGACCGGATCATCGGCCTGGGCGATGGCCCGCACCTCGGCCGCCGGCCACAGAGCGTCCAGCGGCACCTGCCGGTCGACCAGCTCACTGGCGGGCACCCCGAGCACACCGGCCCCGGTGCCCGCGCCGAAGCGCAGTGCCGCATAGCGGCTGCCCGGTGGAGGCCGCCCGATCTGGGCGGTGGTGTCCGGCCCGGCGACGAAGACGTGACCGTCGTGCCAGATCAGGTCGAGGCAGCCGTCCGGCAGGATCCGTTTCACCCGGTGCTCGCCGGGTGGCGTGACACTCCGCCACGCGACGACATACGGCAGCGGTGACGTCCATTCCTCGTACACACCCGAGACCCTGCCACGGGGGTACGACAGAACCGTCCCAGGCAGGTGCGCCTCGAACAACGCGGCCGGGTCCGAGGCGAGCGCCGCAGCAGCTCGTCCCGGACCCGGTCCACGTGCGAAAGGTCAGAGGCCCCAGCCGTACCGGATGCGGTCTCGTCCTGAGGTGTTGCGGACGGCGAGGTTGAGGTTCGTGCCGCTGCCGCTGAAGGCGAACATCGAGTAGTAGTCGAAGCCGGAGGTCCCGGTGGGTTTGCCGCCGAGCGCCGGCCAGTAGACGCCGCCCATCTGGTTGTCCCGCATGACCTGGGTGACGGCCCGGATGTGCCGGACGAAGTTGTCGGTGCTGTTGGCGTCGGCGTAGTTGAGACCGGTCGACATCGGCGCGCCGTATTCGGTGACGACCGCGCGGGAGGCGCAGTTGCCGAGGCGGGTCTGCACGTGGGTACGGAACGCGTCGTACGTCATCGCGCTGTAGAAGAACGCGTAGTGGTGGAACGAGAGCAGCGTGCCGCTGAACCGGCTGTCGTTGCAGACGTCGCGCAGGTCCTGGCTGTAGCCGGTGCCGCCGATCAGGGTCCGGGCCGGTACCGCCGAATAGTGGTAGCTCATCCAGTTCGCGGCCACGTTGCGCCACTCGGCCGAGGTGTAGCCGTGCGGCTCGTTCATCGGCTCGAAGTAGACGTTGGTGTTCGCCCCGTACAGATAGGTGACGTTGGACCACATGGTGTTCCAGGCGGCGATGTTGGTGATCCGACCGCCGGACGCGGCGCCGTCCTCCCAGTAGGCGAGGATGACCTTGAAGCCGCGGGCGGTGGCCGCGTCGATCGCGCCCCGATAGGCGTTCCACCAGGTGGTGCCGACGGTGTGGGTGTTGATCGGCAGCCGGACGGTGTTCACGCCGACGGCCGCCATGTCGTCGTACAGGGCGTTGGCCTTGGCCCGCACGGTGGCGTTGCTGTCGGACTGGCTCAGGCCCTGCACGACGAGCGGGCCGGTGCTGAAGTTGTCGCCGAGGACGGCCCAGTTCATGCCACGGAACTGATTGGTGACGGCGGCGGCCGGTGACGCCCCGGTGACGACGCCGAGGGGGATCAGCGCCAGCGCGGTGAGGCTGCCGATGACGGCACGCAAGAAGGTGGTTCGCAAGGTCTCGTCCTTCCACGCGGGGAACGCACGCGGGGAACGTGCTAGGCAACACCTTGGTAATGATGTGAACGCTCACGCGATTGTTCGAGCCGACTCGTTCACAAACGCTCACGGACGAACATGCGTTGACCCCATAGTCAGATCATCTTTATATTGGGCCGATGCGTGAACCGACGTTCTGGATCCTCACCGCGCTCGCCCCCGAGCCCCGCTACGGGTATGGGGTGATCCAGGAGGTCACCCGCCTCTCCGAGGGCCGGATCACGCTCCAGGCCGGCACCCTCTACGCCGCGCTGGACCGCCTGGTCGCGCTCGGCCTGGTCGAGCCGGACCGGGCCGAGACGGTCGACGGCCGGCCCCGCCGCTACTACCGCCTGACCAGCGACGGGGCGACCGCGCTGGACGCCGAGACCGAGCGGCTCCGCGCGAGCGTCGAGGCGGCCACCGCCCAACTGGCCGCCCGCCGCCGCTTCGGACTGGGACCGGTGTCGTCGTGAGCGATCGGCTCGCGCGGCGTTACGCGTACTGGCTGCGCTTCTATCCCCCCGGCGAACGCCGCGCCGAGATGCTCGCCACCCTCCTCGAATGCGCTCCGCCGGAGCGCACCCGGCCGACCGGCCGGGAGATCATCAACCTGATGCGGTACGGGCTACGCGCCCGCCTGGGACACCCCGCGAGCACCGCGGTGGTGGTCCTGGCGACCCTGGCCGCGCTCGCGTCGGGTCTGCTCGGTGCCGCCGTGGCCGCCCGGATCGGCTGGGCGAACGCACCGGCCCTGCCGTCCGGCGCGGAGTCACAGGCGCTGGGCGAGGCGGTCTTCCCCGGCCAGAAGGTGTGGGGCGGCGGCGACGCCGAGACGTTCGTGGCCAGCGGCGACGGCGAACAGACCGTCTACGGCTACGCCGACTACTGGATCAAGCACGACGACACCACCCGGGACGTGCTCACCTACGCCAGGGGCGCCCGCGAGCGGCTGGCCGCGGCCGGCTGGGACGTGCACGGCGACGTCACGTTCGAGCACGAGGTCGCGTCCGAGACCCCGATCGACACCGCCACGTTCTGGGCGTCCCGCGACGACCTGGTGCTCAGCTACACGGGCGTCCTCTGGGGCAACCGGGCGCCCTGGGATTCCGACGGCGCCGCGAGTTTCGAGCTCACCCGGTCGGCGCCGGCCTGGCTGGACACGGTCGCGGTGACCGGGGGAGTGCTCGGCGCGATGGCCGGCTGGCTGCTCTTCGGGTGGGCCGGCCGTCGTTCCGAGGGCCACCCGCTGCGGACCACGGTCGCGGGTGCGCTCGGCTGGACCGCTGTCGTCTGGACGCTGGGATCGGCGCTGCTCGGCGGCCTGTGGAACCTGCAACCGGACCGGCCCGCCGACGAGTTCGTCTGGCTGAGCCTGCGGACGCTGACCGGCGGGGCGGGCGCGCTGATCCTGGCCATGACGGTGACGGCCTTCGCCGCGGTCCGGCTGCGCACGGCGATCCCGGCCGCGATTCTGCTGGCCGGCGTGATCGTGGTGTCCGGCTGGCAGTCCGCGGCGGCCGCGGCGTGCACCCCGTCCGGTCCGCCCGACGATTCGCCACCCGACGAGGTCACGCTCAGCCGGGTGGCCCGGGTCTACATCGCCCAGGACTCCACCGACGAGCAGCGCAACTACGCGGAGGCGGCGATCGCCCGGGTGTGGGGGACCAGGGCGTTCTCGTTCCACTACGACCCGACCGACGAGGAGTACCGGTACGCCTACTGCGACGGTGGGCCGCTCACCGGCGACTCCGGGATGCGGGTGCCGTACTTCTGGGAGATCGACCTGAGCAGCCCGGGGGTGTTCCCGGCGCTGGAGGACGAGGTGTCGCCGATGCCGGGAGTGCTCGCGGTGGTGCACGGGCGGGCGGTCTGACCGCCCGCCCGGCTCACCGGATCAGGCGGGCAGCCCGCCGACCTGGGTGTTCACCCACGCGCGGATCGACGGCAGGTCGCCGTAGATCGACGGGGCGGTGGCGCAGGTGGAGCTGTTGTTACCGGCCCGGCTGGTGACGCCGATCAGCGCCCACCGGCCGTTGACCGCCCGGACCTGCGGCCCGCCGGAGTCGCCGTAACAGGCGCCGGCGTTGCCGTTGGTGTTGTTGGTGCAGATCTCATAGGCCGCGTCGATGCCGGAGCAGCGGCTGTCCGCGACGATCGAGGTGTCGAGCTGGTTGGCGACCACCGGGGTGGAGCCGCAGCCCCGGGTCGGGCAGGTCTGGCCCCAGCCGATGATCCGGGTCGCGGTGCCGACCGCGCCCGACGACGTCGGGATCGGCGCCGGGGCGTAGGTCACCGAGGAGGCCAGCTCCAGCAGCTTGACGTCGATCCGGGGGTGGGTGACGGCGCGGCGCACCGAGACCACCACGCCGCCGCTGGACCGGTTGATACTGCCGACCCGTACGGTGCTGGGGGTCGGGCAGTGGGCGGCGGTGACCGCCCAGTTCGCCTTGATCAGCGAGCCGGTGCAGCCTGACACATAGACCATGAACGAGTAGTTCTCGCTCGCGGTGACGCCGCCGACGACCTGGGTGGCCGGGCCGGGGTCGACCGGGGCGGCCTGGGCGGCGGTGGTCGGCGCGAACATGCCGACCACCGCTACCGCGGCGGCCAGGAGGATCCGGGCTGGGATGCGCATGTGTACGTCCCTTCGTGCCTTCGGGGGAACGGGCTGGTGCCCGCGGCCGAAGTTACAAGAAAGTGACGATTGTCGATACATCTCAGCCGATCACCCTGGTTCGGGTGATGGTGGCCGGATCAGCGCGGCCACAGCGGCTCCTCGGCGTGCTCCTCCGCGTCCCGCAGCACCCGCAGGACGTTGCGGTTGGCGAGTTTCTCCAGGTCACTGTCCGACCACCGGCGGTCCCGCAACTCCGCGAACAGCCGCGGGTAGGCGGACACGTCGGCCAGCCCGTCCGGGACCTCGGGTGTGCCGTCGAAGTCACCGCCGATCCCGACGTGGTCCACGCCGGCCACCTCACGGGCGTGTGTCACGTGGTCGGCCACCTGCGCCACGGTCGCCGACGGTTTCGGGTTCGCCGCCAGCCACGGGGCGAAGGCCGGCTCCGCCGCCCAGTCGTGCGGCACACCGACCGGTACGTGCGCGGAGTCCTCACCCGGGCGCGGGGCACGCGGCCAGTCCTCGCCGTACGCGGTCAGCCCGAGCCGTGCCCACTCGTCGTCGGCCGCCTGCATCCAGTCGCGGACCGACGGCGACACGAAGAACGACACGAACGTCAACTGGATCACCCCGCCGTTGCCGGGTAGCCGGGACAGTACGTCGTCAGGCACGTTACGCGGGTGGTCGGTCACCGCCCGGGCGCCCGAGTGGCTGAAGATCACCGGGGCGGCGGCCTCGTCCAGCGCATGGTGCATCGTCGCGGCGGACACGTGTGAGAGGTCGACCAGTACTCCCAGGCGCTGCATCTCCCGTACCATCGCCCGCCCCTCGGCCGTCAGGCCACCGTGCGCCGCGTCCTGCGTCGCCGAATCCGCCCACCCGGTGTGGTGATTGTGGGTGAGGGTGACATAACGGATGCCGAGACGCGCCAGGCAGCGCAGCACCGCCGGCGAGCTCGCGAGGCAGTGCCCGCCCTCGACGCCGATCAGCGACGCGATCCGCCCGCCGGCCATCGCCCGTTCCACGTCGGCCGAGGTGTAGGCCATCGCCAACTCGTCCGGATAGGCGGCGACCAGCCGGTGCACGAGGTCGATCTGCTCCAGGGTGCTGGTCACCGCCACCGGCTCGGGAAGGTCCGACGGCACGTAGACCGACCAGAACTGCCCGCCCACGCCGCCTTTGCGCAGCCGGGGCAGATCGGTGTGCAGGCCCGGGTGCTCGTCCTGCAGCGCGGGCACGGCCGACCCGTGCCACTCCCGCAGCCGCATCGGCAGGTCGTTGTGGCCGTCGATGATCAAGTTCATTCCCTCTGGCTACCGCCCGCCGACCACCCGTGCAAGCGGATCCGCCCGTTCGGGGGCCGGTTTCACCGCAACCGGCCGGCACCGGCACGGGCACTCGGCCCGCACCCGCCGACCTGGAATCTCTTTCACATGCCCGGCCGACAACGCGCCGGACAAACTGGGGGAGTCACTGAATGCGTCTGGCCAAGCTGCCGAAGTTCCTGACAGCTCTGACCGCCGTTCTCGCCGGTGCCGGAGCCGTCCTGGCCCCGACCACCGCCGCCACCGCCGCCCCCGCGGCGAACTGCGTCACCGACGCCAAGCTCGTCCCGTCCTGCGGCGTCCTCTGGGGCGGCGCGGCCGGCGGATTCACCAGCACCCCGCGTGACCAGGCGCTGAAGACCTGGGAAGCGGCCAGCGGCCGGACCGCCAGCCTGTTCCACCAGTACCACAAGGGTGACGAGGCCTTCCCGACCAAGGCCGAGATCGCCATGACCAACGACCCGGCCAACCCGCGGGTCCTGCTGCTCAACTGGAAGATCGCCTACGGCTCGTCCTGGGCCAAGGTCGCCAAGGGTGAGCAGAACAAGCGCATCGACGCCTTCGCGGCGCGCGCCAAGGCGTACGGCAAGAAGTTCTTCCTGGTCCTCAACCACGAGCCGGAGAACGACGTCGTCGCCAAGAAGGGCTCCGGCTACGAGGCCAAGGACTTCGCGGCCATGTACCGGCACACCATCAAGCGCCTGCGGTCGCAGGGCGTGACCAACGTCGTGAACGTGGTCGCCTACATGGGCAACGAGAAGTGGATGGCTCAGAACTGGTGGGCCGACCTCTACCCCGGCGACGACGTCGTGGACTGGATCGGCCTGGACTCCTACGTCTCGGTCGAGAAGGGCTACTACCACTTCGGTGGTTTCGCCGACCTGCTGGACCGTAAGCCCAAGGGCGGCGGCCTCGGCTTCTACGACTGGGCCGTCACCAAGCACAAGGGCAAGCCGGTGATGGTCGCCGAGTGGGGCGCCTACCACCGCGTCGGCCGCAACACCGACAAGTCCGCCGTCTACAACGGTGTCGTCGCCGAGCTGCAGAAGCGCCCCGCCATCAAGGCGATCGTGCACTTCGACACCAAGAAGGACGACCAGGGCGACCGCGACATCAGCATCGACAGCACCAAGGCTTCGCTGGCCGCGTTCAAGAAGCTGGCCGCCAACCCGATCTTCAAGGTGAAGATCGGCTGACCCCCTCCGTCACGAAAAGCGCCGCCCGGCTCCGCGCCGGGCGGCGCTTTTCGCTGTGCATTTCCTGTCCCGACACTTTGTGTTCGCCGGCTGCTGCTGCAATGCCGAGTCGGCTCCACGCGCACGAGGGACCAGGTAAGTGGCAGAACAGATCAGGGCGTTGACGGGATTGCGGGCGGTCGCCGCGATCGGTGTGGTCATCTCGCACAGTGGGGTGCCGGCGAGCCTGCCCGAACACCTCACCAAGATCGCCAAATGGGGTTACATCGGCGTACCGATGTTCTTCATGCTCTCCGGCGTCGTGCTCGCCTACAACTACCCGAGCCTCCAAGGCTGGGAGGGCCGGCGCACCGTCAGGTTCTACATCGCCCGGATAGCCCGAGTGATGCCCCTGTACTGGGTGATGATCGCCTACTGCGCCGCCTACTACTGGATCCTCGGCCGTGACCAGCACGAATGGGCGCTGCTACAGAACATCTTCGCCGTGCAGACGTGGAGCGGTGATCTTGCGGTGGCGCAGGGCCACTACAACGGTCCCGGCTGGTCCATCGGTGTCGAGATGTTCTTCTACCTGCTGTTTCCCTTCCTGATCCCGGTGGTCGCCCGCCTGGCCCGCCGGCACGGCCCGCGCGGCCTGATCATCCTGATCGGCGCCATGACGCTGATCGTCTTCGCGCTCTGGCTGGCGTTCTACCTGACCGGCCGGGCCGACCTGCCGGCCGCCGACCCGGGTTCCGCGCACCGCTGGCTCTACCGCAACCCGCTGTGCTACCTGCCACTCTTCGTCTGCGGCATGGCGATCGCGTTCCTGATCCCGCACACCGCCGGTTGGTCCACCCGCCGCCACCACACGATCCAGGCCTTCGTCTTCTGCTACGTCTTCGGCTTGGCGGCGTTCCGGGGCACCGGCCCCGGCTGGGGCACGGCTTCGTTCGGCCTGCTGTTCGTGGTGCCGTTCACGCTGGCCCTGATCAGCCTCGCCTCCGGCCGCGGCTGGATGGCAGGCCTCCTCTCGACCACCCCGATGGTCCGTCTCGGGGTGGCGAGTTACGCCCTTTACATCACCCATCGCTGGCTGATCCACCCCATGCCCACCACCGAATACATCAAGACCGGCCAGGGCCTGGTCCCCTACGCGGCCCTGCTCATCACGGTCGCGTTGCTCCTGCTGATCGCCGAGGGCGCCCACCAGTACATCGAGGAACCCGCCCGGCGTTGGCTGGTCAAAATCACCAAACCATTGACCCTCAGCGGTACGGACAAAGCGGCCCCCATTCCGGCCGCCCCCGACTCCCCGTCCCGGGCCGGGTCGGACTCCTCACCCACCGGGTTGGACTCCTCATCCGCGGGGCCCGATTCTTCTTTACTCGCCGGGTCGGGCTCGTCTTCACCCGCCAGGTCGGGCTCCTCATCCGCCGAGCCGGATTCGTCCTCACCCGCCGGGTCGGACTCTTCCTCGCCCGCCGGGCCCGGTTCCGCATTTCCCGTCGCGCCCGACTCTCGTCCCTTCCGTCTCGGGGTCTAATTCCCCGGAAGCACGCGGCTCGTCACGACCGTGGTCGTCAGCTTGCCGAACGCCGTCCGGAACTCCATGCGCGGCTTGTGACAGGAGTCGACCGGGACACCAGGCCGAACCCAGCGCCCGTCCCGGTCGACCAGCGCAAGCCACGGAACCAGCGGCAACTCCTCGGTGCAGGCTTCCGCGGTGGCGGCCTCATCGGGAAGCCGGAGCGTAGGCAACAACAATTCGAGGTCATCAGCACGAAGCTCCTCAGCCACGATCTCGGTGCCACCCGCTTTCTCCCGCATCTCCACCCGGCAGACGACCGCGGAGACGGCCTGAAAACCGTCCCCGAGCAGCGGCAGCCCGAGCGCATCCTGCCCGGCCCCGAACCAGTCATCCACCGAAGCCGGAGCCGCGACATCACAGGACTCCCACCGCTGATGAACCTCAGGCGCCGGAAGACCACTCCGCCCAGGGGCCGGAGCGGGAGCACCGGGCTCAACCCCACCATCAGGGCGGGCGCACCCACCCGCCAACAGAAGGAGCAGGGCGGCCACAGTCACTCGCGTATCCATGGCCCTGTGACGCGTCCCCGCTCCGCAGGGTTCCCACCTCGGAAAATGGCCCAACACGCCCCCTCGAGGAGCACCCCCTAGCTGTACTGACCGCGGACCCAACCGGCCGCGGAATCCGATGGGTGTCGCTCGTCCCTCGTGGGGTGCGTGGACGGCGGAATCCGATGGGTGTCGCTCGTTCGTCGTGGGGTGCGTGGACGGGGGAATCCGATCGGTGTAGCCGTCCGCTGGGGTATTTCGGCGACGGAATACGGTCGACGTCGGGGGCGCCGCGCCCCTATCGTGCCGACGTGGCACGACCTGAGATCTACGTGAGTACCGACATCGAATCCGACGGCCCCATCCCCGGCCCGCATTCGATGTTGAGTTTCGCCTCCGCGGCGTTCACCGCCGACAAGACTCTGCTGGGCACTTTCACCGCAAACCTGACCACGCTTCCGGAAGCGCAGGGCCACCCCGAAACGATGGCCTGGTGGGCCTCCCAGCCACAGGCCTGGGAGGCGAGCCGAAAAGACCAGCAGGACCCGGCGACCGCCATGACCGCCTACCGAACCTGGCTCGAGAACCTGCCCGGCCGCCCGGTCTTCGTCGGCTATCCAGCAGCCTTCGACTTCATGTTCGTCTACTGGTACCTGATCCGCTTCACCGGAACCAGCCCGTTCTCCCACTCGGCCCTGGACATGAAGTCCTACGCAATGGCCCTCCTGGGAACCGACTTCCGAGCAACAGTGAAACGCACCATGCCCCGCTCGTGGTTCGAAGAGTCGCCCCACACCCACGTCGCCTTGGACGACGCAATCGAACAAGGCAACCTCTTCTGCGCCATGCTGGCAACAAACAGAAGCGCAAAAACCAGAGGATAGCGCCACCGCAGAAGCGAAAGAAAAGACGGCGCAGACTCTCGCGGGAGCGGCACCAATTAAAATGCAGGAAGGGTCCCAATCTTCGCCCGCACTGGCCTGATCCACTGACGGGCGACCACTAAACGCCCGACCACACTCGACAACATCGAGTGAAGCCACGACCCCCATCCTGCAAGAACCACCAAAATTCAACAAAAGCCCACCGAGAGCCGCCGAATCCCTTCCCCGATGAAGCCAATCGGCTCCCGACAGTCGCCCGGCCGCCATGAGATTTCGGGCCGCCATGGGGTGTCGGGTCGTCGTGGGCTGTCGGGCCGCCATGGGGTGTCGGGCAGTCGTGGGCTGTCGGGCCGCCATGGGCTGTCCGGCCGGCGTGGGACTTCTGGCCGTCGTGGGGTTGCTCGCCGCCGTTAGTCCGGTCGCTGTGAGGCGTCTGGCCGCCCAGGGTTGACTCGCCACCACGCCTGCTCGCTCGCCCCGAACGCCCGCGGCTCGGCGCATCGAGCTAGCACTACCTGGCCTAGTAGTGGGCGGTCGTCCGACCGCCGGCGAGGCCCACGTAGGCGGTGAAGGCTTGAGCGTTGATCCCAGTGTGGCAGGTGGTGAGGGCACCTCAGGTGATCGCCGGGCGGCCGGCACTATAGGCGCGACAAGTGATCGGCCTGCCGCGGCAGGCTGTGGAGCGGCAGGCAACGGCGGTGTGGCGAGTGGTGGGAGTGCCGCGGAGGGTCGCGGAGGGTCGCGGTGCGGCAGATGGCCGCGGTGCCGCAGATGGCCGCGGTGCCGTAGATCGTTGAGGCACGGATGAGGTAGGGGCCGTTGTGGTCCGCGCTGGATGGCTTCTATCAGTGGTCGCCGTCATCCCGGCCAGCTCGCCTTGGTGAACCCGCCGGAGCTTTTCAGCATGGCGCTGCCGTAATCCCCAGGAACGGTGTCGCTCATGCTCGCGCCGAAACTCTTCGCGGGCTGGCGAGTAATTACGCGATGCCTTCCGATTCCGCATGGATGCAATTTCTGTCCGGCTGAACAACGAACCCTGGCCCATGCATAAATTCTGCCCAACCTCGGCTCTGAAGTGTAAGCGATGGATCATGCCAAAATGGCGGACGCTGCGTCGCCTAAATGTCCCAAACCCGATCTCGGGCGTGTCCAGGTGATCAATCGGCGAGAGCTCTCCGAAATCAGGGTTGCGTCGGTTCTTTGGGGATGAATTTGAGGTTCACGTGGTCTCGGGGTGGGGAGAGGACCTGGCGGCGCGGCGATGGCGGTTGCCTGAAGCCGGTGGCGATTGCCTGAAGCCGGCGGCGGTTGCCTGAAGCCGGTGGCGGTTGCCTGAAGCCGGTGGCGATCCTTGAAGCCGGTGGCGGTTGGCTGAAGCCTGCACAGCGGCGTGTCTTCGACCTCGGCGAGCTGGGCGGGCACGAAGGTGAACAGGTTCGCTGGTGTGCGGCGGACCGGAGCCCGGCGGGTGTGTCAGCGTTGTGGGTGCCGAAAAGTCTGGAAACCGTGGGCATTCAGCTGCACTGCTCGCGAAATGACGAGGTTTATCGGGGCTCAGGGCACGTGGCGGGCCCGGATCCGTCCGCTGCGCGGCAGCACCCGTCGAACCCGTCGTGGGGATCGACGGCTGCGTTGCGGTGACCGTCGGCCGGGTCCCAAGGTCGGCGAGTGGGCTGCGGCGACGTCCGGCAGGGACGTGCCGAACGCTCCCCGAAGAACATCGTCGGCGGAGCTTGGCCCGAGCGGCCGCGTCGATCGCCACAGCTGGGAGACCACCCGAAAAGCGACGCGACCGCTGGGGGACCCGTCCGAAAGCGACGCGATCGCTGGGGGACCCGCCCGAAAGCGACGCGACCGCTGGGAGGCCGCCCGAAAGCGACGCTTTCGCTGGGAGGCCAAACGAAGGCGTGATCGCTGGGAAGACCATCCGAAAGGCGCGACCGTTGGGCGGCCACCCGAAAGGCGACCGCGACCCGTAGGGAGACCGCCCGAAAGGCGACCGCGACCGTAGGAAGACCGCCCAAAATGCGACATGACCGCCGATCAGCAGGTCAAATCGCGGCGAACACCCGCTGTCGGAGAAGGTTGTACTGATCGCGGCAGCGCCCGGGAGGACCAGGTGGCCGCCGCTGCACCTCGCCGCCACCGACGATCTCCTCCGGGCGGAACTGATCGGCGGTCAGGTCGACGAATCGGCCGTCCGGCAGGCGGTTCCAGTAATGGTGGCCGACCTGCACGCCGTCGACGTGGACTTCGCCGAGGACGAGTTCGCCGCCGAGCAGTTCCTGGAGGATCAGCGCGGTGACCCCGCACTGTCCACGGGACGGATTGTCCGGTCGCCATTCCGGTAGATCGTGTGGATCGCAGGTGTCCGCGCCCCACGAGGCGCGGAACACCTGTCGCAATGCGTCGAGGTTCATGGACCGGAGGATGGTCCCTCGACCGGGTCGAGGGTCAAGCGATTCAGTACGAGAACGGGTCGTAGCCATCGTTGTTGCAGGTCCGGCGCTGGGCGATGCAGTTGCGCACCCGCTGGTTCATGGCCTTGGCATCCCACATCAGGAACGCGTCGCCGTGCATCGACGAGGCGCTCTTCCCGGTCGGGTCGGACGACAGGTAATAGCCGGCTTTGGTGCCTTTCGCGGCGTACGCGATGTCGAACGTGAGCGCCGGAATGCGGACCGGATGCGCGGCCGGGCAGCCCTTGTCGTCGCCGAAGGCGACGTGGTCCTTGTGGTTGGGGCTGTCCAGGTGCTCACCGTCCCAGCAGTCCGGGAACTGGAGCATGAAATGCAGGCCGGCCGGTTCACCGCAGATCGGCCAGTTGCCGTTGTCGCTGCGGGCGTACCCGTCGATGTCGCCGGGGCCGTAGAAGGCGCAGTAGAACTGTCCCTGCGCGCCGCGCGGTGTCGGCACCTTCTTCTTGGCGTCCCCGGCGATCATCCGTAGCCCGTTGGGAATGGGCACGATGCCCGTCGAATTGTTGCGCAGCGACCGGTAGTAGACCCGGAATCCGGAGGTCTCGACCGGTTTCTTGGTGGCCGCCTCGTAAAGGGTCGGAACCCAGTAGGCGGAATGGTCGACGGTCGGTTTGCAGGTGGTGGCGGTGAACTTCATCAGATCAGCGGCCGTGGTGTCCGCGTCGACGGCTTTGTTGCCGACGAACGAGTGCATGTGCGAGGCCCCCGGCAGGCCCGGCGCAACGATCGGATCGTCGGGTTTGCGGTGGCTGTACTTGCAGTCGGCCCGGAATTCCGGCAGGTTCCCCGCGTTGACCGGCGGGTCGGCCTTGGTGCGTTGGTAGGCGGCCAGTTGCTCACCCCACGCGGCCTGGTCGACCGGGAGCCAGCCACCCTTGGCGACGGCCTGGGTGGCGGGCTTCGCGCTGGTCGAGGCTTTCACCGCGGCCGAACCGGACGGCACCGCGACGGCCGAAGGCACCACGGCGGCGGCCGAGATGGTGGTGGCCGGCGCTGATTCGGGCGGCAGGACGGCGGCGACATCACGTGACGAAACGGTGCCGGGCCGGCTCACCCATACGGCCGCTCCGGCGACCAGAGCGACGGCCACTCCGACGGCGGCGACGGCCGCGCCTCGCGGGCGGCGGGCGTGACGGCCGGACCCCGACGACGCCGGTTCGGGGAACGTGGAAGACGGCACAGGTGACTCCCTGACATGAAGTGCGTGGACCGATCGGCCGCCGAAATGCTAGGCAGGCACGGCGCACACCGGACAGGCACTTAAAACAAAGAAAAGAAAAGACCGTCCATTGGTACGCAATAAGCCGGCCCCGAACGAGAAAGTGTTATCCACCCCGTTCCGGCCCGTCTCCGGCATGGGCCGCAGACCGTCAGGGCGTGTAGACCTCGGCCAGCCCGGTGAGCACGCCGTCCGTGGTGGTCAGCTGCGCCAGTCCGTCGGTCCCGAGCCGGGTGGCGAACCTGTCGGCGGTGATCGTGCAGGTCCCGACGGTCACCGGATCACCGGCGCATTTCTCCGGATCGTCGAACGTGCTGGTCAGTTTCGGGGCGGCGGTCGTCGGCAGGGTGACGAGCATCCGGCTGTCCTCGGTGACCCAGGCCTGCTCGCAGGGCGCGTCGGGGGACGGTTCGAGGCTGAATGTCTTGCAATATTCGTCGCCGGTCATGAACAGCACCGGCTCCACGACGATCGACCGTGTCTTGGGGAAGTATCCCCGTACCTTGACGATGGATTTGGTCTTGCCTTTGCGGACGTCGATGAAAACCGGCGCCGACGGGTCGGACTCGGGCACGGCATCCTCGAACGGCCGGATCTCGGCGCGTTTGACGACCGCGCCGACCACCGCCTCGTCGTCGCGTGTCGCGTCGGTTGCCGCGACCCCGAAGGCCACCTTGCCGGCCAGCAGGCTCGGATCGGTCAACGTCACGTCGAGCAGGTACTCGTCGTCGACGCGCACCGACGCCTGCTCGTCACGTAGGGTGAGCGTCACGTCGTGGCTGACCTTCGGTGCGAACAGGTCGGACTCCGCCGAGTCCAGGGTCGTCGTCTGCACCGCGCCCTGGTGCCGGATCCGGACGATCTGAGGGCACAGATCCAGCCAGTACGAGCTGTCGCCGGCCGCGCGGAACTGGATCTCGGCGCACGACCCGGCCGTGGAGACGGCCATGCGGGCGGTGATCGACTGGTTGCCGGCGAACGTCTCGCCGGTGCCGGGGCAGACCATCGAGGACACCGGAGTCGTCATGACCAGGCCGTCCTTGAACGTGCAGCGGCCTTCGTAGTCGTCGACGGCGGCCCGCCACTGGCCCCGGCGGTCGAGTGCGTCGACCACCCACGGGCCGCGGACCGCGCCCGGCACCGGCATCGACGCCTGGGTGGGCAAGGCGTCGTACGTGTCGGACGGAGCGGGGTCGGAGTCGAACTCGCGACTGAACAGTCCGATACCGGCCATCAGCACCGTCGCCGCGGCGGTGACGGCTATGACCGTACGCCTGCGTCGTTTTGGTTTGGCCGGGACCTCGGCCACCGGCAGGCCGAAACGTCGCCGCCCGCCGGATTCGTGCCGCCCGGAGAGTTGGGCCGCCTCGGCGGCCTCCCGCAG
Organism: Actinoplanes sichuanensis; assembly: GCF_033097365.1. Classification (NCBI taxonomy): domain Bacteria; kingdom Bacillati; phylum Actinomycetota; class Actinomycetes; order Micromonosporales; family Micromonosporaceae; genus Actinoplanes; species Actinoplanes sichuanensis. The sequence continues at coordinate 1,009,008 of NZ_AP028461.1, forward strand.
CCGCGGGTCGAGCGTCGGTGGACGGCTGATCGCCTGCGGGTCGGTGTTCTGCGCGAGCAGCAGATTGAGCAGTTCGTGGGCGGTCGGCCGGTCCTCCGGATCCTTCGACAGGGCCAGCGCCACCAGATCGGCGAGCGGGCCGGTGAGGCCGGTCAGGTCGGGCGGCTGGGTCAGGATCCGGGCGGCCGTGGCGACCGGCGAGTCGGCCCGGAAGGGGGTGCGGCCGGTGCCGGCGTACGCGATGACGGCGCCCCACGCGAACACGTCGGCGGCCGGGGTGATGTCGCGGTGGATGCCGTCGAACCGTTCCGGCGCCATGTAGGCGACGGTTCCCACCATCTGGTCCGGATGTGTGTGCTGGCTGGTCACCTCCAGCGCCCGGGCGATCCCGAAGTCGATGACCTTGGGCGAGCCCAACGCGAACAGCACGTTGCGCGGCTTCAGGTCACGGTGGATCACGCCCGCGCCGTGGATCGCGGTCAGCGCGGTGGCCACACCGACGGCGACACCGTGCAGGCGGCTGTCGGCCAGCGGCCCCTCCCGGGTCACCACCTCGTCCAGGCTCGGGCCGTCGACATACTCCACCACGAGGTACGGCGTGCGATGCTCCGGGTCGGCGTCGAGCACCGCGGCGGTGCAGAACGGCGGCACCTGCCGGGCCCGTTTCACCTCGCTGCGGAAGCGGCCCCGGAACTCCTCCTCGTGGGCGTACTCCGCCTTGATGATCTTGATCGCGACCAGCGGCCCGCCGTCGCGCCGCCCCAGGAAGACCGATCCCATGCCGCCCTCGCCGAGCCGGGCCAGCAGCTCATAACCGCCCAGGGAGTACGGGTCGCCGGGGCGCAGCGGACTCTTCATCGATCAGACCCATCGAGATCTTTGGACAAGGTCCGACATACAGTACGCAGCCGCGTGGGCCGGGTCATGCCGTGGCCCCCTTAGCCCTGACGTGTCGAGATGCGGTGAATAGCCGGTGCTCCCGGCAATCCGGCTGAAAAGCTGGAAAAATGATCCGTTCCCGCGCCACTGTTCCCGCACTCGTCGTCCTGACCGCCTCCGGCGTGCTGTCATCCGCGCTGGCCGCCCCTTCACAAGCCTCCGCCGCCGGGTTCACCCCGGCTTCCGGTCCTACGGCTGCGGCCGACGTTTCGTTCACCCCCGACGCCTCGCCCGCCACGCGGTCGGCCGCCGTCGTCGGGTCGTCGGCTGTCGTGGTCCGGTCGTCGGCTGTCGCCCGGCCGGTTGTGGCCGTCCCGTCGTCGGCCGTTGCCCGGCCGGTTGCCCTCGCGCGGTCTTCCTCCGCTGATCCGGCCTGGGAGAGTGTGCTGGTCACCGGGACCGGTGAGGTCTTCGGTGAGCCCGACACGCTCACCGCCGATCTTGCGGTCGAGGCCACCGCGACGACGGTCGGCGCGGCCCTGGACCAGGCGGTGGCGGCGGCCACCCGCACCCGAGACGCCCTGATCCGGGCCGGTGTCGCCCGCGCCGACCTGCAGACGACGAACGTCAGCATCACCTCGACACAGGACGACACCGGGAAGATCACCGGTTACACCGTGAACCAGGGCCTCACCGCGACGGTCCGGAACCTCGCGAAAGCCGGATCGCTGATGACCGCGGCCATCAAGGCCGGCGGCGACGCGGCCCGCTTGAACGGGGTCTCCTTCGCGATCGAGAAGAACACCGACCTGATCGCCCAGGCCCGGAAGAAGGCGTTCGCCGACGCCAAGGCAAAGGCCGAGTTGTACGCCCGGGAAGCGGGCCGCCCACTCGGACGCGTCGTCAAGATCAGTGAACCGACCTACGGTTACGCGGAGCCGGTCCAGCGCGACAAGATGACCGCCGCGATGGCCGCGATGGACTCCTCCGTCCCGATCGAGCCGGGCCGCCAGCGCCTGTCGGTCACCGTCACAGTCGAGTGGATCCTCGCCCCCACAGCCGGAAAGGCCTGACCCGGCGCCCGGCCCCGCAGGCGGAAGGCCTGGCCCGGCGCCCCGCAGATCTTGTCGAACATCGATCGCTGGCAATTTCGCCGATGCTCGTTCACATCTATTGCACTGAGGATGCAGAAACCCCCGATCTCCCCTGGAGGTTTCATGCGCCGTCTCGTCGTACTCCTCACCGCCGTGCTGGCCGCACTCGCCCTGAGCCCGGCCCTGCCGGCGGCCGCCGCCCCGGGCACCCCGGTGATCTTCGTGCACGGCTACACCGGCAGCGCTTCGAACTGGACCACCGCGATGTCGGTGTTCCGGGCCGGCGGCTACCCGAGCAGTCAGCTCTTCGCCTACGAATACAACTCCTACGGCAACAACATCACCAACGCGCAGGGCCTGGCCGGCTACGTCAGCCAGGTCCGCGCCCGCACCGGCGCCGCCCAGGTCGACATCGTGAACCACTCGATGGGCGGTCTGGTCAGCCAGTGGTATCTGAAGCAGCTCGGTGGCGCCCAGTATGTCCGCCACCTGGCCTCGATCGCGGGCGCCAATCACGGCACCACCTACGCGAGCGCCTGCCTCGTCTTCGTGACGTGTCAGCAGATGTACCCGGGATCGTCGTACATCAACACGATCAGCTCGGGCGACGAGACTCCCGGCAGCACCCGTTACGCGACCTGGTACTCCCCGTGTGACGGCATCATCATCCCCTACACCAGCACCACGCTGAGCGGCGCCACCAACAACTACGTGGTCTGCCAGACCCACCTCGGCTACCTGACCGACACGGGCATCCTCACGCAGATCAGATCCTTCCTCGCCACCTGAGCCACTTTGTTCTCCGACGGCCGCGACCCCTCCCGGGCCGCGGCCGTCACGGGTCGGCGGCCGCGGGGAGAAGCGGCGCGAGGCCGGTCCGGCTGTCGCCGGTTCGTGGGCGTGGTGGGGCGGTGCGTGGGGCCGTCCGGCCGTCGCCGCTTCATGGATGCCGGGGGTGCGGTGATCTCTGATGGCCGCCGCCTTTCCGATCCGCCTCCGCTTCGTGGGCGTGGTGGGGCGGTGCGTGGGGCCGTCCGGCCGTCGCCGCTTCATGGATGCCGGGGGAGCGGTGATCTCTGATGGCCGCCGCCTTTCCGATCCGCCTCCGCTTCGTGGGCGTGGTGGGGCGGTGCGTGGGGCCGTCCGGCCGTCGCCGCTTCGTGGGCGCCGGGGGAGCGGCGTCCACGAAGCGTCCGGGTCAGGTGGTGAGGGCCGACTGCAGGCGCTTCGCCTCCTGGGTCAGACGGGACGAGCCTGGTCGGGCCGCCGCCTCGGCCAAACCGGGGATCTCGGCCCGGGCGCTGATCGCCACGGCGACCTGGGTGGCGTGCTCCAGCAGGTCGGGGGCGGCCCGATGCCCGGCGGCGAGCAACGGTGGCAGGGCTGCCGTCAGCAGTTCCCAGATCGCGGCGGATGCGCCGGAACGGTGGGCGTCGGTCAGGGCGGGCAGCGCCCGGTTGAGTTTCACCGAACCGTCCGACGCCAGGTCGGCCAGCGCCGCGCCGACCGCCCCGGCGAACGGCTCGGTGCCCGCCGCCAGCACCAGGAACGCGTCGACGGCGGCGGCGCGGTCGGCCTCCTGTTTGGCGCCGAACGTATAGGCCGTCCCGTAGGCCAGGGCCGGGCCGACCGGGCCGGTGCACTCGGCGAGCAGCGGCAGCAACCGGCCGTTGCCGCGCTGGTCCTGGTCGGCCAGGGCGGCCAGCTCGCCGATCGCCCAGGCCGCGGTCACCTCCCGATGGTGTGGCAGCACCATGGCCGGCACACCCGGACGGTCCTCGAACCGGTCCGGCGCCCACACCGGGTGCTTCGGCGGATCGAGGGTGAGCAGCTGCCGTTCCAGGCGTAGCCCGCCGTCACGGGAGGGACGTAGTGTCGCCGCCATCCGCCGCGGGATGTCGAGGCCCCACACGAAACCGTGCTGATTTCTCGCGGGCCTCTGCACGAACAGCTCGCTGACCGGATCGGGCAGGCCACCACCGGCCAGCCACTGGGCGAACTGCCGCCCGGCCGGCGACGTCAGTGCCGCCGCCCGTGCGGTCACCTCAGTGGACACCGGCCCCCGGGGCAGCCGCAGCAACGCCTGCTCCAGGTCGAACGACCACGGCTGCCAGCCCTCGGCCTCGGCCCGGGTCAGCCGGTCCAGCAGGACCTCCGGGTCGAGACTGCCGTTCACGTGGGTGGGTGTGGCCACCAGCATCGGCATCATCGAACCGTTCAGGTGCACCGCGATCTCGGCGACCCGCAGCGCCAGCACCCCGTCGGGACCGTCCGACAGGTCCGAGCCGGTGCCGCCCCGACGCCCCTCCTGCCAGGCGATACGCACCGCGCTGTACAGCCGCTGGTGGGTGTCGTGATCGCGGGGCAGACCGGTCGCCGCGGTCATCGCGGCGCCGAGGCAGGCCAGGGCCGCACCCTGGTTCCACGAGTACTCGGCCAGGTCACCCGAGTAACGGTCGAGCACCGGCGGCAGGACCGCGGCCAGCTCGTCGCGCCGGCCGTCGGCGTGCAGGGCGACGAGTGCGGCCAGCACCTGCTCCCATCGGATCCCGGTCTCCTCGTGCACCAGGACCGAGATCTCCTCGGCCAGCTCGGCCGCGCCGGCGATCGGCGCGGGCATCGGGGCCGGTCCCGCATACGGCGGCAGCTCGGGCGCGACCTCGGCGAGGACGGTCGTGCCGAAGACGGCGGCGGCTCGAGCCGGCAGGTCACCGGCCAGCACGGTGGACGCGTCGGCGATCCGGGCGAGACTGTCCGTGGGCAGGGCGGCCAGGTGCTTGGTGATCAGGTCGAGGGCGCGCTCCTGAATGTCGAGGGCCGGGTGCCCGAACGCGGCCGCGATCGTCTCGAACACCTCACCGGCCCGCTCCGGCTCCCGCTTCGCCGCTTTCTCCAGGGCGGAGATCTGCGCCTTGACCAGCGTCTTCTCCTTGCGGAGCAGGGCCGGCACACTGGTCTCCAGCAGAGTGTCCAGATCGAGGCGGCCGGTGTCGTCGAGAGCACGCAGAGCGCGCTGCGCGACGGTGGCGATCGGGCCCGGCCCCTCGGCCAGTAGCCGCGCGTAGTCGAGGGCGTGGGCGGCGATCTCGTCGACCGTCGGCGCCAGCTCGTCGTGCAGCAGCACGAACGGCCGCAACGCGTTCGGTTTGTCGCCGCGGGCCAGCCGGTCCATGATCGCGGCCAGGATCGTCTTGCGCTCCAGTCGGCCCTCCGCGACCAGGGCGGCGACCGCGTCGTGGAATCGGATCCCCGACTTGGGCAGTGCCGACCCGGCACCCCAGGTGGCGTTGTAGATGTCGGCGCCCATGCCGTCGATCTCGAACACCCCGGGCAGGAGCAGATCGAGATGGGGATCGTCGCGCAGCCGCATGCTCAACGGCGGTATCCGCTGGCCCCGCGGCCGGATCAGCCGGGTCAGCCACCCCCGCACCACACCCTCGGTGACCGGCGGTTGCGCCCCACCGGCCTGGAGCACCTGTGCGATGAACGCCCACTCGTCGCCGGTCCACACGTCACGGACCGGCAGCCGGGCACACAGTCGCTCACCCAGGTCGCCCAGCCAGTCGAGTCGCCGGGCCTCGGCGATCTGCCGGAACCGGGCGAACTGGATCTGCGGCCACGAGTCGCGCAGCTGCCGCCGCAGGAACATCGGCGCCGCGCGGGCCGCGCTCGGCGCCGTCCCGAGAACGGCGAGCGCGTAGCTCGGCCCCGGGTCGACGTGCGCACGCCAGCGCAGCTCCGGGTCGGCGCCCTTGACCCCGGCCTCGACCGTCTTGGCGAACGCCAGCCGCTCGGCCTCGGTCGCCTCCAGGATCAGCCGCGCCACACCGGGCTGGTCACCGCTGCGGGCCCGTCTGTCGACGGTCTCCCAGTCCAGGCTCATGCCAGGACCTCCTCGGCGTCCTCGGCGGGCACGCCGGCCTGCACCATGCGCACGGCGAGGGCGTGCTTGCACGGCCCGCGCTCACCACGGTGTTTGGCCCACCACGGGCAGGTGCAGGAGGTCGCGTCGCGGACGTGATACGTCTCGTCGCCGCTGCGCACCACCGACACCTCCGGCCCGCTGGTCACCGCACCGGCCGTGACCAGGGCGCGGGCACCGGCGAGCCGCGGGTTCATCCGCTCCACCACGTCGGCCGAGTAGGGCAGCGTGCGGTGGAAGTAGCCGGCCTCGGCCACGTCGTAGCCGACCCGCCCGGCCGTGCCGAGCTGGGTCAGCGCGTCACGCACCCGGCCCGAATCCAGCCCGGAGGCGGTGGCCAGCGCGTCCACGTCGATCGTCGGATCCCACGACAGCAGGGCGCTGACCAGGTCGGCGTCATCGGTGACCTCGTCGCCGGCCAGGGCGTCGAGGACGGCGCCCTCACCGGAGAACCCCCGGTAGGGCTCCGGTGAGAGGGTCAGCGAGAGGCGGAGCGACGGCATGCTCAGCTCCCAGGTGGAAGCCACCGGGCCACTGCCCGCGACGACCGCGGGGCCGTAGACGCGCAGCGCAGTCGCGTACCGAAGGAAGGGTTTGAGAGCCGCCAGCCGCCCGGCGCCCGGCAGGCACACCGCGCCCGGCACCGGCCGGGATGTGAAGCGCAGCGAACGCCCGGCCGGAACCGCCCACAGAATCGACTTGTCCGTGGTGGGGAGCCGGTTGAGCAGGATGCGGGCCTCGGCGACGCCGATCTCGGCCCGCGGGTCGAAGCGGGCGGTGAGCACCTGAGCCTCGGCGAAGCCGCGCAGCCAGCGCGACGGCAGCGGCACCTTCTTCTCCACGAGCCTGCCGTCGAAGGTGGTGACGGTCAGGTCGTCGGGCCCGACCGCGACGTGCATCGGATCGGCCCGGCCGACCCGGGTCAGCGCCCGCTGCAGCGGCACGTTGACGTCGACGTTCGTGGTGCCGTGCGCGACGATGTCGCCGTCGAGCCCCGCGGGCAGCACGTCCATCCGGGCGTAGACGCCGCAGCAGCCGGAGAACGACTCGAAGCGCAGCCGGTCGGAGCCGGCGGTGACCACCGGATCGAGACTGGCCGGTGGGAGCGGCCGGAAATATCGGGTCCGGGCCACCTCGGCCACGGCTAAGAGGCCGGTGGCCGCGGCGCCCGGGTCGGTGAGGAAGCCGGTGTAGAAGCGGGGATGCGCCGCCGGACCGCCTGAGGTCTGGAGGGTGAGGCCGTCGTCGAGGGCCGACGAGCCGAGGTACGAGTACGCCGCGGAAACCATGCGCAGAACCTAGAGGCGGGGTACGACATTTTCGACCGACCGTCCGGATCCGAGGTTTCGACGACCGTCCGGTTCAGGTGAGTGAGAAGAAGGACACCGAGGCCGCATCGGGTGGTCGGGAGGACTAACCTCGCGGACAGGACACGACAGTGCGGCCGGTTCGCGGGTGCCGGACCGTGGATCGTGCCACGATTTGGGCGTCGTCCAGGTTCGGAGTGGGAGAGATGAGCGAACACGTTTCCGACAGCACCGAGTGGCAGACCCTTCAGGGGCTGGCCGAGAAATTCGCCGCGGTGCACCTGCGTGACCTGTTCGGCAGCGACCCGCAGCGGGGCGAGCGCTACGCCGCCGAGGTCGCCGGCCTCTATGTGGACTACAGCAAGAACCTGGTCACCGACGAGGTGCTGAGCGCCCTGTTCGCGCTGGCGCAGCGGGCGAGGCTGAGCGAGAAGATCACCGGCATGTTCTCCGGTGAGCACATCAACATCACCGAGGACCGTGCCGTCCTGCACACCGCGCTGCGCCTGCCGCGTGACGCGTCGCTCGTCGTCGACGGGCAGGACGTGGTCGCCGACGTGCACGAGGTCCTCGACAAGATGGGCGCCTTCGCCGACAAGGTGCGCTCGGGAGAGTGGAAGGGCCACACCGGCGAGCACATCAAGACCGTCGTCAACATCGGTATCGGCGGCTCCGACCTGGGCCCGGTGATGGCCTATGAGGCGCTGAAGGACTTCACCCAGCGCGACATCGAGTGCCGCTTCATCTCGAACATCGACCCCACCGACCTGTTCGAGAAGACGCACGACCTCGACCCGGCCACCACCCTGTTCATCGTGGTGTCCAAGACCTTCACCACCCAGGAGACGCTGACCAACGCCAAGGAGGCCCGCGCCTGGCTGCTGGAGGGTCTCGGTGGTGACGCGGCCGCGGTCGCCAAGCACTTCGTCGCGGTCAGCACCAACGCGTCCAAGGTCGCCGACTTCGGCATCGACACGGCCAACATGTTCGGTTTCTGGGACTGGGTGGGCGGCCGCTACTCGCTGCCGTCGGCTGTCGGCCTCTCCGTCATGATCGCGATCGGTAAGGAGCGGTTCGCCGAGATGCTCTCCGGCTACCACGCCGTCGACGAGCATTTCCGCAGCACTCCGGTCGAGCGCAACGTGCCGGCCCTGCTCGGCCTGATCAACGTCTGGTATGACACGTTCCTCGGCGCCCAGTCGCACGCCGTCCTGCCCTACGCGCAGTATCTGCACCGGTTCGCCGCCTACCTGCAGCAGCTCACCATGGAGAGCAACGGCAAGTCGGTGCGCCTGTCCGGCGAGCCGGCCACCTTCCAGACCGGTGAGGTCTTCTGGGGCGAGCCCGGCACCAACGGCCAGCACGCCTTCTACCAGCTGATCCACCAGGGCACCAAGCTGATCCCGGCCGACTTCATCGGTTTCAGCGTGCCCAACCACGACATCGGCGAGATGCACGACCTGTTCATGTCCAACTTCCTGGCCCAGACCGGCGCGCTCGCCTTCGGCCGCACGCTGGAGCAGGTCGAGGCCGAGGGCACCGACCCGAAGATCGCGCCGCACCGGGTCATGCAGGGCAACCACCCGACCACCACGATCCTCGCCGAGCGGCTCGACCCCGCCACGTTCGGGCAGCTGGTGGCCCTCTACGAGCACATCACGTTCACCCAGGGCGTGATCTGGGAGATCAACTCGTTCGATCAGTGGGGTGTGGAGCTCGGCAAGGTGATGGCCAACCAGCTCGCGCCGAAACTGACGTCCCGGGAGACCCCGGCCGACGACGGTGACTCGTCGACCAACGCGCTGATCAAGCGGTACCGGTCACAGCGCGGCCGCTGAAATCTCTAGGCTCAGGGCCGTGGACACGAACACGGCCCTGAGCCTCCGGATGACCAGCCTGCTCCTCGGTGCTCAGACCCGGCCGGACGTGCTCGGCATCGTCGAGTGGTTCGGCGCCATGCAGGCACAAGACCTCAACAGCGTGCTCTGGTCGCTCGGTGCCCGGCTGCCCGGGTCGACGCTGCCCGAGGTGGTCGCCGCCACCGAGCGCGGCGACGTGGTGCGCACCTGGCCGATGCGCGGCACGGTCCACCTGATCCCGTCCGCCGACGCTCACTGGATGTTGGAGCTGGCGGGCGTCCGCAGTCTCAGTGGCGTGGCGAAACGGTGGGAGTTCCTGGGGCTCGACGAGAAGACCGCGCACCAGGCGATGGATGTTCTGGGCGCGGCGGTCGCGTCCGGCGGCGGCCGGCTGACCCGTTCCGAGTGCCTGGCCGCGTTGACCGACAGCGGCATCTCGGTCGAGGGCCAGCGCGGTTACCACCTGCTCTGGTATGTGAGTCAGCGCGGCGTGACGGCGATCGCGCCCAACCGGGGCAGCGAGCAGACGTTCGTTCTGCTCGACGAGTGGGCGACCGCGCGCAACAGCCCGTCCCGTGAGGAGGGCCTGGCCGTCTTCGCGAAGCGGTATTTCCGCTCGCACGGTCCGACGACGGTGAAGGACTTCTCCGGCTGGACCGGTTTGACCATCACCGACTGCCGCAAGGGTGTGGCGGCGGCCGGTCTCACGGCGGTCGACGTCGACGGCGTCGAGATGTGGGTCGACCCGGAGGTCCTGGATGCCGGTCCGGTGACCGGGTGGTGGGCACTGCCCGGCTTCGACGAGTACATGCTGGGTTACAAGGACCGCTCGATGATGGCCACCAAGGAGCAGATCGCCAAGATCATCCCGGGTGGCAACGGTATCTTCCAGTCCACTCTGGTCCGCGACGGCCGGGTGATGGCCACCTGGAAACGAACCCTGGGCAAGAAGGCGGTGACGGTGACCGTCCAGCCGCTGGCCGACTTCGACCTGGCCGAGGCCGTCCCGGCGCTGGAGCCGTTCGCCGCTTTCGTGGGCCTTCCGCTGGCCGTCAAATCCCTCTGAAAGTCGATCAGTCACCACCACCCCCGTCCGTCGGCGTCTGAGATCGAGGTCGGCGGGCGAGGGGTGCGCTAGGCGTAGGGATCGCGGTCGCCGCCGCGTACCGCGGCGGCGACCCCGCCAGGACGTAGATCCGGCCGCTACGGTGGACACGAATATAGAACGTGTTCTAGTTTTGAGGGCCCGGTGTCTGCGAGGTGTGCGATGACGGATCTGCCCATCCGACGGATCGACTTCCGCCTGGACGAGAGCATTCCGTTTCAGTGGCTGCCCAGCCATCCGAAGTTCGGGCTCATGTGCAACGCGATCAGCATCATCGCCGTGGCGTTCGAGAAGTTCATCGTGGCCTCGACCAGGAAGGCGATCCCGCTGATCACCGACCCGGCGGCGGCCGAGGAGGCCGAGTCGTTCCTGCGGCAGGAGGCCCAGCACGCCAAGAATCACCGGCGGCACGTGGCGGTGCTCGTCGCGAAGTACCCGGGCCTGCAGGAGGTCGTCGACGAGGCCGTCGCCAGCTATGACGAACTCCTGCGCACCCGCCCGCTGGAGTGGCAACTGGCGTACACCGCGGATCTGGAGGCGACCTTCACGCCCCTCTTCAAGATCATGCTGGATCACGAGGACGTCCTGTTCCGCCCGGGCGACGAGCGGGTGGCCTCGCTGTTCCTGTGGCATTTCTGCGAGGAGGTGGAGCACCGCAGTTCGGCACTCGTCGTCTTCGACGCGGTCGTGCACAACCGCTGGTACCGCAGCCGCGTCACCAAGGCCACCTTCAGCCATGTCATGACCGTCTACCGCAACATCCTGCGCGGCTTCGACAGGCATGTGCCGGAGGCCGACCGCCGCGCCGAGTACCGCAACATCTCCCCCGACGGTGTTCGCCGCGAGGAGGCCCTCACTCGGCTCCCGCTCGCCGGTGGCCTGCGGAAACGCCTCGGCATCGCACCGCCGTCACCGTTCGCGCCGGCCGGCAACGCCGAGATGACGGCCCTCGTCTACCGCCTGCTGCGCTCCCAGGTCCCGCACCATCGACCCGCGAACGAGCCGCTCCCGGCCTTCGCCGCCGGCTGGTTCGAGGCCTACGACCGCGGCCTCGACCTCAGCCTCTACTACTCCGCGACCGCGAAGTGAAGACCGCCGGCCCGTGCCATCCGGATTTCGCGGCGCTCGCCGACACTCTCGGCCAGATCAACTGCAACACCGCAAACCCCCTGGTCACGGTACGGGACCCGAGTGCGCTTCAAAGCTGGACCCAGCCGGTGCTGGAACTGGTCGTGCTGGCCGGCGCGATAGCCGCCCTGAGCCACGCGATCCGTTGGTGGCGACAGCGCGACGACCCGTCGAACCTTGGACTGTGGCTCGCCACCATCGTCTACGTGCTGATCCTGGAGCCGCCGCTGTACTTCCCGGACCTGTTCGGCCTGGACGAGCAGGTCGGGCTGATCTTCGTACACAACGTCTTCACGGTGCAGTTCCTCTACGACCGGCTGCCGCTGTACATCGTGGCCTTCTACCCCGCGATGACGTACCTCGCCTATGCCCTCGTCCAGCGGACCGGCATCCTGGACCGCCGCAATCCGCTGGTCGGCGCGGCGTGCGTCGCGGTGGTCTTCCATGTCGGCTACGAGATCTTCGACCAGTTGGGGCCGGATCTGCGCTGGTGGGTGTGGAACCCGGCCGCGCCGTCGAACACGCCGATGCTCGGCGCCGCGCCGCTGACCAGTGCCGTCATCTTCGCGGCGGCCGCACCGTTCGGGACCGCGCTGCTGACCCGGCTGCTGCTGGCCGGCCACCCGCTGCGGGCGTGGCGGATCCTCGCCGTGGGGGTGCTGACCCCGCTCGCGATGATGGTGTTCTCGATCCCCACGTTGCCGTTCGGGCCGACCGGGCGGACCGTCGTGCTGTGGCTGGAACTGGTGGTCCTGGTGGTCGTCGCGATCTCGGCACTGCGTCCGGGGGCGGGCACGGACCGGTACGCGCCGGTCGCCGGCACGATCTACCTGCTGGTGATGGCGCTGCTGTGGACGGCGGGAGACGCCCCGCCGATCGTGATCGTCTACGCGCTGGGGTGGACCGTGGTCCTGCTGGCGCTGTCCCGGCGAGCCCTTGCAGGCATTGGTCGGCGTCTATAGCATGCAGAGCGTAGTGAAAGCTTTCAACCGTGGCTGACCTGCCATGATCCCCGCATGTGCCGGTCGCCTGACAGAAAGGCGGCTACGCGTCACCGGCTGCGCCGAATAATCGCGCCGGCATCCCCGTACCCCCGAAAAAGGTTTGGATCCCCCATGTTCAAACTGCTCACCGGTGTCGCCGCGGTGGTAACCGCCGTGACACTGGCCGTACCCGGCGTGCCCGCCAGTGTCCAGGCCGCCGCCCCCACCGAGAACCGTGCGCTGATCAGCCTCCGCGCCGGCGGCGGCAACTTCCTCTCGTGGCGTCTTCTCGACACCGACCCGGCCGGCGTCACCTTCGACGTCTACCGCGACGGCGCCCGGATCGCCACCGCCACCGACACCAACTTCACCGACGCCGGCGCCCCGGTCGGCGCCACCTACACCGTCCGGCCCACCGGCGTCTCGACCCTGGCCGCGGCCGCCCCGGTCACCGCGCTCGCCGCCGCCTACCAGGACGTTCCCATCCAGATCCCGGCCGGTGGCACCACCCCGGACGGCGTCGCCTACACCTACAGCGCCAACGACGCCTCGGTCGGCGACCTCGACGGCGACGGCTCCTACGAGATCGTCCTCAAATGGGACCCGTCCAACGCCAAGGACAACTCGCAGTCCGGCTACACCGGGCCGGTCTACATCGACGCGTACAAGCTGAACGGCACCCGCCTCTGGCGGATCAACCTGGGTAGGAACATCCGGGCCGGTGCCCACTACACCCAGTTCCAGGTCTTCGACTACGACGGCGACGGCAAGGCCGAGGTCGCCATGAAGACCGCCGACGGTACGGTCGACGGCGGCGGAACGGTGATCGGCAGTTCCAGTGCCGACTACCGCAACTCCTCCGGCTACATCCTGACCGGCCCCGAGTTCCTGACCGTCTTCAACGGGCAGACCGGGCGGGCCATGGCCACCGCCGACTACGTGCCGGCCCGCGGCACCGTCTCGTCCTGGGGTGACAGCTACGGCAACCGCGTCGACCGGTTCCTCGCCGGCACCGCCTACGTCACCGGGTCCTACCCGAGCATCATCATGGCCCGCGGCTACTACACCCGCTCGGTGATCGTGGCCTGGGACTTCCGCAACGGCGCGCTGACCCGCCGCTGGACCTTCGACAGCAACTCGTCGACGAACGGCTCGGCCTGGGCCGGCCAGGGCAACCATCAGCTCTCCATCGCCGACGTCGACAGCGACGGCAAGGACGAGATCATGTACGGGGCGATGGCCGTCGACGACAACGGGTACGGACTGTGGACCAACGGGCAGGGGCACGGGGACGCGTACCACGTCGGTGATCTGATCCCCAGCCGTGCCGGTCTCGAAGTCTTCAAGGTCGACGAGAGCACCACCAAACTCGCCGCCTGGATGGCCGACGCCCGTACCGGATCGATCATCTGGTCCAACGCGTCCTGCGGCTGCGACAACGGCCGCGGTGTCTCCGCCGACGTCTACGCGGGCAGCCCCGGCGCCGAATCGTGGTCGTCCGCCGTCTCCGGCATCTACAACACGTCCGGGCAGAACATCGGCCGCAAACCGTCGAGTGCCAACTTCGTCATCTGGTGGGACGGCGACGCCCAGCGGGAACTGCTCGACGGAACGCACATCGACAAGTACGGGACCAGCGCCGACACCCGCCTGCTGACCGCGGACGGCGTGCACTCCAACAACGGCACCAAGGCCACGCCGTCGGTGCAGGCCGACATCCTCGGGGACTGGCGGGAGGAGGTCATCTGGCCCACCACCGGTAACAACGCCCTGCGGATCTACTCCACCACCGACGCCACGAGCATCTCCCGGCCGTCGTTGATGCAGGACCGGATGTACCGCGAGGCGGTGGCCTGGCAGAACACCGCCTACAACCAGCCGCCGCACCCCAGCTTCGCGATCGGCTGAGCCCGCTGTCCGGATGGCGCACGGGCCGTCGGCTCGTGCGCCATCTCTACACTCGACCCATGGGTTACACAATCGGTGACCTGATGGCCACCCTCAGTGAATCTGGTCGGCATGGCGACGTTCTTCCGGTCTGGAACGCCTACGAGGTCGCCAAACGCGCTCATGGTCGGCAACGCCGGCGCAACGGTGATCCCTACATCAGCCACCCGGTCGCGGTCGCCGGAATCGTTGCCGGTCACGGCGGTAACCGTTCCGCTGTCTGTGCGGCGCTGCTGCACGATGTCATCGAGGACACGCGCGTCACGTCGGGCCGGCTGCATGCCGAGTTCGGACCCGACGTCGCGAACCTGGTGGAGGATCTGACTCTCGACGTCGTGCGGACCACTCCATCGGACAGGTCCGGTGCAGCGCTTGTCGCGGTCGCCGACCGGCTGCACAATCTGCGGACCATTCGACCGCTACCGCCTGCCAAGCGCCGGGAGAAGTCCCTGGACACGCTGGTCTTCCACGTTCCGCTGGCCCATCGGTTGCAGGCCCCGGAGATCGCCGCAGAGCTGACCGCCCTCGCCTGTGCGGCTCTGGACAGCCTGGACAGCCCGGGAGTCCGGGAGCGCCGCCGCCGGATGACACAGGCCTTGCGCCGGGCCGATCCGCGCTCGGCGGCCGAGGTCGTCGCGGCCTTCGGCGGTGGAGCCGCCCTGATCAGTAGCGGCCTGATCCCGGAGTGGGCCCTCGTCTCCGGCGGCGCCGGGGCCCTGGCCCTGCTGACCGCCGCACTGTTCAGCCGGGACCCGCGCGCCGCCGAACGTCTGGCCGCCCTGCTCCGATCCCGCCACCCGGACTGATCCTCGGGGTCGGCGCCGTGCCCTCGCCGGGAGATTCGGCTTCACGCACTCCGGTCGGCGGCATCCTCAGCGAGTAGGGCGTACACCGCCACGTCGCGGAAACCGTCGGGGAACCGGATCGCGCCGCGCAGGATGCCCTCGAGGGTGAAACCGAGCCGTTCGGCCAAATGCCGACTGCGGTCGTTCGTCGTCAGGGTCCGCATCTCGACCCGGTGCAGGCCGAGTTCGCCGAACGCATGACCGAGCACCGCGCCGACCGCCCGCCGAACCAGCCCGCGCCCCTCGACGTCGGCGTCGATCCAGAAACCCAGCTCGGCGCTTCCCGCGGCACCGTCGATGGTCAGAGTGGTGGCGCCGACCAGACGGTGGCCGTCCCCGGCGGTCATGCCGATGGCCAGCGGAAGGCGGGTGCCGGCGAGCCAGTCCTGCCCGGAACGTTCCAGCCCGGCGAGTGTGGACTCCGGCGTGGGATCCATCCGAGTCGGCGACCAGACCGCAAGACGGGCCTGGTTGGCGACGAACAATTCGTGGTACGCCGAGGCGATGGCCGCCGTCCGCGGAATCAGAACGATGCCGTCCCCGATGTTCCAGACGAACCGGACGCTGACCGTCGACATGCAGCGGATCGTAGACCAGTGGTCGTCCTAGGGCAGACGACGACAGAGAATCGCATCCGGGGTACGGGAGGAGAAGATCCGTCCGGTCCAGGCGATCCCGGCCATGTACTCGTCGTCGCCGCACTGGCCCTTGTAGTGGCCACTCGCGAACTCGCCACCGGGGGCGCCGGACGGGCGGTTGTCGCCGCGGTCGAACCACACGGTCCGGCCCGCGTCGGTGGCCGCCGTGATCGCGGTGGCGCACAGGGCACTCGACACCGCCGCGCCCCGCACCGAGTAGCCGACCAGCACCGATGTGGCCGGGCACTGGAACTTGGTGTAGCCGGACGCCCAGTCCCGGGACACGTACCGTTCGTCCTTCACCACCTGGTAGGAGCTCCAGCCGAGGGCGCGGGTGAAGTCGGTGCACAGGCCCCGGTTACCGGTGTGGCTCAGGCCGATCAGTCGCCGGCCGTCCGGGCAGGCGGCTTTCCGGGCGCCACTGTCCCAGTCGGGTTGGGCGCGCATCGTGGCGGACGCGATGAAGTCGCCGTTGTCCGGGCTCAGCATGCTCCGGGACGGGACCGGGGCCACGTACCCCTGCCGGGAAGTCGCGGTGACCAGCCGCTGCCAGGCGCCGGACCGCCAATCCGGACCGTCGAGGACGCCTGATCGCCGCCCCGCGGCGTCGAAGAACAGCAGGCCCCACTCGTTGCCGCTCTCCGCCCAGCCGACCGTCGGCCAGTAGGCGAAATCGGCGTCCGCGCTGATCAGGATGTTCACGAAGTTCTCGAACCAGGCGCGCTGCCTACTGCCGTCGGCGGCGTTGGCGTCGACGCCGAACTCGCTGATCCAGACCGGCGCGGTGAAGTGGCTGCCCGGCTCGGCGGCGACGAACAGCGCGTCCCGGTGGACGACGGCGGCCAGGTCGGCCGGGCTCAGGTCGCGGTAGCGCGGGTCGGTGGTCTCGCCGGTCCCGGTCGCGCCACTGTGGTTGGGGCCGGTGTAGTCGTAGAAATGCGCTGAATAGACCAGCTTGCCGGATCGAATCAGGGTGTGGGACAGGGTTCGGGCCGGACGCAGGGTGGGCCGCTCGTGCGCGAAACCGTCGACCGGGATGCCGGTCCAGTTGATGCCCTCAACGATGATCAGCAGGTTCGGGTTGGCCTCGGCGAGGATCCGGTCGCCGGTGCGCTGCGAGGCGGCGAACCAGTCGTGGGCGTTGCCCCAGCCCCAGTTCGGGTCGTCCAGGATCGTGCGGCGCACCTCGTTGTACAGGTCGGCGCCGATCACCCGCGGGTTGTCCCGGTAGCGGCGGGCCATGAACAGCCAGTCGTCCTCCCACTGCTGGACGCTCTGCGAGGTGTTCCAGCGCTCGTTGCCGTCGACGGCACAGCACCAACGGGTGGTGTTGGTGTGGTTGTTGAGGATGACACCGATTCCGGCGCCGGTGAGTTCGGTGACCACCCGGTCGTACACCTGAAGGGGTGTCGATCCGCGCAGTTGCGGGTTGGCGGCCACGGCGGAGTCGGCGACCGGCACGGAGTCGCGGACCATCTCGTTGGAGAACGGCAGCCGCACACTGTTCAGCCCCAGATCCCGGAACCCGGCGACGATCGTGGCGAGCGGCGCCCGATCGAGCCCGAGCGGAATCCGTCCGGAGTTCTCGCCGGCGTGATGGTTGGCGTTGTCGGCGGTGTCGCCGCTGCCGTTCCAGGTGCCGCTGGCGCCATGCCAGTTCCCGGACTTCAGCTTGAACCGCTGCCCGTCCGCGTCGACGATCCACCGCCCACGGGTCGACAGCGGCCCGCTCCACTGCGGTTCCGCGGTCGGCGCGGCGGTCGCGGGCGTGGCGGTCGTGCCCGGCAGCAGTGCGGCCAGGAGCAGGGGAACCAGAAACAGACGCACAGCGACCACCAACCTTCGTCGACGAGTCCCGTGGGTCACATTGAAGAGCATCAGCGCCCTTCAGGGAACACGCCTAACAAAGAAAGACGAATAACTTTCAGAATCGTCTAGTCGGTGACCTTGGCCCTCTTCTTGACGTCGTACATCGCCACGTCGGCGCGATGCAGCAGTTCGTCGATCGACACGTCGGTGTCGGGATGGGCGAACGCCACCCCGATGCTGGCGCTGGGCTGGACCACGGTGGCGCCGACGGTGATCGGTTCGGCCATCGCGGCCCGGATCCGTTGCACCACCGCCTGGGCATGATCGGGTTCGGTCAGATTCGACAGGACGACGGCGAACTCGTCGCCGCCGAGCCGGACCACCAGATCCGAGCCGAGGACACAGCCGCGCAGCAGCCGGGCGAACCCGATCAGTAACTGGTCACCGGCCCGGTGCCCGAACTCGTCGTTGATCTGCTTGAACCCGTTCATGTCGATGACCAGCACGGCGACGAGCGTGTGATTGCGATGCGCGCGGGCCAGTGTCCGCGGTAGCGCCTCATACATCTGCACCCGGTTGGCCAGCCCGGTCAACTGATCAGTGACGGCCATCCGGCGGTTCTCCCGGGCGGCGACCATCTGCCTGCCGAAGACGAGGGTGGAGACCATGAAGGCGCCGGCGATCAACCCGCTGGCGGGGTACGGGTGCTCCCGCCCGACCGTGATCATGAGGAGCACGTACCCCGGAATGGCGGTGAGATAGGGCCACCTCGGCGGCCCGGTGGATCCGGCCGCGCCCGGCGACGCCGGGTGCCGGGATCGCCACACCTGCAGGTACGGCGCGAGCATCAACATGAAGAGCCCGCCCACCCAGAACATCGTCTGGTCCGGTGACGGCCACAGCGAACCGCCGTGGTTCACCACGTAGGCACGGCGCATGTCGCCGGCCAGGATGAGGATGATCGCGGCGACCACGGTGGTCAGCGGCAGCCGGGCCGCCGCCACCTCGGTGCCCTGCAGCAGCACCACACCGACCCCGAACAGCAGTGCCGCGTCCAGCAGTGGCCGGGCGATGCTCGGCGTCAACTCCCGCCAGGTCGCGTCGGCCGCACCGGCCAGGGCCGGGCTCACCACCAGGAACCACAGGACCATCCCCGAGCCGACCGCCACCACCCCGGCGTCCAACCAGAGCTTGATCCGCTCGGTCCGGGCCGCGGGCAGTCGGGTGAACGCCAGGATCCCGGCCAGCGTGACCGGTGCGATCAGCAGCTGGCCGACTTCCGGCAGACTGGGGAACGGCTGACCCGGGAACATCCCGTAGAGAAGCACGTCGACCAGCCACAGGCCGTATGTCGGAAGCATCCACCGCCAGGCCCGCCGGATCCGTGGCGGCAGATCCGGCAGGCGGCTCGCCCAGGCCGCGAAGATCAGCCCGAACGCGCTGAACAGCATCTCGGACCCGCCGACCACGGTCATGTAGGTGGAGGTGCCGGCTCGGCTCAGGGCGGGGATGGCGATCACCGCCGTAGCACCGAGCACGACCAGGGCCAGAAGCCCGGCAGTGCCCCACCAACGCCGCACCATGTCGTTCTGCTCGGCAGGAGTAGGCCGGAACTTAGCGGGTACGGGCCCGGCCGGGGGATACCCCCGGCCGGGCCCACATCGCTACATGCTGATGTCGGCCTGCGGTCCGGCCTTGGCCTTGACCAGGGCCGGCACGTTCGCCGCCGGGTCGAGGGCGTACGAGTAGAAACTGCTCGGAGTGAACGCCGAACCCGACGTCTCCTGCCGCCCGGTGCACCCGGTCAGCACACTGCCGGTCTGCCGTAGCTGCGCCCCGGTCGCGGTGTCCGGGTAGTACGGGTTGTTGACCTTCTCGAAGTAGCTGTTCTCGATCACCATCTTCGTGGCGCCGCGCGCGTAGTTGCCGTACGACGTGACGTTCTGCAGGTAGTTGTTGTACAGGTGGGCGTACGCCAGGTTGTCGGCACTGGGGTTTCGCTGGTTGCTGTTGTAGATCCAGTTGTGGTGGATGGTCATCCGGGCCACCACGTTCTCGGTCCACCCGATGCCGAACGTCTTGTTGTGGTCGCCGAGGACGTTCCAGGACACCGTCACGTAGTCGGTGTCCTTGCGGCTGTCGATGTAACCGTCGTTGATGTTGGTGAACCGGTTGTGGTCGATCCACACGTGGTCGGCGGTGTCCATCTGGATGCCGTCGTAGTCGAAGTCCTTGTCGTCCGGGTCGTCCGAGGCCATCGCGGTGTCACCGATGGTCAGGTTGCGGATGATGACGTTGCGGACCCCGGCGCCGAGGAAGAACCCGCCGTTCTTGATCCGGCCGGTGGTGCCGAGCCCGACGATCGTCTAGTTCGAGGTCACCGGGATCTCGTAGCCGTACGTCGGGACCGTGATCGTGCCGTTGACCTTCACCACGTAGGCCGCGCTCGCCGTCGCGTATTTCAGCAGGTCGGCGTAGGAGCTGACGGTGACCGTGGTGCCGCCCGCCCCGCCCGTGGTGCCCTGGGCGAAGCCGTCGGCCGTGTTCGACCAGCCGGCGCTGCCGGAGACCTGGTTGAACGACCACTGCATGCGGGCGATGTCCGAGCACGCCTCCTGCACGATCGGGTTGTTGCCGGCGGTCGAGCCGTCCTTGTCGCTGACACAGAGGCCGTTGACGGCGCTCTTGATCAGGAACTTCCCGGCCGCGGCAGTCGAGGCGGTCAGCGACCACGTCTGGTTGGCGCCGGCGCCGCACGTCCACTGCCACAGCTGGGTTCCGGTGGTCGTGGACGAGTAGGGAACGTCGGCGCACTTCCCGCTGTTGGCGTTGACCAGGCCGAACGCGCCGTTCTGGGCGACTGCCCGGAACTGCTGGTCACCGGCGGCGGTGTTGCAGGCGATCTGCACCAGCAGCGCGCCGTTGCCGGTGCCGGCCCCGGTCACGTCGATGCATTTGCCGCTGGCACCGGAGGCGATGGTGTAGATCCCGCCGTCGACGGGGGTGGTGGCCGCTTCGGACGGCCCGATGGACAGGGCGACGATGGCGATCGGTACCGCGAGCAGTACCGCGGGGCCGAGGAGCCGCTTCTTCATGGAGCGCACTTTCCTTGGGGATAGGGGACGGTCGATGGGTAGATGCGCGGCCCCGGTCGCGGATTACCGGAATTTACTGTTAAGAAGCCTTGATATTTACGTATGTGAACTCCAGGATGTGGTCACACAGGTCACACCGGCCGTACACGTCGAGGAGTTCGCATGCGGGTTCGCCACAAGATGCTGGCCCTGATCGCCGGGGTGGGGGTGGTGCTGGGTTCGGCCGTCGCCTTCGCCACGACCGGTAACGCGGCCGTGGCCTGCTCCTCGACGGTCTGGGCGGAAGGCGTCAGCTACACCGCCGGCCAGCAGGTCACCTACCAGTCCACCCTCTACCAGGCCCTGGTCACGCACACCGCCTGGGCCGGCACCGGCTGGAACCCGGCCGCGACCCCGACCCTGTGGAAGAGCCTCGGCGCCTGCACCGGCGGCACCAACCCGTCACCCTCGCCGTCGTCGTCCTCCCCGTCGTCCTCCCCGAGTCCCTCGACCAGCCCTTCGACCAGCCCCAGCCCGAGCAACCCGACGGGGTGCGGGGTCAAGGGCCGCCCGGCCGGCAAGGTGCTCCAGGGCTACTGGGAGAACTGGGACGGCGCTTCCAACGGCGTGCACCCCGGCATGGGCTGGATTCCGATCAACGACAGCCGGATCACCCAGCACGGCTACAACGTGCTGATGGCCGCCTTCCCGGTGATCCGCTCGGACGGCACGGTGCTCTGGGAGAACGGTATGGACGCCGGTGTCAAGGTGCCCACCGCCGCCGAGATCTGCGCCGCCAAGGCCCAGGGCGCGACCATCCTGATGTCCATCGGCGGCGCGACCGCCGGTGTCGACCTCAGCTCCAGCGCCGTCGCCGACAGGTTCGTGGCGACCATCGTGCCGATTCTGAAGGCCTACAACTTCGACGGCATCGACATCGACATCGAGACCGGCCTCACCGGCAGCGGCAACATCAACACCCTGTCGACCTCGCAGGCCAACCTGATCCGCATCATCGACGGTGTCCTCGCGGCCATGCCGTCCAACTTCGGACTCACCATGGCGCCGGAGACCGCCTACGTCACCGGCGGCTCGGTCACCTACGGCTCGATCTGGGGCTCCTACCTGCCGATCATCAAGAAGTACCTGGACAACGGCCGGCTCTGGTGGCTGAACATGCAGTACTACAACGGCAGCATGTACGGCTGCTCCGGCGACTCGTACGGCGCCGGCACCGTCCAGGGCTTCACCGTGCAGACCCAGTGCCTCAACAACGGCCTGACCATCCAGGGCACCACCATCCGGATCCCGTACGACAAGCAGGTCCCCGGTCTGCCCGCGCAGGTCGGTGCCGGCGGCGGTTACATGACGCCGGCCCTGGTCACCCAGGCGGTCAACAGCGTCCCCGGAATCAAGGGCCTGATGACCTGGTCGATCAACTGGGACGGTTCGAAGAACTGGACCTTCGGCGACAACGTCAAGGCCCTCCAGGGTCGCTGACCGGGTCACTGATCCACTAGCCGGATTGCCGCTCGCCCGGACCGTCACCGGGGCGAGCGGCAATCTGTTGACATGCGGGAAAGGGCTTTCTAGCGTCGGGATTCCATCGACGAAACGGAATCCCATGAAGCGCCGTTCGCTGATCTCCCTACCCGCCGCCGCCCTCGCCGCGCCCCACCTGACCGACGCCCTCGCCGCCGCCGGCTTCGAAGGCCCGTCGGTGGTCACCGGGAATCTCCCGGTCTTCCACGAGCGCCTCAAGGACGAACTCACCTTCCCGCTGGCCTGGCCGAACTCCCGCGAACACGACTTCCGCAGCTGGCGACGCCGGGCGCGGCACCAGTTCGAGAGCCTGCTCTGCCAACCCGCCGACCGCACCCCGTTCGAGCCGGAGACCATCGACGAGCAGGCCGGACCCGGATACCGCCGCCGTCAGATCGTCTTCAACGTCACCCGGCACAGCCGCGTCCGCGCCACCATGCTGCTGCCCGACGGCCCCGGACCGTTCCCGGCCGCGCTGCTGTTCCACGATCACGGCGCCAAATTCGACATCGGCAAAGAAAAACTCATCCAGCCGTGGTACGACGAAACGCGTCTCGTCTCCGCGCGGGCCTGGGCGGACCGTTACTTCAGCGGCCGGTTCGTCGGTGACCAGCTCGCCGCCCGCGGGTACGCGGTCCTGGCCGTCGACGCGCTCGGCTGGGGCGACCGGGGCGGCCTCACCTACGACAACCAGCAGGCCCTGGCGAGCAACCTGTTCAACCTGGGCTCGTCACCGGCCGGACTGATGGCCCGCGAGGACGCCCGCACCGCCGCCTTCCTGGCCACCCGGCCCGAGATCGACCCGCACCGGATCGCCGCCGTCGGCTTCTCGATGGGCGGATACCGGGCGTGGCAGGTGGCCGCCCTCTCCGACCACATCGCCGCGACCGTCTCGGCCTGCTGGATGACCGGCCTGAAGGAGATGATGGTGCCCGGCAACAACACGCTGCGCGGCCAGTCCGCGTTCTACATGCTGCACCCGGGCCTCTACCGGCACCTCGACATCCCGGACGTGGCCACCATCGCCGCACCCCGCCCGATGTTCGTGATGGGCGGTGAACTCGACCCCCTGTTCACCGCCGAGGGCACCGCCGTCGCCTACGCCAAACTGGCCCGAGTCTGGTCCGACCAGCACGCCGGCCACCGCTTGCGCACCAAGACCTGGCCCGGCCTGGGCCACATCTACACCGCCGAGATGCAGGACGAGTCCTTCACCTGGCTGGACCACCACCTGTAGCCACGCCCGTGCCGCGATCTCGTGAGGTTCGGGTGGTGGCCGAGGTGGGGTGCTTGTCGGGGCGGCGTGTACCCAGCCGCTGGCCGGGAAGCTCGATGTACCGGTGGGTGAGCCAGGAGATGGTCAGGACCGCGGTCAGGTAACCGGCCGCCAGCAGTGGATCGGGGACGTTCGAGGTGAGGATCGGGCCGCCGAGTTCGATCAGCACGTAGTGGATCAGGTAGACCGAGTAGCTGATCACGCCGATCCGGGACAGCCAGGCCGGGGTGCGCCGGTGACGTAGGCGCATCCCGGCCGCGAACGCCCCGCCGAAGACCAGCAGCGTCAGCACCGATCGCGTCACGTAACGCGGGGTCAGCGCGTCCAGGGCGACCAGCTCGCCGATCCAGGTGGTCAGCAGCGACGCCGCCACCACCGCGATCACCACGCCGGCCCGCCACCAGGACGTCTGGCCGTGGTCGGCCCGGTACACGACCGTGCCGGTGAACATCACGGCGAGGATCGGCAGGCCGTCGTGGGCGTGCGCCGGGTCCATGTTGAACACCAGCAGGGTCAGCGCCAGCCCGCCGAGCAGCAGACCGCCGGTCACCTCGGCCCAGCGACGGCCGGACACCACCCCGGCCAGCCCGAGCACCAGCACCACCGCGGTCACCACCGGCACCTGGCCGAACCGGAGCGGGACCAGCGGCGCGGTGATCGCACCGGCCAGCGCCAGGAGGACCGGAGGAAGTACGGACCGGGTGGCCCGTACCGTGAAAAGGGTCGTGACGAGAAGGTAGAAGGCCATCTCGAAGGAGAGCGTCCAGAACACCGCGGTGATCAGCGGCACACCGGCCAGGAACGGCAGCATCGTGGCGTGTCCCACCGCCGCGGCGAGCGGTTCGGCCGGTGGGTGCGCCACCACGAGGACCGCGATCACCGCGAGGTAGAGCGGGAACAACCGCCGGATCCGGCTGCGCCAGAACGCCCGCAGATCACCGTGCCGTTCCAGCGAGGCCGGGATGATGTAGCCGCTGACCAGGAAGAACAGCATCACTCCGGCGGTGCCCGCGTGGAGCCACTCGCCGGTCACGGCCCGCAGATCGGTGAAGACGAACCGGGTCAGATGCGCATAGACCACCAGCAGGACGGCTATGGCGCGGAGCCCGTCGAGCCACGCCAACCTGGGTGCGGTCATCGGTGAAACATAGTTGACTCGGGGGCATGTCGATATGGACCAGTGAGCTCGCGGGGACCCTGCATCACGACACGATCGATTCGCAGGCGCTCCGCGGCAACGTTCTCGGTGACCCGCACGAGCGGCCGCTGTGGGTGTACACGCCGCCCGGCTACGAACCCGACGGCACCGACCGGTACCCGGCCATCTACGTCATCCAGGGTTACTCCGGGCAGGTCACCATGTGGGCCAACCGGACACCGTTCCGGCAGCCGTTCGTGGAGACCGCCGACCAGGTGTTCGCGCAGGGCCGGGCGCCCGGCTGCATCCTCGTCTACGTGGACGCGTGGACGGCGTACGGCGGCTCGCAGTTCGTCGACTCGCCCGGCACCGGGAATTATCACACCTACCTCTGCGACGAGGTGGTGCCGTACGTCGACGCCAACTACCGCACGATCGCCGACCGGGAGTCGCGGGCGATCAGTGGCAAGTCGTCCGGCGGGTTCGGGGCGATGATCACCCCGATGCTGCGGCCGGACCTGTTCGGGGCGCTGGCCACCCACGCCGGGGACGCGCTCTACGAATACTGCTACCTCAACGAGTTCGCCAAGGCCACCCGGGCTCTGCGCGACTACGACCATGACATCCACGCGTACTGGAAGGACTTCCAGTCCCGGGTCGCGTTCACCAAGGAGGAGGACATGCTGCTGGTCCTCGTCCTGGGCTGCACGGCGGCGTTCTCGGCCGACCCGGACGGGACACCACGGTTGCCGTTCGACGCGCGGACCGGCGAGATTCTGCCCGAGGTGTGGCAGCGGTGGCTGCACTGGGACCCGATCCGCATGATCGATCGGTACGCCGACGAGGTGCGCTCGCTGCGGGCGGTGTGGATCGACGCCGGAACCCGGGACGAGTGGTTCCTGGACCTGGGCGCGGAGGCGTTCCGGGCCGGGCTGCTCCGGGTCGGGGTGCCCGAGGAGAAGATCGCGTTCGAGCTGTTCCCGGCCAAGCACGGCGGCATCGACTGGCGGTACCCGTTGGCGGTCGAGTGGCTGGCCAAGCGGCTTCAGCGCTGATCGGAGCAGTTGCGGACGCCGTGTTCCCGGAGGATTCGCAGGCAGCGCCGACGGGCGGCCCGGCCGCCGACGGCGACCGGTGTGCCGCCCGACCAGCCGCTGTGCAGGGCCAGGAGGACCGCCCGGGCCGGTTCGACGCCGGGCAGCGCGTGCCACAGCGCGGTGACCGTCGAGTCGAGGGTGTGGTCGCGGTCCGGCCCGAGGATGACCGCCCCGGTCCCGTCGTCGAGCCGATGCGGGCCGGGATCGGCGGGCACCCCCTGGGTCCGCGGCCACAACTCCTCGATCAAGGCGGGCACGTCGAACAGCGGACGGAAGTCCAGGCCCGGCGGGCGCGGCGGGCTGACCGGCGGATCGGCGTTGGGCCGGCCGAGCAGGTGGTCACGCTGCCGGGCCAGCTCGCCGAGCCGTTCGGCCGCGTGGACCACGTTGGCGAACGGCCCGTCGGCGTGCCGGGACCTGATCTCCCGTTTCACCCGGCGGGCCGCCTCGAACGCGTCCGGCCCGCTGACCGGCAGCATCTCGGACGGTCCGGTGGTGAGATAGCGGTCCAGGAAACCGAGGGTCAGGCTGTGCCCGGCGTCGGAGTACTCCGACCAGAGATACCGCACGTCGGCGGGGGAGAGGGCGAGGGGAAGCCGCCCGTCGACGGTCAGCCCGGCCGCTTCGACGGCCCGCTCCACCGCACCGCCCAGCCCGCGTCGGAGGCAGTCCGGTTTGAGGAGGACGAACGCGCGCACGCCGCCAACCGTAGCGTGGTGACGTGCGGCGCAAGCACCACACATCACCACGCGAACCGAGGCCGGTCAGCCGGCCAGGTGGCCCCAGCGGTCGGCCAGTTCGGCCCAGGTGCCCTGGTCCTCGGCGCGGCCGCCGATCAGCACGACCACCCGGTCGGCCTGGGCCAGGGCGGCCCGCTTGGACGTCGAGCCGACCACCGTCACACCGTGCGAACGGAGCGCCTGCCAGAGCGACAGCTCCGTCGTCACGTCCAGCGCGGACGAGACGTCGTCGGCGATCAGCAGCTCGGTACGCGGCGCGAGCGCCCGGGCCAGCGCCAGCCGCTGCAACTGACCGCCGGAGAGCCGGGTGCCCTTGTGGCCGATCAGCAGCTGCAGACCACCACCGGCGGCGGCCAGGTCGTGTTCCAGCTGCGCCACCGACACCGCGTCGGCCGCGTCCACCTCGTGTCCGAGCTGGATGTTGTCGGCCACCGTCCCGGACAGCACCCGCGGTAGCTGGGCCACGTAACCGACCTGGTTCGGCCGCAGGAACACCTCCGGCTCGTCGACCGGGTCACCGTTCCACCGCAGCTCGCCGGTGTGGTGCACGATCCCGGCCAGCGCCCGCAGCAGCGACGACTTGCCGGATCCGACCGGGCCGAGGACCAGCACGAGTTCGCCGCGTTCGACGGTGAGGTCGATGTCGCGTACCCCCAATGCCCCGTTCTCGTGCACCGCGCTGAAGCCGGACAGCTGCAGGGTGCGCAGCGGCTCGCGCGGCGCCGTAGGCGGCGCCGGCGCCGTCCCGGCCGAGATGTCCACACCGGTGACGTCGGCCGAGTACTCCGAGGTGCCGGTCATCGCGGCCGTCCGGTTCGTCCAGACCCGTGCCGACGGGAAGTGCGACACCAGCGACGCCGTGGTCCACGCGAACCACCGGGCCGCGCCGAGCACCGACACCGCGATCAGGGTCGCCGCCGCCGTCAGGTGACCACCCAGGTAGAGCGCCCACACCGCGATCGGCAGCAGACCGCTCGCGATCGACGGTGTGGAGCGGGCCCACACCTGGATCGCGATCTCCCGGCGTTGCAGCTCGCTGCGGGTCTCGTCGAGGTCGCCCAGGTGCCGCAGCACCGGATCGGTCGCTCCGGCCAGTTTCACCGTGCGCACCGCGGACAGCGACGACACCAGCGACGTCGCGAACGCCGCCCGGGCCGCGACGGTCCGGCGGGCCGCCTTCTCCAGCCGCGGTCCGAACAGGGTCGCGGCCAGCCCGGACAGCAGCATCGTCCCGGCGAAGAACAGGCCGGGCACGATCGACTGGGCGAACAGCGTCATCGACACCAGCGCGAAGATCGCCACCGTGTTGTCGATGACGTTGTCGGCCAGCTGCACCACCCGTTCGGTGTCGCCGCCGTGGGCCACCACCTCGGCCGGGGTGTGCTTGCTGACCCGACGCGGGCCGATCTGGCCGTGCAGCAGGCGCAGGCTGATCCGCAGCATCTGCCGGACCCACCACTCCGGGAACCAGGCTCCGGTGAAGTACAGCGACGGGACCAGCGCCAGCAGCGCGACCGCGATACCGAGCGCGGGCAGCATCGGGTTGCCCAGGCCGTCGACCACGTTCGCCCACAGCAGCGGCAGGATCGCTCCGTCGAAGCCGAGCAGCACCAGCAGCAGGAACCAGGCGCAGGCGGCCAGCCCGAACCGCTTGTCGTTGGTGGCCAGTCGCATGATCTCGCGCATCGTGCGGGCGCGCGGAGCCTCCGGCAGGGCCGGTGGCTCCACCGTGGGCAGCGGGTTGGACAGGGCGTCCGGGCCCAGCTCCTCACGCATCCCGGTGTCCCAGTCGTGTTCGGCCACCAGGACCCCGCCGCCGGTGGTCGGAGCCGCCGGAACCGCGAGGTTGCTGCTCGCCATCAGCTCGGCGAACCGCCGCGACTCACGCAGCGGGCCCTGCTCCAGGACCTCACCGTCGGCCAGCACCACGACCTCGTCGCAGCGCTGCACCGACGACAGCCGGTGCGCCACGATCACGCCGATCCGGCCCTCCAGGAGCCGGTCGGTGGCCCGCTGCACCCATGACTCGGTGACCGGGTCCATCCGGGCGGTCGCCTCGTCGAGGATCACCACCTGCGGGTCCCGGACCAGGATCCGGGCGAACGCCACCAGCTGCTCCTGCCCGGCCGACAGCTTGTAGCCGCCCTCACCCAGTCTCGTCTCCAGGCCGTCCGGCAGCCCGGCGACCCAGGAGGTCAGGCCCAGCTCGTCCAGCGCCTGCCCGGCCCGCGGTTGCAGGTCACGGTCGAACAGCGCGATGTTCTCGGCGAGCGTGCCGGCCAGGATCTCGGTGCGCTGCGGGACGATCGCGGTCCGCCGGCGGAGCGCTTCGACACCGATGTCGTTGATGTCGATGCCACCCAGGAAGACCGTGCCGCGTGGCACGTCGACCGCCCGGGTGAGGATCTTCGCCAGAGTGCTCTTGCCGGAGCCGGTCCGGCCGATCAGCGCGTACGAACGGCCGCGTGCGAAGGTCACATTGACCCCGCGCAGGGCCGCCGGGCGACTGCTGTCCGACTCGCCGTAGCGGAAGGTCAGGTCGCGGACCACCAGGTCACCGTCGACCGGGTCGACCCCGTCGACCGGCTCCTGGGGCACCTCGGCCAGCATCCGCACCCGGCCCCAGGCGCCCAGCGCGTTCTGCATCTCCGGCACCATCCGGGTCAGGTGCTCCAGGGTGCCGCCGAAACCGAGCGCCAGCAGCCACACCGCGGTCAGCCGGGCCGCGTCGATGTGGCCGCTCATCAGCGCCCAGGCGCCGGTGACCACCAGGGACGCGATCAGGGTGCGGGTGATGCTGCCGGCGGCCATGGTGACCTTCGCCGACATCCGCCAGACCCGGCGGCCACGGCGCAGGACCTCGGCCGAGCGCAGGGCGTAGAGGCGACGGACGTACGGCGCGGCCAGACTCGTACGCACGTCGTCCTGCCCGTGGATGGCCTCCTCCATCACCGCGGCCAGGTCGGACCAGGCCTCCTCCTCGGCGATGCGGACCGGGCCGATCCGCTGGACCGGTTTGTTCATCACCACGAACAGCAGTGCCGCCACCGCGATCATCGCGAGCGCGGCCGGCCACCAGACGAAGAACGTGGTGACCACCGACAGGGTGGCCACGGCCAGCGACTGGGCCAGCCGTACGCCGCTGCCGCGCAGTTCGGCGCCGACCTGGTAGACGTCGGAGTCGATCCGGTCGAGCAGCTCACCGACCGGGGTGTTCTCCAGGGTGGGGATGTCCTGGCCGAAGGCGACCCGGTTGAGGTCGCGGCGGGTGCGGGCGGCCCAGTCGGCGGTCAGTTTCGCCACCACCAGGCCGACCACCACATCGCTGATCACCGAGGCGACCAGGCCCGCGGCGAGCAGAGTGAACAGTGTGGCCGACCGATCGACCAGCACCGGTCCGGCCAAGGCTAAGGACCCGGCGGAACCGGACGCGCCGATGACTATCAGGAACGCGACGAGCGCGGTGCGACTTCGGCTGGTGGCCCACAGGTCGCGAAGCAGACGCATGAAGAATCCTCAGGGCGCGAAGGGGAAGGCGGTGCAACCATCCTGCTCGGCCCATAGAGCACGGCTCAACGGGTTTATTCCCGACATTCCGCCCGGCGAGGGTCAGTCGACAGAGGACTTCCACCAGGTCCGCCGGGTGATGACCTCGTGCAGGCTCTCCAGCCGGGGCGTCAGCAGCGCGCCGTGCTCCGCCGGGTCGGTGACCGCCAGGCGCACATCGGCCGCCAGGTGGTTCGCGTGGCGGATCTCGCACGCGGCGCGCAGTTCGTCGGGCGCCGTCCCGGTCGCCTCGGCGACCACGTCCAGGGCGATCCACCGGTGTGGCCCGCTGTCCGCGATCACGAAGAACCAGTCGTCCATCGGATCGCCGAACCGGGCCCACTCGAAGTCCAGCAGCGCGGTGATCGTGCCGTCGTCGGCCAGCCAGTTGCCCCAGTGGCAGTCGGCGTGCACCGGCACCGCTGCGGAGACACTTTCCGGCGCGCCTTCGGCGATCGCGAGCAGTCCGTCGATCAGGGCGGCCGGCGCGACGGCGGCGATCGCGTCGATTTCTTCCACCAATGCGGTACGGCCGGTGAAGCCGCCGTGGTCGAGCGGTTCTCGGAGGATCGGGACGGCGTCCGCCGGCGGTGTCCACTCGTGCAGGACGCGGAGACGCCGCACCGCCTGCTCGGTCAGCGTCCGTGCAGCCGTCGCGTCGGCCTGCGGCAGCCCCATGCCCGGTGCCGTGCCGGGCATCCGTGCGTAGCAGGCGAACCGGACCTCGCCGTCACCGGCCGGGTGGACGCCACTGGCCAGCAGCGGCGCCGTGACCCCGGCCGGGAGATGCGGGGCCAGCGCGATCTCCCGTTCCAGACGCGGATGACGGCCCGCCTCGATGATCTTCACGACCACGTCGGCGCCGACGAACACCTGATGGGACAGGCTGTCGGCTACCGTCAGCGGTCCCGGATCGCGGCGTAGCGCGGCGGCTGCGATCTCCCGGGCCGGATGTCGGTCGGCCATTTCTCGAACCCCCGTGGTGTCGTCCCGGCGTGTTTCCGGGATCAACATAGGCCAACGGCTATCCCTCGGGACGGTAGGCGATCGCCTGCAGGGACCAGCTGTTGCCGTCCGGATCGCGGAAGTACACGAACCGGCCCCACGGCTGCTCGTCCACGTCACCCGTCTCGACCCCGGCGGCCAGCACCTGCTCGCGGGCGGCGTCCGCGTCCGCCACCACCACCTGGATCTCCTGCGTACCCGGTGTCTTCTCGGTGATGCCCTCGCCGATCGCGATCGAGCAGGCCGAACCGGGTGGCGTGAGCTGCACGAACCGCAGACCCTCGGACACCCGGTGATCGTGGTCGGCGGTGAAGCCGATCTTCTCGTAGAACGCCTTGGCCCGGTCGACGTCGGTCACCGGAACCGGGATGAGCTCGATCTTCCACGTTGCGGTCATGCCACCATCCTGCCGCCGATAGCGGTCAGAACGTGACCGCTATCGACCGGACCATAGTGTCAGCAGGGTGATCTCGCTGGGCGCGAAGATCCGGAACGGCGGGCCCCAGAAACCGGTGCCCCGACTGGTGTAGAGCTGCGTGCGCTCGGAGTGCCGGGACAGGCCCTGCAGGCTCGGCTGGTCGGTGAGGACCAGATAGTGGAAGGGCCACATCTGGCCGCCGTGGGTGTGCCCGGACAGCTGCAGGTCGATGCCGTGCGCCACCGCGTCCTTGATCTGCTGCGGCTGGTGGGCCAGCAGCAGGACCGGCAGATCCGGGTCGGCGCCGGACAGCGCGGCCTCGTGGTCGGTCCGGTGGCCGGGCAGGCCGGAACCGCCCGCGGTCCGGTCGTCGACACCGGCCACCACCAGTGTGTCGCCGCCCCGGGTGACCAGGACGTGCCGGTTGTGCAGCGTCTGCCAGCCGAGGTGCTCCATGTGCTCGACCCAGCCCTGGGCGCCGCTGTGATACTCGTGGTTGCCGGTCACGTAGACCCGCGCGAACCGGGCCCGGATGTCGGCCAGCGGTGCGGCCATCTCCAGACGCTGCTCGACCAGACCGTCGGCGATGTCGCCGGTGTGCGCCACGATGTCCGCGTCGAGCGAGTTGACCACCTCGGTGACACCCCGCGACCAGCGCGAACGGTCGATCGGCCCGTAGTGGGTGTCGGTGATCAGCACGACCTTGAGCCCGTCCAGCCCGGGACCGAGCCGGGGGATCGTCACGTCCACCCGCCGCACCCGCGACACCCGCATCGCCTCGGCGTAACCCCAGATCAGCAGGCCGGCCGAGACCACCACGACGCCCGCCGACACCACCCGCGAGCGGATCGGATCGTCGACCCCGGCGGCCAGCAGCACCAGGCCGGCCAACTGGCCGATCAGTGACCAGGTGAACAGCACCCAGACCACACCGAGCAGGGTGTCGGCGATCCGGGACTCGAGGTCACGGTGGCCGCCGTGCCCCCGGAACATCAGATAGGGGAAACCGGCCGCCACCCCGAGGAACAGCAGCGTGCCGGCGACGAAGACCGGCAGCGGCCAGTCGTTGCCGGACCAGACGAGCGTCGCCCACGGCACGCCGAACAACAGCGACAGCACCGCGACCAGAACCAGACCGAAACGCGCGAACCGAGGCCCGCGCCTGCGCGGCTCGGTCTCGACCGCCTCATCCACCGACATGACGGCAAGCATGCCACCGTGCCGCACCGAAATCCGAAAGCCGTTACTCAGCCCACTCTCAGCCGATGGCCAGGGCTGCGTAATCCACGATCAGGTCGGCCCGGTCGCGGGCGGCCACGATCAACTCGGCGTTGCGCTCGTCGGTGCCGGTCGCCCAGGCCTCCGCGGCGGCCGGCTCCTTGCCGAACCTGATGTGCCGTTCGATCAGGCGCCGCAGCCGCTCGCCGTCGTCCAGTTCGGCATACCAGACCTCGGTCAGCAGCTCCCGCACCGGCGTCCATCGGGGCTGGTCGAGCAGCAGGTAGTTGCCCTCGGAGACGATCAGCCGCGCGGTCCGGGGCACCGGGATGCTGCCGGCGATCGGCTGCTCCAGGACCCGCTCGAACCCGGGCGCGTAGATCATCTCGTCGCGGTCCTCGATCAGCCGCCGCAGCAGGGCCGCGAAGCCCCAGGCGTCGAAGGTGTCCGGGGCGCCCTTGCGGTCGCGCAGCCCGATCCGGTCCAGCTCGACGTCGGCCAGGTGGAAACCGTCCATCGGCACGTGCGCCACCCAGTCCGGTCCGAAACCGGGCGGCGGATCCGCGGACAGCGCCTCGACCAGCGCGGCGGCCAGGGTGGTCTTGCCCGCCGCGGGCGGGCCGGCGATGCCGAGGACCGCCCGACGACCGTTCCCGGCCAGGTCACGGGCGCGGGACACCAGTTCGGCGAAGGTCATGCGCCGACCGTACCGGTCATCCTCCCGGGGGTCGGATCAACGACTCCCGGCGGTGAACGGCCGTTCGGGCGATAGGCGAGGGCAAAGGTGGCAAAAGAACCTGTCCGAGGAGAGTCGACTACACGGGGGTTCTAGTTGCTCACGATCCGTTCCTATCTTGCTGTCTTCGGGCTGCTGATCGCCGGTCACGGCACCGATCCGGTGCTTCCGCTGCCGGGCCGGACATCGGTCGAGATCGTCGCCCGCGGTCTGGACAACCCGAGAGGCCTCGCCTTCGGATCGCGCGGGGAGTTGTACGTGGCCGAGGCCGGACGCGGTGGCCCCTCGGGAGCGATCACGATGATCGAATTCGGCCACCAGTGGCGAGTGGCATCGGGCTTGCCGTCGGCCGAGGACGGGGTGGCCGGACCGTCCGACGTGACGATCGACGCGGACGGCGAGCCGGTACACACGTCCACCGCCGAACCCGGCCTCTACCGTGGCGCGAACCGGCTGACCACCAGCCCGGCGCCGGTGGCCGCGGCGGATTCGGTCATCGTCGACGCCCGTGAGCGGGCCCTGCTGCGGATCGGCCCGCGCGGCCGGTTGCGGACGGTCGCGACCTTCCCGGCGCCGGGGGTGCCGAGTTCGGTGACGGCGGGTCCGGACGGCGCCTGGTTCGTCGGCGAGACGTTCGACCCTTCGCTGGTACGCCCACCCGCCGCCCGGATCTGGCGGGTCGAACCCGGCCGGGCCCCGCGGGTGTGGGCCACCGGCTTCACCGGCGTCGTCGACCTGGCCTGGGGGCCGGGCAACCGTCTGTACGTCCTGGAGCGCGGCACGCTGACCAGCGTCGACGTGCAGGGCACCCGTCGGGTGGTGACGAGAACCGGGCTGAACTCCCCGGGCGGTCTGGCCCTCCGGGGCGGCCACGCCTACGTCTCCACCTGCAGCACCTGCCGAGACACCGGAGCGGTCCTGAAGATCCGCCTGTAAGACCTCGGCCGGCCCGCAGAGCTCTGCGGGCCGGGCCGGTGACCCGACGCTTCCGCCCGAGAGGCGCCTTGGCGGGCGGGACTGTCGCCTGCGTCGCGTCGTGGCCACGCGAGCCGGCGTAGCCGTACCGAATAAGGGGTCAGGGTTTGTTCTTCAGGCCGAGCCGGAGGCCGGCGACGCCCGCGGGGGACAGCGGCCGCGCGGTGGCCCGGGTGAGGTCCTCGTGGATGGCGTCGGGGAGTTCGTCGCCGAGGGCGCACAGCGCCGGGAAGAGGTCGAGGACCTGCCGGTGGCTGAGCGCGCCGACCCCGATGAGCAGGCCGTTCAGAGCGGTCGGGCTCTGCGTGAGGCTGATGCAGAGTTCCTGGCGCCAGGCCGCGTCGTGGACGTGGTCGGGGAACTCGCGGGCGATCCGGTTGCCGGAGGGTGCGCGCAGGCCGCCGAGCGCGGTCTGCCGGAAGCGGGCGACGCTCGGGGCGAGCCGACAGGCGATCCCGAGGCGCCGGGCCAGTTGCGGGACGGTGAGCACGTCGAGTCCGGAGGCGCACCGCTCGCAGAGGCGTTCGTAGGTCTGCGCGTGGATCACCGAAGCCGGGCGCTGGCAGGCGCCGTCGAGCCCGCATATCGGGTCGAGTATCACCTCGGTGAGGGTGCCCTCATGGTCGAAGCGGCCGACCGCGAAGTACGTGGCCGGGGCGGTCCGGTAGTGGGCCAGCGCGGCGCGGGCGCTGGCGTAGCCGTCGGGGTCCACGCCGATACGTGGGACGCCGCTTTCGGTGTGCAACTGAATGAGGCGGAACATGGTGCGCGCTCCCGGGGTTTAGAGCGGTTTCGGTGTTGCCCTCCGATACGTCTCCGGTTGGCCTTCGGTTCACATATCACTTTAAGTAATGATCGTGTGACGCCGTTTGCGCTGGCCGAGGACTTGGAAGGTCTCGGACATTACTGGCTGTAGTGTGAAAAGGCCAGAGGTCCAGTCGAACGGAGGACCCGGCGCGGCGATCACAGCGGGTAACTTTGGCGGCCGGAAAGAGAAGATCATGGGGGAGGACGCGGTGACCACGCTGCCCGCGCTGATGTACCACTCGGTCTCCGGAGTCGACGGTCCGCTGCGTGACCTCGCGGTGCCACCGGAACGGCTGACCGAGCAGCTCAACGCACTGAGTGACGCCGGTTACCGACTGGTCGGGCTGACCGAGGCGCTCGATCTGCGGGCGGCCGGCAGCACCGAGCGCCTGGTCGCGCTCACCTTCGACGACGGTTACCGCGACTTCCTCACCGAGGGTGTCCCCGCGCTGCGCAAGGTGGGCGCCGGTGCCACCCTCTACGCCTCGGTCGGACACCTCGGTGGTCACGCCGGGTGGCTCGGCCGGTATGCCGACGACTTCGGCCCGATGCTGACCTGGGACGAGCTGGCCGAGGTGGCCGACGCCGGTATCGAGATCGGCAACCACAGCCTCGTGCACCACCCGCTCGACGTGCTCTCTCCGGCGCAGCTGCGCGAGGAGGTGGTGAGCAGCCGCGACCAGCTCGAACAGCGCCTGCAGCGGCGGGTGCGGTCGTTCGCCTACCCGCACGGCTACAACAGCGCCCTGGTCCGCCGGGTGGTCGAGCGGTCCGGCCACGACAACGCCACCGAGGTCGGCCGGCGCCCGCACACCCCGGCCGAGCGCCGGTTCGCGGTGCCCCGCTTCCAGCCCACCCCGGACCACACCGGCGCCGACCTGGTCGCCCTGGTCGCGCAGACCGCGGCCACCCCGGCCGCCCGGCTCCGGCAGTGTGCCCAGCCGGGCTGGCGGATGGTCCGCCGGCTGGCCCGCAAAGCCGGTCGGGAGCTGACGTGACCGGCTCGCATCGGCGCGTCGACGACGTGGTCACCCGGCGCGGGCTGCTCGGCCTGGCCGGGCTGGGGGTGGCCTCCTCGGCGGGTGTCTTCGGCATGTGGAAGGCGGCCGCCCGCGAGGCGCCGCTCGCGGTCAGCGGCACACCCACCTCGGCCCCGTCGGCGACCCCGTCCCCCTTCACCGACGCCGGACAGAAGCTCGGCGGGACCGTCGCGTTCACCGCCGGTAAGGCGATGCTCGGCTCCTACCTGGGGCTGGACGGCATGACCTACCCGGAGGCGGTCGAGCTGCGCCGCGGGCAGATCGGCCGGGATCAGCGGATCACCCACGTCTTCTACGCGTGGGAGGACAAGCTCCCGGACAGGATCGAGGGGAAGCCGAAGGACTCGATCCCGATGGTGTCGTGGCGCGGCCCGAAGTACGGCGAGATCCTCGACGGCGACGCCGACGACCTGATCGCCGCGGCCGCCCGCCGCATCCGTGACCTGGACCAGCCCGCCCTGCTGCGGTGGGGCTGGGAGATGAACGGCGACTGGTACCGCTGGGGCGGGGCCAAGAACGACCAGGACACCGAGGGGTACGTGAAGTGTTTCCGGAAGCTGCGGAAGATCTTCGACGACGAGGGTGCCGAGAACGTCTCGTGGGTGTGGAGCCCGAACTGGAACTCCAGCCCGAAGGCCGACTGGAACCGGATCGACGCCTACTACCCGGGTGACGACTACGTCGACTGGGTCGGTGTCTCCGGCTACAACCTGCACAAGGAGGCGCCGGCCACGCTGTTCGACCCGGTCTACGCCAAGTATTCGCCGCGCAAACCGATCATGATCACCGAGGTCGGGTCCAAGGACTACGGCGGCACCACCAAGGCCGACTGGATCCGTCAGCTCACCACCTATGTGGAGCAGCGGCCGGCGATCGGCGGGGTGGTCTGGTTCGACACCGACACCCACCCCAGTTATCCCGAGCACTGGCGGCTCGACTCGCTGCCGGACGCGGCCGCCGCGTACCGGGAGATGGCCGGCAACGCCCGGTTCAGCGGCTGAACAGCTCCCGGTACACCTCGGACGATCCGGTGTTCGGCAGGCAGTCCGGATCGTCCGGCCGCAGGATCGCCGACTGGGAGACGGTGCCGTCACAACGCTGGAACCACGCCTCGTACGCCAGGTACGGGGCGTGTTCCGCGAACCAGGCGTGCATCCAGCGCACGAAGTCCGGGTTGTCCTTCCCGGCGTCGCCGGTCGGCATCACACCCCATTCGCCGACCGAGAACGGCTTGCCGTGCGCGCGGGCGAACGCGAACAGCCAGTCCAGGCCCTCGGGGGCCGCCGCGGTCCGATCGAAATCGGCCTCGGTCGGCGACCACGGATGGTGGTCATAGTTGTCCACACCGATCACGTCGACGTACTCGTCACCCGGGTAGCAGTTGGTGCTCAGCCCGCCGCACAGATCGGCCGGCGTGTTGTGCGCGTTGATCGTCCAGTCCAGCAGGACCAGAGGGTTCGTCGCCCGGATGGCGGTCGCGGCCCGCCGGTAGCAGTCGATGTAGGCGGTCGCGTCGAGGCCCCGCCAGGCCATCGAGGACTCGTTCATCTCCCAGCCCAGCCGCACCACCGAGGCACCCCGGCCGTGCTGGGTCATCAGCGTCCCGAAATCCCGCCAGTGCTGGTCGTAGACACCCGCCGCACAGTCCTTCACCAGGGCTTCACCCTTGTCCGGGACCAGCGACTGGGAGATCACCAGGACACCGTCGAAACCGGCGAACGACTCGAACACCCAGGCCGAGCCGCGGGTCATCGACTCGTAGTCGGTGCGGTCGGTGTAGGTCTGCGCCATCCCGCACGGGCGGCCGCGGTCGGTGCAGAAATCGGTCACCGAGGCGGTGTCGAGCAGCGGGAAGCCGTTCACCCCGGACAGCCCGTTCACGCCCGGCCAGGCGCCGGCCTCCCGGGGGAGCGCGATCATCTCCCGAGCCGACCGGGGATCCGGTCGCGCGGGTGTTTCCGCCGCCTGTGGCGCCTCGGCGGCCGGCGTACAGCCGGCGACCAACAGCAGTGCCGCGACCATCCAGCGGCGAGACGGCATGCGGGCGACTCCAGGTCTGCGGTCCTACGGAACTTCCGAGATGATCAGCGTACGGAACGCAGCCGCCTCTTGACCTCGGAAAAGGTTCATCGTGACCCGCTCGTCGCCCGGCACGCTGACCTGGCCGGACCAGCCACCCGTGCCGTCCGGGGCCACGTCCTGCCGGCTCACCTCGACACCCGCCGGGTCGCTGAGCACCAGCGTCCACTCGCCCGCGGCCAGCCCGGTCGCCGCCACCTGGACCGGCCGGTTGCCGTCGGCGTCGATCGGGCCGGGCGGCTGGGCCGACAGGGTGCTCACCGTGACGTCGTAGGTGTCGACCGAGTCGGCGTACGACCAGACGCCCGCCCCGGCCACCAGCAGCACCGCCAGGACCAGCGGCAGCACGTCCCGGATCAGGCGGTCCTGAATCCCGGCCCGCGCGGCCCGCACCGGCCCGGGCCCGGTCTCCGGTGTCGCCGCCCGCAGCGTCCGGTAGTAGGCGGCCCCGGTCGCGATCAGCGTGCTCACCGCGCACACCAGGGTCCAGCTGGTCCGGTTCAGGTGCCCGCCGGCGCCCCACAGCACCAGGCCGCCGAGCACCAGCACGGCCAGACTCAGCGACGGCACCAGCACCGCCCGCTCGACCACCCCGATGTCGCGCCGCCCGGGCCGGAAGATCGCCTCGTTCAGCGCGTACCCGGGCAGCACGATCGCGAGCAGCAGCCCACCCGGCAGCGACAGCGGGAGCGGGCCGAACTCGACGGCGACCGACGCCAGCACGGTCAGGCCGGCCAGCACACCGGCACGTACCGGGTTCACGAGTCCTCCAAACGGTAGATCCGCACGGTGCCGTTGTCGTAGATCCGCGACATCTCCGGGATCAGGTCGAACTTGCCCAGCTGGGACTCGCTGAGCGGTGTCGTGATCCGGCCGGCCATCGGGTCGTCCTGGAAGTACGCGTTGTCGGCCGGGATCCGGTCGCTCAGCCGCCGGTCCACGACCAGGTAGCCGAGCGCCAGTTGACGGGCGAACTGCTCCTCGCCCTCGGTCCACCACGACGCCCAGTACAGCGGGCCGACCTCGCGGACCGGGTCGATCCGGCCGTACGTCGAGGACAGCGCCACCGCGGTGAGGTCGCCGCCGACCCGCGAGGAGTGCGGCAGGTTCCGGGCCTGCCAG
Organism: Actinoplanes sichuanensis; assembly: GCF_033097365.1. NCBI lineage: Bacteria > Bacillati > Actinomycetota > Actinomycetes > Micromonosporales > Micromonosporaceae > Actinoplanes > Actinoplanes sichuanensis. The sequence continues at coordinate 1,048,337 of NZ_AP028461.1, forward strand.
TGCGCCGCGTCCACCCCGTAGGCGTCCACCGACCGCTCGTAGGAGGCCGGCAGATACGGACCCGGCACCAGCGCCGACACCGGCGGCCAGCCACCGGTCCGGGCGCCCACCATGAGCAACGTGATCAGCGTCGTACCGATGTACACCTGGTTGGCCAGACGCCGCCCGGTGGTGACCGCGACCCCCGGCGGCGGCACCGATCGCCAGCGCCGGCCGCTCTCGTCCTTGTCCGGGATGATCCGTACCGCGTGCACGATCGCGATCGCCGCGATGATCGACATCGGGATGTAGGTGAACGTCGACAGCCGCCCGGCGATCTCCGGCCCACCCGAGCCGAGGAACCGGGCCCCGTTACCGGCGAAGAACACCGCCCCGCCGACCAGCGCCGCCCACCGCCAGCTGTCCCGGTCCTTGCGCACGATCATGTCCCGGGCCACCGCCAGGAACAGCACGAACAGACCCAGCAGACCCAGCCCCTGTACGGCCAGCTGCCCCAGCGGCACCGCGCTCGCCGTACCGGTCTGCTCACTCGCGGCGCCGCCGAAGATCTGGCTCAGCGCGTCGGCCAGCCGTCGGGCCGGGGACTCCAGGTACGCGAGGACGTCCCGGGCCACCAGCCCGATCCAGGCGCACACCACCGCGAGGGCGACGGCCGGTGCGATCAGCGTGGCCCACGGGCGCGGCCGATCCAGGACCAGCTCCGTCACCGCCAACAGCAGCAACGTCGCGACCAGCGCGAACGCCGTCACATGGTGGCTGACCGTGGTCATCAGGATGCCGGCCACGACCAGGGCCAGGAACTTGTGGCCGCCGCCGGTCCGCCAGCGGCGGTGTGCCCAGACGGTGAGCATGAAGTAGGGCAGGGCGGCGGTCGCGTACAGGAACATCGAATTGAAGAACAGGTAGTGCATGGCCGTCGCGTAGGTCACGCAGGCGACCCCGGCCATCGCCGGGGAGTTGCCGGCCCGCAGCACGGCCGCGAACAGCAGGCCCACGAAGATCAGGTGCGCGATCCCGGCCACGATCGTCCCGGCCGCGGTCACCGGGAGCCCGGTGAGCAGCGACAACCCGGCGCCCATCTCGGCCAGCCCGGGGAAGTGCACGGCCGGTGGCAGCGCGTTGTTCGGCCGGAACAGGTCGCCGGACTCGGTGATCAGGGTGGTGGCCAGCCAGTGCTGGAGCTCGTCGGGGAACCGGAACTGATCCGGGCTGTACATCCACTTGAGCATGTACTGGTTCGCGGCCAGCCCCATCACCAGCACGAACGACTCGGCCACCCCGGCCAGCCGGCTCAGCAGCCGGAACACCACCGGGGAGAAGACGATGACCTGGCCGATCCAGTAGACGGCCATCGCCCAGCCGGCCTCGTGCCGGCCGCCCGCGTAGGCCAGGGCGACCAGCACCACGCCGAAGCTGGACACCGCCAGCACCCACGGCGCCCAGCCCAGGTCGTACACGCTACGCGCGGCCGGCTGGTCCCCGGCGGTCTCGCTCTCGGCCTGTTTGCGCACCGTGGTCAGGGCGTTGACCTTCGTCGCGGTGCTGCTCTTCGGCGCGTCGGGCAGGCGGAGGATCACCGTGTCGTCGGTGGTCTTCAGGGCGACCGTCTCGTCACCCGGCGCTTCCTGCTCCGCCTCCGGCGCCCCGTCCACGTCGGGCGTCGGGTGGTCCCCCATGGAAAGACCCTCCAGAATCGGGTTGTCGGTCAGCGGGCAGCGCGCAGCTTCGCCCGGGCCGCGCGGCGTCCTCGCAGGTACGCACCCGGTCCGGCCATCATCCCCCGCCGGTTGGCCGTGAGCAGCTCACGTGGGAAATCGTCCTGGAGAGTCGACACCCGCAGGCTGTCCGCTCCGGTGAGATCCCGCAGCGCGGTCGGGGCCAGCCGGATCAACGGCCACAGCAGTCCCGGCCGTCCGAGCAGCAGCCCGGTGTACGCGGCGGTCAGCCCGGTGCCGTACCCGACCATCTGCTTGTGCAGGCCCTCGAAGTCACGCCGGTGGTAGTGGTGGGTCACCGCGGTCGGCTGGTAGACGATCGTCCCGCCGGCCAGCAGCACCTGGGTGAACGCGAGGGTGTCCTCCGAGCCCATGGCCGGCGTGCCGGCGCCGAGCGCGTTGTCCCAGCCACCGATCCGCTCGATCACGCCGGGCCGGAACGTCATGTTCGCGCCGGTGCCGAACGGCGGCAGCGGGTAGAGCGGGCTCTGCAGGTGCGCGGTGTGCGGCCCGAAGGTGGCCGGGGTGAAGCCGCGGCCCTTGCTGTGCCCGCCGAACTGCTCGAACCAGACCTGCGCCCGGGTCTCCAGCTCGGCCGGCACGATCACGCCGGACACCACGTCGGCGTCCGGGTTGTCGACCAGTGCGCGGGCCACCTCGGCCAGCCAGTACCGGTCGGCCAGCTCGTCGTCGTCGAGCCAGGCGACGATCTCGCCGCGGGTCGCCGCCTCGGCCGCGTTGCGGGCGAACGACAGGCCGGCCTTCGGCTCCCGCAGGTACTCGATCGGGCCACGACGAGCCGCCGACCGGACCACCTCGGCGGTCGCCTCGGTGGCCGGGGCGTTGTCGACGACCAGGATCCGGGCCGGCATGTAGACCTGGCCGAGCAGGCTGTCCAGGCAGCGGGCCAGCGCACCGGGCCGCTCCCGGGTGCAGATCACCACGGTGATGTCGGGTGCCGTGGCGAGGGCCGCGCGCCGGCCGGCCAGGAAGGCCGGTTCGGTCGCCGGGACGATCCCGGTGACCGGCACCGGACCGTCGAGACGGGGCCGCAGCACGTCGCCGAGCGCCGCGTCGATCGCGGCGGCCAGCGCGACCGGGGTGAGACCCTGTTCCGGCACGTCGACCAGCATCGTGCCGAGCGGCTCGGTGAACAGCCGGACCAGTGCCCAGGCCTGCTGCACCCGGCGGCCGTCCGGTGCGGTCGCGGCGACCGACGGCAGTGGCTCGGAGATCTCCAGATCGAGGACGACGGCCGGCAGCACACCGGTGTCGTCGAGCCGCGGAGTGGCCGGGAACGTCGCGGTCACGGGGTGGCCTCCACCGGGGTACGGCGGCCGGGCCGCCTGGAGCTGACGGTTTCGACGACGCCACCGACACCGGCGGCGGCGACGCCGGCGACCACACCGCCGGCGCGCAGGAAGTGGTCCGAGCCGCGGCCCGAGAGGCCGGCGGCCAGGTGCCGGAACATCGCCCGGGGCAGCGACCACAGGTAGTTCTTCTCGGCGCCCAGGGCGTCGTTCTCGTGCAGGCCGGCCATCTGCACCTTGCCGCGGCCCTCGGCGTAGCAGCGGCGCACGAAGAACCGGAAGCTCGCCCGTTCGGCGGGCACCTCGTGCTGGATGACCGCGGCCGGCACGTACATCCAGCGGCCCCCGCTGACCTGGCTCATCCGCAGGCACAGGTCGGTGTCCTCGGGCCGGTTACGGGAGCCGAGCTTGCCGAAGCCGACCCGGAAACCACCGGCCCGCTCGAAGGCGTCCTTGCGGACGATCATGTTCGCCGACCAGACGTTGCGGATCGGCGAGGTCCGCGTCGGCATGCCCTTGTACGACCCGCCGACCGCCCACAGGAACTCGGCCGGCATCCAGCGCGGGGCCCGGCCCTCCCAAGCGGGCCGGATCGCGCCACCGGTGCCGACCACGGCCGGGTCGGTGAACGGCTCGATCTGGCGGGCCAGCCAGTTCTGGTCGGCGATGATGTCGTCGTCCAGGAACGCGATCAGCGGTGTCCGGGCGTGGAAGGCGCCGGTGTTCCGGTTACCGGAGACGCCCTGGGCGTACGCGTTCTGCAGCACCGTGATGCCGGGCAGCTCGCGTTTGATCCGCTCGAACATCGCCGGGTTGTGGTCGACGACCACGACGATCTCAGCGGGCGTGTGGGTCTGTGACCGGGCCGAGGCGAGCACCCGGTTCAGGTATTCCCAACGCACCTCGGAGTAGGTCGGGATCACGATCGTCGTGGCGAGGGGGGTGTGGTTCACGGGGTTCACGGGGGAGGGCTCCTGTGTGGCTCGTCGCGGGTCGTCAGTCGTCGAGCGGAACTCGTGACCGGGCGGCCCGGTTGAGGGGTGCGGCCTCGCGGCGGGGGTCGGCGGCGTGCCGGGGAGTGGCGGTGCGCAGCTGCGGCTTGGCCGGCAGGCGCAGGCTCTCCACGAAGGGGCGCAGGCCGCCACGGCGACGGCGGTGCATCCGGCCGTACTCGCTGAGGATGGTCCGCAGCACGCGGAAGCCGTCCTTGAAGGTGTTGAGGTTGCTCTGCCCGAAGATCCGCTCGTGCTCGATGCTGCCGACCTCGCCGACATTGAGCTTCTCGGCGACCGCCCGGATGTTGATCATCGTCTCGATCTCGAAGCCGTCGCCCCACAGCTTGCGGCCGCCGACCGGGCGGGGCAGCTGGACGTCCGGCAGGTCCAGGGCCGGCACGACCGAGCGCCAGAAGGCGTTGTAGCCGTAGCAGAGGTCGGTGAAGTGCGTCCGGAACAGGATGTTCACCACCAGGTTGAGCCCGTCGTTGCCGAGCTTGCGGAGCCGGGTGATGTCGTGGCTGTGACCGCCGTGGCTGAACCGGGAGCCCTTCACGAAGTGGTCGCCGCGGATCAGCTTCTCGACGAAGAGCGGAATCTCGGCCGGGTCGGTCGAGCCGTCGGCGTCGATCATCACGATGATGTCGCCCGTGCAGGCCGCGAAGCCGCAGGCCAGCGCGTTGCCTTTGCCGGTGCGGGTCTGCTGAACGATCACCGCGTCCGGCCGGAGCTGCCGCGCCACCTCGACGGTGCGGTCCTTGGAACCGCCGTCGACGACGACCACCTCGGTGATCATCGGCGGGAGCTTGGCGAACACGTGGGGGAGGTTCCGCTCCTCGTTCAACGTAGGAATGACGACGCTTACGGTCGGTGATTGCAGTCGGTCACTATCAGTGTTCGGGGTCACGTGCGAGAACTCCATGTCGGTCCCTTCCGGGGGCGGCAATACGACCGTTGCGACGGGCGGTTTGCACGGCCGCTCGCTTCGAGTGATCAACCTAGCAACGGATTACGCAGCGTCAACAGTCCGACGGGGCCATGAGGGTCACAGTGACGTTAAGTACCAGCTAGTAACGCTGCCGACATCGTGAGGGTTCCTGCCAGATCTCACTGTTAGTAGTGGACACCGGTGGACTTGGAAGGGCGAGAAGGAACGTCTACGACGAATATCCGAAAATCGGAGAAGTTCCTTAAATCCGGACAAGTCGGTTCGGTGGCGATTTCTACGAGCCGGCATACGACACTCACGGAACGTGTTTGAGGCGGTCCGGCTGCGGTGAAGGTGTAGTTGCAGTCGGTGAGGGTTAGCATCGATCTCGTTGGAAGCGCGTGGCCTGCGTCGCTGTGGACCGTTGGTGGAGTGATGGCGACTGAAACCGGACTCTGCGTCTGTGGGCACCCGTACCGGGCGCACGAGCACTACCGATCCGGCACTGAATGTGCCCTTTGTCCAGGTGCCGGCTGCCGGCGGTTCCGCTCGGCGGCGCCGTGGTGGCGGCGGTTGATCGGCCTCGGCCGTTCAGGCGGCCGGTAATCGTCCGGAGGCTGCCGGATCGGCCGACGCCGTGATCGGCCGCCCCGTCGGGTCCGGGTCGTCGGTTACCGGACGGTTCGCTTTTTTCGGGCGTACGCGCGGCCGGTAGCGGGCATCATGGCCCAACGAGGCGTCCGCCACCGGGGCCGGGGGCTGCGAAATCCTAGTTTATCTGTAGGCTAAGTGTCATTTCAGCCGAGGGGGATCCGCATGTCTCTTCCCGACTTCCTGATCGCCGGTGTGCCCAAAGCCGGGACCACCGCCCTGCACGCCGCCCTGACCGGCCACCCCGACCTCTACCTGTCGCCGGTCAAGGAGCCCAAGTTCTTCCTCTCCGACGGCCCGCCGCCCACCATCGGCGGCCCCGGCGACGTGCAGACCTACCAGGAGCACATCTGGCGCCGACCGGACTACGAGAAGCTGTTCGCCGCGGCGCCGCCGAAAACCCTCAAGGGCGAGGCGACACCCTTCTATCTGTACGATCTGACGGCCCACGACCGCATCCAGGCGCTCATTCCGGACGTGAAGCTGGTCATCCTGCTCCGTGACCCGGTCGACCGCGCCCACTCCAACTGGACCCACCTGTGGGTGGCCGGTCTCGAGGAGGAGGCCGACTTCCTGGCCGCCTGCCACGCCGAGGAGGCGCGTAAGGCGCGGCACTGGGCCGACTTCTGGCACTACATCGGCCTCGGCCTCTACGGGCGGCAGCTCCAGCACCTCTACCAGCGGTTCTCCCGTGATCAGGTGCTCCTGCTGCGCTACCGCGACCTCAAGGACAACCCGGCCGAGACCCTGGACCGGGTCTGCTCCTTCCTCGGTGTGCGCACCGGCATCCTGACCGCCATCCCCAGGGAGAACGTGAACCGGCACTACGTCGAGGACAACGGGGTCAACCGGGTGCTGCGGAGCCTGCTGCGGGCCGGCGGTGACTTCGGCCATCGGTTCCCGGTCCCGCTGCGCCTGGCCGCCCGCGGCCCACTGCTCACCCTGCTGCACCGCACCAAGGGGAACCGGCCGGTCACCACGCCCGAGGAACGCGCCGCGCTGCTGCCCTACTTCGCCGACGACATCGCCCTGTTGCAGGATGTCACCGGCGAACGGTACGACGACTGGCTCAGTCTGGACCGACACGCCCGAGTCGCCTAAACCCCACTATCTCGATAGATGATGCAAGCTTGACGGATTCGTCGCCGACTACCAGGGGAGCCGCGTTGACCATCGGAACCACCGCTCTGCCACTGCCCGGCTGGGAAGACGCCACGGTGGTGGTCGAGCCGCCCGGATCCGAGCCGGGCGCCTGGTCCGGCGCCCCCAGCACGGTCCACGCTGACGGGTACGTCTATCTGGCGTACCGGCTGCGGCTCCCGATCGGCGCCGGCCGGGGCATCGCCAACGTGGTGGCCCGCTCAGCCGACGGACTCACCTTCACCGTGGTCGCCGAGATCACCAAGGACCGGTTCGGCGCCGAGTCGCTCGAACGGCCCGCGCTGGTCCGCACCGCCGAGGGGCGGTGGCGGCTCTACGTCAGCGCCGCCACCCCCGGCACCAAACACTGGCGGGTCGACCTGCTCGAAGCCGACACCCCGGAGGGCCTGACCGACGCCGAGCCGCGCACCGTGCTGGCCGGCGACGAGACCGCCGGCGTCAAGGACCCGGTGCTGCACCACGACGGCCACGGCTGGCACCTGTGGGCGTCGGTGCATCCGCTCGAGTCCTGGGACGACGCCGACCGGATGACCACCGAGTACGCCACCAGCCCCGACGGCGTGCACTGGACATGGGTGCGGACCGCGCTGCGCGGCCGGCCCGGCGCATGGGACGCCCGGGGCGTACGCGTCTCGTCGGTCGTCGTCGACGGTGACCGGATCGTCGCCTCCTACGACGGCCGGGCCACCGCCGGGGAGAACTGGGAGGAGCGCACCGGCGTCGCGCACGGCGTGCGGCTGGCCGACGGCACGTTCGGCGAGTTCACCGCCGAGGAACGGGAGCCGGTCGGCAGCCCGCACGAGCCGCACGGGCTGCGCTACCTCAGTCTCGTCGCGCTTCCCGACGGACGGCAGCGGCTGTACTACGAGGCCACCCGGCCGGATGGGGCGCACGATCTGCGTACCGAATTGTTCTGACTCAGCGTGATCGTCCGCGGGCACACGATGATCAGTTGAGAGCGTGATCACCCCAGGTGGGGGTCGGTCTCTGGCCTCCCGGGGTGATGACCTAACGTCGTCGGCGACGTCAGGTGGGCGCGAAAAACGGCCGCACTGTCGAATGGCGGAGTCAATCACCCACAAGGTGACGGGCTCCGCCATCTCTTTAGTTTTGTGCCTGGCCGGCTCGGGTAACGGCAGCCCTTGAAACATTGCTACAGGGGGTGCGGATGCGGACACTGGGCGGCCGGTACCGGCTGGTCAACCGGATCGGCCTGGGCGGCATGTCGGAGGTGTGGCGCGGGCACGACCGGGTCCTCGACCGGCCGGTCGCCGTCAAGATCATGCATCCGGCGGTGGAGGGCACCCTCGGGGAGACCGGGGTCGCGCTCGTCCGTGCCGAAGCCCGCTCCGCCGCCCGGCTCGCCCACCCCAACGTCGCCGGGGTGCACGATTTCGGGACCTCGCCCGGGGCGGAGCGCGATGTGCCGTACATCGTGATGGAACTCGTCGAAGGGCAGACCCTGAGCGAACATCTCGCCGGAGGCCCGATCGACTGGCGCATCGGAGTGCGGATCTGCGCCGAGGTGGCCGCCGCGCTCGCCGCCGCCCACGCCGAGAACGTGGTGCACCGTGACATCAAACCGGCGAACATCATGCTCACCCCGTCCGGCGCGAAGGTCCTCGACTTCGGCATCGCGGCCGTCGTCGGCACCCCCGAGGTCGACCCGGACGGCCCGGTCATGGGCACCCCCGCCTACATCGCCCCGGAACGCTTCGACGGCCACCCGGCCACCCCGGCCGCCGACATGTTCGCCCTCGGCACGCTGCTCTACCACTGCCTGGCCGGACGGTTGCCGTGGTCGGCGCGCACCCACACCGAGATGGTGATGGCGCAACGCTTCGCCGACCCGGAGCCCCTCCCGCACCTGGATTTCCTGCCGACCGAGGTGCTCGACCTGTGCTCCCGCTGCCTGGCCCGCGACCCGTCGGAACGGCCGACCGCCCTGGTCGCGGCCCTGCTGCTGGCCGAGGCCGTCGACGCCCGCGTCTACGTCCCGCTGGGCGAACTGTCCTCACCCGGAAGCCGCCCACCGGCCATCTCCCCCTGGGACGAACGAGCCGCCGCCGCCCCGACGTCGGCGGTGGCCCCCGCCGACGACGCCGACCACATCGGTCGCCACCGGGCCTGACTAACAGTCCTCCTCGGTCGTACGCCCACGCTCCCTGTCGAAGTCTTCGCGGAGCCGGCGGAAACGCTGGATAACCCTGTCACCGTGCGCTGCGAAGTGCTCGCGGTAGGCCTCGATCTGCAACAGGTCCCGGCCCCGAGCGCCATTGAGAATGTTCTCCTGCATCTCTCGGACGATCGCGTCGGTGGCCGGCGGCGCGTCACGGATGTGACGTCGGAGTTCAGCGCGTATCCGGGAAATGGCTTCGCGATCGATCGGCGGGACAGGGAAATCATCTGCGTTCATATCGGCCTCACTTCGACGCCGGGACGGAGATGCAATTCCGGCCGAGAGGGTCCGGGTCTGCCAGCAACAGGTCAGCGACCACCAGCGGTGGCTCCTCGGGTAGACCGGCGATCGCGGTCAGGATCTTGCCGGCGTGGTATATCTGCCGGAAGAAGTCGACGATGAACAGGATCGCGTCGCAGAGGGCGATGACCGCAGCGGCGATCGTGCTCAGCCCGTCGGTGACGAGTCCCATGATGGCGAGAGCCGCCTCAAGCAGGAGGTCGATCAGCTCGCCGACGAGATAATTCAGGTTCTCGTAGCCGTAATAGGCGATCTCGATGTAACCCTCACACGTGCCGTACAGGAACTTGTCGTAAAACTCGGTCTCCACCGTCATCGCATCGTGCAAGTGCTGCATCCATGTCAGGCCCAGAGTGGCGGCGTTACCGTCCCAGGTCGCTGCCAGCGCGTCGTCGGTGTGCGCGATGTTGTCGGTCATGGCGGCCACCGAGAACGCGACGTGTTTCCAAGCGACCGCGTATCGCGCGAACACCGTCCAGTCTCCGGCGAGCCAGTCGAGGGCCTCTTTGACCGGATCTCGGCCGTATACCTCCTTGATCGCGAATCGCAGCCACCAGTTGAGGCTCACTGTGTCGTTGACCTTGCCGACCCACTGAGCCACCTCGGCAGCTTTCGGTTCCAGGCTGTCGGTTGGCTCGTCCGGCGGTGACGCCACCGCGCGGGTGGGATCGGCCACGTCGTCGAATCCGGCCGCCGGTGCGAAGTGGTGATCCCAATGAGCTGGATCCGGGTCGAGCGCCGGTCTCTGTAGGAGGACGGGGATCCGAATCGCGGCGTCGAGTTCGGCGGCATTCTGTTTCTCGATGGAGCGATAGGTCGCAGCGGAAACGCCGAGATTGACTGCTCCGCTCTGCCATACGCCGTTGACCCAGTGCAGGCGGTGGTCCGCGCGTTCGATCTGTTCGTCGTGGTTGTAACTGAAGTACGCGAGTAGACCCTGACCGCCGAGTTGGTCAGCAGTACCTTTGCTGAGATGCTTCGTGATGTATCGCTGAATGTCCGGGATCACGTTGCGATTTCGATCGAGCAGCGCGGCCGCCTGATCGAGGGCCTCCGGGTCAACTCTGAACGTCACATGGCCTCCCATGGTCGGCTGCTCCCCCGATGAATGCAGAGTCGCACGGTGGTGCGCGGCACAGCTACCCCGCTAAATTCATCGACATGAGCCGTCCCCGCGTGCTTCGGTCCCTCGCCGGCCTGCTCTTCTTCTCGGTTTCGGGCGGCGTGCTGATCTGTCTGCCGCTGCTCGCCGCCCTGGCGTTCCTGACCGCCGCCGACCCGGGACCGGTGCCGGCCGGGTTGATCGCTGCGATGACCGGATTCGCGCTGCTCGGAGCGTTTCTCCTACGGATCGCTCTGGTCCGGGTGGTGCTGCACGACGACCACGTTCAGCTCGTCAATCCGCTGCGCACGTTCCGGTTCTACTGGTTCGACGTGGAGGACATCGACCTCGTCTCGAGTGGTGGGTGGATCGTGCGGGTCTGGGCCGGTGGGGTGCCGCGCTGGGCCTGGGGGGTGTCCCGGATCGGACAGTTCGGTCTGCCGTTCGCATCGGTGCACGACGACCCGGCCAAGGACGCGCCGCGATTCGTGCACGACGGATACCGGGAGATGCGGGCCGCGTGGAAGCGGGGGAGCCGGGCGTAAGGCTTCAGGGGGCGCGGGGTACGACCACGACCGGGCGGCGGGCTCGGTGCAGCAGGCGGGCCGAGACGCCGCCGAGCAGGACCCGGCGGGCCGGGCCGTAGCCTCGGGAACCGCAGAACAGCACGTCGACGTCGTCCAGTTCGGCCAGGGACTCGACCACGTCGCCGGAGCGCAGCTCCCACTCCACGGTGACGTCGGGGACCGATTCGGCGGCCTTGCGCAGCGCCTCCTCGTAGGACTCCCGGGCGGTGTCCAGGAAGGCCCGCTCGGCGTCCTCGCCCAGCAGGAACGGGCGGGCCGCGTCACCCCGCGTCACCACCGTGACGAGTCGTAACGGGGTTCCGGTGCGGCCGGCCAGCCGGGCCGCGGTGGCCAGGGCGGCCCGGCCGTCGGGGGTGTCCACATAGGCGACGCCGATCCGGCCGAGGGTTCCCGGTGGGGTGGGCATCCCGGCCGGGGCCACCGCCACCGGGCAGACACTGCCGGCGAGGAGGCGCCCGGCAGTGCTGCCGGCGAAGGTGCGGGAGTTCGGTGCGGCCGCCGCCGAGCCGACCACGATCAGGGCCGCGGTCAACTGTTCGGCCAGGTCGTGCAGGCCGTGGGCGGCTGAACTGGAGGCGATCACCCGGTATTCGGCGTTCAGCGGCTGCAGGGCGCGGGCCTCGTCGAGGGCACGCTCGGCGGCGGCCCGGCGGTCGCTGATCCATTCAGCGTCGACCCGGCCCGAGCCGATCGCCGACGGCGCCGGATGTACGGCGGCCACCACCAGGGGGGCGTCCAACGTGGTGGAGGCCCAGTGACCCAGGGCGAGCGCGTCGGCGGACGAGGGGCCGCCGTCGACGCCGACGATCACCGCCCCGGCGGCCGTCATGATCTCCTCCCGTCGTCGTCGGGTCGCGGGGGAGCGGTCGGCGGCGTCTCCGGCGGAGCGGAAGGCGCAGACGTCTCCGCCGGCCCGGGAGCGGACGCGGCCCCGGTCGACGATGCGGCCCCGGTCGACGGCGCGGCCCCGGTCGACGGTGCGGCCCCGGTCGACGGTGCGGTCCCGGCGGGGGAGGCGGCCTCGGTCGCCGCGGCGGGCACCGGCGAAACGGGGGCGGTGCGGAGCCGGGAGTTGCGGTAGCCGTAGGCGAAGTAGATCACCAGGCCGACCGCCAGCCACGCCACGAACCGCAGCCAGGTGTCCCAGGGCAGGTCGGTCATCAGGTAGATGGCGAACGCGATGCCGAGCAGCGGCAGGACCGGAGACCACGGCACACGATACGGCCGGGGCATGTCCGGGCGGGTCCGGCGCAACACGATCACCCCGATGTTGACCAGCACGAACGCGAACAACGTCCCGATGTTGACCAGTTCCACGATGGTGCCCAGGGGGACCAGCGCCGCCAGGATCGCGATCAGCACCCCGAGCCCGATGGTCAGGCGCGCGGGTGTCCCGTACCGCTGATTGACGGTGGCGAGGCGGCGCGGCAGCAAGCCGTCGCGGCACATCGCGAAGAAGATCCGGGTCTGCCCGTAGAAGATCACCAGGACCACGCTGGTGATCGCGACGACCGCCCCGAGGGCCAGGATCGCGGCCGCCCAGTTCAGCCCGGCGCCCTGGTCGAGGGCGGCGGCGAGCGGGGCGTCCGACTCGGCCATCTGCGCGGGGCTGGCGATGCCGATCGCGCCGACCACGGTCAGCACGTAGAACACCGTGCAGATCAGCAGCGAGCCGAGGATCGCCATCGGCAGGTCCTTGGCCGGGTTGCGGGCCTCCTCGCTGCCGGTGGAGACGGCGTCGAACCCGATGTACGCGAAGAAGATGATCGCCGCGGCCGCGGTCACCCCGTCGACACCCTCCGGCGCGAACGGGGTGAAGTTGTCGGTGCTGAAGTTGACGAACGCGACGACGATGAAGAACACCAGCACGGCGAGCTTGATCGCGACCATGATCAGATTGGCCCGGACGCTCTCGGTCACGCCACGGACCAGCAGCAACGTGATCGCCAGAACGATGAAAACGGCCGGCAGGTTGAACACGCCACCCTCTTCGGGGGCGGCCGAGATCGCATCCGGCAGCGCATACCCGAACGTCGCGTCCAGGAACGCGTTCAGGTTGCCACCCCAGCCGACCGCGATGGCGGCGACCGACACCCCGTACTCCAGGATCAGGTCCCAGCCGATGATCCACGCGACGAGCTCACCGAGCGTCGCGTAGGCGTAGGTGTAGGCGCTGCCGGACACCGGGATCGACGACGCCAGCTCGGCGTAGGACAGCGCCGAGAACGCGCAGGCCACCGCGGCCAGCACGAACGACAGGATCACCGCCGGTCCGGCCAGCGACGAGCCCTTGCCGATGACCACGAAGATACCGGTGCCGATGATCGCGCCGACCCCCATGGCGGTCAGTTGGGTCGCCCCGACCGCCCGTTTCAGCTGCGTGCCCTCCTCGGATGTCTCCGAGATCAGCGAGCGCACGTCTCGTACCGCGAAGATGCCCCGTCCAGCCATCGGCTCTCCTCCCAGGAATCTCCCAGCCACCGTCTCCCCGGCCCCCACGGCCACGCAAGATGATCGGCGCGATGCGCCGAAACCCGTCCCTCCACTTGCGATTTCCGCCCATCACCAGACGGATGCGGTACGGCTACCCGCCCACCGGTCGAGCGGTGCGCCGGAGCGCGATCCGTCCGTTTGCGGCGCTCGGCGCGTACCCCGTGTCCGCTACTCGGGGGCCGCCGCACGGGAGGGTGTGATCCGGGCGGATGCTCGGTTCGCCGGGGCGGAGGCGGGGTTATGGGCGGGGCCGCGATGACGGCACGACGGCAGGCCGACGGGGCGACCGTGGTGGACGTGCGGGGAAGCCTGGACGCATCGACCGTGAGCGGACTGCGGGTGGCGATGCTCGACGCCCTGCACCGGGACCGGCCCCGGCTGATGATCGTGGACCTGACGCTCGTCACGTTCATGGACTCGACCGGGATCGGGCTGCTCGTCGGCGGTCACCGGTCGGCTCTCGACCAGGGCACCCGGTTCGTGGTGCGCAACCCCAGCGAGTTCGTGCACCGGCAGCTGCGGCTCACCGGGCTGACCGGGCTGCTCGGCTTGCCCTCGACGAACGCGTGCCCGGGCTGGCGGGTGGGCGGGTGACGGTCACAGCGTCCTGAGCCGTCTCACCGCGTCCGGGTCGGCACCGCGCTGACCTGGACCGGGAAGTGGATCGGGCCCCGGATCAGGCCCGAGCTGCGGCGGCGTACCGTGCCCGCGCGGCGCAGGCCCGGCATCCGCTCGGCCAGCCGCTGGAGGGCGACCGTCGCCTCCAGCCGGGCCAGCGGCGCGCCCACGCAGTAGTGGATGCCGCTGGAGAACGCCAGGTGGTCGGCCTCCGGGGTGCGATGGATGTCGAACCGGTCGGGATCGGTGAACACCGCCGGGTCCCGGCCGGCCGCGCCGATCAGCGTCACCACGAACTGCCCGGCCCGGACCCGCTGCCCGGCCAGTTCCAGATCCTCCCGGGCGCACCGCCCGGTCCGCTGCACGGGCGGATCCCAGCGCAGTGTCTCCTCGACCGCCGGACCGGCCAGCCCGGCTGGGTCCGCGCACAGCGCCTCCCACTGCTCCGGGTGGTCGAGCAGCGCGTTGACCGCGTTGCCGATCAGGTTGACGGTCGTCTCGAACCCGGCGACCAGCAGCAACCGCAGCATCGGCAGGATCTCGTGGGCCGAGATCTGGTCGCCCTCGGTGGCCAGGATCCGGCCGATGACGTCGTCGACGGGCGCGGCCCCGGACTCCACCGCCGCCCGCCGGGCCGCGATCAGCCTGATGAACACCGCGTCGAGCTCGGTCTTCGCGGTCTGCAGCCGGGCGGCGTGGCGCAGCGAGCGGATGCCGTCGAGCGCGCTGCCGATGGCCGCGCCGTGCCTGGCGAACCCGGCGGCGTCACTGTCCGGGATGCCGAGCAGATCGCTGATCACCGCGATCGGCAGCGGCGCCGAGAAGCCGCTGACCAGATCGAACGTGCCCCGCTCGGCGGCCGCGCCGAGCAGCTTGTCGACGGTCTGCTCGACCTGCGGGCGGAACCCGGTGATCTGGCGTGGACTGAACGACGGCTGGGCCAGGCGACGCAGCCGGGTGTGGTCGGGTGGGTCACGGTCCAGGAACGACATGTCGACCTGCTGGCCGGGAGCGGCCGGACCGGTCGTCGCCGACGCCATCACCCCGAACCGGCGGTCGCGCAGGACGGCGTTGCACACCTGATGGCTGACCGTGACGAAGTTACCGAGGCGGGTCGGCACCAGGTCGCCCTGGGCACGCAGGCCCTCGTAGATCGCGTACGGGTCGTGGCGGCCGGGCGCCAGATGCAGCCGGGACATCGGGTCGCCGTGGACGTAGCCGTGGTAGGCGATGTCGAGTCGACGACGGTACAGGGTGGTGGCGAAACGTAGAGCGCGCAACGGGTCCCTCCTTGCCCTCGGGATGCCCTCGGGATCGAGCCTAGGGCGGGAGGGACCCGTCACGGTGTGACAGATGTCAGTCGAGTTCGACCGCGTAGCCGATCACGTGGGCGAGAGCGGCGTTCCAGTTGATGGTCAGCTCGTTGGTGGCCCACGAGCCGATGTCGTCGATGTAGCAGAACTGGCCGGTGCAGCCCTTCAGCTTCGCCTGCGCGACCGGGTCCTGGATCGACGAGTTCGGGCCACCGGCCAGGGTGCCGGCCGGCGGGTGCGGCAGTGCCGGGTCGAGCTGTGCGGCGTACCAGCGGCTGTGCTGGTTCTGCGAGGCGACCTCGCCGTACCCGGTCACGTAGGAGATGTTCAGCGCGTTGCGGCCGAACAGGTAGTCCAGGCCGGTGAGTAGGCCGGTCCGGTAGCGGTCCTTTCCGGTGAGGCGGTGCGCGGCGGCGATCACCACCAGGTTGTTGGCGATGACACTGCTGGAGCCCCAGTCCCAGACGTTGTTCGCCGGGGCGTAGGCGACGCCGTACGGGTGCTGCTGCTGGATCGCCAGGTACTTGTCGGCGCCCTTGATGACCTGCCACTTGACCTTGGTCAGGCCGGGCAGCCGGTTCGGGACCAGCGCCAGGTCGATCTTCGCGGCCGCCGCGGTGACCGCCCAGTCGAACGCCACCTGGCCGAACACGTCGGCGGTGTGCTCCGGGCTGGCCAGGATGTCGGCCGCGTACTTCTTCTCGCCGGTGGTCAGGTAGAGCTCGGCCGCCGCCCAGTAGAAGTCGTCGCTGACCTTGCTGTCGTTGTACGCGCCACCGCCGACCCCGTCGGACTCCGGGGCGAGCAGGTCCGGGTGGGCCTTGGCCGCGGTGTAGGCGGTGCGGGCCGCTTTCAGGGCCCGGGCCGCGAACGCCCTGTCGTACTTTCCGTAGATCCGCGCCGCCTGGGCCGCGGTGGCCGCCAGGTTGAGGGTCGCGGCGGTGGAGACCGGGTGCAGCTCACGCGGCTGCGGGTCGAGGTGCGGCAGCAGCGGCAGGCCGGTCCACGCTTGGTCGTGGATCTTGTGGTGGACCAGTCCGGCGTTCGCCTTTCCGGCCGGGACCTGCATGCTGAGCAGGAACTCCAGCTCCCAGCGGGCCTCGTCGAGGATGTCCGGCACCCGGTTGCCGCTCTCCGGGATGTCCAGGTCGAGCTTGCGGGAACCGCGGTTGTGCTCGTATTCGGCGAGCAGTTCCCACACCGAGATGCCGCCGTTGACGACGTACTTGCCGTGGTCGCCGGCGTCGTACCAGCCGCCGCGCACGTCCAGGGTGTAGTCGCAGACGCCGGGCTGGCACGGAACCGCACCGTCACCGGCGTTGGGGGCCACGTCGACGTGTCCCGCCGGGCGGGCGTATCCGGGCCGCAGGGTGTCGCTGATCTCGATGCCGCTGCGCTGGGTGTAGTACATCTTCAGAGCGTCGACGCGCAGCTGGTCGTACCCATGCGAATCGATGTCGAACGGCCGGGAGACCTCGCCGTCGGCAACCAGGGTGAGGCCGCTCGCCTTCTTCTTGAATCTACCGAAGTCGATGGTGTGGACGTTCTGGCCGGAGGAGGCGTCGACGCCGCGCGGGGTCGACGTGCCATGGGCCAGGACGCGGCCGGTGCTGCCGCGCAGCTCCCACGGCAAGGCCGTCGTCGAGTCGGTGACCAGGGTGGCGACCTTCGGGCCGTCGGGCAGGTAGGCGACCTGGTTGACCCGCACGCGCGGGCCGGTGTCCGGCTCGTAGACCTCCGGCGGCACGCCGCCGACCAGCGACACGTTGTCGACGCAGAAGCGCCACGGGTCCGGGCTGCCGCCGACCTGGAAGGCGACCTGGCCCTGGCTGGTGCTCGCGTTGGCGGTGAAGGTCCACTCGTAGTGCTGCCAGTCGCCGAGGATCGGCGACTGCTCGAAATAGGTGTCGTAGGGGCTGACCGAGAGGCCGGTGATGGCACGGACCACATGTCCGGCGTCACCGCTCGCGTCGAAGCTGAACCGGTACGTCTCACCGGCGACCAGGTCGATGTCGTTCTGGCCGACCGCGGCGTCCCAGCGGTTCACCGTGCCACCCGGCACGTCGACGCACGCGCGGCCGTCGGTCAGGCCGATCGTCATGCCGGCGTTGGTCCAGAAGGGGTCCGTGCCGTTGTCGAAACCGCCGTTGACGACCTGTTCGACTTCTTCGGCCTGGGCCGGCGCCGCGGCGCCGGCGATCAGCAGCACAGTGATTGCGGCTATGTTGCGGGAGCGCTCCCAGAGATGCATGGACACATATTGATTGCGTACGTGTTGCGGCGTCAACGCCCCTGGTCCCGGATCCAGGCGTCGATCAGCCCGCCGAAGTGCGCCAGGAACTTCTCGTGCTCGTGCACCGGGTAGTGGGCGCGGACCGTTTCGCGGAGCAATGACCGGAACTCCTCCGAGGAGACCCAGTCGTAGACGATTTCGTCCACATTGCCCAGGCTCTTCTCGCAGAACTCCCGGTACCTCTCGATCTCGAAGTAGTCGTCGGCCAGCTTTCGGTATTCCGACAGCTTCTCGCCATACGAGCGATCGGAGTCGGCCACCGCGAAATATGCCGCGGTGTCCATGTCCAGCCGGGGCCGACGATCGGTCACGACGCAGAACACCGTCCACCGCAGGAGCGCCGTCATCGCCCACGGGAAATAGTAGTGCAACGACGTCAGCGACACGTCCGGGCACGCGTTCGCATAATCGATCGGGTGTACGTCGTCGGCGCGCACGAGTGACTCGCAGGAATTGAACTCCCATCGGAAGAACGCGTTCACCAGCCGGGAGATCGTGACCACCTCGTCGCCCGCCTCGGCCGACAGGAAATTGTGGTCCACCTCGTAGCGGGCGTGCATCGGCTGCTCCGGGCGGAACTTCATCACCATCGTCTCCGGCCCGATGCTCAGGCTGCGGGCGAACACGTCATAGCCCTCCACCGACGCCTGCAGATGCATCAGCCGCTCACCCGACGCGTCATAGGCGGCGTGCAGTTCGGCCGGATTCCGGATCTTCGAAACGCCCACCCAGGCGCCACCGTCATACGGTTTCATCCACAGCGGATAACCGATCGCGGCGGCCGTCGCCTCCAGATCGAACGGGCGGTTGTAGCGCTCCGCGGTATATGCCCAGCGAGAATTCTCCAGCGGATTCTTGAACGGCACCAGAACCGTCTCCGGCACTTTCAGGCCGAGCCGCATCATCGCACAATAGGCCGCGTGTTTCTCCATCGACTGGAACGTGAACGGACTGTTCAACAGGTACACGTCGTCCATCAACGCGACCTTCTTCAGCCACTCGCGCGGGTGGTAGTACCAGTACGCCAGACGGTCGATGACCAGGTCGTGCCGGGGGGTGTCGCGCAGATTGAACGGCTCGATCGTCACCCGGACCGGACGGGCCCGATGACTTCTCCCGTCCGCCCCGGAGACCACCCCGAGCCGCCGCAGCAACGCCTCATAGGCGCGCGGCCAGTCGTCCTCGGTGCCCAGCAGCATGCCGATGGTGTGCTCGACGTCGGCCACATCGCCTCCCCTAGATCCACACCCGTCGCAGCAGGCCGGTCAGATGCGGATGCAACGCATCCCGCCACCCGGTCCACGTGTGCGCGTCCGGGTTCTCCGCGAAGTCCACGGCATACCCTTGTTTTCGCAGCGCATCCGCCATGTCCCGGTTGTTCGCCAGGTTCTCCTCGGCCGAGCCGCACGTCAGCGACACCGGAATCGCCGGCCCGTCCCGGACATGCCGCATCAGACCGGTGAACCGGACGATCCGCCGAAACAGCCGGAAACCGGCCTCCTGCCCGTCGAGCCGTGCCTGGAAATAGCTTCCCGATTGCAGGAACAGCCCGGCGAACGACACCGGAAATCGCCATTGCGCGTGCAACATCGCCAGCGCACCGAGACTGACCCCGGCGCCGACCACCGGGCCGCCGCCCAGCCGCGCCCTGATCCGCGGTAGCAGTTCCCACGCCAGAAACCGCGCGTATCCCGGGTCGGCGGCGAAGATCCGCTCGCGTCCGCCTTGCCGCACCGTCCGCGGGCGGCTTCCGGTCTTCCTGACCTGGCCTTGCCGTGCGGTCTGCGGGTGGCTTCCGGCGATCCCGGTCTCGTCTTGCCGCGTCGTCTGGGGGTGGCTTCCGGTATTCCCGATCTGGTCTTCCCACACCCTCCGCGGGTGGCTTCCGGCAATCCCGGCCTCGTCTTGCCGCGCCCTTCGCGGGTGGCTTCCGGCAATCCCGGCCTCGTCTTGCCGCGCCCTTCGCGGGTGGCTTCCGGTATTCCCGATCGGCGGCAGAAGCACCAGGTGGTACGGCCGGACACGTCCCGATCCGATCACTGCCGCGGTGTAGTCACCGAGCCGGCCGCGACCGTCGTATTCGGGACCGTCGTGGGCGACCAGAATCCGGTCGGTGTCCGCGTGCGGGGACCAGACTCGGGCGGTCAGACCGGGCAGCGGCATCCGGCGCCAGGTGCCCGCCGCAGCCGGAGCCGACAACCAGTCCGGCTCCGTGTAATCGGGGCAGCACAACTCCGCCTCCACCGTGCGGCGGCGCTCACCGCGCGGACCGATCAGCTCCAGGTGATAGTCAAGCCGCCACAACGGCGGCCGTGCACAGCACAGCTCCCACACCCCGAGATCGTCCCGAAAGGCCAGGTCACCCTTGACCGCCGAGGACCACAACCGAACCCCGGCCAGCCGGCGCCCCGGATCGGCATACCGGAACCGGAGCACGGCACCATCGCACCACGCCCCACCGGCACCCTCCATGAACGCACACTAACGCCGCTCGGGCCCGCGCGCCCGCTGTGCGCCGGCACCGCCCCGTTCCGCACCTGTCGCGGCCCGATCTTTCCCGCTTTCCGCGGTGCGGCTTCGCGCAAGGCGCAAGGTCCGACGGCCGAACCTGATGCGCAAGGTACGAGGCCCGAATTCGGCGTGCACGGCGTAGGGCCCGACGAAGAAGCCCGTCGCGCAAGGCGTAAGGCGCGAACCTGGTGTGCACGGGGCAGGGTTCGACGGCCGAACCCACGCGCAAGGCGTGAGGCGTGAACCCCACGTGGAGGATGCGAGGCGTGGGCCCGGTGTGCGCGGGGCAGGGTTCGAGGGCCGAACCGACGCGCATGGCGTGAGGCGTGAGCCCGGCGTGCAAGGTGCGAGGCGTGAGCCCGGCGTGCAAGGTGCGAGGCGTGAGCCCGGCGTGCGCGGGGCAAGGTTCGGCGGCTGAACCGACGCGCATGGCGTAAGGCGCGAACCCGCCGCGCAAGGCGCAAGGCGCGGACCCGATACGCAAGGCGCAAGGCGCGGACCCGATACGCAAGCTGCGACGGCCGAATTCGACGCGCAAGGCGCGACGGCCGAAATCGACGCGCAAGGGGACCGACGCGCAAGGCGCGACGCGCAAGGGGACCGACGCGCAAGGCGCGACGCGTAAGGCGCGACGCGTAAGGACCGAGGCGCAAGGACCGAGCGCAAGCCGAAAAGCGTCGAAGTAAGCCGTCAGTCGGCGTCCGAGGCATCAGGCAGAGCCAGATACGCCACCCGCAGCACTTCGATGACCGGCTGACCCGCATGCGTCAGCCCCGGTGCATCAAGCTGGTCGAGTAACGCATCCGGCCGGAGCATTCGCCCGCGCGCCGACCCCGCGTCAAGAAAACCCGGGCTCGCGGTAACACCCGCCGAAGCGGCGTGAGACGCCGAACTCCCGCCGCCCCCTTCACCCGCCGAAGCCTGAGTCGCCGAACTTCCGGCCCCTGCTCCACCTTTCGAAGGGTCGTGATGCCCCGCGGCCGCACGCGGAAACGCACCCGGCGCTTCCGCCCAGGCGACCTCTCCCCAGAACGTGGCCGGGTCGGCCGCCGGCACCGGATGGCCCGAAGCCGTCCCCTCACCGCCCACGGTCGCGCCGGGGGCATCCGCGGCTTCACCGGCACCGGAACTCCCGCCCCACGCCCTCTCCGCACCAGCTCCCCGGGACGTATCGGCGCCCTCGCCGCGGGAGGCGTCGGCAGCCGAGGCCTCCCGCAGGCGACGCAGGCGCATCAGCAGCTCGTCACGTGGCCGCCCCCGCCAGGTGAACACCTCGAACGGGTCGCTCTCGAATGCTCTGGCCAGGGCATAACAGGTGGCCGCCAGATGGGTGCACGGCATCGGCCACCGCTCGCACGTGCAGTCCATGGCGACCTCTTCGAGCGACAACGGCAACAGGCCGAGCCCGGCACCCGCGAACACCGCCTCGATACCGGTCGGCATCCGCCCGTCGAGCAGGTCGGCGACATATCGCGCTTCGCTGACCAGTGTCTTCTCCACCCGGGCCCACTCGGAGGCACCGAACGCCCGCACCGCGATCCGTGCCCGGAAGGCGCTCGGATCGTCCGGCCCGCGGACCAGGGCGACGACGAGACTGCCGGAGACGGTGAGGCTCCGAACATGCCCGGCCCGTTCGTCACGGCGGCCGCGTGCGAAGGTCGGCCCCATCCGCAGGGACTCGAACATGCCCAGGAACGCCGGCGCGAAGTCAGTCAACGATGGCCTCCGGTGCGAGCGCGAACAGGTCTCGGATCTCCCCCGCGGAGAGGGCGCTGAGCCAGCCCTCACCGGAGCCGACGACCCGCTCGGCGAGGACGCCCTTGTCGGTGAGCACACGGTCGATGCGCTCCTCGAGGGTGCCGAGGCAGACCAGGGTGTGAATGTGCACGTCTCGGCGCTGCCCGATGCGGAAGGCGCGGTCGGACGCCTGACTCTCGGTGGCCGGGTTCCACCAGCGGTCGATGTGCACCACATGGTTGGCGGCGGTCAGGTTGATCCCGGTGCCCCCGGCTTTCAGCGACAGCACGAACACCCCTGGCCGCTCCGCCTTCTGGAAGTCGGCGACCATGCGGTCCCGGGCGCCGCGCGGTGTGCCGCCGTGCAGGAACGAGACCGGCACCCCGAACCGGGCGGTCAGATGCGGCGTGAGCATCCCGCCGAACCGGGCGAACTGCGTGAAGCACAACACGCTCTCCCCGGCGCCGAGCGCATGATCGACGATCTCCTCCAGGCGGTCGATCTTGCCGGATCGACCGGGCAGTGGTGAAGCGTCCTTGAGCAGCAGCGCCGGATGCACGCAGGCCTGTTTGAGTTTGGTCATGGCCGCCAGCACCAGGCCCTTGCGCCATTTCTCGCCCGGTTCGGCGAGGCGTTCGAGCAGGTCGTCGAGGACCGCCCGGTAGAGGCTGACCTGCTCCAGCGTCATCCCGCACAGGTGTCGGACGTGCCGTTTCGTGGGCAGCTCACCGGCGATGCCGTGGTCGGCCTTGGTCCGTCGCAGCAGGAACGGCCGGGTCGCCTGGCGCAACCGGGCCGCCGCGTCCTCCTCGGCGTATCGCTCGATGGGCACCGCGAACCGCGCCCGGAACGTGTGCGCCGACGCCAGGATCCCCGGATTGACGAAATCGAGGATCGACCACAGCTCGGCCAATCTGTTCTCCACGGGGGTGCCGGTCAGCGCGATCCGGTTACGCGCTGGGAACCGCCGGACCGCCCGCGCGGCGGCGCCACCACTGTTCTTGATGTGCTGCGCCTCGTCGAGCACCACCCGATCCCACGAGATCGCGGCCAGCGCGTCGGCGTCACGCACCGCTGTCGCATAGGTGGTGAGCACCACGTCGGCCCCGGCGGCGAGAACCGCCGGATCCTCCCGGTCGGCGCCGTGCAGCACCCGCACCCGCAGGGACGGCGCGAACCGCCCCGCCTCGCGCTGCCAGTTGCCCAGCACCGAGAGCGGGCAGACCAGCAGCGCCGGCCCCGCCCGGTGGTGCAGCAGCAGCGCGAGAAGCTGCACGGTCTTGCCCAGGCCCATGTCGTCGGCCAGACACGCACCGAGCCCCAGCGAGTCGAGGAAGGCCAACCAGGAGAAACCCCTCATCTGGTACGGCCGGAGCACCCCCTCGAACCCGGCCGGAGGCGGCAGCAACTCCAGCCGCTGGTCGAGCCGCCCACTGAGCAGGTCGGCCAGCCAGCCCTCGCCCCGGGCATCGGTCACCGGGAGTGGCAGCTCCTCAGGCGGCAGCAGCCGCACCATGCGCAACGCGTCGCCGGCGGTCATCCGCCCACCACCACGCCGCAGGAACGCCAGCCCGGCGGCGAGCCGCTCCGGATCGAGGAACACCCACCGCCCACGCAGCCGCACCAGTGGCACCTTGGCCCGGGCCAGGTCGGTCAGATCGTCCTCGGTGAGGGTGCGCCCGCCGAGCGCCAGCGCCCACTGGTAGTCGACGAGCTCACGCAGCCCGACCGCCCGGTCGCGGAGCACGTGTGACACCGGGTCACGCCCGCGGACCTCGAGCGACAGCCCCAGGCTGGGCCGTCGTCGCCACCAGGCGGGCAGCAGCACGCCGTAGCCGCCCTCCTCCAGCAGCGCGGCGTGACTGAGGAACCGGTGTGCGCCCTCGGTGTCGAGCAGCATCTGCCCCGGATGGGCACCGTGCAGAGCGTCGGCCAGGTCGGGATAGAGCCGCGCGGCCCGGCCCAGCCCGGCGAGCAGCCGCTCCTGGGGATGCGAGGTCCAGCGGCGCAGTGGCGCCGACCGGTCGCGCCACACGTCGGCCGCCGGAACCAGCACGCTCGGCTCGTCGACCGCCTGCAGCAGGAACTCCAGCCGCCACGTGTCCTCCGGCAGGGGCACCTCGGCGGGCATCACCGGCTCGTGCTCGCGTGGATCGCTGAGCCGGAAGCACACCCGCACCTCGGCGCCACTGGCCGCCTGCTCGAACCAGGCCCCGAGCCGCCCGGCCAGGGTGTCGGCGAGCGCCGGCGCGGCGTCGAACTCCGGGTCGCCGGTCAGCGCGGCCAGCCACCCGTAGTCGGCGAGTGTCACCCGGGCCTCGGCCAGCCGGGTCCGCACCAGCCCGTCGACGAGCCGGCCGAGAGCGGCCGTCATCACCTCGTCGGCGCCCGGCTCCACACCGGCGGCGGGCTGCTCGGCCCGGCAGGCCGCCGGCATCCGGTCGCGCATTGCCGCGAACCGGACCGCGTCACTGCCGGTCACCACCGGTCGCCACAGCGCCACCGGCCGTGGACCGTCGATCAGCACGCCGGGCAGCACTCGCCCGCGCCGGACCAGCCCGGCCGCGAACCCGCACAACTCGACCAGCCACCCGGCCGACGGCGCGGCCCGCCCCTCGAACTCGGCGATCACGTCGACATCGACGAACGGCACGCTCACCGCCGGAACCCGCCAGGCCCGGGCCCGTGGTGTGCCCCGCCGCTCCGGCAGCCCCAGACAGGGGGACGGCAGCGGCCCGGCCCCGGTCGACGGCAGCACCAGTGTCGCCTCGCCCCGAGCCTCCCCGGCGGGCAGCTCGCCGGCTCTCACCGCGAACGGATGTGGCGGCGCGGCGCCGCGCCCGGCGGGAGCCCCGGCGACCACCCCGTCCTCCGCCCAGAGGCTCAGCCCACCATCGCGCCCGACCAGCCCGTGCAGCACCCGCAGACCCGCCGCACCGGCCCGGACGATCGCGGTCATGCCGGCCCCGGAAGCCGCTGCGCAACGCGGTTGCTGAACATGCCGCCGACTCTAGGCCGACCCCCCGACACTTTCGGTCCGCCGCGACCCCACCAGCCCGGGAAACGTAACCACCGTCACCCCGCACTCCAGACGATCTCGGGCGGCTTGACCCGGGCGCACCGCGGCCCGCCGTCCGGACCGGTCAGCCCGAGCCGCCCGACCAGCACACACTCACCGGCGGCCGCGGCTCGGAGCAGGTCCCCCGGGATGTCCCCGAACATCAGTTTCGCCCGCCGGAACATCGCGAACCCGCCGGTGTCGGTGGCGCCCCAGCTCAGATAGAGGAACCGCGCCCCGGGCCGCCCATGCACCCAGGGCCCGCCGACATCGACGAACCCGTCCACGTCACGGCTGTCCACGTCGATCTCCCAGACGGCGTGGTCCTCGAAGACCGCCACCCGGTCGACGACCTCCGTGCGCCGCTGCACACCCACCTGCACTCCGCCGAGCCGCAACGCCTCAGCTTGCGGCGCCCCGGCCCGGCCCGGCAGCTCACGCCCTTCGATCCGGATCCGCATCCCCCGACTCTAAACACCACAAACCCGCTCCGACGGTACGGCCCACAAGCGCCCGTTCCGACCCGGCTGATCCGCCGCCGAACAACCGACGCCGAGCGTCTGCCCGGTTTGCGGCGGGCCGGTGGGCTTCCTGTTCGGTGATGCGGGCGGTCGTGCGACGGATGAGGCATGGGTAACGGGGTGTGCTCGGGGTCATCCGGTGGGTGAGAACGGGCCACAGTGAATGCCGGTTCTAGTGTTTAAAGTAATTTTTTGCACATTGTGAAGAGGTGTCCCGCGAGGCGTGGCCGGGGGTGGCCAGCCGGGCGGCCGAGTTGACGAAAGGCCTGGTCAGGTGCCTTTCGTGAGTAAACCCGGAAGTGGCAAACCTGTCTTTACGGACCCAGGTCGGGTCGTCCGAACGGTCAGCATTCCGGCAAACCTCGGGCTGCCCTTTGGGGGGCGTGATGAGGTTGGCAAGTCATGGCGATTTGTCCTGAAAAGGTGTGACAATGAAAAACCCGAAGCGAATGCTCGCGGTTGCCGGCATGAGCCTGGTAGTTGCCGGAGCGCTGGGCATAGCATCTCCCGCACCAGCGGCCGAGCCTGCACCGCAGGCTGCGGAAAAGGCCGCGCCCTCGTCGCTGCTGGCGGCCGACGGCTGGGACGATGACGACTACGTGGTCGGCATGTACAGCAGCCTCTCCCTGTGCCAGAAGGCCGGTGCCTACGGCATCACGCAAGGCGCGTGGGACGCCTTCGACTATCGACTCGCGTCCATTCCCGGCCGCGGCGACGTCTACATCCTCTCGGTTCCGGAGGACAACTGGCGCTGGACCGCCTGGGGCGGCGGCTGGCCCGACAACTGGCTGTACCGGCCCACGTACGTGCTGAACTCGTACAGCATCGGCGGCGGGTACCGGCATCCGTTCTGGCGGTGGCCGGGCGTGCGGTTCGGACCCTGGGGCCACGGTCACGGCGGCGGCTTCGGCGGCGGCTGGGGCGGTGGCCACGGCGGCGGTCACGGCGGCGGTCACGGCGGCGGTCACGGTGGCGGTCACGGTGGCGGGTTCGGCGGTGGCCACGGTGGTGGCTTCGGCGGCGGTCACGGTGGCGGGTTCGGCGGCGGTCACGGTGGCGGGTTCGGCGGCGGTCACGGTGGTGGCTTCGGCGGCGGTCACGGTGGCGGTCACGGCGGCGGCCGTGGTGGTGGCTTCGGCGGTGGCCACGGTGGTGGCTTCGGCGGCGGCGACGGCGGTGGCCGTGGTGGCGGCTTTGGCGGTGGCATCGGCTTCGGCGGTGGCATCGGCTTCGGCGGCGGCCGTGGCGGCGCCGCGTAACGTTGCCCCGGCAGCGAATGTCCCTACATGACGAAGCGGGCCACACCTCAGGGTGTGGCCCGCTTCGCTTCGGTCACCAGGCGACCGGGGCGTAGTCCTTCAGGAAGCAGCCGTACACGTCCTCGCCCTGCTCGCCGCGGATGATCGGGTCATACACCCGGGCCGCGCCGTCGACCAGGTCCAGTGGGGCGTGGAAGCCCTCCTCGTGCAGGCGCATCTTCGTCGGGTGCGGACGCTCGTCGGTGATCCAGCCGGTGTCGACGCTGGTCATCAGGATGCCGTCGGCGAACATGTCCTCGGCGCTGGTGCGGGTCAGCATGTTCAGCGCCGCCTTCGCCATGTTCGTGTGCGGGTGGCCGGCGCCCTTGTAGCCGCGGGCGAAGATGCCCTCCATGGCCGACACGTTCACCACGTAACGCCGCGCGAACTTCGACGCCGTCATCGCCGGGCGCAGACGGCTGACCAGGATGAACGGGGCCGTCACGTTGCAGAGCTGCACCTCCAGCAGCTCCAGCGGCGCGACCTCGTGCACCCGGTCGCTCCAACTGTTCGTCGACGTCGTGTCCGGGACCAGGCCGCCCGCGTCGATGGCCACCGAACGGGCGGTCAACGCCATCTCGGTGACCTCCTTCGCGGACAGCGTGGGCGGGGACGCCGCGGTCAGTGCCGCCGCCGGCGAGGAGCCGATCGAGGCGGCACCGCCGAAGAACTCCAGCTCCGGGAGCGGTCCGTCGGGCAGCGGAGCCGACTCGGCGGACACCAGCTCGGAATAGGCGCCGGGCGTACGTCGTACCGTCTGGGCCGCGTTGTTGATCAGAATGTCCAGCGGACCGCGGGCCGCGACCGACTCGGCCAGGCCGACGACCTGCGCCGGGTCTCGCAGATCGGTGCCGACCACCCGCAACCGGTGCAGCCAGTCGGCGCTGTCCGGCATCGCCGTGAAGCGGCGGACCGCGTCGTGCGGGAACCGCGTCGTGATCGTCAGGTCCGCGCCGTCGCGCAGCAGCCGCAGCGCGATGTACATGCCGATCTTGGCGCGACCGCCGGTGAGCAGCGCCGTCCGGCCGGTCAGGTCGGTCCGGGCGTCCCGCCGCGAGTGGTTGAGCTCCGCGCACGACGGGCAGAGCTGGTGGTAGAACGCGTCCACCACGGTGAACCGCTGCTTGCACACGTAGCAGCCACGTGCCTGCTTCAGCACACCCGCCGTCGCCCCGCGGACCGTGCTGCGCAGCGGAATCCCGGCCGTCTCGTCGTCGATCCGGCCCGGTGCGCCGGTCGCGGTCGACTCGGTCACCGCGCGGTCGCTCGCCACGACGGCCTGACGGCGCTCCTTGCGGCGCTGCACCTTCACCGTCTTGAACAGGCCGGCGGT
Organism: Actinoplanes sichuanensis; assembly: GCF_033097365.1. Lineage (NCBI taxonomy): Bacteria > Bacillati > Actinomycetota > Actinomycetes > Micromonosporales > Micromonosporaceae > Actinoplanes > Actinoplanes sichuanensis. The sequence continues at coordinate 1,076,440 of NZ_AP028461.1, forward strand.
CGCCCGCCGCACCCGCACCGCGTCCGGGTGCTCGGTCGGCAGCTGCTCCACCTCGGCCAGGACCGCCAGGCAGACCGCCAGACGGTCCGGATCCACACTTACGGCGTCCGGGTCGATGCCGGTCATTTCGTACGTCCCCCTCTGTTCCCTGCCCGCACGCACTGTACTTTCCGGCCGGGCCCGCGCCCCACCGGCCGTCCTATCGGCGCGATCCGGCTCACCTGAACAACGAACCGGCCGCCCGATGATCCCGGAGGATCCTCGGACGGCCGGTTCGTCGAACGTCAGCGTGCCGCGTCCGGTCCGGGCTCCTCCGCGGTCGGTTCCGGGCCCGGCCGGGCCGGGCCCGGGTGGTCGGCCAGCGAGGCCGGGCGGCGGATCTGTCGATCGTACGGGTGCTCGCCCGACCCACCCGTCCAGGACGGGCCGCCGTTCGCCGGACGCCTACTCGAACGGCCCTGCTCAGGCATGTGGTCGGCGAGTGTCGCCGGGCGCACGGTGCCCCGGATCCGGTCGTCCAGGGTCTCCGGACGGCGGCCCCGGAGGTAGTCGGCCTCGGTGGGCTGCTGTTCGGGGGTGGGCCACGCGCCGGTGTCGGCGGCCACGTCGGGGCCGGCCGGCGTCTGCGGGCGGGGAGTGGGGGAGTTCAGCCACTCGTCCAGCGTCTGCGGGCGGCGGGCCGGAACCGATGGTTCCGCCGGCTGCTCGAAAGTCTCGTCCACCGCATCCTCGATCACGTCCGGGAGTGAGTTGTCGGGGGCCGGTTCGTCGGCGGTGGGCGCCTCCGGAACCGGTGCCGGCTCGGTCGGGATGATCTCGGTGTTCGCCGGTTCTGTGGAAGCTACCGGTTCGGACGGGATCTCGGAATCTTCGATGCCGGCGACGTCGAGTTCGGTGCTGCCGGTTTCGTCGGAGAGGCTGGAATCGACTGCCGAACGTGCGAGGACGGCCGGGTCACGCCAGGCGTCGATCTCCGTGGGCTCGGCTTCCAGCGGAGTGCTGAGCTGCTCCTTGTCCTCGGTCAGGTCGACGTCGGCCGAGGTGGTCGGCTCGTCGTCCTCGTCGGATCCGACTGTTTCGTCGGGTGTGTCCGACGTGGTGGCTTCCGGTTCGGCTGACGCATGGTCAGCGGCGTCCTGGAGGTCCGGAAGGGCGGGCTCCAGGTCCGGGACCGTGACCGGTACCTCGGCGGCGGGTTCGAAGGCGATTTCGGCCTGGTCGGGCTCGGTCGCTTCGGCCACGATCGGCTCGGGCTCGACCGGCTCGGGCGCGGTCGCCTCGGGTTCGATCGGCTCGGGCGCGGTCGCCTCGGGTTCGATCGGGTCGGGTTCGATCGGGTCGGGTTCGATCGGGTCGGGCTCGATCGCCTGGGGCTCGATCGGCGTGGGAGCGGGTGCCTCGATGATCGCGACGGCTTCTGGTTCCCGCGAGTCGGTCGTTTCCGGCTCGGGGGCGGGTCTGTCCGGGGTGGTCTGGCGGACGGGCAGGTCGGCCAGGCTGGCCGGGCGGGCGCGGTCGACGGCCGCAGCGGCCGGAATGTCGCCGAGGGTTTCCGGACGGGCGGAGCTGTTTCGGCTGTTCGTCCAGTCGTCGAGGGACTGCGGACGGTCCGCTGCGGCCGCGCTGATGGCGGCCTCGGAACGGTAGGGGTGGGGCTGCTCCGGGCGGGTGCGGGGAGTGGACAGCCAGTCGTCGAGGGTCTGCGGGCGGGAGGATCCGGGGCGGTCCGCCAGCGGGTGGGGGAGCGCTGCCTCGGGCCGGGTCGGGGTGGGTTCCGGAGTGCCGGGGAGTGCGGCGTAGCGATCCAACCAGGGGAACGCGTCCGGTTCCGGGGCGGTGAGGTTCGCCAACCGTGGGTCGGCACGCCAGGAGAACGGGTCGGCGATCGGCTCGGCCTGCGCCGGTGCGGTGGCGTCAGCGAGATTCGTGGACTCGGCGGACGCGGCCACGGTCTCGTAGGGGGATTCGGTGGACGCGGCCACGGGCTCGTAGGGGGATTCGGTGGAAGGTGCCTCGGGCTCGTAGCGGTAAGTCGTGGATGCGACGGCGGGTGAAACCGGTTTGTGGAGCTCGGCGGCCGGTTCGTAGGGGTGCGGGGCGAATTCGGCGGATGCCACGGAGGGCGTCGGGTCGACGAGGGCTTCCGAAGGGGTCGCCGGGGGTTCCTCGTCGTCGACGAAGGGGGCCAGGAAGTAGGCGACCTCTTCGTCCTCGGCGGCCGTGGACTTCTCCGAGCGGGTCCGGCCGGTGTCCGGGATCGCCGGTTCGGCTGGCTTGACCTGGGCGGATTCGACGTCGGCTGCTGCGGAGGCATCAGGCCCGGCCGCGAGCGGTCCGACCGGCAGCGGCCCGGAGCCGACCCCCGAGGTGTCGGCGAAGGGCGCGTCGGTCTGCGCGATATCGGCGAACGGCGCGTGGGTCTGCGCGATATCGGCGGAGGAGGCGTGGGTCTGCGGGATATCGGTGAAGGAGACGTCAGGCTGCGCGATATCGGCGGAATAGGCGTCGATCTTTGGGTCGTAGGCGAAAGGCGGCTCGTCGGCGGGCGCGGCGCCGGGTGGGACGACGTGGGACGCGACGACGTGGGATGGGACATCGCGGGAGTCGACGTCGGTGGACGGAACGCCGGCCACGCCGATGAGGCTGTCGGCGCCGATCGAGGTCGAGTCGCCGGAGTCCGAGTCGGCGATCTCGACGGCGGCGTCCTCCGAAGCGGCGTCCTCCGAAGCGGCGGCCGTGTCGTGGGAAACCGACTCAGGGGAGGATTCGGCGTCGTCGGGTGCGGGGAGTTCCGGTTCGGGCTCCGGTTCGGGAGTCGCCGCGCGGACCGTCTCCTCGGTGAAAAGCCCGTTGTAGACGGTCTCCGAGAAGATCACCGGTTCTTCGGGGGCGGGGTCGCTGTCGGGCAGGCGGATGACCTGGGTGGCTGCGGTGTCGTCGGCCGGAAGGTGCAGAACCTGGGTAGCGGACGGGTCGAAGTCGTCAGGTGACTGGGATTCGGCGTAGGCCTCGATCAGGGACGGCTCGGTGTCCGGTTTGAGGACCTCGGCGCCGGCCGCCAGCGTCGCCTCGACCTCGGCCCACAGGTCGTCGGGCCCGGCCGAGTCCTCCTCGGGCTCGCCGACGGTGGAGTCGGTGGTGGAGTCGGTGCTGGAGTCGGTGGCGGAATCCGATGAATCACCGGAAAGAAGGTCGGAGGGCGAATCGCCGGAAAGAGGGTCGGACGGCGAATCCGAAGTGTCACCCGCAGAGGAGGAAGTGTCACCCGCGGAGGAGAGCGACGGCGCCGAAACGGCCCCGGACGAAGCGGTCACCGTGACCGGCGCGTCCTGAGACGCGAGGTCGTCCGGCTCGGCAGCGGACGTCGAAACCTCATTCTGGATCGGGTTGTCGGACGGCGTACCGGAGGAGAGGTTTTTCTCGGAGAGGTAATCCAGGACCTTCTCGTAATCCAGGACCACCGTATTGGAGGTTTCGCTGCCGGAGGGCAGCGCGGCCTGCGCCGGCGCCGCCGGCAACGCCCGGGCGATCAGCGTCCCGTCCAGGACCCGGGTCTCCTCCATCGAGGGGTCGACGGGTCGCCAGGCGTGCCGCCCGGTGGCCTCCTCCTCGCCGGCGTATTCAGCGAGTCCGGCCTTCTCCTGGAGCCGCCGCAACGGACCCGGCGCCCACCACGAGGCGTCCCCGAGCACGGCGAGGACGGCCGGCACGAGCAGCACACGCACCACGGTGGCATCGAGGACCAGCGCGATGATCATGCCGACGCCGATGAACCGCATGGTGGTCACCGAGGACAGCGCGAACGCTCCGGTGACGACGATGAGCAGCAGCGCCGCCGCACTGATGACCCGTCCGGTCCGGGACAGCCCGATGGTGACCGCCTCCCGGGTGGTCGATCCGCGCAGCCGTGCCTCGACCATCCGGGACAGCAGGAACACCTCGTAGTCGGTCGACAGCCCGAACACGACGGCGGCCATCAGCACCACGATGCCCGCTTCGAGAGGGGTGGGCGTGACGTCGAGCCACGACGCCCCGTGCCCCTCCTGGAAGATCCACACCAGCGAACCGAACGTGGCGGTGAGGCTGAGCGCGCTCATCACCACGGCCTTGATCGGCAGCAGGATCGACCCGAAGGCCAGGAACATCAGCACCAGCGTCGCCCCGGCGAGCAGCCCGATCATCAGCGGCAGCTTGGCGCCGATCGCCTCGAGGCTGTCGACGTTACGGGCGGTGACCCCGCCGACCAGCAGTTCGGAACCGGCGGGCGGGGTGAGGGCACGAAGACCGTCGACCGCGTCGCGGGCCTCGTCACTGAAAGCGTCGGTGCTCTTCAGGTCGGCGGTGAGGATCACCGTGGCCTTGTCGCCGCCGGTGGTGGTGATCTTCTCGATCCCGGCGACCTTCGCGGCCTCCGCGCTGAACGCCTTGACGTCCGGCTTCTTCCCGTCCGCGGCGTGCACGACGACCTGCACGCCGTCCGAGGCGAACTGCGGATAGTCGGCCTTCAGCGTCTCGATCGCGACACGTGACGGATCCCCGGCGGGCAGCTGCCGCTCGTCGTTCTCCCCGAAGCGGGCGCCGGCGATCGGCAGGGCCAGGACCAGAAGGGCGGCGAAGATGGGTACGGCCACCAGCACCGGCCGCCGCAGCACCCATCCGGCGAGCCGTTCCCAGCCACCGGTGCCGCCGGTGACCCGGCCGGGTAGCCGGATCGGGATCAGGTCGACGCGCGGCCCGAGCACCGCGAGCAGCGCCGGCAGCAGGGTCAGCGACAGCAGCATGGCCAGGAAGACCGCGGCGAGCCCGCCATACGCGAGCGACTTGAGGAACCCCTGCGGGAACAGCAGAAGCCCGGCGAGCGCGGTCATCAGCAGGGTGGCCGAGAAGACGACGGTACGCCCGGCGGTGGCGACGGTACGCCGGACCGCCTCGGACGTGGAGTGGACGGCCTGCTCCTCCCGGAACCGGCCGACCATGAACAGTCCGTAGTCGATGGCCATGCCGAGTCCGAGCAGGCTGGCCACGTTGACCGCGAACGAGTTGACCTCGTGGGTGAGCGCGATCGCGTGCAGCACGCCGAGCGAGCCGAGCACCGCGGCGCCGCCGACCAGCACCGGCAGGGACGCGGCGACCAGCGAGCCGAAGATGAGCAGCAGCAGGATCAGCACGATCGGCAGCGACACCATCTCGGCGAAGGCCAGGTCGTCGGTGGACCGCTGCGACGACGCGTGCGCGAGCGGGATGCCGCCGGCCAGTTCGACGTGTGCGCCGGGGATGGTGAGGGCGTCCTCGATGTCGGCGTAGGCGTCCATCTTGGCGGCGTCGTCCTCGCCGGTCAGGGTGATCACGGCGACGGCGCTGGACTTGTCCTTCGACGCGTACGCCGGTGACTTCTTGTCCCAGTAGGAGCTCTGTGCCTCGACCGCCGACTCGGGCAGCGCGCCGAGCCGTTCCTTGATCCGCTTGGTGAGCGCGGCGTCGTCGATGCTGCCGCCCTGATCGGGCGTGTAGATGGCGATGACGTCGCCACCCTGCCCGCCGGTCGCGGTGACCGCCGTCTCGGCGGCCCGGGCCGACTCGCTCCGTGGGTCGTTGTAGCCACCCTCGGTGAGCTGACCGAACACGCCGAGGCCCCAGACGCCGGAGCCGATCACCGCGACGAGCGCGACGATGAGCACCGGCCACCTCAGGCGGGCGACCCGCGATCCCCAGCCCGCGAACACAGGGTTCCCCTTCCCTATTTGCGAAGTTTCAAAGGTTCAGCTCAGAGTCGCGGCCTGGAGGGCCACGCCGCCGCAGTTCTCGTCGAACGTCGCGCCGGTGATCCACTTGATCGAGATCTTGCCAGTAGCCGATCCGCGATAGGAAACGACGTAGGCAGTTGTCCCCATCGACGCCCCGCGGGCCGCGAAGGAGTCGGTGTACGCCTCTCCGCCGGTGCTGAGTTCGATGCGTAGGTCGCCTCGGGCCTTCATCGCGCCGACGTACAGCCGCAGCGTGTGCGACCCGGTCCCGGCCGGTGCGGACAGGGTGAACCCATGCCCGGTGCCGCAGGTCGTAACGCCGCTGGTCGCGCCGCCGGCCGGAGCTCCGGTCCAGGTGAAGCGCTGCGGGCTGGCGGTGTGCCGCAGCCGTGGCTCGCCGGGGGTGCCCTCGAGGAGGGTGAATTTACCGCCGCTGTCGCGTTCGAGCGAGAACCGGCCCTTCTCGCCCCAGTGCACCCAGTCGATTCGGCCCTCGGCGGCCAGGTCCACGGTGTCGCCGACGGTGACCTGCTCGACGATGATCTCATTGATCGGGGCCATCGACGGGCTCGGCGACATGCTGGGCACCGGGATCGGGACCTGCTCGGCCGGTGCGGCGGCGACCGTCGGCGGCGCGGCGGCGGGTTCGTCGTCGCCGGTGCCGGCGTGGATCGCCCAGCCGACCGCCACGACGGCGAGGACGCCGGCCAGGATGACGGCGCCCTGTTCGAGGTGTTCCCGTAGGTGACGCCGTCCGCCGGGATCGGGCAGAGGCAAGGATCCTCCAGATCTCGGGGGCGGGCAGGAGCGGTAAACGATCTCATCCCGATCGGCTCCGGAGAAGAGGGGGCGACCGGTCGGGCACGTACGGTGGATCGCCCACCTCAGCGATTCGGAGGAGGTTCTTCGCCGGGTTCCCACCCGTTGCGAGTAGCGTGTCCGGAGTTTCCGACTTGCCGACCGGGAGATCAACGAATGAGCGACATGATCACGTCCACCAGCAATCGCCGCGGACAGGCCATCGCCGGGGTGATCAGCGGCATCGTCGTCTTCGTCATCCTGGTGGTGGTCTTCGTCCTGGTCCGGCAGGACCCGAAGGACCCGGCGCCCACCCCGGCCGCCGCGCCGGCCGCCGTGTCCGCCGACGAGAAGATCACCGATGAGCCGGTCGTCACCACCGGCAGCGGCACCCTCAGCGACCTGGTGATCAAGGAGCGGATCCCGGGTACCGGCCCGGTGGTGAAGGCGGGGCAGACGATCAGCGTCAACTACAAGTTGATCGGCTACACCTCCGGTGAGGAGATGGACTCCTCATGGAAGGGCGGCAAGTCGTCGCCGATCAGCTTCCAGATCGGCACCGGCCAGCTGATCCAGGGCTGGGACAAGGGCATCCCGGGGCAGAAGGTGGGCAGCCGCATCCAGCTCGACGTGCCGGCCGCCCTCGCCTACGGTCCGGAGAAGGGCGACCTGCGGTTCGTCGTCGACATCCTGTCGGCGCAGTAGCTTCGGCCGGCCCGCTACAGCTCGGTCACGATCACGTCGAGCCGCCGTGGCCCGCCCGCCGGGCCCGGCTGCTCCTCGATCGTGAACTTCAGGTCGCGCAGGGCGGTGACCAGCTCGTCCACCGAACCCGGCGCGGCCTGCTCGACCGCCAACGCGCGGACCAGGCGGCCCTTGGTGGCCTTGTTGAAGTGGCTGACCACCGACCGTTTGGCCACTCCGCCGACGACTCGCTCGTGCAACACCCGCAGGGCCGCCGCGTTCGGCCCGGGCGCCCACATCGCGGCGTAGGCGCCCGACCGCAGATCCAGCACCGGCGCCTCGGCGGTCGCCTCGTCCAGGACCTTTTTCAGACCCTTCTTCCAGTACGGGGTGAGCCCACCGATTCCGGGCAGGGTGACACCGACCGAACACCGGTAGGCCGGGATCGCGTCGCCGAGCCGCACCACACCCCAGAGCCCGGAGAACACCACGGCGGTCCGGTCCAGCCAGTCCTTCTCGGCGCCCCGCAGTTCGGTCGCGCCGAGCGCCTCGTAGAGCACGCCGGTGTAGACCTGCGCCGCCGCGGCGGCGGGTGCGGTGAGCAGTTCGGCGTTGCGGGCGATCTCACCACGTTGCCCGTCGCTGAGCCCCAGCACCGCGAGGCTGTCCGCGATCGATCGCTCACTCGTGCGCGCGCAGAGGGCGACGAGCTTCTTCAGCACCCGGGTGCGGGCGGCGGCCAGCGCCGGCAGCCACAGCGACGACGGGTCGACGGGGGAGCCGTCCGGAGCGGGGGTCTTGCCTTCGGACGGCGGAAGCAGGATGAGCACGTCGAGACCTTAGCCGGGCCCGCGCTACCGCCCGACGGTCACGGTCGTCTTCACGCTCGCCCGGTCGATCTCGCTGACCCGGATCGTGAAGACCAGCTCGTACGTGCCGGCCAGCGGGAACTCGAGCGAGCCGAGGGCCTGGTTGCCGGGCAGGATCCCGGCGATCGGCTGTTTCACCGACTCCAGCGCCGGGTCGGTCAGCCGCGCCGACAACTGCCACTCCTCGGCCTGCAGCGGTGCGCCGTCCGGCCGGTAGAGGAACGCGTGCACCGTGTTGTACTCGCCCAACTCGACCGGGTAGACGTTGAACTGCACGGTGTACAGATCGCTGGTCAGTGTCTCGGAGACACCCTGGCCACTGATCGACTTCTCGTTGGCGGCGGCGCTGCGGCCCGGGTCGACCTGCACCAGCACCGAGCTCAGCGCGAGGATCAGCACGCTGGCGACCACCTCGACGCCGACCGTGCGCCGCAGGCCGCTGCCGTTGCGGGCCCGGTTCACCATCCGGCGCGCGCCGGCCGCCGCGGCCAGCACCACGGCCAGGATGCCGATCTTGACCAGTAGTAGCCTTCCGTAGTCGGTCCGCCACAGGGCCGGCACCGATCCGAGCTGGATGATCGCCTGCACCGCACCGGCCATGACCAGCCAGATCACCGCGAGCATGGCCCATCGCGACCACACCGGGAGCACCACGGCGAGCATCCGCTCGTGCGTGCCGCGTAGCAGGAACACACTCAGCGTCACCAGGCCGCCGAGCCACGCGGCCATCGCCGCCATGTGCACGACTCCGGCCGTGATCGTCACCGCCGGTAGCGGAACGGCGATGGCGTGCCCGGTCATCGGCCACGTCGCCAGGCCCGCCGCACCGAGCCCGAGAACCGCCCAGGACTGCGCCTTCCGCGGCTTCACCTGTGGTTTCGGCTTCGCCGCGGGCGTCGGCTCCGGCGCCGGGGCTCCGGCGCCGACCAGGACGGGGGTGGGCACGGTCTGCGAAACGGTCACGGTCCGTCGTGGCCGGCGTAGCAGCGGCGGCAGCAGTACGGCCAGCGCACCCAGCACCAGCAGTCGACCGAGCAGCAGCAGCCCGTACTGACTGGCCAGCACCTCGGTGAACTCCGCGCCGGTCAGTGTCCAGATGGGCGCCCCGGAACCCTGCTGTGCCTGGGTGCCGAGCGCGCCGAGAGTGGCCGCCGCGGTGAGGGCCAGACCGATCCGGATCGTCCGCAGCGCACCCGCCCGGGAGCGCCGTGGCGGCCACAGGAACGCCAGGAACAGCGCCGGTCCGACGATGAGCGTGACCCCGGCGTACCCGATGCTCTTGAGAAGCGGGACGGCGACCGCGACCGACGCATGCGGCCCGGTGGTCGCGGCGGGTTCCTCCGGGCGGGCCGACGGCGCGCCGACCGAGAAGGTGATCGCGCCGCCGACCGGGTGGCTGTCGGCCGAGATGACCCGGAAGCTGATCAGGTAGGTGCCCAACGGCTTGCCCGCCTTGCGGACCGGGATCCGCAGCACGGTACCGCCGCCCTGGACCTTCCCGGAGATCCGCTCGCCGTCCGGGGCGATCACCTGCACCCGTCCCTCGACCGGCGTGACCGGCTCGCTGAAGGTCACGGTGACCTCGGATGGTGCGGTGCCGATCACACTTCCCGGCGCGGGGGTCGAGCCGACCGTCGCGGCGTGCGCCGAGGCGGGCGACGCGGGCAGCACGAGGACGGCGGTCAGCAGCACGAACAGGAAGGCGAGCACCCGGGTCACATGGGGTAGTTCGTATCGGCGTCGGGAAAGGTTCAAGTAGGCGGTGTGGATACGATCCGTTACAGCGCCTGACCCCGCCACCGAGGAGGCCGTCATGTCCGTCCACCCCCGTGCAGGCCGTCCGGCCGAGCCCGCCGAGCTGATCGATGTTCCCCAGGTCATCTCGCGTTACTACACCGAACACCCGGACCCGGCACAGGCGGGGCAGCGGGTCGCCTTCGGCACCTCCGGGCACCGCGGCTCCAGCCTGCGGACCGCCTTCAACGAGGACCACATCGCCGCGACCAGCCAGGCGATCGTGGAGTACCGGCGCGACCAGGGCACCACCGGGCCGCTCTTCCTGGGCCGGGACACGCATGCGCTCAGCGAGCCGGCGCTGATCACCGCGCTCGAGGTGTTCGCCGCCAACGACGTGCGGGTGCTGGTCGACTGCCGTGACCGGTACACCCCGACGCCCGCCCTGTCGCACGCGATCCTGCGCTGGAACCGGGGAGACGGGGCCCGGGCGGACGGCGTCGTCGTCACCCCGTCGCACAACCCGCCCGATGACGGCGGTTTCAAGTACAACCCGCCGAACGGCGGACCGGCCGACACCGACGCCACGAAATGGATCCAGGACCGGGCCAACGCGTTGATCGCCGCCGGTCTCAAGGAGGTCCGGCGGGCGGCTCGGCCACAGAGCCCGGAGAAGTACGACTACCTGGGCAACTACGTCGACGACCTGCCCAACGTGATCGACGTCGAGGCGATCCGCAACGCCGGTGTCCGGATCGGCGCCGACCCGCTCGGCGGCGCCAGCGTCGACTACTGGGGTGAGATCGCGTCCCGCCACGGCCTGGACCTGACCGTGGTCAACCCGCTGGTCGACCCGCGGTTCGGGTTCATGACCCTGGACTGGGACGGCAAGATCCGGATGGACTGCTCCTCGCCGTACGCGATGGCGTCGTTGATCGAGCAGAAGGACCGGTTCCAGATCGCCACCGGCAACGACGCGGACGCCGACCGGCACGGCATCGTCACCCCCGACGGCGGCCTGATGAATCCGAACCACTACCTCGCGGTCGCCATCGCGTATCTCTACGCCTCCCGCGACGGCTGGCCGTCCGGCGCCGGCATCGGCAAGACCCTGGTCTCCTCCTCGATGATCGACCGGGTCGCCGCCGACCTGGGTCGCCGCCTCGACGAGGTGCCGGTCGGCTTCAAATGGTTCGTGCCGGGCCTGCTCGACGGCTCGATCGGGTTCGGTGGGGAGGAGAGTGCCGGCGCGTCGTTCCTGCGCCGCGACGGCGGCCCGTGGAGCACCGACAAGGACGGCATCATCCTCGACCTGCTGGCCTCGGAGATCCTCGCGGTCACCGGGAAGTCGCCGAGCGAGCACTACTGGGAGTTGACCGCCCGGTTCGGCGCGCCCGCCTACGCCCGGATCGACGCGCCGGCCACCCCGGCCGAGAAAGCCGTGCTCGGCAAGCTGTCGCCGTCCCAGGTGACCGCGTCCTCGCTGGCCGGTGAGGCGATCACCGCGGTGCTGACCAGCGCCCCCGGAAACGGCGCGGCGATCGGCGGCCTCAAGGTGGTCACCGAGTCCGGCTGGTTCGCGGCCCGCCCGTCCGGCACCGAGGACGTGTACAAGATCTACGCCGAGTCCTTCCAGGGGCCCGAGCACCTGGCCCGTATCCAGGAGGAGGCACGGGCAGTGGTCTCGGCCGCACTGGCCGGCTGAGGGTTCGTCTCAGGTCGGCGGCTCCCGCGCCGACAGTCAGTCGTAAGCAGACCGGCTGATCCGGGCAGGAGCCGTACGAGACCGATGACCACACCCGAGAGCGCCTCCGAGTCCCGGTTACCGACCGGTGGACTGGTACCCGTGCTGGTCGCGGTCTGGGCGAACATCGGTGTGCTGGTGTGGATGCTGATCCGCGACGCCGACGACGTGCGGTGGGGATATGTCGGCGGCCCGTTCGCGCTGGCCGCCGCCACATACGCCGGCCACCGGGTGGTCCGGGTGGCCGAACTGCCCCGGCCGGTGCGTGTCTTCTGGCGTCGGATGGAGATCGCCGCCGCCGCACTCACCATCACCGCGATCATCACGCTGGCCCGGGCCAACAACAACACCGGCATGTCGCCCTGGGTCGCGGTGCCGATGCTGGTCGGTGTCGGCTGGCTGATGACCGCCTTCCTCGGGTTGCCCGGCCCGCGCCGGACCGCCCTGCACTGGCTGCGCGGCATCCTCGACACCCTCACCATCGCCATCGCCAGCGGCCTGATCTTCTGGTACGTGGTGCTCGACCTCGCGCCCGCCGGCACCTCGCTCGCCAACAAGGTGGTCGCCGCGGTCGTCGGGGTCGGCGGGGTGCTGTTGCTCGTCGTCGTCGGCAAGGCGGCCGCCGCACCGGAGACGGTCGTCCACCCGGCCGCGCTGCGGGTGCTCACCACCGGCCCGATCACCTGCGTGGCCGGCACCATCCTGCTGATCGCGGGCGGCGAGCTGTCCCGGCTGGCACTGTCGGTGCTGGCGCTCCCGCTCACCGGCGCCGCCATCTGCATCGGCGCGTACCTGCAGTGCCGTGCCCTGAACCAGCCGTCCCAGCTGTCGTTCCCGGCCCGGTCGGTGTTCAACATGCTGCCGTTCGTGGCGGTCGTCGCGACGGCCGGCCTGGTGATCACGGTCAGCGCCCAGGACATGACGGCCCGCCAGCGCGTCGTGATCATCGGGGCGCTCCTGATCACCGGCTGTGTCGTTGCCCGCCAGCTGCTCAGCCTGCGTGAGAACACCATGGCGCTGCGCGGGATCCGCCGCCAGCAGGACGAACTGGAACGCCTCGCGCTCAGCGACAACTTGACCGGCCTGCCCAACCGCACCCGGTTCCTGGTCGCCATCGGCGAGCGCCTGGAGGCCGAAATGCCGGTCACCGCCGTCCTGATCGACGTCGACGACTTCAAGATGATCAACGACACGATCGGCCCGGCGGCCGGCGACCAGTTGCTCTTCCAGGTGTCCCAGCGGCTGCGCGACAGGTGCACGGCCGGGGAGATGCCGGCCCGGCTCGGTGGGGACGAGTTCGCCGTACTGCTGCCCGACGGTGACCCGGTCGCCGCCGAGGCCGCCGTCAACCGGCTCCTGCTCGCCCTGGCCGACCCGTTCCGCGTCGGTGAGCAGCAGCTTCTGCTGCACGCCAGCGCCGGCATCGCGATCGCCGACACCGGTGAGGGCGCCGACGAGGTGCTGCGCAACGCCGACATCGCGATGTACGCGGCCAAGGAGAGCGGAAAGGCCTCCTTCGTACGGTTCGAACCGCGCATGCGCGACGAGATGATGAACCACGCCACGCTCGCCGGCGAACTGCGCAACGGCATCGCCCGCGGCGAGCTCCGGCTGCTCTACCAGCCCGTCTTCGACCTGGTCACCGGCCGCCTGCACGGCTGCGAGGCGCTGGTCCGATGGCAGCATCCGGTCCGCGGGTTCGTGTCGCCGGGCGAGTTCATCCCGGTCGCCGAACGCTCCGGGCTGATCGTCCCGCTCGGCGCGTGGGTGCTGCGCGAGGCCTGCGAGCAGATGGCCCAGTGGCGCTCCCAGTTCGGCGACGGCGCCGTCGAGGCGGTCAACGTCAACGTGGCGGTCCGGCAGCTGCGGTCGGCCTCGTTCGTCGACGAGGTCGCCGCCGTGCTCAGCGACACCGGTCTCACCTCACGCGACGTGATCCTGGAGGTCACCGAGTCGTCGGTGGTCGACGGCTGGCAGGTCCAGGAGACCCTGCAGGGACTGCACGACATGGGCGTACGGCTGGCACTGGACGACTTCGGCACCGGCCAGTCGTCGCTCAGCCTGCTCCGCGCGTTCCCGGTCGACGTGCTGAAGCTCGACAAGTCGTTCGTCGACGGCATCGCCGACGGCGCCGACCGGGGCCGGCTCGCGGTGGCCGCCGCGGTCGCCCAACTCGCCGAGTACCTGCAACTCAAGGCGGTCGCCGAGGGCATCGAGAACCAGGAGCAGCTGGACCGGCTGCGCGACATGGGCTACCGGTACGGTCAGGGCTTCCACATGGCCAAACCACTGCCCGCCGCGGACTGCGGGGCGTTGATGGCGGCGGATCCGGTCAACGCCGCCTGACGCTTATCGATTGGACTTCAACCTGGGTACACGTACTACCGTGCACCCATGACCGTCATCACCGGCCATGTGCGTACCTTCTACCAGCTGCTGGTCAACACCGGACTGGTGTCGGTCATCAACTTCAGCGTCTGGTTCGCCGTCACCTTCTGGACGTACCTCCAGACGAAATCGGTCTTCGCCACAGGTGTCATCTCCGGCATCTTCCTGGTGCTGACCGCGCTGACCGGCATCTGGTTCGGCAGCCTGGTCGACGGGCACCGCAAGAAGACCGCCCTGCAGGGGTCGGCCGTCGCCTCCCTGGGGCTGTACGCGGCCGCCCTCGGCGTCTACCTGGCTGTGCCGGCGGAGGCGTTCCACGACCCGGCGGACGCACGGCTCTGGGTGTTCGTACTGCTGCTGATGTCCGGGGTGATCGCCGGCAACATCCGCACCATCGCCCTGCCCACCCTGGTCACGCTGCTGATCGACGAGGACCGGCGGGATCGGGCCAACGGCCTGGTCGGTACGGTCTCCGGCACCAGTTTCCTGGTCACCTCGGTGATCAGCGGCGTGCTGGTCGCCTTCGACGGCATGTTCTCGATCCTCGTGCTGGCGCTCGTGGTGCTGGGGCTCTCGATCGTGCACATGTCGTTCGTGACGATCCCCGAGCGGGAGGTCGCCCACGACGATCCGGCCGCGACGCCGGGAGTCGACCTGCGGGGCACGATGCGGATCATCGGCGGGGTCCCCGGGCTACCCGCGCTGATCCTGTTCTCCACGTTCAACAACTTCCTCGGCGGCGTGTTCATGGCGCTCGCCGACGCCTACGGGCTGTCGCTGGTCTCGGTGCAGGCGTGGGGGCTGCTCTGGGGGGTGCTCAGCACCGGCTTCATCGTGGGTGGGCTGCTCGTGGCGCGTACCGGCCTCGGGTCCCGCCCGGTCCGGCTGCTCCTGCTGATCAACGTGGTCCTCTGGATGATCATCCTGATCTTCCCGCTCTGGGCGTCGATCGTCCCGATGGCCATCGGCATGTATCTGTACATGCTGCTGATGCCGTACGCCGAGGCCGCCGAACAGACCATCCTGCAGCGGGTGGTGCCGTACGAGCGGCAGGGCCGGGTCTTCGGCCTGGCGCAGAGTGTCGAGCAGGCCGCGTCGCCGCTGACCGCGTTCCTCATCTCGCCGATCACGCAGTTCGTGTTCATCCCGTTCATGAGCGACGGCGGAGCCGGAGCGGACGCGATCGGCTCCTGGTTCGGCACCGGGCCGAACCGCGGCATGGCCCTGGTCTTCGTGCTCACCGGGATCATCGGAGTGATCGCCACGGCGCTCGCCCTGGCCAGCCGGCCCTACCGGTCGCTCAGTGGCCGGGTGGCCGAGGAGTCCCCGGCCGCCGTCTCCGCCTGACCGCGCGCCGCCCCACGTCCTTTCCTCAGGCCGTCGCCCCGCCCGCCGATCAGGCTGAGTCGGAAGAAACCGGGACGGAAGGGCAAGCCCATGGGATGGCCGCGTGCGACGGCGCCTGCCTGGCCCGTGCATGCGGGACTGGTCCTGCTGGCGATGATCAGCGCCACCGGGTACGGCTTGGCCGACCCGGAGCTGCGCAAGGTCATCTTCGCTCTGGTCACGGCCGTGCCGATCGTCACCTACCTGCTGGCCCTCGGCGCCCGGCACCTCACCGACCGGCTGCCCTGGCTGGCCGCGGTGGCCGGACTCGGCTTCCTCACCGTCGGCACCGTGCTCTGGCCGGACTGGATCCCCGAGCACCACTTCGGCAGCGCCGAGGGATCCACCACCGACCTGGTGATGGCGTCGGCGCACCTGGTCTTCCTGCTCAGCGCCGCGAGCGCACTGCGCCGGCACGGCCGTACGGACCCCGGCGGCCTGATCGACGCCGCGCTCTTCGGCCTCTGCGCCGCCGGACCGCTCTGGGAATGGCTGATCGGCCCCCACCTCGGCCCGGCCGCCACCGATCTCGGCAAGGCGCTGCTGCTCAGTGACGTGCTGGTGCTCGCGGCCGTGCTCGGCTGCCTGGTCCGCATCGGCGTCACCGCCCGCGGCGCCCGCGGCCCGCTCGGCTACCTGGTGCTCACCGCCACACTGACCCTGGCCAACGACGTGATCGCGGTGCACACCGTGCACGGCAGCTCGGTCTGGACCGCCCAGATCATGATGCTGGCCTACCTGACCCTGGCCGCCCCGGCGCTCCTGCCGGCCGCCCCGCTGATCACCGAACCCGGCCCGGCTCCGGCCGGCGTCCGCCACCCGCCGCTCGGCCGGCTCGGCGCCGCACTCTGTGCCAACCCGCTGATCGTGGCGGTCCAGGCGATCCGCGCCGACGGCCCGGCCAGCGTGGTCCTGCCGGTCAGCACGATGATCGTGGTCCCGATGGTGGTGCTGCGGCTGCGCCTGCTGTCGGTGCAGCGGGCCGCCGCCGAGCAGACTCTCGCCCACCAGGCCCACCACGACGAGCTGACCGGCCTCTACAACCGGCGGCACATCGTCGCCCGGATCGACGAGGCGATGTCCGCCCTCGACCGGGGCGCGATCACCGAGGTCACCGTGCTGCTGTGCGATCTGGACGGCTTCAAACCCGTCAACGATCGGTACGGCCACCAGGCCGGCGACCTCGTGCTGCAGACCGTCGCACAGCGCCTGACCACGGCGGTCGGCCCGCACGGGGCGGTCGGCCGGCTCGGTGGCGACGAATTCGTGGTCGTCCAGTGCGGCGGTGAACGCCTGACCGACCGGATCACCGCGCTCGTCCGTGAACCCATCGAGGTGCCCGGCGGCATCGTGCGGATCGGCGCCTCGGTCGGTGCCGCCACCGCCTGGCCCGGCGACGGCGGCGACCGGGAGAGCCTCATCGCCCGGGCCGACGCCGCGATGTACGCCGTGAAGGCGCGCCCCGCGACGCCGGCCCCGGTGACGATCTAGACCGTCAGGCGTCGACCTCGGGACGACCCTCGGCAGCCCACAGCGTGTGGAACGAACCCGGCTTGTCCACCCGGTGGTAGGTGTGCGCGCCGAAGAAGTCCCGCTGGCCCTGGATCAGAGCGGCCGGCAGACGCTTGGCCCGCAGGCTGTCGTAGTAGGCCAGCGCCGACGAGAAGCCCGGAGCCGGGATGCCCTGCTGCGCGGCGGTCACCACGACCCGGCGCCACGCGTCCTGGGCGCCCGCGACCGCGTCCTGGAAGTACGAGTCCACCAGCAGCGTCGGCAGCGCGGGGTTCTTGTCGTACGCCTGCTTGATGAAGTCCAGGAACTTGGCCCGGATGATGCAGCCGGCCCGCCAGATCTTCGCCATCGCGCCCGGGTCGATGTCCCAGCCGTACTCCTTGCTGGCCGCCTGGATCTGCTGGAAGCCCTGCGCGTAGGCGACGATCTTCGACGCGAACAGCGCCTGCTCGACATCGGCCTGCAGATCGCCGGTGTGCCCGCCGCCGCCGGTCGGGCCGGGCAGGTCGGCCGCCACGGCCGCTTCACGCTCGGTCACGCCGCCGGAGATCGCGCGGGCGAACACCGACTCGGCGATACCCGACACCGGCACACCCAGGTCGAGGGCGGCCTGCACGGTCCAGCGGCCGGTGCCCTTCTGCTCGGCGCGGTCCAGCACGACGTCCACGAACGGCTTGCCGGTCGCCGCGTCCACCTGCTTGAGCACCTCGGCGGTGATCTCGATCAGGTACGAGCCCAGCCGGCCCTCGTTCCAGCCCTGGAAGATGCCGGCGATGTCGGCGGGGGAGTACCCACCCACCTGACGCAGCAGGTCGTACGCCTCGGCGATGAGCTGCATGTCGGCGTACTCGATGCCGTTGTGCACCATCTTCACGAAGTGACCGGCGCCGTCCGGGCCGACGTGTACGCAGCACGCCTCGCCGTCCACCTTCGCCGCGATGTCCTCCAGCAGCGGGCCCAGCGCCTCGTACGACTCCTTCGGCCCACCCGGCATGATGCTCGGGCCGTGCAGTGCGCCCTCCTCACCACCGGAGACACCGGCGCCGACGAAGTGCAGGCCCTTCGCCTTCAGCGCCGCCTCCCGCCGCCGGGTGTCCGCGTAGTGCGCGTTACCCGCGTCGATCAGCATGTCGCCCTCTTCGAGCAGTGGAGCGAACTCGTCGATCACGGCGTCGGTGGCCGGACCGGCCTTGACCATGATGACGACGCGTCGCGGGCGCTCCAGGCTCGCCACGAACTGCTCGGCCGTCTCGGCCGGCAGGAAGGTGCCCTCGTGACCGAACTCCTCGACCAGCTCCTTGGTGCGGCCGTAGGAGCGGTTGTGCAACGCCACGGTGTGCCCGTGCCG
This sequence comes from Actinoplanes sichuanensis, assembly GCF_033097365.1. Lineage (NCBI taxonomy): Bacteria > Bacillati > Actinomycetota > Actinomycetes > Micromonosporales > Micromonosporaceae > Actinoplanes > Actinoplanes sichuanensis. Next base: position 1,094,647 of record NZ_AP028461.1, read on the forward strand.
GGCGAAGTTCCGGGCCAGGTTACGGCCCATCACCGCCAGGCCGGTGACACCGATCTGCGCCTTTTGCGACATCGACTACGTCCTTCCTAGTTACCCGCCCGTTACGGGCCCCGCGGTCATTCTTACGGGAACGGGGCCTTTGCGGTTCGATCACGTCCACGTGGTGAGCATGCTCAAGTCTGCGCCGTCACGGCCGATCGCACAGCCGTGACCCGCTACTCCGGCATGGCGGCCTTCCTCGTCGTCGGCATCGCCGGCACGGCGGCCGTGCCCGCGGTCTCCTCGTCCGGCCGGCTCTGGCTGTTCCTCGTCATGGGAGTACTCGACGCCGCCGGGGCCGGGTGGCTGCTGCGTCGGGTCCCGCGCGGTGACCGGCTGCCGTACGTCCTGCTGCTGCTCGGCGCCGTCTGGATGGTGGCGAGCACCGTCACGTCGCTGGCCGGTGTGACCACGTCCGTCGGCGATCTGGTCCTCGCCGTCAGCAACCTGCACATGCTCGCCGCCGCGGTCGCTCTGGTCCTCCGCCGTGGTCGCAACGACATCGGCGGCCTCCTCGACGCCGGGGTGGCCGCGATCGTCGTCGCCGCCCTCCTCTGGACCCTGCTGCTGCAACCGTCCCTGGACGCCGCCGGCATCGCACTGAGCCTGCAGACCACCATGCTCGCCACGGTGCTGCTGCTCTCCGGTGTCCTCGGCATGCTGATCCGGGTCCTGCACACGTCCCGGCCCCGCCCCGCGCCCCTGCTGCTGCTCGCCGGCGCGGTCCTCGCCGACCTGATCGCCGGCGTCGCCGCGATCCTGGTCACCGGCAGTGTCACCGCGCAGACCTCGGCCTTCCACGAGATGGTCTTCATGGCCAGTTACGTGCTGCTCGGCCTGGCCGTCCTGCATCCGGCCGCCCCGCTGATCGCCCGCCCCGGCCCGGTCCCCCCGGACCGCCTCCGAGCCGGCCGGGTCATCCTGCTCACCGCCGCCGTGACGGTCGTGCCCACCGTCTCCGGCATCCGCGAGATCCTCGACATCCGCGGCGACGCCGCTCTGCTCACCGTCGGCAACCTGCTGATCGTCGTACTGGTCGCGTTCCGGGTCGCGCGTCTCGGCCGGCAGCGTGCGGAAGCCGAACACCAGCTCCGCCACCAGGCCACCCACGACCTGCTGACCGGCCTGCCCAACCGCGCCGAACTGTGGCATCACCTCGACGCCGCCCTCGCCGCCGAACAGCGCGCCGGCCGCCCGTCGGTGGTGCTGCTGTTCTGTGACCTGAACGGCTTCAAACAGGTCAACGACCGTCTCGGCCACCTGGCCGGCGACCAGTTGCTCACCGAGGTCGCGGCCCGGATGCGCACGTCCGGCGCGTTCATCGCCCGATACGGCGGCGACGAGTTCGTCCTGCTCTGCGACGACCCGGACCAGGCCGCCGCGGCTCACCGCCTCACCACCCACCTACACGGTGCTCTGGCCCCACCGATCCTGGTGGCCGGCGAACACGTCCGGGTGGGCGCCAGCATCGGCGCCGTCCTCTCCGACAAGACCTTGGACGCCGACGAACTGATCCGTCGTGCCGACTCGGCCATGTACACCGAGAAAGCGACCCGCCGAGCCGCCTGACGCCCACCTCGCGCCCGGTCGCTCGTCGCGCCCCGGTCAGAGCTCGAACAGCTCCCGCATCGCCTCGGCGAGCCGGGCCATGCTGGCCCCGGTGACCATCCCGATCCGCTCGGCCCCGGTCGAAGCCGGCAACCGCCGCATCCGGTTGACCACCACCACACCGGTGATCGGATCCTGCTCGGTGAGGGCCACCGCATACGGCGGCAACTCGGTCACCCCACGCTGCCGGACGATCGGCGCACAGAACGGCGCCGCGTTCTTCCGCTCGTTGTAGCTGTCCCCGGACAACACGAGAACCCGATACCGCAGATCGGCCCGGTCGCCGATGGTCCAGATCTCCCCGCGCCGCATGTCAGCAGGAACCGGAGATCGGCGCGGTCCGGATCGGCATGGCAGGAAGCGTACCGCCGCACCGATCTCGCCCGCGCCCGCCCCGCCCGGCGGCCTTGCGGAACCGCCACCGGACGGTGGCCGCCACGGCTCGGCCCCGACCGGGGCGGTGTGGCCGTACCGGCCGAACGTCGGACCTCGATGGGGTGACCTGTGCGACGTGGATGTATCCGGAGGCACCCGGCCGGATGATCGGGGGATGCCGTCGTGTGGTGTGCAGGCGTAAGCAGGAACCTCGAAGTGGGCTGGGAGGTTCGCGGTGGGAGGTCAGGCGTACGCGGGGACGGCGCGCAGCGTCGGCGAACGTGACGACGGGTGGGGATGGGCCGCGACGGTTCAGGGCGTCCTCGACTCTCTGCCGGGAATGTCCGGATATCTGGCAGCCGAGGTCGACGACCGCGGAATGATGACCGATCTGGTCTGGGCCGCCGTGACCCCGGAGGCGGTGACCCCCGACGGTCACCGGGGCACGCAACTGATCGGGCTTCCGGTGAGCCGCCTCTACCCGGAGGAGATCGCCGGCGACCGCTGGCAGACCTTCCAGCGGGTCCTGGACACCGGCGAACCGGTCGACCTCGACCCGATCCGGGTGGGCGAGTCGGAGTTCACCATCCGGGCCGGCCGGCTGGGTCCCGGTCTGCTGATCACCTGGGCACGCCTGGCCGACCCGACCGCCGGACGCCTGGCCGAGGTGGAGCGCACGCTGGCCGCCGAGCACGAGCTGGCCGCCCGGTTGCAGCAGATCATCCTGCCGATCCCGGCCGAGCCGATCGACCTGCCCGGGCTGCGGGTGGCGGTGCGTTACCTGCCGGCCGGGGAGGACGCGATGATCGGCGGGGACTGGTTCCACGCGGCGGCGCTGCGGGACGGTTCGGTGCTGCTGGCGGTCGGTGACGTGGCCGGGCACGGTACCCAGGCCGCGACCACGATGGCCCAGTTGCGGCACGCGCTGCGGGCGCTGTCGGTGGTGACGAGTGACCCGGGCGCGCTGCTGGAGCACCTGAACCGGCTGATCTGGGAGTTGGAGGCGGACGACCCGGAACTGGCCGCGACCGCGGTGATCGCCCGGTTCGATCCGGAATCGCACGAGCTGGTGTGGGCGCAGGCCGGGCATCCGCCACCGCTGTTGAGCCGCAACGGCCGGACCGCGCCGCTGCCCCGCCCGGCGGGCCCGATGCTGGGTGTGGTGGACGGCGCCCGGTACGCCGACTCGGTGGTCACCCTGACCCCGGGTGACGTGCTGCTGCTCTACACCGACGGGCTGGTCGAGCAGCGCCACCGCGGCCCCGATGTCGGCCTGGACTCGGTGATCGCCGCGGTCGACGACGCGGTCCGGACCGCACCGGAGCGGCCGCTGACCGAGATGCTGGCCCGGTTGCGCCGTGCCAACCCGGACGACGACACGTGCATCCTGGCCGTACGCCCCCGTGCATGATCAATGGCATGAAGCCTTCTGTGTCGTGTGTGTTCGTGTGTCACGACGGCGCGGGCCGGATCCTGCTGGCCCGGCGTTCGGAGCAGGCCCGCGACGAGCCGGGCGCGTGGGACTGCGGTGCCGGCGCGCTCGAGTTCGGCGAGACGTTCGAGGCCGCGGTGACCCGTGAGGTGGGCGAGGAGTACACGGCCGTACCGCTGGAGATCAGGCAGCTGGGGGTGCGTAACGTGCTGCGCGACGATCCGCCGTCGCACTGGGTGGCGGTGGTCTTCGCGGTGCGGGTCGATCCGGCCGACGTGCGGATCGGCGAGCCGCACAAGTTCGACGATCTGGCCTGGTTCGCCGCGGATGACCTGCCCGCTCCGCTGCATTCGCAGCTTCCGGCGACGTTGGCGCTGCTGCCGTGACGCCGACGGTTCTGGACGGCGGCGACCGCCGCTGTGTTCTGCTCCTGATCGAGCTGCGCAAGCTGATCGCGACCCTGCCGCCGGGCGCGGTGGTGCACCTGAAGGCCTCCGATCCGGCGGCGCCGCTGGACCTTCCGGCCTGGTGCCATCTCACCGGCCACGAATATCTGGGCGAGATCCAACCCCGGACCTATGGGGTACGGGTGTCCGGCTCTCCGGTCGAGACGGAGGCGTCGAGCCCGTGGCGCCCAGCCCAGGACCACCGTGGCATCGGCGGTTCGCCGGGCCCCGCCGCGGCCAGCGGCATGTAGGACACCACCTCGGCGGTGGCCGCCCGGATGTAGTCACCGAGCACGGCCCGCAGCTCCGGATCGTCGGGCAGGGTGGCCGCCACCGCCGCGTCGAAACACTCCACGAACGCTCCGGCGAACGGATCCTCGTCACACTGGTTGGCGTGCACCCGGATCATCGCCCCGTGCCCACCGCGGGTCCGGCTGTAGTCGTCCGGCCCGCCGAAGACCTCACCCCAGTAGGCGGCCAGGTGCGCCACGTGCGCCGGGTCGATGTCGCGTTCGAACGGGTGTGACAGCCCGGGGTGGGCCAGGCAGCGCTGGTGGAAGTCGGCGGCCAGAGCCGACATGGCGGGTGCTCCGCCGGCAGCTTCGTACAGCGTGGGACGTCCCATCGGTCCAGCATGGCAAGGTCGGACGTATGACGCGACCCGGTCCGGGTACCCGGCGTCGGTGATCCGGTATGGGGACGAGGTCGCCTCGATCGCCCGGCCGCTGCACGATCCGGGGGATCTGGAGATCCTGTTGGACCGGGCGGCCGGTGCGAAGGTGGTGCTGATCGGCGAGGCCACCCACGGTACGCACGAGTTCTACGAGTGGCGGGCGGCGCTGACCCGGCGGCTGATCGCCGAGCGCGGGTTCTCGTTCGTCGCGGTCGAGGGTGACTGGCCGGACTGTGAACGGGTGAACGCGGCGGTCCGCGGTGCCGGCCCGGACCCGCGGCAGGCGCTGATCCGCTACGACAGGTGGCCGACCTGGATGTGGGCCAACGAGGAGACCGTCGACTTCACCCGTTGGCTGCGTGGTCTCAACGAGACGCGGGCGCCGGACGACCGGGTCGGTTTCCACGGCCTGGACGTGTACTCGCTGTGGCAGTCGATGCGGGAGATCCTGGTGTGGCTGCGCGAGCACGACCCGGACCGGGTGCCGGCCGCGCTGGACGCCTACCGGTGCTTCGAGCCGTACAACGAGGACCCGAACGCGTACGGCTGGGCGACCCGGTTCGTGCCGGCCGCCTGCGAGAGGCGGGTCGTGGCGATGCTGGCCGAGCTCCGCGACGGTGACTTCGGGGTATGGCAGAACGCCGAGGTGGTGGCCGGCGCCGAAGGCTACTACCGAACGATGGTGCGCGGCGGCCCGGAGGCGTGGAACATCCGGGACCGGCACATGGATGCCACCCTGGACCGGCTGCTGCGCCGCTACGGCCCGGCGTCGAAGGCCGTGGTGTGGGCGCACAACACGCACGTGGGCGACGCGCGGGCCACCGACCAGTCCGGGTACGGCGAGGTGACACTCGGCCAGCTGGCTCGGGAGCGGTTCGGCGCGGACTCCGCGGTGCTGGTCGGGTTCGCCACCCACCACGGCACGGTGGTCGCCGGGCCGGTGTGGGGCGGGCCGATGGAGGCGATGGGTGTGCCGGCGGCGCGGCCCGGTTCCCTGGAGGAAGTCTTACAGAACGCCGCCCCACCGGCCGCACTCTTCGTCTTCCCGACTGAGGGCCCGCGACCGGATCTGCTCACCACAGAGTTACCACACCGGGCGATCGGCGTGGTCTACCGGCCGGAGCGGGAGCGCTGGGCCAACTACGTCCCGACGGTCCTCGGCGAGCGGTACGACGCGTTTCTGTGGTTTGCCGAGACGCGGGCACTGCGGCCCCTGCACACTCTCCGGGTGAACGTCCACGAGCCGGAGACGTACCCCAGCGGTGTCTGATTACGATAATGAACCGCCGATTAAATGGATCTTTTGGGTTGCGGTGGCACATCATTCTGTTGACGTGTGCCGATACCCGAAAAGGTACGCACGTTTGCCCGTGGCTACCGATCCATTCCGGGGTAGATCAGCTTTAGGCTGTGGCATCCATCGATCATCCACTTCGGATTCTGCAGGGGAACGTGGTGCCATGAGAAAGATCTCCCGACTTCTTCTCGCCGCGCTGATCGCCGCGGCCGGGATGCTCGTCGCGACCGCCGGACCGGCGTACGCGACACTGCCGGGATACGTGCTGAGCTCGACGACCGCGAGCCTGCCGCCGACCTTGTCCGCTCTCGCCAACGGGAAGCGGATCACGTACGTGACCACGAACATCAACGGTGGCATCATCACCGCGACCGGGCTGGTCCTCACCCCGAAGACCAACAAGAAGAACCGGACCGTGGCGTGGGGGCACGGCACCACCGGGCTCGCCGACAACTGTGCCCCCTCGACCAACCAGGCGGTCTTCTGGAACGAGGCGCGGCTCGCCATCGCCGCGATGCTCACCCGCGGCTGGACCGTGGCCGCCCCGGACTATCCGGGAATCGGCACACCGCAGAACCATCCGTACCTGATCGGGGCCAGTGTCGGCCGCTCGTTGATCGACAACGTCCGCGCCGCCCGTAACCTCGATTCCGCCCTCTCCACCCAGTACGTCGTCGACGGCCATTCGCAGGGCGGCCAGGGCTCGCTGTTCGCCAGCCAGCTCGCCCCGAGCTACGACGGCAACCTGGTGCTCAAGGGCACCGCGGCGATCGCCCCGGTCAACAACACGCAGGAGTTCATCAACTACATCCCCGGCAACGCGGCCCAGGGTTATCTGGTGATGGCCCTCTACGGGGTCTCGGTCGTCGAGCCGAGCTTCAAACCGAACAACGTGCTCGCGGCGCCGGCCGAGGCGCAGATCGGTGTCCTGCAGTCCGGCTGCCTGCCGGAGATCCTCGCGACCTACCAGGACTTCGCCGCCACCGACCTGATCGAGGGTGGCGTGGTGCCGGACGCCGTGGTCGCGAAGATGGCCTCCTACGAGAATCCCGCCCAGACCGCGCTGAGCGCGCCGGTCCTGCTCGTGCACGGCACCGAGGACGAGGCCGTGCCGTACTTCACCGCCCCGATCCTGCGTGACCAGATCGCCGCCTACGGGGTTCCGGTCACGCTCCAGACGATCGAGGGCGCCAGCCACGACCAGGCCGTCTCCCAGTCGGTCACCCTGGTCACGGACTGGATCGCCGCCCGCTTCACCTGACCCGGCCCGTTCCCACGGCACGCCCGGCGGTCCACCCCGCCGGGCGTGCGCCGGTTCAGAACGCGTACCGCACCCGCAGGTAGGGGGTCCGTTCGGCGATCAGGTCGGTCAGCGCGCGAACGTACGTCCCTTTCGCCCCGGTGCGGTAGCGGACGTTCAGGTCGCCGTTCTGCGAGCGTTTCATCTGCTGGAGCTCGGGCCGCCAGATCAACTCCTCGGCGCGCGGATGCCAGCCCAGATTCACCTCGTGCAGCCCACGATTGTGGGTCAGGAAAATGATCTCGGCGGCGAGTTGTCTCTTCGCCTCCGGACCGATCCCGGCGTCCAGATGATCGAGCAGATCACGCCAGTCGTCGAGCCAGCCGTCCCGGACCACCACCGGGCTGAAATTGACGTGCACCTCGTATCCGGCGGCCACGAAGTCGTCGATCGCCGCGATCCGTTCCGGGATCGGGCTGGTGCGGATGTCGAGGACCCGCGCGTCGGCCGGCGGCATCAGCGAGAAACGGATCCGCGTCCGCCCGCGCGGGTCCCATGCCAGCAGATCCCGGTTGACGTGCTTGGTGGCGAAGCTGGCCTTCGCGCTCGGCTGGTCCCGGAACAATTCGACCAGGTCGCGGACGTTGTCGCTGATCCGGGCGTCCACCGAGCAGTCCGAATTCTCCCCGATGTCATAAACCCACGCCTCCGGGTCGCATTCGTTCGGTTCCGGTTTGCGGCCCTGACGACCGACATGACCGCGGAGGTACGAGACGACGCGCTCGATATTGGCGAAAACGGTGATCGGGTTGCTGTACCCCTTGTGCCGGGGCACGTAGCAGTAGGCGCAGGCCATCGCGCACCCGTTGGCGGTCGACGGCGCGATGAAATCGGCGGACCGCCCGTTCGGTCGGGCGGTCATCGTCTTCTTCACGCCGAGGACCAGCGCCTCCTGCTTGATGCGCACCCAGCGCCGCACATTCGTCTCGTCGCCGAACAATTCCGGAATCCGCTGATGGCTCTCCACCTCGACCAGGGTCGCGCCGGGCCACCGGGACAGGATCTCGCGCCCGCGGGGCAACTCGGCGGCGGCCGGCTCGAGATAGATGCGCCGGATGTCCAGCAGTTCCCCCATGACCCGATTATCCCGGTCGCCGTCCGACGCGGCCATGCCGGACGGAGGGACGGCTGATCCGTGCCCCGAGAGTCCATACTGGACGGAGTGCAGACCCGGATGGAGAGTCATGCCGACGCCCGCGATCAGTGAGTTCGCCGACCGGTTCGACCCCGAGACGTCACCCGTCTCCCTCGGTGTGCTCGGACAACTGGACCGGGCCGTCGGGCGGGCGTTCCGGGACGATCTGTGCGCACGCCTGCAGCGGGCGGCAGCCGCGCTGGCCGAGCCGGAGGTCCGCGTCACGCTCGGCGGTCGGGCCGGATCCGGCCGATCCAGCCTGCTCCACGTCCTGATCGGCCGGGCGCTGCCGGCCGACCCCGGGCATCCGTACACGATCCGCGCCGGCCGGGCCGATGAGCTGCTCGGACCGGGCGGCGGACGGTTCGCCGACTTCGATCGGGCGGTCATCGCCGAGCACGGGTCGCTGCTCGGCGGCAGCGCACGTGAGGTCTCCCATCTGGCCGTGACGGTCCGCGGCGACGGCGTCCCCGGCGGGCTGCTGCTGGCCGACGCGCCCGGCATCGGCGCCGACCTGGCCACCGACGGCCGGGCCGCGGCCGTCGCGCACGCCGGTGACCTGCTGTTATGGGTGACCGACTCCCGGCGGCCGCTGTCCCGCGCCGAGCTGGACCACCTCGGCGGCCACCTGGACACGCACGGCCCGCACTCGATCGTCTTCGTGGTCAACGCGTTCCTCGACGCCGACACCGGTGACGGCTGGCAACGGTTCCAGCAGCGGGTGGCCCCGTTCTACCGGCGCCGGATCGCCGAGGCCGCCGACGAGCTCGGCGCCGACCCGCCGTCCCCGGTGTTCGTCTCGGCTCGGGCCGCGGCCGGTCACCCCGGCCGGTTCGGCGGTCCGGAGCTGCGCGACCTGCTGGCCGACCTGGCCGCCGGGCACCGGGCCACCGTCGCCACCCGCCTGTTCCGGGCCGAGCAGGCGCTCACCGACCTGGCCGTCGACCTGAACCGGCGCACCGCCGTGGCCGAGGAGGCGACCGCCTTCGCCGCGGCCGAACACGCCGCCCGGCTCCTCACCACCGCCCGTGGCGCCGTCTCCGAGACGCCCCGGTCGCGCTCCGCCGCCGCGGCCGTCGGTCAGGTCGGCGCCCTGCACCGGGTCCGCGACGAGCTGCTCGAACCGCTGCTGGCCGAGACCCGCCGCCTCCGCGACAACGCCTGACGTTCCGGCCCGAACCGGGCCGACGGTCCCTGAAGAGTTCGTTTTGTCGGGACTCACGAGTCGTGCCGGACTAAGCAAACGTATGTACGCAAACGTATGCGGTAGGCGGTACGGTCCCGCCAAACCCGGCGTTCGGGTCGGGGGAACTCGACAGGAGGCACGTGGTATACGGACCCGCCAGTGGATCTCCCTCCTGACGGTCGCGGCCTTGATCGGGGTCGCGGGCTGCTCCCAGGGGGATGCGTCACCCGATTCTTCCGACGATCAGATCGTGCCGGCCACGACCGGCTGCGCCGCCGACGGCGAGCTCACCATGTGGGAGCGGTCCGGCGGCAACAAGGACATGGTGGACATGCTCGTCGCGGCCTGGAACGCCAAGAACCCTCGCTGCGCCGTGAAACTGACCTACATCCCGCACACCGAGATGGTCGGCAAGATCGCCCAAGGCATCGCGTCCGGCCAGGTCCCGGACCTGATGGGGATGGACCTGATCTACGCACCGCAGTTCGAGAAGGCCGGGCAGCTCGTCGACCTGACCGACCGGGTCGGCGCCTGGCCGGAGCTGGCCACCGCCAGCAAGGGCCACATCACGGTCGCCACCTACGACCAGCGGCTCTACGGCGTCCCGCTCTACGCCGACGTGTCGGCGCTCTTCTACAACAAGGATCTCTTCAAACGGGCCGGCCTCGACCCGGCCAAACCGCCGACCAGCCTCCCCGAGCTGCGCGCCTACGCCGACAAGATCACCGCGCTGGGCGGCGACGTGAAGGGCTACTACCTGCCCGGCAACTGCGCGGGCTGCAACATCTTCACGGTCGGCCCGCTGATGTGGGCGTCCGGTGCGAAGATCGAGGCGGCCGGGCCCGGCGACGAACCGCTCGTCGGCGACGGAGTCAAACAGGTGCTCCAGTTCGAGCGGGACATGGTCGCCGCGGGCAACGTGCACGACGGCGACCGGACCGAGAACGGCGAGACGTTCCACCTGCAGTTCGGCTCGGGCAAGGTCGGCATGATGGGCACCGGCAACTTCAACATCACGCTGGCCCGCCAGCAGAACCCGGGCATGGACTTCGGCATCGCCCTGCTGCCCGGGATGACGGCCGGCTCCAGCGCCTCGTTCATCGGCGGCGACCTGGTCGTGGTACCGAAGGGCAGCAAACGGGTCAACGACGCGGTCAACTTCATGAAGTTCCTGCTCTCCGACGAGGTGCAGGTCGAGGTGTACGCCAAGGCGCTCAACCTGACCACCCGCAGCGACATGGTCGACAACCGGTACTTCAAGGCCGAGCCGCTGGTCCAGGACGTGGCGAAGGCACTGCTCGTGGGCCGGACCCCGTACACGCTCACGTTCTTCGAGCAGATCAACTCGCCGCAGGGTCCGTGGCTCAAGATGCTGCAACGCGCCTATTACACCGGCGACGACCTGGACACGGTCATCGCCGACGCGAAGAAGGAGATGTCAGCCATCGCCGCGAAATCCTGACGAGAGGGGAACGGCATGCGGCACCGATGGACCGGCCTGGCGTATGTGGCTCCGGCGCTGGCATTCGTGCTGGTTTTCACGGTCTACCCGCTGGGCCGGATGATCTGGTTGTCGCTGCACGAATGGTCGCTGATCGCCGAACCGCATTTCATCGGCCTGGAGAACTTCCGGACGGCGTTCAGCGACCGTCAGTTCTGGGTGTCGTTCCTGTTCACTCTCGAATACACGGCCCTCATCACGCCGGTGCTGATCGTCGGCGGATATCTTCTCGCGCTCCTGACCGCCTCAGCTTCGAGAGTGCGCGCCATCGCCCGTACCATAATTTTTGTCCCTGTCGTTATCGGTCTTGGGGTTTCCAGCCTTCTCTGGTATTGGTTGTTCAGCACCGATTTCGGGGTGATCAACCGGATCCTGCTCGATCTCGGTGTCGTCGACCAGCCGGTGCTCTGGCTGGGCGTCGACGCCGGCACCTCGAATTCCGCGATCAGCGTCTCGGTGGTGTGGAAGGTGATCGGATTCGGGATGATCCTGTTCGTCGGAGCCATTCAGGCGATTCCCACGGAGATCACCGAGGCGAGTCTGGTCGACGGCGCCGGCTATCTGCAGCGCGTCGGCCGGGTGATTCTGCCGCTGACCATGCGCACCGTTCTGCTGGTCACCCTGGTCAGCGTGATCGGCTCGCTGCTGGCGTTCGACCAGTTCTACATCATGACCGCCGGCCAGCCGCAGAACGAGACCGCGACGTCCGTCTTCTTCGTCTATCTGAATTCGTTCCCCTATCTGAAGCTCGGCTACGGCGCGGCCCTCTCGCTGATTCTCGCCGCGACCATTCTGGCCTTCACGGTCGTGCAACTCGTCCTCACCCGCCGGAGCGAGGCATGAATCGACGTACCGGATTCCTGGTCGCGGCCGGCTGCGTCGCGATCAGCACGATCATGCTGTTGCCGCTGGTCTATTCGATGCTCGCGTCGATCAAACCGGCCGCCGAGGCGGCCGCCACCCCGCCGACCTACCTGCCGCACGGGATCAGCCTGGACAGTTACCGCCGTCTCTGGGACTACCAGGAGGGTCTGCTCACCTACCTGGGCAACAGCCTCGGCGCGGCGGTCCTGACCATCGTCCTCACGCTGCTGCTCACGGTGCCCGCCGGATACGCGCTGGCCCGCTTCCCGATCCCCGGCAAGGAACTGATCTTCATCGTGCTCCTGCTGTCGCTGATCGTGCCGTACCAGGCGCTGCTGACCCCGATGTTCCTGATGTTCGCCAAGATCGGCCTGACGAATTCGGCGATCGGTCTGGCCGTCCTGCACACCACCATCCAATTGCCGTTCAGCCTCTACATCCTGCGCAACAGCTTCGCCGCCGTGCCCCGCGAGACCGAGGAGGCGGCGGTCATGGACGGCGCCGGATCGTTGCAGACGCTGCTGCGGATCTTCATCCCGCCGACCGTGCCCGCGGTCGTCACCGTCACCCTGTTCGCGTTCATCGCGTCCTGGAACGAGTTCCTCGGCGCGCTCGTGATGATGAGCGCCGGCGAGCGGTTCACGCTCCCGGTGATCCTGGCGACCGCGCGCACCGAGACCAGCCTGGGCGGCACCGACTGGGGCATGCTCCAGGCCGGCGTCACCATCTCGATCATCCCCTGTGTCCTCGTCTACCTGTTGCTTCAGCGGTACTACATGGCCGGCCTGATGAGCGGAGCCGTCAAATGAGCGTGACAGTGGTGCAGCCGTCCGCGACCGCCCGGACCCGGCTCCATCCGATGGACGCCCGGAGCGTCGAGATCGCCGCCGGATTCTGGGCCGACCGGATCCGGCTCAACCGGGAACGCACCATCCCACACGGCCTGGACCGGTTGCGGAGCACCGCCACCCTGGACAACCTGCGGCTCGCGAGCGGCTACCGGGCCGCCGCCGACTCCTCGGGCGCCACCTTCCCGTTCCTGGATTCGGACGTCTACAAGTGGCTGGAGGCGGTCGGCTGGTCGGCCGACCCGGCGCTGGTCGCCGCCGCCGACGACGTGATCACCCTGGTCTGTGCGGCCCAGCGCGCCGACGGCTATCTGAACAGCTACGTGCAGGCCGGGCACGACGAGCCGTACCGGGACCTGTCCTGGGGGCACGAGCTCTACTGCCTCGGCCACCTCATCCAGGCCGCCGTCGCCTGGCATCGCGCGCTCGGCGACGACCGGCTGCTCACCGTCGCGCTCCGAGCCGTCGACCATCTGCCCGGCTCGCTCGTCGACGGCCATCCCAACATCGAGATGGCGCTCGTCGAACTCACCCGCCTGACCGGCGACCGGCGCCATCTGACGATGGCGGCCCGGATGCTCGAGCTGCGTGGTCACCGCACCCTGCCCGGTGCGGATCGTTTCGGCGCGAGCTATTGGCAGGACCATGAGGGGGTACGCGACGCGAGCGCCGTGGCCGGCCATGCGGTCCGGCAGCTCTACCTCGACTGCGGCGCCGTCGACGTGGCGGTGGAACTCGGCGACGACCGGCTGCTCGCGGCGGTCCGGGCACGCTGGGACGACATGATCCGCACTCGTGCCTATCTGACCGGGGGAGTGGGCAGCCGGCACCGGGACGAGGCGTTCGGTGACCCGTTCGAGCTGCCACCCGACCGCGCGTACGCCGAGACCTGCGCGTCGATCGCCGGGGTGATGCTTGCCTGGCGTCTGCTGCTGGCCACCGGCGACACCTGCTACGCCGACACGATCGAACGCACCATGTACAACGGGGTGCTGCCGGGGATCGCCCTCGGTGGAACCCGCTTCTTCTACACCAATCCGCTGCAACGGCGGACCCATCGGGCCCCGGGCGGCGCCGGACCACGCCAACCCTGGTATCCGTGCGCCTGCTGCCCGCCGAACCTGATGCGCCTGCTCAGCTCCTGGGACCAATACCTGGCGACGTACGACGACAGCGGTGTCCAACTGCACCAGTACACCTCAGCCGAGATCCGCACCCCACGGGCCGACCTGCGGATCGGCACCGGTTACCCGTGGGACGGCCGGGTCGCCGTGCACATCGACCGGACCTCGCCGGAGCCGTGGACGCTCTCCCTGCGGGTGCCCCGATGGTGTCGCTCGGCCACCCTGACCAGCCCCGACGGCACTCTCGCGGTCAGCGCCGGAACCGTCAAACGACACCGCCGCTGGCAGCCCGGCGACGTCGTCGAACTCAACCTCGACCTGCCGGCCCGGATCACCGAACCCGACCCGCGGATCGACGCGGTGCGCGGCTGCGTGGCCGTCGAACGGGGGCCGCTCGTCTACTGCATCGAGTCGGCCGACGCCCCGGTACGTACCGAGATCGAGGAACTGACCTGGGATCCGGGCCGCCCGCTGACCCCGGTGCCCCGCCCGGACCTGACCGAGTCGATGATCGGTGTCGACGTGCCGATGACCGGTGGCCTGACCGCCGGGGCCATCCCCTACTTCGCGTGGGCCAACCGGACCACCGAGGCCATGCGAGTCTGGATCCCCAGGCTCACGGAGCCGACGTCGTGGAGTCCCGGACGACCAGCGGCATCTTGAAGACAGTCACGCCCGGCTCACGCCCGCCGGCCGGATCGCGGGCCGACGACACCGCCTGGGCGACACCGAAGCCGACGATCTCCGCGATCGGCATCCGCAGCGTGGTCAGCGCGGGCACCGTGTGCCCCGCGATCAGGATGTCGTCGAGACCGACCACCGACAGCCGGCCCGGCACCGGGATGCCGAGCCGGTGCGCGGCATGCAGGGCGCCGACACCGACCAGGTCGGTCGACGCGGCCACCGCGGTCGGCGGCTCGGGCAGGCTCATCAGCTCGGTCAGCGCGGCCGCGCCACCGTCGAGAGTGCCCGGGCACCGCCGCAGGTAGCCGCCGGGCACCCCGCCGAATCGGTCCCGCATGAAGTCGACGTACGCGTCCTCGCGGATCCGATACTCGTTGGGCAGTTCGGCGCTGAGGAACCCGATCCGACGGTGTCCGAGCTCCGCGAGATGCGCCAGCCCGGTCTGCACGCCGGCCCGATCGTCCGGGTTGACCGTGGGGAACTCGATCGGCCCCGGCCCCTGCCACATACCGACCACCGGCACCGCGGACCCCCGCAGGTCGGCGAGCAGTTCCGGGTAGGCCCGCATGTCGCCGAGCAGCACGATCGCATCGGTGTGCCGGGTCTCCAGCACCGTGGTGAGCGGGGTTCCCTCGTGCACGTGCCCCAGCACCACGTTGTATCCGTGCGCCATCGACTCGACGACGAGGGCCTCGATGACCCCGGCGTAGAAGACGTCACTGAAGTCCCGGACGACCGCCCCGATCAGATTCGTCGAGGCGCCCCGAAGCCCACGCGCGAGAGGATTCGGCCGGTACCCGAGATGCCTCGCCGTCTCGATGACCCGTTCCCGGGTCTCCGCCGCGATGGGTACCCGGGTCGGCGCGTTGTTCAGCACTCGGGAAACGGTGCTCTGCGAAACCCCGGAAGCCGCGGCGATATCACGCATCGTGACGATGGAGCGCACAGCTTTCCGACCGCCCGGCTGCTCTGCTCCTGATTCACGCCCGGAAGTAGGCATCGACAGGAACCCTAACACTCAGATGTTTTCGACCATCGTTGCGTTGAGTCACGAGAACAGGGCTGCCAGGGCCCGCTTGAGCGGCCCGTCGTCACGCTCATCGATCCACGTCACCGCGCCGATCGGCCGCCCCTGCTCCCGCGCGTCCGCACAATACCGCCGAACCGCCGGATCGATCGGCAGCCCGCTGATCGACAATGCGGCGTGGGCCCGCAGCCAGTAGGCCGCATCCTCGACCGCGGTGACCCCGGCCCGCCCGTCATCCTCGAGAAGAGCAGAGACGGCAACGACTTTGTGGTACGCCGAGACGTACATGATTCCGGCGGGAGCCCGGTCCGGAACCGTGACGTCGGCATTGAACCGCCGCAGCGCCTCGGTGACACCCCGCACATACATCTGGCTCCGAGCCTCGCCGGCCCGCCCCACATCGAGTTCCCCGAGCAGCTCATCGCGCCGCTCCCCGGAAAGCGTGTCGAGTAGCGCCGCCTGAACCGGCTCGGCCAACTCCCGAAACACACGCCGAACCCGATCCGGGGGCAGTTCCCCGACCAGCCCCACAGCCTGCCCGGTACCGACAGCCGAACAGGCCCGGACGAGATCCTTGTCCCCGAACATCTGAAGCACCCGCTCCCGCCCGCCAGGCTTGGGAGAGAGCATGAGTTTGGCCAGTTCAGCCCCAGTGAGCGCTTCCGAGACCGCCACAAACCGATCAGCCGGAAGCCCATTCAACATGCTGAGCGCAGATTGCGGAGGAGTCCGGCGAATCATCGCAGCAAGCTGAGTAATGGGCATCATCCCGCCGGGCAACATGCCGGTCACCTCTAACCCGAGTAGGAAGTAGTCGCTAAGGACTAGCACCATTTCCCGTCCCCCGACATCACCTTTGCCGCCACCCCACCCACCAAAACGGCCAACAAGTACCGCAACCCGCCCCGCACCCCGGCCCTTTCCCACTTCACCGAGCCCCCGCTCCTTCCCCCACCCGCCCGCCTCCGGTCCTTTCCGAGACCTCGCCGGGCCTCCGATCCGTTCCCCGGCCCACCTCCAGTCCTTCGGCTGCTTGGCCGGTCCTTCGGCTGCTTGGCCGGTCCTTCGGCTGCTTGGCCGGTCCTTCGGCTGCCTCGCTGGACTCTCGGTCATTTCCGTTACTTCGCGGTCCTCCGATCCTTTCCCGCCAGCCGATCCTTTCCTGCCAGCCGGGCCTTTCCCGCCAGCTGGGCCTCCGCTACCTCGCCCGGCCTCCGTGCCCGCCTCCGGTCCTTCCGCCGCTCCGCCTCGCCTTGTGCCGCTCCGCCTGGCCCGTCTCCGCCGCCTCGCCTCGTCTCCGCTGTTCCTGTCACCATCCGTCGTCTCCATCGGGCGCTGCCGGAGCCACCCTCCGCAAACCCCGCCGATCTTCGGCGCCCGTGCTGCCGGTGCCCCGTCTCCGCCACCAGTCGAACCGGCCATCCGCACGCGCGTCACCTACCGTCGTCGAGGTGCCGCAGACCCCTCGAAGATCCAGACCGATGACATAGGCGGAGACCGATACGAGAAGCGAGAAACTGACCAATCGCCCAATCTGTCACCAACCACCACCGGGTAACCACCGCAGACACAGGCAGAACCAACATCAACGAGTGCAACCGTGACCAAAATCCCGCGGCGACCACCCACATTCGAAAACCACAGCGAGCCATCTGAAACGGCGCGAGCAAGGCCGCCCGCACCCTCCAGATTCGGGCTGACCAGCGACATCACCGCCAAGCACTATCCCCTCCTTGCCGCGTCCGTCATGCCTGTCGGGGTCCGGGACGAAGCCATTCACCCGCTCCCAGTTGCCGAGATCCATCGACGGGCGGCGATCAGCCATCAAGTCACCAAGAACAGAGCACGGGCGACGGCCGACGGCGGCTGGCCATGATCTCGTCGGCTGGATGCGGACGATGAAGGTGGGGCGGTGATGGTCGGTCAGTGCGGCACGGTGATCGCGGGGTGATGGTGGGCGGGGTGGTGACGGGTGGTGGTTGGGTGGTGATGGCTGGATGGTGGGTGGTGGGTGGTGGTGATCGTGGGTGGTCGCTCGGGGCGGTACTGGCGGGGTGGCGGCGGGGCGCGACGTCGGGGGACGGTGACGGCTGAGTTGTATCCAGAGATGATGACGCCCGCTGGAGTGGCGATGATTGGGCCGGGGCGGCAGGGGCGGGTGCTCATCGCCAGGGCCGGCTGCGTTGGGTTGCAGGCAATGAGACGTGCGGCGATTTTCGCGTAGGTGGGAACCTCTCGCCGTTTTTCGTTCACCACGTTGTGGAATGCCACCGGAATTGCCGGGGCGCCGACTGCTGCAGGCCCTTCGCTGGGCCTTGTGAAAGGAAACCGGCTGGTGCTTGAGCCGAGCGCTTCGCTGATTTTCGTAAGAAGCTTGATACCGCTTCGCAACGCGACCATACGGCTTCTTCCGGCGAAGGGAATCCGGGCGAAGTCCGAACCGGTTACTCGGTTGCTTTCGATGTCGGGTGCCGGGCTGCCGTCTGCGGCGGGTTTCTGGTTGTTTTTGATTTCGGGCTGCTGGCCGCCGTCCGCGGCGGGCGCTGGGCCGATTCCGATGCCTGATGTTTGGCTGCCGGCCGTCGCAGGTATCCGACTCACGTCCCTGGTGAGTACCTGATTTTCCGTGGCAGGCACCTGTTCGCGCTGTGCGTGAGGGTCATGGATGCCTCCTGCTGCGGGTGCCTTGCCGTTTCGCGGCTGAGGTTTTCGGGTGATCCGCTCGGTTGGCGCAGGGCTGCTTTCGGCGGCGTGGGGCTGACCGCTTCTGCTGCGAGGATGACTGTTTCTGCTGTGAGGCTGACCGCTTCCCGGAGCGGGTGGCTGACCGGACCCTGCGCGTGATGTCTGGCTGGTGCTCGTGGGTGGTGGCTCGTCGTGACCTTTGGTGGGGCTCTGGTTGTCCCCACTGTTTGGCGCGGGTTCATTCTGACGGAGCCGTCGTAGCTTTTCGGCGTGGCGGCGTTGCAAGCCCCATGTGCGGTGTCGTTCGTGTTCGCGGCGGAATTCGTCGCGGGCTGCTGAATAGTTTCTGGACCGGGTTCGGTCGCGCATCGAAGCGATCTCCGACCTGCTGAACAATGACCCCTGTCCCATTCACGAATTCTCCCCATCCCGCTCCGCGAGTGTCAGTATTTGATCATGCCAAACTTATCCACAGCTATATTCACAATAGGGTGCCAAAAACGTTCTCGTACGGAGGCCGGATTCGGGCACGTCGAACTGCAGAGTGAAGCAGCGGCAGCAGGCGGCCTTCATCCCGTCGGCTGGTCGGTTCGGGGGCGTCAGAAGGCTCGGCTCAGTGCGGCTGCATGCGCATGGGCTGCTGAGATCGTGATCGACCGGAAGGTCTGGCGACGTTCGAGCGGTCTGACTTGATCTGAGGACGGGTGGTCGCGATTCAGCACCGGTGACTCTCCGCCGGGCCTCAAGGTGGATCGGTCCAGAGGAGAACGGGGGACACGTCGGCCGCGCTGGGTAATCTCTGCTTCGTGTCGGGTGCGGGAGAGCGGCGGGCCGCTCGTTCGGCGGTCAGGGATTACCACGAGGCTGAGCTGCGAACTCTGGTGAACCAGGTAGGTGTCGCGCTGGATGCCTACCGCGCCGGTGAGCTCGACGCCTTCGAGTTCGACGAGATCCTGTTCCAATACTCTCGGGCGGCGAAGGAGCTGTGGAAATTCTGCAATCTGACTCAGCCGGAGTTCACCGCGGCGTTGATCCGCAAAGGGCCGGCACAAGACTGGTGGGAGCGCGGAGCACCGAGGCGTCGAAGATAGCCGCCGCCCGCCGTCCCCGGCCTCGCAGCGACCAGTACGGATAAAGCCGCAGCTCACCGCCCTTCCGGGGAGGGGATGGGTGGCTGCACGCGGCTTGGATCGGACCGTCGGCCGCCGGGGCGGGCGAATGGCGGTGACCGGGGCTATGGGCCGCTGGGGGAGACCGCCGGTGGCCGGGCGTGAGGGAGGATGGCGGCCGTCGGTAGGGGGTGCGCTGGTCGGCCGTGAGGGAGGATGGCGGCCGTCGGTAGGGGGTGCGCTGGTCGGCCGTGAGGGAGGATGGCGGCCGTCGGTAGGGGGTGCGCTGGTCGGCCGTGAGGGGAGGACGGCGGCCGTCGGTAGGGGGTGCGCTGGTCGGCCGTGAGGGGAGGACGGCGGCCGTCGGTAGGGGGTGCGCTGGTCGGCCGTGAGGGGAGGACGGCGGCCGTCGGCAGAGGGCGCGCCGCTCGGCGGGTGACAGGTGCGGGTCGGCCGTGAGGACGGGTGCTCGGCCGCTGGGGGCGTCGGAAAGGGGGTGCGACGCCGGAGAAGGGACTGGCGGAACCGACGAGCGAAGTCAGGCCGGGACCCGGGTGGGTGTGGCGTGGGTTGTCGTGGAGCGGGCCCACGAGCCCGATGTGATGTGGCCGATCAGCAGGACCGCGATGCCCAAGGCGCACAGGATCCACCAGCCCGCCTGGTCGGCGGGGGTGCTGCCGGAGGCCACCACGGCGCCGATCACCGCCACGCCCAGGGCGCTGCCCACCTGGCGGCTTGTCGACGCGATGGCGGCGGCGACCCCGGCCCTGGCCCGGGGCATGCCGGAGACCGCGGTGTTGGTGATCGGGGTGTTGACCATGCCGAAGCCGAAACCGAAGAGCAGGTAGCCGGCGAACAGTTGCCATGCGGGCGTCGACGGGCCGGCCCAGATCAGAGGGGCCACGCCCGCCGCCATCGACACGCCGGAGATGTGTAGCGGCAGGCGGGTGCCGCGGGTTCCGACCAGGCGGCCGGACAGCGGTGACGCGACGATCGTCATCAGCGCCATCGGCAGGGTGTACAGGCCCGCCTCCAGCGCGGACAGCCCCCGTACCTGCTGAAGGTAAAGGGTGTTCAAGAAGAGGAAACCGCCCAGCGAGGCGAACGCGCAGATCGCGACGAGGGTGGCGCCGGTGAACGGGGCGCTGTGGAAGAAGCGCAGCTCGATCAGGGGCTCCTCGCGGCGCGGCTCCCACCACAGCAGGGCGGCGAGCGCGGCGACGGCCAGCGTGAAGCAGCCGATGATGAGCGGGGACGACCAGCCTTCGGACGGGCCCTCGATGATGCCGAAGGTCAGCGCGGCCAGCAGGGTCAGCACCAGGACCTGACCGACCGGGTCGAGGCGGCGCGGATGCTCGGCCCGCGACTCCGGGATGAACCGCCAGGCCAGCAGGAACGCGACGATGCCGACCGGCACGTTGATCCAGAAGATGGACGGCCAGCCGAACGAGTGCACCAGGAAACCACCGGCCAGCGGGCCGAGGGCCATGCTGAAACCGGTCACCGCGCCCCACACGCCGATCGCGCGGGCCCGCTCGCGGGGCTCGGTGAACGTGTTCGTGATGATCGACATGGCGACCGGGTTGAGCATCGAACCGCCGACCGCCTGGATCGTCCGGAATCCGATCAGCCACTCCAGGCTCGGCGCCAGGCTGCACAGCAGCGAACCGATCGTGAACAGTGCCAGCCCGGACTGGAAGACGCGACGCCGACCGATGCGGTCGCCCGTCGAGCCGGCCAGGACCAGGAGGCTGGCCAGGACCAGGAGGTACGCGTCGATGATCCACTGGAGGCCGGACACCGGCGCGTCCAGGTCCTCGGCCATCGCGGGCAGCGCGACGTTCACGATGGTGACGTCGAGGCTGATGATCAGCAGGCTCATGCAGCAGATGGCCAGGATCAGATAGCGACGCGGTTGCACTCTCCCGGTTCTACCCGTGATCTTTCCGGGAAACCCCGGGGTGTTGCTGAAATCTCCTAGGGGTACGGCTCCGGGAACAGCCCGGATGACCATGACGACCCGGCCGGGAAGAGTGGGTTCCAGTCCACTTCGGAGGTTGTCTGACATGCAGCGTCGTACCCTGCTCGGAGCCGCGTTCGCCGGAACCGCCCTGGCGCTCACGGGGCGCGTCCCCGCGTACGCCCAAGGTGTTAATGAGACCGCGCTCGCCGCAGCGCTGGACCCGCTCGACCCGGCGGTGAGTGGCGCCCTGGTCCGCGTCGAAGGGTCGGCCGGGCGCTGGCGCGGCCGCGCCGGGGTGGGTGACGTGCGCAGCGGCAGCCCGGTGCCGTGGGATGCCCGGTTCCGGATCGGCAGCATGACCAAGGCGTTCACCGCGACCGCGATGCTGCAGCTGGTGGCGGCCGGGCTGGTCGAGCTGGATGCGCCGGTGCGCCGCTACCTGCCGGAACGGCTGCCGGAGGGCTATTCGGGCACGGTGCGGCACCTGCTCGACTACACCAGTGGGCTGAGGGCCCGGGAGATTCCGCACAAGGAGCGCGAGTGGTTCCTGGCGCACCGGTTCGACACGTTCGAGCCCGGTTACCAGGTGCTGTGGAACGAGGAGCCGCTGTTCACCCCGGGTGACAAGCAGGTGTACGGCAATGTCAGCTACATCGTGGCCGGGCTGGTGATCGAGAAGGTGACCGGGCGGCCGTACGCGGACGCGATCCGCCGTGGCATCCTTCGGCCGCTCGGCCTGCGCCACACCTATCTGCCGGGTACGCACACCGCGATCCCGGGTCCGCACGCGCACGGCTACGAGCTGATCGACGGCGAGTACGTCGACGTGACCAGGGCCAACCCGTCGTTGCAGTGGGCCGCCGCCGAGATGATCTCGACGACCGCGGATCTGGACCGCTTCCTGGCCGCGCTGCTGGGCGGCCGGCTGCTGCCGCCGCGTGAGCTGCGGGCGATGCTGACCGTGCCGTTCGAGACGGCGGCGTACGGCTGCGGGCTGAGCCGGCTGATCGTCGATGGCGTGGAGATCTGGGGCAAGTCGGGCGACCGGCCGGGCTACAACAACGGGATGGGCGCGACCCTGGACCTGAGCCGGCGGATGGTGTTCTCGGTGAACACGCTGAAGATGGGCGGTGACACGCCGGCGATCGCGGGGCGCCTGCTGATGGCGGCGTTGACCTGATCACAGTTTTCCTCGTCGCGCTTATTGGGCAAGGTGGGGGCCATGCATATCTGGCCGGGCAATCCGTACCCGCTGGGCGCCACCTATGACGGTGGGGGCACCAACTTCGCGCTCTTCTCCGAGGCGGCCACCCGCGTCGAGTTGTGCCTGTTCGACGAGGACGGCAAGGAGACCCGGATCGACCTGCCGGAGCGGGAGGCGCTGGTCTGGCACGGCTACCTGCCCAGGGTCGTGCCGGGGCAGCGGTACGGCTACCGGGTGCACGGCCCCTACGACCCGTCGCGGGGGCTGCGCTGCAACCCGTCGAAACTGCTGCTCGACCCCTATGCGAAGGCCGTCGACGGCAACTACCGCTGGGATCAGGCGCTTTTCTCGTATAATTTCGGTGATTCCGGGTCTTTCAATGATTTTGATTCTGCGCCCTTCGCGCCGCGGTCCGTGGTGATCAACCCGTATTTCGACTGGGGCAACGACCGGCCGCTGAAGATCCCGATGTATGAGACCGTGATCTACGAGGCCCACGTCAAAGGCATGACGATCCAACACCCCGAGATCCCCGCAGATGTACGGGGTACCTATTCCGGCCTGGCCCATCCGGCGATGATCAGGTATTTGAAAGGGCTCGGGGTGACCGCCGTCGAGCTGATGCCGGTGCACCAGTTCGTCCACGACAGCGGTCTGATCGAGCGTGGCCTCACCAACTACTGGGGCTACAACACGATCGGTTTCTTCGCCCCGCACAACGGCTATTCGTCGTTTCCCGAGGGCGGTGGCCAGGTGCAGGAGTTCAAGGCCATGGTCAAGGCCCTGCACCAGGCCGGCATCGAGGTGATCCTGGACGTCGTCTACAACCACACCGCCGAGGGCAACCACCTGGGCCCGACGCTGTCGTTCCGGGGCATCGACAATCCAGCGTACTACCGGCTCGTGGACGAGGACAAGCAGTACTACTACGACACGACGGGCACCGGGAACAGCCTGAACGTCCGGCATCACGAGTCGCTGCGGCTGATCATGGACAGCCTGCGCTACTGGGTGACCGAGATGCACGTCGACGGGTTCCGGTTCGACCTGGCCGCCGCGCTGGCCCGGGAGTTCCACGAGGTGGACCGGCTGGCCGCGTTCTTCGACCTGGTCAACCAGGACCCGGTGGTGTCGCAGGTGAAACTGATCGCCGAACCGTGGGACGTCGGCGACGGCGGTTATCAGGTCGGCGGATTCCCACCCAACTGGACCGAGTGGAACGGCAAGTATCGCGACTCGGTCCGCGATTTCTGGCGTGGTGAGCCGTCCAGTCTCGGTGAGTTCGCCTCCCGTTTCACCGGCAGTTCCGACCTCTACCAGGATGACGGCCGCCGCCCCATCGCGTCGATCAACTTCGTCACCGCGCACGACGGCTTCACCCTGCACGACCTGGTCTCCTACAACGAGAAGCACAACGACGCCAATGGGGAGGGTAACCGCGACGGGGAGAGCCACAACCGGTCGTGGAACTGCGGTGTCGAAGGTGAGACCGACAACGCCGACATCATCGTGCTGCGGGAGCGGCAGAAACGGAACTTCCTGGCCACCCTGCTGCTCAGCCAGGGCGTGCCGATGATCGCCCACGGCGACGAGCTCGGCCGCACCCAGCGCGGCAACAACAACGTCTACTGCCAGGACAGCGAGATCTCCTGGGTCGACTGGGTCGACGCCCGCAACGAGGATGTACTCACCGGGTTCGTCCGGCGGCTGCTCAAGCTCCGGGCCGACCACCCGATCTTCCGGCGCCGGCGGTTCTTCACCGGCCAGCCGGCCGGGGACTCGGCGCTACCGGACATCGCCTGGCTGCGCCGCGACGGCCAGGTGATGACCGACGCCGACTGGAACACCCGCAGCGGCATGACCATGACCGTCTTCCTCAACGGCCACGGCATCCCGGAACGCGACGCGCTCGGTGAGGAGATCCGGGACGACTCGTTCCTGGTGCTGTTCAACCCGCTGGACGAGGACGTCGCCTTCACCCTGCCGGGGCGCGACTACGGGCGTACCTGGGAGGTGGCCGCCAACACCGCCGACCCGCTGCTGGCGACCAGACGCAAGACCGCCCGAGCCGGTACGCGGTTCACCGTGTCACGCCACACGCTGGTCCTGCTCAGGTGCCGTTACTAGAGCTCCACGCAGAAGATGTTGCCCTCCGGGTCCTCCAGGACGGTCAGCTCGCCCGGCGTCACCACGGTGGCGCCGAGCTTGACCAGCCGGTCGACCTCGGCGGGCACATCCGCGTTCGGCGCGCGCAGGTCGAAATGCAGCCGGTTCTTCGCGGTCTTCGGCTCGGGCACCCGCTGGAACCACAGGTTCGGGCCGCCCCAGCCGGGGGCCTCGACGAACGCCTTGTCGCTGGTCGCGTCCTCATCCAACTCGCCGCCCAGCGCCGCCGCCCAGAACCGGGCCACGACCAGGGCGTCGGCGCAGTCGAAGGTCAGGCTCTTCACCCACGAGACGGTCATGCCGACACCGACCGGTACCAGGCGATCTTCTCCCGTACCCGCTTCTGCTCCAACCGCAACCGATCCACCTTCTCGTCGATCTCCCGGTCGTGTTCCTCCAGCAGCGCCGTGCGCTGCTCGGCGCCCTCGTCGCCGAGTTGCAGCAGCTCGGCGAAGCGGCGCAGCCGCGCGATCGGCATGCCGGAATCGCGGAGGCAGCGCAGCAGCCCGAGCCGGGACAGGTCGTCCTCGGAGAAGATCCGCCGGCCGGCCGATGTCCGCTGGATGCCGTGCAGCAGCCCGATCTTCTCGTAGTAGCGAATGGTGTCGATGCTGACGCCGAGTCGCTCCGCCGTCTCCCCCGGTGTGTAAGGCACCCGGTCAGACTAACCGCGTCCGCCCACTGGCGCGGGACAGGCGTCGATGCCACGCTGAGGCATGGAACGAGTGCCGCGGCCCCGGCTGCACTTCACCCCGCGTGCCGGCCGCGTCGGCGACCTCTTCGGCGTGCTCGCCTCCGGCGGCGGTTACCAGGTCTTCTACGAGCATCTCTCCGGCGACGCCACGGCCTGGGGTCGGGCCACCTCGGACGACCTGATCATCTGGACCGAACAGGAGGCCGGCCCGCCGACCGGCGAAGACGCGGCCCGCTGCGGCACCGTCGTCACCGGCCCGGACGGCCCGGTCCTCTTCCACACCCTCACCGGCGGCGGGGTCGCCCGAGCGACCCCGACCCCCGGCTTCGCCGGATGGCAGCGCGATCCCTCCGGTCCGTTGCTCGGCGGGCCACCGTCCGGGGTCACCGAGATGAGTGATCCGTACGTGTGGTGGGCCGGCTCAGGCTGGCGGATGCTGCTGGCCGGCACCCTCCGCGGTGGCACCGCCGGGATTCTCCAGTACCACTCGGGCGACCTGCTGAACTGGGCGTACGACGGGGTGATCGTCTTCCGCGACCGCACCACCTGGGGCTGCCCCCGACTGTTCCCCCTGGACGGATCGTGGGTGCTCCTTCTGACCGCCGGACGGGAGCTCACCTACGGCATCGGCAATTACGACGGCATGCACTTCACCGCCCGGGCCTGGGGCACCTTCGGCCGTGGTGACGTCGGCCCGATGGTCACGTTCGTCGACGCCTCCGGGCGGCGCTGCGCCCTCGCCCGCCTCGGCGCGCCGGGCACGCTCAGCCTGCCCTGGGTGCTGTCGGTCCGCGACGACCGGCTGATCGCCACCCCGCATCCCAACCTCGACCCCTATCTGATCAGCGGCGCGACCGGGCTGACGGCGGCCGGCGGAGAGGTACGCGACCACGGCGACCTGATCCTCACGATGCCCGCCGGAGGGGAGACCACCCTGTTCGCCGACGCGGACATCGTCGAGGTCACCGTCGAAGGAGTGAGCGGACTGGGCGTGGCCCGGCGGACCGGCCCGACCGTGCCCGGAGTGCGGTTCGCCCGGTTCGGGGCGCTCTGAGTTTCGTCTCCGCACGGCCGGGAACCCCTTCGGTATGCCTGGACGTGACGAACTCCCCGACACCCTCAAGCGCTCGCCGAAGAAGGCGCAGGACACGTTCATCAAGACCCACGACTCGGCCGTCGACCAGTACGGCGAAGGGGAGCGGGCCCATCGCACCGCGTTCTCCGCGGTTAAGCACTCCTTCGAGAAGGTCGGTGACCACTGGGAACCCAAGGCGAAGAAGGGTCCCAGCGACGCCAAGGCCGCCGGCGGGCGGGACACCAGAGCCGAGACCGCCGGTGGGGTCGACGCCAACGCCGGCAAGAAGCACCTGCTCGACGTGGCCAGACGGCTCGACGTCACCGGGCGGTCGCGGATGACCAAGGCGGAACTGGTCGACGCCATCCAGAAGGCCAACGACCGCGCGACCCGACGGGCCCGTGGCTGACCTGCGGCGCTTCGTGGACGCCCAGGAGGGCGTCCACGAGCAGGCCCTCGCCGAACTGACCGACGGCCGCAAGCGCGGACACTGGATGTGGTTCGTGTTTCCGCAGCTCGACGGGCTCGGGGTCAGTTCCACCGCCCGGCGGTACGCGATTCGCGACCTCGAGGAGGCTCGGGCCTATCTGGCTCATCCGGTCCTCGGGGCGCGTCTCGTGGCGTGTGCCGAGGCGGTGCTCGGGCATCAGCGCGGTACCGCTGAGGAGATCCTCGGGTATCCGGACGTGCTCAAGCTGCGGTCGTCGATGACGCTGTTCGCCTGTGCAGCGTCCTCATCCTCGTCCGCGCCGGCATTCGCACCCGCGGCGGCGGGGTCGCCCGCGTGGCTTCGGGCGGGCGACGAGGCCGGCGTTTTCGAGCGGGTGCTCGGCCGGTACTACGACGGGCCTGATCCGCTGACCCTGCAGTTGTTGGGCGTGGGGTGACGGCTGGGCGGTTGCCTGGTGTGGGGTGACGGCTGGGCGGTTGCCTGGTGTGGGGTGACCGCTGGGCGGTTGTCGGCATCGGGTGACGGCTGGGCGGTTGCCTGGTGTGGGGTAACGCTGGGGCTACCTTGAAGACTCACGCTGGCGCTATCGTGTCCGCTCCATCCCGGCGGGCACGATGGCGGGCATGGAAGTGCTGGTCATCCGAAGGGGGACCGCGGCGGTGGGTCGCCGGGCCGTCCACACCGAGCGTGTGACCATCAGGGTGATGCGTGCTGTCTCGGTGATTCTCGCTGGTGTCCTGTTGATCCCGCCCGGCCCGGCCGTCGCGGCGCCCGCGCCGACGGATCCGCTCGTCGCCCGGCTGGAGCAGATCTTCACCGATCAACGGCTGGTCGGTGCGACGGTGGCGGTCGAGGTCCGCGAGGCGGTCGGCGGGCGGGTCGTCTACCAGCATGATCCAGACGTGCGGGTGCTTCCCGCCTCCAACCAGAAACTGCTGACCGCGGCCGCCGCGCTCGAGGTGCTGGGTGCGGGATACCGGTTCCGGACCACCGTGCGCGGGCACGGCCGGGTTCTCTACCTCCGCGGGCAGGGCGACCCCACGCTGACATATGAGCGGATCGACCGGCTCGCCGCGGCCGTGGCCCGGGCCGGTGCGAAGCGGTATGCGCGGTTGATCGTCGACGACACCTGGTTCGACCGGGTGCCGCTGGGGCTCGACTGGTCCTGGCAAGACGAGAGTTACGGGTTCACCGCGCCGGTTTCGGCGCTGTCGTTCGCGGCGAACGAGCGGTTCGACAACGCGGCCGTGGAGATCCGATATCGGGGTGTGGCGGGGCGGCGGCCCACGGTGCGGGTCTGGCCGCCGACCGGAAGTGTTCGGGTGATCAACCGGGCCGTCACCCGGAGTGGGGACAGTGTCGGGGCGGTTCGGGCACACGGCCGGGCGGTCGTCACGCTGAGTGGCTCGGTGGCGGCCGGTCGTTCCGGGTCCGCGCTGGTCTCGGTGCCAGATCCGGCGGCCACCGCGGCAGGCCTGTTCCGGGCGGCGTTACGGCGACATGGGGTGACCGTGAGCGGGCCGACCTCGCGGGGTGTGACGCCCGGTGGCACCCGAGCCGTGGCCGCGCAGGTTTCCCGGCCGCTCGCCGAGATCCTGCCGCCGTTCCTGAAGCTGTCCAACAACGGAATCGCTGAGCTACTGGTCAAGGCGATGTCACGGGCCGCCGATCCGGCGCGGCCGGGCAGTTGGCCGACCGGTCTGGCCGCGGCGACAGGTGCCCTCGGACGTCTCGGCGTCGATACCAGGCTGCTCACCATGGGTGACGGGTCCGGTCTCAGCCGCCGTAACTGGGTTACCGCCCGGCAGGTGACGACCGTGTTGGAGAAGGCACAGCGGCGCACGTGGTTCCCCACTTTCCGGGCGGCGCTGCCCGTCGCGGGCTCAGCAGACCCGATGGTCGGTGGCACGCTGCGTAACCGGATGCGGGGTACTGCGGCTGCCGGAAACGTCCGCGCCAAGACCGGCACGCTGTCCGGGGTGAACGCGCTGTCCGGTTACGTGACCGGCGCCGGTGGGCGGCGGTTGGCGTTCACTTTCATCGTGAACGCCTCCGTCGACACCGCCGCCCCTCTTCTGGACGAGGCGGCGGTCGCCCTCGCCACCGTTTAGCTGCCTTCGCCTCCCGGCCGACGTTGTTTTCCGGCCCGAGGTGGGCCTCGCTTTCGTCGCCAGCGATCCGGTATTACCGCTGGCAGCGCCGGGGCCGCTTTGGCGGTTCCCATCTTGCTTCGCCCGGGCCGCGCAGTGCGTCTCCCTGCGGCGCGACGGCGCGGTGTCGCGGCGGGCTGCCGCGCAGCGCGGCGCGGTTGGCGCGATGGTGCGGCGGCGCGGGTGGTGCGGCGGTGCGGGTGGTGCGGCGGTGCGGGTGGTGTGGTGGTGCGGGTGGTGTGGTGGTGCGGGTGGTGCGGGTGGTGTGGTGGTGCGGGTGGTGTGGTGGTGCGGGTGGTGTGGTGGCGCGGGTGGTGTGGTGGTGCGGCGGGCAGCGGTGCAGCACGCCGCGGGTGGCGCGATGGCGCGGCGGTGCGGACGGCGCGGCGGTGCGGACGGCACGGCGGTGCGGCGGTGCGGCGGTGCGGCGGTGCGGCGGTGCGGACGGCACGGCGGCGCGGCGGGGCGGCAAGGCGGCGGGCACCGGTGCGGTGGGCGGTCGTGCGGCGCGGCGGGTGGAAGCGTGGTGGGCGGTGCGGTGGTGGACCGCGACGTGGCGCAGTGCGGTGGTGCGGTGGCGGTGACGGTGGACCGCGACGTGGCGCGCGGTCCGGCGGGCGGTGGTGCGGTGGTGCGGTGGTGGCGCGGGTCCGGCGGGCGGTGGCGTGGCGGTGCGGTGGGTGGGAGCGCGGCGGGCCGCGGTGCGGGTGGGGGCGCGGGGTTCGGCGGGCGGTGTGGTGGAGGAAACCGGGGCGAGATTCGTGGGGGCGCGGTGGTATGTTTCGCGCGGGTCATGAGTGCCAGCGATCAGCCCCGGCTTGCTGGCCGGCAACCCTCCGCTTCGTGGGCGGGGTGCCCCGGGTGATGACCGGGTTCAGTGCGACCTGCGCTGGACAAGCCGCGAGCCCAAGGGGACTCTCATGACTGCTTTAGAGCATCCTGTTCTGCATGGCCGTTTTGTCCGGCTTGAACCGTTGGGGGAGTGGCACGCCGCCGATCTGGCCGCGGCCGCCGGGGAGTCGCGTGAGTCCTATGGCTGGACTTGGGTGCCTACCGCGGCGACCGTCGACGGGTACATCGCTGAGCAGGTCGCTCGGGTCGGGCTGGCGCCGTATGCGCAGATCAGCCGGCAGGCCGGGCGGGCCGTCGGTGTCACCGCCTACTGGGATCCGCGCGGTGAGCCGCTCTCCGCGATCGATGTCGGATTCACCTGGCTGGCCGCTTCGGCGCAGCGCTCCGGAATCAACCTGGAAGCCAAGTATCTGCTGTTCAAGCACGCTTTCGAGGGGTGGGGCGCGCGCCGGGTCGGGCTGAGTACGGACGCCCGCAACGCCCGGTCGCGGGCCGCCATCGCCGGGGTCGGTGCCCGGTTCGAAGGGGTGCTGCGGAACTGGTCCCGATCCTGGGCTCCGGGCGAGGCCGGTCGGCTGCGGGATTCGGCCCTGTTCTCGGTGGTGGCCGAGGAGTGGCCGGAATGTCGCGCCTACCTGGAACACCGGCTGTCCGAAACGCGGTAAACCTACAGGGTGATCGAGTCCTTCCGTGTGGACGTGCCCCAGGACGATCTCGACGGCCTGGTCGAACGGCTGGCCCGCACCCGATGGCCGGCCGGGACCGGGTGGGCCGAGTTGACCGGACTCGTCGAGCACTGGCAGGCCCACTTCGACTGGCGGCGGCAGGAGGCTCGCCTCAACTCGTTTCCGCAGTTCATCGCCACTGTCAACGGGTGCCGGGTGCACTTTCTGCACGTGCGTTCACAGAAGCCGGGAGCGTTGCCGCTGATCGTGGGGCGCGGCGGGCCGGGCACCGTCTTCGGGATTCTCGACGATCTCAGGGTGCTGGCGACCGACTTCCACCTGGTCGTTCCGACATTGCCGGGGTTCCCGTTCGGTGGGGTGCGGGCCGGCGCGGAACAGACGGCCGAAGCCTGGGCGGAACTCATGGCTCGGCTGGGCTATGTCCGATACGGCGTGCACGGGGGCGGTTTCGGAACACCTGTCGCGGCCATGCTCGCCGAGCTTCATCCGGAGCGCGCTTTCCGCGTACAACTGGATGGTCTGGAAGAGGCGGCGAAGCCGGACGATGGGCTCGGGGCCGCGGCGGTGGCGTTTAACGACTCGCCGGCCGGGCTGCTCGAATGGTGTCTGCGTGATCGGGGCGGTCGCGACGATGAGGCGCTGCTTACCGATGTGACCACGTTCTGGCTGGCGGGAGTAACCCCACCACCGGAGGGCGGCACCATGGCCGCCCTCCGGGTTCCGGAGATCCGGGACTACTTCATCTGACCGATAGTGGTCAGCTGGAGCAGGTGTTGAGCATGGTCTGGAGCGCGGTCTTCTCCGACGACTGGAGGGTCAGCGACCAGTAGTACTTGACCGCGATCCACATCTTGGCGTAGGTGCACCGGTACGAGGTGACCGACGGCTGCCAGGTCGACGGGTCCTGGTCGCTCTTGGACTGGTTCACGTTGTCGGTGACCGCGATCAGCTGCGGGCGGGTCAGGTCGTTGGCGAAGCTCTGCCGCTTGCTGGTGGTCCAGGCGCTGGCGCCGGAACGCCACGCCTCGGCCAGCGGAACCACGTGATCGATGTCGAGATCCGAGGCCGCGGTCCAGGTGGCGCCGTCGTAGGGGGAGTACCACGAGCCGGAGGTGGCGGCGCACGCCGAGCTGACGACCACGTTCGTGCCGTCCCGCTTCAGCACCGTCTCGCGGGTGTTGCAGGTCCCGGAGATGGTGATCCAGTGCGGGAACAGGTCGCGGTCGTAGGTGCTCGCGTTCGCCTCGGCCGCGACGGTCAGTGCGGTGAGGTAGGTCTGCGCCGTCGACTTCGACGGGATTCCGGTGGGCGCGGCCTGGGCCGGGGACGCCAGCAGGCCGAGAGTGATCAGGGTGGCCGTGACTACGGCCATCACGGGACGGGGGGAGAGGGGCATGATCGGCTCCTTTGTGTCGTCCGATTCGGACTACACAGATCTACGGGAGCCGGACGTCACCGGATGATGACGTTCATGAATTTCTTATGTCCGAACAAAAAAGAACAAACCCGCCTTGGAAACAAGACCTTAATCTTTG
The DNA here is from genome assembly GCF_033097365.1 of Actinoplanes sichuanensis. Lineage (NCBI taxonomy): Bacteria > Bacillati > Actinomycetota > Actinomycetes > Micromonosporales > Micromonosporaceae > Actinoplanes > Actinoplanes sichuanensis. Next base: position 1,126,756 of record NZ_AP028461.1, read on the forward strand.
TACGAGCTGTGAACGGCGCTGTGCCCGTCCCCGTGACGTCCGCCCATCTCAACGCCGAAACGCGACCGCCGGGACGCCTGTCTGGTCACAGGGTCATTGCATGTTCCGGTAGCTGCTGGTCACGGCCGTGATGAGGTCGTTTGAACGGCGGTCGGCGCGGCGGTTGGCGCGGGCGATGTTGGTTTCGCCGTTGATGCGGTGCCAGCCGATCGCGGTGTTACGCAGTGTCGCCATGACGGCGGGTCCGGTGCCGGTCCGGGCTTGATGAAGATCTTCACGGAACGTGACATCTCGGACGTTGTGGACCTGGTTCTCGATCAACCACTCCGATCTGGCCCACTTCTGCAGGTCAGCGGGCTGAGCGTCGGCAGCGGGAAGGGACGTGACCAGATAGGCGGTCTCCCGGCTGGTCTTGCCGCCGGTGGTGCGGGTCCGGGTGATCCGGACGGCTTGCCGGGCGTGCGGGAACGCGATCCCGCCCGGGGTCTGCAGGGTGACGGCCTTGACCGTGCGGGTCTCCTTGCGGCCGTGACCACGCTCGCGGGTGCGGTCACCGACCGGGATCTGCGCCCAGGGAACGGCTTTGAGCTGGGCATGGAGGGTGGGCTGGTTGCCTTTGGCCTGCAGTAGCAGGTGTGCGCCGCGGCGGGTGATCTGCTCGGCGTGGCCGGTCTGGGTGTGCAGGGCGTCGGCGACTATCAGCACCCCGGTAAGGCTGCCCAGCAGGTTCTCCACGGCGTCGAGCAGTGGTGTGAACGACGGGATCTCGTTGCTCTTCGTATCGACCGTGACCTGGGCGAGGACGATGCCGGTGCTGGTGTCCAGCGCGGACAGCAGATGCGTTTGACGCCCGTCGGGCAGACGGGCGCCGCGCAATGTCTTGCCGTCGACGGCGATCACGGTCCGGTAGCGGCGCGGCCGGGGAACGGCGAGCGGTGGTGTGCGGGTGCGGAGCCAGCCCGCCAGGACGCTGCCGACCGGGGCATCGTCGAGTCGGGTCAATAGTCGCCATACCGTGGTGCCGGCAGGCAAGCCCCGGTCGAACCCGAGCCGTCGCTGGTCCGGCTCGTCCAGGTCGTACAGCCAGTCGGCGATCGCCGTGAACGAGGTGGCGCCGGCCAGGACGGCGCAGACCGCGACGGCGAGCAGCGCTGCCAGCGGATATCGCACCCCGCGAGGATTCCGCGGGTCCGGGACCAGGCTCGCGGCGGCCAGGAGCCCGCCGTGTTCACCGTCGGTGACCGGCGGCGGTGGCGTGTCGATGCCAGGGGTTGTCACGGTCAGTACGCAGATCAGAGATGATGCCATCGGCGGGTGGAGTCCTCGGTGGTCGTGCAGCGTCAAGAACTCCATGATCACCTTGAGGGCTTCACCCGCTCCATCCGCCTCCATATAGGCCGATCACTCGACATCATCCCAGCTCAGAGCGCCTGCCCGCGAGAACGCAACGGCCCTGCCTGTCTGGTCATGGGAGCTGTTCCATGCACGCCGGAACAGCCCTCACGACCAGCCTGGTGCGAACGGGGTGGGTCAGCGCCGACGGAAAGCGTGCAGGTAGAGGTAGAGGCTGGTCTTGGCGCCGATCCCGGCGCCTGCCGTGTCGGCTGAGCGGAAGTGGATGCCGCCCCACACGCGGGCGTTGACGAGTTCGGTGAGGGCGCCGGAGAAGCTGGTGAAGTAGCGGGTGGTTCCGGTGTCGGCGCTCGTCGCGTGGAACGGGATGTCGTCGCGGCCGAAGAACAAGCGCAGGATCGTCATGTTGGAGCCGGTCGCGCAGGCGTGCCCGGACGTGTAGTCGGGGCTGCCCGGGGTGATCAGCAGCGGCATCCACGACGGGTCGCCCGTGGTGTCCGGGTTGCCGTCGGTCTCGGCGAGCTGGACCGCGGTGACCGGTCGCCAGAAGCCCCAGTGTCGTTTCTCGTTGAAGCAGGCCGTGTTGGCGTCCGACGCGGCGATGTTGACCATGGCGAGGAGTCGGGCGGTCTGCACGGAGGAGAGCCGCTGGGTGACGGCGAGCTGCCGGTTGATCTCCCACTGGCCGAGTCGCCGGTCGTGCCACCAGCGGGCGGCGTCGGTCTGGTCGGCGGTCCGGGTGGTGCTGTTCACCGCCCCGATCGCCTTGATCTCGCCGAAGTCGCGGGTGTAGGTGGCGCCGGTCAGCGACGGCGGCCCGGCGGTCCGGAACATGTCGGCTCGGGGCAGCACGAACGGCCGCAGATCGGCCGACCAGGCACCGGCGTTGGCGAACGTGGGCGGGGTGGGCCGCCACTGGCCGGGTTCGGTGCCGACCGGGAACGCCTCCACCCCGAACGCGCCGTCGCCGGACCGGGACGCGAGCATGGCGTCGGCGGTGCGCTCGCCGACGGCGATGCCCGACTGTTCGGCCCGGCCGTCCGGGATGCTGGCCAGGAACTCGTCGTACTGGGCTTGGAGCCGGTCCCGCTGGGCCGGGAAGAGCGCGGTCAGGACCCGATGGGCGGCGGCCGCGACGGCGGCGTCGGTGGATTCCCGTCCGGTGGTCCGGGGTGCCGACAGATACGGCTGGTAGGGCTGCCCGGCGATGGCGTTGACCGCGTCGTAGACGGCCCCCTGCACCATCGCGAAGCTTCGGCTCTGCACCCACGGGTTCTCGCGGGCGACGTCCCAGATCGCGGCCTGAGCGTTCTCGTTCCAGATGATCACGGCAGCCGAGGAGGAAGGAGCGGAAGGAGAGGAGGCGGAGGAGGCGGAGGAGGAGGCAGGCGAAGACAAGGCGGCCGCTGGAACAGCGAGTACAGCGGACAGGATCAGTGCCAGTGCACGCTTCATCCGCCCATCGGATCTGATGGATCTGGCATAAATCTGTCAGTCGCCGCCGCGAAGTGGGCGGCCACCCGGTCCCGGGCCACCCGGATCTCCAGATCGGGGGTGAGCTCGCCGGTCCGGGCCAGCTCCCGCAGGTAGTGCACGAGCCGTTCCCATTCGCCGCTGCCGGCCGGGGCGGGCCGCAGCATCGGCAGCGATTCGAAGTGCGCGATCAGGTCCGGCAGGGCCGAGTACGGCGCCGACGCGGTGCACGCCCCGTCCGGGCACCCGCGGAACGTGATCCGCGGCTCCGGTCCGGTCTCGATGCGGAACTCGGCCAGGATGCCGTCGCTGCGTCGGGGCACGTCCGGTGTGACCATGCCCGCCAACGTAACGAGCGTGGGCAATCAGGCGGCGACCGGAAGTTCGACGGCGGGTGCCTGCGCGGCGGGTTCCAGGGATTCCTGCCAGATCGCCCAGCGGGTCTCCGGGCCGAGCGACTTGGCCCGGTACATGGCCAGGTCGGCGCGGTGCACGATCTCGTCGTGGGTGAGTTCGCCGGGATCGGTGACGGCCACCCCGATGCTCGCCGCGAGGGTGATGAGCCGTCCCTCGACCATGACGGGGCCCAGTGCCGCGGCGATCCGGCCGGCCACGTCGTACGCCTCCTCAGCGCTGTTGATCTCCGGCAGCACCACCGCGAACTCGTCGCCGCCGAGGCGGACCGGCAGGCCCGGCGCCGGGACGCACTGCCGGAGCGCGGCGGCGAACTCGACCAGCACCCGGTCGCCGGCCTTGTGCCCGAGGGTGTCGTTGATCTGTTTGAACCCGTTCATGTCGATGACCAGGACCGACATCCGGCGGCCGCGGGCCAGGGTCCGGTAGGAGACCTTACGGAACATGCTCCGGTTGGCCAGCCCGGTCAGCCCGTCGGTGAGCGCCCGTTCGTCGCTCTCCTGCTGGACGATCGTCTGCCGGTAGAGCACGAGCACACTGAGCACCGCCCCGCCCAGGGCGAGCCCGCCCCACGGGAAGAACTCGCCGTCGCGGGCGGCCTCGGTCAGCATCAGTACCTGCGCCACGGCGACCGCGACGAACGGCATGTACCGGCCGACGCCGAAGTGGCGCAGCGAGGCGGCCGACCCGGCCCGGCCCTGGGTGAGAGCCGCCGCCGCGAGGAGCGCGTCGGCCGAGATCCAGCAGATGAACTGCCAGGAGACCGGCATCACCGCGTCCATCTGCCCGTCCAGGAACCCGTGCACGGCGTCACCGGTGAACAGGATCAGAGTGCCCGCGGTGAGCAGACGCAGCGGCTGTTGCGCGGACTCGTCGGCGCCGCGCAGCAGGGCCCGGACCACGCTGAACAGCAGCGCCAGGTCGCCGAGCGGGTAGACGGCGGCGCTGAACAGCACGTCGGTGGAGAGTTCGGAACGCTGCAGCATCGGGCCGATCGCGGTGTACCAGAGCACCACCGACCCGCCGGCCATCACGGTCAGCGCGTCGACACCCGCCTTGATCCGGTCCCGGCGGTTCGTCGGGGCCAGCGGGAACCGCTGCAACGCGATCAGCAGGGCGGTCACGAACACCACATGGGTGGCGTCGTCCCAGTGTGAGAGCGCGCCCCCGGCGTCACCGAAGATCATCAGCAGCGGCACCGCGACGACGAGCGTCGCGAAGCAGGCCGCGACCGCGCCCCAGGCCTGCCGCAGCCGTGGTGGCAGGGCCGGCAGCCGGGCCGCGCGTACCGCCGCGACCAGGCCGAACACGCCGAAGGAGAGCCGGGCCACCTCGGCCGCCGGCTCGTACCAGGACAGCTCCGAGGCGAGGTTGACCATCGAGATCGCCAGCGCGGCCAGGTACAGAGCGCCGAGCCCCAGGTAGGCGGGCGGCACGCCACGGGCCGGGCGGCGGTGCCGTGGTGGCGGCGTCCGTCGACTCGGAGTGTGCACAGCGCCTCCTAGATGGGTTGACGCCGGTGCTGATCGGCCCCGCCCGGCGTCACTTGAGGGACGCCGCTCCTTAGGATCGGCTGATGGCCGTACCCCAGACCCATGACGAGGCGGTCACCGCCGCCCACCAGCTCGCCGAGACCCTGATCCCGGGCGCGATCCAGCGCGATCGGGACGGCGCCGACGTCGTACCGCACGAGGCGATCGCCGCCCTGGACGCCTCCGGGCTGCTCGGCATCACCGTGCCGGCCGCCGACGGCGGGCCCGGCCTCGGGCCGCGCACGCTGGCCGAGGTGACCCGGATCATCGCCGCCGCCGACCCGGCGATCGCCCAGATCCCGCAGGGCCACTACCTGATGGTCGATGTCCTCGTGGTGCACGGCGGGCCGGAGGCGCGTAAGCGGATCCTCGGCGACGTGCTGGCCGGGCGGCGGCTCGGTAACGCCCTCGCCGAGCGCGGCGGCAAACACGCCCAGGACCTGCGGACACGGATCGCCGACGGCCGGCTGGACGGCGTCAAGTTCTACACGACGGGCGCTCTGACCAGTGCGTGGATCGCGGTCAGCGCACTCGACGAGACCGGCCGGGTGGTGCTGGCGATGGTGCCGCGCGACGCCGAGGGCGTTCAGGTGGACACCGACTGGGACATGATCGGCCAGCGCGCCACGATCAGCGGGACGGCGACGTTCCGGCAGGTGCCGGTCGAGCCCGGGCTGTGCATCGACTACGCGCACGCCTACCAGGTGCCGCAGCAGCTCGGCGCGCGGGCGCAGCTCGTGCACACGGCGATCGAGGTGGGCATCGCCGGGGCGGCGCTGCGGGAGGCCCGCGACTACCTACGGGAGAAGGCCCGACCGTCGACCGAGGCGGTCCGGTACGGCGCGGCGGCCGCTACCGACGACCCGCACGTGCGGCACCGGTACGGGCGCCTCGCGACCCGCGTCCGTGCTGCTGAGGCATTGTTGGAGTCGTCTGGCCGTACCCTCGAGGAAGTGGGTTTGATCCCGACCGACGAGCAGGCCGCGGCGCGCGGCAGCCTCGCGGTCGCCGCGGCGAAGGCGTTCGGCAGTGAGGTGGCGCTGGAGGCCGGCTCGGAGCTGTTCACCCTCTGCGGCACCAGCTCGGCCGCCGCGAAATACGGCCTGGACCGGCACTGGCGCAACGCCCGCACACACAGCGTGCACGACCCGATCGATTACAAATACGCGCATATCGCCGCATACGACCTGGCGGACCTGTTGCCGCCCAACCACGGCCAGCTTTAACCCTTCATCGGGTACGGCCACGCGGAGTCCCGTGGCCACCCCGCGACGCAGGCGACAGTCCAGGCCGAAATGCGGCCGCCGGGCTGAATGCGGTGGTCACCGGCTGGTCCGCACTGTGCGTGCGGACCAGCCGGCCGGATCACTGAGCCTGATACCTATACGACGCGAAGATCACGTCGGCGCTGTGCGTGAAGCCGAGGCGGCCGTAGAGGCGGATCGCGTTGTCGTTGTCGTGCACCGCGTGCAGGAACGGGAGCTCGCCGCGGGCCAGGATGCCGGCCGCCACCGCGAGCGTCAGGCGGGCACCCAGGCCCCGGCCCCGGTGCTCCGGATCGGTGCAGACAGCGCTCACCTCGGTCCACCCCGGCATCCGAAACCGCTCGCCGGCCATCGCGATCAGTCGGCCGTCGGCATCCCGGATCCCCAGGTAGCGGCCCAGGTCGATGGTTCGTTTCAGGAACGGGCCGGGCTCGGCGCGAGCGACCAGGTCGAGCATCTCGGGCACGTCCTTCTCGGTGAGCGGGACGGCATCCGGGTCCTCCACCCCGGACATGCTCTGCCCGATCATCTGTACGCCAGGCGTCACCCGGTCGGTCTGCCACCCCGCGAGCGGGGTGATCGACGGGCCGGTGAGCACGGCATAGTCGGTGATCGTGGCCAGGTCGCGCCAGGCCGCCGGATCGGCGGGGTCACTGAGCGCGGCGAACGGGGCGATCTCGGGCTGGAATCGGGCGGCGTTGCCCGCGGCCTCGGCGAAACACGCCTGCGGCCCGGTGAGGGCGGCCCACACGGGGTTGTTCAGCACACCCCAGACCCTGCCCCCTACCGGGCCGCCGCGCCAGTAGATAACCGTCGAACCACCCGCACGCTTATCTGTCGGATGTCATCACACGGTCGCCTGCTGCCGTACCGGATAGGGCTCCGGCTGCACCGCCAGGGCCGGGATGTCGGCCGGCCACAGCGGCCGGGCGAAGTGGTAGCCCTGACCGTACTGGCAGCCCATGGCGTCCAGCGCGGCCCGCTGACCGGCCTCCTCGATGCCCTCGGCCACCACCGCGAGGTCCAGGTTGTGCGACAGGGTGACGATCGCGTCGACCAGCGCGTGCTGCTGCCGGCTGTGCAGGATGTCGTCGATGAACGACTTGTCCAGCTTCAGCACGTCCACCGGCATCTGACGCAGGTAGCTCAGCGAGGAGTAGCCCGTACCGAAATCGTCGATCGCGATCCGCACGCCCATCGCCCGCAGTGCCTTGAGGTCGGCCAGCACCTTGTCGGCGTCCTTGAGTACCAGGCTCTCGGTGATCTCCAGGAGCAGCCACTCCGGCCGCGCGCCGGTCTCGGCGAGCGCCTCGCGCACCTGCTGGGCGAAGTCGGCGCCCCGGAACTGCCGGGCCGACACGTTGACACTCACGTACCGCAGCGTGGTGTCCGGGTTCTCGGTCTTCCACTGCGTGAACTGCCGCAGCGCCTCCCGCAACACCCAGCCGCCGATGCCGACGATCGCGCCGCTCTCCTCGGCCGCCTCCACGAAGTGGAACGGGCCGAGCAGCCCCTTGGCCGGGTGCTGCCACCGGACCAGCGCCTCGACGCCGGTGATCCGCTGGTCGACCAGCTCGACGATCGGCTGGAACTGGAGCACGAACTGCTCGTCCTCGATCGCCTCGTGCAGGGCGGTACGCATCTCCAGCCGCTGCATCATCGCGGTGTGCAGGTCGCTCTGGTAGCGCTGCCAGCCACCCTTGCCGTTGCCCTTGGCCATGTACAGCGCCAGGTCGGCGTGCCGCAGCAGCTCGGTCGCGGTGTCCGCGTCCCGGTTGGTGGCGACACCGACGCTGCACTTCGCGCTGATCATGTGGACGCCACCGTTGCCGTCGATCACCTCGACCGGCACCGACAGGGCCTCGACGAGCGCCGCCGCCACCCGCTCGGCGGCGTCGACCGAGTCGCTCTGCTCGACCAGGACCGCGAACTCGTCGCCACCCATCCGGGCCGCCGTGCTGCCCTTGCCGATGTTCTCCGAGATCCGCTGGGCCACGGTGAGCAGCAGCTGGTCACCGACGGCGTGCCCGAGGGTGTCGTTGACCTCCTTGAAGTCGTCCAGGTCGACGAAGAGCACGCCCAGGGTGGCGCCGTCCCGTTCGGCCACGCAGAACGCCTGCTCCAGCCGGTCCTTCAACAGCACCCGGTTGGCCAGCCCGGTCAGCGCGTCGTGGAACGCCTGGTGGGTGAGGTCCTTCTCCAGGCCGCGCCGCTCGGTGACGTCGCGCAGGGTCACCACCAGGCCGGCCACCGACGGGTCGTTGCGCAGGTCACGCAGGTCGCACTCGATCTCCATCGGGCGGCCGTCGGCGCGTACCCCGGTCAGTTGAATGTCGTCGAGGTCGCCGACGCCGGACCGGATCCGGAACAGGATCTCGCGCAGCGCCTCCTGCGAGCCGCCGGCGATCAGCCCGGCCAGCGGCGACCCGGTCGGGTCGGCACCGAACAGCGTCTCCGCCGACGGGGTCGCGTACCGGATGGTGCCGTTGGCGTCCAGGATCAGGATGACGTCGGCGGCGCTCTGGATCAGCGTCCGGAACCAGGTCTCGCCCTCCCGGCGGCTCACCTCGGCGGTCAGCTCGATCCGCTCCAGCACCACGGCGATCTGCGAGCTGAGCGTTTCGAACGCGGGCAGCAGCAGGTGCAGTACCGGGTCGGCCGCCCCGATCACCAGCCGGCCGGTGCGGTGCCCGGACAGCCGCTGGGTGGCGTGCACGACGTGCTGGAAACCGCCCGACGAGAAACCCTCCGGCAGGTTCGCGGCCGGGATCCGGCGGACCGCGGTCTCGGCCTCCGAGCCCTCCGCGGGCGGCAGGAACTGCAGGTGGTACGGCTGGTCGGCGGGCATCAGACGGGCCACCGCCTCCTTGACCGCCCGGGTCACGTCCTCCTCGGTGGCCGCCGCGAACAGCAGCGAACCGGCCTCCCGCAGCGCCCGCTCCCGGCTGCCGGCCTGCCGCTGCGACTGCGCCAGATCCGCGACCCGCGCCAGCACCAGCAGGAACATCAGCGCCGCGGCACCCGCGATCACCGGCGCGTCGACGACACCACCACGGGCGATCTCCGCGTCCCGGCCCTGCACGTACTCCAGCGCCAGCACACCCGGGGCGATCAGCGCGGCAGTGCTCATCCAGAACAGTCGGTGGCTGCCCATGCCGGGGTTGGGCCGCTCCATCGGCGCGGTCAGCGAGGTCATCGCCGGCCGCAGCGCGGCGTAACCCATCGCCGAGTAGAAGACGATCCAGCCCAGGTCGACCGGGCCGCCCAGGGCCCACGCGCTGTTCAGCTGCGACTGGCCGTAGAACACGTCCGAGATCAGCAGCCCGATCATGGCGACGCCGAACGTGGTGACCGAGTCCAGGCGCTTGCCGGAGCCGGTGAACATCCGCAGGATCATCGCCAAAACCAGCACGTCACCGAGCGGGTAGCCGATCGAGACCAGCTTCTCCAGCATCGACAGGTGCTCGGAGCGGGTGAACGGGGCGATCCAGTAGACCCAGGCCAGCAGGCCCAGCCCGACCGTCGGCACCAGGGCGTCCAGCAGCGCCGAACGGTTCGCGTCGCCGCTGTTGCGGGCCCTGATCATCATCAGGAGCCCGGCGGTGAGCAGCGGATAGAACACCAGGTAGAAGAAGTCCGCGACACCCGGGAAATCGGGGGTCTCACCGAGCGCCAGAATCAGGTTGTACGCGCTGTCGCCCGTCGTGAAGCAGGCGATGGCGAGGCTGATCAGGTACCACGGCAGTCGTCGGCGCGGCCGGTTCAGGCGCACCCCCACCAGCACGGCGATCGCACACGAGTAGCCGAGCGCCGCCCAGCTGTACAAGTGCGCGTCCGGGAAGGCGTAGTAGACGATGGTCAGAACCAGCGTCCAAACGCCGAAGCACGCGCGAGCCACTCGCGTCGACAATGCGTACTCCGTTCGTCGGGCGGCAGGGTTGCCGACCCGCCGTATCGGGGCCGCGGACCCCGATCTGAGCGCACCGCCCCGCCCGCAACCGGACGGCAACCGTCCTATCCCGCTATCGCGTCCACCAGCCGACGGGCCGAGCCGGCCAGATTCCAGCGCTCGGCCAGCGCCAACAACGCGTCCGGGTCGCGGGGCGAGCCCGTCAGCACCGGGTCGAAATCGGGCAACGGCACGTCGGTGGCGACCTTGCACACCGGCAGCGCCTTCGCCAGGTAGTCACGGGACGCCTCGAGCTTCGTGCGCACCCCGGGCGCGAAACCGGCATCCGGGTCGTCGAGGGCGGCCACGATCTGCTCGACCCCGCCATACCGCTCGATCAGCCGGGCCGCCGTCTTCTCCCCGACTCCGGCGACCCCGGGCAGCCCGTCACTCGGGTCGCCGCGCATCGCCGCGAAATCCGCGTACCAGCGGGCCTCGACCCCGTACTTGGCGAGCACCAGGGCCTCGTCGGCGTCCTCCAGCTTCGCCACGCCCCGCCCGCAGTACAGCAGCCGGGTCCGCCGCGAGTCGTCGACCAGCTGGAACAGATCCCGATCACCGGACACCACCTCGACCGGTGCCGGCTGCCCGGCGGCGAGTGTCCCCAGGACGTCGTCGGCCTCGTAGCCCGGCACCCCGAACGCCGGGATCCCGATCGCGGCCAGCGCCTCCAGCAGGATCGGCACCTGCTTCTCCAGCGAGGCGGGCACCTCCTCGACATCACCGTGCGCGACCCGGTGCTTCTTGTACGACGGCACCAGCTCCACCCGCCACGCCGGCCGCCAGTCCGCGTCCAGCGCGCACACCACCCGATCCGGCCGTCTGGTCCGGATCAGCTGAGCGAGCATGTCGAGAAAACCGCGAATCGCGTTGACCGGCTCGCCGGCCTCGGTCTGCGCGGCCTTCTCCGGAATCCCGTGAAAGGCACGGAAGTAGAGACTGGGGGCGTCAACGGCCAGCAGTGGTCGGCTCACCGCCCCACCCTAGTCGCCGCGCCCCGCCGGACCGGGCCCCGGTCCGGATGCGGTGAGCGTGGCGGCGCGCAAAACAATCCTCGAAAAATGTTATGTGCGCTGTCGCGAGAAAGTCGCACGAGCAATGGATATCGAAAACTTGAAGCGCCGGAAATCGTCTGGCAATATCGACTCGCTGATTGTTAGCGTTCTCAATCTGATTGCCGGATAGTTCCCCGGTCCGCGATCACCCGTTCCCCCTTCCCCTAATCCCCGGGAGAACCCCATGTCGATGGGTGAGCTCACACCCGTACCCTCAAGGCGACGGCGGCCCTGGCGCACTGCTCTCGCCGCGCTGGTCCTGATCTCCGGAGGCGGCGCCGTCGCGGTGACCGCCACCGCCGCGTCCGCCGCCACGATCGACACCAGTGCGTCGTATGTGCTGGTCAACCGCACGAGTGGCAAGGCCCTCGACGTCTACAACCTGGCCACCAACGACGGCGCCCGCATCACCCAGTGGACCCGTAACGACCAGGCCCAGCAGCAGTGGCAGTTCGTCGACTCCGGTGGCGGCTTCTACCGGCTGAAGTCACGGCACTCCGGCAAGGTCCTCGACGTCTACAACCTCTCGACCGCCGACGGCGGCTCGATCGTGCAGTGGACAGACAACAACACCACGAATCAGCAATTCAGCATTCAGGACATCGACGGCTACATCCAGCTGATCAACCGCAACAGCGGCAAGGCCGTCGAAGTGCAGGGCGCATCGACCGCCGACAACGCCAACATCGTCCAGTACAGCGACTGGAACGGCGCCAATCAGCAGTGGCAGCTGGTGCGGGTCGGCGGCGGCACGTCCTCACCGTCACCGTCCAACCCCGGTGGCACCTGCACACTGCCGTCGAGCTACCGCTGGTCGTCGACCGGTGTGCTGGCGACTCCGCGTTCCGGCTGGGCGTCGCTCAAGGACTTCACCGTCGCGCCCTACAACGGCCAGCAGCTCGTCTACGCCACCACCCACGGTGTCGGCACCGGCAGTGACTGGGGCTCGATGAACTTCGGCCTGTTCACCAACTGGTCGCAGATGGGCTCGGCGTCGCAGAACGCGATGAACCAGCGAGCCGTCGCGCCGTCGCTGTTCTACTTCGCGCCGAAGAACATCTGGGTGCTGACCTACCAGTGGGGTGCGGCGCCGTTCATGTACCGCACGTCGAACGACCCGACCAACCCGAACGGCTGGTCCGCGGCGCAGCCCCTGTTCACCGGATCGATCACCGGCTCCAACACCGGCCCGATCGACCAGACGGTCATCGGTGACAGCCAGAACATGTACCTGTTCTTCGCCGGCGACAACGGCAAGATCTACCGGGCGAGCATGCCGATCGGGAACTTCCCCGGCAACTTCGGATCCTCGTACACCACGATCATGAGCGACACCGCGGAGAACCTCTTCGAGGCGCCGCAGGTCTACAAGGTGCAGGGCCAGAACCAGTATCTGATGATCGTCGAGGCCCAGAGCTCCAACGGCCGCTACTTCCGCTCGTTCACCGCGACCAGCCTGAACGGTTCGTGGACGCCGAACGCGGCCACCCAGAGCAACCCGTTCGCCGGCAAGGCCAACAGTGGCGCCACCTGGACCAACGACATCAGCCACGGTGAGCTGCTGCGTACCAGCGCCGACCAGACCATGACCATCGACCCCTGCAACCTGCAACTGCTGTACCAGGGCCGTGCGCCCGGCTCGGGCGGCGACTACGGCCAGTGGCCGTACCGGCCGGGCCTGCTGACCCGCCAGCGCTGACCCGCGCGGCGAGCCGCCCCACCGATCCGGAGGGGCGGCTCGTCCGTGCTCGTGGCTCGATCGTCTAGTGGCCGATCACGGCGTGCGGATGGTACGGGGCCTCCAGCGCGGCGATCTCGTCGTCGGTCAGTTTCAGGTCGACGGCGGCGGCCGCGTCGTCGATATGGGACTGCCGGGAGGCGCCGATGATCGGGGCGGTCACCGCCGGCTTGGCGAGCAGCCAGGCCAGGGCCACCCGCGCCGGGGACGTGTCGCGGGTCTTCGCCACGTCGGCGACCACGTCGGCCACCGCGAAGTCCTCCTCGTTCGACAGGCGGGCCATCATCTGGTCGGTCCGGGCCCGCACCGATGCGGCGGCGCGGCCGCGGGCCAGCACGCCCCGGGCGAGAGGACTCCACGGGATCACACCGACACCCGTCTCGAGGCAGTACGGCAGCATCTCCCGTTCCTCCTCGCGGTAGGTGAGGTTGTACTGCGGCTGCATCGACACGAACTTCGTCCAGCCGTGCTTCTCCGCGGTGAACTGGGCGGTCGCGAACTGCCACGCATACATCGTGGAGGCGCCGAGGTAGCGGGCCTTTCCGGCCTTCACCACGTCGTGCAGGGCCTCCATGGTCTCCTCGATCGGCGTGTGCCGGTCCCAGCGGTGGATCTGGTAGAGGTCGACGTGGTCGGTGCCGAGCCGCCGCAGCGAGCGGTCGATCGAGGCCATGATGTGTTTGCGGGACAGGCCGCGGTCGTTGACGCCGTCCCCGACCGGGAAGAACACCTTGGTGGCGAGCACGTAGTCGTCGCGGTGGTTGAACAGGGAGCGCAGCAGCCGTCCGGTGATCTCCTCGCTGCCGCCGACCGAATACATGTCGGCGGTGTCGAAGAACGTGATGCCCTGCTCGACGGCACGCCGCACGATCGGGGTGGCGGCCTGCTCGTCGAGCACCCAGTCACGCCAGTCGCGCGAGCCGTAGGTCATCATGCCGAGGCAGATCCGGGACACCTTGAGGCCGGTCCGGCCGAGCCGTACGTATTCCATGTCGATCACCCTATTTCGGCGGGGCCGCCCGGTCTGCCCCCTCCAACTCGGCCAGCAGCGCGGCGGTCTCGGCCCGGCCCGGCTCGTGGCCGGTCTGCTCGTGTACGCCGAGCGCCTCCTTGGCCGCGCCGAGTGCCTCCGCGTCCCGCCCGAGCGCCCGCAGCGCCACCGCGAGGGCGGTCAACGCCTGTCCTTCGAGCAGCAGGAACTGCCCGGCCCGGGCGGCGTCGACGGCTTCGGCGGCGAGTTCCGCGGCCCGCTCCGGGTCGCTGCCGGCATGGGCCCGCGACAACACGACGAGCAGTTGGGTGGCCGGCTGCCGGATGCCGAGCGAGCGGACCCCGTCGAGCGCGGCGACCAGTTCGGTGATCGCCTCGCCGGCCCGCCCGGACGCGATCAGCATCTCGGCGTGCCGATGGGTCAGCTGCCAACCGCTCATCACATCGACCCGCCCGGCCATCGTGGCGCGGGACCGTTCCAGGATCCGCCACGCCTCCTGATGGCGGCCCTGCCGGTAGACGAGCACCGCCCGGTCGGCCTCGGCCAGCGCGGCCAGGTGGGTGTTGCCCTCCGCGGCCAGGATCGTGATCGCCTCGTCGAGCGGCTGCACGGACTCCTCGTCGCGGCCCTGCAGCCGGCGGATCTCGGCCAGGTTCAGCAGGCTGATCGCGCGGCTGAAACCGCTCTGGTGGTTCTCGCTGGCCAGGGTCTGCTCGAAGCAGTCGGCGGCCTCGGCCAGCTGCCCGATCAGCAGCAGGATCAAACCCACCTTGCCGAGATACTGCGGGGGTACGATCCCGGCCGCCATCGACAGGTCGAAGGCGCGCCGCGCGTGGTCGGCGGCCGGTCGCAGCTCGCCGGCGAACATGTGGTGCACGCTCAGCGAGTTGTGCGCGTCGGCTTCGATGTCGTGCCAGCCGATGTCGTGGGCCAGGTCGAGGCAGCGCTGGGCGTGCACCCGGCACCGTTCGTCGTGCCCGTCGGTGGTGTAGGCGCGGGCCATCACCAGGTCGGCGGCGGCCCGCGCCCGAGGGTCCCCGATGCCGGTGGCGGCTTCCAGTGCGGCCCGCCCCAGCACCAGGGCGGTGGCCCCGTCGAGCCGCCCGTTGAAGAAGAACCGGCAGGCGAACGCGAGCCGCCACACCGCCTCCGGACAGCCCAGCCCGGTTCCCGACTCGATGACGGCGATGATGTTGGCGAGTTCCGCGGCGAACCACTCCCGGGCCTGGCCGGCGTCGGTGAACCGGGTGACGGTGCCACTGCCGGGCGCCTGCGCGTAGGCCGGGTACAGCACGGCGACTGCCGATTCGACGGCACCGACCAGCCATCCGGTCAGCCGTCGCAGCGCGGGCGCCCACTCCGCGGCGTCCGTCCGGCTCCGGGCGTACTCCCTGGTCAGGTCGTGCATGCTGAAACGGCCGGGCTGATGCTCGATGAGCAGGCTGGCGTCGGCCAGCGCCCGCACGATCTCCTCGGCCGCCGCCGGATCGCCGCCGGTCAGCGCGGCCACCGCCTCCGCGGTGACGTCCCCGCCCGGCACCGGGCCGAGCAGCCGCAGCGCACGCTGCTGGGCCACCGACAACGACCGGTACGACTGGTCGAACACGGCCCGCAGGTTGCTCGCCGGGTCGCCCTCGATGGCGAGCGAGTCGAGGGCGGTCTCGGCGACATAGCCGGCGATGCTCTGTGCCGGCCGGACACTGAGATGGGCGGCGGCGATGCGCACCGCCAGCGGCAGCCGCCCGCAGACGGCGACCAGGTCGTCGGCCGCCTCCGGTTCGGCGGCCACCCGGTCCGCGCCGAGGATGCGGGTGATCAAGGCCAGCGCGTCGGCGTGCGGCAGCAGCCCCAGGTCGAGGCGGCGGGCGCCGTCCCGGGCGATCAGGCCGCTGAGCGTGTCCCGGCTGGTGACCAGCACCAGGGCGGGGGAGGACCCGGGCAGCAGCGGGCGGACCTGCTCGGCCGAGCGTGCGTTGTCCAGCACCAGGAGCACCCGCTGCCCGGCCAGGGTCGCCCGGAACAGCGCGGACGCGGCGTCGAGGTCGGACGGCACCCGCTGCGGGGGTACCCCGAGGGCGGCGAGCAGCGTGCTGAGTGCCTCGGCCGGGCGCAGCGGGGCGCGTTCCTCGTACCCCCGCAGGTTGATGTAGAGCTGGCCGTCCGGGAACCGGTCCGCGGTCAGGTGCCCCCAGTGCACGGTCAGCGCCGATTTGCCGACCCCGCCCACCCCGACCGTGCCGACCACCAGCAGGTCGGCGTCGGTGGTGAGCTCGTCGAGCCGGGCCAGTTCGGCGTCGCGGCCGGTGAAGTCGGGGATGTCGCGAGGCAGGAACCGCCGCCGAGGCGTGGCGGGCCGGGCGTCGTGGGCCGCGGCCGGTGCCCGCAGCGCCTCGTCGTTGCCGAGGACGCCCTGGTGCAGGGCGGTCAGTTCGGGGCCGGGCTCGACACCGATCTCGTCGACCAGTAGCCGGTGTGTCCGCCGGTAGACGGCCAGTGCCTCGGCCTGCCGCCCGGCCCGGTAGAGCGCCAGCATCAGGCAGCCGGCCAGTCGTTCGCGCAGCGGCGCGGCGGCTGCGGCGGCGGTCAGCTCGGGCAGCACCGTGTCGTGGTGGCCGAGGTCGAGCTCCCACGCGAACAGCTGCTCCATCGCGGTGAGTCGGCGGTCGTCGAGGGAGACCCGGGCCGGTTCCACCCAGGCGCCGCTGACCCCGCCCAGCGCCGGGCCGGTCCATAGTGCCAGGCCGTCCCGTAGGACCGTAACCGCCGTCTCCAGGTCGCCGCGGCCGGCGTGCTCGCGGGCCGTGGTCACCGACCCCTCGAAGGCCAGCAGGTCGAGCCGGGCCGCGTCGGCGTCGAGCCGGTAGCCGCCGTGCACGCTGGTCACCGGCTCGGCGCCGGCCGCCCGCAGAGCCCGGCGGACCGCCGACACGGCGGCGAACACCTGGGTCCGGGCGGTGGCCGGCGGCTCGGTCTCCCACAGGGCGTCGATCAGCTCGGTCACCGTGACCGTGTGGTTGGCGTGCAGCAACAGGAACGCGAGAACGGCACGGCGCTGCGCCCGGGTGATCGGGATCGGCTGATCACCGACGCTGGCGCCGACCGGACCGAGCACGGTGAACCTCATGTATAGGGAATGTATCAACGCCTGTCGTCATGATTCGCCTCAGTGATCGATCAACCCTGATCGACCGGGAAAGGGGTAACACCATGGTGGACGCCATCCGTCGTACCGCTAAGGCCCTGGCTGTCGGAGGTCTCGTGACGGCCGGCCTGGTTCTCGCCGCTCCGGGCTCGGCGCAGGCCGCGCTCAGCGGCTGTTCGACGAACTACTCGGGCCGGACCGGCACCGCGAAGTGCACCACCGCCACCAACGGCTCGTCGTTCCGGGTCAAGGTGGTCTGCTACAAGATCACCAGCGGGCAGACGCGGACCATCTACGGGACCTGGAAGACCACCTCGGGCTCCACGTCCTCGGCGTCCTGCCTGACCGGTGAGGAGATCGACGACGTGACCATCCAGAAGGTGGTCTGAGTCCGCTCCGCCTGATCCACGGGGACAGGCGGACCGGCGACGGCCCGGGGCGGTGACCCCCCAGCATCCGCTCCGGGCCGTTCGCTTCCACCTCGGCGTCACTCGTTGTGCAGCACCCGCGCGATGCTGAGCCGGGCCGCCGACCGGGCCGGCAGCAGCGCGCCCAGGACCGCGATGAGTATCCCGGCCGTCACCATCAGCCCCAGCGTCGTCGGGTCCCACACCCGCAGCACCTCCACCGGCAGGGTGACCTTCGCGGCGTCCGCGGCGAGCGGCACCACCACCCGGTGCGCGCTCATGCCGAGCGGGATGCCGAGCAGACCGCCGACCACCCCGAGCGCCGCCATCGACGTGATCAGCATCGCGATCACCTGGCGCGGGGTCATCCCGATCGACTTGAGCATGCCGAGGTCGCGCCGCCGGTCCAGGACGTTGAGGGCCACCGTGTTGAGTACGCCGAGCGCGGCGACCGCGGCCAGTGACAACGCCAGCACCGTGGAGAACCCGGCCACGATCGGCGTGAGCTCGTCGCCGCCGCTGTTGTCCCACGGGTCCAGGCCGGGATCGGCCGCCGAGACGGCCGCCAGGTACCCGCCGATGTCGGTGCCGTCGACCAGTTCGACCTGGTAGTAGTAGTCGTTCGGGATCGTGCCCGGAAGGTCCCGCCAGGGCGCGAACAGCGCGTCGTCGCCCGATCCGGGCAGGCCCATCAGCGTCGAGCCGACGATCGTCACGGTCAGCCGGGCGCCGTCGCGATCGAGTGTCAGGGTGTCGCCGACCGCCAGATCGCGCTTGTTCAGCATCTCGACCGGTGCGACCACCTCGTCCGGCCCGGTCATCCAGTGGCCTTCCAGGAGCTGCCGTTCGTGTCCCATGGCGGCGACGTCACCGCGGACGAAGTCGACCCGGATCGGCTCGCTCTGGCCGGGCGCCGCGTAGCTGCGGCCCACCGCGACACCGATCCGCGACGTGCCGGGCAGACCCCGCAGCAGCGCTTCGACCTCCCGGTCGGTACGGGTGCTCGGCGCCTTTCCGAAGTCGGGATTCATCGGCCGTACACCGATGTCGCCGCCGGTCTCCGAACCCAGGGCGGACACCCGCAGCACCGTGTCGGACAGCCCGGTCGCGAAGGTCACCGTGGCCACGCCGAGCAGCAGCGACGCCATGGTCAGAGCGGTCCGGCCCGGCCGGGCGAACGGCAGGCCCAGCCCCAGGCTGACCGCGCGGGGGAGACGCGTACCGCTCAGGGCCCGTTGCACGCGCAGACCGCGACCGCGCCGTTGTGCGCTGCCCGCGCTGATCGCCTCCGCGGCGGACAGCCGCCCGCCGCGAAGCGCCGGAAGCAACGCGGTCAGCAGGACCAGGGCGGGCACCCCGAGCAGCCCGGCCAGCCACACCCACGGCCGAACCCCGGTGTCCTGCCCGTAGCCCAGCCCACGGAACGTGTCGGCCAGCAGCGGCCCGGCGCCGAGGACACCGATCGCCGTGCCGAGGATCGCACCCGCCGCGGCCGGTGCCGCGACCATGGTCAGGTAGACGGCGACCACCTGCCGTGGTGTGAAGCCGAGCGACTTGAGCACCCCGATGTGCCGGAACCCGGAGACCACCGCGCCGCTCACCACGTTGGCCACGATGATGATCGCGACCAGCAGGCCGAGCACTCCGAACGTGCCCAGGAACGGCAGGTAGACACCGGCCGTCTCGCCCGCCTTCTCCTTGAGCGCCTGGTAGGGGTGCGCGGCGACGAGCGCGCCGCCGGGGAGCCCCGTGGTCGCTCCGGCGAGCCGCTGTGTCACCGCCTCCCGGCTCGACACGTCACCGGAGAACCGGTAGAGCATCTGCATCCCGGTCGGCCGCATGGTGGCCATCTGCCCGGGCGTCACCCAACCGTCGGCCGACCCGCTCACGCTGTGCGCCCAGCCGACGACGCGCAGCGTCTGCCCGTCGGTGGAGGTGATCGAGGTGAGCGACGCCAGCGGCCCGGCCTCGAACATCCCCTCGGCCTCGGGTTCCCAGCCCAGCACGATCTCGCCGGCGGCGGTCGCCCAGCGGCCCCGCCAGAGGTCGAGTCGGTCCACGTCACCGTCCGGGCCGGGCCGCCCGACCACGGTCAGCGGCCCCTCCAGCAGCGGCCCGGACCCACCCACCGGCAGGACTGTCGTCTGGGCGAACGGTCCCGCCGACGCCTCCACCCCGGTGGTCGCCGACTTCAGTTGAGCGTCGCCGACCAGCGAACTGTCGAACGACGCCACGGCGTGCGCACCGCGCTGCTGCCCGAAGACCCGGTCGAACGGCGCCGACGTGGCGTCCAGCAGCGCCAGCGACACCACCACGGTGGCCGTGCACAGCAGCGCCACCAGCGCGATCACGAACGTCTGGAGCCGGCGGCGGCGGATCGCGGCCCGCGCGGCCGCCCACACCGCGCTCACACCCGGTCCAGGGTGGACTCGGCGGCGATCCGGCCGTCGGCCAGCTGCACGAGACGGCTGGCGCAGCGGTGCGCGAGCCGTTCGTCGTGGGTGACGATCAGCAGGGTCTGGCCGATCTGGTTCAGGTCGATCAGCAGGTCCATCACCTGCTCACCGGCCCGGCTGTCGAGGGCGCCGGTCGGCTCGTCGGCCAGCAGCAGCGCCGGCCGGTTCATCAGCGCCCGGGCCACCGCCACCCGCTGCCGCTCGCCGCCGGACAGGGCGGCCGGGTAGACGTCGCGGCGGCCCGCGATGCCCAGCTCGTCGAAGAGCTCCAGGGCACGGCGTCGGGCGGCCGCCGCCGACGAGCCGGTCAGCTGTGCGGCGAGCGCCACGTTGTCCAGCGCGGACAGGTCGTCGAGCAGGTTGAAGAACTGGAAGATCATGCCGAGGTGGTGCCGGCGGAACAGCGCCAGCCTCGTCTCGGTCATCTGGTCGAGCCGCTCGCCGTGCACGGTCACCTCCCCGGACGTCGGCCGGTCGAGACCGGCGATCATGTTGAGCAGGGTGGACTTGCCGCATCCGGACGGGCCCATCACAGCGACCGCCTCACCCCGGCGGATGGTCAGCGAGACCCCGTCCAGTGCGGCCGTCTCGCCGTATTCCTTGCGTACATCGTCGAGCCGGACCACCGTCTCTGTCGTCATGTCAGGGGAC
The DNA here is from genome assembly GCF_033097365.1 of Actinoplanes sichuanensis. Lineage (NCBI taxonomy): Bacteria > Bacillati > Actinomycetota > Actinomycetes > Micromonosporales > Micromonosporaceae > Actinoplanes > Actinoplanes sichuanensis. Next base: position 1,147,182 of record NZ_AP028461.1, read on the forward strand.
GCTACGGATCGATACCGGGGTATGACATCGGCCGCCGGATGCAATCCCCCGGTCGCCTCATCCCGGAGATGTACGGAGTCGGACCACGGGTTGATGCGGCCCGGACGGTGGGCGTGCCAAGGTGGTCGGCGTGGGAATGTGGATGCTCGTCGTGGCCGCCGGAGCAGCGGTCATGGTGCCGGCGGTCATGGTGCCGGCGGTCGCGCTGCGCCGGGCGCGGCGGCGCCACGAGCACGCGATGGGTGAGCGCGGCTGGCTGCTGGAGCGCGAGCGGGCGGCCGCGGCCCGGGCCGCCGTCGACGAGGAGCGGGCCCGGATCGCCCGCGAGCTGCACGACATCGTCAGCCACAACGTCAGCGTCATGATCGTGCAGGCCGGTGCGGCCCGGGAGGTGCTGGCCACGATGCCGGCCGAGGCCGGTGCGGCGCTCGCCGCGGTCGAGCGGGCCGGCCGGGACACCATGACCGAGCTGCGCAATCTGCTCGGCCTGCTGGCACCCGACCCGTCCGGCGAGGAGCCGGAGCTCGCCCCGCAGCCGACCCTGGCCCGGCTGAGCCCGCTGGTCGACCGGATCGCGTTCGCCGGTCTGCCGGTCGAGGTCCGGGTGTCGGGCGAGCCGCTTCCGCTGCCGACCGGCATCGACGTCACCGCCTTCCGGATCGTGCAGGAGGCCCTGACCAATGCGCTCAAGCACGGCACGGGCGGAAAGGCCGAGGTGACCATCAGATATGCCGAGCACGCGCTGCGGGTCGAGGTGCTGACCACCGGGCCGAGCGTGTTGACCGGTGATCCGGCCCCTCGCCCCGCCCCGGGCGACGGCGCCGGTCGTGGCCTGGCCGGGCTGCGCGAGCGGGTCGCCGTCTACGGCGGTGATCTGGACGCGCGTCGCAGGCTGGGCGGCGGCTACCGGGTCCGGGCGCGACTCCCGCTGGACGCGTCATGACCGACCCGAGGGTCCTCATCGTCGACGATCAGGAGCTGATCCGGACCGGGTTCCGGATGATCCTCACCGCCCGTGGTGTCGACGTGGTGGGGGAGGCGGGCGACGGCACCGCCGCGGTCGAGGCGGAGCGCCGGCTGCGTCCCGACGTGATCCTGATGGACGTCCGGATGCCCGGGATGGACGGCATCGAGGCCACGAAACGGATCCTGGCCCGGGCCCCGGCCTGCCGCATCCTGATGCTGACCACGTTCGACCTGGACCGGTATGTGTATGCCGCGCTAGCCGCCGGAGCGAGCGGTTTCCTACTCAAGGACGTGACCGCCGAGCACCTGGCGGCCGCGGTCCGGCTGGTCGGCACCGGGGACGCGCTGCTCGCCCCGTCGATCACCCGCCGGCTGGTGCAGCGGTTCGCCGGGGCGGCCGAGGCTCCGGCCGTGCACCGTGACCTGACCGCGCTGACCCCGCGGGAGTTGGAGGTGTTGACCCTGCTGGGGCGCGGCCTGTCGAACACCGAACTCGCCGCGGCGTTGACGCTGAGCGAGGCTACCGTGAAGACTCATGTGGCCCGGATCTTCTCGAAGCTGGATCTGCGGGACCGGGCCCAGGCGGTGGTGCTGGCGTACGAGACCGGCCTGGTTACCCCATCTGGTTAACGAGCGTTAAGCTGCTGGGCATGACCGTGGATCGACTGCTTCCCACCCCTGAAGCGCACGACCTGCTCGACCTCACCGGCGAACTCGCCACCCGCGAGCTGGCCGGCAAGGTCGACGACTTCGAGGCGCGCGGTGAGTTCCCCCGTGAGGTCCTGCGCACCCTCGGCCGTTCCGGGCTGCTCGGGCTGCCCTACCCCGAGGAGGTGGGTGGCGCGGCCCAGCCGTACGAGGTGTATGTCCAGGTCCTGGAGATCCTCGCGGGGACCTGGCTGGGCATCGCCGAGGCGGTCAGCGTGCACACCCTGTCGTGTTTCCCGGTCGCCGAGTTCGGCACCGACAAGCAGCGGGCGATGCTGCCGGACATGGTCGGCGGGGAACTGCTCGGGGCGTACGCCCTCTCCGAACCGCACGGTGGCAGCGATGCCGCCGGTCTCACCACCAAGGCCGTCGCCGACGGCGACGATTTCCTGGTCACCGGCACCAAGGCCTGGATCACGCACGCCGGTCAGGCCGATTTCTACAACATCTTCTGCCGTACGGGTGGGCCGGGCCCCAAGGGCATCTCCTGCCTGCTCGCCGACGCCGACACACCCGGGCTGATGCCGCAGGCGACCGAGAGACTGATGGGTCTGCGCTCGTCGGCTCCCGCCCAGATCGTCCTGGAGGACGCCCGGATCCCCCGGGACCGTCTCGTCGGCGAGGAGAACAGGGGCTTCACCATCGCCATGCGCGCCCTCGACTCCGGCCGGCTCGGCATCGCCGCCTGCGCGGTCGGCCTCGCCCAGTCGGCAGTCGACTATGCGACCGCCTACGCCAAGGAGCGCGAGCAGTTCGGCAAGCCGATCGCGTCGTTCCAGGGCATCGGTTTCATGCTCGCCGACATGGCCACCCAGGTGTCCGCGGCCCGCGCGCTGCTGCTGAACGCGGCCCGCCTCAAGGACGCCGGCCGCCCGTTCTCGATCGAGGCGGCCAAGGCGAAACTGTTCGCCACCGACATGGCCATGAAGGTCACCACCGACGCCGTCCAGGTCCTCGGCGGCGCCGGCTACGTCTCCGACCACCCGGTGGAGCGCTGGTTCCGCGAGGCGAAGGTTCTGCAGATCGTCGAGGGCACCAACCAGATCCAGCGCCTGGTGATCGCCCGCTCGATGACCGGCGGCTGAGACCTCCGCGCGTGACGTTCGCCCGGTCGATGACGGAACGGGCCGCCCCGGTCGGTAGTGTGGCGCCGTGGAAGAGATCGACCGGGCGATCGTGTCGGCCCTGACCGCGGACGGCCGGTTGTCATATACCGACTTGGCCGAGCGGGTGGGCCTCAGTGTCTCCGCCGTGCATCAGCGTGTCCGCCGGCTCGAGCAGCGCGGGGTGATCAACGGCTACACGGCCAAGGTCTCCTACGAGGCCTTGGACCTGCCGTTGACCGCGTTCGTGGCGATCCGCCCGTTCGACCCGTCCCAGCCGGACGACGCCCCGGACCGTCTGGCCCACCTGTCCGAGATCGACTCCTGCTATTCGGTGGCCGGCGAGGACTTCTACATGCTTCTGGTACGGGTGAAGAGCCCCGCCGACCTGGAACGCCTCCTGCAGGACATCCGCACGGCGGCCAACGTCACCACCCGGACGACGGTGGTGCTCTCCACGCCGTACGAGAACCGCCCCCCACGCATCGCCCCCTGAGCTGCGATCGTCTCTTCGCCCGAGGCCTCAGCGGCCCCTCGCCGGCCGCCGCTTCCTACGTGTGCGTCGCCGGGCGTCGACTCGGGAAACGGGCCGCGCCGGAGCGACGCGATCGGCGCTGGAGACCGCTGGTGCAGGCGTCGTTTCGGTCGGCGCACTGATCGGGGAATTCTCCTCGTCGATCGGGGCGGCGAAGATCGGATTCGCGGTCGAGGCGCGCACGCATTCGGACGTCACAATCGCGATGAATCGACGTTCGCGACGCGAATTCTTCGACGACCATGCCTGTCCGACCACCATCCACCAGTCTCGGGCGGGCCGGCGCTGGAATAAATCTGCGGCCACGCTGCGCAGCGCCTTTTCGTCCATCTTCTTGATGTGCCACAGCATGTTCCAGTGCGCCATCCACAAGCTCATCCCGATGCGGTATCCCTGATTGTGCCCTTCTGCGTCGTCCATCTTTTCGAAATTCAGATGCGGGTACTGCATCATCAGCTGCGTCAATTCGACGTGGCGCTCGCGGGAGCCGATCATCTGAGCGATCTTGGCTTGATGGGACTGGTATGCCAGCGAGACGGATACCGCAAAAAGACCAAGAATGGACAAAATGGTCGATATGAGGGGCACATCTACCTCTCAAGCGTGCAAGAGTCTCACGTCTTTGTGACGTCGACTTCTGAAGGGGTTTATTGCGAGTCGTCGAAGAGGTGGAACGTTCCGGCTCGGATTCCCGCGACGAATGAATCCCATTCCACCGGACTGAAGATCAGGACTGGGCCCGTGGGGTCCTTGCTGTCGCGGACGGCAACGGTTTTCGTCAGAGTGGCCACTTCGACACAGTTGTTGCCGCCGGAGCCGTTACTGCGCGACGACTTTCGCCACTGGGCTCCCGCTATCTCGTCGAGGCTCATCGGGTCTCCTCTATTCGCATCGCTATCGTCCCGCAACGTCACCTCGAGGGTGCCGTGGCTGGGGAGGGTCGGTATGTCCGTCGAGGTCGGCTTGCATATCGGTGAGGGTAGGTCGCGATGTCCAGACGTACTAGATCTGTGGTGTCTGGCAATGCTGATCTCGTCCGGACGGTTTAACCTACGCCAATGGGATTCGGGTTGGGGGATTGATTTCGGTCAGCGGGATCCCGTCGTCGCGGATTCACCCAGTGGTCTGGGATCGAAAGCGGTCGTGCCGAATCTGGGTCACTCACCAGGCGGCAATTGATGATCAATCGCCGTGGGCGCGGGCTTCTGACTCTGACCCGTGCCCATTGCCTCAGCATTCATGGAAAGGTGCAATCGGGATGTCATCCCAGCGCGGTCGACAGGTCGGTGTCGGGACCGACGGTGTCCAGGCCGAACTCGATCTCCTCCCGGACCGCCTCGATCGTGTCGTCCTCGCCCAGCACCTCGGGGACGTCGTTGCTGTTCTCGAACTGGTCGAGCATGTCGTAGGCCTCGCCCAGCGTCGACGCACCCATCTCCTGTGCCCACCGCAGCGTGTTCCAGGTGCCGTTCGACGGGGAGAATTCGTCAAAAGCGCTCACCGGCCGAATCTAGCCCAGCCAGGTGGTCCACTCGGGAATTCGGCGCAGGCTCTCGGCGGCGCCGCGTAACCGGGCCGGGCATTCGCGGGCGGCGTGGTCGCGTTCGGCGGGTTCGTCGTGACGATGGCCGAGCGCCCGCCACAGCAGCCACTCGGCGGTCCGCAGCTGTGCCTCGACGATGCCGTGGAAGATCGCCGGATCGGCCGGGAGCGCCCGGCCGCCGGCCCGGAGATAGGCGGCGATCGTACGCTCGAACGGCTCCCGCGCCTCGAAACCCATCGCCAGCGCCGACCGCAGGATCTCGTGCTCGGCGATGTCCGGCCCGGCGCTGTCCCAGTCGAGCAGCACCGGCCCGTCGTCGGTGAGCAGCACGTTGTCGGGTTTGACGTCCCGATGGGAGAGCACTGCGGTCAGTGGTGGCCCGGGCTGCGCGAGGTGTTCGAGCGCGGCCGCGACGGTCGGCAGGTGCTCTCGGACCTGCCGGGTGAACGGCGTGTCCTGCTCGCCGAGCCACTCGTGCCACGACGTCAGGGGGTAGAGCGGGGCACGCTCCGGTGCGCCGCCGGCCGGGTCCCGGTGCAGGAGTGCGAGGGTGGCACCGGTCCAGTCGGCGAGACCGTCGCCGGCCGGATCGGTGGGCCGGCGCCCGTCCGACCAGCGATGCATCTGCCAGTGCTGCCGCACCCCGTCGACGTCGAGTTCGGCGACGAGCGGTTCGAGCCGGGTGGGCAGGCTGACCCCGGCGGCCGCCGCCCGGGCCTCGATCCTGGCCGCCTCGTGATAGGCGTCCCACCACCACCGTTCATCGACTGTGTTGAGGCGCTTGGCGGCGTACCGCCCGGTGGTCGTGGTGAGCCGGAACACCGCATGCGAGACGCCCCCGTCGACCCGGACCGGCGCATCGGTCGGCTGTCCGGTGCCGAAGGCCCGGGTGACGGATGATGGGATCATGAGCCAGCCGGATCTGAACCCCGACGACTACCCGCCGATAGACCCGCGTGAGCCGATCCCCGACGACCCGGGCGAGCTGCTGCCCGACACGCCGGAGACGCTGCCACCGGCGCCGATCGAGCCGATGCCCGACGACGGTGACGAGGGCGGGGTGCGCGAACCGGCGTGACCGTCACTGCCGGTAACTGGCGAGGAATCCACGGAGCCGGCCGATCGCGTCGTCGAGCACGTCGACCGGGGCCAGGAAGACGACCCGCAGATGGTCCGGGGTGTCGATGTTGAACCCGGTGCCGTGCGACAACAGCAGCTGCTTCGACTCCAGCAGGTCGATGATCAGCCGCTCGTCGTCGTGGATCTTGTGGATTTCCGGGTCGAGGCGGGCGAAGAGGTAGAGCGCCCCCTCCGGTTTGAAACACTCCACGCCGGGGATCGCGGTCAGTGCCCGCCACGCGTGCTCGCGCTGCTCGTACAGCCGGCCGCCCGGGGTGACCAGGGCGTTGATGCTCTGGTAGCCGCCGAGCGCGGTCTGGATGGCGTGCTGCGCGGGCACGTTCGGGCAGAGCCGCATGTTCGCCAGCAGCTGCAGCCCCTCCAGATAGTCGGTGTCCTGCGGGCCGAAACCGGTGACCGCCAGCCACCCGGACCGGAACCCGGCCGCCCGGTGCGTCTTCGACAGGCCGCCCATGCTGATCATCGGCACGTCCGGGGCGAGCGCCGCCGCCGTGTGGTGCACCGCCCGGTCGTAGATGATCTGGTCGTAGATCTCGTCGGCGAACACCAGCAGCCCGTGCCGCCGGGCGATGTCGAGCATCCCCTCCAACACCTCCCGCGAGTAGACGGCGCCGGTCGGGTTGTTCGGGTTGATGATCACCATGGCCCGGGTGTCCGGGGTGATCCGGGACGCCAGATGCTCCAGATCGGGCTGCCAACCGTTGCTCTCGTCACAGCGGTAGTGCACCGCCCGGCCACCGCACAGCGACACCGCGCCCGTCCACAACGGGTAGTCGGGACTCGGCACCAGCACCTCGTCACCGGTGTCGAGCAGCGCCTGCAGACACATCACGATCAGCTCGGAGACGCCGTTGCCGAGCATCACGTCCTCCGGCTGGACGTCGGTCGCGCCCTGGATCTGGTACTTGTGGGCGACCGCGACCCGCGCCGAGTAGATCCCGCGAGCATCGCTGTAGCCGGTCGCCGACCCCAGGTTGTGCACCACATCGGCCATGATCGGCTCGGGCGTGGCCAGACCCCACGGCGCCGGATTGCCGATGTTCAGCTTGATGATCTGGTGCCCGGCGTCCTCCATCTGCTGTGCGCGGCGCAGCACCGGCCCGCGAATGTCGTACCGGACCGCCTTGAGCCTCTGCGCCTGCTTCACCGGAACACTCTCCCACCTCGACGACCCCGGCAGCCTGTCACATCCCCGGTTTCCCGGACTGTGGCCGCGTGAACAGCAGGTCCAGCTGCGCATCGAGCACCGCCCGCGCCTCCGCCGCCGTGACCTGCCCGCCGAGGAGATAAACCCCGAGGCCCTCCATGAGGGCGAGCAGACCCAGAGCCCCATCCGGTACGGGCAACAGGCTCCCGAAGAAGCCGGACATCTGCGCCGTCTCCTCCCGCAGCACGGCCGACGCCGTGGGCCGCACCGCCGTGTACGCCAGAAACGCCAGCGCCACCCGCCCGTCGGCCCGGCTCTCGTCCTCCAGCGGCAGCAGCGTCCCGATGATCGTCCGCAGCAGCTCCCGGGGCTCCGGGTCGTCACCCAGCCGGGCGACCGCCGCGGTGACCCGCTCCTGATTACGCTCCCGGACCACCTGCATGGCGAACGCCATCATCTCGTCCCTGGTGCGGAACCAGTGCTGCACCATCCCCGCCGACACCCCGGCCTCGGCCGCCACGTGCCGCAGGCTGACCGCCTCCAGGCCCTGCTCGGCGGCGACCCGCATCAGCGCCTCGGCGATCAGGGTGCGGCGCTCCCGCTGGTCCACCTTCTTAGGCATGTCGTCCATGATGAGGCACGTGGATTCGATGAACGCGGACGACCTCGACGCGGCGGTGACCGAGATGCTGCGGCTGCTGATCCCCTTTCAAGATCGGGACTGGACGGTGCGAGCCGGTGACCTCGACTGGGACTGCCTCACCACGGCCGCCCACGTGGCCCACGACCTGACCGCGTACGCCACCCAGCTCGCCACCGACACCCTGCCACCCGGTCTGAAGGCGCCGACCGCCCGCGCCGACGGGTCCTACCTGCCACTCGACCTGACGGTCCGGCCGGACACGTCGCCGCGGACCGTGCTGCAGATCGTCGGCTCCGCCGCCCGGCTGCTGTCGCTCGCGCTGCGTGCCGCCGGACCGGAGGCACGGGCCTGGCACTGGGGACCGACCGACCGTTCCGGCTTCGCCGCGCTGGGCGTCAACGAGACCCTCGCGCACACCTGGGATGTCGCCCAGGGCCTGCGTCTCGACTGGACGCCCCCGCCGGCACCGGCCGCCCGGGTCCTGTCCCGCCTGTTCCCCGACGCCCCGCCCGGCGACCCGTCGGCCGTCCTGCTCTGGTGCACCGGGCGGGTCGCTCTGCCCGGCCACCCCCGTCGGACCGACTGGAAGGTGAAGGCCGCCCTGACCCGTTGACCCCCGCGCCGGCCGGTCAGCCGAGTAACGCCCGGGCCACCGCGCGCCCGGACAGCCAGGCGGTCTGCACCCGCGGCCGGCCGAACGCGTCCCCGCACAACCAGACCCGCCCGTCGACGGCGTAGTCGGTGTCACCCGGCTCCGGCTGCGCATACGTCCACCGATGCACCCGCACCTCCGGCCGCGCACGGAGACCGAGCAACTCACCGACCGCCCCGGCCAGCACCGGACCGGCCGCCTCCGGATCGTCCAGATGCCGGGCCGCGAGCGCCGCCGTCGAATGCGCCACCAGCACCGGAGCGCCGTCCCCACGCCGATCCCCGTCATCACAGACGGTGGCGAGCAGCGGATGCTCATTGACGAACGCGCCGCGCAGCCCACCCCACTCCCGGGACGGGTAGGTGAGAACGGCGGCGATCACCGGCCGCCAGACCTGCGCCCGCGCCGCGGCGGCGATCGCCTCCGGCGGCCCGAGCCGCAGAGCCTGTGGTCCCGGCATGGCGAGCACGACGGCGTCCGCGTCCTCGGGCACCGATTCAACCGATCTCTCCAGCTGTACGGCGATCCCGTCGGCAAGATCGACAGCGAGCGAACGCAGCCCACCGGAAGCCGCCCAGCGCACCGGCCCGGCCGTGTCCTCCCCACCCGGATAGACCCGGAGCCGGTCGGTCCAGGGCCGGGCGAGCCCGCGCTGCGCCCACGCCGAAACCTGGGCCTCGAACTCCGGATGATCAGCGACGAGGTAGGCCGCGCCGATGTCCACATACCGCCCGTCGAACCGTTTGCTGGCCAGCCGCCCACCGACGACCCGTCCCCGCTCGACGACCCGAACCCGGGCGCCCCCGTCGACAAGCATCCGGGCACAGGCAAGCCCGGCGATCCCCGCCCCGACCACGACTACGTCCACGCCCGAGACCCTAGCCCCGACCCGAACGCCGAGCCTTCCCTCCACCCGAACTGCCGAGCCCGCCCGAACTGCCGAGCCCGCCCGGATCCCTCAACCGGCCGGAACGAGCGGCGCCGTGGAACCGCTGTCGACGGCCACCCGGACCTTCTCGACGGCGTCCCGGATCATCGCCCCGTAATCGTCCTCGGGAAGAGCATCGAGCGCCGCCACCGCCTCGGCCAGATGCGTGCGAGCAGCGCCGACGTTTCCCGACCGGCGGTGCACATCAGCCAGGTTGAGATGCAGCGAAGGAAGAAACGCCCGGGCTCGCCAGGTGTCGTCGATCTCCCGGGCACGTTCGTCGGTGAGATCCGGAAAGGCCTCCAGAGCCAGTTCATCCCACCGAAGCTCCGCGGCCACCGAATCCTGAAGATCCGCCAGATAGTGCGCGACGGTGCACCGATGAAGCGCGTCTTCAGCGCTGTCCCAGAGCCCTTCCAACAGAGCCCGGGCTCCACCGCGATCCCCGGCGAGATTCATCTCCTGAGCTCGCCGAACCCCGTCCATCACCGAATCAGTCACCGCTACCACTCCTCCAGTCCACGCCGCGTCGACGCACCGGAGCAACCCTGCCCCCTCGACGAGGTCGAGACTCAACCCCGAAAAGCCACCCTGGCTGGTCGTCGCGGGTTGGGGGCGTGTGTGGCGATTCGGGGTGCGGTCAGGAGGGGACGGTTCGGCGGATGTCCAGGTTGTGGAAGGTGGGGCCCTTGGTGCACAGGGCCGCCATCCTCCGCGCGAAGGCGTCGGTGTCCGGGTGGCCGCTGTTCTCCATCGCCGCCTCATAGGACGGGAATTCGACGACTGTCACGTACCGCGAAGGGTTGTCTCGATCCTGGGTGATGGTGAGTCGGAAGCCCGGTGGAATGTCGCCCATGCCGGCGATCCGCTCCTCGCCGAGAGCCCACATCTCATCCGGCCGGTCGGTTTCGTACTCGATGACCTGAATGAAGCCCATGGACGGAAAATTAGCAGCTCAACGATGGTCCACTCCGGATTCGTCGGCCGTTCCAGCCCAACGGATGACGGACAGTTCGTCGAGATCGCCCGGGGTGAGGACGAGGCCTGCGCCGGCGATGTTCTCGCGCAGGTGGGTGACCGACGAGGTGCCCGGGATGAGCAGGATGTTCGGGGAACGCTGCAGCAGCCAGGCCAGTGCGACCGCCATCGGTGTGGCGCCGAGCCGGGTGGCGACCGAGGACAGCGTCGACGACTGCAACGGGCTGAACCCGCCGAGCGGAAAGAACGGCACGTAGGCGATCCCGTCGGCGGCGAGAGTGTCGATCAGCTCGTCGTCGTCGCGGTGGGCGAGGTTGTACATGTTCTGCACGCACACGACGGGCGCGACGGCTCGTGCCTCGGCGACCTGTTCGGCGGTGGCGTTGCTGACGCCGAGATGCCGGATCAGCCCGTCGCGCCGCAGGTCGGCGAGCGTTCCGAACGCTTCCGCGACCGATTCCGGCCGACGCCCCTCGGCGTCACCGAGCCGCAGGTTGACCAGGTCGAGCACGTCGAGGCCGAGATTGCGGAGGTTGTCGTGGACGGCGCGGCGCAGGGCGGCCGGATCCCGGGCGGGCGGCCAGCCGCCCTGTGCGTCACGATCCGCGCCGACCTTGGTCACCACATGCAGATCTCGGGGGTACGGGTGAAGCGCCTCCCGGATCAGCCGGTTGGTGACGTGCGGCCCGTACGCGTCCGCGGTGTCGATGTGGGTGATGCCGAGTTCGACGGCCTCCCGGAGTACGGCGAGCGCCCCGTGATGATCGGCGGGCGGCCCCATCACCCAGGGCCCGGCGAGTTGCATCGCCCCGTAGCCGAATCGGGTGACGGTGAGATCGCCCAGCGTCCAGGTGCCGCCGGGAAGTGAAGTGGAAACCATGTGAGTAACCATCGGGGAGTAGCTTCCTCAGGGGAAGTACGCACTTGTGGGTGCGTCACGTACTCGGAGGTGACCTGATGGCGACGACGACGGCGGCGCAGAAGCGGGCCGAGGCGAAAGCGGAGTACAACGCGTTCATCGCGGCGTGTCCGAGCCGCCGGCTGCTCGACACGATCTCCGACAAGTGGGTGGTGATGATTCTGTCCGCGCTGGGCAGTGGCCCCGAGTGCGCGGGCGACCCGGGGCCGATGCGCTATTCGGAGCTGTCCCGCCTGCTGGCCGGCGTGAGCCAGAAGATGCTGACCCAGACGCTGCGCACGTTGGAACGCGACGGCCTGATCACCCGGACCGTGACCCCGACCGTCCCGATCACCGTCCACTACGAGCTGACCACCCTGGGCCTGTCCCTGCACGAGATGATGCGCGGCCTGAAGACGTGGGCCGAGTCGCACATGGACGAGGTCCTGGCCCACCGCGAGGCGGCGACCGGCTAGCGGAGGGTGGTACGGGTGCAGACGGTCACGTAGGGCAGGGTGTGGCCGTCGCGGCCGAGTAGCGCCGGATGGGTGGCGATGAGCTGGCGGACCTGGGCGAGGACGGCGGCGCGTTCGTCGGCCGGCAGGAGGATCATGTGGCTGCGCGAACCGACGAGCGTGATCAGTTCGCCGCTGGTGAGCTGCTGCTCCCATCGGAACGACGCCCGCTCGGCCGGTCCGAACAGCGGGCCGGTGGCGCTCTCCGGGCCCGGCCCGGAGCCGATGATCTCGCCGAGGCGGGCGACCCAGTCGGTGCGTTCGTCGCGGGCCGTGTGGATCAGGCCGAGCCGGCCGCCGGGGGTGAGCACCCGGGCGATCTCCTTGAGTGCCCGCCCGGCGTCGTCCCACTGCCGGCCCCCGGTCATCAGGACGACGTCGACGTGCCGGTCGGGCAGCGGGATCTCCTCGGCGGCACCCTGATGGGCGGGTACGTCGGGGAGTCCGCGCCGCAACTCGGTGAGCATCGCGGCGGACGGGTCCACGGCGACCACGTCGAGGCCGCGGTCGTGCAGCCGGCGGGTGAGCCGCCCGGTGCCGGCGCCGAGGTCGAGGATCCGGAGCGCGCCGTCGGGCAGGAGCCAGTCGAGGGCTTCGTCGAGGTAGGGGGTGTGAGTGCCGCCGGACGGGGAATTCACGACGGAGATCCTAACCGGCGTTTTCCCAGGAAGACTCAGCCGGAGTGGTGCACCGCACAAAGCGTTTCAAAGCATTGTCTTTCGGGCAGTAGACAGCCACCAGCAAGTGAGGTACCGAGACCTACGGAGGGCGGACACGTGAGCATCACCGACAAGGTCAAGAACAAGGCCGAGGAACTGGTCGGCAAGGCGAAGCAGGGCATCGGTGACGCTACCGACAACGAGCGTCTCGTCGCCGAGGGCAAGGCGCAGGAGACCGCCGCCCACGCCAAGCAGGCCGGCGAGCACGTCAAGGACGCCGGCCGCGACGTCCGCGAGACCTTCCAGTAGAGGGCACCGCAGTACTGAGGGGAGGCGCTGAGCGCCTCCCCTCAGTTCATTCCGCGATCTGCTGCTGCTTGCGCCACCACGCCTGGCCGGGCTCCGGGAGCGTGTCGATCGGGTCGTAGTAGGCGTACAGCTTGGAGAGGGCTTCGCTGTCGCCGGCCTCGATGGACGTGCGGTAGTTCTTGGTCCAGTAGGAGATGCCGTGCTCCCGGTCGTATTCGGCGACCATGTGCACCCACCGCTTGCCGACGAACGGCACGTCGCAGACGATCCGCGGGGTGGCGTAACCGGGCAGGTAGCCCATCAGGTCGTGCTGCAGCTGCTGGGCGTGCCAGACCGGCACCCGCCAGTGTTCGGCGTTGGGGATCATGTCGCACATGTAGAAGTAGTACGGCAGGATCCCGGCCTCACCCTGTAGCGCGAAGCAGAGGTCGAGCAGGTCACCGGTGGTGGCGTTGACCCCGCGCATCAGCACGCCCTGGTTGCGCACGTCGCGCACGCCCACCTCGAGGAGCGTGCGGACGGCCTTCGCGACCAGCGGCGTCAGCGAGTTCACGTGGTTGACGTGGGTGTGCACGGCCAGGTTCACGCCGCGGCGCTCGGCGGTGACGGCGACCCGGTGCATGCCCTCGACCACGTCGTCCTGCAGCCAGTGCTGGGGCAGACCCATCAGGGCCTTGGTGGCGAGCCGGATGTCCCGGACGGTCGGGACCGACAACAATCCCATGAGGTACGCCTCGAGCTGCTTCCACGGCACGTTGGCGACGTCCCCGCCGGAGACGACCACGTCGCGTACCCCGGGTTGGGCCTTGAGATACGCGAGGTGTGCCTCGTACCTGTCGACCGGCTTCTGCAGGAGTTTGAGCTTGGCGACCGTCGGCGTGCTGTTGCCGACCAGGTCCATCCGGGTGCAGTGCCCGCAGTACTGCGGGCAGGTGGAGAGCAGCTCGGCCAGCACCTTGGTCGGGTAGCGGTGGGTGAGGCCCTCGGCGACCCACATGTCGTGCTCGTGCAGGGAGTCGCGGGCGGCGTGCGGGTGTGACGGCCAGTCCTGCCGGCGGTCACTGGCGACCGGGATCATGTAGTTGCGGACCGGGTCGGCGTAGAACGACGCGGTGTCCGGCACCCGGTCCGGGACCATCGTGTTGATCATCTGGGGCGGGATCAGCATCGACATCGTGGCCAGTTGCTGCTGGTCGGCTTCGAGGTCGGCGTAGAAGCTCTCGTCGACCAGGTCGCCGAGGACCGTACGCAGCTGCTTGATGTTCTTGACGCAGTTGACCCGCTGCCATTGCGAGGACTGCCACTGCTGGGCCGTCACGTCGCGCCAGCCGGGGAACCGGGTCCAGTCCGGCTCGATCAGCTCGCGCCGCTGGTATTCGTACGGCTGGCCTGCCAGGTCGTCCGCCACCGGAAGATCCTCCCTCGTTGGATTCGGATCAAGGTACCGGAGATTATCCGGCCTAGTAACCATGTATACGCAGGATTTACGGTGAAGGCTGCTCTGTGAGAGTGTTTTTAACGCGTGGAGATCGTGAGGAGCATGAGCATGGTGGGGTTGCGGCGGGTAGTGGAACCGGCGGGCGTGCTGCCGCAGGCCGCCTGGCGGCTGGCCGCGTCGCCGGAGATCGGGCCGGACGAGACCCGGATCCGGGTGCGGCGGCTCAACCTCGACGCCGCCAGTTATCGGCAGCTGGCCGAGAAGCATGCGAACAACGGCGACGCGATCCGGGCCGAGGTGCTCGACATCGTGCGGACGCGCGGCAAGATGCACAATCCGGTCACCGGGTCGGGCGGCATGCTGATCGGGGTGGTCGAGGAGGTCGGGCCGGAGTCGCCGCTGGCGGTCAAGCCGGGGGACCTGGTGGCCACGCTGGTGTCGCTGACGCTGACGCCGCTGGTGATCACCGACGGGCTGGCCGGGTGGGACGGGCTCAGTGAGCAGGTGCCGGCCGAGGGCACGGCGATCCTGTTCGGGCGCTCGATCGTCGGCGTGCTGCCCGACGATCTGCCGCCGGAGCTGGCGCTCGCCGTCTACGACGTGTGCGGGGCGCCGGCACTGACCGACCGCGTGGTCCGGGGCTATCCGGCCGGGGCGAAGGTCGTGGTGCTCGGCGGCGCGGGCAAGAGCGGGTCACTCACGCTGGCTGCGGCGCGGCGCGCGGGTGCCCGTACCCAGGCCGTGGTGGTGAATGAAAGGGAGCGGGACGCGCTGGTCGAGGCCGGACTGGCGGATGAGGTCGCGATCGCCGACGCCCGAAATCCGGTCGCCGTCGCCGCAGCCGTGGGGGAGCCCGCCGACGTGACGGTGGTCTGCGTGGACGTGCCCGGCTGCGAGCACGGCGCGATCCTGGCCACCGCGAACGGCGGCACCGTCATCTTCTTCTCGATGGCGACCAGCTTCCCGGCGGCCGCGCTCGGCGCCGAGGGTCTGGCGGCGGACGTGACGATGCTCATCGGTAACGGTTATGTGCCTGGTCATGCCGAGTTCGCGGTCGATCTGCTGCGTCAGGTTCCCGCGGTGCGGGCGCTTTTCGAGGCGCGGATCGCGGCAGACTGACCGGCATGACGAACACTCCCTCGGTCCGCTACGTCAACGGCCACTTCTACTCGGCCGCGGAACCCCGCGCCACCGCCATGGTCACCCGGGGCGACACGATCGCCTGGCTGGGTGACTCCGCCGACGCCCCCGCCGCCGACATGACGGTCGACCTGGGCGGTGCCCTGGTCACGCCGGCGTTCGTGGACGCGCATCTGCACGCCACCGACACCGGTCTGGCGTTCGACGGGCTGGACCTGTCCGGCGTCCGGTCACCGGGTGAGCTGCTGGACCGGGTGGCGGCGTTCGCGGCGACCAGGCCGGCCGACGGGGTGGTGCACGGGCACGGCTGGGACGAGTCGACCTGGACCGACCAGACGCCACCGACCGCGGCCGAGCTGGAGCGGGCCGCGGCGGGCCGCCGGGTGTATCTGTCGCAGGCGTCGGTGCATTCGGCGCTGGCGTCGTCGTCGCTGCTGCCGGCCGCGGCCGGGGTGGAGGGTTACCACGAGTCGGGCTGGGTGCGGGAGGCCGCGCACCACGCGGTCCGGGCGATCGCGCTGGGCTCGCTGACGACGGCCCAGCGGACCGCGGCGCAGACGACGGCCCTACAGAAGGCGGCGTCGATGGGCATCGCCGCGGTGCACGAGTGCGCCGGTCCGGGCACGTCCAGCGAGGACGACTTCGCGTCGGTGCTGGCGCTGTCCGGGCGGGGGCTGCCGCAGGTGTTCGGGTTCTGGGGTGAGCTGGGTGGCGCCGAGCGGGCGCGGGAGCTGGGCGCCCACGGTGCCGCCGGTGACCTGTACGCGGATGGCGCGCTCGGTTCGCGGACGGCGTCGGTGCGTGCGCCGTACCACGACGGCGACCACGGCTGCGGCGAGGCGTTCATCACCGCCGAGCAGGCCGCCGAGCATCTGCTGGACTGCATCCGGGTCGGGTTCCAGGGCGGTTTCCACGCGATCGGTGACGCCGCCATCGCGACGGTGCTGGAGGGTTTCGCGATCGCGGCCAAGAAGGTCGGCGTGGACCGGCTGCGCGAGGGACATCACCGGATCGAGCACGTCGAGCTGATCGACAAGGCGATGATCGCCCGGATGGTCGAGTTCGGCGTGATCGCCTCGGTGCAGCCGGTGTTCGACGCCCTGTGGGGCGGTTCGGACCGGATGTACGCGCAGCGTCTGGGCGTGGAGCGGGCGCTGGCCAGCAACCCGATCGGTGCGATGCACGCGACCGGGGTGGCGCTGGCGTTCGGCTCGGATTCGCCGGTGACGGCGCTGGACCCGTGGGCGATCGTGCTGGCGGCGGCCGCCCCGCGTAACCCCCGGTTCCGGATGAGTATGCGGTCGGCGTTCGCGGCGAGCACCGCGGGCGGCTGGCGGGCGGCCGCGGTGTCCGGCGCGGGTGTGCTCAAGCCCGGCGCGTCGGCGACCCTCGCGGTCTGGGACACCCCCGGTGGTGTCGACGGTGGTCTTCCGGCGCTGCTGCCGGACATGGACGGTGTCACTCCGGAACGGCCGGTCTGCCTGCGGACCGTGCTGCACGGCGCGACGATTTTCGAGAGGTAACGGAGGCGTTTTCTTTGGCCGGGAAGCTGGATCTGGATCCTGCCGTGGTGGCGCGGGCAAGGGCGCTCGCGGTACGTGCGGGGCAGCCCGTGGTCGACCTGGCGCGGTCGCACACCACCGTGTCGGTGGAGCGTGCGGTGCTGCGTCTGGCCGGGGTGACGGGCGCCGACCCGGACGGCATCCCGTGGGTGAATCGGCTGGTCGACGCGGTGCGCGCGGACGTCGGGCTCGGTCACGGGGTGGCCGTCCCGGTGTTCCACGCGATGGAGACGGCGGGTGTGGAGGACGTGACGGTCCTGGCGCAGAAGGCCGCCGCCGGGTCGATCCGTTTCACCATGCCCGCTCGTCCCGCCAAGGCCCGGCAGCGGGCCGAACGGGCCACCGCCGCCGGTTTGAAGACGATCGACCGGCGCCGGGCCGAACGGGACCGGCTGATCAAGCGGTTCGGTGATCCGAAACAGCGGCCGTGGATCTACCTGATCGTCGCGACCGGGGACATCTACGAGGACATCCCGCAGGCGCAGGCGGCGGCCCGGGCCGGTGCCGACGTGATCGCGGTGATCCGGTCGACCGGCCAGTCGCTGCTGGACTACGTGCCGGAGGGCGCGACCCGGGAGGGGTTCGCCGGCACGTACGCCACGCAGGAGAACTTCCGGCTGATGCGGGCGGCGCTGGACGAGACGTCGAAGGAGGTGGGCCGCTACGTGCGGCTCACCAACTACGCGTCCGGGCTGTGCATGCCGGAGATCGCCACGCTGGCCGGGCTGCAGCGCCTGGACATGATGCTGAACGACTCGATGTACGGGATCCTGTTCCGCGACATCAACCCGATCCGCACCTTCGTCGACCAGCGGTTCTCCCGACAGATCCACGCCCGCGCCGGGATCATCATCAACACCGGCGAGGACAACTACCTGACCACGGCCGACGCGGTGGACGCGGCGCACACGGTGACAGTGTCGCAGCTGATGAACGAGTATTTCGCTCATGAGGCGGGGCTGGCGGACTGGCAGCTGGGCTTGGGCCACGCATTTGAGATAAATCCGGACCTGCCGGACTCGTTCCGGCTGGAACTGGCGCATGCGCTGCTCGCTCGCGAGCTGTTCCCGGACGCGCCGCTGAAGTGGATGCCGCCGACCAAGCACATGACCGGCGACGTCTTCCGCGGCAACCTCCTCGACGGCTTCTTCAACCTCGCCGGGGCTCTGACCGGCCAGGGCATCCTGCTGGTCGGCATGATGACCGAGGCGGTCGTCACCCCCTGGCTGTCCGACCGGGACATCGCACTGCAGAATGTCCGGTACGTCCTCAACGGTGCCGGGAACCTGCACGAGGACTTCACCCCGGGCCCGTTCATTCGGGGCCGGGCCGACCAGGTCCTGAGCGAGGCCATCGACCTGCTGGAGAAAATCGTCGACGACGGCATGCTCAACGCCATCGCCGACGGCACCTTCGGCATCATGAAGCGGCCGGCCGACCGGGGCAAAGGCCTCGACGGGGTCTCGAAGATCGACGAGGACTACTACAACCCGGCGGTGGAGTCATGATCGTTCGCCCTTACGGGGACACCACCGGCGACGGCATGGTGCAGCTCTCCTTCACTCTCCCGATTCCGCACGACAAACGGGCCGAGGGTGCCGCCCTCCAGTTGGCCGGCAAGATGGGCATGGACCCGGCGATGCTGGTGCACGCCAAGCAGATGGGCGACGGTTTCACGTTCTTCGTGGTCTACGGCAAGGTCGCCCACCTCGTCGACACCGACAAGGTGCAGGTCGTCGAGCGTGACTTCCCGCTGCTCAGCGCCAAAGAGGTAAACGCGACGATCAAGCGCCGGATGCGACGGCGACTCAACGTGGTCGGCGCGTGCATCGGCACCGACGCGCACACCGTCGGCATCGACGCCATCCTCAACCTCAAGGGCATCGCGGGGGAGAAGGGCCTGGAGTACTACTCCGAGCTGTCGGTGACCAACATGGGCGCCCAGGTGTCGGTGCCCGACCTGGTGGAGACGGCCCGCGCGAAGAAGGCCGACGCGGTGTTGGTGTCCCAGGTGGTCACCCAGCGCGACGCCCATCTGCAGAACACCCGGGCCATGTCGGCGGCGTTCCGGGAGGCGCTGCCCGCCGGGAAACGGCCGCTGCTGATCGTCGGCGGCCCCCGCTTCGACGAGCTGATGGCGCCGGAGCTGGGCGTCGACCGGATCTTCAGCCGCGGCACCACCCCGCGTGAGGTGGCCTCCTATCTCGTCCACGCCCTCGCCGGAGGTTCGCAGTGATCACCGTGACGCACCGCCGCTACGTGCCCTACGCACACGCCCACTACGCCGGGAACCTCGTCGACGGCGCCTACTCGCTCGGCCTGTTCGGCGACGTGGCCACCGAGATCTGCATCCGGCTCGACGGTGACGAGGGGCTGTTCGCGTCCTACGACGACGTGCAGTTCAAAGCGCCGGTCCGGGCCGGAGACGTCCTGGAGATCGTCGGCACGGTCACCAAGATGGGCACCCGCTCCCGGAAGATCAGTTTCGAGGTGCGGGTCGTCTGCCGTGGTACCGACGGGTCGGCGGCCCAGGTGCTGACCGAACCGATCGTGGCCACCACCGCGGTCGGCACGGTCGTGGTGCCGCCGAAGCCGTGACGACCGCCGTCTGCGTCGACGTCGGGTCCACGTACACCAAAGCCGCCAAGATCGACCTGAACGGCGCGGAACTGATCCGCCGCGCCGAAGTGCCGACCACCGCGTCATCGGACGTCCTGGCGGGCCTGGACGCCGCCGTCGCCGCCGTGGGCGGCGGCGACCGGCTCTACGTCTGTTCGTCGGCGGGCGGTGGCCTACGCCTGGCCGTCATCGGCTACGAGCAGCTGGTCACCGCCGAAGCCGGACACCGCGTCGGCCTCTCCGCCGGCGCGCAGGTCGTGCACGTCGCCGCCGGTCCGATGACCGGCCCGGACCTGACCCGGCTGCGCGCCACCCGCCCGGACGTCCTGCTGCTGGCCGGCGGCACCGACGGCGGCGACGCCGAAACCCTTCTCCACAATGCCCGACGACTCGCCGCGGCCCGCCTCCGCATTCCGGTGGTTCTTGCCGGAAATCTGGAGGTACGAGACGAGGCGCACACGATTCTGACCGGACGCGGTGTCCCCGTCACCGCTACCGCGAACGTGTTGCCGCGCATCGGTGTGCTCGACCCACTGCCGGCCCGCGCCGCGATCCGTGACGTGTTCCTGCGGCACGTCATCGGCGGCAAACGGCTGTCCAAAGGCCGGCGGTTCGCCCGGCTCGTGCGGGCCGCCACCCCCGACGCCGTGCTGGCCGGCGTGGAGGCACTGGCCGACCTCACCGGCTACGGCATCCTGGTCGTCGACGTGGGCGGCGCCACCACCGACGTGTACTCGGCGCTCGTCCCGGACGCCGAAGCCGAGACCGGGCCACGCCGTGACGTGGCCGGCACCCTGTGGCGGGCCCGGACCGTCGAGGGCGACCTCGGGGTGGCCGTCGGCGCCGACGGCACCCGCACCGCCGCGGTGGCCGAGAAACTGTCCGTCCCCGACGGCGACCGACAGCTCGCCGCCACCGCCGCGGTGATCGCGCTACGGCGGCACGCCCGCGGCCGCCCCGGCCTACGTGACGTACGTCTCGTCATCGGCTCCGGCGGGGTCCTGCGACACGGCGGCGGCGACGAGGTGCTCCAGGCCGTCCTGGCCGACGTCGGCGGTGGCTGGGCACCACCCGAACGGGCTCGTTCCCTGGTCGATGAGCAGTACATATTGGCCGCTGCGGGCCTGCTCGCGGCCGAACATCCGGACGTCGCCGCCCGACTGCTGGGTAACTCGATCCGGTAATCCGGATGACACGCCGATGAATGAGACACGCCGCGACACGGGGCGTCCGGTTGACAGACGGCCGGGGGAGGGACGTACCGTCTTCAGGTCCTGTTCCATGTTTCGTCGTCCACTGGCCGCAGTCCCCGCAGGGGTCGCGCGTTCTGCCAGGTCCAGGGGGCGCCGCGACACAGGCGGCACGAGACGGGCTACGCACGGGTGGCCCTCCGAGGGCCGGGATCATGGCCAGTAGACAACGGCACGACGCGGGCAGCCGGCGCGCGGCGGGTCGGTCCGAAGGTCATGACGAGGTCACCGGATTTCGTACGCCGCCCACCGGCTCCCGCCTACCGCAAGCGGGGTTCCGCCGGCCGCGAGCCGGTTTTTCACCGGCCGCAAACAGGTGTGGAGCACTCGAGGGGCGTGGTCGTATCGTGACCGCGCCCCTCCGTCGCCCCTGCATATCCCGGGTAGCCTGCCGAGCGTGGAAATGACACTGCCCCCTCCGGCGCTCACCGAGCCGGGCCCCGCGGCCGACGTGCCGCCGCGCCCGCTGCGGTTGCCGGTGGCCGTGGCGCTGGCCGTCGCCTCCGGCGTCGCCCTGCTGCTGGCCCTGCCTCCGTACGACCTGTGGTGGCTCGCCCCCGTCGGAGTGGCGCTGCTCGCCGCGGCCGTACACCGCAGGCGCCTGCGGGCCGGGTTCGGACTCGGTTACCTGACCGGGCTGGTGCTGTTCGTCCCCCTGCTGGAGTGGACCACCATCGGCGCCGGTTGGCTGCCCTGGATCATCCTCAGCGTCGCGCAGGCCGCCTACATCGGCCTGGCCGGCCTGGCCGGGGCCTGGACGTCGCCGCTGGCCGACCGTTGGCGGGCACTGTGGCCACTGCTCACCGGCCTGATCTGGGCCGGGCAGGAGTTCCTGCGCGACCGCACCCCCTTCGGTGGCTTCCCGTGGGGACGGCTCGCGTTCTCCCAGGGTGACGCCCCCACGCTGCGCCTGGCCGCGTACGGCGGCGCGCCCCTGGTCACCTTCGTGGTCGCGATCGCCGGTGGTGCCCTGCTCGCCCTGGCCTGGCGGCGCACCGGCGTCCTGGCCGCCGCCGGGTTCGCCGCGCTGACCGCCGTCCTGCTCGTCGGCCCGGCCGTGCTGCCCCTGGCCGGCATCGGCGGACCGACCACCACGGTGGCCATCGTGCAGGGCAACGTGCCCCGCCTCGGCCTCGACTTCAACGCCCAGCGGCGGGCGGTCCTCGACAACCACGTCAACGCCACCATCGCGCTGGCCGCCGACGTCGCCGCCGGCCGACAGAAACAACCGGGCCTGGTCGTCTGGCCGGAGAACTCCAGCGACATCGACCCGCTGCGCAACGACGACGCGGCCGCGCTCATCCAGTCCGCCGCCGACGCGATCAAGGCGCCCATCCTGGTCGGCACCCTGCAGCGCACCGACGTGGAGGGTGACATCTACAACGTCGGCATCCTGTGGCGTCCCGGCGGTGCCGGCCCCGACCTGGACCAGCAGTATGAGAAACGGCACCCGGTCCCGTTCGCCGAGTACATGCCGCTGCGCTCGATCGCCCGTCTGGTCACCGACAAGGTCGAGCTGGTCCGCAACATGCTCGCCGGCGACCACCCGGGTGTCATCGACACCGGTGCGGTGGTCGTCGGTGACGTGATCTGCTTCGAGGTCGCCTACGACGGCATCGTCCGCGACACCGTCGACGGCGGCGCGCAGATCCTCACCGTGCAGACCAACAACGCCACCTTCAACGAGGCCGAGGCCCTGCAACAGCTGGCCATGGTACGGCTGCGGGCCGTCGAGCACGGCCGCGAGGCCCTGATGGTGTCCACCGTCGGAGTGTCCGGTTTCGTGGATGGCGAGGGTTCAGTCCACGGTTCGACCGGTTTCAACACCGGTGCGGTGGTGGTCCGTGACATGAACCTTGACGGACCGCGTACGCTGGCGACTCGTTCGGGCCACTGGCCCGAGGTGCTGATCGTCTTTGGTACGGTCTGCGCCCTCATCGGCGTGCTGCCCCTGCGCCGCCGTAAGACGAGAATCGACAGTGACGACGTGACAGTTTCGGAGGAACGGTGAGCGAGGCCGAAGGCTACCCGGGAGTGGGACGGGTCCTCGTGATCATCCCCACGTACAACGAGGCGGACAATGTCCGGCTGATCACCGAACGGGTGCGTAAGGCGACTCCTGCCGTCGACATCCTGATCGCCGACGACAACTCCCCGGACGGCACCGGCGCCATCGCCGACGAGCTCGCGCAGGCCGACGACCACATCTTCGTGCTGCACCGGGCCGGCAAGGAGGGCCTCGGCGCCGCCTACAAGGCCGGTTTCGCGTGGGGTAAGGACAAGGGCTACGACGCGGTCGTCGAGATGGACGCCGACGGCTCCCACGCCCCCGAGGAGCTGCCGCTGCTGCTGGACGCGCTCAAGGACCACGACGTGGTCCTCGGCACCCGCTACATCCCCGGCGGGAGTGTCCACAACTGGCCGATGCGGCGGCTGCTGCTGTCCCGCGGCGGCAACATCTACATCCGGATGGCGCTCGGCATGCCCTTCAAGGACGCCACCGGCGGCTACCGGGCGTACCGGATCGCCGTCCTCGACAAGATCGACGTCGGGACGATCGCGTCCACCGGCTACTCGTTCCAGGTCGAGATGGCCTGGCGTTCGTACCGGCAGGGCTTCCGGATGAAGGAGGTGCCGATCACGTTCACCGAGCGCGAGATCGGTGTCTCCAAGATGAGCGGCAACATCTTCAAGGAACAGCTGCTGAGGGTCACCGTGTGGGGTGTGCAGGCCCGCAAGGAGAGCCTGGTCAACCTGGTCGGCCGCAAACCGCGTTAAGGAAACACTCAGCTTCGAGGTGTCATGCTTGAGCGAGCCCGTCGTGAGGCGGGCTCGCGTGGCACCCTCCGGAGGATCGACGATGCGCCGAAGCCGACTGGCCTATCTGCCCCTAGTGTTTCCGCTGCTCGCCTTCGCTGAGTTCCTGGCTTTCGTCTCGGTGGCGCACGCCATCGGTTTCCTCTGGGCGTCGCTTCTGCTCGCCGCCTCCAGCGCCGCCGGTGTCCTGCTGCTGCGCCGTGAGGGCATCCGCGGTTTCCGCGCCTTCCAGGAGGCCACCCGCGACGGCCGGCCCCCGGCCGCCGAGGTCACCAACTCGCTGATCGGCCTGGCCGGGGCGTTGCTGCTGGCCCTGCCCGGTTTCATCACCGGCGTCACCGGCATCGTCCTGCTGTTGCCGCCGAGCCGTTTCCTGGCCCGGCGCGGCGTCGAGCGCCTCGCCTCCCGCCGTCTGGGCGGCGCCGCCACCGGCGACCTGTTCGGCCCACGCCGAGTCCGAGTCCACCAGAGCGACCCGGTAACGGTCGTCGTGGTCGACGAACAGCGCCCCACTCCACCTGCCGCAGCCATCGAGGGCGAAATCGTCCGCTGACCCACACCGGCCGCTTGCCCGCCGCTTTTCCTGGGCAGCTGCTTGCGCTGAGTGGCCGGCGCGGGTCGTTTCAGCGCTGCGCGTCTGGACGCATCGCCTCAGCGCTGCGCGGCGTGGGGGTCGTTTCGGTGCTGCGAGTCCCGGGCGGGTGGTCTTAGTGCTGCGCGGAGTGAGGGTCGTCTTAGTGCTGCGTGGCGTGGGGGTCGTTTCGGTGCTGCGAGTCCCGGGCGGGTGGTCTTAGTGCTGCGCGGAGTGAGGGTCGTCTTAGTGCTGCGTGGCGTGGGGGTCGTTTCGGTGCTGCGAGTCCCGGGAGGGTCGTTCTAGCGTGCGCTTCCGGGCGTGTCGCCTCGGTGCTTCGCGGCCCGGCCCCCGCCACTCCCACCCATCGCCTGCAATTCACTCTGGTGCGAAATCGAGCCACACCCCGCGCACCGCCCCACCCACTGACCGCGAGTGGTGATCCGCTGTGCGGATCGAGCCGCGGGCGACCACCCGATCTCGCCGCGCCGTGCGTGGGTGAGGCGTGGCATGCGGTAATGGGTACGACCTGGCACCACGCCTCCGCAGCTCGTTGCCCTTGCTAGCCCCGTGCCCGCGCCCGCCGCGCCCGCCGCGCCCGTCCGCGCTTGTCGCGCCCGTCCGCGCTGGTCGTGCCCGTGTCCGCCGCGCTCGTAGGCCCGCACTCGTCGCGTCGCGCTAGCCGCCCGCGTCTGCGGTGACCCCGCGTCTGCGGTGACCCCGCGTCTGCGGTGACCCTGTGCTTGCGGTGACTCCCGCATTCCGCGGCTCGCGCCCGCCGTGATCCCCACCCCTGCCGTGTCCCGCGCTCGCCGGCTGTGTTTGACCCCGGGAGGGCGTGGCCCTGACCGGGCGTATCGCGCTGCGTCAGCCCACGTATCCGTCGCTCACCGTGGACATGGTGACCTGCGGTGCGCGTCGGATACGGCCGACGCCGACGACCCCGCCATCTGGATCAACCCGGCCGATCGGGGCCGCTGCCTGATCACCGGCACCGCCAAGAACGCTGTAGCGCCGGATCCGGGGCCGGGCATGCGGAAAGGGCCACCCCGTCAGTCGGGGTGGCCCTTTCCGTGTCGGTTCTCAGCGACCGCGGCGGGTGCGAACCTCCTGCAGCCGCTCGTTGAGGATGTCCTCCAGTTCGGCGATCGAACGCCGCTCCAGAAGCATGTCCCAGTGGGTGCGCGGCGGCTTGGCCTTCTTCTGCTCCGGCTCGCTGCCGTCGACCAGTCGGGCGACGCTGCCGTCGAACTTGCACTCCCAGGTGGTGGGCACCTCGGCGTCGACGGCGAACGGCACCTCGAACTGGTGACCCTTCACGCACAGGTACTCGCGGGTCTGCCGGGGCGCCAGCTCAGTGTTACGGTCGGACTCGTAGCTGACTGCGCCTAGACGGCTGCCGCGCAGCATGCGTTCGCCCATGATCGGCTTTCCCCTCGCTCGTGGTGCTGCTCTCGTTGGTGTAACGAAAGGCGCGGCCGCTGGATTCCTCCGCCGGGATCCCCGCCGGCCGCCTAAGTTGTCTGTCCGCACCGCTGTATCGGCGGTGTTAACGCTATGAGCGTAACCGGCCACTCACCCCAGCTCGCAAACCGAACCGGTACCCAAGCGGCCCTTGGTCCACTTTATGGGTCTTTGGAGCTTGTTCGGGTGGTGCGATGTCGGTCACTCGATCAGATTCACTCGTAATTCACGGCACCTTCGGTCACCCGCGGATGCGCACACCGTAGTGATCGGCTGACACCGGACGTGCTGAAGCCTTCCGGCCACCTCCTCTGCCCGCCCGCGAACGTGAGAATGTTCACCACTTCTTCTCCCGCGAGGCCTCGACTCAGGAAACGCCACTCCCCATCGCGGCCCGCCGGGTTCCGCCCTGCACGGTTTTCTACCCCGAACAGCGGCGCGTACACCCGCCGGCTCTCCTGCTCAGCTGTTGTCGGAGGCCGTCGGCTGGGCCGGAGCCGGCACCGGCGCGGCCGGTCGCGCGGCTCCGAGCGCGGCCAGAGCCGCCGCCAGGTCGCTGACCTGCGACGTCAATTGGGCAACCCGGTTCTGCGCGGCGTCGGCGTCGGTGCGGGCGAACGCGAGGCGGCGTTCGAGATCGGCCTGGTCCCGCGCGGCACGGTCGGCGGCCCTTTCAAGATCCTCAGTGGTACGCCGTAGAGCGTCCCGTTCAGCGAGTGCCGCGGACAGGGACTCCCGCGCGGCGGACGCCTCCGCCTCGGCCCGGTGCGCCCGGTCGGCGGCCTCGTCACGCTCACGTTCGGCGGTGGTGGCGCGCTGGCCCTCCCGGACGGCGTCGGCCGCCAGCCGTTCCGCCTGCTCCCGAGCGGCCGTCAGTTCCTCCTGCGTGCGGCGTTGCGCTGCTTCGGCCGTACCGCGGAAATCTTTGGCATCTTGAATCGCGGTCTTGAGGTCACGCTCGGCGCTGTCGCGGGCGCCGCGCATGTCCTGAAGCTCGCGGCGCGCCGCCTCCAGATCCTCGGCGGCCGCGTCGCGTTCCGCCTCGGCACGCTCACGCAGGGCAGCCGCTGCGGTGGCAGCACGGACCGCCTCATCACGGGCCGCAGCCGCCTCCTGGGCGCGTTTGCCTGCCTCCTCGGCCGCCCGCTTCGCATCCTCGGCCTGCTGGCGGGCCTCGTCACGCTCGGCGGTGGCGGCACCCGCGACCTGCTGCGCCGCAGCGGCCGCGGTCGTCGCGTGCTCGGCGTCACGACGGGCATCGTCACGCTCCGCATGCGCGGCCGCAACCTGCCCGGACGTCTCCGCCCGAACCTCGGCGACCTGCCGCTCCACACCGGCCGGAGACATCTCCGAATGCAGCGCCTCGGTCAGCGACCCGACAAGCTGATCAAGACGATCAACGACCTCCCACGTACGGGCGACCTGCCCCGCCAGTCCCGGCGACTGACGGTGCCGCATCCGCACGTTGCGCGAGGCACGCTGACATTCCCCGTCGTTGTCCCGGCAGTAGCGGAACGGCCGGCCGGCAGACGAACGCTGCGGAACCGGGCGACCACAGTGGCCGCAGGGACGGGTCTCGGCTTCGGAATCCTGCACAGTCATAACGCCCCCAACCCTAGGCCGCCGTCACCCCGCACCTCGGCAACCACACCGTTCACCACCCACATGATCCCCGTCCCACCCCGACTCCGTTCCGGTAGGACCCTCGCAAGCCCCCGCCACCGCCCGCTCGTCGCCCGCCGGTTCACCGTCCGTCGTCCGTCGCCCGCCGGTCCGTCGCCCGTCGCCTGTCGTCTGCCGGTCCGTTGTCCGTTGCCTGTCGTCTGCCGGTCCGTTGCCCGTCGCCTGTCGTCCGTCGTCTGCCGGTCCATTGGGCGTCGCCTGGCGTATGGTGGCCGCCGTTGCCCGTTGCCTGCCGTCTGTTGCCTGTTGCGCGGCGTCGGTGCGCGCCGTCTGTTGCCTGTTGTGCGGCGCCGGTGCCCGCCGCCTGTTTTCCCGTCGGACGGCAGCCACCGTTCGGCGCACGTGGATCTTGGACAAAGCGCACCCTCGCGTCGATCTTGCGGCTCCGTCCACATCCCAACGGGAAGAAGGTTGCAGAGTCTCCACCGGGTAGTGGGCCTTGCATGAGAAACCACGCTCACATGTGAGGATCGTGTGAGATCCCTGTCGATGTGACGAGGTGTGCAAGATTCGCCAGGCTCGCCGGGGCCTCTGCGGGCACGACAATGCAGCCTTGGACCCGCGCCTCGATCTCGTTCCTGGCCGGCGCGACGGCTGCGGGATGGGTGGTGGGCTTACGGGGCGTACCTCGATGGTCTTAAGGTTTTCCGATGGAACGCACCGCGTTGGTTACCGGGGCCTCGTCCGGGATTGGTCTGGCTACGGCGAAGGCTCTGGTCAGCCGGGGTTTTCGGGTGTTCGGGACCAGTCGGGATCCGGACCGGCTGAAGCCTGAGCAGCGGGCCGACGGTGTCGACTATCTGGCGCTCGATCTTGAGGATGACGCTTCGATCGACAGTCTTGCGGGGCCGTTGGCCGAAGTCGACGTGCTGGTCAACAACGCGGGGGAGAGTCAGTCGGGGCCGATCGAGGAGCTTCCGATGGATGCTCTGCGGCGGATCTTCCAGGTCAACGTGCTCGGGCCGGTTCGGGTGGCGCAGCTGGTGCTGCCGGGGATGCGGGAGCGCCGCTACGGGCGAGTGGTCATGGTCGGGTCGATGCTGGCGTCGTTCCCGCTGGCCTATCGATCGTCGTATGTGGCCTCGAAAGCGGCGATCAAGGGTTTCAGCAATGGGGCCCGGCAGGAGCTGACGCCGTTCGGGGTGTGGATGACGACGGTGGAGCCGGGGTCGATCGCCACCGGGATCAGTGAGCGCCGTACCAAATACATCGGTGAGGGTTCGCCGTATCGGGAGGACTTCGCCCGGATGCTGGCCGCTCTCGACCGCAACGAGCGTGCCGGGATCACCGCGGAACGCGTCGCCCAGACGATCGTCGCCGCAATCGAAGCGGACCGGCCGAAGGCCCGCTACGCGGTCGGCAGCAACGCTCCGGCCGTCTTCGCGCTGCGTCGCCTCCTCCCCAGCGGGGTCGTCGAGAAGATCGTCCACCGGCGTCACGACCTCAGCCGCTAAGCCACCGCCGGCGTCCCGAGAACCGAGGACGCTGGACCGCCGCCAGCGCGGCCGGAACCGAGGGCGCTGGACCGTCGCCAGCGCGGCCGGAACTGAGGGCGGTGGCCGACCTCCGGAAACGCGGGGGTGCCGGGCGGCGGAGATCAGAGCGCGAAACCGGCGGCCGGTGTCCCATTCAGCGAGCTTGCTGGCAGCGAGCGTGCCGAGGCTTCGCCGGCGGAGGTGGGTGAAGCGGGTGAGGTGAACGCGATGCCGGCTCGCGAGGCGGAAAGCGGCCACTGAAAGCCGCGAGCCGGACCGGGTGGGTTGTGTGCGGCAGGGGAAGCGTCAGCGGGTGGCTTGAGTCCGGCTGGTCAGGCGGCCTCGGATGGTGCTGATCGCGCTTGTGGCGGCCAGTGCCCACAGCACCAGTAGCGGCTGGAAGAACAGCCGCACGAAACGCTTCGTGTCGGTGTCCAGGCCGAAGCCGTCTTTGTGCTCCAGCCACTGGGCCACGTTGCCTGGGAAGATCACGATGAAGAACAGGGCCACTATCGCGCCCAGGAGGCCCCGCGCCGGCTGTCGCCACACCGTCAGCAAGGCCAGGCCTAGGCTGATCTCGACCACGCCGGACGCCAGCACCACGAAGTCGGCGGGAAGCGGGAACCAACCCGGCACCTGCGCCTGGAACTCACTGCGGGCCACGGTCAGATGGGTGATGCCGGCGAACGTCAGGACCGCGCCGAGCAGCGCCTGACCCACGTTGCGGAAGACCGCCATGATGCCCCTCCAGATATGAGTACCGAATCATAACTGATGAATCCATCAGTTTCGAGCGGGCTTAAACTGGCTGCATGAACGGTGGGCGGCTGGAACGGCGTAAGGCACAGACCCGCGCCGCGCTCGTCGACGCCGCCCGCACGATCCTGACCAGCCGGGATCCGGCCGGGGTCAGCATTCAGGAGATCACCGAGGCGGCCGACGTCGGGTTCGGCAGCTTCTACAACCACTTTCCGTCCAAGCAGGAGCTCTTCGACCTGGCGGTGGCGACGGCCGCGGCCGAGCATCGAGCGCTGCTCGACGTCGCGACGGCGGGCCTGACGGATCCGGCCGAGGCGCTGGCCGTGGCGGTGCGGGTGACCGCCCGGTTTCCGCGCACCTACGCCGACCTGGCCCGGCTCATCGACCGGGTCGGCACGGGCTATCCGGCGGCCTACCGGATCGACGCGCTGCGGCACGCCCACGACGTGGGGCGGCTCTGCTTCGACGACGCCGAGGTGGCGCTCGCCTGTGTGAACGGTGCGGTGCTGGGCGTGCTGCACCACAGCCTGCACGCCGACGACCAGACGATCGACGACGCCGCCGACCGGCTGGCGGTCGGTCTGCTGCGAATGTTCGGCCTGGTCGAGGGCGACGCCCGAAAGGTGGTGTCGCGCCCCCTGCCGACGCCGCCGGCCGCTCCCTGAGCCCGGAACCCGGGCGCGTTCCAGCCGGTTTGCGGCCGGTCGCCGCCAGAAACCCCCGCGACGCCCCCGGAGGGGGTACAGGCCGAGGGGCGTACGGGCCGGAGGGGGTAGAGGCCGAGGGGGGTAGAGGCCGAGGGGGGTACGGGCCGAAGGGGGTACAGGCCGAGGGGGGTACGGGCCGAAGGGGGTACAGGCCGAAGGGGGTACAGGCCGAAGGGGGTACAGGCCGAAGGGGGCACAGGCCGAGGGGGGGTACGGGCCGAGGGGGTACGGGTCGAAGGGGCACAGGCCGAGGTAGGTACAGGCCGAAAGGGGTACCGGCCGGAGATATGACCGACCAGCTGGACGGCTCAGTCGGTGAACCAGTCCAGGTCCACGGCGTCGGCGATCGCGGCCAGCCCCGCGGCGGACGGATGCAGGTGGTCACCTGAGTCGTAGCGGCGCAGCAGCCGGGCCGGACGGTCCGGATCACGGGTGGCCAGGTCCTGGTCGAGCACCGCGTCGCAGCCGCTGTCGGCCGAACGCAGGAACGCGTTGACTGCGACCCGCCCGCTCTCCGCCCGGTCCGTCCAGTAACCGGCGCCCTGGAACGGGGTGAGGGTCGAGCAGATCGCCCGTACCCCTGCTGCTCTCGCTCTGGTCGTCAGCTCCCGGAGGGAGCCGGTGATGCGGTCCACCATGGGCGGGTCGGCCGCGCCGAGATCGTTTATCGCATCGTCGGAGATGATCACCCATCGCACGCCGGCCCGGCGCAGCACATCGCGGTCGAACCGGGCCGGTGCCCGTTCGCCGTGGTCGTCGGCGGTCAGCCGGTTGCCGCTGAGGCCGGTGTTGAGCACGCCGATCTCCCGGCCGGACGCGCGCAGCCGGTCGGACAGCAGGTCGGGCCACCGGCGGTCACCGCCGAACGGGGAACCCAGCCCGTCGGTGATCGACGCCCCGAACGCGACGATCGCGCCGTCGCCGCCGCGCACGTCCAGCCCGGACAGGAAATACCAGCTCTTCTCGGTTCGTGCGCCGGTCAGTTCGGTGGCGAACACCTGATCCCCGGCGGCGACCAGGTTGTGCCGGGACGCGACCGCGTGCCTTGTGCCGGGCCCGGTCGCGGCCGGCAGATAGAGGCTGACCGTCACATCCGCGTCGGCCGGCACCACGAACGCCGCCTCGTCACTGACCGCTGTGCCACCGGCCGGGATCGTCACCGATGGTCGCCCGCCGAACGTCACCCTCAGTGCGGCGCCGATCGTGGCCGAGCCGATCGTCAGCGGCCGGTCGCCGAACTCGTTGGTCAGGTGCAGCCGAGCCGCGTATCCGCCGATGCTGGTGTGCACGACCTGCCGCAGCGTCTGGTCGTCGAAGGGGCGGCCACCGCCCTGAACGGCGGCCGCCCAGGTGCCGGTCCAACCAGGCGGCGACGGCGACCCGACGGTGAGTCGTGACGGTGCCGCCGCACAGCCCGTCAGCAGGAGGAGGAACACGACCGCACGTCGCATGATCCCATCCTGTCATCGAGCGTCGGCCCAGGTCAGAGACCCGGCTTGCAGGTGCCCAGGCGGAAGATGCAAACCCCAGAGCAGAGCCTTTGGTACGGCCATCGAAGGCGCCGTGGCTGTCCACGCGACGTCCGCCCGGCGCCGGGCCGCGAGGCGGCCGCCGGGCTGAATGCGGTGGTCCCGGCAGGATGGTCCCGTGGAGATCATCGAGCAGTTCGTCCTGGGCAAGTCCGGGCACCCGCACCTGTGTGAGGACGCGATCGTCGTCACCGACAGTCACGCCGCGGTGATCGACGGGGCGACCGATGTGAGCGGGCGGAGTTTCCACGGCCGGTCGGGTGGCTGGTGGGCGATGGACGCCTGCCGTGACGCCCTCGGCCGGCTCCCCGGGGACGTCGGCGTGCACACCGCGCTCGAAGCCCTGACCGCGGAACTCGCCGCCCGTGCCGAACCGGGCCACACCGCCGCCTCGGTCACCGTCTACTCGCGTGCACGCCGGGAGATCTGGCAGATCGGTGACGTCGGCTTCGCCTACCGGGGACTACCGGCGGAGATCGGCCGGCCGCGCAAACTCGTCGACCGGGTGGCGACGTCGTTCCGGGTCGCGGTCCTCGCCGCCGAGGCCGCGGCCGGGCGGATCAGCCTGGACCGGGTGGTCGACGACGATCCGGGACGCCTGGCCGCCCGGGCGCTCGTCAGCCGGCAGAGCGCCTTCCGTAACAAGGTCGGGCTGTACGGGTATGCGGCGGTCGACGGCCACCCGGTCCCCGCGTCGCTGCTCGTCGTGCACCGGGTGCCGGACGGGATCGACGAACTGGTGATCGGTAGTGACGGCTACCCGCAGCTCGGTGCGACCCTCGCCGAATCGGAGTCGGAACTGGCCCGTCTGCTGGCGAAGGATCCCTGGTGCGTGGCCGAACTCGCCGGCACCAAGGCGGTCCGGCCGGGTCAGGTCAGCTTCGACGACCGGGCCTATCTACGTCTCGGTCTGCTCAGTCTCTGAAGGCGGCACAGCCGGGTGAAGGCTGCTCAGGCGAGGGCTGAAGGCGGCTCAGGCGGGGGTGAAGGCGGCTCAGGCGGTGAAGGTGCGGCGGGTGCGGGCGGCGGCCACCCGGGCGACCATCAGCTCGACGACGGCCTCGAACACCGACAGGACGATCAGGAAGATGTCGGACGGACCGGAGACCGAAGACATGCCGACCGTGACGACGACGACCACCACGGCGATCGGGATCGCCACCACCCGGACACCGGCCAGCACCACCGCCACCTCGGCGAGCCGGTGGCCGAGGCCGTCCCGGAACAGGGCGATCGCCGCCAGCAGCATCACCACGGCGCCGACCGCCGCCGAACCGGCGAACAGCATGAACGGCGCCACCTCGGCCGCGGTCACGTCGCCGGCCCGGTACGCCGTCCACATGATCGAGTTGATCACGACCAGGCCCGCGTCGACCAGGACCAGGATCAGGGTCAGCACGCCCAGGACCCGGTTGCTCACACCCTCGGAAGACCCATGCGCCACGGTGTCCCCCTCACGGCTCCACGCATCCGGTTCCGCCAATATCCCACCGCCGCGCCACCCCGCCGTAGGCCGCGGAGCGCTCACCATGGTGGTGGGGGTGAGGGTGCCGCGTCACCCGCCCGGGGCCGCGGAGCGCTCATCGCGGTGGGGGTAAGCGTGCCGCGCCACCCAGCCCGGGGCCGTGGAACGCTCAGGGGTGCGCACGGCTTCTCGGTGACGGGCCGCCCTCAGCCCGGCGGTCGCGTTTCGGCCCGGACGGTGCAGGCGCTCGCGTCGTGGTCCGGGACTGCGTGGTGAGGCGGGAGGGTCTGGCGCGTACCGCCACGGGGGTTAACGAACGGTGACGGGCGGGGCCGGTGCCGAGGTCGCGGACCGGGTCGGGCCGGGGGCGCAGGGCAGGGAGAGGACGAAGACCGCGCCGCGCGGCTGACCGGCCTGGTAGGTGATGGTCGCGCCGGACGCGCCGGCGAGCCGGGCGACCAGGTAGAGGCCGAGGCCGGTGCCGGGTTTGGTGGTGGCGACGCCGGTCTCGGCGCGGGTGAAGCGTTCGAAGAGATGCGGGATGAACGCGGCGGGTACGCCCTCGCCGTCGTCGGCGACGCGGATCAGGACCCGGTCACGGTCCGGGGTGACGGTGACCCGGACCGGCGCCGCGCCGTACTTGACCGCGTTGCCCAGCAGATTGCCCAGCAGCAGGCTCAGATGGGCCGGATCGGCGAACGCGGTCACCTGGTCGGGCGCGATGACCGTGATCGTCCCGGGTTCGGCGCCCAGCGCCGCGACTGCCTCCCGGACCACGTGGCTCACGTCGAGCCGGGTCGGTCGGGCGGTGAGCGCACCCGCGTCGAGTTGCGCCAGCGTCAGGATCTCGGTGACCAGTTCGTCGGCGCGGTGCCCGGCGGTGGTCATCCGGCGCAGGTAGTGCAGGCGGGTGTCGTCGGGCAGGCCGGACCAGTCGTCGAGCAGCAGCTCACCGGCCGACACGATGGTGGTGAGCGGCTGGCGCACGTCGTGGGTGAGCATCGCCATGAAGTCGGCCATCTGCTCGTTGGCGTGTTCCAGGCGTTCGGCGTGCCGGGCGAGTTCGGCGGCGTCGCGGCGGCGTTCGTTCTCCAGGGCGTGCCGCTCGGTCATGTCGATGATCTGGGTGGCGATGTACTGCGGCCGGTCCGCCTCGTCGCGGAGCAGGCTCGCGGTGATCGCGACCTCCACGACACGACCGGCGGCGTGTACGTATCTCTTGTCGATGTCGAACCCGTCGACCCGGCCGGTACGGCAGTCGCGGATGTTGCGCAGTGACAGGTCCACGTCGTCGGGGTGGGTGAGGTCGGTGACGTGGCGGCCGATCATGTCGGTCTGCGGCCGGCCCAGCATGTGGCAGAGCGTCGGATTGACCCGGGCCAGCCGTCCGTCCATGTCGGTCAGCGCCATCCCGATCCGCGAGTTGTCGAACACTTTGCGCAGTCGCTGCTCGCTGGAGCGCAGCTCACGACGGTTGCGGCGGGC
Organism: Actinoplanes sichuanensis; assembly: GCF_033097365.1. Lineage (NCBI taxonomy): Bacteria > Bacillati > Actinomycetota > Actinomycetes > Micromonosporales > Micromonosporaceae > Actinoplanes > Actinoplanes sichuanensis. Next base: position 1,181,870 of record NZ_AP028461.1, read on the forward strand.
CCGGGTGGCGGCCGCGACCACGAGTAGGCCGACCACCGACGCGGTGACCAGCGCGGCCCGTCCGGCGGCCCGGCTGCCCGATGTGGACGCGAACAGCACGTCCTCGGAGACGGCCGCCGACAACCGCCACGGGGTGCCCGGAATGTCGCGGTAGGTGTACTGCCACCAGCCGCCGCCGTCCTGGTATCGGCCGGTGGCGGCCCGGTCGAGGGCGGCGTGCAGTCGGGGTTCCTCGTTGGCGAGCAGGCTCACACCGGTGTGCGGGTGGTTGGCGGCGACGACCGCGCCGGCGTTGTCGACCAGGTGCACCTTCACGCCGTCCAGCGGGATCGCGGTCGACAGGTAGGACGAGAGCGGGCTGTCGCCGACGGCCACCGCCCCGGAGAACACGCGTCGTCCGTACGGGGTGTCGAACGGCACCGCGAAACCGACGACGGGCCGACTTTCGGCGGCCGACGCGACCACCGGGGAGACGGCGGCACGGTCCTCGGTGACCGCGGTGTGCAGGTGCGGGTAGCGGTCGGCGATCTTCTGGCCGAGCAGTGCCGGGTTCGGCGGGATGACCTGCAGGAGCCGGCCTTCGGCGTCGAGCAGGACTGCGGCCGGATAGCCGAAACCGCCGACCGAGCGCTTGAAATCGGCCGCGTCCACCGCTGGGGTGCTCAGGAACGCGTGGGCCTGGGTGCCCTGTCTGGTGATCAGGTCGCTGACCATGGCCTTGACGAAGTCGGCGGCCAGGCCGGCCCGCCAGTCGTAACGCTGGACGACGGCGTTCTTGGTGGTTCGTTCGACCCAGGTCAGGACGCCGGCGCCGACACAGGTGAGTGCGAGCCAGGCCGCGAGCGGCGCGGCCAGGAAACGCCACCCCATCCGCATCTTTCAGACTATTTCATGTCTGGCTCAGATCCAGGTCAGGACCGTCAAAGGCAGCGTCCCGCACGGAGTCAGAGTGACCCCGGTGGGCAATGTCGATGAGGTGTGGGTGAGCAGCGCGGTCCGGATCGCCTCGTCCCGGATCAGCGAACCGGCCAGGTGGTGCGCGGTGGTGCCGGCGACCACCCGCCCGTGCGTGTTGACCAGCGCGGTCGGGCTGCCGACGGCACGCAGGGCGGGGCGCAGCGCGCGCTCGAGATCGGCGACGAACACGTCGGCCCCGGCGATCCCGGCGAACCGGCCGTCATGGGTGATCGGCACGGTGAAGGTCATCGCGTACTGCTCGGCGCAGACGTAGTCGACATACGGCCCGGTGACGTGCCGGACCCCGGTGTCGCGGGGAACCGAGAACCACTGCTGCCGGCCGACGTCGACGAAGGTGTCACTGGCCGGATCGAGATCGAGGTCGAGACGGGTGCGCTGGGCCGGGTCGGCGCCCATCCACCACTCCAGCCGCTGCGGGCGCTCGGCGGTGATCACGCCGGCGCCGCTGATCAGCCCGCCGAGCGCGGCGGTCACCGCGGGCTCCAACACCGACAGATCGGCATGGGTACGGAGAACGCGCTCGGTCTCCTGCCGGAGGCCGTCGGCGATCGCGAAAGCATGCTCGGCGAGGTCCGTGGCCAGGGATGCGGCTTCCAGAACGATCGTCTGTCCCACGAGACTCGCCTTCACTGCTCGATCAGCGTCAAGTGCAGGGTGACCAGCCGCTCCACAGCTTTCTCGATGTGGTCCTCGGTGAGCCGGCGGGCCAGGTCGCCGTCGCCCGCCGCGATGGCGGCCGTGATGGCCCGATGGTCCGTGTGCGGATCATATGCGCAGTCGTCGCCGGGGAGAACCGGCGACCAGAGGACTGTTCCCAACTCGGTAGCGAAGCGCACCTCCTCGCGGGCGAGCCGGGCCGACTGGGCGACCGCGGCGACCTCCAGGTGGTAGGCCCGCTCCATCCGGTGCAGGGGCCGCCCGGTGTCCGCGTCGACCTCCTCGATGCGCAGGATGTCGTCGGCGTCGGCGCGCTGGGCGGCCAGCCGGGCGGCGGCTCCGGCGACCGCGGCGTAGTGGTCGGCGATGTCGCGCAGGGTGGGCAGGCTCAGCTCGGCCAGCCGCGAGTGCAGGTCGTTCTTGGCGGCGGGTGCACGCACGAAACTGCCGCCGCCCCGGCCGCGGCGGGTCTCCACCAGGTTCTGCTGGCGCAGCGCGACCAGCGCCTCCCGCACGGTGACCCGGGAGACACCGAACTGCGCGGCGAGATCGGCTTCGCTGGGTAGTTGCTCGGCGTCGGTGAGTAGGCCGAAAGTGATGGCATCGGTGAGCCGCCGGATGACGGTCTCGGCACGGCTGTGCGGGTCGAGTGGTGCGAAAACCACTGCTCGCGCGCTGGCTCGGTCCGTACCCATGCCGGTGATTCTTCCGTACGGCTGTTAACGAACCGGTTACCGGGCTGTCTTGACCTTTAAAGTCTGACGCCATACCTTTTCGGCACCTGGCACTCAGGGACCTCTCAGAAAGTCGATCACGTGACTGATGCACTCACCCCGGCGATCCGGCTGACCGGGCTCCGCAAGTCGTTCGGCGCCGTCGACGCGGTAGCCGGTATCGACCTGGAGATCGCCGACGGCGAGTTCTTCTCGATGCTCGGGCCGTCCGGCTCCGGCAAGACCACGGTGCTGCGCATGATCGCCGGGTTCGAGCTGCCCACCGCCGGGAGTGTCGTCCTCTCCGGGCAGGACGTCACCCGGCTGGCCCCGTTCGAGCGCGACGTCAACACCGTCTTCCAGGACTATGCGCTGTTCCCGCACATGACCGTGCTGGAGAACGTGGAGTACGGCCTCAAGGTCCGCGGGGTCAAGCGGGCGCTTCGCAGATCGCAGGCGGAGGAGGCGCTCGCGTCGGTGCGGCTGGAGGGCTACGGCGGGCGCAAGCCGTCGGCCATGTCCGGCGGGCAGCGGCAGCGCGTCGCCCTGGCCCGGGCGCTGGTCAACCGGCCCAAGGTGCTGCTGCTCGACGAACCGCTGGGCGCGCTCGACCTGAAACTGCGCGAGCAGATGCAGGTGGAGCTCAAGCAGATCCAGCGCGAGGTCGGCATCACCTTCGTCTTCGTCACCCACGACCAGGACGAGGCCCTCACCATGAGCGACCGCGTCGCGGTCTTCGAGTCCGGGCGCATCGCTCAGGTGGGTACGCCGGAGGAGGTCTACGAACGACCGGCCAGCCCGTTCGTGGCCGGCTTCGTCGGCACGTCGAACGTCTTCGTCGGCGAGGTCGCGTCCGCTCTCTTCCAGCGGCCCGGCACCTTCTCCATCCGCCCGGAGAAGATCTCGTTCGCCGCGGACGGCGCCCCCGGAGTCGTCGCCGAGGTCGTCTACGCGGGTCCCGTCACTCGCTATGTCGTCGACCTCGACGCGGGCAGCCGCGCCGTGGTCGTCTCGCAGAACCGCCACAACGGAGCGCCGCTGGTCGCCCGTGGCGATCGCGTCCACCTGTCGTGGCACGACGAACACATCGTCGAGATCCCCCCTGTTGCAAAGGAGACCGCGCATGCGTAGCGGAAGAATAGTCATCGCAGCCCTCGCCGCCGGAGTGCTCACCCTCGCCGGGTGCGGTGGCGACGGCGGCTCGACCTCGACCGGATCGGGCCCCGGCGGCCTGACCGTCCCGAAGATCGACAAGCTGGCGTCGCTCGGCGCCGGTGAGGGCACCGTCAACGTCGTCTCCTGGGCCGGATACGTCGAGGACGGCAGCACCGACAAGGCCGTCGACTGGGTCACCGGGTTCGAGAAGGAGACCGGCTGCCAGGTCAACAACAAGATCGCCGGGACCTCCGACGAGATGGTCACGCTGATGAAGACCGGCGAGTACGACGTGGTGTCGGCCTCCGGTGACGCCTCGCTGCGGCTGATCTACGGCGGTGAGGTGGCGCCGGTCAACACCGACCTGATCGGCAACTACAAGGATGTCTTCGAGGGCCTGAAGAACCAGAAGTGGAACTCGGTCGACGGCCAGCCCTACGGCGTCCCGCACGGCCGCGGCGCCAACCTGCTGATGTACCGCACCGACAACGTCACGCCGGCCCCCACCTCGTGGAGCTCGGTGTTCGACCCGGCGTCGCCGTACAAGGGCAAGATCACCGCCTACGACTCGCCGATCTACATCGCCGACGCGGCCCTCTACCTGATGAAGACCAAGCCGGACCTCAAGATCACCAATCCGTACGCGCTGGACGACACCCAGTTCCAGGCGGCGGTCGACCTGCTCAAACAGCAGAACGAGCTGATCGGCGAGTACTGGTCCGACTACACCAAGGAGGTGCAGGCGTTCAAGGCCGGCAACTCGGTGCTCGGCACCACCTGGCAGGTCATCGCCAACCTGACCAAGGCCGACGGTGCTCCGGTCGAGGCGATCCTGCCGTCCGAGGGCGCCACCGGCTGGTCCGACACCTGGATGGTCTCGGCTAAGGCCAAGCACTCGAACTGCGCCTACCTGTGGATGAACCACATCATCAGCCCGAAGGCGAACGCCGGCGTGGCCGAGTGGTTCGGTGAGGCCCCGGCCAACAAGCTCTCCTGCGCGGAGACCGCGGACAAGAACCACTGCGCCACGTTCCACGCCGAGGACGAGGACTACTTCAAGCAGGTCTGGTACTGGACCACCCCGCTCGCCCAGTGCGTGGACGGGCGTACCGACGTGACCTGCAAGGACTACGCGGCCTGGACCCAGGCCTGGACGACGATCAAGGGATAGCGTGACCAGTCTCGGTTCGTACCTGCACCGGCACCCGCGCCTGCGCCTGGCCGGCCTGCTCTCGGCGCCCCTGCTCTGGCTGGTCGTCGCCTACCTCGGCGCGCTCGCGGTGCTGCTGGTGTCGGCGTTCTGGACCGTGAACGGCTTCACCGGAGACGTGGTCCGGGAGTTCTCACTCGCGAACTTCCGGACCATCCTCACCGAGGAGGTCTACCGGAACGTCACCCTGCGCAGCCTCGGGGTGGCCACCGCGGTCACCGTGATCTGCGCGGTCCTCGCCACGCCGATGGCCTTCTTCATGGCCAAGGTCGCTTCACCTCGCTATCGGAACTGGCTGGTCATCGCCATCCTCACACCACTGTGGGCCAGTTATCTCGTCAAGGCGTACGCGTGGCGGATCCTGCTCGCCAACGACGGGCCGATGGACTCGATCTTCGGCGGGCCCGGGTACGGGATCGGCGCGACCATCCTCGTGCTGTCGTACATGTGGCTGCCGTACATGATCCTGCCGATCTACGCGGGGCTGGAACGTCTTCCCGACTCACTCCTGGAGGCCTCGGCTGATCTGGGGGCGCGCGGTGGGCGTACCTTCCGATCGATCGTTCTGCCGGTTTTGATTCCCTCGATCTTCGCGGGGTCGATCTTCACCTTCTCGCTGTCGCTCGGCGACTACATCACCGTGCAGATCGTCGGCGGCAAGACCCAGCTCATCGGCAACCTGGTGTACGCGAACATCGGCGCCGCCAACAACCTGCCGTTCGCCGCCGCGATCGCCTGCGTCCCCGTCCTGATCATGGTGATCTACCTGATCGCGGTCCGCCGCTCCGGCGCCCTGGAGGAGCTGTGACCCTCTCCCCGTCCGCCCGCTGGGTGCTGCGCGTCGTGATGGCGCTCGGGCTCACGTTCATCTACGTGCCGCTGCTGCTCGTGCTGGTCAACTCGTTCAACGGCGACCGCACGTTCGCCTGGCCACCGCACGACCTGACCACCCGCTGGTGGGCCGCCGCCTGGGCGAACGAGGGCGCCCGCCAGGCCCTGCTCACCTCGGTCGAGGCCGGGCTCGGGGCCACCGCGATCGCGCTGGTGCTGGGCACGATGGTGGCGTTCGCGGTGCAGCGGTTCAAGTTCTTCGGCCGGGACACCGTGTCCCTGCTGATCGTGCTGCCGATCGCGCTGCCCGGCATCGTCACCGGCATCGCCCTGGACAGCGCGTGGCGCTCGGTGATGGGTGATCTCGGCATCGGCAAGGGACTGTTCTCGGTCGTCGTCGGGCACGCCACGTTCTGCGTGGTCACCGTCTACAACAACGTCCTGGCCCGGCTGCGCCGGACCGGCGTCAACTTCGAGGAGGCCTCGGCCGATCTCGGTGCCTCCGGTTTTCAGACCTTCCGGTACGTGACATTCCCGCTGATCCGGTCGGCGTTGCTCGCGGGTGGACTGCTCGCGTTCGCGCTCTCCTTCGACGAGATCATCGTGACCACGTTCACCGCCGGGCCCGGTGTCACCACCCTGCCCATCTGGATCTTCAACAACCTGTTCCGGCCCAATCAGGCGCCGATCGTCAACGTGGTGGCCGCGGTGCTGATCGTGTTGTCGGTGCTGCCGGTGTGGCTGGCCCAACGGATCGCGGGACCCTCCGCCGGAGCGAGCCGTACGTGACGTCTCAGTACTGGCACTGATGTCCCCGGTGCCGGTGACGCCGACGATCGGGACATGACCTACGCGCGGATCCAGACCACCGACAACCGTCCCTCGGGTGACTTTCCACTCGCCGAGATCATCTCCGGTCATCCCGGCTACGCCGGTCTGCTCCTCCTCTCCGGACCCGGGCAGACCGGCTTCCTGCTGACTCTCTGGAAGAGCCGGGAGGACGCCGAACTCGCCTCGTCACGTACCCGGGCGGCGGCCGGGCCACCGCCGGTCGACCTCACCTACGACGCCGTCTACGAGGTCGAGGAAGACCTGCCGGGCGAGACCGGGCCGGCCTCGGTCGCGCTCGTCGGCTGGTTCGACGGGCCGCTCAGCCCCGCCCGGATCGCTCTCGCCCGGCGCCGTGGCCGGGAGGTCGTCCACCCGGCGTTGCGGTCGGTGCCCGGGCGGGTCCGGTCCCTCGTTCTCTGGCAGCCTTCACAGCTCGGCTTCGTCATCGTGCATCTGGCCTCGTCGTCCGACGGTCTCGCCGCGATCGGCGCCACCGTCCGCTCGCTGCCGGTGCGGCCGGACGAGGATCCCGCCCTGCTCACCGGGCCGGATCGGCTTTCGCAGTATCAGGTCGTGGCTGAGGGGTAGTGCCTGCGTTACCTCGAAGTGTCCATCCTGGATGACTGTTCTGAGGGCTCGGATCGGGTTGGCTCAGGCCATGACCTTCTCCGAGCGCTCCTCCCGTCCCGCCGCCGTGGTCCTGGCCGTCACCGTGGCGGTGGCCGCCGCGGCGTCCGCCCTGCCTCTGCTCTCGGCCTCGCCCGCTGCGGCCTCGCCCGCTGCGGCCTCGCCCGCTGCAGCTTCGCCGGCTGCGGTCTCGCCGACTGCGGCCTTGGCCGCTGCGGTCTCGCCGTCCGTGGGTGCTGTCGCCAGCGTTGCGTCGCCGTTCGTGTTGCCGGCGACCTCCGGGCCGTTCGCCGTCGGGCGTGAGGTGCTGCACCTGACCGACCGGTCGCGGCCCGACCCTTGGGTGCCCGGTCGTGCTCGCGAGCTGATGGTCTCGATGTTCTATCCAGCGGCCGGGTTGTCTGGGCGGCCCGCTGTCGGGTTGTCCGGGCGTCCCGCGGTCGGTTTGTCGGGGCGTCCCGCGGTCGGTTTGTCCGGGAGTCCTGCTGTCGATTTGTCGGGGCGGCCTGCTGTCGGGTTGTCGGGGCAGTCCGCGCTCTATCTTTCGGCCGCTGAGGCGCGGCTGCTGATCGACGACCGTGGGGCCGCCGGGGTCATCGATCCGTCGGAGTTGAGCGCCACCCGCACCGCCTCGATCCTCTCCGCCCCGGCCCGTCGCGGCCGTCACCCGCTCGTGGTGCTGTCGCCCGGGTTCACGCTGCACCGGCACACGCTCACCCACCTCGCCGAGGAATTGGCCAGTCACGGCTACGTCGTGGCCACCGTCGACCACGCCTACGAGTCGGCGGGCACCGACTTCCCGGGCGGCCGCACGCTGACCTGCACCGCCTGCACGCTGGTCTCGTCCGACTACGCCCGGGTGGCCACTGGTCGAGCGCTGGACCTGTCCTTCGTCCTCGACCGGCTCACCGGGCCCCGCCCGGCCTGGCGTCACGCCCACATGATCGACCGCTCCCGGATCGGCATGGCCGGCCACTCGATCGGCGGCAACGCCACCGCCACGACGATGGCCGCCGACCCGCGCGTCCGCGCCGGCATCAACATGGATGGTGGTCTCTTCGAGCCGATTCCCGCCGGTGGGCTCGGCGGGCGACCGTTCCTGCTGCTGGGCGCGCCCTCGGCGGTGCCGTCCGCGTCCTGGCTGCGTGACTGGCCGCTGCTCGACGGCTGGAAACGCTGGCTCGACGTCACCGGCAGCGGGCACATGGATTTCACCGACATCCCGGTGATCGGCGAGCAGGCGGGCATCCCTGATCCCGGATTCCCGTTGCCGGGCAGCCGGGCCGCCCAGATCACCCGCGACTACGTCACCGCGTTCTTCGACCTCCACCTGCGAGGCATCCGGCAGCCGCTGCTCGACGGCCCGTCAGCCGATCATCCCGAGGTCGTGTTCCGCGAGTCGTAGGCCCTTCTCGGAGGTTCCCTCGCGGCCCTCTCCGCGGGCCTGGTGTGGGTGTTCTTTCGTCGCGTCGCGGACGGTCCCTTGCGGTGTCCTCTGTGGGCCTGGTGTGGGTGCTTTTCCGTCGCGTCGCGGACGGTCCCTTGCGGCGTCCTCTGTGGGCCTGGTGTGGGTGCTCTTTCGTCGCGGTGCGGATGCTCCCTCGCCGTGCCCCCGACGCGACGCCTCTGCGGTTCGGCGCCGCGAGACATCGATGAAGATCTGATTGAAACATCTCGATTATGGACGTTCGGCCCATCCCGTGATCATGCGTTCGTGCGATCGGATGCGAGAAGACCGGTAACGACCGTCCATAGAGGAGGTTCCGTGCGCACACCATCCCGTGCGATGGCGGCCACCACCACAGCATTCGTCGCAGCCGCGCTCGTCCTCGCCCCAGGGGCAGGGAGCAGCGCGGCCCCAACCACCCCGGCCCCGGCGGCCGGGACCCCGGAAGTGCACGGCGACCAGGACCATGCCGACATCATCGACAACCGCAAAGGCAAAGTAGCGCCCACCGCGACGCAGCGCACCCTCGCCGCCGAGGCGAGCGCGTCCGCCCGGTGGAACGTCTTCGGCACACCGGCCAGCCTCACCGCGGTCGACGCCGAGCCGCTGGCGTCCGGGCTCCCGGCCGACCCGGTGGCCGCCGCCCGCGCCTACGTGGACGGTAACCGTGACGTCCTCGGCATCACGCCGGCCGCGGCCGAATCGCTCGAGGTCCTCACCACTCAGCAGGTCGGCGAGGGCAGCATCGTTCTGCTCCGGCAGAAGTTCGGCGACCTCGAAGCCGGCCGTGACGGCCTGCTCTCGGTGGGCCTCCGCGACGGCAAGGTCTGGTATGTGAGCTCCTCGCTCGCCCGCGACGCCGCCGCACCGCAGCCCGCCACCCTGACCGCGGCCGACGCCGAGCGCATCGCCGCCGAGAACGCCGGCATCAGCGACCCCACCTCGCTCGGCACCAGACTGGTCGCCGTGCCCACGCCCGAGCAGGGCGCGCGGGCCGCGTACCAGGTCGCCTTCGGCGCCGCACTGAACAGCGCCGACCCCGAGGCGTACACCACCTGGGTGGACGCCCGCGACGGCAGCATCCTGGTCCGTGAGGACATCGTCGACCACGACTCCGACAACCCCAAGTGGGATGTCTTCCCCAACTCGCCGCGCACCGACTACTCGTCGCGTGACACCCGTTCGACCTTCTGCTGGGTTCGGGCACGTGGCTGTGACGAGGCCGTCGCCGGTCCCGCCTCCCCGCAGGCGTGGGACGTCGACCCGGCCACCGGCACATCCACCAACACGACCAGCGGCAACAACTCGTTCGCGGTGCACAACTGGCTGTCCAACGACCCGTTCACGGTCGGTACCGAGATGGCCACGCCCAGCCCGACCCGCGACTACACCTACCCGTGGACCAACCAGTGGTACCGGGAACAGTGCGCGCCCACCGTCTTCGACACCCCCGCGCGTAACGACATCGACGCGGCCCGGGCCAACCTGTTCGTCCAGCACAACCGGATGCACGACTGGTCGTACCTGCTGGGCTTCACCGAGGCCACCTGGAACATGGAGAAGGACGGCGGCGACCCCGAGCAGGGCAACGCCCAGGCCGGTGGCATCTCCGGCGGCCCGCCGGACTTCGCGGCCCGCAACAACGCCAACCAGATCACGCCGCCGGACGGCCAGGCGCCGATCACCAACATGTACCTGTGGCAGCCGATCGCGGCCGCCTTCTACGGCGCGTGCGCCGACGGCGACTACGACATGTCGGTGATCGGCCACGAGTACACCCACGCCATCACCAACCGCATGATCGCCGGCCCGAACGGTGGCCTCAGCTCGCCGCAGGGCATGAGTGAGAGCTGGTCGGACCTGCTCGCCGTCGAGTACCTGGCGGAGAACGGCTACGCCCCGAAGGGCAAGCGCGGTTTCACCGTCGGCGAGTACGTGACCAGTGACCCGGTCGCCGGTATCCGTAACTACAACATGACCGACAACCGGCTCAACTACAGTTCCGTCGACTACGACTTCGTCGGCCTGCAGGTGCATGCGTCGGGCGAGGTGTGGAGCGCCACCAACTACGACGTCCGGTCCGCGTTCATCAAGCGGTACGGCTACGGCTCCGACTCCTTGCAGAAGGCGTGCGCCCTCGGCAAGAAGCCGGTCACCTCGTGCCCCGGCAACCGGCGCTGGATCCAGCTGGTGTTCGACTCGTTCCTGCTGCTGGCCAACACCGCCAACAGCCAGGTCGACGCCCGGGACGCGCTGCTCGGCGCCGACCTGGTCCGGTTCGGCGGCGCCAACCAGGACATCATCTGGAACGCGTTCGCCAAGCGCGGCCTCGGTGAGGGCGCGGTCAGCGTCGGAGCGGGCGACGCCGACCCGACGCCGAGTTTCAGCTCGCCGCACGCCAAGGAGTCCACTGTCACGTTCCGCCCGGTCGACGAGTCCGGCAAGCCGGTCGTCGGTGCGAAGCTGTTCGTGGGTGACTACCAGGCGCGGGCCGTCGCGGTCGCCGACACCGACCCGGCGACCGCCCTGCCCGACACGGTCAACCTGGTGCCGGGCTCGTATGCGTTCGTCGCGCAGGCCCCCGGTCACGGGCACGCCCGAGTGTCGCCGCAGTGGTTCAAGTGGGGCAAGCCCTCGACGCTCACCGTGAAGCTGCCGCGCAACGTCGCCTCGGCGGCCGCCGGCGCGACCGCCACCGGTGACGGCGTCAACCTGGCCCGGCTGGTCGACGACGACGAGGCGACCAACTGGGCCTCGCTGGCGAGCACGGTCGCCGGCAAGGGCGTCACCGTCGACCTGGCCGGTGACGCGCAGCGGGTCCGCCGGGTGCAGGTGAGCGCCATGCTCCGCCCGCCGGTCACCGGTGACGTCGACGCCGGCACCCAGAACCGGTACACGGCGTTGCGCCAGTTCAAGGTCCTGGCCTGCACGGCCACGGCCACCGTCACCTGTTCGGCACCCGCCGACTTCAGGACGGTCTACACCAGCCGCCCGGACGCCTTCCCGGCCGTGTCACCGCGGCCCCGGGCTCCGCAGCTGCTGCTGAAGTCCTTCGACATCCCGGATGTGACGGCAACCCATCTCCGCATCGAGGCCGTCACCACCCAGTGCACCGGCGGCCCCGACTACGCCGGCGAACAGGACCAGGACCCGCGCGCCAACACCGACTGCGCCACGGCTAGCCCGCAGGCGCTGAACGTGCGCATCGCCGAGTTCCAGGCCTTCACCCGATAATGCAAAGGTGGGCGGGGCAGAATGCCCCGCCCACCGCTTCACCCGTGCCGCTAGTCGATCACGACCTTGGGGCGGTCGACGGTGGTGACGTCTCTGCTGACCAGGGCGAACCGACGGGCGAACAGGAAGGCCTCATCCAGGGTCAGCGTCGGGACCGGGCCGTCGCCGAGCGGCGGGACCTCGGTCGTCAACCCGTAGCGGAACTCCTGTCGTTCGTCGGCGGGCTGCGGAGGTTCGGCACAGATGATCTGGCCGGGCCGGGCGGAGTCCCAGGTGCCCGAAGCCAGCAGGGTCTCGGTGATGGCCAACCTGTCGGGACCCGACCGGCGCCACTCGAACACGACCAGGTCCTGCCCACCGGCCGCGCCCGCCCACAGCCCCCACCCGGTACCGTCGGGCAGCAGAACCAGCTCGGTCGTCTCCATCGACCCGTAGGCGAACGGCCCGTGATCCCAGTGGCCGACGACCTCATCCCAGTCAGTCATGGTGGCAGTATGCGGGTCCGCTCTGAATTTTCTCCCCCCGCGCGAATCCCGCATCCCACGTTCCAGACACCGAAGGCGATCGTCAGCGCCCCGATCAGTCGGCCGGTCGGTTGTCGGTCAGGGTTCGGTGCAGGCGGGCCGCCTCCGTCGTCAATCTGTTCCGGGTGGGGCGGGTGGCCACCGCGGTCAGCTCGGGGATCTCGTCGTGGGCGTGGGCCGCGGCGGCCGCGGACTCGGCCACCAGGAGCAGGTCGGGGGTGCCGATCGCCGGTTTCGGGTCGGACAGGATCGCCGGCAGGAACTCGCGGAGGGTGGCCCACACCTCGGCGGCGGCACCGGCCTGCAGGACCTGACTGAACGTTTCCGTCACCCGTTTCAGGACCAGGGCGTTCGCCCGGTGCAGGGCGGCCAGCTCCCGGCCGACCACCGCGCCGTCCAGAATTCTCCGGGCGGCCAGGTCCACGAAGGCGTCACTGGTGGCCAGACGGCCCTCGGGTCGGCCCGCGCTGGAACCGTAGGCCAGGCACAGGGCCATCGCCGGGCCGAACGGGCCGTCGCACGCGGCCAGAGCGGGAAGGGCGGTGATGTCGCCGGCCGCACCCTTTCCATCGGACGCCTTGATCAGGCGGGGCTGCATGTGCGCGGCGGCGATCTCCCGGTGGCTGGGGAACACCATCGGCCAACCCACCATCCGGTCCCAGCTGTAGTCGTGCGCCCGGTCACCGGCGAACTCGGCCGGCTGGAACAGCAGGTAGGGCGAAACGGTCAGGTTCGTTTTCAGCGAGTCGAAAGCGACGACCCGGCGGCGGGTCTGTGCGGCGCAGTTGCAGTAGTCCCCGCGCCGGTGTGGACAGGCGCGGACCGGCTCGAGGGTGATCACGGCCGGGTCGGGCAGGCCGCCGGACTCCAGGAACTCGGCGCAGATCCGGCCCGCCGGGGAGGTGAGCCGGGCGGCCGCAGCCCGGATCGATGGGTCGATCTCTCGTGGCAGACGCAGCATGGCCTGGGCCAGGTCGTAGGGGCCCGGCTCCCAAGCCTCGCCGAGCAACCGCAGCACCCGGGCCGGGTCGACGTGACCGTCGGCGGTGGCGGGTGTGGACAGCAGGGCCGGTGGTGGGGTGGTGGTCATCTGCTCGGCGAGCTCCTCCAACCGGCGGACCGTCATCCAGAACGGCGGGCCGGATCTCTGCTCCCACACCGCCGGGGACCACTTGACCGCCTCACCGGTGACGACGGCGCCCAGCATGTTGCCGAACGCGGAATGCCACTGCGGGACGACCGGTTTCAGCGCCCGCGCCACGGCCGGACGGTCCTCGGCCACGAACCGGACCAGCGCGTCGAGGATCAACTCGAAGCGGACCGGGTCGTCGGAGTCGTGCAGATAGTGCTTGGCCTCCGCGACCAGCTCCGGAATCGAAGCGATCGGGTCAGGCATCGGCGCGGCGGCCACCGGTGGCACCTCGGCGAGGCCGGGCCGCTCCCCGAAACCGGCGAGGGCCGACGAAGGCGAAGCCGAAATGTCGGCCGAGACCGAGGAGGCGGACGCGGCGACGGAGGAGGACGCGAAAGAGGAGGAGGACGCGACAGAGGAGGAGGACGCGGCGGACGAGGACGCGGGGGAGGAGGACGCGGCGGAGGTCGGCGAAGCTGCGGAGATCAGGGCGGTGGCCTGGCGGCGGACGTCGCCCTGGAGGGCGGCGGTCGCCTCGGTGAGCTGCTCCAGGCCGGACGGGCCGAAATCGGGCAGGTGCCGGCCGGCCAGTTTCAGGGCGCGCTCGGCCAGGTCGGCGGCCGGGTTGGCGAGGCCGGTCAACAGGGCCTCGAACAGCAGCGGGTCGGGTTTGCGGGTCAGCGCGGCGCCGAGCCAGTCGAGCTGCGCTCGAACCAGCTTCTTCTCCTTGCGGGGCAGGACCACCCACGCGGCCTCGGCGACCGTGTCCGGCTCCAGAAGACCGGCGTCGTCGGCCAGGCGGAGGCCGCGCAGGGCCAACTCGACGACCGTGGAGTCGGGGCCGGCGAGCATGCCGACATATTCGCCGCGACGGGCCGCGAACTCCTCGGCGGTCGGGGCGAGCAGCCGGTGCAGGACGACCATGCGGCGTAGCGGGCCGGTCCGGTCGCCGGCGTGCAGGCGCAGCACACAACCGTCGAGCAGGGCCGACCGGTCCAGGACTCCGTCGGCGGCCAGCCTGGTCAGGGCCTTCGTCCACTCCTCGTCGAGCTCCTGGCCCAGTAGCGGGATGGTGAACACGTGCGGGAGCATCGAGGTCAGGTGGGCGTCGGCGCGGAGCAGGTCGGCGAGATCCGCCCGGTAGCGGTCGGCGCCGACCCGCCGCATCCAGCCGCGCAGCGTGGCCTCGGTGGCCGGGGCCGGGAGCTCGGCCTCGGCCAGCAGGCGCTCGATCAGCGGCCACTGCGCGTCGGCCTGGGCCGGGCGCAGCTTGTCGGCCATCGCGCGGGCGATCGCGGGCAGTGCCGGCCGCCCGGGCAGCCGCAGCACCTGAACCACGGCGTCGATGGTCGCCGGTAGCGGCGGGTGCCAGAACCGGTCGGAGCGCAGCCAGCTGACGACGTCGGCGGCGCGAGGCAGACAGGCCGCGCCGACCACCCGCAGCGCACCCTCGCGCCGCTGGGAGAACTCGGTGTGCCGGGAGTAGTCGCCGTAGGCGAGGGACTGGAGCTCGGGATCGCTCCAGTGCAGCTGGATGCCTTTGGCCTGGGCGGCCAGAGCACGACGGGACGGCTCGTCGAGACCCGTGAGAGCGGTGACGACACGGTCACCCTCTCCGGCCCGGATCCACGACTCCAACTGAGGAATGCTCACCATGGCCGACAACCTAGTGGCCCCCTACGACAAGAATTCTGCGGCGGTAACTGCGGAAGGTGTGGGGCGAGGGTTGCGCCGGTCGACTCAAATAGAGGGAAAACGTATCGGGGGACACGTGACGGATAGGCGCACCTTCATGAGAGCGGGTGGACTGCTCGCCACCGGGGTGGCGGTGACCGCGGCGACGTCGGCGCCGGCCCGCGCGTCCCACCCGGCCGCCGTGTTGCCGCTGCTCACCTGGCATGCCGCGCTGGCGAACCGGCGGTACGCCCCGGCCGTGGTGGCGGTCCTGGGTTCGTCCAGCAGTGAGGGCGTGGGCGCGTCCGGACACGGCCGGGGCTACGTCTCGGTGCTGACCGAGAACCTGCGGACGGCGTTCCCGGTGGCGGGCGCCCCGGGCGGGGACAACTACGTGGCCGCGTGGGGCACGCCCCGCTGGTGGCCGGTGACCGGCGGTGGGACCAGGGTCAACACGGCCGGTTGGGGTCTGAAGGCGGTCGATCTGGGCGGCCCGGGGGAGAGCCTGACCTACACGTTCGCCGGCACGAGTGTGCGGGTGTGGCACGAGGGCTCCCCGGAGATCGTGGTGGACGGGCGGACGGTCGTGGTGCGCGGGCCGGGGCGGATCCACGGGTTCGCCACCTTCGACGGCGACGAGGAGAAGGGGATCCAGGTCTACAACGGCGGCCACGGCGGCCGTACCAGCGGCGATTTCGCCTCCCGGCCGGCGGCCTGGGCGCCTCGGCTGCGGTCGATGCAGCCGCATCTGGTGATCCTCCAGTTGGGCGTCAACGACTGGCGGATCGGGGTGAGCGCGGCGGAGATGAAACGAAACCTCGTAGCGATCATCGCGACGGTCCGGGCGAACACCGTGACCAGCCCGTCGTTCGTCATCTACGGCACGCCGCGGGTGGGCGCCGATCACCGGGTCCAGGATTACACCGGGTTCACCGAGGCCTGGCGGGAGATCGCGGCCGAGGACACCGGCGGGCCGGGCGGCGCGAGTGGAGTCGCCTACTTCGACCTCGCGGCCCGCCAGTTGTCGCCGTCGTCGGACAATCACCACGGCCTCTACTGCGAGGACCTGGTGCACATGTCGGATCGGGGCGCCGCCTTCACCGCCGACGCGCTGCTGTCCTTCATCAGACCCTAAGGGCGGACAAGACCGTTCTGGTACGCGATGACGACCAGCTGGGCTCGATCACGGGCGTTGAGCTTGACCATCGTACGGTTGACGTGGGTCTTGACCGTGAGCGGTGAAAGGAAGAGCCGCTGCGCGATGTCCTCGTTGGAGAGACCTTGCGCCACCAGCACCAGGATCTCCGTCTCCCGTTCGGTGACCAGGTCGAGCGCCGCGAGCCGGGGTGTGGCGGGCGCCCGGTTCTGTTCGAGGAACCGGCCGACCAGCCCGCGGGTGGCCTTCGGTGACAGCAGCGCCTCCCCGGCGGCGACGACCCGGATGGCGTGGGCGAGTTCGGCCGGGGCGACGTTCTTGCCGAGGAACCCACTGGCCCCGGCCTGCAACGCCAGAACCACGTTGTCGTCGTTGTCGAACGTGGTGAGCACGAGCACCCGTACCCCGGCCAGGCGTTCGTCTGCGCAGATCCGCCGGGTCGCCTCGATGCCGTCCATGTGCGGCATCCGCAGGTCCATCAGGACGACGTCGATGCGGGCGGTGTGGCACAGGTCGACCGCCTCCCGCCCGTCGGCGGCCTCCCCGGCGACCTCCAGGTCGGGTTCGGCGCCGACGATCATCTTGAAACCGGCCCGAATCAGCGCCTGATCGTCGGCGAGCAACACCCTGATCGTCACGTCAGACTCCCCTGTAGACACGGCAGAACGGCTCGGACCCGGAAACCGCCACCGGGGATCGGCCCGGCGGTGACCTCGCCCTGCGCGGCGGCCGCCCGCTCCCGCATGCCGAGCAGCCCGAACCCGGACCCGGCCCGGCCCGGACGCGGCCACACCATCCGGTTGGTCACCTGGATCTCCAGCTCCCCGGCACGATAGGTGAGGTCGAGAAGCGCGCTGCCGTCGCCGTAGCGATGGGCGTTGGTCAACGCCTCCTGCACGATCCGGTAGGCGGCCAGATCGACCATCGCCGGCAGCGGCCGCGGATCGCCGTGCTCCTGACGACGGACCCGGAAACCCATCGTGTGCAGCCCGTCGAGCAGGTCACCGAGCCGGTCCAGGCCGGGCGCGGGCTCGGTCGGGTCGGTCTCGTCCGGGTCGCGCAGCACGCTGATCACCGATTTGATCTCGTCGAGGACGGTGTCGGCGGCACCGCGGATGTGTTCCAGAACCGGCCACACCTCGTCCGGCCGGTCGCGCAGCGCGTGCCCGGCGGCGCCCGCGTGCACGCTGATCACCGCGATGTGGTGCGCCACGACGTCGTGCAGCTCCCGCGCGATGCGCAGACGTTCATCCATCACCCGCCGTCGTGCTTCCTCTTCGCGGGTCTGTTCCGCTTGGCGGGCCCTCTCGGTGACCTCGGAGATGTACGCCCGTCGCATGCGCGCCGAATCTCCGGCGCCGGCCCCGCCGAAGATCCACGCGAACAACCCGAACTGGTCCGGCCCCCACCAGTTCGCGAAGTCCATCACCGACCCGGTGACCACGATCACGCCCCACACGAGTACCGCGTGCCGCCACGGCCGGCGGCGAGGACTGTAGGCGGCGGCCGTGAACGTCAGCACCCCGAGCGTGATGAACAGCCCGGCCGCCACCGTGTCGGTGATCATGGTGAGCACCGCGACGGCGGTGGCCGCGGCCAGGATCCGCTCCGGCGCACGACGCCGCACCAGCACCGCGACCGCGGCGAACACCGCCAGGCCGACGGTCACCACGGTGATCACCGGCTGCTGGAGTTTCAGGACCAGCACCACCTGCGCGGCGGCGAGCAGCACGTCACCGATCCAGGCCCGGTGCCGGTGCTGTTCCAGCCACGGCGGCAGCCACACCTCTTGCATGGTCACGACGGTAGGCCGCCGGACGGCCGGTCTCGTCCTGTTCCCGCGGTATCCGGACCGGACCGGGATACCGCGTACGCAGTACGCGGATGTCCGCGCGGGCAGGACGACTCGGCCGCCGTTTCCCGGGACCGTTGGGTGGTCCCGACGACGTGGAGGAGTCAACGTGGCGACCCTGTTGTACCGGCTGGGCCGGTTCTCGTTCCGGCGGCGCCGGCTCACCCTGGCGGCCTGGGTGCTGCTGCTGGCCCTGTTCGGTCTCGGCGCGTCGACGCTGTCGAAGCCGACGACCGGCGCCTTCGCCATCCCCGGCACCGAGTCGTCGCAGGCCATGGAGGTGCTGGAGGAGAAGTTCGGCGCCGGTGACTCGGACGCGGCCACCGCCAAGGTGGTGTTCACCGCCGCCGGGAAGATGACCCCGAAGAGCCTGGCCGGTGCGGTCGCCGCACTGAAGCAGGCCCCGCAGGTCGCGTCGGTCGCCGATCCGGTGTTCTCGGCCGACCAGCGCACCGCCTACGCGACCGTCACCTACACGGTCGCGCCGGCCGACGTCACCACCGCCGCACGCGACGCGCTGCTCGCGGTCCGTGCCGGTGACGGGGTGGGTGTGGAGTTCTCCGGCGAGGTCACCCGCAACGCCGAGGAGAGCCACGCCGCCGAGGCGATCGGCATCGGGGTGGCCGCGCTGGTCCTGATGATCACTTTCGGGTCGCTCGTGGCCGCCGGGTTGCCGCTGCTCACCGCCCTGATCGGGGTCGGCCTCGGGATGCTCGGCATCCAGATCGCCACCGGCTTCTTCGACCTGTCGTCGTCGACCGCCGCCCTGGCCACCATGCTCGGCCTGGCCGTCGGCATCGACTACGCGCTGTTCGTGATCTCCCGCTACCGGCACGAGATCACCCGCAACGACGATCCGGAGGAGGCCGCCGGGCGTGCCGTCGGCACCGCCGGATCGGCTGTCGTGTTCGCCGGCCTCACCGTGATCATCGCGTTGGCCGCGCTGTCGGTCACCGGCATCCCGTTCCTGACCGCGATGGGCCTGGCCGCCGCCGCGACCGTCGCGGTCGCCGTCCTGGTCACGCTGAGCCTGGTCCCGGCGGTGATCGGATTCGCCGGCCGCCGGATCCTGCCCCGCCGATCCCGCGAAGCCGACTCCGGCTCGTCTCTTTCGGGCCGGGAGGTCGGGGCCGGCTCCGGCTCGTCTCTTTCGGGCCGGGAGGTCGGGGCCGGCTCCGGCTCGTCGCTTTCGGGCCGCGAGGTCGGGGCCGGCTCTGGTCGGCAGGTTCGGTCTCGTCGGGCGGGGCGGGCGGCCGGCATCCCGTTCGGTGAGCGCTGGGCTCGGGGCGTGCTCAAGCACCGGGTGTCGGCCGTGGTGGTGCCGCTCGGGCTGATCGCCGCGATCGCGCTGCCCGCCCTGGACCTGCGCCTGGCCCTGCCCGACGACAGCACCGCCGCCGTCGACACCACCCAGCGCAAGGCCTACGACCAGCTGGCCGCCGGATTCGGGGCCGGCTCCAACGGGCCGCTGATCATCGTGGTCGACGCCGGAGCCGCGGCCGCCGCACAGAAGGCGATCATCGGGCTGCACGACGTCGTGATGGTCACCCCGCCGGTCACCGACCCGTCCGGTGCGACCGCGATGCTCACCGTCATCCCGGCCAGCGCGCCCACCAGTGAGGCCACCCAGCAGCTCGTGCACGACATCCGGGACCTGGGTATCGCCTCCCTGGCGGTCACCGGCGCCACTGCGGTGAACATCGACGTGTCCGACAAACTCACCGGCGCTCTGGTCCCGTACCTCGCCATCGTCGTCGGTCTTGCGTTCCTGCTGTTGATGTTGGTGTTCCGCAGCGTGCTGGTGCCGATCAAGGCGACGCTGGGTTTCCTGCTGAGTGTGGCGGCGTCGTTCGGCGCGCTGGTCGCGGTGTTCCAGAACGGTCATCTGGCCGGGCTTCTCGGGGTCGAGACGACCGGGCCGATCGTGAGCGTGATGCCGATCTTCCTGATCGGGATCCTGTTCGGTCTGGCCATGGACTACGAGGTCTTCCTGGTCACCCGCACCCGGGAGGAGTTCGTGCACGGCGCCGCACCCGACGACGCGATCGTCACCGGCATGCGGCACGGCGCCCGGGTCGTCACCGCCGCCGCGCTGATCATGATGAGCGTCTTCGCCGGTTTCATCCTGGCCGACGACACGATCATCAAGAGCCTCGGCTTCGCACTGGCCTTCGGTGTCGCGATCGACGCCTTCCTGGTACGGATGACGATCGTGCCCGCCGTACTCAGCCTGCTCGGACGTTCCGCCTGGTGGCTGCCCCGCTGGCTGGACCGCCTGCTGCCGAACGTGGACGTCGAGGGCGAGTCCCTGTCCCACCGGCGAGAGCTGGTCGCCGTCGGCAGATGAGCCGTCGGCAGATGAGCCGCGGGCAGATGAGCCGCGGGCAGATGAGCCGCGGGCAGATGAGCCGCCGGCAGATGAGTCGCGGGCGGATGAGTCGTCGGGGGATGAGCCGGCGGCGGCCGGGCCGCCGGTGAATCACCCGCCGATGGACGGGCCGCCGGTGAGCGACCGAGCGTAGAGATACGCCAATTCGGTGACGAAACCCAGTTCGACCAGGGTCTCCATGCCGGGCGAGGCGAGCAGGTGGACCGCGCGGCGTGCGTCGGGTGACAACCCGGCGTACGCCGACGCGTACCGCCGCCACACCGACAGATCGCCGACGCTGAGAAGCGCGAGCCGCCGATCACTTTCGGCCAGCCGCCCGGCCAGCTCGGCCATCGACCAGGCCGGCCGGAGCGCCAGCCGGTTCCCGGCCGCCCGCAACGCCAGCGGCAGGTGCCCGCAGTGCCCGGCCACCGCCCGCACATGCCCGGACTCCGGATGCCCGGTGATCGCGGTGAGCAGCCGCACCGACTCCTCGACGGTGAACGGCAGCAGCCGGATCGCGGTTCCGAACCCCGGCAGCGGCCGCCGGCTGGTCACCACGACGGCCCGCCCGGCCTCGGTCGGCAAGCCTGCCGGGTCCGCCACGTCGTCGAGGATCAGCAGGTCACAGGGTGCGCCGACGCGGGCGATCCGGTCGGCGATCTCGTCCGCGGCGGCCGGGTCCGGGGTGCTGCCCCGACAGTCCACGAAACACGCGCGGCCGGCGATCCGGGTCGCCGCGTGTACCGCGAGCGCGGTCTTGCCGACGCCCGGCGGCCCGTGCACCACGGTGATCGACCCCGGTCGGCAGGCGTCGGCGAGTAGCGCCAGCTCGTCCCGACGACCGGTGAAGTCGGGCAGGTCGCGGGGCAGGGCACAGATCCCGGACGGCACGTCACGGGTCGGCCGCGCGGCGTCGGCCAGCGCCGACCGCCCGGCCGGATCAAGACCGAGGGCATCGGCCAGGGCATCGAGGGTACGGCGTTGCGGCGCCGAGAATCCACGCTCCATATCACTGATCGCCCGTACGCTGACCCCCGACTTCACGGCCAGTTCGTGCTGGGTCATCCGGGCCCGGCGGCGGTGGTCACGGAGCAGGGTGGCGAACAGCGGGGCGGTCATGCCGTTCAGCCTCGACGACGGTCACCGTGACCGGCTTGAGTCGAACGACTGCGCGTGGCGAATGCGGTAACAGTCGAATGGCAGGATGCACGGGTGCATGCGGGGGCGGAACTGTTCGGGCGCGACGGCGAGGTGGCGCTGCTCGGCCGGTTACTGGACCAGACCGCCGCCGAACGGGGCAGCGCCCTGGTCATCCGGGGCGAGCCGGGGATCGGGAAGACGGCACTACTGAACTGGCTGGCCCGTACCGCCGAGAAACGTGGCATGCGGGTCCTGACCGCAGCCGGTGTGGAGAGCGAATCCCGCCTGCCCTACGCGGCGCTGCACCAGCTGCTGTATCCGCTCTCGGCGGCGATCGGCGGCCTGCCGCCGGTGCACCGGGCCGCGCTGCGGGCCGCGTTCGGTCTCGAGGAGGGCCACCCCGACCTGTACGCGGTGGCGCTGGCCGCCCTCGACGTGCTCGTCGACGCCGCTGCCGAACAGCCGATCGTGCTGGTCACCGACGACCTGCACTGGCTCGACAAGGCGAGCGCCGACGTGATGGCGTTCGTCGGCCGGCGGGTCGGCAACGACGCCATCCTGGCCGTCGGCGGCACCCGGACCGTCGCGCTCGACGACCCGCAGCGGCGTGCCGACCTGCCCGACCTGGAGCTGGGCCGGCTCGCCGCCGCCGACGCGGCCGCGCTGCTCGACACGCACGCGCCGCAGCTGTCGCCGTCGGTGCGGGAACGGTTTCTGGCCGAGGCGGCCGGCAACCCGCTCGCGCTGGTCGAGCTGCCACGCAGCGCCCCGCCGATCGCCACGGCCGGTCCGCTTCCGCTCAACAGCCGGCTGGAGGCGGCGTTCGCGGCACGGGCCGGCAATCTGGGCGTACGCGAGGGTGCCCTGCTGTTGACCCTGGCCGCGGACGCGGCTCTGGACGTTCGGCGGCTGCTCGTCACCGCGTCGGAGGTGGCGGGGGAGCCGGTGACTTTGGGTGACGCCCAGCGGGCCATCGACGCCGCCCTGATCGAGGTGTCCGGGCCGTCGGTGCGGTTCCGGCATCCGCTCATGCGGTCGGCCGTCTATCAGCGTGCGCCGCTGACGGCCCGGCTCGACGTGCACCGGCGGCTGGCCGGTCAGCTCGCCGACTTCCCCGACCGGCGGCTCTGGCACCTCGCCTCAGCCGCCCTCGGACCCGACCCTGACCTGGCCGCCGAGCTGGAACGCTATGCCGAGCAGGCCCGGCTGCGGGGCGCCACCATGTCGGCCGTCGCCGCCCTGCACCGGGCCGGCGAACTGACCGACCAGCCGGCCGCCGCGACCGCGCTGGTGCTGCGCGCGGCCGAGCTCGCCAGTGAGGTGGGCGCCCGCCACGAGGTCGAGCGTCTACTCACCGAGAGTGACCTGTCGGCGCTCGGGCCGATCGAGGAGGCCCGCCTCGCGAACGTCCTCGAGGTGGTCCGCTTCGGGCAGTACCGGGACCCGGCGGCCCGAGTCCGCGAGCTGATCGACCGGGCCGTCGCCGCGCGTGACGCCGGCAGCCGACAGGCCTACCTCCAGCTGCTGTGGCGGGCCGCGTCCCGCTGCTTCTTCCAGGCCACCGGCCCGGAGACGGCCGACGCGCGGGCCCGGATCGCGGAGCTCGCCGCTGCGGAGGGCGACGATCCACTCGCCCTGGCACTGATCGCCTACACCGTTCCGGAGGAGCGCGGCGCCGAGATCCTGGACCGGCTGCACCGTCTCGCGGCCACCGGCGGCGGACCGGACACGCTGCGGTTCCTGGGCAGTGCGGCGCTGGTGCTCGGCGACTTCGAACGCAGTTCGGCATGGCTCGACGCGGCCGTCGCCGACGCTCGCGGCCAGGGCCGGATGGCCGTCATCGTGCGTCTGCTGACCAGCGCCAATTGGGGCCGGTTGTGGCTCGGCGACTGGGCTCAGGCGATCGCCGAACTCACCGAGTCGGGGGTGCTCGCGCGGGACACCGGCGAGGCGTTCTACGCGGTCGCCGCCCGCACCAGCACTGGCGCGATCACCGCGATGCGCGGCGACCTCGACACCGCCGAACGGCTCCTCGACGAGGTCGCCACCAGCCCGCTCGCCGCGGGCATGAGCTACATCCATTCGGCGCGGGTCCAGGCACGCGGTCTGGTCCATCTCTTCCGCGGGGAGAATCAGCAGGCGTACGCCGTACTGGCGCGCGCTTTCGACCCGGCCTCGCCGACCTACCACCGGTACATGCGGTGGTGGCTGGTTCCGGAGCTGCTCGACGCCGCTCTGGCCGCACAACGGATCGCTGAGGTCCGTACCCTCGTCGCGGGTCTGTCGGATCTCTTCCGCGCGCCGATCGTGGCGGTCGCCGCCGAGTATGCCGCCGTCGTCCTGGACGACGCGCCTCTGGGACCGGCCGTCTCTCGGTGGCCGCTCTACCGTGCGCGGTTGCAGTTGCATCGTGGCCGGGTCGAACGCCGCCGCCACCGCACCGCCGAAGCCCGTGACCTGCTCCGATCGGCCCGCGACACGTTCGACTCGCTGGGTGCCGTGCCGTGGGCCGAGATGGCCCGGGCCGAGCTGCGGGCCACCGGCGAGAGCAGCAGCCGGCGTGTGTCGTCGGTCCGTGATCAGCTGTCGCCGCAGGAACTGCAGATCGCCGCCCTCGCCGCCGAGGGCCTGACCAATCGGCAGATCGCCGAACGACTGTTCCTGTCGCACCGCACGGTCGGCTCCCACCTGTACCGCATCTACCCGAAACTCGGGGTGACCCGGCGAGCCCAGCTCGCCGGGGCCCTCCAGACCTAGGTGGCTAGTACGGCAGCCGCCGTTCGTGAGTTGACCTCAGGTCCCGCGGGAACGAGGACGGCCACCGCATGATCGTCTGTGCGTTGTGGACACAACATCAGACCTTGCGGTGGCCGAGAGCCACAGCGTAGAGCCTGCCCGATGGCGACGAACCATCGACCTGGTTATCGACTCGTTCGCCAGCCGGTTCCGCCGGGTCGAGCCCCGCCGGGCGGCAGCCGGATTCGTCACCGGACTGCTCGCCGACCTGGAGATCAAGACGTGCTGGCAGGTGGCTGAGCAGGCCGGACATGCCCGGCCTGATGCGATGCAACGGCTGCTTTACCGGGCCAAGTGGAACGCTGATGCAGTGCGTGACGACGTTCGCAAGGTCGTCACCGACCGGTTCGGTGACCCCGACGGTGTCCTCGTGGTCGACGAGACCGGCGATCTGAAGAAGGGCGTGCACTCGGTCGGCGTCCAGCGTCAATACACCGGGACCGCGGGGCGGATCGAGAATGCCCAGGTCGGCGTGTTCCTGGCCTACGCGAGCAGACACGGTCACGCCCTGATCGACCGGCGGGTCTACCTGCCGAAATCCTGGACCGACGACCGCAGCCGGTGTGAGCAGGCCGGCGTCCCAGACGACGTCGTGTTCGCCACCCGATCCGAGCTGGCCGACGACATGATCACCGCCGCCGTGAACGCACTGGTCCCGGCCCGGTGGGTCGCCGCGGACGAGGCCTATGGCAACAACACCCGACTCCGCAGTGAACTGCGCAAACTCCGCCTCGGCTACGTCCTGGCGGTCTCCTGCGACCACCTCGTGCCGATCGATGCAGGTAAGACCCGCTGCCGAGCCGACCGGCTGGCCGCCGACCTGCCCGCCACTGCCTGGACCCGGCGCAGCGCCGGTGACGGATCGAAAGGGCCACGGTTCTACGACTGGGCCTGGCTGGCCGACGTCGGTGCCGACGGCGATCCCGACGACGACGGCCGGCACAGCCTGCTGATCCGCCGCAACAACACCACCGGTGAGCTGACCTTCTACCGCTGCTGGGCATCCCGACCGGCCACCCTCGCCCAACTCGTCCGGGTCGCCGGAGTCCGTTGGATTGTGGAAGAAAGCTTTCAGGCCGGGAAAGGCCAGGTCGGGCTTGACCAGCACCAAGTCCGACGCTGGACGTCCTGGCACCGGTTCACAACCCTCGCCCTGGCCGCCCTCGCCGTCCTCGCGATCTGCGCCGCCGACGCCCGATCAGCAGACCGGCACGGCCAACCCGACATGATCGATCTGACCGTCAACGAGATCCGCCGGCTGATCAACGTCCTACTGATCCGCCCGACTCGCACCATCGCCGATCGTTTGCGCTGGTCATGCTGGCGACGCCGCCACCAAGCACGAGCCAGAAAAGCCCACTACGCCCGCCGCCTCACCCTTGAATTCCAACCATGATCACGAATGGCGGCTGCCGTACTAGGCGGCGTGCCTGAGTGCCCATTCCAGGGCGTAGTCGGCCACCGCCTCCCAGCCCGGCTCGCCGCAGGTCCAGTGTGAGCGCTCCGGGAACTCGTGGAACTCGGTGACCGTACCCGCGGCCTTGTAGTGATCGGCGTTGGACCTGTTCACCGCGGGCGGCATGATGTGGTCCTTACCGCCGGCGATGAACAGCAGCGGCGCCCGGTCCGCGTTGTGGAAGTCCACCCAGGTCTCCTGCTTGCCGGGCTTGAAGTTGGCGATCAGCCCG
This sequence comes from Actinoplanes sichuanensis, assembly GCF_033097365.1. NCBI lineage: Bacteria > Bacillati > Actinomycetota > Actinomycetes > Micromonosporales > Micromonosporaceae > Actinoplanes > Actinoplanes sichuanensis. The sequence goes on from NZ_AP028461.1 coordinate 1,207,886, forward strand.
TAACTCCACACCCAGCTGCCCGGGGCCGGGATCGCGTACCGCTCGTAGGTCTGTTTCGCGGCGTCCTCCGGCAGCGTGTTCGTGAACGCGTAGTGGAACTGCTCAGCGGTGAACCCGGCCGCCTGGTGCCGTTTCGCCGGGTTGTTCAGAATCGGGAACAGCGACTTCAACTGCGACGGCGGCGTCACCCGGATGCCCTCCGGCGGCGCCGAGTCGATCACCACACCGGCCGCGCCGTGACCGCGGTCCATCAGCAGCTGGGTCAGCGTGCCACCGAACGAGTGCCCGATCAGGATCGGCTTCTCCGGCAGCGCGGTGATCACCTTCTCCAAGTGGGCGACCGTCTCCGGGACGGTCAGCTCGGCGATCACCCGCGGATCGGCCCGCAGCGCCTCGACCTCCACCTCGAAACCGGGGTAGGCGGGCGCGATCACCGTGTGGCCCTTGGCCCGGTAGTAGGGGATCCACTGTTCCCAGCTGCGGGGGGTGACCCAGAGTCCGTGAATGAGGACGATCGTGCTCATGTTCGTGTGCTCCCTTGTCGCGTTCCCTTCAGGAAATCGCCTCCGTCTCGTCGTGGCCAGGCAGAACCTCCGGCAGAACCTGCGTATGACCGAAGTGGTATGAGACCCCTCCGGGCCGGCTCGCCCACACTGAGGCTTGTCTATACAGCCTGGCGAACGGAGCCCCCCATGCCCGGTCCCACCACCAGACATCGGCGCATCGTCGCGCTGCTCGTCCCCGTCCTCAGTGGTCTGCTCGTCGCGACCGTCAGCGTCTTCGGATTCTCCCAGCCCGCGGCCGCCGCCTCGCTGACCGTCGCCCAGGCGATCAGCAGCCAGACCGGTGGCAGTGGCACGGTCACCGGATACATCGTCGGCGAGCCGACGGCCACCGACACGGTCAGGTTCAGCGGCTTCACCGGCGACACCGCCCTCGCCATCGCCGACAGCGCCTCGACGACCAGCACCGGCAGCATGCTGTACGTCCAGATCACCAGTTCCTACCGGTCGTCGTTCGGGCTGCTCAGCAACCCGTCCCTGATCGGTAAGCAGTTGACCGTCACCGGGACGCTCACCGCGTACTTCTCGCACGCCGGCCTCAAGTCGCCGTCCGCGATGAGCCTCGGCGGCGGCTCGACCACCAGCCCCACCGCCACCGGCACCGCCTCACCGACGGCCTCCAGCACCACCGACACCTACTACGCGGCGGCACTCGGCAAAACCGGGTCCAGCCTCAAGTCGGCGCTGCACACCATCACGTCGACGGGCGTCACCAAGCTGTCGTACGACGGGGTCTGGACCGCCCTCAAGGTCACCGACCAGGATCCGTCCAACTCGTCGAACGTCAAACTGTTCTACTCCGGGATCAGCCGCTCCAAGACCCTCAACGGCGGCAGCTCCGGCAACTGGAACCGCGAACACGTCTGGCCGCAGTCCCACGGCGACTTCGGCACCAGTGCCGGACCCGGGACCGACCTGCACCACCTGCGGCCCGAAGACGTCACCATCAACGCGCTGCGGGGCAACCTCGACTTCGACAACGGCGGCAGCGCGGTCTCCGGCGCGTCCGGCAACTACTCCGACTCGGACTCGTGGGAGCCGCGGGCCGCGGTCAAGGGCGATGTGGCCCGGATGCTGTTCTACATGGCGGTCCGGTATTCGGGTGATGACGGGTTCGCCGACCTTGAAGTCAACAACGTCACCGGTAACGGCAGCGTCCCGTACACCGGCAAGCTCTCCACCCTGATCGCCTGGCACAACGCGGACCCGCCGGACAGCGCAGAGAAGGCCCGCAACCAGCTCATCTACTCGACGTACCAGCACAACCGGAACCCGTTCATCGACCACCCGGAGTGGGCCGCCTCGATCTTCGGCTGACCCGGCCCCCCAGCGCGGCCACCGCCACCCACGGCGGTGGCCGCGCCTTTCTCCGCGCCTTCCCGCCTTGCCCTCCGCCCTTTCCGCGGCGGTCCTTTCCCCCGTGGCGGCTTTCCTTTCTCCGCGCCTTCCCGCCCTGCCCTCCGCCCTTTCCGTGGCGGCCCCTTCCCCGCGGCGCTTTTCTCGCTGCCCCTTCCCGTTCGCGCCGTCCGCCCCGGGGCGCAGTTCTCCCCTCGCCCACCCGATTCCGAGAGCTGTCTGATCCCTTCGCTGACAGCCCTGACCCCTAGCGGGTGCTGCGGAAACTGGCCCGGTAACCGTGCGGGCTGGTGCCGACGACGCGCTTGAAACGGTCCCGGAAGGCGGTCGGTGATCCGAAACCGACCTGCCCGGCGATCGCCTCGACCGGCTGATCGGTGGCTTCGAGGAGGTGCTGTGCTCGGCGGACCCGGGCCCGGAGCAGCCATTGGAGCGGCGTGGTCCCGGTCTGTTCGCGGAAGCGCCGGTTCAGCGTCCGGATGCTCATCCCGGAACGTGCCGCCAGATCGTTCAAAGTGAGATCGACGCTGGTGTTGTCCTGCATCCATTGCAACAGCGGTTCGAGCCCGGCCCCACGCGGGGTCGGCGGCGCGGCCGGAATGATGAACTGCGCCTGCCCACCCTCGCGCTCCAGCGGCATCACCGACAGTCGAGCGGCATCGGCGGCCACCGCCGAACCGTGATCCCGCCTGATCAAATGCAGACATAGGTCCAGGCCTGCCGCTGCACCGGCGGACGTCAGGAACTGACCGTTGTCGACGTAGAGCACGTCCGGATCGACGTCGATCTCCGGGTGTCGCGCGGCGAGCTCGGCGGCGCCCAGCCAGTGGGTGGTGGCGCGCAGCCCGTCCAGAAGTCCGGTGGCGGCGAGGACGAACGCGCCGGCGCAGACGGAGGCGATCCGGACACCGCCGGCGGCGGCTTTCCGCAGATGATCGATAACCTCCTGCGGTACGGCCACCCGCACATCCGCACACCCCGGCAGGATGATCGTGTCCGCGTCGAGCAGCACGTCGAGTCCCCACGGCGCCCGCAGGGTGAACGCGCCGGCGTCGACTTCCGGAGTGGCCGCGCAGACCCGAACCTCATAGGGTGTGCTGCCGTCCCCGAGCCGAACCCGGCTGAACACCTCGATCGGCGTGGACAGATCAAACGGGATGACCCCGTCGAGGGCGAGCACGGCAACGAGATGGCACCGGTTCGGCATGGGGCGCACCCTACGCCGTCGTCTGGCCAGAATCCGTTGCAGGTGGGCAATCCTGCCAGTTCTCGCACCGCAGAAACGGGCATAGCGTCCCCGACGTGACGAAGCTCCTCCTCTCCCTGCACGTCCTGGCGGCCATCATCGCCATCGGCCCGGTGACCGTGGCAGCCAGCATGTTCCCCGCCGTCGCCCGCCAGGCCACCCGAACTCCCGGCCCCCGGACCGCCCCCGCGCCCGTCACCCGAGCCGAGTCTGCTCCGGGTACTCGTGCCGCCCCTGTTCCCGATACCCGAGCCGCGCTCGCGTCGGGCGACCGGACCGCCTTCGGGTCGGATGCGCGGGCCGCGTCTGCGTCCGGTGCTGGGGCCGAGTCTGGGTCGGATGCGCGGGTCGAGTCTGCGTCCGGCGCCCTACCCGAGGCCGGATCGGAGGCTGAGGGCGGCGAACGGCTGCGGCTGCTGCATCGGATCTGTCGTGTCTATGGCGTGGTCGGGGTGGCTGTGCCGGTCTTCGGGCTGGCCACCGCGAGCAGTCTCGGCGTTCTCGGCGACACCTGGCTGCTGACCTCGATCGCCCTCACCGTAGCCGCGGCGTTGATCCTGAGTCTGCTGATCGTTCCCGGTCAGCGGCGTGCACTTGTCGACGGTCGGGCGGGTCGGCTCGGGATGTACACCGGGATCTTCAACCTGTTGTGGGCGACCGTCACCGTCTTGATGATCGTGCGACCCGGCTCGACGACGGGAGCCTGACTGTGCGTCCGGCCGCATGGGTTGAGTTGATTTCCCTGTCAATACTGTTGATCAATATGTACACCGCACATATTGACGCGATCACATCAATGTGTGGACCGGTGCACGGGTGTGCGTACCTCATCGTCTTGATCTTGGCCTTGAATCGGACCACCCTGCCGGTGCGCACGCGGCTGCTCGGGTTGATACCCGGTGTCGGCGGTGTTCTCGTGCTTCGACAAACCAGCTGACCTGCCGAATCAGCTGCCTGCCGAATCAGCTGCCTGCCCGAATCAGCTGACCTGGATGATCACGGCGGTGGCGTTGTCGTCGCCGCCCCGGTCCAGCGTTTCGGCCAGTAACTCCACCACGGTGGTCCGCTCGGTCAGGGCGTCGGCCAGCCGGCGGTCGTGGATCTGGTCGGAGACTCCGTCCGTACACAATAGAAATCGGTCACCTGGACGCAGGCTGACGTTGAGCAGATCGGGCTCCGGCATGTCCGGATGGCCCGCGTAGCGGGTCAGACGATGCCGATCGCGGTGGGCCTCCCGCGAGTTCGGCGGATACCAGCCATTGAGTATGCCCAGCCAGGCCGCCGTGTGGTCGGACGTCAACAGTTCGAAGACACCGTCCCGCAGCCGGTAGGCCCGCGAATCGCCGAGCTGCACCAGCCACGCCGAACCGTCGATGTCACCGACAAAAGCGGTCAGCGTGCACCCGGTCAACTCGGCGATGCCGCGGCCCGCCGCCCGAACCGCCCGCTGCACCTCGGCCACCGCGGCCCGCAACACCGCCGGTCCGATTGAGCCCGCCGGTCCGGTTGACCCCGGCGGGCCGGTCCGATCCACCGGTCCCGTTGAGTCCGGCGGTCCGATCCGACCTGTCGGCCCGTTCCGATCCGGCGGTCCGGCCCGACCTGTCGGCCCGTTCCGATCCGGCGGTCCGGTCCGACCTGTCGGCCCGTTCCGATCCGGCGGTCCGGTCCGACCTGCCGGGCCGGGCCGGTCCGCCGGTTGGCCGCCGCCTGCCGATCGAGCGTCGGACGCCGTCTCGCGGACGAAGACCTCCACCGCCGTGCGTCCCGCGGCCGTGCTTCCCGGACCGTCGCCCATCCCGTCCGCGACCACCGCGAGCGGACGCCCCTGGTCCAGGTGCAGCACGTCGAAGTTGGCCGGATAGCGGTTACCGACGACGGTTGCCGCCGTCGCGCTGAGCAGTCGTTGCCCGAGAACCCAGTCCGATGCCGTGACCTCCATGACCGAAGGTTAGATCGCCGGCCGATGTGCGGTAGGTTGCCAACCCGTGGCAGATCCACTGCGCCCCACCGATCCCCGGTCGATAGGCCGTTATCGGACACTGCGCCGGCTCGGTGCGGGCGGGATGGGATCCGTGTACCTGGCCGAGGACCCGGCCGGGCGGCTCGTCGCGGTCAAGGTCATCCGCCCGGAGTACGCGCACGAGCCCGAATATCGCGCCCGGTTCCGCAGTGAGGTCAACCGGGCCCGCGAGGTGCCGCCGTTCTGCACAGCCGAGGTGCTCGACGCCGACCCGGATCACGAGACGCCGTACCTGGTCGTCGAATATGTCGACGGCCCGAGCCTGGACGAGGTCGTCGCCGACCAGGGGCCGCTTGCCGGTGGCAGCCTGCACGGTGTGGCCGTCGGGGTGGCGGCCGCGCTGGCCGCCATCCATGGCGCCGGTGTCGTCCACCGCGACCTGAAACCGCGCAACGTGCTGTTCGCACTGGGCACGCCGAAGGTGATCGATTTCGGTATCGCCCGGCCGCTCGACCCGACGAGTTTCCACACCCGCGCGGATCAGGTGGTCGGAACGCTCGCCTACATGGCCCCGGAACGTCTCGACGTGGAGACCGACCGGCTGCCCACCCCCGCCGTCGACGTGTTCGCCTGGGGCGCGGTCGTCACGTTCGCCGGCACCGGCCGTACCCCGTTCGGCGGCGACAGCCCGGCGGTGACCGCCGCCCGCATCCTCACCCAGCCGCCACGGGTCGGTGACCTGCCGCCTTATCTGGCCGAACTCGTCGCCGCCGCGCTGGAGAAGGAGCCGGAGAACCGGCCCACCGCCCCGGAACTCCTCGACCGCCTGCTCGTCACCGGAGCACCGAGCGCGCCACCGCTGCCGGTCGAGTTGCAGCGGTCCGCCGAGGCCGCCCAGCAGTCCGGCCGGTTCGACACCGGTCCCCGCAAACGCCCGGCCCGCCGCCGGTTGGCGGTGTTCGCGGCCGCCGCGGCGGTCGTCTCGGTGGCCGTGGCCGGTGGGATCTCCCTACGGCCGACGTCCTCCGAACCGGCACCACCGGCCGCGCCCACGGCGGTCACCGGCCCGGCGGTGTTCGACGCGTTGCAGACCGACAGTCTCTTCACCACCGCGAAGACCCAGGACGGGCGCTGCGCCTACGCCGGCGGATTGCGGGTGACGGCGACCTCCGACAACGCCATGATGTGTGGCGAGTATCAGCGGATCGTCTTCCCGCCCAGCCAGAACGTCAGCGTGCGGGCCGTGCTCGGCGACGGGAAGTCCTGTGCCGTGGTCGGTTTCCGGGCCGAGGGCGAGGAGTTCTTCCCGGACGCCTACCAGGTCGCCGTATGCCCGACCCGGGTGAGCCTGGCCGCGAGTTTCGACGGTGACGAGTCACCGATCGCCGGTCTGCCCCGGGCCACGAGCAGCGGGACCGAACACCTCATCCAGGTCGTCGTCGGCGAACGGGAAGCCACCGTCAGCATCGACGGCGAGGCCGTCCTGACCGGGCCGCTCGATGAGCCTTCGCTGGTCAGTGGCCGGGTGCTGCTCGGCGCGTCCGGCGGCACGGTCACCTACACCGACGCGCAGTTGCGCTCCGGCACCGATCCGGCGACACCTCGTACACCCGAATTCCTCACCGGCGACGCCGAACTGGTCGCCGCCATGCACATGGTCTACGACAAGGGCCGGGTCGCGATCGCCGAACCGGCCGAATATCCGACGGGCGCCGAATACTGCCGGCGGGTCGCGCTGAACTCTCCCAAATGCGACAGCAAGTACGTCCCGGTGGGCAGCGGCCTCCAGGTCAGCCTGCCGATCGCCGCCCGGCCGAAATACCTCGACTTCCGGCCGAACCAGCGCAAATGCACCGACCCGGCGACACTGGCCGGGACCTGCCAGGTGAGTTTCAGCGACTTCTCCACCGTCTACGACGAGCCGTCACCGTTTCCGGCCCTGGTCACCATCCGCGGTGGCAAGGTCACGGCGGTCGCCCGGATCAACCTCCACTGACCCTGATTTCGCAGGTCAGCGGTGCTCCCGCCGAAAGTGTCATACCCCGGCGATAGCGTTCGCGCATCAGGTTCGGGCAGTGAGGGGAGGCCGGATGTACCGGCAGGGTGACGTGCTGATCATTCCGGTCGCGGAGACCGAGGTGCCGGCGAGTGCGCCGGTTCCCCGCGACCGCCGGGGCCGGATGGTGCTGGCCCGGGGCGAGGCGACCGGGCACGCCCACGTCGTCGGCGGGCCGGGGTTGCAACTGGTCGCCGACCTCGACGATCCGGATGCCATGTTCATCGAGGTGCCGTCGCACGGCCGGGTGACCCACGAGGAGCACGGGCCGATCTCGCTGCCCGCCGGCCACTACCGGGTGGTGCGTCAGCGGGAGTACATCCCGGGCGCTTTCCGCCCGGTCGCGGACTGACCTGGCGTTCTGACGAATCGTTCGGTTCCTGGTCCGGCCGCCGTGTGCGGTCGCTGGTTGTGGTTGCCGACTTCAGCCGTGGGCCTCGGCCGCTGTTTTCGGCCGCCAGCTTGGTCGGTTGGTCTCGGACGGCTTGGTCGGTTTCGGTCGCCGGCGTGGTCGGTTGGTTTCGGTCGTTGGTTCGGTCGCTGTTTCGGTTGTCGGCGTGGTCGGTTGGTTTCGGTCATAGGTTCGGTTACTGGTTACGGCCGCGGGTTTCGGTTGCGGTTGAAAGGAGCGGGAAATGAAGCTGAGCCACGCCCAGGAGGCGATGGCTGCCGCCATCGAGGACCAATGGTTGGCCGCCGCGGTCCAGACCGGCGATGCGGCACGTGCGGCTGCCGAAGAGGGGGTACGGGACTCGTATCGCCTGGCCGGACTTGAGGTTCCCGACCGGATCTACTGGTTCGGGTCACCGCGCGCCGGGGCGGTGGCGATGGCGTTGCTCTCCGGCCGCCTGCCGATTCCCGCAGCGACCCGGCCAACGGTGTCCTCTCCGGACGTCGAGGCGTTCCCTTCGCCGCCGACCGCCGTCGCCGAAGCATCTCCCGCAGCGGCGCGTCCCGCGTCGGCGGCTACTGATGGTGGAGCGCCTCCCGGTGTGGCGTCTGGCGAGTCGGCGGCGGGTGGAGCGCCTCCCGCCGCGGCGTCGTCCGAACGGGTGGCCGCTGGTGTCGGGGTGGGCTCCGGATCGTCGGCGGCCGAGGCCGGAGTTCCCGAGTGGGTCGCTGAGGTCTGTGCTGAGCTGCGGCTTCAGGGCTGGACACCGGGGGAGACCGCCGGCCCGTCGCTGCGGCGGCGAGTGCGGACCGAGCCGTGGGCGGCCGCGCGCAAGGCCGCCGTGGAAGCGCTCGGTAACGACGGGTGGGCGCAGCTCAGTGCGGCAGCCGGCCGCCGTTCGTGGGGCCTGGTGATGGATCTGATCGCCGGGCGGCTTCGGTTGCGCCTCGGCGAGGATCTGGCGGCGGCTTTCCCGGGTGACGACAGCCGTGCCGCGCGGATGCCGGTGCTCGACGCGATCTACGGTCAGTACGACGGCCCCTGGCTGTCCACCTTCGAGGCGGCCGATCGGCTGTGCCCGGAGGCTGGGCTGATGACCGGCCTGGCGGGTCTGGCCGAGGTGGCCCGGCATGCCGGCTGGTGGTGGGCGAATGAGAAGGTCGCCGTCCTGACCGAGCGCCCGTCGGCGCTGACCCGCGACAATGTCGGCCGGCTGCACCGGGGTGAGGGCGCGGCACTGGAGTTCCCGGACGGCTATGGCCTCTGGGCCTGGCGCGGCATGCCGATCCCACCCGAACTGGCCTCCGAGTTGCCGACCCTGACCGTCACCCGGATCCGCCACGAGAACAACGCCGAGATCCGGCGGGTGATGCTGGAGCACTACGGCTATGACCGCTACCTCCGCGACGCCGGTGCCCGGAAGATGGGTTCCGACGAGACGGGCACGTTGTGGTATCTCGATCTCCCCGGCGACGAGCCCCTGGTCATGGTCGAGGTCGTCAATTCCACCCCGGAGCCGGACGGCACGAGCCGTATCTACTGGCTGCGAGTCCCGCCTCGCACCAGAAGCGCCCGGGAGGGTGTCGCCTGGACATTCGGCCTGACCGCCGAGGAGTACCAGCCGATGATCCAGACCTGACCGCCCTCGGCCCCGACCGGTCATCCGGTCGGGGTCAGGGCCAGACTGCGGGGATGCGTTCGAGGAGCCCGTCGGTGTAGACGTCCCGCAGGCCCAGCGGCTTCAGGTGGACATAGCCGATGTGGCAGTCGCAGAGGGCGTTCGTACAGGAGCGGGGCTGGAGTGCCGCCCGCCACGTGCCGTCGTACAGATTGCCGATCGGTGTCTTGATGAAGTGGCATCGACGGACCGTGCCGTCACCGAGGACCGAGATCGCGGTCTCACCGGCGTGACACGGCAGGCCGAGCGACGGATGTGGTCGCACACTGTCGCCGAACCGTGGATCCAGGGCGGTCCACAGCCGTTCCTCCTCGGATGTGTACACGTGCCCCTCGGCGGCGTTGACCCACAGGTAGACCTCGGGCGGCAGCGCGTCCCGCAACGCCACCGCCTCCGCATGGTGTCCGGGTAGCCCGACCACGCCGACCGAGAAACGAACGCCGAGAGCGAGCAGTTCCCGGCATCGGGCCAGGAACCGTTCCCGCGTGACCTGGCCCGGGTGGTAGGTCGCCCACAGCGCCGCCACCCGTGGATCGGCTTCGGCCAGCCAGCCGGTGCGGGCGGCCAGGTTCGTCTGGATCGCGACCCGGGCCACGTGCGGCAGGTGTGACAGCCGGACGATGGCATCCCGGTACCAGGACCGGGTCAAGCCCTCGCCCCACGGCGTGAACAGCACCGACAACCGCCGGTCGGTGGTCGCCTCCACCCAGTCGGCGAAGCGTTCCAGGTCGGCCCGGTCGGCACGCAACAGCTCCGGCGGATCCACCCTCTTCGCGAACGGGCAATACGGACAGTCGTAGTTGCAGCTGGCCAGCGGTCCCCGATAGAGGACGTAGAGGTCGTCCCGGCGCTCGTCCAACACGGAAAGGCCGTCGGGCACCGCCGGGCGGTCCAGCGCCGGGTGGGCCGGCATCGGGTGGCTCAGCACCGGAAGGAGCGGCCGGCCCGCGGGTTCGAGGTGGCCGGTCATCGTGGTACGTACATTCCCATCGCCTCGCGCACCTCGCCGGAGACCAGCCACGGGCCGATCGCGTCCGAGTGGTCCAGACCGGCCGGGGTGAGAACCGCCCGGGCGTCGTCCAGCCAGCCACGATCGACCAATTCGCGGAGCTGGGGAAAGTCGCCGGTGTGGTCGGTGCCGAACCGCTCCCGGTAGGCGTTCGCGTCGACACCCTCGGCCCGTAGCAGGGACTTGAGCAACCACCGGCGCCGCTGCTCGACCTCATCGAGGTGAAAACCGAACTCCGCGTACCGGAAATCGTCCGCGGGCCGGGAGAGGTAATCGGTGAGAACCGCGCGGACCTCGGGCACCGCCACCGCGTAATCGAACGAGTAGTGCAGGGTCTTCGTGTACGACCGGGCGCCGCAGCCCAGCCCGACCATGCCGTCGTCCTGGCAGCAGTAGTCGGGACCGTCCGGAACCGGCGCGTCGACCCGGCGGAACTGACGCATCGAATGCCGCACATAACCGCTGCTGGTGAGCACGTCGACGGCCTGCCGGTACAGGTCGAGGCGCTGGCGGTCCCAGTCGGCGCGGGCGTGGGCGCGCCGGCCCAGCCCGGTCAGTGGTCGCACGTACAACGGATACAGGTACAGCTCCTCGGGCCGCCAGCGCAGCGCCTCGTCGAGCGAGTGCTGCCAGGTCTGCGCGGTCTGCCCGTCGATGCCGTAGATCAGGTCGATGTTGAGAACCGGGATCCGGGCGTCGCGGATCGTCTGAAGCGCGGCCAGCACCTCGTCGAGCCGCTGTGGTCGCCCGGCGGCACGCGCTTCGGTGTCGAGGAAACTTTGCACGCCGATGCTGATCCGGGTGGTCCCGTGCCCGGCCAGCACCGCCAGCCGATCCGGGGTGGCGGTGGCCGGTGACGTCTCCACCGACAGCGGAACCGGCCCGGCCCCGAAGACGCCGGTGACGATGTCGAACAGTTCCTCGAGCTCGGCGGCGGTGAGGTAGGTGGGGGTGCCACCGCCGATCGCCAGGCGGGAGAACGACGCCGCCGGGCCGAGCGATTCACCGACCGCGACCGCCTGCCGGCGCAGTTGGGCGAGGTAGGCGGTGACCTGCTCGTCGGGTGGGTTGGCTCGGGTGAACAGGTTGCAGAAGCCGCAGCGCATCTCACAGAACGGCAGGTGCACATACCCGAAGAGGGAATCCGGTGGCTCGTCGGCCCAGACGTCGCGCAGCAGCGGGCGGGGTTCGAGGCGACGGTAGGCGGTCTTGTGCGGATAGGCGTAGAGGTAACCCTGATAGGGGGAGTCGAGGTTCACCGGGCGTCCAGGATGAAGTCGGCATACGGGACCGTCCACACGGACTCGTGGGCGACGCGGTGGCCGGTGTGGCCGTCCTCGCCGTATAGCGTGCCGTGATCGGAGCAGAGGATCACCTGACAGGGCCGGCCACGCCCGGTGACCAGGGCGAACAGGCGGTCGAGTCGGCCATCGACATACTCCAGGGCGGCCGCGTGTGTGGTCGGGTCGTCGTCGGTGGCGCCGGGGAGGTAGTGGCGGTTCGGCTGGTGCAGAGCGGCGACGTTGACGAACGTGAACAGTGGCTGCTCCGCCGGCAGCCCGCCGATGATCGTTTCCAGGCGGTCGATCTGGGCTCCGAGACAGTCCGGCGCGGTCACCCCGAACGCCTCCTCCCAGTGTGCTTCGGCGAACAGCCCCGGCAACACCCGGCCCAGCGGCGCGGCCGGATTGAAGAACCCGACCCCACCCAGGCAGACCGTGTGATAGCCGGCCGCGGCCAACCCGGTGGGCAGATCCGGGGCATCGAAGACGAAGGTGCCGGGACCGCTGGTCTCGCTGCCCCCGAACCGGGCCGCGAACATCCGCTCATGCGGCCCCGGCGTCACCGGCGTCGGCAGGAACCCGGCGAAGAACGCATGATGCGCGGCGTAGGTGAAACTCGCCGGGGTGTGCCGCCGCTCCCACACCCCACCGGGTAGGACCTTCGCGAGGTACGGCGTCCGTCCGCCCGCCAGACACTCCACCGCCACGTCGTAACGCAACGTGTCGAGGGTGACGAACAGCAGGTCATGACTCCCGATCAGCTCACGCACGGCACACCCACCCCGGCGGCGGTCGCCGCACCGCTCGGCGCCCAGCCGGCCGTGAGGGCGGCGATCTGGGCGCCGTAGGTGTCGAGGCCGTCGGCCAGGACTCGGGGGAGCAGGTCGCCGAACGCGTTCACTTCGGCCACCGCGTGTTCGCGCCAGCCGGTGCGGAACATCAGGTCGACGCCGACGTGCAGGGTGCCGGGAAAGCACGCCGCCGCCCGCGCGCACGTCTCCATCGCCGCAGCCCAGGAGAGGGAGCCGGCGGCCGCCCGGACCGCTGCGACATCGCCGCGTGCGTTGCCGAGGTGCAGGTTGGTCATGGGGGAGCGGCTGGTCCGGACCACCACATGCCGTGGCCGGCCGGCGATCACCACGACCCGCAGGTCGAGGACCCGATCGTTGAGGGCCGCTTTCGGGAACCACCGCTCGACGTGCAACCCGTCCGGCCCCAGCCGGTCGACGATCGCCCTGATCGAGGCTTCGTCGGTATAGCGGCGGACCTGGAGGTTGTTGAAGATCCGGCCGCCACTGAGCTCGACCGAGGTGACCGCGGACAGTCGACGCCCGGCGACCGCGAAGGCGACCACGCCGGACGCCGAGGAACCGTGAGCCGGTTTGACGAACACCCGGCTCCACCCGACACCGGCCATCGCGGCGCGCAATGACTCGTAGTCGTGCACCGGCGGCAACGCGGGCGGCACCGGAATGCCCGCCGCGGCCAGCAGCGCGTGACAGCGCGGCTTGTCGCTCATGGTGAGGATGTCGCCCGGCTGGTTGAGCAGCAGACCGCCACCGGCCACGACCCGGTCGAGGGCGACCCGCAGGCCCGCGAACGCCGCCGCGGTCCCGACGATCTCCCCGTGCTCGGCGGCCACCGCCGGTCGCCCGCTGCCGGCCTCCCGCAACAGTCGGTCGACCTCGGCATCCTCCCCCGGCGACTCGATCCGGACGACCATGCCCGGCCCGGGGACGGCCGCCCCGGCCGAATCGAGAACACCAGCCTGCCCGGGTGTGGTGTGCCGGGGTGTGGTGTGCCCGGGTGAGGTGCGGTCGGCCGACATGCGCGGTGCGCCGGCCGACAGAACCTCTCGCCACGGGTAGACGACCGGGTCGGGAAGGCCCGCCCGGCGGGCGGCCTCGGTGAACAGGGTCACCCGGCGGTTGTCCGGGTTTGCGACGACGGCGAGGCGCACTACTCGGCCACCGCCGTGTAGCGGCCCCACTCCTCTTCCTTCTGTGGGTCGGAGACGTCGACCTCGACGCCGGGCAGCTCGTCGACCACCCGCTGCGCCGTCTCGGTCGACATGAAGTGGTGACTGAGGTTGAGTCTGCGCAGGTGGGTGAGCGGCTGACCGGCCAGCAGTGTCTCCGCCCCGGCGTCGCCGAGCACACCCAGCGACAGGTCGAGGTCGGTGACGCGAGCGACGATGGGTGCGGCCGCGACGGCCGCGGCCAGCTCCTCGGCGATCTCGGCGTTACGCAGGCCCAGGTAGGTGAGCGCGGGCAGGGAGCGGCCGGCCAGGATCGGCGCCAGGTCGTCGGCGCGGGCGTCGCCGCCATACTGATCGACGCCCAGCCACAGCTCCAGGTGGGTCAGATTGGGCAGGTCGCTGGCGGCGACGGCCCGGACCACGTCGGCGGGCAGACCACCGGACTGGAACACCAGCTCCCGCAGCCCCTCGTGGTGGACCGGCCGCAACTGGAGGTCCTCGGCGCCACGGATCCACAGGCGCTCCAGGGCCGGGAAGGCCTCGAGCAGCGCAGTGATGTCGCCCTGGTCGATCCAGGAGATCTCGCACTCCTCACCGGTGAGCTCGCCGATGAACAGCGCCCGCAACCCGCTCAGCCGTGCCGCGTTGTCGATGAGCAGCTGATACGGGAACGGGGTGTCGTAGGCCGACCCCCACTCGCCGACGATCAGCGCGGTCGGGCCGGCCGGCCCGGTGCGCTGGAGCAGCTGCTCGAAGGCGGCCTCGAACTCCTCCGGCGGCGCCTCGAACTCCTCCATGCTGATCCGCCAGGCGACCGCGGCCGCATCGGCGACCGTGGCCTCCTCGTCATCGGCCGCGACCACGGGCAGCCCCGCGAATTCGTCCACGTGCTCGTAAATGCCCACAGGACTCCCCTAGCCCGTAATCGACGCTCACCGGAACAGTGCCGAGAACCTAGCAGCCCCCACCGACACTTTCGCGCCGCGCGTAACCCTCGCGGGCGACCCGCTGCTCAGCGGGTCGGGTCGATCGGACGCCCGCGATCGGACGCCCGCGATCGGACGCCCGCGATCGGACGCCCGCGACCGGGGTCCGCGGGCGCGCCGGCTTCCTCGTCACGGGACGCGCTGCTCGGGCATGTGATGCGGTGGATACGGTGCCGAGATCGGTCGGCCGCCGGATCCGCCGGTGGGTAGGCCGTCGATCAGCTCGTCGAGACGTTTCAGGTAGGGGTCGCCGGCGTCGGCGTGGTAGTCGTCGGGGCGGGTGCGGTCGTCGCCGTCGCGGACTCCGGCCGCTCGCACGAGCAGGGTGAGCACGACGGTGACGAGCAGGTTGACGGCGAGAGCGACGACGCCGACGTAGATGCTCCGGCCGTCGCCGAGCGACCAGCTGGAGCCGCCGAAATGTTCGGCCACGACCCTGCCGGTGGCGTCGAGTTTCGGGATGTCCCAGAGCATCACCAGACCGGTCACCAGGCCGCTGATCAGGCCGGCGGTGAGCGCGGCCCGATGGAACCACGGGGTGAGCAGGCCGAGGAAGACCGCCGGGATGGTCTGCAGGATCAGCACGCCGCCGATCAGCTGCAGGTCGACGGAGAACGCCGGATCCACGGCGAGGATCAGGGCGGCCGCGCCGAACTTGACGACCAGGGACACCCACCGGCTGGTCCACGCCTCGGCCTCGGGGGTGGCGTTCGGTCGCAGGTAGGTGCGGTAGAGGCTGCGGGTGAACGCGTTGGCCGCGGCGATCGACATGACGGCGGCCGGGATCAGGGCGGCGATGCTCAGCGCGGCGTACGCGACCCCCGCCGACCAGCTGGGGAAGTACTCGTGGATCAGCCGTGGCACGACGGTGTTGAGGTCGCCGTCAGCCGGTGTCACGCCTCGGGCCAGTGCGAAGACGCCGAGCATGGCCATCAGGCCCAGCGCCATGCAGTAGACCGGCAGCGCCGCGGCGTTTCGGCGGACCGTGTCGCGGTCTTTGGCGGCGAGCATCCCGACCAGGGCGTGTGGGTAGGCGAAGATGGCCAGGGCCGACCCGATCACCAGGGTCAGGAAGCCCAGGTGGCCGGTTTCCGGCAGCAGCAGCCCGTCGGCCGGGTTGGGAGTGGCGGCGAACCGGGTCGCGGCACCGCGGAAGGCGCTGCCCCATCCGCCGTACATGGCCACCATCAGCGCCGCGGTGATCAGCATCCAGCCGAGCAGCACGTCCTTGACCACCGACAGCAGGGCGGGTGCGCGCAGCCCGGACCGGAACGTGCAGATCGACACGAGCGTCACCGCGGCCAGCAACGGCCACTCGCCCCCGAACCCGACGGTCCGCAGCACCGCCTGCAACGAGATGAGCTGCACCGCGACATAGGGGATCGTCGCCAGGATCCCGGTGACGGCGACCAGCGCCCCGAGCCCCGGTGAGCCGAATCGGGCGGCCGCGAACTCGCTGTGGGTGAGGAAGCCGTGCCGTCGCGCCACCGACCACGCCCGAGTGGTGAAGATGAAGGTCAGGGGCGTGGTGACGATCGCGAACGGCACGGCGAACCACCCGATCGCACCGACGCCGTAGGTGAGCGCCGGGACGGCGATGAACGTGTACGCGCTATACATGCTCCCGCCGAGCAGGAACCAGATCGTCCAGTTGCCGAACGCCCGCCCGCCGACACTCCACTCCTCGAGGTGGTAGGGGTCGGCGGGCCGGCGCCAGCGGGCGGCACCGAAGCCGAGCAGCACGACGCCCGTCATCAGGACCAGGAAGACGCCGACCTCGACGTCTCGATCGGTCACGGCCGGCCCTCGCGGGTGGCGAGGTAGACGACCGTGATCACGACCATCGCGAGCAGTGCGCAGGCGAACTGATACCAGAAGAAGAACGGCACGCCGAACAGAGTCGGCTCGATCCGATTGGCGAACGGGGTCAGCAGCGGAGCAGCGGTCGGTATGACCAGCAGCCACTGCCAGTGACGGGAGCGGGGCGACATCTTCGTCTCCTGCTGTCGTGGGGTGCGGCGGGAGCCGCCGGAGGCCGGCCACGGCGAGGAGAACGCGGAACTATTAGCACTGCTAGTGCCGAAACCGTGAAGATTGTTCTACCGCCCCGTCTCCAAAGAGGAAAGACCCTGATCAAAACTCAGTCGTCGTCGCCGTCATCATCCGCGTCCGCGGTTTTGGTCACGACCTGAAAGGAAGCGTCCAGATCGACATCCCACTCCTGACCGGCCGGATCGCGGACCTCGGCCTCGTAGGCCACGCCCTGGTCGTCGGAGGCCTCCGTCTCCAGAACGGTGCCGCCGGGGATGGCGGCGAGGGCCGCGGTCTCCACCGAGGTGCGCTCCTCGGCGCTCAGCACCCGATCATCGGCGTCCGGCTTGCCGCCCGCGTTGGCGGCCGTCGCCCACACGGTGCCACCGGCGCCGAGGGCGGCCACGAGGGCGATCCCGCCGATGACCGTGCGCTTGCTGCGGAGCTTGCTGGTGTCCATCAGGTGTGCCTTTCTCGCGGAAGAACGAGCACGTCTCGCGGGAAGAAGCGAGCACGTCTCGCGGGGAACAACGAGTACGGCGACAGCTTGCGCCCCGGTCCCTGAATCTCCCCTGAACGCACCTGAAAGCCCCTTCAGAAAGCGGGCGCGGATCGGTTGGTCAGGAGGCCGGCAGGTGCACGACGAAACGCGCTCCGCCCAGCGCCGACGACGTCACCCGCACGGTGCCGCCATGGGCCTCCACGATCTCCTTGACGATGGCCAACCCCAGCCCGCTGCCCCCGGCGTCCCGGTCCCGGGCCTCGTCGAGACGGACGAACCGCTCGAACACCCGCCCCCGTTCGCCCTCCGGGACCCCCGCGCCGTCGTCCTCCACCACCAGCTCCACCCCGTCCCGGTCCGGGCGGACGGTCACCGACACCGTCGCGCGGGCGTGCCGGGCGGCGTTGTCGGCGAGGTTGCGCACCACCTGGGCGAGCGCCGTCGCATCCCCCCGGACCCGCCCCGCCCCGACCCCGGACGTGTCGACGGTGAGCCCGGCTCGTCGCACCCGCCGGGCCTCGGCCAGCGCGAGATCGTCGACATCCACGTCGCGCAGCCGCCGAACGCCGGCCCCACCGGTACGGGTGAGCAGCAACAACTGCTCGACCAGCCGTTCCATCCGCGCGGACTCCTCAAGCACCGCCTCGGCCAGCTCACCCTCGGGTAGCGCGCCCGGATGCGACCGGGCCACCTCGGCCGCCTGCCGGATCCCGGCCAGTGGTGACCGCAGCTCGTGCGACGCGTCGGCCACGAACCGCTGCTGCCGCTCCCGGGAGTCCTGAAGGCGGGCGAGCATCCGGTTCATGGTGGCGGCCAGCCGGTGGATCTCGTCGCGGGCGGGTGGTTCCGGAACCCGCCGGTCCAGTCGTTCCCCGGTGATCTCCTCGACCTCCCGGCGGATCCGCTCGACCGGTGCCAGCGCCCCGGTCACCACCACCCAGGTGACCCCGCCGACCAGGACGAGCGCACCCGGAATCCCCATCAACAGGGGGGTGGCCAGAGCTTTCGTCGCGTCGTCGACCTCTTCGAGAGAAGCGAAGACCACCACGGTGTACGGCTCGGCGTCCTCGGTGACGCGCAGGGACCTGTCGTCGAGAGGCTCCGACGCCCGCACCACCGCCCCGCCGGCATCGAGGATCTCCCAGGCGAACTCGTCGTCCTCGTCGTCCTCGGGCGACGCCGAGGAGAAGCCGGAGGCCGGCAGGCCCGACGACGAGACCTGGGCGGCGAGCACCGCGGCCCGATTCTCCGCCGAATCCTTGATGCCGCCCTCCAGCGACGCTCGGGTCAGCAACACCAGCGTCACCGCCCCGAGAACCACGGCCACCGCCATCACCAGCACGGCGAGGGCGGTGGTCCGCAACCGGATCGAGGCCCGCTCAACCACCGTCACCACCGAGTCGATACCCCGCCCCGCGCACGGTCTGGATCGCCTCCCGCCCGAACGGCCGGTCGATCTTGTTGCGCAGATGTCGTACATACACCTCGACGATGTTGGGATCGCCGTCGAAGTCGGCATCCCACACCGCCTCCATGATCCGCTGCTTCGACACCACGTCGCCGGTGTTGCGGGCCAGGAACGCCAGCAGCGCGAACTCGCGGGCGGTCAAGTCGATCCGGGTCTCGCCCCGCCACACCTTCCGGGAGGCCGGATCGATCCGCAGGTCACCGGCGGTCAATTGGACCGGGCGCTCGCGGGCACCGCGCCGGGCCACCGCTCGTAATCGGGCCACCAACACCGGGTACGAGAACGGCTTCGTCAGATAGTCGTCGGCGCCGGTGTCCAGACCCTCGACCTGGTCCCACTCGCCGTCCTTGGCGGTGAGCATCACGATCGGTGTCCAATTCTCCTCGGCGCGTAGCGCGGCACAGACCTGATAGCCGTTGAGCTTGGGCAGCATCAGGTCCAGAACGATCACGTCGTAATCGTTCTCCCTGGCCAGCCACAAGCCGTCGACGCCGTCCGGTGCGACGTCGACAGCGAAGCCCTCGGCCTCCAGGCCCACCCGCAACGACCAGGCGAGCCGCTTCTCGTCCTCCACGACGAGTACACGCATGCCGCCATGATTGCCCACCCGACCTGAATCCACCCTGAACGCGACGGAGGACACCGACGGTGCGGGCGGGGCGAGGAGGGCGCCGGAGAGACGGAAGCACCCTGAGATAACGTCGTGGTGGTTTCGACGACCTGCGGCAGGGGGACAAGCGGACGCGATGAACGGTGATGACAACCGGCCGTCTCCCGCGTACTTCTCCGCCGACCCCGAGGTCGGCGCAGACCTCGCCGCGGTCGACTGGGAGGCGACCCCGCTCGGGCCGCCGGACGGCTGGCCGCAGAGCCTTCGGACAGCGGTGAGCATCCTGCTGTCCTCACGCTTCTCCATGTGGATGGCGTGGGGTCCGCAGCTCACCTTCTTCTGCAACGACGCCTACCGCCGCAACACGCTGGGCCGCAAGTACCCGTGGGCGCTGGGCCGCCCGGCCAGTGAGGTGTGGGCGGAGATCTGGGGCGACATCGGCCCCCGGATCGACACCGTGCTGCGCACCGGCGAGGCCACCTGGGACGAGGCGTTGCTGCTGTTCCTGGAGCGGTCCGGCTATCCCGAGGAGTCGTACCACACGTTCTCCTACAGCCCGCTGCGCGACGACGACGGTGCCCTGGTCGGGATGCTCTGCGTGGTCAGCGAGGAGACCGATCGGGTGATCGGTGAGCGGCGCATGGCCACGCTGCGTGAGCTCGGCTCGGACCCGAGTGTGGTCCGCACCCAGGAGGAGATGCTGGCCTTCGTCAGCCGGCAGCTCGACCGCAACCGGCGGGACCTGCCGTTCACCCTGACCTACCTGTTCGATGCGGGCGAGGAGGGCGGGGCCCGGCTCGCGGCGTCGACCGGGATCGACCCCGGGCACCCGGTGGCGGCACCCGAGTACTGGCCGACGGTGCGGCTGGCCGCGGGCGAACCGGTGCTGGCCGACCTGGACGGGTGGGACGGGCTGCCCGGCGGCGACTGGCCGGATCCGCCGACCCAGGCGCTCGCGATGCCGCTTCTGCGCCAGGGCGGTACACCGTACGGCTTCCTGGTCGCCGGGCTGAACCGCTATCGGCCGCTCGACGAAGGCTATCGCGGCTTCGTCGAGCTGACCGCCGGTCACCTGGCGGCCGGGGTGGCCGGCGCCCGCAGCTACCAGGCCCAACAGCGCCGGGCCGAGGAGCTGGCCGAGCTGGATCGCGCGAAGACGACCTTCTTCTCGAACATCAGCCACGAGTTCCGTACCCCATTGACGTTGATCATGGGTCCGGTGGAGGATCTCCTCGCCGGCGCCGGTGCGGAGACCCGGGCGGACCTGGAGGTCATCCACCGCAACGGGCTGCGCCTCGGTAAACTGGTCAACACGCTGCTCGATTTCTCCCGTATCGAGGCCGGGAAGATGCAGGCCCGGTTCGAGTCGGCCGACCTGTCCGCCGCCACCGCCGAGCTCGCCAGCGTGTTCCGGTCGGCGATCGAACGGGCCGGGCTCACGCTCGACGTCGAGTGCCCGCCGATGCCCCAGCCGGTCCACCTGGACCGCGGTATGTGGGAGAAGGTGGTCCTCAACCTGCTCAGCAACGCCCTGAAATTCACCTTCGACGGCGGCATCACGGTCACGGTGCGTGCCGAGGACGCCGACGCGATCGTCACGGTCGGTGACACGGGGGTGGGTGTCGCCGAGGACGAGATGCCGCGGCTGTTCGAGCGTTTCCACCGGATCGAGAACTCCCGCTCCCGGTCCAACGAGGGCAGCGGCATCGGCCTGGCCCTGGTCCGTGAACTGGTCGGTCTGCACGGCGGCACGATCACCGCGGAGAGCACCGTCGGACGTGGTACGACGTTCACCATCCGCCTCCCGTTCGGCAGCGCGCACCTTCCGACGTACCACCAGGGCTCCTCGGGCGAAAGCCATGCCGAATCGTTCCTGCAGGAGGCCCTGCGCTGGCTGCCGGCCGGCGACGAGCCGGCGGCGCCGGCCGAGCCGGAAGCGGTGCCGGACGGTGGCGCCGATCTGCTCGTCGCCGACGACAACGCCGACATGCGCGACTACCTGAGCCGGCTGCTGCGGTCCGCCGGGCACCGGGTGACCGCGGTGGTCGACGGGCAGCAGGCCCTGGAGACCGCCCGGGCCACCTCGCCGGACCTGATCGTCAGCGACGTCATGATGCCGCGCCTGGACGGGTTGCAGCTGGTCGCGGCCCTGCGCGCGGACCCACGCACGGCGAGTACACCGGTGCTGCTGCTGTCCGCCCGGGCCGGGCAGGAGGCGTCCATCGAGGGCCTGGAGGCGGGCGCCGACGACTACCTGTTCAAGCCGTTCTCGGCCGCCGAGCTGCTGGCCAGGGTGCGCGCCAACGTCGAGCTGGCCCGTCTGCGCAACCATCACACCCGCTGGCGCAACGCGCTGATCGACTCGTTGCAGGAGGCGTTCTTCGTCTGCGACGAGAACGGCTCGGTCATCGAGATCAACAGCGCGTTCACCGACATCCTGGGGTACGGGCCGGACGGGCTCCCGTATCCGCCGACCCCTCCGTGGTGGCCGGACGTCGCGACCGACGCCGACGCGCACCGGGCGGTCGTCAACGCGTTCGCGATGCTGCTGGAGGAACCGCAGGGCACGTACACCATCCCGGTCGTGCATCGGGACGGGCGCCGACTGTGGGCGGCCGCCTCGTACAACCAGGTCCAGGACCCGGACACCGGCAAGCGGGTGATCGTCGGCACGTTCCGGGACGTCACCGCCGAGCACTACGCGGTGCAGCGAGACAACGCCCTCGCCGCGCTCGGCATGCGCCTCGCCGAGGCGGAGAACCTCTCCGGGGCGGTGCAGGCGGTCCTGCGCGAGCTCAAGACGATCTGGCAGGCGAGGTACGTGCTGACGGCCGTCTTCGCCGAGCGAGGCGAC
Source organism: Actinoplanes sichuanensis (assembly GCF_033097365.1). Lineage (NCBI taxonomy): Bacteria > Bacillati > Actinomycetota > Actinomycetes > Micromonosporales > Micromonosporaceae > Actinoplanes > Actinoplanes sichuanensis. The sequence continues at coordinate 1,229,860 of NZ_AP028461.1, forward strand.
CCCGCGGTGACCGCCACCGACCCCGACCTGACCTGGGCGGACCTTCCCGCCGAGACCCGCCGGTCGATCCTGGAGCTGCGCGACCGTCCGGCGTTCACCCCGTCCGGCACCGGTATCGTCTTGGACCACCCGCACGGCGCCATGGCGCTCTGGATCGAACCGGGCCCGCAGCGCCCGTTCACTGCGCCCGACGAGACCCTCCTGGCCCTGCTGGCCGGCCGGCTCAGCCAGGGCCTGCGCCGCATCGACCAGATCGACCAGCAGCGGGAGACCGCGCTCGCCCTGCAACGAGCCATCCTCGGCCCGGACAGCCTGCCCAGCGGGTTCGCGGTCCGCTACGAGCCGGCCACCCGCCCGCTGAAGGTCGGCGGCGACTGGTATGACACGGTCGAGCTCTCCGACGGCCGGATCGGCATCGTCGTCGGCGACTGCGTCGGCCACGGTCTGCAGGCGGCCACCGTGATGGGCCAGCTCCGCAGCGCCTGCCGGGCCCTGCTGCTCCAGGACACCAGCCCCGCGCACACGCTGATGGCGCTCGACCGGTTCGCCGCCAAGGTGCCGGGCGCCGGCTGTGCCACGGTGTTCTGTGGGATCCTGGATCCCGGCAGTGGCCGTCTCGTCTACTCCAGTGCCGGTCACCCACCGGCGATCGTCGGCCGCCCGGACGGCACGACCCAACTGCTCGACGGCGGCCGGTCCCGCCCGGTCGCGGTCCGGCCCGGCTTGGAGCGCCCGGACGCCGAATTCGTCGTACCGCCCCGGGCCACCCTGCTCCTCTACACCGACGGACTGGTCGAACGCCGTCGTCGTCCGCTGTCCGCGGGTATCGGGGAGGCCAGCACCGCGGTTCAGCACGGTCTGGGTACCCCGATCGAGGACCTGGCCACCGAGATCATGACCAGTTTGGCCCCGGAGAGCGGCTACGACGACGACGTGGCGCTGCTCCTCTACCGCCACCCCGGGCCGCTGGAACTCGAGTTCCCCGCCGAGTCGACCCGCCTCGCCCCGGTCCGGTCCGCGCTACGCGGATGGCTCGACAGGTGCGGCATCGACCCCGGCATCGTGCAGAACGTGCTGGTCGCCGCCGGTGAGGCATGCGCCAACGCGATCGAGCACGGGCACCGCGAGCACCCGGGCGGCCGGATCCGGCTGCGCGCCGCCGCGACCGCCGCCGACCTGCGCCTGACCATTTCCGACACCGGCCGATGGAAGACACCCGACCCATCCGCCAACCCGTACCGCGGCCGGGGGATCAAGCTCATGCGTGCCTTCATGCACACTGTCACCGTCACCTCCGGAACGACCGGCACCGTCGTCGACATGCAGGCGAGGCTTACCTGATGACCACCGAGCTCAACCTCACGACGAGTCCCGGCCCGGACGGTGGCGTCGTCCTCACCGCCTGCGGCGAGATCGACATGAGTAACGCCGAAACCTTCGCCGACGCGCTGATCCAGGCGGTCGCCGGCGCGGCCGGCGCCCGCCTGATCGTCGACATCACCGCGGTCCAATACCTGGACAGCGCGGGTCTCGCGGCGCTTTTCGCCCAGGCCGATCACATCGAGTTGCGTACGGGACCCCTGCTCGCACCGCTGCTGGAGATCTCCGGCCTGACCGACCTGACCACGGTCCACCGCGTCTGACCGGCGCCCGGATCCGGTCAGGAATCGAGAAGCCCGACGGACCGCTCGGTGACTAGCGTTCGGGCTGTTCCCGAGCCCGGAGGCCCTGATGATCATCCGTCGCGTTCACCGCTGGACGTCCGCCGTCTTCACCGCAACGGTCGTGCTGACGTTCCTCGCGCTAGCCCAGGAGGACCCGATCGTCTGGGTCTCCTACGTTCCGCTGCTCCCGCTGGCCGTGCTGATGCTCACCGGCCTGTACCTTTTCGTCCGGCCCTTCCTGCGCCGTCGTCAGTCGCTTGATCAGTGACCGGATCACGATCAACGGAATGATCCCGAACACGCCGAACGACATGTCGATCAGCGTCCATCCGAACGGCAGCTCCCGGACCGCCCCGGCGATCAGCGCCGGCGGGATGATCCCGGCGCAGCACACCATGCCCCACTCGATCACCCAGACGTTGCGGACCGGATCCCGCCACGGCCCCCAGAACGCCACCGCGATGACCAGGTGGGCGAAGGCGAGCCAGTCGGTCCCGTAGGCGACGAACGGATGGTCCCGCCCGGTCGCCACCAGGCCGTCCCGGATCCGAACCCTCCGCAGGATCCGTGCAGGGTGGCGACCAGCCGGGACTGATCGGTCAGCTGGGGGCGGGGGAGGGCAGGGGGCCGCGGTCCACGAGGCTGAACGTGGTCAGCGGTGGGGCGTCACCGACCTGTTCGACGAAGAAGCCGCCGGTTCCCTCGTTGGCGTCCTGGTCCCACTGCACGAAGCCGTACGCATCGTTGTAGAGGTGGAAGCGGGGACGGTTCTTGTCGTCCTTCAGTTTGGTCGGGATCAGCTCGAACAGGGTGCCGACGCCGGTCGCGCACTCGGTCGCGACAAGCTTCGCCGACGCGTCGGCGAGGAGCCGGACGCCGACGCAGACCTCTTCCTCGTCCGGGGCGTACAGGGCCCGGATCAGGTAGTCGACACCCATCGGGATCAGGACGAACTCGGACCTGGAACCGGTGCCGTCGCCCGCCTCGACCTCGCTGAACGGGCCGTCGAGCGCCAGGTCGTGGTCGATCTCGGCGATGTGGATCAGGGCCTTGTTCTTGCCGGCCTTGATGGCCACCAGCCGCTCCTCGGCGGACGGGGTGCGGCCCGGCTTCGGCGAGGCCGACGTGGGGGCTTCCCCGGACGCCGACGCCGACGCGGGCGTCTCCCCCGGACCGCCTGCCGAATGGTCGGGAATGGACAGGCCGTTGTACCTGATCAGGACACCCACGGTGGTGGCGAGCAGCACGGCGACCGCGGTGGTGACGACCGCGAGGGTACGCCGTCGGCGCGGCCGGGCCGGTGCGGCCGCCGGGTAGACCTGGGACGTCGCCGTCGGCACTTGAGGGGCGGCGTGCCACGCCGGTGCGGCCGGAGACATCGGTGCGGCCGGGGCGGCCGGAGACATCGGCGTGGCCGCCGGCCGGGGGCCGAACGGCTGAATCGGGGCCGCGGGCGATGCGGGTGCCACGGTCGGCAGCATGATCGTGTCGTCGGCCGGTGGCCGCGCGGACTGCCCGGGCAGCAGGAGATCCAGCAGCTCACGGGCGGTGGGCCGGTCGTCCGGGTGCTTGGCGAGCGCCCGGGACACCGGTCCGCGCAACGACTCGGGCAGGCCGGTGAGGTTCGGTGCCTGGGTGAGGATGCGCATCGCGGTGGCCGACGCGGACTCGCCGGCGAACGGGGTGCGCCCGGTGGCGGCGTAGGCGACGACGGCGCCCCACGCGAAGATGTCGGCCGCGGCGGTGACCGGCCGTCCGTCGACCGGGTCGAAACGTTCCGGCGCCATGTACGTGACCGTGCCCACCACCTGGTCGGTGCGGGTGTGCTGGCTGGTCGCCTCGAAGGCCTGGGCGATGCCGAAGTCGATCACCTTGATGCCGCCCCGGGCGAACAGCACGTTGCCCGGTTTGAGGTCGCGGTGGATCACGCCGGCCCCGTGGATGGCGGTGAGCGCGGTGGCGATACCGACCGCCACCCCGTGCAGGGCGGAGCCGGACAGCGGGCCCTTCGCCTTGACCTCGTCGGCCAGGCTGGGCCCGTCCACGAACTCGACGACCAGGTAGGGCGGCTCGTGATCGGGATCCGCGTCGAGGACCTCGGCGGTCGAGAACGGGGGCACCTGCTTGGCCCGGGCGACCTCACTACGGAACCGACCCCGGAACTCGCTCTCGTTCGCGAACTCGGGCCGGACCATCTTTATCGCCACCGGCCGTCCGTCCGGGTCGCGGCCCAGGAACACCGTCCCCATGCCGCCTTCGCCGAGCCGGCCGACCAGCTCGTACCGGCCGAGGGCGACCGGGTCTCCCGGACGCAGCGGCATGCTCATGTGGTTCTCTTCCCTTCGGGCCGTCGCGCCCCGGGAGTCTACTCAAGGTGATCACGGTTCTCGGTTACCGCGTCTATGTCGGTTTGACGACGGAATGCCCGCCGGAGCCCCACTTCACCCGCGATCTCGTGCCCTTACGCCCACCCGGCATGCCGAAACTCACAAGATCATCGGCGAGGGAGAGCGCGTCAGGGGAGAGGCGGGCGGGTGGAGCCGCGGACCTGGAGGCGCGTGGAGACCATGTGCTGGCGGCGCTCGGTCCGGCCCCGGAGGCGTTCCAGCAGCATGGTCGCCGCCTGCGCGCCCATCTCGGCGCCCTGCTGATCGACCGAGGTCAGGTCGATCAGCGGATGCTGGGCGATGTCGGTGTTGTCGTACCCGGCGACCGACACCTCACCGAGCCGTCCCGCCGCCGCGACCCCGGCCAGCACGATCAGCGCGATGTCGTCGTGCCCGGCGAAGATCGCGGTGGGCGGTGACGGCCGGGCGAGCAGCCGGGCGGTCGCCTCCCGAACCCCGGTGTCGCCGTCCTCCCAGCGGGCCACCTCGATGATCGGTTCGAGCCCGGCCGCGGCCATCCGTGCCCGGTACTCGGCGACCCGGACCACGTGCGGCGTGACCGGTGTGGCCACGTTGACCGCCTCCGGTTCGGTGAGATGCGCGATCCGCCGGTGCCCTAGGGCGAACAGATGCTCCATCACCGCTCCGGCACCCGCCGCGTCGTCGCCGACGACCGTGTCGTACCCCTGCGGGTCGTCGTGCCGGCCGAGCATCACGATCGGCACCCGCCGGGCGAGTTCCTCCAGCCAGGGCGGGTCGACCCGGGGCGACACGGCGATGATGCCGTCGACGAGCCCGTCGGCGAGCGACTCGAGGGTGCTGTACTCGGGCCCGTCCGCGGGCGCGAGCACCACCTGGTAGGGCGTGTCGGCGACGGCCCGGGTGGCGCCTTCGACGATCTGGCTCATGAACCGCGCGCTGACGTAGGGGATCTCCAGCCCGAGCCGGTAACTGGACCCGCGCAGGGCCCGGGCGGCGACGCTGGGCCGGTAGCCGAGTTCCTCGATGGCGGCTTCGACGCGCCGGCGCATGCCGGGGCTCACCCCGTACGCGTTGCGGATCACCTTCGACACCGCGGCGCGGGACACGCCCGCGGCGGTGGCCACGTCACTGATCGTGACCGCCCGGCCCCTCGTGATCGACATATGCCTCACTGTAGACCGTTCTCCGCGACCGGTGAGGCGGGGGACCGGCAGTGCTCATTCAATCTTTGAAACGTTTCGAGTTTCGTCTTGTGCCGCCGACGTAGACCGGTCTACTGTGACGGCTGTTACACGCGGAGACCGATCTACAAACATGCGCGAAACCGGAGGTTCATATGAGGCTCGGTGCGGCGGTACTGCTTGCGGGCGCCCTTTGCCTGTCGGCCTGCAGCGCCGGATCCCTGGGGTCCAGCGACGATGCTGCGGGCGGTAAGACCCAGATCACCTTCCTGACCAACAACGACCCGGCCAACGTGAAGGTGGCCGAAGCCGTCATCGCCGCGTTCGAGGCCAGGAACACCGACGTCGACGTCAAGCTCGACACCCGGCCGCAGGGCAGTGAGGGCGACAACCTGGTCAAGACCCGGCTCTCCACCGGCGACATGGCCGACGTCTTCGAGTACAACTCCGGCTCGCTGCTGCAGGCCATCGCCCCGTCGACGAACCTGACCCCGATCACCGGCGAATCCTGGGTCGGCGACCTGGACGAGACGTTCAAGAAGGTCGTCTCCAGCGGCACCGAGGTCTACGGCTCGCCGTGGCAGACCATCTCCGGCGGCGGCATCCTCTACAACAAGCCGCTCTACGCCAAGCTCGGCCTCCAGCCGCCCAAGACCTGGGCGGACTTCATGAACAACAACGCCAAGATCAAAGCTGCCGGTACGGCGCCCGTCGCCCAGACCTACAGCGAGACCTGGACGTCGCAGATCCTGGTGCTCGCCGACATGCACAACGTCTCGGCCGCCGATCCCGGCTTTGCCGACAAGTACACGAACAACCAGGCCAAGTACGCGACGACGCCCGCCGCCCTGGCCGGTTTCCAGCACCTGGAGGAGCTGAAGAAGGCCGGCTACTGGAACGACGACTACGCCTCGGCGAAGTACAACGAGGGCCTGGCCGCCGTGGCCAACGGCACCGCCGCGCACTACCCGATGATCACGTTCGCGGTCACCGCCATCGACACCGCGGCCCCCGGCAAGACGAACGACGTCGGCTTCTTCGCGCTGCCTGGCACCGACGCGAGCAAGAACGGCGTGACCCTGTGGGAGCCGTCCGGCATCTACATCCCGAAGAGCACCGAGGGTGACAAGCTCACCGCGGCCAAGAAGTTCCAGGCGTTCCTGGCCTCCCCGGACGGCTGTGCGGCCCAGGCGAGCGCCACGTCGCTGGGCGGCCCGTTCGCGGTGAAGACCTGCAAACTGCCGGACGACGTGGCCACCGCGGTCAAGGACCTGAGCGTGTACGTGGACGCCGGCGCCGCCAGCCCCGCGCTGGAGTTCCTCTCCCCGATCAAGGGCCCGGCCCTGGAGCAGATCACCGTCGAGGTCGGCTCCGGCATCCGCCCGGCCGCCGACGGCGCGAAGCTCTACGACGAGGACGTGAAGAAGCAGGCGCAGCAGCTCGGACTCCAGGGCTGGTGATGACGACAGTCACCGACGCGGTGACGGAGGCTCCGGCGACCACGGTCCCGGAGCCGGCCCGCCGCAAGAGTCCGTATCCGTACTGGTTCATCCTCCCGGGCGGTGTCATCTTCGCCGTCTTCTTCCTGGTGCCGTCGGTGATGGCGTTCTGGTTCAGCCTCACCCGCTGGACCCTGTTCGACCAGGAGTTCATCGGCCTCGACAACTACGTGCAGTTCTTCCGGGAACCGGCGCTGGCGTCCGGGCTGTGGCACACGCTGATCTACGCGGTGACCACCTCCGGCCTGAAGGTGGTCCTCGGGATGGCGCTGGCCGTACTGCTGACCGGTCCGATCCTGGGCCGCGGGTTCATGCGGTCGGTGGCGTTCTTCCCGGTGCTGGTCAGCACGATCGGTGTCGGCCTGACCTTCCAGATCCTGATGCACCCGACCCGCGGGGTGATCAACCAGGCGCTCGATCTGGTCGGGATCACCGGCCCGGCCTGGCTGGTCGACCCGGACTGGGCGCTGCTGTCGGTCGCGTTCGTCGACGTCTGGCAGGGTGTCGGCCTGGCCACGGTGATCTACATGGCCGGCATCCTGTCGATCCCCGGCGAGTATTTCGAGGCGGCCAAGATGGACGGTGCGGGCGCCTGGCACCGGTTCCGCAACATCACCCTGCCGCTGGCCAAACCGGCGACCGTGTCGGTGATCCTGCTGTCGCTGATCGGCGGGCTGCGCAAGTTCGACCTGATCTGGGCGATGACCAAGGGCGGCCCGGGCTTCACCTCGGACGTGATGGCCTCGGTGATCTACAAGCAGTACCAGGCCGGCTTCTACGGGCTCTCCACGGCCGGGAACGTCGTGCTGTTCCTGCTGGTGATCCTGATCGCGCTGCCGCTGTTCTGGTTCTTCAACCGGAAGGAGGACGCGTGAGCACCCGCACCCGGCCCAACTATCCGCTCAGCGGCCTGGCGATCGTCCTGTTCGGTGTCGTGTTCCTGGTCCCGTTCGGGTTCATCCTGCTCACCGCGGGCAAGACCGCGCAGGAGTCGGCGCTGCTGGACTTCTCGTGGCCCACCGAGTGGGCGTTCGTGGCGAACCTGCAGGCGGTCGTCGAGGCCCGCGACTACCTGCTGATCATCGCGTTCATCAACAGCACCATCCTCACCGTCGCCAGTGTCACCGTGGTGGTGATCCTGGCCGCGATGGCCGGGTTCGTCCTGCAACGACGCAAGAGCCGGGTCACCAAGGTCGCGAACCTGGTCATCCTGTCCGGGCTCGTCCTGCCGCCGGCCGTGGTCCCGACCATCTGGGTGCTGCAGAAGATCGGCCTGTTCAAGACGATGCCCGGCCTGATCCTGGTCGAGATCGCGTACGCCATGGCCTTCTGTGTCCTGCTCTTCCAGGCGTTCATCGCGGGCATTCCGAAGGAGATGGACGAGGCCGCGACCATCGACGGCGCCGGGCCGGTGAGCCTGTTCTTCCGGGTCGTGTTCCCTCTGCTGCGGCCGATCATCGTGACCGTCGTGGTGGTGCAGACGGTGTTCATCTGGAACGACTTCACCAGCCCGCTCTACTTCCTGCCCGGTGACGAGAACGCCACCGTGCAACTGACCCTCTTCAACTTCCAGGGTCAGTACGCCAGCTCCTACAACCTCCTGTTCATGGACATCCTGCTGGTCACGGTCCCGCCGCTGATCATGTTCATGATCTTCCAGCGCCAGATCGTGTCCGGCATGGTTGCCGGCTCGGTGAAAGGTTGAGCCACATGCAAGGTCGGATGATCACCTCGGTGACCGAGCTGGGCAGCGCGCCGCTGTTCCGCACCGAGATCACCCTCGACGACGGGCACGGCCCGGTGACCGCGGCGAGCTTGCGGATCAGCAGCCTCGGTGTGCACGAGGCCCGGATCGACGGGCAGCCGGTCGGCGACGACGTGCTGAGTCCCGGCTGGAGCTCCTACGAGCACCGGCTGCGTTACCTCACCCACGACGTCACCGCCCTGCTGAGCAGCCGGAGTGTGCTCACCGTGCTGGTCGGCAACGGCTGGCACCGAGGACGGCTCGGGTTCATGGGCGGGCGCGCGTTCTACGGCGACCGGCTCGGGGTCATCGCCGACCTGGAGATCACGTTCGCGGACGGGCACCGGCAGAGCGTCGTCACCGACGAGACGTGGACGGTCGGCGGCTCGGACGTGCTCGCCGACGACCTCTACGACGGGCAGACCATCGACGCCCGGCGGCGTTCGGCCAAATGGCACCTGGCCGGGGGCGAGCCCGAGTGGTTCCTGCCGGTCAAGGCCCTCGACTTCGACAAGCGCGTGCTCACCCCGTACCTCAGCCCTCCGGTGACCAGGCAGGACGTCGTGGCGCCGGTGAACGCCTGGCTGTCACCGACCGGGCGGATCTTGATCGATTTCGGTCAGAACCTGGTCGGCTGGGTCCGTTTCACCGCGACCGGGCCGGCCGGATCGGAGATCCGGATCCGGCACGCCGAGGTCCTCGAACACGGCGAGCTGGGCGCGCGGCCGCTGCGCGACGCGCAGGCCACCGACCGATTCATCCTCAGCGGCGCGGAGGACCTCTTCGAGCCGACCATGACGTTCCACGGCTTCCGGTACGCGGAGATCACCGGCCTGTCCCTCGAAGAGGCACGGCGGGTCGAAGCCGTTGTCGTGCACACCGACCTGCGGCGCACCGGCACCTTCGCATGCTCCGACGACCTGCTCAACCAGTTGCACAGCAACGTCGTGTGGAGTACCAAGGGCAACTTCCTGGACCTGCCGACCGACTGCCCGCAGCGCAACGAACGCCTCGGCTGGACCGGTGACATCGCGGTGTTCGCGCCGTCGGCCGCCTACCTGTTCGACACCGGCCCGTTCCTGGCCGACTGGCTGGCCGACCTGGCCGCCGAGCAGCGGGCCGCCGACGGCCTCGTCCCGTTCGTCATCCCGGACGTGCTGAAATTCCTGCCCGACGTGCCGGAGTTCCCGACCCCGGACAGCACCGCCTTCTGGTCCGACGCCGCGGTCTGGGTGCCGTGGACACTGTGGCGGGCCTACGGCGACCGGGCGATCCTGGCGAACCAGTACGACTCGATGACCGCACACGTGCGCCGGGTCGAGACGCTGCTCTCGCCTGCCGGGGTATGGGACACGACGTTCCAGTTCGGTGACTGGCTCGACCCGGACGCGCCGCCGGACAATCCGGCCAAGGCGAAGGCCGACCCGGGCGTGGTCGCGACCGCCGCCTTCCACCGGTCGGCCTCGATCACCGCGGAGACCGCCGCGTTGCTCGGCCGGGACGCCGACGCGGCGGAATTCGGTGCGCTGGCCGCGCGGATCCGGGCGGCGTTCAACGAGCAGTACGTGTCAGCCGACGGCACGATCGTCTCCGACTGCACCACCGTCTACACGCTGGCGGTGGTGTTCGGGCTGGTCGACGACGAGGCGGAGGCCGGGCGGCGGCTGGCCCGGCTGGTGGCGGACAGCGGGCACCACATCTCGACCGGGTTCGCCGGTACGCCGTACATCCTCGATGCTCTGACCCGGACCGGACATCTCGATGTCGCCTACCGCCTGCTTCTGGAACGTGGATGCCCGTCCTGGCTCTATCCGGTGACGATGGGCGCGACCACGATCTGGGAACGCTGGGACTCGATGCTGCCCGACGGCTCGATCAACCCGGGCGAGATGACCAGCTTCAACCACTACGCGCTCGGTGCGGTCGCCGACTGGATGCACCGGGTGATCGGCGGCATCGTCCCGCTCGAGCCCGGCTACTCGCGGGTGCTGATCGCGCCCCGCCCCGGCGGCGGGCTGACCTGGGCCCGTGCGGGTCTGGACACCCCGCACGGCCGGATCGAAGTGTCCTGGCGCCTGGTCGACGGGGAACCCGCCGTCGACGTCTCCCTGCCCGCTGGAGTGACCGGGGTGTTGTCGTTGCCCGGGAAGGAGGACATGGAACTGACCGGCTGAGGAGGTCGCGGGACCTATGCGCAACCATTGGTTGCGCATAGGTCCCGCGCGGCCTAGAGTCATACGCAACCAAAGGTTGCGGGAGGTTGAGATGGAGTACGGAAGCATCGAGCGCGAGATCTACATCGAGGCGGCTCCGGAGGTCGTGTTCCAGGTGGTGAGCGACCCCGGCCACGTGAAGCGGTGGTGGCCCGACGACGCGGAGTACGACGTGGTGCCCGGAGCGACCGGCCGGATCGTCTTCGGCGACTGCGCCCACGGCGGCACCGCCGAGCAGCTCACCGTCGTCGACGTGCGGCCGCCGAAGACGTTCTCGTTCCGGTGGACGCACCCGGCCGGGGAGATCGCGGCGGCGGCCAACTCACTGCTGGTCACCTTCGACCTCACCCCGAAGGGTGACGGCACACTGCTGCGGATGACCGAGTCCGGGTTCCGGGAGCGGGGCTGGAACGATGCCGTCGTCGAGCAGTGTCACCGGGAGCACGTCACCGGGTGGGACTTCTTCCTGCCCCGCCTGGAGGCCTACGCGGCCACCCTGCGGCCCTCGGTGGACGCCGGATCATGATCGTCGACGACGATCTCTGGTCGGCGATCGGTGACCCGACCCGCCGCCGGATGCTCGACCTGCTGCTGACCGACGGCGGTGGCACCGCCACCACGCTCGGTCACCGGCTGTCGGTCACCCGGCAGGGTGTCGCCAAGCACCTGGTCGTCCTGGAACGGGCCGGTCTCGTGCACGGCGCCCCGGCCGGTCGGGAGCGGCGCTACCGGGTCGACGACGCCCAATTGGCCCGCGCGGTGGCCCAGCTGTCGTCGGTCGGCGCCGCCTGGGACGCCCGCCTGCAGCGCATCAAGCGCATCGCCGAGGCGATCGCGCGCGAGCCGGGCGCCGACTAGGCCGGCTTGCTCCCCGGGCTGTCCCGACCTGCCTTCGGCAGCCCTGGGCGCCGGCCACTTTCGGTCTGCTTGCTCTCAGGGCTGTTGCGGGCGGTGTTCGGCAGCCCTGGGCGCCGGCCGCTTTCGGGTGGCCGTTCCGCAGAGCTGTTCCGGGGTGGTCGGGTCTTCAGCGGCGGGTTCGGCCTCGGCCGTACTGGTCGGTGGAGCTGATCTCCAGGTAGCCGACACCGGCTGCCGCGTCGACGTCCAGCCCGGTGCCGCCGTCCAGATCGCCCGATCGGACGACGGCGCCGGGTGCGGTGCCGCCGTTCTCGTCGCCGTACAGGACCACGTTGCCGGCGCCGTCACCGACGGTGACCCGTGCCGGGACCCGGCCGTCGGTCCAGATCCGCCAGTTGCTCACCCCGCCGGTCATCCGGATCGGCACGATCCCGGTCAGCCGGCCGAGCACCAGGTTGAAGCTCTCCGCGCCACCGTCCAGGTCGATCCGGCTGACCGAGCCCGCCGTGGTGTCGAACCGCGCCGATTTCACCCCGGCCGAGAGCTGCAGGCCCCAGACGATGCGGTTGCTGAGCCGGACCTCGACCGACCCGTTCGAGCCGGCCGAGTTGATCTCGATGCGCAGCACGCCGTCGGAGAACGTGGTGTTCGCGTCGACCTCGGAGCCGTCCGACGAGCCCACGTCGAACGGCAGGTCACCCAGATCGGCGATCCGCACCGACAGATCGGTGACACCGGTGACGAACTCCAGCCGCGCCGACCGGACGTCAGGGGCGCCGGTCGGGGTCGGCGAGGGCGACTGCGCGGGGGTGGGGGAGAGCAGCAGCGGCGGCGGCATCGGGGCGGCGGTGATCTGCGGCTCGATGGCGACCGCGGACGGCGGCAGCGCGGCCCGCTGCTGGCGGATCTCCGACTCGGCGAGCGGGCGGGCCAGCAGCATCGTCCCGGCGACCACCGACAGAGCCAACACACCGGTGATCATGATCGGCCACCGGCGGTCGAGGGTGGTCGCGGGCCGCTCGTCCTCCGGCTCCACCGCCACCGACGAGACGGCGTTCGGTGGCAGTGGCAGGAAGCCCTCCCACTGGGCGCGCAGCCGGTGTGGCGCGTCCGGCCAGTAGTCCGAGATCCGTGGCAGCCGGGTGTCCTGCTCGATCGCCTCGGGGGCCCGGTGCCGGGCGGCCCGGCGAGTCTTCACGTAGCCGCCGACTCTCAGCGCGGGAGACCGCTGGCCCTCGTCCGAGGGAGGCTCATTCCGCCCCACACGCGTCTCCTTGCGGCGCATCGAACCGATCATCTGTGGAACGTACGCGCAGGAGGTTATCGCCCTTTTGTCGAGTTGCCAACAGCGGTCCCGCCGATAACCGATCTCACAGCGAAACCGGCGCTGCGCAGGGCGTGATTCCGCGGCGACTACCATGACGGCGACGTCCCGAAGCAGGTTCACCGCCGCACGCTGCCCAAGGCGGACCAGCCCCAAGACAGCCTTGGAGATCCGCGTGACAAACGACCTCGCCGCCCTGCTGCACCGGGCGGGCGTCACCGATGTCCTCACCGATGCGGCGCACCGGTCGGCGTATGCGAGTGACGCCTCTCTCTACCGGATCGTGCCGCGGCTGATCGTCCGCCCGCGACACGACGACGACGTCCTGGCGACCCTGGCGGTGAGCCGGGAGACCGGGGTGCCGATCACCGCCCGCGGCGCCGGCACGAGCGTCGCCGGCAACGCGATCGGCCCCGGCATCATCCTCGACTTCAGCCGCCACATGAACCGGGTGCTCGAGGTCGACGGCGACGCGAAGACGGCACGGGTGCAGGCCGGCACGGTCCAGGCGACCCTGCAGGCGGCGGCGAAACCGTTCGGGCTGCGCTTCGGGCCGGACCCGTCGACGCACACCCGCTGCACGATCGGCGGCATGATCGGCAACAACTCGTGCGGCTCACGGACGCTGGGTTACGGCCGGACCTCGGACAACACGTTGGACCTGAAGGCGTACACGATCGACGGCGACGAGCTGTCCACGTCGAAGAGTGTCGAGCGGCTGCGTGCGGTGATCGGGGCGAACCTGGCGGTCGGGCGCACCGAGTTCGCGCGGTTCGGGCGGCAGGTCTCCGGCTACGCCGTCGAGCACCTGCTTCCGGAGAACGGGTTCAACCTCACCGAGTTCATGGTCGGCAGCGAGGGCACCCTCGCGGTGATCACCGAGGCGACGGTACGGCTGGTCGCCGACCCGGCCCACCGGACGCTGATCGTGCTCGGCTACCCCGACTTCGGCACCGCCGGCGACATCATCCCGAAGATCCTGGAGTTCTCGCCGACCGCCTGTGAGGGCCTCGACCACCGGATCTGTGACCTGGTCCGGTCCCGCCGCGGCCCGGGCGCGGTGCCGCCGCTGCCGGGCGGTACGGCCTGGCTGATGGTGGAGATCGCCGGCGACGACCCCGACGAGGTCCGGGAGCGGGTCGCGAAACTGGTCGAGGTGGCCGAGGCGGTCGATCACCGGATCGTCGAGGACACCGCCGAGGCGGCCCCGCTGTGGAAGATCCGCGAGGACGGTGCCGGTCTGGCCGGGCGGGCCCCGAGCGGTCTGCCCGCGCACGCTGGCTGGGAGGACGCCGCGGTCCCGCCCGCGAAGATCGGCTCCTACCTGCGTGATTTCGACACCCTCTGCGCGCGGCACGGGCTGTCCGTGATGCCGTACGGGCATCTCGGCGACGGTTGTGTCCACGTGCGTCTGGACTTCCCACTGGACAAGCCGAACGGCCCGGCGCTGTTCCGGTCGTTCCTGGAGGAGGCGGCCGACCTGGTGGTCGGCTACGGCGGTTCGCTCTCCGGCGAGCACGGTGACGGCCGGGCCCGTTCCGAGCTGCTGTCCCGGATGTACTCGCCCGCCGCGATCGGCCTGTTCCGGCAGATCAAGGGCGTCTTCGACCCACGGAACCTGCTCAACCCGGGCAACCTGGTCGACCCCGATCCGGTCGACGCCAACATCCGCGTGTCGCAGGCCCGCAAGGTGACAGTCCCGTTGGCGCTCGCTTACCACCACGACGGCGGTGACTTCAACCAGGCCGTCCACCGGTGTACGGGGGTCGGCAAGTGCCGCGTCGACACCCGGGTCCTGGGTGGGGTGATGTGCCCGTCCTTCCTGGCCACGAAGGATGAGAAGGACTCCACCCGGGGGCGCGCCCGCGTACTCCAGGAGATGCTCGACGGTGACCTCGCCCCGGATTGGCGCGCGGAGGCCGTACACGATGCGCTTGATCTTTGTCTGTCCTGTAAGGGTTGTGCGTCGGACTGCCCGACCGGAATCGACATGGCGGCCTACAAATCCGAGGTCCTGCACCAGAGTTTCAAAGGGCGGGTGCGGCCGCGGTCGCATTATTCGCTCGGCTGGCTGCCACGCTGGTCGCGGCTCGCGTCGAAGATGCCGGCGCTCGCCAATCTGGCCACCAGCCTGCCCGGGATCAAGGGCATCGCATTGTGGATCGCCGGGGTGGACAAGCGCCGCAACATTCCGGCTTTCGCGCCGAAGACGTTCCGGTCCTCTTTCCGGCCGGTGTCCACCGGGAAACCGGTGATTCTGTTCGTCGACAGTTTCACCGACCATTTCTCGCCGGAGATCGCGCGGGCCGCGGTGGACGTGCTGGTCGACGCCGGTTACGCGCCGCAGGTGGCGAGTCGTAAGGCGTGCTGCGGCCTGACCTGGATCTCCACCGGTCAGCTCGACGCCGCCCGGCGGATCCTCGGCGGCACGGTCGCCGAGCTGCACGAGTCGGTCAAGAAGGGCATTCCGATCGTCGGCCTGGAGCCGTCGTGCACCGGCGTGCTGCGCCAGGACGCGGTCGAGCTGGTGAACAACGAGGCCGCCAAGGCGGTCGCCGAGGCGACGATGACGGTGGCCGAGCTGCTCGCCGCCACTCCCGGTTACACCCCGCCCAACCTCGAGGGGGTGCGGGTGATCGCCCAGCCGCACTGCCATCACCACGCCGTGATGGGTTGGGACGCGGACGCGAAACTGCTGAAGCAGGCCGGTGCGACCGTGAAACGGCTGGGCGGCTGCTGCGGCCTGGCCGGCAACTTCGGTGTCGAGCGCGGCCACTACGAGGTGTCGGTGCAGGTGGCCGAGCAGCAGTTGCTGCCCGCGCTGGCGCAGGCCGAGGAGGGCGACATCCTGCTCGCCGACGGTTTCTCCTGCCGCACCCAGGCCGATGACCTGGCCGGAGTCTCCGGTGCGCACCTGGTCCAGTTGCTGCAGCAGAAAATAGACGCGCGCGGATAGCCGAAAACCCGGTACGAAGTCTTCGTGCCCCTACTGACACTGGTGTCCGCGATCCTGCTGTTCGGGATCGCGGATTCGATGGTCAACTCGTACATCATCCTGTTCGGCGCCGATGTGGCCGGGATGTCGCCACTCCAGCTCGGCGTGTGGACCTCGGCGTTCGCGGTCGGTGGCATCACGATCAGCTGGACGCTGGGCCGCATGTTCGACAGGCGACCGTCCCGCACGTACGCGATCGCCGTGATCGTGCTGGGCGCCGCCGGATACGTGGTGCTGCCTCAGGTGACGAGTTTCCCGCTGCTGCTCCTGATGGCGGCCACCGTCTTCGCGTCGCTGAGCGCGGCGTTCCCACAGCTGTTCGCGCTCGGCCGGGTGGTGCTGGGGGAGGGCCGCTCGACAGCGTATCTGCGGGCGTCCTGGTCGATGGCGTGGGCGGTGGGCCCGCTGATCGGCGCGCTCGTGCTGGCCCGCGGCGGCTACCCGTGGCTGATGTGGACGGCGGCCGGGGCCTATCTGATCGCCGCCCTCACCGTGCTGGTGGTGCCCCGCCCCGGCCCGGCTCCGGTGGCGGCCACCACCACCTCCTCCGCCGGTGCCACCCCGGTCCTGCTGACCGCGAGCGTCACGCTGTTCTTCACCGCCATGTTCGCCGGCGGCATCGCTCTGGCCCTCTTCGTCACCCGCGGCCTGAACCAGCCGACCGAGTCGATGGGTGTGCTCTTCAGCGTCTGCGCCGCCGTCGAGGTGGTGGCCACTCTGAGCCTGGCCGCACTGCCGGCACGAACCAGCCAACTCGCGCTGATCCTCGTCGGCTTCGGCTCCTTCGCCGCCTACCACTACCTGACGGTGGCCGCGACCGGCATGCCACTGCTGATCGCCGGACAGGTGCTCCGGGGCATCGCCATCGCGATCGTGGCCACCGCCGGAATCCGCTACTTCCAGGACCATCTGGCCCCCGCGACCGGCCGGGCCACCACACTGTTCGCCAACGCGTCCACCACCGGACTGCTGATCTCCGGCATCCTGTCCGGTGTGGCGGTGGAACAATTCGGATACCGGACGACGTTGGTCCTCTGCGGGACCGCGGCAGTCGTCGGTGGTGTGCTCTTCGCCCTGGGTGCCCGCCGAAGGACGGAGACCCTCTCCCATGTCTGAGCCGCCCACCCTGGTCATCATCCGGGGCAACTCCGGCAGCGGAAAAACCACGACGGCCCGAGAGGTACGCCGTAGGTACGGCCGTGGGTGCGCCCTGATCGAGCAGGACCAGCTGAGGCGAGTGCTGCTCCGTGAACACGGCGGCCTGGGCGACGCCGCGATCGCCCCCGGTTTCATCACGGCGACCACCCGAGCCGCCCTGGACTCCGGATACCACGTGATTCTGGAGGGCATCCTGCACACCGGAGAACACGCCACTCACCTGCGACACCTGGCCGAATCCCACCCGGGTCCGGTGCGCTGCTTCTATTTCGACATCCCGTTCGAGGAGACGCTCCGCAGGCACCGGACCAAACTGGATGTGGCGAGGGTGACAGCCGACATGATGCGGGACTGGTACACGAAACGGGATCTGCTCGGACTACCCGGGGAGACGGTGATCTCGCAGGAGGCCTCCTTCGAACAGGCCGTGGCCACCATCCTGCACGACAGCGGCCTGAGCCGGACGGCACCGACGACCCCGTGCCCGACGCATTGCCTGCGCTGCAGGCGCCGCCGCCCCGCGGGCGCTCAGTCCTCCACCGTGTAGGCGGTGTAGTTGTAGACGCCGGGGGCCTGCTTCGAGACCTCGGCGCCGACCCGGTGGCCCTGGTCGGCCCAGGCCCGGTCCTGGTCTTCGCGGACCTCGTCGGGCATGTGCTGGTAGCCGTATTCGGAGTAGAGGAGCACGCCGAGGGCCAACGGCTCGTAACCGTCGTAGTCGTAGACGCGGGGCACCGCCCGGGGCAGGCCCAACCGGGCTGTGGCGGCACGCACGTGGGCGAGGATCGCCGACTGCTCGTCCTCGGGGAGGGCCGCACCGTCGGCGCGGGACACGAACAGGGCGGGACCGAACGCTGACATGGACGCTCCTGATCGAACCTGACGACTTCCTGATTATTGCTCGTCAGGCTGTCCGGCGCGGCGGGGATCGGCCCCGTCGGACAGGAGGTTCCCATGCGGAGGAAAACCGCGCTCATGTTCGCCGCGGTCGCGCTCACCGCGCTGCCGGCCTGCGGTTCTCCGGACACCGCCGAGGCGGAGGACGCGCCGCGGGTGGCGACGCTGCAGAGCGCGACCGCCACGCCCTCGGCGGCGGCCGCCAAGAAGGCGGAACGGCCCCGGGAGCGTCTCGACATGACACCTGAGGAGTACGAGGTTCTGCTCGAGCCGTACAACAAGTGCATGCGGGAGCAGGGCTTCGATCCGGTCGACGCCCGGAAGAAGGCCGAGGTGGCGGCGGCCGGTTCGGATCTGGAGAAGAAGGCGGAGAAGGCGAATCAGATCTGTGAGCCGCAGTTCCTGCCGTTGCCGCCGTGGGAGAAGGACCCGGCCAACCCGGAGGCCCGGGACTTCGCGCTCGACGTGGTGAAGTGCCTCAAGCGGGAGGGCGTCGAGTTCGTCGAGGTCAGTGAGGACGGGATCTCGATCGCGCTGGGCGGCGACCAGAACGACTCGCGGTCGATCTCGCTCGGCATGGACCGGATCCCGGCCTGCGAGCGCGAGGTCGCGGCCAAGAAGTAGGTGAGTCGTCAGCACCACTGGCGGCCGGGGATCGTCCCGGCCGCCAGTGGCCTTTTCAATGCAGGGCCTGGGCCGGAGGCAGACGGGCCGCACGCACCGACGGGTACACGCCGGCCAGCACCCCGATGACCACCGCGCCGCCCACTCCGGCGGCGGCCGATTCGAGCGGGATCACGATCGGCCAGTTCTGCCAGCGGGCGTAGGCGACCGTGGCCAGTAGTCCCAGCACGGTTCCGGCCAGGCCACCGGCCGTGGACAGCACCATCGACTCGGTCAGGAACTGGCCGCGGATCTGCCCGCGGGTGGCGCCCAGCGCCCGTCGCAGGCCGATCTCCGAGCGGCGTTCCAGGACCGACACCACCATCGTGTTGGCCACCCCGATCCCGCCGATCACCAGCGCCACCGCGGCCAGGGCCAGGAACAGCACGGAGAAGCTGCTCTCGGTGGCCCGTTTGGCGGCGAGCGCGTCCGACGGGCGGGTGACCAGGACCTGGCCCGGCCGTTCCGGGTTGATCGACTCGGCCAGCACCGACCGGACCGTCTCCAGCTGAGACTCCTCGGCCCGCAGGTAGACGACCGTGGGCCGGCCGTCGAAGCGCAGTTCGGAGCGGGCCGCCTCCCAGCCGACCAGCACCGACCGGTCGATGTCCGGGGACAGTGGAGTGGCCGCGAGGATCCCCACGACGGTGAACCAGCGGTCGCCGATCATCACCTGCGGGGCGGCCGTCACCGACGTGATGCCGAGGCGGGTGGCGGCGACCGAGCCGAGCACCACGGTCGGGAATCCGGCGCCGGCCGCGGTCAGCCAGTGCCCGTTCGCGACCCGGGCGCCGATCACCGGCGGCAGATCCAGGCGCGCCGCCAGCACACTCAGGCCGGTCCCGCTGGTGGGTTCGGCGCGGTCGCTACGGCGTACCGAGGAATGGGTGTTGCCGACCGCGCTCGCCGCCCGGACCGGGCCGATCCGTTCGGCCATCGCGACCGCCGATTCCGGCAGCCGTGCCGGCGGCTGCTGGTCGGGTATCGGCATCGCCTGCAGGGTGTCGGTGCCGAGCGCGGTGAGTTCGCGGACGAGGGCGGCCTGGCTGGACGAGGGGATGCCGGTCACCACGATCATCGTGGCGATGCCGATCGCGATGCCGAGACCGGAGAGCAGCGCCCGCAGCGGCCGGGTGCGCAACCCGACGACGCCGAGGCCGAGCAGGTCGACCGGGTTCATCATGCGATCAACTTCCCGTCGCGGATCTCGACCCGGCGGGGCAGCGCGGCCGCGATCTCCCGGTCGTGGGTGATCAGGGCGATCGTGGCGCCTTCGGTGTTGAGCCGGTGCAGCAGCGCCAGCACGGTCTGGCCGGTGACGGTGTCCAGGGCGCCGGTCGGTTCGTCGGCGAGGATCAGCGCCGGGCTGTTGACCAGGGCGCGGGCGATGGCGACCCGCTGCCGTTCGCCGCCGGACAGCTGGTGGGGCCGGTGGTCGGCGCGGTGGGCGAGTCCGACCCGGTCCAGGGCCTGCAGTGCCATCGCCTTGCGTCGGCGGCGCGGCACCCCGGCGTAGAGCAGGCCGGTGGCGACGATGTCGGTGGCGGTCAGCCCGTCGGTGAGGTGGAACTGTTGGAAGACGAACCCGATCTCGCGGGCCCGCAGCGCCGACAGCCGCCGGTCGGAGAGGGTGGTGACGTCCTGCCCGGCGATGTGGACCGTGCCGGAGGTCGGCCGGTCCAGGGTGCCGATGATGTTGAGCAGGGTGGATTTGCCGGAGCCGGAACGGCCGACGATCGCCACGAACTCGCCCGCGTGGATGTCGAGGTCGATGCCGTCCAGGGCGGTCACGCCACCGGGGTAGACCATGCCGGCGCCGCGCACCGACAGAACCGGGACGGTCACGACGCCACCACCACGTCGGTGCCTTCGGCCAGACCCTCGCCGGTGATCTCGACCCAGCCCTGCGCGAACATTCCGGTGGTCACCCCGACAAGACCCCGCGGCGTCTGTACGGCGTACCCGCCCTCGGCCAGCGCGATCAGGGCCTCGACCGGCGCGGCCAGCACGTCCTCGCGGGCTTCGCCGGTGAAGCCGACGGTCACGTCGGCGGAGTCGATCTTCGCGATGGTGGCCGGGTCGTTCACGGCCACCGTCACGGTGAGTTTCGGTGTGCTGTCGCCGATCGAGCCTTCCGGGGCGGCCAGGGTACGGCCGACGGACAGCACCCGGGCCGGGACCTCCGTCTCGTCGGGCAGGAGCACGGTGACGTTCGCGCCGCGCTCGATGGACGCGGCCTCGGCCATCGCGGCGGACACCGTGATCACCTTGCGGGTGGGGGTGACCGACATGAGCGGGCCGTTCGCCGGGGCGCCCGGCTGGACGGCGACCGAGTCGACCCGGACCGCGCCGGAGAGCACCTCGACGTCACCGACCGCGATCGATCCGGTCTCGGGTAGACCGAGGTCGCGTTGCCACTTCTTGATCGCCGTGATCATCCCGGCGGTGAGGACACCCTCGTCCTTCTTGACCTTGACGGGGGACGGCGGTGTGGCGGGTGGGGTGGAGGGCGGCGCAGACGGGTCCGGTGAAGCGGGCGCCGCCGGAGCGGATGGCGACGGCGGGGTCACCCAGGTCCCGGCGCGCGGCCGATAGCCCAGTTCATAACCCAACTTGTTCAGATTGTCGGCGACGATCTGCACGTCCCGGCCGACCAGGCCCTTGCCCTCGATGGAGCGGTACAGCGGCATTCCCCCGTAGAGGAGCGGAATCGGCCGGTCGTCGGCCCGGTACAGCGGCTGACCCCGCTTGATGCTCGCTCCCGGCGCCGGCAGCCACGTGACGGTCGCCTCCTTGTGCCCCTCCACAGCGCGCGGGTTCCCGTACCCGATGGTCCCGGAAATGGTCTTCGACGTGCTGAGGTCGCGTCGCTCCAGCTTGGCGGTGGCGACCGCCTGCGTCGTGTCCGGCGAAGGCTGCGCGCTCGATCGCGGCTGGAGCCAGAGGAAGGCGCCGACGGAGAGGGCGATGACGAGCAGCAGCCCGAGCCCGATCCGCCGGAAGTGAGAATGAGCAAGCATGGCGGAGAGCCTGGGCGGAGATCGTTAGAAAGCTGTCAGGTCTGCCCCGAGGACGGGTCCGGGGGTGGCGACCGCACCTATAGTCGCCGCCATGTGCGCACATGTGCTGGTCGCCGACGACGATCCGCGGCAGGCCGAGGTGGTCCGCCGCTACCTGCGGGCGGACGGCCACGAGGCGACCGTGGTGCACGACGGCCGGCAGGCGCTGGAGCAGGCCCGTCGGCTGCGCCCCGATCTGCTGGTGCTGGACGTGATGATGCCGGAGCTGGACGGGCTGCACGTGTGCCGGACGCTGCGCGCCGAGTCGGAGGTGCTGGTGCTGATGTTGACCGCACGGACCGGCGAGGACGATCTGCTGCTCGGCCTGGAGTTGGGCGCCGACGACTACCTGACCAAGCCGTACAGTCCGCGGGAGTTGATGGCCCGGGTGCGGACGCTGCTGCGCCGGTCCGGCCGGTCGGCGCCGAAGCCGGTGCACACGCTGGGTCGGGTGACGCTGGATCCGGAGACGCACCGGGTGACCGTCGACGGCGAGTCGATCGAGTGTACCCGCGGCGAGTTCGCGATCCTGGCCGCCATGTGCGAGCAGCCGGACCGGGTGTTCAGCCGTGCCCAGCTGCTGCACCACACCCGGGGTATCGACCGCAGTTCGACCGAGCGGACGATCGACGTGCACGTGATGAACCTGCGCCGCAAGATCGAGGTCGACCCGCAACGGCCGGTGCAACTGCTCACCGTGTACGGGGTCGGCTACCGGCTGACGGCGGGCACGGCATGACCGGGGTGTCCTGGCGGCACAGTCTGGTGACCCGTCTGCTGGCCACCTCGGTGCTGATCGCGGTGGCCGCGATCGGGGCGACGGCGTGGCTGGCGATCCGTACCGCGAACCGTGCGATCAGCCAGGAGCAGGGCCGGTCGCTCACCGACGACAAGGGCGTCTACGACATGCTGGTCGCCTACGCGGCCGAGCATCCGGACTGGGCGGCGGCGCCGGAGCTGATCCGGGAGCGGGCCGCGAAACTGGGTCGCCGGATCACCCTGATGACCGAGGACCGCCAGGTGATCATCGATTCCGGGCCGGGCCCGTCGCTGGCCGCGGCGCGCCCGTCGGCCGTCGTCGACCCGCTGAACCTGGATCTCGGCCTGACCGGCGGTACCGAGCGCATCGACAGCCGGGCGGTCGGCCCCTATCTGGTGCCCGCCGGTGAACGCAAGGAGCTGATGGCCTACGCCGTGAAGACGAAATCGTGCCTGGACGAGCTGGGGGTGTCCGGCCGGGTCGTGGACACCCCGAGCGGGCGGCCGTCGGTGGTGCTGACCGTGCCCGACACCGAGGGTGCGCTGGTCCGCTGTTCAGCCGGGCTGGACCAGGCGGTCACCCGGACCGAGGAGAAGGCGCTGCGAGCGCTCGGCACGATGACGAGCGCCTGCCTGGGCGGGGTCGACGGCGGCACGGTGATGGTGTCGCCGCAGTTCAGTGCCTACGTGGTCAGCTGGAAGGAGGCCGCCGACCGGACCGTGGTGCCGATCGTCCCGGATTACCGGACGAAGGAGAAGGGGCAGATCGCCCGCATCCGGTCGTGTCTCGAGAAGTCGCGCCGCACCCAGCTGCAGCCGTACGTCGCGCCGCCCGCGCTGCTGTTCGTCACCGACCCGGACACCGGTGCCGACGAGACCACGTTCACGCTGTCCGAGGAGAACACCGTCCGGATCGTCACCACCACCGGCCTGGTCCTGGTCGCCACCATCGTGGTGACCGTGCTGGCCGGGCGGCGGCTGGTGCGGCCGCTGCGGGCGCTGGCCGAGGCCGCCGACCGGCAGGCGCCCGTGGTGGTCTCCGGCCGCGACGAGATCGCCCATCTGGCCCGCGCGTTGAACGCGTCGGCCGAGCAACGGCGGGCCATGGTCAACGACGTGGCGCACGAGCTGCGGACGCCGCTGACCAACATCCGCAGCTGGCTGGAGGCCGCTCAGGACGATCTGGCACCCACCGACGCGCAACTCGTCGACCTGCTGCACGAGGAGTCGGTGCAGCTCCAGCACCTGATCGACGACCTGGGCGACCTGGCCGCGGTCGACGCTGGGACGCTGCGGGTGCATCCGGAGCCGATCCGGGTGCGGGATGTGATCGAGCAGGTCGTCGAGGCTCATCGGGGGACGGCCGCGGTGCGGCTGACGACGTCGGTCGAGGGTGATCCGGTGGTCGAGGCCGACCCGGTCCGGTTGCGGCAGGTGGTCGGCAACCTGGTCGCCAACGCGATCCGGTACACACCGTCCGGCGGTTCGGTCACGGTCACTGCGGTCGGGAGCACGATTTCGGTACGCGACACCGGCATCGGCATCAGCGAGGAGGACCTGCCCCGGGTCTTCGACAGGTTCTGGCGGGCCGACGAATCCCGGAGCCGGGCGACCGGCGGCAGCGGGCTGGGCCTGGCCATCACCCGCAAGCTGGTCGAGGCCCACGGCGGCACCATCGACGTGCGGAGCTCGCTGGGCCGGGGCACCGTCTTCACCGTCCGTCTCACCGCTTCCTGATCAGGAACTCCCGCTCCGCGTCGTCCTGGGTGAGGGCGATCGCCCGGTCGTACTCGGCGGTCGCCTCCTCGTGCCGGCCGAGCCGTCGCAGCAGGTGGGCCCGGGTCGCATGGGCGGGTTGGAAACCGTCCCCGGCCAGGGCGTCCAGGGCCGCGAGACCGGCGGCCGGTCCGTCGGTCTCGGCGATCACCGCGGCCAGCGCGACGCCACCGCCCAGCGACGGCGCGAGATCATTCAAGATCGAATAAAGATCCCGCAGCGTACGGGCATCCGCCGCCCCCGAGCAGTGCAGCGCCTGGACGGCCGCCTCCACCTGGAACCGCCCCAGCCGTCCGCTTCCGTGCGCCACCCGCAGGTGTTCGTGCGCCCGCTCGATGAGAACCCGGTCCCAGCGGGCCGGATCCTGCTCGGCCAACGGCACGAACCGCCCGTCCGGACCGATCCGGGCGTCCGCCCGCGCCGCCGACAACTGCACCAGCGCGGCCAGCCCGCGCACCTCCGGATCCCCGGGCGCCAGTGTGGCCAGCACCTCGGCCAGGTGCAGTGCTTCGGCCCCGGACCGCTCGAGCACGTACGCCCCGTAGACCGCTTCGAGCACCGCCGTCATCCGGGCCGGCAGGTCGGCCCGGTCCGGGATCCGGAACGGGATGCCGGTCGTCCGGATCCGTTTCTTCACCCGCACGAGACGGGTCGCCATGGTCGCCGCCGGTACCGAGAACGCCCGCCCGACCTGCTCGGCGGTGAACCCCAGCACGGTGTTCAGCATCAGCGGCGTGTGCAGCGCCGAGTCGATCGCCGGATGCGCGCAGACCAGCATCAGCTCCAGCCGCCGGTCCGGGATCGCGTCCACGTCGACGTCGTCCAGATGGGCCGGCGCGTCCCGCTCGACGTCGAGTGCCACGGTCCGCCGGAACTCGGCCGCCCGCCACCTGTCCCGCAGCCGGTTGCGGGCCACGGTCAGCAGCCAGCCGCCCGTGTTGCCCGGTACACCCTGCTCCGGCCAGGTCCGTACGGCTGCCTCGTAGGCGTCGGCCAGCGCGTCCTCGGCCGCCGGGATGTCACCCGAACCGGCCGCCAGCAGGGCCAGCAGCCGCCCGTGCCAGTCACGGGCGGCCGCGGCGACCTCGGTCAGCGGGTCCATCCACCGTCCAGGAACGACGTGGACACCGGGCGGATCTCGATCGAACCCCACTGGGCAGCCGGGTTCTGCCGGGCCCAGTCGATCGCCGCGTCCAGGTCCGGCACGTCGATCAGGAAGATCCCGGCCAGCGCCTCCTTCGTCTCGGCGAACGGCCCGTCCTGCACCCGCGGTGTCCCGTCCCGCCGGGTCACGGTCGTCGTCGACCCGGTCGGCTGGAGCACGTCGGCCGACAGCAGGACGCCGGCCTGCGCCAGTGCCTTCGCGTAGACGTCGAACGCCCGCTGGGCTTCGGCGATCACCTCGGCGTCCAGTTCGCCGTCGGCCGGCTCGTGGTGGTGCATCAGTAGCGCGTACCGCATGGGTCTGTCTCCTCTGTCCTTGGAAACCGTCACCATGATGACGAACGAGCCGCCCGCGGATCGTCACACGTCGCCGCCGGATCCCGGTTCGGCCATCCGGCCGTGCAGGGCCGCCTTGACCCGGTCCGGGGTGACCTTGCCCGCGTCCTCGGCGACGATCAGCAGGTCGAAGCCCTGGGCGGCGAGTTACCGGGCCAGCTCGTAGCCGATGCCGCTGGACGCTCCGGTGAGCACGGCGAACTGATTTTCGCTGGATGTCGTCATGCCGCCGGTGTGCCCCGGAAAGCGGGCCTCAACCGCGGACGCGGAAACCGGACGGCCGGGGCAGCAGCGCCGGGACCCGCCGCATGTGTTCGGCGTAGGCGGGCCGCCGGATCAGCGACCGCCGGTCCATCATCGGCACGCTGACGAACGTGAACAGCAGCACCATGGTGACCGGCCCGACGATCGTCCACCACCAGTCCGGGGCCGCGGCCAGCCCGAACAGCCACATCCCCCACCAGAAGGTGATCTCCCCCAGGTAGTTGGGGTGCCGGGAGTGCCGCCACAGGCCACGGTCGATGATCGCGCCGCGGTTGGCCGGGTCACCGGCGAACCGGTGCAACTGCCGGTCGGCGGTCGTCTCGAGCAGGATCGCCCCGGCGGTGACGACGACCGCGGCGACGTCGAGCAGGTTCCACGAGCGGCCGGTCACGGTGGTGGCGGGCCAGACGGCGAGCAGCCCGGCGAAGACCACGAGTGTCGGCATCAGCTGAATGCCGACCAGGTTGATCAGCCACCACGGGACGCCGGGCCGACGCTGCTCCCGCAACTGCACGTAACGCCAGTCCTCGTGGCTGAGACCGCGCCAGGACAGCGCCCAGTTGGTGGTCAGCCGGATCGACCAGATCAGCATCAGGGCCAGTACGGCCACCTGTCGCCCGGCCTGCGGCGGCGCGGCGAACACCCAGGCGATCACGATCACCGCGGGGGCGACGCTCCAGTACGGGTCGTACAGGCTGGCGTTGGCGACCAGCAGGCTCGCCACGAACACCACGAGCGTGGCGACCAGGTCGGCGTAGAACGTGACCAGCAGCGGATGCGGCCCGGTCACCAGAGCGGCGACGGCCCACGCGGCGAGCCCGGCCACCACGTAGGCGAGTGTCACGACGGCGAACCCGACCGGCCGCGAAGAGCCGGCCAGGTTCCCGCCGATCCGGTAGGTCATAGACGGATGCTAATGGCCTACTCGTCAGTTGGGCAGGGTCACCACCTGCGGGGCCGGGCGGCGGGTGGTGGTCCCGTCACCGAGCTGCCCGTTGGCGTTGTTGCCCCAGCACCACAGGGCGCCGCCGGTCCGCAGAGCGCAGCCGTGGTAGCCGATCGCGAAGTCACCGGTCCAGTCGGTGGCGGTGCCGACCCGAGTGGGGGCGTACCGGCTGGTGGTGGTCCCGTCGGCGAGCTGCGACTCCATGTTGTTGCCCCAGCACCAGAGGCTGCCGTCGGTACGCGACGCGCACGCCGAGTTGTCGTTGCCGGTCACCCGGGTCCAGGTGCTCGCGTCCCCGACCCGGACCGGTGTGGTCTGGTAGGTGCCGGTCTGGCCGAGCTGCCCGTACCCGTTCTCACCCCAGCACCACAGGGTCCCGTCGGTACGGGTGCCGCACGTGAACGCGTACCCCGCGGTGATGCTGTTCCAGTTGGTCAGGGTGCCGACCTGTTCGGGCGCGGCCCGGTAGTTCAGGATGCCCAGGCCGAGCTGCCCGGTGGTGCTGTCACCCCAGCACCACAGGGTCCCGTCGGTGCGGATCGCGCAGGTGTGTGCATACCCGGTGGTCACCTTGGCCCAGTTGCTCGCGGTGCCCACCCGTACCGGCGCGGTCTCGGTGTAGGCGCCGGTGCCGAGCTGCCCCAGCCGGTTGAAGCCCCAGCACCACAGCGAGCCGTCGGTGCGTACCCCGCAGGTGTGGCTGTCGCCCGCGCTGACGGTGGCCCAGTTGGTCGCGGTGCCGACCTGGACCGGGGTGTTGCGGCTGGTGGTGGTGCCGTCGCCGAGCTGGCCGCGGAAGTTGTTGCCCCAGCACCACAGGGTGCCGCCGGAGCGGACCGCGCAGTTGTGCAGGAAGCCGGCGTCGATCGAGGCCCAGTCGGTGGCCGTGCCGACCCGGCCCGGGGTGGTCCGGTGGGCGGTGGTGCCGTCACCGAGGGCGCCGGTGTAGTTGCCGCCCCAGCACCACAGGGATCCGTCGGCGGGGATGGTGCAGGTGTGCGCGTAGCCGGTGGCGACGCCGGGTGTGACGGCGGCGGTGGCTGGGCTGCCGATCAAGCCCAGGGCCACCACCGCCACCGTGAGGACGAGGAGGCGGAACCTAACCATCTGATCACTCCGGGGATGGGGGAACGGGTGAATTCTGGGAGCGCTCCCAGAGTCATACCATCGACCGGAGAGAATGAACAGGGTCAGGCGGACAGTGTGAAGACGTGGACCGTGGTCGATCGGTAGGTTTCGCCCGGCCGCAGCACCGTCGACGGGAACTCCGGCCGGTTCGGGCTGTCCGGGAAATGCTGCGTCTCCAACGCGAACGCGTCGCCCTGCCGATAGGTGAGCCCGGCACCGCCGCGGAGCTTGCCGTCCAGGAAGTTGCCCGCGTAGAACTGCAGCCCCGGCTCGGTCGTCTCGATGGTCATCTCGCGCCCGCTCGCCGGGTCGCGCACGACCGCCGCCGTCCGCAGTCCCTCGCCCTCGGTCAGCACGTAGTTGTGGTCGTAGCCACGCCCGATCGTCAACTGCGGGTGTGCACCGCGGATCCGCTCACCGATCGGGTGGAACTCCCGGAAGTCGAACGGCGTACCGGCCACCGGCGCGATCTCCCCGGTCGGGATCAGCGTCGCGTCGACCGGCGTGTAGTGCTCCGCGTCGATGCGGAGCAGATGGTTCTCGGCGGTGCCGCTGCCCTCACCGGACAGGTTCCAGTACGCGTGGTTGGTGAGCGCGACGACCGTGGCCCGGTCCGTGGTGGCCTCGTAGTCCAGCCGCAGCGCGTTCCGCTCGTCGAGCGTGAACGTGACGCCGACCCGCACCGTCCCCGGAAAACCCTGCTCCCCGTCGGCCGACACGTAGCTCATCCGGACTCCGTCGGCCACCTCGGTCGCCGTCCAGACGCGCTGGTCGAAACCGTACGAACCGCCGTGCAGGGTGGTCTGCCCCTCGTTCTGGGCGAGCTTGTAACTCTCCCCGTCCAGCGTGAAGCCACCACCCGCGATCCGGTTCGCATACCGCCCGATCGTCGCGCCGAAGAACGGGTTGCCGGCCAGATAGGCGGGATCGGTGTAACCGGACAGGTCGGCGAACCCCAGCGTCACGTTGCCGAGGTTGCCGTCCCGGTCCGGCACCAGCACGGTCTGGATCGTCGCGCCCCAGGTGAGGATCGACACGGACACGCCGCCGGAATTGGTCAGCGTCCACCTTTCGATGCCCGTGCCGTCGGCCAACTCGCCGAATGTCACCTTGTCGATACTCGTCATGGCCGGAATCGTGCCAGATAAGCGGTGACTGTTAACGCTCACCTCGGTCGGTAGGCTCGGCGGCATGCGGGTCGACTGTCATCAGCACCTCTGGCCTCCGGCGCTGGTCACGGCGTTGCGGAAGCGTGACGCCATGCCGTACATGCGGGACTGGACGCTGTATCTGGCCGGCGAGAACCTCTATCCGGTCGACCCGGCCGCCCACGATGTGGAACTCCGACGCGCCGCCGAACGCATGGACCGCGTCCTCGTCTCACTGTCCAGCCCGCTCGGCATCGAACACGCTCCGGACGGCGCCGAGCTGATCGACATCTGGCACGAGAGCGCCCTCGCACTGCCCGATCCGTACCATCTCTGGGCCGCCGCGTCGGTCGCCGCCCCCGACGGGCCGGCGCTGGCCCGGGTGCTGCGCGAGGAGCGCGTAGCAGGCTTGCAATTGCCGGCCACGGCGCTCGACAGCCCCGACGCGCTCGACCGGGTCGCGCCGCTGCTCGACATCCTCGAACGCGCCGGGAAACCCCTGCTCGTCCACCCCGGCCCGGCCCCCGCCGAGCCGGGTGAGCTGCCCGATTGGTGGCCGGCGCTGGTGCCGTACGTCGCGCAGATGCACCGCTCCTGGATGGCCTGGCACGTCACCGGCCGCAAGAGCCACCCGACGCTGCGCATCGCCTTCGTGGCCCTGGCCGGCCTGGCCCCGCTGCACCACGAACGCCTGGCCGCCCGCGGTGGACCGGCCTTCACTGCGGACCCCAACGTCTTCTACGAGACGTCCTCCTACCGCACCGACGCGATCGCCGCGCTGGCCCGGGTCGTCGGCCCGGCCGCCGTCGTGCACGGCTCGGACCGCCCGTACGCCGAACCCCTCGACCCGATGGCGTTCCACGAGGCCTACTTCACCGCAAACCCGTCCCGGTTACTGCGATAACCCTCATCCGGTACGAGCCACACCTCCTCGACCGCAGCCCACACCGCCCCGGGCCTACCCCGCGACGGGGCTGCCCACTCCCGGCCACCAGCGCGCCCGCCGGGCTGATGCGCGGGTTGGAGTTCGGTCTGCGCTACTGCGCACAAGATCGTGAGTTCCGCCGGCGAGGTGAACCGTAGCTGTGGCTGCTGCGTACTGCGGAGCAAGCTATGGGGAAGGAAGTGGCACATGCGTCGGTCGAGGGTACTGGTGCTGGTGGGAGGCTTGTTAGCACTCGTGGCAGCAGGTACGGGAACAGGATTTGCCATGACTAGTGGGTCCGCAGCTCAGTCCGCGTGTCAGGGCAATGTGACCTTCTTCAACCAGAACGCCGCACCTGCCGCCGCGAGTGACCAGATCCCGGCCGGCTCCACCGTCAAAATCACCAATCTGGACAACAACAAGTCCGCCACCATCAAGATCACCGAACGGTTCGGCGGCTGTCTCCTGCTCAACAACGCCGCGATGGACCTGGTGCGCGAGCCCGGCAAGAACGTGATCCGCAACAACAGGGTCGAGATCGTCAGCAAGCCCCAAGCCGTCGGGAACTCCGCCTGCCAGGGCAGCCTGACCTTCTTCAGCCAGAACGCCGGGCCGGGTGCCGCCAGCGACCAGATCCCTGTCGGCTCCACCGTTCGGGTCACCAACCTGGCCAACAACAAGTCCGCCACCATCAAGATCACCGAACGGTTCGGCGGCTGTCTCCTGCTCAACAACGCCGCGATGGACCTGGTGCGCGAACCCGGTAAGAACCTCGTCCGCGAAAACAGGGTCGAAGTCCTCAGTAACGGCAACGGCCAGGGCAACGCCAACAGCCCAGCCGGCAGCGCCCCCGCGGGCGGCGGAAAGTCCGCGTGTCAGGGCAATGTGACCTTCTTCAACCAGAACGCCGCACCTGCCGCCGCGAGTGACCAGATCCCGGCCGGCTCCACCGTCAAAATCACCAATCTGGACAACAACAAGTCCGCCACCATCAAGATCACCGAACGGTTCGGCGGCTGTCTCCTGCTCAACAACGCCGCGATGGACCTGGTGCGCGAGCCCGGCAAGAACGTGATCCGCAACAACAGGGTCGAGATCGTCAGCAAGCCCCAAGCCGTCGGGAACTCCGCCTGCCAGGGCAGCCTGACCTTCTTCAGCCAGAACGCCGGGCCGGGTGCCGCCAGCGACCAGATCCCTGTCGGCTCCACCGTTCGGGTCACCAACCTGGCCAACAACAAGTCCGCCACCATCAAGATCACCGAACGGTTCGGCGGCTGTCTCCTGCTCAACAACGCCGCCATGGACCTGGTACGCGAACCCGGCAAGAACCTCGTCCGCGAAAACAGGGTCGAAATCATCCGCTAAAGCTCCGACCAACAGCGCCGGCCGGGAGGAAATGATTCTCCCGGCCGGCTCCGTTCATCGCCTGAGGGACTGCAAAAGCTTCGGCCACCGCCGCCCGGTGCGGCGTCCACATGCACTCGACCAACCCCGAGAAGACGGGCGGGCGTCACCCGAGGTGATCGCAGGACGGATCGCACTTGCGGCCGATGGAGTGAGCAAGGTCCCGGAGAAGCCGCCCGAGTCGCTCGACGACTCCGCGCTCCACTCGTGAGCCGGCCATGTCGAGTTCAGACAGTCATGTCTTCGCGGCTCAAGACGAGGCAACCGAGGGTCTCGGTCAGGACGCTCCGCTGGCGGTGCGTCAGGGTGTTCACGAAGACCGCGGCGTCGATGCCCCTCTCCCGGCACGCCTGGGCGATCTCGCGGACCTTGCCATGCGTCAGCAGTGTGCGGTGGGAAAAGGGCTGCGACATGCGCAGCGACCCGCCGGGGCGATTCTTCCTCCACCGGTCGGAGGCGCCCCGGCGCTGGACATACCGGGCTACCACCCGGCCACCGCGGGCCTCGACCAGAGCGGCGAACTCGTCGAGCCTGGCCTGGTACTGCTTCTCCTTGGCCGAGAACAGACCGATGAGTACGACGTCGGCACCGTCGAGTGGGTCACCGAGGTCCCGGTACTGTTTCACGCTGCCATGATCGGCTCGGGTACGCCGACGAGCCACCGGGTTTCGACCGTCGACCACCGTGGCGCGATGAGCGGCGTCGCCGCTCGCCGAACCGTGGAGCCGCACGGCCGGAGGTTAAGCTGGTGGGACGTCTCGATGGATTCGGGGGTCGGCGATGACCGAAGGCAAACCGATCGGCGCGAACTTCGAATCGTGGATCGATCAGCAGATCGCCGAGGCCACCGAGCGTGGCGAGTTCGACAACCTCCCCGGCGCGGGTAAGGCCCTGCCTCCGGGCGGCGAGGATGAGGACTGGTGGTTCCGCGACTACATGGAGCGCGAGCAGGTCTCCGCCGACGCCGCGCTCCCGCTGCCACTGCTGCTGCGCAAAGAGGCCGAGGACATCGACGAGACCGTCCGTGACCTGCCCACCGAGGAGAAGGTCCGCGCCGCGGTAGCCGACTTGAACCGGCGGATCCAGGAATCCTGGCGCCTGCCGGCCCAGCCCGGCCTGTTCGTCCGGAAGGTCGACCCCGAGCCGGTGGTGGCCCTCTGGCACGCCACCCGCCCGATCCCGGCCCCACCCGAGCCCACCCCGCCGGCGGCCGCACTGCCGTGGTGGCGACGGCTGTTCAAAATCCCGGACGTGTGAGTCAGTCGAAGCATTCGTTCTCGTCGGTTATCTGGACACCGATCACCTTCTGCGGTGGGGTGAGTTGGTCGAAGAACCAGATGTCGGCCGGGCCCAGGCAGGTGGCCGAGTCGTCCGACATCTCCAGCCACGCCGAATCGTCGATCCGGGAATTGTAGGCGGCGTAGGCGTGCCGGGCCTTGGGGCCGAGTTTCTGGAAAGCCGGTGTGATGTCGCGGAATGCTGAGGTGGGCTTCCGGGCCACCCAGTCCGTGCTGGTCAGATAGAAACAGACCCGCGGATAGTCACAGCCGAACCGGCTTTCGGCATATGCCGGTGCCGGCCCCGCGACCGAGAGCGCCCCCGCTGCCATGAGAGTCGTCGTGGTCAGCGTGATCATATTCTTGCGCATTGAAGATCCCCCGTTCTCCTGCTGCCGGAAACATTCGAGGACCATCGTGCACCCGCCTGCGAGGGCCCGAAGCCGTACCGAATTTTCCTGGTCGAACGGTCGAGGCCGGGCTCAGCCGGTAATCCGCCGACGGCCCGGAGCCGTAGACACGGTCGTGGACATGGAGACGATCACCTTCGCCCTGGCGGCCGGGCTGCTCGCGGCGTTCAACCCGTGCGGGTTCGCGCTGCTGCCGTCGTTCCTGGCGCTGCTGGTCGCCGGCCCGGGTGGGGTGCTGCGGGCGTTGCGGCTGTCGGTGGCGATGACCGCCGGGTTCGTCACCGTGTTCGGGCTGATCGGGGTGGTGCTGGCGGTGACGACGGTGCCGATCCAGCGGCACCTGCCGTGGGCCGCGGTGGTCACCGGAGGCGCGTTGGTCCTGCTGGGCGCGTGGTTGCTGTCCGGCCGGGAGCTGCGGGTCCGGCTTCCGCGGCTGGCCGCCGGGTCGCCGACGGGTTCGATCCTCGCCCTGTACGGCTACGGCGCCTCCTACGCGGTGGCGTCGCTGTCCTGCACGATCGCCCCGTTCCTGGCCGTGACAGGTCTGGTGTCCGGCGGCTCCGGCATCAGGTCGGGTGTGATCGCGTTCGTCGCGTACGGCCTCGGCATGGGTCTGGTCGTCGGTCTGCTCGCCATGCTCGTCGCGTTCGCCCGGGAGGCGACCGTCCGCCGCACCCGGGCCGTCCTGCCCTGGATCTCCCGCCTGTCAGGCGCGTTCCTGCTGATGGCCGGTCTGTATGTGACCTACTACGGGTGGTACGAGTTGCGGCTGGCGGCGGGTGGTTCCCCCACCGACCCGGTGATCGGGGCGGTGGGGGAGTTGCAGGGACAGGTGACCACCTGGCTGGACGGGATCGGCGTCGGCTGGACGGCCGCCGCCTTCGCCGTCGTCGCCCTGCTGGCGGTGGCCGCCCGGGTCCGCGCCACCTCACGTGCCGGCGAGTGACCCGCCGATCCCGCCGACGCTGAAGTACCTGTTGAGCGTGGTGAAGACGATCACCGGCGGCAGCATCATCACCACGGCGAGCGCCATCACCGATCCCCAGTCGGTGCCGTTCTGCTGGAAGAACGACTGGACCCCGATCGGCAGCGTGAACCGTTCCTGTGAGCGCAGGAAGACGATGGCGACCAGGTAGTCGTTCCACGACACCAGGAACGTGAAGATCGCCGTCGACAGGATGCCCGGCAGTGAGTTGCGCAGCACGATCCGGGTGAAGCCGGAGAACACCGAGGCCCCGTCGATCCAGGCGGCCTCCTCCAGCGAGACCGGAATGGTGTCGATGTAGGCGGCCATCATCCAGATCGCCACCGACATCGACGCCCCGACGTAGACGATGCCCAGCCCGACCAGGTTGTCGACCAGCCCGGCCTCGGCGAAGAGCAGGAACAGCGGGATCACCGCGGTGATCACCGGCAGCGACTGCACGACGAAGAGCAGCAGCGAGTACGCCGACACCGCTCGGCTGCGGCCGCGGGACAACACGTATCCGGCCGGCCCGGCGACGGTGACCGAGACCAGGACGGTGGCCAGTGTGACGCCGAGACTGTTGGCCAGCCAGGTCAGCGTCGGCACATCGGTGAAGATGTGGGTGAAGTTGGCCAGGCCGAAGGCGGCACTGCTGCCCGAGGCCACTCCGGGCCGCAGCGATAGGATCAGCACCGCCGCCACCGGCACCAGCACGACACAGGTGATGACGAGAATCGCCGCGAACCGCCACCACTGTCCGCGGGTGCCTTCGGCCGTCATGCGTGCGCCTTTCTGATCTGGCGGTACAGGGCCACGGACACGACGACGAGGCTCAGGGTCATCAGGAAGGCGATCGCCACGCCCGGGCCGACCTGGAAGTTCTGGAACACGGTGCGGTAGGAGAGCACCACCAGGGAGGTGGTCGCGTCGACCGGGCCGCCGCCGGTGAGCAGGAAGATGGTCGGGAAGTCGTTGACGCAGAAGATCGTCATGAGAATCCACGAGATGTACGTGGAGCGGGCGATCATCGGCAGCGTGATGTGCACGAACTGCTGCCATCGGGTCGCACCGTCGACTCCGGCGGCCTCGTAGACGGCTTTGTCCACACCGGTGAGTGCCGCGCTGATCATCATCATCATGAACGGGACGCTGATCCACACCTTGAAGGCGCAGACCGTGATCTTGGCCAGGGTCGGGTCGGCCAGGAACAGCGGTGTTCCGAGGCCGAGCGCCTGGGCCAGGCTGGGCAGCAGGCTCTGCGGGGTGGCGACCAGCCAGTTCCACGCGGTGGAGGACACCACGACCGGGACCACCCAGGGCAGCAGGAGCAGGGTCTTGAAGACGGTCCGGCCGGGAATGCGGGTGCGTAGCAGCAGGGCCAGGCCGAGTCCGCCGGCCCAGCTGCCGAACACGCCGACCGCGGTGAAGATCAGCGTGAACCGGACCGACCGCCAGAAGGCCGGGCTCGTCAGCGTCGACCGGTAGTTGTCCAGCCCGACGAACTCGCCCGGGTCGATCAGGGTGCCGTCGCGGACCGACTGGATCGCGGCGTAGACCAGGGGATAGGCGTTGATCAGGATCAGCAGCACCAGCGAGGGTGCCACCAGCAGGAACAGGGTCCGTCGTGCGCGGGTCACTTCACGATCGCCTGCAGCGCGCCCTGGAGGGTGTCCAGCGCCGCCTTCGGGTCGTCGCCGGCCAGCACGGTCTGGGCGAACTGGGTGAGCGGCTGGCTGGAGTCGACCGCGGCGAGTCCGCCGAACAGTGCGGTGGATCGGGTGGCGAAGGTCTTGGCGACCGGTGCCCACTCGGCGATGATCTTCGCCTTCTGGGTCTGCTTCTGGAACTCGGGGAGCGCGACGATCGACTTGAGCACCGGCAGTCCGGCCACGACGTTCTGCTGCCACAGGGCCTTCATGCTGCGGATGTAGTACGACAGGAAGGCCTCCGAGCCGCTTGTGGACGGCGTGTTCGCGTACATCATGATGTTGTTTTGAAAGACCAGGCCGGCCTTGGCGCCGCTGGGGCCGGTGAGCGGGCTCAGCACGCGGAGGTCGCCGTCGGTCTCGCCGGTGTCGGTGTCCAGGCCGGCGGTGTGGATGCCCATCGCGACCTTCTTGTTCTTCCACTGGGTGATCAGGTTGTCGGTGGTGTAGCTGATCGACGCCGGGTCGACGGCCTTAGCTCTGACGAGTTCCTGGACGAACCGCATCGCCTCGAGGTTCGGCGGGGTGACGACGTCGACCTTGCCGTCCGGGTCGAACAGGCCGCCGCCGTTGTTCAGCATCATCAGGAGCAGGCCCTGGCTGCCGAGGTTGTTGCCGGCGCCCGCGCCGGTGCCGAAGCCGAAGACGCCCTTGGCGGCCAGCGTGCGGCCGGCGTTCAGCAGTTCGTCCCAGGTGGTCGGCTCCTTGATGCCGTTCTCGTCGAGCAGCGACTTGCGGTACCACCACACCCGGAAGTCGAGCTGCCACGGCACCGCCGCGTAGCCCTTCGCGGTCTTCATCGAGTCGATCTGGCCGGGCAGGAAGTCGTCGAACGTGCCGTCCTTGCGGAACTGCTCGATGACGTTGTCGGCGTAGGCGATCGCGCCCTGCTCAGCGAACTGGAACGCCTGGAAGCCGCCGCCGGTGCTGACCGCCGGCCCGGTCTTGGAGGCGATCGCCGAGGAGAACGTCTGCGCGAAGTTCGCCCACTGGATCTCCTGGTAGGT
This sequence comes from Actinoplanes sichuanensis, assembly GCF_033097365.1. Classification (NCBI taxonomy): domain Bacteria; kingdom Bacillati; phylum Actinomycetota; class Actinomycetes; order Micromonosporales; family Micromonosporaceae; genus Actinoplanes; species Actinoplanes sichuanensis. The sequence continues at coordinate 1,266,701 of NZ_AP028461.1, forward strand.
GGCTCCGGGTAGTTCGTTCACCGGCGTGTACGCCTCGGTGAGCCGTTTCGCCGCAGCCGTGTAGTCGGCCTGCCCCCACGGCATGTCCCAGAACTTCAGCTTCCCCGAGCCGGAGGCGGAACCGCCGCCGCATGCGGACAGCAGCGTCCCGCCGGCGACGGTCGCGCCCAGACCGAGGAAGGCGCGACGGGAGAGGTTCGAACGCATTGACTGCTCCTTTGTGGGCGGCGAACTGATGACGTCCCGGACGCTAGGCAGCCGCGCGTTGTTCATGTTCGGAGGCCGACGCTGAACAACGAACGCTGAACAACGTCGATCCGTGGGAGCGATCCCAGCCGCTGTCGCCCGGCTGGAGCCCGTCGTATATACAGCAGGTGTGCCTCGTCGGGAGCGTCCGCTGGAGTCCGAGGATTCGCCGCTGCTGCGGTTCGCCGGTGACCTGCGGCGGCTGCGCCGTGGCGTCGGCGAGCCGACCTACCGCGAGCTGGGGAAGCGGACCAACTACTCGGCCGCGGCGCTGTCCGAGGCGGTGTCCGGCCGGCGGCTGCCGAGTCTCGCGGTGACCGTGGCGTTCGTGCGTGCCTGCGACGGCGACGTCGTCGAGTGGACCGCGCGCTGGCGGGAGCTGGCCGCGGCCCAGCCCGGCGGATCCGGGGAGACGCCGCCGCCGTATGTCGGGCTGGCCGCGTATCAGGTCGAGGACGCCGACCGGTTCTTCGGCCGGGAGGCGCTCACGGCGACCCTGCTGGCCCTGGTTGAGGATCGGCCGTTCGCCGGTGTGTTCGGCGCTTCCGGTGCGGGCAAGTCGTCGCTGCTGCGGGCCGGGCTGGCCGCCCGGTCCCCGCGCACCACCCTGGTCGTCACGCCCGGTGCGGATCCGGTCGACGAGTTCGCGGTCGCGCTGGCCTCGCTGGCCGATGAGCCGGCCGGGCGGGTCCGGGAGGATCTGGCCGCCGGTCCGCAGGCGCTGCGCGGTTGGTTGGCCAAGGCGGCCGACGACCTGCTGGTGGTGGTCGACCAGTTCGAGGAGTGTTTCACCCTCTGCGACGACACCGGCCGGGACTGGCTGATCCGGGCGCTGACCCAGGCCGCCGGTCCACGCAGTCGGGTGGTGATCGGGGTGCGGGCCGACTTCTACGGTCACTGCGGCTCCCACCCGGAGTTGGTGGCCGCCCTGCACCGGGCTCAGCTGCTGGTCGGCCCGATGTCCACCGAGGAGTTCCGGTGGGCGGTGACCGAGCCGGCCACCCGGGCCGGTGCGTCGCTGGAGACGGCGTTGGTGGCTCGGCTGATCTCCGACGCGGCCGGGCAGCCGGCCGCGTTGCCGCTGGTCTCGCACACCTTGGCCGAGGCCTGGCGGCGACGGCGTGGGCTGGCGTTGACCCTCACCGGGTACGAGGACGTCGGCGGGATCAGGAACGCTCTCGCGCGTACGGCCGAACAGACCTACGGCGATCTCGGCGAGGACGACCGGGTCGCGGCCCGGTGGCTGTTCCTGCGCCTGGTGGTGCCCGGCGACGGCACCGAGGACACCAAACGGCGGGTGTCGCGGGCCGGGCTCGACACCCCCGACGCGCTGTTGGAACGGCTCGCCGCGGCCCGGCTGATCAGCCTCGACCGGGACGGGGTGGAGTTGGCCCACGAGGCGCTGCTGCACGCCTGGCCGCGATTGGCCGGGTGGATCGATCGGGACCGCGACGATCTACGGGCCCAGCATCGGATCGCCGAGGCGACCGCGCTCTGGGTGGCGCACGGCCGTGACCCGGACAGTCTGTTTCGCGGTGCCCGCCTGGAGGAGGCGGCCCGGTTGCGGGAGCGGCTCACCGCGCCGGAACGCGAGTTCGTCGACGCCGGGCTGGCCGCCGAGCAGGCGACCGTGGCGGTCGGGCGGCGGTCGTCGCGCCGGTTGCGTCTGCTGGTGGCCGGACTGGCGGTACTCACCGTGTTGCTGGCCGGTACGACGATCACCGCGTTCGCGGCCCAGCGTGCGGCGACCGCCCAGCGCAACGAGGCACTGTCCCTGCGGGCCGTGGACGTGGCTCGCGGCATGTTGGAGACGCGGCCGGCCGAGGCCGCGGCGCTGGCTCTGGCCGCGTACCGGGTGACGCCCACCGCCGAGGCCCGCGACATGCTGGTGCTGGCCCATGCCGCGTCGGCGGCGACGACGCTCGGGCTGGGGTATGCGACGACGCCGGGCCGAATCGCGATCACCAGGCAACCGGCCCACGGTGGCCGGCCCGAGAGCGCGCTGCTGTGGCGGCCGAGCAACGGCTCTTGGGAGCCGGCCGGCGAGCTGCCCACCGGCGACACGTTCCTGTACGGCCGGAGCGCGGACGACCGGGTGGTGCTCTACGGCAGCCTTCCCGGGTCCGTCCTCTGGGATCTCTCCGATCTGGATGCTCCCCGCCGGATCGCCACGCCCGCGGACCTGCCGATGGTGGAGAGCATGGACCGGGACGGCTCCCTGATGTCCGCGGTCACCCAGGACCACGTCGCCGTGCTGTGGCGGGTGGGTGACCGGGCGGTGCGCCGGCTACCCGCGGCCGACGTGCAGAGCACGGCGTTGCTGCCGGACGGTTCCGGTGTCGTCCTGTGCCGGCGGGTCGGCGGCGCGTTCGTGCTGGAACAGTGGTCGGCCGCCGGTGATCTGGTCGGCTCGCTGTTCAGTTCCCCGTTTCGGATGTCGCCCTCGGTCGGGCCGGACGGCATGGTCGTCGCGGTCCTGGAGAGCGGTGAGGTGGTGATGATCGACGCCGGCGACCTGCGGGCGGTGCACACGGTGGCCCGCGTCGACGGGCTGGGCCATCCCTCTATGGTGACCTTCGACCCGGCCGGTAAGACTCTGGCGCTGACCGATTTCGACCGGGTCAAGCTGGTGAGCATCGCGTCCGGGACAGAGCTGATCTCGCTGGACGCCCGCGGGCTCGACCTGAGTTTCCCCCGTATCGACGACGGCCGGATCGCGGTGCTGGCTCCCGGCGGCGACCTGTGGCAGCTCGACGGTGACGTGGACCGGGTGATCCGGGAGCTGTGCGCGGACCGGCCGTTGTCGATGGACTGGGACCGGCATTTGCCCGGTGCCGGGCCGAGACCTCTGTGTCCGTGAGTCACAGCAGGGCGGCCAGGGTGGGGAGCAGGGCGGCGGCCCGGGTGAGGTCGGTGTCGAGCGGCCGGTCGGTGAGGTCGGGGGAGAGCGCGTCGGCGGCCAGTTCGTGGGCCTCGGCGAGGGTTCCGGTGGTGAGACGCTCGGGGGCCAGGCGCAGTGCCCGGACCGCGGCGACCAGCTCGGCGGCGAGCAGGGTCGGGGCGAGCCGGGTCATGGTGCGCAGCGAGCGCGCGCCCTGGGTGGCGAAACTGGCGTGCTCCTCCAGGCCCAGGGAGATCGACAGGGTGCCGGAGACGGTCGGCTGTACGGTGCCGCGCATCTCGGCCAGCAGGTCCTGCACCACGTACTCGGTGATCATCAAGCCGGAACTGCCCGGCGGGCCGTCGGCCAGGAAGGCCCGCAGGCCGGTCATGTCGGGTCGCATCAGCAGGCTCAGTCGTGCCGCGGACAGCGACATGACCGGCAGGAACGCGCCGCGTACCGCGTCCAGCCCGGCGGCCAGGGCGGCGGTGTGGAACTGGCCGTGATGATGCACACCGTCCGCGGTGACCAGTGGGTTCTCCACGGCGGCGTTGAGTTCGGCGGTGACCGCGGTGGTCAGTGTCTCGGCCGCGTGCAGGGCCGGCGCGGTGACCTGCGGCACCACCCGCAGGCCGAACGGGTCCTGGATGCGTAGTGCCGGTGAGGCGCCGCTGACCAGCGCGTGCAGGGTGCCGGCGACGGTGATCTGGTGCGGGTGCGCGCGGGCGGCGTGTACGGCCGGATCGTACGCCTCGGGGTTGCCGCGCAGCGCTAGGAAGGAAAGCGCGGCGATGATCGTTGACGCCCGTAGATGGCGGTGGACTTCGGAGACGGCGAGGGCGGCGGTGGCGACGGTGAGGGCGCTGGAACTGATCATCGGCAGGGCGTCGGTGGCCTCCAGTTCGACGGCCGGTGCCGTGCCGCTGCGCCACGGGCGGGCGCCGGCCAGGGTGAGGGTGAGTTCGGCGAGCGACGACAGGTCGGAGGTGCCGATGGCGCCCCAGCGGTGCAGGGTGGGTACGGCGCCGTCGCGCAGGGCGACCGCGAGTGCCTCGGTGACCCGGCGGGATACGCCGGAGCCGCCGGCCAGGAGCTGGTTGAGGCGTACCGCCATGACCGCCCGGGCGGTACGGTCGTCCTCCTCGGGGCCGACTCCGGCGCAGTGGCTCAGCAGCAGGCGCAGCGCGTGACCGTCGGGATCACCGGCCTGCTCGTGCCGGTTCGCGCCGACGCCGGTGTTGGCTCCGTAGACGGCGCCGCGTCCGCGTGCCTCGCGCAGCCCGGTGTGCCGCTCGTCGACGAGCGTGAGCGCGGCCGGATCGATGGTGATCTCGGCCGCCCGGGATGCGATCGTCTCCAGTTCTGGGATCGTCAGGGAGTGACCATCTAGCCGGACCTGCACGAAGTCTCCAGAACCGTGACCGAACGTTGACACATTATTCACTACTTAGCGAGTATGAATAGTATGATTCAGAAGATCAACTGGGAGTGCCATGATCACATTCGAGGACGTCGTCAAGGTATACCCCGGCGGCGCCACGGCGGTGGACCATCTCAGCCTCGAGCTGCCCACCGGCAAGATCACCGTACTGGTCGGGCCCTCCGGTTGCGGTAAGACCACGTCGCTGCGGATGATCAACCGGATGGTCACGCCGACCTCCGGTCGGATCCTCGTCGACGGCGAGGACGTCTCACGACAGGACGAGGCGCGGCTGCGCCGGGGCATCGGCTACGTCATCCAGCACGCCGGGCTGTTCCCGCACCGGACCGTGCTGGACAACGTGGCGACCGTGCCGGTGCTGCTCGGCAAGACCCGCCGGGAGGCCCGCGAGCTCGCGCTCGGCCTGCTGGAACGGGTCGGCCTCTCCGCCGACTTCGCCAAGCGCTACCCGGCCCAGCTCAGCGGCGGCCAGCAGCAGCGTGTCGGGGTGGCCCGGGCGCTCGCCGCCGACCCGCCGATCATGCTGATGGACGAGCCGTTCAGCGCCGTCGACCCGGTGGTCCGGGCGCAGCTGCACGCCGAGTTCCTGCGCCTGCAGCAGGATCTGGGTAAGACCATCGCGATGGTGACCCACGACATCGACGAGGCGATCAAGCTCGGCGACCATGTGGCGGTGTTCCGTACCGGTGGGCGGCTGGCCCAGTTCGCGACGCCGCGGGAGCTGCTGGCCGCACCGGCCGACGAGTTCGTGGCGTCGTTCGTGGGCCGTGACCGGGGCCTGCGCAGCCTCTCCTTCGACAGCGCGGCCGAGCTGCCGGTCCGCCCGGTCGAGGGGATCGAGCTGGACGACTCCGGTCGCCCGCTCGGCCGGCCCGGCGTGTTCACCAAGGACGACACCCTGCGCGTCGTCGCCGACCTGGTGATCAGCTCACCGGGCGGGGTCGCGGTGCGGGTCGGGCCGGACGGCGCCGCCGACGGGGTGGTCAGCCACCATGACCTGGCCGACTACCTGGCGAGCCGCCGCTCATGATCCAGTACCTGACGAACAACTACGAGATCGTCTGGCAGGCGCTGCAGGAGCATCTGTATCTGGCGCTGTTGCCGATCCTGTTCGGGTTCGTGATCTCGCTGCCGCTGGGTTACCTCGCGGTCCGGTTCACCTGGCTCTACCACCCGCTGATCAACACATTCGGGGTGCTCTACTCGGTCCCGTCGCTGGCGCTCTTCGTCTTCCTGCCGGTCATCCTCGGCACCAAGGTGCTGGACCCGGTCAACGTGGTGGTGGCGCTGACCGTCTACACGGTGGCGCTGCTGGCCCGGACCGTCGCCGACGGCCTGCGCTCGGTCGATCCGGTGGTGGTCCAGGCGGCCACCGCGATGGGCTACCGTCGGACCCGGCGGCTGATCGACGTCGAGTTGCCGATCGCGCTACCGGTCATCCTGGCCGGGCTGCGGGTGGCCACGGTCTCCAACATCAGCCTGGTCAGCGTCGGCTCGCTGATCGGCATCGGCGGGCTCGGTCAACTGTTCACCCGTGGCTTCCAGCTGTTCTACCTGGAGCCGATCCTGATCGGCATCATCCTGTCGGTGCTGCTCGCCGGGATCGCCGACCTGATCATCGTGCTCGTGCAGCGGGCCGTCACCCCGTGGACGCGTGCCGCATGAACTTCTCCTACCTGACCGATCCGGCCCACTGGGATCTCGGCAACCCCGGCAGCATTCCCCACCTGATCGTGTCGCACCTCGGTTACACCGCGCTGGCGCTGCTTTTCGGCGTGATCATCGCGCTGCCGGTCGGGCTGTACATCGGCCACACCGGCAAGGGCTCGTTCCTCGCCATCAACGCCGGCAACGCCGGGCGCTCGCTGCCCACCCTGGGCCTGCTGATGCTGATGGTCACCCTGCTCGGGCTGGGCCTGCTGCCGGTGCTGATCGCGCTGACCGTCCTGGTCATCCCACCGATCCTCACCTCGGCGTACGCCGGGATGCGCAACCTGGACCACCGGGTCGTCGACGCGGCGCGGGGGATGGGGATGCGCCCGTGGCAGGTGCTGACCCGGGTCGAGCTGCCGATGGCTCTGCCGGTGCTGCTCAGTGGGTTCCGCAACGCCGCATTGCAGGTGGTCGCGACGGCCACGGTGGCCGCCGCGGTCGGGCTGGGCGGACTGGGCCGGCTCCTGATCGACGGCCTGGCCGTCAACGACTACTCACGGGTTCTGGCCGGCGCCATCGTCGTCGCCGCACTGGCCGTACTCGTTGATCTCTTTCTGGCGCTGATCCAGCGCCTGATCGTCTCACCCGGATTGAAAGGTCTCTCATGAACCGCCGTTCTCTGATAAGCGCGGCCGCCGCCGTCGCCATGTCCGTCTCCCTCGCGGCCTGCGGTGCCGACAGTGATCCGCTCGCCAACGAGCCGGCCGCGTCCGGCGCCGCCGGTGGTGGCGCGGTCACCGTCGGCTCGGCGAACTTCCCGGAGAGCCAGTTGCTCGCCGAGATCTACTCGCAGGCCCTCGAGGCCAAGGGCGTCAAGGTCACCCGCAAGTTCAACATCGGTGCGCGTGAGGTCTACCTCAAGGCGCTCCAGGACGGTTCCATCTCGCTGCTCCCGGAGTACAACGGCGCGCTGCTGGCGGCCCTCTCCCCGAACGGCATCCCGGCCGGCGTGAGCAGCTCGGACACGGTTCTCGCGGAGCTGAAGAAGGTGCTGCCGGCGGGTACCGAGGTGCTGGCCCAGTCGGCCGCCGAGGACAAGGACACGCTGACCGTCAGCGCGGACACCGCCACCAAGAACAACCTGAAGACGATCGAGGACCTCAAGGCGGTCGCCCCGACCCTGGTCGCCGGTGGCGGGCCCGAGTTCACCGAGCGCCAGCAGGGCCTCAAGGGCCTCAAGGAGGTGTACGGCGTCGAGTTCAAGGAGTACAAGCCGCTGGACCCGGGTGGCCCGCTGACCGTCAACGCCCTCAAGGACGGTGACATCCAGGTGGCGAACCTGTTCTCCACCGACTCGTCGATCGTGACCAACAAGTTCGTCACCCTGGCCGACCCGAAGAACCTGTTCACCTCGCAGAACGTGCTCCCGCTGATCCGCAGCGAGGCGAACAACGCGACGGTGACCGGCGCTCTGGACGCGGTCTCGGGCAAGCTGACCACCGAGAACCTGACCAGCTACCTGGCCCAGGTGCAGGTGGACAAGAAGGACATCGCCGTGGTGGCGAAGGCGTTCCTGTCGGAGAACGGCCTCGGATAAGGTTTATTAACAGAACGCCGCCCTCCGGGGCGGCGTTTCTGTTTCCGGCAGATGTCTTGACGTGCGTACTCGCTGGTATCTATCTTTGCCGCAAAGATTTTCAGAAAGTTTCAAGGCTGTTACTGCAAGGCCTTGCAGCCCGTTCCCCTTTGCCCGGAGGTAGATGTGGACAGTCCCCGCAGGCGGCGACGCCTGACCCGCATCCTGGCCGCCACCACCCTCGCCCTCGGCGTCGGCGGCTTCGGTGTCGCCCAGGTCCTCACCGGCCCGGACGCCTTCGCGTCACCGCCCGGCGAGAAGGACGTCACCGCCGTCATGTTCGAGTGGAGCTTCGCGTCGATCGCTCGCGAGTGCACCAACACCCTCGGCCCGCTCGGTTACGGCTACGTCCAGGTGTCCCCGCCCCAGGAGCACATTCAGGGCAGCCAGTGGTGGACCTCCTACCAGCCGGTCTCGTACCGGATCGCGGGCCGTCTCGGTGACCGCGCGGCGTTCGCGAGCATGGTGAGCGCCTGTCACGCGGCCGGGGTCAAGGTCGTCGCCGACACGGTGATCAACCACATGTCCGCGGGCTCCGGCACCGGCACCGGCGGCACCTCGTACTCGAAGTACAACTACCCGGGTGTCTACTCCGACGCCGACTTCCACTCCTGCCGCTCGGCGATCAGCGACTACACCAACCGCAGCAACGTGCAGGACTGCGAGCTGGTCAACCTGTCCGACCTGAACACCGGCAGCGACTACGTGCGCGGCAAGATCGCCGGCTACATGAACGACCTGGCGTCGCTCGGTGTGGACGGTTTCCGGATCGACGCCGCCAAGCACATGGCCGCCGCCGATCTGGCCGGCATCAAGGCGAAGCTGAGCAACACCGGCGCGTACTGGAAGCAGGAGGCCATCTACGGCGCCGGCGAGGCGGTCCAGCCCACCGAGTACACCGGTACCGGCGATGTGCAGGAGTTCCGGTTCGCCCGCGACCTCAAGCGCGTCTTCCTCAGCGAGAACCTCGCCTACCTGTCGAACTTCGGCACCGCGTGGGGTTACCTGCCGAGCAACCAGGCGGCCGTCTTCGTCGACAACCACGACACCGAGCGCGGCGGGGACACCCTCAGCTACAAGAACGGGTCGGCGTACACCCTGGCCCAGGTCTTCACGCTGGCCTGGCCGTACGGCGCGCCGGACGTCAACTCCGGCTACGAGTTCAGCAACCACGACGCCGGCCCGCCGAACAACGGCACGGTCAACGCGTGCTACGCCGACGGGTGGAAGTGCCAGCACGCGTGGCGGCAGATCGGCAACATGGTCGGGTTCCGCAACGCCACCCGCGGCACGGCGGTCACCAACTGGTGGTCCAACGGCGCCGACCAGATCGCCTTCAGCCGGGGCGCCAAGGGTTACGTCGCGATCAACCACGAGGGCAGTGCGCTGACGCGCACCTTCCAGACCTCCCTTCCGGCCGGCACCTACTGCGACGTCCAGCACGGCGACCCCACGGCCAACGGCGGATGCACCGGTACGACGTACGCCGTCAACTCGTCGGGCCAGTTCACCGCGACCGTGCCCGCCGGTGACGCGATCGCCCTCTACGTCGGCGCCAGCGGGGTCACCCCGACGACGTCGGTCACGCCCACCCCGACCAGCACGGCCACGGCCGGTGCCGGCTTCAACGTCACCGCCACCACCACGCTCGGGCAGAACATCTTCGTCGTCGGCAACCAGGCCGCGCTCGGCAACTGGGCCCCGGCCTCCGCGGTCGCGCTGTCCGCGGCCACCTACCCGGTGTGGAAGGGCACCGTGTCACTGCCGGCCGGGACGGCCTTCGAGTACAAGTACATCCGCAAGAACACCGACGGCAGTGTCACGTGGGAGTCCGGCGCCAACCGCACCGCCACGGTGCCGGCCAGCGGTCAGGTCACGCTGAACGACACCTTCCGCTGATCCTCTCCGTATGATCATCGGCCCGGCCGCCCTCAGGGTGGCCGGGCCTTCTTGCTCCCAGGGTTCGGTCTATAGCATATTGCTCCTATAGTTTTTGTGGACTTTGGGAGCTGTCGTGATCGAAACCGGAGTGCACATCCTCGACCAGGCCGCCTGGGCCTCATTGACCGGCCCGCACGCCCACTTCGCGCAGGGTGACGGCCGGGCACTGCGTTACCGCCCGGAGATCTCCCCGATCATGGCGATCCCTCCGGTCCAGGACGAACAGGCGTGGGTCGACCTGCACACCCTCGTCGGGCGGCGCGGGCAGGCGTTCCTCTCCGCCGACATCGGCACCCCGCCGGACGGATGGACCGTCGACGTGCGCGGCGAGGGCGTCCAACTCCTCTCCACCGCCGCACTGCGCTCCGCACCCTCCGCCGACCTGGTGGTCCTCGGCGCGGCAGACGTCCCGGAGATGTTGGATCTGGTGGCCCGGACCAAGCCCGGCCCGTTCGAGCTGGAAACCTACCGCCTCGGCACCTACCTCGGCGTCCGGCGGGGGGAGCGGTTGGTGGCGATGGCCGGCGAGCGCCTGCATCCGCCCGGTTACACCGAGATCAGCGCGGTCTGCACCGATCCCGAGTTCCGCGGGCTGGGTCTGGCGTCGACGCTGGTCCGTGCGGTCGCCCACAACATCCGGGAACGGGGCGAGATCCCGTTCATGCACGCCGCCGCCTCGAACGTCAACGCGATCCGGCTCTATCTGTCGATCGGCTTCGAGTTGCGCCGCACGCGCCAGTTCACCGTCCTGACCAGCCCCGACCGCAACCCCTGAGGTGGCCGGAACGCGCAGGACTGTACCCGTCCGAGGTGGAACGGCGTAAGTCGCTGATGTCGCGAATCCGGTTCACCGGTGAACGCTCTCCCGGGGTTCTCGCCGTTAATTCCCCGGAAACAGCGCACGACGGTATGACCGGAGAGATATATACGGGCATCGTTACGGGATCCCCATACTGAGGCCACACATTGTCATGTGTGAATATCAGGTTCGGGGAGGAACCGAGTGAAGAGAGCCTTTGCGCTGACCAGCGCCACCCTGCTGGTCGGCAGCGCGCTCGTGGCCACCGCCACGAGCACCTCAGCCGCACCGCCGTCGCCCGTCGCGCCGCCCTCCGAGGCACAGGCGGTCGCCGGCGCGGAGTCCCACATCGCCGCCCGTCCCGCCGACATCGAGGCCGCCGACGGCGACAGCTACAAGGTGTATCGGACCACGGTGGACGCCAACGGCGCCTCGCACGTCCGCTACGACCGCCTCTACCACGGCCTGCGCGTCTACGGCGGCGACTTCGTCGTGCACAGCAAGCCGGGCGGCGCCTACGACGGCTCGTCGGTCGGCCTGCTGTCCCCGCTCTCACTGAGCGTCACCCCGAAGGTCAGCGCGGCCAAGGCCACCAAGACCGCCGAGGCCAACTTCGAGGGCACCCGTGCCGCGACCGGTACGCCCGAACTGTTCGTCGACGCGAGCACCGGCACCGGCCGGCTGGCCTGGGAGACCGTCGTCAGCGGCTGGGCCCCGGACAAGCAGACCCCGTCCCGCCTGCACGTCATCAGCGACGCGCAGACCGGCGCCTACATCGGCGAGTTCGACGAGATCGAGACGGTCGCCGGCACCGGCAACAGCGTCTACTCCGGCGCCGTCAGCATCGACACCACGCTGTCCGGTTCCACCTACAGCATGATCGACCCGTCGCACGGCAACGGCCGCACCTGCGACATGAACAACGGCACCAGCACCTGCACCACCTTCACCGACGCGGACAACACCTGGGGTACCGGCGCGACCTCCAACCGCCAGTCGGCGGGGGTCGACGCGCACTTCGGCGCGGCCAAGACGTTCGACTACTTCAAGAACGTGCACGGACGCAACGGCATCTTCGGCACCGGTGCGGGCGTTCCGTCCCGGGTGCACTACGGCAACGCGTACGTCAACGCGTTCTGGGACGGCGCCCAGATGACCTACGGTGACGGCTCCGGCAACTCCCGCCCGCTCGTCTCCCTCGACGTGGCCGGCCACGAGATGTCGCACGGCGTGACCGAGGCGGTCGTCTCCGGCGGCCTCACCTACTCCGGCGAGTCCGGCGGTCTCAACGAGGCCACCAGCGACATCTTCGGCAACATGGTCGAGTTCTACGCCAACACCACCGTGGACCCGGGCGACTACCAGGTCGGCGAGAAGATCAACATCAACGGCAACAACACGCCGCTGCGATACATGTACAACCCGACCCTGGACGGCTCGTCGCACGGCTGCTGGGCCTCCAACACCAACAGCATCGACGTGCACTACTCGTCCGGCCCGGGCAACCACTTCTTCTTCAACCTGGCCGAGGGCACCGGTGCCACCGCGTACGGCACCTCGCCGGTCTGCGGTTCGGCCCCGGCCGTCACCGGCATCGGCCGCGCCAAGGCCGAGAAGATCTGGTTCCGCGCGCTCGACTCGTACTTCACCTCGAACACCCGCTACTACCTGGCCTCGAACCTGGCCAACACGGCTCGCGCCTACACCCTGCGGGCCGCCACCGACCTGTACGGCTCGTGCTCCACCGAGTACAAGACCGTCCAGGCCGCCTGGACCGCGGTCAACGTGGCCGGTAGCGACGCCACCTGCTCCACCGGTAACGACTTCTCGCTGACCGCCAGCCCGACCAGCGCCTCGGTCAACCCGGGCTCGTCGGCCACCGCCACCATCGCCACCGCCGTCACCAGCGGCAGCGCCCAGACGGTCGCTCTGACCGCCTCCGGCCTGCCGGCCGGCGTCACCGCGAGCTTCAGCCCGTCGTCGGTCACCGCCGGCGCCGGTTCCACGCTGACCCTGGCCACCACCACCGCGGCCGCACCCGGTACCTACGCCATCACCATCACCGGCACCGGCACGGCGGCCACCAAGACCGCCACGTTCTCCCTGACTGTCAACGGCGCCGGCGGCAGCTGCTCCGGCACCAACGCCACCGACGTGACGATCTCGGACAACGCCACGGTCAACTCGCCGATCGCGATCAGCGGCTGCTCCCGCGCCGCCTCGGCGTCCAGCACCGTCGAGATCCACATCGTTCACACCTACGTCGGTGACCTGGTCGTCTCCCTGGTCGCTCCGGACGGCAGCGTCTACACGCTGCGCAACCGCAGCGGTGGCAGCGCCGACAACATCGACACCACCTACACGGCCAACCTGTCGTCCGAAACCGCCCCGAACGGCACCTGGAACCTGCGGGTCCAGGACGCCGCCTCGGCTGACGTCGGCTACATCAACAGCTGGACCCTGACCCTCTGATCCCTTCGGTAACGGCGTGCTCCGCGGTCATCGCTCTCGGGCGGTGACCGCGGAGTCGCGCTAAGCCCCGGCGGCGAGGAACCGATACGAGACATGTGAGAGACCGGTGGGCCGTCTCCTCCTGGGTGCTGCTGAGCGTCGGCGCACCCGTCGCCGTCTTCGTCGGTGTCGCCGACCCACCCGGCGCCACCTACGCGTACCTCGCCGGTGTCCTCGTCTGCGTGATCGCGGCGGCCGTCGGCATCCGCCGCAACGTCCCGGTCGGGCATCGCCGGCCCTGGCTGTTCATCCTGGCCGCGATGGTGGTCTCCCTGACCGGCGAGTCGATGCGGGTGCTCACCGAGCGCGGCACCGTCCTCGGCATGTTCCCGGACATCGCCCTGCTCCCCATCTATCTGCTGCTCACCGCCGGTGTGATCGACCTGGTCCGGCGGACCCGGGCCAATGCCGACGACCCGGCCCGGGTCGACTCCGCACTGATCGGCGTCGGTGCCGCGCTGCTGGTGTGGTCGCTGTGGGTCGAACCGTGGATCGACGGCGGCGACCTCCGATGGCAGAACCTGGTCGCGGCGGCCCTGCCGCTGGCCGCGGCGATGCTGATGACCATCGCCCTGCCGATGCTGCTGCTCGGCCGGACCCGCGCCCCCGCGATGTGGTTCTTCGTCGCCAGCGGCGTGGCCCTGCTGTCGGCGAACATCGTGCTGGCCAACCGCGGCTGGTTCGTGCAGGGCGCGGACGGCATCCCGCTGAAGACCATGGGCGCCCTCGTGCTGGCCGCCGACTTCGCCAACGCCGCCTGCGTGCTGCATCCCACCGTGCCCGTACTCACCGAACGCGTGCTGGCCCGTTCGCACGTGCTGCGCCGCGGCCGCACCGCCATGATCACGGCTTCGCTGTGTGTGCCGACGATCCTCGGCGTGGCTGCGCCGCCGCGAGGTCAGACCTTTTCGCTGGTACGGGCGACGCTGTCGCTGGCTTTGATCGGCGTCGTGGTCGCTCGCGTGGTACGGGCCAACAACTCCCGGGCCCGCGCCGAACAGGAGGCCCGCTGGCGTGCCGAACACGACTCCCTGACCGGCCTGCCCAACCGGGAACGGCTCGCCGCCACCGTGGCCCGCTGGACCGACCCGGACACCCAGGTCAGCGTGCTGCTCCTCGACCTCGACCGGTTCAAGCTGGTCAACGACCATTGGGGCCACGAGGTGGGCGACGAGATGCTGCGCGCGGCCGCCGCCCGGATCGTCGCCACCGTCCGCGCCGACGACCTGGTCTGCCGGACCGGCGGCGACGAGTTCGCGGTCGCCCTGACCGCACCCGTCGGCGATCCCGCGGCCGAAGCCCTGGCCGGACGCCTGCTCGCGGCCCTGGACGAGCCGCTGCCCCTCTCTGTCGGGGCGGTCGACGTCACCGCGTCGATCGGCATCGCCACCGCGGGCGCCGGAACCGGCGCGGTGGAACTGCTCCGGGACGCCGACACGGCGATGTACCGGGCCAAGGACTCCGGCCGCAACCGCTACGCCGTCTTCGACCCGCCCCTCCGCGAACGCCTCCAGCGGCGGTTCACGCTCGAACGCGCCCTGCGCGGCGCCCTCGACCAGGGGCAGCTCGACGTCCACTACCAGCCGCTCGTGCGCCTGGCCGGCGAACAGATCGACGGATTCGAAGCGCTGATGCGGTGGACCCACCCCACCCTGGGGCCGGTCTCGCCGGTCGAGTTCATCCCGATCGCCGAGGACACCGGGCTCATCGTCGCCGCCGGGGCGTGGCTGCTGGAGGAGGCCGCGGCCCGCACCCGGGAATGGCGCGAGACGGCCCCCGTGCACGTGTCGGTCAACCTGGCCGTACGGCAGCTGCGCGAACCCGGCCTCGCCGGAAGGGTGGGGGAGATCCTGGTCCGGACCGGCCTCCCGCCGGAGGGGCTGTGGCTGGAGGTCACCGAGTCCGGGTTCATGGACGATCCGGACGCCTGCCTGCGCACCCTGCACGAATTACGGGACCTCGGCGTCACCCTGTGCATCGACGACTTCGGCACCGGCTTCTCGTCGCTCAGTTACCTGCAGCGGATGCCGGTCTCCATCGTCAAGATCGACCGCGCCTTCATCACCGGGGTGGGCGACGGCGGCCCGAACGAGCCGATCGTCCGCGCGGTCCTGGCCATGTCACACGCGCTGGGCCACCGGGTGGTGGCCGAGGGCGTCGAGACCACCACCCAGCGGGATTGGCTGCGCGCCAACGACTGCGACTTCGCCCAGGGCTGGCTGTACGGCAGACCTCTACCGGCCGCCGCTCAGACTCCCGTCTCCCGTTTCGCCGATCATCCGACTCGCTGATCGGACCGATGCACACGTCAGGGGTCACACCCGTCTTTGTCTCCGTGAGGCGGCGCCCTCGAGCCGGTGCCGCCGGGCGATCAGCCGCGCCGCACCCGTCCGCACAGTGGAAGTCCTCAGACCGGGAACCCCCACGCTCCCCATCCGGACGTCCGACGTGATTGACCTTGTCTGGTACTGATGACCAGGGGAGACAGGTCTTGAGGGGGAACTGTGGACTGGGCAGTCATCGGTGCGATGGTGGGCTTCGCGGCCTTGATCGTGCAAGGGATCGTGGCGTTCGGAATGGCCGGCAAGGAGGCCACCACGCTGAAACGGTCCGGCCAGTCCGTGCGCCGGCTCCGCGAACAGGCCCTCGCCCGACGCTGGACCTGGGACGGCGCCGCGTCCGAGCCGACGGTGCCGGTGGGGCGGATGGGACAGCTGTCCGACGTACGCCAGCGGGGCGCCGCCCGGGGGCGATTCCGGAAGCGGGAGGCCAGCGTGGCGGTGCTGGCCGCGGTCGTACCGTCCGGCTTCGAGTCGCGCTTGGAGATCGACCACGGCACCACGGTGCTGACCATGGTCGTCACCATGGAAGCGCCCGAACTCACCGGCGACCTGTGCCTCGATCCGCAACGGGGCGAGGCCGGCTACGACATCTCCGGCAGCCTGGCCGCAATGATCGGCGGTGACCCGCTGGCCGCGCTCGCCCGGGTCCAGAACCCGGCCGTCGACGTGGTCGACGGCCGGGCGAGCTTCCTCTTCACGAGCCTGCGCGGCATGGACGAACTGGACCGGGTCCTCGCGGCCGCCGACGACTTCCTCAGCGGCCTGTCCGCCGGCCGGCCCTCGGCGTAACCCGAGCACCGATCAACTCGCGGTGTCGTCCCGCGTGCCGGTCAGCTTTCGGCGTGGACCTTGCGAAGGGCGCCGAGGAACGCGTCGGCCGACTGGGCTCCGGAGATCCCGTACTTCTGGTTGATCAGGAAGAACGGGACGCCGCTGATGCCCAGCTGGCGGGCCTTTCGGATGTCGGCGTCGACCTCGGCGCCGTATTTCGTCCCGGCGACCACGTCGGCCGCCTCGTCCGCCGGGACCCCGACGGCGGTCGCGAGTCGTACCAAAGTCTCCGGATCGTCGACCACCGCAGCGTCGGACAGATGCGCCTTGAGCAGCGCCTCGTGCATTTCTGTGCCGAGGCCGTGCTGGTCGGCCAGGTGAGCGACCCGGTGCGCGTCGCGGGTGTTGACCGAGATCGCGTGACCCAGGTCGTAGGTCAGGCCCTCGGCCTCGGCGAGCTGCGTGACCTGGTGGGTCATCGCCCGCACCTGGGAGGCCGGCGCGCCGATCTTCTTGGCCAGCATCTCGTGGACCGGCTCCCGGGTGCCCTGGGGGATGGTCGGGTCGAGCTGGAAGCTGTGCCAGGTCACGGTGACGTCGGCGTCCTCGAACCTGTCGAGCGCGGTCTCCAGGCGCCGTTTGCCGATGTAGCACCACGGGCAGACCACGTCGGACCAGACGTCGATGCTGATGCTCACAGGCACACTCCGTTCTCGCAGACGGGCGCGTCCTCGGCGCCTTCCAGAATGATCAGCTGCGGCAGCTCCTCGACGGGGATCTCCTCGTCGATCTGCTCGGCTGGTGTCTCCGGCACGGCCGCTCCTCCGCTATCCCGATCCGCGCTGTCCTGACCGGCGCTGCCCTGACCCGCGTTGCTCTCAGCCGCGCTGCCCTGACCCGCGCTGCTCTCAGCCGCGCTATCCTGACCCGGCGGTCAACTTGTACGGGCAACATTAGCAGATATCTTGACCGCGGGGTCAAGTTACGGAGGGGCATGAGAGCGGACGCACAGCGCAACGCGACCAGACTGCGGGTCGCCGCGGCCGAGCTCTTCCAGGTGCGCGGTCTGCAGGTTTCGGTCAAGGAGATCGCCCGCCACGCCGGGGTGAGCCACGGCACGCTCTACAACCTGTTCGGTTCCCGTGAGGCGCTGATCGACGAGGTGGTCGCCGATCTGGCTGCGGTCCGGCTCGGAGACGCCGCGCGCAAGGCTCTGGCCTGCGACGATCCTTGGCAGGGCTTCTCCGGTTATGTCGGTGAGGTCTGTGAGCTGCAGGCCACCGACCCCGCTCTCGGCGATGTGTTGACCCGCCGGTTTCCGGATGCCAGTCGCCTCATGGCGGTCTGTGACAACTCGTATGCGGCCGCCGAGTCGATCATCGACCGGGCTCGGCGGGATGGCTCGTTGCGGCCTGACTTCACCGCCGCCGACCTGCTGTTCTTTCTCGCCTCGCATGCGCCGCTGGCCCGGTCCGCGGCCGCTTCGGGGTCTGATTCGTGGCGGCGGGCGGTCGGTTTCATGCTGGACGGCCTGCGTGCTTCGGCGGCCAACCCGCTCCCGGCCGACCCGATGACCCCGCAGGAGATCAACCATCTGCTGATCGAGGGCTCAACCGCCGCGGCCGGTTGAGAGCCGGTCGATCTCCGTGATCCGGTTCCAGTCGCCGTCGGCCGGGAGATCACCGGCGGCCAGTTCCCGAGCCACTGTGAGCAGGTCGATTCCGGGCTGCGTCAGCACCCGGGCGGCCGCGACGGCCAGGGCGAGCGGGAGCCCGGCGGAGGCGGCCAGGACGGCGTCGGTCCCGGCCGGATCCTCGGCGATCCGGTCCGGGCCGAGGCGGGCGGCCAGTAGCCGGCGGGCCTCGTTCCGGTCCATCGGGTCCACCGCCAGCGGCTGAGCGCCGTCGATCGCGACCAGCGCCGTCAGCCGGGCCCGGCTCGTGACGAGCGTGCGGCAGCCGGATCCGCCGGGCAGCAGCGGGCGCACCTGGTCCGGCCCGGCGGCATCGTCCAGCACCACCAGCACCCGCCGCTGCGCCAGCACCGTGCGGTAGGCCGTCTCGCCGACGGAGCCGCCGGTGAGGTCGCCACCGGCGAGCCCACCGCCGACGGATCCGCCGAGCGAGATCAGAAAGCGGTCCAGCACCACCGCCGGATCAGCCGGTCGAGGCCCGCTGCCCCGCAGGTCAGCCCACAACTGGCCGTCCGGGAAAAGCGCCGCGCTCCGACGCGCCCAGTGCACGGCGAGTGCGGTCTTGCCGATCCCCGCCGGTCCGGACAGCACCACCGGCCCGCCCGTCGTCTCCGGGTCGCCTTCGATGGTCGCGCGGGGCGGGGCGGCCGCGACGTCGAGCATCGCCGACAGCGCGGTTCGGCCGACGAAACCGGGTACGGCCGCGGGCAGCTGCCGGGGCGGCCCGGCCGGTGGACAGGCCCGCTGGTCGGCGACCCGCTCGCGGGCGGTCGCCAGAGCACCCAACTCGGCCGGTGCGGCACCGAGTTGCCGGCCGAGTTCGTCGAGGCGGTCGACGGGCGGCAGCACCTTCCCGGTCAGGTATGCGCCGATGATTCCATGCGACCAGCCGGTTCGGGCGGCCAGCTCGCGATAGCTGAGCACCGGCGCCCGCCGGGACCGCGCGTGTCGCTGCCGTAGCCCGCGCAGCAGAACGGCCAGGTCGGCGGGTGACGAGACTACGGCGGCCCCGCTGATCACCATGTGCATGTCCATCGGCGCAGCCAATCGCCTCCGCCCTTGACGGCCGCTGTCCGAACGCTTGACACCCAGGTCAGCGTGTCCGTCGCCCGGCTCCGTGCGGTCCTCGACCCGGCCGCGATCGTCACCGACGGCACCGGCTGTCGGCGGCCGACGATCAGCTGGACGAATCCCGGTTCCACGAGCTCATCGAGCAGGGCCGGGCGCAACTCACCGCAGGCCGCCCGGCGGCGGCTTCCGAGCGGCGCGATGACCCTTTGGCGGGGGTACGCCACTCGCCGACCGGCACGACGAGGAGTTGGCCCGTCCCCACCGTGGCCGGTCTGACGGCGCTCCCGGTTGACCGCTCTGGAAACCCGCGCCGACGTGCTGCTGAGCCTGGAACGCCATCACGATCTGGTCGGACGGGCCGGCCGGATCCCGCCGCCGGTGACCGGGACGGAACCAGCCGTCGGTGACACGCTCAACCGGATGGTCGGGCGGCAGTGGCAGGCCGAGTAAGGATGGGTGCCGGCCAGCGCGGTGTGATGGAGCGCTTTCATCGCCTAAATCGGAGCAATTAGGACGCCGGATGGAGTCGCGTCCTTGTGGTGTCTGGTTCCGGAACTTCGCTGGCGACTCGGCCCTGACCTGGGATAACGCGGAACCGGTGCCGGAACCGGTTTCGGGAGCCATTGACACCCCTCTAACGGGCTGTCACGGTGGCTCGCAAGAGAGCGGTTTCACAGGTTGTTCCCCCGCTGGAAACCGCTTCGTCACACCCCGAGGAGTCCCGTCCCATGATCACTCCTGCCCGAAAACGGCCGCGCTCCGGCCGTACCAGAAGGATTGCTCTCGCCGTTGGTCTCGCCGGCCTGATGGCCGGCTTCGTCGCGGTGACCAGCGGCCCCGCGTCGGCCGCCGAAGTGCTCGTCTCGCAAGGCAAAGCGGCGACCGCGTCGTCCACCGAGGCGGCCGGCGCCTACCTCGCGGCCGAGGCCGTCGACGGCAACAACGGCACCCGCTGGGCCAGCACCTGGTCGGCCACCCAGTGGTTCCAGGTCGACCTCGGCGCGTCCACCGCGGTCAGCCGGATCGCGATCAACTGGGAGGCCGCGTACGCCCGCGGGTTCAACATCCAGTTCTCAGCCAACGGCAGCACCTGGACCCAGGCCTACGCCACCACGACCGGCGCCGGAGGCCAGCAGAGCATCGCGGTCTCTGGAACCGCCCGCTATGTGCGGATCAACCTGACGCAGCGGGCGCTGGACGCCTACGGATACTCCTTCTGGGAGTTCCAGGTCTACTCCGGGGACGCCCCGCCGACCGGTACCACGCGGCTGCTCTCCTACGGAAAGCCGGCGCTGGCCTCGACCTGGCAGAACGACGTCAACTGCAACCCGTGCAGCCCGGACAAGGCGTTCGACAACGACCCGGCCAGCCGCTGGGCCACCAGCTCGACGAACGGTTGGGTCGACCCGGGCTGGATCTCGGTCGACCTGGGCGCCACCGCCCAGATCAGCCAGGTCGTCCTGCAGTGGGACCCGGCCTACGCCCGCAGCTACCAGCTCCAGGTGTCGCCGGACAACGTCAACTGGACGAATTTCTACAGCACCACCACCGGTGACGGTCTGAAGGACGTCATCAACGCCACCGGCACCGGCCGGTATGTCCGGATGTACGGCACCGCCCGCAGCAGCGCCTACGGGTACTCGCTCTGGGAGTTCAGCGTCTACGGCACCGGCGGCAACCCGACCGCGCCGCCCGCCAAGCCCGCCGACCCGGTCTTCCCCGCCACCCGGCTGGTCTTCTCCGACGAGTTCAACGGCGCGGCCGGCAGCAAACCCGACACCGCGAAGTGGACGTACGACCCGGGCGTCCCGCAGAACGGCGAGGTCCAGTACTACACCCCCAACAGCGAGAACGCGTCGATGAACGGGTCGGGTTCGCTCGTCATCGAGGCCCGCCGGCAGGACTACCAGGGCCGGCAGTACACGTCGCACCGGATGAACACCGGCAACAAGTTCAGCGTCCAATACGGCCGGATCGAGGCCCGGGTCAAGGTGCCCAAGGGCAACGGGCTGTGGCCGGCGTTCTGGCTGATGGGTGACGACTTCCTGCAGGGGCGGCCGTGGCCGTACAACGGGGAGATCGACATCATGGAGGTTCTCGGCCGCAACACCAGCGAGGCTTACTCGACGCTGCACGCGCCGGCTTACAACGGAGCCGGGGGGTACGGCCAGAAGTACGCGACAGTCGACCTGTCCCAGGACTTCCACGTCTGGGCGGCCGAGTGGGACAGCAAGGGAATCCGCTTCTTCCTCGACGGCCGGCTCGTCTTCGACGCCGCCAAGGAGACCGTGGAGAACACCCGCGGCCCGTGGATCTACGACCACAAGTTCTACCTGATCCTGAACCTCGCGGTCGGCGGCGACTTCCCCGGTCCGATCGACGCCACCACCCCGTTCCCCAGCCAGATGCTGGTCGACTACGTCCGCGTCTACCAGTAGGCCCCTCACCACGGCCCGGGCAGCTGCAAGGCTGCTCGGGCCGTCGCCCGTCCGTTTTTCACCCGTCATGCTGCCCGGGTCGTCTGCCGTCCCCGCCGGCGCAGCCGGCGGGTGAATCTCGGCGGGTCGAGGACCTCTCTCAAGTCCCTTTCGATCACGGCTGCCGACGGGCGTCGTGCCGGGTCCCGGACCAGCACCGTGAGCAGCAGTGACGTCAGCGGACCGGCCAGGATCGGGGGATCCGGCGGTTCGCTGATCATCGCCCGCAGCGCGGTACCGCCGTCCCCACGCGTGTACGGCGAACGGCCCTCGACCGCGAAGTACAGCGTCGCCGCGAGCGACCAGAGGTCCCCGGCCGCACCCGCCTCCCGGGAGAGCAGCCGCTCCGGAGCGATGTAGCCGGGGGAGCCGAGCCGCGGATCGGGGCCGTCGCCGCTGATCATGGCCAGTCCGAAGTCGGTGAGCACCACCCGGTTCCCCATTGCCGCCCCGGTTCCCGAGCCGGTGAGCAGCACGTTGTCCGGTTTGACGTCGCGATGCAGCACCCCGGCGGCGTGCGCGCTGCCCAGTGCCGACAGCATCCACAGCCCGATCCGGGCCGTCTCGTCCGGCGGCAGCGGACCGCCGTCGGTGACCACCCGGTGCAGCGAACGGGACGGCACATGCTCCATCACGATCCACGACCGGTCCTCCGTGGTGAACACGTCGTAGACCCGCACCAGACCCGGATGATCCAGGCGGGCGGCGGCCCGTGCCTCCCGCACCGGGCCGCACGACCCGGCCACCTCCTTGATCGCGACGGTACGTTGCAGCAGCGTGTCGTCGGCCCGCCAGACCCGGCCCATCCCACCGGACCCGATCACCTCGAGCAGCCGATAACGACCACCCAGCTCCCCGGCCATCTGAACAACCCCCATCTCGTCGTCGACAGGGGAACCCTCGCGCCATCGGTGCGAACCCCGCCCTAGCCGACCGGGACCCCTCGCTGTCGGCGAGGCCTCCTCGTCGGTGGCAGGGATCCTTCTGCCCTCGGCTGGGATCCCTTCGCCGTCGGGAGGGATTCGGAGCCGGTTCGGTCGCGGATCGGTGCATGGTCAGGCCAGATTCACCAGTGCGTCCAGCGGGGCCGTCGGGGTCGCCGACTCGGGGGCTCGCTCGATGGTGATGCCGACGTTCGACATCGCGGGCAAGCCCTCGACGACCTGCACGGCCGCCGACTGGCCCTCGCGCAGCGCGCCCGCCGAGGCCGGTGCGCCCGATTGGATCGTCCACATCTGATAGACGCGGCCCGCGGCCGGAGCGCTGTCAGCGGCGAGCATGATCACTCCCGCATTCTGCAGCCGGGAACTCGACACGGTCACCCGACCGCCGCTTTTCAGCTGCTCGGAACGCGTCTGCACATCTGGAGCGCCGAGGATCGACCGGACTCGTGCCTCGCTCGCCTGCGCCGCCTCGAGGCGGGACTGCGCGTCCCGTACCCGCTCATCCTGAATCTGATAAACGGCCGCGCCGGCTCCGACCGCGGCGACGACCGCGGCGGCCGCGGCGACCAGGCGCAGACCGCGCCGGGACCGGGGCTGAGCGCGCGCCGGAATCGCCGGCGGCAGCTGGCGGGTGTTGCTGATCTCGGCCAGCACGTTGTCACGCAGTCGCGGCGGCGGAACCGACCAGGCACCGTCGGCGAGCCGGGCGGTCACCTCGAACAACTCGTCCGCCTCCAGGCGGCACGACTCGCAGTCACGCAGATGACGATCGAACGCGGCCCGGTCGATGTCATCGAGCGCGTCGAGCACGTAGGCACCGATCAGCGAGTGGACGTCGCTCTTCTCGTGGGGGGCGCTCATGCCGCCACCTCCGGGGTCAGGCAGTCCCGAAGCCTGATCAGACCATCTCTCATTCTGCTCTTCACCGTCGGTAACGGCACTCTCAGCAGCTCGGAGACCTGCGGATACGAGTGGCCCTGATAGAACGCCAAGGTCACCGCCTCACGCTGCACCTCGGTCAGCACCTGCAGGCAGTGCCGCACCTGCTGACGTTCCAGGCGAACCGCGACCTCATCGGCGACCTCGTCGTACGGGGTGTCCACCGAGGCGGCGCCGACCCGGGCCACCCGGTCACCGGCGGCCTGTTCGGCACGCACCCGGTCCACCGCCCGCCGGTGCGCGATCATGAAGATCCAGGCGGTCGCCGAACCCCGGTCCGGATCCCAGCGGGCCGCGGTACGCCAGATCTCCACCAGGACCTCCTGTGCCACCTCCTCGGCCTGGGCCGGATCCCGCAGCACCCGCCTGACCAGGCCGTAGACGCGTGGCGCGACCAGGTCGTACAGCCTGCCGAACGCCTTCTCGTCGCCGCGCGCCACCGACGCCAGCAACAGCCCGGCATCCGGCACCGTCTCCGGGGCCGGAACCGGAGTCAGGTACTCCGGTCGATCCCCGACGCCACGCTCTGCCATCGTTCTCCATCCCGCATCGACTCGTCCGGGTGGGGTTCGGAGCCACCCCGGCCGCGGATGGGTGCAATTTCTGCCATGTGGCTACCACGCGCGAGCCACCCCTGTCACGGCCCGATCCCGTGCCCTCCTTCCCCACGGCGTCAGCCCGGCCCCGTCGGCGCTTTCTTCTGGACCGACAGTCCGTCGGACGTGCGGCGACGCTGGTCTAGGCTCGTGGGATCTTGGACGGGCAGGGGCGGGGCGATGATGACTAGATGGCCGATTTCGGTCGCGATGGTGGCACTGTTCCTGATGGCCGGTTGTACGGATTCCGGTTCCTCCCCGCCGTCCTCGCGTGATGCCTCGCCGTCCTCGCCGGCTGCCTCGTCGCCTTCGCCGACCGTCTCCTCCGCTTCCACCGCCTCGTCGGCCGGCGGGCAGTCGGGCGCCTCGTCGGCCGGCGGGCAGCCGGGCGAGTTCGTCAACGTGGTGCGGGCCCGACTCGCGGAGATCGCCGCCGACCGCAGCGACGCGGACATCCAGGCGATCGCCGACACCGCCTGCGCCGGTCTCGCCGCCGGGAAGACCACCGACGAGATCGTGGACACCACCCGCGGTCTCGGCACCCTCGACGCCGAAGCCACCGACCACGCCACCGCTCGTGAACTGATCAAACTGGCGATCGACACCACCTGCTTCGACCAGCGCGGACGCGTCGATGAGTTCTGACACCGTCGGCCACCCGACCGGCTGCTCCTGCTGTGCGGCCCCGCTCGACCCGCTGGACTTCGACGTCCGGATCGTCGACGCCGACCCGATCCTGGCTCTGACCGAGGAGCAGCGGGCCGAGGTCCGGGGCGGCCGAAGCCTGCGGGAAGCCGACGGGATCGGCGCCTTCATCCGCTGCCTCATGCCGATCCGGCTCACCGGCGGCGGTCGTCTCACGTACTCGGCGTGGCTCAAGGTGCCCGCGGAACAGTTCCGGCACGCCCGCGAGATCTGGCAGACCGCCGAATACCCGAACCTGACCCTCACCGGCGAGATGGCCAACGCGATCCAGCCCTTCACGGAGATCTACGGGGAACCGGCGAGCGCCGCGATCCGCGACGCCGACAGCCTGCCCTACCTGTCGGCGCCCGAGGGAACCCTGTTGTGGCGGGTCCTCAACGAGGTGTGGGACCGCGACGATGTGCTGAGCCGGATCGCGGATGCGTTGCCCGTGACCGTGCGCGAGCGCATCACCACGGACTGGTCGATCCTGCGGACCGCCGGGCTGGCCCCACGCCGGCGGGGCGACGAGTTCCGGTTCGTCGGCCCCGGCCGCACGGTGGTCCTCGACATGTTCAACACACCGCCGGAGGCCGGGGCGGACGGCGCCATCGCACGGTTCACCGACGGCGCGCCCGCCCAGCGTGACGGCGAGTCCACCGAAACGCATCGCGACGTCCGATACCACGCCTTCTGGCTGACCACCCAGGTCCGGGGCCGGACTCAGTACGAGTTCTTCGGCTACGCGGCCGTGCCCGGTTCGATCGCCTGCGTCATCTGCATGTACGACGTCCCGGCCGATCTGGCGTGGGCGCAGGAGACCTGGCGTTCCCTGCGCCACCACGGCTGACGCCCTCCCCGGCCCCGGTGCTCCTCTCATCTCCGGTCGACCACCAGACCGTTGCGTGCCGTCGCGTCCCTGGTCAGGGCCATGGCCAGCGGCGCCTCCGGGAAGGTGGCGATCGCCGCCAGAGCCGCCCGCAGCTGGACCTCGCTCGCCCAGTACCAGGTATCGGTGTAGGTGTCGTCGTCCAGCCGCACCAGCACGGTCGCCGTGAGCCCCGGGTGGGTCTCCCGGACCGTGCCGATCAGTGAGGCCCGCCGGGCCAGGAACTCCTCCAGGTCGGCCGGGTCGACGGTGTAGGTGTGTGCCCGAACCGCGGTCATGGCGCTCACCAGGCGCCGGCGATCTGGCGGATCGGGGCGTTGAGACGGTTGAAGAGGTTCGTCACCGCGATCCACAGCAGGATCGAGGCCAACTGCTCCGCATTGAAGTGGTCGGCCGCCGCGTCCCATACGTCGTCCGGGACGGCATCCGCCCGGTCGGCGAGCCGGGTGACCGACTCGGCCAGGGCCAGCGCGGCCCGCTCCTCGTCGGTGTAATACGGCGTCTCCCGCCAGGCCGCCACCAGACCGATCCGATCGTCGCTGACGCCGAGCTTGCGCAGGCTTTTCAGCCCGCCGTCGACGCAGAAGCTGCACCCGTTGATCTGGCTGACCCGCAGGTGCACCAGGTCCAGCAGCTCCTGCGGAACACCCTGCGAATGAGCCGCCTTGATCAGCCCTTGGATCGGCTGCATGGCCGCCGGGATGAGCACCACTGCGTTCTTCATCCGTGCCTGCATCGTTCTCTCACTCCTCGAATGCGTGTGTCGTTCTGGTGCCTTCGAGGTTGTCCGACCGGGTTGATACATCGGCGATGCGTCCGCGATGGGCGGCCGTGCGGCCACCCATCGCGTGCCCGCCTCCGGGCCTTTCCTTCGGTTTCTGGCTGGTCAGCCGGCCAGTAGCTGCAGTGGTTGTGTCCGGAGCCGGTCGAGCGCGGCCCCCGTCTCGGTGTCGGCGGGCAGCAGGACCACCATCCGCTGATCGTCATCGGCGGCGAGCTCCAGCACCTCGTAGGCCAGCCGCAACCGGCCCGCCGCCGGGTGCGCCAGCTGGACCACGCCGCTGGCACCCGGCAGCCCGGGCACCGTCTCGACCCGCCGGGTGAAGACCTCCCCGGCGGTGACGGTGAGATCGTCGGCCAGCGCGGCGATGTGTGGATCAGCCCGGAACGGCCCCTGTTTGAGTGCCGCGACCTCCTCGTCGGCGACCCGCTCCCAATCGGGATAGGCGGCGCGGGCCCGCTCATCGGTGAGGACGAACCGAGCCACATTCGGCTGCGGCGGATCCAGCAGGCCGATCGGACCCATCAACTGCTCATATCCCGAGGTATGGGCCAGGACGTCACCGAGCCGGTTGAGCAGCACCGCCGGCGTCGGATCGAGCCGGTCGAGCACCGCTCGGACGGTCGGGCGCACCGTGCGGGCCGGTAGAGCGGTGCCGCCGAGGCAGTTGTAACCCGGATCGGACGCCTTCGTCAGCCGCAGCAGATGGGCCCGCTCGCCGGCTGACAGGAGCAGAGCACCCGCGAGGGCCGACAGCACCTGCGGCGACGGCCGGCGGTCACGACCCTGCTCGAGACGGGTCAGATACTCCACACTGACCCGGGCGATGGCGGCGACCTCGGAGCGGCGCAGACCTGGGGCACGCCGGCGTGGGCCGGCGGGCAGCCCGACCTCGGCCGGAGTGATCGCCTCCCGGCGGGTCCGCAGGAACAATCCGAGTTCGTTTTCGCTCACCATCCGACCGTAACAACGCCTCGGACCCTCAAGGTGTCCCTCCTGGTACCCCTATCAGCGGGGCCTCCACAACGGATTCCGGCCGGGGCAGTCTCGAGGCATGAACGAGAGAATCGTCTTCGGGTTCGGGGCACACACCGACATCGGCGAGGGTCCGGAGTTGCTCCGGATGGTCCGGCAGGCCGACCGGGACGGCCTCGATGTCTTCTCCCTGTCCGACCATCCCTACCTGGGCCGGCGGCTGGACGCCTACGCGACGATCGCGTTCGTGCTCGGCGCCACCCAGAGGCTGGCCGGTTTTGCGAATGTCACCAATCTGCCCACCCGGCCGCCGGCCGTGCTGGCTCGCACGGTGACGTCACTGTCCGCCGTCTCCGGCGGCCGCGTCGTGCTCGGCATGGGCGCCGGCGGCCTGTGGGACCGGATCAGTGACATGGGTGTGCCACGGCTGACGCCGCGCGAGGCCGTCGACGCCTTGGAGGAGGCGATCGTCCTGGTGCGAAAACTGTCCGGTGGGGGCTCGCCGGTCACCCACCACGGCCGCCACTACCGGGTGGAGGGCATCGAGCCGGCTCCCGTCGCGGCGCCTCCGGTGTGGACCGGCTCGGTCGGCAGGCGTTCCCTGGCCGTGACCGGCCGAGTCGCCGACGGCTGGATCCCCGGCCACGCGGCTGACTGGCTCAGCGACCGCTATCGCAGCTCACGGCCGGTCATCGACGAGGCGGCGGCGGCCGTGGGCCGCGATCCACAGCAGATCCGCACGGTGTTCAACCTTCCCGGGCGCATCACCGAGCGGTCACTGGCGGCCCCGCGGGACCGGGACGGCCGGTGGGTCGGGGGTTCCACCGGCCAATGGATCGAGGAGCTGACGTCGGCCGTCCTGGAGCACGGCGCCACCGGGTTCCTGCTGTTCTCCGCGTCCGGCGGCGCTCCCGATCCGGCCTCGCTCACCCGCTGGTCGACGGAGATCGTCCCGGCGGTCCGCGAGGCGGTAGATTCGCGGCGTGGCCCTGACCTTCCGGCTCCTGGGCCCGGTGCAGATCGTGTCTGACCGCGGAGTGGTGACGGGTGTCGCCCCACGGCACCGGGCGGTTCTGGCTTATCTGCTGCTGCACGCCGGACGGGTGATCAGCATGGATCGGCTGATCGACGCGATGTGGGGCTACGACCAGCCGGAGACGGCCCGGTCGCAGATTCACGCCGCGGTGACCGCCCTGCGTCGGGCACTGCGGACGGCCGGTGCCGAGGGGGTGCTGGAGACTCGTCCGGGCGGCTACACGGTTGTCCCCGAGAGCGGGCGGCTCGACGTCCGTGAGTTCGACGACCTGGTGTCGGCCGGCCGGTTCCGGGAGGCACTCGACCTTTGGCACGGTGAGGCGCTCGCCGACGTGCACGGCGGGTATGTGGCGAGCGCCCGTGCGCTTCTGGACGACAGGCGACTCACCGCCGTGGAGCGGCTGATGGAGTCGCAGTTGGAGGCCGGCCGGCATGCCGCGGTCGTCGACGAGTTGGCCGGTCACGTCGCCGCCGATCCGTTGCGGGAGCGGCTGGCCGGGCAGTTCGTGCTCGCCCTGCACAGATCGGGCCGGCAGGCCGACGCCCTGGCCGCGGCCAGGGCCTACCGAGCGGCACTCGCCGAGGAGCAGGGCCTCGATCCGGGTTCCGGTTTCCTCGAGTTGGAGAAGACGGTCCTCGCCGGTGGCCCGCCCACCGGCCGATCCGGGTTCCTGCCCTACGACCTACCCGACTTCGCCGGCCGTGGCGCCGAGCTCGACGCGATCCGGCCTGGCTTCCCACAGAACGTGGTCACCATCGACGGGATGGCCGGGGTCGGGAAGACGACCCTGGCGGTCCGGGCCGCGCACCGGCTGGCCGACGGCTTCCCGGACGGGCAGCTTTTCGTCGACCTGCGGGCGAACACCGCGGGTCAGGATCCGGTTGCCGCCCCCGCAGCGCTGGAGATCCTGTTGCGGCAGCTCGGGGTCACCGAGATTCCGCGTACGGAGCAGGAGCGAAGCGCGCTGTGGCGTGCCGAGACGCGACGCCGTCGAGTGCTCGTGGTGATCGACAACGCCGCGGACGAGGCGCACGTGCGCCCGCTGCTGCCGGGGGCCTCCGACAGCCTGATGCTGATCACCAGCCGGCGTCGGCTGATCGACATCGACGGCGCCCGTGCATTCTCCGTGGACGTGCTGCCCGCCGACGATGCGACCGCCCTGTTCGGGAGCATCGTGGGGGAGCGGGCCGCCGCCGAGCCCGACGCGGTCCGGGAGGTGCTCGATCTGTGCGGGCATCTGCCGCTGGCCATCCGGCTCGCCGCCGCACGGTTGCAGCACCGCCCTCGGTGGACGGTCGCCTACCTGGCCGGCCGCCTCCGCCTGGCTGATCTGGCCACCGCCGAGCGCAGCGTCACGGCCGCGTTCACCGTTTCCTACGAGCATCTGGCCGAGCCGGAGCAGCGGATGTTCCGCCTTCTCGGTCTCGCCCCCGGCCGTGACATCGAGCCGCAGGCCGCGGCCGCCCTCGCCGACCTGCCGGTGATCGAGGCGGAGGACCTACTGGAGGGCCTGCTCGACACGCACATGCTGGTGCAGCGCGAGCCCGGTCGCTACACCATGCATGACCTGCTGCGTGAGCACGCCCGCACACTGGCGGCCGAGGACGGTGCGGTGATGCGGTTGCTCGTGCACTACCTGCACCGGTCCCGGTCGGCGGTGCGGCAGCTCTACCCCGGAAACATCGGCGACCGCCCCGGCCTGCCTCCGGTGCTCACGCCGATCGAGCCGATCGCGGGGCCGGGTGAGGCGATCGGCTGGCTCGACGCCGAGCGCGGCAACATCATCGCCACGGTCGTGCACGGCCCACGGGTCTGTGTCGGCCACCTCGCGCACGCGCTCCGGCCGTATCTGGATCGGCAGGCCCACCACGACGACGCCGTCACCCTGCACACCATCGCGCTGACCCGGGGTCGTGCCAACGGCGACGCCACGGTGGAAGGCCACGCGCTCGCCGACCTGGCCTGGACCCACTGGCGGCGCGGCGACTACGAGCAGGCGCGCGTCTTCGCCGGTCAGGCTCTCACGGTGGCCTCCGACGAGTTCCCGCGGTCGTTGGCCATGCACGCGCTCGGGGACGTGGCCTGGCGGCATCGCGAGACCGAGCGGGCGGAGAGCTGCCTGAAAGAGGCCCTCGACCTGGCTCGGGTCGCCGGTGACCGGTCCCGGGAGGCGTTCGTGCTCGGCGACCTCGGCATGATCCTCGATCGGCTGGGCCGGCACGACGAGGCCCGCCGCCACCTCGATCTGGCGCTCGCCATGCACCGTAAGGATGCCAACCCGTTGGGCGAGGCGCGGGTTCTCAACCAGATCGGGCTTCTGCTGCGGCATCAGGGCCGGCCGGGGGAGGCGTCGGCCCGGCACCGGGAAGCCGGTGACCTCTACCGCGCGATGGGCAACCGGAGCGAAGGGGCGGCCGCACACAACGGGCTCGGCGAGGCCGCTCTGGCCACCGGAGATCCCGCGCGGGCCCGGACCGGGCACGAGACCGCCGTAGCGCTTGCCGAGACCGCGGGTAACCGGCCGGAACAGGCCCGGGCGCGGTACGGCCTGGCGCGTGCCCACCTCGCCCTTGCGGACTGGATACCGGCCGCCGACCAGGCGCTGGCGGCCGAACGGCTCTACCACGAGTTGGGTGTGCCCGAGGCCGGCGACGCCCGGCTACTGGTGTTGCTGGCCCGGGCGCAGCGGGCGCCCGACGATTTCGAGCCGGTTCGTGGAGCCACCGAGGAGGAGATCGGGCGGTTGGCCGCGCGATATCCGATGCCACTGCCGCTGTCGTATGTGTCCTGGCTGCGGGTCTGCGACGGGGCGACGGTCGGCCCCGGCGGGATCCACGGGATCGGCGAGGTCTTGGAGCGGCTCGACTCGTGCGACGACTGGCCACGCCAGGGCCGGATTCCGGTGGCGGGCGATGGCTGCGGCAACGACTACGTCCTCGACACGGAGTCGGGCGCGGTCTATTTCATCGACGCGATGGAGGGCGACGACTACGCCTACCGGGTGGCCGGCGACGTTCAGGACTTCGTGCGTTTCCTGCTCGAACGCGATGCCGGTCAGCTGGGTGGCCGTTCGACGTCGGCCATGTGACAGGCATCGACCCGGCGATCCGCGACACCGGCGACGAGGGTCTTCTGCCCTGGAACGTGTGATCCGCCCTCGATCAGGGTGAGCATGCGGGAAGCAGTGCGGAGACGGCGCGATCGACCGGTAGGCCAGGCCGGGCCGGGCCGGGCCGGGCCGAGCCGGGCCGAGCCGGTGATCAGTGCGGCACGGCTTGGAGGAGGTTGAGCAGGAGGGCCAGCGGCGGCCAGCCGGTTCGGCCCGCGCGGACGACGGCGTAGGTGCGCAGGATCGGCGTGGGGTCGCGTAGCGGGAGCAACCGGACGCCGGCCCGGGTCGGCTGATCGGACGGGAGCAGGCCGACACCCAGACCGGCGACGACCAGATCCTGGAGCAGAAGGAGGCTGTCGGCACGATGGGTCACCAGGGGATCGAAACCGGCCATGCCGGCGATGGTCCGGACCACCTCCTCGTCCGCGGATCCGCGGGAGTTGACGATCCATTCGGCGTCTCGGTAACGGGTGAAGACCGCGGGAGCCGGCGCGTCCAGTGGTTCGTCGCCGGAGGGTACGCCGAGCGCCCACGGCACCGACCACAGCGGGTGCGCGGTGACCGAGCGGTCCAGCGGAGCGGGCGCCAGGTTGAAGTCGTAGGTGAGGGCCAGGTCGATGTCGTCCGACGCGATCAGGGCCAGAGCTTCGGTGGGTTCGTGTTCGTGGATGCGTACCCGGACCTTCGGATGATCGTCGGCCAGACCGGCCGCGACCGGCATCAGAGACCGTCGGATCGCCGTGCCGAAACCGGCGACGCGCAGCGTGCCGGCGGGTTCCGCGGCCGGGTCCAGATCGAGTTTCGCGGCCTCGAGAGCGGCCAGGATCGTCACCGCGTGCTCGGCGAGCCGCCGTCCGGCCGGGGTCAGTCGGACCCGGCGTCCCTCCGGCTCGACCAACGGGGTTCCGGCCTCCCTGCCGAGCGCGGCGATCTGCTGGGAGACCGTCGAGGTGGTGGTGTACATCTCATCGGCGACCGCTCGCATCGATCCGAGGCGGGACAGCATAAGGAGAGTCTCCAGGCGGCGCACGTCCATGGCGCAATTGTTAAGCGGAGGCGAACGGTATGTACAGCATCATCACGTGGACGCGAACGTTCGTGGGGTCGTCTACTGGGCGGCATGACCGTCCTCGCCCCACCGGCTCGCGTCGTCGTCCGTACCGGAACTGGTTTTGCCGTTGCCTCGATGACCTGCGTGCAGCTCGGCCTCGCCGTCTCGGTCGGTCTGGCCGACGAGATCGGTGCGCTCGGTGTGGTGTGGCTCCGACTGGCGTGGGCGGGCCTGATCCTGCTGGTCCTGGCTCATCCCGCGGTGACCGCGACGATGCGGTCCGCGGCCCGTCGGGTCACCGGCCGCCCGACGGAGCCGGACGTCCGAACCCCGATCAGCCGGTCCGGGCTGATCGGAGCGATCGCGCTCGGTGTGGTCACCGCCGGAGTGACGCTGCTGTTCATGCTGGCGGTGGCCCGTCTGCCGCTGGGCACCGCGAGTGCTCTGGAGTTCCTCGGTCCGCTCGGCGTCGCGGTGTTCCGCGGCCGCAGCGTGCTCTGGCCACTGGTGGCCGGGGCGGGCGTGCTGCTGCTGACCTCGCCCTGGCAGAGCGACGTCGATCTGGTCGGTGTCGCGTTCGCGCTGGGGGCGGCCGCCTGCTGGGCCGGGTACATCCTGCTCACCCAGCATGTCGGCGACGAGGTGTCGGGCCTCCGCGGCCTGGCGATCTCGATGCCGGTGGCGGGCCTGGTCGCCACTCTGGTGGCCGCCCCGTCCGCGATCGGCTCCATGACCCCGGGGATCGTGGTGACCGGCCTGTTCCTGGCGGTGCTGCTGCCGGTGGTGCCGTTCGTCCTGGAGTTCCTGGCGCTGCGACGACTGACGACCGCCGCCTTCGGCACCCTGATGAGCCTGGAACCGGCGATCGCGGTGCTGGTCGGCTTCGTGCTACTGCACCAGGCCCCCGGCTGGACGGCCCTGGCCGGCATCGCCATGGTGGTGACGGCCGGCATCGGCGCCGAACGCTCCGGCGCCCGCTGACCGGAGATCTGATCAACGGGGCCGGAGATCTGATCAGTGGGGCCGGAGATTTAATCAGTGGCGCACGACCCACCCGGCTGGTGAAATGCCGGGGACCTCGCACCCAGACAGGAAAGGAGGACGAGCGATGTACCGCATGACATTCGCGCTCACCTCCGGCCGGGCACAGCGCTGACCCCAGCCACCCGGCCACGGAGTGGGCGCCTCTCTCCAGGAGAACGCCTTGACACCGTTGACCATCCGGACCGCCGGAATGCCCGGCGAGCTGGACCTCTTCAACTCCTTCCCGTACCCCTTGAACTCGGAGATCATCGGTGACCTGACCGCCGGGCGCCGCCGCCCGGAGTGGTTGTGGCTGGCCCTGCGCGGCGACCGGGTGGTCGCCCGCGCCGCCTGGTGGTCCCGGCCCGGAGACGAACATCCGCTGGTCATGGACATGCTCGATGTGGCCGAGGGCCACGAGGCCGACGCGGTCCAGCTGGTGACGACGGCGTTGCCCGACCCCGCGCCCGAGTTCACCCGCTTCCTCCCACCAGACTGGCGGCGTTCCGAAGCCGACACCTGGATGTCGGTGCTGGAGGAGTGCGGCGCGAAACCGTTCGTGGAGCGGCTGCGCCTGCAATGGGATCCCAGGACCCCGATCCCGGCACCGACCGGCCGCCTCACCTTCCGCCCACCTCGCGAGGGCGAGCTGGTCGACCTGATGACGCTGGTCGTGGCCGGTTCGCTCGATGCGCACACCCGTGACGAGCTGACCCGGATGACCCCGCGCGAGTGTGCCGAAGAGCAGTACCGCACCGAGCTGACCCAGTATCCGAGCCCTCCGGAGTGGTGGCGGATCGCGACCCTGCCCGACGGTGATCCGGTCGGTTTCGTGATCCCGGCGCACAACGGCTACAACCCGATCATCGCCTACATCGGGATCGTCCCCGCTCATCGCGGCCGCGGCCACATCGATGATCTGCTCGCCGAGGGCACCCGCATCCTCGCCGCCGAGGACGTGCCCCGGATCCGGGCGGCCACCGATGTCGGAAACACTCCGATGGCGGCCGCTTTCGCCCGATCCGGCTACCGCACGTTCCAGCGTCAGGTCGACATGATCTGGTAGGCGTGTGACCCACGTCGAGATCAACGGCGACGCCCCGTCCGTCGAGGCGCTGCACCAGGCCGCTGCCTGGGGGTTCGGCCACTACACGTCCATGCAGGTGCGCGGGCGTGCGGTGGCCGGGCTCGACCTGCACCTGGCCCGGCTGCGCGAGGCGTCCGCGGAACTCTTCCCGGACGACCCCGCGCCGCCGGACGGCATGGTCATCGAGCTGATCGGCCACGCGCTACGTGCCGAACGCGACGCGTCGGTGCGGGTCACGATCCTGCCCGGCATGGACGTCATGGTCTCGGTGAGCGCTCCGGCCGTCGAGACCCCGAGACCACCGTTGCGGGTGCGCACGGTCCGATTCGGACGTGACCTGCCACACCTGAAACATCGCGGCACACTCGCGCAGACCCACCTGGCCATGGAGGCGCGCCGAGCTGGTTTCGACGACGTCCTGTTCCTCGGCCCCGGCGACGTGATCTCCGAGGGCTCGGTCTGGAACGTGGTCTTCTGGGACGGCGACCGAGTCGTCTGGCCGCAGGCACCGATGCTGGCCGGCATCACCATGCAGGTCCTGCGCCGCACCCTGACCAGCCTGGACGTCCCACAGATCACCCGCCCGATCTCGCTACCCGAGACGGCCGGCCTGCCGGCCGCCGCCGCGACGAATTCGCACTTCCCCGACCAGGCGATCCAAACGATCGACGAGATCGATTTCCCGTTGTACGGCCACCTGACCACGATTCTGCGAAAAGGCTGGAACGCGGTCCCGTGGCAGGCGATCGTCTGACCCTGAGGCGGCCGGAAAGTGTCGTACCCCTCCGGCAGGATCACGCCATGAGTCGGACCGAGGTGCTTCCGGTTCGGTGGCTGCGGTGGTGGGCTGCCGTGACCGGGTCACCAGTTGTGCAGGGTGCCGTCCTCCAGGCGGTTCACCGGCAGGGCCGCGGGGCGGTAGGGATATTGCGCGGCCAGCCCCTCGTCGATGTCGACCCCGAGCCCGGGCTCCTCGGACGGGTGCAGGTATCCGTCGGCGAAGTGGTATCCGTGTGGGAAGACGGCGTCGGTGGCCTCGGTGTGGCGCATGTATTCCTGCAGGCCGAAGTTGGGGATGGCCACGTCCAGATGCAGTGCCGCGGCCATGCAGACCGGCGAGAGATCGGTCGCCCCGTGCGACCCGCTGCGCACGTGGTAGAGGTTCGCCAGGTCGAAGATGCGGCGCAGGTGGCTGATCCCGCCGGCGTGCACGACAGTCGCGCGGATGTAATCGATGAGCTGTTCGCTGATCAGCTGCTGGCAGTCCCAGATCGTGTTGAAGACCTCGCCCACCGCGATCGGCGTGGTGGTGTGCTGCCGGATCAGGCGGAAACCCTCCTGGAGCTCGGCCGGCACCGGGTCCTCGATCCAGGTCAGGTTGTAGGGCTCCAGGCTGCGGCCGAGCCGGGCCGCCTCGATCGGGGTGAGCCGGTGGTGCACGTCGTGCAGCAGTTTCAGAGTCGGGCCGAACTCGTCACGGACCCGGGCGAAGACCTCCGGCACGTGATCGAGGTACTGGGCGGTGGACCAGGTGTTCTCGGTCGGCAGGGCGGCGTCCGCCGGTTCGTAGAAGAGCCGGTCCTTGGACACCCCGTAGGTGCTGGCCAGCCCCGGAATCCCGGTCTGCACCCGGACGGCCCGGTAACCGAGATCGACGTAGTTCGCGATCTCCGGCAGCACGTCGTCGACGGTGTCGGCGTTGGCGTGGCCGTAAACCGTGACGCCGTCCCGCGACCGCCCGCCGAGCAGTTGATAGACCGGCAGCCCGGCGACCTTGCCCTTGATGTCCCACAGGGCCGTGTCGACGGCCGCGATGGCCGACATGGTCACCGGCCCACGCCGCCAGTAGGCGCCCCGGTACAGGTACTGCCAGGTGTCCTCGATCCGGGAGGCGTCGCGCCCGATGAGCGCCGGCACCACGTGCTCCTGGAGGTAGGCGGCGACGGCCAGCTCCCGGCCGTTGAGGGTCGCGTCGCCGACCCCGTACACGCCCGACGACGTCACGATCTTGAGGGTGACGAAGTTGCGGTCCGGGCAGGTCACGATCACCCGGGCGTCGGCGATTTTCACTGTTTTCCTCCTGAGGCGGGTGCCAGGAGATTCGACTTTATCGATCTCGTTCGACTCGGCCAACCATTCACGGGTGCTCATGCGTTGGATAGGTGTGGACAGCGACTTCGCCGCCTTCGTCGAGGCACGACAGCACCGGCTGCTGCGCTCGGCGTACCTGGTCTGCGGCGACCACCATCTCGCCGAGGACCTGTTACAGGGTGCCCTGGTCAAACTCGCCCTGCGGTGGAGCCGGGTGCGCGAGGGCGATCCGGAGGCCTTCCTGCGCACGGTGATGTACCGGGACGCGGTCTCCTGGTGGCGACGCTTCCGTCGGGAGCACCTCAGCGATGCGCCGCCGGAGCGCCCGTCCGGTGGCGACGACGTGCCGAGCCGGCTGGTCTTCGAGGCGGCGCTACGACGACTGCCGCCACGACAGCGGGCGGTGCTGGTGCTGCGCTACTTCGACGACCTCACCGAGGCCCGCACCGCGGAGATCCTCGGTGTCACCGTCGGCACGGTGAAGAGCCAGGCCAGCGCGGCCCTGCGGAAACTGCGGGAGCTGGCCCCGGAACTCGGTGACATGGCCGGAAAGGAACGATGATGACGACTGACCGGCTCACCGAGCTGCTCGAGCAGAGTTCCGCGGACGTCAGTCCGCCGTCGTTCGCCGCGACCGCCTGGGCCACCGCCCGCCGGGTGCGCCGGCGTCGTCAGGTGATGGCGTCGGTGGCCGCGTTCGCCGCGGTCGTCGCCGTCACGGTGCCGCTGCGTGACCGGGGTGGCGACGACATCGTTCCGGCTCCGCCGGCCCCGTCGGCCACGCCGTCGGTGCCCACTTCCGGGGTCGACGTGATGCCGGAGAAACCGGTCCGGCGTGCGCTCGCGCCACTGCCCGCCGACTTCACGATTCCGGCTGATGCCCCGAGGCTGTCCGGGCATCCGGTGGAGCGGGCGGTGGCGGTGGTTCAGGAGAACGATCCGGATTCGGCGGACCGGTCGATGCGGCCGCTGCACGTTCTCGACGCGGCGGGGCAGTGGGTGCGGATCGATGTGGGCGAACTGGGGCGTACCCATGATGAGAGTGGCAACGAGGCGGACCCGCTGCGCGGCAACTCCCTCTCCCCGGATGGGCGTCGCGTCGCCGTGCCCCAGCCGGATGCGCTCGTGGTGATCGATCTGCCCGCCGCGAAGGTGCATCGGATCCCGGTGCCCGGCCTGAACGAGCAGGTCATGTGGTCGGGCAACGGCGTCGTGTTCGTCGGGCAGGGGTCCGCCGGTGTGGTCCGGGTCGACTGGGCCACCGGGGTCGTCACCCCGGAGCCGGCGGCGATGTCGGCCTGGAACGGCGGCGGGAGCGCCATCGCGCCGGCCGAGATCGCGGAGTTGATCGGGGCTGACGGCGGCCGCGCGGTCCGGGTGTGGCGTCCGGGAGAGGCGGACCCGGTGCGCGCGGTTCCGGTCGACTTCCGGCTGGTCAAGCCATCGGGCTATGGCGTCAGCGAGTGGGAGGGCCCAGCCGTGCCCGACGGTGTGGGGCGGATCGCCGCCGCCGCGTGGGGTGACCATGCGCCGTCCGACGGCAGCCCGCAGAACTACGGCGGCGTGCAGATGCTGACCGTGGTCGACACGACCACCGGTCTGGTGGAACGGCTGCTCGATCTCGGTTCGGACCGGTGGAAGAGCTGCTGCCGGGCCCTCGACTGGATCGACGACGGTCAGACCCTGCTGGCACAGACCGAACGAGAGGGCCTGATCACCTGGAACACCCGGACCGGCGAGATCACCCAGATCACCGCCGGCCCGTTCCGGGGCACCATCTCGATGAGGCTGCCGTGATGCTGCTCCGCGCCGACCTACTTGTGGTTGACGCCGTGCATCAGGGCGAGGATGGCCCGGTTGAGCGGTACCGGGACACCGTGCTGTTCGCCGAGGCGGACGACCGCACCGGTGATCAGTTCGTGTTCGGTGGCCCGGCCGGCCAGCCGGTCGTAGAGCATCGAGGTGCCGTCGTCGCCGGCGAATCCGTCGTAGATGTCCAGCGTGTGCTCGAGGTCGGCGTCGGAGAGGCGGGCGCCGGCGGCCCGGCCCACGGCGATCGCCTCGTCCAGCAGGGCCCGGGTCAGCTCGCGGACCGCCGGTTCGTGCTGGATGACCGACATCCGCTTCATGGTCAAGGAGGTCACCGGGTTGGCGCCGACGTTCGTGAGCAGCTTGCGCCACGCCGCTGTGGAGAAGTCGGCGACCCGTTCGACGTGCAGCCACGACCCGTCGAGCAGTGCCGCGAACCGGTCCGCCGGATCGGTCGCGCCGGTGCTGGTGGTGACCCGGCGGCCGGCGATGGTGGCGGACGGCTCGTCGAAGGTCGCCCGTGCTCCGTCACGTGCGGTGCCCGGCGCACCCGGGACGGTGATTCGCGCGCCCATCCGGTGCAGGACATGCCCGGGGCCCAGCGACTCGGCGGCCACGTAGACCAGCGCCGGCAGCACCCGGGTGCCGCGCGGGACCAGCGGCCCGATGCGTTCGGCGTGGTCCACCCCGTTCTGCAGCACCACCACCGTGGTGCTCGGCCCGATCAACGGCCCGAACCACGCGGCGGCACCCGCTGCGTCCTGCGCCTTCGTGGCCAGCAGCACCCAGTCGACCTCGGTCGCCTCGGACGGGTCGACGAGAACCGGCACGTCGATCTCGCGCACGCTGTCGGCGCGTTCGACGACCAGGCGATCGATCGGCCGTCGCGCACAGACGACGACGTCGTGCCCGGCGTCCACCGCGGCGGCGGCGACCACCGTGCCGACCGCACCGGCCCCGATCACCGCGATGCGGGTCCGTCTTGTGGACATTCCAGCCTCCCGATCAAACTAACTGAGAAGATTTTCTCAGTTCCCAGTTTGCGGGAGTTCCTTTTCGTCGTTGTTACGCGCCCGGAAAACCGGGGTGATGCCGCCCACTTCTAAGATCACCGGATGAGTGACAGGCCGCGGCGCGGTGACGCCCGGATGCGCCGGGCAGCACTACTGGCCGCCGTCGGGGAGTTGCTCGCCGAGCGTGGACCCGGGTTTCCGCTGGCCGAGGCGGCCGGGCTGGCCGGGATCTCGACCGCCACCGCCTACCGCAACTTCTCCGACACGGCGAGCGCGATCGACGCGTTCTATGCCGAGCTCAGCGGCCAACTCCTGGAGGCCTTCGACACGCTCCCGGCCGGAGCCGACCCGGTCGCCGACATCCGCGCGGTCTGCCACGAATGGGTGGCGCAAGCATCCAAGTGGGGCGCCGCCGCGGTGCACGTCCGCTCCCCGCGCGGTGTGCTCGCCCGGCGCGAGGACTCCTTCGTCGGGGGCCTCTACGAACGCCTCGGTGGGCTGGTCGGACGGGCGATCGACAGTGGCGCCGCCCCCTCGCAGGATGTCCGGTTCGCCATCCTGATGTGGGTCACGATCTTCGACGAACGAGTCGTCGTCGACCTGACCCACACCCTCGGGTGGACCATGCAGCAGGTCGCCGACCATCTCACCGGCGCCCTGCTGCGAGTCCTCGGCATTCCCGCGGCCACCTGACCGCGGCGACGAACCGGGCAGGACGGCGCCGCGGCGGCCGAGGCACGGGGATCGCCGCGGTCGAGGCGCGGCGGCCAAGGTACGGCGGTCGCGGCGGCCGAGGTGCGGGTCGCGGTGGCGGCGGTGCGGCGACCGGGGCGGCCGAGGTGCGGGTCGCGGTGGCGGCGGTGCGGCGACCGGGGCGGCCGAGGTGCGGGTCGCGGCGGCCGAGCTGCGGGGGCCGCGGCGGCCGAGCTGCGGCGGCCCCCCGCCGTCGAGATGCGGGAGCCGCCGCGCCGGGTCAGCTGACCGCTGCGACCGCCTCCAGGATCGTCTCGGCGACGGCGGCCGGCTGGGAGACCGGCAGGGCGTGGCCGCCGCCCGGGATCTCTCGCTGGACGCGGCCTTCGGCCCGCTGCGCCATCCACCGCATGGCCTCGGCCGGAATGTTGCGGTCCGCGTCACCCCAGATGAAGAAGCCGGGGACGGTACGCCAGACCGGCACCCCTTCGGCCAGTCCCTCGGTGAGGGCGGCCTCGGTGACCGGTCGCTGGGTGACCGCCATCAGCGCCGCGACAGACGGGTCGACGTCGGCCGCGAACTGCTGCGGGAACTTCGAAGGCTCGATCGACAGTTCGACCCCGCCGCCGGTCAGCGGGCGGGGCACGACCGCCCCGCCTAGGGTGCTGCCCTCGAACTTCCCGGACAGTTCGAGCGCGCTCTCTCCGGCCTCCGGGGTGAACGCGGCCACATACACCAGGGCCTTGACCGCCGCATCCCCGGCCGCGGCCTGGGTGATGACCTGACCGCCGTACGAGTGACCGACAAGGATCACCGGCCGCCCGATCGAGGCGACCACGTCCCGCACGTAGGCGGCGTCACCGGACAGGCTGCGCAGCGGGTTCGCGACGGCCAGCGCGGTGACGCCGGCCGTGGCCAGTTCCGCCGCGACCGCGTTCCAGCTCGCCGACTCGGCGAACGCGCCGTGCACCAGGACGACCACCGGCTTCTCGGACATGACTACCTCCCGTGAACGATTCGACGATCCCGGAACTTACGGAGGCCTTGTGGGCGCTCAGTGACAAACGAGTGCATCGGCCCGAGGGGAGTGAGCTATCGTTGCCGACGACCCGAAGCTGGGGCCGACGACCCGAAGCGGGGCCGACGACCCGAAGCGGGGCCGACGACCCGAAGCGGGGCCGACGACCCGAAGCGGGGCCGACGACCCGAAGCGGGGCCGACGCCCCGAACGTTGGGGCCGACGACCCGAATCTGGGAGAGAGACATGGCAGGGGACGACGACATCGCGGGGTGAAGACCCCGCCCCGGCCGCCCGCGTGGCGGCTGCCTTCGTCGTGCCCGGAATCCCGGAAGTCCGGGAGCCCGGAAGATCCGGCATCCCGAGAGTCCGGGAGCCCGGAAGATCCGGAAACCCGAGAGTCCGGGAGCCCGGAAGATCCGGCATCCCGGAAGTCCGGGAGATCCGGAATCCCGGAAATCCACTTCCTTCCCCGAGGTGAGCCATGTCCTTCTCCGTTTCCGAACTCTCCTTCGCCTGGCCGGACGACACTCCCGTCTTCGACAGGCTGATGCTGACCGTCCCGGAGGGCCGCACCGGTCTGGTCGCGATCAACGGCGCCGGCAAGTCCACCCTGCTCAAACTCGTGACCGGCGACCTGACCCCGACCGCCGGCACGATCACCGTCCGCGGGATGCTCGGTTACCTGCCCCAGCATCTGCCGTTCGCGTCGGAGCAGACCGTCGCGCAGGTGCTCGGCGTCGACCGTACGATCGCTGCTCTGCATGCCATCGAAGGCGGCGACGCCGCCGAGGAGCATTTCGCGGTGGTCGGCAACGATTGGGATGTCGAGGAGCGCAGCCGTGCCGAGCTCGACCGCCTCGGCCTCGACGACGTCACCCTCGACCGGCCGCTCGGCACTCTGAGCGGCGGTCAGGCGGTCTCCCTCGGTCTCGCCGCCGAGCTGCTGAAACGGCCCGATGTGCTGTTGCTCGACGAGCCCACCAACAACCTGGACCGGGCCGCCCGGGAGCGGCTGATCGGTGTGGTCCGGTCCTGGAGCGGGACGCTGCTGGTGGTCAGCCACGACCGGGAGTTGCTCGACGAGATGGACCGGATCGCCGTCCTCGACCACGGCGAGGTGGAGTGGCACGGCGGTGACTACTCCTCCTACGAGGAGGCCGCGGCGGCCGGCCGGGAGACCCTGGAGCGGCAGGTCCGCAACGCCGAGCAGGACCTCAAACGGCAGAAACGCGAGGCGCAGCAGGCTCGGGAGCGGGCCGCCCGCCGTTCGTCGAACGCGTCGCGCAACCTGGCCAACGCCGGTCTGGCGCGGATCCACGCGGGCAACCTGAAACGTGGCGCCGAGGTCTCCGCCGCTCGGGCCGCGGACGTGCACGGCGACCGGGTCGGGCAGGCCCAGGCGCGGTACGACCAGGCCAGCCGGGCCGCGAAGCAGGACGACCGGATCGTCCTGGACCTGCCCGGCACCAACGTCCCGGCCGGTCGTACCGTCTTCCACGGCGAGGGCCTGACCGCCCGCTACGGTGATCACCAGGTGTTCGCCGATGTCGATCTGATCGTCCGCGGGCCGGAGCGGATCGCGCTGA
This sequence comes from Actinoplanes sichuanensis, assembly GCF_033097365.1. NCBI lineage: Bacteria > Bacillati > Actinomycetota > Actinomycetes > Micromonosporales > Micromonosporaceae > Actinoplanes > Actinoplanes sichuanensis. The sequence continues at coordinate 1,309,493 of NZ_AP028461.1, forward strand.
CCGGCCCGAACGGCGCCGGCAAGTCGACGCTGCTGCGGTTGATCGAGAAGGACGCGGTGGGCCGGGTCGCCTACCTGTCGCAGCGCCTGGACCTGCTGGATCCGGCTCGGACGGTGGCCGAGAACCTGGCCGCGTTCGCTCCGGCGCTGCCCGACGCCGAGCGGATGAACCTGCTGGCCCGTTTCCTGTTCCGGGGAAGCCGCGCGCACCTGCCGGTGTCGGTGCTCTCCGGTGGCGAGCGCCTGCGGGCCACCCTGGCGTGCATCCTGTTCGCCGAGCCCGCCCCGCAGTTGCTGTTGCTCGACGAGCCGACGAACAATCTGGACCTGGTCAGTGTGGGTCAGTTGGAGAACGCGTTGAACGCCTATCAGGGTGCGTTCGTCGTGGTCAGTCACGACGAACGGTTCCTGGCCGAGATCGGCGTCGACCGTTGGCTGGAGCTGTCCGGGACGTTACGGTCCACATCGGATAAGTGACCGCTTTTCGTCCCCTCGGGGCCGGATGATAGCCGTCCCTCGAAGGTCGGTGCGGGACCCCGCCGGTGAGGTCCCGCACCGGAACCAACTTTGGGATGGTTCTTGGACAATGATGTTGACTTGCGGTCCACGAAGGAATCGCATGAAGGCCTCAAAAGAATCAACACTGGGTGGAGGCACTCATGTCCCTTGAGCTGGATCGCAGGCTGGCCGAAGTCGGCACCCGGTTCCGGATCTTCCCGCAGCCCCGGTTCCTTCAGAAGGCCGACGGATCGGGGCCGCTCTTCGCCGAGCCCGAGCAGGTCACGGTCTCCGTGGAACCGGAGGCCATGCGACCCGGGCCGGGTGACGACCGGATGTTCGTCATCGACGCGATCGGGAAGCTGCCGTACAACAACTTCTTCCGTCCACCGTTCCGCGGCAACCGACGGCCGGCCGTGCAGCCCGGCCCGGACGGCCATTTCGATCACCTTGATCCGGCGAGCCGGGAATTCTCGGCGGCCACCATGTACGCGACGGTCCGCCGGGTTCTCGACATCTGGGAGGACTACTTCGGCCGTACGATTCAATGGCATTTTGAATCTGATTTCGCACGTCTCGAACTGATCCCGTTGATCGAATGGAACAACGCCCAGTCCGGCTACGGATTCCTGGAGTTCGGATACGGGAGCAAGCCGAACGGGACGATCGATCACGAGCGGCCGTTCTGCGAGAATTTCGACGTTCTCGCCCACGAGCTGGGGCACAGCATCATCTTCGCCGAGGTGGGGGTGCCGGCCAACCCGCGCGACGAGGCGATCGACTACGGCGGTATGCACGAGTCGGCCGGTGATCTGGTCGCGATCGTGGCGTCGCTGCACTTCCACTCGGTCGTCGACCTGCTGCTCGACTCGACGAAGGGCAACCTGCTCACCATCAACGGCCTGGACCGGGTCGGTGAGCTGTCGGACAGCCGGGAGATCCGGGTCGCGTTCAACTCCCGCCGTATGTCGGACGTCGGCGAGGAGCCGCACGACAGGTCGCTGCCGCTGACCGGCGCGATCTTCGACACCATGGTCGAGGTGTTCCAGCAGGATCTGGTCGCGAAGAAACTGATCAGCGAGGACCTGCGCAACCGGTCGACGAACCTGCCCGGTACCTCGCAGGACCTCGTCGAGATCCAGGCCGAGTTCACCGCCGCCTACACCGGGAACGAGGCCGCGTTCAAGGACTCGCTGTTGCGCGCCCGCGACTACCTGGGCCGGCTGCTCGCCGTCACCTGGGGCACCATCAAACCGGACTTCCTGACCTACCACGGCATCCTGCGAGCACTGCTGGCGGCCGACCGGGAGATCACCGGCGGCGAGAACGTGCAGCTGATCCGCGCGTGTTTCGCCTGGCGGGAGATCGCCCCGGTGCCGACCTCGCTGATGCTGCGCCAACACACCATCACCAACTGCGGCTTCAGCGTCGGCCGGGGCCCGACCGTCGCCGGCGACACGGCCGCCTTCGACCCGCAGATCCCGGCACCCCGCGCCGACGGCGTCACCTCCGCGTTGCCGCGTCTCTGAGAGACGGGCCCGGCCTCCGACAGGGCGGGCTTGACTCTCCCGTCGGGGGAGACTGGAGCCTTCGGTGTGAAGGAGGAACCGTGGTCGACGATCTGATCCCGATCGGTCGTTTCTCCCGGATGAGCCGGCTGTCGATCAAGGCCCTGCGCTTCTACGACGCGCAGGGCCTGCTCGCGCCGGCCCGGGTGGATCCGGCCTCGGGTTATCGCTGGTACCGGCGGTCGCAGGCCGCGCGGGCCGAGGCGATCCGGGTGCTGCGGGCGGTCGACCTGCCGGTCGGCGAGATCCGTGAGCTGCTCGGCGACGACGATCCGGAGCTGATCGGAAAGCGTCTCGCGGCGCACCGGGAGCGGCTGCGGGCCCGGCTCGCCGAGCAGGAGCGGATGCTGCGGTTCCTCGAACGTCTCATCGATCGAGGAGGAAACCTCATGTCATCCGAGGTGACGGTCAAGCGGGTCGCGCCGGTCACGGTCGCGAGCGTGACGCTACGAGTCAGTCTGGTCACCATCGGCGAGGCCGTCCAGCACGGCTTCGGCACGATCATCGGAGCCATCGGTACGGCCGGAGCGCACCCGGCTGGAGCCCCGTTCCTCGTCTACCACGACGTCCTCGACGAGGGCGCCGAAGGTGAGGTGGAACTCTGCATCCCGGTTCCGGCCGGTACACCGGGCTTCCGGGAGATGCCCGGCGCGACGGTCGCGTCGATCGTCCATCGTGGCCCGTATGACGAGATCGCTCCGGCCTATCACGTGCTGACCGGCTGGATCGAGGAGAACGGCCGGAAGCCCGACGGGCCGCCCCGGGAGATCTACCTGAACGATCCGCAGACCGTCGGGCCGGACGAGTTGCTCACCGAGGTGCAGTTCCCGATCGAGGGCGATCGGTGAAGACCGACTTCAAGCGGGAGCTGGACTGCTACTCCGCCCGGCGTGGCCGGTTCGACCTCGTGGACGTCCCGGACCTGCGCTATCTCATGATTGACGGATCCGGTGACCCCAACGGCGGTGCGTTCGGTGACGCGGCGGCGGCCCTCTACCCGGTGGCGTACCGGCTGAAGTTCGCCAGTAAACGCCTGGGCCGCGACTACGTGGTGATGCCGTTGGAGGGACTGTGGTGGGCCGACGACATGGAGTCGTTCACCGGTTCCCGGGACAAGAGTCGCTGGCACTGGACTCTGATGATCATGGTGCCGGGCGAGATCGACGAGGCCCTGGTCGACGGTGGTGTCCGGGTCGGCACCCTGTCCGAGGGGCGCTGTGTGCAGACCCTGCACGTCGGCTCGTTCGACGACGAGGCCGAGACGCTGGCCCGGATGCACCACGAGTTCATCCCGGCCGGCGGTCTGCGGATGACCGGCCGCCACCACGAGATCTACCTGAGTGATCCGCGCAAGACCGCTCCGGAGAGACTGCGGACCATTCTGCGCCAGCCGGTCGCCTGACCTGCCGCCCCGCCCGTGATGGGCGGGGCGGACGGCGTACCTCAGGCTGAGGGGTTGAACGTGATGCCGGCAGGCATCGCCTCGGTGAGCAGGTTGACGAAGTTGGCGTCCTTGAGCCCGAAGTTGGCGCTGCCGAAGTCGTAGTTGCTCAGCGTGGTGCGGATGGCCGTGGACGGGAAGCCGTTCCAACCGACCAGCGACGGGTATTGCCAGGTCGCGTAGCCGTTCTCCGGCGGCTCGTCGCCGGTGCCGGCGAGCCGGAACGCGTGCGTGCTCACCCCGTCCTTGTGGTAGACGATCTTCGGGTGGTTGCCGGTCCAGCGCACCGCGCTCGCCGCCGCGACGTCGAAGTCACCGTGGGCCGACGTCGAGACGTACTTGGCCACGTCGTTCTGCACCCACACCACGACATGCTCCCAGTCGTGCCGGTGGCCGCCGATCGAGCTGTTCGCGAGCGCCTGGTCCTTCTCGAAGTACAGGCCGTAGGCGATGGCGCACCAGCCGTTGTTGCACTTGTACCGCGAGTAGCCGTTGGTGTTGTCCAGGTCGGCGTTGTCGTGGCAGTCGCCGCTGAGCGAACCGGTCGGCTTGAGGCCGCCGTTGACGACACCGGTCGGGCCGATCGCCGGAGTCGGGTAGCAGCCGTCGGTGTCGTAGTCGTACGCCGGCTGCCATTTGCTCTCGATCGCCTCGGCGTTGCCGGGCAGTTCGGTCGGGGGAGCGGCGAGGGCCGGGACGGCGGTGGCGGCCAGCAGGGCGAGCGCGCTGCCGGCGACGACCGCCGACCGGGCCGCCCAGCGGGGAGTGGTGGGGGACATCGGACTCCTAGGTATCGATCGGGGGGAATCGTTCCGTCGGATTTCCGCACGGCCGCCTGGGTGGTGAGGCATCCACCGGGCTGCGCGGGGATCAACGCTCGGCGAACACCACATCCACGGTCGGCCGACGACGTACCCGCCGGTAACAATCGATCAGCCTGACGGTTGTGGCCCCAACGGGCAATAGATTGTCTCAACTCTTGTGGTCGCGAGCCGACAGTGCGGACGTGAGGCGGAGTGAGGTGGTGCGTGTGCGGCCGGTGCCCCGGCGTGTGCTGCTGCCGCTCGCCGCGATCATTCCGGCGCAGGTCGTGGGCCTGCTGTGGCCGGCCTGGTACCCGTGGATCCTCGGCCTTTCGCTGGCCCTGGTGGACGGCCTCGGCGTCCATTACCTGATCCGCGTGGCCCGGCTCGGACTGAACACGCTGTCGTGCCGGATCGGCGCGGTGGCCCGCGGGCTGGGTGTGGTCAACGCGCTGACGCTGATGGCCTGGCTGGGCGGTGCCCCGGCCTGGCTGTGGTGGATCGCGGTCGGCACCCACGTGGGCGGGATGGCTCTGCTCGGCGCGTCGACGGTGATCGGCCCGCTGTGCCGGCTGAGCGGGCCGCACCGGCAGGCGTTCGTGGCCGAGATGCTGGCCGTGGGCGCCGCCGGGGTGATGGTGGTCTGGTTCGCCGGACTGGATCCGGTGCTGCTGTCCGGCCGTCCCGTCGCGGCCTGGAGCATCGTCGCCGGCCTGCTGGTCGCCGACCTGATGCTGGCCATGGCGATCGCCGCGATGCTGCTGCGCGGCATGGTCACCTACTGGCGTGATCCGATCACGGTGCTGATCACCGGGATGGTGCTGGCGATCCTGGCCGACACCCGCTGGGCGAACGGCCTGCCGGCGGGCGTGGAACGTCTGGTCGAGCCGATCGGCGGCACCCTCGTGGTGACCGCACACCTGCTCCTCACCCTCTCCCCGCTGATGACGGTGTCCGGCGTCGGCAGTGTCACCGACCGGCCGCGCCGGACCGAGCCGTCCCGCTGGATCGCCTACATTCCGCTGGCCGCCCTGGTCTGCGGAGTGACCCTGCTGCTCGTGGTGATCGTCCGGACAGCCGGCTGGCTGCGGTGGAGCGGGCTGGTCGTGGCGATGGTCGTGATGCTCGCCGCGGTCGCGTTCCGCTACCGGCTGTCGATCCGGTCGATCCGGGCCCAGGCCGAGCGCGACCCGGAGACCGGACTGGCCAACCGGGCCGCGCTCAAGGACGCACTGGCCCGGGTGGTCCGCGGCCGGGACCCGTTCGCGGTGCTGGCCATCGCGGTGGCCGAGCCCGGGGTGCGGCACAGCATGACGGCGGTGCTGCGGGCCAACGTACGCGCCGAGGATCTGATCGCCCGGATCGGCCCGGACACCTACGGGGTGCTGCTCACCGACGCGAGCGTGACCGGTGAGGCGACGATCGCGGCCCAGCGGGTCCTCGCCGCCGCGGAGGCGGAGGGCATCGTCTGCGGGGTCGGGGTGGCCGTCGCCCGGATCGGTGAACCGGCCAAGACGGTGCTGCGCAACGCCGAGATCGCGATGAGCCACGCGGCCCGCTCGGTGACGCCGACCTTCGTGATCCACGAGGCGTCGATGAACGATCGGCGGGCGCTCGACGCGGCCCTGGCCGAAGCGCTCGAAGGCGCGTTGCAGCGCGACGAGTTCACCGTGCTCTACCAGCCGATCGTCGACCTGGCGAGCGGCCGGGTGGTGGCCGCCGAGGCGCTGCTGCGCTGGCAGAACCGGCTGCACGGCTCGGTGTCGCCGGCGACCTTCATCCCGGTCGCCGAGCGATCGGGCGAGATCGTCGGGATCGGCCGGTGGGTTCTCGAGCAGGCGGTACGGCAGCTGGCCGCCTGGCGTGCGGCGGGTGCCGATCTGTCGGTGACCGTGAACGTCTCGCCGCGCCAGTTGCAGGAGCCACACCTCGCGCGTGACGTGCTGACCCTGCTGGCCAAGGCCGGGGTGCCGGCGTCCAGCCTGGTCGTCGAGGTGACCGAGTCGGCGATGGTGGAGGACGCGGTCGAGGTCGCGGTCCTGCGCCGGCTGCGGTCCGCGGGGGTCAAGATCGCCATTGACGATTTCGGTACGGGCTACTCGTCCCTGCAATACCTGACCCGTCTGCCGGTCGACGTCCTCAAGATCGACCGCAGTTTCGTGGCGCGGTTGGACGGTACCGCCGAGGGCGCGGCGATCGCCGAGGCGGTGATCCGGCTGGCCCAGATCCTGCGGTTGACCACGGTCGCCGAGGGGGTCGAGAACCAGGGGCAGGCGGCCGAGTTGCTGGCGCTGGGTTCGGAGCGCGGGCAGGGCTTCCTGTTCTCCCGCCCGGTCGCGCCGGAGTCGGTGTCCGCCCTGGTCGCGCGGCGGGCCGATCTGGCCGCGTGACGGCCTGCTCGTATGCGGAAGGGCGGTGTCCGCCCTGGTCGCGCGGCGGGCCGATCTGGCCGCGTGACGGCCTGCTCGTATGCGGAAGGGCGGTGTCCGCCCTGGTCGCGTGGGGGCCGATCTGGCCGCGTAACGGCCGGCTCGTATGCGGAGGGATCGTCTGCGCGGTCGGGGTGGCCGTCGCCCGGATCGACCGCGTGAGGGAGGGACCTGGTCTTTCGGCGGTCGGGCGGGTCGCGGGACAGCCCGGCCGCTGGCACGGCCGGGACGTCGGTTCGTTCGTTCGAAACCGAGCCGGGCGCCGTTGCCCTGCGGTGCACATCTCACATCTCGATCTTGCGGAGTGGCGCGACGCGGCCCGGTGCCCCGAGATCAGCGTTGCCGGACGATCTCGTGGAGTTCGGCGGCGCCGGGTGCCGCGAATCCCGGGATCGCGGTGGGTCAGGCGGGCGTCCTGGCCGGCGCCTTCTCCGGGGTGACCGTTGGGATCGAGGCACGCTGGTTGCGGATCAGCGCGTCGATCGACCACGGCCCACCGCCGACGACGGCGATCAGCAGGAACGACCAGGCGTAGAGGGCAGGGGTGACCCCGCCGTTCTGGATCGGCATCAGCCCGTCCGGTTGGTGCACCACGAAGTAGGCGTACGCCATCGACCCGGACGCCAGGATCGCGGCCGGGCGGGTGCCGAGGCCGACCAGGACGAGCAAGCCGCAGACGAGTTGGATGAGACCGGCGTACCAGTTGGGCCAGACGCCGACGGCCACCGGCTCACCGGTGCCGCGGCTGCCGCCGAGCAGGCCGAACACGGTGGCCAGCCCGTGACAGGTGAACAGCAGGCCGACGACGACCCGGAACAGCAGCCAGGTGATGTCGCTTACGCGCGCGGAAGACAATAGACGCTCCTCTGTCGGGAAGTGGACAATCTGGAAATCCACCCTAAGTGCCTCAAGCGCCCCTATGAATAGATGATCTTAAATTTCCTCTAAGAACTCGGGATGACGGAAATCTATTCGTAACCGGTCCTACATCTTGCCGAAAACGTTTTCGTAAGGCAGCGTGTGCCGCAGGCGAGCCGCATCACGGGGGCGGGTCTGCCGGGGCTGCTCAGGAGTGCCGCACGCTGCATCTTTCCCGGGCGCCTCCGCTTCCCATGCATCGAAATATCTCGATTGCAGAGGTGTCCTCATGCGTTTCAACCGTCGTACCGTTCTGATCGCCGGAGCCGCCGGCGCCGCGGGTGTCCTGCTGCCCACCGGACCGGCCCGAGCCGCCCGGCCCGACTTCGGGGTCTCGGCGTATCCGTTCCCGCTCACCGCCGTCCGTCTGGGTTCCGGCCCGTTCGCCGACAACGCCGGCCGCACCCAGTCCTACCTGCGTTTCCTCGACGCCGACCGGCTGCTGCACATGTTCCGGGTGAACGCCGGCCGGTCGTCCTCGGCCACCCCGTGCGGCGGCTGGGAGTCACCCACCACCGAACTGCGCGGCCACTCCGTCGGGCACGTGCTGACCGCGCTCGCCCAGGCCTACGCGAGCACCGGCGACACCACCTACCAGGTCAAGGGCGACTACCTGGTGGCGCAGCTCGCGCTCTGCCAGCGCTCGAACGGCTACCTCTCCGCCTACCCGGAGTCGTTCATCGACCGGGTCGAGACCGGGCAGCAGGTGTGGGCGCCCTACTACACCCTCCACAAGATCGTGCAGGGGCTGCTCGACTGGCACCTGCTCACCGGCAGCGCCCAGGCGCTCACCGTGCTGCTGCGTAAGGCGGCCTGGGTGCAGGCCCGCAACAGCCGACTCACCCACGCCCAGCGCCAGCAGATGCTGCGGGTCGAATTCGGTGGCATCGGCGAGACCCTGTTCAACCTCTACCAGCTCACCGAAGACCCGGTGCACCTGTTCACCGCCCAGTATTTCGACCACGCCCAGGTGCTCGACCCGCTCGCCGCCGGGGTGGACGCGCTCGCCGGTTTCCACGCCAACACCCAGATCCCGAAGGCCATCGCGGCGATCCGTGGCTACCACTCCACAGGCGACACCCGCTATCGCGACATCGCGGTCAACTTCTGGAACTTCGTGGTGCGCCTGCACTCGTACGCGATCGGCGGCAACTCCAACGGCGAGTACTTCCAGGCACCGAACCGGATCGCGTCGGAACTCTCCGACAACACCTGCGAGTGCTGCAACACGTACAACATGTTGAAGTTGACCCGGCAGTTGTTCTTCACCGACCCGTCGCGGGCCGCCGAGTTCATGGACTTCTACGAGAAGGCGCTCTACAACCACCTGCTCGGCGCGCAGAATCCCAACTCGTCACACGGGCACCACTGCTACTACGTGCCGTTGCGGGCCGGTGGGAGCAAGACGTACAGCAACGACTACGACAACTTCACCTGCTGTCACGGCACCGGCATGGAGACCAACACCAAGTTCGTCGACAGCATCTACTTCCAGGTCGACACGACGCTGTTCGTCAATCTGTACATCTCGTCAACGTTGACGTGGTCGAGCCAAGGCGTCACGATCCGGCAGGACACCACGTATCCGGAGAGCCCGTCCACCCGGCTCACCGTGACCGCCGGCTCCGGCACCTTCGACATGCGGATCCGCATACCGTCGTGGACCAGCGGCGCGCAGGTGCGTGTCAACGGCACCCTCACCGGCACGGCGACGCCCGGCACGTACCTCTCGATCAATCGGACCTGGACCACCGGTGATGTCGTCGATGTCAGCCTCCCGATGACACTCGCCCTGGAGGCCACGCCGGACAACCCGTCGGTGCGCGCCGTCAAACACGGGCCGATCGTGCTGGCCGGCCAGTTCGGCTCCGGCAATCTCGGCAGCCTGCCCACTCTCGACCCGGCCTCGCTGACCGCGACCGGCACACCGCTGGAGTACACCGCCGGATCGGTGCTGCTCAGGCCGTTCTACAAGACGCACGGCCAGCGCTACTCGGTCTACTGGACGGTCGCGAGCGCGACGCCGAAGGAGGCCCGCTACCCGTTCGACGAGACGTCCGGAACCGTCGCGGCCGACGCCACCGGCAACGGCTGGACCGGCACCCTGATCGGCGGCGTCACCCGCACTGCCGGACGCAGCGGCAACGCGGTCCTGCTCAACGGAGCCAACGGGTACGTCAACCTGCCCGGCGGCATCCTCGCCGGAGTCACCGCGTTCACGATCGCCACCTGGGTCCGGATCGACACCGCCGCCACCTGGACCCGGGTCTTCGACCTCGGCACCGGCACCGGCGCGTACCTGTTCCTCACCCCGCGCAGCAGTTCGGGCACCGCCCGGTACGCGATCAGCACCGGTGGCTCCGGCGCCGAACAGCGGATCAACGCCCCGGCCGCGCTCCCCACCGGCGCGTGGACGCACGTCGCGGTCACCCACACCGGCAACCTGGGCGTCCTCTACGTCAACGGCGCCGAGGTCGCCCGCAACACCGCCCTGACGGTACGCCCGTCCGCGTTGCCGTCGACCACCCAGAACTGGATCGGCCGCTCCCAGTACGCCACCGATCCGTATTTGACCGCCGCCGTCGACGGGTTCCGGATCCACAGCCGGGCGCTGTCCGCGGCGGAGGTCGCTCAACTGTTTTCCACCGGACAGTGAGAGAGGCATTCAGATGTCGAGAAGAAGACGGGCGGTGGCGCTGTTCAGCGCGCTGCTCACCGCGGCCGCGGCGATAGCCGTCGGTACCCCCTCGCAGGCCGCCAACCCGATCATCACCAGCATCTACACCGCCGACCCGGCCCCCCTGGTCGTCGGCAACACGATGTACATCTACGCCGGCCGCGACGAGGCTCCCACCGGCGGGAGCAACTTCGTCATGCGCGAGTGGCACGTGCTGTCCTCGACCGACGCGGCGAACTGGACCGACAACGGCGCCCGGGCCAACATCGCCACCTTCCCGTGGGCAGGCGCCGACGCCTGGGCCGGTGAGGTCGAACCGCGCAACGGCAAGTACTACTGGTACACCTCGATCAACGGCAACGGCGCGGGCTGGATGAACATCGGCGTCGCCGTCGGTGACAGCCCGCTCGGCCCGTTCACCGACGCCAAGGGCGGGCCGCTGATCAGTGACAGCACCGCCAACTCGTCCGGCCTCAACATCGACCCGACGGTCTTCGTCGACGACGACGGACAGGCCTACATGTACTGGGGCGGCTACTGGTCGCCGCGCGCGGTGCGGCTGGCCGCCAACATGATCGACACGGTCGGGTCGGTCGTCACCCCGACGGGACTCACCAACTACTGGGAGGCCCCGTGGATGTTCAAACGCAACGGCCTCTACTACATGATGTACGCCGCCAACGACACCAGTGGCTGTGTCACCAACTCGAACTACGCCTGCCAGCGGTACGCGACCGCGACGAACCCGATGGGGCCGTGGACGCACCGGGGCATCGTGCTCGGGCAGGTGTCGTCGACCACCAACCACGCCGGGGTCGTCGAGTTCAACGGCCAGTGGTACATCGTCTACCACAACGCGAACGCACCAGGCGGTGGCAACTTCCGTCGGTCGGTGGCGGTCGACAGGATGTACTTCAACGCTGACGGGACGATCCAGCAGGTCGTGCAGACGACCACCGGGCCGCCGCCGAACCCGGGTGGTGGCGGAGGCGGTGGTGGTAGTGGCACGAACATCGCGCCGTCGGCCACCGCGTCGACGTCCTACGTGTCGTCGTGGGAGAGTCTGGCGGCGGTCAACAACGGCGGTACCCCGGCGAACTCGCAGGACCGGTCGAATCTCGCCTACGGCAACTGGCCGCAGCAGGGTACCCAGTGGATCGAGTACACCTGGCCGACCGCGCAGTCGATAAACAAGAGTTCGGTCTACTGGTTCGACGACAACCAGGGCATCGACCTGCCGGCGTCATGTGCACTGCAGTACTGGAACGGCAGTCAATATGTATCAATTCAACTGCAGTCAACATGTGGCGTGGCCGGCAATGTTGAGAACGTCAACACGTTCGCCAGTGCGGTCAACACGACTCGGCTCCGGCTGCAGATCACCTCACGCAGCGGTCTCTCCACAGGCGTGCTCGAGTGGAAGGCATTCCAGTCGTGAGGCGGCCGGGCGAGAAGAGGCCGGGCCTGGGAAGGCTTGGGGAGACGCGGTCGGGCCTGGGGCGGCTGTCCGGCGAACCGCGGCCGGGCGCTCGAGTGTTCGGCAACGTGCGGCGCGGGTGGGCGTACACGATGAGTCTGACGTTGATCGCGGCCTCGCTCACGGTCGGCCCGCAGCCGGCCCTGGCCGCGCAACCCATCGGTTTTCCGACCTTCGGTAACGCCGGGTCGATCCCGGCGCCGCCGGTCGGCTACACGACCGGTGACACCATGCGGGCCATCTACGACGCCGAGGCGGGCGGCACCGACTTCTGGATGGACCGCCTGCTGGCCCGCACCGGCAACGACCCGGCCGGCACCTGGCTGATGACCCGCGGCCGGGCCGCTTACATGAACACGCACACCCCGTCGGTGATCGGTTTCGGTGGCAACGCCGCTTACTGGGACAACATCTCCAGCCAGAACGCCTACGCCATCACCGCGTCCACCGGCACCTTCACCGAACAGGCCGCCCAGCGCCGGCAGACACCGAGCCACTGGCGCAGTGTGCACACCAGCGGCACGATGCGGCTCGACGTCACCAAGTTCATCACCGACAACAATGTGCTGGTCACGAACGTCGCCGTGGTCAACAACGGCAGCGCCTCGGCGACGCTGACACTGAACGCCACCTCGCCCTACGCGACCACCGTCAGCGGCACCGAACTGACCGGCACCCGGGCCGTGAAGAACAACCTGACGACCCTCTACCCGCGGTTCTCCGGCGACGGATTCACCGCCGCCAACGGGGCGCTGAGCCGGTCGGTGACGGTCGCCGCCGGGCAGACGGTCACGGTCAAGGTGCAGCTCGGCTGGGTCGCCAACGAGATCCCGGCGTCGCGCACCGAGTACGACGCCTACCGGGCCCGGACACCGGCCGACGCGTTCGCCACCCACGTCCGCACCTACAACAGGTGGTGGGCCGACAACGTCCCCTACATCGACGTGCCGGACGCGGCGATCAAGAAGAACATCTACTACCGCTGGTGGCTGATGCGCTTCAACCACCTCGACGCCGACATCCCCGGCCAGGACTTCCAGTTCCCGCAGTCGATCGAGGGTGTCACCGGCTACAACAACGCGATCGCGCTCACCCAGCCGATGCACATCGACGACCTGAAGTATCTGCGCAGCCCGGAGTACTCCTACGGCCCCTACCTGGCGGTCGGTCAGTACTCGGCGAACGGCCGGTTCGTCGACAATCCGGGCGATCCGGAGAACTGGTCCAACTCGTACACCCAGTACATCGCCGAGGCGGCGTGGCGGGCCTACCAGATCCACGGCGGACAGCCGGCGATGCTCAACAACTTCGCCCGCTACGCCGAAGGTGACGCCAAGGGCCAGCTGGCCACCTACGACACCAACAACAACGGCGTCATCGAGTACGACTGGGGCGCGATGACCGGCAACGACGCCGACGCGGTGTCGTTCCACTGGCGGGCCGGCAACCTGGACCGCGCCGAGACCGCCTACGTGTGGAGCGCCGCCAACGCCGCCCGCGACGCCTACACGCTGGCCGGCAACACGGCCAAGGCCACCGAGATGCAGACCCTCGCCGACCGGATCCGCAACGGTGTGATCAACACCCTGTGGAACCCGGACCGGCAGCTGCTGGAGCACAAGCACGTCGCAACCAACGCGTTCGTGCCCTGGAAGGAGATCAACAACTACTACCCGTACGCGGTCGGGCTGATGCCGAACACCGCCCAGTACCGGGAGGCGCTGCGCCTGTTCGCCGACGCCGCCCAGTACCCGATCTTCCCGTTCTACACCGCCAACCAGGTCGACAAGGCGGCCGCCGCGGCGGCCGGCAACCCGGGCAGCAACAACTTCTCCACCATCAACTCCACGGTGCAGTTCCGGCTCTACTCGTCGGTGCTGCGCAACTACCCCAACTCGTGGATGAACACCGACGACTACAAGAAGCTGCTCTACTGGAACGCCTGGGCGCAGTACGTCGGCGGGGACACCAACTGGCCGGACGCCAACGAGTTCTGGGCCGACTGGAACGGCAGCGCCATCACGTACCGCTCGTGGATCCACCACAACATCCTCGGCAGCAGCAACTGGACGATCATCGAAGACGTCGCCGGGCTCCGGCCGCGCAACGACGCCCAGATCCAGCTGTCGCCGATCAACATCGGGTGGAGCCACTTCGCGGTCAACAACCTGCGTTACCGCAACGCCGACCTGTCGATCGTCTGGGACGACCCGTCCGACGGGGTGACCAGGTACTCCGGGGTGCCGCAGGGCTACTCGATCTATCTGAACGGGACCCGCGTCGCGACCCTCAACCAGCTCGTCCCGTTCACCTACAACCCGGCGACCGGGGCGGTCACCACCACCGGGACGGTCGCGTTCAGCACCGCGTTCGCGTCCCTGCAGGCGCCGCAGAACGTGGTGCAGAGCTCGGCACGCGTGGTCGACGTCTTCGCCAAGGCGGGCGTCGACCTCACCTCGACCCGGCCCAACCTGGCCACCGGCGCCACCGCGTCGGCGTCGTACACCACCTCCGGCACCTCGGTGGCCGGCGCGATCGACGGGCTGCCCACCAACGCGCCGCTGTGGGGTAGTCACGGCAGCGCCAACGCCACCGACTGGTACGAGCTCAACTTCGGCAGCACCGCCCGTACCGTCGACGAGGCCTGGCTCTACTTCCGCAACGACCGGGCCGGCAACCGGTACCGGCCGCCGACCGGGTACAACGTCCAGTACTGGAACGGCAGCGCCTGGGTCAACGCGGCCTCGCAGGTCAAGACACCGGGAACGCCGCAGTCCAACTTCAACAAGGTCACCTTCACCGCGGTCGGCACGACGCGGCTGCGGGTCCAGTTCACCCAGCCGTCCGGCAGCACGAAGACCGGACTGACCGAGATCAAGTTGTACGGCCAGGGCACCGTCCCGCCGAATCCGAACCCCAACCTGGCGACGTCGGCGACACCCAGCGCCTCGTACACGTCGTCGTGGGAGAGCGTCGCCGCGATCAACGACGGGATCGACCCGCCGTCGTCGAACGACACCGTCAACCCGCGCTGGGGAACCTGGCCCAACCAGGGGCAGCAGTGGGCCGAACTGACCTGGCCGACAGCGCAGAACCTGCAGTCGGCCCAGGTCTACTTCTTCGACGACAACCAGGGCATCGACCTGCCCGCGTCGTGGAAGCTCCAGTACTGGAACGGCACCGCCTACGTGGACGTGCCGTCGGCGAGCGGGTACCCCGTGGCCGCCGGCCAGTACAACAACGTCACCTTCGGTCAGGTGAGCACCACCCGGTTGCGGGTGGCCCTGACCAGCGGCGCCGCGTCCGTCGGCCTGCTGGAGGTGAAGGCCTTCGCCAGCTGACGAGCCGGTGGACTCAGGGGGTGGCTTCGGTCGCCCCCTGAGTTGTGCGGTGGCCGGCCGCCTATTATCTTACGCGTAAGATAATAGGCGGGGGAGTGATCGTCATGACTGTCGGCCGACTGTTACGACCACATGTCACCTGGTTCGCCGGGGTGGCCGGACTCCAGGTGATCGGAGCGCTCGCCGGGCTGGCGCCGCTGCTCGCGGTGGCCGAGGTGGGCCGGGTGATGCTCGCCCCGGGCCCGACCGACCACGATCACCTTCGGACAGTCGTGATCCTCGGCGCCGCCGGGCTTTTGGTCCGGCTGGTGTTCACCTCGGCGTCGGCCGGGCTCGGGCACCTCCTCGACGGTCGGGTCCAGCTCACCCTGCGCAGGGAGCTCGCCGCCGCACTGGGCCGGGCGCCGCTCGGGTGGCTCGACCACCGACGCACCGGTGAACTCGCCAAGGTCGCCGGTGACGACGTCGACGCCGTGCACCCGTTCCTCGCGCACGCCCCGGGTGAACTGACCGCGGCGTTCGTCGTCCCGCTCGTCTCGCTGATCTATCTGCTGACCGTCGACTGGCGGCTCACCCTGGTCACCCTCGTCCCGGTGGTGACGGCGCTCCTGCTCGTGCCGTTGCTGATGACGTCCGCCCGTACCGCCGAGCAGAAAGCCTTTGATCTCGCCCTCGGCCGGATCGCGGACACCAGCGTGGAATACGTCCGCGGGATCGCCGTGGTCAAGGCGTTCGGCGGAGCCGGGCGGGCGCACCGGCGGTTTCTCACCGCGGCCGACGACTTCGTCGACATCTTCACCCGATGGGTACGCGGAGTGTCCGCCGTGGCGGCCGGGATGCAACTGGCCCTGTCCCCGCCGTTCGTGCTGCTCGCCATCCTGACCGGCGGCACGGTCATGATCACTTCCGGTCGGCTCGCCCCGGCTGACCTGTTGCCGTTCCTGCTGCTCGGGCTCGGCTTGACCGCGCCGGTGGCGGCTCTCGGGCACGGCTTCGACGATCTGCAGGCCGCCGGGCGCGCGGCCGGCCGGATCCGGGACGTGCTCGCCGTCGAGCCGCTGCCCGAGCCGGTGACACCCGTCGTCCCCGAGGGAGACCGGATCGAGCTGTGCGGGGTCCGGTTCGGCTACGACGGGCGGGAGGTGCTCCGCGGCGTCGACCTGACCGTCGAACCGGGCACGATCACCGCACTGACCGGCCCGTCCGGCAGTGGCAAGTCCACGCTGGTGCGGCTGCTGCCACGGTTCTTCGACCCGGATGCGGGTTCGGTCCGGATCGGCGGTGTGGACCTGCGTGACATCGGCCGGGCGGAACTGCGTCGACGGATCTCCTTCGTGTTCCAGGAGGTGCGCCTGCTGCGTACCTCGGTGGCCGACAACATCGCCCTCGCCGTGCCGGAGGCGGACCGCGACGCGGTGATCCACGCGGCGAAACTCGCGCACATCCACGACCGCATCGTCGAACTGCCGCGCGGCTACGACACGGTCCTCGGTGACGAGGTCGAACTCTCCGGCGGTGAGGCGCAGCGGATCGCGCTGGCCCGCGCCCTCGCCGCGCAGACCCCGATCCTGGTGCTCGACGAGGCGACCGCGTTCGCCGACCCGGAGACCGACCGGGCGGTACGGGAGACACTCGCCACCCTGCGGGACCGGACGATCCTGGTGATCGCGCACCGACCGGAGACCATCGCCGGTGCCGACACCGTGGTGACGCTGCGCGACGGGGGTGATCGTCCGATGATCCGGACACTGCTCCGGGTGCTCGGCCGCGGGTATGCCGCGCCGATGCGTCGCACGGTCGCCCTGATGGTGCTCACGGCCATCGTCGAAGGACTGCTCTACGCACTGCTCGTCCCGCTGCTGCGGGCGCTTCTGGGCGACTCACCGGCCGACGCCCGGCCGTGGCTGGCCGGGTTCGCGGTAGCCGTCGCCGGTTACGCGCTGTTGCGGTATCGCAGTGATCTGGCCGGGATGCGGGTCGGCACCACGATGCTGCGCGGCATGTACCACCGGCTCGGCCGGCACCTGGCCCGGCTGCCGATCGGCTGGTTCACCGGCGCCCGGATCGGCGAGGTGTCCACGATGGCCGGTCGTGGGCTGCTCACCGCGATGGGGGTGGCCGCGCATCTGATGGCGCCGTTCGTCTCCGCCTGCGTCACCCCGCTCACCATCGTCGTCGTGATCCTGCTGATCGACTGGCGGCTCGGGCTGGTGGCCCTGCTCGCGGCGCCGGTCGTGGTGGGCGTGCACCTCGCCGTCGTACGGTCGACCGCGGCCGCCGACGCCGGTCATGCCCGGCGTTCCGCTGCGGCGGCGGCCCGGGTCGTCGAATTCCTCCAGGCGCAGCCGGTGTTACGGGCTGGAGGGCGGGACGGGTTCGGGCCGCTCGATCACGCGCTGCGGGAGGTCGAGCGGGCGTCGCGCCGACGGACCCTCGCGGTGCTGCCGGGCGCGGTCGGTCTGGCGGTGACCGTGCAGGTCGTCTTCACCGCGGTACTGGCCCTCGGCGTGGGTCTGGCGGCGGCCGGCTCCCCGGCTGACACCAGCAGCGCGATGGCGGGCGGCGGCGGATTCGCGACCGTCGCCGAACTGCTGGCGGTCCTGGTGCTCGCCGCCCGAGCCGCCGACCCGCTCCTGTCACTCTCGGACATCGGCGGCAGACTCCGGGCCGCCCGCGGCGAACTCGACCGTCTCGACCAGTTGCTGCACACCGCACCGCTGCCCGAGCCCGCCGACCCGATCCGCCCGGACCGGCACGACGTGGAGTTCGAGTCGGTCACCTCCCGTGACGGCGATCGGGTGGTCCTGGACCGGCTCTCACTCACCGTCCCGGAGGGGCAGCGGCTGGCGATCGTCGGGCCGTCCGGCGCCGGGAAGAGCACCGTGCTGCGGCTGCTGGCCAGGTTCGCCGACGTGGACGGCGGCGCGATCCGGATCGGCGGCGTCGACGTCCGCGACATGGACCCGGCCGACCTGATGGCCCGCATCGCGATCGTCTTCCAGGACGTCTACCTTTTCGACGGCACGATCGAGGACAACATCCGGCTGGGCCGTCCGGACGCCACCGACCGGGAGGTACGGGCCGCCGCCACCGCCGCGATGCTCGACGAGGTGGTCGACCGGCTGCCGGACGGCTGGTCGACGATCGTGGGTGAGGGTGGCGCGCTGCTCTCCGGCGGCGAACGCCAGCGTGTGTCGATCGCCCGCGCCCTGCTCAAGGACGCCCCGATCGTGCTCCTCGACGAGGTGAGCTCAGCTCTCGACATGGCGAACGAGACAGCCGTGCACGACGGCATCGACAGGCTGATGTCCGGCCGTACCGTGATCATGGTCGCCCACCGGACCGAAGCCGTTCGCCGAGCCGACCGCGTGGTCGTTCTAGCGGTTCGGCAGTAACCCGTCCACGATCGCCGCCAGCGCCCGCCGATGGGTGTCCCGGGCGTTGAGCTCGGCCCAGCGCCCGGCCAGCGACACCAGCCGCGGATGGTCGTCGGCGGTCAGCCCGGCGACCACCCCGTCCTGATGGACCGCACCGGTCCGGGCCCGGCGACGCCCGCCGGTGATCCGGATGATCAGATCACCGACGATGTAGAACCAGATGGTCCGGTACACGTAGAACGCCTCGTCCTCGGCCAGGCCGCAGTCCGCGGCGGCACCGACCATGACCTCGACGATCCACAGCGCGGACGGCCCGATCAGATCGTCACCGGTGAGCACCTCGACGATCCACGGCCGCTCCGCGAGCAACTCGTAGAGCAGCACCGAAGCGGCGACCAGCCGGTCCCGGGGCTCGGTCGGAAGCGTCGGCCGCGGCATCGCCCGAGCCTGCGACTCCAGCACCCGGACCAGTAACTCGTCCTTGTCGCGCACATGGTGGTAGAGCGCCATCGGCGTACTGCCCAGCTCGGCCGCCAGCCGCCGCATCGACAGCTTCTCCGGCCCCTCGGCCACCAGCAGCCGCTCCGCGGCCACGATGATCGCCTCCAGGGACAGGCGGGGTGGACGGCCGACCCCACGCGGGCGGGACACCTCTGCGGACATCCCCCCATCCTTCCCGACCGGGCGACCGTGTGATGCGGTGGACCGGTGACGAGCGAAGTGCTTCAGGACGACCCACACCGGCGAGTCATCCGGATCGGCGACACGGTCCGCCGCCCGATGCACGAATGGTCACCGACGATCCACGAGTTACTTCACCACCTCGAGAAGATCGGTTTCGGGTACGCCCCACGCCTGCTCGGCATCGACGAGGAGGGCCGGGAGGTGCTCACGTACCTGGACGGAGAATCCGGCGGCGACGCCTGGGCGAAGGTGGTGCCCGACGACGGCCTGGTCGCGATGGCCCGACTGCTGCGCGACTACCACGAGGCGGTCCGTGACTTCCGGCCCGCAGCGGCCGCCGGATGGGCCGCCGACGACGGTGTGTTCGGCCCCGGCGACCTGGTCTGTCACGGCGACTTCGGCCCGTGGAATCTGGTCTGGCACGGCAACCGGCCGGTCGGCATCCTCGACTGGGACTACGCGCTGCCGGCCCGCCCGGTGTTCGACGTCGCCTACGCCCTCGAATACGTGACGCCGTTCCGCGACGACGACTTCGCGATCGGATCACTCCGCCATCCGGGGCCGCCGCAGCGCCGCCGCCGACTGGAGCTGTTCGCCTCCGCCTATGGCCTGACCAGTATCGACGGCCTGGTCGACGAGGTGCACACCCAGCAGCGCGACGTTCTCGCCCGCGCCCGGCGACTCGCCGCCGAAGGCCGCCGGCCGCAGGTGGACTGGCAGCAGTCCGGCGCCCTCGACGAGGTGGAACGGCGGATCGGACGGCCCCTGGACTAGTGCCCGCGGAACGCCTCCTCCAGCCACCAGGACGGATGCTCGGCGGTGACCTTCGCGTCCACGACCATCGGCACGTCCCGTGGCCCGGCCAGCCATTCCCGGACCGGATCAAGATCTTCGGGCGTGCGTACGGTCACCGCCGCGCAACCGTACCCGCGGGCGATGGCGGCCAGATCCGTCTCCGGGAACACCACGGTCGACAGCACGTGCCCGGCCGGCCCGAAATGGTGCACCTCGGCCCCGTACGCCTCGTCGTTCCACACCACGATCAGCATGCCGAGCCCGAGCCGTCGGATCGTGTCGAGCTCGGCGATGCCCATCAGGAAACCGCCGTCCCCGCACGCCGCGACCGGCAGCCGCCCGGGGCTGGCCAGGGCCGCGCCGAGCGCACTGGCCAGCCCGAGCCCGATCGACTGGAACGCCTGAGTGAACACGAAACCCTGGTGATCCGGAACGGACAGGAACATCGACGGGTAGCCCATGAAGTTGCCCGAGTCGACGGCGATCACCCGTTCGGTCGGGAGCAGGTCGTCGAGGGTGATCGCGAGGGTCCGCGGGTCGATGTGGGACTCGTCGCCGGTGTCGTCGTACCCGACGTCACGCCAGCGGCCCTGCTCGCGCAGCCGTACCCGTACCGCCTCGGTCCGATAGGCCTCCCGGCGGCCGGTCAGCGCGGCCGCGACGGCGACCGCCGTCAACCGTGCGTCCCCGCAAACGCCCAGGTCCAGGCGATGATGGGCGCCGAAGGCGGCCGGTTCGAGATCCACCTGGACGACCGTGGCATCCGGGCCGATCAGCGAACCGTGCCGGCTCGTCCACATGTTCAGCGAGGCGCCCCAGGCGACCACGACGTCCGCGTCCCGGATCAGTTCGGCCGCGGTCGGCGTGGCGAAACCGCCGGATACGTCCAGGTTCCAGCCATCGCCGGCGAACAGTCCCTTGGCCGCGGCCGACGTCGCCAGCAGCGCCCCGGACGTGGCCGCCAGCTCGGCGAGCTCGTCGCGGGCCGCGACCGCACCACGGCCGGCGATGAACACCGGCCGCTCGGCGTCGTTCAACAGATGGGCGAGAGCGGTCACCGCATCGTCTGAAGCCCGCGGCGGCTGGGTCGCCGCCGACGGTCGGACCTCAGCCGGTTCGGCCGCCGCGGCCTGCACGTCCAACGGCAGATTGAGCACGACCGTACGCCGTTCGCGCACCGCTGTCCGCCACGCGCGGGTGGTGTCCTCGACCGCCGAGGCCGGGCCGTGCACCCGATCGCCGACCGCGCCGACCGCGTGCGCCAGCGCGTCCTGGTCGACCCGGAAGTTGGACCGCAACGCGGCCGCCGCAGGCTCCGCGGCGAGCACGATCAGCGGGGTACCGCTCTTCGCCGCCTCGGCGATCCCGGTCATCGCGTTGGTCAGCCCGCAGCCCTGATGCACGGTGATCACCCCGGGCCGGCCGCTGACCCGGGCGTACGCGTCGGCCGCCGTCGCCGCGCCGCCCTCGTGGCGGGTCGCGACGAACCGGGCGCCGTGCGCGACCAGCGCGTTGGTGACATGGAAGTTGCCGCTGCCGACGACACCGAAGACCAAGTCGGCGCCGAGTTTCGCGAGGGTCTCACCGACGACGTCGGCAACCGTCCGGTCGCTCACCTTCTACTCGCTCACTTCTCCACGAGGGCCAGGACACGGACCGGGCTGCCCGACCCGCCGACGATCGGCAGCGGGGGAGCGATCACCACGGCACCGGTCGGCGGCAGCCGGTCCAGGTTGCGCAGTTGCGTCAGCCCGTACTTGTCGGCCCCCAGCAGGTACGAGTGGCACGGGAACGGCGGATCGAACGAGTGCGCGGCACCGGCGTCGGTGCCGACCGTCTCCACGCCGAGGCCGATCACCGGTGACTCCTCGGCCAGCCACTTCGCGGCCGCCACCGACACACCCGGGGTGTGCGGGCCGGTCTCGTTCGCGTTCAGGAACGCCTCCTGGTCGCCCGACCTGGTGTCCCAGCCGGTCCGCAGCAGCAGCCACCCGCCCTCCGGCAGTGGCCCGTGCACGGCCTCCCACTCCCGGATGTGCTCGATCTCGAGGAGGAAGTCGGGGTCCTTCGCGGCCCGGTCGGCGACGTCGATCACCGCGGCCGATGCGATCAGCCGCCGGGGTGGCACCTGTGACACGTCGTCACCGTCACGCCCGGTCACCCAGTGGATCGGCGCGTCGAAGTGGGTGCCGGTGTGCTCCCCGGTGTGGATGTCGTTCCAGTACCAGGCCGGGCCCCGGTCGTCGTATCGGCTGATCTCCTCCAGGCCGAACGGGATCGTGTTCGCGAACGGCGGCGGCAGCTGCAGGATCGGCGTTTCCGCCGAAAGCGGCGCGGTCAGATCGACGACCTCGATCGATCCGCCGCTGACACCGGACAACAGGGCCTTCAGAATGCTCATCGGCATCTTCCTTCGCGAAAAGGCGGGGCAACCGTCGACAACCCTACGGCCGCGACGATCGCCGCGGCAGACATCGACACGGACTTCGGCCTTACGGGGCGGTCACGGCTCGCATGATCCGCCGGGTCAGGCCCGGATTCTCCAGGAGGTCCGTGCTGTCGCCGAACTGGTCGACGGCCCCGATTCCGGGGCTTTCCGCATTCAGCGCCGCCGCGAATCGGCCCGCGTCGATCACCGGGAACGGGCGGTCGAAATACGATCGCCGGGTCGCCTCGACCGGATCGGCGATGCCGAGCCGGTTCTGCCAGACGCCGGCCATCTCGTACGCGTCACAGAGCGCCGCCTGACGCTGCTCCGCATCATCGGCGGCCAGGGCGGCCTGCAGCGCGGCGACGATTCCGGCCGCCTCCGGCAATGCGGTCACGGCCTTTCCCAACCATTTGCTGTACGGCGGGAAGCGTCTCGCCAACAGCAGGGTCAACCGCATCACGTCCCGGGCCAGCCGGGCCGCGACGATCCGGCTGCCCAGGTCGTCCCCGGTTTCCGCGGCCCGCCCGACGAACGCCTGCTCCTGCGAGATCCGTACCCACTGGGCGGCCAACACCTGACGCCACACGTCGTCCGGATACCAGCGCAGCCGCTCGCGCAGCGCTGTGAGCTCGCCGATCCCGTCGTGGAACACCGCTCCGCCGACCGTCTCGGCGAGCCGCTGTGTGGGTGTGGCCAGCCAGTCCACGGTCTCCGGGTCGCGACGGGCGTCGAACCCGAGGCGCTCGACGGACCAGCTCGCGACGTCGGTGAGGTGCACGCGGTGGGCGACCAGACCGTCGGTGGCGGTCATCACCCGCACCCGGGCGTCCGCCGGTTCGAAATTCGTCGGCCACCCGCGCACCTGTTTCGGTAGTCGCGCGGTGAGCAGCGCCGACAGTTCGGCACCGTGCCGGACCAGGTCCTCCGGCCGCAGGAACAACTCCAGCCGCGGCCCCCAGTCGTGATCCACCGAGCGTGGCGTGTCGAACCCGAGCACCTCCGAGCCCGGCCCGACCCGGGCGGCGGCGTGCTCCAGCCCCGGGTAGAACTCGTCGAGTAGTGGGCGTACGGCCTCGGTGTAGAAGATCCGGCACAGCTGAAGGCCGGGCATGAAGTCGGGAAGCACGACGCCACGTTAATTGCGTTGCCCGGGTTCGGCGATCCACATACTGTTGCCACCAGTTCCACACCGAACTCGAACGGGGAGACCGAGATGAATGCGATCAATGAAGATATTCGGCGGCGGCGCCGATAGATCGCTCCAGCGTTCGGTCGAGCCGCCCATTCCACATCGGAATCGGCGGTTCTTTCATATCCTGCTCCGTTAGCTCAATGGGAGAGCACCCGCCTGTCGAGCGGGGGGCCGCCGGTTCGATCCCGGCACGGAGCGCGCAACACATGTCGCCGTAGCTCAGTCGGTCAGAGCGCCGATCTGATAAGTCGGAGGCCGGTGGTTCGAACCCACCCGGCGACATCTCGGCGCGGTGGACGAAAGGTAGAGTCGCCCGGCTTTCACCCGGGACGTTTGCGGGTTCGAATCCCGTCCGCGCTGCACGATCCGGCGTCGCCCAACGGCAGGGCACCGCACTGTTAATGCGCACAGGTGAAGGTTCGAATCCTTCCGCCGGAGCCGAACCCCCGGCTGGTCCCGGGAGCTGTTTCGAGGTCGGGGACAGCCCTGGGAACCAGCCGGGGAACCTCTGCCGCTGCGGGTGCTCGGGGCGGCCGGCGGCAGCCGTGGTTGGATTACCCGGTGACGATCACGGTGGGCGAAGTCCCGGAAAAGGGACGGTTCGAGGCTCGAGATGACGACGGTGAGCTGGCCGGTGTGCTCACCTATCAGGTGACCGGGCCGATCATCGTCTATACGCACACCGAGATCGACTCGCGGTTCGAGGGGCGTGACGTCGCGTCGCTGTTGGCTCGCGCCGCCATGGACGACGCCCGCGGCCGCAACCGGACCGTGGTGCCGATGTGCCCACTGCTCGGCGAGTGGCTGGAGAAGCACCCCGAGTACGACAAGTCGGTCGCCCGGTCCACCCGCCGGATCAAGTGACCAGACCGGCCACCTGACTGAGGACGACAGGGGCGGCCGGCCCTTCGGCAACCGGCAACGGCGGCCGGGAATGCCCGTGCGGCGGGTCAGGTGGGGGCGCCTACCCGGAGGACCTCGGCCAGTCGGGCGCGGCGGCGTAGGGCTGCCTCGACTCGGATCAGTAGCGGGGCGGTGAGCAGGAACAACACTGCCACGGCGGCCAGGGCCGGCCACGGTAGGACCGTTGTCGGGTCGGTCACCTGGCCGGTGAGCAGGCGTAGCGCCAACGGGCCGGTGCTCAGGGCGGCCACCAGGATGCCGAGCGCCGGACCGCCGACAGCCGCGAGGAAAGCCACCGGCAACAGTTCGCCGACCGCGATCAGGCGGCCCTGACGCGGGGTGAGGCCCAGCGTCCGGAGGCGGCTCACCGTCAGCCAGCGGGCCGGTGCGCTCGCCGCCGCCGTCAACGCGAACGCGAGCAGGCCCGCCACCAGCAGGAACGCCGCGGTCGCCCAGGTCAGGCTGATCAGGCCGGAGACCAGGGGTGCGGCTCGTCGTGCCTTCGCGACCTCGGAACGGGAGACCGTCGACAGACCGGCGGTGGCCTCGGTGGCGCCGGGGCCGGTGACCCAGATGGTGTTCGGTGGTTCGGTCAGGCCCGCCGCGACGTCGACGATCACCACCTCGGTGGCGCCCCCGACGGCCGGTGCCGCACCGGTGGCGGTCAGCCGTATCGCCGGTCTGCCCTGTTGAAGAATCTCCACCGTGCTGCCCTCGTGCAGGGCGCCGGTCGCGGAACGGACCAGGGCCTGCCCGCCGGTGAGCGCCGTCCCGGTGAAGGCGCGGCTGTCCACGATCACCAGCCGGGCCGGAGCCAGTTTGCCGTCGGCGACGATCCGCGCGGTGTCGGTGACGTGCCCGGTCAGGACCGAGGTCACCCCGGGAGCGGCGGCGATCCGACGGGCGGTCTCGGCGGCGTCGGAGGAGGCGGGTGAAGAAGGGGCGGAGGACGGCGAGGTGGCGAAAGGGGAAGAGGTGGACGCCAGGTCGACCCGGACGTCCGCGCCCACCGAATCCTGCGCGCCGCCTGCCAGGCCGCGGTCCACGGTCGTGGCGGTGACCAGCGCGAACGTCGCCAACGCGGCCGACGTGACGAGGGCGGCGACCGGCAGGGCCCGGCCGGACGTGGCGGACGCCTGCGCGGCACCGAACACGGCGAGCGGTCGGCGGGACCGCAACGCCTGCCACAGCACCAGTCGGGTGATCGGCGGCAGGAGGCGGACCAGCAGGATCGCCCCGGCCAGGACGGCGAGCGTGGGGGCCGGCACCGGCAGGCCGGAACCGACGCCGCGCTGGTTGAGCGCGATGATTCCGGCGATCGCGGCGATCACCACGGCGGCTTCGGCGGCGGCCCGGCGTAATGCGCCGGTGTGCTGCGCCCACCGGCGGGCCGACCGGTTGGCGGGCGACCTGCGGTCTCTGGTGGCCGAGGCGGCGTGCACGATGCCGTACGCCGGAACGGCCACGACCGCGGTGACCAGGACCGGCGCCACCCACGCCGTGGCGACACCGCCGGTGACCAGCAGCGCGACGGCACATCCGGCCCCGGCCGCGAGGACTGCCACGAACGCCGACTCGACGAGGAGTTCCAGCCCGAGTGACGGGAGCGAGGCACCCCGCTGCCGGGCCAGTATCAGGGCCGCCGACCGGCGCCGGACCAGCAGGTCGGCGGCGAGCAGCAGCACCAGCACGGCCCCGGTCAGGATCGCGGCGAGCAGCACGGCCGCCTGGATTCCGGCCGTCTCGACCTGGGTGGTGACGTCGTCGAGGACCGAGTCGAGGTTGGTACGCCAGGTGGACGACGTGTCGACGGCGCTCGACGACGCGGATCGGGCCTGGAGGGTGACCACGGTGGCGTTGACCCGTCGGGCGGCCTCCCAGGTCAGGACGGCCGGGTCGGGGACGAACACCACGGTGCGCTGCAGTTCGTCCGGGGCGAACGCGAGCCGGGCGTCGGGCAGCGAGCCGGCGGTCAGCAGGCCACCGAACCGGGTCGTTCCGATGCCGTCGGCGCCGGCGGTCGGGTTGAGTAGCCACGGGGCTTCGGCCCAGGCCGGGTCGGCCGGATCGACGGGCCGGAAGATACCGCTGACCTGTACGTTCTTCGTGTTGCCCTTCTCGTCGGCGAGTTTCAGGAGTGCTCCCGGCCGTACCCCGAACCGGTTTGCCGCCGTCTCGGAGACGCCGACCTGGACCCGCCATGGTGGCCCGAACCATTCGATCTGGGCCGTGTCGTCGGCGGGCGCCGCCGGCGCCGTGCCGGCCGTCCAGGTGACCAGCGGTCCGGCGCCGCCGGAGAGGTAGGCCATCCGGAAGGTCCGCAGCACGCTGCCGTCGGTGACCTTCAGGGTGGGGCTGGTGACGGCGGCGACGGGCGGGCGCAGCATGGTGCGTAGTTCCGGGCCGATCTCGTCGAGGGCGCGTAGCCGCAGGTCGTCGACGTCTTCGGCGAGGCGGGGCGCGCGGGCCCGGCCGGTCAGGGTGTCGTCGGGTTCCCAGCGGGCGGTGACGGTGATCTCGGCGCTGTCGCCGGCCCGGACGACGGCGTCGCGCACGGCGGCGTCGGCGGTTCGTTCCATCAGGCCCGGCACCGCTCCGGCGAGCACGCTGACCAGCAGAACCACCAGCGCGGACAGGGCCAGCGGCCCGGCGTCGGCTCGGAACCGACCGCGGATCGAGGCCCCGTGCAGACCGGCTTCGAAGGGGGTGATCATGAGGCGACCCTCAGGTGGGCGGCGTCGGCACGGCGGGACTGGATCACCACGACCGCGGTGACGGCCAGCGCCGTGGCCGCGAACAGCAGCGCCAGCAGGGCCGCCTCGGCGGGCCACGGCCAGGTCGGGGCGACCGCCGGAACCGGCACACCGCCGGTCTCGGCGCGTACCAGCAGGGGGCTGACCAGCCAGGTCGCGGCGGCGCCGACGGCCGTCCCGGCGATGAGCATCGGCAGCAGGACGACGGTGTGCTGGCCGAGCAGGGTGGTCCGGATGTCGCGGCGGGTCATCCCCAGGCCGCGGAGCCGGGCCACCTCCACCGCGCGGGCCTGCAGGTCGCAGGTGACGTGCAGGACCAGTCCGGCCAGCAGCAGCAACACCGCGGCCGGTACCAGCAGGCGCAGTGCTCCGGGCAGGGCGGCCGGGACCGGTCCGGTGGTCAGTCGCGCGGCTTCGCCCGTACGGGTGCGGATGTCTCCGAGATGGAGTCCCTCGGCGGCCGAGGCGTCGGTGGCCCCGGTGACCCACCAGGCGTCGATGGGGAATTGGGGTTCGCCGCGGGCCAGCAGGGCGCGGGAGACGGTGTCGAGGTCGGCGGCGATCGCGGGAGCGCCGGGCGCGGCCGGGACCGATTCGGTGACCTTATCGATCCGCACCGGAACGGTGGCCAACCCGACCAGGATGTCGAGCTGGTCGCCCGGGGCGACCGACAGTTGGGAAGCGAGCATCGCGGAGACGGTGACCGGCACCGGTCCGGGGTCGGGGAACGCGGTCGCCACCAGCCGCCGGGCCGCGTCGGGTGGACCGCCGAGGGCGACGTCGGCGGTGAAGCGGAGCGACGAGCCGTTGGTGGTGACCGTCGGTGACCGCAGCTGCCCGGAGTACGGCTCGGCGGACGCCGCGGTCCAGCCGTCGCCGCCCGGTACCGACAGGTCGACGGTGATGTCGCTGGTCCGGACGCTGTCGTAGGCGAACTCGTCGGCGGTGACCGGCAGCATCACGGCGATCAGCCGCATCCCGTCGATCGGAACGCAGTCCGGCAGCCGGTGCGGGCGCCCGTCGAGCCGGATCGCCGGTGCGGTGCACGCGGTCCGCAGGCCGCTGGAGTCCTCGAGGACGAGCTGTGGGGTCACCGACAGCGGGTCCGGGCCGGTCGCCTGCCCGGTGACGGTGAGCGCGGCACCCGCCGGGAGTGCGATGCCGGGTGTGGTGCCCGCCCCGCGGACCGCGACCAGGCGTGGCGGTTCGTCGCCGCCACCGATCCACTGCCCGATCGCGACGCCCCGGTTCACCGCCGGCCGAGCCTGGCCGCCGGTCGCCAGGGACACCTCGGCGCCCTGCCCGGCGACCGCCGGCGCGCCCAGGGTCAGCACCAGGTCGGAGCCGACGGCGAGGTTCGCCTGGTCGAGCTGGGACCGGTGCCAGGTCGCGTCGAACGCCACCGCGAACGTCGCCGCCGCGCAGCCCAGGGTGACGAGCAGCCCGGCGGCGACGGCCCGCGGCCGACGTGCGGCTTCGGACATCGCCAGCGGCAGGGCCAGCCCGGGCGCGCGGCTCGCCCACCGGTCGGCGGCCCGCAGGGCGGGTGGGGCCAGGCGCAGTGCGATCACGCAGCCGCCGGCCAGCAGCAGGGCCGGGACCAGCACCCGGACCAGGTCGATCCGGGCGTCGGCGCCACCGGACCGGGCCGAGAACCAGGCGCCCACGGCCAGCGCGACCAGTGCCACGTCGGCGCCGGAGCGGGCCAGGCCGGACCGGGCCGGTGTCGGCAGGAACAGCAGCGCGGCGCCGATCATCACGGCGAGCAGCTGTGGCCCGCTCACCACCGGCTCGGTGGCCAGACCGGCGTCGGTGAGCGGTGGCAGGTGGGTGAGAGCGGCGTGCGCCAGCGACGACAGTGGTAGCGCGACGGCCACCGCCAGCCCGGCGAGCAGCGCGGATTCGGCGACCGCGAGCCCGGTCAGCTGGACGCGGCTGGTCCCGGCGGCGGACAGCAGCGCCGTCTCGGCCGCCCGGACGTCCGCGGTCAGTCGGCCGGCCAGGCGCAGCGCGGCCGCGGTGAGCACCGCGCCGAGCACGGCGACGGCCAGCACGGCCGACGACGTCACCCGCTGCTGGCGTTCGGTGGCGGCCAGCGTCGACGGCAGCCGGGACGCGATCCGCTCGATCTGCACCCGTTCGCCGAGCACCGCCGACAGCCGCCGGTCGGCTTCGCGTACCCCCTGGCTGAGCCGGTCCAGGTCACGAGGGCTGGACACGGACAGGTCGGGCCGGACGGTGACCTCCAGGCGGCTCATCGTCGAGCCGCCGGCCAGCAGGTCCCGGTAGTCCATCAGGAACGGCCCGAACGCCTGCGCGGTACGCAGCGCCGAACCGTCCCGGTAGTCGGCCACGTAGCCGGCGCCTTCCAGCGGGTCGCGTTCCCAGCCGCCGCCGGCCTGCGGCCGGACCACGCCGACCACGGTCACGGTCAGTTCGGGCGCCGGGTCACGGATCAGTTCCACACCGAGTCGCACCCGGCTGCCGGGTCGCACGCCGAGCGCCTTCGCGGTGCGTTCCAGCAGCACCGTCTCGCCCGCGCCGGGGCGCGGCCATCGACCGGTCACCAGACTCGCGCGATCCGTCAGGTTCTCCACCCCGGAGAGGTACGCCAGACCCTGCGCCCCCGCCGACCCGATCGCAACGGGCCGCATCGCCGTCGACATCCGCCCCACCGGTTCACCGCCGAACGGTGCCAACGCCTCCCGCAGCACCGAGCGGGTGTCCCGGTCGACCGACGCCACGTCGCCCGGCGCGATGGTCACGGTGTAGGCGGTGACCTCGGTCGAGGCCGGAACGGCCCGGGCGGCGGCGACTTCGAGGGCCCGATCGGAGGTACGGGTGACCAGCAGCGCGCACACGCCGAGCAGGGTCGCCCCGACCGTGACGACCGCCAGCACCGCGGCCAGCAGCGGCCACTGGGCGCGGGCCCGCCGGAGGATGAGGGTCCGCACGGCTACGCGTCGACCCGGCCGTCGCTGATCCGGATCACCCGGTCGGCCAGCGCCATCATCACCGGGTCGTGGGTGGACACCAGTGCGGTGACCCCTTCCGACTCGACGACCGCCCGCAGCAGTGCCATCACCGACCGGCCGGTCTCGGCGTCGAGCTGTCCGGTCGGCTCGTCGGCGATCAGCAGTCGTGGTGAGGCGGCCAGGGCCCGGGCGATGGCGACCCGCTGCTGCTGGCCGCCGGACATCTCACCGGGCCGCTGGTCGGCGTGATCGGCCAGCCCGACCAGGTCGAGCAGCAGCGCCACCCGCTTCTCCCGGTCGGCGGTCGGGGTGCGGGCCAGCCGCAGGGGCGCGCCCACGTTCTCGGCCGCGGACAGCACCGGGATCAGGCCGAACGTCTGGAATACGTACGACACCCGCTCCCGTCGCAGCCGGGACAGCCCGTCCTCGCCGAGGGCGGTCACCTCGGCGCCGTCGACGACGACCGAGCCCTCGTCCGGCCGGTCGAGTCCGCCGACCACGTTGAGCAGGGTCGTCTTGCCGGAGCCGGACCGTCCGACGAGGGCGACCATGGTGCCCGCCTCGACGTCGAAGGAGACGCCGCGCAGCGCGTGCACGGTGGCCGGGCCGCTACCGAACCGCCGGTGCACGTCACGCACCGACACCAGGGCCGTCACGACGGGTCCGGGTGGATCGTCACGTGGTCGGCCTCCAACGCCAGCCGGACCCGCCTGGTCAGGTCCAGTGCCTCCCGGTACTCGCGGGGGATCTGCACCCGCCCGGCCCGGTCCATCACCGCGTACTCCTCGGCGATCACGTGGGTGTCCCCGTTCGACGACGTCTCGGTGCGGCGCAGCACCTCACTGCTGGTCCGGCCGTCCCGGATGGCGACCGTGCGTTCGACCTGGCCGCTGACCCCGGGGTCGTGGGTGACGACCACGACGGTCACCCCGAACTCCCGATTGACGTGCCGTAGTGCCTCGAACACCCCGGCCGACGTGGTGGTGTCGAGTTCGCCGGTCGGTTCGTCGGCGAACAGCACCCGCGGCTGGTTGGCCATCGCCACCGCGATCGCGACCCGTTGCTGTTGACCGCCGGACATCTGGCCCGGTCTCCGGTCGGCGCAGTCGCCGACGTCGAGGGCGGCGAGCAGCTCGTCGGCGCGAGCGCGGCGCTCACGGGCCGGTCGGCGGGCGGCGACCATCGGCATCTCGATCACCTCGCGCGAGGTGAGGTACGGGATCAGGTTCGACGCCGTCTGCTGTCGGACGAACCCGACGGTGTGCCGCCGGTAGCGGACCCGGTCGCTGCGGGACATGGCGAGCAGATCCGCGTCGCCGACCCGGGCGCGGCCGGCGGTCGGCGCGTCGATGCCGGCCAGGATGGACAGCAGGGTCGACTTGCCGGACCCGGAGGCGCCCACCACGGCGATCATCTCGCCCGCGTTGACCAGCAGGTCCAGCCCTTGCAGGGCCTGCACCTCGATCGACCCGGTCTGGTAGATGCGGACCAGGTTGTCGCAGACGATCAGCGCGTCCCGCCCGAACTCCGCGGCCCGCGCCGGCGGTTGAGGCAACGACACGGAAGTCCCCCGACTCACGTTCCGGACAGATCTTGGGCGTGCCTATCTAACGTTTCACAGCACCGTCCGTCAACCGCCGCATGCGCAGGCTCCGGATGTGGTCGTCCTCGCGGGACAGCGTCGCCCGTACCGTATCCATGGGTTGAAAGCCCCTCGCCCGGTAGAAACCGATGCCGCCGGAGTCGCCGAGGAACACCGACACCCACATCTCGGTGCCGCCCGCCGCCCGGATCTGCTCGGTCACCCGGTCCAGCAGCAGTGTGCCCAGGCCGCGGCCGCGTTCGTCGGACTCCAGGTAGATGAGCGACAGCTCGCCCGTCGCCGGGTCGGTCATGCCGCCGCCGGCCGCACCGAGGACCCGGCCGTCCTCCTCGACGACCTGGTAGCCGAACCAGTCCGGCAGTGCCGGCGCGATGTCCCGGGCGATCCGCGCCTCGCTGTAGAACTCGGCCACGCTGCGGTTGATGTACCCCTCGGGCAGCAGGTCGCGGTACGCGTTGCGGTACGCCGTGGAGCAGATCCGGGTGATGGCGGCCGCGTCGGCGGCGACGGCGGGACGGACGACGGCGGTGATTGATGATCCAGGCACGCCCGCAAGATTAATGGGCGTTCATGCGCGGAGGCCTTGCCCAAATCATCTTAGTCATTAAGATAACCGCGTGCGCACATCGACTGACTTCTCAGTGGCGATCGCCGGCGCCGGCCTCTCCGGGCTCTGCCTCGCCCAGTACCTGATGCGTTCCGGCATCGACGTGCACGTCTACGAGCGCGACCAGAGTCCCTTCGTCCGGCAGCAGGGCTACCGGATCATCCTCGACCGGCACGGCCTCGAAGCACTGCGCGTGAGCCTGCCCCGCCCGCTGTACCGCCTGGCGTTGGCCACCGGCGACGAGCCCGGCGGGCGGTTGCGCTTCACCGACCGGCGGCTGCGGGACGCGTTCACCATCACCTTCAAGGTCGAGCCGGACTCGACCCGCCAGGTCGACCGGGCGACCCTGCGCTCGATCCTGATGACCGGACTGGACGGGCGGATCCACTACGGCCGGGCCGCCGCGGCCGTCGACACCGGCGGACCGGCCGGGCTGCGACTGCGGTTCACCGACGGTGCGTCCGTCCCGGCGACCGTCGTGGTGGGCGCCGACGGTGTCGGTTCGGCCCTGCGCGCGCAACTCATGCCCGAGGCCGACCCGGTGAACACCCCGATGGCGGGCATCTACGGTCGATCGCCACTGTGGCGCGACGGCTGGAGTGTCATCCCGGACGCGCTGCGTACCAGCGGCGTCCTGTCCATCGCCGACCGGCCGGGCCGGGCCTTCTTCTTCACCTCCATGCGGTTCGGCGAGAGCCCGCGGGAGGCGTTCGCCCGCGTCGTCCCAGGTGCGTACGCGCCGACCGCCCACGACTACGTGATGTGGGGGCTGCTGCTGCGTCAGGACGAGGTGCCGGTCGCCGCCCGTGGGGACCTGCTGGCCCTACGCGACCTGGCCGTCCGCAACAGCGAGGACTTCCACCCCCTGGTCCGGAGACTGGTCGGCACCGGTGAACTGGACACCACCGTCCTCAACCTCTTCGCCACCGGCTCCCGGCCGCGCCAGTGGGCGGTGCCCCGGGCGACGCTGATGGGTGACGCCGTGCACGTCATGCCGCCGTTCGGCGCCCAGGGCGGCAACACCGCGCTGCGAGACGCCGTGGTGCTCGGTCGCCGGCTCGCCGAGGCCCGGGCCGACGGCACGCCGGTGGAGGAGGTGATCGCCGGCTATCAGGACGAGATGGTGCCCTACGCGTTCCGTGCCGTGGACACGGCGGCCGGTCTGATGCGCCGCCTCACCGGGGGCGCGGCGGCGCCGCACTGGGTGCTGACCCGCGTGTTACCTCGGCTGCACCGGGTGACCGTGCCCGAGGCATGATGGCGGGCATGTCGTCCGACGAGCCGGCCCGCACCCCGGTGACCGACCCGCCGGTGGCGGCCCCGCCCGCGACCCACCTGTCGGTGGCGGCCCCGCCCGCGACCCACCTGTCGGTGGCGGCCCCGCCCCCGACCGACCTGCCGGTGGCGGCCCCGTCCGCGGTCCGCGGACCGTCGACCGGCCTCCCGGCGGCCGAGCGGCCGTCGGTCTCGTCGGCGAGCCCTCCGGCGGTCGATCAGATCCGGGCGTCAGCGATCGCCGATCTGATGCGGGCCGGGCGGGAGGCCTCGCGGCTGTCCATGGTGTTCCGGTATGCCATCGCCGACCGGCTCGGTCTCACCGTGAGTGATCTGGAGTGCCTGGATTTCCTGGCCGACGCCGGGCCCGTCACCGCGGGGCGGATCGCCGAGCGGACCAACGTCACCACCGGTGCCGTGACCAGCATGCTGCGTCGGCTCCAGCAGGCCGGTTGGGTCACCGCCGAGCGCGATCCGGCGGACCGGCGGCGGGTGATCGTCACCCTGCGGCCGGAGCGGGCCGACGAGCTCGAGCGGCCGTACGAGCGGTTCGCCGAGCGGGCCGGGCGGCTCATCGAGGGCTACCGCCTGGACGAGCTCCAGTTGCTGGCCCGGCACTTCGGTCGGTTGCAGTCGATGTATCGGGCCGAGCTGGACCACCTCCGGGGCGGCGACGCGGAGCGGGCTCAAAACGACCGATAACAGTTTTCCCGAAAATACTTTTCTCAATATCTAAACGGGTTCCGGGATAGCGACGGTTCCGGAACCGGCATTTGTTGCCGACATATTGACGGGCGAAGACGGCGCGATGACAATTTGCCGGAGAGCGCTCTCTGAGCTGCTCTTCATGGTCACCCTCGCCCCCGTCCGATAGGCAGGAACATGACACCCCCGACCCCGACTTCCTCCGGGAAGAAACTCCGACGCCGTGGGAAGGTCGTGCTGAGCGTCGCGCTCGCCGCGACCCTCGGCGTCACCGTCGCCTCGGTCACCGGCACGGCCAGCGCCGCGGACCTCCCGCTGTCGCAGGGCAAACCGGCCACCGCCTCCTCCGTCGAGAGCGCCGCCTTCCCGGCGTCCAACGCCGTCGACGGCAACACCGGGACCCGCTGGTCCAGCACGTTCGCCGACCCGCAGTGGCTGCAGGTCGACCTGGGCAGCACCCAGTCGATCAGCCAGGTCGTGTTGAACTGGGAGGCCGCGTACGCCTCCGCGTTCACCATCCAGACCTCGGCCAACGGCACCTCGTGGACGAATATCAGCCCGGTCACCGCGGGCCAGGCCGGCGTGCAGACCCTGAACGTCACCGGCAGCGGCCGGTACGTGCGGATGAGCGGTACCACCCGGGCCACCCCGTACGGCTACTCGCTGTGGGAATTCCAGGTCTTCGGTGCCGGCACCACCCCGACGATCCCGACCTCGGACACCCCGGACTTCGGCTCGAACGTGCGGATCTTCGAGGCCGGCACCGCGGCGTCGACCATCCAGTCGGCGGTGGACTCGGCGTTCAACGCGCAGCTGCGTAGTCCGACCGCGCAGTTCGGATCGCAGCGTCACGTGTTCCTGTTCAAGCCCGGTACCTACGGCCGGGTGTGGGCCAACGTCGGTTTCTACACGACGGTCGCCGGTCTCGGTCTCAACCCCGACGACGTGACGATCAACGGCGCGGTCAACGTCGACTCCGGCTGGAACTACGGCGACGAGAAGAACGCGACCCAGAACTTCTGGCGCAGCATGGAGAACCTGTCGATCGTGCCCGAGGGCGGCACCAACCGGTGGGCCGTCTCCCAGGCCGCCCCGATGCGCCGCGTGCACATCAAGGGCAACCTGACCCTGGCCCCGTCGAACCAGGACAACGGGCAGGGCTACTCCAGCGGCGGCTACCTCGCCGACTCCATCGTCGACGGGGTCGTCTCGTCCGGCTCGCAGCAGCAGTGGTACACCCGCGACAGCCGGATCGCCCGCTGGGACGGCGGCGTGTGGAACATGGTCTACTCCGGTGTCCAGGGCGCCCCGGCCAACGCGTTCCCGAACCCGCCGCACACCACCCTCGCGACCACTCCGGTCACCCGGGAGAAGCCGTACCTCTACGTCGACGGCGCCGGTCTCTACCGGGTCTTCGTGCCCGCGCTGCGCCGCAACTCGGCCGGTGCCACCTGGCCGAACGCGGCCGGCACCTCGATCCCGATGCGGGAGTTCTACGTCGCCAAGCCCGGTGACACCGCCGCCCGGATCAACCAGGCGCTCGCCCAGGGCCTGAACCTGTTCTTCACCCCGGGCACCTACACCCTCAACGACACCATCCGGGTCACCCGGGCCAACACCGTGGTCACCGGCATCGGCTTCCCGACCCTGATCCCGTCCGGCGGGGTCGAGGCGCTGAACATCGCCGACGTCGACGGGGTCAAGGTCAGCGGCCTCACCTTCGACGCCGGTACGACCAACAGCCCGACCCTGATGACCGTCGGCCGGGCCGGCGTGCACACCGACCACGCCGCGAACCCGATCAGCCTGCAGGACGTCTTCTTCCGGATCGGCAGCAGCGTCCAGGGCAAGGCGACCACCACCCTCGCGGTGCACAGCGACGACACGATCATCGACCACATCTGGGCCTGGCGGGCCGACCACGGTGGCGCGCCGACCGGCTGGGCGGTCAACACCGGTGACACCGGCCTGATCGTGAACGGTGACGACGTGCTGGCCACCGGCCTGTTCGTCGAGCACTACCAGAAGTACGAGGTGATCTGGAACGGCAACCGCGGCAAGACGATCTTCTTCCAGAACGAGAAGCCGTACGACGTGCCGAACCAGGCCGCCTGGATCGGTCCCCGTGGCAACGGCTACGCCGCCTACAAGGTCGCCGACGCGGTCACCGACCACCAGCTCTGGGGTGGTGGCTCGTACGCCTACTTCAACGTCAACCCGGCGGTCCGGGTGGACCGGGCGTTCGAGGTGCCGAACCGCTCCGGCGTGCAGCTGCGCAGTGTCCTGACCGTGTCGCTCGGTGACGTCGGCACGATCGCCAACGTCGTCAACGACACCGGTGGCGCCGTCCCCAACCCGGCCGGCAACACCACCCCGCGCAACGTCATCGCGTACCCGTAACCAGTCCTCAGACGAGCAGCTTCACATCGAGCCGGGCGACGAGTTCGTCCGGCTCGATGCCGTAGGTGGCGGCGATCCGTACCCCATCGGGGGTGATGTGGAATGTCGCCACCTCGGTGTAGACCCGGGTCACGCACGCTTTGCCGGTCAGCGGATAGGTGCAGGCCGGTACCAGTTTCGGCTCGCCCGACTTGGTGAACAGCGTCATCATCACCCAGACCTGCTTGGCGCCGGCGGCCAGATCCATCGCCCCGCCGACCGCCGGGATCGCGTCCGCGGCGCCGGTGTGCCAGTTCGCCAGGTCACCGCCGGTCGACACCTGGAACGCGCCCATCACGCACACGTCCAGGTGGCCGCCGCGCATCATCGCGAAGCTGTCCGCGTGGTGGAAGTAGGCCGCCCCGGGCAGTTCGGTGACCGGCTGTTTCCCGGCGTTCGTCAGGTCCCAGTCGGCCCGGTCGTCCGGCACCACCTCGCCCATGCCGAGCATGCCGTTCTCGGTGTGCAGGATGACGCCGCTGTCCGGGCTCAGGTAGCGGGCGATCGACGTCGGCTGGCCGATGCCCAGATTCACGTAGGCGCCGTCCGGGATGTCGGCGGCGACCAGCCGGGCCAGCTCGTTCTTGTCCAGCGCCATCAGGCCACCTCCACCAGGCGGTTCACGTAGATCGACGGGGTCACGACGGCCTCCGGGTCGAGTTCGCCGACCTCGACGATCGTCGACACCTGGGCGATGGTGACCTTCGCGGCGGTGGCCATCACCGGGCC
This sequence comes from Actinoplanes sichuanensis, assembly GCF_033097365.1. Lineage (NCBI taxonomy): Bacteria > Bacillati > Actinomycetota > Actinomycetes > Micromonosporales > Micromonosporaceae > Actinoplanes > Actinoplanes sichuanensis. The sequence goes on from NZ_AP028461.1 coordinate 1,347,112, forward strand.
GAAGTTGCGGGCCGTCTTGCGGTAGACCAGGTTGCCCAGCCGGTCGGCGACATGCGCCCGGATCAGCGCCACGTCACCGCGGATCGGATATTCCAGCACGTACTCCCGGCCGTCGATCACCCGTGTCTCGCGGCCCTCGGCGATCGGCGTGCCGACCCCGGTCGGGCAGTAGAACGCGCCGATCCCGGCGCCCGCCGCACGCATCCGCTCGGCCAGGTTGCCCTGCGGCACCAGCTCCAACTCGATCTTCCCGGCCCGGTAGAGGCCGTCGAAGACCCACGAGTCGGCCTGCCGGGGAAACGAGCACACCATCTTGCGTACGCGACCCGCCGCCAGCAGCGCCGCCAGCCCGGTGTCGCCGTTGCCGGCGTTGTTGCTGACGATGGTCAGGTCGCCGGCGCCGTGCTCGATCAGCGCGTCGATCAGCTGGACCGGCATGCCGGCCATGCCGAACCCGCCGACCAGCACGGTGTCACCGTCCTTGACCTCCTTGACCGCGGTCAGCGCGTCGACGGTCTGCGTCCTCATGCCTGGTTCTCCAGGACCACGGCGAGAGCCTGCCCCACACCGATACAGATCGCCGCGACACCCCAGCGCTGGTTGCGTTCGCGCAGCACGTGGGCGAGCGTGCCGAGGATCCGTGCCCCGGACGCGCCAAGCGGATGACCGATCGCGATCGCCCCACCGCGGGTGTTCACGATCTCCGGGTCGACGCCCCACGCGTCCACACAGGCCAGCGACTGCACCGCGAACGCCTCGTTCAGCTCCACCGCGCCCACGTCCGACCAGCCGATCCCGGCCTGCCGCAGCGCCTTCTCGGCCGCCTCGACCGGCGCGAACCCGAAGGCTTGCGGATCAACGGCGTGTGCGGCACGTCCGGCGATGCGCGCCAGAGGATCCCCGAGTTGTACGGCCACCCGCTCCGACCCCAGCAGGACCGCCGCCGCGCCGTCATTGAGCGGCGAGGCGTTCCCGGCCGTGATCGTGCCGTCCTTGCGGAACGACGGCTTCAGGCGCGCCAGTTTCTCGGGGCTGCTGTCCGGGCGGATGCCCTCGTCCCGGTCCAGGTCACCGACCGGGATCACCAGGTCGGTGTAGAACCCGTCGTTCCAGGCCTGGTCGGCCAGTACGTGCGAGCGGGCGGCGAACGCGTCCTGCCGCTCGCGGGAGATGCCGTACTTGTCGCCGAGTTGCTCGTTGCACTCACCCAGCGACGCGGTCCACTCGGCGGGCATCTTCGGGTTCGTCAACCGCCAGCCGAGCGTCGTCGACACCGCCTCCAGGTTGCCGGCCGGGAACGCGCGCGACGGTTTCGGCAGCACCCACGGGGCCCTGGTCATCGACTCGACCCCGCCGACCACGACGATCTCGGCGTCACCGGAGGCGATCGCCCGGGAACCGATGATCGCGGCGTCCAGGCTGGAGCCGCAGAGCCGGTTGACGGTGGCCGCCGGAACCGAGGTGGGCAGGCCGGCCAGCAGCACCGCCATCCGGCCGACGTTGCGGTTGTCCTCGCCGGCGCCGTTGGCGTTACCCCAGTACACGTCGTCGATCCGGGCCGGATCCAGGCCGGGGGCCTTGGCCAGCAGGCCGGACAGGGCGGTCGCGGCGAGATCGTCCGGGCGGACGTCGGCGAGCGCCCCGGAGTAACGGCCGAACGGGGTACGAACGGCGGCGTACACGAATGAGTCAGCCATGAGTCCCACGCTAGTAAGCAGCTCTGATATTCAGAAATACCCATTCTGCCGGAACTGAGACTCTGGAAGTATCAAAATATGGAGCTGCGTCACCTGCGCTACTTCCTGGCCGTCGCCGAGGAGCGGCACTTCGGCCGGGCGGCCGCCCGCCTGCACATGGCCCAGCCGCCGCTCTCCCAGCAGATCCGTCAACTGGAGAGCGAGTTGGGCGTACAACTGCTCAACCGCAACACCCGCCGGGTCGAGCTCACCGAAGCCGGAACCGCCTACCTGGACCGGGTCCGGGCCGTGCTGTCCGCGGTCGACGACGCGGGCGAGGTCGCCCGGAGGGTGGCCGCCGGACTGCAGGGCCGCCTGTCCGTCGGATGCGTCGGATCGGCCACCTACAGCCTGCTCCCGGCGGTGGCCCGCCGCCTGCGTGAGGAACTGCCCGGCGTCGAGGTCGCCTTCCGCGGAGAAATGCTCGGCGCCCAGCAGGTGGCCGCCCTGCAGCGCCGCGACATCGATGTGGCCCTGCTCCGCCCGCCGGTCGACGATCCGGGGATCACCGTGCGCACCCTGCGCAGCGACGCCCTGATCGTGGCACTGCCGGACGGGCATCCGCTGACCGCCCGCACCCGCCTGGACGTCACCGACCTCCGCGACGAGGACTTCGTGATCCACGCCGAACGCGACTCCGCCATGTACGGCACCGTCCGCCGTCTCTGCGACCGTGCCGGTTTCCAGCCGCGGATCCGGCACGAGGTGGTGGAGACCTCGACCCTGGTCACGTTCGTGGCCGCCGACCTGGGTCTGGCGATAGTCCCCGAGCCGGTGGCCCACCTGGGCGTCCCCGGCGCCACCTACCGCCCGCTGACCGACCCGACCGCCCGGATCGACCTGGCCCTGGCCGTCCGCGCCGGCGAGGACTCCCCGGTGATAGCCCAGGCCACCCGAGTCCTCACCCAGTTGGCCGCCACCTGACCCGCAGACCGCCGGCCGGCCGTGGCAGCTGTTTTCGGGGTGTTCGGCAGCCCTGAGGGCCGGCCGGGGGGTGGCGGTACGAGCCCGGCTCCGGTCGCGGCGGCCGGCCGGAGGGTGTTCCCCCACCCCACCGGCCGGCGACTGCCGCGAGCGCCCCGAGCCGCGGTATGTCGGCGCACACGCAGCAGGGTGCGTCGCCGGCCTCCGGAGCGTCCGCCGGCCAAGGCAAACCGGCGGCAACTCGAGTGACAACACGACCAGCGACTCTGTCGTCCGGATCTGCGGACGAACGGTCACCCTGTTCGGCAGGGCCGGGCTCGTCCCGGCCCTGCCATTCCAGCGCGACCGGCCGGGCGGCGGCCACCCGCTGACCGGCGGGTCCGCCCCCGCCTGTCGGCGGGCGGCGACCGGCCGGGGTCACTGCATGCCGAGGCGGGACAGGGGTTCGATCAGTTCGCGTTCCTCGTACGACAGGTGCGAGAGCAGTGTGTCGCTCAGCAGGTTCACCGCCTCGCGCAGCGCCGGGAGGCCGTCGGGGGTGGAGACCAGGGCCACCAGGGCCTTGTCGACGCCCTCCAGGACCTCGTGGATCACATGGTGTTCCTGTTCGAGGCGGTCCACCACCGGGGCCAGGCGCGGGTCGGCCCGGCGCAGATGCGGGAACAGCGAACGGTCCTCGATGGTGTGGTGGGTCGTCACGATCCGGCAGTAGGACTCGCAGTAGGTGCCGAGGGTCCAGTTGTTCTGGCGCATGGTCATCGTGTTGATGTGCGAGCGGGCCGTGCCGACGTCGATCGTGCCCGCCTCCACCTGGTCGATCAGGTCGTGGATCTGGGCCAGTTCGCCGCGCAGGCCGTCGTGGACCTGGACCAGATGCCGTCCGGTGGCCAGGTCGTGGGCCGTGTAGGTGTGGTCCGGGTCGGGTGCCGGGCCGGTCGGGCGGGTCTGCTCGTCCCAGACCACGGTGCTGCTGCGGCGTACCCCATCGTCGGGGGTGGGAGTGACCGAGAACGGTGACCGGCCCGCGACGGTGACCGACGGCCGCGCCGGAACCGGAGCCGGAGGCGGAGTCGACGGGGTGCCGGACCGTTCGGCGGCGACCGCCGCGCGGACCGCGGGGGCCACTTCGGCGGCGAATCGTCGCAGTTCGTCAGGGTCGTCGGAGGCCAGGATGAACGTGCTGACGCCGTCGTTGAGGGCGAGGTCGGCGAGTTCGTGGGTGTCGAAGCGGCCGCCGATGTTGAGCAGACGGCGGATGTCGCCGGGTTTGCGGCCGGCCTCCAACGCCGCCTCGTCGATGATCCGGTTGCCGGCGGCCAGGTCGCCGTCCTTCAGATAGGCCAGCGACGGCAGCCAGCCGTCGGCCCGCCGGCCGGTCAGAGCCAGCATCCGCGGCTTGTAGGCGCCGAGCCAGATGCCGACGTGGTGGGCCGGGGCCGGGCCGCGTTTCGCGCCGACGACCCGATGGAAGTCGCCGTGGACGCGGATCGGGCCGCGCGCGTCGACGTCCCAGAGCTGTCGGATGACGTCGATGCCCTCCTCGAGGGCCTGCACGGCCTGGGCGGGGGCGAGCCGCGGCGTGCCCATCGCCTCGATGGCCTCCCAGAACGCGCCCGCGCCGAGGCCCAGCTCGATGCGGCCGCCGCTGAGCAGGTCGAGGCTGGCGACGCTGCGCGCGAGGACGGCCGGTGGGCGCAGCGGGAGGTTCGTGACGTTCGCCGCGAGATGCACCTTCTGGGTACGGGCGGCGACGTGACTGAGCAGAGTCCAGGTGTCGAGGAAGCCGGGCTGGTACGGATGGTCCTGGAAGGTGACCAGGTCCAGGCCGGCCTGCTCGGCGAGCACGGCGAGCGCGACGACGCCGGTGGGGTCGGCGGCGGACGGGGTGATGAAGGACCCGAACTCGAGGGGGTGGCCGTAGTCGGACATGCGGCAACTGTGACGCGGAAAAGATGTTCTGTCAAACAGAACATTTGAATTGCAGAACTTCTGTAAGGCTGAGCTAGGGTGGTCGTGTGACGACGCCCCTCGAAGGTGATCTCGGCTGGATGCTCGGAGTGGTGTTCCGTGCCTACGCCAAGGCCGCCGACCACGTTCTCGGTGATCTGCCCGGCGGCCCGCGCGGCTATCAGGTGCTCTCGGCGGCGGTCGGCGAGCCGCCTCGCAATCAGGGCGCGATCGGTGCCGACCTGGGCATCGATCGGACCATCCTGACGTACCTGATCGATGATCTGGAGAAGGCCGAGCTGGTCGCCCGCCGGCCGGACCCGGCCGACCGCCGCAGCCGGCTCGTCGTCGCCACCACCAAGGGCCACGAGACGTGGCAGTCCCGCCGGGAGGCTCTCAAGCACGTCGAGGCGCACGTGCTCGGCGCCCTGCCGGCCGGCGACGCCGCGTCGTTCCGAGGGCTGCTGCAGGCGGTCGCCTGCAGCGCCCAGGCCCGCGACCCGCTGACCGACCTGTGTGAGGCGGTCAGCGCGGCCCGGGACGGCGACCCGGCGGCCGCGGAGGGGCCGGCCGGGCGAAAGCCGGAACGCTGACCGCGGTCAGCACTCGATGACGTTGACGGCCAGGCCGCCGCGGGACGTCTCCTTGTATTTGATCTTCATGTCGGCGCCGGTCTCCTTCATGGTCTTGATGACCTTGTCGAGGGAGACGTGGTGGCGGCCGTCGCCGCGCAGGGCCATCTTCGCCGCGGTGACCGCCTTCACCGCGGCCATGCCGTTGCGCTCGATGCACGGGATCTGCACCAGGCCGCCGACCGGGTCGCAGGTCAGGCCCAGGTTGTGTTCCATGCCGATCTCGGCGGCGTTCTCCACCTGCTCCGGCGTCCCACCGAGCACCTCGGCGAGCCCGGCCGCGGCCATCGCGCACGCCGAACCGACCTCACCCTGACAACCCACCTCGGCCCCGGAGATCGACGCGTTCTCCTTGAACAGATGCCCGATCGCCCCGGCGGCCAGCAGAAAACGCACCACGCCCTCGTCGTCGGCGCCGGGCACGAAGGTCCGGTAGTAGCGCAGCACGGCCGGAATGATCCCGGCGGCACCATTGGTGGGCGCGGTCACCACCCGCCCGCCGGCCGCGTTCTGCTCGTTGACCGCCATGGCGAAAACGGTCAGCCATTCCATCGGATCACCGTCGGCGGTCAGCTTGCGGGCGGTCAGTGCGGCCCGGCGACGGACCTTCAAACCCCCGGGGAGTACGCCCTCCGCGCGCAGCCCGTCGTCGATGCAGTCGTTCATCACCCGCCAGATGCCGAGCAGCCCGGCCGACACCTCGGCCGTGTGCCGCCGTACCGACTCGTTGAGCAGCATCATCCGGGAGATCGACAGCCCCGTGGACCGGGCGAGTTCCAGTAGCTCGACGCCGGAGGAGAACGGGTGCGGGACGGCCACCTGCTCCGGGCGTACCCCCGATGCGCCGTCGGCCAGGACGAACCCGCCGCCGACCGAGAAGTAGGTCTTGGTCAGCAGTTCGGCGCCGTCGGCGGCGAGCGCGGTGAAGCGCATGCCGTTGGGATGGCCGGGCAGCGCCCGCCGCCGGTGCAGCACCACGTCGACCTCGAACGCGGTCGCGTCGGCGGACGGTTCGAGCGTGGTGTCGACCGTCTCCGGATCCTCGCCCTGCAGGCCGAGCAGCACCGCCCGCGGGGTGCCGTGGCCGTGCCCGGTCGCGCCGAGCGAACCGAACAGTTCGGCGCGTACGGTCGCCACCCCGTCGATTCCGGTCAGGTGGCCGGTGAAGAGCCGGGCCGCGCGCATCGGGCCGACGGTGTGCGAGCTGGACGGGCCGATGCCGATCGAGAACAGATCGAAGACGGACACGGTCACGGCTCAGCCCTGCCGGCGGTAGAACGGCAGCGCGACGACCTCGGCCTCTTCGCGGGCGCCGCGGATGTCGACGAGGACCCGGGTGCCGGGTTCGGTGCGGTCGGCCGGGAGGTAGGCCATCGCGATCGGGTGACCCAGCGTGGGGGAGGGCACGCCGCTGGTCACCTCACCGATGCGCTCGCCGGTGTCCGGGTCGAGGACCACGTGACCGGCCCGTGGCGAGCGGCGGCCCTTGGTGACCAGCCCGGCGAGCAGGCGCCGCGGGGTGGCGGCGCGGAGGGCGGCGGCGCCGACGAAGTCGGTCTTGTCGAGGGCGACGACACGACCCAGACCGGCGTCGAACGGGGTGGTGCGCAGGGTGAGCTCGTGGCCGTACAGCGGCATGCCGGCCTCCAGGCGCAGGGTGTCTCGGCAGGCCAGCCCACACGGGACGGCACCCCGGCCGGTCGCCCACGCCCAGATCGCCTCGGCGTCCTCATTCGCGCAGTAGATCTCGAAGCCGTCCTCGCCGGTGTATCCGGTGCGGGCCAGCAGCACGTCCCGCCCGGCGAGCCGCTCCGCCTTGATGCCGTAGTAACGCAGGTCCGGGTGCGCGCCGACCACGTCGACCGCCTGCGGGCCCTGCACCGCGATCAGTGACCGGTCCGCATCAGCGATCCCGACGGTGTAACCACCCGAGTGCTCACCGAGCATCGCCCGGACCACGGCGGCGTTGGCGGCGTTCGCGACCACCAGGAACCGGTCCTCGGCCAGTCGGTAGACGACCAGGTCGTCGAGGACCCCGCCGGTGGTGTGACACAGCATGGTGTATTTCGCCCGGCCCACCGCGACCTTCGACAGCCGGCCCACCAGCGCGTGGTCCAGGAACGCGGCGGCGTCTCGGCCGGTCACCTCGATCTGGCCCATGTGACCGAGGTCGAACAGTCCGGCGCCGGTCCGGACGGTGTGGTGCTCGCCCAGGTCACTGCCGTACCGCAGCGGCATGGACCAGCCGGCGAAACCGGTCATCGCGGCGCCGAGAGACTGATGGACGTGGTGCAGGGCGGTGTTTCGCAACGGAGGCTCCTTGTCGGGTCGGGCCTCCCTCGCTCTGTCATCTCTGCCTGAGAGGTTCACCGCCGGGAAGGGCGGCTTGCACCGTGGGCGCAGCTCCTCGTAAAGAGCTGACTTTCCAGAGTCGCCTGACCGTCGCGGTACTGGGGCCTGAGAGATTCTGAGGGAGAAGTTGCTCCTTCGGCGCCTCGCTGACCTGCGAGGACTCTCCCGCGGCGGGGTCGCGGCGAAGTATTCGGTTGTGCTGTCGTCACCTGTTCCAGGACCCTACCGCACGGCGGTCTGTGGGTCGGCTCTCAATTGTGCCCGCCTCGTGACGATGGGGCCTCCGATGAACACCATCGCGCCGGCCGACGCCGCCGACCCCGGCGGCCAGGTCACTCCCGGGAATCGATTCCTACCGGTGGTCGTCGTCTCGCTGACCGCGCTGCTCAGCGTCGCCTTCCTGGTGCCGTGGGGCGGTACGGCGATGCTCGCGGTCCTCTGCTGGCTCGCCGTGGCGGTGTTCGCCACGGCGATGACCTGGTACGCGTACCGCGCGGTCCGCCTGATGCCGGACCCCACCTCGGAACGTCGGTTCTGGCGCGCCTTCGTGGCCGCCGGTGCGATGTTCAGCGTGGCCGACTGGATCCAGGTGGCCACCACCCTGGCCGACCCGACGTCGTCGTCGGCGCTCACCGGCACCGGCATCCCGCGGACGGTGGCCCTGGCCGCGGGCGGCGCGGTGGTGATCGGGGTGATCGCCACCTATCCGCTGCCGCACCGCTCGGCCCGGGAGCGGCTCTGCTACCACCTCGATCTGGCCACCGTGGTGACCGCGGTCGGGGCGGCCGGCCTGTACTGGACGATGACCGGCTCGTTCGCCGCCGGGCAGGTCGTCGGGGTGGCCGCCCCGGTGGTCGCGATGCTGCTGGCGTTCGTGGTCGGCCGGCTCTACCTCAGCGGGGCGGCGCCGTTCCGCTGGCACATCGGCGTGATGGGGCCGGTCGCCGGAACCCTGGAGAGTCTGGCCCGCACGCTGGGTCCGGAACTGGCCCGGGCCGGGCGTCCCGGTCCGGTCTTCGCGCTCAGCCTGACCTGTCACGCGATGCTGCTGATCGCGGCGTGGCTGCAGTACCGCCGGTTCCGGTCCGGGCGGGTCGCGGCACCGGTCGCGCGGCGTCGTCCGTACAGCCCGATGCCCTATCTCGCCCTGGCCGGCATCCACGTCCTGTTGATCGCGGTCCTGTTGACCCGGGGGTTGGATCTTCGGGCCTGGGCCCTGCAGGCCGGGGCCGTGCTCTGCACGGGCATCGTCGTGGTCCGGCAGCTGACCGCGTTCATCGACAACGCGCGGCTGCTCGCCGAACGTGACAGCCTCACCCGGCGGCTGCACGCCATGGCGTTCACCGACAGCCTCACCGGCCTGGCCAACCGGGCCTGCTTCCTGGACCGGCTGGAGACGTCCCTGGACGGGTCCGGACCGGCCGGGGTGCTGCTCATCGATCTTGATGACTTCAAACCCGTCAATGACCGGTACGGCCACGCCGCCGGCGACGCGGTGCTGGTCGAGACGGCGGCCCGCCTGCGTGCCGCGGTCGGCCCCGACGACCTGGTCGCCCGGCTCGGCGGTGACGAGTTCGCCATCCTGCTCGACCGTCCGCCGTCCGGTGCGTTACCGGCCGTGGCCGACCGGATCATCGCCGCCGTCGACGCGCCCTGCCCGTTGCCGGGTGGCGGCGTCGTCACGGTCCGGGCCAGTATCGGCGCCGCGGCCGCCGCCACCGGCGACGCGTCGCACCTGCTGAACCTGGCCGACCAGGCGATGTACCGGGCGAAGAACCGGGGCAAGGGCGCCTTCGAGATCGCCGCCTGACGATGTGTCCCGGGTGTGGGTAGGGTGGGGATCCCCACCGGTAAGGACACACCCGCAGTGAGCAGACACCGTGCGAGCCTGGGCACGCTGTTGCGTCACGTACACCTGAACGGCCCGCTGTCCCGCGCCGCCCTCGCCGAGCGGATGGGCGTCAACCGCAGCACCATCCTGGCCCTGACCAGCGAGCTCGCCGCTGCCGGCCTGGTCCGCGAGGAAAACCCGGAAGAGGTGCTGGGCGCCGGGCGGCCGTCGTTCGTGGTCCGGCCGGAGACCGGTCGGGTGTTCGTGCTCGCCTTCGACGTGGCGGTGGACCGTCTGGTCGCGGCCCGGGTCGGGCTCGGCGGCACCATCCTGGACCGGCGGGAGACACCCCGGCCCCGCACCGGCGTCGACCTGGACACGGTGGTCACCGGGCTGGCCGGGCTCGGCCGGGAGCTGTTCGACGCCGCGCCGCCGGGCACGGTCTGCGCCGGAGTCGGCGCCTCCTACTGCGGCATGATCCGGCCCGGCGACGGCATGGTCCGGTACGGCCCCGAGCTCGGCTGGGTCGACCAGGCGTTCGGCACCGAGCTGGAGTCGGCTCTGGGTATCGGCCTGCCGGTAGCCGTCGGCAACGAGGCCCACCTGGGTGCGCACGCCGAGTTCGTCCGGGGCGCCGGGATCGGCTCGCCCGACCTGATCTACCTGCACGGCGACGTCGGGGTGGGCGGCGGCATCCTGGTCGGTGGCCGGCTGCTCGGTGGCGAGGGCGGCTACGGCGCCGAGGTCGGGCACATGCTGGTCAACCCGCACGGCGGCCGGGAGTGCCTGTGCGGTTCGCGGGGCTGCCTGGAGGCCGAGACGGGGGAGTACGCGCTGTTGGAGGCGGTCGGCCGGGCGGGCGAGTTCGGCCGTGCGGCGGTCCGGGACGTGGTCCGCGAGGCGGCGGACGGTAAACCGGAGGCGGAGGCCGCGGTCGCCGCGATCGGTGACTGGCTGGGCATCGGCGTGGCCAACCTGATCAACCTGTTCAACCCGGGCGTGGTCGTCTTCGGCGGCACCCTGCGCGAGCTGTACGCGGTCGCCGCCCCGCAGGTGGACGCCCGGATCGCCCAGCACGGCATGCCGGTGTCGCGGGAACGGGCCCGGCTGCTGCCGTCCGGCCTGGGCGACGACGCCACCCTGATCGGCGCCGCCGAGAAGGGTTTCGACGCCCTGCTCAGCGACCCCCTCGACGTCCTGCTCAGCGCGCGAACGTCTCCTGCCCGACCACCCGTAGCAGCTCCAGGTGGCCCGCGGTAGCACTGCCCGGCGGCGCGGTGAGCAGCACCAGCCGTTGATCCTCGGCCGGGGTCAGCAGCGTCTCGCAGTCGAGTTCGAGCAGCCCCACGGTCGGGTGCTGGACCAGCAGCCGGCTCTGCCGCCGGACCGCCACCTCGTGCCGGTCCCACAGCCCGGCGAACTCGTCGCTGCACCCGCGCAGCCGCTCCACCAGCGACATCGCCGCCGGGTCGGAGCCGCGTCGGGCGACCGCGGCCCGCAGATCGGCGACATAGACCTGGCTCAGGTAGTCGTGTTCGCCGACCGGATGCGCCAGCCGGATCCGCGGGTCGTTGAACCACCGCCACACGATGTTGTGATCCTGCTCGTGGTCGTGCCGCACGGGCGGGCAGATACCGCCGAACAGGGTCTCGGCCAGCGCGTTCTGCGCCAGCAGGTCGCCGAGGTCGCTGTGCACCTGCGCGGGCACCCCGGTCAGCTGGTCGAGGAGATAGAGCAGACCCGGTCGTACGTGGTTGCCGGCCAGCCGCCCCGCCGGTGGACGGTGCCCGGCCAGCAGATACAGATGGTCACGTTCGTCGTCGCTGAGCCGCAGCGCCTGCCCCAGCGACCGCAACACCTGCGGTGACGGCTGCGGGCTGCGCGCCTGTTCCAGGCGCATCAGGTAGTCGGCCGACATGCCGGCGAGCATCGCCACCTCCTCCCGGCGCAACCCGGGGGTACGCCGCCGCGGCCCCGCCGCCAGCCCGACCTCCGAGGGCCGTAGCCGTTCCCGGCAGCGGCGGATGAAGTCGGCCAGCTCACGTCGATCCATGACAGCCATGCTCGCGCACCCGGTGAATCGCAGCCAAGGATCGTCGGTCCTAGGGAAACCGGTCCGCTCCACAACCGTCGGCGGCCGCAGCAGCCTGATGGCACGGCAATCGATGAGAGGTGGCAGTCATGGAAGCGATCGTCTTCGACGGATTCGGTGGGCCCGAGGTGCTGCGGGTGGCCGAGGTGGACCTGCCGCAGCCGGGTCCGGGCCAGATCCGGCTGCGGGTGGTGTCGGCCGGTGTCAACCCGGTCGACTACAAGATCCGCAACGGGTGGCTGGCGCAGGTGTTCGCCACCGAGTTCCCGTCGACGCCCGGCTGGGAGGCGTCGGGTGTGGTCGACGCGGTCGGTGCCGGGGTGACCGGCCTGGCTGTGGGCGATGAGGTGTTCGGCTTCACCGACACCGGGTCGTACGCCGGATACGCGCTGGCCACCGTCGTCGCCCGCAAGCCCGCCGGGTTGGGCTGGGACGAGGCGGCCGCGCTGCCGGTGGCCGGGGAGACCGCGCAGCGGGTGCTGGACCAGCTGGGTGTCGGCGCCGGAGAGACGGTCCTGATCCACGGCGCGGCCGGTGGGGTCGGCGGGGTGGCGGTCCAGTTGGCGGTGGCGCGTGGCGCGACCGTGATCGGCACCGCGTCGGCCGGTAACCACGAGTATCTGCGGTCGCTCGGGGCGGTTCCGGTCGCGTACGGCGAGGGTCTCGTCGACCGGGTCCGTGCCGCCGCGCCGCGGGGTGTCGACGCGGTGTTCGACGCGGCCGGTCAGGGCGCGGTGGAGGCGTCGGTCGAGCTGCGTGGTGGCACCGATCGGATCGTCACGATCGCCGACGGGGCGGCCGCCCAGCAGTTCGGTGTCCCGTACTCGGCCGGTGGCGAGCGCAGCGCCGAGGCCCTGGCGGCGTTGGCCGACCTGGCGGTGGCCGGGCGGCTGCGGGTCGAGGTGGCCGAGACGTTCGCCCTGACCGACGCGGGCAAGGCCCAGGATCGTAGCGCCTCCGGTCACGTCCGCGGCAAGCTGCTGCTGCGTCCGTGACCCTTGACTGATCGGGTTTCATCAATGTAAACGTTTCAATATGAAGCGATCGCGAGTACTGGCACTGACCGCCGCCGCAGCCGCGGTGGTGGCGGTGCCGGCTCCGGCTCTGGCCGGGGGCCGGCACGGCATTCCGGGGGAGTGCACGGGGACCGCCCCGGTCGTCTGCCACTACGACGTGCCGCCCGGGGAGTACGACGTCGCCGTGCTCCTCGGCGGTCCGGACGCCGCCGGCAGCACCGCGGTCCGGGCCGAGGCCCGCCGGATGATGGTCGCCGAGACGGCCACCGAGGCCGGCCGGTTCGCCCGCCGCGGCTTCATCGTCGACGTCCGCGAGCCCGAGGGTGAACCGACCCTGCCCGACGTCGGCACCCCCGGGTTGACCCTCACCTTCACCGGCGCCGCCCCGCTGGTGCACCGGGTCACCGTCCGGCCCGCGCCGCACCGGACCCGGCAGCTCTTCCTGGCCGGCGACTCGACCGTCTGTGACCAGGCCGTCGTGCCGTACACCGGCTGGGGCCAGGCGATCCCCCAGCACCTGCCGTACGGGGTGAGTGTCGCCAACTACGCCGACTCGGGGGAGGGGTCCGCGTCGTTCCCGGCCGACCCGCGACTGTGGGCCACGATGCTGCCCCGGGTCGGGCGCGGTGACGTGGTGGTGCTCCAGTTCGGGCACAACGACAAGGCCACCACCGCCGAGGACTACCGGGCCGACCTGACCCGGATGGTCACCGAGCTGCGGGCGCTGCACGCGCGGCCGGTACTGGTCAGCCCGCCGGTGCGCCGCCTGTTCGACGCCACCGGGCATCTGACGCCGGTCGCCCGGCACGTCAACGGCCTGGGCGTGGACCTGCCGGTGGAGATGGAGGCGGTCGCCACCGAACTGGACGTGCCCTACATCAACCTGACCGCGGACAGTGCCGCGCTGGTGGAGGCGCTCGGTCCGGAGGCCTCCAAGCCGATCTACCTCTACGACGAGAAGCGCGACAACACGCACTTCTCCGAATACGGCGCCGACCAGATCGGCCTCCTGGTCCTGGCCGGCCTCAAGAAGGCGATGCGGCCCTGAACGCCCACGGTTTCGACACGCGGGAAAGCGCTTGCCCGGGTAAATACGTTTCAGAAAGATGAGGGCCATGCGGGCTGATCTCGAGGTTGCGGGGCCGCACGGCCCGATTCCGGTGCGGGTCTACGAACCGGCCGGACCGGCGGAGGCGGTGCTCGTCTGGGCGCACGGCGGCGGCTTCCGGCACGGTGACCTCGACATGGCCGAGGCCGACATGGTCAGCGCCGAACTCTCCGGCCGGGCCAACGCGATCGTCTTCTCGGTCGGCTACCGGCTGGCCGTCGACGGGGTCCGCTATCCGGTGCCGATCGACGACGTGCACGCCGTCTGGCGGTGGGTGACCGCCCGCGATGACCTGCCGGCGCGCCGGGCGCTCGGCGGCGCGAGCGCGGGCGCCGCCCTGGCCGTGGCGACAGCCCTCCGCACGACGACGCCGGGGGAGACCGTGCCTCCGGGCGTAGAGCTCCGGGACGCGCCGACGGGGGCCGGGCTGCGGGCCGCGCCGACGGAGACGGGGCTCCGGGCCGCCGCCGACCGGCCCGATCTGCTGCTGCTGGCCTATCCGTTCGCGCATTTCCCGACGCCGATGCTCGGGCACGGCCGCACCCTGGACAGCGTCGAGGACATGGTCCGCAACTACGTGGGCCGGATCAGCGACCTGCCGCCCGACGCGCTGCCCGGCGCCGCGCGCCTCGACGACCTGCCTCCGACGCACATCCTGCTGTCCGAGTTCGACGACCTGCGCCCCTCCGGTGAACTACTGGAACGGCAACTGCGGGAGGTGGGTGTACCGGCCGAGTCGTTCGTCGCCCCGGGCACCACCCACGGCCACCTGAACCGGCCGCACGACGTCCCGGACTCGGTCGACGCGTCGCTCGGCTTCCTGGCGGCCGCGCTGCGCGCACCCCGTCCGGCCCCACGGTGGTTGCGGCGCGAGGGCGAGCCGCGCATCGAGTTCGGCGCCGACTACAACCCCGAGCAATGGCCGCGTACGGTGTGGGCCGACGACGTCCAGGCGATGCGCGAGGCCGGGGTCACCATCGTCTCGCTGGGCATCTTCTCGTGGGCGCGGCTCGAACCGGCCGAGCGCCGGTACGACTTCGGCTGGCTCGACGAGGTGATCGACCTGCTCCACACCAACGGCATCCTGGTCGACCTGGCCACCCCGACCGCGTCGCCGCCGCCCTGGTTGACCACGAAGCACCCGGAGATCCTGCCGGTGGACCGCGACGGCCGGACCGTCTGGCCGGGTGCCCGCCAGCACTGGCGACCCACCTCGCCGATCTTCCGGGAGCACGCGTTGCGCCTGGTCCGGGTGATCGCCAAGCGGTACGCGGAGCACCCGGCCCTGGCCGCCTGGCATGTCAACAACGAGCTGGGCTGCCACAACGTCTACGACTACTCCGACGACGCGGCGGCTGCGTTCCGGGTCTGGCTGCGCGAGCGGTACACGAATCTGGACGGGCTGAACACGGCCTGGGGCACCGACTTCTGGTCGCAGCGGTACGGCGAGTGGGCGCAGATCCTGCCGCCCCGGCACGCGAACGGCCCGGTCAACCCGACCCAGCAGCTCGACTTCAAACGGTTCTCGTCGGACGCGCTCAAGGACCACTACCTGGCCGAGCGGCGGATCCTGCGGGAGATCACCCCGGACGTGCCGGTGACCACGAACTTCATGGTCGCCGGTCCGATCAACGAGATGAACTACCCGGACTGGGCGGCCGAGGTCGACTTCGTCGCCAACGACCACTACACCCGGCCCGGCCCGCAGTCGCGTGACGAGCTGTCGTTCTCGGCCAACCTGTGCGGCAACCTGATCCCCGGCCGCCCCTGGTTCCTGATGGAACACTCCACCAGCGCGGTCAACTGGCAGCCGGTCAACGTGCCGAAACTGCCCGGCGAACTGGCCCGTGACTCGCTCACGCACGTCGCCCACGGCGCCGACGGCGTCTGCTTCTTCCAGTGGCGGCAGTCCCGGGCCGGCGCCGAGAAGTTCCACTCGGCGATGCTGCCGCACGCCGGACGATCATCCGCGATCTTCGAGGCGGTCACCGATCTCGGCGCGCGGTTGCGGTCGCTGTCGTCGATCACCACTTTCGGCCGTACGCCGTCCGCAGTCGCCGTGGTGATCGATTACGAGTCGTGGTGGGCCGCCGAACAGGATGCGCACCCGACCGACCGGCTGCGGTACCGCGACGAGGCACTCGACTGGTACACCGCCCTGCTCGACCACGGCGTCCGCGCCGACGTGGTCCCGGTCGCCGCCGACCTGACCGGATACCGCCTGGTCGTGGCACCGATCCTGCACCTGGTCCCGGCCGCGTTGAAGCAGCGGCTGGAGGACTACGTGGCGGGCGGCGGCCACCTGGTGACCACCTACTTCTCCGGCATCGTCGACGAGTTCGACCACGCCTGGCTCGGGGGCTACCCGGGCGCGCTGCGCGACCTGCTCGGCATCCGGGTCGAGGAGTTCGCCCCCCTGCTCGACGGCCAGTCGGCGCCACTGTCGAACGGCGCGATCGGCACGCTCTGGTCGGAGCACGTCGAGGTGACCGACCCGGCGACGAAGGTGCTGGCCACCTACACCGGTGGCGGGGCGGCCGTCACCCGCCGCGAGGTGGGTGCGGGCTCTGCGGCGTACATCTCGACCCGCTTGCGGCCGCAAGGCCTGCTCTTGATCCTCGACGACCTGCTGACCCCGGCCGGTGTGACCAGTGAGCTGCCCCCGGACCTGCGCGGAAAGGTCGAGCTCGCGGTCCGGGGCCCGGTCCGTTTCCTGATCAACCGGACCGCCGACCCGGTGGACCTGTCCGCGGTGGCCGGCGCGCCGGAGACGCTGCCGGCCCGCGGCGTCGTGGTGCTCAGCCCCGAAACTCGCGGATGACGTCGTCGCCGTCCCGGCCGGTCTCGACGAAACCGGTCTTGGCGGCGACCGCGGCCGACGCGTGATTGTCCCGGTGGTGGCGGATCATCAGGCCCTCGACGCCCTCCAGTGACAGCGCCACCCGCACGAGCACCGTCACCGTGGCGGTCATCCGGCCCCGACCCGCCCACGGGGTCCGCAACCAGTAGCCGATCTCCAGGACGCCCGGCCCGCGGTCGGTCATCAGGCCGACCGCGCCGATCAGGTCGCCGACGGTCGTGAACAGCGCGTAGTTGAACTCGGTCCCGGCCGCCCAGTTCGCCACCGACCGCTCGGTGAACTCGCGGGCCTCGGCCAGGCCGTACTCGGGGGTGGCGAACGGCAGGAACGGCTGCAACTCGGGTTGCGACTCCTGCACGGCCGCGGCCAGCTCGGCCGACCACTCCGGCTCCCAGCGCTTGAGGACCAGATCACCGGCATTGATCATCTCGGGCGGTTCCATGATCGGTATTCTGCCGGACACCTATATCTCAGGTTAGGTACCGGAATCCGGCTGCGGCCAGATCCGCCGGGACGCCCCGGTCGGAAGACTTCCGGTCATGACGATTCCGCCGCCGCCCGGTAGCCCGTACCACCGTCTCGCCCGTACCGCCGCTCATCGTCTGTGGCGGTTTCCGGTGGGAACGCTCTTCATCGTCGGCACCGTCTTCGCCGCCATGATCGCCTTCGTGATCTTCACCGAGATCTTCGGGCGGCCCGGCGGGCCGGACGGCATGGCGACCCTCGGCGCGCTGCCGGACCTCGCGGTCGGATTCCTGTCGATCGCGGTGGCCCTTCCGGTGTGCCTGCTCGCGGCGTTCTGGATCCAGCGGCGACCGCCCGGGACGCTGTCGTCGGTGGCCGGGCGGATCCGGTGGCGGTGGCTCGCGGTGTGCCTCGGCGTCGCCACCGTGACCATCATCCTGTTCCTCGCCGGGATCACCGGGCTGTCCGTGCTGACCGGGGAGGACGCCGGGCTGGACGATCCGCCGGCCGGGTGGGTGCCGTTCCTGGTGTCGGCGGGTGTGCTGCTGGCCGTGGTGCCGGTGCAGGCCGCGGCCGAGGAGTACCTGTGTCGGGGCTGGCTGCTGCAGGGCCTCGGTGCCTGGCTGCGCAGTCCGTGGCTGCCGATCCTGGTGCAGGCGGCGGTGTTCGCGGCGCTGCACGGCTGGGGCACCCCGTGGGGCTTCGCCGACCTGATGCTGTTCGGCGTGGTGGCCGGATGGGTGACGGTGCGGACCGGCGGTCTGGAGGCGGCGGTCGCGCTGCACGTGATGAACAACCTGCTCAGCACCCTGGTGGCGGCGGCTTTCGGGCAGCTCACCATGGATGAGACGGCGGCCGACATGCCGTGGCAGGGCTTCGCCGTCGACATCCCGATCCTGCTCGGCTTCGCCGCGGTGATCGTCTGGCTGGCCCGCCGCCGTGGACTCGCCAACCTGACGCCGATCGTGGCCTACCCGCCGGCCGGTTACGGCTTGGCATCCGGCGTCCGTTAGAGACGCCGCCCCGCGCCGGTCCGCATTGCAGGTCTCGGCACCGGAGCGACCCGCCTCTCCATCCTTTCGTCCCTTTCGTGCTTGCTTCTCTGGCGCCGCCCGCCCCTTTGGTAATCGCGCTGTCCGCTCCTCTGCCGTCCGCTTCATCCCGCTACCGGGACTGTCTCAAGGCCGACATGGCGTCCCGCTGAGGCGCGAAAAAACAGCATCAAACGTCTATAAGCGCAGTATCGGAAATTTCCGGGCGCTAACAAGATCAAAGCGGGCAAATACTGAGAAGAACGTCACTATCGAGGGCCGTGAACTTGGCTTGCGGCCCTCCGGCATGGTTACCGTCGGGCCGTCCCGCGACGCGGGCACTGTGGACGGACCGCCGAGTCCTGCCCCCGTCCACAGACTCGATGGGAGGGCAGGAGCGGGGGACCCACTTTTTGCGGCGCGCGAGATGCGCGCCTTGGGGTGAAGCCGTGTGCACGCGGCCGGGCCGGCGAGAAATGTTCGCGACGGCGGAGACCGTCGCCCTGACCGCCTCGAAGCTGCAACTCGAGGTAGGTCGCGAACAACTCTCGTCCGCCCGAACCCGACAGCTCACCTCGCAGGCGTGGAGGATCATCCATGTCTGGTAGTAGACGAATCCGCCTTGCCCTGGTTCTGGCGACCGCCGGAGTCACCGGAGCAGGCGTCCTGCTCGGCCCGGCCACCCCGGCTCAGGCCGCGCGCCAGGTCAACTGGGACGTCGTCGCCAAATGCGAGTCCGGCGGCAGGTGGCACATCAACACCGGAAACGGGTACTACGGCGGCCTGCAGTTCAGCCGCAGCACGTGGAAGTCGAACGGCGGCGGGAAGTACGCCCCGACCGCGGACAAGGCCACCAAGGCCCAGCAGATCGCCATCGCCAACAAGTTGCACGCCAAGCGCGGGCTGAGCCCGTGGCCGGTCTGCGGCAAGAAGGCCGGCGTCTACAAGACGACCACCACGAAGACGACGCCGAAGAAGAAGGCGAAAGCCACCGGCAAGACCTACGTGATCAAGTCCGGCGACACCCTGGCCTCGATCGCTCGGAAATACAAGGTCAAGGGCGGCTGGCGTACGCTCTACGCGTTGAACAAGAACACGCTCCGCAGCCCCGCCCTGATCTTCCCGGGCCAGCGCATCCGCCTCTGACCGAAGTCCTGCCGCCCGGCGTGCCAGGTGCGCTCGGACTCGGACCGGTCACCGTCTGCGTGCCGATCACGCTGGGCCTGATGAACCAGAACTGGCGCGTCGAGACCGCGTCCGGGGTGTACGCCGTCAAACGACTACGCGACGCCACCCCGGACGCGGTCCGCCGCCAGCACGGCCTCTTCCCCACCCTGGCCGCACACGGCCTGCCCGTACCGACCCCGGCGAAGCTGGCCGAAGTGGACGGTCATTGGTACGCCGCGGGCCCGTGGCTGCCCGGTGAACACCCGTACATCCTGTCCGTCCCCGCCTGCCGCAACCTCGGCATCCTGATCGGGAACCTGCACCACCGTTTACGCGAGGCGCTACCTGCCGTGGCGCCGGCACTCGATGTCGAGTCGGCGGCCGTCCCGTTCGCGGAACTCACGCGCCTCGGCACCGTGGCCGAGACCGGGTCGAGTGACTTCGACGCCTTCGCCGCCGCCGAGATCCAGCACCGGGTGCACCTACTGACCGAGTTCGGCCGTCTGCGGCCACCTTCCGGTCCGGTGCGCCCGGTCGGCTGGACCCACGGCGACCTCAACCACTACAACCTCCTCTTCGCCGGCGACCGGTGCACCGGAATCCTCGACTGGGACCGGCTGGCCGTCCGCCCGTACGGCCTGGAGCTCCTCCGAACCGCCGTGATCCTCTTCGGCGGCCCCACCGGGGTCGACCTCGACCGCCTGGCCGCGTTCGTCGCCGGCTATCGCACCCGCATCGACATCAGCGGCGCCGAACTCCGCGACGCGGCCCACCGGCGCTGGTGGGACTACGCCACCGACACGTACTTCCTGCGCCGCCACTACGACCGGGCCGACCCGTCCGGCGACCACCTGTTCCGTACCTCGTCCGCGGTCCTCCGCTGGTGGACCGGACACCGCGCCGACCTCGACGCCGCGCTCGGATGATCCCGGATTCCGGGTCGGTCCGGCATCGGGAGCACTTCCGTGGACGGCGGCGGGCGGACACCGCGAGGGCCGTCGACCGGCCATACTGATCGATACTTCGGTCGGCCGATGCCTTCGAGATGGGGCCATGAGTCAGCAGAACGCACCCGATCCGTTCGACGGATTGCAGGACTGGGCCGCCGAGACCGAGAAGAAGGTCCGGCGTGAGCGGGTGCGCCGGGCGGTGGCCGGGCGGGTTCCGATGGTGGTGGTCGGTGTGGCCGCGCTGGTCGCGCTCGGCTTCGCGGTGCCCGCGGGGTGGGCGATGCTGCGCGACGACACCGGCTCGGCGGCGGAGCCGAACCGGCAACCGGCCGATGGCGTCTCCGAGGAGATCGTGGCGGACGGTTCGATAAACGACCCGTTCGCGGGTACGGCCGCCGCGACCTACCCGAAAGGTGAGGCGGGTATCGACCTGCCGACGGCGAAGGCGGTGACCGGATTCGGTGCCGCGCAGGTCGACGCCGCGCTCAAGCAGGTGCGCCGGGCCATGATCGCCGGCCGGCTCGACTCCACCATGTTGGTCGATCATGACCCGGACGAACTCCTCGCCTTGATCGCGCCGAATCAGCGTGCCGCGATCAGCAGGTGGTTCTCCGACCGGGTGCACACCAACCTGGCGACCTGGATCGATCCGGCGGTGCGTCTCGATCCCGATCAGCAGCCCCGGGTCAGTGGCCGGATCACCTACACGTCGGCCGTCCGCGACGGTCGCCGCGAGCTGCGGGTCACCACCAACTTCGTCTGGGTGTACGCGTTCAAGGGCACCACCCAGCCGATCGCCGTCGTCCACGACGAGAACCAGTGGGAGTTCCCGGCCACGAAGAACCTGCGCGCCGACGACCGCGGGATGTGGATCGGCAACACCCGGTCGTACCTGGCATTGATGGATTGTGCCGCCGGAGATCGTGGCCTGCTAGCGCCCTACAGGATGGGAGCCGTAGGCAATCCCGCCGCCACCGAGGACCCGGAGGAACTGGTGCGGGCCGATCACTCTCTCGACATCCAGGACGGTTGCCCGTAGCTCTGCGCCCTGTCCGCCAAGATGTCTCGGAGCCGCTTGCGGGCCAGTTGGGCGTTCTTGCGGACGGCAGCCGCATTCTGCCGGGCGGCTTCCGCATCCCGCCGAGAGGCGATCATTTGAGCGTAGCTGTGACCGGCCACTAGATGCCGCATCACTTCGCGTTGCTTCGCGGGCAGCAGGGCCAGGAGGTGGTCCACCCACATCTGCTCGTCGACGGCACGGAAATCGAGCCCGGCGTCGGGGGGGTTCGGCAGTTCCTCGTTCGGCATCGGGCAGGCTTTGTGTTTCCGGCGAAGGACCTTGAGAAGCGAGCGTTTAAAGGCTGTTTTGGCGTACGCCCGAGGCGTATCGATCTGATGCCACCGTTTGTAGATCTCGATGAATACCTCTGCTGCGGCATCGTGGGCGTCCTGACCGTCCCCGGTCAACGCCATGCCGTACCTCAGCAGTTCGGGGTACATCTCGCGGTAGAAGGTGTCGAACTCGTCGGTGGGGGCGGGAGGCCTGTGGTCGGTCTCCCGCCCCGAATCGGCCGATGAGGCACCGTTCACGATCAGTCTTGATCCGACCGGTTGTCGCCGAAGTCGACGATGATCACGCGTCGGCGGATCCAGAGCCCGAGTCGAACGATTCCCTCGGCGGTGACATCGGCGATCAGCGCCGCGGAGCTGATCAGGGTCACACCGACCACGGCCGGGTGGTGGTGGACGGGCGCCAGGATCGACGCGTCCAACAGGCCGGCGGTGGCGCCCGCGGCGAGGGTCAATCCGGTCCAGAGGCGGCGTCTGCCGGCCCGATCCGGTTCGAAGAATGCCGGCGACGGCTTCGGTCGCACGGGGCTGTCTGTCATGTGGTGGTCTCCTGTGTCGGTCGTGAGGTGATCCCGCTCCGGGCATTTGGGCATAAATCACCTCGAAATTGAGCTGTCAGCAGTTTCCCGCGTCTCGGCCATCGCTGAAATCGGATCTAGATGTGATGCAGGTCACAGGGCTGGTACCTCACGGAACTGGGGGCCGGGTGACTCTCCATCTACGACACGGGTGACCTGTGTCGGTCGGGAGTCCGCCGTCCGCTCCGGGCAAAGAGTCATGGCGGCGGACTTCACTCCCGCGGGTGACGCCTGCTCGGCGTACCCGTCGGACGGCAGGTGTTCAGCCCGGCGGTCGCGTTGCGGCCGGGGCGGACCGCCTGCGTCGCGGGGTAGGCCCGGGGCTGCGTGGTTGTGGTCGGGGCGGCGGTGGAGCGTACCGGAAGCGGATCATCTGTCTTGGAACTAACCTGGGCGGATGACTGCGATGGCCCCGACCAGGACCGCGACGGACCTGTCGTTTCTTCTTGATCACACGAGTCATGTGCTGCGGACGCGGATGGCGGCGGCGCTGGCCGAGATCGGGCTGACCGCGCGGATGCACTGTGTGCTGGTGCATGCGCTGGAGCAGGAGCGGACGCAGATTCAGCTGGCGGAGCTCGGCGACATGGATAAGACGACCATGGTGGTGACCGTGGACGCGCTGGAGAAGGCCGGGTATGCGGAGCGGCGGCCGTCCAGCGCCGATCGGCGGGCGCGGATCATCGCGGTCACGCCGGCGGGGGCTGAGGTCGCCAAACGCAGTCAGGAGATCGTCGACGGAGTGCATCGGGAGGCGCTCGGTTCGGTTCCCGAGGACGAACGGGAGGTGCTGGTCAGAGTGTTGAACCGGCTGGCGACCGGGCATCTCGCGACACCTGTCGAGGGGGGCCGCCGGGCTCGGGAGCGCGCCAAGTAGTTCCGACCGGGATCGTCTGCAACAAAACTATCTGCTAGCGTCCTTCCCGTCGAACCGTGATGGGGAGGTCTTCATGCATCGCTGGACCGCGCTCGGCGTCCTGTCCGCCGCCGGGCTGATGACGATTCTCGACGGCAGCATCGTGACCGTGGCGATGCCCGCGATCCAGCAGGACGTCGGCTTCAGCCCGGCCGGCCTGAGCTGGATGGTCAACGCGTACCTGATCCCGTTCGGCGGGCTGCTGCTGCTCGCCGGACGGCTCGGTGACCTGATCGGGCGGCGGATCATGTTCCTGGCCGGCAACGCCGTCTTCACCGGCGCGTCGCTGCTGGCCGGACTCGCCGGCGGGCCGGGCCTGCTGATCACCGCCCGGTTCCTGCAAGGGGTCGGCAGCGCGATGGCGTCGGCCGTGGTGCTCGGCATCCTGGTCACGATCTTCACCGACGTTGGGGAACGCGGCCGGGCCATCGCGATCTTCAGCTTCACCGGCGCCGCCGGAGCGTCCATCGGGCAGGTGCTCGGCGGGGTGCTCACCGATGTCCTGAGCTGGCCGTGGATCTTCTTCATCAACGTGCCGATCGGCCTGGCCACGATCCTTCTCGCGGTACGGGTACTGCCTCGCGATCGAGGCCTGGGCCTGTCCGCGGGCGCTGATGTGATCGGGGCGGTGCTGGTGACCTCGGGGTTGATGCTCGGCATCTACACCGTCGTCGAAGGTGGGCGACACGCGTGGACCGGGATCGTGGCGCTCGTGCTGCTGGCCGGGTTCGTGGCCCGACAGGCGACCG
Source organism: Actinoplanes sichuanensis (assembly GCF_033097365.1). Lineage (NCBI taxonomy): Bacteria > Bacillati > Actinomycetota > Actinomycetes > Micromonosporales > Micromonosporaceae > Actinoplanes > Actinoplanes sichuanensis. The sequence goes on from NZ_AP028461.1 coordinate 1,370,816, forward strand.
CGACCGACCCGCTCATGCCGCTGCGGATCTTCCGGTCCCGCAACGTGACCGGGGCCAACCTGACCCAGATGCTGGCGCTGTCCGGGATGTTCGCGTTCCAGATCCTGGTCGCTCTCTACATGCAGAAGGTGCTCGGCTACACCGCCCTCGAAACCGGGCTCGCGATGCTTCCGGCGGCGGTCGGGATCGGGGTGGTGTCGCTGTTCGTGTCGGCCCGGGTCACTGCCCGGTTCGGTGGGCGGGTGGTGCTGATCGCCGGGTTGGTGCTGCTGATCGCGGCGATGGGCTTGCTCACCCGGATTCCGGTACGGGCCGGGTACGTCACCGATCTGCTGCCGGTGATGCTGCTGATCTCCGGTGGCGGTCTGGTGTTGCCGGCACTCGCCGGACTGGGGATGTCGGGGGCCCGGGGGAGTGATGCCGGGCTCGCTTCCGGGTTGTTCAACACCACACAGCAGGTGGGGATGGCGATCGGGGTCGCGGTGCTGTCCACACTCGCCGCCTCCCGGACCGATGAGCTCCTGGCCGCCGGGGGCAGCCCGGCGGCGGCGTTGACCGGCGGTTATCGGCTCGCCTTCGCGGTCTCGGCGGGGCTGCTGGTGGCCGGGTTGGCGGTCGCCGTCGCGGTGCTGCGGAAGCCGGAGGGCGCAACCTCACAAGATCGTGGAGGCGACCCCAGGCCTCGACGGCGAATCACCAGATGATGACACCGCCGCCTACGGCTTTGGCGCGATGTATCGCGCTGTTCATGTTGGCGAGATAGTGGAGGATGCGGTCTCTGTCGCGGATCGTCTCAGCAGAGAGAAAGTCGACGTTCCTCTCCAGAAGCCTGCACTCCTGCTCGAAGGCGTCGAGTCGGCCGGGAGAGATCTCGAGCTGGCCGCGGTTCTCCTCGGTGATGTCGGCGAGTTGCGGTAGAAACGTCGCACCGAGACTTCGAGCGGCCGCTGAACCCCAGATCAGGTGACGGAAGTTCTCGGCTCCCACTCCGGTACTCGTGTCCGGCGGGTTCTCGACGCCTCCCCGACCGGCGTAGGCGTCTTCGTCCGGTACCCATACCGAGATGTCCAGGCTCATGCCGGCACTCCTGATCTGCCGTGGATGACGGTCGATGATAGCGATGATCACCTGCTCGGCGCCGCCCGCAGAGTGCCGGGCAAGTATTGACGCTCGGCTATTTTTCAGGTTTGTTAACAGGTATGACGAAGCGTCGACTCGCCGCCGGCCTCGCCCTGATCGCGGTCGCCACGGCGGCACCGGTCCCGAACGCCTCCCCGGCCGTGGCCGCCGCCGTCATCTGCAACCGCTACTGCGACGGCCGAGACCCGGCACTCGCGCCGACCGAGCGCGTCCCGGTCACCGCGTCCCTGTACGGGCGGACCTTCCGCCTGCACATCAACGACACCGACGCGATGGGCTGGGCCTCGATCAGCGGCGGAACCACCGGCGACGAGGTGTGGCTGGACCGCTCGATGGACGGCGGCCGCAGCTGGCCGGACGGCAGCCGCGTCAGCGAGACCCGGGTCCCGGCGGGCGGCACCGGATGGCGTACCGGCATGGTCAACGTCGACGACTGGGCCGGCCGGGGCGTCGGCGCGCTGCGGGCCTGCGGCAAGGCCGGCGACCGGCCGGAGATCGCCTGCACGGCCTGGGCCCGTACCACCTGGAACGCCGGGAACCGGCGCACCGCCGCCTCGACCGCGCTGATGATGCGCTTCGACCGCACCACCGGCCTGTTCGACACCAACGGATGGTGGACCGGCGCCAATGCGCTCACCGCCCTGATCGACAGCATCCGGGTCAGTGGCATGCCGAGCTACCGGTACGCGATCAGCGAGACCTACGACCGCAACCTCGACAGCCGTCAGGGTCGATTCCGCAACGAGTACCTCGACGACACCGGCTGGTGGGGTCTGGCCTGGGTGGCCGCGTACGACCTGACCGGCGAGAGCCGCTACCTGGAGACGGCCCGTGCGGACGCCGACCACATGCACACCCACTGGGACACCCGCTGCGGCGGCGGGATCTACTGGCGCACCGACCGCACCGTCAAGAACGCCATCGCCAACAGCCTCTACATCCAGTTGAACGCCGAACTGTCCCGCCGGATCCCCGGCGACACCGCCTACCGACAGCGGGCCCAGGTCGGCTGGGCGTGGTTCCAGAGCACCGGCATGATCAACGCAGGGAACCTGGTCAACGACGGTGTCAACCTGAGCACCTGCCGCAACAACGGCGACGTGACGTGGACCTACAACCAGGGCGTGTTGATCAACGCCCTGGTCCGGTTGAACCAGCTGACCGGCGATTCGGGCGCGCTGGCCACCGCCCGGCGGATCGGTGACGCGCTGACCGCCAGCACCTACCTCAACGCGAACGGGATCATGCGCGAACCCAACGAGAGCAACACCTGCGCCGGTGACGGCGTCTCGTTCAAGGGCGCGGCCGTCCGCGGTCTCGGGGTGCTCAACGCGGCCACCGGCGGTGCCTACACGGCCTACCTGCAACGGCAGGCCGACAGTGTGTACGCCCACAACCGCGACACCCTCGACCAGTACGGCAGCCACTGGGCCGGCCCCTACGTCGCCACCAACCACAGTTGCCAGCACAGCGTCCTGGACCTGCTCAACGCGGCCCCGTGACGGGAGTAGAGGTCAGGTGTCGAAGGCCACGTCTGAGGAACGTGCGTGGATTGGTGTCCAGGTGGCGGGACCATCCCGGGTCCCGCTCACCACGCAGCCACGCGTACCGGGCCAGCCCGTAGCCGTACATCGGCTCGGTCAGGTAGCCCAGACGGCTCGTCCGGGTGTAGCCGTAGGCGCCGCCGACGTCGCGGGAGTGTTCGAACGCGGCGTTGGCGGCGAAGATGCCCAGGCCGAAGAAGACGGTCAGCAGATCGGTCAGCGGCTCATGATCCGGCCGCCGGCCGGAGATCCGCCCGTCGGCCAGCAGCAGGACGTGACCCAGCTCGTGCGCGATGGTCGCCACCAGCGCCGTCGGACGGGCCGCCAGGTCGTCACGGATGCCGATGACCGACCGGCCGTCACGCACCCGGTGATGCCCGGCCGCATCCGTCCCGGCCATGGTGAGAGGCACGTGCGCCGACAACCCGGGATCATCGGCCTCGTCGTGTTCGAGGTCGATGCGGGCGCGGTCGATCCCCATGTGGGCGCAGAGCCGGGCGAGAACCGACCCGACGTCCTCCCGCGTGCCCCGATACGTGCCGGGAAAGTAGTCGTCGGTCGGCAGGACCACATCGGCGCATAGCCGTTCGGTACCGAACTCGGCCACCATCCAGTCCAGGGACCGGTCGATCCACTCCTGCTCCTCCGCCCGTACCGGGCACTCCGCCCGCCGCCACCACCGCATGCCCGGAGTATGCGGCGTGCCCGCCACCGTCCACATGGTTGCGTACCGTCCGGCCGCGATGATCGAATGTGCCGGGGCTGCCTTCCGGCGCCGGTCAGGAGGCCGTCATGCCGGCTGGGCTGGGTCGAACCATTCATGCCTGGCGTCGCATCGTCATCATCGTGTGGCTGGCGGTCGCGGTGGCCGGCGCGGTGTTGGGCGGATCCGTCTACGACCGCACGCAGTCGATCGACTCCCTGCCCGCGGGCGCACCGGCGGCCGTCGCGCAGGCCCGTCTGGACACGCTGTCACCCGAGGGCGAACGGGTGGTCGCGGTGATCTCCGGTCGCGACGTCGGCGCCATCGCGCTCGTCCAAAGCGTCAGCCGGATCGCGTACGAGATCCGCGAGATCCCCGGCGTCGCCGAGGTCGAGGACTCCTACACCACCGGGACCCGGCAGATCTCCACCGACAACCACAGCTCCCTGATCACGGTGGAGTTGGCGGCGGGCCTGAGTGACGACGAGGCGTTGCGCACCGCCGACCGGGTGAGCGCCGCCCTGCGCCGCATCGACGCTCCCGAGATCCTGATCGGTGGCGGGCTGCCGGCCGAGCGCGAGTTCGGGGAGCAGGCCGTCCGGGACGCCGCCGTCGGTGAATCGGTCGCCCTGATCTGCGTTGCGATCCTGCTGATCCTGCTGCTGGGCGGGCTGGTGGTCGGCCTGCTGCCGTTGGCTGCCGCGGTCGGCGCGGTCACCGCCACGCTACTGGCACTGACCGGCCTGGCCCGCCTGCTGCCGGTCAGCGACTACACCGTCAACGTGGTGACCCTGCTCGGCATCGGCCTGGCGGTCGACTACAGCCTGCTGATGATCACCCGGTTCCAGCAGGAGCGGGCCGCCGATCCGCGCGCGCCGACGGCCGAGCTCATCGAGCGTACGGTGGCCACCGCCGGCCGGGCGGTGCTGGTGTCCGGCTCGGCGGTCGCGGTGGCGCTGGCCGGGTTGTTCGCCTTCGGCGACCCGGTGCTGGCCGCGATGGCGCTGGGCGGAGCACTTGTCGTCGTGCTGGCGACGGCGGCCGGGATGACGCTCCTACCCGCGCTGATCGCGGTCGCTCACCGGCGCATCCCGGCGCACGGTCGGTTGCGGGGCCCCGGCCTTCTCGTGCGGCTGGCCGGTCTGGCTCAGCGCCGGGCCGGCCCGGTGGCGCTCGCCGTGGTCGCCGGTCTGCTCGCGCTGGGCACTCCGCTGCTGTTCGTGGAGTTCGGCAACTCCGACGTCCGTGTGCTGCCCGCGACCAGCGAGGCCCGGCAGGCGTATGAGGCGACCCTGGAGAAGTTCGCCGACCCGCCGAAACAGCCGTTGACCGTCGTGGTCGAGGCGGGTTCCGACCGGCCGGACGTCAAGCAGCTGGTCGACACCATGAAACAGTTGCCGGGCGTGTCCGACGTGTACGTGCGGCCGGACGTGCCGGCCGGGGTGACCGTCGCCGACGTGGTGCCCGACGGCACGTCGGACGGCCGGCCCGCCCAGCAGCTGGTGGCCGACCTGCGGGCACTCGACGGGCCCGCCCCGGTGCTGGTGGCCGGTCCCGCGGCGGAGCTGACCGACGCGAAACGCTCGGTGGCCGAGCGCCTGCCCGTCGCCCTGGCGGTCATCGTGCTGGCCACCGGTGCACTGCTGTTCGCCCTCACCCGCTCGGTGGTCGTGCCGGTCAAGGCGATCGCGATGAACTTGCTGACGCTGCTGGCGACCATGGGGGTGCTGGTCGCGGTGTTCCAGTGGGGCTGGGGTGCCGGCGTGCTGGGGTTCGAACCGTGGGGTGCCCTCGACCTGACGACGCCGCTGCTGCTGTTCGTCTTCGCGTTCGGGCTGTCGATGGACTACGAGGTGTTCCTGCTGGCCCGGATCAAAGAGGAATGGGACCGGCGTACGGCCACCGACGCCGCGGCCAACGACCGTGCCGTACTGGCCGGGGTGACCGCCGCCGGTCCGGTGATCACCACGGCCGCCCTGGCGATCGGCATCGTCTTCCTCGGCTTCGTCCTCGGCGACCTGGTCGCGGTGAAGGAGATCGGCGTCGGAATGGCCGTGGCGGTTCTGCTGGACGTCACGGTGGTGCGCGGCCTGCTGCTCCCGGCGACGATGTCCCTGCTCGGCCGCTGGAACTGGTGGCGACCGGGCCTGGCTCCGGCGGCGCGCGTCCCGGAAAGGGCGGACCACTGATGACTGACAGACTCGAAGGCGTGGCGAATGGGGCCGGGGTCGTTCGCGGAGCGGTTGCACGCGGTTACGAAGCGGTCGCCACAGCCTTCGCGGAGTTGCCGGCTTCGAACCCCGACTACGCCGCGCAGATCGCTGTGTACTCCAGCGGGATCCGGGTTGTCGATCTTTGGTGTGGTGCGGGTATGGACGCGGACTCGCTGCTGCCGATCGCGTCGTGCACCAAGGGTGCGGCCTACGTCTGCGCCGCTGTTCTGGCACAAGCCGGCGAGTTGGATCTGGACCGGACTGTCGGAACCTACTGGCCCGAGTTCGTCGCCGAAGGTAAGGCCGACACGACGGTTCGCCAACTTCTGTCTCACCAAGCGGGGCTCGTCGGGTTAGAGGAGGGGTTCCGGCTCGTCGACCTTTACGACGACCGACTCTTGGCCGCTCGACTCGCGCTGCAGCGGCCGTACTGGCGGCCGGGCAGCGCACACGGCTACCACGGGTTCACCATCGGCGCTCTGGTCGGGGAACTGGTGTACCGGATCACCGGCCAGACCTTGCAGGCCTTCTACGACACGCGCATCCGAAGGCCTCGCGGCATCGATCTCTTCGTCGGTCTGCCGGAGGCGTTGGATCATCGTTTCGTACCGCTGATCACCCCGCCCGCATCAGGTTCCGACGACCGCCTGACCGCTGGAAGCCTGAGAGGCGTCGCCTCTGCCGTGCCGGTCGCCGATCCGATCCAGGTGCACAACAGTCGCGAGTTCCGGGCGGCCGGGCCGGCCTCATCCGGCGGGACCGCCAGCGCTCGCGGTCTGGCCCTCCTCTATGCGAGCTGCCTCGACCCGGTCGGCGTGCAGTCACCCGTCATCACGAGGGCGACCGCCGTCGAATGGGCACAGATCCATTCCACCGGTCATGATCTCGTCATGGGCCGACCCAGCCGGTTCGGTCTGGGCTTCCAGCTACCGGGAGAGGAACGGCCCTACCTTTCCGCGCGCACGTTCGGGCACGACGGTGGAGGCGGCTGCTGGGGATTCGCCGACCCGCGAACCGGAACAGCGTTCGGATACACCCGTCGCAACGTCGTGTCCGACCGTGACGAGTCCGGCGCATTGGCCCGGGTCGTGCAGGAGTGCGCTCTCGAGGCTAAGGAGCGTTCTCGATGATCAGATCCGCGTTCTCACGGACCTGCTCGGCCGCGTAGAACGCGTCCTCGTGCCGGGCCCATCGGGCCCAATGCGGGGCATAGGTCTGCCCATCCCGATCCAGGGCGCGCCGCTTACGGATCACCGTGGGGCTGTCGACCCAGATCAACCCGCAGATGTACGGGCGGAGCACGCGCCCGCCTGCCCCGACTCCCTCGACGACCAGCCATGCGGCGTCCGGCACCGGATGCTCCTCGGCGTAAGCGCCGGCCGCCCAGTCCCAGCGCCGCCACACCGCGGGGCGGTCCTCGGCCAGCGGCACCAGCACCCAGTCGTGCAGCGCGGTGACGCCCTGTTGCAGCCCGTCCCATCCGGCGTACAGATCGTCCATGTGGATCAGCGGCGCTCCGAGCCGGGCCGCCACCGCCCGTGCGAGCGTCGTCTTGCCCGCCCCGGACCGGCCCTCCACCGCCAGCACCCGCCGGCTCCCGGCCCGAGCCGGCCGGCCCGCCGCCCACGCCACCACCCGGGCGGCGGCCTCCTCGAACACCTCGTTCATCCGGTGAACACCATTCGCTCGGCGGTGATCCGCAGAACCACCCGGGTCGCCTCCTGCCGGTCGGTGCCTCGCTCGTACGGGACTCCGGTATACCGCCGGGCCGGCTCGTCCACCAGGGCGTCGGGTGCCCGGGGCCCTGCCGTCCTCATTCTTGCGACGGTCGGTTCGGTGCCGGTTCACCGGTGATCATCGCAGTCCGGGTGACCTGCACCTTGATCTTCGGAGGTCCGCGGCGGAAAAGCGCTCGCGGGATCGGGTCGGCGGCGGCGACGTCGACCGTGTCCAACCGGATCGGGGAAAGGTCTTGTTCAAGTTACGCGGAGATTAAATACTGTCTATGGGAGCGCTCCCAGATTGTGATCATGCCCGTCCCCCAGGGAGTTCGAGTGAGTGCAAGACGCAAACGCATCGCCTCCGCCGTCCTCGGGATGGCGCTGGCGGTGACCGGTGGGGCCGTCACGGCCGTGAACGCGGCGCCCGGTGTGTCCGCCGCGGCCGCGCCCGCCACCGACTGGCTGCACGTCTCCGGTAACAAGATCGTCGATTCGGCCGGCAACCCGGTCTGGCTGACCGGAACCAACTGGTTCGGCTTCAACGCCACGGAACGGGTGTTCCACGGGCTCTGGTCAGCCAACATCACCCAGCTCACCGCCTCGATGGCGCAGCGCGGCATCAACCTCGTCCGGGTGCCGATCTCCACCCAGCTGCTGCTCGAATGGAAGGCCGGGCAGGCGACCGCCCCCAACGTCAACACCTACGCCAACCCCGAGCTCACCGGCATGAACAGCCTGCAGATCTTCGAATACTGGCTGCAGCTGTGCGAGCGCAACGGCATCAAGGTGCTGCTCGACGTGCACTCGGCCGAAGCCGACAACTCCGGTCACGTACACCCGGTCTGGTACAAGGGCACGGTCACCCCGGAGATGTACTACCAGGGCTGGGAGTGGGCGGCCACCCGCTGGAAGAACAACGACACGGTCGTCGCCTTCGACCTCAAGAACGAGCCGCACGGCACCCCGAACGACACCGTCCGCGCCAAGTGGGACGACTCGACGGACGTCGACAACTGGAAGAACACCGCCGAGACCGCCGCCAAGCGGATCCTCGCGATCAACCCCGAGGTGCTGATCCTCGTCGAGGGCAACGAGGTCTACCCGCGCGAGGGCGAGACCTGGAACTCCCCGAACACCGACCCCGACCTGTCGCCCAACTACTACTACAACTGGTGGGGCGGCAACCTGCGCGGCGCCAAGCAGCATCCGATCAACCTGGGCGCCCACCAGGACCAGCTCGTCTACTCGCCGCACGACTACGGGCCGCTGGTCTTCAACCAGCCGTGGTTCGACAAGCCGTTCGACAAGGCCAGCCTCACCGACGACGTGTGGCGACCGAACTGGTTCTACCTGCACGAGAACGGCACCGCCCCGCTGCTGATCGGCGAATGGGGCGGCCGGCTCGGCCAGGACGCCCGCCAGGACAAGTGGATGACCGCGCTGCGTGACCTGATCGTGGAGAACCAGCTGCACCAGACGTTCTGGGTGCTCAATCCCAACTCCGGCGACACCGGCGGCCTGCTGCTCGACGACTGGAAGACCTGGGACGAGCAGAAGTACGCGCTGCTCAAACCGGCCCTGTGGCAGCACGGCGGCAAATTCGTCGGCCTCGACCACCAGGTGCCGCTCGGCGGGGACGGCAGCACCACCGGGATCAGCCTCGGTCAGCGCTACGGCGACGGCGGGTCGGACGGCGACACGACCGCTCCGGGCGCGCCCGGGCAGCCCACCGCCGGGACGATCACCGCGAACAGTGTGGCCCTGAGCTGGACCGCGGCCACCGACAACGTCGGCGTGACCGCCTACGACGTGCTCCGCAACGGGACCGTGGTGGCGACCGTGTCGGCCACCTCCTACACCGCCACCGGGCTGGCCGCCTCCACGGCGTACATCTTCAGCGTCCGGGCCCGCGACGCGGCCGGGAACGTCGGCGCGGCGTCGGCCGGTCGCAGCGTCACCACCAGCGCCGGCGGGGGCGGCGGCGACCAGGGCTGCACCGCCACCTACAAGACCACCACCTCCTGGTCCGGTGGTTTCCAGGGCGAGGTGACGGTACGCAACACCGGCACCGCCGCGGGCAGCGCCTGGACGGTGAACTGGACCTACCCGGCCGGCACCACGATCGGCTCGCTGTGGAACGGCGTGGTCGGCACCCCCGCGGTGACCGTCCGCAACGCCGCCCACAACGGCGCCCTGGCGGCCGGAGCGTCCACCACGTTCGGTTTCGTCGGCACCGGCACCGCCACCACCCCGGCCCCGATCACCTGCACCCTGTCCTGAGCCGAGAGGCGGTGATCGATGCTTGGTCACCGCCTCTACGCTGACCGCCATGCTCGATGCGGTACTCGACGGTCTGGCGGGCAACCCGGCCCTGCCCCGCGACCTGCTGCGCCGGATGATCCGGTGGCGCGGTGGCTCCAGGCTCGCCCTCCGCGCCGACCTGACCGATGAGGTGGTCGAGGAGATGCTCGCGACCGGCTGGGTCTGGTTCCTGACCGCCCTGGCCGTCGACGGCAGCGTCGCCTCACCGGTCCGGCTTCGGCTCGCCGGGCACCCGGATCAGACGGTGCGAGCGTGTGCCGCGTCCGGGCCGCCGGACCGTGCCGTGTTCGAGATCCTCGCGGCCGATCCGGATCAGGAGGTCCGGGTGCGCCTCGCCGAAAACCGGTCCCTGCCGCCGGACCTGCGGGCCCGGCTCGCCGACGACCCGGACCCGGAGGTCCGGCGAGCCCTGGCCCGAGGCTGGACCGACCTTCCGGAAGCGGTGCGGCGGCGCCTGCTCACCGACCGGGACGAGGCGGTACGGGCAGCCGCGTGCTTCACCTACCACCCCGAGGTGCCGGCCGACCTGGTGCCGACCCTGCTCGCCGATCCGGCGACCCGGGCCGGCGTGGTACGCCACCTGACGTTGACCACGGAGTCGGCGGCCCGCCTCGCCGAGGATCGTGACTACGCCGTGCGCCGCGAGCTGGCCCGGCACCCCGGCCTGCCCGCCGACATGCGGGACCGGCTGGCCTCCGACGACAGCACGACGGTGCAGGTCGCCGTGTTCGCCCGGGAGGACACCCCGGAGCCGCTGCGCGCGCTGATCCACGACGAGGTGCGCGGCAGGAGCCCGTCCCTGGTCGTCGCGGTCGACGATCCGGATCCGGACGATCTGGGGGAGTGGGACGACCTCGCGTTCAAGCAGCTCGTCGAGGACCGCGCGACCGTCGCCCGGTTCGACCGGCTGCCGTTGCCGTGGGTCACCGCCGACCCGATGCGGCACGCCGGTTCGCCGTACACCTCCTTCCGGCTCGCCGTCGCCGCGGCCGCCGCAAGCCTGCCACCGGCGGTGGTGGACCGGCTGCTCGCCGACGAGGAACCGAGGGTCGCCGAGGCCGTCGTCGAACACGCGCCGCACCGGGTCGACGAGGCCACCGCCGAACGCATCGAACGCGCCTACCGGCCGCCCGCGCGGGCCCGCGCACGCCGGCCCACCGGCCGCTACCCGTACCAGCCGGAGACGCTGCGCCGGTTCGCCACCGACCCCGACCCGCGGATGCGGGTGTTCGGCTTCCGCGATCCCGCACTGCCCGCCGACATCCTCTCGACGTCGGCCGCCGACCCGGACGGCAACGTCCGCCGCAGTGCCGCCGCTCATCGGCGGATGCCCGCCACGGTGCTGGTGGCGATGCTCGACGATCCGGACGAACGGGTCGCCCGGGCGGCAGCCGGTAATCCGGGACTACCCGTCGAGACCATGGCGGAACTGCTGCGCCGGGCCGGCCTCTGAAGTCTGATCATCGACGGGTTCCTCAACCCCGACCCTGCGGTGCCGACGTTCAGAATGTGACTGACCAGGCACAGGCCCGCCAGGTGGCGACCGAGGAGATTCTCAACTCTCGTCGTGTCGTCTCGTCCGCCGTCGTCGTGCTCGCCGTGACCATGGCGATCGCCCTGGTCTCGTACGTGTGGGACTGGATCGACGCGGTCAGCGCCGGCGAGTTCCCGGAACCCGACGAGTGGCTCGGCATGGTCGGGCTGGCCGGGCTGCCGTACGCGGTGGTCGTCACCCGCCGTCTGGTGCGGTTCGAGCGGATGCTCACCACCCGCGAGCGCGAGGCGGTCCAGGCGTTCCAGGACACCGTCGACAACGCACACGGCTGGATCTGGCAGACCGACGCCGACATGCGGATCACCTACTCCAGCCACGGTGTGCACGCGATGCTGGGTCACCAGCCGTCGGAGGTCATCGGCCGGGTCGTGTGCGAGCTGATCAGCGACGGGGCGTCGGCCCGGCCCAAGGTCGACCCGGGCGGCCGGCAGGAGCTGGCCACCGAGACCCGGCACACCGACGGGTCGGTCCGGCACCTGAGCACCACCGTCGCGCCGATGTTCGACGAGACCGGCCGTACCGTCGGCTATCGCGGTTTCACCGCCGACGTCACGGTGGAGAAGGTCGCCCAGATCGCTCAGGACGAGAAGCAGCGGCGGTACGCCGAAGCCCGCGCCCGGATCGAGCAGGCCCTCGACGACCCCGAGGCGATGTACGTGGTGCTCCAGCCGATCGTCGACATCGACGGGCAGCGGATCGCCGGGATGGAGGCGCTCGCCCGGTTCAACGCCGAGCCCAAGCGCACCCCCGACCTGTGGTTCGCCGAGGCCTGGGAGGTCGGGCTCGGCATCGACCTGGAGCTGCACGCCATCGATCTGGCCTGTCGCCGCCTGCCGGAACTGCCGGCACACGGCTACCTGTCGATCAACCTGTCCGCCCAGACGCTCACCGACCCGCGGCTGCTCGACCTGCTGTCCGGCCTCGGCGACCAGGCCCGCCGGATCGTGGTCGAGGTGACCGAGCACACCGCCATCGACGACTACGGCGTGGTCGGCGACGTGCTGGACCGGATCCGCGCGCTCGGGGCCCGGCTGGCCGTCGACGACGCGGGCGCCGGTTACGCCTCGATGCAGCACATCCTGCGGCTGCGCCCGGACATCATCAAGCTGGACCGCAGCATCATCGCCGACAACGACGTGGACCCGGCCCGGTTCGCGCTGATCGGTGCGATGGCCAACTTCGCCGTCTCGCTGGGCATGGTGGTGATCGCCGAGGGCGTGGAGACCCCCGGCGAACTGGCCGCCCTCACCGAGAACCAGATCTGCCACGCGCAGGGCTACTACCTGGCCCGCCCCGCCGTCGAGCCGCTGATGGAGCTGACGCCGCCGGTGACCTCCGTGGCCGCCTGAGAGTAGAGGCGTGTCATCGCGGTGATGCTGGCCCGCATCAGGTCGCGTAGTTCGGGTGGGGACAGGACCTCGATGTCCTCGCCGAGGCGCAGGAAGTCGGCGTGGGCGTGTCGCACCGACTCGATGGGCAGGGTCACCGTGGTCCAGCCGTCCGGGTCGGGGTCGCCGACCGCGTCGCGGACGTTGCGGGCCATCGCCCTGGTCATCAGGTACGGGATCCGGGTCAGTCCGGCGGGGGAGAGGCGGACCACGGCCTCGGCCCGGTGCAGACGGCGCTCGAAATCGACGGCCCATGCGGACCAGGTCGCGGCCAGGTCGAAGCCGTCGGGGCGCTCGAACGTCTCGTCGAACACGGTCAGGTCGAGGATCGTCGCGACCCGGTAGGTCCGCAGGTCGTCGCCGACCCGGGCCACGAAATACCAGACACCCGCCTTCAGGACGATGCCGAGCGGTTCGATGTCCCGGTCCACCTCGCGGGGCTCCCGCCAGCGCTGGTAGCGCATCCGGGCCCGTCGCCGGTTCCACACCGCGGCGGCCAGGGCGGCCAGGTGCGGGTGGGTCTCGGTCTCCCGGAACCAGCCGGCCGGATCGAGGTGGAAGCGGTCGCGGACCTCGTCGACGTGCCGGGCCAGCCGGGCCGGCAGTGCGGCGCGCAGTTTCAGCTCGGCGGTGGTCAGCACCGCGCCCAGGCCGAGTTCGGCGGCGGCGTCCGGCACTCCGGCCAGGAAGATCGTGCCGGCCTCCTGCGGGGTCAGGCCGGTCAGTCGGGTCCGGTAGCCGTCGACCAGCTGATATCCGCCGTTGGCGCCGAGTTCGGCGTAGACCGGCACGCCCGCGGTACCCAGGGCTTCGACGTCGCGGTACACGGTGCGTACCGAGACGCCCAGCTCGTCGGCGATCTGCTGGGCGGTGAGCCGCCCGCGGTCCTGCAGCAGGAGGACCACGGACAGCAGACGACTGGCGCGCATTTCCAAAGACTGCCACAGGATGTCAGTCATGCCTGGCAGGGTCGTCGGTGACGAGGAAAAGGAGCATCACCATGGCACTCGCCCGTTACGTCGGCTTCTCGCTCGACTGCGACGACCCGGTCGCGCTGGCCGACTTCTACGTCAAGCTGCTCGGCATGGAGATCAGCTACACCAGTGACGAGTTCGTCTACCTGGGCGGACCCGGCAACGGCATCGGGTTCGTGAAGGTGGAGAAGTATCTACCACCGACCTGGCCCAGCGCCGACGTGCCCAAGCAGGCGCACCTGGAGCTGGGCGTGGACGACCTGGAGACCGGCGAGGCGGCGATCCTCGGGATCGGCGCCACCAAACCGGACCACCAGCCGCAACCGGACCGCTGGCGGGTCCTGCTCGATCCGGCCGGCCACCCGTTCTGCATCTCCGCGTCGGTATAGACCCAACTTTCTCGCCTCCTCTCGCGTCTATTTCCAAAGAGGACATTCGCATCGAGGAGGACAGTAAGTGCGACAAAGACGAATGATGTTCACGGCGGTGGCCGCGGCGGGTATCACGCTCGCCGCGGCCTCGCCGGCCGAGGCGATCGCCAACGGCGAACCGGTGCAGGAGGGCAGATACTCGTTCTCCGTCAAGCTGACCATGACCGGCATCCCGGTCCTCGGCGGCGGAACCCGTAACAGTGCCTGCTCGGGCGCCCTGATCGCCCGTGAGTGGGTGATCACCGCCGGGCACTGCTTCCGCGACGAGAACGGCGTCCGGGTCGAACGCCCGGTCGCCGCCTCGACCGTCGCGACCGTCGGCCGCACCGACCTGATCACCAGCCCCGGCGGTCACGAACTGGAGATCGTCGAGGTCAAGCAGTCGGCCACCGCCGACGTCGCCCTCGCCCGCCTCGCCGAGCCCATCACCGACATCCGGCCGCTGGCCGTCAGCCGCCGTGCCCCGAAGGTCGGCGAGGTGCTGCGACTCACCGGCTACGGCTCGCTGACCAGTGCCAACGCCACCCCTGTGACACATCTCCAGACCGGGCAACTGGTGGTGGAGTCGGTGTCCGACGCGACTCTGGGCGTCCGCGGCAAGGCACCGAACCCCGACACCACCCCGTGCCCGTACGACTCCGGTGGCCCGTTCTTCCGCGAGTCCCGCGGACACGCACCCCAACTGGTGGCGGTCGTGAGTGACGGCCCGAGCTGTCCGCACACCGACATCGAGATCCCGGCGCGTACCGACAACCTCGCCGGCTGGATCCGCGACACCACCGGCCGCTGACCGGGCCGCGCCTGGTCTTCCGCCGGTGCGGAGGACCAGGCGCGGAAGGTCAGCGGCTGTACACCTCGATCTCATACGTGGACAGGCCGTACTGGGTGGCTCGGGTCACCCCGGTCAGGCGGACGTACCGTGCCGTGCTCGCGGTGAGCGCCACGGTGTCCTCGCCTCCGTTACCGCCGGTCACGGAGGCGACCTGGGTCCAGGTGGATCCGTTGGTCGAGGTCTCGATCTTGTACGCCGACGCGTACGCCGACTCCCAGAACACCCGCACCCGGCCCACCGCGACCGACGAGCCGAGATCGATCCGGATCCACTGGCCGTCCGCCCACTCGCTGGCCCACCGGGTCGACATGTTGCCGTCGACCGCGTTGGCCGCCGCGTTGCCGGACTGGCTGCCGGACGCGGTGACCGGGCGCCCGGCGGCCAGGTTGGCCAGGTTGTCGCCGCGCTTGGCCGGGAACGACACCACCTGCTGGTAGGTGGGCCGGTTCTGCCACGAGATCAGGTCGTGGGTGATGCCGCCGAGCGGAGACTGCAGGATCGCGTCGGCACACCACTGGTTACCGGCGGCGCAGTGGTCGTCGGCCGGGTAGGTGGTGGCCGCCGGCTCGGCGATCGCCGCGGACAGGCTGGTCAGCAGGGCGCTCCGGCAGGTGCTGACGGTTCCGGCGCCGCAGTACTTCGTCGACCAGTTCGGCACGCTGTCGCCGAGGACGGCCCGCAGGTCCTTCTCGACCCAGCCCCACCAGCCGTACTGGAAGGAACTGCCCTTGTGCCCCTGCGCGGCGTTGGCCGAGTGCGGCAGCGTCGACACCTGGCCGGTCTGGCCGCCCGACGGTGACTCGTTGATCTGCAGGGTGTCGACCAGCGCGGTGTAGAGCCCAGTACCGAGCCCGCTCTGGAACTGGGCCTGCACGATCCGCGGCCACCAGGCGTCGAAGATCCGGATCGCGTCGGCGTCCGCGTACACCTTGCTGCCCGACGCGGTCTCCCTGCGGAGCGCGCCGTTGGTCAGCCAGGTGCGCAGCTTGGCGACCGCGGCGGCCTGGGTGGCGTCGGTGACCGTGGCGGTGTCGATCATCCGGAGCAGGCTGGGCAGCACCTCCTTGCCGCGCAGGTCGGTGAGCCCGGCCTGCTGCACGACCTTGAGCAGGGTCGCCCGGTCGTACTTGGTGCCGGCCGCGATCCCGGCCTTCAGTGGCGCGTCCAGCAGGTCACCGCGGTGCACCGAGCCGAAGCTGAAGTTGCCGTCGGCCGCCGAATAGCCGGCCGCCTGCTTGTTGTTCCAGCTCACGAAGTAGTCCTGGTTGACCGCCTGCACGTGGGCACTGGCCGGGCGGAATCCGGTCCACTCCTGGGCGGCGTCGCCCCAGGTCGGCAGGTTCGGATCGGCGGTGGCCGGGCGGATCGGCTCGGTCCCGGAGGTGAACATCGCGGTGTCGGCCGAGTTCACGTAGAACCAGTTGAACGCGAACGCGATGTTCGACGCCGAATTCTGGAACGCGGTGGGCGTACCCATCTGATCGGGCTCGTTGAACATCTGGAAACCGATCGCCGAATCGGCCTCGTGACCATAGGTCGACCTCTTCGCCGCGAAGGCGACCGGCACACCGCCGACCTTGCCACGCCAGGTGACCAGGCCGTAGTTCGTGCGCAGCACGGTCAACCGGTAGGAACCGGCGGCCGTCGAGTCGGCCGTCGTCGGCGCCCACGAGTTGACCCGGCTCAGCGTCTCCATCGCGGTGCACGTCCCGTGCCACAGGTAGCTCGTCGACGCCGTGGTCGGGGTGCTGCCGTCGGCGTTGCAGAGCCGGATCGCGTACGTGTCGGTGATGTCCTGCACCGACGAGGTCGCGCTCCACGCGTAGTCCGGACCACGGCCCAGCAGCGTGTACAGGTTGAGGCCGCTGAACGCGACACCACGACTGCTGATCCCCGGCCCCTGCAACTCCTGCAACATCAGCAGCTGCGGGGCGAAGTAGCCGGTCTGCGGGCCGAAGACGGCGACCGGGTGGCCGGTGGCCGAGTTCGCCGCGTTGACCACCGCGGCGTTCGACATGCCCTGGTGCGCGCTGTCGATGGTCAGCGTGCTCAGCGAGTCGGCGATCGCGCTGGTCCCGGTCACACCGGTGGCCGCCGAGCCGGTCTTGTCATAGACCAGCGGTTCGGGGGTCGCCGTTCCGGCGTCCGGCATCGCCACTCCGGTGGCATTCGGATCACCGCCGCCGTACGGGAACGACTGCCCCGCGTGCAGCGTGAGCACCGCCTCCGGATCGTTCTGCGACCGGAACTGCTGCCACACCTGGTCACCGACCGTGGTGCCGTACTTGGCGCGGGCCGCGATCCGCACGAGCGCCGACTGCATCTCGTTGCCGCCGCCGCCACCGAACAGGCCACCGATCACACCGGCGATCGCGATCAGGTCGGTCGCGACGAAGTCGACCGGACCACCCACGTTCGTCACCGAGTCGAGATGGCCGGTCAACACGTACTCGCCCGGACAGTCACGTGCGGCCATGCAGTCGTCGATGTACTTGTTGATCCCGGCCAGGTACTGCTGCACGTCGTCGTAGAGCTGGGCGCCGCGCGTACCCGAGGCCCGCAGGGTGTTGATCTGGTTCTGCAGGTCCGCCTCGGTGTACGGGGAGTTGCGCCAGACGCTCTGTTCCAGGTCACGGTTGCCCTCGGCGCCCCCGGCGAACCCGGTCAGACTGCCCCGGGCGACGTGCCGCATCAGGTCCATCAGGAACAGCCGGTCCTGCGCGCCCGCATAACCGGCGCCGAACATCGTCCCGGCGCGGGTGGTGCCGGTCACGTGCGGGACGCCGAGCGCCCTGTCGCGCACGATCGTGACGTCCGAGCGCGGGGTGATCGTGCTCGCCACGTTCGCGGCGGCCACCCCGTACGACGCGTCGTTGAAGAAGGTGTTGATCTGGCCCGGGGTCAGGCCGGTGTAGCTGTAGGTCAGGTTGGCGTAGGGGGCCAGCTGATTGTCGGAGTCGGCGGGCATCGTGCCGAACACCTGATGGGCGAGGATCGCCGCGAGGTCGGCGTCCCCGTTCTGCCCGGGCGGCAGGATGTCGGAGCACTCACCGAGGCAGTAGTCGTTCGTCGCGTACGCCGCCGCGGCCGGCTGGGGGCCGACCGTGGCGAGCGCCGCGGGGATCAGGAGAAGGACGGCGAAGGAGAGAGAAAGGCGCCGGCGCATGGGGGTCCCTTCGGGTACGCCAGAAGACGCGAAACTTTCTCAGAATGCTAAGACATCGAAGAATGTGAACGCTAGGTTTCGCGGAAGAAGGCGACCGCCTCGATCAGCGCCCGATCGGTCAGCGCCGGGTCGTGCCGGGGGCCGACGTCCCGCATGAACGCGTGCTCGCCACCGGTGTAGACGTGCAGTTCGAGGTCGGTGAGGCCGGCCGCGTACAGGCGTTGCAGGATGTCCAGGCGGGCGTCGGCCGGGACGTGCGGGTCCCGACTGCCGAAGACGATCAACAGCCGGCCCCGGATGTCGGCGGCCCGGGCGAGCGATCCGGCGTCGGCGTCCGCGCCCAGCGCGCCGTTGTGCAGTCCCGTCGGGTAGAAGCAGACGGTCGCCTTCACCCGGTGATCGAAAGCGGCCCGGAACGCCAGGTGTCCACCGATGCAGAACCCCGTCACGAACACGTCCGACACGTCCGGGCGGGCGGCCAGATGGTCCAGTACCGCGGTGCGGTCGGCGTCGAACTGCGCCGTCGTGGTGGCCGCCGCCCCGGCCAGTCCCTGCTGCTTGCCGGCGTCGTCGAACTCCAGCGCCACCCCGGCCAGCGGGCCGTGCGGGTAGATCTCCGGCACCACCACGACGAACCCGTCGGCCGCCAGCCGCCGCGCGGTACGCAACGTCGACTCGGTCAACTGGAAGATGTCGGTGTAGAGCAACAGGCCAGGCCACGTTCCGTCGTCGGCGGGCCGGATCACGATCGTCCGGATATCGCCCACCCGGACCTCTTCTTCACGCAACTTCATGATCAGCACATTAGGGGCCGGGTGGGCACGGTTGGCTATCGTGCGGGCGGTGCCGAGTACATTTCCCACCCATCCCGCCGGAATCCTGCCGCTCAAACTGTGGCGGCCACACTGGTTCGACGGCGTCGCCCTGGCCCTGGGAGCGGCCTCACCCGACGTGGCGTACCTCGTCGACGGCAGCGGACTACCGGTCTGGCCACTCTCCCACCAGCTGCACGGGCTGATCATTTTCTGCCTGCCGGTGACGCTGCTCGGCTGCTTCCTGGTGCGCCGCGCGGCCCCGGCGATCGCCGCCCACCTGCCTTCCGGTGGCCCGTTCGCGCTGCAGGACTACGGCGCGCTGCGCACCTCCGGGCACCGCTGGTGGATCACCGTCACGTCGGCGATCATCGGCGCGGCCAGCCATCTCGTGCTCGACGGGCTGGAAGCCCGGTATCCGGCCATCGAATACCCGGCCCACCTCGTCGGCCTCGCCGCCATGGCACTGATCGCGGCGATCATCGGCCGCGGGCGCCTGCTGCGCCGCTGGCACGGCGACCCGCCGCCGGTCACCAGGCATCCGGCCCGCTTCTGGTCCGTCACGGCCGGGGTCGCGCTGCCGTTGCTCGCGGTCACCCCGTTCCTCCCGGCCGCGTTCCTCCCACACACCACGGGCGTACGGGTCCTGACCGCCCTCTCGCTCGGCCTGCTCGCCGCCGCCGAGGTCGCCGGTGGCCGCCGCTCCGCGCTGACCGCACGCTGACCGTGCTCCGGCTCGCTCGGCCGGTGGAGCGCGGCAGCGGTCAGGTTGCGGTGGGTGGGTGCAGCTCGCCGGAGCCGCGGCGGATCAGGGTGGTGGGGATCCAGTGTTCGGCCGGTGGGCCGGTGTGGCCGTCTATCCGACGGAACAGTGCCTGGGCGGCGGCCCGGCCCATCGACGCCGGGTCCTGGGCGATCACCGTGATCGCCGGGTCGAGCAGGTCGGCCAGCGGGAAGTCGTCGAAACCGACGATCGCGACGCTGCGGTGCAGGTTCAGCCGGCGCAGGGCCCGGACGGCGCCGACCGTCACCGCGTTCTGAGTGGTGAACAGGGCGGTCGGCGGGTCGGGGCGGTGGAACATCTCCAGTACCCGGCTCTCGGCCACTGACTCCGAGCTCAGGTCGGCCACGATCAGATGCTCGGCCGGCTCCAGGCCGCCCTCGCGCAGGCCGGCCAGGTAACCCTCCCGACGAAGCCGGGCCGTCGGGATCCCGACGTGGTCGCTCAGGCACGCTATCCGGCGGTGACCGTGGGCGATCAGATGGCGGGTGGCCTCGGTGGCGCCCAGCACGTTGGTGGCCAGGACCGTGTCGCCGGGGAAACCGTGGCCGGGACGGTCTACGAACACCACTGGGGTGTCCACCCGCAGCTCAGACGCCAGATAGCTCTGATCGGCGCTCACCGTGGCCATGATCAGGCCGTCGGCCCGGCGCATGGTGATGGCACGGGCCAGTTCCCGTTCGCGTCGCGAGCACTCGTCCAGGCTTCCGCTGATCACCTGGACGCCACGGGCGCGGGCCTCGTCGTCGACCGCCCGGTGCAGCGTCGCGAAGAACGGATTGCCCACATCCTTCAACAGCAGGGCGATCATCTCGGTACGGCGATCGCTGCGCCGCAGATTGCTGGCGCCGATGTCCGGACTGTAGTTGAGGATCGCGATCGCACTGCGCACCTGGGCGACCAGCAGCGGGGAGACGTTCTCCTCGTTGTTGACCACCCGGGACACCGTCTTGAGGCTGACCCCGGCTATCTTCGCGACGTCGTTCATCGTGGGCCGGCCCCGCCCACGGGTCGTCCGTTCCGGTGCCACGCCGTTCCCCCATGCTGCCGACCGAGGTAACAGCGTAAACGCACGGTCGGAGCCGGACAACGATGTCAGGGGCCCCCGATCATCGAACCGCTTCGCTGACCACAGACAATAAAGCTAACCGAAACAATCTGTTGACAACGATGGGTGGCTCACGTTCACTCCCTTGACAACGTTGTCAGGGACACCGCGTCCCGCCCCATTTACTGACCTTTGTCGCAACCAGGAGCCCCACACCAGATGACGAAGGCCGACAACTCCGAGACCCTCCGCATCGGCGGATGGATCCCGCCGTACGCGACGGGTGGGACGGAGCCCGCCACCACCCCGGCCGGGCCGGACGGGCGCCACGTCGCCGGGCTGCCGACCCAGCCCGTGCCGATCGTCCAGCCACTGCCCGCGCGGTCCCGCCGCCCCCTGCTGGTCCTCGCCGGAGCGACCGCCCTCGCCGTGCTCGGCTACGGCATCGCGGCGGTCGTGGTGTCCGGCGACGAGCCACCCCGAGCGCCCGAGTTCGCGCTCCCGGCGCCGCCGCTCGCCTCGCCGGCCGTGGCGACCCCGCCGGTCTCCCTGCTCCCCTCGCCGCCCGAGGGTGAGGTTCTGCCGACCCGGGACATCCGCAACGTCCGCGTCGAGACCAGCACTCGGCCCACCCCGACCTCGGCCGTGCCGAGCCGGGCTCCCGCCACCACCGCGCCGACGCCGGACCCGGCCTTCACCGTGGGCCGGACCGTCGGCGTCGGCGTCACCGGACTCGACGGGCAGCGGCTGCGCAACCGCGACTTCGTCGCTCGGATCGAGGCCGACAGCGCGGCCAAGGGGCTCAGCGGACGATTCGTGGTACGGCAGGGACTCGCCGACGCCGGCTGCCTGTCCTTCGAGTCGGCCGAACATCCCGGCTTCCACCTGCGGCATCGCAATTACGTCCTGCTCGTGGAACGGGCCGAGCCGACCGCTCTCTACCTGTCCGACGCGACGTTCTGCCCGGTGTCGTCCGGCGGCGGGTTCGCGCTGCGCTCGGTCAACTACCCGGACCACCACCTGATCGTGGCCGCCGGGCAGGTCCGCCTCGTCCGCTCGACGGCGGCGCAGGCGACGCCGTTCCGGGCGCTGGCACCGATCTGACCGTTTCCGCCGGGCCGCCCCAATCCGACCGTTCCACCGCGCCACGCCGCCTTATCCGACCGTTTCCGGCCCACCGCGCCGTCCGATTCGGCCGTTTCCCTCCGGCCGCCCCGCACCAGACCCGATCCGACCTCCGCCGCGTCGCCCCGCGGACCTCGAAATGATTGAACGGACATCCACCATGCCCCTCACTCCGGCGGACATCCACAATGTGGAGTTTCGTGACCCCTTGCCGGGTGAACGCGGCTACGACAGAGAGCAGGTCGACGCGTTCCTCGGCGTCGCCGAGCGGGCCTTCACCCGCCTGAACGGCCAGAACCGGGCGCTGCGCGAACGGCTGCAGCAGGCCCCGGCGGAGACCGAGGCGGCCGGGCTCGCGGCCGAACTGGATCGGCTCCGGACCGAACAGGCCCGCGCCGAGGAACGGGCCCGTGCCCTGACCGCCGAACTCGCCCGCGCCCGGGAGGCACAGCGGCCCGCCGCCGGTGACCCGCAGTGGTCCGGCGCCGGTGACGACCGGGTGCTCGCGGTGGCCCGCCGGCACGCCGACGATCACCTGCGCGAAGCCGAGGAACAGGCCCGGGACCTGCTCGACAAGGCCCGCGCCAAAGCCGACCAGGTGACCAGCGACGCCCAGTTGCTGGCGGCCACCATCGACAGCGACGCCCGCCACCGGCACGCCGTCGCGATCAACGGGCTGGACAGCGAGCGCGACGCCGCCCTGGCCGAGATCGAACGGCTCGGTGACATCCTGCGGGACCGGCACGCCGGCATGCGGGAACTCATCGAGGGCCGGCTGCACGACCTCGGGTGACCACCGGATTCAGCCCGGCGGGCGCGCTGCGGCCCGGTGCCGCAGCGACGCCGCGCGGACCCTACGGGACTGTCTCGTCTGCGGTCGAGGGCTGTGCGGGCCGTACCATATGGTCGGGTTTTTGGCGAAGCCCCAGGTCGGAGACCTGCCCTAAATGCTGCAGCTTGTCGGGGTTGACCACGGACCGTGCCGCCCGGATCCGGCCGTCGGCGATGTCCAGCGCCATCACCGCGACGATCCGGTCGGCGGCGTCGTGGAAGACCGCGCCCGGGCGGCCGTTGACCAGGGCCGGGCGCAGCGAGATACCGATCCGGACGAAACGCCGGAACAGGCCGGCGAAGAGCCGCGCCACCGCCAGACGGCCCGCCGGTGGGGTCGCCAGAGCCTGCGCCTTGCCGCCGCCGTCGCCGATCAGGACGACGTCCGGCGCCAGCATCGACATCAGCCCATCGATGTCACCGCCCGCCGCGGCCGCGAAGAAACGGTCGGCCAGCGCCGCTGCCTCGGCCTGCCGGTCCGGTGTGCCGGTGTTCTGCTCCGCACCGGTCTGGATCTGCCGGCGGGCGCGGGCGAAGATCTGCCGGCAGTTCGCCTCCGAACGCCCGACCAGCCCGGCGACCTCCGGATACCCGTATCCGAACACCTCGCGCAGCATGAACACCGCCCGCTCGACCGGGGACAGCGCCTCCAGCAGTACCAGGAACGCCATCGACAGCGAGTCGGCGAGTTCGGCGTGCTCGGCCGGGCCCTTCTCGCCGGCCGGGGTCACCAGCGGCTCCGGCAGCCAGGCGCCGACATAGGTCTCCCGCCGCACCCTGGCGGACCCGAGATGGTTGATGCCCAGCCTGGTCACGGCCGTGGTGAGGTACGCCTTCACGTTCGCCACCACGGTGCCCGAGCGGCGGGCCTTGACCAGGCCGAGCATCGCGTCCTGGACGATGTCCTCGGCATCGCCGACCGAGCCGGTCATGCCGTACGCGATGGAGAACAGCAGCGGCCGGTAACCGGCCGCCGCCGTCTCGTCGATCTTCTCGGCTCGCGTCACGCGAACTGGCCCGGCTGGTACCAGCCGGCCGGCTGCTGGACCATCACGTTGAACCGGTTGAACGCGTTGATCGTCGCGATCGCCGCCACCAATGCGACCAGTTGGTTCTCGTCGAAGTGCTTGGCCGCGTTCGCCCACACCTCGTCCGGAACACCGCCGGCCGCGTCGGCGATCCGGGTGGCCTGCTCGGTCAGTTCCAGCGCGGCCCGTTCGGCGTCGGTGAACACGGTCGCCTCCCGCCAGACCGCCACCAGGTGCAGGCGCTGCGCGGTCTCACCGGCGTGCGCGGCGTCCTTGGTGTGCATGTCGACGCAGAACCCGCAGCCGTTGATCTGACTGGCCCGCAGCAGCACGAGTTCGCGGGTCGAGTCGGGCAGGCCGGCATCCATGGTCGCCTTGCCGGCGGCGGTGAAGTGCTTGATGATCTTTCCGGCGACCGGGTTGGTGAACAGGTCGAGACGAGCTTCCATGGCTGACTCCTCTGTCGTGTCTTGTTGCTCGCCCTCTCAGACAGAACAGCCTTCCGATCTGTGACAGTTGTGCCCGCCGTCACATTCACGACCTGGTCTTGCCCTCGATCCGAGGACGGGGGTGGCCGGCCACCGCGGTGCAGATGCCGTAGACGCGGGCGTGGGTGGTCCAGCCGTTCACGCGGCCGCGGTTGTTGCTTATCCGGACCCGCTGCCGGGCGTGGTCGACCGCGGAGATCAGGTGCAGGTAGGTCGTTCCGGCGGCGACCCGGGCGGCCACCGCCTCCATCACTCCCATGGAGCGGACCCTGCCAGGACCTGATGTCGACGGCAATCGAAATCCCGCAGAGGGGTTGACCAGGTGGGGGAGCGGACTGTCATCCGTTCGGTACGCTCCGGGGCGGCGGATCGTTGATCATGGTCGTACATTCGGCTGATGAGTGTCGAGGCATGGCTGCGGGAGCGCGGCACCGAGACGATCCCGCACCCCGGTGGCACGCTCTTCGCCCACCTGTGCCGGGTCCGGGACCGGCTGGCCGCCATCGGCCACGACCCGGATGTGCAGGCCGCCGGGCTGACCCATGCCGCGTACGGCACCGACGGGTTCGATCTGGCGCTGCTGTTCTGGCAGGAACGCGACACGCTGCGCGATCTGATCGGGCCGAACGCCGAGGAACTCGTCTACCTGTACGCGGCCTGCGACCGTGACTCGTCCTGGCCGGATCTGGCCGCCACGCACCGGATCACCGACCGGTTCACGGGTGCGGCCGTCCGGCTCGCCGACTGGCAGCTCACCCCGTTCGTGGATCTGAGCATCGTCAACGAGCTGGACGTCCTGGAACACGATCCGGAGCTGCTGGCCACCCACCGCGACTACTTCACCGGACTGTTCACGGCCTGGGCGCCGATCACCTCCCCGGCGGTCGCCACCGAGGTCCGCCGGCTGCTCGCCTGAACATCGCACCGCGGTCGCTCACCACAGGTCGATCCTGATCTCAGGCGCCGCGGCCGGCACCGGTGCGCCCTGCGACGACATCCGGCGAGCATCGGCGTTGAGCCCGCTGATCACCTCGTGCGCGTCCTTCGCTGCGACCCCCTGAAGCTTGACGGCGGTCATCACCGTTTCCTGCGCCTCTCGGGCTTGCACGAGCACGCTGTCGATCTCCTGGAGTGCCGCACCGGCGTCGTTGGCGTTGCGGGTGATCTGGTCGACGACAAGGGTGATCCGCTGGGTGGACGAGGAGACCTTCGCGGCCAGCTGTTTCACCTCCTCGGCGACCACGCCGAAGCCTCGGCCGGCATCCCCGGCGCGTTCCGCCTCGATGGTGGCGTTCAGAGCCAGCAGCCGGGTCTGCCGGGCGACCTCGTCGATCTCCCGGGCCAGGTCGGCGATGTCGGCGGAGGTTCCGGTCAGGGACGCGATCGTCTCGGCGGTGTTGGCCGCGTGGTGCTGCGCGGTGCCCCAGGTCTCCTGTGATTGCTGCACGGAGTATTCGATGGCCACGCTGGCCTGCATGAATTCGTTCATCACCTGCTGGGCCCGGCGGGTGTTCTCGACGACGTTGCCGCTGGCCGCGCTGAGTGCCTCGACGGTCTCGGTGAGCTGCTGTGACATCGCACCGACTTCGGCGGCATGCCGGGCCTCACGCTCGGCGTCGGCCTGTGCTTCGGTCGGCCGGCCCTGTGCCAGCCGTTCTGCGTCGGCGAGTTCGTGACTCCGGCGTACCGCGGTGAGTTCCCGTACGGCGGTCCGCTCCATGCCGGCCCAGAATCCGACCAGGACGAGAACCTCGATACCGATGTACGCCGCGTGCAGCAGCGCCCAGGGCAGCGGGTCGGCGGCGGCGGCCGGGTCGGAGAAGACCGAACGCGGATCCAGCATGCTGGTGGCGAAGTGGTGGACACCCACGAATCCGATGGCCATCAGCAGCGGTGGCCACGCCTGATACCAGGCGATCATGATGACCACGACCAGGAACTGCATGTGCAGATCGGTCCGCCCGTCGAACGTGTGCAACGTGACCGAACAGCCGAGCAGCAGACCGACGCTGACCAGCATCCGCTGCACCCGCGGTGCGTCACTGAGCCGAGCGATGAGCAGGCAGAGCCCGGACGCGAAGTAGCTGCCCCACATCATGGCGCCGCCATGATGATGCCCGGGTCCGGCCCACTATCGGACGGCCAGGATCACCAGCAGCGCCACGGTCTGGATGGCGAGTACGGCCGACAGCACCCGCTGACGCAGACGGAACACGTCGGGCGAGAGGTCGGCAGTGCGCGGTAGCCGCAGGGTGGCGCTCACCGGCCGGCTCCGGTGGCGGCCAGGTCGGTGAGCCATGGCTCGACGACGGTGCCGAGCAGCGCCGCCATCTGGTCGGCACCGTGCGGCGGGAGCGGGGCGAAGAGGGTGCGGACGGCGGACCGGATCTGGGTGCCGCACCTGTCGAGCGCCTCCCGGCCCTCGTCGGTGAGGCACAGCCATACCCGCCGCCGGTCGCTGTCGTCACGGACCCGGGCCAGCAGACCTGCCGTCTCCAGCCGGTCGGCGAGGGCGGAGACCGAGGACTGCTGCATGTGCAGCAGCCGGGCCACCATGCCGGCCGTCAGGTTCTCGTGCACCCGCAGCGCGTACAGCGTGATCAGGTCGACGGCGGGCAGCCCGGCGGAGGCTGCGGCCTCGTCGACCGCGTTCTGAATCGCGCGCCCGGCCAGCAGGACCAGATAGCCGAATTCATAACCACCCGGCGAGTAGGCCAGGGACTGTGGTGTCGCCATGACTACTTCATCGGCCGAACTGTTCGACGAATGAAGTGTTGCGCCAGGACAGGGCCTTGGTCCCGCAGGGGAGAGGCTTTCGGCCTGATTCGGAGGATTCTCCTCCCGGGTCCGATGCGGATGGCAGACCTTGATTTTTGTTTCAGATCGTCTTTCGCCCCGACGATGACCCTGCTGGGACACCGAGCCCGAACCGGCCGAACAGGAGTCGTCAACGCATGACCATGATTTCCGGACACGACTACGAACAACCGACCGAGAGGTCCTTCGTCGCAGCCCTGGCCGCGGCGGTGGGGCCGGAGACCGCGCGGGCCCTCGTCGACCTGACCGCCAAGCGGGTCCGACCCGGCCGGCCCTACACCCCGGACGATCTGGTCCGGATGGCGGAGGCGCTGATGGAGGTCGGCGATCAGCTGCGGGTGACCGCCCGCTCCGAGAAGATCCGGGCGGTCACCTACCGGGCCCTCTACGCGGTGGTCAAGTGACGACTGCGCGCTCGCGGCAGGCCATTTCCCAGCTGGAGTTCAGGAGAGACGAGTGACCACGAGCATCGATCGCCGCGTGCTGGGCGACCCCGCGCGGATGCGGGTGCTGGCGAGCATCGATTTCGACAACCCGGAACTGCGACGCGCCCTCGACCGGATCTCCGTGCGGACGGCCCAGCGCACCGGTCTGCCGGTCAGTCTCGTCACGCTGGTCCTGAACACCGCCCAGATGACGGTGGGTGTGAGCGGACTGGACAACTGGGTCACCGAAGCCGATGGCACGCCGATCGAGTGGTCGTTCTGCGCCAATGCCGTCATCTCCGGGCACCCGTACGTCATCCCGGACGCGGTGCATTCCGAGCAGGCCGGCAATCCCCTCGTCACTCAGGACAGGATCGGCAGTTACGCCGGTGTTCCGGTCACCCTGGGCGGGCAGATCGTCGGTGCGCACTGCATCATCGGCCCGACCGCGCACCTGTTCACCACCCTGCAGTTGGCCGAGCTGGAACAGGCCGCCAACGAGATAGCGGCCCTGTTCCAGCAGTTCAGTGATCTGGACTGATCAGCTCAGGGTGATCGGCTCGAAGGCGGCGGCGTCCTTGCGGATGCGGTCGCGGGCGGCCGGGACCGGGCAGACGTAGTTGATGTACCCGGCCAGTGATGCGGCGTTCTCCACCTCGTAGAAGAAGTCGATCAGCATCAGAGCGTCGACCGGATTGGCGGCGGTGATCGGGATGGCCAGATTGTCCGTCCAGATCGTGCCGCCCTCCCGCGGGATCACGAACTTGAGGTTCGTACCGTCGCTGATGTTCTTCTGGAAGATGTCGCCGGACCAGGCCTGCGAGATCCAGATCTCACCCTTGCCGAGGGCATCGAGATAGTCCTGCTCGTAGTGGTTGCGCACCAGCCCGGCGTCCTTCTGCCGCTGGAGTTTCGCGGCCGCCTTCGCCCACTCGGCCTGGCCCGAGCCGGCCGGCTTCAGACCAGCCGACAGCAGGCCGAAGTTCGCCAGTTCGGTGACGTCGGACATCATCCCGACCTTGCCCTTGAACTCCGGGTCCCACAGGTCGGCGAGGCTGGTGATCGGCCGTTTCACCGTGGCCGGGTCGTACGCGATCCCGGTGATGCCGGACGCCCACGGCACGCTGAACACGTTCGCCGGATCGAACGACTCCTCGGTGTACTTCCGCGCCGCGTTCGCGGTGAAGTCGGGCAGCCGGGAGTGGTCGAGCGGGGCGAGGAACCCGGCCGCCCGGAACTGGCCGAACTGGATCCCGTTGGTGATCACCATGAGGTCGTAGCCGATCGGCTCCTTGGCCGACAGCTGCGGCCGGCCGGTGCCCTCGACACCGCAGGCGGCGAGGGCGGTGCCGAGCGCGGAGAGTCCGCCGATGGTGGAGGCCCGGGACGTGCGGGTGGCGGCCCGCCCGCCCCGGGGGGATCGGAGGCCCGTCAGCCCGCCTGGCGGTTCAGGCGGCGGTAGACCGGGGCCAGTCGTTTGTGCAGGTCCTGGTAGATGTCGTAGATCTCCAGGTAGCGGTTGTGGTCGGGGCCCGGGGTGAACACGTGGTCGTTGCGGGTCAGCGCCGGGATGTCGTCGAACGAGATCAGGCCGGCACCGACCGCGCCGATCCAGCCCGCGCCTCGGGCGTTGACGGTCACCGGGTTGGCGTCGCGGCGGATCTCCACACCCAGCACGTCGGCGAAGATCTGGCACCACGAGTCGGAGCGGGCCGCGCCGCCGGTGATCACCATCGACCGGACCGGGGTGCCGAGGAACCTGTCGACCGCCTTGGCCAGCCATCGGGTGTTCAGCGCGACCCCCTCGAAGACGGCCCGCAGCAGGTCCGAGCGGGTGGTGTCGAGGGAGATGTTCAGGAACGCGGCCCGCAGGTTCGGGTCGTCCACGGGTGCGCGTTCGCCGTACAGCCAAGGGGTGTAGATGACGCCGTTGGCACCGGCCGGCACCGACGGAATGATCTTGTCGAAGGCGTCGAAGATGGTGCCCTCGTCCCGGCTCACGTGGCCGGCGCTCACGATCGGGTCGTCGTATTCGACGATCTTGTCGCGCAGCCAGGTCAGGTTCGCACCCGCGGTGGCCTGCAACGCGGTCATCAGGTACCGGTCCGGGATCGCGCACGGGATCGACGCGATGCCGGTCAGGATGTCGGTCTTCTTCTTCGGCACGTGCGCCGCGATCCACGACGAGGTGCCCAGGTAGAGATGGGTCTCGTTGTCGGCGATGGTGCCCGCCCCGATCGCCGCCGCGGTGTTGTCGATCGCCCCGGCCACCACCTGCACGGAACGGGGGAGACCGAGGTGATCGGCAGCATGGGGGGCCAGTGTGCCGATCACCTCGGTGCAGGCCACGATCGGTGGGAGCTTGTCGGCGTCGATCCCACTGGCGGAGACCAGCGCGGGGGAGTACCGAATGGATGGAGCCTTCCGGTTATCGGTCACCCACGAGGTCAGGATCGAGTCGACGGTCGCCACCGTGCGGCCGGTCAGCTTCAGATTGACCCAGTCGAGCACGTTGAGGAAGGTTCTGGTCTTTCTGTACACGTCCGGCATGTCGTCGCGGACGAGCAGCATGTGCGCGGCCGGGTCTTTACCGGTCACCGACGGCATACCACCGGTCAGGCGCAGCCAGCGGGCGATGTTGCGGACCGACATCCCCTGGTACGCCGGAAACCCGCCGAACTGTCTGCGCAGGTGCGGGGCCCCGCGCATGTCGAGCCAGCTGATGCACCTGGTCAGCGGGTCACCGTGGGCGTCCACCGCGATGGTGCCCTCGCCCTGCGTCGACGAGC
This sequence comes from Actinoplanes sichuanensis, assembly GCF_033097365.1. Classification (NCBI taxonomy): domain Bacteria; kingdom Bacillati; phylum Actinomycetota; class Actinomycetes; order Micromonosporales; family Micromonosporaceae; genus Actinoplanes; species Actinoplanes sichuanensis. Next base: position 1,400,949 of record NZ_AP028461.1, read on the forward strand.
AGATCGTGGTCACCGCGCGCACATGGTCGGGGAAGGTGCGGCCGAGGTCGGCGACGACCTCGGCCAGCGCGTCCCACCACGCGATCGGGTCCTGCTCGGCACCGCCGCCGGGCAGCACCACGAGCGGGACCGGCCGTTCGGCCCAGCCGGTCACCGTGCCGTCGGCCGCCACCAGGGCGGCCTTCATCCCCGACGTACCGAGGTCGATCGCCAGGATCTGCGGCGGGATGGCCAATGTCAGACCCCTTCGACCTGCGCGAAGACCTGGTCGAACCGGCTGAGGGCATCGTCGATGACCTCGTCGGTGTCGGCCATCGACGTGTACATCCGCGACCCGGCCAGCGTGATGATGCCGTGCGCGGCGTACGCGGCGCCCATCTGCTCCATCAGCTTCTTGCGGCCCTTGTTCTCCTTGAACAGCTTGACCGGGTTGCGCATGTCGAGCATCAGCACACCACTCGACTCCAGGTGCACGATCGAACCCTGGTTGTAGGCGACGTACGGCAGGCCGTACTTGTCGATCAGCTTCTGCAGGCCGCGGGTCAGCCGGTCACCGGCCCTACCGGCGATCACCGGGGCGTTGGTGCGGGCCATCTCCTTGATCGCGAAGTAGCCGGCCGCGCAGGACAGTGGGTTCGCCGACAGGGTGCCGCCGACCTGGATGTGCGCGCCGTTCTTGCCGTCCAGCCCGGAGCCGAACACGGCCATCGCCTTGGCGCTGCCGCCGACCCCGCCGGCCATCGGGTAGCCACCGGAGACCGCCTTGCCGAACACCGTCAGGTCCGGTGTCACACCGAAATAGCCCGCCGCGCCGCCGAGGCCGGTACGGAAACCGGTCACCACCTCGTCGAAGATCAGCATCGAGCCGAACTCGTCGCACAGCTTGCGGACCTGCGCGTTGAAGTCCTTCGGCACCGGCCGGGTGCCGGACTCCGGGCCGAGCGGCTCGACGATCACCGCGGCGGTGCCTCCGCGCAACCGGTTCTCGATCAGCTTGCGCTTCAGCGTTCCCAGATCATGCGGGAAGGATTCGCGGGTACGGCCGGTGGCGCCGAACGGGATGCCCTTGGCGTTCATCCGGAACGAGCCGGGCACCCGCAGGCCGTACACGACGGTGTCGGACCAGCCGTGGTAGGCGCCACCGACCTTGATCACCATCTTCTTGCCGGTGCTCGCCCGCGCCGCCCGCACCGCCGCCATCACGGCCTCGGTGCCGGAACCCAGCGACCGGTACATCTCGATGTGCGGCATGTACTGGTTGATGATCTCGGCGAGCTTCAGCTCGTACTCGTGGAACAGGCCGGTCACCGGTCCAGACGCCTTGATCACCTCGGCCACGGCCTCGTTCACCGGCGCGTAGTTGCTGCCCAGGATGGTCGGGCCACCGGCCTGCAGGAAGTCGATGTAGACGTTGCCGTCCCGGTCGGTCAGATACGCGCCCTCGGCCTTGTCGACGGCCAGCGGGAACGGGTAGTTGAACGCCAGGTTGTGCTGGACACCGCCGGGGATGCGCTTCTTGGCCCGCTCGGTGATCTCCTTGGAGGCCCGGCACTTCGTCTCGAAGTAGTTCAGCGTGTCGAGCAGCGCATCGTGACGCAGACCGCGCAGCGGCTGGGCGACCAGGGCCTTGAGCCGGCGGATGGTGTCGTCCACGTCGAGATACTCGCTGATCGAGTAGCCGAGGTCCGCTGAACTCGCCGATTCGGCCGGGGCCTCGACGGCCGCGCTGGTCGGCAACTCCTCGTCGTCGGCGACCCGGACCGGCTCGACGGCCTCGGTGATCTGCGCGGCGATCCGCTTCTCGTCCTTCTTGAGCTTGCTGAAGGCGATCTCGCGGATCGTGTCCGGAATCGTGTAGACCTTGCCGGCCTCCGACGTGAGCGCCATCAGGTAGGCGATCGACACCTTCTCCAGCAGCGCCATGTTGAACACCGCCCGGTCCGGGTCGGTGCCCAGCGCCACCACACCGTGGTTGGCGATGATGAACGCGTTGTCGCCGCTGGCCACCTTCTTCTGCACGTTCTTGGCCAGGAAACCGGTGCCGGACGGGGCGTAGTCGATGATCGCGACCTCTTTGCCGAGGAAGCGGACCTGCTCGTCGGTGAGCGCCGGGATCGGCTTGCGCAGGAACGCGAGCGCCGAGGCGTACGGCTGGTGGGTGTGCACGATCGCGTTGACGTCCGGCCGCTCGCGGTAGACGTTGGCGTGCATGCCGCACTCGATCGACGGGACCAGGCCACCGGCACCGTCCGGGTCGGGCACGTGCTTGCCGTTGAAGTCGACGATGCAGATGTCCTCGACCCGCATCCGGTCGTAGTCGTAGTTGCTCGGCGTCACCGCGTACAGCTCGTGACCGGGGATGCGGACCGAGACGTTGCCCTCGGTCGCCTTCAGGTAACCGCGGTCGAGCATCGTCCGGCACATGTCGACGACGTGCTGGCGGGAAAGGCGATGTTTCACGGCGGATCCTCAGGTCGCGGGGGTCTTACCCGAACCATCGTCGTCCGGCTTCCCGATCGAAGCATCGTCGGCGAACCAGTAAGAATGTGCGGGTGACTTATCACGGCGTGACAAATTCGCCCTGGCTGCGCGTGCCGACGGATCTGGCCGTCGCCATGCGGCCGCGTCTGCCCGCGGCCGTCGCCGCGATCGCCGCCGCGGTGGGCGAGAGCAGTGAGGCGGGTGGGGAGAAATTCGAGCGCGACGTCCGTACCGCCGTGCAGGTCGCTCTTGATCGTTTCCTGGATCTCGCCGGAACCGACGAACCGGCGCTGCCGCCGCGCATCCGTGAGGTGTTCGTGGCGCTCGGCGCGGCCGAGGCGCGGGAGAGCCGCGGCCCGGAGGCCCTGCTCGCGTCGCTGCGGATCGCGTCGCGTCTGCTGCTGCGCACCGCCACCGAGGCGCTGACCGAACAGCGGCCGGTCAGCGTCGCCGAGGTGATCGACCTGTCCGACGCCACCAACGCGTTCATCGACGAACTGGCCAACGCGTGCACCGACGGGCTGACCCGCCAGCTGCGCGAACAAGCGGGTGAAGGCGATCGGCGCCGTCGTCAGCTGGCCGATCTGCTGCTCGCCGGGGGCAGTCCTCCGGAACTGGTCCGCGAGGCCGCGGCCGGGATCGGCTGGCCCGGCGTCGACGGTGTGGTGCCGGTGCTGCTGCCGCCGGACCAGGCCCGCGACGCACGGTTCCGGTTCGGGGCGGACGGCGTGGTCGCCGAGCGCGGGCGCGACGCGGTGCTGCTGCTGCGGGCCGGGCCGCGCGCCGACCGGGCGGCGCTCACCGAGGCCCTGCACGGGCGCGACGCCGTCGTCGGGCCGGCGCTGCCGTGGACCGAGGTGCCACAGGCGGTCCGCCTCGCCGAACGAGCCGCCGAACTGGCCCCGGCCGGTCCCGGGCCGACCTTCGTCGACGACCATTTCGCGGCGCTGGCGTTGCGCGGCGAACCCGGCGCCCTCGCGGTCCTCACCGCTCAGCGGCTCGCGCCCCTGGCCGGGCTGCGGGCGGGCCAGCGCGACGCGTTCCTGGTCACCCTCTCCAGCTGGTTGCGGCATTGGGGATCGCGTACGGCGGTCGCCGCCGAGCTGTTCGTGCATCCGCAGACGGTCAGTTACCGCCTGAACCGGCTGCGCGAACTCCTCGGCGACGACCTCGACGACCCCCGGATCCGGTTCGAGCTCCAACTGGTCCTCACTGACCGGTGATATGCGATGTTTGTGGCGTTTTGCGAACTAGAGTGTCGCCATGAAACCGAGCCCGCTCCGCCGACTCGCCGTTGTGTTCTGCGTACTCGCCGCGGTCGGTGTGACCCCGACTCCCGCCACGGCGACCCCGATCCGCAACGCCACACCCTGGTCGGTCCTGCTCTGCCGGTTCAGCGACCGGCCCGCCACCCCGCAGACCACCGAGTTCTTCGCGAACTTCCTCACCGACGCCGGCCGGGGCACCGGTGGCGTGGCCGACTACCTCGCCGACCAGTCCGGCGGGCGCATCTCGCTGGCCGGTTCGGCAGTTCTGGGCTGGTACACGATGACCTGGTCGCGGGCACAGTTCGACGGGATCGACAGGTCGGTCCGGATCCAGCGGTGCGTGGACACCGCGGCGGCCGCCGGATACACCGTGCCGTCCGGGCACCGGGTCGCGGTCATTCTCAACGACGCGGTCGACGCCGGCAGTGCGGGTGGGCGGGTCCTGCTCGATCCGAACACCTGGAACACCCGGTTCGCCGCCCACGAGATGCTGCACGGCTACGGGCTCGACCACTCCTGGTCCGACGACACCACGTACCGCAACGTGAGCTGGGCGCAGCCCGGTGAGTACGACGACATGTGGGACGAGATGAGCGCCCAGCACACCTACTCCGTCGATACTCGGTACGGCGCCGGCGCGGTCGGGCTCAACGCGTACCACCTCGACGAGCTCGGCTGGCTGCCGCGGAACCGGGTGCTGACCGTCGGCGCGGACGGCGTCGGCACCCGGACCGTCACGATGGCGCCGCTGGAGGCGCGCGGCGAGGCCGGTCTGCTGCTGGCGCGGATCCCGTTCGATGCGAACGACACCTCCCGCTACTACACCGTCGAATACCGGCGGAAGACCGGCTGGAGCGCCGGGATCCCGGGTGACACGGTTCTGCTGCACGAGATCCGCAACGGAACGCCGTACCTGCTGCGAACCGGGCCGGGCGGCGGCCCGCGACAGTCGCTGGACGCCAACGGGGTACGCGTCACGGTCCAGGGCGCCACCGTCACGATCACCACGGCGGTCGTGAACCGGCCCGTCTACGGCCCGAACACCTGCGTCAACGGCTACGTCTGGCGCGACGCGGACCAGACCGACTACGTCTGTGTCACCCCGGAGACCCGCGCGGAGGCGGCCGCCGACAACGCCGCCGCGCCCAGCCGATGGGTCGCCGGGGCCTACGGCCCGCACACCTGCGTCAACGGTTACGTCTGGCGGGAGGCCTTCATCGGCGACGACGTCTGCGTGGTCCCGGACCGCCGCAGCCGGGCCGCCGCCGACAACGCGGCCGGGCCGGGCCGGGTGCTGCGGCCGGCGGGCTGAGCCCGCCGGCTCACCGGAAGGCGGACCGGACGGTCGCCAGCAGGTGAAGACGATCGGTGCCGGTCACGCCGAAGCGGGCCGGCACCTCGACCGTCTCCTCGTGGCGGGCGAACCACACGAACGCGTGCTCGCCCTCGCGCACGGGCAGGGCCGGGAAGTCGTTCACCGCGTACTCGGTGGCGAGCACCGCCACGGCCCCGGCCGCCCGGGCTGCGAACCAGGCGGTGAACTCGGCGTCGAACGGGCGGTCCCGGAACCAGACGGTCGCGGTCAGGGCGGCGGGTTCGCGGTCCGCTCGCGGTGGCAGCGGCACGATCTCTTTCAGCAGCAGTACGTCGTCCGAGTCCAGCATCGTGTCGTTGGCGGCCGGGCCGTGCTCCTTCCACACCGGGCCGCCGTAGAACTCGCGCAGCCCGCGTAGGCGCACCGCCATGTCCGGGAAACCGCGCAGCCAGACGAACCGGTCCGGGTGGTCGAGGTCGCGGAACTGGCCGAGCACCCGCATGCCCAGCGCCTCCTGGGACTCGACGAACTCACGGTCGAACAGTTCGACCAGGTCGTCGCGTCGGCCGGGACGCAATGTGTACTGCCGCAGCTCCACGATCATGAGTTGAGGATCTTCTCCAGAATCCCGGCGATGGTCCGGCGGGCCAGGGCCGCCCGGAACGCCTCGGTGGCCTCGTCGTAGGTGTCGGTCAGGGCCGGCTTTATCCCGGCGCCGACCGGGCACTCCTGGTTGGGCTCGGAACGGTGCAGGGCCAGCAGTGGCTCGGGAGACACCGCGTTCCACACGTCGAGCATGGTGATCTCCTCGGCCGGGCGGGCCAGCGAGAACCCCGCCCCCGCCCCGCGCCGCGACCGGACCAGCCCCGCCTTGTGCAGGTCGCCCAGGCTGCGTCGGAGGATCACCGGATTGGTCTTGACGCTCGCCGCCACCTCGTCGGAGGTCAGCCACGGACGCCCGCGCTGCCGCGCCAGCTCCAGCCACGCCAGTGCGTGCGCCGCAATCGTCACCCTGCTGTTAGCCGCCATCGTAACCAACCCTATTACAACAGCCGCCGAAGATCCACCGGACTCGACTGTCCTGTATCGACGCCCTACGCTCTGCGAACGCGGTCGGATCCACTTTCCGGCCGTTCGTATGAAACGGGGGTTTCATCGAATGTTCGTGAATCGGCGGACTCTGTCCGCCATCGGTGCGACCGCACTCGCGGTCGTCGCCTCGCCGTTCCTGTTCTCGTCGCCCGCCTCGGCGGCCGGGGCGGGGTCGGCCAAGGTCGTCGGGACGAACAAGGTGCAGTTCACCGCGTCGGCGGGCAGCACCAACTCGTTGACCATCACGATCTCCGGCCGGACGGTCACGCTCGACGACCGGGTGGCGATCAAGGCGGGTAGGGGCTGCAAGGCGGTCAAGGGCGACCGCACCAAGGTCCGGTGCATCACCGCGAAGGCGACGACGCGGCTCAGTGCCTCGCTCGGGGACCGCAACGACACCCTTCGCAACAAGACGTCGGTCTACCTGTACGCCACCGGCGGCTCCGGCGCCGACACCCTGATCGGCGGCTCCGGCCGGGACGACTTCTACGGTGGCACCGGCGGTGACCGGCTGTACGGCAACAACGCCAGTGACCACCTGTTCGGTGAGTCCGGAGCGGACCGGATCGTCGGCGGAGAGGGCCCGGACAAGCTCTGGGCCGGCTCCGGTGACGACCGGATCTGGGGCGGTCCCGGCTGGGACTTCATCGTCGGGGAGGGCGGCGACGACATCGTGGCCGCCGGTGACGACGCCGACTACGTCTACGGTTCCGCAGGCCACGACACGCTCTACGGCGGGGCCGGCGAGGACATCATCGGCGGCAACGACGGCAACGACGTCATCTGGGGCGAGACCGGCGCCGACAAGATCGAGGGCGGCGACGGTCACGACACGATCCACGCCGGCAGCGGGGAGCGGGTCACCTACAACGGCGCCGTCGTCGGCGACATCGCCGTGGGTGGTCTCGGTGACGACCACATCTTCGGTGAGGACGACCGGGATTTCATCGTCGGTGAGCAGGGTGGCGACGAGCTCTTCGGAGGTGCCGGGGACGACTACGTCACCGGTGGCGACGGCAGCGACCTGGTTCGCGGCGGCGAGGGTGACGACCTGGTGGCCGGCGGGCGGATCCACGTGCAGGCGGGGCTCATCGAGGACCGCAATGGTTACGACCTCGTCGACGGCGGCACCAATACCGCCGTCGGCGACTACTGCTACGTGACCGTGTGGTCGGGTGACGAAGGGTGCGAGGTCCTTCCGGCGGACGGCGGTGGCGAGGGCATGAAGCGCCGCGCCGTCTTCTCGGGGCTGTCAGCCGGCTGGCAGTGACGCGGTGAGTGACGGCCGGGTCGCCTTCGGGCGGCCCGGCCGTTCGTGCTTCTCCGGGACGAACCGCTCCAGCCCGGCGGCCGCGTGTCGGCCGGGACGTCCCGCACCGCTCGCGGGGTGACCGCGGGGCGGCGTGGTCTGCGGTCGGTGAGGGGTGGACCGTACCCCCTTGTTGCTTTGTTGATTTGAATCGTGATTCACTCCTTGCCTTCAGTTGAATCCGGATTCAGAGTTTGGGGGTCTCCGGATGCCTTACCGGCCGACCGCGTTGACCAGGCAGAACGCGTTGGACAAGCGAGACGGGTTCCTGCGTGCCGCCCGAGGCCTGGTGGCCGCCGACGGGTTCAAGGCCGCCACCGTCGCCGCCATCGCGGCCCGGTGCCAGGCCAGCGTCGGCTCGGTGTACTCGTACTTCGACAGCCGCGACCGCCTGCTCGCCGAGGTGTTCCGCAGCGCCGCCGGCCATGAGGTCGACCTGGTCCGGGCGGCCGTGGCCGATGCCGGCCAGCAGGCGTCGGAGCGGATCGGCGAGCTGATCCGGATCTTCAGCGGGCGGGCGCTGCACGGCCGGCGGATGGCCTGGGCGCTGCTGTTCGAGCCGGTCAGCCCGGTCGTCGAGGCGGAACGTCTGGTCTACCGCAGCTCCTACACCGACATCGGCGAGCAGATCATCCGGGACGGGCTGGCCAGCGGCGACTTCGTGCCGCAGGACGCCCGGCTGGCGTCGTCGGCGGTGATGGGCGCGGTGTCCGAGGCGCTCGTCGGATGGATCCGGCCGGACAGCGCCGAGCCGTCGGAGAGCGAGCTGGAGAGCGTGATCGAGGGGATCCGGTCGTTCTGTTTCCGGGCCCTCGGAGTTTCGTACGCGGGGGGAGTCCGATGACCGTTTCGCCGACCCTGGCCACCGCGCAGCAGGCGCTGGCCGACCAGTCCGTGAGCCGGACCCTCGGGACGCGGCTGGTCGCGTTCGGTCGGGGCAGCGCCGTCGTCGAGCTCGACATCCGGCCGGACATCAGCAACCACCACGGCGCCGTGCACGACGGGATCGTCGCCTACGCCGCCGACACCGCGATCACCTTCGCCGGTGGGGCGGCGGCGCTCGGACCCGACATCGTCACGTCCGGCCTGACCATCGACTATCTCGCCCCGGCCCAGGGCCGCACGCTGCGGGCGACCGGCACCGTGTTGCGGGCCGAGGGCCGCCGGGCCGCCTGCCGGTGTGAGCTGCACGCGGTCGCCGAGGACGGCACCGCGACCCTGGTCGCCGTCGCGCAGGGCACGATCGAGGCCCGGTCCGCGCCGCCGGTCGTGACAAAAGCGGCCGGCCGCCGTGGGCCCACCGTGCAGGAGGTGCTCACCGAGCGCCGCCGCACCGGGAAGAACGACGACGGCGCCACCGTCGCGCTGGTCATCGAGGGTGGCGGCATGCGCGGCATCGTGTCCGCCGCGATGGCCGCGGCGATCGAGGAGGAGGGCTACCTCGACGCGGTCGACCTGATCGTCGGCACGTCGGCCGGTGCGGTCAACGCCACCGCGGTCGCGGTCGGCGCGGCCGGGCCGATGGCCGACTCGTACGCCGAGATCTTCTCCTCGCCCGAGTTCATCGACGTGCGCCGGTTCGTCCGCGGCCGCCCGGTGATCGACGGGCCGCTGCTGGTCCAGCGGGTCGACGAGCTGTTCGGCTTCGGTGCGCTGGCCGGCACCGCCCAGGCCGAGAAACTCGTCATGGTCGCCACCGACGTGGCCACCGGCCGAGCCGAGGCCCTCACCGGCTTCACCGACCGCGACGACCTGGTCGGCTGCCTGCACGCCTCCGGACTGCTGCCACTGCTCGCCGGTGACCCGGTCGAGCTGCGCGGCCGCCGCTGGCTGGACGGCGGCATCGTCGAGGCGGTGCCGGTGCTGACCGCGGCCGCCCGCGGCGCCACCCACGCGATCGTGCTGGCCACCCGGCCGCCCGGCACTCAGCCCGCCTACGGCGCCGCCGATGTGGTGGTGGAACGCTACCTGCGCCGGCTCAACCCCGAGCTGGCCGCCGCCTACCGGGGCCGCCCGCACCGCTACCGGGAGACCCTGCAGCAGGTCCGGGACGGCTGGTCGCACGGGCTGAGCACACTGTGTATGGCCCCGCGCGTCGACGACCCGCTGCCCGGCCGGCTGGAACGCGACCAGACCGCACTGCGGGCCGCCCGGGACGCGGCGGCCGCCGTCGCCCGGACCGTCCTGAAGGAGCTGCGGTGACCCACGACGTCGTCAACCAGGCCCCGCCCCGGGCCGGTCTCAACGAGTTCCTGATCAACCCGGCGCTGACCGAGGCCGTCGACCGCTACGGCGCCGGGTGGGCCACGGCGTCGCTGACCGAGGTCGGCGAGCTGGTCGGCCGGGCGGACTTCCAGCGCGACGCCGAACTCGCCAACACCCATCCGCCGGTCTTCACCGCGCACGACCGCTGGGGCCACCGGGTCGACGCGGTCGACTTCCACCCCGGCTACCACCGGGTGATCGGCGCCGCGATCGAGCACGGCGCGCACACCAGCTGCTGGTCCGCACCGCAGCCGGGCGCCCACGTGGCCCGGGCCGCCACGTTCATGCTGTTCGCCCAGGTCGAGGCCGGTCACGCCTGCCCGGTCAGCATGACCCACGCGGTGGTGCCGTCGCTGCGCCTGACCACCGACCTCGCCGGCGAGTGGCTGCCCAAGGTCTACTCGCGCGTCTACGACCCGGAGTTGCGGGACCCCGCGGTGAAGACGTCGGCGATCTTCGGCATGGCCATGACCGAGAAACAGGGCGGATCAGATGTACGGGCGAACTCCACCCGAGCGATGCCGGCCGGCGACGGCACCTGGCGCCTGACCGGCCACAAGTGGTTCTGCTCGGCACCCCAGTCGGACGCGTTCCTCGTCCTCGCCCAGGCCCCCGGCGGACTGTCCTGCTTCCTGGTCCCGAGGGTGCTGCCCGGCGGCGACCGCAACGTGTTCCGCATCCAGCGCCTCAAGGACAAACTCGGCAACCGGTCGAACGCGTCCAGCGAGATCGAACTCGACGCGACCGTCGGCCGGCTCCTCGGCGAGGAGGGCCGCGGCGTCCGCACGATCATCGAGATGGTCGCCCAGACCCGCCTCGACTGCGTGCTCGGCAGCGCCGCCGGGATGCGCCAGTCGGTCGCCGAGGCGGCCTGGCACGTCCGGCACCGCAGCGCCTTCGGGGCGACCCTGATCGACCAGCCGGCCATGACCGCGGTGATCGCCGACCTCCAGCTCGAAGCCGAGGCCGCCACCTGGACCGCCCTCCGGCTCGCCGCCGCCTACGACTCCGACGACGACGAGTCGGTCGCCTTCCGGCGGCTGGCCACCGCGGTCGGCAAATACTGGGTGTGCAAACGGGGGCCGAACCACGCCTACGAGGCCCTCGAATGCCTCGGCGGAAACGGCTACACCGAGAGCTTCCCGCTGGCCCGCCGCTACCGCGAACAGCCGGTGATGGCGGTGTGGGAGGGCTCCGGCAACGTGATCGCGCTCGACGTGCTGCGCGCCATGTCCCGGGAGCCGTCCTCGGTGGAGGCGGTCGACCGTGAACTGTCGTCCGCCCTCGGCGTACACGCGGCCTACGACACCCACGTCGCCACCACCCGCAAACTGATCGCCCAGGTGGCCGGCGACCCGTCCGCGGCCGCCGGATCGGCCCGCCGGGTGGTCGAGGCGCTGGCCCTCGGCCTTCAGGGGGCGGTGCTGATCCGGCAGGCCCCGGCGGCGGTGTCCGACGCGTTCGTGGCCGCCCGCCTCGGCCCCGACCGCGCTCTGGAGTACGGCGCCCTCGACCCCGGCCCGGCCCTAGCCGCGATCGCGGCCCGCGCCTGACGACTCGATGCGCCGCGGTCTCGGGGCGGGCACGTGGATCCGGCCACGCAGCCGCGCCTCCAGGTCGCTGACCAGCTCGGCGACCCAGGCCTGATCGACACCGGGCATGCAGATGATCCGACCGGTCCGCTCGTCCCCGCCCAACATCCACGGGCGGGGTAGGCGGTCCGGCTGGGCCAGGGTGATCGTGAACGCGTCCGGCAGCCGCTGCGCCGGCCAGCCGATCCGGCACAACGCGTCGTACGTGTACGCGGCCAGATCCCGCGACCGCTGCGCCCGCCGTCGGTGCCCACCACGGCCCTGCCCGAGCAGCGACGCGGCCAGCAGCAACGGCGTGTGCCCGGACCGGGAGCCACTGATCGTCGTGTCGGCCGTACCGATGTAGGAGATCTGCTCCCGGCTCTGCGCCGCCGGGCGCCGGGGATAGAGGATCACCGCACACGGCGTCAGCGTGGACAGGAACTTGTGCCCGCTGACCACCAGACTCGTCGCCCCGGCGCGGAAACCGAAGCCCGGCGTGCCGTCCGGCAGCAGCGCCCGTGGCACTCCGGCCAGCGCCGCGTCCACGTGGATCCGGCGGCGGGTGATCCCCAGGTCGTCGCAGAGCCCGGCGATCCCGGCCACGTCGTCGACCGCCTCCCGCTCGGTCGTGCCCACCGTGGCCACGATCATCGCGGCCCGTCCGGAACCGGCCCGCAACCGCGCCCGCAGATCGTCGAGGCTCATCCGATCGTCGTCGTCGGTGGCCACCCGCACCAGCGGCGCGCGGACCAGGTGGGCCGCCTTGGCGATCGAGTAGTGGGCGGCCGCCGACGCGTAGACCATCACGTCCGGATGGGCGGTGACCGCCTCGTCGACGGCGTGCAGCGTGCCCTCGGTGGCGCCGCCGGCCACATAACCCCAGACATCGTCACCGGCCCCGAACAGGGCACCCAGCCACCGCACCACCTGCACCTCGGCGTCCTTGGTGTGGCTGCGGCCGTGCCCCGGCTGGAACGGGTCACCGACATTGTTGAGCAGCCGCCCGGTGACCAGCTCGGCCAGGTGCGGATAGGTCAGATCGGTGGCACCCGGAAACGCCAGCTCGTAACAGCGGTCGTCGAGATCCATCAGAATCCCTTCCGCCGGCGCTCGTCCGCGGCATGGATCTCCCGGTCCAACTCGGTCATCACCCGCAGCACCCGGCCGTAACCGGACCGCTCATAGAGCAGGGAGAGAGCCACCCGGGTGTACGGCCACCGCGACAGGATCACCGGAGTACTGAGCGCCTCATGACTGGAGATGGTCAGCGCGTTGTGACCGTCGGTGCCTCGGCGGTCGGCGACGAGCGCCCGCTGCCCACCCGGCATCGATTGATCACCGGCCAGGTAGAGGATCGTCCCGGGGATCTGCAACTCCGACCGGGCCCCTTCACACGCCTGGGCGAACGTGCCGGTGTGCGTGTCCAGACTGGAGAACGCCAGCCCGGTGTAGACGGCCCGGTCCGGTACGTCGTGCCGGTTGGCGAGGGCGGTTCGCACATCCCACGGCTGCCGCGGGTCACGGCTGCGGGCCAGATCGACGAGCGCGGTCAGCAGATCGACCGGATCGGACGGTTCCGGCCCGGCCAGCCACAACCGGGTGGCGGCGGTCACCACCATCGCGCTGCCGTCGGCGGTGCGCTCCCGGAACAGGGCGGCCAGCGCGTACGGCACGAGCGGCCGGTTGAACCGTCGTCCCCACGCGGCCGACGCGTGCCGGGCGCTGAGCGCATGCGCCCGTTCGAACAGCGCCCATTCCAGGTTCTGTCGTACGAGGGTCTCGGCATCGGCCGCCTCCTGCGCCCGATGCTGCTCGGCCGGCGGCTGCCAGCCGATCGCCGCAGCCGGCGCCGGGTAGGGAACGCGCGGATGCGGAATGATGCCGTGCGGCTGGTAGGCCCCCGATTGGGGCTCGGCCAAGGCGGTCATCAGGTTCCTTCGGGGGATTCTGCGGCCTTCCGGCCGGGGAGAGGCACGGGAGGTCAGACTTCGATGTCTTCCAGGGCCGGGTCGAGGACCGTCCGGCCGTCCGGGATGCCTCGACCGATGCCCTGGTAGACGGCGGGGCGGGTGTGCCGCAGGTAGCGGCCGGTCAGCACCGCGGTCAGGGTGCCCGCGCCGATCACGGCGGCGACCAGCCACGGCAGCGACGAGCCGGGTTCGGTGCCGAGCAGGGTGCCGACGCTGCCGGCCATGAAGAACAGGGCCAGCACGCCGAAGGTGCCGCCGGCCACCGGGCACACCCGGCGTACCAAGACGTTCTCGCTGCCGCCCAGGCCCTTCTCGAAGAACGTGAACGCCGACCAGGACGTGGCGGTGAGCAGCGCGAGCACGCACACCGCGCCGATCGTCGACAGCCACGGGAAGATGGTGGCCATCGGGTCGGCGCCGGCCAGTGCCATGACGGTCAGCACGACCGCCGAGGTGACGGCCTGGACGGCGGTTCCGCCCAGCGGCGCGCCGCCCTTCGCGCCGGGGCTGACCTTCTGCCAGGCGGCTGGCAGCACACCCTCGCGGGCCAGGGCGAACACGTTGCGGGCGATGGCCGCGCCGAACGACGACTGAGCGGCCAGGATGCTGGTGACCAGCAGAAGGGTGGACAGTTCGGCGATGCCGTTGCCGTACACCTCGCCGAGCAGCGCGAGCGGTTGCCGGCCGGCGTCGGCGGGGCCGTTCTGCATGTTGCCGAAACCGATCCAGGCTCCGTACGCCCACGACGCGAAGCAGTACAGGACTCCGCCGCCGCCGATCGCCAGCGCGGACCCGACCGCCATGGCCCGGTGCGAGGTGGCCTCCTCGGCGTAGGCCATCGCCGTCTCGGTGCCGGCGAACGCGGCGGCCGCGTACACCAGCAGGGTGGAGGTGGCACCGGCGACGATCAGGCTGGACGGGGCGAACGCGAGTCCGGCCCCGGCCGCGGTGCCGGAGTCGGGTGCCGGGTGGGTGAAGCCGGCCAGGATGAACAGCAGCACCACCGCGATCTCCAGGGCCAGCAGCACACCGAGGACGCGCGCTCCGACGGCGCCCGGGTACTGGCCGAGCAGCAGTACGATCAGCCAGGCGATCAGCGCCCACATCCACCATTCGCCGGCGCCGACGAGCCCGGAGACGGTGGCGCCGAGCAGGGGGTAGAGGCTGGCCTGGAGCGCGCTGTAGCCGATCAGCGTGACCGCCGCTCCGACCAGTCCCCAGGTCGGATTGGTGCCGCGGGCGAGTTGTGCGTAGAACGGGGCGCCGTGCGGGACGTGGCGGCCGACCGCCACGTAGGGGACGGCGAGGATGGCCATCACCGTCATGATCACCAGGAACGACAGCGGCACGCCCGCGGCGCCGGTCACGGCGTAGGTGGCCGGGATACCGCCGTTGAGCACGGTCTGTGGCGACGATGCCACGATCGCTGCTCCGGCCAGGGCGGCCGGGCCCATCGAGTAGCGGGCGAGCACAGTCATCGCGGGCTTCACCGGTTCACCGCCACTTCACCGAAGCAGCATTCGGCGCCAAACGATCCGCGCATTGCGGAGCCTCCTGAGGAGTTGAAAAAGGAAGGTACGAACCGGGACCTGAACGCAGGCTCACGGTGCTGCGGCGTCGACGTCCGTGAAGCCCGCGAGGGCTCGTCGAGGCAGCTTCGGTGCCCTTGTCACCAGGGCGTACGCAACCCTTCCACAGAGGTATCAGCAAATCCCGAAACGTCACGACATCGAGCGATGACAAAACCGACAAAAACGTTTCCGGGTGTACGGCGCGCGCCTGCCGTACCGCGTTGATCCGATTTGGGAGCGCTCCCGTATAGCTGGGTGTAGCGCAGGCTCAGTGGAGGCTCCCAATGTACAGATCGCGTTTCGACATGTCCCGTCTCCGGACTCGGCGGTGGCAGATCGGCGCGGTGGCCGGTGTCACCGTCGTCGCTCTCGGTGTCGGCCTGGGGGTCGCCTCGGCCGGCGAGGCCACGCCCACGGTCAGCTGCCCGGCCGTGAAGATCAACGTCGCGGTGCCCGCCCAGCAGCGTGCCGACGTGCAGCGCAACCTGGAGCTGCTCAACACCCAGATCGACGAGGCCGACAAGCGGATCGTCAGCACCAAGGGGCAGGGCGGCCCGAACTTCATCCAGAACGCGATCCTCGGCCCGCTGAAGGACAAGCGGTTCGCCACCATCGAGCGGATGGAGACGGCGATCGCCCGCAACGCGGCCCGCCCGAACCTGAACTCCGAGGGCCTGGCACCCTGCACGCTCAACACCAAGGGTGGCACCCCGGCCAAGCAGCCCACCGCGGTACCCACCACCGCCGCCCCGGCCGCGACCACCAAGCCGCCGGTGAAGGCCACCACGCCGCCCACCAAGGCACCGGCCACCACGGCACCGACCGCCGCGCCGACCACCGCCGCTCCGGCCAAGGGCACCCCGGTCGCCGTCAACGGCCGGCTCAAGGTGTGCGGGGTGAACCTCTGCAACCAGGCCGGCCAGCCGATTCAACTGCGCGGTATGAGCAGCCACGGCCTGCAGTTCTTCCCGAACTGCGTGAACGCCGGTTCGCTGAACGCGCTGCGCAACGACTGGAACGCCGACTTCATCCGGCTCAGCATGTACGTGCAGGAGGGCGGCCTGGAGACCGACCCGGTCGGATTCACCGCGAAGGTCAACGGGCTCGTCGACCAGGCCACCAGGCTGGGTCTCTACGTGATCGTGGACTTCCACATCCTCACGCCCGGTGACCCCAACCGGAACACCGCGCTGGCCAAGAAGTTCTTCGCCGACGTGACGGCCGCGCACCGGAACAACAACAACGTGATCTACGAGATCGCCAACGAGCCGAACGGGGTCAGCTGGGACGGCATCCTGAACTACGCCAACCAGGTCATCCCGGTGATCCGCCAGAACGTGCCGGACAGCGTGGTGCTCGTCGGCACCCGCGGCTTCTCCTCGCTCGGCCTCACCGACGGCGCCGACGAGACCGAGATCGTCAACGACCCGGTCGCGTTCCAGAACATCATGTACACGTTCCACTTCTACGCGGCGTCGCACGGCGCGGACCGGCGTGCGGTCGTGGCCCGGGCCGCGAAGAAGCTGCCGCTGTTCGTCAGCGAGTTCGGCACCCAGACCTTCACCGGCGACGGCGGCAACGACTTCGCCAGCACGAACGCCTGGCTCGACCTGCTCAAGGCCAACAAGATCGGCTACGGCATGTGGAGCCTGTCCGACGGCCGGGAGACGAACTCGGCGTTCAAGCAGGGCACCTGCGCGGGCTCGACGTTCGCCGGCACGGGCGTACTGACCGAGGCCGGCCGCTACATCCGCAGCCGCATCCTCACCGGAGTCGGCAACCCGAACTAGTGGTTGAAATGCCGCCGGGATGCTCGAATCAGCAGCATCCCGGCGGTCATTGCCGTCAAGGCCAGGGCGATCAGGCCCAGGACCGGGGTCATCGCCGCCGCCAGCATCTGCCAGTCGAGCCACGCCTCCATCGCCGCCTGGTCGCGCTGCCTGCTGATGTCTTGAAAGACACCCCCGATGAGGAAGACCGGATTGATCATGCTCAGGGCGGCGACCAGCAGAGGCAGCACCAATCCGACCAGGCTCAGCCGGTAGGCCCACTCTGCGTGTCGGTCGGCCCGGTGGGGATCAGGCGCCGTTGAGGGTTGCGTGGACCAGCTCGGTGATGAACTCGGTGGTGATCTCCTGGCCGGTGATCAGAGCCCGGTAGTAGAGCGGTCCCACCAGCCGGTCGACCGTTGTGTCGAGGTCCGCGTCGGCCGGCAGCTCACCTCGTTGGACGGCGCGTTGCAGCAGCTGCCGGTCGCGTACGCGTTGGGCGGTCAGGTGTTCCTCGCGTAGTCGGGCGGCCAGCGCCGGGTCGTGCTGACCCTCCGCGGTCAGTGCCCGGAACACCGCGCCCGCGTGGGAGACGGTCAGGAAGCGGGCCAGGGCGGAGAGGTGTGTGATCAGGTCCCGGGCCGTGTCCCCGGTGTCTGGTGGCGTGAGCTCCTCGGCCGCGTCGGTGGCGAATGCCTCGAACAGGATGTCGGTCTTGGATGGCCACCACCGGTAGATGGTTTGTTTCGCCACGCCGGCCCGCTGGGCGATGCCCTCGATGGTGAGCCGGGCGAATCCGTTCTCTACCAGGAGGTCGTCTGCTGCCTGCAGGACCGCGAGGCGGGCCTGTTCGCTGCGTCCGTGGCGGTTTCCGCGATGCATGGTCACACCCTACCTTGTCTAGACGCAACGTTGCGTCTACGGTTCGGTGTCATGACCTCACTCCTGAGCGAGCCGATCCGCGGCATCCTCGACCGGCTCCACACCGCTGCCCTGCGCGACGACGACCTGGACATCGCGCCGCTGCCGTCCGGCGCCTCCGCCCAGCAACGCGCCGACGCCCTCGCGTCGGCCTACCTGCCGGTCTCCGTGGAAGGCGGTCGGCTGCTCTACAGCCTCGTCCGGTCCGCCCGGCCGCAGACGGTCGTCGAGTTCGGTACCTCGTACGGGATCTCCACCCTCTATCTGGCCGCCGCGGTACTCGACAACGGCGCCGGTCGGGTGGTGACCACCGAGCTCAGCTCGACCAAGGTCGCCGCCGCCCGCGCCACCCTCGCCGAAGCGGGCGTGTCCCACCTGGTCGACGTCCTCGCCGGCGACGCGCTGCAGACACTGAGCACGATCGACGACCCGATCGGCCTGGTACTGCTCGACGGGTGGAAGGAGCTGTACCTGCCGGTACTCCGGCTACTCGAACCGCGATTGACGCCCGGCGCATTGGTCATCGGTGACGACAGCAGCTTCCCGACCGTTCAGCCCTATCTCGACTACGTCCGTGACCAGGCGAACGGCTATCTGAGCGTCGGCTTTCCGGTGGAGGATGGGATGGAGATCAGCTGCCGCATCAGCAGCTGACCCGGTCGATGACACGACCTCTTCGACTGCCGCTACGGTCCACGTGAGCGGCGGGGCGCCGAGTTCGCGTGCCTGGGGCCGTACACGCATGGAGATCGCGGCCGCGCCCATCGCGACCGCGAAGCCCATGACGGGTGATAGCCCCACCGTGGTGTGACGGCGGTAACAGGGTTCTCGTGGGCGTGGGAGACTGTCAATCTGCGCCACCTGACCGGGGTACACAGCCGGGGAGGGTTTCATGCACGAGCTGGCGATCGCCGAGAACATCGTGGACACGGTCTGCTCCCGGGCGGCGGGACGGCCGGTCCGCCGGGTCACCTTGCGGATCGGGGCACTGACCGCGGTGCTGCCCGACCACATCCGGTTCTGTTTCGAGCTGGCCGCCGCCGGGACCGCCGCGCACGGTGCCGCCCTCGATCTCGACCTGCGGCCGGCCGTCGTCTTCTGCCGGTCGTGTCAGGTCGAGCAGCGGCTGCCCGATCTGATCCCGCTGTGCCCCTGCGGCAGCGCCGACGTCACCGTGACCACTGGGCGGGAGCTCGACATAGTTTCGATGGAGGTGGCGTGACCGCCTCAGGCTGATTCGGGGGCGGGTGGCCGTACCTCCGCCGGAGGATTTTGATCTGATCCTTTTCGGACGCCCTTCGACTGCACTCTGGACCCCGCTTCCGGATGGTCTTGAGCGGGCACGCTGAAGAAATGTCGGTGGGTTCGCGTATGCTCCGGCGCGGCGAGGTCGTAGCGCAGAGGTCGTCGCGCCTTGGCATCGAGCAGGAGGACGCCGGTTCGAATCCGGCCGGTCTCGCCGCCTTACGTCAGCGTGTCCGGCCACAGGGGGAGGCGACATGCAGGTGCGATGCCCGGCCATCGCCGACCCCGATCGTGGCCTGGCCGACCCGGGTGACTTCGACGGCATCCTCGGCCGGTTGGCCACCCCCGACCCGGTCACCGTGCCGGAGGAGTTCGCGCGCGGCCTGATCCGCCCGGACGGCCGCGTCGACCTGTGCAAACAGGGTCTCGGCCCGGTCCAGGCGGCCCGCGTCGTCGAGGTCGCTGCGGCCTCACCACACGCCACCCACCTGTTGCTCGGCACCAACGGCCTCGGCTCCGAGGGAGCCCGTGCGGTCGCCGGCGCGCTGCCCGACGGACACCGGATCAGCACCGTCTACCTGGGCTGTAACCGCATCGACGCGGCCGGGGCCGGTGCGCTCGCCGACCGGCTGGCCGAGGACGACAGCGTCCGCGCGCTCTGGCTCAAACGCAATCCGATCGGTGACGAGGGGGTGGCCCGGCTCGCGTCCGCGCTGCCCGGCAACCGCGCTCTGCGTACCCTCGACCTGGTCAACACCGGCCTCACCGCGGCCGGTCTGGAGCCGCTCGCCGACGCCCTCGCCACCCGGCCGGGCGGCCTCGAGCGCCTCTTCCTCGGCGGCAACGGCCTGCGGCCGGACGCGGTTCCGGTCCTGTCCCGGTTCGTCCGCGAGGGCGGAGTCCGCGAGCTCTACCTCGCCGTCAACCATCTGGGCGACACCGGCGCCGCGACGCTGGCCGACAACCTCTCGGGGTACGCGATGACGCTCGGCCTGGGCGGCAACGGCATCACCGACGTCACCGCCCTGGCCGCGAACCTCCGCTCGTGGACCGCCCTAGACCTGTCCCGCCCACCCTCCGAGCGGGCCCTCGGCGGCCGTCCCAACGTGCTCGGCGACACCGGGGCCGCCCAACTCGCCGAGGCTCTGCCCGGCAGCGCCCTGCGGCGGCTCGACGTGCGGTTCACCGGCGTCGGCGGGCGCGGGGCGAAACTGCTGCTCGCCGCCGGTGCCGGGCTCGACCACCTGGGCATCGGCGGCGGTGTGCCCCGGCGGATGCGACGGCTCGCCCCGAAATCGTCGGACGCCCCACACGAGGACATCAACGCCATCGTGAGCGTCTACCGGTGAGCGGTGCGCTGTTCCGGTCCGACTGGCGCAACATCCGGAGATACGCGGTACCGGCCCGGATGGTCGCCGAGTGCGCCGAGGCCCGGCAGCGCGGCGACTGGCGGGCCGCCTGCGAGGCCGCCCGGATCGACGTCGACATCGACCCCGATCTGCTCGTGGAGGCTCCGGTCGCACACCTCGCGCCGGATCTTCTGCGCTGGCATCTGCCCCGGGTCCTGCACGGGTCGACCGAGTTCGCGGCCAGACGGCTCCACCTGCTGGTTCCCGACTCGCCGGTCGGGCCGGACACGGTGCTGCTCACCGTGCGTTCGGCGGACAGCGCCCACGGCTCGCAGCGGCTCCGGCTCGGCGCCGTCCGTGGGGCGGCGGTTCTGCTCGACGGGCCGGCGGCGCCGTTCCCGGCGTACTTCTGGGATGTGCGAAGCATCGGCCGGCTACCGGCGGCGCTCGGCTCCGGGAGTGCCGCCTCCGACCGCCGGGCGGCCTTCGCCGCGGCCGGCTTCGAGTTCACCGCGGGGCAGGACGACAAGTGGCGATCCGCCGACCGCAACCGGGTGCTGACGCCCCTCGACCCCTGGCGGCTCGCCCACGACACCCGCTGGCTGGCGGCCCGCCTCGGCGAGCGGGCCTGGACGGTCTCCGACAACTCGTATTGGCAACCGAACGCGTTCCGATACCTGACCGTGTTCGTCGACGGTGACACCACCCGCGTCTCCTGGACCACCACCGAGGGCCGACCGTGCATCCCGATCGACCTGGTGTGCTACTCCGCCGACCAGGAACTGATCCGGCAGGGACAACTCGCACCCGGCGCCCTGCACCCGCTCGTTCGCGACGTCCTCTACCCGGACGCCCCGGCGGAGCCGTTCGTGCCCACCGACGGTGAGGTGGTGCGGGTGCGTTGCAACGGCGTCTGGCACGCGGTCGAGGCCCGGCTCGGACGGCTCGACCCGCTCGCTCACACCCTCGACGAACGCCGGCGCGAACGCGCCTTGCAGGCCTTCGGCGGTGCGACCGGCGGCTGCTTCGCGGTCGAGCGGATGTGGTACGGCGGGCTCGGCCGACTGCCCCGGCGGCTGCGGGAATATCGGGCCGGGTTGTGGCAGCGACTGATCCACGGCGGTACACGTACGCTCTGCGAACTCCTCGACGCCGGGCTCGACCCGTACCTGCGTGACGGCACCGGCGGCACGCTGATCCACCGGATCGCGGCGTTCGACCACCGGGAGATGCTGCCCCGCCTGCTCGCCGCCGGGGTCGGCCTGGACACCGTCGACAAGGAGGGCTACACCGCCCTGCATCGCACGGTCCAGCAGCTCGGGCCGGCCGACGTGATCATGACCCTGGTCGACGCCGGCGCCGACCTGTCGATCCGCAACCGCGACGGCGAGACGGTGCTCGACCACGTACGGAAGGCGTTCAGATACGGCGACCGGCTGCGACCCGACCTCCGGGCGGCGCTGGTGCACCTGCGCGAGCAGGCGCCATGACGGCCGGTTCGCGTATGCTCCGGTCGATTCGGGAGGGGTTGCGGTGAGCGGTCACGATCCACTCGCGCTCGCCGAGTGGCAGCGCATCCGCCACTATGCCGTGCCACCGCGGATGATCGCCGAGTGCGCCGCGGCACGGGCGGCCGGCGACCAGCGGGCCGCGTGGGCGGCCGGTCGAGCCGACGTGTCCGACGCCGCCGCCGAGCTCGTCCCGCACCTGGCACCCGACCTGCTGCGCTGGCACCTGCCGCGGGCGCTCGGCGGGCACACCACCCTCGCCGTCGACCGGACATACGTGCTCGTCTCGCCGGACACGGTGTTCGCTCCGGAAACGATCGTGCCCATCCTGGACGCGATCCCCTCCATGTTCGGCTCCCAGCGGCTCAGCATCGGCACCGCCGACTGGGCGCAGCTCGAGCCGGGCGAGGTCTCGCTGCTGCCCGCCCACCTGTGGGACCCACGGCACGCGGACGAGTTGCGGGCCGCCATCGGCGGGTCGGCCGAGCGGGTGCCCGGCTTCACCGGTGCCGGTGAACCGCTCGCCCCACCCGGTTCCGGTGACGATCCGGCCGAGCGGGTGCGGCTGTCGGCCACCCCGGCCGAGGCGTTCGCGGCAGCCGGGTTCGTCGTCGACGGCGATTCCTGGCCCGACTATGCGGATCAGCCGTTCCTGCGGTCGATCGACCCGGTCCGGCTCGCCTACGACGTCCGGTTGCGGTCCCGGCTGACCGGGCTGACCGACTGGACGCTCTGGGCCTCCTATCGCGACCGTCTGTGCTGCGACGTGGAGGGCGACACCCTGCGGGTCACCTGGACGTCCGACCGGCACTTCTCCTCGGCCGCTTGGAGGCGGCCCCGCCTCCAACCCGACCTGGTCCGCTACCAGGTCGACCTCGACCTGATCCGGGCGGGTCGGCTGACCCCGGCCGACGTGCATCCGATGGTCCGGGCGGCGCTCTTTCCCCGCCTCGCACCCACTGTCACGTCCGCGGGCGGTCCGACCGACCTCACCGATCCGGCTCCCGGACCCGCGTCGCCTGCCGCTTCGGCGCCTGCCGCCGGTCCCGCGCCGGCCGCCGGTCCTACGCCTGCGGCCGGTCCTACGCCTGCGGCCGGTCCTGCGCCTGCGGCCGGTCCTGCGCCGGTCGGCATTTCGCCGCTGCTCGCTGATCCGGTGCCGATCGGTGCTTCCCGGCCGCTTGCCGGTCCGGTGTCGGCAGGTGCTTCCCAGCCGCTCGCCGGTTCGGTGTCGGCTGGTGCCTCCCGGCCGCTCGCCGGTTCGGTGTCGGTTGGTGCCTCCCGGCCGGTGGCGGGTCCGGTGCCGGCTGCCGTGGGGACCGTCCGGATCCGGTGTCGTGGGGACTGGCACGAGGTCGATGTCCGGCTGGGGCGGCTCGAACTGTCCGGGCACACCGATGCCGAGCGCCGACGGGAACGCGCTCTGGGCGCGTTCGGCGGCAAGGTCAGCGGCTGCTTCGCGGCTGAGCAGGCCTGGCACGGCGCCCCCGGCCGGCTGCCCCGCCGCCTCCGCGCCCACCGCGACGACCTGTGGCAGCTCATGATCCACGGCGGTACCCGAA
The DNA here is from genome assembly GCF_033097365.1 of Actinoplanes sichuanensis. NCBI lineage: Bacteria > Bacillati > Actinomycetota > Actinomycetes > Micromonosporales > Micromonosporaceae > Actinoplanes > Actinoplanes sichuanensis. Next base: position 1,424,148 of record NZ_AP028461.1, read on the forward strand.
CCGTCTTCGAACTCCTCGACGCGGGCATGAACCCCCATCTGCGGGACAGCCGCGGCCGAACCCTGATCCACCGGGCGCGCGCCTTCGACTACACGCGTCTGCTGCCCCGCCTGCTGGCCGAGGGCCTCGACGTGAACGCCCGTGACAAAGAGGGCAGCACCCCGCTCTACCTGGCCGTGGTCCACCGCTGGCCGGCCGACCTGATCATCGCGTTGACCGACGCCGGCGCCGACCCGAACCTGCCCAATCAAGACGACATGTCGGTCATCGACCACTGCGACGACTACCTCGACTACTTGGAAGACCTCGACCCCGACTTCGAGGCGGCAGTCACCCACCTGCGTAAACGGGCCCTCTGAGACGCCCTCGACCGAGCACCCGTTCCGGGCGGTGCGGCTTTCCCGGACGTGGCGCGCGGGTGGGAAATCGCGGACCGGAAATGTCGGTGGGGTCGCGTATGCTCCCGGCCACCGCCTGACCGAGGAAGAGGTTCGTATGGCCGCCGGGCTCGACGCCGCTGATGCGCTGCTGCGCCGGATCCGGGTCACCCGGACCGAACCGGTCACCGACCACCGGGCCGCCGCCCTGTCACTGTGCGTGGCGGCTAACCTGCCGGTGCTCCTCTGGGGCGAGCCGGGCATCGGCAAATCGGCGACCCTCGCGCAGCTCGCCGACGGTGTCGATGTGCCCCTGGAGACCGTGATCGCCAGCGTGCACGAGCCGTCCGACTTCGCCGGTCTGCCCATCGTCGGCGACGACCCGGCGGTGCAGGGTGTCCCGATGGCCCCGCCCGACTGGGCCGTCCGCCTCGCCCGGCACGGCCGTGGCCTGCTCTTCTTCGACGAGCTGTCGTCCGCCCCGCCGGCCGTGCAGGCGGCCCTGCTCCGGGTCGTCCTGGAGCGTCGGGTCGGCAGTCTCACCCTGCCCGACGAGGTCCGGATCGTCGCCGCCGCCAACCCGCCGTCCTCGGCCGCCGACGGCTGGCATCTGAGCCCGCCGCTGGCCAACCGGTTCGTTCACCTGCACTGGACCCATGACCCACGGGTGGTGGCGCGCGGCCTGTCCGGCGTGTGGCCGCGCATCGAGGTGCCCGTCGTCGACCCGGATCGCGCCGCGAGCGCCCTGGCCCGGGCCCGCGGCGTGATCGCCGGGTTCCTGACCGCCCGCCCCGGCCTGACCCATCACCTACCGGCCGACGCCGAGGCCCGAGGCGGCGCCTGGCCCTCCCCACGCACCTGGGACATGGCACTGCGCCTGCTCGTCTTCCACTTCTGCGCCGGCACCGCCCGGGAGGCCCTGGCCACCGCGATCATCGGCGCCGTCGGCGACGGTCCCGGGCTGGAGCTGACCACCTACCTCGACGAGCTGGACCTGCCCGACCCCGAGCGGGTCCTGGCCAACCCGGCCGCGTTCGCCCTACCCGAGCGCGGCGACCGCCAGCTGGCGTTCCTGACCGCGGTGGTCGCCGCCATCGAGGCGCGGGTGACCCGCGAGCGCTGGGAGGCCGGCTGGACGGTCCTGGCCAAGGCCGTCGACGCGGGCGTCCCCGACGTGGCGGCCCGGGCGGCGTTCGACCTGGCCCGCATGCGAGAGCCGGCCTGGCCGGTCCCGGCCTCGATCGACGCGTTCCTCGAGGTGCTCACCGCGTCCGGATTGCTGACCGGTGGCTCCTGACCCGCCCCCGCCCGCTCCCGGCCCGGTGACCTCGGTCCCGGCCGCTCGCGGTCCGTCAGCATCCGACCTGCCTGTTTCCGGTCCGGTGGCGTCCGCCCCGTCCGCTTCCGGTGCGCCAGGGTCCGACGTGCCCGCTTCCGGCCCGTTTGCTTCAGTCCCGGTGGTGCCTGCCGTTCACCCGACTCCGTCGCAGCGTTCGGTTCAGACCAGCGCCGATCCAGCGGCCGGTGGGGCGTGGGGGAGTGCTGGCGGCTCCCCGCCGGGGTTTGGCCGGGAGGAGGTCGCTGCCGGCGGCTTTCCACAGGCTGTCGGCGAGGAGCAGGCCGTTGACGGCGGATCTGAGTCGACCGGTGGTGAGGCTGAGTCGGCCGGCGGTGAGGCTGAGTCGGCCGGCGGTGAGGGTCGGGCCGGTGACGACGGGACGGTGGCCGGCCGGGAGCGGCGGGCTGATGCCGCTCGGGCTCTGGATCGGACGAAGCTGCTGGCCGCGCGGTTGAAAGCGGCCGGCGCCCAGCCGTACCTGGCGTCGGCGCTGTACAGCCTGACCGTGGTGCCCAGCCACGACGTGCCGACCATGGGGGTTGATCGGCACTGGCGGTGCTACGTCAACCCGGGGTTCGTCGACGGCACGCCCGTGCATGAGCTGGCCGCTGTCTGGGTGCACGAGGTCGCCCACCTGCTGCGGGATCACCACGGGCGGTCGGCGCTGGTGGCGCCGGAGATGCGACACGATCATCATCGGGTCAACATCGCTCAGGACTGCGAGATCAACGACGACATCTCGTCGCTGCCGTCGAATGCGTTGCGGCCGGCCATGTTCGGGTTGCCGGACGGGCAGATGTTCGAGCAGTATCTGCCCGGCATTCCGGCCACCCCGCACCATCCGGAGTGCGGTTCCGGCGCGCATGGCCGGTCGATGCCGTGGGAGATCTCCGACGCGGCCCGGGTCAGTCCGGTCGAGGCCGCCGCCATCCGCCGCCAGACCGCCGACGACATGCGCAACCACGCCCGGTCGCGCGGGCGGATCCCGGCCGGCTGGCGGCGCTGGGCCGACGAGATCCTGGAACCCACCGTCGACTGGCGGCGAGCCCTCACCGGGGCCGTCCGGGAGGCCGCGTCCTGGGCTTCCGGGGCGGTCGACTACACCTATTCGCGGCCGTCGCGGCGCGGGGCGGCCGTACCGCGGGTGGTCTTCCCGAGTCTGCGCCGCCCGATGCCTCGGGTGGCCGTCGTGGTCGACACGTCGGGTTCGATGGGCGGCGACGAGTTGCGGGCCGTCCTCGGCGAGGTCGCCGGTGTGCTCCGGGCCGTCGGGATCGGGCGTAACCGGGTGACCGTCCTGGCGTGTGACGCCGACGTGCACGAGGTCCGCCGGGTCAACACGGTCGGCGACGTGGTGCTGGCCGGTGGCGGCGGGACCGACATGCGGGTCGGCATCGATCAGGCACTACGTGCTCAGGAGCGGCCGCACATCATCATCGTCCTGACCGACGGTTACACCCCGTGGCCGGATGGCCGGCCCGGCAACGTGCGGGTGATCGCCGGTGTGGTCGGCGAGGGCGCCGAGCCGCCACCGTCCTGGATCGAGACGGTCGCGATCCCGCTCGACCAGACCTCAGCGCACGGGTGATCGGCGCGCCGGTCACCCGACATGGCGTCGGTGCCGGCTGATCGGCCATCGGCGATCGATGAGGTGACCGGAGTGGATGCAATGGGGCGGTGGCGAGCCGTCGGAGCGAACGGCTCGGTGGGCGTGGGAACTGGACGCCCGTGAGGCGTGCGGCTCAGGGCGCCGGGCCGGGTCCGGCTGCCTCGCTCGGTGGGACCGCGACGGGACAGGGGTCGCAGCCGACTAAGTTAATCCCAAGACGTTCCTCAGACTATGAATAACACGGCATGAGCTGTACGCCTTTCATCAGAAGTTAATCGTGGTTTACATTCTTGGAATGGATGAAGGTCTCTTCGACGACAGCGCGGTCATTCGGCGCGTGGCCCGCGAAGGGCTCCTGCTCGCCGGGGGCGGGCGGGCCACACTGCTCCAGATCGCACATCCGGGCGTCGCTCAGGGCGTCTACGACCACAGCAACTTCGCCGAGCGTCCGCTCGACCGGCTGCGCACCACGATGAGCTACGTGTTCGGCGTGCTCTTCGGCACCGTCGAGGAGGGTGCGGCGATCAGTCGGGCCGTCGTCGCGATGCACCGCAAGGTGACCGGGCCGGGCTACTACGCCGACGACCCCGACCTGCAGGTCTGGGTCAATGCCACCCTCTACGACACCGCGGTCCTGATCTACCAGCGGGTCTTCGGCCCTCTGTCACCGGCCGAGTTGGACGAGTGCTTCCGGCAGTACAGCGTGCTCGCCACGTCGATCGGCTGTCCGGCGGACGCGTGGCCGGCCGACCGCGCCACCTTCGACGCCTACTGGGACCGCATGATCCACACGCTGCGGGTCAGCGACGAGGGCCGGGAGATCGCGGCCGCACTGATGCGCCCGAAGAACATCCCGCTCGTCATGCGCCCGGCGAAACCGCTGAACCGGCTGGTCACCGTCGGCCTGCTGCCGGAGCCGATCCGGGCGCAGTTCGGCTACCCCTGGTCGCCCCGGGAGCAGCGGATGTTCGACGGCTTCTTCGGCGTGACGAAGCTGATCTACCCACGCCTGCCGGGCAGGGTGCGTGACCTGGTGAAGGACTACTACCTCAACGACCTGCGCCGGCGGCTGTCGCGGCGGCGCAACCCCCTCACCGCCGACGGGAGATAGCGAACACCGATGAGAGCTGACGAAGGCCGTACCTCCTGGGGCCGGGCCTGCCTGCTGCTGCTTCCCTCACTGGCCGTGCTCGGCGGCGTCACCGTCGGCATCGCCGAAGGGGCCCTCGCCGCCTCATTCGGCGTCTCCGGGCAGCAATTCAAAGTCAAAGCCGCAAGCGTCGAGGGTACGGACGTAGCCGCTTACCTGGACACCGCGCGAAGTGTGGACGGCACCCATCATCCGGTGATGCTCGCCGGAGTGGGCCGGGCCTCGCTGCGCGACGTGTGCACGTCGGCGGTCGTGGACGTACCGGTGGTCGGCAAGATCTCGCTGAAGGTGCTGGGCGGCCGCACCGAGGCGATCACCGGGACGAACGTGGTGGCCGACGCCGACGCGCTGTTCGGGGGTGACGGCGTGATCACCGAGGTGGAGGCCGGTCGCGACGCGTCCACGCTGGACCGGGTGAAGGGGGTCAGCGGGCCGCCCGGCCGGTTCGGGGTGCAGGCCGGGACGATCAAGACGTCGGATGTGGAGAGCACCGCCTGGTCGGCCAACGGCGGGACCCTCGAACTCGCCGGTGACCTGGAGGTCAGTGTCACCGCCGGTGTGCACGAATGCTTCTGAGCCGGCTGCGTGAGCTGAGCGCCGAGCTGGACGAGCGGGTTCCGGGCCGGGCGGGTTTCCGCCATTGGCGCCGGACCCGCCCGTTCTGGGGTGGGGTGGCCGCCGACCTGGGCGGCCTGATCATCCTGTTGTTGCCGATGGCGCCGCTGCCCGTCATGATCCACGTGGGGATGGCGGCGGTGTCCGGGGTGGCGATCGGTTCGATCCTGATCGCGGCCGGGCTGTTCTTCTGGTTCGCTCCGGCCCAGCGCGCGTTCGTCGCGGTGGTCGCCTCGATCTGCGCCCTCGTCTCGGTGGTCACCAGCAACCTGGGCGGCGGCGGCATCGGGGCGCTGCTGGCCCTGGTCGGCTCGGCGATGGCCTTCGGCTGGCGAACCGACCCGCGCCCACCGACCGACCCAGGCGACGACGAGACGGAACTGATCCCACCGGTCGACGCCGCCGGAAGGCTGGACGTTCGCGATGGCGGGGGAGCGCCGGCCGGCCGAGCCGACGCCGGAACACCGGGTGGTCGCGGTGGCGGGGGAGTGCCGGACGATCGGGAGAGCGGGCCGCTTCCGGAAGCCGGGCGGGCCGGGCTTCGAGCCTCCGCACCGCCCGAGGCGGGTTCGGCTGACGCTGTGGAAGGGGCGGTTGCGTCGGTGGCGGGCGGTGCACCTCGGCGGGTCAGATGGCGGAGCCTGGTAGTCATGCTGCCGGTCGCGGTCGCCGCCGGACTGGTCACCGCGGTGGCCGCCCATCGCCCGCCGCCCGCGGAGGCCGCGCCCGCTGAGGCGGCGCCCGCAACGGTGTCGACATGCGTTCCGGTGCCGGGCGCGACTCGGCCGTGGTGGATTCCGGAATGGCTCTGGCCGGCCTGCCCGAACCCGTCCACGAACCCCTCAGCCGGCCCGCCGAATTCCGGCAGCCCGGCCCCGACACCATCACCGACTCCGGCTCCGAGCGGTGGAGACACCACCGGTACGCCGGTGCCGAGTGGGAGCGGCGAGCCCGGCCCCGGCACCTCGCCGTCGGTATCCGCGTCCGCTTCGCCGAGCGCCGGGATGACCGTGGCGCCACGGATGACGAACCCCGGCCGGATCACCGCGATCAAGTACGGCGAGAACGTCCCGGCGGTCAGCGCGGACAGGCTCCTGGCGACCGGTTTCACCTTCCGCGGGACCGTGGAACTGCCCACCGACAGTGGCACCGTGAAGGCACTCGTCTTCCACGCCGACAACCTGAAGGCCGACAACTACCGGATCCTGACCGGCGACCCCGGCCCCGACCTGCGGCTCGGCATCGACCTGGACATCGACGACGTGGACATCTACGCCACCCACCTGGGCGGTCTCATCACCGTTCCCTACCTGGACGTCCCGCTGCTCCCGGTGGAGATCACCGCCGACCTGATCCCGACCTGGCTGCCGCTGAACATCTGGCTGCCGGCGTTCTCCGGAAACGGCGTCAAGGCGGGGCAGGTCTTCATCCGGGCCGGCACGGTCCGCGGCAGCCACCTGGCGGCCGAGGTCAGCGGTTCCGGCGCGTCCAGCGGCAGAGGTTGAGGCGCCCGCACGATCAGGGGCGGGGCGACCGGAGTTTCGCGAGTGCGCTGAGCAGGGCGGCGATGATCAACAGGGCTATCGAGGCGATGAAGGCGACGGCGGTTCGGGTCAGGGCGGCAGCCGCGCGGTCGGGAAGCGGATTCGTGGCGACGGCCACCACCCGGCCGCGAACCAGGTCGGCCGGCACGGTGCCGTCGCCGTCGGTGTCCGACGGGGTGCTCGCGGCGGCCCGCGAGTCGAGCGAGACGGCCGGATTGTCACCGAGGACGAACAGGCGGCCGTCGCTCACCCGTACCGCGAAAGGGGTTGTCCCGACGCCGACCACCGTCGGCCCCGCGCCGATCGCCGAGGGAGGGGCGCCGACCACCGACGACCCGGTGATGATCCGCGACGTCTCGTCACAGCAGGTGATGGTGTCGCCGCCGATCGCGGCGACCCGTTTGACCAGCAGACTTTCGCCGTCCAGCAGCACGATGTCACCGCGGGCGGCATCCTGGGACCAGGTGTCCACCACGACCCGGTCACCGGGTGTGATCAGCGGGGCCATCGAGGCGGTCGGGATCGCGTAGACCCGGTAGCGCAGCAGGACGAAGCCGGTCGAGCCGAGCAGCAGGACGAGCCCGCCGGCGAGCGCGCCGCCGCGGGCCCGGCGCAGCAACGGTCCGGACATCGAAGAAGATCCTAGCCGTTATGCAACTAGTTGCACAGCAACGAAGTGCATAGGATGATGCGGTCATGGCGCTGGAGCACGCGATCCTGGTCTCTCTGCTGGAGCAGCCCGGGTCGGGCTACGAGCTGGCCCGGCGGTTCGAGCGGTCGATCGGCCGGTTCTGGACGGCCACCCACCAGCAGATCTACCGCGTTCTGAGGCGCATGGAGGCGGACGGCTGGCTGGTCGCCGAGGAGATCGGCCAGGACGGCAGGCCCGACAAGCGCAGCTTCTCGGTGGCGGACGACGGGCGGGCGGCGCTCATCGCTTGGCTGCGGGCGCCGGTGCAGCCGGAGGCGGTGCGGCACGAACTGGCCGTGAAGATACGTGGCGCCGCCTTCACCGACGACGCCGGGCGGGCCGCGCTGATCGGCGAGGTCGAACGCTACCGGGCCGAGCACGAGTCGCTGCTCTTCACGTACATGAACGGCGAGAAACGGGACTTCCCCGATCTTGAACACCTGGACGTCGGTGAGCGCCTCCAGCACGTGGTGCTGCGTGGCGGCATCGCCTACGAGCGGATGCTGCTCGACTGGCTCGACGACGTCCTCGACACGCTCCGCGCACTCTGAGAGGAACGCTCCGTGCTCTTCAATCCGAACACCTACGACCCCGCGCACCTCGACCCGGAGAGCCGCCGACTGCTGCGGGCACTCGTCGGCTTCTTCGAGGAGCGGGGAAAGAACGCGCTGGTCAAGAGCTACATCGACCGGGCCTGGTACGACGACTTCCTGGCCTTCTCGGCGAAGGAGGGACTGTTCGCCACGTTCCTGACACCGGCCGCCGACGGTGGTGGCGACAAGCGCTGGGACACCGCCCGTAACGCCGCGCTCAGCGAGATCCTCGGCTTCTACGGACTCGACTACTGGTACACGTGGCAGGTGACCGTTCTCGGTCTCGGCCCGGTGTGGCAGAGCGCGAACACACTCCAGCGGCAGCGGGCCGCCGACCTGCTCGACGAGGGTCACGTGATGGCGTTCGCGCTGTCCGAGCGCAGCCACGGCGCCGACATCTACGCCACCGACATGATCCTCACGCCGACCGGTGACGGCGGGTTCACCGCCGGCGGTACCAAGTACTACATCGGCAACGGCAACGTGGCCGGGCTGGTCTCGGTGTTCGGCCGCCGCTCCGACGTCGAGGGCCCGGACGGCTACGTGTTCTTCGCCGCCGACAGCAGGCACGAGAACTACCACCTGATCAAGAACGTCGTGAACAAGCAGATGTACGTGAGCACGTTCGAGCTCACCGACTATCCGGTGCGCGAGCAGGACGTCCTGCACACCGGCAAGGCCGCCTTCGACGCCGCGCTCAACACGGTCAACGTCGGCAAGTTCAACCTGTGTACGGCCGCGATCGGCATCTGCGAACACGCCATGTACGAGGCCGTCACCCATGCCCACCAGCGCATTCTGTACGGCAAGCCGGTCACCGCGTTCCCGCATGTGCGGCGGGAGCTGACCGACGCATACGCCCGACTCGTCGCCATGAAGCTGTTCAGCGACCGCGCCGTCGACTACTTCCGCAGCGCGGGGCCCGACGACCGTCGTTATCTGCTGTTCAACCCGATGACGAAGATGAAGGTCACCACCGAGGGCGAGAAGGTCGTCGACCTGATGTGGGACGTGATCGCGGCCAAGGGCTTCGAGGCGGACACCTACTTCGACAAGGCCGCCATGGACATCCGCGGCCTGCCCAAGCTCGAGGGCACCGTACACGTGAACCTTGCTCTGATCTTGAAGTTCATGCCGAACTACCTGTTCCATCCCACCGACGAGTACGCGCCGGTACCGACCCGGCAGGACCCGGCCGACGACGAGTTCCTGTTCCGGCAGGGCCCGGCGCGCGGGCTCGGCGCGATCCGGTTCCACGACTGGCGGACCGCCTACGACGCGCACGCCGCGCTGCCGAACGTCGCCCGCTTCCGGGAGCAGGCCGACGCGTTCTGCGACCTGCTGCGTAAGCACGCCCCGACCGAGGAGCAGCAGAAGGACCTCGACTTCCTGCTGTCGGTCGGGCACCTGTTCGCGCTGATCGTCTACGGACAGCTGATCCTGGAGAAGGGTGGCGTCGACGAGGCGCTGCTCGACGAGATCTTCGCGATCCTGGTCCGGGACTTCTCCGGCTACCTGACCGAGCTGCACGGCAAGACCGCCACCACCCCGGAGCAGGCCGCATGGGCGCTCGCCACGATCCGCCGCCCGGTCGCCGACGAGTCCCGTGACGACGCCGTCTGGCAGCAGGTCCTCGCCCTGGTCGGCGCCTACGAGATGCGTCCCTGACAATCCGCCTCCGAAGCATCGCGGCCCGTCACCCCGATCGGGGGTGGCGGGCCGCAGCCATTGTGGACATTCGTCGGATGCACTCTGCGTCACTTTGCGTTCATGATTCGGCCCGGGTGTCCCGGCCGGGACGGTTGATCAGGTGTTTACCTTCGGACTTCTCGGATCCGGCTGCGGCTGTCCGATACAGCGGTGAAGCGCCAGGGAAGGGATGACCGTTGACCGACACGCAACCGGCTGTGCGGCCGGTCGACCACCTGCGCCGCGATCCGGTGCTGCGCGGGCTGATCGGGTTCACCCTCCTCGGGTGCGTGCTGTTCTTCCTGCTCAGCGGGCAACCGATGCGGCAGGTCCAGGTCTTCTGGCTGGTGCAGGTGCCCCTCGACGCGGCCCTCGCGCTCGGCGGATGGCGACTGCGGCGGCTCGCCCACGAGCGCTACCGCCGCTTCTGGTCGATGATCGCTTTCGCCGGAGCCTCGTTCACGCTGGGTGACACGTACCATGCCCTCCAGGTCTTGATCCGGCCCGGTGAGCCGTCGCTCACCGGAGGAACCGTGCAGACGGTCTTCTTCGCCATCGGCATGAGCAGCAACGTGATCGCCTGCCTGATCTTCCCGCAGGGTCTGCGGACCGCCCGGGAACGGTTCGTCTTCTGGCTGGACGCCACCACCGTGCTGGTCGGCGGGGGCGTGGTCGCCTGGTGTTTCGCGTTCAACCCGCTCGACGGCGGCACCGACCGGGTCAACGCGAGCGTCACGGCGGCGCTGGTCCTGGTCGCGACGTTCTCCGCGACCAAGGTCGCGCTCATCCGCCACCCGCCGATGGCGCGGATGGCGGCCTGGCCGATGGTCTCCGCCGCGATGGTCCAGGGCGTCAGCACGTTGCTGCCGGGCGACTTCCAAACCCTTGACCATGCGTACGTCTACGCGATCCGCCTGCTGCCGAGCGTCCTGATCGCCGTCGGCCCGTGGATCCAGGTCATCGTGCTGCGCGTCGGGGACCCGCGCTACACCGCCAAGCGCCGCCCCTACAGCCTCCTGCCGTACGGGATGATCGCCGTCACCTTCGTGGTGTTCTTCCAGGTACTCCCGCACGCCGCGTCGTCGCAGCTGGTCGGCGCGACCATCGGCGTCGTGGTGATCACGTTCCTGGTCGCGGGCCGGCAACTGGTCGCCTTCCACGACAACATGAACCTGATCGGCCGGCTCGACGTGGCCCTCGGCGAACTGCGTGACCAGGCCCTCTTCGACGGGCTGACCGGGCTGGCGAACCGCACCCACTTCAGCGCCGAGACCGCCCGCCTGCTGACCACCGACTCGTCGCTGCTGCTCATCGACCTGGACGACTTCAAGACGGTCAACGACACGATGGGTCACGCGGCCGGCGACTCGCTGCTGAAGGTCGTCGCGTCCCGGCTGCGCGACGCGGCGGGCGACGACGCGGTGGTGTGCCGGCTCGGCGGCGACGAGTTCGCGCTCCTGCTGCCGGGCACCGGCCCGGACGGCGCCCGAATGGTCGCCGGTGAGATCCTGCGCCTGCTCGCCGAGCCGATCGTGCTGCTCCAGCACACCATGACCACCCGGGCCAGCATCGGCCTGACCGAAGCCCGCCCCGGCGAGGACCCGTCCACCCTGCTGGCCAACGCCGACATCGCGATGTACGAGGCGAAACGCCGCGGCAAGGGCCAGTGGATCGCCTACACCGACGAGATGGGCGCCCGGATCAGCGCCGAGGCGGTCCTGATCCGCGAGCTCGACCAGGCCGTCGAACGGGACGAGTTCAGCCTGCTCTACCAGCCGATCGTGCGGCTGTCCGACGGCCGGCTGATGGGTGTCGAGTCGCTGATCCGCTGGAACCACCCGGTCCGGGGACTGGTGCCGCCGATCGAGTTCATCCCGATCGCCGAACGCACCGGGCAGATCGTGGCGATCGGGCGGTGGGTGCTGCGGCAGGCGTGCCGGCAGGGCGCCGCCTGGCTGGCCGCGTTCCCGGGCGAGGCCCCGCTCCAGGTCGGCGTCAACGTGGCCGGGCCGCAGCTGCGCGACCCCAACCTGGTCGCCGACGTGGCGGCCGCCCTGGCCGAGACCGGGTTGCCCGCGGGCAGCCTGGTCATCGAGGTCACCGAGACCGCCGTCCTGGACGACGAGCAGTCGCACGCCACGATGATCGCGTTGCGCGGGCTCGGGGTGAAACTGGCGCTGGACGACTTCGGCACCGCCGCCTCGTCGCTGGGCCTGCTGCTCACGTGTCCGGTCAACTCCCTGAAACTGGACCGCTCGTTCGTCGAGTCGATCACCACGGTCAGTCGGCAGGCGGCGGTCGCCACCGCGGTCAGCCAGATGGCGGCCGCGCTGGAGTTCGGCTCGGTGGCTGAGGGGATCGAGACCGCGGAGCAGCGCGACCTGCTGCGGGGGCTCGGCTACGAGTACGGCCAGGGGTATCTGTACTCCCGGCCGGTCCCGGCCGAGCGGATCAGTGAACTACGCGCGTACGGGCGGGCCGCCGCCTCGTCGTAGCCGTTCGCCCAGCCGGTGCACGGCCTCGGCCAGCTCGGGTGGGGTGACCACCTGGAAATCGGCGTCGAACCTGGCCACGGCGGCGGCCAGACCGGTCCACGACCAGGAGCCCAGGGTCAGGCGGCAGCGGTCGTCGCCCCACTCCTCGACGATCGCGTCACCGGCGAACGGGGCCACCGACGCGGCCGGCCGGTCCAGGACGACGGTGCCCCGGCACGGCCAGTCGCCGGACGCGTCGACCGCGCCGCGGAAGACGCCCGTCAGGTATCCGGCCACGTCGCCTCCGGGCAGCTCGCGCGGGCTGAAGCGCGGGCCGTTCGGGGTGCGCGGGGTGAGCCGGTCGGCGCGGAACGTCCGCCAGCCGCCGCGGTCGAGGTCCCAGGCGATCAGATACCAGCGGCCGCCCCGGGTCACCAGATGGTGTGGCTCGGTGCGGCGGATGTCGTCGCGGTAGTCGAAGCGGAGCACGGCCCGCGCGTGGACCGCGGCACTGATCGCCACCAGTACGTCGGGTGACGGCTGCTCGGTCGGCCGGTCGGCGGCGGTCACCCGTACCGCATCGATCTGATGTCGTAAGCGGGACGGCATCACCTGCCGCACCGTGTGCAACGCCCGCGCCGCGGCCTCGCCTGTCGTGTTGCCCGGGGTCGTCGCCGCGATCTGCAGCGCGATGGCCAGGGCGACGGCCTGCTCGTCGTCGAAGAGCAGCGGCGGCAGGTCGGCGCCCGCGCCCAGCCGGTAGCCGCCGTCCGGGCCCTTCATCGCGGCGATCGGATAGCCGAGCTCACGCAGCCGATCCACGTCACGGCGAACGGTGCGCAGGCTGATCCCGAGCCGGTCGGCCAGCAGGGTGCCGGGCCAGTCGCGGCGGGCCTGGAGCAGCGACAGCAGGGCCAGCAGGCGGGCAGAGGTCTTCGGCATGTCTGCAGAGTCTGCCGGTGGTAGGTGACACCTCCTGGCACCTACTGCTCGGGTGGATCGTGGGCGTCGGCTACCTGACCGCCAACACGGTCGACATCGCGAACTTCCCGCGCCCGCTGCTCTACGCGGCCATCTCCGACGGCTACCACAACATCGGCAGCCTGCTCGTCAGCGCACTCCTGACGGCCCTCTGAGGTGCGGCCCGGCGGATCCCACATGACCGCGGCCGCCGGGCCGGGTCTCCTTCCACTCCTCGGCGAGAGCCGAACCGATGATCATCACCGGTAGCAGCGAACTGCCGATGACGAGCCCCATCCCGAGCGTGGCGGCCAGCCAGGCGCGGCCGGTGCTGCGGGCACGTCCGGCTCGGACGCACAACCAGACCGCGATCGGGTACGCGATCAGCGCCGGCACCCCGAACACGAGGATCTGGGCCGGCACCGGGCCGTCCGCCATGACGGCCATCGCCGTGAAGAACAGGGCGGACGGCAGCCCGCAGACCCCGAACACGCAGATGACGATGATCAGGAGCACCCGGGGGAGTCGCGAAGTCACTTCGACGACCCTAGTGATCGCCCGCAATCACGCGACGATGCTGTCGAACTCCCAGAAGGCGCGCAGAGCGACCAGGCGGCCGGCGCCGTCGCTGCGGTAGGTGAAGACGCCGTGCACCTGGACGGTGTGGCCGCCGGCCATGGTGATGTGGATCGTTCCGACGTCGGCCACCTCGTCGCCGCACAGGTAGGAGCGCTCGATCTCGAAACGCATCCGCTCGACCTGGCCGATCACGGTGTCGTAGAAGCCGGCGATGGCCTCGGTGCCGCGATGCCCGAGGCCGTCCGGGCATAGTGGCGACGGGCCGATCGGGTCCTCCACCACGGCGTCGTCGGCGAACAGGCCGAGCCAGGTCGCGCGGTCCTTCACCCCGGCCGCGGCCTGGGATCGGCGGGCCAGGTCACGGGCGGTCACCACGGCGGACTCCATGGGCTGACACTAGAACACGTTCTAATCGGGGGCAATCCTCGGCGCCGGACCGCCTCGCCCGTGAGACGCCTTGGCGGGCCGGACGGGCCGTCTGCCTCGCGGGGTGGCCAGGGTGCTTCGAGTGGCCGTACCCAATGATTAAGGTTTCCAGGTGCCTCGCGTCTCCGAAGCCCATCTCGCCGCCCGCCGCCAGCAGATCCTCGACGCCGCCGCGCGGTGTTTCGTGCGCAACGGGTTCCATCAGACGTCCATGCAGGACGTGATCAAGGAGGCCGGGCTGTCGGTCGGTGCGTTCTACCGGTATTTCAAGAGTAAGAACGAGCTGATCACGGCGATCGCCGGGGAGAAGATCACCGCGGTCACCGGGGTGCTCGACGGGCTGCTCGTGCTCGACCCGATGCCGACCATCCCGGAGATCCTGGAGCGGCTGCTCGAGTTGATCGACGCCGCCGCGGTCGAGGACGGCACGATCCGCATCGCCGTGCAGGTGTGGGGCGAGGCGGTGCACGATCCCGAGGTCGGCGCGCTGGTCGCGGAGGTCTACGGCCGGGTCCGGGACCGGGCGGTGCGCACCGCCGAGCGCGCCCAGGAGGCCGGGCAGCTCCCGCCCGACGCCGACCCGCAGGGCATCGGCGCCGCCTTCTTCGGCCTGGTCCAGGGCTACATCCTGCAGCGGATCCTGCTCGGTAACGTCGACCGCCAGCTGTACATGAACGGCGTCCGTGCACTGATCGGCTAGCAGCGTCGCGCGCTAACTGGCCGGCAGCGTCGCGCGCTAACCGGCCAGCGCCGCTGCCGCCAGCACCAGCACGCTCGCGCCGATCTCCACGAAGCCGACCTGCTTCGGCGTCAGCGGCCGCCCGGGCAGCAGCCAGGCGCGGCCCAGCAGGCCCGCGAAGACCAGCCCGGCGAAGGTGCCGATCACCGTCGCCGCGGCGAGTGCGGCCAGGTGATACCCGATCGAGGCGCGGCGGTACGGGACTGAGCCGCGCTCCCGGATCATGGTCTTCACGAACAGCACCGTGCCGGTGAAGTAGAGCAGCACGACGGCGAACGGCGGCCAGTGTGGCGTGGCCCCGGCGACCACCGCGACGACGGGGACCATGAGGCAGCTCTGCACGACCGACGCGAGGTCGTTGACCAGGGCACGCTCACGTCGTCGCCAGGCGAACCAGGCGTTGACCGCGAGCAGGGCGGCGTATGCGGGTGCGAACCACCATAGCGCGGGCCGGGCCAGGACCACCGGCAGGGCCAGTGCCGCCGTGACCGGCGCATAGAGGGTGATCTGCGGGCGGAACCGGCTCAGCCGCCGCGTCTTGATCGCCTGCAGCACGTAGTAGGACAGCAGATACCCGGCGATCCACGCGCCCAGCAGCGGCACGGCCGGCCAGGCGAACCCGTGGATCAGCAGCCCGGCCAGGTACGGGAGCAGAAGCATCGCCCACGCGCCGTGTTGCGGCGGGACGTACTGCCGGCGGCGGGTCCTCGTCGCTGTGGTCATCGGGTCACCTCGATCGTGCCGTGGGCGCCACGTTCGGCGTCCACCATGACATGACTGACGAACGGATAGTGGCCGGGTTCCGGCAGCACCGTCTCCACGTAACCGCCGGCCGCCGGGGTCAGGGCCAGCACCTGTGCGCCGCCGGGATCCGCCGGGTCCAGTTGCCGGCGGCCCTCGTACCAGACGGTGTCGAACTGGGCGCCCACCACGTGGAACGCGCTCGTCCGGTTCGGCCCGGCGTTCAGCACCCAGAACCGGACCCGGTTCCCGGCGGTGGCGGTGAGCGGGTGCTCGTCGTACTGATTCGCCCGGCCGTTGAAGGCGACCGCGGTCGGGGTCTCCTGGTCGTCGCCGTAGAACTCGCTCTGTACCAGCACGAATTCGCGGTCCACCGCGGGCAGGTCGGGCGGGTCGATGATCACCGCGCCGTACATGCCGTTCGCGATGTGCAGCAGCATCGGCATCGTCGAGCAGTGGTACATCCAGATGCCCGCCTTCGTCGCGGTGAACCGGTAGGTGAGCTGCTCGCCCGGGTCGATCGGGCGCATCGGCCGGTCCGGGGCGAGCGCTCCGGCGTGGAAGTCGACACCGTGATCGACGGTGCCCTCGTTGCGCAGCGTGATCTCGAAGGTGTCGCCCACCCGGCCGCGCAGCACCGGTCCGGGGACCGTCCCGTTGTAGGTCCACCGGCCGCCCACCTCCTGGACGGTCAGGTCGATCCGGTGGACCTCGCCGGTCGGCGTGACCGGTGCGGTGGCGTCGCGGGCCGTCTGCTCCTTCTCTGCCGTCCTTGCCGCGTCGGCGCCGTGGGTGTGACCACCGGTCGTGGTGACTTTGAGCGTCATCCCGGCCATCCGGTGGCCGGTCAGCGAGCACCAGCCGTCGAGGTCGCCGCCGATGATCCCGGCGTCCAGCCGCACCGTCGCGCCCCGGGCCACCGTCCCCGTCTTCGCGCCGTTGGAGAGCACCAGGTCGTGGCGGCGTTGGTCGCTGTTGGTCAGGTCGATCACCAGGCGGTCGCCGGCCGGGACGGTGATCTCGGCCGGGCTGAACCGCATGTCGTCGGCGGTCACCGCGACCGTCGTGGTGTGCCCGGTCGGCGTCACGTTCCCGGTCGCGGAGGCGGCGGCGGGCGGGTCGGCGGCGTGCTGGACGGCCGCCCCGGTGAGCACCGCGAGCAGGACCAGGGCGATACCGGCGGCGAAACCGCCCTCATGCGGAGACATGGTCGCCTCCACGTTCGACACGCCGGTCTGTCTGGTCTGCGGTGGGCGGGTCGCCTGCCGGTCGGGACATGGACGCCTCCGGTGCGGTGCCTGGTGTGGCGGCGTGGGGTGGCCTTCGGTCGGTGATCAGCAGCCGGAGGGCCGGGAGCAGGAACTGGATCAGCGCGGCGAACAGCAGCAGCGAGGTGGTGATCCGGGTGTGGGCGCCGACCGGCAGCTGGAACGCGATCAGGGCGCCATTGGTCATCGCGATCCGCTGTGGCCAGTGCCGGTCCAGCGCGGCCACCCGCTCCCGGGCCCGCGACGGGCCGCCACCCAGCGCCATCGGCAGCAGGTACGCCAGCGAGCCCAGCAGGATCTGCCCGACCGCCCCGGCCAGCAGCGGGACCAGCACGTTCGCGAAATTGTCGGACCCGGTCAGTAGGTTGTGGGCGTCGACGGCGAGGGCGATCAGCAGCCACCCGGCCCCGGCGGCGATGGACCACGCGGCGAAGGATTCGGGTGGGCGGGTGCGGGCCGCGCGGGCGGCGGGGAGGAGAGCGATCACGACGGCCGCGACGAAGACGACGAGTCCGGCGACCGCCACCGGCGGCCATCCGGCGAGAACACCTACGGCGAGCGCGGCGATGCCGATGATCGCGGTGGGCAGCGCGGTGCGGGCCGCGGCGACGGCTTTCGGATCCATGCGGGTACGCAACACGGTCGGCCAGAAGGTGAGGAGGGTGCCGAGGACGGTCAGCATGATCCAGCCGAGCAGGTTCACATGGGCGTGGAAGAGGATCAGCCGGGGGCGCAGGTCGTCGTCGGTGACGAGCATCCAGCCGCCGGCCGGGATGCCGGTGAGCAGCGCGATCGTCGCGGCGGCGTAGTAGTGCACGGTCACCGCGAAACGGGAGGGGAGTGCTTTGCGTAGTTGGGTCACCAGCCGGTGCAGATGGGCCGCGATCGCGGCGAAGACCAGGACCGCCCCGGCCACGCCCCGGGCACCGCCGGTCAGGATCAGCAGGATCCCGCCGTTCAGCAGCGCCAGCCGGATCGCCTCGGCCCGGCGGTGCGGTGGGGCGGGGGCGCGCAGGACCGCGGCGGTGAAATGGGCGCTCCAGATCAGGATCGCGTTGGTGGCGGCGCCCAGGAGCAGCAGGTGGATGGCGAGCCAGCGCCACTGCGGCAGCAGCGGGTGGGCGCAGGCGAGGACCACGAGCGCGGCCAGGTAGGCGAGCGGCAGCAGACCGACGCGGCGGTGCCAGGAGGCGCGGCCGTTCACGGGTTCGCACCCGCCTCCGGCGGTGCATCGGCGGCCCGCAGGCTGGTGACGGCGGTCGTCACGCCGGCGGTTGTCGCGGCGCGGGTGGCGGTTGTCGCGGCGCGGGTGGCGGTTGTCGCGGCGCGGGTGGCGGTTGTCGCGGCGCGAGTGGCGGCCGAAGCGCTGGTGGTTGTCGCGGCCCGGGTGGTGGTTGTCGCGGCCCGGGTGGCGGTTGTCGCGGCGCACGCTGCGAAGAGCAGGACCGACGCGATGTTGAGCGTGCCGGACCAGCGCCACACCGGTTCCAGACCGGCGGCGTCACCGAGTCCCACCCGGACCAGCAGGGAGACGTGCAGGAGAACCAGCGGCAGGTAGAGGACCGGATGGTAGGGGAGTGGACGGCGTAGCACCGCGGGCAGGATCACCGGAGCGTGCACGAAGATCATCGAGACGACGAAACCCAGGAACACCGCGTGCAGGGCGGCGTCGTAGCGGGGGCCTTCGGACACCGGGCCGGCGCCCGCCCAGAGCAGACCGGCCAGCGCCAGCCAGGCGTAACCGGCGAGCAGTCCCGCCGCCGCGTACCGGGGTAGGCCGTTGGACCGGATCGTGCGCCGGGCCACGTCGAAGACCACCAGCCAGGCGGTCACCGCGAGCAGGGCCAGGCCGAAGAGCACGGTTCCGGAGCGGGGTGCCACCGTGGCCGCGGTCGCGGTCAGGACCAGGGCGGCCAGCGCCGCGCGGAACCACACCTCCGGACTGCGGCGGCCGAGGAATGCCACCTGGGCCGATTCCAGGCGTTCGCCGCCGATCGTCGCGACCACGAAGGTGACCAGCCACGGCACGATCTCCGGGACGGTGTAACCGGCGAGCCAGAGGAAGGCGGCCGCGTACCAGGCGAACGCGCCGGCGGCCTGCGCCAGCAGCGCGACCGACCGTTGGCGCAGCCACAGCGCCCGGTAGACGACCAGCAGGGCCACCGGCGCGATCACCATCAGCAGGCGGCCGGGATAGGACGGCCCGGTCACCAGCAGGATCACGGCGCCGAGCGCGGACGCGGCCGGAGCGCACAGAGCCCAGGCGCGTCCCAGGGCGACCGCGCGTTCCAGAGCGATCAGGGTGCCGGCGAACCCGAACACCATCACCGGGCCGTGCACGTCCTCGACCGGCGACGGCGGGGCGGCCACCGGCACACCCAGCAGGAGCAGGGCCGCGTACAACCCGCCGAGCAGAGCGACCGCGGCCCCGGCCAGGGCCGGCAGGCGGTGACGGACCGCGATCCCCGACGTGTTCACACGGTAGACGCTATGGCGGCGGAGGGCGCGGGTGTCAGGGCGACAGGTCCCGTCGGTTCGGGCCGATGGACCAGGCCCTTCGGCCCCTGAACACCCCGGTGATCATCGGATAGCCTTGCCGTCATGAGCGAGCGGGATGCCCAGCGACGGATGGCCGGTTACCGGTTCGCCGTGCCGATGGCAGGCTCGCATGTGCGTGGCGTCTTCGACGAGCGCTGTCCCAGCCGGCGCGACTGACTCCCCGCCGCCGACCGTGCGGATACCGGCGTGTGCCACCGTGGGGCCCGGTCTCCGTCCCGCTCATCTCGAGGAAAGTTCCGTGCTGGAAGACATCCGCGCCTACTGCCGGCGCGACCCCGCCCTGTACGGGATCAAGGTGGCCGAGGTGCTGCTCTACCCCGGGCTCTGGGCGCTCTGGGGTCACCGGGTCGCCCACCTGCTGAACCGGGCCCACATCCCGTTCGTGCCCCGTTTCGTGTCCCAGCTGATGCGATTCCTAACCGGCATCGAGATCCATCCGGGCGCGGTGATCGGCCGGCGGTTCTTCATCGATCACGGGGCCGGGGTGGTGATCGGCGAGACCGCCCGGATCGGCGACGACGTCACCATGTACCACCAGGTCACCCTCGGCGGGCGGGGCTGGCAGCGGGACGCCAAGGGCAGCCGCCGTCACCCGGAGGTGGGAGATCGGGTCACCCTCGGGGTGGGTGCCACGGTTCTCGGCCCGGTCAGCATCGGCGACGACGCCGAGATCGGCGCTCTCGCGCTGGTCCTCGCCGACATTCCGGCCGGGGCCCGGGTGCGCGCCCCGGCCGCCGAGACGGTTCCATCAACACCTCAGGCAACACCTCAGGCAACACCGAACGCCGGCATCAACTCAGGAGCGAGGAAATGATCTACAACGACGTCACCGAGCTGATCGGCCGGACACCGATGGTCCGGCTGACCCGGTTCGAGCCCGGACTGCCGGCCAAACTGATCGCCAAGCTCGAGTCGGCCAACCCCGGCGGCAGCGTCAAGGACCGGATCGCCCTCGCCATGATCGAGGCCGCCGAGGCCACCGAGGAGCTGCGCCCCGGCTCGGCGATCGTCGAGGCCACCAGCGGCAATACCGGTATCGGCCTGGCTCTGGTGGCGGCCGCGCGAGGCTACCGCCTCACGCTGACCATGCCGGACAGCATGAGCGCCGAGCGGCGTGCGCTCCTTCTGGCGTACGGGGCACAACTGGTCCTGACCCCGGCGGCCGAGGGCATGAAGGGCGCCGTCGCCAAGGCCCTGGAGATCGCCGAGGAGCAGCGGGCCTGGCTGCCGATGCAGTTCGACAACCCGGCGAACCCGGATGTGCACCGCCGTACCACCGCGCTGGAGATCTGGAACGACACCGACGGCCAGGTGGACCTGTTCGTCGGCGGGGTCGGCACCGGCGGCACGCTCACCGGCGTCGGTCAGATCCTCAAGGAGAAACAACCCGACCTTCGGGTGTACGCGGTCGAGCCGGACGAGTCGCCGGTGCTCTCCGGTGGGGTGTCGGGGCCGCACGGCATCCAGGGCATCGGCGCCGGGTTCGTGCCCGAGGTGCTCGACCCGACCATCTACGACGAGGTCTTCCGGGTCAACGTGGAGCAGGCGCGGGAGGCGGGGCGGCAGCTGGCCCGTACCGAGGGGATCCTCGCCGGGGTGTCCAGCGGCGCCGCCCTGCACGCCGCACGGGAGCTGGCCTGGCGGGCCGAGAACGTCGGCAAGACCATCGTGGTGGTGCTCCCGGACACCGGCGAGCGCTACCTGAGCACCCCGCTGTTCTCGGCGCCCTGATCCGTTCGACAGACGGCCCGGCGTGCGATGCGCGCCGGGCCGTCGCCGTACCTGTCAGTACTTGGTGGTGACGCCGGCCTTCTTGCAGGCGGCGTTGAGGGCCTTGCCGGACTTCTCCGACTCGGCGGTGTCTAGGGCGGCCGTCGGGTCCTTGGCCGCCGCGGCCTCGGTCGCCTGCGAGGCGATGAGCTGCACCGCCTTGCCCACCTCGGTGTCGCTGCCGGTGGCGGCCTTGTCGAGCTGCTTGGCCATGTCGGCGAGGATCGCCGCCGAGTCCTTGGCGCTGATGTCTCCGGTCGTCTGGAAGATCGTCGTCATCGCGTCCTTCATCGACTCGCTCGCCTTGTTGGCGGCCTCGCAGATCTCCTTGTCAGAGAGCGCGGCGGCGGGCGGCGGGGTGGTCGCCTCGACGGTGGCCTCGGGCGCCGCCGCGGTCGCGGTCGGCTGCGCGGTGGTTGCCGGAGTCTCCTCCGAACAGGCGGTCAGGGACAGAACGAAGACGCCGGCGAGCGCGGCGGTGAGGATTCGCTTGGTGATCACTGCGAGAAGCTAGTTGATCAACTTTCGGAAGATCAACCCCGTAGGCAACGCCTTGGTTACGACGATCTGTACATCCTGGTCACCGCCCAGATCATGGAGCACGATCGATCGTACGATCGATGCGGGGGTGTCGTGCGTAAGGCATTTTCTCTGGTCTTCACGGTGCTCGCCGGACTCCTGCTCGCCGGGTGTCCGGGCGACTCCGCCGAGCCGCTGGAGTACCGGGTCGGTGTCGCCCGGATCGGTGAGGACTACCACCTCTTCGCGCCGGTCTGTCCCGGCGACAAGCTGTCCGCAGTGGAGGTCGGTGGCTCGGAGCACGACATGTCCCGGTCCGGTGTCGCCTACTCCTGGTGGTCGGCGTCGCGCCCGGCGGATCCGGCGGCCTCCCCATTCGAGTTCGTCGTGCTCGGTGACGACGGCCCGTTCCAGCACGTCGCCATGCGAGCCGGCGGCAATCCGTTGCGTCCGACCCTGCCGGCCGACTTCCGGGTGAGCGCCGGATACACCGACGGGTACGGGGCCCGGTACCAGAAGACGATCTCCCTCGAGCTGCCCGCGGTTCCCGCCTACCCGGCCGGCACCGACCCCCGGCGGGTGCGGTATCTGACGCGCCCGCTCGACGACATGGGTGACCTGGCCGGGCCGGAGGAGATCCGCAGCCACTCCGCCTGCGCGACGGCCGCCGAGACGCCGCTGCGGCAGACCGCCGACTCGATGCGTTCCGAGGCGCCCGGCCGTGTCGACCGGGCCATGCTCGACCGGGAGACCGTCGGCTGGCTGATGCCGTTCACCATCGAGGCCGCCACCAGCGAGGACGTCGCCGCGCACCTCTGCGGCAACGGGCCGGGGTTCGGGGCGCTGGTCGCGGCGTTCGGGCAGGAGCGGATCTGGCGGGAACCGGATTTCGACGTCGACACCGGCGTTGAGGTGCGATATTTCACCGGGGCGTACGGGCGGATCACCGCGGGCGAGGCCATCGGCCAGGTGGACGGGCGGTTCGGTTGTGCCCGCTACGACGACGGGGGCGTCGCATACGCCGGGCCGCATCGGGTCGGCCTGTCCGCGCTCGACGGCGTCGACCGGCAGTTGCTCTACTGCGAGGAGTCCGAGCACAGCGCCGGGCGTTGCACCCTGTTGCTGGCCAGGGGCGACATCCTCAGCCGGCTGGTGGTGCAGGCGGCCACGGCCGAACAGGCCGAGACGTCCGCCCGCGCCCTGGCCGATGACGCGGCCGCCGCCTTGAACCGGTGACGACACTCCGGTCCGGTCTCGGGCTTCCGGGATCGGACCGCGACCGCCGCGACCAGGCCGTGGATGACACCTGCCACGCCGATCAGGATCGTCGCCATCCGCTGGCCGTAGGCGGCTGTACCGACGCCCGCAAGCAGCACGAACGGCAGCGCCGCCCAGCGGACCGTCCCCACCGAGCCGGCCTCCACCGCCGCGACCAGGATGATCCAGCAGGCCAGGCAGTACATCGGCGACCACCAGCCGACCACCGCGACCAGGCCGAACGCGATCGCGGCGGCCGAGATCACCAGGTGTGTGACGGCCCGGGTCATGGCACGGTCGTGCCACATCCCGCATCGCCGGTGCCGGGCCCCACCCGACCTCCTACATCCCATCACCGCCGATGCTCGCGTCGCCGGATGGACGCCACGTTGACAGGCGCTCAGTCTGGCCCGGTTCCGGCCGATCTGGGTCCCGGAAGGTGCCGACGGGCGAGAGGCCGACAATGCGTGGATCCGACGACACCCCGGGTCCGCCGCGACGGGACCGGGCGCCGGCCGTACCCCTGATCATGGGTCTTGCCGCCCTGGCGGCCGTGCTTGCCTGGCTGACCTGGGGTTATCCGCACAACGTGCTGCTCGGCAACGCGGGCGGCACGGTGATCGCGGCATGCGGCACCATCGCCTGCTACCGGGTCAGCCGCCTGGCCGTCGACCGCCCGGTCGCCGCGTTCTGGCGGCTGTGGGCCGGTTCCGCGGCCGCCCTGCTGGTCAGCACCCTGGGTGCGGCCGTCGCTGCGATCCGCGGCGACGCCGACATGCCGCCCTACGAGGCCGCGTCGAACGTGGTCAGCCTAGTCCTGGCGATGATCGCGTTCCGGCACGTGCCGATCACCTCCCGAACCCGGCTCGACTGGGCCCGGCTGCTGCTCGACGGGGCCGCGGTGATCGTCGCCGGCACGGTCTTCTTCGGGTACGTCGTGCTGCGTGCCGTCTCCGGCAGCACTCCGATCGCCACCCGAGCCGCCGCCGGCGTGGTGGGCATCTGCTGCCTGCTCGGCCTGGTGATCTTCAGCCGGGCCGCGATGAGCCCGGCCGGTCGCGTCGATCCGTTCGCGCTCGGCATCCTCGCCTTCGAACCGGTCGTCGGTCTGGCCACCGTTCTGGCGTTCCTGGTCGGCAACGACCTCAGCGTGGTCGTGGCGTCCTACCTCGGATACCCGCTCGTCGGTCTCGGCATGACCTTGGCGGCCTTCCGGCAGAGCCGGGTCGTCAACGTGCCGCCGCGGCATCTGCGCTGGTCGTTCGCCGACCCGCTGCAATTCTTGTCGGTCGCGGTCACCGCGGTCCTCGTCATCATCGTGTCCGCCCGTGACCTCGACCTCCGCGGCCGGGCGGTGATCGTCGGCGCCGTCCTGATCGCCGCGATCATCGTCGTCCGGCAGTTGCTCAGCCTCCGCGAGAACAACCGGGCGCTCCGTGGCATCCGCCGCCAGCAGCACGAACTCGAACGCCTCGCCCTCACCGACAACCTCACCGGCCTCGCCAACCGCACCGGTTTCCTCGTCGAACTCACCGAACGCCTCGAGGCCGGCCAGCCCTCCACCGCCATCTTCATCGACATCGACGACTTCAAGATGGTCAACGACACGCTCGGCCCGGCCGCCGCCGACCAGCTGCTGCGCCAGGTCGCCGAGCGCCTGCACGACAGCGCCGGAGCCGACGAGTGTCTGGCCCGGCTCGGTGGCGACGAGTTCGCCGTGCTGCTGCCCACCGGACGGCCCGCGGTCGCCGAGGCCGCCGCCACCCGTCTGCAGGGCACCATCGGACGGCCGGTACACGCCGGTGAACAGCAGTTTCTGCTGCACGCCAGCGTCGGTATCGCGGTCGCCGAGACCGGTGAGACCGCCGACGAGGTGCTGCGCAACGCGGACATCGCGCTCTACGCGGCCAAGGAGTCCGGCAAAGCCTCGTGGGTGCGGTTCGAACCGCGCATGCGTCACGACATGACCGCACACGCCCGGCTCGCCGGTGAACTCCACGACGCCATCCTCGGCGGGCAGTTGCGACTCCTCTACCAGCCCGTGTACGACCTGGTCACCGGGCGGATGCACGGCTGTGAGGCATTGGTCCGTTGGCAGCACCCCGACCGCGGATTCGTCTCGCCCGCCGACTTCATCCCCGTCGCCGAACGCTCCGGGCTCATCGTTCCCCTCGGCGCCTGGGTGCTCCGGGAGGCGTGCGGCCAGCTCGCGGAATGGCGCGCGACCCTCGGTGCGGACGCGGTCGAAGCGGTGAACGTCAACGTGGCCGTTCGTCAGCTTCGGGAGATCGGCTTCGTCGACGAGGTCGCCGCGGTCCTCAGCGACACCGGACTCCAGCCGCGCAACCTGATCATCGAAGTGACCGAGTCGTCGGTCGCCGACGGGCCGCAGGTCACCGAAGCCCTGGAAGCCCTCCACGAGATGGGGGTGCGGCTGGCCCTCGACGACTTCGGAACCGGGCAATCCTCCCTCAGCCTGCTCCGCGCCTTCCCGGTCGATGTCTTGAAGCTGGACAAGTCGTTCGTCGACGGCATCGCCGACGGCGCCGACCGGGGACGTCTCGCGGTCGCCGCCGCGGTGGCTCAGCTTGTGGAGTATCTGCAGCTCAAGGCGGTCGCTGAGGGCATCGAGAGCGAGGCCCAGTTGTCCCGGCTCCGGGACATGGGTTACCGATACGGCCAGGGCTACTTCATGGCGAAGCCGCTGCCGCCGGCGGAGTGCGGCGCCCGAATGGCACAACCCATGGGATACGCCCAACCGAACGCCCCGGTCTCCGCGGGAGTCTCCAGCCCTCATCCCACCCCACCCCTGCCGTCCTGACCCACCGCGTCCTGACCCACCGCGTTCTGACCTGCCGCGTTCTGACCTGCCGCGTTCTGACCCGCCATGTCCTGACCCACTTCGTCCTGCCCTCCTCGCGCAGGTTCGGCTCCGCTGGGCCGTCATCGGTCTCGGCGGTCGGTGGCGAGTTCGTCCGCGAGTAGCAGGTCGCGCCGGAACAGCCGGGCCCGGTAGGCGGTCCGACCCACCATGTGCGCCGCCACCGGCGCGGTGACCAGCTGGAAAACGCCGACCAGAACCAGCGTCGTGATGTCGACCGCCGTGCCCAGCCGGATCGCCGTACCGGCCAGGATCAACAGCAGCCCGAGCACCTGTGGCTTGGTCGCCGCATGCATTCGCGACAGCAGATCGGGAAACCGCAGCAGCCCGACACCCGCGGCCAGGCTCAGCAACGCCCCGCCGAGCAGGCACGCCCCGGCGATCGCATCCAGCACAGCGGTGACGGTCATCCCCGAGCCTCCGATCCCACCGGAACCGACTTCGGTGGCTCCCTGCCCGGGGCACCCGGCTGGGTGGACGACAGAGCGGTCTCCGAGCGAGCCACCGGATCGGCGAACCGGGCCACCGCGACCGACCCGGCCGCACCGAGCAGTGACAACCCCAGCAGAATCGGCAGACCTGTCGCATCACGGCTGTAGGCGGCCTCGGTGGCGATCGCGCACACGGTGATGGCGAGCAGCACATCGGTGCCCACGATCCGGTCGAGCGTCGACGGTCCCCGGATGATGCGCACCAGGGCCATCCCGGCCGCGGCGGCCAGGAACACGGCGGCGATGGCGGCGACGACGGTCATCCGTTTCCTCCTTCGTTCGAACCAGCGGCTGCGACATCGGCGGTGAACAACTCGATCTCGGCGTCCGAGCCGACCGCCCGGACGATGCGTTCCTCGAGTTCGCGCACGTCACGCCGGAACCGGGCGATGTCCGCCGGCCCGGACACGTCGAACACGTGGATGTAGAGGATCCCCGCGGCCCGGTCCATGTCGACGATCAGGCTCCCCGGAACCAGGGAGACCGCCTCCGCGCACAGCGTCAGATGCAGATCGGATCGCACCGCCAGCCGAACCGCGAGAACGGCACTGCGCGGCACCCGGCGCCCGGCGAACGCCGTCCACGCGAGCTGGAAACTGGCCACCACGAGGTCGGTCAGGAAGCGCATCGCGAACCGGGCCAGCCCACCCGGCCGCAACCGGCCCGCGAACGTCACCGGTGGCAGCGGGAACACGGCCAGCACCAGCATCGACACCAGCAGCCCACCGAGGAGCGTGAGCCAGGAGAACACCCCCCACAGCAGCATCCACACCACGGTGAGGGCAGCTACCGCGAGGACCCGGTCCCGGGCACGGCCCATCACGGCAGTACCGCCTCGACGTACGGCGTCCGCTCCAGCAGATCCCCGGCAACCGTGTCGGTGAGCGAGTACAACGGCCCGGCGGCCAGGGTGAGCACCACGCCGGCGGCCACCAGGGCGGCGGTCGGCGTGACCATCAGGCGCGACGACCGCAGCGGCGTCGCGTCGGTGGACACCGGGGAGCGCCAGAACGCCAGGTTCCACACCCTGGCCAGGGCATACAGAGTGAGCAGGCTGGTCAGCGCGGACCCGCCGACGAGCAGCCAGGACAGCACCGCCCCGTCGTCGACGCCGGCCTGGATGAGCCCCAGCTTGCCGAGGAACCCGGAGAACGGTGGGATCCCGGCCAGGTTGAGCGCGGGCAGGAAGAACAGGATCGCCAGCACCGGTGCGGTCCGCGCCAGCCCGCCCAGCCGGTCCAGTGCCGTGCTGCCGCCACGCCGCTCGATCAACCCCGCAACCAGGAACAACGTCGTTTGAACGATGATGTGGTGCAGCGTGTAGAAGACGGCCGCCGCAATCCCGGCCCGCGACGCCAGCCCCACCCCGAAGAGCAGATAGCCGATGTGGCTGACCAGTGTGAACGACAGCAACCGTTTCAGATCGGACTGGGCGACGGCGCCGAGTATGCCGACGAGCATCGTGGACAGCGCCGCCACCATCAGTAGGTCGGCGACCCGCCCACCGGGGAAGAGCAGCGTCTCGGTACGGATGATCGCGTACACCCCCACCTTGGTGAGCAGCCCCGCGAACACCGCCGTGACCGGTGCCGGAGCGGTCGGATAGCTGTCCGGCAGCCACGCCGACAGTGGGAAGATCGCCGCCTTGATCCCGAAGGCGAGCAGCAGCATGCCCTGGAGCACCATGCGCACCCCGTCCGGCAGCGCGTCGAGCCGTTCGACCAGTTGCGCCATGTTGAGCGTGCCGGTGGCCGCGTAGATCAGCCCGATGCCGGCCAGGAAGATGACCGACGACAGCAGGCTCACCACCACATACGTCGTCCCGGCGCGGATCCGGTTCTCCGTACCGCCGAGCGTGATCAGCACATAACTGGCGGCCAGCAGGATCTCGAACCCGACGTACAGGTTGAACAGGTCGCCGGAGAGGAACGCATTGGTGACTCCGGCGGTGAGGATCAGATAGGTCGGGTGGTAGACCGACAGCGGGTGTTCCTCGTCGCCGTCGGTGCCGCCCTGCCCGATCGAGTAGAGCAGCACGCACAGCGTCACCGCGGCCGACACGACGAGCATCAGGGTGGCGAGCCGGTCGGCGACGAGCACGATCCCCAGCGGTACGGGCCAGCCACCGACCGCCACGACCAGGGGCCCGTCGGCGGACAGCACCAGCAGGACGGCCGACACCACGAGGGTGGCGGTCAGCACGCTCACGCTGATCGCCCGCTGCACCCGGGGCCGCCGAAACATCAGCAGTGTCGTCGCCGCCCCGAGTAGCGGCATGATCACGGGAAGAGGCACGAGCCAGGTCACGCGCGCACCTCCACGGTCTCGGTCTCGTCGGTGTCCAGATCTT
Source organism: Actinoplanes sichuanensis (assembly GCF_033097365.1). Classification (NCBI taxonomy): domain Bacteria; kingdom Bacillati; phylum Actinomycetota; class Actinomycetes; order Micromonosporales; family Micromonosporaceae; genus Actinoplanes; species Actinoplanes sichuanensis. The sequence goes on from NZ_AP028461.1 coordinate 1,452,769, forward strand.
CGGCGTCCGACCCCTCGTCACGTTCGGCGAGTTCGCGAACCCGACGGTCCTCGGCGTCGTCCTGCACCTCGTCGTGCCCGCTCAACCGCCAACTGCGGTAGGCCAGGGCCAGTAGGAACGCCGTCATGCCGAGTGTGATCACGATGGCGGTGAGGATCATCGCCTGTGGTAGCGGGTCGGTCATCTCCGCCGGGTCGGCGGTCCCGACGATCGGCGGCGACCCGGGCCACGCCGCCGCGAGGACGAGCAGGTTGGCGCCGTTACCCAACAACATGACGCCGAGCAGCACCCGGGTCAGGGTGCGTTCCAGCAGCAGGATCGTCCCGGCGGCGAACAGTACGCCCACCGCGAGCAACAGCACGATGCTCGGTCTCATACCAGTTCCTCCTGAGGCCGTCTCTCGTGTTCGGTCCGTGGCCCGGTGTTCTCCCGGCCGGTCATCGCGTGCCGGTCCACCTCCGCGCCGAGACTCCGCAGCACGTCCAGCACCAGCCCGACGACGATCAGATAGACGCCGATGTCGAACACCGTCGACGTGACGAGGTGCAGGTCACCGAGCAGCGGCAGATGCAGGTCGAGCACCGCGCTCTGGAGCACCTCGCCGCCGGCGACCAGCGCTGCGGCACCGCTGCCGACCGCGACGAGCAGCCCGGCGCCGAGGACCGCCCCGGCGTCGACGGGTGCGGCGGCGGCCAGCTCATACCGTCCGCCGGCCAGATACCGCACGATCAGCGCCAGGCCCGCGACGAGTCCTCCGGTGAATCCACCACCCGGAGTGTCGTGCCCGGTGAACAGCAGATACACGGACAGGAGCACGATGATGTGGAACAGCAGCCGGGTGACCACCTCGAGCATCGTCGACCGTCGACCGGCCTCCACGGTGTGCCCGGCCATCAGCCACACCGGCTCGTCACGCGGCGGCTCGGACGGTGTCTCCACCGGCCCGCGCCGGTTCAGCCGCTGAGCCCGCCGGAAGATCAGGCTCGCCACCCCGGTCGCCACCGCGACCAGCACCGCGACCTCGCCCATCGTGTCCCAGGCCCGGATGTCGACCAGGATCACGTTGACGATGTTGTGGCCGCCGCCGTAGGGCACGACCATCTCCGGATAGGCCTCCGACACCGGCACGGCCTGCCTCGCCGACACCGCGAGATAACCGACGCCGGCCATCACCGTGCCCACCGCGACACCGATACCGACCCGGATCCGCCGGCGCCACGACCCCGGCCGCTGCGAGAAGTGACTCGGCAGCCGCCGCAGCACCAGCACCACCATGACCAGCGTGACGGTCTCCACCAGGAACTGCGTGAGCGCCAGGTCGGGCGCGCCGTGCAACAGGAACACACCCGCGTTGGCATAACCGGTCACGCCGACGAGGATCACCGCGGTCAGCCGCCGCCGCGCCGGCACCGCGAACACCGCGGCGACCACCGACACCGCCACCGGCACCAGGTGCAACGGCGTGTCCCACACCCGGAACGCGGTCTGCTCAGGCCAGCCGATCACCATCGCGGGCCCGGCCGTCGCGATCAGCACGATCAGGATCACCGCCAGATAGAACGGCAGCGAACCCCGCTGCGTCGCACCGGTGACCTCGACCGCGAGCCGATCCATTGCGGTCATCACCCGCTCGTAGACCCCGCCGCCGGCCCGCGGCCCGGCCTTCCCGGCCGGCATCAGCCGGAACAGCACCAACCCACCGGCGACGACCAGCACGGACAGGGCGAGCGGCACACCGGGCCCGTGCCACAGCGCGAGGTGGGCGACGCTCCCGGCCCCGGCAAACCCTCGGTGGTACGGCGAAAGCACCCCCTCGACCATCCCGGCCAGACTCCCCGCCAACAGTCCGGCGAACGCCAGCACGGTCGGCGCGACCAGCAACAACCCGGCTGGTGAGGGCACAGTCACCGCTGACGCCACGCCCGCCCGCTCGTCCTCCCGGCCTGTCCCGTCACCCGCACGCCCGGTCGTGCCGCCCCTGCCGAGCCCGGTCGTGCCGCCCTCGCCATGCACGGGCGTGTCGCTCCTGGCGGGCGCGGTTGTGTCGCTCTTGCCGGGCACGGTCGCGTCGCCGCTGCCCGGCAGGGTCGCCGGTACCAGGGCGGCTCGGTTTTCGGCGGGCTTCCCTGTCGCGGTCTCGCCGGGCGGCGCGGTGGCCCCGACGCTGTCGGGTTCACTCTTCGTGGCGAAGGCGCCCCACAGGAACCGGGTCGTGTAGGCCACGGTCAGGATGGAGCCCGCCACCACGCCGCCCAGCGTCAGCAGGCCGGCCGTCCCGGCGTCGAGCAGAGCTGCGAACACGGCCTCCTTACCGACGAACCCGATCGCCGGCGGCAGGCCCGCCATCGACGCCGCAGCTGTCACGGCGACGACCGCGAGCACCGGTGCGCGGCGCCCCAGACCCTGAAGACGACGTAGGTCACGGGTGCCGGTCGTCTTGTCGATGACCCCGACGACCAGGAACAGTGACGACTTGAACAGGGCGTGCGCGAGCAGCATCACCACCCCGGCCAGCGCCGTCCCCGCCGTCCCGAAACCGAGGACCGCCGTCAGCAGACCCAGTTGACTGACCGTGCCGTACGCCAGAAGAAGTTTGAGATCGTTTTGAAAGAGAGCCGCCCAGCCACCCACGAGCATCGTGACCAGGCCCAGACCGACGGCGATGACCTGCCAGACGGACGCCGCCGTCCCGCCCGCCGTGGCGATCATCGGCGCGAACCCGGCGACCAGGAACACCCCGGCCTTGACCATTGCTGCCGCGTGCAGATACGCGCTGACCGGCGTCGGCGCCGCCATCGCGGCGGGCAGCCAGAAGCTGACCGGGAAGATCGCCGATTTGGACAGCGCCCCGCACAGGATCAGCACCACCGCGACCACCAGCAACGGACCACTCGGCAGCGCCGACGCGACCTGCGACCAGCGGTAGCCCCCGGCGTGTTGCCCCAGGATCACGATGCCGACCAGCATCGCCAGGCCGCCGGCGGTGGTGACGATCAGTGCCTGCAGTGCGGCCCGTCGGTTCGGCCGGGCCGTCCCGGTGTGTCCGATCAGCAGGTAGGAGAAGACCGTCGTCAGCTCCCAGAACACGTACATGAGCAGCAGGTCGTCGCTGACCACCAGGCCCAGCATCGCTCCGGCGAACCCGGTGAACACCGCCGCGAACCGGCCCAGCCCCGGAGTGCCCGGCGCGAAATAGCGGGCGCAGTAGACGAGCACGAGAGCACCCACCCCGCCGACCAGCAGAACCAGCAGCCACGACAGGGTGTCGACCCGGAACGCCAGGCTCAACCCGAGGCCGGGCACCCATGGGTGGAGCCACTCACCATCGCGATTCACCACCGCCCAGCCGAAGACGGCCAGCGGTGCCGTCGCCAACAGGTAGAACGCGCGCGGACCCAGGAAGCGGACCAGCACCGGCGCCAGCAGAGCGGCGACCAGGTGCACGGCCAGCAGGATCAGCACGGCTCGGCCAGCAGGTCGTGCAAGCGGGCCAGCGCCGGCGAGCTGCCGACGGCCAGCAGCACGTCGTCGGCCTGCAGTTTCAGCGCGGGGTCCGGGTGGGGGAGCACCCGGGCCCCGCGGATCACGGCGACGACGTCGGCGCCGTGTGGTGTGGCGAGTGGCCGGTCCGCATACGCCGACCCGGCCGGCACCCGGATCCGGACCGCCTGCGCCGCGCCGGTGGGGATCACGCCGGAGGACAGAGCCGGTCCGCCGACGTGATCGAGGACGACGGTGGTGTGCAGGACATCGGCCACCAGATGCGCCTCCTCGGCGCACAGCAGCACCGCACCGGCCACCCGATCCGGCTCGGCCGGGTCGTAGATCGCCAGATCACGGCAGCCGTCCGGGCGCACCACGATGACCAGCCGATCCCCGTCCCGGGTGGTCAGCAGATGGGACACGCCGACTCCGGGCAGACCGATCCGTTCCAGCGTCATCGCGGCACCTCCTGCTCGTTCCTGCACGTCCTCCATCCAAGTCGGCGAAGCTGCCGGCGACCATCCGGCCAGCTCTCCATTTGAGGTGCGGGCTGCCACCCATTTCGCGTTCGGCTACCCGAACCCTGAATGGGTGGCGGCCCGTATGGACGGCCGGTACGCGGATTGGGCACGCTTGGCCGGTCGTCCCGTTCGGCTTTCGGCACGGGGCGGGTGGAACGGTTCGTGACTTGGCCGGGTGACCGGCGGATTGGTGTGAAGGTGGAGGAAACACCGGCGAGGAGGACACCGCGGTTGTCCCTGTTCTGGCGGATCTTCCTGCTCAACGCGGCGGTCGTGACGGCGGCGTTCGCGCTGCTCATGGTCGGTCCGTTCACGGTCTCCACGCCGGTGCTGCTGACCGAGGCGATGATCCTCAGCGGCGTGCTGGTGGTGATGCTGGTGGCCAACGCGGGCCTGCTGCGGCTCGGCCTGGCTCCGCTGGAGCGGCTCGCCCGCACCATGAACACGGTCGACCTGCTGCGTCCCGGCCACCGGCTCGCCGTCACCGGCCGCAGCGGCATCGCCGACCTGATCCGCAGCTTCAACACGATGCTGGACCGGTTGGAGGCGGAGCGGGCGACCAGCGCGGCCCGCGCGTTGTCGGCGCAGGAGGCCGAGCGTCAGCGGATCGCGCAGGAGTTGCACGACGAGGTGGGGCAGACCCTCACCGCGGTGCTCCTGGAGCTGAAACGGGTCGCCGACCACGCACCCGAGCCGGTGTCCGGCGAGGTCAGACAGGTGCAGGAGACGGTCCGCAACGGGCTCGACGAGATCCGCCGCATCGCCCGCCGGCTGCGACCGGGTGTTCTGGAGGAGCTGGGCCTGGCCAGCGCGCTCAAGTCACTGGCGGGGGAGTTCTCGACGCCGGGTGTCACCGTGCGCCGCACCATCGACGGCGATCTGCCGGATCTGGGGAAGGAGACGGAGTTGGTGCTCTACCGGGTCGCGCAGGAGTCGTTGACCAACACCGCCCGCCACTCCGGGGCACGGCAGGTGACGATCAGCCTCTCCTACCTTCCGGGCCCGTCGTCCGCCGGCCGGCTGCCTACGGCACCGGCGCCCGCGGAGGAGACAAGACCGCTGCCGGGAGAGCCTGGTGACGGGCGCGAGCGATCGGGCCGGTCTGCCGATGGCCGCGAGCGATTGCCGCAGCGGCCGGATGACGGGCGTGAGCGGTCGACCGTCGGTTCGGTCGAGCTGCGTATCCGGGACGACGGGCGGGGTGTGGCCGGAGCGCCGGAGGGCGCCGGTGTGCGGGGCATGCGCGAGCGCGCACTCCTGATCGGTGCCGATCTCACCGTCGGCCCAGCCCCCGGACGGGGTACTGAAGTTCTGCTGCGAGTGCCGCTCGGCGGAGAGGACCACCATGACTGACCGCGGGCCCGCCCGCATCCTGCTCGCCGATGATCATGCGTTGGTGCGGCGCGGAGTGCGGCTGATTCTCGACAGCGAACCAGACCTGACCGTGGTCGCCGAGGCCTCCGATGGGGCCGAGGCGGTCACCCAGGCCCGCGCGGAACGGCCCGACCTGGCGATCCTCGACATCGCCATGCCACGGCTCACCGGCCTTCAGGCGGCCCGGGAGCTGTCTCGTCTCCTGCCGGACATGCGCATCCTGATCCTGACCATGTATGACAACGAGCAGTATTTCTTCGAAGCGCTCAAGGCCGGGGCGTCCGGCTACGTACTCAAGTCGGTCGCCGATCGGGACCTGGTCGAGGCCTGTCGGGCCGCTGTCCAGGGTGAGCCGTTCCTCTATCCGGGGGCCGTCAACGCTCTGATCCGCAACTATCTGGAGCGTGTCGCCGACGGTGACGACCCAGCCTCCGGGCGGGCCATCACCGACCGGGAGGAGGAGGTGCTGAAACTGGTCGCCGAGGGCCACTCGTCCAAAGAGATCGCCGACCTGCTGGTGATCAGTGTCAAGACCGTGGAACGCCACCGGTCCAATCTGCTCCAGAAACTGGGCCTCCGTGACCGGCTCGAACTGACCCGATACGCGATTCGCGCCGGCTTGATCGAGCCATGACGCGGACCCGGTTCACGAACTCAGTTTGCGGATCGCGGAGGTCAGGCGTGCGGCGTCCAGTTCCGTGTCGCTCACCAGGGCCTGGAGGATGAAGCCGTCCAGCAGGGCGCAGATGTCCCGGGCGGTGGAGGTGCCGACCGTGGCGATCAGAGTCTCCGGGATGTCGTTGATCCAGGCCTCGGCCAGGGGGCGCAGAGCTTCGTCGCGGGCCGCCGTCACGAACAGTTCGTACTCGATGCGGACCTGGCGCCGGTCGGCGAGGTACTCCTGGACCAGCTGGGTCAGCGCCTCCGGCATGTCGGGGGCGGTGCGCAAGCGCTCGTCCCAGGCCTGGAGCTCGGTCTGCAGGGCATCGAGCGCATGTCGCAGACCGGCCGCGATGAGGTCGTCGAGTGTGGGGTAGTAGTAGGTGGTCGCGCCCAGGGGCAGGCCGGCGCGGGCCGCCACCGCGCGATGGGTGGTGCGGCCCACGCCGTTCTCGGCGACGACCTCCATGGCGGCCGCGGCCAGAGCTGCCTTGCGGGCCTCCGGGTCACGGGCGCGCTGAGGGCGGCGAGCGGTCAATGGGCGCCGCTGGTGTTGAGATTGAGCATCACGACTCCGCCGATGATGAGAGCAATGCCCGCCACCTTAACCGTCGTGAGTGGTTCGCCGAGAAAGACCGCGCCGATCGCGACGATCGCGGCGGTGCCGACTCCCGACCAGATCGCGTAGGCGACGCCCACCTCGATGCTCTTGACGGCCTGTGCGAGCAGAACGAAGGACGCGGCGTAACCGGCGAGGACGGCCAGGGTGGGCCAGAGGCGGGTGAAGCCGTGGGTGCTTTTCATGAGGGCGGTGGCGACGAGTTCGGCGGCGATCGCGATGAACAGGAACAGGTAGTGCACGGTGGGCCTTCGATCTTAACTTGTACGGATGTACAAGTACGATCGTACAAGAAGAGGTCACGCCAGAGCCAGGGCGAGGAAGCCCACTCCGATCGCGGCGCAGAGCGCGCCCAGGCCGATGACCAGCAAAGTCACCTGCCACGCCTGGTAGGCGCCGAGCAGCGCGCCACGCAGCGTCTCGCCCATGAAGGCGGTCTCGCGGAGCTTGCCCAGCTTTTCGTCGTTCTTGGATTTCTGGCACTCGGCGGCTATCTCCGCATACGTGCGCCCACCTGTCGCCGCGGCCACGTGTTCGGCGATCAGATCGGAGTAGGCGCGGGCCTCGGTTCCGGTGCGGACCGGACGGCCCGCATACGCGCCGAGGGTCGCCGGCAGACCCGCCGGCGGGAAGGAGATGCGCTGCTGCTCGAGTTCGTGGGTGACGCTGCGTCGGCCCGCGAACCCCTGGAAGATCATGATCGGGGCGGCGGCGAGCAGGGCCAGGCCGACCAGTCCGAGAATGGTCTGAATCATGCCGCCGAGTCTGCTGCGATGAACTCCCCGTCAGGCAGGGCCGGACGTCCCCAGCCACCGGGACACCCGAGGCCCCGGCGACCGCGGATCTCAGTCGTCGGGGCGGATGCCGGTCCGGTTCGCCGCGGATCTCAGTCGTCGGGGCGGATGCCGGTTCCCGTCCGCCTCGGATCTCAGTCAGCGGGGCGGATGCAGGCCAGGTCCAACCCGGAACTCAGCCTCCGGGGCGGCTACAGGGCGCGCCGATCGACATCTCCACCACGGCCTCCCCGCCGGTGGGGGTGGTGATCCGGATCGGGACGCAGTCGGCCTCGGCGACCCATGTGCCGCCGGCGAAGACCGTCCACGCCGCGTCGTTCGGGCACGCGCTCACCCGTACCGCGATGGCTGGTTTGAAATCGGTGTCGCCCCAGCTCAGCCGAGCCCGATCGGCCCAGCCGGGCAGCAGGCTCAGATCGGCTGTCGCGCCGGTCCGGACCAGCAGATCCCACTCGGCGAACAGACGCGTCGCACCCTCACCCGACGGCTGCAGAGCCGGCTCCAACACCCGATCGACCGCCGGAACCGCCACCACCCCGGCGACCTCCTGATACGAATCGCCGGGATCGTCCTGCCGGCCGATCGCGCCCGTGCACTCGACGACCGGCCCGGCACTGAAAGGCCCACCCGACGGCACCGAGGGTGATGGGTCCAGGATGCCGGGATCCTCACCGCAGCCGGCGGTGCCGACCATCAAGAGCAGGGCGATCACCTTCCGTACGATCGCCATGGGCCGATTTTGTCAGAGGGTCCGTCTAATGTGCCCGGCATGGACCCCGCGCGCCGTGGCCGGATCGCCACCTCCCTCGTCTTCCTGATGTTCGGTGCCGCGCTCGGGGTGTGGACGGCGCGTATCCCGGCGGTCAAGGAGAACCTGGGCCTGACCGACGGCCGGCTCAGCATCGCGCTGCTCGCCTTCGCTGCCGGATGCATCACCGGGATGGCGCTGATCGGTCGCCTGACCGACCGTTTCGGCAGCTCACGAGTGCTCGTCCCAGCCGCCCTACTGGAGGGCGTGCTGCTCATCCCACCGGCGCTCGCCGGTGGGCTGGTGGAGCTGGGTGTGGCGCTGTTCGTCTTCGGGGCCGTGCACGGCACGCTGAACATCGCGATGAACGCCAACGCGGCCGAGGTCGAGCGGGCACACCGGCGGCCGATCATGGCGTCGTTCCATGCGCTCTACAGCATCGGCGGGTTCTTCGGAGCCATCGTCGGCAGCCTGTTCGCGCATGCCGGGCTCAGCGTCGCGACGACCTTGATCAGCGTGGGTCTCGTCGCGGTGGCACTGGCCGCTGTGGCGTCGCGATGGGTGCTCAGGTCGTCGCCGGCCGCCGCGGCCATGACCGACTCCGATGATCGGAGCTCGGCCGGTCGCCGGTCGTTGCTGATCTTCTTCGGGGTCGTGGTCCTCTGCACGCTGGTCGGCGAGGGCGCCGCCGCCGACTGGAGCGCGGTCTACCTCCGTGACGAGCTGGGCACCTCGGAGGGGTTCGCGGCGTATGGCTACGCGGCCTTCGCGATCATGATGACCGCCGGGCGCCTGGTGGGTGACCGGGTCGCCGGGCGGTTCGGTTCGGTGACGCTGATCCGGGCCAGCGGCCTGATCGCCGCGGTGGGCCTCGGCGCCGGCCTGCTGATCGATCATCCGCTGGCCGGAGTCGCCGGGTTCGGGCTGCTGGGGCTCGGGGTGTCATGTGTCGCGCCGCAGTTCTTCTCCGCGGCGGCGGCCGTGGACCCGAGCCGTGCCGGGCGGGCGCTGTCGACAGTCGTGAGCATCGGCTACGTCGGGTTCCTGCTCGGGCCGATCGCGATCGGGGCGGCCGCCACAGCCGTCGGGTTGCCCACGGCACTGTGGATTCCGGTGGCGCTTGCCGTCTTCGTCGCGTTGAGCGCCGGCACCATCCGGACGGTTCGCCGAGCCGACGCCCTCAGCGGCGAGCGACCAGCCGCCGCCGCCTGACCCGGGCCGGCGGAGCGTGTCCTCGCCCGTCTGTCTTGGGCTGGTGGCGGGTTTGCGGGAAGCGGTTCAGGCGGGTGTCAGGAGGTCGCGGGTGATCGAGGTGATGTCCGGGGCGCCGGACAGGGCCATCGTCAGGTCCAGTTCGGCGATCACGTTGCGGATCACGTCCTCGACGCCGCTCTGGCCGGCGATGGCCAGGCCGTACATGTAGGGGCGGCCCAGGAGCACGGCGTTCGCACCGAGGGCGAGCGCGGTGAAGACATCGGCGCCGGTGCGGATGCCGCTGTCCAACAGCACCGTCGGCTCCGGGCCGAGTTCGGAACGGATGGTCACGAGCGCGTCGAGGGAGGCGATGGCATTGTCGATCTGGCGGCCACCGTGGTTGGACACCACGATCGCGTCGGCGCCGAGGTCGAAGGCGCGGCGGGCGTCGTCCGGGCGCAGGATGCCCTTGAGGACGATCGGCAGGCGGGTCCGGTCCCGGAGCGTGGCGAGATGATCCCAGCTCAGACCGGGGTTCGAGTAGATGTCTAGGAACGTCTCCACCGACGCCTTCGGCAGCGGCGAGCGCAGGTTCGGCCAGAATCGGCCCGGATGATTGCGGGTCATCGCCAGCAGCGTGCGGATCGCACCGAGCGTGACCTCCGGCTTCGGCGACGGCTGCCCGGCCCGCTCGGTGGCGATCTCCTGAAACCGGGGATCCGAGGTGTACTGGGCGATGCCCTGCCCCCGGCTGAACGGCAACGAGCCCAGGTTGAGGTCCTGCGGCCGCCAGCCGAGGACGGTGGTGTCCAGGGTGACGACCAGCGCGCCCGCCCCGATCGCCTCGGCCCGGGCGATCAGGCTGTCGACGAGCTGCTCGTCCTTGCTCCAGTAGAGCTGGAACCATCGGGCCGCGTCGCCCATCGCCGCGGCGCAGTCCTCCATCGGATTGCAGCCCTGATTGGAGAAGACGTAGGCGGTTCCGGTCGCCGCGGCGGCGCGGGCGATCTTCAGATCGCTGTCGGCGGCCATCAGCGCACCGGCCCCGACCGGCGCGAGCAGCAGCGGAGACGAGTGGCGGGTGCCGAACAGGTCCACCGTGAGCTCACGGTCCACGGCGCCCGAGGCCATCCGCGGTGCGATCGCCCACCTGTCGAAAGCTTCCCGGTTACGGCGCATGGTCCGCCCCTCGCCGGCGCCACCCGCCACATAGGCCCAGGCCCGCGGGCTGCTGGCCCGGCAGGCGCGGCGCTCCAGTTCGGTGAAGTCGGCCGGGACGGCGGGCCGTCGGCCAAGAACCCCCTGGCGGTAGATCGTGCTCAGGCGGGCAAGCCCGGCTCCGGACATCGGCTCCTCCTCCGGCGGATGTTGCGGTGGTCGTGGGCGCTGCGGGACGCATTGTTGCTGGCGGTGCGGGAGAGCGGCGGGGATTCGGGCCGTCGGAGGAATCGTTCTTGGGGCGGCCGGCAGGTGCTGGACCGTTCGGCTGCCACGCTAAACCAAGTCAGATGACTTGAGAAGTCGGCTGACCTGCAAAGTTAGGATCCGGGGGTGACAAGCGGTGGGGTTCGAGCGGCACGGCGTGAGCAGGCGGTCGAATCGCTTCTCGACGCGACTCTGGAAAGCCTCGCCACCAGCGGGTTCGCGGCGACCACGACACGGGGTGTGGCCCAGCGGGCCGGTGTCAGTCAGGGCTTGCAGCAGCACTACTTTCCGACCAAGGCCGCGCTCATCGACGCGGCCATCAACCGGCTTGCCGGACGACTGCTGGACGAGGCGTCCCGGCCCGTTGAAGGAGCCACCGAACGACGGCGGGCCGAGTTGCTGCTGCGCCGGGTGTGGGAGAGTTTCAGTTCGCCGGTGCTCGCGGTCGTCGCGGAGTTGCTCGTGCTCGGCCGCACCCACCCGGACACGGCCGAGAAGACCGCCACCACGCTGGTCGCCGTCACCGACCGGGTCGTCGCGGTCGCCGAGAAGGCGCTGCCGAGGTATGCGACGCGGCCGGGATTCCGGGAGTCGCTGCTGGTCGCTCTCAGCGCGATCCGTGATACCACGACCGTCGCCCGGATCCCCGGGACCGCCCGGGCACTCCCGACCATCGAGACGATCACGGCCGCCTTCCTGCGGGCGGTCGGTGAGCCGACGGACTGACCGGGCAGCCTGCGGTGCGCCTTCCGGGACGGGGCGGTCGATGGGCCGGCCTCGTCATGGGGACGGATGGAGGCACGACCCCATGTAGCGCGCTCGGTGGAACGACTCCGGATGAGCGACCGGTGGGTCGGGCGCGGGTCGAAGCGCGGTTGCGTGCCAGGGCGGGGCGAGTGGTGGGTCGGGTGCGGGTCGAGGTGCGGGTGCGGGACGGGTGATCGGTGAACCGGGGTGGGGATGCGCAGAGGCGGATCGGGGCGCTGAGGGCAGGGTGGTTTGGAGGCCGGTTCGCGGAATCGGCCTCGGAGAATCGGAGGGCGGTGGGGGTACTAGAGGGAGGTCTTGATGCCCAGGTAAGTGAGCGGGCCGGGATCCGGAACCGGAAGGACGGTGAAGCCCAGGCGGTCGTAGAAGCCTCTGGCTTTCACGTTCGCGGTCAGCATGCCCAAATGGACGCCGGGTGCGTCGACCGTGCTGAGGAAACGGTCGATCAGGCGGCGGCCGAAACCGCGGCCCTGATAGGCGGGTAGGAGGTCGATGTGCAGGTGGGCGGGGTAGCCGTCCAAACCGTCGACCAGCATGCGCTCGGGGTTGAAATGTAGGGCGACCATGTCCTGTTCGGCGGTTCGTGGCGGCTCGGGCGGTACCGGATAGCGGTCACCGACCAATGGAATCCACTCGGCGCGGTAACGGCGTACGAAATCGGGGGTGTCGGCCGTGCCCACGACGTAGCCGACGGTCTCGCCGCCATCGTCGACCACGAATGCCAAATGGGGGTCCAGGTGGGCGTAAGGTCCGGCGAACAGGTCGCCCATCAGGTCGTCGCTGGAATACCGCCCACGGGCGTCGTCGCCGGCGTCGGCGGTGCGGACGCAGATGTCATAAACGGCGGCGCGGTCGGCGGGCCGGTACAGGCGAATTTCGGGCACGCCCGCACGGTATGCGGTGGAAACGCTTCCACCGCAACCCTCATCCGGTACGGCCACGCCGCCGCCGACCGCAGCCATGTGATGCCGCGCTCTATCCGTGGCGTGCGGCGAGCACGTCCAGGTAGTGCTGGTTGTACATGATGCCGAGGAGGTTGCCGAACGGGTCGGTGACCGACGCCGTGGTGAAGCCGGGGCCGCGTTCGGCGGGCTTGTCGTGCTCGGTGGCGCCGAGGGCCAGCAGGCGTTCGTAGGCGGCCTCGACGTCGTCGACCGCCCAGTAGACGATCGCTCCGGACGGCCGGCCGGTCGGCCGGTGCGGGGCGAACCTCGTGTTGAGCAAGCCGAATTCGTGCTGGTAGTCGCCGGTTCGCCATTCCAGGTAGGCGGCTTCCGGGCCGACGTCGCGGATGAAATACGGCTCGGACTCGAAGACCTGGGTGTACCAGCTTCGGGCCGCGGCCATGTCGTCGGCGAAGAACGTGATCGTGGTGAGTCCGCGGAGCATGTCGATGTCCTTTCGTCGCTGTCGAGGACCATGTTTCCGGCTTAAGTGCTCACCTCCTGAGCACTTTTTCTGCGAACCTTTCGACATGCGTGCGGACCGGCTCGTCGCCACCCTTCTGTTCATGCAGACCCGTGGGCGGGTGACCGCCGCCGAGGTCGCCGCTGAACTCGAAGTGTCGGTCGCGACCGCCCGCCGTGACCTCGAGGCCCTGTCCACGGCGGGTGTCCCGGTCTATCCGCAGCCCGGCCGGCACGGTGGTTGGTCACTGGTCGGTGGTGCCCGGACCGACCTCAGTGGTCTGTCGGCCGCCGAAGCGCGGGCGCTGTTCCTGCTCGTCGGGCCGACGGCGGTGTCCGGCGAGGCGAAGGCGGCGCTGCGCAAACTGCTCGGGGCGCTGCCCGCGCCGTTCCGGATCGAGGCCGAGGCCGCCGCCGGTGCCACCCGGATCGACCCGGCTGCCTGGGGCGAACGGGAGAAACCGCAACCGGAGGTGGTGGCCCTGCTCCAGGAGGCGGTGGTCCGGCGTCGTCAGATTCGCTTCGCCTACCGAAGTCCCTCCCGCGGAAACAGCGGCGACCAGAAGGCGCAACCGGGAGCGAAAGCCGGTGGGCGGGCGGCCGGAGGTGAACGCGAGCGGATCGCCGACCCGTGGGGTGTGGTCGAGAAGGGTGACCTGTACTACCTGGTCGCGGGGACTGCGAAGGGGCAGCGGACCTTTCGGGTCGACCGGATGTCCGCGGTCGCGGCGACCGGGGAGACGTTCGAACGACCGGAGGACTTCGACCTGGATGCCTCCTGGGGGCAGACCGTCGGCGAGGTCGAGGGGATGCGGGCTCGCACCTGGGCGACGCTGCTGATCGCGGAACGGTTCGTCTGGGTGCTCCGGGACCACTTCGGACGGCACTGTGAGGTGATGGAGACGCTTCCCGACGGGCGTGCCCGGGTCCGGGTCGGTGCTCCGGAACCGCGCGACATCGCCCGCACGCTCTCCGGGTGGGGTGCGGCCGTCGAAGTGCTCGACCCTTCCGAGGTCCGTGCCGAGTTGGCCCGCATCGGCGCTGAACTAGTTCAGATCTATCGATAGGAGGCGGCGGCTCAGGCGCTGGCTCGTAGGACCGGAAGGCTGGGGAACCGGCGGATCCGGGGTGCGGTGCCCAGGGCGGCGGCCGCCGCCGCGGCCGCGATCAGCTCCACCGGATGGGTCGCCGTGGACAGGGCCGGATGGGTCCAGGCGGCGACCGGGATGTCGTCGAAACCGGTGACGGCGATGTCGTGTGGGACGCGGATGCCGGCCTCGGTCAGGGTCTGCAGCACGCCGACGGCGGTGGCGTCGCTGACCGTGGCGATCGCGTCGGTGTCCGGCCAGCGGCGGAGAACGGTTCGGGCGGCGGCACGGCCCCGGGCGGCGGTGAAGTCACCGGCGACCACCCGGCTCGGCAGGCCGGCCGCGGACATCAGTGCGGTGTAGGCCGCCAGCGGTGCCCGTGCGGCGGCCAGCCACGACGGGCCACCGACCAGGGCGATCCGCCGCCGGCCGCCGGCGTGCAGGTGCCGGAGCAGGGCGCCGATCCCGCCGGTGCTGTCCACATCCAGCCCGTCGGCGCCGATCGCGGCGAACCGGCCGCGCAGCCGGGCCGGTATGCCGTCGAGGGAGTCGTGTCCGGCCATCACCACGGCGGCGATGCTGCGGTCGGCGGCGATTCGGTCCAGTTCGGCGGCCGCGTTCAGGGGCAGGTGACGCAGGGAGACGCCGAGCCCGGCCGGTTCGGTGGCGGCGGCCATCGCGGCGGTCGCCCTGGTGACGAACGGGTCGGACAGGACGTCGGCGCGACGGTCCCGGACCGCGAACAGCAGGCGTGTTCCGACGCCCCGGGCCAGGCGGCTGGCCACCGGATGCGGCACGTACCCGAGGTCGGCGGCGGCCCGGCGGACGGCGTCGCGGCTGGCGGCGGAGGCCGGACCTCGCCCGGACAGCACACGGGACGCGGTCGCGACGGACACCCCGGCCAGCCGTGCCACCTCGGCGAGTGCCGGACTGCTGCTCATAACGAAAATATGCAGGAACCGAGGGGCGGGAGCCAGAGGGCGAGAGCCATAGGGCAGGAGCCGGAGGGCGAGACCCGACGGGCGGCGGACAACAGGGCGGGACTTTAGTCCCGGGTAGAGCGGGCCCGCCGGCTCAGGCGGGTCGGCACGTGATCGGACAGCCTTGAAGCACGTCGGGCAGCCGCTCGGCCGACAGTCGAGCCGGCTAAGGAAACCACCGTGTCACTGGACCCCGGAACCGCCCCGCTGCTGGGCGCACGCCGCTTCCTCACCCGCGAGACGGTCGGCGATCACGGGCGCACCCTGCACCGGGTCGACAACAGCGAGTGGGACGCCTTCTACCGCGACCGCTGGCGCTACGACAAGGTCGTCCGGTCGACCCACGGTGTCAACTGCACCGGCTCCTGCTCGTGGAACGTGTTCGTCAAGGACGGGCTGATCACCTGGGAGCACCAGGCCACCGACTACCCGACCACCGGGCCCGACTCGCCGGACTACGAACCTCGGGGCTGTCCGCGTGGGGCGAGCTTCTCCTGGTACGAATACTCGCCCTCGCGCGTGCGTCACCCGTACCTCCGTGGTGTCCTCGCCGAGATGTTCCGTGAGGCGCGGCAGCGTCTCGGCGACCCGGTCGCCGCGTGGGCGGAGATCGTCGAGACGCCGCTGAAAGCGCAGGCCTACAAGGCGCAGCGCGGGCGCGGCGGGTTCGTGCGGGCGTCCTGGGACGAGGCGATCGAGCTGATGGCGGCCGCGCACGTCTACACCGTGAAGACGTACGGCCCGGACCGTGTCGTCGGTTTCTCGCCGATCCCGGCGATGTCGATGGCGTCGTTCGCGGCCGGCACCCGCTATCACGCGCTGCTCGGCGGCACCCTGCTCAGCTTCTACGACTGGTATGCCGACCTGCCGATCGCGTCCCCGCAGATCTGGGGTGACCAGACCGACGTGCCCGAGGCGGGCGACTGGTGGAACTCGACCTACCTGATGATGTGGGGCTCCAACATCCCGGTCACGCGTACGCCGGACGCGCACTTCCTGGCCGAGGCCCGGTACAAGGGCACCAAGGTCGTCGCGGTGAGCCCGGACTACGCGGACAATGTGAAGTTCGCCGACGACTGGCTGGCCCCGCACCCGGGCACCGACGGCGCGCTCGCGATGGCGATGGGCCACGTGATCCTGACCGAGTTCTTCCGCGACCGCGAGGTCCCGTACTTCCTCGACTATGTCCGTAAATACACCGACCTGCCGTTCCTGGTGACGATCGTGGACGGCAAGGCCGACCGGTTCCTCACCGCCGCGGATCTCGGCGAAGCGGACGGCGAGCACAAGACCGTCTTGATCGACTCGCGTTCCGGCGAGTTGATCACGCCGAACGGCTCTCTGGGCTACCGCTACGGCGAGCCCGGCAGGTGGAACCTCGATCTCGGTGAGGTCGTTCCGGAGATCGGCGTGAAGTCCGACGAAGCCGTCGAGATCGAGCTGGCCCGGTTCGACATCGGCGACACCGAGGGCGGCACCACGATCCGCCGCGGAGTCCCGGTGCGCCGGGTCGGCGAGCATCTCGTCACCACGGTCTTCGACCTGATCATGGCGACGTACGGGGTGAAGCGCGGCGACCTACCCGGCGAATGGCCGACCGGCTACGACGACGCCGAGTCCCCGAACACCCCGGCCTGGCAGGAGCGCATCACCGGCGTCGACGCGAAGCTGGCGGCCCGGATCGGCCGCGAGTTCGCCCGCAACGCCGAGCGCAGCAACGGCCGCTCGATGATCGTCCTCGGTGCCGGCGCCAACCAGTGGTTCCACTCCGACATGACCTATCGCGCGTTCATCTCGCTGGTCACGCTGACCGGCTGCCAGGGTGTGAACGGCGGCGGCTGGGCGCACTACGTCGGCCAGGAGAAGGCCCGCCCGGTCACCGGCCAGCAGCACATGAGCTTCGCCTTCGACTGGCAGCGCCCGATGCGGCACCAGGCGTCGACGCCGTTCTGGTATCTGCACACCGACCAGTGGCGCTACGAGCGCGTCCCGGCCGACGAGCTGGCGTCCCCGCTGGGCACCGGCCGGTTCGCCGGGATGGCGTTCGCCGACACGGTGGCGGCCGCGCAGCGGATGGGCTGGAGCCCGGGCCACCCGTTCTTCAACCGCAACCCACTGGACATCTCGGACTCCGCGCGGGCGGAGGGTATCGGAACCCAGGAGTACATCGTCCGCGAACTCCAGGCCGGAAACCTGAAACCGGTCGCCGAGGACCCGGACGACCCGGCCAACTTCCCGCGCTGCCTGACCCTGTGGCGGGCCAACCTGCTCGGCTCCTCGGGCAAGGGCAACGAGTACTTCATGCATCACCTGCTGGGGGTCGACTCCTCGAAGACCGCCGCCGAGTGCGAGCCCGGCCAGCGTCCCCGCGACGTCACGTGGCGCGACGACGCCCCGGTCGGCAAGCTCGACCTGCTGACCACGATGGACTTCCGGATGACCAACACCGGTCTGCACTCCGACCTGGTCCTGCCGGCCGCCACCTGGTACGAGAAGCACGACATCTCGACCACCGACATGCACCCGTTCGTGCACGCGTTCAGCCCGGCCGTGGAACCGCCCGGCGACGCGCACACCGACTACGACACGTTCCTGGCCCTGGCCGACAAGGTCAGCGAGCTCGCCGAGACCCATCTCGGCACCCGGACCGACGTGCTGGCCGCGCCGCTGCAGCACGACACCCCGGACGAACTGGCCATGCCCGGCGGCCGGGTCCGCGACTGGAAGTTCGGCGAGTGCGAGCCGGTCCCCGGCAGGACCCTGCCGAAGCTGATCGAGATCGAACGCGACTACACCCTGATCGGCCGGAAGATGCGTACGGTCGGCCCGCTGCTCGACAAGCTGGGCACGACCACCAAGGCCATCACCGTCGACGTCACCGACGAGATCGCCTACCTGAAGCACCAGAACGGCGTCATCGACGGCCGCCCGTCGCTGGCCACGGCCGACCGGATGTGTGAGGCGATTCTGGCCTTCTCCGGGACCACCAACGGCCGGATCGCCCACGAAGGCTTCAAGGAGCTGGAGAAGCGCACCGGTCAGAGGTTCACCGACCTGATCGAGGGGCACGAGAAGGACCGGGTCACCTTCGAGGAGACCCAGCAGGCGCCGCAGCCGGTCTTCACCAGCCCGGAGTGGTCCGGCTCGGAGAAGGGCGGCCGACGCTACTCTCCGTTCACGATCAACGTCGAGCGCCTCAAGCCGTGGCACACCATCACCGGCCGCCAGCACTTCTTCGTCGAGCACGACTGGGTGGCCGAACTCGGCGAGCAACTGCCGGCCTTCCGGCCGCCGCTCAACATGGCCCGGCACTTCGGTAGGCCCGGCGACGCGGTCGACGGCGGAGTGACGGTACGGTTCCTGACCCCGCACGCCAAGTGGTCGATCCATTCGATGTACCACGACAACGAGCTGATGCTGGCGCTGTCCCGGGGCGGTCCGGTGATCTGGATGAGCGTCCAGGACGCCCAGAAGATCGGGGTCCGCGACAACGAGTGGATCGAGGCCCACAACCGCAACGGCGTCGTCGTGGCCCGCGCGGTGGTCAGCCACCGGATGCCCGAGGGCACCGTCTTCCAGTACCACTCGCCGGAGCGCACGGTGAACGTCCCCAAGGCTGAGAAGTCCGGTAGGCGGGGCGGCTACCACAACTCGATGACCCGGCTGCTGGTCAAGCCGACCCACCTGGCCGGCGGACACGCCCAGCTCACCTACGCCTTCAACTACTACGGCCCGATCGGCAGCCAGCGCGACGAGATCACCGTGATCCGCCGCCGCACGCAGGAGGTGGAGTACTGATGCGCATTCGAGCGCAGGTCGCCATGGTGATGAACCTGGACAAGTGCATCGGCTGCCACACCTGCTCGGTCACTTGCAAGCAGACGTGGACCAATCGTGAGGGCACCGAGTACGTCTGGTTCAACAACGTCGAGACGAAGCCGGGCATCGGCTACCCGAAACATTACGAGGACCAGGAACGCTGGAAGGGCGGCTGGAAACTCGACCGCAAGGGCCGTCTGGTTCTCCGCAGCGGGGGTCGGGCCAAGCGGCTGAGCCGGATCTTCGCCAACCCGGACCTGCCGACCATCGACGACTACTACGAGCCGGCCACCTTCGACAAGGACATCCTGGTCAACGCGCCGGCCGGGCTCAAGGACACCCCGGTCAAACAGCCGTATTCGAGGCTGACCGGTGAGCCCATGTCGATCGAGTGGGGCGCGAACTGGGAGGACTCGCTGGGCGGTGACTCGGGTAAGAGCGACCCGAACTTCAAGAACATGGTCGAGAAGGTCAAGTTCGAGTTCGAGAAGACCTTCATGTTCCACCTGCCGCGGATCTGCGAGCACTGCCTGAACCCGGCGTGTGTCTCGGCGTGTCCGTCCGGCGCCATGTACAAACGCGAGGAGGACGGCATCGTCCTGGTCGACCAGGACCGCTGCCGCGGCTGGCGGATGTGCGTGTCGGCGTGCCCGTACAAGAAGGTCTACGTCAACCACGCCACCGGCAAGGCCGAGAAGTGCACCTTCTGCTTCCCGCGGATCGAGGCCGGACAACCCACCATCTGCAGCGAGACGTGCGTCGGTCGCCTCCGCTACCTGGGCATTCTCTGGTACGACGAGGACGCCGTGCTCGCCGCCGCGTCGGTGCCCGAGGAGGAACTGCTGGACGCCCAGCGCGCCGTCTTCCTCGACCCGTACGACCCGGACGTGCAGCGGGCCGCCCGCGAAGCCGGCCACCCGGAGGAGTGGATCGAGGCCGCCAAAGCCTCGCCGGTGTGGAGACTGATCAGCGAGTACCGGATCGCGCTGCCGCTGCACCCGGAGTACCGGACGCTGCCGATGGTCTGGTACGTGCCGCCGCTGTCGCCGGTCCTGGACGCCGCGGGTGCCGCCGGACGCGACGACACGAACGCCGACGACATCTTCCACACCATCGACGACCTGCGGATTCCCGTCGAATACCTGGCGTCGCTGTTCACCGCCGGGGACACCGCGGTGGCCGGCGGGGTGCTGATGAAGCTGGCCGCGATGCGCGCCTACATGCGGGCCCGCACGCTGGACGGCACCGTCGCCCAGGAGTTGCTCGACGGCATCGGCATGACCGGCGAACAGGTCGAGGCCATGTACCGGCTGCTGGCCATCGCGAAGTACGACGAGCGGTACGTCATCCCGGCGGCACACCGCGGTCAGGCCGCGGCGCTCGAGGAACTCGGCGGCTGCTCGCTCGACGGCGAGGGCGGCCCGGGGATGGGCGGCAGCGGCCCGGTCGCGGTCAGCATCGCCACGAGAAGGAGTCGCTGATGAACCGCTCGCACCTCTTCCAGCTGGCCTCCCTGCTGCTCACCTACCCCGATCGGGAACTGCTCGACGCCGGCGACGAACTGCGCGCCGCCGCGGCCGGTGTCGACGAGTTCGAGCGGTTCGTCGAGTGGCTGCTCAGCGGCACCCTGACCGAGGTGCAGCGGCACTACGTGGAGACCTTCGACCTGCGCCGGCGCTCCGGGCTGTACCTCACCTACTACCTGCACGGCGACACCCGTAAGCGCGGGATGGCGCTGCTCATGCTCAAACAGCGGTACCGGGCGCACGGACTGCGTCTGGCCGACGGGGAACTGCCCGACCTGCTGCCGATCGTGCTGGAGTTCGCCGCCACGGTCGGGCCCGGCGACGGGGAGGCACCGTTGCGCCAGCACAGGCAGGGGATCGAGCTCCTGCGTTCGGCATTGCACGACACTCGTACGCCGTACGCGCTGATCTTGGATGTGGTCTGCGCCCAGCTGCCGCAACTGACCGACGAAGATCTCGCCGCGCTGACCTTTCTCGCCTTCGACGGGCCGCCCGTCGAGACCGTCGGTCTCGACGAGGTGGGCCTCGGCCCCAATCTTGCTCCTTATGCGGAGGTGTGCAGATGAGCACCCTTGTCTGGATCGTGCTGCCCTACGCCTGCCTGACCGTCTTCGTGGTCGGGCACGTGTGGCGGTGGCGGCACGACCAGTTCGGCTGGACCACCCACACCAGCCAGCTCCTGGAGAACCGGCTGCTGCGGCTCGGCTCGCCGCTCTTCCACCTCGGCGCCTTCGGAGTGATCGGCGGGCACGCGATGGGCCTGCTCGTCCCGGCCTCGTGGACGTCGTCGCTGGGCGTCTCCGAGCACACCTACCACCTGGTGTCGGTCACCGGCGGCACGATCACCGGCATCATGCTGGTCGTCGGCCTGGCGTTGCTGATCGCCCGCCGCTTCGTCAGCGGCCGGGTCCGGCGGGTCACCACGACCATGGACAAGATCTTGTACGCCGCACTGGCCGCCATGGTCGTGCTCGGCATGAGCGGCACCGTGGTGATCAACCTGCTCGGTGACGGGTACGACTACCGGGAGACGATCGCCGTCTGGTTCCGTGGCATCTTCTGGTTCCAGCCCGACCCGGCCCTGATGAGCGACGCCCCGCTGGTGTTCCAGTCGCACGCGATCGGCGGGTTCCTGTTCCTGGCGCTGTGGCCGTTCACCCGGCTCGTGCACGTGTGGTCGGCCCCGCTCGCCTACCTGTGGCGCCCGTACGTCGTCTACCGCGGCCGCCGCACGCCCGCCCCGGCGGCCCAACCGGCTCCGGCGGCTGTCCGGAAGGTTGTCACACCCTCGTCCTAGGGTGGGGACCATGACGACGCTGACTGATCGGCCCCGCACCGCCCTGCTCGTGATCGACGTCCAGGTCGGTGTGGTCGCCGGCACACCCCGACGCGACGACGTGATCGCCAACATCAACACCCTGGTGGACAAGGCCCGCGGAGAGGACGTCCCGGTGATCTGGGTGCAGCACTCCGCCGAGGATCTGCCCCGCGACAGCGACCCCTGGCAGTATGTTCCGGAGCTCACCCAGCGTGCCGGCGAGCCGGTGGTGCACAAGCACTACGGCGACTCGTTCGAGGCCACCGACCTGGAGTCGGTGCTCGCCGAGCGCGGGATCGGTCGGCTGATCGTCACCGGCGCCCAGAGCGACGCGTGCATCCGCTCCACCCTGCACGGCGGCCTCGTCCGGGGCTATGACGTCACGCTCGTCTCCGACGCGCACACCACCGAGGACCTTTCGGCGTACGGGGCACCGGCCCCCGAGCAGGTCATCGCCCACACCAACCTCTACTGGCAGTTCCAGACCGCACCCGGCCGCACCGCCGGGACTGTCGAAACCGAGAAGGTCGACTTCGGCGCGTGACTACGGTGAGACCATGACCGACGACTACCTTCCCAGCGTCTACCAGCAGTTTCTCGACCGTTTCCCGGAGGTGGCCGAGGCACAGGGCAACCTGGCCCGGACCATCCGGGAGCGCAACCCGTTCGACGAGCGCACCGACCGGTTGGTCAAACTGGCCGTCGCGGTCGGTGCCGAGGCGGAGGGCGCGGTCCGGTCCAACGTCCGTAAGGCCCTGCAGCACGGGGCCAGTCTCGACGAGGTCCGGGCGGTCGCCCTCGCCGCCGTCACCACCTGCGGGTTTCCCACCGCCATCGCCGCACTCGGCTGGATAGAAGAGGTAGCAACCGCACCATGAGCACCACCGACAACCTCTGGCTGCAGAAGATCGCCGCCGACCCGGGGCACTCCCGGTGGTATATCGATCGGTTCCGCCAGATGGCCGCCCGCGGCGACGACCTGGCCGGCGAGGCCCGGCTGATCGACGCCATGGTGCCGCGCGGCGCCCGGATCCTCGACGCCGGCTGCGGCACCGGGCGGGTCGGCGGCCACCTCGCCGCCGCCGGGCATCAGATCACCGGCGTCGATCTCGATCCCGAGCTGATCACCGAGGCCCGGTCGCAGCATCCGGGGGCGGCGTGGCAGGTGGGTGACCTCAGCGAGCTCGACCTGCCGGACCGGTTCGACGTGATCGTCTGCGCGGGCAACGTGATGGCGTTCGCCGGGCCGTCGACCCGCGGCGAGATCCTGCGGCGGTTCCGGATCCATCTGGCCGAGGGCGGCCGGGCGGTGGTCGGTTTCGGGGCGGGCCGAGGCTACGAGTTCGACGACTTCCTGGCCGACGCGACAGCCGCCGGTCTCACCCCGTCGTTGCTGCTCGACACCTGGGACCTTCGCCCCGCCAGCCCGGGCGCCGACTTCCTCGTCGCGGTCCTCAGCCCCGCTTCGTAGCGCTTGCCCTCCGCCGCGGTCTTCGGTCCCGCGGTCTTCCGTCTTGCGCCTTGCGGTCTTGCCGCCCTGCGGTCTTGCCGCCTTGTGCCCTGTGCCTTGCGGTCTTGCGCCCGGCGGTCGTCAGCCCCACGGTCTGAAGGGGGTGCCGCCGGTGTCCTCCGGGCGCGGCGGCCTGGGGCGCTCCTCGAGAGCCCTCTGCAGGGCCCGGGTGACCATGTTGAAGACGCGTGGCTCCCGGCTCTCGTAGAGGGTCACCGAACGTCCCCGGTAACGGGCCAACAGCACCCAGACCTGCTTGGCCCGCCACGGCTCCCACCAGTTGCGTTCGACGATCTTGATGGCCACGTCACCGATGTCGGCGATCGCGAACGTCTCGGGTTCCCCGCCCGTCTCCCGGACGAACGCCTCACTGCTGATCTCGGCGTCGTAGCTGCGGTAGTACACCCTCCTCACCAGGACTCCTCTCGCGACGGCCCCCGCAGGTCATGGTCACACGGCCGTCGATGCTCCTCAATCCGTGGGACGGCCGACCCGGAACCGGAACCGTGCTCACCGCCGTCTCGGGCGCCCGGTGTGCTCCTTCGGACCGGGACCGGGGGACCCCGCGGACAGGTCCAACGTCCCTGTTCGCGGGGCCGCTCCGGCAGCGAGGCTGGTGGTGACCCGCAGACCGGGCCACCGCCGGACGATGGAGTGGAACCATGAGCTCACCGCAGACCCCGACCACCCGAACGCCGGGCCGGGCCGGACTGATGCTCGGCCTGGCGACCGTCGGGTTCGCCGTCAACTTCTGGGCGTGGGCACTGCTCAGCCCGCTCGCCACGAAGTTTCAGGCGGCGCTGCACCTGACCCCGTTCCAGCAGGCACTGCTCGTCGCCGTGCCGGTCGTGGTCGGCTCGGTGGGACGGATCCCGGTCGGCGCGCTGACCGACCGTTACGGCGGCCGGGTGATGTTCCCGCTGATCTCACTCATCACCATCGTGCCGGTTCTCTACCTGGGCCTGTTCGGGCACGACGCGCTCACGTCGCTGCTGGTCGGCGGGTTCTTCCTGGGCATCGGCGGCACCGCGTTCGCGGTCGGTGTCCCGTTCGTCAACGCCTGGTTCCCGCCGGAGCGGCGCGGGTTCGCCGTCGGTGTGTTCGGCGTCGGCATGGGCGGCACCGCGATCAGCGCGCTCACCACGGTCAAACTGGTCGACGCCGGTAGCACCGCCACCCCGTTCCTGATCACCGCGGGGGTGCTGGCCGCATACGCCGCGATCTCCTGGCTCGTCCTCCGCGATGCGCCCGGGCGCCCGGTGCCGACCGCACCGCTCGCGCAGCGTCTCGCCGCGGTTCTCCGACTCAAGATCACCTGGCAGGCGTCCGCCCTGTACGCCGTCGCCTTCGGTGGCTACGTCGCCTTCTCCGTCTACCTGCCCGCCTACCTGAAGACCGCCTACGGCCTCACCCAGGCCGACGCCGCCAACCGGATGGCCGGCTTCGTGCTCCTCGCCGTGATCATGCGGCCCGTCGGTGGCTGGCTCGCCGACCGGTTCGCCGCCAGCCGGGTCCTCGCCGTCGCGCTCGGTGTGGTCGTCCTCGGTGCGGTCGTGCAGTCGTTCACCCCCGGCCTGGCGCCGGTCGGCACGATTGCCTTCCTCGCCATGGCGGCCGCGCTCGGCACCGGCAGTGGCGCCACGTTCGCCCTGGTCGCGCAGACCGCGCCGGCCAACCAGGTGGGTGCGGTCACCGGTGTCGTCGGCGCCGCGGGTGGTCTCGGTGGCTTCATTCCGCCGCTGGTGATGGGCGTGATCTACGGCGAGTTCCAGTCGTACGCCCTCGGGCTCGCCCTTCTCGGGGTCGTCGCCCTGGCCGCTCTGCTGCTCGACGTCCTCTCCGTCGGCCGCCGCCCGGTGACCGCCTGACCGTCCCCCGCTGAACCCCCGGCTGCTCGTCCCGCGGCCGGGGGTTCACCCGTGTATGCCGCGCCGCGCCGCCCGTGTATGCCGCGCCGCGCCGCCCGTGTATGCCGCGCCGCGCCGCCCGTGCATGCCGCGCCGCCCGTCCGCGCCGCGTCACCCGGGCGGCCCGTCTGCGCCGCGCCGCCCGCAGCCTGACCGACCGTCAGCGCGTCGTCCGGAGGGTCAGGCCGTGGCCAGGAAGTCCAGGATGGCGGCGGCTACCGGGGCAGGAGCCTCCTCCGCCTGGTGATGACCGCTTTCGATCACATGATGGCGAAGCGGACGGGTCAACCACGGTGCCCAGATGGCGGCCGGGTCGCCGTGGATGTCCAGATCGTCCGTCGCGGACTCCAGGAGCATCACCGGGCACTGGACGCGGCGGCCGGCGGCCCGGTCCTCCTCGTCGTGGCGGCGGTCGATACGCAGGTTGGCCCGGTAGTCCTCACACATCCCGTGCACCACCGCCGGGTTCCGCAGCGCCGCCCAGACGTCCTCGTGGTTGCCCTCGCCCATCTCGGCCGGCGGTGGCGTGCGGTACCACCCGTCGGGATCGGCATTGATCACCCGCTCGGCGGGCTTGTCGGTCTGGCCCAGGAACCACCAGTGCCACCAGGCCAGCGCGAACGTCGCATCGGTGCGTTCGAGATGCTCGACCGCGGGGATGCCGTCCATCACGATCAGGTGCGACACCCGGTCCGGGTGGTCCATCGCGGTACGGAACGCGGCCACCGAACCGCGATCGTGCCCGGCCACCGCGAACCTGTCGTGACCCAGGTGCTCCATCAGGCGGACCACGTCGAGCGCCATCGCCCGCTTGCTCGACTGGGCGTGGTCAGGCCGGTCCGGTGGGAGCGTCGATTCTCCGTACCCCCGAAGGTCCGGAGTCACCACGAAGTGGTGAGCGGCGAGGCGGGGCGCGACGTCGTGCCAGGTCGTGTGAGTGCGGGGGTGGCCGTGCAGCAGCACGATCGGGGTGCCGGCACCGCCGTGCCGGACCCGCAGCGTCACCTCGCCGACGTCGACCTGTTCCAGCTGAAATCCGTCGAACACAGGGCCACGTTACCCATCCGGTGATCCTCTATTCTGGTACGCATGTTCGATACGGCGCTGGTGAATCTCTACACCCGTGATATCGACGCGGGTGTCCACTTCTACCGTGACCTGCTCGGATTCGTCGAGACGTTCCGGGCGCCCGAGCACATCGAGTTGCGGCTCGGTGGGTTCACCGTCGGGCTCGGCAGCGTCGAGGCGGCCCGCCGGTTGCACCGCGTCGAGCCCGAGCCAGGGCGGCCGACCATGGTCCTGGTGGTCTGGACCGGCGACGTCGACGAGGCGTTCCGGCGGCTCGTCACCGCCGGTGTCCCGGTGGTCCAGCCGCCGCACGACACCGGCGGCAAGCGCACCGCGCTGCTTCAGGATCCCGACGGCAACCTCGTGGAGATCATCTCCAAGAGCGTCTGAGGGGTCAGACGTTCCCACCCGGACCGGATCCGATCAGCAGGAAGGTGTTGTCCGGCCACGGCGACTCCGGGTCAGGTTTGGACGGCGCGCGCAGGAAGACGATCCGGACCTGGCGGGGCCACCAGTTCGCCGGTTCGGTCCACGTGCACCAGAGCCGTCGGCGGCCACTGTCCGGGCAGTCGCCGGCCTGCTTCCAGCCGTCGAGCCGGCCGGCCACCGCCGACCGCACCTGCTCCCACGTGGTGCCGGCCGGCATCGCGTAGGTGTTCACCTGGGCCGGGCCACGCTCGCTGCGGAGGTCTTGATGCAGTTCGCTGGAGCGCAGGTCGACGACCAGCTCGTAGGCGCCCTCCGGGAGCGTCTCGGTGGCGCCGGCCGGCGGGGCGACGGCGACCGGATCGCCGGCGGTCAGCCAGCGGGTGCCGGTGACGGCCGCCGCGGCGAGGATGATGATGGTCACGGTTCCGATTGCTGCGAGACGAACCCGTCGATCAATCCGCACGAGTCGCAGTCTAGGAAGTTCCGGCCAGAGGGAGGGCGGCGCGTTTGCGGCGAGATCCGATTCGGATGGTGGCTTATCGGGCGGAGTGGGCGGCCGAGTTCGAGCGGGAGCGGGTCCGGGTCGCGGCCGTTCTGGCGCCCTGGGCGGTCGGGGCGGTCGAGCACATCGGGAGCACCGCGGTTCCCGGGCTCGTCGCCAAGCCGATCATCGACATGATGGTCAGCATCACCGACCACCGAGACGGTGCCGCGGTGGGTGCGGCGCTGGCCGGGGTCGGCTGGGTGCACGCCCCCGAGCCGGGAGATGCCGACCGGTGCAAGATGTCGTTCTGCTTCCCCGATCCGCAGTGGCGCAGCCATCACCTGCACGTCTATCAGGTCGGTGATCCGATTCCGCGGACGCTGCTGCGGTTCCGTGACCACTTGCAGGCGCATCCGGAGGACGCCGCCGAGTACGGGCGGATCAAGACGGCGCTGGCCACGGCCGACGAGCATGATCGGCCACGCTATCGGGCGGGGAAGGCGCCGTTCATTCAGTCGGTGCTGGCGCGGGCCACTCGTGGGCCAGGATCGACATGACGGTGGCGTCGATCCAGGCGTCGCCGTCGCGCAGGGCCTGACGCAGCACGCCCTCGGCGACGAAGCCGACCTTCTCGTAGACGTGCCGGGCCCGCGGGTTGTGGGCGTAGACCTCGAGCGCGATGCGGTGCAGGTCCAGTCGCTCGAATCCGTAGCCGACGATCAGGCGGATCGCCTCGGTGCCCAGTCCGCGATCACGGCCGGCCGCCACGAACAGGGTCCGGAAGTTGCAGCTGCGGTTGGCCGGGTCCCACTCGTTGAGGACGACCTCACCGACGCATTCGCCGCTCGCCCGGTCCACCACCGCCAGGTCGAGGCGGTCGTCTTGGGAGTTGCGGGTGCCGTACCAGGCCCGGGTCCGTTCCTCGTCGGGGGCGTCCTCGGGGTGACTTCCGGTCAGGCGGGCCACCTCGGGGTCGGCGATCGCCTCCAGGAAGACCGGCACGTCGGCGTCGGTGAACGGGCGCAGGATCACCCGTTGGCCGGTGAGGACCGGCTTGATCGAGAAATCGGGCATCCGCCGATCCTCCGAGGCGCCGCCTCCGCCGTCAAAGGATTTAGAACGGCTTTAGGACGCGCTCATGCTCTGGGTGCCGATCACGGTGAGCAGCTTGAGCCGGTCGGCGGCGTCGCTGCCGACCGGTGCCGAGTAGGCGACCACCTTCACGTCGCTGCCCGGCGCGGTGAGTACGTCACAGTCGACCACGAACGTACCGACCGACGGATGGTGCACGGTCTTGCTGTTCGACTCGTGGACACCCACCGCTCCGCTGTCCCAGAGCCGGACGAAATCGGGGCTCGCCGACCGCAGCGCGGCCACCAGATCGCGTAGCCCGGGGTCGGCCGGGTAGCGGGCGGTCGCCGCACGCAGGTCGGTGACCAGGATCGCCCGGAACAGCGCGTTCTGCTCGGGGGTGCAGTGGATCCGGCTGGGCATGCCGGTGAACTCCTTCCACGCCACGTTGCGTTCCCGTCCGCGATACATCGACAGATCACCGATCAGGGCGGCGGCCAGCGAGTTCCACTCGATCATGTTCCAGGCAGCGTCACACACGGTGAGCGCGACGCCGTCGAGTTGGTCGAGCAGGCGGCGCACCCCGGGTGGCATGCCGTCCGGGATCCGGCCCGCACCGGGCGCGGTCTGCCCGGCCAGCACGAACAGGTGCTCGCGCTCGGCGGTGGACAGCCGCAACGCCCGGGCCAGCGCCGACAGCACCTGCACCGACGGTGACGTCGCCCGGCCCTGCTCCAACCGCACTACATAGTCGACCGACAGGCCGGCCAGCTGCGCCAACTCCTCGCGCCGCAGCCCGGCGGCGCGGCGTACGCCACCTGCGGGCACGCCCGCGGCCTGCGGTGTGGTGCGGTCCCGCCAGCCCCGCAGCGCCCTGCCCAACTCCCGCGATCCACTCACCCGTCAAGTATGTCGGCGATGCTCCGGGCCGGCCTGGTACTGCCGTTACCACCCTTCATCGCCGCGGGCGGCGCACCGGAAGGCCGTCCAGCAGGGCGTCCAGCGTTTCCGGGTCGGCCCAGCCGTTCAGCGCCACGTCACCCGACGTGGTCACCGTCACCTCCAGGCGGTCCGGGCCGGTGACGTCGCGCAGGCGGTCGGTGAGGTGCACGAACTCCTGGTTCGTCGAGCCCGCCCACGGCCGGTCGTGATCCAGTCGGTCCTGCTCGAACGGGCCCGCGACCAGCAGATCCGTCGCTTCCAGAAGGGCGGCCACATCGCGGTCGCCGCCTTGCAGGTACGGGTAGGCGTACCCGGTGAAGGTCATCACGGTGAGGCCCGCCCGCCGCACGCCGGAGGCGACCGCGGCGAGACCCGCCGCCTGGTCGAAGGGTTCGCCGCCGAGCAGGGTGACGCCGCTGGTGCCGGCCGCGACGACCCGGGCGATCAGATCGGTCGCGCTGGTCGGCGTGCCGCCGCGGGTGGTGAACAGGTGCGGGTTGAAACAGCCGGGGCAGCGGATCGAGCAGCCCTGCACCCAGATCGCGCTGCGCTCGCCGGGCCCCTCGGCGATCGTGCGGTCGACGAACCGGGCGACCCGGACGATCGGGTCAGATGTCGACGATGCGGCCATACGGCAGGTCCGGTTGCGGTGCGGGCGCCGGTGGCCGGCAGGTCAGGCGGTCGCGGACCGCGGCGAACTGGTGTGGCGCCAGCTCGGCCGCGGCGGCGAATTCGGCGACGGTGGCGAAGCCGTTCCGGTCTCGGCGGGCGGCGACGGCGCGAGCGGCCCGTTCCGGTCCGATCGCCGGAAGCGAGGCGAGTTCGTCCAGGTTCGCGGCATTGACGTCAAGCAGCAGCGGTACGGCCGGAGCCGGCTCCCGCAGGGCCGTCTGCACCGCGGGCGGAAGCGGCGATGCCGAGGGCGGAAGCGGCGATGCCGGGGGAGGGGCCGGCGCATAGGCCCATGTCTGCACCCGGCGCCGCTGCTCGGCCAGCCACTGCAGCCAGCTGCTGTTGATCACGACGGCGTGCACCACCGACGCCATCCACGTGCACACCCAGAGCAGGGCCATCAGTGCCGCCGCGTTCGAATCCTCCGGCAGGCTGTCACCGGCGAAGAGGAACACGTTGGCGGCCACGCTGTAGCAGATGCCGGCGATCCACCACCCGGGCCGGCGGGCGCGCAGACCCACATACAGGTAGCCGGCGACACTGGCGCAGCCGAACGAGAGGATCGGCGTCAGCAGCCAGGCGCTGTTCGCCACCTTCCAGGCGCGGGTCGGAGGTGCCGGCTCAGCCGGGGTCCACGTCACGGTTCACCTGCTGGTGCCACGCGGTCTGCTGCTCGCGCGTGTAGTCCGTGGTGTAGGCGCTGTCCTCGACCCGGCCGTCGACCAGGTCCTCCAGCACGGCTATCCAGTCGAGGCAGCGGTCGCCGAGAACGTCGAGGGTCTCGGCGGTGACAGTGCCGTCGGGGTGGACCGTGACCTCGATGCGTGGGCGCTCGGTCATGCCCGCTCCCGGGCGATCTCGAAGACCATCCGCACCGAGGCGTCCGGCTCGACCGTCTCCGACTCCAGGCGCAGCCCGGCCACGGGTGCCTGTTCGCGAAGGCGTTCCAGCACCGCACGCTGGACCCGGCGGCCGTACGCGGCGTCCACCTCGGACACCTTCTGGGTCGCGCCCGCCTCGTCCGTACCGCTGAAATGGGCTGACCAGAGGCCATCGGCCTCGCGGGAGAAGGACGCGGTGATGCCATCCGCCCAGCGGACCGTCGCCGTCTCGTCGGTCCGGCGGACGTCGGCGCCGGTGTCGCGCAGGGCGTCGCCGAGCATGTCGGCGTCGCGCATGCGGGTGCCGACCCGGCAGACACCGTCGGCCCGGCGGTCGGCGGCGGCCTTGATCGCGGCGGCGCCGGCCATCGCCAACGGCACCAGAAGCATCGTCACACTCACCGTGAACCCCCCGTTCCCGTGTGGTGGGTCACACCCTATCGCTCGGACAGTCCCCAGTCCTCGCCGCCGGTGGCGGAGATCGCACGGGTGCCCGCCCACTCGCGGAGGGCGATGATGTGCTCGGCCTGGGTGACGCTCAGCGGCACGATGCTCATCACCGCACCGACCAGGTCGTCCCGGCTCAGCGGCCGCCGCTCGGAGAACGCGTCGAACAGCCCGGTGGTGACCGCCTGTTCGATCTCGGCGCCGGAGTATCCGTCGGTCAGCCCGGCCAGTTCGGTGAGCAGGGCGTCGTCCGGTTCGACCCCGCCTGTCGCCCGCGGGTGACGCAGCGCCCGCCGCAGGTGGACCCGCCAGATCGCGAGCCGCTCGGCCTGATTCGGGAGATCGACGGAGAAGGTCTCGTCGAAGCGCCCCTTGCGGAGCAGTTCGGGCGGCAGGCCGTGGAAGGCGTTGGCGGTCGCGATCACGAAGACCGGGAACCGTTTCTCCTGCATCCAGGTCAGGAAGGTGCCGAACACCCGGGCGCTGGTGCCGGAGTCGGTGCTCCCGGTGCCGGCGAACCCCTTCTCGATCTCGTCGATCCACAGCACGGACGGGCGATGGCCTCGGCGGTCCGTAACGCGGTCCGCATGTTGTGCTCGCTGGACCCGACCACACCGTCGAACACCTTGCCGATGTCGAAACGCAGCAGCGGCATGCTCCACGCCGCGGCCATCGCCTTGGCGGTCAGTGACTTGCCGCAGCCCGGAATGCCGGTGATCAGCACGCCGCGTGGGGCGGGCAGGCCGTAGTCGGCAGCGTCGGTCAGCCACGATCCACGTCGTTTCAGCAGCCAGGACTTCAGCTTGCCCAGGCCGCCGACGTCGTCCAGGCTGAGGTCGGTGGCGACCACCTCCAGGAGACCGGACTTGCGTACCGTCTGGCGTTTCTCGTCGAGCACGATGTCCAGTCCGGACAGATCCAGCACCGGGTTGCCGACCATCGCCCGGGCGTAGGCGTTCTCGGTCTCCTGCATGGTCAGCCCGGCCGCCGCGACCGCGAAGCTCTCCCGGCCCGCCTCGTCGAGCGCCACCCGCAGCCGGCCGCCGGCGGCGTTGGAACTGATCATCGTGTCCAGCAGGGTGCGTCGTTCGGCGGTCCCGGGCAGCGGGAAGTCCACGATCGTGACGTCCTTGGCCAGTTCCACCGGAAGCCGGAACAGCGGCGACATCAGGATCAGCGTGCGCGGATGCCGGCCGGTCCGGAACGTCTCGGCGATGTCCCGTAGCAGCCGGACCGTCTCCGCGTCGTCGAAGTTCGGATGCAGATCACGGAAGACGAACACGGCCGGCTCGTCGACCCGGTGAACCGCGCGCAGCGCGTCGGTGGCCCGCTGGGCGCCGGTGCGGGCCGTCCCGTCCGGTTGGATCAGCCCACCGGTACGCGTCCACGACCACACCGGCCGGGGCACCCGCACCAGATCCGGATGCCCGGCCACCGCACCGATCTTGTGCAGGGCACGCTGCTCCTCGTACGTCTCCAGATAGAGCACCGGAAACCGGGCCTTGAGCAGTTGCGCCAGCGTCTCCGGGAACGACCTCTCCACGCCGCTGAGGGTAGCGGGGCCGGCAAGGGAATCCCCGCTTGTGCCGTTCGGCCGGAATGTGCGGGCATATCACCACCTGAGGACTGACTCGCGATCTACCGGTATCGATCTACCGGTCAGTAGCGTCCGTCGGGAAGCAAGCCGTTGGGGGCGACGGCTCCTACCGAAAGGACCAGGGGACGTGAGACTCCACCGCAAGTCAGCCGGCGTGGCCGCCCTCGCAGTCGGCTCCGCCCTCGCGCTCGGGTTGAGCGCGAACACCCCGGCGCTGGCCGCCGAACCGACCGGGACCATCCGCGAGGCCGGTTCGGCCGACGCCATCGAGGGCAGCTACATCGTCGTGCTCAAGGACGGCGCCACCGAGGCCGGGCTCACCAGGTCGTACGGCGGTGCGGTCAAGCGCAGCTTCGGCAAGGCCGTCAACGGATACGAGGCCGCGCTGACCGAGACGCAGGCCAAACGACTGGCCGCGAACTCGAAGGTCGCCTACGTCGAGCAGAACCAGATCATCCGGCTCGCCGACACCCAGACCAACGCGACCTGGGGCATCGACCGGATCGACCAGGCCGGCCTGCCGCTGTCGACCACCTACACCTACCCGAACACGGCTTCGGGCGTGCACGCGTACATCATCGACACCGGCATCCTGACCACGCACAGCCAGTTCGGCGGGCGCGCGGTCAGCGGCTACGACTTCGTCGACAGCGACAGCAACGCCACCGACTGCAACGGCCACGGCACGCACGTCGCGGGCACCGTCGGCGGCACCACCTACGGCGTGGCGAAGGCCGTGCAGCTGGTCGGCGTGCGGGTCCTCGACTGCGAGGGCGGCGGCACCACGGCCGGCGTCATCTCCGGCATCAACTGGGTGACCAGCAACGCGATCAAGCCCGCGGTGGCCAACATGAGCCTCGGCGGCAGCGCCAGCAGCACCCTCGACACCGCGGTGTCGAACTCGATCGCGGCCGGTGTCACCTACGCCGTCGCGGCCGGCAACGACAACGCCAACGCGTCCAGCTACTCGCCGGCCCGGGTCGCCTCGGCGATCACCGTCGGCGCCACGACCAGCACCGACGCGCGGGCCAGCTACTCCAACTACGGCAGCACGCTGGACATCTTCGCCCCGGGTTCGTCGATCACCTCGGCCTGGTACACCAGTACCTCCGCCACCAGCACGATCAGCGGCACCTCGATGGCCACCCCGCACGTGGCGGGCGCGGCGGCCCTGATCCTGCAGGCCAACCCGTCCTACACCCCGGCCCAGGTGGCCTCGGCTCTGACCGGCGCCGCGGTCAGCGGCAAGGTCACCAGCGCCGGCACCGGCTCGCCGAACCTGCTGCTGCAGGTCGGCTCCGGCGGCACCACCGAGCCGACCCCGACCGGCTGCACCGGCACCAACTCCACGGCGACCGCCATCCCCGACGCCGGGTCCGCGGTGACCAGCACCATCACCATCGCCGGCTGCGGCCGCTCGGCCTCCTCGACCTCCACGGTCGCGGTGAACATCACCCACACCTACCGCGGTGACCTGGTGATCGCCCTGGTCGCACCGGACGGCACCAGCTACAGCCTGAAGGCCAGCAGCAGCTCGGACAGCACCGACAACGTCAACACCACGTACACCGCGAACCTGTCCGGCGAGGCCGCCGACGGCGCCTGGAAGCTGTCGGTCCAGGACGTCTACTCGTCCGACACCGGCACCATCAACAGCTGGACCCTCACGGTCTGACGTCCCCTCCTGATCGGGCCCGGCGGCCTCCGCCGGGCCCGATCAGCACGTTTGGCAGACTCTGCGGCATGGGGTTGTTCACGCTGCCCGAGGCCCGCGCCGAGTTGGCCCGCCTCCGCCCGGTCCTCGACGAGATCGTCACCGTCCGGGCCGACCTGGTGGAACTCTCCGCCGCCCTCACTCCCGGCGGCGCACCCAGCCCGCTCGGCGGCCTGCCCGAGCGCAAAGCCGCCGAGGCCCGCCTCAACGAGCTGATGACGACCGTCCAGGAGACCGGCGCCGAACTCAAGGGCGTCGCCCCGCTCCTGGTCGATTTCCCGGCCACCCTCGACGACATCCCGGTCCTGCTCTGCTGGCTGGAGGGCGACGCCGACATCACCTGGTACCACCGCGCCGACCTCGGCTTCGCCGGTCGCCGCCCGCTCCCACCTTCGGCCAGGGTGAACTGATGACCGTGCCGCCGCTCGACGCCGAGATCGCCTCCGGTCTCCGGCTCCGCACTCTCACCCCCGACGACGCGTCACTGCTGGTCGAGGCCACCGCGACCGAGCCGGGCCGCGCCGTCTGGGGCCCGTATCCGGTCGGCCCCTACACGCCTGCCGAGGCCCGCGAGGCCCTCCAGGCCTGGACCGGCGACCAGACGTCGTTCGCCCTCCTCGACGACACCCGGCTGCTGGCGGCCTTCGGCCTGATGCGCGAAGCCGACGACATCGCCGAACTCGCCTACTGGGTCCCGCCGCCCCATCGCCGCCACGGTTACGCGACCCGCGGCCTGCGTTTCCTGGCGGAGTGGAGCCTGTCGGCGGGCGGGCTCCGCCGGGTCTGGCTGGAGATCGAACCCGCCAACACCGCCTCCCGATCGGTGGCGGACGGCGCGGGCTTCCGCTACGAACGCCGAATCCGCGACCATTGCCGAAATCCGGAAACCGGCGCGCCACACGACTGCCTGATCTATGCAAAACCTTGATTCGGTACGCCCTACTGAAGCTCCGAGCCTGTCCCCGCGACGTATTCCCGGCGCCGGACCGACCAGCGAGCGCCGGGCTGAGGGCGGCCCTCACCGTCACCCCCAACCCCGCTTCCGGTAATCGTCAGAGGGCCAAGGTCCAGGTGTTCAGATAGCCGGTGTCGCCGGAATAGTTGTCCCGCACGCTCAGGCGCCAGGCGCCGTTCGTCGTTTCCGAGGACAGGTTCACCGTGTATGTCGCGGTTATGTCGGCGGAGCTGTCGGTGCTGCTCGCGGATTTGAGGATGTAATAGGTGTTGTCCGGCGCGTACAGATAGATGGAGACGTCGCCGCGGAACGGGTGGACGACCTCGACATAGACCGTCGAGGTCGTCGACGGAGTCGTCTTCGCGCAGCCGGAGATGGTGATCGTGCTCGTCACCGCGGAACCGGCGTCGGGGATCGTGACATCGGTGGCGTTCGTGCCGGTACAGGAGCCGCCGGTGGCCGTGGGCGACGTGGTGGTTCCCGATCCGATGGCCGTCACCACGGTCACCGTGCTGTTCGTGCAGGCGGCCGCATAGGTCGTCAGCGCACTCTTCTCAGCGGTGTCCACGGTCAAGGCCCAACGGGTCTTCACCGCGGTCCATTCGGTGATGTAACGGCAGCGCACGCTCGCCAGGGACGGGACCCATTCGGCCGGATCCTGGTCGCCTTTCGACTGGTTCACGTTGTCGGTCACCGCGACCAGGGCGCGGGCGTCGCCCAGATCGTTGGCGTAGGCCTCACGCTGCGCCGACGTCCAGTTCCGGGAACCGGAATCCCACGACTCGGCCAGCGGGACCATGTGGTCGATGTCCAGGTCGGAAGGGTCGGTCCAGGTGGCGCCGTCGTAATAGGACAGCCATCGGCCGCCGCTCAGTGCACACCCGGAACCGACACTCGGGGTCGTGGTGGCCTCGGTGATCAGAACCTCGTAGCGGGTGTTGCAACCGTCGCCGTCGGCGTCGATCCAATGGTTGAACAGATCGCGGTCGTAGCCGGTGCGGACCTCGGTGGCGACCGGCAGATTCGCGACCATGGTGCGCAGCGGCTGGGAGATCGTCGCGGCGCTGGCCGGTCCGGCGGTCGTCACGACGGCGATCAGAGCTCCGGCCAGGGCGGTCGCGGCCGCGGTGGCCAGTGCAATGCGTTTCCGGATCATGGGGGGTCTCCGGGTTCCTCGGGGGGTTGTCCGGATATTCTCGGCGACCTGTTTCATTTATGAACGCCAATGTGACATGCCAGCTGGGTTATCGCCGCGGTGGTATGTCAGGCCCACCACGTCCTGCCGCCGCTGACCGAGATACCAGGTGCCGGAATCCGTCAGGTCGATCGTGTGCCGCAGGATCCCCGGGCGGCCCATCGGCAACTCGGCGAGCACCTCACCACGCGGCGAGACGATCATGCTGGGGCAGTGCTGGTGCGGGTCGGGGATGTTCGCGGACAGGACGAAGCGCTGGTTCTCGGCCGCCCGGCTGATCAGATGGCTGCGCCAGACACCCTCCGGCTCGCGCGGGTTGGCGGCGTTCGTCAGGTAGGCGAAGAACCGCGCGCCCGCGGCGGCCAGGTGCTGCCACTGCTCCGGGAAACGGATCTCACGGCAGAGCTGCACGGCCACCGTCTCGCCGTCGATCCCGAACGTCGGCAGGTGATCGCCCGGCTCCAGGTGCGGACGTTCGTTCACGGCCAGGTTGATCTTGCGATAGATCCGGGGCTCACGGCCGGGGGAGAGTAGGACGGCGGCGTTGCTCCAGCCCGTCCCGGTCGGGTGGAGCGAGCCGAGGAACACGTGCTGTTCGACGGTGGCGGCCAGGGCGGCCACGGCCTCGCGGATCCGGTCCGGATCCAGCGTCGCCAATGGGGTGAGGTCCTCGGCGTAACCGGAGAGCATGCCCTCGGGGAACACCACCACGTCACCCGGGCGCGACTCGCCCAGGACGTCCCGCACGGTGGCCAGATTGGTTTCGACGTCCCATACCGCGGGGACCTGCGCGATCACGACCGAGAGCTGCACGGACGTAATCTTGTCGTACCCGGTCACTAGGGTGGCCGCATGATCGTGGACGAGGGCACGTGGGGGCTTCCGGAGGACTGGTGGCACGGTCTGCATCCGCGCCGCGGGGGTCGCCCGGTGCCACCGGTGGTGGTGGCCCACGACCCGGAGAAAGTGCGGACCCGTCGCGATCGGATCATGGGACGCCTCGTCGACTATGACGTCGGGCTGCTCGCCACCACCGACGACACCCCGCTCGGGGCCGCGGTGGCCGTCCTGACCACGGGTGACGAGTCGCTCGTCGACACGTGGGTCGCGCGGTCCGGGCTGCCTTTCGTGGTCCAGACGGTCGGCGAGGCCTTCCGGCTGGTCGACTCGGGGGCGCTCTGGCAGTCCCGCAGCGGGGGATATGAGCGGTTGTGGCATGGCGACGACTTCAAACGGGCCTGGGCCGCGGCCCGGTCGGTGCGGCGTCACCTCGCGTCCACGGCCGATGACGTCGACGAGATCCTCGCCGGATTCCGGAGCCGGCCGGTCGGGCGGATCCTCTCCTCCTACCTGATGCCGACCCGCGTCGACTGGGTCGACGCCGACTGTGCGGCCGCCGCGAGCTGGGGCGACGGCCCCGAGGAGTGGGAGTGGGCCGACCATCGGCACCTGCGGGGTGCGCTGGTGCTGTCCGCGAGTCGCGTCGAGCATCTGGATCGGTTGCGGCTCGTGATCACCGGCGAGGTGCTCGGCTACCGGGACATCGGTGTGGTCGCCACCGTGCTCGACGGGGTCGGGCCGTCCGCCGCCACCTGTCTGGCCCAGCCGTTCTACCGAGACCTGTTCCAGCTGCAGGACGATGCCTGGGAGCATCGGGAGCGACTCGGCGAGGCGGCGCTCCGGATCATGGCGGCGACCCCCGACGACGAGGCCATGCGGATCCTGCTGCGGGAAACCCTCGACGGCAGGTCGATCCGGCCGGGGCAGCTGCTGAAATCCGGGGCGCTGAAACGCTATCCCGTTCGGGCCTTGCGGGTGCTCGCCGAGCGTGCCGACGCCGTCTCCCGCGACCTGGCCGGCATGATCCGGCTCGACCGGCCGGAGCTCGGTCCCGAGGCGCTGCGGCTCGGTCCGCCCGCGCCGGAGACGGTCGGCCGTGCCTGGGCCGAGCTGTGCGATCGGCCGAGTGCCTTCGACAGCGCCGACGACCGGAAACGGGCGATCGGTGCGCTGGCCGCGATCCCGACCGAGGAGGCGTTCGGCCTGGTCCTCGACCGGGTGGAGCAGAAATATTACCGGCAGGCACTGCTGGCCGCGGCGAAACGCGCGCCGGAGCGTGCGATGCGGGTGTTCGCGTCCCGTGACACCGACCCGGCGGTGTCGGAGCTGATGCGCGACCACGTGCTGCGGTATCCGGCCGCGCTGTCCGCACTCGATCCGGCCGATCAGGCGCGGGTGAGGGCCATCGTCGGCCCGGTGCCGGGTTCCGGGTTTTCGGGTTCTGAGCTGCCGGGTTCTGGACTGCCGGGTTCTGTGATGCCGGGCGCTGCGCTGCCGGGTTCTGGACCGCCCGGTTCTGGATCGCCTGGTTCGGTGCCGCCGGGTGGGGTGTTCGCTCGGCCGGTCCGTGCGGCCGGGCTGCCGGATTGGCTTGTTCCCGCTCGGCTGCCGGCCGGGCCGCTGTCCCCGGAGGACGTGCGGCGGCTGTGCCGGCTGCTCGCCGCATCACGGGTCGGGGCGCTGAAACCGGAGATCGACCGAGTGCGGCCGCTCGGTGACTTCGCCGGGTTCGCCTGGGAGATCTTCGAGCAGTGGCGGGCCGCCGACTATCCGTCGAAGAACACGCTGGCCATGACGGCGCTGGCGGCGTTCGGTGACGACGGTGCGGTCCGGGCGCTGGCCGCGTTCCTCCCCGAGTGGTCGTCGGTCAGCAGCCGGGTGCGAGCCGTCATGGACGTGTTCGCCGCGATCGGCACCGACGCCGCGCTCACCCAGCTAGACCGGCTCAGCCGCAGCGCGAAAACCGCGGTGGCCCGACAGACGGCCGCCGACCGGCTGGCGTCCGTCGCCCGGGCACGTGGGCTCCGCCCCGAGGAACTGGCCGACCGGATCTTGCCGGACTTCGGCCTCGATTCCGAAGGGCGCATCGAGCTCGACTATGGATCGCGCCGGTTCACCATCGGTTTCGACGAGCAGTTACAGCCGTGGATCGCCGACGAGACCGGGCGGCGCCTGACCCGGCTGCCCAAGCCCACCGATGACGTCTCGGCCGCTGCCCAGCGGTGGTTCGCCGACCTGAAGAAGGAGGCGAAGACGGTCGGGGCCGAGCGGGTCCGGTCCATCGAAGCGGCGATGGTCACCGGGCGGCGATGGACACCCGAGGAGTTCCGCCGATACCTGATCGACCACCCGCTGACCTGGCAGTTGACGCAGCGCCTGCTGTGGGTGGCACTCGCCGACGCCGATCCGGCGTCCAACGACGGTCCGGCCCTCGGCGGTGGGTCGGGCGCTGCCGCCGGCGTTTACGCCGATGCGGGGCTCGGTGGTGGCGGGTCGGGCGCTGCCCCCGCCGGCTCCGCCGGTCCGGGGCTTGGCGGTGGTGGGTCGGGTGCTTCCGCCGGTCCGGGGCTCGGCGGTGGTGGTCGCGCGTCTGATGGTGACGTGGTGGTCGGCGGCGATGTGGTGGCGGTCTTCCGGGTCGCCGAGGATCGGTCGTTTGCGGATCTCGATGACAAGGAGTGGACGCTGCCGGCGGGTGTCACCGTCGGAGTGGCTCATCCGTGGCACTTCGCCGCTGATCAGGCGGCGTGGGCGGCGTTGTTCGTCGACTACGCGATCATTCAGCCGTTTCCGCAGGTGGGACGGGAGTTGACCGGGCGGTCCGAGGTGGAGGTCACGTCGTTCGCCGGGCAGCCGGTCTCGGGGCGGAGGCTGTTCGTGCTCAGCGCGCGAGGGTGGCGGTTCTCCGACGGGCATTCTTCGCTGGTGCGTGACTTTCCCGGCGGGGTGACCGTGGAGATCGACTACTCGCCCGGCTATCACTGGCAGGAGCCGGATGCTCCGCAGAGTTTCGTCGGCGTGAGCGGCCTGGACAGGCTCGGACCGGTCGCGTTCTCCGAGGTGATCCGCGACCTCCGGTACCTGACGAGCCCGTGACAAAATCGGCGCGTGCAGATCGGGATGCTGGGGCCGTTCGAGGTTCGCACGGATGCGGGCGTCCTCGTCGACGTGCCTGGTGCGCGGCTGCGTGGGCTGCTGGCCGCGCTCGCTCTGGAGCCCGGCCGGGCAGTCCCGAAAGCCGCGCTCGTCGATCGGATCTGGGGTGAGAATCCGCCCGCCGACGCCACGAACGCCCTGCACCGCCTGGTGTCCCGGCTGCGCAAGGTCCTGCCCGACGGCTCGATCGAGGGTCTGGCCGACGGATATCGCCTGACCGTCGAACCCGGTGCGGTCGACGCGGTGCGGTTCGAGCGGCTGCTCGCCGCGGGCCGGGCCCGCCCGTCCGACGATCCGGAGCGGCTGCCGTTGCTGCGCGAGGCCCTCGACCTGTGGCGGGGTGCCGCGCTCCAGGACGTGGAGTCGCCCGACGACGCGGTGGTCGTGCGACTGGCCGAGCTGCGGCTGACCGCCCTGGAGGAGCTTTTCGAGGCCGAACTCCGCGTCGGCCCCGGCGGCTTCGGGTCGGGTGGCGATGGGCCGGGCGTCGGCGACGGCGGGGATCTTGTCGTCGAGTTGAGTGGGCTGGTGGCTGAGCATCCGCTTCGGGAGCGGCTGGTGGCTGCTCTCATGCGCGCTCTGGTGGCTGCCGGGCGGGGTGGTGAGGCGCTTCGGGTGTATCAGCGGACCCGGGAGGCGCTCGCCGCCGAGCTGGGGGTCGATCCGTCGGCGGAGCTGGCCGCGCTGCACGTCGCTCTGCTGCGCGGGGACACCGGTGGCCGGGCGGAGACCCGCCGGACCAACCTGCGAGCCGAGCTGACCAGCTATGTCGGCAAGGGGGCTGATGTCGAGGCGGTTCGGGGACTGGTCACCGGGAATCGGCTCACCACCCTGATCGGGCCGGGCGGCACCGGGAAGACACGATTGGCCGCCGAGTCCGGGCGTACCCTCGTCGGGGAATTCGATGGTGGGGTCTGGCTCGTCGAACTGGCTGCACTCGGCGCCGGCGGGGATGTGGCCCAGGCGACCATCACCGGGCTCGGGTTGCGCGACGCGCTGCTCGGCGCCCCGCCGAACGCCGACGTGACCGATCGGATCATCGCCGCGATTCGTGACCGGGAGATGCTGCTGATCCTGGACAACTGTGAGCATGTGATCGAGCAGGCGGCGGAGTTCGCGCATCGGGTGCTCGGTGAGTGTGACCGACTGCGGATCATGGCGACCAGTCGGGAGCCACTCGGCATCACCGGCGAGACGCTGTGGCATGTCGAGCCGCTCGATCAGGCTTCGGCGATGCGTCTGCTGCGGGACCGGGCGGCCGCCGTCGGACGGGTCGATGACGGTGACACGGCGACACCGGCCCGTGTCTGCCGGGCGCTGGACGGGATGCCGCTGGCGATCGAGCTGGCCGCGGCCCGGCTGCGCACGATGACCCTCGATCAGCTCGCGCACCGGCTCGACGACAGGTTCCGGCTGCTCACCGGTGGCAGCCGCACCGCCCTGCCGCGGCATCGGACGCTCCGTGCCGTCGTCGACTGGAGCTGGGATCTGCTCACGGGCGAGGAGCGGACGGCACTGTGCCGGCTGTCGGTGTTCGCGGGTGGGGCGAGCCTGGAGGCGGCCGAACACGTGGGTGCCGGCCTCGACGTGCTCACCTCCCTCACCGAGAAGTCGTTACTGGTCAGCACCGGCGAGATAGTTGGTCAGGCGCCGCGCTATCGGATGCTCGGCACCATCCGGGAGTATGCGGGGCAGCGCCTCGCCGAGGCCGGGCAGACCGATTCGGCTCGGCGGGCGCATCTGGCGTACTTCACCGAGCTGGCCGAGACTGCCGAACCCCGGCTGCGCCGCGCCGACCAGCTGGAGTGGCTGGCCCGCTTGGAGACCGACCACGACAACATCGGTACGGCGATGCGGGGTGCGCTGTCCGCGGGCGAGACCGGGGCGGCGATGCGGCTCGCGGCGGGCGCCGGGTGGTACTGGTGGCTGAGCGGTCACAAGACCGAGGGCAACGAGCTGATCGCCGCCGCCCTGGCGCTGCCCGGCGAGGTGCCGGACCGGATCCGGGCCACCGTGTACGCGTTGATGAGCCTCTACGTGAACTCCGGCATGGGTGACGAGCATCAGGCCGCCGAGTGGATCCATCAGGCGTACCGGTTCAGTCGCGGGGTGGACGGCTCCCATCCGCTGATCGGGTTCGTGGAGCCGCTGGAACGTCTGCTGCAGGCGCCGGGCGAGGCCCTGTCCGCTTTCGAGCCGATGCTGGACGACGACGATCCGTGGGCCCGCGCCCTGGCCCGGCTGCACCTCGGGAAGATGCGGATCGTCCTCGGGCACGGCGGCCGCGAGGCGGACGACTACCTGGAGGCGGCGCTGGCCGAGTTCCGGGTGCTGGGGGAGCGGTTCGGGATCTCGTTCGCGCTGAGTGAGCTGGCCGAACGGATCGCCACCCGGGGCGGTTTCGGTCAGGCGTGCGAGTACTACGAAGGGGCCGTCGAGGTGCTGACGGAGGTCGGCTCGGCCGAGGACGTGATCCGGCGGCGAGGCCGGCAGGCGCAGCTGTACTGGCTGGCCGGCGACCGGGAGGCGAGCGCTGCCGCACTGGCCGAGGCGCAGCGGCTCGCCGAGCGGGTCACCTGGCCCGGAGCGCTGGCCGAGCTGGCGTTCGTCAAGGCGGAACTGGCCCGCTGGACCGGTGCCCGAGCCGAGGCGTACCGGCACGTCGACGCCGGGATCGCGCTGCTCGGCGCCGAGGCGGACTGGCCGAACATCCGGGCGAGCACCCACGACCTGCTCGGCTACCTGGCCGAGGATCCGGGCCGGTCCCGGA
Source organism: Actinoplanes sichuanensis (assembly GCF_033097365.1). NCBI lineage: Bacteria > Bacillati > Actinomycetota > Actinomycetes > Micromonosporales > Micromonosporaceae > Actinoplanes > Actinoplanes sichuanensis. The sequence continues at coordinate 1,496,130 of NZ_AP028461.1, forward strand.
CGGAGCGGGTGGCGGCGTACCGGGCGGCGATCGAGGCCGGACATCCGACTCTCATCGCGCGGGTGCTCGTCGGGGTCGCCGACCAGGCGCTGCGCGACGGTGATCACGCGCAGGCGGCCCGGCTGACGGCGGCGGCGGTGGCTGTACGCGGAATGGCCGATCGATCTCACCCGGATGCCGCGAGAATCGAGGAGACCGCACGCCGCAGCCTCGGCGAATCGGGATTCGCCGAGGCCACTCGGGAGGGCGCGACCGCCGACTGGCGAAAGCTGTCCGAGGTCACGCTCGCCGGTTGAAGGTGCGGATCGCCCACACATACCCGAGCAGGGCGATCCCCGCGCACCAGGCGACCGACGTGATCAGCGCGGTGGTGTCGGGCGTGCCGGCCAGCAGCGACCGCAGTGCCTCGATGATCGGCGTGAACGGCTGGTACTCGGCGAACTGCTCGACTCCGGTGCCCATCTTCTCGGCCGGGACGATCGCGCTACTGAAGAACGGCAGCATGACAAGCGGCACCGAGCCCAGACCGGCGGTCTCCGGCGACTTCGCGGACAGGCCGAGCGCGACCGTGAACCAGCCGACCGAGAAGCTGAGCAGCAGCGCCAGGCCGATCACCCCGAGCCAGCCGGTGAGCCCGGCCGGTGACCGGAAGCCCAGCGCGAACGCCACCCCGACGATCGCCGCGATCGCGATCACGTTGTTCAGCATGCTCGCCACGACGTGCCCGGTCAGCACCGCGCCGCGGGACACGTCCATGACCTTGAAGCGGTTGATGATGCCCTTGGTCATGTCCGAGTTCACCGCCGTCGCGGTGGCGCTGAGTCCATAGCAGACGGCCAGCAGGATCATGCCCGGTGTCGCGTAGTCCACGTAGTCGACGCCCACGTCGAACGCCCCGCCGATCACGTAGACGAACATCACCATGATCACGACCGGGAACAGGACCGAGTTGAACACCGCGGCCGGGTTGCGCAGCGTGTGCTTGAAGTTGCGGCGCAGCATGATCGTCGAGTCGCTCATCGGTTGCTCGCCTCCTCGGCGTGGTGGGGGCGGCCGGTCAGGGCCAGGAAGACGTCGTCGAGGTCGGGGGTGTGCACGGACAGTTCCTCGGCGTGGGCGCCGTGGTCGTCGAGCCGGTTGAGCAGGTCTCGCAGCGCCGCGGTGCCGCCGTCGCCGGGAACCCGCAGCGTCACGCCGTCCTCGTCGCGGGTCGCGCCCAGGAGGTCGGCCGCTGAGGAGGCTGAGGCGGCGTCGCCGAACCGGAGCCGGACGTGACTGCCCGGGATCTGCCGCTTCAGTTCGGCCGGGGTGCCCTGGGCGACCAGGCGGCCCTGGTCGAGGACGGCGATCCGGTCGGCGAGCTGGTCGGCCTCCTCCAGATACTGGGTGGTGAGGAAGATCGTCACCCCGCCGGCCACCAGGTCCCGGATGATGTCCCACATCGTGCGGCGGCTGCGCGGGTCCAGGCCGGTGGTCGGCTCGTCGAGGAAGATGATCTGTGGATCGCCGACCAGGGTCATCGCCAGGTCCAGCTTGCGGCGCATGCCCCCGGAGTAGGTGGCGACCGGCTTCTGCGCCGCCGCGGTCAGGTCGAACCGTTCCAGCAGGCCGGGGATCACCGCACTGTCGGCACGCTTCAGGTCCACCATCAGTTGCAGGTTCTCCTGCCCGGTCAGCAGGTCGTCCACCGCGGCGAACTGGCCTGTCACGCCGATGCGTGCCCGTACTCCCTTGGCGTTTCTGATCAGATCCTGACCGGCCACCCGAGCCGAACCGCCATCGGCTTGGATCAAGGTGGTCAGGATGTTGACCGTGGTGGTCTTGCCGGCCCCGTTCGGGCCGAGAAGGGAGAAGATCGTGCCGGCCGGAACATGCAGATCGATGCCGTCGAGCACGACCTTGGTCCCGTAGGCCTTGCGCAGGCCGGCGACTTCGATCGCGGAATCACTCATGCCGAGAAGACTGGCGGGCTGCGCTGACAGCCCTCTGTCACGCCTCTGACATGGCGCGGACAGGATCGATCAGCACCTTCGGCCCGGCACCGGCCGACCGTGGGCGGCGCCCGGTCAGCACGTCGGCGGCCTCCTCGAGGGAGACCGTCGCGGCCACCAACGGACGCGGGTCGACGGCCCCGGAGGCGAACGCGGCGATCGCCGGTGCCAGCCCCGCCGACGCACCCAGGATGCCGATCGCGGTCACGTCCTTGAGCACCGCGTCGCGGGTGTCGATGGTGCTCGGCGTGCCGGACAGTCCGATATAGACCACGCGGCGGCCCGGTTCGACGAGCTCGACCGCCAGGCCCGGCATCGACGGTGCGTTGGTGGCGTCGACCACCGCGTCCCACGGTGGCGACGGCAACGACTCGCGGGTCCAGACGTCGGTGAACCCGAGTGAGCGGGCGAACTCCAACTGCTGTCCGAGCAGGTGCACCTCGATGCCACGGGCCCGGGCCAACATCGCGGTGAGCAGGCCGATCGTGCCGGTGCCGAGGACCAGCAGCCGTTCCCCGGCCGACAGCGCGGCCGCGTCGACGCAGCGCTGTGCGTTGCCGGCCGGTTCGACGAGCGCACCCGCGGTGGCGTCCACGCCGTCCGGTAGGGCGTGCAGGTAGGCCGCCGGGAACACCAGCCGTTCGGCCAACGCGCCGGCCAGGCCGTCCCGGATGCCGAGCTCGTGCCGTTCCGGGCAGACGTGGTGACGGCCTCCCACACATCGGCGGCAGTGACCGCAACCGATCATCGTGTCGCCGGTCACCCGCCGGTCCAGCCAGGCGGTGTCCACGCCCGGGCCCAGCTCGCGGACGGTGCCCGACCACTCGTGCCCGGGACGCAGCGGATACGACGACACGCCGCTGTGCAGGTAGCTCATCTCGCCGGTGAACAGCTCCACATCGGTGCCGCAGACCCCGGCCCGAGCCACCTCGACGACCACCTGCCCCGGCCCCGCGATCGGCGTCGGAACCTGCCTGACCTCGGCCTTTCCAGGGCCGGTGAGCACCAGCGCGCGCATCAGGACCCCTTTCGCCCGGCCGCCGCGCCCGCCGCCGTCTGCAGCAGGCCCAGCCCGATGATCATGACGAGGGTAGCCTCCCAGGCCCCGGTGCGTTCGGCCAGCACACCCGCCGCCACCGGGCCCGCGGCGGCCAGCAGGTAACCCAACGACTGCGCCATCCCGGACAACCGGGTCGTCTCCGAGGGTGTCCGTCCGCCGAAACTGATCAGCGTGAGCGCGGCCACCAGCGAGGCGCCCTGGCCCAGACCGGCGATGGCCGCCCACAGCACGGTCAGGCCGGGCACGACCAGCAGGCCGATCGTGGCGACGACCACCGGCAGGCTGGCCGTGATCGCGCCGAGAGCGCGGGTCGCCGGATCGCGCAGCAGCAACGGAACCGCCAGCCCACCCAGAATCCCCATCCCCTGAAACAGGAACAGATGCAGACCAGCCGTTCGCTGTGACACCCCATGACTGATCTCGATCGTCGGAAGCCAGGTCACCAGGACGTAGAAGCAGGTGCTCTGCAAACCCATGAACGCGGTGATCAACCAGGCCCGGGGCTGCCGCCACACTTCCTTTCTAGTGTCTGGCCGGCTCTCCTCGAGCACCGGCGCCGGTCGGGCCCGCGGCGCCCAGACCAGTGCCACCACCAGTGCCAATACTCCCCAGACGGCCAGCGACAGCCGCCAGTCGACGGCATCCGCGATCGGGACCGCCACCGCCGACGCGGTGCTCGCCGCGATCGTGATGAACGCCGTGTAGAACCCGGTAGCCCGCGACACGTTCGCCGCGAAGTCACGCTTCACAATCGCCGGCACCAGCACGTTACCGACCGCGATTGCACATCCGATCACAACGGTGCCGGCCCACAGACCCGCCGTGCCCGTATACGACCGCGCCACGGTCGCCGCCGCCAGCACCAACAGCGCCAGCAGCACCGCGCGTTCCATCCCGACCCGCCCAGACAGCCGATGCACCTGCGGCGACACCAGCGCGAACGCCAGCAACGGCAGCGCACCGAGCAGCCCCTGCGCCGCCTCACCGAGCCCGACATCGGCACTGATCTGCGGAAGCAGCGGCCCCACCGCGGTGATCGCGGGCCGCAGACAGAGAGCGACGAGAAAGATCGTCGCAGCCGCTGACGCGGCCGGAAGTAAGCGCTTCACGCCCCCGAGCCTCTTACGCTCCGCTTCCCACGGTCAAGATCCCTTCTTCGGTACGGCCACCCGCCCCGATTCACGTAGGAGGCCCGTCACCCCGGCACCGTCCGCATGAATCCTCCGCGCCGATTCGCCCGCGTTCAGCAGGTGGCCGTGCGATCGTCCCCGCAGCGCCGGAAATCGGAAGATGTCGGGCACAGCCCGGATCCGGGATCGGGGATTTGCGATGATCGACTTCATGGCGACGTCAAGCACCGACCGGATCGCGGGCGCGGACCGGGCGGCTCGGTTGTTCACCGAGGTTCTGTCGCCGGCGGTGCTGGTGACCGCGAACCCTGCCGATGCTCGTCTGCCTCGGTTCGACCGCGTCCGGCACTCTCGCGCCGGCCGCGGTCGGTGCGCCCGGTGACCTGCTGGCCCTGATCGCCTGCATGGCCGCCGCCCTGCTGATCGCCACCCCGATCACCCTGCCGGCCCGCTGGAAGATCTCCATCCACTCCCTGGTCGCGGCCGGAACCGCGGTGACCTTCACCGTCGTCTTCGGCTGGGCGCTGCTGTTCACCTGGCCACTGGCCGCCGCCGTCGGCTGGTCCCGCGTGCATCTGCGCGACCACACCACCGCCCAGGTCCTGGCCGGGGCCCTGGTCGGAGCCTGCGCCACCGGGCTGCTGTACCCAGCCCTCCGCTGACCCCCGACTGGCGTGTTGGTCTTCACCGCCGGGCACCAGGGCTGTTGTGGGGTGGGACAGGTCTGACGGCCGGTTGGGGTCAGGCCAGGGTCAGCAGGTAGAGGACCGAGGGGACCGCCAACGTGAGGCCGGTCGCGGTCAGCCAGAGGACCCCGTTCAGGCCGGTGCGGGCGTCGCTTCGGCGGGAATCGATGGATTCGGTCCGGGAGTCGGTGGTGAAGACGGTCAGGCCGGATCGGTTGGGGAGCAGGCCCTCGTCGGTCACCCGGCCCATGGCGAAGACCGGCACGCCACGCGGAACCCGGACCTCGGTCAGGCGGAGACGTTCGGACTTGCGCAGACCGTCGATCACGTCGGTCGGGACGATCGGCGGCAGCGGGACCGGCTTGGCGCGGGTGTACACCAGTTCGGTGACCGTGTACGCCGGAGTGCCGGTCATGATCGGGTCGTAGAGGGCCCGCTTCGGTGACACCAGACGTGGGTCGACCGGGACACGATGGTGATGATCGGTGATCGTCGGCCAGGACGGTGACTCCGCCTCCAGGATCACGTCGTGGTCGGGGTCGTCGCCGGTGGCGAGCGCGCGGCTCGGCTCGCGCAGCAGGGACACCCGGTACCAGGTGCAGTCCTCGCCGGTGACCGGGGCGGTCTGACGACCGACGGCGCCGTATTCGGTGGCTCCCTCCATGGCGACCCGGCCTCGGGTGCCGACCGGTGACGGGCGTAGGCGGTTCAGGATCCAGAGAGCTCGAAGGTCGCCGAGGATGATCAGGACGAAGATTCCGGCCCCGGCCACGAGGAGAATGCCGAAGCAGAGCGCCACAGTCGCGACGGTCATCACGCTGTCACGATAGGAGGCCGTGGCGAGCGTCGATATCGTCCGAGGCGTGGATCTGGCCGAGGTCGAAAAGTTGGTGTCCGTCATCGATCTGGCGATCGAGCCGATCGCCACCCGCCCGGTGGGGCCCGACGAGTCGGGATTCGGCGATCCGCTGGTCGAGGCGGGGGTGGTCGACGAGGCTTCGGTGTCGCTGGGTTTCCTGCTCGACGCCTATGAGTCAGGTCCGGAAGCGGTCCGGGGCCAGGTCAGAGCTATTTTTCGAAAATATCCGTATTTCGCGTGGGCCGCGGCGGAGAAATCCCCTGTCGGAGACGCGGTCCGGCGGCAGATCGTTCATCTGTCCGCATTGGATCAAGGGAACGACGCTCGGGACTTGATCGTTGCGCTCGATGATCTCGTCCGGCGGGCTCGGGGCGACGGTATTGACGTCGAATCGATCCTGCTGGAGGTGGCCGGGATGTCCGCCGCCGAGGACCGGATGGGTATGGGCTCGACTCGCGAAATCTTGCTCCGAGCGGCCGGAGTTCCGCTGGAGTAAGGGCCGGAACGGATGCCCGAGCACGGGAATGCGTGAGGGCTGAAGTGACGGGCCGGAGGTCGGTCAGGAGCGGGGGCCGGCGGTGAGGGCCGGGGTGAGGTCGTACGAGATCGGCGCGCGGCCGGGCAACTGCAGCACCCGCCGCGACCCGGTGCCACGGAGAATCGGCAGCGGTGTGACCGGCTGGTAGTCCTCGATCGCGCCCCACTGGGAGTGGATCGTTTCCAGCATCCGCTCGTTGGCCTGCGTGCAGTCCTCGGGGAAGGTCCAGATGTCGACCGGGTGCCGGCTGTCGGCGCCGGGCTGTGGATCCTCGATGTGTCGAACCGTGCCGTCTGCGCGGAACTGGAGGGCGCCGCCTTGTGGCAGCCCGGCCCAGGCATCGGTGGTCGCCGAGTATTCCGGTGTCTCCAGCTGGACGAGGACCTCCCCGGTGCCGACCCAGCTGAGTGACTCCTCACCGGGTGCGAGATCGGGCGCGAGACGGGGTGCGAACTCGGGCGCGAGATGAGGCGTGAACTCGGGCGCGAGATCGGGTGCGAACTCGGGCGGGAGATGGGGTGCAAGATCGGGTTCCCGATCAGGCGCGAGATGGAGGGCGAGCCCGGGTGCGGGCGGGGATGCGGGCGCGGGTACGAGCGCGATCCCGTGCTCGGCCGCCACGTCGCCGAGGCTGATCAGCGGGTGTCGCAACCAGCGGTCGAGATGTTCGCGTTCCGGCGGGCGAGGCACCCAGGGGTGGATCCATTGGCGCGCGTCCTGCCGTACGAACTGATCGGGATCTTGATCGGCGATGGCCGTGAGGCGGGCCACGTCCGCGGGGTCGGCGACCGCCTCCTCCGCGATGCGGTTGAGGCGGTCGACCAGGGTGTTCCACCTGCGGGGTCCGGGGCTCGCGGTCCAGTCGTGCCGCCAGGCGGCCAGTTGCCGCCAGCCGTCCAGCAGTTCCGCGACCCGGTCCATCCGCCGAGCATATGCTCTTATGTCCGGAAAGGCCCGGTGATGCAGTAGGTGATGCCGCCGGAGGACGCTCCACTCGTGCCCCGCTGCGACGAGAAGTAGAGGCGGTTGCCGGCCGGAGTGAACGCCGGCCCGCACAGTTCCGACGAACCCTGCCCGGTGACCCGCAGGAACACCGAGATCCTGTCGTCCGGCGTGATCATGCAGATCTCCATGTTGCCGCCGTCCTCGGCGACATAGAGATCGCCGTACGACGACCCGGTCACGTTGTCGACGCCGGTGAGCGGCGCACTGCCCGAGGTGATCAGGTTGTCGTCGTACGCCAGCTCGTACGTGCCGGTCAGGAGGTTGACCTGCCACACCCGATTGTCGCCCTTGGTGGTGAACCAGACGGTGTCGTTGGCGTAGTGGCAGCCCTCGCCGCCGTTGAACGACTTCGATCCGGACACCTGGCTGCGGACGGCTGTGGGGGAGCCGTCCGGGTCGGGCACGTTCGCCCAGGTGAACGACCCCGAGGTGCCGCTGCCGGCGACGAACACCTGAAGCGTGCCGGCGGACAGGTCGCCCCAGGTGGTCGGCACGAACCGGTAGAAGCGGCCGTTCGTCTCGTCCTCGGTCAGGTAGATCACCTTGCGAACCGGGTCGGCGGCGGCCGCCTCGTGCTTGAACCGGCCCATCGCGGGCCGGGCCACCGCCGTACCGCCGAGGGGGTAGGTCTCCCAGACCCTGCCGAGGCTCACCTCTTCGCAGCTCAGCCAGGTGTTCCACGGGGTCTTGCCGCCCGCGCAGTTCTGGTTGGTGCCGGAGAGGATGCGCGACGCGCCGACGATCGCGCCGGTCGAGTCGAACAGGATCCGGGACGCGCCGCCACCGGCGGACGAGCTGACCTCGGAGTTGGAGACGTAGACCCAGCCGGAGCCGTTCGGGATGACCGCGCCGCCGTCGGGCGCGTCGTGCCAGACGTACGACGTACCGGGCACGGTCTGCCGGGAGCGGGCGATCACGGTGCTGGTGAATCCGGCCGGAAGCTGGATGCCGTTGGCGTCGGCGGCCTGGAGCGCGCCGTACGGGCCGGTGGCGTTCTGGGCCGGCGCGGCGTACGCGGCCGACCAGGCGGTGAAGGGCAGGGCCAGGCCACCGGCGCCGGCCATCGTGGTGCGCAGAAGAGTTCGCCGATCCATGGGCCGGAACGTATTTGCCCATTGAGGACGGTTGATGAACGGTAGGCGTCGGATCGCTGACTATCAATCTTCGTCCGTTTCGGGCGCTTTATCGCTCGGTGCCCGGACTCCCGTCTCAGCATTCTCCGATCCGTTGTTGATGCTCTGCCGGCGGGCCAAGAATTGTGCCGGTAAACGTTTCACACAGTGGGGAGAGAGAAGTGGGCAAGGTAATTCCAAAGTTATTCGGAATCGCCGCCGTGGTCGCTCTCGGTGGTGCCGGAATCACGCTGATCCCGGATGCCGACGCGGCCACCGCGTCGTTCGCGAAGGGCCCGGCGCCGAGCAACGCGAGCATCGAGGCGGTACGCGGCCCGTTCGCGATCGCCGAGTCGACGGTGTCCCGCGCGTCGGTGTCCGGCTTCGGCGGCGGGGACATCTACGCGCCGACCGACACCGGCGCCGGCACCTTCGGGGCGGTGGTCATCGCACCGGGCTTCACCGCCCGCAAGTCGAGCATGGCCTGGCTGGCTCCACGACTCGCGTCGCAGGGCTTCGTGGTCTTCAACATCGACACGCTGACCACCTCGGACCAGCCGGCCAGCCGTGGCCGTCAGCTGCTCGCGGCGGCCGACTTCCTGACCCAGCGCAGCAGCGTACGGACCCGGGTCGACGCCGCACGCGTCGCGGTGATCGGGCACTCGATGGGTGGCGGCGGTGCGCTGGAGGCCGCGCAGAGCCGACCCGCGCTGCAGGCCGCGATCCCGTTGACGCCGTGGAACCTGACCAAATCGTTCAGCCGGGTGAGCGTGCCGACGATGGTGATCGGCGCCGAGGCGGACACCATCGCCCCGGTGCGCAGCCACGCGCAGCCGTTCTTCCAGAGCCTGCCGTCGGCACCGGGCAAGGCGTTCCTGGAGCTCAACGGGGCCAGCCACTTCGCGCCGAACACGCCGAACACCACGATCGCGAAGTTCAGCATCTCCTGGCTCAAGGTGTTCGTCGACGACGACACCCGTTACCGGCAGTTCGTGTGTCCCGGGCCGGGCACCGGCGCGGCGGTGCAGGAGTACCGCGCGACCTGTGACCAGTTCAGTCAGTGAGCAGCGCTCGCAGGGCGGGCTCGGCGGCTTCGAAGGCGATCGGGCCGCTGCCCAGTAGCGGGCCGTAGAGCACCCCCTCCAGGGTGCGCAGGTAGAGGGCGGCGCGGCGGCGCAGGTCCGCCGGGTCGCCCTCGATCCCGGACTCCACGAAGATCCGCAGCTGGGCGTCGATCGCGTGTTGTCGCACCTCGGCCGCCGCGGTGAACAACACCCGGGCCGCGGTCTGCGGCTCGGCGTCGACGAACGTGCGCATCTGTTGGGCCGAGTCGAGCAGCTCGGTGAAGATCCGGGACACCGCGATCACCCGGTCCGGGCCGGTCCCGTCGGCCTCCTCGCCGGCCTCCGCGATCAGGATCTTCGCGATCGCCCAGAACACCTCGCCGAGTAACGCGTCGCGACTGCCGACCGCCCGGTAGAGCGTCGCCCGGCTGATCGCCAACTCCGCGGCGAGCAGGTCCATGTCGATGGTGGAATGTTGCAGATAATGGTGTGCCGCGCCCCGCAGAAGTACCTCCGGGGCGATCACGCGCCGCGCCGTGGGAATGGCTATTCTCCTCCCCCGAGAAATGCATCCTGGCCGTAGTGGATACGTTTCCCGGGGCGTTCCGGTTCAACGGTCCGGAAGATGATCTCGTAACGCCCCGGAAATCAGCGCCACGGCGTCCAGTTGGTCCGGAGTGAGCGCGTCGACGAACAGCTCGCGAACGGCGGTCAGATGGGGCACGGTCGCCGAGTGGAACGCCGTCGAACCGGCGTCCTCGAGGACCACGAACGCGCCCCGGCTGTCGCCGCTGAACCCCTCCCGTCGGATCAGATCGCGCCGCTCCATCCGGCCCAGGTGGTGCGACAGCCGGCTGCGCTCCCAGCCGATCGCGGCGGCCAGGTCTGAGGGGCGCAGCCGGGTCTGCGGGGCCTCGCTCAGGGCGAGCAGCACCGTGTAGTCGCCGGGGGAGAGTCCGGTCTCGGTCTGCAGGCGCCCGGCGACCACGCCCCGCAAGGCCTCGACGGTCTCGATGAAGTCCCGCCAGACCCGCAACTCGGCGGATGTCGGAAGTCTCCTGGGCATAAACCTCGGCCCTCCACTGTTTGACGTGTCGATCAGCCTAGTTGACACGTCAATCAGTATGGAGGAAGCGTCATGATCCTCGGCCTCGACACCTTCGGTGACGTCCCGGTCGACGACGCCGGGCAGCCGATCTCGCAGGCGGCCGCGATCCGGCAGGTCGTCGCCGAGGCGGTCCTCGCCGACCAGCTCGGCGTCGACGCGATCGCGCTCGGTGAGCACCACCGCCCGGAGTACTCGATCTCCACCCCGGAGACCGTCCTGGCGGGGATCGCCGGTGTCACCGAGCGGATCAGGCTCGGCTCCGGCGTCACGGTGCTCAGCTCCGACGACCCGGTCCGGGTCTTCCAGCGGTTCGCCACGGTCGACGCGCTCTCCAACGGGCGGGCCGAGGTGATCCTCGGTCGGGGCTCGTTCACCGAGTCGTTCCCGCTGTTCGGCTACGACATGGCCGACTATGCGCGGCTGTTCGAGGAGAAGCTCGACCTGTTCGTGAAGCTGCTCGACGAGAAACCGGTCACCTGGTCCGGCCGGACCAGGGCCGCGCTCACCGACGCCGACGTCTATCCCAAGACCGAGAGCGGGCGGCTGGCCACCTGGGTCGGGGTCGGCGGTTCCCCGGAATCAGTGGTCCGCGCCGCCCGACACGGCCTGCCGCTGATGCTCGCCATCATCGGTGGCCCGGCGGCCCGGTTCGCGCCCTACATCGACCTCTATCGGCGGGCCGCCGACCAGCTCGGCACCGTCGCCCACCCGGTCGGCATGCACTCGCCGGGTTTCGTGGCCGACACCGACGACGAGGCCAAGGAGCTGTACTACCCGGCGTACAAGATCCAGCGGGACCGGATCGGGGCGCTGCGTGGCTGGCCGCCGCTCACCCGGGCCGAGTTCGACCACGAGGTGGAGGACGGGTCGCTGTACGTCGGTGCCTCGGAGACGGTGGCCCGCAAGATGGCGGCGGCGATCCGGACGCTCGGCGTGGGGCGGTTCGACCTGATCTACACCGCGGGGGCGCAGTCGGTGAGTGCCCGTACCCGCGCGGTCGAGCTGTTTGGGGCGAAGGTCGCCCCGATGGTCCGGGAGCTGTTGTAGATATACCTTATGCCCGATTCAGCGAAACGGCGGTGGGCTCGGCTCGCCATCGCCGTCGGCGTCCTCCTGCTGCTGCCCGCCGCGGTCACCGTGCCGTCCGTGGCGGGCCCGCCGCAGGCCGGTCTGGCCGGGCCGCTCAACATCCTGCTGGCCGGCATCGACCCGCGCGGCACCCACACCCGGCCGCTGTCCGACACGATCATCGTGGCGCACATCCCGGCCGACCGCCGCGGCGTCTACCTGTTCTCCCTGCCCCGCGACCTGGTGGTGTGGATCCCGCCGTTCGCCCGGACCGGCACCGCCGGCCGCTACGCGAAGATCAACGCGGCGATGGCGCTGGGCAGCGAGACCGGCCCGGACCGCTACGACCCCGCCCAGGGGTACGACCTGCTCGCCACCACGGTCGGCCAGGTCACCGGCATCAAACGGTTCGACGCCGGTGCGGTGATCAACTTCGGTGGCTTCAAGCGGATGGTCGAGGCGCTCGGCGGCGTCGAGATGACAGTCGACCAGGACGTCGTCTCCGAGCACCTCAAACCGGACGGCACCCGCCGCGACCTGCTGCCCGGCTGCCGGATCGGCGGAACCTGCATGCGGCCGTACACCGGACCGCAGAAGATCTACCCCAAGAGCACCACGCCGGTACGGCTACGCCCATGGGAGGCACTCGACTTCGTCCGGCAGCGCTACGGCCTGCCCAAGAGCGACTACGACAGGCAGCGCCACCAGCGGCAGCTCCTGCGGGCGGTGGCCCGGAAGATCACCGACCCGGCCCAACTGCTGAAGGTGATGGCCACGGTCGGTGACGATCTCATCGTCGAGGACGGTGGCCACGACATCACCGACTGGCTGGTCGCGCTCAAGAACGTCGACACCACGGCCGTCGTCACGGTCACCCTGCCCGGCGGGCCGGTCTTCGACCACGGCAGGTATCTCGGCGAGCGCTACGCCACCGGCGTGACCAGCTTCTTCGCCGCGGTCAAGGAGGATCGGGTGGCCGCGTACCTCCTTGATCATCCGACACTCGTCGACCCGGTCGTCAAGCGCCACCGGTAGTGACATCGGGTCAGGTCGCTGGCTTCTGCGACGCCGGGCTCCGCAAGACCGAGACGGCTTGGGGTTGCGAGCTTCCCTGTCGCGGGAGGCTCGGCCTGACCCGGTGACCCGGTGACCCGGTGACCCGGTGGCTTGGTGACCCGGTGGCTTGGTGGCCGTGTGGGACTTCGTGGCTGAAGTCCCACACGCCGACGAGTCTCGGCCATGACAACGCCACATTTTCGCGGCCAGCGGCGCAGTAGGAACCCCAAAGCGTTCCGAAGGCGTCCTCAGCAGCACGGTATGAACCCTAAAACCCCTTGTAGAGAGCCCTGCCGTGCCGCTCGCGGGTGTTGTGGTGTTGGGAAGCAGCCTTGTCGTGCCGCTCGCGGGTGTCGTGGCGTCTCGAAGCAGCGCTGCAGTGCCGTTCGCCGGTGTCGTGGCGTCTGGAGGCAGTCCTGCCGTGCCGCTCGCCGGTGTCTTGGCGGGCGACGGTTGGCCGTCAGCGGGTGCGGCGGCGGGCGATGAGCACACCGAGCAGCAGGGCAGCCGCGGCCAGTCCGATCCCGGCGGCCAGCGCGCCGACCGGGATGCCGCCCTCATCGGCCTGCCCGGCGGCGACGGGCCGGTTCGCCTTCTCCGAATCCGCCTTCGACGGCGGTGGCGACGAAGACGGCGACGAGGTGGCGACCGGGGTCGGGGCGTCCGGAAGCGGGTACCGCAGCATGTCCACACTGTCGGCGCCGTCGGCCATCTCCGAGATGCTCAGTAGCGCCGTGCCGTCCGGCGGGTAGGCGATCGACTCGCCTTGCGGCTCGTTCGGCAGGGCGATCCGGCGCGGCGACCCCTCGCCGATCGCGGTCACGACGGCGTCGGCGGTGCCGCCCGCCTCGACATCGAATTCAAACGCGTCGGCGTACGTCCGAAGCGCGACCCGTTTCCCGTCGGGGCTGGTCGCGGCACCCGTGACGACGAAACGGCCCTTGAAGCCGTACGGATTGTCGGTGGTCGTGACCGGGATCCGGAAGTCACCGGCGCGCCGCAGCGGAACCGTCGCCGACGCGTCGAGCGGCCGCTCCGGTACATACACCCCGGCGGTCAGCGGATCCTTGGTGACCACGATCGGGGTCCCGTCGCCGGCCACGAGCAGCGCCTCCGCGTCGTGCGGGCCGTCCGGGTAGGACAGCCGGAACAGTTTCGGCGATTCGGCGCCGGGGGCCAGCCGCCACAACCCGATGGTGTCCCGCTCGCGGTCGTTGTCGCCGATGTCGCCGATCCACAGTGTGCCGTCCGCGGCGCGGGCCATGTCCTCGGTGTCCCGGGGCTTCGACGGGAACGACACGGTACGGGTGACCTTGCACTTGCGGCTCAGGTAGAAGATCTTCCGCCCGGACTCCTCGTCGGCCCCGTCGTTGACGACCACGTAGCCCGTACCGTCCGCGACCAGGCCGGAGATCTCCACGAGCCGGTCGTCTTTCACCCGGCAGAGGGCCGCCGGCTCGGCGTGCGCCGGGACACCGGTCATCGGGAGCACCGCGGCGACCAGGGCCACACCGGCGGACAGCATCGTCATTCCCACCACCCTGCCATGACCCGGCCGGCCGGGCTCTACAGCAATCCCACAGGACGCTCACGGGGTGGGCAGAAATTGGCAGGTCAAGCTCCTGTCATGACACAGATGACGTTCCCCCTCGCGTTTCCGGCCGGCCGTCGCGGCGAGATCACCGAGCCCGGCGCGCAGCCGCGCCTGCTGCTGCGCGGTGTCGAGTTCGCCGCCGCGCTCGCGGTCAACCTGGGCCCCGACCCGGCGACCACACCGGTCCACGTCGACCGTGGCGTGATCGTGGCCGGCCCGCGGGTCCCGGCCGCCGTGACCCGCTCGTGGATCACCTCGTGGTAGACGTCACAGCTCCCACATCGTGGGCACACGGGGTTCGGTCCGGCCTGCAGGTGATCACCACTGACCAGTGGTTACCGCGGGTGGCCGGAATCGATTGACATCCGATTGACGGCCCGGCCCGGTGTCCCCGTCGGACACACCGCCACAGCCGATGCCGGTACCGTGCCGCAGTGCCCGACAGCCGTCCGAATCTGATCGCCGAACGCTACCGCCTGGTAGGCCAGATAGGCCAGGGCGGCATGGGCCGCGTCTGGTCCGCCCGCGACGAGCTGCTCGCCCGCGACGTGGCCGTCAAGGAGCTCGTCCCGGCGGCCGGCCTCACCCAGGCCGAACTCGGCGCACTCCGGGAACGCACCATCCGCGAGGCCCGCGCCATCGCCATGCTCGACCATCCCAACGTGGTCCGGATCTTCGACGTCGTCTTCGACCGCGGCGAACCGTGGATCGTCATGGAGCTGGTCCCGTCCCGGTCGTTGTTCGACACCGTCCGCGACGACGGGCCGATGGCCCCCGACCGGGTCGCCCGGGTCGGCCTCGGCGTGCTGGCCGCCCTGCGCGCCGCGCACCGGGTCGGGTTGCTCCACCGTGACGTCAAGCCGGGCAACGTCCTGCTCGCCCACGACGGGCGGGTGGTGCTGACCGATTTCGGCCTGGCCACCGCGGCCGGGGACGCCGGCATGACCAGCACCGGCATCGTGCTCGGCTCCCCGCAGTACCTCGCCCCGGAACGCGCCCTCGACGCGGAGATCGGGCCGCCCGCCGATCTGTGGTCGCTCGGCGCGACCCTCTATGCCGCGGTCGAGGGCCGGCCACCCTATGTCCGCTCGTCCCCGATGGCGACCCTGGCCGCCCTGGCCACCGAACTCCCGGCCGCACCGGAACGCGCCGGCGTCCTGCGTCACGCCCTGACCGCGTTGCTGCAGCGCGACCCGGCCCGACGTGCCGACGCCGAGACCGCCCAGCGGCTGCTGCTCGCGGCGACGTCGCCGGGCGCGGCCCCACCGCCGGAGACGCCCCGCTACGAGCAACCCACCTTCGCCGTCCCCAACCAGCGAACCCCGGCCCCGGTCCTCCCGCCCGCCGCGCCCGCACCCGCTTCCGGGTTTGCCGGGCCCGGGCTCGTGTCCCACGGGCCGGTCACCGGTTCGGCTGATCCGCTCGCGGTGCTGGAGCCGTCACCGCGCAAGCCGGTCGATCCGCTGGCGGTCCTGGCTCCTCGGCAGGTCGGTTCCGGTACCGACTCCGGGCGGCCGCCGGTCGGACCGGCCACGGCTCAGCCGCTCCTCGGGGCAGCGCCGGAGACCGCCGACGGTTCGATGGGGGCGGGGCCGCCGCCGGACCCGGCCGGGCGAAGCGGTTCGACGGTCGCCTCACCCGTGGTCGCGCCGCGATCCCGGCACCGTGCCCTGGTCGTGGCGGCGGCGGTCGCGTTGCTGGTCACGGGTGGGCTTGTGGCGTACCCCATGATCTCTGGCGGAGGCACCGCGGAGCCGCAGCCGGACGCCGCTCTCGTCCTGCCGTCGGCGGGGGAGGCCGGTGGCGCGGGAAGTCCGATCGCGAGTGTGCCGGTCCGGACCACCCGCCCGCGTCCGGGTGCGTCGGCCGCCGGGCCTTCCGGTGTCGCGAGCGGCTCGGTCAAGCCGACGAGACCGGCGAGTGCGACGCCCGCCGCCGTGTCTCCGAGCACCGCGACCACGACGACCCCGGCGGTCGTCGCCGGGCGGCAGTTCGTCAGCCACGGCACCGGGACCTGCCTCTACGCGCCCGGGACGACCGGCCGGATCCAGTCGTGGGCCTGCAACGGCGACGCCGGGCAGCGGTTCACCCACCCGTCCGACGGCACGCTGCGCGTCCGCGGCAAATGCGTCCAGATCGCGGGCACCGGCGACGGCGCCACCCTCGACCTGGCCACCTGCACCGGGGCCCGGGCCCAGCAGTGGAACTACAACGAGTCCTACGACCTGGTCAACCTGTGGGCGATCAAGTGCGTCGACGTCCCCGACGCGAGCACCGCCAACGGTGTGGTGGTCCAGGTCTGGGAGTGTTCCGGAGCGTCCCACCAGAAGTGGGATTACTGACCGGCTGGTGCTCCGGGCGGTCGTCGGACCGCCGAGACCGCCCGGAGAGCCGGCCGCGGGCGGGGAGCCACCCGGGCGATTCGCCGGTCACCCGAAGGAGACCGGACGGACTAGGATCGAACGGTGCCGGTCATCGATCTGGATTCGCCCCGACCCGAGGTGGCGCCGCGTGCCGCCCGGCCCCGCCGCCTGGTCCTGGTGGTGGCCGGTCTGATGCTGGCCGCTCTGGCCGGTGAGCCCGCGGTTCCCGCCGCCCCCGACTCGCCTCAGGTGCAGCCGATCATCCTCTGCCACGTCGAGCCGGGCATCGACGCCCCGGCCTACCTGGTGATCCTCGACTCGGAGAGCGGAGAGGTCGCTGAGGACGTCGTCTGCCCGTCGTGATCGCTGACCGTGATCACGACGTTGCCGGTCTTGCGTCCGGTGTCGACGTAGCGGTGTGCCTCGACCAGCTCGGCGATCGGGTAGGTACGGTCGATCACGACTCGTAGTCGGTCGTGGTCGAGCAGGTCGCGGAGCTCGGCGAGGGCCTCATGCTTGCGGACCGACATGCCGGTCCGGACCCGGCGGCCACCGGTCAGGGCGGTGCTCAGGGCCAGCACGTTGTTGATCATTCCGGTGGTCGGGAGATAAACGCCCCGAGGGGCGAGGACCGGACGGCATCCGCGGTACGAGCTACGCGTGACCGTGTCGAACACGACGTCGTACCGCTCCCCGCCGGCGGTGAAGTCCTCAGTGGCGTAGTCGAAGACCCGGGCCGCCCCGAGAGACTTCACGAGAGCCGCGTTCCGCCCGCTGCACACCCCGTGCACGATCGCCCCGGTCCGGGCCGCGAGTTGCACCGCGTACGTCCCGATACTTCCCGACGCCCCGATGACCAGCACCTTCCGGCCCGCCTCGATCCGGGCGATCCGCCGCAGGAAGTGCCACGCGGTGGTGAACCCGTCGACGCAGGCGGCCGCCTCGGCGTAGGTGACCCGGTTCGGGATGGTCGTCATCGACGCCCGCTCCGGCAGGCACAGGTACTCGGCGTTGGCACCCAGCGCGAACCCGGTGAACCCGAACACCCGCTCGCCGACCCGGTAGCGCTGCGCGTCCGGGCCGGTCGCGACCACCTCTCCGGCGAATTCGAGGCCGAGTACCCGTACCCCGCGGCGGGGTTGAAACGGTCCGATGATGATCCGCCCCCAGCGCGGCAGCCCCTGGCGCATCCCGGACTCCGCGGAGGTGACGGTGCCGGCGTGGACCCGGATCAGGACCTGATCGCCGGACGGCGACGGAGTGGGCAGTTCAACCGGCTGCAACACCTCGGGCGGGCCGTAACGCCGGTAGACCATCGCTCGCATACGGTTATCCTGCGTGGCCCCTGCTGTGACGGCGCTGAGCGGCGACTTATGCTGGCGCGGCAGCAGGACAGAGCGTGAGGAGTTCGGGTTGGTGCGCACGACCGTGCAGGATGTCGCGCGTGCCGCAGGCGTCTCGGTCTCGACGGTGTCCCGTGCCCTGACCGGCGGCAGTGTCAGCCCGTCCACCCGCGAGGCGGTGATGGCGGTCGCGCACCGACTCGGGTACCAACCCAACCGGGCCGCCCGGGGGCTGATCACCGGCCGTACCGGAAACCTGGGGTTGATCGTCCCCGATCTGCGTAATCCGTTCTTCGCCGACGTCGCCAAGGGGGTCACCGCCCGGGCCCGGGCGGTCGACTGCGGGGTGTTCATCAGCGACACCGACGAGGATCCGGTCGCCGAGCTGGAGGCGATCGCCACGCTGCGGCACAACACCGACGGGATTCTGCTCTGCTCGCCCCGAGCCCGGGACGCCGAGCTGCTGAAGGCGGCCGACCCGCAGAACACGGTGCTGCTGCACCGGCGGGTGCCCGGCCTGTCGTCGGTGGTGGCCGACATCGTCGACGGCACCCGGCAGGCGATCCGGCATCTGCGTGCGCTCGGGCATCGGCGGATCGCGTACGTCTCCGGCCCGGAGGACTCGTGGGCGTCCCGGCAGCGGCTGGCCGGGCTCGCCGAGTTCCGGGCCGACGACGATCTGGAGATCCTGCCGGTCGGTTCGGTGGCGCCCACGTTCGACGGCGGGGTGCTCGCCGGCGACCTGGTGCTGGCGGGTCCGGCCACCGCGGTGCTCGCCTACAACGACCTGGTCGCGATGGGTCTGCTGCACCGGCTGGCGGCCCGCGGCGCGGTCGTCCCGGAGCGGATGAGCGTGGTCGGCTACGACGACATAAGCTTCGCCGCGATGAGCCACCCGCCGCTGACCAGTGTCGCCGTGCCGAAGGACCGGGCCGGTGCGATCGGTCTCGACCTGCTGCTCGGCCGGGGCAGCATGACGGCCGCCCAGGGCGCCGAGGTCATCCTCCCCACCACCCTGGTCGTCCGCGCCTCGTCCGCCGCGGTTTAGGTCACTGCTCCGAGCTGCCACGGGATGAACTCGTCGCGGCCCAGATCGAGGTCCTCACTGCAGGTCACCTGGCCGGAGGCCACCGCCAGGATCGCCTCGAAGATCTGCTCCCCGGCGTCGGTGATGGTCAGCGATCCGGTGACGATGCCGCCGGTATCGAGGTCCATGTCCTCGCGCATCCGCTGGTAGGTCTCCGAGTTGGTGGCGACCTTCAGCACCGGCGCCGGTTTGCCGCCCAGCACCGAACCCCGGCCGGTGGTGAACACGACGACCGTGGCACCGCCCGCGACCAGGCCGGTCACCGACACCGGGTCGTAGCCGGGCGTGTCCATGAAGGTGAAGCCCCGGTCGGTGATCTTCTCGGCGTACTCGTAGACGGCGGTCAGCGGCGCCGAACCGCCCTTCGCCACCGCGCCGAGTGACTTCTCCAGGATCGTGGTCAGGCCGCCCGCCTTGTTGCCGGGAGACGGGTTGTTGTCCAGGGTGCCGCCGCCCGCCTCGACATACCGGTGCCACCAGGCGATCCGGTCGAGCAGCCGCTGCCCGACCTCCTTGCTGACCGCCCGCCGGGTGAGCAGGTGCTCGGCACCGAACACCTCCGGCGTCTCGGCCAGCACGGTCGTCGCGCCCTGCGCCACGAGCAGATCGGAGGCGTGCCCGAGAGCCGGGTTGGCGGTGATCCCGGAGTAGCCGTCGGAGCCGCCGCAGTTCAGGCCGACCACCAGTTTCGAGGCGGGGAACGTCTCGCGGCGGCGCTCGTTCAGGCGCTCCAGCAGCGTACGGACCACGTCCGCCCCGGCCCGCACGGTCGCCCGGACCCCGCCGGTGTCCTGAATGGTGAGCCGCTCGACGATCGTGTCCGAGTCGTCCGGCAGCCCGGCCAGCAGCGTGTCCACGCCGATCATCTCGCAGCCCAGCCCGAGCACGAGGATCCCGCCGATGTTCGGGTGACTCGCGTAGCCGCGCAGCGTCCGCAGGAGGATCTGCCCACCCTCACTGGCCGGAACCATGCCACAGCCGGAGTCGTGGGCGAGCGCGACCACACCGTCCACGTTCGGGTAGACGTCCATGATCGGCCCCCGGAACTGGTCGGCGATCATCCGGGCCGTCGACGCCGAACAGTTCACCGAGGTCACGATGCCGACGAAGTTCCGTGTGCCGACACTGCCGTCGCTGCGCCGGTAGCCCTGGAAGGTGCGCCCGTACTCGGCCGGCGGGATCTCGACGAGCGCGGTCCCGAACTCGTACTCGTGATCGACCGCGGCCATTCCCAGGTTGTGCGCGTGCACATGATCACCGGCCGGCACGTCGGCGGTGGTCCGCCCGATCACCTGTCCGTATTTGTGGATCGGCGTCCCGGTCGTGAGGTCCCGCAGAGCGATCTTGTGGCCGCGGGGCACCGGATTCGCGACGGTCAGCTCCCGCCCGTCGTGCCGCAGCACCTCCCCGGCGGCGAGGTCCCGGGTCGCCACGGCGACGTCGTCTTGCTCACGCAGCAGCAGTGCCACTTCGCGCAGGTCGGATTGCGTCATGGGGAGTCCTTGACATTTTGCGGGAACGTTTGCAAGACATCCTGACACGACCGACCGGAATTGGGTACGGCCACACAGGCCCGCACCGCACCGCGCCCGCCGGGCTGAACGCGGCTCGCCCTGCCACGCCGCGCGTCAGGGTAGGTGCCAGATGGCCTGGGGCTGGGTGGGGTCGTCGGCGACCATCAACTGGTCATAGGAGGTTGCCGGGAAGGCCAGCAGGCGCTGAACGGTGGTTCCGGTGAAACCGGTCGAGCAGGCCACGCTCGGTGCGATCGGGCCCTCGTCGGTGATCAGCAGGAGCGCGTCCAGCGGCAGGGAATCGGTGCCGGCCGTCGTCTCCACGTGAAGGTCGATCGTCACCACCGGGCCGGTGGCGCAGGCCGCGGTCGTGGTGGTCGGGTTCGACGGGGTCACCAGCCATTCGGCTTCGCCCCTGCTCAGGCGGGTCGGCTGGCCGGCGGCCTTCATGAGGGCGCTCGGGTCGTGGGACCGGATCCGCGGGGGACCGAAGAGGGTCTCCATCAGTGCGGCGTTGCGAGCGTCGGTGGCCTGCTGTCCGGAGGTGGGTGCGCCGGATGCGGTCGTGCCGAAGGGCGACGCGCCGGACGGGGGTGTGGCCTCGCGCTGGGCGCGGATCTGCAGGCAGACATCGACCAGGAACACCAGGAACAGCACCCCGATGATCAGGAGCCGGATGATCTGTTTGGGCGTCAGCGACACGGTGCCCTCGTTGCTCATGATCGTGGATGTTAGAGGTGAGCCGGTGTTCGCATCTGCCCGGCGGTCGCGCTGTCGGCCGGGACCGGCCGATCGCGTCGCGGTGTAGCCCGGGTTCTCGGCGTGGCTCGTACCGAAGGAAACTCTTTGCCCTTATCTTCTTGCAAATGAAAATCGCTTTCACTGGCAAGGGCGGGAGTGGGAAGAGCACGCTCGCGGCGCTGTTCGTGCAGCACCTGCGGGCGGCCGGGCATCGGGTCCTGGCCGTCGACGCCGACGTCAACGTGCACCTCGCGCCGCTGCTCGGGGTGACCGCGCGGGCCGAGGCCGCGCTGTCGCATCCGGACAACGTCCGGCGGGTGCGTACGCACCTGATCGGGAGCAACAGCCGGATCGACGGGGTCGAGCACTTCGTGGCGACGACACCGCCGGGGCCCGGTTCGCGGCTGGTCACGCTGGACGGCGACGATCCGGTGCTGGCCGGGCACGCGACCGCGCTCGACGAGCGCACGCACGTCATGCACGTCGGCACCTACGAGGCCCGCGACATCGGCTCCGGCTGCTATCACGGGCATCTGGCGATCCTGGAGAACCTGCTGTCGCACCTGGACCCGGCCGACGACGGCTGGGTGGTCTGCGACATGGTGGCCGGCACCGACGCGTTCGCGAACTCGCTGCACGCCCAGTTCGACACGATCGTCGTGGTGGCCGAGCCGACACCGGAGTCGGTGTCGGTGGCCCGCCGCTACCGGGAACTGGCCGAGGCCGCCGGGGTGCTGGAGACCGTCGCGATCGTCGGCAACAAGGTCGCCGATCCGGCCGACCTGGAGTATCTGGAGCGTGAGCTCGGGGTGGCGCCGATCGCGGTGCTCGGCACGCAGACCGGGCTGCGCCGGGCGCGGCAGGCGGGTCTGCCACCGCGGCCGGAGGATCTGGACGACGCCTCCGCGCTGGCGCTCGTCGCCGAACACGCCGCGGTCCGGTCACTGTCCGCCGAGGACAGGGCGGCCCTCATGCGTACGCTCCACCTGCGCCTGTCCGGCAAGGGGTGGGTGAGGGCCGCCCACGGCGATGTGACGACTCAGTTGCCGCTGAGCGTCTGAATCACGCCGCCGGAAAGCAGGCCCTGGGAGTAGGTGCCGCCCGGGTAGTAGGACGGGTCGGTGCCGATCGCCCAGTTCACCGCGAGGGTCTGCAACGCCGTCACGTTGGCCGCCTGGGAAGTCCCGGCGGTCAGCGTGCACAGCGCGTTGGTGCTGGCCCCCTCGGCGTCACAGTGCGAGCCGGTGGTGAGCCGCACGCCGAGGAAGTCCCGGTCGATCAGGTCGGTGAGTGCGACCGTGCCGCCGGCGTCGCTGTTGGCCAGGTAGGGCGGCGACGAGATGGTCAGGATCGGCAGCGAGGTGCCGGCCAGCCCGTTGAGCCCGTTCGCCAGGTTGTTGCCGAAGATCGACTTCACCGGGTCGAGAAGTTGCAGATGTTTCAGGTTCGCGAACGCGGCCGGGTAGGTGGTGCGCAACCGGTCGGCGATGTAGGCGACCGCCTCGCCGCCCGCCGAGTGCCCGGCCAGCACGTAGCCGGTGGGCAGGGTGCTGCCGGACCGTCCGGCCTTGGCCGCGGCCGCGGCGTAGCTGGTGGCGAGCGCGCCGGACGAGGTGGTGGCAGTACCGATCCAGGCGGCCACGCTGTTCAGGAAGACGGTGTTGTTGCCCAGGTTGTTGACCGTGCAGCCGTAGATGTCGGCGGACGGCAGCGTCGGCGCGAAGACCAGATAGCCCGCGGCCTGGTACTTGCGGGCCAGATCGGCGACGTTGTCGTTGGCGCGGGAGAAGCCGTGCTGGAGGTAGACGAGCGCCTTCGGGCTGGTGGTGGCCGGGAAGTACCAGTCGGCGTCGGGCTTGTAGGTGTGGATCCAGCAGGGCACCGAGATCTCGCCGTCCACTTCGGTGGCGGTGGCGGCGTGCGCGGTCGAACCGGTGGCGAACAGGACGCTCGCGGACATCACGAGCGCGGCGAGGGCATGGCGAAGGGACAGAGACACGGGGACCCCCAGTAGGTCGGTCGTAACGCTCTCCGAAACGGTGTTTCCCATTAGCGTTCCTCGATTGTGAACTGTCAACCCGCACCCGCCGGTTAAATGTGAACACCGGTGACGAACTACCATGTGGCGCGATCTTCTTGACGGCTGAGACGAGGCGACATGCGGTGGTTCCGGTTCGGGTCGGGTCGGCAGCAGACCGGGCAGGACCCTGCTCGTCAGCAGGATCTCTACCGCGAACTGCGGGAACGGTTCGGTCCGCACGTGCCGGGGCGGTTCACCGACCAGGCCGACCAGGCGGTCGCGCTCCTCGACGGCGACGACGGGATCGTGGTGGCGGCGATCGTGCTGCGGGAGTTCGCCGACGCGGCCTTCGCGGCCACCGCGGGCCAGGGTTTCCAGGTGGATCGCCGGGACTACCGATGGGCGTGGCAGGGCGCCGGGCCGCGGCTGCGGTCACCGTTGGCCGGTGGTCCGGGTTTCCCGCTTCATCCGTACGTGCATGTCGCGGCCGCCGTGACGGTGATCGCGCGACAGGCCGGCCGCCTGGTGAAGGTCACCGACCCGCAGCCGGTCCTGGCGCACGTCCTGGAGATCCTCGACCTGATCACGGCCTCCTGGGAGTACGGCCGGGTGGTGCCCGACGTGGACACCGCGAACCTGGGCTCGGCCGCGATCGACGCGGCCCGGGAGATCCGGGGCGCGATGTCCGACGCGCCGCCGCTGCCGTCCGGCATTCGCGAGCAGATGCGGCGCAACAACACGGTCGACGTGTGGGATCCGGCCGCCAACCGGATCGTCGGCGGCTTCAACCCCGGAAAGGCGATGCGTGAGGCGTTGCTGGCGTGATTCGTAGAGGTCAACCGAGGCGCAGCTTCTTCGCCGCCACGCCGATCCGGATCCGCTGACCCCAGGACAGTTCCAGGGCGTCCGACTCCAGGCCGTCGGCGAACACCACGAGCCGCTCCGACTCGCTCGTCAACTCCAGCTCGGCACCGCCGCTGAGCAGGCCGGACGTCTGGGTGACCCCGGTCGCCGGGGACGGCCACGCCTCCCGGACGAACCAGCACAGCGCCGGATCGTCCGGGGCCGGCAGCGGGGGAGTGGCGGCTCGTTCCCGGGCGATCGACGCGCACCAGCCGGTCGCCCCGGTGCCGGTGCCGATGATCAGGCCGGACGACGACTGCCGCTCCCGGGCGCCCTCCGGGGTGGTCAGCACGTAGCGGGCCGACTGGTGGCCGGCGTGCCCGATGTAGACCTCGTTCAGGCCGTACAGCTCCTGGCCGTCGTCCAGCCGGGCCACCACCATGGTCCGCTCCTGGCTGCCCCGGACCCGGTCGTGCAGCCGCGCCGCGACCCCACCGGCCCGGTGGCGGGCCAGCACCCCCGGATTGCGGCCGGGCTCCGGGTCGACCCCGATCACCGGCTGGCCGTCCAGATACTTCGCCACGTTCGCCACCAGGCCGTCCTGGCCGACCGCCACGATCACGTCCTCCGGCGCGAACAGGAACCGCGGCAGGTCACCGCGCTCCACGTGACCGCGCCGCCAGTCGGCCGGGACGGCCGCGCCCACCTCGGTGAGCGCGGCCTTCAGCGCCTCGTGCCGGGCCGTCACCTCGTCCAGGTCGCGGCCCCGCTGACGCAGGAAGTACGCCGCGGCGCCGAGCGTGCCGTGCCGGGCGAGCAGCTCGTCGAGCTCGCTACGCCGCGACACGATCACGATCCGCGGGGTGAGGGTGCTCATTGCCCGAGCCGTCCGACCAGCTTGGTGAGCACGTCCGGGGTGATGGTGAGCTCGTTGACCGACGGGAGGTGACCGGCCAGCTCCTTGAGCGCCAGCGCCTGCAGCACGGCCGGCGGCAGGTCCTGGTAGGCGGCCAGGCGCGCGGCCTCGGCCTCCGCCTCGGCCAGGCCGACGATCCGGGCGCCGGCCGCGCGGGCCTCGTCGCGGAGCCGGGTGCCCTCGGCCTCGCTGGCCGCGATCCGCTTGGCCCGCTCGGCGGCCGCGATGCTCGCGACCTCCTTGCGGTCGGCCTCGGCCCGGGCCGCGACCAGCTGGGTCTCGGCGTCCAGCTCGGCCTCCCGCCGGGTGTTGGCGCCGTGCTGCTCGACCAGCTCCTGCTGCCGCCGAGCCAGTTCGATCTTGGACTGCAGCTCGTTCTCGGCGATCTGCCGTTCCTGCTGGACGGCGTGGGCGCGGCGGGCGTACGTCGCCTTGTCCGCGTCCTGCTGCACCTGCTCCCGCGTCGGGGTCTGCAGCGCCCGCTCCAGGTCGGGCTCCGGGCGGATCGCGACCACCCGGGCACTGACCACCGACACGCCGGTCTCGGTCAGTCGCGGGTCGGTGGCCAGCGCGTCCGCGACCGACTGCCGGACCCCGGCGATCCCGGTGGTCAGCGCCTCGGCCAGCGGCACCCGGGCCAGCAGGTCCAGGGCCGGCTGCTGGGCCAGCTCGGCGAGCAGCGTGGCGACCTGGTCGAGCGGCTGGCCGCGCCACTTGCCGTGGTACGGGTCGATGGAGAAGTCGAGCCGGCCGGCGGCCGCGGCCGGGTCACTGAACCGGTAGGTGACGGTGGCCTGCACGGTCACATCGGCGAAGTCCTCGGTGCGGGCGTGGAAGAGCAGCGGCAGCTCCCGGTCGTCGACCGGAACCTCGGACAGCACCGCGGTCAGTGGCCGATACCAGAACGAGAGCCCGGTGCCCGAGCGCTTCTCGGTGCCCTTGAGGGTGTGGCTGACCCAGCTCGTCGGAGCGCCGCGCAGG
This sequence comes from Actinoplanes sichuanensis, assembly GCF_033097365.1. Lineage (NCBI taxonomy): Bacteria > Bacillati > Actinomycetota > Actinomycetes > Micromonosporales > Micromonosporaceae > Actinoplanes > Actinoplanes sichuanensis. The sequence continues at coordinate 1,522,209 of NZ_AP028461.1, forward strand.
TGCCGCAGGTGGAGGCGTCGCGTCACGTCGGCCATGGTGGGGGTCCCTTCATTTTGTCGTCACGATGACGATAAAGCGGTACGGCTATTATCGTCAACATGACGACAAGCGTGGTGTCGGTCACCGTCGACCTGGTGCTCCTGACCATTCGTCAGGGCGTGCTGCAGGTGTTGCTGATCCGGCGGGGCATCGAGCCGTACCTCGGGAAATGGGCCCTTCCCGGCGGTTTCGTGCTGGACGGCGAGGATCTGGAGGAGGCGGCCGCCCGCGAACTGAGCGAGGAGACCGGGCTCGACCCGCGCGCCGGGCACTTCGAGCAGCTCGCCACGTATGGCGCGCCGGACCGCGACCCACGTGGGCGGGTGATCACCGTCGCCTACCTGGCGTTACTGCCCGACCTGCCCTCCCCGGTGGCCGGCGGCGACGCGGCGAGCGCCTCCTGGCAGCCGGTCGACGGGGTCGAGCTGGCCTTCGACCACGACCGGATCCTCGCCGACGGCATCGAACGCGCCCGCGCCAAACTCGAGTACACCCCGTTGGCCACGGTGTTCTGCCCACCCGAGTTCACCGTGGCCGAACTGCGCGCGGTCTACGAGACGGTGTGGCGTACCCGCCTCGACCCCCGCAACTTCCACCGCAAGGTGACCGGCGCCGAAGGGTTCGTCGAGCCGACCGGTGGCACGGTGATCCGCGACCGGGGTCGCCCGGCCCAGCTCTACCGCCGCGGCCCGGCCGCCCTGCTGCATCCGCCCCTGTTGCGGTCCACTTCCGGCTGATTGCCCTCAGTCGCGGCACTTTCGGGCCGAAGCGTGTGGGGAAGGCCGTAATCCACCTGCCCAGGAAGTGTCCTATGCCTCGTCTAGCCGACCTCAGCGTCGCCCAGCGACTGTCGTCGATCGTGGTCACCGGTGTGCTGGTCGCCGGCTCGTTGACCGGTATCGGACTCTGGTCGCAGAACCAGCTGAGCGACAAGCAGGCCAGCCTCAACAGCTACACGCTCACCAAGGCGGCGCTCAACCACCTGGACACCCGGGAGGCGGAGCTGAAGGTGGACGCCTACCGGTCGACGCACGGCGACGACGTCAACGGGGACGTGGCCGACGACGTGGTCTCGGCCCAGGAGGCCCTGGCCGCGGCCAGTGAGCAGGAGATCGGGCCGATCAGCGACGCGATCGACGCGCTGGGCGCCAAGGTCGAGGCGTTCAACGTGTTCGTCACCGACTTCGTCGCCGCCGCGGTGAAGGACCCGGCGAGCGTGTCGCCGGACGAGTACGCGTCGATCGCGGACCAGAACGGGGTGGTGGACGACGCCATCGGCGCCATCCACGAGACCCTGGACGCCGAGATCGCCGCCCGGCAGGCCGAGATGGAGTCGACCAAGAGCTCGGCGATGTGGTGGATGCTCGTGGTCTCCGGGATCGGCCTGGTCCTGCTGATGGGGCTGTCGGTGCCGCTGGTCCGGTCGATCCTGGGCCCGGTGCGGCGGGTCGCCTCGGTGGTCGGTTCGCTCGCCCAGGGTGATCTGACCCAGCGGACCGGGATCGCGGCCAAGGACGAGCTCGGTGTGATGGCCGCGAAGCTGGACGAAGCGGTGGAGAGCATCAACGAGACGATGCAGCGGATCGCCGAGAACGCGGGCACGCTGGCCGGCGCCGCCACCGAGCTGGCCGCCACCAGTCACGAGATCGCCGGTGCGGCCGACCAGACCGATCAGCAGACGTCGGCGGCGTCGACCGAGGCGGAGGAGATCTCCCGCAACGTGCAGACGGTGGCGGCCGGCAGTGAGGAGATGGGCGTCTCGATCCGGGAGATCTCCGAGAACACCAACCGGGCCGTGCAGATCGCCAGTGAGGCGGTGTCCGAGGCGGCGCTCGCCACCAAGCAGATCGAGCAGCTCGGCGCCTCGTCGGAGGAGATCGGCAACGTGATCAAGCTGATCACCCAGATCGCCGAGCAGACCAACCTGCTGGCCCTGAACGCCACCATCGAGGCGGCCCGTGCGGGGGAGATGGGCAAGGGCTTCGCCGTGGTGGCCAGCGAGGTCAAGGACCTGGCGCAGGAGACGGCCCGGGCGACCGAGGACATCAGCAGCCGGGTGACGGCGATCCAGCAGGAGACCGGTGGCGTGGTCGAGGTGATCAGCCGGATCAGCGAGGTCATCGCGAAGATCAACGACTATCAGACGACGATCGCCAGCGCGGTCGAGGAGCAGACCGCGACGACCGCCGAGATGAGCCGGAGCATCAGTGAGGTGGCGGCGGGCAGCGGCCGGATCGCGGTGAGTATCGCCGAGGTGGCCCGGGCCAGCTCGATCTCGAACGCCGGCACGAGTCAGACCAACCTGGCGAGCTCCGAGGTGGCGCGTACGGCCGAGGAGTTGCGGGCTCTGGTGAGCTCGTTCCGGCTGTCCTGATCCGGGTGCCCGATTACTGTCGGACGTCCGTACCGTAGCGCGGTGTTGACATTGAACGGGCGTTCGCGTCTACTTCCTGACGTCGATCGGACCCGTTCCCCCGGGCGCTGTGGGAACGTGCACAGTCCGGCCGTGCGAGCCGCCCGGAAGGTAACAGGTACGCGATGTCTCTTACCGCAGCGCAGGTCGGCAGTACCGTTTTCACGGAGCCGGCCGAGGGTGCGCGCGGGTATCACGAGGGGCAGGTCGACGCGTTCCTGGCCGAGGTGGCCGAGGAGATGCGCCGGCTGGAGGGCGAGAACCGGGCGTTGGCCGAGCAGCTCCAGCACTCCGACCTGGCCGGGCATCTGATCCGGCTGGAACGCGACCGGGACCGGGTGCTGGAGCGGGTCGAGTCGTTGCGGATCGAGCTGGAGAAGGCCCGGGCCGAGTCGCCGGTGCTCGCAGGTGAGGCGCCCCGCCTGCTCGAGTTGGCCGAGCAGACCGCCGAGGTGCACATGACCGAGGCCCGGCAGGTGGCCGAGGAGCTGCTCTACAAGGCGTCGGTGGAGGCCGCCCGGCTGACCAGTGACGCCGAGTTGCGGGCGTCGACGGTGGTGGCCGACGCCCGGCACGCCCACGCCGAGCGGATCTCCGGCCTGGCCGTCCGGCGCCGGGACGCGCTGGCCCGGATCGAGGCGTTGTGCAGCGAGGCCCGCGAGCGCCGGGCCGCGCTCGTCACCGTGCTGGAGGATCGTCTCCGCGGCATGGACCCGAAACCGTCCCGCCGGTGACCATGTCGGCCAGCTCCTCGAGCAGGCGCTGGTCGGCGGGGGACAGATGCCCGACGATGTCGGGCAGCCGGGTGGACACGTCGGCGTAGAGCGCGTCGCCGATCTCCTTGCCCAGCGCGGTGCTGGACACCGTGCAGGCGCGCCGATCGTGCTCGGCGGCACCGCGCTGCACCAGGCCGCGCCGCTCGGTGCGGTCGACCAGGCCGCTCATGCCGGGTTTGGCCAGGCCGAGCAGGTGCCCCAGCTCGGACATGCCGCGGGGCTGGTCTTTGACCAGGCAGAGCAGCTGGGCCTGGGCGGTGGTGAGGTCGTGGTCGGCGCAGATCTGCACATACCGCTTGTGGATCAGCACGGACAGGCACACCAGGGTGTTGCCGAATCCCGGGCCCTCTGTCATGGCCGCCATCCTACCTTGCGTAAGTTCGTGCCGCGAACTACTTTTGTTCGTGCCGCGAACTTTTAGACCTAGGGGAATCTCTGATGGCTGACGCCTTCGACTCGTACGACCTGGCCGGCACCAAGCTGGCCAACCGCATCGCGATGGCGCCGATGACCCGCAGCCGCGCGTACGGCACGGGCAACACCCCCACCGACCTGATGGCGACCTACTACGCCCAGCGCGCCTCGGCCGGTCTGATCATCACCGAGGGCACCCAGCCGTCCGTGGTCGGCCAGGGCTACACCAACACCCCCGGCCTGCACTCCGAGGAACAGGTCGAGGCCTGGCGCAAGGTCACCGACGCGGTGCACGCCGAAGGCGGCGTGATCTTCGCCCAGCTGATGCACGCCGGCCGAATCGGCCACCCGAGCATCCTGCCGGACGACCTGATCCCGGTCGCCCCGTCCAGCGTCAAGGCCGCCGGGCAGCTGCACACCTTCGACGGCATGCAGGACTTCGTCGAGCCCAAGGAGCTCACCGAGGAGGAGATCCGGGCGACCATCGCCGACTTCGCCGCCGCCGCCCGCAACGCCGTCGCGGCCGGTTTCGACGGCGTGGAGGTCCACGGCGCCAACGGATACCTGGTCCACCAGTTCCTGTCCGACAACGTCAACCAGCGCACCGACGCCTGGGGCGGTTCGGTCGAGGGCCGGATCCGGTTCGCCGTCGAGGTGGCCACCGCCATCGCCGCGGCCATCGGCGCGGACAAGACCGCCATCCGGCTCTCTCCGGCCAACCCGTACAACGACATCACCGAGACCGGCACCGAGGAGGTCTACCTCGCCCTGGTCGCGGCGCTGGCCCCGCTCGGGCTCGCCTACCTGCACCTGGTCGAGGGCGACCGGGAGTTCACCCGCAAGCTGCGCGCCGCCTGGCCGGGCACCTTCGTCCTGAACCCGGCCACCCACCCGCAGCCGACCGGCCCGGACGCGCTCGCCCTGATCGCCGACGGCACCACCGACCTGGTCTCGTACGGCGCGCTCTTCCTGGCCAACCCGGACCTGCCGGCCCGCCTGGCCACCGAGGGCCCGTTCAACACCCCGGACTTCTCGGCGGCGTTCGGCGGCGACCACCGCGGCTACACCGACTACCCGGCCCTCCAGGGCTGACCCGCCGACGGTCCCGCCGGAAACGGCGGGACCACCGGGAATAGTGGTCTTATGGCCACATATACCCTTCCCACGTTTCTGGACTGGCTGGCCGAGCAGCGCACCCACGGCCCGGTCCACTACGACGACAGGCAGCAGGTCTGGCAGGTCCTCGGCCACCCCGAGACCAGCGCCGTCCTGTCCGACCCGGCCCTGTTCTCCTCCGACCTCAGCAGCGTCATGCCCGCTCAGGACGACTTCCGGCTGTTCCAGCAGGGCAACTTCGTCCGGATGGACCCGCCCCGCCACCGCGAACTGCGCAGTCTGGTCAGCCAGGCGTTCACCCCGCGCGTGGTGGCCGGGCTGGAGCCGAGGATCGCCGAGGTCACCCACGAACTGCTCGACGCCACCGGCGGCAGTGGCCGGCTCGATCTGATCGAGGCTCTCGCGTACCCCCTGCCGGTGATCGTGATCGCCGAGCTGCTCGGCATCCCGGCCGCCGATCGGCCGATCTTCCGCCGCTGGGCGGACGTGCTCTTCGACCAGACCGACGTCGACCCGTCCGACCCGGTACTGACGGCCGGCCGGGCGACGATGAACCGGGTCGCACCGACGATCCGCGAGATGAACACCTACCTGCTCGATCACATCCGCGCCCGCCGCGCGCACCCCGGCGACGATCTGACCGGCCGGTTGCTGACCGCCGAGGTGGACGGCAAACGCCTCGACGACCAGGAGATCGTCGGCTTCGTCGGCCTGCTTCTGCTGGCCGGGCACATCACCACCACGGCGACGCTCGGCAACACGGTCCTCAGCCTCGACCGACACCCCGACGCGGCTGCGGAGGTCCGGGCCGACCCGGGCCTGCTGCCCGGCGCCATCGAGGAGAGCATCCGATTCCGTACGCCGTTCCCGCGCCTGGCCCGGCGGGCCACCATCGCCACCCGCGTGGGTACGACGATGGTCCCGTCCGGCGCGATCCTGCAGCTCTGGGTGACCGCCGCCAACCGGGACCGCCGCGTCTTCGACGACCCGGACCGCTTCGACATCCGCCGCAGCCCGAACCCGCATCTGAGCTTCGGGCACGGCATCCACTTCTGCCTGGGCGCGCCGCTCGCTCGCCTGGAGGCCCGGGTGGCCCTGCGGATCCTGCTCGACCGCTACCGCGACATCGCCGTCACCGAACCCGTCGAGGAACGCAACCCCTGGATCATGGTGAGCGTCAACCGGCTGCCCTTGGAGGTGCGCCCGACCTGACCGCCGCTGATTTCAGCCGGGGCCGATGGCGTCGGCCGGAGCGGGGGTGCCGTTGATCAAGGTGCTGAGCAACCCGAGAGCGACGCCGACTTGGGTGACATGGTGGTTTCGCGCGATCTGATAGTGACTGTCGGGTCCGGAGAAGCCCGAAGTTCCGCGCGTCGCCGCCCTTGACGGCTGCGGCGGTGGCGGGAACACTCCGGAATACGGTTTCCGGGCCGCCGGACCCCTCCGCGAGCCTGCTGTGAGTGCTGCCCGCCGTACCCCCTGCCCGCATCTGCCCTGCCACCGGGGCCGAACCGGGCCTCAATCCATGGAGAGATGTCGATGAAAGCGAACGCCCCCTCGCGACTGAGACGTTTCACAGTTGTAGCCGTAGCCGCCCTCCTCAGTACCGTCTCGATGTCCACCCCGGCGAGGGCCGAGGTCGTCGGGGCCACCTACTACGTCGACGCGGCCGCCGGGAACGACACCGACACCGGTCTGAGCAGCATCAACGCCTGGCGCACCCTGGATCAGGTCAATCGCACGACGTTCCGACCGGGGGACCGGATCCTGCTGCGCGCCGGGCAGCGCTGGACCGGGCAGCTCTGGCCCAAGGGCGACGGCTCCGATGCGGCGCCGATCGTCGTCGACCGCTGGGGCGACGGCGACAAGCCCGGCATCGACGCGGCGGGCGCGACCGGTGACGCGGTGCGGCTGTTCAACCAGGAGCACTGGACGATCCGCAACCTGGACGTCACGAACACCGCCGCACCCACCGGCACTCCCGGCGCCAACCTGGCCGACCTGCGCGGCGTCCACATCAGCGGCGACAACGGCGAGACCCTGGACGGCTTCCTGATCGACGCCGTCGACGTGCACGACGTGACCGGCGAGGTCCGTTGGATCAGTGGCGCGTACGAGCAGACCGAGCCCGGCGTCTACAAGGGCAACGGCTGGGACCGTTCGAAACGGACCGGGGGCATCGTGCTGGACGGTTCGGTACCGGACATCGCGGCGCCGGGTGCCACCCCGACCGTGCTCAACGACGTCACCGTGCAGAACTCGACGGTCGTGAACACCTCGTTCGCCGGGATCATCGTCAAGCAGTACAGCGGGGACGCTCCGGGTGCCGTCGCGACCGGCTGGGGCAGCCGGGACAACGCGACCGACCCGAAGTTCACCCCGCACACGAACGTGGTGATCCGCGGCAACTACATCAGGCAGGACGGTACGCCGTACGGCTGCAACGGCCTTTATCTGACGGGTGTCCGCGGGGCCCTCGTCGAACGCAACGTCGTCCACCGGACCGGCACGTCGGGGATCGAGACCTACTTCGCCGACGACGTGACCGTGCAGTTCAACGAGGTGTACGAGACCACGGTGAAAGCCGGTGGCGCCGACTCGAACGGCATCGACGCGGACAAGGGCACCACCCGGCAGGTGTTCCAGTACAACTTCGTGCACCACAACGGTGACGGGTTCCTGATCTGCCAGTTCGGCTTCGGTGACGTGGTGATCCGCGGCAACGTGGTGGCGTCCAACAGCCGGCACCAGGTCTACCTGCACTCGGACCGGGCGGCGCGGGCGGAGGTCTACCACAACACGATCTACAACGACCGCAGTGCGACGCTCGTCTACGGCTACGGGAGCTCGCTGAACGCGACATACACGATGCGCGACAACGTGCTGTTCTCGACGCGTGCCGGGGCGGCGCTCACCACCAGCCCGACGATCTTCTATGACGGCAACCTCTACGGCGGTGCCGAACTGGCCGTTCCGGACAGCGACACCCGTGCCGTCGTCGGTGCTCCACTCTTCGTGAATCCGCAGCTCAGTGGACCTTTCGGTACTCCGGAAACCGGGCCGCAACTGGCCGCGGCACACGGGTTCGCGGTCGATTCGGCGTCTCCGGCGATCGATGGTGGCGTGCCGATCGAGGCGAACGGTGGACGGGACTACACCGGTGGTGCGCTCTACAACGGCGACCCGGACATCGGCGCCTTCGAATACCGGACACCCGCCGGTGCCTCGGCCGAGACGGTGGCCGGCTACGTCCGTACCCCCGCGGGTCGTCCGGTCGCCGGAGCCACCGTGACCGCCGCCGGGCGGTCCGCGACCACCTCGACCGGCGGCTGGTTCGCGATTGCGGACGTGCCCTTCGGGCCCGTCACGCTCACCGCGTCGCGCAACGGTTACCAGAGCGCCGAGCAAACGGTTTCCGTGACAGATCACAACCGGGCGACGGTACGGGTGGAGCTGACGTCCACGAGCACGGTCGGGGTGATCACCGGCCGGGTCCTCGACCAGTACGCACAGCCGGTAGCCGCGGCTGCGGTGACGGTTCGTGACGATGCGCAGGTGATCGCCACCGGGACGAGCGGGACCGACGGTGTGTTCGCGGTGACCGGCGTGCCGGTGGGGGAGGGCTTCACGGTGACCGCGTCGGCGGCCGCGCTCACCCCGGCGTCGCGTGCCGGCCTGGCCGTCGGGCCGGACACCGCCACCGACGCGGGTGCGCTGCTGCTGGCCGCGACGGTGCCCGACTACGTGGACGTGCAGGACTTCGACGACCTGCCCGACGGGCCGCTGGCCACCGGCACGAACGGTCTCACGGTCAGCGGGGCGGTCCAGGTGGCCGACGGCGCCGTCCAGCTCACCCGGACCGTGAACAGCGGCACCACCCGGGTGCTGCGTGCCTTCGACCCGCCACTGAAAGGCCTGGTCACCGTGGAGAGCCGGGTGATGATCGACCAGCCGTACGTCTCCGGGAACCACTGGTGGGGTGTGCCCTACGTGACCGGGAGTGACGGGGTCAACGCGATCAGCGTGGCGTTCACGAAGAACACCGTGGTCGCCTACAACGGCGCGAGCACGGTCACGGTGGGTCGCTATGAGCTGGGCCGATGGCACCGGGTGCGCACCGTGATCGACACCGTGAACCAGCGGTTCGACCTCTACCTCGACGGGGTTCGGGTCCTGGAGCGGGCCGCGTTCCGGGTGCCTGTCGACGGGGTGGCGCGGCTCGACTACTTCGCCAACAGCAGCAACTATGGTCAAGTGCACCTCGATGACCTGCGGGTTTCCCGGGGTGTGGGTCTCACTCCGGACGACTCGGGGCTGTTGAGCCTGACCACCGGGCACGGGGTGCCGCAGGCGGTGCCCGGGGGCGGATATCTGCTGGAGGTGCCGGCCGTGACCACCTTGGTGGACGTGACGGCGGTGGCGCGGAGCCGGTTCGCGCGGTCGGTGACGATCGGTGACTCGGCAACGGAGGGTGATCGGGCCTTCGCCACTGTGACGTTGGGTGATACGGGTGCATCGGTTCCGGTGACGGTCACCGCTGAGGACGGCACGCGTACGGCGTACCCCCTGGAGATCCGCAAGCCCTCGCTGGCCGCCGACGCCTCGCTGACCGCACTGACCGTCAGCGTCGCGGATCTTGATCCGGCGTTCGCGTCGGAGGTCCTCCACTACGCCGTCGATGTGCCGTCCGGGACCACGAAGATGCAGGTCACAGCTACGCCGGCGAACCCGCGGTCGAGTGTGTCGGTGGCCGGAAGGGCCGGTCCGGCGACGATTCGCCTGCCGTTCGGGACCAGCACCGTGCCGATCGTGGTGACCTCCGCCGACGGCACCGCGACCAGCACCTACACGATCACGGTGACCCGTCCGCGCTGCCGGGCGCTGCGCCCCTGAGGGGCCGCCGGCCGTCGCTCGCCACGGTTCGCGCGGGGGATCTCGTGGTGGAGCGACGGCTCGCGGGCGGGCCGACTCTCCGGAGGGCGGGTCAGCGGGGTGGGGTGCTGTCCCGCAGGACCACCTCCACCGGCACCTCGACGACGGCCGGGTCGCCGGCCAGGGCCAATTCCACGGCTCGGCGGCCCAGGTCGCGCAACGGCACCCGGACCGATGTCAGCGTCGGGGTGACGTCGCGCGCCGCGTCGATGTCGTCGAAACCGGCGACCGCCACGTCCCGGCCCGGCCGCAGCCCCGCCTCGCGGACCGCGGTCATCGCGCCGATCGCCATCACGTCGTTCACCGCGAAGATCGCCTCCACATCACCCGCGCCGGATGGGCCGCCCGTGCCGGATGGGCCGCCCGTGCCAGATGGGCCGCCCGTGCCGGATGGGCCGCCCGTGCCGGATGGGCCGCTCGCGCCGGATCGGCTGTCGGGATCGCCGTCGGTGCCGGCAGCGCCGTTCCCGCTGCGCCGGCCGCCGCCGACCGGACCGCCGGCGCCGCCGCTGAGCAGGGCGGCCGCCGCCCGATGGCCGCCGTCCCGGTTGAGGTCGGTGGCGATCACGTGCCGGTCCTCGACGGTGATGCCGGCCTGGCGTAACCCGTCGAGGAACCCGCGCCGCCGATCGTGCGACATCCGGATCCGATCATCACCGTGCAGCACCGCGAACCGCCGGTAACCGAGCCCCGCCAACGCCTGGGCCAGCCGGAACGCGCCACCGTGGTGATCGACGGTCAGAGTCGGGAAGTCGAGCCCGTTGCGGCTCAGCAGGGCCACCCGCCCGCCCGCCCGGCGGTACTGGTCGAGTTCCTCGGCGAGGGCGGCGTAGACACCGTCGTCGTCGACCCGGCTACCGGCGATCAGGATCACCTGCGGACGGCGGCCGCGCAGGGTCCGTACGATATGCAGGCCCATGTCCGGCGAACGATCGGTGACCGCCGCGGTCAGGGTGAGTCCCGCCGCGTAGGCGCCCTCGGCCACGCCGTCCGCGATCGACGCGAAGTAGGGATCGTCGACCGCCCCCACCACCAGCGCGACAGTGGTGCTCGATCCGCGGGCGATGGCCTGCGCCGACACGTGCGGGGTGTACCCGAGGCGTGCCGCCGCCTCGCGGACCCGGGCCAGATTCTCCGCGCGCACACTGCGGTCGCTGCCGTTGAGCGCCCGGGACGCGGTCGCGTAGGAGACGCCGGCCTCGCGCGCCACGTCGTGCAGCGTCACCGCGGTCCGGTTCTGGTCAGTCACAGCCGTGATTCTGGCACGACGGGATACGGTTTCCATCGGCCGAGCTATCCTTTCGGCGCCGTCGCAACTGGAGAGGACGCCCGGATTGCCGCACCGTGCCAGGGATACCGTCACCCTCCGTGATGTCGCCGCCGAGGCGGGTGTGTCGCTGGCGACCGCGTCCCGGGCGCTCGGCGGCGGCCGGTCGGTCGCTCCGGAGAACGCGCGGAAGGTGATCGAGGCGGCGACCCGGCTTCGCTACACGGTGGACGCGGCGGCCCGCGCGATGAATCGGGGCAGCGACGCGATCGCCCTCATCGCCGACGATCTGGCCACCCCCGCGGTGGCCGCCGTGGTCGCCGCGATGGAGCGCCAGGCCCGGACCGTCGACGCGTTCGTGACCGTCTCGTCCACCCGCGGCCTGCCCGAGCTGCAGGCCGCGACGATCCGTAACCTGTCCGGTTTCCGGCCGCGTGCGGTGGTGCTGACCAGTACCCGGATCAGCCAGGATCCGGCCGAGACCCGGGTTCTCGACGAGCTGCTGGCGTTCGAGCGCGGCGGCGGCCGGGTGATTCTCTACGGCAGCGGCAGTGTGCACCTGCCGTTCGACGCGATCGCCGTCGACGACCGAGGCTCGGCCCGGCTGATGGGCGAGCACCTGGCCCGAACCGGGCACCGGCGGGCGATCATCCTGGCCGGGACCCGCGAGCGGGCGTACGCCGCGGCGCGCACCTCCGGTTATGTCGAGGGTCTGCTGGCCGCGGGCGCCGATGTGCAGGACATCCGGATCGTGAACTGCGAGGTCACCCGGCAGGGCGGGTTCGACGCGACGGCCCAGCTGATCCGGGAGGGCCTGGGCGGTACGGACGTGCTGGTGGCGATCAACGACACGGTGGCGATCGGGGTGCTGTCGGCGTGTCGGGCGGCCGGGATCGACGTGCCCGGGCAGGTGTCGGTGACCGGGTTCGACGACGTGCCGCTGGCCCGTGACCTGACGCCGCGGTTGACCACGATCGAGTTGCCGTTCACCGACATCGGCATCCGGGCGATCGAGATGGCGATCCGGGAGCGCCCGGTGGACGGGCCGCCGTTGCGCGAGACGGTGCGCGGCCGGCTGATCGTGCGGGAGAGCACCGGCCGGGTTTGACGGTTGATCGTGCGGAGAGCACCACCCCGGGCTCGACGGTGAACGTGCCGGAGAGCACCGGCCGGGTCGGACGGCTGATCGTTCGAAGTAGCGCGCACGGTCGGTGACCGACTCGCTGGGCAAGCGCTTTCCCCGAAGTAAATTCATCGACGCGAAACACTTGACCGCCCCGTCGTAACGCCGCAGACTCCGGAATACGGTTTCCAACGCCACGAAGGGGGGTCGGGTGAGCGCCATCGGCGAACTCCAACGGCTCAACACCTCCACCGGCGGCCCGCCGCGTAAGCGGGACACCAAGGCCGCCCTGCTGTTCCTCCTGCCCTGGTTCGCCGGGATTCTGCTGATCACCGCCGGCCCCGTCGCGGCGTCGTTCGTCCTGGGTTTCACCGACTACAACCTGATCCAGCCGCCCGAGTTCAACGGCCTGGAGAACATCCAGCGGATGTTCACCGACGAGCGGTTGCACCACTCGCTCGGCGTCACCTTCACGTACGTCTTCGTCTCGGTCCCGCTTCAGTTGGCCGCGGCGCTCGGGCTGGCCATGCTGCTCGACCGGGGGATGCGCGGCCTGGCGTTCTACCGGTCGGCGTTCTACCTGCCGTCGCTGCTCGGCTCCAGCGTGGCGATCGCGGTGCTGTGGCGGCAGATCTTCGGCGCCGAGGGCCTGATCAACCAGATGCTCGGCTTCTTCGGCATCGAGGGCACCGGCTGGATCTCCGACCCGGACACCGCCCTGTCCACCCTGATCGTGCTGAACGTGTGGACCTTCGGCGCCCCGATGGTGATCTTCCTGGCCGGGCTGCGGCAGATCCCGGTGATGTACTACGAGGCCGCGCAGATCGACGGCGCCGGTCGGTGGACCCAGTTCCGTCGGATCACCGTGCCGCTGCTGTCGCCGATCATCTTCTTCAACCTGGTGCTGCAGATCATCCACGCCTTCCAGTCGTTCACCCAGGCGTTCGTGGTCTCCGGCGGCACCGGTGGTCCGTCCGACTCGACCATGTTCTACACGCTCTACCTCTATCAGCGCGGATTCCACAGCTTCGACATGGGTTACGCCTCGGCGCTGGCCTGGCTGCTCCTGCTGATCATCGCCGCGTTCACCGCGGTCAACTTCTGGGCCGCCAAGCGATGGGTTTTCTACGATGACTGACCTCGCTGAGCGTGTTACCCCGGCGCCGGCGAAGGCCGCGGCGACCGCGAAGGTCCCAGGCCCCTGGCGGAGCATCGCCAAGCACACCGCCCTGATCCTGCTCACCCTGGTGATGCTCTACCCGGTGATCTGGATGGTGGTCAGCTCGCTGCGACCCAACGAGGAGATCTTCCGCTCCCCGGGTGTCATCCCGGACAGCTTCCGCTTCGAGAACTACAGCGAGGGCTGGACCGCGCTGGCCTCCCCGTTCGGCCACTACCTGATCAACTCGGCAATCGTCGTGATCGGCTGCATCATCGGCAACCTGGTCTCCTGCTCGATGGCCGCCTACGCCTTCGCCCGGTTGGAGTTCACCGGCAAGAAGCTGTGGTTCGCGATCATGCTGGGCACCATCATGCTGCCGATCCACGTGATCATCGTCCCGCAGTACGTGATGTTCTCGCAGTTCGGCTGGGTCAACACGTTCCTGCCGCTGATCGTGCCGAAACTGCTCGCCACCGACGCGTTCTTCGTCTTCCTGATGGTCCAGTTCATCCGCGGTCTGCCGCGCGAGCTGGACGAGGCGGCCCGGATCGACGGCGCCGGTCATCCCCGCATCTTCCTGCAGGTGATCCTGCCGCTGATGCTGCCGGCCCTGGCCACCACCACGATCTTCACGTTCATCTGGACGTGGAACGACTTCTTCAGCCAGCTCATCTACCTCACCGACCCGGACATGTACACGGTTCCGGTCGCCCTGCGCTCCTATGTCGACGCCACGGTCTCGACGTCGTGGGGATCGATGTTCGCCATGAGCGTCGTATCGCTGCTGCCGATCTTCCTCGCGTTCCTGGTCGGTCAGCGCTTCCTGATCAAGGGCATTGCGACCACCGGCATCAAATGAACTCCACCCCCGGAGGAAATGACATGAAAAAAGTTCTCGTAGGAGCATTGGCCGCGCTACTTCTCGCCGGGTGCGGCGGTGGGGGCGGCGGCAAGGCCGACGGTGACCTGACCGCCGACAAGATCGAGCTGCGCTTCACCTGGTGGGGCTCGGACGCCCGCCACCAGCGCACCCAGCAGGTCATCGACCTGTGGCAGAAGACCCACCCGAACATCACCATCAAGGGCGAGTTCAAGGAGTGGAACGGCTACTGGGACAGCCTGGCCACGACGGTCGCCGCGAACGACGCGCCGGACGTCATCCAGATGGACGAGCTGTACCTCGCGTCCTACGCCGAGCGCGGCGCGCTGCTCGACCTCGGCACCGCCGGTAAGAACCTGACCAGCACCGACTTCGACGCCAAGGCGCTGGCCACCGGTGCCATCGACGGCAAACAGTACGGCCTGCCGACCGGCGTCACCACGTACTCGCTGGTCGCCAACACCGACCTGCTCGCCAAGTACGGCATCACGCTGCCCGACGACGCGTCCTGGACCTGGGACGACCTCAAGACCGTCGGCGATCAGATCTCCAAGGCCAGCAAAGGCGAGGTCACCGGCCTGCAGTCGTGGGGCTTCGACATCGGCGGCGTGAACATCTGGGCCCGCCAGAACGGCGCCTCGCTCTACTCCCCGGACGGCAAGGTGGCCATCCCGGCCGACATCCTCGCCAAGTACTGGCAGTACCTGCTCGACATCGCCAAGCAGGGCATCGCCCCGCCCGCGTCGGTGAGCGTCGAACGCGCCGGGGCCGGCCTCGACCAGTCCGGCACGGCCACCAACAAGTCGGCCATCGGCACCTGGTGGAACAGCCAGCTCACCTCGCTGGCCAAGGCCTCCGGCCAGAACCTCAAACTTCTCAAGATCCCCGGCGAGGGTACGGCCACCGGCGCCTACTACAAGCCGTCGATGTTCTGGTCGATCTCGTCGAGGTCGAAGCACCCGGCCGAGGCCGCCGCGTTCGTGAACTTCCTCGGCAACAGCCAGGAGGCCGCCGACATCCTGCTCACCGACCGTGGCATCCCGGCCAACACCAAGATCCGGACCGCGCTCACCGGCAAGCTCGAGGGCACCGACAAGGCGGCCGCCGAGTTCCTCGACTCGGTCAAGGTCGGCGAGGCCCCGCGGGTGACCCCGAACGGCGCCAGTGACGTGGAGGCCATCCTCAAGCGCCACACCGAGTCGGTCCTCTTCGAACGCGAGACCCCGCAGCAGGCCGCCGAAGCCTTCATCAAGGAACTCCAGGCCGGCATCGACGCCGCCTGACCCGGTGTACGCCCGCGCCGCGGTCGGCGCGGGCAGAACCCGGCTGGTCCTCAGGGCTGTCTCCGACGCCCGGGGACAGCCCTGAGGGCCAGCCGGGTTTTCGACTCCAGGAACAGGGAGCCATGTCTCAACCTCGATACCGTGCGGCGATCGTCGGCGCCGGAGCCATCGCCGCCGCGCACGCCCAGGCCCTCCAGCACCACGGCGACCGCGTCGCCCTCACCGCAGTCGTCGACGTCAACCCCGACCTGGCCCGGCACTTCGCCGCCAAGTGGGACATCCCGCACGTGCACACCGACCTGGACGTCCTGGACCGGGTCGACCTCGTCCACCTGTGCACCCCGCCCGCCACGCACACCCCGCTCGCCCTGAGATGCCTCGAAGCGGGCGCGAACGTGCTGGTGGAGAAGCCGCCGACACTGTCGCTGGCCGAGCTCGACACCCTGGCCGAGGCCTCCCGGCGGACCGGCGCGCACGTCGCCACCGTCTTCCAGCACCGCTTCGGCACCGGCGCCCACCGGCTGCGGGAGATGATCGCCGCCGGTGACCTCGGCCGGCCGCTGTTGGCCACCTGTGAGACCCAGTGGTACCGCGACGACGACTACTACCGGGTCCCGTGGCGCGGCAAGTGGGCGACCGAGGGCGGCGGTCCGACCATGGGCCACGGCATCCACCAGTTCGACCTGCTGCTCTCCATCCTCGGCCGGTGGGAGCAGGTCACCGCGGTCACCGCCACGCGGGCCCGCGAGGTGGAGACCGAGGACGTGTCGATGGCCCTGGTCACGTTCGCCGACGGCACCCTCGCCTCGGTGGTCAACTCGGTGGTCTCGCCCCGGCAGACCTCCTCGCTGCGGTTCGACTTCGAGAACGCCACGGTCGACCTCACCCACCTGTACGGCTACCGCGACGCCGACTGGACGATCACGCCGGTGCCCGGCCACGAGGACCTGACCGCGGGCTGGAACCGGACCCGATCGGACACGGTCAGCGGCCACATCGACCAGCTCGCCGCCGTGCTCGACGCCCTCGACGCGGGAATAGCGCCGCCGGTCTCGTTGCCGGACACCCGTACCACCATGGAGTTCATCGCCGCCCTGTATGCCTCGGCGGCCACCGGACAGCCGGTCCGCAGCGGTGAGATCGGCCCCGAGCATCCCTTCGCGGCCACGATGAACGGAGCCGGCCGATGACCGTCCAGGTCGAGCACCGGCTGGGCGGTTCGGTCACCGTCTCCGCCGGTCAGGTGCCCCTCTTCTCGTACGTCTACCGGCCGGACACCCCGCAGCTGGAGTCGCCGAAGCCGTACCTCCATCCGATCCGCACCCTGGCCGGCGACCTCGTGTCGCTGTACCGCCCGCACGACCACGTCTGGCACAAGGGCATCGCCTGGTCGCTGCCGCATGTCGGCGAACACAACTTCTGGGGCGGGCCGACCTACGTGCACGGCCGGTTCTACGTGCAGAAACCCAACAACGGCAGCGCCCTGCACCGCAGCCTGGACACGCTCACCGACACCGCGCTCGGTCACACGCTCGACTGGATCTCCGAACAGGGCGCGCCGGTCATCACCGAGCAGCGGACCCTGACCTGGGCGATCGCCGACGACGTGAGCTGGGTGCTCACCTTCGCCACCACGATGACGAACGTGTCCGGCGCGACCCTCGCGTTCGGGTCGCCGACCACGAAGGGCCGGGAGAACGCCGGGTACGGCGGGCTGTTCTGGCGGGGGCCGCGCTCGTTCACCAACGGTCTGCTCCAGTCGCCGGACGGCACCGGGGGCGACGAGTTGCGCGGCACGCGGGGGCCGTGGTTCGCGTTCCGCGGCCGGCACGACGGAGTGGACCGGTCGTCGACCGTGGTGGTCGTGGACGACTCGGCCAATCCGCATCATCCGCCGCGGTGGTTCGCCCGTACCGAGGAATTCGCCTGTCTGAACCCCGCGCCCTTCTTCAGCGAGGAGTTGGACCTGGCCGCCGGGGACTCCGTCGCGTTCCGCTACGCGGTCGTGATCGCCGACGGTGACCACGGGGACGCCGGCACCGAGAAGCTCGCCGCGCTCGGCGCGGAGGCCCTGACATGACGACCTTTCCCGGTGGTACGTCGGTGAGCCGGCTGTCGGTCTACGGCGAAGGGGGCACGCCGCACCTGCACACGGTGTCGACCGAGGCCTACGTGGTGATCGGTGGCACCGGCACGCTGCTGACGCTCGACACGACCGGGCTGCACGAGACGCCGCTGGCCACCGGCTCCACCGTCTGGTTCACGCCGGGCACCGTCCACCGCGCGATCAACCACGGTGACCTGCGGGTTCTCGTGATCATGTCGAACGCCGGGCTGCCCGAGGCGGGCGACGCGGTGATGACCTTCCCGACCGAGATCGTCGCCGACCCGGCCCGCTACCGGGCCGCGGCCCACCTCGCCGGAGACCCCGAGCTCGCCGTCCGCCACCGGCGTGACCTGGCCCTCGAAGGATTCCAGCAGCTGGTCGACGCGGCCGAGACCGGCGACCCGAAACCGCTCGCCGAATTCTACGAGGCGGCGGCCGCACTGGTCCGGCCGTCCGTCGCCGGCTGGCGTGACCTGTGGCGATCCACCGTCGAGGCGGCCACCCGGCAGACCGCCGCCGTCTTGGACGCGCTCGACCACGGCGACGCCCGGCACCTGGCCGCGTCCGCGGTGCTCGGCTCGCCGCCGTCCGACCCGCTCCGCTGGGGCATGTGCGGACGGCTCGGCGCCCACGACGTCCACCATCCGGCCGTTCTCTCGGAAGGGACCCGATGACCCGCCGCTACGCCATCGTCGGACTGGGCCACCGCGCGCAGCTCTACATCGACGCACTGTCGGGGGAGTGGGCCGACGTCGGGGAGATCGTCGCGTTCTGTGACACCAACCGGACCCGGATGGGCTACCACAACGACCGGCTGACCGCGGCCGGCCGCGAACCCGTGCCGGTCTTCCACCCCGACCGGTACGCCGAGGTCCTGGCCGCCGTCGACGCCGTGGTGATCACCACGGTCGACGCCCGGCACGCCGACTACGTGTGCGCGGCCCTCGACGCCGGGATCGACGTGATCGTCGAGAAGCCACTCACCGTCGACGCCGAGGGCTGCCGCCGGATCGCCGCCGCGGCCGAGCGCAGCCCCGCCCGCCTGATCGTCACATTCAACTACCGGTACTCACCCCGCAACAGCGCGGTACGCCGGCTGCTCGCCGACGGGCGCATCGGCGAGGTGACGTCGGTGCACTTCGAGTGGCTGTTGGACACCATCCACGGCGCCGACTACTTCCGTCGCTGGCACCGCGAGAAGGCCAACTCGGGCGGCCTGCTCGTGCACAAGTCCACCCACCACTTCGACCTGGTCAACTGGTGGCTCGGTAGCCACCCGGTGTCCGTTTTCGCCCAGGCCGGCCTGCGGTTCTACGGCCCGGCGGGACCGGCCGGTGCATCGGCGCACGACTCGCCGCGGCCGGAACGGGCGCACGGGGCGCCCGGCCTGGGCACCGACCCGTTCCTGCTCGACATGACTGCCGACCCGCGGCTCAAAGCGCTCTACCTCGACGCCGAACACGAGGACGGGTACATCCGGGACCGCGACGTCTTCAGCGCCGGGATCGACATCGACGACACGATGTCCGTTCTGGTCACCTACGCCGACCGGACGGCGATGACCTACTCGCTCACCGCGTACTCGCCGTGGGAGGGCTATCGGGTCGCGCTCAACGGCACCCGTGGTCGGATCGAACTGGAAGTCTGCGAGCGGGCGTGGACACCGGCGCACGGCGCGATCGACCCGAGCGCCCTCGAGCAGACCGGCGGATTCGAGCGGCTGACCGTACAGGAGCACTGGCAGAAGGCCGAGGAGGTGCCGATCGTCAACGGCGCGGGTGGCCACGGCGGCGGTGACCGACTGCTGCTCGACGACGTCTTCCGCGGCCCCGCCGACGATCCCCTCGCCCGTCAGGCCGGCTACCGCGACGGTATCCGCAGCGTGTTGACCGGCGTCGCGGCAGACCGATCCGCACGGACCGGTCTGCCGGTGAAGCTGTCCGACCTTATTTGACCAGCGGCTTCAAGGCCGATCCGACCGCGGCGACGACGCCGGGGCGGTGGCCGTTACGGATCAGGTTGATGGTGACCCCGCCGATACCGGCGGCGAGCACCCGCTCCTGGATCTGATCGGCCACCTGCTCCGGCGTACCGATGAAGGCCCGGTTGCGACGATCCTCCGGGATCGTCTCGCCGATCTCCTTGGCCTCCTGCTCGGTCTCGCCGACGCCACCCATCACCAGGTAGCTGGTGGCCAGCGTGGCCGGGTCACGGCCGATCTCCTCGCACCGTTCGCGCAGCACCGAGACCTTACGGGCCAGATCGTCCACATCACAGATGATGTTCATGTGGTCGGCGAAACGCGCGGCCAGCCGGAACGTCTTCTGCTCGCCCTGCCCGCCGAGCATGACCGGGATGTGTGGACGCAACCGCGGGTTGTTCATCGCCGACCGCGCCGTGTACCACTTACCGTCGAGCGACGCCGGCTCACCCCTCAGCATCGGCGTGATGATCTGCAGGGCCTCGTCGAGCCGCTCGAACCGCTGGCCGAACGTGCCGAACTCGAAGCCGTAGGCGTCGTGCTCCAGCTCGAACCAGCCGGCCCCGATGCCGAGGATCGCCCGGCCCTTGGAGACCACGTCCAGCGTGGTCACCGTCTTGGCCAGAAAAGCGGGATTGCGGTACGTGTTACCGGTGACCAGCGTCGACAGCTGGATCGTGGACGTCGCCGAGGCCAGCGCGCCCAGCGTCGTGTAGGCCTCCAGCATCGCGTTCTCCGCGGGGCCGATGCCGGGCAGCTGATACAGGTGGTCCATCACCAGCACGGTGTCGAAACCGCTGGCCTCCGCCTCGCGGGCCTGCGCGACGACCGTGTCGAACAGGCTCTCGACGCCGATGCCCGGGTAGGTGAAATTCGGGATCTGGTACCCCAGCCTGATGACCGGATCATGGCCCGAGCGATCCTGAGGCTGGTTTTCGTTCAAGGACACCATGGCTGAACCGTACCTCCGTCCCCGCCGGACAGGCGGGCTCCGGCAGTTCCGCCCCGAATCCGTGACGCCCGTCACCGAACCGCGGGCCGGTCTCGCCGTCGGGTGCGGTCACCGCGATCACGTCATAGCGCTGACCTGCACGATCACGGGGTCGCACGGTGACCCGATAGGTCCCGGCCGGAGTCGCCACCGGTACCTCCCGGCGGTCGTCGTCGCCCGGTGGCCCGGGCTCCGCGACCCGTAGCGCGTCCACCCCGTCCAGGCCGGTGGCCTGCCGGACCGCCCACTCCGCCGCCTGCGCCTGCGGCGACAATCCGGCCCGGCCCCGATAGCGCGACAGCACGATCCGGCCCCGATCGGCCGCCGCGACCAGGGCGACCGCCTCGGCCGGACCCATGCCCCGGTAGAAGACACCGGACGGCAGACACACCAGATTGGCGGCGAAACGGCACCCGCCGACATGGGTGGTCTCCCACGCGCGCGGTCCGGCGGCGGCCGACACGGCCCGCGCGACCGACCGGCCGGACCCACCGCAGACCGGGCTGCGCCGGCTGTTGGTGCACACCAGATACATCGGCTCGGCGACCGGTGTGGCCAGCCCGGACGGCCGCCCGGCGGCGAGCGCCTCGGCGACGCCGGCGAACCGGTCGGCCAGGCGGTCCACCGGCAGTCGTTCCAGCAGCTGACGGCCCCCGGCCGACGACGACACGAAACAGCGTTCCCGTCCGGGCCGGGGTACGAGCCGGTGCTGCCGGATGAGGTTGACCCGGAAGCCCAGAGCGGCGGCGGCCGCCCGGACCGCGGCGGGCAGTACCGGTGTGTCGGCGCCGGCCGAGAAGCCCCACGGCCCGGGATGTTCGATCAGCAGCCAGCCCCGGATCGCCGGTACGTCGACCCGCTGCGGTTGCGGCAACGTCATCGCGGCCGCCCGTTCAGTGCCGCACCACGGCATGGGGCCGTGCGGCGGTGGCGGCGGAGACCGCGTCCGAGCGCGACAGCAGGCGCAACAGTGGCGCGGCCATCGCCGTGGTCACCAGCGCCATGATCACCAGAACGGTGAACAGCCTGGTGTCGATGACGCCGAGCTGCAGCCCGACCGTCAGGATGACGATCTCGGTGAGTCCGCGGGTGTTCATCAGCACGCCGATCGACAGGGCGACCGGCCAGCGCTCCCGCATCGACCGGGCGGCGATCGTGGCGCCCCCCAGCTTGCCGGCGATCGCCGTGACGGTGACCAGCACCACCACGCCCGCGGACTGCCAGGAGTCGAGCTGGTCGATACGGGTGGACATGCCGACGACCACGAAGAACATCGGCAGCACGAAGGCGTCGACGACCCCGGACAGGCGTACCCGGACCTGGTCCTGCCACTCGGGTCGGCGCGGCATCACCAGACCGGCGAGGAAGGCGCCGAAGATGGCGTGGATGCCGATGGTCTCGGTGGCCCAGGCGCTCAGGAACGCCACCACGAGCGTGACCCAGAACGGCAGGCGGGCCGGCCGTGCCAGCAGTGGTCGAACCACCTTCACCATGAACAGTACGAACCCGACCGTGCCGGCGATGTGCCCGGTGACCTCGGCCGGGCCGCCGGCGCCCGCGGCGGCCACCACGACGGCGAGCAGGCACCAGGCGATCACGTCGTCGATCGCCGCGCAGGCGATCGCCATCGCGCCGACCCGGGTGTGGTAGAGCCCGGTCTCCTGCAGGATCCGCACCAGCACCGGGAACGCCGTGATGGCGACGGCGGCACCGATGAACAGGCAGAACGCCATCCGTCCGGGGCCGGTGCCGGTGCCGGTGCCGAACTGCGGGTAGAGCAGCACGCCCAGTCCCGCGCCGAGACCGAACGGGATCGCCACCGACACCAGGCTGATCGCCGCGGACCGGCGGCCCTGTCCGCGTAGCAGTCGGCCGTCCAGTTCCATGCCGACCAGCAGCATGAACAGGACCAGACCGAACTGGGCGAGCACCTGGAATCCGTCGATCACCCCGGAGGGGAACAGCAGCGCGCGGGCCTGCGGCCAGACCAGCCCCAGGACACTGGGCCCGAGCAGGATCCCGGCGACGATCTCGCCGATCACCCGTGGCTGGCCGAGCCGGGCGACCAGCCAGCCGACCAGGCGTACCACCACGATGACGAGTCCGGCGGCCAGAAGCACCTTCGCCGTGATCATGAGAGCCGCGCCGGAACGGGCTTCCGGGACAGCCACTGCGACACCGGTGACGGACCGGATCTCGGCGCCGCGGCCCACGCGCGGGTGGCCCAGCCGATGAGCTCGCAGGTGGCCAGCAGTTCGGTCACCACCGGGCAGCGGCCGGGCCCACCGGTCGCCGGTAGGTCGGGGGTCTGCCCGGTCCGGTGCCGGACCTCGGCCACCAGGTCGTCGACGTCCAGTGACGCGGTCGCCGGGCGGTGCCGGCCGGTGCGCTCGGCGAGACGGTCCAGCAGAGCCCACCCGGCGTCGGCGCGCCGGTGCGCCGCCCGCCCGTAGGTGGCGGCGAGCAGCAGCCGCCCGGCCACGTCCGCGTCGTTCTCGGCCCGCTCCTCGGGGAAGAGCCAGCCGGCTTTCGGCTCACCGGACAGATCGGTCCACCACACCGCCACCGACGGGATGCCGGTCTCGTCCGGGCCGGTGGCGCAGACCACCAGCCGATCACCGGAACCGGCCGGCAGCATCGCCGGCAGGCCTGCGGAATCCACTGTCGCCGATCCGGCCCGAGCGGGCTCGGAAAGGCGTGGGTGAATGGACATCTCGCCTCCACAATGTGGTCCGAGGAGTGCACTGAATCATCGTGGGAATCGTGCTCCACAGTGTCCTCGGATGGTCCTCGGCGAGTCCTCGACCGCATTCATGTGACATTTACTGTGACGAATTCCTCACGCCAGCTGGAGTGAATAGGCATGCATCAGCTCATTCATCCGGTAGCGGCCCGGCCCGGTGGCCAGGAGCATGTGGGAGTCGACGAGATCCTCCAGCAGCCGGGTGGTGTGGTGTACCGGGAGCCCGGCCAGCGTGGCCACCCGTTCGGCGTCGACGTCGTGCGCGCCGATCCGGCTCAGCAGTCGGAACAGGCGCTGGTGCTCGGGGTCGAGGCGGTTGAAGGACATGTCGAACGCTTCGGCCAGGCCCGCGCTGTCCATGCTCAGCTCGGCCAGCCGGGATCGGCCGTCGGCCAGCCGGGAGGCCAGGTAGGACACGCTCCAGGCGGTGCGATGGCGTAGTCGTACCGCGGCGCTGCGGATGGCCAGCGGCAGCCGCCCGCAGTGCCGCAGGATCTCGTCCACGGCGGCCGACTCGGCCTGTGGCCGGTTGTCGCCGACGACCCTACCGAACAGGTCCCGGCCAGCGGCGATGCTGAATTCCGGCAGCGACAGTTGATGGGTCGAGTGTAGGCTGGACAGTCGGCGGCGACTGGTCACGACGGTGAGGCAGCCGGGCGCGTGCGGCAGCAGTGGCGCGACGTGCGCCGCGGAGGCGGCGTCGTCCAGGATGATCAGCACCCGTCGGCCGGCCAGCCGGTGGTGCCAGGCGGCGCGCCGGCCCTCCAGATCCGCCGGGATCGACCCGGCCGGCCGCCCGGCGGCCCGCAGCAGCAGGGCCAGCGCGGCCGGGACGTCGAGTCGGGGGCCCGCGAGGCCGTGGGCCCGCAGGTCGACGTAGAGCTGCCCGTCCGGGTAGGCGGACGCCAGCTGTCGTCCCAGGTGCAGCGCGAACGCGGTCTTGCCGACCCCGGCCATCCCGTCGACCGCCACCACCGCCGGTGTCGTGCTCGGTCCGTCGGCGTGCCCGCGCAGCGCCCGCAGGACCAGGTCCTGCTCGCTGTCGCGGCCGGTCAGTGGAGCGGTGTCGCCGGGTAGGTTGTGCCAGGGCGGCTCGTCGGTCCCGACGGTGGTGCCGACGTCCGCCCCGGTGCCGGTGATGATGCGCAGGTGCAGGGCACGCAGCTCGGGATCGGGGTCCACGCCGAGCTCGTCGCGCAGCCGGCGCCGGGTGTCGTCGAAGACCTTGAGCGCCTGGGCCCGGGACCCGGAGTGGCAGAGCACGGTCATCAGCTGGGCCACGAACCGTTCCCGGAACGGGTGCTCGGCGACCGCCGCGGTCAGCTCGCCGATCAGCGAGGCGTGCATGCCCAGCTCCAGCTCCAGGTCGACGCGCTGTTCGAGAGCGGCCAGCCGCAACTCCTCGATACCGGCCAGTTGCGAGCGCAGCACCGGACTGGTCAGGCCGGCCAGCGCCCGACCCCGCCACAGCGCGAGCGCGGACCGCAGCGCCTCGACCTTGGCGCCCGGGTCGCTCTTGAACGCCGCCAGCTCCGCGCGGCGGGTGAACTCGTCCAGGTCGAGGGCTGATCCGGCGCGGTCCAGGCGGTATCCGTCACCGCCGGGCTGGATGGACACCCCGGTGTGTGCCAATGCGTGCCGGAGATCGGAGACCGCGTTGCGGATCTGCTTGGTCGCGGTCGGTGGCGCCTGCCCGTCCCACACCGCGTCGATCAGACGCGGCAGCGCCACCGGTTTGCCGCCGGCGAGCAGCAGTATCGCCAGCACGGTCTGCTGTTTCGCGCCCCGGATCGGCACGGCGGTGCCGTTCGCCTCGCATTTGAGTGGTCCGAGTAGATGAAAACTGATTCTCGACATCGGTTACCCCCGTAGTTTCGAATGGTCACCGGCGGTCCACGCGATAATGTCGACGATTTTCGAGAAACGTGGCCCGAGAAAAGGCGGCCGGCGCCGCAGCGGCCACGTTAGGTCAGCCCATCGGCCGCCGTCAACGCGGTGCGTCACTTTGCGGCACATTGTCGACACGGAGAGTGACATAATCGCGTGCAAGTTGCAGGTGGACGGTGCGCTGAAGTTCACCGTCTGTGTGACGAGCCGGCCTAGGTGTCCGGGGATTCATAGACTTCCGTCTCAGTATCTGAGAGATCGGTGCGCGTCGGCCGGGTGCCCGCGACCGGCGAACGGATCAGCAGCACCGCCGTCGCCTCCTCGTCGTCCAGCGCCTCGTAGACGTGTGCGGTGTCGGCCCGCCACGAGTGGTGCTCGCCGGTGCGCAGCACGGCCGGTGCATCGGCCGTCCCGGCCCGCAGCCTGCCGCGAGTGACGGTGAGGTGCTCGGTCACTCCGGGCGCGTGAGCCGGCGAGTCCTGCAGCATGCCCGGGCGTACCCGGATGGTCAGCAGCTCGAAGGTCACGCCCGGTTCGTGGAACACCTCGATCAGGCTGGGGGTGACCGCCGAGCCGTGTACGTCGGCCATCTGCGCGGGCGGGGCCCCGGGCTCCAGCACCAGACTGGTGATCGGCACACCGAGCACGCCGGCCACCGCGTGCAGCGTCTCCAGCGTGGCGTTGCGGGTGCCGTGCTCCAGGCCGGACAGGGTCGCCTTGCCGATGCCGGCGGCCCGGGCCAGCGCCGACAGCGAGGTGCCCTGGGCCAGCCGCAGCCGGCGCACCCGCTGTCCGACCGCCCGTCCGGCCTCGCTTGTCTGGTCCGCGCTCACCCGGCTAGTGTGGCAAACGATCGGCGTTCCGTTTACGGAACGGTCTTGGTCGCCCGTTCAGGGGCCGAGCAGCCGGTTCGGGGGAGAGGGAGGGCGGGCATGCCACGTTGGGACACGGCCCAGCCGGCGCTGGCCGGGCTGGTCAGCGCGGTGGTCGGCTACGCCAGCTCGTTCGCCGTGGTGCTGGCCGGGCTGCAGGCGGTCGGCGCGAGCGCGGGCCAGGCGGCATCCGGTCTGCTGGTGCTCTGCACCGGCATCGCCGTGCTGGCCATCGGCTTGAGCCTGCGCCACCGGATGCCGATCAGCATCGCCTGGTCCACTCCCGGCGCCGCGCTGCTGGTCTCCACCGGCACCGTTCCGGGTGGTTTCCCGGCCGCCGTCGGCGCCTTCCTGATCTGCGGTGTCCTCATCGTCCTCGCCGGGCTGCTGCCGTGGCTGGCCCGGGCGATCGACGCGATTCCCCGTCCGATCGCCGGCGCGATGCTGGCGGGCGTGATCCTCAGCCTCTGCACCGCGCCGGTGCGTGCCGTCATCGACGTGCCCGCCCTGGCCATCCCGGTGGTGCTCACCTGGGCGCTGCTGATGCGCTTCGCCCGTCAGTGGGCGGTCCCCGGCGCGCTGGCCGCCGCGATCGTGGCGATCACCGTCCGCGGGGTCGACGGCGGCTTGTCGCAGGCGTCGTTGCGTCCGGATCTGGTGTTCACCGTTCCCGAGTTCAATCTGTCCGCCCTGATCAGCCTGGCCGTCCCGCTGTTCCTGGTCACCATGGCGGCGCAGAACGTGCCCGGCATGGCCGTCATGGCGACGTATGGATACGCGGTCCCGCTGCGCACCGTGCTGGTGAGCAGCGGCGCGGCGACCATGGTGGCGGCCCCGTTCGGGGGCCACGCGCTGAATCTGGCGGCGATCACCGCCGCCCTCACGGCCGGCCCGGACACCCATCCCGACCCGGGGCGACGCTGGACGGCCACCGTGGCGCTGGGCCTCGGCCAGCTCACCCTCGGCCTCGGCGCCGGCCTCGCCACCGCCCTGGTGCTGCTCTCGCCACCGGTCCTGGTCATCGCCGTCGCGGGGCTCGCGTTGATCCCGGCGCTGGGCTCGTCGCTGGCCAGCGCGGTCACCGAGCCCTCGGGCCGGGAGGCCGCCGTGGTGACCTTCGTGGTGACCGCCTCCGGCATGACCATCCTCGGTATCGGCTCGGCCTTCTGGGGCCTGGTCGCCGGAGCCCTGACCGCCCTGGTGCTGTATCGCCGCCCCGCCCAGGCGCGACAGCCCGCTGCCGACGCCGCCCCGGCCGCCCAGCCGGCCGTGGCGGCGTCGCGCAGTGACTCCTGACGTCCGCCCGGGTGCGGTCACCCCTCGAAGATCATTTCGCGCATCAGCTCACTGGCACCGGCCGCTATCGTCCCGGCCATCGCGTCGCGGTAGAGCCGGGCCGCCGCCGACTCCTCCCGATAGCCGCGTGCCCCGTGGTATTGCACACAGGTCTGCGCGGCACTGACCGCCAGCTCGGTGGCCTGCAGCTTCAACACCGACGCGGTCCGCACGTCCAGCTCACCACGGCTGTGTGCCCGGGCGGCGTGGCGTCCGTACTCCCGTACCAGGTCGAGCTGAGCGTGCAGGTCGGCGAGGCGATGCCGGACGCTCTGGTTGGCGCTCAACGGCGCGTCCCTGATCAGATGCGTACGGGCGAACCGGTCGACCAGCTCGACGCAGTACGCCACCCCGCCGACCGCGAGCAGCCCGGCGACGAGCCGTTCGGCGTTCAGGGCCTGCATCAGGTAGAGCAGGGTGCGCTCCGGACGGCCGATCACCCGGTCCCCGGCCACCGGGACATCGGTGAAACCGACCCGGCAGACATCGGCCGAGTGCCAGCCCACCATCGCCTCCGGTTCCCGGGTCACTCCGGGCCGGTCGGCGTCCACCAGCAGCAGCACCGCGCCGGTCAGGCCGTGGCCGGACACCGCACCGTCGAGACGGGCGAGCACCACGAACACACCCGCCCGGGAACCGTTGGCGACATGCCGTTTGACACCGGTCAGCCGGTAGCCGCCGACCCCGTCCGGGGTGGCCACCGTGCTCAGGTGCCGCAGGTCCGAGCCCGCCGCGTCCTCGCTGATCGCCAGGGCCGCGACCGTCGTACCGGCCAGCATGCCCGGCCGGTACGCCGCCCGCTGCTCCGCAGAGCCGAACATCTCCAGATAGGAGGCCGCCATGTAGGCGTGCACCCCGACCGCGGCGCGGATCCCGGCGTAACCGGTGTTCCCGAGTTCCTCCAGCAGCACCGCGCTGTCCAGGAATCCGGGCCCGGAGTGCGCGAGTGCGAACAGCCCGGCGGCGCCCATGTCCCGCCAGCCGGTGGTGCTGATGTGCCGTTGCCGTTCCCACTGCTCGGCGTACGGCAGCACGGCCCGGGCCAGCGTCTCCCGGATCCGGGCCCGCACGTCCACGACGGTCGGGGCGCTCACCGCGCGTCTGCCGAGGCCGTGGCCAGCAGGGCCCGCCGGTCCACCTTGCCGGTCGCCGACAGCGGCAGCTCGGTACAGAACCGGATCTGACCGGGCACCATGTAGCCGGGCAGCAGACCGCTCAGATAGTCGCGCAACCCGGCCGGTGTGCACCGCGCGTCCTCGGTGACGACGAACGCGGCCAGTGACTTCTCACCGGCGGCGGTCTCCACCACGGTCACGAAGTTCTGCCGCACGTCACGGTGCCGACCCAGATGGTAGGAGATCTCACCCAGTTCGATCCGATACCCGTTGATCTTCACCTGGTCGTCGACCCGGCCGTGGAACATCAGCACACCGTCGGCGCGCAGTGCGCCCCGGTCGCCGGTCCGGTACAGGCGTTCGGGCACACCGTCGACGTCGCGGAGCAGGAACCGGTCGCGGTTGAGCTCCGGCGCCGCCAGGTAACCCGGGGACAGTCCGGGCCCGGCGAGCAGGATCTCCCCGGCCCGGCCGGGGGCGCACAGTTCGTCACCGTCGACCACGTACACCCGGGTGTTCTGGATGGGCAGGCCGATCGGCAGCGACTCCTCCCCGTCGGTGAGCGCGTCGACCGGGTAGAACGTCGCGAAGGTCGTGCACTCGGTCGGGCCGTAGACACTGACCAGCCGGCCGGGGCCGTACCGGGCCAGAGCCGCACCGATGTGCCGCATCGAGTGCGCCTCCCCGCCGGTGAGGATGGTGCGCACGCTGTCCAGCGTGTCCGGCGCCTCGTCGACGATCGTGTTGAACAGCGCGGTGGTCAGGAAGACCACCGTCACACCGTGCTCGGTCAGTACCGTGCGCAGCTCCGAGCAGCGCAGATGCTGCGACGGATAGAGCACACAGACACCGCCGTGCAGCAGCGGCCCCCAGATCTCGAACGTCGCCGCGTCGAACGTGACCGGCGCGGTGTGCAGCACCACCGCCCCGGAGTCCAGGTCGGCGTACCGCGCACCGAACACCAGACGGGTGATGCCCCGATGCGTGATCGGCACACCTTTGGGCCGGCCGGTCGACCCGGAGGTGAAGTTGACGTAGGCCAGCGTGCCGGGATCGACGGTGACATCGGGACCGGAGGCCTCGTCGCCGGGTCGGGTGTCCACCGCGACGACCGTCGCCGCGGGGAACCGGCCGGTCAGCTCCCCGGCCCGGTCGGTCAACAGCACACCGGCGCCCGCCTGCTCGAACAGGCCGTTGAGCCGCCCGTCCGGCCAGGACGCCTCGAAGGGTACGTAGTGGGCCCCGCACTTGAGGACCGCCAGCAGTGCCACGACCAGATCCGTCGACCGCCGCACGCACACCCCGACCGGGTCGCCGGGCCGCGTGCCGTGCGCGGCCAGCCGGGCCGCCACCACGTCGGCCGCCCGGTCGAGCTCGCGATAGGTCAGGCGCTGCCGCCCGTGTACCACCGCGGTGGCCTCGGGCCCCCGGGCCACCTGCCGGGCGAAGAGCTCCGGCACACCCTGGTCGGCCGGGTACGGCGTCGCCGTCCGGTTGATCCGCCGGTGTGCCTCGCGCGCCGCGTCGTCGGCCCGCAACCTATCCATCGCCGTCCTCCAGCCGGGTGTTGATGATGTGCACGAGTTCCGGGCCGTGGCTCGTCATGAAGAAATGCCCGCCGGCCAGTTCGGCGACCTCGCCGCGGCAACGGCTGTACCGGGGCCAGTGGCGCATCTCCGGGTGGCTGTCGATCGGGTCGTCGCGCCCGTAGACGGCCGTGATCGGGGCCGACACCCCACCGGGATGCCAGTCCTGCCACATCTCGGCGAGCCGGATCTCGCTGCGGATCGTCGGCAGCAGCATCGCCATCAGCAGGTCGTTGTCGAGCACCTCGGCGGGGCTGCCGCCCATCTCCCGCAGCGCGGCCCGGAAGTCCTCGTCCGATCGGGTGTGCAGCAACGGCGTCCGCTGCGGAACGTCCGGGCTGCGGCACCCGGCGACGAACAGCCGCCGGGTACGGCCCGGGAAGCGGGCCTCGGCCAGGTGGGTCAGCTCGTACGCCAGCCGGCCGCCGAAACTGTGCCCGTAGAAGGCGTGCGGCTCGCCCAGGTACGGCTCCAGCGCGGCGAACGTGTCGTCCAGCAGCGGCTTCCAGTGCTCGTACAACGGCTCCCGCAGCCGTGCGCCGCGGCCGGGCAACTGGACCGCGAGCAGTTCCACGTGCGGGGCCAGGTCGTTCGACCAGGCCCGGAACGCCTCGGGGCTGCCCCCGGCGTACGGAATGCAGATCAGCCGTACGCCGGGTGACGTCCGGGGCCCGCGCAGCCGCAGGACCCACCTGTCCGTGCCGGTCACGCGATCACGCCCGGGGCTCGCCCGGTGTGCCGGTGACTGTCGCGTTGCGGCCGATCGACGCCGCGATACCCCGCATGCTGCTCTGGGTGAACAGATCGTCGGGCGGCAGCGCGCCGTCGCCGTACCGCTCCTCGACCTTGGCGATCAGTTTGATCGCGGTCAGTGAGGTGCCGCCGGTCTCGAAGAAGTCGTGTCCGGGTTCGGTGGCCTGCAGGCCGAGATCCCGGCACGTGCCGAGCAGCCATTCCTGGATCGCCGTCACGTCCGGCGTGGTCGCCTGGTCGGTCATCGCTGCTCCCCGTCCCGCGTCGGGAACCGGAAGCCGTTCACGGTCCGGTCGACGAACCGGTTGTGCTGGTAGGTGTCGGTGCCGGAGGTCAGCACGTTGCCGAACTTGGCCAGGCTCGCGCCGCCGCCGAACTCCTCCAACGAGTCCGAGTACGGGTAGACCCGTACCGAGGTCGGCAGGTAACGGCCCGCGAACCCGAGCCGCATCTGGTCGGTGAGGCCGGCATGCGGATGCGACGCGTGCATCAGCGTCGACCAGAAGACGATGAACTGCCCCTGCCGCATCACCTGCGACACGGCCTTCGACTCGTCCGGCTTCCAGTTCGGGTCCTTCTGCAGCTGGCGGTAGTCGTAGCCGAAGAAGCCGCGACGGACGCCGTCCTTCTCCACCTGGTTCACCGAGTCGGCGTCGTAGGTCATCGTCTTCGACTCGTCGTAGTTCATCGTCTTGTGCGAGCCGGGAATGAACTGCAGGCAGCCCATGTCCTCGGTGGCCGGGGTGAACGCCGTCCACACGGTGATGGTGCCGCCGAAGTCGGCGTCCTCCGGCCAGA
The DNA here is from genome assembly GCF_033097365.1 of Actinoplanes sichuanensis. Taxonomy (NCBI): domain Bacteria; kingdom Bacillati; phylum Actinomycetota; class Actinomycetes; order Micromonosporales; family Micromonosporaceae; genus Actinoplanes; species Actinoplanes sichuanensis. Next base: position 1,553,782 of record NZ_AP028461.1, read on the forward strand.
CGATCTGCGGATGCTTGGACCCGGCGACGTTGGAGAAGTTGTCGGCCTGGTGCCAGTCGGTGCCCTCGTCGCCGGGGTACTTCGGAAAGAACTCGGAGCGCCAGCACAGCGTGTCCGGGCCGAGGATGCTGGACACCCGGTCGACGATCTCCGGCCGGGTGATGTGCTCGGCCAGGAAGTCGACGTCCAGGTGCCGGTCGTAGTTGGCCAGGTTGGTGACACCGGAGACAGCCTTGCCGCCGCTGTAGATGGCGGACCTGGTGTCGAGCAGCTTGGGACGCAGCCGCTGCAGGTTGGCCTGCATCTCGTCGGCGTCGTACAGGTCGAACGGGCCGATGTAGCCCTGCTCGTGGAACAGCTCCAACTCGGCGCCGGTGAGGGAGAACCGGGTCTGCTGTTGCTGTGTTGTCACGTCGAAACCGCCTCATCGTTTGATGTCCGTCAAGAGAACCGAGGGGGAGGGGTACGCCCGGAGGGGCGCGCGATCGTCGCGGGGTCCCGCCGCCGTCAGGCATGGCGCCTCGCGAATTCGCGGTACCGGGCGCCCAGTTCGGCGGCGTGATCGGCGGCTTCGGCGAGTTTCATCGTGCGGCAGTGGTAGCCGAGCATCCGCTGCATGACCGCCATCTCCGGCTCGGTGAACGTGACCGTCCCGGTGGTGGCGTCGATGTGCTCGATGCCGTCGGCCCGCAGCCCCGCCTCGTTGACGGTGACCGCCTGCGCCGGAGTCATCCCGGCCGGGAGGTCCAGTGCGGCGCCGGAACGCTTGACCCGGACCGGATAACCACCGGGCAGGCCGCCGGGCGCGGGGGCGTGCACCAGTCGGCCGGTGTCACCGGCGACGGCCGCGAGCACACTCATCGCCGACGAGGCGGTCAGCAACTGCCCCGCCACCCCGCCGAGCCGCTTCAACGGGCCGGTGAGCATCGCGAACAGCTCGTCGGCGTCGACCTCCACCGGCCGGTCCCCGTCCACGGTCGTCACCGCCAGCCGGTACGTGTCCGGCCGGCCGGTGCCGAACCGGGGCACGTAGTGGCTGAAGTAGTGCTGCGCGACCAGCCGGACCCGCAGGTCGGTGACCGGCAGCCCGGTCCGGGCCGAGGCCGCGAAGGTCAGCGCCGGGACGATGTTGGCGACGTTGCCGATGCCGATGTCGGGTGCCAGGCCGACGGCTTTCAGCACCGGGCCGACCGCGTCCGGGAAGGCCGCGTTCACCGTCGTCGTGGTGATCCCGGACTCCCGGACCGCCTGCATCAGCAGGTGGTTCAGCGTCAGGTGCATGGGCAGCCAGGGACCCAGCTGCGCCTCGTCGAGTTCGGCGAAGACGGTCGGGGGCAACTCGGTGATCACCCGCCAGGACTGCAGGGACGCGCCCATGAAGATGATGTCCGGGCGGATCGCCGCCAGTGTCGCGGCGGTCCGGGAGACGTCGCGCAGGTCCAGCTCGACGGTGTCGGCGCGGGCCGGCACACCCAGATTGGCGGCGGCGAACCGGGCCAGGTTGGCGCGCAGTCGCAGGGCGGTGGCGTCCCGCCCGGCGAGGATCACGCGGGCGGTGTGTTCGCCGGCCAGCAGCATGGACAGCAGCCGGGCCGACAGGTCGCCGTTGCCGATCACCATGATCAGGGGCTGGTCTGCCGGGTTCTGGTCGGTCACGGGTTCTGCCTTCCGGGTCGGGGGGTCTCCGGCCCGGTGGGCGCGAAGATGTCGTGCAGGTGACGGTCACCGCGGTCGGGCAGCACGGCGGCCACCCGGACCGGGCGGGTGAGCAGCGGCAGGATCCGGTCCAGGGCGGCGACCACGGCACCGGACGCCGGGCCGGCCAGGATCGCCTCCGCCTGCAGCAGTCGTCGACAACCGTCGACCGTCTGCGCCTCGGTGACGTGGACGACCCGATCGATCCCGGCCGGTTCCAGCAGCTCCGGCCGCGGACCGCCGCCGGCCGTACGCCACCGGTTGGTGCCCGGCGGCCCGCCGAACACCGTCGAGCCGACCATGTCCACCGCCACCACCGACAGCGCCGGGAACTCGGCTCGCAGGCGGCGGGCCGAGCCGGTCAGTGTGCCCCCGGTGCGTACCGCCGCGACCAGGACGTCGAGCCGGTCGCCGACCGCGTCGGCGATCTCCCGGGCGGTGGTACGGAAGTGGGCGTCCGCGGTGAGCGCGTTCCCGGTCTGGTTGATCCACCGGCTGTGCGGATCGGCGCGCAGGATCTCCTGGACCCGTTCGATCCGGCGCCGCGCGTTCCCGGCCGGGTCGTCGTCACCCGGGACCGTGTCCACGGTGGCGCCGAGCAGCCGCATCACCGCCACGTCGGCGGGCGGCACGGTCGTGTCCACCACGGCGGTCAGCCGCAGCCCGCAGATTCGGGCCACCATCGCGATGCCGACGCCCGCGTCCCCGCCGACGCTCTCCACCAGGCGGGTGTCGGCGGTGAACAGCCCGTCGCGCAGGCCCTGCTCGATGATGTGCCGTGCGGCCCGGTCACTGCCGTCGCCGCTCGGGTTGAGGGCCTCCAGTTTGGCGATCACCTCGACACCGGGTTCCGGGAACAGCCGGGCGAGCCGCACCAGAGGTGTGCCGCCGACACAGTCGACGACCGAATCGCGGATCATCACAGGTCCTCTCTCACCGCTGCCGGCCCACGGTCAGCGGCAGCCGGGCGCCGGAGCCGGTACCGGTCAACGCCGCGAGATCACCGAGACTCAGGTACGGCCGGGCGGGGGACCAGCACCGGCCGCCGATCACCACCTCGGGCGGGCGGCCGGGATCACCCAGACCGGTCACCACCAGGGCCGCCTCGTCGAAGTCGTCGTGGAACGTCAACCGGGTCGGGGTGACCACACACGTCATCCCGGCGGCCACCGCGGCACGCATGCCGTTGCGGGTGTCCTCGACCACGACACAGTCCGCGGGGTTCGCGCCCATCCGGCGTGCCGCCAGGTGGTACACCTCCGGTGCCGGCTTCTTGGCGCTGACGTCCTCGCCCGTCGTCACCGACATCGCGGCGGTCAGATCGGGGCCGACGGCACACCGCAGCACGGTCAGCACCGACGCGCGGGCGCCGGCCGACGCCACCCCCACCCGCCACCCGGCGGCCAGCGCCGTGGTGGCCAGCCGCCGCACCCCGGAGCGTGCCGTCACACCGGTCCGCACCAGATCGGCGTAGATCTCCGTCTTACGGGCATGCCACCGGGCCACCGTGGCGGCCCACACCCGCGGGTCGGCCGGCGTCTCGTACACCGCCCGGAACGCGGGATCGTCGCGTAGCGCGGCCAGCCGCTCGCGGCCACCGGAGATGGCCAGCGCCCGGGCGTACTGCTGATCGCTCCACTGCCAGCCGATGCCCTGCTCACGCCACATCTGGTTGAACGCCCGCCGGTGCCGGCCGAGTTCCAGGTCGACCACCACGCCGTCGCAGTCGAAGATCAGCGCACGGGTCATGTCTGCCTCCCCCGACTGCCCGACCGACGGATGTAGGTGTCACAGACCGCGCCGACCCGGGCCCGCAGGGCCCGCGGCAGGTCCAGCGGCTCCTCGGCCGACCCGGCGAGGTCCCGGACCGTCGCCAGATACTCGGTCTTCACCGCCGACGAGAAATTGATCTTCGAGACGCCGGCGGCCACCGTCGCCGCGAGTGCCGCCGCGGACAGCCCGCTGCCGCCGTGCAGCACCACCGGCACCGTGCCGGCCAGCCGGCGCGCCAGGTCCAGTCGGATCGGCGGATCCGCGTCGTAGTGGCCGTGCCGGGTGCCCAGATCCGGGCTGAGGCACAGCACACCGGTCGCGGCCACGAACTCCCGGCTCCGGTCGTACGACGCCGCCGCGACGACCGGTGTGGTCTCGCCGATCCGCGCGATCCGCTCGAATTCGCCCTCGATCTCCGCGCCGTGTCCGGCGGCTTCCGCGACCACCCGTCGGGTGTCCGCCACCGCCTCCGCGAACGGCCGGTCCGACACGTCGAACAGCGCCGACTCCCAGCCCGCCCGCACACAGTCGAGGACCTGGTCGGCATCCGTGCAGTGATCCAGATGCAGCACCGCGGCCACTCCCGACGCGGCCCGGCGGGCCTCGAAGGCGGCTCGCAGCGGCGCCGCGCCCCAGAACGCGGCGGTACGGGCGGAGGTCTGCACCACCACCGGGGACCCGGCCGAGGCCGCAGTGTCCAGCACCGCCGCCATCGTCGCCTCGTCCACCACGTTGAACGCCGGTACCGCGTACCCCTCCGCCCGGGCCCGCCGCAGCAGCGACCCCAGGGTGTGCCGCGCGGTCATCGGCCCGACCCCTGCGGCAGCGACACGACCACGGCCGGTTCCGGATCGGCTGGGCGCGGCATCCGGGCGTACCCGACGGCGATCACGGTGATCACCACGGTCAGCGCCAGGGCCCACGGGTCGAACGGGGCGCCGAACGCCACCTGCGCCAGATAGGTCAGGCCGGGCATCGTCGTGATCAGCGTCATCGCACCCAGCGAGTCGGCCCGTTGCAGACCGACCTGCAGCAGGTACAGCGGCACCACCACGGCGACCAGGCCGACCAGCACCAGCAGCGGCAGTCGGGTACGGACCTCGGCGACCGCCGGTGGGTCCAGCGCCAGCAGCACCAGCGCCGCCAGATAGGTCAGATGGAACCGGTTGGCGGTCACCGTCACCGGCGGCACCGCCAGCCGACCCAGTCGCTTCGACAGCAGCGCCAGCCCGGCCGCACCCAGCCCGGCCAGCAATGCCAGTCCGACACCGGTGACCAGCCGGCCCATCGGTACGGCGCCGGCCGCGTCACCGGACAACCGCAGCGCCAGAGCGCCGGAGCAGCCGATCAGCACCCAGCCGACCAGATGGTCACCGATCCGTGCGGCCCGCCCGGCGGCGATGGCGATCACCAGCGGTCCGATCGCCGTCTCGATCGACACGGCGAGGGCGGCCGGTACGTACACCAGGCTCAGGTAGAAGCTGATGAACGTGACGGCGGTCAGGACGTTCGCCGTCACCATCAGCCGGCCGTGCGCCCGCAGCACGCCCCGGCCGGGGCCCCGACGGACCCGGTCGATCACCGTGAAGACCACCGTGGCCAGAGCGAACGCGATGGTCGAGAAGAGCAGGCTCTGCGCGCCGTCCAGCCGGCCGGACAGGAATCCGCTGCTGCCCGCCTGCAGCAGCACCGCCACGCCGATGAGGGCCAGTGGGGCGTTCACCGGCTCACCGGTTCCAGCTCGTAGAACTGCCCGGCGTCCTCCAGCTCGTGCAGGACCCGTAGCGCGTTCTCGATCGTCGCCGGATCCTCGTGCACGAAGAACGCGATGCCGGAGGCGCCGGTGGTCAGCAGCCGGTCCGGAACCGGGTCGCCGATCCCGGCCAGCCGCGCCACACTGTGGAACCCGGGCAGGCGTCGCAGCAGGTCCAGCCCCGGCGCCGCCCGGATCACGCCGTCCCGGTGCGCCCGCAGGAACACCTTCGCCACATGCCGGTCCGGGCCGTAGCCGGCCGCGTCGCGCAGCGCGAACGCGGCCGGATCCAGCATGCTCTCCACGACCAGATGCTGGTGGGAGTAGCCGAACGCGGCGAAGTAGGCGTCCGGTGCCAGGCAGGGGCCCATCACCCGCGCGTTCACCTCGACCAGGCACGGCCCGTCCGGTGTACGGCGTACCTCGGTGTGCGCGGCGCCCTCGGACACCCCCAGCGCGTCGAGGCAGTCGAAGACGTAACCGACCAGCTCCTTGTCCGGCCCGTCCAACGTCCGCGCCGAGATCATGTGCCGGAACACCGGTGCCCCGCCGACCTGCCGGTCGATGTGCGCCGCGTACAGCTCGCCGAGCGTGTGCCGGCCGCCGACGCTGACGGTGTTGACGATGAACTGCGGACCGTCCAGGTACTCCTGGACCAGGACCGCGTCGTTGGTACGGCCCATCAGGTTGCGCTCGTGAATGACCTGACCGAACGCCGCCCGTGCCTGTTCCGGATCGGCGCACACCCGGCAGCCGTCACTGCCGGCGCTGTCTCGGGGCTTGACCACCAGTGGGAACGGGAAGTCGGCCAGCACCTGGTCGAGCTCCGTCGCGGTTCGTACGACCGCGGTCCGGGTGGCTCGTAAACCCCGCTCCCGTAGCCGCTCCATCATCAGCGCCTTGTCCCGGCGCGCCGCCGACAGCGCGTAGTCGTTACCGGGCAGCTCCAGCAGGCGGGCCAGCTCGTCGGCCGGTCGCACCCCGAACTCGCTGGCCGCGACCACGGCCGACACACCCAGCGCGCGCAGCTGCCGAGCGGCCACGGCGACGTCGGTATAGGAGATCACCCGGACACCCGTCGGGCACGGCCCGACCGGTACGCCGGGTCCGTACACGTGGACGCACGCGGCACCCCGCTCGTGGAAGGCGCGGGCCAGCTCGGCGCCGCTGGACACAGGATTGACGAGGGCGATCACACCGAAGCTCCGACCTGGTCGAGGAAGTTGACGAAAACCGTGCCCGCCTGACCGGCGGCGGCATGCAGATAGTTCGTGATCGGGCTGCGGGCGTGCGTCGACGGGCCGACCAGCCAGATGCGCTCCCGCGCCGGTGGGCGGATCACCACCCGCAGGTCCGCCGCCGGCCGCAGCGGTCCGGCGGCCGGTGTCCCGTCCAGGTGCAGGGCATCACCGTCCACGTGCACCGTCCGCTTGTGGTTGCCGGCCGCCGCCACCACCGTGTCGAACCGCCGGGACGTGTCCTCCCAGGTCGCCGTCCACCCGCCGGTCGCGGTCGGTTCGACGGCGACCGGGTACGTGCGGACCACCAGCCGGCCCGCGTCGATCGCGTCCAGCAGGCGGCGGGCACTGCCCAGGGGGATCGCCGACACGTACCGGCCGATCAGCGACCGGTGCCGTTTCATGAACGCCGACGCCCGGGCCGGGCCGGCCTGCGGCAGCCACTCGTTCAGCCCGTCGATGACGCCGGCCACCACGTCCTGCCACGGCGTGTCGTCGGCCTCGGCCAGAGCCGTCTCCCGGCGCAGCCGCTCGTGCGGATCACCGGCCCGGACGATCTGCCGGCGCAGCGCCAGCGGTCTGACCCGCCGGATCGCCCGCACCAGCAGGTGCGCCGCCTCGCGATCCATCGCCGGATCCGGAAGGTCACCGGCGAGTCGACCCAGTTCCTGCGCCAGCCAGGCCGCCGGCTCGGTCCGGGCCAGACGGGTCCGGACCGCCGGCAGCTCACCGGAGGGCGAGCTGATCACCACCCGCCGGCCGGAGTCGATCAGCAGCAGCGCCGTCTCGATCGCCGACAGCCGGCTGCCCAGCACCAGGACGTCACCGCCCGGCTGCACCTGGCGCAGCATCGACGCCGCGGGATACGGGGTGGGCACGAACGCCGGATGCCCCACATACGGGGTCATCAGCATCGGCACGATCGGCTCGCCCAGGCCGACGCAGACCAGCACCTCCGAAGCGGGCAGCACGCCACCGGAGGCGAGGTGGACCAGATAACCGCCGTCGGGGCCGACCGCGACCCGCAACACCCGGTCCCGCACGTGCCGGGTGGTGATACCGCGGGCCTGGGCCATCCGGCGGTGTTCCAGGAAACGAGTCCGCGCATACTGGGCCGCCTGGAAGCGCGGCACGAACGCGGACCGGTGCTGCGGCCAGCCCCGGCCGCGCAGATAGTCACAGAGGTCGTCGGGCCGGTCCGGCAACAGCGAGGTGTCACCGGCGGGCGTGTTGCACAGGGCGTGCACGTGCGCCGAACCGAAGGCCGGTCCGAAACCCGGCTCATGCGGGTCGATCAGCGTGACACCGCGGACGACGCCGTGCCGGACCAGCTGGAGGTAGGCGCTCACACCGGTCATCCCGCAGCCGATGATCACCACCTGCTCGCCCGGCGTGGTCGATGACAGTCTCACTGGCCGCTGCTCCCGTGTCGTCATGACGGCGCGGCGCCGATCGGCGCCGCCGTTGCTGTCATGACTCTGGCGGGGCCCGTCCTCACGGCATCCTCGCGATGTCCTCGGCTGTGGCGCGCGGCCGGTGAGCGCGCGGTCACCCCGCTCCCGACCAGGTCTGATCCGGCGCCGGCCGGTCCGTCGCGGCGGTGTGGTCAGGCGATCAGGGCGGTTGGCACCTCCAGGTCGGCGGTCCGGTAGAGGGCGGCCGTCCCGGCCGGTTCGTCGGCGGCGCACGTGGCGGCGACGGTGTCGAGAAGGGCGTCGTAGTCGGCGCCGGTGTGGCCCTGATAGGACGCCTCCATCCGGCCCCACTCGTCCCACGGCAGGGTCTCGACCCGGTTGAGCGCGGCCAGGTCGCGGATGGCGTTGCCGCGGATCTCGCCGGGACCGAAGTTCTCGGTGCCCCACACGCCGAACCTCGCCGGGTCGAGGCGGCCGGCCCGGAACTCCGCCCACGCTTCGCCGCCGGTCAGGAACTGGCCGGGGACCAGGGCCTCCGGGGTGGGCAGCACGGTGAGGCCCATCGCCTCCGGGTCGGCGCGGACCCATGACCGCCCGTCGGTGGAGAACTCGATCACCCAGTGGTCCAGGCCCAGGCCGGGCTGGAAGTAGGTGGCGAAGCCGCAGCGGGCGCGGGCCGCGATGCCGCGGTGGCGGAGCAGGGCGCAGGCCAGGACGGCGAAGTGGCGGCAGGTGCCGATCACCCGGCGCTCCGGCGGCCGGGGCACGGTCAGCGGGGACGGATCGAGGTCGAGAAGCGTCCGGACCAGGCGGGCGGCGGGGCGGATCTGATTCTCGTCGAAACGACCCGGTGGCAGCTCCAGCCGGCCGGCGTCATGGGGCTGGATGACCAGCCGGTGCACGAGCCGGGAGATGGCGATCGGATCCTCGGGGAGGTCGGCGAGCGCGCCGCGCCCGACCGACGAGAGGTCGGTGAGTGGACCACCTGCCGCGTAATCGATCGTCGTCGTCATGTCCCGCATCGTAGGCGCGGGGTCCGACACTTCCCGGCCCGTCCGAGAGCCGGCCGATGAAGCCGAGCAGGGCCGCCGGAGTCCGCCGGCGGCCCTGCTCGGTCACTTCTTCTTGTCCTTCTTGGACTTCTTGTCCTTCTTGGATTTCTTCGACTTCTTGGCCATGCCGAGCTCCCTCCGCTCCCGGAACCTCCGGCGGGACGACCCCTCGGTACCACCTGCCGGATACGCAGCGTGTGCGCTTGGTTCACCGAGCGTTCACGCTAGTGGTTTCGGGTGGGGGCGGCCTACTCACCCACGGATGAGTTCTGTGCCGAGTATGAGGGTCTACCGGGTCGTCGCGTCCGTCGGTGAGTAGCCGAGAATGTCCAGAAGATTCCCGGTCGCGTTCCGGAAGGCCTGGTCGATGTCGTCGTCGAAGTGGTTGCGCCAGTCGCCGGACTTGCCCTTGCGGTAGTGCGAGATCCCGCCCGCCTTCTTGCGCTCGTTCATTCGCGAGAAGCTGTACTTCTCCAGCAGGGCGGTGAGTTCCTCGGGGGGCAGGACGATTCCGCAATGGCGCATCAGCGCGTCCATCTCGGCCGCCTGGTCCTCGCCGGTCAGGTCCTCGTAGCGGACCAGCCTGATCGTTTCCGACGGCGGCGCCTCGACCCACGAGCGGACCGCGTTGAACATGCCTTTCCGGGTCAGGTTCTCGATCAGATAGAGCATTCCGTCCTTCTGCGACCGCTCCCGCAGGGCGGCTCGGACGGCCAGCACGTCACCCATCGGCGTGTGTGAGTCGCGGGTCGAGAAGTAACTGGAGACGAGCAGGTCACGAGGATCGCGGTAGATGAAGAAGGTGCGGTGCTCCGCGGGTTTCGGCATCTTGCTGTAACGCTTGTACGGGAAATACAGCGAGAGCCCGATCCGCTGCGGTGGGCAGACCCGTGGGTCCTTCCAGCCGTAGTACCGGGGGTCGTAGGTGACCAGCCCGGAACGGCGATAGACGATCGGGTCGCTGAACACCGACTTCACCCACTGGCTGGCCGTCTTGCGGACCGCGCAGTGGTAGATGTTGACGAATGGGCTGCGGTCCTCGACCGGCACGGTGATCCGCAGTTTCGCGTTGTGCGCCTCGAGCAGGGCGCGTCGCCCGAGCACCCGCACGGAATCGGGCGTGTGCTGTTTTGCGAACATCACGGTGCGATTGAGCATCGTCAAAGTCCAATTCCTCGCCAGGCGGAACGGCACGCCGACGTCGCACACGCCGTCGTGCGTTGGGGGCACTTTACAAGAACATTGACATCGTTACGAGAGTGTCTCGTCTCGGCCACAACCTCGAGGCTGTGAAAAGGCTTGGAGGAGCCTGGGCCGGGCCTCCGCCCGGGTCCAGCCCAAGCTCGCCTCACCTGCACAAACGATCGAGCGCCGGATTCGTCACGCGAGGCCGGAAGCTGAACGAACTCACAGGTTGAACGTTGCGTGAACGTCAACGACCGGCAGCGGACGTCCGGAACGTGCGCCGATACGTCTCCGGTGGGACGCCCAGCTGCTGACTGAAGTGACGTCGGAGCGTGGTGGCCGTACCCATGCCGGTCCTGGTGGCGATCTGCTCGATGCTGAGGTCGGACAGCTCCAGCAGCTCCTGCGCCCGGCGGACCCGTTGATCGTGCAGCCAGCGCAGCGGGCTGCCGCCGGTCACGGCATGGAAGTGCCGGGCCAGGTTGCGGGAGCTCATGCCCGCCTCGCGGGCCAGGTCACGGACCGAGAGCGGCTCGCCGAGCCGGGCCAGCGCCCACGCCATCACACCGGTCAGCACGTGGGTGCGGCCGTGCCCGACCGCGGCCGGGATGAACTGGGCCTGCCCGCCCGGCCGGTGCGGCGGCACGACGAGGGTCCGGGCCAGCGCGTTCGCCACCGCGGTGCCGTGGTCCAGGCGCACCAGATGCAGGCACAGGTCCATGCCGGCGGCCTTCCCGGCCGAGGTCAGCACGTCACCGTCGTCGATGTAGAGCACACCCGGGTCGACGGTCACCGACGGATAGCGGGACTGCAGCAGGTCGGTGTGCGCCCAGTGGGTGGTCGCCCGCCGCCCGTCCAGCAGACCGGCCTCGGCCAGCGTGAACGCGCCCGTGCAGAGCGACGCGACCCGGGCGCCCCGGGCGTGGGCGGCGCGGACCGCCTCGACCAGAGCCGGCGCGGGCGGTTCGAGCGGGTCGCGGCAGGACGTGATCAGCACCGTGTCGGCGGTGGCCAGCGCTTCCAGGCCGTGCCGGACACCGGCGGTCAGCCAGCCGCCGACGGCCGCGCCGTCCTCACCGCAGATGACCAGCTCATACCAGGTGTCGGCGAGTTCCCGGTCGGCGCCGAACACCTCGCACGCGGCGGCCAGCTCGTAGAGCGGGGTGCCGTCGGTGACCGGCAGAGCGACACGGTGCATGTCCGAAACTGTACGGGAGATGGCGTTCCGGACGCTGTCCCCAGGCGGTCCGGACCGCGAACATCTACGGCATGAACAAGCGCATCGCGGTCCTCGGGGCCGCCGGGCACACCGGACGTTTCGTCGTCGCCGAGCTGGAGCGGCGCGGCCTCACCCCGATCCCGTGCGGCCGCGGCACCGACCTCGACCAGGCCTTCCGTGCCGCCGACGCGGTGCTCAACTGTGCCGGTCCGTTCAACACGACGGCCGGGCCGGCGATCGAGGCGGCGATCCGGGCCGGGATCCCCTACCTGGACGTGACCGCAGAGGTCGAGGTGGTCGGCGACACCTTCGCCGCCTTCCGCGACGCGGGCATCCCGATCGTTCCGGCGGCCGCCTTCTACGGCGGCCTGGGCGATCTGCTGGCCACCGCGGCCACGGCACCGTTCGTCGCGGTCGACGAGCTGACCATTGCGTACGCCCTGAGCAGCTGGCATCCGACGAGCGGCACCCGCCGTACCGGCAAGGTCTCGACGTCCCGCCGCGACGGCAACCGGATCGCCTTCGTCGACCACCGCCTGCGGGTCCGAGACGGCGAGGCGCCCCGCGCCGAGTGGGAATTCCCCGCCCCGATCGGTCGCCGCGCGGTCGTCGGCGAGTTCGTCACCGCGGACAGCGCCACCATCCCCTCGCACATCGGCACCCCGGTGATCCACTCGTTCATGACCGCGAACGCCGTCGCCGATCTACGCGACCCGGACGCACCGGAACCGGTCGCCGTCGACGGGTCGGGCCGGTCCACGCAGACGTTCCTGGTCGAGGTGGTGGCCCGGTCCGGTGATCAGGAGCGACGGGTGACGGCGAGCGGCCGGGACATCTACGCGATCACCGCACCGCTCGTCGTCGAGGCCGCGGTCCGGCTCCTCGCCGGCGAGGGCGCCGCGGCCGGCGTGGCGACCCTGGGCGCCCGCTTCGACCCGCTCGCCTTCCTGGCCGCACTCGGTCGGGACAACCTGGTCGTCACGGAATCTCGATGACCGGCCGGACCGGAGTCTCCTCGGTCAGCCCGCCGTCGTAGACCGTCTCGGCCGGCTCCGGCTCCCGATAGGCGGTGGGTAGTCGTCGCCCCACCGGAACAGGGTGGTGGCACCCGCACCGCAGGCGTGCTCCCACTCGTCCGGGGTCGGCGGGCACAGGCCGGAGGAGCGCAGACCGGCGATCACCCACTCGTGCCCGTCGCCCTCGTCGTCGGCGAACTCCTCGGACGGCCGGGCCCGGACCGCGACGAGCCGGGCCGGCAGCGTGACCCGGCGGGCCGGAGAGGTGGCGGCGGTGATGAAGTCGAGCGGCGTGCCGCTCAGGCCCCACTCACCGGCGGCCTCGTCGGAGAACTCGTTCCAGGCGTGCTGGGTCAGATCGGCGTGTGACACCGCGACATCATGCCCGGGAGATCAGCGTGATCAGCTGCCGGCGGAAGTGGTGGTAGTCCTCGACCGCGCCGAGCAACTGCTCCGACTCCTGCTCCTCGCGGCGTGCCGTGGCCAGCGCCTCCGCGCCGGCCACGGTGATGGTGACGACGGTGCGGCGCCGGTCCCGGTCGTCGGCGGCACGCCCGGCGTGGCCGGTGCGTACCAGGCGGTCGATGGTACGGCTGATCGTCTGATCGGTGACCCGGCACAGGTGGGCCAACTCGCGTTGGGAGAGTGGCCCGCCCGCCAGGTGGTGCAGGGCGATCAGCCCGGCGTGGGTGAGCCCGAGCCCGGCCAGGAACCTGTCGAAGCGGCCCTCGACCATCCGGGCGGCCACCGACAGCAGCCGCCCGGTCGGCCAGGTTTCGACGTCGTCCTGCACGCCGGTCACCCTACTGGCACTCCATAGGGCATCCCGGTGACCGGTTCCCCGGCGGCGAGCGCCGACGCGATGGCCGCGGCGGCCGGGGGATAGGCGAGTTCACCGAGCCCGCCGATCGGAGCCTCGGACGCCACCACGATCACCTCGGTCTCCGGGCAGTCGGTGATCCGGGCCCACGCGTAGTCCCGGAACGACGACTCCACCACCGCCCCGTCACGGACCGTGATCTGCGCGCCGAGAACCGTCGACAACGCGTCCAGGATCGCCCCTTCCACCTGCGCCTTGACCCCGGACGGATGGACCGGGATCCCGACGTCGACGGCGGCGGTGACCCGGCGTACCCGGCGGGCGCCCGGATCGGCCTCGACGATCACGGCGATCGCCGAGCCGTAGTCGAGATGACACGCCACCCCGGTCCGCCCGGAACCGGAGGCCCGCGTGGCCGCCGCGTCCAACACCCGCCGTAGCCGGGAGCCGGCGGGCAGCAGCCGCCGCCGGAACTCGACCTGGTCGTGGCCGCCCCGCTCGGCGATCTCGCTGAGGAAACACTCCTCGGCGTACCCGAACTGCCCGGCGTACACGCCCCGCCAGAATCCGGTGCGCAGCGGCGCCGGTCGCAGCGTGACGCTCACACCGCCGGGCACCGTGTAGGGGAAGTGGTCACCGCTGGCCCGGACCACGACCGGGTTGGCGAACGGCGGACTCACCGTCAACGGCCAGGTCACCACCTGATGGGTACGGCCGACCGGCAGCCCGTCGGCGTCCAGGGTCGCGGCCAGCCGGTGCACCGACATCGGCCGGTACGAGTCGTGCCGGGTGTCGTCGGCCCGGGTCCAGCGCACGCTCACCGGCTGCCCGACCGCCCGGGAACAGGCCACCGCCTCCATCACCACGTCGGTCTCGATGCGCCGCCCGAACCCGCCACCGGCGAGCGTCGGATGCACCACGGCCTGCGCGCCGAGCTGATTGCGCAGCCCACCCGGGTCCTGAACCGGCGCCCACACCGTGATCGCGGTGTCGGTGACGTGCGCGGTCGCGTTCATCGGTTCCATCGGGGCGTGCGCGAGCAGCGGCATCCGGTAGACCCGCTGCACGTCCGGGGTGCCGGGGACCGCGGGCAGCGCGGCCTCCAACTCGTCCAGCCAGACCCGGCTGTCCGCCGCCGGGGTGCCTCCGGTCCAGGTAACGGCCAGGGCGGCCCGGCCCCGCAGCGCCGTGTCGGTGGTGCGGGCGATCACCGCGACGCCGCCCTGCCCGGCGGTCAACGTCACCACGGCGGTCACGCCCGGCACGGCCAGGGCCGCGGTGTCGTCGACGGTGGCGACCTTCGCGCCGATCCACGGTGGGCGGGCGACCACGGCGATCAGGCTGCCCGGCGGCGCGTGCTCGGCGCCGTAGCGGGCCTTGCCGGTGACGATGTCGCGGGCGTCGGCGCGGCCGGCCCGGGTGCGTCCGATCAGCCGCCACCGCTCCGGCGGGGTGAGGGTGACCGGTACCGTGGCCGGGTCGATCGCGGCGGCGTCCTCGACCAGGTCACGGTAGGGGAGCGGGCGATGCGCGGGATGCCTGATCCGGCCGTCGCGGGCGGTGCACTCGGCGGCCGGGACGGCCCAGCGGGCGGCCGCGGCGGCGATCAGCAGGCAGCGGGCGGTGGCGCCGGCGGTGCGCAGTGGTTCGGCCATCATCCGGCTGGACGTCGAGTTGGCGACCGCCTGCGACCCGTAGACGGCGGTGTCGCCGGGTGCCTGTTCGAGTCGCACGTCGTCGACCCCGACGGCGAGTTCCTCGGCGACCAGGACGGCGGCCATCGTGCGGACCCCCTGCCCGGTGTCCGGGCGCGGAACCGTGACGGTCACCCGTCCCCGGTGGTCGACGCGGACGAAGACATTGACCAGATCTTCGGCGGTACGGGTGGGAAGCGCCGTTCTCAGCGGAACCGCCACCACGAGTGCCGCGCCCAGGAAGCCGCGCCGGGTGATCATCGGGCCAGCTCCGCGGCTCGCCGGACGGCCGCCCGGATGCGTGGATACGTTCCGCAGCGGCACACGTTGTCCCGCAGCGCCTCGTCGATCTCGGCATCGGTCGGCTCGGGGTTCGCGGCCAGCAGCGCCACCACGGTCATGATCTGGCCCGGCTGGCAGTAGCCGCACTGGGCCACGTCCAGTTCCAGCCAGGCCCGCTGCACCGGATGGTCACCGTCCGCGGACAGCCCCTCGATGGTGGTGATCCGGTCGCGGGTGGACTCGGCGACGGTCCGTACGCAGGGCCGTTCCGCCCGGTCGCCGACCAGTGACGTGCAGGCCCCGCACGCACCGACGCCACAGCCGTACCGCGGCCCGGTCAGGCCCAACTCCTCCCGCAGCGCCCACAGCAGCGGCGTGTCGCCGGGCACCTCGACGGTCTGCCGCCGTCCGTTGACGTGTAAGCGGTACCGATCCACGCTGCCTCCAGCCATCGATGAACGCCCATTGTTCAGTCTGCTGAACACCGGTGACAACGGGCACCGCGACACTCTTTCTGTTAAGAGACCTTTACAGATCGATATCGGGCGATTGAGGATGGCGGGTGATCATCCTCATCGATGGAGGTCCCATGCGTCGTACCCCGATCGCCGCTCTGCTGTCGCTCGTGCTGGCCGGGGGGTCGATGGCGGTGAGCCGACCGGCCGCGGCCGCCCCGGGCCCGCGGTTCAGCACCTCGTTCGAGACCGGGGACCCACCGCCCACCTGGCAGAACACCGCGGAACGCGTCTCCGGCGTGGACGGCCGGCTGCGAACCGGGATCCCCGGCTCGGTCAACGACCGGGTCACCGCGGTCACCGCGTCCGGCGAGAACACCGGCGGCGGTGAGGTCAAGGAGAACCTGCTCGACGCCGACCCGGACACCAAGTGGCTGGTCTTCGCCGGCACCGGCTGGGTGACCTACCGGTTGAACGCACCGGTACGGGTCGTCCGCTACGCCCTGACCGCCGCGAACGACGTGCCCGCCCGCGACCCGCGCGACTGGCGCCTCGAGGGCTCGGCCGACGGCGCCACCTGGACCACCGTCGACACCCGGACCGGGCAGGCCCTCGGCGAACGCGGCACCACGACCACCTACGACGTGGCGACACCCGGCGACTACGGCTTCTACCGGCTGACCGTGACCGCCAACGGCGGCGCGACCATCGTGCAGCTGGCCGACCTGCAGCTGTCGAACGGCGACGACACGCCGCCACCGGCCGAACCGGCCCGTAGCGCGATCGGCACCGGGCCGTCCAACGCGCCGGCCGCCAAGGCGCGGGTCGGCTACTCCGGCCTGGCCTCGCTGGAGTTCGCCGGACGTCATGCCACCGACGGTCGCGGGTACACGTACAACCGGATCTATGACGTCGATCTGAAGATCGGGCCGGACACCGAGCTCTCCTACCTGGTGTTCCCCGAGTTCAGCCGGGGTGACCTGAGCTATCCGGCCACCTACACCGCGGTGGATCTGGCCTTCACCGACGGCACGTACCTGAGCGCGCTGAAAGCCCGGGACCAGCACGGGACCGTGGTCAGCCCGCAGGCGCAGGGCGCGGCGAAGAAACTGTCCGCGAACCAGTGGAACAAGATCGTGTCGCGGATCGGCGCGGTCGCCCGCGGCAAGACCGTCGACCGCATCCTCGTCGCCTACGACAAGCCGTCCGGCCCGCAGAGCGCCTGGCGGGCCTGGTTCGACGACATCACCCTGACCGACGTCAGGGAACAGAAGCCGATCAAGAGCCTCGCGGGGTACGTGGAGACGCGCCGCGGAACGCAGTCGAGCGGGGGCTTCTCCCGGGGCAACAACATCCCCGCCGCCGCCGTGCCGCACGGCTTCAACTTCTGGACCCCGGTGACCGACGCGTCCACCCTGAACTGGCTGTACGAATACCACAAGGCCAACAACGCGGCGAACCTGCCGCAGCTGCAGGCGCTGTCGGTCAGCCACGAGCCGAGCCCGTGGATGGCGGACCGGCAGACCTTCCAGTTCATGCCGCAGGACGGCACCGGTGTCCCGAACGCCGACCGGACCGCCCGCGCGCTGCCCTTCCACCACGAGAACGAGACCGCCCGGCCGCACTACTACGGTGTCACGTTCGACAGCGGACTCTCGGCGGAGATGGCGCCCACCGACCACGCCGCCCTGCTGCGGTTCACCTTCACCGGCGACGGCGGCAACATCATCTTCGACAACGTCAACGACAGCGCCGGCCTGACCGTCGACGCGGCGACCGGCACGATCACCGGATGGACCGACGTGCGCAGCGGCCTGTCCAACGGCGCGTCCCGGATGTTCCTCTACGCCACCGTCGACGCCCCGGTGCTCGGCGGCGGCCTGCTGCCGGCCGGCAACCGGCCCGCCACCGGATACGTCACCGTCGGCGCCGAGACGGTGAACCTGCGGGTGGCCACCTCCCTGCTCAGCGTCGACCAGGCCCGGCACAACCTGGAGTTGGAGATCGCCGCCGCGGACACCCTGGAGACGGTCCGCCACCGCGCCGAGACCGCCTGGAACGCCAAGCTGCGGACCGTCGAGGTGGAGGGCGCGAGCCGGGACCAGCTGGTCACCCTCTACTCCAGTCTGTACCGGCTGTTCCTCTACCCGAACTCGGCCCACGAGAACACCGGCACGAACGCGGCACCGGTGTGGCGGCACGCGGTCCAGTCGTCGACGACCTCACCGCCGAGCACGCCGACGCAGACCGGGGCCGAGGTCAAGGACGGCAAGGTGTACGTCAACAACGGCTTCTGGGACACCTACCGCACCACCTGGCCAGCCTACTCGCTGCTCACTCCGACACTGGCCGGGGAGATGGTGGACGGGTTCGTGCAGCAGTACCGCGACGGCGGCTGGATCTCCCGCTGGTCGTCGCCGGGCTACGCGAACCTGATGGTCGGCACGAGTTCGGACGTGGCGTTCGCGGACGCGTACCTCAAGGGCGTGAAAGGTTTTGATCTTGAAGACGCCTATGCGGCCGCCGTCAAGAACGCCTCGGTCGCGCCGCCGAACGACAACGTCGGCCGTAAGGGCCTGACCACCTCGATCTTCAAGGGGTACACGCCGTCGGACGCCACCGGTGAGGCGATGTCCTGGGCGATGGACGGGTACATCAACGACTTCGGCATCGCGAACATGGCCCAGGCTCTCGGCCACACCGAGGAGGCCGCCTACTACCGGTCGCGCGCCCTCAACTACGTCAACCAGTTCGACGCGTCGGTCGGCTTCTTCCAGGGCAGGAACTCCGCCGGGCAGTGGCGGTGGGGCCCGTCGCAGTACGACCCGGAGGTGTGGGGCTACGACTACACCGAGACCAACGGCTGGAACATGGCCTTCCACGTGCCGCAGGACGGGCAGGGCCTGGCCGCCCTGTACGGCGGGCGGGACGCCCTCGCCGGGAAACTGGACACGTTCTTCTCGACGCCGGAGACCGGGCTCAAGTTCGGATCGTACGGCGGTGTCATCCACGAGATGACCGAGGCCCGGGACGTGCGGATGGGCCAGTACGGTCACAGCAACCAGCCCTCGCACCACATCCCGTGGATGTACACCTTCACCGGGCAGCCGGCCAAGACCCAGGCCCTGACCCGGGAGATCGTCGACCGGCTCTACCTGGGCAGCGAGATCGGCCAGGGCTACCCGGGCGACGAGGACAACGGTGAGATGTCGGCCTGGTACGTGTTCGCCGCCCTCGGCTTCTACCCGTTGCGGATGGGCAGCGCCGACTACGTGATCGGTTCGCCGCTGTTCACCAAGGCCACGATCAACCTGGAGAACGGCCGGAAGGTCGTCATCCGGGCCTCCGGCAACTCGTCGCGGAACGTCTACGTCCAGTCCCTGAAGGTCAACGGCCGGGCGTGGAACTCCACGAACCTGCCGCACTCGATCCTCGCCGGCGGCGCCACCCTCGACTTCACCATGGGCTCGAAGCCGTCGAAGTGGGCGACCGGGGCGAAGGCGGTGCCGCCGTCGCTGACCTCCGGGTCCGAACCGGCCCGCCCGCGGAAGGACGTGACCGGCACGGTCACCGCGGCCGCCCTGGCCGACGACTCCTCGGCGACCGAGGCGACCGTCACGGCACAGGAGTGGACGCTGCCCACGGCAGCCGAGGTCGGCCAGTACACCATCACCTCCGCGACGGCGGCAGGCGCCGACCCGGCCGGCTGGCGACTGCTCGGCTCAGCCGACGGCACCACCTGGACCGAACTCGACACCCGATCCGAGCAGGCGTTCCCGTGGCGGCGGCAGACCCGCCCGTTCACGGTCGCGTCGCCCGGCGCGTACACCCACTACCGCATGGAGTTCACCGGCCCGGCCACCGTGGCCGAGCTGGAGCTGCTGGCTTAGGCCGCCGGACCCGGCTCGGTGGCTTCCACCGGGCCGGGTCAGTCCTGACCGCGGCGGCGCTCGGCGATCTCCGCCGCGAAGATGTGCTGCCTGATCGACTGCGCCAGGGGCTCCTCGGCCTGGAACCTCATCACCACGTTGTATCCCGGCATGTCCCAGGCGTCCCGGACGGCGTGCACCACACCGTCGATCTCGACCTTGCCGCCGTGCAGCGACACCGCGGCCTGGATCCGGTCGTTGACGGCGGCCTGCACCGCATGCTCCGTCCAGCACCGCAGTCCGCCCTCGCTGATGTCCAGCAGGCGGGCACCGAGCGGGCCCTGCTCGTCCGCCATCAGGTGCAGGGCGCCGCCGCCCCCACCGCGGACGAACTGGCGGCGGTTGCTGATCGCCGGAGCGCCGACGGCCTCGAGAACCCAGCGTGACGAGGCATCGTCACCGGCGGACACCAGTCGACAGGGCAGGACAGCCCGTGAACGCGGCTGCGCCCAGAACAGGTCGAGCTTCTGCCCTGGCTGAAGGGTGATCCGGTCGGTGGTCTCCAGCGGCGCCGCGACCGCGATCTGCATGCCGTCGACCTCTTCCAGCCGGGAACGGTAGGTCGCCTCCGCATCGGCGGTGAGAAATACCGGCGTGCCGACCGGCGGAAACTCGACCATGACGGTGCCTTTCGGGGGAGTTTGCGGCATCGGTCCCGCCGACTACACGGTCGCCGACCCGCCTGTGGGCGATCAACCATGTCGGCAGCAGCGGGGCGATCTGAAGCAGAAGGCCCGGCGGAGTCTTCCCGGCCGGGTTGCGCATGATCATCCGGCGTGCCTGTTCGTACTACCTATTTCTGCCCATGGTCCGCGGGTGCCGCGAGACGGCATGCTTGCCGCGGTCCGGCGGGGGAGGACCGCCGGGGATTCGGTTCCTGGGGGGCATGGGAACGGTCCTGCGGCGCACTCGCGCCGATGACGACGTCGATGTGCGGGCTGGGGGGGTAGCGCGCACATCGACGTCGGCCGGTGGACCGCCGTCGTGCGACCCCGATGATTCGAGGAGAAGCATGACCAGAGTGCGCAAGACCGCCGCCGGGACGCTCGCGGTGGCGGTGGGAACCGCCGCGGCGCTGGTCACGGCCACGCCCGCCCGAGCAGCCGGCACATCGTGGGCCTATGTCGACGGCAACCGACTGACCGTCGAGGCCGCCTACGGTGTCGTGAACAACTATTACGTCCGGAGCGGCTCAGGCGTCTTCCACTTCTACGACAGCGACGGCGCCGTCCTGCTGGACCCGGGCCGGTCCGGTGGCTGCGTGTCGGCGACGTCCAGCATGATCAGCTGCCCGCTCTCGGTGCTCATCCTGTCCGTCGACGCCCGCGACGGCGACGACTACGTGCAGAACGACACCGACCGGCGGCTCAGCGTGCACGGCGGCGACGGCGACGACCGGATCCTCGGCGGTGGCGGCTACGACGGGATCTACGGCGACGCAGGCGACGATCATCTGGAGGGTCGCGGCGGCCACGACTTCGTGTTCGGCGGCGCCGGTGACGACCGGACCTGGGGCGGCGACGGCGCTGACGTCATGGACGGTGGGTCCGGCGTCGACGAGGTCCACGGCGAGGCCGGCAATGACACCCTGGAGAGCGCCGACGGCAACGACCGGCTGCTCGGCAGCTTCGGCAACGACACCATCCAGGACAGTCGTTTCGTCGACGGGGGCTGGGGCGACGACACGGTCTACATCCGGCACCAGGGCACCGGCGACATCTGGGGCGACGACGGATACGACACCCTCAACTACACCGCCTGGACCATCCCGGTCTACGTCTCGCTGGACGGCAACTCCAACGACGGCTCCGAGGCGGCCGCGTGCGACGACTGGATCGGCTGCCCCGTACCCTCCGCCCAGCACAACGTGCACGGCGACTTCGAACGGGTGATCGGCAGCCCGAACGGCGACCGGATCTCCGGCAACGGCGAGCCCGACGAGATCTACGGCGGGGGCGGCAACGACAAGCTGTACGGCAACGGCGGCGACGATCTGCTCGACGCCCAGGCCGGCACCTCGCAGACCCTGAACGGCGGCACCGGCACCGACACCTGCCGTGGCTCCGGCACGCTCAGCAAGAGTGGCTGTGACCTGGTCTGAAGCACCGCGCCTGGCCGACGTCAGGTGAAGCGGTCCGGGGACGCCGCCGGCACGGCGACCCCGGACCGCGCTGATCCGGCTCTCACGGTCATCGATAGGATCGCCCGGCGCATCGGGGGGCCGATGCGTAAGCCGGGAGGGTGCGAGTGGAAAACTCGTTGGTCGGGCGGCAGGCGGAGCTGGCGGTCCTGCGCGCCGCGCTGGACCGGAGCGCGCGCGGCCCGGTCGTGGTCGCGATCAGCGGGGATCCAGGCATCGGAAAGACCCGGCTGCTCGGCGAACTCGGCGCGGACGGAAGCCGCCGTGGCTGCCTGGTGCTGGCGGGCCGGGCGGCCGAATTCGAGCGGGAGGTGCCGTTCGGCACGGTCAAGAACGCCCTCGCCGACCACGTCGGCAGTTGGTCGGAGGCACTCGACGACGCCGACGTCCGGCTGCTGGGGACCGTCTTCCCCGGACTGGTCAGGCCCGACGACACCGCCGGGCCGCCACTGCTGCCCGGCGAACGGTACCGGGTGCACCGGGCGGTCCGGGCGCTGCTGGAGGCGATGGCGAGCGACAGCGGGCTCGTGCTGATCCTCGACGATCTGCACTGGAGCGACGAGGGTTCGCTGGAGTTGCTCGATCACCTGCTCCGGCATCCACCCCGAGGCGGCGTGCTGGTGGCCCTGGCCTACCGGCCGCGGCAGGTCGAGGCGCGGCTCGGCCGGGCGGTGGCGGCGGCCGTGCAGCGTGGGCTGGCCACCGTCGTCACGGTGGGCCCGTTCAGCCGAGCCGAAGCCGATGCGCTGCTGCCGGCGGGGCTGAGCCCGTCCCGGCTCCGGCAACTCTACGAGGCCAGTGCGGGCAACCCGTTCCATCTGGAACTGCTCGCCCGGGGCCCGGACGACGGGGAGGCCGCCCTGCCGGCCGCCCTCGCCGGCGAGTTCAGCGGGCTGGACCGCCTGCACCGACGAATCCTGTACGCGGCGGCGGTGGCCGGCGACGACGTCGACGTCGGCTTGCTGGCGGCCGTGGCCGACCTGCCGCTGTCCGACGTGCTGCCCGCGCTGGACGATCTGACCGGCCGAGACCTGATCCGGCCGTACGGGACCGGTGGCGCCTTCCGGTTCCGGCATCCGCTGTTGCGCAGCGCCGCATACCAGCAGGCCGGTGCGGGCTGGCGGCTGGCCGCGCACGCCCGCGCAGCGCGGGAACTGGGACGGCGCGGCGCACCCGTCGCCGACCGGGCGACGCACGTCCAGGCCTCCGCACCGGTGGGCGACCTGGCCGCGGTGCGCCTGCTGCAGGCGGCGGCGATGGACGCCATGCGGATCACCCCGGCCGCGGCCGCGCATTGGCTGCAGGCGGCGCTGCGGTTGCTGCCGGGGGAGCCCGGCACCGTCGACACCCGGCTCGAGCTGCTCAACCTGCGGGCCCAGGCGCTCGGCATCACCGGTCGACTGGCCGAGAGCCGCGAACTGTTCGGCCAGATCCTCGCGATGCTGCCATCCGGCACCGAGCCCCGGGTCGCCGTGGTGAGTTTCCTGACCATGGTCCAGCACCTGCTCGGCGAACACGGCGAGGCCCGCGCGCTCGTCCTGCGCGAAATGCAGCAGTGGCCCGACCACGGCAGCGCCGCCGCCGCCGGTGCGCTGCGGGTCGCCCAGGCACTGACCACGCTGATGTCCGGGCCGGCCGAGGACACGGCGGTCGAGGCCGCGATCGGCACCGCCCGGGAGACCGGCAGCCGGGCCCTGCTCGCGGCCGCCCTGGGCGTCGGAGTGGTGGCGAGTCAGGCGTTCGGGAGGCCCGGCGGCCAGGCCCGAGCCTGGCTGGACGAGGCGGCGGAGCTGATCGACGCGATGCCCGACCAGGAGGTGGCCCAGCGCCTCGACACCGCGTTGTTCCTCGGGTGGGGCGAGCTCTACCTGGAACGCTACCCGGCCGCGCTGCGCCACCTGCAGCGCGCGTTGCACGTCGCGCGGGCGACCGGCCAGAGTCACCTGATCGGTTCCCTGCAGACGATCGAAGCGGTGGCGCACTGCGCCACCGGCGACCTTCCCCGCGCGTTGTCGGCGCTCGACGACGCCATGGAGTCGGTCGTGCTCACCGGAGGACGGGACGCGTATCCCCGGGTGCTCGGCTACCAGTGCTGGGCCCGGGTCTGGACCGGTGACGTCGACGAAGCGCTGACCCTGGGTGAGCAGGCGGTGGCGCTGGCCCGCGGCCGCAGCGTGCAGGACTGGCAGTCAGCGGTCGCGGAAGGAATGCTGGGCTGGGCCCGATACGCCGCCGGCGACCCGGACGGCTGTTCCGAGGTGATGCTGGAGGCGGGCCGGGGACCCGATCTGCCCGCCGTCCGGCCGCTCTGGCAGCCGCGATGGTTCGAGGTGCTGACCGCTGCGGCGGCCGCGGCCGGCGACCGTCGGCGCGCCGCGGATCTGGCGGCCCGTGCGGCCCGCCTGCCGGCCATCGCGGGCCGTCCCCGGCGGGCCGGCATGATCGCGATGGCTCAGGTCCACGCCGGACTGCACGTCGACCCGCAGGCGGCGGCCGGGCATGCGGTGCGTGCGGCGGCTCTCTTCACCCGGGCCGGGGACCGGCTCGGTACGGCGCAGGCGCTCTTCTACTCCGCTGTCGCGCACCGGGAGATCGGCGATCCCGATGAGGCCGCGCGGGCCGTCGTAGCGGCCCGGCTCAAGCTCGCCGGCTGCGGTGCCCGGCCGCACTGGCTGGCCCGGGCGACCGGCATCGCCCTGGACGACGAGGCGCCGGCCCGACGCGACGATCCGGCGAAGACGTACGGGATCACCGTGCGGGAAAGCGACGTGCTGGCCCTGTTGGCGGAGTCGCTGACCGCCGCCGCGATCGCACGCCGGCTCGGGATCAGCGCCGGCACCGTCCACAAGCACCTCGCGGCGTTGTACCGCAAGCTGGGCACCGGCGACCGGCTCGCCACCGTGCTGCGGGCCCGAGCACTCGGCCTGGTGGCCGCGGACGGCGAGGGCTGACCGCGCCGGTATACCCAGTTCTAGGAATATCGGCGCGGAACCTGATCGGGAAGGCTGGTCGGCGGATCCACCACGATCACCGACGTTAGGAAAGATCATGCGCTTCTCTCGAGCGGTCGGGCTGGCCGCGGCTTTCGGGCTGGCTACCGGTGCTCTCCCGGCGGTACCCGCGGCGGCGGCCGTGACGCCGGTATGCACCCTCACCATCGGCGCCGCGTACCCGCCCTACCAGGGCTACTACCTGTTGCACGTCGGCTGCACGGTGGGGAACGTGGTCAGTTTCTCGGTGCACGGTTCCGACGTGTGGGACGACGACTGGCTCTTCACCCAACGTGACGGCTACGAGATCATCGTCGACGGGGGCAGGCTCAACGAGGACCCCGGCGCCGGGGACGAGATCTACGCCAAGGCCACGGTCCGGCTACCCGACGGCAGCACCCTCAACGTGGGGACCAACAAGGTCCACGGCCGGTGGGGCTGAAGCAGGCGACCAGGACACGTCGAGACTGTTTCGACGGGGTCGGGAACCCGGCGTCGCGCAGCACAGCGGTGTGCTTCCGCCGCCCGCCCCGGCCGCGGCGGGCGCCCTGTCGGACGACCCGCCGTGTCCTACCGGCGCGGGCAGATCATCCGGACGCTCTGCCGGCACGAACCGGCAGGACGACAGATGACGGTCGCTGCGGATCATGATGGACGGCCTGGTCCGCGGCGACCATCCGGGTAGCCACCGGATGCGGTTCCCCGGTCCCGAGATTGCGGGCGTACCGCGGGAACGCGCCACTGGACACCTGCACCCGGATGCGATGGCCGCGCTGGAAACGATGCGCGGCGGGCCACAGCCGTACCTCGACCCGACCTGCCGTGCCCGCCCCGGAAACACTGGTCAGACCGTCGCAGACGTTCACCGACCGGCCCTGCGGATCGACGTCGCAGAGCCGCACGAACACGTCGGCGAACTCCGCGCTCGACTCGAACCAGATCTCCGCGCCGACCTCACCGACGATCTCCAGGTCCTCGTCGAGCACGGCACCGGTGTAGACCAGCACGTCCGGCCGGGCCTCCAGGGCGGTGTTGTCGACCCGGCCGGCGTCGGCGACCAGGCGCACCCCACCGACCGCCGGCGTCGGATCGGCCGGGTCGTAGCGGTACCGGTCCGGCGGCGACGGCGTGGGCGCATGCACCGCCAGGCCGCCGTCGGGCTGCAGATGCCAGCGTTGCGGTGCGTACCCGTCGGGCGGCCACGACGCGAAGTCACGCCACTCCTCCTCGCCCGTCACGTACAGCCGCACCGGTGGCCGCGGTGGCGGCTGTTCGCCGCGCGCGTACGCCAGGCCGAACTCGACAGCCTCACGGACCGGCACACCGGTCATCTCGGTGTGCGTCCACGGCCCGACGGTCAGCCGGGCGGGCCGGCCGCCCTGCTGCAGCGCCCGGAAGTCACGCAGCTGACCGGGCAGGAAGATGTCGTACCAGCCGCCGATCGAGCTGACCGGGATCCCCACCTGGGCGACACGTTCGCGGTGGTCCAGGTCTGCCCATCGCGGCGACGCCGCGTCGTGGGCGAGAACATCCTGGATGTACGGCGACCGCGTGCCGATCGCGGCGGTGTCGGCGTCGCCCAGCGGTAACGTCCACAACGCCCGCGCCGTCCGGCGGGCCTGGGCGAACTGCCGTAGCATCGCCAGCGGCCGTTCCTGGGTGCCGACCAGCGCACCCCAGCCGAACGGGGTCTCCAGCGACAGGCCGTCGGCGCGCAGGAACTCCAACGTCAACGCCGACTCGGTGACCTGCGGGATCATCGCCTTCACCGCCGGCGGCAGGTCACCGGCCATGGCCCACTGCACGTACCCGAGGTAGCTCAGGCCGTACAGCACGATGGCGTCGCCGAACCACGGCTGCCCGATCACCCAGTCCAGAGTGGCCAGGCCGTCGGCGCGTTCCTGCCGCATCGGATCGAGGGTGCCGCCGGACCCGAAACCACCGCGGACGCTCTGGATCAGCACCTGAAAACCACGTTCGGCGAGCGGCCGGGCCAGTATCGCCCCGAACGGGCCGCGACGGCCGTACGGCGTGCGGATCAACGCGACCGGCAGGCCCCGCTCACCGTCGCGTGGCTCCCACCGGTCGGCCAGCAGCACCGTCCCGTCCGGCATAGGCGTCCGCAGGTCACGGTGAACCCGCAGGTCACGGGTGATCGGCGGAGGCAGTTGCAGGCGCCGCTGGATGATCCGGCTCAGGATGCTCATCGACGATCCTCTCGTTCAGGGCGGTCATCATCACCGACGTCGCCGCCAGCAGCCGGTCGGTGAACTCCTCGGGATCCAGCGGATCAGGGCCGTCCACCACCCAGCTGGTGACGAGCGCGCCCACGCCGCCGGTCACGAACGTCGCGAGATCCTCGACGGCCCGCGCGGTCAGCCGGTCACCGTGGACCGTCTGCAGCCCGTGCCGGTTGACCGGCAGGATCAGCCGCAACAGGCCCCGGTCCAAGGCGAACGCGCACGAACCGGTCAGCAGCGCGCGGTAGAAGGCCCGGTGCTGGGCGAAATGCCGGGCTACTGGCAGCGCCCGCTCCCGGCTCGCCACCGGCGCCTCGTCGGTCAGCGCGGGGAGCAACTCGCGGCGGGCGAGGTCGAGGCCGGCCTCCAGCAGCAGCGTGTCCCGGTCACCGAAGTGCTGGTAGACGACCCGGCGGCTGACGTCGGCGGCCTCGGCGATGTCGGACAGGGCCACCGCGGTGGTGCCTCGTTCGGCGACCAGGGCCACCGCCGCGCTCATCAGAGCCGAACGGGTGCGGCGGACCCGCCGATCCGTCGCCGGCTGCGGCGTGGGAAGAACCATGCCAAGATCCTGCACACCTGTTACTAAAAACTCAAGTGTTCTCGATCGGCGCGTGCCGCCGGCGGCTCCGGTCGCGGACGACGCCGGCGCCGCGTCAGGTGTACAGCACGAAGCCGCCGGCCGGGACCGTGATCTCGACGGCCTTACCGTTGCGGGACTCCACCTCGACCGCCCGGCCCTCCTCGGTGGGATCGGTGCTGAAACGGCACGTCATGGCGCCGCCTTCGGCGTGCAGGCCGGCGTCGACCGTGACCCAGGCGGTGCGTGGCCGGTCGGGATCGGTGTTCACGGCGGCTAGAACCTCGTCGTCGGCCAGGATCCGCGACCACGGCACGACGGATGACATCCGCCCGCCGAGGACCCGCGGCAGTCCGAAGTTCCGGCCGTCGCCGGAGATCTCCCGCAGATACTGCCTGCCGCGCCGCAGCGCGGGCATCCGGCGCCGCATCGCCAGGAGCCGGGCGAACTGGCGGTACGTCGGGTGGTTCTCGTCGAAGGCGTGTCCGCCGTGGCTGCGAAACGGCCCGAAGTCGCCGCCGAACATCGCCTCCCGGATGTATCGGTCGTTGCCGCCGGCGCCGTCGAAGCCCTGCTCGCTGCCGTAGTAGACGCACGGGATCCCGAGTGTGGCGGCGTTCAGGGCGAGCGCCGCGAGGGCCAGGCGCCCGCCGTCGCCGTCCGCCGCGAAGCGTGCCTTCCGGTCGCCCTTGCGTACCTGATCGTGGTCGTCGTAGCCGGTCACCACGCGGTTCCGGAACCAGGTGGCCGAGTCCTTGCCGATCTCGAAGGAATTGCGGAACAACCCGAAGTACTCGGCGGGGTCGCGGACTCCCTTGATCAGCCCTTCCAACCGGTCCTGCACGTCGGCGATACCCAGCGCGGCGTCCATCCCGACCTGCTCCAGCGTCCGGTACGCGAACCCCCGGTCTCCGGTGATCTCCGCGATCAGGTAGAAGTTGTCCTTGCCGATGCTCTGCGCGAACTCGTGGATCGCCGAGGCGAAGTAGCGGGCCGCGCCCGGGTCCATGTGCTTGACCGTGTCCACCCGGAAACCGTCCAGATCGGCGAAGGCGATCCAGTACTGGTACACGCGGGTCAACGCGCGTAACGCCGGGGACGGCTGATACCGGTCGACCGGCCCGGTGCCGAGCGCGATGTCCTTGAGCCCGAAGAAGTCGCCTTCCACGAACTCGGGATGGTGATCCCAGTCGACGATCCGGCCCCGGGCGGTGAACGTGCCCGGCTGCTGCAACTCGGCGGGCCAGACCGCGCCGTCCGGCCACGCCGTGTCGTCTACCGGCCCGAACGGAAGAAGCGGCTTGCCGCCGACGTCCCGGAAACCCTCGACGCGGTACGGGCGGCCGTCCCAGCGTGGGTCGAAGAACGAGACGCCGTCCTGCTCGGTGAGGTAACGGTCGGGGTCGTAGCCGAACACGTCGCCGGCGTGATTGACGACCACGTCGAGGATGACCCGGAGACCCTGCCGGTGTGCGGCGGAGACCAGATCGCGCAACTCGTCGGCGGAACCGAAGTGCGGGTCGACGTCGAGGAAGTTCTGGGCTCCGTACCCGTGGTAGCTGTCCGAGCCGGGCACCTGCCGCAGCACCGGGCTGATCCAGATCGCGGTGACTCCGAGCCGGCGCAGGTAGCCCAGCTTGCTCCGCAGGCCGGCCAGGGTGCCGCCGGCCCAGTCCGCGCCGGCGGCCGCCCAGCGCGCCCGGTCCGCATCAGTGGTGATCGCGTTGCCGTGGTCGGCGGCTCGCAGCGGCGGCGTCGTACCGGTGGCCACCGGCTCGCCGTCGTTGTCGAGGTAGTCGCGCTCCCGCCCGTCGGAGAACCGGTCCAGCATCAGGAAGTACAGAACCTGGTCCTCCCACGCCGCGGGTGACGGATGGAAGTCACGATCGACGAGCTGCGCGAAGTTCACGTCGGCCACTCGGCGTACGGTCATGGTCGTCTCCTCGATGCCGGCCCTCGCCAGGCTAACGCCGCCTCCTGGTGGCGCGGCCCGGTGTGTCCGGATCCATCAGAACTCGCAGTTGACGACGACCCGGCCGATGCCGCAGTCGTCACCGAGCACGTGCGACTCCCCGTTGAGGTAATCGGCGGCGTCGCCGGCGAGGAAGTCGTCGCCGAATCCGCCGTATACGGTGTCCGCGTCCTCCTGGCCGGACAGGTCGTCCGCGCCGTCGTTGCCGAACAACTTGTCGCGACCCAGGCCACCACCCAGCGTGTCGGCGCCGTCGCCGCCCTGCAGGACGTCCACGCCTCCCTCGCCGATCATCAGGTCGTCACCCGCGTCCCCGTTCAGGACGTCGTCGCCCGCCTGACCGCTGATCCAGTCGGCGCCGTCGCCACCACTGAGCAGGTCACCGTCGTTGCCACCGAGGATGGTGTCGTTGTCCGTGCCGCCGTAGAGGACGTCCGCTCCGGCGCCGCCTTCGACGTAGTCGCCGCCGCTGCCGGCCCACACCTCGTCGTTCCCCTCGCCGCCGTAGACCGTGTCGTCCCCGCGACCACCGTCGAGGAAGTCCCCGGAGGCGTCGCCGTAGACGGAGTCCGGGTCGTCTCCGCCGTTGATCACATCGGTGTCCGACCCGCCGTACAGCGTGTCCGCGCCCGCGCGGCCGTCGAGACTGTCGCGGTCCGGGCCGCCGTACATCTCGTCCGGACCGGCGCCGCCGTCCATCCTGTCCAGACCGCCGTCGCCGGTGGCGTAGTCGTTCCCGTCGCGGCCCTGCAGATCGTCGTCGCCCAGTCCGCCGTAGAGCAGGTCGCGGACTGTGCCGCCCTTGAGGACGTCCGCCCCCGGGCCGCCGGTCAGAATCGCCGGCAGAGCCGTCTCGTTGACGATCGTGTCGTTACCGTCGTTGGTGTCCACCTGCAGGAACGTCACCTGTGTCCGGTCGCACGCCACGACGGTGAGGTCGTCGCCGAGGTATCGGCACCCGGTCCTGGGCACGATGGTGACGATGTCGTCCAAGACGTAGGCGGTCGGGGTCTGCGTCACGACGACGTTGTTCGGGTCGCCCGCCGCGGCCAGGTAATAGACGGTCCCTCCCGGATACACCCACACCTGGCCACCCCCGGCGGCGTGTGCCGGGTTCGGCGCGGCCAGCACTGCCGCACCAGCGGTTGCCGCGGCCAGCAACGCGCCGCGCAAGGCACGAGTGGTGTACATGATCTCGATTCCCTTCGTCACCGTCACAGCGTCGGAGAGCCTGGTCGATCCGGGCCCACGCCGGTATGGCGAGAACTGGGTAACACGAACGGCCGAACCGCGGCGCCGAACGGCGAAGCCGGCGCCACCCATCGATGGCTGCCCATTGTTCAGTCTGCTGAACATCCGCCATACTCGCCGTGTGGTCGACGACACGGCGGTGCGTAGTGAGCGGGTCCTGCTGTGGGGTGTGCCGGCGGTCGCGCTGCTCACCGGCCTGGTGTGGATCCTCGGCCAGGGCCTGACGAGCGTGGCGCTGCTGCCCGATCAGGGCGCCGCCTGGTATGAGTGGAAGCTGCCCGAACCCACCGCGTGGACCCGGCTGTCGGCGTGGACCGGATACGCCGCCCACCAGATCGTGTCGTGGGGGCTGATCTACTACGCGCAGACCCGCTCGCGGCAGTGGACCCGTGGGCTCAAGACGGTCAACGTCGTCGCGATCGGGGCCAACCTCGGGTTCATCGCCCTGCACGAGATCCAGACGCAGGTGTTCTACGACGGGCTCGCGCAGGACGTCTCGATCTTCAGCTCGCAGGGTTCGGTCGTACTCCTGCTGGTCGCCGTCCTGCTGATGGAGAACCGCCGCCGCGGCCTGATCGCCGGCAAGCCCGCGCCCATCCCCGCCGTCGTGGTCGATTTCGTCCGCCGGTATCACGGTTATCTGTTCAGTTGGGCGATCATCTACACGTTCTGGTACCACCCGATGGTCACCACGAGTGGGCACCTGATCGGGTTCTTCTACATGTTCCTGCTGCTGTTGCAGAGCAGCCTGTTCTTCACCACCGCGCACACCAACCGCTGGTGGACGATCAGCCTCGAACTCATGGTCGCCGTGCACGGCACCCTGGTCGCGGTGATGAACTCCGGGCCGGACGGCGCCTGGCCCCGATTCCTCTTCGGGTTCCTGGCCGTCTTCGTGATCACCCAGATGCACGGGCTCGGGCTCAGCGCCCGCACCCGCTGGCTGCTCCTGGTCGGCTGGCTGGCCGGCGCCTCCCTGGTCTACTGGAACCGCGGGCTCGCCAACCTGCACGAGCTTCTGCGGGTCCCGATGGCCGAATACCTCGTGCTCGGCGTCCTCGTCCTGCTGCTCTGGCCGATCGCGCTACTCGCTCGTGCCGTCACCGACCGGCGTGGGAACGCTCCCGTCGCCACCAGTGAAAACGCCCGTCAAGACGCCATCTGAAAACGTGAACCGACGTGGCTGATGCCGCGTACCTGCTGGTGGGGGCGCCGACAGGACGGAGTCGATCATGTTTCCCACCAACACGCTCGAAACCACCCTTCTGCATGTACGCCGAGGGCAGTCACCACCGGAGGCGTTACTCTCCGCGCTCGCCGACGAGCCGGTCTGGGTGCCGTTGCCGACGACCGGGCCGCTGCCGCTCACCACCATCAACGGGTCCTCCTACGTGACCGTCTACACCTCCGCCGAGCAACTCGCGCGGGCCGGTGCCGGTCATCGCCGTCAGATCCGACTCACCGGACGTCAGCTGGCCGAACGCATCCCCGCCGACCTGGGCTTCGCCGTCAACCCCGGCTCGGCCACCAGTGTTCCGGTCGCGGCCGTCAACATCGATCGGATTCGTGGCCACCGGGCGCCCGCCATCCTCCTCGGAAATCCGCATCCGGAGCCGTACCACCTGCTCCAGGCCCTTGCCGGTGGTTTTCAGGCGGTGGCCGGAGTGCTGGAGGCCCGCCGGGCGCTGCGCCGCATCGACGACGGCCCGGAGACCCTGATGATCGGCATCCGCCCCAACCGTCAGATCCCGACCTGGCCGCGCGAGATCCGGGCCGCGGTGGAACAGGCCGCCCGCCTCACCCCGGTGGCCCACGACATCGAGATAGTCCTGCTCGACGAGCAGTCCTCGGAGGCCACCTGGATGCTGAACCGGGCCGCCCCGTTCTACGCCCGCCGCTGACGCCCGGTCACCGCGCCCCCTCGCGCGTCCGCTTCCTTCTCACGCACCCCCTCCGGCGATGATCTTCGATGCAGCCGTGCCGGATGCCGGTGTGGTGAAGGGCGCGCCATAGCCGGACGTGTGTTTCGGAGTTGCGAGGGCTGGGCTAGGCTGACCAGACGGTCAGCGGGCCGAAAAGGTTTTCAAGAACGGCATGCGGGAGAAGATTTCTTGTCAAGGGCCACTCTTCGCGACGTCGCCAAGCTCGCCGGTGTGTCGGTCGCGACCGCGTCCAAAGCGCTCAACGGGCAGCCGCAGGTCCGCGCCGAGACCCGGGAGCGTGTCATCCGCGCCGCCGAGCAGCTCTCCTTCTCGCCGAACACGCTCGCCCAGGGCCTGATCACCCAGCGCAGCGGCACGGTCGGGCTGCTGACGTCCGACCTGGAGGGTCGTTTCTCGATCCCGATCCTGATGGGCGCCGAGGACGCGTTCGGATCCGATCAGACCTCGGTCTTCCTCTGCGACGCTCGTGGCGACACGATCCGGGAGAAACACCACCTGCGCGCGTTGCTGTCCCGGCGGGTCGACGGGTTGATAGTGGTCGGTGCCCGGCCCGACACCCGCCCCTCCCTCGGCGACCTGCCCGTTCCGGTGGTCTATGCGTATGCGCCGTCCGACGACCCGGTCGACCTGTCGCTGATCACCGACAACACCGGTGGCGGCCGGACCGCCGTCGACCACCTGATCCGATGTGGACGTCGCCGGATCGCCCACATCACCGGCGACCCCGGCTACAGCGCCGCCCAGGACCGGGCCCGTGGCGCCGTCGACCGGCTCACCGAGGAGGGGCTGACCCTGGCCGGTGGCGAGGTCTGGTTCGGCATGTGGTCCGAGGCGTGGGGCCGCGGCGCGACCCGCATGCTCCTCGACAGATGCCCCGACGTCGACGCCATCTTCGCCGGCTCCGACGAGATCGCCCGCGGTGTCCTCGACGTCCTCCACGAGGAGCGCATCGACGTACCGTCCCGGGTCGCCGTGATCGGTTTCGACAACTGGAGTGTCCTCGCCGTCAACTCCCGGCCGCCGCTGACCACCATCGACCTCAACCTGGAACACCTCGGCCGGATAGCGGCCCAGCGCCTCTCCGCGGCCATGGACGGCACCGCGGCCTCCGGGGTCGAAACCTTCCCGGTCCGCCTGATCACCCGCGAATCCACCGCACCGCTGCGCTGACCGACCTGATGGTCGACCTCCGCACCGCCGTTTCGCCGCCGCCGGGCCGGATCCGGTGTCGGCGTCAGACGGTCGTGACGCGTAGGCCCAGGCGGCGGCCGAGATCGGAGCCGAGCTCCGGCGGCGGGCCGAGGCTGACCAGAGCCAGCCGCAGCACGTGCCGGATCGGGGTCGGGCCGAGTCGCTCGCCGGGCGTGACATACATCCGGGCCAGGCAGCGCGGCAGCACCGCCGGAATCCCGGCGACCCGGGCGAGACGCACGGCGGTCTCCGCGGTCGCCGCGGTCCGGGTCTGCGCGCCCATCGCGGCGAGCCGCCCGACGAGCAGATCAAGACCGAGATCAAAGGTGTACGCGACGAGCCGCCGCCCACGGTAGGGCCGTTTCCCGCGGTCCGCCCCGGCCACGCCTTCCGGGAACAGCACGGCGTAGTCGTCGCGCCCCAACGGTGTGGCGACCACCCCCGGCGGGAGTGTGACCTGCTCGGCGATGGCGACGACCGCCACGTCCAGCGAGCCCTCCGCCACCCACCCGATCAGCCGGTCACCGTGGTCGGCGACCTGAGCCACGTCACCCAGGGCCGGGAACAGCAACGGCGCCAGACTGGCGAAGGTGCCGACGGTGAGGGGCCGTTCCCGTACCGCCGCCCGGGTCTGCTCCACCAGGGACGCCAGGTGCCGCAGGATGTGCTCGGCCCGCGCGGCCATCTCCCGCCCGGCCCCGGTCGGCCGTGCCCCGGTCGGGTCGCGCACGAAGAGCCGTTCGCCGACGCGGCGTTCCAACGCGGCCAGCCGCTGACTGGCCGACGGCTGGCTGATCAGTAGTTCCCGGGCGGCCGCCCCCACCGATCCGAGCCGGGCGACCGCGCTGACCAGCCGCAGATCCTCGACCTCCGGCAATGAACCCATAGCCCCAGCCTATGACCACCACCAGCGTCCGGCCGGCTACCCGCCACCGCCGTCACCCGACACGCTCGGTCATGTGCTGAAGACGACGGCGAAACGAGACCTGGGTGCGCTGCTCGCGGCCACCTTCCTGAGCTGGATGGGGCAACGGATCACCGCGATCGCCCTCCCGCTGGTGGCGCTCGCGCAGACCGGCGACGTGTGGACCACCGGGCTGGTCGCCGGTGCGGCCGGGCTTCCGCTGCTCACCTCCGGCTGGTGGGCCGGCGGCCTGCGGCACCGGATCTCCGACGGCGGGGCCCTCGCCGTGGTCCAGGTCGGCCAGGCGCTGGGGCTGCTCATCGTGCCGGTAGCCGCGCTGTTCGGGGCGATTTCAGCCGTACATCTGGGGCTCTGTGGTCTTCTGTCGGGAGCGGCCGCGGCCCTGGCCGGGCCCGCCCGGCAGGCGCTCACCGCCGACGTCGCCGATCGTCTCGGGCCGGGTGCCGCCGCCCGCGCGCTCGCCTGGCAGGATCTCGCGCATCGGGCCAGTATGGTCCTGGCGCCGCCGCTGGCGGCCGCCGCGGTCGCGGCGACCGGCCCGGTCCCGCTGCTGTGGTGCGAGGCCGCCGGTCTGACGATCGCCGCCGTGATCACCTTGCCGGTGCGTCCGTCGCGGCGACCCCGCAAGACCGATGCGCCGGTACGGATCCGCGCGGTTCTGCGCCGGCACCGGGAATTGCGGCGGGTCTTCGTGATGAGCGGCGTGGGCGGCGCGGTCTGGTTCGCGTTCGTGCTCGGTCTGGCGGTGCTCGGTGCCCAGACCGGCCGTCCGGGGGTGCTGATCGCCGCGGGCATGGCCGGCTACGGGTTGGGTTCGGTGGCCGGCGCCGTCGCCGCACCCGTCCTGTCCACGCGGTTGCCGCCGGTGCGCACCGCGGCGTTCAGCTGGATCGTTCTCGGTCTGGCGTTCGTGGCGATCGCCGCCGTGGACGGTTCCCCGGTGCTGATCGCGGTCCTCGCCGCAGCCGGTGGACTGGCCATGCCGATCGGCATAGCGGTCGTGAACGCCCTGATCAGTTTCCGCACCACCGGCCCGGAACGGCAGGCCGCGTTCGCCGCCGAGAGCATCGTCCACGACGGCGCCGCCACGCTGGGCATGCTGGCCGGCGGCGCGGTGATCGGTGCCGCCGGTGCCCGGCCGACCCTGGTGGTGGCCGGCCTCCTGCAGATCGGCGTGGCCCTGGCGCTGGGCGGATGGTTCCCGCACCGGCCGCGGCGGTCAGACGAGGGCGGCCTCGGTGGTCGGGGACAGAATGCCGGGCCACGCCGGTCAGACGAGGGCGGTCTCGGTGGTCGGGGACAGAATGCCGGGCCACGCCGGTCAGACGAGGGCGGTCTCGGTGGTCGGGGACAGAATGCCGGGCCACGCCGGTCAGACGACGGCGGTCTCGGTGGTCGGGGACAGGATGCCGGCCACGCCGGCCGCCCGCAGTGTCTGCAGGACGTTGGCCTGCGGGTCGCGCACGGTGAAGGAACGGCCGTGCCGTAACGCCACCTGACGCCCGGTGAGCAGGCTGCGCATGCCGGCCGCGCCGAGGAACGGCACCGCGGCGAGGTCGACCACCAGGTGACGGACCCCCTCCTGCTCGGCCGCGTTGATCAGGATCAGACTGAGTGCCTCACTGACGTCGTGATCGAGCTCGCCACCGACCTCGAGCCGTACCCCGCCGTCGCCGTCGTCGTGCTTGCACACCGTGAACGGGCCGGTCATCTCACTTCCCTCCGTCGAAGCCCCGATTCTCCGGCACCGGCGGCGGGTTGCGGGGCCAGATCACTCCGATGGCGGAAACTTCCACCGCTTGCCCGTCCCCGGTCGAGGCCACTAGGCTGCCGGAAAGCGCTTTCCTGCCGGTAAGGGGTACGGATGACCGAGCTGCACGTCGACGGCACCCGGGTGGCCACCTATGTGGACGCCCCCGAACTCGACATCCGTCTCGCGCCCCGTCCCTACCTGCACCCGGTCCGCACGCTGGGCGGCACCGTCGTCACCGGCGAGCTCCCGCAGGACCACCCGTGGCACCTCGGGGTCTCGGTCACCATGCAGGACGTCGACGGTGTCAACGTCTGGGGCGGCCGCACCTACGTGCGCGACCAAGGCTACATCTGGCGCGACGACCACGGGCGGGTCCTCTCCGACGGGCGTACGCCGCTGCCCGGCGGCTTCACCGAAGACCTGCGGTGGGTCGACGCGGGCGGCGGGCTTCTGCTGAGAGAGCGGCGTTCGGTCACGGCCCGTCCGGCGGCGCGAGGTTGGCGGCTCTTCTTTCGGTACGAACTGAGCGCCCCCGCCCAGTCGGAGGTGACGATCGGCAGCCCGGCCACGAACGGGCGAACCGGGGGAGCGGGCTACGGCGGCTTCTTCTGGCGCGCCGGCGAGGGTTCGGCGGTCACGTTCACACCGTCCGGCTCCGAACCGCACGGTTCCACCGACCCGTGGCTGGCACTGTCCGTCGAGGACGCGTACACCCTGGTCTTCACCGGCCTGGACGGCGACGACCGCTGGTTCGCCCGCACCGAACCGGGAGACTACAACGGTGTCTGCGCCGCCCTGGCCTGGGCGGACCCGCTGACCATCAAGCCGGGCGTCCCGTTGAGCCGGGAGATCACCGTCCTGGTCGCCGACGGCCACCTGACCCGCGACGAGGTCGCCGCCATCGTGTGACGCCTCACGACTCCCGGACGCGGGCCGCTTCGGTCTCGTAGGCGGTGGTCAGTTCGTCGAGGACCGACGGGGTGCCGGGTGGGCGGGGCAGGCCCAGGTGCAGTTCCCGTAGCTCGTCCATGAAACGGGACCACATCGGCGGGCCGCCGCGCTCCAGCAGCTCGGCCCGGATCGACAGCTCGGGTGACGCCGGGAGGTGGCGGCGGCCCCAGGCGCCCAGGTGGGCGAGGACCGGGACCAGCTGGATCGACGGCTCGGTCAGGCTCAGCCGGAGCCGCTGCTTGTGCCCCGGATCGGGCGCCGAGGTGATCATGCCGAGCCGGGTCAGCCGGTGCAGGCGGTCGGCCAGGATGTTCGTGGCGATGCCCTCCTCGGAGCCGGTGAGCAGCGCCCGGAAGTGCCGGCGGTCGCCGAACATCATGTCCCTGATGATCAGCAGCGACCATCTGTCGCCCAGCACCTCCAGGGTGAGGTTGATCGGGCATCCGGACCGGTGCTCTTCGGTGTCTGGCATGAGTTCCTCGTTCCTCGCAAACCGATTGCAGCCTACTATCGGTTGTTGTCCGCAACCGGTTTGGTCGAGAGGAACCTCATGGCCTTCGTCACCGCCTCCATCTCCGTGTCGGCCGACGGCTTCGTCGCCGGTGTGAACCTCAGTGCCGAGAAACCGTTCGGCGACGGCCCGGTCGACGAACTGCACCGCTGGATGTTCGAGACGCCCGAGGAGAACCGGGCGGAGCTCGACGAGATCGTCGCCGCCGACGCGTTCATCATGGGCCGCAACATGTTCGGCCCGATCCGCGGCGAATGGGACATGAGCTGGCAGGGCTGGTGGGGCGACGAACCGCCGTACCACAAGCCGGTCTTCGTCCTCACCCACCACGCCCGCGAGGACCTGCCGATGGCCGGCGGCACCACCTTCCACTTCGTCACCGGCGGCATCCACGAGGCGTTCGACCAGGCCCGCAAGGCCACCGGCGACGGCCACATCGCGATCGCCGGTGGCGCCGCGACCGTCAACCAGTTCCTCGCCGCCGGACTGATCGACCAGCTCAGCCTCCAGATCACGCCGGTCGTCCTCGGCGCCGGGCAGCGGCTCTTCGACGGTGTGCCCGTGCTGAAACTGGAGCAGATCGGCTCCCGCTCGGCGTCGCTGACCACACACATCAAATACCGCGTGGTTCGCTGACCGCACCCTGGTGCGGCGCCGCCCGCCGCGATGCGCGAAGCTCGACGGCTATGGGGCGCGTGACTGTGGGTTTCCTCCGGTGGCTGGGGCTGGCCGGTTCGTTGATGCTGGCCGGTGCCGGTCGGCTCGGCGGGGCGTTTCCCAGCGCGGACCTGGAGGCCACCCCACTCAGCGTGGCCCGCGGACCCTACGGGCCGATCATCATCGGACTCTGGCTGGCCGGCACCGCGATCACCTCGTACGCCTGGTGGACCCTGCGCGACCGGGTTCCGACACTGCGCTGGGGGCTCGTCACGGCGGCACTGTGGCTGCTGCCGTTCCTGTTCACGCCGCCGATGGGCAGCCGCGACGTGTACTCCTACGCCTGCCAGGGCGAGATGTTCACGCACGGCCTCGACCCGTACCGGCAGGGCGTCTCGGCGTTGCCGTGCACCTGGTTGAACACGGTCGCCGAGATCTGGCGGGACACCGTCACCCCGTACGGCCCCCTCTTCATCCTGATCGCCGGCGCCGCGGTCGCGGTGGGCAAGACGCTGACCGGGACCATCGTCGTCTTCCGCCTGATCACCCTGGCCGCGATCGTCGTGGTCGCCGCCTGCCTGCCGGCGCTGGCGCGCCGCTGCGGCATCGCGCCGGAGCGCGCGATCTGGGTGGCGCTGGCCGGGCCTCTGGTCGGCGCGCACATGCTGGCCGCGCCACACAACGACGCGGTCATGATCGGCTTGCTGGTGGCCGGTCTCTATCTGATCGTACGGGCGCAGGCCCGCCCGATCCCGCTGCTCACCGGCGGTGTCCTGCTCGGACTCGCGGTCGCCGTGAAAGCGACGGCGATCGTCGTGATCCCGTTCGCCGCCCTGATCGCCATGCGTAAGGCGACCGGCCCGGACGGCTGGCGTGGCCTGCGCACCGAGATCGGGCCGCTGGCGAAGGCCGCCGCCCTCGTCGGCGGCTCGTCGGTGCTGGCACTACTCGCCGTGACCGTCGCCAGTGGGCTCGGCTTCGGCTGGGTGCCGGCCATGCAGGGCAGCACCACGATCATCCAGTTCACCTCGCCACCGACCGCGGTCGGCATGACCCTCACCTACGCGGGCCAGGCACTGTTCCCCGGATTCGACGCGGTACCGGCGGTACGCGCCGTCGCGCTCGTGGCGCTGGCCACCGTACTCGTCATGCTGTTCGTGGCCGCCCTACGTGACGCCGACCGGGACCGGGCCGCCCTGCGGGGAGCGGCCTTCGGGATGGCCGCCGTGGTCCTGCTGTCGCCGGTCTTCCACCCCTGGTACGCGATGTGGCCGCTCACCCTGCTGGCCGCCGTCACGCTCCGGACCAGCACCTTCATGTGGATCTCGATCGTCGCCGCGTTCTCGGTGATGCCGGACGGCGGTGGTCTGCCCCGGTTCGTGAAGTTCCCCGGCGCGCCGCTGATGACCGTGTTCCTGATCGTGCTGGCGGTCCGCTTTTACAGGCGACGCACAGCCGTGACACAACCGGATCCTCAGCAAGCGACCTTTCCTTGAGTCGTCCAGCTCCCATGGCGACGAAGGATGGCCCGCATGCCCGCTCACACCCTGTCCCGCCGGTCCTTCGGCGCCGCCCTTCTCGGGGCCGTCGGCCTGGCCGTAGCCGGCGGCTGTTCGAGCGGCTCGTCCTCCGCGGCCTCGTCGTCGACCACCGCCACCGCGGGCAGCGGCCTGTTCGACGCCACCCAGGTCCATGACATCGAGTTCACCTTCGACCAGGCCGCCTACGACAAGGTGATCGACGCCTACCTCAACGACCAGTCGAAGGAGTGGCTGGAGGCGACCGTCACGATCGACGGCACCACCTTCGAGAAGGCCGGGCTCCGCCTCAAGGGCAACTCGACGCTGCGTGGTCTCACTGAATCCGGTGCGACCGCGAGCACCGGCGACAACCGGGGCGGCGGCCCCGGTGGCAGTCTCTCCGCCGAGAAGCCACAGGACCTGCCGTGGCTGGTCCGGCTCGACAAGTACACCGACGGGCAGGAACTCGGCGGATACAACGAGTTCGTGGTCCGCTCCAACAACACCGACAGCGCCCTCAACGAGGCCGTCGCCCTGGAGTTGCTCGCCGTCGCCGGGCTCGCCACCCAGAAGTCGGTGTCGACCCGGCTCAGCGTGAACGGCGGCAGCGAGGTCCTCCGGCTGATCATCGAGAATCCGGCCGACAAATGGGACGCCGACAACTTCGCCTCGGCGGGCATCCTCTACAAGGCGGAGAGCGGCGGCGACTACTCGTACCGGGGCGACGACGCCGCCCAATACGAGGACGTCTTCGACCAGGAGACCGACAGCGACAATCCGAACCTGGCACCGCTCGCCGCGTTCCTCAAGTTCATCAACGAGTCCGACGACGCCACGTTCGCCGCCGACCTGTCCAAGCATCTGGACGTCGCCGCGTTCGCCACCTACCTGGCCTTCCAGGAGCTGGTCAAGAACTCGGACGACATCGACGGACCCGGCAACAACTCGTACCTGCGGTACACGACCGACAAGGATCAGTTCACCGTGGTCGCGTGGGACCACAACCTGGCGTTCGGCGGGATGGGCGGCGGCGGTGGCAACCGAGGCGGTGGTGGCGCTCCTGCCGGTGGTGGCGCTCCGGCCGGTGGTGGCGCTCCTGCCGGGGACGGCGGCCAGGGCCGCCGCAACGGAGGCGGTGGTCCCGGCGGGCGCAGCAACATCCTCGTCACCCGGTTCAACGCCGACAAGACCTACAAGGCGTCGTACGACAAGGCGCTCACCGACCTCAAGGCCACCCTCTTCACCAGCGGCAAGGCGGCCTCGATCCTGCAGACGCGGGCCGCGGTGCTGACCGCCGAGGCGTCCGACCTGATCAGCGCCGACACCGTGACCTCGGAGTCCGACGCCATCAAGGCCTTCTTCGCCTGACCCCGGCCGGGGCCGGCCGGCGGTGCGTGGGCCAGAAGGTTCGGATTGGCTGCGGTGCCGTGTGGGCCGGAGTCGTAGCGTCGAGGCGTGACCGTGGGATTCGTCGGGCTCGGGGTGATGGGACAGCCGATGGCGCTCAATCTCGCCCGGGCCGGGACCGAACTGATCGTCTGGAACCGGACTCCGGACCGGGCCGGACCACTCCGCCAGGCCGGTGCGACGGTGGCCGGCGACGTGGCGGAGGTGTTCGCGGCTGCCGAGACGGTCATCCTGATGCTGGCCAACGACCGGGTCATCGACGATGTCCTGGGGCGGGGGACCGACACTTTCGGCGAACTCGTGCGCGACCGCACGGTCGTCCACATGGGCACCACCGCTCCGGCCTATTCGGCCGGCCTCGGGCGGGATGTGATCGCGGCCGGTGGATCGTACGCCGAAGCTCCGGTCTCGGGGTCCCGCGGCCCGGCGGAGACCGGCGACCTGGTGGTGATGATCGCCGGAGGCGGGCCCGCGGTCGAGGATCTGCTGCGGCCCATGTGCCGGGAGATCGTGCGCTGCGGTGACGTGCCCGGTGCGCTGCTGATGAAGCTGGCCGTCAACACGTTCCTGATCAGCATGGTCACCGGGTTGGCCGAGGCGTTCCACTTCGCCGGGCGGCATGGGCTCGATCCGGGGACGCTGTCGGCGGCGCTCGACGCCGGGCCGATGGCCAGCGTGGTGTCCCGGGTGAAGAGCCGCAAACTGTGCGAACGCGACTTCGACGTGCAGGCCGCGATTCGCGATGTGCTCTACAACAACGAATTGGTGCTCGGCGCCGCGCGGGAGGCGGGCTTCGGGTCACCGCTGCTGGAGGTGTGCCGCGAGCTGTATTTCGAGACCGACCGCGCGGGCTTCGGTGGGGAGGACATGGCCGCCGTGATCCGCGCCCTGGAAGCGCGTTGACGCGGCCCGGTGCCGGCCCGGTGCTCACGTTCCACCCGCTGCCCCCAGTAGGTTCCGGCCAGCACCAGCGCGATGCCGAACCCGGCCAGCACCGTCAGGTGCTCACCGCCCAGACCGATTCCGATCAGCACAGCCCAGACCGGCTCGGTGCCCAGCAGGAGGCTCGCACGGGCCGGTGACGTCCGCCGGATCGCCCACAGTTGCACCAGGAACGCGAAGACGCTGCACCCCAGCGCCAGATAAAGGACGCCCAGCCACTCACCGGCGCCGAGGTCGCCGACCGCCAACGGCCACGCGGCGACGGTGAACACGACCGCACCCACCACCGTCTGCAACGTGGTCAGCGTGACCGTGTCGAACGACGGCCGGGCCAGTCTTCCGGAGAGCGTCACATGCGCGGCGCGGACCACCGCGGCGATCAACATCAACAGATCTCCGACCGAGGGGGTACGCAACCCGGGCCCCGCCACCAGCAGGAACACCCCCGCGGTGGCGACCGCCGCAGCGATCAGGAACCGTCTCGGCAGCCCGCCCTGCATGACCGGCGTGAGCAGGATGGTCAGGCTGATCAGCACTCCGGCGTTGGTGGCGCTGGTGAGCGACACCCCGTACGTCTCGAGGACCAGCACCGTCGCCTGCGTGCAGCCGAGCAGGATCCCGACGGCCAGCTCCCGCCGCTGCACCCTGCGCCGGAACATCAGCGGCAGCATCGCGAACATCGACACCAGATAACGAAGGGCCAGCACGACGAGTACGCCGGTCGCGGCCACCAGGGTCTTGGCGGCGAGATAACTGCTGCCCCAGACGGCGGCCACGGCCAGCAGGAGGAGGTCTCCGGTCACAGCGGCAAGCTTGCGGCCCGCCGATCCGGTAGACAAGAGGTCATCTGGTGAACCGACGATGTAGTGAGGGCTTGTGGATCCGCATCACCTGAGGTTGCTGCGCGAGCTCGGCGAGCGCGGCAGTGTCGCCGCCGTCGCCCGTGCGATGCACATCACGCCGTCCGCCGTCTCCCAGCAGCTGAACACGTTGCAGCGCTCGGCCCGGGTGCCGCTCACCGAGCGTCGTGGTCGCCGTCTGGTCCTGACCGGCGCGGGCCGGGCACTCGCCGCCGCCGCTGTCGAGGTGATGACCGCTTTAGATCGGGCCGCCCGCGCGGTCGGTGACCACCTCGACGCCCCGGACGCCCCGGTGAGTGTGGCCGCGTTCCACAGTGCCGCGCTGACCTGGTTCGCGCCGCTGATCACCAGGCTCGCCGAGGCCGGCGGCCCGCCGGTGCGCTGCGCCGACGAGGACGTGGCACACGCCGATTTCCCGGCGCTGGTCGGTGACTATGACCTGGTGGTGGCACACCGGCTGGCGCACAGCCCGCCGTGGCCGGCCGACCGGCTGACGGTGATCCCGTTGATCGAGGAGCCGCTGTACGTCGCGATGTCCGCCGACCACCCACTGGCCCAGCGGCCCCGGCTCACCGCCGCTGACGTCGTCGGCTGGCCGTGGATCAGCGTGCACGAGGGGTTCCCGCTGGAAGGGGTGCTGACAGCGATCGCCGCCGCGGCGGGCCGGCCGCTGGACATCAGACATCGGATCAACGAGTTCACGGTCACCGCGTCAGTGGTGGCGGCCGGCGAGGTGCTGGCATTGCTACCCGGCCGCACGACCACCCCGCACCCACAGTTGATGCTGCGCCCACTCGCCGACATCCCGGCCGCCCGCCACATAGACATCCTGACCAGGCCGGAGTCCCTGCACCGCGCCGCAGTCCGCACGGTCCTGGAAACCCTGAAGTCGATAGCGACCTGACCCGCCCCTCGGGCCGTTTCGGCCTCGGACCTCTCGCCCTCGGACCTCTCGCCCTCGGACCTCTCGCCCTCGGACCTCTGGCCTTCGGGCCTCTCGCCGTCGGACCTCTCGCCTTCGGTGTCCCGGCCTCGGACCTCTCGCCCTCGGACCTTTCGGCCTCGGTGGTCTGTCAGCAGGTTTCGGGTGGGGTGGGCTTGTCGCCGAGGCAGGAGGTCAGGTGGGGGGCGGCGGCGGTCAGCAGCTGCCGGCCGATCTTGGCGAGTTGGCCCACCTGTTCCGGGGTGAGGGCGTCGAACACCAGGCGGCGGGCC
The DNA here is from genome assembly GCF_033097365.1 of Actinoplanes sichuanensis. Taxonomy (NCBI): domain Bacteria; kingdom Bacillati; phylum Actinomycetota; class Actinomycetes; order Micromonosporales; family Micromonosporaceae; genus Actinoplanes; species Actinoplanes sichuanensis. The sequence continues at coordinate 1,598,356 of NZ_AP028461.1, forward strand.
TCGCGGACGTGGTCGGGTGCGGTGGCGACGACCGCGTCCCAGCCGGCGTCGGTGAGAACCGCTTCGACGCAACGGTTCTCTGACGAGTCGATCGAGACCCGGCGGGCGACCCAGCCGTGTTTCTCCAGGCGGGAGACGGCATGTGAGAGGCGCGACGGTGATCCGGCGGCGAGGTGGGCGAGGCTTCCCATGCGTACCGCCCGGCCCGGCGCCTGAGACAGCGACGACAGGATCGTGTACTCGAAGAAGTTGATCCCGGCGTCCCGTTTGAGCTGGGCGTCGATGGCCGGCGGCAACGCGGTGAGCACCGCGGTCAGCGCCATCCAGGCGCTCGTCTCGTCGTCGGAGAGCCAGGGGGCGGCTGTGGGATCGCTCACGGATCAGAAGAATACGCGATCAACCACTTGAACGTTCAACACTTGCGGTGTCATGCTTCGTCTTGAACGTTCAAGTCCAACTGATCCGGACTTGACATGAAATTTGGAGAATTCGATGGCCGTTCTGCGTGTCGACGCCAGCATCCTGGGCCCGAACTCCGCGAGCACCGAGCTCGCCGACCTCGTGGAGAAGGAGCTGGGCGGCGCCCCGATCGTCCGCCGCCACCTCGGCGCCAGCCCGCTTCCCGCGGACGCCTGGGCCACCGCCATCCAGGCCGCCTACGTCCCCGCCGAGCAGCGCAGCGACGCCCAGCACGGCGCCGTCGCCCTGGCCGGTGAGCTGGCCGACGAACTGCGCTCCGCGGACGCCGCGATCCTGGCCCTGCCGTTCTACAACTACGGCGTCTCGCAGCACGTCAAGACCTGGTTCGACCTGGCCATGGCCGGCGGCGACAACGGCGAGAAGTTCCTCGAGGGCAAGCCGGTCGTGGTCCTGACCACCCGGGGTGGCTCCTACGGACCCGGCACGCCCCGTGACGGCTGGGACCACAACACCGACTACCTGCGCCGCGTCGTCGGCGACATCTGGGGTGCCGACCTGACCCTGATCGAGCGCGAGTTCACCCTGGTCGGCGTCAACCCGGCGCTGGACGCGTTCAAGGAGACCGCCGCGGTCATGCGCAAGTCGGCCCACGAGGCCGCCATCGAGGCCGGCCGGGCCCTCGCCGCGCGCGCCTGATCGCATCCGCGAGCCGCCGGCCCGCCTGATCGCATCCGCGGGCCGCTGGCCGGACCGGGCCCGAAACGTCCCGCGAGCCGCTGACGGGCCCGGACACCGGGCGGGTCATCCGGTCGGGGTGGTGTGGTGCGCCGCCTGCTGCAGGTCGAGTTCCTCGATCAGGGAACGGGCCACGTCCTCGGTGAGCCGCTGTTCGTGCACCGCCCGCCCGAGCGCCAGCCGCCGAGCCTCGAACGACGCGTCGACATCGACGGCCGGCTGGGCGGCGGCCTCGGCGACTACGGCCCGTCCCACCGAGCGGAGTCGTTCCTCCTCGGCGTTCTCGGCGGCCAGGTCGAAGCGGAGCCACCGGGCCAGCCGGCCCACGCTGGTGCCCTGCACGAGCAGCGTGCCGAGGGTGACGATCAACGCGATGACCTGGATCGCGTCGCGCCCCGGAAACGGCTCGCCGCTCTTGGTGAACTCGGGGATGGCGGCCGCGGCGGCGAGAGTGAGGATGCCGCGCATGCCGGTCCAGCTGACCAGCACGGTCTCCTTGACCGACGGTGGGGGCAGCGGCCTGCTTCGACGGCGCTGCAGCCGCGCCTCGCGAGCCTGCCGGTAGCGAGGATCCCGCTCGGCGCGGCGCAGCAGCATCCGATGCCGTAGCCGCCACCGTCCGAACAGGGCGAACACCGCCACGAAACGGAACAGCATCGCGGCCACGAGCAGCACCCCGGCCGCGACCAGGGTGCGGGTCAGCCCCGGATCGCCGTCCTCGGAGAGATCTTCGAGAACGAACTTCAACTGCAGGCCGATGTACGCGAACACGAACGTCTCGAGGAGGAAGTCGAGCACCCGCCACACCTGTTCCTCCTGAAGGCGGGTGCGGTAGCCGCCCGGGTACTGGTGTTTCGGATCGAGGGTCAGGTTGATGCTCATCGAGAAGGCGGCCATCACCACGGCGAGGATGCCGGAGGCGTGCACCTGCTCGGCGGTCAGGAACGCGGTGAACGGCAGCAGCAGCACGAGCGCCGTCTCCAGCGTCGGGTTCCCGAGTCGCTTTCGAATGATCAAACCCATCAGGGCGTACGCCGCACCGATGCCCACCCCGATCGCGGCGGCCCGCAGCAGCTCCCGCAGACCGCCCTGCCAGGTGGTGTGCGCCCCGTCGGCGGCCGCCACCGCCAGAGTGAACAGCGTCAGCGCGGTCGCGTCGTTGACCAGGCTCTCCCCGGTCAGGATCGAGGTGGCCCGCCGGGGCAGCCCGATCTCGTGACCGTGCGAGACGGTGGTGATGGTGTCCGGCGGGGCGAGGACGGCGCCGAGCACGAACGCCGCGTACACCCCGATCGACGGCAGCAGCAGCGTCGACAGCCAGCCGAGGAACCCGGCGGTCAGCACCACCACGACGACACCGAGGTAGATGATGGCCCGCAGTTTGGCACCGAATGCCGCGAACGACGCGCCCCGGGTCGCCGAATAGAGCAGCGGCGGGATGACCAACGCCATGATCAGCTCATGGTCCAGCTCCAGCTCGGGCATGCCGGGCAGGAACGACGCCGCGGCCGCGAGCACCACGATCGCCCAGCCCGGCTCGAAGCGGTGCCGCCGGGCGATCGAGGTGACCGCGATCCCGACGCCGATGATGAGAAGCAGCTGGACGCCATTCACGGAGATCAGGTTAGTGGCGGGAGTGCGGCGATGAAGGCCGCGACGGCCGGATGCGCGGCGGCACCCTGGCGGAAGGCGACCCGGGTGCGTCGGCGGGTCGGCAACGGCAGCAGTCGTACGCCGGACGGCAACCCGGCGGTGGCCAGCTGTGGAACGACCGCCACGCCCTGACCGGCGGCGACCAGGGCCAGGACGGTCCCGAAGTCGTCCACCCGGTGCCGGGCGCGGGGCGTGAACCCGGCCGCCTCGCAGAGCTTGAGCGTGGCGGTGTGGCAGAGGGTGCCCGGGCCGGCCAGGATCCACCCGGCCCGGCTGAGGTCACGCAGTGTGCCGGCGGCCGAGTCGGCGGCGACGGCCAGATGAACGGTCTCGTCGAGTAGCGGAACGCTCTGCAGGCCGGGACCGGTCTCCATCGGCACCACGTCATAGTCCTGGACCAGCCCGACGTCGAGGCGGCGGTCCCGTAGCGCGGCTGGGACCTCGGCCGGGTCCAATTCGGTGAGTTGCAGGTCGAGGGCGGCGTGGCGGTTGCCGAGCGTGATCAGGGCCGGGGTGAGCAGGGTGCGGATCGCCGACGGGAAGGCGCCGATGCGCAGCTCGCCGGTGAGCCCGGTGCGTGCGGCGGCCAGTGCGGCGCCGGTCTGTTCCAGTGCGGTCAGGACGGTTTCGCCGTGCTGGACCAGCAGACGACCGGCGGCGGTGAGCGCGACCCGGCGGCCGGTGCGTTCGAGCAGCGCGATGCCGGCTTCCCGCTCCAGGGCGGACAGCTGCTGGGAGACGGCCGACGGGGTGTACGTGTGTGCGGACGCGACGGCGGCGATCGTGCCGAGGCGGGACAGGTCGCAGAGCAGGCGGAGGCGGCGCACATCGAGCATCAGTTCAGCTTACGTATCACCTCAGGAATGTGAACTGGACCTGATGCTCGAACGGGTCGAGGCTTTCGGCATGGAACTGCGCGGGATTCTCGTACCCCTGATCACGCCTTTCGGTCTTGATCGGGAAGTTGCCCTTGACGTGCTGGAGCGGCTCGCCCATGAGGTCCTCGACGACGGCGCGGCCGGGCTGGTGGCGCTCGGCACGACTGGCGAGCCGGGGTCGCTGACCCCCGCTGAGCAGGAGAATGTGGTCGAAGTCGCGGCCCGGGTGGCGCGGGAGCGCGACGTGCCGCTGATCGTCGGGGCGCGGCCGGACCTGGCGACACGGCCCGGGGTGACGGCGGCGCTGAGCCTGGTTCCGCCGTTCGTGCGGCCCGGCGAGGCGGGTGTCGTCGCCCATTTCGAAGCACTCGCCGGAAGTGTCCCGCTGGTGATTTATCACGTGCCGTACCGGACCGGGCAGGAACTGTCGATCACCACGATTCGGCGACTGACTTCGATTTCCGGAGTGATCGGGATGAAGTACGCGACCGGCACCATCGAGGTGATCGGCGACCTTCCGGACGGATTCGCGCTGCTTGGTGGCGACGATCCGCTGATCTCGCCGATGCTCGCGACCGGCGCGCACGGCGGCATTCTCGCCTCCGCACACATCGCGACCAGGGCATTCGCCGACCTGGCAGCCGCCTGGCAGGCCGGTGACGTCGCGCGCGCCAGACGTCTCGGCGGCCCGCTGGCCGACCTGTCGCGGTCGCTGTTCGCCGAGCCCAACCCGACCGTGATCAAGGGTGTTCTAGAAGATCAAGGGCGAATTCCCACCTCGGCGGTACGGCTACCCCTCCTACCGGCAGCGCGGAGCACGGTGGCAGCCGCCCTATCGCTGTGCGAAGCACTCACCTCCGGGGTCCTAGACGGCCCCGCCCGCTGAGGCCGGCCCCGGGCCGGTCGGTTCGGTGGGCCCGGCCCGCTCCGGGCCGGCGGTCAGGTCGGCGGCCTGGTCGGCGACCACGCTCAGGAACGTGGTCAGGGCCGGTGACAGCGGGCCGTCGCGGGTCACGGTGAACAGGCGGCGGCCCAGGTCGGTCTCGGCCACCTGGCGGTAGGCCAGCGTCGGGTCCTCCGCGGGCAGGTTGAGCAGCGGCAACAGGGCGACCGCGGCCGCGTGCCGGACCACGGCCAATTGCACGTCGGCGTCGTTGGAGTGGTGCCGGACGTCCGGTTCGTAGCCGCCGAGGGTCCGACAGTTTCCGACGATCATCGCGTGGTGACCGGTGGTCTCGTCGGAGGACACCCACACCATGTCCCGCAGGTCGGCCAACGCCACCGGACCGTCCGGCACGGCCAGCGGATGACCGGCCGGAAGCACGATCAGCAGCCGCTCGGACAGCAGTGGCTCGAACCGCATACCGGCCGGTCGTGGGCGGGGATGCCCGTCGTATTCGTCACTGATCACCAGGTCGACCGAACCCAGTCGCAGGCCGGGCAGGGCCTGCTCCAACTCCAGCTCGGACACCTCCATCCGGACCAGGGGATGCTCCGCGGCCATCCGAGCCAGCGACGGGACGAGCAGGTGCCGGGCGGCCGACTGGACACCGCCGGCTCGGACCGTACCCCTGACCTGATCGCCGAGTGACGCCAAGTCGGACGTCGCCGCCTCCGCCGCGGCCAGCAGCACCCGGGCGTGCTGCGCCAGCAGCCGCCCCGCGTCGGTCAGCCGGACCCCACGCCCGGCCCGCTCCAGCAGTGGCGTGCCGACCTCCTTCTCCAGCACCGTGAGCTGCTGCGACACCGCCGACGGGCTGTAACCGAGAGCGGTCGCCACGGCACCCAGAGTGCCGCGCTCCTCGAACTCGCGCAGGAATCGAAGTCGGCGCAGATCCAGCGTAATCATGCACAAATGCTTATCATTCAACTCCAGGAATCGTCACTGGACCTGCATAGTTGTAGGCCCGATGCTCTGCGGTATGGGTCCACTGCTCTGCCTGCTGTCGGCCGCCGGTTTCGGCGCCATGTCGATCTTCGGAAAGTTCGCCTACGACGCCGGAGTGTCCCCGTCCGCCCTGCTCCTGGTGCGGTTCGTGATGGCCGCCCTGATACTGGCCGGTCTCCTCGCACTCCGGCCCGTCGCGGGGCGGGCACCGCTGTCGCGGCCCAGCGGGTGGACGGTGTCGGCCGCGTTGGCGCTCGGTGCGGTCGGGTTCGCCACCCAGGCGACGCTCTACTTCGAGGCGCTGCGGCTGATGGACGCTTCGCTGCTGTCGTTGATCCTCTACACGTACCCACTGATGGTCACCGCCGCCGCGGTGCTGCTGCGCCGTGACCGGATGACCCGCAACCGCGCCATCGCCCTGGCCGTGGCCTCCGCCGGAACCCTGCTCGTCCTCCTCGGCGCCGGAGCCGGCGCGCTGAGCCCGCTCGGAGCCGCGCTCGGGTTCGGGGCGGCCCTCACCTACACCATCTACATCCTCGCTTCGGACCGCGTGCTGCGCAGCGTGCCGCCGATGCTGCTGGCCACCCTGGTGATGACCGGAGCGGCGCTGGCCTTGGCCGGGAAAGCCCTGGTCACCGGGGGAGTGGACCTCGGTTTCAGCCCGGCCGGCTGGTTCTGGGTGACCTGCATCGCGGTCGTCTCCACGGTACTGGCGTCGTTGACGTTCTTCGCCGGCCTACGCCGAACCGGGCCCTCGACGGCCGCCATCCTCTCCACCGTCGAGCCGGTCATCACCACCACGCTGGCCGCCGTGACGCTCGGCGAGTTCCTGACTCCGGCCCAGCTCGCCGGCGGGGTGCTGGTGCTCGCGTCGGTAGCCGTCGTCCAGCTCCGCCCGCGCCGCGCCACCCGGGCCCAGGCCCCGGTTCCGTCGGCCGAGCGCGCAGCGAACCGGCCGAGATTCGAGTCGTCGCGGTCAGCGGTAGATCGCGTGTTCCAGGCCGAGGTTGCGGATCGCCTCCAGGTCGACAGCGGTCAGCGCGGCACGCGACGGCTCGGCGGCACCACGCTCTGAGCCCGCCGCCGCCGGCGGTGACCGTCGTGCACAGGGCCGGGCCCGAAGCCCTCAGCGTGGCGTGGGCCCGGCCGATCAGGATCAGGTGAACTCCGTGTCACCGGTCCGGGAGGTCCTGTACGACAGCGACCGCACCCGGGTGATCCGGGTACGGCCGTACGGCGGCGGGCCGGCCGTCATCGAGAAACAGCCGCTCGGGCCGGGCGCAGGCGACCGGCTCCGCAACGAGCTGGCCGTCCTGCGCCGGCTCCAGGGCACCCTCGGCGTGCCCCGGCTCCTTCCGGACAGCCCCGACGGCACCGTCGGCTACACCGAGACCCCGGCCGCCACGTTGGCCTCGCTGACCCTGCCGCTGCTCGTCCCCGCCCTGCTCGACCTGGCGATCGACCTGGCCGGCACGCTCGCCGCCGTGCACCGCCAGGGCGTCGTACACCGTGACGTCAGCCCGGCCAACGTGCTGATCCCCGTCGTGGACGGCGAGCCGGCGCCGCACGCCCGGCCGATCCTGATCGACTTCGAGCTGGCCACCACGGCCACCGTGGACCTCGCGGCCCCGGCCGGCACGACCGGCGACGTGATAGCCGGCACGCTGGCCTACCTGGCGCCGGAACAGACCGGCCGCACCGGCCGCCCGGTCGACCACCGCGCCGACCTCTACGCGTTCGGGGCCGTGCTGTACGAAGCCGCGACCGGGGCGCCCCCGTTCGGCCGCGACGGCGACCCGCTGCGCCTGGTCCACGACCACCTGGCCCGCGTGCCGGCGCCGCCGATCCGGTCGAACCCGGACCTTCCGCCGTTGCTGTCCGACATCATCCTGCGGCTGCTCGACAAGGAACCCGACCAGCGGTACCAGAGCGGCGAAGGGCTCGCCTACGACCTGACCCGGCTGCGGGACGAGACCGCCGCGTTCGTGCTGGGGGAGCGGGACTTCCCGATGCGCCTGGCCCCGCCCCGGCAACTGGTCGGCCGGGAGGAGCCGCTGGCGACGCTGCGCGGGATGCTCGCCACCGCCACCGCCGGCAACCGTGGCGTCGCGCTGATCACCGGCCCACCCGGCGTCGGCAAGACCGCGCTCGTCGACCGGCTGCGCCCGGCCGTGGCGGCGGCCGGCGGCCGGTTCGTGGCCGGCAAGTTCGACCAGTTCCGGCGCGATCTCGGCGCCGACGCGGTACGGCAGGCGTTCTGCGCCCTCGGCGACCAGCTGCTCGCCGAACCCGACGATGAGGTGGCCCGCCTGCGCGAGCGGCTGCCGGAGCGTCTGGGCCCGAACGCGGGACTGGCCGCGGCCGTGCTCCCACCCTTCGCCGCGCTGCTCGGTGTGGCACCGGAACCGGGCGACGACGACCCACGCCGGGCCGCGTCCCGGCTCCGCCAGGTCGGCCTGGACCTGCTGCGGGCCGTCGCGTCCAGCGCCCGACCGGTGACCCTGTTCATCGATGACCTGCAATGGGCCAGCGCCGGCGCGTTCGGGTTCCTGGACGCCGTGCTCGCCGAACCGGACCTGCCCGGCGTGCTGATCCTCGGCGCGTTCCGGGAGGCCGAGGTGGACGCCGCGCACCCGCTGACTCCGACCCTGGCCCGGCTGCGCGACACCGGCGGCAACGTCGGCGAGCTGCCGCTGGCCAACCTGCCACCCGGAGATCTGACCACACTGCTGGCACGGATGCTGCGCCTGCCGAACCCGGCCGCGGTGCCGCTGGCCGAGCTGCTCGCCGCGCACACCGGCGGCAACCCGTTCGACTCCGTCGAGATGGTCAACGCGCTGCGGCGCGACGGGGTGCTGGTTCCTGACGGCGACGGCTGGCGCTGGGACCCGGCGACGGCACGCCGGTTCGTCGCACGCGGCGACGTCGTGGACCTGCTCGGCGCCCGCATCGAGGAGCTGCCGGAACAGACCCGCGCACTGCTGGAGGTGATGGCCTGCCTCGGCGGCGAGGTCGACCTGACGCTCCTGCCGATCGCCGCCGGCCGCCCGGCCGAGACGGTCGACGCCGAATTGCTGCCCGCAGCCGACGAAGGCCTGGTCGAGGTGCACCGCGACGGCACACCGGCCGCGTGTTTCCGGCACGACCGGGTGCAACAGGCGGCGTACGCCCGCTTGGATGCACCGGCCCGGACCGGACTGAGCCTGACGCTGGCCCGCCGGCTGGCGTCCGAACCCGCCTACGCCCTGGCCGCCGCCCGCCTCTACCTGACGGCCGTGGACGAGCTGACCGACCCGGACGAGCGGCTGCTGGCCGCGTCCCTACTGCGCCGGGCCGCCGCAGCGGCCCGTCTGGTGGTGAACCATGCGGCGGCACAGGCGTTCCTGGCCGCGGCGGTACGGCTCCTGCCCGCGACCGACAGCGGCTACCGGCAGGCGCAGGCGGAATGGCACGCGTCACTGTGCAGCCTCGGCCGGTTCACCGAGGCCGACGAGGTGTTCCAGGCACTGGAGGCGGCCGGTGGCGATCCGGTGCCACACGCGGGCGCGGTCTGCGAACAGATCGTCGGTCTCACCAACCGGGGCCGGATGCCGGACGCGCTGGAGCTCGGGCTGCGCCTGCTGGGCCGGCTCGGGGTCGCCGTGCCCGGCCGCGACGAACTGGGCCCGCGGATCGGCGCCGGTCTGGACGTCCTGTACGGATGGCTGGCCACCGGCGACGCCGAGGACGACCTGGCCCGCCCCGAGCTCACCGAACCCCGCCAGGTCGCGATCGCCCGGGTGATCAACCGGCTGATCCCGCCGGCCTTCTTCTGCGACCAGATCATGATGGCGTGGCTGGTGCTGGAGTCGGGCGCGCTGTGGGCGGCCCACGGCCCGGCCGCCGCGCTCGTCGGCCCGCTGAGCCACGCCGGATTCGTGACCGTCCCGGCGCGCGGCGACTATCGGGCCGGGTATCGGGCGGTACGTCGGGTGCTCGCGGTGGGCGGGGCCCGCGGCTGGGAACCGGACACGTCACAGGCGAAGTTCCTGCACGCGCTGGGCACGGTCGCCTGGTTCGAGCCGGTACAGCACATGGTCGGCATCGCCCGGGAGGCGCACGAGGGGCTGCTGCGCGGCGGCGACCTGCAGAACGCCGCCTCCACCTACTTCGCGTCCCTGCCGGGGCTGCTGGACGCCGGGCCGGACCTGGACGCCTACGCCGCCGAGGCCGACGCCGCGCTGATGCTGTGCGGCCGGATCGGATACGACCACGCCGACGCGGCGTTCCGGGCCCACCGGCAGCTCGCCCGGACACTGCGCGGCGAGGCCGACGACGACGGCCTCGACGAGGCCGAGATCGAGGGAAACCCGACGGCGGCGGTCAATTTCCATATCGTACGGTCGGTGGCCGCGGCCGTTCTCGGCGAACGCGACGTCCTGAACCGGCACACCGCCGCCGCCCTGACCCTGTTGCCGTGCATCACCGCGACGTACGGCAACGCGCAGGCGCACGTCCTGGCGGCGCTCGCCGCGGCCGAACGGGCCCGCACCGCCACCGGCGACGGCGACCGGGAGACGGCCCTGGCCGACCTGGACCTCAGCGCACGGTTCCTCGCCGAGCGGGCGGTCGACCAGCCCGGCAACTTCGGGCACCTGCTCCGGCTCGCCGACGCGGAACGCGCCTGGGCGACGGGTGACTTCGACGCTGCGGCCACCGCCTACGACGCCGCGGTGTCCGGCGCTTCCGGCGGTGGTTCACCCTGGCACGCGGCGCTGATCGCCGAGCGGGCCGCGCTGTTCTTCGACGCCCACCGGATGCCGCACGTCAGCCGGCAGATGCTCACCGAGGCCCACCGCGGATATGCGGTCTGGCGCGCGCACCACAAGGTCCACCTGCTGGAGCGGGAGCATCCGTTCCTCGCCGCGCCGCCGGCCCATGCCGGGGCCCCGGCGTCGCCGACTGTTCGCACGTCGCACAGCATCAATCTGTCCACCGAGGTGATCGACCTGATGGCGGTGCTGGAGGCGGCCCGGGCACTGAGTTCGGAGACCGACCTGGACCGGCTGCGGCACCGGGTGGAACAGGTGCTCAGCGCCATGACCGGGGCGACCGCCGTACGGGTCCTGCTCCGCGACGACGCCACCGGCGAATGGATGCTGCCGGCCGACGTCCGGGCGGTCCGGCCGGCGCTGACCCTCGCCGAAGCCGGCGAACGCGGCCTGCTGCCGGTGACCGCCGTCCGCTACGCCGACCGCACCGGCGAGCCGATGCTCGTCGACGACGCCACCCACGACGACCGGGTGGCCCGCGATCCGTACCTGGCCGGGCTGCCGCACTGCTCGCTGCTGGTCGTGCCGGTGCTCAGCCAGGGACTGCCCCGGGCCATGCTGGTGCTGGAGAACCGGCTGACCCGGCAGGCGTTCTCCGCCTCCCGGCTGGACGCGGTCCAGCTGATCGCCGGGCAGCTCACCGTCTCCCTGGACAACGCCCTGGTGTACGCCTCCCTGGAGCGGCGGGTCGCCGAACGCACCGAGGAACTCGGCGAGGCGAACCGCCGCCTGGAGATGCTGACCCTCACCGACCCGCTCACCGGCCTGGCGAACCGTCGCCGCCTCACCGAGACGCTGGACGCCCTGTGGGTGCAGTCGCTGCGCTCCGGCGACCCGATCGGCCTGGCCATGATCGACATCGACCATTTCAAGAAGTACAACGACCACTACGGCCACCAGGGCGGCGACGAATGCCTGCGCCGGGTCGCAGGCGCGCTGCGCGACGCCGTTCGCACGACGGATCTGGTCGCCCGGTACGGCGGCGAGGAGTTCTGTGTCGTCATGCCCGCCGCCGGGACGCCGGGCGCCGTCGCGGTCGCCGAACGGGCCGTGCAGGCGGTGGCCGCCCTGCGGGAGTCGCACGTGCTGGCCGACGGCGGCATCGTGACCATCAGCGTGGGCGTGACCAGCGCGACCCCCACCGGCGGCGTCCCGCCCGACCATCTGATCAAGTGGGCTGACGAGGCCCTCTACGAGGCCAAACGCACCGGCCGTAACCGGGTCGCCGCCTCCTGACCCGGGACGCCTCCGTCCTACCACGGTGGCTCTTTCGGGTCGGAGTTGCGAGACGGCGGAGAGTGCCGGTGCTATGGGTGGCGTTCCGCAAACTCAAGAGATCAACTGTGGACAGTGGTGGGCGCTGTCCCGTCGGGGACTACCATGGGCTGCGTCACTTCGCTGGAAGGGCGGCACCGTGCGGCAGGCGCTGGTCAAGAGTTCCCCGGAGGTGGCGTCGGCTCTCTCGGTCCGGCCCGATGGCTCGGCGCCGCGATGGCGGCCCGTCTGGGTGGCCGACACCGGCTCGTCGACGGACGGGTTCGTCACCGCGGTCGGCTGCTCGCCCGGGGCGGATCTGCTCGCGGTCGGGGACCGCAGCGGGTGCCTACGTCTCTACCGGCGCGACGGCGGCCTGATCGCTGAGCGGCGCACCGACCGCGCGGCCGGCCTCACGGCGCTGGCCTGCGGTCATCACGCCGGGCGGCCCTACCTGGTGTCGCTCGACCGCGGCAACGTCCTACAACTGTGGGACGGCCGCACCGGCGAACCGTTGACCTCGGTGTCACTGACCGGCCGCCGGGGTTCCCACCTGAGTCTCGTCTCGATCGGCGGCCGGTTGATCGCTTCCCTGGCCGGTGACAAGTGGCGGGGAGTCCTGATCGACCTGGCCTCCGGCCGGAAAGTCGCCAGAGACGAGTTCGAACCCCACCCGATCGTCTTCCTCGACGGCCACCCGGTGACCGTGACGGCAGACGCTGACGGCGTCCTCCAGGTGACCCCCATTCCGGCCGCCACCGGGGTTCCGGCCGCCACCGGGGTTCCGGCCGCCACCGGGGTTCCGGCCGCCACCGGGGTTCCGGCCGCCAGCAGGATTCCGGCCGCTACCACGGTTCCGGCCGTCCGCCGCAACACCGCGCCGTCGGCTGCCGGCATCGAGGAGGACGCGCCCCGGGGACTCGACGCCACGAGTGGCTGCGTGCCGGGAGCGCCCGGACCGGTGATCTGTTTCGACGCCGCTGGGCAGCTGATGGCCGGTGTGATCCGTTCCCACCGGGTGACGATCTGGGATGTCGCCGAGCACCGCACCGTCGATGAGCTGACGGCCCAGGTCCCGGTCGATGGGCTGGCGGCCACCGCCGGAGGAGACCTGATGTTCCTCGCCGGCGGGGAGGCCGTGTTCCTGGCCCACGAGGAGCCGGACACCGGCGCGCCGCCCGAATCCACGTTGTAGCCAAGGGGAAGGACGGCTCTAGACACCTTTCGCGGTCGGGGTCTGGCTGGTGATGGCGGAGATAGACCTGTTCCGGTGAGGTAGCCGTCGATCAGACGGGTGCGATATTGCATGCGTTTGAGGCGGTTCTTCACCGCGGCGGCCAGGTCGGTGGCGGTGTGGACGGCGAGGTTGGCGAGGCTGCCTTTCATCGTCGACCAGACCTTTCAGTTCCGGCGCGTACGCGGGCAGCTCTACCGGGTTCAGCTCCGCCGCGTACGCGGGCGGCTGGTAGACCCGCAGCCAGTTCCGGGCGGCGATCGCCGCCCGCGTCGCCGGTGTCCGGTGCGCGGACAGGCCGTCCCAGCCCAGCACGATCGGCGTCTGGAGCTGCTGGTGGGCGGCATCCAGCAGCCGGATCAGGTCTGGCGTTCGGAACCGGCCCTTTTGAGGCCGGCGCTTGCGCGCCACCGGCGGTCCAGGCCGGCGCTTGCGCGCCACCGGCAGTCCAGGCCGGCGCCTGTGCGCCACCGGCAGCCCAGGCCCGCCGCTGGTAGGCCGACTTCGTCGACACCTCCAGCCGGGCGGCGAACTCGACCGCCGATCTACCCTCGGCGAACGTCTGCCCCGCTTGACGCCGCACTCGCTCCCGTCGTGCCCGTTCGGCCTGGTCAACGCCGCCGCCATCGCCGAATCGCATACCGACCAGCACAACCGACACCCACCTGCCGACACGATCACCCGCAAGCCTCACAGCGGATCTGCGCCAGACCCCCAACCCAGAAGGTGTCTAGGCGTAGGTCGTGTCGGTGGCGGCTATTCGCAGGGCCTCCACCAGGCGGCGGTACAGGTCGTCGGTGGAATACAGGTCGGTGTGGGTGCCCTGGGCTCGGACCCGGCCGTCCTCCAGGACGATGATGCGGTCGGCGTCGAGGACTGTGGACAGGCGGTGGGCGATCGTCACCACCGCGCCGGACGAGGCTCGCTCTCGGATGCAGTCCTGCACGGCGGCCTCGGTCAAACCGTCGACCTGGGCGGTCGCCTCGTCCAGCAGGAGGATCTCGGGGGTGCGCAGCAACGCGCGGGCCAGGGCGATCCGTTGTCGCTGGCCGCCGGACAGGTCGGTGGCGCTCAGGGCCGGGTCGACGCCGTCCAGTCGGACGGCGGTCAGCACCGTTCGGATCTCGTCGTCGGTGGCGTCGGGATGGGTGAACCGCAGGTTGTCCGCGATGGTGCCCGGCAGCACCGGGGTCTCCTGCTCGACGTAGGCGAGCCGGCCGCGGACCTCGGAGTGGCTCCACTCGGTGTATGGCCGGCCGTCCAGCAGGATGCGGCCGTGCTCCGGCTCCAGGAAACGCAACAGCAGCGAGAACAGTGTGGTCTTGCCGGCGCCGGACGGGCCGACGATGGCGGTGTGGCCGTGTCGCGGGATCTCCAGGTCGATGCCGCGGACCGCGGGCGCCACATCGGGGCCGTAACGGGCGGTGACCCCTTGCAGCACCAGGACCGGCCCACCCGCCGCCGTCGCCGAGGGCGCGAACACGGCCGGACCGTCCGTTGCGGAGGGGGAGTGATCGGCGGGCTCCTGGCCGATCGTGTCGAGCTCGTTGATGCGGGCGGCGGCGGCCATGCCGGACTGGAGCGCCGTCAGGTTCTGCGTCAGCTCGCTGATCGGGCCCATCAACTGGAACACGTAGAGCAGGAACGCCACCAGTGTGGACACCTCGAGCAGGCCCAGGCTGGCGCGCCACGCCCCGACGGCCAGGATCAGCATCACCGAGAGCTGGATGCCGGACCACGAAATGGTCCACACGGTGGCCGAGACCCGCGCGGCCCGGATGCTGTGGGTCGCGGCGTCCTGGGCGTTGCCGATGATCTGGTCGCCCTGGCGGGTCTCGGCGCGGCTCGCCTTGACCGTGCGGATGGCCCGCAGCGAACCCTCCAGATTGGCGCCGAGACGGCCCACCGACTCCTGCGCGGCGGTCTGTGCGACGCCGATGCGGGGCAGCAGGCGGCTCATCCCGGCGCCGACCACCACGACCGCGCTGAGCGTGCAGGCCAGCAGGGTCAGGTCGAGGACGCCCATCAGGATCAGCGTGCCGATCAGGCCGACACCCGCGTTGATCAGGCCGATCAGGCTGCCGGAGGCGGCGTGCAGCAGGCCGGTGTCGGAGGTGACCCGGGTGACCAGCTCGCCGGTGGGACGGCGCTGCAGGTCGAGGACCCGGGCCCGGAAGTAGCGCCTGATGATCGAGGTGCGAGCGTCCAGGACGATCTGCTCGGCGAGCGTGCCCATCAGGATCCACTGCCAGAGGCCGATGGCGGCTCCGATGACGACCAGGCCGGCCAGGACGGCGACCGGACGGGCCAGATCGAGGCCGCTGGAGAAGCTGTCGAGCACCCACTTGGTGACCATCGGGGTGGCCAGACCGGCGGCGTTGGCGGCCAGGCCGAGGACCAGGCCGAGCAGCATGGTGCGGCGATGCGGGCGGAGCACGGTGAGGAGGGTTCTCAGGCGCGTGGGATCCGGCATGCCCATAGTGGAACACTGATGTTCCGTTCTGGGCAAGTGTTATTCTGCGCCGGTGACAAGCGTCCCATCCGGCAGCCGGGCCCGGACCCGGCAGGCGATCCTCGACGCGGCGATCGAGGTGATGGCCCGCAATCCGGCCGCGTCGCTCGGTGACGTGGCCGAGGCGGCGGACGTCGGGCGTACCACTCTGCATCGCTATTTTCCGGAGCGCAGCGACCTGATCGCCGCCCTGCGGGCCGAGGCCATCGCCCGCGTCGACGGTGCGGGCGCCCGGGCCCGGATCGAGGAGGGCGCCGGCGCGGCCGCCCTGGTGCGGCTCTGCCAGGAATATTTCGATCTGGGCGACGTGCTGTCGTTGCTCTTCCGGGAGCAGGTCGAGACCGACGAGGGCGGCTGCGACGACGGGTTCGACGCCATGGTCCGGCGCGGGCACGCCGACGGCAGCATCGATCCGGAGCTGCCGCCGGTCTGGGTGCTCAATCTGGTGTGGTCGCAGCTCTACGCCGGTTGGAGCTACGTGTCCGAGCACGGCGCGTCCCGCCACGACACGCTGCGGCTGGTGCTGCGGTGCGTGTCGGGTGCCGTGCGCCCGCATCCCTGACCGGGCAGGATCAGGGGCATGAGCTTCGATCTCGACGCAGCGGCCAGGTTCGTCGCGATGAACGGCCGTGCCCTCGACTGGCGGCGGATGAGCCACCTGCTCGGCGCCGCCACCACCGAGCAGGTGTTGACCGCTCTGGACGCCTATCACAACCCCGACGGGGGGTACGGCTGGGCGCTCGAACCCGACCTGCGTTCGGTGACGAGTCAGCCGGTCGCCGCCATGCACGCGCTGGAGGTGCTGGCCGAGGTCGGTGACACGGGTTCGCGCTCGCCCCGGCTGTTCGACTGGCTGGCCGAGCACTCCCTCGGCGACGGCGGCATCCCGTTCGCCCTGCCGTTCGCCGACATCGACGGCAGCGCCCCGCACTGGACCACGGCCGACCCGGACGCGTCGTCGCTCCAGATGACCACGCAGCTCGCCGCCCAGGCGCACCGCCTGGTCCGGGGTCGGCCCGACCTGGCCGGGCATCCGTGGCTGACCGGTGCCACCGGGTACTGCCTGTCGGTGATCGACGGGCTGTCGGGAGCGCCCAGCGCGTACGAGCTGATGTTCGTCATGCGTTTTCTGGACGCCGTGCCGGAGCCGGGTCGCCTGCTGGAACGGGTCGCGGCCATGGTTCGGACCGACGGTCCGACGCCGGTCGGCGGCACCGTCGGCGAAGTGCTGCATCCGCTCGATTTCACGCCGGACGCCGCCAGGGCGTCGCGGGCGCTGTTCAGTAAGGAGGCCATCGCCGCCGACCTGGACCGGCTGGCCGCCGGCCAGCAGCCGGACGGCGGATGGGCGGTCGATTTCCCGGCCTACAGCCCGGCTGCGGCGATCGAGTGGCGCGGTTACGCCACGGTCGGTTCGGTACGGATCCTGCGCGCCGAAACGACGTAAGGAGGACGGCCCGCGCCGCAACGACGTAAGGAGGGCGGCCCGCGCCGCAACGACATAGGGAAGGCGGCCCGCGCCGCAGCGACATAACGAGGGCGGCCCGCGCCGCAGCGACGTAAGGAAGGCCGGCCGCGTAGAGGCGACGGCGGCGGGTCGACGCGGTCAAGCCCCTGGAAGTGGTGTAACGGCTGATCTTTCGAGTTGTGCTGGTTAGAGACTGGTCGCGGTTTCGAGTTCGGGCAGTTCGGTGGTGGCTGTGGTGGTCTTGGCGCCGTCGCGGGCCTTGGCGAGGATTTCGAGGGCGAAGTAGCGGCGGCCTTCGGTCCATTCGTCGTGTTGCTCGGCCAGGACAGCGCCGACGAGTCGGGTGACGGCGTCGCGGTCGGGGAAGATCCCGACGACGTCGGTGCGGCGGCGGATCTCCTTGTTCAAGCGCTCGTTGGGGTTGTTCGACCAGATCTGACGCCAGATGGGTTGCGGGAAGGCGGTGAAGGTCAGCAGGTCGGCGCGGACGTCGTCGAGGTAGGCGGCGACCTTCGGCAACGATGCGCCGATCGAGTCGAGCAGCTTGTCGAACTGGGAGTTGACCGACCCCGGATCGGGCTGGTCATAGACCGAGTGCAGCATTGTCTTGACCGCCGGCCATGCCGACTTCGGGGTCACGGCCATGAGGTTTGCCGAAAAGTGGGTGCGACAGCGCTGCCACGACGTGCCGGGCAGGTTCGCCGCGATCGCGTCGACCAGGCCGGCATGGGCGTCGGAGGTTACGAGGAGGACACCGGTCAGGCCGCGGGCGACCAGATCGGCGAAGAACGCGTTCCACGCCTGCTTGGTCTCGCTGGTGGCGACCTTGACGCCGAGGACCTCGCGGTGGCCGTCGGCGTTGACGCCGGTCGCCACGAGCACGACGGCGTTGACGACCCGGCCCTGCTCCCGGACCTTCATGGTCAGCGCGTCGGCGGACACGAACGTGAACGGCCCGGACTCGCCCAGCGGGCGGGTGCGGAAGGCGTGGACTTGTTCGTCGAGGTCGGCGGCCATCCGTGACACCTGCGACTTCGACAGGCTGGTGATCCCGAGTGTCTGGACGAGTTTGTCCATCCGCCGGGTCGACACGCCGAGCAGGTAGCAGGTCGCGACCACGCTGACCAGCGCGGCCTCGGCCCGTTTGCGGCGTTCGAGCAGCCACTCGGGGAAGTACGAGCCGGACCGCAGTTTCGGCACGGCCACGTCGATGGTGCCGATGCGGGTGTCGAGCTCGCGGTGGCGGTAGCCGTTACGGGAGTTGACCCGCTCCGGGCCGGCCACGCCGTATTCGGCGCCGCAGACCGCGTCGGCCTCAGCCGACAACAGGCTGTTGATGACGGTCGACAGCAGGTGACGCATCAGATCCGGTGACGCGTCGCCGAGGGCTTGGCCGAGCAGACCGGCAGGGTCGATGATGTGTGGTGCGGCCATCGTGACGATTCCCTTTCGAGAGTTCCGTGAGACGTTCGCTCGAAAGATCACGCGATGGCCGCGCTCTATGCCGGACGGGATGTCCGACGCAGACGATCACGCCAACCGCGTTACACCACTATCAGGGACTCCACCGTCGACGCAACGACCGGGGGAGACGGCCGCCCGAAGCCGTTACGCGCCGGTGGCCCGGAGTAGTAGTTCGTGCAGGGTGTCGCGTTCACTGTCGGTGAGGTGGCCGAGGGACTCCCGGAGCACCTCGTCGACTGCGGCCGACCCCGCCCGCCGCAGGTCGTCGCCGGCCGGAGTGAGCCGGTGCTGGACTTTGCGGCCGGGGCCTTCGACGCGCTCGATGAGACCGCGATCGACCATCCGCCGGGCCAGCTCGCCCATCGACTGATCGGTCTGGAAGGTCAGCTCGGCCAGCCGGTGCAGTGACGGCTCGTGTTCGGCGTGCAGGTGACGCAGGGTGTCCCACTGGACGAGGGACAGGCCGAGTGGGGCCAGTCGCCGGTTGGCCTCGCGGTGGTGCCGCCATTGGAGGCGTTTGACGGCCAGTCCGACCTGCTGCAACGAGGCGCTCATGCCGCCCAGGTTATCGCAGGTTGCTTACCTAAGGAACCTGATCTAAGGTTCCTTACATGACTTCTCATCTGCTGACCGTCGACGGCATCGGCCCGGTCGAGGTCACCGTCACCGAGCGCGGCCAGGGCCGCCCGATCCTGCTCCTACACGGCGGCGGTGGCCCGCTGACCGTCACACCCTGGGCCGACCTGCAGGCCGCGCACGTGCTGATCCCGACCCACCCGGGCTTCAACGCGACCCCGCGCCCGGCCGCGCTCGACTCGATCGGCGGCCTCGCCGCCACCTATGTCGCCCTGCTCGACGCCCTCGACCTGACCGACGTCACGGTCGTGGGCAACTCGATCGGCGGCTGGATCGCCGCCGAGATGGCTCTGCTCGATCCGGCCCGGGTCGGCCGGTATGTCCTGGTCGACGCGGTGGGCATCGAGGTCCCCGGCCACCCGGTCGCCGACTTCTTCGCGCTCAGCCCGGCCGAGCTGGCCGAGCGCAGCTATCACGACCCGGCGACGTTCGGCGTCGACCCGGCCCGGCTGCCGCCGCCGGTCCGGGAGATGATGGCCGGTAATCGGGTGACCATCGAGGTGTACGCGGGACGGGCGATGACCGACCCGACGCTGGCCGGCCGGCTCGGCGGGGTGACCAGGCCGACCCTGGTCGTGTGGGGCGAGGCGGACCGGATCGGCGACCCCGACTTCGGCCGGGCCTTCGCCGCCGCGATCCCCGGCGCCGGGTTCACCCTGCTACCGGAGACCGGGCACCTGCCACAGATCGAAACGCCCGACGCGTTGACCGCCGTGGTCCGGGAGTTCATGCGCGACGAGACTCAGGCGGCCAGCGCCACCCGGTCGCGGCCGGCTCCCTTGGCCTCATAGAGGGCGGCATCCGCGCGGGCGAAGAGCGCCTCCGACGATTCCTGCCCGTCCCACACCGCGACGCCGGCCGAGAAGGTCTGCCCGGACGGTGTCAGCGGGCGCAGCCGATCCAGCAGTTCCGCGGCCAGTCTGCTCCCGCCGCACGGGATGATCAGGGCGAACTCCTCACCGCCGTACCGGGCCAGCAGGTCACCGGCGCGCAGACCGCTCGCCCACGCCGCGGCCGCCTCCTTCAGGAGCCGGTCACCCGCCTGATGGCCGTACTGGTCGTTGAACCGCTTGAAATGGTCGAGGTCGAGCACCGCCAGGGTGAGCAGGGTCCCGTCGCGGCGGGCGTGATCGAGAGCCAGCGGCAGCGCCTGCTCCCAGGCCCGCCGGTTGGCCAGGCCGGTCAGGGTGTCCCGCTGGGCCAGTTCGGTGAGCTCCTCGGCCTGGCTCTCCAGCTTCGACGCCTGCCGTTCGACCTGTCTGATGAGCACCGTCATCCGGGCCACCACCAGCAGGAACATGCCGACGCA
The DNA here is from genome assembly GCF_033097365.1 of Actinoplanes sichuanensis. Lineage (NCBI taxonomy): Bacteria > Bacillati > Actinomycetota > Actinomycetes > Micromonosporales > Micromonosporaceae > Actinoplanes > Actinoplanes sichuanensis. Next base: position 1,618,618 of record NZ_AP028461.1, read on the forward strand.
GCCGCCCGCGATGGCCTGGGCGTCGGGTACCCGGTTGTCGTCGAACCACGCCTGCGCGGCCAGCAGCACCGGCGCGATCATGGTGGCCCCGGTGAGCAGCGCCAGTCGCCACCGGGAGAAGCCACGTTCGGTCACCTGGACCGGCGCGGCCAGGTCGCGGATGCCCGGATGCAGGCCGGCCGCGCCGTACAGGACGAAGGCCAGCAGGTAGCCGGAGTCCAGCAGGTGACTGCCGAAGGTGCCGGCGTCGAATTGGAAGTGGTCGGTGAACGCCCACGCGTAGTCGGCCGCCAGGTAGCTCATCATGCCGCAGGCGAGCAGCCGGAACGCGCCGTTGCGCATGCCGCCGCCGACCAGCATCCGGGTCAGCAGCATGAACAGCAGCAGGTCGAGGATCGGATAGCTGATCGCGACGATCCTGCCGACGGCGGTCAGTTCGTCGTCCTGGGTGGCCGGCTTCAGCAGATACACCCAGGCGATCAGCGAGACCGACCCGGTGATGATCACCGCCTCGATGAGCCCGCCCGGGTCACGTGCCGGCAGGCGGCGACGCAGGATCGACACCAGCACCGCGACCTCGCACGCCCCGGCGACCAGATAGAACCCGTCGGCCGGGGCCGGATAGAGGGACAGGCCGAGATGGCGGGCGTACCAGGCGTAGACGAAGTCGCCACAGGCCGCGAGCAGTTTGCACCCGGCGAACATGATCCACAGGTGGGCGGCCTCGGCCCGGTTGCGGCGCACGCCGATCACCATCGCGATCACACCGGACACCGCGATCGAGTCGTAGACGACGGTCTGCAGCCAGGTGTCCGGTGTCCGGAAATACCCGAGCACCGCGGCCACCAGGATCACCACGTACCAGCGCCACGCGGACCTCACCGGCTCATTCAAACAGCCGAGACGTCCAGCAGGTGCCGGATCGCGGGTGGCCCGTCGGCCAGAGCGGCCGCCCGCACCCCGGCGACAGGACGCGTCAACGCGAATCTAACGTGACGGAGGCGCGCTGCCGCCCTGCGGTTCATCGAGCATCAGCGCGATGACCGCCTCCCGGTCGGCTTTCGAGGGCAGGCCCCACCCGGGCTGGTAGTCGTAGACCCGGTCGAGCGGGGTGGCCGTGGTCCGCCCGTCGAGGATCTCCACCGACGACGTCTCGATCAGGCCGGGATGTTCGACACCGCACGCCTCGGCCACCTTGAGCAGGTCGCGACGCAGCGTCTGGACGTAGTTGGCGGCCCGCACCGACTTCAGCGCCGGGTCGAGGCCCCGGGTCAACCACCGGTTCTGGGTGGCGACGCCGGTCGGGCAGGTGTCGGTGTGGCATTTCTGGGCCTGGATGCAGCCGATCGCCAGCATCGCCTCGCGGGCCACGTTGACCATGTCGCAGCCGAGCGCGAACGCGACGATCGCATTGTCCGGCAGGCCGAGTTTTCCGGCGCCGATGAAGACGACCTTCTCGTGGAGGTCACGTTCGGCGAACAGCTTGTAGACCCGGGCGAACCCGACCTGGAACGGCAGCGACACCGAGTCGGAGAAGATCAGCGGGGCGGCGCCGGTACCGCCCTCGCCGCCGTCGACGGTCACGAAGTCGACGCCCCGGCCGGTGGTCGCCATCAGCGTGGTCAGTTCTTCCCAGAAGTCCAGGTCACCGACGGCCGACTTGATGCCCACCGGCAGCCCGGTCTCGTCGGCCAGCAACTCCACCCAGTCGAGCAGGCTGTCGGTGTCGGAGAACTCGGCGTGCCGCGACGGGCTCACACAGTCGACGCCCTGCGGGATGCCGCGGGTCTCGGCGATCTCCGCGGACACCTTCGCGCCGGGCAGCAGGCCGCCGAGGCTCGGTTTCGCGCCCTGGCTGAGTTTGATCTCCAGCGCCCGGATCGGGTTCGTCTCGACCACCGCCTTGAGCTTGGCCAGATCGAACCGGCCCTGCTCGTCCCGGCACCCGAAATAGGAGGTGCCGATCTGGAAGACCAGCTCACCGCCGTACCTGTGGTGCGGTGACAGGGCGCCCTCGCCGGTGTTCTGCAGACAGCCGGCGATGGCCGCGCCCCGGTTCAGCGCCTCCACCGCCGCACCGGACAGCGACCCGAAGCTCATCCCGGAGATGTTGACGACCGACGCGGGCCGGAACGCCTTGGCCCGCCCGCGCGCGGCGCCGAGCATCTTCGCGCACGGCACCGAGGCCTCGTATCCGGCTTCCGGATGCGAGCGAGGCACCGCCCGCCCGAACGTGCGGTGCTTGATGATCGGATATCCGGCGGTGTACTCGATGTCGTTGTCGGTGCCGAACCCGAAGTAGTTGTTCTCCTTCTTCGCCGACGCGTAGACCCATCGCCGCTGGTCACGGGTGAACGGCCGCTCCTCGTCGTTGGCCGCCACCACGTACTGCCGCAACTCCGGACCGATCGCCTCGATCAGATAACGACCGTGCCCGATCACCGGGAAGTTGCGCAGCAGTGCATGCCTGCGCTGTGTCAGATCACGCACCGCGACGGCCGCCACCGCGGCGACGGCGGCTCCGGCCGCCCAAAGACCCCGCTTCATGGTCCCGATTTTGCCGCCGACGGCGATGTCAAACCATTCGGGGGTACGGCCACCCGCCCCGGACACACCAGAAGGCGGTCAGCCCGTCACCGGTGCTTCGGAAAGAACAGACTGCCGGGGAGCGCGTTGACACGCTCTGCCAGGATCGGCCGGGTGACAGCCCGCACCCGTACCGGAATCGCCGTGGCCGTCGCTCTTCTGGCCGTCGCCGCACTGCTCGTCGTGCTGGTCCCGCGCACGCGCACCCCCGGCCCTCGTCCCGACTTCCAGCTGCCGGTGGCGTGCGGTGAGACCTGGATCCTCGGCACCTACCCGGGCCACGACGACTTCGACATCGACTTCTTCCCGTCGTCGGGCAGCGCCTGGGGCCGCCCGATCCACGCCTCGTTCGCGGGCACGGTGGTCGAGGCGGGCGTCAACGGCACCCTCGGCTCCCGCACCCCGGACAACCCGAAGGGCCCGTACGGCAGTGGCGCCGGCTACTGGGTGAAGATCGACCACGGCGGCCTGTGGGAGACCCAGTACCTGCACATGCTCGAACCGCCGATGGTCGCCGAGGGTGACCAGGTCACGCGGGGCCAGCAGCTCGGCCGGATCGGCAGTACCGGCAAGTCCGGCGCGCCCCACCTGCACTACGAGCAGCGGGCGGCCGGGGAGAAACGGGAGGCGATCTTCGCCGGTGAGCCCTCGGGCATCACCGACGACGACAGCGAGTACGAGGTGCGCCGCACGAGCCGCAACTGCCCGCCCTGACCGATCAGCCGACCGTGCCGAGGATCGCCTCCAGCCCACCGCTGAACAGCAGGTCACCGCTCCACCGGGACTCGTCGAGGTGCCCCGACTCGACGAGATGCGGATAGACGTCCGGGTCGGCGGTGATCCGCCGGCGCGCGCCGTCCCCGGCCGCCTGTCGGGTGACCGCCGAGCCGATGACGAAGTCGGCGATCAGGTGGGTGGTGACCGCCAGGGCTTCGCCGGTCAGGCCACCCCGGACCAGTGCGGCCTGCAGGAACTCGGTGCGGGCCAGCACGTTCGGCCCGATCAGTGGGCGACCGATCAGCGCCGGCGTCCACGGGTGGGCGAGCATCGCCGCGCGCCAGCCGTGCACCAGCCCGCGGACGTCGGCCCGCCAGTCGGCGCCCGGAGCCGGGAGCGGCACCTCGCCGAACACCTCGTCGACGGCCAGGTCGAGAACGTCGTCCTTGGTGCGGACGTGCCAGTAGAGCGCGGTCGACGTGACACCGAGGCGCTCGGCCAGGCGACGCATGGTGAGCGCCTCGGCACCGGCGGAGTCGAGGAGCTCCACCGCCGCCGCGACGATCAGGTCCCTGGTCAGTTGGGGGGTGCGGCGAGGCCGCTCCGGTTCGGCGCGCAGCCAGATCGAGGTCACCGCCCCATCTTAGGTTAACGTTGGTAAGTCAGGTTACCGGCGTTCAAGGAGGTGGCCCCGTGCCGGTCTTCCGCGTCCAGTTGGACAGTGATCGCACGACCGCACGCAAGGTCATGGAGTTGCATCTGGCCGGCCGGGTCCACCGGGTGTCGGTGGACGCCGCCCGGGAGGAGGTGTGGCGCTGTGGCCGTACCCCGGCGGCTGATCCGGTTTTCGTGGGTGTCAGCAACGGGGTGCCGGTCCGGCTGCTCTATGACGTGCAGGTGTGCCTCGATACCGAAGGCGGCAACCGTCGGGGGAGTCGTCCCGTCTGAGTGAAGAGCCGACACGGAGGAGAAACCCATGCGCGCACGCGTGACGACCCTGGTGCTCATCGCCCTGCTGGCCGGTGGATGTGCCCGGCCCGACACCGACATCGGCGGGACCGATCCCCAGCCGCTGCCCAGCGGGGCGCCGCCCGTGGTCAACACCCGCTGGGAGTCCTGTGACGTGGCCTCTCCCGAGTACGCGGACGCCCAGGATGCGCTCACCCTGCCTCGCCTCGACGACACGTTCGCGCCGGTGGCCGCCGTGATCTGCCGGAACGGCATCCGGGAGCGGCCGGGCGGCGGCAGCGAGATGACCGCCGTGGAGGCCCGCGCCGACGACCTGACCGGGCTCCTGCCGGCGCTGCGCCTGCCCGACGAGGCGCAGACCGCTCAGGCCTGCACCGCCGACCTGCCCGCGGTGCCGTGGCTGGCGCTGATCGACAAGGACGGCCGGTGGATCCGTCCCGGCATCCCGATCGACTCCTGTACCAAGCCCCGCATCGAGTTCCGGCGGGCGTACGAGAAGCTGACCACGGTCACCGTGAAGAGCCGGGTGGTGGCGCAGCTCGAATCGGACGAGGCCGCCAGTGCCGGGTGTTCGCAGCAGTACGGCGACATGACATGGGCCAGTGGCGGTCTTGAGAACGTGCAGGAGACCACTCTGGCGCCGCTGCCCGCGACCACCTCGGCGCGGCGATGCGTCTACGACGTGCCGGTGAAGGAGCGCGGCACCGGCAAACCGGCGGGCGAGTTCCGCGACGGCGGCCTGCTGTCGGCGGCCGATTGGACGGCGATCCGCGCGGAGGTCGAGTCGGCCGCTCCCGGGGTCGCCACCTGCAACACTCCGGCGAGCCGGTTCGCCGTGGTCCACCTGGAGCCGGGCGGCACCCTCAATGTCGAGGGCGATGGCTGTCGGCGCATCCTCGCCGAGCCGGCCAACGGTCCCAGCGGTTACTTCGCGGCGAGCGACCGCCTGATCGACCTGCTCTTCGGGTGAGTGCTATGTCCGTATAATACGATTTGCGGCCGTGATGAGACGAAATCTTCTGACCGCGACCGGTGGCGCACTGGCCGGGCTGGCGATCCCGACGCGGGCGGACGCCGCCCCGGCCCGGAAACGGGTGCGCACCGGGATGGACCGGCTGGCCGCCGCGAAATGGGCCGCCCTCGACGGCGAGAAGGTCGGTGTGGTCGCCAACCTGACCGCCGTCGACCGCGAATACCGGCACCTGGTGGACCGGATGCACGCCGACGGGGTGCGGATCGCGGCGATCTTCGGGCCCGAGCACGGGTTCCGCGGTTCCGCGCCGGTCGGCGGGGACGAAGGCATCGCCACCGACCCGCGGACCGGCCTGCGCGTGTACGACGGCTACCTGGCCACCCTGGACGGCTGGACGAAGATGTTCACCGAGGCCGGGGTGACCACGGTGGTCTTCGACATCCAGGACGTCGGGGCGCGGTTCTACACGTACATCTGGACGCTGTTCGACTCGATGGCGGCGGCCGCCGCGCTGAACCTGCGCTATGTCGTCCTGGACCGGCCGAACCCGATCGGGGGCCGGGCCCGCGGGCCGATGCTGAAACCGGCGTTCGTGTCCGCGATCGGGAAGAAGGAGATCGTCCAGCAGCACGGTATGACCATCGGCGAACTGGCCCGTCTCTACCGCGGTGAGTGGCTGCCGAAGGTGCGCCTCGAGGTGATCGAGTGCGAGGGCTGGCGCGGCGACCTGTTCGCGGCCGACACCGACGTGCCGTGGGTGATGCCGAGCCCGAACATGCCGACTCCGGACACCGCGCTCGTCTACGCCGGCACCTGCCTGTTCGAGGGGGTGGCGTCGCTGTCCGAGGGTCGGGGGACGACCCGCCCGTTCGAGCTGGCCGGCGCGCCGAACCTGGACTTCCATTGGCGGGACCGGCTGGCCGGGCTCGATCTGCCGGGCGTCGAGTTCCGGGAGGCCTACTTCGAACCCCGGGTCGGTAAGTTCGTCGATCGGCTCTGCGTGGGTGTGGAGGTACGGGTCGGTGATCCCAGGGTCTTCGACCCGGTGGGTACGGCCACCGCGATGCTGATCGAGGCCAAGCGCTACCCGGGTTTCACCTGGCGAACCGACCCGTGGCCGATCCCGCACTTCGTGGACAAGCTGGCCGGCTCGGACCGGTTCCGCACGATGATCGACGCCGGTGCCCCGTTGGCCGAGGTGACCGGCGCCTGGGCGGACGAGCTGGCCGCCTTCGACCGCAAGCGCAAGCCGTACCTGATCTACCCGCGCCCCTGATCCGCGGCGAAGGTGGTGAGCGCGCCGAGGATGAGCCCGAGCCCCAGGGCGAAGGCCCGATCGGCGCGCTCCCGCCCCCGGCCGGCCGCCTCGATCGCGGCGACCAGCACCGGCGTGCGGGCCTCGGTGGGATCCCAGACCTGGTCGGGTGCCGCGATGTCGAGGGCCGACCCGATCACGAAGCTGTCCAGCACCGTGATCACGTCGAGCAGCTGCCCGGTCGGGATGCCGGCCGAGTGCAGGACGGTGGCGATGTCGTCGTACATGTGCACCACGTCGGGGGAGGACACGGTGTGCGCGGTCAGCATCGGGATGAGCCGGGGGTGGCGGGCGAACGCGTCCCGATAGCGCAGCAGCAGCGCCCGTAGCGCGTCGGGCCAGTCCCCGGAGGTGTCGGCGGGCGGGTCCGCGCTGAAGATCAGCGCTCGCATCGCCTCGATGATCTCGGTCTTGCCGCTCAGATGGTTGTAGATCGACGACGGGCGGACCGATAGTGCGGTCGCGATCTCGCCGATGGTGAACTCACCGCGGGCGTCGACGAGGGCGAGCGCCGCCGCGGCGATCTTCGGCACCGACAGTTTCGGCGTGGTGGGACGAGCCATCGGCGAACCCCTTGCGTTCCGGTGAGGCGGACCACCATAGTAAAACGAATGCCGTTCGTTAAAGTGCGGTGGCACGCTGAAAGATGAGGACGACCATGGAACTGATCCGGTCCGCGGGGTATGACTCGCCGGCTCGTGTCGACGAGCCGACCCGGCCGCCGCTGCGGGTCGGGCTGGTCCAGCACCACTGGCGGCCGGACCCCGCCGAGTTGCGCGAGGTGCTGCTCGGCGGGATCGCGCAGGCCGCCGACGCCGGTGCCGAGGTGGTCTTCCTGCCGGAGCTGACGCTGTCCAGGTACCCGGCGTTCGAGGAACCGGCCGGCAAACCCGTGTCGCTGGCCGAGGACCTGGCGACCGGGCCGACCGTGGCGCTCGCGGCGGAGGCGGCCCGGCGGCACGGCATCCTGGTGCATGCTTCTCTCTACGAGAGCGTCGATCTGGGCGACGGGCTGGGGTACAACACGGCGGTATTGGTCGATAAATCCGGAAGCCTTGTCGGTAGGACTCGGAAGACGCACATTCCGGTCACCGAAGGTTATGTCGAGGACAAGTACTTCCGCCCCGGCCCTGCCGACGATGCGTATCCCATCCACTATTCCGGAAATGTTGGATATGGGCTGCCGACCTGCTGGGACGAGTGGTTCCCCGAAGTGGCCCGCTCCTACGCGCTCAAGGGTGCCGACCTGCTGGCCTACCCGACCGCGATCGGCTCCGAACCGGACCACCCCGACTTCGACACCCAGCCCCTCTGGCAGCAGGTCATCGTCGGTCACGCGATCGCCAACGGCCTGTTCATCGTGGTGCCCAACCGGACCGGCGACGAGGGCCGGATCAGCTTCTACGGCTCCTCGTTCATCGTCGACCCGTACGGCCGGATCCTCGCGCAGGCCCCTCGCGACCGCGAGGCCGTGCTGGTCGCCGACCTGGACCTGAACCAGCGCGGAGACTGGCTGACCCTGTTCCCGTTCCTGCGGACCCGCCGCCCCGACACCTACGGCGGTCTGGCATGACGCTCTCCGACAGCGGTTGGCGGATGCCGGCCGAGACCGAGCCGCACACCTGCACCTGGATGGCGTGGCCGTCCTCGGGCTACGCCGACGGCGACGCGGCCCGGCAGGCCTGGGCATCGGTGGCGCTCGCGGTCGCCGAGTTCGAACCGGTCCGGATGGTGGTCGACCCGTCCGCGATCCGGGACGCCCACGACTGGCTGGGCAGCGCCGTCGAATACTTCCAGGCCCCGCTGGACGACGCGTGGATGCGCGACATCGGCCCCACCTTCGTCGTCGGCCCGGACGGCCTGGGCGCCGTCGACTGGGTCTTCAACGGCTGGGGCGGCCAGAGCTGGGCACAGTGGGCGAAGGACGCGAAGATCGCCCGGCAGGTCGCCGAGTGGGCCGGCGCCACGATCATCAGTTCGGAGATGGTCAACGAGGGCGGTGGCATCCACGTCGACGGGCGCGGCACGGTGCTGGTCACCGAGACGGTGCAACTCGACCCGGGCCGTAACCCCGGGTGGACCAGGGAGCGGGTCGAGGGTGAGCTGCGACGCACCCTCGGGGTCCGTGAAGTGGTGTGGCTGCCGCGCGGCCTGACCCGTGACTACGAGGAGTTCGGCACCCGCGGGCACGTCGACATCGTGGCCACCTTCCCGGCCCCGGAGACCGTGTTGTTGCACGTCCAGCCGTCGCCGAAGCATCCGGACCACGAGCTGTCCGGCCGACTCCGGGCCGCACTGCAACCCACTTGGAAGATCATCGATCTGCCTGCTCCGGAGGGGATCGAGGACGCCCGCGGCCCAGTTGATCACTCGTATGTCAATCACCTAGTGTGCAACGCCGGTGTCGTCGCCTGCACGTTCGACGATCCCCGGGACGCCGAGGCGCTCGAGATCCTGGCCGCCGCCTACCCCGGCCGCCGGGTGGTCGGCGTCGACGCCCGGGCGATCTTCGCGCTCGGTGGTGGCATCCACTGCATCACCCAGCAGGAACCCGCTATACCTGGAGGAGAGTCGTGACCGACTTCGACGTCGTGGTGGTCGGGGCCGGTGTCACCGGACTCACCGTCGCGAACCGCCTGCACGCGGCCGGCCGCCGCGTGCTCGTCCTGGAGGCCCGCGACCGCGTCGGCGGCCGGCTGCTGACCGAGGACGTCGAGGGCGTCCGTCTCGAGGTCGGCGGCCAGTGGGTCTCCCCGGACCAGGCCGCGCTGCTCGCGCTGATCGACGAGCTGGACCTGGAGATGTACTCCCGCTACCGGGCCGGCGACTCGGTCTACATCGGGCGCGACGGCGTACGCCGTACCTTCGAGGGGGAGAAGTTCCCGGTCTCCGAGACCACCGCCGCCGAGGTGGAACGCCTGGTCAAAGAGCTGGACCGGCTCGCCGCGATGATGGATCCGCTGAGCCCGTGGGAGCACCCGGACGCCGAGGAGCTCGACCGGATCTCGTTCGCCGCCTGGCTGGCCGAGCAGACCGACGACCCGGAGGCCCGCGACAACGTCGGCCTCTACGTCGGCCCGGCGATGCTGACCAAACCGGCGCACTCGTTCTCGGCGCTGTCGGCGGTGCTGATGGCGGCCAGCGCGGGCGGCTTCAGCCACCTGGTCGACGCCGACTTCATCCTGGACCGGCGGGTGGTCGGTGGCCTGCAGCGGGTGCCGCTGGCGCTCGCCGCGAGGCTGCCCGAGGGGACCGTCCGGCTGGACGAGGCGGTCACCAAGATCGAGTGGACCGAGGACGGCGCGACGGTCTTCACCGGTCGGGGCGCCTACCGCGGCCGTCACGTGGTGCTCGCCGTCCCGCCGACGCTGGTCAGCCGGGTGCAGTACATCCCGGCACTGCCGCCGGTGCAGGCCCAGATGCGTCAGCACATCTCGTTCGGCCTGGTGATCAAGCTGCACATCACCTACGAGACGCCGTTCTGGCGCGACCTCGGCCTGTCCGGGACCGCGTTCAGCCCGTACTCGCTGGTCCACGAGGCCTACGACAACACCAACGAGGACGTCGAGGGCGAGACCCGGGGCACGCTCGTCGGGTTCGTCTCCGACGTCAAGGCCGACGGTCTGCTCGCGCTCTCCGCCGAGGAGCGCCGCCGCAAGGTCCTGGAGGCGCTCGCCGCGTACTACGGCGAGCAGGCGCTCACACCGGTCCACTACTACGAGAGCCCGTGGATGGCCGACGAGTGGACGGTCGGCGCCTTCGGCACCTCCTTCGACATCGGCTCGCTCACCCGATACGGCCGGCACCTCCGCTCCGACGTCGGCCCGCTGGCCTTCGCCAGCAGCGACATCGCCGGCCTCGGCTTCCAGCACGTCGACGGCGCCATCCGGATGGGCGAGGCGGTCGCCGCCCGCATCCTCGCCTGAATCCGGTTTCGTACGGCCACCCGCCCCCGATCGCTGCTGAGGCTGCCGGGGGCGGGCGTCGTATGCGGAGATGATCGTCTAGATTCCGGGGTATGCCCGAGCGCTCGCACATGGTGGATGCCGTCAACTGGGTGTCCCTGACGCGCGATCCCCGCGCCTCCACGGGCGTGCCCGCCGCCCTGCACGCGCTCTGGTCAAGTGACGAGTTCCTCCGGCGCAGCGCCTACAACTACCTGGCCGGCACACTCGTCCAGCAGGGCAGCCGGTTCCCGACGAGCATCGCGGCCATCCCGTTCCTGATCGACGTGATCGCCGACCCGGCCGCCGCCGACCGGTTCGGCGCCTGCCAACTGCTGCGGCTGATCGCGATCGGCGACGAGACGCTGTGGCTGATCGAGCGCCCCGATCCGGCCGTGCTGCGAGCGACGCTGGCACCCGAGCAGTGGGACATGGCGGCATATGATGCGGTTCGCGCGCGGATTCCGGCATTTCTGGCGGCGCTGAACGACCACGACCCCGCGGTCCGGATGCACACCGCGCACCTGCTGTCCTGGTTCCCCGAGGAACGCCACGTCGTGGTCCCCGCCCTGACCAGGTTGATCGCGTCGGAGCCCGCCGAGAGCGTCGACGTCGCCTCGGTCGCCTCGGTGGCCGCCGCCCTCGCCGGTGGAGTGGCCGCCGACCGGCAGCTGACCGGGGCGCTCGCCATGCGCCTGGGCGGTCCGGTGCCGACCGAGCGGTGGGCGGCGGCGATCTCGGTCGCCATCCTCTACACCCGGCCGCCCCGGGACGTGATCGACCAGGTCTACGAGTGCCTCCTGGAGGCTGACGACCCGGTGCCGAACTGGCCGTTCCTCGAAGGCGACATGTGCACCCTGGCCGCCCTCGCGTTGTCCCGACTGGACCCGTCGACCGCCGCCGACCGTGTCGAGCTGCTGATCGGCCGGCTCCGCCGCACCCGCCCCGGCCAGGAGCGCACCAAGCTGATCGGAGCGCTGGTCGACGCGGTGTTCCCCCGGACCGACAAGCTGATCAGCCGTTTCACCGACCTGCAGCTGGCCGCGGTACGAGCCCTGATCGAGGCCGACGCCTGGGGCGACGGCCCGTATGTGGTGTCCCTGCTGGCCGCCGCCGGCCTGCCGAAGGACGGCCGCTTCCAGTCCTGACCACCGGCCCGGCCGGATCGCCGCCATCGGCCCGGAGTTCCGCGACTGGGTCTCGTCCACCGGCGCCCGGCAGGGCTGGGGCTGTTCCGGGCGTACCGCCGCCGGGTTTCGAGCGAGAAGGTCGCGGTGACCTGATCGCATCGCCGCGAGTGGCGCTCAGGCAGAATGTCCGGTCATGAGCGACACCAAGCAGCGCCTTCTCGACGGTGCCCTGGCCGCGCTGCGTGAACACGGTGTCACCGGGGTCTCGGCCCGGACCATCGGGGCGGCCGCCGGGGTCAACCAGGCGCTGGTCTTCTACCACTACGGCTCGGTCGATGAACTGCTCGGCGCCGCCTGTGAGCAGGCGACCCGGGAGCGGGTGGCCGCCTATGCGGACCGCTTCGCCGCGGTGACGTCGCTGCGCGAGCTGCTGGCCGTGGGCAGTGAGCTGCATGAAGCGGAACTGGCGGCGGGCAACGTCTCGGTGCTGGCGCAGATGCTCGCGGCCGCGCAGACCGGGGAGCGGCTGGCCGGGCCGACGGCGGCGGCGTTGCGGATGTGGTCGGACGAGATCGAGTCGGTGCTGCGGCGACTGCTGGCCGGTTCGCCGGTGGCCGAGGTCGCCGACCTGCCCGGACTGGCCAAGGCGGTGGCGGCGGCGTTCGTGGGGCTGGAGCTCTACGAGGGTGTGGATCATGACGGTGGTCGGCAGGCGATGGCGGCGCTCGACCAGCTCGCGGTCCTGGTCGAGGTGGTCGACGAGCTGGGTCCGCTGGCCCGGCGGGCGCTACGGTCACGGATCCGGAGCCACCTGAAGGACGGCTCCACAGCCTGACCGGTGAATCTCGGGAACCATTCGCCCGGTACGAGCGACTATCCAGCGTGTCTCTTCCCGATTTGACCACATATGCCCCGCATCGCTCGACGCCTGACGCCGATTTCGAGGGCACGATCGTTCCCGGCCTGCGTGCCGACTTCTACCGGCGGCCGGAGGGTGACCGCATCGCCTCGGTCGGCCGTTACTCGTACCGTGGCCGGCCGATCTTGATGGCCTGGGGTTTCGTCGACGAGAAGCACTGCCGCCGGCACGCCGTCAACGAGGCCGACACCGGTTGGAGCGCGGTCGCTGACGGGTGCCCCGATGTCAGGTTCGACGACGGCTTCTCGGTGCGCACCCCGGGCGGCGAGTGGCTACGCGCGTGACCGCGAGGTCCGCCCGGCCCGGCGCGCGGCGTCGATCACCGGGTCGGTCTCGTCGTCGAACTGGCCGATCACCTGCTCCAGCAGGTCCTCCAGGGCGACCAGGCCGATCACCTCGTCCGCCTCGGTGACTAGCGCGACCTGGTTGCGCTCCCGGCGCATCGCCGCGATCGCGTCCAGTCCGCTGGTCTCGGCGGGCAGCCGCAGCGGTGACGTCATCAACCGCCCCGCCGTGGCGCCGGCGGCCGAGCCGCCCGCCGTGGTGCCACCGGCTGCCGTGGTGCCAACGGCCGCGGCGACCGCCTTGGCCGCCTCCCGGACGTGCACGATTCCGGCGATCGCCCCGTCCGCGGCGGTGACCGCCAGCCGGGATCGCCCGGCCTCGATGCTGCGCAGTTCCACCTCACGAGCGTCGGCCCCGGTCGGCACCGACACGATCCGTGCGGTCGGGGTCATCACGTCGCGTACCGTCGTCGACTCGACCGCCAGCATCGCGGTCAGCAACTCGTGTTCGGCGTCCGGGATCGTGCCGTGTTCCTTCGACGTCTCGATCAGCATCCGCAGCTGTTCGGCGCTGTGCACCTGGGCGAGCTCGTCCTGCGGGGTCACCTTGGCCAGCTTGAGCACGGCGTTGGCCAGCCCGTTCAACGCGGTCAGCACCGGTCGCAGCATGGTGGTGAACCCGACGAACGGAATCGCCAGCAGCTGCGCCGACGTCTCCGGGTGGCTGATCGCCCACGACTTCGGTGTCATCTCGCCGACCACCACGTGCAGGAAGCCGACGAGTGCCACCGCCAGCACGAACGCCACCGCGTAGGCGGCGTCCTCGGGTAGCCCGGTCGCGGTGAACACCGGCTCCAGCAGGTGCGCCACCGTCGGTTTGGCCAGGGCACCCAACCCCAGCGTGCACAGGGTGATGCCGAGCTGCGCGCCGGCCAGCATCAGCGACAGCCGCCGGGTGCCGGCCAGGGCCGCCCGGGCACCGCGCGAACCCTCCGCCGCGGCCGTTTCCAGGCGGTGCCGTTTCGCCGCGACCAGGGCGAACTCGGCGGCCACGAAGAATCCGTTGAACACCAGCAGCAGCAGCGAGACCAGCAGGGCCGGGGTGGTGCTCATGCGTCGTCCTTCACGGTCAGCGCGATGCGGTCCGGCACCCGGCGGCGCACCGACAGCACGGTCAGTGTCGCCACCCCCTGCGGCAGCGGTTCGCCGTCCTCGTCGAGCAGCGGCGTCAGTTCCACGTCGATGCTCTCGCGGACCGCCGGCAGCCGGCCGAGTCGGGTCATCAGCAGGCCGGACACCGTGTCGTAGAGGTCGTCCTCGGGCAGTCGCACCCCGGTGGCCTCGGCGACCTCGTCGATCCGGGCCCGGCCGGGGACGGCCCAGCAGTCCCCGTCGCGCTCGATCACCGGTTCCGGTAGGTCGTCCTCGTCGCGGATCTCACCGACCAGTTCCTCGGCGACGTCCTCGAGGGTGATGATCCCGGCGAACCCGCCGAACTCGTCGACCACCACGGCCATCTGCCGGTGCGCCGCCTTCAGCCGGTCCAGCACCGTCGGCAGCGTGCACGACTCGGGCAGCGCCACCGGGGCGGTGGCCAGCTCACGCACCGGAGTACGGTCACGGACCGTCGGGTCCAGGGTGACCACGTCGTTGATCGACACCACGCCGATCACGTCGTCCAGCCCGTCGCCGATCACCGGGAACCGGGAATGCCCGGTGTCCAGCAGCTCCACCACTCGGGAGGCGGGTTCGGCGGCCCCGATCGACGTCACGTCCACCCGGGGCCGCATCACCTCGGCCGCCGTCCGGCTGCGGAAGTCCAGCCCGTGATCGAGCAGTCGGGCCGCCTCGGCGTCGAGCGCGCCGTGCGTCCGGGACGTCTCGATGATCCGGTCCAGGTCTTCCGAGGTGGCACCCTGGGGCAGCTCCTCGACCGGTTCGATGCCGACCGCCCGCAGCAGCCGCGTCGCCGTCGCGTCGAACACCCGGATCAGCGGGCCGACGACGGCGAGGTAGATCACCGTGGACCGGGACAGCGCCCGGGCCACCGCCTCCGGCTTGGCGATCGCCAGGTTCTTCGGCGCCAGCTCGCCCAGCACCATCTGCACCACCGTCGCGAACAGCAGCGCGAAGACCATCGAGATCGACGTGGTCACCGACTCCGGCAGGCCGGTCGCACCGAGCAACTCGGCGGTGCCCTCGCCCAGGTAGGGTTCGGCGACATAACCGGCCAGCAGGGCGGTCACCGTGATGCCCACCTGCGATCCGGACAGCACGAACGAGAGCCGCTGCGTCACCCCGAGCGCGCGTTTCGCGGCGGCGTCGCCCTCGTCGGCCATCACCCGCAGGCGTTCCCGGTCGACCGCCACGTAGGCGAACTCCTGGGCCACGAAATAGCCGGTCGCCGCGGTCAGCAGGACAATGGCCACAATGCCGATCGTGATCAGCACGAACAGTCACCGCTCCAACGATCAACCACGTTCCGTAACCTAGCAGGTCCCCGACGGGCCACCCGCTCTGCCCGCGTCAGGGGGCCGCGGTCAGGAGCTTCGCCACCTCCCGGGCCCGGGCGTGCGCTTCGGTACGGGCCGAGGCGGCATCGGCGGTGGCCAGGTTGGGGCGGAAGTGGATCGAGGTGATGTCGGCTACTCCGGCCCAGCGCAGCCAGTCCTCGAAGTACGGGGCCTGGAAGTCGGCACCGAAGGTGGGCGGGCGCCCGGAGCCGTACACCGCGCTGGTGTAGACCACCGCGGCGCGTTTGCCCCGCAGCAACCCGGTGTAGCCGCTGTCCGGGTCGAAGCCGAAGGCGAGTCCGGGCTGGCTGACGACGTCGATGAACTGCTTGAGGATGTACGGGACTCCGGCGTTCCACATCGGGACGCTGAACAGGTAGGTGTCGGCGGCGTCGAAGCGGCGGAACGTGGCGACCGCCGCCGCCCAGGCGTGGGCGGCCTCGCCGGACGGCTCCCGGCCGGCGAAGACGGTCATCTTCGCGGCCACCGCGGGCGGGCCGAACGGCGGCAGCGTGCCGTCCCAGAGATCCCACTGGTCGATGGGTGCGGCCGGGTTCACCTCCCGGACGGTGTCGAGGAAGGTGCCGGCGACGGCCAGCGACTCGGAGTCGCGGCCGCGCGGCGAGGCGGAGATGTGCAGGAGCTTCACGGGTGTTCCCCTATCGAGAAGTGAATGCGTGCGCACGCACATTCCTACTCCGTTGCGTGCGCACGCACAAGAATTGGGTACGCTCCGGTGATGAGCGACACCGACGTGGCCGCGTGGGCGGCACTGCTGCGGGTCCACGCCGCGGTGGTCCCGGTTCTCGACCGCGAGCTGCAGGCTGCCTGCTCACTACCCGTGACCTGGTACGACGTACTGCTCGAACTGAACTACGCGCCCGACCGGCGGCTCAGCATGGGCGAGCTCGGCCAGCGGGCGGTGGTCAGCCGCACCCGGGTCAGCCGGGTCGTCGACGCCCTCGCCGAGGCGGGACTCGTCACTCGTGAGAGCAATCCCGACGATCGGCGGTCCGCCTACGCGACACTGACCGACATGGGACGGGAACGATTCCGGGCCGCCGCGCCGGTCTACCTCGACGGGATCCGTCGGCATTTCACCAGCCTGATCACGGCGGACGAGTCCCGTACCATCGCCTCTGCTCTGCAAAAAATCCTCGACGCACGGTGACGGGCGTCTCCTACCTCGAGGTTCTGCGAAGCGGGCGGCTCTCCGGGGTGATCGCCGGCGACGCCGTCGGCAAGCTCGGTGACGGCATGCTGTTCGTCGCGCTGCCGCTGCTCGCCCTCCAGATGCACGGCGGCCTGCGCCCGGCCGCGGCCGTCTCGATCATCATCTCGGCGCCGTACGTGCTGGCCATGGCGCTGTCGCTGTATTTCGGCGCGGGACGGCGGCGGTTCCGGGCCCGGCTCGTCGTCGCCCTCGACGGTGGGTTGCGGGCGGCCACGTTCGTGGTGTGCGGGTGGCTCGCCGACAGCGGGCGGATCTCGTTCGCGCCGCTGATCCTCGCCCTGGCCGTCGGATCCGGGCTGCGCCTGATGTCGGCCAGCGGTCGGCGACTGCTGGCCACCGGGATGGCCGGCGAACGGGCGCGGCTGTCGGTGAACGGGCTGCTCGGGACGTCGGACAGCCTCGCCATGTACGTCGTCGGCCCGGCCGTCGGCGGGGTGCTCGCCGCGGTCACCCGACCCGGGATCGCGGTGGCCGTCGGCGGATGCACCTACCTGTCGTTGATCGTCTGTGCGGCGCTGGCCCGCGGCACCTCGGCCGACACCTCGGCGCCCACCCGATCCGGATGGTCGGTGCTGCGCCGCAACCCCGTCGCGTACCGGCTGCTCGTCGTGGACTTCCTGTTCAACCTGTTCTACGGCCCGGTCGAGGTGGCGCTGCCGCTGCTGGTCACCGACGACCTCGGGGCCGGGGCGGGGGCGCTGGGCACGCTCTGGACCTGTTTCGGGGCCGGGGCGCTCGGCGGAGCGGTACTCACCCGACGGTTGCAGCGGTTCCGGCCGCAGGCGACCGTCGTGGTCATCATCGGCGGCTGGGCGGTCGCCATGGTGTTGTTGGCGGTCGCGCCCACGGTGCCGATCGCGGCCGGGGCGCTGCTCGTCGGCGGATTCCTGTACGGCCCGTTCCTGGCCGTCGCCTACACGCTGCTGCAGGACAACCTCGACGAAGCCGACCACCAGCCGATCCTCACCATCTACGCGGCGGGGATCGCGTTGGCGGCGCCGCTCGGTCTCGGCGTCGGCGGGCCGGTGGTCACCCTTCTCGGCGCCCGGGGCGGGGTGGCCGCGTCCGCTCTGGTCACCGCGGTCCTGGCCCCGGCCGTCTGGTGGTGGATCCGCCCCCGCTGATCATTCCGGCCGGCCGGCAGGTCTCCGCCGGCATGCCGCGAAAGCCCCGACAGCCGGCCGGACACGAGTGGATCTTGGGCGGGAAATCGATGGAGGGCGTGGGTATGGTGAGTGGGCCGTCCCGGATACGGGTGGGAGCGAGCCGGCTGGGCGTACCGCGAGAGGGGTTGACCGGTGATGAGCGACGCCGACGGTGACCGCGCGACGATGGCCGAGATCGCCCACGCCGCGGGGGTTTCGCTGGCCACCGTTTCGAAAGTGTGGAACGGGCGTTCCGACGTCTCCGACCGGACCCGGGAGCGGGTCGAGGAAGTGCTGCGGGTGCACGGCTACCGTGGGCGGCGGGCCTGGGCGGCCGAGCCCGCCGGCACGATCGACGTGATCTTCTCGGAGATCGACTGTGCCTGGGAGGGCGAGCATCTGCGCGGCATCGAGGCGGCCGGGCACGAGGCCGGGGTCCGGATCGTGGTGTCGTCGCTCGATCGGGGGGAGACGGCTCGGCGGCAGCTGCTGCAGCGGCTGCGAGCCGGGCGTACCGATGGGGCGATTCTGGCGACGCTGACCGCCGCCGGGCCGCTGGTGACGGCGTTGGGCAGGCTGAACGTTCCGGTGGTGGCGCTCGATCCGGCCTGCCGGACGGCCGGGGACCTGCTCAGTGTGGACGCCGCGAACTTCGCCGGGGCACGGGCGGCCACCGCCCATCTGCTCGGGCTGGGGCATCGGCGGATCGGGTTGATCGCCGGACTGGCCGAGCTGATGTGCAGCCGAGCCCGGCTCGACGGGTTTCTCGCCGCGCACGACGACGCCGGGCTGTCGCCCGATCCGGAGCTGATCGTGCGCGGGGAGTTCGACTTTCCCTCCGGGATGGCGGTCGGCGGACGGCTACTGGATCGGGATGCGCCGCCGACGGCGATCTTCGCGATGAGCGACTTCATGGCGATCGGGGTCTACGAGGCCGCTCGGATTCGCGGGGTGTCCGTTCCGGATCAGTTGAGTGTGGTCGGGTTCGACGACCTGCCGGGCGCTCGGTGGGCGGCACCGCCGTTGACCACCGTCCGCCAGCCGCTGCGGGAGATGGGGGCGCTCGCCGTGCGCAGCGCACTCGGGCTGGCCGAGGGCGGCGTCCTCGCCACCGAGCTGGTGGTGCGGGAGAGCACCGCGCCGGTCTAGGTGACCACCGGCGTCGCGGCCCAGAGCAGGCCGCGTTCGGTGAGCGTCCGGGTCTGGGGGATCCGCAGGTCGGCGGGGGAGTGGCCGAGCGTGGAGACGAATACCCGGCCGCGGCCGAAACGGCGGATCCAGACGACCGGCATGACCACACCGGCGGTGTCGGGTTCGTCGTGGCCGCCGTCGAACGTGGTGGTGGCCAGGACCTCCAGGCTCGGGTCGACGTGACAGTAGTACTGCTCGGTGTGCACCCGGAACGAGGTCAGCCCGGCCGTGATCGGGTGTGTGCCGGTGAAGTCGACGGTGTGGTCGATCAGGCCGCCCGGGTGGTGCAGGAACCGGCCGCCGACCATGTACTGGTAGCGGGCCGCCGCATACCCGAACGCGAGGACACCGCCGTGCCAGCCGGCGAATCCGGCGCCCGCCCGGACCCGGTCGACCAGGCCGTTCTCCTGTTCGGCGGTGAGGTCGCCACGGGTCCAGCACTGGATGATCAGGTCGGTGGCGTCCAGGACGGCCCGGTCGGTGTAGACGTCGAGGGTTTCGGCGACGGTGATCGTCGCGCCGTGTGACTCGAGGAGTTCGCGGAACAGTTCGGTGCAGACCACCGGCTGATGGCCGTCCCAGCCGCCGCGCACGATCAGAACGTTCATGAGTCTCGATCATGCCGCATGGGAGGTCGGAAGGCGTACCGGACGGCGGCGGGAGCGGGGGAGCAGCGAAACGAGAGAGGAGTGAGAGCGCGGCCCGGCATGATGGGCGGACGCTGCGCCGCGAGGTGCGGTGGGGGCCGGCCCGCTGCCCACGGGGACCCTTCGCACGACCGGAGCCGAGCAGGTGGGGACCCGCTCGCGTATCGCGTAGACGGCCCGGGAGTGTGTCGAGGGTGGCAGGCCGGTCCGCCCCCACCGGTGGCCGATGGAGGTCTACAGTGGCCGACCGTGCGCTACCGCATCCTCGGGCCGCTCTCCGTCATGGACGGCGAGCGGCAGGTGACGGCCGGTCGGGACCGGACCGTGCTCGCCATGCTGCTGCTGCGCCCGAACCGGATCGTCGCGCTCAGCGAGCTGGCCGAGGCGGTGTGGGGGCCGCGGCCGCCCGCGACGGCACGTAACCAGCTGCAGAACTGCGTCTCCCGGCTGCGGCGGGTGCTGCCGGCCGACGCGATCCTCACCGATCCGGCCGGCTACGGGATCCAGGCCGGGCCGGCCGACCTGGACAGTGTGGTCTTCATGCGGCTCGTCGCGGCCGCACGGGCCTCCTCCGACGAGTACGCCGCGCGGACGGCGTACCGGATGGGATTGGATCTGTGGCGCGGCGAAGCCTGCGCCGGAATCGACGCGCCGCCGGTCCGTCAGGCCGCCGCGGCGCTCGACGAGGAGCACACCCT
The DNA here is from genome assembly GCF_033097365.1 of Actinoplanes sichuanensis. NCBI lineage: Bacteria > Bacillati > Actinomycetota > Actinomycetes > Micromonosporales > Micromonosporaceae > Actinoplanes > Actinoplanes sichuanensis. The sequence continues at coordinate 1,638,883 of NZ_AP028461.1, forward strand.
CGCGGTCGAGGACTGGGTCGATCTGGAGCTGGCCGACGGCCGCGCCGAAGACCTGGTGGCCGAGCTGGCGTCGCTGGTGGCGCGGTTCCCGCTGCGTGAGCGGCTGCGCGGCCGGCTGATGCTGGCGCTGCACGGCGCCGGCCGGCCGAACGACGCGCTCGCCGAATTCCATCGGGCGTCCGACACGCTGCGTGACGAACTGGGCATGGAACCCGGCGAGAATCTACAGGCGGCGCACCGGGAGATCCTGTCCGGCACGGTTTCCGTCACTCACCGTCCGATCCGATGCCTTCCGCGTACGGTCGTCGACTTCACCGGTCGACATGAGGTTCTGACGCGTCTACAAACCGGGGTGTTCGCCACGGATCCCGCCGTGGTGGCGGTCGACGGGATGCCCGGTTCGGGCAAGACGACCCTGGCCCTGCACCTGGCCACGCTGGTCGGCGACGGTTTCCCCGATGCCCATCTCTTCGTCGACCTGCACGGGCACAGCGAACAGGTCCCGCTGGATCCGTCCGCCGCCCTGCAGGTGCTGTTGCGTCAGCTCGGTCTGCCCGCCGACGACATCCCCGCCGACCAGGCCGACCGGGCCGCCCGCTGGCGGGCCGAAGCCGGCCGCCGTCGGCTGCTGGTGGTCCTCGACGACGCCGCGTCGGTCGCCCAGGTCGTCGGCCTGCTGCCGGGCACCCCGGGCAGCCTGACCGTGGTGACCAGCCGTCGTCGCCTGCACGGGCTGCCCGGCGGGCACCGCGAGTCGCTGCCGCTGCTGGCCACCGGTGAGGCGGTGGCGCTGCTGGAACGGATCGCCGGAGACCGGGTGCGGGCCGAACCGGAGGCGGCGGCCGACGTGGTCCGGCGCTGCGGCGGCCTGCCGCTGGCGGTCCGACTGGCCGGGTCACGGCTCGCGCACCGGCCCCGCTGGCGGGTCGCCGACCTGCTGGCCCGGCTGACCACGGCGGCCCTGCCCGAACTGGCGGTGGAGAACCGTACCGTGATCGGCGCGTTCGCCCTGTCCTACGCCGACCTCAGCGCCCCCGCGCAACTGCTGTTCCGGCTGCTCGGCGCCCATCCCGGCACGACCGTCGACGCGCTCGCCGCGGCCGCCCTGACCGGATTCCCGCTCGCCGACGGGACGGCACTGCTGGCCGAACTGGCCGATGCCCGGCTCGTCGACGAACCCGAACCGGGCGTCTACCGGCTGCACGAGCTGCTGCGTGAGTACGCGGCCGCGCTGCCCGGCCCGACCGGGGCGGCCGTGCTCGGAGTGCTCAACCTGGAGACGCACGCGCTGATGGCGACGATGACCGAGTCGTACCGCCGGTTCGTCGAACGTGATCTGGAGGCGATGCCGCTGCTGCGTCCCGACCTGGTCCGTGCGGTCGGCGATCCGGCCGGCCGGCTCGAACGGGTCCGCGGTGACCTGCCCCGATATCTGGACGCCGCGGTCCGGGCCGGACAACCGCACTACGCCTGGTGGATTCCCCGGGCCGCCTGGTACGCCCTCTACTACCGCGGCTACAACGACGACGTGGCCGCCCTCAACGAACGGGGGCTGACCGCCGCCCGTGAGCACGGCGACGACGAGGCGCTGGCGCAGATGTCCAACCTGGTGGCGTCCTCGCATTACCGGGCCGGGTCGTACGAGAAGGCGCTGCAGCACCTGCGGCTGGGCATCGAGATCCGGCGGCGGCAGCGGAACCTGCGGGCGTTGTCGGTGCTCACCGGCAACCTGGCCGCCCTGCACGTGGCCATGGAACGGTTCACCGACGCGGTCGACGCCGGACTGGAGTGCCTGCGGTTGCGCAGCCTCGCCCGGATGCGGGTCGGCCCACCGGTCACCATGCAGCTGTCGATCGCCTACCAGCGGCTCGGTCGGTGGCGCGAGGCGCTGCGGATGGATCGGCTCGGGCTGCTCGGCGCTCTACGTCCGGGTGACGAGCACCTGCGGGCCGGGTCGCTGGTCGGCATCCAGCGCAGCCGGAGGGCGCTCGGCGAGCTCAGCCCACAGGCCGCCGAACGCTATCTCGAGGTGGCGCTGCGGATGGCCGTCCGGCAGGGGCTGGTCCTGTTCGAGGCGGAGACCCGGGTGGAGATCGGCAACGTCCTGACCGAGCAGCGACGGTACGGCGAGGCGCTCGACCAGCATCGCCGGGCGCTGGAGGTGGCCCGACGGGCGGGTGAGGTCAACGACGAGGCGGACTTCCGGCACGACTACGCGACCACGCTGCTCCGGTCCGGCGACGTGGTGGCGGCCCGTGCCGAGTACGAACGGTCCCTCGCGGCGGCCCGGAAGCGGCGGCAGCCGTACGCGGTGGCCAGAGCTACGGCGAGTCTCGCCCGATGTGGTGTTGCCCAGCCCGGATAATATGGACATATGGTAGCTATTCGGCCGGTGGTCGAACTGCGGGTGCATGGCGTGGGCGGCGCCTCACCGGACGCTCTGCTCGGCACGACCGCCCATCGACAGGTGTGGGGCGATCGGATCGCCGGGTTCTACGCGGCCGACTCCGAGGTGCGCGGGCGGCGCGTCGAGGCGTACTGCTGGGGTGGCATGACCTCCCGCAGCAGCGCCCGGGTGCTGTGGTTGCTGCTGTTCCCGTTCATGCTGGCCAACGTCGCGGGCTGGACCTGTTCGGCCCGGGTCCGCCGGGACCGGTGGATGTTCGCGGTCCATCGGGCGTGCGGGCGGCTGGCGGCGCTGGCGGTCACCCTCAACCTGCTGCTGATCGCCGCGATGGCCGCCATGGACGTCTGGGCGTACCAGTTCTGCGATCAGCAACGGCCCGATTCGTCGACCGGGCTCAAGTGGGTGCTGAATCTGCCGGCCGGTCTGGAGCCGGGCCCGCGCGTCGTCCTCGGTGCCGCCTTGGTGCTGGCGAACCTCCTGGTGATCGCGCTGCTGGCCGACCGGACCCGCAGCCGGTACGAGGACGTCACTCCGGTCGGTGCGCCGGTCCGCGAACCGGTGCGGGGGAGCGCGGCGGCGTTGCCGGACGGCGTCGGCGATCCGCGGTTCTACGACGGTCAGTGCACGGTGTGGCGGCTGGCCCGCCTGCACCTGAGCGCCGGGGTGGCCTGGCTGGCCCTGTTGCTGGCCTGGATCGGTCGCGACGATCGGCTCGACTTCTGGCTGGTGGGCCTGGCGGGTGCGGTGCTCGTCGCGGCGACCGTGCTGATCGCCTGCGAGGCGGCCGGTGACCGGTTGACCCTGCCGTTGACCGGTGCGGCGGCGCTGCTGCTGGTCGTCGTCGCGGTATGGGTGTGGACGGCGGATGTGATCAAGGAGAAGACCTCTCATCTGCAGCACATGCGGGAGGCCGTCCTGGCCACGTTCGCCCTGATCGGCGTCCTGGTGGTCGCACGAGTGCTCGTCATGCCGCTGATCGTGCTGCTGCGGCGGCTCGGGTTCCGCCGTGGGGTGGCCGACGGGCCTCCGGTGGACCGGAAGTGGCGGGCGGCCCCGTTCATGGTCGCCGTGCTCAGCGTCCTGAGCATCAACGCCGTCGGGCTCGGCAGCCTGATCGCCATCGGCAAGAGCCTCGGTCCAGTGGTCTGGGAACTCGAGCACTCCGGCGACGAGTTGGCCATGTTCCCGTTCCTGCCGGCGGTCGTCCCGTGGCTCACCCTGGCTCCGCTCGCGGTGGTGGCGGTGTTCCTGCTGGCCGAACTGCTGCGGTGCGCGCTCGCCGGACGGGACCGGAACACCGGGCCGGTCGTGGCGGAGTACACCGGGCGGGCCGACGCCGATCCTCCGCCGGAGCCGCCCTGGGACGTGTGGCGCCGTAGTGCCCTGCCGAATCCCGGCATGTCGGCGTACCGCCGCGAGCAGGCATCGCGATGGATCCGCTCGATCGCCCGAGCCCGGAAGACGGCCACCTTCGCCGCGGACATCCGTTACCTGACGGCCGGAACCGTGCTGGTCGCCCTGCCGCTCCCGGCCCTTTACGTGCTGGGGGTCAAGGAGCTCCCGGACATCGCCGAAAACCTGGCCGTCGGGTTGGCCGTGATGATCCCGAGCGCCGGGGTCCTGCTGCTGCGCTGGGGCTGGCGACGACCCGGCGCCCGCCGGTGGCTCGGCGTCCTGTGGGACGTCGGCACCTTCTGGCCACGAGCCTTCCACCCCTTCGCCCCGCCGTGTTACGCCGAACGAGCAGTCCCCGACCTGCAGCGCCGGATCCGCTGGCTGCGCGACAACGGCAACCAGGTGGTGCTGGTCGGCCACAGCCAGGGCAGTGTCCTGGCGGCCACCGCTCTGGCCCAGCAGCCCGATACGGACACCGTCCTGATCACCTTCGGCTCCCCGTTGACCTCGCTCTACGGCTGGGGGTTCCCCGCCTACATCAACGGCGACCTGTGCGGCCGAATCAAGGGGGAGTGGATCAACTTCTCCTACCGCACCGACTACATCGGCGGCCCGGTCGGCTGCGGCGGCGTCGACATTCCGCTGCCGGACCCGGCGACCTCCTGGTACATCGCCGGGGAGCCGCTGCCGCCGATGCGCCGTCACACCGGCTACTGGTCCGACGACGCGATGTGGGCCCACATCGACGAGACGGTGGCCAAGCGTCTCGTCGACGGCCCGACGCCGATCACGCCGGGACCGGTTCACTCTCCGGTGTGACCTCGGCCGGGGCGGGTGCCGCCGCCCGTCCCGGGACCAGCAGGGACACCCCGAAGGCGGCCGCGCTCGCCACCGCCAGCAGCAGGAACGACATGGTGTAGCCGGTCTCCGCGGGCAGCCCGTGCGCCCCCGGATGGGCGGTGACGATCGCGCTGACCAGGGCGGTGCCGATCGACGCGCCGATGGTGCGGATGTTGGTGTTCATGCCGCTGGCCGCGCCGGTCTGGTGCCGCGGGACGCTCTGCACGATCAGGTTGATCATCGACGAGTAGATCAGCCCGAGACCGATGCCGAACACCGCGGCGGCCAGCGAGACCGTCCATTTCTGATCGTGGGCCAGCGCCAGGACGAGACAGGCCGTGGTGCCCATCGCCGAACCCCACAGCAGCTGCGCCTTGTTGCTCACCCACCGGGTCAGCGGGCCGCTCAGCGACCCGAAGACCGCCATCGCCACCAGCATCGGGGCCATCAGCAGGCCGGCTTCCGTGACGGTGGCGCCGAACCCGTACCCGGAAGCCGCCGGAACCTGCATGAGTTGCGGCAGGAACGCGAACACCCCGAACATCGCGGCGCCGAACAGCATGGCGGCCAGGTTGGTGGTCCAGACCGCGGGCAGGCGCATCATCCGCATGTCGATCAACGGCTCGGCGGCGCGCAACTCGGCCGCCATCCATCCGACCAGCAAGGCGATGGCCAGGGCGAACAATCCGAGGGTACGGCCGGAGCCCCATCCCCAGACGGCGCCCTTACTGAGTGGCAGCAGCAGTGCGACGAGCCAGCCCGCCAGCAGGATCGCCGACCCGATGTTGATCCGCCCCGGGCTGCGTACCGGTGAAGCGGGGACGACCCGCCAGGCCACGACGCCGACGACCGTCACCACGGCCATCGGGATCCAGAAGAGCCAGCGCCAGTCGAGGAACCCGACGATCGGCCCGGCCAGCACGATGCCGACACCGCTGCCGGTGGCGATCACCGCGGCCAGGGTGCCGATCGCGGACGCCACCCGGTCCGGCGGGAACTCGTCTCGGATGATCCCGAACGAGACCGGGAAGACGGCCGCGCCGAGCCCTTGCAGCACGCGGGCGGCGATCAGCACGCCGATGTTCGGGGCGAGTGCGGCGACCAGGCAGCCGAGGGCGATGGCGGCGAGCGCGACGAGCAGGGTGCGGTCCTTGCCGATGATGTCGGCGACCCGGCCCATCAGCGGGGTGGCCACCGAGGCGGCGAGTAGCCAGGCGGTGAGCACCCAGGTGACCGTGCCGGTGGAGGTGTGCAGGTCCTGCCGGATGGTCGGCAGGACCGGGGTGAGCAGGCTCTGCATCAGCGCGAACGCGGCAGCGGCCGCGGCCAGTACCGCGAAGGTCGTCCGTGGCTTGGCCTGGTAAAGTCGAGGCATGCCTCCACATTACCGGAGGCTAGCCTCCGCTTCGCAAGGGATATTCGGATGACCGAGACGCCGATCACCGTGCGCCGGCCCCAGCGAGCCGACGCCCGGCGCAACTTCGACGCGCTCCTGGCCGCCGCGCGCGACGCGTTCGCCACCAACGGCGCCGACACGTCACTGGAGGAGATCGCCAAGAAGGCCGGCGTCGGCGTCGGCACCCTCTACCGCAACTTCCCGACCCGGCAGGACCTGATCGAGGCGGTGTACGTGGAGGAGGTCACCCAGCTCAGCGACGCCGCCGCCGCGGTCGCCGACCAGCCACCATGGCCTGCGCTACGTGCCTGGCTGGGCCGTTTCGTCGATTACGTGGCGACCAAGCGCGCCATCATCGACCTGCTCAACCGTGACTCGGAGATGTTCGGCGCCTGCCGTGCCGTCATGTATGCGGCCGGCGAACCGCTGTTCGACCGGGCCAAGCAGGCCGGCGAGGTCCGCTCCGACGCGGCTTTCGACGACGTCCTGCGCCTGGTCTCCGGCTTGAGCTCGGCCGCCTTCGTCGACGACGACCAGCGCCGCCGAGTCCTCGACATCGCCCTGGACGGCCTGCGCCCCCGCCCGTGAAAGGCTCGGAGAAATTGTTTCACGAATAGTTTCCGGAAATGACGAACGGCGGCCCGCTGAACCAGTCGGGCCGCCGTTCGAAGATATGTGGATCAGATCGTGCGGATGTTCTCCGCCTGCAGGCCCTTCTGGCCCTGGGTGATCTCGAACTCCACCCGCTGGTTCTCCTCGAGGCTGCGGAAGCCGCTCGACGAGATCGCGGAGAAGTGGGCGAAGACGTCGGCGCCGCCACCGTCCTGGGCGATGAAGCCGAAGCCCTTGTCGCCGTTGAACCACTTCACGGTACCTGTAACCATTGTCTGCTCCTTCGCAGGCAGCTTGAGCCCGCACTGTGCGGACCAGCACGCCGCGGCGTTGATAACCCGCGCCGGAACGACACGAAAAACGAAAAGCGCCTAGCCGGGTCATCTGAAACCCGGCAGGCGCTGAGAACGTCTACGGAAATCAAAACTGCAACCCGGCAACGGTAGCACAGAATTTCTTTTTCGCCGGGCCACCGGCATTTTGGGGGGTCCGTCACAGTGGTTGACGCCGTAATGTCGTTGGCTGGACCGCCCCGATCCCTGGCATGGTTGACATCCAGCCGTCGTCCGCCACCCCCCACCGGTCCTGCGGAGGACCGGTGCGGATGCGGCTGCGCGACCGAGCACCACCGACACCCCGGAGTTGTACGTGACGTCAGTATCGACCCGACCCGTGCGCCAGCCCGCGATGACTCTTCGGGAGAAGGGTGCGGCCAACTTCCACGCCGCTCTCGCCGCCGCCCTGACCGCGGGCCTGGAGGACGCACTCCAGGCCGGAGACCATCCGCGAGCGATCAACTTCATCAACCGCGGCTTCGCCGAGGGCAGCCCACAGCTCGGCTGCGATCTGCTCTGCCGGGCCATCGAGAGTGTCGGGACGGCCCGGACATGGACCGTGCAGCTCTCGCCTCCACGGGAGAGCTCCGCGTCGTAGCAGGGCCCGTGACGGCCGCGGCCCGGCACCTCCTCGTGAAGAGGGAGTGCCGGGCCGCGGTCGGTGGGGCGGGTTACTTGGTGAGCGGGGCCAGCTTCGGGTCGTCGGCGTACGCCTCGGCCGCGTTGGCCTTGGTCACGATGACCGGCGCCAGCAGGAAGGCCGGGACGACCTTGACGCCGTTGTCGTACGACTTGGTGTCGTTGACCTGCGGGGTGGCGCCGGTCTGCAGGGTCTTGACCATGTTGATCGTCTCGGCGACGAGCTTGCGGGTGTCCTTGTTGATCGTCGAGTACTGCTCCCCGGCGACGATCGACTTGACCGACTCGACCTCGGAGTCCTGGCCGGTGACGACCGGGACCGGCTTGCCGGCGCCCTTCACCGAGGTGATGATCGCGCGGGCCAGGGTGTCGTTCGGCGACAGCACGCCGTCCAGGGTCTTGCTGGTGTAGGTCGAGGTGAGCAGCGAGTCCATCCGGCTCTGCGCGTTCTCGGCCTTCCAGCCCTGGGTGGCGGTCTGCTTCACGTCGGTCTGGCCGGAGCCGACGATCACGTCACCCTTGTCGATAGCCGGCTTGAGCACGTCCATGGCGCCGTTGAAGAACACCCCGGAGTTGTTGTCGTCGGGCGAGCCGGAGAACAGCTCGATCGTCCACGGGCCGGTCGCCTTCTTGGCCTTCATGCCGTCCAGCAGAGCCTGACCCTGCAGCTGGCCGACCTTGAAGTTGTCGAACGCGATGTAGTAGTCGACGTTGGTGGTGTTGGTGATCAGCCGGTCGTAGGCGATGACCACGGCACCGGACTGCTTGGCCTGCTCGACCTGGGTGGACAGCTGGGCCGCGTCGGTCGCGCCGATCACGATCACCTTGGCGCCCTTGGTCACCATGGCGGTGATCTGGGCCTGCTGGTCGGCGACGGTGGTGGAGGCGCCGGCGTACTGGACGTCGGACTGGAAACCGGCGTCCTTGAGGCCGTTGGTGAACAGGTCACCGGCGAGCACCCAGTTCTCCGACGTCTTCGACGGCAGGGCCACGCCGATCAGCGCGTCCTTCGCGAAGCCGGCGGCCGGAGCGGACGAGCCGCCGGCCGGGGTGGACCCTTCCCGGTCGTTGTTGCAGCCGCCGGCCACCATCGCCGCGGCAACACCGACGGCAAGGACCTTTGCCAAAGTTGTACGCATCAAACAGCTCACTTTCTCGAAAGGGAACCGGTGGGGCTGGGCGCCGCCGGTGCGGCGGGGGTGGGCGGATCCTCACGACGGAACGGGCGCGTGAGCGACCCGATGATCGAGAAGCGGCCCTGCTTCTTGTTGTAGACGTCGAGGGCGACCGCCCCGAGCAGGAACAGGCCCTTGATGATCTGGACCATGTCGGAGCCGGTGCCGATGAGCTGAAGGCCGTTGTTCAGGACGGCCATGACGAGACCACCGACGATCGAGCCGCTGACCGTGCCGAGGCCGCCGGAGACCGCGGCACCGCCGATGAAGACCGCCGCGATGGCGTCGAGCTCCCAGCTCAGACCGTCCTGCGGGCCGGACGCCGCGGACCGGGCCACGAAGATCATCCCGGCCAGTGCGGCGAGCAGCCCCATGTTGGTCATCACCAGGAAGTTGACCCGGCGCAGCTGCACACCGGACAGTTCGGCGGCGCGGGCGTTGCCGCCGACGGCGTAGATGTGCCGGCCGCCGGCGGTGTTGCGGGTGTAGAACGAGTAGGCGATCACCAGGACGGCGAGGATGATGCCGGAGACCGGGAAGCTGGTGCCGACCCGCCCGCCGGCGAACCGGAGCGTGGCGAAGACGATGACCCCGAGCATGATCGCCAGCCGGAGCACCGAGATCCACAGCGGAGCCGGCTCGGCGCCCTCCATCTGCCGGCGTACCTGCCGGGAGCGCCACTCCCGCCAGACCACCGCGGCGCACAGCAGCAGCCCGAGCAGCAGGGTCAGGTTGTTGTAGCCGGTCGCCGGGCCGACCTCGGGCAGGTAGCCGGCACCGATGGTCCGGAAGCCCTCCGGCACCGGAACCGTGTCGGCGTTCCCGATGTACTGGTTGCCGCCGCGGAACAGCAGCATGCCGGCGAGCGTGACGATGAACGCGGGCACCCCGATGTAGGCGACCCAGAAGCCCTGCCACGCGCCGATCAGCGCGCCGACGGCCAGGCCGATGACGATGCCGGCCGGCCACGGCACGTCGTACTCGTGGATGGCCTTGGCCACCACGATGCCGACGAACGCGGCGACCGAACCCACCGACAGGTCGATGTGGCCGGCGACGATCACCATCAGCATGCCGATGGACAGGATCGAGATGTACGCGTACTGCTGGGTCAGCGCGATCAGGTTGCCCGACGTGAGGGTCAGCCCGTTCGTGGCGATCTGGAAGTACACGATGATCGCGACCAGCGTGAATATCATCCCGAATTGACGGGCGTTGGAGGTCGTACCCCCGAAGAGGTTCTTCTGCAGGTCTTTCAGCCGGCTCATGCGTTTCTCCGGGTCGAGGTCATCCGCTTCATCAGGAGTTCCGGGTCGGCGTCGCGCCGGGCGACCTCACCGGTGATCCTGCCCTCGGCGACCGTGTAGATCCGGTCGCAGAGGCCGATCAGTTCGGGCAGTTCGCTGGAGATCAGCACGACGCCTCGGCCCTCGTCGGCGAGCCGCTGGATGATCCCGTAGATCTCGTACTTGGCGCCGACGTCGATGCCCCGGGTCGGCTCGTCGAGGATCAGCAGGTCCGGGTCGGTGAACATCCACTTGGCCAGGACGACCTTCTGCTGGTTACCGCCGGAGAGCCGGGTGACCGGTTCGTCCACGGTCGGCGTCTTGATCCGCAGGCTCTTCCGGTAGCTCTCCGCCTCGTGGTACTGCGCGGCCTCGTCCAGCACGCCACGTCTGGTGATCTTCGACAGCTTGGCCGCGACGACCGAGGTCTTGATGTCGTCGAGCAGGTTCAGGCCGATCGCCTTGCGGTCCTCGCTCACATAGGCGAGACCGTTCTTGATCGCGTCGGCCACCGATCTGATGTCCACCTCGCGACCGTCTTTGAAGATCTTTCCCCCGAGGTGTACGCCGTACGACCGCCCGAAGACACTCATCGCGAGCTCGGTCCGCCCCGCGCCCATCAGCCCGGCGAACCCGACGATCTCCCCACGGCGGACCGTGAAGTTGGAGTTCTTGCACACCAGCCGCTCGGCCGAGATCGGGTGCCGCACCGTCCAGTCGCGAACCTCGAAGAACACCTCGCCGATCTTCGGCTCGTGTTCGGGGAACCGACTCTGCAGGTCACGGCCGACCATGCCGCGTACGATCCGATCCTCGTCGACGTCTCCGCCGGCGACCTTGATCGTCTCGATGGTCCGCCCGTCGCGCAGGATGGTGATCGCGTCGGCGACCGCCTCCACCTCGTTGAGCTTGTGCGAGATCATGATCGAGGTGATGCCACGCTGCTTGAACCCGCGCAGCAGGTCGAGCAGGTGCTGGGAGTCGTTCTCGTTGAGCGCGGCCGTCGGCTCGTCCAGGATCAGCAGCTTCACGTCCTTGGCGAACGCCTTGGCGATCTCGACCAGCTGCTGCTTGCCGACCCCGATGTCCTTGATCAGAGTGTCCGGGTCCTCCTCGAGCCCGACCAGCCGCATCAGTTCGAGGGCCTTGTGGTTGGCCGCCTTCCAGTCGATGCGGCCCCACCGGCGCGGCTCGTTGCCGAGGAAGATGTTCTCGGTGATCGACATCCCCGGTACCAGCGCGAGCTCCTGGTGGATGATCACGATCCCGGCGTGCTCACTGGCCCGGATGTCACCGAACCGGCACGGTTGTCCCTGGTAGACGATCTCCCCGGAGTAGGTCCCGTACGGATGTACGCCGCTGAGCACCTTCATCAGCGTCGACTTGCCGGCCCCGTTCTCCCCGCAGATGGCGTGGATCTCGCCGGCTTCGACCACCAGGCTCACATCGGACAGTGCGCGGACGCCCGGGAACTCCTTGGTGATCGACCGCATCTCCAGCAGTGCGTTGCCCACGTGCAACCCCCGGTACAGCCGAAAAGATCAACTTCCCGAGAAGCTGACGTTTCCGCACTGTAAATCTGATTAGGAGTTCCCGCTATCCGGGCAAGGCCTTTCCTGGTTCCGGAACTTGATCACAAACTGGAAACGGGCCGCCCGACGACAGTGAACATGCAGGTCAATCCATGATCACCGAGGTCGGGCGGCGGCCGGCGGGTCAGCGGTCCAGAAAGTCCTCGCCGAGCACGGTGCGTAGCCGTTCCAGGGCGCGGGCGTTGCGCATCTTCACCGCCGACACCGACAGTCCGAGAATCGTGGCCACGGTCTCCACGCTGTGATCCTCGGCGTGCCGCAGCACCAGCACGGCGCGGTCGCGCACCTCCAGCCGGGCCAGCGCGTCGACCAGCGTGAGCCGTAGTTCCGGCGCCCCCGAGGAGCCGGACTCGGGCCGGTCCGGCAAGTCGGCCAGCACGACCTCCGAGCCGCTGCGCCGCCGCTGCTGGTCGAAGACCACATTCATCAAGACCCGGCGGCTGTACGCCTCCAGGCTCGCGTTCGTGCGGACGCGATCCCACACCGCGTACATCTTGGCCAGGGTGTGCTGGGTGAGATCCTGGGCGAGATGCCAGTCCCGGCACATCAGATAGGCACTACGGCGTAACCGGGTGCCGGACGCCTCGACGAACGCGGTGAACTCCTCGTCGCGGGCCTGTTTCGCGCGCCGCCGGCCGCGCGTCCAGGCGGCCGGGCCCGCGGTCACCGGGGGAGCGTCGGTCACAGGGTTCCGCCGACCGGGGCGTCCGGCGAGCACGACCGCCCGATGATCAGCCGGACCCCGGCCATCCCCGCGTACCGCTGACGGACCGCGGCGTCGTGTGCCGGCGACGTCAGGCGTACCCGGAACGATTCCGGGAAGTCCTCGGTCCGGGCCACCGCGAGCAGATCAGGCTCGTGCGCCCACCGGATCCGGAACTTCTGGTGCGCCTGTTCGCGGGTCTCGAACTGCACGGCGCTCACCCGGTCGTCGTCGGCCAGCGCCGTGTCGAGCGCCGTCCGCTGCGCCGCCGTCGTTCCGGCGTCGAGGAAGACGGCCAGGTCGGTGGCGTCGTGATCGACCGGCTCCAGCGCACAGGACGGCGCCGAGGCCGGCATCATCGCCGCGGCCACCGTCACCCGCTGCGGCGCCGCCGGATCGGCCCGGTCCCACGGCAGATTCGCGGCGGCCACACCACCGGCGGTCAGGACCACCGCGGTCGCCATCACGCCGGACACGATGCGGTGGCGCCGCCGCATCCGGCTGCCCTCGGTGATCGCGGCCATCGCCAGTACGCCGGGCGGCACGCCGGGGTCGCCACCGACCGCACCGTCGAACCGATCGCGCAGATCCCTGTTCACAGCCATGCTCCTCACTACGTTGCTCGGTCTCTGCAGGTATGACTGACCGGGCCGGTGATCCGGTCACACCCCTCTCCAGAATCGGGGATCGGGCAGTGCCGGGTGGGCGGCCGGGATTCGGTGGGCCCGGTTGCGGGCCCGGTCGCGGGTCGGGGATCAGGCAGCGCCCGGTGGGCCGCCGGGGTGAGGATGTCGGGATGCTGGACACTGCGCGCCGCCACGAGTTCCGGGTCCTGGCCGCCGCCAAGCCGAGCCTGCCCGTGCTGCTGACCGCCGGGCGGCTGGCCGGGAAGCTGAGCCGGGTGCCCCGGATCGGCTGGGTCACCTGTGATCCGGTGGTGGCCCGGCGCATCCTCAACGACCCGGCCCACTTCACGTTGCTCGGCGAGGGCGGCGTCGGTCACCTCTGGGCGCAGGTGCTCGGTGACTGGGTGAACGAGATCTTCGACGGCCCCGGCCACCACCAGCTGCGTAAACGAACCCGGGACCTGTTCACCGACGACAACGCCCGGCAGCTCACCGACCGGGTGATCGGGCCACGGCTCGCGCAGGCCGGGGCCGAACTGGCCGCCGGTCGGGCCGTCGACGTCGCCGACCTGGGCCGGGTACTGGTCGGGCGGATCGTCGCCGACCTGCTGCAATTGCGGGTGGCCGACCGCGACGACGCCTATCGGGAGATCTTCGCGGTGGGGGAGGAGTTGGCGGCCCTCGCGCTCGGCACCACCACCTCCACCCACCTGGCACCGGAGACGATCGCGCGGGCCAAGACCATCGTCGCCCGGCTCACCGTGAACGTGGCCGAGGCGTGGCGGACCGCGGCGCCCGAGACGGTGCTCGGCCGCTGCCGGGATCTGGGCCTCGAACAGCGCCAGGCGGAAGGACTGTCGACGCTGCTCATGGTGGCCGGCACCGAGACCGCGGCGAGCGCGATGGCCCGTACCGTCGCGATCCTGCATGACACCGGTGCCCAGCACCGGCTCCGCGCCGAACCGGAAAGGCTGCCCGACGCGGTCCGGGAGGGTTTGCGGGTGACGTCACCGGCTCCGGTGATCGGCCGGGCGGTCGCCGCCGACGTCGACGTCGAGGGCCGCCGGCTGCGGGCCGGGCAGCGGGTGCTGATGCTGACCTGGACCGCCAACAACGCGGCGGGCGCCTTCGACCTGGACCGTGGTTACCAGCCGGACCAGCGCCAGCTGTGGTTCGGCGCGGGCCGCCACCTGTGCCTGGGCGCGCCGGTGGCCCGGGCCGAGATCACCGGCCTGCTACAGACGCTGCTCGCGCCCGGCCGGGCCTGGCGTATCCATCAGCGTGGCTACCGCCGGAACGTGCTGATCCCCTCCTACGCCCACCTGCCGGTCCGTTTGGCCCGCCACTGAGCAGGGCATTTGTCTAGAATTGCGGCATGCTCCCGAAGCTTGCGGCCGTGCTGGCCGGGCTGATCGTGGCCACTCTCGCGCCTGCTCCGCCCGCGTCCGCGGCGACGACTCCGGTACCGACCTCGATCACCACCCTGACCGCGCCGAAGTCGATGGCGGCGGCGAACGGGAAGCTGTTCGTCGCCGACGGCAACAGCGTCGCGGTGCTGGGGACCGACGGCCGCACCGTGAAGACCCTCACTGGGATGTTCGGCGCCGCCGACGTCGTCTCCTCCGGCAGCGGTGACAAGGTGTTCGTGGCGCTCAGCCAGGCCGCCGCGATCGCCGTCATCGACACCGGCGACCTGACCGAGGTCGGCCGGTGGACGACGAGCAACTGCCCGATGCATCTCGCGTTCGCCGGCACCCGGCTGTTCTACGGCTACGGCTGCGCGAACGACTGGAAGGGTGGCCTGGCCTCGGTCGACGCGGCCACTGGGACCGACCCGCAGACCGCGGCCGGCCTCTCCTACTACACCGCCCCGCTGCTGGCCGGCGGTGGCAGCACCCTCGCCGTCGGGGTGCCCGGCCTCAGTCCCGCCACCGTCTACACCTTCCGGGTCGACGGCGCGGCCGTGACGCCGCTGGCCAACGCCCAGGCCGGCTCCAACCTGGGCGGCATCTCGGTCAACCCGGCCGGAACCACGGTCGCCACGGCGTCCGGGTCGCCGTACCACCTGGCGCAGTACACCGCCACCACCATGGCGCCGGCCGGCACCTTCGACACCGGCCCCTATCCGGCCTCGGTCGCCTACTCGCACGACGGCACGAAACTCGGCGGCGGCGTCAGCGCGCACGGCGCGGGCAACGTGACCGCGTTCGACGTGACCACCGGCGGATCGATCCTGTCCGGCGACGCCCACCCGAAGGCCGTCTACAACCAGCCGGACCCGGTCAAGGGCACGCTGACCTGGTCGGCCGACGACAGCCGGCTCTACACGCTGCTCGACGACTCGGACAACGGGGAACACACCTATTGGCTGGCCACCGGGTTCGAGGAGGTGTTCGTCCCGGCACCGACCACCATCCGGTTGACGGTCACCGCTCCGGCGAAGTTCGGCGCCAAGGTGGGTGCCAGGGCCACCGTCGCCGGGCTGGCCGGGGTGCCCGTCCGGTTCGTCCGGACCGGTCCCGGGGCCACCGCCACGGTGACCGCCACCACCGACGCGAGCGGCACCGCCACCGCCTGGCTCGCCTCGCCCGCCGGTGGCACGGTGACCGCCTACTACGACGGCAGCGACACCAGCTCCGCGTCGGCCGCCTCGGCGAACTTCAAGGCGCCCACCCAGGCCCGGATCAAGCTCACCGGCCAGTACAAGACGGTGAAGAAGGTCGCCTACTTCCACAAGAAGTCCGACGTCGTCGCCGCGGTCTCGGTCGCCGCGCCCGCACCACAGCGCGGAATCACCATGGAGTTGCAGCGGAAGTCGGGTGGGAAGTGGAAGAAGGCGCAGTCGATGCCGGCGGCGCTGCCCGATTCCGGCGTCGACTACTACACGCTGGTCAAGGCGTCGAAGAACATCCAGCTCCGGTTCGCCGTGCGCTTCGGCGGGGACGCCTACGGGAAGGCCTCGTCGGCCACCTCAGCGGCGATCATCATCAAGTAGCCGCCGGGTCGGTCCGTTGTTCGCGCTGTGATTGACTAGCGCTCATGGTCCAGCGTGCGCCCTCGTCAGCCCGGGTGATCCGGTGACCGCTGGGCCCGCCTCGGCCACCCGGCCGCACAACCGCAAGCAGTTGATCGTCGAGGCGGCCGGGCAGGTCTTCAGCGAGCGTGGCTATCACGCGGCCTCGATGGAGGAGATCGCCGCCGGCGTCGGGATCAGCGCGGCCGCGCTCTACCGCCACTTCCCGAACAAGTACGCGCTGTTCGCCGAGTGCGCGAACATCATGGTCGACCGGCTCGTCGCGGCCCTCGACGAGTGGCCCCCGGAGGCCGCGCTGCCCGATGTGCTGGCCGCGCTGGCCCGGGTGACGGTCGCGCACCGGGCTTCCGGCGGGCTGTACCGGTGGGAGGCCCGCTACCTGGACCGCGACGACAGGCGGCTGCTGCGGGCGAAGTTCGGGCAGGTGGTGGGACGGGTCACCGAGCTGGTGGGCCGCGAGTTCCGGCTGCCCGAGGAGGGCTTGCGGGCGGTGGCGGCGCTCGGGGCGATCGGCTCGGTCACCATGCACCACACGTCGATCGCGCAGCGCCGGGTCGAGGAGATGCTCGTCGCGTCGGCGCTCCGGGTCGCGGCGACCGATCCGGCGGCCGCCGCCGGCAGTGCCGGGCTGGTCGAGCTGCCCGCGCAGCCGGTCCCGCGAACCCGGCGGGCGGAGATCCTGGCGGCGGCGATTCCACTGTTCGCCCGGGACGGGTTCGCCAACGTGACGAACGGGCAGATCGCGCAGGCGGTGGGGCTCGCCCCGTCGGCGATCTACCGGCACTATCCCGGCAAGGTCGACATCCTGGTCGCGGCGTGTCTCCAGGCGGCCGGGCTGCTGGCCCAGGCGGTCGATCGCAGCCTGCACCAGGCGACCGATCCGCGCTCGGCGGTGGTGGCGCTGACCGCGGCCTATGTCGCGTACAGCTTCGAGCACAACGCCCTGACGAGCGTCGCCGAGGCGGAGATCGTCGGGCTGCCGCCGGATCTCCAGCGACCGTTGATCCTCGCCCAGCGGGAACACATCGCCGTCTGGGAACAGCAGTTGCGCCTGGCCCGCCCGGACCTCGACCGCCGCCAGGCCCGCCTGCTGGCCCATGCCGGCCTGGGCGTGGTGGTCGAGGCCGGCCGTGCCCTGCGCTGGCGCGACACCCCGGCCAACCGAGACGCGGTCACCGCCCTGGTGATGGGCGCCCTGGGCACCTAGACCGTCGCCCGGCGCCTCCCGCGCCGCGCTCGGTCTTGCCGCGCTGCGCTTGCCCCGTCCCTCCGCACCTACCCACCCCTCCGCGATCTTGGCAGCCCACAAGATCGCGGAGGGTCCTGGGGGTCAGGTTCCGGCGCGGTTGCCGGTCGGGATGGTGATCGGGGTGTACGTGGGTGAGGTGCCGTTGTTCAGGAACAGCATCGCCAGACCGCGGATGAACCGGTCGAACAGCGAGAACGTGGTCGGGATGATCGGCGACAGCCCCTCGCGGAACGCCACGTACGCCGGCCAGCCCACCTCGATGACCGTGCGGGAGGCGTAGTCGCGCGGCAGTTTCAGCCAGTCACCGACCTTGTCACCGAGCAGGTATCGGGCGAACTCACGCTGGAAGCCCCGGGTCACGCCCAGGTCGACCGCCGAGGTCAGGTTGAGCAGGATGTCGGCCAGGTCGATGCCCTCCGGGGTCGGCGCCATCAGCGGGGTCAGCGCGTAGGCCGACTGGGCCTTCGCGGCCGCCCACGACGCCGGGATGAAGTCGTCACGCACGCCCAGCAGGTGCAGTGCCACCTGCCACATGTGCAGGAACGCCTCCTCCTCGGCGGCCGACATCCGGATGCCCCAGGACTTCAGCTTCCCGTACACGAACGTCCCGAGACTGTGGAACGTGATCAGGATGTCGCCGTTGCTGATCGGGATGAAGTCCTGATCGTCGGTGACCGCCCGCCAGTGCGACGACTGCGGCAGCAGGTGCCGGACCGCGGCGTGGGTGAGGCGGGTCTTGTTCGACGTGACGACGAAGTGACCGGTCGGCTTGAACGCGTCGAGGGCGCTTAGATCGTACCCATATGTGAAGGTCTTGGCCGCTCTTGATTTCATCACGGCCCCGCCCTCGGACCAGTACACGTTGCGGGCCTCGCGCGGGATGACCGTGCTCATGATGCCGCTGCCGAGGCCGTAGAGCAGGAACAGATACATGCTCATGCGCTTGTTGAACTGGGCGGCCCGGTCGAGTTTGGTCTGGTCGGCCCAGGACGGCAGTCGATTGTGCGTCTGCATCCAGGTGGTGAGGGCGGCCGGGACGCCGGCGGGCAGCGCGTCGCCGTTGTCGACCCACGACTCGAACGCGGTGTTGACCGCCGGGATCTGCCCGTTCTGCAGGAGCGAGGCGAGCAGTGGGTCGGTCTCGTCGTCCCAGACGCCCCACGGGTCGGTGATCGTGTCGGTCGCGGCGATCGAGCCGGCCGACGACCACGCCCAGGCCTTGGACGGGTCTGCCACGCCGGCCAGGCCGAGTGCGGCACCCAGAGTCAGAACGCTTCTTCTACTGAGATTTTGCATTCGCTTACCCACTTCTCGGACGGCGGCTCATGCTGGGCTTCGAGCATGTTTCAAAGTTCGTCAGTGTGTGATTTCCCATTAACATAGCGACCCTTGAGCGCATCGGCAAGGCTGGATGTTCGGGCGGTCCGTGGCCACAACCAAGCCGGCTCTCGGTGCTGTCTCAACGGGCGTGAGACGGCACTGAGAGCCGGTCGGGACGGGGTCGGTGTGGTCGGCGGGACGGGATGGAGGGGCCGGCGGGACAGGGCCGGGGGTGGTCAGCGGGGCAGGGCCGGAGTGGTCAGCGGGACAGCGTCGGGGTGGTCAGCGGGACAGGGCCGGGGTGGTCGAGCGGCGCAGCGTCGTCGCGGCCACCGTGGCGATCGCGAGCAGGGTCAGCACGGTGATCATCGCGGCGCGCAGGCCGTAGTGCTCGCCCAGGAAGCCGAGCGCCGGCGGCCCGACCAGGAAGGCCACATAACCGGCGGTGGCGACCAGCGAGACCCGGGCGGTCGGGTCGTCGCCCGAGTCGCCCGCGGCCGACAGTGCGACCGGGAAGCCGAGCGCCGAACCCAGACCCCACAGCAGTACCGCGGCGCCGGCCACCATCTGGTTGTCGACGAAGACGACCAGGGCCACGCCGATCGCGCCGATCACGGCACTGGCGGCCAGCACGGTGGCGCGACCGTAACGTTTCAAAAAGACGTCACCGGTGAACCGGCCGATCGTCATGGCGGCGGCGAACACCACGTACACCGCCGAGCCGAGCGCCGGGTCGACGCCGTGACCGTCCACCATGATCAGTGGCAGCCAGTCGTTCGCGGCGCCTTCGGCCAGGGCCATGGCCAGCACGATCGCGCCGATCAGCAGCAACACCGGGTCGCGCCAGACCGGTGCGCCCTTCGCCTCCGCCGTCGCCTGCCGCCCGACACCGGACGGCAGGCGACTCGCCGCGACCAGCGCCACCGGGACGCTGACCAGCCCGATCAGGGCGAGATGCCAGACCACCGGGAACTCGACCGCGGTGAGGACCATGCCGATCGCCGCGCCGACGACCGTGCCGAGGCTGAAGAAGCCGTGCATGGTCGGCAGTACCGGCCGCTCCAGGAGGCGCTCGACGTCGGCGCCCTCGATGTTCATGGCGACCTCCCCGCCGCCCATGCCGATCCCGAACAGGAACAGCCCGGCCGCGACCAGTGCGCTCTGGTGCAGCGCGGCACCCGCCCCGATCACCGGGATGCTCAGTGTGGTGGCGACGATCCCGACGGTCGCGACCGGCCGGGTGCCGAAGCGGGTGACCAGTGCGCCCGAGCCGAGGATGCCGATCATCGAGCCGACCGAGATGCCGAACAGGATCAGGCCCATCTCGGCGGTCGAGGCGCCGAGCAGGTCACGGATGTCCGGGGTGCGGGTCACCCACGACGAGATGCCGAGGCCGGGCAGGAAGAAGAGCGCGAACAGCGCGATTCGGCGGTGGGTGATGCTGTGTTCCATGGTTACCCTCTCTAAGTGCGTACGAACGTACACACTTTTCAAGGATCCCTAGAATGGGCCGAACCGGCAGTGCTTCTGCCGTGGGCCGCGAGGAGGATCACATGGGCGGAGCACGCCGGGTCGCCAACGATCCGTTGCGTAAGCAGCGCATCCTCGACGCGACTCTGAACGTCATCGCCCAGCACGGGGTGCACGGCACCACTCACCGCCGGATCGCCGGGGAGGCGGGGGTGCCGCTCGGCTCGCTCACCTACCACTTCGACTCGCTCGGCGACATCATCGAGCAGGCGTTTGCGCGGATGGCCGAGTCGATGTCCGAGCGCTACCACGCGGCCCTCACCGCGGCGCCCGACCAGGCCGCCGCCTGCGCGGCGGTCACCGACCTGATCTGCGGCGAGGAATACGCGACACCCCGCGAGCTGACCCTCCTTCACGAGATGTACGCCTACGCCAACCACAACGGCACCGTCGCCGAGACGCTGCGGCAGTGGCTGCGCCGCAGCCGGGCCAGTCTGGCCCGACACTTCTCCGAGCGGGCGTGCCGCGCCGTCGACGCGCTGATCGAGGGCTGGCCCATGCACCAGGCATGGGAGGGTGAGCCGCTCGACCGGGACCTGGTCCGCGAGACGGTCACGGCCGTGGCCGAGCGGCTCCGCTGAGCTAGCGTCCGAGTCCTTTCAGGTAGGTGGTCAGCGCACCGGCCAGTAGCTGGTGGTCACGAGCCGACGGGTGCCAGTCGCAGCCGAGCAGGTCCAGGCCCAGGGCCGCGTTGTCGTAGTGCAGCGAACTCACCCGGCGATCGCCCGCGGCGTTACGCTCGGCGACCACGGCCTGCACCGAGTCGGCCAGCGCCGTGGTGTTCCACATCGACGGATACGTCAGCACGAATTGGGTGCGCTGGCCGTACCGCTGCCTGAGTTTTTGCAGGAAATCGAGGTAGGCGGCCCGGAAATCGGCGGCGAGGGCAGCCTCGTCGGGCCATTTCTCGCCCGCGTGCACCGGCGTGGAGAAATCGTTGATACCCAGGCCGATCACCACGGTCTGTGGTTTCCATGTCGCCGGGCGGACCCAACTCGCCTCGTCGGCCGCCTGCAGGACCCGGTCGTAATAGGTGCGGTAGTCGACGGTGGGGTTGCCGCCGTCGTAGTTGCGGACCATGCCCATACCGGACCAGGCGTTGAGCTGGTAGTCGGCGCCGAGCGCGCTGGCGGTGAGAGCGCCGAACGTCTGGTCGGCGTTGGAGTTGCGGTCGATGCCCGTCGCGCTGCAGTCGCGCCCGGCCGACACGTTGCCGTAGCCGGCGGTCCACGAGTCGCCGATGAATTCGATCTGTCGGCTGCGGGCCGTCGGTTTGCCGAGCAGGTCACCGGTGAACCCGCCGAACTGCCCCGGCGTCCAGGGGCTCTCGGTCCGCTTGGCCAGCCGGACGGTGTGCACGCCCGGTTTCAGGTCGCGGATCCAATGGGTGGTCCGCCCCGGCGTGACCAGGGTGGCCGCGGTCCGGCCGTCGATCTGCACCTCGTAGTCGTTGATCGCGTCGTCGAGCACGATCCCGACGCTCGTCCCGCGGAACCGGCTCTCGAAGTAGACACCGGGCCATGTGTAACGCACGCCCGAGTCACGGTCGTCGACCCGCCCGACGGTGTGCACACCGGCCAGCGCCCGCGCGTGCGGTGCGACGGCCCGGCCGGTGACCGGCGAGATCTTGCCCGAGCAGAGGCCGTTCTCGCGAAGCGTGGTAGCGATCTGCGGGATCGCCGCCACCGTGTTCGGTGGCCAGTCGTGCAGCAGGATCACGTCGCCGTCGCGGAGTCGGGCGACGGCCGCCACGATCTGCTCGACCGAGGCGTTGTCCCAGTCCTTCGCGTCGACGTCGGCGTTGATCTCGGTGAGGCCGAACCGTTTCTCGACCGTTCGCAGCGCGTCGTTCGTGTCCAGGTAGGGCGGCCGGAACAGGGTCGGCGTCACGCCGGTCACCTGCCGGACGATCGCCTGGGTGCGGGAGATCTGGGCGGCCTGCTCGGCCTCCGGGAGTTGGGTCATGAACGGGTGGTCCCAGCTGTGGTTGCCGATCCACATGCCGGCCGCGACCTGGGCCTTGGCAAGCGCCGGGTCGGCCTCGACGTTCTGGCCGGTGTTGAACATGGTGGCCCGCAGCCGGGCCTTGCGCAGCGCGTCGAGCAGGGCCTGGGTGTTGCCGGGCGTGGGACCGTCGTCGAAGGTGAGCCCGACGTATCCGGAGCAGGAACGGCCGGCGTCGGCGGGCGCGGGGGCGACGATCACCAGGGCGGTGGCGGCGATGAGGGCGGCGAGGTGCTTCATCGGCATCCCTTCTGGGAGCGCTCCCATGTCGGTGGCGGAGGGAGGCTCATCCGTTGATGAATGTCGATGCTATCGCGTGGCGGCGGGAACGGGGCGCTGCACCGGCTCCACGGTGGGGAGCCGCCTGCGCTGCCGTGCCGCGGTCCACCGCTTCTCGACGAGCGCGCAAACCCCCGCCAGGCTCATCCCGATCATCAGTCCGAACGCCGTCCCCAACAGCGGCGAATCGGAGAACGCCATGCCACCGAGCCGGCCCAGTCCGATCACATAGATCGCCCAGCCCACGCTCGCGAACGTGCTGTAGAGCGAGAACCGGCCGATCGGCATCCCCACCGAGCCGGACATCATGCCGGTCGCCGTCCGCCCATACGGCAGGAACCGTCCCACCAGGATGGTCACCGCCCCATAGCGCCGGAACGCGCCCTCCGCCCGCCTCCGGGCCGCCGCCAGCTTGCCCGCTCCCGCGCCCGTCAGTCGGCCCTCGCGCATCCAGCCGCCCGCACTTCTCCAGCCTGCGCCTCGCCGGCCGGTCGCGCTTCTCCAGCCTGCACTTCGCTGGCCGGTCGCGCTTCTCCTGTGGCCCGCGGTCCTCTGCCCGCGCGCGTTTGTCTGGCCGCCCGCGGTCTTCTGGCCGCCGCCGTCCATTCGGCCGCCCGCGGTCTTCTGGCCGCCGCCGTCCATTCGGCCGCCTGGTCGACGGCCCGTGTTCATGCGGTTGCCCGCCTTTCGGCCGAGCACACAGGACACCCGATCACCGGCGATGCCACCGGCCACGACGACCGCCACGAGAGCCGGCAGATGGGGCGACCCGGTCGCCGACAGGGCGCCCAGGCTGATCACCACCGTCTCGGACGGCACGATCGGAAAGAACCCGTCCACCGTCACGGCCACGAAGACGATCACATAGAGCCACGGCGAGCAGATCAGTGGCATCAGGTGATCCATCATGCGTTCGTCGTCCTCCCCGTTGCGCCTGTCCTTGACCGTACGGGTCCCGGCGAAGCCATTGAATGGTGCCACCTCGCCGCTAGTGGTGGGGTTAGCACTACCTCTGCCGTGGAGATACGCCAGGAGCATGGTGTCGGTTCGACACTCTCCGTGGTTGATCGTCTTCGGTAGCCTCGCCGCAATGACGACCAGGACCACCCGATGGCTGACCCGCGCGGCCGCCGCATCGGTGATCGTGGGCGGCTGTCTGTGGAGCTTGAGCTTCGTCTTCATCCTGCTCTTCAAGGAGGAAGGACTGCTGCCTCCGGAGTGGCGCATCCCCGAGGTGCCGCCCCGCGTCGGCATCCTCGAGAACGACAAGGACTGCGGGTCTGGTGGCTGCTGGTGGCGGCTCACCCTGCGACCGCCGACCGGGATGTCGCCGGAGGAACTGAAACGACAGCTGGGCTTGGAGAAGGCGGAGGAGTTGCTGCCGACACTGACCGATCCCGGATACGTGAGCCGCAGCGCCGAGATCCGGAACGGCGACGTGATCGTCCGCGTCAGGTACTCCTGAGTCAGAGGCAGGTATCCCTGAGTCAGGGGGTATCTCTGAGCCCGAGGCAGGTGGCCCTGAGCCCGAGGCAGGTGGCCCTGAGCCCGAGGCAGGTAGCCCTGATCCCGAGGCAGGTAGCCCTGAAGCCGCGTCGGCTACTCCTGAGGGAGTGTCCGGATCAGGGGGGCGTCCCGGGAGATCTCTCGGAAACCGAGGCCGAAGTAGAGGCCACGGGCCCGCGGATGACCCGGCGCACCGAGACAGGCGACTGTCGCGCGCGTGGCCTTCATCGCCCGGACCCGCCGCATGCCGTACAGCATCATCGCCCGCGCCAGCCCCAGCCGCCGGAAATCCGGATGGGTACCGACCGGCTCGAACTCCGCCGTACGGTTCACCTCGTCCAGCCACATGATCGTCGACGCGGCCATCGTCCCGTCCGGCGCCTCGACCAGCAGATGCAGGTCACCGCGATATCCGGCGGTCTGACGGACACCCTGGTAGGCCTCGGCCGAGTATGTCGACGGCGTCCACGCGTCCACATGCGCACGAACCGCCGCCTCCGCGCCGGCCTCGTCGGCACTGCGGAACCGGAACCCCACCGGCAGCACCGGCTCCTCGACATCGCCGAGGTCACGCTGATTGAGTTGGGTCCAGAACCCGGTGTCACCGAGCGACACCGGATCGGTCTCGTAACCGCGCGCCGCCCACTCCTTCAAAGCGAACCCGTCCGAGGCCGTCGGGACGACCGTGCGCTCCACGTGGGCGGCGATCCGGTCGTACCAGTCGATGACCTCGTCGATCAGGTCGGCGTGATCCGGGTGGACCTGGTAGACCAGATTCGCGTTGGTGATCTCCTTGATTTGGCCGTCGCTGCGGACCACCCGATGGGGGAGCTGCGCCCATCCCCAGGCCACCAGCCGGCCACCCGCGAACCAGAGTCGGCGCGGCCAGGTCGAACCGTGCGCCGCGTGGCTCTTGCCCCAGTTCCAGGCCAGCTCGCCGTAGGTGGCCTCGGAGTTGATCATCTCCGGATTCGTCGCTGTGACGCGCTGCGCCAGACCCTGCATGAGCTGCACGTCCGCGGCCGTCAGAAGCTCGAGGTTCGTCATGGTGTGCGCCACTGTGTCAGAAGTCGGCCGGGCCGTCGAGTCGATATTGGACCCGTTCCACTCTTCTCGACGCCGGTCACGACCGTCTCGCCCGGCCCCATCGATCAGTACGGAATCCTTCGATGCGCCTGCCGCGAGGCTTCGCCGCGGGCGTACAGGTTCGATCGGCGACACCGGCGCCGTCGTGGAGACTACGGACCATCGGGTACGGAAACCGACGTATCAAACCACCAGAACGCTTCCATCCGTCTACGCCCGTCCCAAGGAGCCCCGAGATGGTGCCGTGACGGTCGTCCTCACCTGTCCTTTCTGATCAGGTCGAGCTGGAGGTGAAGCGCGGCGTCGACCCGATCCTGATCACCCGTGGCCAGCAGGTCGAGCAGGCAGCCCCGAAGGGCGGCAAGGACCGCAGTCCGCCGTGCCACACCGTCGGCGGTATCCCGTTGCGCATCGGGCTGGCGCGACGCGAGCAGATCGAGCCAGTCGCTGACGGTCGCCGCAGCGAACCCGGCCCAGGCCCCGTCCGGCTCGATCAGCGACCGTGCATAGGCCTCCGCCCAGAGCCGAAGCAACGGCCTATGCCGCGGCTCGCGCAGCCAGGCCCAGACCTGCTCAGCCGCCACAACCAGCCGGTCTGCCTCGGGGGCGTCCGTGGCCAGACGGCCCGCCTTCGGGGCGTCCGTGACCGGACCGTCCGCGTCCGGCCCGATCAGCTCGCCGGTCGTCTCCGCGCCGGTCGTCTCCGCGCCGGTCGGTACACCGCTTGTCCGTTCGGGCGCCTCCCCGAGGTTGTCGAGAACCGTCAGCTCGTCGGCCCGTGCCCGGGCCAACAATGCTCTGACCAGGCCGTCCTTGTTGCCGAAAAGGAACATCAGCACCCGCGGGCTGGAACCGATCGCCGCCGCCAGCGGACGCAGCGAAAGATCGGCGAGGCCGTGTTCGAGCGCATACCGATAGGCCGCCTCCAGAAGCTCCACCTGCCGGGCGGACGGGCTGGCAGTCTGCTCGCTCATATGATTAGCCTACAGTTCACTGAAACAGTCGTGTCAGTAGGCTCGGAGGGGCACATGACGACAACGAAGCAACCCGACGTGGTCATCCGCCGCGCCGACCGTCCCGGCGACCTCGGCTGGGTCGTGATGGCGCACGGCGAGATCTACGACGAGCAGTTCGGCTGGAACACCGACTTCGAAGCCCTGGTCGCCCGCATCGTCGCCGACTACGCCACCGACCACGATCCGTCCCGCGAGGCCGCCTGGATCGCCGACGTCGACGGCACCCGGGCCGGCAGCATCTTCCTGGTGTCCGGCGGCGACCCGACCGTGGCCAAGCTCCGCATCCTGCTCGTCACCCCGGCGGCCCGCGGTCTCGGTCTCGGCACCCGCCTGGTCGACGAGTGCTTGAGCTTCGCCCGCAAGGCCGGCTACCGAGCCGTCACCCTGTGGACCAATGACGTCCTCACCTCCGCTCGCCGGATCTATCAGTCATACGGATTCGTCCTGGTCGACGAGGACCCGCACCACAGCTTCGGCCACCACCTGGTAGGTCAGACCTGGACCCTCGACCTCACCTGAATCCGATCCCGGCCTCCTTTCAAGCTCCGGACCGCCCTTTCGGTCATCGCCTGGCGGATCGGACCGCCTTTTCGGTCGGTGCTTGGCGGGGCCGGACCGCCTTTTCGGTCGGTGCTCGGCTGGGCAGGGTCGTCCTTCGGTCGGTGCTCGGCGGGGCAGGGTCGCCCTTCGGTCGGTGCCTGGCGGATCGGACGGCCCTTTCGGTCGGTGCTCGGCGGGCCGGTTGCCGAGCAACGGCTCATGGTCGGCTCGCGTTTGCCTCCTGCGTCGCGGCCCAGGTCGCCAGCAGATGCAGACCGTCGCCCGACGGGGTGCCGGGCTCGGCGGAGTAGGTGACGATGGTCAGGTCGCGCTCCCCGGAAAGCTCGAGCCCCTCGTAGGTGAGCTCCAGCTCACCGACACCGGGATGCCGGAACCGCTTGACCCCGTGCCGGTGCACGAACACGTCCTGCGAGGCCCACCAGGTGCGGAAGCTGTCGCTACGCATGGACAGCTCACCGATCAGATTCATCAGCTGCTGATCAGCCGGATGCTGTGCGGCGGCGATGTGCAGAGCGCCGACCGCCGAGCGTGCCATTTGCGCCCACTCGGGGTAGAACCCCTGCGCCTGCGGATCCAGGAACGTGAACCGCATGGTGTTGACCGGCGTGGTCGGCGAGCCGGCGAACATCGGCGCATACAGCGCCCGGCCGAGCGGATTGGCGGCCACGATGTCGAACCGGAAGTCGCGCAGGATCGCCGGCATCCCGGTCATCGCATCGAGCAGCCGCCGCACGGCGGGCCGGATCTCCGGGCCGCCCGCACGGCGGTTGCGTGGTCGAGCCGGCTGCGGCCCGGCGGCCCGGGCCAGATGACGTAGGTGGGTGGTCTCGGTCTCGTCGAGCTGAAGCGCGCGGGACACGGCATCGAGCACACTGTCGGAGACTCCGGTGAGATTGCCACGCTCGAGCCGGATGTAATACTCCACGCTGACCCCGGCCAGGGCGGCGACCTCCCCACGGCGCAGCCCGGCGACGCGGCGGCTGCCATACGCCGGAATGCCTGCGCGCTCTGGGCTGAGCTTCGCCCGACGTGAGGTGAGGAACGCCCGGACCTCGCTGCGGTTGTCCATGACCCGAGGCTAGGCCGCCCGCGGGCCCGGAGGGTGGCCCTGCTTTTACCCCTATCAACAGAGCCTCCCTCACGATCGGGATTCGCGCTTTCCTGGTCGCATGTCCGCTACCACCGCAACCCCATGGCCGCCCGGCGACCTCACGGCGATCGGCCGGGCCGAGGAGCTCCGGCTCGCCTCCCTGCGGCCTGACGGCACACTGCGCCCCTACGTGACCATCTGGGTCGTCCGTGCCGGAGATGACCTGTTCGTCAGGTCCGCCCGCGGCGCCGGCAACGGCTGGTTCGCAGGGGCGGTCCGCAGCGGTGCCGGTCGCATCCGGGCTGGCGGCCTGGAACGCGATGTCGCATTCACGAGGCCGAGCGACGACGTGCACGCCGCGATCGACGCCGCCTACCACGCCAAATACGACCGCTATGGAGAAGCCGTCGTCGGCTCCGTCGTCGGCGCGCAGGCCGGCGCGGTCACGCTGCGCCTGCTTCCCCGATCCGAAGGAGAGGGCCTCGCATGACCGTCCCGCAACTCACCCTCAACAACGGTGTGACCATGCCCGCCCTCGGATTCGGCGTCTTCCAGACTCCGCCGGCGGAGACGAGGGCCGCCGTCGAGACGGCCTTCCAGACCGGCTACCGCCACATCGACACCGCGGCGGCCTACGGCAATGAGCGCGGCGTCGGCGAGGCCTTCCGCGCGTCGGGCCTCACCCGCGCCGAGGTCTTCCTGGAGACCAAGATCTGGATCAACGACTATGGGTACGAGGAGACGCTGCACGCGTTCGACAAGAGCGCCAGCAAGCTCGGTGTCGACCAGATCGACCTGCTGATCCTGCATCAGGCGCTGCCGTCGGAGTTCACCCGGACGCTCGACGCCTACCGCGCGTTGGAGACGCTTCTCGCCGACGGCCGGGTCCGTGCCATCGGGGTCAGCAACTTCATGGTCGACCACCTGACGGCGCTCCTTGACTCGGCGACTGTCGTGCCCGCCGTCAACCAGATCGAGGTACACCCCTATTTCACCCAGCCCGAGGTGCGGGCTCTCGGCGCCGAGCACGACATCCTCACTCAGGCGTGGGCGCCGATCGGCGGCATCACCTTCTACCGCGACAGCGGCCACCGCAGCACCCTGGACGACCCGGCGATCGGTGAGATCGCCGCGACACACGGCAGGTCCCCGGCACAGGTGATGCTGCGCTGGCACCTGCAGCAGGGCCGCTCGGCGATCCCGAAGTCGACGAATCCACAGCGCATCGCGGAGAACTTCGACGTCTTCGATTTTGTGCTCGCCGAAGAGGAACTCGCCGCCATCGACGCTCTCGAGACCGGCAAGCGCGGCGGCCCCGAGCCGGCCGACGTCAACCTCAAGACCTTCAGCCTCACGATCCCCGAAGCCTGAGCGGCCCTCGGTTCGTGGAGGCAGTGTCACCGAAAGGAGTGAACGACATGCGCAACGCGAAACTCGGCAGCTTGGAAGTCGCCCGGATCGGGCTGGGCGCCATGGGGATGTCGCACGGATACACAGGTGCCGGCACCGATGATGCCGAGTCGATCCGGACGATCCACCGGGCGATCGATCTGGGCGTCACTCTCATCGACACCGCGGAGATCTACGGCCCCTACCTCAACGAGGAGTTGGTCGGCCGGGCCCTTCGAGGGCGGCGCGACCAGGTGGTGCTGGCCACCAAGTTCGGTCTGGTCGCACACGGCGGCCGGGGCCTATGGAATCTGGACAGCAGCCCGGCCAACATCCGGATCGCCGTCGAGGGGTCGCTGAAACGGCTCGGCACCGACCACATCGACCTCTACTACCAGCACCGGGTCGACCCGGAAACGCCGATCGAGGACACCGTCGGAGCGCTTGCCGAGCTGGTGCGGGAAGGGAAGATTCGGCACATCGGTCTCTCCGAGGCGTGGGCCGACACGATCCGCCGGGCACACGCGGTTCACCCGATCGCGGCACTCCAGTCGGAGTATTCGCTGTGGACCCGCGATCAGGAGGAGATCCTCCCGCTGCTCCGGGAGTTGGGCATCGGCCTGGTGGCGTATTCGCCGCTGGGGCACGGGTTCCTCACCGGCTCACTGCGGACGCCGGCGGATGTCGAGGCCCTCGACGACAGCGACTTCCGGAAGAACAATCCTCGATTCACCGGGGAGAATTTCCTCCGTAACCTCCGACTCGCCGATCAGGTGCAGGAGATCGCCGACCAGGTCGCGGCTACGCCGGCCCAGGTAGCGCTGGCCTGGCTTCTGACAAGGGGCGGCGACATCGTTCCGATTCCGGGCACGAAGCGGGTGTCCCGCGTGGAGGAGAACACCGCCGCGGCTGCCGTCGAACTCACCGAGGACCAGGTCGCGACTCTCGACGCACTCACCCCGGCCGAGGGCGGTCACCACAACGAGGCGCAGATGCAGATGATCGAACGTTGACCGGGCGGGCTCGCGGCCTCCCCTGGGGCTGAGGTCTGACCTGGGTCGGCTGCCTGTCCCGGCCTTCTCCGGGGCAACCGCCTTCCGCGCCGCCGTTTCCGGGCTCGCCTTTCTGGCCGCCTTCTCCGGGCCGGGTTCATTCTCCGGATCGGCTGCCTTGCCTGGGTCGGCTGCCTTGCCTGGGTCGGGTGCCTTGCCCGGGTCGGGTGCCTTGCCCGGGCCGGGTGCCTTGCCTGGGGCGGCTGCCTTGCCTGGGGCGGGGCCGGCCTGGGGAGTCGGGCCGGCCGCCGTCGTTCGGTGGGCTAGCGGAGAGTGTTGATGTCGATTACGAAGCGGTAGCGGACGTCGGACTTCAGGACTCGGTCGTAGGCTTCGTTGACCTCGTCGGCGGTGATCACCTCTACCTGGGCGGAGATTCCGTGTTCGGCGCAGAAGTCGAGCATCTCCTGGGTTTCGGCGATTCCGCCGATGCTTGAGCCCGCGAAGGAGCGACGTGCCCCGAACAGGGTGAACACCTGGACCGGCAGGGGCTCCGGCGGGGCACCGACGGCGACCAGCGTGCCGTCCAGGCGGAGCAGACGTAGGTAGGAGGCCATGTCGATCGAGGCGCTGACCGTGTTGATGATCAGATCGAAGGTGTTCGACAGCTTCTCGAAGGTGGAGGGGTCGCTGGTGGCGTAGTAGTGCTTGGCGCCGAAGGCGAGCCCGTCGTCCTTCTTGCCCAGGGTCTGCGACAGGACCGTCACCTCGGCGCCCATCGCGGCGGCGATCTTCACGGCCATGTGGCCGAGGCCGCCCATGCCGACGACTGCGACGTTGCGGCCCGGGCCGGCCTTCCAATGGGCCAGCGGAGAATAGGTGGTGATGCCGGCGCAGAGTAGCGGGGCCGCCGTCTCGTACGGGATGGCCTCCGGCACGCGGAGCACGAAATCCTCATCGACGACGATGTGGGTGGAGTAGCCGCCCTGGGTGATCGTGCCGTCCCGGTCGGTGCCGGCGTAGGTGCCGACGTTGCCGTTCAGACAGTACTGCTCCTGGCCGGCTTTACAGTTGTCGCACGAACGGCACGAGTTGACCATGCAGCCGACGCCGACCCGGTCGCCGACACGGTGCCTGGTGACCTCGGCGCCGACCTCGGTGACCTGGCCGACGATCTCGTGACCGACGGTCAACGGGTACGGAACTCGGCCCCACTCGCCGCGGACGGTGTGGATGTCGGAGTGGCAGATGCCGGCGTAGCGGATCTCGATCAGAACATCGCGTGGTCCGACGGCCCGGCGCTCGATGGTGGTGCGGACGAGCGGTTCGGTGGCCGAGGGCGCGGCGATGGCGTTGACGGTAGAGATGACGGCCTCCGAAGACGAACGGTTTGTGGAACCAGGGCATCACAGACGCGGGTGCGCAGGGAGGCTCTGTTGATACGTGTACCCCAGTAGTACCCCCGCTGTGGGTGGTTAGCCATTCAAGATTGCGGCGCCTCGGCGGGGCCGGGTTGCGCGGTGATGGAAGGGGACCCTGCGGGGCTGGGTGGTGCGGAGGGAAGGGTCTCGGCGGGGCCGGATGGTGGGGTGGTGGAAGGGGACCCGGTGGGGGATGGGGACCCGGGGTCGAGGAGTCCCAGGAAACCGCCGGACTGCCGGGACCACAGGTCGGCGTAGAGGCCGCCCTGGGCGAGCAATGAAGCATGACTGCCCTGTTCAGCGATCCGACCGTCGTCGAGGACCACGATTCGGTCCATTCCGGCGATCGTCGACAGGCGGTGGGCGATGGCGATGACGGTTCGCCCGGCCATCACGTCACCGAGTGTGTCGTGGATGGCCGCCTCCGACTCCGAGTCCAGCGCTGACGTGGCCTCGTCCAGGACCAGGATCGGCGCGTCCCGGTAGAACGCTCGGGCCAGTGTGATTCGCTGCCGCTGGCCACCGGAGAGGCGGACTCCGCGTTCGCCGACGTGCGCGTCCAGGCCGGTGCGCCCGTCCGCGTCCCGCAGCGTTCCGACGAATCCGGCCGAGGCACGGGCCAGCGCCAGCTCGATCCGGGCATCGTCAGCGGCGGCGGCACCACTGGCACCAGCGGCGCTACCGGTGGTAGCGGGACCAGCGGCGGCATTAGGACCAGCGGTACTACCGGCGGCAGGGGGACGAGCGGCGGTATCAGGACCAGCGGTACTACCGGCGGCAGGGGGACGAGCGGCGGTATCAGGACCAGCGGTACTACCGGCGGCAGGGGGACCAGCGGCGGTATCAGGACCAGCGGCACCAGGAGCACTGCCGGGGCCGGTGGCATTGTCGGGACGGGTGGGGCCGGCGATGTTCTCGCGCACTGAGCGGTGCAGCAGGGTTGCCTCCTGGGCCACCATGGCGATCTGCTCCCGCAGGCTGTCCTGGGTAACGTCGGTGACGTCGATACCGTCGACGGTGATCGTGCCCGACTCCGGATCGTGAAAGCGCAGCAGCAGCCCGACGAGGGTGGATTTGCCGGCGCCGGAGCGGCCGACCAGACCGACCCGCTCGCCGGGCGCGATGTCCAGGTCGAGCCGGTCGAGCCCGCCCGCACCACGGCCGTAGTGATGGCTGACCTGCGAGAAACGGATCGCTCCGGCCCGTACCACCAAAGGGGTGGCGGTTGGTTTGTCGGCGACCGTGAGTGGTTGGGCGACCGTGCGCAACGCCTGCCGGAGGGCGCCCGCGGCGCCGAACAGGGACGAGACCGCGTCGAGGAGCCATTCGGCCATCGAGGTGATCCGGAAGCTGAGCGCCAGCGCGGCGGCGACCAGGCCGAGCGGAGCGGCCTCCGAACGCCACAGCACGATGCCGTAGCCGACCAGGCCGACCAGTAGCGCGCTACCGAGCGCCATCATGCTGCTGTTGATCGTCACCTCGACCCGCTGCAGCCGCAGGTGAGCCTGCCTGGCCTCGGCGAACACCCGCCGATCGTGGTCGGTGCGGGCGTCCGCGTCGCCGAGCAGCGCCAGTGTGTCGACGTTGGCGTAGGAGTCGACGAGCAGGCCGGTCAGTGCCGACTCGGCGGCTTGCAGGTTCTCCGAGGCGCGCCGGAAGCGGGGCACGATCAAACCCATGAGCAGGAGGTACGCGACGATCCAGGCACACAGGGGGAGCAGGAGCCGTACGTCGATCGCGGACATCACCCACACCGACCCGGCGATGTAGGCGGTCACGAACACCAGCGTGTGGATCACCGAGTAGGCGGCGGTGGCGGCCGCGTCCCCGCCGTCGCGGACCCAGGTGGCGATCCGGCCGGCCAGGTCGTCGCGGAACCAGCCGACCGACTGCCGGGACACGTAGCGGTGCGCGCGCCAGCGGGCCAGCGGCCGTGCGTTGGCCCGGAACGTGATGTCGTCGAGCACCTGCCCGAGCAGCATCAGCGCCGGTCGGGCCAGCAACACGAACGCGGCGACGGCGAGCAACTCGGTGCCGCGTTCGGCCCAGAGGGTGGCCGGATCGGTGGCGGCGAGCAGGTCGACGAGCCGGCCGGCGTAGCCGATCAGCCAGACCTCGACGGCGGCGCACAGGACCGTGGTCAGCACGGCGATCACCACGACCGGCCGCAGCGGCCGGAACTCCTGGAGGATGAACCGCCGGACGCCGGCGGCGGGGGTGGGGCTGTTACCGGCGGGGAACGGGTCGATGGGGTTCGAGAAGAACACGGAAGGCCTTTCCAGCGGCGAACAGGGCGGGGGATTCGCTGGTAGTCCTCATGGGGTCGACCCTAGGCGGTGGGGTCCGGAGGCGCCTCCCGATTTCCTCAGGCGCCGGACAGCGACGCCGATGATGGTGTTCGTGCGTGCAGGTGACCAGTGGCGTTGGTGCACGACGGCCGGGCTCCTCGCGACCGTCGTCTACTACCTGCTGCCCGCCGGCACCCTGTGGTCGAGTGCCGGTTACAACACGATCGGGCTGCTGGCCGGGCTGATCATCCTGGTCGCGGTGCGTTGGCACCGCCCGCAACGGCCGCTCGCCTGGATCCTGTTCGGCGTCGGCATGATCCTTTCGGTGCTGGGTGACTTCACCTGGGTGTATCTGGAGCGCGTCCAGCACGTCGAGCCGTACCCCTCGGTGGCCGACGTCTTCTATCTGGCGTCGTATCCGCCGCTGATCACCGGCCTGTTCCTGCTGCAGCGGCGGCGTGGCCGGGAGCTCGGCAGCCTGATCGACGCCAGCATGGTGGCCACCGGTCTGGGCCTGGTGCTGTGGGTGTTCGTGCTGCACCCGGTGGCGGCCGTGGACACCGCGTCGATGCTGGAACGCGCGGTCAGCACCGCCTATCCGTCACTCGACGCACTGCTGCTGGTGATGGTGGCCGGGCTGCTGATCGACAGGCGGCTGCGTACGCCGAGCACCGATCTGCTGGGCGTGGCGGCGGCTCTGCTGCTCGTCGGGGACGTCGCGTTCTCGGTGGCCAGCCTGTACTTCGACTACTCCGGTCGGGCGATCGACTGGTGCTGGCTGATGGCCTACGTGTTGTGGGCCGCCGCCGCGCTGCACCCGTCGATGACCGCGGCCACCCCGGACGCGCCGGACGTGCCGGACCGGGTGGGCCGCGGTCGGCTCGTCGTGCTCGGCGGCAGTTCCGTGCTGGCGCCGATCATGCTGTTCCTTCCGTCGGTCGGTGCCGACACCGTCGACCGCATCGTCATCGCGGCCGGGGCCACCATGCTCTTCCTGCTCGGTGTCGCGCGGATGGCCGGGGTGATGAGCAAGGTCCGCGGCCAGGCCACCGAGCTCGAACGGCTCGCGAACCAGGACGACCTGACCGGGCTGCACAACCGGAGGCGTTTCTACCGGGCGCTCGGCGAGGCTTTGACCGACGGCTGCCCGCAGATCGTGCTGATGGGCCTGAACCGGCTCCGCGCCATCAACGACGAACTCGGCCACCAGGTCGGCGACGAGGTCATCGTGCGGATCGCCGAACGGGTCCGCGTGCTCGCCGGGCCGGACGTCCTGGTCGCGCGGCTCAGCGGCGACGAGTTCGCGGTCCTCCTCCGGGACGCTCCGGAGGGCGGGGCGGACGCGGTTGCCGCGCGTCTGGCGGATGCGGTTCACGATCCGATCAACACCAGGGGGTACGAGGTACTGGTCGGGGCCGGGGTCGGGGTGGCCGGCGGGGCGGACGCGGCCGATCCGGCGGAGGTGCTGCGCCGGGCCGGTGTCGCGATGTTCGCCGCCAAGGAGAGCGGCGAGCCGTACCGCAGGTGGGCGCCCGCCCTCGACGAGCGTTCGGTCGAGGAGGCCCGCCTCGGCGCCCAGATCCGGCACGCCCTCGGCGAACGCCAGTTCCAGGTGGTCTACCAGCCGATCGTCGCGATGCCCGGGCAGCGGGTGGCGGCCGTCGAGGCGCTGGTCCGATGGCATCACCCGAGGCTCGGCATGGTCAGCCCGGCCCGGTTCATCCCGGTCGCCGAGCGCAACGGCCTGATCGTCGAGCTGGGTGCGTGGATTCTGGAGACGGCCTGCGAGCAGCTGGTCAGGTGGACGGCGGAGCTGGGCTCGGACGCGCCGGACCGGGTGAGTGTCAACGTGTCGGCCCGTCAGCTGGCCCGTCCCGGGTTCGCCGGGACGGTCGCCGACGTGTTGTCCCGGACCGGCCTGCCCGCGCACCGGTTGACCGTGGAGGTCACCGAGACCGCGGTGTTCGACGGCGGCCCGGCGGTGACGGCGTTGCACGAGCTGCGGGCGTTCGGTGTCCGGATCGCCCTCGACGACTTCGGCACCGGTCACTCGTCGCTGGGCCTGCTGCAGGCGGTGCCGGTCGACATCCTGAAGATCGACAAGTCGTTCGTCGACCGGATCACCGAAGCCGGCCGGCACGCCGTCATCGCCGAGGCGATGATCCAGGTCAGCAACGGTCTCGGCCTGGACGCGGTGGCCGAAGGCGTGGAGACCGCCGAGCAGGCGCAGGCCCTGACCCGGATCGGTTACCGGTTGCTGCAGGGCTACCACTTCGGCCGCCCGGAGGCCGAGCCGGCCTTCACCCGGCCCGCCGTCTCGACGCGCGCTTAAGGCTGCGTAAAGGCTGCTCACAGGGCTTATTCAGACAATTTGGGAGCGCTTCCAAAAGTGGTCTAGGGTCCCGGGTCATGCCGATTCCCCAAGCGCGATCACGGCGTCAGCCGTGGTTCGTCATCGCGTGTGCATTCGTGCTTCTCGCAGGCGTGGGGCTCGTCCCCCAGATCATGTCCCGCGCCTCGGCTGCCACCAAGAGCGTCTACATCCCCGAATCGTGGACCCGGACCGGCGAGGTCCCGTGGACCGCCGAGCGGACCAAGGAGTCGAACAACTTCATCCTGCTCTGGGGTGAGAAGTCCGGCACCGACCCGGCGTCCGCCGGCGACCCGTACAGGTTCGATCCGGACAATGTGCTCAGCCAGCTGGAGAACCTGTACAGCTTCTACGTGAACACGATGAAGTTCACGCCGGAGACCGGGCTGCTCGCCGAACACAAGATCATCGTCATCGTCACGAATACCTGGAACCGCACCGAACTCAACGCCTGGGCGACCGGCGGCTCGGTCGACGGCCGGGTCGGTGTCATCAACATCGCGCCCGGTGCGGCCCTGCCCGGATCGTGGGGACTCGCCCACGAGCTGGCTCACGTCTTCCAGAACTACACGTTCCTCGGCCGCAGCGGATACGGGTTCACCGACCAGTCGGCCGGCACGTTCTGGGAGACCAGCGCCGAGTTCATGGCCATGCAGGCGCTGCCGACGACGGCGGCCGGTGACCTGACCAGGTGGTTGCGTTCGGAGAACCTCTACTACAGCTCCAGCCGACACCACTACGGCAACTGGATGCTGGCGCAGTACATCAAGGACCGCGACGGCCTGGAGATGTTCAACCGGATCTGGAACGAGGCGCGCAACACCGAGCATCCGCTCGAGGTGTACCGGCGGATCGCCGGCATCGACCAGGCCGAACTGAACCGTCGACTCGGCGAGTACGCCACCCGGACCGTCACGTACGACTTCGGCAACCGGTCGACATTGATGCCGTTCATCAACAACGTATGGGGTGCCGGGTTCCTCAATGCGTACAACGGCGGCAATGTCGATCCAGTCGACTCGAGTCAGGGCCACTATCAGATCAATACGAGGGTGGCGCCGTCCGACTACGGGTTCAACAAGATCAAGCTGGTGCCGTCCACCGATGGTGGACTGGTCCGGCTGCGGTTGAAGGGACACGCCGAGACCGGGGCGACCGGGTGGACGTTCGGGCTGGTCGCGGTCAAGGGCGGCGTCCCGCGGTACTCCACGTTGAAGTCCGGCACGGATGGGCAGATCGACTTCCCGTTGCAGTCCGGGGAGAGCGAGGTGTGGCTGGTCGTCACCGGAACCCCCAACGCGGTCCCGCACTACGGGTTCCTCGACGGCTACACCAAGGCTCGCCGCTACCCCTATGAGTTCCGGGTCGAAGGGGCGACGCCGTCCGGTTTCGAGCCGGGTCACGTCAAGCCGGCCGCGACCAACGGCGGGCGGTGGCACTCCAACGGCGGCGGCTGGGTGGCCGGCAACGCGAGTGTCGCCTCCACCGCCTACGTCGGCCCGAAAGCCGCGGTGATGGGCGGAACCGTCACCGGCAACGCCCGGATCGAGGGTCTGGGCTGGGTCAACGGCGGCACCGTCGGCGGCAACGCGATCGTCAAGGACAACGCGCTCATCCAGGACGGGGCGAACCTGTCCGGCAACGTCGTGGTCGGCGGTGACGCGGAGATCGCGTTCGCCTGTTCGTCCGGCACCTATCTGCTGTTCAACCCGGACCGTAAGTGTGACGGCGGCGCCGGCGAGACCGACGTCAATCCGTCGTTCACCGCGTTCGCCAGCGCCGACCTGGCGATCCAGGACGTCGCGACCACCGAGCCGACGGCGACCCCGACGACCGCCGCACCGACGACGACGGCGCCCGCGCCGTCTGGTTCCACCCGAAGCGGCAACCTCGCCGGTACGGCCACCGCATCCGCCTCCTACACGTCGGCCTGGGAGTCGGTCGCGGCGATCAACGACGGCATCGTGCCCACGGCGTCCAACGACACCGTCAACCGCCGCTGGGGAACGTGGCCGGAGACCGGCCGCCAGTGGGCCGAACTCCAGTGGCCGTCCGCGGTCACGGTCGGCCGGGCGCAGACCTACTTCTTCGACGACGGCAACGGGGTGCGCCTGCCCGCCTCCTGGCGGCTCCAGTACTGGACCGGAACCGCCTACGCCGACGTGCCGAAGGCCAGCGGGTACGCGCGGGCCGCGAACGCCTACAACACGGTGACGTTCACGCCGGTGACCACCACCCGGCTGCGGTTCGTGCTGCGCGCCTCCGGCACGAGCTCGGTCGGTCTGCTCGAAACGACGGCATTCTCCACATAACAGCGCTTTTCGGGAAACGGTCGGGTGATGACCTCACCCGGCCGTTTCTGCGCGTTTCTTCCTATACCCGAAATGCCTGACGATTGCACC
This sequence comes from Actinoplanes sichuanensis, assembly GCF_033097365.1. Classification (NCBI taxonomy): domain Bacteria; kingdom Bacillati; phylum Actinomycetota; class Actinomycetes; order Micromonosporales; family Micromonosporaceae; genus Actinoplanes; species Actinoplanes sichuanensis. The sequence continues at coordinate 1,677,427 of NZ_AP028461.1, forward strand.
GACTGGAACGGTTCGGGTGGCCGTACAAATATGAGGAATTTCTTTTTTGTGGTCTTGATGTCGTATTAGCCTGCAATGGCCCGGGTAGGGCCGGGCTTCCGGCCTGCGTCACCAGAGCAACGGGGGAGTCCGTGCGTGGGCTAGTCAGGCGTGTCGGGTTCACCATCGCCGCGTTCGCCATGATTCTGGCGCTGTCCCTGGTCCTGCCGTTCCGGACGACGCCCGCGATGGCCGCGCAGACGGTCTGCCCGACGGCGGTGTCGCTCACCAACGGCGACTTCGAGCAGCCGGTGATCTCGGCCGGCCAGGTGTCGATCATGGCGCAGACGCTGGTGCCGGGCTGGCTGACCACCGCGACCGACAAGATGATCGAACTGTGGCGCGGCTACGGTGGGGTGCTCCCGGCGTCCGGTAGCCAGCACGCCGAGCTCAACGCCAACATGGTGTCGACGCTGTACCAGGATCTCGACACGATTCCCGGGACCATCCTGCGCTGGCAGCTCAACCACCGCGGCCGGACCGGCACCGACACGATGGCGGTGATCATCGGGCCGCCCACCGGGACGCTCGTGCAGCAGGGCGCCAACCTGTCCGACAACAAGAACACGTGGGGTTCCTATACCGGCACGTACACGGTTCCGGCCGGGCAGACCAAGACCCGGTTCGCGTTCAAGTCGGTCTCGTCGGCCAGCGTCGACCCGAGTATCGGCAACTTCCTCGACGCGGTGTCGTTCGGTTCGGCCGGTTGTCTGACCACCACCACGTCGGTCGCCAACAGTTCCGGGGCCACCACCGCGAATGTCGGCGACACGCTCACCTACTCGGTGACCACCCGTAACGACGGAGGCACCCCGGCCACCCTGTCGTCCATCACCGACGTGCTGCCGGCCGGCACCACCTATGTGCCGGGTTCGCTGCGCTCGGTGACCGGAACGACGACCACGAAACCGACGGACGCGTCCGGTGACGACGTCGGCGAGTACGTGAGCGGCACCGGAACCGTGAAACTGCGGGTCGGCACCGGCGCCACCGGGTCGGTCGGCGGCACCCTCGCCCCGGGCGAGTCGCAGACGCTGTCCTACCAGGTGGTGGTCGGTTCGTCGATCGCCGGCAGCACGCTGTCCAACGACGCGACCGCCGGCTACACCGAGGTGGTCACCAACACCTCGCCCACCTCGACCTCGAACACCTCGACCATCGCCGTCAACCCTGCCGCCGACCTGTCGGTGACCGCGGCCCTGTCCGGCTCGACGGTCGTCGCCGGTCAATCGGCGACCTACACCGTCACCGCCGGTAACGCGGGTCCGAGCACGGCGGCCTCGGTGGTGCTCACCGCGACCGTGCCGTCCGGACTGACCGGGGTGACCGCGACATCCACCGGCGGCACCTGCTCGGTCAGCGGAACCAAGGCGACCTGCAACTATCCGAGTCTTGCGTCGGGCGCCAACCGGACCATGACGATCACCGGCAACGTGCCCTCCGGGGAGACACCCGGCACCGCCTACACGGTCGGCGCGGCCATCACCAGTGCCACCTACGAGACGAAACAGTCGGACAACACGGCGTCCACCAGCAGCGCCGTGACCGGCAGCGCCGACCTCGGCGTCACCATGACCTATGCGCCGGCGAACCCGGCCGGTGGCGACACCATCACCTACACCGTGGTGGTCAGCAACACCGGTCCGTCGACGGCCCGGACCATCGTGCTGTCCGAGGTGATCCCCGTCGGCTCGACGAACGCGCAGGCGACCCTGCCCGGCGGCACCTGCGCCACCACGACGACCGGCACCATCGAATGCTCGCTCGCCTCGCTGGCCTCCGGGGCCTCGGTGACGGCCACCATCACGATGACGTTGAACAACGCGAATCCGGTCGTCAACAACGCGGTCTCGCTGAAGGCGGCCACACCGGACCCGGACGTCAACAACAACATCGCCACCGTGACCGGGGCGAGCGCCTTGGTCGCCGACGTGGGAATCACCCTCACCCTCGGCACCTACACGGCGCACGCGGGGGAGAGCACCACGTACACCCTCGCGGTGAAGAACAACGGCCCGTCGATGGCCGACAACATCTCGTTCATCCCGGTCCTGCCACCCGGGGTGACGATCGTCCGGCCGGCCACCGGGCCGATGGCCGCTTACTGCACCCCGACCGCCTGCACCATCCCGCACCTGCCGCCCGGGCCGCCGATCATGCTGGGCGGCACCGTGGTACTCGGGCCCGACGCGCAGGCCGGGCCGGGCACCGCCACGGTCACCGTGGTCACCACCACCACCGACAACAACTCGGCGAACGACAAGCAGACAGCCAACTTCACGGTCCTGCTCAAAGGCGACCTGTCGGTGACGCAGACCCTGGTCAACCCGGACCGCGGCGGCACCACGCTGGTGCCCGGCGAGCGGATCCGCAGCGTGGTGACGGTCAGCAACGCCGGGCCGACCCGGGCCGAGGGCGTCGTGGTCCAGCGGCCCGTCCCGGCCGGGCAGACCGTGCCGACGGCCACTACCAGCACCGGCACCTGTTCGTTCCAGGGCACCACCGACCTCAACGGCATCACCCCCGACGGCGGCGTGTTCATCTGCACCAGACCGTTGATGTACGCCTCGACGACCTGGGACATCACCTTCGACACGCTGCTGAAAACGAGTTACAGCGGGAACTCGTTCGCCCGTACCGTGACCGTGTCGTCGACCTCGGCCGACCCGACCGCCGGCAACAACAGCACCACCACGACCGCGACCGTCGAGCACATCTCCGACCTCGAGCTGACCCAGACCACGAGCACCCCGACCGTGGTCGCCACCGACCCGGTGCAGTTCACCGTGACCGCCCGCAACACCGGCCCGTCCGACGTCGCCAACGTGGTGATCCAGGTGCAGCCGCAGACCGGACTGCTGATCAGCTCCGGCACCGGCTCCGGCAGCTACGACCCGGGCACCGGCCGCTGGTCGATCCCGGTGCTCGCCTCGGGCGGATCGGTCACCCTCACCCTGTCCGGCACCGCGCTCAGCGCCGGCACTCCGAACAACGTGGTCCGGGTGGTGTCGGCGGACAGCACCGACCCGGCGTCCGGCAACGACACCGCACAGACCGCGGTCACCATCAGCCCCAGCAACGCCTCCCTGAAGATCACCGGCGTCGCCACGGTCACCCCGTCCAGCAGGCAGAACGCGGCGGTCACCGGAGACGCCGTCACCTACCGGTTCACCGTGGTCAACGACGGCAACGTGACGATGAATCAGCTCGTGGTGCGCGACGCGCTGACCGGGACCGCGGACTGTCCGGGCACGACGCTGGCCGCGGGCGCCCAGATGGTCTGCAACAGTCCCGTCCCGTACACCATCACCCAGGCCGACTTCGACGCGCAGCAGCCGGTTTACAACAACGCGACGGTCACCGGCCGCCCGCCCGGCGGCGCGGCCCCGGTCAGCTTCGGCCCGGCGCCGGTCACCGTGCAGCTCGCCACCGGTTCCCCGTCACTACGGGCGACGGTGACCGCGACCGTCAACCCGGCCGGACATACCGGTGCGGCACAGGTCGGCGACACGGTCACCTACTCGTATGTGGTGGTCAACGACGGCAACGCGGCCCTCAGCCAGGTCTCCGTCACCGACACCAAGGGCGGGCCGGTCACCTGCCCCGGCACCACGCTCGCCGTCAGCGCGTCGATGACCTGCACCAGCAGCAGCCCGTACGTGGTGACGCAGAGTGACGTCGACGACGGGGTGCCGATCCGTGACTCGGCCACCGTCGGCGGACGGCTGGCCGGCTCGAACACCACCCGCACCTTCGGACCGTTCTCCACCGGCGTCCCGGTGGTCGCGGCCGCGCCGTCACTCACCGCGGTGGTCATCGCGAGCGTGACGCCGCCGGCCCGGCAGAGCGCCGCGGCGCCCAACGACACGATCGGTTATTCGTACGCGGTGACGAACAACGGCAACGTCACGATGTCCTCGATCGCCGTCACCGACACGAAGACCGGCACCGCCGGATGCCCGTCCGCCACCCTGGCCGTGAACGCGACGATGACCTGCACCAGCTCCTCGTCCTACCGGGTGACCCAGTCCGACGTGGACGCCGGAACCCCGGTCGTCGACAGCGCCACCGTCACCGGCCGGGCGCCCGGCGCGTCCACCGGCTCCTATGGCCCGTTCACGGTGTCCGTGCCGGTCGCCGTCGCGGCACCGGCGCTCGCCGTAGCGGTCGTCCCGACGGTCAACCCGATCGCCCGACAGAACGCGGTCCGGGCCGGCGACACCATCGCCTACTCGTACACGGTCACCAACAACGGCAATGTGACCATGTCGAACATCGTGGTCAGCGACACCCGGCTGGGCGCCGCCACCTGCCCGGCCGGCCCGCTCGCAGCCGGAGCCACCGCCACCTGCACGTCGGTCGGCAGCTACACCGTCACCCAGAGCGACGTCGATGCGGCGACCGGGGTGGCGTCGACCGCCTCGGTCTCCGGGCGCCATCCCGGAGCGGTCAGCAACACCGTCTACGGGTCGAACACCGTGACGGTGCCGGTGGCCGGCGCCGCACCGTCGCTCTCGGTCACCGCGGTGGCGACCGTGTCACCGGCGGCACACCAGAACGCCGTCCGGGTCGGTGACACGATCACCTACACATACACGGTGGTCAACGACGGCAACGTGACGATGACCGGGATCGGGCTCACCGACGCGCTCGCCGGAACCGTCACCTGCCCGGGCACCTCGTTGCTGGTCGGCGCGTCGATGACCTGCACCAGCGCGATGCCGTACACGGTCACCCAGGCCCGGATCGACGCCGGCCAGCCGATCACCGCGAGTTCCACCGCGACCGGCACCACACCGGCGAACGCGACCCCGTCGTTCGGGCCGTTCACCGCGACCGTCGCCGTCGCACCCGCCGTCCCGGCACTGAGCATGTTGGTCACGGCGTTCGTGACGCCGGGATCACGGCAGAGCCAGGCACAGGCCGGCGACACCATCGCCTACACCTACGACATCACCAACACCGGCAACGTGACGATGTCCTCGATCGCGGTGGCCGACCCGATCGCCGGCGGCGCAAACTGCCCGTTCACGACACTCGCCGTCGGCGCGCTGATGACCTGCAACAGCGCCTCCCAGTACACGGTCCAGCCGGGCGACATCACCGCCGCGACGCCGATCACCGACAACGCCGTCCTCACCGCCCGCGCCCCGGGCGCCGGTGCGTCCAGCACCTACGCCACCGGCTCCGACACCGTCGCGCTGGCCCAGGCGGCCGCCTCCCTCACGGTCGCCATCACCCCGGCGGTCAACCCCGCGGGCAACCGGTATGCGGCGGCGGTCGGCAACACCATCACGCACAGCGTCATCGTCACCAACAACGGCGACCAGGTGATGAACCAGATCAGTGCCACCGACGCGCTGACCGGTGCCGCCGTGGTCTGCCCGTTCACCTCGCTGGCCATCGGCGCCCAGATGACGTGCACCAGCGGCTCGCCCTACACCGTCACGCAAGGCGACCTCGACACCGGCGGCCCGGTCACCTCCCGGATCACCGTCAACGCGGAGAAGTCGTCCGACGGTTCCCCGGTCGGCTACGGCCCGTTCGACGCCACCGTGCCGGTCGCCCCGGCCAACCCGCTGCTGCAGCTCACTCCCACCGCAGCACCCACCGGAGACACCCTCGGCAGCACCATCACGTACTCCTTCACGGTGCGCAACATCGGCAACGTCACCATGAACACCCTCGTGGTCAGCGGCAACCTCTCCGGAGCAGCGTCCTGCCAGGCCGTGTCGCTCGCGCCCACCGCCTTCACGACCTGCACCGGTGCCAACACCGTCACCATCACCCAGGGCGACATCGACGTCGGCCTGCCGATCACCGACACCGCCCAGGCCGCCGCGCGCCGGGTCGGCACCCTCACCGACGTCATCTTCGGACCGCGGACCTCCAGCGCCCCGGTCGCCGCGGCGGCACCGTCGCTGACCATCGCCAGTGCGGCCACCGTCTCCGATCCGGCCCGGCAGAGCGCCGCAGCGGCCGGCGACACCATCTCGTACGCCTACACGGTCACCAACAACGGCAACGTGACGATGCACAACTTCGCCGTCACGGACAGCCTGATCGGTGCGGTGACCTGCCCCAACGTTTCGATCGGACCACTCGGCACGGTGACCTGCACGGGCGGCCCGCTCTACTCGGTGACCCAGTCCGACGTGGACGGCGGGCAGCCGATCGTCGCCACCGCCTACGTGATCGGCGAACAGACCGGGAACCCGGCACCGCACTCGTACGGCCCGTCCACCGCCTCCACCGGCGTCGCCACCGGTGCGCCGTCACTGACCGCCACCGTCGACGCGCTCGTCACCCCGGCCGGGCACCAGACGGCGGCCGAGGTGGGCGACACGGTCCGCTACCGGACGACACTCACCAACAACGGCAACCAGACCATCACCGACATCACCGTCAACGACACCCGCGCCGGTACGGCCACCTGCCCCGGCACCAGTCTGGCCCCCGGCGCGTCGATGATCTGCAACAGCGCGTCCTCGTACACCGTCACGGCCGGTGACATCGACACGAACACGCCGGTGCTCACCACCGTGACCGTCTCCGGCCGCCGCCCGTCCGACCCGGCCGCCACCGCGCTGCTGACCCCACAGGCGAGTGTCCCGGTGGTCCCGGCCGCACCCGGGCTGACCATCCTGGCCGACGCCGTGGTCACCCCGGGCGCCCACCGCGACCAGTTGATCCGTGACGACATCGTGGACTACGAGTTCACCGTCCGGAACACCGGCAACGTCACGATGACCGGGATCGTCGTCACCGGCATCCGCACGGGTGTGGCGAACTGCCTGGCCGCGACCCTCGCCGCGGGCGCCTCCACCACCTGCAGCGCGGGTACGCCGTACCGGGTGACCCAGCCCGACGTCGAGGCCGGCCAGCCGATCGTGGAGAGTGTGTCGGTCACCGCACGTGCCCCGGGTGCCACATCGGACCAGACGTTCGGGCCGGCCACCGACACCGAGCAGATGGCCGTCGCCGCCGATTCCCTGGACCTGTCGGTGGTCGCCGTGGTCACCCCGACCGCACACCAGGTCGCCGCGCAGGTGGGTGACACGGTCGCGTTCCGGTACACCGTCGTCAACGACGGCGACCTCGAGGTCATCGACATCGCCGTCGACGACCGGCTGGTCGGGCTCGCGCAATGCCCCGGCACCACCCTGCCGGTCGGCGGCACGATGATCTGCACCAGCCAGGCCTCGTACAAGATCACCCAGGCCGACATCGACGCCGACCGCGCCATCCGGGAACCGGCCACGGTGACCGGCCGCCGCAACGGCGCTGTCACCGACACCCCCTACGACACCGACGCCGCCACGGTCCGCCTGGTCGTCGGGCGCGGCAGCCTGGGCCTCGACATCTCCGCCACGATCGAGGAGAGGGCATTACGTCCGGCCGACATCGCGTCCACCAACGGCATGCCGGCGGTCGGCGACGGCATCCGCTACCGCTACCTGGTCGTCAACAACGGCAACGTGACGATGTCGACGGTGACCGTGACCGACGTGACGATGGGGGCGATCCCGTGCCCGCAGCCCACCCTGGCGGTCGGGGAGATGATGACCTGCGTCGCCCCGAAGCTGTACATCGTCACCCAGGCCGACATCGACAGCAAACGGATCATCACCACCGCGGCCACCACCAGCGGACTCGAACCGGGCGCCACGACCCCGACCGAGTCCGCCCCGGCAGCCGCCGAGAACCCGGTCGAGCCGCAGGTACCCGCCGTCGGCGCGGAACAGACCGTCGGGTGGGCGGACACCGACGGTGACGGGATCCTCGGCACCAGCGACGACGTCACCTCGACGATCGTCGTCACCAACAGCGGCAACGTCACCCTGCACAACATCACCCTCAGTGGGCTGCCGGTCGGTGTCACCTGCCCGAAGACGACCCTGGCGCCCGGTGAGAGCATGACGTGCACATCGGACCCCTACCACCTCACGGCAGAGGACATCGCGGCCGGTCACGGCAGTTTCCTGGTACGGGCGAACGGCACCACCCCGGACAACTCGGGTGGGGCGCAGGCTGACGCACCGGCTTCGATCGACCCGACCGTACCGGCCCCGACACCGTCCCCTTCGCCGTCGGCGACCGCCTCCCCATCACCGTCCGTGTCGCCTAGCCGTACCCCGTCGCCGTCGGTGTCACCGTCGCGTTCCCCGTCACGGTCGGCGCCGCCGTCCCGTTCCCCGTCCCGGGCCACCCCGTCGCGGAAGCCGTCGCGTTCCCCGTCGCCGTCTCCGACGCGAACCGACGACGGCGGTAACCCGGGCGAGAACCCGATCACCGGCGGCGACGGCCTGCCCCTGCTGGTCGGCGGCCTGTTCCTGGTCGGCGGCGGCATCCTGTTGACCCTGCTGAGCGCAGCCCGGACCAGGCGCTTCGAACTCCCGGACTGAACCCGCATGGTCGATGTCTGCTCGGTGACTTGCGCCATAGCGGAGCGCTGACCAGCGCATAGGTCTTCCCGGGCGGTCTGTGCAAGATCTTGAAAATATATATCTTTCCCTGCATGCTGCCGCGGCATCCATGAAGTTGCTGTGAGAATCGGGGATCGCGATGCTGCGGGGGATCGCTGGCGCTACCGCTTTGGCTGTGGCGCTGTCGCTCGGTGTGCCACCGGAGGTTGTTCCGGAGGGTGGTGGCTGGCCGGTGGCCGGGCTGCTGTCTCCGTTCCGGCAGGTTGCGGCGCTGGGTGCGGTGACTGGTCTGCCTGAGCAGAAGCTCGGTGCGGGTACCGGTGACGACCACTATGTGGCGACGGACGAGACCCAGGCTGAGGGTGGCGCCGGGCGTGCGCCGGGCCGTGGCAAGGGCGCCGTCGACCCGGCTCTTCCCGCCGAGCCCGCGGCGAAGAGGTTCACGACGCCGCCGCTGCCGGGTGGCGAGAACAGCTTCGACCCGGTGACCAGTGAGCGGCTGCCGGAGAAGTCGACGGCGACGTACACCGAGTTCGAGAACGAGGATGGGTCGATCACCCGCCAGATTCACGACTCGCGGGTCAACTATCGGGCCGCTGACGGCTCCTACCAGCCGATCGACACGTCGCTGACCCGTAACGGCGACCGTCTCGACGCGGGCGCCAACTCGATCGACGTGAGCCTGAGCGCGGTCGGCACCGACGCCGTCGAGGAGCCGACGCCGACGCCGTCCGCAGCGGTCGAACCGACGTCCGAGGGCGACCCGCTCGCCTCGATCACCACGGCGTCCGGGCACACCATGGCCTATGACCTCGACGGCGCCGCCCCGGTGCAGGCCGTGCTCAACGGTGACACCGCCACGTACCCGGAGATCCTGCCGGGAACCGACCTGGAGCTGCGGTCGCTGAACGACGGTCTCAAGGAGACTTTGATCCTGAAGTCGCCGGCCGCGGGTAACGAATGGGTGTTCCCGCTCAAGCTCGACGGCCTCACGCCGAAGAGGCAGACCGACCGCTCGATCGACCTGGTCGCCGCGAACGGCGCCGTCGTGATGCGGATCCCGCCCGGCTACATGCAGGACTCGAAGGTCGACCCGAAGTCGGGCGCACCGGCCGAGTCGTCGGGCGTGCAGTACGAGCTGATCACCCGGGACGGTGGTCAGGCGCTGAAGGTGACCGCCGACGCGGCGTGGCTCAACGACCCGGCTCGGCAGTACCCGGTGCGGGTCGACCCGACGTCGACCTGGAAGACCGCCGACACCGGTGACGTCTTCGCCGACGACAGTACGTCCACCACCGACCACAACGGTGACAACCTGCCGGTCGGCACCTGGGACGGCGGCACCACCCGGTCGCGGTCGTTCATCCACTTCGACGACTTCGACAACGACGGCCTCAAGGGCACCCAGATCCGGTCGGCGAAGCTGGTCCTGTTCCACACCTGGTCCTACAACTGCTCAAGCTTCAAGCCGGTCAACATCCACCGGATCACCGAGCCGTGGACTGTGACGAGCCTGGCGAACAACGGGAAGCTCGCCGACGCCCCGACCTACTCGGCGCCGATCGGCCAGTTGCAGATCAACGACAACACCAAGGCATGCGGGAACACCGCGGGCAACCGTGGCGTCGGTGAATTTCGGGCGGCGTCGCTGCCGGTCACGACGTTCAACGGCTGGTCCAGCGGCACGATGCCGAACCTCGGTCTCGCGCTGACCGCGTCGGAGACCGATTCGACCGCGTTCAAGCGGTTCACCTCGGCCAACTACGGTGGCGCGGCGACCGACCCGTACCTGGAGCTGACCTACGACTACAACGTCGACGCCCAGGTCAACGAGCAGTACCCGGTGTACGGCGCGGCGGCGCAGACACTTCAGCCGGAACTGATCGCGGACGCACAGGACCCGGACAACTGGCCCAAGTCGCTGATGTACAGGTTCATCCTGTACAGCAAGGACGCCAAGACCGAGATCGCCAACTCCGGCAACTGGTCGACCAAGAAGTCGTGGACCGTGCCGGCCGGGAAGATGGTCTGGGGCGAGAGTTACTACTGGACCGTCATGGTGTCCGACGGCCTGACCAACAACGAGGACTATCTGTCCAAGCATCTGTTGGTGACACCGGTGCCGCAGCCGTCGATCACCTCGGGGCTGTCGCAGAACTCCGGTCAGGGCTTCGACCCGGTGATCGGCAACTACACCACGACGGTCCGCGACGCGATGGTCGCCACGGTCGGTCCGCCGCTGGAGATCTCCCGCGCCTACAACAGCATCGACCCGCGTTCGGACCAGGCGTTCGGCGCCGGATGGTCGAGCCTGCTCGACGCGAAGGCCGTGGTCAAGAGCGCGGCCATCGGTGGCACCGCGGTCGTCAACACCGTGGTGGTGACCTACCCGAACGGCCGCGAGATGGCGTTCGGACGCAACGCCAACGGCACCTGGTCTTCGCCGGCCGGGCTCGCCGCGTCCTTCACCGAGTTGACCGCCGACGCCGGCTACCGGCTGCGGGAGAAGGACGGCTCGGTCTACGAATACGCGCAGAAGGTCGCCGACGGACGCTTCGCGATCTCGTCGATCACCGACGTCTCCGGGCGCAAACAGAAGTTCACCTACACCGACAACGTCCTAACGACGATCACCGCGGCCTCCGGCCGCACCCTGACGTTCCAGTGGAACGCCACCGCGCCGAAGCGGGTCACCTCCGTCTCCACCGACCCGGCCACCCCCGGAAACACCGAGACGATCAACACCTGGACCTACGAGTACGCCGACGGCGCGCTGACCAAGGTGTGCCCACCGACCGGCACCACCGAATGCCGCACCTACCAGTACGAGACCACCAGATCTCTGTTCCCGACCGCGACGACCAACGCGCGACCGCACTCGTACTGGCGACTGGCCGAGACGAGCGGCGACAAGGCCTACAGCGAGATGCTGGAGAACGGCGGCACCGACGTCGCCACCCACACCGGCGTGACGCTCGGCCAGCCCGGCCCGCTGGCGGGCACGTCGGCGACCGCGGCCGGCTTCAACGGCACGTCGTCGCAGTTGCAGGTGCCGGCGAAACTCGCCAGCGACGCCACCAACCAGGCGATCAGCATGTGGTTCAAGACCGGCAGCGAGGGCGTGCTGTACGGCCAGTCCCTGGAGCCGACGAGCTCGACCGCGGCGACCACGCGGACCGCCTACAACCCGACGCTGTACATCGGCGCCGACGGCCGGCTCATGGGCGGTTTCCCCAAGGCGCCCAAACCCGGCACGACCCTGGGCACGCTCCTCGCCGCCGGCCAGGGACAGTGCCTGACCGTCCCCGGGAACACCTCGACCAACGGCACCGTCCTCGCCCTGGCCAACTGCTCGACCGCGGCGAACCAGGTCTTCTCCTGGGCCACGAATCAGCAGTTGCTGGTCACCACAGGCGGGGTGACCAAGTGCCTCGACACCGATGACCAGGGCGTCACCAACGGCGCCGACCTGATCATCAACAGCTGCAACGCCTCCTTCGCCACCCAGAAATGGGACGTGCAGGTGGACGGGCAGATCATCAACGTCGGGTCCAGCCTGTGCATGGACTCGGTCGGCGACGGCAGCCAGGCCGGCGCGGCGATGCAGATCTGGACATGCGGCAAGAACCGGCCGGTCGACCAGCTGTTCACCTACCGCAACCACACGCCGATGGAGTCGACGGCGACGGTCGCCAACAACAAGTGGCACCACGTGGTGCTGTCCGCCGCCGGCAACCGTCAGGAACTCTACGTCGACGGCGATCAGGTGGACTTCGAGAACGGTGTGACGGTTCAGGACCTGAGCCCGAACAGTTCGTACGTCGGCAAGGGCTTCGTCGGCGGCGGCTGGCCGAACCAGTCGCACGGCAACACGACGAGCAACGTCGGCACCCGTGACTACTTCGCCGGTTCGATCGCCGAGGTGGCGCTCTTCGAGAACGCCGTCGACGAGCGGCTGGTAAAGGACCTGTGGGCGGCGAAGTCCGAGGTCAAGCAGCTCACCCGGGTGGTACGCCCGTCCACGGCCGCCGCCTCGATCATCTCCTACGACGGCGTGACCGGCCGGGTCAGCCGGGTCGTCGACGGCAACGGCTCGGCCTGGGAACCCAAGGCCCCGGTCCTGGGTGGCACGTCGAAGGTGTACGAGAGCGCGGTCCTCGGTGGCGCGCCGACGAACTACTGGCGGATGGCCGAGAAGTACGGCGGCGTCGCCCAGGCGGTCAACCAGGTCAACGGAAGCACCGCCACCTACAACATGATCACCCTCGGATCGGCCGGTCCGTTCGGAACGGCGGGCACCGCCGCGGGCCTCAACGGCACCAGCTCCTTCGTCGAGCTGCCGTCCGGGTCAGCGCCGAAGGGCGACAACTCGGTGTCGATGTGGTTCAAGACCACCAGCACCAAGACTATGCTGCTCGGCCCCAAGTACTCTGCCTTCGCCACCCTCAACCGTCTCGAGATGCCGAGCCTCTGGATCACGGCGGACGGCAAGCTGCGAGGACTCTCGCCGTCGAAGTCGCCCACCGGCCCGATGAACTCGATCGGCATCGCCGGCAAGTGCATCGACGTCGACAACGGCAACACCAACGACGGAACAGCGATCCAGAGCTGGGCCTGCAACGGCAGCACCGCACAGAACCTGTCGCTGGTTCCCACCGACGCCGCCGCCAGCCGGTTCACCCTCCAGGTGCTCGGCAAGTGCGTCACCCCGAACGGTGCCGGCACCGCCAACGGCACCCTGCTCAAGCTGTGGACCTGCAACAACAGCGCCTCCCAGCAGTTCTACGCCTCGGCCGAGGCGCTCTACAACCCGTCCTCCGGTCGCTGCATCGACATCCCCGGCAGTTCCAAGACCAACGGCACCGACCTTCAGCTGTACGACTGCAACAGCACCGGAGCGCAGAAGTGGCTTCCGTCGCTGACCAGCAAGACCGCGGTCAACGACGACAAGTGGCACCACGTGGCGCTGACCACGGACGGCACGAACCAGGCCCTGTACGTCGACGGCGTGAAGACCCAGTCCTCGGCCGGCACCCGGGCCATGGACCCGGACCAGGAGCACACGTACACCGTCGGCGCCGGCTACATGGACCGGGCGAGCAGCAACTTCTACTACCTCACCTCCGAGGCCACCTCCTACTTCAAGGGCACCATCGGCGAGGTCGCGTTCTACGCCTCCGAACTCGACGCGAGCCAGGCGTCGTACCAGTTCAAGGCCCGCGACGCGGTCAAATCCGCCCCCTCGGGACAGATCGACTACACGATCCTCGGCCCCGACAACTCGTCGACCAGCACCATCCAGGACCTGATGTACGGCCGTAAGGTCGCCGACGTCGACGCGCTGACCAACGTCACCCGCTACGGCTACAGCGGCAAGGGCAACCTGCGCACGATCACCGACGCCAACGGCAACATGACGATCAACGAGCACGACGACCGTGGCAACGTGGTCTCGGCGACGAACTGTCAGGACCGGTCGGCGAACAACTGCTCCACGTCGTACTCCACGTACTACCTCAATACCGGCAACCCCGCCGACGTCCGCAACGACCGTCTGCTTCAGCAGCGCGGACCCGGCTCGGCGTCGGCCACCGACAACAAATACCTGACCACCTTCGAGTACGACGCCCGCGGCAACCGGACCAGCGAGATCGACCCACTGGGCCGGCGGACGTCGATCACCTACACCGACGGCGACAAGGCCGGCGGCTACCAGGGGGGCACCGCTCCGGCCGACCTGCCGTGGAAGATCGTCAAGCCCAACGGCGGCATGCAGACGATCCTGTACTACCCCAGCGGTGACATCGCGGAACAGACGGACCCGGCCGGTGCGGTGACCCGGTACGAGTACGACGGCCTCGGCCGAACCGTCAAGGAGTACGAGTACCTCGGCACGACCGACGGCGTCGACGACATCGGCTCGCAGACGCTGTTCGAGCACGACCGCCTGGACCGGGTCGTGAAGACGACCGACACCGAGGTCACCAACGAGATCTCCGGCGCCGTCCACCGGCCGGTCACCACTCTCGCGTACAACCTTGACGGTCTGTTGCTCTCCGAAAAGGTGTCCGACGAGCGCGGCGGCGACATGTCGCGCGAGGTGACCTACACCTACGATGCGTTCGGCCGACGTGACTCCGAGACCGACGAACGGGACTTCACGACGCGGTACGGGTACGACGCGTTCGGCCGGATGAACAAGCAGACCAATGCCGACGGCACGATCCAGCTGACCGAGTTCGACGCGGCCGGTAACGAGACGAAGACGTGGGTGCAGGATCCGGACGCCGAGAACGCGGACGACCGTAACCGGCTGATCCGTTCACTGGCGTACGACCCGGCGGGACGTCTGGCGTCCGAGACCGACGCGATGAAGTACGTGACCAAGTACACGTACACCGACAACAACCTGCTGGCCACGGTGACCAGGACGAACGGCTGCGACACGGCCGTGACTCCGGGCTGCACCCTGGAGTCGTACGTGCTGGAGAGCAACACCTACGACGAGGCCGGCAACCGCACCAAACAGGTCACCAACAACGGCCTGACCACCACTAACCACACCTACGACAATGTCGGGCGCGGAACGGCCGCGTCAGTGACCGTCACCGACACCGACGACACGGTCACCCCGGCCGTCACCACCACCGGCACCCGCACCACCAAGTACACCTACTCGGCCGACGACGACGTGGTGAACAGCCAGGTCATCGACGGCAGCACCGTGCTGCTGGAAGCCGACACCTCGTACGACCGGCTGGGCCGGGTCCACCAGCAGACCCGATATCTCAGCGGCGGCCTGAAGCCGACCGCGCGCTGGAAGATGAACCACTCGGGCACCACCGCCTCCGACTGGGTCGGCCGGTACAGCGCCACCTACCAGGGCGCCGCCACGTGGACCAGCGAGAACGGCGGGGCACTCTCGTTCCCCGGCACGGGGCCTGCCTATCTCTCGGCCCTCCCGCCGGTGGACACCCTGCGGCCGTTCACCATCACCGCCAAGGCCAAACTCGGCATCAAGGACGCCAACAGGTACGTGGCCTCGGTCTCCGGTGACATCGGCGATGACGCGATGCGCATCTTCTTCGACCGGGCCAACGACGCCTGGCGGATCGAGATGGCCGTACGCAAGCCGGACGGCACCACCACGACCGTGCAGAGCACCTACACCACCGGGTCCGCAGCCCTGTCGACCTGGCAGCAACTCGCCGTCGTCGCCACACCCGCCACCCGGGCCGGCGAGGCAAGCGTCGCGCAGCTCTACGTCGACGGTGTCGAGAAGGGCCGGATCTCGACCACCGAGTTCCAGTTCAACAACCGGGCTACCGGGCTGCTCATCGGCACCGCCAACCCGGACAGCGGAACGTTCGCCGGCCTGATCGGCGACATGCAGACCTATCAGAAGGCGCTGACCGCCACCGAGATCGGCCAGGTCGTCGCCGGCACCGCGCCGTCCACGTCGGCCTCGGTCAGCCGGACCACCTACGCGCTGTCCGCCGACGGCGCCGTCGACTCGGTGACCGACCCGAACGGCAACACCACCTACATCAAGAACGACGAGGTCGGCCGTCCGGTCGTCACCACCAGCCCGGCGTTCTACACGGTGGAGGGCGAGGGCTCGGTGGAGTCCGCGGTGTCGGTCAACCGGGTCGGTTACAACACCTTCGGTGAGGTGACCGAGCAGGAGGACCCGCGCAAGAAGGTCACGATCAACCGGTACGACGGTGTCGGCAACCTGGTCGAGACGCAGTCGCCGGCGTACACCGCCCCGGGCAGCACCGAGCCGGTCAAGGCCTTCAAGAAGGTCGAATACAACCAGGCCGGTCAGGTCGAGCTGACCATCGACCCGAACGGTGCGGAGACCGACTACGAGTATGACGTGCTCGGCCGGACCACCAAGATCACAACTCCGGACGGCGGGATCACCCGGTACGAGTACACGCCGAACGGTGACCTGCTCATGCACACCGACCCGAACGGCTCGGCGGTCGCCTCGACCTACGACTACCTCGGCCGGACCACCGACAGCACGTCGGCGGTGCGTCAGGACAGTGCCGGGTACACGACGAAGTACGAGTACACCAACAGCCCGTGGCCGACCAAGGTGACCAGCCCCGGCAACGTCGTCACCAGGGCGAAGTACAACAGCGTCGGCGAGCCGACGCAGGTGATCGACGCCGCGAACAACGTCACGAAGACGAAGTACGACGGCGCCGGCCGCCCGGTTCGGACCACCTCACCGGACGGATCCTTCACATCCGTGGTGTACGACTACGCAGGCCGGGCCGTGCGGTCGTCCGACTACGCGCCGGGTGGCACCACCGCTCTGCGTACCCGGACCCAGACCTACGACTACGCCGGCAACCTTCGTCTCACCACCGATGGTGTGGGCACCGAGAGGACCTTCTACTACAACGCTCTCGGGCTGCTGACCGAGCAGAACGAGCCGACCGGCTCCGATCCGAACACCGACATCGTCACGAAATTCGGGTACGACAAGGCCGGCAACCCGACCCGGTTCACCGACGGTCGCGGGAACAACTTCGTCACCACGTACAACTCGTGGGGCCTGGTCGAGTCGCAGATCGAACCGGCGACCACGAGCACGCCGAACGCGGCCGACCGTACCTTCAAGCTCGCCTACGACAAGGCCGGGCGGGTCACTCGCCTGGACTCGCCGGGCGGGGTGAGCGTCACGTCCGAGTACGACGTTATGGGCCGCCTGAAGAAGAGCTCCGGCACCGGTGCGCAGGTGGCGACCGCCGACAAGACCTACGACTACGACCTCGTCGGCCGGATGACCGCGTTCACCGGGTCGGCGGGCACCAACACCATCGCGTACGACGATCGCGGTCTGGTCAAGTCGATCAGCGGTGTCTCGGGGAACTCGTCCTACGAGTACAACAACGACGGCCTGCCCACCAAGCGGGTCGACGGCGCCGGGACGACCACCTACGGGTACGACAACGCCGGGCGGCCGGCGAGCGTGCAGAACACCGCGGCCGGCGTGAACATGACGTACGGCTACAACAACCTGTCGCAGGTCGAGACGATCGCCTACGGCGGTAACACCCGGACGTTGAAGTACGACAACCTGAAGCGCCTGGCCTCGGATGAGCTGAAGACATCGGCCGGGGTCAGTGTCGGCAAGCTCGCCTACGAGTGGAACCTCAACGACAGCCTGACCAAGAAGACCACCACCGGTTTCAACGGGGCTTCCACCAACACCTACAAGTACGACCTGGCCGACCGCCTGACCCAGTGGGACAACGGCGTCACCCCGGTGTTGTACGCCTACGACAAGTCGGGCAATCGGACCCAGGCCGGTACCAAGACGTTCGCCTACGACCAGCGCAACCAGCTGACGTCGGACTCGGACGGGACGACGTACCAGTACACGGCTCGCGGCACGCTGGCCTCCACGATGCAGAACGGCCAGACGGTGGAGACCGTCAACGACGCGTTCAACCAGGTGGTGACGCAGGGTTCCAAGAACGGTGGTCGCAGCACCTACAGCTATGACGGTCTGGGCCGGGTGATCCAGCCCAACCTGACCTATACCGGTCTGGGTAACGACGTGGCCGCTGACGGCAGCTCCGTCTACGTCCGTGACGTCGCCGACCAGCTGGTGGGTGTGAAGTCGGCAGCCGGTAACCGGTACGCCTGGACCGATACCCACACGGATGTGGTCGGTGAGTTCACGGCGACCGGGACGGTGTTGTCCGGTTCGGTGTCGTACGACCCGTGGGGCAAGGTGCTGGCTGCCGGTGGGATGACCGGCCGGTTGGGTTATCAGCAGGAGTGGACGGATCAGACGACCGGCAAGGTCAACATGTGGTCGCGCTGGTACGACCCGCAGACCGGCGCCTTCGACACCCGTGACACGGCCACCAACAGCCCGACACCGGCCTCGGGTGCGGCGAATCGGTTCGCGTATGCCGAGGGTGACCCGATGTCGAACACCGACACCACGGGCAACGCGGTCGACGGTAAGTGCGGTGAGTACGACTACGCCTGCGCCGTGAAGCAGTACCAGGCCGAGTTGGCCGTCTACACCGGTCAGGTAGAGCAGCGCGACCGGGACATGAAGGCGACCGGCGCTGAGATCGCCGCGCAGGAGGCGGAGTATCAGCGGGCGGTGGCGGAGAGCCAGACGTCGCTGCTGGACATCCTCTTGCAGGTTGGTGTCGGCATGCTGCTGGACATGATCGGCTACAACTCGGTGGTCGGTTGTCTGGGCGGCAGCATCTTCGACTGTGTCGACCTGGCGATGAGCGCTCTCGGTCCGATCAAGGCGTTGAAGATCGGCCGTTCGTTGTTCAACGCGGCCGACCGTGCGTTGACGGGTTACCGCACGTGGAAGCGCATCGTGGACGGTGCGCAGACGGTGATGCGGCGTTCGCAGGACTTGATGAACCAGGCGCGTAAGCACCTGAACGACATCATGCAGAAGGTCCCGAAGAAGCCGAAGCCGCCGAAGAAGAAGGTCAAGCCCCCGGCGAAGAAGAAGCCCAAGCCCAAGCCGAAGCCCGAACCCAAACCGAAGCCGGCAAAGCAGTCCAAGCCACAGAAGCCGAAGACGGAGCCCAAGAAGGAGAAGAAGCCCAGCGAGACCAAGGCCGCCAAGCCGAAGTCGCAGAACAGCCAGCCTTCGAAGCGTCAGTCCGACGACGCCAGGCCTGATCAGAAGGCGGACGAGGGCAACCGCCCGGAACCGGCCCGGCGTGGCTGCAAGGGAACGGCCGGTATTCCGGTGCCGGGAAAGAAGCACAGCTTCGATCCGGACACCCTGGTCCTCATGGCTGACGGCTCCGCTAGGCCGATCTCTGAGATCAACCCTGGTGATGAGGTTCTGGCCAAGGACCCCCTGACCGGTGCGGAAGGGGCGCGACCGGTAACGCTGCTGCATGCCAACCGTGACGTCGAGCTGACTGACGTCACCGTGTCGGACCAGCCGACGGCAGTTGATGGCAAGTCGGTAAACGAGGGCAAGGGTGACCGGACCACTCGCGGCCCAACCGAGCCGGCGGTGCTCGCGACGACGGCTCACCACCCGTTCTGGGACGCCACCACCGGCGCCTGGATCGACGCGGCCGACCTGGTCGCGGGCGAATCCACGCTGGTCGGCCCGGACGGCCAGATCCAATATGTCACCGAAGTCAGGAACTTCACCGGCTCGAAGGTGATGCGTGACCTCACCGTCGACGACATCCACACCTATTTCGTCGTCGCCCAGGAAACACCGATCCTCGTCCATAACTGCAATGACTCGGCGCACGAGGACGACTGCTACTGCGATTACGGGGACACTCCCAAGCCGCGGCAGGACGCTCTGAGTGATGACCTCTGGGATCAAGGCGACAGTGCGGTCGTCGAGCCGCCGGCTGTGAAACGGGATACCCACGGCGTGCTCGCGGCGGGCGACGACGGAAAGGATGAGAGTGATCTCCTGGATATCATCAATAACCCGGACCGCAGGTTACGGCAGGCTAGTGACAATGCTGCGGTATATATTAGGGATCTCGCGCAGGGCCGCTTCTATGCGGTCATTCGCCGAGCGGACGACGGCGGTCCAGTGACCAGTTTCGAACTCTCGAAGAATTCGTTGCTTAATAGGATTAAGACAAGCAGATGGATCGATGACTGACGACAGTAAAAATCCGACATGCTGTTTCTGCTTCGAGGTGATCCGTGTCGAGGACGATGAGCATGCGATGCGAATTCGCTTGGATCAACTGCTAGGACTGGGTCACAAGCAGCAGATGTACACACATTCGACATGCCTGAGGGAGAGACTTTACGACGGCATCGAGGTCTGGTGGGAATGACGGGACCGCTCGGCTGAGCCGACGGAGCCTGGGCTCGAGGCAGCTCAGGCGATGAGGGTCCGGGCGACAGCAGTTCCGTCTACGTCCGTGACGTCGCCGACCAGCTGGTGGGTGTGAAGTCGGCAGCCGGTAACCGGTACGCCTGGACCGATACCCACACGGATGTGGTCGGTGAGTTCACGGCGACCGGGACGGTGTTGTCCGGTTCGGTGTCGTACGACCCGTGGGGCAAGGTGCTGGCTGCCGGTGGGATGACCGGCCGGTTGGGTTATCAGCAGGAGTGGACGGATCAGACGACCGGCAAGGTCAACATGTGGTCGCGCTGGTACGACCCGCAGACCGGCGCCTTCGACACCCGTGACACGGCCACCAACAGCCCGACACCGGCCTCGGGTGCGGCGAATCGGTTCGCGTATGCCGAGGGTGACCCGATGTCGAACACCGACACCACGGGCAACGCGGTCGACGGTAAGTGCGGTGAGTACGACTACGCCTGCGCCGTGAAGCAGTACCAGGCCGAGTTGGCCGTCTACACCGGTCAGGTAGAGCAGCGCGACCGGGACATGAAGGCGACCGGCGCTGAGATCGCCGCGCAGGAGGCGGAGTATCAGCGGGCGGTGGCGGAGAGCCAGACGTCGCTGCTGGACATCCTCTTGCAGGTTGGTGTCGGCATGCTGCTGGACATGATCGGCTACAACTCGGTGGTCGGTTGTCTGGGCGGCAGCATCTTCGACTGTGTCGACCTGGCGATGAGCGCTCTCGGTCCGATCAAGGCGTTGAAGATCGGCCGTTCGTTGTTCAACGCGGCCGACCGTGCGTTGACGGGTTACCGCACGTGGAAGCGCATCGTGGACGGTGCGCAGACGGTGATGCGGCGTTCGCAGGACTTGATCGCGACCTCGAACTGACCGATGTCACCCTGTCCGACCAGCCAGCGGATACTGATACGTCGGTGAACGAGGGCAAGGGCGACCGCAGCACCCGCGGTCCGACCGGATCGTCACTGCTGGAGACGACTGCTCACCACCCGTTCTGGGACGCCACCAGCGGCGCCTGGGTCGACGCGGCCGACCTGGTAGCGGGCGAATTTACGCTGATCGGCCCGGACGGGGCGGTGCGGCGCTGCAACGGCGCCGCCGGATCGGTGCCTGCTGAACTGGGCGTGCCTGGTCTGCAGTGCCGTCGCGGGTGGAGGCGTCGGCGGTCGACGTGAGAACTGGATCACCGGGTGTCGTTGCCTGCCTACTCGCCGATGTGGCTTTGGGGTGGCGTCGGCGTGGTCCCGATTTCGGCTCGCCGCCTGCCGGACCAGGCTGTTTTGGATCTCGGGCGGGTCGTCGGCCGGCCCTGACCTCGCTGTGCGGTGGCTGTGACCAGCGGGTAGGCACCTCAGGGCCACTTTATGCAAGATCTTGAAACTCTCGATTTTCTCCGTCATGATCTCGCGGCACCTGAATAGATGCTGTGAGAATCGGGGATTGCGATGCTGCGGGGGATCGCTGGCGCTACCGCTTTGGCTGTGGCGCTGTCGCTCGGTGTGCCACCGGAGGTTGTTCCGGAGGGTGGTGGCTGGCCGGTGGCCGGGCTGCTGTCTCCGTTCCGGCAGGTTGCGGCGCTGGGTGCGGTGACTGGTCTGCCTGAGCAGAAGCTCGGTGCGGGTACCGGTGACGACCACTATGTGGCGACGGACGAGACCCAGGCCGAGGGCGGTGCCGGGCGTGCGCCGGGCCGTGGCAAGGGCGCTGTCGACCCGGCCCCGCCCACACAGCCGAAGGCCGAGGCGTTCACCACCGGCACCAAGCCCGGTGACGAGAACAGCTTCGACCCGAAGACCAGCGAGCGGCTGCCGGAGAAGTCGACGGCGACGTACACCGAGTTCGAGAACGAGGATGGGTCGATCACCCGCCAGATTCACGACTCGCGGGTCAACTATCGGGCCGCTGACGGCTCCTACCAGCCGATCGACACGTCGCTGACCCGTAACGGCGACCGTCTCGACGCGGGCGCCAACTCGATCGACGTGAGCCTGAGCGCGGTCGGCACCGACGCCACTGAGGAGCCGGTCCCGTCGCCGTCGGTCTCGCCGTCCACCCCGGTCACGCCGGCAACCGACGAGGACCCGCTCGCCTCGATCACCACGGCGTCCGGGCACACCCTGGCCTACGACCTCGACGGCGCCGCCCCGGTGCAGGCCCGGATCAACGGGGACACCGCCACGTACCCGGAGATCCTGCCCGGCACCGACCTCGAGCTGCGGTCACTGAACGACGGTCTCAAAGAGACCCTGATCCTGAAGTCGCCGGCCGCCGGCAACGAATGGGTGTTCCCGCTCAAGCTCGACGGTCTCACACCGAAGAGGCAGGCCGACGGCTCGATCAACCTGGTCACCTCGACCGGCGCGGTGGCCATGCGGGTGCCCCGCGGCTGGATGCAGGACTCGAACGTCGACCCGAAGTCGGGCGCCCCGGCCGAGTCGTCCGGCGTCCAGTACGAGCTGATCACCCGGGACGGCGGCCAGGCACTCAAGGTGACCGCCGACGCGGCCTGGCTCAACGACCCGGCCCGCAAGTACCCGGTGCGAGTCGACCCGACCGCCGAGTGGAGTACGCCGGACACCGGTGACGTCTTCACCGACGACAGCACGTCCACCACCAACCACAACGGCGACAACCTGCCGGTCGGCACCTATGACGGCGGCACCACCCGGTCGCGGTCGTTCATCCACTTCGACGACTTCGACAACGACGGCCTGATGGGCACGCAGATCCGGTCGGCGAAGCTGTTCCTGTTCCACACCTGGTCGTACAACTGCGCCACCCACAAGCCGGTCGACATCCGCCAGATCACCGAGACCTGGACCGTGGCCGGCCTGGAGGACAACGGCAAGCTCGCCGACGGCCCGACCTACTCGGCGCCGATCGGCCAGCTCAACATCACCGACAACTACCCCGCCTGCGAGAACACGGGCTCGAACCGGGGCACCGGCAAGTTCCGGTCGGCGTCGCTGCCGGTCAAGACGTTCAACGGCTGGTCCAGCGGCACCATGTCGAACTTCGGTCTGGCTTTGACCGCGTCGGAGACCGATTCGACCGCGTTCAAGCGGTTCACCTCGGCCAACTACGGTGGCGCGGCGACCGACCCGTACCTGGAGCTGACCTACGACTACAACGTCGACGCCCAGGTCGACGAGCAGTACCCCGCGTACGGCGCGGCCGCCAAGACGCTGCGTCCCGAGCTGATCGCGGACGCGCACGACCCGGACAACTGGCCCAAGACGCTGACGTACAAGTTCATCCTGTACAGCAAGGACGCCAAGACCGAGATCACCAACTCGGGTTGGATCTCGAAGAAGTCGTGGACGGTCCCGGCCGGGAAGATGGTCTGGGGCGAGACCTACTACTGGACCGCGATGGTCTCCGACGGTCTCACCAACAACGAGGACTATCTGTCCAAGCATCTGTTGGTGACACCGGTGCCGCAGCCGTCGATCACCTCGGGGCTGTCGCAGAACTCCGGTCAGGGCTTCGACCCGGTGATCGGCAACTACACCACGACGGTCCGCGACGCGATGGTCGCCACGGTCGGTCCGCCGCTGGAGATCTCCCGCGCCTACAACAGCATCGACCCGCGTTCGGACCAGGCGTTCGGCGCCGGATGGTCGAGCGTGGTCGACGCGAAGGCAGTGGTGAAGACCGCGACCGTGGGCGGCGTCACGGCGGTCAACACGGTGGTGGTGACCAGCCCGAACGGCCGGGAGATGGCGTACGGCCGCAACGCCGACGGCACCTTCAACTCGCCGGCCGGGCTCGCGGCCTCGTTCACCGAACTGGCCGGTGGCGCCGGCTACCGGCTGCGGGAGAAGGACGGCTCGGTCACCGAGTACGCGCAGAAGGTCGCCGACGGACGCTTCGCGATCTCGTCGATCACCGACGTCTCAGGGCGCAAGCAGACGTTCGCCTACACCGACAACCTGCTGTCGACGATCACCGCGGCGTCCGGCCGGACCCTGGACCTGCACTGGACCTCGACCACCCCGAAGCGGGTCAACTACGTCGCCACCGACCCGGTGGTCCCCGGTGACTGGGACAGCGTCAACACCTGGTGGTACGACTACGTCGACGGCCAGCTGACCAAGGTGTGCCCGCCGACCAACTGGGGCGACTGCCACACCTACCAGTACACGGTCACCCGGTCGCTGTACCAGACCGCGATGCTCAACGCCCGCCCCGCGTCGTACTGGCGGATGACCCACACCACCGGCACCTCCGCCGACAGCGAGATCCTGGAGAACGGCGGCACCGACGTCGCCCCACACGTCGACCTGTCGCTCAACCAGCCCGGCCCGCTGGCCGGCTCGACCGCGCGGGCGGCCTGGTTCAACGGCACCACCTCGCACCTGCAGGTGCCGGCGAAGGCGGCCAGCGACGCCACCAACCAGGCGGTCAGCATGTGGTTCAAGACCACCGCGACCGACGGCGTCCTGTACGGCCAGTCGCTGGAGCCGACCACGTCGACAGCGGCGACCACGAAGACCGCCTACAACCCGACGCTCTACATCGGCACCAACGGCAAGCTGCTCGGCGGCTTCCCGAAGGCGGCCACCCCGGGCACCTCGCTGGGCACCCTGCTGGCCGCCGGTCAGGGGCAGTGCCTCACCGTTCCCGGTAACTCGTCGACAAACGGGACCGTGCTGGCGCTGGCTACCTGTTCGACCGCGGCGAACCAGAGCTTCTCCTGGACCACCGACGGTCGCCTGCAGGTGACCACCGGCGGCGTCGTCAAGTGCATCGACACCGAGGACCAGGGTTTCACCAACGGCGCCGACCTGATCATCAACTCCTGCTACAGCACCTACGCCACGCAGAAGTGGGACGTGCAGGTCGACGGCCAGATCGTCAACGACGCCTCCGGCCTGTGCATGGACTCCGTCGGTGACGGCAGCCAGGCCGGCGCGCTGATGCAGATCTGGGTCTGCGGCAAGAACCGGCCGGTCGACCAGCTGTTCACTGCCCGCGTGCACAAGCCGATGGAGTCGAAGGTCACGGTCAACAACGGCGACTGGAAGCACGTCGTGCTGACCGCCTCCGGCAACACGCAGAAGATGTACATCAACGGTGACGAGGTCGCCTCCGAGACCGGCGTGACCGTGCAGGACCTGGGCGCGAACAGCTCGTACGTCGGCCGTGGTTTCCTCGGTGGCGGCTGGCCGCAGACGACACTCGCCAACGCGAACAGCAACGTCGGCACCCGGGACGGCTTCAACGGCACGATCGCCGAGGTCGCGATCTTCGACACCGCCGTCGACAAGCAGGTCGTCGACGACCTGTGGGCGGCCCGGAACCCGGTCAAGCAGCTGACCCGGGTGGTGCGCCCGTCCGGCGCCGACGCCGCGATCATCCTGTACGACGGGGTGAGCGGCCGGGTCAGCGAACTGGTCGACGGCAACGGCACCAGCTGGAAGCCGGAGGAACCGGTCCTCGGCGGCACCTCGAAGGTCTACGAGAGCGCGGTTCTCGGCGGCGCGCCGACCAACTACTGGCGGATGGCCGAGACCACTCCCGGCGTCACCGACGCGGTGAACCAGGTCAACGGCAACGTGGCCACGTACAACAAGGTCGGGCTCGGGTCGGTGGACGGCCCGTTCGGCGCGGCCGGCAAGGCCGGTTCGTTCAACGGCACCGACTCCTACCTGACGCTGCCGTCGCAGGTGGTGCCGGCCGGCAACAACTCGGTGTCGATGTGGATCAACACCACCAGCACCAAGACCACGCTGCTCGGCATGAAGTACTCGGCCTTCGGCACCCTCAACTACCTGGACGTGCCGACGCTCTGGATCACCGCGGACGGCAAGCTGCGAGGTCTGTCCCCGTCGAAGACGCCCACCGGCCCGATGAACTCGATCGGCATCGCCGGCAAGTGCATCGACGTCGACAACGGCAACACCGCCGACGGCACGGCGATCCAGAGTTGGGCCTGCAACGGCAGCGCCCCGCAGAACGTGTCCATCGTGCAGACCGCCGCCAACAGCAACCGGTTCACCCTCCAGTTGTACGGCAAGTGCATCACGCCGAACGGTGCCGGCACCGCCAACGGCACCCTGCTCAAGCTGTGGACCTGCAACAACAGCGCCTCCCAGCAGTTCTACGCCTCGGCCGAGGCGCTCTACAACCCGTCCTCCGGTCGCTGCATCGACATCCCCGGCAGTTCCAAGACCAACGGCACCGACCTTCAGCTGTACGACTGCAACAGCACCGGAGCGCAGAAGTGGCTTCCGTCGCTGACCAGCAAGACCGCGGTCAACGACGGCAAGTGGCACCACGTGGCGCTGACCACGGACGGCACGAACCAGGCCCTGTACGTCGACGGTGTGAAGACCCAGTCCTCCGCCGGCACCCGGCCGATGGACCCGGACCAGACCCCGACGTACATCCTCGGCGGCGGTTACGTCGACAACGCGGCCAGCAACTTCTACTACCTGAACGCGCAGGCCGGCTCGTTCTTCAAGGGCAGCATCGCCGAGGCCGCCTTCTACTCCTCGGCGCTCGACGACGCGCAGGCGTCGTACCAGTTCAAGGCCCGGCACGCCGCCAAGGCGGCACCGGCCGGCGAGATCGACTACACGATCACCGGCCCGAACAACGTCCAGACCACCACGGTCACCGATCTGATGTACGGCCGTAAGGTCGCCGAGGTCGACGCGCTGAAGAACGTCACCCGCTACGGCTACAGCGGCAAGGGCAACCTGCGCACGATCACCGACGCCAACGGCAACATGACGATCAACGAGCACGACGCGCGCGGCAACGTGGTGTCGGCGACGAACTGTCAGGACCGGTCGGCGAACAACTGCTCCACGTCGTACTCCACGTACTACCTCGACGCCGCGAACCCGTCGGACATCCGCAACGACCGGCTGTTGCAGCAGCGCGGACCCGGCTCGGCGTCGGTCAGCGACAACAAGTACCTGACCACCTTCACGTACGACACCCGCGGCAACCGGACCAGCGAGACCGACCCGCTCGGCCGCCGGACGTCGATCACCTACACCGACGGCGGCACCGACGGCGGTTACAAGGGCGGCACCGCCCCGCCCGACCTGCCGTGGAAGATCGTCAAGCCCAACGGCGGTATGCAGGAGATCCTCTACTTCGCCAGCGGTGACATCGCCCAGACCACCGACCCGGCCGGCGCGATCACCCGGTACGAGTACGACGGTGTCGGCCGAACCGTCAAGGAGTACGAGTACCTCGGCACGACCGACGGCGTCGACGACATCGGCTCGCAGACACTGTTCGAGCACGACCGCCTGGACCGGGTCGTGAAGACGACCGACACCGAGGTCACCAACGCGGTCACCGGTGCCAAGCACAAGCCGGTCACCACGTTGAACTACAACGTCGACGGCCT
The DNA here is from genome assembly GCF_033097365.1 of Actinoplanes sichuanensis. Classification (NCBI taxonomy): domain Bacteria; kingdom Bacillati; phylum Actinomycetota; class Actinomycetes; order Micromonosporales; family Micromonosporaceae; genus Actinoplanes; species Actinoplanes sichuanensis. The sequence continues at coordinate 1,705,127 of NZ_AP028461.1, forward strand.
GCTCGCCTCCGAGACCGTTTCCGACGCGACAGGTGGCGACGCCGACCGGCGGGTCGTCTACGGCTACGACCGTTTCGGCCGGCGTGTGTCGGAGACCGACCAGCGCAACTTCACCACCGAGTACGCCTACGACGCGTTCGGCCGGATGAACAAGCAGATCAGTGCCGACGGCACGATCCAGCTGACCGAGTTCGACGCGGCCGGCAACGAGCTGGCCACCTGGGTGCAGGACCCGGACGCGGAGGTCGAGGCGGACCGCAACCGCCGGATCCGTTCGCTCGCCTACGACCCGGCCGGGCGTCTCGCGTCCGAGACCGACGCGATGAACTACGTCACGAAGTACACGTACACCGACAACAACCTGCTGGCCACGGTGACCAGGACGAACGGCTGCGACACGGCGGTGACTCCGGGCTGCACCCTGGAGTCGTACGTGCTGGAGAGCAACACCTACGACGTGGCCGGCAACCGGACCAAGCAGGTCACCAACAACGGCCTGACCACGACGAACCACACCTACGACAATGTCGGGCGCGGAACGGCCGCGTCGGTGGTCGTCACCGACACCGACGACACGGTCACCCCGGCGGTCACCACGACCACGACCCGGACCACGAAGTACGCCTACTCGGCCGATGACGACGTGGTGAACACCCAGCTGCTCGACGGCGGCACGGTGCTCGCCGAGTCCGACATCATCTACGACCGGATGGGCCGGACCCACCAGCAGACCACGTACCTGAGCAGTGGTCTGACGCCGACGGCGCGCTGGAAGATGAACCACACCTCCGGCACCACCGCCACCGACGCGGCCGGCAACAACGACGCGACCGTGACCGGCGCGGTCACCTGGTCGGCCGAGCGCAGCGGCGCGGCGTCCTTCAACGGCACGGCGAAGTCGTACCTGTCGGCTCGCCCGCCGGTGGACACCCAGCGGGCGTTCACCCTCAGCGCGTGGGCCAAGCTCGGCGCGACCGACGCGAACCGGTACGTGGCGTCCATCGGCGGTGACATCGTCGACGACGCGCTGCGGGTCTACTACGACAAGACGAACACCGCGTGGCGCGCCGAGATGGTCGTTCGGAAGCCGGACGGCACCAGGACGACGCTGCAGAGCACGTACACGACCGGTTCGGCGACGACGGCCTGGCAGCACCTGGCCGTGGCAGTCACCCCGGCCACCACCGCGGGCGGCGCCAGCACCGCGCAGTTGTATGTTGACGGTGTCGAGAAGGCGAAGATCTCGACCACCGAGTTCCAGTTCAACAACCGGGCGATCGGGCTGCTCATCGGCACCGCCAACCCGGACTTCGGGATGTTCTCCGGCCAGATCGACGACGTCCAGACGTACCAGAAGGCCCTGACCGCGGCCGAGGTCGGCCAGCTCGTCGCCGGCACCGCGCCCGCCGACACCGCCCGGGTCTCCCGGACCAGCTACGACCTGTCCCGCGACGGCAACGTCAACTCGGTGGCCGACCCGAAGGGCGTCACCACCTACATCTACAACGACGAGGTCGGCCGCCCGGTCACCACCACTCTGCCGGCGGTGACCACCGTCGAGGGCGAGGGCACCCCGGTCACCTCGGTGTCGGTCACCCGAGTCGGTTACAACACCTTCGGTGAGGCGACCGAGCAGGAGGACCCGCACAAGAAGGTCACGATCAACCGGTACGACGGTGTCGGCAACCTGGTCGAGACGCAGTCCCCGGCGTACACCGCGCCCGGCAGCAGCGAGCCGGTCACGGCGTTCAAGCGGGTCGAGTACAACCAGGCCGGTCAGGTCGAGCTGACCACCGATCCGAACGGTGCGGAGACCGACTACGAGTACGACGTGCTCGGCCGGACCACCAAGATCACAACTCCGGACGGCGGGATCACCCGGTACGAGTACACGCCGAACGGTGACCTGCTGAAGCACACCGACCCGAACGGCTCGGCGGTCGCCTCGACCTACGACTACCTCGGCCGCACCATCGAGAGCACGTCGGCGGTGCGTCAGAACAGCGCCGGTTACACGACGAAGTACACCTACGGCACCAGTCCGTGGCCGACCCAGGTGACCAGCCCCGGCAACGTCGTCACCAAGGCGAAGTACAACACCGTCGGCGAGCCGACGCTGATGATCGATGCCGCGAACAACGTCACGAAGACGAAGTACGACGGCGCCGGCCGCCCGGTGCGGGTCACCTCACCGGACGGTTCGTTCACCAATACGGCGTACGACTTCGCGGGTCGCGCGGTCCGGTCGGCCGACTACGCGCCGGGTGGGACGACGGCGCTGCGTACGCGAAGCCAGGACTACGACATCGCCGGCAACCTGACCGGCACGACGGATGCCCGGGGCACCTACCGGTACCTGGAATACGACGTGCTCGGCCAGTTGACCAAGCAGTACGAGCCGATCAGCTCGGGCGACTCGATCGTCACCACCTTCGGCTACGACAAGGCCGGCAAACCGACGAGGTACACCGACGGCCGTGGGAACACGTTCGTCACCACGTACAACTCGTGGGGTCTGGTCGAGTCGCAGATCGAGCCGGCGACCACGAGCACGCCGAACGCGGCCGACCGCACTTTCAAGCTCGCCTACGACAAGGCCGGGCGGGTCACTCGCCTGGACTCGCCGGGCGGGGTGAGCGTCACGTCCGAGTACGACGTGATGGGCCGCCTGAAGAAGAGCTCCGGCACCGGTGCGCAGGTGGCGACCGCCGACAAGACCTACGACTACGACCTCGTCGGCCGGATGACCGCGTTCACCGGGTCGGCGGGCACCAACACCATCGCGTACGACGACCGCGGTCTGGTCAAGACGATCAGCGGTGTCTCGGGGAACTCGGCCTACGAGTACAACGCCGACGGGCAGCTGTCCAAGCGGACCGACGGCGCCGGAACGACCACATACCAGTACGACACGGCAGGTCGCCCGGCAAAGGTCGACAACACCGCGGCCGGCGTGAGCATGACCTACGGCTACAACAACCTGTCGCAGCTGGAAACGATCGCTTACGGCGGTAACACCCGGACGTTGAAGTACGACAATCTGAAGCGTCTGGCGTCGGATGAGCTGAAGACATCGGCCGGGGTCAGTGTCGGCAAGCTCGCCTACGAGTGGAACCTCAACGACAGCCTGACGAAGAAGACGACGACCGGTTTCAACGGGGCGTCGACGAACACCTACACCTACGACCTCGCTGACCGGCTGATCGGGTGGGACAACGGCGTCACCCCGACGGTGTACGCGTACGACAAGTCCGGTAACCGGGTCCAGGCCGGTACGAAGACGTTCACCTACGACCAGCGCAACCAGCTGGCCACCGACTCGGACGGAACGACCTACCAGTACACGGCTCGTGGCACTCTGGCCTCCACGATGCAGAACGGTCAGACGGTGGAGACGACCACCGACGCGTTCAACCAGGTGGTCACGCAGGGTTCCAAGAACGGTGGCCGCAGCAGCTACACCTACGACGGTCTGGGCCGGGTCATCCAGGCCGGTCTGACGTACACCGGTCTGGGCAACGACGTGGCCGCCGATGGCAGCTCCGTCTACGTCCGTGACGTCGCCGACCAGCTGATCGGGGTCTCGTCCTCGGCCGGCAACCGGTACGCCTGGACCGACACGCACACGGATGTCGTCGGTGAGTTCACCGCGACCGGGACGGCGTTGTCCGGGTCGGTGTCCTATGACCCGTGGGGCAAGGTGCTGGCTGCCGGTGGGATGACCGGTCGGTTGGGTTATCAGCAGGAGTGGACGGATCAGACGACCGGCAAGGTCAACATGTGGTCGCGCTGGTACGACCCGGAGACCGGCGCCTTCGACACCCGTGACACGGCCACCAACAGCCCGGCTCCGACATCGGGTGCGGCGAATCGGTTCGCGTATGCCGAGGGTGACCCGATGTCGAACACCGACACCACGGGCAACGCGGTCGACGGTAAGTGCGGTGAGTACGACTACGCCTGCGCGGTGAAGAAGTACCAGGCGGAGTTGGCCGTCTACACGGGCCAGATGGAACAGCGCGACCGGGACATGAAGGCGGTCGGTTCGGAGATCGCCGCGCAGGAGGCGGAGTATCAGCGGGCGGTGGCGGAGAGCCAGACGTCGCTGCTGGACATCCTGCTGCAGGTCGGCGTCGGCATGCTGCTGGACATGATCGGCTACAACTCGGTGGTCGGTTGTCTGGGCGGCAGCATCTTCGACTGTGTCGACCTGGCGATGAGCGCTCTCGGTCCGATCAAGGCGTTGAAGATCGGCCGCTCCCTGTTCAACGCGGCCGACCGTGCGTTGACGGGTTACCGCACGTGGAAGCGCATCGTCGACGGTGCGCAGACGGTGATGCGGCGTTCGCAGGACCTGATGAACCAGGCGCGTAAGCACCTGAACGACATCATGCAGAAGGTCCCGAAGAAGCCGAAGCCGCCGAAGAAGAAGGTCAAGCCCCCGGCGAAGAAGAAGCCCAAGCCGAAGCCGAAGCCCGAACCCAAGCCCAAGCCGGCGAAGCAGGCCAAGCAGCCGAAGCCGAAGACCGAGCCGAAGAAGGAGAAGAAGCCGACCGAGACGAAGGCTTCTAAGCCGAAGGCCCAGAACGACCAGCCTGCGAAGCGCCAATCCGAGGCCAACCGCCCGGACGACAAGCCGGACGAGGCAAACAGACCAGAGCCGGCCCAGCGCGGGTGCAAGGGGGACGGTCCGCAGCCGCCGCCTTCGGAGACACACAGTTTCGATCCGTCGACCCTGGTGCTAATGGCTGATGGTTCCGCACGGCCGATCTCCGAGGTCACCGTCGGTGATGAGGTCCAGGCCAAGGACCCGGTCACCGGCGAGGCGGGCGCGCGACAGGTCACCCTGCTGCACTCCAACCGCGACCTCGAACTGACCGACGTCACCGTCTCCGACCGGCCGCTGGTCGGCGCCGGTAAATCGGCGAACGAGGGCAAGGGTGACCGCAGCACCCGCGGCCCGACCGAGTCGGCACTGCTGGAGACGACGGCACACCACCCGTTCTGGGACGCCACCACCGGCGCCTGGGTCGACGCGGCCGACCTGGTCGCGGGCGAATCCACGCTGGTCGGCCCGGATGGCCAGATCCAGTACGTCACCGCGGTTCGGAACTACACGTCCGCCAAGGTGATGCGTGACCTCACCGTCGACGACATTCACACGTACTATGTGATCGCCGGTGCAACGCCGGTACTAGTGCACAACAACAACAACAACGGTCTGCCATATGATGCATGCCCGGTCAAGTATCCGGTTAACAAACTGCGGCACGGTGCCTACGGAGAGGATGAGACTCGTGCTGATTTGGAGGCCGGTGGATACACTAATATCACCGATGAGGTCACGTTCACGGACAGGAACGGAAACCCATTCAGAGCGGACTTCATCGCGAAGGATCCAGCTGGGAACTGGATTGCCATCGAGACCAAGACCAGCGGAGGCGGTGCCTCTGGCCGCCTGGCGGGACCTGATGTGGTGTCCAAGATGGGCATAGATCAGGTTACCGGATATTACGATCTTGTACATGGCGGGCTGACCTTAGCGACGGATAAGCTATCCCAATACGGTTTCAGTCATGGGGCCAGATTCACCGTCTCGAACTTTGGAAAGAGCAGCAAACTATGTCCGCATTGTTAGGTTCATTGCTTCAGTCTGAGCTGACGCAGCGACTCTCGGCAGAGGGCTGGCGGCTGGATCCTGTTGCCCGCGAGCCGCGATATTCGCACGGCGTGGGTGACGTGTTCTGGCAATTTGGTTTGAACGCATCAGGAGACGGGCCGGTTTCGTTTTCACCCGCTGTAGGTGCTCGTCATCCAGAGACGAGCCGGCTTTATGTGAAGTTTCAGGGTCTGCCCCCGGAGCCTGAAGTATCCTTCGGCGTCTGTTCGGTCGGCCAAGGACTTGCCGACCTCGTTCGATGGGAAGGGCAGGGAGTCGCTGTTCCGCACCGCTGGAGGCTTCACGAAGAATCCGACGTTGCACGCGTCGCAGAGGTCATGGTCTCGGACCTGCTCGGTGCCGGGTTGCGCTTCCTGTCGACCTTGAGCAGCGCCGCCGACATTTTTTCGCGTTTAGAGAACGATCAGTCCAGGTATCAGGCTCTTAATGGACACTTAGCCATCGTCGCAGCCCTTCTTGGCCACCAAGAGTCGGCCCTTTCGGCCTTGCGTTCTTATGCTGCGGAGGCTGATCGCCAGCAAGATCCTGCTCGATCGTGCACTTGGAACTTCGTCTCTTCGTATGTAGGTCATTTTGGAATTGGTGACGATCTTATTTCCGGATGATCATATTCCGGGGAATTGCAAAGTTGAGGCTGATTGCCCGAAAGATTCCTTTCCGCTCAGTGTTGAGCGATTGCCAAACTTCTCCAATTTTCTTGTGCGTGATGACCTTAGTATCGACGAAATGCCGGCCGAGTTCCTTGAGCTAATCTGGAATGCTGCCGATCCTGGTGCGGCCGGAATAGAGAAGACATGGCGAAGTCATTCAAACGTTGATTCGTCCGTCGATCCGAGGTGTGAGTCTGGAACCGGGCAGCAGGGCCGTTGCGTTCTCGCGGGCAGGCTCTCTGAGCTGGGATGATGTCGAGTGATCGGCCTATATGGAGGCGGATGGAGCGGGTGAAGCCCTCAAGGTGATCATGGAGTTCTTGACGCTGCACGACCACCGAGGACTCCACCCGCCGATGGCATCATCTCTGATCTGCGTACTGACCGTGACAACCCCTGGCATCGACACGCCACCGCCGCCGGTCACCGACGGTGAACACGGCGGGCTCCTGGCCGCCGCGAGCCTGGTCCCGGACCCGCGGAATCCTCGCGGGGTGCGATATCCGCTGGCAGCGCTGCTCGCCGTCGCGGTCTGCGCCGTCCTGGCCGGCGCCACCTCGTTCACGGCGATCGCCGACTGGCTGTACGACCTGGACGAGCCGGACCAGCGACGGCTCGGGTTCGACCGGGGCTTGCCTGCCGGCACCACGGTATGGCGACTATTGACCCGGCTCGACGATGCCCTGGTCGGCAGCGTCCTGGCGGGCTGGCTCCGCACCCGCACACCACCGCTCGCCGTTCCCCGGCCGCGCCGCTACCGGACCGTGATCGCCGTCGACGGCAAGACATTGCGCGGCGCCCGTCTGCCCGACGGGCGTCAAACGCATCTGCTGTCCGCGCTGGACACCAGCACCGGCATCGTCCTCGCCCAGGTCACGGTCGATACGAAGAGCAACGAGATCCCGTCGTTCACACCACTGCTCGACGCCGTGGAGAACCTGCTGGGCAGCCTTACCGGGGTGCTGATAGTCGCCGACGCCCTGCACACCCAGACCGGCCACGCCGAGCAGATCACCCGCCGCGGCGCACACCTGCTACTGCAGGCCAAAGGCAACCAGCCCGGCCTTCATGCCCAGCTCAAAGCCGTTCCCTGGGCGCAGATCCCGGTCGGTGACCGCACCCGCGAGCGTGGTCACGGCCGCAAGGAGACCCGCACGGTCAAGGCCGTCACCCTGCAGACCCCGGGCGGGATCGCGTTCCCGCACGCCCGGCAAGCCGTCCGGATCACCCGGACCCGCACCACCGGCGGCAAGACCAGCCGGGAGACCGCCTATCTGGTCACGTCCCTTCCCGCTGCCGACGCTCAGCCCGCTGACCTGCAGAAGTGGGCCAGATCGGAATGGTTGATCGAGAACCAGGTCCACAACATCCGAGATGTCACGTTCCGTGAAGATCTTCATCAAGCCCGGACCGGCACCGGACCCGCCGTCATGGCGACACTGCGTAACACCGCGATCGGCTGGCACCGCATCAACGGCGAAACCAACATCGCCCGCGCCAACCGCCGCGCCGACCGCCGTTCAAACGACCTCATCACGGCCGTGACGAGCAGCTACCGGAACATGCAATGACCCTGGCTCGGGGTCGGTGGCCGCGTTTCGGAGGATGTCCAGCAGGTGGGCCGCGCGCCGCAGCACCTCGCCTACGCCTTCGACCTGCAATGCGATCTGGCGATGCGGATCCGGCTCGGCCAGGGCGGCATGAACCCAGGGACGGTCGAGCATCGAGATAAGTCCGTGTACGGAATGTTGAACTTCGGAAGGCGCTAGCATGCGGACTGTTGTTTTCAAGTACCGGGAGACCGTGGCATGGGGTATGCGTGTCGCCCTGACCGCGAGTGGCTCACTGTCCGATCGAGTTTCCGGCCTGTCTGGCACGGTGTTCCGTGTCGACACTGCGACCGCGAATGTCGGCGGGCCCGCATTGGACGCTTTGCATTCCGGGTTTCGGATGATGGAGGACGCTTTTCGCAGGCGCCACGGTGATCGTGGCGCCGAGATCATGGTCCATTCGGTCGACTTCGTAGTGACCGACTTCCAGGACGAGGCGGTAACGGCGGCGGTCATCTCGTGGGTTGTCGAGGAATTCGACTTGGAGCCAGTCCGGGTGGCGGTTCACTACTCACGGCCGACGGGGAGGTACGAGTTCGAGTTCGGCTAGGGCCTGCGGGGGGATCCGATCGATGACGTATTCGAGGAGGCCGCTGAGGGCCCCTCGGGCTTCGGCCTTTGGCATGATGCGACGGTGGAACCTGCTCTCCAAGCCCTGCTGAAGACGTTCGTGAGCGGCGAAGTGCAGGCTGCCACGCCCCTTCCTCAAGTCCTGGCCGACCTCGGGTGGCGCGTTGCCGGCAGACAAGCCGGCAACTGGGAGGAGTGGGGGCACGGCGACCTTCAAGGGGTCCGGGAGAGGTTCGGCGCGGTCGACGGATTTCGGGTGCCTGTGCTTCTCGTCGATCCGGAGGAGGGCGCCGACTTCGATGCTCTCTATGAGCGATTCGAAGGCGAGTTCGATCGCCTGGTCGCTTCGGCCGAAGATTGCCTCGGGGTGCCGTGCTTGAAATCCGAGTACGATGATCCGCCACTGCCGGTGCCCGGCCAGTTCGATCGTGCCGCTGTGTGGTCGATGGCGCCGTGGTCGCTAATGGTCTCTTTCCAGCACGAGGACAAGGAAGTCCCCTTGCGCCTGTCGATGTGGATCTTCGCGGGAACCATCAGTGGGCTTCCGTGAGCTCCGAGGTTGAGTACTGGTATGTCCTACAACCAAGACCTGGGCCGCAGCCTTCTGGGTCGGCTGTCGCCGACCGCTCGGCGGCGGGGCGGCTGACGGCGATGCCGGTGAGGTCCTGGACCGTCTGTATGCCTACACCGTTGCGGACTACCTGGAGGTCGACCGGTGTGGGCCGTCCGCCAAGCCTTTCGCTGACCTCAAAACCGACCGGCAAGTCGCGGATCTTCGTTATCTCGCTGCCCCGGACCGCCAGGTGGACGGTGCTGCAATCGAGTGGATGAGGAGCGGCTCGACAGATCTTCGCAACGGATACGCGGGGCGAATCCGCGAGATTCTCGTGTGTGGGCGGGCGACGTCGGAATGGGAGTATTCCCCGATCTCAGGCTATGAGGGTGCGGGTCAGGCAGTCGGCGGCCCAGGTGCGCCAGCGGTGGTGTGGCCAGCCCAGGTGGTCCACGAGCAGCAGATATGTTTCGGGGGAGAGTAGGGCCACCGCGGTGTCGGCGGCGGCCGTCACGTCCGTACGCAATGGGGCTTTTGTAGTGAGGGATTCGGCGAAGGTTCGCTGGACCTCGCGGTGATGGTTGATGCTCGTTGCGCAGACCTCGGCCAACTCGGGGTCGGTGGCCGCGTTTCGGATGATGTCCAGCAGGCGGGCCGCGCGCCGTAACACCTCGCCCACGCCCTCGACCTGCAAGGCGATCTGGCGATGCGGATCCGGCTCGGCCAGAGCCGCGTGCACCCACGGGCGATCGAGCGTCGGGATCGGCTCGTCGTCGCCGGCGATGGCCTGATCGAGGGCCGCGACCAGGACCGCCCGCTTGTTGCCGAACGAGTAGTAGATCGTCTGCTCGCTCACCCCGGCCGCCGCCGCGATGGCGTTGATGCTGGTCGTCGCATACCCGGACGCGGTGAACGTCGCCGTGGCGGCGGCGATGATGCGGGCTCGGGTGGCTCGGGCGCGTTCGGTCCGGCCGTCGGTTTTTCCGGTCACAGCACTTGACTATAGCGGCACTACAAAAACATTCTTAGAGCATGACTACAAAAACCTTGATCGTCGGTGGGTACGGCGCAGTCGGTCGGGAGGCCGCCGCCGGGCTGGCCGGGCACACCGAGGTCGTCGTCGCCGGCCGCAACCCGGACCAGGCGAAACATCCCACCGCGATCCGCCTCGACCTGCGTGACCCCGAACAGATCGACGCTGCCCTCGACGGGGTCGACGCCGTGCTGATGTGTGTCGAGACCGGCAACGCCCACCTCGCCCGAGCGTGCCTGGCCCGCGGCATCGGCTACGCCGACGTCACCGCCACCCCGTCAGTGATCGCCGACCTGGAGCAGGCCGGTGGCCGGGAAAAGAGCGGCGGGGAGAAGAGCGGCCGGGAGAATAGCGGGCCGGAGGTGCCCGGCAGCGGAACGGCGGCCGCCGTGCTCAGCGTCGGCATCGCCCCCGGCGTCACCAACCTGCTGGCCAGCCACGTCAGCACCCTCGCCCCCGGCGAGCCGGTCCGGATCGGGGTGCTGCTCGGCTCGGGGGAGCGCCACGGCACCGCCGCCGTCGCCTGGACCGTCGACGGCCTCGGACAGGAACAGGGCTCCTGGACGGCCGACTTCCCCGCCCCGTTCGGGCGCCGGACCGTGCACCGGTTCCCCTTCTCCGACCAGCACACCCTCAAGCTGCCCGACGTCCGTACCGGATTGGCTCTCGACTCGCGGTCCTCGACCGCGCTGCTCGGCGCCGCCAACCGGCCCGGCGTCGCGAAGTTCCTCAAACGCCCCGCGATGCGGCCGCTGACCGACCGGATCTTCGGCGGCCTCCACCTGGGCTCCGACGGATTCGCGGTGATCGCCGAGGCCGGCGGCCTGCGGGCGTCGTTCACCGGCCACGGCCAGAGCCGGGCCACCGGCCTGGTCGCCGCCCAGGTGATCCGCCGCCTGCCGGAGCTACGCCCCGGGATCGCCCACCTGGAAGACCTGGTCGACCCCACCGAGTTCCTGACCGCCTTGACCGGCGACGGGTTCCAGCTGGAGCTCCCGCAGCACGCGGACCACCGCGGCGACGTTCGGCCGGTGCTCGGCTGACGACCGGATCACCGCCACGATGTGCCGCTCGAACGGCTCCACGAGCGGCCGCACGTCGAACCGGGACGGCCGTAACCGCAGCATCAGGTCGGTCACCGTGCTCAGCCCGATCCCGGCCTCGACGAGCGCCAGCGACACCGCCGTGTCGACCACCTCGTGCCGCAGCTCCGGCTCGATCCCGGCGCGCCGACAGACCGTACGGATCGCCAGGCCGTAATGGGTGTCCTCGGGCGGCAGGATCCAGCCGAGCGGAGGCCCGGTCCGGGCCAGGCTCACCGGCCCCGGCGGCAGCGTCCCGATCGGGGCGGCCAGAAAGAAGCGCTCCCGGTACAGCAGCATCACCCGCAGTGACGGGTCCCGGCGGATCGGCACGTCCGGGTACTCCAGGCCGACGGCGAGGTCGACCGCCCCGGAGGCGACCGTGTCGTAGACGTCGTCGACGACCAGCTCCCGGCTGCGGACCACCAGGTCGGGGTGGCTGCGGCCGAGCCGGGCGAGCAGCACCGGAAGGATCTCGGCCGCCGCCGTCGCGAACACCGCCATCTGCAACTCCCCGGCGACCCGGCCGGCGCTGCGTTCGAGCGCGGCCGTCGCGGCCGCCTCGATGTCGAGGATCTGCTGGGCGTGGCCGGCGAACGCCAGCCCGGCGTCGGTGAGCTCGACCCGCCGCCCCACCCGCCGCAGCAGGGGCACCCCGGCCGCCCGCTCCAGGGCCGCGAGCTGCTGGGAGATCGCCCCGGGGGTGTAGCCGAGCGCGCCCGCGACCGCGGTGACCGTGCCGAGGCGGCGCAACTCGACGAGCGACCGCAGCTGCACACTCGTCCAGTCCATATAGAAAAGCTAAAGGATTTCGTCGGCAAATCAGGAATGGACGTCAACGAAGCGTGCGGCCGACCATGAGACATGGGCAAGGTCGTGATCATCGGCGGCGGTGCGATCGGCACCAGCATCGCCTTCCATCTGGCCGAGGCGGGCGTACGCGATGTCGTGCTCCTGGAACGCGGCGAACTCGGCGCCGGCTCCACCTGCAAGGCGGCGGGCGGCGTCCGCGCGCAGTTCTCCGACCGGATCAACATCGAGCTCGGCGCCCGCAGCCTGGCCGCGTTCGGGCGGTTCGCCGAGCATCCGGGGCAGGAGATCGACCTGCACCGGGTCGGCTACCTGTTCCTGCTGTCCACCCCGGAGGACGTCAAGTCGTTCGAGGCGGACGTCGAACTCCAGAACGAGCTCGGCGTCGACAGTCGCATGATCGACGTCGCCGAGGCCAAGGCCCTGTCCCCGTTGATCGACACCGACGGGCTGCTGGCCGCCGCCTGGTCACCCGACGACGGGCACTGCACCCCGGAGTCGGTGGTGCTCGGCTACGCCACGGGAGCCCGTCGGCACGGCGCGACCGTGCTGACCGGGGTCACGGTCACCGGCATCGACACGGCCGGCGGCGAGATGCGTACCGTGCACACCGACCGCGGCCCGATCGACGCCGACGCCGTCATCTGTGCGGCGGGCGCCTGGTCGGCGGCGGTCGGCGCGATGGCCGGCGTCGATCTGCCGGTCACCCCGCTGCGCCGGCAGATCATCTTCACCGAACCGATGCCCGAGCTGACCGGGGTCGTGCCGTTCACCATCGACTTCGCCTCGACCTTCTACTTCCACCGGGAGGGCCGTGGTCTGCTGATGGGCATGTCCGACCCGGAGCAGGAACCCGGCTTCCACCTCGACTACACCGACGAGTGGTTGCCCCGGTTCGGCGCGGCGATGGGCCGGCGCGCGCCGGGCCTGCTCGACGTGGGCCTGGGCCACGGCTGGGCCGGGCTGTACGAGGTGACCCCCGACCACAACGCGATCATCGGCCGGACCGGGAACTTCCTGTACGCGACGGGCTTCTCCGGCCACGGGTTCCTGCAGGCGCCCGCCGTCGGCGAGGTGATCCGCGACCTCTACCTGGACCGGGAGCCGTTCGTCGATGTGGCCCCGCTGTCCGTCGACCGTTTCGCCGCCGGAGCGCTCGGCCGCCCGGAAACGCACATCGTCTGAGGGGACCCGATGAGCATCATCGAGCAATGGGAGCTGCGGGCCCGATTCGCCCGGAGCCTCTCCACCATGTACGGCCGGGAGGTGCCCGCCTACAACACGCTCGTCGAGGTCTCCGAGGAGGTCAACCGGGACGTCGTCGGCCGCGACGGTGACCGGGCCCAACGGCTCGGCACGATCGACCGGATCACCGCCGAGCGGCACGGCGCCATCCGGGTCGGCACCCCGGCCGAGCTGGCCCAGGTCGCCCGGATCTTCGGCGCCCTCGGCATGCACCCGGTCGGCTTCTACGACCTGCGTGAGGCGGCGAAGAGCGCCGTCCCGGTGATCTCCACCGCGTTCCGGCCGGTCGACGCCGACGAGCTGGCCCGCAACCCGTTCCGGGTCTTCACCTCGATGCTCACCCCGGCCGATCCGCGGTTCTTCAGCGCCGACCTGCGCGCCCGGCTGGAGGCCTTCCTCGCCGCCCGGCAGCTGTTCGGCCCCGAACTGCTGGCCCTCGCCGGCCGTGCCGAAGCCGAACAGGGCCTGCCCGAGGCCGACGCCGAACGGTTCCTCGAACTCGCCGTCCAGGCCTTCGAACTCTCCCCGGAACCCGTCGACCGCGCCTGGTACGCCGAACTCGAGGCCGTCTCCGCGGTCGCCGCCGACATCGGGGGAGTCCGCAGCACGCACATCAACCACCTCACCCCGCGGGTGCTCGACATCGACGACCTGTACCGGCGGATGACCGAACGCGGCATCGAGATGATCGACACCATCCAGGGCCCGCCGTTGTGGCGCGGCCCCGACGTGCTGCTGCGCCAGACCTCCTTCCGGGCGCTGGCCGAGCCGCGCGCGATGCGCGAGGCCGACGGCCGGATCGACACCGGTGCGTTGCGGGTCCGGTTCGGCGAGGTCGAGGCACGCGGCGTGGCCCTCACCCCGCAAGGCCGCGAGTTGTACGACCAACTGCTGACCGAGATCGACAGGAGGCTGGCCGACAGCACCGGGCGCAGCCGGGCCGACATCGCCGTCGAGGTCTGGGAGCAGGGCCTGCCCGACACCGAAGCCGGCCTGCGCGAGCAGGAGCTCGCGTACTTCACCTACACGGTCAACCCGGCGCGCCCCGGCGGCGTACCCCCGGAAAGCCTCTCCGAACTGGTCGGACAGGGCTGGGTGACGGCCACGCCGATCGTCTACGAGGACTTCCTGCCCCGCTCGGCGGCCGGGATCTTCCAGTCCAACCTCAGCGGCGAGGGCAGCCGCGACACGCTCGCCGAGGGTGTCGGCTACGACCAGGACTGGCTCGCCGCAGCGATAGACCGCGACATTCGAAACCCCTTCCATCTGTACGCACGTGAGCAGGCCGATTCCGTCGAAGCGGTCGCCGCGCACCTGAACCTGACGACGCTGAAGGACATCCGATGAGCTTCCTGCCGACCACCCAGCAGCTACGCGACCGCGCCCAGGCCGCCCTCGACCGGATCGGGGTGACCGTGCCCGAGGGCGACGACCTGCACGCGCGGTCCCCGATCACCGGCGAGCGGCTGTTCGGACTCCGGGCCACCACCACCGAGCAGGCCGGACAGGCGATCGGCGAGGCGGCCGAGGCGTTCCGCACCTGGCGTGTCACACCTCCGCCGGCCCGTGGCGAACTCGTGCGCACCCTCGGCGAACTGCTCCGTACCCACAAATCCGACCTCGCCGACCTGATCACCATCGAGGCCGGGAAGATCCGCTCCGAGGCCCTCGGTGAGGTGCAGGAGATGATCGACATCTGCGAGTTCGCGGTCGGTCTGTCCCGGCAGCTCTACGGCCGTACGATCGCCTCGGAAAGGCCCGGCCACCGTCTCGCCGAGACCTGGCATCCGCTCGGTGTGGTCGGAGTGATCTCGGCCTTCAATTTCCCCGCGGCCGTCTGGTCGTGGAACACGGCCGTCGCCCTGGTCTGCGGCGACGCCGTCGTCTGGAAGCCCAGCGAGCTGACGCCGCTGGTCTCGCTCGCCTCCAGCCACCTGCTGGACCGCGCGATCGAGCAGGTCGGCGCGCCTCGCGAACTGCACCGGCTGCTGCTCGCCGACCGCGCCGTCGGCGAACAGCTGGTCGACGACCCGCGGGTGGCCCTGGTCAGCGCCACCGGTTCCACCCGGATGGGCCGTGAGGTCGCGCCACGGGTCGCCGCCCGGTTCGGTCGGGTGCTGCTCGAACTCGGCGGCAACAACGCCACCGTCGTCGCCCCGTCGGCCGACCTGGAGCTGGCGTTGTCGGGCATCGTGTTCGCCGCCGCCGGAACCGCCGGACAGCGCTGCACCACCCTGCGCCGCCTCATCGTGCACCGCGACGTCGTCGACCAGCTCGTCGAGAAGCTGGCCACCGTCTACGGGCGCCTGCCGATCGGGGACCCGTTCGAGGACTCCACCCTGGTCGGACCGCTGATCACCGACTCCGCCGCGGACGCGATGGCCGCCGCCCTGGAACGCGCCCAGGCCGACGGCGGCAAGATCGTCGCCGGTGGCCGCCGCCTCGACACGGCCGGCGGCGCCTATGTGGAACCGGCGATCGTCCGGATGCCGCGGCAGTCCCCGATCGTCCGCACCGAGACGTTCGCGCCGATCCTGTACGTGCTCACCTACGACACCTTCGAGGAGGCCGTCGAGCTGCACAACGACGTACCGCAGGGCCTGTCGTCGTCGATCTTCACCCGCGACCAGCAGGAGGCCGAGCGTTTCCTGGCCGCCGACGGCTCCGACTGCGGCATCGCCAACGTCAACATCGGCACCTCCGGCGCGGAGATCGGCGGCGCGTTCGGCGGGGAGAAGGAGACCGGCGGGGGCCGGGAGTCGGGCTCCGACGCCTGGCGCGCCTACATGCGCCGGGCCACGAACACCGTCAACTACTCGAGCACCCTGTCCCTGGCCCAGAACGTGAGCTTCCTCTGATCCAGGTACGTTGACCTCCATGCTGATCAATACGCATGGGAAGCATCCGGCACGAACGGCGGCGGCGGGCATCCTCGCCGCCGCCGTCCTGACCCTGTCGGCGCCTTCCGCCGCACACGCCGACCCGGCGACCGGGTCCCTCAGCGGCACCCTGACCACCGCCGACGGCGCCCCGATGGCCGACGTCGGCGTCAGCGTCCACACCCTCGCCGGCCCGGCGGCCGGCGCCCCGGCCCGCACCGACAGTGCCGGCCACTACCGCGTGGCCGACCTGCCGCCCGGGACCTACCGCGTGCAGTTCTGGGTGGAGCGCAACACCAGTTCGAGCTGGCACCAGTGGGCCCACCAGGCGACCTGGCCCGCCCAGGCGTCCCGTTTCACCGTCACCGCCGGGGCGGACCTGGTCGTGGACGAGACCCGGTTCCGGACCGGTTCGCTGTCGCTCACCCTGCAGGACGCGGCGGGCGAGCCGATCGACGCGTTCTGTGCCGACGCGACCGGCGACAACTTCGTCGAGACCGGCTGCACGGAGTCGGGCACCCTGCTCCTGGCCGACCTGCCGGCCGACGACTACCTCATTGCCGCGTGGACGGCCGACGCGACCGCCTTCGACCTGACCACCACCGCAGCCGACCAGGTGAACCACTTCACCCTGACCGCCTTCTGACCCGACTCCGCTGCGACATCGCGACGATGCGGCGCCGCTCCCCGGAGGGGCGCCGGATCTCGTGGGGGCGGGTCGGGGTGGAAATGCGGAGGCGGAAATCGCATGAGTCGCCGCATTCACGCATTCATGTATCTGCGGTTCTCGATTCCACGCCTACCCTCGGAACATGTCTCGGATGACTGCCGTTGCCGCGGTACTGATCCTGCTCGTGCCGTCGCCGGCCGCGGCCGCTCTACCCACTCTCGCGGTCGGGGCGACGACCTCGGTCAATGACACGGTCGGCAGTGGCAACACCTGTGCCGGCTTTCTCGATGAGCGCAACCACCTGGGCAATCTGGGGGTCCGGCGGGTGTTCGCGTCGGCGGGGCAGTTGCCGCCGGCCGACGCGGTCGGCTGCCACAACAACAGCGGGGCCAAGCTCTGGTACTCGTTCAAGACGTCCTGCACGCCGACAGTGGTGGCCACCGGCGGCTGTGACGGTGAGATCCAGAACATCGCCGCGGCGATGCCGGCCGGCAGTCTGCTCACCTACTTCCACGAGCCTGAGGACGACATGACCGGCACACAGTTCGTGGCCGCTTTCGTTCATGTCTACGGGGTGGCGAAAGCGATCAACGCGGCGGTCGACATCGTGCCGATCCACATGTCGTACCAGTGGCGGCCGGGATCGACCAAGGTCACCAACAACGGGACCGGCGGTGACCGGGAGATCCAGGACTGGATCGTGCCCCCGCTCTACGCCGACGCCTACGGCTTCGACCTCTACTGGCAGGCCAGCACACGCGGCAGTGAGCCGGACGATCCGGTCAGCGTCGGCAGCGATCCGCGAATGACCCGCTGGTACAACGCCTTCTCCGGGCAGGGCCGGCCACTCACCCTGCCGGAGTGGGGCATCGACGACGACCAGGGGACACGGGCCTCCCGCGGTCCGGCGATCCGGGCGTCCCGCACGTGGCTGACCGCCCGCAACTTCCGGGTGATCAACTACTGGCAGCTGGACAACTGGTATCTGGGCGCCACCACGGTTCCGGCCGGCGGCTACCCGGACGCCGACGGTGTCGCCGCCTATCAGGAACTGGTCGCCGCCGCGACACCGTGACCGCGTCGCCCCACCGGCCCGAAGGCGATCCGCGCGAGCCACCCGGATGTCCGCCATCCGTCACCCGGGACATCGGTCCTAGGTCCGGCCGCGCGCTGTCGGGCACGATGAGCTTCGATGCTCGGGCGGGTCGGGGAGGCCGGGATGGACCAGCGACGATGGGGATTCGCGGCGCTCGCGGCCATCCTCGCGATACCGGCGCCGGCCCTGCCCGCGGCCGCCGCGTCCGCCGGGCAGACCCGCTTCATCGTCCGGCTGGCCACCGACGGCGAGAAGCCGGTCATCGCGAGCGGGCGGACGATGTTCACCACGAGCGGCCGGACGGTGCGGGTGCACCGCTGGTTCGGCGCCGCGCTGCCCGGGTTCACCGCCGACCTCACCCCGGCCAGGGCCGCCGAACTGCGCCGGGACCCGGCGGTGGCCGCGGTCGAACCGGTCCGCCGGGTGCAGATCAGCGACACGCAGACCGACGCGCCGTGGGGGCTGGACCGGACTGACCAGCGGGCGCTGCCGCTGGACGGCTCGTACACCTGGACCGGCGGCGGCGAGGGGGTCACCGCGTATGTCGTGGACACCGGTGTGCTGCCCACCCACAGCGACTTCGGCGGCCGGGCGTCGGCGCCGGTCAGCACGGTCGACGACCCGTTCGGTGTGACCGACTGCCACGGCCACGGGACACATGTGGCGGGCACGCTGGCCGGCACCACCTACGGCGTGGCGAAACGGGCCACGATCGTCGGCGTGCGGGTGCTGGACTGCCAGGGCACCGGCACCGACGAGGAGGTGATCGCCGGCCTGGACTGGGTGATCGCCAACCACACGACCGGCCCCGCGGTGGTCAACCTGAGCCTGGGCGGCGACCCGTCCCCGGCGTTGGAGCAGGCGGTGAACGCGACGATCGCGGACGGCATCGTGGTGGTCGCGGCGGCCGGTAACGACGGCGCCGACGCCTGCGGGCACAGCCCGGCCCGGGTTCCGGCCGCGGTGACGGTCGGCGCGACCGACGACGACGACTCGCTGGCCTGGTTCTCCAACCGCGGCCCGTGCGTCGACCTGCTGGCCCCCGGCGACGGTGTGCTGTCGGCGGCGACGTGGTCGTCGACGGCGAGCACCACGATGTCCGGCACCTCGATGGCGACCCCGCACGTGGCCGGCGCCGCCGCGCTGATGCTGGGCCGCGAGCCGCAACTCACCCCGGCGGTGGTGGCCGCCCGGCTGACCTCCTCGGCGACGCCCGACAAGATCACCGGGGTGCCCGGCAGCACCCCGAACCTGCTGCTCGCCACCCTGACCACGCCGCTGCCGCTGGCCACCGCGGCGACCCGGCGTCTCCCGGACGCCCTGGCCGGCCGCCCTTACCAGGCGACATTGCGGGCCACCGGCGGCGTCGGACCCTACACGTTCAGCGTCACCGGCGGCGCGTTGCCGGCGGGACTCACCCTCAGCACGGCCGGCACGGTCTCCGGCACACCGGCTTCCACCGCAACGGCGACCACCGCGACGGTACGGCTACGTGACGCCGCGAACACGACGATGACGGCGGCGGTGACCGTGGCTGTGCGGGCACCCGGGCTCCCGGCGCTGAACGAGTCGCTCCCGATAGCCCGGGACGCGGGCGGCGGCCCACTGCCGTCGGACGCCGGCTCACCGTCGCTGAGCGCCGACGGCCGTTACGTGGCCTTCGTGACCGCCAGTGACGCCAACCCGGCCGACGTCTACGTCTCTGACCTGGCCACCGCGACGACCATCCTGATCAGCCGGACCTCGGCCGGGACAGCCGGTGACGGCGCGAGCCGGGAGCCGGACATCTCCGCCGACGGCCGCTGGATCGGGTTCACCTCGGCGGCCCGGCTGACCGCCGAGGACACCAACGACAGCGACGACGTCTACCTGGCCGACCGCACGACGGGCGCGGTGAAACTGATCAGCCGCCCGGCCGGCGGACCGGCGGCGGGCGGCGGTCACTCCCCGTCAGTCTCCTCCGGCGGTACGGCGGTCGCCTACCTGGCGTCCGAGCCGGCACTGTGGGGCGGCATCGGTTACGGCGTCACCGACCAGGTGCTGGTCGCCGCGAACGGCACGAACACCCTGGTCAGCGTGACCCGGGCCGGGGCGGCGGCGGATGCCACCAGCGACCGTCCGGTGATCTCCGACGACGGCCGGTACGTGGCGTTCACGTCGTTGGCCGGTGGCCTGACCGCCGACGAGCCGGGCTCGTACACCTCACACGCGTATCGGCGGGACCTTGTCACCCGTACCACCGCGATGGTCTCGGCATGGGCGAACGGCGACCCGGACGCCTGGGGTGAGCTGCTCGATCTGTCGGCCGACGGCCGATATGCCCTGTTCACCTCGATGGACGACCTGACCGGGCACGGCTCGTTCCACACCCAGCCCTACCGCCGTGACCTGACCACCGGAGCGACGGTCGTGGCCGGTGCGACGGAGGACCAGATCATCTCCGGCACATTGTCCCGGGACGGGTCGCGGGCGATCGTCGGCGTGCACCGCTCGGACCCGTTCGACCCGACCGCCGACCGATCGTCATTGCTCTCCGTGACGTTGCCCGCGGGCACCGCCACCCGGGTCGCCGACTGGTATCCGGCGGTCACCGACGACTTCCTGACCACCAGGTACGCCTGGGACGGCGCCGCTCTGTCGGCGGACGGCACCTACGCGGTGCTCGCCACCACCGACGCGTCCGCGATCCCCGGCTACCTCGCCGGAACCCTGACCCCGAGGGCCACCCGGCTGCGGTGATCGCGCCTGCGACGGTGTCGCCCTCACCTACGTGTCCGGCGAACGGGTCCACGCCGCCCCGGACGCCTGAACCTCACCAGGCCCAGGCCTCGGGGCCCGGGCCGCCGTCGCCGATCGGCGGGAAGATCGCGTCCAGGGTGGCCAGGGCGTCGGCGTCCAACGGGGTGGACAGGGCGGTGATCGGCAGGTCGAGCTGGTCGGCGGTGCGCGGGCCGAGGACCGGGGCGGTCACCTCCGGGCGGGACAGCAGCCAGGCCAGGGCGATCGTGGTCGGGTCCTGGCCGATCTCGGCACACCATTGTTCGTACCGCGTGATGGCCGCTCGATGCGGGACGACCCGCTCGGGCGCGTGCTGGACCGCGCGCCCGGGCACCCCGTCGCGTTGTTTGCGCAACGCGCCGGAGAGGGCACCGAAATGCAGCGGTGAGTAGGGCAGGACGCCGATGCCGAGTGCGGCCGCCGCGGGCAGCACCTCCAGCTCGACATACCTGATCACCAGATTGTATTTGCATTGTTCGGAGACGATGCCGAGGAAATGACGGCGGTCGGCCGCGGCCTGCGCGCGGGCCAGATGCCAGCCGGCGAAGTTCGACGAGCCGACATAGCGCACCTTGCCCTGCGCGACCAGGAGTTCCATCGCCTGCCAGATCTCCTCCCACGGCGTCCGGCGATCGATGTGGTGCATCTGGAAGACGTCGATCCATTCGGTACGCAACCGGCGCAACGACGATTCACAGGAGGCGATGAGGTGACGCGCCGACAGGCCACGGTCGTTCGGGTCGTCGCTCATCGGCGCGTACACCTTCGTCGCCAGCACCACCCGGTCCCGGTTTCCGGTCCGGTCCAGCCAGTTGCCGATGAACCGTTCGCTGAGCCCGTCGCCGGTCTCCCGGCCGTACATGTTCGCGGTGTCCACGAAATTGATGCCGGACTCGAATGCCCGGTCGAGAATCGCGTGACTCTGTTCCTCGTCGATCTGCCAGCCGAAATTCATCGTGCCGACGCAGAGCCGGCTCACGGTCAGGCCGGTCCGGCCCAGACGGGTGTATTCCATGCCGGGAGACCGTAGGCATCCGGTCGTCGTGGCGGAATCCGTTCGACTGTGCTCGAATGCCACCGTGATCGAGTGGGAGTTCGGACCGGCCGACGTGGCCGGGCTGCGGTTCGCCCATTCGCCGATGGCCGAGGTGGTGGCCGGCGTGTTCGCTCTGCGTGCGGTCGGCGGGCCGCACGAGGCGTGGCGGCGCCGGGTCGCTCCCGAGCTGTCGCGATGGCCGACGTTCCGGGCCGTGCTGTGCGGCCCGCTCGGGTATGCGCCGGACTTCCTGACCCCGCCGCCGCACGGCAGCCGGCCCACGTTCGCCGACGAACTGGCCGAGGTGGCCGCGACACCGCTCGACGTGGTCGCCGAACAGGTGGCCGCCGGGTGGTCGGGCCGTTCCGCGCCGCCGGAGATCGAATGGTTCACCCGCGACCCGGCGGCCGCACTCGCGCGTCTCGTCGCGGAGATCCGTGGTTACTTCGAGGTGGCGATCCGGCCACTGTGGCCACGGCTGCGGGCCGCCGCGGCCACCGAGATCGCCGTGCGCGGTCGGGTCGCCGCCGAGCACGGCGCCCGGCGGCTCGTCGACGGACTGCACCCGCGGCTGGGCTGGGACGGTGCCGCGCTGCAACTGCGCTACCCGCACAAACACGGTCGATGGAGCCTCGACGGACACCGGCTGACCCTGCTGCCGACCGGGTTCGCCGGGGGCGAGATCTACGCGATGCCCGACTCGCCGGTCGGGCGGACCCTCTGGTACGGACCGCGCGGCTTCGGCAACGTGTGGACCGCCGAGGCCGCGCCGAAGGCCGACGCCCGGCTGTCGGCGCTGCTCGGGCCGACCCGGGCGGCGGTGCTGACGCTGTTGGCCGCCCCGCACAGCACCGGTGACGTCGCGGCCCGCCTCGACCTGTCGGCCGGCACCGCGTCGCATCACCTCACGACGCTGCGCGATGCCGGCCTGGCGACCGCCTCCCGGTCCGGGCGGCGGCTGCTCTACGAGCGCACCCACCTCGGCGACCAGTTGGCCGGCCAGTAACTCGGCCTGGCAGGCCTGGTGGCGGGCGGGTCACAGGGGGCCCAGTGCCTCCTGCGGGTCCACGTGCAGGTCGAGGGACTCCAGCACGGTCAGGAGCATGCGTTCCTCGTACCGGAAATGGTTTTCCATGATCGCGCCGATGCCCTCCAGATGCCGCCGCAGCTCGTCCGGCCCGGCGGAGCGGCCCGCGGCGGCCTGCAGGCTGCCCAGCAGATAGTCGATCATCGAATGGTCCTGGGTCAGTTTCCGCAGCACCTGACGCAGATCCGGGTGGGCGGCCGCGATGGCCGGGAACAGGGTGCGGTCCTCGCCGCGGTGATGGCCGTCGAGGGCGGCGCAGAACCCGCGGCAGTAGAGCAGCAGGTCGTCGATCGCCATCTCGTCCGACTCGAGGGTCAGTCGCAACGCGGCACGCAGACGTGCGTGCACCGCGCGCATTTCCTGGGCCCAGGCCACCAGCCTGGTCGTCTCGCGCTCAGACACGCCGGCCTCAGCTTTGCGAGAACGAAGGGCGCGACATCAAAGTCGACCTCCTTCGGTACGGCGCCTCCATGCCTGACACGGTCTGCCACCGGCACGCGACGCTGCCGAGACCCTATCGCGCCGTGGTGTCGGTGCGCACACCCCTCTCCCTATTACCTGACTCATCAGTTACTGTTGCATCAGACAGTTTCTTCGAGGAGGCACCCCATGAGCACGCTCGACTTCCAGGTCTTCGACCTCGACTTCCCGGTCGGGAGCCGTAACAAGACCGCCACCCTGGTCACCGGCGAGACCGACGCGCTGCTGGTCGACGCCGGATTCACCCGCGCCGACGGCCACCGCCTGGCCGCCGCGATCCTCGACTCCGGCAAGCGCCTCACCACGATCGTGATCAGTCACGGCGACCCCGACTTCTACTTCGGCGCCGAGGTGGTCGCCGACGCCTTCCCGGACGCCGTGATCGTCGCGACGCCTCAGGTGATCGCCCACATCCAGCGGTCCTACGAGAAGAAGCTGACCGCGTGGGCGTCGGCCGGAGCCAACCTGCCGACCCGGCTGGTCGACCTGACCCCGCTCACCGGTGACCTCACCCTGGAAGGGCACCGGTTCGAGCTGCGCGGCGGCTCGGCCGAACTGCCCGACCGGCACTACCTGTGGCAGGCCGAGCACCGGGCCGTCATCGGCGGGGTGCTGCTCTTCCAGCAGGAACACGTCTGGACCGCGGACACCGCCCGCCCCGAGCAGCGCGCCGCCTGGATCGCCCAGCTGGACGAGATCACCGCCCTCGACCCGGTGCTGGTGGTTCCCGGTCACCGGCTGCCCGGCACCGCCGCCGACCTGACCGCGGTCACCGGCACCCGTGACTACCTGGTCGCCTTCGAGGAGGAACTGGCCGCGGCGGCCGACGGCCCGGCTCTCACCGAGGCCCTGATCGCCCGGTTCCCCGAGCACGGCATGCTGATCGCCGCCCAGATCGGTGCGAAGGTCGCCAAGGGCGAGATGACGTGGGGCTGACGGGCCGTCCGATCGTCCGCTTCGAACAGTTCGCGGGCGCCGCCGGTGGGCGGGCCGCCATGCCGTGACCGTTCCGCCGAGTGACCGGGGCATACGTCCTCCATAGAGTGATGCCGTCCGCCCCGCGCCGGCCGAGGGAGCCCCGCTGACCCTGCTCAAGGCCCGCCTGCCGATCCTGCATCTGCTCGTCGTGCTGGGCACCGTGACGGCTCTGCTGGCCTGGGCCGCCACCATCGACTACTCGCCGCTGGCCGGGTTCCTGGCCGTGCTGGTGTCGGCCCTGGCCGCGGTGTTCTGGCAGGCCCGCCGCACCGGGCTGCTCGGGCCGCTCGACAACGGCGCCGTCGCCTGGACGCTGCGCGCCGCCGGTTACGCCCTCGCCGTCGCGGTGGCCGGGTTCGCCATCGTCCACACCCATCCGGCCACCCTCGAAGCCGCCGACACCGGGGCCGCGATCCTTACCCTGGCCACCGTCGCGACCGCCTTCGTGACCGCCCTGGCCCTGGTGTTCAGCCCGGCGGTGCCCGCCCGGGTCCGGTACACGGCCATCGGCGGGAGCCTGGCCGCCACCCTGATCTGGCTGTCCGCCGTGGTGATCGCCGCACCGATCCCGGCCACCGTCGGATGGGCTCTGGCGGCGGCCGGTGCCGCCGCGATCACCGCCGTCCTGGCCGACGCCAGGCCGTCCGGAACCACCGCGGGTGGGCTGATCGCCGGGCTGCTCGCCGTCGCCGGGACGCTGGCGCTGATCTTCGCCGCGGTGGTCGCCCTGGCGCACTGGGGGCCGGACGCGCTCATCCCGAACGTGACCCCGCACGCTCCGGCCGGCCGCCAGATCGCCGAGAGCCGGATCGAGATCGTCGACCCGTACATCGTGGTTCTGGTGCTCAGCGCCGTCGCCGCGACCGCCCTGAGCCTGACCGCCGTTTTCGCCCCCACCGGAGATCCCCGCCGCGCCCCATAGCCGCCCGCCGTTGTGGCATTTCTGTGATCGACCCGTCACTATGGAGCGCCACCGGCATGGAGGGGCTCCCATGGACCTGAGCGTCGTGTTGCCGATCATCGGCCCGGTCGTCGGAGTCGCCGGCCTGACGATTGCGATCTTGAACCGTCGTGGTGTCACCCGCCAGCAGGAGGTCTCGCGCTATCGCGAGGTGCGCAAGGTGGTCCGGAGCCGGCAGGGCCGGCTGGGGGCGGTGGCCTGGGAAACGGCTGATCCGGCGTGGAAGGCGGCCCCGGTTCCGGTCCTGACCAGGCCGGGCTGGATCCTGGAGACACCGCTGCCTCTCGACCGGGTCGGCCTGCGCCTGCTGCCTGGTTCCGAGGTGCCCGACCGCAGCGGGCCGAGCGCCGAACGAGCGGCGCGACTGCTTCCGCGGCGTGAGAGCAACCGCGGGAGGCTGAGATACAGCGAGGCCCTGGTGGACATCGACGGTCTCGACCACCTGCACAACGGGAACGTCTACCGGCCGGTGGCGGTCGAGGCGGACGGCCGAGGCCTGTCGATCGACTTCATCGGCGGCAGGTATTTCGACCACCTCGACACATCCGAGATCCTCGCCTTCGAGACGGCCGCCGGGCGGGGCCGGCGGTTTCCGCTCCGGCGGAGTTACCGGCGGAGCCTGGGTGACCCGTTCGATCTGCATGCCCGTGCCACGAGCCTGGGGGTGCTGACACTGACCGTCATCAAGACGGATGACGGCGCCCGTTTCCTGATGCACTCGCGGGACGACAACCAGGTGGTGGTCGGCTCGAAGGCGATGCATGTCGTGCCGGCGGGGGAGTTCACGCCCGCCTCGGTGTATCTGGAAGCCGATGCCGAGGACTTCGACATCTGGCGGACGATCATGCGGGAGTACGCCGAGGAACTGCTCGACCGGGAGGAGGCGTACGGCAAGGAGGGTTCCGGCTTGCACTACGCCGACGAGCCGCCGTTCCGTGAACTGGAGGAAGCGCGCCGCAGTGGTGCCCTGCACGTGTACGCGCTCGGCCTGGGTCTGGACCCTCTCACCTGGAAGCCGGAACTGTTCACGGTCTGTGTCTTCGAGCCGGGTGCGGCGGAGCGAATCTTCCAGGCGGCCGTGAAGCGCACCTGGGAGGGAACTGTTCTCCGGGGTACCGACGGCAGAGGCCTGCGTTTCGACGCCGCAACGGTCAGGCGTTACTCGGGTGATCCGAACACCAGGCGGGGTGCCTCCGCGTGCCTGGATCTCGCCTGGCGGCATCGTGACGTGCTGGGGATCTCCTGAGCACCGGCTCACCGCTGGGGGAGCAGGTCGAGGAAGGCCTCGGCGGCGGGTGGGATCTGGCCGGTGGGCGGGGCGATCACGGCGAGGGTCCAGGTGTACGACGGCTCGTCGATCGGCACCGTTCGCAGGTCCGGCCGGCCGGCGGTGAGGGAGTCGGTGACCAGGGCGACGCCCAGCCCGGTCTCCACGAAATCGAGCATCGCGGCCACGTCGGTCACCTCGTAGGGGATGTCCGGCTCCCGACCGGCCTCCCGGAAGATCCGGTCGATCAACGCGCGGCCCTGCGAACCCGGCGGGGTGGCCACGAAACTCTCCCGGGCCAGCTCGTGCGGGCCGACGCCGGTGTGCCCGGCCAACCGGTGCCCACGATGGCAGGCGACCACCAGCGGGCCGGTGGCCACCTCGACGACGGTCAGGTCGGCCGGCGCCGGGTCGGGCTGCGACACGACGGCCACGTCGAGCCGGCCGCCGCGGACCGCGTCGATCAAGTGCTCGGTGGTGCCGGGGGTGTAGCGGACGGCCAGCGCCGGATGCTCCCGACGGATCCGCTGCAGCAGCGCCGGCTGGTCCAGCAGGTCGAACGTGGGGATCCCGCCGACCCGCAACGACCCGGCCAGCAGGTTGCGCACGTCGGTGACGACCGAACGGGCGGCGGCGGCGGCCGCCAGGCACCGCCGGGCCTCGGCCAGGAACAGGGCGCCGGCCTCGGTGAGCGAGACGCTCCGGGTGGTCCGTCGCAGCAGTGGTACGCCCAACTCGCGCTCCAGCCCACGAATGGACGTGGAGAACGCCGACGGCACCACGTTGCACCTCGCCGCCGCGCGGCCGGAATGGTGCTCCTCGGCCACCGCGACGAACTGTTCCAGCTGCCGCAGTTCCACCGGTTCATTCTCCCCGGACGAACAGTGCCGCCTACGATTCACCCGGAAAGAACAGTACGTGGAGGAGGGCCGGGCCATGACGAACTGCTCGGCAGACGCTCTCAGCCGCCGCCCGCGACGGGCCCGGTCGTCGCCCGGCCGGCCAGGGGATCCCCATTACCTCGAACCGGATCTGTGTTGCTTCCTACCGTGGGTGCGCAGCCACATGACCCGCCCACACCTGTGCATGATCGTCACCTGCGGTCACGGCTGACACGGACGAGCCCCCGACCCTGATCAGGGCCGAGGGCTCGTCCGCGGGGAACGGGTCAGGAGATGTCGCGGCGGCGCATCGCCCACATGGCCGCGGCCACGACCAGGACCGTCGCCACCGCCATGCCGATACCGGCGGTCTGCCACGTCATGAGGAACGTGTCCGGTTTACAGCCGCCGTCGGACGAGAAGTTGCAGGAGTTGTAGTCCTCGACCAGGTACTCCTTGTACATCCAGGCGAAGCCCCACATCGGGACGAGCCACGCGTCCGGATACTTGGCGCCGGCCATGCTGGCCATGATGGCGACACCGATCTGCAGTGCGCCGAGGCCGACGAGCGCGCCCAGCGCCATACCGGTGTGCCGGCCCAGCGATGCCAGCGCGAACCCGAGCGCACCGCCGACCACCACCAGGGCCAGACCACGCAGCCCGGTCAGACCGAACGACTGCCACACGCCCGAGGTCATCCGCTCGGTGCTGCCGCGGAGGCTGGCGATCAGTACGAAGGCGCCCGTCCAGAACGCGCCGAGCAGCAGCGACAGGCCGGTGAACCAGCCCAGGACGACACCCAGCTTGGTGCCCAGGACCTGGAGTCGCTTCGGCCGCCAGAGCAGCAGGTTCATCATGCCGCCGCTGTTCCACTCGGAGCCGACGAAGGACGCGCCGATGAGGAACGCCGCCGACGCGAGCAGCACCGCGAGCAGGGTGATCATGTTGCCGTACTCGTCCCGGAGCTCGAACGTCTCGGGCATGTACCACTTGTAGTCGTACTCCTCCGGGGTGGGCACCCAGAGTTCGTCGCAGTCGGCCGGATAGTTGCTCGCCTCCGGGGTGCCCGCCGCCGCCAGGCACTTCACCTTGTCGGCTTCGGCGGTCTTCAGCGCCTCCTGGTAGTACCCGGTGGCCTCGGCCTTCGCCGCGGTGATCTCCGAGTCGGTGACCTTCCGGTTGCTGAGGAAGGTGCCGGCGACGACCGCCGCCATGATCAGCACCACGCCGAGCAGGATCACCGTGGTGAAACGGCGCTTGAACAGGCGCCGGGTTTCCGCGCGTACCAGGCTCATTGGCCCCATCCGTTCTTGGCGCCGCTGATCGAGGACTCGTCGACCTGCCGGTTCTGCCCGGCGATCGGCGCGGTGCCGGTCAGTTCGAGGAAGACGTCCTCGAGGTCGGCCGAGACCGGAGTCAGCTCACTGAGGTAGACACCCTTCTGGGCGAGCACCCGGGTGATGGTCGACGGGTTGGGGGCGTTCGCGACCGTCATGTAGTCGCTCTCCAGGTTCACCTGGGCGCCCGCCTCCCGCAGCGTGTTCGCCGCGGCCAGCAGGTCGACGCCGGCCTCCAACCGGACCCGGACCACGCCCGACGTGTGCTGGGCCAGCACCTCGGCCACCGAACCCGAGGTCACCCGCCGGCCGGCCGAGATGATCGTGACCGAGTCGCAGATCAGCTGGATCTCGCCGAGGATGTGGCTGGACAGCAGCACCGTCATGCCGGATGTGGAGAGGTCACGCATCAGCGTGCGCATCTCCCGGATGCCGCCCGGGTCCAGGCCGTTCGCCGGCTCGTCCAGGATCAGCAGCTTCGGCTCCTTGAGCAGCGCCGACGCCACGGCCAGGCGTTGCTTCATGCCGAGTGAGTAGGTCTTCACCCGCTCCTTGGACCGGTCGCGCAGGCCGACCAGGTCGAGCACCGCCGGCACCCGGTTGCGGTTCACGCCGCCGGCGTCGGCGAGCAGGCTCAACGTCGTCTCGGCGGTGAAGTTGCCGAAGAACTGCGGGCTCTCCACGATGGCACCGACCTGCCCGGCCACCTCGGGCAGGTGGTGCGGCACCTCCTTGCCGAGGATCGCCATGCGGCCGCCGTTGGGCTTGATCAGCCCGAGCAGCGTACGCAGCGTGGTGGTCTTGCCCGAGCCGTTGGGCCCGAGGAATCCGTGCACCTGACCGGCTTCGACGACCATGTCGAAGCCGTCCAGGGCGTTCCGGACACCTTTACGGCTGCGATAGGTCTTTCGCAGTCCTGATATCTCGAGTACGGGGGTCACTCGGGGGACCCTAGATCACCGGCGCCACACTTCGATGTCCCGGGAAAATGCCATTCATCGGTACGGGTGACAGATCACCAGGGCAGCGGGCCGAATCGGTCCAGGTAACGGCCGGTGCCGGCACCCGGATCCTCGGTCGCACACGTCACGATCGCGTCGGTTCCCTCGGTCACCGTCTGGGGGCCGCTGTGCCCGTTGAGATCGGTGGCGGTGTATCCCGGGTCGACCGCGTTGAACCGGATGCCGGGGAACGCCTTCGCGTACTGGGTGGTCATCATGGTGACGGCCGCCTTCGACGCGTTGTAGAGCGGCGCCACCACCGACGACTCGATCCGGTTCGGGTCGTGGGTGAGCGCCTGGGAGCCCAGGCCGCTGCTGACGTTCACCACCGCCGGGTCGGTGCCCGCCTGGAGCAGCGGCAGGAAGGCGCCGGTCGTCCGTACGATGCCGATGACGTTGGTCTCGAAGACCCGGACCGCGTCGCCCGCCGCGAGATCGGTGGCCTGCGTCTGGGGTCCGGCGATGCCGGCGTTGTTGATCAGCACGTCGAGCCGCCCCTCGGTGGCCGTGACGTCGGCGGCCGCCGCGGCGACCGAGGCGTCGTCGGTGACGTCGAGTGCCACGAACCGGCCACCGATCTCGGCGGCGGCCTTGCGGCCCCGGTCGGCGTCCCGGGCCCCGACCAGAACGGTGTGCCCGAGCTGGGCGAGTCGGCGGGCGGCCTCGAAGCCGAGTCCCTTGTTGGCGCCGGTGATGAGAACGATCTTTGACATGCCTTCACCCTCCGCCGCCGCGGGAGCCCCATCCAGAGACCGTTCCTCGGTAGGACCGCGAGTACCACCCTGTCGTTTCTGTCCAAGACGGCGGCCGAGGCCGGGGCCTAGCGTGGAATCCACAGCCCCCGAGTACGAGGAGACACCATGCGTGACCTGGTCTGGACCGGTTTCATGTCGCTCGACGGCGTCGTGGACTCGCCCGGCGGCGGGCCCGGCGAGGAGCATCGCGGCGGTGGCTGGGTGTTCAAGGACCTCGAGTTCGTGCCGGAGGCCTGGTCCCTGAAGGGTGAGGAGCTCGCCGACACCACGGCGCTGATGTTCGGCCGGCGCAGCTATCAGGCGTTCGCCCCGGTCTGGCCCGGCTCCGAGGACCACGCCGCCTACAAGGACCTGCCCAAGTACGTGGTGTCGTCGACGCTGACGGACGACGCACTGGCCGACGGGTGGGGGCCGACGACGATCCTGCGCTCGACCGACGACGTGGCCGCGCTCAAGCAGGGCGACGGCGGGGCGATCTTCATCCACGGCAGTGCGGAGCTGGCCCGGCGGTTGTCCGACGCGGGCCTGATCGACCGCTACCACCTGCTGGTCTTCCCGGTGCTGTTGGGTGCGGGCAAGAGCCTGTTCGGGCGGGTCGACCGGGACAAGCACATGCTGACGCTGCGCGAGTCGCAGAGTTACGCCAACGGCATCCTGAAGCTGATCTACGACGTGCGGCGCTGATCCCGCTCGTCGGCGAGTTCCAGGGCGATCGGGCCGCCGGCGCCCTCCCGTAACTGCCGGACCGTGCGCCCGACATACGACCGCAGCGCCCGGGCCAGGTGCGGCTCGTCGAAGTAGTCCAGTTTGGTGATCACGTCGCCGGGCGGGGCGCCGCCGGCCAGCAACTCGGCCGCGGTACGGGCCCGCTCGATCTGCCGGACCGCGCCCCTGGTCAGGCCGGTCGCGGCGCGGAACCGGCGCTCGACGGTACGCCCGGACACATCCGGCTGCGCGCCGCGCAACACCTCGGCGACGAGCGGATCGCGGACCACGATCCCGGCCCGGACCAGCCGCTCGACGAGGGCTTCGGCGTCGTCGGGGCCGGGTGTCTCCCAGCGGCCGCCGTCCAGCCGGAACGTCCGGCGGGAGGTGTCGGGCAGCTCGATGCCCCCATCGACGAGGGCGGCGGTGGGCAGCGCCCGCAGTGAGGTGCCGACCGCGAACTCGATGCCGGTGAAGGTCGCGTCCTCCGGCACCGGGGCCGTGCCGGTCCGGGTCTCCGGGCCGGTGACGGCGGCGAACGACCGGCCGGCCCGCGCCCAGAACACCAGGCCCCAGTGCACCCCGGCGACCGAGGTCATCTCGGTGACCCCTCGGCTCGTGCTGGTCCACACGCTGTCGACCCACGGCGAGTCGGATCGGCGTGACCCGAAGAGCAACCCCACGGACCGAAGGGTACGTCAGCCGACCGCCGTGCCGACCAGGGTGCCGATGCCGTAGGTGACGGCCATGCCCGCCGCGCCGCCGACAACCAGCCGGGCCACCGCACGGCCGGGGCGGGCGCTGCCGAGGCGGGCACTCAGGTAGCCGGTGGCGGCCAGGGCGACGATGACCATCACGAACGTGGCGAGCACCCGGACATCGGGCGGCGGCAGCAGGATCGCACCCAGCGGCAGCAGCGAGCCGACGGTGAACGCCACCGCCGAGGCCGCGGCCGCCTGCCACGGGCTGGTCAACTCGTCCGGGTCGAGGTGTAGCTCCACGTCGGCGTGCGCGGCGAACGCGTCCCGGTCGGTGAGCTCCCGGGCCACCTGGCGGGCGGTCGCCGCGCTCAGGCCCTTGGCCCGGTACAGCTCGATCAGCTCTTCGAACTCCTCGTCCGGGAACTCGGCCAGCTCGGCCCGCTCCTTGTCCAGCAGGGCCCGCTCGGTGTCGCGCTGGCTGCTCACCGACACGTACTCACCCAGGGCCATCGACACCGCCCCGGCGACCAGCCCGGCCAGACCGGCGGTCGCGATCGGCCCGGTCGCGGTGGTCGCTCCGGCCACGCCGATCACCAGGCCGGCGGTCGACACGATGCCGTCGTTGGCGCCGAGAACTCCGGCTCGCAGCCAGTTGAGCCGCCCGGACACGGCCGCGTCGTGCGGCTCGCCAGGATGCAGGACCACGATCCCTCCTCACCGGGCCGCGCGCCGAGTGCCGCTCGACGAACAGCGCCTCCTCGGCCGATCCACCGCCCGCCTGTTCAAGCGCGATGATCCGCGGTGGATTCCCGGATCCGGAAGGGTCTCACGACCCGGCGACGGCCGTGATCGCCCCGTGCGGCCGGTGCGCCGGGTCGTCGGCTCGCAGCAGCCGCTCCACCTCGGTGAATCCGGCCGCGGTGAGTCGGTCGCTCAATTCACCGGGCGGCCATCGGTACGCCGTGGTCACCTTGTGGTCGAACGGGCCGAGCTCGTCACCGGTGAAGAAACCGAGCACCAGCTTGCCGCCCGGCGCGAGCAGACGGTGGAAGGAGGCGAGCACCCCGTCCAGGTCCGGCGGCGGCAGGTGGATCGTGGAATACCAGGCCAGGATGCCGGTGATCGAGGTGTCGGCGAACGGAAGGTCGGTCAGCGAGCCGAGCCGGTAGTCCCCGTCCGGATAGGTCGCCCGGGCATGCTCGACGAACTCCGGCGTCAGATCGACACCGATCGCCTCGGCGCCGCGCGAGCGCAGGTGGGCGGTTATGTGGCCGGGCCCACAGCCCAGGTCGAGCACCGGGCCGGGGCGCCCGGTCAGGTGCCGGCCGATCAGTGCGAGGTCGTCGGCGTGCACCTTGTCCTCGGCGCCGAACAGGTCGATGTAGAGGCCGGCGACCGAGCCGTACGCCTCGCGGACGTGATCCATCAGCGCAGAGCCCTCCGGGCCGTGGCGAGCAGGTGGTCGCGCAGCGTCTCGTCGTCGAGGGCGGCCAGTCGCGGGTCCGACCCGGCGATCATCAGGCCGCCGCTGACCAGGCTCACCGCGACCCGGGTGGTGTCGTCCGGGTCGGGGCCGGTGAGCAGGTCCTGCAGCTGTTCGATGACGCCGATCGCGGGATGCCGGCGGACCAGCTGGTTGACCATCGGATCGAAGGTGAGGGCGGCCGCGATCCGGCGGTTGCGTACCACCAGGTCGATGATCCCGGTCAGGGCGGCCTTGCGGCGGGCGGCCGGGGTGCGGCGGAGCCGGGCGACCTCGGCGATCGGGGCCAGCTCCGCCAACGGCGGGCCGATGACGGCCAGGACGATCTCCTCCTTGGCCGGGAACTGGTGATAGACGGCCGCCTTCGTGACTCCCAACCGGTCGGCGATCATCTGCAGCGACGTGCCGGTCACGCCGTGCTCGGTGAACAGGTCCAGGGCCGCGGACAGCAGTCGCTCCCGGGCACGTTTCTCGGCCATCGGATCACCCTATCGGCCCTTGCCTCAGGCTAGCCGCTCGGCTAGCTTTCCGACAACATCAAGATAGCCGTTCGGCTAGTCGATGCGGAGGGGCGCCGTGTGGGATCGTGAAGTGGACGTGCTGGTCGTCGGCACCGGAGCGGCGGGTATGACGGCCGCCATCGCCGCCGCCGACAGCGGTGCCGAGGTGCTGATCGTGGAGAGCACCGCCAAGTGGGGCGGGACCACGGCGCTCAGCGGCGGCGGACTGTGGATGCCGACGCATCCGGCGATGGGCGGGACCGACTCGGTCGACAAGGCACTCACCTACATGGCGGCGGCCATCGGTGACGTCGGGCCGGCCAGTTCCCCCGAGCGTCGGCGGGCGTTCGTCGAGACGGTTCCCGAGGTGTACACGTTCCTCGAGAGACTCGGGGTGCGGTGGACGGTCGCCAAGGAGTACCCCGACTACTACCCGGACCGGCCGGGCGGCATGACCGGACGCGGAATCGAGGCCGAGCCCTTCGACACCCGGCGGCTCGGGGACTGGTTCGCCAGTTTCCGGGGGCGCGACAGCATCCCGGCTCCCCTCAAGACCGACGACGTGTGGCTGCTGTCCCGGGCCTGGTCCACGACCGGAGGTTTCCGGCGTGGGGCGAGATTCGTCTTCCGTACGATATGGGGGTTGGTCTCTGGGAAACGTCTCTTCGGGATCGGCGGCGCGCTGACCGCGAACCTGATGTCGGTGCTTCTCGAACAGGGCGTCGAGGTCCGGCTGAGCACACCGCTGACCGGGCTCGTCCGCGACGACGACGGCGTGGTGACCGGCGCGATCGTCGGCGACGGCACCCGCATCCGGGCGCGCCGCGGCGTGATCCTCGGCGGCGGCGGTTTCGCGCAGAACCCGCAATGGCGCAAGGAGCACCACGGGATCACCGGCTACAGCAGCGCCGCCGACGGTGACCTCGGCGATCCGATCCGCATCGCCCGGGAGGTCGGCGCGGAGGTCGCCCTGATGGATGACGCCTGGTGGGGCGCGTCGGTGCCGCTCGGCGACGGGCACCATCAGTTCGTGCTCTCCGAGCGGTCGATGCCGTACAGCATCGTCGTCGACCAGACCGGAGACCGGTTCACCAACGAGTCGGCCAGCTACATCGACTTCGGGCACGCGCTGCTGCAACGCGACACCATTCCGGCGTGGCTGATCCTCGACACCAGGCACCGCCGGCGGTATCTGTTCAACGCTTTCCTGCAGGGCACCAAGAAGCTGCGGGCAGCGGGGATCGTCCGGTCGGCGGCGACCATCGAGGAACTCGCCGGGGTGCTCGACATCGAACCGGGGCGGCTGCGGGCCACCGTCGAGCGATTCAACGGGTTCGCCCGTCGAGGCGTCGACGAGGACTTCGGTCGGGGGCGCACGATCTACGACAACTACTACGGCGACCCGACCGTCAAACCGAACCCCAACCTCGGGACGATCGAGAAGGGGCCGTTCACCGCGGTGCAGCTCGTGCCCGGTGATCTCGGCACCAAGGGCGGGCTGCTCACCGACGCGGCGGGTCGTGTCCTCGACGTGTCCGGCGCGGTGATTCCGGGCCTCTACGCGGCCGGTAACACGTCCGCGTCGGTCATGGGGCGGACCTATCCCGGGCCGGGATCGACGATCGCCCCGGCCGTGGTCTTCGGTTACCTGGCCGGTCGCGACGCCGCGTCGAAGAGCTGAGCCGGCCGCCGGTCGCCGGCCAGCGCGGCGAAGGTCGCCAGCAAGGTGCCGATCAGGACGTCGACCGCGATGACGAAGCTCCGGTCGGTGTCGGCCGGGGCCAGGACGACACCGATGATCACCGCCACCGCGGCGGCGATCACCATGCCGAGACGGGCGACCTGTCGAGTCGTCGGGCGGGTCGGGTCTCGGAGCATCGACACCACGATGGTCAGGGAGCCGGCCGAGCCCGCACCGCCGGTGATGATCATCGGGATGCCCAGGGCCTCGGCGCCCGATCCGATCGACGTGACGCCGGTCCACAGCAGCAGGCCGAAGATCACCACGGCGAGCGCGTGCAGGGCGATGGCGTTCCGCTTGTCCCGCATGAGCGGTCCTTTCGTCGCGAGGTCGCCGCGTCCAGTCCGCAGCCTACGCGCTGCGCTCGAGGCGGATCCAGCGACAGCTGTGGTCACCCCCGACGGGCGGCCCGGCCGGGGCGTAGCGGCCGTCCGCACCGTCGTGGTGGCCGTGCCCGATCCGGTAGCGGCCCGGGGGCACCGATGTGAGAGCGCCGATGTTGAGGAGTTCCGGCAGGTCCAGCTGATCCGGTGAGGAGCGGACCACCTCGGCGGCCGGGGCTGCGGCCCAGACCACGGCGACCCGGCCGGTCGGCAGATCGATCTCGCCGTCGTCGACCTCCCCGATCCGTGCGCCGGGTGTGGTGACGTGCCGGCGCGGGCCCTCGTGTTCGCGGCCGACCCAGGACCGCATGATCAGCAGGCCGTCGCCGGTCGTCGCGATCTCGGCGACACCGCCGCCGTCCATCTGCCAGACCAGTCCGCTGTGCCGGCCGTCCGGCCCGAACCGCAGCAGCCCGGCCTCCTCCTCGTCGTCGTCCGGAGAGAGGACGGCCTCGGCTCGCGCCAGATCACAGGCCGGGTCGAGCTGCCACTCGGCGTCGAAGACCGCGCCGGTCCAGTCGTCGAACGTCTCCGCCGCGCAGATCAGCAGCGGCCCACCCTCGTTGCCGATCCGGGCGACCCAGGAGAGCGAACCGGTGTTGTCGATCACGCCGACACGCTACCGCGGCGTCGAACCGGCCGGCCTCGGTGGCCAGAGTCGGGAGCGGGTTCTGCGGGCAGCTCCCAGGGCGGGTCAGCCCAGCTGTTTCGGGCCGAGGTAGCTGCCGCCGGTGGCGTCGATGACGTTGGCGGTCAGCCAGGCGCTGTCCGGGCCGGCCAGGAACGC
Source organism: Actinoplanes sichuanensis (assembly GCF_033097365.1). Lineage (NCBI taxonomy): Bacteria > Bacillati > Actinomycetota > Actinomycetes > Micromonosporales > Micromonosporaceae > Actinoplanes > Actinoplanes sichuanensis. The sequence goes on from NZ_AP028461.1 coordinate 1,741,866, forward strand.
GACGACGCCGGCGATGTCGGCCGGGGTGCCGACCCGCTCCAGGGCCTGACTGCCCGCGATCATCGCCTGGGCCTCCGGCCGGTCGAAGAAGAACGCGGTCTTGTCGGTACGGGTGGGGCCCGGTGCGACCGTGTTGACGGTGATGCCCCGCGAGCCGATCTGGTTGGCGACGTTGCGGGTGAGAGTCGCGATCGCGGCCTTGGTCATCGCGTAGGCCAACTCGCCCGGCAGCGCGATCCGGGTGACGCCGGAGCCGATGTTGATGATCCGGCCGCCGTCGCCCATCAGCGGCAGCGCCTTCTGGATGAGGAAGAACGGCGCCCGCACGTTCACCGCGAAGAGCCTGTCGAACGCCTGCGGGCTCTCGCTGTCGATGCCGCCGTCGGAGTCGCTGATGGCGGCGTTGTTGACCAGGATGTCGAGTCGCGCCTGCCCGGTGCGGGCCCGCAGCTCGGCCTCGACGGCCCGGATCACGGTGTCGGCGTCACCGTCGACGCCCAGCTCGGCGCGGACCGGGAAGGCCCGGCCGCCGGCCGCCTCGATGGTGTCGACGGTGTCCTTGGCGGCCGCGTCGTTGCTCGCGTAGTGCACCGCGACCAGGGCGCCGTCGGCGGCGAGGCGCTCGCAGATGCCCCGGCCGATGCCCCGGGATCCGCCGGTGACCAGCGCGGTCCGACCGGCAAGCAAACTGTTTATCGTGTAAGCAGTCATGTTTATGTTATACACAGTTTCGCCGCGGAGCGTCAACCGAGATGTGAGGGATGTCGATGAAAGCCATGGACCTGCTGTGGGGACGTGAGGCCAGGCGCAGCCGCGGACCCCGGCCGGTGCTCACGGTCGCCCAGATCGCCGAGGCCGCCGTCGAGATCGCCGACGCCGAGGGGCTGCCCGCGGTGACCATGCAGCGGGTCGCGGCCCGGTTCGAGTTCACCGCCATGTCGCTGTACCGGTACGTGCCCGGCCGTGCCGAACTGGTCGCGCTGATGATCGACAGCGCGCTGGGCGTGGCGCCCGAGGTCGGCACCGCGGACGGCTGGCGACCGGCGCTGCGCGAGTGGGCCGGCTGCCTGCGTGACGTGTTCCGGCGTCACCCGTGGATCGCCCAGGTCACCGTGCAGGCCCGCCCGATCGGGCCGAACGAGTTGAGCTGGCTGGAGCGGGCGGTCGCCGTCCTGGCCGGTGGTGGGCTCAGTGGGGGAGAGCGGGTGGACGCGGTCCTGGTCATCACCGGCCACGTCCGCAATCAGGTCCAGGCCGAGGCCGGGATCGCCGCCGACGACGGGATCCATCTGGCCACGGCGCTGGCCGAGACGCTGCGCGAGCGGGCCGCCGACTTCCCGGCGCTGACCGAGGCGGCCGACGACGGCGCGTTCGGCCCGGATGACAACGACGGCTTCGGCTTCGGGCTGGAGTGCATCCTCGACGGGCTGGCCGACCGCATGTAGCCGAGAAATGAAACCTCTGGGAACCCTCGGTTCGTCTGGTTACCGTCCGGTAACACAGCTGAGTTCCCGGAGGCCGTACATGTCCGTACGCACCCGTCTCTCCGTCGCTCTGATCGCTGCCGCGCTGATCGGCGTCGGTGGCCCCGCAAACGCCGCGGTCGTCTCCCGCGGTGTCACCGTTCCCGATTTCTACACACCGCCGGCGACGCTGCCGGCGGCCGACGGCGCCCTGATCCGCACCGAACCGTTGCCGCTCGCGCTGTCCCTGCCCGGCATCGACGGCCCGCTGCCCGGTCGGGCCACCCGGATCATGTACAAGTCCACCGACTCGGCGGGCAACCCGGTCGCCGTCACCGGCGCCTACCTGGAGCCGGCCGCCTCATATCGGGGCGCCCGTCCGCTCGTGGTCCTCGCCCCGGGCACGATGGGCCAGGGTGACCAGTGCTCCACCTCGCTGGCCCTGCAACGCGGGCTGGTCCTCGGCGCCGACGACGGGCAGACCACGGTCTCGATCGGCTACGAGGTGCTGGCCGCCTACCGGCTGCTCGCCAAGGGCATCGCCGTGGTGCAGACCGACTACCCGGGACTCGGCACCACCGACCGGCTGCACACCTACGTCAACCGGGTCGACTCCGGGCACGCCGTGCTCGACGCCGCCCGTGCCGCCCGCGCCCTGCCCGGCACCTCGCTCACCCCGAACTCACCGATCGGGCTCTACGGCTACAGCCAGGGCGGCGGCGCGGTGGCGTCGGCGGCCGAGCTCCAGTCGACGTACGCGCCCGACGTCAAGGTGACCGCCACGTACGCCGGCGCGCCCCCGGCCGACCTGGCCGCCGTCACCAAGGCGATCGACGGCAGTGAGCTGCTCGGCGCGCTGGGCTGGTCGGTCAACGGGTTCGCCCAGTCCGAGCCGGGCCTGCGGCCACTGCTCGACAGATACCTGAGCGCATCCGGAAAGGCCGTCCTGGCCGATCTGTCCACCATGTGCGTGGGTGACGCGATCTTCGCCTACGCGGGCCGCCGCAGCACCGCCTGGACCACCGGCGGGAAGTCGGTCACCGACATCATCAACGCCGAGCCGGTGCTGCAGGCGTACATCGGGAAGCAGTTGATCGGCACCCGGAAACCGGCCGGTGTGGTCCGGGTGGCGACCGGAGTCTTCGACAACCTGGTGCCGCACGGCCAGGCCCGTACCATGGCCGCGTCCTGGTGCCGCCTCGGCGGCTCGGTGGTCTACGCCCCGGTGACCCTGCCGTGGACGGTGAGTCCGCTGCTCAACCATTTCGGCCCGCTGCTCACCGACCAGGGCCCGGCGGTCGACTGGCTGTCCCAGCGCCTGGCCGGCGGCACGGTGAAGAGCAACTGCGGGGTCATGCCGCTGCTGCCCTGACCGGCAGCGTGACGACGAACTCGGTTCCGCCCCGCGGGCGCGGCCGGGCGGTGATGGTGCCGTGATGCGCGGTCACGATGGCCTGCGTCACGGCCAGCCCGAGGCCGGTGCCCTTGATGCCCCGGCTGGTCGCCGTGCTGGCCCGGAAGAACCTGGTGAACAGCTTCGGGTACTGCTCGGCGGGGATGCCGATACCGGTGTCGGCGATCGTGATCGTCACCGTGTCGCCGTCGTCGCGGCTGGTCACCGTCACCGTGCCGCCGGCCGGGGTGTACTTGACCGCGTTCGACAGCAGGTTGTCCAGCACCTGCCGCAGCCGCCCGGCGTCGCCGTCGACGATCGGCACCGGGGCCAGGTCGGCGGTGATCGTGACGTTCGCGGTCGCCGCCGACGGCTGGTGCGCCTGCACCGCCTCGCGCAGCAGCCGAGCCACGGTGACCGGCCGCGGGTCGATGGTGTCGTGACCGGCGTCCAGTCGGGCCAGGTCGAGCAGGTCCTGGACCAGGTTCAGCAGGTGGGCGCTGCTGCGTTCGATGACCTGCAGCTCACGCCGACCGGCCAGGGCCGGATCGTCGAGCAGCTCCTCGGTGTAGGCGGCGATCACCCCGATCGGGTTGCGCAGCTCGTGACTGACCACCGCGACCAGTTCGTCCTTCATCCGGTCCAGCCGCTCCAGCTGTACGACGTGCTGCTCCCGCTGGTCGGCCAGCTCCCGGCGTTCGGTGATGTTCGTGCAGATGCCGTCCACGAACAGGCGGCCGTCGTCGTGCCGGCAGGTCGCCCGGGTCCACACCCAGCGGACCACCCCGTCGAAGCCGATCACCCGGACCTCGACCTCGGCCGCTTGCCCGGTGCGGACGGTCTCGTGGAACCCGACGAACAGCGGCCGGTCCTCGGGATGCACGCGGGCGGCGAGAACCTCGGCCATGTCGGCGTCGACGGGCAGCACCGAGCCGAACACACCGGTGCCGTTCGGGCTGGCGTAGACCGACTCGACCCGCCCGTCCGGATGCACCTGCACGGTCCACAGGTAGTCGTCGACGTGCTCGATCATCCGGTCCAGGTCACGGCGGGCGGCGGACAGGGCCAGCGTCAGATCCTCGGCGCGGCGGCGTTCCACGAACCGGCTCACCTGGGCGGCCACCACCCGCAGCATGTCCAGCACGTCCGGGTCGCACGGCGTCGGCTCGTCCAGGTAGAAGGCGATCACCCCGGCGCAGCGGCGGCCGCTGCGCACCGGCAGGCCGATCCCGGTGACCAGCCCGGCCCGTACCGCCTCCCGCAGCCTGCCGGGCTGGTCGGCCTCCTCGGCGATCCGGCTGCTCCACACCTCGGCGCCGCGTTTCCAGACCAGGCCGACCAGGCCCTGCCCGCGTTCGAAGGTGAGCGGGCCGGTGCCGGTGAACGCGGCCAGGTTCAGGCCGGGACGAGCCCAGGAGCTGACCCGCACCACGTGCTCGCGCTCCTCGTCGACCTCCCAGTACTCGGCGCACGCCCAGCCGAGCTGCTCCCCGACCGCGGCGACGGCCGCGGCGGCGGCCTGACCCGCGGTGGTCGCCTCGGCCAGCGCCGCCGCGGCCGCGTGCTGGCAGCGCAGCAGCCGGTCGGCCCGGTACGCGGCGGTGATGTCGTGCATGGCGGCGACCGCACCGGCCCGGCGGCCGTCCGCCAACTGGATCGGCCGGGCATTCGTCGTGTACCGGGTCAGCGGGCGTCCCGGCGGGCGCACCACCAGCTGCTCACCGTGCACCTGCTCGCCGGCGAACGCGCGGGCCAGCGGCACCTCTGCGGGCTCGAGCGGGGTCCGACCGTCGGCCCCGTACAGCTGATAGGTCCGCGCCCAGTCCTCCGGGCCGAGCGGCTCCTCGGTGGCGTCGTGCGCCTCCCGCAGCGCCCGGTTGAACAGCCGCAGCCGCCCGTCGCTGCCGCAGGCCACCACCCCGGTGTCCAGGCTGTCGAGCAGCGCCTCCAGGAACGACCGCTCCTCGGCGAGCTTCTGCTGCTCGGCCCGGCGGTCGCTGATGTCGTGCACGAACGCGTGGAACATCGGCCGGTCCCCGGAGGTGTCCACGGACAGGCTCATCTCCACCGGGAACTCCCGCCCGCCCCGGTTCACGGCGGTCAGTTCGGTGCGCTGCCCGACCAGCACCGACGCACCGGTCTCGGCGACCCGCGCCAGGCCGAGCGTGTGCGCCTGCCGAAACGACTCCGGGATGATCAACTCGGCCAGCAGGCGACCCAGGGCCTCGGCCGTCGGGAAGTCGAACAGCAGCTCGGCGGCATGGTTCCAGGCGGTCACCCGGCCGGCGTGGTCCATCGAGATGAACGCGTCCGGGCAGGTGTCCAGGATCGCCTGGGTGCGGGCCGCGGCCAGCAGCAGCTGCCCCTGACTGACCCGCAGCGCGATCTCCGCCTCGGCCTCCTGCGCGAGATCACCGAGGACCGCGACGTCACGGTCGGTCCAGGCCCGCGGTTCGCCGTCGAACACACAGAACGACCCGAGGACGTGCCCGTCCGGGCCACGAAGCGGAAATCCGGCATAGGCGATCGCCTGATACTCACCGATCGCCGGATTTCCGGAGAGCCTCTCATCGGTACGGGCATCGCGTACCACCATCGGAGCGGAGTCCGCCACGACGTACTGGCAGAAGGAATAGGCGATCGGGGTCTGCCGGTTCTCGGCCAGTTCCCCGGTCAGCCCGCAGTGACTGGCGAAGACCTGCCGGTCCGGCTCGATCAGGGTGACCACACCGGCCGGAACATCGAGCAGGCGGGTCGCCAGCCGGGTGAGTCGATCCAGCCCGGTCACGACCGTGCCGTGCTCGAGCAGCCCGGTCGCGCGCAGAGCCCGCAGCCGCTCCGGATCCTCGATCACGTGAGCCGTCACATGAAGTCACATCGGCCACTCTCGGCCACAGCTAAGCCGCCCGGGCGCGTGTTCACATCTGGAAGCTGTGTCGCCCCGGGTGGGTGGCGGGCAGTAGGCAGTCGTCGCCGCTCGGGCGGTCGGCGTGGTCGCAGGTGTCGAGATGGCACAGTTCGCGGCCATGCCGGTTCCAGCGGATCCACCACCAGCGGTCGCCGCCGTCGTCGGCGAGGACGAACGCGGCGTGCATCTGTTCGTGGCCGGCGGCGAGTTCACAGGCGATGTGGTCGGACGGGGTGGTGCCGACGCGCTCGGTCAGCCCGTCCAGGTCGTCCAGCTCGGCCGTGGTGAGCGTGGTGGCGACGGCGCAGCGCGGCCACACCCAGGCCGCGGCGGTGGTGTCCTCGACGATCACGCTGCTGATACCTCTCGCTGACGGTGTCGATGCTCCTGAGAGGGGCCCCCACCCAAGATCGGCAACCGTAAACATGTTTGTCAGTCTAGTTTCAGGATAGGCGGCGAGTGATCGGTCGGTAGACCGTACGTAAGATGCCTTCATGATCGAGATCGGCGGCCACGTCCCGCAAGCCTCGCCCACCACCTGGATCGCGCCGGGTGCGATCGTCGCCGGCCGGGTCACCGTCGGCCCGGACAGCAGCGTCTGGTACCACACCGTCATCCGCGCCGACCTGGACGCGATCAGCATCGGCGCCGGCACGAATCTCCAGGACGGCGTGGTGGTGCACGCCGATCCGGGTCATCCGGCGAGCATCGGCGACCACGTCAGCGTCGGCCATCGCGCGGTCCTGCACGGCTGCGTCATCGAGGACGACGTCCTGATCGGCATGGGTGCGATCGTGATGAACGGCGCCCGCGTCGGTGCCCGTTCGATCATCGCCGCGGGCGCCCTGATCCCGGAGGGCGTGACGATTCCGGCCGGATCACTCGTGCTCGGCGCTCCGGGCAGGGTGCGCCGGGAGACCACCGCCGACGAGCACGCCGCGATCGCCGCCAACGCCCTGGTCTACGTCGAGTTGGCGAAGCAGCATCAGGCGGCGACCGACACGACCTCGCCTTCGACCTCGCCCTCGCCTTCGCCCTCGCCTTCGCCCTCGCCTTCGCCCTCGCCTTCGTCCTCGCCTTCGTCCTCGTCCTCGACCTCGTCCTCGTCCTCGGCCGAGGTCGAATAGTCGGCGACGCGGTCCCGGCCCGCGGCTTTCGCCTGGTAGAGCCGCTGGTCGGCGATCAGCGGCAGCTGCCCGGGCTGCTCCGCGTCGGTCGGACAACAGGCCACGCCCACCGACACGGTGACGGTGATCGCGGTCGGCCCGACCGGCACCGGGACGTCCCGGACGGCGGCGTGAATCCGGTCGGCGACCGCCCGCGCCCGCTCAGGACCGGCCTCCGGCAGCAGTACGGCGAACTCCTCCCCGCCGTACCGGGCCAGGACCCCGGCGTCCACCGCCACGGCGAGCCGCCGGGCCACCTCGCGCAGCACCCGGTCGCCGCCGTCGTGGCCGTACGTGTCGTTGACCCGTTTGAAGTGGTCGATGTCGAGCAACAGCACCGCGGCCGTCCCGCGGGTGCCGTTCAGGGCGTTCTGGAAGTGCCGGCGGGTGCGCAGCCCGGTCAGCTCGTCGGTGATCGCCATCCGCCGCTGCACCGCCACGAGCCCCGCCAACCGCCCGATGACCAGCAGGAACAGCACCCCGCACCCGGCACAGACGAGCGGGACGTGCAGCGGTGCCCCGCGCAGGTACTGGACCAGCAACGCGGCCGGGGCCAGCAGCGAGGCGATCGCGAGCGCGGTGAGCCGGGCCGGACCGAGGTCCTGGGTGATCTGCGCGGCCGGGGCGTCCACATCGCGCAGCGACGGGTGCATGCCGATCATGCCGAGCAGCAGCGCGGACGCGCTCCACAGCAGGTAGGCCAGCGGCATCCAGCCGTCGTCGCCGTTCAACGCGGCGAGGGTGCTGATCGTGTCCGGGACGATGATCAGCACCAGGTAGCCGGTGAGCGCGCGGACCGCCACCGGCTTCGGGCCGGCGTCCAGTAGCAGGCGGGCGCCGAGTGCGGCCAGCAGCAGGTCGGTCAGCGGATACGCGGCGGAGACGACCCGTACCGCCAGATCGGTGCCGTCGCCGACGACCGGATCGATGACGTAGATCCAGGACAGCAGCGTGGCTGCGACCGTGAGGATCCCGGCGTCGATCAGGCCGGGCAGATCCCACCCGGGGGTACGCCGCCGCACGATCCGCAGCAGCACGAACGTCCCGATGGCGTTGGCGGCGAGCAGCACGGCGTCGGTGATGCTCGGCGTCCGGTGCCCGCCGACCTCCATCACGCTCGGCGGCAGTACGGCCGCGGTCGCGACCATCAGCTGCCCCAGTACGAGCAGCCACGGCCACCGCGAGGCCGGGCGGTGTCGGCGGATGCCGTACAGCATGGCGACGGTGCCGCCGGCCAGTGCCACCAGCGCCAGGACGCCGGTGACGGAGTCGGGCGCCGAGAGGATCAGGGCGACGGTGTACGCCGCGAGCACCAGCACGGCGAACGCGACGTAGACCGACCACGGGGTCCGCTTCATCGAGCTGACAGGTCGGCAGGTCGGGTGTCCTCCTGAGGCCCACGGGGTGAACCGCCGGAGCGTCACCTGACCGGCCGGGCCCGCCGCCCGGACCGGTCAGGTAACGCCGCCGAGGAGGGACGTCAGCCGCGACGCCACTTCTGGTTGAGGGTTCCGGCGCAGTCCCAGAGCTGCACCCGGGCGCCCTCGGTGTCGTTCCAGTCCCGGATGTCGATGCACTTGTTCGCCTGCGGGTTGACCAGGTCACCGGCGGCGCTGAGCACCCACTGCTGGGCCGGGTTGCCGCTGCACGTGACGATCTGCAGGATCACCCCGTTGGCGGTCGAGCCCCACGGCACGTCGAGGCACTTGTTGTTGCCGGTGCGCAGGGTGCCGCCGACCGCCTCCCAGCGCTGTGCCGCCGAGCCGTTGCAGTTCCACATCTGGACCAGCACACCGTCGGCGAAGTCACCGTTCGGCACGTCGAGGCACTTGTTGTTCCAGTTGCTGATCACGGCGCCGCCACCGCCGCCGCCCGAGGTGGTCAGCGACAGGCCGTACACCGAAAGGATCTCGTTGACCGGCTGGAACCACATGGTGCCGCCGGAGGTGCAGTCACCCGAGCCACCGGAGGTGACGCCCTGTGCCTGGTTGCCGGAGATCCACGACCCGCCGGAGTCGCCGGGCTGCGCGCACGCGTTGCTGCGGCTCAGTCCGGAGACCGCGCCCTGCGCGTAGTTGATCGTCTCGTTCTTGCCCAGCAGGGTGCCGCAGCGCCAGCCGGTGGTCCGTCCGGAGCGGCAGATCGAGCTGCCGATCGCGGCCTCCTGCGAACCGGCGACCAGTACGTTCCCGCCGGAGTAGTTGTTGACCCACGGCTGGGAGACCCAGTTGCCGTTGGTACGCACCCAGGCGTAGTCGTTTCCGGGGAAGGACGAGCCGGCGAACGTGCCCTGCGCGACGTTGTTGAAGCCGAGGGTGGGGCTGCCGGTCCCGCCGCAGTGTCCGGCCGTGACGAAACCGCCGGCCACCGAGAACCCGACCGAGCACAGCGTGTTGCCGTTGATCACGTACTGGTCGCCGCCGCGGGTGTCGTACATCGGCTGCGGGCGGGCCGCCGTGGTGGTCCGGACGGTGACTCCGGTCGCGCCACCGGCCTCGGCGAACTTCCGGGCCTGGGCCTCGGTGCCGGGCGCGGCGGTGATGACGACGCTGTTCGAGGCCGGATCGACGTACCAGCCGTGCACGCTGTCGGGGGCGGCGCCGCCGCGCTCGTCGAGCTTGGACCGGGTCGCGGCGAGGTCGCTCTCACCGCGTTCGACCAGCTTCGGGACGGCACCCTCGGCGCGGACCGCGGTGGCGTCGGCGGCGCTGGTGACGGCCACGGTCAAGCGGGTGGCGCCGGCCGGGATCCAGGCGCCGGCGAACCGTTTGCCGAGCTGGGCCCGCAGCCGTTTCTCGACGACCGGGGCGGCGGCCTCGACGGTCAGCCGCTCGGCGATCTCGTCGGCGTCGAGGCCGAGATCGCGTTGCATGGCGGCGATCATGCCGGGGGAGAGTGCCGGGGTGCCGGCGGCGGGTTGCGGCGCTGGTGGCGCGGCGAATCCAGCGGCGTAGCCGGGGGTCGGACTCAGGGTGGCGGCCAGGAGGAGCGCGGCGCCGAGCAGTGCGGGACGGTGCATGGTTCGTCCTTTCTTGCACACACTTGACGGGGGGAAGAGAGCGCTCTCACCGGCAGAGTCTCGTGATGGTTAAGGTAACTGTCAACAAGGTTCAACAAAATATGTCGATGCCTTAGGGCGGGTCTGTTGCCAGGTGTTCGACGATGCGCGAGGCTGTCATCTGGAACATGTTCGTTTCAGTTAGTTTTCCACGCAAGTCCTTGACAGAAAAAGTTCGATGATGCGTGAATGTGTTCCACCGCGAGTCACCCTGCGGTCACCCCCGACGAGACATCACCGCGGCCAGCAGCCGCTTCTCTCGCAAGGAGTTCACGCAATGAGTGTTCGGTCGAACAGGTGGCGGCCTGCGGCCGCCGTGCTCGGTGCTGCCATGGTGCTGGCCGGAGCGGGCGCCTGCGCCAAGTCCGAGGAGAGCCCGGCCGGCAGTGCCGCGGGCCCGGCGCCGGCTGCCTCGCAGGTCGTCCAGTCGGCCGCCCCCGGCGCCGCCACCTGCACCATCGACCAGTACGGCGGCACGAAGGTCGATCTCAAGACGGCCAAGGTCGGCTTCTCCCAGTCGGAGAAGGAGGCCAACCCGTTCCGGATCGCCGAGACTCGGTCCATCGAGGACGAAGCCGCCAGGCTGGGTATCACCAACCTCACAACAGCGAACGCGAACTCACAGTTCAACAAGCAGATCAGCGACGTCGAGCAGATGATCGACTCGGGCGTGCAGCTGCTGATCATCGCACCGCTCAACTCCGACGGCTGGGACTCGGTCTTCGCCAAGGCGTCGGCCAAGAAGGTCCCGATCGTCACGATCGACCGCAAGATCAACGCCACCGCCTGCAAGGACTACCTGACCTTCATCGGCTCCGACTTCGCCGAGCAGGGCAAGCGCGCCGCCGACGAGATGGCCAAGGCGCTGGGCAACAAGGGCGAGGTCGCGATCCTGCTCGGCGCGCCCGGCAACAACGTGACGACCCTGCGGACCAGCGGTTTCAAGGACCAGATCGCCAAGGTCGCCCCGGATATCAAGGTCACCTTCGAGCAGACCGGCAACTTCTCCCGCGAGGAGGGCCAGAAGGTCGCCGAGCAGTTGCTCCAGTCCAACCCCGACATCAACGGCATCTACGGCGAGAACGACGAGATGGCCCTCGGCGCGGTCACCGCGCTCAAGGGCGCGGGCAAGAAGGCCGGCGACGTCAAGATCGTGTCGATCGACGGCACCGAGGGCGCGGTCCAGGGCATCGTCGACGGCTGGATCTCCGCGGTCATCGAGTCCAACCCGCGCTTCGGCCCGCTGGCCTTCGAGACCGCGACCAAGTTCTTCGGCGGCGAGGCGGTCGGCCAGGACATCATCATCGCCGACCGGGCCTACGACACCACCAACGCCAAGACCGACATCGGCAGCGCCTACTGATCGCGAGGGCGTCCGGCATCGCGCCGGGCGCCCTTTCCCAACCCCATTGAGAGGTACGCGTGACGCTGCTCGAAGTCACCGGCGTGTCCAAGAGTTTCCCCGGGGTCCGCGCGCTCGACGACGTGTCCTTCACCCTGCGGCCCGGCGAGGTGCACGCCCTCGTCGGTGAGAACGGCGCCGGCAAGTCCACCCTGATCAAGGTGCTGACCGGCGTCTACCAGCCGGACGCGGGCTCGCTGCGCTACCAGGGTCGGCCGGTGTCGTTCGCCGCTCCGATGGACGCCCAGCGCGCCGGGATCTCCACGATCTATCAGGAGGTCAACCTCATCCCGCTGATGAGTGTGGCCCAGAACCTGTTCCTCGGCCGGGAACCCCGTGACTCCCTCGGCCTGATCGACCGCCGCCGGATGGAACGCGAGGCCCGCGACGTCCTCGCCGACTACGGCGTCACCACCGACGTACGCCGCCGGCTCGGCACCCTGGCACTCGGCGCGCAGCAGATGGTCGCCCTGGCCCGGGCCGTGATGATCGAGGCGAAGGTCGTCATCATGGACGAGCCGACCTCCTCACTCGAACCGCGTGAGGTGCAGACGCTGTTCTCGGTGATCCGCCGGCTGCACGGCCAGGGCATCGGCATCGTCTACGTGTCGCACCGGATGGACGAGCTCTACGAGATCTGCGACTCGGTCACCATCCTGCGCGACGGCCGGCTGGTCCACACCGGAAAGCTCGCCGACCTGGAACGCATCGAACTCGTGTCGATGATGCTCGGCCGGGAGATGTCGCCGACCCGGCGGCAGGGCTTCACCGCGTTCGCCGGTGACCACGACACCGACGGCGACGCCCGGCCGGTCCTCCGGGTCACCGGGCTGACCAGCCGGACCAGGCTGCACGACATCAGCTTCGACGTGCGGCCCGGCGAGGTCGTCGGGCTGGGCGGGCTGCTCGGTGCCGGGCGCAGCGAGACGATCAAGGCGATCGGTGGGGCGTACCCGATCGACTCCGGAACCGTCGAGGTCGACGGCACCGACTTGAAACGGCCGACCACCGTCCAGGCCGTCGCCGCGGGCATCGCCGTGCAGCCGGAGGACCGCAAGGCCGAGGGCATCGTGGCCGGCCTGTCGGTCCGCGACAACATCGCCCTGGCCGTGCTGCCACGCATGTCGCGCCTCGGCATCGTCTCGGACGCCAGGATCGACCGGATCGTCGAGCGGTACATGACCCGGCTGCGGATCAAGGCGTCCGGCCCGGACCAACTGGTCGGCAACCTGTCCGGCGGCAACCAGCAGAAGGTGCTGCTCGCCCGCCTGCTCGCCACCGACCCCAAGATCCTGCTGCTAGACGAGCCCACCCGCGGCATCGATGTCGGCGCCAAGGCCGAGGTGCAGAGCCTGATCGACGAACTGGCCGGGGAGGGCCTGGGCGTCGTCCTGGTCTCCTCCGACGCCGAAGAACTGGTCGAGGGCTCGGACCGGGTGGTGGTACTGCGCGACGGCGTGGTCGTCGGCCACCTCACCGGCGACCAGGTGACCACCGAAGACCTGATGGCCGGCATCGCCGCGGCAGCACCCTCCGAGGAACACTCATGACCACGTCGACTCTTTCCGCCCGGCGCACCGACGTCCGGTCCTGGCTGCCCGAATACGGCGTCTACCTCGCCGTCGGGCTGCTCGTTCTCTACAACGTCTTCTTCACCCCGTACTTCCTCACCCTCAGCAACCTGCGGATCCAGCTGATCCAGGTCGCCCCGATCGTGATCGTCGCGCTCGGGATGGCGCTGGTCATCGGTACCGAGGGCATCGACCTGTCGGTCGGGTCGGTGATGGCGCTGGCCGCCGCGCTGATCCCGCTCTATCTGGGGTACGGGGTGGTCGCCGCGATCGGGGTGTCACTGGCCGCCGGGATCGCGGTCGGCCTGATCAACGGCGTACTCGTGGCCCGGGTCGGGTTGCAGCCGATCGTCGCCACGCTGGCCGTGTTCGTCGGCGGTCGCGGCCTGGCCGTGGTGATCTCCGACGGGCAGCTCAAGGACATCCGCAACCCCGAGCTGCTCTACCTCGGTTCGGGGGACCTACTCGGCATCCCGGTGCTGGTGTGGATCGCCGCCGTCCTCGTCGCGATCGTCGCGTTCGTGCTGCGCCGCACCGTGTTCGGCCGCCGGCTGCTGGCCGTCGGCGGTAACCGGCGGGCCACCGAACTGGCCGGACTGCCGGTCAAACGGGTGCTGATCACCGTCTACGTGGTCTGCGCGGTTCTCGCCTCGATCGCCGGTCTGCTGTCGGTGGCCCGGATCCAGTCCAGCGACGCCTCCGCGGTGGGCCTGCTCATCGAACTGTCCGCGATCACCGCGGTCGTCGTCGGCGGCACCCCGCTCACCGGCGGAAAGGTCCGGATCCTCGGCACCGTCGCGGGCGCCCTGCTGATGCAGCTCGTGATCGCCACCATGATCAAGCACGATCTGGGGCCGTCGACGGCCGAGATGGCCCAGGCGGTCATCATCCTCGTCGCCGTCTACGTGGCCCGGGAGAGGAAGACCCGATGACCCCGGCCCTGCTCGAGGGGAGCCCGGCCATGAGTGCCACCGACACCGCCCGCAGCGAGCGCACCGACCGGATCGTCGGTGTCGTCCAGCGGCAGGGGGCGTTCGCCGTGCTGGTCACGGTGGTGGTGTTCGCGCTCGCGGTGTTCCCCGACTTCCGCAGCCTCGACAACGCCGGGACGATCCTGGTCGCCGCGGCGCCGCCGATGCTGATCGCGCTCGGCATGACCTTCGTGATCCTCACCGGCGGCATCGACCTGTCGGTCGGGTCGCTCTACGTGCTCGGCGGGGTGCTCGCCGCCTGGGCCTCACGGTACGGACTGGTCGCGGCGGTGCTCGTGCCGCTGGCCGTGTGCGCGACGATCGGGCTGGTCAACGGGCTGCTCATCGCCTACACCCGGATGGCACCGTTCATCGTCACGCTGGCGGCGCTGCTCGGCGCCCGGGGACTGATGCGCGCGCTCAGCGACGAGGGGTCGACCACCTACGTGGTGCAGAGCGACGCGTTCGGCACGCTCGGCACCGGCTCCCTGCTCGGCCTCGGCTACCAGGTGTGGCTGGCCGTGGTCCTGGTGCTGATCGGGATGCTGGTGCTCGCCCGGACCGGGTTCGGGCAGTCGGTGTACGCGATCGGCGGGAGTGAGGACGCCTCAGCCCTGATGGGGGTGGGCGTACGCCGTACCAAAGTCTGGGTTTATGTCCTTTCCGGATTGCTCGCCGGCCTGGCCGGGGCCATCAACGCCGCCAAATTGGGATCCGGGGTGACCGTTCTCGGCGCGGGCATGGAACTGGACGCGATCGCCGCCGTGGTGATCGGCGGAACGCTGCTGACCGGCGGAGCCGGAAGCATCGCCGGAACCGTCGCCGGAGTGCTGCTGCTCGGTGTCATCCAGAACATGATCAACCAGGTCGGTGATCTGAACAGCAATTGGCAGCAGGTGATCAGCGGCGTCTTCCTCGCCGTCGTGGTCGTCGTTCAGACCGTCCTCGATCGTCTCCGCCGCGCCTCCTAGGAGTTCCCCGTGCGCCGCTTCCTCCCGGTTCTGACCATGGCCGCGCCCGGCGGCAACGCGCGGCTCAACTCGTGCTCAGACCGGCTCCGGCGTCACGGCGACGCCCGCCAGCATCGACACGGCGATCCGGGTCAGATGATCGGCCAGCTCCTCGGCCGGCTCGGTGAAATCCTGCACCACCCACTCGATGATCAGCTCGGTGGCCCCGGCGACCAGAGCCAGCACGGCCCGCTCGAACAACCGCAGGTCAGCCGGCTCACCGCCGGACCGCAGAATCAGATCACCGAGGAGTACGGCCTCCTCGCGCAGCAGGCCACGCCGGCGCAACTCCATCCGCGGCGCGTTGATGTAGATCACCCGGGCCCGCTCCGGATGCTCCCGCAGCAACCTGGTCAGCGTGTGCATCACCGGCGTGACCAGCTCCTCCACCGTCCCGCTGGGCGGCCCGGCCGCCACCAGGGCGTCGAGCAGCCACGCGTTCTGCGCGGTGTGCACCCGGAAGAGCAGATCGGCCCGGTCGGTGAAATGGTGGTAAAAGTAGCGCTTCGACACCTTCGCCTCGGCGCAGACGTCGGCGACCGTCACCTCGTCGAAGTCACGGGTGGCGAACAGATGCACGGCCGCGGCGACGATCTTGTCGTACCGCTCGGACTCCCGCTGCTCACGGGATCGGCCCGCATACAGCTCCCGGCCCGCGGTCGGCGAAATGTTCACGCTAACAGGGTAGCCGCATGAACCGCCTCGCCGAGCCCACCTGGCACGTCCGACATGTCGACGCCTGGGGACTGCCGGTGTTCGGCCCCGATGACGTCGTCTCCCGTGTCCGGGAACGAGTGGGTGTGCTGGTCCGGCTCCGTTCACACCAGGTGATGCCGGAACTCGTCCGGCAGGGCGTGCACGTGATCGTCGTCCCCGATACGGCGCGCTGTCCCGTCGTCGCCTCTCCGCTGCTGGTGTCGACCGAGGGTCGGTTCGTCAGGCGGTTCGGGCACGTCCTGCTGCGGGTGGCGCTGCGCCGCCTCGACCCCGCCCTCGACGACGAACTCGCCGCCGCCCACCGGGCCGCCCGTCGTCTCGGGCTGTGGCTCAACACCAGCGCGGCCGGCCACGTCGACGAGTACTTCGCGCACGGCCTGGAGACCTACTTCGGCGCCGGCGACATCGGGCCGATCGGCGGGGACGGCGTGCACAACCACATCAACACCCGGGCCGCCCTGAAAATCTACGACCGGCCGCTGTTCCGGCTGTTCGAGCGCCTCTACGGGTAGACGTCGAGGCGTGGGCAGCGCCGCCGTCCCTCGTCGCCATGCACCCGGGGGCCGGGGACCACTTTTCCTCAACTCGGTTTCCGTCCGGCCGATGCGCAACGCCGGAACGAAGGAGACTGCATGCGAGCCGCACTGGTCACGGTGTATGCCGCCGCGACCCTGGTCGCGGCGACCTACGCGGTGCTGTCCTGGCGACGGCGTCACCGGACGCCGCTGGCGCCGTCACTGGCGCTGATCACCGCCGGGGCCGCGCTGTGGTCGCTGGCCCAGGCGGTCGCCGTCGGAGCCGACGCGGCGCCCGTCGCGATCGGGGCCACCTACGTCATGTTCCCCGGCGTCGCCATGGTCGTGGGCGGATTCCTGTGGCACTCCACGGTCTTCACCGGCCGGCGAGTCGAACTGCTGCGCCGGCGGCGGGCCGTGCTCTGGGTCCATCCGGTGCTCCTCACCGCCGCCGTGATCACCGACCCGTGGCACCACCTGTTCTTCACCTCCGCGGCGGTGGACCCGGTCGAGGGCGTCATCGTCCACTTCGGGCCGCTGTACTGGCTGCACACCGCGTACTGCTACGCGATGATCGGCATCGGGACGGTCCGGTCGGTGGGCGCCATGCGCCGAGCGGTCCGCGGGCACCGCCGGGTGTTCGTGGTCTTCCTGGCCGGCGCGCTCGCCCCGCTGGGCGGCAACATGCTCACCATCTTCGCCGACCTCGGCGCCCGGCAGGTCGACCTCACCCCGGTCCTGTTCCTGATCACCGCGTCGATGTGGTTCTGGGCGGACCGCTCCGGCACGCCCGCGCGCCGGATGCCGGTCGCGTACGAGCAGGTCATCGCCGCGATCACGGACGCCGTGATGGTGCTCGACCAGGATGGCCGGGTCCTCGACGTCAACCCGGCCGCCGCCGAGATGCTCGCCGTGGAGGGCCACGTGCCGGAAGGCGACGTGGTCGGCCGGATGTGGTTCGAGGTGGTCGGCCCGGACCTCACCGCGGCCTTTGCCGGCGGCGCCGAACAGCAAACCCTGACCAGCGGAAACGGCACCATGTACGACGTTCGCGTGGTCCGCATGCGTACGGCCGACGGCAGCACGCCCGGCGCGGTCGTCGTGGTCCGGGACGTCACCGAACTGGAACGCCTCCGCGCCGAACTCACCGACCAGGCGGTACGCGACGGCCTGACCGGTGTGTACAACCGCCGCCACCTGACCGTGGTGCTACGCGAACAGGCCGACCGGCTCGCGGTGGTCATGCTCGACGTCGACCACTTCAAGAACATCAACGACACGTACGGCCACGCCGTCGGCGACGAGGTGCTGATCCGGCTGGCACAGCAGTTGACGGTGGCGGTCGGCGACACCGGCACGGTGGCCCGATACGGCGGCGAGGAGTTCGCCGTCATCCTTCCCGGAGTCGGCGCGGACACCGCCGCCGAACTGGCCGAACAATGGCGCCGATGCTGCGAGCTGGCCACCCTGGACACGCCGAGGGGCCCGCTGCGGGTCACCTTCAGCGCCGGGGTCGCCGAGCTTCTGCCCGGGACCGGGGTCGAGCCTCTGCTGCGGCGGGCCGACCGTGCGCTCTACACGGCCAAGAAGCAGGGCCGCAACCAGGTCGTCACCGACAGCTCACTGGCCCTGCACCACTGACCGCCCGGCCGGGGTCGGTCTTCCCGGCCACTCGTGCCCGGTCGGTCTTCCCGGCCACTCGTGCCCGGTCGGTCGTCTGGCTGTCGTCGGTCTCGCTCGCTGGTCGTGCGCGGTCGGTCTCGAACCGGCTTCGCATCCGGAAGCCCGCCGTCGGCCGTGTCCACCGGTCGGTGGACAACCGGGCTCAGCGGCTCGGTCGTCCCGGCGCGGCACCCCTTCCCGACAGCATTGATGCATCGCCGCCGGAATCGGGGGCCGCCACCGAGGGGGACTGTGATGCAGCACGACGGGAAACACGCCAACGGGCTCGGCGAGATGATCCGTGGACTGGTCTGGGACCTGGGGCTGCCGCTCGTCACCTACTACGGGCTGCACGCGGCCGGTGCCTCCGACACCGCGGCTCTGCTGGCCGGTACCGCGGGCGCCGCCCTACGCATGGGGTGGGTGGCGGTACGAAGTCGGGCACTCAGCCCGTTCTCGATGGTCATGGCCGCGGTCTTCGGAGTCGGGCTGCTCTTCACCGTCCTCACCGGCGACCCACGGTTCCTGATCATCAAGCACTCGGCGATGGCCGCCGCGATCGGCCTGGCGTTCCTGGTCACCGGACTGCACGGCGGACGACCGCTGACTCTGGCCGCACAGCAGACCTTCATGCCCGGCAAATCCGGCGAACTGGCCCAGGCCTACGCCACCAACCCGGACGTCCGCCACGGCCACCGTCTCGCCTCCCTGGTATGGGGCGGCGGCCTGCTCGCCGAGGCCGTGATCCGAGTCGCCCTGGTCTACCTCCTCCCGATCGAGGTGATGGTCGGCGTGTCCACCGGCCTGACCGTGGTGACATTCGCCCTGCTGATCGCCTGGAACGCCCGCTACCTGGCCACCCATCGCCCCACCCAGGCCGTCGGTCCGGTCCCGCCGGTCGGTCGGGTCCCGGCCGTAGCCCGGGATTCGGGCGCTGTTTCGGCTCAGTCCGCCGCACTGACTCAGGCCACCGGTTCGGCTCAGGCCACCGGTTCGGCTCAGGCCACCGGTCCGGTGCCGGGCGCCAGCCTGGCCGGCAATCTGGTTCCGGTAGTCGGTTCGGCTCAGCCTCTCGGTCTGGTTTCGGCCGTCGCTCCTGCACCAGCGGCAACCGCTGTACCCGGCCACGCCCTCGTCTGACCGGCCACGCAGCTCCTGGCTCCGGCAAGCTCCCACTCGGAGCGAGCCGGAGCCTTCGCGTGTGGTGACTCCAACGCTGACGCCGACCACCCGGAAGCGAATTTCGGTGTCGACCTCGTTCAACGGATCTCGGCTGCGGCCCGAGAGCCCCGTCGGCCGGCCGCTCACATCCGCGGAGGGCTCGCGTGCCGCGGGGGCCTGCGTGCCGCGGGGGCCTGCGTGCGGCAGAAGGTCCGCGTGCCGCAGAGGCCCGCGCCGGAAGTACGTCCGGGATTTTGTTGGGCTCTCCCTGCTGTCCCAACTGCGTGAGACAGCAGGGAGAGCCGCACGGCGCTATTCGCTGCGGAGGTTGCCTGGTCGGGTCAGGCGCAGCAGAGTGGGCAGCGCAGCGGCCGTAGTTCCGAGGACGACCAGCGCGGCCATCCCGGATGTCGTGCCGATTCCGAACCAGTCCACGGTGACCGGCGCCTCCACCGCCGCCATCAGCACCGAGGACAGCCCGCTGCCGAAACCGATCGCAAGTGTCATGCCGAGCAGCACCGGGACCGCGGCCTGCACCAGCACCGACCCGGAGAGCGTGCGTCGTCTCGTGCCGAACGCGACCAGCACGGCTAGAACCTGCCGCCGCTCCCGCATCTGCTCGGCCACGTTGACCACCAGACTGGCCCCGATCAGGGCGAGCATCGCGATCGTGCCCGCCAGCAGACCCTGCCGGATGGTCCGCAACGCGTTGGCCACGGCGTCGTTGCCGGGGCCGTTCACCAGCGCCTGCGGATCCAGCCGGGCCGCCGTGTTGCGCAGCCGGTCGACCGCATCCGGAGTCTGGTTGTCGAGGGTCAACGTGTACCGGGCTTCGCCGGCCGGGAAGGCGTCTCCCGCCGCCGCCGGAGTGATCAGCATGAGCGGTCCATAGTCCAGCAGCGTGTCGAATGCCGTCACGTCCCGGGTGGACGCGGGCGCCGTCCACTGCCCGCCGCCCTCGATCGTGAAGACTCCACTGTTGGCGATGTTGATGGCGTAGGCGTCACCGTCGACACAACCGGGCACCTCGGCATATCCGGCGAGGGCCGCGCAGCTGCCGATCCGAATCTCGGTCTCGACCCCGGCCTGGGCCGCCCGTGCCAGGCGCACCGGCTCGACACTCCGGACACCGGCGGTCGACTGAAGCGCCTCGGTCCACGTGCTGACCGGTAGGTCCGAATTCGGCATGACCTGGTGCCGCGACGTGCTGGAGGCTGTCTGACCAGGGCCGCCGACCTGCGCTTCGATGCCAGTGACCAGGCCTTGCAACGCGATCACCCCGGCCACCGAGACCGCGATTCCGGACACCGCGCGCACCGCGGTGCCGCTGTCCAGCTGAAGTCGGCGCACCGCCAGCTCCCATGCGACGCCGCCGCCACCGAGTCGGTGCACTACCGCGTCGACCAGCCACGGCAGCAGCAGTGCCAGGCCGATCAGCAACAGAGCGACCCCCGTGGCCGCCTGGAACTCGAGCGAACCCGACGACTCACCGAGGCCGTCCTTGAGCGGCCAGAGCAGGAAGATGCCGGCCGCGGGCAGGAGCAGCCGCCACCACAGCCGCCGCCGGATGGTGACGCTGAGCCGGACCACTCCGAGCGGCTCCACCACGACCCGTCGCATCGCCGAGAGCGTCACCAGCACGGCCACGGCCGGCACACCCAGTGCGATCAGCACGACCAGCACTGGTACCGGGCGCATGTCGGACAGGAAGAAGCTCAGTGGCCCGGTCGCATACCGATTGGCCAGCAGTGCCGCTACGACCGCGAGAACCGCGCCGACCAGCAGACCGAGCACGGCCCCCGCGAGCGTCTCCCCGGCTGCGATCCGGCGGGTCATGCCGGCGTCCGAGCCGACCAGGCGCAACGCGGCCAGCCGCTTGTCGCGGGCCTCTCCGCCGAACCGGACCGCGCTGGCCATGAACACGATCACCGGCGTCAGCAGCACGACCATGCCGACCGCGGTGAGCAGCACCATCATCGGCGACACCCCCTCGGCCTCGAAGGAATGCCCGAACGCGTCGATCCGGTGACCGGTCTCCTCGGTGAGAGTGTCAGTGCCCAGGTAGAAGGCGAGATCGGCGGGACCGGTCAAGCCCTCGTCGCTGATCGTCCCGACGATTTCGGCGTCCCATCGCTCGGCCAGCACCGGATTGGCGGCGATGAGCTGCCGCAGAGCGGGGGAGACCACCATCTCGCCGGGTTTCGGCAGAGCGGTGATGCCGGGCGGGATCGGTGGCCGGGTGCCCTCCGGCTGCAGCATCCGCCCGTGGATGGCGTCATCGCGGAAGGTGGTCGTGGCGATGCCGAGCAGCAGCGTGTCGTCGCCCCGCGCGACCTCACGTTCGCTGTCGATCGCTTCGGTGCGGGCCTCCTCGCGGGCGCTGCTCGCCTCCAGCGCGGACGGCAGGGCGGCTATGCACAGCAGCAGGGCGACACCGACTCCGGTGCCGGCCGCGATCAACGCGAGCCGGGCCCAACCCGCTCGGCCGCCGGCGACGCTCATCCGGGCACCCAGCCCGAGCTCGAAGATCCACCGGCGGAACCGGCCACGGCTGGTCACTGCGCATACTCCTGCTCGCGGACCCGGCCGTCACGCACCACGGCCTCCCGGTCGGAATACGCCGCGACCCGGGGCTCGTGGGTGACGAGCACGACCGCGGCGCCGGTGTCACGCGCGGCGGCGATGAACAGCTTCATCACCAGCTCGCCGTTGAGCGAGTCGAGCGCGCCGGTCGGCTCGTCGGCGAACACCACTCGGGGACGGCTGACCAGCGCCCGGGCCACGGCGACTCGCTGGCCCTGGCCGCCGGAGACCTGACCGGGACGTTTACCGGCCACCTCACCGACCTCCAGGCGCTCCAGCCAGTCGGTGGCGGTGCGATGCGCCTCCCGCCGGCCGGCACCGGACAGTCGCAGCGGAAGCGCCACGTTTTCCACACAGGTCAACTCCGGCACGAGCTGCCCGAACTGGAAGACGAATCCGAACTCCCCACGCCGCAGGGCGCTCCGCTCGCTGTCGGACATCGCGGTCAGGTCGCGGCCGTCATAACCGACCCGGCCGGACTCGGGCTGAAGGATGCCGGCCAGGCAGTGCAGCAGGGTCGACTTGCCGGAGCCGGACGGGCCCATCAGCGCGACCACCTCACCCGGCCAGACGTGCAGAGAGGCGTCGTCGAGCGCCTTGGTCTCGCCGAAGTTGAGCCGCAGATTCTCGGCGACCAGCAGCGGTTGATCGGTCATCGGGGGATCTCCCTGGGGATTCACGGGCGGACGCGGGCGGCCAGACGGTCCAGGCGGGCGGCGGTCAGCTCCAGCCAGCGCAGGTCGGCCTCGAGGTGGAACAGGGCGTGATCGCAGATCAGCTCGTCGGCGAGGTCGCCGTCGCTTTTACGCCGGGTCAGCTCCCGCATCATCCGCAGGTGCTCGGCCCGCTGGGAGTCGAGCACCTCGTTGGCGTCGCGGCCGGTCAGTAGGGCCAGCACGACCTTGGTGTAGAGGGTGCTCTGCAGATACGGCTCCGGCTTCTCCGGACGGCCGATCCACTCCGCCACGTCGGTGACGCCGGCATGGGTGATCGCGTAACGCTTGCGGTCGGGGCCGTCGCCCGGCTCGGACTCGACCTCGACCAGGCCGTTCTTCAGCAGCCGGGCCATGGTCGAGTAGACCTGCCCGTAGTGCAGTGCCCGGTCACGGCCGAAGGTGTCGTCATAGGTGCGCTTCAGGTCGTAGCCGTGGCGTGGCCCGTTTTCCAACAGACCCAGCAAGGCGAAGGTGACTGACATGTGCGCTACTATACACACCATGTATAAACATGATGTATACCCAGCTCAGCGCTGTTCCTTCTCCCGGACCGGCAGCGAGGGCAGGCCGCGTTCGGCGCGGGCCCGATCGGTCAGTTCCTGGATGAGCGCGGTCTTCGCTCGTGCGTAGTCGCCGGGATGCGTGCCCGCCTTCGCCAGGTTCCGCTTCAATTCGGCGTATCGTGCGGCCTCCCGCGGATGGGCTCGCAGATAGTCACGCAGGATTCGCTGATTGCGGGTCGGCCAGCTGTCCTCGGCCACCACGTGCAGGATGTGGGTCCGCCGGCCCCGCGCGAAGCGCACGTAGAGCAGGCGGTCGGTCATGCCGTTGGCGTGCCGCTGATAGCCGAGCTCGGCCAATGCGGGCGCGCGCCGGTCCACCTCGTCGAAGTCGGCCGCGGCGGCCATCAGGTCGATCGTCGGCTTGGCCGCCAAACCGGGGACGGCCGTCGAGCCGATGTGCTCGATCGCGGCCACGACGCCGTGCAGCACCGGGCGCAGCTCGGTGATCGCGGCAGCCGCCATGTCCGGCCACGCCGGGTCGTAATCGATCACTTCGATGCTCATGGAGGCATTGTCCGGCGATCCGCCGGCCGTGCCGCCACACCGGCGGCCGATGCTGTGCCGGGCGCGAAGCGCGATTGATCAGGCGAGGAGGGGTACGGATGAGTGGCCGGAGCGGACCGAGAGGGGGGACAGATCGAGCCGGGACCGAAGGACATGCGGGCAGGTCAGCCCGAGTGGACGTGCGAGCGGGTCAGCCCGAATGGACGTAAAAGCAGGTCGGACCGCTGGAGGCGGCACAGGTGGGACCGGGGATCTGCCAGCAGGTCGGACCGTTGGAGGTGGCACAGGTGGGACCGGGGACCTGCCAGCAGGTCGGACCGCTGGACGTGCGAGTGGGTCAAGCCCGAGCCGGATGGACGTGGTGGCGGCCGATCGGGAGCATCAGGGGCTTGCCGGAGACGGGGTCCGTGATCACCCGACTGTCCAGGCCGAAGACCGCCCGTACGCAAGCCTCGGTCAGGACCTCGCCCGGCGTGCCCGCCGCGTGCAGGCCTCCGCCGGCCAGCGCGATCAGGTGGTCCGCGTAGCGGGCCGCCATGTTCAGGTCGTGCAGGACCATCACGATCGTGGTGCCACGGTTGGTGTTCAGGTCGGTGAGCAGGTCGAGGACCTCGATCTGGTGGCTGACGTCGAGGAAGGTGGTGGGCTCGTCGAGTAGCAGCACATCGGTTTGCTGAGCGAGAGCCATCGCGATCCACACGCGCTGGCGCTGTCCGCCGGAGAGTTCGTCGACGGAGCGGTCGGCCAGGTCGGCGGTGTGGGTGGCGTCGAGGGCCGCCGCCACCGCCCGGTCGTCGTCGCGGCTCCAGCGGGACAGGAGTCGCTGGTGTGGGTTACGGCCGCGGCCGACCAGGTCGGCGACGGTGATGCCTTCGGGGGCGATGGGTGACTGGGGGAGCAGGCCGAGAGTGCGTGCGAGTTCCTTGGCCGGCATCCGGTGGACCTCACGGCCGTCCAGGAGGACGTGGCCGGCGCGTGGTGCGAGCAGCCGTGACATCGAGCGGAGCAGCGTCGACTTGCCGCAGGCGTTCGCGCCGACGATGGCGGTGATGCGGCCGGGCGGTACGAGCAGGTCGAGGGACTCGATGACCTGACGATCGGCGTATCCGACCGTCAGGCGCTCCACCGTGAGCGTGTGGTCGCTGGTCACAGGAGGCCTCCGGCGGATTCGGTGCGGGCGACCTCCGACGAGGCCGCCGCGGCGGGCGACGTGGCCCGGCGAGTGAATAGAGCGGCCGACCGACCTGGGGATCGGGGGCGGCGAGTGAGCAGGGCGGTCGACTGGCCGGAAGGTTGGGGTCGGCGAGTGAGCAGGGCGGTCGACTGGCCGGAAGGTTGGGGTCGGCGAGTGAGCAGGGCGGTCGACTGGCCGGAAGGTTGGGGTCGGCGAGTGAGCAGGGCGGTCGACCAGCCAGAAGGCACGGGTCGGCGAGTGAAGGCGATGCTCGGCCGGTGGGAGGGAACAGCCCGGTAGGTGAAAGGGCGACCCGCGGCGGAGAGGAGCACGTTCACAGGGAGCCGCCGGCGCGGTTGGTGCGGATCAAAAGGAAGATCAGGTACGGGGCGCCGAGCACCCCGGTGATGACCCCGACCGGAAAGCGGGTGTCGAAAGCGAACTGCCCCAGGAAGTCCGCCGCCAGGACGAGCAGGGCCCCGACCAGGGCTGCCGGCAGGAGGAACGAGCCGCCCGGCCCGACCAGACGGGCGGCGATCGGTCCGGCCAGGAAGGCCACGAACGCGATCGGGCCGGTGGCCGACGTGGCGAAGGCGATCAGACCGACCGCGGCGACGATGGCGATCAGGCGGGTTCGTTCCAGCCGGGTGCCGAGGGCCGCCGCCGTGTCGTCACCCAGTTGGAGCATGGTCAGGTTGCGGCCCTGGCCGAGGAGCACCGGCCCGAAGACGGCCAGTGCGAACAGGACCGGGACGACCTCGTCCCAGGTGGACCCGTTGAGACTGCCGTTGAGCCACCGGGTGGCCGCCTGGAGATCCCACTGCCCGGCCTGGTCGAGGATGTAGGACGTGGCGCTGTTGAGCATGGCCGCGATGCCGATGCCGATCAGGACGAGCCGGGTTCCGGCCACGCCGTCCTTGAACGACAGGACGTAGATGACGATGGCCACCCCGAGTGCGGCGACGATCGCGAAGACCGAGACCTCGCCGTCGCTGAGGTCGAGCACGATGATGCCGAACGAGGCCGCCGCTCCCGCCGCCGAGCTGATGCCGATGATGTCGGGGCTGGCCAGCGGATTGCGGAGCATCGTTTGGAAGGTCACCCCGCCGAGCCCGAAACACAGGCCGGTGAGCAGAGCGAGCACGGCCCGGGGCAGGCGCAGTTCCCCGACCGTGAACGACGCGCCGGGCACCGTCTCGCCGAGGATGACGGCGAGCACGTCGGCGGGTGGGTAGAAGGTCTGGCCGACCATCAGCGATACGGCGAAGATCGCGGACACCGCCACGGCCAGAACGGTCAGCACCGCCTGCCGCCGTCGCGCCCGCCGGACCCGGCCGCGGGTGACGGCCTCGAGGGTCGTGGTGCTCACAGCTCACGTACTTTCTGACGGCGGACGATGTAGATGAAGAACGGCGCCCCGACCAGCGCGGTGATGATGCCGGCGGCGATCTCGTCGGGCCGGTTCACGACACGGCCGAGCACGTCGGCGGCGGTCAGCAGGGCGGCACCGGCCAGGGCGACGTACGGCAGCAGCCACCGATGGTCGAGCCCGACGAGCAGCCGGCACATGTGCGGGACGATCAGCCCGACGAACGCGATCGGCCCGGCGACCGCGGTGGCCGCGCCGCACAGGACGACCGCGCCGAGGGCCGCGACCCCGCGGATCAGGGCGACCCGTTCACCGAGGCCGGCCGCGAGTTCGTCGCCGAGGGCCAGCGAGTTCAGCGGGCGGGCGCAGAGCAGGCAGACGATCAGCCCGGCGGTCAGGAACGGCAGGACCGTGGTGATGCTCTCCCAGCCGACGCCGCCGACTCCGCCGACCTGCCAGGACTGGAAGTTCTCGGCGATGTCGCCGCGCGGCAGCACCACCGCGACGACCAGGGAGGCGAGCGCGGCCGAGGTGGCCGCGCCGGCGAGAGCGATCTTGAGTGGGGTGGCGCCGCCGCGGCCGAGCGACCCGACCCCGTAGACGAACAGGGTGGAGACGGCGGCCCCGGCGATCGCGACCCAGATGTACTGGGTGGCGGTGGTCAGGCCGAACGTCACCATGGCGACCGCGATCGCCAGCATGGCGCCCATGTTGACGCCGAGGATGCCCGGGTCGGCGAGCGGATTGCGGGTGACGCCCTGCATGACCGCGCCGGACAGGGCGAGGGCGGCGCCGACGAGCACGGCGAGGACCGTACGCGGGATGCGTTTGACCACCGCCGCCTGGTTGAGCGTCTCGTCGGTCCCGCCGAACGCGGCGGTGATGTCGGCCCAGCCGACGATGCGGGAGCCGAAGGCGACCGAGGCGAGCATCACCAGGAGCAGCAGCGCGACGACGACGAGGAGCCAGGCCAGGCGCACCCGGGCCGGGCGCCGCACGGTGGCGACGTCCGGCCCGGACGGGATTTCCGTCTGCGTCATCAGAGCTTGTCGGCGGCCTTGCCGAGCAGGTCGACGTAGTCCTTGAGCACGAACGAGACGGCCAGCGGCGTCGGGTTGGCGGCGGTGGCGACCGGGGTGCTGCCGGGCAGCGACACGAACGAGCCGCGGGCGATGGCCGGGACCTTCGACAGCAGCGGGTCCTTCTGCAGGGCGCCCAGCATGGTGCCCTCGGCGTCGCCGTAGGTGACGATGATGTCGACGTCGCTGAGGTTCTGCACCTGCTCGGCGCTCTGCGTGAGACTGAACTCCGAGGTGGTGGCGGACGCCTTCTCGATGCTGGCCGGGTGCTTCATGCCGAGGTCGGTGAAGAACTGGGCGCGGGTGTCGTGCGTCGTGTAGAAGCTGATCTTGCTGAGGTCGGTCGGGTCGATGTGGGTCAGGAACATCACCGACTTGCCGGCCAGCTTCGGGTAACGCGCGGCCTCGTCCGTCATCTGCTTCTCGATGGTGGCGATCAGCGCGTCACCCTCGGTGGCCAGGCCGAGCGCTTTGCTCTCCAGTCGGATGCTCTCGCGCCACGACGTCGACCAGGCGGTCTTCGGGTACGCGACGACCGGTGCGATCTTGCTGAGGGTGTCGTAGTCCTGCTGGGTGAGCCCGGAGTAGGCGGCCAGGATGACGTCGGGCTTGGTGTTGGCGACACCTTCGAAGTCGATGCCGTCGGTCTCGTCGAACAGCACCGGGGTCGACGCGCCGAGTTCCTTGAGCTTGGCGGCGTCCCAGGGGAGCAGACCGTCGCCGTCCTCGTCGCCGAAGTTGGCCTTGGCGTAACCGACCGGGACGATGCCAAGGGCCAGCGGCACCTCGTGGTTGGCCCAGTTGACGGTGGCGACCCGCTCGGGCTTCTTCTCGATGGTGGTGCTGCCGAACGCGTGGGTGATGGTGACCGGGAACGCGGCCGAGGCGGCGCCCGACGAAGCCGGTGCGGCCTTGTCGTCGGCGGACTCACCGCAAGCGGTGAGCGCGAGAGCGGTGGTTACGGCGATGATCCCGGCGAGGAATCGGGTGGCGCGCATGCGAGGGGAACTCCACTTCACGGGGTAAGGAATGCCTAACCTAACACCATGGTGGTGGCGTCGCATGATCAACCCGGCGCGGCGGTGCTGCTCAGAGCGGTACGCCGCCACGGCCGCTGCGCGGCCGCCGCGGCGGAGAAGGCCGGCCGGGCTACCCGGTGAACCGGCCGAGACGACGCCGTTCGGCCTCCATCAGTGCCACCTCGTCGACGCCTGCCACGACGATCCGTGGGTCGGGGGTGAAGTCCAGGTCGGCCGAGCGGTCCTTGTAGTCGACCGCGCCGAGGATGACCTTCATCGTGTTCAGTCGCGCGAGTTGCTTGTCGTTGGACCGGATGATCACCCACGGGGCGGGGCGGGTATCCGTACGTCTGAGCATCTCGTATTTGAAGTTGGTGAAGTCGTCCCATCGATCCTGAGCCTGGAGATCGATCTCGCTGAGTTTCCACTGGCGCAGCGGATCGGTGCGGCGCCGCTCGAACCGCCGGGCCTGCTCCGCCCTGGTGACGCTGAAGTAGAGCTTGACCAGGATGGTTCCCTGCCTGGTCAGGTCCTTTTCGAAGCCGGTGACGCCGCGCAGGAAGTTGTGGTACTCGTCGGCGGTGCAGAAGTCGAAGACCCGCTCCACCATCGCGCGGTTGTACCAGCTCCGGTCGAACAGGACGAGCTCGCCGCCGGTCGGGAACGCGGCCACGTAGCGCTGGAAATACCACTGTGAACGTTGTTCGGCGGTGGGCCGGCCGAGCGCGACCACCCGGCAGTGTCGCTCGTTCATGTAGCGCGCGACCCGGCGGATGGCCCCGCCCTTGCCGGACGCGTCGCGCCCCTCGAAGAGCACGATCATCCGCAGGTTCTGCGCCTCCAGATGCTGCTGGAGTTTGAGCAGCTCGACCTGCCAGGGTCGGAGCATCCCCTCGGCGTCGAGGCGGCGCCGGAGCCGGTTGATCTCGAGCTTCGCCTGTTCGTATGCAGCGGCCAGATCCGGCGGCGCCGGTGGTGTCGTCTCGGCCAAGGTGGGCCTCCTCCAGCGTGCCGTCGGGACATGGCACTCCCAGAATGGCCAGGCCGGACCGGGTGCGCGTCATCCCTGCCGAGTGATCCGGTCCGTTCCGGCGGAGGTCGCGCCCTCATCCGTGGCGGATGAACTGTGCGCCGCATCTGCAACTTGCACGCAGGGGAAACGAGCTTCTTCGGCGAAACGCGCGAATACCGGCGGTTGCCGCCCATGCGCGCACTGTGATTCGGTGTGGCCCGGGGGCAGGGAAGATCGTCGATCACCTGTGCGGGGGTCTGGGGGGCTTCATGAGAGAACAGACGGACCGGCGCGTCGTGGCGCCGTTACCGAGTCTGCCGGCGGGCGCGAGCCGGCGTGCCCGGCTGATCGCGGCACTGGACACCGGGGTCCAGCGGGCGGTCACGCTGATCTGCGCCGGGCCGGGCTGGGGCAAGACCGCATCGGCCGCCACCTGGGCGGCCGAACGGGCGGCCGGATGGCTGACCCTGGACGCGCGGCACAACGACCCGGACCACTTCCAGGCCGATCTGGATCTGGCCCTGCATGACGAACCGGGCGTGCTGATCCTCGACGATCTTCAGGCGATCACCGACCAGCGGGTCCTCGGCATCCTCGCCGGCCTGGTCCACCGCCGTTCCGAGCGGCTGCGGTTCGTGCTGATCAGCCGCCGCCGACCGGACCTCGCGCTGCACCGGCTGCGGATCAGTGGCGACCTCACCGAGATCGGGTCGGCCGACCTCGGTTTCCAGTTGGACGAGGCGGCCGAGCTGCTCCAGACTCGCGGCCGCACGATGAGCCGGCACGATCTGGCCGAGGTGGTCCGCCGGACCGAGGGCTGGCCGGCCGGGCTCCGGCTGATCCTGGACACTCCGGATCCGGCCGCGGCCGACGAGATCGTCGAGGAGTACCTGATCCGTGAGGTGCTGCCCGGCCTGGACGACCGGGCCCGGGAGTTCCTGATGCGGACCAGCATCCCGAACCGGATCTGCGGGCATCTCGCCGACGCGCTCACCGGTGACCACGACGGCCACCGGATGCTGGAACACCTGGTCCAGCGCAACCTGTTCGTGGAACGCTGCGGTGACGACCGCTGGTTCCGCTACCACCCGCTGTTCCGGTCGGCGCTGCGCCGACGCCTGGCCCGGCGCCGGCCCGCCGAGCCGGCGCGGCTACACCGCGCCACGGCCGCCTGGCACGTGAAGAACGGCAGCGTGCTCACCGCGATCACGCACGCCGCGGAATCCGGCGATTGGGACATGACCGCGCGGTACGCCGTCCGCCGCGGCCTGCCCCTGTTCACCTCGGCCGACCGCCCCCAGTTCGTCGAGGCGCTCCGCCGCATCCCGCTGGAGCGGCTGTCCGACTCGGCCGAACTGGCCGTCTGCGGGGCGGTCCTGGTCTACGCGCACGGCGACCACGCGGCCATGCCCCGTGCCGTGGCCACCGCCGAGGCGTTGCTCGCCGGCCGTGACGAGGCGGCCCGCACCGAGGTCGGCGCGGCGCTCGCCGTGCTCCGGGCCACCTCGGTGGTGCGCTGGCGCGGCGACATGAACCACCTGGTCGAGACCAGCACCGCCACGCTGAACGACCTGGCCCGGCGTACCTTCGACGAGTTGCCGGCACTGACCCAGTACCGGGCCATGATGCTCAACTGCAAGGGCGCCGGACTGCTCTGGACCGGCCGCCTCGACCATGCCGACCGCTACCTGTGGGCCGCCACCAGTTCCGCCCGCACCGCCGACGTGCCGCTCTTCGAGATCAACTCGCTGGCGCTGCTGGCCCAACTCGCCTTCGTGCAGGGTGCGTTGCGCGAGTCGGAGCGGCACGCCGACGCGGCCGACCAGGTCGCCCGGCGGCTCGACGTGCAGTACCGGATGGCGATGGGCCCGGCGTATCTGGCCCGGGCGCTGGTGGAGTCGGAGCGTGGCCGCGACGCCGAGGCCGAGGAACAGCTGCGCGGGGCGCTGCACGCGATCGGCGAGCGACCCGAGGTGGCCCAGTCGGTGCTGGCCGGGCTGGTCCGGGTCCGCCTGCTCACCGACCGGGGGGAGACGGCCGCGGCCGGGGCCGTACTGTCCCGGATCGCCGCCGAGATCGGCCCGCCGGTGTCCGCGCCCCTGCTCAACCGGCTGCTCGCCCTGGCCGACGCGGAGATCCGGCTGATGCTCGGCGACTCCGGCGTGGTGCTGGCCCGCTACCGGGCCCGGGCCGGGCTGCTGCCCGCGGAACAACTCTGTCTGGCCCGCGCCTACCAGGCCACCGGAAACCAGGCCGCCGCCGAGACGCTGCTCGGCCGGGTCCGGGCGGGCTCCGACCGGGTCTCCGCGGTCGGCGCCTGGATCCTCACCGCGCTCGCCGCCGACGCCCAGGGCCGCAGCTCGGTGGCGAGCGAGGCGCTGGCCCGCGCGCTCGCGATCGCCGAACCGGAGCGGATCCGCCGCCCGTTCCGCACCTACGACGCCCAGCGGGTGCTGGTCCTGGCCGAGCGCCGGCAGTGGCTGACCGAGCTGCGCGGACCGGCCGGTGGTGGCGGCACGGTGCTCGCCGAGATCACCGGCGAGATCCCGGTGCTGCCGGGGGTGCCCGCGGCCGGGCCGCTCAGTGAGCGTGAGGTCGACGTGCTCCAGTACCTGCCGACCGTGCTGACCGCCGCCGAGATCGCCGCCAACCTCGGCATCTCGGTCAACACGGTGAAGGCCCACATGCGGTCGATCTATCGCAAGTACGGTGTCGGCCGCCGCCGGGAAGCCGTGATCGCCGCACGTCAGGCCGGCCTGATCTGATGCGGCCGGCCACCGGCGGCGGCGGGACCGACGTGCTCGACCGCAACGAGATCGAGGTACTGCTGACCCTCGCCGAACAGCTGCACGTGGGGCGTACCGCGGAACGCCTGCACCTGCCCAGCGCCCGCGTCACCCGGATCATCCAGCGCCTGGAACGCCGGATCGGGGCGAGCCTGTTCGTCCGCAACAGCCGGGTCGTCGGGCTCACCCCGGTCGGCGCGCGGCTCGTCGGCGACCTCGCCCCGCACGTGGCCGGGATCGAGGCCGCCGTGCGCCGGGCCGTCGAGGCGAGCCGCGGGATCCGGGGCACCCTGCGGGCCGGGTTCGCCGGCGCGGTCGCCGGGCGGCTGCTGCTGGGTGCGGTCGCGACGTTCAACGACAGGCATCCCGGTTGTACGGTCCACGTGCACGAGACGCGCATCGCCGACGCCGCCCACGGCCTGGACTTCCTCATCACCGCCCCACCGGTGGACGGCATGCGGGTCGGCCCGGTGCTCCTCGCCGAGCCGTGGGTGCTGGCGGTCGCCCGCGGCCATCCGCTCGCCGCCCGGGCCGAGGTCACCCGGGACGTGCTGATCAACCATCCGGTGATCCGGCTGCGCGACGGCGCCGTCGAGGAGTCCCGGATCTACCGGCCACCGGCGGGCTCGATGCGGCGCGGGCCGGAGGCGGGCACCTTCCCGGAGGCGCTGGCCCTGGTCGCCGCCGGGCGGGGTGTCTTCCCGGTCGGCGAGCAGGCGGCCCGCTTCTCCCCGCGCCCCGACGTCGTCCTGGTGCCGATGCCCGACCTCCCGCCGGTGCGGTGGGCGACGGTGTGGCCGGCCGGTGGTGAGTCGGCACTCCTGCGGGCCTTCCTCGATCTGGCATAGGGTCGGAACCGGACATATACCGAAAGAGTGAGGGGATCGTCGTGACGCACCACGTGTACCGGCTCACCGAAGTGGTCGGCAGCAGCCCGGAAAGCGTCGATGACGCCATCCGGACCGCCGTGCGGAAGGCCTCCGCCACGGTCCGCAACATCGAGTGGTTCGAGGCGAAGGAGATCCGCGGTCAGGTCGTCGACGGCGAGGTCGCCCACTACCAGGTGCTGGTCAAGCTCGGCTTCCGCGTCGACGACTGACCCGCTCAGCGCAGCGTGTGCAGGATCGCCGCGAACCCGGCCGGGTCCCGCAGATGCGGGAAGGCCTCGGCGCCCAGGTGGGTCGACCGGGGGAGGGCCTCGGTGAGCCAGTCACGGTAGGCGGTGGCCAGGGCCGGATCCCGACGGGGTACGGCGAACTGCCGATACACCTCCGGAACGTCGTCCAGGGGCGCCGGCCCGGCGCTGCCGACCGTGACCACCCGCTGCGTGCTGTACCGGGCCGCGAACCGCTCGGACAGGTAGGCCGCCTCGGCGTGCGCGATCAGGATCGGGGCGCGCCGCAGGTCCAGCCGGTGCACGAGCATCGCCAGGTCGTGGGCCAGATCGTCGACGTCACAGTGGTCGCGCGCCGCCGACTCGCCGTGCCCGGGCAGGTCGACGGCCACGGCGGTGATGTCGTCGGCGAGCTCGGCGGCCATCGGCCACCACATGGTGCGGTCGTAGTGGAGCCCGTGCAGCAGCACGACCGGCCGGCCGGAACGGCCCCATCGGTCGTAGACGAGCCGGTCTCGCGGTGTGCCGTAGGAATGGGAGGTACGCCGAGGGGGTCGAGGGTGCACGATGGTCGGTCTTCCTGATCGGCAGGCGCAACGGGGGGGAGTGGCGGGCGGACGGACCCGTCTCCTACACCCGCAGCACACCCAGCCGACTCAGCACCACACCGGGCACCGCCGAGGCGGGAATCAGAAGATCGACTTCACCGCGGTGGTACGGCACGGCCGCCACCGTCACACTCCGGGCCCGCTGATTGAGCCGCGGAGTCCAGTCGTTGCCGTGCTGATGCTCGTCCTCGGCGACGACCGCGGCCCCGTGCTGCTGATCAGCACTGGCCACAGCCGTCGGCGCGCCACCCCGGTGATGCGGGGCGGCCGCCGAGAACAGCGAACTGGCCGCCAGCAGGAGCACCGCCATGACCACGACCGCGAACGCCCCCCGGACTGTCGGGTGTGGGCGCACGGTCACCGCCCCAGAATACCTACCCTCAGTCGAGGTCGACGATCTCCCGGCCGAGGGGCCACAGGGCGGCCGGGACGAGCTTGAAGTTGGCGATGCCGAACGGGATGCCGATGATCGTCACGCACTGGGCGACGCCCGCGGTGATGTGGGCCAGGGCGATCCACCAGCCGAACAGGACGAGCCAGAGGATGTTGGCGATGCCGGAGCCGACACCGGCGTCCCGGCGGTCGACGATGGTCCGGCCGAAGGGCCACAGCGAGTACACCGCGAGGCGCATCGACGCGACACCGAACGGGATGGTCACGATGAGGGCGAAACAGATGAGAGCCGCGAAGCCGTAGCCGATCGCGAGCAGGAAGCCGCTGCCGAAGATGAACCAGAGGACGTTGAGGATCAGGCGCACGAGTTCATGATGACCTACCCGCGCCAAGCGTCACCCGCGAGAGCGCCGGCAGCATGATCACGAACGTGGTGCCCGCGCCGGGCGCCGATTCGACGCTGATCTGCCCACCCGCGTCGGTGACGATGCCGTAGACCGTGGAGAGCCCGAGCCCGGTGCCCCGATCCACCGGTTTCGTGGTGAAGAACGGTTCGAACAGCCGCTCCTTGACCTCGGCGGTCATGCCGGTGCCGGTGTCGCGCACGGTGAGCCGGCCGAACGTCTCCACCAGATCGGTCTCGATGATCACGTCGCCGCCGTCCGGCATCGCGTCGCGGGCGTTGATGACGAGGTCCCGGCGCGGTCGGCGGCGTCGCGGATGCGGGTCAGGTCGCGGGCGCCGGCCGGGGTGACCTCGTCGGCCATCATGTCGGCGTAGTTGACGATGATCGCCAGCAGGTTGTTGAAGTCGTGCGCGACTCCACCGGCGAGCTGGCCGAGGCTTTCCATCCGTTCGGCACGGATCCGTCGCTGCTTCTCGGTGACGTCACGCTCGGTGGCGGCGACGGCGACGATCGCACCGGTGGCGTCACGGATCGGCGCCACCGCCATCGACACGGTCACCGAGCTGCCGTCGCGACGGATCCGCCGGACCTCGTCGAGGTGCAACCGCCGACCGGCGGCCAGCTCGGCCAGTGAACGGTCGAGCAGGTCACGTCGTTCCGGCGGCAGGATCCGGCTGAAGTCGCCGCCGACGATCTCCTCGAGGCGCCGATCGCGAGGACCGCGCCCGGGCCGGCCGAGACCGCGGCGAGCGCCGGGCCGAGGGCGAGCATGCCGAAGGTGAGCATCCGGGGCGGTGTCGCGGCCGACAGCATCGCCAGCACGGTGACCAGTGTGAGCCAGACGATGACGTACAACCGGGAACCGCTTACCACCTTTTCAGCCTATAGGTACTGATTCGCGGAGGCGTCCGATCAGCGCGTCACCGACCCGGGCGGTCTCCCGCCGGTACGGCGTGTCGGACAACACGAAATGGCTGATCCCCAGATCGGCGTAGCGCCGCAGGGCCGCCGCCACATCGTCGGCCGAACCGACCAGCCAGGTCGTGCCGGCGCCGCCACCGCCGTACCGCCCGGGGGCGGTGTAGAGACACGTGTCCAGGACGTCGCCGCGTTCGGCCAGGTCGAGCAGCCGCTGCTGGCCGACCGCCGGCCGGCGCAGCGGATCGGTGACGTGCTGCCCGGCCATCTCGGCGACCTTCGCCTCGGCGTCGCGCCACGCCTCCTCGCGCGTGTCACGCACCAGCGTGGTGATCCGCAGCCCGAACTCCAGCGGCGGCAGATCCCGGTCCAGCTCGTCGGTCAGCCCGCGCAGTCGGTCGACACGCTCGGCGATGCCGTCGAGCGGCTCACCCCAGAACAACTGCACGTCGGCCTCGGTCGCCGCGACCCTCTCGGCGGCGGGGGAGGCGCCACCGAAATAGAGGCGGGGACCACCGTGGTACGGCCGGAGCGCCACGGTCGAGCCGGTCACCCGGAAGTAGTCGCCCTGGTACGTCACGTTCTCCTCGGTCCACAGCCGTCGCACCAGCCGCATGAACTCGCGCGTCCGTGCGTACCGCTGCGCCTGATCGCCCTCGAGGTCGCCGTAGGCGGCGAGGTCGTCCCGCCCGCTGACGATGTTGATCAGCAGCCGCCCGCCGCTGAGGTGGTCGAGGGTGGCCGCCGCGCTCGCGAAGTGCGCCGGCTGCCAGTAGCCCGGACGGATCGCCGCGAGCGGCCGGAACGTGCGGGTCCGCGCGGCGATCGCGGTGGCCACGGTGAACGTGTCGGGCCGTCCCCAGCCGGTGCCGATCAGCGCGCCCGCCCAGCCGTGCTCCTCGGCGGTGCGGGCCAGGTCGACACTGTGGTCGAGGGTTCCGTATCCGGCGGCCGTGTCGTCCCCGCGATGCCCCGGCTCGACGGTGTTCGGGATGTACCACAGGAAGGTTCGGGTCATCATGCCTCCTGGAGGGCGAGCAGGCGGTTCGCGGGCCGCGGCAGGCCGTAGTGTTCGCGCAGCGTGCGGCCGGTGTACTCGGTGCGGAACAGGCCACGCTCCTGCAGGATCGGCACCACCTCGGCGGCGAACGCCTCGATGCCGGACGGCAGCACCGCGGGCATGATGTTGAAGCCGTCGGCCGCGCCGTTCTCGAAATAGTGCTGGATGGTGTCGGCGACCTGGACGGGTGTGCCGGTGAAGGTGCGGTGCCCACGGCCGCCGCCGAGCCTGCCGATCAGCTGGCGGACCGTCAGGTTGTCACGCCGGGCCCAGTCGACGATCAGGGTGCGGCGGCTCTTGTGACCCTCGAGCTCGTCCTCCCGCGGCAGGTCGACCGGCAGCGGCTGATCCAGCGCGAGCCGTGCCGGGTCGACCCCGAGCACGTCGGCCAGGGTGGCCACCGCGAACTCGGGCGCGATCAGCCGTTCCAGTTCGGCCTCCAGTTCCCGTGCCTCGGCCGGTGTGTCGCCGATGACCGGCACGATGCCGGGCAGGACGACCACATGGTCCGGGTTGCGTCCGGCCGCCACCACCCGGCGTTTCAGATCGGCGTAGAAGGCCTGGCTCTCGGCCAGCGTCGGCTGCGCCACGAAGATCGCCTCGGCCCATCTGGCGGCGAACTCCTTACCGTTCTCCGACGACCCGGCCTGCACCAGCAGCGGATGGCCCTGCGGGGAGCGGGGCACGTTGAGCGGTCCGTCGACCTGGAAGAACTCGCCGCGGTGACCGATCGCGCGGACCCGGTCGCGGACCGCGTGCACCCCGGCCACCTTGTCGGCGATCACCGCGTCGTCGGCCCAGCTGTCCCACAGTTTCGTGGACACCTCGAGGAACTCGTCGGCCCGCTGGTAGCGCGTCCGGTGTCGGGGCTGCTCGTCGAGGCCGAAGTTGCGGGCGGCCGCCTCACCCGCGGTGGTGACGATGTTCCAACCGGCCCGACCGCCGGACAGGTGATCCAGCGAGGCGAACCGGCGGGCCAGGTTGTACGGCTCGTTGTACGACGTGGACGCGGTCGCGATCAGCCCGATCCGGGTGGTGGTCGCGGCCAGCGAGGCCAGCAGCAGGGTCGGTTCCAGTTTCCCGGCCGGGCGGCGGCCGGGGTCACTCCACAGCACCGGGCTGTCGGCCAGGAACACCGAGTCGAACCTGGCGTCCTCGGCCACCCGGGCCAGGTGCTGATGGGCCGCGAGCGACAGGTTGGCGTGCGGATCCGACTCGGGTAGCCGCCAGGACGCCTCGTGGTGCCCGGTGTCGTGCAGGAACAGGTTGAAGTGCAGTTGCCGGGTCACGGTGTGATCAGCTCCAAGGTATCGGCGAGGCACGGCGGGAGATGCGGGGTCCTACTCATCGGCGGTGACCCCCAACCGGTCCAGCAGCAGGCTGCGCAGCCGCGCGAACCCGGCGTCGGATCGGTTCCGGTTCGCCAGCTCCACCCGCACGTCGGTGTCGACCACACCGGCGTCGAGCAGGATCACCCGGTCGGCGAGCACGATCGCCTCGTCCACGTCGTGGGTGACCAGCAGCACCGCCGGGCGGTGGGTCTCGCATAGCTTGCGCAGCAGGGCGTGCATGCGGATCCGGGTGAGGGCGTCCAGCGCGCCGAACGGCTCGTCGGCGAGCAGCAGTTGCGGTTCGCGGACCAGCGAGCGCGCCAGGGCGGCTCGCTGTTGCTCACCCCCGGAGAGTTGGTACGGCCACGCGCGCTCCCGCCCGGCCAGTCCCACCTCGGCCAACGCCTGCCGCCCACGGTCACCGGCGTCCGCGCCCCGCAGCCCGAACACCACGTTGTCGAGGATCCGTTTCCAGGGCAGCAGCCGGGAGTCCTGGAACACCACCGACACCGACGGCGGCACCTCGATCCGGCCGTACCCGTCGACGTCCCGATCGAGCCCGGCCAGCGCCCGCAGCAGGGTGCTCTTGCCGGTCCCGGACCGCCCGATCAGGGCCACGAACTCACCCGGGGCGATGTCCAGGTCGAGTCCGTTGAGGACCCCACCGTCTTTGTTGAAGCTGCGGTGCAGGTTGCGGACCCGGACCGCGGGTTCGGTGGTCAGCCCTCCAGCGTCTGCCGCCACGACAGCACCCTCCTCGCGGTGAGACGGACGGCGCTGTCGGCGCAGTAGCCGAAGACGCCGTAGATGACCAGGCCGACCACGATCACGTCGGTCTGGCCGTACTGCTCGGCCAGGGTGATCATGTGGCCGATGCCGGCGACCGCGTTGTACTGCTCGACGACGACCAGCCCGAGCAGCGACGACGTGACCGCGAACCGCATGCCGAGCAGGAACCCGGGCAACGCGCCGGGCAGGACCACGTGCCGGACGAACTCGCCGCGGCTGATCCCGATGGTCTCGGCCAGCTCCGCGTACCGGCCGTCGATACTGCGCAGCCCGTTGTGCGTGTGGATGTAGATCGGGACCAGGCTGATCAGCGCGATCGTGATGATCTTCATTTCCTGGCCGATGCCGAACCAGGCGATGAACAGCGGGATCACCGCGAGCGTCGGCACCGACCGCTTGATCTGGATCGGGCCGTCGATCAGCGACTCACCGAAGCGGGACAGGCCGGAGACGACCGCCAGCACCGCGCCGGTGACCACACCGAGGGTCAGGCCGATCGCCGAGCGTTCCAGCGACGACAGGATGTTGCCGAGCAGGTCGTGGTGGACCCACTGGTCCTCGAAGGCGATCACCACGTCCCACGGCGCGGACAGGATCGCCGGTTTGATCACGCCGGACGCGGAACCGGCCGCCCAGACGGCCAGGGCCAGGACCGGGCCGATCCAGAAGGCGAAACGGATCCGGCGGCCGGGACCCAATCTGCGGCGTACGACCCGCGAGTCCGCCCGGGACCGCTCGGCCGCCGGTGCGACGGGGTGGACTGTCGTGGTCATGCCGCGTCACCGCTCACGACCTGGGCGCCCGCGGCATCCGCCTGCACCTTCTCGAAGCGACGGTCGACGAGCGTGTGCACGTCCAGCCTGTCGTGTCTCTGTTCGGTGGCGAGCAGGTCGGCGGTCTCCTGCAGGCGGGTGATGGCGGCGTCCCAGTTCGCCGGGATGCCCTTGGTGCCGCTGATCTCGACGACCGCCCTCGCGTCGGCCTCACTGAGCCCCTGGGTGTCCTGGTAGTACGCCTTCGCGTACTCGGCCTGGTGGTCGTTGGCCCAGAGCAGGGCCCGGGTCCGCACCGCGACGTACGCCTTCAGCGCGGCCGCCTTGTTCGCGTCCTCGACCGCCGAGGTGAGGCAGTACAGGGTGGCCGCGTCGTCGCGGATGCCGGTGAAGATCGAGCTCGCGCCCGGGTACTTGGCCTCGTACAGCTTGATGTTCTGCGCGCCGATCGGGGCGACGTCGACCGCCTTGCTGCCGAGCGCGGTCACATACGAGTCGCCGGTGCTGGTCAGCTCGACCAGCTGGACGTCGGACTGGGACAGCCCGGCCTTCTGCAGTACCCGCAGGACCAGGGCACCCTGTGCCTGCCCGGCGCTGTAGGCGATCTTCTTCCCGCGCAGGTCGGCCGGCGACGAGACGCTCACCCCGGGAGCGACGCCCAGCTTGTAGATCGGGTGCTCGAGCGGGTCGACGGTGACCGACTGGAACACGATCTTCGTGGAGGTGCCGGTCCACGCCGCGAACAGCGACGGGATGTCGGCCACCGAGCTGCAGTCCAGTTTGTCGGCCCGGAACGCCTGGATGCTCTGCGGACCGCCGCTGATGTTGGCCCACTCGATCTGCACACCCGCGGCGGACAGGTCCTTCTCCAGCCCGGCCGCGCCCACGATGGCCTGGATCTGCGGGTCGCCGAGGCGCAGCACGGTGCCGCCCGGTACCTGATCCGGCAGTGCGGCGGCCAGGTCGAGTTTCGTGACGGCCTGCTCCTCCGAACACCCGGCGGCGAGCGCGAGGGCGGCGGCCAGCGCGGCCATCGCCGTACCCCTATGGTATTTGATCATGATTTTTCCTTCTTTTCGGGGGCGTCAGAGGGTGTGGAAAGCGCCGTCGTGGTACAGCAGCGGGGCACTGAGATCGGCCAGCTTGATCTCCTCGACCCGGCCGATGACCAGGTGTGCGGCGCCCGCCGGATGCCGGTGCTCGATGACGACGCGCAGCCAGGCCGCGGCGCCGTCCAGCACCGGCTCGCCGGTCGGCAGCCGCCGCCAGCGGGTGGGCGCGCCGAACCGGTCGATGCCGCTGGTCGCGAACGTGCGGGCCAGCTCGGTGTGTCCGGCGCCCAGCAGGTGCACCACGGCGGTCCCGGCGTCGCGCAGATGCGGCCAGGCCGAGGCGGTGGCCAGGACGCTGAACGAGAGCAGCGGCGGCTCGGCGGACAGTGAGGCCAGCGAGGTGACGGTGACACCGGCGGCGCCGCGGCCCGCGTCGGCGGTGACGACCGCGACCCCGGCGGCGTGGCGCCGGAAGGCCTTGCGGAAGAGGTCGGCTTCGGCGGAGACAGTGATGGTCATGGTGGGCTCCCGTCCTGCGGCTTAATTCATACTATGCAGCTAGGATTAGAAGGCAAGCATGCATCGTGATGAATTAAATACGCGCAGTTCAGGACGCTTTGAGGCGCGCCTGGAGATCGAGCGGAGACGCGTAGATCTGGTCGAGAGCGACCGCGCCACCGGACACCCCGAGCACCGCGCCGGGAAAACTCGACGGGCACACCACCCGCTCCACGACGGCACCCGCCGACGACCACGCCGCGATCTCGGCCCGCAGCGTCGCCAGTGACTCGGGCAGCTGGTTCGCGCCCGCCTCGGCGACGATCAGCACCTCCGGGTCGAACAGGTCCAGCAGCAGCGCCGCCGCCCGGCCCACCAGCCGGGCTCGTTCCAGCAGCAGCTCGACGGCGCCCGTACTCCCCGCCGCGGCCGCCGCCACCAGCGCCGGGATCTCCGGCCGGTCGATCAGGCCGTCGGCCATCGCCCGCCGGATCAGCACCCGCTCCGACACCGCCGCCTGCAGACAGCCGACCCGCCCGCACGAGCACGCCTCCCGGCAGCCCTCCACCGGCAGATGCGCCACCGCCCCCGACGCCGACCGCGGACCCTGGTGGACGATCCCACCGGTCGCGAACGCCACATCCACCACGTTGCCCGCGAACAGGTGCACGGCGCTCTCCCGGGCCCGGCCGGCGACCCGGCCGAACAGCAGCTCTCCACGCAGCAGCGCCCGTGAGTTGCTGTCCGCCCGCACCGGCAGCCCGGTCGCCTCGCCCAGCGCCGCCGCGACCGGCACGTCCCGCCAACCGAGCGCCGGATGCTCGACGATCGTGCCGTTGGGGGAGTCCACCCAGCCGCCGGTCGCCACACCCAGCCCGAGGATCCGCCCCCGGGCTCCGGGCCGCCGCCGGATCGCCGCGACCCGGGCCGCGACGGCCCCGATCACGCTCACCGGATCGGTGCTGCCGTGCGGCTCCTGGATCTGCGCGACGATCCGGCCGCGCAGATCCATCAGGGACACCGTGATCCGCGGAACCGCGATGTGCACGCCGATCACCGCCGGGCCGTCGGCCGCCAGATCCAGCGGCACGTGCGGCCGCCCGATCCCCGGTGGTCCGGCCGCCTCCGGCACCTCGCGCACCAGCCCGCGCTCCATCAGCGACCCGACCACCCCGGACACCGACGCCGCCGACAGCCGGGTCACGCGGGCCACCGAACTGCGGGCGATCGGCCCGTGGTCGAGAACGGCACGCAGCACCGCACCGGCCGAGTCACGGGGCCGGCGCGACTCGGCCGGCGGCAGGTCACCGCGCCGGGTCGGGCGCCGGCCGTCGATCATCCGACCAGCGTAGATCCCGGTTCTCGTCGATGTCGCTTCCGGTTACCGGTCGTTTCACGGTCGGTAACAACCGCCGGGGCTGTCACGTACCGTCGGGCCGGTTCGTCCCTGTGCCATGAGCATCACGATCTTCACCAAGCGCCTGATCGCCGCCGCCCTGGCCGTCTCGGCGGCGGTCCTCGGCGTGTGGGCGGCGGCCTTCCCGCTGTCCTTCTACGACGACTTCCCGCTCCCCGGTCGGCACTGGGTGTCGGCGCTCGGCCCGTACAACGAGCACCTGACCCGCGACGTGGGCGGGCTGTTCCTGGCCCTACTGGTGCTGAGCGTCTGGGCGTTGCGCCGCCCGACCCCGGCCGCGCTGCGGGTGACCGGCGGCGCCTGGACCGTCTTCACCGCTGAGCACTTCCTCTGGCACGTCTTCCACCTGGGCGTCTTCCCGCCCGCCGACCGCATCGGCAACGTGGTCGCGCTGGCCGCGATGCTGCTGCTCGCGATCCTGCTGCTGCTCCCCGACCGCCCGCCGGCTGCCGGTGGGGCCTGATCGGGAGGTCCGGGCGCCGTTCGTGCCCGAGGTGCTTCCATGCCGCGGCTTGTCAGGTTTAGCCTGACGATGTCAGGGCTTGCCTGACAGGTTTTCGGGAGGTGTGATGACCGACGTCAAGCTCAACTGTTCGTTCTGCGCCAAGCCCGCCGAGGCGGTCGAGAAGCTGATCGCCGGGCCGGGCGTCTACATCTGCAACGAGTGCGTCGGCCTCTGCAACGACGTGCTCGGCATCGAGCAGCAGCGTGCGCCGGACGAGCCGTCCACGCCGCTGCCGGTGTGGGAGGAGTCGATGACCGACGAGCAGATCCTCGAGGTGCTGCCCCGCATCGCCGCGGTCGGTGTGCAGACCGAGGCGAGCCTCCAGCGACTGGTCACCATCCTGCGCGAACGGCGGGTGACCTGGGCCCGGATCGGCGCCGCGCTGCAGATCACCCGCCAGTCGGCATGGGAGCGGTTCTCCGGCGAGGAGTAGTGGGATTTTGCACTCCCCGTGCCACTTGTTTGGCGGATGGTGGTTTCCTAGCGTCGGGGCATGACTCC
The DNA here is from genome assembly GCF_033097365.1 of Actinoplanes sichuanensis. Taxonomy (NCBI): domain Bacteria; kingdom Bacillati; phylum Actinomycetota; class Actinomycetes; order Micromonosporales; family Micromonosporaceae; genus Actinoplanes; species Actinoplanes sichuanensis. The sequence continues at coordinate 1,785,033 of NZ_AP028461.1, forward strand.
CTCCTGGACTTTCGCCGTCGGCCGTGACGATCTCGGGCGCACCACGGTCGCCGACGGCCCGGCGCCGGAACTCGCCGACGGGGAGGCCCTGTTACGGGTCGACCGGGTGGGGATCACCGCCAACAACGTCACCTATGCGGTCCTCGGCGAGACGATGCGGTATTGGGAGTTCTTCCCGGCCGGGCCACGCGGGCTCGGCGCCGAGTGGGGACTGCCTCCGCTGTGGGGCTTCGCCGAGGTGGTCGCCTCGACGGTGCGGGGTGTCGAGCCGGGGCAGCGGGTCTACGGCTACCTGCCACCGGCCGGGCACCTGGTCGTCCGGCCGGAACGGGTCGACGCCGGCGGTTTCCGGGACGGCAGCGTGCACCGGGCCGAGCTGCCGTCACCGTACAACGCCTATCGCCTGACCACCGGCGACGCCGCCTACCAGGCCGCTCGGGAGGACCTGCTGATCCTGTTCCGGCCGCTGTTCTTCACCTCCTTCATGCTCGCCGACCAGGTCGCCGACAACGACTTCTACGGCGCGCGGACCCTGGTGCTGTCCTCGGCGTCGAGCAAGACCGCCTATGCCGCCGCGTTCGAACTGCACGGCCGGGGACCTCGCCTGGTCGGGCTCACCTCACCCGGCAACGTCGCCTTCACCGAGTCGCTGGGCTGCTACGACACGGTCCTTCCGTACGACCGGATCGTCGATCTCGACCTGGACCCGACCGTCTACCTGGACCTGTCCGGAGCGCCCGGTGTCCGGGCCGCCCTGCGTGAGTGCCTCGGTGACCGGCTGATCCGGGACATCGCGGTCGGTCTCACCACCGGTATTCCCAACGCGGACGCCGCCGGTGAGGTGTTCTTCGCCCCGAACCAGATGCGCAAACGCCGTCGGGACTGGGGTCGCGACGGCCTGGACCAGCGGTTCGCCGATGCTTGGCAGCGGTTCGCCGCGGTCGCCGCCGGTTGGGTCGACGTGCACGCCGGAGCCGGGCCGGAGGACCTCCGCCAGGCGTGGCTGGAGGTCCTCGCGGGCCGGACGCCGCCGCGGGTCGGGCACGTGGTGCAGCTCTGACCCCGATCCGGCGAGCGCCGTCAGAGGGTGAAACCGGAGACCAGTTCGCGCAGCTCGTTGCTGGTGCGGCTGAGGTTGCCGGCGTTCTCCCGGGCCTTGGTGGCGACCGTCGTGGTGGCGCCGACCGCGCCCGCGACCCCGGCGATGTTCCCGGCGATGTCGGCGCTGGCGTCCGCGACCTCGGCCACGTTACGGGTCATCTCGCTGGTGGTGGCGGTCTGCTCCTCGACGGCCGCGGCGATCAGGGTCTGGAAGTCGCTGATCCGGGTGACCACGTCGCCGATCTGACTGATCGCGCCGACCGCGTTGTGCGAGTCCATCTGGATCGCCTGGACCAGCCGGGAGATCTCGTCGGTGGCCCGGGCCGTCTCCTGAGAGAGTTCCTTGACCTCGCCGGCCACCACCGCGAAGCCCTTGCCCAGTTCACCGGCGCGGGCCGCCTCGATGGTGGCGTTCAGGGCGAGCAGGTTGGTCTGCTCGGCGATCTTGGTGATCATCGCGACGACGGTGCTGATCTCGGCTGACGAGTCGCCGAGTTTGGACACGGTCTGGTTGGTCTGGTCGACCACGGCGACCGCTTCACCGGCGACCCGGGCCGCCGCGCCGGCGTTGCGGGCGATCTCGTCGATCGCCTGGCTCATCTCGGCGCTGCCGGCCTGCAGGGTCTGCACGTTGCCGGAGACGTGACCGGCGGACGACGCGACCGTCGCGGCCTGGGCGTCCATCTCGGTGCTGGCGTCGGCGATCTGCTCGGACACCGCCGACAACTCCTGCGAGGCGGTGGCGACCGCGCCGGCGTGCCCGGCGATCGCCGAGACGGTCTCCCGCAGCGATGCGGCGGTCTCGTTGACGGCATCGCCCAGCCGGCCCAGCTCGTCGCGGCGGTTCAGGTCGACGCTGACGGTCAGGTCACGGTCGGCCAGGCGCCGCAGCGCCGCGACCATGGTGGCCAGCGGGCCGACCACGGACCGGGTGACCCAGAACCCCATCAGCACCGCGACCAGCACGGCCAGCGCGAGCGCGACGCCGAGCATGGCGAGGGCTGCGGCGCGGACCTCGTCGACCTCGGCGCGCAGTGCCGCGGCCCGGGAGTTCACCGACTCGTCCAGGGCGGCGGTGATCTCCAGGACCTTGCCGTACGCCTCGGAGGCCTCTCCGCCGTTGACGCTCTTCATGGTCTTGGCGAGGGCGGCCCGGTCGTCCGCCGACAGCCACTCGTCGAGCTTGTCGTCCCAGCCGAAGAAGTCGTCCCAGGCCGGTTTCAGCTCGTCGAACCGGGCTCGTTCGGCGTCGGTCATGCTGCTGGTGTCGGTCGCCTTCAGGCCGTCGTAGAGGGCCTTCTTCGACTTGAGTTCACCCTGCCGGTTGTAGCCGTCGGGGCCGGTGGCGTACTCGTACCCGAACGCCGCGACGTCGGAGATCCACAGCCCCTGCCAGCCGGTCACGTCGGCGGCGTTGTACTTGGCGTCCTGAATGGCGTCGCGGAGCTGCTCCATGCCGCCGAGCTTCTGCTCGGCGGCGGCCTGCTGCCGCAATCCCCACCAGCCGACACCCGCGGACGTGACGATGAGGGCGGTCAGAGAGCAGTACGAAACGGCGAGGCGCGTGCCGACACTGATGTCACCGAGACGCATCGGAAGTCTTCTCCTAATGAATGTGTGTACCTCCTTCTCGGCGGGGGCCTGATCGACCTGAGTGAAAGGCGCCGCGAACGGCGCCTTTCACGCTCACGCTGCGGCGCAGGTCACAGTCGGGTTGTTGTTGGTTGCGCCGCGGGAGGCGGTGAAGCCCCAGCTGGTCTCGGTGCCGGCGGCGAGCTTGCCGTTGTAGGAGGCGTTGCGGGCGGTGACCGCCGTCCCGGAGGTGGTGACGGTGGCGTTCCACGTGTTGGTGAACTGCTGCCCGTTGGGCCAGGTCCAGGTGACGGTCCAGCTGTTGATCGCGCTGCTGCCCGCCTTGACGGTGACGTTGCCCTGGAAACCTCCGGTCCACGAGTTGGTGACCGCGTAGGTGGCGGTGCAGCCGCCGGCCGGCGGGTTCGACGGCGACGGTGACGGCGGGTTCGACGGGGACGGCGGCTGCGACGACGACTGGCTCGGTGACGGGTTGACGCCGCCGAAGACCGTGGCCTCCTTCGAGGTGGCCTTGATGCCGTTGGCGCCGTTGAAGAGCCGCTGGCCCCAGCTGGTCAGCTGGGCCGGGTCGAAGTTGGTGACCAGGTCGAGGTATTCGACGCCGCCGCCGTTGCCGGACCACGACCAGCCCAGGTAGCCGATGCCGAGCTGCTGGCTGGTGGCCAGGATGGTGTCCTCGTCCGGGTTGCCGTCGGAGTGGTTGTGCCCGAACTCGCCGACCACGATCGGCAGGCCGGCCGACTGGAAGCGGCCCAGGTAGTCGTTGATCTCCGCGGCGGTGTCGAACACGCCGTACATGTGGATGGAGAAGACGGTGTTGCGGTTGGGGTCGGCGGCGAACACCGAGGCGGCGTTGTCGCGCATGATGAACTGCCAGTCCTGGCCCCAGTTCGGCGCGTCGACCATGATCTGGTGCTGGAACCCGGCGGCCCGCAGTCGGCTGATCGCGGACTTGGTGTCGGCGGTCCAGCTGGTCGAGGCGGTGCCGTTGCCGTACGGCTCGTTGCCGATGTTGAGGATGACGAAGTTCTCCTGGCCGGTCAGGGCGCTCTTGACGGAGATCCAGTAGTCGACGGCCTGGGCCAGGGTGGCGGCGCCGGACTGCTCGCCGTAACCGGTGGTGTCGTGTACCTCGAGCACGCAGATCAGCCGGTTGGCCTTGCACTGGGTGATCACGTTGCCGACGTCGGCGGCCGAGTTGGCGGTCCAGCGCTGGCCGCTGGCGAGCACCACCCGGACGGTGTTGGCGCCGAGGGCCTTGATGTCGGCCAGTGACTTGCCGGTCTGGCTCGCGTACCAGGTGTGGGCGTGGTTGACGCCGCGCATCAGGAACGTGTTGCCGTTGGCGTCGAGGATGCGGGTGCCGGAGACGGTGAACCCGGCGGCGGCCTGTGCCGGCTGGGCGAGGGTGAGGACCGCCGCGGCGGCGGTCAGGACGGCCGCGAGGCCGCCCCACCATTTGGCTTTCATGGGGATTCCTCCCTGTCCGGCGGGGGACGCGACGGACAGATGTCGGGGACGGTCGTCGAGAATCTAAAAGGACTTAACTAAGCCGGTCAAGGGGCGGAAGGCTAATGATCTTCGATGAGAACCCGCGCTTGACATCGCAAACTTAAGCCGCTTAATAATGAGCCACATCGAAGTTGATCCCTGCCTTGGAACGAGGAACCCGCCGATGAAGAAGACCGTCGCGGCGGCCGCCGCGGTGATGCTCGCTCTCGCCGGATGCTCCAGCTCCGGCGACGAAGGTAAGCCGGACGCCGCGAACAGCTCGATCACCATCTTCAACGGCGCCAACGGCACCATCGTGGAGAACTGGAATCCGTTCTCGCCGACGCAGCTGCAGCCCACCAACGGGACCATGCACGAGGCCCTGTTCTGGTACAACGTGGCCAGTGAGGCGCCGCCGCAGCCGATGCTCGGCACCGCCTACCAGTGGAATGCCGACGGCACCGAGTTGACCGTCACCACCCGCGAGGGCGTCACCTGGAACGACGGGAAGCCGTTCAGTGCCAAGGACGTGGCGTTCACCTTCGACCTGATCCGGCGCACCAAGGCGATCAACGCGACCGGCCTGGACCTGAAGTCCTCGGTGGCCAAGGACGACAAGACCGCGGTCCTGACCTTCGGCACCAAGTCGTTCACCGATGAGGCGTCGATCATCGGCCACACCCCGATCGTCCCCGAGCACGTCTGGAGCACGATCGACGACCCGGCGAAGACGATCAACCCGAACCCGGTCGGCACCGGCCCGTACAAACTGAAGTCGTTCTCCTCCCAGAGTTATGTGCTGGAGAAGAACCCGAACTACTGGCAGCCGGGCAAACCGCAGATCCAGAACGTCCGCTACATCTCGCTGGCCACCGCCGACGCCGCCAGCGCGGCGCTCACCGCCGGCCAGGTCGACTGGATGAGCTCCTTCCTGCCCGGCCTGGAGCAACTGCTGAAGAACCACAAGGACCTGTCGTACGTGAACACGCCGGTCCTCACCGCCTCGATCTTCACGTGTTCCAGCACCGCCTACGGATGCTCCGGCCCGCAGACCGACACCGCCGTGCGCCAGGCCATCTACCACGCGATCAACCGCGACCAGCTCAACAAACTCGCCGGTGGTGGCTACGCGGCGGTCGCCTCGCCGACACTGCTGCTGCCCGAACGGGACAAGAAGTGGATCGCCGATCCGGCCCAGGTGACCGTGCCCGGCACACCCGACGTGGCGCAGGCGAACCAGATCCTCGACGCGGCGGGCTGGGTCAAGGGTGGCGACGGCATCCGCAGCAAGGACGGGCAGCGCCTGTCCCTGACCATCCAGACGGTCACCGGGTGGAGCGACTTCATCTCCCTCAACGACGCGATGGGTCAGCAGCTCAAGGAGGTCGGCATCGAGCTCAAGCCGACCCAGCTGTCCTGGAACGAGTGGAACAACAACCAGGTGCAGGGCCGCTACCAGCTCTCCCTCGACTCGATCGGGCTCGGCGCCAACTCCAACCCGTACCACACGTACCAGGCCAAATACGCCACGGTCACCACCGCCAAGGTCGGTGAGGCGGCCCAGACCAGCGGCAACTTCGCCCGCTACAGCAACGCCACGGTGGACGCCGCGCTCGACATCGCCGGTGGCACCAACGACGAGGCGGCGCAGAAGGAGCAGTACGCGATCATCCAGAAGGAGATCGTGCGGGACCTGCCGTACATCCCGATCTACGTGAACTCACTGCTCACCGAGTTCAACACCAGCCGCGCGACCGGCTGGCCGACCAACGACAACAAGTACGCGCTGCCCGCCTCCTGGAAGATCTGGGACAACGGCATCGTCCTGGCCAACCTCCAGCCCGCGAAGTAGCCCGGTGCGTCACCTGACCCGCAAGCTCGGGTTCTACGTGGTCGCCCTGTGGGCGGCGCTGACCGTCAACTTCGCGATCCCGCGGATGATGCCGGGCGACCCCGTGGAGATCATGCTGTCCAAGATGGGCCAGAAGGGCCCGGTGACCGCGGAGACCCGCAAGGCCATCGAGGCGCTGCTCGGCGCCGACTCCAGCCGGTCGATCCTGGCCCAGTACGGCGACTACCTGGCCGGGCTGGCCCGCGGTGACCTGGGCGTCTCGTTGGTGTTCTTCCCGGCGCCGGTCAGCACGATCATCGGGCAGACGCTGCCCTGGACGATCGGACTGATCGGCCTGGCCACCGTCATCTCGTTCGTCACCGGCGTCGGTCTGGGCACGGTCGCCGGCTGGAAACGCGGATCGTGGACCGACAACCTGATCCCGGTCACCACGATGTTCCAGTCGGTGCCGTACTTCTGGCTCGCCCTGATCCTGCTCTTCCTGCTGGGCAGCGTGTATCCGGTGTTCCCGCTCAACGGCGGCTACGACGTCTACACCGTCACACCCGGCTGGAACGGGCCGTTCCTCGGCTCGGTCCTCTACTACGGCACCCTGCCCGCGCTCACCATCATCATCTCGTCGATCGGCGGCTGGATGCTCGGCATGCGCAACATGATGGTCTCCACGCTCTCCGAGGACTACATGATCACCGCCGAGGCCAAAGGCCTGAGACCCAGGAAGATCATGATTCGGTACGCTGCACGCAACGCGATCCTGCCGTCGGTGTCCGGGTTCGCCATCTCGCTGGGTTTCGTGGTCGCCGGGTCGATCGTCACCGAGGCGGTCTTCTCCTACCCGGGTATCGGGTCGGCCCTGCTGCAGGCGGTCGGCGGCAACGACTACGCCCTCATGCAGGGCATCTTCCTGATCATCACGCTGTCCGTGCTGGGCGCGAACCTGCTCGTCGACCTGCTCTACTCGGTCGTCGACCCGCGGATCCGGACCGGCTCGTGACCGGCAAACTCGCCGCCGGCCTGGCCATCGCGGTGCCGATCGCGCTGTTCGGCCTGCTCGGCCCACTGGTCGTGCAGGACCCGCTGCGCGTCGACGACATCGGCCTCACCCCGCCCAGCGCCGAGCACCTGCTCGGTACCACCCAGACCGGGCAGGACGTGCTCGCTCAGCTGGCGTACTCCACCCGCGGCTCGCTGATCGTCGGCGCCGTCGTCGGGGTGCTCACCCTGCTGCTGTCCGGCTTCTTCGGAATCGTCGGCGCCTACGCGGGTGGCTGGCTGGACGAGTCGTTCTCCCTGTTCATCAACGTCATGCTGGTCATCCCGGGGCTGCCGGTGGTGATCGTGATCTCGGCCTACATGCCGGACCGGAGCCTGTTGCTCGTCTCGATCGTCCTCGCCATCACCAGCTGGGCCGGGTCGGCGCGGGTGCTGCGCGGGTCCACCCTCAGCCTGCGCGGCCGCGACTACGTGCTGGCCAGCCGGGTCGCCGGGGAGAGACGGTGGCGGATCCTGCTGGTCGAGATCCTGCCCAACCTGATCCCGCTGCTCGCCTCACAGGTGGTGTTCGCGGTCATCTTCGCGATCCTCGGCGAGGCCGGGCTGTCGTATCTCGGGCTCGGCGCCAGCGGCACGTTCACCTGGGGGACCATGCTGTACTACGCGCAGAACGGGCTCGCCCTGCGGCTCGGCGCCTGGTGGTGGTTCGTACCGCCCGGGTTGCTCCTGGCTCTTTTCGGCGCCGCCCTCGCGCTGATCAACTTCTCGATCGACGAGACGATCAATCCCAAGCTGCGGAACCAGACCCGGGCCGCGCGTCGTGGCTGGCGGATGTCGCGGGAGCAACTGCGTCAGGCCCGGGAGGCGACGCTGTGAGCCGGCCGGTGCTGACCATCGAGAACCTGAGCGTCGACTACCTGGTGGAGCCGGTCGTGCACGCGGTCAAGGACGTGTCCTTCACGCTGCGGCGGGGCGAGATCCTCGGCCTGGCCGGCGAGAGCGGTTGCGGCAAGAGCACCCTGGCGTACGGGATGGTCCGCCTCCTCAAACCACCCGCCGCGATCACCGCGGGCCGGGTGGTGTTCCACGCCGGCTCCACATCCCCCGCGACCCCGTCCCCCTCCGGGACCCCTTCCCCTTCCCTCGCGGCGCCTTCCCCTTCCCCGGTCCCCTCCGCCCGCGACATCGACTGGGGTGAGTTGAGTGCGGAGGAGCTGCGGATGGCGCGGTGGGATCGGATCTCGATGGTCTTCCAGGGCGCGATGAACTCGCTCAACCCGGTGATCTCCATCCTGGACCAGTTCGAGGACGTGTTCGTCACGCACCGTCCCCGGATGTCCCGCGGCGAACGGCGGCGGCGCTGCGGTGACCTGCTGGAACGAGTGGGCGTCGACCGTACGAGATTGAGGTCCTATCCCCATGAGCTCTCCGGCGGCATGCGGCAGAGGGTGATGATCGCGATGGCCATGGCCCTGGAACCACAGATCATGATCATGGATGAGCCGACCACCGCCCTCGACGTCGTGGTGCAGCGCGACATCCTGCGCGAGATCAGCCGGCTGCGGGACGAACTCGGGTTCGCGGTCATCTTCATCACCCACGACCTGCCGCTGCTGCTGGAGATCAGCGACCGGATCGCCGTCATGCGGCACGGTGAGATCGTCGAACTCGACGACGCCGCGCGGATCTACCACGAGCCCCGGCACCAGTACACCCGCAAGCTGCTGGCGTCCTTCCCCAGCCTCACCGGCGACCGTGCCGCGTTCGTCCGGGGCGCCGCCTCGTGACCCGGCTGGAGGCCCGTGGCCTGGTCAAGGAGTACCGGTCACGGTCGACCCGGTTGCGGGCCGTCGACGACGTCGGGTTCACCCTCGACCACGGCCGGACCGTCGCGCTGGTCGGGCAGAGCGGCAGCGGCAAGTCGACGATCGCCAAACTGCTGCTCCAGCTGGAACGCCCGACCGCCGGCGAGATCCTGCTCGACGGGCAGCCGGTCGCCCGCCGCGGCGCCGGGCTGGTCCGCTACCGGCGACTGGTCCAGATGGTGTTCCAGGATCCGTTCGCGTCGCTCAACCCGCATCACGACGTCGCCCACCACCTGGCCCGTCCGTTGCGCCTGCACCACCCCGAGCTCAGTCGTGCCGACATCGACGCCCGGATCCGTCAGCTGCTCGAACGCGTCCAGCTCGACCCCGGACTGGCCGGTCGCCGCCCGCACGAGCTCTCCGGCGGCCAGCGGCAGCGGGTCGCCATCGCCCGGGCGCTGGCCCCGGCGCCGGGCATCCTGATCGCCGACGAACCGGTCTCGATGCTCGACGTTTCGATCCGGCTCGGTGTGCTCAATCTGCTGGCCACCCTGCAGCGCGAGGAGGACCTCGGTGTCCTCTACATCACCCACGACCTGGCCACGGCCCGGCACTTCTCGGACGACATCCTGGTCATGTACCGCGGGCGGATCGTCGAGCGCGGACCCGCCGACGAGGTGATCCTCAACCCGAGACACGAGTACACCCGGCTGCTGGCCGATGCCACCCCGAGCCCGTCCCGTCGTTTCGGCCCGGCCGGGTCGCTCGGCCCTCAGGACGCCTGACTGATCAGGGTGTCGGCGAGCCAGACGTCGGCCAGATCGCTGAGCGGGATGTCGAGGGCCTGGCTGAGGCAGACGACCGTGCCGAACGCCGGTGCGGGCAGCCGGCCCGTCTCGATCTTGCGTAGGGTCTCCGGCGAGATGCCGGCCGCCAGAGCCACCTCGACCAGACTGCGTGCGCCTCGCGCGGCCCGGAGCGCGGCCCCGAGACGCCGGCCCGCGGCGATCTGTTCGGCGGTGAGCGGTTGGCGAACCATGCCCGCAGGATAGCCGCTCCAACTGCGTGGTATAAAAATACCGCACAGGGAGAGGGAGGCTGTCGTGATCGAGCTCAAGTCCGCCGAAGAGATCGGCCGGATGGCGGTGGCCGGGCAGTTCGTCGGCGAACTGCTCGCCGAGCTGCGCGGGGTCGCCGCGGTCGGTGTCAACCTGATGGACATCGAGCACCACGCCCGCAGCCGGATCAAGGAGCGCGGCGCCGAGTCCTGCTACTGGGACTACGCACCGTCGTTCGGCCGCGGCCCGTTCCGTAACGTGCTCTGCCTGTCGGTCAACGACGCCGTCCTGCACGGCCTGCCGCACGACTACGTGCTGCGCGACGGCGACCTGGTCAGCATCGACATGGCGGTCGGCATCGACGGCTGGGTCGCCGACTCGGCGCTCTCGGTCATCGTCGGCACCCCCGACCCGGCCGACCTGAAGCTGATCGAGGCCACCGAAGTCGCCCTCGAGGCGGGCATCGCGGCGGCCCGGCCCGGCGGCCGTCTCGGCGACGTGTCGGCGGCGATCGGCGAGGTCGCGCGCTCCTACGGCTACGGCGTCAACGGCGAGTTCGGCGGCCACGGCATCGGCCGCACCATGCACGAGGACCCGCACGTCCCGAACAGCGGCCGGGCCCGCCGTGGCATGCGCCTCGACCCGGGTCTCACGATCGCCATCGAGCCGTGGTTCTGCCGATCCACTGACAAGATCAAGTTCGACAAGGACGGCTGGACGATCCGCTCCGCCGACGGCTCCCGCACCGCCCACTCCGAACACACCGTCGCCATCACCGCCGCCGGCCCGCAGGTCCTCACCCGCCGCCCCTGAAAGGACTTCACCGGCGAACCGCTCCGGCCCGGCGCCGGTCAGCCGGCTCGACATGCCGGCGAACCGCTCCGGCGTTAGGTTGGGCGCAGTGAACGACGACGCGGCGACCCGGCACACGATCCGGGTGATGACCTGGAACCTCTGGTGGCGGTTCGGGCCGGACCGGGCGGCCCGGCAAGCCGGCATCCGGGCGGTCCTGACCGAGTCGCGTCCGGATGTGCTGGCGTTGCAGGAGACCTGGCCCGGCCAGGCCGACGAGCTGGCCGACACCCTGGGTATGCACGCCGTGTTCGCCGGACCCTCCTACCCGGCCGCACCCGCCGACCAGGAGTTCGAACTGGGCATCGCCGTGCTCACCCGATGGCCGATTCTGGACAGTGCCGCCCGCGTGCTCCCGGCCCGGCACCGCCGGTGGGATCCGGTGGCGCTGACCGTGCGCACCGCTCATCCGGCCGGTCCGCTGCCGGTGGTCGCGGCCTGTCTGGAGCACGCCGTTCCGTACACCGACGACCGGGTCGCGCAGGGTGCCGCCCTCGCCGAGATGGCCACTGATCCGTCGCTCGACGGGCCGACACCGGTCCTGCTGCTCGGCGATCTGAACGCCGCCGTCGACTCCCCGGTGCTCCGGCCGATCCGGGACGTGCTGGTCGACGCCTGGACGGCCGGTGACGGCGACCCCGACGCGATCACACTGCCGTCGACCCACCCGTACGCTCCGATGGAAGCCGGCCCGCAGCTGATCGACCGCCGGATCGACCACGTCTTCTTCCGCGCCGGACGCGAGAACCAGCAGGTCGCGGTCGATGCGGTGCGGCTCGCCGGCGGCGAGCCGGTGGGCGGCGTACACCCTTCCGATCATCGGGCCGTCGCCGTGGACCTGCGCTGGCACGGCTGACGGTCGGTCAGCGCATTCCCAGGATGTACGCGGCGGTCAGCGCGACACCACGGTCGTCATCCCGGGACAGTTCCGTCAGCGCCCGGGTGGCGGTGTCGCCGGGGATGTCGGCGAGAGCCTGGGTGACACGGCGACGTACCGACGCGTCACCGGGCGAGAGGCAGCCGACCAGCCCGGCCGCGATGGTCTCGGCCAGGGTAGGGTCGGCAGACAATACGCCCAGGGCATCGGCGGCGTCGACGTCGTTCACCTCGTGTACGACCATGTCGATCAGGATCGGGACCGTCTCGGCGACTCCACGGGGACCCAGCGTCAGGGCCGCGTGCCGCCGGACCGCGACGTCGGTACTGCCCAGGGCCTCGTGCAGAAGCGCGGTCGCCGTTTCGGAGGGGATCTCGGCGAGCGTCCGCACGGCACGTTGGCGAACCTCGGCCAGTGGCGAGCGCAGGCCGTCGGCCAGCAGCTCCGGCCCGGCGTCCCCCGACTGGGCCAGCGCCCACCGAAGGGCGCCGGCGACGTTCGGGTCCGACTCGTTCAGGGCCGCCTCGACCAGGGCCTGCACCGGTGCCGTGTCGGTGGCGAGGGCCGCGCGCTGCCGGTCCTCCGGCCGGTCCGAGCCGAGCGCGTGCAGCAGCGCGACGACCTGGAGGACGTCCGGCCAGCCGGCCGGTTCCGCGGTCACGATCCGCTGGAGTCGGGTGAGCAGCTCGGTCTCCCGAGCGATGCGCTCCCGGGTCCGGCGGATCAGATCCTCGACCAGGCCGGACGGGGTGAACGCGGGATCCTCGAGCGCCCGCCCGACGTCCCGCAGCGACAGCCCCAGCGACCGCAGGCTCTCGATGTGGAAGATCCGCCGGATGTCCTCCCCGGTGTACTCCCGATAGCCGGCATGACTGCGCCCGGTCGGCCGGAGCAGACCGAGCGACTCGTAGTGGCGCAGCATCCGGGCACTCACCCCGGACCGCTGCGCCATCTCACCGATCAGCACGTCTCCGTCACTTCTCCTGCGCGTCCGGGCCGTTGCGCCGCCTCACCGATCAGCACGTCTCCGTCACTTCTCCTGCGCGTCCGGGCCGAGCGCCACGATGCGGATCGCCTCGTCGACGGCGAGCTCGAACCCGGCGTCCGGGTCGTCCAGCAGCCGCCGGGTGGCGACCGCGTGCCCGGCGACGTGCGGGTCGGTGCTCGTCTTCGCGGCCTCCAGGGCCGGGACGATTGTCGCACCGAGCCCGATCAGCGCCCGGCTCAGACTGAGCCGGGTCGCCCGGTCACCCCGCCCGAGCTGCGACATGAGCACCTCGGCCAGCATCGGTTTCTCGTCCTCGGGCACCAGCACGACCGCGGTCCGCCACGCGGTCCGGGCCACCTCGTCGTCACCGTCGGTCAGCAGCTCCCGGGTGATCGCCGGCCACGCCGCCCGGTCCCCGACCTTCGACAGCGTGTGCAGCGCCTGACTACGTGCCCGCGGATTCGCCGACCGAACCTGCTCGACCAGCCGTGGCACCGTCACCGCCGCCGGATGCCGGGTGATCGCCCAGGTGAGCATGTCCCGCACGTAGAAGTCCGGCTCCACCGCGCACCTGCCGATGAGCCCGTCGACATACCCCGGGTCCGGCGCGGTGCCGATGGCCATCACGGCCTGCAACCGCACCGACGAACTGGTGTTCTCCAACCCCTGGAGAGCCTGCATGATCACCGAGATCACCTCCACGACCCAGTGAAGGCCTTACCACAGTGTCAAGGTCAAGGCCGATTCTCCTCGGCTCTCCGGGCCGGCCGCCGATGCCGTGTCCGTGACGCCGCCGCGACTTTCTCCCCTCGCCCGTCGGGTGGCCGTCGGCGCCGGAGTCCTCGCCGTTGCGGGGATCGCCGCCGCCGTCGTGTTCGAAGTCGTGGGTGCCGACCGATCGGCTGTCCCGCCGTTCGTGGTGGCACAGACTCCCGAATCCGAGCTGGTCATCACCACTGTCAAGATCATGAGAGGGCTGGGTGCGTCCCAGACTCTGACCGGCGCCGATGGCACCCGCGTCGAGATCGCCGCCCGCCTCGACCCGGACCGGCCGCCGCTGGACATCGGCCCGGAGCGCACCCTGTTCTTCACCGTGCGCCTGAAGAACACCGGCCCCGTCCGGGCCTCGGCTGAACTCGCCCCGGGAACGAGACTGCTCGACGGCTCCGGCGGTTCCTACCCGGCCGACCTCTCGCGCTCGGTCCCGATCGACCCCACCCTGGCCGACGATTGGCAGCTGGAGCCGGGTGACCAGGCCGACCTGGCCCTCGTCGTCCCGGTCCGCACGGACACGAAGCCGTTCCTGCTGTCGATCGTGCATCCGATGGGCGGCACTCCCCGCGCCGAGTGGGTCTTCCCCAGCTAGGGAGTTCCGAATGTCGGGTGGTGGTCCGAACGCCTACACCGGCGCGGTGTAGCGGGAATCGCGTGCCTGCAGCAGGGCGGCCGCGACGGTGCCGTAGAGACTGAGGCCGGAGCCGACTCCGGCGATCAGGGCGACCGTGGCGGCGGAGGCGCCGAGGGCGTACGCGACGAAGCCGGCCAGGCCGAGCAGGGTCATCGCGGCGCCCAGCCAGTGGAAGAGGGGGAGGCGCCAGGCCCACGCCAGGGCGAAGAAGTGGGTGCCGACCACCACGGCCACCCAGGCGATCCCGGTCTCCGGGCGCTGCAGCACCTGATTGATCACATACAGGCCGCCGAACAGGGCGATCACCTCGACGGCGACGATCACCTGATAGCGCCGGTCGGCGAAGCCGGCGCCCTCGGGTGACGTGGTCCGGCCGGTACGCGCGGTCCGGAGCAGCGCGACCACCAGGACCGCCGCGATCACGGCGCCCGCGGCGCGGATCACCAGGGGCCACGGCGCCGGCAACCCGCTGCTGTTCACCATCATGAACACCGTGCCGAACGAGATCGCGATGAGCGATCCGATCACCATGCCATCAGGCCGTCGAGTCCCCGTCATGGACGATGATCCTATCGATGCCCATCAGCGGCGCAGGTGGGACTGCAGGACCAGGGCGGCGGCGCCGGTGGCCGAGGCGGTGGCGGCGGCCAGTGAGACGGTGACCGTCACTGATCGGCGCCACGTCTTGGTGTCGGCGGGGGCGACCCGGCGCATGATCGCCGGACCGTAGACGAAGGACGCCGCGGCGAAACCGGGGCCGGTCAGCACCACCAGGTCCACGTCCAGGAGGTTCACCACCGATTCGGCGGCGGCTGCCACGTACCGCGCGGAATTCTGCAGCAGGGCCAGGCAATGGGGTGCACCGGCCCGCGCGGCCCGGGCCACCGCGGCGAAGTCGGCGGCGACGCCGCGGCCGGTCGCGTCGCCCAGGCCCGTCTCGGCCAGCGCGGTCGGGTCGGAGCGGGCGGCGACCACCACAGTGCGTGGCCCGGCCAGGGCCTCCAGGCAGCCGCGGCTTCCGCACCAGCAGGGTGGGCCGTCGACCTCGACGCAGATGTGCCCGAATTCGCCGGCCGCGCCGCGCCCGCCGCGCAGGGCCCGGCCGTCGGCGACGATGCCGGCGCCGATCCCGCTGCCCATGTAGAGGGCGGCGAAGGCGCGTTCCGGGCCGACGCGGGCCACCCAGTATTCGCCCACCGCCGCGGCGGTCGCGTCGTTCTCGACCAGCACCGGCCAGCCGGTCTCGTCGGCCAGGCGGCGGCCGAGTCGGTCGGCGTCCCAGTCGCGCAGGTGCGGTGGGGAGTCCCAGCCGGGTGGCAGGCCGCCGGCCGGGGCCGGCCAGACGACGCCGATGCCGAGGCACCGCGCATGATCCACGCCGGACCCGGCGAGCAGCGTGCCGATCCCCTCGACGAGATGGGCGAGCAGGTCACCACCGGCGGGGGTGGAAGACAAGACCAGGGAGGCGGCGGCAGGCGAGGCCGGCGACACGATGGCGGATGAGGCCGAGGCGGCGGCAGGCGGGGCCGGCGACACGATGGCGGATGAGGCCGAGGCGGCGGCAGGCGGGGCCGGCGACACGATGGCGGATGAGGCCGGGGAGGCGACGGGGAGTTGCGGGGGAACGGTGGGGGCGGACGGAGCGGGGCGGGTCAGACGGGAGATCACGCCGCCGGTCTGGCCGGTCAGGACGAAGGTGGTCACGTCCCGGTCGAGGTGGACGCCGACGGCCAGCCGGGCGGCCGGGTCGAGGCGCAGCAGGGTGCGCGGTTTGCCGCCGGTCGGGGTGCGGCCGGTCTCGACGACGAGGCCCTCGTCCAACAGGCGGCGGACGGTCATCGACACGGCGGCCTCGGTCAGGCCCGTCACGGCGGCGAGCTCGACCCGGCTGAGTTGCTCGGAAGCCCGGATGGCGTCGAGGATGCTCTCGCGTGCGGCGGGCCGGCGGCCTCGGCCCGGGCGGCTCGGTGCCGGCTCGCCGACCGCTTCCCTCACTCAGCCACCTCGGTCGGGGTCACACGGACGAGCAGGACACGGTCGGGATAGAGCACCGGCGGCCGGAGCCCGGAGGCGCCCAGCGCGCGCCCGCTGAGGCGGACGCCGTGCGGCGTGCACCAGGGTAGCGCAGCGCCCCAGGCTGCGGCGTTGCCGTCGGGGACGTCGCCCGGTGGCTGCGGGCGGACGTGATAGACGCGGTCCGGATCGAGGCCGGGCAGGGTCACCACACCCGGTGGGTACGACACACTCGTCGCCGTCGCGGTCAGGGCGAACAGCGCGTCCTCGGGTCCGACCACTCCGGTGACCGAGTAGGCGGGATCGGCCACGTCACCGTGCACGAGCGTCCCGGTGTGCAGCAGCCCGCGGACCGATTTGTAGAGCGCGACCCAGGCCGTCATTTCGTCCCGCTCCTCCGGCGAGGTGAGCGACAGATCCCACTCGATACCGAAGTGTCCGAAAACGGCGGAGGCGGCTCGTACCGACAACGGCAGTGTCCGGTGTGTGGTGTGCGACGTGGGTGCCCCCACGTGCGAACCGATCAACTCTAGCGGTACCAGCAACGACGTCCAGCGCTGGATCATCACCCGCTCGTGTGCGTCGATGCAGTCGGACGCCCACACCCGGTCGGTCCGCTCCAGGATCTCCAGATCGACCCGCCCACCCCCGGACGAGCACGACTCGATCTCCACCTCGGGATGCCGCGTCCGCAGCTCGTCCAGCAGTCGATAGACGGCGAGCGTCTGGTCACGCACCCCGGCCCGCCCGCTTCCGGGATGTCCGGCCTCGACCAGATCCCGGTTGTGGTCCCACTTGAGATAGGCGATGTCATTCTCGGTCAGCAGGGCGTCGAGGTGCTCGAGCACATGGTTGAACGCGTCGGCGTTGTGCAGGTCCAGAACCTGCTGCGACCGCGCCGCCGGTGGCCGACGGTGACCAACGCCCATGATCCAGTCCGGGTGGGCCCGGGCCAGGTCCGAGTCCGGGTTGACCATCTCCGGTTCGACCCACAGCCCGAACTCCATCCCCAGCGACCGGACCACCCGGATCAGCGGCCCGAGCCCGTCCGGCCACACGTCGGCCGAAACCGTCCAGTCGCCGAGCCCGGAGGTGTCGTCGCGCCGAGACCCGAACCAGCCGTCGTCGAGCACGAACCGTTCCGCCCCGACCTCCGCCGCGGCCTGGGCCAAGGCGGTCAGCCGGTCGAGATCGTGATCGAAGTAGACGGCCTCCCACGTGTTGACGACGACGGGCCGCGGGCGGGTGGGATGATGCGGGCGAGACCGTAGATAGGTGTGGAAACGGTCGGCGATCGAGTCGAGCCCGTCCGTCCCGTACACCCCGTAGACCCACGGCGAGGTGTACGACTCACCCGCACCGAGCCCCACCTCACCCGGCAGCAGCAACTCGCCACCACCCAGCGCCGCATGCCCGTGATAGTCACGCTCGGCAACCGTCCGGGCCCCACCGGAGAACGCCGTATGCACGCCCCAGACCTGCCCGGACCGATTGGCGAAGCCGGCCGTCCCGGCGCACAGCACATACGCGGAGTCGTATCCGGTCCGCCCGGTCCGGTTCTCCCGCACCCGCAGCCCGTGCGTGAACGCGGTCCGCTGTGGCGCCCGCTCCCGCAGATGGTGGCCGGTGAAATCCAGCAATTCCACCGCCGAATCCGGAACCGGCAGAAAAACCATCAACTGCTGAAGCCAGTACGTCCCCGGCGCCACACTGGTCAGCCGCGCGCGAGCGCGCAACACCCCACCGGGCAGCAACTCCAGGTCGACGGTCAGGTCCAGGCCCGCTTCCCGATCAAACCCATTGATTTGTACGGCTACGCCAACCTGATCGATGCCGGACACCACGAATGCGCTGGACCATGCACGGCCATCCCGGTGTCCGGCGAGTCCGGGCAGCCCCAGCCATCCGGCCGACTGCTCCGGCAGGATCGAGATGCGGACCGTCCCGTCCACCGAGAACCCGATCGGCTGGGGCGCCGCCGCCAGCGCCAGCGAGTCGAGGTCGACGCGACCGAGTGCCGCTCCCCAGTGCACGATCGCCGGCAGTGCCGGACCCCGACAGTCCAGCACCACACTCACACCGTCCCTGCTCAGATGGGCGAAATCGGCCACCGTACCTCCGCTCCACCAGCGTTGACGGACTTCGTTCAGTTGCTTAAGAATGGGGTGGCCCCGGCGCGGCGGCAACCCCCGAACCCCACTCGACAGGGAGTCTCCCGACATGCTCAAGACCGACCTGCACACCGGCTGGACCGTCCGGGCCGCCGGTGGACCGGTCCCGCCGGAGATCGCCGCCGCCCCGGTGCCCGCAACCGTCCCCGGCACCGTGCACACCGACCTGCTCGACGCCGGTCTGATCCCCGACCCGTATCTGGGTGGCAACGAGGCCGACCTGAGCTGGTTCCACCGCAGCGCCTGGCGTTACGACACCACGGTCACCGCCGCCCCGGCCGGGCCCGGCGAGCGCCTCGACCTGGTGTTCGACGGCCTCGACACGGTCGCCACCATCACCCTCGGCGACGAGGAACTGGGTCGCACCGCCAACATGCACCGCGGATACCGGTTCGACGTGCGGCACCTGGTGACCGGCGGCGACGTTCCGCTCGGCATCCGCTTCGACTCGGCCCTGGAGTACGCCGAGCGGATCGAGCAGCAGCTCGGCAGCCGCCCCCGGCCGTACCCGCACCCGTTCAACGCGGTCCGCAAGATGGCCTGCTCGTTCGGCTGGGACTGGGGCCCCGACCTGCAGACCGCCGGCATCTGGAAGGGCGTGCGCCTGGAGCGCTGGCACACCGCCCGGCTCGCCGAGGTCCGCCCGCTGGCCACCCTCGACAGTGACGGGCGCACCGGCCGGCTGACCGTGCACGTCACCGTCGAACGCGCCGCCGAGGAGCAACTCCGCGTCGAGCTGACGGCCGGTTTTCTGCGCGCCGAGGCCGTCATCGCGCCCGGCTCCGACCGTACCGTCCTGGAATTGGAAGTCCCCGGCGCACCGGTCTGGTGGCCGACCGGCCACGGTGACCAACCGCTCACCGACGTCGCCGTCACCCTCTCCAGCGGATCGGAGACACTCGACACCTACGCCACCCGGGTCGGTTTCCGGTCCGTTCGCCTCGACGAGACCCCCGATGCGTACGGCAGCCGGTTCACCCTGGTCGTCAACGAGCGGGAGATCTTCGTCCGCGGCCTGAACTGGATCCCCGAGGACCACCTCCTGACCCGGATCACCCGCGCCGATCTGGAAGCCGCGGTCGACCGGGCCGTCGCCGCGAACGCGAACCTGCTGCGGATCTGGGGCGGCGGCATCTGGGAGTCCGACGAGTTCTACCAGGTCTGCGACGAGCGTGGCGTGCTGGTCTGGCAGGACTTCCCGCTGGCCTGCGCCGCGTACAGCGAGGAGGACCCGATCCGGTCGGAGATCCTCGCCGAGGCCCGGGAAAATGTGGCCCGCCTCGCCCCGCACCCGTCGCTGATCCTGTGGAACGGCGGCAACGAGAACATCTGGGGCCACGAGGACTGGGACTGGAAGGCCGAGTTGAACGGCGCCACCTGGGGCGCCCGCTACTACTACGAGGACTTCCCGGCGCTGCTGGCCGAGCTCGACCCGTCCCGGCCCTACCACCCGGGCAGCCCGTCCAGCCCCGGTCACGATCCGGAGACCGTGCACCCCAACGACGACCGGTACGGCACACGGCACGAGTGGGACGCCTGGAACCGGGAGGACTACACCCACCACGCGAACTTCGTGCCGCGGTTCTGCTCCGAGTTCGGCTGGCAGGCGCCACCCACCTGGGCCACCCTGACCTCGGCGATCGCCCCGGAGGACCTGCGCAAGGAATCACCGGTGTTCCTGCTGCACCAGAAGGCGGAGGACGGCAACGGCAAACTCGACCGCGGGCTCGCCCACCACATGCGGGTGCCGACCGACTTCGGGGACTGGCACTGGGCCACCCAGCTCAACCAGGCCCGCGCCACCACCTACGCGGTCGAGCACCTGCGCAGCCACGCCCCACGCACCATGGGCAGCGTCATCTGGCAGCTCAACGACTGCTGGCCGGTCACCTCGTGGGCCGTCGTGGACGGGGCCGGGCGACTCAAACCCTCGTGGTTCGCGCTGCGTCGGGCGTACCACCCGGTCCTGCTCTCGATCCGGGAGCGGGACGGACGGATCGTCCTGGCCGTGATCAACGACCGTGCGGAACCCTGGCGCGAAGGCGCCCGCCTGCGGCGCGTCCGGTTCGACGGCGCCGTCCAGTTCGAGACCGCCGTGGATGTCGACGTCGCGCCGAGGTCGGTGGCGCTGATCGAACTCGACGCCGAACTGCTCGCGGTGTCCGAAACCGATCGTGAGGTGCTGGTCGCCGACGCCGGTGGGCTGCGCGCGATCCACCTGTTCGCCGAGGACAAAGACCTGCACTACGACCCGGCCGCGGTCCGGGCGCACACCGTCGCGATCGAGGGCGGATACTCGGTGACCGTGACCGCCGCATCGTTCGCCCGCGACATCGCGCTGCTCGCCGACCGGGTCGCGCCCGACGCCGTCGTCGACGACATGCTGATCGACCTGCTGCCCGGCGAGACCCACACGTTCACCGTCCGCACCGCGGCCACCGTCGACGGCGAGGCCTTCAGCGCACCCGAGGTGCTGCGCTCGGCGAACGCGCTCACCCTGCCGGCCAAGGTCGGCTGATGCCCGCACCGGGTGGCCTGATCGGGCTCGTCCTCACCGGCAGCACCGCCCGGATCGGCGTCGAACCGTTCATCATGGAGCTGATCGCGGGGATGGAGGAGGCGCTGTCCCCGCACGGCGTCACCGTCCTGCTCCTGGTCGTGCCCGACCTCGACGCCGAACTCGACACCTACCGGCGGTGGGCCGGCGACCACACCGTGCAGGCGGTCGTGGTCGTCAACCTCGTGCACGGCGACACCCGTCCCGGCCACCTCGCCGCGCTCGGGCTGCCGGCCGTGCTCGCCGGACGAGCCGACGCCCCCACGTTCGGGCGGGTCGTCACCGACGACGCGGGCGCCGCCACCATCGCCGTCGAGATGCTGGCCGGGCTCGGGCACCGCGTCATCGGCCGGGTCAGCGGTCCGGCCGACCTGGTGCACACCGCCGAACGGACCACGGGCATGCATGCGGCGGCCGCCGACCACGACGTCCGGGTGCACATCGTCGAAGGAGACTACGGACCCGAGGCGGGGGTACGGGGAGTGCGCGCCCTCCTCGAAGCGGACCCACCGCCGACCGCGGTCGTCTTCGACAACGACGTGATGGCGGTGGCCGCCGAACAGGAACTGATCCGGGCCGGGATCGGTGTTCCGGGCGGGGTCAGCCTGCTGGTGCACGATGATTCGCCACTGTGTGAACTGGCCGTGCCGCCGTTGTCGGCGCTCAGCATCGACGTGCACGAACACGGGATCACCGTCGGCCGGGCGGTGGTCGCCGCCCTCGACGGGGCGGAACCGGCCGAATATCCGGGCCCGCCGATCCGCGTCCTGCGCCGGGAGAGCACCGGCCCCGCCCCGTCATAGCCGGCGCCACATGTCCAGGGCGCCCACCTCGGTGAACCCGTGCCGCCGGTAGAACCGCCGGGCCCGCGCGTTGTCCTCGTGCACCCCACCGAACAGCACCACCACGTCCCGGCCGAGCCGGCGGATCGCCTCCCAGGCCGGGGGGATCAGGGCGTCGGCCAGTCCACGGCCCTGCCACCGGTCGGCCACACACGGGCCGAACCGGGCCGTGCGCTCCGGGTCGAGGTGGATGCCGTGCTCGGCGTACCGGGTGATCTCGTGTCCCTCGGGCAGCGACAGGCTCAGATCGACGACCCCGGCCAGGCCGACCCGGTCGACGGCGACCAGCCGCAGCTTGTCGTAACGGCCGATCGCCTCGATCCAGCCCGCCGCCGCGACCTCGTGGTCGGTGTCACCGTGCCAGAACCGGCGGCTCGTCCCGGACAGCCCGGCCAGGAACGCCACCAGGGCCTCGCCGTCTCCGGGGAGCAGCGCGCGAATGCTCAACCCGGCACCGTCCACGGTGATCGTCCGAGCGAGCGGCGACGGGTCGGCGGCGAGCGCGGCGATATCGGTGATCATGGACGTGACGCCCTTCGAGTCGGTGACAGCCTCCTCATGCTGTCACCCGTGGCGCAAACCGATCAGTTCGACGGCCGGGGGCTTCGACGCAGCCCTGGTGACCGGCCGGATCGAGATCTCGGGTGTCAGTCGTCCCGGTAGACGGGCTTGCCGTCGCCGGACGGGCGGCGCGGTGGGGGCGGCTCGGCGCGGTACCGGGGTTTGCCGTCGCCCTGGCGGGGCTGCTGCGGCGGGCGACCGACGGACTCGTTGCGGTATCGAGGTGCACCGTCACCCGGCCGGGGCTCCGGGCGCTCCTTCCGGTATTCCGGTTGCCCGTCGCGGGACCGGTATTCCGGTTGCCCGTCGCGGGACCGGTTCTGGGCCCTCCCGTCGCGGGAGCGATTTTCGGTCCGGGCGTCGCGGGACCGGTATTCAGGCCGGCCGTCGCGGGAGCGATACCCGGCTCGGCCGTCGCGGCGGCCGGCGGAAGTCGAGCGGCGCGGCGACGGCGAGCGTCGAGGGGAGTCGGTGCGGCGGGAGCGGTGACGCTGGTCGCCGGTGGATGAGCGGGACCGGGATGCCGGTCGGGTGGTCGGTGCCGGGCGTTCCCGCAGCGGCGCCGGAAACGCCCGGTTCAGCAGCGGAATCAGCATCAGCAGGACCAGGATCGCACCCCACCCGGTGAGGATCGGCACGAAGCTGAGCAACTCGACCGGGACCACGTAGTGCTCCAGCGTCCACGTTGTCACGACGAAGGCGGCCAGGAGCAGCGTGACCGTGCGGACGGTGACGGTCAGGGGGAGTCTGCCCCGGTTGCGGGCGGTCCAGAGGGCGATCAACCCGGCGAGCGGCAGGGCCAGACAGGCGAACAGCAGCCAGTGGTCGGATTTCGCCAGCTCGGCGGGATGGTGCCGGGAGACGTACAGCGCCGTGGCCGGCATCGCCAGCGTCGACCCGACCACCGGTGACAGGCAGAGACCGACCAACGACAGGCAGCCGGCCACGCCTGGGGATGCAGCTTTCACGGGCACGACAGCGGAGCCTAATGATGCCGGTTCGGTGAATGGAAATGTATGACCCGTGCGGATGAATGATTGCTGCGAATGAGTGACCGCGCCCGACGCCCGTTCTGAACTACTGTTCTGCGACGTGGCCGAGGAAGGTGTGGCAGAGAAGACCGAAGAGACGGTGCGACCGGCGATCCGTGGGCGCGTGGTGATCGACGCATCCAATGTGTGCCGGATGCGGGACCTGCCGGTGCAGGGCCGTTCCGGGGGCCGCCCGTCGGCCTCCAGGCTGCGCCGGGTGGTCGCCGAGTGGCGCCGCCAGCACGGCCGGTCAGCCGATCTCACCTTCGTCGCCGACCGCAGTCTGCGCCACCGTTTCGACGATTGTCGGGCGTCCGACGAATGGGATTCCCTCATTCGTGAATTCGATTTCAGAATCGAGTCGTACGCCGATCCGGAGATTCTCGATCGGGCCGCCGCCGAACAGCGCTTCGTGCTGAGTGGCGATCTGTTCCGCGGTCATCGGCGCAGCGCCCGCTGGATCGAGCGGTACCCGGACCGGTTCCTGATACCGAAGCTGACCGGCGACGCGATGCGGTTCGTGCCGTCCGGGGTGAAGCCCGAGGCCGACCACGTCAAGACCTACAGCGAGGAGACCGACTACCTGCGCGGGTTCGGCTTCTCCGCGGACCGCCACGACCACCGGCTGGAGTGGTTCAAGTTCCGCTGGCAGTGCCACGAGCCGGCCTGCTGGACGGCCCGCAACCCGGACTGGGAACGGCAGATGATCCCGGTCCCGGGTCGTGACGGCCGCCCGAGGTGCTGGGAGTGCGGCGGCCCGCTGAAGGATCGACAGCCCCGCGACGCCTGGGCCGAGATCAAGGTCACCGACCTGGATCGTACCGTCGTCTGGCACCGCTTCCTGGTCGAGGCCGGCGACCCGGTGGTGGTCGGCCGGGGCCTGAGCGCCAACGGCATCAGCCTCGACCTGCTGGCCGACGTGCTCGGCGACACCGAGCTGCCGCGCGCGGTGAGCCGCCAGCACGTGCTGCTCAGCGTGGACGAGCACGGTGAGCTGACCGCCACCGACCTGGGATGGAAGCGCCGGACGACAGTGCACGACAGCACCCGGCAGTCGCACACCCTCGACCCGGACGAGTCCCGCATCGTCCGCGACAAGGGCTGGATCGTGCTGGCCGGCGCGCTGTGCCTGGTCCGCTCGGCCCGCCGGTATGTGCCGACTGCCCGGGGCGCCCTGGGCCCGTCCGCCGACGACCGGACCACCCGGAACGCCTGAGCGGGAGGGGAGCGGGACATGCCGGACCACCCGGAACGCGTGAGCGGGGAGAGCGAGACATGTTGAACGGTGTGATCCTGGTCGGTGCCCTGCGTCAGCGGGTGGAGAAGGCGATCGGCTGGCACGGCCCGGCACCCACCGGGAAGGCCCGGGGTCCGGTCGGGATGACCACGACCGCGGGCCTCTCGGTGCTGCGCCCGCCGATGACCTGGTTGGGCAGCCCCGCCGCCCGCCAGGACTGGGTGCGGGCGATGGCCGCCACCCTGACCGCGGCCCCGGGTAGGCCGCTGCCGCCCGGTGTGAACGGCATCGCCTCGGCCGTGGACCGGCATGTGCTGGAGGTGGGTTCGGCCGCCGAGCAGACCGTGCTGTGCAATCTGATCCGCCGACACTCACCGGTGCTGATCGCTCTGACCGGCCGGTCCGGTACCGGTACGCGACGGCTGGGCGCGGCGCGTGACCAGGTCGCCGCCCGGCACCTGGACGCCGCCGACCCCGAGTTCCGCACCCTGTTGGAGGCGCACCTGCGCCGGGTCGAGGGCTTCGAGGCGATCGACCGTACCGACGTCCATCCGTCCACCGAACCGGACGGCACACCCACCGTGACCGTCCAGTGTGTCGATGCCGCCGCCACCCTGGCCGCGGTCCGCGCGCACGCCCTGCTGCTGGCCGCGTTCGCGCTGCGTGCCCGGCGGCTGGTCCAGGAGGGCGTCGCGGTGGAGACGGTGCCGCAGCGTGTCGTCGACGAGAACCGGGCCCGTGCCGTCGCCAGCGGTCTGCGGGCCCGACCGACCGACGACGTCGGGTCCACGCTGCGCCACCGTACCCGCGGGCTGCTCGCCGACGTGCTGGCCATCGAGCTGGACAATCTGGACACCCAGCCGGAGGAGCTGTTTCCGATCCTGGCTCCGATCGAGCGCCTGGCCGACGACGACAGTGTCCTGACCGGCAACCCGGACACGATCAGCCGCGCACTCACCGACACGACGGCCGGCGGCCCCTGCCTCGCCGCCGCGCGCCGCGCGGCCGAGGGCCGCACCTGGTTGCTGGTGGAGAGGTGGGCGGGCGTCATCGCGGCCCGCGGCGGAGGCGTCGAACCATCGAGGGGTACGGCCGGAGCGCGCCGATGACAGCCGTGGACGTGATCCTCGACCTGCGGTCCTGGCCGGACCGAGTCCGTGACCCGGCTGGTCTGACCGCCCTCTGGGACCAGGTGGAACGAGCCCTGAACGGCACCGATCTGCGCCGCCGCCCGATCAGCCGGGTGACCCTGCCCCGCGGTGTGGTGGCCGTGCACCTGGCCCGGGCCGAGTCGGCCGCCGTGATCCGTCCGGACACCGCCGTCCGGGTGGTGAACGTCCTGGAGAGACCACATCTGCAGCACCCGTGCCGGGCCTGCACCGCTCCCGGGGCGCAGAGCGAGGGAGTCTTCCGCTGCCCGGGCTGTGACAGCGCCGGCTGGCTGTGCGCGGGCCACGCCCAGGTGCTCGACGGCGCCCTGATCGGCACCTGCCGGAAACACCGCCCGGCCTGTGTCGAGTGCGGCAAGGCGGCCACCTACCGCTGCGCCGGCCCCGGCTGCCGGGGTCAGTCCACACACTGTGACCAGCACCGACGCAACCCGGCCGGGGGTTCCGGGTGGGGGTACTGCCCGGGCTGCCACGGCACGCTGTTCCCGGACTGCGCGATGACCGAGTGCGGCAACGTCGGCTCGGCGGGCTGCGAGTTCACCGACGACCGGCTGCGCGGCTGCGGCCGGCGGCTGTGTCCTGAGCATCTGCGCCGCTGGCAGGTGTTCGGCCCGGAACGTCTCGGCCTGGCCCTGTGCGCCCGCCACGAGACGGCTCTCGGCGGTGTCCCGGCGGCCGAGCTGGTCCGGCGGATCGTCGGCGGCACCTACGCCCGGCACCAGGGCGACCGCAACGCCGACCCGCTGCCGAGCCTGCGGGCGGTCGGTTACACACTGCGTAACTTCAAGCACTTCACCCAGGCCAACGACCCGCACTGGATCCGTAAGACCCTGCAGACCTCGGGTGACGCCTTCGGGCCGGGCGCCGAGAAGGTACGCCAGTTCGTGCGACAGCGCGACGAGAAGGGTCTGCCGCGGCCGTGGAAGCGCGAGATCGAGGAACTCGACAGTGTCCGCGGCAGCGGCGAGAAGCTGCTCGACCAGGCCCGGGCGGTGCTGCGGGCCCAGGGCGGCCGGGACGGCGCCCGACTGGCCGGGGAGCTGAGCCTCGGCGGGTACATCGCGCCCCGCCGGATCGGCGGCGAGGACCGGCCCGGCCAGTTGTACCTGCTCGTGCCCCGCCACCGGCGGGACCTGTTCCGGAAATGGCAGTCCGCGATGAGCCGAGACCTCACGCAACGTAAAGGCAGCGAGATCCTGGTCCTGCCGGACCGGGGGAGCGGGGGCGTCCGGTGAAGGTCGACTCCACCACCCATCGCACGGTCGCCGTGCCGTCGATCGCCGCCGGTGTGTCCGTACAACTGGCGGTGTCTCGGAAAGGACCGCAAGGGCCGGCCCTGCTGGAGGTCGACGACGGCGGGCGACGGACCGCGGTCGCCGTCGACGTGCACCGTCATGACGGTGTCCCGGACGGGGCGCTCGTGGTGCCCCAGGAACTGCACGACGAACTCGGTCTGGACGGCGGCCGGTGGACGCTGCGGGAACGGCCCGCGGTGCAGGCGCGCGGTCTGGTGCTGGAACCGGCCACGGTGCGCGCGCCGGACCGGATGACCCGGGAGATCGCCACCGGTGGGCTGGCCGGCGCGCTGCTCACGCCCGCTCCCGGGGGCTGGGAGCCGCTGGTGGTCGGCGGGTCGACGTACGAGATCAAGGAGGTCCGGGGCGCGGGCCGGGACTCGATCGTCCGGATCGGCCCGGAGACCACCGTGGAGATCTTCGCGCCGGGCGCTCGCGCCGGCGTCGACATGGTGATCCTCGCCGACGTCAGCGAATCGATGGACGTCGCCGACGTGCCGAAACCGTCCGGCGGGTACGTCAAACGCATCGACGTGCTGAAACGGTCGTTGCGGGCGCTGCTCACGGTGCGGGCCGCGGCGCTCGGCCCGGCGTCGCAGGTGGCACTGCTCGCGTTCGACTCGAAGGCGCGGACCCGGTTCCCGACCGCCGGTGGGATGGCCACCCTGGACTCGGCGTCACCGAAGGCGGTCACCGAGAGTTTCCGCAAGGCCGTCGACCAGCTCGCGCCGCGGCCCGGCAGCCACACCGACATCCAGCGCGCCCTGCACGCCGCCGCCGAGTTGCTCAACCGGCACGGACGGCCCGCCAACGAACGGGTCATCGTGCTGGTCAGTGACGGTGCCGACTGTCCGCCGCGGCGCCCCGAGGACACCGGCCGGGTGTTCGGGGCGCTGGACGAGCCGGTCAGCCTGATGGAGCACCTGCACCGGGACATGAAGGTGCGGCTGCACGCCGTCGGAATCAGCACCGAGGAGTGGTTCCACAAGCGCTGCGAACCCAACGCCCGCCTCGTCCCCGACCATCGCCTGCTGCAGAAGCTGCTGCTCGCGGCCGGTGGCGGACGGCCCACCATCGGCGGGGTCGACGACGTCGGCGACTACTTCTCCGAGGTCGGCACCGGCCTGCGCTACCCGGTGACCGGCCGGCTGACCGCACTGCCGGCGTTGCGCCTGGACCGGAAGATGCTGCAGAAGCTGACCGTCCGCCGGGCGGCCGGGCCGGACCGCGACAAGCTCGCCGACGAGTTCGCCGGGCTGGTCCGGTCGGTCAACGAGCGCAGCCAGCAAGCGCTCGGCGGGGCCTTGTTCCAGCGTGGGGTGCTGCCGCAGGTCGAGTATCTGCTGCTGCGGGATGTGCCGGCCGACATCGCGGAGTTCACCAGGCAGCTCAGCAGCCACCTGCGGCGCCTCGGCCCCTTGCCGCCGGGGGCTTCGGACGCCGCGTGTGTACGCGAGTGGACCGCTCTGATGAAGCGGCTCAACCAGGCGCTCGTCGCCGAACGCGACCTCAGCGAGGTGTCCCGGGTCTGCCAGTGCCCGTCCCGGGAGATCCCGGACGTCGCCGTCGCCGTGCTCGGCACGCTGTGCCGGCAGCTGCGGGCCGTCGACGACGGGCTGCGGAGACTGCCGACCCGCTCGGCCGGGGCGCCGACCACCCGCCGTCCCGTCACCGGCGGTGCCGTCCGCGCGCTGGAACGCACCGGCACCCTCTCGTTCCGGTCATGAGCGGCGCCCTGTGGGTCGACGGGCCACTCGGCCGCCGGGAGTTCCGGCTGGTCCGGCGCGTTCGCAGCGGCGGTGAGGGTGAGGTCTGGCAGGCCGAGCGCACCGACAACGACGTCACCGCCCGATGGGCGGTCAAGATCCTGCTGCCGGAACGCATCGCACCCGACCGCAACCCCCGCCGCGTGCTCAACGAGTGGATGCGCCGCTGGCAGCAGACCATGATGCGGGTCGGTGCCCTGAACCTGCCCGGTGTGGTCTTCCCGGCCGGTGTGTTCACCGGGCCGCGTCCCTACACCGGCGGCGGGCCGGACGACTCGGCCGGCCGCGCGCTCTACATGGTCAGCCGCTGGGTCGACGGCGGTCAGGACCTCGACCGCTGGCGCACCGGACATTTCGAGGTGGCCGCCTGTCGAGGGCTCCTCGACCAGATCTGCACGCTCGTGGAGAGCCTCGGCGACGAGGGCATGGTCCACGGCGACCTGACACCGGGCAACATCATGGTCGAACACGGTGAGGTACGTTTGATCGACTTCACCCGACTCACCCACACCGACGCCACCCCGGTCCTGCCCGGCGGCACCCGCGGGTACATGGCGCCCGAGCTCAGCCGTCCCGGTGTCCGTGTCGACCCGGCCATCGACCGGTACGCGGTCGGCACGGTCGCGTACTTCCTGCTCGCCGGGGTCGACCCGGCACATCAGGACGCGGCCCGCACGGTGCGCCGGCAGCTGCCCCGGTACGGGTATCCGCAAGCCCTGGCCGACCACGTGGCGGCCCTGCTGGATCCGCGGCCGGAGCAGCGTCCCCGGCTCAGCGCGTGGGCCCGCGACCTGGGGCGGCTCATCGGTGGCGCGTACCACTCCGACGGTTTCGAAGAACTGGCCCTGACCGTCGACGCCACCGGGACCACGCAGATCGCCGCGGCCGGTGGCCGCCGCATCGCGGTGGCCCAGGCCGGAAGCCGTCACCAGCCGCTGCTCGACCACCTGCCGCTTCCGGCACCCCAGGGGGTACGGGCGATCGCGCTCGCCCGCCGAGGCAACGGCGATGTGGCGGTCTTCGCCCGAGGTAACGACCGAAGTGTCACGGTACGTGTCGACGGCACCTGGCGAGTCCTACCCGGGGTGACCGCACACGGGCCGCTGCGGGCCGCGACCAGGGCCGACGGCGGGGTGAGCGCCTACCTCGCCGGTGCTACCGGCCTGACCGTGCTCACCGTGGGCCTCGACGGGGAGCCGACGGTCGAGCACCTGACCGAGAGTGCCCGCCGGGTCCTGGCGGTCGCGTCCGGCCCGGCCGGTGACGTCCACCTCGCCGTGGAGGACCACACCGGACAGGTACGGTGCGGCCCGGTCGGGGGCCTGCGCCCGGCCGGTCTGGCCGACGTCGACACGGCCGCCCTGTGCGTGAACAACCACGACGAGCCGGTCCTCATCGCCGCCCAGGTCGGAGCGGCCGAACTCACCGAGATCACCGACCCGGCATCCGCCGACCGGGCCGGCCGGCGCCCGCTCCCGGGCCGTCCCGGCATTCGTGACGTGTCGTGCCTGTGCCTGCGTACCGGTCTGCTGCTGGCGGTGGCCGCCGACAGCGGCCTGTGGGTCCGCCCCGAGCGGGGCGACTGGACCTGCCTCTGGCCGGAGCCGGTCCAGCAGGTGGCCGCGGTCCAGGGTTACGGCTGGCGGGTCCAGTTGGTCGCGCTGGCCGAGGGCCGGGTCCTGTTCGCCGAGGAGGACGCCCCGGACCGCTGGCCCCCGAGAGCCCATTTCCTGAAGTCCCCCGGCGACTGACGGTCAACCCGGGCTGTCGTGGCCGGTCGGCAGGGCGACGGCGAGGTAGGCACCGTCCGGAGTGACGGCGTATTCGAGCCGGTCGACGGTGTCGTCGTGGATCGACAAGCGGACCACGACCGCGCCCTGGGGAAGGTCGCCCGGATCCACCTCGTCCTCGTCTTCGCCGAAACCGCCCAGGCCCCGCCAGGGCAGCGGCCCGGTGGAGACCGGCTCGGCGGCCGGGCCGACCGCGCACAACGCGGCCAGCAGCACGAGATCGGAGATGTCGGCGTAGACGACGGGCGGACGAACCGGCCAGTGCTCGTGATCGACCGCCGCCGCCACCTCGGCGACGTCCGGAATCCAGACGCCCGGGTCGATCGGGCCCCGTTCGAAAGCCGGCCAGCGGCGCCGGATCCAGCCGGTCAGATCGTCGAGCCCGGCCCACTCGTCCGGCGTCGTGGCCGGCACCACCCGGAAACCGCGGACCACTTCGCGCACGATGGCGTCGAGGGTGATCACATCGTCGCGCCCGACCGGGAAGACCTGTTCACCGGCGGGGAAGAAGCCGCGCAGGACACCCGAGGAATGGACCGTGAGCGCGTCGGTGCTGCGCATGCCGGACAGCATACGCCGGGGTTGTCGCGGTGCTGCAAAATGCTACAAATACCGCACGGCCACCCAGGGAGCCCCCACAGTGTCTGACCCGATCGGCAAACTCGCGCCACACCAGCGGGCTCTGCTGGACACCTGGCTCCCCGGCGCGCGGGTGGTGCGCGACCACAGCTGGGGCATCGTGGAGACCACGGTTCTGGAGCTCACCCACGGTGACCGGCGGTTGATCCTGAAAGCCGGCGGCGCCA
The DNA here is from genome assembly GCF_033097365.1 of Actinoplanes sichuanensis. Classification (NCBI taxonomy): domain Bacteria; kingdom Bacillati; phylum Actinomycetota; class Actinomycetes; order Micromonosporales; family Micromonosporaceae; genus Actinoplanes; species Actinoplanes sichuanensis. Next base: position 1,816,289 of record NZ_AP028461.1, read on the forward strand.
CCGACCACCACATCGCCCGTGAGCTTCGCGCCCACCGCGAGTGGCTGACCCCGTGGACGAGCCGGGGCCGGGCGTCGTCTCTGGTGCACGGCGACGTCGACGCGAAACTACTGGTCACCACCTATCTGCCGGGTGAGCTGGTGACGGCGGTCAGCCCCGACGTCTTCCGTCAGGCCGGCGAGTTGCTGGCGATGCTGCACGACCGCCCGTCCGGCACCGACGACTACGAGCGCCGGGAGAACGCCAAGTGCCTGAGACTCCTGGACGGCCCGCACCGCATCGCCCCGGCCACGGTCGACCGGCTGCGCGAGCTGATCACCGGTTGGCCTGCCGAGCCCGAACCCGTCGTACCCACGCACGGTGACTGGCAGCCCCGCAACTGGCTGATCCACGAGGGCGTGGTCGCCGTCATCGACTTCGGCCGGGCCGCGCTGCGCCCCGCCTACACCGACCTGTCCCGGCTGGCGGCCCAGGACTTCCGCGACGATCCCGCTCTGGAGACGGCGTTCTTCGAGGGGTACGGGTCGGATCCGCGCACGCCCGGCGGATGGGATCGGGGCCGGATGCGGGAGGCGATCGGCACCGCCTGCTGGGCCTACGCGCAGGGCATCGACGACTTCGAGGCGCAGGGCCACCGGATGATCGCCGAGGCGCTCGCGGAAAATTCTTCGTCTGACGTGTCAACCGGCTGATCCATCGAACCCGTCTCAGTCGCGAAACACCTGACGGGGAGGGTACGACGATGAGGGCTGGCTCGGATGACGAGTTCACCGAATACGTCACGGCACGGATTCCCGTGCTGCGGCGTCTGGCGTATCTCCTGACCGGTGACGGTCATCGGGCCGACGATCTGGTCCAGCAGACGATCACGACGCTGTATGTGAAGTGGCAGCGGGCGAGGGCGGCCGACAACCTGGACGCCTACGTGCGCAAGATGCTGGTGCGCACCTATGTGGACGAGAAACGCCTGGCCTGGGCCCGGGTCGGCCTGTTCCGTGAGGCGCCGGAGTCCGCTCCGGTCGCCGACGGCGGAGCAGAGGACCGCCAGGTGGTACGCGCCGCGCTGTCCCGGTTACCCCGGCGCCAGCAGGCCGTCCTGGTGCTGCGCTTCTACTACGACCTGCCTGTCGACGAGGTCGCGGCCATGCTCGGCTGCACCTCCGGCACGGTCAAGACCCACACCTCACGTGGCCTGGCCACGCTCCGGCGCCTGCTCGGTGACTCCGACGCGGCCGCTTTCCAGTTCGCGAGCTGACTACTTCCAGGAGCGATGATGCGCACCGAGCATGACCTGATCCAGTTGCTCGACGACGAGCCACCCACTCCGTCCGCCGTCGACGTCCGTGGTGCGATCGCCACCGGCCGCCGTCGCCGGGCGATCCGCAACGCCGGTTTCGCCGGGGCCTCCGTGACCGCGCTGGCCGTCGCCGGTGTCGTCGCGGTCAGCAGCAACCTGTTCGTCCCGGGCCCGGCCCCGGACGAGTTCGCCGGTCCGGTCCCGGTCCCGACGGCCTGCACCGTGCAGGATCCGGCCGGGGTGGCCGGGTCGGTGGTCCGGGGATCCGACCCGACCGGCCGTTACCTGGTCGGGCGCACCGAGCCGACCGCCGAGGCGGTGCTCTGGCGGGACGGTCGCGGCGCCGTCGTGGATCTGCCCGGCGCCGGGCGGTCGGCTCTGACCGGGGTCAACAGCTCCGGGACGGCGGTCGGCTGGCGGTTCGAGGCGGACGGCCGGCCCGAGCCGGTCCCGTTCGTGGTCGAGGACGGCAAGGTGTCGCCGCTGCCGGGTTCCGGGCACGGCCTGCCCCTCGCGATCAACGACGCCGGGACGATCGTGGGTGACTCCGGCGGGCACCCCGTGCGGTGGTCGTCGGCGACCAGTGAGGCGGTTCGTCTGGCGCTTCCGCCCGGGGCGGTGCGGGGTAGCGCGATCGACGTCGACGAGGACGGCACCGTGGTCGGTGACGTCGACTGGAAGGGGTTCGTCTGGATGCCGGACGGCCGCCGGTTCGCGTTGCCCCTGCCGGAGATCGGCGGTGAGAAGGCGTCGATGAGCACGATCTTCGGGATCCGTAACGGCTGGGTCGTCGGCTGGGCCGCCACCACTGAGCGTCCGCCGTCCGGGAGCGCCTCGGTGATCGCCCGGCAGACGGTGTCGATGCGGTGGAACGTGCACACCGGCGAGACCAAGATCTTCCCGGCGACGCAGCTGGAGCCGACCGCGGTGAGCGCGGAAGGCTGGCTGGTCGGCATGGCGAGCGGCCGGGGCCCGGTGCTGGTGGCGGGAACGACCACGCTGGACCTTCCCCTTCCCGGGGGAGCCATGGCGGCGGCCGACGCGCAGTTCTCGATCAGCGACGACGGCCGGACCATCACCGGCCTGATCGTCGACGCGTCCGCCGCGCGCCGCTCGGTGATCTGGCACTGCAACTGACGGGGGAGCGGGGGCCGGCCACTTCGGGCCGGTCCCCGCTCGGGTTCCGGCCGGGTCCGATTGCCGTTTCCCGATCAGCGAAAGCATCACCTGGGCGGCCCCGGAGGCGTGAGCGCGATCCGGTGGTGGCCGCCCGGCACCTCGACGAGCTGAGCCGATTCGGTCACGGCGAGGATCGGGAGCGGGAAGGCCGACATGACGTCGAGGACTGCCGCCCGATCGGTGACCCCGGTGGCGAGCGTGCAGTGCGGCAGGAGACGGTCGGGCCGATAGTAGGGCCGGATGTCCTCGGCGATGGGCTCGACGGCTTCGTGGACCCGCCGGTGCAGGGTCAGGAACCGCTGCGAGGGGATGGCGCCGAGGAAGGCCACCGACTCGTCGGTGAGGAAGAAGCCGAGGCTAGCCAGCGGCAGCGGGAGCCCGGTGGCGGTGGCGAGGACCGGCCGCAGGGCGTCGGCGATCCGCGCGGGGTCGTCGTGTTCGAGGACGGACAGGCTCACGTGCGGGTGGTAGTCGGCGCCGGGGCGGCTGCCGAGCGAGGGGACACCGTGCTCGTCGAGGGCCGTCCAGATCTGCCTGACCCGCCGGTCGGACTGCTCGTCCAGGAAGAGCTCGATCGCATGGGGCACGACGGTCAGACTCTCACGGTATGGGCCACGCTCGGCGTCGATGGTGACGCCCGGCCGGCGGGGAAGCCGGCCGGGACGGGGTTCACCTACTTGTGGGGGACGGCGCGGTCAGTATCCGTAGCGGCTCTTCAGGTGCCGCCACCAGTCGCGGAACATCCAGGCGTCGAACTCGGTGATCGACGCACTGCTGCCCGCCTTCATGATGAAGTTGCTGACGCCGCTCGGGGTCCAGTCGTAGAAGTCGTCCAGACCCCAGGTGTGGCCGATCTCGTGCAGCAGAATCGTCATGTTGGCCGCGTTGAGGTTGTTCATGAAGTACTCGCGGCCCATCCGCTGACCCCAGTCGCCGCCCGCGCCGCCGCCGAAACCGTCGGTCAGCCACAGTGACTGGTCGTAGTGGCGTGCGTAGCCACCGGGACAGTTGGGGTACTGCCCGTTCTGGTTGAAGAACCGCCCGCACGGGGTCGAGCACTGCGGGGCGTTCTCGCGGATGTCGTTGACGTAGATGTCGACCGACGTGTCCGTCCACTGCAGCTGCGAGCGGTTGCGGACGGCCCAGCCGACGACCTTGACCGGCACGTCACCGTACGGCCAGGCGTTGTGCCCGACCAGCTCGTCCATCCACTTCTTGTGCTGCCGGGCCAGGGTGGCGTGGATCTGGTCGCGCTGGGCGGCCGTCACCGACGCCGACGAGTCCCAGCGGACGCAGTAGTTGATGTACCCACGGTTGGCCATGATCTGGTCCCAGCCGTAGTTGCGGAACCCGTACAGGTTGCCGTTGTTGTAGGTCTGCTCCTGGTGCTGCCAGACCTGGTTGAGCGGGGTGACCAGGTTGGCCGGCGGACTCCAGGTGGCCGGCGCGGCCAGCGCCGCCGAGGCCGGGGTCAGGAAGATCGCCATGAGGATGGCGATCAATCTCCTGCGCATGGATCCCTCCTTCTAGGACGTAACATCGAACCGTTTCGATGTTCCGGCCACGCTGCCTTACGAAACCGTTTTCGGCAAGATGTCCGCCGGGTTACGCGCCGCGCCGCGAAGCCTTGACAGGGCGTTTGCTGGAGTATTACGTTCCTGAAAACCTTTTCGGTACAGCATGGACGCCAGATATTCCAGGTGAGCCGCAGGATTCCATCGCGGCTGCTGAAACCTTCCGAAACTTTCTGAAAGCGATTCATGGAGGTACTCCGTGCGAAGAATCCTGGTGTGGACCGCGCTGGCGGCCCTGATGGCGGGCCCGCTCGTGGCCTGTTCGTCGGAGGGCGGCCAGGGTGAGGCGCAGGCACCCACCGGAGCCGGGGTGGACGGTGTCGACGACGGCTCCGAGTTGACGCTGTGGACCCGGGCTCCGCTCGAGCTTCAGGCCAAGGCCCTGGTCGACGCCTACAACAAGTCCCACAAGAACCAGGTCAAGCTGACCATCGTCCCCAACGACGACTACGTGGCCAAGGTCGGCGCCGCGGCCGGAAGCGGTGACCTGCCCGATCTGTTCGCGGCCGACATCGTCTACGTGCCGAACTGGACCGAGGCCGGGCTCTTCTCCGACCTCACCGAGAGCATCGCCAAGCTGCCGTACGCCGACAAGATCAACCAGGGGCACCTGACGGCCGGCACGCACGAGGGCAAGAAGTACGTGCTCCCGTTCGTCCTCGACCTGTCGGTGATCTTCTGGAACAAGGCGCTCTACAAGGAGGCCGGCCTCGACCCGGAGAAGGGCCCGACCACCCTCGACGAGTTCAAGCAGCAGGCCCTGGCCGTGCAGAACCTGAAGAAGGCGGACACCTACGGCACCTACTTCGGCGGCAACTGCGGTGGCTGCAACGTCTTCACCTGGTTCCCGATGGTCTGGGCCAGCGGCGAGGACGTGATGGACCCGGAGGGCAAGAAGTCGCTGCTCAACGGTTCCGCCTCGCAGAAGGTCTACAGCACCTGGCGTGACCTGCAGACGGCCGGCGCGATCGCACCCGGCTCGAAGGACGAGACCGGCGCCACCTGGGTCGCCGCGTTCCAGGAGGGCAAGATCGGCGTGATGCCGTACCCGGCGACCCTGCTGCCGACCGCGTCGAAGACGGTCGACGTCGGCGTGACCGGCATCCCGGGCGTCTCCGGCGGCCAGTCGACGTTCGTCGGCGGCGACGGCATCGGCATCTCCAAGGACGCCGAGAAGACCCAGCAGGCGTGGAACTTCATGGCCTGGCTGATGTCCGAGAAGGCACAGGTCGACGTGCTCGCCGCCGGCAACAGCACGGTCGCCCGGACCGACCTGGCCGACAACCAGTACTCGGCGAAGGACCCGCGGGTCGCCACCATCAACAAGGTCGCCGGCCTGCCGACCAGCAAGACCCCGGTCGCGGTCAACTTCCAGCAGGCGTTCAACGCGCCGGGCAGCCCGTGGGTCACCCTTCTCCGCAACCAGGTGTACGGCGACGCGTCCACCCTGGAGAAGGACAACGAAGCAGTCACCCAGGTTCTCGGCCAGTGAGCGTGGCTTCACGGATCAGCGTCACCGAGCGGTCCGGCCTGGTCTCCAGGCCGGCCGCCGCCCGGAAGCGGAAGTTGACCGGCTGGGCGTACGCGGCACCGACCGCCCTGTTCGTGCTGATCTTCTTCGTGACGCCGATCCTGCTGGTGGGCCGGATGTCGGTGTCCGACTGGGGGCTGTTCGCCGGCAACCGCGGCCTGAACGCGCCGGAGAACTTCACCGACGTGGCCGAGTACCGGCTGTTCTGGCCCGCGGTCTGGTTCACCGTCAAGTACACCCTGGTCACCACGGTGATCCTGCTCGGCCTGGCCCTGCTGCTCGCCCTGATCGTGCAGGAGTCGAGCCGCTGGACCGGGTTCCTGCGCACCTCGTTCCTGGTGCCCAGCGCGCTCGGCCTGGCGTCGGCGTCGCTGCTGTTCTACGCCCTCTACTCACCGCAGAGCAGCCCGTTCGGGTTCCTCGGGGTGTCGTTCCTGGGCACCCCGACGGCGGCGCTGTGGTCGACGGTCGCGCTGATCGTGTGGCGGTTCGCCGGCTTCTACATGCTGCTGCTCCTGGTCGGGTTGCAGGGCATCTCAGCCGACGTGTACGAGGCGGCCCGGCTCGACGGCGCCGGCCGCTGGCAGACGTTCCGCTACGTCACGCTGCCGCTGCTGCGGTCGTCGATCGCGCTGTGCACGATCCTCTGCGTCACCGGGTCGATGCTCGCGTTCGACCAGTTCTACCTGCTCACCAAGGGTGGTCCGGACAACAGCACGCTGACCATCGTCCAGCTGATCTACAACTTCGCGTTCTTCGGCGGCAACGACCTGGGCCGCGCCGCCGCACTGTCGATCATGCTGCTGGCCGCCCTGCTCATCGCCAACGTCCTGCAGTTCCGGGGACTGCGCGGGAAAGAAGGGTGACGCGGTGATCCGTACCCCGCAGAAGGTTTTGACCGGCGGTCTCGCCCTGTTGTTCCTGTTCCCGCTGCTCTGGGCGAGTGTCGCGTCGGTGAGTCCGCAGGCGGGCTCGGCGCAGATCGACGGGTGGGGGTTGGGCAACTACCGGACTCTCGCGAACTACCAGGCCGGCATCGGTCAGTACCTGCTGAACTCGACCGCGGTGTCGCTGATGACGGTGGCGTTCACGCTGTTCGTGTCGCTGCTCGGCGGCTACGCGTTCGCCCAGTTCCGGTTTCCCGGCCGGGACCTGCTGTTCCTGGTCACGCTGGCGATCCTGATGGTGCCCTACGCGACCCTGTTGATCCCGCTCTACGTGTTGCTCAACCAGCTCGGCCTGCAGGACTCGCTGCTCGGCCTGGCACTGGTGCTCACCATGTTCCAGCTGCCGTTCGCGACGTTCATGATGCGGATCTCGTTCGAGTCGGTGCCCAAGGACCTGTCCGAGTCGGCGCAGGTCGACGGCTGCGGAACCCTGCGCACCCTGCTGTACGTGCTGGTCCCGGCGGTCAAACCGGGCCTGATCACGGTCGGCCTGTTCGCTTTCCTCGCCGCGTGGAACGACTTCATCACCCCGCTCGTGCTGATCAGCGACTCGGCGAAGATGCCGCTCCCGCTGGCCGTGGCGAACATGCGCCAGCAGGTGATGGGGATCGTCGACTACGGCGCGACCGAGGCCGGCGTGGTGGTGCTCGCGCTGCCCTGCGTCGTCCTGTTCCTCGCACTCCAACGGCACTACGTCCGCGGTTTCATGTCCGGCGCACTCAAGGGCTGATGATTCACATGACGATCGACGAAACACTGGCCACCGCCGTGTCCGGAATGCCGGTGGCACCCACCCGGGGCCGGCTGCGGCCACTGGGCGTGGGCGAGGTGACCCTGCGGTCCGGCTTCTGGCAGCGGCGCCAGGACACCAACTCGGCGCACACGCTGGCGCACATCGAACGCTGGCTGGAGAAGGCCGGCTGGCTGGCGAACTTCGAACTGGTCGACGTGGGGGATCGGCGGGGGCGGGAGTTCGCCGACACCGAGGTCTACAAGTATCTGGAGGCGCTGGCCTGGGAGTACGGCCGGACCCGCGACCCGGAGATCGACAACCGGTACCGGGCGATCGTGCGCCGGGTGGTCGCCGCCCAGGAGCCGGACGGCTACCTCAACACCCTGTACGGCCGCCCCGGCCAGGCGCCCCGCTACAGCGACCTGGAGTGGGGGCACGAGCTCTACTCGTTCGGCTACCTGATCCAGGCCGCCGTGGCCCGGGCCCGCACCTACGGCCCGGACGAGCTGCTGGAGGCCGCGCTACGGGCCGCCGACCACGTGTGCGCCGAGTTCGGTCCGGAGGGCCGCAACGGGATCTGCGGCCACGCCGAGATCGAGCTCGCCCTGGTCGAGCTGTACCGGCTGACCGGGGTGCGCCGCTACCTCGACCAGGCCCGGCTGTTCGTGGAGCGGCACGGGCACGGGACGCTGGCCGACATCGAGTTCGGTCGGTCCTACTTCCAGGACGACATCGCGGTCCGCGACGCCGACGTGTTCCGCGGGCACGCGGTCCGGGCCACCTATCTGGCCGCCGGGGCGGTCGACGTGGCGGTCGAGACCGGGGACGCCGGGCTCCTCGACGCGGTCACCAGGCAGTGGCGCAACACGGTCGCCAGGCGTACCTACATCACCGGCGGCATGGGGTCCCGGCACCAGGACGAGGCGTTCGGCGAGGACTTCGTGCTGCCGCCGGACCGCGCCTACAGCGAGACGTGCGCCGGGGTCGGGTCGGTGCTGCTGTCCTGGCGGCTGCTGCTGGCGCACGGCGATCCGCGGTACGCCGACCTGATCGAGCGGACCCTGTTCAACGTCATCGCCACCTCGCCCGGCGACGGCGGGGACCGGTTCTTCTACACCAACACGCTGCACCAGCGGACTCTCGGCGCCGAACCGCCGGCCGACGTGCAGGTGCCCCGGGCCGCCTCCAACCTGCGCGCCCCCTGGTTCGACGTGTCCTGCTGCCCGACGAACCTGGCCCGCACCTTCGCCAGCCTGGCCGCCTACATCGCGACCGTCGACGACGACGGCCTGCAGATCCACCAGTACACCTCGGCGGTCATCCGGACCAGCGCCTACCACGTCGAGATCGACACCGCCTACCCGGAGGACGGCCTGGTCTCGATCCGGATCGTGGCCGGTCCGGACACCCCGTGGACGCTCAGCCTGCGCGTCCCGGCCTGGGCGTCCGGCGCCACCCTGGACGGCCTGCCGATCAGCCGCGGTCTGGTGCAGCTGCGCCGCGACTTCACCGCGGGCCAGGTCCTGCAACTTCGGCTTCCGGTCCAACCCCGGCTGGTCACCGGAGACGATCGGATCGATGCGGTACGCGGGGCGGCCGCCGTCGAACGCGGCCCGGTCGTCTACTGCCTGGAGTCGGTGGACGTGCCACCGGACGTGGCGTTCGACGCGCTCCGCCTGGACCCGGGCACCGTCCCGGTCGACGCGGACGGCACCGTCCTGGTCACCTGCCGCCCGGCCGCCGCCGCCGACCACGACTGGCCGTACCGCCCGGCGACACCCCCGACCGACGCCACGCCGGTGCGGGTCGCCCTGCACCCCTATCACCGGTGGGCCCGCCGCGGCCCGTCCACCATGCGCGTCTGGATCCCCCTGACCCCCGAGAGGTGAGTCCACCAGATGTCCGACAACGCCATGAGCCGCCGGCTCTTGCTCCAAGCGGGCGCCGCCGCCACGGTAGCGACCATGATCCCCTCCCCGGCCGACGCCGCCCCCGCCAAGTGCGCCACCTCCGTCAACGGCCTGCCGGTGCCCCGTTCCTGGCGGGCGGTGCCGTTCTCGCTGAACCAGGTCGACCTGGCGCCGAGCGTCTTCACCGAGAAACGGGACCGCATCCTGGCGTACGCCCGCGCCTACCCGGCCGACCGGATCGTGGCCAACTTCCGGGCCGCGGCCGGGCTGGACACGCTCGGTGCGCAGCCGCCCGGAGGCTGGGACGACGCCACCGGTAACCTGCGTGGCCACTACAGCGGGCACTTCCTGTCGATGCTGGCGCAGGCGTGGGCCGGCACCGGCGAGGCGGTCTTCAAGGAGAAACTCGACCACATCGTCACGGCGCTCAAGCAGTGCCAGGACGCGTGGGCCACCCAGGTCGGCCTGCCCGGCACCCCGCCACCGCCGGCGACCTGGACCGGCGGCGGTCTGGAACTGTCCGGCGACGGCCAGTACGTGGGGCTGCCGGACGCCACGATCGACGGGCTGACCGCGGCCACCATCGTGATCCGGCTGCGGATCGACGAGCTGCGGACCTGGTCGCGAGCGTTCGACTTCGGGGTCGGCCCGGCCGTCAACATGTTCCTGACGATCCACGACGGCACCGGCCCGCGGTTCGCGATCACCACCTCCGGCAGTGGCGGTGAGCAGCGCATCCCGGTCGCGACCGCACTGCCGGTCGGCGAGCCGGTGACCCTGGCCGTCACGCTGGACGGTCAGGTCGGCACCCTCTACGTCAACGGTGTCGCGGCCGGCACCAACCCGGCGATGACGTTGACCCCGGCCGACCTGGGCGCCCCGAAGAACAACTGGATCGGCCGGTCCCAGTACGGCGACGCCGGCCTGAAAGCCGTGGTCGACGAGTTCCACCTGTTCGACCGGGCACTGTCCGCCGAGGAACTGGCCACCGCGACCGGCAACCTGGCCTGGTACCGGTTCGACGAGACCTCCGGGACCACGGTCGCCGACTCGTCCGGCCGGGGCTGGGACGCCGCCGTCGTCACCGGCGCCGGCGGCCCGCCCGGCCCGAGTCACGCCGGGTTCCTGGCCGCCTACCCGGAGACCCAGTTCATCCAGCTCGAACAGTACGTGACCTATCCGGCGATCTGGGCTCCCTACTACACCTGTCACAAGATCATGCGGGGGCTGCTGGACGCGCACACGCTCGGCGGCAACGCCACCGCCCTGACCGTCGCCCGGGGCATGGGGGAGTGGGTGCACTCCCGGCTCAGCAGACTGCCCCGCGAGCAGCTCGACCGAATGTGGTCGCTCTACATCGCCGGTGAGTACGGCGGGATGAACGAGGTGATGGCCGACCTGGCCACCCTGACCGGCGACCGGACGTTCCTGACCACGGCCGGCTACTTCGACAACACGAAGCTGCTCGCCGACTGCGCGGCGGACACCGACACCCTCGACGGTAAGCACGCCAACCAGCACATCCCACAGTTCCTCGGCTACCTGCGGATGTTCGAGCAGGGCGCGAGCCGCGACTACCGGGCGGCGGCCGCGAACTTCTACGAGATGGTCGTCGGGCACCGCACCTACGTGCACGGCGGCACCGGCCAGGGCGAGGTGTTCCGCAAACGCGACGTCATCGCGGGCAGCATCGTGACCTCGACCAACGCCGAGACGTGCGCGGCGTACAACATGCTCAAGGTCGCCCGGAACCTGTTCGCCCTGACCCCGGACGCACGGTTCTTCGACTACTACGAACGGACCCTGGTCAACCAGATCCTCGGTTCGCGGCGCGACGCCGACAGCACCACCGATCCGCTGGTCACCTACATGCTTCCGGTCGGTCCCGGGGTGCGGCGCGGCTACGGCAACATCGGCACCTGCTGCGGCGGCACCGGCCTGGAGAACCACACCAAGTACCAGGACGCTGTCTGGTTCCGATCACCCGACAACGGCACCCTGCACGTCAATCTCTACATCGCCTCCACGCTGCGGTGGGCCGAGCGGGGCGTCACCGTCACCCTGGCCGGCGACTACCCGAGGTCGCCTTCGGCGACGCTGACGATCACCGGCCGGGCCCGGTTCGACCTGCGGTTGCGGGTTCCGTCGTGGGCCCGGACTGACTTCACCATCAAGATCAACGGCAAGGCTCAGAGGGTACGGGTGACCGAAAGCGGTTACGTCAGCCTCCACCGGGACTGGCGTACCGGCGACCGGGTCGAGGTCACCTTCCCGTTCCGCCTGCACGTCGAGCAGACCATCGACGATCCCTCGTTGCAGGCGCTGCTCTACGGCCCGCTCACCCTGGTCGCCAAATCAGCCGCGACCGACTACCTGCAGATCTCCGCGGACCCCACCACCGCGGTCCCGGGCCCCCGCCCGCTCACCTTCACCCTCGGCGACGTCCTGTTCGAGCCGCTCCTGCTCGGCGACAACGCCGTTCATCACACCTATTTCCGCCGTACCTGAGAGGTGTCTCCGTCCATGCCGACACCCCGCTCCATAATCGGCACCACCACCACCGCCCTTCTCCTGCTCTCCGTCCTCTCCCCGGTCGCCGCGCACGCGGCCCCGAATGCGAACACCCCCTACCCGGTGTTCAAGGGCGACGCGAACCCGGTCCCCGACGACCGCACCGGATACCACACCCGTAACCAGCTTCAGGCGATCTTCGACGCCGACCTTGCGGCCGGGGCCGGCAGCGCGCCGGGCCGGGACTTCTGGATCGACCGGATGCTGGCCCGTACCGGCAACCAGCCCGGCGGTTCCAACGGCGACGCCAACCAGTACCTGTTCAGCCGGGGCCGGGCCGTGTTCATGAAGACCCACCAGCCCGGTGTCCTCGGGTTCGGTGGTGAGATCGCCTACATCGAGTCGCTGGCCCAGAGCGGCTACACGATCACCGCGTCGGTCGGCGGGACCGAGGTGGCGCTCACCGAGGACCCGGCCCAGCGGCGGCAGACGCCCAGCTACTGGCAGAGCGTGTTCACCGACAGCGGTGCCGGGCTGAAGGTGGTGCAGACCAAGTTCATCACCGACGCGAACGTCGCGGTCACGAACCTGGAGCTGTCGGCCACGAACGGGGCGGCCAAGGACGTCGTCCTCACCGCCCGGTCGCCGCTGGCCCGTACCGCCGCCGGGTCCGATCCGGAGTTGACCGGGGCCGTGCGGGCCTTCAACAAGCTCACCGACCTGTTCCCGCGCTTCTCCGGTGACGGGTTCGCGCCCGCCGACGGAACGCTGCGGCGGACCGTGTCGGTGCCCGCGAGCGGCGCTGCCGCCACCAAGCTGCAGCTCGGCCTGGTGGCCAAGGAGGTGCCGGCGTCGGCGACCGATTACGCCCACGTGCGTGGGCTGGCGCCGGGCGCGGCGTTCACCGAGCACGTCACCGCCTACAACAGATGGTGGGCGCAGAACGTGCCCTACCTGGACACCCCCGAGGACAACATCGACAAGACGTTGTTCTACCGGTGGTGGCTGATGCGCTACAACTTCCTCGACGCCGACCTGCCCGGAAACGACTACCAGTTCCCGACCTCGATGGAGGGGGTGCTGGGCTACAACAACGCGATCGTCCTGACCGTCGGCATGTTCGTCGACGACCTCAAGTACTTCCGCGACCCGGCCTACTCCTACGGGCCGTGGCTGTCCGCCGGTGAGGTCGCCGAGAGCGGAAAGTACGTCGACAACCCGGGTGACCCGGCGAACTGGTCGAACAGCTACACCCAGTACATCTCCGAGGCGGCGTGGCGGTCCTACCAGCTGCACGGCGGCCCGGCCGCGGTCGCCCGCAACCTCGGCGAGTACGCCGAGTACGACGTCAAAGGGCTGCTCGACGCCTACGACAACGACGGCAACGGACTGATCGAGTACAACTGGGGCGCGATGACCGGCAACGACGCCGACGCGGTGTCGTTCGACTGGCGGGCCGGCAACCTGGACCGGACCGAGAGCGCCTACCTCTACTCGAATGCGAAGGCCGCGGCGGCCGCCTACCGGACCGCCGGGGACACCGCAAAAGAGGCCGAGATGGAGGCGTTCGCCGAGCGGATCAAGGCCGCCGTCCTGCAGTACCTGTGGGAGCCGGCCCGGACCACGCCCGACGAGATGGGCCACTACGGCAACCTGCTCAAGCACCGGCACGTCGCCTCCGGTGACCTGGTGCCGTGGAAGGAGATCAACAACTACTACCCGTACTCGGTGGGGCTGATGCCGAACACCGCCGAGTACCGGGAGGGGCTGCGGCTGTTCGCCGACGACGCCCAGTACCCGATCTTCCCGTTCACGACCGCGAATCAGGCCGACAAGGCCGCCGCGGCCGCGCAGGGCGACCCGGGCAGCAACAACTTCTCGGTGATCAACTCGACGGTGACGTTCCGGATGCTCTCCTCGGTGCTGCGCAACTATCCGACGTCCTATGTGAACGCCGAGTGGTACAAGAAGCTGCTCTACTGGAACGCCTGGGCCCACTACCAGGGCAACGGCGACAACCGGTACCCGGACCAGAACGAGTTCTGGGCCGACGGGTCGGCGGCGAACCAGAGCATCGGCTACCGGTCCTGGATCCACCACACCATCCTCGGGGCCACCAACTTCACCGTCATCGAGGACGCGATGGGGTTGCGCCCGCGCTCCGACGCGAAGATCGAACTGGACCCGATCGACATCGGCTGGGACCACTTCACCGCCAACAACGTCCGCTACCGCGACCGTGACCTGACCGTCGTCTGGGACGCGCCGGGCGGTACCGACTACTACGAGTCGGCGCCCGACGGCTACTCGGTGTATCTCGACGGGCAGCTCGCGTTCACCGCGTCCGCCCTCGGGAAGGTCGTCTTCGACCCGGCCACCGGCGACGTCGAGTCCGCCGTCCCGGTCACCGTCGGCTCCGCGCCCGCGGTCAAGGCGCCGCAGGACGTCACCTTCGCCGCCGACGCGCGGATCACCGACGTGCTGGCCAAGGCCGGTGTCGACCCGTCGGTGAACGTCGCACAGAGCCGCCCGACCACCGCCTCCTACTCGGCGTCCGGTCGCGGCCCGGCCGGCGCGGTCAACGGCACGACGATCAACGAGCCCTTCTGGGGTACGGCCGGATCGACCTCCGCGTCCGACCAGTTCACCATCGACCTGCAGGGTTCCCGCACGGTCGACGACGTGCGCGTCTACTTCTACAAGTCGACGACCACGGCCACCGTCCAGGGCTACGCGCCACCCGCGCAGTTCCTGGTCGAGTACCACGACGGCACCTCGTGGCAGGTCGTGCCGGGGCAGAGCCGGTTCCCGGCCTACCCGCGCGGCAACCTCAACCAGGTCCGGTTCCCGGCGGTCACCGCGACGCAGTTGCGGGTCACCGTGCAGCACGCGCCCGGCTTCAAGACCGGCATCAAGGAGATCCAGGCGTACGACACCGGCGTGCCCGCGCCGGACGCGGTGAACGCTCCGCCGCTCGCCGACGCGTGGCTCGACTCCACCTACAGCCAGGCCGGATCGGTACGCCTGATCGGACTGGCCCAGGACGACGGCGTACCCGGCACCCCACCGGCCGCGCAGTGGTCGGTGGTGTCCGCACCGGCCGGTGGCTCGGTGGCGTTCGACCCGGCCACCTCGCCGGCCACCGTCGCCCGGTTCACCGTCTCCGGCCGTTACACGTTGCGCCTGACCGTCGGACAGTCCACGAAGGACGTCGTGGTCGACGCGACCGCACTGGCCGAGGGTGAGATCAACGTGGCGTCGACGGCCACCCCCTCGGCCGGTTACACGGCCGGGTGGAACAACGTGAACGCGGTGAACGACGGTAAGCCGTCGCTGTTCACCGGGGGCGCGCAGACCGACCTGTGGGGCACCTGGACCGGCAACGAACCGGCCACCCGCTGGCTGCAGTACGACTTCCCACAGGCTGTCCGGGTGGACCGGGCGTCGATCGACTTCTGGTCCGACAGCACCACCGGCGGCAGCGGTGTCGCCGTGCCGTCCTCCTGGAAGATCCAGTATTGGGACGGGCTGAACTGGCAGGACGCCAACGGCTTCGTCGCGGCTGTTCGTGGCCGGACCAACGAGGTGTCGTTCGACCCGGTCACCACGACGCGGCTGCGGGCCACGTTCAACGCCCTGCCGAACGCGACCGGTACCGCCTGGTCGGCGGTCGGCGTCTCCGAGTGGCGGGTGTACGCGGCGGCGGCGAGTTCGATTCAGGGCGTCGACGTGCGTACCGACACCGGGGTCCTGCCGCAGTTGCCGGCGACCGTCGAGGTGACCTACGCCGACGGGACACGCCTGCCGGTCGCCGTGGCCTGGGGTGCCGTCGAGGCATCGCAGGTGGCGCAGGTCGGCGACTTCCGGGTGACCGGGTTCGTCGCCGGGACGACCCTGACCGCGTCCGCCCACGTGTGGGTGCGCGGCACCGACCCTGTGCAGATCAACACCGTCGACCCGGTCGCCGTGACGACCAGCGTCGGGGTCGCGCCGGTACTGCCCGCCGGGGTGACCGTCGGTTACAACGACGGCTCGCGGCAGAGCGGCATCGGGGTCACCTGGGCCGCGATCGATCCGGCGTCGTATGCCGCGGCGGGCACGTTCGAGGTGTCCGGGCAGGTCGCCGGCACCGACAAACCGGCCACCGCCACCGTCACCGTCGGCTCCGGCGGACCGGCTGACACGTCATCGCCGGTCACCACGCTCACCGCCGATCCGGCCGACGCGTGGACCTCCGCGGCTTCGGTGAGGGTGACCGCCACGGCCACCGACAACCGGGACCAGTCGCCGTCGATCGAGGTCGCGGTCGGCTCGGGGGACTGGCGCGACTACAACGGGCCGGTCACCGTCGACGACGAAGGCGCGACGACCGTCAAGGCGCGGGCCACCGACGACGCCGGGAACGTCTCGGCGGTCACCCAGCGGATCGTCGGCATCGACCGGACCAGACCCACCGCGTCGGCGACGTTCGACTCCGCGGCCCGGGCCGTCACCATCACCGGCACGGACGCGCTGTCTGGGATCGGGGCGGTGCAGTACCGGCTGACCGTCGGCGGGGTCGTCACCCAGGACTGGACGACCGCCTCCGGCGCCGTGCCGATCGGATCGTCGGCGACCACCGTGGACTACCGCTCGGCCGACCTGGCCGGCAACACGTCCGACGTCGGGACCCTGCCGGTCGCGGCCGGTCAGTCGCCGGTCAACGTGGCCCGCACCGGCACCGCGTCGGCGTCCTACACCCCGGCCTGGATCACCGTCGACAACCTCAACGACGGCGTGCCACCGACCGGGGCTAACGGACCGAACACGGACGTGTGGAACACCTGGCCGCAGGTCGGGGACCAGTGGATTCAGCTCGACTGGGCCGCACCGGTGACCGTCGACCGGACCCGGATCTGGTTCACCTCCGACCTCGACGACTCCGGGGCCGGGGTGGCGCCGCCCAGCGTCTGGAAACTCCAGTACTGGGACGGGACGGCGTTCCGGGATGTCGGTCACCCCGGCGCCTACGGCACGTCGGCCACCTCGTGGAACACGGTGACGTTCGACAAGGTGACCACCACGCGGATGCGGGCGCTGCTCACCGCCGCGGGCACCGAGGAGGGCAAGGGCGCGCCGGGAGTCCAGGAGTGGGAGGTGTACGACGTGCCGGCCACCCCACCGTCGGCTGACGTCGAGGTCCAGGCCCGGGCCCAGTGCACGGCCGGGAAGGTGTACGTCGCCGTCACCGCCCGCAACACCGGTACCGCGCCGCTGAACATCCAGCTGATCACGCCGTACGGCACCCGAACCGTGCTCGACGTGGCCGCCGGGAAACCGGCCTACCAGGCGTTCAACAGCCGCCTGGCGATCCTGCCGGCCGGCACCGCCACGGTCCGGGTCGGCGACGTGGAACTGTCCGCCCCCTACGCGGCCCTCAGCTGCGGCTGATCGTCTCCCCGACCCCTCATCATCCGGACAGGAATCGCCACCGTGAGACCGCTCAAAGCGGCGGTCGCCGGGCTGGTCGCGGCCGGGCTGCTCCTCGTAGCGCCCGCCGCACCGGCCCGCGCGGCCGACCCGTACACGTTCACCCGGACCGTGAATCCGATCCTCGCCGACGGCTCCTACTACTCCGCCGACCCCGCACCTCTCGTCGCCGACGGGCAGCTGCACATCTACACCGGCCATGACGAGGCCGGGCCGGCCGTCAACGACTTCGTCATGAACGAGTGGGGCGTACTGCGTACCTCCGACGTCGCCGAGGGTGAGTGGACGCACCACCCGTCACTGATGCGCCCGGACGGGGTCTTCGCCTGGGCGTCGCCCGGCCGCGCCTACGCCGGTCAGGTCGTCCGCGGACCCGACGGCCGCTACTACTGGTACGTCCCCATCCACGAACGGGATTCGCCCGCGCCCAACAAGTTCGCCATCGGCGTCGCCGTGTCGACCACCCCGACCGGGCCGTGGACCGACCACATCGGCAGGCCGCTGATCTCGCAACGCGTCCCGACCGCCAACACCATCGAGAACATCGACCCGACCATCCTCGTCGAGGGCCAGCGGGTGTTCGTCTACTGGGGAACCTTCGGGCAGCTGCGGATGCTCGAATTCCAGGCCGACATGAAGACACCGGTCGGCACCCAGCGGACGGTCACCGGACTGACCGGCTACTTCGAGGCGCCGTGGCTGTTCGAACGCGGCAGCACCTACTACCTGGCCTACGCCGGCAACAACGCCGGGCCGACCTCGGCGTGCACCCCGGCGAGCTATCACGCCTGCATCGCCTACGCCACGGCGAGTGCACCGGACGGCCCGTGGACCTACCGCGGGACGATCCTGCCGCCGGTGTCGTCGACGACCAGCCACCCGGGGATCATCGAGTTCAACGGCCAGTGGTACCTCGTCTACCACACCGCCGACGCGGCCGGGGGCGGTCATTTCCGCAGGTCGGTGGCGATCGACAAGGTCGAGTGGGATGACACGGTCACACCGGCGCGGATCAAGCCGGTCGTCGTCACGCCGGTGAAGCAGGCCGACCGGACACCGCGCGCCAACATCGCCCAGGCCGCCGAGGTGACCGTGTCCAACGATCCGGTCCCCACCCAGTACTGGATCAAGGCACTCAACGACGAGATCGTGCGCGCCAACCCGCTGCCGCCGGACATGTGGGGCACCTGGACCGCGGTCAACCCGAATCAACAATGGATCCAGTACACCTGGGATCAACCCATGCGGATCACCATGTCACAGATCGAGTTCTGGAACGACCAGCCGCAAGGCACCGGAGTCGGAGTCGCCGCACCGGCGAAGTGGAAGATCCAGTACTGGGCTGACGGCCAGTGGACGGACGTGCCGAACCCGAGCGGCTATCCGACCGGGACCCAGGGCTTCCAGAACACGACGTTCGATCCGGTCACCACCAGCCAGGTGCGGGCGGTCTTCGACGCGTCGACGAACGGGAGCACGTATTCGGCGGTCGCCGTCGAGGAGTGGAAGGTACTCGCGGCACAACCCGCCTCGATCGCGTCCGCACACGTCACCGTCGAGGTGGGCGAGACCGCGCTGCCCGGTGCGGTGCCCGTCGTCTTCGGGGACCAGACGCTGCGGGTGCCGGTGTACTGGGACGCGGTCGACCCGGCCGACGTCGCACAACCGGGGACGTTCACGGTCGGCGGCAGTGTGCTCGGATATGCGGCCGGAAGGGTCAACGCCCAGGTCACGGTGATCTCACCGGGGGACACCGAAGGGGACGTCACCGCACCGGCGCTCACCCTCACCCCCAGCGGCAGTGCGGGGACCGGCGGATGGTTCCGGTCGGCGGTGAACGTGCGGGCCGCCGCAGTAGACGACCGTGGCGGACGGATGACGATCCGGACCACTGTCGACGGCGTCGAATCCGTGGCGTCCGCCGTCCGCACCGTGGACACCACGGTCACCGGCGACGGGCGGCACACGGTCAGCGCCGTGGCCACCGACCGGGCCGGGAACGATTCAGACGCCGCCCAGCTCGGCGTGCACATCGACGCCACCGCGCCGACCGTGTCCGGGGCCGTCGCCGATCGCCGGGTGACCGTCAGCGGCGCCGATGCGACCTCGGGACTGGCCCGGCTCGAATACGCGATCGGTGCCGGGGCATGGACCGTCTACACCGGCCCGGTCGGCGCACCCGACTCCGGGAAGCACACCGTGTCGTTCCGGGCCGTCGACCAGGCCGGGAACACGTCGGCCGTGCAGCAGGCGGTGCTTCCCGCCGACCTGTCCGGGCCGCTCACCGGCAACGTCGGGCCGATCGCCGTACCCACCGCGTCCTACACGGCCGGGTGGAACAGCGTCGGCGCGCTCAACGACGACGCCGACCCGGCCTCGCCGGGCCAGGCGCAGATCTGGGGCACCTGGTCCGGGACCCGGCCGGCGAGCCAGTGGATCCAGTACGACTGGACGCGGGCGATCCGGCTCACCGGAGCCTCGATCAAGTTCTGGCGGGACAGCGCGGCCGGCACCGGCGACGGCGTCGCCGAACCGGACGGCTGGCAGCTGCAATGGTGGGACGGTTCCGCCTGGCAGGACGTCACCAACGCCTCCGGGTACGGGACCAGCAGCACCGCCTTCAACACGGTCACCTTCGATCCGGTCGTCACGTCCCGGCTGCGGGCGGTCATCGCGGCCGACGGGAACGGAAGCACCTACTCGGCGGTGGCCGTCACCGAGTGGCGGGTGACCGCCGACGAGTCGCCAGTGGTGCCGGTGACCGTCACGGCGCAGCCACGATGTCTGGCCGGGAAGGTCTACCTGGCCGTCGCGGCACGTAACGGCCACACCGCACCGCTCGACATCGAGCTCGATTCGCCGTACGGAAAAAAGGTCTTTGTCGGTGTCGCGCCCGGCGCGAACGTCTACCAGTCGTTCGCCGCCCGGGTGGCTTCGGTGCCCGCCGGATCGGCCACCGCGACCGCCGGGACCAGCGTCCTCACCGCCCCATACAACGCCTTGCAGTGCTCTGGAGGAAGCAGTTGAAATCGATAACCCGGCTGAGCGTGGCCGCCGCCTGCTCGCTGTTCGTCGCCGCCGTGCCGTCGGTCGCGTCCGCCGACCCGGGCGATCCCGCCCAGGTCGAGGTGACCGTCGACATCACCGAGATCGAGGAACCGGGCGTGCTCGCCCTGACCGTCGCCGGCAACTCCGTCGCGTTGCAGGAGAACGGCTCCGACCTGCTGGTTCGCCAGTTCACCGGCACCCTGCCGACGGTCACCGTCACCGACACCCGCACCGTCGACGAGATTCCGGCCGGTGCCGCGTGGGCCGTCCTCGGTAGTTCCAGCGACTTCACCGGAACCGCCGGGCAGGCCCCGATCAGTGCCGCCCACCTCGGCTGGAAACCGCGCCTGCTGAACGGCGGCAACAGCGGCCTGGTCTCCGAAGGTGAAGAGGTGGTGACCGTTCTCGATCAGCCCACCCAGCCCGGTAACAATGTCGGCCTCGTCGACCAGGAGCTGCTCGTCTCCACCTACGACTCGGCCGAGGTGACCGGCGGCGCGTACACCGTCAACGCCGGTCTCACCCTGCGCACCCCCGTCGACGTGGCCGCCGGCTCCTACCGGTCCACCCTCACCCTGTCCCTGTTCGAGTAAGGACACCCACCGTGCGCCGTGCCGTCGCCGTTCTCGCCGCCCTGGCCGTGCTGCTTCCCGCGGCACCGGCGGCGGCCGCGCCCACCAGTGTGACGTGGACGGTTCAGCCCGCGTCGGCCGCCGGACCGGACGGGCGCCGCTGGATCGAACGCACCCTCGACCCCGGCCGGCGGATCACCGAACACCTCGCCGTCCGCAACCTCGGCGACACGTCGGCGGTGTTCGCCCTGAGCGCCGCCGACGGTTACCTGACCGCCAAGGGCCGCTTCAACATGCTGCCCAGCGACCAGAAGTCGGTCGGTGGCGGCACCTGGGTCAGTGTCCCCGAGTCGGTGACGGTCGGCGCCGGCAAGACCGTGGTGGTTCCGTTTTCGATCACCGCCCCGGTCGGCATCACACCCGGTGACCATCCGGCCGGCATCGCCGCCTCGATCGCCGGCCGCCAGGGCACGGTCCAGATCGAAAGCCGGGTCGGCTTCCGGTTGCTGCTGCGCGCGTCGGGCACCCTCCGGCCGTCGGTCACCGCCGACGAGATCAACATGCGGTACGCCGGCACCTGGAACCCGTTCCAGCCGGGCGCGGTGGAGGTCTCCTACACGTCCGCGAACACCGGAAACGTACGCCTGGAGGTGCCCGGCACCGCGGCCGTGTCCTCGCCGGCCGGCACCCGGACGGTCCAGGTCACGGCGGGCGAGCTGCTGCCCGGCGGAACGCGCTCGGTCTCCACCCGGATCGACGGCGTGTGGGGTCTGGGCCGCCTCCGCACCACGGTGACCCTGACCCCGGCCGGCGCCCCACCGGCGACGGCCACCCTGACCACCTGGGTGATGCCGTGGCCCCAACTCCTGGTCGTGGTGGCCGCCGCGTTGCTGATCGCGGCCTGGCGCCTCCGCCGTCGGCACCTCAGGTCGATGCTGGCCCGAGCCCGCGAGGAGGGCCGCCGCTCCGCGACGCGTTGACGAAGTCGATCACCCTTGACGCATGAAGGTCCTGTGCCGGTCCCGATCCGGCGAGTGGGTGAAGTGGCGGGTCGGCCGCCGCCACCGAACGCCCC
Organism: Actinoplanes sichuanensis; assembly: GCF_033097365.1. Lineage (NCBI taxonomy): Bacteria > Bacillati > Actinomycetota > Actinomycetes > Micromonosporales > Micromonosporaceae > Actinoplanes > Actinoplanes sichuanensis. The sequence goes on from NZ_AP028461.1 coordinate 1,838,135, forward strand.
GAGATCCGCCGCAGGGTCCGCGGCCGCAGGGCAGGCGACGCCCTGTCCCGAGAGTGGGCGGCCATCATCGAACGCGACGGCTTCCTGGACCCCACGGTCGCCGATGCGAGGCCCGCACCCGCTCGTAGCTGAGGCCGAGATCGAGTCAGGACGCCGCCGGAGCCGGTTCCGGCGGCGCCGCCATCGGCGCCGGGTCGTCCTGGGACGACAGGGCAGTGGACGACAGGGCTGCCGGCACCGGCTCGACCGCGACAACCTCGTCGGCCGAACGCATTCGCGGCGCTGCGGGCATCCACGGCTTGAGGTTCTGAATGACCTGAGCATAGAAGTCGTCGATGGCGTCGAGCACTGAGTCGATGAACGACCCACGGCCGCGTCCGCGCTTCGTGCCCGCGGCCGAGGTCAGCGCGATCCGGAACGTGCGTAGTTCCTTGGACGGGTCGCCGATCAGGATTGCCGGGTTCTCCCGGACCACCCGCAACAGCTCGGCGCTGCCCGCGCCTCGGGCGTGCGCGGCATACGACTCCAGACGGACCGTCTCCGGCGCGTCTTTGAGCTGACGGACGAGCCAGTTGACCCGGGTCGTCTGACGGCCTTCGCGGGGAGCCTCGACGTCGACGTGGCAGGTGATCCGTGCGGCGCGAAGGTCCGCGGTCACCGACAACGTGCCGACCGCTCCGGGGATCCGCAGGGCCGCAGTCATCGTGCTGGTCGTGGCGAGCTGGCTGACCAGAGCCTGCGTCCGCGTCATCGGCTCGGCCAGCTCGCGGCGTGTCAGTGCGGGAACCACATCGGTCCCCAGCTGCCGGCCGAGCCGGAGGCCCGCGTACCGGACCAGCGCGTCGAACCGTCCGGCGATCTCCGGAACTGCGTTGTCCGTCGGGCGCAGCGTTCCGGCGCTGACGGATTCGCGCACCGGCACCCAGGAGGATCCCATGTCGCTGAACTCCAGCGCACCGGACTTGGGGTGTTCCAGGTAGCGGATCAGCTCACCGAGGATCCATGCCTGGTCCGGGTCCGCGACACCGCGGTACTCCTTCTGCATCACCGCCACGGTCAGCACCTCTGACCAGGGAATGTGGTGGAGGGCGACCTTCTTCAGCTTGCGTTTGTCGATGCGGGTCGGGTGCTGCCCGGCCATCGGCGGAATCTCGTTCGAGATCGTGATGAGTGCGTCGAAGCCCTGCTCCTTGGCGATATCGAGGTATCGCTCCAACTGTTCCGTCTGGAGCTCGTTCGACCCGGTCTTGACCTCGACCAGCGCCGTCCACTGTCGCTGGCCCCGGGTCACCCGGATCAGACCGTCCGGGAACGACTTGCCGTCACCGAGGGTAAAGGGCACCTCGATGAAGGTCTGCACCAGGCCTGCGGGCGCGCCATACGGCTGGGTCAGGGACCGTCCGAATTCCCGGACTGCGCTCATCACCGCGAGCAGCGCCGATGTGGCCCGCCGTTCCTGTTCGTCGGCACCGTTGATGCCGGACGTCGGAATCAGTCGTGCGGCGTGCCAGCTCTCTTCCGCCATTGTCACTCCTCGTCACGAAACCTTCGCGAAACCTACATCTGACGAGGGTTGCGGAGCGGGTGGTGACGGCTGACGACCAGTCAGTTCTAAACCGCCATGTCGCTACTGTCCACCGTGAACAGTGGACGGCCGTTCGCCTGAACGCGCGATGTGATGTCCGTCGATCGAGTGCCGGCTCAGCGCGGGGCCATTCGGATGGCGCCGTCGAGGCGGATGGTCTCGCCGTTCAGCATCGGGTTCTGGATGACGGCCAGGGCCAGGTCGGCGAACTCCGACGGCTTGCCGAGGCGGGCCGGGTGGGGGACCTGGGCGCCCAACGAGGCCTTCGCGTCCTCGGGGAGTCCGGCCAGCATCGGGGTCTCGAAGAGGCCCGGGGCGATCGTGACCACCCGGATCAGGGACTGGGCGAACTCGCGGGCGATCGGCAGGGTCATCGCGGCCACGCCACCCTTCGACGCGGAGTACGCGGCCTGGCCGATCTGACCGTCGAACGCCGCCACCGACGCCGTGTTGATGATGACACCGCGTTCGCCGTCGACCGGTTCGGCATGGGCGATCCGGGCGGCGGCCAGGCGGATCACGTTGAACGTGCCGATCAGGTTGACCTCGATGGTGCGGCGGTACAGGTCGAGCGGGAACGGGCCGTTCTTACCGACGACGCGGGCGGCGGTGCCCACTCCGGCGCAGTTGACCGCGATCCGCAACTGCCCCAGTGTGTCGGCGGCGTCCAGGGCGGTGGTCACGGACTCCTCGCTGGTCACGTCGGCCGGGGCGAAGACGCCGCCGAGGCTTTCGGCGACCGCCTTGCCGTCCGACGACGGCAGGTCGACGATCACCACCTGCGCACCCTGGGCGGCGAGCGCCTGGACGGTGGCGAGACCGAGGCCGGAGGCGCCACCGGTGACGAGCGCGACGTCGTTCTGGGTCAGTCTCACGGTGGGTCCCCTTCGGAGTGCGGCAGTCCGTGCTGAGTCTCGCCCGAGACAGCGGAAACAGTCAAGGCTGTCTGTTTCAGGCGGCAAGGGCGAGGGCCGGGCGGCGAGAGGGCCGGGCGGCGAGGGCGAGGTCCGGGCGGCGAGGGGCGCAGCTCAGGCGAGCAGTGCGTGCCGGGCGATCTCGTTCCAGTGCCCCAGCATCGGCTCGGTCCGTGGATCCCTCGAGTCGAAGGCGTAGCTGAGTGCCGTACCCCGCATGCTCGTGAAAAGCACCGGTCGGACCGGAAGATAGAGGGGCCGGGCGACCAGATCGGGCCCGAAGAGCTGGTCCATCCGCTCGCGGATGGCCTGGCCGAGCCGCCGCTCGGCCGGCTGGATCGCCGCGGCCAGCGCCGGCTCGGTCCGGGCGGCGACCCACAACTCGGTCGCCGCCCAGAAGCTCGGCTCCTGGAAGCCGGCCCACAGGCAGTCGATGACCACCGTGATCCGCGACCCGGGGCCGGACGCCTCGGCGATCCGCTCGGTGAGCGGCCCCGGCACCGGAGCCTCCAGTTGCGCGGTGAAGATGTGGTGCGCCGCCGCGACCAGCAGCTCCTCCTTGGAGGGGAACTGGTGCAGCAGCCGACCGCGCGACATGCCCGCCTCGGCCTGGATCGACATCGTGCTGGTCCGGGCGTAGCCGTCGCGCAGCAGGCAGGTGACCGCGGCGTCGAGGATCCGGGAGCGGGACTCCAGGCCCCGGGTCGATGTGGTCATGGAGCCAGAATACCGGTCAAGGTTGACTGTTCAGCCTTTCACCGCCCCGGTCAGGCCGCCGACGATCCGGCGCTCGAAGAGGCTGAAGAACACCAGCGCCGGGATCATCGACAGCGACGTGAACGCGAGCACCTTCGCGGTGTCCACCGAGTACTGCGACGCGAACGCCTGCACCCCCAACGGCAGCGTGAACGACTCCTGGTCGTTGAGGATGAACAGCGGCAGCAGGTACGAGTTCCAGCTGTTGACGAACGCGAGGATGCCGACGGTGATCAGGCCCGGCACCGACAACGGCAGCACCATCCGCCAGAAGAACCCGAGCCGGCTGCACCTGTCGATGGCCGCGGCCTCCTCGAGTTCCTTCGGGATCGCCTGCAGGAACGGCACGAGGATGATGACGGTCGTCGGCAGGGTGAAGGCGATCTGCGGCAGGATGATGCCGGGCAGGGTGTTCACCAGACCCAGGTTCTTGATCAGTACGTACAGCGGGGTGATCGCGACGGTCGGCGGGAACATCAGACCGGCCGCGAACAGCGCGTACATCGCGCCGCGACCCCGGAAGTGATAGCGGGCGAGTACGTAGCTGGCCATCACGCCCAGGGTGACGACACCGGCCGTGGTGACCACGGCGGCGATCGTCGAGTTGGTGACCTGCAACCAGAAGGTGTCGCCGGTCAGGACGTCGATGTAGTTGCCGAACTGCCACGGGTCGGGCAGGCCGGCGGGATCGGTGGTGATCTGCGAGTTGGTCCGGAAGCCCCCGATGATGATGTAGACGACCGGGCCGAGCATGACACCGATGAGGGCGAGGGCGGCGACGTAGACGACCGGATTGCCGCGCTGGGCGCGTTGGGCGTGGGTGGCCGTGGCCATGTCTACCGTCCTCCGGTGAGCGCGCCCTGGGTGTCCCGGCGCAACACGAAACGCTGGTACACGAGCGCGATGATCATCGAGATGATGAAGAGCACGACCGCCACCGCGTTGCCGTACCCGTAGTTGCCGGCGTTACGGCCCTCGGAGACCATGTAGGTCGCCATCGTCGACGTGCCGGCGGTCGACGCGACGTACTGGCCCCAGATGATGTAGACCAGGTCGAACAGCTGCAACGCGCCGATCACCGACAGGAAGCCCCAGATCCGGATGGTCGGCCCGAGCAGCGGCAGGGTGATCCGCCACTGGGTCTGCCAGTACGAGGCGCCGTCCATCGCGGCGGCCTCGGACAACTCCTCCGGGATGTTCTGCATGCCGGCCAGGAACAGGATCACCGCGAACCCGACGTACTTCCAGGTCAGGATGAGCATCAGCGTCCAGATGGCGATGGACGGGTTCGCCAGCCAGTCCTCAACCAGCCCCTCCAGGCCGATCGATCGCAGGACGCCGTTGACCGCACCCTCGGATTGCAGCAGTAGGGCCCACGCCGTACCGACGATCACCTCGGAGATCACGTACGGGACGAAGATCAGCACCCGGATGATCGACTGCCCGCGGATCTTCTGGTTGAGCAGCAGAGCGAAGGCGAGCGCGATCGGTCCCTGCAGGACCAACGACAGCACCACGATCTGGGCGTTGTGCCAGAGCGCCTCGTGGAACAGTTCGTCCTGCAGGATCGTGACGTAGTTGTCGAGCCCCACGAAGTTCGTCGGCGGGCCGAAGCCCTTCCACCGATAGAAACCGTAGTAGCCGGCCAGGATGACCGGGGTGATCACGAAGCCGAGGAACATCAGGATGGCCGGGCCGGACAGCGCCGCGATCTCGAGGCGCTGTGCCCAGCCGATGCCGCGCCGGCGGGGCCGGGCCGGAGGCGGCGCCGCGACGCCGCCCCCGTCCCGGACTCGGGTGCTCAGGGAGACCAACCCACTCAGCCCTTCTTGGCCGCGTCGTTGACGGCCTGGATGATCCCGGCGACGTCACCCTTGCCGGCCAGCAGGTTCACCACGCCGACGTTCAGGGCGTTGCCGACGTTCTGGCCGTAGATGGTGTCGAGCCACTGGGACACGTACGGCGCCTTGTTGTAGGCCTCCAGCACCGCCTTGAGGTAGTCCTCGGTGACCGCACCCTGGGCGTCCTTGCTGACCGGCAGCGCGTTGAACGCCTTGTAGTAGCCCTCCTGGACGTCCTTGGTGAGGATGTAGTTGAGGAAGTCGGAGCATTCCTTCGGCGCCTGCGCCGAGCAGGAGTAGCCGTCCGCGCCGCCCATGATCGCGGCCGGGTCGCCCTGGCCGCCGGGCACCGACGGGAACGGGAAGTAGCCGAGGTCGGGCAGCGGCTTGGTGTCCTTGGTCAGCGAGGCGATGACACCCGGGTCCCAGGCGCCCATCAGCTCCATGCTCGCCTTGTAGTTGGCGACCAGACCGGCCGAGCTGCCCGCGCCCTGCTGGGCCGAGGTGGTCAGGAAGCCCTCGTTGAACGGCTTGGTGTCGGCGAACGCCTTGAGGTCCTCACCGGCCTTGGTCCAGCACGCGTCGGTGAACGTCTTGTCCTTCGCGGCGGCGTCGAGCGCGGCCGGGCTGCACGCGCGCAGGGCGAAGAAGTAGTACCAGTGCGCGGCCGGCCAGGCGTCCTTGGCACCGAGAGCGATCGGCGTGCCGTTGGCCTTGAGCTTGGTCACCGCGGCGTTGAGCTCCTCCAGGGTGGCCGGCGGGGCGGTGACACCGGCCTTCGCAAAAACGTCCTTGGAGTACCAGAGACCCCCGGGCAGGATCGACACGGGTACGGAGTACGCCTTCCCGTCGACCTGCCCGGTCTTGAGGGCCGCCTCGCCGACCGCCTGCTTCGTCGCGTCGGTGATGTCGGCGGTGATGTCCTTGAGCTGGCCGGCTTCGACCATCGCGGCCATCTTGCCGCCGCCGCGCTGCAGGAAGATGTCCGGTGCGGAGCCCGAGTTCAGCGCGGTCTGCAGCTTGCCGTCCAGGTCCTCGTTCTGCACCTGCTGGATCTTGATCTTGACGTTCGGGTGTGCGGTCTGGAAGTCGGCGACCGTCTTCTCCCAGAACGCCTTGCCCGGGCCGGTCGTGGCGTTGTGCCACAGCTGCATCTCGACATTGCCGCCGCTACCGCCGTCGGAGGAGCCGTCGTCGGTGCAGGCGCTCATGCCCAGGGCGCTCAGCGCCACCGCGACAGCCACCGCAAGGGTTCTTCTGGGTGCCATGAAGCCCACCTCATCACTATCGAAAGTTTCGGAGTGTTTCCGGAAGATGTCGCTCAAAATATGGAGCGGCAAACATGGATGTCAAGACGTGGGGGAAAGCAGAAGTGGCACGCCAGCGGTGACGGATAGCAACCGAGAACTATCGGAAGTTACGATCAGTCTCCCCGTTCGGCCGCCGCGAGCCCGGTGGGCCGGTATGCTCCGAGGTCGTCAAGCCATGGGGTGATCCACATCGACTTCGTGTTGTTTCCCGGCCGCCACCACCTGCTGACCCGGTTCCAGGCCGAGTACCTGCACCGGCTCGCCGCCGACCACGGGGCCACCATCGTGTGGGCGGTGACGTCGGCCAACCACGACAACACCCGACGCAACCCTGTGCCGTACCACCGTCGGGAGGCCGCGATCGAGCGGTTCAGCCTGGTCAGCGGCCTGCGGTCACTGGTTGTGCCGGTTTTCGACACCGCGCCGACCGACGCGTTCGCCGACGTCACGCTCAAGAGCATCGCGGTGGCCACCGGGATCGAGCTGACCCCGGAGGACACCGTGGTCGCGTGCTCCACGCCCGAGGTCGCGAAACTCTACGAGCGGCTCGGCTTCCCGATCGCGCCGGTCGAGGCGGATCCGGAGTTGCGTACCGCGCCGGAACGCCCCTGGGATGTGCTGCTGCGACTGGCCGCCGGTGACGAAGAGTGGCGCAAACTCGCCCACCCGGCGACCATCGACGTCTTCGAGCGGTACCGGCTGGTCGACACGGTCCGGACCGTCGTCAACGACCCGCTCGTCGGCGACGAGGGCGGTCTGACCGCGACCCGCGACTACCGGACGTACGTGGAGGCCTTCGCCGACGCCGCCGACCGCAAGTGGACGGCGGTCCGCCGGCACGTGCGGCCCGGCCGGATCGTCGACATCGGCTGCGGTGCCGGCGCCGTCCTGGAGCTCGCCGACCGCGAACCGGGCCTGCACGAGAGCGACCTGATCGGTGTCGAGGTGGCCCGCCACCTGTACTCGGAGTGTGTGCACAAGAAGGCGCAGGGCGTGTTCCGTAACGCCAATGTGTACTTCTACCAGCGCAACGTCCTCGGGGGCGCGATCTTCGCGGACCGGTCGGTGGACACCACGCTCACCTTCGCGCTGACCCACGAGATCTGGTCGTACGGCCGGCAGCGCGAGTCGTTGCTCCAGTTCGCCCGCCGCATCTTCGACCACACCGCGCCGGGCGGCGTCTGGATCAACAGCGACGTGTGCGGCCCCGCCGACCGCCGCCGGACGGTGCTGCTGCGCCTGGCCGTCGACGACGGCGACAACCCGGTCGGCCCGCGGCTCGATCTGGACACTCTCGAATCCGGGCCGGTCAAGCGGTACGTGGAAGGCCTCTCCACCCGAGCCCGGCTGGACCAGTTCGCGGCCGATTTCGCGTTCCCGTTCACGTTCGAGGCGGTCGGCGACGACACGGTCCGCCTGGAGCTGGGCGCGGCGATGGACTTCCTGACCCGCAAGGACTACGTCGACAACTGGCTGTCCGAGACGAAGGAGCAGTTCTGCGGGCTGTCCTTCGCCGAGTGGTCCGACCTGCTGACCGAGGTGGGTTTCGAGCTGGATCCGGCGTCGACCCCGATCCGCAACGACTGGATCATCGACAACCGGATCGCCCCGGTCGCCGCCTTGATCGAACTCGACGGCGACCCGATCGACTGGCCCACCACCCACCTGCTCGTGGTCGCCCGCCGCCCGCACAACAGCTAGCGCAGCAGGGCGGCCATCTCCGGGAGGCGGAAGTAGTCGGCGATCGCCAGCGCGGACGGGGCGCCGGCGGCCGGGTCGGCGCCCGCCCGCAGCAGGGTCTGCACGGTGATCGGGTTCTGCCGGAACACCGCCGCGGACAGGGCGGTCTGACCCCGGTCGTTCGTCCGGTTCGGGTCGGCGCCGTGTTCCAGCAGCGCGGCGACCGTCTCCGGGTGGTCGTGGTAGGCGGCGAGGATCAGCAGAGTGTCACCCTTGTCGTTGGTCAGGTTCGGCGGCAGTCCGGCGGCGACGTGGGCGACCAGTTCGGGGCCGTCACCGAAACGGGCCAGGTCGAACATGCGGTGGGCGTACGCGATCGTCTTGTCATCCAGCTGGGTCACGTACGCAGGGGTACCCGGGATCCCGCCCGAGAAATCGCCGGGCCGGTGTCGGATCGAGGTCGCGGCGTTCGTAGCAGGAGAAAGCCTGAAACACGGGAGGTCGACATGCAGTACCTGGTCTCGGTCATCGCGGACGAGAGCAACTCCGGCACGGCGAGCGAGATGGCCGCCATCGACGTGTTCAACGCGCAGGCGCAGGCCGACGGGCACTGGGTCTTCGCCGGTGGGCTCGCCGATCCGGCCACCGCCACGGTCATCGACGGGCGCGGCGCCGAGCCGGTCTTCACCGACGGGCCGTTCATCGAGACGAAGGAGTTCCTCGCCGGTTTCTGGGTGTTCGAGGCGCCCGATCTGGACGTGGCGCTCAAACTCGCGGCCGCCGGATCGAAGGCCTGCAACCGGCGCGTCGAGGTACGGCCCTTCCTGTGACAGGTGACGTCCACGCGGCTGTCGTCCGCGCCCACCGTACCGAGTGGGCGCGGATCGTCGCCGGTCTGACCAGGCGATTCGGTGATCTCGACGTGGCTGAGGAGGCCGCCGCCGAGGCGTTTGCGACGGCTGTCGAACGGTGGCCGGCCGACGGGGTGCCACCCAGCCCGGGCGCCTGGCTGACCACCACCGCGAACCGCAAGGCCATCGACCGGATCCGGCGGGAGCTCAAACGCGACGACAAACAGCGGGAGGCCCGGATGATGTACGACGACGACCCGCCCGAACCGGTCGGCGCGATCGACGACGAACGCCTCCGGCTGATCTTCACCTGCTGTCATCCGGCGCTCGCCATGGAGTCCCGGGTCGCGTTGACCCTGCGGATGGTCGGCGGACTGACCATGCCGGAGATCGCCCGGGCGTTCCTCGTCCAGGAGGCGGCGATGGGGCAGCGGATCACCAGGGCCAAAGCCAAGATCAAGGCGGCGCGGATCCCGTACCGGGTGCCGTCGGTGGACGACCTCCCGCGGCGGGTCTCGGGTGTGCTCGCTGTGCTCTACCTGGTCTTCAACGAGGGCTATCTCGCTTCGGGAGAGGACACCGATCCGGTACGGCAGGAGCTCACCGCCGAAGCGATCCGGCTGACCAGGCTGATCCGTGGCCTGCTGCCGGACGACGGTGAGGTGGCCGGCCTGCTCGCGCTGATGCTGCTCACCGAGGCGCGCCGGGCCGCCCGGGTATCGGCGGGTCAGCTGGTCACGCTGGCCGAACAGGATCGCGGGGCCTGGGACGCGGAACTGATCGCCGAAGGGCACCGGGTCGTCCGGGAACGGCTGTCGTCCGGAGTGGCGCCGGGGCGCTACCAGATCCTGGCCGCGATCAACGCGGTGCACACGTCGGCGCCTGATGTGCGCGACACCGACTGGGGGCAGATCGTGGCTCTCTACGACCAGCTCGTCCGGATCGACTCGTCACCGATCGTGGCCCTGAACCGCGCCGTCGCGGTGGCCGAACTGGACGGACCCGAGGTCGCACTGGCCGCCGTCGACCGGCTCGGGGACCGCCTGGACCGCTACCACGCCTATCACGCGACCCGCGCCGAGCTGCTGCGCCGCCTCGGTCGGAGCGCACCCGCTCGGGACGCCTACGACCGGGCCATCTCGTTGGCCGGCAACACCGCCGAAACCGCCTACCTGACCCGCCGCCGTGACCAGTTACGGCCATAGGATCAGCCCGGCGGTCGCGTTTCGGTCGGTACCCGACGGCCGCCTCGCGTGGACGGCCAGGGTGCTCCTTCTGGCCGTACGATATGAGGGTTTTAGCTGGTCATGACCGCGATGGTGATCGTCTTGGTGGTCGGCGAGGCCTTGCCGCGGCTGCGGTAGTCCGGGGTCTTGTCGACGAACGGCCAGGCCAGCGAGCCGTCGGCCCGGGGCACCAGATCGCCGCCGACCTGGACGTCGAGTCTGCGGGCCGTTCCGACCGGAGCGCCGGCAGCCGTGAGAACCTGGCCGTACGTGCCGGTGTAGCGGCCGTCGCAGACGCCGGCGCTGCAACCGCCGACCGCGACCTGATCCCAGACGACGAACGCGTTCCTGCCGAAGCGACCGATCCGGACGTTGACGTGATCGGACTTCGCGGTGCTGGTCAGGTAGCGGATCGCGCGCGTCGACGGGTCGGTGGTCAGGGGGATGGCCGGTGAGTTCTTGTCGCTGAGGGAGGTGACCGCGACGTTGTGGTTCTTCCAACGGGCGGTGACCAGATACCCGTAGTCGTCGGCCGGGTCGGGGGAGGTCTCGGACCAGCCGCGCGACTGCCAGGCCAGCAGATACCTCCCGTCGGTGAAGCGCACCAGGTTGCTGTAACTTCCCCCGTCGCCGCCGAACGGCTCACCGCAGTAACCCGCCACGCATTCCTCGTGGTCGAGACGGGCCGCGCCGGGCCGCGGGAAGCCGATGCCCGTGTTGAGGAACAGGCCGTCCTTCCAGTCGTTGGCGCAGACCGACGCGAACGGCGGTTTCTTCTCGGCGGCCAGCGCGATGCCGGTGTTGTGGCTGCAACCCCACGTCCAGCCGCCGGAGACCGGGTCACCGTCCGCACTGCGATACGACAGCCGGTCACCGAAGTGCCCGGATTCGTCGCGGACCGCGAAGTACGCCCCGTACACCGTGCCGTTCCAGGCCAGATCACCGACCAGCATCGGCGTCGACGTGGCCGCGTCGGTCAGCACCGACGACCACGCCTGCTTCCCACTGCGGTAACGGAGCAGATAGGCGCTGCTGTCACCGAACGTGTTGCCGTTCGGATCGGCGCGCCGGGTCAGCAGGGCGAAACCGTCGTCGTGGGCGATCAGGCCGCTCGCCTCCCGGCCGGGCACCACGACGTCGTCACCACTCCGCTGCAGATCCTTGTTGAGCGGTGTGACGTGCACGTTCGTGCCGTCGGCGGCCAGCCAGGCGAGCCACGCGGTGCCGTTCGGCGCCACCGCGAACGGTGTCCGGCGGCTGTGCTGCTTGCCGCTGTAACCGGGGATCCGGTAGGCGAACGGAACCGGCAGAGTGATCGTCGTCGTGGTGATCGGCTTCTTGGCCACGGACGGTGACGGTGTCGGGGCCGCGCTCGGCGTGGCCACGACCGACGGGGGAGCGGCCACCACGACCGGCGGTGGCTGCTCCGGATCCCGGTCGATGAGCAGCAGCATCGCGGCCACCGCCGTGACGACCGCCGTCCCGGCGGCGACCAGCTTCCCGACCGGAACCGCACTGGTCGGTGTGGTGCTGGTCAGCGTGGTGATCCGCGACTTCAGATCGATCGGGACGGCGATCAGGGCGGCGCCCGCCAGCAACCTCTCGGTCGGCACCAGCACCTTCCCGGCACCGCCGCAGGCGTCGCATTCGCGCAGGTGACGGGCGATCCGCTTGCGCCACAGGCGGCCCGGCACATCATCCCAGCCGGCCAGCGCCGCGGTCAGGCCCGGGCAGCGGTCCGGGGCGGCCAGAGCGACCACGATGGTACGGGCCAGATCGAGCTGTTCCCGCATGCGTTGGATCCGGACCCCGGCGTGCGCCGGCGACAGCCCCATCGACTCGGCGACCTCGGCCCGGGTGAGCGCACCGGCCGCCTCCAGCCACCACAGCGCGAGGGTCTCCCGGTGATCGTCGTCGAGCCACAGCGTGGCCTCGGCGGTCTGCCGCCGCTGCGTCGACAGGTCGAGCCGCAGTGCGGTCACCCCCGCGAAGTCGGGGTCCGGCTCCTGCAACTCCTCGTCGAACGGAGTGGTCCGGTTCGCGACCGTCTGTCGGGACCGGTGACGTTCGGTGACCTGGTGCCGGGCGATCGCCATGAGCCACGGCCGGAACCGGTCCGGTTCGCGCAGCGCCGGCAGGTCGCGGACCGCGCGCAGCATCGTCTCCTGCACCACGTCGTCGACGTCCGCGTGCCGGCCCAGCATGCGTCCCACGAAGTTGTAGACCAGCGGCAGGTGATCGGTTACCAGCGCGCTCAGCGCCTTGCGGTCCCCGGAGCGGGCGGCCACTACGACGTCGGTGGGGATCTGTTCTGTGGTGGTCATGGCGTCAGGGAGGGTACCGCCCGGATACCCCTTCCGGCGGTTTGAGATTCGTCTCCCCGGATTCCTGTTATGAGCGGCGTCGCTGTTCCGCCCGGGGACCTCGTCCCGAAAATCCTTCTCCGATTCCTGTTATGCGATGGCGGGCCACCCCGCCATATCCGGCGTAAGGACGTTCGGACCTCAGGAGAACACGATGAAACCATTCGCGCGATGGCGGGCGACCAGGACGGTGATCGCCGCGGCGGTCGCGGTCGTCGCCCTGGCCGCATGCTCGACGACCTCGTCCGGGGACTCCGGTTCCGGTGACGCCGTCGGCCCGGTGCCCGGTGAGCAGGTCGCGGCGGCCGGCGCCGCGCCCGCCCCGTCGGATGGTGCCGTCGCCTCCGCCGGCGCGGTCGCACCCTCGGCCCCGGTGTCCGGTTCGGCCGCCGCGCCCAAGGCCACGGCCACCGCCGCGGTCGCCGGTGGGTGCGCGCGCCAGGTGTCGGCCGCTCCGGCGGTGAAGGTGACGCAGGTGTCGCTGCCGTCGAAGGTCGTCGGCTACGGCAACGAGGGTGACACCGAGAGCCTGCCGATGGCCCTGGCCGCCCGCCCGGACGGCGGGTCGTGGCTGGCCTGGCTCGGCACCGACGGCAAGGTCTACCTCGGCCGACTGGGGTGCGACGACAAGCTGGTCGGTACCCCTACCAGCTTCACCGGTATCGACCTGCAGGACGTGCAGGCCGACGCCAAGGGCGGGGTCCTTCTCCTGACGCGTAAGGGTGACTGCGGTGGTGGCGCCCTGTGCGGGGGAGCGTCCAGCCCGTGCAACACGATGCACATGGTCCGGTTCGACAACAACGGCAAGCTGGTGTGGGAGCGGCAGGTCACGAACCTGACCGGTGGTAGGACGGGTTACGACGACGGTGCCCGGTTCATCTGGTGGTACCAGCACCACGGCCGGCTCGCGACCAACGGCTCGGACTGGGCCGCCTACTTCGGTGTCGCGATCACGGTGAAGAACGGCGACTGCGTCGACATCCACGAGGGTGACCGGATGCAGGTCGTCAACGCGAGCGGGAAGCTGGTCTCCGGCCACAAGGACGCCTTCGAGGTCGGCTGCAGTCACGCCTGGACCTCGCGGATCGTGTGGGATCCCCGGACCAAGCGCTTCGTCACCGTCTGCGCCACCGACAACTCGTGCCGGATCGCGCAGCCGAACCCGTACCGCACGGTCGCGGCCGGGACCTGTGACGGCACCCTTTTCGGTGGTGACCTGGTGCCGGCCGAGTCGAAGGGGTACTGGACCGCCTGGAGTCAGGGCGGCAAGGCCCGGTTGGAGAGGTTCACCACCGGGAAGTCGACCACGACGATCAGCACCGGCGCCGCCACCCAGCATCCGCATCTGGTGTCCTACGGCTCGGGCCGGATGCTGCTGGCGTGGCAGTCGGGTTCGGGCATCGCGGCGCAGGTGTACGACGCGGGCACCGGCAAGACTGTCGGCAGCCGTCTGAGCATCGCCGTGAAGGACCACTCCTACCAGGCGTTCAAGGCGTACGCCGACGGCAGCGTGGCCTACCCGGCGGCGGGCGCCTCGACCTCGTCCATCAAGATCGCCCGCGTCCTCCCGCAGGCCTGACCGGTCGGCCGCCGTCTGTCCGGGCGGCGGCCCACCAGTTCATATTTAAAATTGTCGAAACCTTGCCGAAAACGTTTTCGTAGTTCAAGGTGACCTGTCATAGACCGCGGGCTATCGGATGAAAGATCACTGATGACCCGTACATCCCCAAGGTCTGGTCTTCGACAGCAGGAGGGCATTCCCCCAATGCGGCTTCTCCATGCACTTCCCCGTTCCCGGACCCGCCTCACCATCGCGCTGGCGGCGGTGCTACTCGTCCTCGGTTCCGTGATTCCGCAGCTCATGCCACAGGCATCGGCGGCGGCCAAGACCCTGTACATCCCGTCGCGCTGGGTGCAGACCGGCGAGGTCCCCTGGTCGTCGAGTCGCAGCCGGGAGTCGACGAACTTCGTCCTGCTGTGGGGCGAGAAATCGGGCACCAACCCGGTGTCGGCACCGTCGCCGTACAACTTCGACCCGAACAGCATCATCACCCAGCTCGAAAACCTGTACACGTTCTACGTCAGCACGATGAAGTTCACCCCGGAGACCGGGAAACTCGCCCAATACAAGATCATTGTGATCGTCACGAACACCTGGAACCGCACCGAGCTCAACGCCTGGGCCACCGGCGGCTCGGTCGACGGACAGGTCGGCATCATCAACATCGACCCCCGCGCCGCACAGCCCGGATCGTGGGGACTCGCCCACGAACTCGGGCACGTGTTCCAGGCCTACACCACGATGAACCGGCCGGGCGCCGGGTTCATCGACGCGACCGCCGGTACGTTCTGGGAGACCAGCGCCGAGTTCATGGCCATGCAGGCGCTGCCGACGACGGCGGCCGGTGACCTGACCAGGTGGTTGCGTTCGGAGAACCTCTACTACAGCTCCAGCCGACACCACTACGGCAACTGGATGCTGGCGCAGTACATCAAGGACCGCGACGGGCTCGCGATGTTCAACCGGATCTGGAACGAGGCGGCCGGCAACGAGCATCCCCTCGAAACGTACCGGCGGATCTCCGGGATCACGCAGACCGAGCTCAATCGACGTCTCGGGGAGTACGCCACCCGAACCGTCACGTACGACTTCGGCAACCGGTCGACATTGATGCCGTTCATCAACAGTGTGTACGGGGCCGGGTTCCTCAATGCGTACAACGGCGGCAATGTCGATGCAGTCGACTCAAGTCAAGGCCACTACCGGATCAATACGAGGGTGGCGCCGTCCGACTACGGGTTCAACAAGATCAAGCTGGTGCCGTCCACCGATGGCGGGCTGGTCAAGCTGCGGTTGAAGGGACACGCCGAGACCGGGGCGACCGGGTGGACGTTCGGGCTGGTCGCGGTGCGCAACGGCACGCCGCGCTACTCGTCGCTGGTCACCGGCACGGACGGGCAGGTCGACTTCCAGCTCCAGTCCGGGGAGAGCGAGGTCTGGCTGGTCGTCACCGGCACGCCCAACGCCGTCCCGCACTACGGGTTCCTCGACGGCTACACCAAGGCCCGCCGGTACCCGTACGAGTTCCGGGTCTCCGGTGCCACGCCGTCCGGTTTCGAGCCGGGCTATGTCAAGCCGGCCGCGACCAACGGCGGGCGCTGGCACTCCAACGGCGGCGGCTGGGTGGCCGGCAACGCGAGTGTCGCCTCCACCGCCTACGTCGGCCCGAAAGCCGCGGTGATGGGCGGAACCGTCACCGGCAACGCCCGGATCGAGGGCCTGGGCTGGGTCAACGGCGGCACCGTCGGCGGCAACGCGATCATCAAGGACAACGCACTCATCCAGAGCGGCGCCAACCTGTCCGGCAACATCGTCGTCGGCGGGGACGCCGAACTCGCGATCTCCTGCTCGTCCGGCACCTACCTGATGTTCAGCACCACCCGGGGCTGCGACGGCGGTGGCGGCGAGTCCGACATCAACCCGGCACACGGCACGTTCAGCACCGACGAACTCGCCATCGGCGGCGGCACCACTACCCCGCCGGCCGACAGCAACCTCGCTCGCAGCGCTACCGCATCGGCCTCGTACACGTCGTCGTGGGAGAGCATCGCCGCCATCAACGACGGCCTCGAACCGCCCTCGTCGAACGACACCACCAACCCGCGCTGGGGCACCTGGCCCGAGAGCGGCGAACAGTGGGCGGCGCTGACGTGGGCGAACACGGTGCGGGTCGGGCGCGTCCAGGTTTACCTCTTCGACGACAACGGAGGGGTACGCCCACCAGCGTCGTGGCGACTCCAATACCGGTCGGGCAGCTCCACCTGGGTCGACGTCTCCGGGGCCGGCGGGTATCCGGCGGCGGTCAACGCCTACAACACGGTGACGTTCACACCTGTCGACACGAGCGCGCTGCGGGTCGTACTCCAATCGAACGGAACCAGCTCGGTCGGCCTGCTAGAGGTTAAGGCCTTCGCCTCCTGACCGCTTTCGGTCTCGTGAGGGGTTCCGGCCCCGCCGGAACCCCTCACGGTTGCCGGCCCCGGAACCCCTTGCGGCGGCTGGTCCGCTGAACCTCCGCACCGGGCCGTTGAACCTCCCACACCGGCCGTCTCCTCCGGACCGCCGTCGACGGCCGGGGATACCGGCGATGAGTCAGGTCGTGGGGGATCCGGGGAGTTCGTCGGCCAGGGCCGAATAGGTCGGAGCCAGCCGGCGCAGCGTCGCCGCGGCGGCCTTGTCATTGCCGCTGACCAGGTCGAACTGCAGGCTGCCGACCAGCCGCGCCTGACCGGTCGCGATCGCCGCCGCCGGGCCGAGGCCGATCCCGGCCAGCCCGGTCGCCGCGTCGGCGAGGCGGCGCGCGCCGACCCGCACCGCGAAGTGGATCAAATGATCACGAACGGACGGTTCGAGCCCGGCGTCGATCTGCGAAGCCAGCCGGTACAACCCGTCCGCGCCGCCCACAGTCCCCGGCGGAACCGGCAGGTCACGGCCGCGCAGCCAGGCGGCGGCACCGGGCAGCGCGGCGCGCAGCGCGGCATCGGCACGCACCGCGACAACCCGATCAAAACCACTGCGCATGGTGTACGGACGATCGCGATACCCGATCGTGTCGGCCCGCCAGGCCGCCAGAAAATCCGGGACGGGCAGAGTCGCGTAGGGAAAACCGTGCGGATCGTGGAACCGGACCACGTCCCCGTCCACTTCGAGCACCACCACGAAGTGATCCGACCGGATCGGCCCGGTCATCCCCGGAACATGCCGCAGCAGCCCGAACTCCACCGGCCCGACCAGCACCGGCCCGCCCGCGTCGCGCAGCCTGGCCAGCGCGGTCTGCTCGTCGTCCGCCCCGTCGCGCCGACACGTCCAGCCGAGCAGCCGGATCGCCTCGTCGAGTCCTTGATCGGGGTCCCAGCCGTACGGATCGAAGAGCGGAAGCCGCCCACCGAGCAACTCGAACCCGAACGGCGACCCGGTGAGCACCTCGACCACCGACGGCGGCGGAGCGTGTTCCCCGAGAACCATGGCCAGCGAGTTGGCGTAACAGTAGGGACCGGACCCGAGGTAGGAAGGCATGCCACTCACCCAAACCCCTCACACGGTGGCAGAGTCAACGCCGCCGCCCACGCGTTGTCCCGGTATGGACCAAGACACAGCGCCACGACCCGCCGGTTCGGTGATCCTGGGTTGCGCCACCGCCGCGACGATCGCCGCCGCCTTCGCGACCGCGGTGCTGCTGCGCGATGAGGGCCGGTCCGGCTGGGATCACACGGTGCCCGCGTTCTGGCCGCTGCTCGCCACGGTGCTGGTGTCCGCACTGATCCTGCTGGTGTGGCCGCGCCACCACCGGGCCGCTGCCGTAGTGATCCTGGTCTGCGCGGTTCAGCTGATCGGCGGCGGGCTGGTGGCGTCCCGGGACTGGTTCCAGTTCGTCGCGCCCGAGGTGCTCAGGTTGGTGATGCCGTTGACCGTCCTGGTGGTGATGGCGATGACGGTGGTCGCCGGCGCGGCTCTCCTGCTGTTGTTCCGCCGACCGGCCGCGACGTGGCGCCCGCGGCACCCCGGTTGGCTGGTGATCGGCGTCCTGGTCGCGGCCGTGCTGCCGGCCTGGTGGGCGGTGTTGTCGGACTTCACGGAGATGGCCTTCACCGGTCAGATCGCACTGGCGTGGTCCCTACCCTGGGGCGCCTGCCTGGCCGCCGGCGCCTGGCTCGCAAAGCCATTGCGCCGCCTGACCGCGCTGACCGTGGCCGCAGCCCCGCTGGTCACGCTGGCGCTCCTCCTCACCCCGATGTTCCCCGGCACCACCGGCGACTGATCCGGGCCGGACGGGGACGTCAACGCCGGAGAATTCGGCGCGATCGAGTCCGAATATGGACAGTGAAGACCGCGAGTTGATCTATCGCCGAGCGGTGTCGTCGGGCAGATGGCGGCGTTTGTGACGGTATGGAACGAGACGCGGCGCGTAAGCCGGTGGCCGCCGCCGGTTTCGTGATCCTGGGAGTCGTGTTGATCGCCCTCGTCGTGGGGCTCTGGTCGGCACTCAGCGCGGTCGGCCGGGACGCCCTGATGATCGGGGCCGTAGCGGTGCTGTCGGGTGGGATCCTCGTCGGGTTGCGGCGGCGTCGGTCAGGCCGGTGGGCCGGCGAGCATGCTCGCCCGCAGTAGGCCGTCACGCATCGGCAGGGCGCGCCTGACGCGGCTCAGGTGGCCTGCGGCGGCGGCCATCCGGGCCAGGCGCCTGGTCGCCGGGCGGCGGCGACGGTCGTAGGCGGCCAGGCCGACGGGGATCGCCGTGGTCTCGCGCAGGCAGTCGGCCAGGGCGACCGCGTCGATCAGGGCCTCGCAGGCGCCGCGGCCCAGATCCGGGGTCATCGCGTGCGCGGCGTCGCCGATCAGGGCGGCGTTTCCGCTGACATAGGTCGGCAGAGGCGGAGTGACGTACACATCGTGGCGCAGGATACCGCCCTCGGTGACCGTGTCGAGGACCTGGCTCACCGGCGCCGCCCAACCGCCGAACATCCGTCGCAACGCGGCGGCCTCCGCGCCGGGATGGAAGTCGCCCTCCGGGGCGCCGCCCGCCGCGAACCAGTTGGTCCGGCCGCCCTCCTGCGGGGTCACGCCGAACTTGACGCCGCAGCCCCACACCTCGACGAACGTGCTGGTCGCCATGCCGTCGACGGTGCCGCGCCAGGCCGTGCCGCCGGAGTAGCGCGCCCGATACCCGGAACCGAACAGCTGCTCTCGGGTCCGGCTGAACACGCCGTCGGCCACCACGACCAGGTCCGCGTCGAGGCTGTCGATCCGGTCGACCGGGTCGGAGAAGCGCAGGTCCGCGATGGTGGTGGCGGTGCCGTGCAGGATCTTGAGCAGGGCGGGCCGGGAGATCAGGTGGATCGGGTCGGCGGCCGGGGTACGGATGGTGACGATCCGTGAGCCGTCGGGGCGGCGTACCTCGCCCGACTCCTGCCGGGTGCCCGTTTCGCGTACCGCATGACCTGTCTTCAAAGCGTCGAGTGCCCGCAAAGCGGCAGGCCACATGCCCAGTGCCGTGCCGGTGATCGGCAGGGCCGAGTCCCGTTCGTGAACGGTGACCCGCCAACCGTCATTACCGAGAGCGATGGCGGTGGCGAGTCCGCCGATGCCGCCGCCGATGATCGCCGCATGTCGTCGCATACCCACACCGTACAACAGATGTAGTTCTTCGACTACAGGTGTTGTGAGCGGTAGGGTGATCACGTGCCCTCCCGTCAGGAAGACCTGCTCGACGCGGCCATCGGCGTTCTCGGGAACCAGGGCGTTCGGGCGCTGACCCACCGAGCGGTCGACGCCGCCGCCGGGATGCCGCTCGGATCCGCCGCCAACTACTTCAAGACGCGGGATGCGCTGATCAGCGCCGTCGTCGAACGCTTCGCCGAACGTGACCGGATCGCCTGGCGCGCGATCGCCGGATTCGTCCAGCCGTCCGATCCGGGCGAGCTGGCCACCGCGTTGACCGGCTATGTGCTGCGGGCACTCGGTCCGGAGCGGCCGGTCACCGTCGCCCGTTACGGCCTGTTCATCGAGGCGGCCCTTCGGCCCGCACTACAGGAGCATCTCGCGGAGTCCGCGGCCGAGCTGCGCCGCTGGGCGACGCAATGGTTACGGGCGATAGGTTCAACCCAACCCGACGCCGACTGTACGGCCATAATGGACTACCTCGACGGGCTGATCCTGCACCAGCTCGCTTTCCCAGGCCCACCCGACACCCTGGCCGCGGCCATCGACCGCACCGTCCGCACCCTGATCACCGTCAACCGGGCCGCTCCCTGACCCGGACCGGAAAGGTGCCGGGGCGCCGGAAGAGTGGGCCCGGCCGGACCGACCGTGCCCCGGCAAGCGCCCGGGGCGGCGGACCGGACCGGCCGTGTCCGGCGGGGTGCGCTGGCGGCGGACCGGCCCGGCGGGGCGTTGGGGTGTCGGACCGGGCCGGACCTGCTGTGCCGCGGCGGGGCGCCCGGGCGGCGAGCCGGTCAGCAGATGCCGAAGTGTCGCCTGAGCTGATGTGACGCCGCTCCGGCCGCCGCGCGGACCCGCGGATCGGGGTCGTCACGAAGCTCCCGCACCGGCTCGGCGGCGGCTCGGTCGCCGAGCCGGGCCAACGCGCCGATGGCGTTCACGCGGGTGATCGGATCACTGTCGGTGAGCGCCTCCAGCAGCTCTTTCTGTGGTTTCCAGTCGGGCTTGCGGCCGAGCAGCCAGAAATAGGCGCGCCGGACATGGACGTCCGATCCCGCCAGGTACAGGTACTGCTTCGGCCCGTCGATCGCGGCCAGTGAGCGGCCCGCGGCATGCCGGGCGCGGCGGCCCGGGGAGGTCCGGAACACCTGCCACAGGGTCGGCACCGCCCGGGGGTCGCCGATCCGGCCCAGTGCCGCCGCGGCCCGGCCGACGTGAACGGTGTCGCACAGCCGGATCAGCGCGGTCACCGCCCGCTCGTCGCCGTGCCGGGCCAGGACCCGGGCCGCGCGGTCCCGGACCACCGGATCCGGATCATCGCAGGCCGTGACAGCGACGGCGGTGACCTCGGGGCCGCCGATCCGATCCAGCGCCCGCAGCGCGTGGTCGCGGACCTCGGGGTCGGTGTGGCCCGCCAGGTCGATGAGCGTGGGTACGGCGTCGCGGGAGCCGATCTTGCCCAGTGCCTCGATGGACGAGATCTGCGCGGATCCCGCCTGCGCCATCCGGGACAGTGTGGGCACGGCCTCGACGGCTCGCAGCTCACCCAGCGCGAACGGCCCCTCGTGCCACCACAGTTGCTCGGTGACCTGTTCCAGAAGGAGGGGCAGGGCGCGGTCGCGGTTCGCGGCGAGCCAGCCCCGGTCGTCGCGCCACGGCGGGTCGACCGGATCCAGAGGACGGTCCCGCAGCGCTGCCTCGGCCGCCGGACCGCCGATGGCCCGCAGGCGCCGCACCGCCTCACGCCGGGTCCAGCGCAGTCGCGGCTCGATGCCGCTCACCACCTGCCGGAGCAGGCTGATCTCCGCGTCGTCGCCGGGCCCGGCCAGTCCGCTGATGGCGGCCGTCGCGACGTTCGGGTCGGCGAGGTCGACCCGGCTGAGCAGCAGCGCGCGGTCCGCCGGGTTCCGGGCGGCGGCCCGGGCCACCACCGCGACCGACCGCTCCCAGTCGTCGGCCGCATCCCACCACTGCTCGGACATCCGGCGGATCGGCTCCAGAGCGCTGGTGTCCGGCTTCGACGCGAGCGCGTAGATCGAACCGCGAACCGCGGTGAGACAGCAGGTGCGGGCCGGCCCCGCGACCTCCGCCCGGTAGGCGGCCAGCAGCTCGGCCGCCGCCTGCGCGTCGGCGCGCTGTTGGCGGCCCCGCGCGAACGGTCCGAGATGCTCGCCCGGGGCGAGGGCGCCCGGCACGGGCGCCGTCGGCGGGGCGGCGAGGGCGTCCGGCACCGGCACGGACGCCGACGGCGGGGTGGCGAGGGCGTCCGGCATCGGCACCGGCACGGGCACGGACGCCGACGGCGGGGTGGCGAGGGCGTCCGGCGCGGGCGGAGCGGGCGCCGACGGCGGGGCGGCCAGGCCCAACGACTCGGCGAGGCGTAGGTGCTGCCGGCCGAACAGGTGCGGGTGGTCATCGCCGTTCTCGGTGAGCACCGCATACCGGATCAGGGCCGCCGCCGGGTCACGGAGAAGTCGTTCGGTGAACGTCTCCGGCCAGTCGGCCGGCCCCTGCTGAACGGTCTCGACGAGCCGGACCACCGCCGCCGGCACACCGGCCCGGTACAGCTCGGTCGAGGTGACCCCGCGCCGTGGCACCGCATACAGCCAGGCCGCCTGCACCTGCGTGGCGCTGCCCCCGGCCGCCGCGACGTGCCCGGCAACCCGCTCCAGATGATCGGTGAAGAGCCCGTCGCCGAAGGTCTGCCCACGATGTGCCCGGCCCGCGATCCGGCGTGCCTTCCCGAGTCCCATCAGGACATTGCACCGTATCGCTACAAGGCCCCCGCCGCGGCGGTGAGGATCTCGGTCACCACCTGGTCGGCGGCGGCCGGTTTGCCGTGGCCGGCGGCGTTGCGGGCCAGCGTCTCCCGCCGTTGCGGGTCGGCCAGCAGCAGGTTGAGTGTGTCGCGCAGGTGCTCCGGGGTGGCCTCGGCACCGTCGAGCATGACCGCCGCGTCCTGCTGGGACAGGTGCCGGGCGGTGATCCGCTGCTCGTCGCCCGCCGCGTGCGGGTAGGGGACCAGCACACAGGCCTTGCCGAGGGCGGTCAGTTCGGCGACCGTGCCGGCGCCGCTGCGGGCGACCACGACGGCGGCCGCGGCCAGGAGATCGGGCAGCTCGTCGTGGATGAAGTCGAGAACGTGGTAGCGGTGCGCCAGGTGCGGTGGCAGACCGGCGGCGACCTGCTGCATCTCGGCGAGGCTGAGGCTGCCGCACTGGTGCACGATCTGGCAGTGCTGGAGCAGGTCGGGCAGCGCCCCGGAAAGCATTCGGTTGATCTGCTGGGCGCCGGCCGCGCCCCCGGTGACCAGCACGAGCGGCACCGCCGGGTCGAGCCCGAACGCCGCCAGCCCCTTGGCCGCGTCGCCGGTCAGGACGGCGGGCCGGATCGGGTTGCCGGTGACGACCGCGCGGGCGCGCGCCTTGGGCGGCAGGTGCTCCAGCGACGCCTCGTGGCTGAGCAGGATACGGGTGGCGACCCGGGCCAGGATGCGGTTGGCCAGGCCCAGGCTGAGGGTCTGCTCGTGCATCAGATAGGGCACCCGGAACAGCGCGGCGGCCAGCCCGATCGGCACCGACACGAAGCCGCCGGTGCTGAGCACGACCGCCGGGCGGGTCCGGGCGACGGTGAACGCGGCCTGCAGGATGCCCAGCGGGATCCGGAACGCGTCGACGAAGTTGCGGCCCAGGTCACGGGGGCTGACCGAGCGCCGCAGCTTGCCGGTGGTGACCGCTTTGAACGGGATGTGGTTGCGGACCGCGATCTTCGCTTCCAGACCCTCGGCCACGCCGACCCACAGCAGCTCGGGGGCGGCCCCGGTCTCGGCGAGCCGGGTCTGGAGGGCGTTGACCGTGGTCAGGGCGGGGTAGGTGTGCCCGCCGGTGCCGCCACCGGTGACGATCATGCGCAGTCCGCGCAGACGTTGGGTGCCGTAGACGGACATGTGAAACCACTCCGAGCGTGCCGTGCCGATGGGACGCCGCAGTCTACGCCGTCACCGGCGGCCGCCCACAAAAGTCACCGGCGGCCGCCCACGGAAGTCACCGGCGGCCGCCGACGAAAGTCACCGACGGGACGGCCGCGGCCAGCGCCCAGTCGTGACCGATGTCGGCCGCGGTACGCAGCAGTTTCGGCAGGTGGTCGTCGAGCAGTGTCTCCACCGACGTCTCGGCTGCGTGCACCGTCACATTCACGGCGGCGATGACGTTGCCGTCGCCGTCGCGCACTCCGGTGGCCACCGATCGGATGCCCGGCGCTAGGTCCTGATCGGCGAGCGCCCACCCCTTGGCCCGGACCTCCCGCAGCGCCGCCTCCAGTTCGGCCGGGTCGGGCTGCCAGCGGGCGGCGATCCCGGACCGGGAGGCCTCGGCGAGGACACCGTCGACGGCCGCCGGCGGCAGGGCCGCCAGCAGGACCTTGCCCATCGAGGTGGCGGCGGCGGGGAAGCGGGTGCCGATGTTCACCGCCAAAGTCACGATCTTCGGTACGGCCACCCGAGCCACATAGACGATGTCGGACCCGTCGAGCTGAGCCATCGACGTCGACTCGTTGGTCTGCGCGACCAGTTTCTCCATGTGCGGCCGGGCCACGTCCCACATGCTCAGCGAGTTGACGTAGGCCATCCCGAGGTCGAGCACCCGCGGGGTCAACGCGTAGCCACGGCCGGCGCCCCGCACGTACCCCAAGGTCTCGAGGGTGATCAGGATCCTCCGGACCGTGGGGCGGGCCAGGCCGGTCACCCCGGCGATCTCGCTGAGCGTCATCGACGGGGTGCCGGGCCGGAAGGTGCGCAGGACGTCGAGGCCGCGGGCGAGCGCCTCGATGAAGTCGGGACCCGTGCCCCTTCCGGTGTCAGTCATCCCGGCAATGCTTTCATTCGGGTGAACCCGCGGTGTAGTCGGTGTACTGGTACGGGTTGTCGAACAGTTCGGCCTGCGGCAGGTCCGGGTTCTGGCCGCGCAGCCAGGCCTCCTCGCCGAGGGTCTCGCGCAGATACGAGATCGTGCCGTCGGCCCGGGCGCGGGCGGCCGCGAGATCCACGCCGACCAGCTTGCCGTCGCGTTTGACGATCTTCCCGCCGACCACGACGGTGTGCACGTCACCGCGCTGGGCCTGGAACGCGACGTGGCCGTACGGGTGCAGGATCGGGAACATCGCGGGCGAGGCGTCGTTCTTGAGCAGCACGATGTCGGCCTGCCGCCCGGGGGTGAGCGCGCCCAGTCGGGAGTCGAGGCCGAGCGCCTTGGCGCCGCCACGGGTGGCCCAGTCGACGACCTGTTCGGCCCGCAGGTGGTGGTGGGTGACGGTCTCCTGTTTGCCGTGCGCTTCCAGGTGTTCGCGGGAGCGGTCGGCGCTGAGCGTGGTGCGCATGGCGGTGAACAGGTCGCCGCTCCACCACACGCTGGTGTCCATCGACAGCGACACCGGGATGCCGTAGCGGCGCAGCGCCCAGGTGGGCGGGTAGCCCTGGCCGGCGCTCTGCTCGCTCTCGGTGGAGACGCTGACCGAGCCTCCGGTGGCGGCGATCCGGTGGTACGAGTCGGCGCCGAGCGTGGCCGCGTGGACGTACACGGTGCCCGGGGTCATGAAGCCGTTCTCGTACATCAGGCGGATGCCGTCGTCGTTGGTGGCGCCCCACACCCCGGCGTGGGTGGTGACGGTGGCGCCCAGCTCACGGGCCACTTCGAAGGCGGCCTTCTCCGGGAACGCGGGGTCGCCGGTGACGTCGAAGGCCATCTGGAAGCCTTCGAGTCTGCCGCCGTCGATGCGGCGGCGGTGGAAGTCGCGGAAGCCGTCGGAGGCCGACCACTCCCAGGGGCCCTGCTGGATGTTGCCGTAGGCGAGGATGAACCGTCCCGGCACCGCTTCGAGCGCGTCGACCGCCGCGTCGGCGTGCTGCGGGGTCTGCAGGCCGTGTGACCAGTCGACGGTGGTGGTGACGCCGGCGTCGAGGGCTTCGATGGCGCCGAGCAGGTTGCCGGCGTGGATGTCCTCGGGCCGGAAGTGTCTCCCGGATTCCAGGTAGTACCAGACGAAGTACTGGGTGAGGGTCCAGTCGGCGCCGTAGCCGCGCATGGCGGTCTGCCACATGTGGCGGTGGGTGTCGATCATGCCGGGCATGACGATGCCGCCGGACGCGTCGATCTCCTCGGCGTCGTCCGGGGCGGGCAGGGCATGGCCGATCGCGGCGATCCGGCCGTCGATGGCGAGCACGTCGGCGCCGGCCAGCACCGAGTGGGTGTCGTCCATGGTCAGGACCAGTCCGTTGCGGAAGATCACCGGTCTTGCGACGCTCATCTGCGCTCCTTTCGGACTGCTGTCCGCATGGCGGTCAGCGTGGTCAGGCCAGCGTGTTCCCGGTCACTTGCGATGTCAAGGATTTGTTTCGACGCGGTTAGGAAACCGTTGACACCGACCTCGACACCGAGCAGTCTGGTCGAGCGGACAAGTGTCCGTAGAACGGGCGGTAACTGATGGCTCAGCAATCCAAGGGCCCACTGGACGGCCTGCTCGTCGCCGACTTCTCCCGGATCCTGGCCGGGCCGTACGCGACGATGCTCCTGGCCGACCTCGGCGCCGAGGTGATCAAGGTGGAGGGACCCGGTGGTGACGACACCCGTACCTGGATGCCACCGGTCCGCGACGGCGTCTCCACCTACTACCTGGGCATCAACCGCAACAAGCGGTCGATCGCGCTGGACCTCAAGGACCCCGATGACCGGGCCGCCGCCCAGGAACTGGCCCGCCGCGCGGACGTGCTGATCGAGAACATGCGGCCGGGCGGTCTGGCCCGATTCGGCCTCGACTACGACACCGTGCGCGGTGGCAACGAGCGGATCGTCTACGCCAGCATCAGCGGGTTCGGTTCGGGCGCGGGCGCGGGCATGCCCGGGTACGACCTGATGGTCCAGGCGATCTCCGGGCTGATGAGCCTCACCGGTGATCCGGACGGCTCGCCGTACCGGGCCGGGATCTCGGTCTTCGACGTGATGGCCGGCCTGCACGCGAGCATCGGCATCCTGGCCGCGCTGCACCGGCGCGCGGACACCGGGCAGGGCCAGCACGTCGAGGTCAACCTGCTCAGCTCGGCGCTGTCCGGCCTGGTCAACCACTCCAGCGGGTACGTCGCCGGCGGCACCGTCCCGTACCGGATGGGCAACGCGCACCCGAGCCTCTTTCCCTACGAGCCGCTGCCGGTCGCCGACGGCGAGTTGATCGTCATCGCCGGCAACGACGGGCAGTTCCGCAAGCTGTGCCAGGTCCTCGGACTCGACGGCCTGCCGGAGGACCCGCGATTCGGTCGCAACCAGGACCGTACGGCCAATCGGGAAGAATTGCGGCCGATCCTGGTGGAACGCCTCCGGACGAGGACCCGCGACGAATGGTTCCGCGACCTGATGGCTGCCGGCGTGCCGTGCGCGCCGATCAACACCATCGACGGCGGCGTCGCCATGGCCGAGGAACTCGGCCTGAATCCGGTGGTCACCGTCGGCGGCGTGCCCGGCGTCCGCAACCCCATCACGTTCTCGCAGACCCCGGCGCGGTACGAGCTACCGCCGCCCGGACTGGACGAACACGGCGAGGAGATCCGCAGATGGCTGACGAACTGAGCTTTCCCACCGGACTCGGCACCTCGGACGCCGACACGATCTCGCTGCTCGGGCAGGACCTGGCCGCCGACCTGATGGGGCGGGTCGGGTTCGGGGAACTCGCGTTCTGGCTGGTCGCCGGGCGGCGGCCGAGCGCGGGGGAGGTGCGGCTGTTCGAAGCGGTGCTGGTCGCGCTGGCCGATCACGGGTTCACCCCGACCGCGATCGCGGCGCGGCTGACGTACCTCTCCGCGCCGGATTCCCTGCAGGGCGCTCTCGCGGCCGGGCTGCTCGGCGGCGGCTCGCGATTCCTCGGGGTGACCGAGGACTGCGGGAGGTTCCTCGCCGCCGTCCTCGCCGAGGCTTCCGGTGACGATTTCGACGCGATCGCCCTCGACGCCGTCACCCGGGCCAAGGCGGAGAAACGGTTCGTGCCGGGGCTCGGGCATCCCGTTCACAAAGTCGAGGACCCGCGCACTCCGGTCCTGATCCGGATCGCCACCGAAGAGGGGATCTACGGACCGCACCTGCGTCTCTTCGAGGCGATCGGCCGCGTACATCCGCAGGTTCTGCATCGGAGGCTGCCACTCAACGGCGCCGGAGTCTGCGGCGCTGCGCTCGCCGATCTGGGATTGCCGGTGGAGATGCTGCGCGGATTCGCGCTGCTGGCCCGCGCGGCCGGACTGCTCGGGCAGATCGCCGAGGAACGGCGCCGCCCGATCGCCAACCAGATCTATCTGACCGTCGACCGTAATGCCGTCTACGAGGCATAGGGAGGACCATCAATGGCCAGCATCGTCGCGGTCATCGCCTCGACGCACCACCCCTTCTACTATCGGGCCAGCACGTCGACCGGGGCGGACCGGCCGCCGTTCGCCGACGAGTGGACCCGCAAGATCCTCGCCTTCCGGGAGACACTGACCCGCGCCAACCCGGACGTCCTGGTCATGGTCGGCTCTGATCATTTCCACCAGTTGTGGCTGGACAACATGCCGCAGTTCCTGGTCGGCAAGGCACCCGTGTACGACGCGAACTGGTATAACGAGGAACGCGAGTTCGGGCTGCCGCGCATGACGCTGAAGGGGCAGGAGGACCTGTCGTCGCACATCCTGCGGGCCGGCCTGGACGAGGGATTCGACCTGGCGTTCAGCAACGAACTGCGGATCGACCACAGCATCACCTGCCCGATCATCACGCTGCGACCGGAAGCGGACCTGCCGATCGTGCCGATCTACACCAACATCTTCGCGCCGCCGCTGCCCCGCCCGACCCGGTTCGTGGACCTCGGCGTCGCCATCCGCAAGATCATTGAGGAGTGGCCGTCGCACCTGCGGGTCGCGGTGATCGGAACCGGTCATCTGTCACTCGAACTCGGCGGGCCCCGGCAGTTCGGGCCGCACGGACCGGACCCGGCGTTCGACGAACGGGCCGTGGCGTGGATCGCCAACGGCGACCTCGACGGATGCCTGCGGGAGGTGACCCTGGACAGCCTGCACGCGCCCGGGAACGCCACCCACGGATTCATGGACTTCATGCTGATGATGGGTGTCGCCGGAGCCGGCGCGAAAGCCGACTACGTCGACACGTTCGACCTGTTCCACACGATGGAGGCGTATTTCACCTGGTACCCGAACGGGGCTCCGGCATGAGCAAGTATCTGCTGAACAAATTCCTCTTCACCGTCGACCGCGACCCGGAACTGGTCGAACGCTATCGCGAGGACCCGCGCGAACTGGTCACCTGGTGGGAGTCGACGGTCGCCAATTCGCTGCTCAACTGCCATTCCGGTGAGGCGAGCACGTGGCTCGAGTTCACCCCGGCCGAACGGGACGCACTGATCGAGCGCGACCATGTGCGGCTGTTCGAGATGGGCGCGCATCCGTTCCTCACCCTGACCCTGTTCATCGCCGTGTTCGAACGCGACAACACCGAACCCCTCGAATACCAGAAGGCGTACGGGGCGGCGCTCTCCGGGTTCTCGCTGCCGTACCCGGACATCGCGACATGATCTCCGCGGCGGTTCTGCGGGAATGCGGGCGGCCGCCCGTTCTCGAACAGCGGCCCGCCCCGGTCCCGGCCGACGGGTCGGTGCTGGTCGACGTGGTGGCGGCGCCGATCACGCCGCTCGACCTGCTGTGCGCATCCGGGACCAGCTACTTCGGGGCGCCCGCCACACCCTACGTACCGGGTGTGCAGGGCGTCGGGCATCTCGCCGACGGCACGGCCGTATGGTTCGCGACCTCGGCCGGCATGCGCCCGGGTGACGGCAGTATGGCGTCGGTCGTGGCGGTGCCGGAGAACGACGTCGTCGTCCTCCCACCGGGCGCGCCGCTGGTGCCCGTCGCCGCGCTCGGGCTGTCGGCGGTCGCGGCGCTCGGGGCGCTGCACGCGGCGGGCAGCCCGGAGGGCAAACACGTGCTGGTCCTCGGTGCCGGCGGCACGGTCGGGCAGGCCGCCATCCAGTTGGCGCTGCTGGCCGGTGCGCGCCGGGTGATCGCCGTCGCCCGCTCGGCCGACGCCCGCCGGCATGCCGAGAGCCTGGGCGCGACGGCGGTACCGATCGAGGACCTGGACGGCCCGGCCGACCTGGTGATCGACCCGGTCTTCGGAGCACCCGCCGCGGCGGCGCTGCGGGTCCTGCGCCCCGGCGGAACCCTGGTCAACCTGGGTTCCTCGGCCGGTCCGACCGCCCCGATCGACTCGGCGACGCTGCGCAGCGGCTCCCTGCAGATCCTCGGCTACACCAACAACGCCCTGTCCTGGCGCCGCCGAGCCACCATGATCACCGAGGTGGCCACCCACGCCGCCGCCGGCCACCTGACCGTCACCCACTCGCCGGTCCCGTTCAGCTCGGTAGCGTCGGCCTGGACCGACACCACCCCCACCCGCCGGGTCCTGACCTTCTGACGGACGGTCGGCCCCGGAAGCTCTAGCGGTCGGGGTGGCAGGTTTCGGAGGGTGGCCAGTCGTGGTTGCGGAAGGCGGCCGGAGTGGTGCCCATGACCCGGCGGAACTCGGCGCCCATATGGGACTGGTCGTAGTAACCGGCGTCGGCGGCGACCTCGGGCAGGCGTCGCCCGAGACCGGCCAGAACCCGCCGGACCCGGTCGATGCGGACGAACTGAGCCGGTGTCAGCCCGGTCTGTTCGGTGAACACGTTGCGCAGGTGCCGTTCGCTGACGTGCAGTTCGCGGGCCGCCTCGGCGACCGGCCGGCGGGCCGCGCCACCGGACAGCAGCGGGATCGCCGCCGTGACCAGACCCCGGTGGGTCGAACCGACCCGCCGCCGCTTGAGCACCTCGGCGGCGGGGACGGCACGGTCGACCAGCTCCCGCAAGGGGATGTCGAGGAACCCGGCCGCCCGCCCGGGCTGGAAGCGCATGAGGTGACAGGTCCGGCCGGGCTGATCGGCGTAGTAGCGGGCCGTCGTCCGTGGGCCGGCGACGACCAGCTCTCCGGGCCGTCGCCAGATCAGGGTCACGTCGGGATCGGGCGCTTCCAGGACGGTCATGACCCGGACCGTACCGAAAGTTCCTAGGCCCGGAGGTCCGCCGCCTGGAACCGTGACCGGCATGATTCTCGTGACCGGAGCCACCGGAACCGTCGGGCGGCATGTCGTGCAGCTTCTCCACCAGGGTGGACACCCGTTCCGGGCGATGAGCCGCAAACCGTCCGGGCCGGGGGTGGTGCGGGCCGACTTCGACGATCCCGGTTCGTTACGCCGGGCGGTGGCCGATGTCCGAGCGGTGTTCCTGCTGACGGCTCCGGCCGTACCATCGCCCGATTTTGATCTCGCCTTGCTGGCGGCGGCCCGGGAAGCGGGAGTCGCGTCGGTGGTGAAACTGTCCGCGATCGGAACCGGTGAGGTGTTCGAGGGAGCGACCGTCGGAGCGTGGCATCTGGCCGCGGAACAGGCGGTCCGGGAGTCCGGCCTGGCGTGGACGATCCTGCGGCCGTCGAGTTTCGCCAGCAACGCTCGGCATTGGTTCGCGGGCGGACCGGTGCCCAACCTCACCGGCGACGGACGGCAGGGTGTCATCGACCCCCGCGACATCGCCGCCGTCGCGGTCGCCGCGCTCACCGGTCCGGCCCACGCGGGCCGGACCTACACGCTGACCGGCCCCGAGCTGCTGTCCGTTCCCGATCAGGCGCGGCAACTCGGCGAGATCCTCGGCCGGCCGGTCGCCACCGTGGACCTCCCGCCCGCCGAGGCGGCCGCGCACCTGCTGGCCGCCGGGCTGCCGCCGGCCGCGGTCGATGCCACCGTCCTCGGGTCGGCCTGGGCCCGGGCGGGGCACAACGCGGTTCTGACCGGTGACGTGGCGGATGTTCTCGGCCGTCCGCCGTCGACCTTTCGGGACTGGGTCTTGTTATCGATCACAGAGTGAGCTTCGAACGCCTGTGATCGAACATGTTCGAATCGTTGACTGCGAATCTGTGATCGTTAACGTCCTCGGTGTCGGCTCACCACCCGCCTCGGAGGAACGCCTATGTCCGCCCGCTCCCTGTTCGCCGCGTCCCTACTACTGACGGGATTCGTCGTGGTGCTGTCGAGTTCCCCGGCCCAGGCCGCCACGATCGCCACCGGCGCCCGGTCGCTGGAGTCGGTCAACTATCCCGGCCGGTTCGTGCGCCACCTCGACAGTCTCGGCCGGATCGACCCGATCACCGCGAGCAGCACGGCACAGGCCAAGCTCGACGCCACCTTCACCGTGGTCAACGGGCTGGCCTCGCCGTCGTGTTACTCGTTCCAGGCGAAGAACGGCCAGTTCCTGCGGCACCGTGACTACCGACTGCGACTGGACACCAACACCGGCGACGCGACGTTCCGCGGCGATGCCACGTTCTGCGCCGTCGACGGCTCGGTCAGCGGATCGGTCGCGCTGGTCTCGTACAACTATCCGGACCGGCGGATCCGGCACCGGGACTTCGCGCTCTACCTGGACGCCTACCAGGACACCGCGACGTTCCGCGCGGACAGCTCGTTCAAACCGGCCGCCCCGTGGGCGCCGAAGACCGCGAAGAACCCGGTGCTGCCGGGCCTGTTCGCCGACCCGCAGATCGTCAACTTCAACGGCCGCTACTACCTCTATCCGACCACCGACGGGTACGCCGGATGGGGCGGCACCTACTACAAGGCGTTCTCCTCGGCCGACCTGGTGAACTGGACCGACCACGGTGTGATCCTCGACCACGGCCCGGACGTGTCGTGGGCCGACAACTCGGCCTGGGCACCGGGCGTGGCCACCCGCAACGGTAAGTACTACCTGTACTTCTCCGGCGGCCTGGCCAGTGGCAACACCGCCAAGCAGCTCGGGGTGGCGGTGGCCGATTCGCCGACCGGCCCGTTCAAGGACGCGCTGGGCCGCCCGCTGGTGACGAGCGGTCAGTTCTCCGGTGGGCAGGCCATCGACCCGGCGGTGTTCACCGACGACGACGGGCAGTCGTACCTCTACTGGGGGCAGGGCGTGTGCCGGGCGGTGCGCCTCAACACCGACATGACCTCCTTCGACACCACTCAGGTACGCACGATCACACCCGCCGGCTACAACGAGGCCCCGTTCGTGATCAAACGCAACGGCGTCTACTACCTGATGTGGTCGGAGAACGACACCCGCAGCGAGGACTACCGGGTCGCGTACGCCACCGGCACCTCACCGCTGGGCCCGTGGACGAACCGTGGCGTGATCCTGCAGAAACGCCTCGACCTGGGCATCAAGGGCACCGGCCACCACTCGGTGGTGCAGGCCCCGGGCACCGACACCTGGTACATCGCCTACCACCGCTTCGCCGTCCCGGCCGGCGACGGCACCAACCGGGAGACCGCCATCGACCGCCTGGAGTTCAACACCGACGGCACGATCCGCCCGGTCACTCCGACACTGTGACGTCCGTGGGCCCCGTCCCGGGCGGGGCCCACGGCACGCGCAGTGATCGATATCCTCCGGATCGGTGATCGAACTCAGTCAGGGGGAGCTGAAGTGAAACATCGTGGTAAAGCGGTCCTGCTCATGGCCGCGACCATCGTGGCGTTCTTCGCCGCGCCGGCGAACGCCGACGACTCGGTGTCGTTGTGGTCGGACGCGGACACACCCGGCACGATCGATGTGGACGACTCGTCGGCCGTCGAGTTGGGGACACTCTTCCGGTCCGACGTCGGCGGCACGGTGACCGGCGTGCGGTTCTACAAGTCGGCGGCCAACACCGGCCCGCACACCGGTTCGTTGTGGACCGGGGACGGCGACCGGCTGGCGCAGGTCACCTTCACCGGCGAGACGGCGTCCGGGTGGCAGACCGCGGCCTTCGCGCAACCGGTGCCGATCGACGCCGACCGTGACTACGTCGTCTCCTACCACACCACGACCGGCCACTACTCGGCCGACAACAACGGCTTCGCGCAGGCCCGTGACAGCGGTCCGCTGCACGCTCCGGCCGACACTCCGGACCGTTTCAACGGCCGCTTCCGGTACGGTCCGGGCGGGTTCCCGACCTCGACGTGGGCCTCGACGAACTACTGGGTGGACGTCACGTTCACCCCCACGCCGACGATCCCCGAGGAGCCGCCGGTCCAGACCGGGTTCCCGAACGCGGACAACACCGGGGTCCCGGCCGGTGTCACGCTCACGCCGTTCACCGAGCCGTGCAACTTCCACACCGACAACCAGGTGATCGACCGCAAGATCGTCGACTGCGCCGACGGGATCCAGGTCTACGCCGGCAACGTGACGTTCCGCAACAGTGTGATCAACCGGGCCATCGAGACCAACGCCGCCGGCGCCTCGATCACGATCGTCGACTC
Organism: Actinoplanes sichuanensis; assembly: GCF_033097365.1. NCBI lineage: Bacteria > Bacillati > Actinomycetota > Actinomycetes > Micromonosporales > Micromonosporaceae > Actinoplanes > Actinoplanes sichuanensis. The sequence continues at coordinate 1,872,271 of NZ_AP028461.1, forward strand.
CGAGGTGCGGGCCGGGGCGACCAGCTGGGCGGCGGTCAGCGGCACCGACGTCACCGTGCTCCGTTCGGAGATCACCGGCGGTCAGCACAGCGTCCGCTGTGACGGCGACTGCCTGGTCCAGGACTCGTACCTGCACGACCAGTTCAACGACCCGAACAGCAGCTTCGGCTACCACAACAACGGGTTCCTCTCCAACGGCGGCTCCGGCATGGTGCTGCGGCACAACACGCTGTGGTGCACCCCGCTGGACAACGAGATCGGCGGCGGCTGCTCGACCAACCTGTCGCTGTTCGGCGACTTCGCCCCGATCACGAACGTCACCGTGGAGAACAACTACTTCCACGCCACACCGGCCGCCTACTGCGGCAGTTTCGGCTACAACCCGGGCAAGACCCACGGCGACAACCCGTCCGGTGTCGTCGTCCGGGACAACGTCTTCGAACGCGGCCCGTCCGGCCACTGTGGTGGCGTCGGCCCGGTGACCAGCTTCCTGACCACCGGCCCCGGCAACGTCTGGACCGGCAACACCTGGTCCGACGGCGGCACCGTGGACCCGGCCTGACCGATCAGTAGCGGAAGGCTCCGACCAGGGTGTTCAGTTCGCTGGACATCCTGGCCGGGTCGTCGGTGGCCTGACGGGTCTCACTCACGCCCCGGCTGGTGTTCTGGGCGGCGGTGGCGACCAGGGTGATGTTCTGGGCGATCTCGTTGGTGCCGGTCGCCGCCTCGGCGACGCTGCGGTTCATCTCGGCCGTCGTCGCGGTCTGTTCCTCCACCGCGGACGCGATGGTGGTCTGGAAGTCGCTGATCCGGGCGATCACCAGGGAGACCTCCTCGATCGCGGTGACCGCGCCGGTGGTGTCGGCCTGAATGGTCTCGATCCGGCGGGAGATGTCCTCGGTGGCCCGGGCCGTCTCCTGGGCCAGGTCCTTGACCTCGGAGGCGACCACGGCGAAACCCTTGCCGGCGTCGCCCGCCCGGGCCGCTTCGATGGTGGCGTTCAGGGCCAGCAGGTTCGTCTGCTCGGCGATCATCGTGATCACCTTGATGACGTTGCCGATCTCGGCCGACGAGTCGCCGAGTTTGCTCATCGTCGCCGACGTGGCGGTGGTGATGTCGACGGCCTCGGAGGCGACCCGGGCGGCTTCGGCGGCGTTCTGCGAGATCTCCCGGATCGAGGCGCCCATCTCCTCGCTGCCGGCCGACACCGTCTCGACGCTGCGCGACACCTCTTCGGCGGCCGCCGACACGGTCTGGGCCTGCGAGGACGCCTGTTCGGCGGAGCCGGCGATCTGCAGCGCGGTGCTGGACATCTGTTCCGCGGCACTGGCCAGGGCGGTCGCCGATCCGTCGATGGTCTGCACGGTGCGGCGCAGATTGTCGACCGCCCGGTCCAGGGCCTGCGCCATCTGACCGGGCTCGTCCCGGGACGTCACCCCGCTGGTCCGGGTCAGGTCACCGTCGGCCAGCGCCTCGCACACCACCTTCACCCTGGTCAGCGACCTGACGATCCGCCTGGCCACGGCGATGCCCATGGCCAGTGCCAGCAGCGCGCCCACCACGATCATGATGATCGAGGCGCGGCGGCCGAAGTCGTAGCCGGCGTGGGCGGCGTCGCCGTTCTTGACCGCGTCGCCGGTCTCGGTGGCGTCCATCTCGACCAGGTAGCCGTCGACGTCCTTCATGATCGGGGCGACCTTGGCGTCACGGATACCCGCCCAACCGGCGAAGTCGTTACGTGCGCCGGCCGGCAGCAGTTCGTTCTGGGCGACCGTCACATACGAATCCCAGGCGGCCTGAACGGCGTCGATGGTCGCCACCGGGGTCGCCGGCTCGCTCGCCCGGTAGGCGGCCATCGCCGTGTCGAACTGCTCGATCCGGGTGTCGAACTCCTTGGTGTACGACTCGATCTCGGCCGGGCTCTGGGCGATCGCCTGGTTGGCGGTGGACAGCCGGGCCCGGTAGAAGGCGGTCTTGATCTCGCCGACCGCCTTGATGCTCGCCACGTTGCTGGTCAGGATCAGCTCGGCCGCCTGGCTGCTGGTGCGCAGCTCGATCAGCCCGAACACGCCGACCACGACCGCCACCACCACCGCGGCCACGACCGCGGCGAGGATCTTGACGTTGACGCTGAGATCATCGAAGAACGATGTCGCCACGACCGGGCCCCTCACGGATGGGGAGAACTCGAACCCTCACTATCTCCCCCGCAGACATGACGTGAGGGCGGTTCGGATAATCCACCGGATCGCGGACCGTCCCGGGTGTCGAGGAGCAGCCGACGAGTCCGGAGTACGGTGGCCCGGTGATCCGATTCGGGGTGCTCGGGCCGGTGATCGCCGAGGACGGGACCGGCTCGGCCGTACCACTGAAGGGTCCGATGCATCGGGCGGTGCTGGCCCGACTGATCGTGGCGCGCCGGCGGACCGTACCCCTCGATGATCTTGTGGCTGATCTCTGGATCTCGCCGCCGGAAGGCGCGGTGGTCGCGGTGCGCACCTTCATCGCCGCGTTGCGGCGGGCGATCGAGCCCGGCCGTCCGGCGAGAGCGCCGGCGACGCTGTTGGTCACCCAGGGGAGGGGGTACGCCCTGCGTGCCGCCCCCGATCAGGTGGACGCCTGGCGGTTCGAGCAGGCGGTGACCGCCGCCGACGAGGCCCGGCTCGCCGAAGCTCTGGCCTGGTGGCGTGGCCCCGCCTACGCCGACTTCCCGGACGCCGCGTGGCCTCGAGCCGACCGTTCCCGGTTGGCCGAGCTGCGGCTGCGGGCGGTGGAGCGGCTGGCGTCGGCCCGGCTGGAGTCGGGCCGGGCGGCCGAGGCCGTCCCGGACCTCGACGCGCATGTGACCGCGCACCCGTGGCGCGAGGACGGCTGGCGGCTGCTGGCCCTGGCCCTGTACCGCGCACACCGACAGGGTGACGCCCTCGCCGTGCTGCGCCGGGCCCGTGAGCTGCTGATCGGACAGTTGGGTGTGGAGCCCGGCCCGGCGCTGCGCGCGCTGGAGGGCGACATCCTGCGGCAGGAGCCGCATCTGGACGGCGCCGCGGCGTCGGCTGACGCGGTGTGGGCGCGGGCCGCCGCGGCCTATCGGCAGGTGCGGCCGGAGGGCCGGCTGGAGTCGGCGGTGGGGCTGCTGCGCAACCTCGCGGTGACCGGTCCGGGCGGCCTCGAAGTGGCCCGGGAGCAGCGGGCGGCGGCGGTGTCGGCGGCCGAGGAACTCGGTGATCCGGAGCTGACCGCGCGGGTGATCGGCGCCTACGACGTGCCGGCGGTCTGGACCCGTGCCGACGATCCGGTGCAGTCGGCCGGGATCGTCGCGGCCGCCGAACGGGCGTTGGCCGCGCTGCCCGTGGACGGCTTCCGGCCGGTGCGGGCCCGGCTGCTGGCCACCATCGCCGTCGAGTCCCGCGGGAGCCGCGATCCGCGGCCGCGCGACTGTGCCCGGCAGGCCGAGGCGATCGCCCGGGAGCTGGACGATCCGGGATTGCTGGCGTTCGCGTTGAACGGTGTCTTCATGCAGAGCTGCCGGCAGACCGGGGGGTCACGGCTGCGGGACGGGATCGGGGCGGAACTGGTCGGGCTGTCCCGGCGGCACGGGCTGGTCACGATGGAGGTGCTCGGGCATCTGATCCGGTTGCAGTCGGCATGCGCGGTGGTCGCGTTCCGGGACGCCGATCAGCATGCCCGGGCCGCCGACGACCTGGCCGACCGGCACGGGCTGCCGCTGGTCGGCGTGTTCACCCAGTGGTATCGGGCGTTGCGTGCCGATGTGGTCGAGGCGTCGCCGTCGGCTGAGGACCTTTATCGGGCCGCGGCGGTACGGCTGGAGCATTCCGGAATGCCCGGGATGTCCGAGGGGCTGTTGCCGTTGGCGCTGCTCGGACTGCATCTGCGCCGTGGCACGCCGGACCCCGGCTGGGATGCGTACCCGCCCGGCACCGATCTGGCCACCGTCCCGGACCCGCCCGCCGACCTGCTCGCCGAGGCGCTGTGGTGCCTGTATGGGCGGGCCGCCGTCGCCGCGGGTGACCGGGTCGCCGTGTCGCGGGCCCGGACCGCGCTGGCCCCGGCCGCGGGGGAGTGGGCCGGAGCGGGCAGCGGACTGCTCACCCTCGGCCCGGTCGCCGACCACCTGGCGTCGTTTCCATCGTTGTAGGGCGGGTCAGCCGTCATAGGGCGGGTCAGCCGTTGTAGGGCGGGGCCACGCCCCAGCCCCAGTGCGGCACCGGAGCCTCCCGCGGTGGGGTCGCGCCCGGCTGCGAGTTGGCCAGTGCCAGACGGGTGCCCCACTCGATGTAGCCCATGAACGCGGCCCGGAACTCCGGATCGTCGGGCAGGCCCACCTCGTCGGCCGCGTCCACCAGCAGGTCGACCCAACGGCGCCGCTGCCGCTCGGTGATCCCCCGGCCGAGGTGATGGCCGAGCATCGCCGGATAGCCGCCACGCTCGCCGGTGTAGCGGGCCGGACCGCCGAACACCTCGGCCAGCCACATCGCGACGTGTTTCGGATGGCCCGCATCCATGTGCGCGAACAGCGGCCCGACCACGTCGTCGGCGATCACCAGCTGGTAGAAGCGCTCGGTGAGTCGCTCCAGGGCCTCGGTGCCGCCGGCCCACTCGTACATGCTGGGGATCGAGCCGCCCTGGCCGCGCACCGCGGTCCGCTCGTAGTGGCGCATCTCGTCGATCGCCTCGATCCACGGGCGGATCTCGGCCAGGAACCCGGGGAACAGGTCGCCGCCCCGGAAACCCTTCAGGTGGTCTTCGGTGGACGTCCACGTGATCCGCAGGATGTAGACGTCCGGCTCGTCGGTGCAGCGGCTCAGCTCGTAGTCGACACACTGCGGTGCGAGGGCGAGAAACCGGGCGGCCCGGCCGTACGCCTCCTCGAAAGCCGTGGTGTCACCGGGAATGCGATACCGGATGTACTCGACCGTCATCCGTCCACCATAGACCCTGCAACGTTGTAACTATGTAATCGGCAACTGTCCTCACTGTTGATGATCTACCATCCGCAGACGTTCGATGAACGGGGAGGAAACAAGAAAACATGTCCACCTATGTGTGGCTACGCAGGATCGGTGCGTCCCTGCTCACCACTACGGCCACGGTCGGCGCGTTCGCGCTGCCCGCCGAGGCCGCCGCCACCGGGGTCGCGTACGTCCGGTTCCGGGACGCGGGCCAGCCCGTCGATCTGGTGTTCACGGCCGGTGCCGGCAAACGGAACTCGGTCGTGATCACCCGCTCGGGGCGGACCATCACCGTCGACGACCGGGTCACGCTCCGTGCCGGAACCGGTTGTAAGCAGGTCAAGGGCGACAAGACCCGGGTCCGCTGCACGATCAGCCAGGACATCCGCATCCTCGATGTCACCCTCGGCTCGGGCCACGACAAGGCCACCAACCGGACCGGACTGTCGATGCGCGCCGCCGGCGGCTCCGGCAACGACGACCTGGTCGGCGGTTCGGTTTACGACTCGCTGTGGGGTGGCACCGGCAAGGACCGGATCTGGGGCAACGGCGGCAGCGACTACCTGGCCGGTCAGAGCGGCGACGACGTGATCGCCGGCGGTGCCGGAAACGACAACATCGCCGGCGGCGCGGGTAGCGACCGGGAGTACGGTGGTGCCGGCCACGACGGTCACAACCAGGGCGGGGAGCCGTCCGGTGCGGACGCCGACCTGATCGACGGCGGCACCGGAAACGACATGGTCACCTACGGTGCGCGTACCAGAGCCGTCAGTGTCGACTCCGACAGCGGCCGGAAGGACGACGGCCGCAAGGGCGAGGGCGACACCGTGCTCGCCATCGAGGAGATCTTCGGTGGCGACGGCGACGACCGTCTGGACGGCACCAAGGGTCCGGATCGGCTGTACGGCCTCGGCGGCGACGACATCCTGAACGGTCACTGGCACAACGACGTCCTGAACGGCGGTTCGGGAGTCGACCATCTCTACGGTGAGGGCGGCTACGACACCCTCAACGGCCAGCAGGACGGCGTCGTCGACTACCTGGACGGCGGCGACTACGACGACGACTGCATCCAGAACACCGACGTCGAGTCCCTGTTCGACTGCTGAACCCGTGACGAGCCGCCCCCTGGCCGGGGGCGGCTCGTCCATGGGGTCGGCGCTACGGCTGCAGGCGGTTGGCGCCGATGGCTTCGACGATCATCAGATACCGATTCCGACCGGCGACTTTCGTGAAGTCCTTGAGCGACGCCCATCTACGGCTTCTCGCTGGACCACCACCGCCCGCCCGGACCTCGCCGGACCTCGGGTGCGCGACCTCCGAGTACGACCAGAGTCATAGGCGATATCGGTCTGTAGGCCGACGCGGAGTATGGCGGTCGATTTCTAGTCTCTGGTCATGACTGACAAGGTTTCCGCGGTGATGACCGTCGCGAAGGCACTCGGCGGCGAACGGATAGGCACCGATCACCTGCTGGCCGGCACCCTGAGAGCCGGGGCCGGGGTCCGGCGGGTGCTCGACGCCTACGACATCACACCGACCGTGCTGCACGCCGTCCTCCGGACGCGCGCCGGGCGGTGGCCGGCACCTGACGACGGCCCGGCCGCCGTCGAGCGCGCCCGCCTCGCACACGGTGAGCCCAGCGCCGAGCAGCTGCTCGCGGTGCTGCTGGAGGACCCACGGTCGCATGCGGGGGAGTTGCTGCGGGAGTGCGGGGCCGATGTGGAGGCCGTGCGTGCGGCGCTGCTCTCCGGCCGGGCCCCGGCCCGGACCGAGCGGGTTCCGGCGGATCTCGTGGCCGTCCGGGACCGGCTGATCGGTCGGGCCCGATTCCGCGGGCGGGGTGTGCGTGACTATCTTCTGACGGCGATCGTGCGGGTCCGCATCAACTACGCGGAGACGCCGGTGCTGTGGGCGTCGCTCGAAGCCGACCTGATCGCCAAGGCCCGCGGCGGTCCGAAACGGACCGACGACGTGCTCCGGGCCATGCTGATGACATACGAGGTGGTCTGCGCCTATCCGCACCTGCTCAGCCCGGCGCACGAACGATACGAGGGCGTTCGTGCGCTGGTCGAGGTCGGGGTGGACTGGCGGCACGTCGCCGGGTGGCGAGACCGCGCGGAGGACCGGATCCCGGTGCGGGAGCTCCTCAAACCCGGAGCCGACTGGCCGGAGGACACCAGTGCCCTGCTCGGCGTGCTGGTCAGCCATCCGGGGAATCGGGCGGGTCGTCTGCTGGCGGAGAACCTGGTGTGAGCCCTCGACGGGACGGCTCGCCGCGGTTGGCCGCGATCCACGCCTCGACCTGGTCGCCGAGCCACACCTGGCCCTGGGCCAGGCCCGCGACCGGCTCGGGGAAACTCGCCCGACGGGTGATCTGGTAGGTCCGTTGCCGGCTGAGGTTGCCGAGCAGAATGCCGATCTCGTAGCTGCCCACGAGGTACAAAGGTGGCCGCGCCATGCAAGGGACTATAGGCCGAGGACTAGATGGCCCATGCAAGGGGGTCCACGATGGCCGGAACCGGCGATAGGGTCCGCTGACATGAGCGACGTCCTGATCGTCACGTGGGACGGCGGCGGAGCCGTCGCGCCCGCCCTCGGCATCGCGTCGGAGCTTCGTGATCGCGGACATCGGGTGCGCGTTCTCGGTCATCCGTCGATGCGCGCCCGGATCGAGGCGCACGGGCCGGCCTTCCACGCCTACCGGCGAGCCCGGGCCTGGCGGCCGGAGGCGCGACTCAGCACCCGTCGGGCCGAGCTCGCCTATCTCGCCACCTGCGTCGACCGTGGGCCCGGGCCGGGACGTCACCGACCTGCTCCGCGAGTTCCGATGTGACGTCGCGGTCGTCGACTGCATGCTGCTCGGGGCGTTCGCCGCGGTCCAGCGGGCCGGGATCCGGCACGTCTCACTCGTGCACACCTTCTACGGATACATGCGGCGGGAGTTCGGCGCCGGGTCGCTCAACGCGATCGCCACCCTCAACGGACTGCCGCCGCGCCGTCTCTGGGACCGCGCCGATCGGGTCCTCGTCACCGCTCTGCCGTCGCTGGAGCCACTGTCACCGCTGCCGCCCAACACCCGGGTCGTCGGGCCGGTGGTGCCACCCGCCGTGCCCGCCCGGTCGCCGGGGCGGGTGCTGGTCAGTCTCAGTTCGCTGCACTATCCGGGTCAGGTCGCAACGTTGCAGTCGGTGGTCGACGCGGTCGCCGACCTGCCGCTGCCGGTCGTCGTCACCACCGGAAACTCGGTGCGGCCCGACGAGATCCGGGCGCCCGGCAACGTCGACGTCCGGGGATACGTGCCGCACGCCGAGCTGATGCCGGCCGCCTCCCTGGTGATCGGGCACGGCGGACACGGCACGACGATGCAGGCGCTCGCCCACGATCTGCCCCTGGTGATCCTGCCCGCCTTCGACCGTAGTGACCAGCCGCTTGTCGGTTCGGTTCTCCAACGCGCCGGGGCCGCCGCGGTGGTGCCCCGGCAGGCCGGGACGGCGGTCATCCGTGCCGCCGTCGACCGTCTGCTCGCCCCGGGCCCGCACCGGACCGCGGCGGCCCGGCTGGGCGCCGAGATCCGCACCACGCCCGGCGCCGCCGCAGCCGCCTCCGAGGTCGAATCCCTGCTGTGACGCGACCTCGACGCGGGGCGCGGCGAGCGATCCGCGCCCACCACCTACCGGCTCGCCGTTCCGTCGCCTTCCGCCCGCTTGCCCGCCGCCCGCTGGCCCGCCGGTCCGTCGCCTGTCGGCCGGTTGATCAAGCTCGGAGGCAGCTGTGTGGTGTCGACGGCCGCCCGGCCTACGGCGCGCCGGTGCCGGGGTTTGGCGGGATCGGACACAGGCGAACCGACCAGACAGAGATTCCGGAGACTCTCTAGCCCGTCGTCTTGGGGCGGCGGCGGTCGGCGGCGAAACCGATCGCGGCCAGCATCAGCCCGGCCACCCCGAGGCCCACGCCGACCCAGGCCGGGGCGCGATAACCGAGGCCGGCCGCGATGACCGCGCCGCCGAGGGCGGCGCCCAGGCTGTTCGCGATGTTCATGGCCGACTGGTTGACGGCCGCGCCCATCAGTTGGGCGCCCGGCGCGACCGCGATCAGCCGCGACTGCAGCGCCGGCCCGAGGAACAGACTGGTGCCGCCGATCAGGAACGCGCCGGCGAACAGTCCGGCGGTGGTGTCGGCGGTCAGCCCGAACAGCACCGCCGTGGCGATCATCGCGGTGAATCCGAGGAGAGTCGCGCGCGGCAGGTTCCGGTCGGCGTACCACCCGCCGGCCGCGTTGCCGACGGTCATCCCGAGGCCCATCGCGACCAGCACCCACGGGACGGTGCCGCTGGACAGGCCGGTGACCTCGGTGGTGACCGGTGCGATGTAGCTGTTGACGGCGAAGAATCCGGCGAACCCGACCGCCGCGGTCACCGCGGTCAGCCAGACCAGCGGGCGGCGCAGGGATCGCAGCTCGGCGGCGGGGGAGCCGTCGGTCGCGGGTGCGTCGGGCACGGTCGCCGCGACGGCGACGAGGGCGAGGGCGAAGACCAGGGCGATGACGAGGTACGCCGTACGCCATCCGGCAGCCTGCCCGAGCCGGGTGATGGCCGGCACGCCGACCACGTTGGCCACCGTGAGCCCGCTGAGGACTGCGGCGAAGCCGCGGCCCTCGCTGCCCGGACCCATCAGCGAGGCCGCCAGTAGCCCGGCCGCCCCGAAGTAGGCGCCGTGCGGCAGCCCGGCCACGAACCGGGCGGCGATGACCAGTTCGAAGCTGGGTGCGACGGCGGACGCGACGGTGCCCGCCACGAACGTCACGAGCAGTGCGAGGACCAGCCGGCGGCGGGGGACGCGGGCGGTGAGCGCGGCGATCGTCGGTGCGCCGACGACCACCCCGAGGGCGTACGCGGTGACCATCCACCCGGCGTGTGCCACCGCGTCGGGTGGGGATGTCGCGTATTCGCTGCCGAGCACGTCCTGGGCGATCTGCGGCAGCAGTCCGGCGGGCACGAACTCGGTGAGGCCGATCGCGACCGCGCCGAAGGCCAGGGCGAGCAGGGCCGGCAGGCGGTGCCGGGTCTCGACTTCCGCAACAGTGTTGCTTATGTGGGGCATGCCGCGGACTTTAGCAACGCTGTTGCGTTAGTTGTAGTGTGAGCCGGTGCACCTCGCCTTCCTCCGCGACTATCACGAGGCCCAGGTCCTGGCCCTGGCCCGGGCCCGGCCGGTCATCGAGCGCGGCACCGTCGCCGAGGTCACCGGGCTCACCCCGCAGGCCGTCTCCAAGGTGCTGGCCCGCCTGCTGGAGGAGGGCGTCATCGCCCCTGCCGGGGTTCGCCGTCCGGCCCTGGGCAAGCCGGCCGCCGTCTACCGCCTGGTGCCGGAGAGCCGCTGGGCGATCGGCGCCCACGTCACCCGCCGCAACCTGCGGTTGGCCCTGACCGACCTGGCCGGTGACATCCACGATCGCGCGACCATGCCGCTCCCGGCCGACTTCACGCCCGACCAGCTGCTGACCCGTCTGGTGGCCGGCGTCACCGAGATGATCACCGCGAACGGCCGGTCGGCGCCGGATCTCGCCGGTGTCGGGATCGGCATGATCGGGCCGCTCGACCAGGCCACCGGAACCGTTCGGGACGCCCACCGGCTGCGGCACTGGCACGACATCCCGCTGGCCGACCTGGCCGGAAAGGCACTCGGCCTGCCCGTCGTCGTCGACAAGGACGTCACCGCCGCGGTGACCGCCGAGGCCTGGCGTCGCGGGCCGGCGTTCCGGGACGCTGCCCTGATCATGGTGGAGAGCGGTGTCGGGGCCGGTCTGTGGCTCGGCGGCGCGGCGCATCGGGGCGCACACACCAATGCCGGTGAGTTCGGGCACACGGTCGTCCAGCTCGACGGCCCGCCGTGTGTCTGTGGGCGGCGAGGCTGCCTCGAAGCCGTTCACGATCAGGCCGCCGACCCGGTCGCGGCCGCCGCGGTGCTCGGGGTGGGCGTGGTCAACCTGTTGCAGACCCTCGACCTCGGGCATGTCGTGCTGGCCGGGGCCGACCTGCTCGACCACGGCGACCTCTACCTCGAGGTGGTCGAGCGGGCCGTGCGCACCCAGGTGCCACGGGCCGACTGGCTGACCGTCGAGGTGAGCCTGACCGGCCTCGGCACCGACGTGATCGCGGCCGGCGCGGCGATGCAGGTGCTCAACTCCCGGTACGGCCTGCCCGCTCCGGCCGGTCTCCGCTAGCGCGCGTCAGGCCGTACCGGGAAAGGCCTCCAGGTCGAGGATGAAACGGGAACCGCCGGCCGGGTTGGGCTCGTGGTGGACGTCGCCGTGATTGGCGCGGGCCAGGCCCCGCACGATGTACAGGCCCAGGCCGGTGCCCTTCACCGTGGTGGCGTCGCGTTCGGCCCGGGTCAGGCGGTCGAACAGGCGGTCGCGGAACTGTTCCGGCACGCCGGGCCCGCTGTCCTCGACGGTGACGTGCACCCAGCCCTCGCTGCGGCCGATCCGTACGGCAGTGGCACCGCCGCCGTACTTGGCCGCGTTCGACAGCAGGTTCACCAGGATCTGCTGCAGGTGGCCGGGCGCGAACAGCACCCGGGCGTCGTCCCCGTGCACGGGCAGCGGATCCGAGGTGAGGAAGGCCGACAGGGCGCTGTCGATCTGCCCGCGGACCGACAGTTCCCGCCGGTCGGCGCGGATGCTGCCGGCGTCGATCGTGACCATCGCCAGCACCTCGCGCACGATGTCGTCGAGCCGGGCCGCCTGCCGACCGATCGCGTCGATGGCCCGGCCCCGGCGGCTGTCGTCGAGGCGTGCCCAGTCGTCGGAGAGGATCTCGGCCTGACCCTGAATCGTGGTGAGCGGGTTGCCGATCTCGTGCCCGAGCATCCCGATGATGTCTAGTTTCAGCTGGTTGGCCGCTTCCAGTTCGGTGTTGCGCTCGGCCAGGGCGGCGGCCGCGTTGTCCCGGGCACGTTCGGCGGCGCGCCGGCCGCTGATGTCGGTGACCACGCCGATCAGGTGTTTCGGGCGGCCGGTGTCGTCGCGGACCAGGGAGACGGTGGCCTCGACGTCGACCCGGTGGCCGTCGGCGTGCCGGAGCCGGCCCTCCCGGGTGTACGAGTCGGCGTCCCCGGCGAACAGCCCGGCCAGCAGGTGCCGGTTCTCCTCGACCTCGGCCGGATCGAGCAGGCCGGCCTCCGGACGACCGGTGAGTTCGTCGATGGTGTGCCCGAGCATGTCGGCGTAGGCGCGGTTGACCGCGGTCAGCGTGCCGTCGAGGGCGCGGATCACCTGCCCGGCGGCCGAGTTGTCGAACTGGGCACGCAACCGCTGTTCGCTGTCGGCGAGGGCGAGCTCGGCGGCCCGGGCCGCGGTCACATCACTGTTGATCTCCAGGACCTGGACCGGGTCGAGGTGGCCGTCGGGGCCGGGTTCGGGCTGGTGCAGGACCTGGCGGCTCATCACGGTGAGCAGCCGCCCGTCGGCGGTGACGTGCTGGAGCCGGCCCTCCCAGCGGCCGTCGTGTTCGAGCCGTTCACGCTGCTCGGTGGCGGTGCTGTGGGCGGGGTGGCAGGTGGCCAGGAGGCGGTCGGCGGTCTTGCCGGTGGCGGCGGTGAGCGGCCACCCGTACAACTCGGTGGCCCGGGCGTTCCACCACCTGATCGTGCCGTCGAGGTCGCGGACGATGACCGCGGCCGGGATGAGCTCCAGCAGGCGGGCCTGGCGGCGCAGTTCGGCGTCGGCCGCGCGGCGGGCGGTGATGTCCTCGACCTGGTTGACCACGTACCGGGCGCGGCCCTGCTCGTCGCGGACCACCGCGACGCGGATCGCCACCCAGATGACATGGCCCTGTTTGTGCCGGTAGCGGCGTTCGATACGGACCGTGTCGATCTCACCGGCCCGGAGTCGGCGGGCGTACTCGTCGGTGCTGGCGACGTCGTCGGGGTGCTGCAGGTCGGCGTACGACATCCGGCTCAGCTCCTCGGAGGAGTAGCCGGTGATCGCCGACATGGCGGCGTTGGCGTGCAGGTAGCGGCCCAGTTCGCCGGGCTGGAGGCTGGACAGGGTGAGTCCGACCGGGCTGTTGTCGAAGGTGAGCCGGAACCGGTTCTCGCTGACCGCCAGTTCGGCCAATGCGCGGGCGGTGTGCGCGGCCTCGTCGGCGTGCCGCAGGGCCGAGCTGAGACTGTCCGCGAGCAGGAGCAACTGCTGTTCGTCACTGTCGTCGAACGCGTCCGGACGGCTCGCCGAGATCTTCAGGATGCCGATCGGGGTGCCTTCGGCGTGCAGCGGCGCCACCATCATCGAGCCGATCCCGAGGCGCCGGCAGGTCTCCTGGTTGACCCGGGTGTCGGCGAGGGTGTTCCGGGAGTGCGCGGGGGTGTCACCGGCGAGGGCGGCGCCACTGAGCGAGCCGGTGAGCGGGATCACCGAACCGGAGAACCGTGCCAGGGTGCCCGCGGCTGCCACGTACGACAGATGATCGTCTTCGAGGAGTTCGACGGCGGAGCCGTCGGCGGCCGGGAACAGGTCGACCGCGCGCCGGGCGACGGTGTGCATGGCCGCCTGCCGGTCGGCGGCCGCCGCGGTGACCTCCCGCTGCACCTGCAGGGTGTCCTTGAGGCGGCGGACCTGCGCGTCGGTCATCGCGGCGCGGGCCGCGGTCTCCTCGGCATGTCGCAGCGCGCCGGTCAGGGCGTCGGCCAGCAGGGTGAGCAGTTGCTCGTCGCCGTCGTCGAACGCGCCGGTAAGGCTGCTGGCGACCAGCAGCGCCCCGAACACCGGCCCGCCCGGCGCCTGCAACGGCGCGGCCACCAGAGACCGCATGCCGATCGTGCGGGACAGGGTGTGGCTGGCGCGCGGGTCGACGCTGGTGTCGTCGCAGCGCACCGTGACACCGCCGGCGGCCGCGGCGCCGACGATGGATCCGGTGAGGGCGATGGCCGGCACGTCACGGCCGGCGAGGTCGCCGGTTCCGGCGACCATCCGCATGGTGCGGCCGCCCGGGTCGATCAGATGGACCGCCGCGGCTTCGCCGGTCGGGATCACCTCGAGGGTACGGTCGGAGATGAGCCGTAGTACCGCATCCCGGTCGGCGGCCACCGCGGTGATCTCCCGCTGCACCCGGATCGTGGTGCGGAGCCGGTCGGTCTCGCGGGCGGCGGACTGCTCGGCGACGATCGCGTCGGTGACGTCCCGCCCGGTCGCCATGATCACCTGCTGGTCGGCGACCACCCGGCCGGACCACTGCACCCACCGGTATCGGCCGTCCTTGGCCCGGTAGCGGTAGGTGCCCTCGCCGGAGGTGGTGCCGGTGCCGGTGTCCTCGGGGTGGCGAAGTTCGGCGAGCCGGGTGCCGGTCAGCTCGTCCTCGCTCCACCCGAGAATGTGCCGCCAGGCCGCGTTGACCCGCAGCACCGTCCCGTCGAGCGTGGTGAGAGCCAGCAGGTCCGGGCTCGCGGTGATCATCATGTCGAGGAGGTCCTGGCTGCGCCGCCCCGCGGTCACGTCGACGATCTGGGCCAGGAACCGGACCGGCACTCCCGACTCGGCGGTCAGCACGGTGACCGTGACCAGGCAGTAGAGCACCTGCCCGTCCTTGCGCAGCAGTCGCCGGGTCACCTGCCGGCCGGCCTCGGAGACCAGATCGTCGGGCACCGGGCCGTCGGTGTCCCGGTCGTCGGGGTGGGTGACGTCGGACAGGGTGCGTCCGGCCAACTCGTCGCCGGTGTAGCCGAGCAGGGCCGACACGGCCGGGTTGACCCTGGTCCAGCGGCCGTCCTCGTCGAGCACGGCCATCCCGATCGGGGAGGCGTCGACCAGCGACCGGAACCAGGCCTCACTGTCGGCGAGCGCCTGCCGGCTGCTGCTGTCGACGATCTCGGCGATCAGGAACGGCGCCCCGGACCGGTCGCGGGCCAGGAAGTTGCGGCTGGAGATCCACACCCGGGAGCCGTCCCGGCGGACCAGCACCCGCTCGACCACGGCCTCCCGGATCCGGCCGGCGATCATGCCCTCGAACACGTCGCCGACCGCGTCCCGGTCCTCGGGGGCGACCACGATCTGCGAGGACTGCCCGATCAGTTCGTACCTGTCGTAGCCGAGCAGGTCGCCGAACGCCTGGTTGGCGGCGACGAACCGGCCGACCTCGCCCTCGGCGAGTGTGAGGACCACCTTCGGCACCGGGCTGGCGGTGAATGCTCCCACCAGCAGCTCCAACGGCTGACCGTCGACGCGTTCGAGGATCCCGACATGCACATGTACACGATCGGCCGGTTCGCCCGGATCGTGAGGGGCCGTTCACCAGCGCACCGGCACCTCCTCCAGGCCGCCGACCAGCAGGCCCTGACGGCGGCGCAGCGCACCGACCTCGACCGCCAGGTCCAGCGTCGGCAGGCGTTCCAGCAGCACGCTCAGCACGGTCCGCAGCTCGATCCGGGCCAGCGACTGGCCCAGGCAGGAGTGCGGTCCGGCGCCGAAGGTCAGGTGCGGGTTGGGGGAGCGGGCCAGGTCCATCTCGTCCGGGTCGGTGAAGACCCGTTCGTCGCGGTTGGCCGACGGCATCGCCGACAGTACGGTCGTGCCCGCCTCGACGACCGTGCCGGCGATCTCGACGCGTTCGGTGACCAGCCGGTGCGTACCGAATCCGAGGTTGGCGTCGAACCGCAGGACCTCCTCGACGGCGGTCGGCACCAGGCCGGGATCAGCGAGCAGCCGTTCCCAGCGCTCCCGCCGGGCCAGCAGCATGGCGACCATCTTGCCGATCATGTTGGCGGTGGTCTCGTGGCCGGCGACCAGCAGTGCCTGCCCGGTGAAGACCAGCTCCGGCTCGGACAGCCGGCCGTCCTCGCTGTCGACCACGGTCACCAGCTCGGAGAGCAGATCATCGCCCGGGTTCTCGCGTTTGGCCTCGACATGGGCCTGCATGTACGCCCACAGCTCCCGCCCGGACCGCTGGGTCTCCTCGGCGGTGAACCGGGTGATGTTGAGAAACCGGTCCGACCAGTGGGCGAACCGCTCCCGGTCGGACGCCGGCACCCCGAGCAGGTCGCAGATCACGTAGACCGGCAGCGGGAAGCCGAGCGCGGTCCGCAGGTCGGCCGGCGCCCCGCCGTCGAGCATGTCGTCGACGAGCTGGTGCGCGATGCGGGTGATGCCCGGCTGCAGGGCGGTCATCCGCCGGGCGGTGAACGAGCGGGTCAGCAGGCGCCGCCAACGCTGGTGCTGAGCCTCCTCGTTGAGGAACTCCGGCCCGGTGCCCATGGCGTTGCTGCCGGCCGGGGTGTTGCGGACGAACCGGCGGTCGGTGATCGTCGTGCGGACGTCCTCGTAGCGGGTCAGCAGCAGCGCGTCGGTGCCGGCGGCGGTCCGCACCTGGGCCACCGGGCACTTGTCGCGCAGCTCCTGCCACTCCGCGGGCGGGTCCACCGCCGTCGGGGGTGTGAACGGGTAATCGAGCACGTTCTCCTGATCCGGCATGCCGTCTCCTCGAGTAAACGTCTGATTACTTGGTAGCGTACGACGAGGACGACGAGGTAGCAAACGGTCAAAACGGTCACCGGGAGGTCAGGTGCGGATCGCCGTCGACGAAGGTAAATGCATCGGTGCTGGTCAATGCGTTTTGACCGCGCCACACGTGTTCGACCAGCGTGACGACGACGCGGTCGCGGTGGTTCTCGATGCGTCCCCGGCCGAATCGGAACAGCCCGCGGCCCGTGCCGCGGCGGCCGGTTGTCCGGTCGCGGCCATCGCCGTTTCCGGTGACTGATCCGGGCGCATCTCACATGTGGTGATCCACACGCGTTCCGGGACGGCGCCGCTGATTTCGGATCTCTACCATTCCGGCGGTGAACATAGCCGTACGGCCACTGATCCTGCTCGGGACCGCTCTTCTGGCCGTCTCCGCCTGTGACGACGGGGAAACGCCGAAGGCCGCGAGCACCCCGGACGCCGCCGCCAAATGGTCCGGATACGCCAAGGAATGTCCACTCCTGCCGGGCCAGGAGCCGGGCAAGCGGAACGCCGCCCCCTACCGGAGCCCGACCCTGTTCAGCGTCCGCTGCCAGTACCGGACCGCGGACAACAAGCAGGAGAAGGTCGCCCTCAGCGTGACCGTCTACCGTGCCGCCAGCGGGGGCGGTACGGCAGAGCAGCTCGCCATCGCGGTGATGGAGAAGAACCGCGCCACCGCCACGGCGACCGCCCGGCCGGCGGTCACCGGATCCACCGCGCCGACCGCGTCGACCGAGCCGATCGAAGATCTCGGCGACAACGCGTTCGCCCGGCTGGTCCCGAAACGGGGCGTGCGCGTCTACGTGCGCAGCGCCAACGCCCTGATCCAGGTCGACTACACCGACCCGGAAGGCGGAAAGGACGCGCTCACCACCGCCACCGAACTGACCAGGCAGGCGCTCACCGGCCTCGCCTGAGGCTTTTCGGAGGAGAACGCCCGAATCGGAACCCGGGACGAACCGGCGAATCGCACCCAGTACGGTCGACGGGTGACGAACGCCGCCGAGTCCCGTAAACGCGGCCCGCGTGGCCCGTACGTCTCCGGTCGTGAAGCCCAGCGGGCCATCCTGGACGCCGCCCGCGACGTCTTCGCCGAACGAGGTTTCCGCGGCGGCGTCCTGCGGGACGTCGCCGAGCGGGCCGGCGTCAGCGCGGCCAACATCATCCACCACTTCGGCTCCAAGGAACGCCTGCTGGTGGCCCTGCTGGAGGAACGCGACCGGGGCGACAGCCTGGAGCTCGCGGCGACCTCCGGCGGCTTCGTCGCCGGCCTGCGCGAACTGGTCCGCCGCAACGCGGCGGACCGCGCGATGGTCCACCTCTTCAGCACCCTCGCCGCTGAGGCGACCGCTTCCGATCATCCGGCCCACAGGTTCTTCCGGGATCGGTACGACGAGGTGCGCCGAACCGCGACCGAAGGCGTCGAGACCGCTCGCGAGCAGGGTGGCCTGCCGCCCGGGCCGCCGGCCGCCCATCTCGCCGCCGGATTACTGGCGGTGATGGACGGCCTGCAGACCCAGTGGCTGCTCGACCCCGACTTCGACATGGTCGCCGCCTTCGAGGCCCACCTGACCAGCATCGGCGCCGTCTGACTCAGGCCACCAGGGCGCGGATCCCGGTCGCCGACCGATCCACCTTGAAGATGACCAGCCGGGTGAGGGTCGCGCCCGGGTCGAGGAGTTCGGGCTGGCCGGCCGCCTCGGATTGGGTCCGTTCACGGTCGTACTCGTACTCGTGGTCCTGATCGTCGAAGAGCCAGACGTTCTCCTCGATGTCGGTGTGCAGTCGGATCAGGCCGAGGTTCTCGACCTTCACCTCGACCGCGATCATCCGGTCGCCGGACGCCGGGTCGATCTCGGGGATGTCCGGGCCGCCGGGGTCACGGTCGGGTTTCGGATCGCCGACCCGGACCAGCGTGATCCGGGCCCGTTCGCCGTAGTCACCCTCGAAGATCAGGCGTTTATCATCCTCCCGGATGAGTTCGCCGCCGATCGGGACGGGCGCCTCGGCGGGCGGTTCCGGGGTTCTGGTCGGGAACAGCCGGTACGCAGTGTCGTCAGCCGGGAGGACGCCGGCGAGCGGGTTGGGCGGGTTCTGCGTCCAGGCGACGGCACCGGTCGTGTCGGTTCGGTACCCCTCCGCGTCGGAGCGCGGTTCGTCGAGCGCGCCCCACGCGGCGACGGCGGCGAGCGTGATGCCACCGGTCCAGGCGGCCCAGACCGCGGGGCGCGGCAACCGTCGCGAACGGCCAGCCGCGCCGGTGCCTGATGGCGGGAGACCCGCAGCGCTACCCGGTGAGGTGAAGGCCGAGTTGGTGCCTGATGGCGGGAAAGCCGTGCTGGTGGCCGGTGGTGGATGGGGCGCGGCGGTGCCTCGCGGGTCGGTCGGGGGAGAGGCGTCGACGGGGTGCGTGGCCTCGGCGCTTCGTGCGGCCCAGGCGGCGGCCAGGGTGTCGACGAACGACGGGCGGCGGTTCGGTTCCGGTGGGCGGGGCTGCGACACGGGCCCGAGGATCGGCCGGTCGGTGAACCACCTGAGGGAAATCGCTACCGGTCGGCAACTCCGAGCAGGGGGCGCAGGACGTTGTCGACGACGTGCAGCACCCAGGAGTGGTCGAGGGGTTCGCCGGACAGCAGCAGCCGATGCCAGAGCAGGGCCTTGCCGACCTCGACCAGGGTGGTCACGTCGGGGCTGCCGGTGAGCTCGCCGCGGGCCACGGCGCGGTCGATGACCTCGGCCGACTCGGTCACGCCGGTCGACAGGACGTGCTCGTGCAGCACCCGGCCCAGCGACGGGTCGGCTCGGATGGCCGCCAGCAGGCTCAGCACGATCGGCTGTTTGCGCTCGTAGACCCGGCAGAAACCGGTCATCGCGGCGATCAGGTCGCCGCGCAGCGAACCGGTGTCCGGCAGTGGCGGGTGGTCGACCATCAGGCCGTGCAGGGCGGCGGCGACCATGTCCGGCTTGCCGGACCAGCGGCGGTAGATGGTGGCCTTGCTGGCCCGGGCCCGGCGGGCCACCTCGTCGATCGACATCCGGTCGTAGCCGACCTCGGCCAGCAACTCCCGGATCGCGTCGAGGATGGCCGCCTCCCGATCCGGCGCCAGCCGATGCCGCCCGGCCGACGACGCGGCGGCGGAGGGCCGGGTGTCCGGCGCAGCCGGTGAAGAGGCGGCCGGCGGCGCGGCGGCGGCGGAAGGCCGGGTGCCTGGCGCGGCCGGTGAAGAGGCGGCCGGCGACTGTGACATCCCCGGCCTCCCTGAGCACGACAAAAGATCACTGAGCGGTGGTCAAGGTACCGTATCGCACCCCGGTCAGCTCCTCCGAGATCGCCCACAGCCGCCTGGCGACGGCCTCGTCCCGGCCGGCCGCCGACACCTCGATACGGGTCGGCTCGCCTCGTCGCTCACCGGGGCCGTCCGGCCCGTACGCCTCCCCGGTCTTGCCCTCGATCGCCCGCAGGATGGGCTGGGCGCCGGCGGCAGCGGACTGCGCCGACCGGCGCACCAGGGCGATGACCAGGTCACGCGCCCGGCTGCCGGTGCGGGCCAGATCGGTGTGCGCGACGCCCGGGTGGGCGAGGACGCTGGTCAGCCCGGTACGCCGGCCGAGCTCCAGCCCGAACAGCACGTTGGCGAGTTTCGACTGGCAGTACGCGCCGAACTGCCGGTACCGCCGCTCGCCCATCAGGTCGTCGAAGTCGATGCGGCCACGCCGGTGCAGGCCGCTGGTGACGGTGACGACCCGACCGTCGTCGCCGGCCTCGAGGGCGGGCAGGAGCAGGCCGGTGAGCGCGAAGTGGCCCAAGTGGTTGACGCCGAACTGGCGCTCGAAACCGTCGGTGGTCAGCTCCCGCCGCGGGACGGCCATCACCCCGGCGTTGTTGATCAGGAGGTCGAGTCGCCCGTACCGCTGACCGAAATCCTGCGCGAAGCGCCGCACCGAGGTGAGGTCGCCGAGGTCGAGGTGCCGCCACTCGGCGCCGATCCGGGTCGCCGCGGCCTCGCCGCGCTCCCGGCCGCGGGCCGCGATGACCACCTCGTGGCCCTGCTCCGCGAGTGCGGAAGCGATGTGAATGCCGATGCCACCGGATGCGCCGGTCACGATGATGACTGCCATGTACGGTACGGTACCGTACACCTGCAAGGCATTGATAGGGTCCGGTGCATGGGCCGCTCGAAGCGTCTGATCGGAATCGCCCTGACCGCGGCCCTGGCCGTGGTCGCCGTCTCCGCCGCACCCGCCGCCGCCGCACCCGCCGCCCGGATCATGGTCGTCGGCGACTCGATCAGCCAGGGCGCCGAAGGCGACTTCACCTGGCGCTACCGGATCGCTTCGCATCTGGTGGCGGCCGCCGACTTCGTCGGACCGTGGACCGGCACGCACGTCCTGCCCGCCGACCACACCGATCAGTCGAGCTCGCACCACGGCGCCTACCGGGCCGGCATCGGCTTCGACGGCGCCAACCTCGCCCAGTGGGGCTGGCAGATGCACCAGGCCAAAGCCGTGATCGGCGGTAACGTCGCCACCCACGACCCCGACTACCTGCTGGTCGAGCTCGGCTTCAACGACCTCGGTTGGGGCGTCAGTGACGCGGCCGGGCTGCTCGCCGACTTCGAGCACTTCGTCGCCGCCGCCCGCGCCGCGAAACCGGGCATCCGGATCGCCGTCGCGAATGTGCCACACCGCACCCCGCTCGACGTCAACCCGGGCCTGCCCGCGCTGATCACGCAGTACAACGCGCTGCTCGCGGCCCGTGTGCCGGAACTCTCCACGGCCACCTCGCCGATCGTGCTGGCCGACGTCGACGGGCCGTTCGACGAATACACCGACGCCTACGACGGCCTGCACCCGAACGTGCGCGGCGAACACGTCATCGCCAAGGCGTTCGCCGACCGGATCGCCGGTGGTTTCGGCCTGGGCGGCGCCTACGGTCCGGTGCCGGCGTCGCTGCCGGCCGACCTGACACCGGCTGCGCCGGCCACGATCACCGCGGTCCCGGTCGGCGACAAGGTCCGGGTGAGCTGGGCTCATTCCTTCGGGGCGACGGGGTACGAGTTCTGGAAGCGCGACACCACGACGCAGGGCACCTGGGCGAAGGGCGTGTTCGACATCGGCGCCGACAGCTGGACCGACGACTGGCTGCCCGCCGGGCACGGCTTCGAGTACCGGGTCCGGCCGGTCCGCGGCACCGCGACCGTCGGCGGATACTCACCCGTCGCGGCCGCCGTCGCACGCCCCATGCCGAACGTGCCGAACGTGGCCGCCACCGGCAACCCGGGCCGCCCGTGGACGATCACGATCAGCTGGGGCGCGGTCGCCGAAGCCGACGACTACCACGTGTACTCGGCACCCGGCTGCGATCTCAACGTGCCGGCACCCAGCGCGTTCACCGAACAACAGTGGGGACTCGGCGGGAAGACCAGCTGGACCCAGGAACTGGTCTTCGAGCAGTGCCGCAACTACAAGGTCGTCGCCTCCCGGTACGGCGGTCTCGGCTCGCTCACCGCCGCCACCACGGTCCGGGCGTACCCCGTCCGTTCCTGACCGCCCCTCGCCCCGCGGCCCCGCGCCTTCAGTGGCGGGGCCGCAGGGCGGTGGCCAGGACCTCGTGGGCTACCGCGCCGCCCAGGGCCAGGCCGGTCCGGTTGCTGAAATCGAAGTGCAGGCCGCCGTAGACCCGGGAGCGACCCGCCTCGGCCGCCGCGGCCGAGAAAGCCGGATAGGTACGTGCGGTGCCGCCCGGAGCGGAGTCGGTGGCATGACTGAAGGTGATCCGGTCGGTGTGGAAGAACCCGGCCAGCACGGTCGCCGCCGCCCCGCTGTACGAGCTGTGGCCGGAGACGTACTCGGGAGAACCGCCCACACTGCCGGCGCGGGCCGTCCACGCCGGGTCGGTGGTCTCCCGGATCGCCGTGGTCGGGCGCCAGTGCCGGTACGTGAACTTGGTCGACACCGTCACCACAGTCGTGTCGGCGAGCGCCATCGTGAGCAGCGCGGTGAGCCGGGCCTCGTCCGGTAGTCGCAGGTGACGAGCCTCGGCGACGGACAGTGTGATCCGCAGCCACTCGCCCGGCGGCTGGCTCGAACCGGCCGGCAACGACCAGAACTGGTAGGTGGCCAGCAGGTCCGGTCGGTCCACGGCGCCGTTGCCCAGGTCGGCCACCTCGGCATACGCGCTCGCGTACGCCGCGGAGTCCGGCGCCGGCGGTCCGGACGGCAGGTAGCGGGCCGGGTCGGCGACGGCGAACGGACGCACATGGCGATATTGGACCCCGGACCAGGCGGTACGGAACACGCCCGGCCCGAATCCGGCGGGCTGCGTCTCGACCGGCGTGGAGCCGTCATCGGTTCGGGCCTCGACCACGGCGGCGCCGACGTGCTCGCCCCAGGTGACGCCACTGTCCACACCCCGGTGCAGGCGGGCCAGGTCGGCGGCGAGGCGGGCGTCGTACAGTGCGGCGCGGGCGGCGTCGACGCGTACCAGGACGGCGTGGGCGGCGGCGGCCGCGGCGGCCTGCGGGTTGGCGTGCCGCGGTCCACGCCCGGTGACCAGGGCCGGTTCGCGCGAGCCGGAGATGCCGTTGACCGCGTCGTAGACGGCGACGTTGACCATGGCGTACAGGCGGGCCGCGTCGGCATCGGAGGCCCGGGTCACCCGAACCGCGTCGAGGGCCGACTGGTTCCAGCCGGCGACCACCGCGATGTCCGGCTCCGAGGTATCCGCCGGACGTCCGGCGACAGCCGAGGGCGCCGTGACGGCGGTGATGACTTCAGGTGTCCTGAGCGGGGTGAGGGCCGCGGGTGGAGCGGCGGCTGCGGATGCTGCGAATCCGGCGCCGGTCAGCGCCGAGATGATCACGACTAGGAGTCTTCGCACAGTCGGAGCCTCCCGCGTCAAGGCCGTCATGAGGGTCGATGTGTAGCCGATACGACTGCCGCTCGCACGGCCGGCGCTGATTCACCTCCGGCCGTGCGGGCGTGGGCTCGCCACGGTGTCAGGCGGCAGAGGCCGCGGTGGTCTTGGTCTTGGCCAGGGCGTTCGTCTTCAGCTGCTCGTATTCGGCCGCGCTGATCGCACCGGAGTCGAGGAGCTGCTTGGCGGACGCGATCTCGTCGGTGACGCTGCCACCGGACGGCCCGGCGACCTGCCTGATGTACGCGTCCTGCCGGCGGACCGCCTCGGCCTGCGCGGCCAGGGCGCGCTCGGTCATGCCGCCACCCCGGGCGATCAGGTAGATCAACATGCCCAGGATCGGCAGGAAGATCAGGAACAGGCACCAGAACGTCTTGGCCACCCCGCCGAGGTCCTTGCTCCGGAACAGGTCGCCGAAGACCCAGAACAGACACATGAACCAGGCGACGAAGATGAAGAACTCGAGCAGCGCCAGCAGGAACGAACCGTTGTCGTCGAACACGCCATTTCCCTTCCGGAAGGAGCGCCGCCCCCGGTAGGAATCCGGGTCGGCGTCTCGTCCGTCAAGTGCAGCGCTTGCCGGGCCGGCGGCCCTCATCCCGAGCGGATTACTTTGCGGTCCCGCACCGGTCCGGCGCCCGCACCGGTCCGGCGCCCGCACCGGTCCGGCCCGCACCGGTCAGGCGCCTGCCCCGGTCAGGACCCGGATCGCCCGGTCGGTGGCTCGCCGGACCCGCTCGACCGGGTCACCGCGTATCGAGGCCAGGACCGGCAGGGCTTCGCCGACCAGATGTCTCGCCGCCACCTTGGCGGCCATCTCACGGACCCGCCAAGCCTCGTCGGCCAGCGCCGCCACGGCGACCGGCGCCGCGCTGTCGTCCCACACCCAGAGCAGGCCGCGCAGCCCCCAGACCCGCAGCCAGTAGCTGTCCGGGCGGGGCAGCCTGGCCAGGTGGTTGTCCGGGCGGGGCAGTTCGATCGAGTGGTTGTCCGGGCGGGGCGGTCCGGCCAGGAACCGCCCGGCGGCCGGGCCGCCCAGCGCCAGGATCAGGGCGGGATCGGCGTCGTCACCCCGGGCTAGGCGGATGCACCCGGCAATCACGGCTGCGGCTCCCCGCCGACCGCACTCGGCCTCGATGCTGTCGCGCGGACGCAGCCCCCAGCGGGAGCTCGCGGTCACTCGAGATGCTCAGCCGGCTCCCGGCGGCGGGGTCGCAGACCTGGGTCGGCGCTCGCCTGTGGGGCACGGCTGCGGAGTGGGATCACAACGCCGTCCGCGCCGGCCTTTCCGGATGGCGTCAGGTCGACGAGTTCGACGGGCTCGGTGATGGGCACCATGGCAGGCCTTCCGGTCGGGCCGTCAGTCGCGGGCGGGAACAGGATGGCTGCCATCATGCCCGTCCCGTATGACAAGTTCCGCCCCGCCCGCCGTCATCCCGGTCGCGACATGCCCGCGGACCCGGATCTTGCGAGGCGGCGACGCCCCAGAATCCGCAACCTCACAAGATCGCGAGGGAGGTGTGAGAGGGGGCGCCCGCGAGGAAGGCGGGCGAGGGAGATGAGAGAGGGAGGCGGGAGGGAGGTGAGAGAGGAGGAACCCGCGAGGGAGGTGCGCGAGGGAGGTGAGAGAGGAGGCGTGCGAGGGAGGTGCGCGAGGGAGATGAGAGAGGAGGCGTGCGAGGGAGGTGCGGGACGGGGACGCACGAGGGGAGAGGGCGAGAGGGCGTGCGGAGGGTGTGCGAGGGAGGGGCGACCGAGGGAGAGCGTGCGAGGGAGGGTGTGCGAGGGAGGGGCGACCGAGGGAGAGCGTGCGAGGGAGGGTGTGCGAGGGAGGGGCGACCGAGGGAGAGCGTGCGAGAGGGGGCGGGCGAGGGCGGGCGAAGGAAGGGAGGCGAGGGTGGGGCGAAGCGGAAAGGAGCGCCCGAAGGAGGCCGGTGAAAGGGCGGCCGAGGGGGGCGTGCGAGGGAACGGCCAGGTGAGAAGGCAGGCGCGGCCCCGGCGCCGCTCACCGCACGGGTTCGGCGGACCCCCGATGTGGTGCGCGGTGGTGCGAATCGGACCGTAGGTCGGCGCGCGGGGTTTGGACGGCTCCGGCGCTGGCCACGATCACCAGGGCTACGGCCAGCAGTTCGAGCGGGGACAGGCGCTGGCCCAGGACGACGAGACCGGCCAGCACCGCCACCGCCGGGCCGAGGCTCATCAGTACCGCGAACGTGGACGTGGGGATCCGGCGCAGGGCCAGCAGTTCCATGGTGTACGGCAGCATCGACGACATCAGCGCCACCACCGCGCCCAGTCCGATGGTCACCGGGTCGAGGAGCGCGTCGCCGGCGTCGGCGATCCCGAACGGCAGGGTGATCAGCGCGGCCACCGCGAGGGCCAGCGCGAGCCCGTCGGCGCGGGGGAACCGCTGCCCGGTGCGGGCACTGAACACGATGTAACCCGCCCACATCGCCCCGGCGCCGAACGCGAACGCCGCCCCGGCCGGGGTCAGCCGGTCGAACCCCTGGTATCCGAGCAGCACCACCCCGGCGAGGGCGAGCCCGGCCCACCACCAGCCGGACCGGCGGCGGGCGGTGACGACGGCGAGGGTCAGCGGCCCGAGCACTTCGAGGGTGACCGCCGGCCCGAGCGGGATCCGGTCGATGGCCTGGTAGAACAGCCCGTTCATGCCGGCCATGGCGACACCGAACCCGAGCACCGAGAGCCAGTCGTCCCGACGGTACCCGCGCAGCCTGGGCCGGCACACCGCGAGCAGCACGATCGCGGCGATGAGCAGCCGCAGCGCGACCACTCCGGCGGCACCGGCCCGGGGGAACAGCAGCGCCGCCACCGCCGAGCCGAACTGCACGGACAGCGCCGCGCCGAGGACGAGTGCCGTACCCACCGAAGTCACAGCCGTACGCTAATCGGGCCCGGACCGTACCGGAAATGCCGTCCCCAGCTGTGGTTATGCTCTGCGGTCATGACCGTGGACCTGCGGCACCTGCGGGCGTTCCTGGCCGTCGCGGCCGAGGGCAACGTGACCCGGGCGGCGGCTCGCCTGCACATCACCCAGCCCGCGCTGTCGCGCACCCTGCGCCAACTGGAGGCCCATCTCGGGGTGACGCTCGCCGACCGGTCCACCCATCACCTGGAACTGACTCCGGCCGGGCTGGCGTTCCGGGACCGGGCCGCCGCCGCGGTCGCGGCGGTCGACGAGGTTCTCGATCCGGTACGGGTGGGCACGTGGCCGCTTCGGCTCGGGCATGCCTGGTCGGCGCTGGGCGAACACACCGGTCGACTGCTGCGGGCGTGGGACGAGGCGTACCCGGACGTGCCGTTGCGGCTGCTGCGGATCGACGACCGGGCGGCCGGGCTGACCGACGGCCGGACCGACGTCGCGGTGCTGCGCGACCCGGGCGAGATCCCGGGCGTGCACACCGAGTGCCTGGTGACCGAGGCCCGGCTGGCCGCCGTCCCGGCCGACGGTGACCTGGCCCGACGCCCCGCGGTGACGTTGGCCGACCTGGCCGCCCACCCGATCGCGATCAACACGGTGACCGGTACGACCAGCCTGGACCTGTGGCCACCGGGCACCGGCCCGTCCGCCGTGGTGGAGGTGGCGAACACCGACGACTGGCTGGCCGCGATCACCGCCGGGCGGGCGGCCGGAGTGACCAGCGTCGCGACCGCCGCCATGTACCCGCATCCGGCGGTCGCCTACGTCCCGCTGACCGATGCCCCACCACTGCACCTGCACGTCGCCTGGCGGGAGCCGGCCACCCATCCGGCGGTTCCGGCCCTGATCAGACTCCTGCGCAGACTGCAGGCAGGGTGACCGTCGCGTCCGGGCCGTCCGGCGCGGCGGACGGCTCCCGGGACCGCGCGACGATCCGCCCCGCTCACCGCCGGTGAAACGGTCAGGACATCGCGACGTCGTCGAACCAGACCGTGCCGGTGTTGTCGCCCGACTTCAGGTGCAGCTGGACACCCGCCGCACCGGGCGGGGCGACCGTCTCGACGAACAGTTTCGTCCAGGTCGTGGTGCCGGTCGGCAGCCGGTTCGAGTTGTGCTGGCTGATCCAGCGGCCCTCGGCGTCGAACCAGCTCAACGTGATCTCGGTGATCCCGGTCGCGGCGGTGCCCCGGGCGTACGCCTCGGCCCGCCACCGGTGACCGGCCTGCACCGGCGTGATCGGTGACGTGACGAGCGACGGCAGGCCCGCCGCGGTTCGGGTGGTGCCGGTGAACCGGGCCGCCGCCTTTCCGGTCCGGGCGACCCCGGTGGTGATCCGGGCACCGCCGGCCGCGGGCAGGTTCTGCCGCCACGGCGAATCGCGGGCCGCGGATTCGAAGCTCAGGTTGAGCACCGTGTTCTGGGTGGTCCCGGTGGTCCAGGCGTTCCTCACCACACTGGCCGCCGCCTTCGGGGTGCCGTCGGTGCGGTGCAGGCCGAACTTGTACTGGGCCGGTTTCGCGGACACCGCCGAATGCTCCGGGATCGCCCCCGGCAGGAAGTCGGTGAACGTCCACGGCGACACCGAGCCGACACCTGCCTCCCGGGCCGCGCGGAACACCCGGGCCAGGAACGCCGCCTGCTCACCTTCAGTGTCGACGGCGCTGCTCAGGCCGGTCTCGCCGATCACGATCGGCGACGGGGACACCGCGGCCTGCGCTTTGCGGATCTCCGCCAGCGACCGTTCCGAGCTGCCGTAGAAGTGGAAGTCGTAGTAGTCCAGCGGGGTGCCGGTCAACGCCTTCTTGATCTTGGCCATGCCGGGGGCGCCGGTCGTGCCGTCCACCGACAGGGTCAGCGGCATCGCCGGGGCGGCCGCCCGGACCGCCGGGATCAGCTTGCGCACCCACGCCACGGCCGCGGTGTCGTCCGGCTGGAACTCGTTCTTCAACTCGACCGCGATCACCCGGGGATCGTTGACGTACGGCGCGAGCACCGTCTTCGCCCAGGTGATGCTGCGGGTGGTCTCGGTGTAGCCGTCCCACCAGTCGAACAGGGTCAGCTTCACGGTCATCCGGTTCTTCGCGGCGATGCCGACGAAGGTGCTCAGGCGCTCGGCGTACAGACTCAGGGGTTTGGGGTAACCGAAAGCCTGCGGGAAGACGATGACCCGCACGTTGTTCGCGCCCAGCGCGGCCGCCTTGGCCAGGTCGGCCTCGATCCGCGGCGCGTCGAACTCGGTCCACATCGACGACCAGGCGGCGTTCGACGGGTAGTAGTTGAGGCTCTTCGCCACGCGCACCGACGCGAGCCGCCCGGCCAGCGTCGGCAGGACCGCCGACGATAGACCGGTCACCGCGTCGGCCGAGGCCGGCACCGACGGAACGGCCACGCCTAGAGTGAGCGCGGACGCCAGGACGGCCGCGCGGAATCGAGCGCTGCGCATGGAGGAATAGGCCCCTTCTCGCGGATGCGGAATGGCCTACTGATCGGCGTGATTCCACGCCGGTGGCAGAGCTTGGAGAGGGCAGAGGCGTTGCGGTTCGGTCGCTGGTTGCGATCCGGATCGGAGGGTTGCGGTCTCGGTCGTCAGGCGCCGGTTGCCATCCGGATCAGCGCGTTGCCGCCCAGGAGTACGACGTCCGCCCCGGCGATGAACGCCATGCCGCGCTTGAGCAGCTGCTCGGCGAGCTCCGGATCGCCGGCCCGGAAACCGCGGACGACCAGGATGATGCCGCAGATCACCAGCGGAATCCCACCGACCAGCAGCAGACCGACCTGCCAGGGCGTGTCGCCGCCGGCCACCAACAGCCCCACCAGCACGGTCGGCAGAATGCCGAAGAACAGCACGGCGAGGACGGCGTACCAGCGCAGCGGCGTAATCGGGTTGCTCACGGCGGAGATCGTATCCGGAGGGCCCATCACCCAGATCGGGAACATCGGCGGCTCCTGGGCCAGGGTCACGGCGCCGTCGACGGCGTCCTTCACCAACTGCGCAATCGCGCCTCACCCGGCCGGCACATCGAACCGGAACCGGATCGGGCGCTGTAGTCAGCATCGTAGTCCGGCTGTCACGGGGAGGTTCGGTCATGGCCGACGAGATGCGGGGTGTGGTGTTCGGCGGGCCGCTCGAACGGCTCCGGCAGGCGGCCCGGGTCGACCTGCCACGGCTGGCCGACGAGTACGCCCAGATCCGCAACGCATGCGAGACCACCAAGGGCTACGACGATCGGATGGACCGTCCGGCGTATTTCGGGTCACCCGCGCTCAAAGGGGTCTGGGTCCAGCTGCGGGACGTCCTGTGGTCGGCCGCCGGGGAAACCGGCAAGAACCTGTGGGAACTGTCGCTGGGGCTGGACGCGGCGGTCAACCGGTTCGCCTATGAGGACACCGTCGCGGGCGACGAGATGCGCAGGATCCAGGGCCGACTGCAGAGTGATCGGTCGCCCGCCAACGACGAATGGACGGTCGGCTACGACAGCGGCCCGTACCCGGAATAGGAGTCGTGTGATGGCGGAGTTCCCGCAGAGTCTCGAACTGGCGATCAGCAGCCTCGTCAACACGCTCGTCTACCGGATCATGACGCGGGAGGGCGACAGCGACGCTCTCGAAGAGTTCGTCGCGGTCACCGGAGTTCCCTACGTCACCGACGTCACGGTCCGGAACTATGCCGACCAGAAGGCCAAGGAGATCTGGGGCCCCTACATGGAGCTTCCGCCACCCTCGTCGTTCGATCCGGCGATCGAGGCGCTGGCCGACGCGCAGCCGGTACCTCGATCGGTGGGGTGGGATGGTGTTCCTTCAGGCCAACACCATTGCCCTGCTCTGGCTGGTGTTGCAGGGATATCAGGAGCAGGTGCGGCAGGCGCAGAACGACGTGGTGAAGCTCGTCAACCTCGCTGAGGAGGTGATCGACGCCTACGACCCCTCGTCTCTGTGCGGCTCGACCGACAGCAAGAACCTGACCTTCAACATCGCCATCGGTGTGCTGGGTGTCCTGTCCGCGGGAGCCGGCGCCGCCGGAATGGCCGTGGCCTCCGTCGTCGCCGCGGTCGGTGGCGCCGTCCTCGGCGTGGCCAAGGACGCCTACGAGCCGGCTGCCCCTCGGGATGCGGACATCGGGGGCGACAGCATGGCTGCGATCTGGCAGAGCATCCTGACTGCGACCGAGAAGCTGCGCCTGCAGTTCGAGGCGTCGGAGCGGGAACTGCACGACATCATCGCCGGCTTCCACGCCGGTGTCGTCAACGGGAACATCCGGCTCGGCAAGGCCGGCGACGGCTGGAAGGTGAACATACCGGCGATGGAGGCGTTCCGGTCGGCGGCGCTGGGCGCCGGCACGACGAGGCTGGACCGGCCGTTGATGGGTTCGGACAACCCGGACCCGGCGCATTCCCCGGATTTCTGAGTCACATCGGAGGTGAACACGATGGCCGCCATCGCGGAGGATCTCAGGGCGATAGTCGTCACAGCGACCTCACCCGACGGACGAATCGAAGGGCTTGTGGAATCGCTGGAGCGACGTTGATGGCGGTGGCCTATCAGAAAGCACGGCGGGCAGTCATGCTACAGCGAACTGCGGCCGCCGTTCTCGTCCCGGCATCGGGAATACCTGCGGCGCGGCCCGGAGATCACCGCGCACGGCAGCTCGCGTGACCAGGAGATCCAGGTGACGGCCGTCGGTCTGATGGACTTCCACCTGCGCATCGCGCCCGAGGTGCTGGACCGGCGTGACGAGCGGGGTTTTCTCCAGCTCGCCGACGCCGCGATGAGTGACCTCCGGGCGGACCATCGGCGGGCGAACACGGCGCTGCGCCACGAGTTGTACCTGACATACAAGGACAGGGAATGGTGAAGATCCGGCGCCTGCTCTCCGCTGTGCTCGGGATGGTCGTGACCGCCGCCGTGGTCGCCGGCTGTACGAGACCACCCGGCGACGGCCCGCCCGCGCCGTCGCCGAGCGCCGACTCCTCGCTGCTGCAGGACGACCTCGTCGACGGGATCACCGTCGAGGATCGGGGCTTCTCCACCTTCCCGGTTCCGGGTGGCAGTGACACCGGCCGCGTCATCAGCACGGCTGCGGTTCTCCGGAACACCACCGACCAGCCGATGCGGATCCACGTCCGGTACCGATTCGTCGACAGCGCCGGTCACGGATGGCGGTCCGCCGAGCTCAACGACTGGGCCGGGGTGGTCAGCGCGGGCTGGGTCTATCTGCCGCCCGGGCAGTCGGTCGAACTCGGCGACGGCGAACAGATCGACGCGGGCGAGGCGGGCCGGGTCGCGCGGATCGTGCTGTACCTGATCGGGGAGAGCCCGGCGCGAGAACGCTCGGTGCTGCTGCGGGCGAAGATCGACAAGCTGCTGCCCCGGCCGGCCGTCAACGGCGGGTGGGACTACGTGTCGTTCGATGTGGACAACACCTGGGGGCGGATCAAGGAACCGAACTATGTGCTGGTGTTCCGTTCGCCGGAGGGGCGCCTGATCGGTGGCTGGTTCGTCGACCGGGCGCACTGGGTCGACATCGAGAAGTCGCTGCCGGCGGGGGAGACCGACGAGTACCGCGACGGCACCAGCCGGCACACCCTCCCGGTGCTGCTGCCGCCGGACGTCAGACCGGCCGACGTGACCATGTATCTGTGGCCGTGACGTCGGCCTGGGTCGGGAACACCTTGCCGACCAGGACCTCGTGGACGGCCGGGTCGTTGTCGAGGCAGGCGTCGGCGAGGACGGTCAGCCGGTAGTCGAGGTCGGCCGCCTGCCGCACCGTCGACAACACCACGCCGCTGGTCGCGATCCCGGCCAGCACCAGGTGGTCGATCCGCTGGGCGCGCAGCAGCAGGTCCAGGTCGCTGCCGGCGAACGCGGACACCCGCCGCTTGGTGACCACCGGCTCGGTCGGCAGCGGCGACACCGCGGGGTGGAACTCGGTGCCGGTGGCCGGCAGGTCACGGCCGGCGAGCCCGCCGAACATCCGGTTGGCCGGGTCGACCTCGGGCGCACCGGCCCGGAAACCCACCCCGACGAAGATCACCGGCAGGGCGGCGGTACGGGCGACGTCGACCGCGGTACGCAGCCGGGGCAGATATCCGGGGTCCGGGTAGCGGGCCACGACGGCGGGCTGGACGTCCATCACGAGCAGGGCGGTACGGCTCAACGCTGATCCATTTCGGTAGGGAGGACGGCCCGGTCGGCCGGAACTCCGGGGGTGGCGGCCCGGTCGGCCGGAACTCCGGGGGTGGCGGCCCGGTCGGCCGGAACTCCGGGGGTGGCGGCCCGGTCGGCCGGGACTCCAGGGGTGGCGGCCCAGTTGGCCAGGAACTGCAGGGCCGCCGCGGACGGGCTGCCGGGGTCGGCCGTCCCGGCGTGCAGCCGCAGGCCGGGATGGGAGAGCAGGGCCATCGACTCGAACCGCACGGTCAGCCGCCCCGCCACGGGATGGTGAAAGAGCTTCAGACCGGACCGGCGATGGCGTACGTCGTACAGCCGCCAGAGTGAGCGGAAGGCCTCGCTCGCCGTGAGAAGCTCGCTGACCAGGGCGGACAGGTGTTGATCGTCCGGGCGTCGCCCGGTGGCCGTGCGCAGCACCGCCACCGCGTCGTGGGTCATCTCCACCCATTCCGGGAAGAGGTCGCGGGCCGCCGGGTCCCGGAACAGGAACCGGGCCTGGTTGACCGGCTGGTGCGGGCCGGCGAAGAGCGGCGCGAACAGTGCCCGGCCGAGCGGGTTGACGGCGAGCACGTCGAGCCGGGTGTTGCCGACGTAGGCCGGACCGGCCGTCATGGCGTCCAGCAGGTGCTGCACGTTGGGCCGCAGCTCACCGGTCTCGCGGGCCGGGCGGGCGCGCATGTTCGCGGCGTGGACCAGGTCGAACAGATGCTCGCGTTCGGCGTCGTCCAGGTGCAGCGCCCGGGCCACCGCGCTGAGGACGTCGTCGGAGTAGCCGCGGGTGTTGCCCCGTTCCAGGCGGGTGTAGTACTCGACGCTGACCCCGGCCAGTTGCGCGACCTCCTCGCGCCGCAGCCCGGCGACCCGGCGTTCGCCGTGGCGGGGGAGTCCGACCCGCTCCGGCGACAGGCGTGCCCGGCGCGACAGCAGGAAGTCCCGGATCTCGTCTTTGACGCTCACCGCCCGACCATAGAACGCGCTGGTCACCGCCTGGGAGGAACAGACAGTGCCTGGCAGGTTGGGGGGTGTCCGCCCCGCACGGGGATTCGGGGCGGACCAGTCGAGCATCCTCCGGTCCGGCCACCACGGACGGTAGGCACACGGTGCGTTTTCGCTGGCCGAACAGCCGATCGCCGTCTCCGGACGGCTCGGTGCGGCCGTCAGGTGGTGGCACGCACGACGACTGTCGACGGAGCCGGTGGCACTTCGTCGGTGGGCAGGCCGAGCACGGCGCGGGCGGCGCGGCGGCCGAAACCGGCGGCGTCGATGTGGACGGTGGTCAGGGCCGGACGCCACAGGCCGCCGTATCCGGTGTCGTCGAAACCGATCACCGCGAGGTCGTGGGGTGCACTGAGGCCGGCGTCGGCCATGGCGCTGAGCAGGGTGAGCGCCACCGCGTCATCGAAGGCGGCGACCGCCGTGACGGCACCACGCCGGCCGAGGTCGAACGGCTCCGGCGGGGGCAGCCCGCGGGTCGCGGCGACCGCGCGGGCCTGGTCCAGTCGCAGCCGGGCGATCCGCTGGAGCCGGGGATCGGCGGGCATGGCGAAGCCGATGCACGTGTGCCCGAGGGCTGCCAGGTGGTCGATCTGGGTGGCGGTGTGCGCGGCCAGCCCGTCGATCCAGCCGCCGTCGAGCAGGTCCGGCTCCGGTGTCGCGTAGAGCAGGGCCAGGTCGATGACGCCGCGCGGATCGGCGGTCCGCACCGCCTGCCGCAGGGACTCCGGATCGGTCGGCCCGTGCCGGACCAGCAGCGTGAACCCGTGACCGATGAGCTCACCGTCGAGGCCGTCGATGAAGCTGCGCAGACTGCCGGCGACCGGGAGCTGTCCCGCGTTCAGCAGGACGAGCCGGGAGCTGCCCTCCCGCAGTGCGCGGGCGCTGCCGTGCGGCACGTAGCCCAGCTCGGCGGCGGCCCGGCGGACCCGCTCCTGGGTGGCGGGCGGGATCGTCTGCCCGGTCACCCGGTTGAGGACGAAACTCGCGGTGGTCGGCGAGACGCCGCTGGCGGCGGCGACGTCTTTCAAGGTCACTCGGGTACGCGGCACGACATCCCCCTTCCGACCGATACCCTACCGGTCAACTAAAGCGATTTAGTGGTGCTCATGAAGACAGTGATGGTGACCGCCCCGGGCCGGACCGAGATCGTCGACGCGCCCGAGCCCGAGGTCGGCCCGACCGACGTCCTGGTGCGCATCCGGGCCTGCGGGATCTGCGGTTCCGACGGCCTCTACATCTCGGTCGGCGGCATCCCGCCCCGGCAGGGCGCCACCCCACTCGGCCACGAGCCGGCCGGTGAGATCGCCGCGGTCGGCGCCGACGTGACCGGCCTGGCGATCGGCGACCACGTGGTACTGAATCCGATGGCGTCCGCCGACGGGATCATCGGCAGCGGCGGCGCGCAGGGCGGGCTCTCCGAGTTCGTGCTGATCCGGGACGCGCAGCTCGGCACGCATCTGGTGACCGTGCCCGAGCACATCCCGTTCGAGGTGGCCGCCCTCAACGAGCCGATGGCCGTGGCCACCCACGCCGTCAACCGTCTCGAGCCACAGGCCGGCCAGACCGCCGTCGTGTTCGGTGCCGGCCCGATCGGCCTGGGCGCGGTGATCGGTCTCAAACTCCGCGGGGTCGCCCACGTGGTGGTGGTCGACGTGGTGCCGAACCGGCTGGCCAAGGCACTGAAGGTGGGTGCCGACGCGGTGATCGACTCGGCCGCGGAGGATGTCGCGGCCCGGCTGCTGGACCTGCACGGCGAGGCGCCCCGCTACTTCGGCCGGCACGGCCGACCCGCCACCGACCTCTACCTGGACGCGGCCGGGGTGCCGGCGGTCATCGAGACGGTGCTGGCCACCGCCCGGCACGGGGCCCGGTTCAGCATCGTGGCGGTGCACAAGAAGCCGGTCGAGGTCGACTTCGGGGCGCTGCTGACCAGCGAACTCACCATCGCGCTGGCGATGGGCTACCCGACCGAGATCTTCGAGGTCACCAAGGACCTGGTCGAGCACTGGGAGCGGTACGCCCTGATCGTCAGCGACGTGCTTCCGTACACCGAGGTGGAACGGGCCCTGACGCTGGCCGCCACGCCGGGCGCCGCCGACAAGGTGGTGGTGACCCTGCCCTGAGCGCCGGGTGGGTCTGCCGGTCCTGGTCAGGGCAGGGCCGATCAGCGCCGTCCGCACGGGCGGTCGGGGCGGTTGCATGGTGTCCGAGCAAAGGAGAACACCATGACCGTCAACTCCCCGCAGCCGCTGCTGGGCCGTTCCGCGTTGATCACCGGCGCGTCCAGCGGGATCGGCGCCGCCACCGCCGAACTGCTCGCCGCCCGGGGCGCCCGGGTGGCGCTGCTGGCCCGACGCAAGGACCGCCTCGACGAACTGACCGGCCGGATCACCGCGGCCGGTGGCACGGCGCTCGCGGTGCCCGTCGACGTCACCGACGGCAGCGCGCTCGGGGCTGCCGTGTCCCAGGTCGCCGAGGTGTTCGGTGGCGTGGACCTGGTCGTCGCCAACGCCGGGATCATGCTGCCCGCGCCGATCGAGGAGCAGCGCGCCGACCAGTGGCAGACCCAGATCGACCTGAACGTGACGGCCGCCGTGCACACCGTCGGCGCGGTGACACCGCTGCTCGTGGCGGCGGCCGCCGGTGGGCGTACCGCCGATCTGTTCACCACGTCGTCGATCGCGGCGCAGAACATCTTCCCGACGTTCGCCGTCTACTCGGCGACGAAGGCGTTCATCACCCACCTGTCCCGGCATCTGCGCGCCGAACTGGGTGGAAAGGACGTGCGGGTGTCGGCGATCGAGCCCGGCATCGTCGGCACCGAGTTGCAGAGCCACGTCACCGACCAGGGCGCCCGCGACTGGCTGGCCGGTGCGGCCGCGTCGGTGGAGTTCCTCACCCCGCAGGACGTGGCCGAGGTGATCGCGTTCGCCGCGGCCCTGCCCCGGCGGGTCAACCTGCAGCAGGTCACGATCATGCCGACCCGGCAGGCCGCCTGATCGGTCGGGTGGGTCCGGCGGTACCAGTCAGCGGTGCCGCCGGGCCCGCCCGGCGCGGGAGACTGGGACCGTGCAGAAGAACCTCGAACTCAAGGACTTCCTGCGGACCCGCCGGGCCCGGCTCACCCCGCAGGACGCGGGGATCACCGACGCCTTTCCCGGGCGGCGGGTGCCGGGGCTGCGGCGGGAGGAGATCGCCGCGCTCGCCGGGGTGAGCGTCGACTACTACGTACGGCTGGAGCAGGGCCGTGACCTCAACCCGTCGAATACCGTGATCGAGGCGATCGCCCGGGCGCTGCGGCTCGACGACACCGAGCGGGCGCACCTGTTCGACCTGGTCCAGGCCCGGACCGGCCGGTCGGCGGCCCGGCCGCAGCGGGTGCGCCCGGGGATGTACCAGATGCTGGAGACGCTCGACGACGCGGCGTCGCCGGCGTTCGTGCTGGGCCGGCGGATGGATCTGCTCGCCGCCAATCGGATGGCCCGTGCCCTGATCTGCGACTTCAACCTGCTGCCGGCGGCGCAGCGCAACAAGGTCCGGTTCATGTTCCTCGACCCGCGGGCCCGCGACCTCTACGTGCAGTGGGCCAAGGTGGCCGCCGAGACGGTCGCGGTGCTGCGGGTGGAGGCCGGGCGGTATCCGGACGACCCGCGGCTGGCCGCACTGATCGAGGAGCTGTCGGTGAAGTCCGCGGAGTTCCGCCGCTGGTGGTCCGACCATCAGGTGCTGGTCCGCACGTCGGGCAGCAAGCTCTACCGGCATCCGGTGGTCGGTGAGCTGACCATCGACTTCCAGGCGCTGCAGCTGCCCGAGGACCCGGACCAGACGCTGTTCGTCTACACGGCGCGGTCCGGGTCCCCGTCGCATGCGGCGTTGCGGCTGCTGGCCAGCTGGAACGCTCAGGAGACGGGTGCCGGAGGGGCGGGTGCGTGGTCGCGGGCCCCGTCGACCGGGCTCGCGTAGAACGGCTCCGGCCCGGGTCGTCTCCTCACGAGAGGCTGCCGGGTCCGATCCGTCCCCGGCACGGCGGTGCCGGGGACGTGACCCGCGATCAGGCGCGGTCGGTCAGGCCGCTTCCGGCGATCGCCGGAAGGTAGCCGCGGGCCTGGCCGGTCGCGGTCGGGTGCAGCACCCGGTTGTCGCGCAGGCCCTCCAGGCCGACCAGCCACGGCTTCCGGCTGCACAGCCCGTGACGGGCGAAGCCCGGCTCGACGTCGACGTAGCGGACCCGGTTGCGGGCGGCTGCCGCGGCGATGGCGGCGTTCAGGCGGGTGACCACCTGGTTGGCGCGGGTACGCAGGCGGGCGGCCACCGGCACGCCCGGGCACTGCCGGCTCCGCGCGAACGGCAGCGGGTACCCGGTGATGACCACGCGGGCCTCGGGCGCGGCGGTGGTGACCGCGTGCAGCATGCGGTTCAGGTCACGCGGCAGCGCGGCGGTCAGCCTCCGGTCCAGCGCCAGAGCGTCGTTCTGGCAGGCCACCGCCGCGAACCGGTTGATGCACGTGGTCAGCAGCTGCTTGACCTGGAGGTCGTTGGCGCCGGCCGTGACGGTGACCAGCTGGGTCCGCCGGCTGAGCGCGGACGCCTGCCGGATCACGTCGGCGGTGGTCGCGCCGGCGCAGGCGGCGTTGCGCATCGAGATGCCGCCGTGCGCCTCGCGCGCGAGCAGGGCCGGGTAACCGGCCGAGGTCCGACCGCACGGGTCGTTCGTCGGTTCGGCGCCGAACCCGGCGGCGTAGGAGTCGCCGAGCGCGACGTACTGGAGCGGGGTCGGCGCGACGGCCACGGCCACG
Source organism: Actinoplanes sichuanensis (assembly GCF_033097365.1). Classification (NCBI taxonomy): domain Bacteria; kingdom Bacillati; phylum Actinomycetota; class Actinomycetes; order Micromonosporales; family Micromonosporaceae; genus Actinoplanes; species Actinoplanes sichuanensis. Next base: position 1,910,558 of record NZ_AP028461.1, read on the forward strand.
GCGGTCGCGGGGGCGGCCCAGGCGGTGGCGGTCAGCGCGACCGTCGCGCAGACGGCGACGACACGTTGGTAGATCGCGGTGGGATAGGGCATTGCGGTTCTCCGTCTTCGATGCGGTGGGTTGCGCGGTGAACCGGGGAGGGCTCACAATCGGACAAACGCCACAAACACCAAAAAAGTCACCCTATTGGAGGCCGGAGCGTACCGAGGTGATGCGCTGAGTGTTGAACCCGAGCCAGTGCATCCGGCCCACGTAACGGGCGTGCTCGACCTTGAGGCAGCGGTCCATGATCACGGTCAGCCCGCCCCGCTCGGCGATGTCCGCGCCCTCCTGGTCGATCACCCCGAACTGGGTCCACAACGCCGTCGCCCCGGCCGTCACCGCGTCGGTGGCGATCTGCGGCAGCGCGGCCGGCGCCCGGAACACGTTCACCACGTCGATCGGGACCGGCACGTCGGCCAGCGACGGATACGACACCTCGCCGAGGATCGACGTCTCCCGCGGATTGACCGGGATCACCCGATAGCCGTGCCGCTTCATGTAGTAGCCGACGAAGTAGCTGGCCCGCAGCTCGTTGCCGGACAGCCCGACGATCGCGATCGTCTTCGCCGAGTTGAGCACCCGCTGGATGGTCAGCGCGTCCTGGTAGCTCATGCCGTCACCCCCTCGAAGGCCCGCGTCAGGTCCCAGATCAGATCGTCCACGCTCTCCGTGCCGACCGACAGCCGGACCGTGCCCGGCCCGACCCCGGCCGCCCGCAACTCGTCGTCGCTGAGCTGCCGGTGCGTGGTGCTCGCCGGGTGGATGATCAGGCTCTTCGCGTCACCGACGTTCGCCAGATGCGACCACAGCCGCACACCGCGGATCAGGTCCTGCCCGCCGTCGCGGCCGCCGGCCACGTCGAAGGAGAACACCGCGCCCGGGCCGAGCGGCAGATACTTCTCCACCAGCGGCCGGTACCGGCTGTCCGGCAGCCCGGCGTAGGTGATGTTCGAGGCCAGCGGATGCCCGGCCAGGAACGAGGCGATCCGCCGGGCGTTGGCCACGTGCCGGTCCATCCGCAGTGACAGCGTCTCCAGGCCCTGCAGGAACAGGAACGCGTTGAACGGCGACAGTGCCCCGCCCAGGTCGCGCAGTGTCTCCGCGCGCAGTTTCATCAGATAACCGTAGGTCCCGAACGTCTCATGGAACTTCAGGCCGTGGTACGCCGGAGACGGCTCCGCCACCACCGGGAACCGCCCGTTCGACCAGTCGAACGTGCCGGCCTCCACGACTACGCCGCCGATGCTGGTCCCGTGCCCGCCGATGAACTTCGTGGCCGAGTGCACCACGATGTCGGCGCCCCACTCGATCGGCCGGCACAGATACGGCGTGGCGAACGTGTTGTCCACGATCAGCGGCAGCTCGTGTTCGTGCGCGATCCCGGCGATCGTCTCGATGTCGAGCACGTTCCCGCCCGGGTTGCCGATCGTCTCGCCGAAGAACGCCTTGGTGTTCTCCCGCACCGCCTTGCCCCACGCCGAGACGTCGTCCGGATCCACCCACGACAGCTCGACGTTCATCTTGCGCAGCAGGTGTTTGAGCTGGTTGACGGTGCCGCCGTAGAGCGCCTGCGACGCGACTACGTGGTCACCCGGCTCCAGCAGCGTGAACAGGGCCGCCGCCTGGGCCGCGATCCCGCTGGCGAACGCGACCGCCCCGCTGCCGCCCTCCAGGTTGGCCACCCGCTCCTCGAAGACCGCGGTCGTCGGATTCATGATCCGGGAGTACGTGTTCCCGTACTCCTGAAGGTTGAAGTAGGCCGCGGCCGACTCCGGATCCTCGAACACGTAGCTGGTGGTCTGGAAGATCGGCACCGCCCGGGCGCCGGTGTTCGGGTCGGGCCGCTGCCCGGCGTGCAGCTGCCGGGTCTCGAACCCGAACTCGTGCGGCACTTCTTCTCTGCTCACTCGGTGCCCTCCTGAAGGAACCGCCTGACGATGGGTGTCTGCCGGGCCTCTTCCAGCAGGAAACAATCGTGCCCGTACGGCGCGTCGATGACGTGGTTCTCCACACTCTTGCCGAGTTTCGTCAGCGTGTCGGCGATCTCCTGGGACGCGGCCGGCGGGTAGAGCCAGTCCGAGCTGAACGAGATCAGCAGCGTGCGGGCCCGCACCCCGTCCAGTGGCCCCAGCTCGAAATAGGTCAGAGCCCGGGAGAGGTAGAGATAGGTGTTCGCGTCGAACCGCCTGACGAACGCAGCCGCCTGATGCCGCAGGTAGCTCTCCACCTCGAACTCGGGCTCGGTGATCGTGTAGTTGAGCCCGTCCCGTAGACGCCGCCCGAACTTCTCGGCGAGCCCCGGTGCGGACAGGTAGGTGATGTGCCCGACCATCCGGGCCACCCCCATCCCGGCGTCCGGGGTGCGGCCGGTCCCGTAGTAGCGGCCGCCCTGCCAGTCCGGGTCCCGCATGATCGACTCGCGGGCGATCGCGTTCCAGGCCACCCCCTGCGGCTGCAGCGCGTGGGTGGAGGCGATCACCACGATCGAGTCGACCTGAGTCGGATACCGGACCGCCCATTCGAGTGCCTGCATCCCGCCGAGGGAGCCGCCGGCCACCGCGGCGAGCCGCTCGATGCCGAGCTCGTCGAGGAACGCGCGCTCACACCGGACCATGTCGGCCACCGTGATCACCGGGAAGTCCGGCCCGTACCGCTCACCCGTCGCCGGGTCGATCGAGGACGGTCCGGTGGTGCCCCGGCAGCCGCCCAGCAGATTCGTCGACACCACGAAATACCGGTCCGTGTCGAACGCCTTGCCCGGCCCGATCATGCCGTCCCACCAGCCCAGACCCTTGGCGTAACCCTCCCGGGTGCCCTCCTCGGGCGGCGTCGCGGCGATCCCGGCGGCGTGCGCGTCACCGGAGAGCGCATGGCACACCAGGATCACGTTGTCCCGATCGGGGGACAGCGTTCCGTATGTCTCGTAGGCGACCCGGACCCCGGTAAGGTCCCGTCCGCAGTCCAGTGGCAGCGGGCGGGGGAGGTCGAGGAAACGGGTCTCGACGACTCCGACACTTTTCACGGCCTCCAACGCTAGGCGTGCACAAGATCATTGTCTAGTGTCCCGATGGGTGTTGTAGATCAAGGCTTCACCAGGGAGGATCCAGCCATGACCGTCACCGATAACGGAGTCAACGTCCAGGCGCTGCTCGACGCGCGCGAAGCCCTCAAGGGCGCACCAGAGGCCGCCCGGTTCACCTGGCGGGCCACCTCGAAGTGGGACCGGGGCGTGCACAGCACCACCACCATCGAGAACTTCTACGGCCTCGGCGCCGAGCAGTCGCACAAGGCGAAGACCGAGTTCGCCGCCGACCACCCCGAGGTGTTCGCCGCCGAGGACAACGGCATCACCCCGATCGAGTACCTGCTGGTCGGCCTGGCCGGCTGCCTCACCGCGGGCGTCGCGTCGGTCGCCCAGAACCGGGGGATCCAGCTGCGCTCGGTGACCGCCGTCGTCGAGGGCAACCACGACATCCGCGGCATCCTCGGCGACCCCGACGTCCGCAACGGCTTCAACGACATCAAGGTCACCTTCGACATCGACGCCGACGCCTCCAAGGCGGACATCGAGGCGATCGTGGCCCAGTCACAGAAGCGGTCGGCGGTCTTCGACGCGCTCACCAACCCGACCGACGTGACGGTAGAGGTCGCCTGACCTTGGGCGACAGCGTCACCACGGTCGTCGTCGGCGCGGGGCACGCCGGGCTGGCGGCCAGCCACTTCCTGCGCGAGCGGGGCGTCGACCACGTCGTTCTGGAACGGGGGCAGGTCGGCAACTCGTGGCGCACCGAGCGTTGGGACTCGCTGCGGCTGCTCACCCCCAACTGGCTGAGCCGGCTGCCCGGACAGGACTACGACGGCGACGACCCGGACGGGTACATGACGATGGCCGAGGTGGTCGCGTTCATCGAGCGCTTCGCCGCCGGGGCGCCCGTCCGGACCGGGGTGAACGTGACGTCGGTACGGCGTACCGACGAAGGTTTCGCCGTCGATGATCTGCGCTGCCGGTCGGTGGTGATCGCCAGCGGCGCGTGCAACGTGCCGGTCGTGCCCGACTTCGGGGACCTCGGCGTCCATCAGGTCACGCCGTTCGACTACCACAATCCCGACAAGCTGCCGGACGGCGGTGTGCTCGTCGTCGGCGCCTCGGCCACCGGCGTGCAACTCGCCGCCGAGTTGCGGGCGGCCGGGCGGCACGTGGTGCTCTCGGTGGGGGAGCACACCCGGATGCCGCGTCGGCACCGCGACCGCGACGTGCTGTGGTGGATGCACGAGACCGGGCTGTGGGCGCAGCGCTACGACGAGGTGGACGACCTCGACCGGGCCCGGCGGCTGCCGTCGCCGCAGCTCGCCGGTGGCCTCGAGGTCGACCTCAACACGCTGACCGACGCCGGGGTGGAGCTGGTCGGACGGCTGGCCACGGTCCGCGACGGGGTGGCGCTGTTCTCCGGCGGGCTGCGCAACGTGTGCTCGCTCGCCGACCTGAAGGCGAACCGGATGCTGGCCGGCTTCGACGAGTGGGCCGGGCTGACCGATCGGGTTCCGCTGGAGCCGACCCGAGTTCCGGCGAAGCCTCGGCTACGCCTCGACCTGGGCGGCGGCGAGATCGGCACGATCGTGTGGGCGACCGGCTTCCGGCCCGACTACTCCTGGCTGGACCTGCCGGTCCTCGACGACCGGGGCCGGTTGCGCCACGACGGCGGCGTGACCGACATCCCCGGGCTGTACGCCCTGGGTCTGCCGGTGCTACGCCGCCGTCGGTCGACCTTCCTGCACGGGATCGAGGACGACGCCCGCTACGTCGTCGATCACCTGATCCGTACGTCGCGCGGCACCTTCGACCAGTCGGTGTCCGAGGCCAGGTAGAAGCTCGGGTAGGACGGCTGGTTGTAGGTGGTCTGCTGGCGGGCCACCTCGACCCGGTACTGCGGGTCCTGCATGAGCGTGTACAGCTTGTGGTTCGTCACCTCGGTGCTCAGGTAGATCCGGATCGCCGAGCTGTCCGCCGTCCGCACCAGCAGCTCCTCCCGCCAGTCACCGAGGACGTCGGCGACCAGGCTCGGGTTGCCCTTCGTGCCGTTGTTCGTGCGGGTCCCGTCGGCGGTCAGCAGCCGCCCCCGGGTCCAGTCGTCGATCGTCGGCGTCACCTCCTGCGCGCCGTTGACGATCTGGGTGGTCAGGTCGGCCGCCCACCGGATGCTCGCGTTGGTGCCGGGGATCGTGCCGGTCAACACCTCGCCGGTGGCGCTGTGCAGGCCGAGCGCCTCGGAACCGCCGGGCATGCTCGCCCACGACTCGACACCCCGGGTGCCCGGGAGCACGTCACCGACCATGCCCCGGCCGGTGTCGCGGCCCGAGTACGTCCCGAACAGCACCTCGCCGGTCTTCGCGTCGCGCATCGCCATGCCGTACGGGGCCGAGGTGGCACCCTCGTGCACGGTGAAGATCTCCAGGCCCGGCCGGTCCGGGTCGATGTCGGTCACGTGCATGGCGTCGCCGTGCCCGAGCCGGGCCTGCGTCACACCGTCCGGCAGCGTGTCGAACGAGGAGTACAGCACGTCACCGTCGTCGTCGATGGTGGCCGAGCCGTAGACGATCTCCTGCCTGCCGTCCTGATCGACATCCGCCGCGCTCAGCGAGTGGAAGCCCTGAGTGGTGATCTTCCCGTACTTCGCCGACGTGCCGTCCCGCCCGTGCGGGGAGTCGTTGAACGGGTTCGTCATCGGCGTCCAGCCCGAATCCACGTACCAGTCCTCGACCAGCTTGCGGCCGGTCCAGCGGTAGCTGACCAGCGTCGTGCGGGTGTAGTAGCCCCGGGCGAACACCGCCGACGGATGCCTGCCGTCCAGGTACGCCACCCCGGCCAGGAACCGGTCGACCCGGTTGGCCGGCTCGATCCGGGGCATCGCGTAGTCGCCCCACATCAGACCGTCGTCGTGACGGCCCGGCTTGTACTCGATCGTCTGCAGCTCACGACCGGTCGCCCCGTCGAACACCGTCAGATATTCGGGGCCGTCGACGATGAAACCCTCGAACGCGCGCAGGTTGTTGCGGGTGCTGCGGGACGGGGCGTACACGTCCATGAAGTAGTCGGTCAGCTTCTCGGCGTCGGCCCGGCTCAGCGGGTACCGATACTGCGGAGCGATGCCGAACGCCTGCTCCAGCGTCGCGGGCCAGTGCCCGGCGACCACCTCCGGGTGCCGGTCCCAGCCGAGGAACATCTGCACGACGTGTTCGTAGTAGCCGGCCGCGCTCAGCCGGTAGTCCTCGGTCGGAGCGTGCCCCGGTGTGGTGATGAACCGCTCGCGACCGTTACGGATCGTCTTCGTGCCGGGAGCGGTCTTCATCATCATCTCGGAGCGGCCGTCGCCGTCGAAGTCGTAGACCAGGAACTGGGTGTAGTGCGCGCCGGCCCGGATGTTCACGCCCAGGTCGATGCGGTGCAGCAGGGTGCCGTCGGCCCGGTAGGTGTCGACGTAGACCGGCCCGGTGTACCCCACCTGGGAGACGTCCTTGGAGTTGGACGGGTCCCACTTGACGATGTATTCGTACTGCCCGTCGCCGTCCACGTCGCCGACGCTCATGTCGTTCGCCGAGTAGGTGTAGTCGGATCCGTCCGCCGGTTTCCGCAGCGGGAGCTCCGTGTAGTTCGTCGGCCACGGGGTGACCGACTCTGCTCCGCTGACCCGGTAGCGGGAGGTGGCCGTACCCTCGCGGTCCAGGAAGTTGGTGCTGTCGGTGACCGTCGCGATCCGTCTGCCATCCCGGTAGACGGTGAAGTTCGCGCCGGTCAGGCCGGTCGCCGACGAGCCGGTGGCCTCGTTCGCCAGCAGGCGCCAGCTCAGGAAGACGCCCTCGCCGGTCGTGGCCGCGACCAGGCCGCGGTCGAGGCGTTCCATCCGCGGTCCGCCGCGCGGATGCGAGGCGGCGGGCGACGCGGGCAGGGCGGCGGCCAGCACGGCGGCCGCGACGCACGCTTTCCACAATCTTCCGGTACGGGGACTCATGCTCTTCGTTCCTCCCGAGGGGATGTGCGGTAGGAAAGCGCTTTCCAGGGAGTCTGCAATGGAGCATCGGAAGCCGTCAACGTTTCCGGCCAGTAAAGTCATGGATCGTTTCAGTAGGTCTGGTCACAGGTCCTCCATGATCAACTTGGAACAGTTCAATGCTCACGCGGCGACGCGCCGAAAGACGTGCTCGACTGTGGGACATCAGGTGGTTTCAATGGATTTCGACCGGCGAACCAGCCGGACCGCCTCGAACCCGCCGGAGCAAACGTGACCTCCACACCGTCACCCGTGATCCATCCGGCCTGGTTGCCGGCGGAGGCGTTCCGCGCCCTGGGCTCCCGCCGCGTCCGGGTCGACACCGCCGGCGATGCCGGACTTCTCGTCGGCACCGTCCTCGCCGAGGTGTCCCGGGCCTGCGCCCGCTTCGGTGGAAGCGTCCAGCCGCCGGAGGCCCCCGCCGACCTCGTCCTCACCCTCGCTCCGCGATCTCGGGGAGACGCGGCACGCCATGGTGGCCCTCGACCGGATCGAGACCTCGACGGCTTCCGGATCGGGCGGCGGGGTGCGTCGACGGTCGTGACCGGGGACGGCCCGGCCGGACTGTTCTACGGCCTGTTCGAGGTGGTCCGCCGGGGCGAGGCCGCCTTCGACCCGGGGCTCGCCGACGAACGACACGAACCCGCGTTCGGCCTCCGCGTCCTGGACCACTGGGACAACGTCTTCGTGCACCGGGTGATGGGCCAGGTCGAACGGGGCTACGCCGGTGGCTCGCTCTTCTGGGACGACGGCCGCCTGCGCGACGACCTCACCCGGGTCGGCGATTACGCACGGTTGCTGGCGGCCTCCGGCATCAACGCGGTCACCGTCAACAACGTCAACGTCCACGCGGGCGAGACCCACCTGCTCACCGACCGGCTCGGCGAGGTCGCCACGATCGCCTCAACCCTGCGGCCGTACGGGATCCGCCTGCACCTGTCGATCAATTTCGCCGCGCCCGTCATCCTGGGTGACCTGCCGACCGCCGACCCGCTCGACCCGGACGTCCGCCGCTGGTGGTCGGACACCACCGAGCGGGTGTTCGAGACCATCCCCGATTTCGGCGGCTACCTGGTGAAAGCCGACTCCGAGGGCCGGCCCGGCCCGTTCAGCTACGGCCGTACCCACGCCGACGGCGCCAACATGCTCGCCGACGCTCTGGCCCCGTACGATGCCCCGGTCCGGTGGCGGGCGTTCGTCTACAACCACCGGCAGGACTGGCGGGACCGTTCCACCGATCGGGCCCGCGCCGCGTACGACCACTTCGCGCCGCTCGACGGGCGGTTCCGGGACAACGTGATCCTGCAGGTCAAGCACGGCCCGATGGACTTCCAGACCCGCGAGCCGGTGTCCCCGGTCCTGCTCGCCATGTCCGACACCCGCCTGGCGGTCGAGCTGCAGGTCACCCAGGAGTACACCGGCCAGCAGAAACACGTCTGCTACCTGCCCCCGATGTGGAGTTCGGTGCTCGGCTTCCAGCCGACCGGCGACGACGGCCCGACCCTGGCGACACGACTGTCCGGCGGTGTCCTGTCGGCGGTCGCCAACGTCGGTGACGACCCGTTCTGGACCGGGCACCCGCTGGCGCAGGCCAACCTCTACGCGGTCGGCCGCCTCGGCTGGACGCCCGGCCGTGACCCGGCGGAGATCCTCGACGAGTGGATCGGCCTGACGTTCCCGGGCACCCCGCGGCACCTCCTACACGCGTTGATGGACGACTCCTGGGAGACGTACGAGCAGTACACCGCCCCGCTCGGAGTCGGTTTCATGGTCCGGCCCGGCCACCACTACGGCCCGGACGTGGACGGCTACGAGTACACCCCGTGGGGCACCTACCACTTCGCCGATCGTGACGGTCTAGGCGTCGACCGGACCGTCGCCACCGGAACCGGTTACACCGCCCAGTACCCCCGCCCGTGGTCGGAGCGCTACGAGCACCCGGACACCTGCCCCGACGAACTGCTGCTCTTCTTCCACCACGTCCCCTACACCCATGTGCTGCACAGCGGCTCGACGGTGATCCAGCACATCTACGACACCCGTTTCGCCGGCGCGCAGCGGGTCGCCGAGATGCAGGCCGCCTGGGCACAGGCGGCGGAACTGGTCGACCCGGCCGTCCACACGCGGGTCACCGAGCGCCTGGCCGAGCAGCGCCGCAGCGCCGAGGAGTGGCGCGACCAGCTCAACACCTACTTCCACCGCAAGTCCGGCATCCCCGACGCCAAAGGCCGCCCGATCCACTGAGTCTCGGCGTCAACGGACCGAAGGCATGCAGTGATGCCGATAGAGTTCACCCGCGGATACGGAGGTCGCGGTGAAGCGGTACGGCTCGGTGTGGCTGGCGATGCTGCTGCTGGTCGCTGGGCTGGTCTGGCTGCTCAACCGTCTCGCGCCGGCGCTCGATCTGACCGGCGTCCTGCGTGACTGGTGGCCGCTCGCGATGATCGCCGTCGGCCTCGGTGGCGCCTGGAACCTGCGGGAGCCGCTCGGCCCGGCCAAGGGCCCGGCGATCTTCGCGCTGCTCGGGATCGCCATCCTGCTGGTGATCCACAATCCGGTTCCGGAGGACTGGCGTCCGGCCCTGCCACCGCTGGGCCTGTGTGCTCTCGGGGTGGCGATCCTGGTCGGCCGGGTGATGAGCGCGGTCGCCAGCCCGCCCCGGACCCTCGAACGTGTCCTGCTGATCGGACTCGGCCGCCGCCTCGAATGGCCGGTCGCCACCCCGTCGATCCTCGACGTCCGCGCCCTGGCCGGCGGCTCGATCATCACCATCCCGGCCGGATCGGCCCGCGCCGCGCGGATGGAGATCACCGCGCTGCTGTCCGACGTCGAGGTGGTCGTGCCGGCCGGGTGGGCGGTCTTCGTCGAACCGGACGGCGGTGCCCGCCGCGCACCGGGTGTTCCGGCGGCCGCCGACGCGGCGACGGCCGACCTGGAGATCCAGTCCCAGCGGTTCCTCGGCCAGGTGGTGGTCCGGGCGGCTACGTGATCCGCAGATGGTGGTCGCTGTCCGTCGTCTGATACTGAACGTTCTCCGGGATCCCGGCCCAGAGCAGCAGCAGTCTCTCGTTGACGATCCGCTCCGCGTCGGTGTCGGCGGGCGGCTGGACCCGCATCTCCTGCAGCAGGTGCAGGCGGTAAACGTCGATCGCCGCGGTGACCGCGATGCCGTAGACGCCGGCCGCGCCCAGAGCGCTGCGATAGGCGAACCAGGAGAGCGCCGCCGACAGTGCCGGCACCCACCACCAGGCCGGGTGCTGCGCGAGAAGGACGGCCAGGGCCACGGCGCCGACGGCCCAGGCGATGGTCAGGCGGGATGCGACGTCGAGTTGATCCCGATGCCTGTCGACAGAGCCGCGGACCTGCTCCGGCAGCACGTGGTGGAGCCGCGGCCACCAGGGCACGGCCTCCAGGCCGTAGCCTTTCCCGGCTCGGTCCTCGAAGGCTCGTAACCGGTTTCCGAGCGCGGTGGGAAGCAACCGGCCGGGCTCCGGGGGATACCGCTCGTCCAGCTGAACAGCCGCGAGATGGCGCAACGCCGGATCCGCGGACCTCTCGGCAAGGAAGCGCAGCCGGGTGAACCTCCGCATCTGAGACCGGAGCCCGGCCGCATGGATCCGGCCGAGCGCTCCGGTTCTCGGCCAGTACCCCTCCAGGAACCGGATCGATGCCAATTCCAAGGGCTCGGCCAGCAGGGCGATGACCACCGTCGCGGCGAGCGCCCCAGCGGCTCCGGCCCAGCCGAACTCGCGGGCGTTGTCGAGCAGCACCTGCCGCTGAGGAGCCTCGCCCGGAGCTCCGGCCAGCACCGCGGTCCCGACCGTGAGCAGCACCGCGGCGACCGGGATGACATTGACGACCTTGAACCGGAACGGGAAGTCGACCGAGGCGAGGTCCGCACCGGGCATGTCAGCCTCCACCGTGTTGGGCGCAGCGCAAGCGGGACAGGGTGTTCTCTTCGCGGGCGTACCGGAAGGACGGCAGGCGCTTGCCGCACGTCTGACAATCCGGAGTTATCTCCATGCCACTGGTGGCGAACTTCCGCAATCCGCGCGGATGCCGACGGCAGGACCGGGTGTCTGTCCTGCTGTTGAGGAACTCGGCCCAGCCGCAACCCGATCCGGTGCACACCGCCAGAAGACCCGGGCCGATTCCGGGCAGGGCGCCGGTGGCCAGGATGACCAGGCCGAAGGCGGCCGCCATCGTCAGGCGGGACCAACTCGACCTGCCGCGCACGCCGTCTCCCCGAGGCTGAGGGTGATCCGGACGCTACTTGCCGGTGCAGCCGGACGGCATCGATCGATCGACCAGAATGTCAGAGGGCCGGAGTCAGCGCCTTCGATGGTAATCCGGTCGAGCCGGGCCGAAGGTACTTTCCCGGAGACCGCGGACACGGCCCTGTCGCAGAGGATCATCGCTGCTCTAGGCTGCGTCGATGTCTGCTCGTGCCGCCCGGCTGTCGGCGGTTCCGTTCGTGTTGCTCGCGTTCGTGCTGCGTTTCGTCGAGAGTCTCTGGCTGCAACCACTAACCTGGCGCTTCGAGTCGGACGCGGCGGGGTTCCTCGCCGCGATCCTGATGTGGACCACCACTCTCGGCGTGCCGCTCGGCATTTTTCTGCTGGTCACCCGGAAGGCCCGCAAACGGCCGGTGGCCTGGGACATCGGCGCCACGGGCCGCCGTTTCACGGCGGAGCCGGCGGTGGCGGGTACGGGTGTGCGGGCGGTGTTCATCGGGTGGCTCGCCGGAGGCCTCGTCCCGACCGAGCGGGTGCCAGGCGAGGAGCGCAAGCGGATCGCGGAACTCGGTTCGTTCACCACCGTCATGACCGTGCTGGCGGTGGTGTTCCTGCTGGTGGCGATCTGGCTGGTGGTGGGCCGGTGGCCCTGGCTGGCGCTCGACCGTGAGGCCGTGACGTTCCGACGGGTGTTCCGGACGACCCGGACCCCTTGGGATGATCTCCCGGCCGACCTGGTGGACCTGAAGATCCCCGGCCCGGGCCTGCACATCGACCCGAGGTTCCTGGGCTTCTCGATACACACCTACCAGCACGAACCGGCCCGGCGTGAGGAGATCGGCACCGAAGCCGAGGCGACCCGCCTGGCCCTCGCCCACCAGCCGTAGCGCAGGAGGTCGGCGGCGGCGGGCCGGGGAGCGTGGTCCTTCTAACGTGAGATCGTGAGCGAGAAGCTGCCCCAGGCCTATCAGCCGCCGCCGAGCGCCCCGGCCGACGCGTCCGAGCCGTCCCTCGTCCCGCCCGACGATCCCACACCCGTCCCCGACGATCCGGCGCCCGTCGCACCGCGTCGCCGGAGCCGGACCGGTCTGCTCGTGGCGTTCGGGCTGGTCCTGCTGGCCGGGGCCGTGGTCTGGGCGATCGCCCGACCCGCACCGGAGCGGGCCCCCAGGTCGACGTCGGCCCCCGCGGCCGCCGCGCCCGCGGCCGCGACCACCCCGGTGCAGAGGCTCGACGCCCTGCCCGGCAGCGCCGAACGGACCCGCCGCTGGCGGTTCACCGAGGGCGCCCCGACGTCGATCTACTTCGCGAACGACACCGATCAGAAGGTCACCGTCCACCGGCTCGCCGGCGACGAGGAGCGGATCCGGTACGCCGAGATCGAACCGGGACACGGCTACCACCAGGACACGTACGCCGGTCACATCTGGGTGATCGCCGGACCCGGCGGGGAGGCCGTGGCCGTCTTCCAGGCGGAGGAGACGCCCGGGCTGGCCGAGATCGAATAGATCGCGACCCCGTTGGGGCCGAGGGTGCGGACCGGATGGCCGGACAGCAGGTCGACGCCGGCGCAGGCCGGTGGGAGCTCGACGGGTGCCGCGCCGTGGTTGAGGACGAACAGGAGACGGTCGCCGTCCGGGGTGACGCGGACGGCGGTCTCCACGTCCGGCAGGTCGGCGCACGGGCCGAGCAGCCCGTGTCGGGACAGCACCTCACGGATCACCGCGGAGACTCCGGCGTCGTCGAGCGCGGCCCCCACATACCAGGCATGGCCGGCGCCCCACTCGTTGCGGGTGACGGCCGCCGTACCGGCGTAGAAGTCCGTCCGGTAGGTCCCGACGACGTCGGCGCCCTCCGGGATGACCAGCTCGAACAGTAACCGGGACTCGAACGTCGAGCCGTTGATCGTCACCGGGTTGACGTAGGAGGCTTCGCGGGCGTCCCACTCGTCGACCCGTATCCCGAGAAGTGGGGACAGCGGTTCGGTCCGGAACGCGTTGTCGTCCTCGTCGACCCGTCCGGACAGGAACGTGGTGAGCACCGTCCCGCCGCGGAAGGCGACCGCGGCGAGCCGATCCGCGAGACCGTTCTTGATCATATGGAGGGCGGGCGCCACCACCACGTCGTAGTCGTCCAGCGGGGCGGTCACCGGGATCACGTCGAGGTCGGCGCCGAGCTGCCACAGTGCCCGGTGGTAGGCGGTGACCACGTCGAGATAGCGGACGAGACGGGTCGGCCCGTCCGAGATCTCCAGCGCCCACCAGCTGTCCCAGTCGAACAGCAGCGCCACCCGCGCCGGTGTCCGTGCACCGAGCGTGACCGGCCCGAGTGCCGACAACTCGGCGCCGAGGTCGGCGACCTCCCGGAACACCCGGGTGTCGGAGCGGCCGCTGTGACCGATCACCGCGCCGTGGTACTTCTCGCTGGCCCCGCGACCGGCTCGCATCTGGAAGAACAGCACCGCGTCGGCTCCGTGGGCGACCGCCTGCCAGCTCCACAACCGCATCACGCCGGGCCGTTTGAGCGGGTTGACGTCACGGCACGCGGTCACGCTGGGTGTCTGCTCCATGAGCCAGAACGGCTGCCCGCCCTTGAGTCCGCGCATCAGATCATGGGCGAGCGCCATCCGGGCCGCCGACCTGTCGTCGGGCGGATAATTGTCCCAGGAGACGAAGTCGAGGTCGGCCGCCCACCGGTGGTAGTCGATCGGCCGGTAGAGCCCCATGAAATTGGTGGTGACGGGCGTGTCCGGATCCGACTGCCGGATCGCCGCCTTCTCGTCCCGGTAGTTCGCCAGCATCGCGTCCGACATGAACCGCAGATAGTCGAGGGTGATCCCCTGGAAGGCGGTGTGATCGGGCCCGCGCCAGTGCTCGGTGAGCGCCGACGGCGGTTCGATCTCGTCCCAGTCGGTGAACGTGTGTGACCAGAACGTGGTGTACCAGGCGGCGTTGAGGGCGGACAGCGAGCCGTACCGCGCGCGCAACCACTCCCGGAAACCGGCCGCGCAGAGGTCGCAGTAGCAGGCTCCGCCGTACTCGTTGCCGACGTGCCACGCGACGATCGCCGGATTTCCGGCGTATCGCCGAGCGATCCGGCGGGCCACCTCGACCGAGAAACGCCGGAAGTCCGGCGAACTCGGGCACGAGTTGTGCCGCTGCCCGAACCGGTGCTTCCGCCCCTCGAAATCGGTCCGGGTCACCGACGGATGGGCGCGGGCCATCCAGGCCGGATGCGCCCCGGTGCCGGTGGCCAGGCAGATCCGCCGGCCCGCGGCCGCCGCCCGCTCGATGATCGCGTCCAGGGTGCTGAAGTCGTAGACGTCCGGGCCGGGCTGCGTCAGCGCCCACGTGAACACACCCACGGTGAGCGTGTCGATGTGCGCGGCGTCGAACAGCCGATGATCCTCCTCCCACACGTCCTTCGGCCACTGCTCCGGGTTGTAGTCGCCGCCGTACCGGATCTTCACGCCACGAACTCCTTCCGGACCACCTCGACCAGCGGCCGGGCATTGCTCAGCAGCATCAGGACCAGCAGCGACATGGCCAGCGCAAGCGCGGCCTCGGACCACAGCCAGACCACGGCGAGAGCGACCACGATCAGGCAGGCGTTACTCACCGTCACCCCGAAAGAGCGGATCAGGAGGTACGCCGAAAGCCGCGCCACATCCCGGAAACGGAACACGAACAGTGACGTGACGACGAGAGCGTTGAGCATCCACAGCGTCGCCCCGGCGATCACGATCAGCTGCGGGACCCCGGGATCGACCAGGTTCGGGGTGACCACCAGCAGCCACAGCCCCCACACCTTCAGCGCACCCACCGCGTTCAGCCGATAGCCGCGGACGAACGCCGTACCCGGATGAAGATCGGTCAGGTCGAGCCGCCGCCGGTCCAGCGCGTAGATCGCCGCCGACAGCGCCGGCCCGGCCGGGAGCCCGCCGAGTGCCGCGAGCGGCAGGTTCGACACGTCCCGCTCGAGGAACACCAGCAGGACCAGTCCCGGCCCGGCCGTCACCAGGACCAGTAGTTGGACGGCGAGCAGGGTGTAGATCAACGCGGCCGCCCGGGACAGCAGCCCGGTCCCGAACCGTTCCCCGAGCATGGTGGTCACGACGCCCCCAGCAGGCGGCCGTCGTCCCACCACGACGGCGTCTGGTCGCACACCGGCGTGATCTCCAGCAGGGTCACCTCGTGCCGGGCCAGCGTCAGGTCGAGCGTGACACGGCCGTTGACGACGGGCAGCGCGCGGTGGCCGCGGACCGGTTCGGCGGCCTCCCGCAGTGCGTCGAGCTGCCCGGAGGTGGGTGAGGCCGGGCGACCCATCGCCCGCCACGCCGTCCACGCGTTGCCGCGTTCCTCGTCGACCGACGAGCGCATCAGGAAGGCCGACGATCCGGTCATCGGCGCCGACAGCCGCAGGGAATGCGAGGACGGTGAATTCCGCAGATCCTCGTGGTCGACCGGCGCCCACGCGAGAACCGTCACCCGGCCGGTGGAATCGGAGGTCATCAGATGATGCGGGCCGCGGGACAGGATCTCGTCGGCCATGCGCGCCATGAACGCGTACAGATGGAAGGTCGGCTTTTTGACCTGCCGATGGGTGAGCAGGCCGAACCCGCCGTGGAACAGCGCGACCGGAATGCCCTCCTCCTCGAACATGTCGCTGAACGTCCAATAGGAGAACGAGTCGGCGTGGTCGCCGCCGGAGGCGACCACCGGCGCCAGATAGGCGGCGTGAAAGGCCGTGTCGTGGATCGGGTTGTCCGGACGATAGGACGAGTTGAATTCGGTGATGTGCACCGGCAGTCCGGCCAGCCGGGTGCCGGCCAACTGTTGACGTGGGAGCGCGAACTGGTCGAGCAGTCGCGAGGCCGGGGCCAGCGTCTGATGCGTTCCGAACGGCACGTGCTGAGCCGGACCCGAGGTGTACGCGTGCCGGCTCACGAAATCGACCGGAACGTCCCGGGCGACCACGAATTCGGCGAACGTCTCCAGCCACTTGTCCGAGCCGGGCGAGATGGCCGGGCCGCCGACCTGCAGCTCCGCGTCCACGTCCTTGATCGTCATGGCGCTGATCTCGTACAGCCGGTGATAGGCGTCGGCGTCCGCGCCGAGCCAGAACTGGGTCAGATTCGGCTCGTTCCACACCTCGATCGGCCATTGCCTGACCTCGGCCAGGCCGTATCGGTCGACCAGGTGGGTGACCGTGTCCCGGACCAGATCGGCCCACGCCGACCAGGAGCGCGGCGGCGTGATGTTGCCTTTCCACCAGAACACCGTCTGATCACCCGACGCGAGCCCGTCCGGCATGAAACCGAGCTCCAGGAACGGCCTGACGCCCAGTTCCAGGTACGCGTCGACGACCTGGTCCAGATAGGTGAACGAGTGCCGCACGTGCTCGTGGCCGAGGTGCGTGAACGGCCGGTGGATGCCCATTCCGTCGCTGAACAGGCCGTGCCCGCGCATGTGCCGGAACCCGATCTCCCGCTGGACGAGAGCGAGCGAATCCTGATAGTCGCGGCGCAGGGCGAGTTCCATCCGGCCGGTCCCGACACACGCGCGCCAGGCGGCCGGCAACCGGCTCACCCGTGCGCCTTCTTGTAGCGCTCGTACGCCTTGTTCACGATGTCGACGTACTTGGCGGAGTTCTTGCCCTCCAGCTCTTTGACGTAGGCGTCCCATTCCGACAGCGGCCGCTGCCCGAGCGCGAACTTCAGCGTGTTCTGGAAGACGTGGTCCTTGAGGCCGGAGTCCCAGAGGGTGACCTGCTCGCGTTCCTCGATGGTCAGCGGCGCGGGCGGCGGCGGCGGCAGGATCTGCCGTTTGTTCATCTCGGTCTGGAACGCCTTCTCCTCGTCGGAGAACTGCGAGTTGAGCATGGCGGTGCTGCCGCCGTACGCGAAGACCCCGTTGAAGAACCCGAAGTCGACCTGCAGATCCTTGGCGGCACCCGGGTTGAGGCCGGCCCACTTGATGCCCGGGTCCAGTTTGAACGTGCCGTCGTCGACCTTGCCGGAATAGGTCTGGCCCTCGATGCCCCACTTGCTGAACATCAGGCCGGCGTCGGAATACCAGAGCCAGTCGATGAACTGCATCATGGCCACGAAGTTCTTCGACTCCAGGGCCTTCTTGGAGATCATGATGCCGTTCTCGAGGCGGGTCTCGCCGGGCAGGGTGGCACCGGCCGGGCCGATCGGCAGGATCATCTTGGCCACCGTGGCGCCGGGCAGCTTGGCGATGTCCTTGCGGGCCTCGTTCACCACGGTCTGCGCGTTCGCGCTGATCACGAACGACTTGCCGGTGGCGAACTTCTGCCGGGCGACGTCGTCGGTCTGGGTGAAGCTCTCCGGGTCGAGCAGGCCCTCCTTGACCAGCGTGTGCACGTATTCGAGCATCTGCCGGTACTGGTCCATCGCCCCGGTGAAGACGAACCTGGTCGCGGTGGCGTCCCAGTACATCGGATTCCAGCCCCAGGCGGCTTTCGTGCCGTACGCCCGGCCGATGAGATTGAAGAGGTTGTTGGCCCCCGGCTGTGGGGGAGTGCTCCAGCGGTCGGACAGCGGGTACTGGTCGGGGTAGGCCTTCTTCATCTCGCGCAGCACGCCGGTCAGGTCGTCCCAGGTCTGCGGCGCGGTCAGGCCCAGCTTGGTCATGATGTCGGTGCGCACCGCCAGCGAGTAGTCCTGCCAGACGTTCTCGTGCAGGCCGGGGAGCAGGTAGTACTTGCCGTCCTCGGCCTTGAACCCGTCCAGGTTGCCCTGCAGGTTCCAGCGGGCGACCTTGTCCTTGAAGTGCGGCATCAGGTCGACGTAGTCACTGACCGGCAGGATCGCCCCACCGGCGATGAACGCCTCCTCGTCCGGGTGGTAGGTCTTCGGGATGATGAACGGCGCGTCCCCGGCGCTCACCACCACGCTGCGTTTCTGGTTGTAGTCACTGCCCGGTACGGCCGTCGCCTCCAGCGTCACATTGGTGCGGGCGGTCAGCTCCTTGAAGAACGGCCAGTCCGCCTTGTACGGGTAGGCCGGGTTGCTCAGCATCATGATCGGAAAGGTGACCGGCTCGGTGGCCTTGAACTGGTCACCGACCTTGAAACCGTCCATCGCGCCGGCCCGCTTGTCGTCGGTCGACGTGTCGCCGCCGTCGTCGCTGCAACCGGCGAGCCCGGCCACGGCAGCGGCACCCGCGGCGGTCAGGAGATGACGTCTGGTCAGCTGGATCATGGGGGAGGACTCCTAGCCTTTGACGGCGCCGAGCATGACGCCGGAGACGAAATATCGCTGGATGAAGGGGTAGACGAGCATGATCGGCAGCATGATCAGGACGATCGTGACGGCCTGGATGCTCGCGGCGATCTGCAGTGCGGCCTCGCTGGTGGCGGTGTTGTCGGTGCCCGAGGTCGCGCCGGCGATCAGGTTGCGCAGGTAGACGGTGACCGGGAACAGCTCCTGCCGGTCCATGTAGAGGAACCCGGCGAACCAGGAGTTCCAGAAGCTCACCGCGTAGAACAGCAGCATGGTGGCGAGCACCGCCTTGGACAGCGGCAGCACGATCCGCAGCAGCGTGCCGTACGTGCCGGTGCCGTCGACCGCGGCCGCCTCCTCCAGTTCGACCGGCAGGCTCTCGAAGAACGCCTTCATCACGAGCAGGTTGAAGACGCTGATCGCGTTCGGCAGCACGATCGCCCACAGGGTGTTGCGCAGGCCCAGTGAGCTGACCAGCACGTAGTTGGGGATGAGGCCGCCGTTGAAGAACATCGTGAACACCGCGATCCCGACCAGCAGGCCCCGGCCCTTCAGGTTCCGCTTCGACAGCACGTACGCGTAACAGGTGGTCAGGACCAGCGCGATGGCGGTGGCCACCACGGTGTAGAACACGGTGTTGCGGTAGTTGGTCCAGAACATGGCGTCGGACATGACGCGTTCGTACGTCGTGAGGTTGAAGCCTTTCGGCCAGATGCTCACCTGGCCGGACCGGATCTCCTGCTCGCCGCTGAACGAGCGGGCCACGATGTTGACGAACGGGAACAGGGTCACCAGCACCACGAGCGTCAGCACGAAACCGTTGACCAGCTGGAACACCCGGTAGCCCCGGGTCACGCCTACCACAGGCTCGTCCCTGCCACGCGACGCGACAGCGAGTTGGCGCCGAGCACCAGCGCCAGCCCGATCAGCGACTCGAACAGTCCGATCGCGGCGGCGTAACTGAAACTTCCCGACACGATGCCGACGCGGTAGAGGTACGTGGAGACGACATCCGCGGTCACGTAGGTCAGCGGGTTGTAGAGCAGCAGGATCTTCTCGAACCCGACCGCCAGGAACGTGCCGATGTTCAGGATCAGTAGCGTGATCATGGTCGGCCGGATGCCCGGCAGGGTCACGTGCCAGGTCTGCCGCCAGCGGTTCGCGCCGTCGACCCGGGCCTGGTCGTACAGGTCGCTGTCGATCGTGGTCAGCGCGGCCAGGTAGAGGATCGTGCCCCAGCCGACGGTCTGCCACACCTCCGACGACACGTAGAGGGTCCGGAACCAGCCCGGTTCCTGGATGAACGCGACCGGATCCTGCCCGAACGCGCGCAGACCCTGATTGATCACACCGTCGATCGAGACGGTCTGCAGGATCAGGCCGGCCACCACCACGATCGACAGGAAGTGCGGCAGGTAGGAGACGGTCTGCACGAAACCCTTCAGCCAGCGGGTCCGGACCTCGTTCAGAAGCAGGGCCAGGATGATCGGCAGCGGGAAACAGAACAGCAGCGTGAGAGTGCCGATAACCGCCGTGTTGGTGAAGACCTGCCAGAACGTCGGATCGGCGAGGAACATCCGGAAATACCGGAGCCCCACCCAATACTCGCCGAGCAGATCGCCGCCGGGCTCGTACCGCCGGAACGCGATCACGTTCCCGAGCATCGGCAGATAACGAAAGATCAAGAAGAACAGCAGCGGGAGTACGGCCAGCGAGTACAACTGCCAATCCCGGCGCAGAGCCTGCGCCCAGGACCGGCGACGCGGCCGCAGTGGGGTGTCGGGTGGGTCTTCAGTGGACTGGGGTGGGCTTGCCTGGGCTGTCAGCATGAGCCAGCCTTCCGAAACTTTCATCGAAGGACCGGGATGTATGGCGGCGAACCTAAGTCCGTTACGAATCGATGTCAAGCCTGCTGGGAACGCTCATCGGATGGCGATCAACAGTGGACTACATCGATCTTTCAGGGTTAGGGTGCGTGCAGGTTCGAGCGAAACCTCATTCGCAACTACCGATGGTGGTGCGTGATTTTCGATGACGAAGTCTGACGGGTCCGCGACCATCGCCCTCATCGCGAGTGACGTCGGGGTGTCGGTGACGACGGTCTCGAAGGTGCTCAACGGACGCTCCGATGTGGCCGCCCGCACCCGGGAGCTCGTCGAGGCCAGCCTCCAGCGGCACGGCTACCGCCGGCGCAGCCGCCGCCCGCCCGCCGTCACCGGGCACGTCGACCTGGTCTTCCACGAGTTCGACACGGCCTGGGCCATGGAGGTCATCCGCGGTGTCGAGGAGGTCACCTCGCCGGCCCGGGTCGAGCTGGTGATCTCCCAGCTCGGCGGCCGACACCGACCGCCCCGGCACTGGGCCGACGACGTGCTGCACCGCAGTCCGCTCGGAGTGCTGCTGGTGCTCTGCCATCCGACCGAGTCGCAGCGGCGGTTGCTGGCCCGACAGCGGATCCCGTTCGTCGTCCTGGACACCGACAGCGCCACCGCGGCATCGGTCCCGACCGTCGGTTCGAACAACTTCAACGGCGGCCTGCTCGCCACCCGCCACCTGATCGAACTCGGCCATCGCCGGATCGCCGTGGTCTCCGGCCCGGCCGACGTGCTCTGCAGCCGGGCCCGGGTCGCCGGCTTCCGGTCCGCCCACGACGAGGCCGGTCTGCCCGTCGACCCGGCGTTCGTGCGGTACGGGGCGTTCACCGGGCAGGCCGGATACGAGCACGGGATGCAACTGCTCGGCTCCGCCGACCGGCCGACCGCGGTCTTCGCCGGCTCGGACACCCAGGCGATGGGCATGATCCGGGCGGCCCGGCGGCTGGGCCTGGCGGTTCCGGCCGACGTCTCGATCGTCGGGTACGACAACGTCCCGATCTCGGCGTGGGCGGCGACCCCGCTGACCACGGTCGACCAGCACGTCGCCGACATGGCCGGAACCGCGGCCCGGATGCTGCTCGACCTGGCTCGCGGAATAGACGTCCCGACCACCCGGATCGACCTGGTCACCGAGCTGATCGTCCGCGAGACCACCGGACCACCCGCGTCGCCGTCGGCCGGGCCCCTGCCCGCTCCCGCGCCGTCGGCCGGGCCCCTGCCCGCTCCCGCGCCGTCGGTCTCGCCCTCGCCCGCGGTCTCGCCCGCACCCGCACCGTCCGTCTCGCCGTCGCCGTCGCCGTCGCCCTTCGCTTGAGGATCGCCATGGCCGCTTTTGATCTGCCGCTCGACCGGTTGGAGCGGTATGTTCCCGACCTGGTGGAACCCGATGATTTCGACGCCTTCTGGGCGAAGACCCTCGACGCGGCGGCCGGACCGGTCGTCCTCGACGTCCGCCCGGAGCCCAACGAGCTGGCCCTCTTCGACTGCTGGGACGTGACGTTCGGCGGCTTCGACGGCCAGCCGGTCCGCGCCTGGTACACCCGCCCGGCCGCCCGCTCCGACGCGCTACCGGCGGTCGTCGAGTTCGCCGGCTACGGCCGCGGCCGCGGGCTGCCGCACGAACGCCTGACCTGGCCCGCGGCGGGCTACGCCCACCTGCTGATGGACAACCGGGGGCAGGGCGACCTCTACGGCTGCGGCGGCGACACCCCGGACCCCGTATCCGGAACGGCGATGGGCGGCCCCGGTGTGGTCACCCGCGGGATCCGGTCCCCGCACGACTACTACTACCGTCGGCTGATCACCGACGCGGTCCGTGCCGTGCTGGCGCTGCGCGAACTGCCCGGCGCCGACCCGGCCCGCATCGCGGTGATCGGAAACAGTCAAGGCGGTGGTCTGGCCCTGGCGGTGGCCGGTCTGCTCCCCGATCTGGCGGCGGTCCTGGTCTCGGCGCCGTTCCTGTGCCACATCCGTCGGGCCGTCGACCTGACCGACCTCGCTCCCTATGGCGAGATAGCCACCTACCTGTCCGTCCATCGGGACGCCGAGCCCGAGGTGTGGAACACGCTGTCCTACATGGACGCGGTCCACTTCGCCCGCCGGGCCACGGCCCCCGCCCACTTCGGCATCGGCCTGCGGGACACGGTCTGCCCGCCGAGCACCGGTTTCGCCGCCTACAACAGCTACGCCCCGGCCGACAAGATCATGCACACCTATCCGTACAACGGCCACGAACACGGCGACGCGGTCCACGTACGCCGTCAGCTGCGCTGGCTCGCCCCGCGCCACTAGGCTGCCCGCCATGGTGATCAACGGGCCGGGTGCGGCGCTGAAGACTCGGCACAGTGTGGACCAGATGGTCGCCTTTCGTCGGGCCGACGGCCGGCTGCGGTTGCTGGTGGTCTGCGCCGATGCCTCGGTCCAGGTGTGGGACCCGGTCAGTGGCGAGCCGGCCACCACGTTGCACCAGGTGCGGGGCGCCAACGACATCGCGGTATGCCGGCGTCCGGGACGTGAGCCGGTGCTCGCGGTCGCGACCGACGACGGCGTGGAGTGGTTCGACGCCGTCTCCGGCGACCCGTGTCGCTGGCCCACGGTGGACGACACCCACTGTCGTCTCGCCGTGGGCCGGGGTGGTGAGGTGCTGTACGCCGCCGGATTCTTCCCGCCGGCACCGGTCCACCGGTGGGACGCGACCACCGGCACGATGCTTCCGCCCCTCGGCCGCCATGACGACCATCTCGTCACGGTCGCGGCCCTGACCCGGTCCGGCGGCACGGACATGGTCGTCACGGCCGGCTGGGCGGAGGGCATCCAGCGCTGGGACGCGGTGACCGGTGCGACGTGCGGGCCACCGCTGCTCGGTCACGACGCCTTCGTCCACGAACTGGGCGGCCTGCTCCTGCCCGGCGGCGATCTCCTGCTGGCGTCCCTCGACGGCGACGGCGAGTTGCGGCGTTGGGACGCCGAGACCGGCGAACCGGTCGGCGCCGTGATCGACGGGCTCGGGCTCTCCGGCCTCGGCCGTAATCTGCTGATGATCAACGCCGATGGCCGGCCCCGGATCCTCGTCACGAGTGACGGCATCATTCGTCAGTGGGATGCCGTCACCGGCGTCGCACTGGCCGACGTCGCCGAGGGCTACGGCGCCGTCCTGCTCGACCTCGACGGCGTCCCGACCATCGCGGCCGGATGCGACGACGGGATCCGGCTGCATCCGTTGCCGCGCTGAGCGGGGCCGAGCGGCCACGGCCTCGGGCGGGACGGATGCCGTCGCTCAGGCGGTGAGCGGGGCCGGGCGTGGGCGGGCCGGGTGCCGTCGGCTCAGGCGGTGAGCGGGGCCGGGCGCGGGTGGGTCGGGTGCCGTCGGCTCAGGCGGCGAGCCGGGCCGGGCGTGGGCGGGCCGGATGCCGTCGGCTCAGGCGGTGAGCGGGGCCGGGCGCGGGCGGGACGGCTGGGTGGCCAGCGGGATCGTGATGGTGACGACGGTTCCGGCGCCCGACGGGTTGTCGGCGGCCGTGATGGTGCCGCCGTGTCGTTCGGTAATCCGTTTGCAGATGGCCAGGCCCAGACCGGTGCCCGCGTAGTCGGAGGTGCGGTGGGCCCGGTGGAAGTTCTCGAAGACCGCCGCGTGCTGGCCGGCCGGGATGCCGATTCCGTTGTCGGCCACGCACACCCGGATGTCGTCGCCGTCGGCCGTCGCGTAGACCGTCAGCCGCGGGACCACACCCGGAGCGGTGTACTTGATCGCGTTGCCGATCACGTTCTCGAAGAGCTGGCGCATCAGCGCCTCGTCGGCCCGGACCACCGGCAGCGAACCCAGCGTGATCCGCGGGACGGGGGCGCCCGTCGACTCCGCCTGGTCGACCCGGGCGGCGGCGATGTCGGTGATCAGCGGGCTCAGGTCGACATCGGTGAGTTCCAGGCGGCCGTCCCGGGCGGTGGTGTAGTTCAGCAGGTCGTTGATCAGGTTGCGCATCCGGGCCGAGGCCCGGCGGATCCGGGTCACGGCCGGACCGGCCCCGGGGACGTCGATCAGTTCCTCGGACCAGCCTTCGACGGTGGTCAGCGGGTTGTTCAGGTCGTGGGCCACCACACCGGCGAAGGCGGTCAGCTCGTCACGTCGGCGCCGCTCGGCGGTGACATCGGAGAAGACCGTCACGGCGTACCGGATGCCATTGATCTTGTTGGGCATCAGGGTGGCGTGGACCGCGAGTGTCCGGCTCTGCGGGACGGACGGGTTTCGCACCACGATGTCCATGGCATGGGGTTCGCCGGTGGCCAGCGCCCGCTGGTACGGAAACTCGCCGTCCGGGACGAGAGTGCCGTCGGTGCGGTAGAGGCCGTAGAAGGCACTCTCCCGCATCCGGTCGGAACCGCTGGTGACCCCACCGAGCAGATCGCGGGCGGCCGGGTTGCGGAGCAGGAAACGGCCCTCGGCGTCGATCACGGCCAAGCCCTCGGTCATCGAGTCGACCACGGTGCGCAGCATCTCGGCCTGGTCGGTGGCCTCCCGCCGGGCGGTCCGCAGATCGTCGACCAGGTGGGTACGCTCGTCGCGCCCGAGGGCCACGGCCAGCCCGACGACCGCCACCACACCGACGAACAGCTGCACCACCAGGGCGCGGGCCGGATGTGACGGGATCGAGGCGAACGGGCCGTCGCCGTGCAGGGTGAAGATCACCGCGAGGCTGCCGAACAGCAGGTCGTGCACGATCACGAACGTCGTGTGCAGCCGCAGACCGGCCCAGACGGTGACGACCAGCAGCGGGAACGCCAGCGGCAGGCCGTGCCGGAACCCGAACGCCACCGAGTAGGCGGTGACCGACACGACCAGCAGGGCGACGTATTCGGCGCGGTGTGACCAGGACGTCCGCTGCCAGGCCTCGCACAGGGCGGCCCGGCGGCGGCCCGGGTTGCCGGTCCAGTAGCGGTGCAACAGGAAGCCGATCCGCAGCCCGGCCGCGCCGATCAGCAGCATGCTCGCGGTGTTGCGGGTCAGCCACACCGCGGTCGCCGCCACCGAGTAGTTTCCGGTGATCAGCCACAGACCGGTCGGACCGATCAGCGCACCGACGGCGGTGCTGATCGCGGAGATCGACAGCAGTCGCCACAGGTGCGGCAGCCGGGAGATCGCCTCGGCGCCGCCACCGCCCCACAGCTGCGGCAGCCAGCGCCCGAACAGCCAGGCGAACACCGCGGCCTGGGCCAGATTGGCGAGCACGAAGAATCCGGCGAGCCCGGCCGAGGCGCCGGTGGCCGTGTTGATCGCCATGGTCACCGCGGCGAGCAGGGCCACGTCCAGGGCGAACAGCCGCGACCGGCGCTGCGCCACGAACCACACGGCGGCCACCCCGGCGGCCGGCCAGATGAGGCTCAGGTTGGTGTGATCCATAACGGTCAGCCGCCCGACATAGGCGGCGACCAGGTACAGGACGGCGAAGGCGGCCGAGCGCAGCGCCTCCGCACGCACCCCGAGCCGAGGCGCCGGCGCGAGACCGATCCCCACCTCGCCGTTTCCCGTCACTCCCTGCCTTTCGGCAGACGACCCAGAACCAAAAGCATTCGGCGGTACGGCCATCGAGCCCTCCGGTCGCGCAAAAGGCTGTCGGCCCGCACCGCCGATCACGAAGAGCCCCGGAGGCCACGCCCCGCAACGAGGGCGATCACGCTCCAGCCCCGCACCGCCGAGCGCCAGCGCCCAGCATGGCCCCGTCCCGCCGCAGATCGGTCGCCCGGCGGCACGACGTGGACCCTTCCCGCCGGAAACGATCGCTCGGCGGCACAGGAGGGCTGCTTCCCGGCCGTTTTAGCAGCTGTGCAGTGCCGCCGGCCCGCTTCCCGACCGTTTTAGCAGCCGTGCAGTGCCGCCGGCCCGCTTTTCCGACCTCTGAAGCAGCTGTGCTGTGCCGCTGGCCCGCTTTTCCGACCTCTGAAGCAGCTGTGCTGTGCCGCCGGCCCGCTTTCCGACCGCCGATGCAGCCGGGAAGCAGCCACCCTGTGTCGCTGAGCCCCGGAGCGACGTGCCTCCCCGTCGAGTGCCGAACGTGACGGCCTCCCTCGCCGACACGGTCCGCGACGCCGCCCGGCGGTTGGAGTGGGCAACCGGCACGTGAGGACGGCCGGCGGTAGGAGCGGGCAACCAGGACGGCCGGGTGCCGAGGACGTCGGCGACGACTCGCGGTGTGGGTGGACCGCGAGCCGTCGCTCACCGTGGGGGACTGCTGGGGATGGCCCGGTCGGGCGGTGGGCGTACCGCTGCCGGGGTCAGATCTTGGCGCCGACCGACGGGTTGTTGGACGGGACCAGGAAGCTGGAGGAGCGGATCGAGCCGTCGGCGGCGCGGGCGCCGGTGATCGTTGAGGCGTCGGTGCTGGTCAGGGTCCAGGTACCGCCGATGTTCCAGGAGTTGCCGGATGCGGTGGACGAGCCCAGCGCGACCGCCGTGGTGTTGCCGACCGCGAGGTTGGCGGTGAGTTTCGAGGTCGAGCCGCCGTCGACGTCGAAACCGGTCTTGGTGTTCTTCCACGCGGTGCTGCGGGTGATCGTGATGGCGCCGGTGTTGCCGTTGTCGGTGAACCCGTGCGCCGCGTTGCTCCAGGCGAACGTGTTGCCGACCGCGTGCGCCGCGGCCGGTCCGGTGCCGCTGCTGCCGCCCAGTTTGAAGCCGTTGCCGTCGCCGGAGAAGTTGGGGATGCTCCACCTGTTGTAGCCGTTGCCGTAGGCGAGGCTGTTCTGGATCGTGATCGGCGAGCTGAAGCTCCACGCGTCGAAACCGTCGTCGACGTTGTTCCACAGGCGGGCGCCGCGGACCACGTTGCCGGTGCCGCTGCCCTCCTTGATCCCGAGACCGTCGGCGCTCTCGCCGTTCTTGCGCGGGTCGCGGTTGCCGTACGAGTCGAGGTTGACGATCAGGTTGTTCGCCGAGCTGTTCTGCAGCTGGAAGCCGGTCTCGTAGTTGTCCCTGGTCACGAGCCGTTCGAAGGTGTTGTTGTTGCAGTTGGCGCAGTAGATCCCGTACGGCCCGTTGATGATCTCCAGGCCGATCAGCCTCCAGTAGGAGGCCTCCATGTGGATCGCCCCGCGCTGGGCGGCCGGGATGGTCGAGCCGACCGCGCCGGGTGTGTAACCGAGCGCCTCACCGTCGATGATCACCTTCTCGGTGCCGTACGCGGTGAGGGTGATCGGTGCCGACGACGTGCCGCTCTTGGTGATCTGGATGTTGGAGCCGAGCGCGTACGTGCCGCCGCGCACCGCGATGGTGCCGCCGGCCGTGATCAGGCTGACCGCTTTCTGGATCGTGGCGAGTGGCGCCGCCTGGGTGCCGGCGTTGCCGTCGTTGCCGCCGGGTGCCACATAGAGCGTGGTGGCGGCCGATGCGGGCACCTGGAATACAGCGGACAGGACCACTCCGGTGATCGTCGCGGTCAGCACATTCCGCAATTTCATGGGGATTCTCCTGGTGGGGACGGGGGAGGCGCGACAAGGGGGAATGCGCTTTCCCGCCCGGACCGTACGACACCCATCGGAACAAGTCAATCGGTCATGGTTCACGATGGGTGCACTGCAACAATCCTGCAAACGCGAAAGCATTGACGCCCTCGGATGGCCGATTTTACTGTCGGCCCAAGGTTTCGCGGAGATTACGCAGCCCATTCCCGCTTTTATCGCACGCGACCCGCGGCGAGGACTCCGCGCGCCCGTCCCCGTTCCCCCAACGGCGCAAGGACGAGAAGATGAGACGAGCTCGATGGTTCACCGGCAGTGTCGCGGTGGCCGCCTCCGCCGTGCTCCTGAGCGCGGTGTTCAGCGGTCCGGCCCGTGCCGAGACTCTCTTCGGCGACGATTTCAACGACGGCGACGCGGCCGGCTGGAGCCGTAACGGCGGCGCCTGGTCGGTCGTCGGCGGCGTCTATCAGCAGACCTCGACTAGCGGCACCGCCCGGGCGCTGGCCGGCACCACCTCGTGGACCGACTACACCGTGCGGGCGAGAGTGAACACCACCGGAACCGCCGGGGTGGCCGCCCGCGCCACCTCGACCAGCCAGTACTACACGCTCGTGGTCACCGCCGCGGGCACCGCCCAGCTCCTGCGGGTCTCCGGCGGGACCGCGACCAGTCTCGGCACCGCGCCGGTCGGCGCCGGAACGTGGCGCACCCTGGCACTCACCGTGCGCGGCAACACGCTGACCGGGCACGTCGACGGCATCCAGGTGCTGTCGGCCACCGACGGCACGTTCGGCTCGGGGCGGATCGGGTTGGTCACCACCACCTCGAATGCGGGCTTCGACGACGTCACCGTGGACACCACGGCGCCCGGGCCGGGCCCGTCGACCTCGCCGACGTCACCGACCCCGCCGCCGCCCGGCGGATGCGCGGTCACCGGCACGGCGACCGGGTTCGCGGCCGGGACGACCGGTGGCGCGGGCGGGCCGACCGTGCAGGTGGACACCGCCGCCGAGTTGCTCTCGTCGATCGCCACGACCGGCCCGCTGACCATCTGCGTGGTCGGCACGATCACCCTGCCGGCCGGCATGTACGACGTGACCAGCGACAAGTCGATAGTCGGGGTCGGCGCGACGGCCGGGATCACCGGCGGCGGCTTCAACATCGGGCTGCCGGTGTCGGACGTGACGGCACCACCCGCGAACGCCGTGCACAACGTGATCGTCCAGAACCTGTCGTTCCGCAACGCCAGTGACGACTCGATCAACGTGCAGATGTTCTCGCACCACGTGTGGATCGACCACAACGACCTGGCGCAGGGCTACGACGGGCTGATCGACGTCAAGCGCGGCTCGTCGCTGGTGACCGTGTCGTGGAACCACACCCACCAGCACACCAAGAACATGCTGCTCGGCCACGACGACGCGAACGGCGCGCAGGACACCGGGCGGCTCAAGGTGACCTACCACCACAACTGGTTCGACCGGACTCCGCAGCGCAACCCGCGGGTGCGGTTCGGTGAGCCGGTGCACGTCTACAACAACTACTACGTGTACAACACCGACACCGGTGTGGCCTGCCAGAACAACGCGGGCTGCGTGGTCGAGGGGAACTACTTCGAAGACGTCGAGGAGCCGGTCACCAACACGTACGCCGGACCGGCCGGCCGCTGCGTGGCCCGCAACAACGTCTTCGTGGGCGAGTCGGGGGCCCCGGACTGCAGCGGAACCGTCCAGGAACCGTCCACGTACTACGCCTACACCCTCGACGACCCGAATCAGGTCAAGTCGATCGTCACCGCCGGCGCGGGCGTGGGGAGACTGTGATGCTGCATGGACTCTTCGCGGCGCTGCTGGCCCTGCCGGCCGTTCCGGTCACCGCCGCGACCGCCGACGGCTTCGCGACGGGTACGACCGGGGGAG
Source organism: Actinoplanes sichuanensis (assembly GCF_033097365.1). NCBI lineage: Bacteria > Bacillati > Actinomycetota > Actinomycetes > Micromonosporales > Micromonosporaceae > Actinoplanes > Actinoplanes sichuanensis. Next base: position 1,940,369 of record NZ_AP028461.1, read on the forward strand.
TGGCCGGTCCGACCGTGACCGTCACCACCGCGGCCGAACTCGCCCGGTACGCCGGTGCGAACACCCCGTACACCATCATGGTCAGCGGCCGGATCACGGCGAGCGGCATGATCACGGTGGTCGCGAACAAGAGCATCCTCGGGGTCGGGTCGACCGCTGAGATCACCGGTGGTGGCCTGCAACTGGGCACGACCACCCGGCCCGGCAACAACGTGATCATCCGGAACATCAGGTTCAGCAACGCCTCGGACGACTCGATCAGCGTCACCAACAAGGCGCACCACGTGTGGATCGACCACAACGAGTTCCTGCCCGGCTATGACGGCTCGCTGGACATCAAACGGCAGTCGACGAACGTGACCGTGTCCTGGAACCGGTTCGCCGGGACCGACAAGACCATGCTGCTCGGGCACTCGGACACGTACACCGCGGACGTCGGCTATCTGCGGGTCACCTATCACCACAACTATTTCGAGGGCTCCAACCAGCGGCATCCGCGGGTGCGGTTCGGTGAGCCGGTGCACGTCTACAACAACTATTACCGCAACATCGGGTTGTACGGGATCGCGTCCACCGAGAACGCCGGGGTGGTGGCCGAGGGCAACTACTTCGAGAACGTGCCCTACCCGTGCCACTCGACGGGTGGTTACGCCGAGAGCAACCCGGGCCGGCTGGTGCAGCGGGCCAACGCGTTCGCCGGCTCGGGCGTCTGTGAGGCCGGCGGAACCGTGGTCGAGCCGTCCACCTACTACTCGTACTCGCTGGACCCGGCGACGTCGGTCCCGTCGCTGGTCATGGCCGGCGCGGGCACAGGGAGGATCTGATGCACGGCATTCTGGCAGCGCTTCTTCTCGGTTCCGGCCTGGTGAACCCGATGGCGGCCGCCGCCCCGGACGGGTTCGCGGCCGGCACCACCGGCGGGGTCGGCGGGGCCACCGTGGTCGTCGACACGACCGACGAACTGCTGACCGCGATCGACACGGTCGGTCCGCTGGTCATCCAGGTGTCCGGGACCATCGCGATCACCAGTAAACAGGGTGTCCGCCCGAACAAGACGATCGTCGGCCTCGGCTCGAACGCCACGATCACCGGCGGCGGCTTCGACTTCTACAAGTCGTACAACGTGATCGTCCGGAATCTGACCTTCGTCGACGCCGAGGACGACGCGATCAATGTCGGTCAGCAGTCGCATCACATCTGGATCGACCACAACACCTTCGTGCGCCCGGTCGACGGGTCGATCGACATCGTGCGCGGTGCCGACTACGTGACCGTGTCGTGGAACCACTTCGCCGGTACCGACAAGAGCATGCTGATCGGCCACTCCGACGGGGCGTCCGGCACCGACGTCGGCCATCTGAAGGTGACCATCCACCACAACTGGTTCGACGGGTCGCGGCAGCGGCATCCGCGGGTCCGGTTCGGTGAGCCGGTGCACGTCTACAACAACTACTTCGACGGCAACGAGCTGTACGGCATCGCGTCCACGATGAACGGCGGTGTGGTGGCCGAGGCCAACCACTTCGCGAACGTGCCGTACCCGTGCTTCTCCACCGGCGGGTACGCCGACAGCGGGCCGGGCCGGCTGGTCCAGCGGTCGAACGTGTTCACCTCGTCCGGCGCCTGCCAGGCCGGCGGGACCGTCGTCGAACCGTCCACCTACTACTCGTACACGCTGGATCCGGCCTCGTCGGTCCCGTCGCTGGTGTCGGCGGGCGCCGGGGCGGGCAGGATCTGACGGCCGGACATCAGCTCCGGCAGCAGGGTGTCCCGCAGCGTCTCCAGGGCTCGCGTCTCGGTGCGCAGGGCGGCCATGTGCGTGAACGCCGCACCGGCCCGCGCACCGAACGCGGCCAGACGCCGCGGATCGGGCACGGTGATCCGGAAGTCGGCGGCGTCGGCGGCGTTCACCCGCTGCCGCCCCGACGACCCGGCCATCTTGCGTACCGCGTGATCCCGGAACCGCACGTCCCGGGCCAGGAAGTACGGGAACTGCGGCGGCACGCCGGGCCGGGCCCGCAGCACGATGAACTCGGTCGACCCGGTCGCCGTCTCGTCGTCGTCGAGAAAGTCGACGTAGCCGGTCTTGCCGTTCTCCAGGCACGGGGTGATCCGGGCCAGCAGCGTGTCGCCGTTGCGGAACCGGCTGCCACCGCGCGGCGGACGGCGTGACCACGAGCGGATCCCGGCGACGTGGGTGGGCAGGGCGGCCATGTCGACGTACGGCGCACCGTCGCGATCCGGTCGCGGTGTCCGCGGGTTGAACTCGACCAGTTCGGTCACCGGCACGGTGCCGCCGCCGGTGACCGCGAGGGCCTCGAACGCGGCCCGCAGCAACTCCTCGTAGGCGGTCACCACCCGGTCGTTGATCTCGATCTTGTCGTCCAGCGCGGACAGCACCGCCACGATCCGGCGCTGGTCGGCCAGCGGCGGCACGCGCAGCAGTTCGGCGTCCAGGAACCGCCCGAACTGGAAGTTCGCGATCCCGGTCGACTGGTTCTCGTAGTCGCCGGCCCGCCCGGACAGATACATGTCCCGCAGGCCGTAGTAGGCGTACCGGGCGTCGACCACGGTCGTGTCGAAACGGACGAGGCGGCAGAAACTCGCCGGAATCACCGGATGCTCGAACGCCGGCAGCACATCCGGACCGATGAACAGCGCCCGGCCGGTGCTCTGGCCCCGGGCGGCGCTGCCGCCGGAGATCTCCAGCAGGACGTCACCGGGCCGCACCCGCCGCGGTTCGATCAGGGTGCGTTTCTCCCAACGGCGCGGGACCGATTCGGTACGGCCGGAGCGCACCGCCGCGAAGTCGGTGCCCCGGATCACCGCCACCGGGGCGTGCCCGTCGGTCTCCCGGTCGGCGCCCCAGCCACCGCCACGAGCGAAGAGCACCAGGTCACGGTACGGACGACGGGTCACGGCAGATCCCGGAGGCGGTCCCGGAGCACGTCCTCCCGGCGGCGCGACTCGTCCAGGCACGCCTCCAACTCCTTCGTCAGGCGGGCGATCCGGTCGGGCAGCGGCTCGGCGGCCGGGTCGGTGCCCGGAGTGCCCACATACCGCCCCGGACTCAGCGCGTGGTCACGTTGCCGGATCTCGTCGAGGTTCGCCGCGTAGGCGAAGCCGGGCGTGTCCTCGTACGACATGGTGGTGTTGATCGTGGGGTTGCGCCAGGCGTGGAAGGTATCCGCGACGCGCATGACGTCGGTGTCGGTCAGCACCCGCTCGGTCCGGCCGGTCATCGTGCCCAGCCCGCGCGCGTCGATGAACAGCACCTGCCCGCTGCGCTCACGTTTGTCCCGGGACAGGAACCAGACGCAGGCCGGGATCGCGGTCGTGCGGAACAGGTTCGGCGGCAGCGCCACCATGCACTCCACCAGGTCGTCCTCGACGATCGCCCGGCGGATGCCGCCCTCACCGGCCGGCCGTGACGACATCGAGCCGTTGGCCAGCACCACACCGGCGCGGCCGGTCGGACCGAGTTTCGCGATGATGTGCTGCAGCCAGGCGTAGTTGGCGTTGCCGCGCGGGGGCAGCCCGTACCGCCAGCGCGGGTCGTCCTGGCGCCGCGGCCAGTCGCTCATGTTGAACGGCGGGTTGGCCAGCACGAAGTCGGCGAGCAGAGCCGGATGCCGGTCGTCGGTGAAGGTGTCCGCCCAGCGGTCGCCGAGGCCGTGCGGATCGATGCCGTGGATCGCCAGGTTCATCTTCGCCAGCCGCCAGGTGCGCTCGTTCGCCTCCTGCCCGAAGACGGTGATCCGTTTCCGCCGGCCGGCCTGCACGAACATGCCGCCGGAGCCGCAGCACGGGTCGTACACCCGGCCGTGGTCCGGCCGCAGCATCTCCACCAGCAGTCGCACCACGCTGGCCGGGGTGTAGAACTCGCCGGCCCGTTTGCCCTCGGCGCGGGCGAACCGTTCCAGGAAGTACTCGTACACCTCACCCAGCACGTCCTGGGCGTCCCCGGTGAACCGGGCGTCGCCGATCACGCCGACCAGCTCCCGCAGCCGGTCCTGGTCGACGTTGTCCCGGTCGAAGATCCGCGGCAGCACCCCGGCCAACGCCGGGTTCGCCCGCATGATCGCGTCCATCGCGGCGTCCAGCGGCGCTCCGATCCGGTCGCCGGTGTGCGCGGCCAGGTGCTCCCAGCGGGCGTCGGCCGGCACCTGGAACACGCTGCCCGCGGTGTCCGAGACGTACTTGAGGAAGACCAGCCCGAGCACGAACTCCTTGTACTGGGCGGCGTCGATCGAGCCGCGCAGCTTGTTCGCCGCCTTCCACAGGATGTCCTGGATCAACTCTGGTCCGTTCTGTCGCGGGGGAACCCGTACCGTACGTCGAACCGAGGGGGTGACCCGGCACGTACTACCCGGCGGCACGCGGGCGATTTCACCTAACGGAAATCCGCGCCGTGTCAGAATCGGGCCGTAATCGGTGGGAAGACCTGGTCTTCCGGACCGTTCCGGTGACGACGGTCGATGAAATACGCTGGCATTGTCGCTCGCCGCGGCAACGATCGATGGACAGGGAGTGCGCGTGTCCCAGGACCGGGTGAGCCGACATCAGATCGAGACCCGGGACGACCGTGTCCTCACCTTCGAGGTGACCGGTCATCCGGACGGCTCACCGGTGTTCCTGCTGCACGGATCGCCCGGCAGCCGGATCGGCCCGCGCCCACGCGGCAGCGTCCTCTACCGCCTCGGCATCCAGCTGATCAGTTACGACCGGCCCGGCTACGGCGGCTCCACCCGCCATCCGAAACGCTCGGTCGCCGACGCCGCCGAGGACATCGGGGCCATCGCCGACGGGCTCGGCCTGGAGCGGTTCGCGGTCGTCGGCCGGTCCGGCGGCGGCCCGCACGCCCTGGCCGCGGCGGCCCGGCTGCCGGAGCGGGTGAGCCGCACCGCGGTGCTCGTCGGGATCGCCCCGTCCGACGCCGAGGGCCTCGACTGGCTCAACGGCATGACCGACGGCAACGTCCGGGAGTATGAGACGGCCGACAACGATTGGCCGAAACACGTCGAGCGGCTCCGACTGCTGGCCGACCGGGCCCGCCGCGACCCGGAGTTCATGGTCGACAATCTGCGCCGCCAGATGACCGCCGCGGACCGGCAGGTGGTCGACGACATCGCGATCCGGCGGCTGCTCACCGAGACGTATGTGGAGGCGTTCGCCCAGGGCCCGTTCGGCTGGATCGACGACGTCGCCGCGTTCCGGTCGGCGTGGGAGTTCCAGCTCTCCGAGGTCACCGGCGAGGTGCTGATCTGGCACGGCGCCGACGACAACTTCTCGCCGGTCAGTCACGCCCGCTGGCTGGCCGAGCAGATCCCGCAGGCGGAGGTCCGGATCCAGGCGTCGACAGCGCACTTCGGCGCGGTCGAGGTGCTACCCGAGGTGCTGCACTGGCTGGTCGCCGGGCGGCCGCTGGTGGCCGCCCGGCACTGACCCGGTCACGCGGTGCGCGGTCCGGGTGTTTTTGTTCGGTGCTTTTTGTCGGTGCTTTTTATTCGGTGCGCAGCGCGGTCGCGGTCCGGGTGCGGGCTGCCCAGCCGGCCGGCAGCAGCGCGCCGAGGACGGCGATCACCAGGCCGCCGAGCCCGAAAAGCAGCAGCTGCCAGGGCTGATAGGTGTGAAGCATCGCCGTCGGCAGCCGGAAACCGGCCGACCAGGCCATCTCGGTCACGATCGTCTGCTGCAGCCACAGCCCCACCGGTGCGCCCAACGCCCCGCCGGCCAGACCGGTGACCACCACCGACGCGATCACCATGGCGATCGTCTGCCGCGGGGCCATCCCGAGCGCCTTGTGCACGCCGAGATCGTGCACCCGCTCCCGGGTCTCCAGCACCACCGTGTTGAGCACACCCAGCGCCGCCACCGCCACCAGCAGCAGCGACAGCAGCGCGGTCAGGCTGTTGATGATCAGAATGGCCTCGGGGGTGCCCTGCTCGGTCATCCCGACGAACGCGCCCTGCGGGGCCAGCGCGATGTCCAGCTCATCGCGGTAGGCCGCCACGTCGGTGCCCGGCTCCAGGTAGACCCGGAACTCCCGGGGCCGCAGCTCCGGATCGGCGAACGTCTCGATCGGGGTGAGGATCTGCAGGCCGTCGTTCTCGGTGTTGAACGCCTCCCCGGCGATCCGCACGGTGACCGGCGCTCCGGCGTAGGTCAGCGTGACCGTGTCGCCGACCGCGGTGCCGGTGCGGGTCAGGAACGGTGTCGCCACCACGATCTCCCCCGGCCCGGCATACCAGGAGCCGTTCACCAGCCGGTACGACTCCGCGCAGTCGCCGCCGGTGGTGGCCAGGGTCTCCAGCTCGCCGGTCAGCGCGGGCGAGCTCACCTCGGCACGCACCGTGCCGCAGTGACCCCGGGTGCCGGCCTGACCGGTGATCGCCCGGTGCACCGCCGCGGTGTCGACCGGCTTGCCGGTCTCGTGCTCGACGCGCTTCGGCCCCTCCCGCTGCCCGGCCTCCACCGTCACGTCGGCGAGCGCCTCGGCGGCCTGGATCTGGTGGAGTGAGGCGGCCAGCCCGACCGAGAAGACCACCGCCGCGGTGCCGAACCCGATCGCCGTGACGATCGTCGCCGACCGGACCGGGCGGGCGAACGGATGCGCCAGCCCCAGCGTCACCGGCCGGGGCAGCGGCAGCCGCGCGGTCAGCCGGGCCGCCCACCGGCCGCGCCCGGCCGACGGGGTCCGGCCGACCGCGAGCGCGTCGACGGTCCGCAACCGCCCGGCCCGGGACGCCGCCACCAGCGCGGTCACCGCCACCAGGCCCAGCATCCCGGCCAGGACGGCGACGTCCACCCACGGTTCCACCCCGGAGTCGCTGGTGCCGTAGAGGTCGTTGGTCTGCGCCAGCACAGGGACGGCCAGCGCGTTGCCGGCCAGCACCCCGATCAGCGCGCCCACGGCGGCCGGGATCAGCGCCTGCGCCAGATAAGCACGGGTCACCTGGCCGGGGGAGAAGCCGAGCGCCTTGAGGATGCCGATCCGGCGGATGCCGGTGCTGACCGCCCCGGCGATCACGTTGCCGACGATCAGCACCGCCATCGCCAACCCGATCACCCCGAACGCCATCAGGAACGGCACGAACAGTGCCGCCTCACCGGCGGCGTCCTGCCGGGCGATCAGCCACGATCGGGACGCGGTCAGCGCCCCGGCCGGCAGGGTCGCGGCCACGGCGGCCCGCCCGGCCTCGACCTGTGCGTCGGTGCCGGCCGTGGTGAGCCGGTACAGCATCTGACGGCCGGTCGGCGTCAGTGTGGCGAACTGCTCGGGGACCACCCAGCCGCCGGCCGTCGCACTGATCGACCGGGCGTGCCCGACGATCGTCAGCGTCGGGCCGCCGGGCAGGTCGGCCAGTGTCCACACCCGGCCGACGGACCGCGAACGGCTGCGCGAGCGGCCGTCGTCGAACAGCACGATCTCGCCCGGCTTCGTGGCCCACCGGCCGCGGACCAGGGTGACCGCGTCGATTCCGCCGGTCGGCTGCGCCCGGCCGGCCACCACGAACGGCGCGACCGGCTCGCGGTCGTCGTCGACCGGATCGATCGTCGCGGTCGGGAACGGCCCGGCGGTCTCGGACACCCCGCCCGCCCGCGCCGACGCCACCAGCTGATCCGCGGTGACCTTCGCGGCGTCGAACTGCACGGTCAGGTGGGCGCCGTGCTGCTGCTCGAACGCCCTGTCGAACGGGGCGGTCGACGCGACCAGCAGGGTGCCGCCGAGCACCGACGACGTCACCGCGATCAGCGTGACCAGGGCGATCACGACCGTCTGCACCCGGCGCCGACCGATCCCGGAACGCACCAACCGGCTCAGCACGCTCACCGGGCGACCTGCCCGTCCTCCAGCCGCACGGTACGGGTGGCACACGCCGTGGCGAGCGCCGTGTCGTGGGTGACCAGGACCATCGTCTGCCCGTCCGCGTGCAGGTCGTTGAAGAGTCGTTGGACGTCCTCGCCGGAGGCCGAGTCGAGGGCACCGGTCGGTTCGTCGGCCAGCAACAACGCCGGCCGGTTCATCAGCGCCCGGGCCACCGCGACCCGCTGCCGCTCGCCGCCGGACAGCCGACCCGGATAGGCCGTCGCGTGCCGGTCCACCCCCAGGGTGCCGAGCAGTTCGGCGGCCCGGCGCTGGGCGGCGCCCCGCGACATCCCGGCCAGCTGGGCGGGCAGCGTCACGTTGTCGGCGACGGTCAGGTCGTCCAGCAGGTTGAAGAACTGGAACACCATCCCGATCGTGGTCCGGCGATACCGGGCGGACCGGGCCTCACTGAGCGTGTCGACCCGGATCCCGTCCACGGTGACCGAACCGGCACTCGGTACGTCCAGGCCGGCGACCAGGTTGAGCAGCGTCGACTTGCCACTCCCGGACGGGCCCAGGATCGCCACCGCCTCGCCCGCGGCGATGGTCAGCGACACGTCGCGTAGTGCCGGTGGCCCGTCGCCGTATCGACGGGTCACATCGCGCAACTCGATCATCGAGTCCTCCTGAAGTCGGTGAGGGCTCGAACGCTAGGTTCGGCGCCACCGGCCATGCGTCAGCCCGAGGAGGCATCTTCGCGACGGCCGTCATCCTTCCGATGTAGACCGGAGATGGATTCGCGGGCGGACTCCGGCGGCGATACTGGGGCGGTGATGGACGTGGGCCGCCTGCTGCGCCGTTCCGGCACACTGCCACCGTTGTCGTGGCGTGGCCAGGTCTTCGACGTGCTCGTGGCGGCGGCTTTGATCGCCGCCGCCGTCTCCGCCGGTGTGACCCGGGTCGGTCCGCAGCGGGCGCCCGCCCCCGGCCTGCCGGAGCCACTGTTCGAGCCGATCCGACCCGACGACGGCAGCGCCGCGATGGTGGTGCTGTTGCTCGTGGTGGCGCCGCTGGTGCTGCGCCGCCGCTATCCGTTGCCGGTGCTGTGGGTGGTGATGGCCATGGCACCGCTGGTCGCCGAGGACGACGCCGCCCTGCGCCTGTCCTTCTACAGCTGCGTGATCGCCGCCTACACCGCGGTCGTCCACAGCCCGTACCGGATCGTGGCGCTGGCCGGGCTGCCGGTGGCGATCCTGCTCTACGGCAACCTGGAGGACGGGCCACCGGGCGTGCCGCCGTCGTTCGTGCCGCTGCTGATCCTGACCACGATCGCGATCGCGGCGAACGGGCTGCGCCGCTGGCGGAGCCAGGCCGACGACGACCGGAAACGGATGGCCGAGCTGGAACGCGAGCAGATCGAGGCACTCGATCGGGCCGCCGAGCACGAACGCGCCCGGATCGCCCGAGAGCTGCACGACGTGGTCACCCACAACGTCAGCATGATGGTCATCCAGGCCGGCGCCGCCCGTAAGGTGCTCGACACCGCACCCGGCCAGACCCGCGAGGCCCTGCTGGCGATCGAGGCCGGCGGTCGGGCCGCGATGACCGAGCTGCGGCACGTGATGGGCCTGCTCACGATGGCGCAGGACGACCCCGACCTGGCTCCGCAGCCGGGCCTGGACCAGCTGGACGCGCTGGTCGGGCGGGTCCGGGAGAGTGGGCTGCCGGTCACGCTGACCCGTTCCGGGCGCCCCCGGCCGGTGCCCGCCGGGATCGCGCTGACCGCCTACCGGGTCGCCCAGGAGGCGCTGACCAACACGATCCGGCACGCGGCCGGGGCCGGCGCGGCCGTGCACGTCGAGTACGGCGACGACCACCTGCGCGTCGAAGTGACCGACACCGGCGGCCGGGCCGGCACGCAGGCGGCCACCGGAGGCGGGTATGGACTGATCGGACTGCGCGAACGGCTCGCCGTCTACGGTGGGACCCTGCGCGCCGGGCCACGGGTGTCCGGCGGTTACCGGGTCGACGCCCGGATCCCCCTGGAGGACACGTGACCGGACCCCTGCGGGTGGTGATCGCCGACGATCAGGCGCTGGTCCGGGCCGGTTTCCGGATGATCCTGTCGGCCGACGGCATCGACGTGGTCGCCGAGGCGGTCAACGGGCTGGAGGCGGTCGACGCGGTCCGACGGATCCGGCTCGACGTGGTGCTGATGGACATCCGGATGCCCGACCTGGACGGCCTGGAGGCGACCCGCCGCATCGTCGCCGGCGGTGACGACGACCCGCGGGTGCTGATGCTGACCACCTTCGACCTCGACCACTATGTGTACGCCGCACTGACCGCCGGGGCCAGCGGCTTCCTGCTCAAGGACGTCACCCCGGAGCACCTGGTCGCGGCGGTGCGGATGGTCCGGGCCGGGGACGCGCTGCTCGCCCCGGCCATCACCCGCCGCCTCGTCGAACGGTTCGCCCACCGCGACCCCGCTCCGGCCCGGCACCGTGACCTGGCCGTCCTGACCCCACGCGAGCTGGAGGTGCTACGGCTGCTGGCCGAGGGCCTGAGCAACGCCGAGCTGGCCGCCCACCTGCACCTGTCCGAGGCCACGGTGAAGACCCACGTCGCCCGCATCCTGGCCAAACTCGGCCTCCGCGACCGGGTGCAGGCGGTCGTGCTGGCCTACCGGACCGGCCTGATCACTCCTTAGAACGGGTGCGGGTCGAGCATGCGGTGCAGGTAACGGCGCTGGCCGAGGGCGACCACCGCCGGGTGGGAGCCGCCGAGGGCGTGTTCCATCCGGTCGGCGACGTCGGCGTCCTCGATGATCGGTTCGTGCGCCGCGCGGCGCATCAGCGCCCGGTTGGCGGCGCAGCGCAGCGTGTCCGGATGATCCGGACCGAGCACCTCGCGGTGCCGCTGCATGGTCGGCTCGATCATGCGCAGCGCGGTGGCCAGTTCGCCGGTCTCGGCGTGCAGCACGGCCAGATTCAGCTCGGCCGCCAGCGTGTACGGATGCCGCGCCCCGAGCACGTCACCGAGCTCCCGGGCCGCCTGCCGGGCGAACTCCAGACCCGTGGCCAGTTCGCCCTTGGCCCGGTGCGCCGCGGCCAGGTTGTTCAGACAGACCAGGGTGTGTGGATGCCGCAGGCCCAGGCTCGCACCGTAGGCCAGGCGCACCTCCTCCAGTTCGCTGATGGCGCTGCTCACCTCGCCACCGGCCAGCAGGCTGACGGCCCGGCTCAGACGGCAGGCCAGGGTGTCCGGGTGAGTGGGCCCGACCACCTCATTGAGTTGCTCGTACGCCTCTTCCAGAAGGGCCGCCGCGGTCCGCTGGCGGCCGAGCGAACCCAATGACACCGCCCAGTTGGCCTTGGCGCTGAGCGTCCGGTACGAGGACGAACCGAACACCCGCTCGTGCTTGTGGGCGATCTCTTCCAGCAGCTCGGCGGAGAGGTGGTACTCGCCGGCTTCACGCAGGTCACGGCCGAGGTTGGTGCCGGTGCCGAGCGTACGCGGATGGTCCTCGCCGTTGATCGTCTTGTTCCGCTCGTAGAGTTCCTCGTCGCGGGCCCGCGCCGCGCGGAAGTCACCGGCGAGTCGCTGGGTGGTGGCCAGGTTGTTGAGCGCGGACAGGGTTCGCGACGAGTCCTCGCCGAAGTAGTCCATCCAGGCGGCGTAGGTCTTCTCGTCACGTTCTTGCGCCTCGCTGTACCGACCCAGTGCCCGCAGGTCACCGCCGAGGCCACCCGCTGTCATCAGGGTGTGCGGGTGGGTCGGGCCGAGCAGTTCGGACTGTTCGGCGAGGACCCGCTCGTCGAGGGCGCGGGCCTCCTCGAAGTGGGCCGATTCGCGCAGGATGTTGGCGACGTTGAACCGCAGGTTGAGGATCTGGCGGCGCAGCGACGTCCGGCCGGCCTCGTCGGTCTGGTCGAGCAGCATCTCGTTCCATCGGCGGTCGACCTGCTCGCCGAGCTGGCGACCCTCGGGCAGGGCGCCGTTGTACCAGAGGTACCGCACCCGGTCGATCATCAGCTGGCGGACCTGCTCGTCGTCGCACTCGGCCGCGTCGGACATCTCCAGGTGCGGCCACAGCATCCGGAACCGGGGCCACGACCGGGAGTCGTCGATCTCGTCACGCGGCCGCAGCCCGGCCAGAACCAGGTGGATCTCGTGCCGGGCCTGGCGCAGCTCCTGCGGGGACATCCGGTTGCGGACCACGTGCTGCAGGAGCCGGTGTACCTGGATCTGGCTGCGCGCCCGGTCGAGTTTCAGCAGCGCGAGCCGGTTGATGTGCTGGACCAGCGCGTGCCGGTAGAGCCGGACCGACATCTCCTTGTCGTAGCGGCCCAGCAACTCGGCCAGTTCGTCGCTGATGACCAGGTCGAGGGTGATCTCCGGGGCCAGGATCGAGCAGAGCTGGAGTAGCCGATACGCCGCCGGGGACCGCTCCTGGAGCAGTTCCAGCGACAGGCTCCACACCTGGTCGACGGTTCGGTCCGGGCCTTCCCGCTCGACCCGGCGCAGGTACTCGTTGACCTGCTCACCGGTCTCGGCGAGCCATGCACCGGTGGCTGCCACCGCGATCGGCAGGTCACCGAGCGCCACCGCGATCCGTTCGGCCTGGTCGGTACGGATGGTGGCGACACGCGCCTTGAGGTGGGCGACGCTCTCGTGACGCTGGAACACGTCGATGGTCATCGGCTGCGCCCGCTCGCCCCACTCTCGGTTGCGGGAGGTGATCAGCACGTGGCCGGGGCCGTGCGGCAGGAACGGCAGAACCTCCTCGACCTCCTCGGCGTTGTCGAAGATGATCAGCCAGCGGGTGTGCGGGCTGCCCTGCTCCAAGGCGCTGATCACCGACCGGGCCGCGTCCAGCACGCTCGTCTGCGGTGTGGTCAGGCCGAGTGCTTTGCCCAGGTCGGACAGGGCGATGTCGATGAACTTGGTCTGCTCGGCATCGACCCACCACACCACGTCGTACGAGTTCTTGAACCGGTGCGCGTACTCCAGGGCCACCTGGGTCTTCCCGATGCCGCCCATGCCCTGCAACGCCACCTGGAGCGTCGGCGGCGGGTTGCCGGACACCACCACCGGACGGCCGCCGCGCAGCCGGGCCCGTAGTTCGCGCAGGTCCTGCTCGCGGCCGGTGAACCGGGCGTTGCGGACCAGCGGGTTGAACACCGCGGGCGGCCGGCCCGGAAACCTGACGCCGATCGCCTGCGGATCCATGTCTCCGACGCTGCGGCCGACGAGGCGCAACACCCGCTCCATCGCCAGTTCCATCGGCTTGCCGCTGATGAACGCGGACGCCGCGAGGGGATAGGCGGGCAACGGCGAGATGTCGTCGACGTACACGGCCAGCGAGGGTCGCGCGTCGACCCGGTTGCGGGGCATCACGTCGTTCGGAGCGCCGGCGGTGGAGTGCGAGACCAGGGTCATCCGTCGCCCGGTGACCTCGCCCGACGGGTGTCCACCGAGGTCGTGCACGCGGATCCCGGCGGCGGCCAGCAGGCCACCGATCCACTCGGCCCAGGCCAGGTCCTCCGGCGCGTACTCCAGGGTCACCTCCTCCTCGGTGACCGGCGTCTGCCGCACGAACCGGTTCACCGTCCGGGTCCGCAGGGCCTCGTCGAGGACCGGCATGGCGGTCACCTCACCGCCGGTGATGCTCGCGGTGAGGCGTTCGTACGCGGCGAGCAGCGACGTGGTCTGCCCGGGCGGATCGCCGAAGGTCGCCAGGATCTCCTCGTAGGCGTAGAACGCCCGGTACGGCACCTCCACCGCGTTCCAGTAGCGGCTGCGCTCGGCCGGTGACATGCCGTCGGGCAGACCGGGGAACCGCTGCATGGCCAGCGCCCGCCCGGCGTCGGCCTTGTCCTTCTCGGCCGGGTCGACCCGCATCGGCACCGGCAGCATCCGGATGTCGCGCCGCAACGTGTTCTGGGCGACGTCGCCGGCCACCTGGGAGGCGCCGACGATGCCCTGCTCGCTCAGGGTGAAGCAGTTGACCAGGACGTCCGGCAGTTGGACGGTGCAGATCGAGGCCACGTCGCTGAGCCCGGTCCGGCTGTCGATCAGGGTGTAGTCGTAGTTGGCCCGCATGTCCTGGCGCAGCGCGTCCAGGAACCGGCCGCCACCGAGCTTCTCGTAGAAGTCGTCCCAGTTCATGCCCGCGATGCTGGCCGCGTACTTCGGGTTCTGCCGGCCCGCGGAGAGGAAGTCCAGGTGCCCGCCGGAGGGGAAGTGGTCCCAGTCGACCGAGAACGCGTGCGTGTGCACCCGGGCCAGCCGGCGGAGGTCCTCCGGTTCGAGCGGGTTCCGGGCCTCCCACTCGTAGGCGCGGACCATGTCGATGACCCCGCTGGCCGCCTCCACCGCCTCGGCCCGCAGGAACGGCCCGAAGAACCGGTGCAGGCCGGGCGACTCCAGATCCCAGTCGGTGACCAGCACCCGCTTACCGTTGGCGGCGAGGATCCAGGCCACATTGGCCAGTGCCATGGTCCGCCCGGTGCCACCCTTGAACGAGTAGAAGGTCACCACTTTGCCGGGCCGCTGCTCACTCATCGTCGCTCTTCTCGAATCCGCTTCGTTGCGATGGGTCGTTGATGCCGAGGCGTGGCCGGGTGGTGCCCTCCTGATGCTGCACATCGGCCCGCCGGATGAAATGGCGGCGGGCCTCACTCACCACCGACGGCATCAGCCGGGCCAACTGTTCCACATCGAGCGCATGGTAGACACGGGCCGCGCCGAGCCCCTGGAGCCGCGCCTGCGCCTCCGCGAGGAGCTCCGCGCCGCGGCCCGGGTACCGCGGGTCGGACTGGTCGGCCACCAGCACCGGGGTGACCCAGCGGTGCAGGTGACCACGGAGGACGTCGAGTGCGGCGGCGCCACCCGGCTGCCACGGGTCGACCAGGATCATCGCCGGCGAGTCGTCCAGGATCTTCAGCTCGTCGGCCCGGTCGACGATCCGCACGGCGAGGCCCTGCTGCTCGGCCCGGGTCGCGGCGAACTCGGCGACCGGCACGTCGGGTGTGCCGCCGTAAGGCTGCCAGGTCGCCGCGGCGCCGCGACCGGTGCTGACCGCCACCACGAACGGCGTCTCCCTGGCCGGTAGGTCGGGCACCGGAACCTCGTCGAACGGCAGGGTCCGGCCGGGCGGCAGCCACCGTCGTTGGGTCACCTCGACGATCCGCAGCGCGAGCCGGTCGATGATCCGGCGGTAGAGGTGGCGGTAGGGGCTGAGCCGGCCCAGCGCCCGCAGGCCGTTCTCCGCGTACTCCGGGATGCCGGCGCCGAGCGGCAGCGCCGCGGTCGCCTCGGCCTGCTGGGCCCGGTCGGTGACCGGCAGCCAGAGCACCGGCACGATGTGCGCCCGGGCCTGGGCCGGCCGACCGGGGAAGACCCGCTGGAGCCGCTCCAGGAAGACCGCCCGCTCCCGCATCGGCCACGACTTGAGGAAGTAGCCGGGGGAGTAGAGCGGCACGAACACCTCGGCCCGGCCCAACTGCTCGGCGATCGTCGCCTTCGACGTGGCGCCGGGGGCGAGCAGGTCGTCGAGGAAGCCGACGGTCGCCGGATCGGCGCCGAGCTGCCCGGCCACCGCGGTGGACAGGTCGTCGAAGCAGTTGCGGACCCAGATGTCGGTGTCCCGGTTCCCGGACGACGTGCCGGGGGCCGACTTGGCGTACGAGAGGAAGAAGCGGCAGCGGTCCGGCGGCGGGATCGGGTTCATGACGTGCCCTCCGTGAAAGACGTGCCCTCCGTGAAGCTGGTACGCAGGCCCTCGACACCGTCCGGGACGGCCGGTTCGACCCGGTAGCGGCCGTGGACGCGCTGGATGTGCATGGCCAGCCGCCAGACGATCGCGTCGTAGATCGCGGTCTGCCCGGTCCGGGCGACGCCGAGCAGGCCGTCGGTCAGGTAGCGGGCGATCCAGTCCTCTTCCGGCAGCCCGGTCGGGGTGAACATCCGCACGGCCGCCACCGGCGGCGGCAGTGCCTGCTCGAACGGGGTCCACAGCACCGGGACGATCGCGCTCTCGCTGCCCGGCACCGGCCCGCCGCGCGGCACCACCCGGCGGCGCGCGAACACGTCCCACTCCCGCGGACACCAGGTGCTGTTGAACAGGTACGGGTAGGAGACCAGGCACACCATCACCTGGCAGGTGCCGGCCGCCTGCAGCACCGTCTTCTGCCACAGCTCACCGCCGCCGCGCCCCAGGTCCAGGAAGCCCGGATCCGCGCCGACAGGTGAGCCGATCAGCTCGTTGACCAGCTCGCTCAGGTCGTCGAAGAGCCGGATCACGTTGCGGCTGGGCTCGCGCGGCGGGCCGACCGAACGGGTCCGGTCCGGCCGGTTGTAGCTCAGGAAGAACACCGGTGCGCCCGGGTCGTCCGCGATCGGTCCGGTCACGCGCCGTCCTCCTCCCATCGCCGGTTGTCAGTCAACCATCGCACCGCAAAATCAACCGCCTCGCGCAACGGCGTCAGCAGCGCCTCGGTCCGCCCGATCCGGCCGCGCCGCGAGCCACCGGTACGGTCGAAGGCCGCCCCGAGCGCCGCGAAGTCCCGGTCGTCGTGGTCGATGCCGAGGAAGTGCTCGGTGACCCGCTTACCGTCGCGTTCGACGAAACAGGTGTACTGCTTGCGCCGCGGCCACCGCACCCGCGCCTCGGCCAGGTGCAGGCCGGTGCACCGTTCCCAGCCGCAGCCGATCATCAGCTCGTGTGCCCCGGCCCGGTAGAGCGCGCCGACCGGCGACCGCTCGCCCAGGTGACAGTCCAGGTCGTGTACCGCCATCAACTCGGCCGCCCGCGGCCCGGTGGCCGCGAACGACGTCTGTGGATGTCCACTGCGGACGGTACCCGCCGCGGTGCGGACATGCTCGGCGAACACGCCCATCCCGGTGGACGGCATCGCCGGGGTGAAGCCGGGCATGCCGTCCAGATGGCGGGCCAGCTCCGACGGACCCATTCCGCGGGTCGCCGCCCGGAACACCGGGCTGGTCGTCGAGTTGTGCGCGGTGTGCGTGGGCACCACGATCGTCGCGTCCGGCCCGGCCACCTCGCGCAGCGCCGCCAGCAGCGCCCGCGGGCCATCGGGCGGCGGGCCGAGGCGGCGCAGCGACACGTGCACCACCAGGTCGCCTGCGGGCAGCCCGAGTGCCCGCAGATCGGCCACCAGGCCCGCCCGGTCCGGTCTCACCCCGGCCACTCCTCGATCGTCGCGGCCAGCCGGTCCAGGAACCGTCGGCCGTCCGCGGTCAGCGCCCCCGAGCCGGACAGGCGACCGATCGCCGTCACGGTCCAGTCCCGGTACATGTCGTAGTGCTTCTCCGCGCCCGCCTCGCCGCGCCCGGCCCGGTGCCGCCACATCCCGGCCACCGTCAGGTGTGCGTAGATGCCCTGCAACACCAGTTCGGCCGGTCGCGGGTCGGGCCGCCAACCCACCTCGACCAGCACGTCGGTGTCCGGGTCGACCAGGTCGATCAGGTCGAGGACGGCGCCCAGCTTGGTGTGCTGGAACTCGTGCACCAGCATCACCGCGAGCGCCGCCGGGTCCGGGGTACGGGCGATGCCGAGCGCGCCGTACGCCTGCCGGGACGTGGCGCTGCGCAGAGTCACCGGGTCCGGGACCAGCGGGGTGATCACGGAGAGCCCCGCGGCCAGCCCGGCCGCCTGCTCGGGGGCGTCGCGTAGCACCGCCGGCCAGGCCGCCCGCAGCACGTCCGCCCACTCCGCCCGGTCGGTCGCGGTCAGCCTGCCGGTGGGTGGCCAGCCGTGGCAGTCCCGGTACGGGTCGGTGTCCTCCAGGCGCACGTTCAGATCACCCGCCGTCACCGTGGCGGTCGGGGTCAGCCGGGCCGCGTGGTCGCCGCGGATGGTCAGGCTCGTCACCCCGGGTGGCACGGACAGCGTGCCGAGAGTCGGCAGGTGCACCCGACCGTCGCGGACGGTGACCGGCACCCGCGCGTCCACCCCGGCGATCACCGCGGCCGCCGCGACCACGTCGGCGAACCGGTCCGGGCCGTCGTGCCCGCTCAGCAGACGGACCGCCCACGCCCGGACGAACGGGTGAGCCAGCACCCGCCGTACCGCCGCCGGGTTCTGCTCGTCGATCTCGGCCAACAGCGACCACGACGCGTCCGGCAGCCGATCCGCCGCCGCGACCAGCAGCGATCTGGTGATCGCCTCCTGGCCGGCGGTCAGGTGCGCGACGGCGTCCGCGCCGCCGCCGCCCGAGGCCAGCTCGTCGAAGACGGATCGGGGCAGATCGGACGGGCCGGGGGTCGCCATCGCGGTGATGAGTCCCTTCAGGTCGGAGCAGTAGACGGACGGATTGTCGAAGCCGGAACCGGCCCGGAACCGGTGCGCGAACAGGCCGCCGCCGCAGCGGGCCACCACCGGGCAGGCGCGGCACGTCGCCGCCAGACCGGCCAGGCCGCTCTGCCGCAGTCGCATCGACGGGGTCCCGGCGAGGTCGTCGACCGAGGAATCGAAAACGGTCAGCCCGGTCGCGGCCGCCCCGTGAAACGCGGTCTTCATCGAATCCGGCTGCTCCCACGACCCGTCGGTCTCGACCACCGCCAGGTCACCGCGGTCGGCGCCGACCGACTCGACGCCGCTGTCCCGGCCGGCGGCGGTGGCGTGCAGCGCGTCGAACAGCCGGATCGGCACCGGGCGCCCGTCGGACAACCAACGGCGATAGATCTTCGAGAGCCATTCGGCGTACGGGGTACCGCCTACCGGACGAGGCGGCGGTCGGTCCCAGGTCGCGTGGGGAAGCAGCAGGTCGATCCGGGGCGGCTCCTGCGCCAGCAACGCCTCGTAGACGGCGATCGGATCGTTGCGCACGTCGATCGTGCACAGGATCCCGGCGTACGCGGCCCGGAACCGCGGCGACCGCAGCAGCGCCAGCCCGCGCAGTGTCCGGTCGTGGCTGCTCGCCCCGTTGCGGTAGCGCCGGTGCAGATCGTTGGCCGCCCGGTCACCGTCCAGCGACACCCCGGCCTTGACCCCGAACTCCAGCAGCAGCTCGGCCATCGGCTCGTCGAGCCGGATCGCGTTCGTCTGCATCCGCAGATCCAGATCGGTCACCGCGCTCACCGTCGACCGGAGAACCGTCAGCATCTCCCGCAGCCGGGCCCGGCCCAGCAGCAGCGGCTCCCCGCCGTGCAGAACCACCCCGACCGCCGGCAGCCGGTGCCGCGCCGCGTGGTCGGCGATCCGGGCCGCCGTACGCTCCGCCACGGCCGCCGACATGATCGCCGGTCGCTCCCGCCAGGTCTGGTCCGCGTGCTCGTAGACATAGCAGTGATCGCAGGCCAGATTGCAGAGCTCGTGAACCTTGAGGACGAACTGGCGCACCGGCCGGACCGGCGGCGCCGCGCGCTCAGATGGCCGACTGGAACGCGGAGACGTCAGAAGGCCGCTCCCGTGCCGCCACCCGGTCCGCCGGAGCGGCCGACCGCATGATCCGATTGACAATTCCGGTGACGTCCCGCGCGGCCCCGCGATCAAGCGGGACGAGCACGGTCATCTGGCGTGATGTGGGTTCTTCCACGGCGCTTGTCTCCCCGGTGACCGGTGGTGGGCACGGAAGCTCGCCCGATCGGGACGAGCGGTTCCTAGAGCATAGACAGACCTCGACGTAAAGTCACCCGCCTCTGCACGGATGGTGACCATGCCAAGCTGGTGCGTCATTACTGGAAGCTTGTGTGGAGGCCGTCGATGCTTTCCGGGACCTTCGGCTCGACCCGGTACCGCCCGTGGATGCGTTGGATGTGCATGGCCAGTTTCCAGACGATCGCGTCGTAGATCGCGGTCTGCCCGGTCCGGGCGACGCCGAGCAGCCCGTCGGTGAGGTAGCGGGCCGTCCAGTCCTCATCGGGCAGTCCGGTCGGGGTGAACATCTTCACGGCCGCGACTGGCGGGGGCAGTTCCTGCTCGACCGGGGTCCACAGCACCGGTACGATCGCGCTCTCGCTGCCCGGCACCGACCCGCCGCGCGGCACCACCCGGCGGCGCGCGAACACGTCCCACTCCAGCGGGCACCAGGTGCTGTTGAACAGGTAGGGGTAGGAGACCAGGCACACCATCACCTGGCAGGTGCCGGCCGCCTGGAGTACCGTCTTCTGCCACAAGTCGCCGCCGCCCCGGCCCAGGTCGAGGAAACCCGGCTCACCGCCGAGCGGCGACCCGATCAGCTCGTTGACCAGCTCGCTCAGGTCGTCGAAGAGCCGGATCACGTTGCGGCTGGGCTCGCGCGGCGGGCCGACCGAACGGGTCCGGTCCGGCCGGGAATAGCTCAGGAAGAAGACGGGTCCAGTCTGGGTGTCCGTCGCCGGACGGGGTTCTGGTCTCACGGGTTCTGTCCGCGCCGGTCGGCGGGGCGCAGGGCGAACGGGCTTCGCGATGAGATCCGAGCCGATTTCGTCGAGAGAGAGGGCGGCGGTGTAGAACGGCACGCCTCCAGCGGTGGTCAGGGTCAACCACAAGCGCGCGGTGCTCAGACCAGCGGAGGAGGCGGTCAGTTCGGCACGAAAATATGTGGGGCCATACGTGCCGCCGAACCGGTGCAGGACCACTCCGGCGGTGTCCAGCGCCCGAACCGTGTACCAGGGCCGCCCGTCGATCATGCAGCCGACCAGGAATTCCTCCTCGTCGTAAGGCCATTCGCCCTCCGGATCGGAGAGTTGAAGATCCACTGAGATGATCCAGGAGGAAGCCGATCCTTCGTCGGGATGCCAGCTGACCAACGGCTGGATGTTCACGCCATTGACCGGGCTCACGACGGTTCTCCGAGCACGAACAGGGTGTCCGGGTGACCGAAGTAGACGTACCGGGAGGCGTACAGGAAATCCTGGATCGCCTCCCGGTCGCCCGGCCCCAGAACGAGTGTGTCGGCCGGCAGCTCACGCGCGGCCTCGGCGCGCCGGCCCTGGAGGAACTCGGGAATCCGCACGCCGCCGGCGCGGGCCCGCGCGATCACACTGCGGGCCAGGGCCGCCGACGAGCCGGTCGGCACCTCGCCCATGGTGGCGACGACGGCGAGGGCCCGCCGGCGCAGGAAGATCTCGGCGAAGTTGCGGTTGGCCCGGTCGCCCATCGCCGGGTCGACGACGGGACGGGCCGAGTTGCAGGCGTTCAGCAGCACCACCGAACCGGAGGCGTGTACCGCCCGTAGCCCGAGGGTCTCGAACCTGGCCAGCGGGATGCCGCCGAGCCGGGCGCTACGGACGTCCGCACCGTGCTGGCCGTGCGCCCGGACGTAGACCAGACCGAAACGCTGGCCCTCGTCGTCGAGTCGCCGCAGCAGCTCGACCAGCGTGTCCGCGCGGCTGACGGCGGCCACCGAGGTGATGCTCAGCCCGGCCCCGGCGACCAGCTCGCCGTCCTCGAAGCACAGGATCCCGCCGCCGGACCGCACCGGCTCGCTGAACGCGCTGAACTGGCCGTGCCGGTCCGGGTCGTGGATCGTGGTCCACCGGGTCACCGGGAACGCCTCGCCAAGCCACCGGTGCGCCGCCCCGTCGACCAACCGGTACAGCTCCCAGGGCAGGCCGGTGTCGGTGTCGTCCCAGATGATCAGCCGCACCCCGGCCGGATCGGCCGCCCGCAGCCCGCGCAGCCAGTTGCCCAGCCCGTGCTTGGTCGCGGACCAGCCCATGATGAACTCGTAGTACTCGACGGCGGCCTCCAGCGCGGCCTCGCTGTCCGCGGTCAGCGCGTCGTCCATCGCCAGGCCGGGCCGCAGGTGGGCCTTCTCGTCGGATTCGGTGCTGCTCCACATCCGGCCGCGGAAGTAGCCCTCCAGCCGGAACCGGTAGCGGTCCGGGGCGTCGTCGACGGCGATGACTTTGAGCAGGGCGACATCGTGGGGCAGTTCCCGGCTCAGATCGGGCGCGGCCGATGGCATCGAGAGTCCGGTCGCGTCCGCCGCGACCGCCGGACGGATCTCGCCGGCCGGTTCGGCGGCCACCGGCGCAAGCGGGGCCGGCGTGGACCTGCCCTGGAGCGCCCCGACCACCCGGTTCGCCGTCACGGCGCGCCGTCCGGCCGGGCGACGATGCCCGCCATCGCGCCGGCCAGGGCGAATGGCAGATCCCGGTAATGGCTCAGCTCCGGCGGGGCCAGCACGACCGCGCGTACCGCCCGCAGTCCCGAGAAACCGGCGGCGACCGTGAGGGCGTCGTCGACGCCGGCCCGGCTGACCGATCGTGGCCGGATGTCACGCTGGCTCGCCTCCAGCGGCACGTTGCCTCGCCCGTCGGAGACGACCACCAGCCAGGCCTCGCCGTCCCGGATCGGCAGGTTGCGCCGCCGTAGCCGCATCTCCTGAAGTGCCAGGTCGAGGCCGTGGGCCAGCGGCGTGGCGCGTGCGGGCGCCCGGTCGAGCGCCACGTTCAGCACCGGGTCGAGCACCCCGGAGAGCCGCCGCCGTTCGGCCTGTAGATCGGACACCGCGTCCCGGTGCCCGATCTCGATCAGGCTGACCGCGGCCCGCCGGGTGTAGGCCCAGCCTAGGTACGGCGCGAGTGCGGCGGTGACGTCCCAGCCGCGCCGGCTGGTGTGGTCGAGCAGCAGCACCAGCGCGGCGTCCGGTTGCGGCTGCCGGCGGTTCGACCGCAGATCCGAGGCATGGATCCGCAGCGGCGCGGCGGTGCCGTGGCGGATCCGGCGGAACTTGGCCGCCTCCAGGACCGTCGCCAGATAGGCGATGTCGACCGGGCGGCCGGTCGGCTCGGCGCCGATGATCGGGCCGCGGCTTGGCCGCCGAGTTCCGGCCCGCTGCCAGGGCAGCCGCAGACTGGCGAAGTCGGGCAGAGCGTCCGGCGAGTCCTCCGGATAAAGTATCTGCTTCGGTACGGCCGCCGGTCCCGCTGCGGGCGGGAGGACGCCGATGGGGACCGGCCGCAAGGGCTGTCCGGCCGCAGCGCCGGTCTCGACGGTCTCGACGGTCTCGACGGTCTCGGGACCCGCGGGCCACGCAGCCGTACCGTCGCCTGTCGTCGCCGGCTCGGGAGAAGACGCCGGCTCGACGCTGGCAGGAGTCGGGGAGACCGGCGCGGGGCTGCGGAGACCGAGCAGCTCGGCGGCCCGGTGGACATGGCGCGGTTCTACCATGTCGGCCCGGTCCGAGACCGCGACGACCCGAGCCACGCGGGCCAGCGCCAGATCCCGGCGGTGCGGGGACGGCGACTCGCCGATCACCCCGGTGACGGCCGTGGCGGCCGTGGCCGACATCACCGGCAGCGGGCCGATCAGTGGCGACGGCACGGCCAGCCCGGGCGGAAGGCCCGGAGCGTCCTGATCCAGAGCGGTCCGAACCTGCGCGGACGTGTGCGGCGGGGTCCCGAAGCCAGCGGCGGTCACCCGTACCGGAAAACGGTCCAGAAGGTGCGGTGACAACCGCTCCGCCGCAGCCGCCGGGCAGGCGGCCAGCCACCGGGCCCGCGGGCGCCAGGCCGCATGCGTGCCGTGCCGGTCGGCGACCGCCCCGTCGGCCCCGATCAGCACGGTGGCGGCCCTGGTCACCGCCAGGTTGGCACGCGACAGGTCGGGAACGACGACGATCAGCGTCTCGCCCGGCGACTCCCGCAACCGACCGGCCGCGGGGACGAACCCGGCGCCCGCGCTCACCCAGAGGGTGTCGTCGCTGTCGCCGGCGCCCAGCGTCACGACCCGGGCCGGGCCGCCGACCGCGCCCGCAAGCCCGGCCGCCAGGCCGTCGATCAGGTCCGGGCGCAGGTCCAGCAGCAGGACGCCGCCCAGCCGGTGATCGAACGCGGCGCACGTCAGCGTGCCCGCGATCCGGTCCGCGACGGTGTCAGCCGGCAGCACTTGTCGCCCGCGCCACGATCGCGTCGTCCTCGGCCGACCACCGGCGCAGCGTGCCGCTCTCGCTTGTCCCCCGCCGGTGGACCAGGGCTAGCGGCGCCGCCTCGGTGAGATGGCCGGCGTCCACCTCGCCGTCCCCGGCGATGGCGGCGATCGCCCGCGCCGCGCGCAGCATGGCCAGCTCACCACGATGCCCGTCCAGGTCGAACTCCACGGCGATCGCGGCCGCCATGGTGGCGGCCTTCTCCGGGATCACGATCCCGGGCGCCCGGCTGCGTGCGGCGTCCAGGCGGCGATGGTGTTCCTCGTCCGCCGCGTACGCCGCCCGCAGTTCCTCCGGCGGCCCGGCCGACAGCCGCTCGAACTCCAGGACGGTCGTCAGGATCTCGGCCCGCTGACTCGCCGACGCGACCGAGTCCACCCACACCACCAGGCCGAACCGGTCCAGCAGTTGGGGCCGCAGGCCGCCCTCCTCGGGGTTCATCGTGCCGACCAGGTTGAACCGGACCGGGACGTTGGTGCGGGAGATGCCGTCCCGCTGAACGGTCAGGATCCCGGTCGCGGCCGCGTCCAGAATGATGTCGACGAGGTGGTCCTCCAGCAGATTGATCTCGTCGACGTAGAGGATGCCGGTCTTGCCGCGGCCGCCGGCCTCCTCGATCAGTCCCGGCATCCAGGTGCTCTCGCCGCGCAGCAGCCGGTCGACGTTCCAACCGCCGACCACCCGGTCGTCGGTGGCGCCGATCGGCAGGGTGACCGGCAGATCCCCGAACACCATCCGGGAGAAGGCCCGTACGGTGGTGGACTTGGCGGTGCCCCGGCGGCCGGTGGCCAGCACCCCACCGACGGCGGGGGAGACGTAGGCGATCTCCAGTGCCTGCTTCAGGCCGTCCTGCGCGACGATCCGGCTGTACGGGAGAACGAACGGCTGGTCGGTCACGGTTTCTCCTGGTCGTGCTGGGGTGGGTGCTCGTACGAGCCGCGCAGCGGGACACCCTGCCGGAGCAGGTCGCACAGTTCCTCGTTGGCGATCCGTTCGGCCGCCGGGTTACGGGGCAGCGGCAGGTGCAGTGCGGTCCGCAGGTCGAACCGGTGCAGGTCGAGCCCGGCCCGCACCCCGGCACCGTAGGCGACCGCGGCCCGCACCGCCCCGGCGTAGCTCAGCACCGAGATCCCCAGCGGCACCAGCGCCAGCAGCGTCCACCAGCCGGACCGCCACACCAGCAGCCCGGCCGCGGCGATCGAGGTCAGGGCCGTCACCACACACATCCGGACCGCGGCGTCGAGCGCGTCCCGCAGGTCGTCGACCACGCCGCGGATGTTCTCGCCGAGCAGCGGATACAGGTGCGGCCAGACCACGATCGGGTCGAGGCCGTGATCCTGACCGGCGGTGTCGGCGGTGGCGGCCAGCACGTTGCCCAGCCGGGTGGCGCGGACCGCGTGCTCGGCCGGGTACCGGGACCGCAGCCGTGCCGACGCCTCCCCGGCCTCGTTGATCAGCCGCTGCTGCCCGGACTGCACGGCGGCGGTCAGGGCCGCGGTCGCCCGCTCGGCCATCCGGGTCCGGAGCGTCACGTGCCGACGCTGCCGCAGCGAGGCGCCGAGCCACCGCGGGAAGTCGCCTTCGAGGAGCCGTACCAGAGAGGTCTGCAACGGCTGGAGGACCACCGCGACCAGCACGACGGCCAGGGCGATCAGGACCGCTTCGAGCACGCCGAGGTCCTTGGCCGTCGCCCAGGCGTCGTCGAAGTGGACCCGCTGCCCGGGCGCGCCCGCCCAGACCAGGGCGATCAGGAAGACGGCGACGGCGTACGTCGGCAGGTAGGCGGTCCGGAAGAAACGCGGCGAGGCCAGGACGTCCGGTGGATTGGCGAGGGCGTCGAGACTCAACGTTGCAGCTCCATCCGGCCGTGGGCGCATTCCGGTAGGTCGCGGAGGTCGTAGTGCATGCGGTGTTCGGTCCGGTCGCACGGCCGGCAGGCGAAGACGAGTAGACGGTAGCGGGTCGAGTCACCCAGCGGCTCGAGGCGCTCACCGGCGCCGGGCTCGGCCGCGGTGCCGCCCGCGGCGTCCAGCGACCGCCTGGTGACCACCCCGGCCGTCCGGCCGCCGACCGTGACGGTGACCGCCGGTGCCGAGGAGTGCAGGAAGAAGTCCCGGAGCCGGCGCTCGGCGGCCCGCAGCGTGCCCGACCCGGTGACGTCCACGGTGTCCGGAGCCGGTGCCGCGGACTCGTCGACGAGCGTCCCCAGCTCGAAAATCAGATCGTCGGAGTCCACAGCGTCCACATCACACGACCGGATCAAGGCCGTCAATGACTTACGCGGCCGGGCTCCGGAACGTGCTCAGCGCGCGTGCCGACGCGCGGACCCGGTCGCGGCCCTCGTGCTTGGCCGTGTAGAGCGCGGCGTCGGCCCGTTGCAGCAGCTGGGCCAGGGTCTCCCGGCCGTCCCAGGTGGCCACGCCGATGCTGCAGGTCTGGGCGTCGGGCATCGCGGCGCGCATCCGGTCCAACACCGTGACCGCGTCGTCGGAGCCGGTCCCGGGCAGGGCGAACATGAACTCCTCGCCACCCCAGCGGGCCAGGAAGTCCTCGTCGCGCATGCCCGCCGCGAACGCCGCCGCGGCCCGTTGCAGCAGCTCGTCGCCGGCCTGGTGGCCGTACGTGTCGTTGTAGCGCTTGAAATGGTCCAGGTCGGCGATCGCCACGGTCAGCGGTTCGCCGGACTCCTCGGCGTCGGCGACCATCCGGTCCATCGCCTCCTGCCAGGCCCGCCGGTTCGGCAGCGCGGTCAGCGTGTCGGTGAACGCCATCCGCTCCAGTCGGCGCAGCAGCCGCTCGTGCTCCAACGCCAGCGCCGTCTCGTCGGCGAGCAGGGCCACCGCGCGCGTACGGTAGTCGCTCACCGACTCCACCCGGCGCGACCAGCCGACCGCCAGCACCGCCGTGACCTGCCCGTCGACGACCACCGGTTGCCACATCATCGACTTCCCGTCGACCTTCTTCAGCAGCTCGGCCGACACCCGCGGGTCGGACGCCGGATCGGCCAGGAAGATCTCCTCGCCGCTGAGCCACACCCGGGCGATCATCGATGTGCCGTCCAGCGGGACCCGGGTGCCGATCACGGCGGCGCCGTCCGCGTCGGTCACCACGACCTCCCGGACCGGGCCGGCCGGCGTACGGGAGCCGGTGTCCGACGGCGCCTCCAGCAGCGACACGCTGTCGGCCGCGGCCAGGTCCCGGATCGCGGCGATGATCGTGGCGCGGGCGTCCTCCCCGGTACGGATCCGGCGCGCCGCCGCCGCCACGGCGGCCAGCAGCTTGTGCGAGTGCCGGGCCTCCTCCTCGGCCAGGTGCCGGTCGGTGATGTCCTGCATCTGCAGCAGCGTCCACGGCCGGCCGGCGACGTCACTGATCGCGACCGTGGCGTACGCCCAGCGGGTGGACCCGTCCGGCCGTACGATCCGCTGCTCGCCCTCGGTCCGGAAGGGTGTGACGTCGGCTCCGAGGACCTCGCTCTCGGACCGCCCGGCCAGCTCGCAGAAGGCCGGGTTGGCGGCCACCATCCGTCCGGTCTCGTCGGCGATCGCCACGCCGGTCGGTGACGCGTTGAACAGCCGCTCGAACCGCTCGGCGACCGTGGTGACCTTCTCGTGCGCGCGTTTGAGCGCCAGCTGCCGACGGCGCAGCGCCTCGTGCATCAGCGCGCCGAGCAGTGCCGCGAACACCACCTGCACGCTGTAGTAGACGGTGTCCGGCCCGCGTAGCTGCGCCTCGGCGGCCACCGTGAGCCCCCAGCCGCCGACTCCGACGAGCGCCGCCGCCGTGAAGATCCGCCGGGACGTGACGGCCGCACCGACGCCGAGCAGGGTCAGCATCAGCGTCGTGCTGTATTGCAGCCGGCCGGTGACGGCCACCTGCGCCACGCTGTCGATGATCGGCAGGAACGCCAGCAGTTCCCCGCGTCGGCCGGGCCGGCGACGGGTCGCGGCGATCCCCATGAACAGGGCGGTCACGCCGTCCAGCACGGTCATCACGGTGCGGGCGGTACCGGTCAGGATCAGGAAGTTGGTGACCGCGAGCGCCAGGTACACCCCGGCGAGAGCACCACGGATCCAGCGGGTCGCGGCGTCGCCGCGCCGTCTACCGCTCACCTGCGACATGCCCCCGCCACCTCCGTCAGCCTTCGCGGAACTGTCGGCAGGGGGCGGGCCGACCTGAAGGTAATTGACGGATGCGAATGGCCGGTCTAGGTTCCGTGTCCATGCGACGATCCCGCCTGCTCGCGATCCTCACCGCGGCGACCCTGCTGGCCGCCGGTTGCAGCGAAGAACCCACGACACCCTCCGCCGCCCTCGACAAGGTCAACACCGGGGTCATCGCGATCGTCGACGTCGCACCGATCTACCTCGGCAAGGAGAAGGGCTTCTTCACCGAGCAGAAGATCGACCTCACCCTGACCACCGCCCAGGGCGGCGCCGCGATCGTGCCCGCGGTACTGAACGGCGAGTACCAGTTCGGCTTCAGCAACACCATCTCGCTGCTGCTCGGCGCCTCCAAGAACCTGCCGGTCAAGGTGGTCTCCAACGGCACCAACTCGACGGGTGTCGACGGGCAGGACTTCGGCAGCCTGTTCGTCAAGGCCGACAGCCCGGTCAAGAGCGCGAAAGACCTCGCCGGTCGTACGGTCGCCGCGAACACCCTGAAGAACATCGTCGAGACGAGCGTGCGCGAGTCCGTCCGCAAGGACGGTGGTGACGCGGCGGCGGTGAAGTTCACCGAGCTGGCCTTCCCCGACCAGGTTCCGGCGCTGGAGTCGGGCAGCGTCGACGCGATCTTCGTGGTCGAGCCGTTCCAGCAGGCCGCTGTGGCCGCGGGCGCCAGGCGGATCGCCTCCAGCTACGTCGACGCGGCGCCCGACCTGACCGTCGCCATGTACTTCACCTCCCAGCAGCTGATCAGCAGCAACCCGGACCTGGTGGCCCGCTTCACCACGGCGATGAAGAAATCCCTGGCGTACGCCGACGCGCACCCGGACGAGGTCCGCAACGTCCTCGCCGCCTACACCAAGATCACGCCCGAGGTGCGGGCGGCGCTGGTCCTCCCGAAGTGGCCCGCCGAGATCAACAAGGCCTCGGTCGACACGCTGGCCGGCCTCGCCGTCACCGACGGTCTCCTCACCGCCAAACCGGACCTGGCCACCCTGCTGCCCTGACCACGGCGCTATCCGTCGTGATCCGACGACCCGCCCGCGGCCTGTGTGAAGACGGCCGCGGCGCGGGCGGCGATCTCCTCGTCGTCGCCGGTCCACAGGTCGTCCAGCCACGGCCCGGCGAACAGGCCGACCAGCGTCGGCACACCGTCGGCTTCGGTGGCGTCGAGCCATTCGCTGACGCACGTGACCGCCGGGCCGTGCACCCGGTAGTAACCGGCCGGATGCGCCGGCCAGAACCGCTCACCGAACCGCAGCACCACCTTCTCCACCCGACCCATGCCGAGCCGGCCGAGGGCGGCGCGATGCGGTGCGGGCAGCGGCGGTTCGAACGTGATGCCGTCCTCCGCCAGCACCCCCAGCGGCACGGTGACGATCACCGCGTCGACCCGCACCGATCCGGCGTCACCGGACAACCTCACCCCGTCCGCATCGACCACGATCCGGCGGACCGGGTGCCCCAGCCGTACGTCCAGCCCTGCCGCCAGATGATCGGTGAGCAGCCGATACCCGCCGACGATCCACCGGTCGCCCGCCCCGACACCCGGTTCGAACCCGTGCCGGGCACTCAGCCACGACAGCGGAGCCCCGGAGTCCATCACGATCTCGGCGTCCACCGACCGTCGCACCGCCCGCGCCGCCCCCTCTTCGAGACCCTCGATCCAAGGCTCGAGAACGTCAGCCATCGAGGCCCCGTCCGGCGCCGCCTCGAGCCGGTCCCGGAGCCCGGCCCCGATGAGCTCAGCGTCGTCCGCCGCGCCGGCACCCGATCCGTCCAGGATCAGCGGATCGTGGAAGTCGGTCGGCACGGTGCGCAGCGACAGCCGCTCGGCGAGCCGGGCCAGAACGTTGTCGTCATACTGCTGAAGCCAGTTGGCGCCCAGGTCGAAACCGGAACCGCCGATCTCGGCGGGAGCGGTCCGCCCGCCGATCCGATCCCGGGCCTCCCAGACCACCACGTCGACACCGAGTTCGGTCAGGGACCGGGCGGCCCCGAGCCCGGCCATGCCGGCCCCGACCACGGCGACGCGGTCCGGTTTCCGATCCGCGGCCCAGGCCGCCGCAAGAACCCCTTGCTCGTACGCCCCGTGCGTCATCCCCGCCCGCGTCGGATGCGTGGCCTCCCCGGCGATACGCAGCCGCCCACCGATCGGCGCACCCAGCGCGACCCGATCCTCGGGCGAACCGTCCCGTCCGATCAGGCTCCACGACCCCCGCGCCCACGGATCCTCTCCCCAGTGCGAGACCGCAGACCCGACAAGCCGTCCCATCCCGGCACCCACCCATCCCCTGAACCGACGATCGACTCGCGCATGCTCACCCCCGGCAGAGCCCTCCGCCACCGAATTTCCCTCGGCGTGTGCCGCCGTCCGGCGGTGCCGGGTGCTCCGGGGTGGCGGCCAGGTGCATGATCCATCGATGTCTGGGCATGCGGCGGGTATGCGAGCTCTGATCATCAACTGCACTCTCAAGCCGGCGCCGGCACCGTCCAACACCGAGGCGCTGGCCCGCGTGGTGGCGGAAGCCATGGAGAAGGAGGGGGTCGAGGTCGGCTGGGTCCGGGCGGTGGATCACGACATCAAGCCGGGTGTGGAGTCCGACATGGGGCCCGGGGACGGCTGGCCCGCGATCCGGGAGCGGATTCTGGCCAGTGAGATCCTGGTGATCGCGTCGCCGACGTGGGTGGGCCGGCCGTCGTCGGTGGCGCAGCGGGTGATCGAGCGTCTGGACGCGATGATCTCGGAGACCGACGACGACGGCCGGCCGGTCGCCTACAACCGGGTGGCCGGGGTGGTGAACACCGGCAACGAGGACGGCGCGCACCACGTCATCGGGGAGATCGCCGGGGCGCTCGGGGACATCGGGTTCACCATTCCGGGGCAGGCCTGGACGTATTGGCATCTGGGTCCCGGCGCCGGGCCGGACTACCTGGACGATCAGCGCGGCCACGACTGGGCGGCGAAGACCGGCCGGGCCATGGCGGCGAACCTGGTCACCGTGGCCCGGGCCCTGAGCGTGACGCCGATGCAGGCGCCACCGGCCTGAGAACGGTTTGCCGGTTCCGGCCCACGGGTAGCCCGGGTCCATGCGTTCCCTGATCCTCACCCTCGCCGTCGCCGCCGTCGTGCTGATCGTTCTCGGTCTGCTCCTGAAGGCCGTGAAGTGGCTCCTGATCATCGGGCTGATCGCGCTGGTCGCCTCCATCGCGATGGGCGTGATCAAGGGCCGCCAGAGCCTGCGGTGAACGAACCGGCCCGCGTCGAGCGATGACGGTGACGGCGACACCGAGCCGCCGCGCCGGTCAGCTCGCGCCGGCCGGGGCGAGGCCGGCCTGCCGGGAGCCGCCGCGGGTGCGCTTGACCGCGTACATGGCCGCGTCGGCCTGGGCCATCAGTTCGTCCGGGTTGCCCTCGCCGTACGGCGACCAGGCGACGCCCAGGCTGGCCTGCGGAACCAGGGTGGCCCCGTCGACCCGGACCCGGGCCGCGCTCAGCGCCGCCAGCAGGTCGGCGCCGATCCGGTCGGCGTGTTCGCGGCCGGACACGTCACGGCACACCGCCACGAACTCGTCGCCGCCGATCCGCCCGACGATGCCCGAGGCCGGGACCGCGCTGCGCAGGCTGGTCGCCACCTGGCTCAGCAGCAGGTCGCCGGCGGCGTGGCCGTACCGATCGTTGATGGGTTTGAAGGAATTGAGGTCCAGGAAGATCACCGCGGTGCCGGCGTGCCGGTCGGTGGCGCCGAGGGCGTCCTCGAGGGCGGTGACCGTCGCGGCCCGGTTGTGGCAGCCGGTCAGCGCGTCGAAGGTGGCCTGGCGCCACAGGCGTTCGCGGAGCAGCACCTCCTCGGTGACGTCGGCCAGGCAGATGATCGCGCCGGTGACCGCCCCGGCGTCGTCGGTCAGCGCCCGCAGGTTGGCGCGGATCCGGCGGATGCCCGCGCCGGGTTCGCGGTGGCCGTACTCGAAATCGGTGTCCGTCCCGGTGAGAACGCCGGCCAGCGCCGCGCCGACCTGCTGACGGTCGACGGGTTCGGCGAGGTCCAGCAGAGCCCGGTTGAGGTCGTCGCCGATCTGGGCCCGGACCTGCCGCGCGGCCTGCTCGTTGAGGAACGTGATCGCGCCGTCCGGGCCGACCTGGAGGATGGACAGCGGGATCGTCTCGGTGAGCCGGCGCATCAGCTGCTCGGCCGCACGGACCGCCTCCTGCGCCGCCATCTCGTCGGAGATGTCCAGCATCTCGGCGACCACCCGGGGGTTGTCCGGGTCGGCGAGGTGGTTGTGGTTGGTCACCTCGAACCACACGGTGTGGCCCTCCCGGTGCAGGTGCCGCAGCCGCACCCGGCGGGCCGAGCCGTTCGGGGTGCCGAGCATGTCCATCCAGCCGGCGATGGCCCGCTGCTGGTCGCCGGGGTGCACGAGTTCCAGGGTGCGCTGCCCGACCAGCTCCTCCGGTGCCCAGCCGAGCAGCGGGAGGATCTCCGGGCCGACCTCGGTGACCAGCGAGGTCGGGTTCTTGACCATGGTGACCATGCGCGGCCGGACGAGTTCCGGGGTCAGGGTCAGATCGGCGGCCAGACCCGATCCGCTGATCAGGCCGACGAGTACCCCGTACCGGTGACTGAGATCGACCAGATGCAGCCGGGCCGGCCGGTCCGGCGCGGCCGTGAGGTGGACCATACAGCTCGCGGCGCCTTCGACGAGGGCCTGTGACCAGGTGTCGATGACCACCCGGTGGTCGTCGGTGACGACCAGGCCGAGCATGGACGACGCGCCCTCGATCGGCCGCAGGCCGGTGGCCGCGATCTCCGGTGGCATCGTGGTGAACAACCCGTTCCGGCCGATGGCCGCGACGAACGCGTCCGGCTGCTGGGTGAGCAGGGTGGTGAATACGGCGTCCAGGTCTTCGGGTTTGATCATCTGCTTGTCGGCCATGTGGTTCCCGATCGGCGGCCCGGCGGCGAACTGAACACTTTCGGGAGCGGGTAGGTTGTGACCCGGTCCGAGGGGAGCCGCCTGTGAGTACCACCGAGAGCACGAAGACACGTCCCGAGCCGGCTGCCGATTCGTGGCAGATCGGGTCGTTGGAGTGGCTGGCCGTGGTGCTGGTCCTGCTGCTGCTGGTGCGTAACCGGCTGGCCGGGTGGCTGTCCGGGCCGGGGTTGCAGACCTGGACGACGGTGTTCGTGTCGGTGATGGTGCAGGCCGTCCCGTTCCTGGTGTTCGGGGTGGTGCTGTCCGCGGTGATCGCGGTGTTCGTGCCCCGCAGCTTCTGGGCCCGCGCGTTGCCGAACCATCCGGCGCTCGCCGTTCCGGCCGCGGGCATGGCCGGTGTCGTCCTGCCCGGCTGTGAGTGCGGCAGTGTCCCGATCGCCGGTTCGCTGATCCGGCGTGGTGTCACCCCGGCCGCGGCGCTGGCGTTCCTGCTGGCCGCGCCCGCGATCAACCCGATCGTGCTGACCGCCACCGTGATCGCGTTCCCCGGCCAGCCGCAGATGGCGGTCGCCCGTGGGCTGGCCAGCCTGGTCGTCGCGGTCGCGATGGGCTGGCTGTGGCTGCGCCTGGGTAAGACCGAGTGGATCAAACTGCCGCACCGGCCCGATCTCGACGACGCCTCGAAGGCGCGGGCGTTCTGGGCGGCCTGCCGGCACGACGTCATGCACGCGGGCGGCTTCCTGGTTCTCGGCGCCGCCGCGGCGGCCACCATCAACGTCGTCGTTCCCGGGGCCTGGCTGCAGAAACTCGCCGACGACCCGATCGTGTCGATCCTGGTGTTGGCGACCCTGGCCGTACTCCTCTCGATCTGCAGTGAGGCCGACGCGTTCGTCGCCGCCTCGCTGACCCAGTTCTCGCTGACGTCGCGTCTGGTCTTCCTGGTCGTCGGCCCGATGGTCGACCTCAAGCTGATCTCGATGCAGGCCGGGGTCTTCGGGCGCCGGTTCATGGTCCGGTTCGCGCCCACCACGTTCGTCGCGGCGATCGTGGTCGGTACCGCGTTCGGTGCGGTCTTACTGTGACCCGGATCACCCAGGCGGTCGTGATGCTGCTCTTCGGCGGCGCGATCATCAGGTCCACCGTCACCGACACGTTCCTGCGTTACGTCAAAGAAGGCCTACGGCCTTTCCTGCTCGGCGCCGGCATCCTGCTGGTCGCCGCCGCGATCATGACCCTGTGGTACGACCTCCGCGCGGCCCGTTCGCAGCGGTCCGGCGACGAGCACAGCCACGACGACCACGAACACGACGACGGCCACGGGCACGGCGGTCACGAGCCGCGGGTCGGCTGGCTGCTGCTGGCGCCGGTGATGGCCCTGCTGCTGCTCTCCCCGCCGGCGCTGGGCTCGTTCGCGGCCGGGCAGTCCGGCAGCGTCGGCCCGGCCGCGGCCTCGGACTATCCGCCGCTGCCCGACGGCGATCCGGTCGAGGTCGGGCTGATGGACTACGCCGGACGGGCGGTCTTCGACGGCGGCAAGAGCCTGACCGGCCGCAACGTGAAGCTGAGAGGCTTCATCACCCCGGGCCCGGACGGTAAGCCGATGCTCGCCCGGATGGTGCTGGCCTGCTGCGCCGCCGACGGCCGCCCGATCAAAATCGGTCTGGCCGGTGCTCCGATCGACGCACCGCCGGACGCCTGGGTGGATGTCGTCGGCGTCTACAGCCCGCAGGTCGGCACCGACCCGGTCAACCAGGCGCAACTCGCCTACCTCGACGTGCGGTCGTGGCAGGAGATCGACCAGCCGAAACAGCCCTACGCCTAGATCGTCCGCAGGTCGAGAGAGTTGCGGACGTACGAGTTGCGGTCGCCGGTCGACCACCACAGCACCCCGCCGCGGTAGGCGATGTCGGCCGCGTCCGGGCTGATCAGCACCGTGCTCCGGTCGGTCAGGTCGTAGACCAGCAGCTCCTGGTTGCCGCTCAGCTCCGACTGCGGGCCGACCCGCCCGATCACCTGGAACCGGTCCAGCACCGCGACGTCACTGATCACCGTCTGGAACGTGCCCTCGGCGATCGTGCGGCGCGCCGAACCGTCCGCGTGCGACAGCTCGATCCGGGTGTCGCCGTCGGCGTTCAGCGACACCACCTCACACCAGCCGGGGCTGCACGCGGTGACCGCCCGCCGTCCGGTCGGCACCGTGACCTCCTGGCCGGTGGTCAGGTTGTGCAGGGTGGTCGCGCCGGTGGCGGCGGTCTGCCCGTCGACCGCCCACGGCCAGGCCGACAGCCCCCAGTCGCCGGTGATCCGCTGGATCGCCACCGGGCCACCGGTCACCGCGATCGACCGGAACTCGGTGCCGTCCCCGGCCGCCGCCGTCCAGCGCACCGTGCCGTTCGTCACCGTCAGGTCGTACTGCGAGTCGTACAGCCGCAGCGCGCCGACGTCTTCGGTCAGCCGGCGGGCCGGCTTTCCGGATTTGAGGTCGGCGGTCCACAGCTGCGGCTTGCTCTTGATCGTCTCCACCCAGACCAGGGTGTCGCCCTCGCTGGTCAGGGCGGAGAAGGGACCCCGGTCGGTGGACGGCACCCGCCGCAGCTCACGCTCGGTCTCGTCAGGTCCGAGGACGACCAGGCGCAGGAACTTGTTGTCGGCCGTGCGGGCGGTGCCGGCCGAGGTCCGCGCGTCGAAGAACCAACCCGGGGTGTACGTGCTCCCGTCGGCCAGATGCGACGGGATGCTGCCCCGCTGGGCGTTCGGCCAGGCCGCCCCGACCGACAGCGGCTGCGGCGGGCCGGAGGTCGCGGGCTGCCCGAACAGCAGCGCCGCCCCCGCGACCAGTGTCACGGCGAGCGCGACCAGCGTACGCAGCAGGGGGGCACGCTCAGGCATCCGGCGATCCTAGCTCGGGGCTCTGCGATGATCTCCGGCGTGACCGGGTTCTACGGGCAGGCGGAGTATCGGGTTCGGTGCGACTGGGGGCCGGCCGGGGCGGACGCGATCGGGGCGGGTGCTTCGGTCGTCGCCGTGGTCGACGTGCTCTCGTTCACCACGGCGCTCACCGTCGCGGCCGATCGTGGGGTGGAGGTCTTCCCCTACCGGTGGCGTGATGAGCGGGCGGTGGCGTTCGCCGAATCCCGTGGGGCGGTGCTGGTGGTCGGGCGATCCCAGGTCGGGCCCGGCCGGCCGGTCAGCCTGTCGCCGGTGACCATCCGTTCCGCGCAGGCGCTGGAGCGGCTCGTGTTGCCGTCGCCGAACGGGTCGACGATCGCCCGGCGCCTGTCCGAAGCCGGAGCGACGGTGATCGGGGTGTCGCTGCGCAACGCGGGGGCGGCGGCGTCGTGGACGGCGGCGCGGGTCGCGGACGGGGCGGCTGTCGCCGTGGTGGCGTCCGGTGAACGCTGGCCGGACGGTTCGCTGCGCCCGGCCGCGGAGGATCTGTGGGGCGCGGGGGCGTACATCCAGGGCCTGATCGATCTCGGGTTCGCCGGTTCGTCGCCGGAGGCCGAGATGGCGGCCGTCGCCTACCGGAACGTCCGCGCGGACATCCGCAGCGTCCTGCTCGACTGCGTCGGCGGCCGGGAGCTCGCCGAACAGGGCTTCACACGGGACGTGGAGATCGCCGCCGAGGCGGACGCCGGCGACGTCGTGCCGGTGCTCACCGGCGAGAGCTTCCGCCCGGTGTCCGGCCGCTGACAACGGGCCTCGGCCGCCGGCACCGCCTCCCGGTGGAGCAATGAATCGAGAAGGACGGCGGCCGCTCCTCGTCCCGCGGCAGGTCGCGCTCGCTCCGCCGCTCATGCGGGACGTCCGGAGAGGGTTCGGAGGTCTTCCAGCAGGGCGGGCAGGGGTTCGGTGTGGTCGATCGAGGAGTACCAGGTCCACAGTTCGAGGGCGTGGAACATTCGGTACAGGTCGATGCGTTCGGCACCGAACGGGGGCAGCGGGCCGTACCCCTCGAGCAGTGCGGCCCGTTTGGCCGCCGAACCGCTCGTCTCGAACTGGATCGTCTTGGCCAGGTCGGCCATCGGGTCCGCGGCCTGGGCGTTCTCGACATCGATGAAACCGGTGACCGTCCCGGCGTCGTCGACCAGGACGTTCCCCTCGTGCAGGTCGAGGTGGCACAGCACCGCGCCGGTACACGCGGCGAAGTGGTGATCGGCGTCCGCCACCCGCCGGGCGACGGCGTCGTGCAGCGAAACCGGTCCGCCGGCCGCCCGGAATTCGGCCAGCTGCCGGGCGAACCTCAGCCGCATGTACGTCAGGTTGTCGCTCACCGGATCCACCACCCCGGCCGCCAGATCCCCGTAACCGGGCAGCGCGATCCGGTGCAGCGCCGCCTGGAACCGCCCGATCCGCAGGTAGGCGGCCCGGTCGGTGGCCGGCGACGACGGGTGCTCCCACATCGGCCGGCCCGGCACCATCGTGAACGCCGTCAACCCCGACGCCAGATCGGCGCCCACCACGCGCGGGACCGAGCCGACGTCGGCGAGCAGCTCGTAGACGTACAACTCCTTGGCCTGCTTGGCCCGGAAATCGTCGGTGTAGCGCTTGACCACCAACGGCTCCGCTCCGGCGCGGCGCACTTCGAAGACCGAGTGCAGAGATCCGCCGGTACGGGGTACGACCTCGGTGACGACACTGCCATCGGGCAGCACCTGATCGAGCGGCGGAATCAGCACGGCTGCGCCTGCGGCAGATCCCGAGCCATCAGCTGTGGGCCAGGGGGCGGTCGGCCGGGCGGCGCTGGGGCAGGGCGGTCAGGGTCAGCGCGGCGGTCAACGACAGACCGCCGAGCAGGAACGGCAGGGACAGGGTCGGCTGGCCGAGCCACTCCCACAGCGGATGCCACCGGAAGTGCGGCTCCCCGGTGTGGTGCAGGAGCACCAGCGGCGCGCTGAACAGGATCGGCGCCCACCACAGGAACATGCCCGTGCCGTACAGGAGATTCGCCGAGGCCCTGGTCAGTGGCCCGCCGTGCTCGGTGCGGCGGCTCGCCCAGCCGAACAGGAACCAGGCCGACAGCGCCGCCACCAGGAACCCGGCGATCCCGGCCGGATACACCGTCCACGGTGTCGCCCGGGCCATCGCGAGGTCCATCACCGGGGTCGTGCCGGGGCCGTAGAGGTGGATGTCGAGGACGTTGTCGCCGCGCATCGCGTACACCGTGATGTCGGAGGGGATCGTCGCCGGGTCGCATTGCGGGGCGTCGGGGATGCATTCGTACGAGTTCGAGTAGACCGGGCCGCGGCTGTCCCAGCCGGCCGCCTCCAGGCGTTGCCGCAGGCCGGTGAGGGTCTGCGCGCGGTCGCCGCCGGGCAGGCGGTCGAAGGACGCGGCGATCGTGGCCGGCGCGTACTCGCCGCCGTCACCGAACAGCAGGTCGTCCACCGAGTCCCAGCTCAGCGGACTGCCGTAGACGACGAACACGGCCGGCGGCTCGGCGTCGGCGATGTCGCCCGCCGGGTCACCCGGATACAGCTGTCGTACGACACCGGCGAGCTCGGAGTGGTCGAGCGGCCGGGACCCGGTCCAGGCCACCCAGGTGGCGAACGACGCGCCGAACAGGGCACAGGCGAGCGTGAACACCGTCGCCCACACGGCCACGCTGCGGCTGGCCGGCCGCCCGAGCCGGGCCCGCAGGCCGTGGCCGATCAGGTTCGCCACCAGGCGCGGGCCGCGCCGGGCCGGGGCCATGGCACGAACCGTTTCGAGGATCTCCGCCCCGCGCTCGCGACGATAGTCACGGGGGTAGGCCAGCAGCAGCCAGCGGTGCATCATCGCTCCCTGGGAACGTCGCGTCAGGCGGGGTCGGGGCGCAGCGTCTTGAGCCGGGAGTCGGCGGCCGACGCCAGCCGGCGCAGCCGCTCGGACTGCCGGGCGAGCTCGGCCCGGCCGTCGGCGCATAGCCGGTAGTAGCGGCGCAGCCGGCCGTCGACCACCTCTTCGCCGCTGAGCTCGACGAGACCCTGCGCGGTCAGCCGGTCCAGTGCGGTGTAGAGGGTGCCGGGCAGGAGCGCCACCCGGCCGCCGGACAGGACCGAGACCTCCTGGACGATCCCATACCCGTGGCGTGGCCGGTCGGCGAGCGCGGTGAGGATCAGGAACGTCGTCTCGCGCATCTCACTCACCGCGGCAACATATATTGCTGATCAATATATGGTCAATCGTTCGAGCGAATTCGAAGTCCCGACGTTTGCGGCGCGATCCGCCGGTCCATACCGTCCCGCAATCGGGGAGGAGACGCGGATGACGCATTACCTTGCCGCGCGAACCGTCGACGAGGTGCTCGGGGCACTCGCCGACGGGGAGACGTCGGTGCTGGCCGGGGGACAGAGCCTGGTCCCGGCCGTGACCAGGCCGGGCGCGCCGCCGTACCGGCTGGTCGACATCAACCGGGTCGCGGGACTCGACACGCTCGCCGAGACCGACGGGCACCTGCGGGTGGGGCCGCTGGTCCGGCACCGGACGTTCGAGTCGGATCTGGTCGGCGGGCCGCTCGGCGACCTGCTGCGGGTCGTGGTGCGCCACAACGGGCACCCGCCGATCCGGGCCCGCGGGACGATGCTGGGCAGTCTCGCGTTTGCGCATCCGGCCGCCGAATGGCCGGCCATGGCGGTGACCATCGGCGCGCGGCTCGTCCTGCACGGCCCGGACGGGCGGCGGACCGTACCGGCCGACGATTTCTTCACGGCCCCGTTCAGCACCGTCCGGCGGCCGGACGAACTGCTGGTCGAGGCCCGGTTGCCGGTGCTGCCGGAGGGCACCGGTGTCGGCTACGCGGAGGACCGCCGGTCCTCGGTCTACCCCCAGGCGGCGACGATGGCGGCGGTCACCGTCACCGAGGGCCGGGTCAGCGCGGCGGCGATCTGCCTGGTCAATTCCGGGCCTCATCCGGTACGGGCGACAGCCGCCGAGATCGAGCTGGCCGGAACCACCCTTTCGGACACCGCGATCGCTTCCAGCGCGGAGGCCGCGGCCGAACAGGACACCGGCCGCCTCGACGACGACGCCCGCTTGCCGGACCGCCGAAGCGCGTTCCAGGTGCTGACCCGCCGGGCACTGCGCCACGCCCGGCAGGGGGCCGCCCGATGCGGGTGACGCTGACCGTGAACGGCACGACCCGAGCCCTGGACGTAGACCCCGGCCGCACCCTGGCCGACGTCCTGGCCCACCCCGCCGCCTGCTCCGACGGCACCTGCGGCAGCTGCACCCTGACCCTCGACGGCGACGAGATCCGCTCCTGCCTGATGCTGGCCGTCCAGGCTTCCGGCTCCCGGGTCGTCACCACACCCGGCGGCGGCACATCAGCCGGCGGGCGGCCGCCACGAGCGATACTGGGGCCGCGTTGAATCGATCCGGAGCGGGTCACGGGGCGCGTGAGCCGCGTGCCTTCTCCTGTTCCAGCAGGGCCTCCAGGTCGCTCAGGCGGTGCAGGCCGCGCAGCGGCTGGGCCATCCGATGATTGCCGGCCAGGTCCTGCTCGTGGCGGGCCAGGAAACTCCAGTAGCCCGCCGTGTACGGGCAGGCGTCCGGGCCGGAGCGCACCTTCGGGTCGTAGCGGCAACCACCGCAGTAGTCGCTCATCCGGTTCACGTACGCGCCGCCGGCCGCATACGGTTTGCTGCTCATCCGGCCGCCGTCGGCGTACTGGCTCATCCCGACGACGTTGGCCGTCATCACCCACTCGTAGCCGTCGACGAAGCACCTGTGGAACCAGTCCGCGACGGCCGCGGGCCGCCAGCCGCGCTGCATCGCGTAGTTGCCCAGCACCATCAGCCGCGGGATGTGGTGGACCCAGCCGCGGTCGCGGACCCCGGCCAGCACATCGGACAGGCATCGTGCGCCGACCGCGTCGGCATCCAGTTCGGCGAACCATTTCGGCAGCTGCCCGCGGGCCCGCAGTTCGTTGGCCGACCGGTAGCGTGGCTCGAAATACCAGTACAGATGCCAGACGAAGTCGCGCCAGCCGAGTAGCTGCCGGATGAAGCCCTCCA
Organism: Actinoplanes sichuanensis; assembly: GCF_033097365.1. Lineage (NCBI taxonomy): Bacteria > Bacillati > Actinomycetota > Actinomycetes > Micromonosporales > Micromonosporaceae > Actinoplanes > Actinoplanes sichuanensis. The sequence continues at coordinate 1,981,161 of NZ_AP028461.1, forward strand.
CCCCGGCCAGCGGTGCCGCCCCGGACCGGTAGGCCCCTTCGGCCTCCTCGATCACCTCCATCGGGTCCAGCAGGCCCAGGTTGATCGCGGGGCTGAGCAGGCTGTGCGCCATCCACGGGTCGTGGGCGAGCATCGCGTCCTCGTGGGGCCCGAACAGCGGCAGCCGGTGCTCGATGAAATGCCGCAGCCGGGCCAGTGCCTCGGCCCGGGTCGCCGGGAACAGGCGGGGGCCGTCGTTGCCGACGAACACGATGCCGTCGTCGTGCTGCCAGCGGTCCAGCTCCGCCCGTACCTCCCGGTCGATCTCGTCCTCGACGATCGGCGGCGCCGCCGGTGCGTCGAGCCGCCGGACGCCTCGCGGCGGTGGTTCGCGGTTGTCGGCGTCGAGGTTCCACCGGCCGCCGGTCGGTTCGCCGCCGTCCATCAGCACGTCGTGCAGGCGCCGGGCGTGCCGGTAGAAATCCTCCAGCCGCAGGTGGTCGCGGCCGTCGGCCCAGGCCACGAAATCCCGCGGGGCCGTGACGAAACCGCGCGGCGGCAGCATCTCGACGCCCGGCAGACGCCGGACCAGACCGCGGGCGGCCCGCGAGGTGGGATGGCAGACGGTCAGCGGTTCCTTGATCACTTCGCGATACGTCTCCGCGCGCACCAGCCGCACGTCGCCCTCGTGCGCCCGGTGGCGCAGCGCGGACAGCACGAGATGCGCTTTCTGCCGGTGGAAGGCGCGTCGCCGGAAGACCGCCTTCGACTCGATCAGCAGGGCCGGCTGCCCCGGGGCGTCGAGGAAATGCGGCCCCAGCTGGTCGGCGAACAGCCACCTCGTCCTCATGCCGCCATTCTTCCGCGCCGCCGGTGAGAAGCCGGTGACAACAGCGCCGATGGGGCCGATAGAGTCCGGCAGCGTGACCGGGACCATGCTGTTCATCGTCGGCCCACCGGCCGTCGGGAAGATGACCGTCGGCGCCGAGATCGGCGAGCGGACCGGCCTGCGGCTGTTTCACAATCACATGGCGATCGAGCCGGTGTTGCGGTTCTTCCCGTTCGGGAGCCCGCCGTTCGGCCGGCTCGTCGACGGGTTCCGCCGGCAGCTGATCGAGGAGGTCGCCGCGAGTGACCTGCCGGGGCTGATCTTCACGTTCGTGTGGGCGTTCGACCACCCGGAGGACGGGCGGGCGGTCGACGGTTTCGCCGAGCCGTTCCGGTCCCGTGGCGGCCGGGTGCTGTTTCTGGAACTGCAGGCCGACCAGGAGGAACGCCTCAAACGCAACGGCGGCGCGTCGCGGCTGGCGGAGAAACCGTCCAAGCGGGACGAGGTGTTCTCCCGGCAGAACCTGCTCGACCTGGACCGGCGGTACCGGCTCAGGTCGGACGGCGAGTTCGACGGCCGCGACGACCACCTGCGCATCGACAACACCCACCTCTCCCCGGCCGAGGTGGCCGACCTGGCCGTCATCCATTTCGACCTGCCCCGAGCCGCCGGTTGAGAAGAGCCGGGCGGGAAGGGGTGCCGGTTGAGGAGGGCCGGGCGGGAAGGCGGACGCCGGTCGGGAAGGGCCGGGCCGGGCCGGGAACCGTCACGGCTCCCGGCCCGGGTGCGGGTTACAGGTCGGCCTGACCGGCGGCCGTCGCCTCCTGGACGGCCTCGGCGCGCCGTTCCTCGGTGCGTTCGGCGGCGGCGTCACCGTCGCGGGCGGCGGCCGTGGCCCGGCGCTGCGCCGAGGCGAGACCGGCCGTCCCGGCCGCCTGGGTGCTGATCACGCCGCCGCGGATGCGGTTGTCGGTGCCGATCCGGGCGGCCGGGTTGTTGCTGTTGACGGTGAGGGTGCCGTCGATGATGGTGTCCTCGACGCTGACCCCGCCGGTGGTGTTGGTGATGCTCACGTCCCGGCCGAAGTACCCACCGGAGGCGCAGCTGTCGAGCCCGCCGTTCGGGCCGAGCTGCACCCCGCCGAGGTTGCCGGCGAACGTCGACCGCCCCCGGACCGCACTGCCGCACACCACACTGCCGGTGGAGCTGTTGAGCACGGACAGCACCCCGTCGATGAACGAGTCGTGCACGTCGGTGTAGTAGGTGCCGGTGGTGCTCACCCCGCCGGTGATCTCGCTGCCCCGGTCCAGGCGCACCTCACCGGCCTGCGAGTTGACCGAGCCGGTGATCGTGGTCGCCTCGGCGAACAGGAAGCTGTCGACCGTGGCGGTGCCCTTCGGCCGTACCGTGACGGGTCCGGTCGAAGCGTCTCGCAGGTAGAGGCCGTAGCCGCCGGCGGCGAGGACCACCGCACCGCCGACCGTGCTGCCGGAGGCGTCGAGGTATCCGTCGGCGGCGACCCGGACGTCGCCGTCGACGCGACCGCCGTCGATGACCAGGTTGGCGCCGGCCGCGACGCTGACGTTTCCGGTGATCACCGTGCCGGTCAGGTCGCAGGATTCGCCGGCCGGGACATACAGATCATTGGGTACGGTGACCGCCCCGCCCGTGCCGATGCAGTGGGTGACCAGCGCGGCTCCGGCCGGTGCGGGAGTGAGCGCGACCGTGACGAGCACGGCGGTGAAGGTCGCGGCGATGTGCCTCATGCTTGTTCTCCTCTGTCCGATGCCGCCGCGGCGCGGACGATGGTCCCCGCCTGCCGCTGGGTGAGTTTTCCGGCCGTGACCAGCGTGTTCGTGACCGCCTCGACGTGCCTGACGAAGGCCGCGCGAGTGGGGTAGTCGGCCCGTTCGGCGATCAGGTCGTTGATGGTGCAGCCGTTGCCGGTGTCGACGTTGCGGATCCGGGTGTCGTTGCCGCCGATGATCACGGTGTCGCGGGTGTCGGAGTCGGGGCAGGCGTCCGAGCCGCGTTCGACGACGGTGAACGCCACCGACTTCTCGGCCGCCGTGTTCCCGGCGTTGTCCGAGGCCCGATAACGCACGGTGTGCGAACCCGAGGTCGAGATCCCGACCGCCTGGGTGTACGCCGTCCAGGCGCCGTCGTCGAGCCGGTATTCGATCGCCTTCACCCCGGACCCGCCGGTGTCACTGGCGGTGACGGTGACGGTGGCGCTGCCGAGGTAGTCGCCCCCGGTGTCACGTTCCCCGGTCACCGTCGCCGTGACCTGCGGCGGCGTGGTGTCCTCGACCGGCGGCGCCACGACCGTGAAGGCCGCCATCTGTTCGGCCGCGGTGTTACCGGCGTTGTCGGTGGCCCGGTAGTGCAGCATGTGCGCCCCGACCGAGCCGACCACGACCGGCGCGCTGTAGACGAGCCACGCGCCGCCGTCGAGCTGGTACTCGATCCGGGCCACCCCGGACCCGCCGGTGTCGGTCGCGGTCACCGTGGTGGTGGCCGTCCCCACATAGTTCCCGGCGCTGTCGCGGGTGCCGGTGGTCTGCCCGGTCACCACCGGGGCCGTGGTGTCCTGCGGCTGGCCGGCGACCACCCGGAAGGCCACCGAGCCGGGCTGCGAGGTGTTCCCGGCGTTGTCGGTCGCCCGGAACTGCACGGAGTAGTCGCCGATCGTGGTGATCGGGACCGGTGCGGCGTACGGCTGCCAGCTCGTGTCGTTGATCTGGTATTCGACGCCGCGGACGCCGGAGCCGGCATCGCTCGCGGTGACGGTGACGGTCGCCGACCCGACGTAGGCGCCCTGGCTGTCCCGGTTGCCGGAGACCTGTGCGGTGACCGTCGGCGCGGTGGTGTCGGGGTCGGGGTTTCCGGACGTGACGGTCAGTTCGCCGACCATCGTGCTGTGCCCGGGGATGGTGCAGAAGTACCGGTACTTCCCGGGTGTCAGGGTCACCGTCGCCGTGTGCCGGCCGTTGTTCGTGTCGAACGGGCTGGCCAGGATGTTGAGGTTGACGTCGTGGTTGTAGCCGTCGGTGCTGGTGTCGAAGGTCAGCGTGTGCGGCATGCCGGTGGTGTTGCCGGTGGCCGCGCTGTTCTCCCACACGATCGTGGTGGCTCCGGCGACCGCGGTGGTGGGCGCCGAACGGTAGGCGGTGATGTCGTCGCCCGCGGTCCAGGTGAGGGTCTGCGCCGCGGCCGCCGGTGGGGTGGCGCCCGCGAGTACCGCCAGCAACAGGGCGACGATCAGCGCCGCTCCCGCTTGCAGGCGTGGGATGGTTCGGTTCACGGCAACTTCCTGTCTGTTCTAGAGGGCGCGCACCCGGATGTTGCGGAACTCCATCAGGTCGGCGTCGCCGTGGTTCTGCAGCCCGATGTGCCCGCGCAGGAACTGCCGCAGGTCGGTGGCCGGATCACCGGCCCGCGACGACTGCTTGCCGGGCGTGTTGTCGAACTCGTTGATGACCACGCCGTTGCGCAGGATCGTGTAGTGCTGCCCGACGACCCGTACCTCGTAGTCGTTCCACTGGTTCTTCGGGGTGACGCGGGCGTCGGCCAGGGTCACCGGGTCGAAGTTGTAGATCGATCCGGTCTTCTGCGGCTCACCGGTGTCACCGTCGTAGAGCTGGATCTCGTGGCCGCAGTAGATGGCCACCCAGGCTTGCGAGGTGCGGGCCGATCCGACCGTGCCGCAGCTGCCGGCCGGGCGGTCGGCGAGCGGGATCCGCGGATCCGGGAACCTGGTGAACACCCCGCTGTTGGCCCGGGTGGTTCCCGCGGCGACGTCCTTGAACTGCAGTTTCAGGGAGAAGTCGGCCAGTTCCCGGGTGTGCCAGAGCATGCCCAGCCCACCGGACGGGCGTAGCGATCCGTCGGGCCGGATGGCGAACTGGCCGCTCGGTGCCTGCTGCCAGCCGGCCAGCGAGGAGGCGGTGCCGTCGAACAGCGGCTCGTATCCGGTGTGACCCGGCCGGCCGATCGAGGTGGCAGCCGCCGCTCGGGTCAGCACACCGGCGTCCCGGCCGCCGACGTGGTCGCGGGCCACCGCGGTCACGTGCCGGACGAAACCGTCGTGGTCGGGCCAGGTGCTCTCGTCGTCGATCAGGTCGTTGACCGTGCAGCCGCCGCCGACCTGCTTGCTGGGCACCCCGGTGTCGGTGTCGGCCAGCCACACGTTGGTCCGGGTGTCCGGGACCGCGCAGCCCACGTCGACGGTGACCTGGGTGGTGACCGTCTCGCCGTCGGCGTAGGTGACGGTGTGCCGGGCGGTGTAGGCGCCGATCTCGGTGTAGACGTGTCGCGGGTCGGCCAGCGTGGACGAGGTTCCGTCGCCGAACTCCCAGCGGTGGCTCACCCCGCCGGACTTCGAGCCGGTGAAGGCGTACGTCAGCGGCTTGTTCTGGACCGCGACCGCGGTGGCCTGCGGTGCCGGGGTGGCCGCCCCGCCGGTGTAGGTCACCCGCAGCAGTTTCTGCGCCGCGTGCAGGCTGAAGAACCCGCCGCCGTAGTCGAGCAGGTAGAGCGCCCCGTCCGGGCCGAACTTGGCGTCCATCCAGCTCATCAGCCGGTTGTCGGCGTTGCCGCCGGGCAGGATGGCGCGCAGTGTCTCACCGAACAGCGGCGGCTTCTGCTGCGGCACCCCGGCCGGGTCGACGGTGATCGCGACCCGGTTGGCGGCGTTCGACTGGTCGCCGATGAACCACTTGTCGTCCCAGTAGACCGGCCACTTCACCGTGCTGTTCGGGTCGGTCAGGTCGTGGTGGTAGGTCGGGCCGGACATCACGGCCTGGCCGCCGCCGCGCAGGTACGGCTGGGTGTAGACGGCGTCGGCGTTGACGTAGTTGGGGACGCCGCTGCCGTCGGCGCGGGGCGGGAAGACCGGGCCGCCACCACCGGGCGCGTACCAGATCATGTTGTCCCGGGCCGGCGGGATGTCGACGAGGCCGGTGTTGCGCGGCGAGTTGTTCTTCAGGTTGTTGCAGTCGTACCAGCCGGTGAGCTGGGTGGCGTCGGTGGTGCTGCGGTCCCGGTACGGCTGCCGGTTGCCCATGCAGTACGGCCAGCCCTGGTTTCCGGCCGAGGTGATGATGGTGGCCGTCTCGTACTTGGCCGGACCCAGTTCCGGGTTCGGGTTGGTGGCGTCCGGGCCGACCCAGCCCGCGGTCAGCCAGTCGGTCTCCGGGTCGATCTGCAGGCGGGCGATGTTGCGCACGCCCATCACGTAGATCTCCGGCCGGGTCTTGTCGGTGCCCGGCGGGAACAGGTTGCCCGGCGGGATCGTGTAGGTGCCGTCCGCCTCCGGGTGGATGCGGATGATCTTCCCGGCCAGGTCGTTGGTGTTGCCCGAGGTGCGCCGGGCGTCCTGGAACGAGATGCCGGCGTACTCCTGGGTCCAGTTGTTGCCGGAGTAGCCCTGTGAGCCCTCGGACGAGTTGTTGTCGCCCGACCCGATGTAGAGGTTGCCGGCCTTGTCGAAGGCCATGCCACCACCGGCGTGGCAGCAGCTGTGGATCTGCACCGGGAACTTGAGCAGGTCCTTGCGGGTGGCCTGGTCGATGGTCTGCGCCGCGTGGTCGTAGGTGAACCGGCTGACCGTCCGCTCGCCGACCCGTTTGGTGCGGTCGACCGAGTCGTGCGGCATCCAGTAGACGTAGAGCCAGCCGTTCTCGGCGAACTTCGGGTCCGGCACGATGCCGAGCAGGCCCTCCTCGTTCTTGACCAGCTCGGTGCCGCTGCCCCGGTTGCCCATCACCGGCAACGTGGTCAGCAGTTTCACCTGCTTGGTACGCGGGTTCCAGGAGTGGATGGTGCCGCAGCCGAGGCCCACCTTCGGGTCGTCCCAGCTGACGACCGGGCCGGTCGGGCAGGCCGCCTTGCCGACGTAGAAGACGGTGCCGTCGGCGGCGATGGTCAGGCCGTGCGGCTCGCCGATCTGGTCCAGCTGCCCGGTCTGGTTGGCCGTGGTCAGCCGTTCGACCTTGTAGTTGGCGGCGATGGTGGCCTGGCAGTCGCCGCGCACGATGCCGGAGGCCCATTTCAGGGCGCCGGTCAGGTGCTTACGGAAGGCGTCCTCGTCGTAGCTGCCCGCGGTGTGGCCCATGCCGGTGTAGAAGGACCGGCCGCCGTCGTAGTCACGGCACCAGGAGATCGGGTGGAACGGGCCGTTGGCGCTGGTCCCGGCGTTGTAGTGGCGTTCCTCGACCTGGGCCACGGTGTGCACGGTGCCGAGCGGGTTCGGGTCCCAGTTGTACCAGCGGTCGGACCTGGTGATGGTGCGCGGCAGGCCCGCGGTGGACGGGTGCCGGGTGTCCAGCACGTCGACGACCGCCTGGTTGACCGCCGGCGGTGGCGGGACCACGGCCTCGGCGGTGAACAGCCGCAGGTTCGCCAGCTGGATCAGCGGCTCCCCGCTGTTGGCGGTGACGTCCAGTTTGAAGAACCGGAAGTTCTGCGGCGCCGACAGGTCGAACCGGCGGGTCTGGAACCGGTCCGGGAAGCTCTGCCCGGTCCGTTTGTCGACCTCGGTCCAGCTCTGCCCGTCGGCCGAGGCCTGCAGGGTCCAGTCCTTCGGGTCCCGGCCGGGGAAGTCGTTGGCCGAGGTCAGCGCGTACCCGGTGATCGCCTTCGCGGCGGCCAGCTCGTAGGTCACCCAGCCGGTCGCGGTGCGGACCAGCCATTTCGTCGCGTTGTCGGCGTCGGTCAGCTTCTCCTTGGTCTCGTTGGGCGGGTTCTCGCCGCTCGCGGTGACCCTGGTGACCGGTTCGGCGGCCGGGATGGAGCCGGCCGGGCGGGTGCCGATCAGGCCGGTGAACCAGGTCGAGTCCAGCTGGGCCTTGGCCGCGTCGGCGATGCCGACGAAACCACCACCCCCTCGGATGTACGACTGGAGCGCGCCCTCCTGATCGCGGGTGAGGTCGGCCCCGGCCGCCGACAGGAAGACCACCGCCCGGTGCGCGGCCAGCCCGGACGTGGTGAACACGGCCGGGTCGGTGGACTCGGTGACGGTCAGCCCGGCCGAGTCGGCGAGCGCGTCGATGGTGGCGGTGGCCTTGACGACCGGATCGTCCTGGCTGGTGGCCGCGCCGTGGAAGACCAGCACGGACTCCTTCGCGGGTGCCGCCGCCGGAGCGGGTGCCGCCACTGCTGAAATCGAGCCCGTGACGGCGACCAGGAGAGCGGCGGCAGTGGCCAGCGTCCTCCGTACCGGATGAATGGTTCTTGATCTCATGCGCCGTGCCCCCCATGATCGTCGGTGCGTTGCGACGTGGTGGTGTGTGCGTGGCCCTGGAACCGGTGGATCGCCTCCTCGGCGCCGGGCGGCATGCTGCCGTCGGCGTTGCGGACCAGGAAGATCCCGGACATCCCGCCGTCCGAGTGGTTCTGCACGTGGCAGTGGTACATCCAGGCGCCGGGGCCGACGCCCTCGCCGGCGATCACCTGGAAACCGAACGAGCTGCCCGGGTTGAGGTCCTTGTTGTCGATCGTCGGGCTGGGGTCGCCGACGCTCTCCAACATGCCGGTGCGGTTGTCGACCCAGCGGTGCGCGTGCAGGTGGAAGGTGTGGAACAGGTTGCCGTGGCCGATGGCGACCCACTCGACGCGCTGACCCAGGTTCGCTTCGAAGATCGGCGTGTTCGGGGCGGCCTTGTTGTTGATCGTCATGTCGTGGAAGACCACGGTGAACTGCTTGTCCGGCAGGATGTCGCCGCGCCGCCGCACGATCAGTCCGCCGTAGAGGCCCTTGGCGACACCGCCGGTGCCGTGGTCGGTGCCCATCGCGTGGTCGTGGTAGTGCCAGTAGCCGGCACTGCCCGGCATGAACCGCCGGCCGGCCGCCGCGAACATCTCCCGCGACCGCCACACGTAGGTGCGGATCTCACCCGGATCGTTGTACGACTCGTGCAGCGGGCTGCCGTCCGAGGTGGTGCTGTAGTCGACGCCGTGCGCGTGGATGGACAGCCGCTGGTTGGTGGTGTTGACCAGCGTGATCTCGAGGGTGTCGCCCTCGTACATCTCGAGCAGCGGGCCGGGCACGGTGGCCTGTCCCGGCGCCAACCCGTATCCGAAGAGCCCGCCCGGTAAGGCCTCGGCCCAGATGGTGATCCGCCTGGTCGCCCCCGCGTTCGCCGCGCTGCCGGTCAGTGCCACGGCCGCCCCGATGGCGGGCACGGCGAGACCGACGGCGCCGGTGGCGAGCAGGGAACGACGGGAGAGGGCGGCGTCGTCCATGCGTCTCCTTCCACTCGTGAGACGGCAGCGCGACATCACGGAGTGTCGCGGGAGGTCGTCCCACCGGACACGCCGTCGATAGGGAAGGGTGATGTCGAGGTGTCGCTCAGGAAATCCATAACTTTCGCTGGATGGCATCAAGCTATGCGCCGTATCGACGAAAGTAAAGGTCCCTAAGCGATAAGTGCACCGGTTCGTTGCCGGAGTCTTCGCACTTCAGGGGGCATCGACGGGGTCGGCGCGCCGTCGAGCGGTGTTCGATCGGTGAGCGCGATGTTTGTTTCGATGACGTTGCGTCAATGCAAGATCAGGCTTTATGTCATCCGCGATGATCGATCGGTCGCGGCCTCGCCTGCGGTTCGTCCTCATGGGAGCGATACCATCGAATATGACCCTGAGTGATCGCCTCGCGTGTGATCGGCGGTCGGCGAACATGAAAAGGTCCCGCGGCCGCCCCCCTCGGCTTCCGCGGGACCTAGTCGGTGTTGTTGCCGCAACGCCCGACTTCAGGGTTCTTCAATGAAGTTCAGGTTAGGCGCCTGTAGTTGGATGAAGCAAGGTGGCGACCGGGGTTCACTCACGTTCCACCACGCTCTTCCGCATTGAGCGCAGAGTTTCCAGTTACCTACTGGTCGTAGAGGAAGCGCTTCCCCTAGGCTTTGCGGATTGTCTGAAGTTCAGTGAAGGATTCACTCATGCAGCCGGGAGTGCCCGAAAGCGCGCGCCTCGCTCGGCGTCTGCGCAGCTTGCGCACCGAGCACTGGCCGGACCTGAAGGTCACCCAGCATCAGATCGCCGAGGCGCTCGGCGGGGAGAACGGTCCCCTGAGCCTGTCGCTGATCTCGTCCTGGGAGTCGCTCCGTAATCCCGCCCTGCCACCGGCGAGCCGGTTGGCCGGATATGCGATGTTCTTCGCCACCCGGCGATCGGTGGAGAGCAGCCCGGCCCGTCTGCTCAGCGAGCACGACCTGAGCGACGACGAACGGCAGGAGCGCGATCGGCTGCACTCCGAGCTGTTCGGCATGCGATTCGTCGACGGCGAGTCCACCGAGCCGGAGCCGGCCGGATCGACGCTGGCCGGCCTGGACCCGGGCGTGGCCGGCAGCGGCACCTGGTTCTTCCCGGATCAACGGCCGATCGTCATCGTCAGCGGGAGCCTGCCGAAGCGGTTCCGGGAGCGGATGCCGTTCACCGACACCAAGGATCCCGACTACGTCCGGTCCTACAGCCTCGCCGACCTCGACGCGCTTCTCGAGGTGCACGGGCACATCCGGGCGGTGAACCCGGCTGCCGAGGTCCGCATCTGCCGCTCCGAGGAGATGGAGGAGGACGACTTCACCTCCCACCTCGTACTGATCGGCGGCGTCGACTGGAACGCGGTGAACCGCGACATCGCCCGGCGCCTCGACCTGCCGGTCCGGCAGCGGGACCGGCCGCACGACGAGGACGCCGGTTGTTTCTCGGCCGGGGCGGGACAGATCTTCGAGCCGCTGCTCGATCCATCGAACGGGATGCTGCTGGAGGACGTCGCGCACTTCTTCCGTGGGAAAAGCCCGTACAACTCTCGACGAACAGTGACATTGTGTAATGGCATGTATGGGCGCGGAACGTACGGTGCGGTCCGCGCGTTGACCGATGCGAAGTTCCGGGATCGAAACGAGAATTTCATCCGGCAACGCTTCCCGGACGTCTCCGCGTTCAGCATCCTGATGCGGGTCCGGATCAACCCGAACGGAACCGTGGTGACGCCCGATTGGACTCAGGATGATGAGCGGCTGCACGAGTGGCCGTCCGTGATCGAGGCATGAGCGGGGTCGGTCACCATAATTCCCACCGCGGCCTGATCCAGGAGCCCGGGCCGGTCGACCGCCGGGCACCCGTCGACGCGATCATCGTCCCCAGCGGCCGGCCGGAGTTCGCGCTCGTCGAGGCGGGACGCCTGGCCGCGCTGCTGGACGCCACGCTGCTGGTGCTCTCCAGCGGATACTCCCGGGCCCGTGCGGTACCGGACCGGCTGGCTCGGCTGTCGACCCTTCAGGTGGTCGCGGTCGACTTCCCGGCGGCCGGGGTGCGGGACATGCCGGTGCTGGAGACGTCGACCGTGCTCGGCCGCTCGCATCTGCAACGCAAGGCCGACACGAGCGCCAAACGCAATCTCGGGCTGGCGCTGGCCCGGATGTCCGGGTGGCGCAATGTGGTCTTCCTCGACGACGACATCGTCGTGCCGGACGCGGCCGACCTGGAACGTGCGGTCGCGCTGCTCGACGTCCACGACGGGGTCGGCCTGCGGCTGGGCGGCTTCCCGGACAACTCGGTGGTCTGCCACGCCAACCGGGAGACCGGCGAGCTGCAGGACACCTTCGTCGGCGGGGGCGCGCTGGCGGTGCCCGCCGACCGGATCGACTCGTTCTTCCCGGAGATCTACAACGAGGACTGGTTCTTCCTGCTCGGTGACACCGCCCTGCGGCCGGTCAGCCAGGTCGGGCACGCGTTGCAGCGCTCCTACGATCCGTTCTCCGACCCGGACCGGGCACGGGGTGAGGAGTTCGGTGACGTGCTGGCCGAGGGGATCTTCGCCCGGCTCGACCAGCACCTGCCGATCGCCGCGGAGACCGGCTACTGGAGTGACTTCCTCAGGGCGCGGCTCGGGCTGATCGAGCGGATCGCGAAGCGGATCGATCCGGCCACACCGAAGGGTGTCGCGATGCTCCGGGCCCTGGACGCGGCGAAGGGCCGGCTGCGGTCGATCCGGCCGGTCGATTGTGTCCGTTACATCGAGGCCTGGCAGAACGACCGCAAGACCTGGCGCGACTTCATCGGTGACCTCGCCCCGAACGTCGGGCTCGACGCGGCGGTGGGCGCCTTCGACCTGTCGAGCTTCACGTCTGCTCCTCGGGGTCGGCGCCGGTCAAAGCCGGAGCGAACAGCGCCACGGCCAGCACTAGCGGCAACAGTGCCGTTATCGCCGTCTCCAGTCCGGCGAAGTGTGCCAGTCGTCCGATGACGAACGGGCCGGCCACGCTGGCGCTGTACCCGACGGCGGTCATCGCCCCCACCGTCGACGGGGCGGCCACGTTGCCGGTCGCGCTCAGGGCGGCCGGGAACACCCAGCAGATGCCCACACCCCAGCCCAGCGCGGTCAGGTGCAGCCAGGACCCGGTGGGACCGGCGACGACCAGGCCGATGCTCAGGGCGGTGACCAGCGCGCCGGTACGGACCAGGCCGACCGCGCCGAAGTGCCGGTGCGGTCGGTCCGCGATCAGCCGGCCGGCCGCCATCGCGGACACGAACAGGGTGTACCAGAGGGCCGCCCCGGCGTGGCTGAGCTGCCGTTCCTGATGCAGGTAGACGGCCAGCCAGTCGCCCGCGGCGCCCTCCACCACGGCGCCGCAGAACAGCAGCGTGCCGATCGCCGCGAGCCGCCGAACCGGGAAGCGGCGGGTGGTGACCGCGGCGTCCGGCGGGCCGGTCTTGGGTTCGCCGAACGCGGAGACCCCGACCCCGCAGAGCACCGCGGTGGCCAGCAGGACCACGGTGAGGTGTGGCAGCAGGCCGATCGACAGGGCCGCGGCGGCCGCGCCCACCCCGGCGGCGGCCATGCTGCCGATGCTCCACCAGCCGTGGCAGCGGCTCATCAGGTGGATCCCGTGGTCCCGTTCCAGGGCGGAGGCCTGCATGTTCATGCCGGCGTCCCAGATGCCGCCGCCGACGCCGATGCTGAGCATCGCTGCGGCCAGTGTCGGCGGTGAGTGCGCCACCGCGATCGTGACCAGCGAGACCATGGTCAGCGCGAACCCGGTGACGACGACCGGTCGGTGACCGAGGCGGGTCACGGCGAACCCGGTGAGCGCCATCGCGGCGAGCGTGCCGATGCCCAGCATGGCCAGGCCGGCGCTCAGCCGTACCACATCGGTGTGGGTTTGCTCGAGAATCGCGGGAAGTCGGGACATCCAGGAGGCCTGCGTCGCACCACTACCGGCGAACACGAGACTGATGGCCCGAGTCGGCCGCACAGGTCACCCCCGCCGATGACTGTAACCGCGAGTATCGCTCCACGTCGATCCGTCAGCGTACGGGAAACAGGCTATCCTCCTAGGATGCTGTAGGCGGTGTGAGTGCGGTCGTATTCTCGATTCGCGCCGCGGTCCACCGTCGCCGGCGCCTGCCTACCGAAAGGCGAATCATGCGGATCACCGTGCTGGGTGCCGGGTCGTGGGGGACCACGGTCGCTTCTGTCCTCACCCGCCGGGATCATGAGTCGCTGATCTGGGCGCGCAATCCGGAGACCGCCGAGGAGATCAACGCCAAGCACGTCAACGAGCGCTACCTGGCCGGCTTCCCGTTGCCGAACCGGCTGCGCGCCACCTCCGACCTCGCCGAAGCCGCCGCGCACGCCGAGCTGCTCGTGGTCGGGGTGCCGACCGGCGCATTCCGCGACACCCTGCAACAGGTTCGGCCCGCGCTGCACCCGTGGATTCCGGTGGTCAGTCTCAGCAAGGGGTTGGAACGCGACTCGCTGCTACGGATGACCGAGGTGATCAAGGAGGTGCTGCCGGGGCATCCGGCGGCCGCGCTCACCGGGCCCAACCTGGCCAAGGAGATCATGGCCGGGATGGCGGCGGCCACCGTCATCGCGACCGAGGACCTGACCGTCGCCAGCGAGATCCAGCGAGTCTTCCGGCGCGGGTTGCTGCGCGTCTACACCAACCACGACGTGATCGGCTGCGAGGTCGGTGGAGCGCTGAAGAACGTCGTCGCCATCGCCACCGGCATCGCGCAGGGGCTGGGGGTCGGCGACAACACCCGGGCCGGGGTGATCTCCCGCGGGCTCGCCGAGCTGACCACCCTCGCCGTCGCGATGGGCGGGGAGCCGAGCACACTGGCCGGGCTGGCCGGGATGGGTGACCTGGTGGCGACGTGCATCAGCCCGCACAGCCGGAACCGGCACGTCGGCGAGCAGTTGGGCCGGGGGCGGACCCTGGAGGAGATCCTGGCCGAGATGGGCCAGGTCGCCGAGGGTGTCAAGACCGTGCACGCGGCGGTTCAGCTGGCCGATCGGCACGGCTTGGCGATGCCCATCACGCGGACGATCCACCGCGTCATCACCGGCGACATCACCGCGGTCCGCGCCTATGACGGGTTGCTGCGCTCGCATCCGGCCGGGCACGAGTCCGAGCCGGGCTGACCTGCGCTGGTTCGAGCTGGGCATAAAGTACGCGGGTGAACCTTCGTGCGCAGATCATCGCCGAGCTCGGCGTCAAATCCTCGATCGACCCCGCTGACGAGATCCGGCAGCGGGTCGGATTCCTGAAGGACTATCTCCGGTCGACGCCGGCCACCGGGTACGTGTTGGGGATCAGTGGTGGCCAGGACAGCACGTTGACCGGGCGGTTGTGTCAGCTGGCGTGCGAGGAGCTGCGGGCGGACGGGGTGGCGGCGACGTTCGTGGCGGTGCGGCTGCCGTACGGGGTGCAGGCGGACGAGGCGGATGCGCAGATCGCGCTGGGTTTCATCCGGCCGGACCGGGTGGTCACGGTGGACGTGAAGCCCGGTGCCGACGCGGCGGCGGCGCAGGCGGCGGCCGGTCTGGGTGAGGCGGGGCTGCGGGACTTCGTCCGGGGCAATGTGAAGGCGCGGGAGCGGATGGTGGCGCAGTACGCCATCGCGGGGCAGCTGAACATGCTGGTCGCCGGGACTGATCATGCGGCTGAGGCGGTGACCGGGTTCTTCACGAAGTTCGGTGACGGCGGGGTGGATGTGACGCCGTTGACCGGGTTGACGAAGCGGCAGGGTGCGGCGCTGTTGCGGGAGCTGGGTGCGCCGTCGAGCAGTTGGGAGAAGGTGCCTACGGCTGATCTGGAGGACGATCGGCCGGCTCTGCCGGATGAGGTGGCGCTGGGTGTGACGTACGCCCAGATCGATGATTTTCTCGAAGGGGCCGAGGTGGCGCCGGAGGTGGCCGCGAAGTTGGAGGCGACGTTCCTGGCGACCCGGCACAAGCGGACGGTTCCGGTGACGCCGCTCGACGGGTGGTGGCGGTAGGTATGTGCGAGCGCGGCCGGACGGTGTCCGGCCGCGCTTCGTTTCGGGCTTCGTTTCGGGTCAGGCCCGGCCGAAGACCTGGGTCCAGTACGCGGTGCCGTCGGCCTTGGTGACCAGGCCGACGCCGATGGCGATGCTCTGGCAGTTGAGGATGTTGGCCCGGTGTCCGGGGCTGTTCATCCAGCCGGTGACGACCTCCTGCGGGGTGCGGTAGCCGTAGGCGATGTTCTCGCCGGAGGGCGCGGTGTAGCCGGCCCGGTTGGCGCGGGTGACGAAGGTGCTGCCGTCCGAGCCGGTGTGGCTGAAGAAGCCGTTGGTGACCATGTCGGTGCTGTGGGCGCGGGCGGCGGTGGTGAGTCGGTCGTCGGTGCGCGCGGCGGTGCAGCCGTTGGCGGTGCGCTGGGCGTTGGTCAGGGTGATGACCTGTGCCTCGTAGGCGGCGGTGCCGGTCGGGGCGCTGGTGGTCGGTGCGGTGGTCGGTGCCTTGGTCACCGGTGCCGTGGTGGGCGCCTTGGTGGTCGGTGCCGTGGTCGGCGCCTTGGTGGGTGCGGTGGTGGGTGCCTTGGTCACCGGGGCGGTGGTCGGGGCCTTGGTGACCGGGGTGGTCGGGGCCTTGGTGACCGGGGTGGTCGGGGCGATCGCGGCGAGGGCGGCGACCGGGTTGATCAGGCCGTTGCCGAAGTCCTTGTCGAAGCCGGGGGTGCCGAGGTCGGTGGCGGTCTTCTCCAGCGTCGTCTCGATCTGGTCCGGGGTGAGCGCCGGGTCGACGCTCTTGAGCAGCGCGGCGACGGCCGCGACGTGCGGCGAGGCCATCGAGGTGCCGCTCATGGTCTTGTAGCCGCCGCGGCTGGTCGGGTAGGTGCTGAGGATGTTGGTGCCCGGGGCGGCGACGTCGGCGTAGGTGCCGGCGGTGGAGTAGGTGGCGATGCGGTCGTTGGCGTCGGTGGCGGCGACGCCGATGACTCCGGTGTCGGCGGCCGGGTAGGAGGTCGGGCTGCCGGAGGTGCGGGAGTTGCCCATCGCGGCGATGACGGTGACGCCCTTGCTGCGGGCGTAGTTGATCGCGTTGGTGACCGCGGTGACCTTCTGTGTCGATCCGAGCGACATGTTGAGGATCTGGGCGCCGTGGTCGGTGGCCCAGATGATGCCCTCGGCGGCGTCGGACATGTTGCCGCTGCCGTTGGCGCCGAGCACCTTGACCGGGAGGATCTTGACGTTCGGGGCCATGCCGGCGACGCCGACGCCGTTGCCGGTGACGGCGGCGATGGTGCCGGCGACGTGGGTGCCGTGGCCGTGGGCGTCGGTGGTGGGTCCGGCGGTGTCGGTGGTGGCGTCGTAGCCGCTGAGGACGTTGGCGGCGAGGTCCGGGTGGCGGGAGTCGACGCCGCTGTCGATGACGGCGACGGTGACGCCGGTGCCTGTCGACTTCTTCCAGGCGTCGTCGGCCTTGAGCTTGGTGAGGCTCCACTGCTGGGCGCGGTTCGGGTCGGTGCCGGTGGGTGCCTCGTAGGCGTACATCGGCGCGTCGACCTCGACGCTGACGGCGTCGTCGGTGTGCTGGGCGTCCTGGACGAGGCGGGCGGCGGACGGCTTGTCGGTGGCCTCCTTGACGGTGACGACCGGGCGGCCGTCGCGCCCGACGGTGGTGGTGACGACGCGGGCCGGTCGGTCGGCCGAGACGGTGGCCGGGAGCAGCTGGTCGGGGGTGGCGGTCAGGCCGTAGGTGACGGGCTCCCAGCCGGCTGAGCCGGTCGGCAGGGCGACGGCGCCGATGGCGGTGAACGCACCGGCCGCGGCGGCGGCGATGACATACCTACGGATCTGAACCTTCAAGATGACGTCCTTCCCCCGAATGACTGACAGGAGCCAGATTGCGGGGGAGGGGTTGTGACTTGAGATATCGGCCGGGTGCGCTCCGGTAGCGGTGGTGCGGGGCGTTAGGGTCGGGGGCGTGTCGGCGCCTGGGGACGTGTCACCGGAGATTCTGGAGCGGTTGCGGTCGATCTGTGGCGGGCTGCCGGAGGTGTATGAGGAGCCGGCGTGGATCGGTGTGCGGTGGCGGATCCGGGCGCGGACGGTGGCGCATGTGTATACGCCGGAGCCGGGTCGGCATCGGGTGTATGCGCATCTGACGGGTCCGGCGACGGTGATGACGTTCCGGGTGCCGCTGGAGGATCTGCACGGTTTGACGGCGGCCGGTTTTCCGTTCTTCCGTGCTGACTGGGGTCGTAATGTGGCCGCGGTGGTGCTGGGGGAACACACCGACTGGACGGAGGTCGCCGAGCTGGTGACCGACTCCTATTGCGAGATGGCTCCGAAGTTCCTGGTCCGGCGGGTGGTGGGGGAGAGGCATGTTCTTTGAGGGTGAGCCGCGGCCGGTGTGGGAGCGGGTGCCGGTCGGGGAGGCGGGTCACGACCTGGGGGAGATCAGCCAGGAGAGTGTGTATCTGGAGGATCTGTACGGCGAGGAGCCGGAGTATCTGTTCGTCCATCGTGGTGACGTGACCGTGGCGGGTCCGCTGGTCGCGGAGGACGACTGGGGTGACGAGATCAGCACGATGTATGTCATCGAGGGTGATCTGACCGTGCACGGTCCGGCGGTGTTCCGGAACATGGACAGCAACACGGCGCTGTATGTGACCGGGTCGGTGCGGGTGCGGGATCTGGCGTGTTCCTGGCACGGGCAGTTGTTCGTCGGCGGGGCGCTGGTGGTCGAGGGTGTGTTGTTCACCCGGTTCGATGATGCGGGGCATCTGGTGGTGCACGGTTCGTTCTCGGCGGGGGTGTGGATCGAGGGCGGTGGGCGTGGCGCGATCTACCTGCCGGAGGTGTCGGGTGCGCGGCTGATCGGTGCGGCCGATGGTCCGTATTTCGGTGCGGGTGCGGTGGTGGAGGGGTTCGCGGACGGTGTGGTCGCCGAGTTCCTCGACGAGGACGGCCGTCCGGTGCGGGATCTGGTGGAGAAGGCGTTGCTGGACGGGCGGTCGCCGGTCCGGGTGGGGTGAGTCAGGCGGATCCGCTGCACAGGGCGGAGGCGTAGCGGCCGTCGGCGGTGGTGCTGGCGATCAGTTTGCCGTCGACGGTGATGGTGCAGGTCAGGGGGCCGGCGTCGCCGCCGCCTTTGCGTTGGGCGTCGAGGATGAGCGGCTTGCGGCTGGATCCGACCGGGAAGGTGGTACGCCACGGTAGGGGAATGCCGTGGCGGCGGATGGTCTGGCCGTCCTGGTCGGTGTAGGCGATGCTGCCGGTGTTCTCGGTGCCGCTGGCGGTGATCTCGTAGACGACCTGCGGGGCCGGGGAGTTGCCGGTGGTGGCTGGTGGGTTGGCCGCCGGGCGTACCGCTGTGGGGGTGTTCGCGGTGGTTTTCTCGGTGGCCGGGGTGGTGGAGTTCGTCGGGCGGGGGCCGGCCGTGTCGCCGTTGTCGTCGGATCCGAACTGGTCGATGGCGAGTGGTGCGGCGGCGAGCACCGCGATCACGGCGAGGACGGTGACGAGCCGTCGGCGTCGGCGGCGGTCGGGGTCCGGTGCCTGGTACCAGTCGGGGTACGGGGCCGTGGCGGTCGGGTCGGGTGTGTCGTTGGTGGCGGAGGTGGGTGCCTCGGCGTTGATGGCCGTGGTGGGTGCCTCGGTCATCCAGGGGTCGGCGGGGGCGGTGCGCCGTACCTCGTCTTGGGTGGAACCGTCGTCATCGAGACTGGTCACGCTGCCGAGGCTAGGTTCCGGGTGCAACGGTCAGGGTGCGGGGCGGGCTTTCTGCGGGTAGATGGTCTCGTGGCGGGCCAGCATGGCGACGAACTCGACGATCTTGCGTTCGCGGGTCTCGGCGCGTTTCACCGAGGTGACCCGGTGGACCAGGGCGAACAGGTTGGTCTTGGTGAGCACGTCGAACATCGCCTGAGCGGCCGGGACGGCGGCGATCGCGGCGGCCAGATCGTCTGGGACGACGGTCTGTGACACGGGGGCGTAGGCGGCCGCCCATCGGCCGTCGGCTTTCGCGGCGTCGACTGCGGCGCGGCCCGCCGGGTACATCAGGCCGGCTGCTTCGAGGCGGGTGACGTGTTCGACGTTGCGTTGGGACCAGGAGCTGCGGGCGCGGCGTGGGGTGTACCGGATCCAGGAGGACTGCTCGTCGCGGCGGCGTGCCTGGCCGTCGATCCAGCCGAAACAGAGTGCCTCGTCGACGGCCTGCTGCCAGGTGAGGGTGGTGACGGTGCCGCCTTTCTTGGTCAGCGCCAGCCACACCCCGTCGGAGGTGGTGTGGTTGTCGGTCAGCCAGGCGCGCAGTGCCGCGGCGTCGGTGACGATCAGTTCGTCGAGTTCGGTCTTACCCATAGCGGGCAGGTTAGCGTCGGTGGGCCCGGCGGTGGGTGGCGATCCATTTCTCGACCTCGATGGTCAGCCAGATCTTGCCTTGGCCGAGGTCGGCGACCGGTGGTGGGAAGTCGGGGCGGGAGGTGAGCTGGTAGGCGCGTTGGCGGGTGACGCCGCCGAGCAGGAGGCGGATCTCGTGGGCGCCCACCAGGAACCGGTTGTCCGTCATGCAGACGACTATAGTCTCCCGTCAGGTGTTCGTGCGACTCCCGGAGGGTTGCTAGGCCGGGACGCGGGAGGTGTTCACGCATTCGGCGACGTCCAGTACCAGCAGCAGCCGGCCTTCGACCTTGTACGCGCCGGTGACCAGTGCGCGGGACGGGCCGGTCAGGGTGGCCGGGGGCTCCTCGAACAGTTGGGCGTCCAGGTAGGCGACCTGCCCGATGCGGTCCACCAGCAGGCTCACCGGCTCGCCGGCGTAGCGCACGATCACGTTCATCACCAGGCCCGACATGTCCCGGCGGGGCAGGCCGAACTGCACGCGCAGGTCGACCGCGGCGATGACCTGGCCGCGCAGGTTGAACAGGCCGCCGACCGCGTTCGGGGCCATCGGTACCGGTGTGTACTCGCTGTACGACAGAACCTCCTGCACGGCGTCCACGTCCACGCCGAAGAACTGACCGGCGACCTCGAAGGTGACGAACTGGCGACTCGACATGCGCGACTCCTGAGATGATGCCCGTCGAGAGACCGGTGGCGACGGATCACCAGGACTATCGGAAGATCGGGTACCCGAGCCAAGGAATCCGGCGGATCATTTCGCGTTTTCGGCATCTCGGTGTCAACCGGGCCGGGTCCGGGTCGGCCGGCTGATCAAACCGGGTAGGTGACCCCGGTCAGCTGCTCGGCCACGGCCCACAGTCGGCGCCCGATCGCGGGGTCGGCGGCGTCGCGGCTGAGCCGGGCGTCGGTGACCGGGCCGCGGGTCTCGCCGAGTCCGGCCGGGCCGAGGAACGTGCCGCCGGTCAGGCCGGGCCGGGTGGCGGCGCGCAACTGGGGTAGCGCCCCCTGTTCGACGGGCTGGGTGACGAGCAGTCCGAGTCGGGCGATGAGCCTGCCGATCCGGCCGCGGTGCTGCCAGGCGCGTGGGGTCAGATTGGTGCGGGTCAGGCCGGGATGGGCCAGCACGGAGATGACGGGGGAGCCTGCGGCGCGCAGCCGGCGGTCCAGTTCGACGCCGAAGACGGTGGTGGCGAGCTTGGAGCGGCCGTAGGCGGTCGACGCGCGGTACCGGTTCTCGAACATCAGGTCGCCGAAGTCCAGGTGGGCGTTGCGGTGGGTGATCGAGCTGAGGCTCACCACCCGGGCCGCCGGGGCCTTGGTCAGGTTGTCCAGGAGCAGGCCGGTGAGGGCGAAGTGGCCGAGCATGTTGGTGGCCAGGTGCAGTTCGTGTCCGTCGGCCGAGGTGTGGCGGGGGCCGAGCAGTACCGTTCCGGCGTTGTTGATCAGCAGGTCGATCGTGGGGTGGTCGGCGGTCAGGCGGTCGGCGAACGTGCGTACCGAATCGAGGTCGGCGAGATCCAGGGCGCGGACCTCGACCGGCGCGCTGATCCGCCCGGCCGCGTCGCGTCCGGCGGCCGTGTTGCGGACCGCGAGGATCACGTGGGCGCCGTGGTGGGCCAGTTCGGTGGCGGTGACCAGGCCGAGGCCCGAGTTGGCGCCGGTCACCACGGCGGTCCGGCCGGTCAGGTCGGGAATGCTGTCCATGTCTGGCTCCTTCGTCATGTCTGCTTCGCCATGTCTGCTTCGCCGGGTGGCGATGTGCCGAGGTCCTGCTTCTCCCCGTGGCGATGGGACGACGGTAGGAGCGGTGGGCGGCGTCTCGGTCGTACCCGGTTGCCTAGGTCCGCGGGACCTACCTTCGGTGGCCGCCGGGGCGGCACACTGGCGAGATGACCCATCCGTACGCCCGTGAGCTGGGTGATTTCCTGCGTGCTCGGCGCAGCCGGCTGCGGCCTGCCGACGTCGGCCTGGAGCCGGGCGGCCGCCGTAAGGTCACCGGGTTGCGGCGCGAGGAGCTGGCGTTGTTGGCCGGTCTGAGCACCGACTACTACCAGCGGATGGAACAGGGCCGGGAGGTACGGCCGTCCGACGACGTGCTGGACGCGATAGCCGCCGCGCTCGGACTCGACGACGACGAGCGCCGGCACCTGTTCACCCTGGCCCGGGCCGCCCGCAGGCCGGTGCCGGTGCGGGTGGACCGTGGTCCGGAGCGGGTGCCGGACGGTACGCGCCGGCTGCTGCGGGTGATGGACACCCCGGCCGTGGTGCTGGGCCGGCATTTGGATCTGTTGGACTGGAACCCGATGGCCGAGGCGCTGCTCGGTGATCCGGCCGGCCTGCCGGTGGACCGGCTGAACATGTTGCTGCTGATGTTCGACGACGACCGTACCGGCGGGCGGACCTGCTCGGACTGGGAGCGGCAGGCGTTGGACTACATCGGCATGATGCGGGCCGCCGTGGCCACTGATCCGGCGCATCCGCGGGCCACCGCGATCGTGGGGGAGTTGAGCATCCGCAGTGCCGAGTTCCGGCGGCTGTGGGCGCGCCATGATGTGCGGGTGCAGGTCAGTGGGCGTAAGACGTTCCGGGTGCCGGAGGTCGGCGACATCGTCCTGGACTGGGACAGCTATCCGCTGCCCGGCAGTCCCGGCCCGGTGATGCTGGTCTGGACGGCGCAGCCGGGTAGTTCCGGGGCGGACCGGCTGCGGTTGCTGGCGTCGTTGCACGCGACCCGGGTCGCACCCCCCAACCGGCTGGTTGATGAGTGACCCGGGTCACAAATGCGGGGTGGTTTGTCCGGGTTTCCGGGCCGCCGCCCCGGGTGAATGACGATTGTCAATAAAGCCGCTTTCTGTGGGGCGGTGAATACACAGTGGACGCGCTAGCCTTCGGCGACTCATTCAGTGGAGACGAAAAGTACGGGGGAAAGCGTGAAAAGACTGAGGAAGTTGTTAGTCGGAATCGTCGCGTCGATGGCGGTCGTGGCATCCGGAGCCCAGCCGGCGAGGGCCGAGTCCGGGCCGTTCATTCCGGCCTGTTTCGAGACCGGCGCGTCGACGTGGGCGCCGTTCCGTTCGGAGGTCGACCTGGCTCTCGGGCGCGGCGAGATCACCAGGTTCCAGGCCGACCGCTACCGGTGCGACCCGCGGATCGCGCAGGCCGACCTGGTCAAGAAGATCGAGGCGGAGCTCGCCGCCAACCCGCCCGCGCTGGTCACCCTGCCCGAGTCGGCGAACTGGTACGAGGTCGACGACGACGACCCGGACCCCGCGGAGGCGAAGGCGGCGTCGGTGTCGGCGGCGGCGAAGCCGAAGAAGCGGTGCGTCTCCGGATATCAGCTGACCCACAAGCTGGGCGGTGGAACGCTGACCGCCATTCAAACGCTGAACTGGTGCTACAACGGCAAGAAGGTGTCCGACTGGTCGGGCGAGTGCCGGGGAACCGTCAGTAAATGGGGTAAGGCGCTGCTGTGGTCGTTCGACGGTTGCAGCCAGAACGATTTCATTCCCTACAAGCTCGGTAAATACAACCCCGGCGGTATTCACCACAAGACGAACATCCGTTTCACCAACAAGCAGTGGCAGGTTCCGGACGTGTCCACGCTGACCGAGCAGTGGGGCCACTACAACGGCACCATCGACCAGATGGTCGACGGGAAGCTGCTGCACAAGTGACCCCCGCCCGCTGAACCGTCCTGCCCCGACGGTTCGGCACCAACCCGCGGCCCGCCACTTCGGTGGCGGGCCGCGCGGTCGTTCGCGGCGTGCGGACCGGCCCGCCCTCGTGGGATCGACGTGGCGGCAGGGGCCTCGGCTCCGCATGGTCCCGCCCGGGTCGGCGGACGGGCCGACCCGGGAGGGGTGGAGAGGTGGTGCTGGATCAGGAGGCGTAGGTCTCGAACTCGGCGATCTTCGGAGTGCCGGACGAGCTGGTGATCTTGAAGGTGATCTTCGTGGTCGAGGTGGCCGTGAAGGTCTTCACGCCGCCGCCGGTGCCCGACGCCAGGACCGCGCCGGTGGCGCCGTTGAGGATCTGGAAGTTGCCGATCGACGAGCCGGACGCCTCCCGAATGTTGATCTTCGAGACGGTGACCGCCGAACCCCACTTGATCGAGATGTCGCCGGTGGCGCCGCTCGGCGACCAGATGGTGGTCAGGCTGCCGTCGCGGACGTTGCCGTAGCTGGTGCCACTGGCCTTGCTGGAACCGTCCGCACCGGCCCCCGAGGCGAGGCTCAGGTTGGTACCGGTCGGCGTGCTGGGCGACGTCGACGGCGACACCGAGGTCGACGGGGACGCGCTGGCCGAAGCCGACGGCGACGTGGTCGGGCCGGTGGTGACCGAGCAGCTGCCGGTCGACACGGCCAGGCCCTTGCCCGCTCCGGCGGTCGCGGCGACCACCGACGGCACGCACGACGCGGCGTCCAGGGTGTACGAGTACGGGATGCTCACCGTCGTGGTCGACGCCATCGCGGGCCCGGCCGGGTTGTTCTCCGAACCGGCCGCCGACCAGGTCACGTTGTCCAGGATGTTGCCGGAGGTCTGCCAGTAGCCGGCCTCGGAGGTGTAGAAGGTGCCGAGAACGTCCTTGGAGTTCTGGAAGTAGTTGTTGTCCACCTTGGCCTTGGCGCCGGCCCGCGAGTTGATGCCGGATTCGTTCAGGCTGTAGTAGTGGTTGTTGTAGATGTGCGCGACCCCGCCCCGCAGCAACGGCGTACGAGAGTCGATGTTCTCGTATTTGTTGTGGTGGAACGTGATGTTGCTGTTGCCGGTGTCGGTCTCGCTGGAGCCGATCAGGCCACCCCGGCCGGAGTTGCGCAGGATCGCGTAGGACAGCGTCACGTACTCGACGTCGTCCTTCATGTCGAACAGCCCGTCGAAGCCCTCCGACTCGCCGCCGGACGCCTCGAGGGTGACGTGGTCGACCCAGATGTTGCGGACCGTGCTCTCCATGCCGATCGCGTCACCGCCGTTGGAGGTCGGCGACCCGGACTTCTTGACGTTCTTCACCGTCACGTTCTGGACGATGATGTTGCTGGAGTCCCGGATGTGGATGCCCAGCTGGTCGAACGTGGCGCCGGCGCCGACACCGATGATGGTGACGTTGCTGATCTCCTTCAGCTCGATCTTGTCGGCGGCGGTGTTGCAGCTGTCGCCGGACACCTTGGTGGTGTTGCCGTGGTTGATCGTGCCCTCGACCTGGATGATGATCGGCGTGTTGGCGGCCGCCCGGGTGCACAGCGCGTTGTGGATCTGGGTGCCGGTGGTCGCCTTGACGGTGACACCACCCGCGCCGCCGGTGGTCCCACCGTTCTGGGTGGCGAAACCGGTGACACCACCGGTGGCGGCCGAGGCCTCGTGCTGCGGCAGGCCCAGGGCGATCGCCCCGGCCAGCCCGGCCACACCGGCCACCGCGGAGAGTCGCAGAGCGACTGATCGTCTCATCTTCGATTCACCTGTTTTCTCAGCGCGCAGTCGGGACGCGCGCATGGGGGATGGCGCGGTGGCCGGTAAAGGGGATGACCACCGCTAGGTGCAGGAAAGCGCTTTCCTCCTGCCTGATTACGCAGAATAGAGCGACTGCGGTGAATGAGGCAAGCGCCGGGCGCCTAAGGTGCCGGGCATGCTCCGCAGAATCCTCACCGCGCTCACGGTCGCCGCGCTGGGCGCCGCGACCGGCGCCTGGCTCGCCTGGCGCTCGCCGGCCGACCTGCCCACCGACGAGCAGGCCCGGGCACTGGTCACGGCCGCGACGTCCGAGGTGCCGGCGGCGTTCGTGGAGCGCTTCGACGAGATCTTCGGTCACCCCTACCCCGAAGATCAGCTGCTGGGTGGCGACGAGTATCAGGCCGGGTTCGCGGTGGTCACGATCAACACCCCACCCGAGGGGTACGCCGCACTGGTCACCCGGTCGAGAAGAGGTCTCGAGTCGCTCGGCTGGCGAACGGCGGACGATCCGGCAGGTGACGGTGGTTTCGTGGCCCGGCGCGACGGTCTGAAGGTGACCACCTACGGCGCCCACGCCTGCACCCCGGACGATGTGGAATCCTGCGGCTCGCCACGGTCGTCCGGCCCGTACCCCGCGATCGCCTTCGCATTCGAACGCACCCGCCCACCGCTGGCCGTCGCGCTGACGGTGACCGGATGGCTGCTCGGTCTGGGCGCCGGATGGCTGCTGGCGATGCTCGCCCCGGACCGCCGCCTGTGGTGGCACGGCCTGACCCTGACCGCCCCCGCGACCATGATGGTGACCGCTTTCGCCCTGGTCCCCGGCGACGACCCGGTCTGGGAGGGCTACATGTACCTGCTGCTGCGCCCGCTCGCCGCAGCCGGCGCGGTGCTGCTGACGGTGGCCCTGGTGAAGGGCCGCCGCGCATGATCCGGGCGATCCTCGTCGCGCTGACGGTGGCCGCGCTGACCGTCTCGGCCGCCCGGTCGGGTTGGCTGTGGCTCGTCGACCTGCCCAGCGAGCAACAGGCCCGGGCCATCCTCGCCGCGGCCGTTCCTGATCAGCAGGCGCCGATCGTCGACCGGTTCGACCCGACGTTCGGCGCGGGCCACGTGACCGTCACGATCAACTATCCGGACGACGCGATGGAGTCCGACCTGGGCGACCGCGCCGAGCAGGGTTTCCGGCGGATGGGCTGGACCACGTCGGACGACGCCGACGGTGACCTCGTGGCGGCCGGTGCCGGCTTGTCGGTGCGCGTCTACCGCGCCGCCCTGTGCGGGCCGCGGGACCCGGGCGAGTGCGGAGCCGAGATCGTCAGCAGCACTCCGGAAGCGGCGCTGGCCTTCCGTTTCGAGGTGCATGTCCGGTGGGCGCCGCTGACGGTCGCGGGCCTGCTCGCCGGTCTGGCCGCGGGCTGGACGCTGCGCAAACGCGGCGATGCCCCAGCCGCAGGGGGATCGGCTGGGGCATCGCGGTCCTCGGGCGACTGACCGGAAATCGCACGCTCACCATTACCTTCGGCCCGTTCCCAGGCGGCGCGATCACCGATACGGTGCGCGATGGTGACCGTGCGGTTGCCGTGAGACGGTGGTGAGACGCCCCTGGATATTGGCGTACTGGTGAGTAACAATCACCCGGCGTATTGAACCGGCGGCCCTGGCTTGCCGTTTCCATGGTCAACATCTACCGAGGAGTCGACGGTGATCATCGGTGTACTGAGGGACCCGGATCCGGGTGAGCGTCGTGTGGCGGCCACTCCCGCCACCGTGGAGCAGTTGGCCAAACTGGGATATCAGGTAGTGGTGGAGCCCGGCGCCGGCGCCGAGGCCTCGTTCTCCGACGAGTCTTACGCCGAGGCCGGCGCGGCGATCGGCGACCCGCTGACCGCAGACGTCGTGTTCACCATCAACCCACCACTGCAGCGGCTCGACAAGCTGGCCGAGGGGACCACCCTGATCGGCATGCTCAACCCGCGCCTCGCACCCGACCTCGTCGAGGACCTCGCGCGGCGGCCGATCACGGCACTGTCGATGGACGCGGTGCCGCGCATCTCCCGGGCCCAGTCACTGGACGTGCTGTCCTCGATGGCCAACATCGCCGGCTACCGCGCGGTCGTCGAGGCGGCCCACGCCTTCGGCCGGTTCTTCACCGGACAGGTCACCGCCGCCGGCAAGGTACCCCCGGCCAAGGTGCTGGTCGCCGGCGCCGGTGTCGCCGGGCTCGCCGCCATCGGCGCGGCCGGCAGCCTCGGTGCCATCGTCCGGGCCACCGACCCCCGCCCCGAGGTCGCCGACCAGGTCCGCTCGCTGGGCGGCGAATACCTGTCGATCGAGGCCGCCGACGTCGAGGTCTCCGCCACCGGCTACGCCAAGGAGATGTCCGACGACTACAACGACCGGGCCGCGCGGCTCTACGCCGACCAGGCCCGCGAGGTCGACATCGTCATCACCACCGCACTGATCCCCGGCCGCCCCGCCCCGACACTGATCACCGCCGACATGGTCGCCACCATGAAGGCCGGCAGCGTGATCGTCGACATGGCCGCGGCCAACGGCGGCAACGTCGAGGGCACCGTGCCCGGCGAGGTGGTGGTCACCGCCAACGGCGTCACCATCATCGGCTACACCGACCTGCCCGGCCGGCTGCCCGCCCAGGCCAGCCAGCTCTACGGCACCAACCTGGTCAACCTGATGAAGCTGCTCACCCCGGGCAAGGACGGGCAGCTGGTCCTCGACTTCGACGACGTGGTGCAGCGGTCGATGACCGTGGTCCGCGACGGCGAGCTGACCTGGCCGCCGCCCGCGGTGTCGGTCTCGGCCGCACCCGCACCGGTGGCCGAGAAGCCGGTGGAGGTCGCCGCGAAGCCCGCCCGGAAGATCAACCCGCTGCTCACCGCCGGTGTCGGCGCGGCCGCGTTGTTCCTGCTGATCGCCGCCGCCCCGGCCGCGCTGCGCGGGCACCTGACGGTCTTCGCCCTGGCCATCGTGATCGGCTACTACGTGATCGGGCACGTGCACCACGCCCTGCACACCCCGCTGATGTCGGTCACCAACGCGATCTCCGGGATCATCGTCGTCGGCGCGCTGCTCCAGCTCGGCCACGGCGGACCGGTCGTCACCGGGCTCAGCTTCGTGGCGATCCTGCTGGCCGGCATCAACGTCTTCGGTGGCTTCGCGGTGACCCGCCGCATGCTCGCCATGTTCTCGAGGAGCTGACCATGACCATCGCCACCGCGGCGAGCGCCGCGTACATCGTCGCGGCCCTGCTCTTCATCCTGGCCCTGGCCGGGCTGTCCAAGCACGAGACCGCGAAGTCGGGCAACACCTTCGGGGTGGCCGGCATGGCGCTGGCCCTGATCGCGACGATCGGGCTGGCCGTCGACGGCGAGATCGGCGCGCTGAATCTCGCCCTGCTCGTGGTCGCCCTCGTCATCGGCGCCGCGATCGGGCTGCAGCGGGCCGCGAAGGTCGAGATGACCGGCATGCCGGAACTGATCGCCCTGCTGCACAGCTTCGTCGGCCTGGCCGCGGTGCTGGTCGGCTGGAACGGCTACCTGCACGCCGCGGACCCGGACGGCGCCGCGGCCCGCACCCTGGACGCCGACGGCATGCTGGGCATCCACCACGCCGAGGTGTTCATCGGCGTCTTCATCGGAGCGGTCACGTTCACCGGCTCGATCGTGGCGTACCTCAAACTCTCCGCGAAGATCAAGTCGAGCCCGCTGATGCTGCCCGGCAAGAACCTGCTCAACCTCGGCGCGCTGGCCGTCTTCGCCGTACTCACCACCTGGTTCGTGATCGACCCGCAGCTGTGGCTGCTGATCGTGGTCACGCTGCTGGCCCTGGCGCTCGGCTGGCACCTGGTCGCCTCGATCGGCGGCGGCGACATGCCGGTCGTGGTGTCGATGCTCAACAGCTACTCCGGCTGGGCCGCCGCGGCCGCCGGGTTCCTGCTGGAGAACGACCTGCTCATCGTCACCGGGGCACTGGTCGGCTCATCCGGTGCCTACCTGTCGTACATCATGTGCAAGGCGATGAACCGGTCGTTCATCTCGGTGATCGCCGGCGGCTTCGGCATCGAGGCCGGCCCCGCCCAGGACAAGGAGTACGGCGA
This sequence comes from Actinoplanes sichuanensis, assembly GCF_033097365.1. Taxonomy (NCBI): domain Bacteria; kingdom Bacillati; phylum Actinomycetota; class Actinomycetes; order Micromonosporales; family Micromonosporaceae; genus Actinoplanes; species Actinoplanes sichuanensis. Next base: position 2,010,191 of record NZ_AP028461.1, read on the forward strand.
ACACCGCGAGATCAACGCCGAGGGCGTCGCCGAACTGCTGGCCGGCGCCGACACGGTGATCATCACCCCCGGGTACGGCATGGCCGTGGCCCAGGCGCAGTACGGCGTGGCCGAACTGACCCGCACCCTGCGCGACCGCGGCGTCGACGTCCGCTTCGGCATCCACCCGGTCGCCGGCCGGCTGCCCGGACACATGAACGTGCTGCTGGCCGAGGCGCGCGTGCCGTACGACATCGTGCTGGAGATGGACGAGATCAACGACGACTTCACCGGCACCTCGGTGGTCCTGGTGATCGGCGCCAACGACACCGTCAACCCGGCCGCCACCGAGGACCCGACCAGCCCGATCGCCGGGATGCCGGTGCTCAAGGTCTGGGAGGCCGACCAGGTGATCGTCTTCAAGCGTTCGATGGCCTCGGGTTACGCCGGAGTCCAGAACCCGCTGTTCTTCCGCGAGAACAGCGCCATGCTCTTCGGCGACGCCAAGGACCGCGTCGAGGACATCCTCAACGCCGTCCGCCATCTGACCACGGTCTGATCCCGGTGTCCTGTGCCGATGGGGGCCGGACGGCCTCCATCGGCATCGCGGCTGGCCCGGTCACGGCAGTCTCCAGAGCCGGATGGAGGTGTCGTAGCCGCCGGAGGCCAGCACTTCACCGCGAGGGTCCATCGCGATGCATCGCACCCCGCCGAGGTGGCCGACCAGGTCGGTCAGCAGATGACCGTCCGCGGCATTCCAGGTCTGTAGGCCCTCGCAATGATTCGTGACGATCGTGTGGCCATCGGGCGAGAAGAGAGTGTCGTCGTAGCTCGTGTTCGAGCACGGGAAAGCCAACCGGGTGAGAGGCCGACCGGTGAGTGCTTCGAAGAGGCGAGCGTCTCCCCCATCGTCGAATGACAGAATGCTACTTCCGTCCGGGCTGAACATCGGTGGCGGGTAGGCGGCGATGTCATTCAGTTCCTGGATGGGGCTACCTGGTCTGCTGTGGCGCAGCAGCACACGACTGTCGCCGTCGGTGGTCATGAGGACCTCGCTGGTTTTGTTGAACGTGACCGGGCCGATGCCGTAGGTGTGGATGATCGGCCGGTCCAACCAGCCTCCGCCTTGTCTCCACAACCTCACCGTCGTGCCGGCGCCGACAGCGAGCACCTCGTCGTCGGGCGAGTAGGTGATGGAGGAGACCTCGTCGGCCAGGATCGGCAGCTCCTCCACCAGGCTGCCGGACGCGGTCCTGCGAATGGTGACCCGGTTGTCCTCGGTGCCGGCGACCGCAACCTTCGTGTCGTCGCTCGAGAATTCCACCAGGGGACTTCCCTCCGGTCGAATCTCGCCGAGTGGAGTAGGCCGGCCGTCGGCGTGCCAGATCCGGAACCTGTCGGAATAATGCGCGACCGCGTAGTCACCTCGTGGACTGAAGGAGGCGTACCGAATGGATTCGGGATTCGGGAGCGACAGGATCTTTGTGCCGGTCTGCACATCCCAGAGGTAGGCGGCGGTGTCGCTCACGCTGATCAACGAGTGCCCGCCGTGGGCGAATGTGAGAGAGGTGACCCGGTGTTCGAGAGAAGACCTGTCGGAGTCCGGCGATGGCGCTGCCGGTGACAGCGGACGAAGCAGGCGGCCCGGCTCTCTGGTGGTCCACAGCATGATCGCGCCGGTGCTGTCGCCGCTGGCCAGCAGCGAACCGTCCTCGCTGAAGGCCAACACTTCGATCGGTGAATGATGGCCGGTCAGCACCGCCGTCGCGCCGTCGTGAGGCAGGGTTCTCTGGAGCACGGGTAGGGCGACCAGAACGATGACGACGGCGGCGAAAGCCGACCGGCGCACCAAGACCGAGCCGGTGGTGGTGGTTCGATGAGCGACCGGGCGCGTTCGATTGGCGAGATGTTCCTGAAGACGGACGTGTCGAAACTGGAAGCATCCACTCGAATAGCGAACCAGCTGGCGCTGCCGGGCATCGATGAGGAACCTGAACAATCGCCAGGGCAGGCGCCGCTGCATGGCGAGCATGAACCGCATCACCAGGAATTTCGTCCATGCTCGCGTGGAGAGCGACCAGGTGGCCACGATCAGCCCCGGGGTGACGATCAGCACGACCGCTTCCTCCGGCGAATGCCACGGATCCGCCTCACCGACGGTGGAGTGCACCAGGGAGCGCCAGTCGAACGAGGCGGGAACGCCGGGCCAGCCGGTGACGGCCCGCCCGGCCGCACCGCCGAGCACGAGTGCGCAAACGAGCAGCGGTGCGAACCCCACCGCGGAGATGAGACCGGCCAGGGCGGCGCCGGCCAGCGTCGAGCGCCGGTCCTGCCGCAGATATTGGGCGGGATCGGCCTGTGCCGCGTGGACGATCGGCGCATGGAGCCACCGCTGCGCGGCAGTCGCCAGGCCGAGTAAGGCCGCGACCGCCACGGCGACGGCCGCCGATCCGGTGAAGGAGATGACCGTGTCGAGATCCGGTCCGCCGATGACGAAGGGAATGGCGCCGCTGACGGCGAAGAGCGGGACCGCCGGCACGGCGATCAGTGCGGCACCGTTGACGAATCCGCTTCGCAGCCTGCCGGCGGATCCACGCAGCCGGAACGACAGCATTCCGGGTGTCGCCGTCGCCGTGGTGTACCAGATCAGCGTGGTGCCGATGGCGAAGATGACCCCGCAGAACGTGCCGTAGGCGACGGCGGCGTCGCTGATCTCCGAGGTGTCCTGCGGGCCGAGGTGCGCGGCCACGGCGTAGCAGGCGGCGGTGAAGATCATCATGAGCAGGCCGCCGGCCAGGCCGATGAGGGGCCCGGCCCAGGGGGAGAGCAGGCTTCGGCTCATCTCCCACCAGGCGAGTTCGCGTTTGCCGTGGGTGTGCAGGTACTGGGCGAGTTCGGTCAGGTAGCGGCGTGCCGGTGCGGCGATCCTGGCCTGATCGCGGTGCTCGAGAGCCGACTCGTCCGGGCCGGGCCGCGGCACGTATGCCGCGTCGACCAGCCGATCGAGCAGGTGGTCCTCGACGGCGTGCCGGGTCGCCACGGTGAGCAACTCGCACGGACGCCCACCGCCGCGCTCGTACACGGTCCGGGCCACTGAGATCATCAACGGTGTCGACAAAGCGGCGGCGAACGGCCCACCCGGATTCTGTGTCCAGGCCGCGAAGGCCGGGGTCCAGTCGGTGCCCCGTGGCCAGGCGACGCGCTGCAGGTAGGTGATCGCCTCCGCGACGGCGACCGGCTGGACGTTGATGACCGGCGCCTGGACCAGGTTCGCCGAGCCGCCGGCGATGACGTCGAGGTATTCGGCGGTCCGGCAGGTGAGCACGATCGCCTCGTCGCCGCCGAGGGCCTCGTTGATCGCCGCGACCGCGGATCGTCGGGCCGACTCGGGCATCTCGTCGAGCCCGTCGAGGACCGGGATGACGAGCCGTTCGTGCCGCAATGCAGCGGGGATCTCTCGCCGTCCGCCGTAGTACACCGTGCCGAGCGTCCGGTCGAGCCAGTCCGTCAGCTTCTCCGACAGCGGATCCCACGACGAGACGGTCAGCAGCACGGGTGTGGCCGCGCCGGGCCGACGGGCTTCGATCAGTCCCAGGACCAGCATGATCGCGAGAACCGTTTTGCCCGCCCCCGGTTCGCCGAGGATCAGCAGGCGCTGGTTGCCGGTGGCGAACACCGACGCGAGCTGACCGGCGAAGTCGTCGAATCGACCCTCGAACCGGTAGGTCCGTTCGTCGCCGTCGTAGCTCCAGCGCAGCGGCAGCACGCCGGGGGAGTCGAGCAGCCGGGTGGACGCCTCCGCTCGCCATTCCGCGCTGACGATGTCGGCGAGATCGTTCACCTGTTGTTCGGTGCTTCGCTCAGGCGCGGGTGTGCGGAAGAAGTGGGACCACACCGAGAGCCCGGCAGCGGTGAGGGAGACGGCTATCCCGGTCACCGCCAGGAGCGTGTCGCGTTGGGTCTTGTCGGTCATCGCCACGAATAGCGGTAAGGCGATCGCGACGACGCCGAGGACGACGGCCGCCGCGGCTCGAATCTTCCGCCCGCCGAGTAAGCGCCGAAGTGTCATAGCTGCCCCTGATGGTCTGGTCTCCTGTCCATTTTCACGGTCTGTGACCGATATTCGACCTAACGAGGTGTTCGTAATTCGATGGGGGAGATGTGGGGCCCGGGTCCCGGCATCCCGAGGCTCGCAGTCCCGCGATATTGCATACGGTATTCACGCCGCAGTATGGTGAATCCGCAGCCGAACGAGAGGCGGATCCTCGTGGTCAATTCGATGACGGATCGGGTGCGGGCGCTGGTCGCCGCGCACCGGGGTGATCGCGGCGCGCTGATGCCGATCCTGCATGCGATTCAGGCCGAGTTCGGCTACGTCGACGCGGGTGTCGTGCCGGTGCTGGCCGCCGAGCTCAACATCTCCCGCGCCGACGTGCACGGCGTGATCACCTTCTACACCGACTTCCGGTCCGAGCCGGCCGGCGCCACGGTCGTCAAACTCTGCCGCGCCGAGGCCTGCCAGTCGGTCGGCGCGGAGAAGCTGATCGCCCACGCCGAGCAGGTCCTCGGGATCAAGGTCGGCCAGACCACCCCGGACGGCGCGGTCACCCTGGAGCAGGTGTTCTGCCTGGGCAACTGCGCGCTCGGCCCGGCCGGCCAGATCAACGGACAGGTCCGCGGACGGCTCAGCCCGGCCCTTCTGCAGGAGTTGGTGCGCTGATGGTGACCACGATCTACGTGCCCCGCGACTCGGCCGCGCTGTCGCTCGGCGCCGATCAGGTCGCCGCCGAGCTCGAACTGGCAGCGGCAGCGGAAGGCCGCCCGGTCCGGATCGTCCGCAACGGCTCGCACGGCATGCTCTGGCTGGAACCACTGGTCGAGGTGGTCACCGACCGCGGCCGGATCGGGTACGGCCCGGTCGCCCCCGGCGACGTCGACGACCTCGTCGCCGCCGGACTACTCGACGGCGCCGACCACGAACTGTGCCAGGGCGTCGTCACCGACCTGCCGTGGATGCGCGACCAGACCCGGCTCTGTTTCGCCCGCGTCGGCGTCACCGACCCGCTCGCACCCGACGACTACCTCGCCCACGGCGGACTGGCCGGCCTGCGCCGCGCCCTGGAGACACCCCGGCCGACGTGATCGCCGAGGTCACCGCGTCCGGGCTGCGCGGCCGCGGCGGCGCCGGATTCCCGGCCGGCATCAAATGGCAGACCGTCGCCGACACGGTGAGCGCCCAGAAGTTCGTCTGCTGCAACGCCGACGAGGGCGACAGCGGCACGTTCGCCGACCGGATGCTGATGGAGGGTGACCCGTTCACCCTGATCGAAGGCATGACCATCGCCGCCTACGCGGTCGGCGCCACCGAGGGCTACCTCTACATCCGTTCCGAGTATCCCGACGCGATCCGCACCATGCGCGACGCCATCGCCGTGGCCCGTGAGCAGGGCTGGCTGGGCCACGACATCCTCGGCACCGGGCTGCGGTTCGACCTGTTCGTGCGCGAGGGCGCGGGCGCGTACATCTGCGGTGAGGAGACCGCGATGCTGGAGAGCCTGGAGGGCAGACGCGGCATGGTCCGCGCCAAACCCCCGATCCCGGCGATCACCGGCCTGTTCGGCATGCCGACCGTGGTCAACAACGTGCTCACCCTGGCGTCGGTCCCGGCGATCGTCGCCGGCGGCGCCGCCGCCTACCAGGCCCTCGGCGTCGAACGCTCCCGCGGCACCCAGGTCTTCCAACTGGCCGGCAACATCGCCCGCGGCGGCGTCTTCGAGACCGCCTTCGGCATGACACTGCACAACCTGATCAACGACTACGGCGGCGGTACGCGCAGCGGCCGCCCGATCCGCGCGGTGCAGGTCGGCGGCCCACTGGGGGCGTATCTGCCGGCCGACGGCCTCGACCTGCCGATGGAGTACGAGGCGTTCGCCGCCGCCGGTGCGATGCTCGGGCACGGCGGCATCGTGGTCTTCGACGACACCGTGGACATGGCCGCGATGGCCCGCTTCGCCATGGAGTTCTGCGCCGAGGAGTCCTGCGGCAAATGCACCCCCTGCCGGGTCGGCGCGGTCCGCGGCGTCGAAGTGATCGACAAGATCGTCGCCGGGCAGGACACCGACGACAACCTCGCCCTGCTCGGCGACCTCTGCGAGTTGATGACCGAAGGGTCGCTGTGCGCGATGGGCGGCCTGACCCCGATGCCGGTACGCAGCGCGCTACTGCACTTCGCCGACGACTTCGGCCCGAACGGAAGGCGCCCCTCATGAGCCTGCTGAAGGAACCCGACCTCGGCACCCCCGCCCGGCCCGGCCCGGCCACCGTGTCGATCGAGGTCGACGGGCTGCCGGTGACCGTGCCCGAGGGCACCTCGGTGATGCGGGCCGCCGCCCTCTGCGGCATCGACGTGCCGAAACTGTGCGCCACCGACAGCCTGGAGGCGTTCGGCTCGTGCCGGCTCTGCCTCGTCGAGATCGACGGCCGGCGCGGCACCCCGGCGTCCTGTACCACCCCGGTCACCGACGGCATGCGGGTCCGCACCCAGACCCCCAAGCTGGAGAAACTCCGGCAGGGCGTGATGGAGCTGTACATCTCCGACCACCCGCTGGACTGCCTGACCTGCTCGGCCAACGGCGACTGCGAGTTGCAGGACATGTCCGGCGCAGTCGGTCTGCGGCAGGTCCGCTACGGCTACGACGGCGCCAACCACCGCGACGAGAAGACCGACACCAGCAACCCGTACTTCGACTTCGAGGCGTCCAAATGCATCTCCTGCTCCCGCTGCGTCCGGGCCTGCGGTGAGGTGCAGGGCACGTTCGCGCTGACCATCGAGGGCCGCGGCTTCGAGTCGAAGGTGTCCGCCGGTGGCACCGACTTCATGAGTTCGGAATGCGTGTCGTGCGGCGCGTGTGTGCAGGCCTGCCCGACCGCGACGCTGCAGGAGAAGTCGGTGATCCAGCTCGGGATGCCGAGCCGCAGTGTGATCACCACCTGCGCGTACTGCGGGGTCGGCTGCTCGTTCAAGGCCGAACTGCGCGGCGCCGAACTGGTCCGGATGGTGCCCTACAAGGACGGCGGCGCCAACGAGGGCCACTCCTGCGTCAAGGGCCGGTTCGCGTTCGGCTACGCCACCCACCCGGACCGGGTCCTCACCCCGATGGTCCGTGCGAGGATCACCGACGAGTGGCAGCCGGTCGACTGGGACACCGCGATCGCGTTCACCGCCGCGAAGCTGCGCGACATCCAGACGCGGCACGGCGTCGCCGCGATCGGTGGGATCACCTCGTCGCGTACCACTAATGAAGAGGTCTATGTCGTTCAGAAGATGATCCGGGCCGCGTTCGGCAACAACAACGTCGACACCTGTGCCCGGGTCTGCCACTCACCGACCGGGTACGGCCTGAAACAGACCTTCGGCACGTCGGCCGGCACGCAGGACTTCCGGTCGGTCGCCGAGTCCGACGTGATCATGGTGATCGGCGCCAACCCGACCGACGGGCACCCGGTCTTCGCGTCCCGGATGAAACGCCGGCTGCGCGAGGGCGCCCAGCTGATCGTGATCGACCCGCGCCGCATCGACCTGGTCCGGTCGCCGCACATCGAGGCCCGACACCACCTGCAGCTCGCCCCCGGCACCAACGTGGCGATCGTCAACGCGCTGGCCCACGTGGTGCTGACCGAGGGACTCGTCGACCGGACGTTCGTCGACGAGCGCTGCGAGGACTTCGACGACTGGGCCGAGTTCATCGCGTGTGCGGAGAACAGTCCGGAAGCGGTCGAGGAACTCACCGGCGTACCTGCGGAAGAGGTGCGGGCGGCCGCGCGGCTGTTCGCCACCGGCGGCAACGGCGCGATCTACTACGGGCTCGGCGTCACCGAGCACAGCCAGGGCTCGACCATGGTGATGGGGATGGCCAACCTCGCGATGGCCACCGGCAACATCGGCCGTGAAGGCGTCGGCGTGAACCCGCTGCGCGGGCAGAACAACGTGCAGGGCTCCTGCGACATGGGTTCCTTCCCACACGAACTGCCCGGCTACCGGCACGTCTCCGACGACGTCGTGCGCGGCGTGTTCGAGAACATGTGGGGCAGCACCCTGCAGGCCGAACCCGGCCTGCGCATCCCCAACATGTTCGACGCCGCCATCGACGGCAGCTTCCGCGCCCTCTACGTGCAGGGCGAGGACATCGCCCAGTCCGACCCGAACATCAAACACGTGCACGCCGCGCTGGCCGCCCTGGAACTGGTCGTGGTCCAGGATCTGTTCCTCAACGAGACCGCGAAGTTCGCGCACGTGTTCCTGCCCGGCACCTCCTTTCTGGAGAAGGACGGCACGTTCACCAACGCCGAACGCCGGATCAACCGGGTCCGGCCGGTGATGGCCCCCAAGACCGGCAAACACGAGTGGCAGATCGTCGCCGAGATCGCCCAGGCCATGGGCTACCCGATGCACTACGACAGCTCCAGCCAGATCATGGACGAGATCGCCGCGCTCACCCCCACGTTCGCCGGGGTGTCCTTCGAGAAACTCGACAAGCTGGGCAGCGTGCAGTGGCCCTGCAACGACAACGCCCCCGAGGGCACCCCGATCATGCACAGGGACGGGTTCGTCCGCGGCCGGGGCCGGTTCGTGCAGACCCCGTTCGTACCGACCCGCGAACGCAGCACCCGCAAATACCCGCTGATCCTGACCACCGGGCGCATCCTCAGTCAGTACAACGTCGGCGCGCAGACCCGGCGGACCGCCAACGTGGCCTGGCACCCGGAGGACGTCCTGGAGATCCATCCGCACGACGCCGAGGTGCGCGGCATCCGCGACGGCGACGAGGTCATGCTGACCAGCCGGGTCGGCGCCACGTCGCTGCGCGCGGTCCTCGCCGACCGGATGCCGGTCGGTGTCGTCTACACCACCTTCCACCACCCGGTGACCGGCGCGAACGTCGTGACCACGGAGAACTCCGACTGGGCCACCAACTGCCCGGAGTACAAGGTGACCGCCGTCCAGGTCGGGCTGACGAGCCCGGCGATGGCGGGCTGACCGATGTCACCGCAGGTCCGGATGATCAACGACATCGCCGTCCAGTTCCGGCACCAGGGGCTGGACACGGCCGCGGCCGCCATCGCCGAACACGTCCGGGCGTTCTGGGACCCACGGATGCGCGCCGAACTCCTGCGCCGGGTCGACGCCGAGCCGGAGTCACTGGATCCGCTCGCCCTGGCCGCCGCCCTGCTGCTCACGTCACCTTAGGGAGACCACGTGCCCGCACATCACCTCCGCTACGCCGTGAACTGCTCGATCCTGTTCACCGACCGGCCCCTGCTGCAGCGGCCGGCGGCGGCGAAGGCGGCCGGATTCGACGCGGTCGAGTTCTGGTGGCCGTTCACCGCAGCGGTGCCGCCCGACCCGGACGTGCGGGCGTTCGTCGACGCCGTCAACGACGCCGACGTCCGGCTGATCGGGCTCAACTTCTTCGCCGGTGACATGCCCGGCGGCGACCGGGGCGTGCTGTCCTCACCGGCGCATTCGGCCGAGTTCCGCGACAACGTCGAACTGGTCGCGATGATCGGTGCCGCCACCGGCTGCCGGTCCTTCAACGCGCTGTACGGCAACCGGATCCCGTTCATCACCCGCGAACTGCAGGACGACACCGCGGTCGCGAACCTCGCCTTCGCCGCGAACACGGTGGCCCGGATCGGCGGCACGGTGCTGGTCGAACCGGTCAGCGGGCCGTTCCCCTACCTGCTGCGCACCGCCGCCGACGTCGTCGCGGTGCTGGACCGGGTCCGGACCGAACGCGGGGCACCGAACCTGGCCCTGCTCGCCGACCTCTACCACCTGACCGTCAACGGCGACGACCTGTCCAAGGTCCTGGCCGAACACCTCGACCGGATCGGGCACGTGCAGATCGCCGACGCACCCGGCCGACACGAACCCGGCACCGGCGACATCGACATCGACGGCCACCTGAGCCGCCTCGAACAGTCCGGCTACCGGGGCTGGGTCAGCCTGGAGTACGTCGCGACCGGGCCGTGTTTCGACTGGCTGCCCCGGGAACGCCGGGCCGCGACGAAAGGAACTTCGGCATGACGACGGTCGGTTTCATCGGACTCGGGATCATGGGCGGCCCGATGGCCGTCAACCTGGCCGAAGCCGGCTTCGACGTGGTCGGCTTCGACGTGGTCCCACCCCGCAACGACCTCTTGACCCGGGCCGGCGGCCGGATCGCGGGCAGCGTGGCCGAGGCGGTGCGGAAAGCCGACGTCGTCGTCACGATGGTCCGCGACTCGGCCGACGTCGAGACGGTCGCCCTCGGCGAGCAGGGCATCCTCGCCCACGCCCGGCCCGGGCTGCTCTACATCGACATGAGCAGCATCTCGCCCACCACGTCGCGCGACGTCGCCGCGGAGGCGGAACTCCTCGGGGTACGGGCACTGGACGCCCCGGTCAGCGGCGGGGAGTCGGGCGCGATCGAGGGCAGTCTGTCGATCATGGTCGGTGGTGACGCCGAGGACTTCCAGGCGGCCCTACCGGTCCTGGAGGTGGTCGGCGCGACCGTGGTACACGTCGGCCCACACGGTGCCGGCCAGACGGTGAAGGCCGCCAACCAGCTGATCGTGGCCGGCACCATCGAACTCGTCGCCGAGGCCATCGTCTTCCTCGAAGCCTACGAAGTGGACACCGACGCCGCGGTCCGGGTGCTGGCCGGTGGCCTGGCCGGCAACCGGATCCTGGACCGCAAGGCGGCCGGCATGCTGGCCCGTACCTTCGAACCGGGTTTCCGCATCGACCTGCACCACAAGGACATGGGCATCGTCACCACCGCCGCCCGCGACGCCGGAGTGGTCATCCCGCTGGGCTCGGCGGTGGCGCAGCTGATCGCCGCGCTGAAGGCACAGGGCGACGGCGGCCTCGACCACAGCGCCCTGTTGAAACTGGTCGAACAGCTCTCCGGCCGCTCCACGGTCCGCCCGGGGTCATAGCGGCGAACCGAGGACCTGGGCCGGCGGTCGGTCGGTCTCCGGCGCCGTGACACCGATCGGTGACGTGCCGGCGGGCAGCGGGAGCAGCTCGACCTCGCCGCCGGTCCAGCCCGGCGGCACCACCGCGAGCGCGTCCGCCCCGGCCGCGCCCCACAACGAACCCGGACGGTCGTGCCCGACGGGCCGGGCCGTCGCGCCGACCAGGGTCACCGGCACCAGGCGGGTGTGGTGGTCGTGCGGTGTCACCGGACCGGCCGGCACAGCGGTCGGCGACGGCTTCGACGGGCGGCCGGCCAGGCCCTCCAGCAACGGCGTGAGCAGGGTCGACGCGGCGACCAGAGCCGCGAACGGGTTACCGGGCAACCCGACCACGAAACGCCCGTCCGGCAGCACCGCGAACAACTGCGGATGCCCGGGCCGGCAGGCGACACCGTGAATCGGCACCCGCGCGGCCAGCCGGTCGAGTGCGCCACGCAGATGATCGGCGGCTCCGGCCGAGGTGGCCCCGCAGACCACCAGCACGTCGGCGTCGCGACGCAGCAGCGCGTCGACCATCGCGTCGCGATCGTCGGTCACCCGGGACTCCCACACCGGCTCGGCTCCGGCACCCCGGATCAGGCCGGGCAGCATCGGTCCGATCGCGTCACGCACCCGACCGGCCGCCGGGATCCCGCTCCGGCACAGCTCACCCCCGGTGACCACGATCCCGACCCGGGGACGGCGATGCACGGCCAGCGTGTCATGCCCGAGGCTGGCCGCCAGCCCGAGCACCACCGGACCGACCACCGTGCCGGCCGGGAGCACCTGCCGGCCGGCCGGACAGTCCTCACCCCGGCGGCGGATGTGTCGGCCCGGGCGGAACTCGCCGGTCAGCGCGACACCCGTCCGGGTGGACCGTTCATAGGGGAGCACGGCGTCGGCACCGGCCGGAACCACCGCACCGGTGCCGATCTCCATCGCGCTGCCGGCCGGCAGCGGCGGCGGCACCGGGTCACCGGCCAGCACCCGCCCGACGACCCGCCACGGCCCCGGACCGGCCACGGCATATCCGTCCATGGCGGCGGCGTCGTGGGCGGGCAGCGGCGAGAGCGCCACCAGCGGCACCGCGAGCGTGGCGCCGGTCGCTCTGTCGAGCGGCATCTCGACCGCCGGCAGCGGCACACCGGCCTCGCGGGCGAACCGCCGGGCCCGCTGCCAGTCGATGCCGGTCACCGGTCGAGCACCGGGCGGATCGGGTCCTTCGGCACGAACATCCCTGCTCCTCATCAGATGGCGAAGCGACGTCTCGAATCTGGACAGTTCCCCGTCCCCGGGTAGACAATGTGCATTCCACATACTGTATACGATGATCGGTCGGAGGTGCCAGATGACGGATCCCCACGACACCGCGGTGCGCGAGGTCAGAGACTTCTACGGCCGTCGCTACCGGATCGGGGAGAGCGACCGACTCCTGCTGGGACGGTCGCGATCCTGGATGGCCGGCCTGCCCTGGGCCGCGATGCTGGCGATCAGCCTGTTCCAGTACGGCTACGGTGCCGCCCTGCCCACCCTGGCCGCCGCCGACGGCTGGAGCGTGTGGCAGGCACTCGCCGTGCTCGGGCTGTGGGTGGTCGCGCAGGCGGCCGGTTCCCCGCTCGGCGGCTGGCTGTATCAGCGGGTGCGCCCGGCCGTGACGATGCTCGCGGGCGCCGTCTGCTGCCTGATCGCCCTGGCCACCCTGGCCCACAGCGGCGACCCGGCCGTCGTCCTGGTGGGCTACTCCCTGCTCGGCGGCCTCGGCGCCGGCCTGATCTACATGACCTGCATAGCCACCGTCACCGAGTGGTTCCCGGAGCGGCTGGCGTCGCGGGTGGCGATGGTCGGCGCCGCGTTCGGCTACGGCGCGATCCCGTTCGTCGTCGTCGCCGGCCTACTCCTGACCCCGGCGAACCGGACGGTCGTGCTCGACGCCACCGCGGTGCTCGTCTGCGCCGTGGTGGCGACCTGCGGACTGCTGATGCGCCGGCCGCCGCGCCACTGGTGGCCGCAACAGATCGACCCGCAGCGCTGGGCCCTCGACCGGCGCCTCAACCGCAGCGTCCCGCACAACCGGCCGGCGTCCCGCCCGTACCCGCCGATGGCCGCGATGCGCAGCGGCATGCTCCCGATGATGTTCGTGGTGGTGGTGCTCACCGCCGCGATGGCCCTGTTCGACATCGCCTACCTGGCCGGCACGGCGTACACCCGGGGGCTGCCTGCCGCCACCCTGGTCGCCGCGATGGCCGCGCTGGCCGCCTCGAACGGTCTCGGCCGTGCGGTGACCAGCTCGCTGGCCGACCGGATCGGCCGCCGTGCCACTCTCGGGCTGTCCCTGCTGGCCGGCGGGGTGGCCCAGTTCGGGCTGCTCGCGGCCGCACGCAACGACAACCACCCGGCCGCGCTGATCGGTTTCGCCGCGCTGGCCGGCGCCGGTGCCGGTGCGGGCTACTCGCTGCTGGTCAGCCTGGTCCGCGACTGGTTCGGCGACGACGCGACGGTGCCCAACTACGGCATCGTCTACAGCGGCAAGGCGATCGGCGGCCTGGCCGGGACCGTGCTCGCCGGCCTGGTGGTGACCACTCCGGACTCGGTCGTGCCGTTCGTGGTGGCCGGCTGCCTCGGTCTGCTCGGCGCGGTACTGACCCGCTGGATGCGCCAGCCCGGCCCGGCCCTGGTCCGCCTGCCGTCGGCCGTCCCCTGAAAAGTCGGCCGCTCCCTGGAAAGGTCCGGCCCTCCCCGGGAAGGGGTCGGCAGTTCCCTGGAAAGAGCTGGAAAGAGAAGGTGAGGAGATGGGACGAGTGACGACCCGTCGCCGGGTCACACGGATCGTCGACGGGACGGCCGCCGAACCGGTCGACACCCTGGCCGCCGAGGAACCGCTGGAGATCCGGGTCAACGGAAGATCCCTGGTGGTGACCATGCGTACCCCGGGCGACGACTTCGACCTGGCCGCCGGTTTCCTGGTCAGCGAGGGAGTGATCGACAGGGCCGGTCAGATCGCCGGGATCAGATACTGCCTGGGCGCCACCGCGGACGGTGTCAACACGTACAACGTGGTCGACGTGGCCCTCGCCGCCGGGGTGCGACCCCCCGATCCGTCGCTGGAACGCAACTTCTACACCACCTCGTCGTGCGGGCTCTGCGGCAAGGCCAGCCTGGACGCCGTCCGTACCGTCGCCTCCTGGTCGGTCCACGACGATCCGATCCGTCTCGACCCGGCGGTGATCGCCGCCCTGCCCGGCACGCTGCGCACCGCGCAGCGGGTCTTCGACCGCACCGGCGGCCTGCACGCCGCCGGTCTGTTCTCCGCCGATGGCCGGCTGCTCTGCCTGCGGGAGGACGTCGGCCGGCACAACGCCGTCGACAAGGCCGTCGGCTGGGCGCTGCGCGACGGTCGGCTGCCCCTTCGCGACACGATCCTGATGGTCAGCGGCCGGGCGTCGTTCGAGCTGGTGCAGAAGGCGGTGATGGCCGGGATCCCGGCCCTCGCCGCGGTCTCCGCACCGTCCTCGCTCGCCGCCGACCTGGCCGACGACGCCGGGCTCACCCTGATCGGATTCCTCCGCGGCACGTCGATGAACGTGTACACCGGCGCCCACCGCGTCCTGCGACACACCGGCCTGACGGAGACGCCGGCCTGACGGAGACGCCGGCCTGACGGAGACGCCGGCCTGACGGAGACGCCGGAGATGCGAGATCCGGGCGGAGGCGGCGGCCTCCGCCCGGACCGACGCTGCCGCCCGCGCGGCGCCCACGGGCCGGCCCGCCGGAGGGGTGGTCCGACCGGCCCGGCGCCGTGCGCGGACCGGTCAGCGTGCCGGTAACGTCTCGCGCATCAGAGCGGCCGCCTCCGACGGTGTCCGGCCGACCTTGACCCCGGCCGCCTCCAGGGCCTTCTGTTTGGCCGCCGCCGTGCCCGACGACCCGGAGACGATCGCGCCGGCGTGCCCCATGGTCTTGCCCTCGGGCGCGGTGAACCCGGCGATGTAGCCCACCACGGGTTTGCTGATGTGCTCGCGGATGTAGTCGGCGGCGCGTTCCTCGGCGTCCCCGCCGATCTCGCCGATCATCACGATCGCGTCGGTCTCCGGGTCGTCCTGGAACGCCTGCAGGCAGTCGATGTGGGTGGTGCCGACGATCGGGTCACCGCCGATGCCGACGCAGGTGGAGAAGCCGAGATCCCGCAATTCATACATCAGCTGGTACGTCAGCGTGCCGCTCTTGCTGACCAGGCCGATCCGCCCGCGGGTGGTGATGTCGGCCGGGATGATCCCGGCGTTGGAGAGTCCGGGGCTGATCAGTCCGGGACAGTTCGGCCCGATGATCCGGGTGGTGCCGGTGTCCCGGGCGTGCGCCCAGAACGCGGCGGTGTCGTGTACCGGGATGCCCTCGGTCAGCACCACGGCCAGGGCCAGCTCGGCGTCGATCGCCTCGATCACCGCGGCCTTGGCGAACCGCGGGGGCACGAAGACCACCGAGGTGTCGGCCCCGGTCGCGTCGACCGCCTCGGCGACGCTGCCGAAGACCGGGATCCCGTCGACGTCCTGACCGCCCTTGCCGGGCGTGACCCCGGCGACGACGTTGGTGCCGGCGGCGACCATCCGGCGGGTGTGCCGGGTGCCCTCGGCGCCGGTGATGCCCTGGACCAGCACCCGGCTCTTGTCGGTGAGAAAGATCGCCATGATGGTCACGCCCCTCTGCCGGCGAGTTCGGCCGCGAGCCGGGCCGCGCCGTCCATGGTGTCCGAGCTGATCACGCCGGGGAGTGCCGCCTCGGCGAGGATCCGGCGTCCCCGCGCCGCGTTGTTGCCGTCCAGCCGTACCACCACCGGTTTGGAGATCGTCCCGAGCAGGCCGATCGCCTGGACGATGCCGTCGGCGACGGCATCGCAGGCGGTGATCCCGCCGAACACGTTGACCAACACGCTGCGGACGTCCGGATCGCCCAGGATGATCTCCAGGCCATCCGCCATCACCTGGGCCGAGGCGCCTCCGCCGATGTCGAGGAAGTTCGCCGGCCGCACACCGCCGTACCGCTCGCCCGCGTAGGCGACCACGTCCAGAGTGCTCATCACCAGACCGGCGCCGTTGCCGATCACCCCGACCGAGCCGTCGAGCTTGACGTAGTTCAGGTGCTTCTCGGCGGCCCGGCCCTCCAGCGGATCGGTGGCCGTGACGTCGACGAACTGCGGGTGCCCGGTCCGGCGGAAGCGGGCGTTGTCGTCCAGGGTCACCTTGCCGTCCAGCGCGAGCACCGTGCCGTCGGCCAGCTTGGCCAGCGGATTGATCTCGACCAGGGTGGCGTCCTCGGCGCGGAACACGTTCCAGAGCCGGACCAGGACGGTGGCGACCAGGTCGCGGACGTCGTCGGGGAGCCCGGCGGCGGCGGCCAGCCGCAGCGCGTCCTCCCAGCCGAGCCCGGCGTCCGGGTTCACCTCGAACCGGGCCAGCGCGTCCGGATCCTCGGCCGCCACCTGTTCGATCTCGACGCCGCCCTGTCGTGAGGCGAGCGCCAGGAACGACCGGTGGGACCGGTCGAGCAGCAACGCCACGTAGTACTCCTCGACGATGTCGCTCGCCTCGGTGATCAGCACCTGGTGGACGGTGTGGCCCTTGATGTCCATGCCCAGGATCGCGGACGCGACCGTGCGGGCGTCGTCCGGGCCGTCGGCGAGCCGGACGCCGCCGGCCTTACCCCGGCCGCCGGTCTTGACCTGGGCCTTCACCACCACGCGCCCGCCGATGTCGGCGGCGGCCGCGTAGGCCTCGTCGGGTGTGGCGGCGACCCGGCTGCGGCTGACCGGTACGCCGTGCGTGGCGAAGAGCTCCTGTGCCTGATGTTCCAACAGATCCACCGGGCCTCCCTTCAGGAGGTGATCGGGACCGGATGTGAATGAGGTGCCGAGCGCGGAAAACGTTCCGCGACCCTCTAGACACCTGGCTGTTACATGCGCCACGATATTGCCTACCCCATACGGTATGCAATCCCTGAAGCTGGCAGCGGATCAGCACCCCCACCAGCGGTGGCGCACACAGGAGGTTCGCTCATGGGCAAGGCACTTGAGGGCGTTCGGGTCCTCGACATGACACATGTGCAGTCCGGTCCCTCGTCCACGCAGCTGCTCGCGTGGCTGGGCGCCGACGTCATCAAACTGGAGGCCCCGGGGCAGGGCGACATCACCCGCTCCCAGCTGCGGGACATCCCCGGAGTGGACAGCCTCTACTTCACGATGCTGAACGCCAACAAGCGCAGCATCACCCTCAACATGAAGCACCCGGAGGGCAAGGAGATCTTCACCAAGCTGGTGTCCGGCGTGGACATCCTGGTGGAGAATTTCGGGCCGGGCGTCGTCGAACGCTTCGGCTTCCCCTGGGAGCGACTGCAGGAGATCAACCCCGGGCTGGTGTACGCCTCCATCAAGGGCTTCGGACCGGGTCGATACGCCGACTTCAAGGCGTACGAGGTGATCGCCCAGGCGATGGGCGGGGCGATGAGCACCACCGGATTCGAGGACGGCCCGCCGACCGCGACCGGCGCCCAGATCGGTGACTCCGGCACCGGCATCCACCTGGTCGCCGGCATCCTGGCCGCGCTCTACCAGCGCACCCGCACCGGCCGCGGCCAGCGCGTCCAGGTCGCCATGCAGGACGCCGTGCTCAACCTGTGCCGGGTCAAGCTGCGCGACCAGCAGCGGCTCGCGCACGGGCCGCTGGGGGAGTACCCCAACGAGAACTTCGGCGACGCGGTGCCCCGCTCCGGTAACGCCTCCGGCGGCGGCCAGCCCGGCTGGGCGGTGCGCTGTGCTCCGGGCGGGCCCAACGACTACATCTACGTGATCATCCAGCCGGTCGGCTGGAAGCCGATCTGTGACCTGATCGGCCGACCCGAGCTGGCCGAGGACCCGGCCTGGAGCACCCCGCAGGCCCGCCTGCACAAACTCGACAAGGCGTTCGCGCTGATCGAGGAGTGGACCGAGCGGCACACCAAGCAGGAGGTCATGGAGCGGCTCAACGCCTGCAACGTCCCGTGTGGGCCGGTCCTGTCGACGGCCGAGCTGATCGAGGACGAGACCCTGGCCGCGTTGGGCTCGGTGGTCGAGGTCGACCACCCGGAGCGGGGCCCGTTCAAGACCGTCGGCAACCCGATCAAACTGTCCGATTCGACGGTCGAGATCGAGCGTTCGCCGCTGCTCGGCGAGCACACCGAGCAGGTCCTCGGCGAGCTCGGCTTCACCGAGCAGGGGATCGGCGACCTGCGGGCCGCCGGCGTCATCTGACTCACTAGTCACCAGGGAGACGACGACATGTCGAAATACGACCGTGAAGCCGTACGCCGGGTGCTCGACCGGGCCGACGCCGAGGGCCGCAACGCGCTGACCGCACCGGAGGGGCGGCTGGTGGTCGAGGCCTACGGGATCGCCACCCCCGGCGAGGGACTGGCTGGCAGCGCCGACGAGGCGGTGGCCCTGGCCGAGAAGATCGGCCTCCCGGTGGTCCTGAAGATCGTCTCACCGGACATCCTGCACAAGACCGAAGCCGGCGGAGTCCTGGTCGGGCTCGGCTCGGCGACCGAGGTGGCCGCCGGCTACGACACGATCATCGCCAACGCGCAGGCGTACGACGCCGACGCGAGGATCGTCGGGGTGCAGGTGCAGCAACAGCTCAGCACCGGCCACGAGGTGATCGTCGGCACCGTCACCGACCCGACATTCGGCAAGATCGTCGCCTTCGGACTCGGCGGCGTCCTGGTCGAGGTGCTCAAGGACGTGACCTTCCGGCTCGCCCCGGCCGACCACGCCACCGCGCTGTCGATGATCGACGGCATCGCCTCGGCCGAGATCCTGCGCGGGGTCCGGGGTGCCGAACCGGCGAACCGGGAGATCCTGTCCGACCTCATCGTCCGGCTCTCCGACCTGGTCACCGACTTCCCCGAGCTGGCCGAGGTCGACCTCAACCCGGTGCTGGCCACCGCGGCCGGCGCGACCGCGGTGGACGTCCGGATCCTGGTCGACCCGAAGGCCGCCGAGCGGCCGCAGCAGTTCACCGACGAGGAGATCCTGGCGAGCATGAACCGGATCATGCGGCCCGCCTCGATCGCCGTGATCGGAGCGTCCGCCGAGGCCGGCAAGATCGGCAACTCGGTGATGAAGAACCTGGTCAACGGCGGCTACCAGGGCGAGATCTACCCGATCAACCCGAAGGCCGCCGAGATCCTGGACCGCAAGGCGTACCCGAGCATCTCCGACGTGCCCGGCCCGGTCGACGTCGCGATCTTCGCGATCCCGGCCAGGTTCGTACCGGCCGCGCTGGAGGAGGTCGGTGCCAAGGGCGTGGCCGGCGCCATCATGATCCCCTCCGGTTTCGGCGAGATCGGCAACCACGAGTTGCAGGCCGAGGTCCTCGGGATCGCCCGCCGGCACGGCGTCCGCATCCTCGGACCGAACATCTACGGCTACTACTACACCCCGGCGAGCATGTCCGCGACGTTCTGCACCCCGTACGACGTCAAGGGCGGCGTGGCGCTCTCCTCGCAGAGCGGCGGCATCGGCATGGCCATCCTCGGCTTCAGCCGGTCCGCGCAGATGGGGGTGTCCGCGATCGTCGGCGTCGGCAACAAGGCCGACATCGACGAGGACGACCTGCTCACGTTCTTCGAGAGCGACCCCGATACCCGGCTCATCGCCATGCACCTGGAAGACCTCAAGGACGGCCGGTCGTTCGCCCGCGCCGCCAAACGGGTCTCGGCCACCAAACCGGTGCTCGTGCTCAAGGCCGGTCGCACCGACCAGGGCGCCAAGGCCGCCAGCTCGCACACCGGCGCGCTGGCCGGCAACGACAAGGTCTACGACGACATCCTGCGACAGAGCGGCGTGATCCGCGCGCCCGGTCTCAACGATCTGCTGGAGTACGCCCGCGGCATCCCGCTGCTGCCGACCCCGCAGGGCGAGAACGTCGTCATCATCACCGGCGCCGGCGGCTCCGGAGTCCTGCTCTCCGATGCGTGCGTGGACAATCAGCTCACGCTGATGGAGATCCCGGCCGACCTCGACGAGGCGTTCCGCAAGTTCATCCCGCCGTTCGGTGCCGCCGGCAACCCGATCGACATCACCGGCGGCGAACCGCCGTCGACCTACCGCAACACCATCGCGCTCGGCCTGTCCGACCCGCGCATCCACTCGCTGATCCTCGGCTATTGGCACACCATCGTCACACCGCCGATGGTCTTCGCCGAGCTGGTCGTCGACGTCGTCGAGGAGTTCCGGGCCAAGGGCATCGACAAACCCGTGGTCGCCTCCCTCGCCGGCGACGTCGAGGTCGAGGCGGCCAGCGAACACCTGTACCGGCACGGCATCGTGGCCTATCCGTACACCACGGAGAAGCCCGTCGCCGTGCTCGGCGCGAAATACCGGTGGGCACGCTCCGCCGGCCTGCTCGGCGGCCGATCGGACGACCGCTGAGCCGTGCACCGTTTCCTCTCACCCGGTAGTTGGAGGGGCCACTAGCGACACAGCGACCGCTCCGCGGCCAATCCCCAGGAGGTCCAACATGGAGGCTTCCAGTTCTCCCTCGCCCAACGAACCGACGAGTAGCACGGCACCACCGACCGCCACCGCCACCGCCACCGCACCGGACGAACGAGTATGGCGGGCGGGTCGGCTCGAACCGATGCCGATTCGGGAACTACCCAAGGCGCCGCCCTCGGTCCACCTGCTCGGCCCGACCGTGTTCCTCGTCGCGCTCGGCGTGGGCATGGGCGAGTCGTACATGTGGCCCCGCCTGGTCCTGATCTTCGGCCCGGAGATCAGGTGGCTGTTCCTGATCGGCGTCACCCTTCAGGCCTTCGTCATGCTGGAGATGGCCCGGTACGCGATGGCGACCGGAGAGAGCATCTTCTTCGGCGCCGCGCGGGTCTTCAAACCGCTCATGTGGTTCTTCTTCGTCACGGCGATCCTGGTCTACATCTGGCCGGGACACCTCTCCACCGGCGCCGCCGCCTTCGAACAGGTGACCGGCATACCATGGACCGTCACCGCCTGTGTCGGACTGATCCTGGTCGGTGTGCTGTTCAGCCTGGCCAAAGTGATCTACCCGCTGCTGGAGAGCCTGCTCGGTGTGCTGATCGGCCTGCTCGTGGTCAGCACCTCGATCGTCGCCTCACTGGTCGGCCGGTGGGCCGACGTCACCTCGACCCTCGGCGGCATGTTCCACTTCGGCTACCTGCCGGACGAGGCGATGTCGGCGACCTGGTTCCCGGTCATCGTCGGCGCGATCGCCTTCGCCGGACCGTCCGGCATGCAGCAGATGTGGTACACGCTGCATCTGCGTGACTCCGGCGCGGGCATGGGTTCGCACATCCCGCAGATCCGCGGGTTGCGGCACGCCGACGAGCAGGAGGAGATGCCGTCGCGGGGCTTCATGTTCGACACCGCGAACCCGGAGGAGATGAAGAAGTGGAAGGGCTGGCGGCGCTGGGTGACCTTCGACGCCCTCCTGCTCTTCTGGGGTGTCACCATGCTGGTCACGGTCTCCTTCACGGTGCTGGCCCAGACCGCCGTACGGGTCAACCCGAACGTCGGTGACCTGATCCGCGACGGCGACCGCGAGGTGGCGCTGACCGCCATGGCCGACGCCTTCGCCTCGGCGGGCGCGCCGGTACTGCACGGCGTGTTCCTCGGCTTCATCGCACTGATCGGGCTCAACGCCACGCTCGGCCTGTTCGACTCGTTCTCCCGCGGTCAGGCCGACATGACCTACCACTTCGTCCCCGGCGCCAAGCGGTTCAGCATGTCCAAGCTGTACGCCGGCTTCCTCTGGGGCGTCATCACGTTCGGCATCCTGATCCTGAACTTCGGCCCCGCCGACGGTCCGGGCGCCATCCTCGACGTGTTGGCCTTCCTGTCCACCTTCGCGATGGGCGCTTACTGCGTCGTACTGCTGCTGGTCAACAACCGGATGCTGCCCAAGCCGATCCGTCCCGGCATCGTGCAGAACGTCGTGATCGGGTTCGGTGCGGTGTTCTACCTGGGCATGCTGATCTACAGCCTGGTGCGGTTCGGCGTGGTCATCTGATGACCGGGGCGAACATGCGTCACCTCGGTCAGCTCGCACTGCCCGGCGCCGGCATCGGCGCGCTGGCCGGGATCGCCGCCGTCGGACTGGCCCTGATCTCGGGCCAGCCCGTCGGTTGGGCGCTGGCCACCGGTCTGGCGCTCGGACTCCCGCTGGCGCTGCTCGGCGGCGGCTTCGGGTTGCTGCTGGCGGCCGGGGTCATCGCACCCGGGGTGTTCGCCCCGACCGCGTTGTACTGGCTCCTCGGGTTCCCCGTCGCCCGGCTCACGCATGAGGTGCTGGTCGGCCTGCTCCTGGTCGGTCGGCCCACCCTGCCGCCGGACATGCTCGGCTTCCTCGCCTACCAGGCGATCGTGAGCCTCGGCTTCGCGATCGGTTTCAGCTGGCTGCACGAGCGGGTGGCGCCGGGCTGGCTGCGCCGGATCCGGCACGGCAACCCGAAGGCCGAGCGCCTGTACCTGTTCTACCTGCGGCACGCCGAAGCCCAGTGGAAGGCACGCGAGAGCCGCCGCCGGTCCCGGGCCGCCGCCCGATCCAAGGGAGCCTCATGAATCTACCGCTCTGGGTATGGGCCGTGACGATCATCGGGTTCGCCGTCATGATCGCCTTCGACTTCTACCTGGTCGCCCGGAACCCGCGGGAGCCGTCCTTCCGGGAGTGCGTCGCCTGGGTGAGCTTCTACGTGCTGGCGGCGGTCGCCTTCGGGTTCCTGCTCATCGGGACCTACGGGGCCGGATACGGGGGGCAGTTCTTCGCCGGCTGGCTCACCGAGTACTCGCTCAGCGTCGACAACCTGTTCGTCTTCATCATCATCATGAGCCGGTTCGCGGTACCGGTGAAGTACCGACAGAAGGTGCTGCTCATCGGCATCGTGCTGGCGCTGCTGATGCGCGGGATCTTCATCGCCGCCGGCGCCTCGGCGGTCGCCCGGTTCGACTGGCTGTTCTATCTGTTCGGCGCGTTCCTGATCTACACCGCGGTGAAACTGGTCGGGCCGCAGCAGGAGGACGAGTTCTCGGAGAACTTCGCCCTCCGTACGGCGAAGCGGATCCTGCCGACCACCGAGTCCTACCGGGGCGCCTCGATGCTGGTCCGGGTGGACGGCCGGCGGATGGTCACGCCGATGCTGATCGTGATGGTGGCGATCGGCACCACCGACCTGCTCTTCGCGCTCGACTCGATCCCGGCGATCTTCGGGCTGACCCAGGAGCCGTATCTGGTGTTCACCGCGAACACCTTCGCGCTGATGGGCCTGCGGCAGCTCTACTTCCTGCTCGGCGGGCTGTTGGATCGGCTGGTCTACCTCAGCAAGGGCCTGGCTTTCATCCTGGCCTTCATCGGCGTGAAGCTGATGCTGGAGGCGGCGCATCACGACGGGGTGTCGTGGGCGCCGGCGGTGCCGATCACCGTCTCGCTCGGCGTGATCGTCGGCACGCTGATCATCACCACCGTCGCCAGCCTGCTGAAATCCCGCAGGGTGGAGAAGGAGGAGCAGCCGGCGTGATCGTCAGGCGTTGATCAGACCCTCCTCCGGGGCGGAGCCGCTGAGGAAACGCGCGATCTCCTCGTCGCTGGGCCGGGCGGCCCGCCGCTGGTTCTCCAGGGCGGCCGCCAGGCCCAGCCCGAGGGTGCGGCCGTCGGCGGGGGAGCCGGACGGCAGCGCCAGCCGGTCGGTGAGGCGGTTCAGGGTACGTGTGAACTTCCGCCACGTGGTCATGACTACATCACTCCTGCTTGTCGGTCGTGCCTGAGAGGCAACTCCAGCATACAGGCTTCGGTATACAATAAACGATCTAGTGACCAAAGCCACCGCGCCCCCTAGACACCCCGCCGTGCCATGGTCCACGATTGGTGTCTACCCCATACGGTATGCAATCGCAGGTGTCGAGGAGGGCGCGGTGCGTCGCCACCTGACCGCATGCCGAAGTAGCGCGACCATGGAGGGCTCGGATCATGACCATCGCATCACTCCGGGAAACAGAGGCCGGCGACACCGTCGGCGCGCAGAGACTCACCGACGGAATCCATCTGGTCGTCGACGCGCTCAAGCTCAACGAGGTCGAGGCCGTCTACGGGGTCGTCGGCATCCCGATCACCGACCTGGCCCGCCTGGCACAGGCGTCCGGCATCCGCTACATCGGTTTCCGGCACGAGAGCGCCGCCGGGCACGCCGCCGCGGCGGCCGGCTTCCTGACCCGCAAACCGGGCATCTGCCTGACCGTGTCCGCGCCGGGCTTCCTCAACGGACTCGTCGCGCTGGCCAACGCCACCGTCAACTGCTTCCCGATGGTGCAGATCTCCGGCTCCAGCGAGCGGCACCTGGTCGACCTCCAACGCGGCGACTACGAGGAGATGGACCAGCTGGCCGCGGCCCGACAGTTCGCCAAGGCCGCGTACCGGGTACATCGGGCCGAGGACATCGGCCGTGGCGTGGCCCGCGCGATCCGGACCGCGGTGTCCGGCCGACCCGGCGGGGTCTACCTGGACATCCCGGCCGCGGTCCTCGGTGAGGTCATCGACGCCGGCCTGGGCGCGGCGTCACTGTGGCGGGTGGTCGACCCGGCGCCACGGCAGGTGCCCGAGCCGGCCGCCCTGGACCGGGCGATCGAGCTGCTCGCGAGCGCTCAGCGGCCGCTCGTCGTGCTCGGCAAGGGCGCCGCGTACGCCCAGGCCGACGACCAGATCCGCGAGTTCGTCGAGCGCACCGGCATCCCGTACCTGCCGATGTCGATGGCGAAGGGCCTGCTGCCCGACGACCACCCGCAGTCGGTGGCCAGCACCCGGTCGCTGGCCCTGCGCCGGGCCGACGTGGTGATGCTGGTCGGCGCCCGGCTGAACTGGCTGCTCGGCCACGGCGACGCCCCGCAGTGGAACCCGGACGTCAAGTTCATCCAGGTCGACATCGCCAGCACCGAGCTGGACAGCAACCAACCCATCGCGGCGCCGCTGGTCGGCGACGTCGGCTCGGTGCTGGCGGCCCTGAGCGAGCGGACCGGACCGGGCCGGATCACGGTGCCGGCCCCGTGGCGTGACGAACTCGCGGCGCGCTCCGCGGACAACGTCGCCAAGATGTCCAAGCGCCTGGCCGCCGCCGAGACCGCACACCCGATGAAGTTCCTCGGCGCGCTGCAGGCCATCCGCGACGTCCTGCGCGACAACCCCCGGGCGTACCTGGTCAACGAGGGTGCGAACGCACTGGACCTGGCCCGCAACACGATCGGGATGCAGGTGCCCCGGCACCGGCTGGACAGCGGCACCTGGGGCGTGATGGGCATCGGCCTCGGGTTCGCGATCGCCGCCGCGGTGGAGAGCGGCGACCCGGTGGTGGCCATCGAGGGCGACAGCGCGTTCGGGTTCAGCGGCATGGAACTGGAGACGATCTGCCGCTACGACCTGCCGATCGTCACCGTCGTGCTGAACAACAGCGGCGTCTACCGCGGCGACGCGGCGGCCTCCGAGTCGGGCGATCCGGCACCGACCGCCCTGCAGGCCCGGCACGACCTGATGATCGCCGCGTTCGGCGGCCGGGGCTACCGGGCGACCACCCCCGACGAGGTCACCACGGCCCTCCGGGAGGCGCTGGCGCTCGGTAAGCCCGCGCTCATCGACTGTGTCATCGACCCCGCCGACGGCACCGAGAGCGGCAACATCGCGCACCTCAACCCGAAGGGGATCACCGTCCAGCGGTGAGATCGACACCAGCCGGGCGGCCCGCCAGCGCGGGCCGCCCGGCTGATCGGCATCGGTGGCTGGCCCGCTACTCGGGCAATCGTACGGATGTTCTATCCTTTGTGGGTGGCTGAGGGCGCGGATCGCGGGTACAGATACCGCTTCTACCCCACCCTGGCCCAGGCCGAGCTGTTGACGAAGACGTTTGGGTGTGTGCGGCTGGTCTACAACTTGGGGTTGCAGGCCCGCCGTGACGCCTGGCAGCAGCGGCAGGAGACATTCAGCTACGCGGTGACGTCGGCGCTGCTGACCGCCTGGAAGAAGACCGCCGAGTTTGAGTTCCTGAACGAGGTGTCATCTGTGCCGTTACAGCAGACACTGCGACACCTCGACAGCGCCTACCAGCAGTTCTTCGCCGGTCAGACGCGGCTTCCACGATTGAAGTCGAAGAAGAAGTCGCGGCGGTCAGCGGAGTTCACCAGCAGTGCCTTCACCTACCGCGACGGTGAGTTGCGGCTGGCGAAGTTGATGGACACGCCGTTGGCGGTGGTCTGGTCGCGGCCGCTGCCCGACGGCGCGGTGCCGTCGAAAGTGACGGTGTCGCAGGACCGGGCGGGCCGCTGGTTCGTGTCTCTGAAGGTTGAGCGGCCCGTTCCGGTCGCTGTGGTCACCAGTCGGATAGTTGGGATCGACGCCGGGCTGAACCGGCTGCTGACGTTCGCAGACGGCGAGCCGGTGGACAACCCGCGGCACGAACGCCGGGAGCGCGCCGCCCTGGCACGGGCGCAGCGGGAGTTGGCGCGGAAGGAGCAGGGGTTCCCGGAATCGGGAGAAGGCGCGGATCAAGGTGGCGCGGGTGCATGCCCGGGTCGCTGACCGGCGCCGGGATGTGTGGCATCAGGTGACGACTCGGCTCGTGCGCGATAATCAAGTGCTCGTGATCGAGGACCTCGCCGTGAACAACATGCTCAAGAATCACAGCTTGGCGCGGGCGATCAGTGACGCTTCCTGGCGGATGTTCCGCACCCTGCTCGAATACAAAGCGCGGGAGTATGGGCGGACGCTGGTCGCGGTGCCGCGCTGGTATCCGTCGACCCGGTTGTGTTCGGTGTGTGGGGTGCGGGCGGAGAAGATGGATCTGTCGGTGCGGGCGTGGACCTGTGCCGGCTGTGACACGAGGCATGATCGGGACGTGAATGCGGCCCGGAACATTCTGGCCGCCGGGCTGGCGGTGACGGCCTGTGGAGCTGACAGAGGACCTCAACGGGGAACCACTTCCCGGGCGGGCAGCCGGCGATGAAACAGGAAGCACTCTGGGGTGACCCAGTGGAATCCCCGTCCCTTCAGGGGGGAGAGGCCAAGAACAAGAAGTCGATCTCCGTGTGGGGGCGGTCGTATCGGCAGCGCCCGTCAGGTTAAGGAATTCGGTGAACCGGACTCCTTACGCCTCTGGTGGTACGACTCGCGGGTGCGCTCGGTGTGCTTGCGCATCAGCTCACCGGCCCGCCGGCTGTTGCCCTCGGCGATCGTCTCGATCAGGGCGGCGTGCTCATCCCACGCCTCGCGGCCCCGGGTCCGGGCGATCGGCGAGTAATACCACCGCGTGCGGCGGTCGACCATCGCGATCAGTTGGGCCAGCACCTTGTTGCCGGACATGTCGACCAGGTGCGCGTGCAACGCCGCATTCGCCTCGACCAGCGCCACCTGGCTGTCCTCGCTGAGCGCCTGCTCGCCGGCCCGCTGCAGCTCGCGGAGCCGCTCGACCTGCTCGGGCGTCGCGTTCTTCGCGGCCAGCCGTGCCGACTCCGCCTCCAGCAGGGTGCGGGTGCTGAGCAGCTGGTCGGCCTCCTCCTCGGTGGGCACGTGGACGAAGGCGCCGAGCGCGGGCCGCAGGTCGACCCAGCCCTCGTTGTGCAGCCGCTGGAGGGCCTCGCGGACCGGCTGTCGGCTCACCCCGAGGTGGGCGGCCAGCTCGTTCTCGACCAGGTGCTCACCGGGTTGCAGCTCACGATTGATGATCATCTCGGCCAGGGCGTCGTAGACCGCCTGGCGCAGCGGGGCCGGCCGCTCCAGGGGCTGACGTGCGGCCCGGGCCCCACCCAGTGAACGTCGCGCGCCGGCTGGCGAGGTCGCGCCTCTCCGATCGGTCATGGGAATACCTCCGGCTGCGATAAACGAAAGGCGAGAAACGAAAGGCGGAAAGAAACGATCGAACTGGGCTATAGCATACAGTCGCCGAGATGCAATGACGGATCAGCCGTAGGGGTGGACGGTCTGCACCGCCCACCCCTACGGCTGTCGACGCGATCTACTCGAACTCTTTCACCGCGGCTATGGACAGGCCGTGCGCGGTGTTCGCCTCCCGCTCGATCATCACCTCGACCAGCACCGGCCGGCTGGTCCGACGGGCCTCCTTGGTGGCCCAGGCGAGGGCGTCGGCGATCTCGCCCGGTTCGTGCACCCGGCGGCCGGCACACCCGTACGCCTCCATGATCTTGACGTTGTCCGTGCCGTATCGGTCGTAGTGGATGTCCACCTCGTAGTTCATGTCGTAGCCGATCTCCGCCTGGCGGATCAGCCCGAGGTACTCGTTGTTCAACATGATCAGCACGAAGGGGATGTCGTACTGGGCCGCGACGGCCAGCTCCTCGACCAGGAACTGGAACGAATAGTCACCGACCACACCGACCACCTCGGCGTCCGGCCGCGCCGACTTGACCCCGATCGCGGCCGGGATCTCCCAGCCGAGTGGCCCGGCCTGGCCGCAGACCTGATAGTGCCGGGGCTTGAACACCCGCTGGAACTGCCCGGACCAGATCTGGTACAGCCCGATCGCGGTGACGAAGTAGGTGTCCGGCCCGAAGAACTCGTTGATCTCCCGGAACACCCGGGGCGCCTTGATCGGGACCGAGTCGAAGTCGTCCCGGCGGCCCAGCGTCTCGCGCAGCCCGCGGACCGTGCAGACCCAGGCGCCGCGGTCACGAGTGGTGCCACGCCGCCGGGCCGCGTCGAGCAGCGCCGCCAGGAACGGCCCGGCCGCCGACACGATGCCGAGGTCCGGCCCGAACACCCTACCGAGCTGGGTCGGCTCGATGTCGACGTGGATGAACCGCCGGTCGCCGCGATAGGTCTCCAGATCGCCGGTGTGCCGGTCCCCGAAGCGGGCGCCCACCGCGAGTACCAGGTCGGACTCCAGGAAGGAGGCGTTGCCCCACCGCTGGGTGGTCTGGATGCCGGTCATCCCGGCGAACAGATCGTGATCCTCGGGCAGTGCGCCCTTGCCCATCAGGGTCACCTGCACCGGGATGTCCAGGGCCTCGGCGACCTCCCGCAACAGCCCGCCGGCCTCGTCGATGATGACCCCGCCGCCGGCCAGGATCAGCGGGCGCTCGGCGGCCAGCAGCATGTCGAGGGCCCGTTCCACGCGGGGTGGATGCGGCTCGACCACCGGCACCGGCAGCGGCGCGTCGATCGAGGCGTCCCATTCGATCTCCTGCCGGGCCACGTCGACCGGCAAGTCGATCAGCACCGGCCCGGGTCGTCCGGAGCGGGCGATCCGGAACGCCTCCCGGAAGATCCACGGCGCCTGGGCCGCCTCCTTGACCTGGACCGCCCACTTGGTGACCGGCTTGGCGATCTCGACGATGTCCACCGCCTGGAACGCCTCCTGGTGCAGCTTGGTGGTGGGCGCCTGACCGGTGATGCAGAGCATCGGGATGGAGTCGGCGTGTGCGGTGTACAGGCCGGTGATCATGTTGGTGCCGGCCGGCCCGGAGGTGCCGATGGCCACGCCGACCCGGCCGTTGGTACGGGCCCAGCCGTCGGCCATGTGGGTGGCGCCCTCCTCGTGCCGGACGATCAGGTGTTTGATCTGGCTGCGCCGCAGCGCCGCGTAGAGCGGAAGGATGGCGGCGCCCGGGCAGCCGAACGCGATGTCGACCCCCTCCGAGGCGAGCACCGCGACGACCGCGTCCATACAGGGGATCTTCGGCATGGATTCAGACCTCCGAGAGACGGGTCAGGCCGGAGCCGGCGTGGGGATGATCGGCGCCCGCTTGGCCATGGTCCGGGCCAGCAGGTCGGTCGCGGCGTGCACGGTCCGCAGCGTGGGGGCAGGCGCCCCGGTGATGTCGGCCATCTCGACCACCGCGGCGACCACGGCGTCGAGCTCCAACTGTTTGCCGGCTTCCAGGTCCTGCAGCATCGAGGTCTTGTGATGCCCGACCCGCTGCGCGCCGTCGAGGCGTCGCGCGATGGAGATCTCCGGGGTGCTGCCGACGCGGGCGGCGATGTCGAGGATCTCCTCCATCATCAGCTCGACGACCCGGCGGGTGCCGGCGCTCTCACAGATCTCGACCATGGTGGCCCGGGTCAGTGCACTGATCGGGTTGAGCGAGGCGTTGCCCATCAGCTTGATCCAGATGTCGTCGCGCAGTCGGGGTTCGACCGGGCACTTCAGGCCGCCGGCGATCATCGCCTCGCTGAACCACCGGCACCGCTGCGACACCGTGCCGTCCGGCTCGCCGATGGAGAACCGGGTGCCCTCCAGGTGCTGGATCACCCCCGGTGACTTGATCACGGTGGCCGGGTAGACCACGCAGCCGATCGCGCGCTCCGGTGCCATCACCGCGGAGGTCTCGCCGTCCGGGTCCACCGCCTCGATCCGGTGCCCCTCGTACGGCCCGGGCAGCCGGTGGAAATACCACCACGGGATGCCGTTCTGCCCGGCGACCAGAGCCGTCTGCGGGCCGAGCAGGGGAGCGAGGAGCGGACCGGCCGAGGCGTACGAGTGGGCTTTCAGACCGAGGAAGACGTAGTCCACCGGGCCGATCGTCGACGGATCGTCGGTGGCGTGCGGATGTGCGGAGAAGTCTCCGCGCGGGCTGAGCACCCGTACCCCGTGGGCCCGCAGCGCGGCCAGGTGCGCCCCGCGGGCGATCAGATGGACGTCTGCTCCGGACCGGCACAGCGCGGCGCCGACATAGGCGCCGATGGCACCGGCTCCGAGCACTGCAACTCGCATGGGCCACCCCCTGTTTGCACACGGATGTGTATGCGTTATGGGGAGTACAGTATGCAATCGGTGGGCGAAGAACAAGCGTGCCCCGGCCGATGGTCGGCCGGGGCACGCTCGCTGGCGGAATCAGTAACCGAAGTCCTGGGTGTAGTACGGGGTGCCGCTCGCGGAGTAGACGACACCCACGCCGACCGACTTCGACTTGCAGTTGAGGATGTTCGCGCGGTGGCCCGGGCTGTTCATCCAGCCGTCGACCACCGACGCGGCGGTCTGGTACCCCCACGCGATGTTCTCGGCGGACGGCCGACCGTATCCGGTGGCCTTGGCCCGTGCGACGAACGACGTGCCGGCATCGCCGGTGTGCGAGAACGTGCCGGTCCGCGCCATCCACCCGCTGTGACCGCGAGCGGCCGTGGTGAGCTGCGCGTTCACCTTGAGGGCGCCACAGCCGCGCTTGGTGCGCTCGACGTTGGTGAGCCGGTTGACCTCGGTCTGCAGCGCCTGCTCCGAGGCCTTCGCCGGGGCTGCCTCGGCCGGGGTCGCGATCATCGTCAGGGCGCCGGCGACGGCGGGGGCGAGGAGGGCGGTCACGGCGAGGCTGCGGAGAAGCTGGCGCAAGAGCAAACCCTTTCAGTGGTACGAGGCCCGCGTTTCGGGCTCACCGATGACTTCGGCCCCGCACCCGCCCCGGTGATCGCGAACACGGTGCGTGATGGTCTCGGTCGGGTTGCGGCGGATCATGGGACCGCATATCGATTGGGAACGTTCCCGGTGTACCGTGCCGTCGGACATCGAACATCATTTAAGACAATTTGGAGTTACCGTGAGTGCTGACGGTGCGCCCCGTTCGAAGTGGCCGCTCGCCGTGGCCGGGGGAGTGCTCGCGCTCGTCGTCGCCGTGCTGGCCGTGGTCTACCGAGCCGTGGTCGGCGACACCGGTGCGCCGCAGTTCGCGCCGGTCGAGGTGGCCGAGGGCTTCCCACCGGTGCTCCCGCCGTCGTTCGACGGACCGTCAGCCGCCGCCACCACCGCCGTCCCACGCCCGGCGAAACTCTCCCCGTCGTCGGTCCGCAAGTCCGCACCGCCCAGCACCGCGACACCCGGCAAGCCGATCAGCGACTACTCGGCGTGTTCCAACGGCCGGACGGTCGTCTTCACCGCCACCTTCGCCGAGGAGTTCGGCTACCGGCACGTCTTCATCGACACCGACGGCGACCCCAAGACCGGGTACGCGGTGCTGGAGATCCCGGCCGGATTCGGCGCCGACTACATGATCGAGAACGACGTGCTCTACCGCTCGACCGGCGCCGACTGGTCGTGGGCCGAGGTCGAGGGGATCAAGCCGCTGGCCGGAGTCACCGGCGGCAGCTACCGCTGGCAGCTGCAACCGGGCTACGGCGTCGGCGACGTGGTCTTCAACGGCTCCGACGGCGAGACGACCGAGGAGAGGTTCACCCCGGTCGTCCCGGTCCGCGGCTGCTGAGGGTCCCCACCACCCGACCGGCAGTGCTTCGATGAGGGAATGACCATGCGAATCGTCAGCGCCACCCGAGACGTCGACGCCCCGGCCGACCGGATCTTCGAACTCATCGCCGACCCCTCACGGCAGCCGAGCTGGGACGGCAACGGCAACCTGACCTCAGCCGAGGTCGGCCAGCGGGTGCGCGCCGTCGGTGACGTCTTCATCATGACGATCAGCACCGGCGACCGGCGGGAGAATCACGTCGTCGAGTTCGAGGAGGGCCGGCTGATCGCCTGGAAGCCGTCCGAGGTCGGCCGGGACACCCCGGGTCACCTGTGGCGGTGGGAGCTCAAACCGATCGGCCCCGCGCTGACCCGGGTCACCCACACCTACGACTGGACCGGCCTGACCGACGAACGCCGCATCCCCCGAGCCGAGGCCAACACCGGTGACAGGCTCCTGGCCTCGATCGACCGGCTCGCCGCCCTCGCTCAGACGTAGGTCAGCGGGCAGCCGTACCGCAGGGAGTGCTCGGCGGCCTGCCGGAACAGCGCCACGTAGAACAGCAGCGGGTCCTCGATCGCGAGGGTCAGCGCCAGCGGGCCGGTCGGCAGGTCACCGGGCAGGCCGGCCTCGGCGGCGATCGGGGCCATCGCGGCCCGCAACCACTGCGCGCTGACCACGTTGGTGACATCGTCGAACGAGGTCGCGACCGGCAGTTCGATCAGCCCGGGGAAATCCACCGGCACGAGCAGCGACGCGTTCAGGACGTCACCGACCCCATGCCGCTCGCACACCTCGGCGAACGCGTCCATCGGTGGGATCAGCTTCTCCTCGAAATCCGCGGCGCCGGCCGGCGGCCCCGGATAGGCGGGCCGGCCGCGGTCGCCGAGCGCCTCGTCGAGCAGCGGCCCGCACTCGCCCTCCGCCCAGCCGGCGGCGCTGACGGACACCAGATAGATACCCACGCCGCAAACCCTAGAGCCCTCCCCGAGCCAGGGCTCGCCCGGACCGGTCGCCGCCGCCGACGACGCCGACCCGATCGTCGTCGTCGTCGGCCGCGCGGACCGGCCGGACCCGGAGTTCGGCCGGTCCGCTACCGGCCCGCCGCGCGCCAGCCCTCCTCGAACTCGGCGGCGGTGATCTCCTGTGCGGCCAGGTCCGGGTCGTACAGGTCGGCCGGTGGGTCGAACAGGATGTCCTCCGGCCGGATCCGGACCGAGGTGCCGTCCCGGAAGATCTCCACCTGGCGACGCCGATGCCCGTCCGGGCCGAGCTCCATCAGATAGATCTCCGGCAGGGTGTCGTCGTCCGACTCGTCGTCCCGGGCCCGCAGGTGGATGACGTCCCGATCGAGGAGCGCCCCGAAACCCGGCCGGTCACGCTGCGCGTCGCGGGTCGCGCGCAGCGCGGCCAGCGCCGAGGGCAGGACCGGTGAGTCGATGTCGACGTCGTCGATCCCCGCAGCCAGATCCGTGGCGCGCTCGGCCGGCCCCGCGACGACCGCGACCTCGGCGAACGTCTCCCGGATCTGCCGTGCCGAATCGGCGCGGATGCGCCAGGGCATCGAGCTCATCCCGGCGTCGACACTGATCAGAAACCACGTCTCGGACATCGCACCATCATGGCCGGACCCGGCCGGACGACTTCGGGCAGGATGCCGTCAGCCTTGTCCGGACCCGAGTCGCCGGGCCTCGCCGGGGCCGCCGAAACGGTGCACCTCCTGCGGCCATTCCAACGCGACCGCGAGTCGCCCGGCCCAGTACCGGGCGGTCTCGTCGTCGGGCACGTCGATCGCGGCGAAGCCGCCGAGGTGCTCCTTGGTCTCCACGAACGGCCCGTCACTGAAGATCGCCTCCCCGTCGACCGCTTCGACGCTGAACAGCGCGGTGGACCTGTCGAGGCCGCCGTTGGAGAAGAGCAGCACGTCGGCGGCCTGCATCTCGGCGATCACCGCCCGGCTGGTCACACTCTTGGCCTTGATCTGCTCCTCGGTGTGCGGGGGAACCCATTCGTCGTTGAAGGTGATCAGGTACTCCGGCATCGTCGTCTCCTTCTGATCGCCGGCGGCGGCCGACCGGCCGCCGCACACCTGTTCCACGAACGGCCGCGCCTCGATCCGACATCATCCCGGAACCGATCTGCGGACGCTCACCGATTCCGGCGTACCCGGACATGAAAGCCCTGAAATGGGGTAACCCGTAGGTATAGGGAGGTGACTGTGATGGGAGAACCGGTCGGCACACTGACGCCGCTGAGCGACACCGGTCAGCTGATCGCCGATCCGACCCTGGACGTCCGGGGCCGGTCGGTGATCGACAGTGACGGCGAGAAGATCGGTACGGTGGCGGACCTGTTGGTCGACACCCTGACCAATCATGTGCGGTTCCTGCGCGTGGAACACGGCGGCGTTCTCGGTTTCGGGGCGCAGTCGTCGTTCATTCCGGTCGAGTCGATCGCGCGAGTGACCGAGGACGAGGTGTACGTGACGTCGTCGAAGGATCATGTCGCCGGTGGGCCGGGCTACGACCCGGATCTCGTCGACCAGCAGGACTACTACGAGAAGATCTACGGCCACTACGGGCACCTGCCGGCGGCTCCGCCCGGGTCGATGTATCCGGGCCTGACCGGACTGCCCGGCAGCCCGGGACTACCGCCGGTCCGCTGACCCGACGGGTGACGGGTCCTCGCGAGAGGGCCCGTCGCATTAACGTCGCAGGCATGCTGACACACATCACTTTCGACGCCGACGGCCTCACGCTCGCCGGTGATCTGCGAGTGGCCGGCGACGGTGCGCCCGCGGTCGTGCTCACCGGGCCGTTCACCGGGGTGAAAGAGCAGGTCACCGGGCTGTACGCGGCCCGCCTGCACGAGCGTGGCATCACCACTCTGGCGTTCGACCATCGGGGCTTCGGGCAGAGCGCGGGACGCCGGGCACACGAGGACACCCAGGGCAAGCTCGCCGATCTGCGGGCCGCGGTGACCGTGCTGGCCGAGCATCAGGCGGTCGACCCGAACCGGATCGGGGTCGTCGGCATCTGTCTCGGCGGCGGCTACGCGGTCCGGGCCGCGGCCGCCGACCCCCGGCTGCGGGCGGTGGCCGGGATCGCCGGCGCCTACAACAGCCCGGCGCGGTTCGCGGCCGGCGACCCGGACGGCTACCGGCAGGCGCTCGCCTCGTTCATCGAGCGCTGGGACGAGGAGTTGCCGGCGGTGGCGTCGGGCGGGGCGCCCGCGGCGATGGGCGGCGACGAGCCGTACGCCTACTACGGCACCGAACGGTCGGCCGCCGAGCACTGGGAGAACCGGGTCACCCACGGTTCGCTGCACTCGCTGATGACCTTCGACGCTCTCGGCGCGGCGCCGCTGCTGGCCCGTACGCCGCTGCTCGTGGTGCACGGCCGCAAGGACGACTACTGCTCTCCGGAACTGGCCGAGGCGCTGTACGAGCAGGCCACCGGCCCGAAACGGATGCACTGGCTCGACGCCGGCCGGCACATCGACCTGTACGACGTCGAGCCCTACGTGACGCAGGCCGTCGACGAGACGGCCGAGTTCCTGCGGTCGGCCCTGGAGAAGCCGGTCAGTTCCTGACGGTGGGTGAGCCGGGCAGGTCGACCCGCATGTCGCCGGCCCCGTCCCGGTCCACGTTGTAGAGCAGATACCCGGTGGCGCTCCAGCCGCCCTGGACCGGTGACTCCCGGTACACGGCCTCGCAGGTGAACAGGGCGCTCTCGTCACTGTTCACCCGCCGGGTCAGGTCACACGACCCGTGTCCCAGCGACTCGGTGCCCTGCCGCAGATCGAAATGGACATCCAGCAGGTCGAACTTGCGGCGCCCGTCGGTGGTGTCGTCACCGCCGTTCTGCCACGAGACGCCCGCGTACGCCCCGCGCGTCGACGACCCGTGGTAGATGCAGATCCGGACCCGGAAATCGGTGTCGAACCCGGGCGTGTCGAACTCGATCGCGTGCTGCGTGCCGCAGGTGGTCTCGGCCCGCGCCGCTGTCCCGGTCAGTGCGAGACCGGCCGTGGACAGCGCCGCCACCAGCGCGTATGTCGTGATTTTCATGATTTCACCCCCAGCCATCATGGCTGGCGGCCGGGTCTCGCGTGGGCGGCTATTGGAAACGGCCTCGATGGAGGTCACGCAGCTCGGCCTCGAAGATCGGCGCCGGCCCGTCGACCCGGGCGCCGGGCACCACCGCGGCGATCGGCAGCGGCGCCACCGGGCCGGGCGGCACGTCCCACTCGGTGAGCCAGCCGACCAGCTGGCCGCTCGACGCCGCGTAGACGATCCGCCCCAGACCGACCCAGCCGTGACTTGCCGCACACATCGGGCAGTGCTCACCCGACGTGTAGACGGTCGCCGCGGCCCGCTCCTCGGGAGTCAGGTGGGCCGCCGCCCACCGGGAGATCGCAAACTCCGGATGCTGGGTGGCGTCGCCGTTACGGACCCGGTTACGGTCCTCGAAAAGGACCTCGCCGTCGGCCGCGACCAGCACCGATCCGAACGGCTCGTCACCGTCGGCGACCGCTTCGCGGGCCAGGTCGACGCAGCGGCGGAGGTGAGTCAGATCGTCGTCGGTGATTCCCATGAGGCTCAACCCTATCGGTGGTGAACGACCGTCGCTCACGTCACGTACCACTCTGCGTGATGCAACCTTCCGGCGTCCCGGCTCGTCTTGCCGGGCAGACGTTCTAGGAGGTTCATGCATGCGGGGGCTTGCGCGGCTCGTTTACGCTCCACAGCCGTTGAAAACGACAGGGAGATTTCTCGCCGGAGTGGCCGCCGTGATGATCGGAGCGGCCGCTCTACCGGCGCCCGCCTACGCCATCGCCAACGGTGAGGCGGTGCCCGACGGGCGCTATCCGTTCGCGGTCAAGATCTCCACGATCGGCATCCCCACGGCGGACGGCGGCAAGCGTGACAGCTCCTGCTCCGGCGGGCTGATCTCACCCCACTGGGTGATCACCGCGGCGCACTGCTTCCGCGACCTCGACGGCAACCGGGTGTCGCACACGGTCGCCGAGAAGACCTTCGTCGCCGTCGGCCGGGCCGATCTGACCAGCAAGGACGGGTTCACCGCGGACGTCGTCGAGGTGGTCCAGCACGGCCAGGCCGACGTCGCCCTGATCCGGATCGACAAGGCGATCACCAAGATCGACCCGCTCACGCTGGGGAGCAGAAAACCGGCCGAAGGGCAGAAGGCCAGGCTGGTGGGGTACGGCTTCACGAACCCACAGGCCACGCAGACCCCCGACCGGCTGCGCACCGGGCGATTCGAGGTCACGTCGGTGGACGACACCGAGATGGGCCTGTCCGGGGTCGCGCCCCGAGCCACCACCAGCCCGTGCGAGCGGGACTCCGGTGGGCCGTATTTCACCGAGGGCGATGACGGGGTCGTGCTCATCGGCGTGGTCAGCCGAGGCCCGGACTGCCCGCACGCCGGGCCGGACATCGCCACCCGGGTGGACGCCATCGCCCCGTGGGTCAAGTCGGTGATCAAGGACGATCTGGCGGCCACGACCGCGCCGTCGAAGACCCGCAAGCCGTCCGGCCGTACCGATGGATCGTCGGTCCAGGCTGCACCCCCGACGCCTGCCGCGACCCTCGGCGGGTTCTCACCGGTCGTCCTGGTGACCATCCCGGCGGTGGCGGTCGGCTTCGTCGTGGTGCTGATCGCTTCCGGTCGCCGTAACAGGCGCAACCGCGGCCACCACCGTCGCCGCCGCTGACCGGTCCGCTCAGAGCCGCAGGTCCTCGCCGATCGGGTCGAGGTCGAACGTGAGCAGGCCCTTGCGGACCGCGTCGAGGTCGTTCACCACGTCGGCGGCCTCCTGGTGGGTGTCGACGTCGAGGAACAGCACGACGCCGGGGACGTCGCCGGTCTTGACCGCGACCTGAACCACCACCCGCCGCTGGACGAGGTTCCAGGACGGCCTGGAGAACGCGTTCTCCTTGAAGAAGATCCTGAGCTGTTCGGGTGTCACGCCCGGTCCGGGGCGCGAGTTCGCCATGAAGCGCATGCCGTCATGCTCCCCGCTCGGATTCGGGCGCGTCGTCATCCGCCGCGAATGAGCCCGCATCGACCCGGTTCCATGTTCCGTGACTCTGTTGTAACGTCGCAATCGCTTCGAACATGTTCAGTTCTGGTCGAACATGTTACGAGTCTGATCGCCGTGCCATCGGAGGGAGCCCGAATGTGGCGGATCGTGGGTTCGGTTCTGACGCTTCTTGTCGGATTCATAGCGGTTCCAGCGACGGGTGCGCAGGCGGCGGCCGGACCGCAGAGCCCGGCCGACGTGTACCGCTACCTGGAGGATCCGCGGATGACCGGCGAGGGGCAGCAGGCCCCGCACGCTGACCTGCGGCCCTACGGCGACGTGGCGACCGCGGTCCGGGACGCCACCTCGCACGACGCGCGGTCGCCGTATGTGACCAGCCTGAACGGCGGCTGGCGGATGAAGCTCTTCGATCGGCCCGACGACGTACCGGCCGGGTTCGCCGCGGACGGTTTCGACAGCTCCGGCTGGCCGAAGGTGACCGTGCCGCACACCTGGCAGTCCGACTTCGTGGACCACCCGATGTTCCGCAACATCCCGGAGGAGATCTGGCCGGACAACCCGCCCTTCGTGCCGAAGGACGTCAACCCGACGGGCGCCTACCTGCGCACCTTCGACGTGCCGAAGAACTGGGCCGG
This sequence comes from Actinoplanes sichuanensis, assembly GCF_033097365.1. NCBI lineage: Bacteria > Bacillati > Actinomycetota > Actinomycetes > Micromonosporales > Micromonosporaceae > Actinoplanes > Actinoplanes sichuanensis. The sequence continues at coordinate 2,049,089 of NZ_AP028461.1, forward strand.
CGGCCGGGAATTCCTTCGCTTCGAGGGTGTGACCAGCGGTTACTTCGTCTGGGTCAACGGCGTTTACGCGGGGTACGACCAGGGCGGCTACACCCCGGCCGAGTTCGACGTGACCGAACTGCTCAAGCCCGGACGCAACACCATCGCCGTGCAGGTGCACCGCTGGGGTGCCGGCGCCTACCTGGAGGACTACGACCAGTGGCGGTACAGCGGCATCTTCCGCGACGTCACGCTCTACCGGACCGAACCGGTGCGCCTTCGGGACGCGTACATCACGACCGACTTTGATCCTGATTTCCGGGATGCCACCCTGAGCGCCCGGATCGACCTGGCCGGCGCCACCCACGACGGCTGGACGGTGCGCGGCACGCTGCGGGACGCCGCCGGGCGGACCGTCACCACGATGACCCAGCCGGCCGACCAGGACCGGATCACGCTGACCGCCCGGGTGACGAGCCCGGCGCAGTGGACCGCCGAGGACCCGAACCTCTACACGCTCGCCCTCGAACTGCTCGAACCCGACGGACGGGCGGCGCACATCACCGCGCAGACGGTCGGGTTCCGGGAGATCGAGATCCGGGACAAGCAGCTCCTGGTCAACGGGAAACGCATCCTGATCAAGGGTGTCAACCGTTCGGAGACCGACCCGGACACCGGCCGGCACGTCACCCGCGAGGCGCAGCGCAACGACGTGTTCCTGATGAAACGCCTGCACGTCAACGCGGTACGCACCTCCCACTACCCGGCCGACCCGTACTTCTACGACCTGGCCGACCGCTACGGCCTGTACGTGGACGACGAGGTCGACATCGAGACCCACTCGCGGGAGAACTGCCCGAGCGTCTGTCTCGCGTCGAAACCGGAATGGGCGGCCGCGTTCGCCGACCGGTTCCAGGCGATGATCGCCCGCGACAAGAACCATCCCAGCGTGATCCTCTGGGACACCGGCAACGAGGCGGGCCTCGGCACCGCGCACTATGCGATGGCCGAGTGGGCCGACGCCAACGAGCCGACCCGCCCGCTCTACCACCAGTCGAACTCACCCGACGGTGACGCGCCGTTCGCCGACGTCAGCGGCCCCCGCTACCCGACCCCGGCATCGGTCGAGAACAAGGCGAAGACCGGCACCAAACCGATCGTGATGGGCGAGTACGCCCACGCGATGGGCAACAGCATGGGCAACTTCGACGAGTTCTGGGCCATCGCCCGCCGCGAACCGTCGATGCAGGGCGGTTTCGTCTGGGACTGGGCCGAACAGGACCTGCGCCAGCCGCTGATCCTGACCCCCGACACGTCGGCCAACCGGATCCAGTCGTTCCTGGTCGGCAAGCCCACCTTCGTCGACGGCCACCGCGGTAAGGCGATCAGCCTGTCCAGCCTCGACGACTTCGTCGACGTGTTCCGCGACCGGCGCCTCGACCTCACCGAGAAGGTCACCCTCGACGCCTGGGTGAAGCCCGGCGAATGGGCGGGCAGTTTCCCGATCGTCACGAAGGGCCGCGCCTACGCCCTGCAGATGCGTGACCAGGACACCCTCGAATTCGGCGTGAACAACGTCTGGGCCGCCGCCGACGTGCCCGCCGACTGGTACGGCCAATGGCACCGGGTCACCGGCGTGTACGACGGCGCGAAGCTGGAACTGCGGATCGACGACACGCCGGTCGCGACCACCGCCCGGACCGGCGCGATCGACCCCGGACTCTACGAGGTCAACATCGGCCGCAACGCCGAGACCCAGCAGGACGACCTCAAGGTACGGACCGGGCGCGGCCTGGTCGACGACGTGCGCATCTACGGCACCGGCCCGGACCCGGTCCTCGCCCTGGACTTCGACCGGTCCCAGCGGCGCGGCGACTTCCTCAGCCTCGGCCTGAGCCTGTCCGGCACCGACGGCATGGTCTCCTCCGGCCGGGTTCTGCAGCCGGAGACCGAGGAGGTGGCCTGGTCGCACTCACCGATCCGGATCACCGCCGTGGACGTGTCGGCCGGCCGGGTCCGGGTGCTCAACGAACAGCCGGCCGGCACCCGACGACTGCGGCTCACCTGGTCACTGACCGAGATCGACAAGCGGCTGCGCGGCGGCACCCGGGACGTCACCCTCGCCGCGGGCCAGAGCGTCGACCTCGACCTGGGCTCGGTCCCGGCCAACCCGCACGACCGGGAACGCTGGCTGAACGTGTCCGCCGCGACCGTCCAGGACCTGCCCTGGGCCGAGCGTGGCTGGGTCGTGGCCCGCGAACAGTTCGCCGCCGGCGGCCGGGTCGTGCCCGGCATCCTGCCCGCCGTCGCCCGCCGTGCCCCGCTGCTCTCCCTCTCTTCGAAGACGATCACCGTTCGTGGTCAGGGCTGGCGCTACCGGTTCGAGAACGGTGCACTCACCTCACTCGCCGCCGACGGACGCGAACTACTCAACGCCGGCCCGGAACTCGACGTCTACCGGCCGCCGACCAGCAACGAGACGTACGGCTGGGGCACCGCCGACCGCAATATCTGGCACGAGGTCGGCCTCGACCGTCTGGCCACCACCGTGGAGGACGTCACCGCGAAGGTCGACGGCGATCAGGTGATCGTCACCGTCCGTAGCACGGCGGCGGCCCCCGGGCTGGCTGACGTCTTCGCCGTCGGGCAGACCCTGCGCTACCGCGTCGACGGCAACGGCACGATCACCCTCGACCATCAGGTGCAGGCCCGCGGCAGCCGGGCCGGGGCACTGCCCTACCTGCCCCGCGTCGGCGTCCAGGTCAAGGTGCCCGAGTCGCTCGACGACTTCACCTGGTACGGGACCGGGCCGCACGAGACGTACAACGACCGGGTCAGCGCCGCCACCGTCGGCGTCTGGCGCAGCACGGTCGACGACCAGTACGTCCCCTACGCCCGTCCGCAGGCCGGCGGCAACCACACCGGAACCCGCTGGGCCGCCCTCACCGACGGTCACCGCACGGGTCTGCTGGTGGGTAGCCCGACCGGCGCCGACCTGGACGTCAGCGTCACCCGCCACGACGACCTGGACCGCGCCGAATACGCCCACCAGCTGCCCTTCGTCCGCAACAAGGGCTGGGTGACCCTGCACGCGGCAACCGGTGAGACGGGCATGGGCGAGACCCCCAACTCGGTCCTCACTCCCTACCGGCTGTCACCGACCGCGGCCTACGACTACTCGCTGATCCTCCGGCCCCTGGCCGACGGTCGCCTACCGTCACCGTCCGCGGCCGCTCCCTGCCCGCCCGACGTCACCCTCACGGCAGACACCACCACCGCGACGGTACGGGTGGACGCGCGCTGTGCCGCACCGCTGCGAGACGTGGCGGTGACCCTGGACGTACCGGACGGCTGGCAGATCACCCCGGCCTCGGTACCGCTCGGCGAGGTGGCGGCCGGGAGCCCCGAGACCGCGACGTTCCAGATCACCGTCCCCGCCGGAACCGACTGGGGCCGGCACACCCTGACCGCGTCGGTGACCTCGACGACCACCACCGGTTTCGACAGCACGGTGACCGCCTCGGCGACGGTCGGCACCCCGCTGCCGGCCGGCTCGTCCTGGGTCAGTGACCTGCCGTTCCTGGAGACGACGAACGGTTGGGGCCCGGTCGAACGCGACCGCAGCAACGCCGAACAACCGGCCGGCGACGGCCGCCCGCTCACCCTGGGCGGTGTCGTCTACGACAAGGGCCTCGGCGCCCACGCGGTGTCGAAGGTGGCGCTCGACCTGACCGGCCGCTCCTGCACCACGTTCCGCGCCGACGTCGGCGTAGACGATGAGATGGGCAACTCCGGCTCGATCACGTTCGAGGTCTGGGTCGACGGTGTCCGGAAGGCCTCCACCGGCCGCTTGACCGGTTCGGCGTCGGCCCAGCCGATCGAGGCCGACGTGACCGGAGGGACCCGCCTGGAACTCCGGATCACCGATTCCGGAGACGGCAACGGAGCCGACCACGGCGACTGGGCCGCCGCCCGCCTCCTGTGCGCTCCTCAGCCCTCGTCGCAGGGCTGAAGCCGGTAGATCGCGCCCTCTCCCTCGCCGTCGTCGGCGGGGGAGAGGGCCAGCCAGTGGTTCGGCACCAGAGTCACATAGCCGGGTCCGGCGCCGGTGTCGATCCACACGGGGGCCCATCCGTCTTCCGGTAGCCGCCGTGGGCCGACGGTCAGGATCGGCCGCAGATTCATGCCCCACCCGGCCGGACACGATCGGACTCGCCGACTGCCTGGTCGAGAATCCTCTGGATCGCGCCGGAACGCTCGGCGGCCTGCCGCCGCTCGGCCTCCCGCCACGCTCGGGCGTTCCGCACCCGCCGCCGCCACAACAACAATCGCAACAACTCGGTCAGCATCGACGTCTCCTGCCCAACGGATCGGTGCGGCGGGTTCATGGTGCCGCTGGTGGTCCGATCGTCGCGGAGCGAAGGGCGCGGACGGCGGGATTCGCTGTCCGCAAGAGGTGCTGCGGTGTCCGCAGCTGTGCGGACAGCGTGGGTCAGTCCCCCCGGGCGGGCCGGGCTGCCGTGGCCTCCTCGACTAAATCCGGGCCTTCCGGCGCGCCCGCATGCACCACACCGGACACCAGTTCCTCGACGCGCCACCAGTTGGACGGAACCACGTTTCCCGAGCGAATCGCGGTGCGTGCCTCGGCGGCTGCCTCATCCGGGCGCGGGCGGTCGCTGGAGAGCAGTGCCAATCCCAGGTCCAGCCGGGCTGACGCGATGCGCCGGGGCCGGGCGTCCTCGGCCTCCAGTTCGGTGATCACCTCGCGCGCGACCCGTTCCGCCGCCGGGTCGCCCGCCCACGACAGAGTGGTCGCGGTGTAGCTGTGCATCTTTCCCGGATCGTATTGATAGTGATGTTCCGGATGCTCCGGGGCCGGGCGATGCTCCGCCATCCACTCCACCCGGGCCAGTGCGTCGCGGGTGGCCGTCTGCTGGCCGAGCCGCGCCCACGCCCGTCCCTCCTGGGCGGTCGCCTGCACGATCGCCGACCCACCGGCCGGGGCGATCGCCTGGGCGTGCTGGGACAATTCGACGGTGGCCCGATAGTTTCCGCGCGTCAGCTCATCCCACGCTTGCGTCTCCAGACACCAGGCGGCGATCTCCGGATGATCGGCCTGATCGGCGAGCGCGGCGGCGGTGTCCAGATGCGCGGCGGCCGCGGCCCGCTGTCTCAAGTCGATGTGCAGAGTGGCCCGCAACAGCGACAGCCAGCCACCGGCGATCAGCAGGCGCCGATGCTGTTCCAGTGTCTTCCGGCCGGCCAGCAGATGATCGATGTAGCGCAGATGCCTCCGCACACGCGGCAACAACTCGGCCGGAGCGGTCGTGGCATAGGACATCGCCAGTTGGTCGGCGATGGTGTCGAGCCGGTCGAGGACTGCCCCGCTGACATCCGAAGCAGCCGCACGCTGAGCCAACTCCAGTGCCTCGAACTCTCCCTCGACGTCGTCGCGTATCGGAACACGCAGCGCCGCGGACAGGAGACCACGGGCGTCGAGCGCCCGGTCGAGAGCGGCGGCTATCTCGCGAGTGGGTCGGCGCAGACCCTTCTCCAGGTCACAGATGTGGCTGGAGCTGACGCTGGAGAGCGCGGCCAACCGGCGATAGGACAGGTCGCGCTGAGTCCGGAGCCGGTTCAGCTCACCGGCGAAGCGGTCGGTCACAGGCTCACATCCCTGCTTTCCGGTCAGGGCGGGTGACACAGCGGCAGGAACTCGGCCGCCGGGGTCGAAGGTACTCCAGGACGGCGACGGCCCGGCCACTCGGCGGGGTGTGGCGAGCGGGGCCGTTTACGCTGATCACGGATCGGCGATATAAACAGGGCGTGGTTGGTGGGGGCTGGGAGGGTGACTGGCGGTGGGGGATGCCGATCTGGGGTGGGCTGCGACGCTGCACCGGATGTGGACCTCCGTCGGGCGCATCAGTGCCCGGGATGAGCTCGCCCAGCTGATTCTGCCGCCCCTGCAGGCGCTGTCCGGTGTGGTCGCCGTCTGGGGGCTGCGGCACGGGCCGGACGACTCGGTTCTCGAATACCGGTGGACCGGTGTTCCGCTGGAAGGGGCCAATCGGGAGCTGGCTCGGGCGATCGCCTCTGGGCGTACCGCTGGAGGGTTGTCCGAATTGGGCTTCTCGGAGGTGCTGCGGGACCGGTTCGACCTGGCCGGGGAAGCCGCCGGCACCATCCTCGTGGCCGTCGACGCGAGCGCTGACGTGCCGGTCGTCCGCGCCTGTCTCGGGCAGGTGATCGAGGTGACCCGCGAGGCGATCCGGCTGCTCGGGCAGCGGCGGGTCGAGCAGGCGCAGCAGACTCGCGACGCGCTGCTGGCCGAGGCCTCGCTGCAGATGGATCAGGTCCTCGACACCACCCAGACGATGCAGCGGGTGCCGCGGATGGCGGTTCCGGCGATCGCCGAGGGCTGTCTCGTGTTCGTGACCGAGGACGGGCGGCCGGTGCTGCGCAGCTCGGTGCACGTCGACATGCGCCGGCTGTCCGCGCTGCTCGCCGATCCGGCCGTCGTCGCCCACCTGGACCACCTGGTCGGCCGGACGATCCTCGGTGGCACGGCGCCGCCCGCCGACACCACCCTGCTGTCCACCCGGTCGGTCGACCTGCAACCGCTGCGGGCCCGCGGGGAGATCGTCGGTGCGCTGGTCTTCCTCTTCGACCGGGACGCGAGCGCGATTCCGCCGACCTCGTTCCTGCGTGACCTGGCGTCCCGGGCGGCGCTCGCGATCGACAACGGCACCCGGTACGAGCGGCGGCGCCGGGATGTCGTCACCATGCAGCAGCATCTGCTGCCCACCCGGCTGCCGGACGTCGGCGGGCTCGAGCTCGCCGCCTCCTACCTGGTCGGCGACCGGATCCTCGAGGTGGGCGGTGACTTCTACGACGTGGTGTCCGGCGCTGACGGCAGCGTGGCCGCGCTGGTCGGTGACGTCTGCGGGCGTGGTGTGGACGCCGCCGCGTTGACCGGGATGGCCCGGCACACGCTGGCCGCGCTGCTGCAGGAGGGTGCCACCCCGATCCGGGCGATGACCAGGCTCAACGCTCGACTGCGGCTGGACGGATCGTGGCGGTTCGTCACGGCCGGCGTGGCGCGGCTCCGGCTCACCGGCGACGGGGTCGAGGTCGACTGGGTGTCCGCGGGGCATCCCGCTCCGGTGGTGATGCGGCACGCCTCCGGCCCGGAGCGCGGCACCGGCGGCGGGTCACCGCTCGGGGTGCTCCCCGAACCGCGGCTCGGTGAGTCCCGGCTGGTCCTGGCTCCGGGTGACACGCTGATCCTGTTCACCGACGGGCTGACCGAGAGCCGCGACACGCACGGTGTGATGTTCGAGGACCAGGCGCTCGGCGAGACTCTCGACCGGCTCCGGGGCCGCCCGCTGAGCGAACTGGTCCACCAGTTGAGCACGGCATCAGCCGCCTTCGGCGGGTCAGGCACCGACGACATCGCGGTCCTGGCGATCCGCGCGAAAGGGCCGGTTCACGATGAGTGACCTCATTTATGTGGTCGAGGACAGCGACGAGGACGTCGAGGCCATCGAACGGGCGATCAGCCGGTCGCACCCGGCGCTGCGGCGCGAGTTCCACCGTTCCGGCGCCGACGTGCTGGCCGGGCTCTCCGAACCCGGCCGGGAACGGCCATGGCTCGTCCTGCTCGACCTCAACATGCCCGGCGAGAGCGGCCTCGACGTGATCCGCTCGATCCGGGCCCGGCCCGACCTCGACGAACTGCGCCTGGTCGTGTTCACGTCGTCGGAGGACCAGGCCGAGGCGGACGCCTGCCACGCCGCCGGGGCCGACAGTTACGTCTACAAGCCGCTGAACTTCGCCCTCTTCCAGAGCGTGCTCAGCCAGACCCTCGACTACTGGAGATCGCGGGCCCGGTCGGGGAACGTGGCCCGGATGGTCGCGCCGCCGCCGGGGGAGTCCTCCGCCCAGACCTGACCGCCGTGCCGCTCCACGATCCGGCGCACGATCGCCAGGCCCGCGCCCGAGCCGTCGAACCCGGCGGTCGCCGGATGCAGCCGCCGGAACAGCTGGAACGCCTGCTCCCGCAGATGCGGCGGCATGCCGATGCCGTTGTCCTGGACGACCAGCTCGTCGCCACCGGTCACCGACACCGACCGTGGACCGTCCGGGCGCGCGTACTTCGCCGCATTCACCAGCAGGTTCACCAGCACCTGATCGAGCAGCACCGGGTCGGCGGTGATCGTCGTGCCGGAGGCGGGCAACGCGACCGTCATGTCGGCCTCCCGCAGCCGTGGACCGGCCACCTCCATCGCCCGGGTCACCGCCTCCCGTAGGTCCAGCTTCTCCCGATGCAGGTCGGTACGCCCCAGGCGCGAGTAGTACAGAAGGGCGTTGAGCAGCTCATCCATCCGTGCCGCGAGCCGCTGGATGGACGCGAGCCGCCGTGCGGTCACCTCGTCCAGCGCGTCGGCCGCGTCCTCGGCGATGAACGTCGCCGTGTTCGCGATCCCGCGTAACGGTTCCTTCAGGTCGTGGGCGGCCGCGTGCGCGAACGAGTCCAGGTCGACGTTGCTCCGGGTCAACTCCACATTCAGGGCGGACACCCGCCGGGCTTGCGCCACCGCCACCCCGACCACGGCCCGGCCCAGCTCGACCGCCATCGCCAGATCGTTCGCCGACCAGGGCAGGCTCCGCCCTCGTACCGACGCCAGATATACCGCCGTCGACCCGCGCGGGGTCAGCCGCCGGCCGTGCGGACCCAGCATCACCGGCTGGTCCGGGTCGGTGGCCCAGCGCCGCGACACGGTCCGCTCGCCGCGCAGCCACACGATCAGATCGCCGTCCGGGCCGGAGGGCAGCACCAGCGCACCGCACAGCGCCGGGGACCGGCCGGCCAGTTCGGGCAGATCCTCACCGAGCCGATCGCTGTGCCACAGCGTGCCCCCGTGCGGCACCGGCAGCGCCGCGAGCAGCGCGCCCACCAGCTCCGGCCCCGGATCGGTGCCGTGCACCGACACCCGGCCCTCGGCGCGGATCAGCACCGCGTCACAGCCGATGACCCCGGCCATGCCGTCCGGATCGAGTGGCCACGACCGGGTCGGACCGGCCGACGCGTTCTCCAGCAGGCGGGCGATCAAGGTTCGCGACCGGTCCCGTGCGGCCGCGCCGTCGCGCTCCCGCAGCGCCGCCAGATGCAGGGACAACGCCACCCCGAAGAACTCGCACGCCGCCCGGACCTGTGGGCTCAGTGTGGTGACGTCGCGGCCGTGACAGGCGATCAGCCCCCACAGTCGGCCGCCGGACAGCAGCGACACCGACATCGACGAGCGGACCCCGATGTTGCGTAGGTACTCCAGGTGGAACGGCGACACCGTGCGCAGCACCGACATCGACAGGTCGATCGGCCCGGACAGGCGCGCGGTCGTGTCGTCGGCGTCGGCGATCACCCGGATCCAGTTGCGCTCATAAAGCCGGCGGGCCTGCGGCGGGATGTCGGTGGCCGGGAACCACAGGCCCAGCCAGGGCTCCCCGCCGTCGGCCACGTCCTCGGCGATCACCTCACCCGGGCCGTCCAGCGTCTCGAACCGGTAGGCGACCACCCGGTCGTATCCGGTGATCGCCCGGACTTCGCGCACCGCGGCCCGGCAGGCCTCGACCACCGTGCCCGCCATCTGCAGCCGGATCAGCGCCTGCCGGATCGGGGTGTAGATCGCCGGGAAGTCGTGGGCCGCGCCGGCCGGCTCGAACTCCAGCACCAGCAACCCGTCCGACCGGTGCACCGTCACGTCGAACCGGGCGGCGCCGGCCTCGGCCGTCGTGGTCACCGGCATCATCGCGGTCTGCCCGGTGTCCGCGTCGGTCAGTGCCTCCAACGCGGTCAGCTGAGCCGCGTCCAGCAGACGGGTCGCCGGGGTGCCGAGCAGGTCGGTGACGCCGAGCATCCGCTCGGCGTTCTCGCTGGTCACCGTGATCATGCCGGTTTGGATCGCGATCAGGGCGCCGTACGACTGGACGCCGCCCAGCAGATGGATCGGCTCCTGCACACAGGCCGTCAGGTCGAAACCGCCGCCGGCCTCGTGCTCGGCCGCGACCACACGCTCGGGTAGCCAGCCCGGCGTGCTCAGGACGGCACCTGCACCATGAACGACGTCCCCGATTCCTTGTCGATGTAGAGCGACTCGTCGTCGCGCCGATGCACCAGATGGTCCGGGTAGTTCTTGGAGCGCAGCCGGACCGTGCCGACGTCGGTGCCGGCCTCCTGGCAGAACGTGGCGTCGGACCGGAACAGATCCGAGTCGTCGGAGGCGTCGAACCGCAGCCGGTAGTCGAAATGCCGCAGGTAGCGGCCATCCTCGAGCCGGAACGAGAAGCAGGTGTCGTCGGCCAGACCGGCGCTCACCGTCAGCGTGGCCGGATCGGCCGGGGACATCTTCGCGTAATCCCCGTTGGCGGTCAGATAGGTGTCCTCGTCACCGAGTGGCGACAGCAGCCAGGAACCGGCGGCCAGCTGCGGTTTCGCCGTCACTGTCGACTCCGGGACGGCCGTGGGGGCGGCCGGGGCGGTCGTCGTCGCCGCGGCCGCGGGTTTCTCCTCGCCGCCGCCGGTGCTGCTCCACGCCGCGTAGCCGAGCCCGAGGACGGCGACCACACCCACACCGACGCCGGCGATCATGGCCCGGGGCAGCCGGTCCGGCTCGCCCTTACGGACATCCACACCGCCGCGCCCGTAGACGGTGCCGGGCCGCTGCGGCCCGGGAGCCTGGTCGGTCATCGATGTCTCCTCTTCCACTGCTTCCGTCCGCGAACGTTACCGGGCGCGGATCAGGGCTCCCAGTAGACCTCCACGCGCCAGCCGTCCGGGTCGAGGCACTTGAGGGACACCAGCTCGGGCTCCTCGTCGAACTCGATCACCGGGACACCGGCGGCCAGTAGCCGGCCGTGCAGGTCACGCACGGCCTCGGCGTCGGCCAGCGCGAACCCGAAATGGAGGAATCCGGGCGCCGGCCCGACCTCGGTGACGGGGTGCAGTGCGAGATCGAAACCGTCGGCGTCACGGACGATCACGGTGCCGTCCGGATACGTCGTGGCGCTCGCCGGGTCGAAACCGAACCAGCGGGTGTAGAAGGCCAGGCTGCGCTCGTGATCACGCACCGGCAGGCCGAGATGGCGAAGTTTCATCGGGGCACATCAGCCCGCCGGTACGGCATTCCTCCGCGGCTCGTGGGACAGCTCGGTGTGGTGGCCGTCGCCGGGATGACTGTCCGGGTCGACGTGCACGATCGCCGATGTCAGGCGGGGGACGTGGTGGGTGAGCTGGTGCTCGGCGTCGGCGGCGATCTCGTGCGCGGCCAGCAGCGACAGGTGGGCGTCGACGACGATGCCGGCCTCGGCGTGCAGCGAATGGCCGATCCAGCGCAGCCGCAGCCCGGACACGTCACGCACCCCGTCGATCTCGCGCAGATGCTGCTCGGCGTGGTCGACCAGATCCGGATCGACCCGGTCCATCAGCCGGTGGTAGACCTGCCGGGCCGCGCCCTTGAGCACGAACAGGATCGCCACCGTGATCGCGATGCCGACCACCGGGTCGGCCCAGCCCCAGCCGAGCCACGCGCCACCCGCGGCGGCCACCACGGCGAGCGAGGTGAACCCGTCGGTCCGGGCGTGCAGCCCGTCGGCCACGAGCGCCGCCGAGCCGATCCGGCGGCCCACCGCGATCCGGTAGCGGGCCACGATCTCGTTGCCGGCGAACCCGACGATCCCGGCGGCCAGCACCCACGGCAGGTGGCTGAGGGCCTGCGGATGCATCAGCCGGTCGACGGCGAACCACGCCGACGCGACCGCGGACGCGGCGATCACCGCCACGATCAGCACCCCGGCGAGATCCTCGGCACGGCCGAAACCATAGGTGTACGCCCTGGTCGCGGCCCGCCGACCGAGCCAGAACGCGAGACCCAGTGGAACCGCGGTGAGCGCGTCGGCGACGTTGTGCACGGTGTCGCCGAGCAGGGCCACCGAACCGGACATCGCCACGATCACGGCCTGCACGGCGGCGGTGACTCCGAGCCCGGCCAGGGAGATCCACAGCGCCCGCAGGCCGTCACGGGAGGCCTCCAGGGCGCTGTCGACCCGGTCGGCGGTGTCGTGCGAGTGCGGTTTCAGCAGATGGCGGAGACCGTGCCGGTGCGGGTGGTGGTGCTCGTGTTCGGCCACCCGGACACCGTACGCCCGCCACTAGCGCCGCGACAACCCGGCAACTGCCAATCACCTGCAGAAACGCGGAGTTGGCAGTTGTGGTCGGGTGCCTCGGAAGAGTGAACCGCGCGTGTTGTTCAGCGGATTATCAGGTCGGACGGGAAGAATGCGGCTTTCCGACCAGCCTGACAGGAGATCGCATGCTTCGCCCATTGCCCGGGGTCGTCATCGTCGCCCTCGGAGCCGCCCTCTCCCTGGCCGCGCCCGTCCAGGCCGCCGCCCCGGCACTGCGGTTCCAGAGTGTCCAGTACGACTCGCCGGGTAAGGACGACCGCACCAACGGCAGCCTCAACGCGGAGTGGATCGCCCTGGTCAACACCGGTACGACGGCGGTCAACCTGAAAGGCTGGCGGGTCGCCGACGAGGTGCGGTCCTACACCTTCGACAACGTCACCATCGCCGGCCGGGGCGGTGTGCTCTACCTGCACACCGGCAAGGGCACCGACACCGCCACCCACCGGTACTGGAACTCCGGCGGTTACGTGTGGAACAACGCCGGCGACACGGCCACCCTGCGCACCCGGGGCGGCACCGTCCAGGACACCTGCGGGTGGACGGCGCAGGTCGGCCGTACCAACGTGAACTGCTGAAACACTGCGGCCCGGACCGCCGCAGCGGTCCGGGCCCACGGTGAGGAGGTCCGTCAGGAACGGAAGACGTCCTTGATCTTCTCGCCGGCCTGCTTGAGGTTCGCGCTGCTCTGGTCGGCCTTGCCCTCGGCCTCGAGGCGTTCGTCGTCGGTGGCCTTGCCGACGCCCTCCTTGACCTTGCCGCCGATCTCCTCGGCCTTGTTGTCGACCTTGTCATCGAAAGCCATCGGACACCTCCAGATCACGGATGTACGTGTATGGCCATACCCGTGAATCCCGGCCTCAATCGTCAGTCACCCAGAAGTCGTGCCCGGATCGCCGCCCGGTCCGCGTCCGTCAGTGCCAGCCCGGAGTCCACATCGAAGCCGTCGAGGAGCCGGTGCAGCACCTCGCCGATCGTGGTGCCCTGCTCGGCCAGCCGCTCGGCGATCGGATCCCGTTCGTCGCCGAAATAGGCGCGCAGGCGGGCCTCGCTCAACGTGTAGTCGGCGACGATCGCGTCCGCGGTCACCCCGGCCAGAGCCAGCAGCAACAGAGCGATCAGCCCGGTCCGGTCCCGGCCGATCCCACAGTGCACCACCACCGCACCGGGCGCGGCCCGGGCCACCTCGGTCAGCGCCAGCACACAGCGATCGGACTTGTGCTCCAGGAACGAACGGTAGTAGAGCGGTGTGCCGTCGGCCTCGTCGTCGATCAGCCGATACCAGAAGTCGGCGTCGTCGTTGTCGTCCAGCGCCACGGTCACCACGGTGATCCCGTCCGGGCGGACCACCTCGGCGGTACGCTCGTCGGCCTCCCGGAGATCCACGACCGTGCGGACACCGTAGGCGTGCAGGGCCGCCCACCCGTCGGCGCTCAGCCGATCCAGACTGTCCGCCCGCACGATCGAACCGCGCCTGGTGACCCGACCGTCGCCGGTCGGCAGCCCACCCAGGTCGCGGACGTTGACACAGCCGTCCCAGTCCAGATCCCGATCGATGCCCACGCCGAGAGCCTGCCACAGCGGGGCTCCGCAGTGGACTGTCGCGGGTCGCGGTCGAGTGGATCCGATCAGTCGGTCAGGCCGTCGGCGATCCGGCGGGCGGTGATCTCCCGGGGCACGGTCTCCGGATCGTCTGCGGCCAGCGGCCGGGTCGCGATGTCCGACCAGACCTCGGCGAACGCCTCGAACAACGCCGGCGGCAGACCCGCCGCCGACTGCGACAGCGCGATCTCCCGCATCTCCGCGACGTAACGGTGGGCCTTGGCCGCGGCGAGCGCCATCTCGTACGGCGTACCGAACTCCTCCCCGAGGTCGGCCATCACCGGCTCCAGCACACCGTGTGCGGCCGCCGCCCGTACCGCCTGGGTCATCAGGCCCATCAGCCCCTTGTACACCGACGCGGTGGACATCTTCACCGCGCTCGCCGCGCCGACCCGGTCGCCGACCACCACCGGGCCGGCGTGTGTCCACCGCAGATCCGCGACCTCGGCGGCCCGTGGCCCGGACAGGTAGAGCCGCGCTCCGGGCCGGACCGTGGGCGGCGGGCCGGAGATCGCGCCGTCGACGAGGTCGAAACCCGCCGCGGTCAGCACCTCCGCGGACGCGGTCACGGTTGACGGGGAGACGGCGTTCATGTCCACGACCAGCGGACGGGCCGTTCCCTCGGCGGCAGCGGCGATCTCCCGGGCCGCGTCGAGCGCGGCACCGGGCGGGGTGACGACGAGGACCACGTCCGCCTCGGCCAGCACGTCGGTGAGACCGGGGAGCAGCCGCAACCCGGCGTCGCGGGCCAGGCGGCCGGTGCGCTCCGAACGGCCCGCCAGCGACGTGACGACATCGTGCCCGCCCGCTCGCAACGCCCAGCCGAGTCCCGCACCCATGTGGCCGGCACCGACCAGCCCAATGATCTTCATCTACGCAACCTACTGCCCGGCGACACTGACAGACACCGCACAGGGATCACAAAGGTGTCGGCGAGACTTCGCGCGCAGGGTTGTCCCCGGAACCGGATGAAGGGGGATCACATGCAGCGGGACATCGGGCGACGACGCGCCACACTGGTGACCGGAGCCCTGGTCGTGGCGGGTCTGGCGGCCACCGCCGGGATCGGCCTGGCGGCACAGGCGGCCGATTCGTCGTCGACCACGTCGGCTTCGTCGACGTCATCGTCATCGTCATCGTCTTCGAGCTCCTCGGCGGCCACCGACTCGCCGGTCGTCTCCAGCGGCGACAGCGGCAGCAGCTCGCAGGCGACCTCGGGAGGTTCCTGAGATGCCGCTCGTCGAGACACTCCCGGTCGGCGCGGACACCGCGCAGTGGGACGTCTGGGGAACCGTGGCCCGGCTGGTCGTCACCGACCCGGCACGGCGTGACCGGGCCGCCGACCTGCTCCGGACCGAGTTGGCAGCGGTCGACGCGGCGTGCAGCCGGTTCCGGCCGGACTCCGAGATCCGGGACGTGTGCCGGGGCGGCGGGCGGCCGATCGTGGTCAGCTCACTGCTCGCCGAACTGGTCGGCGCCGCCCTGGACGCGGCCCGGCAGACCGGCGGGGCGGTCGACCCGACCGTCGGCGGCGCGCTCTGCGCACTCGGCTACGACCGGGACTTCGCGCGGCTCGCGGGTCGGGTCGTGGGCACCGGCGTCCGGGTCTTCCCGGCTCCGGACTGGCGGTCGGTCCGGTTGCTCGGGCGGGAGCTGACCGTTCCGCACGGGGTTCTGCTCGATCTCGGGGCCACCGCCAAGGCGGTCGCCGCCGACCGGGCCGCCACCCGGATCGCCGAACGGCTCGGCACCGGGGTGCTGGTCGCGCTGGGCGGGGACATCGCCACCGCCGGACCCGCCCCGGACGGTGGCTGGCAGGTGCTGGTGCAGGACCGGTCCGGTGACCCGGCGTGCACGATCCGGCTGCCCGCGGGGGCCGCCCTGGCCACCTCCAGCACCGCCGGGCGCACCTGGGGGCGGCCCGGTGAGCTGGTGCACCACATCGTCGACCCGGCCACCGGGCGGCCGGCGGCGCGCGTCTGGCGGACGGTGTCGGTGGCGGCGTTCAGTTGCCTGCGGGCCAATACGCTCAGCACGGCCGCGATCGTTCGCGGGCACGACGCCCCGGCACTGTTGCGAGACGTGCCGAGCCGGCTGGTCAGCCCGTCGCTGGAGGTCGTCGAACTCGGCGGGTGGCCGCGATGAGCGACGACGCGCTCTGGTATTTCGCCCGGGGCAGCGGGGTCGTCTCGCTGATCCTGCTGACCGTGGTGGTGGCGCTCGGTGTCGGTGCCCGGTCCGGACGGCCGGCGTTCGGGTTGCCGCGTTTCGCGGTCAGCCTGGTCCACCGCAACGCCGCCCTGCTCAGCGTGGTGTTTCTGGCCGGCCACGTGGTCGCGCTGCTGTTCGACTCGTACGCGAAGCTGGACCTGATCGATCTGGTGGTGCCGTTCGTCGGCGAGTACAGCCCGTTCTGGCAGGGGCTCGGCACGGTGGCCCTGGACCTGATCCTCGCGATCGTGGCGACCAGCCTGCTCCGGCACCGGATCGGAGCCCCGGCCTGGCGGGCCGTGCACTGGGCGGGCTACCTCTGCTGGCCGGTCGCCCTCGCCCACGGTCTCGGCGCCGGAAGTGACTCGGGCACCTGGTGGCTGTGGGCGATCTCGCTCGCCTGCCTCGCCGTCGTGGTGGCGGCGGTCGTCTGGCGTACCTCCGCCGGTTTCGAGGCCTTCGCGGGCCGAGCGGCCCGCCGTCGCCCCTTGACCCTTTCTCGTTGAAGGAGAGCCGTATGACCACCAGTTCGGTCGTCGCGTCGGAGTCACGACTGTCGAGCGGTTCGGGGCACGGACCGCTGCCCGCACTGACCGGCGCCGAGATCATCGCCATGGCCCGCGACGCCGGGATCACCGGGCGTGGGGGAGCGGGTTTCCCGGTGTGGCGCAAACTCGCCGCGGTCGCCGCCGCCGGCCGACCGGCCGTGGTGATCGCGAACGCCGCCGAGGGCGAACCGGCTTCCGGCAAGGACAAGGCCCTGCTCACCGCGGCGCCCGACCTGATCGTGGACGGGCTCGAGCTGGTCGCCCGGGCGGTCGGAGCGCGAACCACCTACCTGTACGCACCGGCCGGGGCCCACAGCTCACTGAGATCGCTTCCGGTCGAGCTCCGGACCGCGCCCGACGCGTTCGTCTCCGGTGAGGAGTCGGCGGCGGTCGCGGCGGTCACCGGGCGCGACGCGGTGCCGGCCGACAAGCGGATCCGGATCACCGAGTCCGGCGCCGGCGGCGCGCCGACCCTGGTCCAGAACGTCGAGACACTCGCCCATCTGGCGCTGATCGCACGGTACGGGCCGGGCTGGTTCCGGGCCGCCGGAACCGCCGACGAGCCGGGCACCTTCCTGGCCACGATCAGCGGCGCGGTGCGACGGCCCGGGGCGGTCGTCGAAGCCGGGTACGGCGTCCGGCTCGGTGACCTGATCGCCGCCGCCGGTGGACCGACCGGCCGGTTGCGGGCGGTCCTGGTCGGCGGATATCACGGCGGCTGGGTGCCGGCCGACCCCGATCTACCGGTCAGCCGGGCCGCGATGGCCCGCTACGGCGCCTCCCCGGGCGCGGGTGTGGTGGTCGCCTTGCCGGCCGGGTCCTGCGGGCTGGTGGAGAGCGCCCGGATCGCGAGCTACCTGGCCGGGGCGGTCGCCGGGCAGTGCGGCCCGTGTGTCAACGGCCTGCCCCGGATGGCGCAGACCCTCTCCGACCTGGCGCTGCGCCGGGTTCGGCCGGGGCTGCCCGCCGAGGTGGACCGCCTGGCCCGGCTGGTCACCGGCCGGGGTGCCTGCCGCCACCCGGACGGCACGGCCCGTCTGGTCCTGAGCGCGATGCGCGCCTTCGACACCGACGTCGCCGCGCACCTGTCCGGACACTGCCTGGCCGAGGAGGGGCGATGAACCGGCTGCACATCGACTGGACGGCCTGCGACGGGCGGGGGCTGTGCACCGAACTCCTGCCGGAACTGCTGGTGGAGGACGATTGGGGCTATCCGGCCGCGCGGACCGGCGGTGACCTGACCGTGCCGGTGGCTCTGGCGGGCGAAGCCCGCGAGGCGGTCAGCCGTTGCCCGGCGCTGGCGTTGCGCCTGGTCCGCGCGGAAGGCTAGGGAGTGGTGCTCCGGAGGTGTCGGAGAGCCAGGCCCGCAGGGTCTCGGTGTGCTCGCCGAGGGCGGGCGGGTCGGCGGCGCGGGCGACCGACGCCCGGGTCCAGGTGATCGGGTGGCGGATCTGGGCACCGCCGCTCGGCAGCGCGACCAGCGGTTCCAGACCGTGGGAGTCGGCCCGGCGGATCGCGTCGCCGATGTCGCCGACCAGCCCGGCCGGGACCCCCGCGGCGGTCAGACGCCGTTCCCAGTTCGCGGCGGTGTCGGCGGCCAGCGCCTTCTCCAGGGCGGCGACCAGTTCGTCGCGATGGGCGACCCGGGCCGGATTGTCGGCGAACCGCGGATCCCCGGCCACCGACGCGATCCCCAGCTCAGCGCAGAGCCGGCCGAACTGGCGGTCGTTGCCGCAGGCCACCGCGATCGGCCCGTCCGCGCAACGCAGGGTCTCGTAGGGGGCGATCGACGGATGCCGGTTGCCCATCCGGCCCGGCGCGGTGCCTGTCGCCAGGTATCCGGAGGCCTGGTTGACCAGGCTGCCGAGCAGGCTGGACAGCAGGTTCACCTGGACGTGGTCGCCGTGGCCGGTACGTTCGCGTTTGTGCAGCGCGGCCAGGATGCCGATCGTCGCGTCCTTGGCGGTCAGCACGTCGACCAGCGCGACCCCGGCCTTCGTCGGATCACCGTGCGGATCGCCGGTGATGCTCATCAGGCCGCCGACGGCCTGCACCAGGAAGTCGTAGCCGGGCAGGTCGGTGTCCGGCCCGAATCCGGTGACCGTGCAGTAGACGACCGCCGGGTTGATCTCCGCGACCGTCTCGTAGTCGAGCCCGAACCCGCGCATCCCGGCCGGTCGCAGGTTGTGCACCAGCACGTCGGCGCGGGCCGCGAGCTCACGGGCGGCCGACAGGTCCCGGTCGGCGGTCAGGTCGAGGGCGAGACTGTATTTGCTCCGGTTGAGTCCGTCGAAGTACGCCGACGAACCGGCCGTCCACGGCGGACCCCAGCCGCGGGTGTCGTCGCCGCTGCCCGGGCGTTCCACCTTGACGACCGTGGCGCCCAGGTCGGCCAGCGTCATCGTGGCGAGCGGCCCGGCCAGGACCCGGCTGAAGTCGGCGACCAGCAGGCCGTCCAGGGGAGCGGTCATGACCGGGACGCTACCGAGGAGACGTCAGTCGCGGGAGATGTCAAGGAAGCCGATACCCGCCTCGGCGTCGATGTTCAGCCCCGGTTCGTCGTCCAGGTCGCCCTTGCGGACGGTGTCGCCGCCGCTCACCCCGCCCTTCTCGTCGCCGTAGAGGGTGACGTCACCGGCGCCGCCGGTGAAGGCCACCTTCACCGGCACCTTCTCGGACGTGCGGATCTTCCAGGTGTGCACTCCACCGGCCATCAGGATCGGCAGCGTACGGTCGAGGCGGCCCAGTTCGATCTCGATGGTCTGCGCGCCACCGATCAGGTCGATGTCGCTGACCGTGCCGCCGTTCATGTCGAACGTCGCGGTGTGCACGCCCGCGCCCATCCGCAGCCGCCACACGATGTCCTTACTGAGCAGCACGTCGACCCGGCCGCTGCCGTTCTCCCGGCCGTCCGGTTCGGCGCTGACGCTGAGGGTGCCGTCCTTGAAGTCGGCGTCCACGTCGAGGCCGGAGTCCTTGGGGGTGGTGACCCGGAAGTCGTCGCCGTCCAGGTCGGCGGTACGGACGTCGAGCCGGGTGACGCCGGTGGTGAGTACGAACCTGGCCGCGGTGATCTTCTCGGGCTGATCGGGCGGCGGCGCCGGGGCCGGGGCGGCCGGTGTGGTCGGCGCGGTGGTGGAGGGAGCGACGCTGACCGGGGCGGTGGTCGGCTGAGTGGTGGTGGTGCTCGCCGGTGCGGCCAGCTCCTGTTGCTGCCGGTCGGGCGGGGAATCGGGGCGGGTCAGCAGGAGAGTGCCGGTGATCACCAGCCCGGCGAGTAGCCCGACCGTGATGACCGGCCGTTTCCGGTGCCGCTCACGGGGTTCCGGCGGTGCCGCGGGTGCCGGCCGTCGACCCCGGTCCGGCCAGTAGTCGGAGATGTTCGGGAGCGTCATGGGCAGTGGTCGCGGCGTGGGGCCGGGTTCGGCGACCGGGGCGGGCTCCTGGCCGTCCACCGGTTCCGCGTGACCCGACACGTAGCCGGCTATCCGCAGTCTCGGGCGCTGCCCGTCGTCGCGATCCACCACGCCCGTCCCCCCATCGATGTGATTCCCCGTGCAAGATACGGACACGTAGCGTCGACGGTTCAAACGCGCGATCAGTTAATGACCCTGCGTGGGCATTTTCGGGCGGCGCAGTCGATCGGTGGCGATCAGCAGGGCTGCCACCAGGGCGAACGCGACGGCCAGCGCGGCGATCCACAGACCGACGCCATCCCAGCCGCGGCGGTCCGGATTCAGGAACGGGTACGGGTAGCGCCCGGTCACCAGCGCGCCGCGGGCCAGCACGATCGCCGCGTAGCCGAGCGGGAACAGCATCCAGCCCGGCAGGTCACGCCAGCGGGCCTGGCCGTACGGGCGGAACAGCAGCCAGTCGGCGAACACCATGATCGGCAGCACGTAGTGCAGCAGGAACGACGAGACGTCGGCCGGATCGCCGGTGAGCACGCCGGGAATCGGGTTCGCGCCGCCGGCCAGCACGAAGTGCAGCACCAGCCCGCTCAGCAGGACCCAGGACAGCACCGCCACCCGCAGCCGGGGTGCCGCAGCCTCGACCGTCACCCGGCGGTGCATCCAGTAGAGGACCCCGCAGTAGTAGCCGATCGCGATGACCGAACTCTGCGTGGTGTACGCCAGGATCGGGTAGTCGGCGCTGTACAGCCCGACGACGGCTGCCAGCACGATCGATATCCGCCACCACCATTGCGGACTGGCGTGCACGCGCGTTCCCATGCCCGGTCGTACGCCGTCCGGCCGCCAGGAGTTCAGTCGGCCGTGTCACCCAGAGCGATCAGAATGTCCCGCAGGGCGGTGATGGCGGTGGCCGTGACCTCGGGCGGGACGTCGCGTAGCAGCGCGGTCTGGGCGGCGCTCGCCGCGCGCACCGCCTCCTCGGCCTTGACGGCGCCGTCGGCCGACAGGCGCACCCAGGAGCTGCGCGCGTCGGACGGGTCCGGGTCGCGCTCGATCAGCCCGGCGGCGGTCAGCCGCCGCAGCACGTTGCTGGTGCCGCCGGAGGTGAGCGCGAGCCGTTGGGTGAGCACCGACGGACGTAGCCGGTAGGGTTCGCCGGCCGACCGCAGCACGGCCAGAATGTCGTACTCCGCCTTGGTCAGTCCGAGTCGCGCCAGCCGGGCCTCGACCGGGGCGTTGAGCAGCGCGGACAGTCGGGCGGCGCGTTTGCTGACGGCCAGTTCGGCGCCGACGACGCCGGGCAGTTCGGCGTCCCACGCTCCGGCGATCTCGTCCACCACGTCCCTGGTCACCGAGCAATCCTACGTGCGCCCGTCGGTCGCCGGACGATCCGGCTTGCATTTATGAAAGCTTCTGTAATAGCTTTTGAAAAAGCTTTCTAGGGAGGCAAAGTGGATCTTCTGATTCGCAACGCCCGGTTGCTCACCGGCGGCCACGCGGACATCGGCATCGACGGCGGCCGGTTCGTCGAGGCGCATTTCGGACCCGATCGCGCTCGATTCGGACCCGATCGCACTCATGGCGGGTCGGGCCACGCTCACGGCGGGTCCGGTCAGGCTCACGACGGGTCCGGTCACGCTCATGGCGGATCGGGTCACGCTCACGGCGCGCCCGGGCGCGTGATCGACGCGACCGGGCTCGTCGCGGTGCCCGGCCTCGTCGACGGTCACCGGCATGTCTGGCAGGCTCCGTTGCGCGGCCTCGGCCCGGACATGACCCTGCCCGCCTACTTCGACCAGGTGCTGGCCCGGCGCCTCGACCCCGAGCAGGCGCGCCTCGCCACCCTGCTCGGCGCGGCCGAGGCCCTCGACGCGGGCATCACCACGGTCCTCGACTTCAACAACGTGTATCAGGTCACCGTCGCACGCCGAAGCGGTCCTCGACGCCTACGGCGCCGCCGGCATCCGCGCCGTCGTCGGTCACGATCACCCGGCCGCCACACGAGGGCGCGTGACCCAAGCAAAAGCCATTTTCTGTACGGCCATCGGCACCCCGGACGACGCGAGGCGAGAGATCGCGTCCGCCAGAGAGAGCGGGGTGCTCGCCACCATGCACGCCGGTGGTGGCCAGGTGGCGGCGCTGGACGGAGCCGGCCTGCTCGGCCCGCACCTGAACCTCGTCCACGTCAACGGGATGACCTCCGACGAGGCGAAACTGCTGGCCGACACCGGCACCGGGGTCACCGTCACGCCGATCGTCGAGGCGACCATGGGTCACGGCCGGTCACCGTGGTCCACTCTGCGCGCCGCCGGTGGCCGAGCCGGGCTGGGCACCGACGTCGTGGTCAACGCCCCGCCCGACCTGTTCGAGCCGATGCGCGACACCCTCCGTCAGCACCGCATGGACTCCGGAACCATGCATCCGGCCGCCGACGTGCTGGCCGCCGCCACCATCGACAGCGCCCGCGCGATCGGCTTGGGCGGCGAGATCGGCCTGATCGAAACCGGTCGCCGTGCCGATCTGATCCTGCTCGACGGGCTCGCCCCCCTGCCGGGTGACACCGACGTCACCGGTGCGGTGGTCACCTGTCTGGGTGTGCCGGATGTGCACACCGTGATCGTCGACGGCCGGGTGGTGAAACACGATGGTCGCCTGACCGTCCTCGACCTGCCCGAACTCCGCCGTGCCACTCGCCGGATTCTCTCCGTGACGAGTTGAAGTTCACACGCCGTGACGTTTACCCGGATTGTGGCGCGGTTCCCGGGTACCGTCTTGTCCTCGTGACCCGTCCCCGTTCCCTTCTCGTTCTCGGCGCCGTCGTGGCCGTGCTCGTCACGGTCAACGTCGCCAACAAGTACGGCCCGCACGGCACCGGCCTGATCGCCGGTCCGCTGGTCGCGCTGGGACTGGTCCTGTTCGCCCGCCGCACCGGCCTCACCTGGCACGAGTTGGGGCTGTCCCGCCGTACCCTGGTGCCGGGTTTGAAATATGCCCTCGGCGCCATCGCGGTGGTCGCCGTCGTCTACGCCGTCGGCGCGGCGATCCCGTTCACCCGGCCCGCCTTCCAGGACGTGCGTTACCACCTGCATCTGAGTGCCGCGCTGCTGACCGCGTTCGTGGTGGTGCCGCTCGGCACCGTCCTGCTGGAGGAGGTCGCCTTCCGGGGAGTGCTGATGGGCCTGGTCAACCGGCATCGCGGCGCGGTCTGGGCGAGCATCACGTCGTCGGCGCTGTTCGGTCTGTGGCACATTCTGCCGTCCCTGCGTCTGAACAGCGCGAACGGCGCGGTCAGTAGCGTCCTCGGCACCGGGCTGACCGGCCAGGTGCTGGCCGTCGCGGGGGCGGTCGGGTTCACCGCACTGGCCGGTCTGCTGCTGTGCGAGCTGCGCCGTCGCAGCGGCAGTCTGCTGGCCGCGGCGGCCCTGCATTGGGCGACGAACGGCCTGGGCCTGCTGATCACCGCCGGCCTGGCCGCCGCCCGCCTCACCTAGCCGGCTGGTCGTGAGTGCCGGCGCGGGCGTCGCGGGACAGCACTCACGGCCGGCCGGACCGGTTACGGCGCGGGGGCGAGGACCCAGACCACCTCGGTGGCGCCGGAGGTGGCGTTCACCCAGGTGTGCGGCTCGCGGCCGGGGAAGGTGAAGGCGTCACCGCTGCTCAGCAGGACGGTCTCCGCGGAGAGCCGGATCTCCAGGCTGCCGCTGATCACGTAGACGAACTCGACCTCGCAGTCGAGCGTGTACAGCTCCTCGCCACCGTTGCCGCCGGGCGCGATCGTCGAGTGGATGACCTGCAGCTGGCTCTGCGTGCCGGGGGTGAGCAGCAGCTCGCGGACGTCGGTGCCGCCGAAGTTGATCGGGCGGCCCTCGCCGGCGCGGACCAGTGACGTCGCGGGCGGCTCGAACAGCTCGCCGACCCGGATGCCGAGCACCTCGCAGATCGAGACGAGCGACGCCACCGACGGCGACACCTCGTCGCGCTCCAGCCGACTGATGAAACCCTTGTTCAGGGTGGTGGCGTCGGCGACCTGCTGCAGGGTGAGACCGCGTGTCTGCCGGGCGGCGCGCAGCCGGCCGCCGATCGCCGCGCCGGAGGCCGGTGGCTGGGCCACCCGCCGGACCTGGCCAGCCATTCAGTCCTCCAACTCGCACGCGACCGCCCGTACCGGCGCCCCGTCTGCATTCTCCAAGGCGATCGGCAGACAGGACACCAGGGGGTCGGGGAAGTCGATCAGTTCCAGGTTGCGGAAGTTCTCGCCGATCACGCCGCCCGCCTTCGCGATCAGGTGGTGCACCGGGTAGCCGATCTCCGAAGGTGTCTCGTCGATGTTGACGGCGTCCACACAGAACGTGCGGACACCCAGGTCGAGCATGTTCCGGCAGGCGTCGGCGTCGAGGTACGGGTGATCGAAGTACGCCTCGGTGCCGTAGAACCGTGACCATCCGGTGCAGATCAGCGCGATCACGCCGGGTCCGAGACCGGCCGGGTCGATCAGGTCCCAGGTGATCGGGGTGCGGGGCGCCAGGCCGCGCACGTCGAGGACCACGCCCGGCCCGGTGAACAGGCCCAGGTCGAGTTCGTGCAGGCGGGGCGCGTCATCCCGGAAGTGGTACGGCGCGTCCACGTGGGTGCCGGTCTGCGAACCCATCTCGATGCGCAGCAGGTTGAAACCGTCGGTCGGCACGGTGGCATGCACGTTCAGCCGCGGTTCAGGATCGCCCGGATATATCTGTGTTCCGGCGCCGACCGGCACGGACAGATCGACGATGCGGCGGACGCGCATGTTTTTCCCTTCGTTAACAGGATGGCAAACCGAGTAGCCCTCCATGCAACAGCCGTTGCGTGGGATGAAACTTACGCCTACTCTCCCCGCAACAGCGTTCCTCAGCGAAGGACAACCGCCTTGACATCTCCCCGTCCTGAAGGGGCGGGGATTCCACTGGGTCGCCCCAGAGTCGTTCCTGTTTCATCGCCGGCTGCCCGCCCGGGAGGTGGTTCCCCGTTGAGGTCTGACATCAGCTACACAGGCCGTCACCGCCTGCCCGGCGGCCAAAATGTTGCGGGCCGCATTCACGTCCCGATCATGCCCGGTCCCGCAGCCGGTACAGGTCCATGCCCGCACCGACAACGCCATCTTGTCCGCCCGCACCCCGCACACCGAACACAACCGGGTCGACGGATACCAACGCGGCACCGCGATCAGCGTCCGCCCGTACTCGGCGGCCTTGTATTCCAGCAGGGTGCGGAACATACGCCAGGACGCGTCGCTGATCGCCCGCGCCAGCGTGTGGTTGCGGAGCATGTTGGACACCGCGAGGTCCTCGATCACGAGCACTTGATTTTCGCGCACGAGCCGAGTCGTCACCTGATGCCACACATCCCGGCGCCGGTCAGCGATGCGGGCATGCACCCGCGCCACCCTCAACCGCGCCTTCTCCCTGTTACGGGAACCCTTCTCCTTACGCGCCAACTCCCGCTGCGCCCGCACCAGAGCGGCCCGCTCCCGCCGCTCGTGACGTGGATTGTCCACCGGCTCACCAGTGGACAGGGTCAACAGCCGGTTGATTCCGGCGTCGATCCCGACCCTGCCGGTAGCGGCCGGGGCGATGGCGGAGGGCACCTCGACCCGCAACGACTCGAACCAGCGGCCGGCACGGTCCTGCGACACCGTCACCGTCTTCGGCGCCACACCGGCGGGCAGGGGCCGCGACCACACCACCGCCAACGGGGTGTCCATCAGCTTCGCCAGCCGCAACTCACCGTCACGAAACGTGAAGGCACTGCTGGTGAACTCCGCCGACCTTCGCGACCGCTTCTTCGATTTGAACCGCGGAAACCTCGTCTGGCCGGCGAAGAACTTTGTGTAGGCGGTATCGAGGTGCCGCAGTGTCTGCTGCAACGGCACACACGACACCTCATTCAAAAACGCGAACTCCGGCGTCTTCTTCCAGCCGGTCAGCAAAGCCGACGTCGCACCGTAACCGAGCGTCTCCTGCCGGGACTGCCAGGCGTCCTGGCGGGCCTCCAACCCCAGGTTGTAGACCAGCCGCACACACCCGAACGTCTTCGTCAACAACTGCGCCTGGGCCGGGGTGGGGTAGAAGCGGTAGCGGTAACCGCGCTCCACCCCCTCGGCCATCCACAAAGGATAGAACACCCGTACGAGTGCCTCGGCAGAGGGGCAGTCGTCCTGACGCCGATCCGCCGGGACGGCGAATCGGCTACCCCTGCCCTGCTACGCAGGACATTCCGTTTCCTCCCCGGCCTGAAGGCCGGAGTATCCCCGGAAGGAATCCGATGACAGACATACAGCGACCCAGGGTCACCGAGGTCGAGCAGCACGGCATCGACACCATTCCGGCGGCACACCGGCACTCCCGTCCCCTCGACCTCTTCCGCATCCAGTTCGGCGGGGCGAACACGTTCGCCACCGTCATCCTGGGCACCTTTCCCGTACTCCTCGGTCTCTCCCTCTGGCAGGCGGTCGCCGCGACCGTCCTCGGTGTCCTGGTCGGATCGGTCTTCCTCGCCCCGATGGGCCTGTTCGGGCCGCTCACCGGCACCAACAACGCGGTCGCCTCAGGCGCACACTTCGGGGTCCGCGGCCGGATCGTCGGCTCGTTCCTGTCCCTGCTCACCGCGATCGCCTTCTACTCGATCTCGGTGTGGGTCAGCGGCGACGCGGTGGTGGGCGCACTGGTCCGGCTGGCCGGCGTGGACGACTCCGACCTGCTGCGCGGAGTGGTCTACGCGATCCTCGGCGCGATCGTCATCGTCGTCGTGATCTACGGCTACGCGTTCATGCTGCTGGTCAACAAAATCGTCGTCTACGGCAACACGGCCCTGATACTCCTCGGCGTTCTGGCGTACAGTGGAACGCTCGATTTCGGCTACAACCCGGGCCCGGAGGCGTACGCACTGGGTTCGTTCTGGCCGACGTTCGTGCTCTCCGCCCTGATCGTGATGGGCAACCCGATCTCGTTCGGCGCGTTCCTCGGTGACTGGTCCCGCTACATCCCGGCCGCCACCAAGCCGTCCCGCCTGCTCGCGGCCACCTTCGGCGCTCAGCTCGCCACGCTCGTGCCGTTCCTGTTCGGCGTCTTCACCGCGACCCTGGTCGCCGGCGAGGCCGACTACATCGTCGCCCTGATCAACGTCTCCCCGGCGTGGTATGCGTTGCTGCTGATCGTGGTGGCGTTCCTCGGCGGCCTGTCCACCGGCATCACCTCGCTCTACGGCACCGGCCTGGACTTCTCGTCGGTCTTCCCGCGGCTCAACCGGGTGCAGGCGTCGCTGGTCATCGGCGGCCTGGCCTTCGTCTTCATCCTCGTCGGGCGGCTCGCCTTCGACCTGCTGGCCAGTGTGAACGCGTTCGTCGGCGCTATCGTCATCTGCACCACCCCGTGGATGATCATCATGACGATCGGGTATGTCGTCCGGCGCGGCCACTACCGCGAGGCCGACCTGCAGGTGTTCAACCAGGGCCGGATCGGCGGCGCCTACTGGTTCGGCAACGGCGTCAACTGGCGCGGCATGGCCGCCTGGATCCCGGCCGCGATCCTCGGCCTGCTGTTCGCCAACTACCCACCGCTGATCGAGGGCCCGTTCCGCAACGTCGCGGGCGGCATCGACATCAGCCTCCCGGTCTCCATCGGCACCGCCGCCGTCCTGTACCTCGCACTGATCCATCTGTTCCCCGAGCCCCGCTACGTCTTCGGTCCGGACGGGCCGCGCGGTGTCCCGGCCGCCGAGGCCGAGATGCCGGCGATCGTCGACGACCACGCCGCCTCCGAGCACCGCGTCAAGGCGCGCACCGGCGCCACCGAGTAAGGAAGTCCATGTCCTCCGTTCCCCGTATCGTCCAGGACGGTCGCGTCGGTCAGGTCGACGCGACCGTCGTCCCCCGGTTCGCCGGCCCGGCCACGTTCGCCCGGCTGCCCCGTATCGACGAGGTCTCCGACGTCGACGTGGCGATCATCGGTGTCCCGTTCGACGCCGGTGTCTCGTACCGTCCGGGTGCCCGGTTCGGCCCCACCCATGTCCGGGAATCATCACGGTTGCTGCGGCCCTACAACCCGGCCGCCGACGTGTCGCCGTTCGCGAGCCAGCAGGTCGTCGACGCCGGCGACCTGGCGGTCAACCCCTTCTCCCTCGACGAGGCGATCACGCAGGTCGAGGCCGGGGCTCGGGCGATGCTGGAACGGGCCGGTCGCCTGGTCTCCCTCGGCGGCGACCACACCATCGCGTTGCCGCTGCTCCGGGCGGTCGCGGCGAAACACGGACCGGTCGCGGTCGTCCACTTCGACGCCCACCTGGACACCTGGGACACCTACTTCGGGGCGTCACACACCCACGGCACTCCGTTCCGGCGGGCGTCCGAGGAGGGCCTGATCGACACGTCCGGCTGCCTGCACGTCGGCACCCGCGGCCCGCTCTACTCCAGCCGTGACCTGCACGACGACCGCGAGCTGGGCTTTCACGTGGTGCCCAGCGTGGAGATCGACGACCTGGGCGCGCGCGGCATCGTCGAGCGCATCCGCGACCGGGTCGGTGACCGGCCGGTCTACCTCTCCATCGACATCGACGTGCTCGACCCGGCCTTCGCGCCGGGCACCGGCACGCCCGAAGCAGGCGGTATGACCAGCCGTGAGCTGCTCGCCACGCTGCGCGGATTCGCCGACCTCAACCTGGTCGGCGCTGACGTGGTCGAGGTCGCTCCCGCCTACGACCACGCCGAGATCACCGGCATCGCCGCGGCTCACACCGTCTACGAGATCCTGTCCGCCCTCGCTCCCCGGAAAGACTCATGACCCAGGTCCTCGAAGCGGCCGCCCGCATCGTCGCGGCGTTCGGCGCCCACGACACCGTCGGCTACTTCCGCGGCTTCGCCGCCGACGCGACGTTCGTCTTCCACACCACCGCGCAGCCCGTCCGGTCGCTGTCCGATTATGAGCAGCTGTGGTACGGATGGGAGCGCGATGGTTTCCGGGTGCTCTCCTGCGAGTCCACGGACCAGCACGTGCAGCCTGTGGGGGAGGATGTCGCGATCTTCACCCACCGGGTCCGCACGGTCGTCCGTCTCGACGGCGCCGAGCAGACCCTCGACGAACGGGAGACCATCGTCTTCCACAAGCGTGACGGACAGTGGCTGGCCGTCCACGAGCACCTGAGCGGAGCCCCCGAGTGAGCCTCTACCAAGTCGTCGATCCCGCCACCGGCGCGGTCGTCACCACCTACCCCACAGCCACCGACGCCGACGTGGCCGCCGCCGTCGGTCTCGCGCACGACTCGTACCGCACGTCGTCGCTGTCCGTCGCCGAACGGGCCGCCCTGATCGCCCGGGTCGCCGAGCTGCACACCGAGCGCCGCGACGAGCTGGCCCGCACCATCCAGCAGGAGATGGGCAAACCCTTCGAGGACGCGCTCGGTGAGGTCGACTTCAGCGCGTCGATCTACCAGTTCTACGCCGACAACGCCGCCGGGTTCCTGGCCGACGAGGAGATCAAGCTGCTCGACGGCGACGGGTCGGCGGTGATCCAGCGGCGGCCGGTCGGTGTGATCCTCGGGATCATGCCGTGGAACTACCCGGCCTACCAGGTCGCCCGATTCGCCGGCCCCAACCTGGTCGCCGGCAACACGGTCGTCCTCAAGCACGCCCCGCAGTGCCCGTCGTCGGCGGCCCTGCTCGCGAAGATCTTCGCCGACGCCGGGTTCCCGGACGGCGCCTACGTCAACATCTACGCCACCAACGAGCAGATCGAGCAGGTCATCGCCGACCCGCGGGTGCGGGGCGTCTCGCTCACCGGCTCGGAGCGGGCCGGCGCCGCGGTCGCCGAGATCGCCGGCCGCCACCTGAAGAAGGTCGTCCTCGAGCTCGGCGGGTCCGACCCGTTCATCGTCCTCGGCGCCGACGACCTGGACGCCACGGTGGCGGCCGCGGTCACCGCCCGGGTCGACAACAACGGGCAGGCCTGCAACGCCGGCAAGCGGTTCATCGTCCACCAGGACCTGTATGACGAATTCGTCGAGCGGTTCACCGCGGCGGTGCTGGCAACCCCGGCCGCTCCGTTGTCCTCGGCGGCCGCCGCCGTCCGGCTGGAAGAGCAGGTCGCCGATGCGGTCGCGGGCGGCGCCAGCCTCGCCACGGCCGGTGAGCGCAACGGCGCCTGGTACCCGCCGGGTGTGCTGACCGGGCTCGAGAGCTTCCACGAGGAGCTGTTCGGGCCGGTCGCCGTCGTGATCCGGGCGCGCGACGAGGATCATGCCGTGGAGATCGCGAACGACAGCCCGTACGGCCTCGGATCCTATGTCTTCACCGGTGACCCCGCGCAGGCCCGCCGCGTCGCCGACCGCCTCGACACCGGCATGGTCTTCATCAACGGGGTCGGGGCCGAGGGGCCCGAGTTGCCGTTCGGCGGCGTCAAGCGGTCCGGTTTCGGCCGGGAGCTCGGACGGTACGGCATCGAGGAGTTCCTCAACCGCAAGCTGATCCGCACCGTCGCCTGAGTCCGGTGGCGCGCAGCCCGGCCCCCTGGGGCTGCGCGCCGCTTCTCACTACGGCGTTTCGGTGGGGCCGTGCACCCGGTTGCGGCCGGCCCGCTTGGCGGCGTAAAGACGCTCGTCGGCGTGCCCGAGCACGACAGCCGGGTCGATCGACTCGTCACCCAGAGCCAGGCCGATACTCACCGTGACCGTCAGGTCGGGCACCACCTCGCCCCAGAAGTGGGCGGCCACCTCCGAGCGCAGCCGTTCCGCCGTGGCCATCGCGTTGGCCAGATCAGAACCGGACAGCAGCACCGCGAACTCCTCGCCGCCGAACCGCACCACGGTGTCCTCGGCCCGGCAGGCGGACCGCAGCAGACCGGCGAGCAGCCGCAGCACCCGGTCGCCGACCAGGTGCGAGTACTCGTCGTTGACCCGCTTGAAGTGATCGACGTCGACCAGAATGATCGCGTGGCCGGCGAGCCCGGCGGCCATCACCTCGTCCAGGTGCCGGCGGTTGGCCAGCCCGGTCAGCGGATCCTCCAGGCTCTGCCGCAGCAGCTCCTGATTGGCGTGCTGCAACGCGGTGACCCGGGCGCGTTCCTCCTCGGCCGCGGCCTTGGCCTGCGCCGTCTCCATCCGCACCACGGCGATGCTCCCGCTGCGTTTGGCCGCCTCGGACGCCACCTCCTTGGACAGCGCGTGGAAGAGTTTGTACGTGTCCAGCGCCCCGCGCAGATCGCCGTTGCGTTCGTAGGCGTCGGCCAGGTGCTCGGCCGACACCATCTTGCTGTTCTTGCTCTCCGCCGCCGCCATCGCCGCGCGCAGGTGGCCGATCGCCTCGTCGTACCGGCCGCTGGCCAGGCAGACACTGCCGTGCGTGTCGAGCAGGTGCGTGATGATCGACTGCGACTCCCGGGCCGGGTCGAGCTGCCAGCCGCTGAGCAGTTCCAGGGCTTCGTCGGTGCGGCCGGAGAAGGACAGGCTCTCGGCGAGATTGCCCAGCGCGATCACCTCGTGCCGGCGATGTCCCCGGCGGCGGGCGATCGTGATGGCCTCCCGCGACTGGTCCTGCGCTATCCCACTGATCGCCTGCGCACGATCCTCGTCCCCTTCGGCGCGGGCCTCCTCGGCCAGACACATGTTGGCGCAGGCCATGGTGTCGATCATGGCGCCGTTGGTGATCTCGTCGCCGAGGATCCGGGCCATCTCCGCGGCCCGCTCACAGAACTCGATGCAGTGGTGGTACTGCTCCAGGTAGTAGTAGATCGTCCCGGCGGTGCCGGTGGACAGCATCCGGGCGGTCAGGTCGCCGCTGGCCTCGGCCACCTCGATCGCCGTCATGATCTCTTCCATCGCACTCACCGGGTCACAGGTGAACAGCAGACTCCGGGCGACGGTGGCGTGCACGATGGCCTCACTGGCCCGGTCACCGATCCGCCAGCACAGGTCGAGCGCGTCCCGGGCCAGCGCCAGCACCTCGACGTGCTCGTCGAGCACCAGATGGCACCGGACCAGCAGGGCCAGCGCCTGCGCCCGCAACGCGTCGTCGTCCCCCTCGGCCACGGTCGTCGCGAGCTCCCGTGCCGAGAGCGGCTCGGATTGATCGAAGTGGACGAGGGCCTGCTGGAGAAGGTCGGCCTGGCCCGGTGCCGCGGCCGGTAGGGCACGGGTCATGATTCGTCCCGGCCGCCGTCGCGACATGGGTTCCACGACTGCGGCATACGAACTCCCCGAGGCTGTGACGTTTCCTTTCCGTCGGCCCGGCCCGGGGCGATCTGAGCGGACTTGCCCGCGAACCGTTCACCGATCAGCAAAGAATATTGCCGGTCGCCGTCAACCTCTACGGCTGGTTCCCCGTGCTGTTCTCCCGAGGGCCCGGGCAGTTCTGCGGACCAGCCGGTCAGAGGATGTGGCGGATGCGGTGGGTGGGTACTCCCGCCGCGGTCAGGCGCATCGCCGTCGGCGCCGAGATGTGGTCGACGAAGACGGTCACCTGATGGTCGTCGCCGAGGTTGCAGGCCGCGGCCAGGGCGCCCAGGTTGATCGGGTCCAACTCGCGGACGTCGGCCAGATCCAGCACCAGAAACGAGGGGCGGATGTGCCGGATGGCGTGGATCAGGGTCCGCCTCAGCTCGGTCGCGTCCTCGTCGGCGCTCAGGCAGCGGAGGTGGATGACGAGGGTTCCGTCGGAGGTGGTGGTGACGTCGAGTGCGCTGGCGGTCATGCCGAACCTCCAGTTACCCGAATGTTTCCGGGCCGTCCACGGTAGGTCCTTCCGCCGTCGACGTCGACCCATGGTGCGTCCGATTCACCGCAGTCATGGGGAATTCCCAGGTTCCGGATCACGCCTTCAGGTGACGACCGGACTCCGGCGCTCCAGCAGGGTCACGTCACGCCAGCGGCCGTGCAGACGGCCGACCCGCTCCCGGGTGCCGATCACCCGGAAACCGCATGCCGCGTGCAGTGCGAGGCTCGGCGTGTTCTCCGGGAAGACGCCCGATTGGATCGTCCAGATCCCGGCCGCCTCGGTGGAGTCGATCAAGGTCCGCAACAGGATGCGGCCGATGCCCCGGCCGCCCGCATCCGGGTGTACGTAGACGGAGTGCTCGACGACCCCGGCGTACGCGGCGCGCTCGGAGACCCGTCCGCAGCCGATCCAACCGGCGACCCGGTCGGACTCGTCGAGTGCCACGAAACGGTGACCGGGCAGCTTGCCGGCGAGGAACCTCGCCCAGGTCGGCGCCTCGGTCTCGAACGTCGCGTCGCCCGTGCCGATGCCCAGGCGGTAGATGTCGAGCACCTGGTCGGCGTGTTCGTCGGTCATCTCGGCCAGTCGGATCCCGGTCATCCCTCACCACCTCCGCGGGGATGATCCTGCCAAAAAGGGGCGGTGCCCGCTCGACAGGAGCGGGCACCGCCGGGGTGGGGCAGAGGGGGTCAGATCTTTCCGGTGCCGGCGCCCGCGGTGACGGTCGCCTTGACCGAGCTGTTGGCCTCCGGGGTGTACGAGTAGGGGATCGCCGCGACGCTGGCGCCGTTGCGGACCTGCTCCGTACCCGAGTTGACCTTGTAGTTGTTGAGGACCTTCAGGTTGCCGGAGTCCGAGTCACCGGTCTGGGTGACCGTCGGGGTAGCGACGTTCTCGAAGTAGTTGCGCTCGACGTAGACGCCGGCGTTCTCGGTCGAGGCGACGCCGTACGACCCGATGTTGCTGTAGTAGTTGTTCAGCACGTGCACCGGGTTCGCGAACCGGACCCGGGGGTGGCGCTGTCCGGTGCCCTCGAACCAGTTGTGCACGTAGGTCACCCGCAGGTGCCCGGTGTCCTCGGACGCGTTGTCGTCGCTGTGGCCGAGCAGCATCGACTTGTCGTGGTTGTGCAGCCGGTTCCACGAGACGGTGATGAAGTCCGAGCCGCGCTTGATGTCGATCAGGCCGTCGTAGCCGCTGGCCAGGTCGTTGTGGTCGATCCACACGTTCGTGGTCGACGACTGGACGTTGATCGAGTCGTCACTGGCGTTGCGGAACACCATGTTGCGGATGATCACGTTGCGTACGCCGGACAGGTTGAGCCCGCCGCCGGTGATGCCGGAACCGGATCCGACACCGATGACCGTCTTGTTGGAGGCGACGCTGTACATGCCGGAGATCGAGATCAGGCCGGACACCCGGACGGTCTGCGACGTGCTCGAGCTCAGCGCCGACTTGAGCGCCGAGGCGGTGGTCACGGTGACCACGGTGGACGACGAGCCGCCACTGGTTCCGCCGTTCATGCTGGCGAAGCCGACCGGGCTGGACTCGGCGGCCCACACCGGCGCCTGGGTGGCGACGGCGAGTCCACCCGCGGCCAGGACGCCGGCGGACAGGGCGGAGAGGACGGTTCTCCGTGTGGACATGGGGGATCCTCCGTTGGGGGACGGATGCCGCCCGGGGTGGCGGCAATGGGGGTGGACGGCGCCGACCCTCGCCTGGGGAATGGCGACCGGCGCGCGGCCGGATCGGTGGGTCCGGCCGTACGCTGCGGGTAAGCGCTTTCCTCGGGTGACGGTAAGCGCTGCAATCGAACTCTGTCAATGAGTGTTGGGAACGTTCCCGCCCCGGAGTCTCGTCGGGTCGTTCCCTGCGCCCACCTGCGCGGTTGATCGTCTGGACGGTGTATTCGCATCGTCCGTGCTGGATGCCCGGATGCCGCCGGTGGGTACCGCCGTTCAAGATCGATTGATGGTGTCGGGTTCCGGTCGGTGAACGCGGTCGCCGGTCGGGTGCGCTCGCCCCGGCGTTCTCGGTCGCGCCCGTTCCCGGCGGGGGTGAATGTCCGAGTTCGGCGGAGCGCCGGGCTTCGGTGTGAGCGATGTTTCCGACTTTCGGATCCGGCGGGACGGCACGCCGTTGTGGCCCTGTCACGGAATGGTTCAGTTTCGGTCGGGCCGGTCGATGATCTCCTGCAACGCCGCTGTGGAGACGTGCACCTCGTCGCCCCGGCGGCACGGCACGACGCCGTCGATCGAAAGGGTTGCCATGTCCGGTCCGGATCGTCTCCGGTTCGGTGGATCGGGGAGAAGGGCCGTCATGACGGTCCGTCACGCGCGGGCCGCGTTCGGAGGCATCGCGGCCGCAGCTCTCGCGGCCGTCCTGGTGGCTGCCCCGGCCCAGGCTGCCTCGGTCCGGGTCGCCTCTGCGCAGGCTGTCTCGGTCGGGGTCGCCTCTGCGCAGGCTGTCTCGGTCGGGGTCGCCTCTGCGCAGGCTGTCTCGGTCAGGGGCGCCCCTGTGCGGGCGGTCGCGCCCGTGCAGTCGGCTCCCCGCCTCGTGACCGGAAACGACACGGCCACCGCGGCATTCCAGGACCGTCTCGACACCTCACTGCAGCGGATGCTGGACACGCTCGTCGGCCCCGGGCATGCCGTCGTCACCACTGCCGCCGAACTGGACTTCAGCCAGGTCGAGTCGGTCAGCACGACCTACACCCGGGATCCGTCTGTCGGCGCGTTGACCGAACGCCTCAGCAGCCGCGTCTACACCAGTGGTGGCGGTACTCGCTACGAGAGCAGCAGCACCGAACGGACCAATGCGCTGAACTCGGTCCGGGAATCCCGTCGCAACGCCCCCGGGTCCGTCAAGAAGCTGAACATCGCCGTTCTGGTCGACGCCGCCGCCGGCCAGAACATCAACCTGGTGCAACTGCGGAAACTGGTGAGCGCGGCGGCCGGCGTCGACCCTGCCCGCGGCGATGTGGTGGCCGTGTCCGCCGTGCCATTCCCGACGACCGCAGCGCCGACTACGTCCGCCGCGGCTGCCGACGGCGGCACGCTGCTCAGCCGCTACGCGCTGCCGGCCTGCGGGTTGAGCGGGCTGCTTCTCCTGGGCCTGCTTCTGGCCTTGGCCGGTCGGCGTCGAAGCCGGCACCGCGCCCAAATGTCGCTGGAGAACGACCGCCTGCAGCAGGCACGCGCCCAGCTGAACAGGCGGGCTCCGATCGTCGTCGAGGCCGTGACCGTCACCGCCGCAGCCGTGGACTCGAAGCCGGACACCCTCGGACGGCAACGCACCATCCAGCAGCTGACCAGTGCGGACCCGGACCGTGCCGCGGCAGTACTCCGAGGCTGGACTACCCCTGGAGCCGACGGCAGACCGTAGCGGAGCAGGCGGCGCCACCCCCAGGACGAGGGCGCCGCGCCGAAACGCCGCCGCGCCGAAACGCCGCCGCGCCGAAACGCCGCCGCGCCGAAACGCCGCCGCGCCGAAACGCCGCCGCGCCGAAACGCCGGCGCGGCGATCGACGGCTGCGTTGACGCTCAGGGGGCGGATGCGGGCTGGGGTAGCGGATACGTGATTCCGGTGAGGCGTTGGGACTCTTGCCACAGGCGCTGCTGGGCCGGCGCGGAACGGGCCTCCGGTGATGGCTCGATCAGCTCTGGATGGCCGGTGAACTGCCGGCGACCCGGTGGGCCGTAGAAATCGCCGCCGGACGTGGCCGGGTCGGTTGCTGCTCGTAGGGTGGCCAGGGCGCCCACGGCTGGGCTCTGCATCAACCACCATGTCAGGAAGCTCAACCGTGGGCTCATCAGCGCCTGCTGCACGCGGGGTAGTGCGCGGCCGAACTCGGTGCGTGCGTTGCCTGGGTGGGCCGCCACCGCGATCGTCGGGGCTCCAGCGGCGGTGAGGCGGCGCTGCAGCTCGTAGGTGAACATCAGATTGGCCAGTTTGGACTGGAAATAGGCGGCTCGGGGCGGGCCGGCGTGCAGATCGTCGAAGTTGATCACCCCCGAGCCGTATCGGTGGCCGATGCTGCTGACGGTCACGATGCGGGAACCGGCGACCGGCAGCAGGGTGTCGAGGATCAGGCCGGTGAATGCGAACGGCCCCAGATGATTCGTGGCCAGGGTCAGCTCCCAGCCGTCAGGTGTCAGCGCGTGCCGAGGCTGCAGAGCTCCGGCGTTGTTGATGAGCAGGTCGACCCGTGGATGCCTCTCGCGTAGCTCGGTGCCCGCACGGCGTACCGAAAGGGGGTCGGAAAGGTCTAGGTGCAGGGTCTCGGCGTGCCCGGGAAGCCGGGCCGCCGCGGATGTCGCACGGGTTTGATCTCGGCAGGCCAGGACCACGGTGGCGCCTCGGGTGGCCAGAACTCGGGCGGTCTCGAAACCGAGGCCGGTGTTGCCCCCGGTGATCACCGCGATGCGGCCGTGCAGGTCGGGAACATCCGTTTCGGTCCAGCGTCGTGCCATGCTGTCACTCCCATTCCGGATGAGAAGCGTGAACCGAATATACGGGATGGCCGTCCCGTTTACCAATGGAGCAGTAGTGCCGAGAGAGCTGCGCGCCGACGCCCGCCGCAACCGTGCCCGGGTGCTGGAGGTCGCCGCGGAGGTGTTCGCCGCCGAAGGGCTGGCCGTTCCGGTGCATGAGATCGCCCGCCGTGCAGGGGTCGGGACGGGGACCGTGAGCAGGCATTTTCCGACCAAGGAGGCGCTGTTCGCGGCGATCCTGCTGGAGCGGATGGCCGGGCTGACCGCGGAGGCCGACGAGCTCGCCGAGCAGCGGGCGCCGGGTGAGGCGTTCTTCAGGTTCTTCGCGTCGCTGGTGCGTGCCGGGGCGGACAATCGAGGGTTGGCCGAGGCGCTCGCCGGCGCCGGCCTCGACCTCGATGAAGCGGGGGCCGAGGCTGGTCACGATGTCCGTGGCCGGCTTCAGGAGCTACTCGGACGCGCTCAGCAGGCCGGTGCGGTCCGGGCTGATATCGTCTATCCCGACCTGAAAGCGCTGATTGTCGGTTGTCAGGCCCATCCGGCCGCCGACCGGGAATCCCTCGACCGGATCATCGACGTGGTGTGCGCCGGCCTGCGAACCGGCTGACGGCAGAATGCAGGCATGGCGAAAGCGATGACGACGGCCGAGGTCCGCGACTTCCTCTCGGCCGGCACGCGGACCGGAAAACTCGCGACGGTACGGGCGGACGGGTCCCCACACGTCGTGCCGATCTGGTTCGTGCTCGACGGCGACGACCTGGTCTTCAACACCGGCGCCGACACGGTGAAGGGCCGAGCGCTGGCGCGCGACGGCCGGGCCGCACTGTGTGTCGACGAGGAGGCCGCGCCGTACGCCTATGTGACGGTCCGCGGCCCGGTGACCATCACCACCGACCTGGCCGACATGCGGGTCTGGGCGACCCGCATCGCCGAGCGATACATGGGCCCGGACCTGGCCGACGGCTACGGCGCCCGCAACGCCGTCGAGGGCGAGCTGCTGGTCCGCCTCCGTCTGGAGAAGGTCAGCGGCTTCACCGGCGTGGCCGACTGAGAAAACCGGCCGCCGACCGCAGGGTGGGCGCCTCCGGAGCGTCCGGCCCGCTGAGGGTCCGGCGGCCCATCCGCTCCCAGAACCGATCCGGGCATCGGCCCCGCACGCTGCGGAAACCGGTGTACGGCACCGCTGTGATCCGCAGCGACAGCCAGGCGTCGTCGCTGAGCACCCGATGCCATTCGGCCAGGGGCAGCCGCATGTGCTCGCGCGGCCCCTCGACCGGATCGACCGGCAGTACGTAGGCGCAGTGCCGCTTGAGCTCCCACACCACGACCGGCCGGTCCTCCCGGTCGACCGTGGCGTTCCACACCTGACCGGGCTGCGGTGGCCAGGTGGCGAGACCGGGTGGTCGCGGCCACGACGGCGGTCCGTGCCGCAGCCAGCGGACCAGCCGCCACAGCCCGGCCAGCAGCGACGACACGCCCACCGCGGCGACCGCCCCGATCAGCAGCGTGGTGGCCGGACCGTCCAGGTCGTACCGCCGCTGCCACCAGGTGCCCGCCCCCGCGACGACCAGCAGGCCCACCGCGTCCCGGATCAGCAGCACCGGCCAGTACCCGGTGTCCGCCACCCGCCAGCAGGCCAGATATCCGGCGGTCGCGATCAGCGACACGATCCAGATCCGGGCGGCCTGCTCGGTCGCCGGCACGGCCCGGCTGACCACCGTCAGTTCCACCCCCGCCACCAGGAACGACAGCAGCGCCGCCCGGCCTACCAGCCAGCCGTGCCAGCGTTTCCACCACGGCGGGCTGACCCGGCGGGCCATCGCGTACGCGGCGAACGGCGCGGCCACCGCCGGCGCCCACTGCCACGGCTGCGCGCCGGCCAGCAGCGGCACGATCGGCAGCGGCATCACCAGCGAACCGGCCAGCACCGCGAACGGCGCGCCGAAACCGGCCCACGGGTATCGCCGACCGGCGCGGTTGGCGGGTCCGGGCGTGACCAGGGCTACCAGCAGCACCAACCCGAGCGCCGCACTCAGCAGCAGCATGTGACTCCCTCGTGATCCGGCAACCGTCGATGTTGCGAGCGTCGATGCGCCGGCTGTCGCACAGCAGGTCCGCCGGGTTGACCAACCCCCGGATCGGGGGACCCGGCGGGATGGCCGGCAGCCGGGTCGGCCCGCCGTCCGGTACCGGTAGAGGGGTGACTCGGATCCCCGCCCCGCGCACCGACGCCGTCCTGCCCGAACTACGCCCGAGCTGGTGGGAGACCGGCGTCCGGGCCCGTGCCGAATCCGGCATGCTCGGCCTGTTCACCGAGCTACCGGGCCTGATCGCGAAGGCGGTCCGGGTGGCCTGGCGGGCCGACCCGGCGCGCACGCTGCTGGTCACGGTCGCCACGGCCGGCGCCGGTGCGATGGCGGCCTTCGGCCTCATCGCGACCCAGCGCGTCCTCATCGAGCTGTTCGCCGGGGGTCCGACACCCGATCGGGTGCGGGCCGCGATGCCGGCGCTGATCTGGCTGGCTGCCGCGGCGGCGGTCCGCGGTGGGTTGGGCATGCTCACCGGGTACGGGTTGAACGGCCTCACCCCACGCGTGCACCTGCTGGTGGAGCGTGAGTTGTTCGAGCACACCACGGCGGTGGACCTGAAGGCGTTCGACGACGACACGTTCGCCGAGGGGATGGAGCGGGCCACCCGTGGCACCGAGGCGGCGATCGAACTGGTACAGAACACGATGAACCTGTTCGCCGGTCTGGTCAGCCTGATCGCCGTCACGGTCGCGGTGGTCACCGTCCACCCGATGCTGCTGCTGGCGCTGGTGGTGGCCACGGTGCCGACCGGGTACGCCGCGCTGCGGGCCGGGCATGTCCGATTCCAGAGCTATCTGGCCAGCTCGACCCGGCGGCGCCGGCAGTGGGTGCTCCAGCGCCTGATGGCGGAACGGGATGCGGCGGCGGAACTCCGGACGTACGGCCTCAGGGGTTTTCTGCTCGGTCTCTATGACCGGGTGATGGGTGCGCAGATCGCGGCGGAACTGCGGGTCGCGCAGCGGGTCACCACCACGACCAGCGTCGGTGCGGCGATCGGCGGCATCGCTCTGACCGGGGTGTACGTGCTGCTCGGCGCTCTGCTGCTGAACGGGCGGATCCCGCTCGCGGCCGCCGCGACGTGTGTGATCGCGGTGCAGGCCGCCCAGCGGTCGCTGGCGCAGGTCACGTTCCAGATCGACCGGGTGTACGCCAGCGGCCAGTTCTTCAACGAGTACATCAGGTTCCTGACGACGGCCGCCGCTCACCTGCCGGAGGCGCGGACCGCGCCGGTTCCCGAGGCGCTGCGGGTCCTCGCCGTCGACAACGTGTCGCTGTGCTATCCGGACCGTGACAAACCGGCGCTCGACGAGGTGACGCTGAGTATCCGTGCCGGGGAGACGATCGCGCTGGTCGGGGAGAACGGTTCGGGCAAGTCGACGCTCGCCGCCATCGTCGCCGGGCTGCGTGCTCCCACGTCCGGGACGGTTTCCTGGAACGGGCGGCCCTATCCCGAGTGGGACGGCGCGGGACTGCTCTCGCACGTCGCGGTCGCCCTGCAGGATCACAATCGGTGGCCGTTCAGTGCGGCGACCAACATCGCGATGGGTGATGTCGACGCGCCTGCTGATCCGGTGCGCATCGAGGCTGCCGCGCTGCGGGCCGCGGCCCATCAGATGATCGAAGACCTCCCGCATGGGTACGACACACTGCTCGACCGGACATTCAAAGACGGACAGGACCTGTCCGGTGGGCAGTGGCAGCGGATCACCGCGGCCCGTGCCTTCCTCCGTGACGCGCCACTAC
Source organism: Actinoplanes sichuanensis (assembly GCF_033097365.1). NCBI lineage: Bacteria > Bacillati > Actinomycetota > Actinomycetes > Micromonosporales > Micromonosporaceae > Actinoplanes > Actinoplanes sichuanensis. The sequence goes on from NZ_AP028461.1 coordinate 2,090,141, forward strand.
TGATCATGGACGAGCCGTCGTCGGCGCTGGACCCGCGGGCCGAGGAGGCGCTGTTCCGGGCGCTGCGTGACCGCCAGGGCAAGCGCACCACGATCCTGATCACGCATCGGCTGGCCAACATCACCCACGCCGATCAGATCTTCGTCCTGGATCGTGGGGCGCTCGTCGAGTCCGGTACCCACCACGAGTTGATGGCGGCGGCCGGCCTCTACGCCCAGTTGTTCACCATGCAGGCGTCCGGCTACCAGACCGCGTCGTGAGGTCCGCCGACTACCGGCCGGCGTGGGCGTAGGCGCCGGCGGCCAGGTCCTCGAGCAGGGTGGGGCCGGTGGGGTGCCAGTCGAAGGTCGACCGGGTGATCGCGCTGGACGCCGACATGTCCAGGGCGAAGAACCGGCCGATGAACCCGAAATGGTCGACCGCGTCGTCCTCGGCGATCGGTTTCACCGGCAGGTCCAGGTGGCGGCCGATGGCCTCGGCGATGTCCCGGGCGGTCACCGCCTCCTCGGCGACGACGTGCAGGCGGGTGCCCGCCGGTGCCTTCTCCAGGCCGAGTCGGACCAGTCGGGCCGCGTCGGTGACGTGCACCGCGGACCACGCCGAGGTGCCGTCGCCGACGTAGCCGGAGACGCCGGTCCGGCGGGCGGCCGCGACCAGCAAGGCGATGAAACCGTGGTCGCCGGTGCCGTGCACGGTGGGGGAGAAGCGCGCCGCGATGGCCCGGACGCCGCGCTCGGCGTACTCGAACGCTCGATTCTCGGCGCCGCCCCGCGGTGCGTCGGGTCCGCTGAACGGTGACGGATCACTTTCGGTCGAGGGACGGCCGAGCGCCAGTGAGGCGAGCCCGGAGGCGAAGACGAACGGCCGGTCCGAGCCGGTGAGTGCCTCGGCGAGGGTCTCGACGGCGGCGCGCTCGGCCCGGTTGGATTCCGCCGGATTCGCCCAGTCGTGTTTGTTGGCCAGGTGGACGACCGCGTCGGCGTCCTCGGTGCCGCGGCGCAGCGCGGCCAGGTCGTCGAGGTCGCCGCGCAGAGTGCGCGCGCCCTTGGCCCGCAGTGACGCCTCGCCGGAGTCGGTGCGGGCGAGGCCGAGGACCTGGTGGCCGGCGGCGAGCAGCTCGTCGACGGTGTACGAGCCGATCCAGCCGGTGGCTCCGGTGACGAACACGCGCATGGCGTGCCTCCTCAGGTGAAGCAGGTGATGTCAGTGACTGACATGACGCTACACCGTGATGTCAGCTTCTGACATCACTATGATGGGAATCATGGGGAGATGGCAGAGCGGCGCTTCCGAGCGCCTCAGGGACGCGGCACTCGGCCTTTTCCTCACCCAGGGATATGACGGGACGACCGTCGCCGAGATCGCGGCGGCCGCCGGACTGACCGAGCGGACCTTCTTCCGCCACTTCGCCGACAAGCGTGAGGTGCTCTTCGTCGACCAGGACGAATTCGAGCGGGTGTTCCTCAGCGCCCTGCCGGACGACACCGACGAGCCGATGACGATGATCGTCGGCGTCCTCGACGGCGCGGCCACGCTCTTCCCCGAGGAGCGCCGGCCCTGGTCCCGGGCCCGCCGGTCGGTGATCGCGGCGAACGTCGCCCTGCAGGAACGCGAGCTGCTCAAGATGTCGTCGCTGGCGGTGTCATTGACCCGCGCGCTGACCGCCCGCGGTGTCGACGCGGCGAGCGCCGCCCTGGCCGCCGAAGCGGGCGTGACCGTGTTCCGCACGTCGTTCGCCCTGTGGGTGGCCGAGGGCGAGCGCCGCACCTTCAAGGAGATCCAGAACGCGGTCCTCGCCCGCCTGCAGGCCCTGCTCGTTCAGTGACCGGTGGCCGCGCGCCGTAACGCCAGCGCACCGAGGACGTCGTCGTGCCTGGCTATCTCGGCGCCGTCGCGGTAGACGGTCACCCCGCCGACCCAGGCACAGTAGGTGACCTCCTCGTACCGGCTGATGCGATCGTCGTGGTGGCGGATCTCCAGCAGGTCCGCCCGTGTTGCGGCCATCCGACACTCCCTTCGAGGGCTTCAGCTTCCAGAGGCCGCCGACCACGTGACTAATACGCACTGTCAGTGATCGGACGATGCCCCGGCCACCACCCAGCGGCCGCGACCCTGCTTCTTCGCCTCGTACATGGCCATGTCGGCGGTGCGCAGCACGTCACGGTCCGGCGCGTCCTCGGCGATGCCGACGCTCGCGCCGATGTCCAGGACCGCCCCCTGGAACTCGATCGGCCGGGCCACGTCCTCCAGGACCCGTTCGGCCAGACGGACCGCCTCGGTCTGCGGCAGGTCCGGGCAGAGCAGCACGAATTCGTCGCCACCGAGACGGACGACCAGGTCGGTGGTACGGACCGCAGCCGACAACCGGGTCGCCACGGTCGACAGCACCAGGTCGCCCGCCTCGTGCCCGTACGAGTCGTTGACCTCCTTGAACCCGTCCAGGTCCAGGTAGAGGACGGCGACCGGGCCGGGGCGCTCCAGCCGGTCGGTGAGCACACTGCGGTTGGCGAGACCCGTCAGCGGGTCATGCCGAGCCTGATAGGCGAGCTGTGCCTGGGCCCTCTCCTGCTCCCGGACCGCGATGGTGAACCTGGTCAGCACGAAAGCCGTGCTCAACGCGGTCGCGACCAGCGCGATCACCGCGTTGTGGTCGACACCCGACTTGACCACGCTCAGCGTCGGCGCGCTCAGGAACGCCAGGCCGAGGAAGAGGACCCGGGACGGGTGCAGCACGTTCACCCGCCGGCCGGGACGGGTCAGTTCGGCCCGCGCCGGGTGCAGTGACGCCGCGATGATCAGCGCGTTGCCCAGCATGATCAGTGGGCCGATCCGGGCGACGACGCTGTAGTCGAGGAACAGCGGCAGCACGTTGTACCCGATGTCGATCGCCAGGTACAGGCCGACGGCGCCGAGCAGCAGACGGGTCGGTGTGCCCCGGCCGCCCGGGGACAGCGCGATGAACAGCACACCGGCGAGCAGCGCCACGTCGGCGATCGGGTACAGCGGCGGCACGACCGACTCGGCCAGGCCCAGGCCGGTGCCGAGGATCGGCGAGATCAGGAACTGCCAGCTCGCCAGCCCGGCGGCCACGGTCAGGGTGAGCCCGTCGAGCACCGCTCCGCGCAGCTGGCCGGGCGCCCGGCGGCGGGCCATCATGGTCAACGCGACCGCCAGCAGCGGGTAGCCGGCCAGCCAGAACGCGTCGGCCGGCCCCACCGGCGGCACACCCGTCGACGACAGGTAGAAGTAGGCCATCTCGATGACGTCGCCGAGCAGCCACAACGCCTGCGCGGTGGCGGCCAGCACCCACGGGTGGCGGTCCGGGCCGGCCTCGATGCGCGCGACGGCGATCCACGCCATCACGCACATCGTCACGTAGGTGATGAGGTAGAGCACGTTGCCGAAGGTCGTGTCGTATGTGATCACCAGGCCGGTCACGGCGGAGGTCGCCCCGCCGAGAAAGCCCCAGATCCTGCCGGTCGTCATGTGCACACCGTCGGCAGGCCGGCTCAGGATCTGTGAACGACTGTCAGTGAGCCCGGCCTCAGTCGCCCGGCTTCGCCGTCCGCTGTGACTCGAAGTGCTCCCGCTGGGCCGGGAAATACTCGCCGAAGTCCGGCAGTGGCCGGCCCTCCCGGGAGGCGACCAGCGTGTCCAGGTAATACTCCCAGCCCGGGCCGACCTCGCCGACGTTCTCGGTGCCGGTCAGGTGCTGGGTGAACCGCAGCTCGGTCACCCCGTCGGTCTCGGTCAGCTCCAACTCCAGGTGCCACGCTCCGTAGTCGTCGACGGCTGACAGCCCCAGTCTGTGCGGCTGCTCGCACGCGTCGATCGTCATGTCCATCCAGGGCGCGCCCTCCTCGAGGGCCATCTGCACCTGGATCGAGTTGCCCGGCGCGGCGTCGCCCTTCCACGGGCCGAACCATCGGGCCGTGCGCTCCGGCTCGGTCACGCTCGCCCACACGTCGTCGATGGGGGCACGGAAGGTACGGGTCAGAACCAGGTCGTCGCCGAACAGGCGTCCGGTCGGGGTCGGGCTCACGCGATCTCCTCTTCTGCTGCCTCTGCGGGCAGGGCGGCTGTTCTTGTGGATGCGGCGGCTGTTCTTGTGGGCGCGGCTGTGTTCGTGGATGCGGTCGCTGTTCTTCTGGGCGCGGCTGCTCTTGTGGGTGCGGCGGCGGTTTCGGCGGGTGCCGTGGTGCGCCGTTCGCGGCGGGTGCGGTGGACCTCGGTCTCCAGGGCGTCGAATCGGTGTTGCCACCCGGACGGCCTGGTCAGTCGCGCCAGCCAGCCGGTGAGCTCGTCGAGTGGCTCGGTGACCAGCGTGTAGACCCGGCGGCGGCCGTCGGCGGTGTCGCGCACCAGCCCGGCGTCGCGGAGCACCCGCAGGTGGCGGCTGATCGCGGGCCGGCTGATCGCGAACCGGGCGGCGATCTGCCCGGCCGACAGCGGCTCGTCGCGCAGCATGAGCAGGATCTCCCGCCGCACCGGATCCGCGATCGCGCCCGCCACCTCGTCCACCCGTGAAGCGTAACCTACTAGTTACGCTTTCGGCGACGCTATCGTGTGGCATGCCTGTCGCCCGCCTTGTCGCCACGCTGCCCGCGCCCTTGGATCCGTCCACCGCCGACGAACCCGAGGTGCGCCGTCTGGCCGGGCGGACTCTGCTGGTCCAGCGAGGTAACGCCGAGGTCGCCGTCGGGGATCGCCGCTTCCCGGCACCCTGGCCGCGTCGCTGGGGCTCGGTGGCGGTCGCACCCGACGGCGACGTGGTCGTCTTCGCCGGCACCCACGCGTTGCGGGCCGTCGACAGCGCCGGAGCCGTCCGCTGGGAGCTGCGGCACGGCTGCTGGTCCGACGCGATGTGCGACGTCGTCCACACGTCGTTCGAGGAGTACGCCGACGACCCCGATCACCGGTATCCGAGCCACGGCTCCGCCGCGTTCTCGCCGGACGGGCGGCTGGTCTGGGCCCACGTGCGCACCGACGACCACGAGGACGAACCCGAGGAATGGCTGGTCCTGGACGCCTCCGACGGCACGGTGCTGGCCCGCGTGCCGACCGGGACCGTCGCCTCGGCGTCGTATCACTGCCCGCATCCGGACCCGGCGCTTATGGGACTGACCATCGCCGAGGGCGAGGAGGACTCGCCGGTGCTGTGGGGGCACTGGGACGGTGAGGAGCTCACCGTGCGGCATCTGCCGGAGAGCATCCTGCTCGACGTCAGCCCGTCCGGTGAGCGGTTCCTCACCGCCGACCTCGACATGCGCGGGATCAACCTGCACCTGACGGCCGACGACACACAGCTGGGCCTCCTCCGTACCGGCGAGGTGGTCTGGGGTTTTCAGGGCGCCTTTCCCTGGGAGTCGGCGGCTGTGGTCGGCATCGACGAGGGGGAGCACTGGCTGATCGACCTTGCGACGATGACCGCCGACGGGCCGATCACCTATCCGGTCGCACCGGCCGGTGCCGCTCTTTCGGCCGGTCCGGCTCTTCCGGCCGGTCCCGGGGTCTGGGCGACGGCGAGCCGGGACGCCGTGCACCTGTGGGAACTGGGCTGATGTCACGTCGGCGGACGATCGCCGAGGTGCTCGGGCTGCTGGCCTGGTTCGGGGTGTTCGCGTGGCTGCACAGTCTGGTCGGACGTGCGCATCTGGCCGCGACCGCCAACGCGTCGACCCTGCAGTCGATCGAACGGGCCTTGCACCTCGACATCGTGCTGCCGGTCAACCAGTGGCTGGCCGGGCACGTCGGGCTCGCCCAGGCGGCGGCCTGGTTCTACCGCGCCTACTACCTGGTGGTGGCGGGCGTGCTGATCTGGGTGTTCCGCCGCGACGTCGCCGTCTACCGCCGGGTGCGTAGGGCCATGATCCTGATGATGGTCCTGGTCCTCCCGGTCTATTGGGCGGTGCCGATGTCGCCGCCCCGGTTCGCGTTGCCCGGGACGGTCGACATCGTCGCGCTCTACGGCATCGTCGGCCACGCCTCCCGCGCGGGCGGCTGGACGGCGATGCCGAGCATGCACGTGGGCTGGTCACTGTGGTGCGCGTTCGCGGTGTGGACCGCGCTTCGGGTCACCCACCCCCGCGCGGCCCTGCTCGCGTGGACCTTTCCGCTGCTCATGGTGGCCGTGGTGATCGCCACCGCAAACCATTACGTCCTCGACATCGTGGGCAGTGTTCTGCTGGTCTCCACCGCGATCACCCTGACCGCGTTCCTACCCTGGCCCGGCTCAGCGCATCCACCGGCCGAGCGCCCGGACTCGTCTCACTCTCCCTCCGGTTGATCAGCCCGGCGGACCTCATCCGCGGCCGAGCCGTCCCGGCCGGCGTCATCCGCGGCCGAGCCGTCCCGGCCGGCCTCACCCACGGCCCAGCCCTCCCGGCCTCATACGCGGCCGAGCCGACCCGGCTCTCCGATCCCGCCGGTCAGCCTGTCCGGGGCGAATCGGACGAACCTTGGATCGCCGCCTGGGTAACCGGCGCCGAACGCGGCCGGATCACCCGGCCAGCGGCCATGATCGAGACGGTATTCCAGAACGTGCAGTGCGGCCAGATTCTCGCTGGTCCGGAACGTGCAGTGACCCGCACCGTCGACATACAGGCTGCGCAGCAGGTCACCACGATGCCGGCCGTGCTCGGTGTACCAGTCGACCTGCTCGACCGGCACCAGTTCGTCGATCAGCGTGTGGATCGTCAGGAGCGGCACCCGTAGCTCACCGTTCGGCATCGACGATCTGCCCAGGTCGGCGACCGCCCACGGGTCGGCGGTGATGTCGGCGGTGGCGGTCAGCCGGTTCAGGTCGGCCCGTAGATCCAGGCCGGCCTCCCGATACAGCGCTCGCACATGGCCCGCACGGCTGCTGCCCGCCAGCAGTGCACGGTAGTCGACCCCACGGTTCCAGGCGCTGTTGCCGCCCGCGGACAGTTCGATCTGTTGCCGCGCGGTCACATACCGGTTCAGTGCGCCACCGGCCACCAGTTGCTGGAACTGCCGCTCCTGTTGGGCGGCGGGCGTGCCGGCTCCGCCGGACACGTTGAACAACGCGGCCGCCAGCGCGATCCGGGCCCGTCCCGGCGGCGTCGCCTGGGCTTCGGTCACGGCGGCGACGACGTCGGTTGCGGCCTGCGCGGCCTGCTCCGGCGAGTCATAACGGACAAGAGGGATGGTACGGTCGGAGGCCAGCAATTCGGTGATGGCGTGCAGGCCGTCCAGTTGGTAGTTGTTCAGGTTGACGCCGCCCGCGACGATGCCGCAGGTCGTGAGCACCCCGTCGATCTCGCCGCGCGGCCGGTGCCCTTGCCTGGTGCTGACCAGGCCGCCCATCGACCGGCCGACGGCGATCGTGCGCCGTGGCTCGGCACCGAGGACGGCCGTGAACGCGTCGAGGGCCGCGAACTGGTCGTCCTCCGCCGTCTCCAGGGCCCACCAGGTCGGCCCCGAGTAGGAGGAACCGAGAGTGGCGTACCCCTCGGAAAGAAGGATCTGCCGGGTTTGATCGTCGGGGGCGTCCTGTGGGCGCAGCGGGCCGAAGCCGTGGGCGAAGAGCAGGACCGTGCCGTTCCAGTCGGCGGGGACGTGGCCGAGCCAGGTCGCGCCGCTGGCGAGGGTGCCCTGATACTCGCCGGGTGGCGCGGCGGATGCGGCCGACGGCAGGCCGGCCAGCGTGGCGACGGCCAGGATCAGCGTCAGGAGCAGGCGTTTCATCGCGTCTCCCTACTGTCGGGGTCAGTGGGTGACGGTGGTCAGGTCGTGGCGGCGGCCCTCGCGGATCAGCACGACGGCGATCGCGCTGACGGCGGCCGCGATGATCAGGTAGGTGGCGACCGGGGTGATCGTGGTGCCGCCGGTGCCGGCGTAGAGCGAGGCGAGGATGGCCGGGGTGAAGCCGCCGCCGATCAGGGTGGCCAGTTGGTAGCCGAGGGACGCTCCGGTGTAGCGGGCGCCGGTGCCGAACTGCTCGGAGATGAAGGCGCCCAGCGGCCCGTACATCAGCGATTGCAGACCCAGACCCACCGCGAAGCCGGTGAAGACCAACAACCCGTTGCCGGACCCCCACAGCTTGAACAGTGGGAAGGCCAGCAGGCCCCAGCCGATCGCCCCGGCGAGCAGGACCGGGCGGCGGCCGAAGCGATCGGACAGCCAGCCGGCACCGATCACCGCGAAGATCGCCAAGAACGACGCGACCGAGAAGCCGAGCAGCACCGATGGGCGGGCCGTGCCGTGCGAGACGGCGTAGGTCTGGGCGAACGTGGCCATGCCGACCTGGAACGCGAACGCCGCGCCGGCGCCGAACGTGGTCAGGATCAGCGCCCGTGGGCGGCGCAGCACCGACAGGATCGGCAGGCTCGGTGGCTTGCGGGCGGCTTCGTCGAGCGCCCGCAGGAAAACCGGGCTCTCCGAGACCGACGCGCGCACCCACAAGCCGATGACCAGCAGAATCGCCGACATCAGGAACGGGATCCGCCAGCCCCAGGACAGGAACTGGTCCGGTGGCAGCAGCGAGAACAGGCCCAGCATCAGGCTGCCGAGCACTGCGCCGCTGGGTGCGCCGGCGTTGACGAACGACGCCGCCAGGCCGCGGCGGCTGCCGCCGGAGTGTTCCAGGGCCATCAGGGCGGCGCCGCCCCACTCGCCGCCGACCGCGATGCCCTGCACCACACGCAGGGTGATCAGCAGGACCGCGGACCAGCCGCCGATCACCGCGGCGCTCGGGATCAGGCCGATCAGGAACGACGCGACGCCCATCAGGAACATGGTGACCACGAGCATGCGTTTGCGGCCGATCCGGTCACCGAAGTGGCCGAACAGGATGCCGCCGACCGGCCGTGCCAGGTAGCCGGCGGCGAACGTGCCGAACGAGAACAGCACCGAGGTCAGCGGATCCAGGCCGGAGAAGAAGACGGCCGGGAAGACCAGGGCGGCTGCGGTGCCGTACAGGAGGAAGTCGTAGAACTCGATGGTGCTTCCGAGGTAGCTGGAGAAGACGACCCGGCGTACCTCACTGGTTTCTTTCGTTGCGAGATCCATATTGGCCTGCCTCGATGGGAGGGATCTCGGGCCATCGTGGACCCATTTAGTTGAGAAAGTCAATGATTGGACTCCTCAACTTCTGTGCGAGACTCGGATAGGCTCCGAACCATGACCGACCCCCCTCATCGACTGCTCGGTTCGGACCTCGCTGCGGACCCGGCGTTCCTGCTGGCCCGGGCGCGCGCGGTGACCAGCGGGGTGGCCAACGCACGGCTCGCGGGGTTTCAGCTGAAAGTCCGGTCGCTGTCCGTGCTGTGGCTCGCCAGTCAGGGATTCGGGCCGTCGCAGCGCGAGCTCAGCGACTTCCTCGGGCTCGACCCCAGCCAGGTGGTCGCCCTCGTCGACGACCTCCAGGGACGTGGTCTCGTCGAGCGCCGGCCGGACGAACGTGACCGTCGATCGCGGATCATCGTGGCCACCGAGGCCGGACTCGAACTGCTCGAACAGGCGCTCGTCGAGATACGGGCGGCGGGCGACTCCACCTTTGCCGGCCTCACCGACGACGAGCGGAAGACGCTCACCGGATTGCTCACGAAAGTGGCGTTCGGCGGTCGCGCGGCTGAGGGCTGACGCCGGTAACCTGCTCGGGTGTCGCGGGGGTTCCGGTGGTTGTGGGCGTCGTATGCGGTCAGTGCCTACGGGTCGGGGTTCGCCTTCGGGGCGTTGCCGCTGATCGCGGTGCTCGTACTCGAAGTCGGGCCGGGGCAGGTGTCGGCGCTCGCGGCGATCGGGCCGGCCGTGGGGGCGCTGCTCGCGGTGCCTCTCGGACCGTGGATGGAGTTCCGGCGCAAACGGCCCGTCATGATCCTGATGGATCTCGTACGGTTCGGGGTGCTGCTGACCATCCCACTCGCGTACGCCCTCGACGCACTCACCTTCGGTCAGCTGCTGATCGTCTCGGCTGTCGCCGCGGCCGGCAAGATCGCGTTCAACGCCGCCGCCGGGGCACACCTCAAAGGGCTCGTGCCGCCCGCTGAACTGCTGGTGGCCAACTCGCGGTTCGAGTCGACGAACTGGAGCTCGATCGCGGTCGGGCCGCCGCTCGGTGGGGCGGCGATCGGACTGTTCGGGCCGGTCGTCACCGTCATCGCGGACGCGGTCAGCTATCTGCTGTCGGCGCTGTGCCTCCTCGGGATCCGGGTGCCGGAAACGCCGCCCCTCGCCGGGGCCGCCGCCCGGCTCCGCGCCCGCGAGGTCGTCGACGGCTGGCGGCACCTGCTCGGCCATCCGGGGCTGCGGGCGCTCTTTCTCAACCACCTGCTCGTCAGTGGACTGATCATGGCCACCGAGCCGCTGCTGGCCGTGCTCATGCTCGGTGAGCTCGGGTTCCCGCCCTGGCAATACGGGCTCGCCTTCGCCGTACCCTGCCTCGGAGGTCTGATCGGCTCCCGCCTCGCCCGCCGGGTCGTGGCCACCCGAGGCCGACCGTGGGTGTTGCGAGTCGTCGGCACGCTGCGGGCCGTGTGGCTGCTCGGGCTCGCTTTCGTGCAGCCGGGTGTGGCAGGCCTGGTGACCGTGATCGTGCTCGAACTGGTGATCATCATCTGCATGAGCCTGTACAACCCGGTGCTCGGCACCTACCGGCTCGAACACACGCCGGCCCCGCTGCTGGCCCGCACCCTCACCGCCTGGGCGATCAGCACCGGCCTGGCCATCGCCGCGCTCAGCGCCCTCGCCGGACTCCTCGCCGATCTGACCAGCGCGCGGATCGGTCTTGTCGTCGCCGGAGTGTTGATCCTGGTCAGCCCGCTTCTCCTGATCCGGATACCACCTGAGGTATATGCCGAGATCCAGCCGCAGCAAGATCCGCCGAAGGCCGCCGCCTAGAAGAATTTCCGGCATGACAACGGAGCGCAAGGTCACCTGGAAAGACTGGACCGTCGAGATCAGCTGGCTGGTCGTCCTGGCCGTCCTCAATGTGGTGTTCCGCCTGGAGCGTTTCGAAGGCACCCTGGTCAGCCGCTGGTACGTGGCGCTCGGCATCTCCGTCGCGGTGATCGCCGTCTTCGAGTTCGCCCGCTCCCGCATCAACCCGGGAAGAAATTCCGAGGACTGATGTCGAGAACGCGTGTGCGGCTCCGTCCCCGGGACGAAGCGCGACCACAATGGGTCGCACACCGAACCCGGGAGAAACCCATCATGGCGAAGTACCTGCTGCTCAAGCACTACCGTGGCGGCCCGGCCGCGGTCAACGACGTGCCGATGGAGAAGTGGACGCCGGAGGAGATCTCCGCACACATCAAGTACATGAACGATTTCGCGGCCCGCCTCGAGGAGAGCGGCGAGTTCGTCAGCGGTGACGCGCTCGCCCCCGAAGGCGCCTGGGTCCGTTACGACGGCGAGGGCCGTCCGCCGGTCACCGATGGGCCGTTCCCGGAGACCAAGGACCTGATCGCCGGCTGGATGATCATCGACGTGGACAGCTACGAGCGGGCCGTCGAACTCGCCGGCGAACTGTCCGCGGCACCCGGCGCCGGCGGCAAGCCGATTCATGAGTGGCTCGAACTGCGTCCGTTCCTGCACATGCCGCCGACCGTCACGGAGTGACGGCACCCCATGACACTCGCCCAGGCGGGACTCCGGGAACTCACACCGGCCGTCCTCGCGATCCTCGTCCGTCGCGGAGCCGACTTCGCGGCGGCCGAGGACGCCGTGCAGGACGCTCTGGTCGAAGCCCTGCGTGTCTGGCCGGATGATCCGCCTCGTGATCCGAAAGGCTGGCTCATCACCGTCGCCTGGCGGCGGTTCCTGGATGTGGCTCGCGCCGACGCCGCCCGGCGTCGGCGCGAGGACCTCGTCGACCAGGAACCGCCGGCCGGGCCGGCCACGTTCACCGACGACACGCTCCAGCTCTACTTCCTGTGCGCGCACCCGTCGCTGACTCCGGCGTCGGCCGTCGCGCTCACCCTGCGGGCTGTCGGTGGGCTCACGACCAGGCAGATCGCCGACGCCTACCTGGTACCCGAGGCGACCATGGCACAGCGGATCAGTCGGGCCAAACGGACCGTCGCCGGGGTGCGCCTCGACCGGCCGGGCGACGTCGCCACCGTGCTGCGTGTGCTCTACCTGGTCTTCAACGAGGGCTACACCGGCGACGTCGACCTGGCCACCGAGGCGATCCGGCTCACCCGCCGGCTCGCCACCGCCATCGACCATCCGGAAGTCGCCGGACTGCTCGCGCTCATGCTGCTCCACCACGCGCGCCGTGCCGCCCGAACCGCCCCGGACGGCAGCCTCGTGCCCCTCGCCGAACAGGACCGGGACCGCTGGGACACCACGATGATCAGCGAGGGCGTGGCGATCCTCCAGACGGCGCTCTCCCGGGACCGGCTCGGCGAATTCCAGGCACAGGCCGCGATCGCGGCGCTGCACGCGGACGCACCGACTGCGGACGAGACCGACTGGGTACAGATCGTCGAGTGGTACGACGAACTCGTCCAGCTCACCGGCAATCCGGTGGCGCGGCTCAACCGGGCGGTGGCGGTCGGCGAGGCCGACGGTGCGCATGCGGGCCTGGCGGCCCTCGCCGAACTCGACGCGACCCTTCCGCGTCACACGGCGGCGGCGGCCTACCTGCACGAGAAGGCAGGCGATCACAACCAGGCAGCCCAGATGTACGCCGTAGCCGCCCGCCAGGCCACCAACCTGGCCGAGCGCGATCATCTGACACGGCAGGCGGCGCGCCTCAACGCCCGCGATTCGCGGCCGCCCGATTCCTGACCTTCCGAGTCCCGTCCGATTGATGATCAACATCAGGTTCTCTCCCAGGAGATCAAGGAGGACACGGTGTCCACGTTCGTGCTGATCCACGGGGCCGGCGACGTCGGCTGGTACTGGCACCTCGTGCAGGCCGAACTGCGCGCTCGTGGGCACGACAGCATCGCGCCGGACCTGCCCTGCGACGACGACGCCGCGGGGCTCGCCGAATACGCCGACTCGGTGATCTCGGCGATCGGGGACCGCACCGACCTCGTGATAGTCGGGCAGTCGCTCGGCGGGTTCACCGCACCGCTGGTCTGCGAACAGGTATCGGCGCGGTTGATGATCCTGGTCGCGCCGCTCATCCCGGCGCCGGGTGAGGCCGTCACCGCCTACTGGGCCGCCACCGGCTGGGACCGGGAGCCGCGCGAGCCCCACGACGACGTCTTCTATCAGGACGTCCCGCCGGAACTGGCGGCCGAGGCCCGGGCTCGGGGCCGGGCACAGTCCGAGACGCGTCTCGGCGAGCCGACGCCGATGCGAGCCTGGCCGGCCGTACCCACGAAGGTCCTGATCTGTCGCGACGACCGTCTGCTGCCGGTCGCCTACCAGCGCCGCGTCGCCCGGGAACGTCTCGGAATCGTCCCCGACGAGATCGACGGTGGGCACACTCCAGCGCTGAGCCGGCCCGGCGACCTGGCCGATCGCCTCGTGGGATACCGCTAGCCTCCCAAAATGCGTCTGGGGGAGCTGCCGGCCGCCGGATCCTGGCGCTCCGCGATCACTTCGACCGGTCGGGTCATCGACCCGCTCGACCACGGCGACGAGGGGTTCGCCGGACACGCCGAGTGGCAGAATTCGACCGCCCCGCGGAACCTGACCATCGAGGGCGCGCTGCTCTACCACTCGGTGTCGGCCCTGACCGTTACGCACCTGCGGGCTCACGGCGTGTTCGGCTCGGACGGCTCGGTCCTTCCCAGCCCGCTCTACCACTCCCTGACCTTCGTCCCTTCTGTCTCCTCTCGGCGCGTCTGTCCTGCCTCGCCGGTCTGCCCCGCGTTCCGGTTCGTGGGGTGAGCCGGAGCATTTCCCAGCCGAAAGGTTCAGGTCCCGGGGCGCCCTGCCGATGCACCGCAACGCGTCATGGGAGGAAGGGAGCGGATGGTGGAGACCAGACGGTGGGTCCGGCGAACCGGAATGGGTGTGATGGCGGCGTTGCTGGCCACGACCCCGTTCGGCGCCGGCCCGGCGCAGGCGGCCGAGCCGGCAGTGGAGCTGGCCGGCAACGCCTGGATCGACATCGGTGGGGGCAACGCCGCCATCGCCGCGGTGCGAAGCGCCGCCGGCGGCAAGGTGAAGAACGGAACCGTCGACACGGCATCGCTGACCGGCGCCGGTATCGGCGTCGCTCTGATCGACTCGGGAATCGCCCCGGTGCCCGGCCTGAACCAACCCGGAAAGGTGATCAACGGCCCAGACCTGTCGTTCGAATCGCAGACTCCCGGCCTGCAATACTCCGACACCTACGGGCACGGCACCCACATGGCCGGCATCATCGCCGGCTCCGACCCGGCCGGCGGTTTCGAAGGCGTGGCCCCCGGCGCGCACCTGATCAATGTGAAGACCGCCGCCTACGACGGCGCCGTCGATGTCTCCCAGGTCATCGCGGCCATCGACTGGGTGGTCGCACACCGCAACGATCCGGGCCTCAACATCCGGGTCCTGAACCTGTCGTTCGGCACCGATTCGATCCAACCGTCGCTGATCGACCCGCTGTCGTACGCGGTCGAGACAGCCTGGAAGAAGGGCATCGTCGTGGTTGCCAGCACCGGCAACGACGGCACCGCCCGAGTGACCATGCCCGCGGCCAACCCCTACGTCCTCGCGGTCGGCGCCGCCGACTCGAACGGCACGGAGACCCGCACCGACGACACACTTGCCACGTTCAGCAACCGCGGCACCGTCCTCCGGCACCCCGATCTGATCGCCACCGGCCGGTCCCTGGTGTCGCTGCGGGCACCCGGTTCGTACATCGACACCCAATACCCGGCCGCCCGCGTCGGCGACAAGCTGTTCCGCGGCAGTGGCACCTCGCAGGCTGCCGCAGTGGTCTCCGGATCGGTGGCCCTTCTTCTTCAGCAGCGCCCCGGACTCACTCCTGACCAGGTCAAGCAACTGCTCATCAGGACCGCCGACCCGCTGGCCAAGCCCGACCCGATCGGCTCGGGTGCCGGACAGCTGGACATCGCGGAGGCCGCCACCCTGATCGCACCGTTGAACGCTACGCAGGTGTGGCCGGCCGCGACCGGACTCGGATCGCTGGAGGCCTCCCGGGGCACCAGCCACGTCGCCGACGGTGCAACCGGTGTGGAACTCACCGGTGAACGCGACATCTTCGGCATGCCGTGGGTGCCGGTGACCTGGGTGGTCAACGCCCGCAACGGCAAGGCGTGGACCGGCGGCACCTGGAACGGTTCGGTGTGGTCCGGGTCGTCCTACACCGGCACGTCCTGGGCGTCGAGCACCTGGGCCCTCGCCACCTGGACCGGCAGATCGTGGGCCGGGCGCTCCTGGGCGGGCGACAGCTGGGCCGGCCGCTCCTGGAACGGCGGCACCTGGACCGGCCGCTCCTGGAACGGCGGCACCTGGGCCGGCCGGTCGTGGGCGGGCCGAAGCTGGGCCTGACCAAGGCACCACCGCGCACGTTCGCTCAACCTCGGCGCAACACAGCCGACATGGAGGACGAACAGCCGGGAGGGGAGGAACATGCCAAGCGAGGGAGCTCGTACACCCCGCGCCCGTGTCCTCGCCCTCTCGGCGGCGCTGGCCGTCGTAGTCGTGCTCGTGCAGGCGGCGACGTGGCGGCTGATCGGGCCGCCCCCGCCGCACGGCGCGAGTCCGGTGCTGCTCGGCGTCCTGGCAGTGCTGTTCGCCCTGGCTGAGCGGTTCACCGTCAAGTTCCCGGTCCGCCGGGGTGCGCACACGATGAGCCTGAGCGAGATTCCGCTGGTCCTCAGCTTCCTCATGATCCATCCAGCGCTGCTGGTGCTGGTGCGGCTGATCGGCGGGCTCGCCGGGCTGACCGTGCTCCGAGGCCAGCGGGGCAGCAAGCTCGTCTTCAACACGGCCCTCTACCTGACCCAGGCCACCATGGCCGCCACGGTCTTCCACCTGCTCGGCGGCGCCGCCGACCCGTACGGGCCCCTCGGATGGGCGGCGGCGTTCGCCGCGACCTTCGTCGCCGACCTGGTCTCGATCGTGCTGATCAGCGCGGTCATCGCGCTGCACGACGACAGCCGGGAATGGCGCCGGCTGATGAGCGCCGACGTCAAAGAACTCCTGCAGATGCCACTGGTCGCGGTCTCCACCACGCTCGCGCTCGTGACCGCTCTGCTGGTTCGCCAGCAGATCTGGGCCGGCTTGCTGCTGGGCGTGCTGGTCTTCGCCGCCTACCGGGTCTTCGACCGCTACGCCCAGCAGACCCGAACCCACCAGCAGGTCGAGGACCTCTACCGGTTCACTAGCTCGCTGGACGGCCTCACCGATGCCCGAGAGGTGGCCCGCACCGTACTCGGCCAGGCCCGCGACGTGGTCCGCGCGGAGGAGGCCGCTCTGATCGTCCCGCAGGACGGCCGACTGGTCCGGATGCGCCTGCACGGCCGCGAACAGTTCGACATCACGCCGATCAGCGGTGGTCCTGACATCAGCGGCCCTTTCCCCGGACCCGGTGCCGAGCCGATCCTCAGAGGTGTCGGTGCCGAGCCCGTTTCGGCTGGTGTCGGGCCGGTCTCGGGGGGCGAATGGTGGCAGCCTGCCCGCTCGGGTACGCCGGTGCTGCTGCCCGACTCGATTGCGGTGCCGGTACGTCTCGGCGACTTGACGGGCGTCCTCTACCTCGTCGAGGGCATGGCCGACACTCCCGAATTCAGCGACGACCACCTGCGCCTGCTTCAGACGATGGCGTCTCATGCCGGCGGCGCTCTGTCCGAGGCGCGGCTGCTGGAGCGGCTGCGGCACACCGCCGCGCACGACCCGCTCACCGGGCTGCCCAATCGGCAAAGCTACCTGGCCGACCTCCAGCAGGCCACCGATGCCGCCGTCGCCGACAACAGGACGGTCGGGGTCCTGCTCCTCGACCTGGACCGCTTCAAGGATGTCAACGACGGCCTCGGCCATGACACCGGCGACGACCTGCTGCGCCAGATCGGCCATCGTCTGCAGGACCGTTACGGCCACCTCGGCATGGTCTCCCGCTTCGGCGGCGACGAATTCGCCCTGATCATCCGGGACGCCGGCAGCCAGGAGGCGATCGTCGCGCTCGCCGAGGACGTCCGCCGTACCGTCGAACTGCCCGCCCCGGTCGGTGACCTCGAACTGGACGTGCAGGTCAGCATCGGCGTCTGCGTCGCTCCAGAACACGGCGTCGACGCCGACCGCCTGCTGCGTCGCGCCGACCTCGCCATGTACGCCGCCAAGGACTCCCGCTGTGGTGTTCGCGTCTACCGCCCGGAGGACGACCACGACACTGCGCGCCGCCTCGCCCTGATGGCCGGACTCCGCGTCGCCGTCGACGCGGGCACGCTGACCGTCGTCTACCAGCCGAAGGTCGACCCGACCACCGGCCGGGTCCTCGGCGCCGAGGCACTCGTCCGCTGGCAGCACGACGGCCGGCCGGTCCCGCCGGACGAGTTCATCCCCCTCGCCGAGCAGGCTCGCCTGATCGAGCCACTGACCCGCCACGTGCTCGACACGGCACTCGCCGACTGTGCGACCTGGCGGGGACTGGGCCACGAACTGTCGGTCGCGGTCAACCTGTCGCCGGACATGCTCACCGACGCGGCCCTGACCGGCCGGGTCGAACAGGCCCTGCACCGGCACGGGCTGCCCGCGGCCGCACTGACCCTGGAGATCACCGAAAACGCCTTGATGGCCGACCCGACCAACGCCCGGCGCACCCTCGACGCCCTGCACGGCCTCGGCGTGAAGCTCTCCATCGACGACTTCGGCACCGGCCATTCGTCGTTGGGGCGGCTCGCGCACCTGCCCATCCACGAGGTGAAGATCGACAAGAGTTTCGTACGACATATCGTCACCGACCGTTCCCGGCGTGCTGTCACCGACGCTGCTCTGCAACTGGCGCATGCCCTGGACCTGACCGTCGTCGCCGAAGGTGTCGAGGAGCAGGACGAGCTCGACTACCTACGCCGGCACGGCTGCCACGCGATCCAGGGATATCTGATCTCCAAGCCGATCCCTCCCGTCGAGTTCCTCACCTGGCTGACCACCACCCGGGCCGGAGGGCGGCTGTCGGTTTGAAGCACGCCGTCCTGTTCTTCGCGGCACTGGTCGGCTCGGTCAGCGCCTACCTCTACGGCATGTGGGTGAGCCACCTGCTCGACCTGCGGGCACTCAGCGAATACTGCTCGGGGAAGCCGCTGGGCCACCCGTCATCCAGCTGGTCGTGGGTGCCGCTCTCGCACCGGTGTCACTGGGCCGACGGCACCTACACCGAGTTGGTCCCGGTGCATGTCAACGTCCTCGCGTTCGGTCTCCTGGCCGTGGTGGCCGGCTGTTACCTGCGGGTGATCTGGTCAGCGGGATCGGTAATGCTGCGCCGCCAGGGCCGCGGCGCAAGCGAGCGTCGCCAGACCGAATCCGGAGGCGACGAAGACGTCGACGCCCAGGCTGGACGTGATGCCATTGGCGGCGAGGCAGACGATCAGCAGCGCCCAGAGCGCCGGCCGTAGCCAGGTGCGGGTCTCATCCATGCCGGCCACGTTATGAGCCGCCGGTGGGCTCCGACCATCCCGCCAGAGTTACTCTCCGAGGTATAGCCTGCGCTACTGCCGCGGCCGTTGCGGCGGCCTATCGTTCGTCGCATGCCGCAGGAGAACTGGCGCCGACTACGCGCCGCCGTCGATGCCCTCGAGCGTGTCGTCGGTGGTCTGGGCACCGCCCTGCTCGCTCTCGGCGCCTTGATCTGGGCGGCCGTGGTGGCGGCGCTGAGCCTGGTCGGTGTCGGTCTGCCGTTGGTTCCGACGGTGTTCCGGGTCGCCCGAATGGTTGCCGACCGTGAGCGCGCCCGGCTCAGCAGGTGGGGTCCCGCGCTGGTCGGTCCGCCGCCGCTGCCCGCCGGTCTGCGCGAGGCGCTGCGCGATCAGGGCGTGCGTCGTGAGCTGGCCTGGCTGACCTGGCACGGCACCGTCGGGTTCATGCTCGGCGCCATCGGCATCAGCCTTCCCGTCTACGCGGTGGAGGACGTCACCTTTCCGCTGTGGTTCTGGGCGATCGACCCCGAGCTGGGCGCACCCGGCATGGTCTGGTGGCGGGTCGACGACCTGACCGGCGCATTGGGCGTCGCCTTGGTCGGTGTCGGGTTCGCCGTCGTGGCCGTGCTCCTCGGGCCGAGGATCGCTCGGCTCCAGGCGCTGCCCGGCCGACGGCTGCTTCCGCCGGCCGGTGATGTCGACCTGTCCCGTCGGGTGGCCGAGCTGACCGCCACCCGAGCGGCGGCCCTCGACGCGCACGCTGTCGAGCTGCGTCGCATCGAGCGTTCTCTGCACGACGGCACACAGAATCGCCTGGTCGCTCTCAATGTGCTGATCGGTGCGGCCCGCCGGGCCCAGACCCGTAACCCGGACGCGGTCGCCGACATCCTCGACCGCGCA
This sequence comes from Actinoplanes sichuanensis, assembly GCF_033097365.1. Taxonomy (NCBI): domain Bacteria; kingdom Bacillati; phylum Actinomycetota; class Actinomycetes; order Micromonosporales; family Micromonosporaceae; genus Actinoplanes; species Actinoplanes sichuanensis. The sequence continues at coordinate 2,109,541 of NZ_AP028461.1, forward strand.
CAGGAGGCCACCGAGCAGGCACTCGCCGAGCTACGGACGGTGGTGCGCGGCATCCTTCCGCCGGTGCTCGACGACCGCGGCTTGACCGGGGCCCTGGCCGGGCTGGCCGGCAGTTGCGCGGTGCCGTGCGAAATCGATGTGGACGTGCCCGGCCGGTGCGCCGTGTCGGTCGAGGCGACCGCCTACTTCGTGGTCGCCGAGGCACTCACCAACGTGGTGAAACACAGCGCCGCCACCGCTGTGACGGTGACCGTGCGTCGCGGCGGCGACCGGTTGCGCCTGCGGGTCAGCGACGACGGCAAGGGTGGTGCTGACGAGACCGGCGGCTCCGGTCTGGGCGGCATTCGTAGACGTGTCGAGGCCTACGATGGCCGCTTCCTGATCTCCAGCCCCTCTGGTGGGCCGACGACGTTGGATGTGGAGCTGCCGTGCGGATCGTGATCGCCGAGGATGATGCCCTGCTGCGTGAGGGCCTGGCCCTGCTGCTTCGGGCCGAGGGACTGGACGTCGTCGCCACCACCGACTCGCCGGGCCCGTTCCTGACATCTGTCGGCGAGCACCGACCCGATGTGGCGATCGTCGACGTCCGCATGCCGCCGACCCACACCGACGAGGGCATAGTCGCCGCGGTCGAGGCCCGCCGCCGACAGCCCGGCCTGGCCGTTCTCGTTCTCTCCGCCTACGTGGAGCAGGCGTTCGCCACCGATCTGCTGGCGAACGGTTCAGCAGGACTCGGCTACCTGCTCAAGGAACGTGTCGGTCGGGTCGAGGAGTTCCTCGACGCGCTGCACCGAGTGGCCGACGGAGGCACCGCCATCGACCCGGAAGTGGTCGGCCAGCTACTGGCCCGCTCCCGGCCCGACGACACGCTCGCCTCCCTCAGCGCACGGGAGCGTGAGGTGCTCGCACTGATGGCCGAGGGACTGGGCAACTCGGCCATCGCCGAGCGGCTCTTCGTCACCGACGGCGCCGTCCACAAACACATCCGCAGCATCTTCGCCAAACTCGGGCTCGCTCCCGACGACCGTGCCGATCGGAGGGTGACCGCCGTGCTGCGCTACCTCGAGAAGTAGTGCCTGCTGTACCGGTGTTGGGCAGTTCGCTTCATTTTGTGCGACTGCCCGAGACAACAGACTTCTCCGCGGAACCGAAAACATACGGAGAGGCCAGCGAATGTCCGTCCACACCGAGCCCGCGGTACGCGTCACCGGGCTCACTCGCACCTATCACGCCGACGGCGAACCGGTGCACGCGCTCGCCGGAGTCGAGGCGGCATTCCATCGCGGCACCTTCACCGCGATCATGGGGCCGTCCGGGTCCGGGAAAAGCACGTTACTGCAGGCCGCGGCCGGCCTGGACCGGCCGACCGAGGGCAGCGTGTGGATCGGCGGGACCGAGCTGTCCCAGCTTTCCGAGACCAGGCTGACCGAGTTGCGCCGGAGCCGGATCGGGTTCGTCTTCCAGGCGTTCAACCTGATCGGCGCACTCACCGTCGAGGAGAACATCCTGCTGCCGTTGCGCCTGGCCGGCGTCCGCCCCGACCGGGCCTGGATCACCCAGGTCGTCGAACGGGTCGGTCTCGGTCACCGACTGCGGCACCGACCGTCGGCACTCTCCGGTGGCCAGCAGCAGCGCGTCGCGATCGCCCGTGCGCTCGCCTCCCGGCCCGAAGTGATCTTCTGTGACGAGCCGACCGGAGCACTCGACACGAACACGGCCGCCGAGGTGATGATCCTGCTGCGCGGCATCGTCGACGAGCACGGCCAGACCGTCGTCATGGTTACTCACGACCCGGTGGCGGCCTCCTACGCGGACCGGGTGCTGGTGCTCGCCGACGGGCGGATCGTGCACGACATCCCACAGCCCGGCGCCGACCGGATCGCCGAGCACCTCGCCGCCCTCGGCCGTAGCCGGGCGGTGATCCGATGATCTCGCTCGCCGCCCGGATGCTGCGTCACCGTCCCGGCTCGTCCGTCGCCACACTTCTGGCGCTGGCCCTGGGCGCCCTGATCCTCACCGCCATGGGCACGCTCGTCGAATCCGGATTGCGGTACCACCCTGCTCCGGCTCGCTATGCGGCCGCCGATCTCGTCATCGCCCAGCCCGAAACCACTTTCACCAGCCGGGAGTTCGACGGGGAGATCTATCGCAGCAGCGTCGCGCTGCCCGAGGGCGGCACCGTGCCCGCCGAACTCGCCGGCCGACTTCGGAACATCGAGGGCGTCGCGAGGGTCGCGGTCGACGAGAACATCCCGGTCCACACCACCACTGGGTCACCCCTGTCGGGCCGTGGGTGGGCAAGTTCGGTGCTCACCCCGTTCGCGCTGGTGGACGGCCAGGCGCCAGCCCGCGACGACGAGGTGGTCCTCGGTAACACCCAGGGCACGCCCGCCAACCCGGACACAGCTCCCGGCCCGGAAAGCGGGGCCGGGCTGGGCACCGGGCCGGTTCGGGTCGGTGAGCAGGTCCGATTGGTCGTCGGGGGAGTGCTTCGGACGTATCGGATCAGTGGTCTGGCCCGAGGGAACGATGGCGCGGCGGTGTTCTTCACTGACGCGCACGCTGCGGATCTCGCGCCGCATCGCGGGGCGGTCAGTGCTGTTGGGGTGGTCGCCGCTCCCGGCACCGACCTGGGCCGACTCGGTGAGCGGGTGAACCAGGTCGTCGGGGCGGCCCGGGTGTCGAGCGATTCGGCATCCGAGGACATCGGGGCGCCGAGTGGTCGCGCATCCGAGGGCACCGGGGCGCCGAGTGGTCCCGCGTCAGAGGACATCGGCGTGCCGCGAGGACAGATGTCCGAGGACCTTCAGGTGTTGAGCCGTGCGGATAGCGGGCGTGCCGAACGGTCGGCAGATCAAGCCGCCGCGGGACTGCTGATCCAGGTCGGGGCGTCGTTCGGCGGTTACGTGATTCTGCTGGTCGTTTTCGTGGTCGCGGCGACCATCGGCCTCAGCGTGCGCCACCGCCGCCGTGATCTGGCCTTGGTGCGGGCCGTCGCGGCCACACCGGGCCAGGTGCGCCGCATGATCATGATGGAGTCCGCGCTGCTCGCGCTGGTGGCCTCGGCAGTCGGAGTCCCGGTGGGTCTGGTGACTACGCACTGGCTGACCGGCGAAATCACCGGCCGGGGGTTCGTTCCTGTCGGCTTCCCGATGTCGCCGGGTGTGATCGCGGGGGCGGCGGCCGCAGCGGTAATCCTGGTCTCGGCAGTGCTCGCCGGGCTGCTGGCCGCGCGGCGGATCAGCGGCATCAAGCCGGCTGAAGCCCTGAGCGAGGTGGCGGCCGAACCGGCGCCCGCCGGACGGGCTCGATGGATCAGCGGGCTGTCGGCGCTGGCGGCCGCTGGATCCACGGCGTTCGCAGCGGTCGCCGCCAGCGGTCAGACCGCTCTCGGAGCCGCGTTGGGGATGCTGTACCTGTTCGTCCTCGCGGTTGCTCTGCTGGCGCCGTGGATCAACGCCGCGACTTCGCGGGCGCTCGCTTCACCACTGCGGATGGTGTTCGGGACCAGCGGCTATCTGGCTGCGGCCAATCTGCGTGCCAACGCGCGAGGTGCGGCCACTGTCCTGACTTCGCTGGTTCTAGCGGTCGGGTTCGGTGGGTCGGTGTGGTTCCTGCAGAACAACCTGGAGCGTCAGGCGGTCGCGCAGAGCCGGTCCGGGCTGCTCGCTACGCGAGCGCTGGTCGCCGGCGTGGGCCTGTCCGACTCCGCGGTGGTCGAGGTTCGTGCGATTCCGGGGGTACGCGCGGCGACTCCCGTCCGGCACACCAGCGTCGTCGTCTCCCTGATGGGCGACGGCGAGACGATCGGCGCGCGGGCGGTGGACCCGGCCGGGCTGGCGGCGACGCTCGATCTCGGGGTGGCCGAGGGTAGCCTCGCCGACCTGCACGACGGGACCGTGGCGGTGTCGCGGACGCACGCCTCGACGTTCGGCTGGGAGCTGGGCGAGAAGGTCGCGTTGCGGCTCGGTGACGGCACACCGGTCGACGTCCGGATCGCCGCGATCTACGAGCGCGGTCTCGGCTTCGGGGATGTGGTCCTGCCCCGGACCACCGTGGCGGGACACACTGCGACGAACCTCGACGATCAGATCTTGATCAGCGCCTCGCCGTCCGCTGATGCCGCGTTGCGCGAGATGGCGGCGGCCCATCCGGGAAGCGCTCTGGTCGACACCGCTGCCCTGACCGGTGGTCTCGCGAAGGACCTGGCGCTCAGCGCCTGGCTCAATCGATTGCTGATCGCCGTGATGGTCGGATACACCGTGGTCGCAGCAGCCAACACGATGGTCATGGCCGCCCTGGCGCGGCGCCGCGAGATCGCCGTGTTGCGGCTGACCGGCGTGACGCGGCGCCAGATCAAACTCATGATCAACGCGGAACAGGTCGGACTGCTCGGTGTCGCGGTTCTGCTCGGTGGGGCGATCGCAGCACTCACCCTGAGCAGCGTGGTGCGCGCGCTCACCGGAAGTGTCGTGCCCTACGTGCCGCCGATGGGCCTGGTCGCCGTCCTCGGTGGCACGGCATTCCTGGCTCTCGCGACGACGATCCTTCCGATCGCCCGCCTGCTCCGTGTGCCGCCGGTCGAGCACATCGGAATGAAGGAGTAGCAGTTCGCATGACCGCTTCGTCCTACGCAACGAACTTGATGGATCCGTGCGCCGGCCGTCCGTCGGCGAGCAACTGTGCGGAGGTGGGTGGGTCAAGCGGTGAGGACTCGTTTGTGCAGGGCGGTCACCGTGGCTCGGGCGGAGAGGAAGGCTCCGTGTTGCCACGCGACGGCCTGAGAAAGCCAGTCGCCGGCGAAATAGACTCGGCCGGCCGGCTTCAGGAGCAGACGGAAGGCGGTGCTGTCGTTCCACGGCGCGTAGTTCCAGGCGGCCTCCAGGTGGGGCGTGCGGTTCCAGGCGACCGAGAAGGACGAGGCCAGCTCAGTGCGGTACTTGGCGCCGTGGATCTTCGCGCCCTGGGTGAGAGCTCGGGCGGTTCGCTCGGCCGGAGACAGGGAGCCGTAGGACTCGGCCGTCTCACCGAAGTTGTAGTAGCCGACCAGCAGGCCGCGTGGGGCATGGAAGTCATGCGACGGGTACCAGATCTGGCCGATGTCGAGGTCGGTCTGGGTGCTGCCGCCGTAGATCCGCAGGTCCGTCTCCCACCAGCGGCTCCGGTACTCCAGACCGATCTTGCCGGCGGCGAAGGGGAGGAACGCGGCGAGGGCCGCGGTGATGTCCGGCCCCAGGTTGTGCGGGACGCGAGTCATCACGTTCGGCGGGAGGGCGACGATGCAGAAGTCCGCGGTGATCGACTGGTCCCGGCCGTCCTGGCGGTAGCCGACCGTCACGTCGGAGGCCCGAGTGGTGATCTTGGTGACCTGGGCGCCGAGGCGTACCCGCCGCGGTCCGATCTTCGTGGTGAGAGCGGCGGCGATCCGGTCCATGCCGCCGACCGGCTGGAACATCATCATCGCCTGGTCGTAGCCGAATTCGAAGCTGAGATACCGGCCGACCTCACTGGCGAAGACGTCGGACAGCGACGCCGGTCCGGGCAGCGGCGTGCCATGGTCCTCGCCCGCGCCGGGGTACGGGGAGAAGCCCCGCCTGGTGGACCCGACATAATCGTGTTCGGCCCCGATGTCGCCGAAGTCCTCCAGGAAGGACAGCAGCCGGGCCTTGTCCTCGGCGGTCAGTACGGTGTCGAGCGCGCCCTGGTCGGTGGCCTTGGCGAGCAGCTCGGAGACGTACCCGTAGACGTCGGCCTTCGCGGTCCGGAATCGGACCGGAGCTCCGGCCGCCTCGTTGTAGATCAGCGTGTCGGCGTTGGCGTTGACGAATGGCTGGATCGGTACGCCCAGTTCGCGACAGTAATCGAGGGTGACCATCCACTGCGCGATCCGGGCCGGACCGGCGTTCAGATAGGTGCCGGAGGAGAAGTCGGCCCGCTGGGTGTGGCCGTCGAGGTCGGTCTCGGTGCGGCCACCACGGATCGTCAGGTTTCGGCCGCCTGCCACGTCGCGGGCTTCCAGGATCGTGCAGTCGTAGCCGGCTTTGCCCAGTTCGTAGGCTGCTGTGAGGCCGGCGATGCCGCCGCCCAGGATGACGACCCGGCGTGCTGCGCGGCCGGTCAGATGGAAGTCGGCCTGTCGCGGCGCGTTGAACTCAGGGGTCGGGGTGCGGGCCGGGGCCTGTCCGAGCGCACCCATCGTGGCGAAGAGGGCGCCGGCGCCACCAGTGACACCGACCGAGGTGAGAAAGCGACGGCGTGTGAGTTCCCCGTTACTCATCGTCTGAGCCTTGCGCTGACGAATAACACAGACGTCTATCAATTGTTGCGGCTTGGTAACCGGCGGATCCGGAAGCGGCGACAGTCGATATCCGAGAGGTATTAAAAGGGGCGAAATGGGGAGGGGTTGCGGAATCGATGAAGCGAGGCGGCCACAAAGTACGAGCGGAGAAGCGCGAGCGCGGAGGGTCGGTTGGGTGGGGTAGCGAGATTCATGCCCGGTATGTCAAGTTAAAGCCCCGCTGAACGTTTCGAGGAGCTTCCATGCCGCCCGGCGACCTCCAGACCGATCGACCACATTCCGCACGGATCTACGACTACCTGCTCGGCGGTAAGGACAACTTCGAGGCCGACCGGCGGGTGGCCGAGGAGATCCTGAAACACACACCGGCGCTGCCGATCTCGATGCGGGCCAATCGTAGGTTCATGGCGAAGGTCGTCGGGTTCCTGGCCGACCGCGGGATCAGGCAGTTCCTCGATGTCGGCACCGGGCTGCCCACCTCGCCCAATCTGCACGAGGTCGTCCAGCGGATGGTTCCGGAGGCGACTGTCGTCTACGTGGACAACGACCCGCTCGTCCTCAGCCATGCCCGGGCGCTGCTCACCCCGGTGGGCACCGGTGCGGTCTCCTACCTGGACGCCGATCTGCGGCAGCCGGAGTCGATTCTGCGGGACGACGCTGTGGTCAAGGGCTTCGACCTGACCCGGCCGGTTGCGCTCACGATCATCGCGGTGCTCCAACATGTGATCGACGACGACCAGGCGCGCGCCATCATCGGACAGCTGATGGCGCCGCTTCCGGCCGGGAGTGCGCTGGCGCTGTCGGCGGTCACGGTCGAGAACGATCCGGCGGGCGCGGGGACGGTTCGGACCTACAACCAGAACGGGGTGCCGGTGATCGCCCGCACCCGCGAGGGGGTCGAGGCGCTGTTCAGCGGGTTCGACCTGGTGGAGCCGGGTGTGGTCCCGGTGCACCATTGGAAACCGGTCGCCGCCGACAAGGGCGTCGACGACGCGGCCGTTTACATGTACGGGGGAGTGGCCCTCAAATGAGACGCGGGTCGATCATCGTCATGCCCGCGACGGTGGCCTGGTCGAAGACCGGCAGCAGGGTGGCCGCCTCGGTCAGGCCGATGGTCCGCTCGATCAGGCGTTGGGGCTCCAGACGACCCGCGGCGATGAGCGCCATCATCTCCGGATAGTCGGCCGCCGCCATCCCGTGGCTGCCGAGGACATCGAGTTCCCAGCCGATCACCCGGGCCATCGGTACGCGGGGATGCCCGTCGACCGGCGGCAGGAGCCCGACCTGCACATGCCGACCCCGGCGGCGCAGGCTCAGGATCGCGTCGGCGCAGGTCTGTTCCCCACCGACCGCGTCGACGGAGACGTCGCCGCCACCGCCGGTGAGTTCGGCGACAGCGTCCGACACGCCGAAAACCGGCGTGAGAGGAAGGCCCCCGGCGGTGGGCGCGGCGATGTTCGGCGCGAGAGGAAGGCCCCCGGCGGTGGGCACGGCGATGCCTGGGGCCAGAGCGGAGGCCCCGGCGGTGGGCGTGGCGGTGTCCGGCGTGAGAGCAGAGGCACCGAAGGCGGGCGCGGCGATGCCGGAGGTCAGGGCGGAGGCCCCGGCGGTGGGCGTGGCGGTGCCTGGGGTCAGAGCAGGGGCGCCGGCGGCGGGTGTGGCTGCGGTGAGGGAGAAGGGTGAGGCCTCGCCGGTCGGCGAGGTGAGCAGGGTGTACTCCGCCCCGAGGCCGGCCGCGACGGCGAGAGCGGCCGGGTTGCGGTCCACGGCGATCACCCGGGCGCCCAGGGCGCGGGCGATCATCACCGAGCTCAATCCGACGCCGCCGGCGCCGATGACGGTCACCCATTCGCCTGCGGTGACATTCGCGCGGTGGGCGAGCGCCCGATACGCCGTGGCGAACCGGCACCCCAGCCCGGCCGCCGCCTCGAAGCCGACCCGATCCGGAACGGCCACGAGATTAGTGTCGGCAGCGTGCAGAAGGACCTGTTCAGCAAACGACCCCCAGTGTGTGAAACCAGGTTGCTGCTGCTCGGGACACACCTGCGCCTGCCCGCTCAGACACCACGAACAGCGCCCGCACCCACAGACGAACGGAACCGTCACCCGATCCCCGACCGCCCACCGGGAGACGCCCGCACCGACCGCCGACACCACCCCGGCCAGTTCGTGCCCGGGCACGTGCGGCAACGTGATCTCGTCATGACCGGCCCAGGCATGCCAGTCGCTGCGGCACAGCCCGGTCGCCATCACCCGGACCACCACCCCACCCGGCGGCGGCGTCGGGTCCGGCACCTCCCGAACCTCGGGCTGACCCTCGATCGCATCGAACACCACGGCACGCATCGACACATCCTCTCAGCCGCCACCGTCGCCGCATGCCGATTCCCTACCGGCAACCGACCGAAGACGATCACCAGCTGATCGAGCCGTCCGTACCGTCGTCGACGCCGACCCCGACGGTCCGAGTGACCTGCTAATTCGCTGGTGCCAGGCGCCGTGGGTGGGCGAGGATCCGCCGGTGACGAATGCTCCTGAGGGATTCACCTACCGGATACGCAAGAACGGCGACGTGGAGATGCTGCACCACGGCCGCCCGGCCGGACTGTTGCGCGGCGCGAAGGCGGCCCGGTTCCTGGCCGACGTCGACAATGAGGACCCGCAGGAGCTGATGGCCCGCCTGACCGGCAATTATCGGCACGGCAATGAGCGCACCGCGAAGAACCATCCACGTAACCGCCGCTGACCGGTCACTCCGCAGAGCCGGGCGGCACCGAAGGGTGAGGCGACGAGGGGATCGGCGGCGTCGAGTAGTGGTTGCTGGTGACCGTCGCGCTCGTACCATCGCCGATTTGGACGTTTCCGCTGCTGCGGAGGTTCTTGATGGTGATCCGGTCGGGCGGTGCCTCGTCCGGGGGCCGTTGGCGCAGTGCCAGGACCGCGGTCGTCCCCAGCGTGGCCAGAGCGAGTAGGAAGCTGCCGATACTCGCCCACTGATCGGCGTCGCTGAGCGAGTCACGGGTCCCGAAGAAGACCCCGGCGGACACGAACGCCACCGCGAAACCACCAGCGGCCAGCCACATCCTCACCGCCACCACCCCCAGCCGAGCTCATCCTCCGAAGGTGGAGCCGGTGGTTGGGCCGGGCGGGAAGCCGAGGGTGGAGCCGGTGGTTGGGCCGGGCGGGAAGCCGAGGGTGGAGCCGGTGGTTGGGCCGGGCGGGAAGCCGAGGGTGGAGCCGGTGGTTCGGCCGGACGGGAGGCCGAAGGCGGAATAGGTGGTTGGGCCGGGCGGGAGGCCGAGGGTGGAGCCGGTGGTCGGGGCGGGCGGGAGGCCGAGGGTGGAGCCGGTGTTTGGGCCGGGCGGGAGACCGAAGGTGGAGCCGGTGGTTCGGGCGGCCGGGAAGCGGCATCCGCAAGATCGGCGCGATGCTCGGTGAGCCGATCGGTGAGCGAGTCGGCGAGGTTCAACCGTGCCGTGGTCAGGTCGAGTTCGGCGTGCAGTCGATTGCCGGTACCGATCATGATGCTGGTCATGTCGTCGACCGTCGACATCCCGAACAGCCCCAGCAGGGTCGCCGGTTGCCGGGGCAGCCCGTCGGCGTACCCCAGCAGGTTGTCGTCCGTCGCATCCGCGGCGGCGCCGACCAGGTCGCAGAGGAACTCGGCGAGCACACCCGGATCCGGATCCGTCCCGGCGACGACGCCGACATACCGGGCGGCCAGTTCCTCGCTGTCGGCGAGCAGCGCTCCGGCCGGGATCACCGTGCGCTCGACGACGTAGTGCGAGTCGAGCCGGGTCATCGCGTCGTCCCCGAGTTGCACCGACTCGCAGTCGTAGATCTCCGCGGTGCAGTCCGCCCGAAGGCGCCGCGAGGCCTGCACCGGTCCCTTCTCCTCCGGCCGCTCGACCAGCCGTCGCAGGACCGATCGCAGGGCACGTACCACCCGGGTGTTGTCCTTCCCCGGTTCGGCTTTCGCGAGAATCCGAGCGACCTGCCGGGACCGCAGCGCGTCGTCGTCGGCGATCACCGCCTGCCGGATGTGGACGTGGTCGACCTGGGTGAGCTCGCAGTCGTTCCCGACGACGACCGCCGTCGAGTTGCGCGCGTGCACGGTGTGCGCCGGGAACATCAGCCCGAGCCCCCGGGTGTTGATCTCGCCGTGCGCGTGCGTGGCGACCTGCAGTCTCCCCACCCCGTGGTAGTCCGGCCGCACCTCGTCGGCGCGTGCCGCGCCGGGCCACCGCCGCGGGTAGACCCGATCCGGCCGGCTCTCCACCTCCAACCCGCGGGTTTCGACGACCCGGTCCAGCGGAAAGCCGGACTCGGGGTCGGGCTCCGGGTCGCGGGGCCGCAGCAGCCAGGCGGCCAGGGAGCTGCCGAGCCCGGTCGCCCGGGGCACCGGTTGGTTGCGCAGCAGGTAGCCGCCGAGCGAGTCGGCCGGGACCTGGTCGGTCAGGGGTTGTGCTGGGGGACTCGACACCGGTCGGGACTCGCGTTGCCGTCGCTGCTCTCGGTACACCGGACACCCCCCAGACTCCGTGTGCTGCATCGAGACTGGCACTCCGCGACCGGCGCGGACAGGGGATGACCGGACCGTGCCAGTTCGGGCAGCCACTACAGTGCGTCTGTGCGGGTTGTGGTCACGGGGGCGGCGGGCTTCATCGGCAGTCACCTCGCCCAGGCGCTGGCCGCCGTCGGGCACGAGGTGCTGGCGGTCGACGCCCGATCGCGGGGCGCCTGCCCGGCCAACCTCGCCGAGCTCGCCCGGACCGGCATCACGGTGACTGATTGTGATCTCGCGACGGCTGATCTGGCGCCGCTGGCCGACGCCGACGCCGTCCTGCATCTGGCCGGTCGTCCCGGCGTGCGGACGTCGTTCGGGGCGGGTGCCGCCGATACCGAGCGGGACAACGTCACCGCCACGGCGCGTCTGCTCGACGCGTGCGCGGCCACCCGGCCCCGCTTCGTGCTGGCGTCCAGTTCGTCGGTCTACGGCGACGCCGACCGGCCCTGTACCGAGGACGACCCGATCGACCCGCGTAGCCCGTACGCGCGATCGAAATCGGACGCCGAGGATCTCGCGCGGCGAGCCGGTGGCGACGTCGTCATCCTTCGGTATTTCTCGGTCTACGGGCCGCGGCAGCGCCCGGACATGGCGTTTCACAGGTTCATCGAGGCCGCGCTGGACGGCTCGCCGGCGCCGCTCTACGGTGACGGCGGCCAGAGCCGGTCCTTCACGTTCGTCGGTGACGTCGTCGACGCGACCATCCGCGCGGCGACCGCGCCGCTGCCCGCCGGCACCATTCTCAACGTCGGCCATCCGGTCACCGTCCGCCTGCGAGACGCCCTCGATCGCATCGGTACGCTGCTCGGCACCCCACCACCGCTGGTGCCGAAGGACCCGGCCCCGGGCGACGTGACCCGCACCTGGGCCGGCACCGCCCGCGCGGCCACCGTGCTCGGCTGGACCGCGACGACCGACCTGGACGAGGGCCTGACCCGGCAGATCGCGTGGCACGAGCAGCAGCGCCGAGAGAAGGACCGAGAGAAGGACCGAGAGAAGGACCGACAGGACAGCCGGCCGAGGCAGGGCAGCGAGGGAGCAGACCGTGGCTGACGGGCACCGCGCCGCCTATCTCGCGTTCGACAGGTTTCCGTCGGCCAAGGGCTCGGCGGTGCACATCCGGCACATGGCGGCCGAGTTGTTCGAGCGCTACGGCGGCGGCCTGCTGTGCGTGCTGGGTGGTGGCGACCTGCCCGCCTACCAGCGGGAGCACGGCGTGGAGATCGTCCGGTTCACCGAGGCCGTGCCGAACCTGCTGGACCGCGCGCAGGCCTTCTCCACCTGGGCCGCCGACCGGCTCGCCGCGCACCTGGACACCCTGGAGATCTGCCATGTCCGCGATCCGTGGAGCGCCCTGCCGGCCCTGACCACGGACGCGAGACTGGTCTACGAGGCGAACGGTCTGCCGTCGATCGAGTTGCCCTACGCGTGGCCGATGGCCGCCCCGTCGACGTTGGCGAAGATTCGTGAGATGGAGGAGCACTGCCTGCGTCGTGCCGAGGCGGTGGTCGTTCCGTCGTACCAGATCAAGAATGCCGTGACCGAACGCGGCGTGACGCCGGACCGCGTGCATCTGATCCCGAACGGTGCCGATCCGGTGGCGCCCGACGTGCCGCGCCCACCTGACGCGCCGGGCCGATATGTGGTCTATGTCGGCGCGCTGCAACCGTGGCAGGGTGTCGACGTGTTGTTGCGGGCGTTCGCCCGGCTGGCCGATCTGACCGACCTGTCGCTCGTGGTGTGCTCGTCGGTGACGCGGTCGCGGGCCCGCCCGCTGGTCCGCCTGGCGGAGAATCTGAACATCCCGGTGATCTGGCGTTTCCAGCTCCCGCACGAGGAGGTGGCGGGCTGGCTGGCCCACGCCGAGTTGTCGGTGGCGCCGCTGACCGCCACCCCGCGCAACCTGGTGCAGGGCTGCAGTCCGATCAAGGTGTGGGAGTCGATGGCGGCCGGCACCGCGGTGGTCGCCTCCGATCTGCCGGTGATCCGCGAGGTTCTGGGTGATCTGGGCCGGTTCGTGCCGCCGGGTCGTCCCGCCGAACTGTCCCGTGCCATCCGGGTGCTCCTGGAATACCCGGAAATCGGCCGCGACCTCGGTGACCGCTCCCGGCAGAAGATCATCGACGGATACACCTGGAAGCACGCGCGATCCCGGCTGTCCGGCGTCTATGACCTGGTAGTGGGGCACTGATAGGTTCCGGTCATGTTCTTCTGGCGCAAGCAGAAGGCCGCGATCGCCGGATTCCATCCGCTGCACCAGGCGCTCATCCACGAGCGCGGGTTCACCGCGACGCAGCCCGCCGACGGATGGCTGGCGCTGACCGCCAGCCTGCACCGACACGCCGGCCTGGTCACCCGCTCGAAATGGGCGTTGCCGCCGCGGATGCTCGACGTGATCGTGCCGCTGATCGCCGAGATCTGCACCGACCTGGGCCGTAAGGGCACCCTGTCGGTCACCGCCGACCTGCGCGGCCACGAGGCGCCGGGCAAGAGCCATCCGCCGCGTGACCTGCCGGTTCGCCCGCCGGTGAAGTCGGCCACCGACACCTGGAGCATCGATCCGTGGTTGCGGCTGCGCGCCGACCTGCGCGACGGCAGTGTCCTGGAGGTGCTGGTCGTCGACCGGGTCCGGACCCGCCGGGTCACCAAACGCAACCCGCGCGGCAAGACCAAGATCAAACGCAAGACCAAGCAGGTGCAGATCATCAAGGTACGGCGCAAGCTGCCCCCGGACGCACCGGGCCGACGCCCCGCGTCCCCGCCGCCGCCCTGGATCCGGACGGTGGTCCGCGACGGCCCGCGCCGCAGCGTGACCGCCGCCGCCAAGGTGACCCGCAAACCGCAGAGCCCGCACGAGCAGGTCGACTGGATCCTGGCCGTGGCCACCGAACCGTTCCGCTGGAGTGCACGATGACGCCCTGTGCGGTCACCACCGGCTTCTTCACCCTCGGCAAGTGCGGGCGGATGGCCGTCGCCGGCTGTCCCGCCTGCGGCCGGGCGATCTGCGCCGACCACATCGCCGAGGGCGGCCAGTGCCCGGAGTGCGCGGCGGCCCGCAACCAGCTCAGCCACCCGGCCGCGGTCGCCGCCCAGCGCCGTCGCGCCTACCGCCACCGGTCCGCCGAGCAGTATGCCGACACCGTCTGGTACACGAGTTTCGACAGCTACGACCGGGCCGCCTTCGACCCGAACGCGGGTGCCTCGCAGGACTACCTCGACGACGGTGACGACGCCCTGGTGGACAGTTGATGCGGCTGCTCTGGGTGACCGAGAATCACCCTCCCAGCCCCGGCGGCATGGCCAACTCGTGCGATCGCATCGTCCGAGGGCTGCGCGCCGCCGGTGTCGCCGTCGACGTCGTGCACCTGAGCCGCCGCACGTCGACCACCGCGTCGCGGGAGGACGGCCTGCTCGTGGTGCCGCTCACCGACGACCCGGAACACGCGCTGCGCCACCTCTGGACCACGCTGCAGCCGCGCATCGGCGACTACACGCACGTCGTCGCGTTCGGCGGCACCTATCCGATGCTGGCCGCGCCGGTCTACGCCAGGTGGGGCGGCCTGCCCCTGGTCACGCTGCTGCGCGGCAACGACTTCGACACCGGCGTGTTCTCCCTGCGCCGCCAGTCGATCGTCCTCGAGGCGCTGCGCTCGTCGGCGCACGTGTGTGTCGTCGCCGCGTCGACGGCGCCGCAGGTGACCGCCCTCGCCCCGGCCACCCCGGTCACCTGGGTGGCCAACGGCATCGACACCACCGAGTGGCGGATCCTGCCGTCCGAACAGCGCGCCGCCGAGACCTGGCGGGCCGCGCACGTGGCCGCACACCACCGCACGATCGGCGTGATCGGGCAGCTCAAGAACAAGAAGGGCGTACGGCTGCTGCTCGACGCCCTGCCCGCCGACCGTTTCCACCTGATCCTGGCCGGTGACCTGGAGCCCGGCATCGGCGAGTGGCTGGCCGCGCATCCGTCGGTTGCGCACACCGTCCTGCCGTTCCGGGACCGCTACCAGCTGCTTTCCGTCTACGCGTCGTGCGACCTGGTCGCTCTGCCGTCGTTCTACGACGGCCTGCCGAACGTCGCCCTGGAAGCCGCCGCCCTCGGCGTCCCGCTGCTCACCTCGGACGCGGGCGGCCTCGCCGACCTGGTCGACGACGAGATCGGCTTCCGGTTCCCGGCCGGCGACCCGCACGCCTGCCGGGCCGCCGTCCACCGGGCCGCGACCGCCACCGACGCCGATCTGGCGGCTCTCGGCGCGGCGGGTGCACGGCGGGTCCGCGACCGGTTCGGCGTCACCGGCGAGACCGACGGCTACCTGAAGGTCCTGGAATCCGTGCGGTGATCGCCTGTTATGTGCAGGGCGGTGGGCTCGGGCACCTCACCCGGATCCGTGCCTACCTGCACACGTGCCATCCCGGCGAGACGGCGACGATCCTGACCACGTCGCCGTTCACCGCCGACCCGCGCGTCCTCGGCCCGCACCGGATCATGCCCGCCGCCGCACTGGCGTCGTTGCGCCCGTCGACGCTCGTGGTGGACGCCTTCCCGGCCGGGCTCGACGGCGAACTGTCCGCGGCGTCGGTCCCGGCCGGCACCCGGACCGTGTATCTGGCCCGTCTGCTGCGCTGGGACGCCTACCGGCCCCGGCTCCCCGACGAACCGATCGCCTTCGATGAGACCCGGCTGCTGGAGGACCTGACGCCGGACCATCGTTCATACCTCACCGGCCGGTGCACGCCACTCGAGCTGACCGACCCGCCGTGCCCGCCGGTCCGCGACGTCCCCGACGGCTCCTGGTTGATCGTGCACTCCGGCCCGCCGCCGGAGATCCACGAGCTCATCGGGTACGCCCGGGACTGCGCCGCCGCCGAAGGAGTCCACCCCCGGCTGGTCCTGGTGTCCCCGGCTCGGCCCACCGACCTGCCGGTGGACGTCGCGCACGTCAGCCCGTACCCCGCGTGGCCGTTGTTCCCCACCGCGGACCGGGTGATCACCGCGGCCGGATTCAACGCCGTCCGTCAGATGGCCCCCTGGCGGTCCCGGCACCTGATGCTGCCGTTCCCGCGCCGTTTCGACGACCAGTTCACCCGAGCCGCCGCCGCCAGAGCCGGCTGATCGAGTCGCGGCGGCCCCAGGCGATGAAGACGCACATCGCGAAGATGATCACCGGGGTCAGCGCCTGGGCGCCGTTGTGCAGGATGAACACCTGGGTGATGCCGGCACCGACCATGAGCAGCGCCAGCCCGATCGCGGCGAGCCCGGCCAGGCGGGGGACGAGCAGGCCGATGCCACCGGCGAGTTCGACCACGCCGATGAAGTAGCGGAACCAGGTGGGCGCGCCCATGTCCTCGAACGTCTGCACGGCGTAGGCCTCGCCGACGAGCTTGGGCGCCGCCGAGGCGACGATCAGGAACACCCCGAGCAGTCCCTGGAAGGCCCAGAGGGTCCGGCGGAAACGCAGCGTGGGCACGCTCTCGGCAACAGTCATGATCGGGTCCTTCGCTGAAGTAGGTACCGGTAGAGACCGGCGAGCCCACCCGAACTGATCGGTCGCGTGCGAGGTTTTCCGAACCTATCGGCCGAACGACCCGTTAATAGATCCTTTTAAATGTGTTGGTACGTTTCCCCGATCGGAATCCTTCCGTGAAGGGAGACACCCTTGCTAGGCAGAACCTTCACCGTGACGGCGGCCGTACTGGCCGTCGTCCTCGGTGTCCCGTCCGCCTCCCAGGCCGTACCCGCGCCCGGGAGCGCCGGCGTCGGCGACGTCTACTACCCCGAATACGGCAACGGGGGATACGACGTCGCGCACTACGACATACGCCTGCGCTACCACCCCGACACCGACCGGCTGACCGGCACCACCACCATCCTGGCGTCGGCCACCCAGGACCTGTCCCGGTTCAACCTCGACTTCGCGCTGGCCACCGAGTCGGTGCGGGTCAACAACCGGACCGCCACCTTCGCCAGGCAGAGCGACCACGAGCTGGTCGTGACACCGGCCCGCACGATCGCGAAAGGCGCTCCGCTGACGATCGTGGTCGAGTACGACGACATCCCGTCGAACGTCGTCGCCGCCGGTTTCACCTCGTGGAACCGCACCCCGGACGGTGCGCTGGCCGTCAACGAGCCGGAGATCGCCTGGTGGTGGTACCCGAGCAACGACCACCCGACCGACAAGGCCACCTTCGACGTGTCGGTGCTCGTGCCGGACGGCGTGGAGGCGATCTCCAACGGCACCCCGACGCGCTGGGCGACGCCCGCCTTCGACGGGTGGAGCCGCTGGTCGTGGCGGCAGGACAAGCCGCAGGCCACCTACCTGACGTTCCTCGCGATCGGTGACTTCGACACCTACCAGGACACGTCGGCCGACGGCAGCCCGATCGTCACGGCGTACAACACCCGCCTCGACGAGACGACGGCCGCAGCCGCGAAGAGCAGCGTCGAGCGGTCCGACGAGATCACCGACTGGCTGGCCGGGCTCTTCGGCCCATACCCGTTCGGCGCGCGCGGCGGCGTGGTCACCGGCGCCGGAGATCAGGGCTTCGCCCTGGAGACCCAGACCCGGCCGGTGTACGACGGACGCTCCTTCAGCCGGGGCTCGAACAACTCGCTGATCGTCCACGAACTGGCACATCAGTGGTTCGGCGACTCGGTCTCGGTCGGTCAGTGGAAGGACATCTGGCTCAACGAGGGCTTCGCGTCGTACGCCCAGTGGCTCTGGTCCGAGGACCAGGGTGAGGGGACCGCCGAGGAGATCGCCGACTACGTCTACGGCACGCTGTATCCGGCCGACGACCCGTTCTGGCAGGTGCTGCCGGGTGACCCGGGCCCGGGCGACCTGTTCGACGGCGCCGTCTACGACCGTGGTGCGCTGACCCTGCATCACCTGCGCAAACTGGTCGGCGACGAGGACTTCTCGGCGATCCTGCGAGCGTGGACGGACAGCCGGCGCTACGACGCCGGCACCACGCCCGAGTTCCAGGCGCTCGCGGAACGGATCTCCGGAGTCGATCTGGACGCGTTCCTGCAGACGTGGCTGTACACGCCGGGTCGCCCCGACCTGGGGGTGAGCACTCTGGCCGTACCCGCGCAGCCGAAGTCCTGGCCGCAGATCGCAGCCGCACACCACTGACCGAATCCGGGCGATAAATACCGGTATCGCCCGGATGGTTGCCTACCGTGGGCCGGATGAGACGCATCATCGCGCTGACCTGCGCCGCCCCGGTTCTGGCGGTCGCCGTCGCCGTCACCGGCACGGCGGCCGCCACCGACGCCTCCGTCCCGGCACCGGCCGCGTCACCGCCGCTCGGCGACGAGTACTACACGGCGTCGGACCTGAACCGTGGCCTGATCGATGTGGCGGATCTGCCGAAGGGCTACACCCGGCTCGACGGCGACGCGGTGGGCCCGATCGACGTGCTCGACACCGACGCGTGTTCGGTCGCCGGGTTCAGCGAATTCGGCCACACCGGATCGATCGAGATCACGGCCGTGCGCCGCGCCTTCCGCAACACCGACGGCAGCGTCCTCGCGCTCCAATTGCTCGCCTACGGCCCCGACGCGATCGCCCGGTGGATCGGCTACACCGCCGATCCACCCACGAAATGCCCGGTCGTCACCGGCGAGGGCTACACGATCAGCAACACCAGATTGCCGTTGCCCGACGTCGGCCTCCAGGCGGCCGGCATGGTCCGGGTGAGCCGGTACGAGCAGGGCGTGCCGAGCCGACGCCACTCGGCGGTGGTGGGCTGGGGACCGGTCGTCCTGACCATCGAGGAGACCCGGACCACCGAAGCCGATCAGAACCGCTTCGTCGACATCGTCAGATCAGCGGCGCGGCGGGTGCCCGAGATCGCCGCCGGCCCATCGCTCGACGACCTCAGAAAAGGCCTGCTCACCCTCGCGGATCTGCCGGCCGGATTCCGGACCGTCGCCGACGACACCGTCGAGAGCCGCACCGTCCTCACCGAGCACGACTGCCACGGTGCCCTGCAGCGGTTCGGCGACACCAGACCCGCGGTCCGGCGCACCTTCGCCAAGGGTGACGCCGCCGTCTCGGTGATGGTCGGGATCAACGCCGACGCGAGCGGCATCATCAGCGTCATGCAACGCCGGATCGGCGAATGCCCGGTGACGCCGGCCGGGAAGGTCGCCGAGCCACCGGCCATCGCCACCGACATGACCGTCGGCGGCATCGTCTACCAGGACGAACCGCCGCGACTGCGGGGCATCACCGGATACCGCGAGGTGATCTCGGACGTGCGGGTGACGATGACGGACGGCATCGACCTGGCCGCGGCCGAGGAGATCCGCGAGACCGCGCTGCGAGCCACCTGGAAGATCTACCGGTGAGACGGACGGTGGCCCTCCGCGAAGAGGGCCACCATCGGCTCAGCTGTGCTCGACCGCGGCCGCCTCGACCGGGAGCGCCGCCACGTACCGCTGCATGAACGCGTTGAACCCGGCCACGTCCTCGGCCTCGGGCGACGCCGTGTCCAACTGCGCACCGGCGAAGACCGACGTGTTCAGGAAGTCGGCCAGGCTCTGCCCCGGCTGCCGCGCGGTCACGAACCCGGCCAGCACCGCGATGCCCCACGCACCACCCTCGGCGGCCAGGTTGCCGACCGAGACCGGCGTGTTGATCGCGGCCGCGAGCAGCTTCTGCGCCACACCCTCGGTCTTGAACAGGCCACCGTGCGCGAACATGCTGTCGAGCTGGACCGACTCGGCCTTCTGCAGCACGTCCATGCCGATCCGCAGGGTGGCCAGCGCCGAGTAGAGCTGGGTGCGCATGAAGCTGCCGAGCGTGAGCGCGCTACCGGGCTCGCGCAGGAACAGCGGCCGCCCCTCGTGCAGCTTGGTGATCGGCTCGCCGGACAGGTAGTTGAACGCCATCAGCCCGCCACCGTCGGCCGCGCCGGTCAGCGCCGACTTGAACAGCGTCTCGAAGATCTGCCCACTGGAAGCGGGAGCACCGAGCGCCGCCGCGAACTCGGCGAACAGACCCGCCCACGAGTTCAGCTCACTGGCGCCGTTGTTGCAGTGCACCATCGCCACCAGATCGCCGGCCGGCGTGGTGACCAGGTCGATCTCCGGGTGCATCCGGCTCAGCGGACCATCCAGCACGATCATCGCGAAGATGCTGGTGCCGGCGCTGATGTTGCCGGTGCGGCGGGCGATCGAGTTGGTCGCCACCATACCGGTCCCGGCGTCGCCCTCCGGCGGGCACAGCGTGGCACCGGGCTGCAGCGTGCCGCTCGGGTCGAGCAGCCGCGCGCCGGCCTCGGTCAGCGTGCCGGCCGCCTCACCCGCGGGCAGCACGGCCGGCAGCAGGTCGGCCAGCTTCAACGGCACCCGCCCGGCGGCCAGCTCGTCGAACTGCTCCAGCATCCGCGCGTCGTAACCACCCGTGGTCACGTCGATCGGGAACACGCCACTCGCGTCGCCGACCCCGAGCACCTGGCGGCCGCTGAGCTTCCAGTGCACGTAACCGGCCAGCGTCGTCAGGTGGGCGAGCCGGCCCAGGTGCTCCTCACCGTTCAGGACGGCCTGGAACAGATGGGCGATGCTCCAGCGGTGCGGGATGTTGTAGCCGAACAACTCGCTGAGCTGCTCGGACGCGTCACCGGTGTTGGTGTTGCGCCAGGTGCGGAACGGCGTGAGCAGCTCGCCCTCGGCGTCGAACGCCAGGTAGCCGTGCATCATCGCCGACACCCCGAGCGCGCCGACCGAGCGCAGCTCAGTGCCGTACCTGTTCCGGACATCGTCGGCCAGGGCGGCGAAACAGCCCTGCAGGCCCTCCCACACCGCATCGAGGGAGTATGTCCAGGTCCGGTCGACGAACTGGTTTTCCCAGTCGTGGCTGCCCACCGCGATCGCCTCATGATCCGGTCCGGTCAGCACGGCCTTGATCCGCGTCGACCCCAACTCGATCCCGAGAGCGGTCCGGCCCTCGTCGATCGCTGCGCGCAAGCCGGCCGGCGGCCGTGCATCCGTATCAGTCATGGACATGTCATACCGCACGCCAACAGGTGGAACGTGACCGCCCCGGCGATCTTTGCAGCGCTGCAAGGAGGTTTGGTCGCCGCGGCGGCCGCGCCGCCGGGTTCGCGGGCGGCGGAAACCCCGGATTCGGTACGGCTACGTGCTCTCCGCCATCAGGTCCACGGCAGGCGCGACCGGGTCGTCCAATAGTCCCCGGCCGGCTCGGCGATCGGCGGACTGTCCCGTTCGACGGTGGCCGCCCGCAGGTTCGACGCCAACTGCTCGCCGGTCACCGCACCGGACAGCACGATCGTCGCCCACGGCTGCCGCAGCGCGGTGGCCAGTGCCGCCTCGTCCCGGTCGGCGAGACGGCCGTTCGCCAGCGCCTCCTTGACGATCACGACCCGGCCCGACGCGTGCGCCTCGGCCAGTGCCGGGCCGGCGCTCGGTTCGAGGAGGTTCCAGGTGGCCTGCACACTCCGGAACAACGGCACCCCGTCGACCTCGATCCCACACGCGGCCCGGATCGCGTCGGCCTGCCGCGGCCCGCTCGTCGACAGGCCGACCACGGCGCCCTGCCCGGCCAGCCTGCGGTGCAGCTCACGATCGGTCAGCACCGGGCTGTCCGGGGTCACCGAGTGGACCTGGTACAACGCCAGGCGGTCACCGAACAACGCCCTGGTCTCGGCGAGCTGGCGTTCGAACGTACCCACGCTGTGGTCCTTGACCTCGTGCACGTCCGCCGTGACCTGCCAGTCCGCGGTGTACGTGTACCCCCACTTACTGCCCACGATCGCGTCGTCGTGCCCCGGAAGCCAGCCGGCCAGGAACTCCTCCGCCCGCCCGTACGATCTGGCCACGTCGAAATAGCGCACGCCCGCGGCGTACGCCTGATCGAGCAGTTGATGTGCCCGCGCCCGCATCGCCTCGACCGTCCGCAAGGGCAGGTCACGCTCCCGGCCGAGAGTGATGTAACCGGGACGGCCCACCGCGGCCAGCCCCAGCCCGATCCGCGCCACACCGGTCAGTCCGTCGAACAGCTCCACGATCCCGACCATAGTGGATCTAGTGCGGTGTCCACGAACGTTCGCCGGGTGGTCCGGTTGTTCGTTGTGGATCCTCGCTCACTCCTGTCGGGGTGGGCGAGCGACTCCCCTGGTGGTGGGGCGGGCCTCCGCGGGCCAACTGATCCTGGTGCCGCCCGGGGGCGGCGTGGATCACGTCGGGAACGGCCGGCACCGGGTAGGTGCCGGCCGGCTCGACGGTGCGTGATCGCCCCGGCCGGGATGTGCTCCGGTGGGGTGACGGGTGCGCCGCCCGGGGTGCGGGTGGCGATGGTGAACGCCGCCGCGAGGTCGCGGTGTCCGGCGAACCGACAGGACCGGCAGACCAGCCGGCGGCCCCGAGGCTTGGGAATACGGGTCCGACAACGGCCCAGCCGATGACGGTCTTGGCGGCTTCGTGTCGGGCCTGCCGGATCCTGCGGCGGTGCCGGGTCTCGACGAGCCGGGCGCGGCGGCGGGTCTTGCGCCACCGGCGTGATCCGCGTTGGCCGGGTTTCGGGGCGCGGGCGGCGGTGGCTCTGCGGCGGGCCTTGGTGTCGGCCAGGTGCATGCGATGCTCGGCGCGGATCGCCCTACCGGAGACCAGCAGCGCCGGACCGTGCAGACCGACCACGGCGTAGGGGTGGATGACGCCGGGGTCGACCCCGGCCACCCGTTGCGGGTCCGGTCGCTGCTCGGGTGGGTAGACCGTGACCGGGAGCTCGGCGGTGACGTCGATCCACAACCGGCCGCAGTCGAACAGCAGCGTGACCGACCGGACGGTGTCCGGTGGGTAGGGCACGAGCCGGTCCAGGCGCAGCCACAACGGCGGGCTACCCGCTGCCGTGGACAGCCGGAGGCGGCGGCCGTCGAGGTCGAACGTGCCGTGATACCAGCGCACCGGCAGCAGCCCGCGTCGACGACGCGGGAACCGCACCTCCGCATGCCCGGCCTTGCGCCGGGCGGCAGCGGAGAACCAGGCGTCGGAATAGCGGCGCAGCACCGACCGGGCGCCGGTGGTGTCCAACTCCCCGAAGGTGCCCGGACCAGCCTGGGTCAGCAGCTTGCACAACTGCTGATAACCGGCCATCGGCGTGTCTGCGCGCCGCCGCCGCCAGGCGTTGATCTCCAGGACGCAGGCCCACACGTCGGCGCCGGAACGCAGCAGGCCGAAACTCCGCTCTCGTTGAGCACGCGTCAGCCGCAACCCGACACGAGCGGTGCGGTGCACCACCGGCGGGCCCGACGGATCACGACGTCTCGGCACACCCGGCATTCCAGCACAGGGGTACGACAACAATGACCCGGCGAACGTTCGTGGACACCGCACTATCGCGGGGTCCACTGTCCGTGTTAGATAGCGGGCGTGGATGACAGGACCGCCGCCGCCCGGGGCATCGACCCCACCCAGCCGCACCCGGCCCGGCGTTACAACTACTGGCTCGGCGGTAAGGACAACTTCGCCGCCGACCGGGCCTCCGGCGACGAGTTGCAGAGGCACTTTCCGAAGGTTCGGGACGGCGCCCTCGCCAACCGGGCCCTGCTGCAGCGGGCCACCCGGTTCCTCGCCGAGGAGGCGGGGATCCGGCAGTTCCTCGACATCGGCACCGGGCTGCCGACCGCCGACAACACCCACCAGGTCGCGCAGCGGCACGCACCGGAGAGCCGGATCGTCTACGTCGACAACGATCCGCTGGTCATGGTGCATGCGCGGGCTCTGCTCAACAGCAGTCCGGAGGGGCGGACGGCGTACATCGAAGCCGATCTGAACGACCCGGCGGCGATCCTGGCCAACCCGGTCCTGCACGACACTCTGGACCTGAAGCAGCCGGTCGGTCTGATGTTGATCGCCGTCCTGCACTTCATCCACGGCCATGGTGCCGCGCAGCCGATCGTCACCGAACTGCTCGACGCCCTGCCGCCGGGCAGCTACCTGGTCGCCACGCATGCCACGTCCGACTTCGGCACGCCTGAACAGCAGGCCCTCTACCAGCAGTTGGTCGAAACCGGCCGCTCCGACGTGTGGACCCGCCCGCACGACGAGTTCGCCGCCCTGTTCGACACCCTGGACCTGGTCGACCCGGGAGTGGTCCCGGCCAGCGAGTGGCGCCCCGACCCCGGCGCGGTGATCCCGGACCGCTCCGACATCAACGTCTGGACGGCCGTCGGCCGAAAGCCCTGACTCACGGCGCCCGGACGTTTCCGGATCTAGCGGCTCAGGGCCTTCTCCCAGATCAAGCGGACCGCGGGTAGCACCTCGGAAACGGCCGGGATGCTCGGGCCCGGCTCTCGGGCGCCGACCGCCAGAGCGGGGGCCGAGCGCTCCAGGGAGCCCGCCATCCGGTCGATGTCGGTGATGATCGAGCCGGTCAGGACCAGGACTCCGGTGTCGTCGACTTCGGTGCGGACCTTGCGCAGGGTTCGGCGGCGTTCCTCGCGCAGGCCGTTGAGGAGTTCGTGCAGGTTGCCGGTGTCGTGGTCGGCGTCGGCGCGGCGGTCGGCGACCAGGGCCGCGTGTGCCGTGAACGCGTCGGCGGCGGTGGCCAGGACCTGGCCGATCTGCGCGGGGACGCCCGGGGCGCCGGGGGTGGCGGACGCGTCGAACATCGAGCGGGCCACCGAGTTGACCTGTTGCACGCCGTGTTCGAGGGCGCGCAGGGTCTGGTCGAGCGGGGTCACCCGGGTCACCGAGGTGGTCAGTGACCAGCGGGCCTGCCGGGTCAGTTCGTCGACGGCGGCGACCGCGTCGGCCAGGTCCTCGTCGAGTTCGCGGGAGCGGGCCAGCCATGCGGTGGCCTGCTCCCGGTCGTACCCCTCGCGGACGCCCTTGCCGAGCAGGCTCAGCAGGGCGGCGATCTCGGTCGACAGGTGTGCCAGTTTCCAGCGTGCGCGCTCCAGCGGGGTCATGCCGCTGACCAGCGGTGACACGATCACGCCGACGACGATGCCGAGGACCGTGGCGGCGACCCGCTGCCAGACGAACGCCTCGGTGACGGCGGTGCCGCCGACCAGGATGCCCAGCGAGGTGAGCGGAACGGTGGCCGAGCCGTCGCCGAGTCGCAGCAGTCGGCCCAGGGCGAGACCGCAGCCGGCGATGACCGCGATGCCCCACTCGTCGATGCCGAACACGCTCCACACGACGACCGCGACGGCGATCCCGGCGAGGGTGCCGACCAGGCGTTGTGCGCCCTCCCGGACCGAGGCGTGCGAGCTGAGCTGCACCGACAGGGTCGCCGAGATCGCCGCGGTGACCGGGCCGACCAGGTTGAGCGTGTCCGCCGCGGTCCAGGCGATGCCGGCCGCGGCCGCGGTGACCAGCACCGACCGGGCGGTCTCCGCCTCGAAACGGTCGCCGCATCGACGGGCCAGCCGCCGCACCAGCCCGGGCAGGTGCGGAACCATCCGGGCGAGCAGCGCACGGCAGGTGAGCTCGACTGCCGGTTTGACCTTGCGCCGCAGCAGCGTCGCGACGACGGCGCACAGGGTCAGGCCGACAGCGACGACCGTGATCGGATCGGTGGACTGGAGGAGCGACTGAAACAACGAAACAGCTTTCTTTCCGCGTACGGGTATCCGACGCAAAAACTATCGGCGGTTTCGTCGGCCAATCGCTCAAAAAGGGCAAATGTGATCACCGTCGCCCTCGTCGGAGTGGCCCGGCCCGGGCGCGCGTCGGGTCAGCCGCGCTGTCGGTGCTCGGTCAGCTCCAGGTCGATGAACGCGGTGATCATGGCCCGGTAGACGCTCTCCACCACCTCCGGCGAGGCGCTCCGCTCGGTGGCCAGGGCGCGCACCTTGGTGAGCACCTGTTCGACGCGCGCGGGTGCTCGTACCCCCTGCTCGTCCTTTTTGAAGGTGGCGGCCTGCCGGACCAGACCCTCGCGTGTCGCGAGGAGGGCGACGATCTGCTCGTCGACGCTGTCGATCGCCTGTCGCACGTCCGCAAGAGAAGCCATGCCGCCATCCTGCCGGACGGGTGTGGGGGAGCGGTTTCGCGGGCAGTGATCGGGGATGCAGAGTAGATCGATGTGGTTCGCGGCAAGTGCCGGGCTTCTGTGCGTCTCGTTGACGGCGTGTACCTCCGCCGCCGACCCGGTGGTGACGACGAGTCCGGTCGCTGAGACGAGTGTTCCGGTCGAGTCGAGCACGACCGCGGCGGCGACCGGAATCCCGGCCTCGGCTCTGCTGCAACCGGACGACGTCGGTGGGGTGCAGGCCGAGCCGCTGGAGCAGGGGCAGTTCTCGCACGTGCGGCCGCTGCGGCCGTGCGGTGAGGAGCGCTACCCGAGTGACGATTCCCGGACGGACGCGGTGGCGGTGCGGTACGCGGTGCCGGGTCAGGAGGAGGCCAGTACCCCGAGTGTGGTGGTGGAGTTCGTCGGGCGGCACCGGGGCGGGGGAGCGGCCGAGCAGTTCGAGGACGTCGGCGCGGCGCTGAAGAAGTGCCCCGGCGGGCTCGGCGAGGGGCAGCACCGGTGGGACGTGATCGAGTCCAGCGGCGATTCGATGCTGGTCCGGATCGGTCAGAAGTTCGCCTACGCCGACGAGGAGCCGGCGACCGTCAACCACTATGCGGCGCTGTCCCGGGTCAATGACGCGATCGTGGTGGTCGCCGACCTCGGGTGGGAGAACTCGGACGGCTCCGAACAGCTGGTCCGGGAGTTGATCCGCAAGGCCGAGCAGCGTGCTGCGGCCCTGACCTGACCGGTCTGCGATGATCGATGCGTGCAGAACTCGCGACCGGTTCTCCTGACGGCTGCCGCGTCCGGCTCGGTCGCGATCGTGGGTGCGCTGTTCGGGGCGGACCAGCTCGCGGCCCAGGCCGGGCTGCTGGCGCTCGGTGCTCTCGGTGTCCTCGTCGCCGCCCGGCACGAGGCGGCCCGCCGGGTGCGGTGGTCGTTGCTCGCCGGCATCGCGGTGCTGGCCGTCGCCGTCGCGATTCCGGACATACTGACCTCACCTGTCGTCGGTCCGCAGGTGCTCAAGCCGGCATCCGGCGACACGCATTCGTTCGTGCGGGACGCGGTCGCCGACGAGTGGCTGACGATCCTCGCGGTCCTGCTGGCCTCGGCCGCATTCCTGTGGGCGCTGACGGCGAGGCCGGTCGCGGGTCCGGAGCCGGCGGACGCGGCGCTGACGGTGAAGGCCGAGGCCGAGCCGGTGCGGACCGAGCCTCGGCGCGGGCACCCGGCGGTTCTGGCCGCGGCGGTCGGTGCATTGCTGATCATCGTGGCGGTCGCCGACCTCGGACTGGTCGTCGCGGGCCAGAAACGGCAGGGCGAGGTCGGCGACCTGCTCACCGCCGTCGGAATCCCGCTGGTGGTGGCGCTGTTCGCGATCGGGACCGCGGTGCTCGGCGCCTACCGTGTGACGCGGGCGGCGGCCGTGATCGACGGGACCGGAGTCGCCGGCGGAACGCATGACGTCGACGAGGTGGGGCCCGCTGAGGAGGCCGAGGCCGGTGGTGCGAGGAACGTCGCCGCAACGGCGGTGGCCATCGGCGGGTTGCTGCTCGCGATCGCCGCACTGGCCGTGTTCTACCTGGGTGTGCTGTCCGCGCCACTGCGCTACGGCGATGCCGGCAACCTGATCTTCGATACGGCGACGGTCCGTACCGGATGGGGTGATCTTGATCTGATCGCCGCGTTGCGGCTGGCCGGCATGCTGGCCGGAGCCGGCGGCATCGTGTACGGCGCCGCCCGCACCTCTCCAGAGGCGCGGGCGGCCGAAACGGTCAGTCCGGACGGGCCGTCAGCGTAGCGAGCACCTCGCGGGCGAGCGGCGTCGCCAGCAGTTCCTCGACGGGCGCGGGCAGGGCGATCCGCCAGTTCGGGTATTCGTCGACGGTGCCGGGCATGTTGGGTCGTTCGCTGACCCCGGCCGCGTCGTCGAGGGTGGCGACGACGACCCGGGACGGGCTGGCCGCGAGTTCGGAGTATTCGGCGAGGATCGCGGCGCGCACCTGCTCCGGCCCGAACGGCCCGGCCGGGTCGATCCCGGCCTGTTCGCACAGGTCACGGCGGGTGCCGGCGATGAACGCCGGGTCGTAGGCCTTGCCGATCCGGTCCATGTCGGTCTCGTCCGAGCCGGTCAGGATGCCGGCGATGGTGGCCTGGTCGTGGGTGCTCGCGGCGCCCATCGAGTTCTGCGGGTTGAACCGGGACAGCCGGCCCATCTCGGTGCGGTAGCCGAGCATCCCGATCGCCGCCATGGTCTCGCGGACCTCGGCGGCGACCGTGCCGATGTCCTCGCCGACGATCCACGCACCGGCCCGACAGGCTTCGATCCGGAGCACGGCGAGCAGCGCGTCGACCGGATACCGGACGTAGGCGCCCTCGTCCACGCCGCCGTCCACCGGCACCCAGAACAGCTGCCACAACTGCATCACGTGGTCGATGCGCAGCGCCCCGGCGTGCCGCAGCCCGGCCCGGATCAGCGCGGTGAACGGCGCGAACTCGGCCGCGGCGAGGCGGGACGGGTCGAACGGGGGCAGCGACCAGCGCTGGCCCTCCCGGTTCCACGGGTCGGCCGGGCAGCCCACCTCGAAGTCGAAGGCGAGCAGGTCCTGGTGCTGCCAGGCGTCGGCCGACCCGAAGTCGAACCCGACGGCCACGTCCACGCAGACGGTGACGCCACTGCGGCAGGCGACCGCGAACTGTCGGTCGGCCACCCACTGGCACCACATGTGGAAGCGGATCCGGTCGGCGTGCGCGGCGGTGAACACGGTGACCGCCTGGCTGTTCGGGTGCCGGTAGCGGTCCGGCCATTTGCGCCAGTCGCCGCCGTAGAGTTCGGCCAGCACCGACCAGGTGGCGAAGGCGACCAGGTCGGCGCCACGCTCGTCGGCCCACGCCTGGAACTCGGCCGGCTCGTCGCGGCGGGTGATCGTCCAGACCCGCTCCAGGGCGGCCGTCTTGATCTTCCAGACGGCGTCCCGGTCGATGTGCCGCTGCGCGTTCAGGGCCCGGCCGGCGATGGCCAGGTCGGACAGATCGATCCGTTCCGCGCCGGGGGCGTCGCCGGGCGCGATGTGCATGACGTTGAGCCACTGCCGGCTGGCCGGGCTGTAGGGCGAGTTCATCGCCGGGGCGACCGGGGCCATCGCGTGTACCGGGCTGACCATCAGCACACCCGACTTGCGGGCGGCCGCCGACCGGGCGATCAGGGCGAGGTCACGGAAGTCGCCGATGCCCCACGAGTCACGGCTGCGCGCGGCGTAGAGCTGCACGGCGAGACCACCGGTGCGGGGCGGCTGCGGCAGTTGTTCGGGCGCGGCCAGGACCAGGTGGGTGGACCCGTCGTCGCTGGTCAGGCGGTGGTAGCCGGGCCGGTCGACGAATCCGTCGGCGCGGATCACGTCGCCGTCCTCGAGTTCGACCTTGCCGTACAACCGGGGGTGCCATCGACCCGGCGTCGCGATGACGACGTCGGCGCCGGCGGTGTCACGCCGGAAACGCTCGGCGAGGATCTCCCCGGTCCGGTCCGCGACTCCGCGGACGATGCCGAAGGCATCGGTCCAGCGCGGGACGACCCCCAGCGCGGCGTATTCGCTGTCGGTGCAGGCGTGCGGCGTCACGGTCATAGGAGAACGGTCCCGGCTGGGCGGTGCGGGACGTTTCCGGCGGCGTTGCGGCCGCGTTGCAGATCATTCGGTACGGCCGTCGCGCTCGGAATCGAGCCGGACGCGGTCAGCCCGCGCTGACCCTGTCCCGGCCCGCGTGCTTGGCGGCGTAGAGACTGTGGTCGGCCCGGCCGAGCAGCAGATCCGGGGTGACCGGCCCGTCGGTGTGGGTGGCCACGCCGATGCTCACGGTCACCGGTAGCGTGCCGGCCAGACCGCTCCAGTCGTTCGCCCGTACCATCGCGGCCAGGGTTTCGCACCTGTGCTGCGCGGCGGTCGCGCCGACCCCCGGCAGCAGCAGCAGGAACTCCTCTCCACCGAGCCGGGCGGCGATCTCCGAACCGGTGACGAACCCGCGGAGCAGCGCGCCCAACTCCCGCAGCACGGCGTCCCCGGCGGCGTGGGTGAGCTGGTCGTTGATCCGTTTGAAGTGGTCGGCGTCGACCACCGCCACGGACAGCGGCTCACCGCTGCGACGGGCGGCGGCGACCGCGGCGGCCAGGCGCTCGTCGGCGTACCGCCGGTTGTAGAGGCCGGTCAGCGCGTCCTGGTAGGCCAGCGCCTCGAACCGCTCGGAGGTCCGGCGCGCCTCCTCGGCTTCGAAGACCGCCTGCATGGCGTAGGCGCGGGCCTCGCGTTCGGCGGAGTGCAGCGCCTCGGACCGGGCGTGGTAGAGCCGGTACTCCTCGTACGCCTGCTGGAACCGCCCGGCGCCGGCGTGCCACTCGGCCCGGGCCCGGTGCACGCGAGCCGCGATCCCGGCCAGTCCCCGCTGGTCACAGACCTCGCCGGCCCAGTCGAGGGTCTGCCCGGCCAGTTCGGCGCGCCCGGTGGCCCGGTAGATCTCGACCAGCGTGAGCAGGCATTCGGGCAGGCTGTCGCCCTCACTGAGCAGCGGCCCCGTCGGGTCGTCGAGGACCGGCTGCAGGGTGGCCTCGGCGTCGGCGTAGTGCTCCTGCATGATCGAGATCCGGGCCAGCGTGTCCAGGTAGAGGCCGTCCAGCCGGATGCCGTGGTCGGCGGCGATGGTGCGCATCTGCCGGGCCAGGTCGTTGGCGGTGTCGAAGTCCTCGTTCTCGTACGCGGTGAACGCCATGTTGTTGATGACGGTGAGCGCCTGGTCGGGGTCGTCGTTCTTCTCGGCGATCAGCAGTGCCTCACCGAACCGGCGTTCCGCCTCCTGGTACTGGCCGTTCAGGTCGAGCAGCAGGGCGAGCGTGATCAGTTGGCTGCAGCGGAGGCGTTCGGGCAGATGCTCGGCGTGCTGCAGACCGGTGACGGCGTGGGCGAGAGCCTGCGCGCTGTCGCCGAGCCGGCGGTAGAAGATCGCCTGCAACCGGTGCCCGCGGGCCAGCAGGACGTCGTCGTCGTGCTGCTCGGCCCAGAGGGTGACGGCTTTGGCGACCCGGCCCTGTTCGGCGATGTCACCGCGGCGGCCGGCCACGTCGGCGAGGATCAGCTGCGCCCGCTGGACCAGGTCCTCGTACCCGTGGTTGCGGGCCTGCAGTTCGACGACCGCGGCCGGGGCCGACACCCCTTCGAAGTTCTTCGGGGTGAGCAACTCCAACTCCTGCAGACGCGTGATCAGCTGGTCACGTATCGAGGGGCGGTTCGGTGAATCGTCGATCACCACTGCCGTTTCGGCCTCCAGCCCCTGCATCTGAGATGTCTCCCGGCCGGTCACGGGTCCATTATCGAATGCCCGAACCGAAACGGTGACGGCGTATCAGCCGATCATTCCTACCCGAGTGGGTTGATCGGCCCTGACCTGGTGATTCTTTACGCCCTGGCGGTATCTGACAAACGCGGAATCGTTCCTTTGGGCGGAAGCCGGGATCCGCTCGGCGGCCACGTGAATCTTTTTCTCGAATCTGTGGAAAGGCTGCACCCGTGACCAGTGCCGCAAACATCGAACGTCTTGAACGCGAGGGCCGGCACCTCGAGCCCGCGCGTACCGGCGACCCGGATCTCGGACCGTTCCGGCTGTTGCCGGGCACCTGGGCGAACAAGCCGGGCCTGCCCGGACGTGGCTGGAACATGATCGCCTTGCCGTTCGCGCCACCCGACGGTGCCGGCGGGCCGCCGTTCCGGCTGCTCGTCAACCAGTACAACGAGGAACTCAAGTTCCAGCTCGTCGACAAGGCGGTGCCCAACCGCGGCATCGAGATCGGCGCGATCAAGGGCGACCAGACGCTGGTGGCCATCGACTACGAGCAGGCCATCGCCCAGATCGTCGCCGACGACTTCCCGCAGAGCGGGCTGGCCGGCCGCCCCGACCTGCCGATCCACCACGAGCCGGGGCTGCTGCTGAACCTGCTGGACGGGGTCGAGCAGGGTGGCCCGCGGATCGCCCGGCTGGCCACCATCCCGCACGGGGACGCGGTGCTCGCGCTCGGCGACTTCCAGGTCAACCCGGGTGCGCCGGTGATCCCGACGGTGAACTCGCTGCCGATCGGGGTCAGTCAGGACCTGAACAGCCCGTACCTGGCGGCCTACAAGCACTTCCACGACAACCCGTTCCAGAACCTGTTCGACCCGACCGACCCGACCGCGCTGCTCAAGGCGGCCAATCAGGGGGTGAACATCACACAGACCACGGTTCTGGAGTTCGACTCGACCGTCGAGCGGGCCGGGATCAGCAACATCCCGTTCATCGTGAAGCAGGCCAACGCCTCCGAGATGAAGGCGACGTTCTTCCTGCAGGAGATCGAGGAGCCGGACGGGAGCACCCGGCTGCGGCTGCAGTACGTCCAGGTGGTCCAGCTGGACTTCTTCCCGCGCCGGGACGGTGGCCCGGGCCGGATCAAGTGGCCGCACGTCAGCATCAACACCATGGAGAAGGTGTCGGACGACGTGGACACCGGCTCGTACGCCAAGATGCCCCGCTAAAACCCGCCGGGGGAGCCCGACGCGCCGGGCTCCCCCGGCAGTTCCACCCCGACAGGGGCTGCCAGTCGGGGCCGACGGCCGCGCGCACGATGCCGTGCAGGGCGCCGATCGCGAGTTCCTCGGCCTGCGTGGACGGCGCCGGCTCGCCCATCTCGAACCACAGGCGGATGGAGGCCAGATCCGCCGGGTCCAGGCCGACCGCGGGCATCAGGATGGTGCCGCCCTCACCTGTCAGTGCAAGCACCTGACCGGCCCCCACCCGGCGGGCGTGGGGTGCGCTGCGGCGCACTCCACGCCCGCACCCCACGCTGCGGGCGGTCAGACCCGCAGACTGGTCCGCTGCGGGAGCAGTCCGGTCTGGACCGTCCCGGCGGCGTCGATCGACACCCGCCAGGTGGCCTCGTCGGCCTTGACCACGACCGCCGACCACAGTCGGCCCGGCGTGTCCAGCAGCCCGTTGACGGTGACCAGTTCCTGCCCGCGCGGCGGCGTGGCCAGGAACAGCACACCACCACCGGGGTTGGTCTCGGCGATCCGGGCGACGTCGGCGACCGACTGCGCCTCGACGCCGGTGAACCGCTCGGCCGGGTCGAGCTCGAATCCGACCCGGACCACCTTGAGCCCGGAGGCCCACGGACTGCGGGCCAGCCGCACCGACCAGGCGCGGGTCAGCTCGACGACCCGGTCGGCGTCACCCTCGACGCTGACCACACCACCGGACTGGGCGAGGTTGAGCAGCACCTGACCGGTTCCGGTCAGGCCGATCGGTACCAGCTGAGCGAACGGCGCCGGCAGGCTGTTGTCGACCACGGCCCGCTGCACTTCGCCGACGGTCGACGACCAGACCCGGCCGGCGTCGCTGACCAGCCAGCCGGCCGGGGCCGCCTCGTCCGGGGTGGCCAGCCGCACGGTGATCGCCTCCGGGCCGAGCACCACCGCGATGGTGTCCGGAACGGACCGGCCCTGCTGGGCGCAGGCGGTGGCCAGGGCCCGGGCGGCCCGGTCGACGGCCCAGGCGTCGGAGTCGCCCATCACGGCGAGCGCGACCGGCTTCGGCTTCTTCGCGCGCTGCCGCTTGACCAGGAACACGCCCAGCCAGACGAGGCCGGCGGCCACGAGGAGAGCGGCCAGCCCGATCAGGACCGGCGCCAGCCAGCCGCTGCCGGAATCGGCGGCCGGAGTGGTCGGGGCGGGTGCCGGGGTGATGGTGGCGGGCGGCGGTTCGGTGGGCGTGGAGGCGGAGGCGGCGTCGGTCGGCGCACCGGCCCCGGCCGCCTCGAAGTAGGGCAGGACGCCGGTCTTCACGCCCTCGCCCTTGGCGTCCGGCGGCAGGCGCAGCACCCACTCCGGCTCGATCACCTCGGCCTTGGTGACCTGCTGACCACCGGGCTGCCAGCGCCCCTTGTTCAGCTCGAAGATCTCCATCGCACGGTTGCCGTCACCGAGGAACCGCTCGGCGATCTCGTACAGGTACTCAGGCTCCCCGTTGTAACTCTGAGTGACGACATAGTACGGAGCGGACTGTCCTTTATCGGACGGCGCCGGAAGTGGATCCGCGAAGGCGGGACCCGTTGCAAAGACGGCCACCGCGGCGGCCGCGGTGAGCCCGGTCATCGCGTACCGCAGTGCGGCGCGGACCGATCGGCCCAGCCAGTTCATTGTTTTCTCCTCGAGCCTCGGTGCGTCATTCATCGATGAGAGCCACTTCATTCGTAATGACGATGGCCCATGATCGCCGAATCTTAGGGCGTCGAGGTAAAGGGGGTACGTCCGGAGTGTCCAAACCTACATAGACATGAAAGCCTTATCGCCCTACTTTGATCCCGTTACTGATCGTCGGGATGGTGCGCGCCATCACCCGGCACCACTCGAAGGGACCTGCGATGGCGAACCTCAACATCACGTACACCGAGATGTCGGACAGCGCGACCCGGATGCGCAACAACAAGAACGACATCGACGCGCGGCTGACCGAGTGTAAGTCCATCGTCGACAACCTCACCGCGTCCGGTTTCGTCACCGATCAGGCGTCCGGCAAGTTCGACGAGGTGCACACCGAGTTCGTGACGTCGGCCAACCAGGTCATGGAGACGCTGGAGCAGCTCTCCTCGTGGCTGGACAAGGCCGTCGACGCGATGCGTGACATGGACACCCAGCTGGCCCAGTCGCTCAACAAGTGACCTCGACGCCGCGCCGGCCCGCAGAAGGGCCGGCGCGGCGGCCTGTCCCACCCCATATCTGCCGGAAAGGTATGCAACGAACGTGCGGGCGCTGATCACCCTGGTGTATCCGTCGGCGTGGTCAGTCGACGTGCTGGTGGACGCCGAACCCACCACACCGGTGCGCGACGTAGTCAAGGCGCTGCTGGACGGTCTCGACCCGTCCTACGTGGCCCGGATGCCACCGCTGGACGAGGACCGGGTCTACCGCGACGGCGGGCGGCTCGACCTCGACCTGCCGCTCGCGCAGAGCGGGATCCACGACGGCACCGTCGTGTCGCTGCACCAGCCGGCACCCGGACCGGTCGTCATCGGCGGCCTGGTCACGCTGCGGGCGGTCGCCGGCGCCGGTGCGGGCCGGGTGTGGAGCCTCGGCGCCGGTGAGCACCGGATCGGCTCCGCCCCGGGCAGCACGGTCCAACTCGGGCCGGAACAGCCGCCGGTGGTCGCGACCGTGTGGATCGCCATCGACGCGACGGTCCGGATCCGCAGCGCGGTCGACGGCGTACGCCTGGACGGCGAACCGGTGCCCGACGGCGAGACCACCTGGCGCGAGACCGTCCAGCTGTTCGTCGGCGAGACGGTCTTCGAGGCCCACCCGGTGCTGCGCCCGGACGCCATGGTCGAGACGTCCCCGGACAGCGAATACCTCGACTACAACCGCCCGCCCCGGCTGCTGCCGCCGCAGCGTCCCGGTAAGTTCCGGATCCCGGCCGAGCCGAAGACCCCCGATGTCAACCCGATGCCCTGGCTGGCCGCCGCGCTGCCCGCGGTCTTCGGCATCGTGATGGCCACCGCCATGAGCAACGCCCTCTACCTGATGATGGCCGCGATGTCGCCGGTGATGGTGGTGGCGAACTGGTTCACCGGCCGCCGCCAGGGCAAACGCAGCCACGGCAGCCGGGTCAAGGAGTACCAGGCGATCCGCGACCGGATCGACGGCGAGATCGACGCCGCCCTGGAACTCGAGCGCCGAGATCTGCGGGTGGCCAGCCCGGACCCGGCCGAGCTGCTGGTCATCGCGGCCGGCCCCAGGTCACGGCTCTGGGAGCGGCGCCGCACCGACCCCGACCACCTGACGGTCCGCGTCGGCACCGCCGACCTGCCCAGCGACATCAGCATCGAACTCGACGGCGAGGGCGTACCTCGCCGCGACGTCCGTACCGTCACCGACGTGCCCGTCGCCTTCTCGATCGCCCAGGCCGGGGTGGTCGGTGTGGCCGGCCGCGACGAGTGGCCACGCCGGGTGGCCCGCTGGCTGGTCGGCCAGCTCGCCGTCCTGCAGAGCCCCCGTGACGTGCAGGTCTACATCCTCACCGATCCGGCCGGCGGCCGACTGTGGGACTGGGCGGCCTGGCTGCCGCACACCCGCCCGCTGCTCGGGCAGAGCACCCTCACCCTGCTCGGCACCGACGCGGAGACGATCGCCCGCCGAGTCGCCGAGCTGATCGAGCTGATCGACGGCCGCCGCCAGGCCCGTCTCAACGCCGGGGCCAACGCGGTGATCACCGACCCGGACATCGTCGTCGTCCTGGACGGCGCCCGCCGCCTGCGCTCGCTGCCGGGTGTGGTGAACATCCTGCTCTCCGGCCCGGCGGTGGGCGTCTACAGCATCTGTGTGGACAGTGACCAGCGCACGCTGCCCGAGGAGTGCACCACCGTGGTGGCCGGCGGTGTGGGCGTACCGGCGACCCTGGACCAGCAGCGCGCCGCCCGGATCGTGGACATCCGGGTCGACGAGGTGGTCGACGAGTGGTTCAGCTCGACCGGCCGGCGGCTCGCCCCGATCCGCGACGTCAGCGACAACCAGAGCGAGTCCGCGCTGCCCGGCTCGGCCCGGCTGCTCGAGGTGATCAATTTGGAGGACCCGTCGCCGGCCGCGATCAACGCCCGCTGGACGGCGTCCGGCCGCAACACCCGGGCGGTCATCGGGTACGCGCTGGACGGCCCGTTCGCCCTCGACCTGGTCAGCCACGGCCCGCACGGCCTGGTCGCGGGCACCACCGGTTCCGGTAAGTCGGAGTTCCTGCAGACCGTGGTCGCGTCGCTGGCCGTGGCCAACCGGCCGGACGCGATGAACTTCGTGCTGGTCGACTACAAGGGTGGCGCGGCCTTCAAGGACTGCGTGGACCTGCCACACACCGTCGGCATGGTCACCGACCTGGACACCCACCTGGTCGAGCGGGCGCTGACCTCGCTCGGCGCCGAATTGACCCACCGCGAGCACCTGCTGGCCGCGGCCGGTGCC
Organism: Actinoplanes sichuanensis; assembly: GCF_033097365.1. Lineage (NCBI taxonomy): Bacteria > Bacillati > Actinomycetota > Actinomycetes > Micromonosporales > Micromonosporaceae > Actinoplanes > Actinoplanes sichuanensis. Next base: position 2,146,411 of record NZ_AP028461.1, read on the forward strand.
AAGGACATCGAGGACTACATCGACTACGCCGAGCGGCGTGGTGGCCTGGCCCCGATCCCACGGCTGCTGATCGTCATCGACGAGTTCGCGTCGATGGCCCGGGAGCTGCCCGACTTCGTCACCGGCCTGGTCAACATCGCCCAGCGGGGCCGGTCGCTCGGCATCCACCTGATCCTGGCCACCCAGCGGCCGTCCGGTGTGGTGTCGGCCGAGATCCGCGCCAACACCAACCTGCGGGTGGCGCTGCGGGTCACCGACGCGGGCGAGAGCACCGACGTGATCGACGCCCGCGAGGCGGCGACCATCCCGGCGTCCAGCCCCGGCCGTGGCTACGCCCGCCTCGGCCACAGCTCGCTCATCCCGTTCCAGACCGGCCGGGTCGGTGGACGCCGCCCGGGCCGACAGAGCCAGGCCACCACCGTTGCTCCGTTCCTCTACGCGGTCGACTGGCAGCACCTGGGCCGTCCGGTGCCGCAACGCCCGCGCGGGGCGGCCGAGACCGAGGAGGCGACCGACCTGTCGGTGCTGGTCTCGGCGATCCGGCTGGCCAACGACATGGCGAACTTCCCTCAGCAGCGTCGCCCGTGGCTGCCGCCGCTGCCGACCCTGCACGTGGCCGACCTGCCGGCCAAGCCGGAGTACGACGAGCGCGGCGAGCCGACGTTCGCCTGGGCGGTGCAGGACCTGCCTCGCCACCAGCAGCAGAAGCCGATGCGGATCGACCTGTCGACGTTCGGGCACCTGCACATCGCCGGGGCGCCCCGCTCCGGCCGCTCGCAGGCGCTGCGCAGCATCGCGGCCGCCGCGGCGGCCGCCTCGTCGGTCACCGACCTGCACCTGTACGGCCTGGACTGCGGCAACGGCGCGCTGCTGCCACTGACGAAACTGCCGCACTGCGGCGCCGTGGTGCAGCGGTCCGACACCGAGCGGGCGGTCCGCCTGCTCAACCGCCTCCACCAGGAGGTGCAGCGCCGCCAGCGGGTGCTCGGTGAGGGCGGGTTCGCCGACCTGACCGAGCAGCGGGCCACCGCCGCCCCCGAGGACCGGCTGCCGCACGTGATGCTGCTGCTGGACCGCTGGGAGGGGTTCATGGGAACCCTCAGCGAGCACGACGGCGGAGCGCTGACCGACCTGATCTACACACTGCTGCGCGAGGGCGCCAGCGCCGGTGTGCACCTGGTCATCACCGGCGACCACTCGCTGCTCAGCGGCCGGATCAGCTCACTCACCGAGGAGAAGGTGGTGCTGCGGCTGTCCGACCGGGCCGACGCGAGCATGGCCGGCCTCAACCCGCGCAAGATCCCCGAGCAGATGCCGCCGGGCCGCGGTTACCGGGCCGGCAGCGCCATCGAGATGCAGGTCGCGCTGATCGCCCCGGATCCGTCCGGTCCCGCCCAGGTGGCCGCCATGCACGCGTTGGCCGGCCGACTCACCGAGCGGGAGTCGTCGGTGCCGCGGGAGAGGCGCCCGAGCCGGATCGCGGTGATGCCCACCGAGCTCACCTTCGACCAGGTGTGGGCGACGCTGCCCGCTCCGGCGCCGGGCTGGGCGCTGATCGGGGTCGGCGGCGACGAGTTGGAGCCGATCGGCATGGACCTGGTCAACGACCTGCCCACGTTCCTGATCGCCGGTCCGGCCCGCTCCGGCCGGAGCACGGCGCTCGGGGTGATGGCCGAGTCGCTGCTGCGCGGCGGCGCCGAGATCGTGATCGGCGCTCCGCTCCGGTCGCCGCTGCGTGACCTGGCCGGGCGTCCCGGTGTCCGTGGTGTGATCACCGACGAGAATCCGCGCGACCCGGACTTCGCCGAGCTGATGGAGCCCGGTGACGGCCCGGTGGTGCTGCTCATCGACGACGCCGAGAGCTGGCGCGACATGCTGGCCCGCGACTACGTGCGCCAGCTGATCCGGCAGGCGTCCGGCACCAACCGGGCGGTCGTCATCGCCGGTGAGATCTCCTCGGTGGCGATGGGCTTCTCCGGCTGGCAGGTCGAGGTGAAGAAGAACCGGCGGGGCATCCTGCTCTCACCGCCCACGCTGAGCGCGGGCGACCTGGTCGGTGTCCGGCTGTCCCGGGCGCACCTGGCCGAGCGGGTCGTGGCCGGCGCGGCCAAGGCGCACCTGGGCGACGGCTCGCTGCAGAACCTCCAGATCCCCCTGCTCAACCCGAAATCGGAGATGTGATGGCCGACCTCGTAGTCCAGGACCTGGGCGAACTGGTCAACGACCTGAACTCGTTGATCACCGCGTTCGAGGGGGCGGGACACCTGCAGGACACCGACGGCGGCAAGTGGGGGCAGCAGAACGCCAACTCGTCGATGGGCGACTTCGCCGACAACTGGAAGATCCACCGCGAGAAGATGGTCGAGGAGATGAAGAAGTTCGTGAAGCGGGTCGAGCAGGTCAACCAGGCCTGGTCCGACGCCGACCGCCAGCTGCACGAGACTCTCGGGGAGTCCAAGTGAGCGACGACTCCCGCCTCAACACCCTGAACCGGGCCTCCGTAGACCGTATCCACCAGGCCAAACGCGACTACGAGAACATCGCGACGACGCTCTCGGACACGATCGCGAAGCTCGCCCGGATCGTCGACACCGGCAGTGAGGGCCTCAAGGGCCAGTACGTCGAGCCGCTCAAGAAGGACGCCCAGTCCATCAAGGACGACCTGGACAAGGCGTCGGTCCGCTACCACGACGCGGCCACCGAGATCGGCATCTACATCCCCGAGCTGGAGGAGGCGAAGACCGAGACGGCCGCCGCCAAGTCCGCTGAGGAGTCCGCCACCGGTGAGGTCGGCTCGGCCAAGGGCAAACCGGACGGGGTCAAGGGCGCGGACGGCACGCTCAGCCCCGAGGAACAGCAGAAGGACACCGACAAGCAGCGGGCCGTCGACGAGGCGAACGCCAAGCTGACCGCGGCCAAGAACAAGCTGACCGCCGCCCTGGACGCCCTCGACGTGGCGGGTAAGCGGCTGGGTGACAATGTGAGCGCGCGTCGCTACGACGACGGGCTGACCGACACCTGGAAGGACAAGGTCAACGCGTTCTTCAAGCAGATCAGCAAGATCTTCGCGATCATCGGCATGGTTCTGGCCGTACTCTGCCTGATCTTCCCGGGTGTGAATCTCCTGATCCTCGGAACGGTGGTCGCCGGCGTCATCACGCTGGTCGCGGACAGTGTGCTCTTAGCCAACGGCGAGGGCAGCGTGATGGACGTCGTGCTCGGCGCCGTCGGCCTGGGCCTGGCCGGTATCGGCGCGGCCATCTCGCTGTTCGGCAAGGGCCTGGCCAACTCGGCCCGCACCCTGAACAACCTGACCGGCGGGATGAACCGGATCCCCGGCCGCCCGCCCCGGCTGAACCTGGAGAACGGCTGGAACGGCCGACCCATCCAGCTGGACAACCTCGGTCCGGGCGCCAACGGCGGCGGCCGCAACGTCTCGGTCACCCAGCAGCTCGGCCCGGGCGACTTCCACGTGCCGAACAACGCGGTCACCGGCTGGCAGAACACGTCCGACTGGTTCAACCTGCCCGGCATCAACGGGCTGCTCGGCCGGATGGGGCAGATCACGCCGGAGATCGGGTTCTGGCAGTCGTTCCTGATTCAAGGTCGCGGCGCGCTCGGCATGTGGGGCAACCTGTTCCGTAATCCGGGGCAGTTCGCCCGCGACTGGTCCGGTGTCATCGGTGGTCTCGACGGCTTCCGCAACCTCAACAACGTGATGAACGCGGTCGGTGGGAGCCTGTCCCCGGCGTGGTTCGCCTTCGGCGGGTTCAACGCCGTCTTCACCTTCGGCTCGGGCCTGATCTACAACGGTGGGCGCCTCGAGGAATGGATCCCCGATGTCAACTGACGCCGATCTGATCGCCCTCACCGACATCCCGTTCCACTGGGAGTTCGTGCCCGCCCCCGGCGGCGCCGCCGGAGAGCGCGAGCAGTTCACCGACCACCTGATCGAGTTCTTCGGTACCTGGGCGGGCCGGGTCCTGGCCACCGCGAAGGCGGAGTGGACGGCCGGCGAGTTCCCGTTCACCGCCGAGAACATCGGCCGGGAGACCGCCGACCTGCTGATCGCCAAGGCCGACGAGCTGCCCGGCTACGCCCGGCTGGCCTGGGGCACCGCGTTCCACGAGGAGCAGGTGCTGTGGTCGCCGATCCCGCTGGTGGTCGAGTTCCACCGGCCGATGGGTGACGATCCCGGCTATCTGATGGAGACCGTCGGCGCGTCCGGGCTGCCCGAGGACGCCCGGGAGCCGGTGCTGCACTACGTGAGCGTGCCCGGGGCGGACGGCGTACGCATCTTCGCGATCGGGAAGACCCCGCAGGGTGGCGCCTACGGCCGGGTCGACGCGGCGATGCGCCTGGACAGCGGCATCGACGTGGTGCTGCGGACCCGGGTGTTCCAGATGGACCAGATGGCGGTGATCGGCGCCGGCGTCGAGCAGCTGATGACCATCATCGCCGCCGACGGTGTCGGTGTGACCGGGGAGGCCCCGCAGTGATCGACTTCGAACTGATCATGCCCGACGGCTGGGCGCACATCCCGACCACGCCGGAGTCCGCCAAGCTGCGCGCCCGGACGATCGAGGCGCTGGTCAAGGCCCGCCTGCCGGACTCGCTGCCGCGTGACAAGGCGGCGCCGTTCCGCAAGATGCTGACCGCCCAGCTGACCGAGGCCACCGACGACGCGGCCCGCAACGGCGCCCGCGCGGTGGTGCTGCCGCTGACCGAGTATCGGGACGGCTGGCGGGTGCCCGGCTCACTGCTGATCACCGTGTTGGAGGAGCCGGACGAGGACGCTCCGGACCCGCGGGCGCTGATCGGCGCGCTGCTGCAGGAGGCCGGGCCGGACGGGGCCCGTGTCGAGATCGGCGGCGGCCCGGCGGCCCGGATCACCGAGGTGGTGAACAGCGACCCGGTCGGCCGTAAGGCACCGTCGCTGAAGGTCAGCTACTACGTGTCGCATCCCGAGGTGGCCGGGGTGTGGGCGCTGCTCACCTACACCGTGCTGACCGACGGTGACCTGGAGAGCGACGTGCTGACCGCGGTCTGCCTGCTCTTCGACACGGTGGTCGGCACCCTGCGCTGGACCGACCGCATCGACGTGCCGACCGAGGACGAGCTGATCTCGATCCTGGAGAGCTCGGTCTAACGGCCCACCGCCGCGGTGAGCAGCTCGCCCAGGTCCCAGGCCGCCTCCACGGTCCAGGCCAGCGAGAACAACGCCAGCGCCAGCGGCACCGCGCCGACCACCGCGGCCACCCGGGCGCGGGGTTTGAGCAGGCTCGCGACCCGACGCGGCACCACCCCGCCCGGCGCTGCCGCGTGCAGCCCGGCCGGGGCCAGTGGCGCGGCCGCCGCCAGCGCCGCCGCGCCGATCGCCTGCGCCACCGTCCGCCGCGAACCGACCTCGGTCGCGGCCCGCTCGTCGGCGGCGCGTTCCACCAGGTAGTCGACGTGCCGGGACACCCACCACAGGGCCGGGTGGGCGGCCGCGGCCAGCTCAGTGACCCGGATCAGCAGGTGGTGGCGGGCGGCCAGATGCGCCCGCTCGTGCGCCAGCAGGGCGACGAACTGCGCCGGCGACAGGGCGTCGCGCATCCCGGTGGTCACCACCACATGACCGGGCCGTCCCGGTACGGCGAACGCGTGCGGCGCCGGGTCGGCCACCACGACGAGCGGCCCGCCCGTCGTGGTGGTGGCCGCCGCCAGGGCCAGGAGCCGCCGCTGCCGCCGCCAGGTGAGCGTCATCGACACGGCCGCCGCGGCCAGCAGCACCACGCCGGTCCACGACACCCAGGGATAGTGCGCCGTGTCGTTCTCCACGAACTGTGCCGACCATCCGAACCAGTGCGCCACGGGTGGCAGCTCGGCCACCGCCTTCAGCGCGAACACCAGCAGGTTGATCAGGCTGGCGGCCGCGGCCCCGGCCGCCGACCAGGCCACCACGGGCGCCGCCACGCGTGGCGACAGCCGGTCGGCGAGCACCCGCACCAGCACCAGCAACACCGGCGGAACGACGACGACCGAGACGAGAAAGTGGTCGAACATGAGGGCAGGCTAACGCGTCACCCCCGGCGGATGCCCGGGGCAAAGGTCCGGTGACCGGATCAGGCGCAGTCGTCGAGGCGGGTGCGCAGCTTGGTGAGGGCCCTGGCGAGTAGGCGGGAGACGTGCATCTGGGAGACACCGACCTGCTCGGCGATCTCCGACTGGGTGAGGTTGCCGTAGAAGCGCAGGCTGATGATCTTCTGCTCGCGCTCGTCCAGGGCGGCCATCGCCGGGCCCAGCGCGATCCGCAGTTCGGCCAGCTCGAAGCCGGTGTCCTCGCCGCCCAGGGTGTCCCCGAGCTCCATGCTGCCCTCGGCGTTGGCCGGGGTGGACAGGCTCGTCGAGTTGTACGCCCGCGCGCCCTCCAGGCCTTCGAGCACCTCCTCCTCGCTGATGTTCAGGTGCGCGGCGATGTCGGCGACCGTGGGGGAGCGGCCCAGCGTGTGGGTGAGGTCGTTGTTCGCGCCGGTGATCGCGAGCCGCAGCTCCTGCAGACGTCGGGGTACCCGGATCGACCAGGTGCGGTCCCGGAAGTGCCGCTTCAGCTCGCCGACGATGGTCGGGATGGCGAAGCCGGCGAACTCGATGCCGCGGTCGGCGTCGAACCTGTCGACCGCCTTGATCAGGCCCATCACGGCGACCTGCTGCAGGTCGTCGACCGGCTCACCGCGGCCGGCGTAGCGGTTGGCCAGGTGCCGGGCCAGCGGCATCCACGCCTCGATCGCCCGGTCCCGGACGACTGCGCGGGACGGGTGGTCGACCGGCATGGCGGCCAGGTCGTTGATCAATTCGCCGGCACGGTCGGTGGTGGCCAGAGCGGTCATGGTTCCTCGCCTTCGGCGGTTGCGGGCACAAGCGGCAGCCGACTGCTTGACTGCGAGTCCCATCGGTGTGCCCCACCCACCGGGGTGGCTAAACAATTTTCACCCGCGAGAATGCCGCGGCAGCCGGACCACGATGCGAGTGCCGGGCCGGTACGCCGGATCGAGGTGGACGGTTCCGCCGTGTGCCTCGACCAGCCCGCGGACCAGCGGCAGGCCCAGCCCGTTGCCGGGGATGGCGGTGTGCCGGGCGTTGGCGCCCCGGTGGAAGCGGGTGAACAGCAACTCCCGATCGCCGTCCGGGATGCCGATGCCGGTGTCGGCCACCGACAGTTCGACCACGTCCGGCCCGTCCCCGGCCGCGGCCACCCGCACGTCGCCGCCGGTGGGACAGTACTTGACCGCGTTCGACAGCAGCTGGTCGACGATCTGGCGCAGCCGTTCCTCGTCGGCGTCGAGGATCAGGTCGGCCGGTAGTTCGGTGCGGACCCGGATGCCGTCCGGTGGCCGCAGATCGTGGACGGCCGCCTCGATCACGGCGACCAGGTCGGTGGGTCGGGCCCGGATCCGGTGGTGGCCGGATTCCAGCGCGGTCAGCTCCAGCAGTTCGTCGATGATCCGCTGGAGTTGCCCGACGTTGCGGCGGACCGCCGCGATCATCTGCTGCCGGTCCGGGTCGTCGAGCTCGTCGGTGAGCAGCGTGGTGTAGCTGATGATCGACGTGAGCGGGGTGCGCAGCTCGTGCCCGGCGAGGGTCAGGAAGTCGTCGCGGGCCCGGTTGAGTTGCATGGTCAGCTCCCGGCTGCGCATCCGGGTGAGGAACTGCCCGAGCTGCGCGGCCACGCCGTCCATCAGCCCGGTGAGCAGGAACTCGTCGTATTCGGAGGTGGCGCTGAGGGTGGCCAGCACCCCGAGTACCTGGTCGCCGTCACAGACCGGCACGGTCAGGCTGGCCCGCAGCCCGCGCTCGGCGGCGGCGTGGGCGAACGCGTACGCCTCCGGGGTCTCGGTGAATCGCGGATCGGTCAGGTCGGGGATCCACACCGGCCGGCGGGTCGCCCACACCAGACCGGGGCCGGCGTCGCCGCGGGGGATCCGCTCCGGCACGAGGTCGTCGACGTAGACGCCCGGCGCGCTCCAGTAGGCGGCGGTACGCAGCACGTCGGCCACCTCGTCGACCACGAACAGTGCCACGTGTGGCCAGTCCAGGGCCTCACCTATGGCCCGTAGCAGCGGTGGGGCGGCCTGATCGAGCCCGTCCGAGGCGGCCAGCAGCCGGGTCAGTTCCAGTTCGCAGTCGCGGAACCGTTCCCGGCGCCGCCGTTCGGTGACGTCCCGGACCGTGGACACCGCGCCCAGCAGTTCACCGGCCGAGCCGTAGACCGGTTCGGCGTTCGTCAGCGCGTATCGATCGGGGGCGCCCGGGGTTCGCAGCACCGCCTCCACGTCACGGACACTGTGCCCGCCGAGCGCGCGGACCACGGCCATCTCCTCCGGCCGGTACGGGCGCCCGTCCAGGTGCCGCAGCCGGGTGCCGGCCGCGACCATCGCCTCGACCGGCGGCATCGCGTCGTCCAGTCCGCAGAACCGTCGCAGCATCCGGTTGAACAGCACCGGCCGTCGATCGCCGTCGATCGCCAGGACGCCGACCTGAAGACTGTCCAGGAGCGCGCTGACGAAACCACGTTGGACGACCAGCCCGCCCACCTCGGTGGTGTGTTCGCCGGACGCCAGCATCGCGGCCACCTCGGAGAGGGCGGCCAGATCGTGTTCCACCCAGGTGCGGGCGCTGGTGTCCAGCACGGTCACCGTACGGCGGGGGCGATCCGGGCCGGCCGGCACCGGAACGGCGGCCATCGACCGTACCCCCAGATCGGTTATCAACGGGTGTCCGGCGAAGCCGGGCTCGGTGAGCAGATCGCCGACCGAGACCGGACCGCCCGAGCCGAACCGGCGCACCGGGCAGGCCGCCGGAAACCCGAACGTGCCCAGCAACGCCTCGTCCGCGCTGATCACCGCCATGGGCGTGCCGAGCAGGCGAGCCGCCAGGCGGGCGGCGGCATCCCACGGCACCGGCACATGAGAGGCCGTCACACCCACCACCTCGCCCCGCTCGTCGCTGAGGGAAACGACATCCTGCGCATCGGCACCGCCCCAGAGGGCTTGAGCCTTTCCGGGAACTTCCTGGTCGGGGACCTGCGGGCCGGTCACCGCGTAGTGGCTGATCCCGGCTCGTCACGGAGGAGTGCCTTCCGCCTGAGGTCCAGGACCGCGATCAACGCGAACGCGGCGACGGTGGCCGCGACGGCGGCCATGTAACACCAGGGGGAGGGCAGATGGTTGGCGGCGGTCAGGAGGGTCGGCTCCTTGTCGGTGAACACCCGGAAGATGATCGCCATCGGCCCCTCCCAGAAGCCGATCGCGAGCGTGATGATCATGGCGAATCGGTAGCCGGCCTCGTTCATTTCGCTATCCCCCGTCTGTGATACGAACGTATCCACGAAATCAGCTTCTCTCGTGCTTGTGAAGGGGATTCGTCACGGATTCGGCGCGGATAGACTCACGAGATGCGTGACGAAACCGTCTGTCCGGTCTGTCGTGGGCCGGTGCTCTCGGGCGGGCGGGGGCGTCGACCGGTCTACTGTTCGCGGGCGTGTCAGGCGCGGGCCTATCGTGCTCGCCGCGATCCGCCGGTCCCATCGGTTCCGCCCGGCCCTGCTCCTTCGCCGCCGTCCGCACATCCTTCGGCGCCGTCCGCACTTCCTTCGCCGCCGTCCGCGGAGGGCGGCGGATCGTCGGTCACCGGCCGGCGGCGGCAGGTCGTCGAAGCGGTCTGGCGGATCGCCGGGAGCCGCGGGCTGCAGTCGGTCAGCATCCGTGAGGTGGCCGCGGAGGCCGGAGTGTCCGCGCGGGTCGTCCAGTACCACTTCGCGGGCAAGCAGGATCTCCTGGTCACGGCCCTGCGGGTGCTGCACGCCGACAACGAGCGCCGGGTGCTGGGACGCATCGCGGCATTACCCGACCCGTCGGATCCGCGTGCTCTGCTGCGGGCCACCCTGGAGGAGTTCCTGCCGCTCGACGAGGAGCGCCGCGCCGGGCTGGGCGTGTTGACCGCCTACTACGCGCGCAGCCTCACCGATCCTGCCTTCGCCGCCGTGTTCCTCGCCGCGGAGAGCCCGCTCGAAGACCTGATCGCCGCCCTCATCGCGGCGGCCGGCCCGAGCCCGGGCGTCGACCCGGGCCGTGAGGCGGACCTGCTGGTCGCCGGTGTCACCGGGCTCGGTCTCGACCTGCTGCACCGCCGTCGTTCGGTCGCCGACGTGCGCCGGACCCTCGACTATCACCTGGGTCGGATACTCGCCCACCCCTGAGGGGCGGTGAGCTCGTCGGGATCCACTGGACGACCGGACACCGCCAGCAGGAGCGCGAGCGCGGTTCCGCGTACCTCCGGGCCGGTCCCGATCCGGACGGCGGTGTCCTCGGCGACCAGCCGCACGCCGGCCGCGCGCTCCCGGCCGCCGCCCATCTTGACGCTCGTGCGCACCTGGAACTCCAGCGCCACCGCGACCTGCTCGGGCGGATAGTCGCCGGTCAGCCCGACCGCCCGCCGGATGTCCGCACCGTGCACGAATACCTCGACCAGCCGGGTGGCGAGCGGCGCCGGCGGGGTCCGGGTGAGCCCGGTGACGGCCCGCAACTCGGCGAGCGTCTCGGCCGGGTCGGCACGCCGCTCACGGGCGATGCCGAGTTCGTTCTGCCGGTCGAAGTCGAACCGCGCCGCGACCATGTCCCGGACGAACCCGAACCTGGTCGTCTTCGCACCGTCGACCAGGTGGGCGACGACGTCGTGGACATCCCAGCCGGGGCAGGCGGTGGGTGCGGTCCACTGCTCGGGTCGCAGCGTCTCCAGATCTCCGGCCAGGGCGGCGCGCTCGTGATGAACGGTGGTCCAGACGGCATCCGACATGGTTGCTACTAAACAACACGACATCCTCGCGATGCGCGCGCACGCCCGCCCCGTCTCCGCCGCCGCGCGGCTCGGGCTCAGGCTGACCGACTCCCGGACCGCCGGGAGATCGCCTGTCGACTATCTCGCCACGGTGTCCCCGAGCGGGACCGCGATCGTCAGGGAGCCGATCCCCGGCGACGTCGACGCCGTGATCGAGGCGACCACGGCGGGCTGGAAGGCGTTGATCATCGGTGGTGCCCACATCGATCCGGCTCGGATCACCGGCGATCCGGCGGCGGCCGCCGGTCTCCTCGACGCGACCCGGTTGATCCGGGTCTAGCCGTACTGTTCTCGGGCCGGCGCGAAGGCGGCGATCAGGGGCTGGCGACCAGGGACGGGACCCGGCGCAGGGAGGTCGCCAGCAGGCCGCTGACCACCAGGCAGGCCGATGCCAGCAGCACCACGGCCGGCCAGGCGCCGTAGGACCACGCGGTCCCGGCCAGGTTGCCGAAGACCGACGAGCCGGCGTAGTACGCGAACAGGTAGAGCGACGCCGCCTGCCCGGCCGGCACCCCGTTGGCGTGGGCGCGCACCGGCACCCAGCCACTGGCCACCCCGTGCACGCAGAAGAATCCGGCGGTCATCACGGCCAGCCCGGCCACGGTCAGCGGCAGCCTGTCGGGCACGGTCAGCAGCAGCCCGGCCGCGGTCAGCAGGCACCCGAACGGCATGACGGCACGACGACCGTACCGGTCCGCGAGTCGTCCGGAGATCGCCGAGCTGAGCGTGCCCGCCGGATAGACCAGGAACACCGCGCCGGCCGCGGCCGCTCCCAGCGCGAAGGGCGCACTGGTCAACCGGAACCCCATCGCGTTGTAGACGGCGACGAACGCGCCCATCGCCACCGCGCCGACGCCGTACAGGCTGAGCAGGGCCGGGTCGGTGAACGCGCGCCGGGACAGGGCCACGTGCGGTCCGGCCGCGAAGTTCCGCGACGCCGGGAGCAGCGACGCGACGATCACCGAGCAGATCAGGCCGACGGCGGCCACCGCCGCGAGGGACAGCCGCCAGCCGTACGCCTCCGCGACCATCGAACTGAGCAGTCGCCCGGTCATCCCGCCCAGCGCGGTGCCCCCGATGTACAGGCCGGCCGCTCGTCCCTGCCGGTCGGCGGGCAACTCTTCGCGCAGGTACGCGGTGGCGACCGCGGGGAGCCCGGCCAGGGCGACACCCTGCGCCAGCCGGAGCCCGAGCAGTGCGTGCCAGGTCGGTGCGAACGCGCAGGCCAGCCCGACCAGCGCGGACAGCGTGAGCGACAGGTGGATCAGCGGGGTCCGGCCGATCTTCTCCGACAGCGGCCCGGTCACCAGCAGTGCCACCCCCAGCCCGAGCGTCGCCAGTGACAGCGACCAGGAGCTCTGCGCGGGGGTCACGCCGAACGCCGCGGACAGCTCCGGCAGCAGCGCCTGGGTGCTGTACAGCAGGGCGAACGTGGCCACGCCGGCGGCGAACAGGGCGAGGCAGGCCCGGTGATATCTGCTCACGCCACTCACTGTTCGCCCCGGTTGCGGCATACGTCCAATGCATGAAAATCATCGACCGCATGCGTACGGCGTATGCTCAGCGCGATGCAGCTGGAAGATCTCCGTGCCCTGCTCGCCCTGGGTGATCATCAACACGTGACCGGGGCGGCCGCCGCCCTCGGCACCACCCAGCCCAGCCTGTCCCGGCTGCTGGCCCGGGTCGAGGCCGAGCTGGGCGTGCGCCTGTTCGAGCGGGACGCCCGGGGTGTGCACCCGAACCCGCTCGGCGACCTGACCCTGGCCGCGGCGCGCGATGTGGTCGGCCGTTATGACAGGTTGCGCCGCGATCTGGCCGGGCTGCTCGACTCGGAGTCGGGGACGGTGCGGTTGGCGTTCCTCGACTCGATGGCCACCTCGTTGGTGCCACGGATCCTGCACGACGTCCGGGAGCGGGCGCCTCGGCTGCGGATCGAACTGCGCCAGGAACCCGGCCACGTCATCCTGCCCGACCTGGAGTCGGGCGCGGCCGAACTGGCGTTGATCTCTCCGCAGCCGCGTGGGCCGTACGGCTGGCTGGCTCTCCAGACCCAGAAGCTCGCCCTGATCGTGCCGCCGGGCCACCGCCTGGTCTCGCGCCGTCGGGCGCGCCTGTCCGACGCCGTCGGCGAGGACTTCATCACCGTGCCACCCGGTTTCGGGTTCCGTGCCCTGGTCGACGGCCTGTTCGCGGCGGCCGGGGTGACCCCGCGCATCGCCCTGGAGATCGGCGACCTGGCCACCATCGAGGGTCTGGTCGGGGCAGGCCTGGGCATCGCCCTGGTCCCGGAGGGTTTCGCCGGTGCCACCGGCTCGACAGGTCTGGCGCTGACGGCTCCGGGAGCCGAACGTGTCGTCGGCCTGACCTGGCGGACCGACCGACCGCCGAGCCCGGCCGCCACCCGCTTCCGCTCGATAGTCGAAGCCATGGCCCCCTACCTCTGACCCGACCCGGTCGACCGTGGGTCCGCCGCCCTGTCCGGCCGGGTTTGATCTAACGTGCTCCGGATGGGTGGGTTCACGGTTCCGCGGTCGTTTCTGGAGTCACCTCGCTGGTGGCGCGGCGGGGGCGAATGGCTGGCCGGGCTTGCGGAGGCGGTCCGCGAGCAGTGCGCACGGTGGCGGCTGACCATCGACGGTGCGCCCGCGCACGGCTCGAACGCACTGGTCGTGCCGGTGATCCGGGAGGGTGAGGGGTTCGTTCTGCGGCTCACCCCGCCGGGACCGGATGTCGCCGAGCTGATCGCCGCACTGCGGTTCTGGGACGGGCGCGGCACGGTCCGGCTGGTCGACGCCGATGCCGAGGCCGGCGTGATGCTGCTGGAACGGCTGTCGGCGACCTCGCTGAACGACGTGCCGGTGGACGAGGCGATGCACGAGCTCGGCGTGGTGATGGACCGCCTTGCGGTGCCCGCGCCGGATCACGTGCCGGACACCGGGACGGCCGTCGCCCGCCGGATGGCGACGATGCCGCAGGAGTGGGAGCGGCTCGGCCGCCCGTTCGACGGTCGGATCCTCGACGAGACGCTGGTGATCGGTCAACGACTGTCCCTGGCGGCCGGCGACGACGCGGTGAACGGCGACCTGCATGCGGAGCAGGTGTTGCGTGGGGGCCGGGAGCCCTGGCTGGTGGTCGATCCGGTGCTGATGCGCGGTGATCGGGCCTTCGACCTGGGGCGGGTGCTGTGGACCCGGCTGGATGAGATGCCACGACCGGACGACGTCGTGCGCTGCTTCGACATCGTGGTCCGGGCCGCCGGCGTCGAACCGGCGCACGGGCGGGACTGGGTGCTCTATCGGGCCGTCGACTACTGGTTGTGGGGACTCGGGGCGGGGCTGACCGAGGATCCGGTGCGATGCCATCGGCTGGTGTCGGTCTTCCGGGCGTGATGCCACGGTGACGCCATCGGGTTGCGCGTGGCATCACTGTGATGCCATAGTGGTGCCATGGAATTGCGCCCCTACATCGACGCGCTGCGTCATGAGCTCGCGCTCGCTGCTGCCGCCGGCGGTGAGGACGCTCGTGAGCTGGCCGAGCGGCTCACCGCCCCACTCGAGTCGGCGACCCGCCTCGCCCTGCTGGACGCCCTGTCCGAGGCGGCCGCCGAGATCACCCGCGACCTGGCTCCCGGCTCGGTCGACCTGCGCCTGCGCAACCGCGAGCCCAGCTTCGTCGTGACCCCGGCCCCGGCCGACGTGTGGACCGACGAGACTCCGGCCCCGCCGCCGCCCGACCCGATCCCGGCGACCGCTCCGTCGGCCGCGCCCGGTGAGGACGAGGCGACCGTCCGGATCAGTCTGCGCCTGCCCGAGCACCTGAAGAACCGGATCGACCAGGCCGCCGCCCGCTCCGGCGTCTCGATCAACACGTGGCTGATCCGCGCCGCCTCGGCCGCGGCCGACGGCGACCGGCCCGCCACCCCGACCACGACGGTGACCGCGACCAGCGGTGGCCAGCGATTCACCGGCTGGGTCCGATGAGCCGGTCGAGCCAGACGAACCCCCCGACCGACAGGAGCCGTCCCATGCCCACCTTCGACACTCCCGGCCCGATCACCGCCGAGATCGACATCCTCGCCGGCGAGTTGCGGGTGGTGGCGAGCGACCGGTCGGACACGGTCGTCCACGTGCGTCCGGCCGAGGAGGACCAGGAGCGGGACCGGCGGGCCGCCGAGCAGACCCGCGTCGAGTTCCTCTCCGGCACCCTGACCGTACGCGGTCCACGGCACCCCACGTTCGGTGTCTTCGGCAAGGTCGGCGTCCTCGATGTGCTCGTCGAGCTGCCGATCGGTTCGGAGGTCGAGGCCAGGCTCGGTGCGGGCGGCATCCGATGCTCCGGCGAACTGGGCGACTGCCGACTGCGCAGCGGTGCCGGCGACGTGCAGGCCGACCACGTCGGCAACGCCGTACTGAACACCGGTTACGGTCTGATCGCGGTGGAGAGCGTGGACGGCGACGCCAAGCTGACGACCGGTTCCGGCAAGCTCCGGCTCCGGTCGGTGAGCGGTCCGGCGGTGCTGAAGAACGGCAACGGCGAGAGCTGGGTCGGGCACGCCGGCGGCGAGCTGCGGATTCACTCGGCCAACGGCGACATCGTCACCGACCACGCGGCCGCCTCGCTGACCGCGAACACCGCGAACGGCGAGATTCGTGTCCGTGAGCTGGTCCGTGGCACGGCGACGCTGCGTACCGCGGCCGGCGGCATCGAGATCGGCATCCGGTCGGGCACCGCCGCCCGCCTCGATGTGCACACCCACTACGGCCGGGTCCGTAACGAGATGACCAGTACCGACGGCCCGGCCACGACCGACGAGCAGGCCGAGGTGCGAGCCCGCACCGCATTCGGCGACATCGTGATCCGCCGGGCCTGATCCGCCCTCCTCCACCCCCGGCCGTGCCCGCGAGGCACGGCCGGCGATGAATCCCACCCATCACCCCGGCCGACTCCCATGAGGCACGGCCGGCGATGAGTCCTGCCCATCACCCCGGCGGTGGCCCGTGCGGCACCGGCGGCGATGGATCCTGCCCGGAAACCGCCTGGAGGCGTAGATGTCCACGACCGTCACCACCCGGCCCGCCGTCTCGGTGGCCGGCCTGCGCAAGACCTTCGGCACCACGACCGTCCTCGACGGCATCGACCTGTCCGTCACCGAGGGCACCGTGTTCGCGTTGCTCGGCCCGAACGGCGCGGGCAAGACCACCATGGTCCGGATCCTCGCGACGCTACTGGAGGCGGACGGCGGTTCGGTCCGGGTGGCCGGACACGATCTGGTCCGCGAGGCGGACGCGGTGCGCGCCGCGATCGGCCTCACCGGGCAGTTCGCCGCGGTCGACAAACTTCTGACGGTACGGGAGAACCTGCGCCTGATGGCCGACCTGAACCGGTTGGGCCGCACCGAGGGTAGGCGGAGGATCGGCCGCCTGATCGAGCGGTTCGACCTCGCCGAGTCGGCGGCCAATCCGGTGTCGCTGCTCTCCGGCGGCCAGCAGCGCCGGGTCGACCTGGCGATGACCCTGGTCGGCGACCCGCGGCTGATCTTCCTGGACGAGCCGACCACGGGGCTCGACCCGCGCAGCCGGGTGGAGATGTGGCAGATCGTCCGGGAGCTGGTCGCCGAGGGGGTGACCGTCTTCCTCACCACCCAGTACCTGGAGGAGGCCGATCAGCTCGCCGACCGGATCGCTGTCCTCGACCACGGCCGGATCGTCGCCGAGGGCACACCCGGCGAGCTCAAACGCCGGATCCCGGGCGGCCACCTGCTGCTCCGCTTCGCTGAGCCGGGCTCTCTCCGTACCGCCGCATCGGTTTTGAATGTCACCAACCGGGACGACAGCGCCCTGACCCTGCAGGTGCCGAGCGACGGTGACATCGCGTCGCTGCGGGCCGTGCTGGCCACGCTCGACGGCGTCCATGTGGCGCCGGACCACCTGACCATCCACACGCCCGATCTGGACGACGTGTTCTTCGCCTTCACCGGCAAGCCGGCCGGCACCTTCGAGGAGACCCGATGACGACCCTGGCACACACCCTCACCGACTCCGGCACCATGTTCCGGCGGCAGTTGCTGCATCTGCGGCGCTATCCGTCGCTGACGATCATGCTGATCGGGCTCCCGGTGATCTTCCTGCTGCTGTTCGTGTACGTGTTCGGTGGTGCGGTCGGTGCCGGGCTGGGCGGCGGCCGGGACGCCTACGTCGACTACCTGACCCCCGGGATCCTGCTGTTCACCGTGGCCGGGGCGGTCGCCGGAACCGCGATCTCGGTGGCGATGGACATGACCGAGGGCATCGTCGACCGGTTCCGCAGCATGGCCATCGCCCGGGCGTCGGTGTTGACCGGGCACGTGCTCGGCAGCATGGTGCAGATCTTCATCGCCCTGTTCGCGGTGCTCGGGGTGGCCCTGCTGATCGGGTTCCGGCCGAACGCCACCCCGCTCGAATGGCTGGCCGTGGCCGGTGTGCTGACCGCGACCGCGTTCGCGTTGACCTGGTTCGCGGTGGCGCTCGGCATCGTCGCCGACAGTGTGGAGACGGCCAGCAACACGCCCATGTTCCTGAGCCTGCTGCCGTTCCTGGGCAGTGGCTTCGTGCCCACCGAGACGATGCCGAGCGGCCTTCGGGTGTTCGCCGAGTACCAGCCGTTCACCCCGATCATCGAGACCCTGCGCGGTCTGCTGCTCGGCACCGGGATCGGCGACAGCGCGGTGATCGCCCTGGCCTGGTGTGCGGTGATCTCGGCACTGTCCTACGTGTGGGCCAAACGCAAGTACAACAAGCGCGCCGCCCGCTGACCGCGTCTCGACGGGGGCTCTCCCCGCTGTCTCAGCACAGCGGGAAGAGCCCCCGTCGATCGTTCAGCGGGTGCGGGCGGCCAAGCGGTCGCGTAGGCGGGTCAGGCGGGCGATCTCGGCGTTCAGCGTGGCGATGTGCCGGGAGACGACACCGGTCGGGCGCGGATCGCCGTACCCCGGGGGTGTCCTGTTCTCCAGCAGGTGCAGGCGGTCGGCGCGGTCGCGCAGATCGGCGACGGTCAGGCCCAGGCTGAGCAGTTGCCGGATGAGACGTAGCCGGGACACGTCGCGTGGGCCGTAGACGCGCTGTCCGGTGACGGTTCGTTGCGGTGGCGGGAGCAGGCCGTTCGCCTCGTAGAAGCGCAGCGCCCGGGGTGTCGTTCCGGCCGCCGCAGCGGCGTCACCGATCCGCATGTGCCCTCCTCGAACGGCCACGATCGGCGTGGCCGGATGACGTCCGGTAAGGACATCGTGCAACTTGCGCGTCGTTTACGCGATCCCCTCGGCGCAAGTGATGGGAAACGATATGACCCCGGGCGGCGAACCGTTCGAAACGTATCGAACCATCGGGGAACCGGCTGAATTCGGTTGTCGGGCCGGGACGGACGGCCCAGCATGGTCGGCATGCCGTCGCCGTTGCAGGGTGGGCTGCCGCCGACCGGGACACCCGCCGGGCCCGTCCTGGAGATCGCCTGTGACGAGTCCGGGTTCTCCGGCGCGAACCTGCTGCGCTCGACCGAACCGGTGATCACCCACGCGAGTGTGGACCTGTCGGCGGCCGAGGCGGTCGAGTTGATCGCCGCGATGCGGATCTCACCCGTCGAGGTGAAGTCGGGCTGGTTCCTGCGCCGGCCGGATGCCCCGGCGGCCCTGGACCGGTTGCTGACCGGGCTGCGCGGGCGGGCTCACGTGCACCGGATCGACAAGGAGTTCTTCCTGGTCACCCAGGTCGTCGACCTGCTGCTGGGGGAGGCGTCCTATCGATCGCTGACCCGGGTGCACCGGTCCGCGGCCGACGATCTGTATCTGGCCCGGGACGCCGGTGCCGACTGGACCGCCTTCCTGGACGCCTTCGCCGGGATGGTTCGCACCCGGCGTCGGGTGCCCGGCGGTCCGGAGGCCGGGCGGTTCCTGCGGGCCCGTGACTCGCTGGCCCGGGTCGGCGGGCCGGCCGCCGACGTGCTCGGCCGGATCACCGAGGCGCGGGTCGCGACGATCGTGGCCCGCCTGGACGACGGCGACCGGAGCATCCCGCCGCCGCTGGAGCCGATGCTGCGGGCGCTGGCCGACACCATCCGGCACTGGAGCGCCGGCCGGCGTCAGGTCCTGGTGATCCACGACGAGCAGAGCGCCCTGACCGCCGCCCGGCTGGCCCGGCTGCAACGGGCGCTGGCCGTCGGTGACGGCCCGTCACCGCTGGTCGGCCTGGTGATGGCCGACTCCCGCGCCGACCCACGGATCCAGATCGCCGACCTGCTCGCGGGCGTGGCCCGCCGCCGGCCGGAGGCGCTGCCGGCCGCCTGAGACGGGTTCATCCACGCCGGATGAGGCGCTGTGACCCCGGGCGCGGCGACGCTCGGGGCCGGTTACCCGTGTCCCGCGAGGAGGACCCATGTCCGGATTGAACACGCCCGGCGACCCCCGGCCGAGCCCGACCATCAACGCCGGGAAACTGTGGGCCGGCGGCGCGGCGACCGCGGCCGTGGCGGCCCTGATCGCGATCGCCGGCATTCTGCTGGGCCGCGGCCTGTTCGACATCGAGGTGCTGGCGCCGAAGGGCCAGGGGGTCTGGGGTGACGCCTCGACCGGCTGGTACGCGCTGGGTGCCGCCCTGGCCGCGCTGGCCGCCACCGGCCTGATCCACGTGCTGATCCTGACCACGCCCCGGCCCATGCGTTTCTTCGGCTGGGTGATCGCCCTGGCCACGGTGGTGGCCATGCTGGCGCCGTTCGTGACCGACGCCGACCTGGGCGTGCGGATGTACACGGCCGGCTTGAACTTCGTGCTCGGCGTCGCGATCGGCTCGCTGGTCGCGGGCACGGCGAAGACGTCGATCATCCCGGTGGTCCCGCGTCAGGCGCCCCGTCCCTACCCCCGTCCGTACCGGTAAGGAGTGCAGATGGCCACGATGACCGAGCCGCCGAACGCCGCGGAGGCACCCGCGTTCCATGTGCTGTCCGTCCCTGAGGCGCTCGAGGCCGAACAGGTCGACAGGCATCGCGGCCTCAGCGAAGACGAGGTCGTGAAACGCCGGGAGAAGTTCGGCCCGAACCGGTTCGCCGAGGCGAAGAAGGAGCCCTGGTGGCGGTCCTTCGTCCGGCAGTACGCCGACCCGATGCAGATCGTGCTGCTGGCCGCCGGTATCGGCAGCCTCTACCCGTTGAAGCAGTACGGCACCGGCATCCTGCTGATCGCGCTGACGCTGTTGAACGCCGCCCTGGGCCTGCACCAGGAGGGCAAGGCGGCCGCCGCGATCGACGCACTGCAGAAGATGATGATCATCAAGGCGCGGGTACGTCGGGACGGCACCCTGATCGAGATCCCGGCCGAGGAACTGGTGCCGGGTGACGTCGTCTCGATGGAGGCCGGTGACGTGGTTCCGGCCGACGGCCGGCTGCTGCGCGCGGCGACCCTGGAGATCGACGAGTCGGCGCTGACCGGCGAGAGCCTGCCGGTGTCCAAGGACATCGCGGCGGTGGCGTCGGCCGACACCGCGCTGGGTGACCGCTCCGACATGGCGTACATGAACACCAACGTGACCCGCGGCGCGGGGGAGTTGCTGGTCACCGCGACCGGTATGAACACCGAGGTGGGCCGGATCTCCGGCATGCTGCAGACCGAGAAGGACGCGGACACCCCGCTGACCCGCCAGCTCAGCAAGCTCACCAACCAGATCCTGGTGATCGCCGGGATCGCGCTGCTCGCCTCGGTGATCATCAACCTGGCCCGCGGCAACGAGTTCGGTGTGGTGTTCACCGCGGCCGTCGCGTTCGCGGTGTCGGCGATCCCGACCGGCCTGCCCGCCGTGGTGACCACGATCCTGTCGCTCGGCACCCAGATGCTGGCGAAGTCGAACGCGATCGTGAAACGGCTGCGCTCGACCGAGACCCTCGGCTCCACGTCGGCGATCAACTCCGACAAGACCGGCACGCTGACGCTGAACCAGATGACCGCGGTGGAGTTGGTGATCCCGGGCCGGCGGTACACGGTCTCCGGCGGCGGCTACTCGACCGACGGTGTGATCAAGAAGGTGGCCGGGGACCCGGACGTGTCCCTGGAGGAGTACCTGCTGCCGATGATCCTCTGCTCGGACGCGGTGGTCCGGGACGGCGACATGATCGGTGACCCGACCGAGGGCGCCCTGGTGGTGCTCGCCGAGAAGGGCGGGCTGGACTCCGAGGCGACCCGGGAGCGGTTCCCACGGCTGGCCGAGCTGCCGTTCGACGCTGCGTACAAGCTGATGGCGACGTTCCACCGGATGACGACCGAAGACGGCCGCGAGGTGGTCCGCTGCTTCGTCAAGGGTGCCCCGGACCAGCTGCTGGCCCGGTGCGAGGTGGCCGACGAGGACGCGGTGAAGTACCTGGCCGAGAACACCCGGCTCGCCCAGCAGGGCCTGCGGGTGCTGGCCACCGCCCGGAAGGACTTCGACCCGGACGACTTCGACCCGGGCGCAGATCTGCTGCCGCTGCTGGCCGGGCTGGAGCCGATGGCTCTGGTCGGGATCGTCGACCCGCCCCGCCCGCAGGCGTTGACCGCGATCAAGGAGGCGCACTCCGCGGGCATCGAGGTCCGCATGATCACCGGCGACCACGCGGTGACCGCGGCGGCCATCGCCGGCAAGCTCGGCATCCGTGGCCGGGCCATCACCGGGGCCGAGTTCGGCGCGATGAGCGACGAGGAGGCGGACCGGGAGATCGACGGCATCGGCGTGATCGCCCGGGTCACCCCGGAGCACAAGGTACGCCTGGTCGAGGTGCTCAAACGCAAGGGCCACATCGTCGCGATGACCGGCGACGGGGTGAACGACGCGCCCGCCCTGAAGAAGGCGGACATCGGCATCGCGATGGGGATCACCGGCACCGAGGTCAGCAAAGAGGCCGCCGCGATGATCCTCACCGACGACGACTTCGCCACCATCGTGAAGGCTGTCGAGCTGGGCCGGGGTCTCTATGCGAACCTGAAGAAGTACATCTTCTTCCAGATGGGCGTGCTGGTCGGCATGATCATCACGTTCCTCGGGTCGAGCATCTTCAACATCGCCGCCGGTGTGCCGTTCCTGCCGCTGCAGAGCCTCTGGCTGAACTTCACCACCCAGGTGTTCCAGTCCGTCGGCATCGGCTACGGCAAGGCCGAGCCGGACATCATGTCGCACAAGCCGCGCAGGTCCGACGAGCCGCTGCTGACCCGGGGCGCTCTGGGCTGGCTGGGCTTCCTCGGCCTGGTGATGGGTGTGCTCTCGCTCCTGGTGATCTGGTGGGCCGACGGGACCTACGACCTGGACACCAGCCGGACCATGGGCCTGACCGCCTTCTCCATCGCCAACCTGGCCTTCTCGCTGACCGTGCGCAGCGACATCCGTTCGGTGTTCAGCCTGGAGACCTTCGGTGACAAGCGGTTCCTGATCACCACCGGGATGTCGGCGGCCGCGATCGTGCTGGCCACCGAGTTCGGGCTGTTCCAGAAGCTGCTGGCGACGGTCAGCCTGGACCTCGGCCAGTGGCTGATCTGCCTGGTCGCCGGCACGCTCGTGGTGGTGCCGACGGAAATCCGCAAGATGGTGATCCGGAGGCGGCGATGAGAATCCCCGGCCTGCTGCAGTGGGGCGATGTGGCGATCGGCGCGATCTCCCGTGCCGCCGAGACGCTGGCCGACCAGAAGGAACTGGCCGAGCGCGGGGCCGCCAGCCGGACCCGTCTGATGGACTCGCTGATCACCGCGATCGCCACCTCACCGATCGTCGAGCGGGTCGTCGAGATCCAGCTCGACCGAGTGCTACAGCTGCTGGAACGCGAACCGGAGCGGATCCGCGCCCTGGTTCGCGGCCAGCGCGACAACATGGTCGGCGAGGTCGTCGGCCGGGTCCGCGCCGGAGCGGCCGCCGGGGACGACGCGGTGGACCGTCTGACCCTGCGCTGGACCCGGAACGGGAACACCGAGACGGCGCCATGAACCCGTACGCCGGGCTGGTCAGCCGGTTGGCGGCGTACGTGCTGGACGCACTGATCGTGTCCGTGATGGCCGGGGTGGCGACGCTGACCTTCGCGCTCGTCGCCTCGGTCCTCGGCAGCGAGGGCCGGGAGCTGGCCAAGATCGTGCTCTCGACCTATGTGGTGTTCCTGCCGACCCTCATGGCGCTGTACTGCTCGGGGTTCTGGATCCTGGCCGGGCGCACCCCGGGGCAGTTGGTGTTCGGGCTGCGGGTGGTGAACCGGGACGGCCGGTCGCCACGACTGGTCGCCGGACTCGTCCGCGGGCTGCTGCTGGCGTACCTGCCGATCCTGGCCTTGTGGTTGTTGTTCGACCGTAGGCATCAGGGCCTGCACGACAAGCTGGCCCGAACCACCGTCGTCCGGAGCTCACCCCGCGAGGATGAGGCCTCCGGAACCTCCCCTATCGCACCTTCGAGTGGTGCTGACCATGGGAGTCGAGGAAGAGTTCCTACTACTTGACCCGGACGGGGCGGTCGCGCCGGCCGCCCCGGACGTGATGCGCCGGATCGACGACGACCGAATCAAACCCGAGTACATGGCCTACCAGCTGGAGACGGCCACGTCCGTCTGCACCGGGCTGGACGAACTGCGCCGGGAATCGACCCGGTTGCGCCTGACCGCCGCCGAAGCCGCTGAGGCCGCCGGGGTCTACCTGGTCGCGAGCGGGGCGCCGCCGTTCCGCTCCGGGCCGCTGGACGCGCTCACCGGCGAGGACCGCTACCACCGGCTCGCCGAACGGTTCCCGAAGGCGTCCGCGGCCGGCGGCACCTGCGGCTGTCACGTGCACATCGGCATCCCGGACCGGGAGTTGGCCACCGCGGTGCTGTCCCGGATCCGGCCGTGGCTGCCCGCCCTGCTCTCACTCACCGTGAACTCGCCGGTGGCCCGGGCCGGTGACACCGGCTGGGACAGTGTCCGCTATCGGGAGCAGCTGCACTGGCCGACCTTCCGGCCGCCGGCCGTCTGGCCCAGCGCCGAACGCTACGACCAGGAGGTCAGGTCACTGGTCGCCGCGGGCACGGCGGTCGACGCGTCGGGCGTCTACTTCCTGGCCCGGCTGTCGGCGCGTTATCCGACGATCGAGGTACGGGTCGCCGACACCGGTCTGAGCGTGGACGACACGGTGCTGTTCGCCGGGATCACCCGCGCGTTGGTGGCCACCCTGATCGAGGACATCCGCCGTCGGGAGAAGCTGGTCCCGGCTCCGGGGCAGGTGGTCAGCCAGGAGTTGTTGGCGGTCGCGCGCGGCCGGGCCGGTCAGACCGCCCGACTGCTCACCAAGATCACCCCACAGCTGGACGCGGCCGGCGACACCGGGGAGGTCTACGCCGGGATCGAGCGGCTGCGGCGGGAGGGGACAGGCGCGCGACGTCAGCGCCACCTCTGGCAGAAATATGGTCCGACCAGCGGATTCGTCGGAGCACTGGCCGCCGAGACGGTCCCGGCCCGGATCTGACCCACAAGCAAGGGGTCGCAGGTTCAAATCCTGTCAGCCCGACTACTCGTAACCCTGACCAGCGTAAATGCCGGTCAAGGTTCGATGTTTTTCTATGAAGTTTTGATCCGTCCTCCGAAAACTCGTTTGCGGAACGAAGCGATGGATCCACCCAGGTCGGATGCGGTGATCCAGGCGGGTGAGTGCCATAGCGGTAGCGGGCTCTGGTACGCGCAGCGTGATTGGTTGGGCAGGAAGCAGGCGTACGCCGCCGCGTTCCTGGCTTGGATCTGGCGTCGTTCGTGACTGATGTCGTGGTTCCCGTCGACGGCGGATGGCCGATCAAAGTCGTCTGTGACCCGTATCTGTGCCGATGGACGGTGCGGCGGCCGCGGTCTCGGACCCGCCGCACTACACGCTATGGCCTCGCCTGGTCGTCGGCCTACTCGGAGGCGAGCACCTCGGTCAATAGGGTCGTCAGCGCTTCTGGTGCGGTGACCATCGCGTTGTGGGCAGCGGACAGCACGCGATAGCCGATACGGGTATCGGCGGCGCTGCGTGCGCGGGCCCGGTCGAGTAAGTGGGGTTCGAGTGATGAAGGGACGCATTCGACGAACAGGCCGGGATGTGACCAGGCTCGATCGGTCGGGCCGGACGGGTCTTGGTAGGTCTTCAAGGGCTGTGCGGTCATCCGGGCGTTGGCCCAGGCCCGGTCGGCGGGGTCGGTGATGCCGTAGCGGCCGGCGTCGGCCGGCGGGATGTACCAGCCTTCACCGGACTGGTTCGCCAGGGCGATCATCGCGTCGGCGCGTTGCGGCCCGTTCAGGTCGAAGACCGACTCGCCCTCGTGGGGTAGATGGGCGTCGAGTAGTACCAGGCTGCGTACCCGGTCGGCGATCTGTTGCATCGCGCCGCAGGCGACCATGCCTCCGTAGCTGTGCGCGACGAGTACCGCGTCGGTGATGTCTTCGTAGTGGAAGACGGCGGCCAGGTCACGCACATGGGTGTCGAGGCCGATGTGCGGGGTGAGTAGGTGTGCGCGTTCTCCCGACCCGGTCAGGGTGGGTGTGTGCACCTCATGGCCGGCTGCGCGGAGCCGGGTGGTGACCCGGCGCCAGCACCAGCCGCCGTGCCGGCCGCCGTGCAGGAGGACGAAGTTCGCCATCATCGGCTCCAGTTCTCCGGTGGTCCCGGCCGGTGCGTCAGCCGGCCGTCGGCGGTGAGCCGTTGCAGGTGTGCGTAGGTTTCGCCCAGCGCCGACCGCAGGGATCGGGAGGTGAAAGTGTTGAAGGGCCGGGCCCAGGTCACCGCTTGAGCCACCTCCCAGACGGTGCCGCAGCCGTGCCGGACGGCCTGCTCGACCTCCGCCAGTCGTGTTCGATGATGTGCGCCGATGGCGTCCAGTCGTTCGCTGAGCCGGTCGAATGTCCATTCATGGCCCGGCAGCACCGTGGCGTCGGTGAACTGCCGTAGCCGGTGCAGGGAGGACATGAAGTCGTGTAGCGGGTCTGCTGTTGAGCCGGGTCGTTTCGCGATGTTGGGGGTGACCTTCGGCAGGACGTGGTCGCCGGTGAAGAGCAGGTCGCGTTCGCTGTCGTGGAAGCACAGCGAGCCGGGGGTGTGGCCGGGCGTGTGCAGTGCGATCAGCCGTCCGCTGGTGCCGGGCACCTTGGCGGTGTCGGTGAGCAGGATGTCCGGCTCGATCGACGGTATCGCCGCTTCCAGGCGGGTCATTTCGTCGTGCAGACCGGTCAGGACTGTGCTGGGCACGCCGCAGCCGCGCAGCCAGCCGTCGATGGCGGTGAGCCGTGATCGGCGTTCGGATTCGCCGACGCGGATCTGGGAGCGCTCGGCGGGATGCGCCCCGATCCACGCACCGGTGTGTTCCCGGATCCGGCCGGCGAGACCGTAGTGGTCCGGGTGGGCGTGTGTGGCGACGACGCCGATCACGTCGTCGAGGCTGCCACCGGCTCGGGCCAGGCCACGGCAGAAGGCATCCCAGGCGGTGTCGCCGTTCCATCCGAGGTCGACCACGACCAGGCCTGCGGGGTATCGCAGCGAGTAGGAGTAGGAGTAGGCCAGCGGGCTGGGAAACGGGATCGCCGTCGCCCAGACGCCGCCTCGCACCGCGAATCCGTCGATCTGCCGTGCCGGTTTTTCAGCGTTCGGCACGGCCGCGTTCGCGAGGTGCGGGGTAGTGGTTTCCATCGTCGGTCCGTGGTCCTTCTCCGGGGTCGGATCGGTTCGCAGGGCAAGCAGCCGGATGGGTGTCTGCTTCAGCGGAACACTCGGCGTTCGAGCACGAGGGGGTCGTGGCTCGGGATCACTTCGCAGTCGAGTTTCTCGATGCGCTGAAGACTGTCCTGGTAGGCGACGATGTCGGTGAAGAACCCGGAGGGGATGTGCTCGGCTTCGTCGTCACCGGACCAGTTCTCGTAGAGGTCGACGCAGTCGCCGGCTATCAGGTAGCGGGTGGTGGCGGCTTGCACCACGATGCCCTGTGAGCCGGGTGTGTGCCCCGGTAGTGCTACTGCCGAGATCCCTGGTGCCAGCTCGGTGTCGCCGTCGATCGCGTTGATGCGGTTCTCGGCGGACCGCCAGGCGGCGTCCAGATCCGGCAGGTGCTCGAATTGCCGCCGGTGCCAGGGCACCGGGTGGCGGGCGTAGTCGATCTCGCGTTGCTGGACGACGATCCGCGCGTTGGGGAAGAGGTGGTTGTTGGAGCTGTGGTCCCAGTGTAAGTGGGTGTTGACGACCACGTGCACGTCTGCCGGGTCCACGCCCAGCTGACGCAGTGCCGCGGCCGGTTGTTCGGCGGGTGTCTGTTGCATCCGGATGCTGTGGTGCTTCCAGGCCCGCTCGAGGTCGGCTCCGGTGTCGACGACCACGGGTGCGCGGCCGCCCTGGATCACGAACATGATCAACGGGATGTCGAGGGTTTCACCCCAGCCGCGCTGGTACGTCAGCGACGGTTTCGGCAGCCCGAACACGCGCCCTACGCCGACGGCGGTGATCTGCAAACTCATCCGGTCGCCTCGCGCGGCAGCGCGTCCTCGACGAGGTCCCGGCCGCGTGTTTCCTTGACCGCGAGTGTGCACAGCAAGCCGAGCAGGCAGTATCCGGCCAGGAAGGCGCCGAACACGAAACCGCCGTAGGTGCCGATCAGGGTCGCCGCCACCAGGGGTGGGATGGCGCCTCCGAGGACACCGGCGCTGCTGTAGGCCAGCCCTGAGGCGGTGTAGCGGTAGCGGGTGTGGAAGAGCTCGGACAGGAACGAGCCGGCGATGCCGAATCCGATGCCGGCGATCATGAATGTCACCGTCTGGCCGAGCCAGAAGGCTCCGAGGGTGCCGATGTCGAGGACGGGGAACAGCAGCAGGGCCCAGACGACGCCCACGCCGTTGGCGGTGAGCAGGACGCGGCGGCGCCCGAAGCGGTCGCTGAGGACGCCTCCGGAGAAGATGGCCAGGCAGTTGACGAGGTTGCCGAACATGCCGGCGGCGAGTACGTCGGTGCGGGCGAGTCCGAGCGTTGCGGTGCCGTAGTTGGTGAGAAACGCGATGCCGATGTAGCCGAGGGAGAAGGCCATCACCAGTGATCCTGCGCCGAGCAGGATTTCCTTCCACTGGTGGGCGAGGGCTTCTTTGAAGGGCAGGCCGGTGCCGGCCTCGCCGCGTTTGGCGGAGGCGGTGAAGGCGGGGGTCTCCTCGATGCGCAGCCGGACGTACAGGCCGACGAAGACCAGGACGACGCTGATCAGGAACGGTACTCGCCATCCCCAGGCGACGAAGTCGTCGTCGCTCATGTAGAGGCCGGTGAGCAGGAACGTGCCCATCGACAGGATGTTCGCGGTCGCCCCGCCGAGGTTGGTGAACATCGCCCAGAAGCCGCGGCGGTCCCTGGGGGCGTGTTCGGAGGTGAACAGGGCGGCGCCGGCCCATTCGCCTCCGGCGGCCAGGCCCTGCGCGATGCGCAGCAGCACGAGCAGGATCGGTGCCATGACGCCGATGGTCGCGGCGGTGGGCAGCAGGCCGATCAGGACGGTGGCGGCGCCCATCAGCGACATGGTGGCGATCAGGGTGCGTTTGCGTCCCAGGCGGTCGCCGATGTGGCCGAACAGGACGGCTCCGAGTGGGCGGGCTACGAAGGCGACGCCCAGGGTGGCGAACGCGACGATGGTGCCGGATTGCTCGCCGAGGGCGGGGAAGAAGGCGCTGGCGAAGACGAGGGCCGCTGCGGTGGCGTAGATGCCGAAGTCGTAGAACTCGATGACGGTGCCGAGGAAGCTGGCGAGGGCCACCTTGCGCATTTTGCCGGGGGCGGTAGGCGGCGGCTCAGCCGATGACGGGACGTCGCTTCGCAGGTCTTCGGGGGAATGTGGAACGGACATGGAACCAACTCCTCTGATGCTCTTCGGCGAGGGCGGATCATGTGTGGTCGCTCGGTGTCGGTGCCGGGGTGTTGCGGCGTGGTTCCACACCGAGTCGAGTTCTTATATACGAACTGGGATTTGAAATACGGAACTGTTTCCGGAAGGTAACGGTGTCGCAACCTGCCCGTCAATAGCCGGGAACGAGGTTTGCGGCGAGTGCTGTGGTCCCGTTGACACCCATGTACCAGGGTGAAACTATGTCGTCATAGCGACCAATGGTTCGTATTTAGGAACTCTCGGGAAGGTCTGGTCGACTGCGATGTCCTCGAGTACGAGTGCCCCGCCTCCGGCGTTTCTCCAGGGCGACAGCCTTGTCGGCATGCTCATCGACGGCAGCTGGACAACGCCGTCGACGACGATTCCCGTGTTCGACCCCGCCACGGGTTCGGTCATCGCGTCGGTGGCCGACGGCGGCACGAAGGACGTCGACCTGGCCGTCGCCTCCGCGCGGGAGTCCTTCGAGCAAGGACGGTGGCGGGCACTCGCGGGCGCTGAGCGCGGCGCGATTCTGTGGCGCGCCGGTGACCTCATGCGGCAACGGGCCGACGACCTCTCCCGGTGGGAGAGCCTCAACCTCGGTCTGCCGGTGGCGCAGGCCAAGAGCATGGTGCTCGAGGCCGCCGCCCAGTTCCGCTATTACGCGGGATGGGCCGACAAGATCCACGGCCGGACGATCGACCTCGGGCCCGCCGACCGCCGCGTGCAGGGCTACACCCTGCGCGAACCGATCGGCGTCGCCGGTCTCATCACGCCGTGGAACGCACCGCTGAGCATGGCCGCGAAGAAGCTTGCCCCGGCTCTGGCCGCGGGCTGCTCGTGCGTGCTCAAACCCGCGGAGGAGACGCCCCTGACGTCGTTGTGGCTGGGACAGATCCTTCTCGAAGCCGGCGTTCCGGCTGGCGTGGTCAACGTGGTCACCGGAGTCGGTGAGCAGACCGGCGCCGCTTTGGCCGAGCATCCGGACGTCGACCTCATCTCGTTCACCGGGTCGACGGAGGTCGGTCGCCTCATCGTGCACGCGGCCACGGGAAACATGAAGAAGCTGACGCTCGAACTCGGCGGCAAGTCCCCGGTCATCGTGTTCGGTGACGCCGACCTGAACGAGGCGATCCCCGGAGCGGCATCCGCGGTCTTCTGGAACTCCGGCCAGGTGTGTGCGGCCGGCACCCGGCTGTTCGTGCACGAGTCGGTGTACGAACAGGTCGTCGAAGGGGTGGCGCAGGCCGGTCGTGCGATGCGGTTGGGACCGGGAACCGACCCGGACGCCGACCTCGGCCCGCTGATCTCGCAGAAGCAACTCGACCGGGTCGCAGGCTATGTCGGGCAGGGCGTACGTGACGGCGCCCGCGTCGTCAGCGGCGGTTCGCGCGTCGGAGAACAGGGCTTCTTCTTCGAGCCCACGGTCCTGGCGGAGGTCGATCAGTCCATGACGGTGATGCGCGAGGAGATCTTCGGCCCGGTGCTGGGTGTCATGCCGTTCTCCGACACCGAACAAGCCGTTGCACTGGCCAACGACAGCTCGTACGGGCTCGCCTCCAGTGTCTGGACCCGCGACGGCGCGCTGGCACACTCGGTGGCGCGGCGTCTGCGGGCCGGGCGGGTAGGCATCAACGTGCACCGTGCGGGTGGGGCACACATGCCCGCCGGCGGCTATCGGCAGTCGGGATGGGGTCGGGAGAGCGGTCCGGAGGCTCTGGAGAACTACCTGGAGACGAAGTCCGTCGTGTCGCAGCTGGCCTGAACCTCGGCGACGCGGTTGCCGGGACAGCCCTCGCGGTCTTGTGCCAAGGGCTGATCCCGGCATCTTTTTGCCTCCTGCCCCTGCTGCGGCCGCGGTAGCCGGCCACGGTGACGCCTGCGGTCTGCAGGCGTCGTGCGTTCTGACCGGTACGGATGACTTGGATCGCGAGGTTAGGCAGTAGCGCGTCGTTCTGGGAGTCACTGCGGTAACCCCTCACGGCGGTACCCCTCGGGCCCGCCCTGCGCTTTAGCGAAATCGGGGCCGTCAGCTGCGGTGGCAGCTGACGGCCCCCGGATCGGGCTCATGGCCCGTGGGCTGTCTCCGACGTGCTACTTACCGAATCCGGCGGTCAGTCCGCTCAGTAGTTGCCGCCGGCCGATCGCGTATAGCAGGACGATGGGAATCGTGGTGAGGGTTACCGATGCCGCGACGGCCGGCACGTTCACCCCGAACTGCCCCTGGAAAGTCCACAACGCGAGCGGCATGGTGCGCTGTTCGGGGGTCTGGGTGAGCACGAGCGGCAGCAGGAATCCGTTCCAGACGGCAAGCGCGTTGTAGATGGTC
The DNA here is from genome assembly GCF_033097365.1 of Actinoplanes sichuanensis. Taxonomy (NCBI): domain Bacteria; kingdom Bacillati; phylum Actinomycetota; class Actinomycetes; order Micromonosporales; family Micromonosporaceae; genus Actinoplanes; species Actinoplanes sichuanensis. Next base: position 2,177,464 of record NZ_AP028461.1, read on the forward strand.
ACCGTGACCAGCGCGGGACGTGTCAGCGGGAAGGCCAGCCGCCACAGGGTTCCCCACTCGGTCGCGCCGTCGAGCCGCATCGACTCGAACAATTCGCGCGGCACGTCGCGGATGAAGTTCGCCAGCACCAGGACGGACAGCGGGATGGCGAACGCGATCGAAGGCAGGATGATCGCCATCAGCGTGTCATACATCTGGAGCCGGATGATGATCAGGTAGACGGGAATGATCACTGCCTGCAGCGGGATGGCCAGGCCCAGCAGGAACAGCGAGTTGATCGACCTGAGCCACCGGTTCCCGGCGCCGCGGACGATCGCGTACGCCGCCATGAACGAGATCGTGACCGCCGGGACCACCGCGCCGACCGAGACGACGACACTGTTGACGAAGTAGCGGACGAAGTCGTTCTGTACGACCATCGAATAGTTCTTGAGAGTCGGCTCTGACGGGGGTGCGAACGTGTTGGTGACGAAGTAGTTGGACTGGGTCTTGAAGCTGGTGATGACGACCCAGTAGATCGGCACCATCACGACGAGCAGCCATAGCCACCCGGTGGTTGCGCCCAGCCAGTTGAGCCGCATGATCCGTGTTCGGGGAGTGGTCCGTTGTGCGGGGCCCAAGTCGACGGCCGTCATCTCACATGCCTTCCATCTGGCTCTCGTCGCCGCGGCCACCGAGCCGCCGGAGCAACTGGGACAAGGCGACGCCGACCAGTACGAGGATGACCGCGATGCAGCTTGCCGGACCCATCAGGTTGGCCATGAAACCCTTCTGGTACATCGCCAGCGCCAGCGCTCGGGTGGCGTCGCCGGGGCCGCCGGCGGTCAGCACATAGATCAGGTCGAAGAAGGTCAGCGAGCCGACGACCATCAGCGTCGACGAGGTGATGATCGTGTACTTGATCTGCGGCAGCGTGATCGAGAAGAACTGGCGCAGCCGGCCGGCGCCGTCGATCTGCGACGCCTCGTACAACGCGGTGGGTATCTGCCGTACCGCCCCCTGGTAGATCAGCGAGTGGAAGGGGATGAACTGCCAGGACACCACGAAGATCAGGACCGCGATGGCCAGCGTGGGGTCACCGAGCCAGTCCTGATTGAGCACGCCGATGCCCAGGCCGGAGCCGAGGCCGAAGTTCGGGTCGAGGATGGCCTTGAAGGTGATGGAGATGGCGGCCGAGCTCAGCAGCAGTGGAATGAAGTAGAGCACCGCGAGCAGGCCCCGATAGCGTTGCCGGCCGGCGATGAAGACGCCGATCAGGATGGAGATCGGCGTCTGCACCAGCCATGACAGGATCATGATCTCGAACGTGACCGCGAGGGTGTGCGGCAGGCCGGGGTCGGTCAGTGCGGCCTTCCAGCTGTCCAGGCCGGTGAATTGGATGTTGCCGATGCCGTCCCAGGTGGTGAAGCTGAGCCCGAGCGCGCCGAGCAGCGGGATGAGACCGAACGACAGGAATGCCACAAGTGCGGGCAGCGCCATCCAGACGACGGAGCGGCCCCGCCCACGGTCGGTGGTTGGCAACTCGGTGACGCGGACCGCGGGCGGAGCAAGCATCGTCATTTGCCGATGACCCCGTTCATCGCGTCGACCCACTGCTGCGGGCTGATCTGAAGCTGGAACAGCTTGGCGATGTTGTCGAGCAGGGTTTCGGAGGCGGTCGGGCTCAGCGCCTGGTCCCACGACTGGGCGAAGAGTTTGGCGTTGACCGCTGTGTCGTAGACGAACTTGAGGAAGTCGGCGTTCGGTGACGTGCTGAGCTGCGTTTCGCTGCCCTTGAGTACCGGTACATAGCCGGCGCCGACCCAGCCCTTGATCTCCTCGTCTTCGAGCAGCGTCGTGGAGAAGAGCTTCTTGGCGATCTCCTTCTGCTCCGGCGTGGCCTTCGTCGAGATCGACAGGTACTGGCCAGGGTTGCCCAGAGCGTTGCTCGGGTCACCTTTGCCGCCGTCGACCGGCGGGAAGTTCATGTAGCCCAGGGCGCCGCTGGAGACGAAGTCGCCGCCGTTGGCCTTCTGGAGCCCGTACGACCAGCTGCCGTGCACCATCATCGCGGCCTTGCCGGTGTAGAGCAGAGCCTGATCGGCGCTGGAGTCGGCGGTGATCGACGAGAAGCCCTTGATGAACCCGTCGGCTCGCACCAGGTCCTGCACCTTCGTCAGGCTGTCCAGTACCGCCGGGTCGGACCACGCGTTCTTCTCGCCCGCGAAGACCCGGTTGAACACATCCGAGCCGGCGGTGCGGTCGAGGAGGAACTCGACCCACATCATGTTGGTCCAGCGCGATTGCCCGGCCAGCGAGAACGGTGCGATGCCCTTGGCGTTGAACTTCGGAACCAGGTCCAGGATGTCGCCGTAGGTCTGCGGCGGCTGGACACCGACCTGGTCGAAAACCCTTTTATTGTAGAACAGCACGATCGGTGTCACGCTCTCGACCGGCCTGGCGTAGATCCTGCCGTTGACCGTGGCCGCACCGAACGACGCCGGGATGATCTTGTCCTTGACCGTCGCGTTCTGCGCGAACCAGTCGGTCAGGTCCTCCACATGACCGGCCTCGACGTAGGTCTTCAGGCCCCCGCCGCCCCAGTTGAAGATGATCGACGGGCCTTCGCCCGCGCCCAGGGCCGTCTTGATCTTCTGCTTGTAGGCGTCGTTCGCGAAGTAGGTGCCGGTGATCTGAGTGCTGGGGTTGGCCTTGTTGAACCGGTCGATCGCCGCTCGCCGGATCGGCTCGCTCGGCTGCCCGCTCAGCGCCCAGTACGACGCGGCTCCGGCGGCGCCGCCGGAGCCGCCCGAGTTGGACGGTCCCGAACTGCCGCATGCTGCAAGGGCTGCCGCAGTGCCAGTGCCGGCGCTGAGGGTTAGGAAATCACGACGTTTCATCACTGTCTCCGTTTTCGACAGCGGCGAGAAGAACTGCCGCGGGGAGCCCGGCCGCCGGGGCGTTGCGACACTCTGGCGGCGCGCTGAGGCTTGCCGTCATGTGGTCGACGTCGACGCTTCGGCGAGCAGGATCTTCGGGCCGGGCGTCGAACTCGAGCCGGGAATGCGCAAGTCGCAGACTTGCGAACCGGGTTAAGGCACGACGCTAGGGGAAACCGCGATCACCTGGCAGGACCCTGCTGACCCGGTAAGGAGATTCAGGGGAATCTCATTACCCCCATCCCGACGTGGTCGTCCGGACGAGAGCAGGGTGAAAGGAGAGGACGCTACCGGTCCAGGAGGATCAGCGCGTCGTGATCAGCAGTGCCGGGTTCGGCGACATAGGTCACCAGACGGTGCCCGGCGGTACCCTCCACCTGCATGGCCTGCACCTGCAAGGTGATCGTGCCTACCTGCGGATGGTGCAAGGTCTTGGAGGTGGCGGTGAACGGGCACACCTCGTAGCGGTCCCACAGCCGGGAGAAGTCCGTGCTCTCTGCCGCCATCTCCGTGACCAGTTCGGTCAGGTCAGGTGCGTCCGGTTCCAGACCGGCCACCGCACGCAGCCGTGCCACGCAGCCTTTCGTCACTGCGTCCCAGTCGGCGAACAACTTGTGGGCGGTGGGATGCAGGAACACGTATCGGACGATGTTGCGGTGTTCGGCCGGCCAGTCCTCGATGCCAGGCAGCGTGCGCAGCCCACCACGGTTGGCGGCCAGCAGGTCCATCGTCCGGTTCAGCAGTCTCGCCGGGTACGGCCGTAGGCGTTCCAGCAGCAGGTCGGTGCCGGGCGCGGGCGTCCGCATGGCACCCGGTGCCGGGCGCGGCCGGGGCAGCGTGCTGGTCGCACGCAGAGCAAGGTCGAACAGGTGCCCGTATTCGGCGGCGTCGAGGCGCAACGCGGAGGCCAGGGCTCCGATGACGGCCGGGCTGGGCCGGTGCTCCTTGCCGCGTTCCAGCCGGATGTAGTAGTCCACACTCACTCCGGCCAGAGCGGCGAGCTCTTCGCGGCGTAACCCGGGAATGCGACGCCAGCCAGGGCCTGTGCTGATGCCGGCGTGCTCCGGCGTCACCTGGGCGCGGCGTGCGCGCAGGAAACGTCCCAGCTCGGTGCCGCCGTTACCGCCCGGCTGTTCTGCTGCCATAACCGTCAGTCTGCCAGCATCGACGCCGATGGACCCCGTTCGTTAGTAACGAATACGCGCTGAATATGTCCTCGCTGGTAACGCGCCGTTCACAAACAGTATGTCGGTGAGCGAATCACGACGCAAAAATCTCCCGGAGCCGGCATGGCCCATACAGCGCCGGCTCCGGAATCGCACACCCCGGACCGCTACATCGTCAGCCGCTCCTGATGGATCCGTCGTGCCGAAACGCCTATTCGTCGCAGCAGGCGCTCATTGGCCAGAACAGCGGGATTCGGGCCGACGACGAAGAACGCTCCGGTTCGGACGACCTGTTGCGGAAGAAGCTCGGAAAGGTCCGCACGACTGAATCGACCTACCTTGGCCGTCACCGTCATGCGGTTTCCGGAAGATGCCTGATACCGGGCGAGTAACTCACGGTAATAGGCGTCGTCCGCCTGGCGAACCGCCCACAGCACGTGGATCTCGCGGGTCGTGTGGTAGGCGGCCGCCAGGCTCAGCAGCGGGGCGACGCCCGCGCCCATGCCCAGCAGCACCAGCGGTGTGTCGGCATGCTGCCGGGCGGCGATCGAGTCGAAGCGGCCGAATGGTCCTTCCAGCCGTACGTGCACTCCCAGGTCGACGCCGGTGAGTCGCCGGGTGAAGTCACCATGCTGACGGATGGTGAAACTCAAGGTCTTCTGGTCGTCGTCGGTGACCGAGAACGGATGCCATTCCCCGGGCACGGCTGCGGTGCCCTCGAACCGGAGGAAGAAGAAGTCACCCGGCCTGATCCGGGTTTCCGCATGATCGAGCTGCACGGACAGGCGCCGGCTCGTGCCGCCGAGCGGCTCGTTACCCACGACCGCACCCGTCAGGTAGTAGTCCGCGGCGATCCACTTCTTCCACACGTAGAGGCCGAGGACGGCCACCGTGTACACGTCGAAGAGCATCATGAACCCGAAATACTGATTCACCCGCACGAGCAGATGCGCGTGGAGCCAGATCATCGCGACGATCACGAGATTGAGCCGGTGCACCCACACCGAAACCTGGTGCCGCAACACCCGTTCCAGTAGCCGTTTGGCCTCCAGCAGCATCCGGATCCGGTCGACCAGCCAGCCGCTGAGGAAGAACACCGAGAAACACAGCACCACGACGGCGGCGTAGAAGCCCCAGTCTCCGAGCAGCGCAGCCAGCGGCTGCCCGGCATAGGAATTGTCGCGGTGCACGTAGGCGAAGCCGATCGCGAGCACGCCCAACATGCCGTGCAGACCGTAGACCGCCGGCAACCCGACCAGCCGGTCCAGCCACGGTGGCCGCACACTGAGCATGATCGCGAGCAGCCACCACGCGTAGGCCGTCAGCCCGAGGGAGACATAGAAACGCAGGCCTTCGGGTTCCCGGGCCAGGGTGTTGTAAGTCAGCACCAGCGGCAGCGGGAAGACGACCGCGGTGCTCCACAGCAGGATCCTTCGCACGATGTTCACCGCTGCCCGCCGCCCGCGGCCGCCGCGAAGCCCGCCGGAGAGCCGGGTTCGCGCTGGTGCTGACGGTTCACCCAGGTCAGTGCCGCCAGGACCGCCGCCATGACCACAAGGAGGACGAGAATCTTCGCCTTGATCGCCATACCTGGTCTACCGGCCCGCTACGCCGAGGCCGTCGAGCCAATTGCGGACCTCGTCCTCGGCCTCGCCCATGTCGTCACGCGAGATCGTGAAGGCGTTACCGGACACTGTTGCGGAGGAGAGCTTCTCCGTGATGACCTCGACCGTGCCCGACAGCCGGCTCCCGCCATGGGTGCTGAACGGAATGACGGTCTTGCCGGCGAAGTCGTGGTCTTCCAGGAAGGTGTACACCGGCATCGGCAGGTCGTACCAGTAGATCGGATAGCCGACGAACACCGTGTCGTAGTCCGCGAGACTCGGGACGAGGGCTTTCAAGGCTGGCCGGGCACCGGTCTGTTGTTCCTGCTCGGCCTGGGGAGCGAGTACCGCATAGTCCAGCGGCAACGGCACCGCCGTCTCGATCCGGAACAGCTCGGCGCCGGTGCGGGCCTGGATCAGCTGCGCGACGTACTGGGTGTTGCCCAAGACCTTGCCGTCGACGACATGCGTGCTGTTCTCCTCGTCGCGGTTCATGTCGTCCGGGTCGTCGGTCAGCGGCACGGAGAAGTACGCGATGAGGGTCCGCGCGCCGTCCAACGGGCGTTCGAGCGGCTCGCCATCTCCGGACGATCCGCCCAGCCCGAGCCGGGAACATCCGGCCAAGCCGATTCCGGCGATCCCGAGCACTGCGGACGCGAGGACGTTTCTGCGTGTTGTAGCTGTCACCGGCGATCTGATCCTTCTGTCATCGCGTCTGAACCTGGCTGGTAGATCGAGCAAAGGCGTCATGCCGCCGCTCGATCCTCTCCAGCAAACCCCGGCCCATCAGCGCGAGAAAGGCACTGCTGAAAGGGGTAATGACAGGGACCCTTTCCGCTCGCTGATCACAGGCAAGCTTCGTGGTGGTTCATGCAAGCCGTCCGACCGATGGGGCGCGCGAACAGAGCAACAGCGCATTCGTCAAGCAACGTCGGACACCTCAGCGATGGCGGCTTGACTGATACCGAATCTCGGAAACGCGGCGAGAGCCTGCAGTGGGAAGTCGCCGAGTACGGTCAGGGACTCGGGGTCGGCCAGGACGCCGACCGGCTTCCCGTCGGCGTCGACGCCGATCGCTGCCTTCAGCCTGGCGGCGCCGGAGGGATCGGCCAGCCACTCGCGCAGCGTTGACTCGCCCGTGAGAGGCGCATCCACCGGGGTTTTCGGCAGGTCGACCGTGGCGGTCAGCCGGAGGTCACGCGATGACGCTCCGACACTGATGGTGTAGGTGCCGCCGTCGAGCAGCCACCGGCGGTGCCGGGACGACCACGACGACAGGTCGTCGGCGTCGAGGTGGAACGTGACGTGCTCGCGGGCTCCCGCCGCGACGTCGACTTTGGCGAAGGCCGTGAGCTCACGGGGCGGACCTGCGGGGTGGCCGGTGTAGAGCTGTACGACCTCCTTGCCCCGCCGTAGGCCGGTATTGACGACGGTGCAGGTGACCACTACGGCCAGGTCGTCGGCGGTGGTCCCGGTGACCGTGACCGTGAGGTCGTGGTAGGCGAAGGTGGTGTAGGACAGCCCGTGCCCGAACGGATAGGCGACATCGCGGCCCACGGCGTCGTAGCCGCGATAGCCGACGAAGATTCCCTCTCCGTAGCGGACGTGCCCGTGCTCGCCGGGGAAGTTCAGGTATGCCGGGGTGTCCTGCAGCCGATGCGGCAGCGTCTCGGCCAGCTTGCCGGACGGATTCGCCACACCCAGCAGTAGATCGGCGATCGCACCACCGGCGGCCTGCCCGGCCAGCCAGGTCTCCAAGACTGCCGGGACATGCCGGTCCCATGGTGTCAACCGCACCGCCGAGCCGCTGGTGAGCACGACGACCACATCTGTGTTGACCGCGGCGAGCCGGGTCAGCAACGCCGTCTGGTTACCGGGCAGATCCATGTGGCGGCGGTCCGCGCCCTCGGACTCGGCGCCGGCCGGCAGGCCGAGGAACAGGACGACGGCGCGGGCGCGCCCGGCCAGATCGACCGCTTCAACGCTCATCTGTTCGTCGTCGTCGCCGTCGAGGCGGTAGCCGGCGGCGAAGTCCACGGCGACTGCGGCGGGGACCAGGGCACGTAGTGCGTCGACGGGCACCTCGACGCGGGTGGGGTTGACCTGTGAACTGCCGGCGCCCTGGAAACGGGGTGTGCGGGCCAGTTCACCGATCACCGCGATCGTGTCGCCGGCGTCGGGGCGCAGCGGCAGAATGTCGCGGTCGTTCTTCAGCAGTACGGCACAGTCGGCGGCTGCGGCCCGGGCCAGGCGGTGGTGGGCGTCATGGTCGATGACGGCCGGGTCAGCCGACGGTTGTGCCCGGTCGAGGAGACGGAGTATCCGCAGTGCCGCCTGGTCGAGGATCTTCTCGTCGAGAGTGCCGTCGTGTACGGCCGCCACGATCGCCGTGTCGCTGACGCCGAGGTTCGGCGGCATCTCCAGATCCAAGCCGGCCGACAACGCGGCGACACGGTCGCGGACGGCCCCCCAGTCGGACACGACGACTCCGTCGAAGTCCCACTCACCTCGCAGCACTTCGGTGAGCAGCCAGTGATGTTCGGAGGCGCGGATTCCGTTGACGCGGTTGTAGGCGCACATGACCATCCAGGGGCGGGCCCGGACGATGATGCGCTCGAAGTGCCGCAAGTAAATCTCGCGCAACGCGCGTTCGTCGACGTCGGCACTGATCCGCAGCCGGTCGGTCTCCTGGTTGTTGACGGCGAAGTGTTTGACACAGGCGCCGACGCCCTGGCTCTGCACGCCGGTCACGTGCGCCTCACCCAGGACGCCGGCCAGGAGAGGGTCCTCGGAGAAGTATTCGAAGTTGCGGCCACACAGCGGTGACCGTTTGATGTTGACGCCGGGGCCGAGCACCACGCTCACACCATGATCGCGGGCTTCAGCGCCGATCGCCGCGCCGATGCGCCGGACCAGGTCGGGATCCCAGGAGGAGCCGAGCGCCGAGGCGGTGGGGAAGCAGGTGGCGGGCAGGCTTCCGGAGATTCCGGCCTGGTTGCCGTCGGGCTGGCGGCGCAGGCCGTGCGGGCCGTCGGAGAGCATGAGCGCGGGGATCCCGAGCCGGGGAACCGGCGCGGTGTGCCAGAAGGTGGATCCCAGGCACAGTGCCGCCTTCTCGGCGAGGGTGAGTTCGGGAAGCAGGTCGGCGAAGGTCATCGCGGAGTCTCCTGGTGGTTCGCGGCATCGAGGACGGCGATGCCGGCACCACCGGGGGAGGGCGGTGCCGGCCGCGGCGGACCGGTGTCAGTCGAGGTGGCCGTGGGAACGAAGGACACCCTCGGCGACGCGGAATGCCTCGCCGGCGGCGGGAAGGCCGCAGTAGACGGCGGCTTGCAGCAGGATCTCCTGGATCTCGGTGACCGTGCAGCCATTGGTCAGCGCACCCTCGACGTGGTGGGCCAGCTGGTTCGGCCGGTTGAGCGCGGTCAGCATGGCGATGTTTACGATGCTGCGCTGCTTACGGTCGAGGCCCTCGCGCGCCCAGATCCTGCCGAAGCAGACCTCTTCGGAGTAGTCCTGCAGGACGGCGTTGAACGAGTTGCGGGCCTGGGCCTTCTGTGCGAGGTAGTCCTCGCCCATCAGCTCGCCGAGAATACGGCGACCGATCTCCCGGCTGCCGGCAGTGCTGTCGATCTCCATGGTTTCTCCCTGAGGGTATTGCGAGGTCAGCCCCGGTCGAGGACGTCTTGGACTTCGGCAGCGGTGAGCTTGACCGTCACACCGGCACGCTCGTTCTGCAGCGCCATCGGTGACTGTGAATCGCGGCCGCCCCAGCCGCGCTCCAGCGCTTCCCGGAAGTCCTCGGCGACGACCTCGGCGCAGTGCATCGGGACGTCGAGTTGCCCCGCCAGTTCCAGTGCCAGGCGCAGGTCCTTGTTCGCGAGGGTCAGCGCGAACGACGGCGGGTCGAAGCTGGACTGCAGGTACCGGTCGCCGATCCGGTCGAACGTGCGGGACCGGCCGATCGCTCCCTGCCGCATCGCATGCCACAACGCCGACGGTTCGACCCCGGCCTTGACGCCCAGGGTGAACACTTCGGCGATGGCAGCGCGGATGGTGATGCTCGCGCAGTTGTGCACCAGCTTGGCGGTGTTTCCGGCGCCGATGTCGCCGACGTGCAGCACTTTGTCGCCGATGGCGTCGAGCAGGGCCCGGTACCGCTCGAAGAGGGTGGCGTCGCCGCCGACGTAGATGGCCAGCTTGCCCGATGCCGCGCCGTGCGGGCCGCCGCTGACGGGCGCGTCGAACAAGTCGATCCCGGCGGCGAGGCAGTCGGCGTGTACCTCGCGTACCACGGTGGGGGAGTTGGTGGTCAGGTCGAACCAGGCGGTGCCCCGCCGCATGCCGGCGAGCAGACCGCCGCCGAGGGCGGCCTCGCGCATCTCAACCGGGCCGGGCAGCGAGGTGAAGACGACATCGGAAGCGGCCCCCACCTCGGCGATACTGTCGGCCCATCGTGCGCCGGCGCGTTCGTGCGGCTCGGCACGCCCGCGGTCGAGGTCGTGGACGATCAGGTCGTGGCCGGCCGTGCGCAGATTCAGCGCCATGCCTGTGCCCATGGTGCCGAGGCCGATGAAACCCACCCTCATGGTGTGATCCCTTCACAGCTCCCGGGTTCTTATATACGAACTAGAGAACCCATATATGAAACATGCCCGCAATGGAACGTAGGTCGGCCCGGCCGGGGGTGTCAATGGGTCGCCGACTGCGGGGTCGTTGACAGCTGTGACGAGGCCGCCCTAGTGTCGAGGTTGCAAATGCGTACTCCTGTTCGTAAATACGAACCCCGCATGGCGGGTCGGGCACGACGACGGAGGCTGAAATGACCGCCCTTGAGGGTGTGAAGGTGATCTGCCTCGGCCAGTTCTACTTCGCGCCGTACTGCACGATGCTGATGGCCCGGTTGGGCGCCGACGTCATCAAGATCGAGGCGCCCGACGGAGACCCGTACCGTCGCCTGCCGGCCGTGGACGAGCACGGGGAACCGATCCAGTTCCAGTTCCTCAACTCCGGCAAACGCGCCATCCGCCTGGACCTGAAGTCCGCCGCCGGCCAGGAGATCCTGCGCGAGCTCGCCGGCACCGCCGACGTCCTGGTGCAGAACCTTTCACCCGGCGCGATGGACCGCTTCGGCCTGGGCTACCGCCAGCTCAGCGAGATCAACCCACGACTCATCATGGCGTCCGGCACCGGCTTCGGATCCTTCGGCCCCTACGCCGGGGAACCCGCGATGGACCTGACGATCCAGGCACGGACCGCGATCATGAGCACGACCGGCTTCGAGGACGGCGCCCCGGTGCGGACCGGACCCTCCGTCGTCGACTTCATGGCCGGCACCCACCTGGTCGCCGGAGTCCTCGCCGCCCTGTTCCAGCGCACCCGCACCGGCCGCGGGCAGCACGTCGAGGTCTCGCTGCAGGACGCCATCCTGCCGTCACTGACCTCCAACATCGCCGGACTGCTCAGCCCGGGCACCGTCAGCCGGGAACGCACCGGCAACCGGCACGGCGGCCTGGCAGTCGCGCCGTACAACACCTACCCCGCCGCCGACGGATGGATCGCCGTGCTGTGCCCGACCGATGCGCACTGGGACCGGCTGCGCGCCGTGATGGATCAGCCCGCGGCCGACGATCCGCGTTTCGCCGCGATGGCGGGCCGCTGCGCGCACATGGACGACGTGGACGCGCTGGTCGCGGCATGGACCCGGCAGCTGAACAAGGACGAGCTCACGCAGCGGCTGAAAGCCGCCCGGATTCCTTGCGCCCCGGTCGTGACGCTGCCGGAACTGCTCGAGGACCCCCACGTGCGGGCCCGCGGCGTCCTGCACGAGGTCACCGATCAGCACGGCACCTTCACCACTCTCGGCAGCCCGCTGCTGCTGTCCGACTCCCCGATGACCGAACCGTCGCGCGCCGGCCGCCTCGGCGAGCACACCGATCAAGTGCTGCGCGACGAACTCGGCCTCAGCACCGACGACATCACCAAGCTGCACGAGGCCGGCGTGGTCTGAAACCGCACGCAACGACGGACACGGCAGAGTTCAAGGAGCAGACCCATGGCAGTGCAAGCCCGGATCGCCGTCCTTCCACCGCAGCGACGTGACCTCGTTCTGCACGAGGTGAACCTTCTTCCCGGCCCGTACGAGGTGGTCGTGCAGCAACAGGCGTTCGGTGTCTGCCACAGCCAGCTCGACCGCATCTTCGACGACAACCGGACCACACCCATGGTGCTGGGCCACGAATCCACCGGCACCGTCGCCGCGGTCGGCAGCCGCGTCACCTACGTGCAACCAGGCGATCCGGTCGTTGTCACCTGGATCCCGCGCACGCCGCTGCAGGGCCGCCGCCCCGCGCCTACCGCCGTGGCCCTGTCCGACGGGCAGATCGCCACCACCCACAACACCTTCACCTGGGGTACGCACGCCCTGGTCGACGAACAGTATGTGGTGAAGACCGCCGCGGATCTGTCACCGGATCTCGGCGCAATCATCGGGTGCGCGCTGATGACCGGTGCGGGCGCCGTGATGAACACCGCCGCAGTGCGGGCCGGTCAGAGCGTGGCGGTGTGGGGCACCGGAGGAGTGGGCCTGTGCGCGGTCGCCGCCGCCTCGATCCTGGGCGCCGCGCCGATCATCGCCGTCGACATCGACGACGACAAGCTGAAACTCGCCCGGCACTTCGGCGCCACCGACGTGGTCAACGCATCAGCCGTCGACCCTGTCGAAGCCATCCTCGACCGCACCCCGCACGCCGACGGCACCCGCGGGGTCGACATCGGGCTGGACTGCACCGGACTCGGCGCCAACATCCCGATCAGTCTCGCCGCGGTGCGGCCCGGCGTGCGGGGGGCCGGTATCCGCGGCGGCGCCGACATCCTGGTCGGCATTCCCCGCGTGCCTTTCCAGCTGGACAGCTTCGACCTGCTCAACGGAGAGAAGAGCCTGATCGGCTGTGTCGGCGGCAGCTGCGATCCGGTCCGTGACTTCGCGACCTTCACCGCCTGGGTGGCTGACGGCCGATTCGACGCGAGCGCGCTGGTCACCGGCCGGTACCGCCTCGACGACCTGGACAAGGCCGTCGACGACCTGCACGCGGGCCGCGTCGGCGGCCGGGCCGTCGTGGAGCTCTGACCGGGTGGACACCACGCTGACGATCCGCCACCTGACGCCGACGTTTCGCACCTTCTGCGGTGCCGGAGCGCTGCAGGCGTTGCCCCGCGAACTCGACCGGGCCGGAGCCCGGCGTGCCGTGATCATCTGTGGTCGCTCGATGCTGGAACACGACCGGGTCATGCGGCAGGTCAGCGAGGTGCTCGGCGACCGGCTGGCCGGACAGTACACCGGAGTCCGGGCGCACAGCCCGCTCGACGGGGTGCAGGCGGCCCGCGACTTCCTCGCCGACCACGACGCTGACGCCGTCATCCCGGTCGGCGGCGGCTCCGCCGTGGTCACCGCCCGCGCCGCCGTGATCCTGCTGGCTGAGCAGACCGACATCCGCGACCTGTGCACCCGCCGCGGAACCGACGGGAAACTGATCAGTCCGCGGCTGTCCGCGCCGAAACTGCCGCAATGGGTCGTCGCCACCACCCCCACCACCGCCTACGCCAAAGCCGGCGCCGCCGTCCGCGACCTGCGGACCGGCGAACGGCTCGCCCTCTACGACCCCAAAGCCCGGGCGCAGGGCGTCGCCCTCGACGCGTCGATGGCGATGACCGCCCCCGAACAGCTGGTACGGTCAGCCGCGCTCAACGTGTTCGCGATGGCCGTCGAGGGCCTGACCGCACCGACCGCCGACCCGCTCGCCGACGCCCTGCTGGCCCACGCGCTGCGCCTGGTGGTCACCTGGCTGCCCCGCCTCGGCGAGGACCCGGGGCAGCCCGAGCCGCGCCTGCACCTGATGCTCGCAGCGCTGCTCGCGGGCCAAGGCAGTGACACCACCGGGGGTGGGCTGGCCCAAGCGCTGTCGCATGCGGTCGGCCCGCTGTCGTCGTCGGCCAACGGAATGGTCGAGGCGATGCTGCTGCCGCACGCTCTACGTTTCGCCGCTGACGTGATCGGCGACCGGCTGACCGCGGCCGCCGACTACCTCGGCCTGACCGACCGCGATCCTGCCTCAGTGATCGCCGAGATCGAACGATTGCTCGGGCTCTTCGGCGTGCCCACCCGGCTGCGGGCCGTCGACGTCAGCTCCGCAGATCTGAAAGCCGCCGCAACCCACGCCATGCACGACTGGGCGCTGACCACCGCCGCGCGGGTGCCCAGCGAACAGGACGTACACGCCTTACTGACACACGCCTGGTAGACCCCTGCCCCTTCGCGAAGGACACCGATGACCACGACCGACACACCCTCCGACGCGGGGATCGGCAAGGAACTGGCCGCCGGCAAGTTCACCGACCAGATGCTCACCGAGATGCGCAACCTGATCGGCACCGAACTGCGCACCGACGCCTGCGTCAACAACGAGTACGCCACCCGGCTGGCCATCCTGCGCTTCGCGGAGGGCATCGGCGACGACAACCCGCTCTGGACCAACGAGGCATACGCCACCGCCGGCCCCTACGGCGCCATCATCGCGCCACCGAGCTTCATCTTCGCCTGCCTCGGATCGGTCCAGGTGGGGTGGCGGGGACTCGGCGGGTTCCACGCCGAGACCGACATCAGCTTCCACGCGCCGATCCGCGTGGGCGACAAGATCACCGCACGGGTCTGGTTCGACGGGTTCGACGATCCCGTCGAGAGCTCGTTCGGCGGCCGGCGCATCAAGGACTACCTGCGCCAGGAATACTGGAACCAGGACGAACAGCTGGTCGCCCGGTTCATCTGCTCCCGCATGCGCTTCGAACGCGGGGAGATGCAGAAACGCCGCAGCACGCGAGCAATCGAGATCCCGCACCCGTGGACGGCGCAGCAACTCACCCAGATCGAGGAGGACATCCTCGCCGAGATCCCGCGCGGCGCCGAACCCCGGTACTGGGAGGACGTGCAGGTCGGCGACGACCTCAACGTCATCACCAAGGGCCCGATCGGACTGACCGACGAGATCGCCTTCGTCGCCTCCGGCGCCGCACCGATCCCGCGGCTCTCAGCGCATGCGGTGGCCCTGCGCCGCTACCGCAAGCACCCGAAGTGGGCGTTCCGGGATCCGCACACCCACGCCCTCGAACCGGTGTACTCGGTGCACTACAACGACTACGCCGCCAAGCTGCAAGGCGCCCAGATGGCCTATGACGTCGGCATCCAGCGAACCTGCTGGCAGATCCACTCGATCACCAACTGGATGGGCAATACCGGCCGGCTCAAGGCGATCCACGGGCAGTACCGGTCGCACGTCTACCTCTCCGACGTGGTGCGCCTCGGAGGAGCCGTGACCGGCAAAGAGATCGACGCCGACGGCGACGCGGTCGTGCGGCTGGAGACGTGGGCGATCAACCAGCGCGAACAGAACTGCATGCCCGGTACGGCCACGGTGGTCCTGCCGAGAAGGAGCGGGTCATGACCGGACCGCAGACATGGGGCGACGGCATCGGCACCGAGGCCGTCCGCGGCGTGCTGATGCGCACCTACACCGACCGTCCACGCCAGGTGGCCACGCTGCTGGACATGGCGGACCGATGGGGCCAGCGCCCGCACGTCGTGCAGGGCGACGTGGTGCTCACCTTCGCCCAGCTCCGTCACGCAGCCCGAGTCAAGGCGACCGAGCTGGCCCGGCGGGTGGGCCCGGGCGACCGGGTGGTGATGATCGGATTCAACAGCCAAGACTGGATCATCAACTTCTGGGCGACCGTGACGGTCGGCGCGGTGCCGGTACTCGGCAACGCCTGGTGGAGCCCGGCCGACGTCGCCGAATGCCTGACTACCGTCGGACCGGCGCTCGTGCTGGCCGACTCCCGCGCCAGCCGCCACCTCCCACCCGGCGCACCCACCGGCCGCTGGAGCTGTGACCTCGCTGCCGACACCACGCCGTTCGCACCGCCGTCCGGCGCGGCGGCGTGCGACGAGGACGCCCCTGCCGCGCTCGTGTTCACCTCGGGCACCGAAGGGCGGCCCAAGGCGGTGGTGCTGTCACACCGCTCACTGCTGGCCGGCCTGCACATGCTGCTGCATGTCACCAAACGGCTGCCGCACCAGGTGGACGACAACACCGGAGACGCCGGACTGCACACCGGCCCGATGTTTCACATCGGCGGAATCCAGACCCTGCTGCGCGCCATCGTCGTCGGCGACACTCTGGTCATGCCGACCGGCAAGTTCGAGCCCGCCGAAGTGCTGCGCCTGATCGAACAGTGGCGCATCGCCCGGTGGAGCGCCGTGCCGACGATGGTGTCGCGGGTACTCGAACACCCCGACCGCAACCGTCGTGACCTCAGCTCGCTGCGGTCGGTCACCGTCGGCGGGGCGCCGGTGCACGCGGAGTTCCTCGCTCAGCTGCGCGGCGGGCTGCCCGGTGTCGACCCCCGCGTGGCGACCGGATGGGGCCTGACCGAGAACGGAGGCCAAGCCACCGCGGCATCCGGGCGCGACACCCGCGACCGGCCCGGCAGCTGCGGGCGGCCCCTTCCGCTGGTGGAGATCAGGATCGCCGAAGCCGACGGCGAGATCCTCGTCCGCAGCCCCACCCAGATGATCGGCTACTTCGGCGTCGACACCAGCCCGATCGACGGGCAAGGCTGGCTGCACACCGGCGACCTCGGCCACGTCGATGACGACGGCTACCTCTGGATCACCGGCCGGGCCAAGGACATGATCATCAGAGGTGGGGAGAACATCGCGCCGGCCGCCGTCGAGCAGGCCCTCGCGGCACTGCCCGGTGTCATCGAGGCGGCGGTCTTCGGCGTGCCGTCGACGGATCTCGGCGAAGAGGTCATGGCGGTCGTCGTCGTCGAGCCGGGCCGCACCGAGCAGGAGCTGGTCGACAGCCTGCGCGGCAGGATCGCGTCGTTCGCGATGCCGAGCCGATGGCGGTTGCAGCACGAAACGCTGCCGACGACGCATTCCGGGAAGATCGACAAGAGCGGTCTCGCCGCACAGGCCCGTGCGGATCTGGCGGCGGCAGGGGAGAAGCAGTGAACGACCTGGTGAATATCTCGGTCTCCGGCCGGGTCGCGATACTGGAGATCCGCCGGCCGCCGAACAACTTCTTCGACGAGACGCTGCTGACCGCCCTGGCCGACGCCCTGCACGCGCTGGACGGCGACGCGCAGGTCTCCTGCGTCGTGTTGTGCTCGCAAGGCAGGCACTTCTGCGCCGGCGCGGACCTGCGGGGCATCGGCGAGGACGGCATCCGCCGGATCTATCGGCAGGCGTTGCGGCTGTTCACCGCCGCCAAGCCGATCGTCGCCGCGGTGCAGGGCGCCGCTGTCGGCGGTGGTCTGGGTCTGGCGATGGCCGCGGACTTCCGGGTCGCCGGCCCGCAGGCACGGTTCACCGCCAACTTCGCCCGGCTGGGATTCCATCAGGGCTTCGCGCTGTCGGTCACCCTACCGCGGACAGTCGGCGAACAACACGCGGCGCAGCTGTTGTACACCGGGCGGGCTGTCGGCGCTGCGGAAGCGCTCGCGATCGGGCTCTGTGACCAGCTCGCCGACGATCCTCGTGCCGGTGCGCTTGCGCTGGCCGAGCAGATCGCCTCCTCGGCGCCGTTGTCGCTGGTCGCCATCCGGGCCACCCTCAGGCGACGCGTGACGGCCCTGGCCGAGGCGGCGCTGGACGAAGAGGCCGCCGCCCAGGCCGCCCTGCTCGGCACCGCTGATTTCGCCGAGGGCCTGTCGGCGGCGGCCGGCAAGCGCTCACCGAACTTCGTCGGTTCGTAGGTACGAACTCAGGGTCGTAATGCGGTATCGTCCCGGGCGTGAACGAAGGACAAGCCGACAGTGAGGCCGCCAAGGGCCACCGCACCATCGACCGTGTCACCCAGATCCTCGAGGAGGTCGTGTACCGGCCCGGCATAGGGTTCGCCGAGCTCGCCCGCGCCCTGGACGCGCCGAAGTCCTCGGTACACGGCTTCATCCGGGGCCTACTTGCCAAGGGCTGGCTGTACGAGGTCGACAAGCGTTTCTACCTCGGGCCGGCGGTCTACGCGCTCACCTTGGCCAGCGGCAACATCCGGGCCGGGCACGTCACGCAGGCCGATCTCGACGCCCTGCATCAGGAGTCGAAGATGACGGTGTTCCTCGGCGTGCAGGCCGGCGACCACCTCATCTACATCGGCGAGTCGGGTACGGACGCCATGACCGGCTTCGCCGCCCGCAGCAACATCCGCCGCCGGCTCATCGACACGGCCGGGGGAAAGGCGCTGCTGGCGATCGCGCCGGCCGGCGAACGCGACGCATATCTGCGCAGGCAGGACGGGGAACTGGTCTCCGAGTTCCTCGCGCAGTTCCCGGACATCGCCAAGTCCGGCGTGGCCAGGAACTTTCGCCACCACGGCGCTCAAATGGCGCTGGCCAGCGTCGTGCGTGATCGGGCAGGTAAGGCGGTGGCCGTCGCCATTCTCGTCGGATCGACGGCCGAGGCCGAGCCGCGCGAGTCGCGGCTGCGCCGCATCCTGCTCAAACACGTGGAACTGTGGGCCCAGCACGTCACCACCCCGCGCGAGGCACTCTGACCGGTCTGCCGACGCGCCGCGAAACCTCCCGTTGACATCGCTGGAACGTGCGCTTTAGCGTGAGCACAAATCGTTAATGCGATCGATGGTTCGTATTTACGAACTATCTGGAGGTTGTTCGATGATCGAACGTAACCGGATCTTCGTGAACGGCGCCTGGGTTCCCTCCACCGGAACCGAGACCCTCACCGTCATCAACCCGGTGACCGAAGAGCCCGTCGCCACCATTCCCGCCGGTACCGCCGAGGACGTCGACAAGGCCGCCCGCGCCGCCGCGGCGGCGTTCCCGGCCTGGTCCCGGACCACCGTCGACGAACGCATCGCCATGCTCGACAAACTCGCCACCCTCACCGCGGAGCGAGCCGACGAGATCACCCGGGCGATCGTCAGCGAGATCGGCCAGCCCGCCCGCATCGCCCACGAATCACAGGCCGCCGCAGCCGTCGAAGACCTACGCAGCATCGCCGAAAGCCTGCCGTCGGTGGTCTGGCACGAGCAGGTCGGCAACACGATCGTCACGCGGGAACCGGCCGGTGTCGTCGCCGCAATCACCCCGTGGAACGGCCCCATGCGCATGGTCTGCATGAAAGCCGGCGCGGCACTGGCAGCCGGCTGCACCGTCGTACTCAAAGGCACCGAGGTCGCCCCGCTGAGCTCCTTCATCTTTGCCGAGATGGTCGCCTCCGCCGGACTGCCGGACGGCGTCTTCAACCTCGTGTCCGGCACCGGCCCCGACGTCGGCGAAGCACTCGTGACCCACCCGATGGTCGACATGGTGTCGCTGACCGGGTCGGTGCGCGCCGGTCGCCGCGTGATGGAACTGGCCTCCCAGCAGGTCAAGAAAGTCGCCCTGGAACTCGGCGGCAAATCCGCGAACATCATCCTCGAGGACGCCGACCTCCAGCGGGCCATCGAAGTCGGGATCGAAGACGCGTTCCGCAACTCCGGGCAGGTCTGCGGCGGCCTGTCGCGCGT
Organism: Actinoplanes sichuanensis; assembly: GCF_033097365.1. Classification (NCBI taxonomy): domain Bacteria; kingdom Bacillati; phylum Actinomycetota; class Actinomycetes; order Micromonosporales; family Micromonosporaceae; genus Actinoplanes; species Actinoplanes sichuanensis. Next base: position 2,196,732 of record NZ_AP028461.1, read on the forward strand.
GCTGGTCCCACGCTCCCGGCTCGCCGAAGCCGAACAGATCGCCGTCCGCGCGGCACAGAGCTACGTGCTCGGCGACCCCTACGACCCGGCGACCACGCTCGGCCCGGTCGCCAACGCGACCCAGCGCCAGCGCATCCGCGAGTACATCCACTCCGGCCTCGAAGACGGCGCCCGGCTGCTGACCGGCGGCACCGAGGCACCCGACGGACTCGACCGCGGCTTCTTCGTCCGGCCGACGGTGTTCTCCGGCGACAACAACACCCGCATCGCCCGGGAGGAGATCTTCGGCCCCGTCGTGGTCATCATCCCCTTCGACGACGAGGACGACGCCTTCCGCATCGCCAACGACACCCAGTACGGCCTCGCCGGCGCCATCTGGGCCGCCGACGACGACCGCGCCCGCGCCCTGGCCACGAGGCTGCGCGCCGGGCGCATCCGGATCAACGGCTCGGCCATCAACCCGCGCGCCCCGCACGGCGGCTTCAAACTGTCCGGCATCGGCCGGGAATTCGGGCGCTACGGCATCGAGGAATACCTCGAGTACAAGTCCATCGGCTGACGAGGCGCCCCCATGATCACCGTCAACGCCCGCGCCACCACCGGACCGTCCGAGCCGTTCCGCGCCGTTCAGATCGAACGCCGCGAGCCCGGCCCCTCCGACGTGCTCATCGACATCGCCTACGCAGGCATCTGCCACACCGACGTCAGCCGTGCCCGCGGCGAGTTCGGCACGACCACCTACCCGATCGTGCCGGGCCACGAGATCGCCGGCACCGTGGCCGCGGTCGGGCCCGGCGTCACCCGCTTCACCGTCGGGGACCGCGTCGGCGTCGGCTGCCTCGTCGACTCATGCCGCCGATGCGAGTTCTGCCGCGCCGGACTCGAGCCGTACTGCAACCGCGGACATGTGCGCACCTACAACTCGACCGGCCACGACGGCCGCAACACCCTCGGCGGCTACAGCGAGAAGATCGTCGTGGACGAGGCGTACGTAGTAGCCATCCCCGACACGATCCCGCTGCCGAACGCCGCCCCACTGCTCTGCGCCGGCATCACCCTGTACTCCCCGCTGCGGCACTGGAACGCAGGGCCCGGCACCCGGCTGGCGATCCTCGGCTTCGGCGGCCTCGGGCACGTCGGTGTCGCCATCGCCGCGGCCCTGGGCGCTCACACCACCGTGTTCGAGTTGACGATGGACAAACAAGCCGACGCACTCAAACGCGGTGCCGAGGCCTACCGTCTGAGCACCGATCCGGCGATCTTCACCGATTTCGCCGGAGCCTTCGACCTGATCCTGTCCACCGTGCCGGCCGCCCTCGACTACGACGCCGTCCTGGGCATGCTGAACCTCAACGGCACGCTGGTGATGCTGGGCGTGCCGAAGCAGCCGATCACCGTCGACGTGTTCTCCCTGCTGCACAACCGGCGCTCGCTGGCCGGAACGCTGGTCGGCGGCATCGCCGAGACGCAGCAGATGCTGGAATTCTGCGCCGACCACGGCATTGTCGCCGACGTGGAGATCATCGGCGCCGACGAGATCGACCAGGCCTACGACCGGGTCGACCGCGGAGACGTCCGCTACCGCTTCGTCATCGACGTCCAGACGATGGCAGACGGGCACCCGCAAGAGGGGTAACAACAGAGACCCCCACAAAACACGGCATTTCCCTAGCCTGGACCCGTAGACGAACGTGGCACCGATCCGAAGGAAACAACCGTGGCTGACCAGAACCGCACGATCACCCTCAACAACGGTGTCACCATGCCGATCCTCGGCTTCGGCGTCTTCCAGGTCGCCGACGACCAGGCCGAGCAGGTCGTCACCGACGCCCTCGCCGCGGGCTACCGGGCCATCGACACCGCCGCCTCATACGGCAACGAAGAAGCCGTCGGGCGGGCCATCGCCAAGAGCGGCATCCCCCGTGAAGAACTGTTCATCACCACCAAGATGTGGATCCAGCACACCGGTGAGGACACTGCACGCCGCGAGTTCGACAAGTCCCTGCAACGCCTCGGCCTGGACTACCTCGACCTGTACCTGATCCACCAGCCGCTCGGCGACTACTACAGCTCCTGGCACGCGATGCAGAAGATCTACGGCGAAGGCCTGGCCAAGGCGATCGGGGTCTCCAACTTCTACCCCGACCGGCTCGTCGACCTGATCACCCACAACGACATCGTCCCGGCCGTCAACCAGATCGAGACGCACCCGTTCTTCCATCGCGCCGACTATCAGCAGCTCATGAGTGAGCACGGTGTCCAGATCGAATCCTGGGGGCCGTTCGCTGAAGGCAAGAACGACCTGTTCACCAACCCGGTCCTGGCCGAGATCGGCCGCGCCCACGGCAAGTCCGTCGCCCAGGTGGTGCTGCGGTGGCTGCTGCAACGCGACGTCGTGGCCATCCCGAAGTCGGTGCGGCCCGAACGCATGGCCGAGAACCTCGACGTGTTCGACTTCGAGATCACCGAAGACGAGATGATCCGCATCGGCGCCCTGGACACCGGTGCCAGCCTGTTCTTCGACCACCGTGACCCCGCGATGGTCACCTGGCTGGGCGGACGCCGCGTCGACTGACCAGCGGCACAGACCGACCCTGCGCGTGCGGGCTACCCGGCGACGACCTCGCGCCGAGGCTGTGGCCGGGTAGCCCGACCGCCTCTCAGCCGTGGAGGAGGACAACGATGACCGCCACCTGGTTCATCACCGGATGCTCCAGCGGTCTCGGCCATGCCCTCGCCGAGGCGGTCGTCAGCCGCGGCGACAACGCGGTCGTCACCGCCCGCGAAACCATTCGCATTCAATCCCTGGCCGAGCGCCGTCCCGACACGGTGTTACCGCTCGCCTTGGATCTCAGCTTTCCGGCACACGCCGCCGCCGCGGTACACCGGGCGCAGCAGCGTTTCGGCAGCATCGACGTCCTGGTCAACAACGCCGGATACGGCTACCGAGCCGCCGTCGAGGAAGGCGACGACGCCGACGTCCGCCGCCTGTTCGCCACCAACCTGCACGGCCCGGTCGCCCTGATGAAAGCAGTGCTGCCGGCAATGCGTGCCCGCCGCAGCGGCACGATCGTCAACATCTCATCGATCGGAGCACGGGTCCACCAGCCCGGCTCCGGCTACTACTCCGCCAGCAAAGCGGCACTCGAGAGCATCTCAGCGTCGTTGCGCCAGGAGGTCGAGCCACTGGGAATCACCGTGACGACAGTGGAACCGGGAGCGTTCCGCACCGACTTCGCCGGCCGATCGCTGACCCAGTCGGCCACGCCCATCGGCGACTATGCCGCGACCGCCGGCCGGCGCCGCAAGGAGAACGACACCACCCACGGCACTCAGCCCGGCGACCCGGCCCGAGCCGCCGAAGCGATCATCACCGCCGTCACCTCCGGACGAGCACCGGCGCTGCTGCTGCTCGGCTCCGACGCGGTCACCGCAGTCAGCGCCACCCTTGACCGCCACCGCGAGGAGATCGACCAATGGCGGCAGTTGAGCCTCAGCACCGACTACCCCGGTTGAGACGTCAACTGCCGAGACCCATCACCTCGGGGCAGTCCCGCCAGGTCCAGGCGTCCGAGGAGTCGTCCCCGATCACCAGGACACCGCTGCCCGCCCTGCCCGTCTCCGATATGCCCCCGGTCGGCAGTGGCACCGCGACGACCACGGAAACCGCGGCAGCGGTGGCCGTGAGAACCACCGCCCCCACCACCGAAGCGGTTCTCAACCCCATAGTGATCTCCTCAAGGCGAAGGGACGGGTACCGGATGCGGCGCGAGGTCAGAAGAACAACGGCATCGACTGGTAGAACTGCCGATTCACCGACTCGCCGTCATGCCCACCGTCAGGATCGACGGTGTAGCGCAGGTTGCCGTCGTCGGAGGTGTCGAAACTTCCGGTGAGCTCGCGCATCTCGCGGATCTGCGGCTCCATCTGGAAGCGCGTTCCATCGTTGCCGCCGACCGACGCCGTGATCAGGAACTCGTCACGCCGGTAGCCGGACTCGCGGACGGCTTGATCCAAGCGGGCCGCGGTCTGCTCCGGTGCACCGGAGCCGCCGGAGTCCTCGATCACCCAGCAGTCACCGGCCATCGGCATGAAGAACGCGAAATAGTCGAGGCTGTCGATGAGTACGTACCACGTGGTGACGGCACCCATCGAGAAACCACCGAAAGCCCGGTGCGTCCGCGAGGCGGTGAAACCCGCTGCATCGGCGGTCCGAGCGAAAGTACGGTAGCGGCTCTCCACCGCCGGCATCAGATCGTCCTCCAGCTCGCGAGGAAAGACCCGGTCGAGCTGCCCGGCGTAATGCAAATCCAGACTGGCGTCGCCGTCCGGATAGAAGCTCGGCGTCACGACGATCGTCGGACGCATCCGATCGTCCTCGATCATGTGGTCCAGCAGATTCTTGAACGTCGACGGTTCACCGCTGCCGCGCAGGAAGCTTTCGGCGTTCATCCCGGCGCCGTGCATCAGATACAGAATGTCGTAGCGCCGCTGCTGGTCCTGCGTGTCGTAACCGGCGGGCAGATACACCAGGGCGTGCTTGCCGATCGTGGCAGCACCGGATCCGGCGGTGTAGTCGACCCGCACAACCCGCCCCTGCCGCTGCGCGGCGGTGCTCTGATAGCGGGTGACCACCTCGGCCGGCACCGACGCCTCAGGGGACGCCCTGAGGGCATCGGTCTCGGCGTCGCCGCGCCGAACCAGCGCAACAGCGATCAGCGAACCGGCCAGCACGACCGCGATCAGCGCGGCGATGGATCGATTCCTCATGACCGGATCCGCCCGGTGGATGGGCTGAACATACTCATCAACAACGCCTCCGAGCCGAGAGTGCGGTATGCCGGTGCCCATGCAACCCGAGCTCGCCGTCGGGAGGGAGGTGATGATGAGAGGGGTAACGGCAGTGCCCCCATCGCGCGGTGCCTGATGCGGTCCCCGCCGCCTTGGTGATCCCTGAGTACCAGGGAATCGCCTGCCGCTCGTTTCCGTCGCGAAATTGCATTACAGTCGCCGGTTATGAGCCGGCGATGGCGGGACTCCCCGTCGGGATGCCCTCACATCGGTACTCGTTCAGTCGGCGGTGGCGAGGATGCCCGCCCTGCGGCTCAAGATGCCTCGCTGGCCCGCTGATCAGCTCATACCTTCGCCGAATGAGTTTCAAACCTGCGAAAGGGGCACTGATTTAACCCCTTTCGGCAGGGACTCCCACCGTGTCGCCCGAACGGATTGAATGAGTAGGAGAATCGCCAACTTCGTTGATAACGAGAAGGTGCCCGATGTCTAACAGCAACAATAGCCGTCGCCGATTCCTGCTGGGCTCAGCCGGCCTCGCGGCGACTCCTCTGGTCGCCGGACTTGCGGGCTGCACCTCATCGGGGCAGACGACGTCGGCGGCGTCCGCCTCCACGGCGGCGGCCGGCGGCAACACCACGTCGACCGCGGTGACCCTCGCCGCCCGCCGACGGCTCGGCTCACTGGAGGTCTCCAGCCTCGGCCTCGGCTGCCAGACGATGGCCGGCACCCTGTACGGGCCGGTCAGCAGCCGCGAAGACATGATCACCATCATCCGGACCGCAGTCGACCAGGGAGTGACCTTCTTCGACGCCGCTGAGGTGTACGGGCCACTGGAGGTCGAGCGCATTCTCGGTGAAGCCCTCCAAGGCGTGCGCGACCAGGTGGTGATCGGCACGAAGTTCGGGTTCGAGGTCAACCAGCAGACCGGCGAGCGGGGTGGGCTCAACAGCCGGCCCGACCACATCAAGCAGGCTGTCGACGGCATGCTGCAGCGCTTGCGTACCGATCACATCGACCTGCTGTATCAGCACCGCGTCGACCCGGCCGTGCCGATCGAGGACGTGGCCGGCGCGGTGAAGGAACTGATCACGGCTGGCAAGGTCCGGCACTGGGGCCTGTCGGAGCCGGGAGTGCAGACGATCCGCCGCGCCCATGCGGTGCAGCCCCTCACCGCGATCCAGAACGAGTACAACCTGCTGTGGCGTGGCCCTGAACAGCAGGTCCTGCCGCTGTGCGAGGAACTGGGGATCGGGTTCGTCTGCTGGGCGCCGCTGTCGTACGGCTTCACCACCGGCGCCATCAACCCGTACACCCGCTTCGCCGAAGGTGACTTCCGGGCGATGGTGCCGCGGCATTCGCGGGAGAACATGCCCGCGAACATGGCGGTCGTGCAACTGCTCAACGACTGGGGTGTCCGCAAGGGCGCCACCCCCGCCCAGCTGTCACTGGCGTGGCTGCACGCGCAGAAGCCGTGGATCGTGCCGATTCCGACGGCCACCCGCACGTCACACCTCCTGGAGAACCTCGGCGCCGAAGAGGTGACGTTCGAGGGCAATGAGTTGCAGGAGTTCACCACCGCCCTGAACGCCATCAAGATCCGCGGCGAACGGCTGCCGGCCGCGGTGCTCGCCGGAACCGGCGTCGAGGCACCGATGCCGTGAGGCTCAGGATGGGGTCTCTGCTCTGAGGGGTAAAGGCAGGGACCCCCTCCGCCGGCGCCGGATCCTTAGCCTGGGCTGCGTGGACAACCGCAGTGAGATCCGCGACTTCATGATCTCCCGCCGGGCGCGGATCACTCCGCAGCAGGTGGGACTACAGGTGCACGGCACCCGCCGGGTCGCCGGGCTGCGCCGCTCGGAGGTGGCGCGCCTCGCCGGGGTGAGCCTCGAGTACTACACCCGCATGGAGCGTGGAAACCTGCGGGGCGTCTCCGACAGTGTCCTGGACGCTGTCGCCCGGGCGTTGCGGCTCGACGACGCCGAACGCGCCCACCTGACCGATCTGGCCCGTAACAGCGGACCCGCGGCACGGCGTAAAAGGCCGTCGGCGAGCCGGAAGGTGCGGCCTAACCTGTTGCGCATGCTGGACGCCCTCACCGGAATCCCCGCGTTCGTGGTCGACGGACGCGCCGACCTGGTGGCAGCCAATGCGCTTGGCCGGATCCTGTTCGCACCGCTCTATGAGCGTGCCGACCCACCCAACCACGCGCGATTCGTGTTCCTTGACCCTCGTGCCAGCCAGTTCTGGCCCGACTGGGCGAAGGTCGCCGACGACGCGGTGGCGCTGCTGCACGTGCAGGCCGCCCGCCATCCGTACGACCAGGCGCTGACCGCACTGATCGGTGAACTGAGCACTCGCAGCGACCAGTTCCGTACCCGGTGGGCACGCCACGACGTGCAAGCCCACACGACCGGTGTCAAACGTCTGCACCACCCCATGGTCGGCCCGCTCGAACTCACCTTCGAGGTTTTCCTGCCGGCCGCCGACGACGACCAGGTCCTCATCGTCTACTGCGCCGAGGCCGGCAGCGCCTCAGCCGACGGCCTGCGTCTGCTGGCCAACGAGGCGGCGGCCAGAGCCGAGGACACCACCCCACCGTGACGACGCCCCGCTCCCGGCCGGCGGACGGCAAGAGAAGAGAGATGCGATGAACAGGCACCCCCGCCGCGCTGTCCTGCGCGGCGCGCTGCTCGGCGCCGGCGCGGCGCTGACCGGCTGCAGCGACTCCCCAGCCGGCGCTCCGGCATCCTCTGCGGCGGCGCCAGCGTCGGCGTCCGGCCCGGCAGCCACCCCGCAGGAAGGCAAGGCGGTGCTGCTGGCCTACTTCTCGCGCGCCGGAGAGAACTACTTCAACGGCGGCCGACGCCGCCTGACGGTCGGTAACACCGAGGTGGTCGCGGGCATGATCAGCCGGCTCATCGGCTGCGATGTGCACCGTATCGAGGCATCCGACCCCTACCCCGACGACTACCGGCCGACGGTCGAACGCAACGTACGCGAGCAGAACGAGGGCGCCCGGCCGGGCATCGCCAACCCGCTGACCTCGATCGAACGCTACGACACGGTCCTGCTGGGCAGCCCTATCTGGAACGTGCGTGCACCCATGATCATGACGACGCTCGTGGAGGGGCTCGACTTCACCGGCAAGACGATTCACCCGCTGACCACCCACGCGATGAGCGGGCTCGGCACCACCGAACGCGACTACGCCGCCTCGTGCCCCGGCGCCGCCCTCGGCGAGGGTCTGGCCATCCGGGGCGAGGAGGTCGCCGACGCCGCCCCCGCGGTCGAAGCCTGGCTGCGTCGCATCGGCCTTCTCACCCGCTGACGAACACCAGCGCCGGCATCGCCGAACCGGCGCCGCCCGGCCACGGACCCGGCGTGGTCACCGTTCTGCCCGGACTGCGGCGCTCTGCTGCGTCGCGGCCCAGGTGGCGAGCAGTTCGAGACTGTCACCGGACGGGGTGCCGGGGTCGGCGGAGTAGGTCACGATGGTCAACGCCGCATCGCCGGGTACGTCCAGAGCCTCGTAATCCAGTTCCAGTTCACCGACCACGGGATGCCGGAACCGCTTCGTGCCGCTGCGATGCTGGTAGACGTCCTGCGCGGCCCACCATGTACGGAAGTCGTCGCTGCGCATCGACAACTCGCCGATGAGGTTCATCAACTGCTGATCGTGAGGGTTCTGGGCGGCGGCGATACGCAGGGCACCGACCGCGGCGCGGGCCGTCTGCGCCCACTCCGGGTAGAACGCCTGAGCATGCGGGTTCAGGAAGGTGAACCGCATCGAGTTGACCGGCGGCGCCGCGTTCGCGCCGAACACCGGGGAATAGAGAGCCGTGCCGAGCGGATTGGCGGCGACGATGTCGAACCGGTAGTTGCGCAGGAGCGCGGGAACACCGGTCATCGAGGCGAGCAGACGCCGGATCGTCGGCCGGATCTCCGGTACCGGGTCGCGGCGAACCCGGGCGCGAACCGTTGTCGGGCCGGCGGCACGGGCCAGATGATGCAGATGGTTGGTCTCGGTCTCGTCGAGGTGCAGCGCCCGGGCGACGGCCTCCAGAACACTGTCGGACACACCGGCGAGATTGCCGCGTTCCATCCGGGTGTAATACTCGACGCTCACCTGGGCGAGAGCCGCGACCTCACCGCGGCGCAGCCCGGCGACCCGGCGGGTGCTGTACTCGGGGATGCCCGCCTGTTCCGGGCTGACCTTGGCCCTGCGTGAGGTGAGGAACGCGCGAACCTCGGCGCGGTTGTCGATACCCATACCGCCAGGCTAGACAGGCCTGCCGTGATGAGGGGGTCACTGTCGTTACCCCCATAGGCCGTACCTCCCTGGCCGGGCGGGCTGAGGGTTTGCTGAACGCATGTCCACTTCCTCGCCGGCGGCGCCCACCAGGCCCGCCGCCCCGCCGGCCCGGCGGCACGCGTCGCTGACCGTGGCGATGCTCGGCTTCGCCGTCGTCACCCTCGACACCCAGGTCGTCAACGTGGCGCTGCCCGCGGTCAACACCGACCTCGGCGGCAGCCTGTCCGGCCTGCAATGGGTAGTCACCGGCTACACCCTGATGTTCTCCGCCCTGCTGCTGTTCGCCGGCACCCTGTCCGACCGGATCGGGGCGCGCCGGGCGTACGGATGGGGCATGGTGATCTTCGTGGTGGCGTCGGTGGCGTGTGCCGCAGCACCGAACCTGGGCTGGCTGGTGGGGGCGCGAGTCGTGCAGGGCGTCGGCGCCGCACTGGTCACGCCGACGTCGCTGGCGCTGATCCGCGCCGCCTACCGCGAAGGCGCGGCCCTGGCCCGGGCCGTCGCGTTCTGGGCGATGGGTGGTTCGATCGCCGCCGCGGCCGGACCGGTTCTCGGCGGTGCGCTGACGCAGCTCGACTGGCGGCTGATCTTCCTGCTCAACCTGCCGGTCGGCGCTGTCGCGGTGCTGGCGTTGCGCCGGGCCGCGGACTCGCCGCGCACCGCCGTGCCGTTCGACTGGACGGGGCAGGTCGCGGCGGTGCTGGCTCTGGGGGCGCTCACCTTCGCCGTCATCGAAGGCGGCGACCTCGGATACGGCAGCGCACCGATCGTCACCGCGTTCACCGTCGCCTTCGCCGCCACCGTCGTCTTCCTGACGGCACAGGTCCGCGGACGGCACCCCATGGTTCCGCTGGACCTGTTCAAGTCCCGCACGGTGAGCGTCGCGCTGGCCGTCGGCTTCCTGGCGATGGCCGGCTTCTACGGCGTCGTCTTCCTGCAGTCGCTGTACTTCCAGCAGGTACGCGGCACGTCGCCGCTGATCACCGGTCTGCTGTTCCTGCCGATGACCGCTCTGGTCGCGGTCCTCAACCCGCTCGCCGCGCGTACCGCCACCCGTTTCGGGCCGGCCGTGCCCATCGTCGGCGGACAACTGCTGATGGCGGCCGGCCTCTTCGGGCTGGCGGCGCTGCCCACCGCTGCGCCGACGCTGCTGGTGGCCGCCGTCATGGTTCCCGTCGGCGTCGGTGGTTCGTTCACCGTGCCGCCGATCACCACACTGATTCTCGGCAGCGTCCCGCAGGAGCGGGCCGGCACCGCCAGCGGCGTGTTCAACACCTTCCGCCAGGTAGGCGGATCGCTGGGGGTGGCCGTCTACGGCGCTGTCGTGGCCAGCCGCGCCACGTTCGTCGCCGGACTGCGGCTCAGTGTGATCGCCACCGCGGTCCTGGTGCTGGTGACCGCTGCCACCAGCCTGACGCTGCGTCCCGCCCGTTCCTGAACCGCTCCGCGAAAGGACCACCGCATGCGCGCCACCATCTACGGCGGCCCCGGCGACATCACCGTCGGCGAACGGCCAGACCCCCGACTGCAACACCAGACCGACGCCATCGTACGGGTGACCCTCGGCTGCGTGTGCGGCTCCGACCTGTGGTACTACCGCGGGGTCAACCCGCACGCGCTCGGCCCCATCGGCCACGAGTTCATCGGCATCGTCGAGCAGACCGGCGCCGAGGTCAGCACCGTGCGACCCGGCGACCTGGTGGTGGCACCGTTCACCTTCTGCGACGGCACGTGCGCCAACTGCGCTGCCGGCTGGACCGGCAACTGCCTCAACGGCGGATCGTTCGGCAACCACGGGGTCGACGGCGGCCAGGGCGAGTACGTCCGGGTGCCGTTCGCCGACGCCACCCTGTTCGCCGTGCCCGGCCGCGATCACAGCGACGCCGTCATGAAATCCCTGGTCGCCCTGTCGGACGTGATGTGCACCGGCCATCACGCCGCGGTCAGCGCCGCAGTGAAGCCCGGCGACACCGTGGCGGTCGTCGGCGACGGCGCGGTCGGGCTCTGCGCGGTCATCGCCGCGAAACGCCTCGGCGCCGAGCGGATCATCGCCCTGAGCCGCAACCCCGCCCGCCAGGCCCTCGCCGAGCAGTTCGGCGCCACCGACATCGTGAGCGAACGCGGTGACGACGCCACCAAGGTGATCATGGACATGACCGCCGGTGTGGGCGTCGACGCCGCCCTCGAATGCGTCGGCACCGGCCAGTCCATGGCCACCGCGTTCGGGGTCGCCCGGGTCGGCTCGATCGTCGGCTCCGTCGGCGTGCCGCACGACGCGGTCGTGCCGATCCAGACCGTCATCTTCCGCAACATCGGCCTGCGCGGCGGTGTCGCCCCGGCCCGCCGCTACATCCCGGACCTGCTCGACGACGTCGTCACCGGCCGGATCAACCCTGGCCTCGTCTTCGACCACGAGACCAGCCTCGACGGCATCCACGACGCCTACACCGCGATGCTGGAGCGCCGCGCGACCAAGTCACTGGTCCGCATCAGCGGTTGAAACCTGCCCTGGGGGACTCTGCTGATACAGGTAACAGCAGTGTCTCCCTGCGCCCGCGGCGGCGTAGTTGGCTGGATCAGCGAACCTGCACCATCAGAGGAGAAGCTGTGCCCGACACATCGGCGACCACGTCCTGGCCCGGCGACGACCTGGCAAGGATCGGCCGGGCCGAGGAACTCGCCGTCACGTCGCTACGAACCGACGGCACGCTGCGCCCGTACGTGACGATCTGGGTCGTCCGCGCCGGCGACGACCTCTACATCCGATCGGCGCGGGGCCCGGCCAACGGCTGGTTTGCCCGCGCCACCCGCAGCGGAAAAGGCCGTATCCGGGCCGGTGGCCTGGAACACGACGTGCTATTTACCGAGCCCGATGCCGGCGCCCATCCCGGCATCGACGCGGCCTACCACGCCAAATACGACCGCTACGGCCCCACCATCGTCGGCTCGGTCGTGGGCGAGCACTCCTACCCCGTCACCCTCCGCCTGCTTCCCCGTTTCTGAAAGGACAAGTCCCATGACCACCGTTCCGCTCCTGACGCTCAACAACGGCGTCGACATGCCCGCCCTCGGCTTCGGTGTGTTCCAGACCCCGCCGGACGAGACCCGCACCGCCGTCGAGGCAGCACTTGCGGCCGGCTACCGGCACATCGACACCGCCGCGGCGTACGGCAACGAACGCGGTGTCGGCGACGCCGTCACCGCGGCCGGCATCGACCGCTCCGAGGTGTTCCTCGAAACCAAGATCTGGATCAGTGACTACGGGTACGAGCAGACACTGCACGGCTTCGACAAGAGCGCCCGCAAGCTCGGGGTCGACCAGATCGACCTGCTGATCCTGCACCAGGCGTTGCCGTCGGATTTCGACAAGACCCTGCAGGCCTACCGCGCCCTGGAGACGCTGCTCGCCGACGGCAAGGTCCGCGCGATCGGGGTCAGCAATTTCATGGTCGACCACCTGACCGCGCTGCTCGACCAGACTACGGTGGTGCCCGCGGTCAACCAGATCGAGGTCCACCCGTACTTCGCCCAGCGCGAGGTGCAGGACTTCGGCGCCCAGCACGGCATCCTCACCCAGGCGTGGTCGCCGATCGGCGGCATCACCTTCTACCGCGACGGCGAGCACACCAGCACCCTGCAGGACCCGGTCATCGCCGAGATCGCCGCCGCCCACGGCAAGACCCCGGCCCAGGTGATGCTGCGCTGGCACCTGCAGCAGGGCCGCTCGGCTATTCCGAAGTCGACCAAACCCGCCCGGATCGCGGAGAACCTCGACGTTTTCGGCTTCGAGTTGACCGCCGATCAGCTGTCCGCGATCGACGCGCTCGACACCGGCAAGCGCGGCGGCCCCGAACCTGCCGTCGTCACCCTCGAGAACTTCCACCGGGACATCCCCGAAGCGTGACCGGCCCGCCCGTTGCCCGGCGCCCGGGCAACGGGCCCGCCCCCATCGACGACACGGAGGAAAGTACATGCGTACCGCCAAGCTCGGAGAACTCGAAGTCGCCCGGATCGGCCTCGGCGCGATGGGCATGTCCCATGGCTACACCGGCGCCGGCAGTGACGACGCCGAGTCGATCCGCACCATTCACCGCGCTCTGGAGCTCGGTGTCACCCTGATCGACACCGCGGAGATCTACGGCCCGTACGTCAACGAGGAACTGGTCGGCAAAGCCCTGAAAGGCCGCCGCGACCAGGTGGTGCTGGCCACCAAGTTCGGTCTCGTCGCCCACGACGGGCGAGGCCCGTGGACGCTGGACAGCAGCCCCGGCAACATCCGCACCGCCGTCGAGGGCTCCCTCACACGGCTGGGCACCGACCACATCGACCTGTACTACCAGCACCGCATCGACCCGAACACACCGATCGAGGACACCATGGGCGCCCTGGCGTCGCTGGTGAAGGACGGCAAGATCCGCTACATCGGCCTGTCCGAGGTCTGGATCGACACCATCCGCCGCGCCCACGCCGTCCACCCGGTCACCGCCCTGCAGTCGGAATACTCGCTGTGGACCCGTGACCAGGAGCCGTTGCTGCCGGTGTTGCGGGAACTGGGCATCGGCCTGGTTGCCTACTCACCGCTCGGCCACGGCTTCCTCACCGGCGCCCTGCGCACCCCCGCCGACATCGAGGCCCTCGACGACTCCGACTTCCGTAAGAACAACCCGCGTTTCACCGGCGAGAACTTCCAGCGCAACCTGCGCCTGGCCGACGAGGTGCAGGCCGTCGCCGACCAGGTCGACGCCACCCCTGCCCAGGTCGCCCTGGCGTGGCTGCTCACCCGCGGCGACGACATCGTGCCCATCCCCGGCACCAAACGCGTCAGCCGGGTGCAGGAGAACACCGCAGCCGACACCGTCGAGCTGACAAGCGACCAGTTGGCCGCACTCGACGCGCTCACCCCGGCCGAAGGCGACCACCACACCGACGAGCAGATGGCGATGATCGAACGCTGACGCGCCCGGAGGCACCCATGAGGAAGGTCCTGACCGCGCTGACGATGTCCGTGCTCGCCATGACTGCGTCATCCGGCGCCGAAGCCGCCAGCCCGACATCGGAGGCCGACAAGGAGAGAAGACAGATGATCACCCGCAGCGGCACCCAGGACCCCTTCGCCGGACCGGCGGAGAACTTCACCGGCCAGGTCCGGGTGCAGCCGCTGTTCACCCCGGAGAACACCGCCGCGTACGGCGGCGCCTACGTCACATTCCAGCCCGCCGCCCGGTCCGCGTGGCACACCCACCCCGGCGGGCAGCGGCTCGTCGTCACCGAGGGGACCGGCCTGACCCAGCAGTGGGGCGGCCCGATCGAGCAGATCCGGCCCGGTGACGTCATCTGGTGCCCGCCCGGCGTCAAACACTGGCACGGGGCCGCGCCGCATTCCACCATGACGCACCTGGCCATGACCGGCCCGCTCGACGGCCAGACCGTCACCTGGATGGAGAAGGTCTCCGACGAGCAGTACGGCGCGTGGACCGAACCCGCCCCCGATATCGGCGGCCTGGACCGGCGGCAGCAGGCGGTGGTGACCGTCGCGGCGTTCACCGCCGCCGGCCGCCTGCCGGAACTGCGTCAGGCGCTGAACACCGGACTGGACGCCGGCTTGTCAGTCAACGAGATCAAAGAAATTCTCGTGCAGATGTACGCCTACGCCGGCTTCCCGCGCAGCCTCAACGCCATCACCACGTTCATGGCCGTCCTCGACGAGCGCAAGGCGGCCGGCATCCTCGACGAGGCCGGCCCGCAAGCGGCTCCGCTGCCCAGCGACCGCAGCAGTCTGGAACTCGGCACCGAGAACCAGACCCGGCTGCTCGGCGCCCCGGCGGCCGCCGACTACATCGCCTTCACCCCGGCGATCGACCAGTTCCTCAAGGCCCATCTGTTCGGTGACATCTTCGGCCGCGACAACCTCAGTTGGCAGAGCAGGGAAGTGGCCACCATCGCGGCCCTGGCCAACCTCGACGGCACCGACGCGCAACTACGGTCGCATCTGGCCGTCGGCATGAACACCGGCCTGACCGAGACGAACCTGCGGGCCCTGGTGTCCGTCCTGCACGCGCACGTGGGCCAGGCCCAGGCCGCCAAGACCCACCGCCTCCTCGACCAGGTGTTGGAGAGCCGTTCCCGGTGAGTCAGTGACCGGGCATCACCGGCCGGGCCTGGCCGGTGATGCCCCTCTCCCTAGGTCAGCTCGGCCGGGGCAGCCCGCCCGCGGCTTCGGAGACGTCCATCCGGTCCTTGCGGGGGTCCGGACCGGAGACCACCGTCGCGTCGGGCCGGAAGTCGGTGATGCAGTCACGGCCGGCGACCTGCCGTGTCCATCGCGGCACGGTGGGCCCGTTCGGGTCGCCCGATCGCGCGAAGTTGGCCCAGTACGTGTTGGTGATACGCGCGACCGCGGAGTCCTCGGCGCTCGGCACGGTGCCACGAGCGGCGAGCGTGTCGAAGACGAAGGGGATCTCGGCGGCGTGGGGAACCCCATCCACCCACTGGTCTCGGCGGGCGGTCGGAACGTAGGAGAACCGGTAGAGATATGTCGGCGACCCCGCGCGAACGAAAGCCCGGGCGGTGAACCGGGCCGGTTCGGCCTGTGCGCGGTCGATCCCGACCGCACGCAGGACCTGCTGCAAGGGGGCGGTGCCATCGGGGTCGTAAACGGCCCGCGCCCACGCCGCATGGGTTCCGAACTGTGCGAACAGCGCATCCTTGCTGTCAGCTGCGACGAAACCGATGAAGTCGGCGCTGTTGGTTCCGATCATCAGCGGCACCCGCATCTGCCGGCCGGCGCGGTAGGCGCTCTCCGCAGTCTCGACCACGAGCCGGCCGTCGAGAATCGGCCCGGGATACGTCGGCGGTCCGCCCGGACCCGCGGTCTCCTGACCACCGTCGACGATCTGGGCCGTGTCGAGCGCCCGCAGCCGGGCCACCGCGTCGGCGCCGGTGCCCTCGATCTCGTACCGGCGGGCGAAGTTGACCCCGATCGTCTCGGCCGACACCGGGTAGAGCGGATCGGTGCCGTCGGCGCGCAGCGGCCGGCCGGTCAGCACCCCGTCGCGTCCGCCTCCAGACTCGATGATCGCCTTGTGGAACAACCCACGAGACAACGGCGAGGTCAGCAGGGTGTGCACGGAGACACCGCCGGCGGACTCGCCGAAGATCGTCACGTTGCCGGCGTCGCCGCCGAACGCGCCGATGTTGCGGCGTATCCAGTGGAGAGCGGCGACCTGGTCGAGGTAGCCGTAGTTGCCGACGACCTGGCCGGGCTGCTCGGCGCTGATTCCCGGGAAGGCGAAGAACCCGAACCGGCCGAGCCGGTAGTTGATGGTGACCAGCATGACGCCTCGACGTGCGAACGCCTCACCCGAGAAGTCCGGTTGAGCGCCGCTGCCCGCGACGAACCCGCCACCGTGAATCCACACCATCACCGGCAGCCGGGCGCCGGGGGCGGTCCTCTCGGGGCGCCACACGTTGACGAAGAGGCAGTCCTCCGACGTGCCCGTCCCACGCGCCTGCGCGCAGTCGGCGCCGAACTGCGTGGCGTCGCGCACGCCGTTCCACGGCTGGGCCGGCTGGGTCGGCCGCCACCGGTTGGCGCCGACCGGCGGCGCCGCGTAAGGGATGCCCTTGAAGGTCTGTACCCCTGCCGCGGTCGACCCGCGTACAGCGCCTGACGAGGTGCGCACGACCAGTGGCCCGGCCGGTGAAGCGGCTCGGGCGGCCGAGCCTACTCGATCGGGAGCAGGCGTGACGGCCCCCGCGGTGGAGGCCCAGCCCGACAGCAGGCTGATGGCGGTACCGGCGCACAGTAACGCGCGCATGGATGCTCTGAGCATGTTGCCTCCGCTAATAGCGTTCATATATACGAACTCTCATTCGTAAATATGACGTTACGCGGAGAGGCGCGAAACGGTAAACCCCTCGCAAGAGATCGCAACCAATCGATGGGGGACCTGACATTCCCCGGAACCTCCGGTCCTGCCACCAGGTCCTCCTTCCGGTCAAGCTGACCGCGGAACCACGCCGGGCAGCACGATCCCCCTGCCGAACAGGAGAAATGCAATGCACGCCACGACGGCCATGCGCCGACACCGGTCTCACCTCATCGGCGCCGCACTCTCCACGACGTTGCTTCTCGGCGCACCCACGCCGGCCGCGGCGCATCCCGCCTCGACCGCCGATGCCGCCTGCCCCTTCTCCAGCGCGGTGTGCCTGTTTGAGGGCGAGAACTACACCGGTGCCCGGCTCACTCTCAGCTCGTGGCCGCCGGGGTCCGGAGCCTGCATCAGCCTGGTGGAACACAACTGGAACGGCCGCGCCCGCTCGGCATACAACACCAACCCGACAAGCGCCGCGCTGTTCATGAACGACGACTGCATCGGCGGACCGAATCAGCTGCCGCCCGGCGGAACGCCGTACCTCGACACCGCCACCCAGGCAAGCATCTGGGTGCCCTGACCCGAGTGCGACAGCGCCCACGGAGCTCCACGCCGCGCATTTACAGCCAACACCAGTCTCAGGATCGCCTTTACTACAACAGCGGCGACAAGCGGAAGCGCCACTGATACCACTATGGCGACACGGTCCGGTTCCGTTTCGCTAGAGCCTTCCTGAGTGCCTTTTCAGGTGCTTGTATCAGGCTTCGAAGCTTTTCGCAGGGAATCCCACGCCCTGTGGGGGGTGCTGTCATCACCCCTATAGACAGACCCTCCCTGTTCGTCGCCATCACGGGTTGCATGAGGCCGGAAATGCTCCCTGTCGCGACAACGAGAAGGTGCTCAATGTCTGACACCACCAGCCGGCGCCGGTTCCTGGCCGGGGCAGCCGCCGTAGCGGCAGCCCCCGCTGTGGCGGGCCTCGCCGGCCCCGCAGCAGCCGCGCAAGCAGCCGGCCGTCCCGCCGGCAACGGCGCTCCGGCGGGCGCCGCCACCACGCTGACCAGCCGCCGCCGACTGGGCCGGCTCAAGGTCTCCAGCATCGGTCTCGGCTGCCAGACCATGCCGGGCGCCCTGTACGGGCCGGTCAGCAGCCGCGCCGACATGGTCAAGATCATCCGCACGGCCGTCGACCAGGGCGTCACGTTTTTCGACACCGCCGAGGCCTACGGGCCGTTCGAGTCCGAGCGCATCGTCGGCGAAGCACTGCGCAAGGTCCGCGACGACGTGGTCATCGCGTCGAAGTTCGGCTGGAACATCGACCCGGACACCGGTCAGCAGCTTCCCGGCCTCAACAGCCAGCCCGCCCACATCAAACGGGCCGTGGACGGCATGCTCAAACGTCTCAGGACCGACCACATCGACCTGCTGTACCAGCACCGCGTCGATCCGGCGGTACCGATCGAGTACGTGGCCGACACGATCAAAGACCTGATCAAGGCCGGCAAGGTCCGGCACTGGGGCCTGTCCGAGCCGGGCCCGCAGACGGTACGCCGCGCACACGCCGTGCAGCCGCTCACCGCGATCCAGAACGAGTACAACCTGCTGTGGCGTGGCCCCGAGCAGCAAATCCTGCCGCTGTGCGAAGAACTCGGCATCGGATTCGTGTGCTGGGCGCCGCTGGCCTACGGCGTCACCACCAGCACGATCAACCCGTACACCCGCTTCGCCGAAGGCGACTTCCGGCCGATGGTGCCGCGCAACTCGCCGGAGAATCTCACCGCCAACATGGCGATCGTGAACCTGCTGTCACAGTGGGCAGTTCGCAAGGGCGCCACGCCGGCGCAACTGTCGCTGGCCTGGCTGCTGGCGCAGAAGCCGTGGATCGTGCCGATCCCGTCCGCCACCCGCACGTCGCACCTACTGGAAAACATCGGCACCGAGGAGTTCGCCTTCACCGCCGCCGAGCTGAGCGAGTTCACCACCGCCTTGAACGCGATCCCGGTCAGCGGCGAGCGCCTGCCGGCTTTCGTGCTCGCGCTGTCCGGCGTCGAAGCACCGCTGCCCTGACCGTGACGGGCCGGGAAGGGCCGCGATATCCGACCCGGCCCGTCCACGTGTGCCAAAGACTGAGACCAGGCAGCAGCACGACGTCGTGTCCACCGCGCCGCGTCGGCCCGCCCACCCCGTTGACACCAGCACAGGAGAACGGCACCACATGGCCACCGTCATCATCCTCGTCGTGGCGGGAGTCGCCTTCCTCGCCGCCTTCGTCGCACTGCACTGGTACGCATGGCGGCGCCTCGTGCGTGACACGACAACGCGTCGGAGTCCGCTGCGCCGCTTCGGAACCGCGGTCTTCATCGCCGGGCCGGTGCTCGGGCTGGCCGCGGTCCGCGACGACATGCCAGGCATCCCGTTCGCCTTCGAGGGCGTCATCGACTGGCCCGGCTTCATGTGGCTCGCCCTGTTCCTTTACACGGTCCTCGCCCTGGCCATCGGTGAACTCGTACGCCCACCGCTGCGCTGGTATCTGGCTCGTCGCGACACCTCCAGCCGCACCCCATCAGGGCCACCCGACCTACCACAGAAAGCCGCCACCGGATCCTCTGACCACCCGGCCCACGGCAGCCCCGTTGTAGTGGCCTCGCAGACCGGCGCTGAAGCCGGCACCGCCGAACCGGCATTGTCGGCGGCGATGTCACGCCGTATGTTCGTCTCACGCGTGGTCGGCGGCACCGCCGCCGCCGCGGCACTCGGCACCGTCGGTTACGGCACCTACGGCGTCATGCGCGGGCCGCAACTCAAGCGACTCTCCATTCCGCTGGCCAAGCTGCCCCGCAGCGCACACGGCTTCCGCATCGCCGTGGTCAGCGACATCCACCTCGGCCCCATCCTCGGCCGTCGCTTCACCCAGCGCGTCGTCGACACCATCAACAGCACCCAGCCCGACCTCATCGCCGTCGTCGGTGACCTGGTCGACGGCAGCGTCGACGAGCTGGCCGACGCCGTCGAACCGCTCACGCAGCTCCGAGCGCGCCACGGCAGCTACTTCGTCACCGGCAACCACGAATACTTCAACGACCCCGCCGACTGGATCACCAAGGTCCGTGACCTCGGCCTCGTCCCGCTGGAGAACGCACGCACCGAGATGCCCGGCTTCGACCTCGCCGGCGTCAACGACGTCATGGGGAAGCAGACCGCCAGGGCCCCGACTTCGCCAAGGCCCTCGGCGACCGCGACCGCACTCGCACAGCGGTCCTGCTCGCCCACCAGCCCGTCGTCATCGACGACGCCGTGACCCACGGCGTCGACCTGCAACTGTCCGGCCACACCCATGGCGGCCAGCTGTGGCCCGGCCCCCTGCTCGCCGGGCTGGCCAATCCCACCGTCGCCGGCCTCGAACGCTACGGCGACACCAAGCTCTACGTCAGCCGCGGCGCCGGCGTCTGGGGACCTCCGGTCCGAGTCGGCGCCCCCTCCGACATCACCGTCGTAGAACTGGCCTCTCCACAGGCTTGAGGATCCGATGTCACCCGTCTGACGAGCTACGGTCGGGGTCTTCGTCGACGACGCCCGATACGGCCAGTGTCTATACAACAATCATGTCGGGCATCGACATAGCCGGACAGGGGCGGACCATGCGCGAGGTAACCGAAGACTTGCATTGCGTAGGCCGATACAAATTCTGAGGACCTTAATATTTGGATCAGATCTGCGTGGCCGCGAAATACCGTCGAGGAGCGGTTGGCGGCGATCGTCGGCCACGTGTAATCGATCCGTGTGTAGTGGCGTCCAGCGGCAAGCCGCCGTAACCAGCCCCCGTTTACCCCTCGAAAACCCGTGCCAATTGTCGAAAACTACTAACGGGCGATGACAATCGAAATCTGCATCTCCGCAGCTCAGTGCTTATTTTCGGTAACCAATGACAAGAACAAGATCATCGCGATTTTGCACAAGGGGTCGCCGGTTCAAAGCCTGTCAGCCCGAGTATTAAGAGCGTTCGGCGATAGGTCCAAGATTCGGACAGGCGGGACCAGCAGGAAGCAAACAGGCAGAGTCCATTGATCATGCGCGTTCTCTACGCTTCGTGACCGATGGAGTCCCGTGCGGTCGAGCGGACGAACTCGTGGATGAACGGCTTCGACCAGATTCGCCAGGCCCTGAACAGCACGAATGACGTTCATATACGAGAATTTGATCCGTCCCCCGAAATCTCTGCCGCGACCCGGCCCCCATAGAGCTTTGGTTTGCCGATCGACACGTCAGGGGCAGCCCGCGGATCGGCGGCCCTCCTCACGGGCGAGTTCCAGCATCCGGGTCATCCGGCGGCGGCGCAGGCGGACCGCCGTGCGCAGAGCCAGCGCCAGCGCGACGACCGCAGCCGTCAGGACGAGCTGCGCCCACGGCAGTGCCCAGGTGGTCACCGTGACGGTCGTCGGGGCGGCGACGGTGCTGGTTCCTGTGGTGCCGAGGATCGACGGGGTCAGCGTGAGCGTGGTCTTCAGCCGGCCCACCGCCCACACTCCGCCGATCCGGACGTCTGTCGTGTGATTGCTGCCGGGCAGTAGTTCGCTCCCGGCGACGTCCCGGCCTCGGACGTGCGCGCCGAACAGTTCGGCGACCTCGGCCCGGCCGCGGGGCTCGACCCGGACGTTGCCGGTGTTGGCCGCCACGTACGTCACATGGATCGTGCCGGAGCGCAGCGGATTCCAGGAACGCTCGTAGCGGACCCCGACGTGATCAGCCGACAGGGCCGGGCGGAGCGCTCCGCCGGCGCGCAGCAGCACCCGGAATCCGACGCGACTCTCCAGCTGCACCGTGCCCGCGCCGCTGACGACCGACGCGGCGATACCCGCCGGGTGGTCGCCCGGGATGGCGTTTCGCGGCACGGTGATGGTGAACGGCACCACCTTCGTCTCGCTCGCCGCGACGGTCACCGTTTTCTGCACGGCGATCCAGGTCCCGCCGTCTTTGGACGGCTGGTCCGAGGCGAGCATGTTGAAGCGGCCCTTGTCCGTGAGGTACCCGTCGGCCGCACTGAGGGCGAAGACCGCGGAGGCGTCGCTGAGGTTGCGCACCGCCAGGTGCTCGGTGACCACCGCACCCGGATCCAGGTCGCGCTCGATCCAGCGACGGCCGTCCGGGCCGCCGACGGCGGCCGGCTGGACCGTCCAGGTGAGCGTGGCCCGGTTCGGCTCGGCGGTCGCCACGTCCGGGGTGAGGGGAATGGCGAGGGCCGCGACGAGGAGCGCGGTGAGCGCTCGGCGCGGGAGGTGGACCGTCACGATGGAGTCCTTCGACAGTGGAGGCTGGCGGGGGCCGTCGTGGCCCCCGCCGGATCGGATCACTCGAACAGGGAGATCGTCAGGGTCCCTCGGTACGAACCGGCGGCCACGTCCGCCGGGGTTCGCAGGTACAGGTCGGCGTTCACGGTGTACGAGTCGCCGACGACCTCCGCCGAGTCGTAGGTGGAGACCAGGAGTTCCTGGTCGGTCAGGCCGACGTTGTTGCCGGGCTGGGTCGGGTCGTCGATGACCGTCACCACCTCCTCGCCCTCGGTGACCTGGCCGCTGTCGCCGCCGTCGATCAGGCGCGGCTTCCAGCCGAGGTGACCGGCGCTGATCGAGGGCTGGCCTGCGGCGCCGGTGAACGGGCTCGAACTGCCCAGTACAGCCCAGCTCGCGCCGGCCGGCACCTCGTCCGCGGTGCGCGTGTCGGTGACGGTCACCGTCGGCAGGGTCCCGGTGAACTGCCGGACGAGGAGGTCCGAGCCGTTCTCCCGCAGGGTGACCGCGTTGCCGGCGATGCTGAGCGCGAGCACGCCCGGCTCCTCGATCTCAGGAATGTCGACGGTCACCTCGACGTCGGTCGAGTCGCCGGGCTCGGCCCGGACAGCCGACGGGAAGGCGGCCGCGACGACGGTGACCACCCCGACGACTATGGGGCGTAGGCGGTTGCGTGCGTTCATGTGTACTCCAGAAAGGGCAGGACGGGGACAGGAGGGTCAGCTGCCGCAGGTCTCGGCGGCGTAGTCGGCGTCGACGGTGGTGGTGGCTTCCTTGCCGCCGACGGTGGCGGTGGCCCTGACGGTCACCGAACCGGCCGGGACCGTTGCCGCCCGCACCGCGAACGACTGGAAGGCGGCGGCGCCGGGAGCGATGTCGGCGAAGGTCCGGTTGCCGTACCGGGTCTCCATGACGACGTCGACTGCCGAGTCGTGGTCGTTGAGCACCCGTACCGCGACGTACGCCTTGCCTGCGATGCACCGGGGCTGGGCGGTCACGGTGACGGGCACCTCGGCGGAGCGTTCGTGGTAGACCGCCGCCACGTCCGCCGCACTCAGGGTGGACGTGTACACGCGTACGTCGTCCATCAGACCGTCGAACGCCACGTCCGGGTAGCCGTTGCGACCCAGCCAGTTGTTCGTCGTCGGGCCGACCTCCGTCATCCCGACGGTCAGGTCGGTCCGGGTCGCGATCGCCTCGCCGTTGAGGTACAGCGTGCCGACCGAACCCTGCCGGGTGAAGGCCACGTGGTTCCACTCGCCGGCGACCACGTCCCGGACCGGAGTGGCGTAGATCCGCTCCTCCGGGCCGGTCTTGCCCTTGAAGGTGACCGCGAGTCCGGTGTTGCCGGCGGCCTGGGTCTGCATCTGGATCTGGTAGTAGCTCCCGGCGGCGGCGAGCCCGTCACCGATGTGGAACAGTCCGGTCCAGTTGCTCTTCGTGTCGGGGCGCACCCAGAACGCGGTGGTGAAGTTCGCCGCGCCCATCAGCAGGTTGTCCGGCAGGTCCACCGCGTTGGTGTTCGCGCCGCCCGGCAGGTTGACCGCCTTGCCGAGCACACCGTCGGTGGACCAGCCCGTGGACCCGGTCAGGACGGCAGCCCCGGCCCCGCCTCCGGTGCCGGTGTTGGCGGCGGTGGTACCCGCGCCCTCCTCGAACTCATACCGGACCGGAATACCGGTGGCCGTCGGCGGTGGGGCGTCGTCGCCCACGATCACCAGGTCGTCGACCGTCAGGCCGGCGTCGGCACCGGTAGCCTTCAGGCTGAGCTTCTGTGCAGCCGTCGCGGCCGTGAAGATGCCGACATACGTGCCGTAGGCGGCCGTCGAGGGCAGGGCTGTGGTGGCGGTGAGTGTGGTGTTCAGGTTCCCGATCGACAGGGTGGCCGTCGCCGCCCCGGTCCCGGCGGACCGGGCGTCACGTGCATAGCGCAACGAGATCCGGTACGTCCTGCCGGGGGTGAGATCGTTGACTGTACGTTCGATGCTGCCCGCGTTGCCCAGAGCGAGTTGGTAGCCGGTGAGGCCGAGACCACCCTGACCCGTGGCGGTGCCACGAACCAGCTGGACCGGGCTCTCGACTGTCCACGGCGACATCCGGTTGTTGCCGGCGGCGACGTCCACGGTGGCCGGTGCGGTGTTGGTGCGCCACTCGGCGGGCACCCGCGGGTACTCGAACTGGTCGACGACCCGCGGGTTGAGCTGGGTCATCTTGACGGCCGGGTCGATCTTGACGATCTTCGCGGCCGACGGGGTACCGGAGGCGTCCCAGACGAACAGCATGTACGACCCGGGCGGGGCGTAGTTGCCGTTGACCGGCGATGTGATGTCGACCGTGCTGCCGGACTGGCTGAACGCCAGGTCCTGGAAGTTCTGGTCGTTGTTGAAGCCGTGCGTCACCGAGCCGTTACGGACCAGCGTGACCCGGGAGACGGTACCGGTCGAGGTGACCTGGAAGTCGCCGTTGTAACCGATCTTCTCCGGCGCGGTGTTGATCACCGGGCGTGAAGCGGCGTTGTCGCCGTCGAACAGGTACCCGGGCGAGTAGTACTCGACGTCCGTGTAGTTGCGCGGGCCGGGCACGCCCCCGCCACCGATCATCACGCGGCCGTCGGGCAGGAGCAGCGCCGTGGAGTGGTAGAGCCGGGCATGCTCGTGCGGGATGGCGACCTCGGTCCAGTTGCCGGTGTCCGGGTCCCAGATCTCGGGGTTGGTGACGTATCCGTCGTTGCCGTTGTTCGACCGGCTACCACCGGTGACCAGCACCCTGCCGTCGGGCAGGAGTGTCGCGGTGGCCCAGTGTCGCTGGTATTTCATCGGACTCGTCGCCGCGACGACCGGGTCGGCGGTGCCGCCGGTGATGTCGACGGTGAAGGCGGCGCGGGCGCCGTCGGGGCCGCCGCCGTTGGCCCACCAGCCGCCACCGACCTGCAGGATCTTGCCGGGGCGGTACATGACGGCGGTGGACGTGGCGCCGACCGGGTTGCCGTCGGCGCCCTGGTTGGCGATGTCGCCCGGCAGGGTACCTCGTAGCACGATCTGGCCCGTGCCGCCGTTGCCGGCGGGGTTGAGCTCGTACATCTGGGTGCCGGTGATGTTGAACAGCGTTCCGGTCGTCGGGGCGACGAACGCCCGTGGGTACCACCAGCGGTTCTCGTCGGCGCCTGCGTGGTCGGAGCCGCCGTCACCGTACGCGGCGGTGCTCCTGGCGCCGGTGAGCAGCTTCCAGCCCGAGCCCGACTCCGGGGTGTAGACCTCGGGAGTGAGCACGCCGGGGCCACCCGGACCGCCGCGGAGGCTCCCGCCCTGCACGACGACGTCACCGTTGGGCATGGTGGTGCCGGTCGGGTACCAGCGGGGGATGTTCATGGGTGCTTCGTTCTGCAGCCCGTTGTTCGTGCTGTAGCTGGTGACACCGAGCGCGGCGTCGTTGGGGGCGTTGCCGCCCAGGCTGTCGTCGCCGCCGACCGTCATCGTGGAGTGGTCGTGCGGGCTCTGTACCTGCATGGAGCAGAACAGGTCGGTGTACGTGGTGTTCGGGATGATGCCTGCGCGTACGTTCGCCAAGGTTCGTGGCTGCGCGGGGTTCCAGATGTCGACCTCCATGTGGCCGCCCTGGGTGACCGAGCTGTTGCCGGTCCAGTCGTACGGTGTGGTGTCGTTGCCCCAGCCGCCGACGCTGCCGAACGACTGCACCCGGCCGTCGGAGGTCAGCGCCATGTTGATCGGGACCAGCGGCCACGGTGTGACACCGCTCCAGGCGCCGGCGGTGTCCTTGACCGGAGGCGAGCAGTCGGCGGCCAGCAGACCGGCGGCGTAGGCCAGGCCGTTCTTCATCTGGGCCCGCATGTACGCCTCGGAGTAGGCGCTGCCCTCGTGGCCCATCGAGGTGTACCAGGACCGGCCGGAGTCGATCTTCTGGCACCAGGTGACCGGGTGCGAGGAACCCTGCCGGCCCATGCCGTAGGAGGTCTCGTCGGCCTCGATCAGGGTGCGAACCCAGGGTGCCGGGTTGACCACCCAGTCGTACCACTCGTCGCTGCGGGTGATCGAGGCGGTCACGCCCTGGGTGAGCGGGTGGCCGGCGTCCTTGACCACCACGCGGCCGGGGCGGACGCCGGGGTTCTCCGGGTGGCCTTCGGAGACGGCGCCGACCAGGCGGGCGTAGAACGGGTTGACGTCGTGCTCGCTCTCGCCGACCGACCAGCCGGTGTAGTGCAGGCCCATGTAACCGCCGCCGGTGCGGATGTACGCCTCCAGCGCGGACCGCTGCGCGGCGTTGAACAGCACGCCGCCGGTCTGGGCGAAGACGACGGTGTCCTTGTCGGCCAGGTTGCTGGTGTTGAAGACGGAGGGGTCGTCGGTCTCCTGGATCTCCACCGGCTGCCCGTACTGCGTGCCGAGTTCGTTGACCAGGTCGCGCACGGCCTGCCGCGCCTGCACGTGAGAGGCATGGAAGTTGGGCTTATAGAACAGCAACACGTTGAGCCGGCCATCGGTGTCAGGGGCGGCGAGTGCTGTGGCGGGGAAGGTGACGGAGGCGGTCGTCGCGGCGACAAGCGCCAGCACGACAGAAGCTACGGCGGCCCGGCCAGACAAACCTCGAAACAACCTGGCTAAATCGGTAGATATGCGGAAGCGGGCAGACCTGTAGGGCGCTTTCATGGGAGATCCCTTGAGGTTCGGCGGACGTGATGGCGAGGCGGGCACCACCACGGAGGGCCTGAACGTAGGACACGCCATAAAGCACAGTCAAGAACTGCGTCCACATATGTGGATCAGATTTTCTGACGTCCGAGTATGAGAATCGAGTCCGAATTCTAAAGATATGCAGCTCGATGGACGCAAACGCGGCGCACCGGCCACCGTGGCTGGTTTGCACGACGGTGACCGGCGCGGGTGCGGGGAGTCCGGGTCAGGAGGCCAGGATCCGGGCCTTCTGCTGCTCGAACTCGGCTTCGGTGAGAACACCATGGGCCTTCAGCTCACCCAGCTGACGCAGCTGGTCCAGCTTCGCCGAGGTCGGGTCGGGCTGCTCCTCGGCCTCCTCACCGCCGGCGTAGTACTGCTGCTCGGCGTACTGCTGCTCGGCTTGCCGGGACCAGCGGCCGGCCTGCCGCCGCGAGACCCGGTTGGAGACCGCGGTCGCCGTCCCGGCGATCACCGCGGTCCGTGCGACACCACGAAGAAGACCCATCACCATCACCTTCCACTCGCGGCCGCAGCGATCTCGGCCTCCGCTTCGGTCTCATCAAGGGCGGCGATCAGCGCCTGTACGGGGATCCGCCCGCCCGCCACCAGATGAGCGCCGTTGCGCCGCAACCGGATGGCCAGCGGCGCCGCCCACGCGTTCTCGTAGACCAGCACCACCGCGGCCGACCCGCCTTCGAGGGACTTGCCGGCCTCGCGCATGTCGTCACCGCCGAGGATGCCCGACGCCGCGCCGTGGAAGACGCCGAGCCCGGCCAGCTCGACGTCCTTCGCGTCCAGGACCGTCACCGTCCCGTCGCGTTCCTTCCGGATGAACAGGATGTCCAGAATCCGGATGATTCCGCGATCCACCAGGTCCACCAGCAGCGGGAACGCGCTCCCGTTGAGACTCCCGTCGGGGAACTCCACACACAGGTAGTCGACCGGTCCCATCTCCTGCAACTCCATGCGCTCTCCCTAGGTCAGGGAAGTCGCCATGACACGGCTGTGCCACGGCGCTCCGGGGATGTGGGTGAGGGCCACGATGCTTCCGCTCGAGGCGGCCACCGGGCCGGCCAGGTCCTGAACCCAGCGATGTTCCAGCAGGACGGCGAGGGCGTCGGTCTGCGCGTCGACCATCCCCGCCACCTCGTCGATGTCCGATTCGGTGATCAGCCCGCTGGCCAGCCGGGCGATCTCGCGGTCGCCGCGCAGGCAGGGGAGCTCGCTCAGCTCCACCGTGCACGCGCCACCGGCCGAATCGGTGCGGATCACCAGCGCGTCGACGACACGCATCTCGCCCGCCACGGCCAACAGGGCGAGCGTCGTACGGACCCCCTCACCGAGCCGATCCGCGGGAAACGACAACACCATCAGTTCGAGCGGCCCCAATGCCATGTGACCAGCGTCCGTGCCGACGGCGGCCGGAACGTCATCCGCCGCGGATGAGTCTCGACGTGGTCCCCGGGGGTTCATCCGCACCGGATGAGGCTCCGAGCGGCCCGGTCCGGGAGCGTCGTTGACGAATCCGCCCAGGTTGGAGGAGTAATGACGAGCCAGCCCTTGGAGACCGCCCCCGGCCCCGTGGAGGACACCGCGTCACCGGTCGACGCGACGGCCGTACCGGATGAGGAAGTTGAACGCCTTAAAGCGGAAGTCGCCGCATTGCGCGAGCAGCTGGAGGTCGGGCGCCGGAGGCGGCCGAAGATCGTCGCGGTCCGTGGCGTGCTGGCCGCCGTGCTCGCCGCCTTGGCCGCGTTCGCGCTGGTCACCAGTGTGGTCGGGCTGTGGGCGGCGCGGACGACGTTGAACACCGACCGGTGGGTGGCCACGGTGGCGCCGCTGCCGCAGGATCCGCGGGTGAACGCGGCCGTGGCGCAGTATGCGACGACCGAGGTGTTCCAGGTGTTGAACGTGGAGCAGCGGCTGCGCGACGTGCTGCCGGCGCAGGCGGCGTTCGCGGCCGGGCCGATCGCCGGCCAGTTGCGCGAGCAGGTCCGCACCATGGTCGTCAAGATCATGGACAGCGACCGATTCCAGGCCATCTGGGTCGAGGTCAACCGGCGGGTCCACCAGCGGGTCCTCGCGGTCATCGAGGGCACCAGCACGGTCGTCACGGCCGATCAGGACAGCATCCGGATCGACCTGCTGCCCCTGATCAACCAGGTGTTGCGGGAGATCAGCGACCAGTTGCCGACGCTGTTCGGCAAACAGGTGTCGCTGCCCGACCTGAGCAGCGGCGCCATCCCGGAGAACCTGCGGCTGCGGGTCGAGGAGGCGGTCGGGGTCAGCCTTCCGGCGAACTTCGCTCAGTTCACCGTCTATGACTCGGGGCAGCTGTGGGAGGCGCAGCAGGCGCTGGCCGCGGCCAAACGGAATCTGGTGCTGTTCACCGCCGGCACGATCCTGCTGCTGATCGCCGCGTTCGTGGTGTCGCCGCGGCGCCGCCGGACGGCCGTCCAGTTCGGGCTCTGGCTGGTGGTGGCGTCGGTGGCGATCACCGCACTGCTGCGGGCGGTCCGCGGGCAGATCCTCGCCGAAGTGCCGGACGGTACCTACCGGGCCGGGGTGGACGCGGCCATGACCACCGTGTTCAGTCTGCTGCGTACCCGGGGCGAGCAGTTGATCTGGATCGGGGTCGCGATCGCGGCGCTGACCTACCTGGTCGGGCCGGGCCGGTTCCCGGTGTGGCTGCGGGGTGCGATCAAGCGTGGTGCGGTCGTGCTGTGGGGCTGGGCCGTGGTGGGGGTGCGGCAGGCGCCCGGCTTCATCACCGGGCACCTCGACGCGGTACGGGTCGGCGGGCTGATCGTCGCCGCGGTAATGGCCCTGATCCTGTCGTCGTGGACCGCGCTACTGGTGATCGCGGTTCTGCTGGCGGCCTACGAGATCGGGGTGACGCTGATTGCGCGCCGTCCGGACGCAGCGGCCGTGAACGCGGCGTAGTCGGCTTCGGTCTGGTCGGCGTACGCCTCGGCGAACGGCACCAGAGCCTTGTCGAAACGCTCACTGGAACCCAGATAGGCGGCGATCGCGATGCGGTCGCCGCCTCGGGCGTGGGCCCGGGCCAGCGTCCAGCCGCACAACCGGCCGTAGGTGAGCAGCCCCTCCGGATCCATCGACGCGAGGTCGGCGCCGCCCTTCCAGTCACGCAGCTGGCGTACGTAGAAGTCGCGGTGCTGCCCGTCGATGCCGTCGGCGCTGTGCCAGCCCAGGAAGATGTCGCTGGCCGCCTGCAGGATCCGCTGCCCGGAGACGACCCGACGGCCGTCGCTGTCCCAGTCCGGCACCGGCACCGCGCCGACCCGACCCTCCAGCACCGACGGGCCTGCCTCCTTGACCTGCAGCAGCAGCGGGTCGCCGTCGTCACGGCCGGTCAGCAGCACCACCCAGCAGCGGGTGCCGACACTGCCGACGCCGACCACCTTGCGCGCCAGGTCGACGAAGTCGAACGCGTCGAACAGGCGCCTCCGGTCGTCAGCGAGGCTCTGCCGGTAGCCCGCCAACAGCTCGCGGATCTGGTCCTCCAGCAGCTTGCGGGCCACCCCGGGCATCAGCTCGGCGATCGGCACCAGCAGCGGGGGGTCGCTGGCCAGCCGCCGACGGTCGCCGTCCAGGACGGTCAGCTTGTGGTATGCCTGCAGGCTGTTGCGGGTTCGGGCCTTCGCTCCGGCCGCGTCGATCCGCCGGCCGCGCTGCCCGCTCAGACGTTCGCGTAGCTCGTCGACGTCGGCGCGGGCGTACCAGACGTCCAGCTCGCGCATGCCGGCGAACTCGCGCATCGCCTCCCGGTAGTGGCGGGCCGCGGCCTGCACGACGGCGGCCCGCCGGCTGCGTTTGAAGCCGTTCTCCCGGCCGGCCAGGGCCAGGCTCGCGACCAGGCGTTTGACGTCCCACTCCCACGGGCCCGGATAGGACTCGTCGAAGTCGTTGAGGTCGAAGACCAGCCGGCGCTCGGGTGACGCGTAGACCCCGAAGTTGAGCAGGTGGGCGTCACCGCAGAGGCGACTGATCAGGCCGGTCGACGGGGCGGCCGCCAGGTCGTTGGCCATCGTCACGGCGGCGGCACGGTAGAACGCGAACGGCGACACGGCCATCCGCTCGTGCCGGATCGGTAGAAGCTCCGGAACCCGGTCGTCCTCCTGAGCACGCAGGAGAGCGACCGGGTCCGGGCGGTCGGCGGCCGGGGCGAACTCGGCGTGCCCGTCGAGGGGCGCCTGTTCGCGGGCCGCCTTCCCGGCCGCGGCGCGCGCGGCCGGGGTGCGGTCGATCGGTGGGGTCACGGGTTGCCGCCGCTGAACGTCTCGAGAAGGATCTCCTTCTCTCCCTCGGTCAGGTTGGTGGCGATCAGCTTCTTGTGCAGGCCGTGGAAGCGCTCACCGAGGCGGTCCAGGTCGCCGTGGTCGGTGACCAGGAACAGCGCCGACGTGCCCTCGGTGATCTCGGCGCGGATGATCTCCAGCTGATCCTTGTCGATGCCGGTGCCTTCGGTGGCCTTGACCAGGGCGCCGATGCCGGCACCGACCGCGGCCCCGGCGATCGGCACCAGGAACAGGCCACCGACGACGATGCCCCAGAAGGCGCCCCAGCCGGTGTACCGGTGACCCGACTCGTGCTCGTGGTGGGTCTCCGGCTTCGGGGCGCCGTGCGGCCAGCTGACGACCGCATAGTCCACGACCTTGACCAGGCCTTCTGACTCGGCCTGCTTGATGATGTAGGCGGCACGCTCCGCCCGCTCAACTTCGTCGAACTTCCATACCGTGAACGTCGTCATGAACGTCATCGTCGGCTGGGGCCGGGTCTGCCGCCTCATCCTCGGCGGGCGAGGGTGTCGCGCCGCCGAGCAGGCTGTTCACCCAGCGGGTGGAGGGGTCGATGTCGATCAGCAGGCCCTTGGCGAACAGGGTCAGCGGGATCGCCAGCAGCGCTCCCAGGGCGCCGAGCACCCAGCCCCAGAAGATCAGCGAGAGGAAGGTGACCGTCGCCGACAGGCCCACCTCGTCGCCGACGATCTTCGGCTGGATCACCGACTGGATGATGAAGTTGACGACGCAGTAGAGGGTGATCACCCACAGCATCAGTTCCGGCCCGCCCTCCAGTAGGCCGAGTAGGGCGGGCGGGATCACGCCGATGATGAAGCCGATGTTCGGGATGTAGTTGGTGATGAACGACAGCAGCCCCCACAGCAGCGGCAGTGGGATGCCCAGCCACCACAGCAGTGCGGTGTCGAACGCCGCCACGATCAGCCCGAAAACGGTCGTGATGAGCAGGTAGCGGCGGGTGCCGACGGCGAACGTGTGCAGTGCGGCGACCACCTGCGGCCGGTCGGTCACCGCGGTCGCCATCCGGGCCGGGAAGTGGACCGCGTCCAGGCACATGAACAGCAGGACGGCCAGCAGGAACAGTGAGTTGCCGAGAGCGCCGGCCAGTCCGCCGAACAGGGCTTCGACGAATCTGGCGAACGTGCCGGGTTCCAGGCCGGTCATCGCGGCCCGCATCTGCTCGACGTCGACGCCGAGTCCGCCGATCCCGGTGGCCACGTCGTCGCGGAGCTGCGCGAACTTGTCCTGGTACTCCGGCAGCAGGTCGATGAGCCGGCCCACCGACACCGCCAGGGCGCCGCCGAGGGCGAACAGGCCCAGGTAGACGGTGAGGATGGTGGCCGTCGCGGCCAGCCAGACCGGCGCACCGCGGCGGCGCAGCCAGCCCGTGAGCGGGCTGACCGTCACCGTCAACATCAGCGCAAGGAACACCGGCCCGACCAGCTCCGCTACAGCGCGCATCCCGCCTACGACGACGACCAGGCAGGCCGTGCCGAGCAGGACCAGCACACCGCGTGGGAGCGTGGCCGGGCCGGTTCCTTCGTCAGGCCTTGACCTCACGGCCGTGGGCGGTGAGGGCGTAGATGATCAGGACGTCCATGGCGATGACGATGACGGACCAGACCGGGTACGCCGGCAGGAACGCCAGGTTCACCAGGGCGCTCAGGCAGGCGACGATGACGCCGACCACCCGGGCCCACATCTGACCGGCCAGGATGCCGAGGCCGGTGAGCACCGCGATGCCACCCAGCAGCAGGTGGGTCCACCCGTAGGTGTCGAAGTCGACCGGCACCACGAGACCGCTCTTCGTGGTCAGGTAGAACTCGTCGCGGAACAGGGCGATCACACCTTCGACCGCCTGGAACGAGCCGAGCATCAGCAGCATGACGCCGGCGAACACCACCATCCCCACCCAGCCGGAGGGCTGCCGAGGGCTCGGCGGCACGTACGGGTCCTCGTAGGACTTCCGTGCCTCAGTGTCGGTCATGGTCTTCTCCCTAGTCAGGGGGTCGGTTGTAGCGGGTCGATCATGCGGCCGGGCGCTGGGCGGGCACGCCATCCGTGACGGATGAAACGCACACCACCTCGACCCCGGACCGGTCCAGCCGGGTCAGTAACCGCTCCAGATCGGCGTCGGAGAGGCGCCCGCGGATGGTGCTCTGGTGCGGCAGTGCCCGGCAGCGCAGGTCGCCGAGCGCCCGGCGGAGCAGTGGCCCGAGAAACCCCCGGACCCGGATCTCGTAGCGCTCGTGCATGGCGTCTCTCCTCTCGTCTGAGTCGAGACTCGCGGGCGGCCGGTCCGCATACCTCCTCCCACAGGGATGAGGACCATGAGGGGCCCGCCGTGGCTGACTTAGCGGGACTTCGAAGGGCACGGAAGGAGAAACGACATGGCAACACTGGTCGCCATCGGGTACCCCGACGAGACCACGGCCACGGCGGCCTCGCAGGAAGCGAATCGCCTGGCCAAGGACCTGATCATCCAGCCGGACGCGATCGCGGTGATCACCCGGGACCGCGAGGGCAAGTTCCGGGTCACCACCAACCATCACGCCGTGGCCGGCGGCACGACGTGGGGCATGTTCTGGGGTCTGCTGTTCGGGATGCTGTTCTTCATCCCGATCCTGGGCATGGCTGTCGGCGCGGGCCTCGGCGCGCTCACCGGCAAGCTCGCGAAGGGCGCGATCAACAAGGAGTTCCAGGAGCGGATTCGTGACGAGCTTCAGCCCGGCACGTCGGCGCTGTTCCTGGTCGTCGAGGCGGTCACGCCGGACAAGGCGGTCGAGGCGCTGAGCCAGTTCGGCGGCACCGTTCTCAAGTCGTCGCTGCCGAAGGAGACTGAGGCGGAGTTGCAGGAGGCCCTGCACGGCGGCGAGCAGAACTGACGTTCGGCGGTACGTCTGGACGCCGCCCGGGGCCACCGGGCGGCGTCCCTCGTTTCAGGAGGTCGGATGGAGATCGCCGGCACGCTGCGCGGGTACCGGCGGGAATGGCTGCCGCGGGACCTGGTGGCCGGTGTCGTGCTGACCACGTTGCTGGTGCCGCAGGGCATGGCGTACGCCGAGTTGGCCGGGCTGCCCGCGATCACCGGGCTGTACACGTCGGTGCTGTGCCTGGTGGCGTACGCGGTGTTCGGCCCGTCCCGGATCCTGGTCCTCGGGCCGGACTCGTCGCTGGGCCCGATGATCGCCGCGGTGCTGCTGCCGCTGGTGGTGGCCGACGGTGACCCGGCCAAGGCGGTGGCGCTGGCGTCGATGCTGGCTCTGATGGTCGGGGCGATGCTGACCGTGGCGGCGGTGGCCAAGCTCGGTTTCGTCGCCGATCTGCTGTCCCGGCCCACCCAGCTCGGATATGTGAACGGCCTGGCGTTGACCATCCTGATCGGGCAGCTGCCGAAACTGTTCGGTTTCTCCACCGACGGCGAGGGGCTGATCGGGGAGACCACCGCGTTCCTGCGTGGGGTCGCGGCGGGCGAGACGGTGCCGGCCGCGTTGGCGATCGGTGTCGGCGGTCTGGCCGTGATCCTGGTGCTGCGGCGGTGGGCGCCGAAGGTGCCGGGCATCCTGGTCGCGGTGCTCGGCGCGATCCTGGCGACGGTCTGGCTCGGCCTGGAGGAGCGGGGCGTGAGCGTGGTCGGGCCACTGCCGCAGGGCTTCCCGCCGTTCACCATCCCCAGCGTCGAGTGGTCGGAGCTGGGGTTGCTGGCCGCCGGCGCGCTCGGCATCACGCTGGTCTCGGTCACCGACACCATCTCGACGGCGTCCACCTTCGCCGCCCGGTCCGGGCAGGAGGTGCGCGGTAACCAGGAGATGATCGGCATCGGGGCGGCGAACCTGGCGGCCGGGCTGTTCCAGGGCTTCCCGGTCAGCACGAGCGGGTCACGGACCGCGGTGGCCGAGAGCGCGGGTGCGCGTACCCAGGTCACCGGGTTGGTCGGCGCGGGCGCCATCACGCTGCTGCTGGTCCTGGTGCCGGGGCTGTTCAAGGACCTGCCGCAGCCGATGCTGGCGGCGGTGGTGATCGCGGCGTCGCTGTCGCTGGCCGACGCGGCCGGGATGCGTCGGTTGTGGAAGCAGCGGCGGGTGGAGTTCGCGCTGGCGGTGGCGGCGTTCCTGGGAGTGGCGTTGTTCGGTGTGCTGCCCGGGATCGCGGTCGCGGTGGGCCTGTCGGTGCTGAACGTGTTCCGGCGGGCCTGGTGGCCGTACCACACCGTGTTGGGCCGGGCCGACGGTGTCGCCGGGTATCACGACGTGCGTTCCTACCCGGATGCCGAGCTGGTGCCGGGGCTGGTGCTGTTCCGCTTCGACGCGCCGCTGATCTTCGCGAACGCGCGGACGTTCCGCGACGAGGTCCGGCATCTGTCCCGGCTCGAGCCGGCCCCGGAGTGGATCGTGGTGGCCGCCGAGCCGATCACCGACATCGACACCACCGCCGCGGACATGTTGGAGGACCTCGACGAGGAGCTCAACGCCAAGGGGATCTCGCTGGTCTTCGCGGAGATGAAGGACCCGGTGCGGACGAAGATCGACAGGTACAAGCTGACCCGAACGATCGACCCGGAACACTTCTATCCCACGATCGAGGACGCGGTGGGCGCATTTCATCCGCGCCGGGGGACGTAGCCGCTACGGTCCGTGACCGAGCCTTGCGGCATGGCCATCAACGAGACAAGCGCCGAGCAGAGGCGTCTGCGTGACGCCGACTCCGCCGCCGTCCCCTGGCGGCGGTGGGGGCCGTACCTCAGTGAACGGCAGTGGGGGACGGTCCGGGAGGACTACAGCCCGGGCGGCGACGCCTGGGACTACCTGAGCCACGACGACGCGCGCTCCCGGGCCTACCGGTGGGGTGAGGACGGCATCGGCGGGTTCAGCGACGACCGGCAGGGCCTCTGTCTGGCCGTCGCGCTGTGGAACGGTCGGGACCCGATCCTCAAGGAGCGGTTCTTCGGGCTCACCAACCGGGAGGGCAACCACGGCGAGGACGTCAAGGAGTACTGGTTCTACGTCGACGCCACGCCCACCCACTCCTACCAGCGGATGGTCTACAAGTACCCGCACGAGGCGTACCCGTACGAGGACCTGGTCGCCACCAACCGGTCCCGGGGGCGCGAGGACTTCGAGTACGAGCTGCTCGACACCGGGATCTTCGCCGAGGACAGGTACTTCGACGTGGAGATCGAGTACGCGAAGGCCGGTCCGGAGAACCTGCTCGGCCGGATCACCGTGCACAACCGTGGCCCGGAGGCGGCATCGCTGCGGCTGCTGCCGACGGTCTGGTTCCGTAACACCTGGTCGTGGGACCGGCCGGAGCCGAAGCCGGTGCTCCGTGCGCGCGACGGCTCGGTCGAGGCGGTCCACCATCGTCTCGGTACCCGCTGGTTCACCGTCCTCGGTGACGCCCCGCTGCTGTTCACCGAGAACGAGTCGGCCGGGAGCGGACCCTACGTCAAGGACGCCTTCCACCGGTACGTGGTGCACGGCGACACCGCGGCGGTGAACCCGGACCTCACCGGTACGAAGGCCGCCGCCCTGGTCACGCTGGAGGTGCCGGCCGGTGGATCGGCGGTGGTCCGGTTCCGGTCAGCCGAGGCGCCGCCCGCCGACTCCGACCCGGACGCCTTCGACCGGGTGATCGACCAGCGGCGGGCCGAGGCCGACGAGTACTACCGCGAGCTGCTCGCGCCCGAGTTGGGCGACGCCGAGCGGCAGGTGGTCCGGCAGGCGCTGGCCGGGATGCTGTGGAGCAAGCAGTATTTCGGCTACGACGTGGAGCGCTGGCTGACCGGTCACGGCCGGGATCCGCTGGCGTCGCAGGGCACCCGCAACGGCGAGTGGTTCCACATGATCTGCAACGACGTCATCTCCATGCCGGACAAGTGGGAGTATCCCTGGTTCGCCGCGTGGGACCTGGCGTTCCAGTCGATCGCGCTGGCCCTGGTCGACCTCGGTTTCGCCAAGGACCAGCTGAACCTGCTGCTCGGCCGGCGGTATCTGCATCCGAGCGGGCAGATCCCGGCGTATGAGTGGAACTTCTCCGACGTCAACCCGCCGGTGCACGCCTGGGCCACCTATCTGGTCTACGAGCTGGACAAGTCTCGCAACGGCCACGGCGACCACGCCTGGCTGGAGTCGATCTTCCACAAGCTGGCGAAGAACTTCACCTGGTGGGTCAACCGCAAGGACCACGACGGCAACAACGTCTTCCAGGGTGGTTTCCTCGGGCTGGACAACATCGGCGTGTTCGACCGGAGCGCGCCGCTGCCCACCGGTGGTTACCTGGACCAGGCCGACGGGACGGCGTGGATGGCGCTCTACTGCCAGAGCATGCTGTCGATCGCGTTGGAGCTGTCCCAGCAGGACCCGGTCTATCTGGAGCAGGCGCAGGCGTACTTCGAACATTTCGCCTGGATCGCGGTGGCGGTCAACCGGGAGGCCGGTGGCGCGGCGATGTGGGACGAGGAGGACGGCTTCTTCTACGATCTGCTGCGGCTGCCGGACGGCAGCGCACAGCGGTTGCCGGTCCGGTCCCTGGTGGGCCTGCTGCCGCTGGCGGCGGTGACGGTGTACGAGACCGCGCTCACCTCCCGCCACCCGCAGCTGATCGAGGGTGTTCAGGACTTCGTGAACCGGCACCCGAGTGTCAGTTCGGTGCTGTCCCGGGGGCGGGTGACCGGCCGGCACGGGGAGCACCTGCTGGCGCTCTTCGACGAGACCCGGCTGCGGCGGATCCTGACCCGGCTGCTCGACGAGGAGGAGTTCCTCAGCCCGTACGGCATCCGCTCGTTGTCGCGGCACCACCGGGACCATCCGTTCGAGTTCCGGGTCGGCGACAGCACGTTCTCGGTCGACTACCAGCCGGCCGAGTCGGACAGTGCGATGTTCGGCGGCAACTCCAACTGGCGCGGCCCGATCTGGTTCCCGGCGAACGTCCTGGTGATCCGGGCGCTGATGAACCTGTACGTGGGATACGGCGACGATTTCACGGTGGAGTGCCCGACCGGCTCCGGGGTGAAGATGACGCTCTTCGAGGTGGCCCGGGAGATCTCCGACCGGCTCATCCGGATCTTCCTGCCCGGCCCGGACGGCGCCCGCCCGGTGCACGGCGGCCAGCAGATCTTCGCCTCCGAGCACTGGCGTGACCTGATCACCTTCAGCGAGTACTTCCACGGCGACAACGGGGCCGGCCTGGGTGCCGCTCATCAGACCGGTTGGACCGGCCTGGTCGCCGTGTTCCCGAACGTGTTCGCCGGCCTGACCGGCGTGGATCTGCTGGATCACGGCATGGCCGGTGTGTTGCGGTCGCGGGAAGGGGAGCCGGAATGAGCAACGGATGGCCGTCCGCCCCGGCGGTCTACGAGATCTTCGCCTGGCCGTGGTTGACCGGGCTGAGTCGCCGGTTCGGCCGGGACGTCACCCTGGGCGACGTGCCGCCCGAGGTGTGGGACGAGGTGGCCGTACCGGGGGTGGACGCGGTCTGGCTGATGGGGGTCTGGGAGCGCAGCCCGGCCGGGCTGGCCCTGGCCCGCACCGACGAACAACTGCAGAGCTCGTTCCGGGAGGCGCTGCCGGACGTGCGGCACGCCGACGTGGTCGGTTCGCCGTACTGTGTGCGCCGCTACCGGGTGGACGACCGGCTCGGCGGCCCGGACGGGCTGGCCGAGGCCCGCGCCCGGCTGCGCGCCCGCGGGGTGCGGCTGATCCTCGACTACGTGCCGAACCACGTCGCCCCGGATCATCCGGCGACCGCTGGACATCCGGAGTGGTTCGTCCAGGGCACACCGGAGGACCTGGCGGCCGATCCGGCGAGCTGGTTCACCGTGGACGGCCGGGTGCTGGCGCACGGCCGGGACCCGTTCTTCCCGGCGTGGCCGGACGTGGCCCAGCTCAACGGGTTCGACCCGGGGCTGCGGGACGCGACCGCGGCGGTGCTGTCCGAGATCGGCGGGCAGTGCGACGGGATCCGATGCGACATGGCGATGCTGCTGACCAACGAGGTCTTCGCGCGGACCTGGGGGCGGCATGTGGGAGCGGCGCCGGCCGTCGAGTTCTGGCCGTACGTGCTGGATCGGGTCCGGGAGCGGCATCCGGATCTGGTGCTGATCGCCGAGGCGTACTGGGACATGGAGTGGACGCTGCAGCGGCAGGGGTTCGACTTCTGCTATGACAAGCGGCTCTACGACCGGCTGGCCGGGGATGACGCCGAGGCGGTGCGCAAGCACCTGGCCGCCGACCGGGACTACCAGGACGGGCTGATCCGGTTCCTGGAGAACCACGACGAGCCGCGGGCGGCGGCGGCCCTGCCGGGTGGCCGGGGCCGGGCCGCGGCGGTGGCGATCGCCACGTTGCCGGGGGCGACGATGTGGCACGACGGGCAGTTCGAGGGCCGGCGGACCCGTCTGCCGGTCTTCCTGGCCCGGTTCCCGGACGAGCCCGCCGACGAGGATCTGGTGTCCTTCCACCACCGGCTGGTGGCGGCGGCCGCCCCGATGCGGGTGGGGGAGTGGCGGATGCTGGAGACCCGGGGGTGGCCGGACAACCCGAGTCATCGGGACCTTCTGGCCTGGGCATGGCACGACGACACGCCGCGTCACCTTGTGGTGGTCAACTTCAGTGATCGGCCGGCGCAGGGCCTCATCGAGCTGCCGTGGCCGGGTCTCGCCGGGCGGAAATGGCAGCTCATCGACCTGTTGGACGGTCAGGTCTTCGAACGCGACGGCGGCGAACTGGCCGGCAGCGGACTGTACGTTGACCTGCCGCCTTGGGGAACCCATGTAGTGACGTTAAGTTAACACCAAGGACACTCACCGTCACCGGACTATCCGATCCGGACGATGCGCGGCACCGATGGCGAGACGAGTCTGAACGAGGAGATCGAATCGGCGGCCATCGGAGGTAGCCAACGTGTCCATCGACATGATCACTGACTCGGACAGTTCCCTTCTCACCTCCAAGTTCGCCGTACCGGAGGCACCGCCCTTCATGGTCACCCGGCCGGCTCTGCTGGACCGGGTCACCGAGGGGGTGCAGGGACCGGTCACCGTGATCACCGGGCTGGCCGGCAGCGGCAAGACGCAGCTGCTGGCCTCCTGGGCGCGGAGTGTCCCGGTGGACTGGCCGGTCGCGTGGATCACCCTGGAGCACGGCGACGAGCAGCTGCCCACCTTCTGGGGGTACGTGGTGGAGGGGCTGCGCCGGGCCGGGGTGGACGTTCCACCGGTAACCGGGGGTGTGGTGACCAGGGGCTTCCTCGGCCGTCTGGCCGCCGCCGTCGAGGAGCACGCCACCCCGGTCGTGCTGATCCTCGACGGCGCGTCCCAGCTGCCCGGCCGGGACTGGGCGATCGGCCTGGAGTACGTGCTCAGCCACGCCGGCCGGCTGCGGGTGGTGCTGACCGGCCGCTGGGATCCACCGTTGCCGCTCTACCGGTACCGGCTGGCCGGCCAGCTGCACGAGCTGCGGACCGCCGACCTGGCGTTCACCGCCGCCGAGGTGTCCCGCCTGATGCGGCTGCACGGCGTCGAGCTGGCCGACCCGGAACTGGCCACCCTGCTGGAGCACACCGAGGGCTGGGCGGCCGGGATCCGGCTCTGCGCCTGCGCGCTGCAACGCACCCCGGACGCGAAGGTGCTGGTGGACACCATCTCCGGGGACGAGTCCACGATCGCCGAGTACTTCGTCGGTGAGGTGCTGCGGGTGCAGCCGCCGGAGACCAAGCGGTTCCTGCTGGAGACCAGCGTGCTGGACACCTTCACGCCGGAGCTGGCCGCCGCGGTCACCGCCCGCTCCGACGCGCCCCGGATGCTCGCCGAACTGACCCGGGAGAACGCGTTCATCCAGCCGGTCGGGTCGGGCACCGGCCTCTACCGCTACCACCGGCTCTTCGCCGAGCTGCTGCGGGCCCAGCTGTCCTGGGGCGACCCGGACGAGGTGGCGCTGCTGCACCAGCGGGCGGCGCTGTGGTTGGCCGCCCGCGGGCACCTGGTCGAGGCGGTCGGGCACGCCGTGCACGCCGGTGACTGGGGTGGCGCGGCCCGGATGGTGATCGAGGACTACGCGATCGGCTCGCTGATCGTGGAGGGTGGT
Source organism: Actinoplanes sichuanensis (assembly GCF_033097365.1). Taxonomy (NCBI): domain Bacteria; kingdom Bacillati; phylum Actinomycetota; class Actinomycetes; order Micromonosporales; family Micromonosporaceae; genus Actinoplanes; species Actinoplanes sichuanensis. The sequence goes on from NZ_AP028461.1 coordinate 2,238,089, forward strand.
GCCGGGCGGATCGGCCGGATCTTCGCCGGCCTGCCCGAGCAACTCGACGACCCCGAGCCGGTGATCGTGCGGGCCGCGCTGGCCTATGGCGACGGCGACCACTCCCGGGCCGCCGAGCAGTTCACCCTGGCCGGCAAGCTGCTCACGCTGCGTGGCACCGTCGACGACGACGGGCTGACGCTGGCCTGCCTCCTGATGCGGCTGCTGTTGCTCGCCCACGACACCGGCCCGGACGATGTGGACGAGCTGGCGCCCGTCGCACGTACCTTCCTGGCCGCGGCGCCCGCCCACCGGCTGGGGCGCCACCCCGAACTGCCGATGCTGCTCTACGCGGCGGAGGGTCGGGCTCGCAGCGCGGTCGGGCAGGTCGACGGTGCGGCCACGGTGCTCACCGAGGCGATCACCAACGCGTCCGCGGGCGCCGAGACGGTACGGATGTCGTGCCTGGAGAATCTGGCGCTGTTGGAGGCGTTCCGGGGTCGGTTGAGTCGGGCCGAGACGGCCGCCAAGCAGGCGATCGACCTGGCCCGCCAGTGTGGGCTGGGCCGGGAGCGGTGGCCCGCCACCGCCGAGGTCGCACTGGCCTGGGTGGCGCTGGAGCGCTACGACATCGAGGCCGCCGATCGGCGCCTGCGGGCCGTGCAACCGATGGTCGGCACCGGCGTGACCGGACCCGCGCCGGCCGGTTTCGCCCTGGTCCGGGCCCGCCGCCTGCAGACCCGCGGAGAGTTGCGGCAGGCCATCGGGGTGCTGACGGCCGTCGAGGAGACCGACAGCGGCGCGCCGCGCTGGCTGACTCGTGAGGTCCGGCTGGTCCGGGCCCGGCTGATGCTGCTGGCCGGGCGGGCCGACGAGGCGGACGGTCTGCTGGCCGGGTATGCCGACTCCACCGATCCGGACGCCGTGCTGGCCCGGGCGGCGCTGCTACTGGCGCGGGGCGAGACCGGTGCGGCGTACGACCGGGCGCGCACCGTGGCCGACGCGGCCGGGACCCGGGCCCCGATCGCCCTGGACGCCTGGCTGATGCTGGCGATGGTGGCGGCCGGCCGGGACGAGACGGCGAACGCCCGGGAGGCGCTGCGGCGGGCTCTGCGGGTGGCCGCCCCGGAGTCCTGCCGGCGTCCGGTCAACCAGGTGTGGGGTGAGCTGCGGCGGCTGCTGCGCGACGACGACCGACTGGCCCAGCAGTACCGGTCACTGGGTGCGCCCGCGCCCGGCGGGACCGGGACGGCGGGTGCCGATCCGGTGGTGGTCGAGCAGCTCAGCAAGCGGGAACTGGACGTACTGCGGGGCATGGCCGAGATGCTTCCGACCGAGGAGATCGCCGCCTCGATGTACGTCTCGGTGAACACCGTGAAGACCCACGTGCGAAGCATCCTGCGCAAGCTGTCCGCGTCCCGGCGCAACGAGGCAGTGCGCCGGGCGCGGGCTCTGCGTCTGATCTAGCGGGCGGCGGGTTTCCGGCAGAGCGCGAAGATCACCACGATCTCGATGCAGATCAGCACGGTGCACCACAGCGGGGCGGTGGCGAGGAGCAGGAAATGGGCCAGGGCGGCGACGGCGGTGAGCAGCACGCCGACCACCCTGGCCCAGGTCTGCCCGCGCAGGATCCCGGCACCGGCGGCGGCCGAGATCAGCCCGAGGATCAGGTGACCCCAGCCCCATGCGGCCGGGTCCAGCTCGATCAGGGCGCCCTCGGCGGTGACCAGGTAGGCGCTGTCGCGCAGCAGGGTGGTCAGGCCCTCCACGAACTGGAAGGCGCCCAGGGCCAGCAGCATGACCCCGGCGAAGTTCACCACTCCGGACAGATCGGGTTCCACGGCCTCGTCGGTCGTCGTCGTCATCGTCGTTCCCTCCTGCTGGTACGGGAGGCCAGCGTCTCGTCCCGAGCGGTGGAAACGCCTCGTACGAGACGAATGAATTGTTGTTGATCAATGCAACTTGCAGGCTGGGAGAACTAGTTCGTTCCCCTCTGTATGCAAATACCGAGGGTTGCCTGCCAAGCACTTTTTGTGTTTCGGTGAGGCCGGTCAGCTGGGGGACCGATCCGGAGGCGCTTCGCGAGCGGGGATCGGTAGGGGGCGTCATCTGTGATCTGGGGGCCGTGATGCGTGAGCGTGTAGTCGGCAGTGCGATGGTGCGAATACCTGTGGAACACACGACGCCACCCCGGCTCCCGGCCGGGCTGATCTGGCGCGCGCGCCTGGCGGCGATGCTCGACGAGGGGGTGCAACGGACCGCGACTCTGGTCTGCGCGGGTCCCGGCTGGGGCAAGACCGCCCTGGTCGGCTCATGGGCGGCGGCACGGTCGATGGGCGGGCCGGTCGCCTGGCTCACACTCGACAATCAGCACGACGACGCGTACGCCTTCTGGTCCGACCTCTACCTCGCCCTGCACACCGCCGGCGTCATCCCGCGCGACCAGGCCGTTCCCGGCCCCGAGGCGGACGACGCCGAGTACCGGCAGGCGCTGGCCGCCGCACTGGTCCGGCGGACCAAGCCGGTCGTGGTGGTCCTCGACGACCTGCACCGGGTGACCGACCCGCAGATCCTCGGCGCGCTGACCGGTCTGCTCCGGCTGCGGCAGGCCCGGTTCGTGCTGGTCACCCGCCGTGAGTCGGACCTGCCCCTGCACCGGCTGCGGGCCGGCGGCGAACTGACCGAGATCCGCCCCGCCGACCTCGGTTTCCGGCTGGAGGAGGCGGCCGAGCTGCTCGCCCTCACCGGCCGGAGCATGCCGGCCGACCGACTGACCACGATGGTCCGCCGGACCGAGGGCTGGAGCGCCGGGCTGCGGCTGCTGCTGGACACCCCGGACCCGGCCCGCGCCGACGAGCTGGTCGAGGACTACCTGCTCCGCGAGGTGCTGGGCACCCAGCCCGACGAGGTCCGCCGGTTCCTGTTGCGCACCAGCATCCCGGACCGGATCTGCGGCGACCTCGCCCTCGCACTCAGCGGCGAGCCGCACGGCCAGTACCTGCTCGAGGACCTCGCCCGGGGCAACCTGTTCGTCGAGCGCACCGGCACCGGACGCTGGTTCCGCTACCACCCGATGCTGCGCTCCGCGCTGCGCCGCCGGGTGGCCCGCCGCTGGCCCGACTCGCCACCCAGCCTGCATCGCGACGCCGCCCACTGGTACGACACCGACGGCGCCGCGCTGCCCGCACTCACCCACGCCGCGGCCGCCGGCGATTGGGACCTGGTGGCCGGCATCGTGGTACGGCGCGGCCTGCCCCTGTTCACCTCGGCCGACCGGACACAGCTGATCGAGGTGCTCACCCGTGTCCCGGTCGACCGGCTGCCGGAGACCGCCGAGTTCGCGGTGTGCGCGGTGATCCTCTGCTACGCCCGGGGTGACGCCGCCGCCGTGCCGCGCCGGATCGCCGCCGCCCGGGAACTGCTGGCCGGCCGCACCGACCGGGCCGCCGCCGACGCCGCCGCCGCGCTGGCGGTCCTGGAGAACGGCACGGTGATCCGCTGGCACGGCGACATGCCGCACCTGCTCCAGCGGGCCTCCGACCTGCTCGGCGAGCTGGCCCGGCTGAGCTGGGACCAGGCGCCGTCGCTGCTGCAGTACCGGGCCATGACGCTCAACAACAAGGGTGCGGCTCTGCTCTGGACCGGCCGGTTCGATCACGCCGACCGGTATCTGTGGGCCGCCGTCACCGCCGCGCGGACCGCCGACGTGCCGTACATCGAGATCAACTCGCTGGCGCTGCTGGCCCAGCTCGCGTTCATGCGGGGCGCCCTGCGCGAGGCCGCCGATCACGCGGCGGCCGCCGAGGACGCGGCCGGGCGCATCGACGCCCGCGGTCGGGTCGCGGTCGCTCCGGCCTATCTGGCGCAGGCCCTGATCGAGCAGGAGCGCGGCCGCGAGCCGGAGGCCGAGGACCGACTGCGCAAGGCGCTGCGCGCGCTCGGCGAGATCCCGGAGACCACCCAGTCGGTGCTGGCCGGGCTGATCCGGGTCCGGCTGATGCTCGACCGTGGTGAGGTGGCCGGTGCCCGTACCCTCCTCGGTCAGGTCCGGGCCGAAGCGGGCCCGCCGCTGATCGCACCGCAGATCGACCGCCTGCTCGATGTCACCGGAGCGGAGATCCGGCTCGCCGCCGGTGACCCGGGCGCGGTGGTGATGGCCTACGGCGCCCGGGTCGTGCTGGCCCCCGCCGAGCAGGTCTGTCTGGCCCGGGCCCTGCTCGGCACCGGCAACCTGCCCGCGGCCGGTGAGCTGCTGGCCAGGGTGCGCGACGGCTCGGACCGGGTGTCGGCGACCGCCGCCTGGATTCTCACCGCGCTCGCCGCCGACGCGCAGGGCCGCAGTTCGGTGGCGAGTGAGGCGCTGGCCCGGGCGCTGGCGTCGGCCGAGCCCGACCTGATCCGGCGGCCGTTCCGCACCTTCGACACCAACCGGGTGATGATCCTGGCCGAACGGCAGCAGTGGCTCACCGAGCTGCGCCGACCGGCCGGCGACGGGGTGCTCGGCGAGATCACCGGCGAGATCCCGATCATCTCGCCCACGCCGTCGGCCGGGCCGCTCAGTGAACGTGAGATCGACGTCCTGCAGTACCTGCCGACCGTGCTGACCGCCGCCGAGATCGCCGAGAACCTGGGCATCTCGGTCAACACGGTGAAGGCGCACATGCGGTCGATCTACCGCAAGCTGGGTGCCGCCCGCCGTCGGGAGGCGGTCGTCACCGCCCGCCAGTCCGGCCTGATCTGACCGCTCACCCACTCCGGGTGATCCCCGCAGGCCCGGGGGTCACCCAGCCTGGCCGTATGACCGACACCGATCCGTGGCCGGGCACGGCCACCGAACTCCGTACGCAGCCGTTCCCCTGGTGGACGCTGCTGGTCACCGGCGCGTTCGCGGTGGCCCTGGGACTCGCCGTCCTGATCTGGCCGGACCTCTCGCTCAAACTGATGGCCATCTTCACCGGCATCTGGCTGGTGCTCGGCGGCCTGGCCCGGATCATCGCGGCGTTCCTGCCGACCGGCCGCAGCGTCGCGGGCCACGTGTTCACCGGCGTGGTGGGCATCCTCCTGCTGGTCGCCGGCCTGGCCTGTCTGCGCGAGCTGGTCACCGGCCTGCTGGTGCTGGCGATCATCTACGGCACCACCTGGATCCTCACCGGCCTCGCCCTCCTGCTGGCCGGCGTGGTCCAGCACGGCGCGCTAAAGGTCGGGCTGGTGGTCGTGGGAGTGCTCACGATCCTGCTCGGGGTCGCCTTCGTCGTGCTGCCCGACCTGTCGCTGGCCACCCTGGTCGTGCTCACCGGTGTCGGCAGCCTGCTCGTCGGCATCTGCGAGTTGATCCTGGCGTTCCTGATCCGGCACGTGCAGCACACCGGCGACGATAGCGGTCAGCAGTAGACAGAACGACAGCACGTACAGCCAGCCGATGTAGGTGAAGGCCAGCCCGATCGTCCCGTACCGGTCGGCGCTGGACTGCAGGGCCCGCGGCAGGTAGATCGCGCCGCCGGCCCGCACCCCGACCATGACCGCGGCGAACAGCCCGCCGGTCAGCAGCAGCCTCGACCACGGCACCACCGGGCCGAGCAGGATCCGCGGCAGGGCGACGGCCAGGGCCAGATCGGCCAGCGCGGTCACCACCACCTGCCCGGCCCGGGGCGACGGCAGCATGCCGGTCAGCGAGCTCAGCATTCGGATCACGATCAGGAAGCCGACCAGCATCAGCACCGAGCCGATCTGCCAGCCGGTCGACGCCGCACCGGCCCGGCGGCCCGGGACCTGCCACACCGTCCGGTACGCCCGGACCAGCGCCCGCGCCAGCCCGGTCGCCGACAGGATCACGATCAGCCCGCCGACCACTCCGAACGCGTTGCTGCGGCTGCCGTCGAGCGCGTCGTCGAGCAGCCGGGCGCTGGTGTCGGGCAGGCGTACCAGGTCGCCCAGATGCTGCCGGGAACCGCCGCCGGCCAGCGCGCTGAGCATGATCAGCAGCGGGAAGATCGAGGTGAACGCCTGCGCCGCCAGGGTCATCGACCTGTCGAAGATCTGCACCCGCAGGAGCTCGTCGATCATCGTGACCACCGGCGTACGCAGCCGCTGCGGGACGAACGCCAGCACTTTCCCGGTCAGCGAGGTCATGGCGTCATGGTCCGGGGACCGGCCGTGACCGGGCATCATCCGGCGGGGATGGCGTCCGGGCGACGAACCGGCCGGACACTGTCGCGCATGGTGCGCGCACTGGTGACCGTGATCGTCGGCGCGATGGTGACGGGTGTCGTCATCGGGCTGCTGCCCGGGATCTCCGCCGACGACGGCTGGGCGGTGCTGACCGTCGCGATCGTCCTGGGTGTGCTCGGCGCGGTGCTGCGGCCGCTGCTGGTGACCCTGCTGACCAGGATCGGCTGGGCCGGGGTGGTGGCCGGCTGGATCGTCGTGCAGGGCCTGCTGGTGTGGATCGCGCTGCAGGTCACCCCGGGGATCCAGGTGGACGGGTTCTGGTCGGCGTTCTGGGCGTCCTGGCTCGGCGCGATCCTGATGAGCATCGGGCTGTGGGTGGTCACCGCCGGGCAGCACGGCGTCGCGACCAGGCATCTGCTGCGCGCCAACCGTCGCTACCGGCGCAGCGTCGCGCCGACCGACGTGCCGGGCGTCATCATGATCCAGATCGACGGACTGTCCGCACCGCTGACCAGATGGGCTATCGAGACGGGCAACCTGCCGACCATCGGCCGGTGGCTGCGCACCGGCAGCCACACCCTCACCGAATGGCACGCCCGGATGCCCGCGACGACACCGGCCAGCCAGGCCGGGCTGCTGCACGGCGCGAGCGATCGGGTTCCGGCCTTCCGGTGGTACGAGAAGACGCCCGGCCGCCTCGTCGTGACCAACCGTCCCGAGGACGCCGCCCTGGTCGAGTCCCGCCTGTCGAACGGCCGTGGCCTGCTCGCCGACGGCGGGGTGAGCGTGAGCAACGTGTTCTCCGGCGACGCGCCGACCTCGCTGCTGACGATGAGCACCGTGCGCGGGCGGCGACCCGGCCCGGCCCGCTACCTGAGCGCCTACCTGCTCGACCCGTTCGGTCTGACCCGCTCCCTGGTGCTGGCCGCCGGCGAGATCGTCAAGGAGTTGCACCAGGCCCGTCGGCAGCGGCTGCGCGGAGTCGAGCCGAGAATGCACCGGGACTGGCGGTACGTGCTGCTGCGCGGCGCCACCAACGTGCTGCTGCGTAACCTCAACCTGACGGTGATCGCCGAGCAGATGATGCGGGGTGCGCCCGCGGTCTTCTGCGACCTGGTCGACTACGACGAGATCGCCCACCACGCGGGCCCGGCCCGGCCGGAGGCGCTGGCCTCGCTCGACGGCATCGACGGGGTGCTGGCCATCCTGGAGGAGGTGGCGGCCGCCGCGCCACGGCCGTACCGGTTCGTGATCCTCTCCGACCACGGGCAGAGCCAGGGCGCCACGTTCCGGCAGCGCTACGGCCTGACCCTGGAGGACCTGATCCGGGGTCAGGGCACCGACGACGTCGTCGTCGCGGCCGGTGGCAACCTGGCTCTCGTGTACTTCACCCGGCTGCCCTGCCGGGTCACTCGGGAACAGATCGACAAGCGGTATCCGGAGCTGCTGCCCACCCTCACCGGGCACGCCGGGATCGGCTGGGTGATGGTCCGGTCGGAGGCCGACGGCGCGGTGGTCCTCGGCCCGGACGGGCAGCGGCGGTTGCGCGACGACCACGTCGACGGGACCGATCCGCTGGCCGGGTTCGGCCCGCACGCCGCCGACGACCTGCGCCGCCACGACACCCTCGACCACACCGGCGATCTGGTCATCAACAGCCTGTTCGATCCGGTCACCGGCGAGGTCGCCGCGTTCGAGGAGCTGATCGGCTGCCACGGCGGCCTCGGCGGCGCCCAGGAACAGCCGGTCCTCGTCCACCCCCGGGAGTGGCGGGTGACCGATCCACTGATCGGTTCAGACGCCGTTCACCTGGTGTTGTGCGGCTGGCTGGAGCAGGTCGGGTGCCGCTCATCCGCCGGGGGTGAGCCCCCGCGGGCCCCACGATGACCACCATGACGCCATGTGTCGCTGGATTGCCTACTCGGGGTCGCCGATCCGGCTCGAAGAGCTGCTCTACCGGCCCCGCTACTCGCTGATCGACCAGAGTCTGCACTCCCGGCTCGGGGTGGAGACCACCAACGGCGACGGCTTCGGCGTCGGCTGGTACACCGCCGGCGGCGGGGAGCCCGCCCTCTACCGTGGGACCGGTCCGGCCTGGAACGACGCCAACCTGCGCGAGATCGCCCGGTCCACGCTGTCGCCGTTGTTCCTGGCCCACATCCGGGCCAGCACCGGGACCGCGGTGCAACAGACCAACTGCCATCCCTTCCGGTACGCCGACTGGCTCTGGGTCCACAACGGGTCGATCCGCGAGTTCCACAGACTCAAACGGGACCTGGTGCTGGCCGTCGATCCGGATCTGTACCCGTTCATGGCCGGGTCCACCGACTCCGAGGTGATGTTCCACCTCGCCCTCACCTACGGGCTGCGCGACCGGCCGGTGGAAGCCGTGGAACGGATGGCCGGCCTGGTCGAGTCGGTCGGGCGCGCGTACGGCGTACCCGATCCGCTGCAGATGACCGTGGCCACCACCGACGGTGACCGGACCTGGTGCTTCCGCTATTCGAGCGAGGGGCGCAGCCGCTCGCTGTTCTACAGCACCGACATCTCCGCGCTGCGGCACCTCCATCCGGAGCAGGCCCATCTGCGCGGGCTGTCGGAGGAGACCCGGCTGATCGTCTCCGAGCCGCTCGGTGAGCTCGAGGGCGCATGGCAGCCGGTGCCGGAGTCCAGTTACGGCGTGATCCAGAAGGGCGACGACGAGCTCGGCCGGTTCGAGCCCGCGATGTCCTGATCCCCCTTTCATCCCGCCCGAGTGATTCGGACCGGAACCCGTTTCGGAGAGGCTGCGGCCCATGACCGACCTGGACAAGGCGACCGAGACCCGCTCTCTCGGCCTGCCGCAGGCCACCGCGCTGATCCTGGGCACCATCATCGGTGTCGGGATCTTCAATCTGCCCTACTCGCTGGCGTCGATCGGTCCGATCAGCATCGTCGCGATGGTGCTCACCACGGTCGGCGCGCTCGCCCTCGCGGTGATGTTCGCGTCGCTGTCGAAGCGCATGCCGGCTGACGGCGGCCCGTACGCCTACGCCCGGGCCGCGTTCGGCGACGGGATCGGCTTCGCCAACGCCTGGTCCTACTGGATCACCGCGTGGGCCGGTAACGCGGCGATCGTGACCGGCTGGGTCTACTACGTCGAACACTTCGTCAATCAGGACGGCGTCAAGATCTGGTCGATCGTGATCGCCCTGTTCGGCATCTGGCTGCCCGCGCTGATCAACCTGACCGGCGTCAAGAACATGGGCATCGTCCAGTTCTGGACCACCATCGTGAAGTTCATCCCGTTGGTGATCATGTCGACGGTCGGGTTGTTCTTCATCAGCACCGCCAACTACAGCCCGGCCAACGTCAGCGGCGAGACCGATCTCAAGGCGATCGGCAGCGCGATGGCCATCTGCCTGTTCAGCTACCTCGGCGTGGAATGCGCCGCGGTGGCCGCGGCCAAGGTGCGCGACCCGAGTAGGAACGTGCCGCGGGCCACCGTGATCGGCACGCTCGGCGCCGCGGTCGTCTACCTGCTGTCGATGGTCGCCATCTTCGGGATCGTGCCGACGTCGGTGCTGGCCGAGGACGCCAACAAGGCCTCCTACTCGGTGGCCGCCAACATGATGGCCGGTGGCTCCTGGGCCGGTGACCTGGTGGCGATCGCGGTGATCGTCTCCGGGTTCGGCGCGCTCAACGGCTGGACCATGATCTGCGCCGAGATGCCGCTCGCCGCGGCCAAGGACGGCCTGTTCCCGGCCATGTTCGGCCGGCTCTCGAAACGGGGTGTCCCGGCCGCCGGCATCATCACCTCCAGCGTCTTCGCCACCGTGGCCATGATCATCAGCTACGCCGGGACCAGCGGCGCGACGGTCTTCAACACGCTGGTGCTGATGAGCGGCATCACGGCCGCCGTCCCGTACGCCTTCTCCGCCCTCGCCAAGATCAAATGGCGGCGCGAGGGCGGCGTCGGCGACCTGCTCATCGCGGTGATCGCGCTGATCTTCTCGATTCTCTTCATCTGGTACTCGCGCAACTCCGGCGACGACTGGTTCGTCGTCTGGGGTCCGTTCCTGATGGCCGGCGCCGCAGGCCTGATCGGCATTCCCGTCTACGCGTCCATGCGCAAGAGGAGAGTTTGATGAGTTTTCACGTCGACTCCGAGACCGGCCGGCTCCGGCAGGTGATCCTGCACCGTCCCGGCGTCGAACTCAGCCGGCTCACCCCCGACAACGTCCGTGACCTGCTCTTCGACGACATCCTGTGGGCGAAACGGGCCCGCGAGGAGCACGACGCGTTCGCCGAGGTGCTGCGCGAGCGCGGGGTCAAGGTGCACTACTTCGCCCGGCTGCTCGCCGACGTGCTGGACATCCCGTCCGCCCGCAACTGGGTGCTGGACCGGATCATCACCGACGACACGGTCGGCCCGACCCTGGCCACCCCGCTGCGCCGGCTTGCCGAGCAGGCCGAGAGCGAGAGACTCGCCGACTACCTGATCGGCGGTGTCCTCAAGAACGAGCTGGCCGGGTTCACCGTGAACAGCCTGCGCTGGGAACTGATGAGCGCCGACGACTTCGTGCTCACCCCGCTGCCCAACCACCTGTTCCAGCGGGACAACTCGGCGTGGATCTACGGCGGTGTCAGCATCAACCCGATGGCGATGCCGGCCCGGCTGCGCGAGTCGGTGCACAGCGCGGCCATCTACCGGTTCCACCCGATGTTCAACCTGTCCGACTTCACCGTCTGGTACGGCGGAGACGACGAACCGCACCAGCCGGCCACCCTCGAAGGCGGCGACATCCACGTCCTCGGCAACGGCGCGATCATGATCGGGCTGGGCGAGCGGTCCACCGCGATGGGCGTGGAGAACCTGGCCCGCAGCCTGTTCGCGGCCGGCGCGGCGACCAAGGTGATCGCCATCGAGCTGCCGCACTCGCACGCCATGATGCACCTGGACACGGTCATGACGATGATCGACCGGGAAACCTTCGTGCTGTACCCGTACCTGCAGGAGTCGCTGCGGTCGTGGACCGTACTGCCCGAAGACGACCCGGACGGGCTCAAGGTGATCCGCAACCAGGATCTGTTCGCCACCATCGCCGAGACCCTGGGCGTGGACAAGGTCCAGGTGCTGGAGACCAACGAGGACATCCGCGCCGCCCAGCGCGAGCAGTGGGACGACGGCAACAACTTCCTGGCCGTCGAGCCGGGGGTGATCGTCGGCTACGAACGCAACGTCACCACCAACACCTACCTGCGCCGGCAGGGCATCGAAGTGATCACCATCGCCGGTGGCGAGCTCGGCCGGGGCCGGGGCGGCCCCCGCTGCATGACCTGCCCGATCGAACGCGACGCCGTCTAGGGGGACCCGCCATGTCGTTCAACCTGCGCAACCGCAGCTTCCTGAAGGAACTAGACTTCACCCCGCAGGAGTGGAAGTTCCTGCTGAAACTCGCCGCCGAGCTCAAGGCGGCCAAGTACGCCGGCACCGAGGTGCCACGGATCTCCGGCAAGAACATCGCGGTCATCTTCGAGAAGACGTCCACCCGGACCCGCTGCGCCTTCGAGGTGGCCGCCCACGACCAGGGCGCGCACGTCACGTTCCTCGACCCGGGCAGCACCCAGCTCGGCCACAAGGAGTCGGTCAAGGACACCGCCCGGGTCCTCGGCCGCTTCTACGACGCCCTCGAATACCGCGGCTTCGGCCAGGAGAACGTGGACATCCTCGCCCGGTACGCGGGTGTGCCGGTGTGGAACGGGCTCAGCACCGAATGGCATCCCACCCAGACCCTCTGCGACATCCTCACCATGCGCGAGCACACCGTGAAACACGACAACGAGGTCGCGTTCGCGTACCTCGGCGACGCTCAGAACAACGTGGCCAACTCGCTGCTCATCGGCGGCGCCATGATGGGCATGGACGTCCGGATGGTGGCCCCGCAGTCCCGGTGGAACCCGGACGAGGTGATCAAGGCGGCGCAGAGCATCGCCGAGACCACCGGCGCCCGGATCACCCACACCGAGAACGTCGAGGAGGGTGTCCGCGGCGCCGACTTCCTCTACACCGACGTGTGGCTGTCGATGGGCGAGTCCAAGGACATGTGGGACGAGCGGATCGGGCTGCTCAAGCCCTATCAGATCAACATGGATGCGGTACGGGCCACCGGGAACCCGGCGGTGAAGGTGATGCACTGCCTGCCCGCCTTCCACGACCGGAACACCAAGGTCGGCCAGGAGATCTACGAGCACACCGGCCTCGAATCGCTGGAGATCACCGAGGAGGTGTTCGAGTCGCCGTACTCGATCGTCTTCGACCAGGCCGAGAACCGGATGCACACCATCAAGGCGATCATGGTCGCCACCCTGGGGTCCTGATGCGCCTGGTCATCGCCATCGGCGGCAACGCCCTGCTGGAACGGGGGCAGAAGCCCGACGCCGCCATCCAGCGGGCCAACGCCCTGCGCGCGGTCGCCGCCCTGGCCCCGCTCGCCGCCGAACACGAGGTCGTCATCACCCACGGCAACGGGCCGCAGGTGGGCATGCTCGCCCTGCAGAGCGCCGCCGACCCGGCCCTGGCCGTGCCGTACCCGTTCGACGTCCTCGGCGCGCAGACCCAGGGCATGATCGGATACTGGCTGCTGCAGGCCCTGCAGAACGCGCTACCCGGCCGTCAGGTCGCCGCGATCCTGGACCAGACCCTGGTGTCCGCGGCCGACCCGGCGTTCGGGGCGCCGTCGAAGTTCGTCGGTGCCGTCTACGACGAACAGACCGCCCGCCGATTCGCCGCCGAGCGCGGCTGGACCGTCGCCCCGGACGGGGCCAAGTGGCGGCGGGTGGTCCCGTCCCCACAGCCCCAGCGGGTCGTCGAGACCCGGATCATCAGGCAGCTGCTCGGCAGCGGCACGATCGTGGTCTGTGCCGGCGGCGGCGGGATCCCGGTCATCCGCGACGACAACGGCCGGCTCACCGGGGTCGAGGCCGTCGTCGACAAGGACCTGGCCACCGCGGTGCTCGCCGAGGCACTCGAAGCCGACGCGCTGCTGCTGCTCACCGACGTGTCAGCGGTGATCCGCGGGTTCGGGGGACCGGACCCGCAGCCGATCACCAGATCCACCCCCGCCGAGCTGCGCCGGGAGCGATTCCCGGCCGGCTCGATGGGGCCGAAGGTGGAGGCGGTCTGCCGTTTCGTCGAACTCACCGGCGATCTGGCAGCGATCGGCGCTCTGGAGGACGCCGCCGCGATCCTCGCCGGTAAGGCAGGCACGGTCGTGACTCCGGGCGGCGATTACGGCGGCCCGAACGACCTGCGTCCGCCCCGGTGAGTGCGACCACCCCACCGGCGAGCGGTGCAGCGCCGCTCGCCGCGTCGGCCCGGCCCGGACGCCGCCGGGCCGGGCCGGCGCCCCCGTGAACCGGCCGGCCGTCGTCGCGCACCTCTCCGATCTGCACCTCGGCGCCCACTACGGGTACGCGGTGGACAGCATCGTGGCGGACGTGACGGCGGCCCGGCCGGATCTCGTCGTGGTCACCGGGGACCTCACCATGCGGGCCCGGACCGAGGAGTTCCGGCAGGCGAAGGAGCTGCTCGAGCGCCTGCCCGGGCCGGTCCTGGCGGTCACCGGGAACCACGACCTGCCTCTCACGTCGTGGCGGCGGGTGCTTCGGCCGTACGACCGCTGGAATTCCTGGATCGACGCGGACCCGCAGCCGATCCGCCGGGTCGCAGGTGTGACCGCGCTGGGGTTGTCGTCGATGCCGCGCTGGCGGTGGAAGAACGGGCGGATCACCGCCCGGCAGACCGACGAGGTGGTACGGGTCCTCGGCGCGGTGCCCAGCGGTGACGTCCGGCTGCTCGCCCTGCACCATCCGCCGCTGGCCACCGGAACGGCCGCGCTGATCGGCCGGGAGCGGCTGCTCGACGCGGTCCGCGACGCCCGGGTCGACCTGGTGTTGGCCGGGCACACCCACGTGCCGGACGTGACCTTCCGCGCCGGCACCGCCTTCGTCGTCGCCGGGACCGCCACCAGCCGCCGGCTGCGCGGCACCGGCTGCTCGTGGAGCCTGATCAGCGTCCGCCCGGGCGAGGTGACGGTCCGCGAGCGGGTGCTGGGCCCGGACGGCTGGCGCCCCGGCCGAATCACCGAGAATGTCGGAGGGTGATCGTTCCGATCGCGGGTGCCGGAGCGCTGCCGGAGGCTCAGTGCAGCAGGGTCTTCAGCAGGATCAGGGCGGCGCCGAAGGCTCCGGCCGTCAGGGTGGAGACCACGCGCTCCATCGGGTGTAGGCGACCTTTCGCGCCGATCCACCAGCCGGCCACACACAGCAGGCCGGTCGTGCACATCAGGGACGCGATCTCGGCCGTCTCCTGGGTGGCGCCGGCCAGCCGGACCGAACCCAGCACCAGCAGCGGCAGGATGCTCGCCGTCACCATCTCCCAGCCGCTGGTCAGCTGGTGGCGCACCGTGTGCCAGGTCGGCCGGTGGCCCTCGTGGATGCGTTCGGCGACGATCCGCGCATAGCGTTCGGCCAGCCAGTAGATGGTCAGCGTGACCACGACCGCGATCGTCGTCCGCCATGCCGTCGCCGCGTGCGAGGCCACCAGCACGGCCGCCCCGACGATCAGTCCGTAGATGCCGGAGGCGGTGGCCTCCTCGGTCTCGTGCCGCAGCCGAAGCCAGATCGGCATGCCCACCTCCCAGATCCGGACTCGAGCCTCGCCGAGCCGACGCGCGCCTCCCTCATCCGGCGGGGATGAACCGCTGCGCCCCGCCGCGCACGATCCTTCGAGCATGTTCGTCCGCAAGAAGAACCCGCTGTGGCGAGGCTCGGACCGCTTCGAGATGGTGATGCTGGTCGGCCTGTTCTCGCTCGTCCTGCTCGGCTCGCCGGTGCTGGCCTGGTGGGCCGCGGGCACCAGCTACGAGTCCGACCAGCGGGCGATCGCCTGGGAACGCGACAACCTGCGCGAGGTGACCGCCGTACTCGACGGCACCGAAGCCGATCTGCGGTCCACCCCGTACTCCGCGCAGGCCGGCTGGACCGCGCCGAACGGGGTCAAGCGCACCGGCCTGATCACCGTCGACCCCGGCAAGGGACCCGGCGACGAGGTGAAGATCTGGGTCAACAACCGCGGCGACCTGCGAACCAAACCGGGGGACCGCAACCCGGTCGGCAAAGCCGCCCTCGTCGCGATCGTGATCGTCGCCATCGTGGCCGCCGCCGCCAACGGCCTGCGCCGCATCGGCATGGCCCTGCTCGACCGCTACCGGGCCCGGGCCTGGCAGCGCGAATGGAGCGAGATCGGCCCCCGCTGGAGCCGAGATCACCGCCCCTTCTCATAGGAGAGACCCACCATGGTGGAACGGACCACGACCGGGCGCTTCCCGGTCGGGCTGCGACGCGCGCTGATCGCGTTCGCGCTGGCCCAGTTCATCTGCAGCTTCGCCGGTTCCAACATGAACGTGATGATCACCGACATCAGCGCCGACCTGAACACCACGGTCCAGGGGGTCCAGCTCGCCATCACGCTGTTCCTGCTGGTCATGGCCGCGCTGATGATCCCCGGCGGGAAACTCACCGACATCCTCGGCCGCAAGTGGTGCCTCCAGCTCGGGCTGCTGCTCTTCGGCGCCGGCGCCCTGCTCAGCGCGCTCGCGCCCAATCTGGCCGTACTCGTCGTCGGCTATTCGATCTTCGAAGGCGTGGGCACGGCGCTGCTCATCCCACCCGTCTACATCCTCACCACGCTGCTCTTCCGCGGCGTCGGGGCGCGGGCCCGCGCCTTCGGCGCGATCAGCGCGATGGGCGGCATCGGCGCGGTCGCCGGACCTCTGTTCGGCGGTTTCATCGCGTACGCGGTGAGCTGGCGCGCCGCCTTCGCCTTCCAGGCCCTGATCGTCCTGCTCATCGTGCTGCTCGCCCGGCGTGCCGTCACGGACCCGCTGCCCGCCGACCACGGCCAGCCGTTCGACGTCGGCGGTGCCGTACTGTCCGCGGTCGGCCTGATCCTGATCGTTCTCGGCATCCTGGCCGCCGACGACGACCCGCGCCTCATGCTCGGCCTGGTGATCGCCGGTGCCCTCGTGCTGACCTGGTTCTTCGCCACCGTGCGGGCGAAGGAACGAGCCGGCCGGGAACCGCTGCTGCCCACCGTCCTGTTCCGAAACCGGGCCTCCAACCTGGGCCTGGTCACCCAGAACATGCAGTGGCTCATGGTGATGGGCACGTCGTTCGTGGTCTCCACGTATCTGCAGGTGGTCAAGGGCTACAACGCCATCGAGACCGGCGCCGTCTTCACCGCCACCACCGTCGGCGTCCTGCTGTCCTCGCTGGCGGCCGAACGGATGGCCCGCCGCCGCCCGCAGCGCACCCTGATCATCGCCGGTTTCGCCGTCACCGTCGCCGGCATCGCCCTGCTGCTGACCCTGGGCAGCGCCGCCGACGGCATCTGGTCGATGGTGCCCGGCCTGTTCGTCATCGGTCTCGGTCTGGGCGGCATGCTCACCCCGTCGGTGAACGTGGTCCAGTCCAGCTTCGGCGAAGACCTCCAGGGCGAGATCTCCGGCCTGTCCCGCAGCATCTCCAACCTGGGTTCGTCACTGGGCGCGGCCCTGGCCGGAACCATTCTGGTCGCCGGAGTGGACAGCACCCACCCGAACCGCGCCTACCTCTGGGCGATGCTCGCGGTGGCCGCCGCCGGTCTGGTCGGCCTGACCGCCGCCTGGTTCCTGCCCCGGACCCGCCCCACCACCGACGCCCCGCGAGTTTGACGATCATCGCTATTTTGGGGGCATGCGGCGCGGGGTGGGCTTCGGTGAGTTCGTATTGAACGCCATGTTGACCGTCCTGGTGGGAACGATCCTCGTCTGCGGTGGCCTGCTGCTGTATCACGGCGCCGATCCGATGGCGGCGTATTTCACCGGCACGCCCGGCCACTTCACGGCGTCGACCTGTGAGTGGCTCGACGACGTGCCGGGTGCCGACGGGTATGAATGTCGCGGCGTGTTCACCGGCGAGGGGTTGCGCCTCGAGGACGTGCGTCTCGACGAGCGGTTCGGCCACGAGCCGGAACCGGTGACGGCGGTGGTGTCGGGACCGGACGCCGACACCGCTCACCCGCCGGGACTGGGCCTGCTCGGCCGGTTCGGCTCCGGCATCCTGATGACCGGCATCGGCCTGTGGGCGATGCGGGGCTTCCTCCGGGCGGCTCAGGACTGAGCGGGCGGGGTCCGCAGGGTGTAGGTGATGTCGGTGGCCGGGAGGCGTTCCTGCTCACGGGCCAGCAGCAGCATGGCCCGGGCGTCGGCCTCGGTGGGGCGGGCCGGGTCGAGAGCCCGCGGCCACAACCGGGCGTGCCGGACGGCGGCGATCTCGGCCGCCAGCACCAGGACGTTGCTCAGCAGGTAGAGCAGGGTGAAGAAGCCGGCCACGGTGGCGAAACCGCCGTAGATCCGGCCGGCGCCGCGGACCAGTTCGGGCAGGACGGTGGCGCCGAGAGTGAGCACCCCGGTGACCCCGACCGCGCCGATCGCCGCGGCCGGCCACAACGAGCGCAGCGGCGCCGGCCGCATCAGCAGGATCCGGGCCGTGCCCAGCAGCACGAGGCTGGTCACCACCCACGATCCGGCGACGGCGAGCGGGGCGGGCGCGACCACGGTGAGACCGCCGATGGCCACCGTCCCGGCGACGACGACCGCCAGGGCGGCCATCGCCCGCAGGTACCTGGAGACGATTCCGGCCCGCCTGCCGAACGGCACGGCGGCGACGTGATTGAGGGTGTCGTACGCGCTGAGCACCACCCCGATACCCGAGTAGATCAGCCAGACGAGACCGGCGATCAGGGCCGTGTACGACGCGGACAGACCGGCCATCGACGACGCGATCCCGGGCTGGAGCGCCGGCGGCACGATCGCCGCGATCAGCTCCTGGCGCAGTTCCGGCCGTCGGGCCAGCGCCTGTGACACGGCCGCGACCCCGAGCAGCAGCATCGGGAAGAGGCTGAGGAACCCGTAGTAGGTGATCAGCGCAGCCTCGCGGGGCCCGTCATCGTCCAGGTATTTGCAGATCACCGCATACCCGAACCCGATCGGGCCCCGCCGTCGTTGCAGGTCGTCGAGCCGCCGCAGACTCACGTGCCGTACGCGTCGGCCACCTCGTCACCGTGGGCGGCGGCGGCCCACGCGACGACGGCGGCGAGCCCGAGCGCGACCACCGACCAGATCGGGTGGGCCGGCGCAAACGTGAAGTTGACCAGCGACGACACGCCCGCGAACAGAATGGCCGTGAGTCGGGCCCAGAACCGCCCGCGGATCAGCCCGACCCCGGTGACGATCGCGATCGTGCCGAACACCACGTGGGTCCAGCCGAGGACCGTCATCGAGACGGGCAGCAGCAGGTCGGAGCGGGTGCCGGCGAGCACCTCCGGCCGGATCAGGCCGATCGAGCCGGCGTACAGGTGGACCGTGCCGAGCAGTACGAGCATCACGCCGCCGAAGAGGACCCAGGCGGTCCATCCGGTCGCCCGGCTGTGTTGGACGGGCATCGACGCCCCCTCAGCAGGTTTCCTGAATGGTGGCGCGCAGGGTCTGCGCACCGGCCCGCACGTCGGCGACGTCCGCCCGTACCACGGAAAGGGTGGTGACGTTGGGGTCGGCTCGGGCCGCGTCGACGCTGGCCGAGAGCTCGTCGACGGATGCCCGGAGGGTGTCGGCCTGGGCCCCGAACTGCGCCTGTGCGTCGGTGACGAACTGTTTGAGCTGGTCGATCAGCTGGGTGACGTACGGCTTGAGGGCGGACAGCCCGTTCTCCGACACGTTGGTGTTGCGGATGTGTTCGACGGTGTTCTGCACGGCCGCGTAGCTCTCACAGACGGCGGCCTGCGGGGTGGCCGGCTCTCCGGAGCATCCGGTGAGCAGCAGGAGCCCCGCGAGCATCGGGAGTAGTCGTCTCATGTTTCCGAGCGTCCCCGGACAGCGCTGTCGGCCCCTCACCCGCACCGGATGAGGCGCGGGAACACCGGCCGGACCGAGGATCGCAATCGTCGGTGACGCAGATCTGAGGAGTGGAAGAGATGTCCATCGGTCCCGTCCAGCTGATCGTGCTGGGTTTCCCGCACCCGAACTTCCATGGCGAGGTGATCGCCGAGCTGGAGCGCCTCCGGCAGAGCGACACGGTACGGGTGATCGACGCCCTCGCCGTCTACAAGGACGCGGACGGCGAGCTCGAGGTGGAGCACCTGAGCAACCTGTCCCAGGATGAGGCCGTCGAGCTCGGCAGCAAGGTCGGTGCGCTGATCGGTCTCGGTATCGAGGGCGAGGCCGGCGCGGTGGCCGGGGCCCAGCTGGGTGCCGCGGCGGCCGAGGACGGTGTCGCGGTCTTCGACGACCCGCAGGCCTGGGACGTGCTCGGGGACATTCCGCCGGACAGTGCCGCGGCGCTGCTGCTGATCGAGCACCACTGGGCGGTGCCGCTGCGTGACGCGATCGCCCGGGCCGGTGGGTTCCGGCTGGCCGACGGGTTCATCAGCCCGCTCGACCTGGTCGGGATCGGCCTGCTCGCGGCCGAGGAGGCCAAGGAACTGCACGACCTGGAGACGGCGGCGACCGCCCGATAGAGAGGGGACGATCATGTTCGGTTCGAGGAGAGTGGCCCGGCGCACCGGCCGGCGCACCGCCCGACGGGTGACCCGCCGGACGGTGCGCCGCCGCTGAGCGGTCCGACCGACTAGCTGCGGCGGCCGGCGAGAGCCAGCCGCCGCAGTCGTGTCCAGTCCATCTCGGGCAGCGCCGGCCGGTTCCCGGGACGCTGCCGGGGCACCCGCACCCGCAGTGCGGCCGGCCGGATCAGGCAGCGCACCGGCGTCGGCAGCAGCACCGCCTCCCCGTCGATACCGACCGGAACGGACGGTGCGTCGGCGTCGACGACGGCCTCGGTGGCCGCGCGGACGGTCAGCGAACGGGCCCGGCCGCGTCCGCTGATCAACCGGGCGGCGTCGGCGGACCCCCGCACGGTCACCGCCAGCACGCCGAGCACCCCGAGGTCGAGCCGCGGTCGTTCACCGAGTCCGGCGATGTCCCCGGTCGTGTACGGATTGTTGCTGACCAGCACGGCCTGGGACCCGGTGACGGTGACCCCGTCGACGGTGAGGGCGAGATGCGGTCCGCTGATCCCGGTGAGCGCGTCCGGCAGCATCTGGAGGGTGGTGCCGATCTTGTCGTCGCGGTAGGCGGGACTCTGCACCACTGCCGCGTACGCCCCGAACGAGGCGTTGTTGACGAACGTCCGGTCACCGATCAACCCCAGGTCGACACGCATCTCCACGCCGTCGGTGAGCGCGTCCAGGCAGGTCGACGGGTCCTCCCGGTCCAGTCCGAGGTCGAGGGCGAAGTGGTTGCGGGTGCCCGCGGAGATCACCAGGAACGGCAGCCCGTGCTCGGCGGCGACCCCGGCGACCAACGCCTGGGTGCCGTCACCGCCGGCCACCCCGAGCAGATCGGCGCCGTCGCGGACCGCCTGCCGGGCCACCGCCTCGACGTCCACCGCCGGTCCGTCCAGGACGAACACCTCGGCGCCGAGGTCGCGGGCCCGTTCCGCGAGGCGGAACCGTCCGACTTTGCCGCCCCCCGAGCGAGGATTCATGATCAGGTACGGCCGGAGCGGCGCCGCCGTGGCGGTCTCCCGTGGGCCGCCCCCGGGCTCGGCCAGCGCCCGGCGTCCGGCGGCCACCGCGACCGCCCAGAGCAGCACGAACACGATGACCACCCAGAGCAGCCGGTGCCGCATGTAGACGACGGCCACGGCGACCGGGGCCAGCACGACGACCGCCCCGGCGAGCCACCGCCACAGCCCTCGATGGGTGAGGAACCACCACGCCCCGGCCAGCCCGGCCGCGCTGCCCAGCGCCCCGGCCAGCAGCAGGCCGATGCCACCGCGCAGGCCGGCGACGGCGAGGACCAGGACGACGGCGGCGGCGGCCGCGACGAACGACGACCGGGCGAGCCAGGCCCGGTTCGGGGACACGACTGATGCCTCAGGCATGGCGGGCTCCTTCAGGCGTACCGCGGAAAGGGTCTCTGCAGCCTCGCCGGACCGGCGGTGACCGGGCCTCATTCCGGCGGGATGAGGCGCGGTGCTCCCGCGCGGCGGATGGTCACCGGCAAACCGGGAGACAGGAGATCCGTCGTGTCCACGCATTCCAGACCGGCCAAGCTGCGGCACCCCGCCGAGCTGCCGTTCTACGTGTTCATGGTGATCCTCAACGTGATCATCGTGGTGTTCATCCTTCAGGCCGCGGCCACCCTGCCCTACCTGCCGGAACGGCTGGAGAACACCGGCTGGGCCACCACCGTCCGATCCGCCTTCATCGGCCTGCTGCTGTTCGTGCCCGGGCTGATCATCATCCGTGAGACGCAGCGGGCGTCGATCCGCGGCACCGCGGTCGAGCTGTCGCCCAAGCAGTACGGCGACATCTACCGGACCATGGACGACTACGCCCACAAGCTGGGCCTCAAGCGTCGGCCGAACCTGTACCTGGCCAACGGCAACGGCACCCTGAACGCGTTCGCCGCCCAGGCCACCGGCCACGACTACGTGGTGCTGGCCAACGAGCTGTTCGTTAACCTGCGTGAGAACAACCGGGACGGGCTGCGGTTCATCCTCGGTCACGAGCTGGGCCACATCCGGCTGCATCACGTCTCGCTCTGGTACCAGCTGTCGGTCTGCTACTCGGAGCGGATCCCGCTGCTCGGCCCGGCGCTGTCCCGGCTGCGGGAGTACTCGTGCGACAGGCACGGCGCGCACCTGTCCCCGGCCGGCGCGACCGGTCTGGTGCTGCTCGCCTCCGGCCGGCACACCGAGCAGACCACCGACATCGAGCAGCTGGTCCGCCAGGGGCAGGCGCTGCGCGGTTTCTGGGTGGGTCTGGCCCAGCTGCCGATGTCGCACCCGTTCACCGTCCGGCGCCTGGAACGGCTGTTCAAGCTGGGCCTCTTCCATGCCCGCGTGCGCGGTACGGAATCCGTCATCCCCCCGGGATGACGTGCCGGAACCGGCGCGGTTGAAGGCTGACCGGAACGATAGGGGAGGGGACGAGTCATGCCCGAGGCGACATATCAGGTGCGGGTCTCCGGGGTCATCCCGGAGGAGCTGCTCGCGGAGCTACGTGACCTCACGGTCAGTGTGGAACCGCCGGAGACCGTGTTGCACGGCTCGCTGCCCGACCAATCGGCCGTGGTGGGCCTGATCTCCCGGATCCACGGCCTCGGCCTGCGGCTGATCGAGGTGCGCAGACTGCCGGCGTCGGACGGCCCGGGTGCGTTCTGAATGGCGCCGTAGGGGCGGGTACGGCCTGGTCCTGGTGATGATCATCGGGACGTACGTGCTGGCCCTGCTCGCCGAGAGCCGCTCGATGGTCGCGTTGCTGCTGTTCGTGCAGACCCTGACGGTGTGGCAGGCGCTCCGGGTGTCCGGTGCCCGGCTCGGCATGCGCCTGGCCGCCGCCGGGGTCTTCGCACTGGCCCTGGTCGCGGCCGGGGCCGACCTGCTGATCGAGAACTCGCCACTGGTCGGCTTCACGTTCCTGGCGGCGAGTGCGCTCTACCTGTTGGCCCCGTTCTCGATCGTCCGGGATCTGGGCCGGCACGGTGGGGTGGACCTGCAGACCATGCTCGGCGCGCTCGCCGCGTACCTGCTGATCGGCATGGCTTTCGGGTTCGGCTACGAATGCGTTGCCGCGCTTCAGCCGGGCCCGCTGTTCGGCGAGGACGGCGATCCGAAGCTGTCCCAGGCGCTGTTCTTCAGCTTCGTCACGATGACCACCACCGGGTACGGCGACATGGTGCCGGCCACCAATCCGGCCCAGAGCATCGCCGTCCTGGAAGCCCTGATCGGCCAGCTGTTCCTGGTCACCGCCGTGGCCAAGGTCGTCGAGAACTGGCGGCCGCGGGCCTGGAAGGAGAACCCTCGATGACTACTCAAACCACGAAACCGAGCAACTGGCTCGGGATGGTGATCTTCAGCGGCGTGATCCTGATGCTTCTCGGCAGCTTCCAGCTGATCGAGGGCGTCGTGGCGATCGTCCGCGACGACTACTACTTCACCACCAGCTCCGGTCTGGCGGTCGACTTCAACTACACCGTCTGGGGCGTGTTCCACTCGATCCTCGGCCTGCTCACGATGGCCGCCGGCGTCGGCGTGTTCCTCGGCCAGATGTGGGCCCGGGTGGTCGGTATCGGCATCGCCGCCATCAGCGCCCTCGGCAACCTGCTGTTCCTGCCCGCCTACCCGTTCTGGTGCACGGTCGTCATCGCGATCGACGTGCTGGTCATCTACTCGCTGGCCGTGCACGGCCGAGAGGCCAGGTGATCTCGATGTCCCGTGCCTGGATCTGGTTGCGCCTGGCCGCCGGTGTACTCGCCGTCGGTATCGGCATCCTCGCGTTCGCCTGGCCGGAGGCCACCCTGCGGGTGGTGGCCTTCCTGTTCGGCCTCAACCTGCTGGTCGTCGGCGGTATCCGGGTCCTGCAGATGTTCGTCGCCGACGGGCTGTCGGTGCTGCACCGGGTTCTCGGGGTGCTGCTCGGCCTGCTCGTCGCCGGGGCCGGCGTGTTCTGCCTGTCCGACGCCACCAAGTCGTTGGGCCTGATGCTGCTGATCGTCGCGTTCGGCTGGCTGTTCGACGGGATCGGCGAGATCCTCCTGGCCATCGGCCGCAAGGGTTCGGGCGGCGGCTGGCGGATCGTGGTCGGCCTGGTCGCGGTGGTCGCGTCGCTGGCCCTGCTGGTCTGGCCGGGCCTGGGACTGGCCGGTTTCGTCCTGATCGGCGCGACGACGCTGGTGTTCGGCGGCATCTGCCTGATCGCGGCGTCGATCTCCGGCCTCCGCGAGCCCCAGCCCGTCTGAGCCGTTCGTCAGCCCGCACCGCACGTCACCACACACCGTCCGGCCACCGCGGGCGGTGTGTGGTGACGTGCGGTTGCTGGTCCCTCGTCAGCGGCGGAGGGGTTCGGCCACCGGGGCCCGGGGATCGCCGAAACGGCCGCCGAACCAGGCGCCGAAGGCGGCCACCGCCAGACCGGCCACCTCCAACAGCAGCAGTCCCGGGTCGGCGGCCCGGTCGGTGTCGCGAACCCGCATCAGGGTCAGCACCGCGAAGACGATCAGCACACCGACGTCGAGCAGCAGGCTGAAGAACCCGATCCGGGCGGCGCGCGGGCCGACGGCGGTGAACGCGTCGAACCCCACGGCCAGCACGGCCGGCACGCCGCCGACCAGGCCGGCCACCAGATTCCAGTAGGCGAGCGTGCCGACCAGGGCCGGCGCGCCCAGCAGCGTGGCCAGGTCGAAGACGAACGCCATCCAGAAGAGACCCAGCGGGAACATCAGTAGCAACGGCTGCACACCGTGGCCCGCCAGTCGGAGTCGGCTCTGCATGCGGCGGTTCCCCCTGCCGTACACACGCGATGTGTCACCGGACCGGCCAAGCCTCGTTCGGCGGGCCGGTGGCGACGTCATCCCGCGCGAGTGAATCCGGTCCGAAGGGTCATCCGGGGCGAGGGATGCCCATCGGGACGGATGACCGGACGCTGAGGCCAGTCAGCGAGAAGTGGGAGATGGCGATCATGAGACGACTGCTACCGGTCGGTGTGGTTCTCTGCCTGCTGGGGCTCACGGCGTGCACCGGGGAGGGCGACGTCGGGTCGCTGCCGTCGACGCGCCCGTCGGTGGAGGCGACTGCCGATCGCACCCTGCCGACCCGCACCGAGGAACCCGAACCGACGAAGACGACCGAGAAGACGAAGGATCCCGAGCCGACCAAGACGACGAAGGACCCGGAGCCGACCAAGACGAAGGACCCGGAACCGACCAAGACCACCGAGAAGCCGCAGCCGGCCGACACCCGTACCGTCGAGGTCACGGTGACCAAGGTGGAGACGACGACCACCACGCCGAAGGCACCGGAGTCGTCGTCACCGGCCGTCGTCGCGGTCGCCGACGAGGACAGCTCCAGCGGGTTCCTCGGCTGGTTCCTGTTGTTCCTGCTGTTCGGCGGGCTCGCCGCGGCGGTCCTGATCGCCCGGTCCAAGCGCACGTCGACCTGGGATTCCGAGGCCGCGTCGCTGTCGGCCGAAACCCGGATGATCACCGAGTCGCGGCTGCTCAGCATCCTCGGGATGCGCGAGGCGGAACGGCGTGGCCTGGCCTGGCCGCCGGTTCGCGACGATCTGACCGGCCTGTCGGTGCGCTGGGGTGCGCTCGGCGCCCAGAACATCGACGGCGCCCGCCAGGCCCGGGCCCGCGAGTTGGCGGTGCTGCTACGGGACCTGGCGGTGGCCGTCGACGCGGAGAACGAGGCGCTGGCCACCGGCCGGGAGTGGCAGCTGCTGCGCCCGCAGGTGGAGCAGATCCTGGACACGATCGAGGCCACCATGACCCCGACCGAGGCGCCGCTGCGCTAGGACGACGGCCGATTGGTCCCGATCACCACGTCGGCTCCTGGCCTGCGGCACGCGGCCAGGAGCCGATGATCGTCATGGGCTCAGCATGCCAGTATCAACCGGTGACGACGGATCCCTATGGTGGGCGGCTGGCCCGGGCGGTACGCCTGCGCGCGGACGGCCAGGCCGAGCAGGCCCGCGAGCTGCTGTTGAGCCTGCGGGCCGAGTTTCCGGACGACGCGGTGGTGGCCTACCAGACGGCGTGGGCGCACGACGTGCTCGACCTGGAGGCGGAGGCCGTTCCGCACTACCGGGCGGCGATTGCCGGTGACCTGCCCGAGACGGATCTGCGGGACGCCCTGCTCGGACTGGGCAGCACGCTGCGAGCCCTCGGCCGCGACGAGGAGGCGGCCGAGGTGTTCGGGCAGGCGCTGGCCCGGTTCCCCGCCGACCGGCCGTTGCGGGTGTTCCGGGCCATGCTGCGCTACAACACCGGCGACGCCCGCGAGGCGGTCGCCGACCTGCTGCGATTGCTCGCCGACACCACCGAGGATCCGGACATCAGGCGGTACGGGCGGGCGATCAGCCATTACGCCGAGGACCTGGACCGCGGCTGGCTGGGCTGACCCCGCCGGGCTCAGGCGGGCTCGGCCATCGGGAAGGGGACGTTCAGCAGGCCGGCCTTGGTCTGCACCTGGTATCGGGAACGCCCCCGTTTCACGATGGTGCCGGCCAGGCCGCCGTACTTGCCGCGGCCGGTCAACCGGACCCGGGCGCCGACCGGCAACTCCACCACCGGCGCGACCGTCGTCGGGACCGCACTCAGCCGGGCCAGCTCCTGTGCGTACCGCGGGTGCATCGGCGCCGCCGCCCCGTTGCGTGTCCAGGAGAACAGCGCCGATCTGTCGAATGACGGGGAGCAGCGCGAACACGACCGCACCCGGACCGGGCGGCGATGCACCGTGGTGCGGTGGCCGGCCGGGCAGACCCCCTCCCAGGCGCCCTCCACCCGGGGCACGTCCTCCGGCACACATCTGGTGCCGGAACATCCGATCCGCACCGCGATCGCCCGCCACACCCGATCGTGCCCGTGCCCCGGGCCGGCCAGGGCGTGCGCGATCTCGTGCAGAACCGTCTCGGCCACCTGCTCCGCCGAATACAGCCTGATCAACGGCCGGGACAGCCCGATCTCCCGTGCCTCCAGGCGGCAGATCCCGGCCCGCGTCTTCGCGTCGTCGAAGGTCAGAGCCCAATCCGAGAGTCCGTGCCGGGTCATCAGGTTGTCCGCGAGTTCCCGCGCTTCGTTCAGGTCCACAGCGCGCCGCTCCACGTCGTCACCCCCCTATCATGACGTGCCGCCCGGACCGGGTCTCTCACGGCTTCCCGATCCACTCACCGCGTGGGCGGGTGGCGGGAGGTGATCAGTCTGATCAGCCAGGCGGTCAGGATCCGGACGAAAGGGCTACCGCCAGAGGTGTACTGTCCCTCCAGTGCGGAATCGAGCGTCTGCGTAAAGCCCCGTCCTGGTCGCTGGCGTTACTGGCCGTCACGTTCGCCGTAGCCTTCGTGATGGCGCCGCCGTTGCTCGCTCCCCGACGACCTGGCGCAGCCTTCACCTCCGAACCTGCGCTGGCGGACGCCGTTCAAAAAGCCGTCGCCGGTTATTGGCAGGGCGGAGTCCGGGAGTTTCCGCCGGCGCTGGCCGGCCTGGTCGACTACTGGACGCGGTATCACCTGGTCAAGTCGGTGACCGCCGCGCTCCTTCTGATCGTCCTGGTGGCTCTGGCTGTGCGGGCCGGTCGCCGTCCCGTCGTGGCGTCGCTCGCCGCGGTTCCGGCGTTGTTCGCGGTGGCGCTGGTGATGGCCAACGTGCAGGGGGTGGTGGCGCCGTTCGCGTCGCTGTTGCCGTTGGTGGCCGGCGCCGGATCGCTGGAGCCGGCCCGGCAGGACCTGGCAGGCTCGCTGGCCTCCGGTTCACCGGCGGCGCCGGCCGTCGAGGTGATGGTCGCCGACTTCGCGCTCTACCACGTCGCCATGGTCGCGATAGCCGCCGTGGTGGCGACGGCCCTCGCTGCGGTGAGCTGGTGGATCCGGCGGCGATCGGCGGACCTGCCAGGCCGCCGATGGTGGTTCGTCACCTCGGCGGCCATGTCACTGCTGGTGGCCGTCGTCGCGGTGGCCAACGCCTCCACCGCGGCCGATCCGGCGCCGGCTCTGCTGGCCTTCCTCAACGGCGGCTGGTGACCAATCTGGGGTACGGCCAGCCGTGGCCCAGACCGTTATCGGTCAGGCGACCTGGGGAAACGCGGCCAGGGTGTGCTCCTGGCGCTCCCATTCGCCGAACGGGACGTCGGCGATCGCGGCGCCGAGCGTCGCCATGCCCGACTGCATGGCCTCCATCGACGACCAGACCGAGATGGCGATGATCCGGCCGCCGTCCGGGTCTTCGAAACCGCCGATCTCCTCCAGGCCGGCGACGCCCTCGGACGCCGCCCGCAGTCGGCCCATCGCGGCGATGATGTCGCCCCGGTGTTCCGGCTTGGAATAGTGCACCGCCTGCGCGAGTACACGCATGTTCAGGTCCTTTCGGGTTCCGCCTCGGCGGCCTTGGTGAAGATTTCGAGGATTCGTTTCCAGCCGGCCGAGTAGCCGCCCGAGACCGAGGTGGCCGCGGCCATCTGTTCCTCGGTGAGGCGGTCCCAGCCGCGGTGTTCGAGGGCGACCCGGGTCAGGGCCGGCGCCAGCGCGGTGAACGTCAGCTCGACCTCGGTCACCGCCGGAAGGATCGTCCAGGTCATGCCGAACCGCTCCGGCGGATCCCAGGCGATCACCTCGCCCCAGCCGACCCGGGAACCGTCCGCCCACGTCTCGTAGACCCGACCGCCCAGCTCCCGCTCGATGGTCACCGACACCACCCGCTCCTGACCGAGCGAATGCGGGCGGGTCGGCCACCAGAGGCCGATGTCGCGCACGAACACCTCGAACGTGTGCTCCCGGTCGCTGCGGACCAGCGTGGACTGCCGAATCGGCGGGCGCCGCAACGGGCGGACGTCGTCGCTCATGATCAGGCCACGTCCGTCCGATGCGCGGTGTGCTCCGCCGCCTCCGCCTCGACCAGGCGTCGCCCCACGTCGAGCGCGTCACTCCACATCGAGTCGAGGAACTCCCGCAGGCCGGCCAGGCCCTCCGGCCGGGCCCGGTAGAACCGCCGGGTCCCGGCCCTGCGCTCGCTGACCAGCCCGGCCTCCCGGAGCACGGTCAAATGCTGACTGATCGCGGTACGAGTCACGTCGAACGCCGCGGCTATCTCCCCGGCGGCCAGCTCATCGGTGGCGACCAGGCGCAGAATCGCCCGTCGTCGTGGCTCCGCCAGCGCCCGGAAGGCGTCGTCGGTCTCGGACTCGTCCTCGATCATCAGCTCATCCCCACAAACCCACCGGGTTGCCGTCCGGATCGGCGAACACCGCGAACCGACCGTAGTCGCCGGGCAGGGCGGCCGGTTCGACCAGGGTCGTCGCACCGAGCGCGACCGCCTGCTCCAGAGTCTTCTCCAGGTCGTCGACCTGCACGTAGATCTTCACACCGGCCTCCGACGGGGACTCCGCCGGTCCGATGCCGCCACCGATCGCCCCCTCGCCGGCGCCGGTGTCGACCAGGGCGTAGCCACCCTCCTGGTCGGCGGCCGACCACCCGAACAGGCCGGTGTAGAAGCCGCGCGCCCGCTCCGCGTCGGTGCTGATGATCTCGAAGAACGCCACTGGACGACCCATGGCCGTACCCCTTTGCTCGTTTTCAACCCGAACCAACCCGGCCGGGCGCCGCTAACGTTAGCCATCGCTAACGTTAGCGTCAACTGACAAATGGGGACTACGCCTCCTCGGTGGGGGTGAGCATCGGGGCCAGGAAGCGCCGGGCGATGTCGCGCAGCTGGGCGTCGTCGTCGAGGTCGACGATCTGGCTCGGGATGGCCAGGAACGAGGCGGACAGGCGGGTCCACACCTCGGCCACCATGTCGACGTCGACCGCCGGGGAGATGTGGCCGTCCTGCTGGTCGACGCGGAGACGGGCGGCCACGAAACGCTGGACCACCGCCATCGTCTGGCCGCCGTCGTTGATCATCGAGGGGACCAGCAGATCCGGTTCGGCGGTCATCAGGCCGCCGATCAGCGGATTGTTGCGGAAGGCTCGCAGTGACGAGGCGAAGCCGACGACGACCCGGTCGGCGGCGGTGCGGGCCGAGCTGATGTCGATCAGGAACTGGTCGAAGTAGCGTCGGAACTCGCGGCGCACCACATGCTCGACCAGGGCGTCCTTGGTGGCGAACCGGCGGTAGGCGGTGATCCGGGAGACGCCGGCGCGCCGGGCCACATCCTCCATCGTGGAGCGGCGGATGCCCATCCGGCAGAACTGATCGAAGGCGGCGTCGAGCAGGCGCGTGGTGACCTCGTCGGCGGGGCTGTCCGGGGTGAAGGCGTCGGCGAGGGCGCGGCCGAGCAGTGTCGAGTCGCCGGATCCGGTCATCACGCGCACCCCCGAGATGTGTTTACACCATTTGTATCAGCGTATCAATCGGCCCAGGTGGGACTCGTGTCGTATCGATGTCCGTAGAAATTCATGCTTGTGAACGGCGACCCGGCGTGCTCTCATCGCTGATACACGGAACCACTTCGTGTTTCACCGTATCAGCGGAGGAGCGAAGCGTGGATTCACTCAGCAGACGCAACATCCTGAAAGCGGGCGCGGTCGGCGCCGCCCTGGCCCTCCCGTGGACCTGGCCGGCCAGTGCCTCGGTGGCCGGGACCGGCGCGGGCGTCGACCCGCGCGGGGTGTGGGATCCGGAGGCCGACCCGCTGGTCGCCGATCTGATCGAGCGCGGCGACGTGCCGCAGGTCAACGAACTGCTGCGCACCTGGAAGAAGAACGGCCAGGCGCTGCCCGCCGGCCTGCCCGCCGACCTGCGCGACTTCATCGAGTACGCCCGGCGGCTCCCGTCCTGGGCCGACCCGGCGAAACTCGACCTGGCCGTCGAGTTCAACGAGAAACGCGGCCTCTACCTGGGCGTCCTCTACGGCCTGGCCAGCGGCATGATGAGCACCGTCATCCCGAAGGAGGCCCTGGCCGTCTACTACTCGCAGGGCGGCGCGGACATGAAGGACCGCATCTCCAAGACCGCCAAGCTGGGGTACGACATCGGCTCGACGAACGCGTACAAGCCGGACGGCGAGATGATCGTGACGGCGGTGAAGACCCGGCTGGTGCACGCCGCGGTCCGGCATCTGCTGCCCCAGTCGCCGTACTGGACCCAGGTCGCCGACGAGGACATCCCGATCAGTCAGCGGGACATCATGGTCACCTGGCACAGCCTGCCGACCACCGTGATGCGCAAGCTGAACGCGTGGAAGGTGCCGATCCCGGCTGACGAGTCGGCCGCGTTCCTGCATTCGTGGCAGGTCGGCGCGTACATGCTCGGCGTCCGTGAGGAATACATCCCGAACTCGTGGGCCGAGGCCGACTCGCAGGCCGAACAGGTCCTCGACCCGATCCTGCGGGCCACCCCCGAGGGCATCAAACTCGCCGACATCCTGCTCAACCTCGGGTCGAGCGTGGACGCCGGGATCCTCAGCAAGCCGATCCTCGGCGCGTTCACCAGGTTCATGCTGGGCGACGAGATCGCGGCGTGGCTGAAGATCCCGCGCGAGCCGGTGTGGGACCCGCTGCTGCGGACCGCGTGGGGACCCTTCGTGGCCGTACGCGAAGGACTGTTGCCCTTTCCTCTGGCGCCGAAGGCGTATTGGCTCTTCGACGAGTTCCTGCGCAAGGCCGCCCTGCTGTTCCTGTCCGAGGCCCGGCCGATCAGCATCGAGATCCCGGTCACCAACCGGCCGACCTGAGAGGAGGTGAAAGATCATGGCTGAACTGACCAGACGCGACATGCTGCGGGCGAGTGCGGCGGCCGCGGCGATCTTCGCGGTCCCCTCGAAAGCACAGGCCGCGGCGGCGCTGCCGTGGAGCACCCAGTGGGATCCGGAGGCCGACCCGGTCTCGGCGGAACTGCTGGACACCGGGGTGGTTCCGGAGGTCAACCGGCTGCTGTGGAACTGGACCCGCAACGACCAGCCGCTGCCCGACGGGCTGCCCGGCTATCTGCGGGACTTCATGGCGAAGGCACGGCGGGTCCCGGACTGGGCGGACACCGCGAAACTGGAGCGGGCGGCGCAGTTCAACAAGTCCCGAGGCCTCTACCTGAACCTGCTCAACGGTGTCGGCGGCGGCATGCTGAGCACGGCGATCCCGAAGGAGGCGTGGTCGGTCTACTACTCCAAGGGCGGCGCCGACATGGAGGACCGGGTCGCCAAGACCAGCCTCCTCGGGTTCTCGGTCGGGTCGCTCAACGCGTACCGGCCGGACGGTGACTGCATCGTGCAGGCGGTGAAGACGCGACTGGTCCACGCAGCGGTGCGGCACCTGCTGCAGCAGTCGCCGCACTGGAAGTGGAGCGTCCCGATCACCCAGGAGGACATCCTGGTCACCTGGCACACGCTGCCCACCTATGCGATGCGTCGGCTGCGGGACTGGCAGGTCCCGATCAGCGCCGCCGACTCCCAGGCCTACCTGCACGTGTGGCAGGTGACCGCGCACATGCTCGGCGTCCGTGACGAGTACATCCCGCAGACCTGGGCGGCCGCGAACGCGCAGTCCGACCAGGTGCTGCCGCCCAACATGGGCCCGACCCGGGAGGGCGTCGAACTCACCGACATCCTGCTCGGCCAGCTCGCCGAGCAGACCAGCCCGGGCAGTGTCAGCCGGCCGCTGGTCAACGCCCTGGCCCGCTACCTGGTCGGGGACCAGGTGTCGGACTGGGACCAGATCAAGCGCGAACCGCTGTGGGAGCCGCTGATCGCGACCGCCTGGCCGCTGCTCGTCCGGTTCCGGGAGGGACTGATCCCGCTGCCGCTGGTCCCGGAGATCGCCTGGACCCTGGACGAGGCGGCGCGGCAGTACATCCTGCTGTTCCTCACCAAGGCGCGGGAAACCAAGATCGAGATCCCGACGACCAACCGGCCGGAGACCTCGTGACCGTGCCCGTCACCCGGCGCACGCTGCTCGGATTCGTGCTGGCGGCCCCCGTACTGGTGGCCGCCGCCGATCCGGCGGCGTCGGCCGACATCACGTCCCTGCTGGACCTCAACGACGTCATGACGGCGGCCGCCCTGCCCACGTCCGGGCTCATCTCGGTCGAGATCAACACGGACGGT
Organism: Actinoplanes sichuanensis; assembly: GCF_033097365.1. Lineage (NCBI taxonomy): Bacteria > Bacillati > Actinomycetota > Actinomycetes > Micromonosporales > Micromonosporaceae > Actinoplanes > Actinoplanes sichuanensis. The sequence continues at coordinate 2,270,909 of NZ_AP028461.1, forward strand.
ACGGTCTCGTTCGCGCTGCCCCGGGCCGAGGTCGGGCAGGGGATCACCACGTCGACGGCCATGCTGATCGCCGAGGAGCTGGGCGTACCGGTGCAGAAGGTCCGGGTCGGTCTGGCCGACGCCCGGCCCGAGCTGTTGTTCAACCAGCTGACCGGCGCCTCGAACACCACGATCGCCACGTTCACGCCGATCCGGGTCGCGGCGGCGGTCGCCCGGCAGCGGCTGCTGGCCGCGGCGGCGGCGAAACTCGGTGTGCCCGCCTCCGACCTGACGATCGTGAACGGGATGGTCGGCGGCCTCGGCATCGGTGAGCTGTCGGCCGCGGCGGCCAGCGCGACGACCCTGGCCGTCCCGGTGCGGCTCGCCGCCCGGGAGAGCTTCACCGTCATCGGTAGGCCGCAACGCCGCATCGACGCCCTCGACGCGGTGACCGGCCGCAAGAAGTTCACGATGGACCTCGCCGTGGCGGACGCCAAGCCGACGATGGTGTGCCGCCCGCCGACCATCAACGGCAGACCGGGCCTGGTCGCGAACCTCGCCGCGGTGCTGGCCATGCCCGGCGTCACCGACGTGGTGACCATCTCGACCGGCGTCGCGGTGCGGGCCGAGACGTTCGGCCAGTGCATCGACGCGGTCCGCGCGCTGGAGGTGTCCTGGAAGCCGGGCACCGTCGAGGGCCAGTCCGACGACACGGTCCTGCGGCGGCTCGCGGCCGCCGAGCTGCCGCTCGGCCCGCGGCCGATCACGCCGTTCGTCGAGGCACGGTTCACGTTCCAGTTCCGCAGCAACAGTGCCCTGGAGACCAACTGCGCGATCGCTGACGTACGGCCGGGGCGCGCCGAGATCTGGTCGGCGCTCAAATCACCGATCGTGGCGCAGCAGACCATCGCGGCGCGGCTGGGCCTGCCGACGAACCGGGTGACCGTGCACGTCGCCGAGGGCGGTGGTTCGTTCGGTCGCAAACTGTTCTTCGACGCCGCGCTGGAAGCCGCCGAGGTGTCGCAGAAGATCGGCAAGCCGGTGAAACTGATGTGGCACCGGGCCGACGACTCCCGGCAGGGCCGCACCCACCCGATGGCCACGTCCCGGGTCCGGATCGCCTACGCCGGCAACCTGGTGCTCGGCTTCGAGCAGCGGCACACCAGCGTCACCACCGATCTGGGGCACGGGCTGGGGGAGCTGCTCACCGCGATGGCCGCCCAGCTGCCGATCGGCGACGCCGCCTTCGCGCAGACGTTCTTCCAGTTCAGCCATACTTCGCCGTACCGGTTCGGGGTCACCAGCCGGCTGCTCAACGAAACCGGCGACGGGTTCAACACCGGCAGCATGCGCAACGTGTACTCACCGGACACCACCTGCGCCCGGGAGTTGATGGTCGACCAGCTCGGACAACGGATGGGGCTCGACCCGTACCGGATGAGGGAAGATCTTCTGAAAGACGACCGGGCCCGCGCGGTGCTGCGCAAGGCCGCGGAAGCCGGCGAATGGGGCCGGCGGATGCCGGCCGGAACGGCACAGGGAATCGCGTTCCACTCCGAGTACAAGGGGTTCAGCGCCTGCCTCGTGGAGATCGACTGCCGTCCGGAGACGCTGAACCGGCCGATCCGCGACGGCGTCGGCGGGCCGCGCGTCACCAAGGTCGTCTTCGCGGTCGACGTCGGTCTCGCGGTCAACCCGCTCGGCCTGCAGGCGCAGATGATGGGCTGCGTGATGGACGGCATCGCGCTCGCCCTGACGTCCAGCCTGCACCTGCGCGATGGCTATTTCCTGGAGGCGAGCTGGGACGACTATTTCTACACGAGGCAGTGGAACACCCCGCCCGACCTGCGGATCATCGTCATGCCGAGCACCTCCGACCAGCCCGGTGGGGCCGGTGAGCTGGGCGTGGCGGCGGCGATGGCGGCGGTCGCCTGCGCCTACGGCCGCGCGGTCGGCACGATGCCGACCCGGTTCCCGATCAACCACGGCACCCTGTCGTTCACCCCCAAGCCGACGATTCCGCCGGTTCCGGCTTCACCCATGATCGGAGGTACGGGTGCCTGAGCACACCTTCAAGGTCAACGGGGAGCGGGTGACCGTCGACGTCGAGAGTGACGTGCGCCTGCTGTGGGTGCTGCGTGACCTGCTCGGCGTCACCGGCCCGAAGTACGGCTGCGGGATCAACGTCTGCAAGGCGTGCACCAGCCACCTCAACGGCGACGCGTTCAACCCGTGCGCGGTACCGGTCGGCGCGCTCGGGCCGGACGACGAGGTGGTGACCATCGAGGGGCTGGCCGGCACGGTCGGGGCCGACCTGCACCCGATGCAGCGGGCGTGGCTCGACCATGACGTGGTGCAGTGCGGGTACTGCCAGCCCGGGCAGATCATGGCGGCCGTCGATCTGGTCCGGCGGGTCGCCGCCGAGGGCCGCGCGATCACCGACGCCGACCTGGACGGGCTGCGCAACATCTGCCGGTGCGGGACCTACGTCAGAATCCGGGAGGCGATCCGGGCGGCGGCCGAAAACATGTAATTTGCGGCTATGGGCCACCGGGGCGACGAGGGCGCGGTCACGATCATCGCGGCCATGATGAGCGCCGTGCTCATCCTGGGGTTGGGCGCCATCGTCATCGACGTGGGCCTGCTCTACGGCGAGAAGGAACAGTTGCAGTCCGGCGCCGACTTCGCGTCCTGGAAGGTGGCGCAGGCCTGCATCTTCGACCCCACCACCTGCACCAGCGCAGCGCAGGCCGACAACGCCCGCAACTACGCCGAGAAGAACGCCAAGGACACCCGCGCCGACGCCCAGGTCTGCGTCAACAATCTGAACTGCCCGGTCTGGGGCACCACCGCGACCTGCCCGCCGCAGCCGGTCATCACCGGGACATACGACACCGCGGAGGTACGCACCAGCACGCGCAACACCGACAACACCCGTCTCATGCCGCCGGTCTTCGCGGCCGCCCTGACCAAAGGCGTCTACCAGGGCAAACAGGTCGGAGCCTGCGCGCGTGTGGTGTGGGGGGTGCCGGTCGCCACGAACGTCCTCGCGATGGGCGTCTCGAAGTGCGACTGGGACCGGATGACCAACGGCGGCAAGAAGTTCTACGCCCTGCCCGGCCTGGACCCACTGTTGCAGCAGACCGGCGTCTACTCGATGCTCGGCCTGGAGAGCCCGGTCGACAACGCCGTCGCGATCAGCAACCCGCTGCTGTCCTGGTGCAAGAACCCGCTCGACCTGACCTCGTCCAGCGGATACGCGTGGCTGTCCTCGGCCACCAACTGCCATCTCGACGTGAACGCCTCGACCAGCACCGTGCAGACCTGGATCACCGCACCCGCGCTGAACCTGCTCGCCGCGATCACCTGCACCAGCGAACTCGCCGCGGCCCGCGCCTCCGGCGAACCGGTCCTCGTGCCGATCTTCGACAGCGCCGTCGGTGCCACCAACATCCTGCCCGCGGCCTACCGCATCGTCGGGTTCGCGCCGTTCGTCGTCACCGGTTACACGACACTGCTGGGCACCCTCACGAACGTACCGTCGATCCTGACCAACACCGTCCCGGGCATCGCCTCGACCCTGTGCGGCCTGCAGCGATGCGTGTACGGCTACTTCACCAAGTCGATCATTCCGGAGCACATGCCGACGAGGTTCGGCACCACGAAGAACTACGGCCTGACCGTCATCGGCCGCACCGGCTAGCCGATGAAACGGCGTCCCAGCAGGCGGGGGCGGCTCGGGCGGACGTGTTCGACACCGACCCACAGCAGGTCGTAGTGGTCGCAGAGCCGGCGCTCGTCATCTCGGGTCAGCGGCTCGTCGGGTGGCGTCGCCAGGACCGGCGACCGCTTGATCATAGCCTTGTCGAACGGCACCACCAGCCGGTCGCCGTCGAGGTGCGCGCCCTCCAGCGGGACCAGTGACTCGCTGAAGCCGAACAGCCCGGTCCGGACGGCGGCCCACGTCGGCCGGCCCGCGTCATCCAGCCGGACCCGTCCGACCGTGCCGATCTTCTCGCCGGTGCGGTCGTGGACGTCGCGGCCGGTCAGCGTGTGAATCTGCTCGTTGGTGATCACCTGGGGCCTCTTTCTCCCGGAGGTATGGGAGGTTGGCTACCCAGGGTGATTTCCGGTCATGCGGACCGTGCCGGTGAGTGAACCAACCTTCACCCGGGCCCGTGAATTCACTCCCTCGACCGTGGCGTGTGACGTCGCGGGCAAGATCCTTGACGAGACGCGGCTAATTGCATTAGCTTAATGGCTAACAGTGAGAGCCATGCCTGGGGAGGGCACACCATGACGCAGCACCTGACCATCGACGGCGGCACGATCGCGTACGACGTCACCGGCGACGGACCACTCGTCGTCCTCGTCCCCGGCATCGGCAACAGCCGCAGCGCCTACCGGTTCGTCGCGCCGCGGCTCGTCGATGCCGGATACCGCGTCGCCACCATGGACCTGCGCGGCGCAGGCGAGTCCAGTGCGCAGTGGGCCTCCTATTCGCGTACCGACATCGCCGGCGACATCCTCGCCCTCGTCCGTCACCTCGGCGGCCCCGCCGTCCTGGTCGGACACTCGATCTCCGGCGGCGCCGTCACCATCGCCGCCGCCCAGGCGCCCGAGCTGGTCACCGGCATCGTCGAGCTGGCGCCGTTCACCCGCGCGCAGTCGTTCCGCCTCGGCGACCTCGGCAACGGCTGGTATCGCAAGGGCGCGGTCAAGCTGGTCGGCACGATGCTGGGCAGCCTGTCGTCGTGGAAGGGTTACCTCGACCTCGCCTACCCGGGGAGCAAGCCCGCTGACTGGAGTGCCGACCTCGCCGCGACGGACACGATGCTGCGCGAGCCGGGCCGGATGAAGGCGCTGCAGAAGATGACCCAGGCCTCGCCCGCCGACGCCGGCGCGCAGCTCGGCAACGTGCGCTGCCCGGCCCTGATCGTCGAGGGCACCCTCGACCCGGACTGGGCCGACCCCCGCGCCGAGGGCGAGGCGATCGTGGCCGCGATGCCGGCCGGGACGGCGCGGCTTGAGATGATCGACGGCGCCGGTCACTACCCGCACGCCCAGTTCCCCGACGAAACGGTGTCCCTGATGCTGACCTTCCTGCAGGCGAACGCTCGTGCCTAGGGCCGGACTGGACCCGGCCACGGTGATCGAGGCCGGGGCGGCGCTCGCCGACGAGATCGGCTTCGAGAAGCTGACCATGGGCCTGCTGGCGGACCGCCTCGGCGTACGCACCCCGTCGCTCTACAAGCACGTCGACTCCCTCGAGGCGCTGCGCCGCGGGATCACCCTGCAGGCCATGCGCGACTTCCGGGACGCGGTGGCCCGGGTCGCGGTCGGCCGGGCCGGGCCCGGCGCGGTGCGCGCGTTCGCCGACGCGTACCGCCGATGGGCCGTCGCCCACCCGGGCCGCTACGCGTCCGCGGTCCGTGCACCCGAGGCCGGCGACGAGGAGCATCGGCGGTTGAGCAACGAGGTCATGCAGATCATGTACGACGTGCTGGCCGGCTTCGAGTTGCGCGGCACGCATGCCGTCGACGCCGCCCGCGTGCTGCGCTCCAGCCTGCACGGGTTCGCCACGGTCGAGGCGGCGGGCGGCTTCGGCCTGCCCCGCGACGTGGACCGCAGCTACCGGTTCCTGATCGACACGATCATCGCCGGCCTGCAGAACGTCCCGGTCGACCCCACCGAGGACACTTCCAGCCGCGAGTTCCACCCGACCGGCGGCTGACACACGCCAGTGCGTCGTCATGCGGCTGGTCGGGAGGAGGGCCGGCCCGGCTACGGTGGCCGGCACCAGCCTTCGGTTCGGTCAGGCTCCGCCGGGGTTAAGGAAGCCGAGATCAACTACCGGGAGCAGAGCTCTCGTCCGGAATGGGCGTCGCGTTGACTTTCTCGGCCGGTCCGGTCCGGATGAAGTCGAGTTGCGCACCGCCGGTCTGAAGGGTGAGCAGCTCCGAGGTCGAGGCGAGGACGGTGACGTGCACGGGCGAAGCCTCGGGATCGATGGGCGGTGCCCCGGAAACGGTAGGTAGAGCGCCGGAGGCGTCGGGTGACACGGTCCATGCGGGCGTCGGGCCGAGCATGAGCAGACCCATTCCGCTCTCGGCGGCGAGCACGCCGGGGTCGTTGCCGCTGTACCCGGCGAGCGTCGTCATCCCGCCGTAGACGTCGAAGCCCGCTCTGGTGGCTTTGAACGTCCCGTTGATCGCGTTGACGCCGTCAAAGGCCAACACCGTGCCGTCCGCCGCCAACTCCAGCCACGCATCGACGGACGCGCGAATCGCCGTGGTGGCGCTCCCTTCGGTCACCGAGGTCAGGCGCCAGTGGCTCTCCACATAGCTGGAACCGACGACTCCGGGCGACGAGGGCGGCAGCGCGTCACCGACCGGTGCGGACGTGTCCCGATCGGTGCGCATCAGAACCACACCGACCGCGACGACGGCGGCGACGCCCGCAGCGGCGACTAGTGGAAGGAGCCATCGGCTCCGGCGGTCGGGCACGGGAGAGTCAGTCACATTCAGTGAACGGGAAAACACCCTCTGACGTCACGTTGCCCGTAGCTCTCGCCGGAAGCCGACGGCCTTCGGCGCCGGTCGGCGCGGTCAGCTCGCGCGCACTCGGTCGATGGCGGCGCGGCCGAAGTCGTTGACGATGGTGTAGTCGCCGGCACCCACCACCGGATCGGTCACGAGAACGACCACCACATACCGTCCCACCGCAGCGACGAGATAGGCGGCCCATCGGTCGCCTTCGTCGTACTGCCGGATGAACAGCACCGTGTTCGGTCCAGCGGTATCTTCGGCGATACCGCGAAAGCCCGTGTCGCCGCCGCCGGCTCGGCACCGGGCCAGTTGGTCTTTCAGTGTGGCCAGGTAGTCCTGGGCGCCACCAGGCCGGTAGCGGCCCACATTTTCGTACACGCGATGTCGCGGATCGTAGTCTGCCGCCAGACTCCGCTGTGCGATGGGCTGCGGCACCGGAGCGTCCGCGCATGGCTGCGGCAGCAACGGGTGGATCAGATCAGGCTCGACCGGACCGGGCTGCACCCCACCGAGATCCGCCGGCTGCAACATCACGGCCTCGGGCACCGGACGAGGAGCGGCCTGAGCTGGGGAAATTGCCACCGCGGCACCGAACAATCCGGCTATGAGACTCGAAACGTAGCGATTCATCGCCGCATTGTTGCCAATGTCGCGCAAAAGGGAATGCCAGCGACAACGTAGAGGTCGGCGCAGCTGCTGGTCAGGGCCTTTTGCGGCGCGCCCGGCGGGGTTCGAAGCCGCCGCCGGTGGGTTTCGGCGGCGCGTGGGTCAGTGGGGGAGTGGGCCGCCGGTGAGGACGATCGCTACCCCGGCTGCGGCGGCGGACAGGAGGGTCAGGACCGGGCCCCGGCGCAGCCCCAGGGTCAGGATCGCGGCGCCGGCCAATACCGCGAACTGCCATGGCTCGGTCAGGGCGCGGGCCAGCGGGATCGCGGAGCCGAGGATCGCGCCGATCGCGGCGGGGCCGGCGCCGTCCAGGAACGCTCGTATGTAGGTGTTGCCGCGTAGCCGGTCGAAGCGGTGTGCGCCCAGCAGGATGAATGTGAAGGACGGACTGAACGCCACCAGTGCGGCCAGCAGGCCTCCGCCGAGTCCGGCTGCGGCGTAGCCGACCACTGCGACCGTGTGCACCACCGGGCCGGGGGTGATCTGGCCCAGGGCCACCGCGTTCAGGAACTCCGCCGCCGTCATCCAGTGGTGCTGGTCGACCGCGTCGGCCTGCATCAGCGGGATGATCACGAAGCCGCCGCCGTAGGAGAGCGCGCCGACCTTCAACGCGGTCCAGGAGAGGGCGGCCAGCACTCCGGTGCCGGTGGCGGTCGCCGCCAGCAGCGGTACCGTGGCCCGGCGACCCGGGCGGGGCGGTGGCACCCGCTGGACGATCACCTCGGCCACACCGCAGGCCACCAGCAGCAGCACCAGCCATGGTCCGACGGTTGCGGCCGCGACCGCCCCCAGCAGCAGGTAGATCGACCAGCGCAGCCGGCTGCTCCGCTCGGCGGCCCGCTGCCAGCCGGGCGGCATGAGACTCCACCCGGCCTGCACCGCGATCGCCGCCACAGCCGCACCGGCGCCCGCCCCGGCGGCCCGCACCCACGTCGGTGGGTCGCCCAGGAACAGGACCGCCAGCGCCAGGATCGCCACCAGCCCGGGCAGGATGAACGCGGCCCCGCCGACCAGTGCGCCGGTCCGGCCCCGGACCCGCCACGCGCAGTAGATCGCGAGCTGGGTCGACGATGGGCCGGGCAGCAGGTTGCAGGCGGCCACCGCGTCCTCGAACTCGCGCGCGTCCAGCCAGCCGCGGTCGTCGACGCACAGTTTCCGCAGCAGGGCGATGTGCGCGGGCGGACCGCCGAAGCCGATGCAGCCGATCCGGCCCCACTGTGCGAGCACGGTGCCGAGCCCGGCCCGTGGGGTGGTGACGGTCATCAGGTGCGGGCCGGCTGGAAGAGCTCGATCGGGTTGCCCGCCGGGTCGTCCAGAACGATCTGGCGGCCACCCGGGCCGGTCACCACGTCGTTGCGGAACGGGATGCCGGCGGCGCGCAGACGGGTCACCTCGGTGTCGATGTCGTCGACGATCAGGTGGATCCGGTTCCACCCGCCGGGCTGCGGCACCCGGCCGTCGGGCATCGGGCGGCCCGCCGAACTGGCCGGACCGGAGAGCAGGAGCCGCAGGTTACCGCGGCGCACGTCGGCGAACGCGGGCAGGAACGAGGTGATCGGCTCGAACCCCAGGTGCGCGGTGTAGAAGTCGAGCGCGGCCTGGACGTCGTCGACCAGGTAGCGGACGCTGACTGTGTTGTCGCTCATGATTCCTCCGCGAGTGTGTGCAGGAAGAAGCCGATCCGCTCGGTGAGCTGGTCGGCGACGTGATCGAAATCGGTCGGCGCGACCGGCTCGGGAATGCTCCAGTGCGCCTTGCGTGGGCGACCGGGCGACACCGCCCGGTCTCGGCCGTCAGGCGACACCGCCTGGCCCGGGCTGTCAGGCGAGATCGCCTGGCTCGGGCCGTCGAAGGACGGGCACACCTCCTTCACGCGGTCGCACAGCGTGATCACGTGATCGAAACCGCCGGTCAGCTGGGACACGTGTGTGGGACCGGTCTCGGGAGGAGGTATCCCGCGTGCGGCGAGAGCGCGTACGGCGTACCGATGAAGGGGTTTGGGGTTGACTCCCGCGCTGTAGACCTCGACCCCGTCGGTGGTGAGCCGCCGCAGAACGGCCTCCGCCATCGGTGATCGCGCGCTGTTTCCGGTGCACAGGAACAGCACTCGGACCCGGCTGGGGCGCGCGGGTGCCGGCGGGCTCAGCCGCAGCGCCGGATGGAGGGCGGCGCCGGTGCCGGTCAGCATCGCCGAGCAGCGGGCCAGGTGCAGCGTGTAGTAGGTGTCGCGGCCGTCGGCGCTGCTGCGTCGCGCGGTGACCAGGCCGGCTTTGCGCAGCTTGCCGAGATGGTACGAGATCAGGTTCTGCGGTTGGCCGAGCCGGTCGGTCAGCTCGTGGACGGCCAGGTCGCTGCCGGCGAGCGCACTCAGCAGCCGCCACCGCACCGGATGGCCGGCCGCGGTGAGGAACGCCGGAGGCGCGTCGGTCCCCATGCCCGAACAATACATCAAATCGATTTGATGTAACCTCTTGGAGTGTCGTTGGTGAGGTCGGCCGGCCTGCAGAGGTTCCGGCAGACCGTGGAGGCGCTGGGCGGGGACGCGGATCAGTTCGCCCGCCGGGCCGGCCTGCCGCCGGACGCGCTCGACGCCGACGATCTGCTCGTCGAGGACACCGCGATCGCCGCCGTCCTGGAGCTCGCGGCGGCCGCCCTGCACTGCCCCGACCTGGGCCTTCGGGTCGCATCGGCGCAGGAGATGAGCCTGCTCGGGCCGCTGGCCGTGGCGATCCAGAATTCACCGTCGGTGGCCGACGCGATCGAGTGCACCTCGCGGTACATGTTCGTGCACGCCCGTGACCTGTCCCTGTCGGTCGTGCCCGATCCGGACGGGACCGCCGGGGTGACCGGATTGCGATACACGTTCGGCGCCTGGATCCGGCCGCTGCCGCAGGCCACCGAGATGACCATGCTGTTCCTGCATCGGGCGGTCGGGTTCCTGGTCGGCGGCGGGTATGGGTTGCGGTCGGTGGATCTGCCGCACGAGCCGGTCGCGCCGGCCGCCCGCTATCGGGAGGTGTTCGGGGCGAGTGTGCGGTTCGGTCGGCCCGCGGCGGTGCTGCGGGTGCCGACCAGTCTGATGCGGCAGCCGCTGGTCGGGGTCGACGCCACCCTGCGCGGCCTGGCGCTGGCGTTCCTGTCCCGGCAGTCACCCGGTCCGCGGGCCGGCCCGGCCGCCCGGGTGCGCGCGGTCGTGTCGCAGGCGCTCGGCACCGGGCCGACCGAGCTGGCCGACGTGGCCCGGGCGCTGGCCGTGCATCCGCGTACCCTGCAACGGCAGTTGGTCGAGGAGGGGCAGGGCTTCGCCGGGATCCTCGACGACGTGCGACGGGCCCGCGCCCGTGCCTACCTGACCACCACGGACATGCCGTTGGCGCAGGTCAGTCGCCTGCTCGGGTTCGCCGAGCAGGCGGTGCTGAGCCGTTGCGCCCGCCGCTGGTGGGGGATGAGCCCGACCGCGTTACGCAAACAGGCCGCTCAGCGGTAGGTGAGCAGTCGCGGGTCGGCCTCGACGTGGGTGTGCTCGTTGAACGTGGACAGCGACAGACCCCGGCTCCCGACGATCACCTTCGTGACGCCGGTGTTCACCGAGACCCGGTTGAGGGCCGCCCAGGCGGCGGCCGATCCGGTGGTGAGCAGGCTGGCGGCCATCGCGATCGGGCCGCCCGAGCTGACCACGAGGACGTCCCGGTGGCCGCGCAGTCGTTCCAGCGCCGCTGTGACACGCTCCTGGAAGGTCGGGAACGACTCGGTGTACTCGGTGTCGTGATCGCCGGAGCACCAGCGGGCGGTGGCCGCCTCGAAGATCTCCTGGAACGCCCGGGGCGTCGTCGCGGCGCGGAAGTCGGGCTGGTGGACCGTCACGACGTGATGGAAGTCGAACTCGTTCCAGCCCGCGTCGACGACCGTCTCGACCGGCTCCTTCAGGCCCTCGACGATCCCGGTCGCCGTCTCGTCGTGGCGGCGCATGTCGCCGCGGACGATCAGCGTGGGCCGGATGCCACGGTCGGCGAAGGACCTTCCGAGGGTACGGGCCTGCTCGTGCCCGATCTCGGAGAGTGCGTCGTAATCGTCGGCACCGAACGACGCCTGACCGTGCCGGATCAGCAGGAGACGGGCCACCTCAGTCCTTTCCGGCGCGGATGATGCGCAGGCAGCGGCGTTCCAGCATCAGACTGGCGATCCAGAAGTTCCGGAACGCCGGATTGCGGGTCTGCCGGTGGTAGTAGCGGTAGTAGATCTGCTGCACGATACCGGCCAGCCGGAACAGCCCGAACACCTCGTGGAACGCGGTCATCCGCAGCCCGGTCCGCGCGTGGTAGTGCTCGATCACCTCGCGGCGGGTCAGCATCCCGGGCGTATGGGTGGGCTGACGCCGGAACATCCGGAACAGCCATCCGTCGTCGGCCTGCACCCAGTAGGCGAGCGCGCTGCCCAGATCCATCAGCGGGTCGCCGAGCGTGGCCATCTCCCAGTCGAGCAGCGCCACCGGCCGGGTCGGGTCGTCCGGGGCGAAGACCACGTTGTCGAACCGGAAGTCGTTGTGGATCAGGCAGATCCGCTGCTCGGCGGGCTGGTTCGCCTCCAACCAGCGGATGACCCCGGCAAACGAGCCGACATTTCGGGTACGGGCCGAGCGGTACCGATCGGACCAGCCGGCCACCTGCCGTGCCACATAGCCGGTGCCCTTACCCAGGTTGTCCAGTCCGGCCGCGGCCGGGTCGATGCCGTGCAGGTCGACGAGCAGGTCGACGACGCCGGTGCAGAGTGTGCGGACCCGGTCCGGGGGCAGGTCGACGCCGAGTTCCCGCCGGGGGATGTGGCCCTCGACGCGTTCCATCACGTAGAAGGGCGAGCCGATCACCGACTCGTCCTCGCAGAGCGCGACCATCCTCGGCACGTAGGGGAAGACCGGGGCCAGGGCGGACTGGATCCGGTACTCACGGGACATGTCGTGGGCGGTCGCCGCCTTCCGGCCGGTCGGCGGACGGCGCAGGATGAGGTCCCTCTCGCCGGTCCTCAGCAGATAGGTGAGGTTGGATGCACCGCCGGAGAACTGTCGTACCTCGGGCGTAGTTTCCAGACCGAGCCAGGCGGTCACCGCGTCGACGTCGAAGGCGTCCTCCGCGCGGACCGGCCCGGTCACACCATCCGCCGCACGACGGAGAGGGGGAGCAGCCGCATCGCCGCGCCGATCGGCACCCACGGCCACGCCGGGACGTAGGCCTTGGCCTTCCGTTTCTCGATCGCCGCGACCATCGCCCGGACACCCGTGGCGGTGTCCACCATGAACGGGGTCTTCTGTTGCACGTGCTCGTTCATCTCCGACCTGATGTACCCGGGGTAGATCACCGACACGTCGACCCCGGGGATCCGCTCCGAGCGCAGCCCCTCGGCCAGCGCGGCCACCCCGGCCTTGGTAGCGGCGTAGGTGGTCATCGACCTACGCATGCCCCGCAGCGCCGACATCGACGAGATGATCACCAGGTGACCGCTCCGCTGCGCGCGGAAGATCTCCAGGGCCGCCTCGGCCTGGGCCAGCGCACCGAGGAAGTTGACCCGGGCGGTGTCCCGGTTCGCGTCCGGGCGGCCGGTGCCCAAGGGTGCGCCCTTGCCGAGCCCGGCGTTGACGATCACCCGGTCGACGCGGCCGAACTCGGCGGCGAATTCCCGGAAGACGGTGAAGACCGCCTCGTCGTCGGTGACATCGAGCGGTTTCACGAGCACCCTGGTCGGCAGTTCGTCGCGCAGCTTCTCCAGCCGGTCGACCCGGCGGGCGCACAGGGCCAGGTCATAACCCAGGGCCGCGAACTGCCTGGCCATCTCCTCGCCGAGGCCCGCGCTGGCCCCGGTGATCAGCACGACACCCTTACCCACGCGGCACCTCGGCCCGTTCCTCGCGGCGGATCTTGGCGCCCAGGGCGAACATCTTCCGGTCGTAGAGGAACCGGGCGAACCGCTTGGCCCGGTAGGCCGTGCGGCCGTCCGAGTCCGGCAGGATCAGGAACTTACCGGCGTCCACGTCGTGCACCACCCGGGCGGCGATCTCGTCGGCACCCCGCCGGGCGTTGTTGATCAGGCGGACCGCGCCCTCCTCCATCTGCGGGTCGTCACCGGCCAGCGACTGCGCCAGGTTGGTGCGGAAGAACGACGGGCACACCACCGACACCGCGACACCCCACGGCCCGAGCTCGTACCGCAGCGACTCCGACAGCGCCACCACCGCGGCCTTACTCGCGTTGTAGCTGCTCATGGAAGGTGGATGCATGAGACCGGCGGCCGACGCCACGTTGACGATGTGGCCCGAGCCCTGCTCCTTGAACAGCGGCGTGAACGTGCGGCACCCGGTGACCGCGCCGAGCACGTTCACCGTGAGGACCCGCTGCCAGTGCTCGGCGCTGAGCCGGTCGATGCGACCACCGGCGGCGATGCCCGCGTTGTTGACCAGGATGTCCAGGCCACCGAGCTCGTCGCGGACCCGTTCCAGGGCGGCCGCCCAGTCGGCCTCGGAGGTGATGTCCAGCCGGTGCTCGGCCTTGTCGGAGACATCGGTGACCAGCACCCGGTCGCCGCGGGCGGTGAACCGGGCGGCCAGTGCGGCGCCCAGGCCGGAGGCGCCACCGGTGATCAGGACACGTTTCATCGGGCTGCTCCATGGTTGGTGAGTTCGAGTCGGGCTATCAGACCACGGTGCACCTCGTCCGGCCCGTCGGCGATCCGCACCGCGCGTGCCGCCGTCCACGCCGAGGCGAGCGGGAAGTCGCTGGAGAGGCCGGCGCCGCCGTGGATCTGGATGGCGAAGTCGATCACCTGCTGGGCGACGTTCGGGGCGGCCACCTTGATCTGACTCACCTCGGACAGTGCGGCCATCGGCCCGCCGGTGTCGAGTTTCCAGGCCGCGTGCTGGATCAGCAGCCGGGTCGAGTTGATCGCGATCCGGGCGTCGGCGACGCGTTCCCGGTTCCCGCCCAGGTTCATGATCGGCTTGCCGAAGGCGGTGCGGGCCAGGCCACGTTCGCAGGCCAGGTGCAGGGCACGCTCGGCGAGACCGATCATCCGCATCGCGTGGTGCACCCGGCCCGGTCCGAGCCGGCCCTGCGCGATGGCGAACGCCTGCCCCGGCCCGGCGATGATGTTCGCGACCGGGACACGGACCCCGGTGAACGACACCTCGCCGTGTCCGAACGGCTCGTCGAGGAAGCCCATGGTGTCCAGCATCCGCTCGACCTTCACCCCGGGTGTGTCGATCGGGACCAGGACCATCGAGTGCCGGGCGTGGCGGTGCGCGTCCGGATCGGTCAGGCCCATCACGATCAGCACCCGGCAGTCCGGGTGACCGACGCCCGTGGTCCACCACTTGCGGCCGTCGAGCACCACCTCGTCACCGTCGAGCACCGCGGTGAGCTGCATGTTCGTGGCATCCGAGGACGCGACGGCGGGCTCGGTCATGGCGAAGCCGCTACGGATCGTGCCGTCCAGCAGCGGGGTCAGCCAGCGGTCCTTCTGCTCCGGCGTGCCGTATTTCTCCAGGACCTCCATGTTCCCGGTGTCGGGCGCGTTGCAGTTGAAGACGTACGGCGCCAGGAACGACCAGCCGGTGGCCTCGGCGATCGGCGCGTAGTCGACGTTGCTCAGCTCCGCGAAGAGGTTCCACAGCCCCCGCTCGCGGGCCTGTCGCTGCAGCGCGCGCACCTCGTCCGGGACCTGCCAGGACACCGGTTCGCCGGCCCGCGCGCCATGGAGAGCGCGCTCGACCGGCGCGATCTCGGCGTCGATGAAGTCCCGCACCGCCCCGGTCAGTTCCGCGGCCCGCGCAGAGGGGGAGAAATCCATGCACACACGCTAAGACCCGGCCAACGGCCGGACTTGATCCAAAGCGACAAACATTTGATCCGGTACGACACCGGCGCGCCCGACCGGACATGAGGCGTCCACGCCGCACCCGGTGCTGTGCGCCGGTGAACCGCCACAGACCGCGGGGCGGTCAGTGCAGCCGGACCGCCCGGGACTCCAGGTAGCGCTGCTCCGGGCGGCTCAGCGTCAACCGGGCCGCCAGGCGGTACTGCTCGCGCGCCCCGGAGTGGTCGCCGGCCATCTCCAGCAGGTGCGCCCGCACGGCCGCAACCCGGTGGCGCATCGGAACCTCGGTCACCCGGTCCAGGGCGGCCAGCCCCGGCTCCGGACCGTGGACCATGGCGCTCGCCACGATCCGGTTCAGCGTCACCACCGGGCTCGGGGCGAGGGCGTGCAGCATTCCGTACAGAATGAGGATCTGTGGCCAATCGGTGTCCTCGGGCCGCGCCGCCTCGTCGTGGATCGCCGCGATCGCGGCCTGGACCTGCACGGGGCCGATCGGCGCCGACGCCAGCGTGCGGGTGATCAGCGCGACGCCCTCGGCGATCATGCCCGCGTCCCAGCGGCCGCGATCCTGTTCGGCGAGCGGGATCAGGGCGCCGTCCGGTCCGGTCCGGGCCGGCCGCCGGGCGTCGGTGAGCAGCATCAACGCCAGCAGCCCGGCGGTCTCCCCGTCGTCCGGCAGCCGCCGGTGCAGCTGCCGGGTCAGGCGGATCGCCTCCCGGGTCAGCTCGACCCGGTTCAGGGCGTCGCCGGAGCTGGCCGTGTGCCCCTCATTGAAGATCAGATAGAGCACGTGCCGGACCGCGGTGAGCCGTTCCTCGGGTGCGGACCTCTCGAACCCGACGCCGGACTCCCGGATCCGCTGCTTGGCCCGGCTGATCCGCTGGCCCACGGTCGCCTCCGGCAGCAGCAGAGCCCGGGCGATCTCCGCCGTGGTCAGCCCGCCGACCGCCCGCAGCGTGAGGGTGACCTGCGCCGGGACACTCAACGCCGGATGGCAGCAGAGCAGCAGCAGCGCCAGTTCGTCGTCGCCGCGGACCTCCGGTGCCGGGTCGTGCCGCACCGTCTCCTCCCGCCGTCGGCGGGCGGTCTCGTTGCGCAGCGTCTCGACCCGGCGGCGTGCGGCCACGGTGATCAGCCAACTCCGTGGCTGCTCCGGAACGCCGGACACCGGCCACTGCTGGACGGCCGCGATCAGCGCCTCCTGCACCGCGTCCTCACACGCCTCGAAATCACCGTACCGGCGCACCACGGCCGCCAGGACCTGCGGCGTGCACTCCCGCAGCAGGGCGGTCAGATCTCCCATGTGCTCATGTCGAGGATCGGGCGCACCTCGACCCGGGTGTACGCGGCGTCGGGGGCCTTCGCGGCCCAGGCCACCGCCTCGTCCAGGTCCGCGACGTCGATCAGATAGAAACCGGCCAGGTGCTCCTTGACCTCGGCATACGGCCCGTCGGAGGTGATCGTCCGGCCGTCACGCACGGACACCTGGACGGCCAGCGCCGGATCGCCGAGCCCTTCGCTCACCACCAGGACGCCGGCGTCGCGCATCTCCTCGGTCAGCCGCAGATGACCGAGCCCGAAATCGGTCCGCTGCTGATCGGTGAGCGTCTCCCAGACGGCCAGCGACTGCGGGTTCGACTGGATCAGGATCAGGTATTTCACGGAATTCTCCTCTGCTCTCACCCGGGATGTCGAAGCCGGGCCGGCCGGTTTCGACATCCCGGCATGAACGAGATCCAGGAAGTCATCGAACGGAAAGCGGCGCTGCTGGAGACCGGCGACGCCAAGGCCATCCTGTCCTACTACGCGCCGGGATACGTCGAGTACAACCTCGCCCCGCCGCTGCGCCAGCCCGGCGACCGCCACGACCCGGCCATCCTGGAGGCGTGGATGGCCGGCTTCGAGGCACCGCCCCGCCGCGAGGTCACCCGGCTGGAGATCACCACCGACGGCGACGTGGCCTTTGCGACGAGCATCGACAGCCTGAGTGCGGTGCCCCGCGGCTCGACCGAACGGTTCACCCTGTGGTTCCGGGTGACGCTGGGCCTGCGTCGGATCGACGGCCACTGGCTGGTCACCCACGAACACGAGTCCGTCCCGTTCGAAATGGACGGTTCCTTCCAGGCCTCCACCAACCTGACGCCGACCGACTGACCCGCGCGGCGATCCGGTGAGATCGCGGGCGGGCGCAACCTCACCGGATCGCCGAGAATGGGTTGCAACCTCGGATGGCGGTCGTTCCGTCGTGCCCGCAGAGACGTGTGGGAGGAGGGCCGTGAAAGGGTCCGAGGAGGACGAGTTCCGGGAGTTCGTGGGGACCCGGATGGAACGGTGGCGGCGGGCCGCGTTCCTGCTCTGCCATGACTGGCATCTGGCCGATGACCTGGTCGGAACCGTCGTGGGCAAGCTCTACGAGAACTGGCGGCGGGTGTCGGCCGCCGACAATCCGGAGGCGTACGCACAGCGTGTACTCACCCGGGCCTGGATCGACGAGCGCCGCCGACCGTGGCGGCGCGAACACCCGGCCGACGACGTGCCTGATCCGGGGTGGACTCCGCCCGATCAGGTCGGCGACCGGGAGCAGCTGATCGGGCTGCTGTCCCGGCTCGGGCGGCGGCAGCGGGCCGTCGTCGTCCTGCGGTTCTACTTCGATCGGTCGGTCGAGGAGACCGCGGAGCTGCTCGGGATCTCCGCGGGCACGGTCAAGAGCCAGTCGGCGCGGGCCTTGGAGGCACTGCGCACAGTCAGCTTCGTCTCGGGGAGGCGGCAGTGAATCAGGAGATGCTCGATCGGCTCATCGGGGCGGCGCCCCCGTCGACCGTGGACGTCGAGGGGGTGCTCCGGCGGGCCCGTCGGCGCCGGCGGATCCGGCATGTCGTGGCCGGTGGATCCACCGCGGTCGCGGTCGTCGCCGCGGTCGCCGCCGGCGCGAGCCTGCTGCCCGGAGCGAAGCCGGCTCCGCTGGTCGCCGCGACGCCGTCACCGGCGGTGCCGGCGTCACCGGTGGTGTCGGCGTCACCGGTGGTGTCGGCGTCGCCGAGTCCGTCGGCGTTCGCGTTGGAGGCCGACACCGACGGCGAGCGGCAGCGGATCCTCGACCGGCTGCAGCTCGTCCTGGAACAGGCGACGGCCGAGCACGCCCCGACGATCCGGTGGATCTACATGCCGGACGAGCCGGGGGAGAAGCGCACCCCGGACGGGCATCCGGTGATGTTCGCGCTGGACGACGACACGTTCCGGGCCCGCTCCGGGGTCACCGCCGACGGCCGTAAGGGCGGTTTCTACCTGTCGCTGCGTGCGACGGGTTGCGGGGCCGGTTCGTGCGAGCCGTTCTACGAGTGCGCGCCGCCGGTCGTCGACTGCCAGGCCACCCGTACCGCATCGGGGCTGCGTCTGGTCCGCTACGTCGACAAACCCGGCCACGGGTGGCGGTTCTACGGTGTCGACGTCGAACTCCCGGACCGCAGGCACGCGGTCCACCTGAGCGCGGTCAACTACTTCGGCGGCGACGGCAGCGAACCGTCGGCGCCCGCCCCGGTGTTCACCCGCGCCCAACTGGAGGCGATCGCCACCGACATCGCGGAGAAGATCACCGGCTGACCGGGTTGCGGTGCAACCGCCGCAGCACCAGGGCCAGATGGGTACGGAGCAGGCCGTCCGGGTCGCGCAGACTCCAACCGAGCAGGTGTTCGGCCTGGACGACCCGGTCCTGGAGGGTGGAATGGTGCAGCCGTAGCCGGGTGGCCGCGGCACGCAGGCTCGTCGTGGCGGTCACCGCGTGCAGGGTCGGCAGCAGCCACGGGGCGGCGGCCTGCTCCAGAACCCGGACGTCCGGCACAGCACCGGGTTCGGGAACCTGCGTCAGCATTGTCAGGGCGCCCAGTTCGGCGTACGAGATGATGGTTTTGCCGGGATCCTCGTCGGTGCCGGCGGCGGTGAACCGGACCGCGACGCGCGCCCCGTCGTGCGAGACCGGAAGGTCGAGGATCGGTCCGGCCGGGCCGATCCCGGCCCGGCCGCGCGGCGGATCCGCGTCCCTGTTCAGGATGCGGACCTCACCGCCGTGAAAGACCATGGCGTACGCCGTCCCGCCGGCCGCGAGACCGAGGAGCCGGGCGGCCCGCAGCCGGGCGTCGGCCGGAGCGGCCGGGTCGACGAGCAGTTCGATCATCGCCGGCTGGTCGGTGGCGGGCGCCCGACCCCGGGTCCGGTCGAGCACCGTGCGGGCGGCCGCCGCGGCGCGTTCCAGCACCATCGCGTCGACCGGCCCGGCCGTCCCGGACCGCTCCAGCCGCAGCGTGGCGGTGCCCGCGTCGGCTCCCGGCCAGGCGTCGTCATCAGGCGTTCCCGCTGCGGCGGTGCCGTCCGGCAGCACCCGGATGTGCACCCGCCGCACCGTGTCGTCGAGCCGGGCCGGGCATCCGGCCAGCACGGCCGCACCCCGCACGATGCTCTGCAGCCCGGCGCCCGCCTCGACCAGCCCGTCGAAGTAGGCGATCACCTGAACGGCCGCGCTGGCGTCGGCGTCCAGCGCGGCGAGACGTACCGCCAGGTCCTTCATGCCGCAGACGCTAGGCGTTGAGGAGCCGGTTCAGCCACCGGAACCGGGCCTGCCGGGCATCCTGCGAGATCACCGCCGAGGGCGCCATCATGTCGAACCCGTGGAACCCGCCCGGCCACACATGCAGCTCGGCCCGCCCACCGGCCTGCCAGATCCGGCTCGCATAGGCGACATCCTCGTCCCGGAACGTCTCCGCGCTACCCACATCGATGAAGGCGGGCGGCAGATTCCCCAGGTCAGCGGCCCGGGCCGGCGCCGCGTAGGGCGAGACGTCGGGGCCGCCGGCCGCCGCACCGAGCAGCGCACCCCAGCCGGTCCGGTTCGCGGTGCGATCCCAAACCCCCAAACCTTCCATCTGTACGGCCGAAGCGCTCTCGTTACGGTCGTCGATCATCGGGCAGATCAGCAGCTGTCCGAGGAGCTCCGGCCCGTTGAGGTCGCGGGCCATCAACGCCAGCGCGGCCGCCAGCCCACCACCGGCACTACCACCGGCGACGATCAGCCGGCCGGGTTCGAAGCCCAGCTCCTCGGCGTGCGCCGCGGTCCACAGCAGTCCCGCGTAACAGTCGTTCACCGGTCCCGGATGCGGTGTCTCCGGTGCCAGCCGGTACTCCACCGACACCACGACCAGCCCGAACTCCTCGGCGAGGTCCAGCATCAGGTCGATCCCGGCCCGGTTGTCGCCGAGGATCATCCCGCCACCGTGCGTGTGATAGAGACACCCGAGCGTCCCGGTCGCCGCGTTCGGCCGGCAGATGAGCAGCGAGACGTCCGGGTCCCCGTCGAGCCCGGGAACGCTGCGCTCCTCGACGGCGAACTTCCCGTCCCGCCGCAGATCGTCGTCACTGAACGTGCCCATGACGGCGGCCCCTTGCCGCATCAGCGGAATCATCTCGGGCGTGAGCGAGGGCGGAAGCTGCTCCGCGAGAACGGCGAGGGCCGCTCCGAGCTCCGGATCGAACGGGGGAGGAGAGGGCACGACAGCAGTCACGAAAGCCTCCTTCATGAACACCAGATCACAGCCATGTGACAGGTGTCACCAGCATGCTGCGACCCACCGGCCCGATCGAGCGCCATCCGGCGGAATCCCCCCGCCATCTGGCGGGTGTCGGAGGATCGCCCGAGCGGGTGAGGCTTTCCGCATGAGCAGCGACTAATGTCGATCTAATCCTCCCTTCATGATCAATGACCGAATTGGTGCTGTTATGGAACCGGCAAGGATCGGCGTGCAGGTGCTCTGCCCGGGCGCTGATGTCGATGACGTGCACGATTTCACGCTCAACTTGCGCGAGACTCTGCTCGACACCGACGTCGGCGATGTTCAGCAGGGTGTTGCGGGCGCTGCGGCGGCAGGCGCGAAATCGGGTGAGGTCCTCGCTGTCGGCGCCCTGGTGGTGACCCTGGCCCCGGTCGTGGTGGACCACCTGATGCAGGTCATCTCGTCGTGGTTGAGTCGCCAGCCCAACGATGTCGAGATCGAGGTCGACGGCCATCGTTTCCGGGGCCGGGTGAGCCGATCGCAGCGAGAGCAGTTGGTCGCGGCATACCTACGTCGCCTCGATCGTGAGCCGTGACCGGCAGGCCGGCGCAGCGCCGGGCACTTCTTCTCGGCTGCGGCACGTTTGCTGATCCCTCGCTGGCGCAGCTGCGGTCACCACGCCGGGATGTGGACGAGCTGGCGCGGGTCCTGCGTGACCCCGAAACGGGCCGCTACGCGGTGACCGCGAAAGTCGACTGCACGAGCCAGGTCGCCCGTCGGGAGATCGAGGGCTTCTTCGCCACCGCCCGGGTCACCGACTCCACGAGCCTCCTATACCTCTCTTGCCACGGTGTTCAGGACAAGAACGGGCGACTCTACTTCGCCTTCACCGACACCGAACGCGATCTTCTCGGCTCCACCGGCGTTTCCGCCGAGTGGGTTCGGGACTGCATTCACTCCAGTCGCTCGAAAGCCACCGTGGTTCTCGTCGATTGTTGTTTCAGCGGCGGGTTCATCAAGGGCATGCGGAGCCGGTCGACCGGGGCGAACGTGGAAACCCTCGCGCAGGACATCCCGCCCGGCACCGGTCTCGCTGTACTGACCGCGTCCGGCGACACCGAAGCCAGTTACGAGGACGCGGAGTCGCAGGGTGTGCGTCCCTCGTACTTCACCGCCGCGTTGATCTCCGGAATCGCCTCGGGCGCGGCGGATCGGAATCGGGACGGCCGAATCACGGCCGACGAATTGTATGACCACATTTACGAAGAGATCCGCCGCGGGCCGTCGCCGCAGCGCCCCCGACGCCTGGGAACCGGAGAGGGGGCCCTCGTCGTCGCTGACGCCACTCCGGCGCCGGGACCGAGTTCCCGAGGCGCGGTCGTGGCGCCTGCACTGGTTGCGAAGGGTGTGCTGGGTTGGGTGTCGTTCGACGGCCAGTGGATCGTGATCGGCAAGAACGGTGTCGGCCACACCTACAAGGGTGAACGTCGATACCACGTCCGTCAGCTGTCGGGAGTGGCGATGCGGCCCGCGACCCGATGGAATCATGGATATATCCAGGTCATCCTGCCAGGCGTGGCTCCGGCGCCGATCGCCCGCTTCGGCGCGCACGCGGGTCGGCCACCGTTGACGGACGACGACTCGATCTCCTTCGCCTACTCCGCCAACGAGGCCGTCACCCGGATCCGCGACGCCGTCCAGGACGCCATCAACGGCGCCCACAGCACCGGCCGTCCGGCCCGGCGTGACCCCGGCGAGTCGCCGGTCACCTTTCCGCGGGGCGCAGCAAGAGGGCGGGTCACCCTGCCGGATGCCCTGACCGATGCCTCTCCGCGGAGCGCTGCCGAACCGGGCCCAAGCCGTGAGGCTGAACGCCTTCGTGGCACCAGCGACGGCGCCCGTGTCGCCGCTACGCTGCCATTCGCCGCGCTCGACGGTCTGGTTGCCTGTCAGTTCGACGTCGTCCGGTGGCTGATGCCGTGGCGGCGCCACTGGCAACATGCGGTGGACCAGCCGTCGACCGCTCCATCGGTACCGCCCTGGCTGGTGGAGTTGGCCCAGTTCGTGGGTGGTCATGCCGCGCCGTCCGGTACGACCAACTCGACGTTCTCCCCGGGCCCGGCATATCTCGCCGGATTCTGTACCGGTGTTCGCACGGTGTGGAGTGACGCCGCTGCCAACGGTCTGGTTCCGGCGGACCGAACGACGATGACCTGGTGGATGGCGCAACCCGCGGATTGGTTGCGGCCCGGCTCATTCATGGCCGAGGCCACGATCAGGGACATCACGCGGGCAAGACGCCGAACCAGGCGGGTCAAGGTGGTCCGGGGAGCGGGGCGCGTCGCTCTCTGGGCGGTCACTCTCGCCCTCCTACTGATGGAGATCGCGGCAATCGCCATCAGCATCGAGGGAAGCTGGCTCGACGGGACCGGTAAACCGGCGGCCGATCAGACACCCCACATCCTCGGTACCAACCTGCTGTTCGGCATCCCACTCATCGGTCTCTGCACGCTGGTGGTCTTGGACCTCAAACGATCACGGCGAAACGCCTCCGCGCCCGTTCAGGCGAGGACCACGACTCCGTCGTCGTCGCTGTAGATCTGGGCGCCCGGGGTGAAGGTGCAATCGCCGAACTCCAGCGGCACGTCTCGGTCGCCGGCGCCGGTCTTGCCGCTCTTGCGCGGATTGGAGCCCAGCGCCTTGATGCCGACCGGGAGCTCGCGGAGCGCGGCCACGTCACGGACCGCGCCGTTGATGATCACGCCGGACCAGCCGTTGGTGACGGCCAGCCCGGCGATCAGGTCGCCCATCAGGGCCGTGTGCAGGGAACCGCCGCCGTCGACGACCAGCACCCGGCCCTCGCCCGGCTCGGACAGGATCGACTTCAGCAGGGCGTTGTCCTGGAAACAGCGGACCGTCACCGCCGGGCCTTCGAAGGAGGTCACCGCCCCGTACTGCCGGAACTGGGTGTCGCAGGAGCCGAGCTTCTCGCCGTGCTCGTCGTACAGGTCCGCGGTGCTGGTCAACGTGCGTCCTCCTGAATCGCCGGTGCGGGCTCCAGTGAATCAGGCCTGCCATCGTCGTCGGCGCCCAACGCGAGGCCGAAAAGCGTGAGGAATACCGCAGCTCCGACGCACCCGATGAACTGGATCGGGCTCATCGGCAGCGCACCGAGCACGTCGACGTCGCTGACGTCGGGTACCGCGAACTTCTCGGCGACGTAGGCGACGCCGGCGAAGACGGCGGTGAAGAACACGCCGGAGACGAGGCCGCCGCCGGCGTTCTTCAGGCCGTTCTTCCGGAGCCCGGTGACGATCATGGCGAGTGCGCAGAGGGCCATCACCCCGGCGGCGGCCAGCATGCCGTACACCAGCAGGGTCAGTCGGTCGCCGGAGGTCCGGGTGGTGCCCGCCGGGTCGACCGTGATCTTCACGGGTACGTCGATGATGGTCTGCTCGTTGTGGAACTGGACGAGGCCGCCGACCGGACGGACGACGGTGCCGGTGATCTTGCCGTCCAGCACGGTCGGCCCGGACACCTCAGGCACGAAGTAACGGCCGGTGGCGGTCTGGTCGTCGGTGATGTCCTTCAGGTTGGTGGTGATCTCGTCACCCCAGGTCTGGGGCTTCGGCTGCATCAGGATGATCGGCTGTTGCCCGGCGAAGGTCAGCGTCATCCCGTCCGGGGAGGCCCACAACCCGCTGACCGCGCTCGGTATGCGCACGCCGAGGCTCAGTGCCTCGCCGGCCGACGTGGTGACCGCGATGGTCTGCTTGTTGTCGACGACGTAAAGATGATCGTCGGCATACTGGCGGGCCAGCGGGGTGTAGGCGACGAAACCCGCGATCAGTGCGAGGAACGCCAGGATCCAGATGGTCGTGAGGAGCTTGGAGAGAACACGCACCGGGGCAGCATAGGCGGCATAGCCACCCGTCACTGCCCCGCGGGCACCGCCCCTCGGAACACCAGACGATCGTCCTCGCAGTCGACGACGACGGTCTGGCCGGGGCGCAGGTCGTTGAAGAGGATCTGCTCGGACAGGGTGTCCTCCAGCTCACGCTGGATGGTCCGGCGTAGCGGGCGGGCGCCCAGGATCGGGTCGAAGCCCTTCGCGGCCAGGTGCTGCCGGGCGCTGTCGGTCAGCTCCAAGGTCATGTCCTTGTTGCGGAGCTGAGCCTGGACGCGTGCGGTGAAGATGTCGACGATCCGCAGGATCTCGGTCTCCCGCAGCTGGTGGAAGACGATGGTGTCGTCGATGCGGTTCAGGAACTCGGGACGGAACTGCTGCTTCAGCTCGTCGAAGACCCGGGACTTCATCATCTCGTACGCCGATGGGGTGGAATCGGTCTGAAATCCGATCGTCCGGCCCACGTCACGAGTGCCGAGATTGGTGGTGAGGATGACGACGGTGTTCTTGAAATCGACGATCCGGCCCTGGCCGTCGGTGAGCCGACCGTCCTCGAGGATCTGCAGCAGCGTGTTGAACACGTCCGGGTGGGCCTTCTCGATCTCGTCGAACAGCACCACCGAGAACGGCCTGCGGCGAACCTTTTCGGTCAGCTGACCGCCCTCGTCATAACCGACATAGCCGGGCGGGGCGCCGACCAGCCGCGACATGGTGTGCCGGTCGTGGAATTCGGACATGTCAAGCTGGATCAGCGCGTCCTCGGAGTCGAACAGGAACTCGGCCAACGCACGGCACAATTCGGTCTTCCCGACACCTGACGGCCCGGCGAAGATGAACGACCCGGCCGGTCGTTTCGGATCTTTCAAACCTGCGCGGGTACGGCGAATCGCCCTCGCCACCGACCCGACGGCATCGTCCTGCGCGACCACTCGACGATGCAACTCCTCCTCCATGCCGACCAGGCGTGCCGTCTCGGCCTCGGTGAGCCGGTGCACCGGAATGCCGGTCCAGTGCCCGAGCACCTCGGCGATCTGTTCGTCGTCGATCTCCTCCCGATGCTGGTCCAGCTGCTTCTCCCGGTCGCGCAGCCGGGCCGCCGACTCGAAGTCCTGCGCGTCGATGGCGGCCTCCTTCTCCCGGCGCAGCGACGCGGACCCGTTTCCACTCAACGCGCGGATCCGCGTCCGCGCGCCGGCCTCGTCGATCAGGTCGATCGCCTTGTCCGGCAGGAACCGGTCGGAGATGTACCGATCGGCCAGCGTCGCCGCGGCCACCAGCGCCGCGTCGGTGTAGGTGACCCGGTGGTGACTCTCGTAGAAGTCGCGCAGTCCGCGCAGGATCTCGATGGTGTGCGCCAACGTCGGCTCGCCCACGTCGATCGGCTGGAGGCGACGTTCGAGGGGCTTGTCCTTGGCGATGAACTTCCGGTACTCGTCCACGGTGGTGGCTCCGACCAGCTGGAACTCCGACCGGGCCAGCGGCGGCTTGAGGATCGAGGCGGCGTCGATGGCCCCCTCGGCGGCGCCCGCACCGACCAGGGTGTGCACCTCGTCGATGAACAGGATCACGTCGCCTCTGGTCCGTACCTCATTGAGGATCTTCTTCAGACGCTCCTCGAAGTCGCCGCGGTAGCGGGAGCCGGCGACCAGCGAACCCATGTCGAGGGTGTAGAGCTGCTTGTCCCGCAGCGTCTCGGGCACCGCGCCGTCGACGATCGCCTGGGCGAGGCCCTCGACGGCCGCGGTCTTGCCGACGCCCGGCTCGCCGATCAGCACCGGATTGTTCTTGCGGCGGCGCGACAGCACCTGCACGACCCGCTCGATCTCGTGCTCCCGGCCGATCACCGGGTCCAGCTTTCCGGCGCGGGCCCTCTGGGTGAGGTTGTCGCCGTACTGATCGAGAATGGTCTCCCGAGCCGGCGCGGCCGGCGTGGCGGCCGGTGTGCTGCCGGCCAGCAGCTGGATCACCTTCTGCCGGACCCGCTCCCGGTCGGCACCCAGCTTGACCAGCACCTGCGCCGCCACACCCTCGCCCTCGCGCAGCAGCCCGAGCAGGATGTGCTCGGTGCCGATGTAGTTGTGGCCCAGCTGCAGGGCCTCACGCAGCGACAACTCCAGGACCTTCTTGGCCCGCGGGGTGAACGGGATGTGCCCGCCCGGGACCTCGTGACCCTGGCCGATGATCTCCTCGACCTGCCCGCGGACCGCCTCCAGGGCGATCCCGAGACTCTCCAGGGCCTTGGCGGCGACGCCCTCGCCCTCGCGGATCAGGCCGAGCAGGAGGTGCTCGGTGCCGATGTAGTTGTGGTTGAGCGTCCGGGCCTCTTCCTGGGCCAGAACGACGACTCGACGGGCACGGTCGGTGAACCGTTCGAACACGACACTCACGTCCTCGACGCGAAGCCCCACGCACTCCGCCGGTTTCGAAGACAGGCTGAAGTCGACGTGCGCTGAGTCGGAGCCTCTTGGCGTCGGGGCGGCGCCCGCGTGGGGGGCATCGCTACGCTCGTGCAGGCGCGCTGCTCTGCGAGCGTACAACGGAATCGGACCTACGATGAGTCAGGGAGGCCACCCATGACCGGAACCCGTACCCGCAGGCCCGTCCCCGATCGTGCCCGTAAGCGGGCCATCCGAGCGCTCGCCGCCCAGCTCGGGGTGCCGTATTCGGTGGCTGCGCGCCTGCTGGCGGCGTCGTCGCTGTCCGGCTCGGCTTCGCCTCTGTCCTTCTCGGCTTCGTCGCTCTCGGCTTCGTCGCTTCCGGCTTCGGGCGATGAACATCGCAGTTGGATTTTCGCTGCCCGCGAACAGCGGACCTTCCACGCCCGGGTGACCGACGCCCGGCTCGCCGCCGATCTTCCGCTCGGCCGGGCGGCGCATCTGGTGCGGCGGTTCCCGCCGCTGCGGTCGTTCGGTCCGCTCTACGCGGGCGAGGCCCGGGAGACGGTTCTCGGGATGTTGTACGCGGTGATCCTGCACGAATCACCTGAGCTCCTCCCGCCCACCGATGAACTGGCGTGGGCCGCCGAGCTGGGGGAGGAATCGGCCGTCGACATCACCTGCGCGGCCGTCGACCGGGCCGCCCGGCTACTGCTCGACGGGGACCGGTGGCGGTTGTGGGCCCGGGTCGACGCCGCCCTGTCCGCTTTCGACTCCGGAACCGACCGCCGGCTGCGCGACGCGGCGATCACCCTCGGCCGGGTGCTGCGCTCGACCAGCCTGCGCGGTTCCGTCGACGGAGCCCGCCACATCCTGGACGCGGTGCTGGTCGAGCCGTATGAGGGTGATCCGCCGGGCGCCCACGTGACCGTCGACGGTCGCACCCGCACGGTCACCGGGGTCCGCTGGGACCGCACCGGCGAGCCCACCGGCTACGACCTGAGCTGATGATCAGCCCAGTCCCAGGGCGGCGCGGAGCGTGCCGGCGGGCTCGATGGCCGATACCACACCGCCCGCCACCACGAGCAGCAGCAGGCTCGCGGTCAGAGCCAGGATGACGGTGAGCGTCCGGCGCATGAACCTGACGCGGACGCCGCCGGTGCCGCGCCGTCGCCACAAGAACGCGCCGGCCAGACCGGCGACCGTGAGCGCCGTGACCGCCATCGCGACCATGACCCACTGGTAACGCTCGGCCTCACCGAGAAGCACCGTCAATGCGGGTGAACCGGCCGGCGCGGTCAGCCCTTCGCGCATCTCGGTCAGCGTCCGGTCGAGTCCGCTGCCGGAACCTCCGCCGGCCTGCAACGGCAACAACGCGACAAGTGGTACGGCCGTCGCCTGGATGTTCAGCACTAGCACGCCCATCACCAGGACGGTGAAGACCGTCGCACCGATGGCACCCAAGGCGTGCCGGGTCCGGCCGATGCCATCCGCGGGGTGGCGGGTCGGGCTGATGGAACCCACCGCGCGGCGGGTCGGGCTGATGGCATCCGCCGCGTGGCGGGTCGCGCCGTGCAGGTATCTGCGCCACAGTGCGGCGGCGAGCAGGGCGAAGACCACGAACATCGACAAGCTGATCACCACCTTGATCGCGTGCCATCGGAACCAGTAGTCGACCAGCGTCACCAGCAGCGCGGGAAACTGCGGCCGTCCACTCTGCCAGTACTCGACGAGAGCTCGCCCGACCGCGTCCCGCAGCGCCGTCTCGTCGCTGTAGGCGCCATAGGTGCCGCTGAGGAGGGCGGCCGGGGCGAACACGAACGCGCCCACCAGCGCCGAACCGATGCCCAGAAGCAGCCCGATCGCAGACCTCGAACTCATCGCGGGGGTGCCCGCATCGGAGGATCGCATGGGCCTCAGTACATCAACGGCGCTGCTCACCGGGCACTACGGCAGACACCCGTGACTGGGGTATGGCCGGCCATACCCACCCCGGCCGGAACCGCTAGACCAGGCCCGCGTCGTGGGCCAGCAGAGCGATCTGGGTGCGGTTGTCGAGGTCCAGTTTGGTCAGGATGTGTGACACATGGCTTTTGACGGTGGCCAGGGTCATGTCGAGTTCGGCGCCGATCTCCGCGTTGCCGTGGCCCTGGCCGATCGCCACGACCACGTCCCGCTCGCGTGGGCTGAGCACCGCCAGCGTGGTCCGGGCCTGCGCGAATGCTCCCGCCTGCACGGCCACCCGGTCCATCAGCCGCCGGGTGATCCGCGGCGACAGGATCGGCTCACCGGCGGCGACCTGGCGCACCGCCTCGGCGATCCGAACCGGTGGGGTGTCCTTCAGCAGGAAGCCGCTGGCCCCGGCACGCAGCGCGTGCAGAATGTTCTCGTCGGTGTCGAAGGTGGTCAGCACGATCACCTCAGGCGGCCGTGGCCTCGCCCGCAGCCGTCTCGTAGCGGTGATCCCGTCGACGCGTGGCATCCGCACGTCCATCAGCACCACGTCCGGCGCGTGCGCGTCGAGCGCCGCCGGGACCTGATCGCCGTCGGACGCCTCACCCACGACCGCGATGCCCGGCGCACCGTCGAGCATCATCGTCAGCCCGGCACGCACCAGCGCGTCGTCGTCGACGACCAGCACACGGACCGGGCGGGTGCTCACGCCGGCCATGGTATCGACGCGTGCAGCCGAAACTCGCCCCCGGCCTGCTGATGATCGAGCCGCCCGCCGGCCAGGTGCACCCGCTCGGTCAGCCCGACCAATCCGGCCCCACCGCCTGGCCCCGCATCCAGGTAGGCGTCTCCGCCTCGCACCGCATCCGGGTAGGCGTCTACGCCCCGCATTGCGCCTGGGTGGGTGTCGCTGCCTCGGACCGCGCCCGGTTGGGCGTCTACGCCCCGCATTGCGCCTGGGTGGGTGTCTCCGCCTCGCATTGCGCCTGGGTGGGTGTCTCCGGCCCACATCGCGCCCGGGTCGGCGCCTCCGCCCGGCAACGCGCCCCGGGAGGCCACCGGGTTGCGGATCTCCACCTCTAGACCCAGACCGGGGCCACCGCTGACCGTCACCCGCACGGTCTGTCCGGCGGCGTGCTTGCGGGCGTTCGTCAGGCCCTCCTGCACCACCCGATACGCGGTCCGCGCCACGGTCGGCGGCGCCTCCGCCGGGTCGTCCACCGACTCGTTCAGCACCACCTCGGTCCCCGCCGCCCGCGACTCGGCGACCAGCCGTGGCACGTCGGCGAGCACCGGCTGCGGCCGCACTCCGTCCCCGGTGCCGTCCTGGTCCCCGCCGTCGTCCTCCCGGAGCAGTCCGATCACCTCCCGCAATTCTTCGAGTGCCTGATGCACCCCGCTACGAACCACACCGGCCGCCCGGGACATCTGCTCCGGTGGCGCGTCCGGCCGGAACTCCATCGCCCCCGCGAACGTCGCCAGCAGCGACAGCCGATGCGCCAGCACGTCGTGCATCTCCCGGGCGATCCGCCGGCGCTCCGACATGCGCGCCTCCGCGACCCGACGCCCCTGCTCGGCCTCGGCCCGCTGGGCACGTTCCTCCAGGGTGCGGATCAACGCCGCCCGGGCCCGAGCCCACAGACCCCAGCCGAGCAGCGCACCGTAGGCGATCGTCACCAGGGCCAGCCACCAGCCGTACGACATCCCGCCGTTCTGCCGCCACGCCCCCTGAACCGCATGCGCCGCGATCCCGCCGACCGACACGGCGATCGCGGCCGTCCGGTCCCGCCGGCGCGCCACCTGCAGCGCGCCCATCGTGGCCGGCGGTGTGGCCGCCGGCGAAAGCATGGCCAGAACGGTCAGCGCAACGGTCCCACCGATGGGCCACCAGACCAGTAGCGGTGTCAGCAGCCAGGCCAGCAGCCCGACCGCGATATCCAGCTTGAGCAGCGGATCCGTGGGGTCGCTGCTCCACCGCCCGACGACGGTGGCCACGATCAGCAGACCGGACCCGCCCATCAGAACCGCGAATCCCCACCCGTTCCGGAAGCCTTTCACCCGGCGAGGCTAACCAGCCCGGCCGCCCCGCCGACACCATCCAAAGTCGGTGGTGCGCCATCTTCGGCCCGATGTGGGAAACGGCCCGCCCCCGCCAACCTCTTCCCATGACGAACAAGTCCCTCAACACCTCGTCCACCTCCGCGTCCGCTTCCCCGCCGGTCGTCTCTTCCGGCGCGTCCGCTTCCTCGCCGGTCGTCTTTTCCGGCGCGTCCGCCTCTTCGCCGGTCATCTCCTCCGGGGCAGCCGCTTCCTCGCCGGTCGCCTCTTCCGATTTCCCGGCCACTTCCGCCGGCCGCAGTCTTCGCCGGGCGGCTCGCCGCGGCGGCCGTGCGGCCACGGTTGCGATCGCCGCGGCCAGCGCCCTCCTGCTGTGGGCCGTCGACAGCTGGGGCGACATCGCGCTGACCGTCCGTCAAGGCGAATCGATCCAGCAGATCGGCCCGGTCGCGGTCGTCACCGCCGCGCTGGTGGCCGGAGCCGCAGCCTGGGCGCTGCTCGCCGTCCTGGAACGCACCGTCCGCCGCCCGGCCCGCATCTATCGGATCATCGCCTCAGTGGTCCTCCTGGTCTCTCTGGCCGGGCCGCTCAGCGGTACCGATCTCGGCACCCGCCTGGCACTGCTGGGCATGCACCTCACGGTCGGCGCCGCCCTGATCCTGGGACTCCCCGGCCGTCGCTGCCGCTGACCCGAATCTTCTCGCCCCGACTCCGATGGCGACCATCATCGACGTCCGCGCTTCGTGGGCATCCACACTTCAGGGGCGTCCGCATCTGGTGGGCGCCATCGGCCTCCGTTTGGTCGGCTTTCGGGTCTGGTCGGTCTCCGCGCCTGGTTGGCCTCCAGCTTGTTCGGCCTCCGGTTTGTTCGGTTTCCGGTTCTGGTTGGCTTCCGGGTCGGGTCGGCCTTCGCGCCTGGTCGGTTTCCGGTTCTGGTCGGCTTCCGGGTTGGGTCGGCCTTCGCGCCTGGTCGGTTTCCGGTTCTGGTTGGCTTCCGGGCCTGGTCCGTTTCCGGGTTGGCTTTTGGGCCCGGTCGACCTCCGGGTTGGGTCGGCTTTCGGGTCGGGTCGGCTTTCGGGTTGGGGCGGCCTCCGCGCGTGGGCGGCTTTCGGGGCTCATCGGATTCCGAGCATCATGGGCTGGAAGAAGCCGGTCTCGGTGGTGGTCGCCCAGCGGACGTCCGTCATCTCGGCGGCTTGCGCCAGGTCGGACAGCTCGGATCGGGTCCACGCCCGGTAGGTCGCCGTCCTGGATGTCGCACTCCACTGGCCCGGTGACGTCTCAACGACCTGTAGATGGGTCAGGTCGTAGACAGGGGAGTCCGGATGCCAGTCCCAGAGTTGGGTGGTCACCACACGCCGATCGGGGGCGCCGCCGCGCTGGACGGGTGCGGTCACCGGCCGGTCGACGACGATGGTGTCGTAGTCGCGGGTGGTCACCAGGATCACGGCGCCGGGGCGGGCGACTCGCCGCATCTCGCGTAGCGCTCGCAGCACGTCCTCGTCGGTGAGCAGGTGCGGAAGGGCGTTGTCGGCGCAGACGACGGCGTCGAAGGTCTCGTCCGGGTGGGGCAGGTGGCGCATGTCGGATGCCACGAGGTCAGCGGTCAGGCCGCGGGCCTCGCACTCGGCGGCGGCGCGGGCCACCGCGGCCGGACTGAGATCACAGCCCGACATCTCGCAGCCGAGGGCGGCCAACCCGATGAGCTGGGTGCCGATGCCGCAGGCACAGTCGAGCACCCGCAGCGGGCCGGCGCCGCGTGTCCGCCGGATGACCCGCTCCAGAGCCTTGGACTGACGGGCGATGGCGCCCTCCCAGTCGCCGTAGATCAGGTCGTAAGTGGCGGCCAGGTCGTCGTAGAAGGCGCGGGTGTCGTGGGCGGCGCCCATCAGGCACCGAGTGACGACAGGAATCGTTGCAAGTCCCAATACCCGCGCATCGAGGTGATCCGGCCGTCGGCGCCGACCCGGTAGACGAAGACGCCGTCGTAGGTCGTGACGAGCCCGTGCGGGAACCGGGTGGTGACCGTGGCGATGACCGCGGCCTCGCTGCCCGTGGCGTGCACCGCGGCGACGTCGAACCGGATCTGTTGCGGCGCGACGGCCTGCTCCCAGAAACGGCCGAGCCCACCGTGACCCCGGATCCCGTCGCCCGCCGGATCCAGTGGTGAGCCACCGACCGGATCATGCAGCACCGCGTCGTCGGCGTAACAGGCCAGCCAGGCGTCACGGTCGCCGGCGGTGACGGCGGCCATCGCCGCGCGGGCGGCGGCCTCTGCGGGATGAGAGTCACTCATCGATCCTCCAAGGTGGAGCCTTGCTTGACACGTGTAAAGCTAGGACTAAGCTTTACACGTGTCAAGCACGCGGCTCCGCCTCCTCGAAGTCACCCGTCACCTCGTCGCGCAGCATGGCGCCGGCATCGCCATGGCCGACGTCGCCCGCGCCGCCGGCGTCTCCCGCCAGGCGGTGTATCTGCACTTCACCTCACGGGCCAGCCTTCTCGTGGCCGTCGTCCGGCAGATGGACGAGCAGGCCGGCATCCACGATCGCTGCCGGCGGGCCCTCCGCCACGACGACCCGGTCCGGGCGCTGGAGGCCTTCGTGTCGGAGTGGTTGCACTACATCGAGACGATCCATCCGGTCGCCTCGGCGCTGCTGGCGTCCCGCCGTGACGATTCAGACGCTCGCGGCGCCTGGACCGACCGCATGGATGAGTTGCGCACCGGCTTCCGCCACGCCACCGGACGCCTCGCGGCCACCGATCGCCTGCGGCCCGGTCTCGACCCGGGGGCCGCCGCCGATCTGGCCTGGACGATGACGTCGATCCCGGTGTGGGAGCAGCTGACGATCGAGTGCGGCCGACCATCCGACGACGCCCGGCGGCACCTCACCGAGGCCGTGACCCATGCGGTGGTCCGGGCATGATCGAGCGATGTTCCATGATCGAGCGATGTTCCATGATCGAGCGATGTTCCATGATTGAGCCATGTTCACTGTGCCGTGGTCGTCGGGTGGCACCCGGGACGCTCCCACGCCCGCCTGGCCGGGGCTGCGCCTCGACGTCGCGGTCCCGCGCGTTCCGGGGCTCCGGGTGGAGGCCACCGGCGGGCGGCGGCTGTTGATCCGCCAGGGCGCAGAGGTGGTTCTGCTGGCCCGCCAGCGCCGTCGGCATCGTGGCGTCCACTACCTGCGGACCGGGGCGTTCTCGTCGCCGCTTCCCCCGATCACGGCGGCCGACGCCCGTCGGGTCGGGCAGTGCGATGACGCGGCCTGGCCGGGCCGGTGGACACACCGGTTCGCCCGGTGGCTGTGCGAGGACGTTGCGGGCCCGCTGCACGACGGCGAGTGGATGCTCGCCTGGGGCATGCCCCGGTGGAGCGTGCCCGCCTACTGGCAACGCGTGCCCGAGGTGGACCCGGATCTCGGGCACATCACCTGGTTCGGATACGGCGATCCGGTCGAGGACCAGCGGGACATCCTGCCGCTCCGCCGACTTTCACCGATCGACGCGGACCGGGTGAAAGGGTATCGGCGGCAACATCGGGAGGGCATCCTCCCGCCCGTGCTGCTGTGGTGGGTGAGTGGCCTGGGTGTCCTGCTGGTCGTCGACGGCCACGACCGGCTCGTCGCCGCCCGGGCCGAGGGTGGTGTGCCCGATGTGATCGTGCTGGCCCGAGCCGCTGATCCCGACTTCGCGGCCTTCTACCGCGAGACGGCGGTCCGCGGCTATGAGGAACGCGTCCGGAGTCGGCAGGACGCGCTGCCCGATCCGTTCACTGCCACCCGAATCGCGCACCTCGGCCACAGTCTCGCCCTCGATCTCCGGACCGCCGACCGTGCCGAGGGCCGCACCCGCGCCTGGCCGATCCCCGGTGGTCCGGCCGCCTGGGACCGGCTGGCCACCGCCCTCGCTTCCGACAGCCCCCTCGTGCAGGATGGCTGATCGGCCGGCTCGAGTTTCTGCCGCATCTTGACCGGTGGGTTGTCCGCGACCATGTTCCGGATGGTCGGGGTCAGTGGTCGCATCTCGAGGTGGGCCGCTTCCATCCGTCGGTTGATCGGACCGCCCACTCCGACGCGTGGGTCGAGACGCTCTTTGTCGGGGTGTGGGCCGCTGTGGTTCTGCGGTGGGCCGAGGTGGTCTTGTCGGGGGCGTCGGGCGGTTGGCGGTGGGCCCGAGGTGATCGAATGGGGACGTGGGTCGGCTTGGTTCTGGTGGTGGGCCGAGATGGTCTGTCGGGGTGTGGGTTCGGTTTCGCCTGTTGGTTGATCGTTTCGGCTGGCGGTGGGACGAAGCCGGCGCCGGGCGGCGGAGTCGTGGTCAGGCGGTCGTGACCAGCACGTCGCCGTGGCCGAGGTGGAGCGCCTCGGCTGCCAGTTCGTCCGATGACACCGGGCCCGCCTCGGCGAACAGCGTGACCGCGACGCCGTCGTCGGTCGGCTCCCAGGTGCCGGCCACCCGGCCGGCGGCGACCACGACGGGTGCGATCCAGCCGGCCGCCTTGCTGATCAGGGCGCGGCGCTGCGGAGCGATGACGTCCGGATCCCTGGTGCCGGGGCCGAGCAAGAACTGGTCGAACGCGGGCAGCAGCCGTACCGGGAGCGGCGGCCCGGCGGAGGCGATGTCGTCCAGGTCGCAAGTCCGGGCGTACCGCATCTGGCCGTCGACCGAGACCTCGGTGAGCACACCGGA
The DNA here is from genome assembly GCF_033097365.1 of Actinoplanes sichuanensis. Lineage (NCBI taxonomy): Bacteria > Bacillati > Actinomycetota > Actinomycetes > Micromonosporales > Micromonosporaceae > Actinoplanes > Actinoplanes sichuanensis. Next base: position 2,306,490 of record NZ_AP028461.1, read on the forward strand.
TCGGGTGAGGCCGGCGAACCAGCTCTTCAACGACGCCTTCCGGGACGCACCGCGGATCAGCCACTGATCGAACGACTCCATCGTGGCCGGGCCGAAGGCGCCCAGGTACGCGGGAATGACCAGCTCAGCCGCCACCTCCGGGTCGGGCAGACCGGTCCAGCCGTCGATCCACGTCTCGGGGCTGGTGAATGTGACGCGGTTGCCGTCGTTCGGCCCGTTGCAGAGGTAGCCCTGCCAGGCCAGCGGTTTGAGCACGGTGCCCCACCCGGAACCGAGCAGTTCGGCCAGCGGCTCGTCACCGGTGTGCTTGAGGATCTCCGCGGTGAGCTGCTCGCGGGTGAGCACCCGGCCGGGCAGGATCTCGCGGGCGGCGTCGGTGATGGCGGTCAGTTGCGCGGTCGTGGCGAACGTCTTCTGCCACGAACCCTTCTCCCAGGTGCGGGCGGCCGCCATCAGACTGAGGTACGACGCGGCGGCACCCGCGGTGAGCAGATGCAGGGTGCCCCGCATCGCCCACACCTTGATCAGCTCCCGACGCTGCAGGGCCTCTCCGGCGGTCTCGAATGCGGGGGTCGGGAGGCGCGCTGCGATGGCCTTCTCGGCTGCTGAGGCCACCTGGGCCTGCAACCCGCACAGCCGCGAGACGATCGATGCGGCGGAGACTCCGTCCGGGCGGTCCAGAAACTGGCGCCGCATCCGCCACGCCAGCACCTGTTCGACGGAGAACTCCATGTCAGGCCCGGTCCACCAGGTCGTTCCCGACGGAGGCGATCAGATCGTCCACCCTGTCGTCGTCGATGCCTTCGAGTTCGATGATGAGCCGGTGCACGCCCGCGTCGGCATAGCGGCGGACGGTGTCCAGGTCGGGTGGGCTGGGCGGGGTGATGGTGATCTCCAGTTCGCCGAGGTCCGCCGGCCGCTCCTCGCGGCGAGCCGTCTCGGCCAGGGTGTCGAGTGTCCGGCTGACCTCGTCGGGCTCGAGACCCCACCCGTACCATCCGTCGCCCTGTCGGACCGCCCGCCGGTAGGCGGCGGCCGAATGACCGCCGACCACGATCGGCGGGTGGGGTTTCTGGACCGGCGACGGGTACTGGACGACGCCGGAGTACGACACGAACCGGCCGTCGAACGAGGGCGCCGCCGACCAGAGGGCCCGCATCGCGGTCAGGTACTCGTCGGTTCGGGCGCCACGCTCGGCCAGTGTCACGCCCATCGCGTTGAGCTCCGGCTCGACGTAGCCGGCGCCGACGGCGACGGTCAGCCGCCCGCCGGACAGCACGTCCAGCGAGGCGACCTGCTTGGCCAGTAGCACCGGCTGGCGCTGGGGGAGCACGATCAGGCCTACCCCGAGACGGACCCGGCTGGTCACGGCCGCGAGATAGGTCAGCGCGATCATGGCTTCCAGCCGGGGCGGATTGCCTTCGCCGGAGGGAAGCGCGATGTGGTCACCCACCCACAGGGATTCGAATCCGGCGTCTTCGGCCAGCCTGGCCCGCCGAGCCAGGATCGCGGGGTCGACATTGCGGTCGCGGTGCAGCCCGTACAGCCCGAATCTCATTCGATCAGCCAGCTCTATCGCCGGGTGAAAGTCAAGTGGGTGACGCCGCTCGGCGATGTCACCGATTCGATCGTGAACCGGCTCTCCAGGCTCTCCAGGCCGTCCCACAGGCGCACACCGCGGCCGAGCACGATCGGGACGAGAGCGACATGCATGTGGTCGATCAGGTCGGCGGCGAGGAACTGCCGGACGGTGCTCGGGCCGCCGCCGATCCGTACGTCCAGGCCACCCGCCGCCTCCCGGGCCTGCGCGAGCACCTCGGCCGGGCTCGCGTCGACGAAGTGGAAGGTGTTGCCGCCGTCCATCTCCAGCGTCGGCCGCGGATGGTGGGTCAGCACGAACACCGGGGTGTGGAACGGCGGATTGTCGCCCCACCAGCCCTTCCACTCCTCGTCCGACCACGGCCCACGTTGCGGCCCGAACTTGTTGCGCCCCATGATCTCGGCGCCGATCCCGGGACCCCAGGCCGCGGCGTACGCGTTGTCGACCCCTTCGCTACCGGCGTCCTTGCCGTTCATCGACTGGAACGCACGGGTCGGGAAGAACCATTCCATCAGCCGTCCACCGGCATGCCCGAACGGCGCCTCCAGACTCTGCCCGTCGCCGGTGGCGAATCCGTCGAGTGAAACCGCGAGGTTGTGTACCCGTACCTTCGACATCCCTTGACCTTAGTTTCTTGCCGGATATCTGCGAGGTCAGCCAAGAGATATAAGTGTTTCGATATCTTGTGCGGGTGGCGCGTTCCTGTTCTTCTACGGCCAGCCATCAATCGGCCTAGACCCTAGGAACCCCCCATGAGACTCAGAACGGTGACGGCAGGACCTGCCCTGGCTGTTGTCGCGGTGACGGCGCTGGTGCTCGGCACCCTGCCGGCCTCGGCGTCGACCACCGCGCGGCCCACCACCGCCGCACCGGCGGTCAGCGCCGCACTGGCTCCGCCGACGGTGAACGTCGCCAACGTCAACGCCCACCTGCAGCAGTTGCAGAACTTCGCCACCAGCAACGGCGGCAACCGGGCCACCGGCACCGCCGGGCACACCGCGACGACGACTTATCTGCAGCAGAAACTGCAGGCCGCCGGATACACCGTCACCGTGCAGACCTGCACCACGTGCAGCGGTTCCGCGAAGAACATCATCGCCGACTGGCCGGGCGGCGACACCAACAACACCTACATGTTCGGGGCGCATTCCGACGGCGTTTCCGCCGGTCCGGGCATCAACGACGACGGATCTGGTACGGCCACCCTGCTCGAAGCCGCACTCCAGTTGGCCGCGAACAACCCGACCATGACGAACCACCTGAGGTTCGGCTGGTGGGCCGGTGAGGAGCAGGGGCTGATCGGCTCCAAGTTCTACGTCAACTCGCTGACCACCGCCCAGAAGAGCGCGATCAAGGCGTACGGCACGTTCGACATGATCGCCTCCACCAACGGCGGCTACTTCGTGACCGGCACCGACGCCGTGGCCGTGAAACTGCGCGAGTACTTCACCTCGATCAGCGTGCCGACCGAGACGTCGACCGAGTGCTGCAGCGACGACGGCTCGTTCCGGAACGCCGGAATCCCGTCGTCGATCAACTCCACCGGGGCGAGCTACACCAAGACCAGCGCCCAGGTGACCAAGTGGGGCGGCACGGCCGGGCAGGCGTACGACCCCTGCTACCACAAGGCCTGTGACACGTACCCGTCGAACATCAACACCACGTCGCTGGGCCGATGGGCCAACGCCGAGTTGTACGCCGCCTGGACCCTCACCACGGCCACCTCGACGACGAACGACTTCTCGGTGTCGCTCAGCCCGGCCACCGGCTCGGTGAACCCCGGCTCCACGGCCACCGCCACCGTGAGCACGGCCACCACCGCCGGCAGTGCGCAGACCGTGGCGCTGACCAGCTCCGGCGCACCCAGCGGCGTCTCGGTCGGCTTCAGCCCGGCGTCGGTCACGTCCGGGGGATCGTCGACGATGACCGTCACGACCACGACGGCCGCCGCGGCGGGTTCCTACACGATCACCGTAACCGGAACGGGCTCGGTGACCCGCACCGCGTCCTACACGCTGACCGTCAACGGGACCGGCACGTGCAGCGGGGCCGGCCAGAAGCTCGGCAACAACGGCTTCGAAACCGCCACGACCCCGTGGACCGCCACGACCGGAGTCGTCGCCGCGAACACCGGTGACGCCGCCCCGCGAACCGGCACCCGCAACGCGAAGCTCGGCGGCTACGGCTCGACCCACACCGACACGCTGTCCCAGTCGGTGACCCTGCCCACCGGGTGCGGCTCCTACACGCTGTCGTTCTACCTGAAGATCGTCACGTCGGAGACGACCACCAGCACCCAGTACGACAAGCTCACCGTCAAGGTCGGCTCGACCACCCTGGGGACCTTCTCCAACCTCAACGCCAGTGCCTACACGCTGCGGTCGTACAACCTGGCCGCCTACGCCGGGCAGACCGTCACGCTCACCTTCACCGGGACCGAGGACTCCTCGCTGAAGACGACGTTCGCCATCGACGACACCGCACTCACCGTCGCCTGACGTCACTCGGCCGGTGTCGCGGAACGGGCCACCTCGCGACACCGGCCTTGCGGTTGATCCGGTCGACGGCCGAAGCGATGCCGGTACTCGGTGGGGGTCAGGCCGGTTTCGCGGCGCAGTAGTGCGCGCAGGTTCGTCGCCGTGCCGAGGCCGCTGTGGCGGGCGACCACGTCCAGCCGGGACTCGCCGCGTTCCAGCAGACGGCAGGCGAGGGCGACCCGTTCGGCGGTCAGCCAGGCCAGCGGCGTCGTGCCCAGCTCGGCCCGGAACCGGCGGTGCAGCGTCGCCGGGCTCACCGCCATCCGCCCGGCCAGGTCCGCGACTGTCAGCGGGCGGTCGAGACGCTCCTGGATCCAGGCCAGCAACGGGCCCAGCGAATCCTCCGGGATGTCGGGGATCGGCCGCTCGATGAACTGCCGCTGACCGCCGTCGCGGTGGGCGAAGACGAGCCGGCGGCTGACCGCGTTGGCGATCTCGGCGCCGTGGTCGCGTCGCACCACGTGCAGGCCGAGATCGAGCGCGGCAGCGCTTCCCGCCGCCGTGAGGATGTCACCGTCGTCCACGAAGAGAACGTCGGTCTCCAGCCGCACATGCGGGAAACGTGACCGGAAGCCGGCAGCCCACTGCCAGTGGACGGTGGCTCGCCTTCCGTCCAGAACTCCGGCCTCGGCCAGTGTGAACGCTCCGCTGCAGAAGCCGATCAACCGGGCGCCCCGGGCGTGGGCCCGACCGATCGCGTCCAGGACGACCGGGTGCCGCGGGACCTCCACGTCGGGTCGGTTCGGGACGATGACCGTGTCCGCCTCGTCGACCGCGTCGAGCGGGGCGATCCCGGTCAGGTCGAAGAAGCCGTCGCGCATCCGAGTGGTCCGGGTGGCCGCGCAGAGACGAAAGTCGTACAGGTCGCGGCCGAGTTCGGGCCGGTGGAGTCCGAACACCTCGATGGCGCAGCCGAGCTCGAAGGGATTGGAGCCGGCGTCGACCAGTACCACCACGCGGTGCAAGGATTCTTTCGTCATCCGCGATTCCTAGCACTCACGCCGTGCCCGGGAAAGGTCACACGATGGGTGGCGTGACTGAACCGATCTCCCTGACCACCGCTCTGGCCTCCTTCGCGGAGCTGTGGAGCCCGCGCATCGTGACCCGGGTCAACGACTACGACATCCGGGTCGCCAAGGTGCGCGGCGAGCACATCTGGCACACCCACGACCACACCGACGAGTTCTTCCTGGTGTTGGAGGGCGAGCTGACGATCGCCATGCGTGATCGCACGGTGGTGCTGCGACGAGGTGATGTCTTCACGGTGCCGCGCGGAACCGAGCACAAGCCGTCGTCGGTGGACGGCGCGTCGATCCTCATGGTGGAGCCGACCGGGACCGTCACGGTCGGCGATCAGCACGACGAGGTACCCGAGCACGTCGACGCCACGACCGGGCACGCCCTGTAGCCCGGTCGGTCCGGCTATCTCCGGGCGGTGATCAGGACTGTGTGTTTGCGGATGTGGAAGGTGCCCTCGGCGGCGATCCGGGCCTCGACGAGGTCCCGGGCGGCGGATTCCTCGGCCGGGGTCAGCGGGGTGGCGGCGATGCTGGCCAGGAATGCCAGGACCGGGTCGGGCGAGGGAACCGCCAGGTCGCTGGGGTAGCGCTCGACGGTGACCGTGTCGAAACGGCGGGCCACCATCTGCGGGACGGTTTCGGCGGTGATGTTGTTGCGGGCCGTGGACAGGACCAGGTCGGGGCGGCCGATCTGCGGGCCCAGCGCGAGCAACTCGGTCATGTGGTCTCGGCCGTTGACCGCGGCCAGCAGCAGGCCGCCGGGGCGCAGCACACGGGCGAAGTCGCGTAGTGCCGCGGCCGGGTCGTCCAGGTGGTAGAGCATGTGGTTGGCGACCACCGTGTCGAACGTGGCCGCGGCGAACGGCAGCCGGGTCGCGTCGCACTGCTCGACCGTGGCGCCGTCGACCGTCCGCAGGTGGGCGCACATGGCCTCGGAGAAATCGGTCAGGGTCAGCCGCATCCCACTGTGGTCCACGTGCGACCACAGTTCGCCGGTACCGGCGCCGACCTCCAGCACGTCCCCGGTGGCGGGCAGGCGGGCGGCCACGAAATCGAACCAGTGTTGTGGGTTGGTGCTGAAACTGTGGATCGCCATTCGTGCGGTCAGATTGTCGGAGGTGGCCGCATACTGCTGGACGGCCCTCGACGAGGACGAAGTGGTCACGCCCAGACGCTATCAGCGATAGGTGGTGACCGATCGTTTCAAGGATTCTGGGGCGGTGCGACCGCACGCCGACTCTCGGGGACGGTGAAGGTGGTGTTCGGGGACTTCTCCGAGCGTACGAAATCCAGGAATCGCTCGATGTTCGTCGCGATCTCCTGCAGTGCGTCGGTGTAGTCACGGACCGTTCCCGGGACACGGAGAGCGTGGTCGGCATCGGGGATCTCGACGAACGGCTTGCCGGTGGCCCGGGCCGCGTCGGAGTCCCAGAATCGGTCGCCGGTGCCGCCGATCAGCAGGGCGGGCGCCGGGCCGGCGGTGATCGCGGCGGTGACCACCGGATCGACCAGCAGGGGCGTGAGCCAGATCGCGGGCAGCGACCGTTCGGCGGCGAGCGCGGCCGCCCGCGTGCCCAGTGACTTGGCGATCAGAATCGGACGCGTCGACGGGTCGATGCGGTGCAGGGCGGCCTCGACGTGCACCCGGACGAACGGCTCCGGATCGATGTCGAGAAGGCCCTCGGGCGCGAGCCAGGTGACATGCTCGGCCGCGTCGCCGTGCCCGGTGAGGATGAAGTCGGCGAGGTCGAAGAGGGTGCCCGCGGTCGAGTAGAGGCGGCCGGGCACCAGGATTCCGGTGAGTCTCACGCGCGTGGCCAGTCCTTCAGTCGGTGGCGGAGGGCATCGATCGCGGCCCGGTCCAGTCCGTAGAGGGCGAACCGGGCGTCGTCGAGCCGGTCCAGGTAGCGGCCCGCATCGGCGATGTCCTCCGGGTCGAGGGCCGGGTCGGCGGCGTGGGCGAGCTCGATGATCCGGGCCAGCGGATAGCGCTCCAGGGCGGCCGCCACGTCGATGTAGTCGCGGACCTCGCGCCGGTTGACCAGGGCGGCGACCTTCGTGGCGACCAGATCGTCGAGGTGCATGACCGGGCCGACATCCATCACCACCGGCGCGCGATGCCGGTCCAGGCGGCACAGGGTGAGACGCAGGGCCCGATGCGAGCCGGCGACCAGGAACTCCTGGATGTCGGCGTCCATGCCGGCGAACAGCTCGTCGGCGTCCTCGCGGACCACCCGGTAGCCGGCCGCGGTCAGCGCCGAGGTGACCTCACCGGCTGCCGCGGCGACTCCGCCGGCGGTGTCGGTGAACAGGTCGAGGTCCTCGGTGGGGCGGGCGACCAGGCCGTTGACCAGCCACGCGACCCCGCCGCCGAGGACGAACCCGTGTTTGTCGGCGACCGCCAGGGCGATCCGGGCGACGTCACGGTAGAAGTCGTCGACGCTCACGCGGTGGTGCGCAGGCGCAGCCGCGGGTGGCGGGCCTCCCAGGCGGCGCGGACACCGCGGGGCAGATTGAGCTCCGGCCACACCCGCACCAGCGTCGCGCCGTCCAGATGGTCGCGTAGCTCGTCGATGCGGATGGCCTCGCGGAGCACGCTCTCATACATCCACAGGAGCATGGTGTGCCGGCTCAGGTCGAAGGCCCGCTGCGGGTGCCACCACAGGCGCAGCGGCAGCTCGACGAACCCGGCGGTCGGCCCGCACAACTCGCCGAGGGTCCCCGCCACGACCACCGGCCGGTGCGGCCGGGCGAGGTGTGTAACGGGGGCGGCACTCACAGACATGCCATCAGCGTAAACCGGCACACCGTACAGAAGGTAAACGCCTGGGTTCCTAGGACGGTACGGGTGGCGATGAGTTCCGGTGAGACCGCCGGTCTACCCCGTATGACTGTTGCTGACATGGCGACCTGGCAGGCCGCCCGGGATGAACTGTTGATCCGCGAGAAGGCGCACACCCGTGAGGGCGACGCGATCGCCGCCGCCCGCCGGAAGCTGCCGATGGTCGAGGTCGAGCCGGGCATCCGGGTGGTGGGGCCGGCCGGGGCGGTGCCCTTCACCGAACTCTTCCAAGGGCGTGACGAACTCGTCATCTACCAACACATGTGGTACGACGGCACGCCGCACCAGGGCCAGTGCGAGGGCTGCACGTACGCGGCGTGGAATCTGAAGGACGCCGTCTACCTCAACGCGCGCGGGGTGTCGTTCGCGTTCGTGACCACCGGGCGCTGGCCCGAGGTGGCCGCGTTCACCGAGTTCATGGGCTACACCCAGCCCTGGTATTCGGTGCGGGACACCCCGGCGCCGGTCGGCGGGGAGATGGGACGGTTCGCCTGCTTCCTGCGCGACGGTGACCGGGTGTTCCTCACCTACTCCACCACCGGGCGGGGGACCGAACCGGCCAACCCGACGTTCGCGCTGCTCGACATGACGATCAACGGCCGGGGCGAGGCGTGGCAGGGCATCCCGGACGGGCGCGGGCCGTGCTGGTACTGGCGCACCGACGTGGACGGCAACCCGACCTGGGAGGGGACCGGCCGCCCGACCCCGCAGTGGACCCGCCCCGGAGTGACCGTCGAGAAGACGCTCGGCCGGGACGGGCACTGCCACTGACCAGCCTGGGCTGGGACTACGGGCCGAGCGCGACGACCGGGTGGTCGAACGACTCCGGGCAGCGCATGACGTTCAGGTCCCAGCCCCGGCCGATGACGACCTCGGGCGGGTTGTACTCGGCATGAGGTGGCTCCTCGACCGGGCGCCAACTGTCGCCCTCGCGTGCCCACTCGCCGCCGGACACCGCGAGGAGCAGGACCGGCTTGGCGCCGCATTCCACGCAGGTGACCTCCGGATCGGCGCCCACCGACCAGTCGGGGTAGCCACCGACCTTCCAGCCGGGCACGAGGGAGAGGTGGAAGTGGAATAAATCCTCTTCCTCGTCCCAGGCATCGATGCGTTCGCGGAGATCGTCGGGGAGCAGGTCCGACGACGGATACTCGGTCACCTGTTCGGGGAAGACCGCGCACGTCGCCGGCAGGTAGTGCTCGACCACGACCGGCGGCTCCGGCGGGGTGCCGAGCACCTCGGTCACGTCGGCGCTGCGCCGCCAGAGCACCCGCACCCGGGGGTTGTAGTCGTCGGCCGGGTGGTCCAGCGGGCACCACAGCACCTGGAGCAGGTCGCAGTCGTCCGGCCCGGCGAAATCCGGGACGTCCCGCCGGTACAACTGGGCGACCGGGATCAGCGGGATCGGCTGGTCGACCAGATGGTGCGGCTCGGAGAAGTCCCAGCCCGGCATCTCGGCCCGCTCGGCGGCGGTGTAGTCGCGGCCATGCGCCGCCGCGCGGATCTCGCGGGAGCGCCGGACGACGGCCGGGGTGTGCAAGCTGCTCACGTAATGCTTGGCGCGGTCATGGCAGAACGGCCAAGCCTCGTCGGCCGGCCACAGCAGCGGCCCGCCGACCGAACTGTCCGCGGCCGTCGGCCCACCCGGCCGAGGATGCAGCCGGGTGGTCGTGGCGGCGTAGGCCCGCAGCTCCGGGAAGAGGGCGGCGATGTCGACCGGACGCGGCGGGGTGGTGTAAGCCATCAGGCGTCGCGGATCTGCAGGCCCAGCGACATCGCCAGGGTCACCGCCTGGTCGGCGGTGATCACCGCGTTGCGCATCTCCACCGTGCGCGGGTCGAAGGACTGCAGGTCGGTGCCGCGCAGGTCGCAACCGGTGAAGTCGGCGCCGGTCAGCTGGGCCGCCGACAGGTCCAGGCCGCGCATGGTGCCGTTGCGGGCCCGGACCCCGGTCAGGTCGGCCTCCCGCATCCGCACCCCGGTGAACGTGGCGCTGCCCAGGTCGGCGCGGGGCAGCACGATGAACGACCAGTCCCCGCCGTCGACCGTGGTCAGGTCGAAGCCGCAGCCCTCGAAACCACTGCCGACCGCCTTGCAGTTGGTGAACGTCGCGTCGAAGAAGTTGCAGTTCACGAACCGGCAGTTCAGGAACGCCACATCGACCGCCTGCGCGCAGTTGAACCGGCCGTCGCGGAACACACACTCGGAGAACTCGATGCCCTCCAGGTCGGTCTCGCACAGGTCGAGCCCGGAGAACTGGACGCCCTCGTGCCGCTTCTCCTTACCGGCCCCGGCATCCCAGTCGCGGGTGGTGAGCGTCCTCATGCGCGGCGTCGCGGCGACCGGGCCAGGTAGGCGTGCGGGTACGGCAGCGGCTGCTCGCCGGCCGCGGTCAGCTGCTCCAGGTGCTTGTCGTCGAGACTCCAGCCGGTCGCGCCCAGGTTGTCGGCGAGCTGCTCGGTGGTCCGGGCGCCGATGATCGGGGCGGTCACCCCGGGCCGCTGCCCCAGCCAGCGCAACGCCACCTGGGCCGGGCTGCGCCCGACCGTGGACGCGACGTCGAGCAGCGCGTCGGTGACCGCCCACACCCGCCCGTCGACGCTGTCCTGCCAGTTGCCGAGCCACGGCTGCTTGTCACCGTCCCACCGGCTGCCGGCCGGGGCCGACGTCATGCCGCGCCGGTACTTGCCGGAGAGCCAGCCACCCCGCAGCGGCGACCACGGGATGATCCCGACCCCCTCGTTGCGGCAGACCGGCACGAACTCGGTCTCGATCTCCCGGTCGATCAGGTTGTAGAGCGGCTGCGCGGCCACGAACGGCTCCCACCCACGGAACCGGGCCACGTCCACCGACTTCTGCAACTGCCACGCCGCATAGTTGGACACCCCGAGATGCCTGACCTTGCCGGTACGCACGAGCGTGTCCAGCGTCGACAGGGTCTCCTCGACGGGTGTCGTCTCGTCGAAACAGTGCAGCTGGTAGAGGTCGATGTAGTCGGTGCCGAGCCGCCGCAGGCTGGCCTCGACCGCCGAGATGAGGTGCTTGCGCCCGCCGCCGTGGTCGTTGCCGGCGTCACCGGTCGCCCAGAACCCCTTGGTCGCGATCACCAGCGAGTCACGCCGCTGCCGCGCCAGCCAACGCCCGATGATCTCCTCGGAGACGCCGCCCGCGTAGACGTCGGCGGTGTCGATGAAATCACCGCCCGCCTCGACATACCGATCCAGGATCGCGTGGGAGGCGGACTCATCCGCCTCATTGCCGAACGTCATCGTCCCGAGGCACAGCTCGCTCACCCGAAGCCCGCTGCCCCCGACGTACCGGTACTCCATGTGACAGATCCTTCCAGCGCGCCCGTAGATTCACCAATGTGACACGGAAGATCCGGACGATCGGATACTGGGCGGGCCTCGGCCCGGCCGAACCCTGGCCGGACGTGTGCGCCTTCGTCAGCGATGACGTCGACCACGAGGCGGTCGCCTATCTGCGAGCGGGCACCATGATCGCGGTGTCCGGGAGCTCTGCCCGGTGCACGCTGTGCGGCCGCTCGATCGGCCGGCGGTTGCTGACCGACGGCGACCGGTACATGTGGCACGAGGGACTCGCCCACTACGTCGAGGAGCACGGCGTCCGGCTGCCGGTGCGACTGGTGGGCGTTCCGGCGCCCTTCGATGCCGAGGGGTTCGACCACTCGGTCTCGGTCGACAGCGACTGGTGGTTCGGGCAGCGGGGCCGGCCGGTCGTCGATCACCTGCCGGGATGTCACCACAGCCCGGTGCGTTGCGAGTGGATGCTGCCCGCATACGCCGACATCTGGATCGACCGGGTGCGGCCCGGCGACATCACCACGATGGCCCGGCTGCGTCGCCTGTTCGGCGCCGACTGGCCGTTCAGCGGGCTGCGCGACCGAATCGCCGCGCAGCCGTTCCTGGTCGAACGCAACGGCCGCCCGGCCGAGCTGAACCGGGTGGCCGAGCTGCGTGACTTCCTGTTCTACGACACCTCGGAGGGGCTGGTCAGCGTCATCCCGGACGTCTGACCGAGGCGGGTGGTCACCACCAGCTCGTGCAGGGCCTCCACGGCGGCCGGGTCGGCGTAAGCCGGGAGTCTGCTCTCGTCGCGGGCCTCCTCCAGCTCGGCGCGCAGCGCCGGGATGTCGGCCGCCAGATATGCCGCGGCGCGGGCCGGCATCGGGCCGTGTTCGGCTTCGCGTTTCGCGGCGATCAGGTCCGGGACGTAAGGGATTCGGGAACCCAGCACGCCCAGGTCGCAGACCACCTCGCCGGTGCGCATCAGGTGGATGCCGGTGAGCAGCACGCGCAGCGTGTACAGGGCCGGCTTGATCCGGCCGGTGTTGTGGTAGAGCTGCTGCTGGCTGTGCGAGAACCCCAGATAGTGGTGCGCGTGTCCGCTGGTGATCATCCGGGGTGCGAGATCCTTGAGGGCGGTGTGCAGCGGCGAGGTCACCACCACCAGCGGCGAGACGAGCTGCTCCAGCACGTAGCCGTTGCGGCTGTTGAACAGCTTCGCGAACTTGCGCAGGTCGTGGCTGACCACGTCGAGTTCGACGCCGTCGCGGATGCCGGACCGTTCGAGGGTGTCCGGGCCGGTGCGCAGACCGACCACCTCGTGCGCCGGCAGGATGTGCGAGGCGCGCAGGTCCAGGTCGGAGTCGACGGAGGCGAACCCGTACAGATGCGCGCCGCTCACGGTCGCGAAGACCAGGGGATACGGCAGGTCGGTGGCGGCGTCCGCGGCCCACTCCGGCACGACGGTGGTCATCCGAGATTCCTTTCTCGTACGGCCACGAGCACCCGGTCCACAGCGGCCCGGTCCGGGGCTTGGGGGAGTCTCGTGGAGGCGGCCGCGTCGGCGAGTTCGTCCTGGAGCCGGCCGGCCCACTCGGACACCTCGGCCCAGGGGCGTTCGCCGCGCTTGATCGACAGGAGTTCCTCCCGCCGGTCCGAGACGTCGACCAGCACCTCACCGGTACGCAGCACATGAACGCCGGCCATCAGTAGCCGTACCATGTGCATGGCCTGTTTGAAGTTGATCTCCCCGGTCTTCTCGTGCCGGTTGGCGACCTTGGTGAGCTGGTCGCGCGCGTAGCTGCCGTAGGTCTCGGCGACCCGCCGGGACAGGAACGCGCTCCGGACTCCGACGAGCGCGTCACCGTCGGAGTTGCGAGAAGTGACCAGCGGCGACCACAGCACCTCGAGAACCGTCGGGTTGGCCTGCAGCGCGAGCGTGCAGAACCGCTCGATCTCCCACGAGAACTGCTCCTCGGCCGGCCCGTCCAGGTGGGTGGGCGGCTTGTCGAGGGTCCAGAAGTCGCGGGTCGGCGCCACGAACACACCCCGACGGTCGTGGTCCGACTCCGGCCCGTCCAGTCCATAGGCGCGGGAGCCGACCACGACCGCCAGGGCCGTGTGCCGTTCAACGAGCTCGATCATGAGGCCGGAGGATACGGCTAGAGATCAAGGACCGTCGCGTCGATTTCGTCCAGCTCGCTCTGGTCGAGTGACAGGTTGTTCAGCGCGGCCACGTTGTTCTCCAGCTGCGGCACGCTCGACGCGCCGATGATCAGGCTGGTCATCCGCTGGTCGCGCAGCGCCCACGCCAGCGCCAACTGGGCGAGCGTCTGCCCGCGCCGCTTGGCGATGTCGTTGAGCGCGTGCAGCCGGGCCAGGGTCTTGCCGTCGAGGGCGCTCTCGTTGAGGAACACACTGGTCCGGATCCGCGAGTCGTCCGGAATGCCGGTCAGGTAGCGGTCGGTGAGCAGGCCCTGCTGCAGCGGACTGAACGCGATGCACCCGGCCCCGGCGTCCTCGAGGGTGTCCAGCAGCCGGTCGTGCTCGATCCACCGGTTGAGGATCGAGTAGGACGGCTGGTGGATCAGCAGCGGCGTGCCCAGCTCCCGCAGGATCCCGGCGGCCTGCGCGGCCTGGGTGCTCTTGTAGTTGCTGATGCCGACGTAGAGGGCCTTGCCGGAGCGGACGATCGCGTCGAGCGCGGACATCGTCTCCTCGAGCGGGGTCTCCGGGTCGGGCCGGTGGTGGTAGAAGACGTCGACGTAGTCCAGGCCCATCCGCTGCAGGGACTGGTCCAGCGACGAGACCAGGTACTTGCGGGAGCCCCAGTCGCCGTACGGGCCGTCCCACATGGTGTAACCGGCCTTGGTCGAGATGATCATCTCGTCGCGGTGCGCCCGGAAGTCGGCGGCCAGGATGCGTCCGAAGTTGGTCTCGGCACTGCCCGGCGGCGGCCCGTAGTTGTTGGCCAGGTCGAAGTGCGTCACGCCGAGGTCGAAGGCCCGGCGGACGATGTCGGCCTGCCGGTCGGCGGGCCGGCCGGCACCGAAGTTGTGCCAGAGGCCCAGGCTGATGGCGGGAAGCTTGAGACCGCTGCGACCAGCACGCCGGTAGATCATGTCGGCGTAGCGGTCGGCGGCAGGGAAGTACGTCACATCGCACACCCTAGGACTCCCGATCTTCCCCATGGGCGCTGGTAGGTTGGTTCCCAGCGCGGGAGAGTCCGCTGACGCGGCGCCGAAGAGGCAAATCCTCCCCGGAAACTTTCAGGCAAAAGGACCGCGCAGGTTGGCAACTCTGAAATGCCCGCGATCGGGGTATGACAGAGGGGGAGGTTGCTTCTTGACCTTCTCACGCCAGGAGTCGCCAATGACGTCCCCGTTCGTTTCCCGGCACATCGGCCCGGACACCGACGAGCAGACCACCATGCTGAAGGCGATCGGCTACGGCTCGGTCGAGCAGCTGATGGACGCCGCGATCCCCGAGTCGATCCGCTTCCACGGTGAGCTTGATCTCCCGGCCGGGATCTCCGAGGAGCAGACGATCGCCGAGCTGCGGTCGATCGCCGACCGCAACGTGCTCGCCACCCCGATGATCGGCCTGGGCTACTACAACACCTTCACGCCCGCGGTGATCAAGCGGAACGTGTTGGAGAACCCGGCGTGGTACACGGCCTACACGCCGTACCAGCCGGAGATCAGCCAGGGCCGCCTCGAGGCGCTGCTCAACTTCCAGACCGTGGTCACCGACCTGACCGGGCTGACCACGGCGAACGCGTCGATGCTGGACGAGGCGACCGCGGTCGCCGAGGCGATGACGCTGGCCCGGCGCGCGTCCAAGAGCAAGAGCAACGTGTACGCGGTGGACGCCGACACGTTCCCGCAGACCCTGTCGGTGCTGCGCACCCGGGCCGAACCGCTCGGCATCGACGTGGTCCTGGTCGACGTCGAGAGCGACGAACTGCCCGAGGACTTCTTCGGTCTGCACCTGCAGTACCCGGGCGCCTCCGGTGCGGTGCGCGACCACGCCGCCCTGGTCGAGGCCGCCCACGCCAAGGGTGCCCTGGTCACGGCCGCGGCCGACCTGCTGGCCCTCACGCTGTTGCGGGCTCCGGGCGAGATCGGTGTGGACATCGCCGCCGGCACCACGCAGCGGTTCGGTGTGCCGCTGGGGTTCGGCGGCCCGCACGCCGGATACCTGGCCGTGCGCGCCGGCCTGGAGCGGTCGCTGCCCGGCCGTCTGGTCGGCGTCTCCAAGGACGCCGACGGCGACCGGGCCTACCGGCTGGCGCTGCAGACCCGTGAGCAGCACATCCGCCGGGAGAAGGCGACGTCGAACATCTGCACCGCGCAGGTGCTGCTGGCCGTGATGGCGAGTATGTACGCGGTCTACCACGGCCCGGCCGGTCTGCGTGCCATCGCGAAGCGGGTGCACGGCCATGCGCTGACCCTGGCCGGTTCGTTGACCGCCGCCGGGATCGAGATCGGTTCGGACGCGTTCTTCGACACCGTCACCGCGATCGTTCCCGGCCGTGCCGCCGGGATCGCCGAGGCGGCCGCCGCCGACGGTGTCGACCTGCTGCTGGTGGACGCCGATCGGGTGTCGATCTCCACCGACGAGACCACGACCGACGCGCACGTGGCGACCGTCCTGGCCGCCTTCGGTGTTCCGGTGGCGACGCCGGCCGAGTGCGGCGCCCGCCCGCTGGCCCGTACCTCGGAGTACCTGACGCACCCGGTCTTCAACACCCACCACTCCGAGACCAGCATGCTGCGCTACCTGCGCAGACTCTCGGACCGTGACTACGCGCTGGACCGTGGCATGATCCCGCTGGGCTCGTGCACGATGAAGCTGAACGCCACCGCCGAGATGGAGGCGGTCACCTGGCCGGAGTTCGCGAACATCCACCCGTTCGCGCCGCGCAACCAGGTCGAGGGCTACGAGCACCTGGTCGCCCAGCTGGAGCAGTGGCTCGCCGAGATCACCGGTTACGACGCGGTCAGCGTCCAGCCGAACGCCGGTTCGCAGGGTGAGCTGGCCGGTCTGCTGGCGATTCGCGGCTACCACCGTTCCCGCGGCGAGGCCCACCGTGACGTCTGCCTGATCCCGTCGAGCGCGCACGGCACCAACGCGGCCAGCGCCGTGATGGCCGGTATGCGGGTCGTCGTGGTCGCGTGCGACGCCGACGGCAACGTCGACCTCACCGACCTGGACGCCAAGATCGAGAAGCACCGTGACCAGCTCTCCGCGATCATGGTGACCTACCCGTCGACCCACGGCGTCTACGAGACGAGCATCGCGGACCTGTGCGCGAAGGTGCATGCGGCCGGCGGCCAGGTGTACGTGGACGGCGCGAACCTGAACGCGCTGGTCGGCTACGCCCGGCCGGGCAAGTTCGGCGCCGACGTGTCGCACCTGAACCTGCACAAGACGTTCTGCATCCCGCACGGCGGCGGCGGCCCCGGTGTCGGCCCGGTCGCGGTCGGCGCGCATCTGGCCGAGTTCCTGCCCGGTGACCCGCTCGAGTCGGGCGATCACCACGCGGTGTCGGCGGCGGCGCACGGTTCAGCCGGCATTCTGCCGATCTCGTGGGCGTACATCCGGATGATGGGCCCGGACGGTCTGGCGGCGGCGACCGCGTCGGCGGTCCTGGCGGCCAACTACGTCGCGGCCCGGCTGCGCGAGCACTACCCGGTGCTGTACGCGGGGGAGAACGGCCTGGTCGCGCACGAGTGCATCCTCGACCTGCGCCCGATCACCAAGGCGACCGGCGTCAGCGTGGACGATGTGGCGAAGCGGCTGATCGACTACGGCTTCCACGCGCCGACGATGTCTTTCCCGGTGGCCGGCACGCTCATGGTGGAGCCGACCGAGAGTGAGGACCTCGCCGAGCTGGACCGGTTCATCGCCGCGATGATCGCCATCAAGGGCGAGATCGACAAGGTGGCGGCCGGTGAGTGGCCGGCGGGTGACAACCCGCTCGCGAACGCGCCGCACACGGCGTCGGCGGTGACGGCTGACGAGTGGACCCACCCGTATTCACGCTCCGTGGCCGGTTTCCCGGAGGGCGTGGACCGGACGGCGAAGTACTGGCCGCCGGTTCGGCGTATCGACGGGGCCTTCGGCGACCGGAATCTGGTGTGTTCCTGCCCGTCGCCGGAAGCTTTCGAGGACTGACCGCCCGAGGGCTCAGTTTTTCCCGTTGCGCAGGTCGCGGTCGTCGGTGATCGCGGCCTGCGCTGCTTCCGTGGTCCTCGATTGACTACGCTGCGTCGCGTGTCGTGAAGTGTCTCAGGCTGCCAGGGCGTGTACGGCCGGCCCGCGGTGCGGCTCGATCGTGGTGCCGTCGGGCAGCAGCTCACCGGTGTCCTCGAAGACGATGACGCCGTTGCAGAGCAGGCTCCATCCCTGCTCCTGGAAGGTCGCGATGATGCGCGCGGCCTCACGGTCGGTGGCGTCGGCTGGGGGGCAGGTGATCAGGTGCTGGCACATCGGTTTACTCCGGTTGGGGGCTGTGTGAAGGTTCACAATTGCGGTGACGAACGTTACCTCACATCGAACGACACTGGTTCAACCCGGTGACGGCGTCGGCTCGCGGATCCTCGGTTCCCATGCTCCACGCCGGAGCGGTCGTCGACCACTGTCCGCTACCTCCGATCGGCCGTCCGCCGGGCGCGCCGGCCGGCTGCCACGCCCGTCACCACGCGTTAAGCGCCTTTCGATGGCATCGGGGTGATCCCGATGACCCTGCCGAGCTTGTGGCGCAGTTCCTCGCCGACAACGGACTACCGGTGCGTAACCTCGGCCGAACGGGTGACAAATACCAGACGATCGGCGATGGCGAGATCTGTGGGGCATCACTCTACGTATCGGCCGATGCTGGGGCCGTGATGGCAGGCGGTGTCATCGGATCGCGCTCTCCTGTGCCCGGCATTCCTGATGTATACGCCGTTGTTTACCGACATGCCCGGGATGTCACACCGTCCGGTGACATGTCCGCCTCGCCGTGGGGTCTCGGGTCGCGGCAGTCGGGCCGGACCGAATCGTGGAGTCTCGGGCCGTGGCGGGAGAGCTGGACCCGCGACGAGCACGCCGCCGCCGTCGAGCAGGTCCGGGCCGCCATCCGGCGCGGCGACGTCTACCAGGTCAACATCGTCGGGCACGGGTCGGCGGCGTACACCGGTGATCCCGGCCCGGCCCTGCGCCGCGTCGCCGCACTGGCCGGCGCCCGGTACGGCGGGGTCCTGGCCGGGGACGGCTGGGCCATCGCCACCGCCTCCCCGGAGACCCTCGTCGAGGTCCGGGACGGGCGGGTCGTCACCCGGCCGATCAAGGGCACCCGCCCGGCCACCGCCGCCGGCCGCCGGGAACTGCTCGCCTCGGCCAAGGAACGCGCCGAGCACGTGATGATCGTCGACCTGGAACGCAACGACCTCGCCCGGCTTCCGGGGACCGGGCCGGTGCGGGTGGACGAGCTGTTCGCCGTACGCGAGTGGTCGGGTCTATGGCAGGCGGAGTCGGTGGTGTCCGCCGACCTCGACCCCGGTGTGGGTCTCGCCGACCTGCTGCGGGCCGTCTGCCCCGGCGGCAGCGTCACCGGCGCCCCGAAACTCGCCGCCCTGGCCCGGATCGCCGCCCTCGAACCGGTCGGCCGGGGCGTCAGCATGGGCGCGCTCGGCTGGATCGGCCACGACCACCTCGATCTCGGCCTGAGCATCCGGACCGTGGCCGTCGACGGCTCCCGGGCCCACGCCTGGGCCGGCGGCGGTATCACCATCGACAGCGACCCGGTCGCTGAAGTGGATGAGGCCGCCGCCAAGACCGGTCCGGTCCGCGCCGCTCTGCGAGGCCGCTGACCTGCACAGCCCGCTCATAGCGATCTCCGAGCCGTCTCTACCGAATGCGTGCCACTGTCGGCATCCGCCCCCACGACAGGGGGTTGAGCGCGTACTTTGACGTCCGCGCGGCACCGAGACGGTCCACAGTGGCACCCTGCGTGCCCGGTGGCTGGCAGAGAGACGAGATCGCGGACATGCTTGAGCTTCTCGACCACCCGGTCGCCCCGATCCGGGCCACCATCCGGCCCGTGCGGGCCGACTTCACGGCCTTCGCCCACCTCAGCAGTGCCCGCCTGCACAGCACCGCCTTCCAGCTCTGCCGCGACTGGCACCTCGCCCAGGACCTCACCCAGACCACCCTGACCAAGCTGTTCCTGAGCTGGGAGCGGGCCGTCGACAGTGACAACCTGGTGGCGTACGCCCAGAAGGTCCTGTTGCGGGTCTATCTGGACCACCGGCGCCGTCGCAGCTCCACCGAGAGCGTCTCCGGGGAGTTGCGCGAGCCCGCCTACTCGATCAGCCCCGAGTTGCGGCTCACGCTGCTCGACGCCCTCGCCCGGCTCCCGGTGCGTGACCGGGCCATCGTGATGCTGCGCTACTTCGCCGACCACAGCGTGGAACAGGTCGCCGCCGAACTGGACGTGCCGATCACCGTGGTCAAGTCGCAGACCCGCCGCTCGCTGATCAAATTGCGCCATATGCTGCTGACCGAACGCCCGGCCCTCTTCGCCGCGTAACGACCGGATAGCCTTTGGGGCATGACAGTACGGCCCATTCGGATTTTCGGTGACCCGGTCCTGCGTACGCCCGCCGACGAGGTCACCGACTTCGGCCCGCAGTTGCGCGAGCTCGTCCGCGACCTGGAGGACACCGTCCGCGTACCCGGCCGGGCCGGGGTCGCCGCCCCGCAGATCGGCGTCAGCCTGCGGGTCTTCTCCTACAACGTCGGCGGTGTGGTCGGCCACCTGGTCAATCCGGTGCTCAGCGGCCACGCCGGCGAGCAGACCGAAGAGGAGGGCTGCCTGTCGCTGCCCGGCCTCGGCTACGACACCCGGAGGTTCGACAGCGTCGTCGCCCGCGGCTTCGACGTGCACGGCGAGCCGCTCGTCATCAAGGGCACCGGCTACCTGGCCCGCGCGCTGCAGCACGAGACCGACCATCTCGACGGCCGCCTCTACGTCGACACCCTCACCGGCGACGTCCGCCGCCAGGCCCTCCGCGAGATGCGCCGGGTCGTCCCCCGATGATCCCGGACTCACCCGCCTCGCCCTCGCCCTCGGCGGGACCTTCCGCGCCTTCGGTGACGCCGGTTTCGCCTTCGGCGGGCCCGGCTTCGCCTTCGGCGGGCGATGCGCGTCGGATCGCCGCGGCCTCACTTGCGGCGGGCGACCCCACCGGTTGGTTCGAGCAGTTGTACGCCGAATCGCGTGCCGGTCAGGCCGAAGTCCCGTGGGACGTGCCCGCGCCCAGTGCCCACCTGCGGGCGCTCGACCTGCCCGCCGGAGAGGGCCGCCGGGCGCTCGTCGTCGGGTGCGGCCCCGGCCGGGACGCCGAATACCTGGCCGGGCTCGGCTACCGGGTGACCGCTTTCGACATCTCGGCCACCGCCATCGACCTGGCCCGCGAACGGCACCCCGGCACCACCGTCGACTACCTGGTCGCCGACCTGCTCGACCCGCCCGCCGATTGGCGGCATGCCTTCGATCTGGTCCTGGAGAGCAACAACATCCAGGCGCTGCCGGCCCCGATCCGGGCCGCCGCGATCCCGGCCGTCGGCGCCTTCGTGGCGCCGGGCGGCACCCTGATCGTGCTGGCCGCCGCGACGACCCGCATCGACAGCGCCGGTGACGGTCCGCCGTGGCCGCTGACCCGAGTCGAGATCGACGCCTTCGCCGCCGACGGCCTACGCCCCGCCTCGGTGGACCTGGTCGACGCCACCGGAACCACCCTGCCCACCCGCTGGCGGGCCGTCTTCACCCGCTGAGGGCCCGGGCCGGTCACAGGCTCGCCGACCGGCCGAGGGGGATCCGGGAGTAGGAGGTGCCGGCCTTCGACTCCATCCAGGCGTCGAAATTGCCGTAACCGACGTCTGTGGACAGGGCCCGGTCGTGGATCGGGAAGGCCCGGGCCGGGGCGATGGCGCGGGTCATCTCGATCGCCTCGCGGTGTCGGCCCCACGGGGCGGCGGCCGGGACCAGCAGCGTGTGGACCGGGATGTCGGGCACGAAATACGAGTCGCCCGGGTGGTAGACGCCGTCGATGACGTAGCCGAGGTTGGGGCAGCCGGGCAGGCCGTCGATGATCTCGGCGTGCCGCCCGCCGACCGCGGTCACCGCGAACCCGGCCACCTCGAACACGTCTCCGGCCTCGACCGTGGTCACGAGGTCGCCGAGACCGGCGAGATCTCGCACCGAGGCCGGGCCGTGCAGACGCAGCGGGCGGGTGGCGGCCAGTTCCACGATGCGGTTCAGGTCCAGGTGGTCGTCGTGTTCGTGGGTCACCAGGATGTCGGTCACCCCGTCGAACGCCTCGGGTTCGGCCCATTCCCCCGGGTCCACCAGCAGGCGGCGGTCGCCGTCCTCGAGGCGGACGCAGGCGTGCGTGAACTTGACCAGTCGCATGGGTCGCACCCTATGCGGTGCGCAGGAGTTCGGTGGTCCGGTGCTGTTCGGCCGGGGTGCCGACCGGGGCCGCCACGAACTCGGTGATGCCCGTCTCGGCCAGGCGTCGTAAAGCGGTCCGGACGGTGTGCTCGTCGCCGATCACGGCCACGTCCTCAGGGCCCGCCGCGTTCTCGCGGTCCAGGACCGCCCGGTACTCGGGGACCCGGGCGGCCAGGCCGAACCTGGTCGCCACGTGGTCGCGCGCCGCGGCCGGGTCGGTGGTCACGCACACCGGCAGGGCGGCGACGATTCGTGGGGTTCGGGTACCGGCTGCCGCGGTGACCCGGGGGACCACATGGGATTCCAGGGTTCGGGGACCGGCCATCCACGTCACGGTTCCGGCCGTCAGCGAACCGGCCAGGTGCAGCAGCACAGGACTCAGGGCGGCCACCAGAACCTCAGGTGGATCAGTGGGCAGGTCGACCGTACCGCTGAGGGTCAGAAAATCGCCGGACACCGTGACCGGCTCGCCGCGCAGGAGCGGCAGCAACGCCGATAGGTATTCCCGCAGGTAGCGGGCCGGGTGGGCGGCCGGGAGGCCGAACATTGCGGTGACCATGGCGCCGATGCCCACGCCGATGCCGAGAGTGAGGCGTCCGCCGGTGGCGGCCTGGACGCTGAGAGCCTGGCTCGCCAGGACCAGCGGGTGACGCTGGCGGACCGGGACCACCGCGGTGCCGAGCGGGATGCCGGCTTGCTGTGTGCCGGCCACCGTCAGGGCGGTGAGCGCGTCCCAGCCGAGGGCCTGAGCTGCCCAGATGCCGTCGAGGCCGTGGGCTGCGGCGGCCTGTTCGCGTAGTCCGGCGGCGGTCACCGGGCCGCGCACCTCGCCGATCATGATGCTTGTCCGCATGCCTGCTCCTTTAGCGGAGAGCTTCTCCGGTTGTTGGGCGGTAGCATACGGAGAGGCTCTCCGGATGGCAACGCGGGAGCCGACGACAGATGGCGGGGGCGGTCGGATGCGTAGTGACGCTCAGCAGAACCGGGAACGGGTGCTCGCGGCGGCCCGGGCCGAGTTCACCGCGCACGGGGCGGGCGCGTCGCTCAACAAGATCGCGCAGCGTGCCGGGGTGGGCGCCGGCACGCTGTACCGGCACTTCCCGTCGGCGCAGGCGCTGCTCGTCGCGATCATCGCCGAGGACGTCGCCGCGCTCTGCGCCACCGGCCGGGACCTGTGCGGCGACCCGGACCCGGCCGAGGCTCTGCGCACCTGGCTGCGGGCCGTGGCCGTGCATGCGACCTCGATGCGCGGCCTGGTCGCCACCGAGTTGCTCGACGGCGCCGGAACGGCCCTGGCCGCCTGCCACGACGAGATCAGCGCGGTCGGTGCCGCACTGCTGGAGCGGGCCGGCTCCCCGGACCGGATCGACGACGTGCTCACCGTGGTCAACGCCGTCGCGTGGGCCAGCGAGCGTGCCCCGGCGGAGCAGGGGCGGCTCGACAGGCTGCTCGGGCTGGTGACGCGCGGTCTGCGGGTCAGCCGGCGGTGACCGTCGTCGGCAGGCCGGGCAGTTCGGCGGTCCAGCCGGACAGGTGAGCGGGCAGGACGGCGGTCACCGCGAGGAGTTGCTCGACGGTGCCGAGAGCCCGGCCGTCCGGATCCGGGTGGACGCGTTCGAGTTCCAGCATGACCAGGGCGTCGCGGCCCTGGAACTCGATCGACACCAGACCGATCTGGATCATCGCCGACAGTAGCTCGGTGGTCAGCAGTTGCTGCGCGACCGCCGGCGCCTCCGTGTCGCACCAGACCTCGCCCTCGGCGAGCGTGATCCGGGTGTGCGGCAGGGCGATGCCGAGGTGTACGGCGCAGACCGTGATCAGGCGCTGCTGCCACGGTCCGCAGACCGCGAACGGCATCGTGACGTAGGCGTCGGCAATGGTGAACGGACGACCCTCCGATACGCCGGAGGCCACCGCGAACGGGTGGCGCAGGGCCGCCTTCGACGGCGCGTTCAGCATCCCGGCGACCGAACCCGGTGACGTGGCGCGCGGCCCCGCCAACGTCCAGCGTGCCGTCAGTTCCGGCAGGTCCCGACGGAACGACAGCCCGTGGACGTCCTCGGCGGCCGCCCGGCGCCGCGCCGAGATCCGGGACCGCTCGCGGCCCCGCCGGATCGCCGGCACCGCGTAGTAGGCGCCGACCACCAGCAGGAGTCCGAGGACCGCGCCCGGCCAGGTGATCCACTGGGTGGCCCAGGCCAGTAGCAGTCCGGCCGCCGTCGCGAGGAAGACCGGGGTCTGGCCCTGCAGCGGGGTCCCGCTCGTGCTGTGCCGGCCGGTCCAGCCGTTCTCGTCCCGGTTGACGCCCAGCGCGAGGACCAGGTTGACCGCCGCCACCACGAGCGCCGCGATCGCGGTGTTCAGGCAGGCCCGGACCCAGTCGCCCGCATTGCCGTCGACGGTGACGAAGAACGTGCCGGCGAGCACCGCCCACCACACCATCACCAGGAAACCGAACCCGCTGTACGCCACCATGGCCGTCATCCAACCGGAGCAGCGGCGGGATCCCGGCGTGCGTTGGACACCGTTGGACACCGATGGTTCCGGATCGGCGGACCAGTGGTTCAGGATCGACGGACCAGCCATACCGCCACGGCCAGGAAGACGACGGCCAGGGCCACGAAGCCACCCGCCTCGATGGCCTGGAAGGTCCAGAAGCTGCTGTCCGGGTGGTATTCGGTCCAGTGCCGGAGACCGTGATCGATCATGAAGCTCTCCACCCGGGCATCCGAGCTGTAGAGCGCGTCGGCGCCGCCGTACACCTGCCTGATGATCGCCGACTCCTCGCCGTCGGTGAGCCGGTGCCCGGCCGCGTCGACCCAGCTGTTCTGCACGATCCAGTCGGTGTCCGGCAGCCGGGCCGTCTCGACGCCCGGCTGCGGGTCGGTGATCCGGACCAGGGGAGCCTGATAGTGCGGGCGGACGTACTCCTCCAACGGCAGCCGCACCGCGAGGAAGGTACCGAGCGCGGCCGCCATGGCCACGATCGTGCGGCGCAGCAGCGCACCGGCCAGCACACCGGTGGCGAACGCGAACAGACCGGCCGCGGCCAGGCTCGGTGACGCGATCAGGAACGAGATGGCGCCCAGCCGGCCGTCGATCTCGTTCAGTGGTCCGCGCCACCACGTGAACAGGGCGCCGAACGCGGCCCCGACCACGACGACCGCCGAGCCGACCAGGGCCAGCTTCGTCAGCAGCCAGCGGGTCCGCGACACGCTCTGGGTGAACGCCAACCGCCAGGTGCCCTGCTCGTACTCGCGGGCCAGCAGGGGAGCACCGACGAAGGTGCCGGCCAGGGCGGGCAGGAAGGCGCCCCACAACAGGCGGTTCGCCCACTGGTCGTACCGATCGACGAACTGCTCGATCAGTTGCCCGCAGCCGCCCCGGCTCGCCGGATCGGCGACGCACGCCGCGATGCCGTCGGACCGGTACTGCTCGTGCATCGTCACGCCGGTGACGATCAGCGGGAGCGCGGCGAGCAGCAGCAGGGCGGCCGCGACCAGGAGTTCCATGCGGTGCTGCCGCCAGGTCAGCCAGTACACGGCGGGTCTACCTCTCGTCCAGATAGGCCAGCACCAGGTCTTCCAGGCTGACCGGGTGCGATTCCCAGCGGGGATGCGCCGGTACGCCCGGCGGCTGGCGGACCAGCAGGTTGCTGCTGCGTTCGCCGTGGGTGGCGGCGATGACGCCGGGCGCGGTCTCGCCGGTGCGCGGTCCGGTCAGCAGCCGATGCTCGGCCAGCAGGTCGTCGATGTCGCCGGTCAGGCGCACCCGGCCCTGATGCAGCAGCACCAGGTGGTCGCAGACCCGTTCGAGTTCGGCGACCACGTGCGAGGAGAGCAGGACGGTCAGGTCGGACTCGGCGACCGCGTCGACCAGGGTCCGCATCACCTCGCGGCGGGCCAGCGGGTCGAGGCTGGCCACCGGCTCGTCCAGGATCAGCAGGCGCGGCTGCTTGGCCAGCGCGAGGGTGAGCGCCACCTGGGCCTGCTGGCCGCCGGAGAGCGCGCCCGCCTTGCGACCGAGCGGGATGTCGAGGTCCGTCAGGCGTCGTTCGGCCCCGGCCTGGTCGAAGCGTGGATTCAGTGAACGTCCGAAACGGATCATGTCGGCGACGGTGAACCCGGAGTACAGCGGGTGGTCCTGGGCGACGAACCCCACCTGGTCGACCGCGGCCGGACGGCCGAACACCGTCACCGTGCCCTCGGTCGGCTCGAGCAGGCCGATCGCCAGGTGCAGCAGGGTGGTCTTGCCCGCGCCGTTCGCGCCGACCAGTCCGATGATGCGGCCCTGCGGCAGCTCCAGAGTGCAGTCGCGCAGTGCCCAGTTGCGGCGGTAGCGGCGGCCCAGCCCGGTGGCGCACAGGGCGGCTTCGCCGGTCATGCCGCGCCCGCCTGCGCCTGGTCGTCGTCGAGGGTGGCGGTGACCAGGGCGCGGATCTGATCGTGGTCGAGGCCCGCGTCGTGGGCGGTGCGCAGCCAGCCGCGCAGACCGTGCGACAGCTTGACGTAGGTGGCGGCCGGAACCTGGTCGACGCTGCCGACCACGAAGGTGCCCTGACCGGCACGCGGGGCGGCCAGACCGGCCCGCTCCAGATCCCGGTAGGCCTTGGCGACCGTGTTCGGATTGATCACCAGAGTGGCGGCCACCTCACGAACCGTCGGCAGCCGGTCGCCGTCGACCAGGTAGCCGAGCAGCAGCCCGCGGCGTACCTGATCGACGAGCTGCAGATACGTCGGTACTCCCGACCTTGCGTCCAGCCGGAACGCGAACACGCGGCATCGACCACCCTTCTTCTGTGTCGGTGTACTAGCACCCTAGTACAATGGTACGCGACAGGTGAACCCGCCTCCCGGCACGTTTCGGCCTACCGGCTCTGCGACCATGGCGGCGTGGGTTTCGGATACAAGACGTCGTGGCTGGCCGTGCCGGACCGCACGCCGGTAGAGGTGGCCGACGCTCTGGACCTGCACTCCCGGGAGACCCTCGACTGGCCGACCGGAACCGGCCGTGCCTACGACCACGGCGTCTTCGTCGCCGAACCAGTGCCCGGCTGGACAGTCGCCCACAGCCGGAGGCACCTGCCGCCGGATTTCGACGCCACGGATCCCCGGTTCCCGGCCTGGCTCGCCGACCTGAGCCGCCGGTTGGGTGAGGTGCAGTTCTTCGCCAGCGAACGGGTCGGCGGCTATTTCGCCTGGGCCCGCGCCCGCGACGGCCACCTGTCACGGGCCTATTGCTTCACCGACGACGGGGTGTCCCCGTTCATCGGCGAACCGACTCCGGCGGAGATCGCGCTGAACCTCGGCACCCGCAGTTCCGAGGAGACGGGCGGCTAGTGCTAGTCGAGGGGTGTTGCCGACGTGCCGCCGGGAACCCGCGAGGTCGCCCGGTCGACGTGGGTCAGGTGGTGGCTGCGGCTGTCGCTGACCGGGCGTATCGCGCGGCCATGTCCGGGGTGGCGGGGGAGCGCATCAGGGCCAGCTCGTAGAAGATCGGGGCGCACGAGGCGACCAGGATCGTTCGTGGGTCCGCGTCGGGGGCGGCGCGTTCCACCACCACCGCCGCGGTGGTGAAACGGTCGTCCCAGAAGCGTTGTAGCGCCTCGGCCGCCGCCGGCGAGCGGAACGACGCCGTGATCAGGGCCCGGGTGACCGATGGCTCGGCGGTCAGGGCGGTGACTATCTGCTGGTTGATCTCGGTCAGGTCGCCCAGGAGAGAACCAGTGTCCGGGGGTTGCCAGGGCTGTTCACGGGCGGCCTCGAACGAGTCGGCCAGCAGGGCTCCCGGGTCGCGCCAGCGGCGGTAGATGGTCGTCCGGTGGATTCCGGAGCGGGCGGCCACCGCGTCCATCGTCACCGCGTCGAAACCGCCCTCCAGCAGCAGGGATGCCACGGCTTCGAGGACCTGTCCACGGGTGCGGGCGGTGCGGCCGCCGGGGCGGGCGGCTCCCGGAGGTGCTTGCGGGATCGGCTCCATGTGGTTAATGCTACAGGTGTAGCGTTAGTGAGGGAACGAGGGAGGCGACGATGACTACGTACCGCGAAGTGATCCTTCCGGAGGGCTGGGCGCCCTACGCCGTCGCCGGAGACCCGGCCGGGGATCTGTGCGCGACGATCCTGGATCCGCCGGGGATCGCCCGGGTGGTGGACGGCGAGATCCGGCACGAACCACTGGACAGCCGCCCGATGCTGCTCGCCGTGGCCGACGGTTCGCTCTGGTGCACCCGCTCCGACGACCGGCTGAGCCGATGGGACGCCGAGGGTGGGCACACGGTGATCGACGTGCCGGCCGGGTCGGCGCCGTACGGCATCGCGGCCGCCCACGACGGGGGAGTCTGGTTCACCGCGCCGGGCCGGAACCAGATCGGCCGGCTCACCGCCGCCGGCGACCTGACCATGATCGATCTGCCGGTTCCCGACGCGAGAGCCGCGATGATCACCGTCACGGCCGACGGCGCCGCGTGGGCCGCGCTCAACGGTGCCGGCGCGCTCGCCCGGATCACCGACGTGGTGGTCGAGATCGTCGAGTTGCCGGGTGGGCGGGCGCCGGCCGCGCCGGTCGGTGTCACCGCCTCGGCGGATGGTGTCTGGTATGCGGATATCGCCGGAGGCTGCATCGGAGTCGCCGACCCGGCCGGATCTGTCGAGCAGGTCGATTTCGGCGATCCGGACTGCCGCCCGCACGCGGTGGCCGCCGACCCCGAGGGCGGTTGCTGGGTGACGCTGTGGGGTTCCGGCCGGTTGGCCCATGTCTCCGCCGGGGGTGAGGTCGCTCTCCATCGCCTGCCCGGCCGGGAGCCGCACGGCCTCTGGGTTTCCGGCGCGGAGGTGTGGGTGGCGATGGAGAGCGGGTCGCTGGTGGCCGTCCACCCGGGCTGAGCCGCTGCGGCCGCACTCGGCGAAGTCCAGGCCACGTGTCCCGGAGGGGCCCGTCAGACGCCGGCGATACCGTTGGATACGTCGATGGCTCGGCGCCATTTCTCCTTTTCGGCGGCAGAGCGGGTGGCCATCATCCGGTAGGTCGCCTGACGTGAGTAGTCCAACGCGACGGTCCGGACCATCCCACGCTTCGCGGAGGGGACGCCACGCATCACCCGCCACGGACGGGTGGCCGGTGAGAAGAAGTGGGCAGCGGTCGACAGCGCCGGCACCCTCAGGGGACGAGGGTGCCGGCGTGACGGATCAGCTGCCGCAGCCGCCGTAGACGCGGAACTCGAACAGCGAGTAGCCGTACGGCGTACCTCGGGAAGTGCCGTTGACCCTGATGTAGCGCCCGCTCCCGGAGAGGGCGACCGAATCGGTCCCGCCGTCACCGTTGGTGACCGTCGCGGCGGTGGTCCAGGAGTTGCCGTCGGTCGACGTCTGGATCGTGTAGGCCGTGCCGTAGGCGGCTTCCCAGACCAACTCGGCCCGGCTCAGTGACTGCGTCGAACCGAGGTCGACCTGCAACCACTGCGGGTCGGCGAAGGTGCTCGACCAGCGGGTGGCCGCGTTGCCGTCGACCGCGTTGGACGCCGGGAAGTCGGCGCTCTCGGTGGACGACGCGGTGGCGGGCCGGCCCTGGGACAGGAGCGTGCAGGTGGGTGACGGCGACGGGTTGACCACGCCGCCCCCGTTGGCGTTGCCGCCGCTCCAGGTCAGAGCACCGACGGTGGCCGTCTTGCCGGCGGCGACGCTCATCGTCCGCCCGTCGGAGAACGTCACGTTCAGTGTGCTGTTGGTGATGTTCGAGGCCACGTAGGTCTTGACGCCGTTCTTGGTGAACACCTTGGCCAGCGGATGGTTCGCCGTCACGGTCTTGTCGATCGTGCCGAGCGCCGCGAGGTTGCGGATCCAGTGGAAGGTGTGCGCCTTGCTCTCACCCTCCTCTGAGGTGTAGTCGCCGCCGCTCGCCCGGAACTTCGACAACGCGGAGTCACCGTCGCCGAGCGCGAGGAACTGCCAGTGCATGTCGCGCCACTGCTGTGGTTCGCCGCCGTTGTTGCGGACCAGTTCGGCGTAGGTGTTGCGCACCGACTCCGGGTAGTCGCCCAGGTAGAGCTGCCCGCCGGTCATCGGCAGCATGTTGATGCCGACCACCAGCGCGTGCTCACCGCTGAACCAGGTGGCGTAGGCGCCGCCCGAACCCCACACGATGGCCGCGTAGTTGTGGCCCCACTGGCTGGGGAAGTTCTCGCCGGTGACGTCGAACCAGTACTCGTTGATCGCCGCGGCCTGCGTGGTGTGCAGCCAGATCCCGGCGTCGCGGACGGTGTTGTTGCCGGTCGCCTGACCCCACTGGATGAGCGCGTTGGAGAAGTTCTGGCCTTCCGACGACGACTCCTGGTTGTTGCCCGCACCGAAGGCGCCGTGCCCGGAGGCCCAGTCATGACCGGCATAGATGTCGAAGTCGCGGAGGTACGGGAACCGCGTGTCACCCCGGTCGTAGTTGTTGGCGTCGCGGATCAGCAGGTCGACCATGCCGCCGTACTGGCCGGTGGTGGCCCAGGTCGGGTCGAACTTGGCGAGGGTGGCCGCGGCCGCCACGAAGTAACCGTAGTGGAAGTGGTGGTCGTTGAGGTCCTCGTCGGAGGCGTAGGACGCCGGGTAGCCGATCAGCGTGCCCCAGTTGCGGTCGTAGTAGAACAGCCGCGCGGTCTTGCCGGACGACGCGGTGAACCAGTCGGTGATCCGTGTCTTGATCACGTTGAGGGCGGCGTCCCGCACGCTGGTCAGGTTGAGCTGGTCGGCGATCTCCGCGATCCGCGCGGCCCGGCCCAGACCCTTGCCGGTCCAGTAGGTGTCGTCGCCGCGGAAGTCGGCCGGGTTGCCCAGTTCGGCGTTCAGGTAGCCGGTGACGGTGGTCAGGTCGGCGCCGCTGCTGTCGGCGACGGCCGGGATCTCCGGCAGCACCCCGGTGTACTTCATCGTGGTGCGGAACTGCGTGCCGGTCACGATCTTCATGCGGCCGCGCGGGGAGACGTACGTCTGCGTCGAAGGTGTCGATCCGGTCAGGTATCGCCATTGATGCGGGTAGAGCGCGATGACCGTGCCGGAGCCGCTGCCCTCCCGGACCGTCGTGGTGAAGGCGTAGGTCGTGTCGACCGTGCCGCTCGCCTGGCTGTAGCCGTAGGAGACACGCGTGCCGGTGACGTGGTTGTGCGCGTAGGCGTTCCACGAGTCGGCCAGCGCGACCTTCTCCGCGATGCTGTTCGCGGTCGTGGTCGGCAGCACGCCGACGGTGAAGTAGCCCTTGCCCGCGAGCGTCGAGCGGAACGTGTTGCCGCTGGCGGTCCACGTCGAGCCGGTCGGGCCCCACGCGACGTAGTCCTGTCCGGCGATCGAGAAGCCGAGCCGGTTGCCGCTGTTCGACCAGGCGGTCGGCGGGCCGGTCACGGTGATCAGCGCGTCGCCGCCGGTGGCCTGGAAGTAGGTCAGCGGCAGGCCGTGGCCGATGGTCGCCTTCAGCGTGCGGGTGCCGTCGCTCCACGACGGCGTCACGGTCCAGTCGGTCCAGCCGTCGACCAGCGCCTTCGGCGCGTTCAAACCGGCAACCCCGACAACCAGTTTCTGGGCGTACGGGTAGTGGTACTCGCCGAGGCCGGTCGCGCTGCCGCTGATCGCCGGCGTCTGTTCGTAGGAGAACCCGAGTCCGCTCGCGACCGGCCGGTAGGCGAGCGGGTGCGCGTACAGCGGCTGCGAGAAGGCGCAGTCGTCGCCCTTCTTGAACAGCAGCGACGACCACCAGTCGTTGGTCGGGACGGCGCCCGCGGGCGCGTTCGCGGTGACGTTCTCCCGCGGGTTGGTCGACACCGATCCGCAGCCGGTGGGCAGTTTCGCGCCGGCGGGGAGGGTCTCGGTGTAGCTGCCGGCGCCGATCGTCGCGGCGTCGGCGCTGCCGGACAGGGTGACGGCCAGTATGCCCGAACTGACCGCGACCACGAGCGCGGCTGCCGAACGTGCCAATCGCATGGGGGAAGCCCTCCGGTGGGGGATGTGAGAGCGCTCTCTCGGCGGTGACGGTAACTGTGTCCAACTAGTTCGGTCAATGTTTCCAAGCAGTTACCCAGGTCCGGAACCGTCCGGCGCGGGTTTCCTCTGCGGGCGGCCTTGGATTCTCCATCGAGCCGCCGATAATGGGCAGGTGAGCGGATCTTTGAGCACCGGCTCGATCCCGTCCGGGGCGCGAACGGCCGCCACCGCCCACCGGCCTGCCCGCTCGCCGGCCGCCATCGCCGCACTCGCTGCCGAGATCCAGTCGCTGGAGTTCCGGTTCGGCATCGACGGCGCCCATGTGCTGACCCGCTCGGCCGAGCTCGCCGCCGAGGCCCGCACCCACGGCGAGCACGCGCTGTACCTGTGGGCCCGCCTGCTGGAAGCCAACATGCGCCGCCGCTCCGGCGAGTTGGCGACCGCCGCGGCCATCTGCTCCGAGGTCAACGCCTGGGCCCAGCAGCACCGGCACCGTCCGCTGCTGGCCCGCAGTCACCAGCAGTTGTCGACGGTCCAGGACAACCTCGGCGACATCGCCGCCGGCCTGGAACACGCGGTCCGCGCGGTCGAGGCGCTCGACGACGACACCTCGCCCCGGGCCCGCGGCGTGATCCTGCTGCGCCTGGCCGACGTCCTGGCCCAGGGCGGCTCGATCGAGGCGGCCCGCACCCGGTACGGCCACGCCGAGCAGGTCGCCGTCGCCGCCGAGGACGTCGACCTGCACCTGGTCGTGCTCAACAACCTGGCCTATGCCGAGCACCTGTCCGGCGACCACGAACGCGCCTGGACCGCGGTGCAACGCCTGCGGACGGTGACCGAGACCGCCGGCGGGGAACTGTCCGCCGACGCCCTCGACACGATGGCGATGATCCAGGTCGGTCGCGGCCGCTATCCGGAGGCGGCCGAGATCGCACGGGGCAACGTGGAGGCCTACGAGGTGGCCGGGCCCGACGACGCCGACGGCCTGGCCGAATACCTGCTCACCCTGGCGATCGCCCAGCGCCACCTCGGTGACACCGGCGCCGCCCAGGCCGGCCTGGACCGCTGCGCCGCGCTCTGCGACGAGCGCGAACTCGCCGGTGTCGGCGTCCGGGTCCTGCAGGAACAGGCCGAACTGCACGCGGCGTGCGGGGACACCGGCCGGGCGTTCAGCGTCTACAAGCGGTTCCATGAGGCCGAACGCGAACTCCACTCCCAGCAGCGCGACGCGCAGGCCCGCGCCCGGCACGCCGTCTTCGAGACCGCCGAGGCCCGCCGCGAGGCCGAACGCTTCCGGGAACAGGCCCGCCGCGACCCGCTGACCGGCCTGCCGAACCGCCGCTACGTCGACGAGACCCTGCCCGGCCTGCTCGCCGGGGAGCCGGTGGTCGTCGCGCTGGTCGACCTGGACCACTTCAAACGGGTCAACGACATCTGCTCCCACGAGATCGGCGACCGTGTCCTGGTCGCGCTGGCCGACCTGCTGATCGAGGCGTCGCGTTCTCCCGGCGCGTTCGCGGCCCGCCTCGGCGGCGAGGAGTTCCTGCTGGTCCTGCCCGGCTGCGGGGTTGCCGAAGCGCTACCGGTGCTGGAGCGCTTCCGCCTGTCCGTTCAGGATCATCCGTGGCGGCCGCTGACCGGCAACCTGCCGGTGACGGTCAGCGTCGGCGCCACTGAGTCCGGTCCCGGCGACACCCAGCGGCGCGTCCTCGGAGCCGCCGACAAGCTCCTCTACGAGGCCAAACACGCCGGCCGCAACCGGTGTGTCATCGACGTGTTCGAGCCGGGCGCGTCCTGATGCCCGGTCGGCGGTTGCTCAGCCGACCATCCAGTCACCCGAGGCGGGGTCCGTGGATTCCTTGCCGATGCGGACCCGATGGGGCCGCGCGTGCTCGAAGATCTGGAACACCACCCGGTGATCGACCCGCATACCCGGGTCGTACCCGACGCCTCCGGCGGCGACCTTCAGGGTCTTGGTCATTTCGGCATCGTGTTCGTACCAGGTGCCGTCCGCGTCGCACAGCCAGACCTTCTCCATGTTCAGCAGGTTCAGGTTTCGCCGGCTGATGTTGTGCTCGCTCGCCGTGACCGACACGAGTCGCCGGCCGGCTGACGGCTGCAGATTCGTGGCCGGCCTCACGTCGTCCACGCCGCGTACCGTAACCTCGCGCTGCCACTCCATGGACGGGTAGGGCTGGCGGATCTTGACGGCGTCGCCGGCCGCGACCCTCGGCCCGCGGTAGGGCAGTCTCGTGAGGAGTGGCACCCGTGTCATCCCCTGCACGCCGGTGGGCCTGGGATCCGCGGCGATCACCGGGTTCGACAAGCAGGCATATCCGTCGAGTTCACCGACCACAGCCGCGACGGTGCCGGCCGTGATGACGAGAACGGAAACGGCCAGCAGTACCCGCCCGCGCGGACGACGGCTGGGCGCTGCCGGCGCCGGAGGTTCGTCCTTCTCCACCTTCTGAGCCACCGGGGGTTGCTCCGGGCGGGTGCGGCGGCCCGCCTGGAACGCCGCCGCGACGAGTGCCGTGGTGACGGTCGAGTAGGCGAGTCGGCGGAACGTGCGTTTGCTGGGCCGGGGCACGGCCGCAGTCATCGGCGAACCGTGCCCCGACCTGAGGCTTGCCCGGCTCTGGCCGGGTGCGCAAGGCACTGCGGAGGCGGGCTTGCCCCGATCCGGCATGATCGGCCGGGTGAGCCCTGAAGGTGAGGAGTGGCAGCTCGGGCACCGGATCCAGGAGCCCTGTGGACAGGCGCAGGACTGGTGGGAGCTGCACCCGGTGACGCTGGTGCGGCCCGGTGCGGGCGAGACCACCACCCGGCTGCTCTGCGCGACCTGTGACGAGGCGGTGGACTGTGTCGTCGTCAGCGAGGCCGGCCGGCGGCGACGGCGGTGGCGGACCCGTGCGGTGAGTGTCGCGGCGGCCTCCGGCGCGATCTTGCTGACGGCCGGCTCGGTTGGTGGCGTGACGGGCATGTTCGTGCTCGGCGCGGAGGGAAAGCCGCTGCTAGCCGCCGCGTCGGGAGCGATGGGCCTGATCTACTACTGGCTCACCTACCTGATAGGCCCCCACATCCGTCCGTGGGGGACCACTGCGCCCGGTGACGAGGACGTCCGGCTGGTGTCCCCGTCACCGGTGCACGAGCTCCGGCCGCCGAGCCGCCGAAGCGAGATCCCGGCGCCGGATCAGGCTGTCTGACTCACTCGGCGCGGACGTTGTCGAGGTGGACGGTGCCCGGGTTGATGTAGATCCAGAGGACTCGGACGTCGGCCAGGGCGGTGCTGTCGCAGGACATCGCGGACAGCAGGTCGATGGTGGCCGTGGTGGTGGTGTCCTGGTTGATCCAGGTGAAGTTGGACTGGCACCAGGCGAAACCGGAACCGGTCTGCACCGCGATCGCCGCGTTGGTGCCGGCGGTCGGGCTGGTCCGCAGGTCGTACTCGAGGGCGCTGCGGGTGGACAGGTCGATCGGCTCGGCGAAGGTGACGCCGAACCAGCCGCCGTCGGCCGCGTCGACTCGCAGGCCGTGCGTGCCGTGGGTGGCGAAGTCGGTGGTCTGTGCCACGGTTCCGCCGTTGGCCTGCCATGATGCCGACGCCCAGCCCTCGGTGCCGGTCTCGAACGAGGCGAGGACCGCCACCGCCGCCGGGTCGGGTTTCACGGTGACCGTCACGGTCGCCGTGTTCGACAGCCGGCCTGCCTGGTCGCGAACCGTGTACGAGGCGGTCGCCTTGCCGACGAAACCGGTGTTCGGGGTGAAGGTCAGCGCCCCGGCGGCGGTGATCGTGAAGGTGCCGGCGGCGACGGTGAGGGTCCGCTGCCGCTGCGGCGTGGCCGGATCCAGATCGACGCTCGCGGTCTGGATCGGGCTGCGGTAGCCGATGTCGTTGGCGGTCGGCTGCAGGGTTGCGGCGGTGTCGAACTCGGTCACCGCGGTGTCGTGGTCGGCGACCGGCGGCCGTGACCGCTGTCCGAAAGCGATCTCGTCGCTCGCGTTGCTGATCGTGGTGCAGACCGGGCTCGGGCAGTAGACCGTGAAACCGTCGTAATCCGGGTACAGCGAGCCGTCGTCCTGGGAGCCGGAGAGGATCCAATACAGGAAACCGTTTCCGCCGGTACGGGTGAAGTCGTTCAGCCATTGCCGGTAGACGGGGTTGCGGGTGTTCTTGTTCTTCCACCCGAACTCACCGAGCATGACCGCCTTGCCGAGCTGTCGGGCGGCCTCGTTGTGGCGGGTGATGTAGTCCGACGCCCACTGCGGGGTGCGGTTGCCCCAGCCGTCCGGGTACAGGTGGTAGGACATCACGTCGATGGCCGGCAGTTTCGTCAGGGCGATGCTGTCCACGCCCTCGCCGCAGTTGTCGATCCAGTCCGGCGCGTCCGGCCCGTCGCAGAAGAAGCCCTCGTCGCCGACGCTGACCAGGTGTTTCGGGTCGACCGATTTGATGTGGCGGGACATCTCGTCGGCCCAGGCGGTGACCGTGGTGGTGGTGCAGGCGCTGCTCTGCGGGTAGACGCCCGAGCCCTTGCAGCGGGGCTCGTTGCCGAGTTCCCAGGTCATGATCGTCGGGTCGTCCTTGTACTTGACGCCGGTGATGGTGTTGGTCCGGTTCAGCACATGGTCGATGTAGTCCTTGTACCAGCCCTTGATCACCGGGTCGGTGTAGAACTCGTCGTGGTGGGCGCCGCCGCGCCAGCGTACGTACTGATCGATGCCGCCGAAGTCGGACCAGTTGTTGGTCAGTGGCAGCACCAGTTTGATCCCGCGCTGTCGTGCCGCGGCGATGACGTAGTCGAGCCGTTCCAGGCCGTCCGGGCCGTCGTTGAAGGCGGGTTTCGTGCCGTCCCAGTACTGGAAGTAGACGCCGTCCGGGGCGGGCGCCACCGAGTTGCTGCCGTCGGCGTTGCCGATCAGGCCGAACGCCCACGTCCGCAGGACGGTGAAGTCGGCGGCCGCGGCGTCGTCCAGCACGTCGTCGACCATCGCCCGGCTCTTGTAGAACAGGTAGTAGTTGTTGGTGCCGCCGAAGCGGAACGTCTTGCCGTTCAGGGTCAGCCGGTGCCCGTCGCGGACGACGAACCCGCCCGGCGATGGTGGGGCCGCCGTGGCGGGCGCGGTGGCGGCCAGCGCGCTGACCAGCGCCGCCAGGAGAACGACGATGCGGCTCCGCATGGACTACTCCAACCTCTATCGACTGTGGCCGATGTCACGGTAAGCCGGTGTCCTGCGCTGGTCAACGGCGCGCGGGTAGAAACTTAGGGAGTTTAAGTAAGGGCTTATGCGCACTTGCCGAAAACGTTTTCGGCGCGCACCTTGATAGACATGTCTCAATTGAGTGCTCGACGAGCCCGTATTCTGCCGGTGATCGCCGGCGCGGCCGTCCTCGCCGCCGCGACGGTCGTCGCGGCACAGGGGGCCAGCGCCGCGGCGGCCGGCTGCCGGGTCGACTACACGATCAGTTCCCAGTGGCAGGGCGGTTTCGGCGCCAGTGTCGCGGTCACCAATCTGGGGGATCCGATCACCGGATGGACGCTGCGCTGGTCGTACGGCGCGGGCCAGACCGTCACCCAGGCGTGGAACGCCACGGTCACCCAGAGCGGTTCCGCCGTGACCGCGGTCAACGTGTCCTACAACGGCGCCCTCGCCACCGGCGGGAGCGCGTCGTTCGGGTTCAACGGATCGTGGACCGGGGGCAATCCGGTGCCCACCGCGTTCACCCTGAACGGCGTGGCCTGCACCGGCGGGGTCACCCCGACCTCGTCACCGACCGGCGGCAGTCCGTCGCCGCAACCCTCCGGCTCGGCCGCCCCCAAGACGGTCCGGGTGTTCTGGCTCAAGCCGACCGACGTCGCGTTCGACCAGCGCTACCCCGACGGCATCGCTGCCGTCATGCGGGAGGCTCAGAGCTACTACCGGCAGGAGTTGGGCCGGACCTTCGCGCTCAACAACACGGTCGTCGAGGTGGTCAACGGCGAGCATGACCGAAACTGGTACATCACCACCAACTGCACCGGCAGCGACCACTACTGGTGCGTGGTCGGGAACATGCACCAGGAGCTGATGCGCCGGTTCGCGATCGGCAACCCGGACAGCCGCTGGCTGTGCGTGGGCCTGATCAGCGCCGAGGAGACCAACCAGTCGGGCGGCGGCGCGAGTCCGGGCTGGGTGGTGCTCAGCGGCCACGACGCGGACGGCGCGGCCGGAGTGAACGGGCCGATGAACCGCTGGTACGGCGGGATGGTCCACGAACTCGGCCACGCCTTCGGGCTGCCCGACTCCACCTCGACCGACGGCACCCCGATGTCGGCGTCGTTCTACTCCTACCCGAACACCCACTTCAGCCAGGCCCAGAAGAACGCGATCCTGGCAGGCCTGTACGGCGGCTTCCTGTCCTGACGTGCGTGGCCACGTCATCGGAGCTCGGCGCGGTGCAGCAGCACCGCGCCGAACTGCACGCGGCCCGTCACGACCGGGCGCGACGCCTCAGGTGCACAGACCGTACTTCGTCCGCGAACCGCAGCTCACCGAGCAGTTGCAGGAGTCGACACACCAGCGTCGCTGTGCGTCGAGCCCGACGCAGCGGTACTGGTAGTAGCCCTCGCCGGGCCGGCATGGGCAGGCGCCGGCCCGCTCCTTGGGCAGTAGGGCGGCCAGCATCCGGTCGCCGATCAATCCCAGTCTCTCGCGCATGGTCATCTCCTTCGATGCGTCGCCGGGGATCTTCCCGGTCGCCCGAGACTAGCCAAAGTGGACGAACTTCGATGTCCCGTCCCGGACGTGCGACACCTGGGGGCCACGGGCGCGGCGAGCTGGATTCTGACCGCGATCGATCTCCGGATTGTCGCCCATGGTGAATGTGGACGTGACAGGCCACGCCGGACGTGCGAGGCTACCCGTCGGTAACGTCGTCGATCAAAGGTGGCGCTATGTCGGGTTCGGTGGATGTCCCGTGGCTGGAGTCGTCCGTGCTCGATCCGGAGCTGGTGCGCCGGACGTGGCGGTCGGCCGAGGCGTTGCACGGGCTGATCTACTTCGCGCCCGAGGCGCACCAGCGTTATGCGGCGCTGGGCCTCGATCCGAGATCCGGGTACTTCGCCTCGCGGTCGGCGGCCATGGGGCCGGTCGGGCCCGGGGCGGTGGCCGCCGCCTTCTTCAACTTCAATCCGGAGCTGGTCGCCCGCGCCCTGCCGGCGGCCTGGGAGCACGCCACGCCGGCGGCGGTGCTGGCGGCCCGGCTGGACGCCGCCGACGCCGCGTTGAGCCGGGTCCTCGGCGACATGATCGGTTCCGGGGCGATGCGGGAGGCCGCCGATCTGGCCCGGCGGGCCGCCGAGTCGGTGGCCGATCGTCCCCAGGGGCGTGTGCTGTTCGCCGCGCACGCCGGGCTGCCCTGGCCGGAGTCGCCACATCTGGTCCTCTGGCACGCGCAGACGCTCCTGCGGGAGTTCCGCGGTGACGGTCATGTCGCCGCGCTGCTGCTGACCGGGCTGACCGGTCTGGAGGCGCTGATCCTGCACGTGGCGTCGGGCGAGGTGCCACGTCGGTTCGTGCAGCGCAGCCGAGGGTGGAGTGACGAACACTGGGATGCCGCGACCGCCGATTTGCGCGGGCGCGGGCTGATCGACGGTGACGAGCCGGCGCTGACCGATGTGGGGCGGGCGCAGCGGGCGTGGATCGAGGCGGCGACGGACCGGCTGGCCGCCCCCGCCTACGAGGTCCTCGGTGTCGACGGGTGCACGAGGTTCGTCGAGTCGGTGCGGCCGATGACCCGGGCGGTCATGGAGTCGGGTTCACTGAATGTTAACAACGCGGTGAGCCAACGCTGACATTGCCCGCGCGAGGCTGACGGACGTCAATCATCGATGTCCGTCCATCGATGGCGCTCTCATTCCTTCGACTTTCATGGGGTGTGCATGCCCCGTACGCTCTATGGATCCAAGATTTTCTATTGACATCCTTCGATGGAATGACGTTTCCTTCTCGGGACGGTATGTATCCAAAGTCATCGATCGCTGTTAGCTTCTGAAGCACGCGAAGCAGGTCAAAACGGCGAAATTCCCCGAGCCTGCGCGTGACCGTGCGGATCACCTCTGCGTGACGGAAAGGGCCGACGATGTCAGCCGTACCCCGCAATCTCGTGATGGGTCTGTGCCCCACCGGAGAACCCAATCCCGGCCTCGTCGCCGCCGTCGCCCGCGGTGGCGGGCTCGGCGTCCTCGACCTCGGCCACCGCCCGGCCGAGGCCCGGCAGGCCCTCGCCGAGACGGTCCGCCGGACACCCGGCGGGTTCGCGGTCCGGCCCGGGCCCGGCTGCCCGCTGACCCCGGCCGACCTGCCGGACGAGGTGCGCGCGATCGTCATCGACGCCCCCGCGCTCGACCTGCTCCCGGCCTGGGCTCCGGTGACCGGCGGCCGCCCGGTCCTGGTCCAGATCGTGTCCGAGCCGGAAGCGCGCACGGCGCTCGCCGCGGGCGCGGCCGGGCTGGTCGCGCGCGGCAGCGAAGCGGGCGGCCGGATCGGGTCGCTCACCGCGTTCGTGCTGTTCCAGACGCTGATGGCGGCCCTGCCGGACACGCCGGTCTGGGTGGCCGGCGGGATCGGCCCGCACACCGCCGCGGCCGTCGTCGCCGGTGGCGGTGCCGGGGTGGTCCTCGACGGCCAGCTGGCGCTGGTCGCCGAGGTCGACCTGCCGCACCGGGTGGCCTCCGCGATCCGGGCCATGGACGGCACCGAGACCGTCGTCGTCGACGGGCACCGCGTCTACACGCGCCCCGACCTGCCGATCGCCGCACTGGCCGCCGCACCGGGCGGTGTTCCGGCCCGCCTCGGTCTGCGCGACCTGCACCGGCAGTTGCTGCCGCTCGGCGCCGAAGCCGCCTTCGCCCGGCCGCTCGCCGAACGCCACCGGTCCGCGGCGGCCGTGGTCCGCGCGATGGGCGAGGCCGCCGTCGAGGGGGTGACCACGGCGGTCGCCGGGCGGCTCGTCGTACAGGGCCCGATGACCCGGGTCAGCGACCAGGCCGCCTTCGCCGCCGCGGTGGCCGAGGGCGGCGGGCTGCCGTTCCTGGCGCTCGCTCTGATGGACGGCGAACAGACCGCACGACTGCTGGCGGGCGCCGGTGAACTGCTGGGCGACCGCCCGTGGGGTGTCGGGCTGCTCGGCTTCTCGCCGCCCGAGGTGCGATCGGCCCAACTCGACGCGGTCCTCGCGGTGCGTCCGCCGTACGCCGTCATCGCCGGCGGGCGGCCGGACCAGGCCGCGCCGCTCGACGCCGCCGGGATCACCACGTACCTGCACGTGCCGTCACCGGGCCTGCTCGACCGGTTCCTCGGCCAGGGCGCGCGCCGGTTCGTCTTCGAGGGCTCCGAGTGCGGTGGCCACGTCGGGCCGCGGGCGAGTTTCCCGCTGTGGCAGAGCCAGGTGGACCGGCTGCTCGCCTTCGACGAGGACCTCGGCGACGTCCGGGTGCTGTTCGCCGGTGGCATCCACGACGAACGGTCCGCGGCGATGGTGGCCGCACTGGCCGCCCCGCTCGTCGCCCGCGGCGCGCAGATCGGCGTCCTGATGGGCACCGCCTACCTGTTCACCGAGGAGGCGGTCGGCGCCGGCGCGATCGTCCCGGCGTTCCAGCGGGTGGCCGTGGAGACCGCCGAGACGGTACTGCTGGAGACCTCGCCCGGGCACGCCACCCGCTGCGCCCGCACCGGGTATGTCGAGACGTTCGCCCTGGCCCGGCAGCGGCTCGCCGAGACCGGCGCGAGCGTGCAGGACAGCTGGGCCGAGCTGGAACGGCTGAACCTCGGCCGGCTGCGGGTGGCCAGCAAGGGCCTGCGCCGCCAGGACGGTGAACTCCGTGCGGTCGACGGCGAGACTCAGCGACGCGATGGCATGTACATGATCGGCGACGTGGCCACCCTGCGGTCGGCCACCACCACGATCGCGGAACTGCACCGGCAGGTCACCGACGGCGCGGACGCGCTGCTCAGCCGACGGGCGGCGGCCCTCGCACCCGCTCCGGCGGTCGTTCGGGAACCCGAACCGCTCGACATCGCCATCGTCGGCATGGCCTGCGTGCTGCCGCAGGCCGAGGACCTCGCCACCTTCTGGCACAACACGGTGACCGGCCTGGACGCGGTGACCGAGATCCCGGCCGGGCGATGGGACGTCGGCCGCTACTTCGACCCCGACGCCTACCGGCGGGCCCGGCGCGACGCGACACCGTCCAAGTGGGGCGGGTTCCTTCCGCGGATCGCCTTCGACGCCCTGGCGTACGGCATACCGCCGACCAGCCTGGCGAGCATCGAGCCCGTACAACTGCTGGCCCTCGAGGTGGCCGCCCGAGCCCTGGCCGACGCCGGTTACGCCGACCGGCCGTTCGCCCGCGACCGCGCCTCGGTCATCTTCGGTGCCGAGGCCGGTCACGACCTGGCCACCGCCTACGGATTCCGGGCGCTGCTGCCCGGCTACCTCGGTGACCTGCCGCCGGAACTCGACGCCCACCTGCCGACGGTGACCGAGGACTCGTTCCCCGGTGTGCTGTCCAACGTGATCGCCGGGCGGATCGCCAACCGGCTCGACCTGGGTGGCGTCAACTTCACCGTCGACGCCGCCTGCGCCGCCTCACTCGCCGCCCTCGACCTGGCCTGCAAGGAGTTGACCGCCGGCACCAGCGACCTGGTCCTGTGCGGTGCCGCCGACCTGCACAACGGCATCTACGACTACCTGATGTTCGCCGCGGTCCGGGCCCTGTCGCCGTCGGGGCGGTGCGCCACGTTCGACGCCGAGGCCGACGGGATCGCGCTCGGCGAGGGTGTCGCCTGTGTGGCCCTGAAACGGCTGGCCGACGCCGAACGCGACGGCGACCGGGTGTACGCGGTGATCAAGGCGGTCGCCGGGTCCAGTGACGGGCGGTCGCTCGGGCTGACCGCGCCACGGCCGCAGGGGCAGCGCCTGGCCCTGGACCGGGCCTACGGCGCGGCCGGGCTGTCGGTCGCCGACGTGGGGCTGGTCGAGGCGCACGGCACCGGCACGGTGGTCGGGGACCGTACCGAACTGGCGGTGCTCACCGAGGTGTTCGCCGAGGCCGGAGCGGCGCCCGGGAGCACCGCGCTGGGCTCGGTGAAGTCGCAGGTCGGGCACACCAAATGCGCCGCCGGGCTGGCCGGGCTGATCAAGGCCGCGTACGCCGTACACACCGGGGTCCGGCCGCCGACCCTGCACTTGGGCGCCCCGAACCCGTACTGGGACAGCGCGACCAGCCCGTTCGGGTTCGACCGGACCGCCCGTCCGTGGGCCCGCCCGCCGGCCGAGCGGATCGCCGGGGTCAGCGCGTTCGGGTTCGGCGGCACCAACTTCCACGCCGTGGTCGCCGGCTACGACGGTGGCGGCGAACCGGCCCACGGCCTCGACGAGTGGCCGGCCG
The DNA here is from genome assembly GCF_033097365.1 of Actinoplanes sichuanensis. Classification (NCBI taxonomy): domain Bacteria; kingdom Bacillati; phylum Actinomycetota; class Actinomycetes; order Micromonosporales; family Micromonosporaceae; genus Actinoplanes; species Actinoplanes sichuanensis. Next base: position 2,349,682 of record NZ_AP028461.1, read on the forward strand.
AACTGTTCCTGGTCCGGGGCGCCGACCGGGCCGCCGCCACCCGGCACCTCGACCGGCTCACCGCCCTGATCGGCGCGAACGACACCGCCGGGCGGCCGTGGCGGCTGCGCGACCTGGCCTGGACACTGGCCGCGGGAACCGACGCGGACCAGCCGGTGCAGGTCGCGATCGTGGCCCACGATCTGGACGGGCTCACCGCGGCCCTGGCGCCCGCCCGAGACTTCACCGCCGACGCGCGCCTCGGCGTGTACGTGCACGACGGCACCGGACCGGGCCGGGTCGCGTTCCTCTTCCCCGGTCAGGGCAGCCAACGGCCCGGGATGCTGGGCGACCTGTTCGTGGCGTTCCCACGGCTGCGGGCGGCGCTCAGCGGGCCCGCCACCAGGTACGCCGACGTGATGTTCCCGCCCGCCGCCTTCGACCCGGCCACCGAACGGGCCCAGCGGGCGGCGCTGGCCGACACCCGGGTCGCGCAGCCCGCCCTCGGCCTCGCCGACTTGGCCGCATACCGGCTGCTCACCACCCTGGGCGTGCGCCCCGATCAGCTCGCCGGGCACAGCTACGGCGAGGTGGTGGCGCTGACCGCGGCCGGCGCCCTGGACCCGGCCGACCTGGTCGGACTCAGCGCCGCCCGGGCCGAGGCGATCCTCGCCGCGGCCGGCGACGACCCCGGCGCGATGGCCGCCGTCGCCGCACCGGCCGACCGGGTCCGCGAGGTGCTCGCCGCCCACCCCGACGTCGTCCTGGCCAACCACAACGCGCCCGCCCAGACCGTGATCTCCGGGCCGACCGCCGCCGTCGAAGCCGCCCTCGGCACCCTCACCGACCTGCGGATCGGCGCGAAACGGCTGCCGGTGGCGTGCGCGTTCCACAGCCCGGTGGTCGCCGCCGGCGCGGTGACCTTCGGAGCGGAACTCGCCGCCCGCCAGGTCACCACACCGGCCGTCGAGGTCTGGAGCAACACCGACGCCGCGCCCTACCCGGAGCAGCCCGACCGGATCCGCGCGCTGCTGGCCCGCCAGATCGCCGACCCGGTCCGCTTCGCCGAGCAGATCGAGGCGATGTACGCCGCAGGCGCCCGCACCTTCGTCGAGGTCGGCCCCGGCGACGTCCTCACCCGACTGGTCCGGGGCATCCTCGGCGACCGGCCCCACCTCGCCGTCGCCCTCGACCGCGACGGGGAACCGGGCCTGCCCCGACTGTTGCGGGTGCTCGCCGAACTCGCGGTCACCGGCGTCCCGGTCGAACCGGAGCCGCTGTTCGCCGGACGTGACGCCGCGATCGTGTCCGTCGACGCCGTTCCGGCCCGGCCCGGGTGGACCGTCGACGGCCACCTGGTCCGCACCGCCGACGGACGGCCGCTGCCCGGTGGGCTACGCCCCGCCGAGGTCGTGGTGACCGCACCCGCCCCGGCCGCCCCGGCCGCCGAACGGGACGCGGCCGTGCTGGAGTTCCTGCGCGGCGCCCGGGAGTTGGTCGCCACCCAGCGCGAGGTGATGCTCGGCTACCTGGGTGCTTCGCCGACCGCCCCGGCCCCGCTCGAGGTGCCGGTACCGGTCGTGGTGGCCGAGCCGGTCGCCGTGACCCAGCCGCCGGTGCCGGTTCCGGTCGCCGAACCCGAGCAGCGCGACGTGCTGGCACTGGTCGTGGCGACGGTCAGCGAACGGACCGGTTATCCGCCGGAGATGCTCGACCCGAACCTGGACCTGGAGGCCGACCTGTCGGTCGACTCGATCAAGCGGACCGAGCTGATCGGTGAACTGGCCGACCGGCTCGGATTCGGTGGCGCGGCCGGTCGGATCGACGAGTCGGTGATCGAGGAACTGGCCCGGATCAAGACCATCCGCGGCATCGCCGACTGGATCGAGACACGCACCGAGACCACCGTCCCGGCCGCGAACCGTCGCTCGACCACCGACACGCCTACCCCGGCCGACGCCGCGTTGCAACGGTTCGCCGTTCAGGTGCAGCCGATGGCGCCGCTACCCGCCGGGACGCCCGGTGCGCCGGCCGGACGCCGGATCGCGATCGTCGCCGACGGGCGGGGGATCGGCCTGGAACTGGCCGACCTGCTCGATGACGTCGGCGCCGCCGGTGAGGTTCATGACGGCACCGGCGGCCTGCCCGACGCCGACGGGCTCGTCTACCTCGCCGGGCTCGGTCCGGAACCGGCGCCCGGCGTCCCGGAGGTCTTCGACCTGGTGCGGCGGGCCGTCCTCGGCGGCATCCGGTCGCTGATCGTGGTCACCGGGTCGGCCGGCACCTTCGGGCACGGCTGGGCCGGTGACCCGGCCACCGATCCGGCGCCCGGCGCGGGTCTGCGCGGCCTGATCCGGACCGTCGCCCGGGAATACCCCGATCTTCTGGTACGGGCGGTCGACGTCGACCCCAAGGAGGCGCCCCGCAAGATCGCCCGGCACCTGCTCGACGAACTCTCGGCGGTGGACGGGCCGGTCGTCGTCGGATACACCAACGGCACCCGCAACACGCTGCGGGTGGCCGGTGAACCGGCGGACGGGCCGGTGGACGTCGCCGGAGCCTGTCGCGCCGCCGGTCTCGGGCCCGACTCGGTGGTGCTGCTGACCGGCGGCGCCCGTGGCATCACCTCGGCCTTCGCCACAGCGCTCGCCGACGCCTCAGGTTGTCATGTCGAGCTCGTCGGCCGTACCCCCCTCGGTTTGCAGGAACCGGACCCGCTGGTGATGGCCGCCGACGGTGAGCCCGGACTGCGTCGCCTCCTCGCCGAACGCGGCATGCGCGACCCGGCCGAGATCGGTACCGCCGCCCGTCGTCTCGCCGCGCAACGGGAGATCCGGCTGACCCTCGATCGGCTCGCCGGAACCGCCGCGTCGGTGCGGTACACGGCGCTCGACGTGCGCGACGCCGCCGCGGTGGCCCGGTTCGTCGCCGACGTCCGCGACCGGCACGGCCGCCTCGACACGATCGTGCACGGCGCCGGGCTGTGCGAGGACAGACTGATCGCCGACAAGACCCCCGAGTCGTTCGAGCGGGTCTTCGGTACCAAGGTCGACGGTGCCCGGGCGATCGTCGCCGCCGCCCCGCCGGATCTGGCGCACCTGGTGGTGTTCGGCAGCGTGTCCGGTGTGTTCGGCAACCGGGGCCAGGCCGACTACTCCGCCGCCAACGACGCCCTGGACACCCTGGCCCGCACCTGGCGGCACGGGCAGGTCGCCCGCCGGGTGCTGTCGGTGGACTGGGGTCCGTGGGCGCCGCAGGCCGGCGGCATGGTCACCCCCGAGCTGGCCCGGGAGTACGCGCGCCGCGGCGTCGGCATGATCGACCCGGCCGAGGGAGTGGCCGCGCTACTGGCCGAGCTGGCCTGGGGACCCGCCGACAGGTGCCAGGTCGGGTTCCTGAACGCGCCGCTGGAGACCTTCGAGTGAGCGCGGTCGCGATCGTCGGGATGGGTGCGGTGTTTCCCGGCGCGGCCGACACCGGTCAGTTCTGGCGCAACATCGTGGCCGGGGTGGACGCGACCGGTGAGGTTCCGGTCTCCCGCTGGGATCCGGCGGTCTTCTACGACCCGCAGGCCTACCACCGGCCGCCGGTCGCGGACCGGTTCTACTGCCGGCGCGGCGGGTTCGTCGACGACGTCGCGTCGTTCGACCCGACCCGGTTCGGGATCATGCCCGCCGCGGTCGCCGGCACCGACCCGGACCAGCTGCTCACCCTGCGGGCCGCGGCCGAGGCGATCGAGGACGCCGGCGGCGTGGACACGCTGCCGGACCGGTCCCGGATCGGCGTGATCATCGGCCGGGGCGGCTACCTGACACCCGGCATGGCCCGGCTCGACCAGCGGGTCCGTACGGTCACCCAACTGCTGTCCACGCTGCGCGAACTCGTGCCCGGACTGTCCGAGGGCCGGCTCGGCGAGGTGCGCGAACAGTTTCTGGCCGCACTCGGACCGGAGAGCCCGGACGCCTCGATCGGGCTGGTGCCGAACTTCGCGGCGGCCCGCGTCGCCAACCGGTTCGACCTGCGCGGACCGTCCTACACCGTGGACGCGGCCTGCGCCTCCGGACTGCTCGCGGTCGACGCCGCGGTACGGGAACTGACGTCCGGCCGCTGCGACGCCGTCCTCGCCGGTGCCGTGCACGTCTGCCACGACCCGACGCTGTGGAGCGTGTTCAGCCAGTTGCGGGCACTCAGCCCCAGCGAGCGGATCCGGCCCTTCGACAGGCGGGCCGACGGCACCCTGATGGCCGAGGGCACCGGTGTGGTGGTGCTCAAACGGCACGCCGACGCGGTCGCGGCCGGGGACCGGATCTACGCGGTGGTCCGCGGGGTCGGAGTGGCCGGTGACGGGCGGGCGTCGAGCCTGGTCAACCCCAGCCCGGACGGGCAGGTGCTCGCCGTCGAGCGGGCGTGGGCGGCGGCCGGACTGGACCCGTCGGCACCGGAGGCGCTCGGGCTCGTCGAAGCCCACGGCACGGCCACCCCGGTCGGGGACGCCGCCGAGTTGACCACGCTGGCCCGGGTGTTCGGCGGCGACGGGCCACCGATCGGGCTGGGCACGGTCAAGTCGATGATCGGGCACGCCATGCCCGCGGCCGGGATGGCCGGACTGATCAAGGCGGCCCTCGCGGTCCATCACGGGGTGCTTCCACCGACCCTGCACGTCGACGAACCGCATCCGGCTCTCGCGGCCACCCGCTGCCGTCCGGTGACCGCGGCCGAGCCCTGGGAGTCGGCCGGGCCGCGCCGGGCCGGGGTGAACGCGTTCGGCTTCGGCGGCATCAACGCCCATATCGTCCTGGAGGAGCCCGCGGGCGGTCCGCGCACTTCCGGTGCCGCCCCGGCCGACGGTGCCGGCGGTCCCCGCGACGTCGTCGAGTCGGTCCTGTTGCTCGCCGCGGACAGCCGGGACGCGCTCGCCGCGCAGCTCGCGGGCACGGATGACGTGCTCCTGGCGCGAGCGGTGACCGCGCCGGCCGGTGCCGGGGCGTGCCGACTGGCGATCGTCGCACCGACACCGCGCCGCCTCGCCCTGGCCCGCAAGGTCGTCGAGCGTGGCCTGCCGTGGCGGGGCCGGGAGGACATCTGGTTCACCACCGAGCCCCTGCTCGCCGGCGAGGGGACCCTGGCGTTCCTGTTTCCCGGCTTCGAACCGGAGTTCGCACCCCGGGTCACCGACATCGCCCGACATCTCGGGCATCCGCGGCCGCGTCTCACCGGCGGCACCGAACTGCATTCACGCGGCGCCGACGTGGTCGCGGTGGGCCGGTTCCTGGCTGAGGCCCTGGGTGAACTCGGCATGGCCCCGGACCTGGTGGCCGGGCACAGCCTGGGGGAGTGGACCGCGATGGTGGCGGCCGGCAGCTACCGGGCCGAGGCCGTCGACCGGTTCGTGGCGTCGCTGCGCCCGGGCTCGGTGGCGATTCCGGAGGTCGACTACGCCGCCGTCGGATGCGCCGCCGACCGGGCTCTCGCGCTCGCCGCCGAACCCGACGTGGTCGTCTCGCACGACAACTGCCCGCACCAGTCGGTGCTCTGCGGCCCACCGGAGGCGATCCGGGCCGGTCTCGACCGGTTGCGGGCCGCCGGGGTGCTCGGCGAGGTGCTGGCGTTCCGGTCCGGATTCCACACCCCGATGGCGACGCCCTACCTGGCCGAGGTGCGGGCCTCGTTCGCGGTGCTGCCCCTGAACCGGCCGCACACCCCGGTCTGGTCGGCGACCACCCTGGAGCCCTACCCCGCTGAACCAGACGAAGTACGCGAACTGCTCGTCCGTCACCTGCTGGAGCCGGTCCGCTTCCGGCAACTGCTGGAACGCCTGCACGACACCGGTGTCCGCGGGTTCGTCCAGGTCGGTCCGGGCAGCCTGACCGGTTTCGTCGGCGACACCCTCGGCCGTCGCGAGCACCTGTCGATCGCCGCGCACGTGCCGGGGCGCGGCGGCGTCGCCCAGCTGCGTCGGGTGGCCGCCGCGCTCTGGGTGGAAGGACGTTCGCCCAGGTGGGACCGGCTGCCCGCGGCGACGAAGACGACGGCTGTCGCCCCCGTCCGGCTGGCGCTGGGTGCGCCGCCGGTGCGTCTGGCGGGCACCGTGCCGCCGCTGATCCCGCAACCGGCCGCGACCAGGCTGCCCGCCACCGACCATCCGGTGCTCGCCGCGCTCGCCGCGACGCTCACCGACACGGCCGCCGCGGCCCAGGAGATCTCCGAAGCCTGGCTCACCCCGGCGGCATTCCCGGCGCCGCATTCGAAGGCCGCGCCGACGACGGTGGCCGCGCGGCCGACCGACGCTGCGGTGACCAGCACCGTGGAATGCTCGCTGGACGCCATGCCCTGGCTGACCGATCACAGCCTGATCCCGCAGGCCGAGGGCTGGCCCGACCCGGCCGACAGGTTCCCGGTGGTTCCGCTGACCGGTCTGCTGGAGCTGATGGCCGACGCCGCCGGTAAGGCATCCCCCGGCCGCACGGTCATCGGCCTGGAACAGGTCCGCGTCCGCCGCTGGCTGGCGGTCGCCCCACCGGTCACCGCCACGATCAGGGCCGACATCACCGACAAGACCAAGGTCAAGGTCACCATCGAGGGGTACGCCTCGAGCACCGTCCTGCTGGCCCCGGCCCATCCACCCGCCCCACCGGCCGACACCACCCCACTGCGGGACGAACGTCCGGCCCCCATCGACGCGACCAGGCTCTACCACGACGGTTGGATGTTCCACGGCCCCGCCTACGCCGGCATCACGAGCCTCGACACGGTCGCCACCGACGGCATCCGCGGCGAACTGACCGCCCTACCGGCCCCCGGCGCTCTGCTCGACGCGGCGGGCCAGCTGATCGGCCACTGGATGCAGGTCAGCGCCGACGTCGACCAGGTGGTGTTCCCGATCGGCATCGGCGCGGTCCGCTGGTACGGCCCGCCCCCGACCGCCGGGGAACGGCTGCACTGCACCGCCCGCATCACCGAGCTGACCGCCGACCGGATGCGAGCCGACGCCGAGTTGCGGACCGTCGACGGCCGGGTCCGCGTCACGATCACCGACTGGGCGACCCACCGCTTCTCCACCGACGAACGGATGTGGCAGCTCAAACAGCACCCCGGCGAGACCGGCGCCGCCGAACCGCAACCGGACGGCTGGTGCCTGGTCCGCGAACGCTGGCCGGACACCGCGACCCGCGAACTGGTGATGCGCCGCTACCTGGTGACCGCCGAACGCGCCGACTACGCCGCCCGTTCCCCGATCGCCCAGCGTGACTGGCTGCTCGGCCGGGTGGCGGTGAAGGACGCCGTACGCGAACTGCTCTGGCGCCGTGGCCCCGCCGCCCTGTTCCCGTGCCAGATCCGGGTCGGTGACGACGCCGACGGCCGCCCGTGGGCCCGCGGCCCGGCCGGCGAGGACGTCCACGTCTCGCTCGCCCACGCCGGCCGCCTGGCGGTCGGCATCGCCGCCGAACACGGCCCCGTCGGCATCGACATCGAACCGGTCGCCGACCGCGCGATTGCCGACGTGGCGTTGACCGAGGCCGAAACGGCACTCGTCGAGGCCGCGCCGGACCGCCCGGAGCTGCTGATCCGCCTGTGGACGGCGAAGGAGGCGGTGGCGAAGGCGATCGGCACCGGGCTCGCCGGCCGGCCTCGCCGGTTCGCCGTCACCGACGTCGACGGATCCGGCTGCACCGTCACCGTGGACGGCCGGCGCTGGCCGGTCCGGCACCGGATTCTCGACGAGCCCGGGGGCCGCTACGTCGTCGCCTGGACCACCGCACCACCGAACCGAGGAGGAACCCCGTGACCGCGCCCGACAGCAGCCAGCTTCTCGACCACCTCCGGGCGGACCTCGCCGAGGTGATGGGCGACGACGTCCTGCTCGCCGTCGACATCACCCCGGACACCCGGTTCGACGACGACCTGGCGCTGGAGAGCATCGAGTTCGTGGCCCTCGGCGAGATCCTGCGGGAGCGGTACGGCGACCGGGTCGACTTTCCCGGGTTCATCGCCGGCATGGAGCTCGACGAGATCATGTCGCTGACCGTGGGCCGGCTGCTGGCGTACATCTCCGATCGTCTCGCCGAATCGGCGACGGTGTGAGGCCCGGCCATGGTCGATGTCGTCGCCCGTGACGTGCGTTTCCACGTCCAGCGGATCAGCCCGCCGGAGGGCGCCCCGGCGGACCGGCCGGTGGTGGTGTTCCTGCACGGCCTGATCCTGGACAACCTGTCCAGCTTCTACTACACGCTGGCCGGGCCGGTGGCCGGAACCGGCGCCGAAACGATCATGTACGACCTGCGTGGGCATGGGCGCTCCCAGCGGCCACCGGCCGGATACACCGTGGACGACGCCGTCGACGACCTGGCCGCCCTGCTCGCCGAACTCGGCGTGGACCAGCCGGTGTTCCTGGTCGGCAACAGTTTCGGCGGGGTGGTCGCGCTGCGGTACGCGCTGCGCCGCCCGCGGGACGTGGCCGGTCTGGTGGTGATCGAGGCGCACACCGTCGGCGACGGTGCCGGCGACTGGACCGAGCAGATGAGCAACACCCTGACCGTCACTGCGCTCGGCCTCGCCCACGACGGCCTCGCCGACCAGTTGCACGAACTCGGCGACCGGAAACTGGCCCGGGCGGCCCGCCTGGCCGGGGAGTTGCTGAACGGCACCACCCTCATCGACGACGTGGCCGCCACGCCGCCGCTGCACGGCCCGGAACTCGCCGCCATCCGCTGCCCGGTGCTGGCCGTCTACGGGGTGCACTCGGATCTGGCCGCCGCCGGCCGGCAACTGGCCGGACTGCTGCCGGACTGCACCCTGCACATGGTTCCCGACCAGGCGCACACCGTCCTGCGCGAGGCGACGCCGCTGGTTCGTACCCTCGTCCTGGACTGGCTGGTCCGGCACTCGGCGGCGTCATGAGCCGCTACCTGTTCGTCGTGCCGCCGCTGACCGGGCACATCAACCCGGCCGCCGCCGTCGCCCGGGAGCTGACCGCTCGCGGCCATCGGGTCGCCTGGGCGGGGCGGGCCGCGACGCTGGCCGGGCTGGGCGCCGAGGTGTACGACGCCGGTGATCCGGCCCTGGACGCGGCGTTGCGGGACTCCCACGAACGCCGTCTCGGGCTACGCGGGGCGGGTGCGCTCAAGTTCCTGTGGGAGGAGTTCATCGTCCCGCTGGCGCGGACCTCCCGGCCCGGCGTGGAGGCGGCCGCCGACGCGTTCGAACCGGACGTGATCGTCGCCGACCAGCAGGCCCTCGCCGGGGCGCTGGTCGCCCGGCGGCGCGGCCTGACCTGGGTGACCAGCGCGACCACGTCCGGCGAATTCACCGACCCGTACGCGGCCATGCCCAAGGTCGACGACTGGATCCGGGAGCGGATGGCCGGACTGTGCCGGGACGCGGGCGTGGCCGAGACGACCGACCTGCGGTTCTCCGACGACCTGGTGCTCGCCTTCACCTCGGCCGCCCTGCTCGGTAGCGACCGGGAGTTCCCCGGCCACTACGCCTTCGTCGGGCCGGCGCTCACCGCCCGGCCGGATCACACCGGCTTCCCCTGGTCCGCGCTCGACCCGGGGCGGCGGCGGGTGCTGGTGTCGCTGGGCACGGTCAACGGCGACGGGGGCGCCCGGTTCTTCGACGCCGTGGTCCGCGCCGCCGAACCGCTCGACGTCCAGCTGATCGTCGCGGCACCGGCCGGTCTGCTGCCCGACCCGCCGCCGTACGTGCTGACCCGGCCCCACCTGCCGCAACTCGACCTGCTGTCACACGTGGACGCGGTGGTCTGCCACGCCGGGCACAACACCGTGTGCGAGGCGCTCGCGCACGGCCTGCCGCTGGTCGTCGCGCCGATCCGGGACGACCAGCCGGTCATCGCCGGTCAGGTGACCGCGGCCGGGGCGGGAGTGCGGGTCCGGTTCGCGCGTTGTGGGCCGGACGAGTTGCGTACCGCATTGGTCTCGGTGTTGTCCGAACCCGCCTATCGCGTCGCCGCCGGCCGGGTGCGGGAGTCCTTCCTCGCCGCGGGCGGAGCCCCGGCGGCCGCCGACCACCTGGAGAAGATCTCATGAGCGTGCTGCCCGCGGTCCTGATCGTGCTGGTCCTGGTGCTGAGCGGGCTCCGGTCACGCGGCCGGCTGGCCGCGCTGCCGGTGCTGCCACCGGCCACCGACGACACCGAGCCGGACGGGTTCCTGCTGTTCACCGCGGCCGGGGTCGACGTCGATGCGGCCACCCGGCAGGCGGCCGTCGGCTACGCCCGGGCCGGTCATCTGGTCGCCGTCGACCTGGTCCCGGCCGACCTGCCGGTCACCGAGACGCTGGCGCTGGCCCGCGAGGTCGATCCGGCCGGATACCGCGACGACCGGATGGCGACCGGGCGCGGGGCCGGGCACGCGCTGCTGGTGGCGACCGAACTCGCCGACCGGGCCGCGGTCACCCCGGCCGCCGACCTCGATCCGGCCGAGATGATCCGGCTCACCGCGCGACTCAAGAAGTACGCCCCGACCGGCACCGACCTGGTCGTCGTGCCGGGCCTGCGGGCGGTGCCGGCCGATCCGGCGACCGGTAAGGCCCGGATGCGCGCGACCGGCACGATCGTCGCGATGGCGCTGACCGGCGGACTCGTCGGCTACCTGCTGCTGGCCGCGGCCGTGGCCCTGAACCCGGTCTGGGGTGGGGCCGCGCTGGTGGTCTACAGCCTGCAGCCGTACCTGATCCTGGCCGGAACGCCGATGCGGCCCACCGACCGGCATCGCGCCGCCTGGCTGCGCCTGCTCGTCGAGCCGTGGCGCTGGCTGCGCACGATCCGGGGCACCTGGAGGTCGCGCTACGACCGGCACCGGGACGAGTTGCGCGAGCAGGCCCGCCGGGAGTACGCGGTGGAGTTGACCGGCGGCACCGACCGGTTCTTCGAGGCACCGCGCGAGGACTGCCCGTGGTGTTTCGGTCGCCGCCTGACCACCCGGGTCCACACCCGCGACCGGGTGCAGGGCAAACCGGGCCGGTTCACGCTGGTGGAGTGCGATGACTGCGGGCACGTCTTCCAGAACCCGCGGCTCAGCATCGACGGCCTGGAGTTCTACTACCGCGACGTCTACGACCGGCTCGGCGAGGACAGCACCGAGCACGCGTTCGGTCTGTCGGTGGCGTCCTACGTGGGCCGCGCCGACCTGGTCGGCCGGCACACCAGCCCGGCGAACTGGCTGGACGTCGGCACCGGGCACGGGCACTTCTGCACGTACGCCCGCAAGGTCTTCCCGGACACCGTGTTCGACGGCCTGGACATCTCCGACTCGATCGACGACGCGCAGCGCCGCGGCTGGGTGAGCACCGGCTACCGGGGCCTGTTCCCGGACCTCGCCGAGAAGCTGGCGGGCGCTTACCAGGTGGTCAGCATGCACCACTACCTGGAACACACCCGCGACCCGCGCGCCGAACTCGACGCCGCCGCCCAGGTCGTCGCGCCCGGCGGGCATCTGCTGATCGAGGTGCCGAACCCGGCGTCCCGGCTGGCGCGCCTGCTGCGCGGCTACTGGGTTCCGTACTTCCAGCCGGAACACCTCAACCTTCTGCCCGTACGGAATCTGACGGCCGCCCTGATCGACCGGGGGCTGCAGCCGGTGGCCGTGGAACTCGGCCGCGCCCACCAGCCGTGTGACTTCGCCGGTGCCGTGCTGCTGTGGGTGAACAGCCTGGTCCCCGACCCGGACCGGCCGTGGGCGTCGACACCCGGTACCCGCGGTCGGCGGCTGTTGCGGCAGTCCGCGTTCGTGGCGGCGGTACCGCTGCTGGTCGGCGGCAACCTGCTGGACCAGCTGCTCGGCGCGGTGATCGCCGGTACCGACGGCGGCAACTGCTACCGGGTGCTGGCGCGCAAGCCGGAGGCCCGATGACCGGCGTGATGTCCCGGGTCGACGCCCCGGCCGAGGTGCGGATGGTGCCGTACACGTTCCTGCGGATGTTCGGCCGTCAGCCGGACGTGGTGAGCGCGGCACCCGGCGGGTTGCGGCTGCTCGCCGACCCGGTCGCCGACCTGGCCGTGGCCGTGCCGTGGGGTGCCGTGGTGGCCGGCACCGCCCGCGACGACGGTGTCCTGGAGCTGCGGTCCCGTAACCGGCCGGCCGAAGGGGTGCGGCTGGGCCCGGACGAGTGGTCGGCCGACACCGCGCCGAACTGGGCCCGACCGGCGATCCGGGCCGCGGTCCGGCTGCGTGCCGCGGGATTCCGGATCGGCGGCGCCACCCTCGTCGTGCACACCGGGCTGCCGGAGTCACTGTCGATCCCGACGGCGGCGGGCACGGCGGCGGCCACGATCCGTGCGTTCACCGAGCTCTACCACCTGTCCGGGACGACCCGGGTGGCCGCCGACGCCGCCGAGCTGGCCGCGCTCACCGGCCGGGCCGGGGAGGCGATCCTGCGCCGGGCCGACGCCACCGTGGAACACCTGCCCTGCGACCTGGCGGCGGCCGGTCTGCGGCTGCTCGTCGTCGAACCGGGTGACCCGGCCGCGGTGACGACCCGGCGCCCGGTCGTCGCGGCCGGCACCGTGGCACGGGCCGCCGATGCCCTCCGGGGTGGTGATCTGGCCGATTTCGGCCGGTTGCTGACAGTGGGCGAACCGCATCCGGCGGTGACCGCCGCTCGGGCCGCCGGGGCCCTCGGTGCGGCCGCGCGCCCGGTGCTCTGCGTGCTGCTGCACGTCGCCGACCTGACCCGGATCCGGGTCGCGGTCCGTGCCGCGCTCCCGGACGGCACCTACCGTCCCCGGTTCCTCACCGCGACCCCGGGGGCCGCGTGATCTGCCCCGGTGCGGAACAATCCGCGGATGCTGTCCGACGATCTCGACGCGCTGTCGTACCCGGAACGCATCCCGGCGCTGCTGCGCCTGTTGCGCGAGCAGGCCGATCCCGCGGCCGTCCTGACTGAACTCACGACGGGCGGCCCGACCGCGCGATACCTGGCGGTGGTCGCGGCGGCGGCGACCGGTCACCGTCCGATCGTGGTCCAGGCCCTGGCAGATCAGGATCCGGCGGTACGGGCGGAGGCCGCGCGACAGGCACTGCGGCGGGGCTGGACGACGGGCGGGGAGTTGCTCGGCGACGCCCCGCCGGTGCTGCGTCACCTGATCCTGCGTCTGCTGCGGCGCCGTCCCGGCTCGGGCGACGCGGTGATCGACCTGGTCCGCGAGCGGTACGGCGACCGTGAGGCGGCGGTGGTCCTGCCCGCGTGCAGCGCCCCGGTCGTCGTCCGGCTGCTGCCCGACCTGGCCCGCTCGGTGGTCTCCTGGAAGGTCCTCGCCCGCCGGCACAGCGCCGCCGTGCTGGACTGGGCCGACGCCGTTCTGTCCGGAACCGAGACACCGGACTGGGCGCCCGTCGTGGACGCCGTCCGGGCGTGTGTCGACCGTCGTCCGGAACGGGTGCTCGATCTCCTGGAACGTCACGTCCGTGACTCGCTGCCGGACGTCGGCCTCGCCCCGATCGCCGCCCGGTTCCCGGCCCGGGTCGTGGCGCTCGTGACCGGCCGGGTCACCTGGCAGACCTCCTACCAGCACCTGCCCGTCGAGGTCCTGCGCCACCTGCTCGGTCTCGGCGTCGACGACCTGGTCGCCGTCGATGAGATCGCTCCCGATTTCTTCGAGATGCTGCCCGCGGACCGGCGCGTCGAGGTGTACACCGCCTCCCGGCCGGAGCTGCCGTACCAGGGGCGGGTCGAGTCTCTGCCGTCGGCGGCCCGGGTGCGTGAGGTGCGCCGGATACTGGCATTGCCGCAGATCGCCGCGGACGAGACGCAGACCCGATCGTGGAGCCGGCTCCTCCCGGCCGCCGAATCGCTGCCGATCCTCGACGAGGAGGCGCGCGACCACCGGCCGTACCAGCGTGAGTCGGCATACGCCGAGATGGTCGGTGTCGCCGCCGGCGAGCCCACCGCTCTGACTCAGGTCCTGGAGCGCCTGCTTCGGATGCGTAACGAACGCGAGGCGGTCCGGCGGCCCGCTCTGCGGGCGCTGCGCAACCTGATCCCGCATCTGACCGGTGCGGTGGTGCCGCTGCTGACCGCGATCACCGACGCTGCGATCGAGTCCCGCGATCTCTCCCCGCGAACCGAGGAGGCGCTGGTCGAGCTCGCCTGGGCGGCGCTGGCCGGCCGTCCGGTCGCCTCCACCGGCGACGGCGACGGCCCGGCCCGATGGGCGCTCGGCATGATCGCCCGGCTGCCGATCCCGTGGTACATCGAGACACCGCTGCGGCCCGGCCAGGAGCGCCTCGTCACGGCCGCCCTACTCAAACGGATCACCGCTGACCCCGGTGAACTGCTCAAACTCGTCGACCTGCTGGAGAAGCGGGCCAGGCAGGTGCCCGAGCTGCAGGACCTGCTGCGCCGGGCCGCGGCCCCGTCGTCGCCGGCCGACGTCCGGGACAAGGCCGTCGACGGCTGGCTCGACGACCCCCGTACCCGGCCCGAGCGGGTCGCCGACCTGCTCCGCGAGGACCCGGCGGTGGTTCGCCTGGCCCCGGTCTGGCGCGAGGTGACCGGCTGGACCACCACCCTGCTCGACAGCCTCCTGCCCGACCCCGCCGGGTCGTCGAACGTTGCGCCGGGCGAGCCTGCCGTGGTGGCCTGGTCTTCGGTCGTCGCCGCCGGGCCGCCCGTCCACGTGCGCCGCTGGTCGGTCCGGCAGCAGCGTTCCTACGCGGCGGCCCTCGCCGCCGTCGCCGCGGACACCGACGTCGAGCAACGTGCCCGCATCGTCGCGGTGCGGAGCCTCGCCCGCGTGCCGGTCGCCGGCCGGGAGTTGCTCGCCGGGTTCCTCGACGCGCCCGAGCCGCCGATCGCCGAGGCCGCCCTGTCCGCACTGCCGTGGACCGACCGGCCCGACGAGGCGCTGCCGATCCTGCTCGGTTACGCCGGCGGCGACCGGGCCGGTGCCGCTCTGCCCGCGGCCGACCGTGCGGCCCGTTTCGTGAGCCCGTCCGCGCTGATCACGCTCCTGCGCGGGGTGCTGCTCGCGCCGCCGTCGGAGGTCCGGGTCTCCAGCCGTAAGGCCGCCGCCCGGATCCTCGCCCGCTACGGCCCGCCCGAGTCGACGGATCTGCTCGCCGAGGTGTGGCACACCCCAGACGTGCACTCCGACGTGCGGGCGGCCATCGTCGCCGCCCTCCGTGGCCAGGCGTCCTCACCCGCGGCCTGGGACATCCTCACCGAGGCCGCCGCCTCGGCCGAGCACGCCGTGGTCGCCGCCCTTCTCGGCGCCGTTCCGCAGGACCTGCCCGAACCCGATCGGAACCGTTTCGCGGCGCTCGTCGCCACCGCCTGCGCCGCCTCGGATCTGCGAATCGCGCGGGACGCGCTCCGGCGCCTGCCGGAGTGGATCCCGTGGGCGCCGGACGCGGTGGCGCTGATCGCCGACGCCCTCGTCCATCCCGGCCACGTCACGCCGGGCGCCACCCGACCGGACCCGGATCTCGACGCGCTCGTCGGCGTCCTGCTGGAGCACTCCCCGCCGGCCGACTCCGACCGTGGCACGCTGGCGTCGGTCTTCGCCAGGCTCATCGCCGACGACCATGCGGACACCCGGGTCGGGACGCCGGACCGGGACCGACCCGCCCGCCGCATCCTGACCCGGATCGTCGGCTCCGCATCCCGCTGGGCGCGAGCCGACCGGCCCACCGACTCGCGCGCGGCTCACCTACCCGCCGCCCGCGCGGCCGCCCGGATGCTCGCGGCCGATCCGGGCCTCCTCGCGGACGGCGCAGCGCTGCTGCTGGCTCTGGCGGAGTCCCGCCTGGTGCCGCTGGCCGAGGTCGCCGACCTCGTCGCCGCCCGCCCGGCCCTGGCCGTGCGGCTGGCCGGACAGCTCGCGGACCGCCGCCCCCAGGCCGACCCGGCCGCGGATCTTGCGGGCACGGCCGCGGCGCTCGGCGATCGGGGTGACCTGGCCGGAGGCCTGTTCGCGGTGGCGCTGGTCGCCGCGGCGGGCGGTGCGAGCCGCTGGAAGGCGCCGTGGCCGGAGGCGCTGAACCGGTTGCGGGCCCACCCCGATCCGGACGTCGCCGACGCTGCCTACCGAAGGATGATGTACCGCTAGGCCGGACTTGTCCTTTCGAGCGAAGAATAGTGCTGATCATGCCGGATTACTGGATCGGTATGGCGAAGTAGCTGACAGTGAGGAGAGTGGAACCCGGCCGGCCTCGTGGAGTGGTCAGATGTCGCACGACCTTCGTCAGCAGCGCCGCCGTCCGGTCCGGGCCTCCCGGTCGGTCTCCCCGGTCAAGGTGTCCGTCGCGATCCTGGTCTCGGCCGTCGCGGTGGTCGCCCTGTTCGCCGCCGGGATAGCCGCCCAGCAGTTCAGTGGCGGGCTCCCGGTCGCCGGGCAGGCGGCCGGCGCGAGCGCGGGACCCGCTACGCCGAGCCCGTCACCGAAGAAGACCGGCCCGGCCTTCGGCGACCCGGTCCGCGACGGCCAGTTCGAGTTCACCGTCACCAGGGTGGACTGCTCGAAGTCGACGGTCGGCCTCGAACACATCAAACGCACCGCCGAGGGCCGCTTCTGCGTGATCAGCCTGACCGTCCGCAACATCGGCGACGACTCGAAGTACTTCGTCGGCCAGGCCCAGACCGCCTACGACGGGTCCGGCACCGCCTACGACAGCGACGAACTGGCCGGCCTCTACGCCAACCGCGGTGTCGAGGCCTTCGTGCAGAAACTGGCCCCCGCCGAGAAGGTGACCGGAAAGCTCGTTTTCGACGTCCCGAAGAATGTCGCCCTGACCACCCTCGAACTGCACGACTCACCCCTGTCCGGCGGCGTGCTGGCTCCGCTCAGATGAGTTCGTCGAGGTCCGGCCCCAGCCACAGCTCGCGGGCGACGGCCAACCGCTGATATGACGCGAGGGCCCCGCGGAGTAGGGTCGTGCCCTCGCCGGTGTCGCCCAGAGCCAGCCGGCAGCGGCCGGTGCCCTCCAACGCCCGTGCCTCGTCAAGCGGGCTGCGGAACGCCCGGGCGTCGGCCAGCGCCGCTTCATGTTCGGCCAGTCCCGCCGCGAAGTCGCCCTGCCGCCATCGCGCCATTCCCCGGGTGTTGCGAACCACCGCCTGCCCCAGCCGCTCGCCGAACTCGCCGTAGATCTCGAACGCCTCGTCGAGACTCGTCCCGGCCGCCTGAAACTCGCCGTTTCGGCACTGCAGCCACCCGAGATCGCTGAGCACCTCGGCTCGCCCGTACCGGTAGTCGATCTGACCGTAGAGCCGCAAGGCTTCGGTGAACGCCTCCGCGGCCGCCTCGGCATTGTCGGCTGCGGTCTCCACACTGCCCAGGTAGTTGAGGGATTCGCCTTGGTTGTACTCGTCGCCCAGGGCCTGATAGGTCGTCAGGGCTGCCTCGATCGACTTCCGTGCCGCGGCGAATTCGCCCATGTGCAGCAGCGCGTGTCCCATCCGGTCACGGGCTTTGGCCCGGCCGGCCGGATCGGCGAGGGCGCTCCAGATGACGACGGCCCGGTCGAGGACCTCCCGTGCACCCGGGAAGTCGGCGATCAGCAGTCGCAGCAGGCCGATCTGGTTCAGGGTGGTCGCCACCCCGGCCTCGTCACCGAGCTCCTGGAAGATCTCCACGGCTTCGCCGAGTTCGGCCGCCTCCCGGGCGTACCGGTTCTCGTCGAGGCCGCCACCGAAGTGCCTGGCTCCGCCCATGCTGGCCAGGGCCTCGGCCCGTCCGTGCCGGTCACCGTGCGCCGTCGCGAGCGCGAGGGCGTCCTCGAACAGCGTCATGCCGTCCGCGTACCGGTCGTCGGTGGTGTAGACCCAGATCTCCCCGAGCCACAGCATGGACCGGATCTCCCACGTGAGGTCGCCTAGTGTCTGAAACCGGGAGCGGGCTTCGGTGAGCGCCGCCGTCGCCTCCTCGTTGGCGCTGTTCAGATAGTGAGCGAACCCGACGTTGAACCAGGCGCGGGCGAGCGCGGCGGGGTCGCCGAGCCGTTCGGCCGAGGTGAGGACGGCCGACTGCACGTTGCGGGCTACATCCCACGGGCCGTCGGTCTCCAGGAGCACTGCGATCGCGGTGCCGAATGTTACGACTCGGGTGTCGTCGCCTGTCTCCACGGTTTGCCAGAAGCAGGACAGCAGGTTGGCCCGTTCGGTGCGCAGCCAGCTCATCGACTGCCGCCGCTCATCCTCGGTGCCGGGTATCACGGGCGGCCGACGCAGTCTGCGATCCGCCCGGACGGCCAGTTTCTCGTAGTGGTCGAGCAATCGGGCCAACGCGGCCACGGCCTCCTGCTCAGGGGTGTCCCGGTCGAGGACGACAAGATATGCGCGTACCAGATCGTGCATGCCGTATCGGCGGTATCCACGTTCGAGAAGCAGGTACTCCCGATGCAGGTGGTCCAGGAGCCGGCCGGCCCGGGCGGGGGTGGTGCCGCCGAGCGCTGCCGCGGCTGCCGCATCGAGCGACTCGGCCGCGCCGGGATGGACGATCAGGCGCCGCAGGAACGTCTGGGTCTCCTCGTCGAGGTAGCGGTACGACAGCCCGAGCGCCGCGAAGACCGACCGGTGCTCGGGTGTCGCCTCGACAAGCGAACCTTCTGCCTCGTCGGCGAGGTCGGCGAGGCTCCACGTCGGATGCCGTAGTCGGAGACCGGCGAGGACGGAGATCGCCAGTGGCAGGCCCTTCGCCGCCTCGACGAGCCGGTCGAGTGCCCCGGGGTCGACGATCCGGTCTCCGGTGAGTCGCTCGAACAGGATCCGTGACTCGTCGGCGGGAAGCGCGTCCAGGCCGGCCCGGCGCACGACGGCGGGCAGGTCGGCCAGCCGGCGGCGGCTCGTGGTCACCACCAGGCATCCGGGCCCGCTCGGTAGAAGTGGCAGTACCTGCTCGGTCGATGCCACGTTGTCGAGGATCAACAGGGCCCGCCAGCCGGCGGTGCGGCTGCGCCACATCGCGATCCGGCCGTCCAGGTCGTCGGGAATGTTGCCGAAGGCCACGCCGTCACCGACCAGCAGAGAGCCGAGGGTCTCGTACGGGTCGAGCGGCTCCTGCCCCGTGGTGTGGGCGCGCAGATCGGTGTAGAGCTGCCGGTCTGGGAAGTATGCGGTGAGCCGGTGTGCGAGATGCAGGGCCAAGGCGGTCTTCCCGATCCCGGCCATGCCGTCGACTGCCACGATCCGCAGTCGTCCGGCCGGATCTGCGACCACCAGGCCGAGCAGTTCCCGGATCAGGTCGGTTCGCCCGATGTGATGTGGCAGATCCGGCGGCAGGGTACTGATGTTGACAGGTGGCGCGAACCGGGAACCGGCTGGGAATGACTCGATCTCGGTGGTCCGGGCCGATCCGGCGAATTCCGCCGCTGGATCGAAGGTACGCAGCAGCGGAAGCAGATCCTCGGTCCGGGTGATCCAGACGGAGTGCTCCATGCGGGCGTCGGGGGAGGTGTAGCGGGCGGACACCACACCGATCACCGCGCGGTCGCGGCGCCTGATCACCGGGGCGCCGCTCATCCCGCGCATGAGATCGCGGGCGTTGATCCGGGACACGGCGACCATGTCCTGCCTGGTCGTGCCGCCCGCCCAGACCCCGTGGGTGGTGAGGTAGCGGGGCGGTGAGGCGTCGGCATGGTCGGGGACGACGACGTGTCCGGTCACGGCGACGTCTTCGTTGAGGTAGGTCCCGTCGCTGGCCGCGATCCGGCCGGCGGTCTCCGGCAGCGCCACCTCGCGGCGCAACAGCGCCAGGTCGTAGGTCAGGTCCACGGCGACCACCCGCGCCGGCACCGGTCCCTGGCCACGGGCGGCGAGCGCGTCGACCAGCACCACCGACGAGACGCCGTGGGCGCCGGCCTCGGCCAAGACGTGCGCCGCAGTGACCGTGATGTGCGGGGCCACCTGGAAACATGTCGCGACGCAGCGTGCCGGCCACCTGCGACGACACCGCGGTGATCGCCTCCTGTGCCCGCTCGAACGCCTCGACGACCCGCTGCGTACGCCCGCCGGAGGTCGGCTCGGTGCCGACCATTCGTACCGTCTCCACCAGCAACTCGACGTCGCCGACACGTACCGCGATGACCTGACCACCCATGGATCAACAACCTGCCACGGCTCAATCCACTGTGGAAGCGTCACGTCGCCGATTGTCGATGCCGGGACAGGCCGTATCCGATCAGCCGAACAGCCCGGTGTCACCCGCTTCGGGGACCCGGGACCGGTTCGCCGGTCCGGTCGCCGCCGGCGCGGTTACCGTCACGGCGAGGTCAGCGGTGAGAGGGCGGTCCACGGTGTCGTTCCCGGTCACGATCGTCACGTCGGTGCAGGGGGCGGCCGGTCTGCGGCGGCCGCTGGAGATGCTCGAAGCCGCCCTGGTGCGGGCCGGGCTGGAGGTCAGGCGGCTCGGTGACGACCGGGGCGGGATGCTGGCCGACGTGGCCCGGTCGAGTTCGGTGGTCCTCTACACCCCGGGTGCCGGTGAAGCGGATGTTCCGGCGCTGGCCGAGTTCGTGGGGACGGTCCGCGGGCACAACGACCGGATACCGATCCTGCTCTTCGGGGAGCAACTGACGGCCCGGACGATCCCGCAGTCGGTGCTGTCTCGGATCGACGGGGTCGTCAATGCGTACGAGGACACCCCCGACTTTCTGGCCCGCAAGATCCAGCGGGAGGTCAGCCATTATCTGGGGCGGCTGGCGCCGCCGTTCTTCGAAGCCCTGATGCGGTACGCCAACGACGGCGCGTATTCCTGGCACTGCCCCGGCCACTCCGGGGGGACCGCCTTTCTGAAGAGTCCGGTCGGCACCCTGTTCCACGAGTTCTTCGGCGAGAACCTGCTGCGTGCCGACGTGTGCAACGCCGTCGAGGACCTGGGTCAACTGCTCGACCACAGTGGCCCGATCGCTGACAGCGAGCGCCTGGCCGCGAAGACGTTCCGTGCCGACCACCTGTTCTTCGTCACGAACGGCACCTCGACCTCCAACAAGATCGTGTGGAACTCGCTGGTCGGGCCGGGCGACATCGTGGCGGTGGACCGCAACTGCCACAAGTCGGTCCTGCACGCGATCATCCTGACCGGGGCGGTGCCGATCTATCTGATGCCGACCCGCAACCGGGCCGGGGTGATCGGGCCGATCCCGCGCAGTGAGTTCACCGCCGCCTCGTTGCAGGCGAAGATCGAGGCCAGCCCGCTGATCACCGACAAGAGCCGACCGATCCGCCTGCTGACGCTCACCCAGTCCACCTACGACGGGATCATCTACCGCGCCGACGAGCTGAAGCGGACCCTCGACGGGGTGGTGGACGCGCTGCACTTCGACGAGGCGTGGCTGCCGCACGCGTCGTTCCATGGGCTGTACGAGGGCATGCACGGGGTGGCCAACGACCGGGAGCGCACCGGCCGGACCGTCGTCTACGCCACCCAGTCCACCCACAAGCTGCTGGCCGGGCTGTCGCAGGCGTCGCAGATCCTGGTGCAGGACACCACCGGTGGGCACTTCGACGAGCGGGTGTTCGCCCAGGCGTACCGGATGCACACCTCGACCAGCCCGCAGTACGCGATCATCGCCAGCTGTGACGTGTCGGCCGAGATGATGGCCGGCAAGCGGGGGCCGGCGCTGGTCGAGGAGACGATCACCGAGGCGATGGAGTTCCGGCGCACGGTGATCCGGGTCGGCGCGGAGTGTGCGAAGTCGGGGGACTGGTGGTTCGGTGTCTGGGGGCCGGACACGCCTCCGCGGACCGGGCTGGCCGACCGGGCCGAGTGGGAGTTGACCGCGGACGCCGGCTGGCACGGGTTCGACCGGGTCGATGACGGGTTCACCATGCTCGACCCGATCAAGGTCACGTTGACCACGCCCGGCCTGACCGTCGGCGGGGAGTTCAGCGGGCCGGGCGCGCCGGCCGTTCCGGGTGTGGTGCTGGCCCGGTACCTGGCCGAGCACGGGGTGGTGGTGGAGAAGACCGGGTTGTATTCGCTGTTCGTGCTGTTCACCATCGGGATCACCAAGGGCCGGTGGAACTCGCTGGTGGCCGAGCTGCACCGGTTCAAGAGCGCCTATGACGGAAACGCGGCGGTCGAGCGGCTGATGCCGGAGTTCGCCGGGGCCTTTCCCGAGTACGCCGGGCGTGGGCTGCGCGATCTGTGCGAGGCGCTGCACGGCACGTACCGGGACGCTGATCTGGCCGAACTCACCACGGCGGTCTACACCGAACCGGTCGAGCAGGTGACCCTGCCGGGTACGGCGTGGACCGCCATGGCGGCCGGGCGGGTGGAGCACGTACCGGTCGAGAAGCTGGCCGGGCGGACCACGGCGGTGCTGCTCACGCCGTACCCCCCGGGGATTCCGCTGTTGGTTCCGGGGGAGCGGATCAGCTCGTCGATCGTGCGGTTCCTGCGGCACGAGCAGATCCTGGCGCACCGTTGGCCGGGCTTCACCGGCATCACCCACGGTGTGGTCGAGGAGCAGGACGGCCATCGTACGGTCGCCTGCCTGCTCTGATCGGGCGGCTCAGCCGGCCGGGTTCCAGCCGTCCGAACCGGCCAGATACTTCTGCGGCGTGTAGTTCGCCGCCTGCGCGTCGGTCAGCTGGGTGCGGTTGCTGTTGAGGGTCGCGCCCGCACCGGTGTTCTTGTATTCGTAGAAGCGGGCGTTCTTCCACGAGTTGCCGGACATGTCGGTCCACGGCTGGGCGACCTTGATCGTGGCGCTCAGATTGGACTCGCGGACGGTCACCTGTCCGGCGGCGCCCCACGGCCGGCCCAGGTAGGTGACGTTGTTCGTGGCACCGGTGATCGTCGACTTGTAGATCAGGAAGCCGTACGTCTGGGTGGCCGGTGTGTTGGCCGCCGTGAGATAACCGCCGGTGCTGCGCTTCTCGTAGATCTGGCAGGCGTAGAACACCGCGCTGCCGTTGCCGTAGATGAAGTCCACGGTGCCTTCGATGTAGGAGCTCCAGACGTACGCCCGCGCGCTGTTGTAGATCAGCAGGGTGTCCTGGTCGGCGATCACCCGTACGTTGCCGAGCCGGGCCCGGTCGCCGTACAGCGCGAGCGCGAGGGCCTGCGACGAGCCGTTGGCGGCCTCGTCGTAGTCGTTGCTGAACGTCAGGTTCTTGCCGTAGAACTCCTTGGCCTGCACGTAGACGGTGGCCGACCCGGTGGTGCCGGCGGTCGAGGCGGGCTTGTTGTTGACGATCACCGTGGCCGCGGCGCTGGAGCCGAGCCCTTCCAGGGTGATGTACGGCTTGTTGGCGGGGATCACCACGCTCTCCCGGTAGGTGCCGGCTTTGATGGTGATCGTGACGCGGCTGGTGTTCCCGGCCGGGACGGCGTTGACCGCGGCCTGGACGGTCCGGTAGGTCGCCGTGCCGTCGGACGCGACGGTCAGGGTGGTGGCGGCCTCGGCGGCGGTGGGGGAGACGCCGAGCAGAGCCGCTGCGAGCGCGATGAGGGCGGTGAGCCCGGGGATTCTTCGCAACATGCGACCAAGCTAATCGACTGACGTCGATATGTCGTTTCGCTGCCGCAGTCTGGCACGCTGCGGCGATTTCCCGGAGAAATGGTGATTCCGGTGGG
The DNA here is from genome assembly GCF_033097365.1 of Actinoplanes sichuanensis. Classification (NCBI taxonomy): domain Bacteria; kingdom Bacillati; phylum Actinomycetota; class Actinomycetes; order Micromonosporales; family Micromonosporaceae; genus Actinoplanes; species Actinoplanes sichuanensis. The sequence continues at coordinate 2,373,196 of NZ_AP028461.1, forward strand.
GTACGCGCATCGCAGCACCGGGCTGTCGATCAACGACTGGCGTGTCCCCCCGGTGAGCCGCCGCACGCTGGTTACGCTGCGCAGATGCGGTGTCGAAGCGTACTGGCGGTGGCGGCGGTCCTGGTCCTGGTCGGGGGCGCCGCCCCGGCCTTCGCCGCGGACGGACCGGTCTCGGCCGCCTTCCCGGACATCGAGGTGCCGGTCGGCGGCAGCTCGATCGACCCGCTCGGGCCGAGTCTCTGGTCCATCGAGGAGGCGACACTGACCGGCGTCCAGGTCGCCTATCGGCTGACCGGGTTGACCGGCGTCCGGATCACCCCGTCCGAACAGGGCGGCGGTGACTGCACCACCCCGTCGTCGACCCGGGTGACCTGCACCGACCCGCGCGGCCTGACGTTCGAGGGCGAGACCGTCGAGCTGTACCTGCCGGTCGACGTGACAGCCGACCGGACCGCCGAGCCCGGCGACACCGGCAAGGTGACCATCACCGTCTCCGCCGACGGCCTGACCCCGATCACCGGCGTCAGCACGATCCGGGTGACCGGCAAGCGCCAGAACCTCCCGGTCACCGGCCCGGCCACCGCCTGGCTCGGACTCCTCCTGCTCGCCGCGGGCGCGGTGCTCCTGGTGAGCGGCCGCGTCCTCAGGCGGCCGGGACGGTGATCCGGCGGGCCGCCTTGGCCTGGTACATCGAGCGGTCCGCGACCTGCAGCAGTTGTTCCGCGGTCGAGGCGGGGCCGCACTCGGCGGTGCCGACGCTGACGCCGACGTGCACGGTGTGTTCGCCGAGCCGGTAGGGGTCGCCGACCGCCTGCGTGATCCGGTCGAGCAGGCGGTCCAGTTCCTCACCCGGCGCCACCTCGTCCAGCAGGATCAGGAACTCGTCGCCGCCGAACCGGCCGACCACGTCCTCCCGGCGCAGACAGTGCCGCAGCCGTTCGGCGACGCAGACCAGCAGATGGTCGCCGACGTGGTGTCCGAGCGAGTCGTTGACCTGCTTGAATCCGTCGAGGTCGAGGAAGAGTACGACGGCCGGCCGGTTCTCGACCCGGCGCCGGGTGATCGCGGCGTCGAGCGACGCCGTGAACGAGGAACGGTTGGGCAGGCCGGTGAGCCGGTCCGACTTCGCCTCCCGCAACAGCTCCTGTTCCTGGGCGCGCAGATCCAGGGCGATGGTGAGCAGCGCTGCGCACTGGTTGACCATCTCCCGGCCGTCGTCGACCCGGTTCTCCACGGTGTCGACGAGGGCGAGCCAGCCGTGGTCACTGTCGCCGACCTTCGCCTGCACCACGAACACGGTCTCACCGGGTTCGGCGGCGTCCAGCAGCTCGGCCGGCGGGAACGACGCGACGGGAGTCATCCCGGCCGGGATCGCCGGGCCGGGCCGCCGACGCCAGCCGGGCGTCCGGACCAGGGCGCCGTTCGGCCGGCGCAGGGCGATCGAACCGGCCATGGCCGGGGTCAGCCGTAGCCATGACGGATCCTGCGGTTCGACGTCGCGGCGGTGCAGCAGCGCCCGGTTGAGCGTGTAGTTGACGCTGATCAGCGAGCGCAGGTGCAGTTTGTCGCCGAGCTGGGCGCGCCGGCGGGCCCGGCCGAGCGACAACATCACCGCCTGTACGCCCGACCCGACCCGGGTCGCGGCGGACGCGTCGTCAGCCGGTACCCCGGCCGCGTACTCCTGCACCGCGCGGCAGATCACCCGCAGCGCGTCCGGATCCGGGCTACCGGCCAGCAGCGGCTGCAGTTGGTCGATCGCTGATCCGATCCGGGAGGTGTCCCCGGCGGCCGCGGCCAGCAGGGCGTCCGCGGTGGCTCGCGCGGCCCACTCGGCCGGTCGGCCGGTCTGGTTGGCGCCGGCCGCCGGCAGCACCCCGGCCAGCCGTACGGCCAGGCGCTGGAGCTCGTCGTCGACGGCGACTTCGGGAAGCTGATCGGCGTACATCGTGCATCCGCAGGAGCTGCGCGGGACGAACCGGGTGGGCAGCAGGTGCGTGACCGGCGGCGTGTCGGTGCCGTCGATCTGCCGGATCAGCAGGTCGACCGCGCGCCGGCCCATCGCGTCCAGCGGCTGGCTGACGCTGGCCAGCTCGGCCGTCAGGCTCGCCTCGTCGATGTCGTCGAACCCGGTGACCAGGATGTCGCCGGGACAGTTCAGGCCGCCGGCCGCGATGACCTGCAGCGCGGCGATGGCGTTGCGGTCGGTCGCGGCGATCAGCGCGTCCGGCCGGCCGAGTCGCAGCAGGTCGTCGGTGTCCCAGGCGATGCCGCTCTCCACGTTGTTGCCGGCCGGCAGGAAGACACCCGGTTCCAGGCCGTGCTCGGCCAGCGCGTCGAGGTAGGCGTCGTAGCGCTCGCGGATGTCGGAGGCGGCGAGGTAGCCGGTGAAGGCGATCCGGCGGCATCCGTGTTCCCGGACCAGGTGGGTGACCACGGCCCGGATGCCGGCGCCGTTGTCGGACAGCACGGCCGGCCGGTCGAGTCCGGCGACCGTGTGGCCGACCAGGATCACCGGCTTGCCGGCCTGCTCCAGGCGGGCCAGATAGTCGGGGTGGACGGCGTCGGCCAGGGCGATGAATCCACTCACGTGCTCCCAGGCGACCGCCGCGTCGAACTCCTGATCACCGCCGGTGACGGCCAGATCGGCTGCCGCGTCCAGCGTCTGGATCGCGACCAGCCGCCGCCCGTAGAGTTCGGCTCCCGCGGCGACGCCGGCGACCAGACTGCCGTAGTAGATTCCGCCGACGAACGGCGACAGCAGTCCCAGGGCCCCGGCATCACTCATGTCCGGCCATCGGCAGCCGGCGGGTCGGCTTGAGGGATCGGCCCGGTCGATGTCAGGCCGGGGCGGCCGCCAGCCGGGCGGCGATGGCGGTGACGGCGTCGCGCCCGGCGCGGTTGGCGCCGACCGTCGACTGCGAGGGTCCGAAACCGATCAGGTGTACGCGGGGCTCGGCGGCCACCTGTGTCCCGATCATCCGGATGCCGCCGTGCTCGTTGCGCAGCCCCAGCGGGTCGAGGTGGCCGAGGGCCGCTTTGAAGCCGGTGGCCCAGAGGATCGCGTCGACCGAGGTGAACGAGCCGTCCGCCTCGCGTACCCCGTACGGCTCGATGGCGGTGAACATCGGCCGTCGTTCGAGCGCGCCGCGCGCCTTCGCGGCCAGCGCGTAGGGCGTCCAGGCCAGCCCGGTGTAGGAGACCACACTGCCGGTGGGTCGGCCCGCCTCGACGTCCGCGACGACCTTGGCGATCGTCTCCCGCCCGGCCACCTCGGGCTCGAAACCGTCGGTCCGGAAGACCGGTTCCCGGCGGGTGTACCAGTGCACGGTCGCGACCCGGGAGATCTCCTCCAGTTGCTGCAACGCCGAGATCCCGCCGCCGACCACCGCGACCCGGCGGCCGGCGAACTGCTCGGCCGACACGTAGTCGCGCGTGTGCACCTGGATCCCGGCGAACGTCTCCTGGCCCGGATAGTGCGGCCGTACCGGGTTGTCCCAGGTCCCGGTGGCGTTGATGACCGCCCGGGTGGTCCAGGTCCCCCGATCGGTCTCGACCGACAGATCAAGACCCGCGCGGCGTACGGCCAGCGCACGCACCGGCCGCAGAATGGGTAAACCCGTCGCGCGCTCGAAGTCGGCGAAGTAGCGTGGCACCGCTGTCCGGCTCGGTTCGGCCGGGTCGAGCGGTGGTTTCGGGAAGCGGGGCAGGTCGAAGATCCCGTTGACGGTGGCCATTCGCAGCGACTCCCAGCGGTGGCTCCACGCGCCGCCGGGGCCCTGACCGGCGTCCAGGACGACGAAGCCATGCGGGTCGTCCGGGTCGTCGAGCGCGCTGGTGAAACCACGTCTCTGCAGGTGATATCCCGCCGAGAGACCCGACTGTCCCGCCCCGATGACCACTACCGCCGCCATGACCTGCTCGACGTTGCGGCCGGTGGCGGGTATTCCCGGACGTGACCGGAGACACTTTCGATACGAGGGCGTTCCGTTATTGCCGGACGAGGGTTAGGTTCCTTTGTGAAACGGAACGGTTCCGTTTCGAAAAGGTTTCGGGGGCACCCGCACATGGATACCCAAGTTCAACCCCAGACCGGGCATCCCCGGCGCTGGGCCATCCTCGGCGTGCTCGTCATCAGTCTGCTGGTGGTCGTGCTCGACAACACGGTCCTCAACGTGGCGATGCGCACGATCGCCGACCCGGTCCGGGGACTCGGTGCCACCCAGAGTGAACTCGAGTGGGCGATCAACTCGTACACCCTGGTCTTCGCCGGTCTGCTCTTCACCGCCGGCATCCTGGCCGACCGCCTCGGCCGCCGCCTCAGTCTGACCGTCGGTCTGATCGTCTTCGGAATCGCCTCGCTGATCTCCGCCTACGCATCGTCACCGGACCAGCTGATCGCGGCCCGCGCCCTGATGGGTCTCGGTGCCGCCGCCGTCATGCCGGCCACCCTCTCGATCATCGCCAACGTCTTCGACCCGCGCGAACGCCCGCGTGCCATCGGCGTCTGGGCCGGCGCGGTCGGCCTGGCCGTCGCGGTCGGACCGGTGCTCGGCGGCGTGCTGCTGGAGCACTTCTGGTGGGGTTCGGTCTTCCTGATCAACGTACCCATCGTGATCATCGGCGTCGCCCTGGTGGCCATCCTCGTGCCGGAGTCGCGGGACCCGCGCCCGGGCCGCATCGACGCGCTCGGCGTGCTGCTCTCGATCGTCGGCCTGACCCTGATCACCTACGGCGTGATCAAGGGCGGCGAGGACGGCTTCGGCGCCACCGAGGCCTGGTCCACCCTCACCGTCGGTGTGCTCGTCATGATCGGTTTCGTGCTCTACGAGCGCCGGATCACGTTCCCGTCACTGGACGTCCGGCTCTTCAAGAACCGCCAGTTCTCCGCCTCCACCGGCATCATCGGCCTGGTCTTCTTCGCGGCCATGGGCTCGATGTTCTTCGGCGCCTTCTACCTGCAGATGGTCCGCGGATACGGTCCGCTCGCCTCGGGCGCGCTGTTCGTCCCGTTCGCGCTCGGCCAGATCATCTTCGCCCCGGCCAGCTCCTCGATGGTCAAGCGGTTCGGCCCGAAGGCGGTCAGCACCGTCGGCCTGCTGCTCGTCTCGGCCGCCCTCGCGCTCTGGCTGTTCATCGACGTGGACACCCCGATCGCGCTGGTCGCGCTGGCGTTCTTCGTCCAGGGCGTGGGCATGGCCAACGTGATGCCGCCGGCCACCGAGGCGATCATGGCCAGCCTGCCCCGGGAGAAGGCCGGCGTCGGCTCGGCCGTCAGCAACACCATCCGCCAGCTGGGCGGTGCACTCGGTGTCGCGGTCCTCGGCGCGGTCGTCTCGTCGGTCTACCGCAGTCACCTGACCGCGCCGGCCGGCCTTCCGGACGCCGCCGCCGAGACGGCCCGCGAATCCATCGCCGGCGCCTACGCGGTCGCCGGCCAGGCCGGTCCGGCCGCGCCCGCCCTGCTCGACGGCGCGAATGCGGCGTTCGTCACGGCGATGCACTACGCCTCGGTCGGCTCCACGGTGTTCGCCCTGCTCGGAGCCCTGGTGGCGGTGCTCTGGCTGCCCGGTCGGCGGCCGTCCGCCGCTCCGGCGCCGGTCGCCGCGCAGGAACCGGGCCGGGAACTGGCCGACGCGTAAACGCACCGGTAACAATGAACCACATGAGCAGCAGCACGGCGGCCGGCCAGGAGCGTAAGGCTCCTGGCCGGCCGCGCAACGCCCAGGCCGACGAGACCATCCTCGACGCGGTGCTGGGGTTGCTGAGCGACGGGCAGAGCGCGGCGGCGATCTCGATCGAGGCGGTGGCCGCGAAGGCGGGCGTCGGCAAGGCGACGATCTACCGTCGCTGGCCCAACAAGGACGCCCTGCTGATCGACGCGGTCCGGTCGATGAAGGGTCCACTGCCCGAGCCGGCCGGCGTCTCGGTCCGCGACGATCTGATCGCCCTGATCAAGGCGAACCGGACCCCGCGCGCCCAGCGCTACAGCAAGGTCACCGCCTGCCTGCTCCCCGACCTGCACCGCGACACCGAGCTGGCCCGGATGTACCACGCCTTCGTCGAGCCCCGCCGCGAGGTGACCCGGCAGGTGCTGCGGCGCGGCATCGAGACCGGCGAGCTGCGCGCCGACCTGGATGTCGAGCTCACCCAGCTGATGCTCTCCGCACCGGGCATGATGCAGTCGATGCTGCGGCTGACCTCGGTCCCGGAGGACCAGTTCGCCGAGAAACTGGTCGACGCGGTCCTGCGCGGTGCCGCCGCGCGTTAGCCGGCGATCCCCGCGTCGATCTGGTGAGGTCGCGGCCGCCCGCGCGGCGCGACCTCACCAGATCAGTGAAACTCGGAGACTCGTCAGCTGCAGCGCTTCTGGACCGGGCCGAGCCACTCGGTCAGGGTCGGGCCGATCGCCTTCGAGACGTCCTCGGTCGACTTGATCGTCGCGAAGAACTTCGCGTCCGTCGACTTGTCGTGCATCTGCTTGGCGGCCTGTTTGCCGGCCGCCTCCAACTCGGTGTCGGCGCTGCCCTTGGTGGCGTCCTGCACGGCGGTGGCGAACGCGGCGAGAGACTGCTGCGCCTGCGCGATCGTCTTGGGGTCGGCGGCCAGGAGGGTCAGCGCCTGGGCGTACGGCCCCATGTTCTTGTCGTAGACCTTGGCCAACGCCTCGCAGGCCGGTCCCGCGGGCGGGGTGGTGGGTGCGGCGCCGCCCGTGGTGTTCGCGCCGGGGCTGCCCGGAGCGGTGCCACAGGCCGAGGCGGCGAGCAGGGCCCCACCGGTGAGCAGGGCATAGAAGGCACGGCGCATGAAAGCACCCCCGGGACGTAGGAGCAGTGGGCAATGGGAGCGCTCCCATCGACCGTGCACAATACGTCGCCGGACTGACTTCTGTCGATAGCCGGTCGGCCGCTGCTTCGCCCACCTATGGATGATCATGAAGCGGTAGGGTGCGGCGATGGATCTGCCCCCGGAAACCCGCGAGCGCCTGCACGGGCTCTACCGAAGTCGTGTCGACTCGTACCCGGGCGTCGATGCGGCCTACGGACAGCGGTGGCGTGCCTGGTGCCGGAAGCTGCTGACATTCGGTGGTGCGCTCGTCGTCCCTCCGGGCTCTCCGGAATCCGACCTCGATGCGCTACTCGCCGACGGTTCCGCAGTCGACGCCCGCGTCGAGTTCGTGGCCGGCGAACCGGGGGAGTGCCATCACAATGTCGCGGCCCTCTGGATCGACGGGGCGATCGCGTCGATCGGAACCGGCTACGCGCTTTCCGGCGACGGGCTCTGGCGACAGCATTCGTGGGGCCTGACCCGGGACGGAGTCCTGGTGGAGACCACTGACGACAGGGTCGGCTACGTGGGGATCACGCTGCCCGCCCGGGCGAGGACCATGCAGTTCGCCGGCAGCAATGCCCAGGAGCACCTCAAGACGGCACTGCGGCGGCGTGATGACCGCTCGGCCGAGTTGGTCCTCATGATCCGTGAGTTGGCCGGGGCACGGGCCCGTCCTGCCTGAGATCTCGTACGGTGGCGTCGTGACGGTGGAGCAGACGGGTGGCGGCATGGCTGACGATCGGGCCGCGATCGCGGGGATCGTGCGGACGTTCTTCGCCGCGTTCACCTCCGGTGCGGACTGTGCCGCCCGGCTCGACGCCCTGCGGCAGGTCTTTCTGCCGGAGGCGGTGATCATCCGGACCTGTGGCGGTGAGCCCGTCGTCTACGGTGTGGACGGCTTCATCGCGCCACGGCGGAAACTACTCACCGACGGCACGCTGACCGATTTCCGGGAGTGGGAGGTGTCCGGGCGTACCGAGATCTTCGGTGACATCGCCCAGCATTTCTGCGAATACGCCAAAGCCGGCGTGCAGAACGGTGTCGGCTTCACCGGCCGCGGGATGAAGACGCTGCAGTTCGTCCGGACCTCCGCCGGGTGGCGGATCAGCGCCGCGGCCTGGGACGACGAAAGGGAGGGCCTGGCGATCGGCTGAGACCGCGCCTCACATGCGAGGCTCTCCGGGTGTTCCTCAAGGCGATCATGCTGAACCGCACCCCGGCCGGTCCCTACCCGTTCGACCTGCCGGCGGTTCGTGCGCTGCGGGAGAGCGGCGAGCTGCGCCTGACCACCCCGGTCACCTTCCTGGCCGGCGACAACGGGACGGGTAAGTCGACCCTGGTGGAGGCCATCGCGGTGGCGGCGGGCTTCAACCCCGAGGGTGGCAGCACCTCGTTCAACTTCGCGACCCGGGCCAGCGAGTCCAGCCTGGGGGACCACCTGGTGCTCTCGCGGGTGCCCGGCCGGCGCCCGCGGACCGGCTACTTCCTGCGCGCCGAGACGTTCTACAACGTCGCCACGGAGATCGACAACCTCGGTGTGACCGACGGGTACGGCGGGACCTCGCTGCACGAGCGATCGCACGGGGAGTCCTTCCTGGATCTGGCCACCCACCGGTTCGGGCCCAGCGGGCTCTACCTGCTCGACGAGCCGGAGGCCGCGCTGTCGGTGCAGGGGTGCCTGGCCCTGCTGATGCGGATCAATGAGCTGGTGGCACTGGGCAGCCAGTTCATCATCGCCACGCATTCACCGATCCTGCTGGCCTCGCCGGACGCCACCATCTTCGAGATCGGGGCGGGCGGCGACATCTCCCGGATCGACTACGACCAGGCCGACGCGGTGGTACTGACGCGGGCGTTCCTGGCGAGCCCGGCACGCTTCCTGGGCCGCATTCTCAACGACCCGGACTGAGGATGGCGGCCAGGGCGGTCAGCCGGGGATCGGTGACCGCCGGGTTGTCGAGCAGACAGCGGGTGACCAGTGAGGACCACAGCCGGCGAGTCTCCGAGGAGTCACTGTCGCGCCTGATGTAAAGAGGTGAACGGGGACGCCGCCGCCACGGCAGGTCCGGGTCGGCGAGTACGGCGTCCAACTCCTCGGTCAGCCGGGCCGCCAGCGCCGGGGCGGCCGGCGACTCCGGGGCCAGCAGCAGCACCGCCAGGGTCAGGAACATCGGGCCGGTCGGGTCGTCGGGCCAGTCACCGGGCAGGTTGATCCGGCACCAGACCAAGAACGGGACCGCGGCGGTACGGGCGGGTTCGCCGAGTTCCCACGCCGAGTCGACGAGCGGGGCGAGGGAGTCGACCGGGTTGCCGCCGGCGGTCCGCGCGCGGACCAGCAGCGTGCAGGCGAACAGCCGCTTCAGGCGGTCACGTTCCGAGGACGGTGTCGACCACCTGGTCAGGGCCAGCACCTCGGCCGGGTCCTGGATCAGTTCGTCCGGCAGCCACGGGCTGTGCACCAGTTCGAGCAGCCCCTCCCGATTGCCGGGGATGTCGAAACCGTAGTCGGCCGCGGCGATCTCCTCGATCAAGGCGTCGTCCATCCGCGGGGCAACCCAGCGCAGAAGCGCCCGCTCATCCGGCGAAAACGGCGAAAACGGCGAGAACGGGGAGAGCGGCGAGAGCGGGGAGAACGGGGAGAACGAGCGGTCGGGGCCGGTCACCGCCTGATGATGGAGCAGAGTCGGATCGACGTCCATGGCATATCCTGGTCGCCCTCAACTCCTCATGATCGGGGCGGGCGGGTCGATGCATTTCTCGTGCCTGATCGGTGGCCGCTCGGTCCCGGCTCTGAGGGAGGACGGCTTGACCACCGTGTACGCAGCCGACAGCGGCGCCATGACGGTTGACGTCTTGCTGGAGCAGGCCGAGCAGAAGCGGCTGTCCGGTGACTACCGGGCCGGTTGTGAGCTGGCCCGCGCGGCCGCCGACCTGGCCGTCTCGACCGACGACGACGCCGGTGAGGCCGCGGCGCTGCGTTCGCTGGCCAACCAGCTCATGCGGATCGGCGGGCAGGAGGAGGCGATCGCGGCCTGCCGTCGGGCGGTGCTGCTGCTGGAGGGCCTCGGTGACACCGTCGGGCTCTGCGAGGTGCTCACCCTCCAGGCCATTCCGCTGCTGGAGCTCGGCATGCACGACGAGGCGCTGGGTGTGCTCGCGTCGGCCCGGGAGATCGCGCAGGAGTTGGGCGACCGGGACCTGCTCTACTGGGTCCACAACCGGACCGGCGTGGTGCACGGCGCCATGGGCGATCACGAGCTGAGCACCGAGTACCTGACGCTCGCGCTGAGCATGGTCGACGGGATGGATGCCGAGGCCCGGTTCTGCATCCTCAACAACGTCAGTGACAACGCGGTGTACGAGGTGGCCCGGCTCCGTGGTCGTGGCCAGTCCGAGGCCGCCGACGAGCTGCTGACCGGCGCGCTGGGTCACGTGGCCGAGGCGCTGCGGCTGGCCCGGGAGGCCCGGCACCCGTTCCGGGAGGCGATCAGCCTCGACAACTACGGGATGCTGCTGGCGCTGGCCGGTGATCTGGACGCCGCGGCCGGCTTGATCGAGGAGTCCCGGCTGATCGCGGTCCGGGCCGGCTATCACACGGTGGAGTCCGGGGCGTTGCAGCATCAGGCCCGGGTGCGGCTGATGCGCGGCGACCACGCCGAGGCCATCGAGGGCCTGCTGTTGGCCCTGGACCGGGCCAGGCAGGCGGGCGAGAAGCCGATGGCGATGGAGATCTTCCGGGAGTTGTCCGGGGCCCATGAGCTGATCGGTGACTATCTCGCGGCGCTGACCTATTACCGCGAGTTCCACGATCTGGAGCGCGAGCTGCACAACGAGGTCGCGGCGGCGCGGGCCCGGATGGCGGCGCACCACTTCGAGCTGGACAACGTGCGCCTGGAGGCGGAGAACGCCCGGCTGGAGGCGGAACTGCACAGGCGGCAGGCGACCGAGGACTCGCTGACCGGCCTGCCGAACCGGCGGTCGGCCGACGAGCGGCTGCCGAAGATCGTCGCGGCCGGTGGTCCGGTCTGTGTGGCGGTGGCCGATGTCGACCTGTTCAAGCAGGTGAACGACAGGTTCGGGCACTTCATCGGTGACGAGGTGTTGCGGCGGATCGCGTCGATCCTGCTCGACGGGATCGGGGAGCGTGACATGGTGGCCCGGTTCGGCGGCGAGGAGTTCCTGATCGCTCTGCAGGGGTCCGGCGTCGAGGACGCGCGGGCGCAGTGTGAGCTGCTGCGGGCGAGTGTGGCGGCGTACCCGTGGGAGTCGATCGAGCCCGGTCTCTCGGTCACCATCAGCGTCGGCCTGGCCGAGGTCGCCGGTCCGGGAACGCTGCCGGACGCGTTGGGCCGGGCCGATCAGCGCCTGTACGAAGCGAAGCGCGGGGGCCGCAACCGGGTACATGGCGACTGACCGTTCGGATGGTAATCGGTGTGTCAGTCGACACGTCCAGGTCATTCGGCCGTTATTTCCCGTTCGCCACCCGTAGTTTCGAATGTTGCCGCGGAACGCGAGAGCGAACTGACGGACCGTGACGGCGGACCGAAGCCGATCACGACGGCGAACCGGCGCACGATGCGTCGGAGAACCAGGGTGGGGAATGGAGCGCGCTAGGTGACCGTGACGACCGATCTGCGACTGATCGAGCTGCCCGAGCTGGAGTTCACGACCGAGGCGCCGGCGGTGTTCCGGTCCCACTCGGTGCCGATCCGTCGCACTCTGATCGACGTCCTCGACGCGACCGTGGCCGAGCATCCGGACGCCCCCGCGCTGGACACCGGCGACACCACACTGACCTACCGGCAGCTCGCGGCCGAGGTCGAGACGCTGCGCACGGCCCTGAGCGGGCACGGGATCGGCGTCGGCGACCGGGTGGGTGTCCGGATCTCCTCCGGCACCGCCGAGCTGTACCTGGCGATCCTCGGAGTGCTGGCGGCCGGTGCCGCCTATGTGCCGGTGGACGCCGACGATCCCGACGAGCGGGCCGAGCTGGTCTTCGCCGAGGCGGGGGTGTGCGCGGTCCTCGGTGATGGACTGAGCGTCTCGGTACGGCGTACCCCCGAAGGAGGAACCGGACGACCGGGACCCGCCGACGACGCCTGGATCATCTTCACCTCCGGCTCCACCGGCACCCCGAAGGGGGTGGCGGTGCCGCACGGCGCCGCCGCCGCGTTCGTGGACGCCGAGGCGCAGCTGTTTCTCGTCGACGACGACGTCGAACCGCTGGGCCCGGCCGACCGGGTCCTGGCCGGTCTGTCGGTGGCCTTCGACGCGTCGTGCGAGGAGATGTGGCTGGCCTGGCGGCACGGCGCCTGCCTGGTCCCGGCCGCCCGGTCGCTGGTCCGCTCCGGCGTCGACCTCGGCCCGTGGCTGGCCGAGCGGCGCATCACCGTCGTCTCGACGGTGCCGACGCTGGCCGCGCTGTGGCCGGCCGAGGCCCTTGAGGACGTCCGGCTGCTGATCTTCGGGGGCGAGGCGTGCCCGCCCGAGCTGGCCGAGCGCCTGGCCGTCGAGGGCCGCGAGGTGTGGAACACCTACGGCCCGACCGAGGCCACCGTGGTGGCCTGCGCCGCCCGGATGACCGGCGAGGGTCCGGTGCGGATCGGCCTGCCACTGGCCGGCTGGGAACTCGCCGTGGTCGACGCCACCGGCGAGCCGGTCGCCATGGGCGAGACCGGTGAGCTGGTCATCGGCGGTGTGGGGCTGGCCCGCTATCTGGACGCGGTCAAGGACGCCGAGAAGTTCGCGCCGCTGCCCGCCCTGGACTGGGCGCGGGCCTACCGCAGCGGCGACATCGTCCGCGCCGAGCCGGAGGGGCTGCTGTTCCTCGGGCGCGGCGACGAGCAGGTCAAGCTCGGTGGCCGCCGGATCGAGCTGGGCGAGATCGACGCCGCCCTCCAGGCGCTGCCCGGGGTGGCCGGCGCGGCCGCCGCGGTCAAGCGCACCGCCGCCGGCAACCAGCTGCTGGTCGGCTATCTCGTGCCGCACGACGCGGACGACTTCGACATGTCCGGTGCGACCGCGCGGATCCGCGAGCAGCTGCCGGCCGCGCTGGTGCCGCTGCTCGCGGTCGTCGACGCGCTGCCGACCCGGACGTCCGGCAAGGTCGACCGGGCCGCCCTGCCCTGGCCGCTCGCGGTCGGCACCCCGGGCGCCGGTGAGCTCACCGCGACCGAGGACTGGTTGGCCGGCGGCTGGGAGGAGATCCTCGGGGTCCGCCCGGGCGACCCGGACGCGGACTTCTTCAGCAGCGGCGGCAGCAGCCTGAACGCGGCGCAGTTGGTGGCCTGGATTCGGCAGTCGTATCCGCAGGTGTCGGTGGCCGACGTCTATCAGAACCCGCGGCTGTCCGAGATGGCGAAGGTGCTCGGCGCCCTCGCCACCGAGACGACGACCCGGCGGGAGGTACGGCCCACGCCGCGCCGCGCCGGGTTCCTGCAGTTCCTGCTGATGCTGCCGATGCTGGCGCTGGTCGGGCTGCGCTGGCTCACCGTCCTGGCCGCCCTGGGCAAGGTGGTGGCGCTGGCGCCCACGGTCTCCTGGTGGTGGATCGGCGCGTCCTGGCTCGTCCTGTTCAGCCCACCCGGGCGGATCGCGCTGGCGGCCGGTGGGGCCCGGTTGCTGCTGCGCGGGGTCGGCCCCGGGGCGTACCCGCGTGGTGGCGGGGTGCACCTGCGGTTGTGGGCGGCCGAGCGGTTCGCCGAGCTGACCGGCGCGACCGGCATCGGTGGCGCGGGCTGGATGACCACCTACGCGAAGCTGCTCGGCGCCCGCCTGGGCCGCGACGTCGACCTGCACTCCGCTCCGCCGGTCACCGGCCTGCTCAAACTCGGTCGCGGCGCGGCCATCGAGCCGGAGGTCGACCTGTCCGGCTACTGGGTCGACGGCGACGTGGTCCGGGTCGGTTCGGTGCGGGTCGGGGCGGGCGGCCGGGTCGGCGCGCGCAGCACCCTGATGCCCGGCGCGCGGATCGGCAAGGGCGCGAAGATCTCCGCGGGTTCGACCGTGACCGGGACGGTGCCGGCCGGTCAGCGCTGGGCCGGTTCCCCCGCCGTCCCGGTGGACGGCAAGGGCGCCACCGTCTGGCCGCAGCGTCGTCCGGCCCGGTCCCGGCTCAGTGGCCGGTCCTGGGTGCTCGCCTACAGTCTGACCGCGCAGCTGCTGGCCCTGCTTCCGGTGGCCGCCGCGCTGCCCGCCCTGGCGCTGCTCGGCTGGGTGCTCGCCTGCGGACCGACGCTGCCGGCCGTGCTCCTGGCGGTTCCGGCCGCGGCTGTCGCGTACCAGATCGGGTATGCCCTGTTGGTCCTGATCTTCGTCCGGCTGCTCGGTATCGGTCTGCGGACCGGTTTCCACCCCGTCCGCGGGCGGGTGGCGTGGCAGGTGTGGACCACCGAGCACCTGATGGCGATGGCCCGGGTGGCGCTGTTCCCGATCTATTCCAGCCTGTTCACGCCGGTGTGGCTGCGGATGCTCGGTGCGAAGGTGGGCCGGGGCACGGAGATCTCCACGGTGCTCGCGGTCCCGGCGATGACGACCGTCGACGATCACGCGTTCCTGGCCGACGACACCATGGTCGCCACCTACGAGCTCGACCAGGGCTGGCTGCGGGTGGCTCCGGCCCGGATCGGCAAGCAGGCCTTCCTCGGCAACTCCGGGATGGCCGCCCCGGGCCGGAGTGTGCCGAAACGCGGCCTGGTCGGGGTGCTGTCGTCGGCGCCGCACAAGGCCAAGAAGGGTTCGTCCTGGCTGGGTGCCCCGCCGATGCCGCTGCGCCGGATCGTGGAGACCGCCGACTCCGGCCGTACCTTCGACCCGCCGGCCCGCCTGAAGGTGGCCCGGGCTCTCGTCGAGTTGTGCCGGGTCGTCCCGGTGATCCTGGCCGGCGCGCTGGCGGTGCTGGTGCTCACCGCGCTGACGCTGATCTGGCGGGCCGCCGGTGCCTGGGCCGCGGTGGCCGCCGCCGGGCCGGTGCTGTTCGCCGCCGCGGTGACCGGGGCGCTGCTCGCCACCGCCGCGAAGTGGCTGCTGGTCGGCCGGTTCCGGGTGAGTGAGCGGGCGCTGTGGACGTCGTTCGTGTGGCGTAACGAGCTGGCCGACACGTTCGTCGAGGTGTTGGCCGGGCCGTGGCTGTTCCGGCTGGCCGCCGGTACTCCGTTGCTGAACGTGTGGCTGCGTACGCTCGGTGTGAAGATCGGTCGTGGAGTGTGGCTGGAGACCCTCTGGCTGCCCGAGTTCGATCTCGTCCGTCTCGGTGATGGGGCGACCGTCAACCGGGGGTGTGTTGTACAGACCCACCTGTTCCATGATCGGATCATGAGCATGGATGAGGTCACCCTGGGCGCGGGAGCCACTCTCGGCCCGCACGGGATCGTGCTGCCCGGCGCGAGCATCGGCGCCCGGACCACGGTCGGTCCCGGTTCGCTCGTCACGCGTGGTGACGCCGTGCCCGACGACAGCCGTTGGCTCGGCAACCCGGTCGCGACCTGGCCGGCAGCGGCCACTCGCCGGGTATGACCCCACCCGGCATCCCGCTCAGCCCGTCACCGGGCGCCGAACGGTCCACCGACCCGTACCTGCCGGAGAGTGGCAACGGCGGGTTCCGGGTGCTGCACTACGACCTCGACCTCGATTACAAGGTGGTGCAGAACCGGCTGACCGGCCGGGCGGTCGTCACCGCGCGTGCCGTGCAGCCGCTGTCCCGTTTCAGTCTGGATCTCGCCCGGCTGCAGGTGCGGGACGTGCGGGTGGACGGGCGGGCGGCCAAGTTCGAGCACCGGGGCGGCAAGCTGCGGATCAAACCCGAGCGCCCGATCGGGTACGGGGCCACGTTCAAGACCGAGATCAGGTATTCGGGTCGTCCCGCGCCGGTGTCCGGCCGCTGGGGTGACATCGGCTGGGACGAGCTGAGCGACGGGGCGCTGGTGGCCAGCCAGCCGAACGGGGCGCCGTCCTGGTTCCCGTGCAACGACCGGACCGACGACAAGGCGCCGTTCCTGATCACGTTCACGGCGGCGTCGGCGTACACCGTGCTGGTCACCGGCGACCTGGTGGCGCGTCGTCGTGGGTCGGGCACCACCACCTGGGTGTACGAGCGGGAGGAGCCGACCGCCCCGTACCTGATGAGCGTTCAGATCGGCCGGTACGAGATGGTGACGCTGGCCTCCGGGGGAGTGCCGCAGCGGGCCGCGATCGCCCCGCGGATGCGTAGTGACTTCCAGCGTGACTTCGGCCGGCACGGCGAGATCATGACGGCGTTGCAGCGGCTGTTCGGGCCGTACCCGTTCAAGGAGTACGTCGTGGTGATCACCGACGACGACCTGGACGACCCGATCGAGGCGCAGGGGATGGCCGTCTTCGGCCGCAACCACCTCGACGGGCGGCGCACCCACGAGCGGCTGGTCGTGCACGAGCTGGCCCATCAGTGGTTCGGTAACAGTCTGACGGTCGCCGACTGGCGGCACATCTGGCTCAACGAGGGCTTCGCCACGTACGCCGAATGGTTGTGGTCGGGCGCTTCCGGCGGCCCGTCGACGAACGCCCACTCGGCGCAGTGGCACGCCTGGCTCGCCTCCCGCCCGGCCGATGTGGTGATCGGCGATCCGGGGGTGACCCGGATGTTCGATCCACTGGTCTACAAACGGGGCGCGCTGGCCCTGCACGCGCTCCGGGCGAAGATCGGTGAGCAGGCGTTCTTCGCCCTGTTGCGGTCCTGGGTGGCCGAGCACCGGCACCGGACGGTGACGACCGCCGAGTTCCGTGAGCACGCCGCGCGGTATTCGACGGAGTCGCTGGACGGGCTGTTCACGTTGTGGCTGGATCGTCCCGCGCTGCCGCCGCTGCCCGTCGTCCGCTGACCTGGCGGCGGTCATGTCGGCCGCCGCCGTGGTCCCTCGGGTTACAGACCGGCCTTCTTGGCGCCGTAGGTGGCCTGCGCGGTGGTGAACCCCTCGAACTTCAGCTGCTTGATCAGGCCGGAGCGGGAGAACGAGGTGAACTCGAGGTACTCGGCGGCCTTCTTGGCGGCCTGCTCGTTCCAGTTCGCCTTCTGCGCGTCCACACCGAACGTGGCGTCCGCGGTGTTGAAGCCTTCGAACTTGAGCTGCTTGATCAGCCCGGTCCGGGAGAAGGCGGAGAACGACAGGTAGCTTTCCGCCTTCTCGACGGCGTTCTCCTGCGAGACGGTCAGCTTCTTGGTGGGTTCGGCGGGCGGCTCCGGCTTGGTGCTCTCGGTGGTCGCCTCGGCCGCCGGTTCCGCCGTCGTCGTGGTGGTGGCCGCGGTCGTCGCCGCTGCGGCGGCCTTGTTCGTGGTGGTGGGGTCGTCGTCGCTGCCGGCCGAGGCGATCGCGCCGATGATGCAGAGTCCGGCGAACCCACCCACGATCGCGAGCAGGATCTTTCCGCCGTTCTTCTTTTTCGGCGGCGTCATGACCGGCGGCGGGTAGCCCGCGTAGGCGGGCGGGATCGGCTGGCCGGGCATCCCCTGCGCCCCGGGTGGCGGCTGGAACCCGGGCGGCGGCTGGTATCCGGGCGGCGGCGGTGACCAGCCCGGCGGCGGCTGCGGGACGGAACCGTTGGGGTCGAACGGCTGGCCGGGGTGGGACATCATGCTCCTTCGCGACAAACAGATCTTGCGTGCTGAACTTCAAGATCATTTAAACGAAACAGCAGCTCAGAACGTTTGGGTCGTTCGGGTGGTTCGCCGCACCCACCAGTCAGTGGTCGATCGAGACTCGGACACCATCCGCAGTCGATCGGCTACTCCGCACTGACCTCCGGCCCGGCGGCGCCGCTCCTGGAAAAGGGCGGCATCGACGTCTATCGCTTGAATAAGTGTTATCTCCGGGGGCTTCGTGCATCTGCAGAGCAATGGGAGCGTTCCCCGACGAAAGGTTCCCCCGCATGTCCCCCACCCGAAGCATCCTGGCCGTGGCGGCCGCCGGAGTCCTCGCCGTCGCCGCCGTGGTCCTGACCGGACCGCCCGCCGAGGCCGCGGCCGTAGCCGCCTTCCCCGGCGCGGCCGGCCCGGCGATGTACGCCACCGGCGGCCGGGGTGGCGACGTCTACCACGTCACCAACCTGACCGACAACGCGACGAGCCCGGCCGCCGGATCGCTGCGTTACGGGATCACCACCGCCCCGAGCAGCGGACGGACGATCGTCTTCGACGTCGCCGGCACGATCAGACTGTCGCCCGTCGGCCGGCAGGGCTGGCTCGGCATCAACGCGAGCAACCTGACCATCGCCGGGCAGACCGCGCCGAAACCCGGCATCACGATCATGGGCCAGGCCACCAAGGTCACCGGCAAGAACATCGTGCTCCGGCACCTGAAGTTCCGGCCTGGCAAGGACCAGGCCAATCCGGAGAACGCCACCAACGACGGCATCTGGATCACCGGCGACAACGTCATCGTCGACCACGTCTCGGTCAGCTGGCACGACGACGAGGGCATCAGCACCAGCGACGGCGCCGGGCAGGTCACCGTGCAGTACGCGGTGGTCTCCGACGGACTCGACTACAAGGGCCACAGTTACGGCGCACTGATCGGCAGCGACGTGACCGGATCGAACGTCGCCTACCACCACAACCTGTTCGCCCACCACCTCAGCCGCCTGCCCCGCCTCGGCAACGAGACCGGCGCGGTGAACAACGTGGAGTGGAGCAACAACGTCGTCTTCGAGGGCAAGGGCTACAGCGGCGACAACCAGCTCGCCAACGCCAACTTCGTCGGCAACACCTACCTGCGGCACAACGCCGGCAACCCGGAGGTCTACACCGGAGCGACCGGGACCAGCGCCTACATCTCCGGGAACCGCGCCGACTACGACGGCGACGCGAACCTGACCAACGGCGTCGACATCGGGTGGGACCGGTTCACCGGCGTGCCGACCCACCTATCGTCCCGGTTGAACGTCCCGAACATGACGAACGAGTCGGCGGGCGCGGCCCTGACCCGGGTGCTGAACAACTCCGGCGCGTTCTGGTGGGCACGGGACGCCGTCGACACCCGGGTGATCAGCGAGACCCGCAGCACCAGCGGCGCGGTGATCGACGATCCGAACAGCACCGAGTGGAACAACCTGTGGAACGCCGCCCAGGTGAACAGCCCGAGCGGCTGGGACACCGACCGGGACGGCATGCCCGACACCTGGGAGAGCGCGAACGGCCTGAACCCGAACACCGCCGACCACAACGGCGACCTGGACGGCGACGGCTACCGCAACATCGAGGAGTACCTCGACTTCGCCGCTCAGGGCGGCACGACGCCGACCCCGTCGACCTCCGCGCCTCCGGCGGGTGGAGCCTGCACCGCGAGCTACCGGACGACCAACTCATGGGACGGCGGCTTCCAGGGCGAGGTGACCGTGACGGCCGGTGGTGCGGCCGTCACCGGCTGGGCCGCCTCGTGGACGCTCGGCACCGGGCAGGCGATCAGCCAGGTCTGGAACGGCAACCTCAGCGCCGGCGGAGGCACGGCCACGGTGACCAACGCGAGCTACAACGGCTCGCTCGCCGCCGGCGGCTCGACCACGTTCGGCTTCACCGCGACCGGCACGGCCACCTCACCCGCCGTCACCTGTTCCGGCGCATAGAGAAGAGCGACTTCGCGCGTACGACCAAACGGTCCTCGCCCTTGCCGGTGTCTTCGTTGTCGTATCGTGGGCCTTCTCGGCCACCGCTCGCGCCGCCGCCGGATGTCAGGTCACCTACATGGTGAGCTAACAGCGGACCGGCGGATTCACCGCCGCCGGCGGCAACCCGGCCCCGACCGCGTTCACGCTGAACGGCACAGCCTGCAGCGGCGGCACCGTGCCCACCACGAGCCCGACCACCCCGGCCCCGACCGCGCTGCCGCCCGCAGTCGCGCCGACGGTCGCGGCCGACGGGACCGGGGCCAACGTGACGACGCTGGGCCGTCCGTGGGCGCAGAGCGCGCACGAGGTCTATCGCGAGTCCAACCTGAGCGCCACGATCAAGCCCGCCCAGCCGTGGACCGACATGGGCGACGCGACCTGCAAGAATGCCCGCTTCTTCGAGTACCGCAACACCGGCGCCGGTGCGTCGGTCATCGGCAACCGCCCGCAGTTGACCGACGCGCAGGCCGCCACGTACACCCCGCAGAAGTACCTGGCCGGCTCCGACGGCTGGAACCCGATCGCCTGAACCCCGGGCCCGCGTCGTCCACCGGCGCGGGCCCGACCGAAGAGCTGGATCGCGGCGTGCCCTGCCCGTAACGCGGCCTGATCGTCACCGGCCGCCCGGTGGGTGGTCGCCGAGCCGTCCCACGTCGCCGCCTCGTGGGACCGGTCGCCGGACGCCCGGAACAGCCCGATCGCCTCCTCGTCAGATGTCGGTGGTCAGGCAGAGCACTCGGTCCTGACCGCTTTCCGTGTGGTCGATCAGGTATGGCTGAACCGGGTCGGTGCACTGGTCCTTGGAGTCGACGATGGAGACCACCTTGAACGCTCCTTCGTCAGTGCAGGACGCCTCGACCGCTTGATCGCCGGCCCGTCTGATGCAGTCACCTACGTCGACTGTCCGAGGAGCCGAGTCGAATGGCCGCAGAATGAGGCCGGGAAAGGTCGCGAGCACCACCGCCACGATGACGATGATCAGACCGAGCACGGTGGTGAAGACCCAGAAGTAGAGTCTCGCCGTTCTCCCCTCCAGCCCGGCTGGGATGAACCGTTTGATCTTCCGGCCACCTCGCTCCGGCACTGTCGTTCCGTGATCCTCCGCCGCAGGCGGTTTCCTCGGATCGAGCGCGGGCGGGAGGTGCTCGCTCGCCCGGCCGGTGACTCTGAGGTGGGCCGTACCGGCCGGCCCGCGCAGCGTCACGAACCCGTCAAAGTTTCCGGGCGCAGGGGCTGACCACCTGAGGTGTAGCGCCGCCCCGGTGATCCATGCCTGCAGCGGCTCGTCCGCCGTCACCGTTGAAGATTGGGCGAGCGGGCCGCCGAACACCGCCACCTCGCATGTGGCCGGTTCCTGGCCGGCTGCCACCCGGCCGAAGTCGACGGCGTCGGTGGCAAGGCGCAATCTTGTTTCACTCACCGCGGCCGCGGCGGAGGTGCTGACCGCACGGCTGTCGTCATCGATCATCTGCTGCAGAGTGACCCGGGCTGCCGCGGCTTTCGCGAGATCCTCGCCTTTTGCGATCACCGCCAGCTGGTGCACGGCCATCAGGCGTCTGGACGGCGTCTGGTGCCGAGCAAGCTCGGTCGGCTCGGATGCCACGTCGCCGGACTGAGTTCGCGGACGCGGTGTCCGGGACATGTACATTTCGCCTCGTACGCCGAACTCCCATTTGACCGGCGTCTGATGGGACGTGCGCTCCCGGACACGGTCGTAGACGAAGTCGTACAGTTCGCCGACCGATACGCGGCCGTCCCGGTCGTGGTCGGCGTCGCCGCTTCTGATGCCTTCCACCACCGCGCCGGTGAACACGGACGGCTCCGCCGATCCGCCATCGGTCAGCGTCGCACCTTCGAAGGCATACTCCATTGCCGTCGAAGCGGTGATCACCACTCGGCCTTGGCCCTCGCCGAGGGTGTCCTGCCGGAACTGGTCTCCGACGTCGATGTCGTCTCCGCTGCGAGCGACCACACCTCGTTCAAAGGCGCCGCCGTAGCAACAATCCAGAAACAGGACCACCCGCCGAGCGCGACTGCGCTGCATCATCCGGTTGACCCAGGCGGCCTCGACGGCAGTCGAACCGAGTAGATCAGGCCGAGTGTTGGTTGCAGCGAGGTAGAGCTCTCCGGTGACGTCTTTCAACCCGTGGCAGGAGAAGTGAAGTAGAACCAGGTCGGTGGGATGCCGGTTGGTGAGCAGTTCCTCGATGTGCTGACAGATCGTCCACGAATGGCTGTTACGCAGAACGTCGACCTCGAAGCGGCCGAGTTCTTGATCGCCCAGGACGGTGACCAGAGCCTCGGCGTCGGCGGCGGGCGAGGCGAGTTGGTTCAGCGCAGCATCGCCGTAGTGGTCGACCGCTACCACGAGAGCCAGCCGCCGTTTGCTCATGACGATGTTCCCCCTTGCCTACGGCGACAGCGTTCGTCAACCCGCGGCGGACCGGTGCTGCCGTGCCTCCGGTCGGGCTCTGTCATCCCGGCACTCCGGCCGAGGTCGACTCATGGCGTTCGCCCGTCGTTATTGGTTCACTATCGATGTCAGCCGCGCAAGAGCGCGACGGCCGTTTTCCTCCGGTCAGTCACCCATTGCGGACGCTAGGACGACACATGCAGATGACGATCACTGTGAGCGAGACCGACGCCGACGCCGAACGGCTTCAGTACCTGTCCGACGGGGTCCGAACCGAACTGCTCGATCTGGGAGTCGACGACGTGCGGCCGTTACGTGCGGGGGAGGCGCCGGCGGGGAGCCGCGGTGTGGACCTGGCCGGAGTCGGCGCCTTTCTTGTCACGCTGGGTACATCGGCGGATGCGATCAACCAGGCGGTCATCGCGATGCGCAACTGGGTCGGCTCGGGCCGCCGGACCCCGCGGTCGGTGGAGATCACGGTCGGCGACAAGGTCCTGCGGCTCTCCGATGCGACCCTGGCTCAGCAGGATCAGCTCGTCGACGAGTTTGTCAGAGCCGTAAGGGCCGGATGAGAACTGCACGGTAGAGCCATTCGTCCGGCTCCTCACAGCAGGGCGTCGACGACCTTCACCGCCCGGTCCTCGTGGTCGGCGTAGGCGTCCGGAAGCGCCGACCGCTGTACGGCCTGGGCCGCGTCGCCGAGGGTCTTCTCCTCCCAGTCGGCGATGGTGAGCAGCTTCTGGTAGA
Organism: Actinoplanes sichuanensis; assembly: GCF_033097365.1. Classification (NCBI taxonomy): domain Bacteria; kingdom Bacillati; phylum Actinomycetota; class Actinomycetes; order Micromonosporales; family Micromonosporaceae; genus Actinoplanes; species Actinoplanes sichuanensis. The sequence goes on from NZ_AP028461.1 coordinate 2,395,817, forward strand.
AGGCCTTGGTGGCGTATCGCGGCGTCATCAACTGTGACACCGTGCCCCAGCCCTGACTGGGCCGCTGCTGGAAGATGCCGAGCGAGTCGAAGTTGCTGCCGTCGCCCTCGTTGGGTCGGTCGAGCGAGCCGGGGACGGTCGGGTTGGCCAGGTTGCGCAGGCTGGACTCCTGTAGCCCGGTCATCATCGCCACCAGCATCGCCCGGCGGGGGAGGTCGAGTTCCCGACCGACCTGCACGATCACCGCGGCGTTGTTCATCTGTGTCCGGTTGAGGCCGGCCACCGGCTCCGGCGGGCGGGTCGACTTCGGCGTGGCGGTACGGGACGCGACCGACGCGGACGGCTTCGGGGTCACGCGTACCTTGTTGCGGTTGGCCGGGGCCGGAGCGTCGGCCCGGGGTTCGAGTGCGGCGCTGGTGGTCACCGGCACGCCGGTCTGCTGCTGGCTGAGGCCGACGGTCATGGCGCCACCGACGGCGGCGCTCACGACCAGCAGGATCGACACGGTGCGGCCGGTCCGGCGGACCCGGCGATGGCGTCGGCGGCGGCGGTTCGGCGACCAGTCGGTCTGGTACATGTCCGGTCCGGATCCGGACCAAGCGGGCTTTTCGCCGTGCGGATCTCGGACGAAAGAGACACGCTGCTCCGAGTACCCCCGCGTCACGGCCGTCCTTCCGTACCCACCTGCACTTGCGAAGGTGAGTACGGCTCGCCTGTGCCTCCCGGTTCAAAGCTTTTTCAGTTAGGTTTCCTAAATTGAAATGCATCGAAGGAGGGACCCCCATGCCTCGTCCCCGCCGGCTGGCCGCGTCACTGGTCGTCGCCGTCGTCAGTGCTCTCGCGATCGGGCAACCGTCCTCGGCCGCCCGCACCACCCTCGGTGGCGCCGACCCCAGCGTCATCAAGGTCAACGGGCTGTACGTCTCCGCCAAATCCGTCGACGGCGGGATCGCGGTCCGCACCGCCACCACCCTGGAAGGCATCGCGACCGCCCCGAAGAAGCAGGTCTGGCGGGACACCGCGGGACTCGGTGAGGTCTGGGCGCCGGAGATCGTCCACCACGACGGCCAGTACCGGATCTACTTCGCGGCCGGCACCGGCGCCGCCCACCGGATGTACCACATCAGCTCGACCGGCCCGGACGGCGGCTACTCGGCGGCGACCAAGGTGGCCCTGCCCAACGACAAGTGGGCCATCGACGGGGTGCCGTTCACCTACCAGGGGCAGCGCTGGTTCGTCTGGTCCGGCTGGGCCGGTGACACCAACGTCGAACAGAACCTCTACCTCGCCCGGATGAGCAGCCCCACCGCGGCCACCGGCGCCCGGTACGTGATCTCCCAGCCCCGGGAATCCTGGGAGAGGGTGGTCGGCAACCCGTACATCAACGAGGCGCCCGAACCGATCCTCGACCCGAACGGGCAACTGCACATCGTGTACTCCGCGAACGGCAGCTGGAGCAGCCGGTACTGCCTGGCTGACCTGCGGCTGCGAGCCGGTGGGGACCCGTCCTACGTCTGGGACTGGTACAAGAGCAACGGCTGCCTGTTCGGCTCGAACGCCTCCGAGATGATGGCCGGGTGGGACCCGACGCTCTACGCCGACGGGCCCGGGCACCACACGTTCGTCCTGGACCGCGGCGACATCGCCGCCAGCCCGCCGTCCGGAAACCGGTTCCCGACCATGTACCACGCGGTCGCCAAGGGCACGCCGTACTCGTGGGCCAACCGGTACTGGTACACCGGGACGGCCGTCTGGTGGGGGAGTGTCACCTATCGGCGGGCCAACGTGCCCGGGGCGACCACGAGCACCGGGTTCGGGCTCAAGTTCTTCGAGTGACCTTTTCGTTATCTTCCCGGTGAAATCAGGGGTCCGGGTGGGGCGTGTCCATCGCGAATCGCAGGACACGCCCCCACGAAGGAGTACCCCTCATGCGTTACCTGGTCTTCGGCGCCTTGCTGAGCGCCGTCACCCTCTCGGCCTGCGCTAACGGCACCCCCGCGCCGAAGGAGCCGGCCGCGGCCAAGGCCCCTGCTTCAGCTCCGGCGCCGGCTTCGGCCGGGGCGAAGGCGACAGCGACGGCGGAGACCGGGGCGAAGGCGACGGCGGAGGCCGGGGCGAAGACCGCGGCCAAGGCTCCGGTATCGGACCTCAGTCAGCTCAAGAAGCTCGGCATCGACGTCCAGAAGAGCGTCCTGATCGACGTCGCCGACGACGGGGTCGACCGCTGGCTGAACATCGGTGCGAACGGCGTCGACTTCACCGGCGCCGCGCGCACCGACAACACCATGATGTTCCTGGCCCCGGCCCCGGTCAGCGCCAAGAACAAGGTGCTGATCAAACCGCCGTTCTACAACGAGGACCTCGGCTCCGGCTACTGCGTCGCGGACACCAAGGGCGCGCCGCTCAAGCTGGAGACCTGCGACACCAAGCGGAAGCAGCAGATCTTCACCATGGTCCCGGCAGGCGACTCGGGACAATTCGAACTCCACGGGATGTACGGTGTGATCCGCGTCCACAACGGCAAGATCACTACGAGTGGTACCGGCCGCACCGGCCTCCAGACCATCCTCTACGCCAACTGAGCTGGAGCGACACTTGCGCGACACGGAGGACTTCGACGCCTTCTACGCGATGTCCTCCCGTCGCGTGCTCGCCCAGATCACCATGATGGTCGGCAGCCGGGCCGAGGCCGAGGACGCCGTCTCCGAGGCGTACCTGCGCGCCTGGAACCGATGGTCGAAGATCAGCGAATACGAGAACCCCGAGGCCTGGGTACGCCAGGTCGCGTACCGCCAAGCCGTGAGCACCTGGCGCAAGGCCGTCAACCGGCTGCACGCCCACCGGCGCGCCACCACCGACCAACGGGTCGACGCCCTCAACCCGGACCACGTGGCGATCGTCGCCGCACTCCGTAAGATCCCCGCCGACCAGCGACGGGTGATCGTCCTGCACCACATCGCCGGACTGGGCGTGGCCGAGATCCACCAGGAGACCGGCATCCCGGCCGGGACGGTCACCACCTGGCTGGCCCGCGGCCGCCGGGCGCTGGCCGCCCACCTGACCGACAGCGACACCCTCGACACGGGCCGGGAGCACCGCGATGTCTGACGATCGCATCCAACAGGACCTGGAGTCGTACGCCGAACACCTCCAGCACAACGCCGCCCTCACCCCGTCCGCGGAGATCCGCCGACGCGGCGACCGTCGCCGCCGCAACCGGACGACCGGCGCCGCCTTCGCCGCCGTCCTGCTCACCGCGGCCGGGCTCGGCGCGGTCCTGTCCCAGGGCCCGAGTCCCGATCCGAACCCACCGGCCGCCACACCCACCCCGTCGTCGTCGCTGTCACCCTCGCCGTCCGGCCCGCCGCGGTCGTCGGTCGCCCCATCCAGGAGCAGCACTGTCAAGTCAGACCTCAGCCGCCTGCGGGAGCTCGGTGTCGACCTGGAGACCGGCGTCCTGATCGACGTACCCGACGACGCCGGCGACCTGTGGCTGGCCGTCGGCCCGAACGACGTCGTCGACTTCACCGGCACGACCCGCGACGAGTCCACCGAGATGTCGTTGCTACCGGCCCCCGTGAAGGCGGACGACCGGGTGATCATCGTGCCGGTCGCCCGTCCGGGCTGGTGCGTGACGGACACGACAGGTGTCCCGCTGGCCCTGCAGCCGTGCCGCGACGGCGACCCCGCCCAGACGTGGAAGGTGATCCCGGCCGGCGACTCCGGCCAGATCAACCTTCAGGGCCCGGACGGCGACATGAGGGTCGGCGACAACGGCCTGGTCCCGGCAACCGCCTCCGGCCGAACCGGCCTGCAGACCCTCCCCTTCAACCGCTGACCGGCGAGGCGATCAGCGCAGGGTGGGTACGGCGCCGCCGTCGACAAGGTCGGCGCGGACTCCGGGCACGGCCGCGAGCCAGCCGGACAGGATCGTGGACAGGGCGGCGGCCGGGGGTGGGCGGCGGCCGAGGCCCACCGCATACGAGCGCAGCGTCGGGCCGGTCGTGAACGGGCGCGGCCATGCATGCGCGCCCTCGACGCCGCCCTCTTCCAAGGCGGTCAGCAGCGCCCGTACCCGGCCCCGGAACCGGCCGATCGTCTCCTCGAACGGCTCGCCGGGGACGGGTTCCACGGTGAGCACCGCCCAGGCCCGGTGCCGGCGGTGCGGTGGCGTCGCCGGTCGCCCCTCCCATGACTGGTACAGCTCCTCGACGACCAGGTCGCGCAGATCCGCGCCGACCTGACCGGTGCAACTGCGGATCGGCGCCGACGGCGTCAAGATCGTCATGGGGTACGCCCCGACGGGCGCCGTGACATCGCCGGTGAGGCTGACCGGCTGAGCCCAGTCCCATGCCGCCCAGGTGGCGAAGAAGTGCCGCAGCAGCTCAGCCGGGGGCAGGTCACCGGCGTCCAGCGAGGTCCGGGCGGCCAGCACCACCCAGGCCAGCCCGGGCAGCCCACCGAACGGCGCCGAATCCAGCCCGCGCACCCGCGCCCAGGCCTTGACCGCACGAGCCAGCTCGACAGAGCCGGGCGCCGCGGCGAGGACGGCTTCGGCATCCGAGACGGCACTCAACGCGATCGCCGACGGCTCGTCCAGTTCGGTCCGGCGCCGTACCGCCTCGGCCACCGGCAGCCCACCGGAACCGACACACACCACGTCGACGTCGAGCCCGCCACCGGACAGCCGCAGGCCGGGCACCCGGGCACCGGTCACCGGCCGCACCGACCACTCGGCCCCGACCGCACCGGACACCCGCCGGTGCAGATCATCGACGTCGGCCTCGCCGGAGAGGACGGCCACCAGGTCGAGGTCGGCGCCGGGCAGATCACAGCCGAGCCGCCGCGACCCGGCCGGGTGGACGACCGCCTCCGGCAGCACCGTCCGCAACGAGTCGAGCATTGCGGAGGCGGTGACCGCGGACGGTTCGGGACGGGCCGCCCCGGCCTGCGGGTCGGGGAGCCAGCGCAACTCGCCGGTGCCCAGCAGCAGTTCCGCCCGGGGCTGCATCGGTTCGTCACCGCGGCGGGACAGCAGGACCAGCCGGTCCACGCGAGCGGACGTCGGAGCGATACGAGCGGTGACCGGTCCGGCGGTGCGGCCGAGAGTCAGGTGTGGTGTGTAACCCTCGGCGCGGCCCCGGCACTGCGGGAACCGTTGCTGCAGCGCTCGGTGCAGGGCCACCCACGGCTCCGGGCCGGCGGCGGCCGGGTCGAGCCAGACCGTCGCGTCGTCACGGTGCGCGAATGTCCGTACCCCCGAAAGGTCTGCCTCGAACGGGGAGACCTCGGCCGCCGCGCCTGCCAGAAGTGACGCGGCGTCCTCGAAATCGGCTTCCGGCAGGAAGCCGAAAAGCACGTTGGCGTGCGGCGGCCACCTGTCGAACTGCGGATCGAGCGTGCGCCGGACCTCCTGCACCGCGGGCCACAGACGCCGGGGCGGCAGCCACGCGAGCGCGGTCCGGGCCGTCGGGCGCGGACCGGAGGCCGCAGCCGCACCGACCGCCAGGTCGGCGACGACCCCGAAATGATCAGAGGCAAAAAGATCATCATGGGGTACGTCGCCGGCCAGCCCCGCCGAGAGCACGGTCAGTTCCGCACCGCGGAGCAACACCCGGTCGAGCCGTGCCGCGCGCCCGGTGAGCGAACCGACCGCCGCGAGCGGGTTCCGGACCGGGTCGAAGGTGGCGGTCCGGTCGTCCGGGCCGTGCGTCTCGACCCAGGCGTCGCGCAGCCCGAGCCGCCGGGTCGGCCTGTCCCCGCCGTCGTTGAAGTCGCCGACCAGTACGACGGGCACGTCCAGACCGGCCAGTCCGGTGGCGAGTTCGGCGAGTTCGGCGTCGCGCCGCCCCGGCCCGTCGACGGAATGATCGCTGGTCAGGTGAACCGTGGCCACCACCGTCGGCCCGGCCACGGTGATCGCGGTGACCTGCTTGTACGGCCCGAGCACGTGCCGCCCCGACTCCAGCACCGGAACCCGGCTGAGAAGCAGCATCCCGCTGTCGTCGACGTCCCGGCCGGCCGGATCCGTGCACAGCGTGTAGTGGTCACGGACCCAGTCGGCGGCGAGCAGGAGGTCGAGAAGTGGCCGCTCGACCTCCTGGAGGGGCGATCACGTCGGCGTCGGCCCGTTCGAGTTCGGCGACGAGCAGCGGCCGTCGCCGGGCGGTGTGGATCAGGTCGGCGTCGTAGCGGTCCCACAGTGTGTTCCAGGTGAGAATCCGCAGCGCGCCGCCCGGAGCAGCGGAGACCGGGGTGATCGGCGCCCAACGGCCGTGCTGCCAGGAGTGCGGGGTGCGAGCGGTGAAGAACGGCGCACCCAGCCGCCGCTGCACCCGGACCCGCCCGGCCGCCGAGGATCCGATCAGGTCCACACCGGTGGCGCGGTCCCACACCCGTTCACCGTCGGCCTCGATGTACACGATTCGATGCCACGGAATGTCACCGCCCGGCACGAACGCCGGCAGCGGCACGCGTTTGGCCTCGGCCCCGCGGACGTCGACGCCGAACACGAACCGGGCCGGGTCCAGCCGGGAATCCCAGCGCACCCGGTGATAGATCTCCTCACTGGTACGCATCGCCGAACCGTAACGCCCGGCCGGGCCGCCCGCACCCGGTTAATCCAGCCCGAACACCTCGGCCAGCCCGGTCACCTGAATCGCCTTGAGCACCGGCGACGACGGGTTGACCAGCGTGACCGTCACTCCGGCGGCCGCGGCCGCGTTGCGGACACTGACCAGGGCACCTAACGCGTACGAGTCGATCAGCTCCACCGCGGAGACGTCGATCTGCAGAAACCGGTAGGTGGACGCCTGTGCCGCCGCCGCGAGGTTGTCACGAACCTCATCGGCGTCGGCCAGGTCCAGTTCACCGGCCAGCGCGGCACGCAGGGTGACGCCATCGCTGCCGGTCTCATACATGATCAAAGCGCTGCCGGACATACCCCGACCGTATCGGTGATCCACTCGCTCCGCCCGTCGGGGGCCGCCGGTTGCGTACGATGCGCCGGTGCAACGGATCGAGGTCGGCGTGGACGTCATCACCCTGACGACGGTGACCGAGCCGTGGTTGTCGGTCTTCGGCAACGTGGTCAGTCCCGGTTCGACGTCGGTCGTCGAGCAGACCTGGGACGAGATCTCCCGGATCAGTCTGATGAAGGTGCACTGGGATCCGGAGCGGCCGCCGCAGGCGTGCCTGGTCATCGACCTGAGCTACGGCGAGTTCTTCGAGATCGCCGACGACGCGGAGGGTTTCGCCGAGGCTGTGCGGGAGTTGTCCGGGCAGTGTGGCGTGCCGGAACCCGACTGGGCGAACCTGCCTGAGGATGGTGTGGACATCCTGCCGTTCGGGTCAGGCCGCTGAGTCCGGTGGCGTCCACTGGTAGTGCACGGATGTGGTGATCTCGTGGAAGCCGCAGCGTCGCAGGATGGGCGCGCTGTCCGCGGAGGCGTCGACGTGCAGCAGCCGATATCCGTGGTCGGCCGCCTCGCGGGCGCGGACCGCGATCATCGCCCGATAGAGGCCCCGGCCCTGCCACTCCGGGAGGGTGGTTCCGCCGAGCAGCGCGACGAACTCGGTGCCCGGCTGGTACATCATCCAGGCGGTGCAGGCGAGCCGGTCGCCGGCCTCGGCGACGAAGATCGCGATCTGATCGGGGTCGGCGGCGATCCGGGAGGCGAGCACGTCGGTGAGCCAGGAGCAGTCGAAGCCCCACACCTCGGTCTGCTGGTCGGCGATGCGGCGCAGGTCGTCGGGGTCGGTGGTGCGGCGGAGCACGACGCCGTCGGGCAGGACCGGTTCGGCGGCGGCGCGGTCGGCGAATCCGATCAGCACCGTCGACGGCCGTTCGGGTGTGAATCCGGCCGCGGTCAGCCGTTCGGGCAGGTCGGCGGGCAGGTCGTGTCCCCTGAGCTTCCATTCGACGGCCTGGCCCCGGGCCTGGAAGTAGTCACGCTGGCGGGCGATCAGAAGGTCCAACTCGGAGCCGGTGACGCCGACGTCGCGGGGTGCCCGGATCCGGCCCATGTGCGGGCCGACGATCCGTACCAGGGGTCCGTCGTGCTCGTGGGTGGTGCCGGGTGGGATCGCCCCGCCCGGCATGCGCATGCGTTCGTCGTAGGCGTCCAGCAGTGCGGCGGTGTCGACCATGGTCCACATCGTGCCACCGGCGGACCGGGCACGCGGGCCCCGGCGGGAGTGCCGCCGGGGCCCGCGTGTGGCCGTCAGGCGACCGGTTCGATCCAGATGTTGCGGTACTGGACCTTGTTGCCGTGGTCCTGCAACCGGATGGCGCCGGTGGCCGGGCCCTCCGGGATGTTGCCACCGGTCCCGTTCGGGATCTCGATGTCGTCATGCACGGTACGACCGTTCCAGACGACGGTGATCCGGGCGTTCTCGGTCTTCGCCCCGTCGGCGCCGTAGCGGGCGGCGCGGAACGTGATGTCGTACGTCTGCCAGGTCTCCGGTGCCGTGGCGGCGTTGACGTCCGGAGCCTTGACCGTGTAGATCGCCCCGGCCTCGTTGTTGGCCAGGGTGGTGTCGCCGAACGAGTCGAGGATCTGCAACTCGTAGCGTTCCTGCTGGTAGACGCCACTGTTGCCACGGTTCTGGCCGGTCACGTCGTCGGGCAGCAGCGGCACTTTGAACTCGACGTGCAGCTTGTAGTCGCCGTACGCGTCCTTGGTCCGCAGGTCACCGCAGCAGACTTCGGTGGCTCCGCCGGCGATCAGCGGCCACTGGGCGCGCCGGCCGTCGGTGTGCAGCCAGTTCTCCAGATCCTTACCGTTGAAGAGGGTGATGCGTTTCCCGGGTTCCCGGACGCTGATCAGGTCGAGGTTGACGTGCCCGGTGTCCAGGGCGTCCACGCGGTACTGGATGGTGTTGGCGCCCTTGCGCAGGTTGACCGTGTCGGTGACGGTCGCCCACTCCTCCCAGGTGACCGTGCTGGGCAGCGACACCTGTTTGATCTTGCGGCCGTTGACGTGCAGGCTGACCGTCTTGGTGCCGCTGAACGGGTTCGGCCCGTTGGAGTAGCGCAGCCCGACCGTGTGGTCGCCGCTGCGGTCCGCGTCGACGTGGATGGTGGTGGAGGCGTTGAGGCTGCCGAATCCGGCCGCGAACCCGATGCCCGAGAAGCCGCGGTGGTCGGTGGCCAGGCCGGCCGCGCCCTCCCGGTAGCCCTCCTCGGCCTCGTAGTACACCGGCTGCGGCTGCTTACCGGGCAGCTCGTTCATGGTGTACCAGGCTTCGGTGCTCCACAGTGTCTCGCCGTCCCGGTTGGCGAACGGCCGCGGTGAGCGCAGGTGCACGACCCGGTCGCGGCGCAGGCCGGGGACGGTCAGGGTGACCGTCTTACGGTCGGCGGAGACCTTGGCCGCGGTCACCGTCAGAGTCTCGGTGTCGACCTGGGGCCCGCCGTACTGTGCGGTCGCCGCATACCGCCACTGCTCCAGCTGGTACGCGGTGGGCAGCTTGGCGATGGTCGCGTCGGACAGCGGCTCGGTGTATTCGATCTTGAAGCCGTCCGTGGTGGCCTTCATCGTCTTCATGTCGAAGACGGTGGTCCCGTTCGGGGTGAGTTTCTGCAGGCCGTGTCGGAGTTTGCCCTCCTGGCCCCAGTTGCCGTCGGCGCCCAGTCCACCGACGTAGATCGCCCCGTCCGGGCCGATCGACACCCGGTTGATGCCCGCTTCCAGGCCCTGCGTGTGCCGGAACACCGCACCCTGCTCGACCCCGTCGACCGTCTCGATCGCCGCACGTTGCAGGCCGCCATAGGTGACGTCACCGATCAGGAACTGGCCACGGTACGGCCCGGAGTCCAGCAGCACCGGCGTGCTGGGGGAGTTGCCGATCTGGTTCTGCGGCAGCCACAACACCGGCCGTGTCACCGGCTGCGCGTCGAACGTACCGTCCGGGTTGGTGTAGTGGTTGTAGAAGGCCTTGTCCTTGATCTTGATCAGTTTCGACGAGGGCAGCCAGCCGCCCTGGTTGTCGGTGACGTAGATCGAGCCGTCCGGGCCCCAGCCGATGCCGTTCGGGGTGCGCAGGCCGCCCGCGACCGTGGTGACCTGGCCACTCCTGCGGTTGACGATGATGTGCGTGCCGCGCCCGCCGACCGGCTGCGGGTCGGTGGTGGCCCCGCCGAGATTGATCGACACGGACAGGTTGAGATAGAAGTCGCCGTTGCGGTAGAGCAGCCCGAACGCGAACTCGTGGAAGTTCCCGCCGAACGGCCAGACCGCGACCGTGCGGCTGGTGTCCAGCACCTGGTCGCCGTCGGTGTCACGCAGCTCGGTCAGTTCGTGTTTCTGCGACACGTAGACCAGACCGTCGACCACCGCGACGCCCATCGGTTCCTTGAGGCCGCTCGCGATCTCCTTGTAGACGACGCTGCCCGGCCCGGTCTTGCCGGTCACGTTGGAGACCAGGTAGACCTTGCCCTCGACCTTGTCGGTGCCGCCCCAGGTGGTGATCACCATCTTCTTGTCGGGGCGCCAGGCAATGCCGGTGACCTGCGGTTCGAAACCCGGTGGGCGCAGATCGGTGAGTGTGTAGCCGGGGTTGACCGAGGTCAGTGGCAGGCCGTCACCGGGGGTGTCGGTGCCGGAGACGCACTCCTTGCGGCCCGGCGCGGTCACCCGGACCACACCGGCGTCGGTGCTGAGGGCACTGGTCGGCACGGTCGTGAAAGCACCGGCGCCCGGCGGTTGCCAGGCCAGTCGCAGCTCCTGGCCGCCCTCGCGTTCGAAGTGCTCGACGCGCAGCGGGTGCAGGCCGGCGGCCAGATCGACGGTGCCGTCCTTGGGCACGTTGCCGTGCAGCCCGTCGTGGTCGATGACGAGCTTGTCACCGATCCACAGTTTCGAGCCGTCGTCGCTGGTCAGCCGGAACGTGTAGGTGCCGGCCGCGGTCGTGGTGAGGTTGGCGATCGCGTGGGTGACGAAGTTGGACTGCAGCCCGAACTGCTCGTCGGTCGACCAGTCGATCGTGGGCATCAGCTTGTCCACGTTGGGTGTCTGGCCGGGTTTGAGCTCGCAGACCCGGTTGAGCGGCACCCCGATGTCGTAGGTCCGGAGCGTCACCCCCGGCTCCTGCATGGGCGGATCGACGGCGTACGCCGGTGTCGGCACGACTATGGCTGCGGAAATCAGAAGGGTGACCACGGACAGACGTCTCATCTGCGCTCCCGAGTTACGGGTGTGCTTCCAGGTTGTGAACATCCTGGATGAGTTCTATTAGGACGTCCAGATCTTTCAACGATCAAAGGCAAAACTTCTTGTCGTACGGACCGAAAGTTCCGTTCGTGGCATGTGCTGCGGCGCACAGTTGCGTCCTTCGCGTCGTCACCTATAGTTGGCAGTGCCAAATGGTTCTCCGAAAGGAAAGATCCGATGTCCCGTATCGCCACCGTCGATCCCGCCACCGCCGAGGGGCAGGCCCGCACTCTGCTCGGTCGCGTCGAGCGTGCCCTCGGCGTCACGCCGAACATGATGCGTGCCATGGCTGCCTCGCCGGCTGTGCTCGACGCCTACCTGCAGTTCTCCGGCGCCCTGTCCAAGGGGCTGCTGCCGGCTCGGGTACAGGAGCAGATCGCCCTGGTCGCCGCCGTGCAGAACGAGTGCGACTACTGCCTCGCGGCGCACACCGTGCTCGGCGCCCGGGCCGGTGTCTCCGAGGGTGACCTGGTCGCCGGCCGGGATGCCCGTGCCTCCGACCCCAAGGTCGAGGCCGCGCTGACCTTCGCCAAGCGGATCATCGAGACCAAGGGCTTCGTGGCCGACGATGACCTGGCCGCGGTCCGGGCGGCCGGTTACGGCGACGGTGAGATCGGCGAGATCGTGGCGGCGGTCGCGCTGAACACCTTCACCAACTACTTCAACTCGGTCGGCCAGACCGAGCTGGACTTCCCGCCCGTCTCGCCCGCGGTTCCCGCATGACCTAAATGGTTGGCAGTGCCAAAGTAATCGCGGTGTGCGCACACCGCGATTACTTGTCAGTGCCAAGAAAAGTACGATGGCGGCGAGGGGGTGGGTCGTATGGCGGAGGTGCCCGGAATGCCGCCGACCGGCCAGCTCCTGGTCGGCCTGGCCCGGCTCGGGCAGGCGGTGCGGATGGAGGCGTGGCGCAACGCCGGCCCACACAACCTGTCACCGCTGCAAGCCGACATCGTCACCCTGCTGTACGGCCGTGACGCGCCCATCCGCCAGGGTGAGATCGTCACCGCGCTGGCCTCGACCGCGCCGACCGTGTCCGACGCGGTGAAGGTGCTGCGCAAGAAGGAACTCGTCGACGCCACCCGCGACCTCGGCGACGCCCGGGTGATGCTGCTCGGCCTCACCCCGGCCGGTCGCGAGGAGGCGGCCCGCCTCGACGTCCAGTCGGAGAAGCTGACCGAGGCGGTGTCGGCGCTCGCGCCCGGCGACTTCGCCGCGATGCTGCGCGGCATGACCACCCTGATGCGCGAACTGCAGGACCGCCGGGCCATCCCGGTCTCTCAGATGTGCCTGACCTGCCGTTTCTTCGTGCCTCGGGCCCACCCCGACCCGGAGCGTCCGCATCACTGCAACTTCGTCGACGCCCCGTTCGGCGACGCCGAGTTGCGCGTCACCTGCCCCGATCATGAGGTTGCCCGGCCCTGACCGCGGCGGCCCGTCACCCGCCTTGTTCGTCAGGCGGCCCGACCCTTACCGCGGCGGCCCGTCACCCGCCTTGTTCGTCAGGTGGCCCGGCCTTCGCCGTGGCGCCCTCGATGACCACGTCGAGGCAGTCCTGGAACAGGTCGTCCACCGTGCGGCCGGGCTGGAAGTAGTCGGTGATGGCGGCGATCGACGTCGGATGCCGCGCGGTGAAGGCGTCCATGTCGAAGCCCTTCAGTGCCTCCGCATCCGGGCGTGGAGCCTGCTCCTCGAGGACGTGACCGACCGTGAACCGCTCGACGGTCAGCACGATCACCCGCGCCCGGCGTAACGGGATGCCCTGGTTCACCAGCGAACTCATCGCCAGCTCGGAGATCGCCGACATGGTGACCGAGAGCTGCGCGGCCGAGACGACCCGGGCCCCGTCAGGATGGGCGAGCAGCGCCCGGCGCAGCCGCACGGCCAGGTCGCTCAGCCACTGCGGCCAGGGCTGATCCGGCGCGGGCGGGGCCATGTCGCCGAACTCCTGGTCGAGGATCGCGTCGGCGATCGCGGTGACCAGCGCCGCCTTGTTCGGCACATGCCAGTAGAGCGTCGGCGACTGTACGCCCAGCCGGGCGGCGAGCTTGCGGGTGGTCACGCCGTCCAGCCCCTCGGCGTCGAGCAGGGCGACGGCCTCGGCCACGATCCGCTGTCGATCCAGCGCCAATTCGGGCACCTCCCGGCATCACTCTATCAGTGCTAGATTCTCTCTATCACTGATAGAGAGAGGCGTTCGGCGATGACGAACCTGCTGCACCGGCTCACCCACCTCGTCCCCGGAGTCCCCGCCCACCACGACCAGCCGCCGGGCCATCAGGGCAGCTCGGGTCCGCGCCACCACACGCATGCCGACCAGCCGCCCGGGCATCAGGCCGGCTCTGGCCTCCACCACCATTCGCATGCCGACCGGTCGCCCGGAGGCCAGGCCCGCATCCCGCAATCCCGCCGGCACCATCACGCGCACACCCGGCCGCCCCGATTCATGCCGGGCTGGCAGCGGCGGATCGCGGCACTCCTCACCAGGGGGCGGTGATGAAGGCCGCGGTCCTGCACGAGATCGGCGGGATACCCCGATACGAGGACTTCCCCGACCCGGCGGTGATCAACACGGCCGTCCCGAGCGACGAACTGGCACAGGCGTACCTCGACGCCAGGGGCGACGGCTACGACGTCGTGCTGGACTTCCTCTGGGATCGGCCCACCGAGATCCTGCTGCGGGCACTGGTCCCGAAGGCCTTCGCGTTCCCGAGACCGACCAGGCTGATCCAGGTCGGCGAGTCCGCCGGCGCCACCCTCACCCTCGCCGCGGAGAGCCTGCGCACCTCCGGCGTCGAGATCTACGGCGCCGCCAAAGGCCTGGATCAGAAGACCATGCCCGAGGTGTACGAGCAGGTGGTCACCTGGACCCGATCCGGCGAACTGACCTTCGACGTGCTCACGGTCCCGCTGAGCGACATCGAGACCGCCTGGCAGCGCACCGACCTGAAGGGCCACCGGCTCGTCGTGCGGCCGTGACCACCGCCGTCAGCGGTAGGGGTCCAGGAGGGAGAGGCAGGCGGCTGGGCTCTCGACGTGGGCGTTGTGACCGAGGCCGGGCAGCGTGACCACCGGGACGCCGAACTGTTTCAGCTGTTCGTCGGTGTTCATCGGGTCGTCGGCGCCGCGGGCCAGGCAGACCTCCGTGTTCGCGTGCCGCAGCAGGGCGGCCATGTCCGGGGCGCCCACTCCGAACGCGCGCGGGTCGAGGGCCGGGCGCCACCGGCCGGCCTCCTCGCGGACCCCCGAGGTCGCCGCCGGGGAGTCGGTGGTTACCAGACCGGACAACCCGGACAATCGCAGATGCCGCTCGACGGCCTCCTCGCGCGTGTCGAACCAGGTCACCGGCCGCCGGGCCAACGCCGCCGCGCGCGCCAGATCGTCCTCGGACCAGGTGACCTTGACGCCCAGCCCGACGACCGCGGACACCGGCACCCGGGCCGCCAGCGCCAGCGCGACCACCCCGCCGAGCGAATGCCCCAGCACCACTGGGCGATCCTCCGGCGCCAGGAGCGGGATCAAGGCCTCGGCGAGAGCGTCGAAGGTGTACTCCGGCAGCTCCGGCGACCGGCCGTGGCCCGGCAGGTCAGGCGCGAGCCGGCGACCCGCCCAGTGCCGCGCGAGCGGATCGGCCCAGCCGGCCCAGACGTCGCCGGTCGCACCCAGCCCGTGCAGCAACAGCAGTAGCGGCCCGTCCTGGCCTCCGCCGCGAACCCGCGGATCCGTACCCATGCCCGCAGTCTTGCACGGCGCATACTTGATTCCGTGACCACACGGTTTTCGCAGGTGCCCTGCCCGGATCTGGACGACGCGGTGTCCAACGGGTTCCTGCTGGCCTGGGCCGAGCGGGCGCTGCGCGAGGATCTGGGCCGGTTCGACCCGCAGACGTTCGAGATCTTCGGCCAGGGGTCGCGGGTCAACGGCACCCACCTCGACCACACCGCCGACATCGACCTGGTCCTGATGCTCAAACAGCCGTTGTCGTCGGGCTGGGAGCAGTTCCGCGACGACGTCCTGACCACGCTGGGGGAGTCGCACACCGTCCGGATGGGACGCCGCTGCCTCAACGTCGACGATCCCGACTCGCTCTTCGGTGAGATGGTCGACGTGCTGGTCGCCACCGAGTTCAGGTGGTTTCCGGTGCCCGGCGACAGTCACTACGAGCAGGGCGTCTTCTTCCGCGATCTAGAGGGGCGGCCGATCGTCAACTTCCCGAAGCAGCACCGGCGCAACGGCGATGCCAAGGACCGGCGTACCGGCGGCCGCTTCAAACAGGCGGTCCGGTCGGCCAAACGGGCGCGGCGGGAGCACCCGGTGGATGTCGAGGACGTTCCTCCGTACCTCATCGAATGTCTGTTGTTCAACGTCCCGGACCGGGTGTATCTCGCCGGGGCGGATCACCGCGACGCCGCCGCGTGGCTGCGGCGCGCCCACCGCGACCATCCGGTGGCCTTCGCCGGGCTGCCCTGTCAGAACGGCATCAACCGGATCTTCGGCCCGGGCCCGGATCAATGGGAGCCGGGAGCGGCTGCGAGAATCATCGACGTCCTTCAGCAGATCTGACGTCGGGGCGGTGCTCGCGGTATGGGTTGGACGGTCGCGCAGACCACCGCGGTGCTCGTGCCGGTCATCGCGATCGTCGGGGCGGTGCTCACCGCGCTGCTGACGTATGCGCTCAACCAGCGGTCAGCCCGTCGGGAGCGCCGGGCGCGGGCGTTCGGTGAGGCGCTGAGCGTGATCGAGGACTATGCCGAGATGCCCTATCGGATTCGGCGCCGCACCGGCACCGCGGAGGCACGCCACCAGCTCACCGAGGAGGTGAGCCGGATCTATTCGCGGCTCGCGTTCCACCAGGCGCTGCTGGACATCGAGGCGCCCAAGGTCGCCGCCGCCTACCGGCTGCTGGCGAACGAGGCGAAGTCCGAGGTCGGCGAGCAGATGAAGGCGGCCTGGCAGAAACCGCTGCGCACGACCGACGCCGAGATGAACCTGGAACATCACTACGACCGCACGCGGGTGGACGCGGCCCGGGACCGCTGCGTGGCCACCATGCGGGCGTCTCTCGGCCGGGGCGATTTCCCGCCACTGCCGAAACGCAGGTCAGTCGCGGGGGATCGCCTCGATCGCGGCCATGTGCCGCTCACCCCACTCGCCGAGCGGGATCAGAGCCGTGTTGAGCGACAGCCCGAAATCGGTGAGTGAGTATTCGACCTTCGGCGGCACCTGGTGGTAGACCTCGCGGTGCACCAGGCCGTACGACTCCATCTCGCGTAGTTGCTGGATCAGCATCTTCTCGCTGATGCCACTCACGTTGCGGTGCAGATCACCGAAGCGGCGGGGCTGGGCGTGCAGCGCCCACAGGATCAGCGCCTTCCACTTGCCGCCGACGACGTCGACGGCGGCGTCGAGTCCACAGTTGTATTCACGCTTCTTCACCGTCGTACGCTCCGATACTGAGGTTTTGGTAAGTACCTGACAAAATAGTAGGTACTTGTCCGTTTCGCGGTACCGGCGACACGATCGACGCCGTGACCGATGTGACAGTTCTCGGCGCCGGCCCGATGGGTCAGGCGCTCGCCCGGGCGCTCCTGCGCCACCACCACCGCACCACCGTCTGGAACCGGACCACCGCTCGAACAGCCGCTCTGACCAGCGAGAACGCTGAGCTTGCGGCCACCGCCGAGGACGCCGTCGCCGCGAGCGATCTGGTGATCCCCTGCGTCCTCGACCACGCGGCGCTGCGCGAGATCATCACTCCGCTCGCCGCGACACTGCGCGGACGGACGCTGATCAACCTCACCACCGGCACGCCCGCCGAGGCCCGCGAAACCGCGGCCTGGGCGGCGCGGCACGGCATCGACTACCTCGACGGCGCGATCATGACTCCGGCGGAGACCATCGGCGGTCCGCTCGCGGTGGTCCTCTACAGCGGTTCCGAGCAGTGGTACGAGACGCATCTGCCCACCTTGCGAGCCTTTGGCGGTACGGCCATTCGGCTCGGTGACGAACCGGGGCGGGCGGCGGCGTACGACATGGCGTTGCTCGATCTGTTCTGGACCGCGATGAGCGGGCTCGTGCACGCGTTCGCGCTGGCCGGGGCAGAGGGGATCAGCGCGTCCGAACTGGCGCCGCACGCCCGGGGGATCGGCGGCCTGCTGCCCGCCATCATCGACGACTTCGCCGGCCGGATCGACGCGGACCGCTACGACGCGGACGGGTCGGATCTGCGTTCGGCCGTCGCCGGGATGACGAACGTGCTGCGTACGGCCCAGGCGCACGGCTTGGACACCGCAGTGCTGGACGCTGCCCTGACGGTCGCGAAACGGGCGCCCGGCTCGGCGAGTTTCGCGCGGCTGGCCCGATCGGTGGCGGTGTCCGACTCCGCGGTGCCGTCTCCTGACGCGGCGGGTCCCGCTCCTGACGCGGTGAGTCCGGCTCCTGCCGCGGCGGAGCCGTCTCCTGCCTCTGCGGAGCCGTCTTCTGCCGTGGCGGTGCACGGTGAGTGACGTCGCGGTGCTCGGACTGGGTGCCATGGGATCGGCGCTTGCCGGGGCACTGCTGGACGGCGGCCACGCGGTCACGGTGTGGAACCGCACCGTCGACCGGGCGGCACCACTGGTCGCACGGGGTGCTTCGGCGGTCGCGACGGCTGCCGACGCGCTGCGGGCGGCCCCGGTCGCGGTGGTGTGCCTGACGAACGACGCGGCGGTGCGCGAGATCCTGGCCGGGGCGCCTGGCACCACCCTGGTCAATCTCACCAACAGCACGCCTGAGCAGGACCGGAACCTGGCCGACTGGGCGGCTGGGCAACAGATGACCTACCTCGGCGGCGGCATCATGGCGGTCCCGCCGATGATCGGCACGCCTGCCGCGTCCGTGTTCTACAGCGGCGACGCCGACGCGCTGGAACGGCATCGTGGGCTGCTGGAACGGTTCGGCCGGGTGGACTACGTCGGTGCGGACCCGGGCCGAGCCGCGGTCCTCGACCTGGCGCTGCTCACCGCGATGTACGGCATGTTCGGCGGCTTTCTGCACGCGGCCGCATTGATCCGCGCGGGAGGCCTGCCGGTCGTCGGCGTCGAGCCCGCGATCACGGCCTGGCTGACCGCGATGGCGGGTGCGTTACCGGAGATGGCGGCGGCGATCGACTCCGGCGATCATTCGGAGACGACCTCGGCGGTACGGATGCAGGCGCTCGCGTACCCCCATCTGCTCGAAGCCAGCCGCGAAAGCGGCCTGCGCACCGCGTTGGTGGAGCCGATGGGTGATCTGCTTTCCCGCGCTGTCGCCGCCGGACACGGCGACGCCGACCTGTCGGTCCTGGCCGATCTGTTGCGTGACGGTAGGGTTCCGTCGATGGATTCCGACGGGGAGGAAACGTCAGATGAGCAGCCCACGTGAGGTGTTCCTGCGGCTGGTGAACGGGGTGTGTGACGGCCCGTTCGAGGAACTGGCCGGCCTCTATGCCGAGCGGACCCACGTCTCGCACCCGTTGCACCCGCTCCACCCGCAGCCCCTGCACACCCGCGCTGAGCTGCACGAACACTTCACCTCGCCGCCGCCGGTGCCGCGTACCCTGAACCGTAGACCGGTCGACGTGACGGTCCACGAGACCACCGACTCGGAGGTGATCGTCGCCGAGTTCGCCTACCAGGGGCGGGTCGAGGAGACCGGGGAGACGTTCCGGGTCCCGTGCGTCTTCGTCATGCGCATCCGCGACGGCCTGATCGTCGAGTCCCGTGACTACATCGACCCGATCGCCAGTTCCCGGGCCTGGGGCCAACTCGACAACCTGCTGGCCGCCCTGCGCCCGCAGGCGGACGCCTCGTGAGGTTCGTGCTGCAGAACGACGACCGGTCGCCGCTGGAACTCGTCGCCGAGCAGGCGGGGTTGCGCCGGTCGATGGCCCCCGGTCAGGAACTGGTCATCGAATGGACCTGGGACGGCTTCGCCGATCTGACATGTGGCGCCGGGCGACTCGCGCTGTCGATGCCGCCCGGCGGAAGCATCACCGTCACCGAACCGGATCCCGCGACCGTCAACGACATCTGGAACAGTGCGGCGGCACCAGGCGACGAGGTCCGGGAGTTCTGGGTCCGCAATGCCACCGGCGAACCACTCAGAACCTTCTGGGAACCCTGGTGCGGCGAGGGCATGATCCCGGCGGAGGCCGGGCCGATGCGGGTCGAGTGGACCGAGAATTCCCAGGGCGCGGGCCTGATCTACGAGCTGGGCCTGCTCGTGGTCTGGGACATGAGGGGCAGCTGCCGCGCCTGGGAGCCGTCCGGCGCCGAGGTCTTCACCGGCGGCATGATCCCGTGCGACCCGGAAGGCAAGCACACCCCGCAACCCGTGCCGGGCTGGCCGCTACCGACAGCCGCCGAGCCGACGGCGTGAACCCGAGCCCCCGCGGGTCGCGACACCGGATCGGCGCCGCCCTGGGACGCGCCGACCCGGCGTGGTCCTCCCACCCGGCTACGAGGATGTCCGGGAGGGCGCGTCGCTATTCGGTCCCTGACCATCGGCTTCGGCCGTATCCCACCACCGGGAAAGATCGGTGTCCGGTATATCCGGGCTGGTGAAATGGAACGGCACGCCGAGCGCCCGGGCGACGGCCTGTCCCTGATCGGTACCTTGCTGTGCCTCTGGCCAGGGCGGAACCTGACCGGTGAACAGTCGATGATCGCTGCCGTGACGCAGAGCCGTCAGCAACACCTGGTCGTAACGATCATGGTCTCGTCCGGGCCGTCGCACGATCGCGACGATGCAGACGTACCAGCCCTGCGTGTCGCCGTCCCACAACGCCTCGATCGCGACGACCGGAGCCGTGACGGCCGCCGCCTTCTCGATCAGTTGCTCGGTCGTGGGTGGCGGTGGCTCGGGCTCGACCAGACCCAGCCGGTCGAGTTCGGCACGTCGCGCGTACAGCAATTCCTGCGCCTCGTACAGCCCCGGCGGTGGTTGCGGCCCGTTGTCTCCGCGAATGAGCACGATCGCCTCGAACAGCTTGCGGGCGCACAACATCTCGTCGATCCGAGCGCGCAGAGGTGGACTGAGCGCCTCCCACGAAACCCGCTGATGCATCCCGCCATTGTCGCCGGATCATCGAGCCGATCCGGAGCCACCCCGCCTGAGGACGGGTCGCCGCGGCGGGAATCGCTGTTCGATCTCTGAGTGGAGCCGTCAGCCGATCGTGAGCAGCAGGAGCTCGTCGTCGGTGAGGGCGGCGATGGTCGTGCTCAGTAGGGTGAGGGTCTCTTCCATCGCGTAACCGGACTCCTCGGCGTCGAGGCCCAGTTCGAGCAGGTCGGCGGGGTCGTGCGCGGCCGGGTCGAGGCGGTCGAGGAAGGCCTTCGCCTCGCTGGTGATCAGGATGGTGTAGTCGAGGTCTGCGTTGATCGCCTCGGCCTCGTCGAGTAGGCGGGGGCTCGCCAGGTCGACGTCGGCCGTCTCCAGGCCGTCCAGGACGTTCATCATCACGTACCCGGACCAGCCGTACTCCTCGGCGGGCTCTCTGCCCAGTTCCTGGAGGGCTTCCCAGGCGCTCTGCGAGCCGGCGGCGCCGACGATCGCCGGCAGGTCACTGATCTTGACGATGTACAGCGAGGCGATGGACGACACCGGAGGAGCGTATCGGGGTCGCGGCGGATCCTTGCGCGGGTCCTGAGAGCGGCTTGAGGTTGCGTTGAGGGTGCGTTCCGATCTGTGGGGGCATGAACGCCACCGCAGTCGCCGCCCCCGCCGCCACCGTCGCCCGTCAGAGCGAGGTCGAGCTCAGCGTGGTGGTGCCGTTCTTCAACCCGGGTCCGGTGGTGCGTCGCACGGTCGAGCAGCTGGTCGCCTGCCTGACCGAGGCCGGGGTGGCGTTCGAGGTGATCGCGGTCTCCGACGGCTCGACCGACGGCTCCGCCGCCCTGCTCGCGGGCATGGCGAACGTGACGGTGCTCGACAACCCGGTCAACCAGGGCAAGGGCGCCGCCCTGCACCAGGGGTTCGCCGCCGCCAACGGCGCGTGGGTCGGGTTCATCGACGCCGACGGCGACATCGACCCCCAGCACCTGGTCGACTACCTGACGCTCGCCCGCACCGGCGGGCACGCCATGGTCTACGCCGACAAGCGCCACACCGCCTCGGTGTCGGGTGCGAGCCGGGCCCGCAAGCTGATCTCGGTGTCCTACTCGACGCTGGTCACGGCCATGTTCGGCCTGACGGTGCGGGACACCCAGACCGGCTGCAAGATCATCCGCCGGGACGTACTGGCCGAGGTCCTGCCCCGGCTGCGCGAGCGGCGGTTCGCGTTCGACCTGGAACTGTTCGTCGCGACCAAGGCCGCCGGGATCACCGACCTGCACGCCGCCCCGGTCCGCCTCGAGACCCGCGTCGCCGGGTCGACGGTCACCACCAAGAGCATCGTCCGCACGATCCGCGACACGTTCACCATCTACGGCCGCCGCCGCGCGAACCACTACGCCGTCTACGCCCTCGCCGCCTGACCAAGGCATTGCGCAGATCCACAAGCCGACTAATGTCGGCTGTCGTGGATGGACTATCGGGGCGGCTGGCTGGGGCGATCCGCGAGTTGGAGGCCTCGTTCGTGATCGATCCGGCGGCCGCGCTGCGGTGTGCCGCCGAGGCGGAGGAGGTCGGCCGCGCCACCGGCGACGTCGAGCTCGAGTTGCGTGGTCAGGCTCTCGCCGCCGACGCCCTGCTGCGGCAGGCCGAGACCACCGGTGATGCGACCCGGATTCTGCGGACCGTCGAGTTCCGCGCGGCCGAGCACGATCTGCCGCTGCTTCAGGCCCGCGCCCACCGGTTGCTGTCCCGGGTGGCGGCGAACATGGGCGACTACGCCGGTCAGCTCGACCACGCGCTGCGCGGCTTCGAGTTGCTTCCGGCCACGGCCGGTCCCCGGATCCGGGTGATGCACCTGATGGCGCTGGCCGAGGCGCTGTACCGGACCCGGTCCATCGACGCCGCGGTCGGCCGTTACCAGGAGGCCGAGCAGGTCACGCTGGCCGCCGAGGACACGCGGTTCTGCTCGTACGTACTCAATGATCTGGCTTATGCCCTTTTCGCCGCGGGTCGGGCCGGGCCCGCCGAGACGGTGATGAACCGGCTGCTCGCGCTCCTGGAGGGGGACGGGCAGGAGCCGATTCCGCCGATGCTGGACACGCTGGCCCGGATCCAGCTGGCCGTGGGCCGCACCCAGGACGCGGTGGTCACCGCCAAGAAGCTGATGATGTGCGAGTTCGACCCGGAGTATCCGGAGGCCGAAGCGGAGGCGGTGCTGACCCTGGCCGCCGCCTACCACCAGGCCGGGGAGGTGGCCGAGGCGCAGGCCGTCCTGAACCGGGCACGGGAGCTGGCCGAATCACCGGCGTTGGCCCGGTTCCGGGCCAACGTGCTGCGGGAACAGGCCGAGCTGTATTCGACCGTGGGCGACTTCCAGGGGGCGTTCCGCACGTACAAGGCGTTCCACGAGGCGAGTGAGGAGCTCAGTTCGCGGGAGCGGGAGGCGCAGGCCCGGATCCGGCAGGCGGCCTTCGAGACGGCCGAGGCCCGGCGGGACGCGGAGAGCTTCCGGGAGCAGTCGCTGCGCGATCCGCTGACCGGGCTGCGTAATCGGCGGTACGTGGACTCGCGGCTACCGTCACTGTTGACCGGCGGTACCGACGCGCGGCCGGTGACGGTCGCGATCGTGGACGCCGACCATTTCAAGGCGATCAATGACAACTGCTCGCACGACATCGGTGACCAGGTGCTGATCGTGCTGGCGGGGCTGGTCGGGCAGGCGGTTCCCGAGGTGGGTGGGTTCACGGCCCGGCTCGGCGGGGAGGAGTTCCTGGTGGTGATCGCCGGTATGGCGCGGGACGAGGCACTCGCCCGAGTCGAGGCGTTGCGGGTGGCCGTACAGAATCACTCGTGGCATCTGCTCACCGGCGACCTGCCGGTGACGGTGAGTATCGGGGTCGCCTATGGTCGTCACCCGGACCGGTACGTGGACGTCTTGGGCGTGGCCGACCGCAACCTCTACGCGGCCAAGCGGGCCGGCCGCAACCGGGTCAGAACCAGCGCTGATGCAGCCGCCGCAGCGGTTTCGGGGCCCACCAGTTCCAGTCGCCGAGCAGATTCATCAGGGCCGGGAGAAGCAGGCCGCGCACGACAGTGACGTCGAGCAGCAGTGCCACGGTCATCGCGAAGCCGATCTCCTTGACCGCGATCAGGTCACCGAGCAGGAAACCGAGGAACACCACGCCGATGCAGAGGGCGGCGGCGGTGACCACCGGGCCGGATTTCACGATGCCGGCGTGTACGTCGTCCTCCTCGCGGATCCGGGCGAGCAGGAACACCTCGTAGTCCATCGACAGTCCGAAGATGAACACGAACAGCAGCACCGGGGTGGTGACGTCGATCGCGCCCCACGACTCGAAGCCGAGCAGCGCGTCGCCGACACCCCATTGGAAGACCACCACGAGTACCCCGAGCGTGGCGAGCAGGGTGAGGGCGTTCATCAGTAGCGCCTTGACCGGGACGATCACCGAGCCGGTCAGCACGAACAGCAGCGTCGTGGTGGCCAGCACCACGATCAGCAGCGCGATCGGGAAACGGGCGGCGACCGAGTCGCGGTAGTCGACGAGTTCCGCGGCGGCACCGCCGACGTGCACCGGGAACGACGGGTTCAGCGCGCGGACGGCACGGACGACGTCGTGCTCGGCGCCGCTCTCCGGGGTGACGTCGACGATGGCCGGTTCGTCGGGGCGCGGCGCCACCCGTACCACATCGGTCAGTGTGTTGATCGTGTTGAGGTAGTCCCGGACCTCGGCGGACGCCTGGTCGGCGTCGACGGTCACCTCGATCGGGTCGGCCTGGCCGCCGCTGAAGTCGCGCTGCACGACCTCGTGCAGCTTGCGGGCCTCGAACGAGGAGGGCAGGGCGCGGGCGTCCGAGTCGTCCAGGTTGACGGCGAACAGGAACGGCAGTGACAGGGCGAGCAGCCCGACCGTGACGGCGAGCGCGACCGGGCCCGGCCGGTTCCGCGCGTGGACGGCCAGCCGGGCCAGCAGGCCGGGACGGGTCGCCCGGGGCTCGGGAATGCGGCGATGGGCGACGGCGATCAACGCCGGAACCAGCGTCAGCCCGGCCGCGGTGGCCAGCAACACCGCGACCGTGCCGCCGAGCGCCATGGCACCGAGCAGCGGTTCGGCGAAGACGGTCAGGCCGCCCATCGTCGCGGCCACGGCGAGACCGGAGATCAGCACGGTACGGCCGGCGGTCGCCCGGGTGCGGGCCAGCAGTCGCCCGATCGGCGCGCCGGGATCGGTGCCGCGCTCCTCGCGGAACCGGGCCACCATCAGCAGTGCGTAGTCGACGGCCAGGCCGATGCCGAGCAGGGTGACCACGTTGACGGTGAACTGGCTGACTCCGGTGAACAGGGTCAGCCCGTACAGGCCGAGCAGCGTCACCGACACCGTCGCCAGCGCCGCCGCGAGCGGGATCAGACCGGCCACGATCCCGCCGAGGATCAGCGCCAGCAGGATCGCCAGGACGACGATCGCGACCGACTCTCCCCACGCGGCGTCGGCGACGGCCTGATCGGCGAACGCGCGTTCGGCGAGAGTCTCGCCGCTGACCAGCACCTCGGGCGCGTCGATGCGGTGCAGTGCGTCGGCGACCGCGTCCTCCAGTCGCTCACGGCGGTCGTCGGGCAGGTCGGGGTCGAGTTCGACGCGGATCATCGTGCTGCGGTTGTCGGCGCCGATCCGGCCGCCGGGGGAGCCGTACAGGTCCTCGACGTCGGTGACCCCGTCCATGGCGCGGATCCCGGTGGTGATCGCGGTGACGTCGGCGACCAGTGCCGGGTCGTACACGTCACGGCCACCGACGACGGCGACCACCGTCGGCGACTCGTCGGGACGTGAACCGTCGTCGGTGGTGAGTCGGTCGAACACCGGACCGCCGAGAATCAGTCCGGCGACGACCAGTACCAGCCACACGGCCAATCTCATCCGGAAATGCAAGCACAAACCGGGTCTCTAGATCGACATCCATCCACCGGACGTACGACCAGGTCTGCCCGGTCGGACGTCGGTCCGGTCGGTGGCACTCTATTTAGGATTCACGAATATAAGAGCCCGGTGTTCCGCGTATGGGGGAGGGGAATGCCCGTGCTTCGGCGTGCGCTCGGTGGATTCGTCGCGTTGGCGATCGTGGTCACCATGTCGTCGTTCGTCGCCTCGCAGCCCGCGACGGCTGTCGCGCTGCCGAGCGGTTTCCAGGAGCAGATCGTCTTCAGTGGACTGAGCTCACCCGTCGATCTGGAGTTCGCCGCCGACGGCCGGGTCGTGGTCGCCGAGAAGGGTGGCCGGATCAAGATCTTCGACGATCTCGCCGACACCACCCCCACCGTCTTCGCCGACCTGACCGCCAACGTGCACAACCAGTGGGACCGTGGCCTGCTCGGCATGACACTGGCCCCGAACTTCCCGGCCGACCCGTACATCTACGTGCTCTACACCTACGACGCGCCGCCCGGGCAGACCGCCCCGGTGTGGAACGACGTGTGCGCCAACGCCAACGACGGCCGCTGCATCGTCACCGGCCGGCTGTCCCGGCTGCGCGCCGACGGCGACACCATGACCGGCACCGAGCAGGTGCTGCTGCACGACTGGTGCCAGCAGTTCCCCAGCCACTCGATCGGCGACATCGCGTTCGGCGCCGACGGCATGCTGTATGTCGCGGCCGGGGACGGCGCGAGTTTCAGCGCGGTCGACTACGGCCAGTTCCCGTCCGGCGCGCCGACCAACCCGTGTACCGATCCGGCCGGCGAGGGTGGTGCGCTGCGCGCTCAGGACATCCGGACGACAGGCGACGAGACCCAGCTCGACGGTACGTTGCTGCGGCTCGACCCGGCGACCGGAGCGGCCGCCGCGGGCAACCCGAACCTCGGTTCCAGTGATCTCGACACCCGGCGGATCGTCGCCAACGGGCTGCGCAACCCGTACCGGATCACCATGCGGCCGGGCACCAGCGAGGCGTGGATCTCGGACACCGGCTGGAACACCTGGGAGGAGGTCAACCGGGTGGTCGACGCCACCGCGGGCGTGACCAACTTCGGCTGGCCGTGCTGGGAGGGCAACGCGCGCCAATCCGGGTACGACAGCGCCAACCTGCCGATCTGCGAGACCCTCTACACCGCCCCGGCCGGCACGCACACGGCGCCGTTCGTCGCCTGGAACCACTCCAGCAAGCTGGTCACCGGCGAGGCCTGCCCGACCGGCAGCTCGTCGTCGACGGGTGTGGCGTTCTACCCGACCGCGGGTGGTCCCTACCCGGCCGCCTATCACGGCGCGGTGTTCTTCGCCGACTACTCGCGTCGCTGCATCTGGGCTTCGCTGCCGTCCACGCCGGGCGGCCTGCCGAACCCGGCCAACCTGCAGACCTTCGTCTCCGACGCGGCCGGCCCGGTCGACCTCGAGGTCGGTCCCGGCGGGGAGCTGTACTACGTCGACCTGGGCGGCACCATCCGCCGGGTGCGGTACTTCCCGGGCAATCAGCCGCCGACCGCGGTCATCGACGCGTCACCGACCCAGGGCCCGGCGCCGCTGACCGTGACGTTCAACGGGGCCGGCTCGACCGACCCGGACCCGGCCGACGAGGGCCGGCTGCGGTACGCGTGGGACTTCACCGGTGAGGGTGTCACCGACTCGACCGCGGCGACCGCCACGTACACGTACACCACGGCCGGTTCGTACAGTGCCCGCCTGACCGTCACCGACACCCTGAACGCCACCCACACCAGCACGATCGCGATCACGCCCGGTAACGAGGCGCCGACCGCGATCATCGACACCCCGACGGTCGGCACCACCTGGAAGGTCGGCGACACGATCGCCTTCACCGGCCACGCCACCGATCCGCAGCAGGGTGCGCTGCCCGCGTCCCGGCTGAACTGGGACCTGGTCATGCACCACTGTTCGGCGCCGGAGAACTGTCACGAGCACGCGATCCGCAGCTGGACCGGTGCGGCGTCCGGATCCTTCGAGGCACCCGACCACGAGTATCCGTCCTATCTGGAGCTCAAACTGGTCGCGGCCGATCAGGAGGGTCTGACCCACACCGTCACCCGCCGCCTCGACCCGAAGACCGTCGACCTGACGTTCAACACGGTTCCGGCCGGTCTGCAACTCACCGTCGGTTCCACATCCGGATCAACACCCTTCTCCCGTACGGTCATCCAGGGCTCGACGAACTCGGTGTCCGCGCCGTCGCCCCAGGGTTCGTCGACGTTCAGCTCGTGGTCCGACGGTGGCGCGGCCACCCACATCGTCACGGCGCCGACCGCGGCGACCACCTACACCGCGACCTACACGTCCGCGCCGGTGTCGCAGCAGATCGGCCACACCGGGGTCGGCGCTTCGGTGGACACCGGCGACATGAACCACATGAACGGCTCCCGCTTCGTCACCGGCGCCGACCCGGCCACCATCACGTCGATGTCGGTGTACATGCGGACCGCCCAGGCCGCCCCGAACAACCAGTACCAGCTGGCCGTCTACGCCGACACGAACGGTTCGCCGGGCGCCCGGATCGCCACCAGCACCACCGGCACGCTCACCGGCGGCACCTGGAACACCAGGCCGATCACCGCGACCCTGACGGCGAACACGGCCTACTGGCTGATGTTCAACACCAACGGCGACAACAACATGAGCTTCGATTCCGGTGCGTCCGGCCAGGGTGCCTGGAGTGCGGCGACGACGTTCGGCACGTGGCCGGCGACGTTCGGCACGTCGAGCCGCTGGAACGCGAAGTTCTCCCTCTACGCGACCACCGGCGCGGACACCACCCCACCGGCGGTCACCTCGACGGTCCCGGCAGGCGGCGCCACCGGGGTGTCCACCACCGCACCGATCACCGTCCGGTTCAGTGAGGCCCTGGCCGCGGGCACGGTGACCCCGGCCAACCTGGAGCTGCGTGGCCCGGGCGGCACGCTGGTCAACCGCACGGTCGCCTACGACGCGGTCAACCAGGCGGCCACGATCACGCCGTCGGCGGCGCTGGCCGCGTCGACCGCCTACACGGTGACCGTCCGTACCGGCGTGACCGATGTGGCCGGGAACGCGCCGGCCGCCGACCACCAGTTCGGGTTCACCACGGCCGGAGCGAGCGCGCCACGGTTCGGGTTCGACCAGGTGGGCACGTTGCAGGACGTCGGCGACATGAATTACATGAACGGTTCCCGGTTCGTCAACGGTGCGACCGCGCTGACGATCAGCCAGATCTCCGTCCACATGACGTCCGTGCAGGCCGCCCCGGCCAACCAGTACCAGTTGGCCGTCTACGCCGACACGAACGGCTCGCCGGGCGCCCTGGTCGCCTCGACCACGTCCGGCACGTTGACCGCGAACGCCTGGAACAGCCGCCCGATCACGGCCACCCTCGCCCCGAACACCGCCTACTGGCTCATGTACAACACCAACGGCGACAACAACATGAGCTTCGATACGGGTACGGCCGGCCAGGGCGCCTGGAGTGCGGCGACGACGTTCGGCACGTGGCCGGCGACGTTCGGCACGTCGAACCGCTGGACCGCCAAGTATTCGATCTACGCCTCGTGACCGGCGGGGTGTACCGGATAGCGCAGGTGAAGCACCCGGTCGCCGGGGATCACCACGTCCGGATCGGCCAGCAGGTGCTGCGCGTCGACCGACCCGAAGAAGCGCTTGCCGGACCCGAACACCACCGGCACGACATCCATGCGCACCTCGTCGACCAGACCGGCGGCGAGCACCTGGCCACCCACGTCACCGGCGGCGACCTCGACCAGGCGGTCACCGGCCAGCTCCCGCGCCTTGTCGACGGCCGCCTTGACACCGTCGACGAAGTGGAACGGCGCCTGCGGGTTCCAGTCCTCCGGTGCCGGCCGGTGCGTCACGACGACCACGTGGGCGACCCCACTCGGCGGCGTCCCGTCCCAGCCGTCGGTCAGGTCGAAGACGTGTCGGCCGCAGATCGTCACCCCGATCCGGTCCCAGTACGGCCGGATGTAGTCGTAGGACGTCTGCGACACCTTCACCACGCCGCTGTCGTCCAACGGAACGTCACCGCCGGTCAACCAGTCGAACAGCGGCCCGGGCTGGTCGTTCTCGTCCGCGACGAAACCGTCCACCGACACCGAGGCGTACATGACCACCTTGCCCACGGGGCTCTCCTCTGCTCTGCGACACCCTCAAACTAGCCCGCCGCGAACCGCCGGTCTTGTAAGAAATCAATCGGCCGGCAGCGGCCAGTTGTCCAGCACGTGGCCGGGATGTTCGCGCTGGAAACGCCGCCGGACCTCGACGTACCGGGTCGGCGTGAGCCCGGTGAACGCCCGGAACTCGTGACCGAAATGGGCCTGGTCGAAGTAGCCCGCGCGTCCGGCCAGCTCACTCCAGTCGATCGGCGCGGCCGGGTCGAGAGCGAACATGGTGGCGGCGAACCGGTGGGTCCGGGCCAGACGTTTCGGGGTGACACCGACGAGGTCCTTGAACCGCCGGGCCAGATGGGTGCCGCTGACCCCGGCGGCCACGCTCAGGTCGCCGATCGCCACCGCCCCGCCGGCCGCCGCGATCACCCCGCTCGTGTGGCGGACCAACCCCAGACCGGCGGTCTCGCCCAGCCGCCGGATCAGCTCCTCCTCCAGTAGCGCCAGCATGGCCCGCGGTTCGTCGGCGGTGGCCAGCCGGTCCCGCAGCTCGGCGACGGCCGCCCGGCCCCACACCTGCTCCACCGTCACCGGCCGGTCACACAGCTCGGCCGCGGGCATCGGCAGGAACGGAGCCACCCCCCACGGCTTGAAGTGCACACCGACCGACCGGGTCCACGGCGGATAGCCGAACTCCCACGCGCGGGTGGGCATGGTGACCACACAGCCGTCCGCGAAGTCGGCCGCCGCGGGGTCGGCACCACCGCGGATCCGGAACGGCGCCCCGAGGTTGACGATGAGCAGCGCCGCGGGCGGCGGCAAGATCAGCCGGGCGTACGGCGGCGCGCCCGCCAGGTAGTAGAGGTCGTCGATCAGCCCGTCCAGCGGCGGTCGCGGCACTCGGGACACGTACTCCACATCCCCAGCATCCCGCATGCCCCGGATGGGGTCACTGCCGGTTGAGCATGCCGACCAGCAGGAGCGCGCAGCCGGCCAGGCAGAGGATCGTGCGGGCGTGGTTGGCCGGGTCCCAGGCGGCCAGGTACTGCGACCAGGGGATCGTGTCGGCGTCCAGACGGTTGTTCAGCGGCACGTTGACCACCGCGGTGACGCCGAACGCTCCGATGATGGTCAGGGCCGCGCCGGTCAGCGACCATCCGGCGCCCGGCCCGGGCCAGGTGGCGACCGCCCGGACGATCACCACGACGCACAGCGCGGTGACCCCGAACAGTGCGATCATCAGCGGCGGGCGCTGCGCGGTGACGTTGAGGGAGCGCATCGCGGCCGCGCCGGCCTGGTCCGGCAATCGGCGCAGGCCGCTCATCACGAACGCGGAGAACGCGAAGAACACGCCGGCGAGCAGGCCGCTCCCGACGACGGTGGTTGCGGTGAGGACATCCCAGAGACGAGTCATGTCTCCATGTCATCGCAGACCGGTGAGTCGATCCATGCGGCAGACGCCCTGACGCATACGCGAGCGTCTACGCTTGGCCGATGGATCCGGTCGGTGGTCTGCTCGATCCGCGGGCGCGGGGCGCGTTCATCCTGCGGTCGCTGCTGTCCGCGCCGTGGTCGATCCGGATCGCGGACGAGGCTCCGCTGACCCTGGTGGCGGTGGTCCGGGGGTCGGTCCACATCGACATGGGTACGACCACGGCCACCATCGTCCCGGGGGATGTGGCGGTGGTGCGGCGCTCCGAGCCGTACACCGTGGCTGATTCGAAGAGCACCGCGCCGCAGGTCACGATCGGGCCGGACCAGGTCTGCCGGCCGATCGCGGGCGTGGTCGGCGCCCGGCCGATGGGGCCGCTCGGGCTACGGTCCTGGGGCAACGACCCGGACGGCGCGACCATGCTGCTCACCGGGACGTACCATTCGCCGGCGGAGATCAGCCGGTCGCTGCTGTCGGCGTTGCCCGAGCTGGTCGTGCTGCGGCCCGGCGAGTGGGATTCCGGGCTGATCGAGCATGTCATCCGGGAGGTCGATCGGGACGCCCCGGGCCAGGACGTCGTGCTCGACCGGCTGCTCGACCTGATCCTGATCACCGCGGTGCGCACCTGGCTGTCCCGGCCCGACGCGCACCCGCCACGCTGGTACTCGGCCCAGGACGATCCGATCGTCGGCACCGCGCTGACCCGTATTCACGCCCGGCCGGACCAGCCCTGGACGGTGGCGTCGCTGGCCGCCGAGGCGAGCTGCTCCCGCGCGGCGCTGGCCCGCCGATTCACCGAGCTGGTGGGCGTACCGCCGATGACGTACCTGACCGAGTGGCGCCTGTCCTGCGCCGCCGACATGCTGGTCCGCACCGACGCCACGCTGGAGACGATCGCCCGCGACGTGGGGTACGCCGGCCCGTTCGCCCTGAGCGCCGCCTTCAAACGCGTCCGCGGCGTCTCCCCACGGACCCTGCGCAGCGCTACCGCCGACCGGTAGATCACCTTCCCGTGCGGCCGTTCTTGATTCTCGCCGCGGGTGGCGTCACTGTTGGCCGGGTGCGAGACGAAGTGGTCACCTACGCGGAGCTCGACCGGCTGCTGGTGTCGCCGGAGGACGCCCGTCGGCGCTGGCTCGACCAACATCAGCCCGCACTCCCGGAGGCGAACTGGTGGCTGCACCTACTGCTGCTGGTCGAGGCGCGGTGGGACGATCGACCGGCGGAGCGACCGGAATGGACCCGGTTGACGATTTGGCTGCTGGCCGAAGCAGGCCGTTCCGGACTCGGCGAACGTGAGGCCGCGGAGCGGACGGCGTACTACGTGGCGCAGATGCGCGACGCCGGAATGCCGGCGTCGAGCTTGCCGACTGCGGACGCCGTGGTCCGGGCGTGCCTGGATGCCATCCCCGTCGCCCTCGACAAGGTCGCCGTCCTGGACAGCCCGCAGGATCTAGCGACCCTGCAGATCCAGGAGATGCGCGATTCGCGGCACGCCAGGGGTCTCCTCAACGCCGCCGAACCGCACCTGCCCGACCTCGACGATCAGGATCTGGCCGACCGGCTTCGCGCGTGGCTCGCCGTCAAACCGCGGCTGGTGTGAAGCCGTCCCGCCTGTTCACACCTGCTTGCGCACCAACGGATAGGCCGCGAAGGCGTAGTGCAGGCGTTGCGCCATCCCATCGGTGACGACTGTCCGGTGTGGCAGGTCGTGACGGTCCACCATCACGTATCCGGCACGGAGTACCGCCAGGGTGTTCGCCACGGGAACCGGCAGCGGGCCCGGGCCACCGCCGGCGAAGAGTTCGTCCACGACGTGCAGCCAGCCGGTGGCCGATGCGGCGTCGAGGCGTTCCCGCATCAGGATCGCGACGATCGCCCTGGCGAGCCGGTCCTCCTCCATCTGCGCGTACCGGTAGTCGGTGAGCGCGGTCATCCGGCGGGCGACAACCGTGAGCAGGTCGGCGAGCTCACCGCCGGTCAACCGCGGCGAGGACCCGAGCGCTCCGGCGAGGTCGGCGCCGTGGGCGATGGCGTGCAGCCAGCCGAGTCGCTCGTCCCACCCGCGGATATCGGCTTCCGCGATCCACCACGCCACGAACTCGTCTCGCCAACCGCGCAACCGGTCCGGGTCGACGACTCCGATGACGGAGTCCCGGTCCACGACGGCGGCCAGGACCAATGGCGCGAACGCGCGGGCTTGGACTTGGGTGTGACCGAACATGGCGGTCAGGTCGCCACCGAGATCAGCGAGATGGTCGTCGAGGTCTCCCCGGCGGACCCATGTGGACAGGATCGTGTACGCCTGCTGATCCCGCACCGTCGGGTCGGCCGAGGTCAGCATCGTGCACAGTTGCGTGAGTGCCGGCCCGACGCTGTCGGGGACGGGGAAGTCGTCAGCCGCAAGCCGGCCCCAGTCGATCACGACCCGATCATAGGGAAGGGCTGACCGTCGGCGTCCGTGCCGGCCGCGATCTTCGCGGCGATCGTGTCGATGGTGCCGAGAATGCGATCCGGTGAATCGGCGAGCGAGACGACGTGGGAGTGAAGTCGGACGCCCGCATTCCGGACGACGATGGCGGGTGCCGGTGTTCCCGCGGCATACACGAGATGCCCCGAACGCAGGCCGAGCGCCGTGCAGTAGGCGAGGACCTGGTACAGATCCTCGGGGCGAGGCCCGGCTGCCGGGAGCCGTTTGTACTTCGCGTCCACGACGGCCAGGCAGGTGGGCCCGGACCACCAGGTGATGTCGGTCTGCATGGTGACACGGCCGCCATGGTCCAGCGCGAGCGGCTGTTGCCGCCGTCCTCGACCGCCGATCGCCTCCAACGCGGAGATCAACCCTTGGGACAGCCAGTCTTCGTAGACACGGTTCATGTCGAACAGGAAACCGTTGGCGCTGCTCGCCCCGGAGCTGTCCTCGACGCTGGTGCGTTGCAGGATCATCCGGGCGAGATGCAGCGCCGGCTCATACCTGCGGTTGAGTCGGCTAATAATGATCGCCGGCAGCGGTGCCCCGGGAATGAGTAGCGACGCGTCGGCGAGATCCCGGACCGTCCGGGTCAGAGCCAGCCGTACGGCCGGAGCAAGGCCGTCGACCGTGAGCAGCCGCGACGCGGCGGTCCGCAGCAGCCGGTTCTCGGGTATGTCGATGGTGTAGTCGTCGTAGCGGACTTCCAGCGGCAACGGGATGCCGGGCCGGGCCCGCATTTGATCCGCTTCGCGCAATCGGCCGCGCAGCCCGGGCAGGGTCTCGTCACGTTCCTGGTAGCCGTGCAGGATTCCGGCGGCCAACGCGCGCCGGCAGCGGGCCAGGAACATCGTCGCCATCGCGGCGACGACGCCGGTGGCCGTCCCGGCTTCGACGTCGTCTTCACGCCACCCCGACTGATCCCTGGCGTGGCCCAGTAGCCAGAGCAGGCGAGACACCCCGATCTTGGGCCGGACGTGCAGCTCGACGGCGTCATCACCACTTCCGACACGGACCGCGCCGACGATGCTGCGGGCTTGCAGAACCGTGTCACCGCCGCCGATGGTACTGCTGACCTGAACGGCGCCGGTGCTGTGCAGCGCGCGGGCAGCCGTCGCCGGCAGAGCCGGAAACGCCATCCGTTGATACTCGCCGACAGCTAATCGCCTCATATCCGATCCGCAGTCGGCGATCCGATGTCGCTGCCGGACAGGACCTGGCCCTCCTCTGGAGCGGGGCCGGTAGACGATGCCGAAGTGCTACCGCCCCTGGCCTTCTTGAGCTGGTCGAGCAGGGATGCGAGGGCATATTCGGCGTGGACGTCGACGCCGCTACCGGCGAATCGCTCCTCCAGTAACGGGATGATCGCGGTTCGCCAGATCCGTTCGAGGCCGGCGTCGGTGCGGGCTCGTTCGCTCATGAAGTACGACGGCCCGACAGCGCTCTCCGGATCGCCAAGTCTGCTGTTCAGCGTGTCGAGCAGGTCAGCGGCGGTCGCCGGGATCGCATTGGCGGCGAGCCAGTCACGCAGCATCGTCGTGAGCGGGGTTTGACCCGGGAACAGGGGGACGAAGTCGAACCGGCGGCGCATCGCCTGATCGACGAGCGCGATCGACCGGTCGGCGGTGTTCATCGTGCCGATCACCAGCAGATTCGCCGGCAGGGAGAAGTCCTCCTCGGGCGAGTACTGCAGACCGACCGCCCGGGTGCGGTATTCCAGCAGGAAGTACAACTCCCCGAACACCTTCGCGAGGTTCGCACGATTCAGCTCGTCGATCACCAGCACGTACGGGCGAGTCGGGTCCTCATCCGCGAGCTTCGCCATGCGCCGCAGCGGACCGGGTACGAGGTCGAACACAAGGGAACCGGGGGTCTCACCGGGCCGCGGCCGGAATCCCTCGAAGAAGTCCTCGTACGCGTACGACGGATGAAACTGGATGAGACGCTGCTCGCCGCCGGCCGTCTCGGTGAGGAACGCGGCGATGGCCTGTGCGATGAACGTCTTGCCGGTCCCTGGCGGCCCGTAGAGGACGACCTGCCGCTTCTCGCGAAGAAGATCGATGACCTCACGAAGCCAGTCCAGTGGCAGGAAGAGACGGTCGGCGAGCGCTTTCGTCGGATCCGGGAGTTCCAGCGCGACGGGACTGGTCAACGCCGACGCCGGGACCTCGGCCTCACCGGCATGGGTGGTCTCCTCCACCGTGGCGAGCTCGAGGATCTCCTCCGCGTACAGTCCGAGGTCGCTGATGGCATTCTGGCCGCTCAGCTTGCCTTGGGCGCCTGCGGACAGGTCGGCACGAGCGATCGGTCGGTCGGCGTTGAGCCAGTCGACCTTGCGTCGCCGGTTCGACAGCGCATCCGGGGACTCGACCCATTCGGCCGCTCCGGTGATACGTCCGGCATAGACGTCACCGCCGTGGACGGTCACCACCACATGGCCGGTCTTGATCCGGTTCAGGAAGCGGTCCAGGGCGACAGCCGTGGATCGTCGCTCCTGGATGCTCAGATCGGGCAAGGCCCCCGCCACGATCTCCACGATCTTCGCGTGCGAGGTGCCGGCCGGGATCGAGGGGACCTCCGGGAACGCGACGGAACAGTACCCGTCGTCGAGCCACCGGGAGGTCAGGTCGACACCGTGGACCTTGGCGCCCCGGATGAGCCACCCCGGGGTCGTCGTCTTCGTCGTCCGCCAGCCGTC
Organism: Actinoplanes sichuanensis; assembly: GCF_033097365.1. Lineage (NCBI taxonomy): Bacteria > Bacillati > Actinomycetota > Actinomycetes > Micromonosporales > Micromonosporaceae > Actinoplanes > Actinoplanes sichuanensis. The sequence goes on from NZ_AP028461.1 coordinate 2,431,817, forward strand.
CCACGGCGGCCGGTAGAAATGTATGGGTTCGCCGTTTTCGTCGGCGAGCGCTTCGCGCAGCAGAAGCATGTCCCGGTCGTCGTCACCCGACCGCGTGGTCAGACGCTCGGCGTAGAAGTCCAGGATGCGACCTCTATCCTGGCTCGCCACGATGGACTCGAACGTGTCCGGGAACATCAGATGCAGCAGCGCCGCGCGTTGGTTGTAACCGCTGCCCAACGGCACCGAGCCCAGTAGGTCCCGGAACAGCCACGGGTCCGAGGTCACGCCGGCGCGGTCCTCATCGGTCAGAGCGGTGAGCGCGACAACACTGCGAATGAGGAACGTCAGCTGCACATCGGGCCTGGTCATATACCAGGTACCAGGATTGGCGACGCCGCCGGTGAATGCCTCCAGGACGCGGTCCGGCAGCGGGTCGGCCGCACCGGAGAGAGCGAGAACGCCTTCCACCATCCGCCGCTTGGCGGGCACCCCCACGTTCACGGGCGTCAGCTCATAGATCACCGCGAGCTCAGCCATCAACCGGATCGCCTGCGAGCTCGCACCGGCCAGCTGGGTCTGCAGCTTTTCGAGGAACGTCTTGGAGCTGAGGTCGGGGGCGTGCACGAAACGCTCGATGAGTTCCTCCGCGGCGGCGGCGGTCCATACCTGAGTGCCCGGGCTGAGCAGGCTGTCCAGCCGGCCGAGGCAACGCTGCCGGATCTCCTCAGCCAGGGCATACACCTGAGCGGGGCTGTCGCGCATGAGAAGACCCTACGTGGTCGGCCGGTCGGCTCAGTCGATGATCATGACGTTGACGTCGGGCCGAATGCCGCCCCATTAGGCTGCGTTGCAGGGGTGACTGCGGCTCGGCCGGCTTCCAGGCGGGCGATCGGGATGCGGTACGGGGAGCAGGACACGTAGTCGAGGCCGACGTCGTGGAAGAAGTGGATCGAGGCCGGGTCTCCGCCGTGTTCGCCGCACACGCCGGTGGGCAGGTCGGGGCGGGTGGCTCGGCCGCGTTCGACGGCGGTCCGGACCAACTCGCCGACTCCGGTCGTGTCGAGGGACTCGAACGGTGAGACGGTGAAGACGCCCAGGTCCAGGTAGCGGCCGAAGAACGCGCCCTCCACGTCGTCGCGGGAGAAGCCCCACGTCATCTGGGTGAGGTCGTTGGTGCCGAAGGAGAAGAAGTCGGCGGCGTGCGCGATGTCGCCGGCGGTCAGCGCGGCCCGCGGCACCTCGATCATGGTGCCGATCGGGATCGGCGGTGCACCCTCGACCCGGGACAGGACTTCGAGCGCCTCCGCCCGTACCACATCGAGCTCTTGAACCGTCCCGACCAGCGGAACCATGATCTCGGGCCGCGGGTCGCCGCCCGCGGCGACCCGGGCCGCGGCGGCCTCCGCGACCGCGCGCACCTGCATCGCGAACAGCCCGGGAACGACCAGGCCGAGACGCACGCCGCGCAGGCCGAGCATCGGGTTCTGTTCGTGCATGCGCCGCACCGCCGCGAGCAGCAGCCCGTCGAGGCCGGGATCGCGGCCGACCGCCTGTGCTGCGGCGACCCGAGCGGTCAGGTCCTCCAGCGACGGCAGGAACTCGTGCAGCGGCGGGTCGATCAGCCGGATGGTGACCGGCAGCCCGTCCATCTCCCGCAGCAGGGCGGTGAAGTCGTCGCGTTGCAGCGGCAGCAGTTCGGCCAGCGCGGATTCGTGGTCTCCCAGGATCAGGTGTTCCACCAGTTCCCGGCGAGGGCCGAGGAACATGTGCTCGGTACGGCACAGGCCGATCCCGGTGGCGCCGAACCGCCGGGCCCGGCGTGCGTCGGCCGCGGTGTCCGCGTTGGCGTGCACGGCGAGGCGGGCCACGTGCCCGGCGTGGGTCATCAGCCGCTGCACGGCGGCCAGCAGCGGGTCGCCGAGCGGCGACAGTTCGCCCTCGAAGAAGCGGACCACCGATGACGACCGCACCGGCACGGCGCCGGCGTACACGTGCCCGGTGGTGCCGTCGATCGAGATCACGTCCCCGGCGTGCAGCACTGTCGTGCCGACGGTGAGGGTCTCGGCGACCGGGTCGACGACGGCCTGTTCGGCGCCGCAGACGCAGGTCTTGCCCATTCCGCGGGCGACCACCGCGGCGTGTGAGGTCTTGCCGCCCCGGCTGGTCAGGATGCCCTGGGCGGCGATCATGCCGGGCAGGTCGTCGGGGTTGGTCTCGTGCCGGACCAGGATCACCGGACCGTCGGCTGCCGTGGCCGCCGTGGAGTCGAACACGATCGCCCCGGACGCGGCGCCGGGTGAGGCGGCGACCGCGGTGGTGAGGGGTTCGGGTGCGGCGTCGAGGTCGAAGGCGGGGAACATCAGGTGGGCGAGCTGGTCGCCGGTGACCCGGCTGATCGCCTCGTCGAGGGTGATGGTGCCCTCGTCGACGAGCTGGGCGGCGATCACGAACGCGGCGGCCGGGGTGCGTTTGCCGACCCGGGTCTGCAGCATCCAGAGGTCACCGTCCTCGATGGTGAACTCGATGTCGCACAGGTCGCGGAACCGCTGCTCCAGCTTCTCCATGATGGACAGCAGCTTGACGTGTGAGGCCGGGTCGATGCGGGACAGGTCGGCCAGGGTCAGGGTGTTGCGGATCCCGGCGACCACGTCCTCGCCCTGCGCGTCGGGCAGGTAGTCGCCGTAGGCGCCGCGCCGTCCGGTGGCCGGGTCGCGGGTGAAGGCGACGCCGCTTCCGGAGCGCGGGCCGCGGTTGCCGAACACCATGGCCTGCACGTTGACGGCGGTGCCCAGGTCGTGCGGGATGCGTTCCTGCCGGCGGTAGAGCACCGCCCGGTCGGCGTTCCACGACTGGAAGACCGCGGTGATCGCGCCGTAGAGCTGCTCGCGGGGCGACTGCGGGAAGTCCCGGCCGGTGTACTCGGCGAAGACCTTCTGATAGGTGGCGACCAGGTCACGGAGGGCGGCCGTGTCGCCCGGCCCGGCTTCGAACAGTTCCGCCGGTACGCCGTACACCGTCCGCCCGAACATCTGGATGAGCCGCCGGTAGGAGTCCCAGGCGAACCGCTCGTCGCCGCTGCGGGCGGCCAGGGCGAGAACCGTGGTGTCGTTGAGGCCGATGTCCAGGATCGTCTCCATCATGCCCGGCATGGAGAACGGCCCACCGGAGCGCACCGACAGCAGCAGCGGTTCGTGGATGTCGCCGAGCCGTTTGCCCAGCCGCGCCTCGACCAGGCGCAGGTGGTCCTCGACCTCGCGCAGCAGACCGCTCGGCAGCGTGCCGGTGTGCAGGTATTCCCGGCAGGCGTCGGTGGTGATGGTGAATCCCGGCGGCACCGGTAGGCCCATCCTGGTCATCTCGGCCAGGTTGGCGCCCTTGCCGCCGAGGAGGTCCTTGAGGTCCTTGTTGCCGTCGGAGAAGTCGAACACGTAGCGGGACATCGTCGTACCTCGCCCTCGTCGGCCGGCGGGGCTGTCCCGCCCGCACTTTCCGTGATACCTCCGGCACTCGGTGTCGGTGCAGTGCCGGAGGTCCCGGGGCGGAGGGCCTACTGGGAGTACGGCGCCTGGTACGGCGACTGCTGCTGCTGCTGGGCGGCCTGCCAGGCGGCGTACTGCTGCGCGGCGTGGGCGTAGGCGGCCTGGGCGGCGTCGACGAAGCCGGGATGGGCCTTCGGGAAACCGACGGTGGAGCCGTCCTGTGACGTGAAGCCCCAGGGCAACAGGCGGTACGAGCCGCGGTTGGCCAGGGCGAAGCCGATGATGAAGGGGAGGAGTGCGATGAAGATGACCGTCACGCCGGCCTCGCCCATGTTCCAGCCGATCGCGACGCTCAACGGCAGGGCCGCCATCAGAACCCAGCCGACGATCATCCGGTTCTTGTGCGTTTCCACGCACTTCGCGCAGAACGGCCAGGCCGTGGCCTGCACCTCCTTGCGCAGCAGCGAGGTCACGATGATGAAGGGCAGAAAACCGATGATGATCAGGAGGTACGACCAGCCGGGCGGCTTGGAGATGAACTTGACCGCCCGGTGCAGGACCACTGGCTCACCGTGCCGGGTGCAGACACCCGGTATGCCGGTCCCGTTCTGAACCAGGCTGGACGGGATTGCGATACTCATGCGTACCTCTATGGAAGTGCTGATGTTCGTTGATCTTGTCAGCGCGGGATCGTAGCAGGCCAGGTGCTGTTTCGGGTGCCGATGCCTGCTCAGGGGGAACCGCGGTGCCGGTGGTTGGTGGCCGGTTAGCCTCATCCGTACAAACCGTTCTACCGATCAGGTGTCTGTGGCTTCCTTGACGATGGCGTCGGCGCGTGGCCGATGGTGGCTCCGGGCCGCCTTCGGGCTCGGTGTCGTGCTGCTCGTCGCCCAGATCCTGGCGGCCGTTCCGGTGGTGCGGTCGTGGCTGGAGGGGCACTCGGGGACCAGGAACGCCCTCCAGGACGCGGTCTATCTGCTGGCCGCCGCGCTGGTCTGGGCGCGGGCCGCGCTGGTGCGCGAGGACCGGGGTGCCTGGCTGCTGATGGCCGGTGGGCTGACCTTCTACGCCGCGGGCACGGTCTACTGGATCGCCGTCGTCGTCCATCTGGATCCGATGCCGTACCCGTCGGCGGCCGACGGGATGTGGCTGGCCTACTACCCGTTCGCCTACGGCGCCGTCTACCTGCTGCTGCGCGCCCGGCAGTCCAGGATCAGCCTGTCCACGTGGCTGGACGGCCTGATCGCCGCGTCCTGTGCGGCCGCGTTCGCGTCCGTGGCGTTCCTGACCGGGGTGACCGCCGAGTCGTTCGGTGTCGGGCTGTCGATGCTGGTCAGCGTGGCCTACCCGGTGTCCGACATCGTGCTGGCCGGGGTGCTGCTCGGCTCGTGGGCGCTGAGCAACTGGCGCCTGGAGCGGGTCTGGACACTGCTGCTGACCGGCATGGGCATCAATACCGTGGCCAACGCGCTGCGGATGCTGGAGACCAACAGCGGCGTCTACCTGCCGAGCGGCTGGACCGACGTGCTGTGGACCGTCGCGCTCGCGGTCATCGTGCTGGCCGCCTGGCAGACGCCGCAGAGCAGCTCGGAGCGGCGTCCGGCGCGGGCCCTGGTCGGCATGGTGCTGCCGGCGGCGCTGGCCTACGCGTCGATGCTCCTGCTGCTCAGCGACAACTGGCGGGCGCATCCGCTGCCGTTCGTCAGCAGTGTGCTGGCGGCCACCGCGATCACCGGGGCGATCGTGCGGATGCTGCTGACCGTGCGGACCGTGGAGAAGCTCTCCGACGCGCGCCGGCAGGCCCGGACCGACGACCTGACCGGGCTGCCCAACCGCCGCCGGTTCCTGGAGATCCTGAGGCGCAGTCTCTCGGAGAGCGACCCGCCGGTGCCGCTGGCCGTCGCGATCATCGACCTGGACCGGTTCAAGGAGATCAACGACAGTTTCGGCCACCACCTCGGCGACCGGCTGCTGCGGATGGTCGCGAAGCGGCTGTCCGAGGCGATCGGCACCGAGGGTACGCTGGCCCGGCTGGGCGGCGACGAGTTCGGTGTGATCATGCAGAACGCCGACCCGGTCCGTGCCCAGAAGGTCGCGGTCTGCCTGCTCACCGCATTGCGCCGGCCGTTCGACCTGGACCAGATCGCGCTGCACGTGGACGCCAGCATCGGGGTGGCGGTTCACCCGGATCACGGTAGCGACCACAGCATGCTGCTGCGGCAGGCCGACAACGCCATGTACGTGGCGAAGAACGATCATCGTGGGGTCGCGCTGGCGACCGGGGCGGCCGACGACGTGGCCGGCCGGCAGCGCCTGACCACGCTGGAGGAGCTGCGGGTCGGTCTGGACCGGGGTGAGCTGGCCCTGCACTACCAGCCGCAGATGCATCTCGCCTCGGGCACGGTGACCGGCGTCGAGGCGCTGGTGCGATGGGATCACCCGCGCCGGGGCCTGGTGTTCCCGGACGTGTTCCTGCCGCTGGCCGAGCACGCCGGTCTGATGGGCCGGCTGACCCTGCAGGTGCTGGACATCGCGCTGGCCCAGAGCCGGGACTGGCGGGCCGACGGTCTGGACCTGGTGGTGGCGGTGAACCTGTCCGCGTCGAACCTGCAGGACACCACGCTGCCCGGGCATGTCGCGGACGCCCTGTCGCGGTATGAGGTGCCGCCGGCCGCGCTGCATCTGGAGGTCACCGAGGAGATCCTGATGCGGGACGCGGCCCGGGCCACCGCGGTGCTGGAGGAGTTGCGGGAGATGGGCGTACGGCTGGCCGTGGACGACTACGGCACTGGCTACTCCAGTCTGGCCTACCTGCACGCGCTGCCGGTGGACGACCTGAAATTGGACCGGGCGTTCGTGACGCACTGTGACACCGACCCGCGCAGCGCGGCGATCGTGAAGAGCACCGTCGAGCTGGCCCACAACCTCGGGATGCGGATGATCGCCGAGGGGGTGGAGAGTGAGGCCGCGCTGGACCGGCTGCGGGACTGGGACTGCGATCTGGTGCAGGGCTACCACCTGAGTCGTCCGCTGCCGGCCGACCGGTTCACCGCGTGGCTCGCCGAGCGCCACATTTTCGCTCAGGTTCCATCAGAGATTGACACCTGACACATTCAACAGGTTGGATTCCTTACAGATGCCGCGCGCCTGTCACCGAGGAGTCCGCCGATGCGTCTTCGATCCGTGCTGGCCTGCGTCAGCGCCCTCACCATGGCCCTCGCCGGGGCCGGTCCGGCAGTCGCCGTGGATCCGCCCGGCCCGCTTCCACCGGTCGGTACCGGCACCACATTTCTGAACAAGGACAGCTTCGTCGGCGGGTTCAACGACCCCGCCTGGTACCGGGCCAACATCCCGTTCCTCGAGGTGCCCGACCGGCAGATCCAGGACGTCTACTACTACCGGTGGAAGACCTGGAAGGAGCACCTGGTCTACACCGGGCCGCAGTTCGGCTGGATCTCCAGCGAGTTCCTGAACCCGGTCTCCTACGGGGCACCCTACGGCGGCATCTCGGCCGCCGCCGGTCACCACATCGCCGAGGGCCGGTGGGTACGCAACGGTCAGTACCTCGACGACTACATCAACTACTGGCTGACCGGCCCCGGAGCCGGTCCCAAACCGGCGGTCGAGGAGGTCAACCCGAACACCACCGACTGGGGTCACGAGTACAGCTTCTGGGCGGCCAGTGCGGTGTGGAACCGGTACCTCGCCAACGGCGACCGGGCCTTCGTGACCGCCCAGCAGTCGGCTCTGCAGCGCTTCTACGACAGATGGAACGTGCAGTACAACGCCGCCCTCGGCCTGTACTGGCAGGTGCCGGTCTGGGACGCCAGCGAGTTGTCGGCCGCGTCCTACCAGTCCAGCGACCCCTACCACGGCGGCGCCGGATACCGGCCCAGCATCAACGCCTACCAGTACGGCGACGCGCGGGCCATCGCGAGCATCGCCGCGCTGCGCGGGGACACCGCCACCGCCGACCTGTACCACTCGCGGGCGGCGGCGCTGAAGACGAACATGGACGCCCGGCTGTGGGACGGCGGGCGCAACTTCTACTACCACGTCATGCGTGACCAGAACCCGAACCTGGCCAAGCTCGACACCCGCGAGCACATCGGGTTCGTGCCGTGGATGTTCGACATGCCGGACGCGAGCCGGTCGGTGGCGTGGGCCCAGGTGACCGACCCGCAGGGCTTCTACTCGGCGTACGGGCCGACCACCGCCGAACGGCGCAGCCCGCAGTTCATGCGGGACGCGCTCAACGGCTGTTGCCGCTGGAACGGGCCGTCGTGGCCGTACGCCACCTCGCAGGTTCTGACCGGTCTGGCGAATCTGTTGCAGGACTATCCGGCGCAGCCGTACGCGGACCGCGCCGACTACGTCGACCTGCTGCGGAAGTATGCGCTCACCCAGTACCGCAACGGCGTGCCGTACGTCGCCGAGGCGCACCACCCGGACGAGAACCGGTGGATCTACGACGGCGGCGGGCACAGCGAGGACTACAACCACTCCACCTTCGTCGACAACGTGATCGCCGGGCTGATCGGCGTGGACGCCCGGGCCGACGACGCGGTCACGGTCAAGCCGCTGGCGCCCGCCTCCTGGGACTACTTCCTGCTGGAGAACGCGCCCTACCACGGTCACAACCTGACGGTTCTCTGGGACCGGACCGGCAGCCGGTACGGGCGTGGCGCCGGCTTGAAAGTGTTCGTGGACGGCGTACAGCAGGCGGCGCAGCCGGGTTTGACGCCGTTGACCGCTGCGGTCGGAACCCCGGTGGCGCCGCCGACGGGGGAGCGGGTGAACATCGCCGCCAACCCGCAGCGGCACGGCAACGGATCCACCCAGCCGTTCGCGTCCTACACGTTCACCGTCGACAACGCCTGGCGGACCATCGACGGCAACATCTTCGAGAACAACGTCCCGCAGAACACCAGATGGACCAGCTACAGCTCACCGAACGCGAGTGATCATGTGGGTGTCGACTTCGGCCGTCCGGTGGTCGTCGACGACGTTCGCCTCTACTTCTACGACGACGGCGGCGGGGTACGAGTCCCGACGAGCTACGAGTTGCAGCAGTGGACCGGCAGCCAGTGGCAGACCATCACCACCGGCACGTCACCGATCGCCAACGGGCTCACCCGGCACACGTTCGCGCCGGTCACCACGTCACGGCTGCGGGTGCTGGCCCCCAACCGGGGCGGCGGCGTCGGCTGGGGGCTCAGCGAACTGCAGGTCTGGTCCCGCCCCACCTTCAAGATCTTCAACCGGCACAGCGGAAAGCTCCTCGCCGTCCACGACGCGTCCACCGCGAACAGCGCCCCGGTCCAGCAGTACAGCGACACCGGCACCCGGGACCACCGCTGGGAGCTGATCGACAACGGCGACGGATACTTCCGGATCAAGAACCTCAACAGCGGTAAGGTCCTCGGCGTCGACGGCATGTCGACGGCCGACAGCGCCCAGGTCGTCCAGTACGACGACAACGGCACCGCCGACCATCTGTGGCTGCCGGTGGACGCCGGGGACGGCAACTACAAGCTGGTCAACCGGCACAGCGGCAAACTGCTCGCCGTCGACGGCATGTCCACCGCCGACAGCGCCGACGTCCAGCAGTACCGCGACAACAACACCGACGACCAGCAGTGGCAGCTGCGCCCCAGCATCGGCGGTTAACGCCGCTCCCACTGCTTCCTGGTGATCTCGTACCGGAAACCGCCGAGCTCGGCACCCTCGACCGCCTGCATGTCGGCAGGCGTGTCGAGGGGACCGGTCACCGTGAGCCCGGCCTTCTCCAACACCCTCCGGGAACCGGCGTTCACCGACATCGTCGCGGCCCATACCACGTTCACGCCGAGCTCGGTGAACGCCTTGGCCAGCAACGCCCGGGAGCCCTCGGTGGCGTACCCCTTGCCCCACTCCGCCCGGCGCAGCCGGTAGCCGATCTCGACCTCGTCCAGCGGGCTGTCCCGGTCCTCGGGACACAGGATGAACCACCCGATGAAGGCGCCGCCGTCCTTGGCGTGCGCCGCGAACAGCCCGAAACCCGGCCACAGCTCGTAGCTGCGCAGAATGTTGTTCAGACCCCGCTCGCGATAGTGCTCGGGCGGGGTCGGCTCACCTCCGGTCAGATAGCGCATGACCGCCGGATCGCTGTCCAGCTCGATCAGCAGGTCCACGTCGTCGGCGGTGAACCGGCGCAGGGTCAGGCGCTCGGTGTCCAGGTAAACGTCCACCGGCGCATGCTGATCCACGCGCGCGGAAAAGACCAACGGTTTTCCGTACTCCTCCGCGCGGCCACCCGCCTCCATCGCAAGTCGCAAGCCCGGTTTCCCGCCTGCGCCGGATGTGGCCGGACACGCCCCGGCGGCAGGCTCAACGGTGTCGAAACGACACCGACCAGGGGAGACCACATGAGACACCAGAAGGTCGCCGTACTGGCCGCCGCCGTCCTCGCCCTCAGCCTGACACCGCCGGCGGGCGCCGAGGCGACCGGCAAGCCGAGCGGTGAATGGGCCGGGATCGTCCGCGAGACGGTCACCATCCCGATGGACGGCGGGTGGTCCGCCGCGGGCGAGCTCACCTACCCCAGAGGCGCCAAGGGCCGCCTGCCGGTGGTGGTGCTGCTGCACGGCAGCGGCCGCAACGACATGGACCAGACCCTCGCTTCGGGCGTGGCCACGCTCAAGTCGGTGGCCCGGGCGATCAACCGTGACGGCTTCGCCGTGCTGCGCTTCAACAAACGCGGCGTAGTCGGTGTGGGACCGCAGCTGAGCGATGATCCGGCCGACCTCGACTTCGCCGAACCCTATGAGCAGACGGTACGGGACGCGGCCGCCGCCGTACGCTTCGCCGCCACCTCGAACCGGGTCGACCCGGGCCGGGTGTTCCTGCTCGGACACAGCGAGGGCACCCAGGTCGCCGCCAACCTGGCCGCCGACCCGCGCGCCCACGGCATCACCCGGCCCGCCGGAGTCGTCGCGATGGGTGTCGTCGGCGGCACCCCGCGTCAGGTGATCTACTACCAGGCGGTCGGCCGTACGCTCGGCCAGTTGCACGAGGAGTTCGACTTCGACGGCGACGGCCGGCTCACCCCGGAGGAGACGGCGAACGGCCTGCTCGGCCGACCCGACGCGGTCACCGCCCAATACCGGGCCATCCTGGAGAACCCGGCCACCGACGCCGACGGTGACGGTGAGCTGACCATCGACACCGAGATCGAGCCGGTCATCCGCGCGGCCGTCGGCTTCGACCGGTACCCGAACCTGCCCGGCATGCCGGAACAGCTCGCGAGATACCTCACCGACATCGGCCGCTTCCCGAACCCGGCCCGGGACCTGCCCCGCTACGACGGCCCGGTGCTGCTACTCAACGGCCAGACCGACATCCAGACCGTGGTCCGCGGCGCGATCGTCACCGACACCGCCCTCGCCGCCGCCGGAAACCGGGACCACACTCTGATCACCTACCCCGGCGTCAGCCACCTGATGAACGTCACGCCCGAGTACGAGCCGGTACCCGGGAATCCGGACCCGGCGGTGCTGCGTGATATCACCACCTGGCTGGGCCGCCACCGCTGACCGTCGGCACGACCGGACCGGGACGAGGAGTCACCACGATGCGCAGGACGCTGATCCACGACACCGCACTGGCCGTGGTCGCGGTGCCGTTCACCGCGGTGCTGCTCTGGCTCCCCGGGCCGGTCGGCCCCACCGGTCCGCTCGTGCTGGCGCTGATCACCGCACAGACGCTGCTGATCAGCGTGCGCCGGGTCAGGCCGGTGTGGTGCCTGGCGGCGATGCTGGTGCTGCAGATCGCGATCGCCGCCGCCTCACCGGCGGGTGCCGGGGTGCGCGGCTTCGGGCCCGCCATCGCGGTCTACACCTGCGGCACGGTGCTGGCCACCCGTACCGCCATCGGGTTGGCGGTGGTCACCGCGGTCGTCGAGATCGGCGGGTACGCCGTGCTGGCCCTGCCGCCACTCGGGGATCCGGCGCTGGATCTCACCCGGATCGTCGTGCATCTGGGCCTGTCGCTGGTGCTGTACATCGGTGCCGCCCTGCTCGGCTCGCATCTGGCCATGCGCCGCCGGTACACCGAGGTGGTCGCGGCCGGTGCGGCCGCCGACGCCGAGGCGCACCGGGCGCGGACCGAGGCGGTGCTGACCGCCGAACGCGCCCGGACCGCCCGTGACCTGCACGATGTCGCCGCGCACCACCTCACCTCGCTGATCGTGCAGGCCACCCTGGTCGAGCGCCTGCTGGACCGCGACCCGGAGGCGGCCCGGCGGCACGCGGCCGCGATCCGTGACGAGGGCCGCAACACGCTGCACAATCTGCGGCTGATCGTCGGCGCGCTGCGCGACGGTGACGGCGCCGACCCGGATCTGCCGGACGGCAGCGGCCTCGCCATGATCGACCGGCTGGCGTCCGGCGGTGGGGCGGTGCTCACCGTCGACGGCACACCGGGTGTCCAGGATCCGGCTGTGGAGTTGGCGCTCTATCGGGTGGCGCAGGAGGCGCTGACCAACGCGCGTGACCACGCGCCTGGTGCGGCGGTGACGATCGCGCTCACTTACCGGGAGCAGGAGACCACGATGGAGATCCACAACGGCCTGTCCGCCGGCCCGGCCGCCGGCCCGGCCGCCGGGATGCCCGCCCGCCAGGACCGGCCCCGCCGCGGATTCGGGCTGATCGGCATGCGGGAACGGGCCTCGCTGATCGGCGCCGAACTCGAGGCGGGTCCGACGCCGGATGGCGGCTGGCGGGTCCGGCTCGCCGTCCCCCACCCCGAAGCCGTCCCGCGTAGCGAAGCCCTTCCGCGCTCCGAAACTGTCCCGCGTAGCGGAGCCGTCCCGCGTGCCGAAGCTGTCCCGCGTAGCGGAGCCGTCCTGCGGTCTGAAGTTGTTCCGCGTCGCGATGCCCCTTCGTGCTCCGAAGCCGTCCCGCGCGTCGAAGCGGTCCCGCAACGGGGAACACTCTCGCGCGGCGAAGCCGCTTCGGGCTCCGAAGCCGTCCCGCGCGTCGAAGCGGTCCCGCAACCGGGAACCCTCTCGCGCGGCGAAGCCGCCCCGCGGCCTGGCGCCGACATGCATTCCGGAGCCGGGACGCAGACCGAAGCCGGTAAGCACACCGGGGCCGACGCGTGATCACCGTCCTGCTCGCTGACGATCAGCCGATGCTGCGCGCCGGTTTCCGGTCGCTGATCGAGCTGGCCGGCGACATCACCGTGGTCGGTGAGGCCGCCGACGGCCCCGAGGCGGTCCGGATGGCCCGGGTTCTGAAACCCGATGTGGTCTGCATGGACGTGCGGATGCCCGGCGGCGACGGCCTGACCGCGACCAGGGAGATCGTCGGCACCCTCGATCCGGCGCCCGCGGTGCTCGTGCTGACCACCTACGAGCTGGACGAATACGTGTTCGGCGCGCTCGAAGCGGGCGCGAGCGGCTTCCTGCTCAAGGACGCGGACGTGGACACCCTTCTCGACGCGATCCGCAGGCTGGCCGCCGGGCAGGGGATGGTCGACTCCGCGGTCACCAGGCGGGTGATCGTCGAGTTCGCCCGGCGCCGAACCGCGATCCCGACCGGAACCGGTGCGGACCTGCTCACCACCCGCGAGGCCGAGATCGTCCGGCTGCTGGCCCGCGGCCTGTCCAACGCGGAGATCGCCGGCGAACTGACCGTCGAGGTGAGCACTGTGAAGAGCCACTTGAGCCGAGCAATGACCAAGATCGGCGCTCGGGACCGCCTGCAGACGGGCATCTGGGCGTACCGCTGTGGTCTCCTGCCCCTCGCTCCCTAAAGCTTTTAGGTTTTCACCTACATAGTGTAGCGTAGGGGTATGGCACGAGCGCACCTGAGCACCGCCGCCGTCATCGCGGCCGCGGCGGAGCTGGCCGACCGGGACGGATTCGACACGCTCTCCCTGTCCGCGCTGGCCCGTGGTTTCGGGGTGCAGACCGCGAGCCTCTACTCGCACATCCGCGACCGACCAGCCTTGCTCGAGCTCATCCATCAGCTCGCGCTGGCCGAGCTCGCCGACCGGATCGCGCTCGCCATCGGCGGCCGGTCCGGGCGCGACGCGCTGGCCGCGCTGGCCGACGCGCATCGCGACTACGCCCGGCGTTACCCGGGCCGCTGGACCGCTCTGCAGCGCCCCGCCACCGAGGGGACGGTCCGGTCCGAGCCGGCCGCCCGGGTGGCCGACCTGACCTTGGCGATGCTGCGTGGCTACGCCCTGCCGGAGGCCGAGCTCGTGCATGCCACCCGGTTGCTCGCCGCGACGATCAACGGCTTCCTCGCGCTGGAGGCCAACGGCAGCATCGCCCACCGGGCACCCGCCGTCGACACGTCCTGGCAGCGCGCGCTGGATGTGCTCGACAGCGCTTTCCGTAGTTGGCCTGAAGGGGATTCCTGATGTCCGTCCGACCCGAGTTGCTCCGCGGCCACGCCGAGACCGAGACCACCGCGCGTGGCCTGCGACCACACCGGCTGCCCACCTGGGTGCGCGAGCAGTTCCCCGACGGCCAGCTGCTGTCGATGGAGAGTCAGCCTTCGGGCGTGCGCTTGGTCTTCCGTACCCCCGCGACCCGCTTCGACCTCGTCACCCACCCGAGTCGGATCGCCTACGTCGGCGCCGAACGCCCACGTGGCCGCGTCGACGTCTACGTCGACGGCGTGCTGACCCTGCGTGACGAGCTGACCGGCGGCGACCGGGTCGAGGTCGACCTCGGCACCGGCGGCACCACCTTCCACGCCGGGTCGCCGCATACGACCACGGTGTCCGGCCTGTCCAACGGCGATCATCACGTCGAGATCTGGCTGCCGCACAACGAGAGCGTCGAATTGGTCGACCTGCGGGCCGACGCGACGATCGAGCCCGACGAGCCGGTGCGGCCGCTGTGGGTGCACCACGGCAGCTCGATCAGCCACGGGTCGAACGCGGTGGCGCCCAGTGAGATCTGGCCCGCGGTCGCCGCCCGGCGGGCCGGTGCCGAGCTGCGTAACCTCGGGTTCGGCGGCAGCGCGATGGTCGACCAGTTCGTGGCCCGCGTCATCCGCGACACCCCGGCCGACTACATCAGCGTCAAGCTCGGCATCAACGTGGTGAATCTCGACGGGATGCGGGTTCGCACGTTCGTCTCGGCGGTGCACGGCTTCCTCGACACGATCCGGGACGGGCATCCGGATGTGCCGCTCATCCTGATCTCACCGTTGTTCTGTGGCATCCACGAGGAGACGCCCGGCCCGGGTGCCATCGACCCCACCTCGATCGGTACCGGTCAGGTGCGGTTCATCGCCACCGGCACTCCCGGCGACGTCGCGCTCGGACGTCTCACGCTGCAGGTGATCCGGCGGGAGCTGCGATCCCTGGCCGAGCGCCGCGCGGCCGACAAGCACCTGCACTACCTCGACGGCACCAGCCTGTACGGCCCGGAGGACGCCACCGAGCTCCCACTCCCTGACGCGTTGCACCCCAGCGCCGAGGCACACCAGTTGATCGGCGCCCGGTTCGCGACATACGCGTTCACCGGGACCGGCCCGTTCAGCCGGTGATCCGCCGGTGGTGCTGCTTCGCGTTTACCGGGGCTGGCTCGTTCGGTCGGTGATTCGCCGATGGTGCTGCTTCGCGTTTACCGGGTCTGGCTCGTTCGGTCGGTGATTCGCCGGTCGTGCTCCTCGGTCCAGAACCGTAACGTCACCTGGGGGACCAGGAAACTGATCGGCTCGGCGTCGCCGACCAGAGCCCTGGCCGCAGCCGACCGCATCGGGCCGCTGAGTGGCCGGCAGTCGTCGGGGGTCAGGTCGAGCTGAATCTCCTGGCGGGTCACCCAGCGGCGCCACGGCTGGACGGACAGCGCACGATCCTGGTGCACGACGTATTTCAGCATGTCGTCGTACGTGCCGAAGGCCGACTCCCACGGCCCGCCGGTCGGTTCCGGCGCCGGGGCCAGCACTGCGTCGGCGTCGGGGGCGCTGCCCGAGCCCGGTTCCAGACGTAGCCGTACCGTGCCGTCGTCCTCGGTCTTGATCTCCGCGTGGTCCAGCAGGTGCATGGGCAGCGCCTCGCACAGCAGCCGCCCGCCGAGCGCATGCGCCGCACTGTCCACGGCGGTGGTCACGAAATGCACCCCGGTGTACCCGGTGTGCGGATCCTGTACGTAGATCCGCCAGTTCGACTGGACGGGCGACGGCAGCAGCCGCCGCAGCGGTCCGGCCTTCGCCGGCCCGAGATGCCCGTGCCGGTAGCTGAGGAAGGTGAAGACGGCCTGCTCACCGCCGGGTCCGACGCGCTGCAGTTCCAAACCGGGCGGGACGAGGGGCAGCAGCCGGGCCGCCGGTACGACGTAGTTGACATACACCACACCGGTGATGTCACTGACCATCGCCGGGACCGGAAACACCTCACACACGGCCCGCGCGACCCGGCTGTTGGCGAGCACCGCCAGCGGCCGGCCGGGCAGCCCACCGGGATGAACCCAGTCGGCATAACGCCCGTGCGCGGTCCGCGGCCGACGCCGCCGCAGCACCAGCTCAGCCCCCGCGGCCAGCCCTGCCACACCGGCCGCCACCACCGTCTTCCGAAGTCTCACCGGGAGCATTCTGCTCCCACACCGCAAACCGCGGGCGTCGTCGAGGCGGCAGGCGGCGGCGGTCCGGCGGGCGATGCTGAGGCGGCGAGTGGCGGGTGATCGTCCCGGCGGTCTCGTTGCTGCGCGGAGTTTGACGGCGGCTGGAGGTGGGCTTGAGGTGGCGGGCCCATCGTTATCGGCATGAGCGCACCCCGCATCGAACTCCCGCCCTTCCAGTTCGCCCCGATCGTCTACCCGAGCATCGGGCGCGCGATCCTCGAAAGCTCCCTCACCGTGGGACGGACCGTCCTGGTCACCGGGCTGGGGCTCGGTCTTCTGATCGGTTTCGCCATGCTGATCGCCTTCGCGCTGACCACCGGGGCCGGTGCGCTGGGTTTCCAAGCCGGCTGACCGGGGCCCGCAGCCTCGGCTTCCGAGCCGGCTGACGCACCGCTTGACTCTCCACCGGCTGGAAGGTGAATCCTTTCGGGCATGAACGATGGTGAGCCGGACGAGACACCCACCCTGCGCACCATCGGGCAGCTTGCTCAGCGCGTCGGGCTTCCGGTGCGTACCGTCCGTTTCTGGTCGGACATCGGCATCCTGCCGCCGACCGGGCGTACCAACGGCAACTACCGGCTGTACGACGACGCGGCCGTCCTCCGCTGCGAACTCGTCCTGACCCTGCGCGAACTCGGGCTCGGACTGGAGGCCATCCAGCAGATCATGGCCGAGCAGACGACCCTCGCACGGGTGGCCGCGGTCCACGTCGCCGCCCTGGACGCCGAGATACGCACGTTGCGCCTGCGTCGGGCGGTGCTGAGCACAGTGGCCAGACGAGGCAGCACTCTTGAGGAGGCCGTGCACATGCGTAAACTCGCCCACCTGTCGGTGACCGAACGACAGCGGACTCTCCGCGACTTCGTCGACCGCACCTTCGACGGGCTCGCTCTCGACGCCGATGCCGAGACGGTCCGCGAGTGGATGCGTGAGATCCCCGATCTGCTCCCGGACGACCCGACCGCCGACCAGGTCGACGCCTGGATCGAACTGGCCGACCTGGTCACCGATCCGGCCTTCACGCACCGTCTGCGACGGATGCTGACCGCCGAATCCGAAGACCTGCTGGGGTACGACCTACGCCCGGCCGTGCTGGAGCTGGCCGGTCACGCGCTGGCCGAGGACATCACGCCCGACTCACCACGGGGCCGCGAGATCGTCGACCGCATCGTCGAAACGACCCGGCCCAGCATGCGCGAGGCCCTGGCCGACCAGTTGGAACTGCTGGCCGACCCGTCCCTGGAACGTTTCTGGACCCTGACCGCCGTGCTGCAGGGCCGTGACCCCGGCCCCACCGCGATCCCCGCCTTCCGATGGCTGATCAGCGGACTCAGATCAGCCATCGCCGTACCGTGAGCACGGCGTCCGCGAACGCGGCCGGCGCCTCCTGCGCGATGTTGTGTCCGGCGTCGATCAGCCGGTGTTCGTGACGGGCCTCGAACATCGCAGCGTGGTCGGCGGTCCCGCCCGGCTTCAGCGTGTCGGTGGCACCGTCCAGGGTCACCGCGGGCACGGTGATCGTCGGCCGGGCGGCGAGACGCGCCTCCAGGTCGTCGTAGGCCGGATCGCCCGCGGCCTGCCCGAGCGCGTGCCGGTAGGCATGGACGACCACGTCGACGAAATCGGGGTTGTCGAACGAGGCGGCGGTCTGCGCGAACGTCGCCTCGTCGAACTCCCACCGCGGTGACCACTGCCGCCACAGCATCCGGCACAGGTCCCGGCGGTGGGTGGCCAGCCCGGCCCGGCCACGGTCGGTCTGGAACAGATGCTGATACCACACCGCATGCTCGACGGCCGGGTCGAAGGCGTGCCGCTGCCGCTCGATGTCGATGATGTCGTAGCCGGCCAGCGACACCAGACCGGCCACCCGCTCCGGCCACAGCGCGGTGGCGACGCACGAGGCCAGACCGCCCCAGTCGTATCCGGCCACGATCGGTCGGGTCAGGCCCAGCGCCTCGATCAGGGTGATCAGGTCGGAGCCGAGGGCGGCCTGTTGTCCGCTGCGGATCGTGCCGTCGGATCGGAACCGGGTCGGGCCGAAGCCCCGCAGGTATGGCCGGACGACCCGGGCGCCGTGTGCCGTCAGCGTCGGAACGACCTGGTCGTAGGCGTGGATGTCATAGGGGAAACCGTGTGACAGCACGACCGGCCAGCCGTCCGGCGGGCCCTCCTGCCGGTAGGCGACGGACAGCACCCCGGCATCCACCCGATCCATGCCGTCACCCTACTTGACGTCGACGTCCGAAATGATGCTGGACGGCTTGAAGTAGACTTTGTAATGGTCGGTGCTGACATTTGCCGCGCTGATTTGTTCGGCGAACCAGGTGACGTTGTCCGAGCGTCCCAGGAAGTGTTTCTTGTAGTCGTCGCCGACCTTGCAGGTGACGGTGAGTTTGTTGCCCTCCTCGGTTTCGACCGAGCAGAAACCCTCGATCGAGAGAATGTAGCTGTCGGTGATCCCGTTGTAGAACACGACACGGCGGTTGATCTTGAAGTCCTCGGCCGCCTTGGACAGGTTCTCCGAGGCCACGTCGGCGTCCGAGCTGCAGCCGGAGAGCGCCGGACCGAGAATGGTCAGCGCGGCCAGGATCAATGCCGTGGAACGACGCGTCAGCCTCATCGGAATACCTCCATGCCGGTCCCGCCGGATCGGAGTCGATGACCGTCCGGCTCCGCCTGATATCGGAAATTCTCTTGAGGTGAGGTGGCCTTCCACAATGTTCGGCAGATTACTTGAGTGAATCTTTAGTTCCAGGTGGGGTGGCGCCGGAAAGGCGGGTTGATCGTCTGATCCGGGCGGCGCGGGCCACGAGCTTCATTCGGTGACCCGGCGGTTCGCCGGAGGTGGCCCCGGCCGAGCCACCGGATGCCGCTTCCGGACTGAAGTTTTCGGTTCGAAGCAAAGGCCGACGGGTCCGGGGAGACAATGGCGGGATGCCGGACGTCGAGGTCACTGCCACGGTTCTGGGCAGGATCATCGTGCAGGCCGGGCGCACACTCGACGGGCCGTTCGGCGAGGTGCTCGAACGCTACAGTCTCACCCGTAACGCCTGGTGGTTGCTGACCGAGCTGTACCGGACGAGAGACGGCGACCTGGCGCCACTGGGCGAGCACGCCCGTCGGAGCGGCCTTGCGGCGTCGTCGGCCACGATCGCCACCGAGCAGCTGAACAACCGTCGGCTGGTCAGGCGCTGGCGGCCGAAAGACAATCGGCGCACGACCTTTGTCGCGATCACCGATGCCGGTGTCGATCTCGTCGATTGCGCGCGGTTGGATCTCGAACGGTCCGTGGCCGGTCTGTACGAGCTGTTCGATCGCGACGATCGCCGGACGCTGCACCTCCTGTTGTCCCGGATCGTCACCAACGGTGGTTTGGAACAGTCCGACCCGCCGGCGTGAAGCCGACCGGAGCGAGTCACCGCGTGTGGCGTTGCGGCCCGAACGGCAGCGAGATCCTGGACTTCCGCTCACGACGCCATGGCAGCAGCAGGCCAACCGACTCCACCAGGTCCGGCATGCGCACCGGCTTCGGCACGAATCCGGCGACACCGGCGGAGCGCGCGACGGACGGGTCCAGTTCCGCGATCCGGTCGGCCAGGATGAGGATCGGAGCGGCGTGCGTTGCGTCGAGTCCCCGCATGCGAAAGCAGGTGGCCAGGCAGTTCGAACGATCCAGGTCCTGGTCGAGGATCACCAGGTCCGGGCGTGATCGGTGGATCGTTTCGATCGCGCTCGGGCTGTCCACGGCCTCTGCGGTGTTGAATCCCACCGTGCGGAGCATGAACTTGATCAGTTCTCGCGTCCCGGTGTCGCGGGTGACGGTCAGGATCGTGTGTTTCCGGCGGGAGGCGGTGGCGGTGTCTCGCATCGTCGAGTCTCCGTTCGTCGGTGTTCGGGGAGGAACCGGGGCCTGACCAGCGGCGATGGCCTGTCGCTGTGCACCACATTCGGTGCGAAAGATTCAGTCCTGAATCCTTCACCGGAAGACTTTCGCGTCTGGCCGGCGGCGCACGGAGCACGCCCCGCCTTTCCCGTGTTCCGGCCCGAAGTTTCGACCCCAGAGCGGCGAGCCGACGGCTCACCACTGATCAACCGGCCCTCCGGCAGAGAGGGTGAACCAGAACCGAGCGCCGCCGCCCGGAACCGCGTCGGCTCCGGTGCTACCACCGTGGCGCTGGACGACCCGCTCGACCACGGCCAACCCCAGGCCGGTGCCGCTGGAAGACCTGCGGTCGTCGCGGCCACGCCGAAAGGCCGCGAATGGATGTGCCCGGTTCGTGGTGGTGATCCCGACACCACGATCCATGACCTCGATACGCCACGCCGAGGGGCCTACCTGGGCGGCGGCGATCGTCACCTGAGCCGGCCGTCCCGGAATCGCGTGCTCGATGGCGTTCCTGACGAGGTTGTCGAGTGCCTGTCGGAGGAGAGCCGCATCCCCGCGTACCGTGGGCAGAGGGCTCACCAGGACACGCGGGACCGGCCCGATGCTCAGAGCACAACGGTCGGCGACCACGAACGCGGCCAGCGCTGTGAGGTCGACGTCAGTGAGCGACAGCGGAATGCTGTCCGCCGTGGCGTACTCCAGCAGAGCCTCGGTCGCCTCCTGCAGGCGGCGTATTCCGGCTCTGACGTTCTCGAGAAGAACGCGATGTTCGTCGAACAGGTGCGGAGCCTCACGATGCAGTGACTCGGCTTCAGCGGACATGTCGGCCAGGGGCGAACGCAACTGGCACGCCAACGATCCGGCCAAGGCCGGCAACCCTGTTCCGATCTCGCGAAACAGGTCGTCGACCGGGTGCCGGCGGTGCAGTTGTGCCCGCTTCGCCGCAACCGCCACGGCAGCCTGTCGACGGATCCGGTTGCGGTCGACGACGATCGCCAGGATGAGCACCGACAATTGGATCGTCACAATGACGCCGACACTGATGCCGACAACGGCTCCTGGCAGATGACCCACCGCGACACTCCTCGGTCAAGCGGCCCACGAAAGACGCGGGAGAGACAGCCGGGGGGGTACGGGCAGTCTCAGTCGCCGTGGCCCCGGGAGGACAGGGCCGAAGGTCCCGCCATTTCGGGACCCTCGGTTCGGGTCGGCGCCGCCGGTGCGGCGGGAAGCGTGAACCGGAACCGGCTGCCACCGCCGATGTTGCCGTCGACGTCGATGCGGCCGCCGTGCCGTTCGACGACTCGGCGCACGATGGCCAGACCCAGTCCGGTGCCTGGGAAGCGTTCGCTGCCGGCCACCCTGATGAACGGATCGAAGACGTGTGCCCGCTGGTCCGGCGGGATGCCGATGCCGCGGTCGGCGATTTCGACCCGATACGCCGACGGGCCCTGCTGAACGGCGCTGATCTCGACGGTCGCCGGCGCTCCCGGCTCGGTGTACTTGACCGCATTACCGACGAGGTTGTAGAAGATCTGGCGCAGCAGCGTCGGGTCCCCGACGACTCGGGGCATCTCCCCGACCTGGATGTGAGGCGGAAGGGCAGACGGGGCGGCGCACAATTCGCCGACGATCTCGGCGACCAGCCCCGAGAGATCCACTTCGGTGGCCCGCAGCGGCATGCTGTCTGCGGTGGCGTAGGCCAGAAGGTCCTCGAGCATGGAGTGCATCCGGTGGGTTCCGGCCTGCAAACGGTCGAGAAAGACGCGGTGGTCTTCGGTGAGTAACCCGGCCGTCTCATCACGCAGCACTTCGACGTAGCCGGTGACCATGGCGAGCGGCGCGCGCAGGTCGTGCGCGACGACACCGGCGAAACCGACCAGCTCGACCTCCCGCATCCGCAACTCGTGCTCGATCTGTTCCCGGCGGTGGATGTCGGCCCGCAGTTCGTCGGTGGCCCGGATCACCTGCCGCGCCGCCCGCTCCCGGGCGATCCACAGGACGCTGATGGGAACCGCCAGCACCAAGGCAAGCACGGTGCCGATGATCGTCGCCGTGACTTGCAACCCGACACCCGTCGGGGGCAGCAGGGACACCGTCGGACGGATGTCGAGCTGCCAGGCCCGCTGTGGCACGTCGATGGTCGTCTCGTAGCCGGGTAGCGCGTCGTCGACCCGCTCCGGTCGCCATTCGGCGACCGTGACGACCGACGTGCCGAACTCGGACAGCGTCACATCGGCTTCGTCCCCGGCCGCGAGCCCGATGGCTTCCCGGAGAAAGTCGGTCCCGCGGAACGCCATGACCACCCAGGTCGGCTCGTTCCGTGCGACCGGAGCGGCCAGAACGAACGAGAGTTGCTGCTCGGCCACCGGCAACTCCGAGTCCCGCAGGAGCCGATAGGCCCGGCTGATCGCCATCTGTCCGGTGTTCTGCGCCCGTAACAGCACGTCACGGGCCTCCGGAACCTTGGCGGCGTCGACGCCGAGTCGAGGTGGCCTGTCGTCCAGCGGACGGCTGAGCACCGAGAAGAAGTGCTGCCCGGCCCCGACCGGACGCAGCCGGAGAGCAGGATCGCCGAGTGCCCGCCATCGGCGCTGAACGGTGGGGACGTCGGCGGTCGCCGCCGCCACGACCAGGTTCACCGCGGCGGCCCCTGGTAGACGGCGCCGGGTAAGTGGTTCCGTCAGATCCGCGAAGGCGGCTGCGTCCACCTTTTCGGGCACGGAGGCCGCTGCGGCGACATCAGCCAACGCCACCCGATACCGCTCGATCTCGGCGGTCACCGACCTTTCGATCACCTCGGACTTGCGGGCGAAATCAGCCTCGGCGCGGCTGTAGAGCACCTGGCCCGCGGCCAGGGCCAGCGCCGCGGCCACTGTCAGAAACAACACGACACCCGACAGCGCGAGGATCGATCCCTTCCGTTCCACCATCACACACCTCCGAGATCGAGGCGGCCGCTGGGGGCCACCGGTTGCTCGGGGGGTGTTCCGAGACTGGCTGGGATCAGGCCCTTTCAGAAAGGGCCGAAGGTCCCGGGCTGGTGGCCTCATCCATGTCCCGCCGCCGCCGGAAATGTCTGAGCGACCGACGTTCACGGCTGCGGCGCATGGCCGGGCCGTCTTGAGATACACCGGGAGGAGGCGTAGACAGGGAATGTCCTCAATGGGGTGTCAGGGGAGTCCTGATGTGGCGCCGGATCCTGCTTGTGGTTCTTGTGGCGTTGACCGGTGCGGCGCCGTCCGTGGTCGCCCGAGCCGCTGGTCGGTCGGTGGGGGAGGGACTGCTGCCGTTTCCCAGTGATCGGTTCACGGTGGCGGATCGGAGCAGTCCCACCGGGCGTCGGGTGAACTTCGCGGCCGGCGCGCTGCCCGCCAACGCCAGTGGGGTGCACATCGATCCGGCCGAGTGGAATCGGCAGGACGGGTTCAGCCCGGGGACGCCGATCCTGGTTCATGTGCCGGGTCTCGATCCGGTGGCCAGTGGGATCGCGCCGGTCACCGACATCGGGCGGTCACTGGCTCCGGACTCGCCGATCCTGCTGGTCGACACGCGGACCGGGCAGCGGACTCCCTACTGGGCCGAGCTCGACGCACACGCGGCCGACCGACCCGACCGGCAGCTGCTCATCATCCGGCCCGCCGTCGCGTTGCACGAGGCCACCCGGTACGTCGTCGTGTTGCGCAACCTACGTGACCGGACCGGTGCGGTGATCCCGGCCGCCGACCGATCCGTCCCGTCGCGGCTCGCCTGGATCCCACGGCATCGGCTGTACACGGCATGGGACTTCACGGTCGCCAGCGCGGCCGGGCTCACCGGGCGGGTACTGCGGATGCGCGACGACGCGTTCGACGGGCTCCGGCGGGCGGCGCCGGCCTTCACGGTCGGGGCGGTCACCGACTTCACCGTCGAGCAGGACGCGCGGATCGCCCGGCAGGTGCGCGGCACGATCGCGGTGCCCAGCTATCTGACCGGGGCCGGCGGTCCCGGATCGCGGCTCAACTTCGCCGCGGGCGAGCAACTGCCGACCGCGTCCGGCGGCACCTATCCGGCCGAGTTCGTGTGCAACATTCCGCGCGGGGTCAGCGCCGAACGGCCGGCTCACCTGTCCCTCTACGGGCACGGGCTGCTCGGTTCACCGACCGAGATCAACGCCGGCAACGTCAAGGACATGGCCCAGCGGTACGGCTTCCTGTTCTGTGCGACGAGCTGGATCGGGCTCTCCGCTGCGGACGTGCCGTTCGTCGCCGGAGTCTGGAGTGACCTGAGCGCCTTCCCGTCCGTACCGGATCGGTTGCAGCAGAGTTTTTTGAACTTCCTGTTCCTCGGACGGGCCATGGTGTCCGCCGGTGGGTTCGCCGCGAACCCCGCGTTTCAGGACGGGCAGGGGCGCAGCCTGCTCGATCGGCGGGGTGGGCTGTACTACGACGGCAACAGCCAGGGCGGTATCAACGGGGGAGCGTTGACCGCGATCGCCCAGGACTGGACACGTGCGGTGCTCGGCGTGCCGGCGATGAACTACAGCACCCTGCTGCAGCGCAGCACCGCGTTCGCGCCGTTCCAGCGGCTGCTCGACCAGTCGTATCCGGACGAGGCCGACCAGCAAGTGATCTTCGGGCTGCTGCAGATGCTCTGGGACCGTGGCGAGGCCAACGGGTACGCCCGACATCTGACCTCGCGTCCCCTGCCCGGAACCCCGGTGCATCAGGTGCTGATGCACGTCGCGTTCGGTGACCACCAGGTGTCGCCGGCGGCCGCGCAGGTGCAGGCCCGGACCATCGGGGCGCGCCTGCACCGGCCCGCGCTGGCCCCGGGCTGGTCCGACGAGGTGGTGCCGTTCTGGGGGATCGGCACGGTCCGGTCCTACCCGTACCGGGGTTCGGCGCTCGTCGTCTGGAACAGCGGCGAGGCGTACGCGCCACCGCCGACCAACCTCGCCCCGAGCGACCCGAAGTACGGCCCGGACCCGCACGAGTTCCCGCGCGCGCAGGCGGCGGCCCAGCTGCAGAAGGCGACGTTCCTGCTGACCGGCAAGGTGATCGACGTCTGCGGCGGCCCGTGCCCCTGATCAGCGGTATCGGGTCAACAGCGCGGAGGCCTCGGCGGTCAGGTCGGCGATCACCGTGCCGGCCGCCTTCACCGCGGTGACCAGGCCGACGCCCTGGCCGGACAGCAGGGGCATCTCGTCCAGGTCGCCGGTGGTCACGGTACGCATCGGGACCAGGTTGGTGTAGCGCAGTAGTTCGATCTCCCGACCGCCGAGGACGGTGTGGCCGATGACCGGGCGTTCGCCGCCGCCGTCCGGGTGTTCGTCGACGACCCGGTTGCGGAGGACCCGCATCGGGTTGAAGTCGGGGGTCTCCGGGCCGAACAACGAGGTGCGTACCGTCGCGGTCGCCGGGGCGGACACCAGCCGCTGCTTGTAGCCGTCGTGGGCGGCCGACTCGTCGGTGGCGACCAGCCGGGTGCCGATCCACGCGCCGTCGGCGCCCAGCAGCAGGGCGGCGGCCAGCCCACGCCCGTCGGCGATCCCGCCCGAGGCCAGCACCATGGTCGGCGCGACCGCGTCCACCACCAGCGGCACCAGCGCGAACGTGGGCAGCGTGGCGAAGTTGTGGCCACCCGCCTCCAGACCCTGCGCGACCACCACGTCGACACCGTCACCGGCGGCCCGCCCGGCGTCCTCGACCGACCCGACCTGCTCGAACACCCGCACCCCGGCATCGTGCAGCCGGTCGATCCACCGCCGGGGCGGGTGCCCCCAGTGGAACGACGCCGCCGGTACCGCCGCCTCGCAGAGCACGTCGATCTGCTCGTCGACGGCGAACGGGGTGATCAGGTTGACGTGGAACGGGCCGTCCGTCCCGGCACGGATCCCGGCGATCGTCGCGGCCACCGCCGGGGCGGGCATCAGGCCCACCCCGAGCGAACCCATCGCGCCGGCATTGCTCACCGCCACGGCGAGTTCCGGTGTCATCCCCACGAACGCCATGCCCGCCTGCACGATCGGGGTGCTCAGGCCGTACGCCTCGGTGAATCTGGTTTTGATCTGCATCTTCCGACGGTGTCGGATTGCGGTCGCCGGGGTGTCGCCGCGCGTGCGGGCGGAGTTGCATGGCGTGCGGAAGTCCGGCATCGGACAGAGGGGGCCGGCATGCCGCAGACCTGGTCCACGCTGGACGTCGCGCCGTCCCGGCAGTTCGGGCACTGGCGGGAGATGATCTGCCAGACGTTCCTGACGCTGACGCCGGAGTCGGACCTACGGGACGGGTTCGCCGGGCGGGTCACGCAGTGGCCGCTCGGGGCGTTGTCGATCGCGCGAATCACCTCGCAGCGGCAGCGGGTCCAACGCACCGACCGTGACCTGGAAGCTGGTTCGCCACCCGGATTCTACGCGAATCTGCAGGTCAGCGGGGTGAGCACGATGCGGCAGGGCGGCCGGTTCACCGTGTTGCGGCCGGGGGATCTCGCGGTGGTCGACACCGGCGTGCCGTTCACGTTCGAGTTCGGCGGCGACTTCCGGCAGCTGTCGTTCTTCGTCCCGCGGGGACTGCTACGGGCGCAGGTCGACGGCCCGATCGGTACCGCGACCAGGATCCCCACCACGTCCGGTGTCGGCGCCGCGCTGCGGCATCTGCTGACCGCGTTGCCCGCCGCGCCGGTCCGGCTGGCCCCGCACGCGGCCGCGCTGCTGGCGGCGGCGCTGTCCGAACCGGTGGCCGCGACACCGCGGCGGGCGCCGCACAGCCACGCCCGCGCGGTCGCGGACATCGAAGAACATCTCACCGACGAGGATCTGTCACCGTCCGCGACGGCCCGGCGTCTGGAGATCTCGGTACGGTCGGTGCACGCGCTCTTCGCCGGCCGGGAGCTGTCGTACGCCGCCACGGTGCGCCGCCTACGCCTGGAGCGGGCGGCCCGTGACCTGCGCGATCCGGCGCGGGCCCACCTGCGGGTGGCCGATGTCGCCGCCGACGCCGGGTTCGCCGACGTGGCCGGTTTTCATCGCGCGTTCCGGCGGGCCTTCGGTCAGACACCCACCGAGCTGCGCCGGCGAGTCTACGGTGATGCGGTAACCGGATGAGGGCGAAGGAGCGTGCCATGTCGTACGTCGTGGACTTCGACACCGTGTCGACGGTCGGACTGGAGTCGTCGCCGGTGGCGGAGGCGCTCGCCGGTCTGCGGGCCAACGAGGCCAGGTACTTCCGGAACAAGTACAGCCACGTCTTCACGGTCGAGCCGGCGGCCGACGCGGCGGAGACGGTCGACTGGGTGCATCGCATCCTGGCCGAGGAGCGCGGCCTGGTGATCGCGTCGAAGCCTCTCGAGGCGACCGCGTTCCAGGTGGAGAACATCCGGATGGCGTACGTGTTCTACGAGAGCGGCTTGTCGATCAACGTGATGTACACCGTCGACGAGGGCGGCAAGCGGGCCGTCGGTTTCAAGCTGTCCGACGGGATGGAGGTTCCGGAGGAGCTCGGGGCGTTCAAGTTCGCCCGGCAGAAGTCGAAGCTCGCCGGGACCATCCGCGGCACGTACTTCGTGATCAAGAACCCATACTGACGCGGTGGGCAAGCCGACCATCGAGGACGTGGCCCGGGCGGCGGGGGTCTCGCGGGCCACGGTGTCGCGAGTGATCAACAACGCGCCGGGGGCGTCCGAGGCGTTCCGGAGCCGGGTCCGGACCGTCATCGCCGAGCTGGGATACGCACCCGATCAGGCCGCCCGGGCGCTGGCGTCGCGTCAGCAGCCGGCGATCGACGTGGTGGCGACCCCGCTGGTGTCGGTGGGGTGGCTGGGCTCGCACCCGTACTACAGCCGGGTGCTCTCCGGGGTCATGACGGTTCTCGACGGCCGGGACGTCCAGTTGCGCATCCAGTTGGTCGACCCGGCCGATGTGGCCGGCCTGGACGCGGTCGCGGACCGGGTGTCGCTCGGGGCGGTGCTGGCCGATCTTCCCGCGGACCTGGCCGTGCGGTGACAGCAACGCTGCCGTCGGGTGGTGTCGCTGGTGGAGACGGCCGGTGCGGTGCCGGCGGTGGAACCGGACAACGCCGGTGGCGCGTATGCCGCGGTGACCTACCTGCACCGGCTCGGACGACGGCGGATCGCCGCGATCGACGGCCCGGACGGCATCACCTGCACGGTCAACCGGCGGGCCGGCTATCTGCGGGCGATCGGCGAGGACGGGCTGGCGGATCTGAGTGAGGGCGGCGGCTTCACCCGCGAGGGTGGTTTCGACGCGGCCCTCCGCCTGCTCGACCGGTATCCGGACCTGGACGCGATGTTCGTGGCGTGCGACCTGATGGCGGCCGGAGCGGTGCAGGCGATCACCGCGACCGGGCGCCGGGTTCCGCAGGACGTCAGCGTGATCGGCATCGACGACAGCATCGCGGCGGCCTGCACGAACCCGCCGCTGACAACGATGCGGATGCCGGTCGAGGACATGGCCGCGGCGGCGACCCGGCTGCTTCTCGACGGCGGTGTGACACTCGGGTACCGGCAGCGGTTCCCCCTCGAACTCGTGAAACGGGCCAGCGCCTGACTGGTGACGAGAGCGCTCTCGCCCGTACCGTCCGGCCGATGGAGAGCATCACCAAGAACCGCCAGCCGTTGGACGTGCTGCGGGCGATGATCAGCCGGGCGTACGGCCCGGAGCAGGTGCCGGACGGCGACGACTGGATGCAGGAGTTGGGGCACGGCTGGTTCAACGTGGCCTACCGGGTCCGGCTGCGCGGCGGCGACGAGGTGGTGTTCAAGATCGCGCCGCCGCCGCACATCGAGGTGATGACCTACGAGCGCGGCGCGATGGGCATCGAGCTGGCGTCGTTGCGGCTGATCACCGAGCGGACGAGCGTGCCGGTGCCCCGAGTCGACCACGCCGATCACACCCGTGAACTCTGCGACGCCGACTGGTTCGCCATGCCGTACATCGACGCCGACAACCTCGGCATCGTCAAGGAGAGCCTGTCTGCGGACGAACTCGCCGCCTACAACGAGGCGCTCGGCGCGGCCAACCGCGAGCTCAACAACATCCGCGGTGACGCTTTCGGACCGCTGGCCGGGCCCGGCGACCCGACCTGGCGGGCCTGCTTCACCCGCATGATCGGCGACGTGCTGGCCGACGGCGAGCGCCGTTCCGTCGACCTCGGCTATCCATACGCCCTGCTCCGCGAGATCATCGACATGAACCTGGACTGCCTGGACGAGGTGACCGAACCCCGGTTCGTCGAGTGGGACCTGTGGGACAGCAACGTGATGGTCCGGGACGGGAACATCGTCACGATCATCGATCACGAACGCGCGTTCTACGGCGATCCGCTCATCGAAGCCGGCTTCACCGGCCTGGACCTGCCCGCCTTCGGCGATCCGACAGCCTTCATCCGAGGGTACGGCCACCCGCCGCTCACTCCAGCCGAACGCGGACGCCGGCGTCTCTACACCCTCTATCTGATCCTCATCATGATCATCGAGACGGACTATCGCGGGCACACCGACACCGCTCAGTACGACTGGGCGCGCGATCGCCTGCGGGAGGTCCTGGCGCTGTTCGGTGCGGCGTGACCGACAGCACCGCGATGCTCGGCAGCCGTCCGCTCGGGCGGCTGCTGTGGCACACCTCGTCGCAGACCACCCTGTCGGTCGGGGTCTACGGCGTCTATGCCCTGACCAACGCCTGGTTCGTCGCCCGCGGAGTCGGCGCCGACGCGATGGCCGCGGTCAACCTGGCCGCCCCTGTCCTGCTCGTGCTCGGTGCGGTGTCGACCACGGTCGGCGTGGGGGGCGCGTCGCTGGTGTCGCGCTGTCTCGGCGCCGGTGACCAGGCCGGTGCCGCCCGGGCCGCGGGCAACACGTTCGCCGTCTTCTGGGCGGCCGCCGCGCTGACCACGGTCGTCGGCCTGCTGGGCATCGAGCCGCTGCTGACCGCTCTCGGAGCGGACGCCGGCACCCGTGATCTGACCCGGGACTACGCGATCGTGCTGCTGTGCGGTGCGCTCGTGTCGACCGGGTTCTCCAGTCTGGTCCGGGCCGAGGGGCGGCTGCGGTTCTCCACCATGCTGTGGGTGATCCCGGTACTGGTCCAGATCACCCTCGACCCGCTGCTGATCTTCGGGTTCGGGTGGGGCGTACGCGGAGCGGCCCTCGGCACCGTCGGCGGGCAGGCCGTGTCGGCGGTGATGAGCATCTGGTTCTTCTTCCGGCAACGCGACCGGCCCTACCGGATCACCCGGTCCGACCTGGTGCCGCACGGCCCGACGGTGTGGGCCCTGGTCGGGGTCGGTGCGCCGTCGTTTCTCGCCGGGTTCGGCGCCACCCTGCTCGCGGTGCTCGTCAACAACACGCTGGCGGGCGTCGGCGGTAGTACGGCGCTGGCGGCCTACGCCGTGTGCGCCCGGATCCAGACCTTCGTCATGATGCCCCAGCTCGGCATCAGCCAGGGCCTGCAACCGGTCGTCGGATACAACGCCGGTCGGGGGTACGGCGACCGGGTGCGACGGGCCAGGACGCTGTCGCTGCGGGCCAGTGTCGTCTACGGCATCGTGTCGGCGATCGTCGTCGCGGTGTTCGCGGATCCGCTCGTGGCGTTCTTCCTGCCCGGCGGCGAGGCCGCGGCCACCGCCGGACACGCGCTGCGCATCATCGCCGTGGGCTTCGCCGCGGCCGGGGTCACGCCGCTGATCTCCGCCTACAGCCAGGCCCTGGGCCGCCCGGCACTGTCGTACGTCATCTCGGTCGGCGCGTTGCTCGCCGTCAAAGCACCTCTCGTCGTCGTTCTCGCCGAGACCGGCGTGACAGGTGTCTGGCTGGCCATCGCGCTGGGCGAGATCGTCACCGCAGTGGCCGCGCTCCTGTTCGGCCGGTCCAGTCCCCGTCCGAGGGGTCATGCCCGTTCGCGCTGAGCAGCCGGTCCCGGCGGCCCATCATGCACCTATGGCACTTCGCCCGGATCAGGACGCCGTCGACCCGGTTCTCACGCTGGCCGACCGGGAGCTGGACCATTACGCCCGCCGGCGGGATGCGGCACGTGTCTACTACCAGGCCACGGAGCTGGCGTTGCTGGTCACCGCCTCAGCGACGGTCATCGCCGCCGCCATGAACGCGCCACCCCTGGTGACCGCTTTGATCGCCGGGACCACGGTCTTCTTCACCGGCTTTCGACAGGTGTTCCGGACAGGCGAGAGATGGACGCTGTCCGCGCAGAGCCGGGTCTCTCTGTGGCATGCGACGAACCAGTATCGGCTCCTGGAGCCGGAAGAACGCGATCCGCCCGCCCGGCAACGGCTGCTCGACTCGATCCAGAGGATCTCGGAGCAGGAGTTGCAGGGCTGGGCGGCTACCCGCACATCCGCCGAACCCGTGGGGGACCGCGGTCCCGGAGTTCCCCTCAACTGATCGTTGCGTTCCCGGTCAGCCGTGGACAACCTCGTCGAGCCGGGCGGCCAGATATCGGCGTTCGACGTCGTTGGCGGTCAGGGTGAGCGCTTCCGCATATGCGGTGGCGGCCTCCGGCTGGCGGCCGAGGCGGCGCAGGAAGTCGGCCCGGGCGGCGCTCAGATACTGGTAGGTGGCCAGGGCCGGGTCACCGAGCAGGGGTTCCAGGGCGTCCAGGCCGGCCTGCGGTCCGTCACGCATTCCGATCGCCACTGCCTGATTGAGCTGTACGACAGGGGAATCCGGCCACATCGTCCGCAGCACCCCGTACAGCGCGATGATCTCGTTCCAGTCGGTGTCGGCCCAGGTCGGCGCCTCGGCATGGACCGCGGCGATGGCCGCCTCGACCGCGTAGCGGGTCGGCGTGGCACGTCGCAGGGCGTCGGTCAGCAGCGCCACCCCCTCGGTGATCAGTCCGGCGTCCCACGACGACCGGTCCTGATCAGCCAGCAGCCGCAGCGAACCGTCCGGCCCGAGCCGGCTCGCGGCCCGGGCCTCGTTCAGCAGCAACAGCGCGAGCAGCGCGCTGACCGCGGTGTCGGTCGGCATCAGCAGGTGCAGCAGGCGGGCCAGGTCGATCGCCGAGGTGCACAGGTCGCGGCGGACCAGCTGGGCACCGTCCGGGGCGGTGTGCCCGATCGTGAAGATCAGATGCACCACCTGGAGCACCGCGCCCACCCGCGTGCCGAGCTGGTCGGACGACGGCACCCGGTAGGGGATCCGGGCCGTGGCGATCTTGCGTTTGGCCCGGGTGATCCGGGCCGCCATGGTCGCCTCCCGGACCAGGAACGCCCGTGCCACCTCGGCCGTCGACAGCCCACTGACCAGCCGCAGGGTGAGCGCCACCTGGGTCGCCCGGTCGAGCGCCGGATGGCAGCAGGTGAAGATCAGCCGGAGCCGGTCGTCGGCGGCCAGGCCGTCCTCCGGGCCGGGTACGGTCTCGTCGGTGACCAGCAGCGGCAACGCCCGGCGGAACCGGGCCTCGCGACGCATCACGTCCCGGGCCCGGTTGCGGGCCACCTCGGTCAGCCAGCCACCCGGCCGCTGCGGCACCCCGGATTCCGCCCAGACCCGCAGCGCCTGGGCGTAGGCGTCCTGGGCGCACTCCTCGGCGAGATCCAGATCCCGGGTCAGCCGCGCGGTGGTGGCCACGATCCGGGCCCACTCGCGGCGGTGCGCCTCGGCGACCGCCGCGACCACCTCGTCGTTCACCCGTGGAACACCACGGGCCGGATCTCGACCGCGCTGTGCGCGGCGTGTACCTCGGGAAGCAGCGGAACCAGCTTGAGCACCTCGTCGAGGTCGGCGGCTTCGAGCAGGTAGAAGCCGCCGAGCCCTTCCTTGGCGTCCAGGAACGGCCCGTCGGTGATCATCGGCTCGTCGGTGCCGCCGCTGCGCACCGTGGTGGCCGTCGGCGCCGGTTCCAGCTGCTCACCGCCGACGATTCGGTCCCCGGCGGCCTCCCGGAACGCGGCGTGCGCGGCGTGGTGGACCGCCCACTGTTCGGGGGTCATCGCGTCCCACTGCGCGGCGTCACCGTGGATCAGCAGCATGTACTTGGCCATCGTGGTCGTCCTCTCTCGATGCGGTCCCGGTTCCGGGCCCTCACCTCTACGACGATCCGCGCACGTCCCCGATCGACAGCCGATCACCGAACAGTTCTTACGGGGCTCGCAGCTGTACGGCCGAGCAGGCTCACGCTACGGACGGAGGCAGACGGCGGTCAACCGGACCCGGGCATTTCCGACCAGTCCGCTGCCGTAATTCTGCAGGTCCCATTCGGTGATCCACGTCGAAGGCGGTCTACCCTGATGCGAACCGACGAGGCTGACTTGAAGCGACCCTTCCGCGTAGATGACGCTTCCGCTGCCACTGATCGCCGTCCAACCGCTCGGGCAGTCCACCCGTGACGTCCGGCGGAAGCTGCCACTGCCGACGGTGGAGGTCAGGGGCTTCTCGACCGACACGGTCTTGGTGGGCGGCGGCGTCGGATTCGGCCGTGGCGCTGGGTCCGGCTGTGGCGCCGGGCCGGGGTCGTCATCAATGGGCGGGGTTGGATCGTCCGGCACCGGGTCGGGGCTCGGGTCAGGCGCGGGTGTGGGGTCAGGCGAGGGCCTGCCGCTGGGGTGAAACACCGCAATCGGACTCAACTGGCCCGCGGTACTGCCGTAGCCCAGCTGACCGTCGGCGCCCAAGCCCCAGCAGTAGGTCCTGGCGTTGCTGCCCAGCGCGCAGGTGTGGTACTCGCCGGCGGCGAGTTGGGTGAAGGTCACCCCGGCCGGTGCGTTCACCAGTGCCGGAACCGATTGACTCGACAATTGGCCCGTGGCGCCACCGCCGAGCTGACCATAGGAGCCCCAGCCCCAGCAGTAGGTCTGCGAGTCGCTGCCCAGCGCGCACGTGTGGGATCTTCCCGCGGCGAGTTGGGTGAAGATCACTCCGGCCGGGACGATGACCGGCTCAGGAATCGGGTGATTCGTCGATTGGCCCGTGGTGCCGTTGCCCAGCTGGCCGGAGATCCCCCAGCCCCAGCAGTACGTTTCGGTGTTGCTGCCCAGCGCACACGTGTGGCGATCGCCGGCGGCGAGCTGGGTGAGGGTCACCCCGGCCGGGGCGTGCACCGGCACCGGAGTGGCCTGGTCCGTGGCATCGCCGTTGCCCAGCTGGCTGTTGGTGTTGCTGCCCCAGCAGTAGGTTTCGGTGTCGTCGGCCAGCGCGCACGTGTGATATGCGCCGGCGGCGAGTTGGGTGAAGGTCACTCCGTCCGGGACATGCACCGATCCCGGGGACGTCTGCCTGGCGGTACCGCCATTGCCCAGTTGAAAGTTGGTGTTGCTGCCCCAGCAGTAGGTCTGTTCGTCGCTGCCCAGCGCGCAAGTGTGGTATTCACCGGCGGCGAGTTGGGTGAAGGTCACTCCGGCCGGGGCGTGCACCGGTGCCGGGGCCGTCTGCTTGGCGGTTGCGCCGTTGCCCAGCTGACCGTCGGAGCCCGAGCCCCAGCAGTAGGTGTTCGTGTCGCTGCCGAGCGCGCACGTGTGGCCGCGACCGGCAGCGAGCCGGGTGAAGGTCGCCCCGGCCGGGGCGTTCACCGGTATCGGGGCTGTCTGGTTGGCGGTGCCGCCGTTGCCCAGCTGACCGTCGGCGTTGCCGCCCCAGCAGTAGGTGTTGGTGTCGTTGCCCCGCCCGCATGTGTGAAGTCCGCCGACCACCACCTGCGTCATCTGCACCGGATTGATGACCGTGATCGAACGGGAGGAGGAGACGAGTGCCCTGAGCGGCCTTTTCCCAGCGACGGCGGCCCGGTAGGAGTAGGCCCCCGGGATGCTGGTCGGCGGGTGGTACACGGCCGTACCGGTGGTGGCGTTCGTCTTGATCGTGGCTACGGTCGTCCACATGTCCGAGGTGCGCTGCTGGATGTCGACACTCCGGACGGCTTTCGGAGAGACCGCGATGGTCGCCGTCGGCCGGCTGTTCATCCTGGCCTGTGACGCCGAGATGGTGAGCGACACCGCCTGCGGGACGAAAACGATCCTCTTGACCGCGCTCGTACCGGCGGGGCGGTTGCCGGACCCCGGTACGTACAGACGGATGGTCCTGGTCCCCGCTGGGCTGTCGAACGTGCTCGTGTACGCCCCGGTCCGAGAGGTCCTCCCTGAGCCGAGGGTGACCCACTTGCCCGACGTCGCGATGTATTCCTGCAGTTGGACGCGCCGGCCTGCGGTGGCCGGGCGCACCGTCCCCTTGACTGCCACAGCTATGTCCGCGACGCCCGACGACGGAGCGGACAGCGTCACCGCCGTCTTCGTGCCGGCCTGCACAGGCGTGGCGAAAGTCGCGGCCGCCACCGTCCCCACGGCGGACGCCACCAGAAGGCGTACGAACCTCACCTCGATCTGATCGTCAACCCCTCGGCTCCGGCTGAGCCGTTGCGAGCGAACGTGTGTGCCCAGGGTCTAGATGTTAACCGCTGAAACCTGTTTTACTGGTTAGCTTTGGAGGGGCTGCATGAGGTCCGCTGACATCAACTTCTACTTCGATCCGATCTGTCCGTTCGCATGGATGACCAGCAAGTGGATCCGGATCGTGCAGGCCCAGCGGGACTACCACGTGGACTGGCGGTTCATCTCGTTGCACTTGATCAACTCGCACATCGACTACGACAACCACTTCCCGCCCGAGTACGAGGCCCAGCACACCGCCGGGCTCCGGCTGCTCCGGGTGGCGTCGGCCGTACGCGAAAAGCATGGTCGTGAGGCGATCGGCGGTCTCTATGCCGCATTCGGAGCCCGGATCATGGAGGAGCGCGCGGACGAGGGCCGCGAGCCGGGCTGGCAGGGCACGCCCGAGCCGGCCGCGGCCGCGCTGGCCGAAGCCGGCTTGCCGGTCGCGCTGGCCGGGTTCCTCGACGACACGTCGCGTGACGCGGAGATCCAGGCCGAGTCCGACGAGGCGCTGTCGCTGACCGGCCGGGACGTCAGCACGCCGATCGTGCATTTCGAGCCGCCGGAGGGTGTCGCGTTCTTCGGCCCGGTGATCAGCCGGCTGCCCGACGAGGAGCAGGCCGCGCAGTTATGGGACCACGTGATCGGGCTGGCCCGGTTCCCCGGCTTCGCCGAGCTCAAGCGCAGCCTGCGGGAGCGGCCGCAGCTGCCGTCGTTCGGCGTCACCACGGCCGAGCCGGGCCGGACCGAGGACTGGCACGCCGGGAGCCGCCGCCTCAAGAAGTGATCACGCCTGGTTCTGCCGGGCGTGGTGACTGCGGTACTTGGCCCGGTTGCCGCACGCCGCCATCGAGCACCACCGGCGTGCCCCCGCCTTTGACACGTCGTAGAAGCGCAGCGAGCACACCGGGTTGGCGCACTTGCGGAGCCGCTCCGGGCGGTCCTCCAGCAACCGCAGATAGTGCTCGGCCGCGCGCCACGCGGCGATCCAGTCCGGCGAGTCGGTCTCGATGGTGGTCTGCGGGCCGTCGGGACCGAGCAGCCGCCGTACGTAGCCGTGGCGCAGGGTGTCGTTGAGCGCCTCCCGGGCGGTGTCCGTCGCTCCCGGCTGGACCAGCGCGAACAGTGCGGCCCGGGTCGAGACGAGGGCGCCGAGGGTCCCCGGTGACTCCGGCGCCACCCCGGCCAGCCCGGCCGAGGCCAGCCAGATGCCCAGGCCGCCCGGGTGTTCCAGCAGGTCGTAGGCCCCGTCGTCGTCGCTCCACCTGGTGTTCAGCAGGTCGAGCGGCAGTGGCTCCCCGATCAGGGGGCGGGGGTCGGTGGGTGTGCTCATCGGTTGTGCCCTTTCGTCCGGATCCATCTCACCACACCAGGCATGTGTAACCGGTAAAACATCTTTCACCGGTTGACGCTTCCCGGCCCCAACCCCTAAA
Organism: Actinoplanes sichuanensis; assembly: GCF_033097365.1. Classification (NCBI taxonomy): domain Bacteria; kingdom Bacillati; phylum Actinomycetota; class Actinomycetes; order Micromonosporales; family Micromonosporaceae; genus Actinoplanes; species Actinoplanes sichuanensis. The sequence continues at coordinate 2,468,596 of NZ_AP028461.1, forward strand.
GTTGTTTTCACCGGTTGGAAGCGTTCGAAGGGAAACCATCTTGAAGTTCACCACCGGCCACATCGGCCTCAACGTCACCGACCTCGACCGCTCGCTGCCGTTCTACCAGCGGGTCTTCGGCTTCGAGGCCCTGGCCGAGGGCAGCGGCATCGACCGCCGCTGGGTCTTCCTCGGCCAGGGCGGCAACCTCGTGCTCACCCTCTGGCAGCAGAGCCGGGACGGGTTCTCCGCCACCACCGCCGGCCTGCACCACCTGTCGTTCCAGGTCGACACCCGCGACGACCTCGCAGCGGCCGAGGCGATCCTGCGCGAGCTCGGCACCGAACTCACCTACGACGGCGTCGTCGCGCACGCCGATGGCGCAGAGTCCGGCGGCATCTTCTTCACCGACCCCGACGGCGTACGGCTGGAGATCTTCATCCCGGCCGGCGCCGAGGGCGCGCCGGCCCCGGCCGGTGAAGCACCGACCTGCGGATTCTTCTGATCTCCCTTTTCCTCCGAAAGGAGCCGACGATGTCCCCGTACCATGCCGGCGAACTCGACGCCCAGAAACGGGCCGGGCTGCTCGCCGAAGCGGCACGCCTGTCCGGGATGTTCAACACCGCGATCCCCGTAGCCGCCCGCGACTTCCTGGCCGCACAACCGATGCTGGTGCTGGGCACGGCAGGCGTCGACGGCCGCCTCTGGGCCACCATGCTGACCGGCGGACCCGGCTTCCTCACGGTCACCGGCCCGTCCACCCTGATGGTCGCCGCCGCACCCGCGGCCGGTGACCCGCTCCACCAGACACTGACCGGCCCGGCGAAGGTCGGGATGATCGCCATCGAACCCGGCACCCGCCGCCGGGTCCGGATGAACGGCACCGCCCACCCCACCGACGGCGGGCTGCGCATCGAGCTGGAGCAGGTCTACGCCAACTGCCCGAAATACATCCAAAAACGCATGCCGACCATGGGTACGGCCACACCCGGCACCCCTCGGCACGGCACCGGCCTGACCGCCGAGGAGATGGGGTTCGCGAGCATCGCCGACACGTTCTTCATCGCCACCACCGACCTGGACGGTAACGCCGACGCGTCCCATCGCGGCGGCGACCCGGGCTTCCTGCGGGTGCTCGGCCCGAACCGTCTGCGCTGGCCCGACTACGCCGGCAACTCGATGTTCAACACGTTCGGCAACCTGCAGGTCGACTCGCGGGCCGGGCTGCTGCTGCCGGACTTCGTGACCGGCACGCTCCTGCACCTCAGCGGCACCGCGGTCGTCGACTGGGACCCGGAGCACGCCGCCGTCGTACCGGGCGCGCAACGGCTCGTCGACTTCACCGTCGAGCACGTGGTCCGCGTCGACGGCGCGTCACCGCTGCGCTGGAGCCGACCCGAATACTCCCGCTTCAACCCGCCGCCGTCCTTCGAAATCGACCGGACATGACATAGTCCCGGAGTGAGCGACGACGACGAGGACGGCCTGACCGCACGGGATCTGGTGCCGGTCGCCGGCGGGACCTGGGCCGGGCTGCTCTTCGACAACCCGAACATCGGCCTGCCGCCCGCTCTGACCTGGAGTTTTCGGTTCCCATTCGCCGAGGTGCAACGGGACTTCGGTGACAGCGACGTCTTCCTCGACGTCGACTGGCTGCCCCTGCCGGTGCCGAGTTGGCGCGCGATGACCGGACAGGTGGTCAAGGCCCTCGGCGAGCCTGCCGAGTGCAGCGTCTACTACTTCCAGCATCATCAGTACGACCTGATCGACCTGGAGATCCTCGAACAACGTGGAGTGGATCTTCATGTCCGGGCCACCCTGACCGGCGACCTCGACGGCCTCGGCATCGACCCGATCTCGGCCGACGCGTGGCTACGGTTCGACGGCATCCGGGTGTCGGTCAGCGACGTCACGACCGCGGAGTCCGCACTGGCCCGGCTTCGAACGTTCACCAGCGCCGAGGGCCTGGACCCGGCGACGACGGTCTCCCACTCGACGTTCCACTTCCGGCCCGCCGATCGGGACTGAATCAGGCCCGCACGCCGGGCCGGGGACGCGGCGGGGGTCGGCCGGGCCTGCTGCGGCGGCCCGTCGGACCACGACCGGTCGATGGTCTCGGTCTTCAGTGGCCGGCATGCCTCACAGGTTGTAACCTCCCGATACCTCGATGTCCTGCGCGGTGATCCACGCCAGGTCGGGGCTGAGCAGGCTCGCGATGACGGTGCCGACGTCGTCGGGTTCACCGAGGCGGCCCAGGGCGGTCCGGGCGGCCAGCCCGGGGATCACCTCGGGGTGTCGTTCGAAGGCGTTGTCGGCCAGCCTGGTCCGGGTGGCGCCGGGGGCGATCGAGTTGGCCCGGATGCCGCGGCCGCTGAGTTCCTTGGCCAGGTATCGGGTCAGCACCACGAGGCCGCCTTTCATGGTGCCGTAGGCCGAATAGCCTGGCTCGGTGACGGTGGTCGCGGCACCGCTGGTGACGTTGACGATCGCGCCGCCGTCGGCCAGCAGCGGCAGCATGGTCCGGGTGAGGAAGAACGGCCCCTTGAGCAGCACCCGCATCAGCGTGTCGAAGGTGTCTTCGGAGGTGTCGGCGAACATCGCGATCCGGCTGGCGCCGGCGTTGTTGACCAGGTGGTCGAATGTGTCGCGCTGCCAGACGTCGTGCAGCGCACCGGTGACCGCGTCGCGGAAGGCCGGGAAGGTCTCGGACCGGCCGAGGTCCAGCGGCAGCGCGACCGCGGTGCCGCCGTCCTTCTCGATCGTGGCGACGGTGTCCAGCGCACCGGCCCGGTTGCCCTGGTAGGTGAGGACGACTCCGGTGCCGCGCCGGGCGATCTGGACGGCGGCGCTCCGGCCGATGCCGGAACTGGCGCCGGTGACGATGGCGATCTGCATGATCAGTTTCCCTTGCTGAGGAGTCGGGTGAGCCAGTCGGTGCGGGCCTGCCGGGCCGTGACGGAGATCGCGGCGGTCGGGAACAGGGCGTCGAAGCCGTGGCAGCCGCCGGCCCAGACGTGCAGTTCGGCCTGGCCGCCGGCGGCCCAGATCCGGCCGGCGTAGGCGACCGACTCGTCGCGGAAGACCTCCGCCGATCCGGCGTCGATGTAGGCGGCGGGCAGGCCGTCCAAGACGTCGGCCGAGGCGGGGGAGATGTACGGGGAGACCGTCGCGGATCCACCGAGCACCGACTGCCAGCCGAAGGCGTTCATCTCCCGGGTCCACACGCCGGGTGCGCCGGAGAACTGGAGGCTCGACGTGCTGTCGTTACGGTGGTCGAGCATCGGGCCGATCAGCACCTGCCCGGCGATCGACGGGGTGGCGCGGTCACGGGCCAGCAGAGCGACCCCGGCGGCGAGGCCACCACCGGCGCTGGCGCCCGCCACGATGATGCGGGCCGGGTCGATGCCCAGTTCGGTGGCGTGTTCGGCGACCCAGGCCAGACCGTGGTAGCAGTCGTCGACCAGGGTGGTGCCGCCCACCTCCGGGGCGAGCCGGTAGTCGACCGAGACCACCACGGCACCGAACCGGTCCAGCCACTCCAGCGGGATGTCGATCTGGGACCAGCGGTCGCCCATCACCATGCCGCCACCGTGGATCCAGTAGACGCACGGCGCCGCTGTGGTGTCGCCGGGGCGCAGGACGGTCAGCGGGATCGGGGTGCCGTCCGGAGCCGGGACGGTGACCTCGTAGGCGTCACGTCCCGGGTGGACGCCCACGGCGTACGGCCGGATCTGATCGAGGGTTTCGATGTCGAGCTGTGGCATCGCCGGCATGCCGGCCAGCAGAGCGTCCAGGTCGGGGTCGTAGGCGGGCCGCATCAGAACACCGCCTTGCCGCCGACGGGCACCTCGTCGGTGTAGCTGGACTCGCCGGTCAACAGCGGCTGCAACGCGGCGACCAGGGCCTGCGCCGGGCCGGTGGCGAAGAACGCCTGGTGGGCCTGCTCGCTGGTCCAGCCCTCGGTGACGTGGACGGTGTCCGGGTCGGCGGCCGACCGGCCGACGAGGAAGACGACGCAGTCGGGGTGCGGCAGCGACGGCGCACTGAGCAACAGTGCCACCACCTCCGCGCCCCGGCCGGGCTGGGCGGTCATCGTGGCGTGGAATCCGTGCATCGGATGTTCCTCTCATCGGGTGGAATCTCGTCCACTCCATGAAAGCAACCTGGACTGCACAAACGTTAGAACGATGCTCGTCGTGACTTGCCCGATCCTCTCGTTGTGGAGAGAATCGGCCTATGAGTCTGGCCGAGCTGCGCGATCTGGTCGTCCGCCACGATGGGAGCACCGCCATCGAAGACGTGCTGCTCTCGCGGGTCGTGGAGTCGGAGTCACCGCAGCCGTCGATGACCGGCACGGTGTTGGCCGTCATCGTCCAGGGCGCGAAACGGCTGGCTCTGGGCAGCCGGGTCTACGAGTATTCGGCCGGGCAGTATCTGGTCGCGTCGGTCGACATGCCCGTCACCGGCAACTTCATCGGGGCCACCGCTGATCGGCCGGCGCTCGGGTTCGGGCTGGTCCTGCGGCCGGCGGTCGTCGCCGAGATCCTGCTGCAGGCCGGTCCCGGTGATCTTCCGCCGGCCACCGGGGTGCCGTCCGGTGTGGCGGTCAGCGACGCACCGGCCGAGCTGCTCGACGCGGTACTGCGGCTGGTGCGGCTGCTGGATCACCCGCGGGACGCGGCCGTGCTGGCGCCGCTGATCAAGCGGGAGATCCTGTGGCGGGTCATCACCGGCGAGCAGGGTTCGGTGGTACGCCAGCTCGGCCTCGCCGACAGCAGTCTCACGCACGTATCGCGGGCAGTGCGGTGGATCCGCGACCACTATCCGACGGCATTCCGGGTCGAGGAGCTGGCGCAGCTGTCCGGAATGAGTGTGTCCGCGTTCTACCGCAACTTCCAGGCGGTGACCGCGATGAGCCCGATCCAGTTCCAGAAGCAGATCCGCCTCCAGCAGGCGCGGCTGATGCTGGCCACCCGCCCCGGTGACGTGACGGGTGTCAGCCGGCACGTCGGTTACGAGAGCCCGTCCCAGTTCAGCCGTGAGTATCGTCGCCAGTTCGGCACGCCACCGAGCCAGGACACCGTCCTCTCGTTGAGCTGACCCCGGCCGCACGCCACCAACCCACCGACAGAGCCTGCCGACACGACGTGCTCGCGCGGCGGCAGATCAGCAAGTTCGGTCGGTGCTATTCGAAGCCGCGGTAGACGCCCGAGGAGTCGGCCGCGTCGGCGAACTCTTGAAAGTCCATGTTCGCGATGGAGAGGTTCGCGGACACGTCGGCGTATCGGCGTGGCGGAACACGAGACACTCGACCGGGCTCGTCGTACAGATCGATAGCGAGGAGCGGATGCTCGTCGTCGGTCATCGTCGTGGCGTCCGCGAGGAACACGTAGGTCAGCTTGTCGTCCTCGCCGGCCTCCGCGTCGGCATTGACAAGCGCCTGGACCGTTAGGCCAGCGAAACGAGGCTCACTGACGAGTGAGGCACCTTCGCTGGCCAACGCCGCACTCGGTTCGGCCCATGCCGTGTCATTGGAGAAGTCAATTCGGAGCACGAGTGAGTGCAGGTCCTCGGGTTGTGGTAGTACGAGCACGCGAAGATCCTTGCATGTGTTGCGCGCTACCAGCGCACGTGCGCGATCGGCGGCCATGAGAGCTAAGCGATCTTGCAAGTGTTATTTGTCCAGATTCGGGCAAGACCGAACCCGGCTCGCTCGCCCAAGAGCGAATAGTCATGAGTTCTCTGGACCGGCCCATCAGAACGCCATAGCTTCCTGTGGGAGATCGTGCTTGATCACATTCTCGAGATCATTTCGCCGAGGCGAGACTCCACAGAAGATCTAGCGCTGGCGTCAGATTGACGCGACTCCCTAGGGTTGACAACATGGAGTTGAAGCGTCGAGTTCGTGCGAACGTTTCAAATGATGCAAAACCGGTCAATCTAGAGGTCTTCAAGATACTTGTAGAGTTGGCGGAAAAAGAATCTGACCGCATGTGGACTCGGTACACTGTAATGCTTTATTGCAACACCGCCTTGATGGCCGTCCTATCTGCAGCTGTTGCCTTGAGAAGCCCTTGGGCGACATTGGGTCCGTCAATCATTGGCACTGTTGTAACGACATCGTGGGTGCAGATACACAGAATGTCATACTTCTATCAGAATAGATGGATTGCAGACATGGTGGCGCTGGCAGACGAGGAGCCGATCCTCGCACGTTATGTTCGGGGTCACACAAATCCACGCGTCAAGCCGCCACTTAAGGAGATAAAAACGCTCGCGCTAAGTGTACCTGCCGCATTTATGGCGGTATGGTTTTCGGCTGCGTGCGTCTCCATCGTATTAATAGCGACGTAAATTTACCGCTCAGCGGAATGCGCTCATCTCGGCACGTCAGAAAGTCGACTGTGGGTGCTCGCGGTGTGGCCGCCCGCCGTGTGCCGGTCGGAGCGCATCCAGCGCTGCCGGGTGTCAGCGCCGGGCCACGCGCTCGATCGTCCAGGCACCGAGGAGCGGATCCCAGGGCGAGTCATCGTCATCTTCATCGTCGATGAAGAGTTCCGGCGGCTCCGCAGCGTGCACTGACTGCCACAACGTCAGAACCGGATCCTCGGGCAGATCCAATCCCAGCGCATCAACAATCTGGGACTGTGTCACGTCGAGGTCGGGATGGCTTTGGCGAAGTGCTACCTCGAAGTAGGCATGAGCTCTACGCATCTGGTCGAGGCTTCCGCCGCCAGAGAAACCGAGCACGTCATGCCAGTTCGGCAGTGCGATAAGCATGGTCAGGGCGACAGTCAGGGTCAAGCCGATGATGCCGGCCTGGCCCTCCGAAGTCGCGTACAGGACGGGGCGCGACGGCGCGTTCGTGCCGACAAGGAAATATCGTCCGGCGGTGCCATCGCAGGCGATCAGGTGCAGACTCCTGCCCGAGGACAGCCGTGCGGTGGACCCGTCAACCGATGCCACATCCTCAACGTCAAAATCGACGAGATGCCTCAGGACGCTTGAGACGTGGGGTACCTCGGCGATCCTGCGAAGCAGCGACAGGTCGTCATTCATCGCCGAACACTACAGCCGACCAACGCACTCAACTCGGCAATGTCGTGCGCTAATTGACCAGCATGCTGTAGCGCTATGCAGCGGGCGAACCCGGGCACGATTCAGCCGCACTGATCAGCGGCTGCGCATTTGGCGGGCGGGTCCGGGCCACCCCGTGGGAGAGCGGCGAGCCAGAGGCCTGGATTCTTGGCGGGCCGGGTGTGGCGCCGGCCGGGCAGGTGGTGCGGGCCGAAGGCGGCCAGGCACTCGTACCGGTACCTGGCGTGTTTTCGGCCCATCGGGCCTCGCCACGGACCTGCCCGTCGTAGTCGATCATCTGGAATGCCGTTCCGCTGCGACGACCGAGTCCTGCGGATCCGTCGCCAGGTCACGAAGCCGATGATGCTCGCCGAGCAGCCGAACGGCGGGGCCGGTCGACGGTCGAGTGTCGGGTATGCACTCGTTGGCGGTCAGGCGAGCCGGCCCCAATTCGGTGGGGGAGCGCCCCCGATGACCGACAGGGCGGCGGTGATCAGGGCGTCCGGCGTGCCGTCGGGCAGCATCCAGCGTGGGCTGCCGACCCCCTGGAAGTCGCCGTAGGCGTCCAGTCGCAGCGGGCCGACCTGCCAGCCCAGGCGGGTCTCCCGGTAGAGCGCCCACAACCCGTGCGGCGTCGCCAGGGTGACCACCGGTGTGTGGGTCCGGGCGCCGTGTTCGCCGGGGATCACCGCGTCCGGGAGCAGGCCGCGGAGTACTCCGGCGCGGGTGGCGGCGTCGGCGACCGCGGTCGCTTCGTCGTTGCGGACCCGGATGTCGGCGGCGATGACCGCACCCATCCGGGGCAGGAAGTCACGGACCGCGGCCGGTGGCAGGCCGGGCGGCGGTGGCACGTCCTTCTCCGACGGATACCGGGACCGGTCCAGGGCCCAGGCGGTCAGGGTCTCCTCGACCAGCCGTGCCTCGGCCCGTGCGGCCACCGCCCATCGGCGTAGCACCGGTTCGGCCTCGTCGGTGCGGCCCGCTTCGGTCAACCGGTGCGCCAGCAGCCGGAGCAGGCCGGGCAGTTCGGTGCCGTGGCGGCGGGCCCGGCTGATCGCCTGCGCGGCCCGTTCCGGAACGTGGTCGAGCCAGGCCGGCACCGGATCAGTATCGGTCGTCGGGATGGACTCGTCCGGCGACGGAGCGTGCGCCACGGCGGCCGTCAGGGCGTCGATGGCGTCCTCGGGTAGGCCTAGGGCGTGGAGACAGTCGGCGTCCACCGCCAGGGCCTGACCCAGCAGCCGGTCCAGCAACGTCGCGGTGGCCGGGTCGGCGGCGGAGGTCTGGCGCAGGGCGGTCAGTGCGGCCTGCGCCATCCGGATCGAGCGGAGCGCCTCGGCCGGGTCGCCGCCGGCGGTCAGGGCGATGGCCCGCTGCTGGGCCACCCGTGCCACGGTGAGCAGGTCCGGTCGGCCGCTGGAGTGTTCGGCCTCGAGCACCCGGGCGGTCACCGTGGCCAGCAGCGGCGCGAACGCCGGTAGTTCGGCGGGTATCGCGTCGATCAGCCGGTGGGCGACGGGACCGTGGCCGCCCGTACCGTCGAAGAGGCCGTTGATCGCCTGGGCGATGGGTGCCGGATCGTCGAGACCGAAGGCGACCCCGACGGCCAGGATCGCCCGGTTGCCGGGGTCCGGGGTGATCAGCCCGGTGAGGACGCCGACCAGATCGGGGTGGCGGGGTGCGGCCCGGCCGAGGACCAGCAGCGCGCGGGCGATGCTCGCCTCGGGCAGGGCGGCGCTTGCCGGTCCGGCGATCTCCGGCTGATCGAGAACGGTCTGGGTGACGTGTTCCTCGCCGAGGCGATCGGGGCGCAGCGCGTGCGGGGCGTCGTGTCCGGCCGGGTCGGCGCCGGGTGGGTACAGGTGCCGCAGCCAGCGGGCCCAGCGCTGGACGATCTGCTGCTGCTCCTGCCGGAACGCGGGCAGCGCGGCCAGCGTGGTCTCGGCGTCGGGGCGGCCTCCGTACAGGGTGGCGGCGGCGACCGCCGCGTTCAGCCGCAACCAGTTGGGGTCGGGCAGTTCGAAGGCGTCGGCCGAGGTACGCCAGTGTCGCCGCTCGTGGTGCAGCAGCCGGATCACCGGGTCCCGGGACGGTAACGACGGCCCGGCCGTATCGCGTAACACGGCGTCCAGGGCGGTGGTGAGCAGTTCCAGCGGCGGCCGGATGGTCGCGTCGTCCGGTTCCGGGACCGCTGCGGGCGCGGGTCGGCCGAGACGGGTGGCGAAGGCCCGCGCGGCCGCGCCGACGTCGATCGGCGCCGGCCCGGTCAGGTTCAGGTGGCCGGTCGCCCGTAGGTCCATCAGCAGCAGGGCGGCTCGTTCGTCGGTGGCCGCCGCGGTCATCCGGTCCAACCAGAACCCGTCGCCGCGGGCCAGCAGCAGCACGCGTGCGGGTGCGGCGCCCGCCGGGCGGGCCACCAGGGCGGTGAGCAGGGCGAGCGTCGGTGTCTCGGCGGTCTCGGCGTAGTCGATGACGATCAGGGCCGGGATGCCGGCCGGGCCGAGCCGGGCGATCTCGGTGGACGGTGCGTCCGGGGACAGCAGACCGGCGACCCAGCCGGAGCCGCTGCGGTCACAGAACTCCACCGCCAGGCGCGACTTGCCCTGTCCGGCGGGGCCGGTGATCAGGGCGACCGCCACCGGTTCGGGACCGTCGCGCCAGTCGGCCAGCCGGGCCAGTTCGGGTTCGCGGCCGGCGAAGTCCACGATGCGGTGCTCGGCCAGCAGCAGGGCGCTGGGGGCGTACCGGTCGGGCAGGATTCGCGCCGGTGCCGTCAGGTGCCGGGCGGCGAGGCCGGGCGCGATCTCGTGTACCGCGGCGACGAGGGCGGCCAGGTCCGCGGCGATCACCTTGGTCCGCAGGTGCAGGGCCTGCCGTTCGGCGAGCCCGCGGACGTCCGAGGCCAGCTGCTCGGCCGGTGGCATGGTGGTCTTGTCGAGCAGCACCGGCACCACCGGGATGCCGGCGGCCAGGGAGGTGGCGACCTCGCGACGGACCCAGTCGTCCGGCCCGCCCAGCCGTCTCGTCCAGGTCTCGCCGATCAGGACCAGGGTCACACAGCTGCGGGCCAGGGCGTCGTCGAGTTCGCCGGGGAAGGCGGCGCCGGGCGGGATGGACCGGCTGGACCGGAAGATCCGGTCCGCGCCGAACACCGGTGTCAGGATCTCGTCGAGGTGGGCCGCCTGCGCGTTGCCGTCGCCGGTGCGGAAGCTGATGAAGACGCCCTGCCGGATCGGTGTGCCGCTCATCCGGCGGCCGCGGCGTCGGGCCGGGTCAGTGCCGCGGCGAGCCGGGGGCGCAGCGCGCGGACCGGTTCCAGGTGCTGCCATCGGGTGAGCATCCGGGCCAGGTCGCCGAGGTCGTGCCGGACGGTGGCCGAGTCGAGCCGGAGCACGTCGGGCAGCAGGCCGGCCATCAGGGCGCAGCCGGTTTCGACGTCACCGGCGGCGGTCAGGGCCAGCACCCGCCGTACGGCGAAGCGGACCGGGGTGCGCTCGGCCGGGACGGCCCCGGCGATCTGGTTCGTGGTGCTGTGCAGGGCGGTCGCCAGGTGCCCGGCGGCCTCGGCGTGGTGGCCCAGGTCGTGCAGGCACCAGCCCTCGACGGCGGCGGTCACGTCCAGGGTGCTGGTGGTGCCCAGGGGCCGGACCGGTTCGTCGTCACCGATCCGGTCGTGCAGGGTCCGGGCCTCGTCCAGGGTGCGTCGGCAGCCGTCGCGGTCACCGGCCAAGGCGTGGCCCTGGGCCTCGCGCATCGCCGCCAGCCAGCGGACCCGGGTGGTCACCCCGTGCCGGCCGCGTAGTGACCCGGCGGCCGCGATCGTGGTCAGCGGGTCGTCGTCGTAGAGGCTGAGCAGTGCCCGGCGCACGTTGGTGTACGCCACGAGGTTGTCGTCGCCGATCTCCCGGGCCAGGTCGGAGCAGGCCCGGGTCCACCACCGGGCGGCCCGGCCGTCGCCGGTCTCCTGGCTCATCCAGCCGGCGTACTCGGCGAGTCGGGCGGCGAGGTGCAGCAGCCGGGCCTGGTCGGTGCCGCGGGTCGCCGCGGCCAGTCCCCGAGTGGTCTGCAGCAGGGTGATGACCTGCGGCAGGACGAGCGCCGGGCTGTGCCGCCGGCCCAGGTCGGTGACCGCGCTGAAGACCGTGGCGATCGAGGTGGCCTCCGGCTCACCGGCCTGGCGCATCGGGGGCCAGCCGATCACCGCCGGTTCGTCGGTCGCGGCGGGATGGCCGTAGCGGCGCGCCGACATGTAACCGGCGCCGTCCGGCCACAGGGTCAGGCTCCAGGTGTCGCCGGCCGGTTCGGTGGTGGCCGGCGGTGGTGTCGGTGCCGGTGGGCGGCGTCGGGTGGCGGCCGGTAGCCGGGCGATCAGGGCGCCACCCGCGTCGAGGGCGGCGTCGCAGGCGCGGGCCAGGTCGGCGGTCGGCGGCCGGGAGCCGGACTCGATCCGGCTGAGGTGGCCCTTGTCGTAGCGGGCGGCCGCCGAAAGATCGTTCAGTGACATGCCGGCGGCCAGCCGGAGCTGCCGCAGATATGCACCGAAGGACTTCTCCAAGTCGGTCACCTCGATATTCGCCGGGGATTGGTTGCCGGGTTGCCAAAACACCGGGCAACCGCAACCGGCTGTCGCCCGGAAACGGTTGACGCTCATTCTGACAACACATCGGACGCTCGGCCATGGGCCACCCGGAGGATGCATGCCGAATCGAGAAGTCGTAGCCGTCGAGACGAACGGAACCAGGAAATCGAAATCAATGGATCTGATCTTCGGGGCGGAGATCGTCCCCGGCCGGCGGGTGGTCGCGCGGTCATGGCGGCGCTGAGCGCGGGCCAGCACGCCCGGCTGCGCCGACTGCTGGATCAGGAGAGCGCGGTCTTCGAGGACATCCTGCTGTCCTCTGTGGATCGATTCCTGGACTGGCTGCACGACCGGGAGCCGGAGCTGTGGCGGGAGGTGCAGGAGCCGGTCAGGTCCGCCTGGCCATCGATACGTGAGACATTCCGGTAAATCATTCCCATTTGCTCGTTCAGCTATTCGGTCAGGTGCGGCCCGCCGAAGAGCGGCCGGTGCCGCTCGAACGGATGCCGGATTCTGTTTCGATTCGGCTTTACCGTCTGTCTGAACTGGACGCGACATTCCTCTCGACCATAGGGGCGTTCATGGACAACTGGCGCGCAGCGGGTGCCGGCGACAATTCCATTCGGAAAGATTCGATTCTCAAGGCCGAGCGATTCGCCGCCGACGTGCTGTCGCTGACGGCCGGCGTCGAGGTGGGACCGGCCCTGATCCGGCCGCTGGCCCGCGTCGACGAACAGGCGCGGCGGCAGCTGGCCCTGATTCGCGAGCCCTACAAGGTCGGTGTGATCGGCGAGTACGGCGCCGGCAAGACCCTGTTCGTGGCATCGCTGCTCAACTACCTGGAGGACCTGCCGATCGGCGACCTGGCCACCACCGGGAACGTGACCCGGTTCCGGCTGCGGCCGGTCACCGACGGCGAGCGGACCGTCGTGGCCGGGCGTCGGGTGGTGTTCCTCAGCCGTACCGAGGTCGAACGGTGCCTGGAGGACCTCGCCCAGCAGGTCCGCGACAGCAGTGCGGTCGGCGCCGGACTCGACGACCTGGTGCAGAAGGCGATCGCCGGTGATCCGGAGGGTCTGCGGGCATGGCTGGCGACCGAGCGAAACGCCGACAATGCACTGATCCGGCTGGCCACCCAGGTCATCGCGGTCGCGGACAGTGCCGCCCGGTATCCGGCGATCCTCGGCACCACCCGGGACGTGGCCGACACCGAGGTCGCCGAGCTGCTGCGGATCACCGCCGACAGGCGTCCCACGGCCGACCCGTTCTGGCTGGTCCGGCAGATGGAGCTGGTCCTGGACGTGCCGGTGTCGGTGCTCGACCTGACCGACCTGGCGGCGGCCGGCTCGATGATCCAGACCGGCGGCGGAATCGCCGGTGGCGAGTTCGGCGCCGGCACCGTGCTGGAGCTGTGGGACTTCCCGGGCATCAGCAACGGCGTCTCCTACGAACGTGACCGCCGCCTGACCAGGGTGCTGCTGCACGACGTCGACTCGGCGATCGCCCTGCTCAAGGCCGGTAACCCGGACAGCCCGGCGCCCGACGAGTTGAAACGGCTGATCGAGGCGACCGGAGGCGGCGCCATCGCGGGGATCGGCAACGTGTTCGACAGTGCGCAGGCCGGCCGTCTCGACACCGCGGGGCTGCTCGACAGCGAAGCCGCCGTGTTCAAGGTGATGCCGACGTTGGACCGGCTGCTGCAGATCGCCGGCACGCTGACACCGGACAGCGACCCGTTCGTCTACGCCGGACTGGTCGCCTACCAGAACCTGCGGCCGCAACCGGACACCTCCGTTTTCGACCATCGACTCGACGACCAGGCGATGACGGCGATGGCCCTGAAGAAGATCGTGCTCGGCCTGCCCGCCGACAGTGCCCTGCGGGCCCAGTTGCTGCCGGCGACCGAGGACGGCGGCCGCCGCCGGGTGCTGGCGCTGCTCGCCCAGCAACTGTCCGCGCACGGCCTGTACCGGCGCTGGCAGCGGGTCCAGAACGAGGATGCCCGGCTGCGTGAACTCGTCGCCGAGCTGGAGGCGGCGGTCGAGCGGACCCCGGAGGACGGCGGTGTGGTGGCCGCCGCCGAGAAGGAGTTCGAGCTGGTCATCTCCGCGCTGCGGGAGGCCTTGGAGCGGGTGAAGGGCCTGGCCCGGCGGGTGTTGACGGTGGAACTGTCCGGCGGCGGCGGACCGGGCGAGATCTCGTTCACCAGGTACGTCGAGGAGACCACGGCCCGGCAGGTGAACCGGTGGCCACAGTGGCGGCAGATGCTCGACGCCGTACACGGCCGGGAGATCCGTGGTGGGCCGCAGCTCACCGACGAGCTGGCCGGACCGTTCGGCGAGACCTGCGCGGCGGTGCTGGAGACGGTTCGCGCCGAGGCGCTGCGTCGATGGGAGAGCGCGCTGCTGGACGCGGCACGGGCGGCGCTGACCGCCGGGGACGCCGCCGCGCCCACACCGGACCTGCGGCTGCTGTCGCGGGTCGACGCCCTCGCGGCCACGCACGGCGGCCGATGGACCGTGCTGGCCCAGCCGAACAGATGGCGCGGCATGCTGACGAACGTGCCCGCGTCGGTGGGTGAACGGCACGCCTACCAGGCCCCGTCGCCGCAGCAGTACGCCGAGTCGTTCCCGCTGCCGTACGGCTCCCGGTTCGTCTGGGCGTACCCGCCCGACCACGGCCGCGACCCGGACGACGCCGACCTGCGGCACCGCGTGCACCCCGGATACGTGTTCCGGCTGCGTCACGAGATGGTCGCGACCACCGTGCACCTGGTGGAGGCGGAGATCGAGAAGATCCGGGGCTGGGCGGCCGAGATCACCGAGATCTCCCTCGCCCGACTCACCGGGATCGCAGGTGGGGCACAACCGCCGGAGACCCGGCCCGGCGTGGACGAGGCCCGCGCCGGCCTGCTCGAAATGATCAGACGAGTCCGTCAGAGTTCGCCGGAGGACTCCTCGGGCATGTTCTGGAACGAAACCGAGAGGGATCACTGACATGGACGTCGAACTCGAGTTCGTCGCCGCCGGAGACGGCACGCCCCGCCGGCAGTTCACCCTCGACCCCACGGCCGGGCCGGTCACCCCGCCCACCGCGATCCTGTCCAACCGGCTGAACCGGCCGTTGGTCATCGCCGCGATCACCGTGGTCGCGGCCGGTGACGACCGAGCCGGCGCCGCGGCCCGGTTCGCCGCCGCCTGGCAACCGGAGGTACCGCCGCACGGAATCGATCTTCCGGCGCTGGGCCGGTACATGGCGCCGTGGCGGCAGATCCCGGCCACCGACGTACCGCCCGGCCGGGTCGCCTACGCCTGGTCGCTCACCGTCGCCGAACGTCTGCCGGACGGGCGGCTGCGTGCGGTCGAGACGATCCGTCACCGGTGCCTGATCGAGGTGCCGGTGGCCGTACCCCCGGAGCCCGAACCCGCCGCCGCGACGCAACCGCAACCGCAACCGCAGGCCGGGCCCGAGTCGCGGCCGGAACCGGCGGCGGTGCCGGACGGGCCGGTCCACGACGGCTGGATCGCCATCGATTACGGCATGTCCAACTCCACCGTCACGATGTTCGACCAGAGCCAGAAGCGGGCCCTGATCGGCCTGCCCCCGACTCAGACCGCGGTGCTGCGGGACCTGCTCAACGACCTGCTCACCGAGGAGGGCGACGACTTCGGGCTGGACCGTGCCCAGTGGCGGCGGGTGCTGGAATCGGTCGGCCGGGCACTGGCCGCCGCCCGGCCCGAGCAGTCCGGTGTCGCCCCGCTGGAACAGGTCCGACTGTCGATGGCCGGTGACGGTGTCTTCGACGTGCTGCTCGGACTCGACAGGCAGGCCGCGATCGCCCCACAGCGGGAACGCGACGAACTGGCCGCCGCGCTGGAACGGCTCAGCGCCAAGGTGTTCAGCCATCCGCCGATCGAGGAGATGCAACTCATCCCGATCGCCCTGCACGCCGGTGAGCCGTCGATCTCCAGCGACGCGCACGTGCTCGGCCTGAAACCGTTCCGACTGGCGATGTGGGACGACGGCGAGACCGACGTCGACGACGACGTGCCGCTCGCCGTCGAGCAGCAGCCCGGCCTCAAACGGTTCCTGGGCAATCCCCGCCCGCTGCCCGGCCTGCCGTCCGGCACCGACCGGCCGGACACCCAGCAGGCGCTGACCGCCCTCTGGCAGCGGCTGCTCCACAAGATCGAAGAGTTCCGGGAGCGGGAGCCGGACCGCTACTCACCCGGCCGGATCGACCGGGCGGTGGTGACCTACCCGACCACCGCCCCGCCGCAGACCCGTCTCGACATGGAGGAACTGGCCCGCTCGGTCGGCATCCGGATCGTCGACACCCGGTTCGACGAGGCCACCGCGGCCGCCATGTTCTCGCTGATGCGGCAGTTCTCCGGCGACCACGCCACCGGCATCGAGGCGTTCCGGGCCCGCAGCCGCCCGGTGATCCCCGCCGACACCGGCGCTGGTGAGGACACCGAGACACCGGTCCACGAGCGGGAATGGCGCTACAACACGCTGGTCATCGACATCGGCGGCGGATCCACCGACGTGGCGCTGCTCGGCCTGACCCTCGCCGACTGCACCGAGCGGGACCCCACCGTCCCGCCCGACCAGCAGGGCCGCTACTACGAGCTGCGACCCACCGTGCTCGGCAAGGCCGGCGACCTGCAGCTCGGCGGCGACCGGATCACCCTGGGCATCTTCCGGCTGCTGAAGGTCAAGCTCGCCGACGCGGTGCTCACCGCGTCACCGGGCATGGTGCTCAGCGACTACGAGAACTACGTGGAGAACGGGCGCTATCTGCCCGGCTCCCTGCTGGCCCGACCCGGTGGCCCGGACGACCTGATCGACGCGGCGGTGCCGACCAGGTGGGCCGGGGTGCGCACCGGGGCCGAGGCACGCGCCGCCCGGGAACGTTTCCGCCGGCTCTGGGACGAGGCCGAGCGGGCCAAACGGGCCTCCGCCGATCAAAAGCCCTATCCGGTACGCAACATCGCCGACCTGCTTCAGCTGCCGACCACCGGGGACCTGCCGGCCACGTTCTCGATCGACTGGGCGGACGTCTGCGGCGAGATCGACAAGGTCCTCGTCCGGTCCATCGAGATCGGACTGTCGGTCGCCCGTAAACGGCTGTCCGAGGTCGGCGGCCGCAAGGAGCCACTGGACACGATCATCCTGTCCGGCGGCACCTCCGCACTGCCGCGGACCCGGCAGCTGCTGCACCGGATCTTCGCCGAGGAGACCGCCGAGAACCGCCGGGACGCCCTCGACTGGAATCCGCTGCGTGTCGTCCACGACCCGGACTTCGCCAAACTCGGCACCTCGATCGGGGCCTGCTGGGCGTACCACATCGATCAGAAGGGTTTCGCCGACCGCGAAGCGGCCCGGCAGCGGGTCGCGATGGGCCGCACCGAGATCCACATCGACGTCGACAACCTGCTGCACGTCCTGCCCTACGGGCTGACCCTGTCGGCGCACGGCATGGACGCGATACCGATCTTCACCGCCGGTCAGGAGTTCGAGCGGGTCGGCGCCAAGGGCGAGGGCACCCTGCGTTCCGGCTGGTACCGGGCCGTGCCCGACCTCACGATCAACCGCAAGGGCTTCTCCACCGCCGAGGTCGCCACCCGCTGGGGACACCTGAACCTGGCCAGCTGGGCGCTGGACCACGAGGACCCGGACCGGTTCAGCCTGGACGAGTGGCGGGCCGCCAGGATTCAGGTGCAGTTCGAGATCGGCGAGACCGACCTGCTGCACGCCTACTTCTGCCTCGGTGAGCCGGACTACGCGATCGACCTGACCGACGGCCGGCGCAACCCCGAGGTGGCCGGACCCGGCCCGGACGGCGACCCGCGGCTGCTCACCCGGCTCTACGTCAACCCGGACGCCGCCGGCGGGCTGTCCAACCACGCCGAGGTCCTCCTCGAACCGTCCAGCACACCGGACGGCTACCTCGTCCCGGGCGGCGAGTCGGAACGGCTGGCCTGCTGGATCAGTGCCCGTCTGCCGCGTCGGGCGCCCCGCGACGGCCTCTGGTGGGTGTACCGCCAGGACCCCGACGACCGCGAACTGATGCGCAAGGTCGGTACGCCGATCCCGGCGATCCGGCACGGCCGGGGCGCCGACACCCGGATCGTCGTCGACGCGTACGGCCGGGTCAGTGCCGTCTCCGGGTACGTGCCGTACGTGGCGGCCACCTCGATGGCCGACGTCCTGGAGAATCCCGGTTCGGTGCTGAAGGTGCCGATGGAGGCCGGCAAGATCGACATGGACCGCCGTTTCGATCCGTTCAACGGCTCCCACTGATGGCCTCCCTCGATGACGCGCTCGGCCGGCTGCTCGACGGCGGCGGGCCACCCGCCGCCGTCACCCGCGGGATGCTCGCCGGCCTACGGGAGGCACTGGCCCAGGTCACACCGGACGCGCCGGAGGCCGACGAGGCGATCACCCGGCTGTTGACCGCCGCCGAGCCGGGCACCCCACGCCCGGCCGAGGTGACCGCCCCGCCCGCCCGCGCCGCCCGTCCCGATCGGCTGCTGGCCGAGGTCTGGGCGCGGGCGATCCCGATCACCGCCGAACGCAACCCGGGGGAGCCGCCCACCGACCCCGGCCGGCTCTGGGACGAGATCCACCTGCTCGGTCTGCGGATCTCCGCCGACGAGCGCACCGATCTGACGACCCGGGCGGTGGCGGCGGCCCGTGCCGTAGGCGCCGAACCCGGCGATCCCGCCACGGTGATACCCGGCCCGGCCCGGGAGACGCTGATCCCCTCCCTACGGTCCGGGGACCGCACGCTCAGCACCGGACTCGCCACCGACCCGGCCGCACCGGCACCGGCCGGCCTGCCCGGCGATGGCGGCGCCGAGACGGCCGCCCTGATCCGGCTGATCGCACCGGTCATGGAACTCGTCACCCGGGACCGTCACCTCACCCACTGCCTGCAGGTGCTGCAGTTCCGTGGACTGGCGTCACTGGCTCCGACCGGCGAACAGGACCGGCTGCGGGCCCAAATGGTCAGCCGGGTGGCGGCGGTCGCGGCGGCTCGGGCGTACACCGATGACTGGCTGGAATCGCTGGTCCGGGCACACGAGGCGGTCGTGTCGGTGGTGCACGTCCCGCCGGCGCCGGACGGCAGCTGGTGGGGCGGGCTGCGGCTGCAGGCACACACCCTCGTCCGGGACGGCGCCGGACTAGTCGCCACCGGCCAGGTGAAACTGCCGCCCGCCCGGTTCACTGCGGCGCGGGCGCTGACCGACCACGACATCCCCCTCAAGGTCCCGGAAAGCACCGGGATGGTCCTGGCCTGCGTACGCGTCTGGTCGAGAATCCACGACACCGAGAGCCCTGGACGGGTGATCTATGCGAGCTGACTGGCCCGGCACCGGGGACACGTACGTCTCCCGGCTGGCCGCCGCCCGTGCGGCCTTCCACCCCGACGAGATCCGCGACGGCTGGCTCGCGGTCGGCCGGGACAACCGGCCGACCGCCGCCGGAACCGGCACCGCCGTCTCCTTCCGGCTGTCCACCGACGGCGGCACCCGCGTCGTCGACTGCTTCCTCGGCCCACCCGGCGACGGGATACGGGACCGCTGCCGGCACCTGTCGGCGCTCACCGGCCTGCCCGACGAGGTGGTGGTGCCACGCTGGTACGACGGTGGTGTCACCGTCGACGAGCAGGACTTCCCGATCCTGGTGCACACCGAGCAGTCCGGCCCGACCCTCGCCGACCGCCTGCCCGCCCTCGCCGAGGAGCAGGTCGGCAACCTGCTGGAACGCTGGCTCACGCTGCGCGACGACCTGGCCCGCCGGTTCGACCTGCACCACGCCGGTCCGGATCCGCGGCTGGTCTTCCTTCCCGACGACCAGCTCGCCACGGTACGGGTGACCGGCTGGGAGAATCCGCCCGGCGACGTTCCCGGTGCCGACCGGCTGGCACAGGCCCTCCGTGATCGGCTGACCGACCTGAACCCGGTACCCGTCGTGGTGGCCGAACCTCCGGCGCGGGGGCGGTCCGTCCGTACCATCGCGCTGGTGATGGCGGCCGCGCTGACGCTGTGCGTGGCCGGCCTGGTCGCGCTGTGGGTGATCTAGATGGGGCGCCTCCGATCGCTGCGATGGGGCGAAGTCTGGGCGGCCCGGCCGGACGGGCCGCCGCCCGGCCGGGCGCTCCGGACGATCGTCGTGCTGTTCGCCGTGATGGTGGTCGTCTGTGTCGCGACGGTCGTCAGCGCCGGGATCCGGATCGCCGCGACCGGCCGGGCCGCGGCCGGTGCCGAACGGGACCTGGCCGGCGTCCGTGACGAGCTCACCGGGGTACGGGCGGACCTGACGGAGTCCGAGCAGCGCGGCGCGTCGTCGGCGGCGAAGACCGTCACGGTCACGCGGGAGAGCGTGGCCGCCGCTCTCGGTGGCATCGACGCAGCGACGTTCGACCTGCCGATCACGATCTGCGTCGCCGACGACGACTGCCCGGACCGGCAGACCGTCACCGTGACCCTCGTCGGTTGCGACGGATTTCCGTGTGTCATGGTGCCGGACTGGGGCGTCACCGATCCGGTACGGCTGGAACTCGGCGGCCTCGAATGGCGGGCCGACGGCGGCCTGAGCACCGACAAGCTGAGCTGCGCCGGTGACCGGTTGCCCGCCACCTGGACGTTGCGGGCGACGGTGGCCGAGGCGCGATACAGCGTCAGCGGCGGCTGGACACCGGTCCGGATCACCGCGACCTTCGACGTGGACAGTACCGACGAGCCGACGGACTGCGATTACACCGGCATGCGCTGGACCACCGAGGTGGCGCTGTAGACCTGATATCCGGCCACCCCTTGACCAGTCGGCGTGGATGGAGTCACCCGGACCGCATGCCGAGCCACTGCTCCGCGCCCCAAGCGTGGAACCGCTCGATCTCGGTGAACCCCGACTTCGCCGCCAAGCGCATCGAACCGGCGTTGGCGCTCTGCGTGGCCAGCACGACCGGCTCGCCGGGAAGGACGCCGTCGAACCAATCGAGTGCCGCCACGCAGGCCTCCGCGGCATACCCGAATCCCCACGCCCGCGGCAGAAACAAGTAGCCGAGGTCGACCTTTCCGACGGCGGCCGGGCGGTTCATGGATCCTCTCCGGAGCAGGACATGGCCGATCGGCCAGGGGCGTCGGCGAGCGGTGGTGACATCGCGCCGTCACCGACGGGCGATCTCCGGCAGGTGCCGGAACGGTCGTCCGGAGTGTGAGTCGGGCGAGGCCAGCTGGTCGAGTATCACCAAGCCGGTCTGATCGCCGAGCTGTGCCAGTGTCTCGCCGGCCGAGCGCCGCAGCTCGATGGAGTTGCTCGGATCTTGGCCGATCGCCTTGATGACGCCGAGCGCGCCGGCTGTTCCGATGCTTCCGAGGCTTCTCATCGCTGACTCGCGTAGTTCTCCCGGCGCGTTGTAGCCCAGTGCTACTCGCCGGATCGCGAGGAGATCGGCCGGTTCACGGGGGACCGCGATCAAGGCCAGAGCCTTGGCGCGTGTCTGGCCGTCGAGCTCGTCGTCGCAGGCGAGACCGCGTAGCGCCTCGCGAGCCAGCCTGTCGCCGCGGTGGCTGAGGATCTCGGCGAGCCGGAGTCGGATGGCAGGCGGAATCACCGCGGCGGAGATCAGCCGTCGCACTTCGTCGTGATCGGCGGGGCTGCCGGCGTAGGCGAGTGTCTCTCCGATCACGAGACGCGTCTCGTAGCCGATCCGGTCGTCCCACATCGACGGCCACAGCCGGCGCACGGCCTGGTGCTCGCCGACAGCCAGGAGTTTCCGGACGACCGGCCCGGCGAGTCGCGAATCGTGTGGTTGGAGTGCCGTGTCGATGAGGACGACGACGTCCTCCGGATCGTGCCGTTGAAGCAGGCGATCCAGGAGGATCTCCCGCGCGCGGACGTCGATCTCCGGAGCGAGGGCCAGCCGCCGTACGCGGGACAGATCGGACTGGTTTCCGTTTCGGACCAGATGAATGATCAGGCGCCCGCGAGTTCCCGGGTCGTAACGAGCATCGAGCACCATGGCCCGGCAGCGGTCCAACGAGCCGGACGGGCCGACCAGATGGTCGACGACAAGGTTCCGGAGCCAGCCGAGGTCGTCCGGGCCGCGCGTGTCGTCACCGTTGCGGGTCCAAGCGAACGAGATCAGCCAGTCCATCGTGGGGCTGTCCGCCACAGCGAGCAGACGAGTCGCGGCAGCCTTGCGGTGGCCGAGAGCGACCGCGGCTCGAGAAACGAGCCGGCACAACTGTTCCGGATCGGCCGGCAGTTCGTCGGGGAGGTCTGGTTGTTCGACCGGGTCGGGTGTGGACCGGGAGGGTTCCTCGGCCGGCGACGAGATTCGCGGGTGAAGGTATCGCCGTACCGCCGCCGCCCCGGGTAGGGGCCACCATTCGGCCCTCTGGTCGCTCGCCAGGTCGAGCAGAATGCGATGGGCGGCCGGGTCGTTGCGATCCAGCAGGGCCCTCGCGGCGTCCAGGCGGAGCATGCCGTCCTCGTCGGGATCGGTCGCGACCTGCAGGAGCAGCCGTGGATCGTCCCGGCATGAGCCGTGACGCATGGTGTCGATGACCAGGGCGCGGGTCGGGCGCGGAGCGCTTCGGTCGACGCACAGAGCGTGCATCACGCCGTGACCGCCCCCGTGGTTTCGGAAGAAGCGGATGGCCTCGGTACGCAGATCCGGTTCCGCCGTCGGGTCGAGGGCGAGGTCGCTTGGCAGGCGACAGTTGTAGTTGTGCCGGGCGCTCGCGAGGATCGATGTCCGGGTGGCGAGCGGGACGGTCCGATCCGTTGCCGTGGCGTGAAGCAGGTCGGCGGCCGCGCCGTCGGTTCGGGTGGCGAGTGTTTCGACCATGACGGCGACGGTGTCCGGGGGAGTCGACGGTTCGCGGAGCAGATCCTGGATCACGCGGATGCCGTCCGTTCCACGGCGCCGGGCCACGGCTGCTGCGGCTTTGCACCGTATGTCGACGGGCGCGCCGCCATCGCGGCATATGCGTTCCAACACGTCTTGAAGGCGTGGGTCCACGTCGAAGTGATCGTCGACAAGCCGCAGGGTCGCCTCGGCTCGGACGTCCAGGGTATGTCGCTGATCCATCGCGATCTGCTGATCAGCGACCACCGTGAGCGAGGTACCGGCTTCGTCCACCGGTGCCGTTGATCCGACCCAGTTGTCCACTCCCTTGAGCAGGTGGCCACCCATCCGATTGCCGCGGCTTGTCAAACGACGGGCGGCCCAGCGTCGGCAGGGAGTTCCGATCCGGCGGTCGGACGCTACCGCGACCAGCAATTGCTCCCCCAGCGCGGCGTCGATGTCGGCGATCTTGTCGCTGATCAACGTTCGAGGCCATGGCGGCGTCTGTGGTGACTCTGCCATGGTGGTGAGCCACCGGCACACCGCATCGTCGATGACTGCCAGGCCTGCGAGGAGCATGAGGGCCTCGCCTGCGGCGGCGCCGTCACTCAACAGGCAGGTGCCCAGTGCGGTCACCACCCGGCCTTGAGCATCGGGATCCACCGTCGCACCGTCGAGGAGAAGGTGACCGGCTCGCATCTGGTCGCTCACCGGCCCGCCGAGAAGGCTGTGGATCGCTGTCTCCGCCAGGCCGGCTCGGGCGATACAGAACAACGCGAAGCTTCTGGTGTTCGGATCGTCGAGCTCGCTCAGCCGGCGCGACAGGTCGACGGGCTGCGCCGGGGCGGCGAGAAACTCCGCCACGCTGTGATGAATGAAGGCGATTGCCGTGCCGTCCGACACCACCAACGAGGTCGCGGTCAGGCTCTCGCGTAGAGCCTCGCGGCCCTCGGCCGAGTTGAGCCATGACCGGACCGACGTGGGTGCCTCTGCGGTGCAATAGTCGGTTACCGACCGGAAGAGCGCACCGGGCCCCGACTGGACCGTTGCCGTCGCGGCGACCATCAGAAGGTGGTCGATGTTGTCGGCGAGCCAGACCTCGGCCTCCTGGACGGCGAGGCTCGGCAGCTGTCCACGTGACCGGCGAAGGAGTTCCACGAACTGCTCGTAGAGCTCGGTCCGCGAGGTCGGAAGACGAGCTGCGCGGTCGAACTCGTGGATCACCGCGGCCATGGCCGCCATCAGGGGGACTCGGATCAGGTTCGCCAGCGGCCCGGTCCCGAAGCGGGTGAGGAACCGCCTCGCCTCGCCTCGAGGATCGGGATTACGGCGGTAAGCGAACCACTTCTCGGCGAACAGCTCGAGGCGCCCGTCATCGAACACGCATAGTCGCAGTTCGGTAGCCGGAACGCCGGCGTCCAGGGGAGATCGGCTGGTGATGACGAGCCGCATCGTTCGGCTTCGGCTCGTGACTTCAAGGCGGATCAGGGTGAGCAGTCGGCTGCGTTCGGTCGACGACAGGATCTCGTCGACACCGTCGATGATGATCAGCCACTCGGCGCCCCGGGCCGGTCGTCGCCGAAAGACGTCAGCGCCGATGGACACCCCCCGTTCCGTGAAGTGGTCGGCGAGTGCCTCCGCCAGCGTCTCCCCGTGGGCCTCGGCGAGGCCCGCGGCGGGAACTCGTACCGCGACCGTGCTGCTCACCGGTGCCGCCGTCCGCCGGAACCAGCCCGCGTTCAACCAGAACTCGGCGGACTCGCGGACGATGTTCTTCGCGAGTGTCGACTTTCCCGTGCCGGGCCCGCCGACCATGACGACGTCGGTGAATTCGGTGAGCATCTCGTGCGCGTCGAAGTATGTCGGTTCCCCCGACGAGCGCTCCGACACCGTCTTCTCGGTCTGCAGTTCGACGTAGGTGTCGCCGATCAGTGGCTGGCCGATCGACCACGGCTCGTATGCGGACTGCTCTGCCGTGACTCGCTGCGCTTCGAGTAGTCGCCGCACCACGGGCGCGGGGAGTCTTCCCGCTGGTAGCCACCGTCGCCGAGAACGCGTACCCCGCAGCCATCCGAGGCCGAGGGCGACGCCGAAGGCGCCGAGTACGGCGCATACCGCGCTGACGACCGAACCGACCTTGTCCAGGACATCGAGACCGGGGAGCAGATCCACCATGCGAGCGTAGGAGTGCTCGGCAACGACGGATGTCGCTTGGTCGGCATTGCCGGCCCCGTCGGGTGGGTCGTCAGGCGGAGGCGTGGGCGGGTGTCGGGGTGGGGGCGGGCAGGGCGGTGGTGCCGCCGGGCAGGACGAAGGAGAGCAGCACGGCGAGGCCGGTGAAGCCGGTCGTCCACCAGAACGCCGCGTGGAACGCCGTGGTCGTCGAGCCCGAGCCGGTCGTCGACGTCGCCAGGATCACCGCGAGCAGGGCTACCCCGACCGAGCCGCCGACCTGCTGGGCGATCCGGGTCACGATGCCGGCGTGCGGCATCTCGTCCCGGTCCAGGCCGACGAAGGCGACCGTCATCAGTGGAATCATCACCATGCCCAGGCCCAGGCCGCGGACGAACAGCGCGACCAGCAGCAGCCATGTCGTGGTGCCGGTGCCGGCGAAGGCGAACGGCACGGTGGCCGCGCCGACCAGCAGGAAGCCGAGGAAGACCACCCAGCGGGCGCCGATCCGGTCCAGCATGCGGGTCGCGACGGTACGGCTGATCAGCGACCCCACGCCCTGCGGGATCAGCAGTAGACCGGCGCCGAGCGCGTCCTCGCCGCGCAGTTCCTGCCAGTAGAGCGGTAGCAGCAGCATCGAGCCGTAGAGGGCGGCCCCGGACAGGAACATCAGGGTGGTCGCGGCCCAGGTCGGCCGCGAGCGCAGCACGTCGAGGTCGACGAGCGCGTCACCGCGGTGGCGCAGCGCCCAGACGACGAACGCGGCCAGCAGGACCGCGCCGCCGGCCAGCGGCGGATAGACGTCGGGCTGGGTGAATCCGCCGCCGCCGGTGACGTTCGACAGGCCCCAGAGTAGGGCGACGAGGGCGGGGGAGAGTAGGAGCAGGCCCACCACGTCCAGTTTGACGCGGCGGCCGGACCGGTCGGCCGGGATCATCCGCTGGGCGAGAACCAGGCCGGCCACGCAGAGCGGCACGTTTACCAGGAAGAGCAACTGCCAGTCGCCGGCGCCGAGGATCAGCCCGCCGATCACCGGCCCCAGGATCGGGCCGAGCGCGGTGGGCAGGGCGATGACCGACATCAGCCGGTTGCGGTCGGCGCCCTGGGCCGCCTGCATGATCATCGTGGTCATCAGGGGGATCATCACGCCGCCGCCCAGGCCCTGCAGCACCCGGAAGGCGATCAGGCTGGGCGCGTTCCAGGCCATCGAGCACAGCACCGAACCGGCCAGGAAGGCGGCCAGCGCGACCATCCACAGTCGCTTGGCGCCGAGTCGGCTCTGCAGCCAGCCGACGGTCGGGATCACCACACCGAGGGCCAGCAGGTACGCGGTGCTCACCCACTGGATGGTGCTGACGTCGGCGTTCAGGTCGGCGGCCAGCTCGTGCAGGGCCACGCTGACGATCGTCGAGTCGAGGATCACGGCGATGCCGCCGACCAGGACCGCGATGGCCGTACGCATCGCGGTGTCATCGGTCGTCCGGGCCGGAGGGAGTGACATGACCTACCGCCTTAAGATACGAAGCTGTATCTAACTTTGCGTCGACGGTAAGCCCCTGCGATAAGATACGCAAGTGACTCTTAAGGGCCGGCGGCGTGGAACCGAACTGGAAGACGCGATCCTCGACGCCGCATTCGAGGTGCTGACCGAGCACAGCTACGCCGGCTTCACCTACGAGGCGATCGCCGCCCGCGCCGGGACCAGCCGTCCGGTGCTCTACCGGCGCTGGGCCCAGCGGGAGGATCTGCTGCTGGCCACGATCCGCAAACACTGGGCGGCGCATCCGGTCGAGCTGCCCGACACCGGCAACCTCCGCGACGACGCGATCGGCTTCCTGCGCAACGCCGGCGCGGGCCGCTCCGGCATGATGACCATGCTCGGCATGCAGCTCGCCGAGTACTTCCGGGCCACCGGGACCAGCTTCAGCGACCTGCGGCGGCACCTGCTGATCCCCGGCCGGCGGTCGGGTTTCGAACGGCTGCTGGAGCGGGCGGTCCAGCGCGGCGAGCTGCCCGACGTGCCGCGCCCGCCCCGCGTGGTCAACGTGCCCTTCGACCTGTTCCGGCACGAGATGTTCATGACCATGCGCCCGCCGTCCGACGAGACCGCCATCGAGATCATCGATCAGATCTGGCTACCGCTGCTCGGCTGGCGGCCCGCTCCTCCGGACCTCTGAGACGACTCGGGTCAGGCCGCCGGAGTCTCGGCGGTGGCCACGATGGTGGCCCGGCCGAGGATGTGCCCGGCCATCGTGAACCCGAGAACGGCCGGGGTGACGTCGGCCGGCACCCCGATGTCCTCGACATCCAGGGCGTGCACGGTGATGAAGTAGCGATGCGGGCCGTGCCCGGCCGGCGGAGCCGCACCGACGTACTGCGCCAGACCGGCGTCGTTGCGCAGCTGGAACGCTCCCGCCGGCAGCCCCGAGCCCGCGCCGTCACCGGCGCCCGCGGGCAGAGCCGTCACATCGGCCGGGATGCCGGCGACCACCCAGTGCCAGAAACCGGACATCGTCGGCGCATCGGGGTCGAAGACGGTCACCGCGAAACTCCTCGTGCCCTCGGGTGCACCGGCCCAGGCCAGATCGGGGGAGAGATCCTCGCCGCCGGGGATCCCGAAGGCGCCGGACATCTGCGGCGGGAGCAGGGGCCGGCCGTCGGCGGCCACGGTGCTCGTGACCTCGAAACTCGGCACCTGCGGAAGACGGACGAACGGGCTGTCGGAAACGGTCATGGCGATGCTGCTCCCTGCGCTGGTGAACTGCGAACGCCGACCAGCCTGCAAGCCGCGCCCGACGGCAGGGAGATCCTCGGCATCCTGGTGCCCGCAGTGCCACCCTCAGCTGTCGACGCTGGCATCGAGGCGGGGCAGACTGGGCCGGTGCCAGCGTCCAGAGCCACGAACCGGCCCGAGCTGTCGGCCTTCCTGCGGGCGATGCGATCACGCCTGCGGCCCGACGACGTGGGTCTGCCGCCGACCGACCGGCGGCGCACCCCGGGCCTGCGGCGCCAGGAGGTCGCCCAGCTCGCGGCGGTCAGCATCGACTGGTACATCCGACTGGAGCAGGGCCGCGTCGGCATCCCGGGCGCCGCCGTGCTGGACGCGGTGAGTCAGGCCCTCAAGCTGTCCGAGATCGAGCGGCACCATCTGCACCTGATCGCCCGCGGTGAGGCGCCGCCGCCCCGACATGTGCCGGCGCCGGCCAGTGAGTCGCTGCGGACCCTGCTGCACGGCATGCCCACGACCCCCGCCTGGATCGTGGACTTCCGGTTCGACGTCCTCGCATACAACGCGGCCGCGACGTCGCTGTTCGGCCCGGGTTTCACCGTGGGCACCAACACGGCGCGGGAGCTGTTCCTCGACCCCGGCAGCCGTGACCTCCAGCTGGACTGGGCCCGGATCGCCCGCGAGTATGTCGGCAATCTGCGCGCCAACCTGGCCCGGCACCCGGACGACCCGCCGCTCCAGGCACTCGTCGACGAGCTGCGCCGCGGCAGCCGGGACTTCGCGGTCACGTGGGACGACCAGACCGTGGAGCAGCGGACGAACGGGACCAAACGCATCCTGCATCCCGTCGCCGGGATGATGACCTTGCGCTACGACGTCCTGGCCGTCCAGGACGGATCCGATCAGCGCCTTTCGGTCATCACCCCGGCGGACGCGGCCACCGAGAGTGCCCTGCGTTCGCTGCTGCTCCCGCGACACGGACTGCGCGCGGTGAACTGAGCGGTACGACTACGGGATGGCGCTGGTGTTGAAGGCGAACCGGGCCACCGAGTCGGCGATGGCGTCGGCGTTGACGTCGAGCGCGGTCGCGTTGATGTTGGTGACGGTGTCGCAGGCCTGGTGGTAGCAGACGTCGTAGGCGACACCCGCGGTGCCACCGAACAGGGCCTGCTCCTCGGGCGTCTTGATGCCCTCGGCGCCGGTGAAGATGCCACCGGCCGGAATCCCGACGGCGATGAACGGGCCGTAGTCGGAGCGGCCGTCGAAGTCGGTGCCGACGTGGCCCAGCCCGCGCTTGTCGAAGAACTTCGCCAACTGCTTCTCGATCTGCGCCGAGCCGGGCGGACCGGCCGGCGAGCCCTCGGCGTCCGAGTCGTCGCCGTCGTAGAGCTTGTAGGCGTAGTTGGGTGAGGCCACCATGTCGAAGTTCAGGTACAGCTTGATCCGGTCCTTCTCGGCGGCGGACAGCCCCTCGACGTACTGGTCGGAGCCGAGCAGGCCGGGTTCCTCGGCCGCCCAGAACGCGAAGCGGACCTTGTTCTTGACCGGGACGTGCTTCATCTGCAGGGCGGTTTCCAGGATCGCGGCGGTACCCGACCCGTTGTCGTTGATACCGGGGCCCTCGGGCACGCTGTCCAGGTGGGCGCCGACCATCACGACGTTGCTCGGGTTGCCGGTACGGGTCTCGGCGATCACGTTGTGGTCGGTGCCCAGCGTCAGCGTGGCGTCGACCTTGAGCCGCACGGTGGCCCCCGGCGTGTCGGCGAGCTCGTTGCCGACGGCGAAGCTCGCGAAGACCATCGGGACTCCGGCCCGCCACTCGCCGATGTCGAGCGGGAACGGGTCGGTACGGCCGGGCTGCCCCTCGTTGAACACGATGATCCCGGAAGCGCCGGCGAATCCCGCGTTGCGGATCTTGGTGACGAACGGGCAGGTGCCGCGCTGGATGAGCGCGATCCGGCCGGCGACGAAACCGTCGAAGTCGGAGGTCTCGCAGCCGCTGGTCGACGTGGGTGTCGGGGTCGGCGGCAGGGTGAGGTCGACGGCCTGCACCTGGGCGGTGACATCGCCGGGCGGGGAGGGGGCGAACGTGACGAAGTCCTGGTCGGGCACCCAGGCCTTGCTGGTCGGTGCGGTCAGTTCCAGGGTGGGCGGGCTGTTCTCGACCCAGCCCTCGATGAAGTTGATCGGGTCGAGGGTGACCTTGTAGCCGGCACGGCGCAGTTTGTCGGCGACGTAGTCCCGGGACGCCCGGTAGCCCGGTGTGCCGGCCGCGCGGGTCCCGCCGTTGGCGTCGGCGATCGCCTGAAGTCTGGTGAGGTGCTTCTGGGCGTTCGCTCCGGTGACCTGCTTGACCAGGATCTTGGCGAACACGTCGTCGAGTGAGGTGGCGGAGGCTGGTGAAGGCTGGGCGAGTAACAGGGCGAGGGTCGTGGCCACCGAAACGGCGCCGACAAGCCCTCTGCGAAGACTGGTGCGCATGATCCCCCCCGGACCGATAGATCGATTGATTGTCGTAACTCCGGTGATGCGGAACGTAACGCGCACCTCCGAGGGGCAGGAATGGCCCGACCGTCCGGTAAGGACGGTCCGGTTACCCGAGTTCGGTGACGAAGGCCGCGATCCAGACCAGTGGGGCGTTCCAGTTGATGGTGAGCTCGTTCGTCGACCAGGACCGGATGTCGTCGACGTAGCAGAACTGGCCCACCCGCCCGGCCAGCCGGGCCTGCGCCACCTCGTCCTGCAGCCCCGAGTTGGGGCCGCCCGCCAGGGTGCCCTTCGGTGGATGCGGCAGGCTCGGGTCGAGCTGGTGGGCGTACCAGCGGCTGTGCTGGTTCTCGGCGTAGTCGGTGCCGTGGCCGGTCACGTACGACAGGTTCAGTGCGTTGCGGCCGAGGATGTAGTCCAGGCCCTCCAGGACGCCGTCACGGTAACGAGCCTCGCCGGTCAGGTCGTAGGCCACGGCCAGGACCACCAGGTTGTTCAGCACCATGCTGTTGGAGCCCCAGTGCCACTGATTGCCGGGCGGGGCATAGGCGACGGCGTACGGGTGCGCCCGCTGGATCGCCAGGTAACGGTCCGCGCCGGCGACCACCGACGCGCGCACGTCGTCGAGGCCGGGCAGCTCGTTCGGGGTCAGGGCCAGAGCGAGGCGGGCGGCGGCCGCGGTGGCCGCCCAGTCGAAGGCGTACGTTCCGAACACGTCCGCGGTGTGCAGCGGCGAGGCCGTCACCGCGTCGGCGTACTCCGGCTCGCCGGTGGTCAGGAACAATTCGACCGCGGCCCAGTAGAACTCGTCGCCCACGTCATCGTCGTCGTAGGGTCCGCCGCCGATGGTGTCCGCGACCGGCGCGTACCGGATCGGATGTGTCCCGGCCGCGGTGAACGCGTCCCGCGCGGCAGCCAGCAGACGGTCCGCGTAGTCCGCGTCGTACTTGCGATAGATCCGTGACGCCTGGGCGGCCACCGCGGCCAGGTTGAGGGTCGCCGCCGTGGACACCGGGCGCAGCACCCGCGGTTGCGGGTCGAGGTGCGGCAGCGTCGGCAGGCCGGTCCACTCGAGGTCGTGCATCTTGTGGTGCACCAGGCCGCTCGGCGCCCGCATGCGCAGCAGGAAGTCGAGCTCCCAGCGGACCTCGTTGAGCAGGTCCGGTACGCCGTTGCCGCTCTCCGGCAGATCCAGCGGCAACTGGTCGAGACCGCCGCGGTGCTCGAAGGCGTGCAGCAGCTGCCATACCGTGATGCCGCCGTTGACCACGTATTTGCCCTGGTCGCCCGCGTCGTACCAGCCGCCGCGCACGTCGAGCCGGTGATCGCCGGCATCGGGGGCGCAGGGGACGTCACGGTCGCCGAGGTGCCCGGCCGGGCGGCCGTAGCCCGGCCGCAGGTCCTCGCGGATCTCGATGCCGCTGCGCTGGCAGTAGAAGAACCTCATGGCGTCGGTGAGCAGCGGCCGGTAGAGGCCGGTGCCGATGCGGAACGGATGGCTGGTCGCACCGTCGGCGGTCAGCGTGAAGCCGGTGCCCGGCCGTTGGTGGGTGCTGAAGTCGATGGTGTGCACGTTCTGCCCGGAGGAGATGTCGGTGCCGTGCGGAGCGGTCGTCCCGTCCGCGACGATCCGTCCCCGGTCGTCGGCGAGTCGCCAGGTCAGTGGCTCGACCGCGGCGGTGGCCAGAGTGGCCCGCTTCGGTCCGGACAGTAGATAACCCACCTGGTTGACCGCGACGACAGACATGCCTGGGAACGCTCCCAGCCGCGGCGTCGGCTGTCAAACTTGTCAGGGGGTGCGCCTATCGTGCGCGGCATGACAAGCCGGCCACCGGCTGCTGCGGCGGCATACCGTGTCGCACCGGATGATCGACGATTGGCGCCGGATGCGCGGTCTGGCGGGACCGGTGGTAGAGGAATCGGCATGGCGGCACCTGCGCTGTTGCGCGCACCGCAATGAATCATCGGTCTGATGCGGACGATCGACATACTGAGCGTGTGCGCAACCTTCGATCATTTGTGGCCGGCGTCGTCCTGGGGGCGGTGGGGATGTCGATCCGGCACAGATCGATGACAGCGACGCCGTTGCCGGTGCGCGACGCGCGGACGGCGCCGCCGGGACCGGAGCCGGAACCGCAATCGGACACAGCACCGGAACTGGAGGGTAGTGCACCGCAGCTCAGGCCCGCCAAAGCATCTGTGGTCGCCCGCCTCGTGGCGTGCGTCCTCGGCTGGCTGCTGCTTGCCGGTGGCCTCCTGATCGGCTACGTGAAGTACGGCGAGGTGACGGCGGTGCCCGAACCTCAACGTGAGGCCGGCAGCGTGCTCCTGTACTTCGACCGGCCGGGTGTCGAAGCGCGGCTGGAAGTGCGTGTCGATGAACGGCGCACCGGCTTCGGTGAGTCCAGATACTTCATCAATGTGTCGAAATCCGGTGAGAGCGGCGAACTTGGATTCATGTTCGTCGCCACCGGGGCAGGCAGGGCGACCGAAGTGTATCCGGCGGGCACCGCCAGGGACACGGTGAACGGTTGCTGGGACAGCATCGATGGCTTCTATGGCCTCGTGCCGCGCTGCCATGACACTCGAATGCCGCCCGGCCCGGGTTACTCGACCTCGGATGCACTCGTCGAGTCCCAGGTGATCACCGGCACCATCCGGCGAGACGCTGATGGCCAGATGATGACCGAGGTGTGGCTGTGGTCCGACGACGACTTCATCGAGAAGGGCGGTAAACGGACCTACTTCTCGTTGCCGAAGGTCGGAACGTCGTACCTGCCGCCCGGTTATCGGGCCGGAATTCCTTACGGAAAGCCGGGCGAGCCGAAGACGTACGTGCCCGAGAAGCTCGACGTCACCCTTATCTACCGTGACCTGAGCTCACGGGACCGGGTCGAGTCCGTTTCGCCGGAGCCCGCCCTCCCCGGCAAGTTGGCATGGGCGGAAGCCGATGCCTCTTCGATCGCACCCCGCGGATCCATCGTCGACATGGTGGTTGAGGATCAGAACCAGAACCTGATCTTCCTGATCGGTGCCTTCCTCGGTGTGGCGTCCACGCTTCTGCCCATCCTCGCTGTGCAATCACGAAAGCTGGCTGAAGACCTCATCGTGCTCGTCCGCACCAGGGTGCCGACGATGCCGGGCCGCGACGATGGGCGTCGCGACCCGGCACCGTGATCACTTCAGGCCGAAGGCCCGGGTGATCGTCTGTTCGACGCGGTTGCCGTGCGCGTCCGCGGCGGTGGTGCGGAGTGTGACGTGCTGGGCGTTCCGCGGCGCCTTCAGGTCAGCGGTCCAGCCGTCGGGCGTGCGGTGCAGGCGCTGACGGACCCAGGTGACGCCGTCGTCGTAGGACACGTCGAGCGTGACCGAGGTGATGGACCGGCTGCTCGGTGCCCCGGGCAGGTGCGACGGGGTGACCGTGATCGGCGCCGACCGGGCGGCCCAGTGCGTGATGTCGGTGTCCACCCGGTAGTCCAGCTGGATCAGC
Source organism: Actinoplanes sichuanensis (assembly GCF_033097365.1). Lineage (NCBI taxonomy): Bacteria > Bacillati > Actinomycetota > Actinomycetes > Micromonosporales > Micromonosporaceae > Actinoplanes > Actinoplanes sichuanensis. The sequence goes on from NZ_AP028461.1 coordinate 2,501,972, forward strand.
GGGATCCGGCTGGACTTCGCGTCCGAGACGAAATCCCAGGTGGTACGGGTACGCGTCGAGTACGGATACGAGGTGGAGTCCCGCGAGGTGGTGGTGACCAGGCGGTACGGCAGCCGTTGGGGGCTGAGTCCGGAGTTCCGGTCGATCCAGTTGTACTCGTTCTGCTCGATGACCTTCCCGCCCTGGGTGAGGGTCGCGGTCATCTCGCCGCCGTCCGGGAACGCCACCCCGGCGTGGTTCGCACCCGAGTCGCCCCAGCCGGGGATCTCGGCCACGATCCGGTCGCCGTCGCGGTGTGGCAGCGTGACCGCGTCGTTGATCCGCGGCCGCTGGATCGCGCCCAGCCACGTCTCCCGGGTGCGGCTGCCCGGCCGGTATGCGGTGCTGCCGCCGAGCTGGAACGAGTACCGGTCGTCCATGTCGGTCGACCATGTGACGTCCGGCTGCGCGGTGACCCAGTCGGTGCGGAACCGATCGGAGCGCATCAGCGTGGTCGAGCCGACCTTCACCGGCATGTCCGGGTGGTAGTCGTAGCGCTTCTCGGAGATCTCCCGGTCCGAGGTGCTCTGGAAGTCGACGTCGACGCGGGCGAGGTCACGTTCGGCGGGGCGGTAGGTGACCGACTTCGGCACCCCGTCCGGCCAGTAGCGGACCAGGTCGTAGAGGTAGTCGGTGGTCGGCTGGGAGTCGACGCGCAGGGTGACCGGGCCCCGGGCGAGCCGGGTGATCAGCTGTTCGCCGCGGTCCTTGGTCAGCGACACCACCGCGAGTCTCGTCCGGCTGGTGGCGTCGAAGTAGCGCCCCGGCTCGGTGTTGACGATCGCGAGCATCGCCGCACCGGCCTTCTCCGCGGCCGACACCTGATCGTCGAGGTCGCCTCGCCGTACCACCGCGATCTTGCCGTTGAGGTCTGTGCCCTGGCCGGCGAAGACGGCTTGCATCTGATGCACGCCCTCGGTCGGTGGGGTGGAGCCGGGCAGCAGGATCAGGTCGTCGAAGGCGTCGCCGAGCGACAGGACCGGCTGGGTCTTGCGCCAGCGGGCGGTGATCGACATCCGGCCGTCGCGGGCCTTCTGGCCGGGCACCACCCAGACGCTGTCGTAGAAGCGGGGCAGGATGTACGCGTCCGTGGCCTCGGCGGTCTCGCCCAGCTCGCGGTGGTAGTCGAGGCGCAGTTCGGCGGTGGCCGTGGGCTTCGGGGTGATCGCCTGGACCTCGCGGGTCGCGGCGGCCCGCAACGCGATCGCGGTGTCCTTCTCGACGACCACGGTGGGTTCGCTGAGCAGGGCCATGCCGCGGGAGTTCGGTCCGCGGGCGCCCTCGACCTGACCCCACATCCAGACCGCGTAGCGACCCTGCGGCACGAGCACGTCGATCGGGCGGCCGTCGTAGGTGACGAAGTTGTAGTAGGCACCGGCCGGGTCGCCGTCGCGCAGCAGCATGATCTCGCCGGGCATCGGCTCGCCGTTGCGGCCGGTCGGCGTGATCGTCAGGTGCCGGGGCTGGTCCTCGGTGCTGAGCCCGACGACCGTGTCGGCCACCCGGGTGCCGCCGGTGCTCGCGACGACGTCGCCGGTGAACCGGCCCTTCTCGGTCACGCTGCCGAGGTCGGCCGAGACCGTCACGGTGGCGGTGCCCCCGGCCGGCACGGTCACGTGCGTGGCGGACAGTTCGATCAGGTCCGGGCCGTCCAGTGTCAGGTCCAGTTCGACCGTGGCGGTGCCGGTGTTGGTGTAGGTGATCGGCCGCTCGGTCGTGCCGGTGGGCTCGTCGGTGAGCGGGTGGATGCCGAGGTAGGCGGTGGCCGAGGCGAAGATCGTCGCGCTGCTGGTGGCGGCGATGTCGAGGCGGCCGCTGCCGGCTTCGTACGGCCCGAAGTCGGGAGTCTGCCGGGCCGTGCTGACCAGGGCGTCCTTGAGTTGCCCGCCGGTCCAGTCGGGGTGCTGCGCGGCGAGCAGGGCGGCGGCGCCGGCCACGTGCGGGGTGGCCATCGAGGTGCCGCTCATCGTCCGGTAGAAGCCCTCGCCCTCGGACGAGTACTGCGATCGGGCGGCCAGGATGTCGACGCCGGGTGCGGTGATCTCCGGTTTGAGCGCGCCGTCGACCAGGCGCGGGCCACGGCTGGAGAACTCGGCGAGCCGGTCGTCGGCGTCGACCGCGCCGACGGTCAGGGCGGCGTCGGCGGCACCGGGCGAGCCGACCGTGGTCTCGGTCGGGCCGCTGTTGCCGGCCGCGATCACGAACAGGGCGCCGGTCTCGGCGCTGAGCCGGTCGACCGCCACGCTCATCGGGTCGGTGCCGTCGGTGGGCCCGCCGCCGAGACTCATGCTGACGACCTTGGCCCTGCGGTCGCGGGCGGCCCACTCCATGCCGCTGATGATCCAGGAGTCCTGGCCGGAGCCGCCGTTGTCGAGGACCTTGCCGATCTCCAGGTCGGCGCCGGGGGCGACACCGCGTTCCCGGCCGTCGGACGCGGCGCCGGTGCCGGCGATCGTCGACGCCACGTGGGTGCCGTGGCCGTGGCCGTCGGTGACGTCCTCACCGGGCACGAAACTGGCGGTCGACTCGATGCGGCCGGCCAGGTCCGGGTGGCCGGCGTCGATGCCGGTGTCCAGGACGGCGACGTCGATGCCGGCGCCGGTGTCACCACCCGACCACACCGCTGGGGCGCCGATCTGGGCCACGCTGTCGGCCAGGGTGGCGTGCACCCGGCCGTCCAGCCAGACCTTGTCGATGCCGTGCGCGAAGGCCGGGGCCGCGCCGGTCGTCGGTGCGGTGAGTGCCGGGGCCGCGCCGGTCGTTTGTCCGGTGAGTGCCGGGGCCGCGCCGGCCGTTCGTCCGGTGGGTGCCGGGGGCGCGCCGGTCAGCGACGACCAGAAGTCCTTGGCTCGGGCCCGGTCGGTGTCCACCGCACGGCCGTTGATGCTGGGCAGGGCCCGTACCTCGGTGGCGGCCTCGGGAAGGACCTCGGCACGTTTGGCGAGGTTCGCGGAGTACCCGAGGATGACCGGCAGCCGATCGGTGGCGGCGTCGCCGTAGCCCTCGCGAAGCAGGTAGGTGATGTTGAACAGCCGCTTGTCCAGACGGCCGGCGGCGACGTAGGGCAGGACGCCGTCCGGATAGACGTAGGTGTCCGGGCCGACAGTGGTGATGTGCGAGCCCTCCGGGCCCTGCACCGCGGTGCCGCCGGGCCGGACGGTCACCTTGTCGCCGGTGATCAGGGTGATCGTGGTGCTGGTGGCGGGGGCGCTGTGCGCCGGCGGGGATGCGGACGCGGCCGCGGGCGGGGTCACCGCGACCGCGGTCAACACCAGCACGATGCCGCCGATGGGGAAGATCCTCAACGTGTTACCTCGACTCGATCAGAGGCCTGAAGTGCCGGTGACGCTACAAGCGCGCTGATCGATACGAGCGCTGTCGATCTTGGCCGTTAATGATCACGAAACCGAATGCGCAGTCACTGGAAACACGGTGAACTATCGTCCTCTCTGGTGTCTCCGCTGACCGCGTTCTTCGCCCTGCCCACGCCCGGCCCGTTCGTCGGGCGGCGCCGGCTGCTCGGCACCCTGCGCGCCGAACTCGCCCGGCCGTCGGCGTTGGTGCTGCTCAGCGTGGAGGCCGGAGTCGGCAAGAGTCGGCTGGTGGTCGAGTCGCTTCAGGACAGTGGGCTGCCGGTGATCGTCGCCCACTGCGACGACCTGCGTGAACCACAGCCGCTCGGGCCGTTGATCGACGGGCTCCGCGTCGCGCACGCCACGGACGCTCTCAACGAGCTGCTGCCGCCCGCCCTGCCGGACCCGGACGCCGAACGCGCGCGGCTGCTGCGCTCGGCGGCCGCGCTGCTGGCCCGGCTCGCGCCCGTCGCGCTGGCCGTCGAGGACCTGCAGATGGCCGATCCGGCCACCCTGCAACTGATCGATCATCTCGGCGCGCACCCCGTACCGGGACTGAAGGTTCTGATCACCGTGCGCGGCAACGAGTCGCCGCCCGGCTGGCAGCCGGGACCGGCCGTGAAACGCCTGCGGGTGCCGCCGCTGACCCGCGCCGAGGTCGGCCGGCTCGCCGCCGCCCTGCTCGCCGGATCCGACGCCCTCGCCACCCACCTCTACGAACGCACCGCCGGCATCCCGTTCCTGGTCGAAGAGGTCGTGCGGTCGCTGCTGACCGACGGTGATCTGGAGGCGATCCGCCGGCAGCCGGACACGCTGGCCGACTCCGCGGTCCCGGCCCTACTGCGTGACGTGCTCGTAGCGCGCCTGAACCACCTCGACGAACGCACCCGCGAAATCCTCGGCGCGGCCGCCGTCCTCGGCCAGGCAGCAGACGCACGACCGCTTTCCATCATCGTTCAAACCGGCGAGGGTACGATCACCGCCGCGCTCCAGCAGGCCCGGGCGATCGGATTGTTCCACCAGCGAGACGGGCGGCTGTGGTTCCGGCACACCCTCGCGCGCCAGGTCGTCCACGAGCTGCTGCCGCCGATCACCCGGCGGTTGCTGCACCTGCGCACGGCCCGCCTACTGGAAGATCAACAACCTCGGCCGTACGCGCGACTCGCCCACCACTACCGTCAGGCCGACAGCCCCGCCGATCACGTCCGCAACGCGGAGGCCGCCGCCGACCTGGCCGTTGCCCGTGGTGACGACGGCACCGCCGTGCGGTTCCTGCTCGACGCGGTGTCACACGCCGGGTTGCCCCGCCCGATCCGGGTCCGGCTGGCCGGAAAACTCGGCCGGTCGGCGATCGAGAGCGTGGCCCAGACGTCGGCCATCCCGGTGCTGCGTTCCCTGATCGCCGACCGTCGTCTGCCGCCCGGCGCCCGCGGTGAGCTGGGGCTGGCGCTCGGGCGGATGCTGCGCCAGCAGGGTGAGGCCCGGGCCGGCTACGCGGAGATCGAGCGGGCGGTGCCGTACCTGCGTCAGGCCGGACGCCGGGCACGTGCCCTGGCCGTACTGTCGGCGCCGGACACCGTCGTCGACCGGCATCTCCGCGAGCATCAGGCGCTCTGCGCACAGGCCGCCCTCGCCGCGGCCGAGTCGGGGGAGCCGTCGGCGGTCCTCGCGGTCGAGATCGCCCGCCTGTCGCTGCTGCTGGAAAGCGGTGATCCGACGGCCGGTCCGGCGATCACCGCCGCCGCGGCCGGGCTGGCCGGTCATCCGCGGGAACGCGCCCGGGCCTGCCTCAACTGGGCCCAGGGCGCCCTGCACGTCGGCGACATCACGCTGGCCGCGTCGATGCTGGCCACCGGCCGTCGGCTGGTCGACGACGCCGACTACGAACGGTTGCGTCCGCTCGTCGAGTTGACCACCTTCGGTCTCGACCTGGCCCTCGACCGGCGCGACGGACTGGTGGAGAACCTGCTGGGCTTCCTCGCCCGGCCACACCGGCTGCCGCTGGCGATGCCCGACGCACGCCTGTATCTGGCCCGGCTGCGCCACCGCCAGGGCGATTCATCCGCCGCCGAACAGGGCCTGCGCGAGGTGATCGCCGAGGCCGCCCGGGTGGGCGCGGCGTGGCCGCTGATCCCGGCCCGCACGGCACTCGCCGAGGTGCTGCTCGCCCGAGGAGCCGACGCCGAGGGCCGGGCCGAGGCCGCAGCCGCCCTGACCCTGGTCCAGGCCAAGGGCCTACCCGCGTGGGGTCGCGACGCCACCCGCCTGCTGTCCCCGGTGCCGCGCTGACTTCAGCGCAGTCCCGCGCGTCTGAGGATGGCCACGATCACGTCGGTCTTGCCCTGGATGTAGCCGGCGGTGGAGAGCGGACTCCGAGCGGCTGCGGCGCTCTTCTCTGCCGCGTAAAGGTCGCGGTCCTCGGGGTGGGAGCGCAGCCAGTCGCGGAAGACGATGTGGCGCAGGTGCTCGTCGCAGTCCGGGCCGAAGACGTGCAGGTTGATGTCGTGATCTGCGGTCCACAGGCATCGATGCTGATACCAGTGTGGGTCGCGGGCTCGGAGCAGGTAGCCGGCGGCGGTCAGGTCCGGGACGTAGGCGTCCTCGTCGGCGGGATCGGCCACGATCAGGTCGATGTCGATGCGGTCCTTCGCGGGAAGCCCCGGTACGGCGGTGGAGCCGACATGGTCCAGCTGCAGGACCCGGTCCTGCAGGGCGGCCCGGATCCGGACCTCCGCACGCCGGTACCGTGCCGGCCAGTCCGGGTCGTAAGGGCTGAGGGTGATGGGGGCCGACGGCCTGTCCGGAGACCGGTCGCCGACGACGCGCTGCGCCATCTGCTCCGGTGTGGCGAACACGGACGGCGGCGGAAGCGGGGGTGTGCGCACGCCGAAACGGTACCGTCGCGGGCTGGTGGCTTGCGGAGGGTTTTACGGGGGCTGGAGGTTGCCTTGAGGGGGTGGGGCGACTCTTTGGGACATGAACATCACCCCCGCCGAAATCAAGCCGATGCCCGCCGCCGACCTCACCTGCCGGGTCACCTACCCGAGCCTCGGCCGGCAGATCGTCGACAGCATGGTCATCCTGGGCCGGACCGGTCTGATCACCGGGGTCGGTGCGGTCGTCCTGCTGGGCACGGCGATGGTCATCGCGTATGCGGTGGCCGGTGCGTTCGGGCTACTCGGCTTCGACGCCTCCGCCGGCTACTGAGGACTCACCTGGACCGGCCGCGGTCCTGGATCGGCAGCAACTGGGTCGCCGCGAGCTGCGCCGGGACCGGGCGGGTGTTGCGGCGGCGGACCACCACCAGCGCCAGCACGCCCAGTCCCACGACGACCAGCAGGCCACCGAGGGCGAACGGCAGCGGGCCACTGCCCTCGTCGCTGACCGCGTCGAAGTCGGGGGCGGCGAGGGCGTCGACGCTCGCCTTCGGCGCCGGCGTGTCCGGGTCCGCGACGAACGGTGTAGCCGACACCGACGGTGACGCCTTGGTGGTGAGCTCGGCCAGCGCGGTGAGGGTCACCGGCACGGTCGCGGTGTCACCGGCGGTGCCCTGCACGGTGGCCCGGGCGGTGCGGTAGCCCTTCTTGGTCGCGACGACGCCGATCGTGCCCGCGGAGATCGGCGCGGCGTCGGTCGACCTGATCGCGAACCGGCCGTTCGGGCCGCTGGTCGTCCGGTACTCGTGGCCGGCGCCGTCCTTGACGGTCACGGCCACCCCGCCGACATTCTCGCCGTCGGCATCACGGACCCGGCCGGTGACCCGGTCCACCTGGGCGGCCGGTGTTCCGGTGCCCGGTGTGGAAGCGCCCGCGCCGTGGACGTACACCATCTTGAAGTCGAAGTTGTTCTGTCCCGCGAGCCGGACCGCGACCGAGATGTTGAGACCGGTCGTCTCACCCGGGGCGGCGGGCGGTGCCACCACGGTGGCCGTGAAGTCCTTGCTGCGGCCGGGGCCGAGGCTCGGTTCGGCCCGGCAGCCGGTTCGGCAGGGCAGGCCGCCGCCGACCACCACGATGGCGGTCTCGGCCGCGGACCCGGTGTTGGTGACGCGGAACCGGACCCGGACCGTGTCGCCGGGTTCGACGTTCTCCGCCGACACGCTCAGGATGCTGATCGGTTTCGGTGCGGCCGCCACGGGTGCCGCCGACACCGCCAGGGTGCCTGCGGCCAGCGCGAGCAGTGCGACGGCACGGGTCCATCGGGCACGGGGGCTCGTCGTCACGTCCATCCACCTTCTCCACGGTCCGGCAACAGCGGTCGACACTATGCCGTGTTCGGGCGGATTCCGCGACCCGGGGAGGCGCTTCGTGCCCGGTATCCGTCGGAAACGCGATGTCCACCACACGAACCGTTCCTCCGCCGTTCGTTTCGGCCCGCCCGCGCCGGGTAGTTCACGAACACCCTGAGTGAGGAGAAGTATCGTGAGCACCGTTACCGAGTCCGTGGACGTGAACGTGCCGATCGGCACCGCTTACAACCAGTGGACCCAGTTCGAGGACTTCCCGAAGTTCATGGACGGCGTTGAGTCGATCACCCAGCTCGACAACCGCCGCACACATTGGGTGACCAAGGTGGCCGGGCAGACCCGCGAGTTCGACGCGGAGATCACCGAGCAGCACCCCGACGAGCGGGTCGCGTGGAAGAGCACCGGCGGCGACACCAAGCACGCCGGCGTGGTCACGTTCCACCGTCTGGCCGACGCCGAGACCCGGGTGACGATCCAGCTCGACTGGGAGCCCGAGGGTATCGCCGAGAAGGTCGGCAGCGCGGTGGGTGTGGACAGCCACCAGGTGAAGGCCGACGCGAAGCGGTTCAAGGAGTTCATCGAGAGCCGTGGTACGTCGACCGGCTCGTGGCGCGGCGACGTCGAGCGCCCCGGTATCTGATCAACGACACGGCAGCGGCCGGCGCGTCGAGCGCCGGCCGCTGCGTCATGTCATGCCCCGGCGGCCCAGCTGAGCCATTCCGGGTCGTGTTCCCAGCCGTTGCGCTCATAGAACGGCACGGCGCGTGGGCTGGAGTGCACCGTCACATGTTCCAGCCGCAGGTGGCGGGCCTCGTCCAGCACGGCGGACATCAGCAGTGCGCCGACCCGCCGGTCGCGTAGTTCGGGGACGACGAAGACGGACTGCACATCGCCGCCGCGCCGGGTGTACCGGTCCGCGGTGGGCACCCGGTCGAGGACGGCGAGCCAGGCCATCCCGACGACCTCGCCGGCCGCCTCGGCCACGAACGCCAGGTGCTGCGGATGATCCCGCATCCAGTCGGCGAGTGTCGCGACGAATTCGTCCAGGTTGTCGCCGGCATAGCCGTGGTCCTGGGTGGCCCGCCGCCAGCGCAACCCGGCCAGGGCGGGTGCATCGGCATCGGAGGCCCGGCGCACCGTCACATCGATTTCAGCCATGCCGGTGATCCTGGTGGACGTGGGCAACGTTCCGAATGTTTCTCTCCGTCATCGAGATCTGCATCGGAAAGTTTCAGACGCGAGGGGCGTGAGCTGGTGACGTAAGGTCGACTCAAGCGAAGACATTGACGAGTTTCGTTGTTAAACATAGCCTCGTGCCTGGAAACTTTCGTCCTGCGGACCGCGGCCACTCTCCCCAGGTGCGCCGCACGTCCATCCCCGGCACGAGGAGAGCACACTCCATGACCCCGCGATTCAGAAGACGATCGCTGGTCGTCGCCGCCGCTGTGATCGGCCTGCTGGCCGGCACCGCGACAACGGCCACCAGCGCCCAGGCCGCCACCGGATGCCGCGTCGCCTACACGGTCGGCGCGCAGTGGCCGGGCGGCTTCACCGGCGACGTCGCCGTGACCAACCTCGGCGACGCGATCAACGGCTGGAAGCTCACCTGGACCTTCCCGGCGGCCGGCCAGTCCGTCGGCCAGTCCTGGGGCGCCGACGTCGTCGCCTCCGGCGGCGCGGTCACCGCGACCAATGCGAGCTGGAACGCCTCGATCGCCACCGGCGGCACCGTGTCGTTCGGGTTCAACGGCTCGTGGTCGGGCAGCAACCCGGTGCCCGCCTCCTTCACGCTCAACGGCGTCGCGTGCACCGGCGGCACCTCGACGCCACCGGCGCCGTCCGCCCGGGACACCGTCGCCGCGATGCAGCCCGGCTGGAACCTCGGCAACACCCTCGACGCCATCCCCGACGAGACCAGCTGGGGAAACCCGCTCACCAGCCGGGCGCTGCTGCACAAGGTCAGGTCCGAGGGCTACCGGAGTATCCGGATCCCGGTCACCTGGGCCGATCACCTCGGCGCGGCGCCGAACCACACGATCGACGCCACCTGGCTGGCCCGGGTCAAGCAGGTCGTCGACATGGCACTCAGCGAAGACCTCCACGTGCTGATCAACCTGCACCACGACTCGTGGCGATGGATCAACACCTACCCGACCGACGCCACCGTCCTCGACCGGTACACCGCCGTGTGGACCCAGCTGAGCAGCACCTTCCGCGACTACCCGGCCGAACTGGTCTTCGAGAGCATCAACGAGCCCGACTTCACCGGAGTCACCGACGAGCAGAAATACCGACTGCTCAACACCCTCAACACCAGATTCGTTCAGCTGGTACGGGCCACCGGCGGCCACAATGCCACGCGTGTCCTGGTCCTGCCGACGTTGTGGACGAACGCCGAACAGCCTCGCCTGGACGCACTGAACGCCACCTTCACCGCGCTGAACGACCCCTACCTGGCCGCCACCGTCCACTTCTACGGCTGGTGGCCGTTCAGTGTGAACATCGCCGGCGGCGTGCGGTACAACGCCGACGTCCGCGCCGACCTCAACGGGACCTTCGACCGGGTCAAGGCCTCCTTCCTGGACCGCGGCATCCCGGTCATCGTCGGGGAGTGGGCGCTGCTCAACTGGGACCACAACCGCCCGGGGGTCATCGAACGCGGCGAGTTCCTCAAGTTCATCGAGGAGTTCAACCACCGGGCCCGCACCACCGGGGTCACCACCATGGTCTGGGACGCCGGGCAGTTCCTGAACCGCACCACCCTCACCTGGCGGGACCAGGTCGTCGCCGACATGATGAAGGCCGGCTGGACCACCCGTTCGGCCACCGCCTCGTCCGACCAGATCTACCTGCCGAAGGCCGGCGCCATCCCGGCGAAGTCGCTGACCCTCAACCTCAACGGCACCACGTTCCAGGGCCTCTACCAGAACGGCGGCGCGCTGGCCGCGAGTGACTACACCGTCTCGGGCGACACGCTCACCCTCACCGCGGCGGCGCTGACCCGGCTCGCCGGCGACCGCGCCCACGGCGTCAACGCCACCGTCGAGGCCCGCTTCTCCGCCGGTACGGCCTGGCCGATCAGCATCATCTCGTCCGACCAGCCGACCCAGTCGGCCACCACCGGCACGACCACCTCCACCACCGTGCCCACCCAGTTCAAGGGCGACCAACTGCAGACCATGGAGGCGGTGTACGCCGACGGCAGCCCCGCCGGACCGGCCGACTGGACGACCTACAAACAGTTCTGGGAGCACTTCCAGCCCGACTACACCGCGAACGTGATCATCCTGAAGGAGGCGTTCTTCGCCGAGGTCGACGATGGCCCGGTCACGCTCACCTTCCACTTCTGGAGTGGCGCCAGCACCACGTACAGAATCAGCAGATCGGGAACGACCGTGACCGGCGCTCCGGTCTGAGGGATCGCGGTGCCCCGCCCGGCTCGGGCGTTAGTATCGATCACCGCCCATCGGTGGTCGGGCGGGGCGGGCGGGAGGGCGGACAGGTGGCCGAGACACCACACGGCGGTGACCCGTCGTCGAGGCCCGTCACGATCGCCTACATCGCCGAGTCGGCCGGGGTGTCGATCCCGACGGTGTCGAAGGTGATCAACGGCCGGTCCGGTGTCTCCGCGACCACCCGGGCCCGCGTCGAGGGCCTGATCTACGAGCACGGCTACCGCAAGGCCACCGCCGGCCAGCGGCGCAACGTGCTGGAGCTGGTCTTCCGCGACCTGGAGAGCATGTGGGCCGTCGAGATCATCCGCGGTGTCAAGCAGGTGGCCCGCCGACACCGACTGGGCGTCACCGTCTCCGAGTCCGGTCTCGACGAGTCCGATGAGAGCACCTGGGACGACACCGTCTCCCGGCGCCCGCAGTGTGTGCTGGCCGTGGCGCACCTGTCCGACGCCGAGCGCGAGGAGCTGACGGCCAAGGACATCCCGTTCGTCGTCTTCGACCCGACCGTCGAGCTGCCGTCCGACGTGCCGTTCGTGGGCGCGACCAACTGGACCGGCGGGCGGACCGCCACCCGCCACCTGGCCGATTTGGGGCATCGGCGGATCGCGATGATCGGCGGACCCGAGCACGTGCTGTGCTGCCGGGCCCGGCAGGACGGTTACCGGGCCGGGCTCGCCGCCTCCGGGCTGCCGGCCGACCCCGACCTGATCCTCAATGCGCCGCTCACCCGCGAGGCCGGATTCGCCGCCGCGACCCGACTGCTGCGCCTGCCCGACCGGCCCACCGCGGTGTTCGCGGCCAACGACCTACAGGCGCTCGGCGTTTACCAGGCCGCCCGCGAGATCGGGCTGGCGATCCCGGCCGACCTCAGCGTGGTCGGATTCGACGATCTGCCGGTCGCCGAGCTGGTCGATCCGCCGCTCACCACGATCCGCCAGCCACTGAGCGAGATGGCCGTCGCCGCGACCGAGCTGGCGATCGCCCTGGGCCGCGGCGAGCAGCCCCCGCAACGCGGCGTCGAGATCGCCACCACGCTGACCATCCGGTCCAGCACCGCCCCGCTCGGGGACTGACCTTGCGCCGGTCCTGGGCGCCGACCGGCTACGGCCGGCCCGCGATCAGGGTGGTCGCCGCGTCGAGCAACGAGACGGAATCGTCGGCAGCGAGTAGTCGCAGCGTCAGGTAGGCGTCCGTGGCGCCGGGTGCCGTACCGATTCTGATCATGTCGAGCGCGAGCTGGATGGTGGATCTCGTCGAGAGCGCCTCCGCGACGCCCTCGACGAGTTCGTCGACGCCGGGATCCGACGTGGATCCGTCCTCGGAGCCGTCCGGCCACGGCAGGTCGGGATCGTAGGCCGCACGGATTCCGGCCGCGATCGGCGCCATCGTGGCGGGGTCCGGGCCGTACAGGTCGAGGGTCGCGACGGTGGTCCCGCTGCCGGTGAAGAGCGGAACCGACACGACTCCCATCCCCATGCCGGCCGCGGTGTCCCGGAACCCGGGCCACTCGATCGTCGCGGCGAGTCCGTCGGCGGCCGGGCCCGGCTCGACGTGCGGTGCCGGCTCGCCGGGGAGATCGGGCGTGGCGTCGTCGATCGCCTCGACGAGGTCGGGGCTCGTGGCCACGGTGCTGCTGCCGTCGTCCGGCCGGGGCGTGATCGCGGCGTAGGTGACGATGCCGATCCGGTGCGCGGCCAGCCGGGCCACGACCTGCAGCCGGTCGCCGATTTCGGGCATGTCGTCGGGAGTCTCGGCGAGCGTGACGAGTGCCTGGGCCAACGGCGGACGTGTGCTGATCGGAGTCTGCGTCAGTGGGAATCCCATCCTCCGCTCCTTCCTGCGGCCGGTGTCAGCGGTAGAGCATCGGAGGTACCCTGACCGAATCAGTTCACACGACTCGAGACGCCGCCACCGGGTTCCGGAACCGGCGGGCCGCCTGGTCGGGCCGGTCGGGCGACGTTTCACCGCAACCGGAGGCTGTCCAGCAGGTTGACGGTGTCGATGGTGACGTGCGGGGCGATCGCGTGGTACGCCCACACGTGGACCCAGGCGTTGCCGGTGCGCTGGGTCAGCACCGCCTTGATGATGCCCGGCCCCAGGTACTGCAGGAACAGCAGGATCACGGTGAGCACTGCGGCGTCGGCGGTGTCGTAGACCGCCCACGACTCGAAGACGTGGATGACCGCGTAGGCGACGCCACCGAGGATCGCCGTCGTGGCCGGAGAGCCGGTCAGGCGGGCGAACCGGGGCAGCAGGATCGCATAGATGAAGATCATGATGGGCAGCACGGTGCCGAAGAAGTTGACCGTGAACGCCAGCGGGATGCCGATCAGCAGGTCCCGGGCGCTGAGGTCGAAGATCGCACTGCTCAGCCCGCCCAGTTCGGCGACCGTCTCGATCGCCAGGATGACGACGATCAGGACGGCGTCGCCCCGTCGGTCGGAGGACCGCAGGCTGAGCTGGGTGGTCGTGTAACCGCGGCGGCGGAACACCAGATAGGGGATCACCGCGAAACCGATGAGGTTGTACGCCACCCAGCCGGCGACCCAGCCCGCGTGCAGAGTCTCGCCGTGCAGGCCGTAGATGGTGCCCGGCAGATGCAGGCTGTACGCGTGTTCACCGGCGAGCTTCCCGATCATTAGGCCGCCGATGCCGACCAGTACGCCGTACCCGATGAGGGTGTAGGTCTCCCGGCGGGCGACCGTCGGCTCGGGTGAGCGTTGTGCCAAGTCGATGCGGGGTCGTCGCCGGGTGAGGGCGAGGGTGACGGCGACCAGGATCAGGGGCAGCACCAGATTGATCTGCCCGCTGATCACCGCGCCGGAGGCGGTCTCCGGGTGGTGGCCGCGCTGGATCGGCAGCCCGTCGGCGGCGAGCAGGAAGACCGTGGCGCTGCCGAGCACCCAGAGGGCGGCGGTGATCTGCACGCTGCGCTGCCGGAGAAGCCGGCCGATCGTGCGGGATTCGGTGGTCATGGCACTCTCTTCTACCGGTTATAGATTCGTCTACAACCTATAGAGAACTGGAGAGCTGTCAAGATGGCCTGATGGGTGCCACCGGATCGCCGCGGGCCAGATACCGCGAGCAACTTCGCGACGAGATCAAGCAGGCGGCGAAAGGGCAGCTGGACACCGCCGGCGGAGCGGCCGGCCTGTCGCTGAACGGGATCGCCCGGGAACTCGGCATGCGCGGGCCGTCGCTCTACCACTACTTCGCGTCCCGCGACGCGCTCCTGGACGAGCTGTTGCTCGACACCTACCGCGAGGTCCTCGACGGGATGCGCGAAACCGTCGCCGCGGCACGGGCCGACGACCTGCCGGCACTGGCGATCCTGCGCCGGGTGGCCCTGGAGTACCGCGCCTGGGCGATCCGGCGGCCGGCCCTGTTCGATCTGCTGTACGGGCGCCCGCTCCCCGGATACCAGGCGCCACCGGAGACCGGGCCGCTCGCCCGGGAGAACCTGGTGATCATCATCGGGCTGATCCATGAGGCCCGAGGCGCGGGCGGCGACGAGCTGCGGGAGACAGCCGTGCGGTTCCTCGCCCGCCTGCACGGGCTGATCACCCTGGAGGTCAACGGCCACCTGGCGCTGATGGTTCCCAGCCCGTCCGAGGTCTACGCCCGCGAGGTCGAGGCGGTCCTGACCTGGGCGGTGTCACCGGACGCTCCCTGAGCCGCCCGGGACCGCCGCGTCGGCGACCGGTCGAGGACCGCGGCGACGATGTCGCGGCGGGCGGGATCGCTCGACGCGGGATCAGGGACGCCAGACCGACCAGCGGTCGACGGTGATCTCCAGGAACGGCCCGGGTGGCGGCGTGGCCCGGTAGTGCGGGTAGCGGGCGGACAGTGCGGCCAGGCCCTCGGGGGAGAGGTCGACGATGCGGGCCGTGCCGTCGGCGCGCACCCACCACAGGGCCGACCAGTCCTCCTCGTAATGGTCGGCCAGCACGCTGACGTGCGGGTTCGCCCGGATGTCGGTGAGCCGGCGCAGGTTGCGGGTGCGTTTGGGTTTGCCGTCGACCGCGGTGTGGATGGTGTCGCCGACGATCGCGAACACGATCGGAACCAGGTGGGGGACGCCGTCGGCATCGGCCGTGGCGAGCCGGGCGACCCTCGCCGACGCGAACAGTTCGGCGGCCGACGTCACCACCCGATCGTACTGCGGCAGGCGGTCCGGGGTTGCGGTCGCATGTTCTACTGCTGACCATGCGGCAACGGGCGGGTCTGATCCTGGGTGTGGTGGTGCTCCTCGCCGGGATCGCCGCGGTGGCCGGGTGGCGCTGGTGGCAGGGCCGGGCACCGTACGGGCCGGAGGCACTGCGGGCCTCCGCGACGTTGCGGCTGGTCGATCAGGCCACCGCGGACGCGGCCCTCGAACCGGCCGGTGCGGAGATCCCGACCGGCGACGATGACCAGATCCTGCTCGGCACCGTCTCCTGGACCGCACCGCAATCCCCGCAGGGCACGTCACTCCGGATCGTCCTGCTCGACAAACGCCGCCATCTGCTGCCCGGCTTCCTCACCGCGAAAGCACCCGACCCGCAGAGCATCGGCACCGGCATGGACGGATCTCTCGATCTGGCCCAGCAGCGGTACGACTGGCTGGCCGCCACCGCAACCAGTGAGAACGCCGGCAGCATGATCACGGTGTCGTCGACGCAGGCGTCCCCGGTGACGTTCCAGACCGTGCTGCACCCCGCGCGCCCGGACACCCCGCCCGAACACCGGGTCGCCACCGCACCCGTGACCACCGACGACATGCTGGTGGCCCTGATCTGCGTCGGCGCCGACGGCCGGGTCCACTGGGCGCAGCGCCTCCTGAACTGATCCACGCTCTAGGTGATCTCGGTCGTCGGGAACGGCTCCAGTCGGTTCGTGATGCGCAGCCACTCGGCGAGGTCGGCGGCGAGGACCGGGTCGGTCACCGAGGAGGCGAGCGGGGCGAGGTCGGCGAGCATCCCCTGGATGTCCATCAGGCGGTGATAGTCCTGGTAGTCGTCGGTGGCCTGGAGCGCCTCCAGGGTCTTGGCGCTGTCCTCGTCGGCCGGGAGGGCGCGGAGTTGCGCCGCACGGGTGAGCGCGTGTGACCGCGTCATGGTGATCCCGGCGAGCGTCAGGCGTACCAGATGATCGGTTTGAAGGTTTGCCGGAAGGCCGCCGGTCGGTGGCATCAGGTCCCTGAGCTCGATGAGGTGACCGATCGCGAGATGGATGGGATAACCGCGTTTCAAAGCCCATTCGATCAAGGACCCGGCGAGTACGGCGTCCGCGCGCGGCCGGGTCGTCGGCCATCCGCGCCGCTCGTAGCGGACGTCGGAGATCGCCGACTCGATCAGCGGCAGCCAGTGGGGGACCGGCGCCGCGCCGGCCGGGATGTGCTCGTCGAGCCACGCCCGGCGAGAGTCCGGGGCGGTCTGGAGGAGGCGGAGGTAGAAGTCCTCGTAGGCGGTCATCGGCTACTCTCCGGGCTGGAAGGCCCGGTCGGACACGTCGGCGACCAACTCGGTGAAGTCGGTGCCGTAGGCGGCCGGCTCGACGATCTTCAGGACCAGGGCGAACGGGCGGTCGGCGCCGTACTTCTGGTGCAGGGCGATGTGGTGCGCGGCCAGGTAGCGGGCGCCGGCCAGGTTGCTGCCCGCGCTCAGGCCGCCGAGGAAGAACACCGGGTGCCCGCCGGCCGGACCCCAGAAACGGGCCAGCAGGACGTAACTGATCTCCGGGGTGAGCGTGTACTCGGTGCCGCCGACGGTGAACGACAGGCGCCGCTTCTCCTCGTTGTAGACCGCGTAGCGCACACCGCGCAGGATCGTCCGCAAGTGGGTGGCGGCCCGCGGGTTGGCCTCGCCCGGGCCGCCGACGCAGAACTCGGTGAGCCGGCCGATCTCGCCCGTCGGCTGACCCTCACCGACCCGGTCGGCGTGCGCCCCGCACTCGCGGGCGATGGTCGCCAACTCCACCAGCGCCGCGACGTCACGGCGATGCACGCTGAACTCGCTCGGCGACGACGCGTGCCGCGACACCACCATCAGGCAGCTGGTTCCGGCGGTGAGCCCGAAGAAGGCCCGCTCCCGACCCAGCTTGCGGCGGCGCACCAGGAAACCGGCCAGCCACACCGACGTACCGGCGATGATGCTCGCCAACAGATTGATCAGAAGGTCACCCACGCTGTGATGATGTCCGATGTGGTCGACCCGGCGGCGGTCAGGGCCGATACCGCATCCGCGGCAGGAGCCGTCCGGGGGTCACGGTCGACGGCACGGTTCCGATGCGTTCGGCGCCCATCGCGAGATAGAAACCTTCGGCGTACGGGTCCGCCTCGATCAGCACTTCGGTCAGGCCCGAGGCGGCTGCCGTGGCCATGGCATGCGCCCAGAGGCGTCGACCGACTCCGTCACCCATGCCGGCCGGCTCGACCCACAGATTGTCGAGTTCGCCCACCGGCGGGGTGCAGTCGAGGGTGTAGAAGCCGACGACCGTGCCACGCGCCTCGGCCACCGTCGCCCGACGCGCGCCGAGTTCGTCGGGCCGGAGAGTCAGTGCCGGACGGCATGCCTCCAAGAACGCCTCGTCGTACCCCCAATGGGCCTTCGACCTGAACGCCAGACCACTCAGCAGCCCGGCCTCGTCGCCACGAGCCGGCCGTATGTCGATGACAGTCTTCATCAAGACAGTGTGCCGGTCCGCTCCAGTACCCCGGTTCCGCTGACGCCGGTCGCTCCAGGGATCGTCCATCCGAGGAAGCCGGCCGATACGCTCAGGGCTCCTGGCTCAGGTACCGGACCGGTTTGCCGAGCGACTCCGCGTAGGCGATCTCGCGCCGGGTCGACTCACCGAGGTAGCCGCCCGGATCCACGATGTACACCTCGTCAGCCATCCGGATCTTCTGGAAGTGCACGCGGCCGAGCCGACCCTTGAGATCCGAGCCGTCGACTGTCCAGTCGTAGTCCGGCAGGTCGGGGAGCCGGAACATGCCGAGGCTGATCACCACGCATCCGGCCAGTGTGAGTCGTTGGTTCACCTCCGCGAACTCGGCCTCGAACCTGGTCGAGCCACAGAGCGTGATGATCGTTGCCTGCTCGTTCACCATGAGGTTCATGATCGGTGAACGGGCGGGGCGAGTCCATCGTCACCCCCGGCCCCCGCTCATTCGTCCGGCAGCAGCATCTCGTTCTTCTCGGGTTGACCGGAGAAACCGCCGTACACGCGATTGGGGCCGGCGATGAGCGGAACCACGGCGGTCTTGGTCAGTTCGCGAACGGTCGTGCCGTCGTCGAAGCCGTTCTGCACGCAGCCGGCGTAACGCATCGTGACTTCCGAGGTGCCGGTCGCGGACCGTACCAGCAGCAGGATGATCTGGTCGCCGTGCGCCACTTCCGGCAGGCAGTCGGCCGGTGTATCCAGGCTGTGACCGACCGGCGCCGCGGCGATCTGCCGGATCTCCTCCGCTGCCGCCGGGCCGTCCAGGCGCAGGCTGGAGAGCAGACGCGGCGACGGCGACCGGGTGGAGAACCCGTCCGGCAGCGGATACTTGCAGACGGAGATCGAAGTCACGTCACGCAGTGCCGCGACGTCGACCGGCGGGCTGGGACGCAGGTCCGGACCGGTACTGATCCGATGACCGGTCGGACAGCCGGCGCTGTCGACCGTCACCTGATGAATGGTGGCGGCGATGCGGTCCCGCCACTCCTTCGGCGCCTGAATGATCACTTCGACGCCGTCCCGGCGCACCGTCGTCCGGTCGCCCGCGTCGTCGGTGCCGTCGCCTTCGTCCGTACGCTCGAAGCCGACCGTCCACCCGGTGTTCTTGATCAGGAACTCGCCCGGCGGGCCCTGCTCGACGCCGCAACCGATGGCCGGGACCCCAGCGCCGGGGCGGGAGACCGCGGGCGGATTGTTGCCCGGTTTGATGCACCACGCGTCCAGCCGGATCGCCTGATTGTCCCACCCCCAGTCGGCGGGCACACCGACCTGGACACCGCCGAACGACTCCCAACGCCAGCCGGCCGGTAGCTCCGGCCGGCCGCCGACCGATTCCGCCGCCGAAGGCGGTTGCGCCGACGCCACCGGCGTGGGGTCCGCCGGGCGGGCACACGCGGCCGACAGTCCCGCCGCTGTCACGATCGTGACCCACCTGACCACGCTGTGCATTGCCCCTCCCGTGGGGTCGCTCTGACCATACCGATGATCGGACGCGGGCGGGGCATCACCGGTTTCCTGTTGCGAGCCCACCCGATCGGGTGGCGATGAATTCAGGTGCGCGGGTCGATTCTGCTGATCGGGGCGGTGTGGTGACGATCGTTAATCTCTTCTCATGCCGTTCTACCAACCCGGGCACTTCGAGGTACGGGGGCGCATCGCGTTCGTCGTCTGCGGCGTCGTCCTGACCGTCGGCTTTCTGCTGGTCGGTCTGTTCAAGGACCTGGCGCCCAGCCCGCCGAGGGGCGAACTGGTGCCCGCCATGGTCGAGGTCGTGGTGCCCGACGGTCTCGGGACGCCGTATTACGTGTCGGTCCGGGCGGTCACCTCGCGCGGCACGGTGAATTGCAGCATGGGCAAGAGTCAATTCCCCGATGGTGTTCTGCCTCCGCTCGATGCGCGGATTCAGGTCGATTGGACCCCGGGGTACTGCGACACGTACGTGCCTGTCGAACAGGCCCCGCGATGGTTCTTCTTCCTGGTGTCCGGCATCGCCGGGACGGTCACCGGTAGTTACCTGTTCGGGCGGACGAGCCGCTCCAGGTGAGATTCACTCCGACTGGACCACGGTGAACGGTGGCCGTACCCCCTCGGTGAGCTCGGCTGCCGCCTCCAGGGCCATCACCGCACGCTGCTGGCTGTTGAACTCCGGTGTCCGGGCCGTGGAGTGCAGCGACCCCAGCGCGACCAGATAACCGGAACCCACCGCGGCATAACCGGAGATCGTGTGCCCGATCTGATAGTCGTCACCCACGACGTAGAGGCGGCCGTGAATGCCGACCAGGAACTGCCCGCCCTGTTCCTGACCGTCCTGGGTCCTCGCGTAGCCGCCGGTGGACAGGCACTCGCGGACGGCCTCGATGAACGTGGTCACCATGAACCTGTCCACGTCCCAGCTGTCGGGCTCACCGACGGTCAGCGAGTATCGCAGCAGCTGACCCATCCGATAGCTGGTCGTGAAACCCATCAGGTACGGCCCCACCTGGAACACCTTGGAATCCGACCGGACCGCGACGTGCCATCCGTCGCTGCCCGCGGAGTCCCCGCCGATGGTGACGGTCCGCCCGTCCGTGATCCCGACGATGCACGTCATGGTGTCACTCTCCCTGTCAGGTGGGCTGGTGCCAACGATCGGCGCGCCGGTCAGGCCGGCTCGGGCCAGATGCCGGGACCGGTTGTCGGGTCGTCGGAATCGCTGCCGTTCGGAGTCTCGTCATTCTCCGCCCCCGTTACCGTCAACCGGTCGGAGATCATTGTCGAACCCAGGTCGTGAATCCGTTCCGGCGGTGGCGTGCCCTCTCGCGCCGCGCGATACGCCGCGTTGATCCACTCGGCCCGTGCGTTCAACTGTTCGAGTGGATGCCCGCCGCCGTACAGCGAGGCGAAGACGTCCGACTCCAGCGCGAGCGCTTCCTCCTCCCAGATCGCGGCTTCGTCCTCTCGGCCCCCGTTGGCGCGGGAGGTTGCGGCTTCGCGGGCCAACGCGGCCAATCCCCAGCGGGTGGTCACCTTCGCGAGAGGTGTTTCGTGAGGGTCGAACGCGTATGGCCGGGGTTCCGGCAAGATGGGTAAGCCGAATGCCCGTACCAATTCGTAGATCTGCTCGAACTGGAAGATGTAGGGGCCGTCGGAATCGTCCGACCAGGAATACAGGTATCGCAGTGCGCGGCTCAGCCGCGCAGTACTCGGTTTGAGACCGGCCGCGCCGGCCCATTCGAGCATGTGAGCCTCGAGGTCGTCCAGGGTGCCGCCGGGGGAGACGGGCGGCCGGTGAACCATCCCGCATTCCGTGTCGGTGGCGTCCGGCAGATGTCCCGACCAGGTGGCCCGGCCGGGCGCCGCGCCGTGCACTTGGGCGCAGCAGTCGGCGATATAAACGCCGAGGACCGGGGCGTTCCACCGTTCGGCCGCCGCGCTGACAGCCGTTTCCAGGTTCGGCGGGTCGTTCGCGCCCGAGGTGTCCAGGATCTGCCAGCCGTCGCCGAGGTCACGCAGCCGCCGGTGCCGGAACCCGATCGTGGCGAGTCCCGGCAGGCTGGTCATGATCACGTCGGCCCGGGTCATCACCGTGGTGCCGTAGTAGCTCACGAGGGGCCAGGCTAACGATATCGATCATCGCCGTGTCGGCGGGTCTGTTCGATCAGCAGGGCGACGAGCCGGGCCAGGCTCTCGGCGCCGTGGGTGTCGGCCGCCGGCCAGCGCATCATCAGCAGCGGAGCGGCCCGGTCCAGCACCACGCCGTCGCGGGCGAGCACGAAGTACAGCGCGAGCGCCGCCGACCGGGCGTTGCCGTCGGTGAACGGGTGGAAGTGCACCAGGTCCAGGTACACCCGGGCGGCGCGGGACGGCAGGGGTACCTCCGGGTCGGTCGCCTCGGCGAGGCAGGCCTCGAACGTTTCGGGCAGCCCTTCGCGGTACCCGTACCGTTCGCGTCCGGCCAATGCCCAGGCATGCGTGGTACGGAACGGTGCGGCCGCCACCGCGAGCACCCTACGCTGCCAGGCCTCCAGCCGCGGGAACGTGAGCGGGCCGCCCTCGGCCGCGTCGGCGCGAACCAGATCCAGGGCGGCAAGGATCCGGTCCGGGCTGTACTTCTGTTTCGCGAGGTGCTCGGCGATGCCGTCCCGGGCGGCGCGCACCGGGCCGGTGACGTGCTCCGTCGCCTGTTCCCACCGGGCGGCTCGCCGGACCTGCCGCCAGGTCGTGAGGGCGTCCGGTCCGGCCGGTGGCCAGGTTCGCAGAGCCCTGGCGGCAGTGGGCAGTTCGGTGCTGCGCCGGCTCGGCCAGTCCTGCGGCCAGATGTCGGGCCACACGTCCTCGGATGGCGGTGTGACACCGGTGAGCGCCGCGGCCAGGGACTCCGCGGCGTCGGCGACCTCGGCGCCCAGCGGGGAGACGTAACTCCAGTGCTGCCCGCCGATCGCGGTGTCGATGAGCGTGGCGTGCTCCTCACCCGGCACGTCGGCGACGGTGAGGAACCACTTGAGAACGAGGCCGCAGACGGGGGTCCAGTGCTCGTCGGCGCCGGACCGCGCGGCGACCGCCGCGACCAGGGACGCGGTGGTGGCCTCCCAGGCGATCGACGCCGCGCGGGGTTCGGCGGGCAGCGGCAGGTGCTGTGCGAAGAGGACGGCCAGGTCCTCGAGGAACGTACGCCAGTCCCGCAGTGCCCCGGCGACCGCGCCGAGCGTCTCCTCAGGGGTGGTGATCGAATACCGGGCGCCGCTCCATCGCACGATCAGCGCGCCGTCGGTCGTGCGCCCGGCCATCTGGGCGGTCCAGCCGGCGGCCCAGGAGCCGTAGTGCTCCACGAGGGCCACGGTCATCGCCCGCTGCCAGTTCCAGCGCCTGTCGTTCTCGACGTAGTGGAGGTGGGGTTTCGGCACGCCGCCTTCCGGGGCCACCGCTCGTACCACGTCGAGCACGGTCCGTGGGTCGAACGGTTGCCGAGCGGGGTCGACGTCCGCCCAGGTGAGGGTGTCGATCCGCAGCCGTCGGTCGTCCGGGTCGATCGTCAAGATGCTCCAAGGTCCGTTGTTCAGCCGTCGGCGTGGATGCGGCGAGCGGTCTGCGGGTCGAGTGGGTAGGGGCGTTCCGGCGGCAGCAGCCGTTGGGCCTTGGCGGCCTGACCGCTTCGGATCAGTGCGTCGATCCGGTGCACGGTGGGCGTGAGATCGGTGAGGCCGACGATCCAGCTTTCGGCGAAAGAGCGGATGAGGGTACGGCCGACGCCGATCTGAATGCTGTAGTGATTGAGCGCCGCACCACGCACCGACCGTTCCGGATCCCACTGCACGTGCACGTTCGCGGCGTCGAACGTTCGGCTCCACGCGTCCGCACTGCCGTGGATCGCGGGCACCGGTGCGGTCAGAACGGCCTGCGACAAAGCCCGCTCCCAACCGGCGCGGGTGATCCGTACCGCCAGAATGCGTTCTTGACCTGGTTTGCGAGCCCAGTTGCTGCGGTGCATCAGCCATAGCAGGGACGGTTTGATCCAGGTCATCCGGGTGAACGAGAATGGTGGCACGAATCGTCCGGCGGCCAGTGCCGCATCCGCGATCGCCGGTCCGAACGCCTGGTACATCACGATCGTCTCGGCGTCGAAATCGGCACGGATCCGGCGCAGCAACGGCATCGGTTCACCCCGTACGTCCAGCAAGATCTGATCGATGCCGAACTCTGCCATGCCGGCCGCCGGACGGCGAATCGTTTTCGCTGTCGCCGGCCTATCGGGCGGCTTCGCAATCCTCGTCGGCGATGCGTTTGATCAGCTCGACCGGGCCGGGGTGGACGGGCACCGCGACGGTCTGGAACGGATGGGTGACGTTACGGGTCGCCGCACAGTTGCCGGGCCGGATCTCCCACGCCACGACATGCACCCGTTCGCTGTCCGCCATGATCCACTGGATGAGGGCGGAATAGCCGCCGCTCGGACGGCTCCCGAGCGCGAAGACGATGCACATTTCGGTCTGCCAGTCCACGGCGGCCCGGTCATTGGGCGGACCGGCCCAGTCGTCCTCACCGCGGACGACATGCAGACCCTCGGAGAGGTCGCGGGGCAGGCTGATGTCGACGGTCCGGAATGGCAGCAGAACCCTGGAAATCGGCTCGACCATCGGCTCAATGTACCGCCGCCCGCGGTGTGGCCGCCCGGCCGTAGCCGTGGCGCTGATGCTCCGGGTGCACGGCGATCATCTCGATGATTCCCAGCGACTCGTTCTGATCCGACCGGAGAACCACGAAACCGGCGACGACGCCGTCGGCCGGGGACAGGACGAACGATTCCGCGCCGGCCGCGAGGCAGTGCGTTCGAACACCGACGGCCTGTGCCGTCCGCCAGTCCGGGCGATACAGCAGGTCGAAGACCGCTGATCCGAGAATCGTCTCGAACGACACGAACACCGGCTCCCACGCGAGGAGCGACAGGTCGACGACAGCGTCCAGATCGGCGGGTGTGAGCGGTGTGCAGACTATCGCTTCACAGTTCGGCGTCGCCGCCGGACAGTTTGTTCACCCAGTCGGCGGCCGGGCGGATCCGGGCCTGATGCGCGGAGATGTCGTCCGGGTACCGGGGGCCCAGGCGCCGCCAGAAGTCGACGAAGACCCACGGGTCGTCGAGGTCGAACTCGTCGTCGACGAAAGCCTTGCCCGCTGACGACTCGTCGACCGGATCGGCCTGCACCAGGTAGGGCGCGACGTCGGCCATCGGCGACCCGGTTGTCTCCGCGACCACGGCCGGCCGGCCGGCGTACTTGGCGCGGAGCCGTTCGACCTCGGCGGGTTCGTCGGTGAAGTAGTCGGGCATGGTGGCGAACCGGTCCAGGGTGTCGCCGTCGCGGAGCAGCGTGTGGCTCCAGTAGTCGCCGTCGTGGATCCGCACCGTGCTGGCCAGGGCGTTCAGCTCGCGGGACATGAACTCCACGG
The DNA here is from genome assembly GCF_033097365.1 of Actinoplanes sichuanensis. Lineage (NCBI taxonomy): Bacteria > Bacillati > Actinomycetota > Actinomycetes > Micromonosporales > Micromonosporaceae > Actinoplanes > Actinoplanes sichuanensis. The sequence goes on from NZ_AP028461.1 coordinate 2,526,685, forward strand.
CGGCCAGCTCGGTGAAGTAACCGGGCCAGACGATCACCGTCCAGCCGCTGACCGGCGCGTAGATCAGGACATCCTCGGCCACCACGGGCTCGCCGGCGGCGACCAGTTCGGCCGGCCAGGACCGCGCCGCGAAGAAGCTCATCGCCGCGTCCTTCACCTTCGCGGTGTCGCCGACACGGAACGCGGACACCGTCACGAACTGACCCATCCCGTAAGGCTATCGATCGTCGGGCCAGGGCGAAGGCCGATCAAGAACCACATCTCCCGCGGTACGGGGGACGAGTGCCGGAAGTGAACCGGAGGGACCCGCCGGCCGGTGTGCGACCTGCTCGCCCCGATGGGTGCCGGCCGATTCAGATTCCCCGGTGCACCAGGGCCGCCGCGATGTCCCGCAGCGACGGCTCGGCGGCGGCCAGGTCGGCGAGATGGTCGTCCGGCAGGCCGGGCAGCGGGGTCCGCTGGGCCGTGCGCAGCCAGCGCCGCACCGACTGCACGGCCACGGCAGGCTCCATCCGTTCGCGGCCCATCCGGTGGTGCAGGGCCAGGTAGGTCACCGTGGCCAGTCTCGCCGGCACCGGACGCAACCAGCCGATCACGCCGGTGCAGCCGGCGTCGATGAACGCGTCGGCGAGCGTCGGGAACTCCGCTTTCGGCGGCAGGATCACCAGACCCGGCGTGGCCACGACGGCCGGCACGTCGGCGAAGTGCAGCAGCGTGGGATCGGTCGGTTCGCTGCGGGAGTAGCACGAGCGGAACAGGGCGATCTCCGGTCCGGTGCCCACGAACGCCGGATTGCGGTCCACCGGGGGGCGCTTGCGGCCGGCGAGGGTGAGCAGCTGGGAGGGCCCCGCGAGGGTCGAGACGATCGAGATCCCGCTGGCCGGTGGCCGGTCCGCGGCGATCAGGGTCCGGCGGGGGAGGTTGCGTTCGGTTCCCGCGGCGACCCGGCCCGAGGAGGCGTGCAGCAGCAGCACCGTGTCCGGCTGCGGGCAGGCGAGCGCGTCGGCGCCGACCGCGCGTAAGGCCGCGGTGAGCCGGGCGAAGACCGGTGCGTCGATCGAGTCACCGAGCGCCGCACCGACCCGCAGCACCAGGGGCAGTGCCGCGTCCGGCAGCTCACCCGGCCCGGCGGTGGCCGCGCGCAGGCTGGTCAGGGCGTCGGCATGGTCATCCAGCGCCTCGGGTCCGCCGGTGGCGCGGCCCCGCTGGATCAGTGCCGCGGCGAGGAACAGGTGGTCGGCCGGTGTGGGTGGCCCGGTGTGGACCACGGTGGTCGCGAGCGCCACGAGGTCATCGGCGACGTCCACGTCGGCGGCCTTCACCAGCAGTTCGGTGAGCAGCGTGTACGGGTCACCGGTCCCGAGACGCTCCCGGAAGGCGTGCCGAGCGAGGTCGGCGTCAGGTGCCGGAGGAACGGATGCGGCGCTCCGAGAGGTGTGCGGGGGGCCCTGAGGGGCCGGCCCGGGGGCGCGGGGTGCCGGTATCGGACCGTCGAACACCGGCACGGCACGGTCCAGCGGATCCGTCTCGGACATCGGCTGGTTCATCGTGAAGATCGCGCCCAGACCTGGCCCCAGCCCTTGCTTCTGCAGCCGCCGCAGGGTCTGCATGGCCTGGATCATCCCGCTCATGGCGAAGCCGCCCTGCCCGCTGAGCGTCTTCGCGGTGCCTTCGGCCATCGCCAGCATGGCCGTGAACAGCTCGGTCATCTCCGGGGTGAGCTGCGGTCCGGCCAGTGCCGTCTGGAAATGCTCGACCGCCTGCCGAGCCGAGTCCACCTGTGCCGGGCTGCCCCGCCCGAAGGCCGGCGAGATGCCGGCACCGGCGCCGCATCGGCTGAGAAGCAGTTGGCCGATCATGCCGTGGGCTCCGGCGATCATCGGCGGCGACAGCCGGGGCGAGTCCAGCCCCTCCGACAGCAAGGCGATGGCCGACTCCCGGTCACGTTCCGCGCCGCCGTGCCCGGAGAACCGGGCGGTCAGCAGGGATCCGAGCTGGGCCGCCACGGCTCCGCGCAGCCCGTCGCCCGGCTGGAAGTAGCCGTAGGCCTCGTCGAGGTGCCCGATGGACTCTTCGAGGTCGGGCAGCCCCTTCGGGTTGCCGGGGCCGGTCCGCCAGTAGCGGTCGGCCAGCAACTGCCCCAGTTCGCACAGGGTCTGTGTGCGCGCGGGCCCGGCCAGACCGGCCAGCCTCCGGCGCAGCGGGTCGGCGTCGTCGATCAACGGAGATCCCCTCTATCGGCCCCAGTGCAGGAACCCGGCCCACGACACGACCGCGGCCGGGTCGGCCGTGCGCAGCTGGTGGCGGAGTTCGGCGGGCATGCGGTCGGGCACCTGCCGGTGCGGGTCGAGCATCCACAACTGGGCGTCCCGCAGCGCCGCCCAGACCGGCCGTCGCCGGTCCATCCGGAAGTGGTGGAACATGTACATCAGCACCGACGTGTCACTGTCGGGCACGCTCCACTGGGTGGAGAGCACCGATCGGACCCCGGCGGCGAGGAAGGCGGTCCCCAGGCTGTACGCCTCGTCGTACCCGTTGATCGCCTGTCCGGTGTGGCAGGCCGCCAGCACGACCAGCCCGATCTGTCGCTGCGGAGTGCGGGCCATCAGTGGTCCCAGCGATTCGGCGGTGAGTCGATCCCCGTCGGCCAGCAGGACGTACGCGGTGGGCACCCCCTCGGTCGCCATGAAGCCGTGGCAGGCCAGATGCAGCATCGCCCCGGCGCCCGGGCCGGTGTCGCTGAGCCAGGCGGTGACCTCGGCCGTGCTGCCGGGGCCGGTCGCGCTGGGGCTGCCGTCGGCTCGCCGGCCGACGTAACGGGCGCCCGGGTAGAAGGAGCGGCGGATCGCGTACGCCTCGGCGCGCGCGGCCGGCAGCGAGCGGGTCCGGCCGCCGGTGCCCGGATCGCCGACGATCAGACCGGTCGGGGCCGGCGGTACCGCGTTCTGCCCGGCCGCGTGGCACAGCATGCGGGCCGACGCCGTATACGAGATGGCGACCAGCTCGACCGCGTACCGGCCGTCGCCGCGCCGGGCCGCCTGCCACGGGATGAGACCGAGGTTGCCCATCGGCACGAGCACCATCCGCGGCGGCCGGTCGGCTGGAGTGCCGAGCCGGGGCAGGTACTTCTCGACGAGCGGCCCGATCGCGGCCCGCCACGCCCAGTCGCAGAGTCTGTCGAGGCTGCCGGTGAACGCGGCGTCCGGCGCGGGCTCGTCGTCGATCACGTCCAGGTCACGCCGGGCGGACGCCGCGAGGTACCGCTCGACGTCGTGATCGGCGGTCCGCAGGCCGGTGAGGTGCAGGTAGCTCGGCGGCCCGGAGGCGGGGGCGACCACGGCGTACCCCGGGATCGCGGGCATGTCGTCCGGACCCGGAACGAGATAGACGAGAGCGTCGGCGTCGAGTGCCTGTAGCGCGTTCTGGATCTCGCCCAACTCGGGTGGGTCGAGAAGCGCGGTCTCGCCGTTGTGGGTGAGCGCGGCGAGTGCTTCCCGTCGTAACGCCGTGGGTAGTCGGTCGGGCTCGCCGGAGGCGACCGCGGCATCCCAGCGCCCGGCGAGCTCGGGGTGCCCGGCCTCGCGTAGCCGTCGCCCGATCGTGCCGACCTCGGTGGCGGCGAAGAGAGCCAGCCCGCGTCCCATGTCGAGGGCGGCGATCGCACCGGCCGGGTCGCCGGCCTGCAGGGCCCACCGGGCGGCGTCGGCGGCCTCCCGGGAGGCTTCGCGAGCGGCCACGGTCGCGCCGGCCAGGTCGATCTGGACCATCACCTGGTAGATGTGCCCGCGCAGCGCGTCCATCACGGCGTCCTGGTGCGCGGTGCCCGTGCCGGTGAGCCGCTGCTCGACGGCGGAGTAGATCTGGTTGATCCATGCCCACTGCGCGTGGTGGGCGCCCCCGGCCGACTCACGTGCCTCGAGCAGCAGGTCCCGCGCCTCCGGCAGTCCGGCGATCGAGTTCGTCACCTCGGAGCGCCGCAGGATGGTCAGGGCCAGCCCGGAAAGGTGGAAGGGGCGCTGCGGGTCATCCGGGCCGAGGGAGGCGACCGCCTCACGCATCTTGCCGATGGCCTGCTCGATCTTGGCCGGATCGGTCTCCTCCCCGCCGTCGAGTAGTTTCATCGCCTCGTGGTTGAGGCGAATCGCCAGGCCGTACACCTCGTCGAACCCGTCTGTTCCGCGCGGATCGTCCAGGTCCTCCGGGGCGAGACCGATGAGCGGGCCGATCGAGTTCAACGTGTCCTTCCCCATGGCGCGTAAAGGATCGTCGGCGGCCAGGGCATCGGTCGCCACCCGGAGGCGTCGCATCGGTTCCAGGAGGTCGGCGCCGGTTCGATTGGCGACTGCCAGATCGCTCAGCGCGACGAGGACGTCCGCCGTCGGCAGCGCCTGCGGCATGCTGGTCGCGGCCTGTTCCCGGAGCCGGGCGACCCGCTCGGGTAGTTGCTGGATCGAGGACTCATCGCCCTCCCGGAGCGCTGTCAGAAAACCGAGACCGTGCCGCGCTGAGTCCAGCAGCATCGCGGCCGGCGAACCGGGGCCGGCCTCGGCGGCGAGCTTCTCGACCTCGATGAGCGCGGTGCGGGGATCATGCACCTCGCCATACGCGGCGGCGAACGTGATGCACATCGCCGTGACCCCGGCCCGCAGAGCCGGCCACGTCGGTGACTGCGGCGGGTCGGCGTCGGCCGCTGCGACCAGTCCGTTCAGACTTCTCATCCGGGTCGGTTCGACTTTGCCGTCGCGGACGATCGCCGCGATCAGCGCCGCGGCCAGATGGGCACGTCCCGGTGCGCCGTCCGGCAGCGCCAGCACCGTGTCGATCGCCGCGTCCACGTCGCCGTGACCGGACGCGGCCAGTGCCACGCCCGCGTATCCGAGCAGGAGTACGTCGTCCATGGTCCGCCTCACCGGGTCTTGAACTCGACCGGCCCGGCGTCCATCTGGAACGTGCCGTCCGGGTACAGGGCGGGCCGGGCCTCGCTGCGCGGCTTGGAGTAGCGCTCGACGTGGCGTACCGAGATCCGGTCCGGGGCGGTCAGGTCGAGCAGCGCGATCGCGACCCAGTACGAGTACCGGTTGCGGTGCCGCAGCGGCGTCTGCACCACTGACCCGTCGCCGTTGTCGATCTCGGCGAAGGCGTGGAAGGCGGCGAACGAGCCGAACCCGTTCTCGACCGCCGAGTACGCGCAGATCAGCACGTACCGGAACTGGTCGGTGCGGCTCACCTGCAGGGTTTCGCGGCCGCGGGAGTCACCCGAGGTGAGACAGATGTACGGCGGGCCGCTCAGCGAACCCTGATCGCGGTAGTAGCAGACACCGGAGCGGCCGGAAACGTCCACGTACAACGCGTAGAGGTCCAGATCCTTGGCCCGCATGCTCCAGTCGAGTGCCGCCCGCAACGACGCGCTGCGGGCGACCGACGCGTGTTCGCCCTGGTCCAGGGAGACGCTGCCGACGATCAGGCCGGACGGTGGCGCGGCGATCGGAGCGGCCGCGGCCGGATACAGGGCGGCCAGGTGGGTGGTGAGCCGCCGTTGCAGGGTGCCGTCCGGCTCGGCGCGGAAGCGGGACACGAGCAGGGCCGCCGAGCCCAGCCCGTATCCGGCCCGCTGGTAACTCCAGCCGCCGTCCGGCTCGCGGACGAACTCGGCCAGCAGCACCACGGGTTCGGCGGCGCCGGCGCGGTGCCGGAACGGCGTACCGAAGATGTGGATCTCGGCTTCGGTGGTGGCCTCCGGACCGCGCAGCAGGCCGACCGTGATCCGTCTGATGTCCTCGCCCGCGGCTGACGGCGTCAGCCGCAGCGTGTCGCCGGCGTACTGCGCCGCGCCCGTCGGATGGGCCGGCATGCCGGCGAAGACCAGGTCGTACTCCGAGGTCACCCGGCCCCGGCGGTCGAGTAGAAGAGCGATCGGCTGGGCCTTGCCGGACGTGGCGGCGACGCGGACCTCGGCCGTGTCGCCGGTCATCGGGTGCCGGGGCACCTCGGTCAGCGCGGTCACGGGCCGTAGCCCGTTCCGGTGCCGGGGCCGGTCTGCACCTGCATGCCGATGCCGAAGAACCCGAGCAGGCAACCGAGCAGGGTGAGCAGGACGAGGAAGGTCATGAAACCGATCGCGCCGGCCGCGCCGTAGTAGACGATCCGCCGCCACCTGTCGTACGGGCCGGTCTGGCTGCTCATCAGTTCACTCCGTATCGGCCGAGGGTCCACAGGAGCAGGGCACGGACGTTGTCGTCGACGTCGCCGTCGGTGAAGCGGGCGGTGGTGTGGAAGTAGCGGACGTCGCCGAAGGCCTTGGTGATGGCGCGGACCATGTTGTCCATGCCGGCCCGGTCGTTGAGCCAGTCGCGGACGACGTCGTTGCCGCCGTCGCCGAGTTCGGCGCAGATCGGAATGCCGTCGGTGAGGTCGCTCTTGGTGACGGCGACGGCGATCGCCTTCTTACCCGGCTGCACACCCATGCCTTCCAGGTTCTGCAGGACCTGGGAGAAGATGAAGTCGGGTGGCTGGGCCGACCGGTACTGCTGGTTGGCCTGCTGGGCGGTGCTGTCCAGGGAGTTCCACACGTCCGGGATGGCCAGCGGGTCGACGATGAAGACGAAGCTGTGTGCCATCCGCATGAACCGCAGTTCGTGCAGGCGGGCCGATTCGTTGAGGCGTTCGCCGGGCGGGTCGAAGATGTGCATGAGCCGCTTGACCCCGCCGCGGCCGTCGAGGTTGAACGAGTAGGCGCGCATGGCGTCGCCGGCCAGGGTCTTGTCGGTGCCGCCCTTGCTGCGTAGCGCCTGCTGCAACTGGTCGATCTTCTTCTTGGTGGCGTCGTCGGCCGGTGACGCGGACAGGCCCGGTAGCGGGTCGCCGTCGACGAGGGCGGCCGAGAGGGCGAGCATCATCCGGGTCTTGCCGCTGGTGGTGGCGCCGAGCATGGGCACGACCACCTCGCGGGCGGTGCCGGCGCCCTCGGCCAGGGGCGTGCCGCAGTTGGGGTGCGGGCAGAACGCGCTCATGCGGTGGCTGCCGAGCAGCAGCAGGGTGGGCATCTTCGTGCCGCACCGGCAGATGCGCCGGAGCACGCCGTACCGGCCGGGGCGGACGTTGTGGTGTTTGACCGCGCAGGTGGGGCACTCGTAGGCCGGGTACGCCATCGGCTGGTGGCAGACCGGGCAGCTCAGCCGGATGCGGCGGATCGCCGACAGGCCCGCGTCGATGCCGCGCAGCGTATAGAGCAGGGCCTTGGCCAGCACGAACAGGGTGCCCCAGAGGATGACCGCGCCGACTACGGCGATGCCCAGCACGAACGCCGTCAGGGCCGAGCCGAGCCAGAGGCCGGCGCTCAGGAAGAACCCGACGGCCTTGCGGTACTTGCCGGTGCCGTACCCGAACCAGCGGCCTTTGACCTTGTCGTTGGCTTTGCGTCCCTCCAGTTTCATGCCCTGCCAGGAGAGGCGGGCCACCTGCTGCAGGTCACGGCCGGCCGGGCCGGAGAGGTAGTGCAGGTAGGCGGGCGGGTCCAGGCCGGGTTGCGCGATCGGTACGGCCTGGCCCGGCGTGCGCAAGCCGAGTGCCTGTCCGCTGGCCCGCAGGTAGGCGCCCAGGTAGAGGACCAGGAAGTAGCCGCTGGAGCCGAGCACGGCCGGGATGGCCAGGGTCAGGAAGATGCTGCCGATCAGCAGGTACCACCAGAGGAGGAACATGAGATAGATGAGGTAGAACATCGGATGCTCGCTCTCCGTGGTCGGTGCGGTCAGAGCCGTCGGCGGGGCAGGAACCGGCCGATACCGCGGGGCACCTCGGCCTCGCGCCACTTCGTGAAGGCGGCCGGCACGTTCTTGGCACTGGAGCCGGCCAGCATCTTCTCCAGGTGATCGAGGTCCCGGGTCTTCCACCGGGCGACGGTGCCGGCGAAGGCCCGGTCGAGCTCGTCGGCGATCGCCCGGTCCTTGCGGGCCAGGCGGGTACGCGTCTCGAACGTCCGGGCGGCGATGGCCATGACTTCGTCGTCGGGCCGTTTGCCCAGGGTGGCGGCGAGATGTTCGCGATAGTGCCGCCGGATCGTCGGGTCGACCGTCGGTAGCAGGGCGACCAGGTGTTCCGGGTCGAGCCGGAGCAACAGCACGTGGATCTGGCCGGTGAGCCATCGGGCGACCGGCCGCTCGCCGTGACCCACCATGCCGAGCAGCTTGTGGACACGTTCGTCGAGTTGCCGGCCACGGACCCGGTCCGCCGAGCGGATCTGCTGGCGCGACCAGACCATGCCGCGGGCGCGGTCCTCGGAAGCGGGGGACAGCCGTGGCCCGAGCTTGCGGTCCTCGACGAACTGGGTGACCACGAAGTACGGTCCCCACGCTTCGCGGGGCTCGTCGTCGCGGGCCAGCACCTGGTCGAGCCGGTCGAGCAGGTGGTCGGACTCCCAGTAGTGTTGCGGCGCACCGCGGACGATCTCGGCGGCCTCGTCGAGGGTCCACTCCCGCGGCCAGAGCCCGGTGATCACCGATCGTTCCGGGACGCCCTTGCCGGTGAGGCGGATCAGCGTGTCGAGGCGGTCCTGCGGGCGGCGGGCGGCCCGGGCCAGCAGGACCATCCGGCTCAGGTCCGGGTAGGCCGCGAGTTCGTCGTCGCCCACCACGTCGCTGAGCCGGGACGCCACCGCCAGCACCGCGGTCTCCCGGCCGGACAGGGCCGCCGACAGGCCGTCGAGCACACCACGGCGTACGTCCGGGGCCTTCGCCAGCAGGTCGGGGATCGGCTGGTCGGGGTCGTCGAGCAGGATCGGTGCCACCAGGTCCCGCCCGTATCCGGCCAGCCCGGCCGGTCGTAGCGGCAGCCGGGCGTCCAGGGCCACGGCGATCAGGGCGAGCGTGTCGTGGGGGCGATCAGCGGCGCGGCTCAGCGCGGCGGTGATCTGTTCGACGCCGTAGGCGATGCCCCGGTCGGTGGCCGGCCGAGGCACCCGTGCCGGGACCACCGACGGCTCGTCCAGGAGCAGGTCGAACGCGCGTACCTCGGTGTCGGCGAGCAGGTTCTCGTCACCGGTCCCGGTGGCGACCCCGATCAGCGACAGGCAGTGTGGGAGGGTCAGCGTGTCGTGGTCGAGGCAGCGCTCGACGAGGTCGGCGACCAGGCGTGGCCGCAGCCGTTCGGCGGCCGACGGCAGCCAGCGCAGCATGGTGGCCAGCGCGTCCGGTTCGAGCGGCAGGTCGGCGCGCAGGGCCCCGGCCACCGCGATCGGATACCAGGCGGCGAAGTCCGGCTCCCGGCCGGTGGCCAGCGGCTCGGCCAGCGACCAGACGGTCTGGGCGTCCTCCGGGCCGAGCGCCGCCAGCATCTCGGCCAGCGGGTGCACCGCGCCGTCGGAGATCTGTCCGCCGACCGCGTCGAGCAGGAAGTAGCTGCGCAGCGCTGATTCGTCGGCGGTGAAGTCGGTTTCCGGGACCGTCCCGACCAGGTTTTCGGTGCCGCGTCCGGGCCGGTAGCTGTAGGTGGCGAAGGACAACCGGCGGGCCATCGGCGGCGGCAGCAGGTGGCAGACGGCGGAGATCCAGCGGGCCACCTTCTCGCTGTCGGACTCCAGCACGATCACCGACCGTTCGTCGGCGACGATGGCCCGCTCGACCGCGGTGAGCAGCCGCGGCACCCAGCCGAGCCGACCCGCGTCCTGCAGGAACGCCTCGGCCGAGGCCCGGCCGAAGACCGCCGCCGGGGTGGGGCGCAGCTCGGGCAGTTCGGTGCCGGGGGACTGGGTGGCCGACCAGAAACCGGCCGACCAGAAGTCGATCGGCAGTGCGCCGTCCAGTTCCTCCCGGCCCGGGGGCAGGCTGAGCGCGTGCACGAAGTAGTTGCCGAACCGCTGCGAGTAGTCGTTGCCGACGAAGACGGTACGGGCCAGGACGGCCGGTTGGTCGTCGGTGCCGGGCAGGTAGCAGAGGTTCACCGGACAGCCGGCGATCTGCTCGGAGGTCGGCTGGTAGCCCAGCGAGCGCGGCGGCTCGTACGACGTGGCCTGCTCGACGCGGCGCAGGACGTCGTCGCCGACGCCGGGGGTGGCGGCGTTGAACTGGAAGCCGGGGTAGCCGGCCAGGCCCGACTCGCAGGAGGTGTAGTACATCTGCGGCGCACCCATGTTCAGTCCTTTCCGGTCGCGACGACCTTGAGCCGGCTCAGCAGCCACAGGAACGGGTCCTCGACGCGGTGCGGCTGGATGGTTCCGCCGACCTTCTGCCGCTGCTGGCCCGGTGCGAGCGCGGGCGGCACGGCGCCCAGTGCGGAGAGGCCGAAATAGCGGAAGGTGCGGTAGTTCTTGGTGAGCAGCGCGTCGATCTGGCCGCCCTCCCAGTCGTAGAGCAGCGCCTGCACGTGCGCGTGGACGGCCTCGCCGTCGCGTTCGTCGAAATACGGGGTGCCGGGCGCGGGCTGCCGTAGCGGGCTGTCCTCGGGCAGACCCTCCCAGAGCGCGTCCACCTTGGAGAACGCCACCGCCACCGGGATGTCGATCATCTTGTTGGGTCCGGCGCCGGGCAGCTTCTGGAGTACCTCGGTGACCCGGGTGAGGATGTTGATCGGGCTGTCCGACCGGGCCGCCTCACGTTGCGCGGCCGACGGCAGGACGCTCGGATCAAGACCGAACTTCTCCATCACGTTGGGTACGGTCAACGGGTCGAGCAGCACGATGATGCCGTCCGCGCAGCTCAGATACCGCACGTTCTCGGCCACGCCCTTGTCGGATTCGAGGTCCTCGCCGGCGGTGTCGAAGAAGGAGAGCACGGTGTGCCGCAGCGTGCTGCGGAACCGTTTGCGTTCACCGAGCGACACCCGGAAGACGAACGGCGCGCGGCCGCGGTCGGCGGCCGCGGTCCTGGTGGTGACCGGGAGCACGCCCTCGGTGTAGAGGGTGCGTTCCTCGCTGCTGAACTCCTTGCGGGTCCGCTCGTCGGCGCCGGTGACCGCCGCGTCGAAGCGCCGCCCGACCCGGTGGATGAGCTCGTGCAGCAGCACCGTCATGTAGACGGACTTGCCGCTGAACTTGGCGCCGATCATCGCGACCATGCGGTTGTCGATCTTGCTGTAGTGCACCGGCAGTTGGCTGTGGCAGTGCGGGCAGATCTGGATCGTCGTCTCGTTGTGGCACTTGCCGCACCGCGCCGACAGCCGCTTGCCGTTACCCGCGACCACCGGCAGCTGGTAGGTGTTGTCGCCGAGGATCTGCTCGCGGACCCGGTCCCGTTCGGGGGCGCACGGGTCGCCCTCGATCGGGCGCAGACCGCCGCAGCGGAACGTGATCTCCTTCTCGGCGAACTTCCCGTAGCAGTACGGGCAGGTCAGCTTGTTCACGGTCAGTGCCCTCCCGGCGTTCCCATGAGCACCACGCCGGACCCGCCGGTCCCGTGGTCGTCGACGAAACATCCCAGCCGGTACGGGCCGCGCGGATCGCGTACCTCGACGTCCACCGACACCGGCCGGCCCGGCTCCAGCCGCTGAGCCGGCACCCGCGCCACGGTCGTTCCCTGGTCCGGGCGCAGCGGCGCGATCCGGCCCGCGGTCTGCACCACGATCAGCTCCGGTAGCGGGCACACCTGCTCGGCACTGACCTCGATCCGGGTGCGCCGGCGGAACAGCCGGTTGCTCTCCACGAATCGGTATCGCACCCGCATCCCGGTGCCGGCCACCCGTACCGACACCGGGCTGCCGACCGCCTCACCCTCGGTGTCCCGGCTGACCGTGGCCACCGACACGTGCACGGCACCCGACCCGGCCGGGATCTCCAGACCACCGTCGTCGCGGTACGACCGCAGCCAGCAGTCGGTCTCCTCGACGTGCCCCTCGGCGCCCTCCGACCACCACCGCACCCGGACCAGTCCGATACCCGGCGGCCACTCCCAGCTCAGCCTGACCTGGGTGCCGATCCGACGGGCCCGCAGCCGGGCGACCGGCGCGGTGTTGGTCACCGACACGGTCGGACCGCAGACCGCGCGGCCCGCGCCGACACTGAACGCGGTCACGAAGATCCGGCCCTGCGCCATCGGTACGGTCAGCGCGAACCGGCCGTCAGATGCCGGCTCGGCCCGGGCCACCAGCTCGGAGCCGTACCCGTCCAGTTCGGTCTCGGTGAGTTCGGCTCCGCGTTGCCAGCGCGGCCGGTGCGGCGCGGACCGCAGCCGCACCGTGCCGGCGGCCGGTGCGGTCCAGGCCAGCCGCAGCCTGCCCGGATCCTGGCCGGGAAGCGGTTCGACGACCAGATCCGGTACGGCCCGCGGCGCCTGCTGCGGCATGGCGGTGGCGGTCACCCCGGTCGACTCGATGACCCGACCGTTCCCGGCGTCGTATCCGGCCCGGATCAGATACCGGTACTCCCGGCCCGGTTGCAGACCCTCCTCGGTGAAACCGCCGCGCGAACAGGCCACGAGGCTGCCGTCGGCGCGGGCCACGGTCACCCGGGTCGCGTCGGACCGGGCCTGCCAGCCGACCCGCACCGAGGTCTCGTCGGCGGTCACCGACACGTCGGTGACCTCGGGCAGCAGCGTGACCGGGCCGGCGCTGGTGCCCGGCGACCAGACACCGTCCGACCTGGTGGCGAACACCGTGTAGTACAGGTCGTCGCCGGCCGGCGGCCGGGAATCGACGATCTCGTTTCCATCGGTACGGCCGACGACCTCGCCGTCGGTGGCCGAGCCGGCCGGCCGCTGTCGGGTGCGGACCACCTGGTAGGCCACGCCGCCGGTGCGTGCCGGGCTGGGTGTCCAGCTCGCCGTCACGTGATCACCCGACGCCGCGCCGACCCGGGCCGACGGGACCGCGGGCGGCGCCAGCATACGCAGCCGCCCGGCCAGATCCGTGTCGTCGGCGGCCTCCCGGACCGCCTCGGTGAGCAACTCGGCCGCGTGTTCCGGACGGCCCGCCGCGATCTCCTGCTGAGCCCGGGTGACCAGCCCGGCCACCTTCCGTACCGCCTCCTGGATGCGTTGCCGCAGCTCCACGCCCTCCTCGGCGGGCAGCGTGGCGATCAGCCGCTCGGCCGCCCGCAGCGACCCGGCCGCGAACAGCTCCTCCACCTCGGCCGTCGGATTCCGGGGTGCCGCGGTACCCTCCCGGGCCATCAGCAGAGCCAGTGCCAGCTCCTCGGCCTCGTTGGAGTCCAGGCCGACCCGGACCGCCTCGCGCGACACCCGCCGTACCGTGGCCATCGGCATCTCCGCGGCCTCGCGCATCACCTCGGTCAGCTCCCACAACACGAGCTGGTCGAGACTGCCCCGCTGGACCGCGTCACCCAGGTTGACCAGCAGGTTCTCGGTGGCGGTCTTGCGGTCGTCCTGTGCCCGGCGCTCGGCCCGGTCCCTCGCCTCACGAAACATCTGAGCGGTCACCGCCTGGCCGTTCAGCCGCAGGCCCTTGCGCAGCGTCACCGGGCGGGCCGGGCTGCCGGGGTCGGTGGCCAGCACGTCGACGGCCAGCCGCAGGCCGAGCAGCCGCTTGTCGCGCAGCACGTCGCGGCCCTTGCCGGGGGCGGTCTCGGGCAGCGGCCACAGCTCGTCGAGGATCCGGACCCGGAGTTTGGTCAGCTCACGCCGCAGGTCCGCCTCAGCGCCGACGCCGAGCCCGGCCGCCACCCGGGCGACCGTGGTGGCCGCGACGACCTGGCCACCGGAGACCATGTCGTCGACCACCTCTTTGATCTTCTGACTGGTCTCGGCGGTGTGCCGGTCCCGCTCGGCCGCGAAGTGCTCGGCGGTGAGCCGGCCGGCCTGATCCAGCTGCCGGTGTGCCGAGATCAACGTCTCGGCGAGCCGGAGGTACGCCCGCCGCTGCGTCAGCGACTGCCAGTACTTGAGGACCTCGGCCAGATGTGCCGGGAACCTGTCGCCGCGCGGGATCTGGTCGATGCTCATCGCGTACCTGGTGAACAGATCCGCCGGTGCGACGTTGCCGTTGCGCCGGGCCGGATCGAGCACCTCCTGGCGGTACTTGTCCTGGTCGAACATCGGACCTCCGCGCTTACGCCGAGACGCTGTAGCGGGCCACGGCCGACCGGGCCTCGTCCACCTGGTCGTCGGACAGCCCGGCCTTGATCTCCAGCTCGATCTTCAGGTCCTTGCCGGTCGTCAGTTCCACCGCGTGGACCCGCAACAGGCCGTCGGTCTCCATCTCGAAACTGATGTCGATCGGTGAGCCCTTCGACAGCTGCGGCAGACCACTGATCTGGCCGTCACCGATGTGCTGGTTGTCGGCCACCACGTCGGACTCCACCGATCCCGACTGCTCCCAGATCTCCACCGAGATCGCCACCTGCCGGTCATAGGCGGTGCCGAACCGCATGGCATCGGTACGGGCCGGCAGCGGCGTGTTGGCGCGCAGCACGTGCACGATCCGGAACTCCTCGTTGCCCCGGTCGTCGATGTCGACGACCTTCACCCCGAACGCCCGGGGTACGACCGTGGCGACCTTCTTGCCGGCCAGCGCCCGCACCTTCTCGGTCGTCACACCGAGCTGGTTCGCGACGTCCTGCACGGCGGCGTCCGGGGCCGGGGAACCGTCCGCCGGCAGCTGCACTTTGATCGACTCGATCAGCGCGTACTGGGCGGCGCCCTTGGCCACGGCCAGGTCCGGGTCGTGCATCCGCGGCTTGAGACCCAACGCCTCCAGCCCCGCGGTGACCGCCGGCATCCGGCTCGACCCACCGACCAGCAGCACCTCGTCGAACGAGGTCACACCCTTCTCCCGGGCCGTCGCCAGGGTCCGCTCGGTGATCACGAACGTCCGCTTCAGCAGCTCCGAGGTCAGCTCCTCGAACCTCTCCCGGGTCACCTCGATCTTCGACACGTCACCGGCGAACCGGGCGTTGAACCGGCGCGTCTGCATGCTGCTCAGCTGCTTCTTGATGTCCTCGGCACCGACCGCGAGCTCCTGCAGGAACTCCTCGTCGTCGGCGGCCTCGGAACCGGGGTGCTCGGCCAGGAACGCCTCCAGCAGATACTCGGCGAGCCGGTCGTCCCAGTCGGCGCCACCCAGATGATGGTCACCGTCGGTGCAGATCACCTGGATCTCCTCGGGCGACACCTTGATCACCGTGGTGTCGAACGTGCCACCACCCAGGTCATAGACGAACAGCGTGCGGGTGCCACCACCGGACACCGCGTCGTAATGCAGCGCCGCCGCGACCGGCTCGTCGACGATGCTCAGCACGTTCAGGCCCGCGATCGCGCCGGCTTTACGGGTCGCGTCCCGCTCGGCGACCCCGAAGTAGGCCGGCACCGTGATGACGACGTCCTTCACCTGCTCGCCGCTGTTCTCGGCAGCGGCCCGGGCGAGCTCCCGCAGGATCAGTGCGGAGATCGACTCGGGGGAGTGGGTCTGGCCGTGCGCGGTGATCTCGAAGGTCTGGCCCATCTGCCGCTTGATCAGCGACACCACCAGGTCGGGGTTGAGTTTCGCGTTGGCTTTCGCGTCCTTGCCGACCACCACGTTGTCGTCGGACTCGAAGTAGACGACCGAGGGCGTGGTGTCCTCACCCACCGCGTTCTTGATGATCGCGGGCCGCCCGGTGTCGTCGATCGAGGCGACACAGGAGTAGGTCGTGCCGAGGTCGATACCGAAGGTCGCCATGGGTCACTCACTTCCGACGGGGTCTGATACGGAGCTGTCCGGGGCCGGGTCGACGGCGTCGAACCGGTGGAATCGGGCCCGTGCCGGGCGGCGGACCTTGCCGGTCTCGATCTCCAGCAGCCCGGCCGACAGTGCCTCGGCGACGGTGTTGTCCGAGTCCGGTTCGGCGGTCGGCACGGTTCCGGCCGGTGTGTGCCGACCGGCCGTGAACGGCTCTCCCGGAATCGCGAAGAACAGCTCGTAGCCGCAACGCTCGACGGCCAGCCCGACCTCGTCGGCGTAACTGTCCAGCAGCTTCGCGGCGACCGGCTCGGCACCACCGAGGCGGACCGCCTCACGCACCATCGAGTCGTGCAGCCGCAGCAGATCGCTCACCACCGGCTCCAGCACGACCCGCCGCAGCCCCTCGCGGAACTCCTGGTTCTCCGCGTGCAACCGGTCGATCACCGACTCCCGGTGAGCCGACCGCTGATGGAAGTCGGCGAGCTGCGCCTCCACCCGCTCCAGCCGGTCCAGAACCGGATCCGGGGGTTGCTGAATGGTTTCGTCCACGGAGCCCCTCGCCCTCGGGATCGCGCCCTCACCGGGCGTCACTGTCTGGTTCGGACGCTAATCAGCGTCGATCCGGAACACACCGACCGCGCGGCCCATGGACTCGTCTGTCCGGCTGACCCGATCTGCTTAAACGACATAGCCGGGCCCCGCATGCTGCGGAGACCCGGCGAGACGGCGGCGTGGACTACTCCGCCGGTCCGGTGGCGCGGGTGATCCGGCCGGCCAGGAACACCACGAGGGCGACGGCCGCCGCCACCCCGAGACCGACCGCGACCGACCCGACGGTGAGCTTCGAGGCGAACGCGCCGATCGCGAGCAGGGAGCCGAACGAACCGACCGACAGCACCGACCCGAACGAGGCGACCGAACCGACCGACAGGACCGAACCGAACGAGCCGACGGACAGGACCGAGCCGACGGAACCGATGGACAGCACCGAGTCCGTCGAGCCGATGCTCAGGATGGAGCCGCTCGACCGGTACGAGAGGAGGTTTCGGGCGGGGCGGGCGCTGTTCGTCGTCATGGGAATCATCGTCGCCGGGTTGCGCGGCCACTTCATCCCACGGTGGTCGGTGCGTGCCACCAACCGATCGGTGGATGGCGGCCTACGACCTGTCCACCCCGGTCGAGCGAGATAAGGCGCGGATAAATGGCTCGCGGGGCGCTCGCGGATCGGGCAGAGTGTCCTCAACGACGGTGAGCAGAACAGCCGGAATGCTTTTCACAGAAACGTTCGGTCTTAATTGAATAGTGCTCTTGGGGGTTCGGCTAATGGCAGGCCACCGAGCTTTGACCTCGGCTGTGTGGGTTCGAATCCCGCACCCCCAGCATCACGTTCCGGTAGCTCAATTGGTAGAGCACCGCCTCGACAAGACGGAGGTCCCTGGTTCGATTCCAGGCCGGAACACGCAGTTACGCCTGAGTAGCTCAGCGGCGAGAGCTCCGGTTTTACACACCGGCTGTCCCGGGTTCGAGTCCCGGCTCGGGTACGATTTTCACGGGCGTGGGGACATGCCCGCGGCTCGGTAGATGGCGTCCAGGGTGCGCATCTGGGTTACCGCCTCCGCCGGGCCGGTGCCGGTGTCTCGGGCGTCGCGGAACGCCTCCAGCTGGTAGGCGTACGTCGACCGTCTGTCGGTCGTCTCGCTCCGGTCGCCGTGCCGGCCGCGGATGCGGATCCGGCCGCGCAGATGCGGATGGTACGGCCAGGACACCCGCATCCGGCCGTCCGTGCCGGTCACCTCCAGTTCGGCGCCGAGCAGGTGCCGTGACCAGATCGAGGAGACGACGCGGCCCTCCACGCCGGATTCGAATCGCAGCGTCGCGGTGATCAGCCGGTCGATGCCGCCGCGCTGCCAGGCACGGGCGGCGGTCACCTCGGGTGCGTCACCGAACAGGGCACGCAACTGCCGTACCGGGTAGTAGCCGACGTCGAGCAGGCCGCCGCCGCCGAGTGCGAGGTTCCAGCGGATGTCGCGGCCCGGTGGGATCGGCACGCAGAACGTGGCGCGGGCGGTGACGATCGGCCCGAGTTCGCCGGAGGCGAGGATGTCGCGCAGCCGGGCCTGCAGCGGATGGTGGTGGGAGTGGTAGGCCTCCATCACCACGCAGTCCGACGCGGCGGCGGCTTCGGCGACCTCTTCGGCGGCCGCGGTGTTGCTGGTGAACGGCTTCTCGCAGAGCACGTGCTTGCCGGCTTCGATGGCCGCGACGGTCCACTCGGCGTGCCGGGCGGCGGGTAGTGGAATGTAGACGGCGTCCAGGACCGGGTCGGCCAGCAGCTCCCGGTACGACCGGTGCACGAACCGGATGCCGTGGCGGTCCGCGTATCGCCGGGCCCGGTCGGGGTCGCGGGCGGCGATCGCCTCGACCTCGACACCGTCGATCGTGCGGGCCGGGTCGAGCAGGGCGTTCTTGACGATGCGGGCCGCCCCGAGCACCCCGATGCGCATCGGCCGGGATTCGTCGTCCATGTCAGAACCGGAACCGCACGATCCTGGTCGACCGTTTCAGGCCCGGCACCAGGTTGAGCAGCCGGTACAGGCGGCGGGTGCCCGCGGGGGCCTTGGCCGTCAGGAGCGGGGAGTCGTTCATCGGGGCCTCGTCGACGTACCGCAGGCGGGGATGCCAGTCGGCCAGTCGCGCCGGATCGTCGAAGCCGCAGTGGAACTCGGCATCGTACTTACGCAGCGTCGGGTCCCAACGGGAGGTGCGCCAGGCCCAGACGGGCACCGTGTCGAACTGGATCTGCCCGGTCGGAAACATGTCGACGACACTGGTCAGCAGTCGCTTGAGGTCGGCTTCGGTCAGGTACGGCACCAGGCCCTCGGCGATCATCAGCAGCGGTCGCCCCCGCGGGATCGGCTCCAGCCAGGCCAGGTCGGTGACGGCCGCACCGATCGGGGTGTAGTGCTCGCGCGCCGGCAGGAGCCGTTCCCGTAGCGCGATGACGTTGGGGTAGTCGAGGTCGTACCAGTCGACGGTGGCGGGCGGATCGATCCGGTGGACGCGCGCGTCGAGGCCGCAGCCCAGATGGAGCACGACCGCGTCCGGGTGGTCGGTGAGGAAGGCGCGGGCCCAGTCGTCGTGGGCCTTGCTGCGCACGACGGCGACCAGCCCGAGCTGGCTGGTCGCGAATCGGCCCTGGTCGTACCCGGGATCGAGGCGGCGCATCACCTGCTCGGCCCACTGGTCGCCGAGGATCGGGTCGGGCAGCCGGTTGTCCAGGGCTTTCGCCTTCAGCACCGGAGCGAGAGTCTTCTGCACTCCGACGAGTTCAGAGCCATCCACGACCTTGACGGTACGCCTACCGCGGCCCCAGCCGTGCCAGCGCGGCGTGCGCCTGGGCGAGTTGTGTCGTCGCGGTCAGCATCGCCAGGTCGGCGCCGGGAACGTACGGCTCCTCGGAATGATCGTCTTCGTTGATGTTGGTCTCGTAGTCGACCAGGCAGATCTGGTAGAGCCGCTCGGCCTCGGCGATGAGTTCGGCGGCGCGGGCGGCGTGTTCCTCAGGTGTCACGCCGCCCATGATTTCATCCGGCGGATGCCGCCGATCAGGCGCACGTCAGCCCGGCGATGCCAGCAGACGGATTCCGATCAGGGCGCCGACGGTCAGCAGGTAGCCGAGGGCCAGGGCGGGTGTGCGGACGGGCCGGCCGTACAGCAGGCCGCCGAGGCCGATGAGGGTGCCGATGATCGTGGCGTACACGGGCAGCGGCCGGGCCCAGTCCGGGCCGTTCGCGGGGCAGATCGGCAGTTGGCCGTCCGGGCCGATGCAGGCGTTCGAGAAGAGGAAGGCCGACGAGAACAGCGTGTAGACGGCCAGGCAGAAGAGCACGAAGAAGATCCCCAGGTACGCGGAGACCTCACCCAGATCTCCGTGTCTCTGGTCGGTACGCATGGTTCGGAATCGTAGGTCACCGGTGGTCGTACAGCATTCCGGCGATCGCCTCGTGGCCGGCGGCGTTCGGGTGGTCGCCGTCCGGGGCCAGCAGGCCGGTCGGGTCGTCGGCGAACGCCACCGACGTGTCGAGGTAGGTCGCGCCGCTGTGTTCGGCGGCTCGCCGCAGCGCGTCGTTGCAGTAGCGGGTGGCCTGTTTGGCCTCGGCCAGGCCGTCCGGGCCGTACGTGCTCAGACCGACCTCGCCGTCCTCGACCACGTTCCAGTAGCCCAGCACCAGGACGTCGACCGGGCTGCCGTGTTCGCGGCGCACCGTGTCGACGATCGAGGTCACGGTGCTCTCCACCACGCGGGCGGTCGCCGGGTAGTCGTCGTGGTCGTCGAATGCCGAAGCCATGTCGTTGGCTCCGGCCATCACCACCACGACGCTCGCCGACCGGATGTCGGCGCGGATGTCGTCCGCGCCGACCTGTTGCTGTACGTCCGTCGTTTCGAAACCGGGCTGGGCCAGATTTATCGACGCGGCCCGTGGGGACAGCAGGTTCGCGTACAGGTCGGGGAACGGCGTGCAGGCGCAGGCGGTCCCGGCCGGAACCGAGTCGCCCAGGGTGACCACCACCGGCGGAGCCGGCGAGGGCGCCGGTGACGAGCAGCCGCTCAGCAGCAGCATGACCGCCGCGACCCGCCACGGTGTCAACGCGTGGCGAGGGCGGGCTGCGCGGTCACGACCTGACGGGCGGGCAGGAACGCCTCCGCGGTCAGCGCCGCGACCGCGATCCGCGGCAGATCCCGAGCGGTGGGGAAGCACAGGTAACGAGGTTGCCACATCGGCAGGTACTTGGCGTTCGCGCGATACAGCGATTCGATCTGCCACACCCGGGAGAACAGCCGCAGCAGCCGGTGCCACAGCCGCAGCACCGGCCCGGCGCCGAGCTGCTCGGCGCGGGCGAACACCGACCGCAGCACCGCGAAGTTCAGCGACACCCGGCGGATCCCGAACTCCGGACCGGCCTCGACCGCGGTCACCACCATCAGCTCGGTCAGGCCGTTGGGTGCGGTACGGTCCCCGCGCATCAGGTCGAGCGAGATCCCGTCGGCGCCCCACGGCACGAACTGCAGCAACCCGCGCAGGCGGCCGTCCTCGTCGTGGGCCAGCACCATCAGGCAGTCGCCGTCGGCCGGGTCACCCAGCCGGGACAGCGCCATCGAGAAACCACGCTCCACGTCACCGTCCCGGAACCGGACGGCGGCGTCGACGACGGCGGCCAGGTCAGCGGGGGAGAGGTCCCGCTGCCGGATCGCAGTGCACGTGTAGCCGGCCCGGCGGATCCGGTGGACGGCCTGCCGCACCGAACGCATCGCGCGGCCGTCGAGGCTGAACGTGCCGACGTCGAGGACCGCTTCGTCGCCGAGTTCGATCACGTCGAGACCGGCCCGGGCGTACGCGGCGGCACCGGCCCGGCCACAGCCGAGGACGGCCGGGGTCCAGCCGTGACGTTCCCCGTCGGCCAGCCAGGCGGCGATCGTCTCCGGCCATGCCGACTCGGCCCCGATCGGGTCACCGGCGGCGAGGCTGACCCCGCGGACCACCCGGTAGGCGACGGCCGCGTTGCCCGACGGCGTCCAGATCAGCGCTTTGTCCGACCGCAGTGCGAAGTAGCCGAGTGAGTCACCGCCGCCGTACCGCGTGAGCAGGTGACGCAGCCTGCTCTCGTCGACGGCGGTGCGCTCCGGCCGCGGCTCACCCGGCCGCAGGTACAGGACGGCCGCGGCGAGCACGGCCAGCAACCCGAACGTCCCGGTGGTGTAGCTGACCGTGTCGGCCGCCCACGGCCGGGCGAACTCCACCGGCCCGGTGACGCCGATCAGCCCGAGTGCCGCGTGTTCAGCCCAGGCCCGTACCCCCGGCGTGCCGATCAGATGGTCGGCGCGGACGGCGATCTCGAACAGGCCGAGCAGAAAACCCGCGCCGGCGAATCCGATCAGCGCGGTCGCCGCGCGCCACCGGCTGCGCGGCCCGGGAAGGGCGTTGAATTCCTGGCGTACGGCCACCAACAGCGCCAGCAGCGCACCCGACACCGCCGCCGCCACCAGGTCGAGTCCCTTGACCAGATGCAGCCCGATCGCCGTCGCGGCCACGACGACCGCCAGCTGCCAGGCCCGCAACCGGCCCCGTCGCAGCCCGGCGCCCAGGTAGACGAGCAGCGCCCCGGCGGCGGCGGTGGCCGCCCGGGCGGTCAGGATCCCGGCCGCCGGCACGAACGCGGCGAGCGCCGCCATCCGTCCGTGGTGGGCCGGCAGGACCGCGGTGACGACGTTGAACACGCCGTTGAGCTGGACCAGCCGGGCGACGGCGGCTCGGGACAGCGGTGGCCGGGGGCGCCACGTGCCTACGGTCATGATTTGCTCCTTCGATCTCTCGGCCGAACCTAGGAGCGCCGTGATGAGAGAACGATGAGACCGGCTCTCACCCGGTTCTCATGAGTCGTGGAGCAGATTGTCGTCGACCGCGGTGCTTTCGACGAGATGAGTACGCATGTCGCTGACCGGCCTACCCCTGATCCTCGTGGTGGCGTGCGGGGTGATCGTCTCCGCGGCCGTGACCGTGTCGGCCTGGCGGCGCGACTGGCGGCCGCGGCTGCTGGTGCGGCCGGTGGGCATCCTGGTCACCGAGGCGCTGCTGCTGGTCGGGATCGGGCTGGTGGTCAATCGGTCGGAGTTGTTCTATCCGTCCTGGTCGGATCTGTTGCAGTCGTCGGACGGTGCGGCGCCCCGGGCCGCGACGCAGCCCGGTGCCCTGGACGGCTGGCTGCGTTCCCACGGTGGCACGTTCACCTGGCAGCCCTCCGGTTGGGCCGACTGGCATCTGGCCGCGGCGCCCACGGTCGTGGTTCCGGCGGACTATCTGGACCACTCCGACCTGCGCTATTCCGTGGTCGTCGTCCTCGGCGACGGCGGGACCGATCCACCGGCCGGTGCCGAGCAGACCGTCGTGGTGTACGCCCGTACCACGGCGGCCACCACCGCGGCGACGCTGACCGAGGACCTGCCCGCACGGCTGGGCCATGACCTGCGGGTCACCGGGCGTCGCTGGGCGCTGGTGACCCCGGCTTCCGATGTCGCGCTCGCCGACCAGGCCGCGGCGGTCCCGGGCCGGTATCCGGTGATCGCGGTGGTCCGCGGCCGGTCGGCCGCCGCCGCGCTGATCGTGGACCGTTCCGGCGGCACCCCCGCACTGGCAGGGGTGACGGTCGGTGCCGGCGACGGGCTCGCCGACGCCGTCGCGTGGGCGGCGCAGCAGACGCCGCCGCCCCTGGCCGCCGCCGTGCCGCCGGTCTCCTGGCTGCCCGTGCACCGCCGTCCGCACCGGCCGGCCACCTCGGCCCCGACCCGTACCGGAGGAAGCCGTGTCCCCGGACAGCCTCGGCTCTGAACTGTTCGCGCTGGCCGCCGCGGTGGTCGCCGCCGTCCTGGCCGGTCCGCTCTGGCACCGCGGCCGGGGCGGCAGGCGCATCGCCGTCCGTGCCGCCGCCGTGACCGCCTGCCTGGTCACCGCCGCGGCGACCGCCCTGATCTGGGTGAACCGGCAGGTCGACACCTACCCGACGTGGGCCAGTCTGCTGGGCTCCGAACCGGCCACGGCCCTGCCCGTCGGCACCGGCGGTGGCGCCGGGCGCGGCACCGTGACCACGGTGACGGTCACCGGCCCGGCCAGCGGACTGACCCTGCCGATGTACGTCTACCTGCCGCCCGGTTACGACCGGCAGAGCGCTACCCGCTATCCGGTCGTCGAGGCGCTGCACGGCTACCCCGGGTCACCCGTGCAGTGGTTCAACGGGCTGCACGCGGCCACGGTCCTGGACGCCGAGATCGACGCGGGGCGGATGGCGCCCACCGTGGTGCTGTTCCCCTACCAGACGCCGGACCCGACGCTCGACACCGAATGCACGAACCTGGCCGGTGGCCCGCAGACGGAGACGTTCCTGACCACCGACGTGCCGGCCGTGGCCAGAGCCCGGTTCCGGGTTCGCACCGACGCCGCCGGATGGGGGCTGATCGGCTACTCGGCCGGTGGCTACTGCGCGGCCGACCTGCTGCTGCGCCACCCCGGCGAGTACGCGGCCGGGGCCGGCCTGTCCGGGTACGCCACGCCGGGCATCCGGGTCGGTCACGGCGCGGAGAACACCGAGTACGACGACCTGTGGCGGCTCGCGCATCTGCCGGTGCCGGCGGTGTCGCTCTACCTGGGCTGCGCGCGGACCGACCGGATCCCGATGCGGGACACCGTCGCGCTGGCCGCCGCGGCCCGGCCGCCGCTGTCGGTCACCACCGCCTACCTGGGCGGCGGCGGGCACAACATGCGTACGTGGCAGGCGCTGGCGGCGCCCGCCTTCGACTGGCTGTCGACGTCCCTGGGCCGGCCGATCCCGGCGGATCCGGAGCCGGCTGGACCGGCCGCCGTCAGGTCGCCGGCAGGCGGACGGTGACCACCGCACCGCCCAGCGGGGGCCCGTTGCGCAGTTCGGCGGTGCCGTCGTGGGCGGTCACGACGGCCCGGACGATCGACAGGCCGAGCCCGGCGCCGGTCGGTGCGGTGCGTGCCGGGTCGCCGCGGACGAACCGTTCGAACGCCCGGTCGAGCAGGTCCGGTGGGAAGCCGGACCCGTCGTCGGCCCATTCGATGCGCACGTCGGTGCCGTCGGTGCCGACCGTGACCCGGGCCGTGCGGGCCCCGGCGGCGGCACTGTTCGCGGCCAGGTTGGCCAGGACCTGCCGCATCCGGTCGGCGTCCGCGTCGGTGATCACCGGGTCGCCGTGGACCTCGATGGTGAGGTCGGTGACCGGGCCGAGCGCGCGGGCCTCGGCGTGGGCCAGGTCGGTCAGGTCGACCGGTGCCCGCAGCACCCCGAGGGCCCCGGCACGTTCCCGGGCCAGCAACAGCATGTCCTCGGCCAGCCGGCCCAGCCGGGCGGCCTGACGCTGGGCGGCCGACAGCGAACGGCGTACCTCCTCGGGGTCGTCGACGGCCTGCAGGGCCAGATCGATCTCGCCGCGCATGATCGCGATCGGGGTCCGCAGTTCGTGGCCGGCGTCGTCGACGAACGCCCGTTCGCGGGCGAACGCCACCGCCAGCCGGGCCAGCATGCCGTCCAGTGTCGCGGCCAGCCGGGCGATCTCGTCGTCACCGGCGACCGCGGGCAGGCGCCGGTCGCTGTCCAGCGTGGAGATCGCCGCGGCCTCCCGGGTCAGCCGGTCGACCGGCCGCAACGCGGCCCGTACCAGCAGCCAGCCGAGCACACACAGCGCCGCGATCAGCACCGGCGTGGCGACCGCCAGCACGATCAGCTGCCGGTCACCGGCACCCTCGACGGTGCTCAGCGGCTGCCCGACGGCCAGGATCTCGCCGTCGCGACCGACCGGGCGGGCGAGCAGCCGGACGCGTTCCGGTGTCTCGCCCGGCCGCACCGTCAGGAGCAGCACAATGCGGACGGGCTCCGGGCCCACCGCGCGGACCTGGTCGGGCGGTAGCAGGACCCGCCCGCCCAGCGCGGTCGCCGACGCGACCGGTGTCCCGTCGGCGGCGTACAGCTGGGCCATCGGGTCGCCGCGCACCGCGCCCGGATCCCGCGCCAGGATGCCGGCGAGCAGGTCGTCGGCCCGGCCGGTGAGGTCCGCGTCGACCGCGGCGTCGAGCTGCCGGTCCAGTGCCACATACAGCAGGGACAGAGCCACCAGGAGTACGAGTGAGGTGCCGATCCCGAACGTGAGGGCCAGACGGGTGCGCAGGGAGGAGGGAACGAGCCGTGCCACCGTCACCTCCGTCGGTCAGATTATCCAGTCAGCGCCACACGGTGAAGCGGACGGTCTGAATCTCCGGCTCGATGTAGTCGACCTGGTACAGCACGCGGAACACGGTGCCGTCGGGCACGCCGGTGGCCAGCACCGTGCGGTGGCCGGGCGGGGTGGAGCAGGCCTGCACCGGCTCGGTGTAGGTCGGGTCGCCGCCGTCGGCGGGCAGCAACGCCAGCAGGAACGTCTGGCAGTGGTCGTCCGGGTGGCGGATGTCGCGGATGTGCGAGACCGCGATGGTGGTGCACCCCGACTTCGGCACGGTCACCGGAGCGGAGGCGACGCGGCCACCGGCGTAGAAGCCGGTACCGGGTCGGGTCGGCGTGCATGCGCCGGCGGCGGCGGGGTGGGCGGCGGCAGCGGAGGTGGCGGGCGCGAGCACGGCCGTGCCGGCGACCGCGAGGGCGGTGACGGTACCTGCGAGTCTGTTCATGCCGACGACGGTCCTCCGGGCACCACAGCCACCCCGATGACCTTGTGTGATTGGCACACTCCGGGGAGTGGTCGGTCTTTCATCGAGAAGCCTCCGTGGAACCCCCCCGGCTTTAGCCGTGGGGAGGAACCGGATTTCCTGCGGAGCGGGTCAGGGAGGGCGTGTGGTCAGACGTTGCGCTGGTTCTCAACACATTTCTTCGCGATCTCCAGGGTTGTGCCGCCGCCGGTGGCGACGTGGTAGCTGTTGGTCGACAGGGTCGGAATGCGGGTGCGGAGCTCGGGGAACTCCTGCCGGATGAGCCGCGAGGATCGGCTCTTGATCTGCTTGACCAGGCGGTGGATGCCGTATTGGGGGCCGCTAGACGAGTAAGTCCTTAACCCAGGTCAGTGGTCGTAGGCGATCAATGACCTGGTCACGGGCTGTCCGGTGGTGCGGTTGTGCCAGATCGCGGCGGTCATGGCGAGGAGGCGTTGCGCGATGCGGGCGCCGACGCCCTCGATGCTGCGGCCGCCGTGCAGTTCCAGGTCGAGCTGGCCTTTCAGGGTGTCGTTGACCGACTCGATCAGTTGGCGTACGGGTTTGAGCAGGTGTTCGCCGGGTCGTGGGGTCCGGTTGCGGTAGGACGGCCGCAGGAGTCGGGCTCCGCGTTCGGCGAGCCGGCGGTCGAGTTCGGCGGAGACGTATCCCTTGTCCGCGATGATCAGCTGGCCCGGCCGGGCGGCGAGCAGGCTCGGATCCTCTTCCAGAACCGCAGCCAGGACTTGCCGTTCGTCGGCCTTGGCATCGGCCAGGGACCAGGCGACTGGTAGGCCCGACGGTGTGCAGATCAGATGCAGTCGCAGGCCCCAGAAGAACCGTGAGTGTGACGAGCAGTAGCCGTAGACCGCCCAGCCGGCCAGGTCGGACCGCTTCACCGTCGGCCGGGAACGGCCGCACTCGACCGGGGTCGAATCGGTGACCCAGACGTCGTCGAACCACAGATCGGTGTCCGCAGCGACCAGCCTGATCACCTTCTTCGACAGCGGCACCGCGGCCCGCAGCCGCTTGTTGTAGCCGGACTGACCGGGCAGATACGGGAACGCGCCGGGCAGGTGCCGGGGAAGGAACCGCAGCCAGCGGGCCTCGGATCGGATCCCGAGCAGGGCTTGGGCGACGGCCATGGTGATCAGTTCGGCGTCGGACAGCTTCGGTGGCCGGCCGGTCCGGCGGGGCTTGCCGAGCCAGTCGTCGATCTTCACGTAGAGTGCGGTGAGAAGGGTGTGGATGTCTGTCGTCACAAACAGATCATCGACACCTTTCACCTTTACTCCGGCCAACCACACAGATGTACGGGCCAACTGTCCGGTAGTCGCCCGTACACCGTCACGTTCCTAGCCGGGAGTTAGGACTTACTCGTCTAGGTGACCAGCAGTTGCATGTGGTCGGGCATGGTCTCCAGTTCGGTGACGGGTGCGTTCCGCTCGTCGCAGACCTCGCGGATGATCTGTTTGAGCCGGGTGTCGACGTCTGCGGTGATGACCTTGCGTCGGTACTTCGGGCGCCAGACGACGTGATAGGTGCAGCGGTGTACGACGTTGTCGTTCGTTCTGGTCTCGTCCACCGCCGCAGCATGTGGCTTCGATTTGTATGCTGTTCAATGTGGACGAGACGGTGCGTTACACCTACCGACTGCGGCCCGGCCGCATCGCGGAGGTCGCACTGCTGTCCGAGTGGAGCAGGTGCCGTTGGCTGTGGAACGAAGCCGTCCACCAGCAGAAGACCGGCCGTAACCCGACGTTCGGGAAGTTGTCGAAGCTGCTGACCGAGGCGCGTTCCCGCAACTGCTGGCTGCGCGATGGTTCGCAGGTCGCCCAGCAGCAGGCCCTGCGGACCTACGGTGCAGCCCTGAACGATTCGTTCAAGGTCAAGGGCCGAGGCCGGCCGAAGGTGAAGCGGCTCAAGGACGCCCTGCCGTCGCTGGAGTACACCCGTAACGGGTTCAGACTGGTCGACGGCCGTCTGCGGCTGCCCGGCAAGGTGTTCGTCCCGGTCGTCTGGTCCCGGGAACCGCCGTCCGGCCCGTCGTCTGTCCGGGTCTACCGCGACAGTCTCGGCCACTGGTACGCGTCGTTCGTGGTCCGCCGTGAGATGGCCGAGACGTCGGACGCGGACCTGCCGGGCATCGGTGTCGACTGGGGCGTGAGGACCACCGCGACCACCACCGATCCGGCCTTCGACCTGCCGCATCTCGGCCACCGGCGCCGGTGCGCCGCCGAACTGGCCAAGGCCCAGCGCAAGATGGCCCGCCGACGGCGGCCCAAGGAGCAGAAGGCGTCGAAGGGCTACCTGACCGCGAAGCGGCAGGCCGCCCGGATCGCGAAGAAGGCCGCCCGGCAGAACGCCCACGACGCCCGCGCCTGGGCCAAGACCGTGGTCGAGCACCACGCGCTGATCGCCGTCGAGGACTTCAAACCGAAGTTCCTGGCCAAGACCGGCATGGCCCGCAAGGCCGCCGACAACGCGATCGGCGCGTGCAAACGAGAACTGATCGAGCGTGGTACGCGGGCGGGCCGGAAAGTGGTGCCGGTGCCGCCCGCCTACACCACGATGACCTGCTCCGGGTGCGGCGAGAGAACCAATCTCCGCCTCGGACTGGGTGTACGGATTTTCGAGTGCACGGCCTGCGGCTACACCGCAGACCGTGACCTCAACGCCGCGAGGACGATCCTCGCCACGGCTGAACGCGACCGTGCCAGTGCCGACGACGTAAGACATCAGATCGCCTCCTTCCGGGAGGATTGGTCGAATGCGGTCCGAGCTGGAAATCCAGGGCCTCGCCCCGGAGGAAAATCCCCCGGATTCATCCGTGGGGATCGTTAAGATGCTCTCATCATGGACGGGCCAGGATCGGCGATATGACGTCGACCCCTGCGCTGTGGACACGGCATCCCGGAGTACGTGCCGGGCGGCGGTCGCGTGCCACCGACCACGCGGCCAACCTTCTGCTGGGTGTGATCATCGCCGGGGGAGTGGGGGTGCTGGTGTTTTTCCGGCACTCCGGTGCGGCGACGATGGCCGTACTGGCGCTGTCCGTGCTGGCCGTCCTCGAGTCGGCGATGGTGTTGACGGCCCTGCGCCGGGCCGACCGGATCGCCGCCGAGGTCGCGTTGCACCAGCTCGGCGCCGAACGCGGCGCCGCCGCACTGGCCCGGGACCTGCGCGACGAGCTGGCCCGGCTGCATCAGGAGGTGGCCCGGCTCGCCGCCCAGACCGCGATCGCCGCGCAGCCGCGCCCGCACGACGTCATACGCTGAACCGATGCGCATCCTGATCGCCGAGGACGACCCGGCGATGTCGGCCATGCTGGAGCGGGCGTTCCGGCGCGCCGGCTACGCCGTCGACACGGTCGGCACCGGCGACGACGCGGTGTGGGCGATCACCGAGACCGACTTCGACGCGGTCGTGCTCGACGTGATGATCCCGGCCCCGGACGGCATCGAGGTGTGCCGCCGGATCCGGGCCGCCGACCGGTGGGCGCCGGTGCTGATGCTCACCGCCCGCGACGGCACCGACGACAAGGTGCGCGGTCTGGACGCCGGGGCCGACGACTACCTGACCAAGCCGTTCGTGCTGGACGAGCTGATGGCGAGGGTGCGGGCACTGCTGCGCCGCGAGCCGGCCCAACGCCCGGCCACCCTGCGTGTCGGTGACCTGGAGCTGGATCCGGCCGCCCGGACGGTACGGCGTGGCGGCACCGCGATCCCGCTGTCGGCGAAGGAGTTCGCGCTGCTGCACGAACTGATGCGCCGGGCCGGGGAGACCCTCAGCCGGACCCATCTGATCGAGCACGTGTGGGACTTCGCCTACGACGGCGGTTCGAACGTGGTGGACGTCTACGTCCGTTACCTGCGCGACAAGGTCGACCGGCCGTTCGGCCGCACCACCATCCAGACCATGCGCGGAGCGGGCTACCGCCTCGACCCGCAGGCGTGAACCTCCGCGCCCCCGAATCCACTGTCCGCCGGTCGCGGTGGCGCCTACCGTTTGCGCCGTGACGAAGATGGAAGCCCCCTACGTGACGATCGCGATCTTTCCCGAGCCCGGCGACGATCACGTTTTCGAGACCGTCTGCGACCTGCTGCTCGAACGGGGCGCCCGGCCGGACGGGGAGAACCATTTCATCGAACGCCGTCGGCGGATGTACGTCGACCGGTCGCCGCGCTTCGACCTCGCCGGTCCGGTCGAGATCGTCATGTCGGCCGGGGCCCTCGACGATCCCGACACCACTCGCCGGGAGACCGCCGCCTTCGCCCGCTACCTCACCGGCCTGCTGGTGGCGGTCGTCGAACGGACCCGCCCGATGTACGGCGGCATCGGCATCGAAGCGTGCCTGCCCACGCCCTCGGAACTGCGCGAGGGTGTGAGCCCGCAGGGATTCGTCACGGATCCGTTCTTCGTCCGAGCGGATCTGCTGGGGTCTCCGGCTCTGAAGGAGACCCTGGCCGGGGAGTTCCGCCGGAGCATCGAGTGCCGGGCCGGGACCGTCTTCGCGTCGTGGTGGCCGTTCGTGGACGGTAAGGAGAGCACCCCTGGTGGGCTTTCGATCTGGCAGACGTGGGCCGGTGGTCGGCTTCTCGGACGTGTGGCGGCCCGGCACATCCGGAAATCCGGCCAGTGATGTATTGACATACAGCGATCTTTGCGTTGCGTTGGACGACGACATCCTTCACAGCCGCAGGAGGTTCCATGTCGTCCGGACATCGCTGGTCGGCCACCGCCGCCACCGTCCTGACCGCCGCACTGCTCACGACCACACCGGCCACGGCCGGCCCGGTCACCGCCCCGGCCCAGGCGCCCGCCGTCGCGCCGATCACGCTCGCCACCGGTGAGCGGGCCCTGATCCGGTTCCAGCTTCCCGACGAGGCGGCCGTCGACCGGCTGCTGGCCCTCGGCGCCGACGTCGCCGCGCGCCCACGGGTCGTGCCCGGCGCGATCCTGCTCGACATCGTCGTCGACGACCGGGAACTCGCCGCCCTGACCGGCCAGGGCGCCACCGCCGTCCAGCTGATCCAGCGGGAGTCCGACGGCGCCCGCCGCCTCGCCGAGAGCCGGACCGTCGCACCGGCCGCCGCCGACACCCTCAAGTTCCTGCAGGCCTACTGGTGGACCAGCAACGGGCGCACCTTCCTGCAGACCCAGGTCGCCACCAC
Source organism: Actinoplanes sichuanensis (assembly GCF_033097365.1). Taxonomy (NCBI): domain Bacteria; kingdom Bacillati; phylum Actinomycetota; class Actinomycetes; order Micromonosporales; family Micromonosporaceae; genus Actinoplanes; species Actinoplanes sichuanensis. The sequence goes on from NZ_AP028461.1 coordinate 2,557,712, forward strand.
CGCCACCGACGATCCGGACGTCGAGATCACCGTCACCTGGCGCACCGCGGACGGCACCACCGGCTCCTACCCGCTGATCCGGTTCGAGGACGCCGGCGAATACCAGTACCACTACGCGCTGCCCCAGCCGCTGCCCGCACAGCCGGTGACTCTCACCGCCGCCTCCAGCCTCGGCGGCCAGACCCGGGCGGTCACCCCGCAGCCCTGGCCGGGCGCCACCCCACCGGCCCTGCCCAGCGGATACCAGAAGGACTTCGTCACCGCCTACATGACGCCGACCGACATCAACGCCCGGATCCGGCGCCTCCACCGCCAATACCCGGCACTCGTCGACGTCATCAAACTGCCCAACAAGACCCAGGGCTATCGGCGTACCGCGGTCGCGTACCTCGGTGACCCGGCGGCAGCGGCCGTGGTCGTCGAGTCGGTCAAGTTCGGTGACCAGGGCATGAACGGCGTCCAGGTGCGGACGGTCGACCCCGGCCGGCCGAATCGGGTGCTGTCCGCCTCGTACCGCGACCGGGTCTTGACCGTGAATCTCGCCACCGACGCGGGCGGCAAAGTGATCAGCACGACCGACGAGGTCGCCGCGTTCATCACCGCCCGCTTCCCGCAGCGGTTCCGGGCCGTCGTCGAGGACGGCTCGGCCGGGCTGCCGATGCCCGTCGTCGCCCCGGTGCGGCTCGACGACGGACTGGAGGGCACCGAGGTGCCGCGCGGTCCGCAGACCGTGCAGGCGCTGCGGATCGGCAAGTACCGGGACGGGTCGAAACCGGGCGTGCTCACCTACTCGCAGGAACACGCCCGGGAGTGGGCGACACCGCTGGTCACGCTGGAGTTCGCGGAGCGGCTGCTGGCCAACTACGCGACCGACCCGGCCACCCGCGCACTGGTCGACTCGACCGACGTGTTCATCATCCCGACGGTCAACCCGGACGGGGCCAACTACTCGTTCAACGACTACAACTTCCAGCGCAAGAACCTGGTCAACCACTGTGCCGGCGCCACCCGCGATCCGCGCTACCGGGATTCGTGGGGCGTCGACGTGAACCGTAACTACGCGGTCGGCTCCTACTTCGACGGCTACGTCGGCGCCAGTGCGAACTGCCTGTCCGGCACCTACGCCGGCACCGCGGAGCTGTCCGAGGCGGAGAGCCGCAACGTGGTCGCGCTGGCGTCGCAGCACGGCAACATCAGGTTCTCGCTCAACGTGCACAGCTACGGCGGCTACTTCATGTGGTCGCCCGGCGCCTACAAGAGCCCGGGACGGGTCACCCTGCCCCGGCCGTCGATCGACGAGTCCAAGTTCTTCCTGGACAGCGCCAAGCGGATCGTCGGCGCCATCTCCGCCGAGCGCGGCACCGTGACGTGGCCGGCCTACACCGGTCCGGTCGCTGACGTGCTCTACTCGGCGGCCGGCAACTCGGCCGACCACCTGTACTACGACCTCGGCATCACGGCGTGGAACTTCGAGGTCGGCAACGATCTCTGGAACGACGCCACCCAGCAGTGGGAGGGCGTCGGCTTCCAGCCCCCGTTCGACGAGGCCCACGCCGAGTCCCAGGAGTACGCGGGCGGCCTGGTCGAACTGGTCCGCATCGCCCGGGACCAGGCGACCGCACCCTGATCCCGAACCGGGTGGCACCGCCCTCACCGGCCTGGTGCCACCCGGCCGCACCGTGCCTCGCCCCGCTCGTCGGTGACCCTGCGGGTTTCGGGCGCCACGTTCCGCCGCGAAGTCACCAGACCGGGGCGGCCCAGGTGTGGCGGACGCCACGAAAATCGTCGTTGCCGGCCGTTGCCCCCAGGGCGGTCCAGATGCGTGGTAAGCGCATGATCACCTATCGTTTTCGTCGCTGGTGGGAGGGCGCGCGGATCGCGCCGACGGCTCCGATTCACAGCTGAGACACAGACCAAGACCGATTTGACCGCGGGCGCGACAATCCCACCGATGAACACCGATAGGCCCACCCCCGCAGCCCAGGACAGCACGCCCGAGGTCGATGAATCGGCCGAGCCCACGGTCGTGTTGAGCGAGTCGACGGTCGCGGAGACCGCCGAACCGACAGCCGATTCGTCGGTCTCCGCGGGATCCGAGCCGACGGCTGACCTGTCGGTGGACGCTCCGGCCTCGGACGCCGCTCCGCGCGCCGCCTCGAGTGACTCCTCGGGCGACGACGGGTCCGAACCTACTGTCGCGTTGTCCGCGGTCGAGATCGCCGAAAAGGCAGACGACGCCGACGAGACGGTGGCGTTGACCGCGGCAGAGGATGCCGACCAGACCGTGCCGTTGACTGCGGCCGAGGACGCCGACGAGACGGTGGCGTTGGGTGCGGCGGAGGACGCCGACGAGACGGTGGCGTTGACTGCAGCAGAGGACGCCGATGAACCGGCGGCAGCGGATGCCGACGAGACGGTGGCCCTCGCAGTGGGGGAGGACGCCGACGAAACGGTTGCGCTGTCGGTGGTGCAGGACGATGACGAGAAGACGGTTGCTCTCTCGACCGGGGCGTTGGCCGACGCCGAGGACGAGTCCGAGCCGACCACGGTGATCTCCGCCGCGGCTGAGCCGACGATCGCGCTGCCCAAGCCCCGGATCTCGCCGGACGCGAAGGTGGCCCTGCCGCTCAAACGTGCCGCCACGCCCGACGCGGAACCGACGATCGCCCTGCCGATCCCGCCCGCACCCCGGACCACGCCGGAGCGGACCGTCGCCCGGCCGTCGGCATCCGCCCAGCGGACCGTCTCGTTGCCGTCGGTACCCGCCCAGCGGCCCGCGCCGACCGTCACCCCGCCGCCGTCGGAACCGACGATCGCGCTGCCGGTCGCACCTGTGGCACCGGTCGCGCCTGCTGCCGTACCCCCGAAGATCAATCGCCGTCGTCTGCTCCGGGCGATCCCCGCCGTGGCCGGCGCCGCCCTGATCGGCGGGACGATCGCGGCCCTCGCCGGCCGCGGCGAGCCGGAGGCCGGCAAGGCTCCCAACCTGCAGGTCAGCGAGCCGCCGCCGGCGCAGCTCCCGTCTCCGAAGCCCACCTCACCGCAGCCGACGACCCCGGTCATCCAGGTTCCGGTGCACACCCTGAAAGACTTCCGGAAGCTGGTGCCGGGTGACGCGTTCCCGGGTGACGCCATCGCGCTGACGATCGACGACGGCCCGCACCCGGTGTGGACGCCGCCGATCCTGCGCCTGCTGGAGAAGCATCACGTACCGGCGCTGTTCTGCATGATCGGTAACCAGGTGCTCGGCCACGAGAGCACGGCGAAGGACGTCGCCGCCGACGGCCACCAGATCGCCAATCACACCTGGAGCCACCCGATCGACCTGGCCAAGTTGCCGCCGCACAAGATGATCAAGGAGATCCACCGGGCGCAGGACAAGATCTACAGCACCACCGGGGCGACACCGAGCCTGTTCCGTGCCCCGGGCGGCGCCTGGTCCGGCGGGCTGGCTCAAGCGGTCTCGCAGAGCGGCGTGATCCCGATGGACTGGACGAACGACCCGCGCGACTGGGCCCAGCCCGGGGTCGCCCACATCACCAACCGGATGATGGCCGCCCAGCCGGGCCAGATCCTGCTCTGCCACGACGGCGGCGGCGACCGCTCCCAGACCTTGGCCGCCCTGAAGAAGGTGATCCCGGCGCTGCAGGCCAAGGGCCTCAAGTTCGTCGCCCTGACCTAAGCGTCCCGGAGCGCCTCGGCGAGGTGGGCGGCCGCCTCGGGTGGCGCCTGCGGCAGGAACAGCGACGGCTCGACGAGTTCCACCTCCAGCACGCACGGCCTCCCGTCGTCGTCCCGGACCAGGTCGACACGGGCGTACACCGGGACGCCGAACCGTTCGGTGACCAGGTCGACGGCCCGCTGGGCGACCGCGATCTGTTCGGGTTCGGCGCGGTACGGCACGTTCGTCTCCGCGGCGAACAGGTCCTCGACCAGTCCGGCCCGGGGCAGTTCCACCCGTTTGCTCGCGGCGTGGCTGTACCGGCCGCCGAAGAACACCAGCGGCCACTCGCCGTCCGCGGCGACCGACTTCAGCATCGGCTGGACCAGGACACTCGCGCCCGCCTCGTGCAACCGCCGCACATGGGCACGCGCCGCCGGCTGGTCGCTCGGGTCGTACCAGGCCGCGTCCCGGCTGCCGGCGCCGATCGCCGGCTTCACCACGAACCGGTCGGCGGGAAAGACCGGTTCGTCGCCCGGTTCGACGAACGTCGTCGGGGTGATGGGCACGCCGGCCCGATCCAGGTCGGCCAGATAGTGCTTGTCGAGGCTCCAGCGCACCATCGGGGCCGGGTTGCGCAGATCGGTCACCGCGGCGACCCGATCCAACCACGCCAGGAAGTCGCCGAGCCGCTGCGGGTAGTCCCAGGTCGAACGCAGCACCACCCGGTCGTACGAGTCCCAGCACACCGCCGGGTCGTCCCACACCACCACGTCGACCTCGACACCGGCGTCGCGCAGCGCAGGCAACGCCGTCGCCTCGTCCTCGTCGAGCCCGAGCGCCTCATGCGCCGACACCCACGCCAGCCGTACCACCATCAGCCACCTCTTCCCTCCGGATCACCCGGCAGCATGCCCGGTGAGAAGGCGGCCTGTCTTGTCAGATGTTGACGCGGCGGAATCGGCCCGGCGTGATCGCGTACGCGGCCCGGAAATGTTTGTGAAAATGCGCCTGATCGGCGAAACCCACGGCGGTCGCGACGTCCGCGATCGGCACACCATCGCGGAGCAGCCGACGTCCGTGAGCCAGCCGGGCCTGCAATTGCCAGGCGTACGGGGAACAACCGACCCGCCTGGTGAAGGCCCTGATCAGCTGCTCCCGCGACAGCCCGACCTCGGTGGCCACCTCGGCGATGTCGGCCGCCGACGACAGATCCTCCCGCAGCCGTCCGAGGACCTGCGTGATCCGCGGGTCCTGGGGCTGAGGCCCGTCTCCCCGGCGCAGCCCCAGACCCAGCATGTCGACCACCACACTGTCGAGATCCGCGTCCCCGGCGGCCGGCAGCCCGAGGATGCGCTGCCGCAGAGCGGGGTCGACGACGACGGGCTCCGCGAAATCGACGAACTCCCCACCGGTCAGCGCCAGCATCCGCGCGACCGGCACGTACAGGCTCACGCACGACCACGGACTACCGTCGGTCTCGGTGACCGACGACTGCACCTGCCCCGGGTTGTACACGGTGACCTCGTCCACCCCGACCTCGAACGAGGCGCGGTCCAGCCGTACCTTCTCCCAGCCGTTGACGTTGACGCTGATCACATACTCGTCGTGGCTGTGCGGAGGGAACCCTCCCCACCGCGGCGTGACCACCATGACCTGCACCGACCCAACTGTAGCCACGGCCCTGCGTCACCTCAGCGGTCTGCGGCGCGGTAGGTGCCGGGTGGCTCGCCGACCTCGCGGCGGAAGGCGGTGCTGAACGCGAACTCGTCGGCGTAGCCCACCCGGGCGGCGATGGTGGCGAGTGTGCTGGTGGGCTGTTCGCGGAGCAGGTCCCGGGCCAGGGCCATCCGCCAGCGGGTCAGGTGTGCGAAGGGGGTCTCGCCGACGAGTGCGCGGAACCGGGTGGCGAAGGTCGTCCGGCTCAGTCCCGCGGTGCGGGCCAGGGTCACCAGGGTCCACGGGTGTTCCGGGGTGGTGTACATGGCGTCGAGCGCGCGGGCGATGTGGTCGTCGGTGAGGGCGGCCCGCCAGGTGCCCGGTTCGGGGCGGCGGTCCAGTTCGGCGCGGATGCCCTGTACCAGCAGCAGTTCGGTGAGCCGGGCGACGACCGGTTCGGCGCCGGGTCGGGCCGTGCGTACCTCCGCGCGCAGCAGATCGAGGACGGCGTCCAGACCGGGAACCGTCCCGGCCGGCAGGTGCGCGACCGTCGGTAACGCGCGGACCAGTGCGGCCCGGGCCGCGCCGGTGACACTCAACTCGGCGCAGAGCAGGACGGTCCGCTCGCCCGGCCCACCATGTAAATGGCGTGCCGACAGGGGAGCGGGGTGCGGCCAGGCGGGCTCGTCGGAGACCCGGGCGCCCGGCCGGTGACGCAGTTCGTACGCCGTCTCGTGCGCGAGGACCAGCAGGTCACCGTTGCGGGCGACGGTCTCCCGGCCGACGCCGGTGAGCCAGACCTCACCGGTGAGGACGTGATGCAGCGACACGGTGTCGCGGGGCCGCAGGCGTACGCCCCAAGGTGCCCCGAGCTCGACCCGAGCGACGTGGCTCGTGGTGATCCGGACGTGTCGGAGCAGGGCGGCGGGTACGTCGGGGGCTGAACGATCACGCATGGCATCCGCACTCTGTCACATACCCGCACCACCGCCTCCCGCCTAGCGTCGACGGCATCCCATTCGATGTTCAGCCAGGAGTTCGACGTGGACGTTTTCGTGACCGGTGCCAGTGGTTACATCGGTTCGGCGGTGACCCGGGCCCTCGTCGCCCGCGGGCATTCAGTGCGTGGGCTGGCCCGCAGTGACACCGCCGAGAAACTGGTCCGCGAGGCCGGCGCGGAGCCGGTCCGGGGCGGTCTCGCCGACGCGCCGGTGCTCGCCGCGGCGGCCGCCGCCGGTGACGCGGTGGTGCACACCGCCGCCGGTTCGGGCGACGACCGTCCGGCCACCGATGCCGCCGCGGTGCGGGCGATGCTCGCCGCGATGACGGCCGGCGCGTTCATCGCCACCTCCGGAGCACCCCGGGCCCGTTCGTCGCGGGAGCCGGTCGTGGAGCACGACACCGCCGATCCGTCCGGCCCGCTCGCCTGGCTGGCCGACGCGGAGGACCGGGTCCTGACCGCGGCCCGGGTGCGCGGCGCGGTGGTCCGGCCGCCGATCGTGTACGGCCGTGGCGGCGGCCCGGTCGCCGGTCTGGTGGACCGGGCCCGGGCCGACGGCGTCGCCAGATACGTCGGCGACGGACAGAACCGGTGGTCGGCGGTGCATGTCGACGACCTCGCCGAGGCGTACGCGCTGATCCTGGAGACCGGGGCGACCGGGGTGTTCCACTGCGCCGACGCGGTCCCGGTCACGATGGCCGACCTGGTCACCGCGATCGGCGCCGCCGCGGGTGTGCCGGTGGCGTCCTGGGCTCTTGCTGAGGCGCTGGCCGTGCACGGCCCGCTCGCCGGTCACCTGGCCGTCGACGCGGCACTCGACGCGGGCCGGCTCCGTGGCCTGGGCTGGACGTCGCGGACCGGGGACGGGTCGGGCGGGATCTGCGGGCACCTTGTGCCGAACGAACGTTCGCTTTAAATTGAGAACGTGTTCGAGGTGATGAATCGTCAAGCCGCGGCCGTGCGAACCGAAACAGAGAGCATGGCCGTGGCCCTCGAACGCCCCGCGCCGGTGGCCCGACGCCACCGGTGGATGAAACACGTGCTGGTGGCGGCCCTTATCGTGCTGTTCGCCGCCGAGCTCGTCGTCGGCTGGCCGGCACTGTCGTCGGCCGTCGCGCAGTTGCAGGCCCCGCACGCCGGCTGGCTCGCGGCCGCCGTCTTCGCCGGGCTCGCCGCGATGGGCATGTACGCCCGCATGCAGCACACCCTGCTGCGCTCCGCCGGACTACGGGTGCCGCTCTACCGCAACGTCGCCCTCGCCTACGCCGCACACTCGCTCAACGAGACCCTGCCCGGCGGACCGGCGTTCTCCACCAGCTTCAACTACCAGCAGCTACGCCGCTTCGGCGCCACCCCGGCCGTCGCGTCCTGGGCGATCGCCCTGTCCGGGATCCTGTCCACCACCGCACTGGCCGTCGTCACCGCGGTCAGCGCGCTGGCCTCCGACGGCGAGGTGCACTGGTTCAGCCTCGCCGGCCTGGCCGCGGTCATCCTGCTGCTGGTCGCCGGCGTTCAGCGGGTCAGCAGCCGCCCGGCGATCGTCGACCCGGCCGCCACGGCCGTCCTCGCGCTGGTCAACCGGCTCCGCCGCCGCCCGGCCGGGCACGGCCTCGAGCAGGTCCGCGCCTTCGTGGGCCAGCTCGGCGGGGCCCGTCTCACCCCGGGCCGCGGCATCGCCGCCGCCGTCTTCGCCGTGCTCAACTGGGGGCTCGACGCCGTCTGCCTGTGGATGTGCGTGCGCGCGGTGAGTGGCGAGCCGATCAACCCGGCCCAGTTGCTGCTCGCGTTCTGCGCCGGGATGGCCGCCGGCACGGTCACCATCGTCCCGGGCGGGCTCGGCATCATCGACAGCGCTCTGATCCTGGGGCTGATGGCCGGTGGGGTCACGGCATCCACCGCGATCGCCGCGGTGGTCCTCTACCGGATCATCAGCTTCGGGTTCATCATCGGCGTCGGCTGGATCTCGTGGCTGATCATGCGCCGCCGGCACCGCCTCCACATAGCGGCCGGAAACTGACCGCTTACCGCGCGATGCTGGACCTCCAGCGAACAAGGCGGAGGTAGCGATGCGCATTCCCGGCGGCAAGTCCACGGTGACCCCGTATGTGGCGGCCAAGGGCGCCGAACGGTTCCTGCGGTTCGTCGAGACGGTGTTCGCCACCGACAGTGCCATGCGGGTGCTGAACGAAGACGGCACGATCGGCCACGCCGAGGTCCGGATCGGCGAGTCGGTGATCATGGTCTTCGACTCGCGCCCGGAGTGGCCGCACACCCCGAGCCTGCTGAGCGTCTACGTCGACGACGCCGACGAGGCCGTCGCCCGGGCCCTGGACGCCGGCGCCACCCTGGTCAGCGAGATCCGTACCTCCCGGATCATCGGCGACCGCGGCGGCCGGATCAAAGATCCGGTCGGCAACATCTGGTGGATCCAGACCCACCTCGAGGACGTCGACGCCGAAACCATGCGCGAGCGTTTCGGTGATCCGACCGAGATCGAGATCATGCGGTACGCCCAGCAGTCCTTCGACACGGCGATGCGGCTCTGACGGAATCGGGGGCGCTCATGGGGAACTCAGCCGGGCGCTCTCCGCGACCGTCTCCTCGGTCTCGGCCCGGCGCCGCTGCTCGTAGGCGGCGAACGCGGCCGCCGGCTCGTCATGCTCACGCAGTGCCGCGGCCAGCGCCACCGCGTCCTCGGCGGCCATCGACGCGCCCTGGGCGGCGGCCGGGACCGCAGCGTGCGCGGCGTCACCGGCCAGCACCATCCGGTCGGAGTGCCAGTGTGGCGTGGTCGGGATGTCGTAGGAGTCCGTGCCCAGGACGTCCGTCCCGGTGGCGGTGATCACCTCGTAGGCGGAGGCGGGGCACTGTTCGAGGACCAGGTCCCGCCACTGTGACGGGCTCAGTCCGGCGGCCGGTCCGGTGCTCCGCAGCCGGGCGAACCACCAGGTCCGGCCGTCCCCGCGGGGCACGGTCAGGCCGGTGAACGCCCGGTCGCCACGGATCATCAGATACTCGTCGGCGTCGAGATCGGCCGGATTGCCCGGTGTGTAACCGTAGACGATGTGCTGCCCGGACCAACGCGGCTCGGGCGCGGCCGCGTCGATGAACCGGCGGGTCCGGGAGTGGATGCCGTCCGCCCCGACCAGGACGTCCCCGGTCACGCGCCGGCCGTCGGCGAACTCGACCTCGACACCGTCCGGCCCGGGTGTCGCCCCGATCATCCGCATGCCGTGCCGGATGGGGATCCCGCGCGCGACCGCCAGGTCCTGCAATGCCCGGTAGAGCGCGGCCCGGGTGAGCGTCCGGGCCGGCCCCTCGATCGGGCGGTGCCCGAGCCGCCGACCCTCCTCATCGGCCAGCGCCACCGTCCGTGCCGGGAACGACACCGCCTCGACCGCCTCGGCCGCGTCGATCTCGGCCAGCGCCAGCATCCCGTTGCGCATCACGGTCAGGAACGCTCCGCCGTCCGCAGCGCCGGAGGGATGCGCCTCGAAGACCTCGGCGGTGATCCCGGCCTCCCGCAGTGCGAGCGCGGTCGCGGTTCCCGCGACACCACCACCGATGACGATCACCTTGTGTACGGCCACAAGCCCATCCTGCCGAGAACGGCTCAGAGTGGGTAGACCTGTCCGGTCTGTGCCCCCTCGACCGACCTGATGTACGCCTGGGCGACGTCGGCGAGGTCGACCGATCCCATGCCGGGGAACAGGTTGCCGTACCCGGGCAGGCTCTCGGTGAACACGTTCGGGCTGACCGCGTTGATCCGCTGTGGGGCGATCTCGATGGCGGCGGCCCGCACGAACGCCTCCACCGCGGCGTTGGCCATCGAGGCGGCGCTGCCGGTGGGGATCGGCTCCCGGGCCAGGATCCCGGTGATCAGCGTGAACGAGCCACGTGCGGCGACGTGTGGCAGCCCCTGGCGGACCAGTTCGATCTGGCTGAGCACCTTGCCGTGAAACGCCGACCGGTAGTCGTCCGGGGTCATCGCGGTGACCGGCTTGAACGGCACATGCCCGGCGGCGCTGACCACCGCGTCCAGCGGGCCCACGGCCCCGTACAGGGCGTCGACCTGGGCCGGGTCGGTGATGTCGTACCGCAGGTCGCCGCCACTGCGGGCGACGGAGACGACGTCGTGGCCGCGGGCCGACAGTGCCTTGTGCAGGAACGAGCCGAGAGTGCCGGTGGCTCCGGCGAGCAGAATCCTCATGCCCACGACGCTAGGTCCGCCGCCGTCGGCCGGGGAAATGCCGTCCACGCAGGTATCTATGCTTGACGGTTATGAATGTGGAGTTGCGGCACCTGCGGGCGCTGGCGGCCATCGGTGACGAAGGCACCATCAGCGCCGCCGCGGCCGTGCTCCGGATCAGCCAGCCCGCCCTGTCGCGCACCCTGGACCAGCTGGAACGGCGGATCGGCACGACGCTCGTGGAGCGCACCACCCGCCGGCTGGCCCTCACCGACGCCGGCCGGCGACTGCACGAACGCGCCCACCTGATCCTCAACCAGGTCGACGACGCGCTGGCCGAAGCCGCCGCCGAGCCACAGCCGCTGCACGTCGGCTCGCCTGGGCGGCTCTCGGTGACCACACGGTCGGCCTGCTGCGGACGTGGCGTGACCGGCATCCGACGGCGCCGGTCCGGGTGCACCGCCGCGACGATCCGGAGACCGCCCTACGACGGGGAGAGCTGAACGCGGCGATCGTACGCCTGATGCCGTCCCCGCCCGGCGATCTGCTGGCGGTGGAGCTCTACCGTGAGCCCCGCCTCGCCGCCGTCCCGGAGGGTCATCACCTCGCCCGCCTGTCGTCGGTGCGGCTGGCGGACCTCAGCGACCAGCGGGTCGTGCTCTGCTCGACCTCGGCCACCACCGGCCGGTTGTGGCCGCGCGAGCAGCGCCCGCACACGTTCGACGTGGCGAACGTCGACGAGTGGCTGACCACTATCGCCACCGGCGAGGCGGTCGGGGTGACCGCCCAGGGCACCGAGCGCAGCCATCCGTACCCCGGCATCAGGTATCTGCCGATCACCGACGGCGGCACCGTGACGGTGTGGCTGCTCTGGCCCCGCGTCCCGACCCATCCCGCGACCACCGACTTCGTCGACCACGTCCGTCGCGCGGTCGGTAACCTCGGCTGATGGCGAAGATCGAGACCCGGCATCAGGCCGACGTCGCCCAGGGCGACCTGGAGGGATTCGTTCTGGTACGCCCGGACGGTTCCCTGACCGACGAGGTGGTCCACGTGCAGTGGGAGGACAACCATCCGGCCGGCCCCGACACGCACGTGACGGTGTCCTTCGACGACGGCACGAACGTGGAGTTCCCCTTCGACGTCCCGGTCGTGAAGTTCCGCCTGACCGACCTGACGTCGATGACCCCGGAGCGGCTGCGCCAGGTGGCCCCGGCCGTGTGGGGCACCGAAATCGGCCGATGGGACGAAGGCTGACCAGCGCATCGTCGATGGTCGATCATCCGATGTCCGGCCGCCTGCGGCGGGTGCAGCGTGTGGGAAGGATGGTCTCCACCGGCCGAAGGGCGCGTCGTGTGTGCTGCGTTTCGGGGGAGCCGCGGGGCCGGTGACCTCGCCGTCCCCGACGGTCGTGAACCCGGGCGCGCTCGAGGTGGACAGCGTGATCGGCGCCGAGTCCGCGCGGAGACTGCGGGGCGCACTCGGCCGTCCCCGGCCGGGCGTGATCGACAAGCCCACGTTCGCGGCGCTGCAGGCCTTCATCGGCGCCCCGGACCATGACGGCGTCGCCTCCAACCAGAACTCCGCGGCCATCGCCGCCCACAGGCCGGCCCTGCGATCGTTCACCGTGGGCAGGGGAAGCTCGTGGGGTGTCGCGTCATCGTGTACACCGGTGGGCCGGGCGAGGACTCAGAGCCAGCCGCGTTCCTGGGCGTGGATCAATGCTTCGGTGCGGTTGCGTTTGCCGAGTCGGGCATAGAGCTCTCGGAGTAGGCGGAACATCATGCGTTCGGAGTAGCCGGAGCGGCCGGCCACCTCGGCGACACTGTCGCCCCGGGCGAGTTGTCGCAGCCAGGCGACCTCGTCGGGGGACGGCGAGCGGTCCGCGTCGGTGTCGCTCTCCGGCTCGGTCAAGCCTCGCAGGGCGTCGGTGGGGATCAGGCTCTGCCCGGCCGCGGCGGCGTTGAGGACGGCTCGCAGCGCCTCGGGCGGCGACTCGCGGGGGATGGCGGCGACGGCGCCCGCCCGGAGCGCGCGGACATACGCGGCCGGTTCCGGGCGGTCGAGAACCGCTATGACGCCGTTGCCCGCCGATCCCCGGCAGATCGCGTCGAGTTCGGTCCAGTCGGCGAGGGTCTGTACGGTCAACACGACGATCCGCCGTTCCGGGACGGCGGCCCAGGACACCGCGTCGTCGATCTCCTCGGCGCCGTATCCGGCCGCGGTGATGACCGCCATCATGCCGTGTCGGAACATCGGTAACGGATCGACGACGGCGACCCGGAGAATCATCGCCTGATCTTCGTGCACACGTCGTTCCTCCGCCAGCACATCGACAGGCATGTCAGGGTTCTGCCATCGCGGTGCGGGACACCGACTGAGCGGATGCGTCATGGACCCGTTCGGCTGGGCGCGGCTAACGTCCGCAGGGCACGCAGGGCATTCGTTCGCACACCTTGAGTGATCGGCTGAGGCCTATGTTTCCCAGGCGATACTTCGGTCCGCAGATCGATCCGAGTGACTCCAGTCGCGGTCGTCGGGGTCTGTTCGGTGGCCTTGGTGCCCTGGTGGTGTTGATCGTGGTGGTGTTCTGCCTGTTCGTGGTCAGCAGCCGGCAGCGGCCAGAACCTCGGCCGGGACCGGCGCTGCCGGCGTCCCCAGTCGTGTCAGCAACAGTTTGATCCGGTTCACCACGCCGGTGGCCTCGGTGAGCGCGCGGGCCGCCCGGAACGCCGCGACCGCATCGTCGACGTGGTGCGGCTGATCGGTGCACAACGCCAGTCCAGTGAGGATGAGGCCCTGTGCGTCCAGCAGGTGGAAGTCGCGACCCGGTCGTGCCGGAAGCAGGTCCCACCCCTGCCGGAAGGCGGTCAGGGCCTCTTGTCGCTGTTGCTTCTGCAGCGCGATGGTGCCCTGCAGGATCAGGATCTCGGCGGTCGGGTCGTGTCGTACCGCGATGCGGATCGCGTCACCGGCCTGCTTGAGCTCATCGCGGCACAGAGCGGCCATGGCCAGGACGGTTTGCGCGTCCCGGCGCAGGTGCAGATTGCCGGTCTCGGCCGCGATCTCACCGGCGACCGCGACCGACTCCTCCGCGGCGCGCCATTCCTGCTGTGCGATGCGCAGGTTGGCGAGGTGAAGGTGTGCCGCCGCGAGCTCCGGCCGGAGTTCAGCCCGCTCGGCTGTGCGCCGCAAGTGGTCGAGGCAGTGTTCGGCCTCCGGCCGTTCGTCACGTCGAAGGTGGATGACGGCGCGGTTCCCGGCCGCGGCGACCCGGAGCTGGTAGGCGTCGCCGCTCCGGCTGTCGAAGGTGAGGGCCAGCAGGGGTTCGACCTTTCCCAGCAGTGTCAGTGCCGTGTCGAACCCGCCGGTCTGGACGTGTACCTGGGAGAGTCCGACGTAGATCGCGGCCCGGGTCATGGCTCGACCGCGAATGAAGCCGAGCGGGATCTTCCGCAGTGCCTGCCGGTAGGTCGTGATGGCCTCGTCCAGCAGGCCCTGGCTGAATTCCGCGTGTGCTCGGCTGACCAGCAGGCGTGCGGCCTCCCGTCGCCGGTGTGCGAGCCGCAGGGCGGCATCGGCCTGCTGCGCCGCCTCCGCGGCCCGCCCCTGCCGGGTGAACATCCAGGTCAGAGCACACAGCCGGTGGTACTCGTCGAGATCTGAGAGTTTGCCCACCAGGCGGTTGAGGCGTTCGTGCACCACACCGCCGCGTCCCCAACGCATCAGGTAGGTGCTGTTGAGGTGGCGGATCAGCCGCATCGCCTGTTCGTGCTCGCCGGCCTGGATTCGCAGATCGATCTCATGCAGGTGGTCGTCGAGGTCGTGGATGTCCCGGGGCGGTTCGCCCACGTCGATCCGCTGTTTGAAATAGTCTGCGGCCCGGCTGCTCAGGGCGTTCCTGGTGAAGACCGTTCCGTTGTCGATCGATGCCAGCGCCCATCGCTGATCGTCTCTCGGCGGGAGGAAGAACCGGCCGTCGTCGTTGCGGCGGACCAGTCGCAGGCGGTGCAGCCTCAGCAGTGGGGCGGCGCTGCGCAGACTCGCCCGGTAGGGGGCGAGCAGGAAGTCGACCGCCTCCGGAGTGACCGGGCGACCGAAGACCGCCAAAGCCTGCAGGATCAGCACCGCGTCGCGTTCCAGCTGTTTGAGCACCTGGCGCCGGACATCGTTGGCGGCGTCCGCGGTCGTCTTGCTTCGCAGATCGTCGATCAACTGGCGAAGTGTCCGGTCCGGCTCGAGATTGACCAGGGCGCCGAGTAGTTCGATCGCGCGGGGCGATCGGTCCGTCAACCTGGTGAAGTGCTGCACCAGATCCTCCGGATCGCGGTTCAGCCGGCCGCGTCCGGCGGCGTCGAGTCGCAGCAGCAGGTCACGGGCGTCCGGTTCGGGCAGACCGTCGTCCAAGGGGACCGGCTCGCAGAAGTCCGGAACGTGGTCCGGGCCGCTGCCGACCGGCCCGCCGACGAGCAGCAGCCGTGCGCCGTGATCGTGGCGGCTGAGCAGGTGATCGACCAATTCGCGCAGTTCCGGGTCGCTCAGGGTCGCGTCGCCGTCGAGCAGCTCGTCCGCGTTGTCCACGACGACCAGCACCGCGGTGCGGGCCAGTCCGTCGAGAGCCAGGTCGAGGATGTCTCGCCACGGCTGCGCGGACCGGCACGCGCGGCGCACGAGGTCGGCGGCTTCGCCGTCCGGCAGCATGTCGGTGATCGCGTGGACCAGCGCAGCGGCGTTCACCGGGCGGTACCCGAAGACCGGTAGGTAGGCGAAGCCCCGATACTCGGTGTCGATCCGGCCGGCCTCGAGTTCGTCGCCGAGTTTGGCCACCACGCCGGTCTTCCCGATCCCGCTCGGACCCCGCAGATAGATCGCACCCGGCTCCGGGCCTTGGAGCAGTTCGATCAGCCGGTCGAGGTAGTACCTGCGGTCCTGGACCTCGTCACCGACCACTTCGACCTTCTCGCCGGCACGGACGAATCGGGGCGGCGCACCGGATCGGCGACGCTCGACCGGCGTCGCATCCCGCAGGCGCTGCTCCAGGTTCCTCCAGCCGTCACGGCCATCTTCGGCCTTCAGTTCGCCGGCCCAACCGGATCGTTCGGCCGTGATGTCGTCGACTATCGCGATGACGGTCCGACCCTGCGCACAGGCGTTCTCGATCTCCGCTCGGCACGGTGACTCGGGACCGGTGGCGTCGGGGGTCGCCACGAGGAGCAACGCGTTGCTCTCGGTGAGGGCCGACCGGGCCAGGAACTGCTCCAACTCATAGGCGAGTGCCGCACCCTGCGGAGCCCGGCGGACCTGGCCGGCGCGGGGACGGACCGCGGTGGCACTCTCGTGTTTCGCGGCGCTGGGCAGTAGGTCCGTGAGCCGTCCGCGCAGTGCGGCCACCGGGATCCCCTGGTTGTACCGGGCGTACCCGAGCATGTTCTTGTCGGGGTCGCCGGTCTGGTGCAGGGCGACCCACTCCAGGCTGGAGCCGAAGCAGGGGGCGCCGGACGATCCCGGCTTGGTGTTGGTCCGATAGCGCAACCGGGTGCCGGCTCCGTTGAGCTTCGGTTCGGCGTTGGTGTCGAACGCGATCACCATCGGTTGCCCCTCGGGGTGCTGCACGATATGCAGTGTCCTGCTCAACTCGAATTCGTGGTCGTCCCGCGGCATCAGGATCCAGCCGCGGGCGCGTTCACCCACCGCCTCGTCGCCCGGGTCACCGGCGACGCGAAGGAGCGCGAAGTCGAGTTCCTCCAGGCTCGGCTCGACCACCGGATCCGCCTGGAGGTCGGCCGGGCTCCTCGGGCTCGAGTCCACACACCAATCGGCCGCCAGTCGGTACTCCGGGCCGGGGAGCAGCGTCCTGCCGTCCTGCTGGTAGGCGTCGTCGAAGAGCAGTCGTACCCTCGACCGGTCGGCGTCGTCGGCGAACAGCGGCGCGACGACGTGGTGATTGGTCAGAACGAGGTCCGGGCCCACGAGGAAGCCGGTTCCCCGGTGGGTCTTGCCGCGATACGGGAACTCGATGCGGCACACCTGGTTCTCGATCTCGGCGAGTCTGGCGCGCCACTGCGCGGGGCTGTGCCACGTGTTGGTCCGGTCGATCTGCGCCTCGAGCCGGCGTTCGTCCATCGGTGCGCCGTCGCCCGCGACGATCATCGGTACGTGGTCGTGGTGGCCGGGTGTCTCGTCGGTCTGGCGCTCGTCTGCCATCCGGCGCTCCCTTCCCGCCAGTGAGTACCGTACGGGTCGCGCTGAGTGATCAGCAAGGACGTGGTCGATGGCGGATCAGGGACACAACGCGGCCCCGACGGGTCAGGCTGTGCTGTGCTGCCAGGATGAGCCGGGAACGCTACGGCGACTGGGCGACCTCGGCCGGCGACGCCGATCTGGCATCGGCGCTGGCCGCCGCCGGTGTGGCCGCAAGCGGAGGCGAGCTGACACCGATGGCCTTCCTACGGCAGGCCCTCGCGCCGGGTCGGGACCACTACATCTGGACCGATCCCGTCGACATCGGCGATGGGGAGACGGCGGCGACACCGACCGTGGCCGAGTGGGCCGCAGCCTGGCGGCGCGTGCCTTTCGAAGAACGCCCGGCTCTCGCCCTGCAGTTGGACCCGTCCGATCCCGCGACACTGTGGACGGTCGAGACGCTGACCAGGTGCGCGGACCCGTACCTGCCGTTCGAGTCCATCCGAGTGGCCGAGCCGTGGCGGGTGCCGATCCGGATCGGCGTGCTCGACGACGAGGACGGGCGCCGGCTGCTCGGCGATCTCCTGCGGTCGTTCGAGGGCCATCCGTGGCGCAGCGAGCTGATCGAGCCGGTCGTCGTCGGTCGTGAACGGATCGCCTGCGACATCCTGGCGCTGCCCGGGTCGGTGGCGTCCACGCAGGCCACGATCGACCGCACGCGTGAGGTGCGCGCCGGTGCACTGTTGGTCTCGGGCGCCGATGGGCCGTGGGCCACTCTCGCCCGGCAGGTGGGAGCCTGGTCGATCGGCGTCCTGCCGGCGCCGCCCACCGCGGCGGGCATCGTCGAGATCTGCCGGGAGCTGTCGCACGACAAGCCGTTCGATGGCGCTGTCCGGGCGGCGTCACCCGCACCGGCCATGATCATCGCGGACGCGCGGTCGATCGGCAGCGGCACCATCGCGCGTCGGGCGCGGGACACCGCGGCGATTCTCCGCGGGATCGCCGCCGATGGCGATCGGTTGGCCGGCGGCGCCTGCTCCGCCATCAGTGGCTTCAACGACGGACCGGAGGAGCTGGCCGCCCATTTCGAATTCGCCGCCGACTGGGGACTCTTCGAGAGCGAGGGCGGGGAGGCGACCGATCTTCTCGACCTGGAGCGCCGCGCCGCGCCGCTGATCCGAGACAGCGTCGGCCGCCGCCGGCTGCATGCCCGGATCACCGATCAGGACGGCACCGCAATGCCGTTACGGCGGTTCCGACCCGCCACCCGGCATCGGATCGACGTCTTCATCGGATCCGGCCGGCAGGACTGGCTCGGCGCGCGGGCGGCCTTCCCGGACGAGCCCGGAACCGGCGGGCGGCGACCGCTGCTGATCGTGCTGACCGAGAACGACCTTCTCGCGGTTCCGCAGGTGCAGCAGGTGGAGTTGCCGCCGACCGGCGACAGCGATGCGGTCACGTTCGAACTGACGACACTCCCGGACACGACCTCCGTCGACGCGCGCCTGATCGTCCTGAGCGGCAATCGGGTCCTGCAGGCGGCCCGGCTGCCGACCGAGGTCGGCCCGGCCGAGACCAGCTTCGAGTCGCCGGTCCGGCCGGAGGCGACCGTCAGCCCGACCACCGCGGAACTCCACGAGCGGCGCTCCTTCGACGCCGCCCTGATGGCCGGTCATGGGCCGGAGGGTGAGACGACGCTGACCGCGGTGGCCGACGGGAACGCCGCGACGATCAGGTTCACCGGCGACGCGGTCGACACGGCGTCCAGCAGGATCCGCGGCCGCCTCGCCGAGGTGATCATGAGCGATCAGCAGGTCGGGAGCCTCGCCGACCCGGCCGCGGTCGAGTTGCTGATCTTCCTGGCCTACCACGGCTTCCTGCTGCGACAGGCGATCGAGCGAGACGCCGCCAACCTGAACGCGTCACTGCGCGGGTCGACGTACCTCCAGATCGTCTCGGCGGAGGCGGAGGCCTTCCTGCCGTTGGAACTCGCGTACGACTTCGCCATGCCGGATGTGAATGCCCGGCTCTGCCCGCATGCCGTCGAGGCGCTCGGCGTCGACGATCCGGCCTCCGGCTGCCCGGGACCGCACCACGCCGACGTGGTCTGCCCCTTCGGGTTCTGGGGTATCACCAAGGTGATCGAACGGCAGGCGTTCCGGCCCGGTGTGCCGGCGGCGGACCAGTTCCAGCTCCGGGGCAGTCCGGCCCGCGACCGCAACCGGATACCGCTCGGCCCGATCCTGTTCGCCGCGAGCGACCGGGTCGACGGGTTCGCCGGTGGGTCGGTCGACCTGCTCGCGGCCACACTGCGGCGGCTGTCACCGACCGTGTGGCAGGTCGCCACGTGGGAGGACTGGCCACCCGCGGTCGCCCGGCATCATCCGGCGGTACTCATGGTGCTACCGCACACGGTGTACTCCGACAGGTACGACGGGTACGGCTTGGAGATCGGCGCGAATGCGCGGCTGTGGAAGATCACCAGCGATCTGCTGCCGGACCGGCGACCGGCGATCGTCGCGTTGCTGGGTTGCGAGACCGCGTGCGCCGGACGGATCAGCTACGAGAACTTCCCCAGCCTGCTGCGTGGTGCCGGCGCGGAGGTGGTCATCGCCACCCTGACCGAGGTCCTCGGGCGGTATGCGGCGCCGGTCGCCGCCTCGCTGGTCGAGGAGATCTATCAGGCGTGCCGTCGCAAGCCGCACGGGCTCGGCGAGGTTATGCTCGCGCTACGCCGGCGCCTGCTCGCCGAGGGCAACCTGACTGTTCTCGCGCTGGCCGCCTTCGGAGACGCGGACTGGCTGATCACCACGGACGGCACGCCGTGCTGAGGCTACGGGTGCTGCCCGCGCTGCACGGCGACGCGCTCCTGCTCGAGTACGGCCCGCCGGACACGCCCCATCACGTCCTCGTCGACGGTGGTCCCCGCAGCAACATCACCAGGGAGGCGATCGCCGCCGCCCTCCGGCAGGTGCGCGGGCTCGACCTCCTCGTGGTGACCCACGTCGACGCCGACCACATCACCGGTGTGCTGCGCATGCTGGAACACGGCGACCTGCCGGACCGGATCGGGGACGTCTGGTTCAACGGGTGGCATCATCTGCCGAGCGATCAGCTCGGTGTGAAACAGGGGGAACGCCTCAGCAAGGCCATCCGGAAACGGCGGCTGCCGTGGAACGCGGCCTTCGACGGCGGCGCGGTGATGGTCCCGGACACCGGTCCGCTCCCGGTGCGCGAACTGCCCGGCGGATTGCGGCTCACCCTGCTGTCGCCCACCCGTCAGGCGCTCGCCGACCTGCGACCGGCCTGGAAGGAGGTGGTAGAGGAGGCCGAGCCGGCCGGCCCACCGCCGGTGCACGAGCGCCCGGTGCAACCGGACCGACTGGGTGACAAGCCGCTGGATCCCGATGCGCTCGCCGCGGCCCCGTTCGCCCCCGACGACTCGGAGGCGAACGGATCCAGCATCGCTTTCCTGGCCGAGTTCGACGGCCGAAGCGTCATCCTCACCGGTGACGCGCATTGCGGTGTGCTCGTACCGGGGCTGCGCCGCCTCGCTGCCGGCAACGGCCGGGTGAGTGCCGGCGCGTTGAAGGTGCCACACCACGGCTCGGCGGGCAACGTCAGCGGCGAACTGCTCGACATCCTCGACTGCCGGCGGTTCGTCTTCTCCACGAACGGTGCCATCTACGGCCATCCGGACCGCACCGCGATAGCGCGCATCGTCACCCGCATCCCCGGCAGCCGCCTGGAGTTCAACTATCGGACGCCGAGTCTCGAACCGTGGGAGTCGGCGCGTCTGCGTCGGCGTTGGCGGTACGAGACGGTGTTCGGCGACGTGGACGGTCACCTGCTGGTGCGACTCTGACCCGGCACCCGGCGGGCGCGCGGTCAGTCCTGGTGCCAGGTGAAGATGATCCGACGGCCCTGGTTGGCCCAGGCGTTGATCGGCAGGCTGCCGGCGAAGGCGCCGAACCCGCCGATGCCGCCCTTCCACAGTTCGAGGGTGGCGATGCTGGTCAGAGCCGGTCCGAACAGGAACTGGCGGGCCTCGTGGGTGTCGTCTTCGGTCTCGATCCGGATCTCCGGGCCGGTGCCCCGGTTGCCCTGCACGAACATGAAGTAGCTCAGCGACTTCCACCAGGTGATCCGGTCGATGGTACGCAGCACGATCTCCAGGCTGTCGTCGTTGCCGAGCGCCTCGACGGTGAAGCCGATCCGGTAACCGGGTTCGTCGCGGATCATCGAGTCGATGCCGAAGTCGAGGCCCTCGTCGGAGCGGGGGTCGATGGACATGGTGGTACTCCTTCCGGAAAGGTCAGAACGGCAGGGCGATGCGCAGCAGGTCGAGGGCCTCGTCCGCCCAGGCGAGATTGGTCAGGGCCGACCCGATGTTCTGCGGCGGGCGGGTGACCAGAGTGTCGCGGCGCAGCAGCCGGTCGAAGTCGACGCTGATCGGGCCGGTACGGGGCATGCCGGTGGGAGTGCGGAACTCGACCCCGGCCCGAACCATCACCTGGATGATCTCGTGGGCCAGGATGCCCGACCCGGTGACCGTGGGGTGCACGCCGTCCAGCGAGAACAGGCCGCCGGTGGCCCGGCCGCCACGCCCGTCGGAGGTCAGGAAGTCCGAGGTGAACGGCGGATCGAGGGCCGCCACCGGGGCGGGCAGCGGATACGGCCGCCACCACGGTGGCCGGGCCGCCACGTCGGACAGATAGCGGCGGTCGGCGAGCCGGTCCAGCATCCCGGCCATGTCGAGCAGGTACCAGTCCTGGCCGCTTTCGCGCGCCGCCCGTACCAGCTCGGTCATCGTGTCGTTGTAGGCGTCGACCGCCTCGTCGACCGCGCGGGCCTGGGCGGCGGTGATGTGCGGGTCGCGGGCCGGGTCGAAGTCCCGGTCCCGGATCCACGGGCGGGTGTAGTAGGGGAAGTAGCGCGAACCGGGCGCGATCTTGCCGCCGACGCCCCGGCAGATCGGGGCGATCGTCACGTGCGGCACCGTGCACCAGATGACGTGCCGGGCGCCGATGTCGCGGACCCGGCCGGCGACCTCGGCCAGTTCGGCGGCGAAGTGTTCCGGCCGCCAGACCGTGTAGGCGTTCTTCCGATCGAGGTCGCGGAAGTCGTCGCCGCTCCAGGCGACCTTCAGCCTGGTGACCGCACCGACCGCGTTGTTGGCGCCGAGGAACACCACCAGGGTCTCGATGCCGTGCGGGGAGCCCTCCTTGCCGAGTTCTTCGGCCAGGTCGAAGACCGAGCGGTTGCGGGCGTGCTCGGGTTCGGTGGGATAGATGCGCAGCGCGGCCCGTTCGGAGTCGTTCTGGACCCGCTGCTGGAGGAAGTCGTCGGTGGGGGTGCTCAGCCGAGCCAGGAACCGGTCGACGGTCTGGTCGAGGGCGTCGCGCAGGTCCCACCCGTACATGGCGAGGTTGTGCGGGACGCCGGTGGTGCGGGGGATGGCCGAGCCGGGTCCGCGTTCCCAGTAGTCCTCCAGTCCGTCGAGCCATTGCCGGCCGGTGAACAGCGCGAACGGTAGTTCGAGCAGGTTCAGGTCGGTGCCGTGGCGCTGTTCCAGGACCCGTAGCAGCAGTTCGATGTTGAGCGGCAGGCCGCCGGGCCCGCCGTACGTCGGGTAGCGGAAGTCGGCGAGGCAGCCGAGTTCGTGGGCGATGATGGCCGGCGCGGACAGGTCGGTCTGGTAGACGGCGCCGCTCTGCATGCCGTGCAGCAGCGAATCGCCGATGGTCACCAGACGGTTCGGTGGGGTGTCGCCGTTGAATCCGGCGTCCACCTCGATGCCGAGGGTGGGGTCTTCGACCGGGGCGCGGGCGTGGCCGTCGTCGGTCATCGCGTCTCCTTCGGGGCGACGAGGGATATCTGTGGGCGGGCGCGTTGCAGGATCACGATCCGTTCGGTGAACAGGCCGGTGAGTCGGTGGTAGGTGCTGGTGAAGTCCTTGCTGCGGACGGCGGCGTCGCCGGGTCCGGCCGGGCTCATCCGGGTCAGGCCGAAGCTGGCGTCGCTGACGTGCTGGTAGAGCCAGTCGCGGTAGGCCGGACGGAGGGTCGGGTGGTCGCCGTACATCTCGGTGATCGCGGTGTCGACGGCGGCCGGGCCGAAACCGGAGAGGTCCGGTTCGTGGAGCGTGGCGAGCGCGTCGGCGATGGCCTCGTGGACGCCGTGCGCCGGAGCCCGGAAGGGCTCCGGCGACGGGTCCGCGCCTGCGGGTCGGGCGGGCGCGTTCATCGCGGGCCTAGAGAAGGCTCAGGATGATCGGGGCGACCACCGGGATGGCGTCGCGGACGAAGTTCCACGCGTCGCTCCAGAAGTCCTTGCCGGCCGGCGGCTGCGGCGGAGCGGGGACGTTCTTGGGGTCGGTGTAGTTCTTCGCGCCGGACAGGGCGCCCATCGTGTGCTGGGCGGTGTAGAGCAGCAGCTCGGTGGCGTAGGCCCGGAACTCCGGGTCGTCGCGCAGGTTCGGTGGCAGCTCGGCGACCACCTGCTTGAGCGACTTCACCGACGGGTTGAAGTCCTTGGTCAGCGCGCCGATGATGATCGGCGCGACCTGCTGGACGATGCCCCACAGGTCGGACCAGAAATCCTTGTCGCCGAGGACCGCCGGGTTCTCCAGCGACTTGGCCGGTACCGGTTTGGGCGCGAACGCTTTCGCCGGGTTGACCTGTACCGCGTGCCGGTAGGCGTCGAGCAGCGGGTAGACGACGGTGGTGAAGTCCGGGACGGTCGGGGTGCCGATCGGGAAGTCGAAGTCCTTCGTGCCGCCGGAGGACATCGCGCTGTCGATCTGCGCCCGCAGGTTCTCGATGCGGGCGTCGAGCTTGTTGGTGGACATGGGGTTCCTCTCCTGTTCGGTGTTCCCGGTCGTGCCTGGTCAGAGCACGCCGGACAGTTGGTCGCGCAGCCACTCCCAGGGGTCGAACTGCTCCTCGGGATCGGGCTGCGGGGTGGGAACGACGCCGCCGCCGACCGGCTGCAACGTGATGAAGCCGCGGTCGAGCAGCTGCGGCGGGCCGACGGGGGTGAGTGCGCGCGGGGTCTGCCGCATGCCGATCGCCTGGAGCCGGGCGGTGACCCGCTCGGCCAGCGTGCGCAGCTGGATCGGGCCGGTGACCTCACGGACGACGGCGTAGGTGAAGGCGGACAGGTTGTCGGTGGCCGCGCTGCCGGCGGCGGCCGTCTCGTCGGCCTGGCAGGCGGCGAACAGGGCACCGTTGAGGACGCTCTCGGCACCGTTGCTCTTGGTCCGCAGCAGGTTCTCCGGCACGGTGACCAGGTTCTTGGCGACGGCCGCGCTGTCGCCGGTGGCCTCGCGGCCGAAGAACTTGAACCGGGTGACCTGGCTGGATTCGCCTGCGTGCCGGTCGGCGTCGTCGGCCGAGGGCTGCCACACCTTGGCCCGGATCAACTGCGCGCCGTCGGGGGCGAAGAACAATTTGTTCAGACCGCCGGCGTGGCAGGCGTCGGCGACGCAGGTGAACACGCCGGGCGGGAGGGTCGCGGCCCGGTCGACGAGTTCGGAGTCGTGCAGGAACCCGTCGTAGAGGCAGAGGACCTCGACCATGGTGTCGCCCTGCGGGAACCGGTAGCCGTGCGACGACTCGAAGAAGACCAGGGTGTCGCCGGGCTCGGCACCGGCGACCAGGTCGTCGAGGGCGGCGCGGACGTTCGCGAGGGTGGCGCTGCTGTTGTGCAGCAGAGTGATCTCGGCGGCCTGGAAGCCGTACCGGGAGATCAGCAGGGAGCGGAACGCGAGGGTGTCCGCGATGCAGGAATTGAGGTTGTTGCGGGGGTCGGGATAGATGTCGATTCCGACCAGCAATGCCTTGCGGGTCATGGGAACTCCTTTTCGCCGGTGCCGGATTCCCATGGTGTTTTCCGGGACGCCTTTCCGGCGTCCGCGACAAGACGTCAACGGCTACGTGGTACGGCGTACGCGCATTCGCGTATCCGGCCGGGTGTAGACGTCATTGATCCGACATCGGAATTCGGATGAGCGGCTGACGCCGGGCACCGGACGGCGCCGAAGAATCAGTTCATGACCGACATGACGCTGCCGCCGGACGGCAGGTACGAGGGAAGTGGCGCAGGCCTGTTCCTGGAATTGCGGAATGAGGCGACCGCCGCCGGCGTGGTCAGTGGTGACCTGTTCCTGACGACCGGCGGCGGGCAGGTGTTCCTGGCGTCGTTCCGTACCTCGCCGGACGCGGCGGCGCCGGGCCGGGTCGGGCCGTGGCGGATGCGCTGTCAGGACTCCGAGGGTCGGGTCTCCGGTGGTGTGCTGGAGTTGCAGGCGATGCCGGACGGCCGCCCGTCGGTCCGGTTACGTCTCGACCGGCAGCTCAACGCGTTGCCGGCGGTCGACCCGATCGACATCCGGGTCACCGGGACCGGGCCGGCGCTGCGGATCCTGGGCGTCGAGGTCGAACGGGAGGTGGGCGTGATCATCCCGGACGGCGCCCGCGAGACATTGCAGGCCTGTCTGGCCGGTGCCGGGGTGGAGATCCGTTACCGGGACGGTGGCGCGCTGATCCCGCGCCGCGTCGAGGGCTGGGAGTGGCACGAGGGCAACATCTACGGCGCCCTCGACGAGACCATGGCGCGGTTCGCGAACCCCGATCTGGCCGGATCCGGCTGGCGGGCGCAGCTGCTGATGCTGTCGCACCCGTTCGCCGAGCGCAACGGCCTGTACGGGGTGATGTTCGACGTGGTGGACCGGCCCCGGCAGGGCTGCGCGGTCTTCGTCGACGAGATCCGCGAGCATTTCAGCGATGGCCGCGAGGACCACGACATCGCCTGGACGATGGCGCACGAGGTCGGGCACGTACTGAACCTGACGCATCGTTTCGAACTGGAGGTCGGCCGGGCCGACTCCACCTCGGTGATGAACTACGCCGACCAGTACCGGGGCGGTGGCCGGCAGGCGGAGTACTGGCAGCGGTTCGCGTTCCGGTTCGACCCGGACGAGGTGTCGTTCCTGCGGCACGGGACACGGCGTGCGGTGATGCCCGGGGCGTCGCCGTTCCACACCGTCGATTATTGGAGCACGGCGCCCGGCGCGAAGCCGGCGCACGTGCCGCCGGAACCGGACCGCGGCCTGGTGCTGCGACTGGTGCCGCCGCGCGGCGGGACGCTGTTCGCGTTCGGGCAGCCGGTGGTGCTACAGGTGCTGCTGTCCAACGCCGGATCCCAGCCGGTCGCGTTGCCCCGCAACCTGCTCGACGTCAAGGCGGGCTTCCTGCAGATCATGATGGAACGCGACCCGGGGGCGAGACCGGCCGGGCTCGCCGACGCGCGTGCGTTCGCGCCGCTGATGCAGCGCTGCTTCACCGACGTCACGCCCGGACCGCAGCTACTGGCGCCGGGCGCGTCGCTGAGCCGCAACGTCAACCTCACCTTCGGCGCGGAGGGCCATCCGCTCGACGAACCCGGCTCGTACCGGCTGACCCCGCTGCTCACCGTTCCGGACAACGCCGGACGCGGTTTCGCCACGGTGATCCGCGGTGAGCCGCTGCTGATCCACATCGGGGCACCGGCCTCCCGGGTGGACGAGCGGGACGCGGTGGCGCTGCTCCAGCCGGGAGTGGGGGCGTTCCTGGCGGTCGGCGGCACCAACCGGTACGCCGCGGTGCCCGGCCGGCTGCGAGACATCGCCGATCAGCGTCGGAGCCGCAACGGCGCCGGTGATCCGATCGCCGCCGCCCTGCACCGGACCCTCGGCATCTACTACAGCCGCGCCCACCTGGAGTTCGGTAGGGCCGGCTGCGTGGTCGGCGGGACTGATCAGGACGAGGCGAGGGCGCTGCTCGACGGGCTGACCGGCAACGACGCCGCGATGCTGACGTTCGACCCGCAGACCGCGAAGGACATCGAGGACCTGGCCGCGACCCTCCGTCGGCAGAGCGGTCAGGGACCGTCGCCGCCGTCGATGCGGACCAGCCCGGAGCGGTAGGCGACGATCACCGCCCGGGTCCGGTCTCGGCACTGCAACTTCATCAGGATCCGACCGATGTGGGTACGGACGGTGGCGTCGCTCAGGAACAGCCGGGCGGCGATCTCGCTGTTGCCCAGGCCGTACGCCAGGAGTACCAGCACCTCCCGTTCCCGGCCGGTGAGCCGCGCGACCAGCCGTGACGGGTTCGGTCCGCCGGCCGGGCGGCAGGCGAGCTCGACCAGCATGTCGCGCAGCACGATCAGGTCGAGCCAGGCGCCCGCCTCGGCGATCGCCCGGACCGCGCCGAGCAGCAGCTCCGGCGGCTTGGACTTGAGCAGGAAACCGGCGGCACCGGCGGCGAGGGCCCGCCAGGCCAACTGAGGGTGGTAGCCGGCGGTCATCCCCAGCACCCGCACCGGACGCTGCGGGCAGTAGCGGGCCCCGTCGCCGACCAGCCGGCCGATCGTCTCGACCCCGATGCCGTCGTCGTCGGCCGGCAGGTCCAGCAGCACGACGTCGGGCAGGTGGGTGGCGGCGCCCTTGACCGCGTCCGGCCCGCCGTCGGTGGCCGCCACCACCTCGATGTCCGGCTCGGCATGCAGCAGGGCGGCGATGCCGGCGCGGATCAGCGGCTGGTCGTCGGCGACCAGCACCCGGATGTTCACGACCGGGTCGGGGCGCGCAGGACGGCCAGCGCCCACCGCATGCGCGCGGTGGCGTACGCCGGATTCTCGCCGTAGACGGCGGCCATCTGGCCAGCGCATCCGGGTGGGCCGCCGTGGTCGTGTAACGCCTCGGTGATCGCGGCGTGCAGGGTGGCCGGGGCGACCGGGACGCCGGCGGGCAGCCGGGAGGCGAACAGTGCGGTGGCGCGATCGGTGGCGGTGAGGTTCTCCAGGGTCATCATGGTTTCAGCGTGCGACCCTGGCCCTCGGGGGTCATCAGGGTGCGGACCCTGAGAATTGGGTGTCGCCGGCCAGCGCCTCCCGCAGCTGCTCTCGGCCGGATACCGCAAGTTTGCGGTAGACCGCGGCCAGGTGCGTCTCGACGGTCTTGATCGTCACGTAGAGGCTCTCGGCGATCTCCCGGTTGGTGCGTCCGGCCGCGGCCAGCCGGGCCACCGCGGCCTGCCCGTCGGTCAGTGCGGCGACGCCGGTCACCCGGGTCCGGCGGGGTCGGCCTCCGGCCGCCCGGATCTCGGTGCCGACCTTGGCGGCCAGGCGCGGCATGCCGAGGCGGGTGGCCAGATCAAGAGCGGCAGCCAATTCGGTACGGGCCTCCCGCAGCCGCCCGGACCGGCGCAACGCGGCCCCGTAGGCGGCGCGGACCCGGGCCAGCACGGGTTCGCGTGGGGTGCCGTCGCACGCGGCCATCGCCTCGGTGAGCAGGTCGACGGCCTCCCGGGCGGGCGCGAACGACGCCCGCCTGCGCAAGGCGGCCGCCAGCCGGTAGGACGGGCCGTGCCGGCGGCGGACGGCCAGTTCCCGGTCGGCCTCGCGCAGCGCCTGCGCCCGGTCGCCGAGGATCTCGTAGGCGTGGCTGGCGATCAGGTGGATCTCGAACTCGATCTCCCGTTCGGTGACCGGGGCGTCCGGGTGCCCGGGCAGCGCGAGCCGGGCCAACGCCTCGGCCGGGCGGCCGCTGAGCAGTTCACCGAGCGCGCCGACCACCGCCGGTTCGGCCGGGCCGAGCAGCAGGTGGGCACCGGCCCGGGCGTAGTCGCCGCGTTCCATGTCGATGATGCCGCGGGTGAAACTGACCATCGCCGCGTACATGGTCAGGCCGTGCCGGGCGGCGAATCGTTCGGCCTCGGCGAGTCCGGCCGCGGCCTCCTCGAAGTGGCCGCGGCGCAGGTTGTTCAGCACGGTCCGGTTGGACCACTCGGCCTGCAGGCCGGGCGCGATCCGGCGCAGCCGGACCACCTCCGGGCGCAGCCGGTCCAGTACCGTCTCGGCGTCGGTCATCGCCTCGGCGGCGGCCAGGAACGCGGCCGCCTCCAGGGCGGCCAGCACCTCCCAGTAGGTGAGTGGGCGGTCGGCCGGCAGGTTCTCCACGACCCGGCGCAGGTGGGCCTGGAATTCGTCGGGTGGGCACTGGCCGGTGGCCCGGTGGTGGATGGCCGCGCAGACCAGCAGACGGCGTTCCTCGCCGGTGCCGGTCGGGAGCCGGTCGATGTCGATGTCGGCCAGTCCGGTCGGCGCCCGGTCGTCGGCGGTCTCGGCGGCCTGCAGTAACAACGCGGCGCGGAGCCGTACCTCCGCCTGGTCTCGACCGTAGGGCTCGGCGGCGTAGGCGCGGCGCCGCAACCGGGAGGCGGCGTCGGCGTCGTCGAGTTCGTAGAGGACCTCGAAGAGGTCGGCCATGGCGGTCAGGGCGACCGGTCGGGCACCGGTCTCGACGACCTCGCGGAGATGGTCACCGGCCTCGGCCAGGTGGCCCGTCGCGCGTTCCGCGGTGGCCAGGGCGAGTAGCACGGCGGGCCGGCTGTCCGGGGTGGGTGGCTCGGCCATGGCCCGGCGCAGCAGGCGGCCGGCGGCCTCGGCCGAGCCGGTGGTGAGGTCCCGATGGGCCTCGTCGACCAGCAGATCGACCACCTCGGCCCGGCCGGCCGGCGGCGCGAGCAGCAGGTGTTCGGCGATCTTGGCGGGTGCCGCCCCGGCCGTCCGCAGCACTCCGGCGGCCTTGGCGTGCAGGCGGCCCAGGCGTTCCGGCGGGACGGTCTGCTCGACCGCGGCCCGGACCAGCGGGTGCGGGAACGCCACCGGGGCGGTGCGGGCCAGGATCGACGAGACGCGCAACGAGACGGCGGCGTCGCCGGCCGGGTCGTCGGCCACCCCGGCCAGTGCGGCCACGTCGGCGAACGGGGTGTCGTCGCCGAGCACGGCGGCGGCCTGGGCCAGGTCGGTGGCGATCAGGCCGAGCTCGCCGAGCCGTCGGCGCACGGTGTGGACCAGCGCCTCCGGGCCGGTCGCGTCGAGTTCGGCGACGGCCCCGGCGGTCGGTGACAGCCCGGCGGCGATCAGCGGACGGATCAGTTCCCGCAGGTAGAAGACGTTGCCGCCGCTGGCCTGGGCGCAGGCGGCGGTGAACTCCGGGTCGGGTTCGCGGTTGAACGCGTGGCGCAGCAACGTCGCCACGCCGACCTCGGACAACGGCGCCGGATGCACCACCCGCGCGCCGTCCAGGGTGGCGAGGCGGGCCAGCAGCGGCTCGGCGGCCCGGTTCAGGCCCGGCCGGGCGGTGACCATCACGGCCAGTGGGGCGCCGCTCAGATCCTCGGCGGCGTCGGCCAGCACCCGCAGCGATTCGATGTCGGCCCAGTGCGCGTCGTCCAGCGCGATCAGCAGCGGCCCGGCGTCGGCCAGGGCGGCCAGCAGCCAGTGGCAGCCGTAGTCGACGCCGGCCGCGACCGGGGCGCCCGGGGTGAACAGCGGTGCGGCGAACGCGGCGGCACCGGTCAGCGTGGTGGCACCGCCCCGGCGGGCGACCTCCGGGCCGAGCAGTCGGCGCAGCAGCCCGTACGGTGCGGTGGAACTCAGGTGCGGGACCAGGGTGGCCAGGACCCGTACGCCCCGGGCCGGTGCGCGCTCGCGGACGGCCTGCAGCAGTGCGGTCTTGCCGATCCCGGCGACACCCTCGATCACCACGACCCGTGCGGCGCCGGTCTTGATCTCCTCGAGGCATGCCGTCAGCGCGGCCAGCTCACGCGTCCGTTCGACCATCGCGACGGGGCGTGCCCATGCCGCGGCGACGACTCTCGGCCGCCCCACCATAATCCTGATGCTAGGCACTCGGAATTGATCAAAATAGTTGGGAAAAAGGGTGAGTCAAGTGCCCGCTCAGTGTATTGACATTCACGTCGGGGGTCGGAAATGTTCTTAGCCGGACGTCTATTTCTGATCATTTCCGATGTCGTGATGATTCATTTCGTGTGAAGGGGTGGCCGGTCATGGTCGACGGACTCCAGATAATGGTGATCGAGGGACCCGCCGGTCCGGTGCGGCTCGACTATTACCCGCCCCAGGTCCGCAAGGCCATCGAGGTGCTGACCACCTACCTGGACGGATTCGACGCCGGCCTGGCCGCGGGCGGTCACGGCGACAGCCCGCGGGCCCAGCCGGACCTCGGGGAGACCGCCCGCCTGGCCGCGGCGGCCGGCAACGCCGGCTTCGGTGCCGCGTTCACGAGTTTCTCCGCGTGCGGACCGGTGTTCGCCGCCGGTGAGACGCCGTCGTCCGGGCGGGACATCCTGCTGCTCTGGGGCCCCGACGCGGCCGACCGGGTGAGCCGGGCGCTGACTCACCCGCCGGACGGACGATGAAGGAGTCGCGGTACAACATCTGGGTCGACGACGGGCCGCGGTGGTACGTCTACAACGGTGTCTCCGGCCGTGTCGTCGCGGTGCCGGCCGGCCGCCGCGAACCGATCGACCGTTACCTCGCCGGTGACCACGACGCCCCGGCCGACCCGGATCTGCTGTACGCGCTCGCTCGCGGCCAGATGATCCTCCCCGACGACCTGGACGAACTCGACCTGCTCCGCGAGCGGTACGCGGCCACCCGCCGCAACCCGCACCGTTTCCACCTCACCGTGGTGACCAGCCTGGGCTGCAACTTCGGCTGCCCGTACTGCTTCGAGGCCAAGCATCCGTCGCTGCTCGCCGACGACGTCCGGCAGCGTCTGCTGGACCTGGTCGACCGGCGGCTGCCGGGGATCCGTGAACTGGCCGTGCTCTGGTACGGCGGGGAGCCCCTGGTCGGTCTGCCCGCCCTGCTGTCGCTCTCCGACGAGTTGCTGTCGCGGGCTGCGGGCGCCGGGGTCGCCTACCGGGCGGCGATCATCACCAACGGCTATCTGCTGACCGCGCCGGTGGCCCGCCGGTTGCGCGACCGGGCGGTGACCGTCGCGCAGGTCGGCCTGGACGGGCCGCCCGAGGTACACGACGTCCGGCGGCCGCTGGCCGGTGGGCGCGGCACGTTCCGGGAGATCCTGGCCAACGTCGTCGCGGTCGCCGGGATCCTCGACGTCACGGTCCGGGTCAACCTGGACACCGGCAACCTCGCGTCGGTGCCCCGGCTGCTGCGGATGCTCGCCGACGCGGGTCTGGCCGGGCGGGTCGCGGTCAGCCCCGGCCATGTCCTGCCGGCCCGGGTCAACCTGCTCGCCCCGAGCGCCGGTTACGCCACCGAATGCCTCTCCCGGCCCGCCTTCGCCGAGGCCGAACAGCGGTTCCTCGCGCTGGCCGGCGAACTCGGCTTCGCCACCCCGCCACCACCGGCACCGACCGGCGCGCCGTGCACCGCGGTCCGCGACAACGAGCTGGTGATCGGCTCCCGCGGCGAGATCTACAAGTGCACCGAGACGGTCGGCGACCCGAACGAGGTGATCGGCGACCTCCGCGACTGGCCGGCACCGGGCGACCGCCTGTCCAAGTGGCTGACCTACGACCCGTTCACCGATCCGGAATGCCGGGCCTGCCCCGCCCTGCCGGTCTGCATGGGCGGCTGCGCCCACCACGCCATGAACAGTTCGTTGGCCGACTCCCGCTGCTCGACCTTCCGATTCCGGCACCGGGACCAGGTCCGCCGCCTGATCGCGGCCCGTACCCGGCGGTGATGTGCCGACCGGGCGATGTGTCAGCGCTGAGCCTTGCGACGGCGTGAATCGCGGATCAGGCGGGGTCCAGCGCGGACCGCAGCGCGCCGCCGTCGCTCCGGTCGAGCACCGGGATCGGTGACCCCGCGTCGGGTAGGCAGAGCCAGCGTCGGCCCGTGGCGTCGGTGAAGGCGACGGCGGTACGCACGGCGGCCGGCTCGGGCGGGCCCGGCTCCCCGAAGGCGACCTCGGCGAACGAGGTGGCCGACTCGTGCGGCCCCAGCACCGCTTGCGGGCTCCCGTTGGAGGAGAGCCGCGGAATCCGCCACGTGCCGTCGGTGTCGGCCCAGTACAGGACCGGTGTCACGGTACGGATCGGGGCCGCGCTGTCGTTGCGCAGTATGAGCTCGGCCCGGTGACCGTCACCGCGCACCCGGGCCTGGACGCTGACCAGCCGGGCCTGGTTCGCTTCGGCCGCCCGGCGTTCGGCGGCCGCCCTGGCCTCGGTGAGCCGGCGCTTGTGCATCTCGTACAGCAGGCCGCTGACCGCCAGCAGGGTGGCGAAGACCGAGCCGATGCCGGCGATCCAGTCCGGAACCGATCCCCAGTCGACCGCGGCCAGCCTCATGACCGGCCTGTCGGCGGCGGGTCGTAGCGGGGGGAACCTGGCGATCCGGGCACACGCACCTCCACAGAGGACGATATCGGCTGTGTCACTCCAGTGGTACCCGCACCAGGGATCGTGGTTCGCGGCCGGCGAGCAACCAGCCGAGGACGGTGGCGATCAGTGGCACGCCGACGGCGATCACGGTCAGATCGATGATCGGTACGCGTGCCAGTTCGCGGAGTTGCTCGGCGGAGGAACCGGCCAGGATGACGGTGTATGCGGCGCCGATGCCCAGGACCGCGCCGAGGAGCGCGAGTCCGCCCGCGGTCGCCGAGGTCAGGGTGCGCCGAATGCCCCGGGTCGCGCCGACCGCGGTCAGGGTGCGCAGGTCACCGGCCGCCTCGGCTCTGATCAGGCCGACGGTCACGGCGAGGATCACCAGCGCGAGCAGCGCTCCGGCGGTGGTGGCGATGGTGCGCAGCGCGAGTAACTCGTCGCTGTCGGCCGGGTCCGATTCGAGGACTCGCGCACCGATCACGATCGCGGCCGGGATCGCCAGCGCCACGCTGATCGCGGCCAGCGCGGCACTGGATCGGGCCTGGTGGCGGGCGAGGTCGCGGAACGCCAGCCGGGTGACGACGGGAAGTCCGGCGGCGGCCGCCGCGAGCAGCCGGATCGCCGACGGCCCGATCGACAGCAGGGCGAACCCGATCGCGAGCGTGCCACCCACGACCAGTGCCACGTCGCCGACCGAGAGCGCGTCGCCGTCGGCGGGCCGGTTGCTCTGCACCAGCCGTAACGCCACGACGCCCAGCACGACCAGCACGGCTGCGGCCACGGCGGACCGACGTGCCCGTTCGGGCCGTGGCGGACGGGCGGACAGCGCGAGCGTCACCGGAAGCCGCGCCGCGGAGTGCGCCGGTCGCCAGGCGGCGACGGTGGCGGCCAGGATCGTGAGCAGGACGGTGACGGCGATCTGGCCCCACGGCAGATCGAGCGGACCGATCCGGTGACCGGCCGCGGTCTCGAACCGGGGCGTGACGGCGAACCAGGCCAGGGCGCCCAGCGGCGTGCCGATCACGGCGGCGGTGGTGCCGACCGCGGCGCCGTGGGCCAGCAGGACGAGCCGCAGGTGCCGTGGGGTGGCGCCGATCGCGGCGAGCATGCCGAGCTGGCGTTGCCGCCGGTGCGCGACGACGGCGAAACCGGCTGCCGCGATGAGCCCGATGAGCAGCATCCCGACGGTGAACACGCTGAACACGCCGGCTGCCGCCTCGACCCAGACCAGCGTCGGGCGCAGGGCGTACGCCGGATGGCCGTTCGCTGCCCGGTACTGCTCGAAACGTCGTGCGGTGGCGTCGGTGAGCAGCGTGACCGACTGCGGTGACCCACCGGCGGTGGGTGCGTCGAGAATGAACTGGGCGCGCAGGTCGGCGGGGTTCTCGACCGTGCCGACGACGGTCCAGGTGCGGCCGGCGACGGTCAGGCGGTCGCCGACGCGGGTGTGCAGACGTACGGCGATCTGGTCGGTGACCGCGGCCTCGCCGGGTGCGGTCGGGTAGCGGCCGTCGCGTAGCCGGAGCATCGGTGCGCCGTACGGCCCGGTGGGGTCCTGCCTGCGCAGTCGCACCGTGCCCGCCGAGCCGGGGCCGGGCAGGTCGGTGTGTCCGATGACCTCGACGGTGCCGAACCAGTCGCGGGCCTGTGCGATCCGGGCGTCGAGGGGCCGGTCGCCGTCGGCGTACAGGGTGAGCGATTGGCGTGCGGTGCCGAAGGCGGCGGTGGCGGGTGGGGTCGCGTGGTAGCCGGCGGACACGGCGACGACCGCGGCGGTGACGGCGACGGTCAGCAGGGTCAGCACCGCGATCTGTTGACGCCACTCGCGGCGGAACAGGCGCAGCGCCCAGCGGACGACCGCGCGCCGCGCCGGGAGTCCGCCGTTGCGGCTCATCGGCCGTCACCGGGGGTGAGCAGTGACTCCGGCCCGGGGCCGGGGACGGTCTGATCGGCCAGTCGGCCGTCGCGGAGGAACACCACCCGGTCGGCCCAGGACGCCATCCGGGCGTCGTGGGTGACCACGACGCAGGCCACGCCGTCGTCGGCGGACCGGCGCAGCAGGCGCATCACCGTCTCACCGCTGAGCGAGTCGAGGGCGCCGGTGGGTTCGTCGGCCAGCAGTAGGCGGCGCTGCCCGACGACGGCGCGGGCGATGGCGACGCGTTGCCGTTCGCCGCCGGACAGTTCGTCGGGGTCGCGGGCGGCGCGATC
Organism: Actinoplanes sichuanensis; assembly: GCF_033097365.1. Lineage (NCBI taxonomy): Bacteria > Bacillati > Actinomycetota > Actinomycetes > Micromonosporales > Micromonosporaceae > Actinoplanes > Actinoplanes sichuanensis. Next base: position 2,592,823 of record NZ_AP028461.1, read on the forward strand.
GGTGAGTTCGAGCTTGGCGAGTACGTCCATCGCGGCGGCGCGGGCGGCCTTGACCGGTGTGCCGTCCAGCTCCAGCGGAAGGGCCACGTTCTCCACGGCGGTGAGCCCGGCGAGCAGGTTGAAGTCCTGGAAGACGTAGCCGATGGCCTGTCGTCGCAGGCGTGCGCGGTCGTTGCGGGACAGGTCGGCCGGGTCGTGGCCGGTGATGACGACGCTGCCGCTGGTCGGTTCCTCCAGGGTGCCGGCGATGGTGAGCAGGGTGCTCTTGCCGGACCCGCTCGGACCCATCACCGCGACGAGCTCGCCGCCGCGCACGGTCAGGTCGATCTCGCGTAACGCGTGCACCGCGGTGGGACCCGATCCGTGGGTCTTGGACACCCGGCGCAGTTCGAGGACGGCGGTCATCGTCGGATCCCGGCGATCCGGCGGCCGGCCCGGGGTGCGTCGGCCGGGCGGTCGGTGGTGGCGGGCAGGCGTGCGAGCCGGGCGTCGGCGATGTCGAGCCATCTGATGATCGCCTCGATCCGGAACAGTTCCGAGTCGGCGACCAGGGACAGCTCCACCTCGGCGTCGGTGAGGTCGGCTTTGAGTCGGGTGTACTCCTGCATCGCCTGGACGAGGTGGCGCCGGTGACTTTGGAGCAGCTGGGGCATGTCCACGCCCGGCACCCGCATCGCCACCAGCACCTTCATGACCAGCTCGTCGCGTGGCGGTGGGACGACGTCGGGGGGAGTGAGCAGCCAGGTCCGCAGTTCGTCGGCACCGGCCGGGGTGATGGTAAACGCGTTCTGTGGTCGGCCGCCGCCGTCCTCCGACTCGACGAGGCCGTCGCGTTCGAGCCGCTGCAGGGTGGTGTAGACCTGCCCGACGTTCAGCGGCCACACCTCACCGGTCCTGGCTTCGAACTCCTGCCGTAACTGCAGGCCGTACTTCGGGCCCTCGCTGAGCAGGGCCAATAGGGTGTGCCGGATGCTCATACCGAGTAATATACCGGGTATGCAGCGGCTCGGGTCAAGCCGTCGGCCTCTACTCGACGGCATGGAAACCATCGAAACGTCACTTCAGGTCTTAAACCAATACTTACGGTACGGACGTGGCTACCAATACTGAAAGAGGACGTTCGCTCGCGGGCGGTGTCAACGTGGCGGTCGCAGTGGCCCTGCTCGGGTTCACCGCCGCCGTCGCCGTCTCGCCCAGCACCTCGCAACCCTCGCTCACCCTGACGTCAGCGGTCGCGGTACCGACCGGCGCAGACCTCGAAGCCCGGCTCCGCGCCGTCGTCGACGGTGTGAACGGGCGCATCGCACTGCGCCCGGACGGCAAGATGTTCGCCACCGTCAGCGCCGGCACGGTACGGGTGTGGAGCACCGCCGCCGGCCGCCCGACCGGAGTGCCGATCACCGGCATCACCGGAACCGTCCACGCGGTCGAGTTCAGTGCCGACGGCGAACTGCTGGCCGTCGCCGGTGACGGCGGGGTGTCGCTGTGGGACCCGGCCACCGGCGAGCGGTCCGGTGCACCGTTGACCGGCCACACCGGAGCGGTGCGCACGGTGTCCTTCAGCTCGACCGGCAAGCTGATGGCCACCGGCGGCGACGACGGAACGGCCCGGCTGTGGGATCCGGCCACCGGTCGCTTGGTGCACACCCTGACCGGGCACACCGGCGCCGTACGCAACGTCGTGTTCAGCCGCAACGGCAAGCGGCTCGCGACCACCGGGGCCGACGACACGGTACGGCTGTGGCAGCCCACGACCGGCCGTCCGATCGGCGAACCCCGGACCGTCGCCCCCGGACCGGTCTACGCGATGAGCTTCAGCCCCGACGGCCGGCTGCTGGCCGCCTCCGGCGGCGGCAACACCGTCCGGCTCTGGAACCCGATCACCGGCGAACCCGCGGGCGTTCCGCTGACCGGCAGCTCCGGGCCAGTGCTCGGACTCACCTTCAGCCTCGGCCACAAACTGCTGGCCACGTCCTCCGGCGGCGACAGCACCGTCCAGGTGTGGAACACCACGACCCGCCGCCCGGCCATCGCGCCACTGACCGGACACAACCGGCCGGTACGCGCCATGCGGTTCGCCCGCGGCGGGGAACTGCTGGTCACCGGCAGCGACGACGGCACCGTACGGCTGTGGAACACCGAGACCGGAGCCGCCGAAGCCGCCCCGCTGACCGGCCACACCGGCCCGGTCTGGTCGCTGCGGATCAACGCGAGCGGCAAACGGCTGGTCACCGCCGGAGCCGACGGCAAGGTGCGGCTGTGGCACATCACCGACGAGGACCCGGCCTGATCCGGTGAACCTGATGGAGCACGGTCACGGCCGTGCTCCATCATCGAGTGACCCGATCCGGTCGTCCAGCGCCTGAATCCGTTTCCGGAGGACCTTCGCGTCCCGGGCCGGCAGCGCGTGCAGCACCCGGTCCAGGATCTCCCGGTTGTCCCGCGGATCGGGGCAGCAACCGACCTCGCCGTAATAGATCTGGTCCGCGCGTTCGTCGTCGTCGGCGCGGGCGAAACCCTCCCAGCCCTTCAGTGCGATCCACGCACCACTGGGGCCGAGGCGGGTTCGTTCGAGCCGGGCGAGGGCCCGCAGGCCCTTGGCGGACACGCCGTCGATCACGGCGATCCGTGTGCCCGGCTTGCGCCGCCGGGGCAGCTCGGCACGGACGGACCCGGGCGGCTTACGCGACATCGCTCCAAGAGGTGATCGTCATGACGGGCAGTGTTCCACGCACCCGCCGGCGACGACAACCTACTTCGCCGGGCGTCGCCAGTCGATGGTGGCCGCGACACCGGCGTGGTCGGAGGTGTATCGCGGCGCGGTCGCCCGGAACGGGTCCGCTCCGACGACCCTGGCGTCCCTCGGCGACGCGGCGCCGCCGAGCAGCACCAGATCGATCCGTGACGCCGCTTGCGAGGCCGGATTGTCCAAGCCGGGGTTCTGGCAGCACGTGTAGCCCGGCCCCGTGGTCCAGGCGTCCCGGAACCGGCCGGTCAGCAGCTGGTAGGTGTCGGTCGTACTGCCGTCGGCGGCCGAGTTGAAGTCACCGACCGCGATCACCGTTCCCGGGCCGGCGGCGGGCCCGGCGAGGAACTCGGTGACCTGGGCCTTCTGGATCTGCGGAAACCGCTGAGTCTCCAGGTGGGTGGTGACGAACCGGAACGACACCCCGTGGTGCTTCGCCTCGATGGACGCCCAGCCGTGCACCAGTTGGACCGGCGGAGCTCCTCCCGGCAGCGGCACGGTCAGCCGGGCCTGGTAGACGCCGTGGCTCGGGGCCGACCAGTGCAGGCCGGGAGTGCGGTCGTTCACGAGCAGCACGTCGCTGTCCCGCAACCGCAGCGTGCACGCCCCGATCGTGGCCGACGCGCAGGGGGCGGTCAGCGGCATCGGGCCGATGTCGGAACCGGGTGACGTGGCCGCGACCGTGTAGTGCAGGCCGCGGCGGGCGAGTGCCTGCCGCAGAACGGCCAGGAAGTCCTGGGACGGCCCGGCGCCCGGACCGGTCGTCGTCCACGTGACGACCTCCTGCAACCCGAGCAGGTCGGGACGCTCCCGCTGGATCTCGTCGGCGAGACCCTCGGCTCGTACGGCGAAGTCGGTCGCCCGTACCTGTGCGTAGATCATCGAGACCGCCGCGAGCAACGCGGGCGTGTCCTGCACCGTGAGGGCCGGGGTGAGGTCGGCACCGAGGTAGATGTTGCGGGTCATCACCCGCAGATGCTGCGGTTCGACGGGTCCGGCCGTGGTGGGTTCGGCCCAGGCCGGCCCGGCCGGCAGCGCCATGACACTGGCGAGTGCGAGAGCGACGAATGGGGAGCGCGTTTTCACCGGCGAAGATTCCCAGACGTACGGCCGCCTTGCCGATGCCCCGATCGGAGCAGGTGACACCCGCCCCGATCGACTGCGGTGACGAAGATCGGCGCCGGTCCGGCTGTTGTGCTGCTCAACCGTCATGTCGCAGGAGGCGGTCGCAACCCGGCCGCCGTGCGGTGTGCACGAGCAGGCACCACACCCCGTCCGAACAAGCGATCCGGAACGGGTGAGCCGGACGGCGTACCGAATCTTGAATCCCTCAAGTGGTGACCGAGCCCACCGATCACCTGTGGGAAGAACCGGACGGCACAGGAGCGGTGAGTGAGCGACGACGAGGGACAGGCACGGCTGTTCGGCTCCGCCTTCGACCACGCCTCGGCGGGCATGACACTGGTCGACGACTCCGGGATCTACCTGCGCGTGAACCGGGCCTACGCCGACTTCATCGGCTACACCGTCGAGGAACTCGTCGGCCGTTACTTCGGTGACTTCACCTGTACGCGGGACCACGACGCCGACGTCGCCCTGGTCGGTGATCTCATCTCCGGGGTGCGCAGCGCGATCCTGCGGGAGAAGGAATACCGGCACCGCGACGGCCGGATCCTGCCGGCGCTGGTCTCCAGCACGCTGGTCCGGCCGATCCCCGGCGGCCGGTGGCAACTGTTGAGCACCGTCGACTCCCTGACCGAGCAGCACAGTGCGCAGCGGCAACTGGCCGAGATGAGCTCCACCGTCGACGGCATCGTCACGGTGGATCAGGCCGGTCGAATCGTGGCGTGGAACCAGGGTGCCGAGCGGCTGCTCGGGTACACCTCGGCCGACATGCTCGGCCAGGAGTTCGCGGTCGTCGTCCCGGTGCGGGTCCGCCAGGAGTACCAGGCGGGGCTCGCGCAGTTCGTCGCCGGTGGCAGTCCGTTGCGCGGTACCACCGTCGAGGTGCCGGCCGTGCACGCCGACGGCCGGGAACTGCTGACCGAGTTGTCGTTGTCGACCTGGGCCCATGACGGGCACCCGCGCTACACGGCCATCCTGCGGGACGTGACCGTACAGCGTCGCGCGCAGCGGGCGGCCGCGCTGATCCGCCATGCCGCAGTGACGGCCAACAGCGCCGACGCCTTCGATGACGCCGCCGCCGACGTGGTGCGGGAGGTGTGCGTACGCCTGCAGTGGCGGGCCGGGCATGCCTGGATCAGCGGCAGCGAACGCGCGGTGTGGCACGTCGGTGAGCACGGGCACGACGCCGCCTGCACGCTGTCGGAGTGCGCCGCGCGAGGTGATGCGGGGAGCATGTCGGAGATGCCGGGTGACGGCGTCGCACTGATCGTCACCGACCTCGCCCGCCTCAAGCCGTGGGGCGGGTCGCTGGCCGGCTGCGGGATCGGCGCCGCCGTGGCGGTGCCGGTGCTGACCGGCGGCGAGGCGATCGGGGTGCTCTCGTTCTATCTGCCCGCCGACATCGCCACGCCGGACCACGATCTGCTGCAGGCGCTGGAGCAGATCGGCCTGGCGCTGGGCCGGGTCGTGGAACGGCAGCGCACCAACGAGACATTGGCCTGGCAGGCGACTCACGATCCGGTCACCGATCTCGCCAACCGCCGGTTGCTGCTGGACCACATCCGCGACAGCCAGCAGGCCTGCCGCAGTGTCGCGGCGCAGAGCGCTCTGCTGCTGATCAATCTCGACCGGTTCCGGCTGGTCAACGACGCCCTCGGTTATGCGGTGGGTGACCAGGTCCTGCGGCTGGTCGCGGAGCGGCTCCGGCTCGCCGCCGGTCCGGGGAACCTACTGGCCCGGTTGAGCGCCGACGAGTTCGTCGTTCTGACCGAGCTGCCGACGGATCCCGGGAACACCGTCTCCGCCGGCCTGGCCCACCGGCTGCTGCAGGCACTGGGTGAACCGCTGACCATCGGCGGCCACGAGCTCCGGCTCCGGGCGAGCATCGGGATCCGTCCCATCCATGCCGGCAATCTGCCGCCCGGCCTCCTGCCGGCTGCCGTCCTGCGTGACGCCGACGCCGCGTTGCGGCAGGCCAAGCGTCGTGGCAAGGATCAGGTGGTGGTGTTCGACGGTGCGCTGGCGGGCACCGCGGTGCGGCGGGTCGACGACGAGATCGCCCTGGCCCGGGCCATCACCGAGGAGCAGCTCCTGGTGCACTACCAGCCGATCATCGCGCTGGACACCGGACGGCCGGTGGGCGCCGAGGCGCTGGTGCGCTGGAACCGGCCCGGTCAGGGGAGGGTCGCGCCCGATCGATTCATCCCGCTGGCCGAGGACACCGGCCTGATCATCGATCTCGGCCGCTGGGTGTTGCGCCGGGCGTGCCGGGACGCCGCGAGATGGACGTCCGAGGCCCCGGTCATGGCCGACGCGTCGGTCAGCGTGAACGTCTCGCCTCGGCAGCTGACCCATCCCCGGTTCATCGGCGATCTCGACGCCGCGCTGGCCGACAGTGGCCTGCCCGCTCGGCGGCTCACCCTGGAGATCACCGAGACCGCGTTGATCAGCGAGCCGGAGGCGGTGATGGAGACCCTGCACGAGATCCGCATCCGCGGGGTCCAGTTGGCGCTGGACGACTTCGGCACCGGCTACAGCTCGCTGAGCTACGTGCAGAAGCTGCCCGCGACGATCCTGAAGATCGACAAGAGCTTCGTCGACCCGATCACCGGGCCGGGCGCCGGAACCTCGCTCAGTGAGGTCGTGATCAAACTCGCCGATGCCACCGGGCTGGTCACCGTCGCCGAGGGCGTGGAGAACCCGGAACAGGCCAGCGCCCTGCGGTTGCTCGGCTGCCACCGCGGTCAGGGATACACCTGGTCGCGGCCGATCGCGCAGAACGAGTTGTCGCAGATCGCCGGAGCTCTCTCGATCGTCAGCGACGTTCCCGGCACCGCCGTCTGACGTCGGGGTGCCCGGCCGGGCCGGCCCGGTGTGGGCCGGCCGTGCCGAACCGTCAGCACTTCTTCCAGGCGACGTGGTACACGGTGTCGAGATTGCCGTCGGTGGAGTCCATGGTGAGGAAGCTGGTGGCCTTGCGGTTGGAGGTGCCGGCGTTGACCCGTAGTTCGGTGTTGACGTTGAGGTAGCGGCGTTCGCCGCAGGGCAGGAAGGACAGCGAACTGATGCCGATGGTGTCGGTGCGCTGCCAGTCGCCATCGGCCGGGCCGGTGAAGTTGTGCCGGGTCGCGGTGGTGCGCGGCTCACCCTGGAAGTAGTAGAACGCGGCCTGGAGGCCGGACGCCCCGCGTTCCAGCCGGGCGAAGCCCCGGTAGTCGGTGCGGGCAATGGCGTAGGTGAATCCCTCCGGAACGTCGACCGAGAGGGCCATCTGGCAGTTCTTGCGGAAGTCGATGGCCTTGGCGCCGGCGCCGACCTGTGCGGTGAAGGCGCTGTAGGTCACGGTGAAGGCCTTGTTGTCCGGCGACACGGTGACGTCGGCGGTGCCCAGCGGGCAGCCGGAGCCGTTGGCGGACACGACGCTGATGGACATCCGATCCTGCGGCGCCGGAGGCCCGGGGGAGGCTGCCGCCGGTGCCGGGCAGGCGGCGAGATAGGCGAGCATGGCGGTGCCGGTGGCGAAGATCTTGAACATGGCAGCTCCTACCGAGCGAATCGGGCAATACGCAGCGAACGTACATATATGCCCTATTTGCCACAAGATGTTCGTCTGGGGGTTTGATCTCCTGAAGGTGACTTTCACGCCGATACCGGCCGCATGGCTGATCACTGGATGGGCCGCCCGGCCGGAGGTGGTGCAACGAACAACCGACCCCGAAGGCCGGCGGTGGGTGATCGCGGCCGCGGCCGGTTGGCGAGCGACCGCGGCCGCGATCGGTGAGGCGGGCGGCCGAGCCGTGAGTGCGGGCACGGCCCGGCCGACCGCCGTCAGGGGGAGGTGCAGGTCAGGGTGGGTGCCCCGGTGGTGCCGGTGGCGATGAACCCGAAGGTGGTGGAGCCGTCGGCGGGCAGGTTGCCGTTCCAGGAGACGTTGCGGACGCTGACCGTGGAGCCGGAGGTGGTCAGCGTGCCGTTCCAGACCTGGCTGATCGAGGAACCGGACGGCAGCGTCCAGGAGACCGTCCAGCCGTTGGGCGTACCGCTGCCGGCCTGGACTTTGACCTCGCCCTGGTAACCGCCGTTCCAGGTGCTCACCGCTCGCAGGGTGGCGCCGCAGGCACCGGTCGGCAGCGACGGTGACGTCGATGGGGAGGACGACGGCGACGAGGACGGTGACGACGAGGGCGACGACGACGGTGAGGACGGCGCCGACGTCGGTGAGGACGGCGGGTTGGGTGCCGAACTGGCCAGGCTGTAGGCGAGGTCCGGCTGGAACGAGCCGGCGGCGTACCGGCAGCCGTCGGCCTCACCCGGCGGCTTGATCCACAGGTAGGCGTCGATGTTCGCGTCGCCGGTGTTCACCGTCGGGTACTGCCCGATCCGGCGGTCGGTGTTGTCGTCGCCGCACCAGTCGCCACTGGCGCCACCGTTGCGGCTGGTGTCGATCACCTGCCGTTTGCCGTTGACGCCCTGCCCGCTCAGCGAGGAGATGATCGAGCGGCCGTACGCCGACTCCGCGCTCGTCGGTTGGAAGTTGGAGGCGTTGGTGTAGAAGCCGTCCGCGTCCGCGACACCGGCGGCGACCAGCCGGGACGCCTGGTCACCGGCGCTGTTCCAGGCGGAGTGCCCGCCGTCGAGGTAGACCTTGGCGTTCGGGTTGCCGGCCTTCAGGGTCTGGGTGGCGGTGCGCAGCGCCTGGTTGCGGGCCGCGATCTCGGTGCTGTTCAGGCAGGTGAGCAAGGCGATCGAGTCGGGCTCCAGGTTCAGCACGACGGTCTGGCCGCCCAGGTTGCGGGCGATGTTGCCGATCCACGTCTGGTACTGGGTGAGGTCGGGAGCGCCGCCCGAGCTGGCGCCGCCGCAGTCGCGGTTGGTGATGCCGTAGACGGTCAGGGCGGGGATCTGCCCGGCCGCGTTCGCGGCGTTGACGTAGGTGGCGACCTCGCTGCCGATGGTGGAGATGTTGAAGTTCGACAGCCAGCGGGTGGCCGGTTGACTGTCGATCCTGCTGCGGATCACGGTGGCGCGGGAGTCGCCGGAGTTCGACGACAGCCAGCGGGCGACCGGGGTGTTCGGGTCTCGGTAGAGGGTTCCGGAGATGGTGCCGGCGGAGGCGGTGCCGGTGACGATCAGAACGCTCGCCGCGGCCACGGTGGTGCAGGCGGCAGCGACGGCGACGACGCGGGAACGGGCCATGGGTGCTTCTCCTGGGGATGGGAGTGGGAGCGCTCCCAAGTTAACCCCATCGATGTCATCGGGCAACATTCCTGCAAAAAACGGTCCGCGAGACGGGGCCGGAGTGCGCGGGTTCGATACCGTGCCCAGCGCGCGAGAAGACGACCTCTCCGCTGACACCGAATGACAAGGAGCTGACGGCGATGACGGAGACGAACCCCGCGCTCGGCGACGTGCTGTGGTCGGGGGCCTCGCAGGATCTCACCGCGCTGGCGACGGGTGGCCGGGTGCAGACCGGCTCCTACACGGTGACCACGGACGCGATCCGGTTCTCGTCGGGTGTCATCTCCACCCGGGAGGAGGTCATCCCGATCTGGCTGGTCGTCGACGCCGACATCAACCAGCACATCACCCAGCGGGTCCGCGGCGTCGGCGACCTCATCCTGCGCCTGGACCCGGCCCACGCCGGGAAGTACGGGCAGAAACAGATCCTCCTGGATTCGATCGAGAACCCGTCCGAGGTGCGCGACCTGATCCTGCGGCAGGCGAACACGGTCCGCCGGTACTGGTCCCAGCATCACTACGACCGCGACGTCGAACTACGCCGGGCCGGCGCGGTCTCCACCAACGTCGCCGTGGTGGCCCCGCCCAACCCGGTCCCGGCACCGGTTCCCGCCCAGGCGCCGGCTCCCGCCCTGGAGGCCGCGGCCGCTCCCGGTGGCGACCTGATGGCCCAGCTCGTCCGGCTCGGCGAGATGAAGACCGCCGGACTGCTCACCGACGAGGAGTTCACCGCGGCCAAGGCGAAGCTCCTGGCGTGAGGCCGGACCGGCCGGGGGCGTGACTCCCCGGCCGGCTCGCCGCCGATCAGTCGTTGTCGTTGGCAAGGGTCTCGTAGACGTCGGCGGCCAACTCGCCGTCGACCTGCGCCGGGGCCGGCTGAGCGCCGGTCTGCCCGTACTCGGAGATCTTGATGACCAGCGGCGGCTCCGGCTCGATGCCGCCGGCCGGTTCCGAGGCCATCCGGTGTTCGGGCATCGTGACGATGAACTCGGTGAGCCGACCCTGGCCGTCGAGGGTCGCGCGGAACGGCATCGTCTTGGCGCCCACCCCGTACAGATAGGTCGGGTCGGAGAAGATCCGTTCGAGGGCCGGATCCTTCCGGGTGGCGTCGAGGGTCCCGGTGATGACGTCGCCGGAGCGCTCGGCGGTCGTCACCGCCGCGATCAGGGTGCCGGCGCCGGTGGCGTCGGGCTGGCCGGTGGTCGGGAGCGTCGCCATCACGTCCAGGTGGCTCAGCGACTCGTCGGCGGCGGCGGCCGTCACCTTCTTCTCGTCGGCGCGGACCCACCGGGTGCCGTCCAGCTGCTCGAACACCTTCATCGCGGCCTGCCCCTGTGCGCCGGTGACGTGCTGCTGGAAGTAGGTGCGGAACTGTTCGTGCTGCTCGGGACTGCCGAAGATCAGGTAGCGCATGTAGAACTCCGACCCGGTACGCAGCACCTGGTAGGTGTCGGAGTGCTCGATCAGCACACTGTCCGGCAGGTGGACCGCGCCGCGGCGGACGTCGGCGATCCAACCGGCGCCGGTCCGGCTGAACGTGTAGTCGCCGTCGGCCAGGCCGGACAGCGAGTTCTGCAACGTCTGCACGGCGTCCCCGGTGACCGCCGGCGGCAGCGCGTCCTCGTGTTTGTTCGGCGTGAGCAGGGCGATGCCGGTCGTGACCAGCACGACCGCGGCCGCCGTCACCGCCCCGGCCAGCATCCGCCGGTTGCGGCGGACCCGGCGCGCGACGTGCAGCACCTCCGCGGGCGGCAGTGGCTCGGTGGTTCGGGCCAAGTCGTTCATCGCTGTCCTCAGGTGGTCGTGAGTGGGCATCAGTGGCTCCATCGGGCGGTGATCGGGCCGGACTCGCCGTGTCCCGTGGGCGGCGCCTCGTCGGTGAGGACGACTCTCAACTTGCGCAGCGCACGCGAGCAGGTCGACTTCACCGTGCCGAGGCTGACACCGAGCGCCTCGGCGGTGTCACGTTCGGAGCAGTCGTCCAGGTAGCGCAGCACGACGATGGTCCGCTCCCGGCTGGTCAGCCGATCGAGGGCGGCGAGCAGTGCACGCCGGTCCTCGACGGTGTTCTCCGGCGTCGCGGGCTGGTCGGGTACCTCACCGACCGGCTGCTCGTGGCGCTGATGGGCGGTGCGCCACCAGTCGGTCACCGCGTTGGTCACCGCGCGGTGCACGTAGCCGTACGGGTCGTCGTGCTCGATGTGCCGCCATCGCTGGTAGGCACGTACCAGCACGGACTGCACGATGTCCCGCGCCTGTTCGTGATTGCCGCAGAGCAGCTCCGCATGTGCGATGAGCCGACCCGAACGCTGCGCCACGAAATCGATGAACGTCTCGTCGCTGTGACGGCGGCGTCTGATCTTCATGCTCGGTAGACGAAGTCGGCGGCACAAAGGTTGAGAACCGCCGCTGTTGTACTGTGAGCCGATGTCCGCGCTCCCGCGTCGCCTCGGCCTCCGGCCGCTCGCGATCGTGGCGACGGCCCTGGCGCTGCTGCTGCTCGCGATGAGCCAGCTCGCCTCGCCGGGCAACGTGAAACGGGCCTTCGGTCCGGCCGTGGACAGCCCGGTCGTCGTTCTGGTGCAGGCGGCCTGCGAGCACCCGCACACCGGTGATCAGACGACGTCGTCCCAGCACCGGCAGGACGACGTCTCGGCTCCGGCGGTGGCGCCGGTGCTGCGCCCGCCCGCCGACACGACCGGCATCCTGCTGCCTGACCTGCGGACCGATCCCGTTCTCGCCGTTGCCGTGACACCGGCTGATGATTCCACGGCGCTGCCCGCCGCGGACCCGGCCGGCCTGGGCGTCCTGCGTATATAGCGGTCCTCGCCTCCCCTTACGGACAGTTCTTCACCTCTCCCTACGGAGAGTTCCTCGCTGCTGCCGCCGTGTCCCGTGCGGTCGTCAGCCGATTCGTCGTTGGAGAAAGGACCTCCCATGCCGTCGAAAACCACCCACAAGAAAGCCGGCCGAGCCACCCGACAGCTGACCCGGGCGCCGGGCATGAGCACCAACCTGAAGGTGACCCTGAGTGTGCTGGGCGCCGCGCTGGCCGTACTGCTGCTGATCGTGGCGGTCAACCTGACCGAGCCGAAACCGGCCGGCGCCGTCGAGACGGTCCGTGCCGACAGTCATCGGCTGTCCACGGCCGCCGACGGCAAGGTCACCGTCGTCGAGTTCCTCGACTTCGAATGCGAGGCCTGCGGCGCCGCCTATCCGGGCGTCGAGAGACTGCGGGCCGAATACGGCGACCGGATCACCTACGTGGTGCGTTACTTCCCGATCGCGAGCCACCCCAACGCGTTCAATGCGGCGCATGCGGCCGAGGCCGCCGCCCGGCAGGGCAGATTCGAGCAGATGTACGTCAAACTCTTCGACAACCAGTCGGGGTGGGGCCACAGCCAGGAGTCGAGGGCGCCGGTCTTCGCCGGATACGCCGCCGAACTCGGGTTGGACATGACGAAGTACAGCGCGGACGTGACCAGTGCCGAGGTCGCCGAGCGGGTGAAGTCGGACGCCGCCGACGGGGTGGCCCTCGGTGTCCAGGGCACGCCGACGTTCTTCGTCAACGGCGAGCGGTTCACCGACCGGCCCTCCTACGAGGCGCTCAAGGCGACCATCGACGCGGAGCTGAACAAGTGACCGAAGTCGATCGTCCGGTGCTCACCGATCGGCTGATCGGCTGGATCCTCACCGTCGGCGGGCTGGTCGGTGCGCTCGCCGCGTTCGTGCTGATGGTCGAGAAGGTGGCGCTGCTCAAGGACCCGTCCTACGTCCCGAGCTGCTCGATCAACCCGATCCTGTCCTGCGGCTCGGTGATGACGACCGCGCAGGCCGAGGTGTTCGGCTTCCCGAACCCGCTGATCGGCGTGGCCGCCTTCCCGGTGGTCGCGGCGACCGGGGTGGCGGTGCTGGCCGGGGCTCGGCTGCCGCGTTGGTGGTGGCTGGCGCTGCAGGCCGGCGCGCTGTTCGGGGTGGTCTTCGTGCACTGGCTGTTCGTGCAGAGCCTCTACCGGATCGGGGCGCTCTGCCCGTACTGCATGGTGGTCTGGATCGTCATGATCTTGATCTTCTCGTATCTGACCCTGCACAACGCCGAACGGGGGCATCTGCCGGCACCACGCCGGATCACCCGGGCGCTGCTGATGGTGCACAGCACCGTGCCGCTGGTCTGGCTGTTGATCCTCACCGCGCTGATCGGGGTCAGGTTCGCCGACTACTGGCGCACGCTGCTCTGATCTCCTGGGTGGATTCCTGGCGGCGGTCTGCCCGGCAAGGCGATCGGCGGCACGGTCTCCTGGACCTGCCGGGAGCGGTGACCCGCAGCGCCGGCCGGCATTCCATGACGGGGTGTCGGCCGGCCGCCGCAACCGAGACGGAACCCGGTCTGCAACCCGCCCTGCCTAGCTTGGGCGGGTGTTCGTGTTCGGGGACGACGGCCCGCGTAGGCGGCTGGGGCTGCCGGGGGTGCTGGTGCTGCTGCTCGTGGCGGCCGGGGTGCTCGCGGCGGTCTGGTGGGATCCGACCCCGCCGTCGCCGGCCGCCGTGCCGATCCCGGCGCCTCGCGGCGACATCTCCACCGCCGAGAGCCGGGAAGAGGACGAGAGGTTCCGCAGTAGCCAGGGCTGCGACGTCGGCATATTGATCCACATCGCGGGGGACGTGCCGGCGGGTCCGGAGCAGGTCCTGAGGTTGGAGCGGCAGAGTCGCGCGGACACCTGCACGGATGCGATCGCCGATGATCCGCGGCGGGTGCGGCTCTCGCCGCCGGACGGTTGGGACAGCCAGGCGGTGGAGATCCACGCCGCGATGGACCGCGTCCTCTGCCCGCCCACCACCGAATGCCGGCACCACGAACCGAACAAGCAGCCGAAGCTCACCGACGCCGATCTGGCCGCGGTGCGGCAGGCGCTGATCGACATCGGTCGCCCCGAGGCGGAGGTCCGGCCCGTGCAGTACGGCGACGGCGGCCCGGGGCGGACCGTGATGTACGGGATCCCACTGGGACATGACGCTTGCGCGGTCTCCTACGCGACCATCGGCCTGCATCCGGGCCGGCTCGGCGCCGTCGGCGTCCTGACCAGCGGCCGATGTCTGCGCCCGGCCGAAGAGAAGCCGGACTGACATTCATGCCCGTCGCCGCCGGCGCGGCAACGGTGGACGCCGTGGACGGCTGGATGAGGCGGGTCGTTACGGTGATGGGCCGTACAGAAGGAGGCGTTCGGTGGTCGACGGTTGCATGGTGACGGTGTGTCGTGACTGTTGCTGTGGCAGCCGGACCAAACATCCGGCGGTCGATCATGATGCGCAGCTCGGAGATCTGCGGGCGGCGCTGGAGCCGGACCATCGGGTGCGGACCAGTCTGTGCCTGGATGTGTGCTCGCAGTCGAACGTGATGGTGGTGCAGCCCAGCCCGGCCGCCCGGCGGCAGGGTGCGCGGCCGGTCTGGTTCGGGCTGGTCCTGGACGACGCGGTGGTCGACGATCTGGTGGCCTGGATCCGGGCCGGTGGGCCGGGTGTGGCCGGGCTGCCGGCGGTGCTGGAGCTCTCCGTGGTCGCACCGCCCGCGTAGACCACTGCCGACGCACTGCTCACGATCCGGCGGTCTGCGATTCCGCGGGCTCGGGTTCGAAGGTGAAGTAGACCGACAGCACGTAGGGCTCGGGCTCGTCGTGCATCCGGTTCCAGGACACGTCCACCACGAAGATCTGCTGCTGGGCGATCCACCGCTGGGCCTTGCCGAACACCTCCGCGGCGGTGGTGGCGGAGAACAGACGGCGGGCCATCGCGTGGACCTGACCGTCCTCGTCTGCGGAGTCGTCGAAGCCGGCCGGGACATCGAGGCGGTAGTCGGCGGTCATGCCCAGCAGACTCGCAGACCGACGCAAACCCGGTGCGGGTCGAGCGTGAGCCGCGCCTCACGCCGACCCTTGTTCGGCAGGGTTCGTCGCTGACGTCGACCAGCCGGTACCGGGTTCACCTACTGGGCGGATCGGTTGCGCCCCTCCCGCTGTCGTTTCACGAGGGTCATCGATTGGGCATCGGTGGTGCGGACCCGAATTAGCATCCGTTCGTCGGACCGGTGGCGACCACGAAGATCGATTCGCTCCTACATCATGGCCCGGTGACGGCGGAGCAGGACCCGGAGGCGGGGGCGTGGCGGGGACGCTTGATCGTTGCGCTGCTCTGCATCCTGGTCGGCGGTGGCGCGGCAACCGCAGCATGGCTGGAGTATCAGGCCGGCCTGGTGTCGATCTATCAGCCACCGGGGGGCGTCAGCCGGGTCGGCGGGATCCAGGCGTGGGTGCCGTCGGAGGCCTTCACCGTCGAGACCGATCTGCGTATCGTCGAATCCGGCGTAGCGGCCGCTCCGTTCGTCTTCACCGTCACCCTGTCGGCGCCCGGCATGCTGCAGGCGCCGCCCCGGATCGCGGTCCGGTTCATGGCGCCGCTCCAGGTCACGATCTCCTCGCCGGTCGCGAGCAGCGGCTCCCGGCGCCCGGCGGTGGACTGGTTCGACTTGCGATCGGTGCCTGGTAAGGGGCAGTTGCTGGTCGTCGGGGAGCCGGGGCGGACGATGCCGGTGACGGCGGGCCTGCCCGATGTCGGGCAGGTGAGCCGTGAATACGCCGCCAAACCATGGTTCACGTTCGACGGCAAGCGACTCGTCGTTCGGATCGCCGGCTGGTTCGTCAACGGTGTGGCCCGTTCCGAGCAGAAGGCACGAACGACGTACGGCCTGCCCGCGGAACTACCGGCCGGAGTCAACGCGGCCCTGGCCGAGCCGGGTACGGTCGCAGCGCTGGCGGCCCGCTGGCCGGCGACCGTAGACGAGAGCGCCACGACCGTCCTGCCGACCGGGTCGTCGTTGGAGATGCTGTACCGGGTGCCGGATGACGGAACCTCCGGTCTCAGCAACCGCATCCCGGCAGACGCACGCGTCGACTACGTCGCGCCGAGCACCACCGATCCGGACATCCTGAAGTGGAGCGCGGCTCCGTCCACGGAAGGACTGCTGGTCCGTCTCAGTTATGTCAGCCGATCGGCGGAGCAGTCCGGGCAGTCGCGTGTCTTCCTTGCCGGTGCCGGCCTCGGCTTCGCCCTGTCGGTGTTCCTGCTGGCTTTCGAGATAGGACCGTGGCGCCCGATGTACGAGCACTGGCTGTCCGCCTACCGGGAGGCCCATGCGAAGGCGAGCCGCCGATGACGGAGCAACCCTTCCGTGCCCTGGCCGGCGTCGTCGTCTGGCTGCAACGACTGCCGTCCCGGATCCCGCGCCACTGGTCACGACGGATCGGCACCGCCGTCGCCGCGGTGGCCGTGGCCTGGACCGGCGTGACCGTCGGACTGCTGTTGTTCTCCAACGCCGAGACCACGGTCGGCCCGGTGCAGGTGCAGGTCTCGGCCCGCCTGGCGCTGAGCGGGGAGACGGAACTGCGGGTGCCGTTGTTCGGCTCGGTCCGGGTCGACACTCACGACGCCCCGGTGCGCCTCCAGGCCACGATCATAAACGTGGATACCGAAGCGGCGGCGGACCTCATCGCGGACCCGGCCAAGCTCGATCAGTTCACCGACGACTTCCTCAATGATCTCGCGGCCACGATCGCGCGACTCGCTCTCCGGGCGCTCGGCATCTCGATACTCGGCGGTCTGGTGGCGAGCGCACTGGTCTTCCGCAACATACGGCGGATCGCGGCCGGCGGTCTTCTCAGTCTGGTCTCCATCGGCATGGTCAGTGCCCTGACCGCGTTCACCTTCCGGCCGGGCGCCCTGGCGTCACCGCAGTATTCGGGCCTGCTGGAGAACGCGCCGAAGGTGATCGGCGACGCCCGGCAGGTCGCGGCCGGCTACAACGACTTCGGCAGCGGTCTCGTCGATCTGCTCTTCGACGCGAACGCCGCATACAAGCAGCTCACCGTCCTTCCCGACCTGGCGACCGCACCCGGTGACACGGCCGTCATCCACGTCAGCGACTTACGGTCCAATCCGCTCGCCTGGTCGGTCGTCACTCAGCTCGCGAAACGCAAGAACGTGGCGGCGGTCCTCGACACCGGCGACGCCACCTCGCTCGGCAACACACTGGAGAACCGGCTGCTCACCACCGAGGTCACCCGGCTCGGGGTGCCCTACCTATATGTCCGCGGCGACCAGGACTCTGCAGCCACCGTCGCCGCTCTGACGCGTACAGCGAACGCACATGTCCTCGACGGCGACGTCGTCGAGGTGGGCCCGCTGCGCGTCGCCGGAATTTCCAGCACACAGCGCAGCGTGACCACCACGGTGGCACTCAGCGCCGCTGATCGTGCCGCTGTCGAGGCCGCATCCCGGAACCTGAACGGTCGGATCGTCGACTACAACCTCACCCATGCCGTCCCGGTGAACGTGGTCATGATGCACGAGCCGGAAGGCGCCGCCGAGATCGGGAAGAGCACTCCGCTGGTGCTGACCGGCTTCCGTTCCGGCCGCGCTGTCACCGCCCTCGACGATGACACGATCACCATGCAGCAGGGCCGCAGCGGCGACGGTGGTGTGCTTCACCAGAACGCGCCCGGCCAGCACTTCGCCATGTCGGTCCTCTACTTCACGCCGCAAGGCCGGCTGCGGGCCTACGACGACCTGGTCGCGTACGGCCCGGATCTGGCCCGCATCGAGGTGGAGCGACACCTGACCCGCTGATCCGCGTGCGGCGCGCTCCATCTTCTCGCGGCGGCCTTACCAGAGACGGTGGTGTGAGCTGGGCGTCACAGCCGCCACCCACAGCAAACCCAAAGACCGTCTGTCATTATCGTCGCATCGACGATAAATAGGAGGCGTTCCCCGTGAGCGAGTGGACTGGCACCGATGTCTGGGTCCTGCGCACCCTGAAAGGCACCCACCGTGACAACCGTGCGCCGTTGGCCGACCTGATCGGCATCGGCGACTTCATCGAACGGGCCGTCTTCGAGGAGTTCGAGTTCACCCGCGGGATGGGCAACCTGGTCGCCGCCGGGGTGGCCGAATTCGGCGACGGCGAATACTGGCTGACCGAGACCGGCCGGCGACTCGCCGAACGGCGCACCGACCGCCTCCTCGCGGGCCTGCGCAGACTCGGACCCCCTGACGGCACCCCGCTCGTGCTGGAGCCCGGTGAGTTCGACCGAGCCGAACAGGCCTACCGCGGCGCGATGGCCGCCCACCTCCAGGGGAAGGCGAACAGGTGAAGACCGGGTCGCCGCACCGACGGCCGTTGACGGTTCGCTCGCTTTTGGGATGGACATCCAGTTCATCTCGTTCCCGATGGAGGTGCCGGGACGGCGCGGCCGCGGTTTCGGCGCGACCGAGGTGGACCGCCCATCCCAGCCGCGTCGCGTCGAACCGCCGGTCGCGCAACATCGGATCGGCGCCCCTAATCGCCCACCCGATACCCGCTGGTGACGCACGTCACCCGCCCTGATCGCCGGGATCGCGGGCGAGGTGGCTCCGGGCCTTGCGGGGTGAAGGGCGCGGCTCCGTACCCTAGCTCGATGATCAACTATGAGGTGGTGGCGACGCGTGAGGGCCGGTGGTGGGCGCTTACGGTGTCCGGACTCAGATTCGGCCACACCCAGGCCCGGCGACTGTCCGAGGCCGACGAGATGGCCCGTGACTTGATCGCCATTCAGACGGACGCCGCCGAGGATTCGTTCACCATCACGCTGCGGGTTGAACCGGGGCGGTTGAACACCGACGGCAAGACGTGGCGGACCCTCCACGTCCGGCATGCGGTGACCGGTCCGGACTACGCCACGGCACGTAGCTGATCGCCCGACGCGGCTGAGTCCTGGTCGGGGCCGTCGAGGTGGCCGACATGTACGGTTTCGGCGCTCGCGTCTGGAAGCTGACCTGGTCGACGTCGCGAATGAGCCTGCCCCTGGAGACCGAAGCGAGCTGCTGGCACTGTCCCTGGCCGCGGCCGAACGCCTCGGTGACCGAGCAGTGATCGCCCGAATGCACCACGGGATCGGCATGGCCGACCGGTGTACCGAGGAATCTCGAGTCAGCGATGGATCGTTGCCGGCGCAGCCTGGCGGTCGGTGAGGCACTCGATGACGGGCTCGCCGAGGCCCGGCGCGTGCTCGACATCGCCGATGAGCTCGGCGACCCGCGAAGCCGCTCATCCGCCCTGGAGGTGATCGGCGTCCACCAGCTCCGGCACGGCGACCCGGACGCTGCCATCGCCTCTCTGCGGGAATCGGCCGAACTGATCGAGGAGTTCGGTCACGAGCTCGGCGAGTCGACCTCGGGCATGGAGTATCTGGGGGAGGCATACCTGGCGGCCGGTGACGCTCGGGCAGCGCGACGGTTCTGACTGCAGGCACTGGGCATCGCCGCCCGGGTGGACGCGTGGCGGGCCCGAGAGGTACGTCGCCGACCGGCATCACCGTCGAGGAGGCGGCCCGGCACACGACCGAGCGATGAGGCCCGACGATAGTCGAGTGCCGGAGCCACCGGGCCCGCTCGGCGTACCGACTGCCTATGATCGGATCGTGTCTCCCGATGAGCAGCGGAACGCGCGGGACCGCCACCTCGACGGCCGGCAGCGGGAGCTGGACGCGCGGGAGCGGCTCCTCGACGCCCGCGAGCAGCACCTGTCCGACCGTGAGCAGCAGCTGGCAGCACGCGGCGACGAGCTGGAGCAGCGGGAACGCTCGCTCGCCAGACGGGAACTGGGGGCTGCGCAGCGCGACCGGACAGCTGACGAGCGTGACGCCATCGCCGACACCCGAGAGCAACACGCGACGACACGTGAACGCGCCCTCGACGACCGAGCGGCTTCCGACGAGCCCGGCAGGCCCGATCCGATGGAGCGGATCCAGGGCGCTTTCGCCCGGGAGGTGGCTCGCCTGGATCGCAGCGATGCATTCCTGCACCGCTCACGCGAGGCCGTGCAGCGTGCTCAGGAACGGCTGGACAGGCTGCGCACGCCGATCCAGAATCATCCGCGCGCCTCTGACCCGGCCACCGGCGAAGAGAACGAGAGCGGCTCGCAGGCCGGTGACTGAGCCGGCCGGTGTTCTGCCCACGGACGATGCGTAACGGCAGCGCGATCGGGTAGATCCGTCACCCAGCCGAAGCGGCGACGCCGCAACCGGGCGAAAGGCGGGTGGCGAGCATGCCCGGCTCAACTCGCGGTCGCGATGGCCGGGGTCGTCCTGGTGACCGTCGTCGACGGGCTGTTCAACCGGACCACCGGCCACCCGATGCCGTTCTGGTCGGCACGGCCGCAGACTCAGGAGGCTCACGATGGCTGACCGGATCGACGACCCGTGGGGGATGCGGACACCGTACGGGCCGGGCCAGGCCTGGCCGGAGCGAGTCGACGTGTTCCTCGACCACGGCCTGTCCGAGGACGAGGTCGACAGCTGGCACCGGTCCGCGTCCATCCTGCACTCCAACGGCGACGCCATGGACATCGCCGTCACGAACGGCCGCATCGTCGGGGTACGCGGCCGCGCCGTCGACCGCATCAACCATGGCCGCCTGGACGTGAAGGACCTGTACGGCTGGCAGGCCGACAACAGCCCGGACCGCCTCACCCGGCCCCTGATCCGGCAGGACGGTCGGCTCGTCGAAGCCGACTGGGACACCGCCATGGACCGGATCGTCACCCGATCCCGGCAGCTGCTGGACCGGCCGGGCGGCTGGGGCCACTTCGGCTTCTACACCTCCGGCCAGCTGTTTCTCGAGGAGTACTACGCGCTCGGCGTGATCGGCAAGGCCGGCATCGGCACCCCGCACATGGACGGCAACACCCGCCTGTGCACCGCCACCGCCGCAGCCGCCATGAAGGCGAGCTTCGGCACCGACGGACAGCCCGGCTCGTACACCGATGTGGACCACTGCGACGCGATCGCCCTGTGGGGTCACAACGTCGCCGAGACCCAGAGCGTGTTGTGGATGCGCATGCTCGACCGGCGACGAGGGCCGAACCCGCCGGCCATGCTGGCCGTCGACCCCCGTGACACGCCGGTGGCGCGCGAGGCCGACGTACACCTGCCGATTCGTTCCGGTACGAACGTCGCGCTGATGAACGGCCTGCTCCGCGAAATCATCCGCCGGGGCTGGGTCGACGAGCAGTACGTGGCGGCGCACACCCTCGGCTTCGACGAGCTGTCTCGCATCGTCGACGGCTACCCGCCGGAGAAGGTCGCCGACATCTGTGCCGTCCGCGCCGTCGACGTCGAACGCGCCGCCGAACTGCTCGGCACGTCCCAGCGACTGCTGTCGACCGTGCTGCAGGGCTTCTACCAGTCCAATCAGGCCACCGCGGCGGCGTGCGCGGTCAACAACCTGCACCTGCTGCGCGGCATGATCGGCCGGCCGGGTGCCGGCCTGTACCAGATGAACGGGCAGCCGACCGCGCAGAACACCCGCGAGACCGGCGCCGACGGCGACCTGCCCGGGCTGCGCAACTGGGACAACGAGCAGCACATCGCGGAGCTCGCCGAACTGTGGAACGTGGAGCCGGGCACCATCCCGCACTGGTCGCCGCCGACCCATTCGATGCAGATCTTCCGGTACGCCGAGCAGGGCTCGATCAAACTGCTGTGGATCTCGGCCACCAACCCGGCCGTGTCGCTGCCCGACCTGGCCCGGGTACGGCGCATCCTGGCCGACCAGAAGCTGTTCGTCGTCGTACAGGATCTGTTCCTGACCGAGACCGCCGAACTGGCCGATGTGGTGCTGCCGGCAGCGACATGGGGAGAGAAGCTCGGCACGTTCACCTGTGTGGACCGGACCGTGCACCTGTCGGAGAAGGCGGTCGACCCGCCGGGCCAGGCGCGCAGCGACCTGGACATCTTTCTGGACTACGCGCGCCGGATGGACTTCCGGAACCGCGACGGCGCTCCGCTGATCACCTGGACCGGCCCGGAGGAGGTGTTCGAGGCGTGGAAGCAGTGCTCGGCGGGCCGGCCGTGCGACTACACCGGCATCACCTACGAGCGGCTACGTGCCGGCAGCGGCATCCAGTGGCCGTGCAACGACGATCACCCCGATGGTGCCGAACGGCTCTACGCCGACGGTGTCTTCAACACCGATCCGGACTACTGCGAGACGTACGGCCATGATCTGTCCACCGGCGCCGAGTACAGCGAGCAGCAGTACCGGGCCAGGGAACCGGGTGGGCGGGCGTTCCTGCACGCGATCGACTACCAGCCGTCGCCCGAGGTGACCAGCGACGACTATCCGCTGCTGCTGACCACCGGCCGAACCGTGTACCAGTTTCACACCCGTACCAAAACCGGCCGTGCCCCGCAGTTGGACGCCGCCGCCCCGGACGTCTGGGTGCAGATCAGCGACGACGACGCCGCCCGCCACGGCATCACCGACGGTGATCTGGTCGGCATCGCGTCCCCGCGCGGCGCCATCCAGGCCCCGGCCCGCATCGGCCGCATCCGGCCCGGCGTGATCTTCGTGCCGTTCCACTACGGCTACTTCGACGTCGATCAACCCGACCGGTCGCCACGGGCCGCCAACGAACTCACCGCCACCGCCTGGGATCCGGTCTCCAAACAACCGATCTTCAAAGTCACCGCGGTACGCATCGTCAAGCTCGCCGGCGCGGAGGGAGACCGCTGATGCACCTCGCCCACTACCTCGGACTGCTGCACCGCTCCCAGACCAACCTGGCCGACGCGTTCCGGCAGGTCGCCGACGCGCACGCCGCCGAACCCGACGTGCTGCACCTGTGCCGGCGACAGGCGACGATCTGCGACCGGCACGCCGAACTGCTCAAACCGTTCGCACACCGCTACGCCGAGGACGCGCCGGACGAACCCGACCGGTTGCACTCGCAGTTGTTCTCCGGCACCCGCACCGGCGGCATCGGCCTGCTCCGCGACCTGCAGGATCTCTATCTGATGGCCGCGGAGTGCGACATCTGCTGGACGGTGGTCGGGCAGGCCGCCCGCGGTGCCCGCGACCTGGACCTGCAGCAGGTCGTCCAGCAGTGCGAGAGCGAGACCTCGACCCAACTCGCGTGGCTGCGCACCCGGATGAAGGCCGCGGCCCCGCAGGCGCTGGTCGTCTCCGAGTGAGGCGCCCGGCCAGGGTCGACGGAACAGCATGGACGCAGTCCCGAACGGCCGAACCCGGGCGGTCACCCGGCCGTCAGACGGCCACGTCGTCGTAACCCTCGTCGGCCCGCTCCCGGCGCAGGTGCGCCTCGGCACGGCGCGCCTGCGGGCCCTGCTCCTCGGCGAGACCGGCGTACATCGCCTTCACGTTCTCGAACGGCTGCCCCGGCGGCAGCAGCGGAACCGAAGGGTCCACCACCGCGTCGATGACGAATGGCCGGTCAGCCGCCAGGGCGGCCTCCCACGCCTGCTCCATCTCCCCGGCCGAGGTGACCCGCACGCCACGCAGCCCGAGGAGTTCGGCATATCCGGCGTACGGCAGATCCGGCAGCTCCTGCGACTCGGCGAACCGCGGCTCGCCCTCCGCCTCACGCTGCTCCCAGCTCACCTCGGCCAGATCCCGGTTGTTCAGCACGCACACCACGAAGCGCGGATCGGCCCACTGCCGCCAGCGCGCGGCCACGGTCACCAGCTCGGCCAGGCCGGACATCTGCATGGCACCGTCCCCGGTGAGCACCACGACCGGGCTGTGCGGGGCGGACAGTTTCGCGGCGATACCGTACGGGACACCGCAGCCCATCGACGCCAGCGTGCTCGACAGATGCGCCGGAACCCCACGGGGCAGCCGCAGATGCCGGGCGTACCAGTAGACGACCGACCCGACGTCCACCGCCACCCGCCCGTCGCCGGGCAGCCGCCCACTCAACGACCGGATCACGTGCTGCGGATTCATCGGCTCAGCCGCAGCAGCCGCGCGGCTGCGGGCCACGTCGTGCCAGCGGCGCACCGAGGCTTCGACACGCTCCCGCCACGCCCGGTCACCCCGCGCCTCGATGCTGGCGAGCAGCGCCCGTACCGTCTCACCGGCATCACCGACCAGAGCAACCTCAACCGGATACCGTACGCCGAGCTGCCGGCCGTCGATGTCGATCTGCACCGCCCGCGCCTGCCCCGGCGCCGGATAGAACTCGGTCCACGGATCGTTGGTACCGACCAGCAGCAGCGTGTCGCATTCACGCATCAGTTCGGCGCTGGCCGTGGTACCCAGATGACCCATCACTCCGGTGTGGAACGGTAGGCCCTCATCCAGCACGGGTTTGCCCAACAGCGAGGTGGTGACCCCGGCCCCGAGCCGGTCGGCCAGCTCGACGATCTCGTCCGCCGCGCCGTACGCCCCCTGACCCACCATGATCGCCACCCGCTCGCCCGCGGTGAGCACCTCGGCCGCCGCCCGCAGATCCTCGTCGTACGGGACGACCCGGGCCGGGCGCAGCCCCGGGCTGGTCATCATCACTCCGTGCTCGTGCGTGCCCGGATCCGGCGCGGAAGCCTTCTGCACGTCGTGCGGCAGGATCACGCAGGTGGGGCCGCGTGTCGTCATCGCGATACGGAAGGCCCGGTCGATGAGCATCGGCATCTGTTCCGGCGTGTGCGCGGCCTGCACGAACTGCGCACACACGTCACCGAACAGCCGGACCAGGTCGATCTCCTGCTGGTAGGCACTGCCCAGCACCGTCGACGCCTGCTGGCCGACGATCGCCACCACCGGCTTACCGTCGAGCTTGGCGTCGTAGAGGCCGTTCAGCAGATGTACGGCACCCGGCCCCTGAGTCGACACGCAAACCCCTGGCCGGCCGGTGTACTTGGCGTGCCCGACCGCCATGAACGCTGCGGCCTCCTCGTGCCGGGCCTGCACGAACGCCGGCTTCCCGGCCCGCCGCAACGCCCCCATCACCCCGTCGATCCCGTCCCCGGAATAGCCGAAGACCCGGTCGACTCCCCACGCCGACAAACGTTCCACCAGCAGATCCGACACCGTACGGCCAGCCATGCCAGATTCCTCCCGATCAGGTTCACGGTCGCTACCGCGTACCCCCATCGCCGGTGATGAACCAGCTGCCGGCGGGGTTGGCTGATCGTCGGCAGCGGCGCGAATCGCTCTTCGGCCCCCAGGACGGCGATCTCCGTGCCGCGAAACCCTCCGAGGCGGTCGGGCGTGGCGGCAGCCGGAAAGAGCCCTCCAACCGGCCGGCACACACCCCGCACCGATAACCCGATCAGCCCCACAACGCACGGCGAAGAGGCCGCCGCAAGCACCCGGTCAACGAATCGACGAACCTCACCGACAACGGCAGGGTTACCCCATGACACGTCAAGCCCACAGCCGCCCTGTCGCAACCCGCACCTGATGGAACAACCGATGGGCGCCGTCGACAGCCTCCTCGGCACCGCCGTCATGATCGGGTTCATGGCATGCCCCTGCCTCATCATCGCCGGCCTGATCGGCGTGTGGCTCATCAGCATCAGCCGCAAGGACAGATACGAACGAACCGGCCGGTGCGGCGCCTGCCGGGGCACCGGCCGCTACCACACTCCCGAACACCAGCAGTGGTCGTGCGGCTTCTGCCGGGGAACCGGAAGAGCGAACACCTATTAGCTGTACGCAGCAGAAAGCCCCGCGCCTCACACGAAGGGCGGGGCTTCACCGATCAGATGGCGGGCGATTCCGGTACCCGCCACTCCGGGATCCGGCCGGTGGCGCTCAGCCGCTGTACCTGCTGTCGTCGCTCACGCAGCAGCCGCCCGAGTGAGGATCGCTCGGACGGCCGGTGCGTGATCTGAGCCTGTTGCTAGGAGACGATGCAGTTCTTGCCGTTCGCGCCGGTGCCGGTCTTGGTGGGCTCGGCACCCGTGTTGTTGCCGGTGTAGAGCCAGCAGGTCGGGATGCTGCCGATGCTGTTGCCCTTCAGCGTCGCGACGTCGCCGTAGTTGGTGTTGACGCCGGCGATCACCTTGCCGCTGGTGGCGGTGACGTTCTGGATGGTCACCTTGCGGGCCGCCTGGGTGGAGCAGTTGCCGCAGGAGCGGTAGAGCTTGCCGAAGTTGGAGACCTTGAAGTTCTTGATGGTCACCGACCCGCCGGCACCGCGGTTGTCCTGGAACACCTTGTCCGAGGCGCTCGCCGCGCTGCCGCCGTCGATCACGACGGTGGCGTTGGTGCCGCGGAAGGTGGCCGCGTCCTCACCGACGTCCTGCCAGACGACGTTGGTCAGGTTGCAGCTGCCGGCGCAGTGGACGCCGTCGGCGGACGGGGCGCCCAGGATGACGTTCTTCAGGGTGGCGCCCGCGGCCAGGTCGAAGATCGGGTCCTGGCCCTCGTTCTGGCCACCGCTGCCGAGGTCGCCGGAGCCGATGTAGCGTTTCCCGCCGCCGTCGAAGGTGCCGGTCACCTTGATCGACGCGGTGACCTTCACGTCCGTGGCGGCGGACGCCATGTTCACCGTCGCGACCGAACCGGCCAGGGCGGCGGCCAGAACGACGGCACCGATGAGCACGCGTGGTCTTCTCATGTGGGGAACCTTCCTCGGGGGAGGCCCACCTCCGTCGATGAAGATGGGCGATGCCGGCCGTCGTCACAGCAGCGCGTGACGTCATGGGGATGAGGCCGGTGGGTCTTGGCGAAGGACGTTTCCAACATGTCATCGTCGATCGATTTAAGTCAATGAGATTCGTTTGCAGCTTTGTTGCAGGATTGCGGTTATTGCGCACTCTCCACACGCCCGCACCCGGTAGTCGCCCGGCGGGCCGCAGAGGTTGCTTCGTGTTGCCCGTTCGACCTCCAGCGCTGATCTCCGGGGTTCGACCGGCGATGCGGAGTCTGGCTGTGACCGTAGCGAATCGCCCCTCCCCGCACCCGGCGCCGCCGTCACCTTCCGCGACGTCGCCTTCCGCTACCGCGACGACCTGGGCCGCGCCGCCCGCGACCTGGGCCGCGCCGCCCGCGACCTGGGCCGCGCCGCCCGCGGCGAGGGCTGCGCCGCCCGGACCGGGTCACCGGACGAACTCGATCTCCGGGAAACTCGGGTGCGGGGCGCGCAGCAGACGGCCGTCGCGGTGCCGCAGATGCCGATCGAAGAAGGCCCGCAGATAGGTGCGTTGAACGGCGACCGACCGTTGCGGCTCCAGAGCACCGACCATCTCGGCCAGCAGCTCCGGGGTGAGACCGATCTCCGCAGCGGCCTGGGGATAGAGGACGACGCCGTCGTTGAACGACCCGTGCACGGCGCCCTTCATGCGCAGTTCGCGTTTCCAGCCGCGCTGGCCGGTCCAGAACGTGTCCCAGGTGGGGTCCTCGGCCCCGACGCCGTGATCGCTGCTGACCAGTAGGAACGGCCGGTCGGATCCGCCGACCGCGCGGGCGCCGACGAGAGTGCCGTCCAGGTTGACACCGGCTTTCAGCCGACGGTCGTCGTGCATCACGGCGGCGGCGGTGCTGCCGCCCAGGGAGTGACCGAACATGCCGACCCGGTCCAGGTCGAACGCGCCGCGCAGACCGTCGGGCAGCGGCCGGCGCCCGGCATCGGGATTGCGGCCGGCAGCGAGAGTGGCCAACTGGTCGAGGACGAATCGAATGTCGGCCGCCCGGACGTCGGCGACACGTCCGATGACCTCGTCGTCGAGATCCGGCGGTAGCGCGGCGACCTCGACCCGCCCGTCGGGGAACTCGACCTCGGACGCATCGTGGGTGTGATCGACGGTGACGACGATGTATCCGTGCGAGGCCAGATCCTCGACCAGAGCGGAGCTGGTGCCGCGGTCGCCGCCGAGACCCGGCGAATACAGCAGGACCGGGTGGCCGCCCGCCCGTCGGGCGACCGGCGCGCCCGCCCGGCCATGGGTGACGGTCGCGCGGATCCGGTCGGCGGGCAGCCCGAAGACCTCCGCGAAGTGCGGGACCGCCCCGGGTGACAGCCAGGGCGCCGGCAGGTGACCGCGGGTGCTGCGGGCCGGATACCAGATCTGAATCATGAGCTCGCGGACCTGGTGGCCCGGCACCCACGGGTCGGTGCGGCTGCGGTCTCGCAGGTGCAGCGACACGGTGCCGAGGCACTCCGGGCCGGTCGGCGCGGGCAGAACGTATCCACCGGTGAGCCGCCGGTGTGCGGCCGCGACCGCGGGAGCGGCGGTGGCCAGGCCGAGACCGGAGGCCAGGGCGGCCGTCAGCAGCGTTCGGCGGCGCAGTGGCCGTACCGAAGCGGGCAAGCTCTTGATCATGTGGTCTCTTTCGGTCTGGTCGCGGGATCGGAATCGGCCGGCGGCCGCCCGGGGACCACGTTGCCGGAAACGGGCGCCGGTGTCGGTGGGGCAGGCAGCCGCTCGAGGGTGCGGATAACCGCACCCTCGAGCGAGGGGTAGCCCCATGGGCGCTGAGCTGCGGGGTGTTTACCTTGATCACGTGACCTCGGCATCAGTGGTGAGACTCCGGACAGCGCCGGCGGCCCTGTGGGCGGCGCGCTCCTGGCGTGCCACCGCCCACGCGATCATGGGGCTGCCGATCGGCGTGCTGACCTTCACGCTCGTCTGCGGCCTGCCCGTCGGCGCCGCCTACTGCGCGGGCTGGAGCCTGCTCTACGCATCGACCGACGACTGGCCGCTGACCGCCACGTTTCTGCTGCTCACCGTGGTCGCACCGCTCGCGGTGCTGTGGTCGCTGCCAGCCCTGACCGCGCTGCAGCGCCGACGTTTCCGGGCGACGCTCGGCGTCGCGATCCCAGCGCTGCCGGCCGGTACCGGTGACGGCCCGTGGCCGGTGCATCGCGCCCGTGCGGCTGGTACCGGTGACGGCCCGTGGCCGGTGCATCGCGCCCGTGCGGCCGGTAATGGCGACGGCCCGTGGCCGGTGCATCACGCCCGTGCGGCTGGTACCGGTGACGGCCCGTGGCCGGTCCGTCTCGCCCGCACCGCCCGCGCGGCCGCCACCTGGCGGCAGGCCGCCTATCACGTGCTCGCGCTGGTCATCGGTGTGGCGGGCGCTGCTCTGACGCTGGCCTTCTGGTCGGCCGGGATCGGCCTCGGTGCGGTTCTG
The DNA here is from genome assembly GCF_033097365.1 of Actinoplanes sichuanensis. Classification (NCBI taxonomy): domain Bacteria; kingdom Bacillati; phylum Actinomycetota; class Actinomycetes; order Micromonosporales; family Micromonosporaceae; genus Actinoplanes; species Actinoplanes sichuanensis. The sequence goes on from NZ_AP028461.1 coordinate 2,621,894, forward strand.
CCTCTGCAGGCGCTGGGTCTGCTGTCGGATGAGGCCTGGTGGCCGGTCACCGCGCCGACCGCCGTCCTGGCGGTGGCGGCGCTGCTGGCGGCACCGTGGGTGGCCCGCGGTGTGGCCCGCATCGACACCTCCGCGGCCCGGGCGCTACTCGGCCCGAGCCGCAGCGACGAGCTGACACTGCGGGTGGAGTCCCTGGCCCGCAGCCGGGCCGATGTCGTCGCCGCCACCGACGCCGAGCGCCGCCGGATCGAGCGTGACCTGCACGACGGCGCACAGCAGCGGCTGGTCTCACTCGCGATGAACCTCGGTATGGCCCGCGCCAACCTCACCGATGCGCCCGGCCCGGCCCGGCAGGCCATCGAAGCCGCCCACGACGAGGCCACCCAGGCCCTCGCCGAGTTACGCGAGTTCGTCCGCGGCCTGCATCCGGCCGTGCTCGACGACCGTGGCCTCGACGCGGCCCTGTCCGGGATCGCGGCCCGCGTCCCCATGCCGGTGCGCCTGAGCGTCGCCGTGCCGCAGCGGTGTTCGCCGGTGATCGAGGCGATCGCCTACTTCGTCGTCTCCGAGGCGCTCACCAACATCACCAAGCATGCCGGCGCCACCCACGCCGAGGTCACCGTCGACCGCACCGCCGACGGGCTGCGCGTGGTCGTCACCGACGACGGCCGAGGCGGCGCCACCACCGCCGGGGCCGGTACGGGGCTGCGCGGGCTGGCCCAGCGCGCCGCGTCGGTCGACGGGACGTTCGCCCTGCACAGCCCGGTCGGCGGACCGACGACGATCACCGTGGAGCTGCCGTGCGTATCGTGATCGCGGAAGACTCGGTGCTGCTGCGTGCCGGTCTGACCCGGCTGCTCGACGACGGTGGATTCGACGTCGTCGAGGCCGTCGCCGACGCCGACCACCTGCTCCGCGCGGTCGACGAGCATCGCCCCGACATCGCGCTGGTCGACGTGCGGATGCCACCCACCCACACCGACGAGGGCATCCGGGCCGCCCTCGTCATCCGCCACCAGTTCCCGGCGGTCGCCGTGGTCGTCCTGTCGCAGTATGTCGAGGAGCGTTACGCCACCGACCTGCTGTCCGTGCGGACCAACGGGGTCGGATACCTGCTGAAAGACCGCGTCGCGCACGTCACCGACTTCCTCGACGCGTTGCGCCGGGTGGCCGCCGGCGGCACCGCCCTCGATCCGGAGGTGGTCGCCCAGCTGATCGTGCGGCACCGCCCCGACCCGTTGGAACGGCTGACACCCCGAGAGTCGCAGGTGCTGCGGATGATGGCCGAGGGCCGATCCAACAACGGCATCGTCGATGCCCTGCGGGTCAGCCACAGCGCGGTCGAGAAACACATCAGCAGCATCTTCACCAAGCTCGACCTTCCCGCCGCCGATTCCGATCACCGTCGCGTCCTGGCCGTCGTGAAGTTCCTGCAGTCCTGGCCTGGCCTTGCGCAGTGACCCGTCGAGGCACGGACCCGATCGGCCCGTCAGATCAGCCGCGCCGGCCTGTGTCGCGCCGCATCGATCGGCCCAGCTTGAAGGCCTTGTAGGACAGGATCGGTCCGAGTATGACCATTGCCACGATCAGGGATACGAGTAGCCATCGCATGGTCGATCCTTGCCCGCTGTCCGCTCATCTCATTCTCGCTGTCATCGGCTTGTCGGCGGACATCTCGTCGTGCTCGCCGTCATCGGCTTGTCGGCGGACATCTCGTCGTGCTCGCCGTCATCGGCTTATCGGCGGACATCTCGTCATGCCGAAGGCGGGACGCACGCCGCGGGCTCCAGACCGCCCGCTGGCGGCGATGATCTCTGCCGGGGGATCGCGCCGGCGGACCCTTCCGGATCTCGGTAACGCTGTTCATCCTCGGTCGCGGATCCTTGCGCGGGTCCTGAGAGCGGCTTGAGGTTGCGTTGAGGGTGCGATCCGATCTGTGGGGGCATGAACGCCACCGCAGTCGCCGCCCCCGCCGCCACCGTCCGTCGCTCGGCCGTCGAGCTCAGCGTGGTGGTGCCGTTCTTCAACCCGGGTCCGGTGGTGCGTCGCACGGTCGAGCAGCTGGTCGCCTGCCTGACCGAGGCCGGGGTGGCGTTCGAGGTGATCGCGGTCTCCGACGGCTCGACCGACGGCTCCGCCGCCCTGCTCGCGGGCATGGTGAACGTGACGGTGCTCGACAACCCGGTCAACCAGGGCAAGGGCGCCGCCCTGCACCAGGGGTTCGCCGCCGCCAACGGCGCCTGGGTCGGGTTCATCGACGCCGACGGCGACATCGACCCCCGGCACCTGGTCGACTACCTGACGCTCGCCCGCACCGGCGGCCACGCCATGGTCTACGCCGACAAGCGCCACATCGCCTCGGTGTCGGGTGCGAGCCGGGCCCGTAAGCTGATCTCGGTGTCCTACTCGACGCTGGTCACGGCCATGTTCGGCCTGACGGTGCGGGACACCCAGACCGGCTGCAAGATCATCCGCCGGGACGTACTCACCGAGGTCCTGCCCCGGCTGCGCGAACGCCGCTTCGCGTTCGACCTCGAACTGTTCGTCGCGACCGCCGCCGCCGGCATCACCGACGTGCAGGCCGCCCCGGTCCGCCTCGAGACCCGCGTCGCCGGGTCGACGGTCACCACCAAGAGCATCGTCCGCACGATCCGTGACACGTTCACCATCTACGGCCGCCGCCGCGCGAACCACTACGCCGTCTACGCCCTCGCCGCCTGAATCTGAGGAAGGCCGGGTTCCTGAATCTGGGTGAGGCCGAGGTTAGTAGACAGTGTCTACTCCGGCTTGTTAGCGTCGGGCATGAACCGATCCGTGGCACTGCTCGCCAGCGTTACCGGCGCCATGATGGTGGCCATCGACGGCACGGCTCTGCTGATCGCGCAACCGAACATGCTGCGCGATCTGAACGCCTCCGTCGTCGAGGTGCAATGGACCAGCACGGCCTACCTGGTCGCCGTGGCGTCGCTGCTGATTCTCGGCGGACGGCTCGGCGACCGGTTCGGCCACGCCCGCCTGCTGTTGATCGGCGCCGGCGGATTCGGCGCCGCGTCGGTCGCGATCGTGCTGGCCCCGGGCATCGACGGAGTGATCGCCGGACGAGCCGTGCAGGGCCTGTTCGGCGCCCTGCTGCAACCGGCCACCCTCGCGCTGCTCCGGCTCGCCTTTCCCGCGGACCGGCTCAGCATGCCGGTCGCGATCCGCACGAGCGGCATCGGGGTCGCGGCCGCCCTGGGGCCGGTGCTCGGCGGCGCGCTGGTCGACCAATACGGCTGGCGTTCAGTATTCATCATCAATGTTCCGGTCGCCCTGCTCATCGTGGCTGCGGCGGTCTCGGTCGGCGGCCTCGAAGGCCCTCGGCAACCTGTCCGCGTACGCCTGCCCCTGCTCGAATCGGCTTTGACGGCGACGTCGATCGGCCTGCTCGTCCACGCGCTCACCGCCGTCCCGCTCACCGGTTGGGCCGTGCCCACGACGCTGTTCCCACTGTCCGGCGCGGCCGTGCTCGCCGTCCTGATGGTGTCGCACCAACGCCGAGCCGTCGACGCGCTGGTGCCGGCCGCGGTCGCCCGCTCGCGCCCGGTGATGGCGTCGATGTGCCTGCTGCTCGTGGTCGCGGCCGCATTGTTCGGTTCGCTCTTCGTCGCCAGCCTGACGATCCAGGACGGACAGCGCCTCAGCGCCCTGGCCGGCGGACTGCAGGTGCTGCCGTTGACCGCCGCGATGGTGCTCGGTGCGCCGCTGGTCGGCCTCGCGCTGCGCCGCTGGGATGCCCGCCGGATCGCGGTCACCGGGGTGATCCTGGTGGCGGCCGCCGTCGCCGGGCTGGCCCGATTCGGCCCGGTCGCCGCGACGACCGGGCTGCTCGGTGCCGGCTACGCCATCGTCATGGTGACGGCCACGGGCACCGTCGTCGGTGACGCCCCGCCGGTGTACGCGGGCGTGGTGGGTGGTCTCAAACAGACCGCGCTGAACCTCGGCTCGACAGTGGGCATCGCGATCGCCGCCGCGATCATGACCGGCTGGTCGATCGACGCCGCGCTGTGGGTGCTGTGCGCAACCGTCCTGCTCGCTCTGGTGCCGGCCGCCCTGCTGACCCGGCCGCTTCTGGTAGACAGTGTCGGTGGACGCGGCGGAAACGGGCTTGAAGGCCCGGTTGGTGCAGGTGGGCGTTGATCTGCTGGCTCAGGAGGGCCTTTCGGCGCTGACCCTGCGGGAGATCGCCCGCAAGGCGGGGGTGTCGCATGGGGCGCCGCGCCGGCACTTCCCGACCCACCTGGAGTTGCTGTCCGCCATCGCCCAGAAGGGTTTCACCGACCTGACCGCCGTCGTCGCCCGCGCCGTCGAGGATCGCGAGCGGAGCCCACGGGCGAGACTCACGGTGCTGGGCCGTGTGTACCTGGACTTCGCCCGCGACAACCCGGGCATGTTCGAGCTGATGTTCCGGCACGACCTGCTGGAGAGCAACCGGCTGGGCCTTCGCGAGACCAGCCTGCCGCTGTTCACGATGCTCGTCGACCTGATCACCGAGGTCGGACCGGCGGGGGAGACGCCACCGCGGGTCGTCGCCGGCGCGCTGTGGGCCAACCTGCACGGCATCGCCCTGCTGTGGGGCTGGGGCAGCCTGCCGCTGGCCACCGGGGCGGACCGGGCCGACGTGCTGCTGCACGCCGCGCTGGCGGCCCATCTCGGGCCGGAGACCATTTGAGCGGGCGGCTACGGTGGGCTGATGTCTACCAGACTGTCCCCTGCGGAATGGGTTCGGCGGCGCCGGGCCGACTTCGTCGACAAGCGGCTGGAGGTCGCCGGCGCGCGGGCGTTCGGCCGCCTCGACAGCCTCGGCGAGAGCTGGCACATCGTGGACTGGTCCGAGACCGGGCTGTCCCGGCGGCACGACGAGAGTGACCCGCTGGGCGCCCGCGCCGGTTTCCTGGCGGTCGGGCCCGGCGGGGTCTATGCGGTGACCGTCGCCGACCAGGGTCTCTTTCGAGTGCACGTCGCCGGCGACATGGTGCAGATCAACGGCCGGCGGGTGGCGTATGTGGCGGAGGCTCGCCGCGCCGCGAGCCGTGCCGCCGCCGCCCTGTCCGAGGTGGCCGGTGCCAAGGTGTCGGTCGTCGCGGTGCTCGCCTTCACCGGGGTGGGCGCCGTCAGCACCCACGGTGTGCCCCCGTCGTGCCTGGTCGCCACCGACCGTGAGCTGGACAAGCTGCTCACGTCCGGTGGTCACCGGATCAGTGCGGACACGGCGGCCCGGCTCGCGAAGATCGCCCGCGACTGCGCCCCGTAGGAGGAGCCGGTCACCACCGGGCGAGAGCCTGGCGTTCCACTTTCGTGAACGTGCGAGCCGGCAGCCGGCCGTTGCCGCATCGGTAGTCGGGCCACATCCGCGAGGTGCACTTCGTGTTGTGGCGGGCGCCGTTGGCATGGCCGAGTTCGTGGTCGAGGATCGACCGCCGGGTGTGCCAACTCTTACGGGCGAGGGTCGCCGACAGGCGGATCTCTGAGGTCCGGCGGCCGTCCGTCCAGCTGGTCCATGCGCCGTGCCCGCGGGTGGCGTTGCTTTCGACGATCCGGATGCAGCGGTATCCGGTCCGGCATCGGCCGAGGCGCATGTCCGAGGTGGTGTACCTGTCGACGAACGCGATCGACGACCGCAGCGCCGAGTCGAAACGGGAGCCGACGTGCTCCTCGACGTAGACGACGCTGGTGCCCAGCAGGCGTGGTGCGGGCGGCCGGACGAAGTCCCCGGCCGTGGCGGGGGAGGCGGCGAACGTCAGCGAGGTGGCGGCGAGGGTGGATGTCATGGCGACCCGGAGAAGGTGGGTCGAGCGCGTTTTCACGGGAAGCGGCGTTACCCCGTCATTGATCGACATAACCGTATGTCGGCCACTCCGGGTGCGAATCCGGCAAAGGCGAACTAGATTGACTTTTGTCTATTCGAGGAGGTGCTCATGCACCGTACGATCATCGCGTTGGGTATCGGAGCCGTCCTGGTGGTGACCGCTCCGCAGGCCGCCGTCGCCATGGCGCCCGACCTGAACAATCCGCAGGTCGTGGCCACTGGCCTGACCGTTCCGTGGGGGCTCGACTTCCTGCCCGACGGCAGCGCGCTCGTCACCGAGCGTAACAGTGCTCGCGTCCTGCGTGTGCGCCCCGGCAGTGCCCCGACCACCGTCACCACCATCGCCGGGGTCGCCCCCACCGGCGAGGCGGGACTGCTCGGCCTGGCCGTCTCGCCGACCTTCGAGCAGGACGACCTGGTGTACGTCTACTTCACCTCGGCCACCGACAACCGGATCGCGCGGTTCCGCCTGGACGCGCCGGCCACCCAGCAGGTCGTCCTCAGCGGCCTGGCCAAGGCGAGCATCCACGACGGCGGCCGGATCGCCTTCGGCCCGGACGGCATGCTGTACGCCACGGTCGGCGACGCCGGCGTGACGTCGAACGCGCAGAACCAGCAGAGCCGTAACGGCAAGATCCTGCGGATGCGACCGGACGGCGGAGTGCCCGCGACGGGTAACCCGTTCCCGAACTCGCTGGTCTACAGCCTGGGCCACCGCAATCCGCAGGGCCTGGCGTGGGATGCGCAGGGCCGGTTGTACGCCGCCGAGTTCGGCCAGAACACCTGGGACGAGGTCAACCAGATCGTGGCCGGCGGCAACTACGGTTGGCCGACCGTCGAGGGCAACAGCAGCGACACCCGGTTCCGTAACCCGATCGTGGTGTGGAGCACCGCGCAAGCGTCCCCGAGTGGCGCCGCGATCGACGGCCAGACCCTGTACGTCGCGGCGCTGCGCGGCCAGCGCCTGTGGTCGGTGCCGCTGAACGGTGCCGGCGGGGCGGGCACCCCGACCGGGCTGCTCCAGGGGCAGTACGGCCGGCTGCGTACGGTCGAGCGTGCTCCCGACGGCGCGCTGTGGGTGACCACCAGCAACCGGGACGGCCGCGGCACTCCGGCGGCAGCCGACGACCGCATCCTGCGCTTCCCGCCTCTGTAACCGGGTGGACACTGCCCGCTACTGTGCCTCGCGAAGACGGCGCCGTACGGGAGGTCGGACTTTGACCGTGTTCGGTAGCGGTTTGCGGACCACTCGATCCACGCTGTGGCGTTCGTTGGTCGCGCTGGAGTTGGCGCTGCTCGTCGCGCTCGGCGCGGCGGTCTGGGTGTCGCAGGGCACCCGGGCCGCCGCCGAGCGGGTCAGAGCGCACTCGGTGCCGTCGATCCAGCACATCCTGGCCGCGCACGCCGCCCTCGTGGAGGCCGACGAGGCGGCCGTCGACAGCTTCCGGACCGGGGCGGTGGCGCTGGCCGGGCCCGGTGAGCGGTATCAGAACCAGATCGCCCTCGCCGGGCAGAACCTCACCCGGCTCGCGGTCGACAGCATCGCGGGTGCCGGCGTCGGCCAGGGCATCCAGCTCGTCCAGGGTCAGTTGGCCGCCTACTCCGGGCTCATCGAGCAGGCCGACGCCCACTACCGCCGCGATCCCGGTTCGGCGCTGGCCCGAGCCGACCTCTGGTCCGCCTCCCGCCTGCTGCACATGCCCGCCGGTGGCATCCTCGCCCAGCTCGACGAACTGCTGGCCGTCGAACGGCAGGCGCTGGTCGGGCAACTCACAGCCGGGCGGATGGATCCGGGCTGGGTGATGGTCTGGATCGTGCCGATGGCCGTCCTGCTCGCGTTGCTGGTGGGCACCCAGGTGTTCCTGAGCCGGCGCTTCCGCCGTACCTTCAATCTGCCGTTGCTCGGGGCGACCGCCGCGGTGCTGGTCCTGGCCGCCGGCATGTCGTTCGATTTCGCCGCCCGCGGCGAATTGACCGCGACCCGCGACGCGGGTGACGCCCTGGTGGACGACTGGCAGGCACGCACCGCGGCCGCCGACCGGCGCGGCCAGCAGATGCTCGGTGACCTGATCGCGACGGCCTGCCCCGACGGGTGCGGCGAGACGATCGGCCGGCTCGTGGCGACACCCGGCGCGAATCGCGAACCACCGGACGAGCAGGCGCTGACGGCCCGCATCAAGGCGGTCGACGGGTACGCCGCGACGGCCGCCGACACGGCCGGACGACCGACGGCGCTGATGCTCGCGGTGCTGGCCGCCATGGCGCTGGTGCCGCTCGGGCTCCACCCGCGCATCGACGAATATCGGTAGGGGTGATCATGCGTACGAGACGCGCCGTGGCGCTGGCCGCCGTCGCCCTCCTGCTCACCGGGACCGGGGCGTGCACCGGTGGCGACCGGTCGAGCGTGACCGTCCTCGCGTCCTGGACCGGCGGCGAGGCCGACGCGTTCCGGCAGGTCCTGGACCGGTTCACCGCCGAGACCGGCATCCGGGTCGATTACCAGGGCACCCGGGCCCTCAACCAGGTCCTCACCGCCGAGGTGCAGAAGGGCACCCCACCCGACATCGCGGTCCTGCCCAGCCCCGGCGATCTCGGCGGCTACGTCCGCCGCTCCGCGGTGCGACCACTGGACGACATGACCGACACCGCACAGTCGCACAGCCCACAGTGGCTGCGCCTGGAGCGGATCGGCGACACCCGCTACGCGGTGGCGGTCAAAACCTCCCTCAAGAGCCTCATCTGGTACGACCCACGCCGCGTCCCCGACCTGTCCGGTGCGACCCCGCCGACCTGGGACGACCTGGTCCGGCTCAGTGAACGCCTCGGCGCGGGCGACGCCACCGCCTGGTGCATGGGCATGGCGTCCACCCCGGTCTCCGGCTGGCCCGGCACCGACTGGATCGAGGACCTCGTGCTCCACCGGGCCGGCACCGCGGTCTACCGGCGTTGGGCGGCCGGGCAGGTGGCCTGGACCGCACCGGAGATCCGCCAGGCGTGGACCGCGTGGAGCCAGGTCGCCCTGCGGCCCGGCCTCGTCCGGGGCGGTGTGCTGTTCACCGAGTTCGGTGACGCGGGCCGCGCCATGCACACCGACCCGCCCGGCTGCTTCCTGCACCATCAGGCGTCCTTCGTGGTCGGTGACGACCGGGGCACCGGCCTGGACTTCGTGCCGTTCCCGTCGGAGCGGCCCCGGGCCTGGGAGGTCTCGGCCGACCTGGCCGCCCTGTTCAGCGACAAGCCGGAAGCCCGCGAGCTGATCCACTTCCTGGCCACCGACGAGGCGCAGAGCATCTGGCCGGCGGCGAGCCGCGGTGCGGTGTTCTCCGCCAACCGCGGCGTCGACCAGGCGATCTACGACACCCCGGTGAGCCGCCGGATCGCACAGACCCTCACCGGGGAGGCGGCGTTGTGCTTCGACGCCTCCGACCTGATGCCGAGCGCGATGACGAACGCCTTCTACCGCGCGGTGCTGGAATACCTGCAGTCACCCGACGACCTCGACACGATCCTCGGCCGACTCGAACAGGTCCGAACCGCCATCCCCGTCACAGACTGGCTCGACGTACCGTGCGGCGCCTGACGGGCGCCAGCCGTCGAGAACCTCCAGGCCGACGCGCGCCGCCTGGCCCGGCCGGATCTCCACCGCCGCGCCCAGCTGATCACCCCTACCCGCGGGGCAGATAGGGGTGACCTCGCCGCCGCCGGCTGTATCTTCCATGACGTGCACGCCTGGGCCGTCGAGCACTGACGCGCCCTCCTGCCGGCGCTCAGCCACTGGCATCTGCCGTCGTTGTCGGCCGTCGAGGTCGCCGACATCCGAGCCCACACGAGGATCCTGAACAACCTCGCCTACACCGAGCACCTGGCCGGCGATCTGCCGGCGGCGACCCTCGACCTGACCAGCCGGTACGACGTGACGCTCGACGACAGCACACTGAGATAGCAGTGTCTGACTAGTCAGGTATATCCGATCCCACGGCTCGACGGCCACTCCTGAGGCTCGCCTCACCGGGCCGCGCCCGGGTAGGGGTCCGCCGTCATGAATGCCCAGAAAAGATGCATATATTCACTATTTGAAGAGTCGTCGCGGCGGCTTGATGAATCCGGCATAACGGTCACCTTGCAGGGCATTATCTCGACATGGACGTCGCGCGCGGGCTAGCCGCTGACAGGTTCCCGCCTGATTCGGCCGAGGGGGTCGCCGACGCGTCGCCGGCCCCGGGGGAGTGGCTTGACGGGCTGTGCCGGCTGGCCGCACATCTGACCGGCGCGCCGATGGCCGCCCTGTCGTTGGCTGATGCCGAGCGGGGGAACCTGGTCGGGAGCCACGGGATGCCGACGGACATGGACCGGTGCGACGTCGTCTCGTTGACCGAGTCTCTCGACGCCTATCTGGCGGGCCGGTTCTCGGCGGCGACGGCCGGCCGCCGAGAATGTGACCGGGCCTCCGGTGTGTGCGATCTTCCGCTCCGCATCGGTGGAGCACACGCCTTTCTCGCCACCGCGGTCGGCGGCGGCAAGGGCGGCACCGTCGCGGCGCTGACGGTCTTCGACATGCCGTCCCGACACTGGTCGGATCAGGATGGTGCGACGCTCAGCGAGGTCGCCGCACTCCTGCCCGCATCCAGCTGGACCAGCCACCGTCACGAGTCAGCGGACCCCGCGGGGCTACTGGACGGAATGCCGGAGGCCTGCATCGCGGTCGATGCGGCCGGGCTCGTCCGCGCCTTCAATCGCGCCGCGCAGCGGTTGCTCGGGTTCTCCGCCGATCAGGTTCTCGGGCGGCCTCTGGAAACCACCCTCGCGCCGGGCTACCGCGACGAGCCGGTCGCCGCGGCTCTCGCCAGGCTGTTCGCCGCCGAGCCGGTGCGCCCGGTCCGGCGTGAGATCAGCGTGCGGCACCGCGACGGCTACCGCATCACCACACACGCGTGTCTGGCCGTGGTGCACGGTTCCGCAGGGCCGCTGGTCACCGTACGGCTGGCCGACCGCACTGCGCAGGACGCCGCCGAGGAACAGACGGAACGGCAGACGGCCTTCCTGGCCGCCCTGCTGAACAGTCTCTCGGTAGGGGTGATCGCCTGTGACGAGAACGCCCACGTCGTCGTGGTCAACCGGGCTCTGCGGAGGGTGCACCACCTGCCGGAGTCTGCCTCGCTGACCGGCCGGCCGTTGTCCGCTGTCGGCCCGACCTCGTTGTTCAACACCGCCATGCAGCCGCTCCCCTGGGATGAGGTGCCGCTCATCCGGGCCTTGCACGGGGAATCCCTCACCGACGTCGAGGTGCTGGTACAGCTACCCGACCAGCGGCTGCGGGGGTTCGCTGCCACCGCCCGACCGATCGTCGGTGGCGACGGCCGGCACCTCGGTGCGGTGGCCGTTGCCCATGAGACGACCACGTTGCGGCATACCGAACAGTTCCGCAGGTGTCATCACGAGGTCGAGAAGGCCCTGCGGGACACCGCCTCGATCGCCGAGGCCGCCCCGGCGGTGCTGCAGGCGGTGACCGCTGCGCTCGGCTGGCCATGCGCGGAACTCTTCCTGGCCGACGAGGCCGGCCAGGAGCTGCAGGCGGTCGGACACCACAGCGGTACGGGCGGCGACATCGACGGTTTCTTCGACCATGCCCCCATCAAGGGTCTCGGTGTCACCGGCCGTGTCTGGGCGACCGGGCAGCCGCTATGGGTGCCGGACATCAGCGGATACGCGGAGATCACCACAGAGTACGAACGGCACCGGGCCGAACTCTGCGTCCGCAACGGCATCCGCACCATTCTCGCCGTGCCCGTCTGCGATGGAGGCACCCTCCTCGGGGTGCTCACCTGTTATGCCGGAACCGCCGAGGTCCACGAGGACCTGCTCATCGTCCTGCTCGACGGCATCGCCACGCAGATCGGCATCTACATCGCCCTGCGCCGCGCCGAAGACCTGGCCCGCCAGCTGACCCGGTCCCAAGACGACTTCCTCGACCTCATCGGCCATGAGATGCGCACACCGCTCACCGCCATCACCGCCAATGTCGGGCTGCTCGCCGATGAGGCGGACAGCCTCGACGAGGAACAGCGTCACATGCTCGCCACCGTCGCCCGTAACACCAGTGTGCTGCGCCGTATCGTCGACGCGCTGCTGGACCTGTCCGCCCTGGAGGCCGGCCGGCGGAGACTCGCCACCGAACGCATCGACCTGGCCGCCGTCGCCGACCGGGCGATCCTCGCCATCCGGCTGGTCGCTGCCGACCGCGGCATACAGGTCCAGTCGACGGTCGACGGACCGGTCTGGATCGACGGCGACGAGACCCGGCTGCGGCAGGTCCTCGACGACCTGTTGTCCAATGCCGTCAACTACAGTCCGGCCGGTGCCGAGGTCCGTCTCGACCTGCGCTCGCACGGCCGGCACACCGAACTGTGCGTCACCGACACCGGCATCGGCACACCGGAACCCGAGCGCGCCCGGGTCTTCGACCGCTTCTTCCGGGCGAGCAACGTCCGCCACCACGGAACCCCGGGTAGCGGTCTGGGGCTCAGCCGCGCACGCACCATCGTGCGTCTGCACCACGGCACCATCACCTTGGAAGCCGACGAGCCCACCGGCACCATCGTCCGGGTCCGGCTCCCCCTGGCGACGAAGACCTGACGAGGCCATCACGGCTGAATTCGCCGCCGCCTCGTGGATCGCACGTCGAGCAGACCCTGGAGCCGGACGCGGCGAGAGTAAAGAGTCGGGCAGGGGACGGTAAAGAATCGGCGGGGGTCTTGGTCGACTGTTTCCCGAATCATGCCCGGCATTCGTGATGCCGCAGCTCAGTGCCGTTCGCTCGTGATCTTGACCGGATGTTCCGATGGCTACTCTTCAACGCGTGCGTGTACTTCTGGTGGAGGACGACCATCCGGTGGCCGAGTCGCTGCGGCGTGGACTGGGCCGGTACGGGTTCGAGGTCGAGTGGGTGACCGACGGCCGGTCGGCTCTGGCCGCCCCACCGTGCGACCTGGTGCTGCTCGATCTCGGGCTGCCCGATACCGACGGCCTGGACGTCTGTCGCGAGCTGCGAGCCCGGGGATCGGTTCCGATCATCGTGATCAGCGCGCGGGCCGAGGAGGTCGACCGGGTGGTCGGGCTGGAGCTCGGCGCCGACGACTACGTCTCCAAGCCGTTCGGAATGCGTGAGGTGATCGCGCGAATCCGCGCGGTGCTGCGCCGCTCAGCCGGTTCCGGCACCGACAGCAACCCGGCCGCCACCGACGGAGACGGGTCCCTGCCGGACCGCCTGGTGATCGACAGGTGGTCACGCCGGGTCCTGCTGGACGGCGCCGAGGTGGCACTGACCCCGCGGGAGTACGACCTGCTGGCGTTCCTGGCCACCGAGCCGGGCCGGCTGTTCACCCGAGAACAGATCATGGAGTCGGTGTGGGCGACCAACTGGTTCGGTGCCACCAAGACTCTGGACGTGCACATCGGCGGGCTGCGGCGCAAGCTCGGTGAGGCCATCGCGCTGGAGACGGTGCGCGGCGTCGGTTTCCGGCTGGTGGCGGCCACGTGATCCGCCAGCTGACGGTCAGCTACGTGGTGCTGGTGGCGGTCGCCATCGCCGCGTTCACCGTTCCGGTCGCCTGGGTGCTCACCGATCAGCTCAGCGACGACGCGATCAGTGCCGCACGCCGCGAGGCGGACACCGCGGCGCTACTGCTGGCCGGCGGGGACACCCCGTCGCAGCGGGCGCTCGTCGAACTCATGGACGCGTATTCGCGGCAGACTCCCGGCCGGCTCGACGCCGTCACCGCGCCGGGCCGACCCGCCGGTCCGGTGCCCGCGGCCGTGGATCCCGGCGACGAGGCGTTCACCCGGGCGCTGGCCGGCGAGCAGGTGGCTGTCGAGTGGGGTCACCAGGTTGGTTTGGGGGAGGAGGGCTTCGCGGTTGCGGTGCCCGCCCGGGATGCCGGCGGTGCGGTGGTCGGGGCGGTCCGGGTCAGCTATCCGTCGGCTCCGCTGGACCGGCGGCAGTGGCAGATCTGGGGCTTCCGTGGTGGGCTCGCGATCGCCGTGCTGCTGGCGGCAGCTCTACTCGGCCTGGCTTTCGCCCGCCGGGTGACCAGCCCGCTGCGTGCTCTCGACCGGATGGCCGGGCGGCTGCGCGACGGTGACCTGTCGGTCCGGGTCGAGGAGACCGGCCCGCCCGAGGTACGCACGCTGGCCCGAACCCTCAACACGGCCGCCGAGACCATCGACAGTCTGGTCCGCTCCCAGCGGACGTTCATCGCCAACGCCTCGCACCAGCTGCGCACCCCGCTGACCGCGCTGCGGCTGTCGCTGGACAACATCGCCGACGCGGCGCGTGATCCCGAGCTGCGCGACGACGTCGATCAGGCGTCGGCCGAGGTGGTCCGGATGAGCCGACTGGTGAACGGACTGCTGGCCCTGGCCCGTGCCGAGGGTGACGTGTCGGCGCCCGAACGGACCGCGGTGCGTGAGGTCGCCGCCGGACGCTTCGACGTGTGGCGGGCGGCCGCCGACGAGAAGGGCGTCGCCCTGGAACTGACCGGTGCCGCGCACGGCCCGGACGCGCTGATCACCCGCGGGCACCTGGAACAGATCCTGGACAACCTGTTCGCCAACGCGCTGGAGGTGTCCCCGGCCGGCGGGAGCATCCGGGTCACCGCCGTCGGCGACGGTGACCGGGTGACGGTCACCGTCGCCGACGAGGGGCCGGGCATCTCGCCCGAACTACGGGAACGGGCCTTCGACAGGTTCTGGCGCGGCGACACCCGGCCCGGTGGATCCGGGCTGGGGCTGGCCATCGTGCGTCAGCTGGTCGAGGACGACGGCGGCCGGATCCGGCTGGACGCGGCGGCCGGTGGTGGCCTTCGTGTGGTCATCGACTTCCGGGCCGCCGGATGACTCATTCCGGCATCGCCGAGGAATGGTGGTTGACGATCAGCCATTTCCCGTTGATGCGTTCGTAGACGAAGGTGTAGCGGGCGTCCACGACCCGCGTTCCGGAGTCGGAGCGCAGCGTGAATCGGTAGGTGCCGGTGTCGATGGCCGTGGTCGGGTCGAGTACCTTCACGTGCGATTCGGTGATGACCGCCTGGGGCCGGTTCTCCAGGAAATGCTGGAAATAGTCGACGATCTCCGCACGGTTAGTGCGGACCTGGTTCGACACGGTCGGCACCAGCACGCCGTCGGGGGCGTACCGGTCGGCCACCCGCTGCGGGTCCAGCGTCGTCAGCGACCGGTTCCACCGCGTGAACAGCGCCCGGATCTGTTGCTCGGAAGCCTTCGTCCGGACGGCTGACACGGTTGCCGGGGAGGCGGTCGCGCTCGACACCGCCCACGGCGCGGCGGTGACCGCCAGCACCGCCGCGGCACCGGCGCCGAGGACTCGGATACGTACTCTCCGGGTCATTGTCGTCTCCTGTCGATCGGGGGTTGATGCATTCCACTATCAGCGCCCGACAGAAAAGGGAGAGTGCGATGACGGCAAGGCTTCGGCCAAGATTCCGCCAATGCGAAAGCAGTTTCTCCAGTCGAGGCCGATCTGGCTGTGGAGGCGCCGTCGACGACTCCGGTGACGGCGGTCAGGTTGCCTTTTCCCCGCGGCGTCGACCAGGCGATCTACGACACCCCGGTGAGCCGCCGGATCGCACAGACCCTCACCGGCGAGGCGGCGTTGTGCTTCGACGCCTCCGACCTGATGCCGAGCGCGATGACGAACGCCTTCTACCGCGCGGTGCTGGAATACCTGCAGTCACCCGACGACCTCGACACGATCCTCGGCCGACTCGAACAGGTCCGAACCGCCATCCCCGTCACCGACTGGCTCGACGTACCGTGCGGCGCCTGACGGGTGCCCGCCGACTCACGTGCCGGCGTCGGCCAGCCCGCTGCGATAGGCCAGGACCACGGCCTGGGTACGGTCCTCGACCTCGAGTTTCATGATGACGCGGCTGACGTGCGTCTTGACGGTGGCCTCGGACAGGCACAGTTGGGCGGCGATCTCCCGGTTCGGCAGGCCGAGGGCCATCAGCTGCAGGATCTCCCGTTCTCGCGGAGTCAGCCGATCGAGAACACCGGGCGTCGACAGGACCGGCTCCTTACGGTCGGTGAGGCCGGCGATGACACCGCGGGTGACACTCGGATGGAGGTATGCGTTACCGGCGTGCACCTCCCGGATCGCGTTGGTGAGGTCAGTGGGCGCACCGTCCTTCGGAAGATAACCGGAGGCACCGGCCCGCAGCGCTGCGTGAACCTTCGTGTCCTCACTGAGCGTGGTGAGGACGAGGACCTTGACCGTTTGACCGTGTTCGACTGGGAAATCGTCGGCGGTGAGACGCCGGGTCGCCTCGATGCCGTCCAGGTTCGGCATCCGCATGTCCATGACCACGATGTCCGGGTGTAGTTCACCCGCCAACCGGACCGCCTCGAGGCCGTCACCGGCCTGGCCGACGACCTCGATGTCGGATTCGACGGACAGCAGCATGGCGATGCCGGCCCGGATCATAGGCTGGTCGTCGGCCAGCACGACCCGGATGCTCACGGCCGTTCCAGTTCTGGCTTGTGCACGCTCGAATTCTCGTATCCGAGAGTCATCGCGGAGCGGGGAATTCCGGTAAGTCCTTCCCTCACGCCGCGTGATTCTCCGCCGCAGTGGTGATCGGCAGCGTCGCGGTGACCACGAAGCCGTCGGCGCCCGGCTCTGCGCTGAGTTCCCCACCGATCGCGGTGACCCGCTCGCGTAGGCCGATCAGCCCGTTCCCGGTCGAGGGAATGACGATGCGCCGTCGGCGTCGCTTTTCGCCGCCATGATCGGTGATGGTGATCCGCAAACCGTCCGAGCGCCAGTCGAGCACAACGGCGACCGCACAGCCGGGAGTGCCGTGCTTGGTGGTGTTGGTGAGCGCTTCCTGGACCACCCGGTATGCGGTTACATCGACACTCCGGTCGAGCCGTGCCGGTGTTCCGTCGACGCGCACGGAGATGGTGAGGCCGGTGTCGCGCATGCCGTCGACGAGTACCTCAAGCTGGTCCAGACCCGGCTGATGCAGACTGTCGCCGCCGGCGCCGTCGGCATCGTCGGCATCGAGTCGCATCACCTCCAGCATTTGGCGGAGCTCGCCCATCGCCCGGACGCCGGCCTCCTGCACCGTGTCGAGAGTCTGCCGTGCGCGCTCGGGGTCCCTGGTCAGAACCGCACGGGCACCGGCCGCCTGCATCAACATCACGGTGACCGTGTGCGACACGATGTCATGCAGGTCGCGGGCGGCTCGCAGACGCTCATCGCGGCGGGCCTGTTCATGTTGCTCGCGGGCGGCCCGTGCCTGATTCGCCTGCCGCATCCAGAATCCCAGGACCCAGATCGCTGCCGCGCCCCCTGACGACGGAACCAAGACGATCGGGTCGACGGGAAAGTCTGCTATCTCCTGATCGGAGGTGTGCACCATGAAGTAGCCGGCACAGACGACGGCGGCCGGTATGGAGGCGGTCCGGCTTCCCCCGGCAGCGAGCGAATACAGCGCGATCAGAACGCCGACGAGGTATACCGAGTCGAGCACCATGTGAACGAAGGTGACGGCATACAGGATCTGAATGAGAAAGACCTCTACCGGCCACCGCCACCGTGCCACGAGCGTCAGAACGACGGCGGCGTCGAGCACCACGAAGACCCACCGCGTGATCGGGTCGTTTATCTCCGAGATCCACCAACGGAAGTCGACATAGAACGCGACGCTGATCAGCGGAACATCGATCGCGCGGGGGAGTGGCCCGCTGAAGTACTTCCGGACGAACGTGTGGTTCTTCGAGTCGGTGTCGGTATTGAGTCGCAGCACGCCGAGCATGCGCCGCAACTCGGCCATCGTCTGGACCCCGGCGTCCTGGACGCGGTCGAGTGCGACTCGCGCGCGTTCGGGTTGATCGGGGAGGACGGCCCGGGCACCGGCGGCCTGTAACAGCATGGCGGCCACCGTGTGCGAGACGACGTCGTGCAGTTCGCGGCCGGTCTGTTGGCGCTCGGCCCGCCGAACGGCGGCCGCGGCGGATTCCGCTTCGCGTGCCTGTACCGACTGGCGCCGCGAGTAACCGAAGATCCACACGACACCAAATGGGATCACCGCCGTCGAGTATCTCTCCAGGTAGTCGATGAATGTGTACCAGGAATTGTCATAGTAAATGTTGAATGTCAGGCGACCCAGAATTGAGGACGCGATCGGGCAGGCGGTGAGCGCGAACATCGAGACCTTGGAACTGCACCGCCGGGCAACCTCATAAAGGGTCAAGACGAGGCAGAACTCGGCCAACCCATCTGGGTCTTCGACGAACATCAGCTCAGGAGGAATCTTGACCAGGTAGGCATAGGTGAATTCGATCATGAATACGATGACGGGGTGTCGGTGTCGCGCGGCGAGCGAAAAAATCGCAGCCGCCGTGGCGCCTGAGGTCCCGTCCACTTCGTCTACGTACTCATAGAAATCCATGTACCAATAGAGGAGAAGCAGAAATATGAGAAACGAGTCGGCAGCGCGGCGAAGCCGCGGTCGGCCGCGGGTCGACATCGATTGGCCGGCCTCGGCCATGGCTGCGGCAAAGGGTGCTTCGAAGGTCTGACCGACCCCGGTATTGCGCCGACGCGGCTGGTGGCGTGGGTGCCGCCCAGAGAACATATCCTAAGAATAGTGTCGAAATCGCCCGAATGGCGTGTCGATCCGGCGGCATCGCTGGTGGATGTACGACCAGAGAGGTACCCCGACCCGGCGGAGAACCGCCGTGCGGCCCTCACGGAGTAGGCGACAAACACCGTCACAGACTGACGTCGGCGCACATCGGCACCTCGCACCATATGACTGTCCGATGGTCATAGGAGCGCCGAGGAGTCGACATGCCGTCAATCACGATGCCCAGCCCCGTATTCTCATTCGCTGAGGAATCGGCGACGGGCCTGCCGGGGCTCCGTAGGACCCGGACGAGCGCACACCTCGGAGCCGGCGGGGGCGGTGCGGTGGCGTTCCCGACGCTGACCGGGTCGGTCGAGGAGCCCCCGAGCGCCATCGAGTCGGAACTGCGGGCGCTCATGGCGATGGCCGCTCACGACCTCAAGTCTCCGTTGGCGGCCGCCACCGCGAATCTGGAGATGCTGCGGGAGGACCACGCCGGGCAGATGGACGGGGATGCCGCCCGTTGTCTCCAGGCTGCCGAGCGTGCGCTACGTCGGGTCAACGGCCTCGCCGAGGACCTGATGGCGTTTGCGACCGCCGACCAGCGGCCGGTTCGACTGAAGCCGCTGTCGTTCGCGGAGGAGGTCGCCGACCGGGTCACCGACCTCGACGCCGAAGTGTCCGTCAAGGGACCGCTGCCTACCGTGCTCGCCGACTCCTCAATGTTGCGCCACGTGCTCGACAACCTGATCGGTAACGCGGTCAAGTACACGCCGAAGGATGCCGTGGCGCAGATCGAGATCTCCGCCCGGCCGTGCTCGACCGGCATGATCCGCGTCGAGATCGCCGACCGGGGTATCGGCATTCCCGAAGCCGACCGGCCGCGGGTGTTCGACGCGTTCCACCGCTGCGCCAACAGCGGGGCGTACCAGGGCACCGGTCTCGGCCTGGCGATCTGCCGGCGCATCATCGAACGGCACGGCGGCCGGATCGGCGTCGATCAGAACCCGGGCGGTGGAAGTCGATTCTGGTTCACGCTTCCCGGTTCCGGGCCCGTGGTAGTCGCGAGCTCGTGACCGCCGACGGCCCGGATCTACACTTGACCATGCCGACGTGGGAGTACGGGCAACTCAGCATCCTCAGCCACATCAGCCTGCCGGTCGAGCAGCGCCGGCGTCAGGGGCTGAGAACGCGGACGACCATCGTCGATGCGCACGTGTGGACGGCGGAGTGGTCGACCAGCATGTTGGCCGAGCCGGTGCAATGGGAGGCCCGCAGTCACGCCGAGGTGATGAGCTGGCTGGCCGGGCTGAGCAACGACGGCTGGGACCTGGTGACCGCGGATCTGCCGTCCGGCCGCTATCTGTTCCGGCGCTTCCACCAGATCTGACCGACCGATCCGGGGCGCCTCAGCCGATCGCCACGCACCCCGACCCGACGAACCTAAAGATCTTTGACGCTCTCCAGCGGCGACGAGCTGGAATCCGGCGAGGCGGCGAAGAGGTCCAGCAGCTCTCCGATGGAGTGGCCGGCCTCGGCCGGGTGCCGGAACCGGCCGACCGGGTTGATCGTGTAGCGGTTGCGCCGCCCGACTCGTTCCCGCTCCAGGTAGCCGGCCGCCTCGAGGTCGGCGATGATCGCCTGAGCTGCGCGTTCGGTGATCCCGATGGCGTCGGCGACGTCGCGCAGCCGCGCTGTCGGCTCCCGGGCGACGGCCAGCAGGACATGCGCGTGGTTGGTCAGGAACGTCCATCCGATCGAAGGCACCACGACAATGTACGTAGGGCAAGCCACATGGTTCGCAGCGCCTGGTTGACATGCGAACCACATTTCGTGAATAATGGATCTTAGTTCGAGGGGGAGTACCCGACGTTCCACGCGCTGTCGTCAATACGTGCCCGACCTGACCGGGCTCCGGCGGCGCGGCCACCACGGTGGCCCGGGGAGACCTTCGTCCAGCAGAGCCGGCCCGTCCTGTCGGGCCCGCCTGGACGAGAGGTTTCCGGTGACCGTTTCCTGGTGGATCTGGGCGGTGCTGTTCCTGGCCGTCGCCGCGATGCTCGCGATCGACCTCTTCCTGCACCGCGACAATCACGTCATCGGCTTCCGCGAGGCCGCCGTCTGGTCCGGCATCTGGATCGCGGCCGGACTGCTGTTCGGTGTGGTGCTCTGGGCCTGGCAGGGCGGGGAGGTGGCCGGCACCTACTACGCCGGCTATCTGATCGAGAAGGCACTGTCGATCGACAACGTCTTCGTCTTCGCCCTGGTCTTCAGCTACTTCGCGGTCCCGGCCGCGTTGCAGCACAAGGTCCTGTTCTGGGGTGTCGTCGGCGCGCTGGTCTTCCGCTTCGTGTTCATCTTCGTCGGCGCCGAACTGCTGGAGACCTTCTTCTGGACCGCGTACGTGTTCGGCGCGTTCCTCATCTACACCGGCTACAAGATGGCGTTCCGGCACGGTGACGAGCCCGCGCCGGACCGCAATCCGGTGGTCCGCCTGGTCCGCCGGATCATCCCCACCGACCCGGCCTACCACGGCGACAAGTTCGTCACCCGCGTCGACGGTAGGCGCGTGGGCACCCTGCTGCTCGTCGTGCTGATCGCCATCGAGGTCACCGACCTGATCTTCGCGGTCGACTCGGTCGCCGCCGTCCTGGCCATCACCACCAGCACGTTCATCGTCTGGACGGCCAACGCCTTCGCCATCCTCGGCCTGCGCAGTCTCTACTTCTGCCTGGCCGGGCTGCTGCGCCGCTTCGTATACCTGCACTATGGTCTTGCGGTTCTGCTCGCCTTCGCCGGCGTCAAGCTGATCCTGTCCGAGACGCCGGTCGGCAAACTGCCCATCCCGGTGACCCTGGGCGTCATCGTCGTCACCATCACCGTCTCCATCGTCTGGAGCCTGCGGAGCACCCGCACCGCGGTCACCGACCAGGTCGGGTAGCACAATGCGTCGGTGAGATCGTCCGTACCCTGGTGGGCGCTGCTGTCCTCGACAGCGGCGCCCACGGCGTTGATCGGCGGCTGGACCCTGGCCGCGAGCCGGCAGCCCGGTGACTTCGACAGCACCGTGCAGACGATCAGTGCGCTGGCCGCCCGCGGCGCCACCGACCGGTGGTTGATGACCGCGGCGCTGGTGTGCGTCGGTGTCGCCCACGTGGTCACCGCGCTCGGGCTGTCCCCGGCGGCGCCGGCCGGCCGGATCGTGCTCGGCGTCGGGGGAGTGGCGACGGTCCTGGTCGCGGCGTTCCCGCTGCCCGCCGCCGGTACGTCGCCGGAACACGCCGCGGCGGCCACGGCGGCCTTCGTGGCCCTGGCCATGTGGCCCGCGCCGGCCCGGCGGCGCGGCCCCGCCCCGGCGATGCTGCGCCCGGCCGCCTCCTTCGCCGCGGCGCTGGTGCTCGTCGGCCTGATCGGGTGGTTCGCGGTGACCCTGAGCACGGGCGGCCCGGTGGGTCTCGCCGAACGCCTCGCCGCCGGAGCACAGGCCTGCTGGCCCCTGATCGTGGTCCTGTCGAGCCGACGCGGGACGCCTCAGCTGATCGCCACGTCGTCGTAGTAGACGGTGCCGGTGTTGTCACCGCACTTCAGGTGCAGCTGGACGCTCGTCGCGGTGGCCGGGGCGGTCGCGTCCACCGACAGTCTCGTCCAGGCGGACGTTCCGGTCGGCAGCCGGTTGGAGGTGTTCTGACTGATCCAGGCGCCGTTGATGTCGAACCAGCTGAGCGCGATCTCGGTGATGCCGGTCGCGTTGACGCCTCGGGCGTACGCCTCGGCGTGCCATGCCGCGCCGCCCTGCACCGGCGTGATCGGCGAGGTCAGCAACGACGGCAGGTTGCTGCCGCTGCGGGTGGTGCCGGCGAACCGGGCCGACCTGGTGCCGGTACGCGCCTGTTCGGTGGTGATCACCGCGGTGCCGGCGGCCGGCAGGTAGTTGCGCCACGGGGAGTCGATCGCGGCGGCCTCGAAGCCCAGGTTCAGGATGCCGCTCGGGATCACGCCCGTCGTCCACGCGCCGCCGACCACGGTGGTGGCGATCTTCGGGCTCGCATCGGTGCGGTAGAGCCCGAACTTGTACTGGGCGGGCATGGTCGACACCGCCGAGTTGGGCGGGATCGCCCCGGAGGCGAAGTCGTTGAGCGTCCACGGCGCGACCGAACCGACCCCGGCCTCGGCGGCGCCGCGGTAGACGCGGGCCAGGTAGGCGGCCTGCTCGCCCTCGGTGCCGGTGTGGGTGCTGACACCGGTCTCGCCGATCACTATCGGGCTGGGGGCGACCGCGTTCTGGGCCCGCCGGATCTCGGCGAGCGACCGCTCCGAGGCGCCGTAGAAGTGGAAGTCGTAGTAGTCCAGCGGGGTGGCGGCCAGCTGCGACTTGAGGCTCGCCATGCCGGTCGCGCCGGTGGCGCCGTCGACCGAGAGGGTGAGCGGCATGGTCGGAGCGACACCGCGGATCGCCGGAATGACCTGGCCTACCCAGGCGACCGCGGCGGAGTTGCCCGGCGGGAACTCGTTCTTCACCTCGACGGCGATCACCCGCGGGTCGTCGGCGTACGGCCCCACGATCGCCTGCGCCCAGGCGGTGCTTCCGGCCACGTCGGAGTAGCCGGCCCACCAGTCGAACAGGGTGAGTTTCACGCTCAGGCCGTGCGTGTCGGCGATGCCGACGAACTGGCTCAGCTTCTGGGCGTACGCCGTGGTGGGGGTGGGATAGCCGAAGGTCTGCGGGAAGATGACGGCCCGGACGTCGGTCGCGCCGAGCGTCGCGGCCCGCGCCAGGTCGGTGTCGATGCGCACCGGGTCGAACCCGGTCCACATGAAGGTCCAGCCCGCGTTCGACGGATAGTAGTTGATCGTCTCGGCGGTCAGCACCGCGGCCATCCGGCTCGCCAGGGTCGGCGTCAGGGTGGCGGCGTGGGCGGGAGCCGTCGGCGTCAAGCCCAGCAGCAGGAGACCGACCAGCGCGAAGGTGCACACACGACGGCGCATGAGGGGGACCACGCTTTCGTACCGGGGAGGGGGAGGCGAAGCGTCTATCGACGACACTAAGTGCCTTCGGGACGGTCGACAACGCGAGACGTGTGCCAGATGGTGACGCAGCGTGATCATCGTTGGTGGCGGCCGAGGCGCGGTCACCGTGGGGACGATTCGTCCGCCTGGCATGTTTCCGGGATTCGCCGGGCGCACCGAGGCACGATGCTGATGGTCGTCCGGCGCGTCGCCGGAAACGGAACAGGTTCCTCGGGGAGAAGAAGATCGTGAACGTTCGTACGCCCATCATCGTGACCGTCGTGGCCGCCGCCGCCCTCACCGGTTGCTCCAGCACCACGACCAGCACCAGCTCGGCCCCGACGAACACCACTCCCGCGGCGACCCCGACGACCACCACCCCCGCCGCGGCCGCGACGACCAGCGCCGCCACCACACCCCCGGCCACGTCCTCGACCTCGAAGCCGGCCGCCGCCGACGGGTGTACACCGTCGGAGGCGACGCTGCTCAAGGCGCTGAGCTCCAGCAAGATCGGGGAGGACCTGGCGCCGACCAAGACGCTGACCGACATCACCTGCTACCAGGGATACGCGCTCGGCCTGACCCACCCCAAGGAGGCCGACAACGCCCGGGTGGTCTACCAGTACACCGGCGGCGCATGGACGGCGGTCAGCGGCGGTACCTCCGGCTACTGCGACGGGCTCGTTCCCGCGGACGTCCAGAAGCACCTCAAGAACTGCTGACCCATCGGCGGCGGCGGTAGTCGGGGCCGATGGTGGGTAAGTCCATCGGCATGACCCGATATGGACTGCGCCCCAGCCGGCCGTACGCGGTGTTCTTCGCGGTGTGCTGCGCGGCCCTGGTGATCTTCGGTGTGGTTCAGATGATCCGCGGCGGCGAATTCCACTGGTTCTTCGTGCTGTGGGTCGCCATCGGCCTCGGCATGATCGGCATGGTCCTGTGGTCCGGTTTCGGAGCAGGACCGGGCCGGGGTACGCCGGTCGACGTCGACGAGAACGACGATCGTCCGACCGGCGTGGCCCGGCTGATCGGCATGACCTCGGAACCGGGCCGGACACCCGGCGCCGTCAACATCCGGGTCAGCAGGCCGGTGGCCGTGGCCGGCGCCGTGTTCGGCGTGGCGGTCCTCGTCTTCGGCGTGGTCCGGATGAGCGGCAGCGGCAACGGCGGGTTCATGGTGCTGTGGGTCGTGTTCGGCCTCGCCGTCATCGGCTTCAATCTGTGGTCCGCGTTCGCCCGCAAGGGCAGCACCTCGGTCCTCGAACGCCGCGACCCGCTGTAGCTCGGGCGAGCTACACGCAAGTGTCCGCGGTACGGGGACATTCTTCGGACGTACGAATCCGTAGGTTCTCTGCGCAGTTGCGGAGGCCTACGGAGGGTGCGTCATGTGGTTTCTCGTCCAGCTCGTCGCGGTGGTGGCGGTGTCGTTGCTGGCCGGTCAGGCGGTCGCCCTGGTGGACGGCCGGGCCTGGCCGTCGCTGGTGGTGGGGGTCGGTGCCGCGGTGGTCTCGACGCTCGTCTACTCCGCGGTGGTGCGCGCGACCGAGAAGCGTCGGGTGGTCGAGACCTCTGGCCGTACCGCCGCCTCGGGGTTGATCCGTGGGTTGATCCTGGGGGTTGCGGTCTTCTCGCTGGTGATCGGTGTGATCGCGCTCAACGGTGGCTACCGGATCGTCGGGACCACCGCGGATCCGATCAACGCGGTCGGCCTGGCCGGATTCATGGCCGCCGCCGTGACCAGTGAGGAACTGCTGTACCGGGGTGTGCTGTTCCGGCATCTGGAGCGGGTCACCGGCACCTGGCTCGCGTTCGCGGTGTCGGCGCTGGTGTTCGGTGGGGTGCACCTGCTGAACCCGAACGCCACCTGGTGGGGCGCCCTGTGCGTGGCGATCGCCGGTGGCGGGATGCTGACCTCCGCGTTCATCGCCGCCCGCAATCTGTGGCTGCCGATCGGCCTGCATTTCGGCTGGAACTACGCCCAGTCGGCGATCTTCGGGTCGGAGGTCTCCGGCAACGGTGTCCGGGAGGGGATCCTGGAGTCGGAGTCCAGCGGTGACGCGCTGATCAGCGGTGGGCTGTTCGGCCCGGAGGCGAGCGTCTTCACCCTGGTCGCCGGGGTGGTGGTCACGGTGGTGTTCCTGTGGCTCGCCCACCGGCGTGGACGTCTCGTGCCGATCCGTCGCGCGGCCGCCGTCGAAGCCGATGCCCAGCCGTCTAAACTCGCCGGGTGATCGCGCGGGTCCGGGATCTTCTCTTCGCCCTGCTGCTGACCGGTCTGGCGCTGGTCCCGGACTGGCACCGGCACGGCACCCGGCTCGCCGACGCGGTTCCGGCCCGGCCGTTCGACGGCTGGGGTGTGCTGGTCATCGTCGTCGAGTGCCTGCCGCTGGCGCTGCGCCGGGTCCGGCCGACGATCTGTCTCGCCCTGGTGTTCGCCGGGTTCGCCGCCGATCAGCTGTCCGGGTACAACACGTTGGGTGGCACCGCGCTGCCGGTCGCTCTGATCAGCGCGGGCCTGCACTCGGACCGGTACCGGCGGACCATCGTGGTCACCGCGACCGCCGCCTTCCTGGCCCTGGCCGCCGTGCTGGCCCGGATCGGGCGGCTCGGGCCGGACGTGGTCGCGCTGTTCTACCTGGTCCTCGGTTCGATGTGGGTGGTCGGGGCGACGTTGCGCCGCAGCCGGATCGCCGAACTGGATCACCGGCGGCAGCTGGAGCAGGCGACCCGGGCCGGTGAGCGCACCCGGATCGCCCGTGAGCTGCACGACGTGGTGACCCATCACGTGACCGCCATGGTGGTCCAGGCCGAGGCGGCCCGCTATCTGACCGGCGCGCCGGAGCGGCTCGACGGCGCGTTGGCGGCGATCGCGGACACCGGCCGGCAGGCGGTCACCGATCTGCGGCACGTGCTGGACCTGCTCGATCCCGGTCACGGTGGTGAGCTGCGGGCGCTGGTCGAGCGGACCCGCCGGGCCGGGCAGCCGGTCGAACTGGTCGAGCAGGGCAGTCCGCCGGACACCCCGGAGGGTGCGGCGGCCACCGTCTACCGGGTGGCTCAGGAGGCGTTGACGAACGCTTTGAAGTACGACCACGGTGCCCGGACCAGCGTCACGGTCCGGTATCGGGCCGGGGAGATCGACATGCGGATCAGTACGGACGGGTCGGGTGCCGGTACCGAGCGGGCCGGCGGTGGCGGGCGTGGCCTGGCCGGGCTGCGCGAGCGGGTCGACACGCTCGGCGGCGTTTTCAGTGCCGGCCCGCGCGCGGAGGGCGGGTTCCTGGTCACGGCGCGGATCCCGACCGGGGCGACGTCGTGATCCGGGTGCTGGTCTGTGACGACCAGCCGCTGATCCGGACCGGGTTCGCCACCATCATCGACGCCCAGGCGGACATGACGGTGGCCGGGGAGTGCGGTGACGGCCACCGCGCGGTCGACCTGGCGCGTGAGCTGGCACCGGACGTGGTGGTGATGGACGTGCGGATGCCCGGCCTGGACGGCATCGAGGCGACCGCCCGGCTGGCCGGAGCCGGAGTGCGGCATCCGGTCAAGGTGCTGGTCGTGACGACGTTCAACCTCGACGAGTACGTCTACGAGTCGCTGCGGGCGGGGGCCAGCGGGTTCCTGCTCAAGGACGCCCCGCCGGCGCACCTCCTACACGGCATCCGCACGGTGGCGGCCGGGTCGGCGCTGCTGGCGCCGGAGGTGACCCGGCAGTTGGTCGGCCGGTACGCGTCCCGGATCCTACCGGCCCCGCCCGGCGCGGGTGGCACGCCGTTGAGCGGGCGGGAGCTGGAGGTGCTGCGGCTGATCGCGAACGGCCTGTCCAACACCGAGATCGCGGCGACGCTGGTGATCAGCCACGAGACGGTCAAGACGTACGTCTCGCGGATCCTGACCAAACTCGATCTGCGGGATCGGGTGCAGGCGGTGGTCTACGCCTACCGCAACGGGCTGGTGAGCTGACCGGGCGGCCGGAGCCGCCCGGCGTCACCCGTGTCAGTCGGTGATCCAGATGCCGTAGTCGCGGGTCGCGGTGCCGAAGTCCTGGAAGCCCAGGATCGTGTTGTTGCCGACGTAGGTGTAGTTGTTGATGCCCTTGGCGATGACGTTGCCGCTGGCCGACGGCCCGTAGACCGGGCCGCCGCTGTCGCCGCCGCGGACCGCCGGGCGGCCGTCGACCTGGCGGGCCTCGACGGCGTCGCCCGAGTCGGTGTTGAACTTCTCCACCCGCAGGCCGCAGACCGGGCCGCCGGTGTCGCGGGCTGAGGAGCCGCCGGACTGGCAGAGGTACTCGCCGGGGAACACCCAGTCCCAGCCCTCGACGGTGGTGACCACGTTGCTGTCCAGGCCACCGACGTACATCAGGTTGTCGGACCCGCTCGGGGTGTGGATCAGCGCGATGTCGTGATCGTCGCGGTCGCCGGTGAACGTGCCGATGAACTCGCCGACGCCGTCGCGGATCGTGTTGCCGTTGCTGCCGCAGTGGCCGGCGGTCAGGATGAACTCGGCGTCGGCGTTGCGGACCGGGAAGCCGGTGGTACAGCGGGAGTTGCCGTTGATCTGGTCGGCGCCGCTCTTCCACTGCGGCCAGTCGTCGCGGCGGCTGGTCAGAACCTTCGCGCCCTGGTCGATCACCTCGACCGGCACCCCGACCGATGCGATCTGCGTCGCGGCGAGGCCGGTGGTGCCGGCCATGTCGACGACCACCCGGCTGCCGTCCACGGCGTACTTGATCCGTGTGGTCGCGGCGGTGCGCAGCTTGGCGCCGGCCGTGCGTAGCTCGTGCAGGGAGTGGGTGGCGCCGCTGATCTGGACGGGCGCGGTCCGTCGGGCGGTCGACACCGCCCGGCGGACCGGGGTCGGTACGGCGCCCTTCCACCAGAGGACGACCCGGTCGTCCTGGATCTCCAGGCCGGCGTAGCCGGTGTTCGCGGCCGGATCGACGGTGTGGCGGATCGTGCTCGCGGCCTGGACCAGCGGGATCTGCCGGCGGGCCTCGGCCGGGAACTCGAACCTCTGGGGTGCCGCGGTGGCGGGGGTGGGAGTAGCGGTGATGATCAACGCGACGGCGATGCCGAGGGCGGCACCCAGACGCCTGTTGTCGTTCATACAGAAAGCCTCTCCACGCGGGGACGGGTGATCTGTAGATCGACGACAGTCTATAAGTAAAGTTTCCTGAAATCATGCTCGCATCGCGGCGGCGGTCTTCCGGGCGTCGTAGTCCGGGCCCACACCTTCGGCGAGGACCACGTCACCGGTGATGTGGTCGGTGCGCAACGGCAGGATCTCCCGGTACGCCGGCGACGCGTACCAGTCGTGGGCGGCGTCCATGTCCGGGAACGACACCACGACCAGGGCGCCGGGCCATTCGCCCTCCACCACCTCGACGGCCGAGCCGTGCACGAGGAAGCGTCCCCCGTACGGCTGCATGGTCTTCTGGATCTTCTCGATGTAGGTCAGCACGTCGTCGTGATTCGACAGGGTCCGCAGATGGGCAACGGCGTAAGCGGTCATGGGACTGAGCGTGCCGCCGCCGAGCTGATATGACGATTACCTGTGAGGTAAAGGCGATCGGGGGAGTGATGATCGACGTCGTCATCGCCGGCGGCGGGCCCACCGGCCTGATGCTCGCGGCCGAGCTGAGGCTGCACGACGTGCACGTCGTGGTGCTCGAACGCGATCCGCGGCCACCGCCGTACGTCCGTTCGATGGGCCTGCACGTGCGCAGCATCGAGATCATGGACCAGCGGGGCCTGCTCGACCGGTTCCTCGCCGAGGGCCGTCGGGTCCCGCTGGCCGGGTTCTTCGCCGGGATGGAGAAACCCGCGCCGAAGGACCTCGACACCGCGCACGGTTACGTGCTGGCCATCCCGCAGACCGTCACCGACCGGCTGCTGGGCGAGCACGCCGCCGAGGTGGGCGCCGAGATCCGTCGCGGCGCCGAACTCGTCGGCCTCGGCCAGGCCGACGACGAGGTGACCGTCGAACTCGCCGACGGCACCCGGCTGCGGACCCGCTACCTGGTCGGCTGCGACGGTGGCCGCAGCACCGTGCGCAGACTTCTCGGCATCGGTTTCCCCGGCGAGCCGTCGCGGACCGAGACGCTGCTCGGCGAGCTGGAGGTGACCGCGTCGCCGGAGACGGTGGCCGAGGTGGTCACCGAGGTACGCCGTACCCAGAAACGTTTCGGTCTCGGCCCCCTCGGCGGCGGTGTCTACCGGGTGGTGGTGCCCGCCGCCGGAGTCAACGAGGACCGTACCGTCGCGCCCACCCTCGACGAGGTGCGCGACCGGCTGCGGGCGGTCGCGGGTACCGACTTCGGGGCGCATTCGCCGCGTTGGCTGTCGCGTTTCGGGGACGCCTCCCGATTGGCCGAACGCTACCGCGACGGCCGGGTGCTGCTGGCCGGCGACGCCGCGCACATCCACCCGCCGACCGGTGGGCAGGGCCTCAACCTGGGCCTTCAGGATGCGTTCAACCTCGGCTGGAAGCTGGTCGCAGCGGTTCGCGGTTGGGCGCCGGACGGCCTGCTCGACACCTACCACGCCGAACGGCACCCGGTCGCCGCCGACGTGCTGACCAACACCCGCGCCCAGATGGAGCTGCTCTCCACCGAGCCCGGCCCGCGGGCGCTTCGTAGGCTGCTCGCCGAGCTGATGGACTTCGACGAGGTCAACCGCCACCTGATCGAGAAGATCACGGCCTTGAACGTCCGCTACGACTTCGGCCCCGGCCATCGACTGCTCGGCCGCCGGCTTCGCGACATCACCTTCAAGTTCGGCCGGTTGTACGAGCTGACGCGCACCGGCCGCGGCCTGCTCCTCGACCGATCCGGTGACTTCGACGTGTCGCCGTGGTCGGACCGTGTCGACCACGTCGTCGACGCCCACCTCGGCGAAGCGCTCGACGTCCCCGGCGTGCTGCTGCGCCCGGACGGTCACGTCGCGTGGGCCGGCGACGACCCGGCCGAGCTGCTCACCCACCTGTCCCGCTGGTTCGGTGCCCCGGCGACAATCGGGGAATGATGGAGATCCGCACCGAACGGCTCCGGTTGCGACAGTGGCGCGACGACGACCTCGACGCCCTGGCGCCGATGTATGCCGACCCCGAGGTGATGCGCTACATCCGCGACGGTTCGGTACAGGATCGGGCGGAGACGGCGGCCCATCTGGACCGGATGCGGCAGCACTGGGCCGAGCACGGCTTCGGCCTGTTCGCGGCGGAGCTGGTGGCGACCGGCGAGTTGACCGGCTGGGTCGGCCTGGCGGTGCCGTACTTCCTGCCCGAGGTGATGCCGACGGTGGAGATCGGCTGGCGGCTGGGCCGGTCGTTCTGGGGCGCCGGTCTGGCCACCGAGGGTGCCCGGGCGGCGCTGCGGTTCGGGCTGGTCGATCGGGGCCTGGAGTGGCTGGTCAGCATCCGGCAGGTGGAGAACGTCCGCTCGGCCCGGGTGATGGAGAAACTCGGCCTGACCTTCGACCGGCGGACCACCACGCCGGGCAACGGCCGCACGGTCGACGTCTATGCGATCAGCCGGGAGCAGTACACCGCCTGAGGCGTGGTGCCGCCGCGAGCCGCCGGTCAGGCCCCGGTGATCTCGGCGTGGACGCTGTCCCGGGTGACCGGCTCACCGCAGTGGCGGCAGACCAGGTCGATCTCGACCTTCTGACCGCAGGTGTGTCGCCGGGTGAGGACGGGATTGTCGTTCGCCCACTTGTCGCCCCACTGGGACAGGGTGAGCAGAACCGGGAACAGCTCGCGGCCGGCCTCGGTGAGGTGGTACTCGTGGCGCGGCGGATGCTCGCTGTACTGCCGGCGCTCGACGACTCCCGCCGCCTCCAGCTTGCGCAGGCGGTCGGCGAGCAGGTCGCGGGACGCGCCGGTGTATCCGGCGATGCGCGCGAAGCGGTGCACTCCGTAGCCGATCTCGCGTAGCGCCAGCAGCGTCCACCGCTCGCCGAGAACGTCGAGCGCGGCGGCGATCGAGCAGGGGCGGACCCCCAGCGGCAGATCGGACATGCGGACGCCGGTCCGTGATTCGGGCAGGGACATGCTGCGACTCTAACCCTGTGTGTTGTCATTTCCAACTCACGCGTCTAGCCTGGCCAGCAGTCAGTTGGAAAACACAACCCACGGGTTGTGGGGCCTTCGAGGAGACGACCATGCCGACCATCGGCCATACCGAGTCCAGCATCGGCATCCCCGGAACCGGCAGTCGCTTCCTCGAACCGAGCGGAACGGGCGATCAGGGAGCGGGCCGGCTGCGCTACCTCACCGGGGGTGGCGGCACACCCCTGGTCCTGCTGCACACCGTGCGTACTCAAGCCGAGCACTTCCGCCACCTGATCCCGTTGGTGCTCGACCACTACACCGTGTACGCGCTGGACCTGCCCGGCATGGGGTACTCCGAGATCGTGCCGGGCGCCTCGTACGAGGAACCCGCCATGCGTGCGGCCGTCACACGGCTGCTCACCCGGCTCGACCTGCAGGATGTCACCCTGCTCGGCGAGTCGATGGGTGCCACGCTCGCCCTCGGCACCGCCGCCGATCTGCCCGGCCGAGTCCGGCGCGTCGTCGCGGTCAACCCCTACGACTACCGCGGCGGCATCGCCAACTCCAGCCTGCTGGCCCGGACGATCGTGACCGGTGTCATCGCGCCCGGTGTGGGTCCGCTACTCGCCCGCCTGGAGCCCAAGCCCGTCATGCGGACCATCCTGACCGGTGGCCTCGGCGACCCGGCCGCGCTGCGCGAGGACTACCTCGACGAGCTGCTCAGCGTCGGCCGTCTTCCCGGCTACTCGACGGTCGCCCGCGCGGTCTACCGCAACCTGCCCAGCCTGGCCGCCGCCCGTGCCCGCTACCCGCACGTGTCCGCCCCGGTCCATCTGATCTACGGCGAGAAGGACTGGTCCCGGCCGTCGGACCGGCACGCCAACCGGCGGCAGTTGCCCCGAGCCGAGTTCACCCAGGTTCCGCAGGCCGGCCACTTCATCGCCCTGGAACGGCCCGACGTGCTCGCCGACCTGCTCATTCCGTACGCCTGACGGACGTCTCGCTCCGGGGTCACCCGCGCCGGTCGTCGCCGTCCGGCGGTCTGCCCGCAGTGAGATGCTCGACGGCGGCGGTCACGTCGGCCCGGTCCAGAGTGACCGCGGCCTCGGCGAATCCCTCGTGGATAGAGGTCTGCTCGCGGGACCCGACCAGGTCCAGCAGGGCGGTGACCGGCCGGTTGTCGGCGAGATAGTACGCACTGAACGCCTCGATACCGCGGTCCAGGGCGGCCTCGGCGAGTACCTCGACGAGAGCGGTGGCCAGTCCGGCACGACGCCATGCCGGAGTCACCGCGACCGCCACCTCGGCGGTGTTCTCCCGGCCCGCTTCGTAGCGCGCGATCGCGATGCCCGCTCCCGTCGCCGGGTCGATGGCCACCAGGGCGAATCGCCGCCGGTAGTCGACGGTACACAGGTGAGTCAGCAGCTGCGGGGTGATCCGTGGTGGTGAACCGAGGAACCGGCGGTGCACGGTGTCCGGGTCGGCGGTGCGGATCGCGTGCGCGAGCGGGCCGCGATCGGCTGGGACGATCGGGCGCACGAACACCGTACGGCCGTCGGGCAGCCGTAGGTCGCGTTCGTAATCCGCCGGATAGCCCGGCGGCGCGGGGGTGGGGTGCCTGGCCGGGGTCGGCGTCACGGGATCCATGATCGGCGATCGAGGACGGCGGCTGAGATCGGCCGAACGGCCGAGCCGTGACCCGGCGCCGGTGGACGTGTCCGCGATCAGCCGGCGGTGGTGCGTGTCCGCGCGGCGAGTGGCAACCGGACGGTGAACGTGGCGCCCCGGCCGGGGTGACCGTCGGCGGCGACGGTGCCGCCGTGGCTGGTCACCACTTCGCGAAGGAGCGCCAGACCCAGACCGAACTGCCGCTCGCCGCCGCCCGGTCCGCGGTGAAACCGGTCGAAGATCAGCTCGGCGTCGGCCGGGTCGAAGCCGTCGCCGGTGTCGGTGACCACCAGTTCGGCTGTTCCCGGTGAGGTCTGGACGGTGACGACGATCCGGCCGTGCGGGGTATGGGTGAGCGCGTTGGCCAGCAATTCGCTGACTACCCGGCGCAGGGCCGACTCCACCCCGACGACGGGTACCGGCTGCGGCGGTGTGGTCAGGGTGACCGAGGTCGTTCCGTTGAGCGCCCGCTCGGTCTCCTCGGTGGTGAGCCGGGCCAGGTCGACGGGCGCGCCGGGTGGTGGGGCGTCGGCGCCCAGGCGCGCGGAGAGCAGCAGTTCGTCGACGATCTCGCCGAGCCGCCGGGTGGTGCCGACGAGCCGGTCGAGGTCGTGGCGGTCCGCGCTGTCGTGCCCGGCCCGGCGGGCCAGCAGCTGGGCGCGGGTGTGGACCTGGGCGATCGGGGTGCGCAGCTCGTGGCTGGCGTCGGCGACGAACCGGCGCTGCCGGCTCAGCGCCTCGGCCAGCGGGGCGACCGCGCGGTGGCCGACCAGCATCGCGGCCAGGACCGCGGCGAGCAGGCCGGCCGCCGCGGCCAGCAGGAACGCGGTGAGCAGGTGCCGGCGGTCGGCGATCTGGAAGCGGGCGTCGAAGACGGCCTGGACGATCGCGTCGCTGCGGGCCTGGGTGCGGATCCAGTACGTGGTGCCGTCCCGGTCGACCTGCCGGTCGCGGGTGACGCCGGTGGCGGCCACCTCGTCGACGTCGTCGCGCAGCGGCAGCCCGCCGGGGGCGGCGCGGTCGGCGTGGGTCAGCCGGCCGTCCGGGGCGTAGAAGAAGATCCAGCTGCACGCCGGCGGGCCGGTGACGATCCCGTTGCGGACCGCCCAGTCGAGCTCCCGCCCGATCTGTTCCTCCTGGCTGTGGCGCATCACCTCGTACGCGATCGCGCCGGCCATCGCGAGCAGCACGGCGATCGCGAGCCCGACCAGCAGGCCGATCTGCCACCGGGCGCGCCGGACGGCCCGCAGCTCGACGGTCGGGATCACAGCCGGCCCAGCCGGTATCCGAGCCCGTGCACGGTGTGCACCACCGTGCGGCCGAGCTTGCGCCGCAGGTAGTAGACGTAGGTGTCGACCAGTGACGCGGCCGCGGCCTCGTCGAAGACCCGGCTGCGCAGTGACCCGCGTGGGTGCACCGCGCCG
The DNA here is from genome assembly GCF_033097365.1 of Actinoplanes sichuanensis. Classification (NCBI taxonomy): domain Bacteria; kingdom Bacillati; phylum Actinomycetota; class Actinomycetes; order Micromonosporales; family Micromonosporaceae; genus Actinoplanes; species Actinoplanes sichuanensis. The sequence goes on from NZ_AP028461.1 coordinate 2,656,537, forward strand.
GGCCGGGCGGCGAGGACCCGCAGCAGCTCGAACTCGCGGGCCGAGAGCGACACCCGGGTCCCGTCCGGGAGCACCGCGTCGCGGGCGCCCAGGTCGAGCATCCCGTCGCCGATGCGCAGCACGTCGGTGGCGTCCGAGGTGCGCCGGCACAGCGCCCGGATCCGGGCGCTCAGCTCGTCCAGGTCGAACGGTTTGGCGAGGTAGTCGTCGGCGCCGGCGTCCAGCCCGGCGATCCGGTCGTCGACGGTCCCGAGTGCGGTCAGCATCAGCGCGCGGGCCGCGACGGCCCGCGCGCGCAGCCGGGTGATCAGGTCCAGTCCGTCCAGTGCCGGCAGCCGCCTGTCGATCACCAGCACGTCATAGGGGCGGGTCAGGCCCAGGTGGAGCCCGCGCTGTCCATCCGGGGCCTGGTCGACGTGGTAGCCCTCGTCGACCAGCGTCTCGGCGACCAGCTCGCGTAGTTCGGCATCGTCCTCGACGACCAGTAGCCGGCGCATGACATCGAAGATCTCATATGTCTGGACGGTGCGGTGGAAAGTGTTGATTTTTCAATCAAATTCTTAAGGTACGGCCAGCGCCGGCTCGTCGACCGGAGCCGGAACCCGCTTCTCGCGCCGCTCCAGCCAGGTCAGCACCGGCGTCGTCATGATCGTCGTGATCAGCGCGACCAGCACCAGCACGGTGAACAGCGACGAGTTCACGATCCCGGCCTCCAACCCCACGTTCAGCGCGATCAGCTGCATCAGCCCGCGGGCGTTCATCAGCGCGCCGACCTTGAGCGCGACCGGGTTCGGCTCGCCGCGCAGCCGGGCGGCGGCCCAGCACGCGCCGAACTTGCCGACGATCGCCAGGGTCACGCAGGCCGCCGCGAACAGCAGCACGCGCGGGTCACCCAGCAGCGCGAACTCGGTGCGCAGCCCGGAGAACGTGAAGAACAGCGGCAGGAACACCGCCGACGCGACCGGGTTGGTCACCGCGATCACCTGATCGGTCCGCGCGTGCTGCGGCATCACCACGCCGAGCGCGAACGCCCCGAACACCGCGTACAGGCCGATCTCGTCGGTGTAGAAGGCGACCAGGAACAGCAGCGCCACCACACCGAGCATCCGGGCCCGGTCGTCGAGGCGGTCACTGCGGATCAGCGGCCCGGTCACCCGCGGGCCCGCGAGCCAGAGCGCCAGCCCGAACAGCACCGCACCGCCCGCGGTGACGAACGCCGGTCCGGCCTCGCCGGAGGCGAACGCCAGCACCACGGCCAGCATGATCCAGGCGACCAGGTCGTCGATCGCGCCGCTGGCCAGCGCGAGCGAGCCGTGCCGGGTGCCGGCGTGCCCCCGTTCGGTGATGATGCGGGCCAGCATCGGGAACGCGGTGATGGCCAGAGCCACGCCGACGAACGCCGCCGACACCCCGATCGACACGCCGTCCGGCCGCAGCGGCACCGTGTCCGCGGTGACGACCACCAGCAGCACACCCAGCAGCAGCGGCGCGGTGACCCCGGCGAGGGAGACCGCGCCCGCCGTGCCGGCCAGCCGGGTGACCCGATGCGACTTGAACGCGTACCCGGCCTGGAACATGAAGAACACCAGGCCGACCTGCCCGACCACGTACAGCACCGGCAGCAGCGGCGCCGGGAACAGCGCCGCCTGGACCTGCGGGAACAACAGGCCGAGCAACGACGGGCCGAGCAGCACCCCGGCCAGCATCTCGCTGACCACGGGTGGCTGGCCGGCCTTGCCGAGCAGCCACGACACCAGACGGCAGAAGAGCAGGATGACGGCGACCGCGATGAAGAATCGCGGCGCCAGCTCGGTCGGGGTCACGGGCGGGCCTCCTCGAAATAGGTGGCGCAGAGTCTCTGGCGGCGGGCGTCGAGCACCATCCAGGTGCCGAGCACCAGCTGTTTCACCGAGCGGCCGGCGTCGGCGACGGCATCGGCGCGGCGCAGCGCGAGCAGACGGCCGGGCGCCGGGCCCGACCGCCCGATCGGCGTCAGATAGGCGGGGCCACGGCTGGGCAACGAACGGGTGTGCCGCACCGACGACGCCGGGGTGAACCGGCACAGCACCTCCCGGGTCGCGGCCCGCAGCATCACGGGAGCCGCACCGCGCGCCGGACAGGCCCGGTTCGCCGTCACCCCGTACGGAATGAAATGGGCCTGTCGTCTGGTGAGGGTCTTCCAGCGCTCCGGGTCGAAGGTGTCGTCGGCGGCCGGGCCGGTCCGCTGGAACGCCAGGTAGTTGAAGAGCAGCACGGAACCGGTGGGCAGCGTGACGTCGCCGACGACGATCGGCGCCGAGGTGATCCGGTGGGCGATGCCGAACAGCGGATGCACCCGCAGCGTCTCGTCGATGAGCCGGTCGAGGGAGTCGTCGGACAGGTCGGTCCGGTAGCCGGCGGCGCAGAGCAGGATGTGCGCCATCGCCTCGGACATCTGCACCACCGCGGTGTTGAAGAACGCGCCCTGCAGATACCAGGCCGTCTCCTGATCGGTGAACGGCGCCGGCAGCGTCACCGGGCAGGTCCCGGCCTCGATCCGGCCGAGCAGATACCGGGTCAGCCGATCACGGCGGCGCATGTGCCGCAGGCCCAGCCCCTTCAGCGCGGTCACCACGTCGTCCGCGTTGGCGACGATGAGCTCACGCACCTCGACCGGGCAGCGTTCGGCGAAGACCAACTCGTGGAAGACCTCGGCCCAGACCGGCATGAACAGGTCCCGCACCCGGACGAACGACACCCGATCCCGCGGGAGCGTGTCCAGGACCCGGCGGGTCGCCGCGGTCGCCAGCTCGTCCGAGCGTGCGTGCGCAACCGCGAGGACCCTCCGCGTGGTCCGGGCTACTGTCTGATATCGATCACCGGGTTCCAGATGCTCCTGATGCATCTGCGGGCCCGGCGCCAGCCAGTACCAGAACAGATCGGACAGGCCCGCGCCCCGGCTGCGGCCGTCGGCGGCCGGATCGTTGTAGACCCGCTCGAAATGTTCCGCGCCGATCAGCGGCCCGGGAACCGGAATCCCCTCGGTCCCGTTGACCCGCCGGAAGATCCACTCCCGCAGCCGGATCACCGCGTTCATCCGGCCACCGCCACCATGTCCGGGCTCAGGTCGGCCGGTCGCTTCGCTCCGGCCAGCGCCATCACGTGGTCCAGATCCGCGGCCAGCGTCCGCAATTGATCTCGTACGCCGTCCGCGCCGGCTGTCGACAGGGCGTCGAGCACCGGCCGTCCGACCAGCACCGCGGCCGCACCCCGCGCGAGCGCGATCAGCACGTCGGTACCCCGCCGGATCCCGCCGTCGACCAGCACCGGGACCCGCCCGCCGACCGCCTCGGCCACCGCCGGCAGCGCGTCGATCGTGGCGATCGCCCCGTCCAGCTGCCGTCCGCCGTGATTGGAGACGATCACCCCGTCCACGCCGTGCCCGACCGCGAGCCGGGCGTCCGCCGGATGCAGGATCCCCTTGACCAGGATCGGCAGCCCGGTGATGCCGCGCAGCCACCCGATCCGGTCCCAACCCAGCGCCGGATCCATCTCGATGTCGCGCACCCGACCCGTGTCATCGCGCATGTTCTCGCAGGCCAGCCCGTCCGGCAGGTCGGTGAAACCGTTACGCAGGTCCCGCTCGCGGCGGCCGAACACCGGCGAGTCCACGGTGACCACCAGCGCCCGGCAGCCGGCCGCCTCGACCCGCTTCACCAGACCCGCGGTGAACGCCGGGTCCGGCTGCGGATAGAGCTGGAACCACCACGGGCCACCGGCCTCGGCGATCCGCTCCACCGGCTGGGTCGCGGCCATGCTCACCACCATCACGGTTCCGGCCGCGGCCACCCCGCGCGCGGTCGCCGCCTCCCCGCCCGGGTGCGCCAGGAGATGGAACGCCGTCGGCGCGACCAGGATCGGGGCGGCCAGTTCGGTGCCGAACAGGGTGGTCCGCAGATCACGGTCGCCGGTCGCACGTAGCACCCGGGGGACGATCCGCAGCCTGTCGTACGCCGCCAGGTTGTCCCGCAGCGTGCGTTCCGCACCGGCCCCACCGGCGAAGAAGTCGGCGTACACCGGGTTCATCGCAGGGCTCGGGCCAGGAACGCGGCCAGCGGTCGGACGTGCACCTCCGGGCGGTCCCACCGGTTCTCCAGGTTCTCCGCCAGGTGATGCGTGGCGGCCAGGACGCCGTCGCGGTAGTGCCGGACGACCGGGTGCAGGTAGGCGGCGTCGTGCGCCTGACCCGGCGTGTCCTGTGCGATGCGGGCCACGGTGATGTCGAACGGGTCGACCTGGTCGTGGTCCGGGCCGTACTCCAGGGTCACCACGAACGCGTCCCGGTAGTCGTGGTCGGCCGTGGCCAGGCCGTGCCGCACGAACCAGTCGACCGGCACCTCGTCGTGATAGCGCGCGCCGTCCTCGCCGACCGTCACCACGTCGGCGAGGAAGCCGAACTGCTGCCACAGCGCCGACGTCCGGTTCACCCGCGCGATCACGGCGTCGGTCACCGCCTCCGGCGTGCCGTCCAGCTTCTCGGCCGGCCACGGCGTGCCTTCCAGGATCTTGTGGAGCGCTCGTACGGCGTACCGGAAACCGTGAATGAAACCGCTCGTGGATTTCTTGAAATCCCGGACCTGGCTGATCGTGCCGGCGAAGAACAGGCCCGGCACGTTCACCGACTCCCACGCCTCGGTCTGTGCCGGGAAACGGTCGTCGATCGCCAGCTGTGGGCGGCATGATTCGTCGAAGATGGACGCGTCGAAACGGAACCCGGTGCAGGCCAGAACCCGGTCGTAGTGCAGTTCCTTGACGACCTCGTTCACCCGCGCGAAGCTGAACGTCACCTTGAAACCGTCGCCGTCGCGCTCGATGCGGCGGACCGTGCCGTCGAGGATCGCGTTCGCGGATTTCAGCTGATAGGTGTCGAGGAAGTTGTTGTTGACCGCGCGCAGATGCCCGACGAAATGGGTGCGCCAGGCCAGCCGCACCGAACGGGGACCGGCCACGTGGATCACCGTGGTCGTCTCCATCAGGTTGTCGGCGGTCTCGAACGCGGAATTGCCCTTGCCGAGAATGAGCACCCGTTGGTCCAGATAGTCCTGCGGGTCGGTGGACATCGTGTCGTAGCCCTCGGCCAGCTCGAACCCGGGAATGTCCGGACGATGGGTCTGCGAGACGCCGGTCGCCACCACGACCCGTTTCGCGGTGTAGGCGGTGTCACCGGCCCGGACGGTGAACACGTCGCCGTCCCTGCTGACCCGGGTGACCCGCGCGTCGTACCGGACCTTGAGCCTCATCCGCGCGGCGAAGTCGCCCAGATAGCGGACCATCGTGTCGGCGTCCGGGAAGTAGCGTCCCGTGTAGCGGGTGAACAGCAATTCCGGATCGTCGCTGAGCAGCGAATTCCAGTCCAGCCGCAGGTTCAGCTCCGGATCGTCGGTGCCGGTGTGCGGCTTGTTGATCGAGATCAGCGTCCGGTGCCGTGGATACCGCTCGAAGAAGGCGCCGGGTTTGTCCGCGCCCTCCAGAACCAGATAGTCCCGCTTGCCGTCGGCCTCCAGCAGAGCGGCCAGTTGGAGCCCGGCCGGCCCGGCCCCGATGATCACGTAGTCAAGCGACATGCCGCCGACCGTACGAACCAGAACTCAGAGATTTTTCAATGCCGACGGCCGGCATACCGGCGGGACGCCGGAATCGCCGAGCCGAAGACCGACATCAGTGACCGGGCAGCGGCTCGGCGGCCAGGCGGCTTTCAGGCTCGCAGATCGGTGTGCGGTCAGAAAGGGGCGCTGGTGTAGGCCCGCACCATGACGCGCAGCGCGTAGGTGAGACCGGCGTAGCGCTCGTCGGCAACGTCCATGGTCTGCCACTCCTGCGCCAGATCGTCGATCAGATCGAGCATCGGAAGATGGCTTTCCAGCAGTGCTTCGCTACCGAAGCGGCCCGCGACATCGGCATAGCGATGATTGTCTGCCTGGTTGCAGCGGCGTAGATAACCAACCAGCTCGGCGTCGCTCATGCCCCCATTCTTGCGTGCCGCCATCAGCCTCTGATCAACAAAGGGAGTTCGGCCGCCCTATACTCCACACGATGAGCGCCGAGCCGCCTGTCCTCCAGCAATTCGGCACTGAGTTGGACGGGCTCGGCTGGGTCAGCGACCTGCTGGTCGCCGGGTCGGTCGCGACCGGCGACTACATCCCCGGAGTCAGCGACCTCGATCTTGTCGCGGTGACCATCGGCCCGGTCGATCGTGATCGTCGAGCCGCGCTGTCGTCACTGCACCAGCGGGTGGACCGGTCCATCGGCGTCGGCCTGAAGCTCGGCTGCGCCTACATCGACTGCGACCAACGTGAGAACGTCCAAACCCCGCATCCGACATGGACCCACGGACAGTTGGTCGACCGCGCCGTCTCGGCCGTGACCCGTGCTGAACTCGTGCGTTACGGATACGCCGTGTTCGGTCGAGCCCCGCAAGCACTGTTCCCGCCCATGACCGGTAACGACATCCGGGAGGCGGCTCGCGCCGAACTCACCGGGTACTGGACGTGGGCGGCCCGCCGCCCCTGGATCTGGCTCGACCCGATCATCGCCGATCTGGGCCTGACCTCCATGGCGCGGGGACGGCACGCACTACGCACCGGCGACCTGCTCACGAAGACCCGAGCGATCGAACAGGCCGCCGCGCCGCCCTGGCTGGTCGATCAGCTCCGCGCCCGCCGCCGGGGCGAAGACATCCCGTCCCCGCGCTTGCGGACCGCCTGGATCGCCTGGCGTGACGCCCACCAGACCACCCGGACCGCCGACGCCGACGTCGCACACCCCCATGAACGGTGAGGTGACCGATCGGTCAGATTCGAAGTCTCGCAGCCCCGCTGAAGCCACCGGAGGTTGTGGATACGGTTTCCGGTGCAGCTCTTGCGGGACTGCCGCGTTTTTCTGGCAGTGCTGAGCCACCTCCCCAGGCGACCCGCCGACCAGGCTCTGGGCCGAGCCGAACCCACCTGCTCGGTGGCAGGTCAAGGCGGAGGCGGCTCCTCGACGAGGATTCGCCGATTGATGCCGGGTGATAATTTGTGGAGGGTGACGGTGGCGCATTCGCCACGGTGGGCCGCCGGATCGTCCGCCTTTCCGCTCGACGTCCTGGGAGAGATCCGATGACGAGCAACGACAAGCCTCAGGGTTCCGCAAGGCTCGGGATCTGGTCGAATATCGGGGTCTGGGCCGCCTTTGGCGCTGCCTTCGGCGTCGTCGCCGGGATCCTGCTCGACAACATCGGTCTCGGTGTCTCGCTGGGTGCGGCCCTGGGTGTGGCCGCCGGGGTCGTGGTCATCGCGCGAGCGAACGACCGCAGCAAATCCTGAGCGTCGCCCCCGCGTCTGGGCGCCGCACACTCTCATCGGCACGATTCGCGAGGCCGATCCGATCCTCGCCCACCTGAACCAGGGCGGGGTCGATACCGTCGCCGTCGACGATGAGACGGCCCGACGCCGCGCTCAGCGCACGAACTCCCACCCTCGGTGGCGATCGCCGACGACCAGTCGGGTGAGATCCTCGATCATGTCGATGACCCTACCGACGCCCGACTCGCTCCTCCTGAGGAGTTGGTCTTCGAGAAGCAGGAAGGCCAAACCATGATCGGCGGATGGTTGAGTGCGGCTGTGCGTACCCGGGGCTTTCTCATCGCCCTCCTGATCGCCGGCGTGACGATGGCCGGCGCGGGTGGCTGCGGTGTGCCGGAGCAGCCGGATCCGCACGCACGCCTTGCCGTCTGTGTGGCTGCGACCGCCGCGCGCCCGGCTGGGCAGCAGATCAGGATCGAGTTCCGTCAGGCGGGCGTGATGGTGGCGAGCGGCTCGGTCCCGGTCGGCACGGTCTTTCACGCGCCGGTCCCGGCCGGAGCCGACGTCGAGGTGTACGTCGACGGCGTTCTGCTGGGCACCAGTGGTTCCGCCGCCGTCGCCGGCGATGCCGTCTACCTGCGCGGCGACGGCTGCCCGGACATCCCCGACGTCGACGGGCATGTCGAGTGACCGGGCGCCCGGGGCAGGGTGGTCACCGCGTCGCGCGACTGTCGTCGGGGGTCCGGCCGTTGATCGGCTCGCCGCGTCCGTGTCCGGGTGCTCGTCCAGGGATGGTTGCGAGAACGGCGAACGGCGGCCCGCTGGAGAAGCCGGACCGCCGTTTGCCGTGTGTGTGTCAGAGCGGGCGGATGTTCTCCGCCTGCGGGCCCTTCTGGCCCTGGGTGATGTCGAACTCGACCTTCTGGTTCTCGTCGAGGCTGCGGTAGCCGCTCGTCGCGATGGCCGAGAAGTGAGCGAAGACGTCGGCGCCGCCGTCGTCGGGGGTGATGAAGCCGAAACCCTTGTCGGCGTTGAACCACTTCACGGTGCCTGTAGTCATGTCTACTCCCTCGCAGGCTCTCTTCGAGACCGCGATCTACGGACTCTAACGCCGCCGCATTGATCACCTGCGTCGAAACGACACCGAAACGAAAAAACGCCTAGGTGGGCTTAGATCACCCATCAGGCGTCGATAACGTCTACGGAAATCAAAACTGCAACGCAACGAACATAGCACGCCATCCGCCGCCGGGCTGACCGGATCCCCGAATTTGGCCGGTACGGGTCGCCTGGCGCGCTTCCGATCATGCGGAGGAGCCCAGTGCGGCCTTGTCGGGCTTGCCGCTCGGCGCCAGCGGGACCCGGTCGATCACCGTCACCGTCCGAGGGATGCAGGACGTGCCCAGGTTCGCCCCGACCAGGTCACGGAGCCGCGCCGGATCCGGGACCGCCCCGGCGGCCGGTACCACGAAAGCGTGAACGGCCTCGCCCGTCTCGTCGTCGGGGCGGCCGATCACATACGCCTCGGCCACGGCCCGGTCGGTGGCGAGCACACGTTCGATCGGGCCGGCGTAGACCAGGACGGCCTGGACGATGATCACGTCGCGGGCGCGGCCACGCAGGTGCAGATAGCCGTCGTCGTCGAGATCGGCCAGGTCGCGGGTACGGACCCAGCCGTCCACGAAGACCTCGGCACTCTCCCGGGGGTCCTGCCAGTAGCAACCGGCCTGGGCGGGCGTCCGCACGTACAACTCGCCGTCCTTGATCTTGACGTCGGTGACCGCCGGAGGCCGGCCGACCGTCTCGAACCGCTCGCCGGGCGACGCCATCGAGATCATGCCGGTCTCGGTCTGGCCGTAACCATGGAAGACGACCGGGCCGAGGACGTCGAGCGCCTCCCGCAACCGTCCCGGGGCCAGCGGCGATCCGGAGACCATCAGGGCCTTCAGGCTGCTCAGATCGACCGGAGCGGCGCGCTGGGCGCGGACCAGCTGGTGCAGTCTGCCGACCGTGATCACGCTGGCGGTGGCCCGGTGCCGGACGAACGCGTCCGGGAACGACGGCGGGTGGGCGGCTACCAGGGTGCCGCCCGCGGTGAGCGCGAGAATGCCGTACTCGAGCATGACCTGGCTGCTCAGCGAACCGAAGACCAGGTAGCGGTCGAGTCGGGTGGCCAGCTCGGCGATCACCGGCGGCCAGCGGTCGGGGTGCGGCGCCCAGGCGGCGGACATCGCCGCGTACGTCTGGGCGCAGCCCTTGGGGTCGCCCGTGCTCCCGCTCGTGTAGATGATCCGCGCGACGTCCGTGGGCCGGCCGGCCGCGGTGATCGCGGCCGGCGGGAACGTCAGCAGATCGGCCACCGTCGTGTCGTCGATCAGGGTGGCGTCGTCGCGTTCCAGCAGATGATCCACCCGGCCCGGGGCGAGCCCGGACGGGATGCCGGAGACCCGTGCGCCGACCGCGAAGGCCGCGATCGTCGCCGCGAAGGCCTCGGCGTTGATCCCGAGCCGCAGCGCGACCCCGCGGCCCGGTCCGAAACCGTGGTGCCGCAGGCCCGCTGCGATCCGCCGAACCAGCGTGTCCATCTGCGACGCGGTCACCACCCGGTCGCCGTCCTCGAAGACCGGGCGGTCGCCGCCGGTGGCGAGCAGTTCCAGGATCGGCGCGGGCCACATGTCAGAGCAGGCCCTTGATGAACCGGGCCAGCGGCTCCTGATGCACGGACGGGATGTCCCAGTGGTTCTCCAGGTTCTCGGCCAGATGGTGCACGGCCACCACCTCGCCGTCACGGCGGGCCCGGACCACCGGATGCAGGTAGCCGGCCAGGTGGGCGGTGGCGGCGTCGTTCTCGGCGATCCGCGGGACGGCGATGTCGAACGGGTCGACCTGGTCGTGGTCGGGCCCGTATTCGAGAGTGACCACGAACGCGAGCGGCTCCGGTTGGAGATGGGCGACCGGGATCTCCTGGTAGTAGTGGGCCCGACCGTCGGCCACGGTCACCACGTCGGCCAGTACGGCGAACTGCTGCCACAACGCGGACGTGACGTTGATGCGGCTGATGATCGCGTCGGTGATCGCCTCCGGGGTGGCGTCGACGGGCGTGGACGGCCACGGGATGTCGTGGTGACGGCTGCGCAGAATCCGGTGGAGGGCGCGTACGCCGTACCGGAAACCGTGAATGAAGCCGTTTGTGGACTTCTTGAAATCGCGCTGCTGGGAGAGCGTGCCGGCGAAGTAGAGGCCGGGTACGTTGACCGATTCGAATGCCGGGGTCTGCGCCGGGAACCGGTCGTTGATGACGAGCCGGGGCCGGGCCGAATCGTCGAAGATGGACGCGTCGAACCGGAAACCGGTGGCCAGGATGATCCGGTCGTAGTCGATCTCGCGCAGGCGTTCGACGGTCCGGGCATAACGGAAGAGGATCCGGAAACCGCCGTCGTCGCGCCTGGTGATCCGTTCGACGGTGCCGTCCAACACCGCGTTCTGCGACTTCAGCTGGTACGTGTCGAGGAAGTTGTTGTTGACCGCCCGCAGATGCCCGACGTAATGGGTCTGCCAGGCCAGCCGAATCGAGTGCGGCCCGGCCACGTGAATCGTCGACGCCGTCTCGACCAGGGCGTCGGCGGTCTCGAAGGCCGAGTTCCCCTTGCCGATGATGAGCACCCGCTGGTTCTCGAAATCGGCCGGATTCACGCTGACCGTGTCGTAACGTTCGCACAGTTCGGCGCCCTCGATCGGCGGCACGTAGAGCTGCGACACCCCGGTGGCGACGACGATGCGGCGGGCCTGCCACGAGCGGTCGCCGGCCACGACGGTGAACACCTCGTCCGCGTGGGAGATGCGGTCGACGTGCGTACCGAAGACGATGTTGAGACCGTGCGCGAAATCGGCCAGATAGCGCACCAGATCGTCGGCATCCGGGAAATATCTGCGGCTGTAGTTCTTGAAAACCAGCGCCGGGTCGTCGGTGAGCAGCGAATTCCAGTCCGACCGCAGGTTGAACTCCGGATCGTCGGAACCGGTGAACACCTTGTTGATGGAGATCAGCGTCCGATGCCGCGGATAGCGGGTGAAGAAGGTGCCCGGCGCGGCACCGGCCTCCAGGACCAGATAGTCATGACCGTCGCGCTCCATCAGGGAGGCGAGCTGCAGGCCGGCCGGCCCGGCTCCGATGATGAGGTAGTCGTGCGTCATGCGCCGCAAGCTACCGACCCGATTTCAGAGGGTTCTGAGAAGTCGTGATTAGCGTCGGCGGTCATGACGATCGAGGTGGATCTGGCGGCCCCGTTACGCATCGCGGACCTGCGCGCCGCCCGCGAGCCGATCTCCGTCCGGGTCGGCCCGGCGGTCCGCGAGCGGGTGACGGCCGGGCGTGTCTTCCTGGCCAAGGTGCTCGGCGACGACCGGGCGGTCTACGGCGCGACCACCGGGTTCGGGGCGCTGGTGGGCTACGCGGGCCGCGCCGACCAGCGCGATCAGGCCGACAACACGCTCGCCCATCTGGGTGCCGGTCAGGGGCCGGATCTCGACCCCGATCTGGCCCGGGCCACCATGCTGGTCCGTGCGCACTCGCTGGCCCGGGGCGACTCGGGCGTGTCGCCGCACGTCGTCGACGCGCTCGCGGCCGCGCTGGGCACCACGTTCGCGCCGGCGATGCCACGCCTGGGGTCGGTCGGCGCGAGCGGCGATCTCATTCCGCTGGGAGCCACGGCGCAGGCCCTGCGCGGGCGGGGCGACGCCTACCTGCACGGCCGGCGGCTCCCCGCCGCGCAAGCCCTCCAACAGGCCGGGCTCGAACCACTGCCGCTGGACGGCCGGGACGCGCTCGCCCTGGTCAACGGCACCTCACTGACCACCGCCGCGGCCGCGCTCGCCCTCGATCGGATCCGCGCCTCGCACCGGGTGATCCAGTTGCTCACGTGTGTGCTGGCCGACCTGCTCGGCTGTGACCCGCAGTTCCTCGACGCGGGGTTGTTCGACGCGTACGGCCACGCCGGGGCGATCACGGTGGCGGCCCGGATGCGCGTGACACTCGACGGGACGACGCCGTCCGGGACGCGGCCGTTGCAGGAGCCGTACTCGATCCGCTGTACACCCCAGCTGCTCGGCGCGGCCGAGGACGCGCTGCGCTACGTCGACGGTGTGGTCACCGCCGACCTGGCCGGTGTCAGCGACAACCCGCTGTTCTTCCCGGCCGCCGACAAGGTGGTGCACGGCGGCAACTTCTTCGGGCAGCCGGCCGCCTTCGCGTCGGACGTCCTCACCATGGTCCTGGCGCAGCTCGGCAACCTGGCCGAACGCCAGCTGGACCTGCTCGTCGACCCGGTCCGCAACGGCGGACTCCCGCCGATGCTGGCCGCCGGGCCCGGCCGGCAGCACGGTCTGCAGGGGGTTCAGCTGGCGTCGACCGCTCTGATCGCGGAGATCCGCCGCGACGCGATGCCGGCGAGCATCCAATCCCTGCCGACAAACCTTCACAATCAAGACATCATTCCGTTGGGTACGCAGTCCGCGCTCCGTGCCTTGGATCAGTCCCGGCTGCTCGCGCTGATCACCGGCTCGCTGGCCCTCGGTCTGCGCCAGGCCGTCCACGTCGGAGCGCGTATCCCCACCGCGTCCGCGTGCGCTCGGGTGGTGGTGGCGCTCGCCGAGGCGATCCCGCCGATCGACCCGGACCGCCCGCTGGAGGCCGAGGTCCGGTTGGCCGCCGAGATCGCCGAATCGCTGGCCGAGCCGTGCCCGTAAACCTACCGGCATGCTGGTCAGCCGCCATGACCGGCGACGGGTGACCTTCCGGGAGCCGTTCGAGCCGAGTAGCTTCGATACGTGGTGAAGCGCGATCCGGGTCCCATCCGTGCCGCGCGTATGCTGCGCGCCGACCTGCGACGTGCCCGTGAAGCATCCGGGATCACCCAGCAGGAGGTCGCCGAGCGGATGTCGTGGTCGCTGTCCAAAGTCACTCGGATCGAGAGCGGCGACGTCGGCATCACCTCCGTCGACCTGCGCGCCCTCGCCCGGCTTCTCGGGATGGGCGAGACGGCGATTCGGGAGGTGGTGCGCCGGAACGAGGCCTCGCGTGCCCGCGGCTGGTGGTACGACTATCGGACGGTCATGTCGTCGACCTATGTCGATCTCGTCGGCATGGAGTCCGATGCGGAGCAGTTGCGGGAGTACGCGGTGAGCGTGGTTCCGGGTCTGCTCCAGACGCCCGCCTATGCCACGTCGGTGGTCAGCAGTGTTGGTGACCACTTCTCACCGGAGGATCCCGAGAAGTTCGAATCGGACCTTCGGGTGGAAATTCGGCTGCGACGCCAGCAGAACGTCCTCGACGGATCCGATCCACCTGAACTGATGGTCATCCTTGACGAGTCCGTCCTGTACCGCGCGGTCGGTGACTTCGAGACGATGGCGGGACAGGTTCGGCGTCTGGCGGAGCTGGCCAGACGACCACAGGTGCGGATCGGGATACTTCCGTTCGAGCGCCGGTGTCACTGCCCGCACAACTACCTGATCGTGGATCTCGACCTGGTCTACGCCGAGATGATGACCGACGAGATCCGGTTCGACGACCCGTCCCACGTGGAGGTCTACCGGAGACTCTTCGACTCGGCCTGGGCCGAGGTGCTCGACGCGGATCGGACCGGACAGTTGCTTCAGCGGGTCGCCGGCGACTACGAGAGCGGCCGGTGGCCGCGCCCGTGGTTATGGGAGTGATCCGAGCGCCAGTTCCAGGCCGCTGACGTTGATCTGCTTGCGGTCGCGGACGCTGGTGGAGAGGGTCAGCCGCCCGATCCGCAGGTGTTCTCCAAGCTCTCCCACGCTTCCTCGTCCAACCCGGCCTGCCACAGCCGTACGGTCGAGCGCCACCACCGGCGGACGTCGGCATCCGGTGGAGCGAGCGACTCCAGCACGACCATGTCGTCGGCCAGCAGCACTCCGAGGATCGTCAGGTTCGCGGTGTAGGCGGCGGCCCCGTCGACCACGTCCGGCGGTACCGGTTCGTAAACGAGGCAGCCGAAGGCCCTGGTACGGGCCTGTGCAAGCAGCGCCCGGGTGGCCCCGCGCATCGCCGGGAGACGGGACACCGGGTGGTGCGTGACGAGGCCACGGGCGAACTCCACGATCGGCCGGCGGAGGCTCAGCGGCTGGTAGGAGAGCAGCGCCCGCAGCATGCTGTCGTCCGGCGCCTCATGAGCGGACGGGTCCGACCGGTACAGCTCGCGCCGCTGGGCGTACCCGTCGAGCAGGATGAGAGCCCGCTCCGCGATGAGGTATTCGCTGAAGGTGGCGTGCAGGAACTCGTAGGTGCGACGAGCGTGTTCGGTGTGCTCGTCGGCCCGGGCGACGTGTACGAAGAAGAAGCCGGCCACGGTCTGCCGGGCCTGTTCGGCCGGCCGGTCGAAGCCCTGTGCCAGGTCGCGTCTCCGGCCCAGGAACACCTCGAGGTCCCGCTCCAGGTCCTGGTCGCCGACGTACTGGCGGCGCCGGTTGAACATGGCGAACGCGGCGATGCTCAGCCGCCACCGGGCCTCGCCGAGGAGTGGCGGGAGCTGCTCCTCGCCGGGCGGCCGTCCGGGTTTGTCGGCGACCTGTCGGTGGATGAAGTTGTCGAGGAGCATCCGATAGAGCGTCGCCGTGGAGATGCCGTCGGCGTCGATTCGAGCCGCCGAGGGGTCCGCGTGGTAAATGCTCAACAGCGTGAGTAGCAGAGGCTGCCGCGCCAGGCCACCGTGCCGCAGGATCTCGGTGGTGGTGAGTTTGCGGAACCGTGGTGTTCGGGCGTTCGCACGGTTCCACGCAGTCAGCCACTGCCCGATCTGCTGGTCGGAGAACTCCTCCAGTTTGATCACCAGCGAGCCGTCCGGCACCCGTGCGCGGTCCAGCACGATCGTCCGCGAAGTCACGATGACCGCGACCGATCGGCCCAGCGCCAGTTCCTCGGCCTGGAATCGCGCGATCTCGGTGAGATAACTCGACTGCGTGGTCCCGGTCGCCTGGATGAGCTCGTCGAAGCCGTCGAGGATCACCACCCGGGTCACGTCGGCGCACTCCTGGGCCAGCGCACCCCAGGAGATCTGCTCGTGGAGGACATCGTGCAGCGCGGTCTCGGCCTGAACCAGCAAGCGGTCGTCGGCGTTGACCCGCCGCAGCTGCACCGGGACCACGGCGAACCGCTCGCTCGGCAGCCGAGCCGCCAGAATCTCGCTGAGCAGGGACTTCCCGGCCCCCGGATGGCCCAGCACGACCAGCGGCAGCCGGGCCGAGTCGGGGTGGGCGAGGCATGCGGCAAGGAAGACATCGAGCCCGTCCCGGATCGGGCGGTCGGTCCACCACGGCTCCTGGGACATGGCCGACGCCGACGGGCCGTGCACCACCGCGTACCGGAAACTCGGCGTCACGAAGCCCTCGGCGACCGACGGCAGTGACACACCACCCGGTGGCTTCGACGAACGCAGGAGCGGCTGGTCGAGTACGGCGGAAGCGGTCCGGGCCAGAGCGGCCCGGATGGTGCCGCGCCGGGGCCGGTCGATGGTGGCGCCGGCGACGAGGATGTCGTGCAGTTGGCCCATCGCCTCGGACGTACGATCGAGCACCTCGGACAGTCGTCGGTTGACCCGGCGCAGCTCGTCGCGGGTGGCGGCGTGCTCGCCGTACGAGGCCCAGACGAAGAACTCCGGCACGTCCGAGCTCAGCCGTAGGTAGAGGTCGCGGTAGAGCTCACGCCATCGGGCGACGGTCCGGGGCACGACGTCACCTGCCCCGGTGTGCCAGGCGCGGAGCCCTTCGAAGAACGCGAGGGCACCGTCGGTCAGCCCGGCCACCTGCGGAGCGAGCCGGTCGTTCAGGTTCTCCTCGAAACCGGCGGCCGGTGACGGGAGGGGTAGGTCGGCACCCGCGAGCTGATCGACCCAGGCAGACTGCGAGATCATCTCACCGCGGGCGGTCGCGAGCCGAAGCTTCTCGGCGTCGGTCACCTCCAGCGCGTCGTAGAGCGGCCCGATCGTCTGCCGTAACGCGTCGAAGAGGGCGGCCACCACGATCGTGGTGTGAGCGGCGGCGATCAGTTCGTGCCGGCCGCGCCCATGTGTGCCTCGGACCCGTTCCAGCGCGGGGGACAACAGATCCCTGACCAGACGGCCGGCCTCCTGCTTGCCGTCGACCAGACCGAGCGCCGGAGGATGGACGACGGCACCCAGCAGGATCCCCGCCCCGGCGACCCGGTCGAGCACCTCGACGATCACCGGCGAGTGGCGGCCGAGGAGGGCGAGGGCACCAGGGTAGGTCAACGGCGTGGCTCGGACCATGCACCCGACCGTACGGCACGGCCGGCCCGGGAATCCGGGTCGAGTGGTATCGGCAGAGGGAATCCAGGGCATCGATAGAGGTACAGCCCGGCCCCGAGACGGTGTCCGGTCTACCCCGCAGGCGGGTAGGAACCGCAGGTGAAGCCGGGTTGCGGCAGGTCGCGGCCGGCTGCTGCCCGGGCGGCGGTGACGGGCCATGATGCGGCGGTGTCCGGTAGACGATGGGTGATCACTGCGGCGGTGTTGTTCGTGGCGGCCCTGAGCGGCTGGGCGGTGTTCCTGTCCGGTCGAGGGCCGGCGAACGCCGACCGGTGGGTGACGGTCGTCGGATTCTTCGGCACCACGGTGCTCGCAGCGGGATCGTTCGCCGCGGGCTGGTCGGCGTCGCGGTCGCCCGCATCGGCACGGCAGGCGGCGGCCGCGGATCGGGTGGCCGCTAGCGGTGCGGCGGACGCCTCCGGTGGCGGGCGGGCCAACACCGGGATCGAGGGGTACGGCGACGGCCGTACCGCTCAGGTGAATCGGTCCGGAGATGCGACCGCGAGGGGACCGGGATCGGTGGCCAACACGGGCGTCTCCCGAACGCCCCGGACGTGACCGTCGACGAGACGCCGCCACCCGGGTCGGCCGTGTCCGAATCCGGCGATGGCCGGGCCGAGCAGGGCGCGATCGCCAACACCGGGGTCATCCACGGCGATGTCCGATCCGAATTCCACGTGCACCATCACCATCAGCGACCGAGATTGTCGCGGCGCCTGATGATGCGGACGGTCGCGGTGATCGGTCTCGGGGCTGCCGGCGCGGCTGCCGCCTGGCGGTACGAGCCCGAGGTCACCCGCCGGAGCACGCCGGAGCCGTCGGAGTCACCCGAGCCGGTGATGTTCGGGCCGGACGCCTCGTACCACGAGAGGGGCCGGCGGCTCAGCCCGAAGGGCGAGACGGTCTGGTCGGTCGCCCTCGGCATGCTGCGGGACGAGCCGTTGGCCGTGGTCGGGCGGGAGAACGGCCGGATTCAACTGTGGGATCCGGTCACCGGGAAAGCCCGCAGCGATCCCCTTCCCGGGCACCGGTCGCAGGTGTACGGCCTGGCCCTGCACGGCACGATGGCCGTGTCCGCGAGCACCGACGGCACCCTGCGGATCTGGGACCTGACGGCCGATCCGCCGCGGAGCACCCCCACGACCGACGGGATCGCCGGCGGCATCAACGGGGTCGCGCTGACCACGGTCGAGGGCCGGACCGTCGCCGTGTCCGCCTGTCACGACCGGACCGTGCGGGTCTGGGATCCCACGAACCCCAGACTCAGTGGAAAGGTCATGGGCTCGAAGCTCGGCGCGCCGGTCCGGAGCATCGCGGTCGGCGTCGTCGACGGGCGGACCGTCGCGGTCACCGGCTGCGAGGACGGCGACGTCTCGCTCTGGGACGTGCAGGGCGAGCGCCTCGTGGGCAGACTCGGTGCGCACCAGAGGGAAGTGGGGGCACTGGCGGTCGGCGCCGTGGGAGGGAAGCCGGTCGCCGTCTCCGGCAGCGAGGACGGCGTGGTGCGCAGATGGGATCTGAGCACCGCGCGGCCCGCGGGGGAGACGCTCATGGACCTTCCGAAAGCCGTCAAGTCCATGGCGATCGGTGAGCTGGCCGGGCGGACCGTCGCCGTGTCCGGCTGCGACGACAGTGGTGTCCGCCTCTGGGATCTCGGTGCCGGGCAGCCGTACGGCAGTGGTCTGACCGGCCCGGAGAAGACCGCCGAAGCCATCGCGTTCGGTTACTTCGGCGGTCGGCCGACCGTCGTCTCCGGTCATTGGGACGGCACCATCTGGGCCTGGACCCTGTGAACCGGGGCCGGCATCAGGGTTTGCGGCCCACCGCGCAGAACTGGTCGATCTCCGGGGCGTCGTCCTCGGGCCGCCAGCGGGTGACCGGGACGACACCGGGCTCGACCAGTTCCAGGCCGTCGAAGAACTGTGCCAGCCGGGCCGGGCTGCGCAGATGGTAGGGCTGGGCGGCCGACTCGTTCCAGATCCGGGCCGCCTCGACGTTGGCCGGGGTGATGTCGGTGCCGTCGTAGACGGCCAGATGGCTGCCGGACGGGACGGCGGCCAGCGCCCGACGCACGATGGCCTGCGCGACGGCGTCGTCCTCGACGTGCCCGAGCACGCCCATGAACAGCACCGCCACCGGCCGGCTGAAGTCGAGAGCGCGGCCCGCCTCACGCAGCACCAGGTCCATGTCGTGCATGTCGGCGTCGATGTAGGTGATCGCGCCCTCGGAGGTCCCGGCCAGCAGGGTACGCGCGTGCGCCAGCACCATCGGGTCGTTGTCGACGTACACGACCCGGCTGGACGGCGCCACCGACTGCGCGACCTGATGGGTGTTGTTCGCCGCCGGCAGGCCGGTGCCGATGTCCAGGAACTGCCGGATCCCGGCCTCGCCGGCCAGGTACTTCACGGCCCGGATCAGGTAGGCGCGGCTGAGGCGGGCGTTTTCCGCCAGTTCCGGCCGGCTGGCGAGGATCTGCTCACCGACCGCCCGGTCGACGGCGAAATTGTCGGTGCCACCCAGCAGGTAGTTCCAGATCCGCGCGGTCTGCGGGACCGTCGAGTCGAGCGCGTCATCGTCCGGCACGATCACTCCTATGTGGATTGCGGCGGGGGTCGTAAGCGTAACCTTCACTTGCCCAGATCAGGACCGGACAGGCGGGGGAGCAGATGATCGTGGACGGTGCGGGGCCGTACCGGATCGGCTGGGCGGCGGTCAGCCGCCTGCCTGACCGGCCGGCGCGGGCGCTGTTCTACCTGATCGCCGAGATCGTCTGGCGACGGCAGCCCTCGGGGGTACGGCAGTTGCGCGCGAACCTAGCCCAGGTCACCGGCGCCGACCCGGACAGCGCCGAGGTCCGCCGGCTGGCGCGCCTGGGCGTGCACTCCTACCTGCGGTACTGGCGGGAGTTCTTCCAGCTGTCCGGCGCCCGACCGGCGGTGACCTTCGAAGGGCTGGACCGGCTGCCGGCGCCCGGTTCCGGCCGGGGCACGATCCTGGCGCTGCCGCACAGCGGGAACTGGGATCTCGCCGGGGCCGCGCTCGCCGAACTCGGGCATCCGATCACCACGGTCGGCCAGCGGTTACGTCCGGAGGCGCTGTACCAGCGGTTCGTCGCGGCCCGGGCCGCCGTCGGCATCGAGGTGCTGCCGGTGGACGAGCCGCGGCGCACGGTGCCCGCGCTGGGCCGGCGGCTGGCCGAGGGCGGTGTGGTCTGCCTGCTCGCCGACCGGGACATCACCGGAGGTGGGCTGCCGGTGCGGTTGCACGGCCGGGCCACGACGATGCCGCCCGGCCCGGCCCGGCTGGCGCTGTCCAGCGGTGCGGCCCTGATCCCGGTGAGTCTCTGGTACAGCGGCCGGGGCCTGTTCGTCCACATGCACGAGGAGATCGTCGCGCCACCGGCGGTGGAGGGCCGGCGGGTGCAGGCGGCGGCCATGACGCAGGCACTGGCCGACGTGTTCACCGACGCCATCCGCCGGCATCCGCAGGACTGGCACGTTCTGCAGCCGGTCTGGCCGCCGGCGGATGCTCCGTGACGCATGCGTCAGTCGTCGGTTGCGCCGGGGTCGGCTTTCACCTGCAGGTAGCGGCGGACCGAGCCGCCGCCGAGTTCGTGCACCTCCTGCGCCACCTGGGGTAGCTCGCGGACCAGGGAACGCAGGTAGGCCAGGATCTGCGTGGTGTCCACGCGCTGGTCGATCTGGTACCAGCGGCCGCCGTTGTCCTCGGCCCACCGGCGGTAGCCGGGCAGGTCGGGCGACGCGACGAAGCAGATCGCCTCCCGGATCGTGATCTGCTGCCCGACCTCGGCCTCGGTCAGATCCTCGGTCAGTGGCGGCTCGTCGGTCAGCACGACCAGGATCGGTACGGCGTAGGGGCGGAACGGTTTGCCGAGCGCCGCGGTCACCGCTTCCAGGGTGGACTCGCCGCGGTTGCTGCCACCGCTGAACCGGGGCATCGAACGGAGCTGCCGGACCGCGTCGTCGTAGCTGCGCACGAACGGCAGGTCCGCGACGACCTTGTCGCCGCTGACGGTCAGGTCACCGTACGGCACGGTGGTGATCTGCCAGTTGAGCTGCAGCTCGGCGAGCTCGCCGACGAAGTCGACCATGCAGGTGATCAGGCCGTTGATCTTGCCGGACATGGAGCCGGTGGTGTCGAAGACGAAACACACGTCGACCGCGCTGCGGCTCTCGTCGTCGGGATTGCTGTCGGGGCCGAAAACCCTTGGGCTCGGCGCGGGTGTTGCGGAACGGCGCCTGCGAAACCATGACCGCTTACCTGTGTCCATCTGCGGATCCTCAATCGGTCCTAGGTGGTGCACACTCGTCCGGTTGAATTTCGAGGCTAACGATCCGCCGCAAACTGCGATGATGAGCTATTTGACCGCGCCCTTGACGGCGTCGCCGATGAAGTTGCGGGCGAAGAGCACGAACATCACGACCAGCGGGAGTACGCCGATCAGGGCGCCCGCCATCAGCACCGAGTAGTCCTGTTTGAGGCCGACGTTGAGCTGGGAGAGCGCCACCTGGAGGGTGACCTTGTTCGGGTCGAGCAGGACGATCAGGGGCCAGACGTAGTCGTTCCAGGCGGCGATGAACGTGAAGATGCCGAGGAAGGCCAGGCCGGGCCGGATCACCGGCAGGATGACGCTGCGGTAGATCCGGAAGAAGCCGGCGCCGTCGAGTTTCGCGGCGTCGAGCATCTCGTCGGGCACCGCGCTGCTGATGTACTGCCGCATCCAGAAGATGCCGAAGGCGTTGGCCGCGGCCGGGACGACCAGTGCCTTGAGGGTGCCCACCCAGCCGAGCTCGGCCATGATCACGAACTGCGGGATCAGGGCCAGTTGGGTGGGCACCATGAACATCAGCAGGAGCAGGCCGAACAGCACCTTGCGGCCGGGGAAGTCGTACTTGGCGAAGGCGAACGCCGCGAGCGAGTCGAAGAACAGCACCAGGACGGTGGTGGCGATGGCGACCAGGACGGTGTTCACGATGGGCGCGATCAGGTCGACGCTCTGCAGCACCTTCTGTACGTTGTCGGCCAGGTGCGGACCGATCGTCAGCTTGGGTGGGTTGCGGAACACGTCCTGGGTGGTGTTCGTGGCCATGACCACGGTCCAGTAGAACGGGAACAGCGAGAGCAGTACCGCCACGCCCAGGCTGCCATGGAGCAGGATCTTGCGCACAGCGCCCCCTCAGTCGGCCCGGCGCTGGACGAGGCGCCAGTTCAGGATGGTGAACACCATGACGATGAGGAACACCGCCCACGCGATGGCGGCGCCGTATCCGTAGTCGTTCTGCCCGAACGCGGTCCGATAGAAGTAGAGGACCATGGTCAGGCCGGCCTGTCCGGGGCCGCCGGAGTTGGCGTTGACCGCCGAGTTGTTGCCGAACAGCACCTGCGGTTCGGTGAAGCTCTGCATGCCGGTGATGGTGGAGACCACCACGGTGAACAGGATGATCGGACGCAGCATCGGGACGGTGACGGAGAAGAACGCGCGGACCGGCCCGGCGCCGTCGATCTTCGCGGCCTCGTACAGCTCACTCGGGATGGATTGCATGCCGGCGAGGTAGATCAGCGCGTTGTAGCCGGTCCACTGCCAGGTCATCAGCATCGCGATCACGATCTTGATGGCCCAGGGATCGGTCAGCCACGGCACGCCGGGCAGGCCGATGCCCTGCAGGGTGATGTTGACCAGGCCGGAGTTGGTGGCGAACAGCGCGCCGAAGACGATGGCCACCGCGACGACCGAGGTGATGTTCGGGATGAACAGGGCCACCCGGTAGAAGCCGACGAGTCGTTTGGTGCTGTTCAGCAGGGCCGCCAGCACCAGGGCCAACAACAGCATCGGTACGGTGCTCAGCACCCAGATGATCAGGGTGTTGCGGACCGACAGCCAGAACGTCTGGTCCTCGATCAGGAACCGGAACTGGTCCAGTCCGACGTACTGCATCTCGCCGATGCCGTCCCAGCGGTGGAATGCCAGATACAGCGAGAACAGCGTCGGTCCGAGCAGGAACACCGTGAACAGCAGATAGAACGGTGAGATGGCCAGGTACTGCGGCCAGGCCGACCGCAGTGCCCGGGCGCGTGCGGTCACTTCACCCCCTGTCGCTCGCCGATCTGCTTGGCCTCTTTGATCGCGGCGGCCCACGCCTCGTCGGCGTTCTGTCCCTGCTCGACGTTGCCGAGCTGGTTGAAGTACGGGGCCGAGACCGCGGCGTCGGCGGCGGCCTCGTACGCGATCGGGATCTTCTGGGCGGCCGGGCCGAAGACGTCGATGGTCTTCTGGCCGCCGAAGAAGTCGTCGCCGGCGGTGAGTGCGGTCGAGGTGTAGGTGGCCGGGCTGGCCGGGAAGAGCGACGCGTCGGTGAAGTTCTTGGCGGCGTTGTCCGGGCTGAGGATCCACTTGACGATGTCGAACGCGAGCTGCGGATTCGCGGCCTGTTTGGTGATGGCCAGGAACGAGCCGCCGAAGTTGCCCGGCCCGCCGGGTGCGGCCGCGACCCGCCACTTGCCGGAGGTGTCGGCGGCGTTGTTGCGGATGTCGATGCCCGCCCACGCGGCGCCGATGATCGACGGCAGGGTGCCCTTGGTGATCCCGGCGGTCCAGTCGGCGGACCCGTCCTCGATCTTGGCCGAGATGCCCAGGGTGTGTGCCTTCACCGCGAGGTCCCAGGCGGCCTTCACGTGCGGCTGGTCGCCGATGAAGGTGTTGTTCTCGTCGATGAACCGCCTGGTGCCCTGTCCGATGACCAGGTTGAAGATGGCCCCCGCGTTGATCACCAGGAAGGTGCCCGGGGCCTTGGCCTTGGCCGCGACGGCCGCGTCGTAGAAGGCGTCCCAGCTGTTCAGCTTGGCGCTGACCTCGGCCGGGTCGGTGGGCAGCCCGGCCTTGGCGAAGACGTCCTCACGGTAGAACATGCCGGTCGGGCCGATGTCGATCGGGAAGCCGATGACCTTGCCGTCGGCGGTGGTGGCCTGCTTGACCTTCCACTCCAGGTATTGCGACGACAGGTCCTTGAACCCGTACTCGTTCAGGTCGGCGAACTGGTCGGCGTTGGCCCGGAAGTTGGCCATGTCCTCGCCCTTGATGCCGGTGATGGCCGGGACGAACTGCCGGGACGACAGGGTGGTGGTGAGTTTCTGCTTGAAGTCGCCGCCGACCTTGGTGGGTTCCAGGGTGGTCTGCGAGGCGAACTGGGTCTTGGCGGCGTCGACCACCTTGTCGCTGAGGCCGTCGCCCCAGTACCAGAGGGCGGTGGTCCCGGTGTCCGCCGAGCCGGTGGTGGCGGTGCTGGAGGTGCAGGCGGCGAGTCCGGGGACGGCCACGGCGGCGAGACCGGCGGTGCCGTACCGGAGGAAGTCGCGTCGGGAAAGGGCCATGGTGATTCCTTCCAAACAGAGGGGAGTGTCAGAGGGATTCCAGGAAGCTGTACTCGTGTCGAAGATCAAGGGGGGCGGTCTGCCACCAGTGCCGCAGCCGGGGCCGGTCCGGTGCCGAGTTGGCGCCGCCCGGGCCCTGCACGGACAGTGCGGCGCAGAGGTTCGCGAAGCGGAGCCGGTCGGCGAGTGGCCGTCCGGCGAGGGTGGCGGCGATCATCGCCGCGCCGAAGACGTCGCCGGCGCCGGTGGTGTCGACGGCGTCGACGGGCAGTCCGGGGACTTCGGCGACCTCGCCGGTGGTGGCGTCGATCGCGAGGGCGCCCCGGCTGCCGCGGGTGACCACGGCGAGGGGGACGAGTTCGGCGATCCGGGCCAGGGCCGCCTGCGGCGTCGAGGTTCGGGTGTAGGCCATCGCCTCGTGCTCGTTGGGCATGAAGGCGTGGCAGTGGTGCAGCAGGTCGAGCAGCTCTTCGGGCCAGCGGCCGGCCGGGTCCCAGCCGACGTCGGCGAAGACCAGCCCGCCGGCCGCGGCGACCGGGGCCGGCCACTGCGGTGGGTCCTGGCCGAGGTGGACCATCGCCGCGCGGCAGGCCGGCGGGTCGCCGATCATCTCGTTGAGGGTGATCGGTGCCGGTTGCTCGTGGGTGACCAGGGCGCGGTCTCCGTCGTAGGCCAGGGCCGCGGTCACCGGCATCGGCCAGCCGGGGAAGCGGCGTGAGCGGGACAGGTCGATGTCCTCGCCGGTGCTGAGGGTCTCCCAGCAGTAGTCGCCGTAGAAGTCGTCGCCGAATGCCGCGGCCAGTGTGGTGTGCAGCCCGAGGCGGCGGACCGCGACGGCGAGGTTGGCGATGCCGCCGGGTCCGGTGTCGAAGCCGGTCGCCCAGGTCTCGGTGCCCGATGCCGGCGCTTTCGGCAGGCCGCTGAAGACGACGTCCACGAACAGCAGTCCGGACAGGAACACATCGGTGACCGGAGTGGACGCGGGACCGGAGGCTTCCACGACGGCTCCTTTCCGGGGTGATGACCCGAGGTTTCGAGCTGATGTCTGCAAAGGTAAGCACGATCGTGGAGCAGCTGATCGTTTTTATCAATAGTCAATCAAAAGTGAGCATGGAAATGATCGAATCTGCTGTGTAGGCTCA
Source organism: Actinoplanes sichuanensis (assembly GCF_033097365.1). Taxonomy (NCBI): domain Bacteria; kingdom Bacillati; phylum Actinomycetota; class Actinomycetes; order Micromonosporales; family Micromonosporaceae; genus Actinoplanes; species Actinoplanes sichuanensis. The sequence continues at coordinate 2,681,734 of NZ_AP028461.1, forward strand.
CGGCATGCTTCAGCAGCAACGACACGATCTGATCTTGCGAGGCCTCCGCGACGGCCCGCTGTCGGTGGTCACGCTCGCCGACCGGTTGGGTGCCAGCCAGGCCACGATCCGCCGTGACCTGCTGATGCTCGACAATCAGGGCCTGCTGCGCCGGGTGCACGGCGGCGCCGCCCTGGTGCAGGACGCCGACGATCCGTTCGCCGAGGTCGCCGCCGTGCGCACCGCGGAGAAGGAGGCCGTCGCGCAGCGCTGCGCCGAGCTGATCAGGGACGGCGAGACCGTGCTCCTGGACGTCGGCACCACCACCCACCAGGTGGCGAAACTGCTGCACGGCCGTTCGCTGACGGTCATCACCAGCAGCCTCGCCGTCCAGGAGGAGCTGGCCGACGACCCCACCGTGCAGCTGATCATGCTCGGCGGGGTGGTGCGCCGCGACTACCGCTGCGTGGTCGGCTTCCTCACCGAGGACAACCTGCGCCAGGTGCACGCCGACCGGCTCATCCTCGGCACCAGCGGCATCAAGCCGGACGGCCAGATCGTGGACACGACGGTGATCCAGGTCCCGATCAAACGCGCCATGATCGCGGCCAGTGACCAGGTGGTGCTGGTCGCCGACGCGGCCAAGTTCCCCGGTTCCGGCGTGGCGCGCATCTGCGGTCCGGACGATCTGAACGTCGTGGTCACCAACCACGACGCCGACCCGACGACGTGTGCCGCCCTGCGTGAGGCCGGCGTGGAGGTGCTCACCACATGAAACTGACGATCCTCGGCGGTGGTGGTTTCCGGGTTCCGCTGGTCTACCGGGCCCTGCTCGCCGACCACGAGCCCGGCCGGGTCACCCGGGTCACCCTGCACGACCTGGACGCCGGGCGGCTGGCCGCGATCGGCCGGGTGCTCGCCGAGCAGGCCGAGGGGGTGCCCGACGCCCCGGTCGTCGACACCACCACCGATCTCGACGACGCCATCCGCGACGCCGACTTCGTCTTCTCCGCGATCCGGGTGCACGGTCTCGAAGGCCGCGTCATCGACGAGCGGGTCGCGCTCGCCGAGGGGGTGCTCGGGCAGGAGACTGTCGGGGCCGGCGGTGTCGCGTACGGGCTGCGGACCCTGCCGGTCGCCCTGCACATAGCCGAGCGGATCGCCGCGGTCGCGCCGCAGGCGTGGGTCATCAACTTCACCAACCCGGCCGGCATGGTCACCGAGGCCATGTCCCGGCACCTCGGCGACCGGGTGATCGGCATCTGTGACTCCCCGTCCGGACTCGGCAAGCGGGTGGCGCGGGCGCTGGGCGCCGACCCGCGGACGGTCCGGCTGGACTACGCCGGGCTCAACCATCTCGGCTGGCTGCGGCGCGTGGAGGTGGACGGCGTCGACCGGCTTCCCGGGCTGCTGGCCGACGACACGGCGCTGCTCTCGCTGGAGGAGGGCAAGCTGTTCGGCGCCGACTGGATCCGCACGCTCGGCGCCATCCCGAACGAGTACCTGCACTACTACTACTTCGGCCGGGAGGGGGTGGCCGCCACCCGGGACGCCGCGCAGACCCGCGGATCGTTCCTGCTCGACCAGCAGAGCCGGTTCTACCGGACGGTGGCAGGCTGCGACACCGGCGCCCTGTCCGCCTGGCAGTCCACCCTGCTGGAGCGGGAGACCACCTACATGGCGGAGAACCGGCACGCGGCCGGTGCCGGAGACCGCGACGAGAGCGACCTGGAGTCCGGTGGCTACGAACAGATCGCGCTGGCACTGATGCGGGCGATCGCCCTGGACCAGCGGGCGAGCCTGATCCTGAACGTCCGTAACCAGGGCACCCTGCCCGGCCTCGACGAGGACGCGGTGATCGAGGTGCCCTGCACGGTCGGGGCCGGCGGGGCCCGAGCCGCCGTCGTGGACCCGTTGCCGGATCACGCGGCCGCACTGGTCGCCAGCGTGAAGGCGGTCGAGCGCGCGGTCATCGAGGCGGCCAACACCGGCAGCCGGCAGGCGGCGTTGCGGGCCTTCGCCGTGCACCCCCTGGTCGACTCGGTCGCGGTGGCCCGACGCCTGCTCGACGAATACCAGAACCAGCTGCCGCAACTCGGCTACCTGAGCTAGGAGTGGGTACATGCACGACGACCGGAAGCTGGTCGAACGTCGTCTCGACCGGGTGCTCCAGGAGCGGGTGCTGCCGGCCGCGTACCGCGAGCGGATCCCGCTGCGGCTGTCCGCCTGGCACGTGCCGGACGAGCCGGTCCCGGTGGCCGAGGCGCTGACCGCCGACTACCAGCCGTTCGCACTGGGCAGCCCGTGGGGTCGGCCGTGGTCGACGACCTGGTTCCGGGCCGAGGGCGAGATCCCGCAGAGCTGGGCCGGCCGGCGTGTCGAGGCGGTCTTCGACCTCGGCTTCGTCGGTGACTGGCCGGGCAATCAGGCCGAGGCACTGGTGTACGACGCGGCCGGGACACCGATCAAGGCGATCAACCCGCAGAACCAGTACGTCGTACCGCCGCCCGGGTCTTCGCAGGTGAATCTGCTGCTGGAGGCGGCGGCCAACCCGGACATCCTGGCCGACGGGTTCAAGCCGACGCCGCTCGGCGACAAGCTCACCGCCGGTGACCGGCCGCTGTACCGGTTCGCCGCCGCCGACCTGGCCGTCCTCGACGAGGCGGTCTGGCATCTGGGCCTGGACCTGAGCGTGTTGCGCGAGCTGATGCTCGAACTCGCCGTCACCGACCCGCGCCGCCACGAGATCCTGCGCGCGCTGGAGAAGGCCCTGGACCTGCTGGACGCCGAGCCGGTCGCGGTCGCCGCCCCGGCCGCGCGGGCCGCACTGGAACCGGTGCTGGCCCGCCCGGCGCACGCCAGCGCACACACCCTGTCCGCGGTCGGGCACGCGCACATCGACAGCGCCTGGCTGTGGCCGCTGCGCGAGACGATCCGCAAGACGTCACGCACCTTCGCCAACGTGACAGCGCTGGCCCAGGAGTACCCGGAGTTCATCTTCGCCTGCTCGCAGGCCCAGCAGTACGCCTGGGTCAAACAGCACTATCCGGCCGTCTACCAGCGGATCCGCGACGCGATCACGGCCGGGCAGTGGGTTCCGGTCGGCGGGCAGTGGGTGGAGGCCGACGGCAACCTGCCCGGCGGCGAGGCGCTGGCCCGGCAGCTCGTGCACGGCAAGCGGTTCTTCCTCGACGAGTTCGGGGTGGAGACCAAAGGCGTGTGGCTGCCCGACTCGTTCGGCTACAACGGTGCGTACCCGCAGCTGGCCCGGCTCGCCGGGATGGAGTGGTTCCTCACCCAGAAGCTGTCGTGGAACGAGTCGAACCCGCTGCCGCATCACACGTTCTGGTGGGAGGGCATCGACGGGACCCGGATCTTCACGCACTTCCCGCCGATCGACACCTACAACGCCGCGATGACCGGGGACGAGCTCGCCCACGCGGTCCGCAACTTCACCGACAAGGGCCGGGCCACCCGGTCGCTCGCCCCGTTCGGGCACGGTGACGGCGGTGGCGGCCCGACCCGCGAGATGATGGAACGCGCCCGCCGGTTCCGCGACCTCGAAGGCGCACCCCGGGTGGTGATCGAGCCGCCCGACGAGTTCTTCGCTCAGGCGCAGGCCGAGTATCCGGACGCCCCGGTCTGGTCCGGCGAGCTGTACCTGGAACTGCACCGCGCGACGTACACCAGCCAGGCCCGGACCAAAGCCGGCAACCGGCGCAGCGAGCACCTGCTGCGCGAGGCCGAGTTGTGGGCGGCGACCGCGGCGGTACGGACCGGGGCGGACTACCCGTACGAGGACCTGGATCGGCTGTGGAAGACCGTGCTGCTGCACCAGTTCCACGACATCCTGCCGGGCAGCTCGATCGCCTGGGTGCACCGTGAGGCCGAGGCGACCTACGCCCGGGTCGCCGGTGAACTCGACGCGCTGATCCACGCCGCGGCCGCGGCGATCGGCGGTGACCATGGCCGTCTGCTGCTCAACACCAGCCCCCGGCCACGCCGCGAGGTCGCGGTCATCGCCGACGGGCCCGCGCCGGAGCAGGCACAGCAGCTGTCCGGTGGCGGGTGGGCGGTCGCGGCCGACGTGGCGGCGTCGGCCGCGGCCACGCCCACCGCGGGCCTGTTCGCCGACACTCCGGTGACCGCCGAGCGTGACGCTGCCGGGTTCGTCCTGGATAACGGCCTGGTCCGGGTCGTGATCGACGAGGCCGGACTGATCCGCTCGGTCCGTGACGGCGGTACCGGGCGGGAGGCCCTGGCCGGCCCCGGCAACCTGCTACAGATCCACCCCGATCGGCCGAGCCAGTGGGACGCGTGGGACGTCGAACGCCACTACGCGCGGCAGTGGACCGACCTGGACAAGGCCGACGAGGTGACGCTCACCGACGCCGGTCCGCTGCTGGCCGCGGTCCGGGTGGTCCGCAGCCACGGCGAGTCCACCATCACCCAGACGATCCGGCTCACCGCCGGCAGCCGGCGCGTCGACATCGTCACCGACGCCGACTGGCATGAGCGGGAGAAGTTCCTGAAGGCGGCGTTCCCGTTCGACGTGCACGCGGACCGGGTGGCGGCGGAGATCCAATTCGGTCACGTCTACCGGCCCACCCACACCAACACCGGCTGGGACGCGGCCCGCTTCGAGGTCAGCGGGCACCGGTGGATCCACACCGGCGAACCCGGTTACGGGGTGGCGCTGCTGACCGATTCCACCTACGGCCACGATTCGCGCCGGGAGACCAGGATCAACGGCGGGACCACGACGACGGTACGGCTGAGCCTGCTCCGTGCCCCGCGCAGCCCCGACCCGGACGCCGACCAGGGCCGGCACACGTTCACGTACGCGATCGTGCCGGGCGCCGACATCACCACCGCCATCGCCGAGGCGTACGCGCTGAACCTGCCCTTGCGTGCCGTCAGCGGTGCGGCGGCGGTCGCGCCGCTGGTCGAGACCACCGGTGACGCGATCGTGGTGGAGGCGGTGAAACTGGCCGACGACGGCTCCGGTGACGTGGTGGTGCGCCTGTACGAGTCGCTCGGCGCCCGCGCCTCGGGCCGGCTGCGGACCGGGTTCGGGCTGGCCGCAGCGGTCCGGACCGACCTGCTCGAACGGCCCGTCGACGAACCCGTCACCCGCGACGGCGACGAGATCGTGCTCGGGCTGCGCGCGTTCGAGGTGCAGACCTTCCGGTTGCGCCGTGGCTGAGCGCATCTGGGACACCCCGGAGATCACCGGATGGCGGCGGGTCACCGCCCACGCGATCCGCCACGACCTGGACGGACCGGACCGGCGCCGGTCGCTCGACGGCACCTGGCGGTTCCAGCTGCTCGACCACCCGGAGCAGGCCGCCGGCGCGGACTGGACCGAGATCCGGGTGCCCGGCGCGTGGACCGTGCAGCCGGCCGGTGGCGCCGACCTGCCGCACTACACCAACGTGACGATGCCCTGGCCCGGGGCACCACTGCCGCCACCCGGGCACAACCCGACAGGCGTCTACGAACGCGACGTCGACGTGCCCGCCGCATGGGCCGGCCGCCGGATCGTGCTGCACGTCGGCGCGGCCGAGAGCGTGCTGCTCGCCCGGGTCAACGGCGTCGACGTGGGCTGGAGCAAGGACGCACACCTGGCCGCCGAATTCGACATCACCGCGGCGGTACGGCCGGGCGAGCCCAACACGGTCCGGCTGACCGTGGTCAAGTGGTCGGACGCGTCCGCGATCGAGGACCAGGACCAGTGGTGGCACGCCGGACTGACCCGTTCGGTGTTCCTCTACAGCACCGGCACCACGTATCTGGGTGACCTGCGGACCGTCGCCGCCCGGGACGGGAGTCTGCGGGTCGACGTGCGGGTGCTGAGTACCGGCCGGACGCTGCCCGTCGGCTGGCGGGTGAGCGTCACCCTCGACGGCCGGCCGGTGCCGCTGGACACCGCTCACGAGCAGCAGCAGATCGACGTGGACCGGGTGTCCGACTGGTGGGCCGAGCCACGGTTCTCGACCGTCGTGCCGGCGGTGGTGCCGTGGTCGGACGAGACGCCGTCGCTGTCGACGCTGGACGTCGTCCTGCACGACTTCGACGGGGCCGAGCTGGACCGTACCCGGATCCGGATCGGTTTTCGGGATGTCACGATCGTCGGGCGGGACCTGTTGGTCAACGGCGTGCGGGTGATGATCCGCGGCGTCAACCGGCACGACTTCGACCCCCGCACCGGGCGCACCGTCACCGCCGCGCAGATGCGGGCCGACCTGGTCCTGATGAAGCGGTACGGGTTCAACGCGATCCGCACCTCGCACTACCCGAACGACCCGGTGCTGCTCGACCTCGCCGACGAGTTGGGGCTGTACGTCGTCGACGAGGCGAACATCGAGGCGCACGATCACGCCCACGAGATCGCCGACGACGTCCGCTACCTGCCCGCGTTCGTCGACCGGGTGGCGCGGATGGTGTCCCGGGACCGCAACCACCCCAGTGTGATCATCTGGTCGCTGGGCAACGAGAGCGACTACGGGGCCAACCACGACGCGGCGGCCGGATGGCTGCGCCGCGCCGACCCGACCCGACCGTTGCAGTACGAAGGGGCGATCAAGGACGACTGGACCGGCGGCCTGGCCGGCAGTGACATCGTCTGCCCGATGTACCCGTCGCTGGCTCAGATCGTCGAGCACGCCCGCTCCGGTGATCAGAACCGGCCACTGATCATGTGCGAGTACTCGCACGCGATGGGCAACAGCAACGGCACCCTGGCCGACCACTGGGCCGCCATCGAATCCACCCCCGGTCTGCAGGGCGGGTTCATCTGGGAGTTCTGGGACCACGGGATCCTGCAGCGGCTCGCCGACGGCCGACCGGCCGGCCCGTCCGCGGGCGAGCACTGGCGCGACGGGGCGGCCGAACCCGGCTATCGGTGGGCGTACGGCGGAGACTTCGGCGACAGCCCCAACGACGGCACGTTCTGCGCCGACGGCCTGGTCTTCCCGGACCGGACCCCGAAACCGGCGATGGCCGAGCACCGGGAACTGGCCTCGCCGATCCGGCTGTCCGACGCCGGGGACGGCATGGTGCGGATCGTCAACCGCAGCGCCTTCCGCGATCTCGGCCGGCTGCAGGCGGCCTGGGAGCTGAACGGCGGGCTGCTGCCGATGACGCTGCCGGCCCTCGGCCCGGGACAGGCGACGCAGATCCCGGTCCCGTCCGCGCCCGGTACCCCGGACGGCGAACAGTGGCTGACCCTGCGCGTGAGCGTCGGACAGGAGCAGCCGTGGGCACCGGCCGGTACCGAGATCGCCCGCCCGCAGGTGCGGCTCCGGCCGGAGAAGCGGCCGCTGACAGCACGAGCCGGCGCGACCGGCGGCGGCACGCCGGCCGAGGTGGACGACGACGGACTGCTGATCCATCCGACGTTCGCCGTCGCGCCCCGCTTGAGTCTGTGGCGGGCCCCGACCGACAACGATCGGATCGGTGGGCAGGCCGCACGCTGGCTCCGGCTCGGTCTGGCCGATGCCGTGCGCCGGGTGACCGGGATCCAACGGGAAGCGGACCGGACGCTCGTCGACGCCGTTTACGAGACCACGGCCGGGCCGGTCCGGCACCACCTGACCGCTCGGCGGATCGGGCCGGTGATCCTGATCGGCGAAGAGGTGGTCCTTCCGGAAGGGCTCGACGACGTGCCCCGGGTCGGCACGGTCTTGCAGCTCAAAGCCGGATACGACGAGATGTCCTGGTTCGGTCACGGGCCTCGCGACACCTACCCCGATCGCCACGCCGGTGGTCCGGTGGGTGACTACACCTGCCGGATCGACGACGCGTTCACCCCCTATCTGCGCCCGCAGGAGAGCGGCGGCCGGCACGGGGTCCGGCGGCTGCGCCTGACCGGCCCGGACACCCCGCCGGTGGAACTGATCATGGACGAGCCCCGGCAGGTCAGCGTCACCCGCTTCACCGCCGCCGACCTGGACCGGGCGGCGCACCACGACGAGCTGACACCCCGCGCCGAAGCCGTGATCCACCTGGACGCCGCCCACCGTGGGCTCGGCACCGCCTCGTGCGGCCCCGACACCCTTGCGCGGTATCTGGTGCACGCGGGCACGTACCGCTGGGAGTGGACCGTCAGCGCCCCGGGGTGATCACCCGGGGCGGGGCGAGACGGCTACGGACCGCGTCGGCGTCGGCGTGTTCGAGGTCCTCCAGGATGGCCAGCGACTGTGCCCAGCAGTCGCGGGCGTCGTCGACCTCGGCCGCGGCGGCGTGCACGTCACCGAGGCGGGTCAGGGTGTCGGCTCGCTGGAATTCGTTCTCCAGCCGGACCCACATTTCGAGAGCCGCCCGGTAGCAGGTCGCGGCCTCGTCGAACCGGCCCGAACGCTGGTGGACCAGGCCGAGACTGTCCCAGGAGCCGGCGATGCCCTGCACGTCGCCGAGCTCCTGATGGATGGCCAGCGACTCCCGGCAGTGGGCGAGCGCCGGACCGAGGTCACCGAGCCGGGCCGTCGACCAGCCGATGTTGCCCAGTGCGATGGCCTGGCCACGGCGGTCGCCGCTGTCGCGATACAGGCGTAGGGCGAGAACCGACTCGTCGCGGGCCGCCGCGTCGTCGCCCCGCCGGTCGTACACCAGGCCGACACCGAAGCAGACCTGCGCCTGGTGGGAGCGGTCGCCGAGGGCCGCGAACGCGTCCCGGGACCGGTTCAGGTGGGTCAACGCCTCCTCGTCGCGGCCCAGCCACGAGTAGGCCATGCCCAGGCCGTGTTCGGCGTGTGCCTGCCCGATCCGGTCGCCGGTGCGGGTGGCCGCGTCCAGGCCGATCCGCTGGACCGTGGCGGCCTCCCGCCACAGCGCGTGTGCCTCCATGATCAGGCTCTGGCTCCAGGCGAGTCGCCACGCGTGGCCCTCGAAGCCGGTCGCCGCGGCCTGCGTGATCGCGGCCGACAGGACCCGCTGCTCGACGGCATACCAGGCGTTGGCGGCGGCCGGATCGGTGAACCTCCGCACCGGAACGTCCGGACCGGTCGGAGGCAGGTCGAGTTTCTGCCAGTCGCCGTACTGCACCCGCCCGCACGCCTGCACCGAGTGCAGCAGGTGGTCGAGAAGGCGCTGGTGGGCGTCGGTCTCGGGCTGTTCCCGGACGAGTTCACCGGCGTACGCGCGCAGCAGGTCGTGCATGGTGAACCGGTCGCCGGTGGTCTCGGTGATCAGGCTGGCCTCGGCGAGTTCGGCCAGCAGCCGGCGGGTCACGGCCGGGGTCGCACCGGTGAGCGCGGCGGCGTGGGCCGACCCCGCGTCCGGGCCGGGATGCAGACCGAGTAGCCGGAAGAGGCGGGCCGCCGGTTCGCTGAGCCGCCGGTAGGACCAGGACAGCACCGCGCGTACGTCGGTGTTGTCGTCGCCGCCGGCAAAGGCGGTCAGGTCGCCGCGGTGCTCGCGTAGTTCGGCGGCGAGGGAGCTCAGGGCCAGCCTGGGACGGGTGGCGGCCCGGGCCGCGACGATCACCAGCGGCAGCGGCAGGCCGGCGCAGCGGGTGATGATCTCGGTGACGGCGACCGGTTCCGCGTCGACCCGGGCCGCGCCCAGCCGGCGGGTCAGCAGCAGCCGCGCCTGGTCGGTGCTGAGCGCGTCCAGCGGGATCGGCAGCGCCCCCTCGGCGGCGATCAGCGGGGAGAGCAGGCTGCGGCTGGTGATCAGCACCAGGCAGCCGGGTGAGCCGGGCAGCAGTGGTCGGACCTGGGCGGCGTCGTGGGCGTTGTCCAGCACGACCAGCACTCGCCGACCGGCCACCAGGCTGCGATAGAGGGCGGCCTGCGCGGTGAACCCGGCCGGTACCGACGACGGCGGCACACCGAACGCGTCGAGGAACCCGCGCACCACCTGTTCCGGGTCGGCCGCGGTGGCGTCCGGGCCGAAGCCGCGCAGGTTCACGTAGAGCTGACCGTCGGGGAAACGCGCGGCGGCCCGCTGCGCCCAGTGGACGGTCAGGGTCGTCTTGCCGACGCCGCCGCTTCCGGAGACCGCCGCGATCACCATCGCGTCGTCCCCGGCATCGTCCCGGGCGGCGTCGAGAAGGCCCAGCTCATGGTCGCGGCCGGTGAACGCGGACACGGCCGCGGGCAGTTGCGCGGGCACCCGGCCGGTGCGCGGCGGTGCGGCGGGCGGGGCCGGTTCGGCGGGCGGGGCCGGTTCGGCGGGCGGGGCCAGCGTGGCGTCCTGGCGCAGGATCGCCGTCTCCAGCCCGCGGAGCGGCGGGCTCGGGTCGATGCCCAGTTCGCTGCGCAGCCGTTCACGTAGCCGCTGGTAGGCGCCGAGGGCGTCGGCCTGCCGCCCGGCCCGGTAGAGGGCCAGGATCAGCCGGCCGTGCAGCTGCTCGTCGAACGGGTGCACGGCGGCCAACTCGGCCAACTCGGGCAGCAGGGCGGCGTCGTGGCCGATCTCCTGTTCGGCCGCGGCCAGGTCGCGGCGGGTCCGCAGGCGCAGGTCGTCGAGTCGGCGGGCCTGGCCGTCGAGCCACGGCAGCCCGGCCACGTCGGCGAGCGACGCACCCCGCCACAGTGCCAGCGCGGCCCGCAGCCGTCCGGCTCGCGTCGCCGGGTCGACGGTGCCGGCGGCGTCGCGGATCAGCCGCTCGGCCACGGCCACGTCGGTCTCGGTCGTCTCGGCCGGCAGTAGGTAGCCGGGTGGCCGCGCCACGATCGCGGCCCGGTCGCCGAGTAGATGCCGCAGGTGGGAGACGTGTTGTTGCAACGAGTTCGCGACCGTGGACGGTGCACCGGCCGCCCACACGCTGTCCACCAGCCGCTCCAGCCCGACGACCTCACCGCGGCGCAGCGCCAGCACGGCGAGGACGGCCTTGCGGCGCAGCCCGGGAACCGGCCGGGGCAGGCCGTCGCGGACCACTTCGACGGGTCCGAGGAGATTGATCCGCATGAGTCCACTGTGGCATGTGCCGGACTCGTTGCCGGGCAGGCGTTCTGTCGGGTTCCTGCCGGTCGGGAATCGGCGGTCCGGTGTCGATCCGAACGACCGACCCCGGACGAGATCGCGACGGCGGTGAACACGCCGGACGGCACGTACCGTCGGGACCGTCCGTTCCTACCAGTACCAGAGAAGCCGCATGTGGATTCCCCTGACCGTGGTCGCCGGCGACCGGCGGGCCGACCTGCACGTCCGCTGCACACCGACGGCCACTGTCGACGATCTGCGTGCGGCTCTGGCCGAGCGGCTGCAACTCGCCGACCCCGGCGAGCTCAGCGTCGACGGCAGGCGTCCGGCAGCCGGTGACCGGCTCGCCGCGGCCGGTGTACGGGCCGGCGCCACCGTGTGCCTCGGCCCCGCCCGTCAGCTCGCGCGGGCGCCGGAGCCACGGCGGGTGCTCGAAGGGGTCGCGGGCCCCGACGGCGGGCTGATCATCGCCCTCCCGGAGACCGGAACGATCTCGATCGGCCGGGATGCGTCGAACACCGTGGTGCTCGCCGACACCGCGGTCAGCCGCCGCCACGCCATTGTCGCCTGCACACCGGGCGAGGTCGTGGTGCGCGACGCCGGGTCGGCCAACGGCACCGAGGTGAACGGTACGGTGCTGATCGACGCGCAGCCGCTCACCGCGGGCGCGGTGGTCCAGGTCGGCGACAACCAGCTGCGTTTCCGGGCCGGGCCGGACGCTGCGCCCGCGGCGAAGCTGGTGCGGCAACCGGATGGCAGTGACCGCCTCGATCGGCCGCAACGCTTCACCGAGCCGCCGGTCGTGCGGGAGGTGCGGCTGCCCCGCAAACCGCCCGATCGCAGCCGCAGTTCAGCCGGCATCGGCTGGGCGGCCCTGTCCAGTCTGGTGCTGGGCGTGGTCGCGTACTTCGTGTTCCACAGCTTCACCTTCCTGCTGCTCGCCGCGGCCAGCACGGCGACGCTGCTGATCTCGGCGCTGGTGTCCTATGTGAGGGCCCGTAGGGAGCAGGCCCGGGCCGCCGGCCGGCACGCGGCGGAACACGCCGCCGCTGAGGCCGAGATCGAGGCGCTCGTGGTGGCCGAGCGGACGGCCCGCCGCCGGGCGACGCCCGGCCCGGCCGACGTGGTGGCCATCGCCCGGCGGCCGGGGCCGACGCTCTGGGAACGCCGGCCCACTCACCCCGACTTCCTCGAGGTGCGGATCGGCATCGCCGCGCTGCCGTCGAGGGTGACCGTCCGCGATCCAGACGGCGGCACCACCGTGCCGGACGTGCGTGACGTGCCGCTGACCGTGTCACTGACCGTGGCCGGGACGGTCGGGCTGGCCGGCCCGTTCCCGGCGGCGCGGGCGGTGGCCCGCTGGATCGTGCTGCAGGCGGTGGTCCAGAGCGGGCCGGCTGATCTGCGGGTGGTGGTGCTCACCGCCCCCGGCGACCGGGCCGCGCAGGCCGGTTGGGACTGGGTGCGCTGGCTACCGCACGCCCGGCCGGAGAACGGGCCGCTCGCGTCGGTCGGCGCCGACGCCCTGTCGTTGCAGGGCCGGATCGATGAGCTCGCCGCGCTGGTGGCGCAGCGGCGTCAGGCCGGCGACGGCGGTACGGCGGCGCCGCGCCGGCTGCTGGTGGTCGACGGACTGTCCGCCAACGATGTGCCCGGGCTGGCCGAGTTGTTGCAGGCCGGTCCGGACGCGGGAATCAGTGTGGTGGCGGTCGGTGAGTTGCCGTATCGATGTCCGGTGACGGTCACCTTCCAGGACAGTGCCAACGTCACCGTGCAGCGGGCCGGTGAGTCGCCGCGGCCCGACGTGGTCGCCGACCAGATCGGCGTCGAACCGGCCGAGACCGCGGCGCGGGGTATCGCCGCGTTGCGTGACCCGCAGTCGGCCGGTGGCATGAGTGGTCTGCCCGAGCGGGTCGCGCTGCTCGACGATCACGACGGCGCCGGCGACCCGGCCGCGATCGCCCGGCGATGGCGGGGCGTTCCGCGCCGTACCGACATCGTGGTGGGTCGGGCCGCAGACGGCCCACTCGCCATCGACCTCGCCGCCAACGGGCCGCACGCGATCGTGGCCGGGGCCACCGGCTGGGGCAAGTCGGCGTTCCTGCAGACGCTGGTCGCCGGGTTGGCGCTGGCCAACCGGCCGGACGAACTCGGCTTCCTGCTCATCGACTTCAAGGGCGGGGCGGCGTTTGCGCCGTTTGTGACTCTGCCGCACGTGATGGGCATGATCACCAACCTGGACGGGCGGGCGGTGATGCGTGCGCTCGACTCGCTGGCCGGCGAGATCCTGCGCCGGCAGGTCTACCTGCGGGAGGCCGGTGTCGAGAAGCTGGCCGAGTATCAGCGGCTGGCCGCCGCCGGCGCGCTCCCCGACGGCTGCCCGCCGCGGCTGCCGCGGATGTGCATCGTGGTCGACGAGTTCGCCATCCTGCGCGAGAAACTGTCCGACGACATCCTGCGGCGATTGGTGCACGTCGCCACCCAGGGACGGTCGATCGGGCTGCATCTGATCCTGGGTACGCAGACGCCGCGGGGCGCGGTGCCGCCGGAGATCGCCGAGAACGCCAAACTGCGCATCGCGTTGCACCTGAGCGCCGACCACTCGCAGGACGTCGTGGGTACGCCGGACGCGCGGCTGATCACCGTGCCGGGCCGCGGTCTGGTGCGGCGTGGCCAGGAGGCGGACGTCGTGGTGTTCCAGTCCGCCTACGTGGGCGGCCGGACCCGCCGGGTCGGTGGGCCGCCGGTGCGGGTGCTGCGCGCCGCTTTCGACGAGCTCGGGCGTGAGCCGGCGGGGGAGGAGGTGGCCGAGGTGCGCGACGCCGACATCCTGGTGCGGGCGGTCGCGGAGGCGGCGGCAGCAGCGGGCATCGGCCGGCCGGAGCTGCCGTGGCTGCCTGAGCTGCCCGCCCGGCTGGACGCGGCGGGCCTGTCGAGTTCGTCGGCGCCGGCTCTGCCGTACGGCCGGGAGGATCGCCCGGAGGAGCGGCGGCAGCCGGTCGCCGAATGGGATCTCGACGCGGGCACGCATCTGCTGGCCGCCGGGCGGCCCCGGTCGGGCCGCAGCACACTGCTCCGGACCCTCGCCGCGGCGATCGCGAAGCAGCCCGCCGACCGGGTTCACCTCTATGTGATGGACTGCGGTGGCGCGCTCGCCGACCTGCGTGATCTTCCGCAGTGCGGCGCCTACCTGGATCAGAGCGAACTGGCTCGGGGCGCCCGTCTGCTGGACCGTCTCGAAGCGCTGGTGTCGGGCGGTCCGGCGGCGGCCCGGACGGTGCTGTTCATCGACGACTGGGACAGCTGGGTGCAGACGTTCGGTGAGGTCGACGGCGGGGCGTTGCACGAGCAGTTGATGCGTGTCGTACGAAAGGGGCCGGCGGCCGGGCTGCACGTGGCGGTCACCGGCGGCAGCACGCTGTTCACGTCGGCGCGGGCTCGTGCGCTCAACGAGGCGAGTCAGGATCGGCTGGCGCTGGCGTTCGACGCCGAGGACTACGGGTGGATCGGGGTGCCGGCCACCGCCCGGCCGGCGGAGCCGCGGCCCGGTCTGGCCGTCCGGCTCGGCGCGCCGCACCGGGCGGTGCAGGTGGCCGTCTTGTCGCAGCCACTGCGGGCGCCGGCCCGAGGTCCGGAGAAGGGCGGGCCCTGGCCGGTCGACGCGTTGCCGTCGCGGGTCGGCTACCCGGAGGCCGCGGTGTTGCCGCGAGGTACCGGTCCCGCGTGGATCGGGCTCGGCGTGGGCGGAGACCGGTTGCAGTGGCTGGGTGCCGATGCCGTTCGGGAGGGGCCGGCCGTGTTCGTCGCCGGTGAGCGCCACAGCGGCCGGAGCACCACGCTGCTGGCGATCGCGCTGGACGCCCTGGACCGTGGGGTGCCGGTGGTCGCGGTCGCGCCGTCGCGGGGTTCGGTGTTGCACGAGCTGACCGGGGTGGCCGGGGTCGCCGCGGTGCTGGGTGCCCGGCAGCCGACCGACCGGCAGATCGGGCTGGCGATCGCCGCCGCCGGGGCGGGGCCGTGCCTGGTGGTGATCGACGACGCCGAACAGTTGCAGAACTCCGACGGCGGTCGGGCGCTGCACCGGATGATGCTGGCGGAGGACGCCGGCCGTGCCTTCGTGGTGGCCGCCGACCTGGCGGTGCTCAGTGCGCCGGCGCCGAACTCGCTGCTCGGTGAGGCCGGTCGCGGCGGTACCGGGCTGGTGCTGACGCCGAGGTCGGCGCGGGTGCACCTGTTCGGGGTGCTCACCCGGCTGCCCGAGGCGTACGTCAGCAGCGAGCCGCCGGGGCGTGCGGTGCTGCTGCGCCGATCGGCGGCGGCGCCGGTGCAGGTGCCGTACGCGTCGAGTGCCGATGTGCGCGGGCGGGCTCGCCGGTCGGGGTCGGTGGCGGCCCTGCTGCAGGTGACCGACGTGCTGGCGGGGCCCGCGCCGACGCCGGCCGGGCGGCTGTGTGAGCTGATCGACCGGCTGCGGGCTGCGGGTTTCGACGAGCTCGCCCCGGATGCGGCGCAGCGGGCGGTCGCGTGGGCGCCGGGGTGGGACGGAACGCCGGAGGATCTGGTCGCGGCGGCCCGGTAGCCGATCTCAGCCGAAGACGGCGTTTTCGCCGGGTGGGGGCGTGATGTGCAGGGTGGCGGCGACGCCGTCGAACACGTCGAGCAGTTGCATGGCGTGTGTCATCGCCGGGGTCTGGAAGGACAACAGCCAGGGGCGTGCGTGGGCCACGGCGTATTGGGCCTTGAGTTCCCAGAGGTCACCGAGCGGGCTGGCAGCGATGCCGCGGAAGAGTCGTCGGACGGTGACGCCGGCCGGCAGGTCCAGGCGTGCCGACGGCCCCTCGTCGATGCCGTCGGTCGGTGTGGTGTCTCCGGTGTCGTCCATGATCACCATCAGGGACGCGGACACCACCTGCCCGGTCTCGTCGTCGGCGGCCGCGCCGCCGGCCATCAGGATCGTGCCGGCCGACGCACCGACTCGGGCCAGCTGGATCAGCTCGTCGGCGATGCCGGGGAACGGGGCCGGCCGGTTGTCGGCGATGCCGTGGGCGCGGGCGGTGAGGTCCGGCTCGTCGGTCGGCAGAGACCACCAGCCCGGGGGCAGCGCGATGTCGAGCACGGTGCCGTCGTCGGCTCGAACCGTCGTCTGCTGCCAGGTCATCGCTTGTCGCCGCCGATCCACCCTTGAACGTTCTTGCGTACCTCATTCGCCTCGTGGGTCTGCACGAGGGCGTCACCCACCACCCAGCGCCGGTTGTCGGGTGGCAGCCACCGTTGCATCGACGGCAGCGGCGCATGCTGTCTCGCCTCCTGCACCACTGCGGTCATCTGCTGCTCGTTGCGAAAGGCGGTGACGGGGTGCAGGATCTCGCGGCGTGCGGCGGCAGTGAAACCGACCGCCAGTTCATCGGCTGCCTCGGCGGCTCCGGTCGCGAACCTCGCCCCGCCCGCGGTCTCAGCGGCGGTACGGAGTTGGTGTTCGGCTTTGGCGGCCTTGGCCATCGGTCTGAACCCGGCGCCGAGACCACCCGTGGCCACATCGACGGTGTCGCCGCCGACGGTGCTCCAGCTCGCGTCGCCGTCGGCCACCAGTTTCAGGTCGACTCCGAGTTTGGCCACATCGACCGCCAGCAGCAGTCCGCGACCGGCCGCCGCCGCCGGCAGGGCGAGCGGTGCGAGCGGTGGAAACGCGGAGGCCACCGTAAGGACCAGGACGGCGGTGCCGAGCACGTCGCTGACGTCGTGCAGGACGTCGCCGATGTTCTGCCAACGGGAGTGCCTGAACTTCTCGACGATGTCGCTGGCGTGGCCGAGGGCCACGGCACAGGTCTTCGCCGCCGCCGTCGCCTGTGCCGCTACGTCGTCGTGCCGGCGCTGCAGGGCGGCGAGCCCGGGCACGTTCGGCGTCGCGGGGGAGGCGAACACGGTCAGCGCGTTGTTCGTCTCGGCCGATCGTTGCAGGTCGTTGGCTTCGCGGGCGATCTGCGCGGCGGTGGCCTGCAGTGCCCCGAGCGTCTGCAGCCAGCGCGTGAGATCCTCGGCCGCGCCGGTGTACGCCGACTCCGCGGCCTGCAGTCGGCGTACGATCTCGTCCCGCCGCCGGCCGCAGGCGTCGGCCGCCGGGCCGGTCCACAGTGTGACGTCGGCACCGATCCGGCCCAGCAGCACCACCGCGTCACCGGCTGTTCGGGCGGCGTCGCGGAGCCGGGCGATCACCGCGGCGATCACCTCGGAATCGCCCGGCGCCGGGTCACCGCGGCGCAGTAGCGGCGCAGTCCGTGGGAACGAACCGGGCAGCATCACGGACCGCTCCGGAAATAGCGCACCATGGATTGTTCCAAACCGTCGTAGATCTGCGCCGCCTGACGCATCTTCTGGCTCAGCGCCGTTGTCTCCTCGTCGATATCGGAGATCATGTCGCTGCCGTTGCGAGCCAATTCGTCGAGTGCCTGATCGACAATTCGCGGACACGCACCGGAGGGAATCCCTCGGAGCGCGGATTCGATTTCGGCCAGCGACGCGGCGGTCCGGCTGATCTGATCGGCCGACGACCGCAGGCCGTCGGTGTCGAAGCTGCCACGCACCATCGCGGTCCTCAGCCGCCGAAGGCGCGGGCGATCGAACTCTCGTTCGTCTCGTAGGCCGAACTGGCCTGGTTCAGCACCAGGCCCATCTGCTGCAGGCTCTCCAGCAGCGGCTGGACGGCCCGTTCCCACTGCTCACGAGTGCTCTGGAAAGCGGCCGCACCGGGGCCGGTCCACACTGCGGAGAGCTGTCCGGCAGCCGAGCGCAACGCGGCGATGGCCTGCTCCAGTTCGTCCGACCGCTGCCGGGTCAGGTTGGCGTGATTGGCGATCTCCGCACTGTCGAACGTGCCCTGGGCCATGATCCGAACCTTTCTGAGAATCGACTTTGATGTCGTCGACAATAGCCAGAATGGGCCGGAAATCGTCTGGCGGTGACACTCGAACGGGGGACGACTTCCGGTCATCAGTTCCGTACGTCCGGGGGGTGTGAGTGAGCCCGAATTGCCGGTATTAATGGGATACCCACAAGTCACGCGGAGGCACTAACATGGGCGGCGAAACGCCATTCGGCCGCGATTACCTGCTGCACGAGAAGGTGGGCAGCGGCAGTTGGGCGGTCGTTCACCGGGCGACCCGCCGGGCCGGTGGGCCGCCCCTGGCGGCGAAGGTGCTGCGCCCTGAGGTGGCCGCCGACCGGCGCGTACGCGAGCTGTTTCTCGGTGAGGAGCTGGCGCTGCGCGAACTCGACCACGAGTCGATCGTCGCGGTGCACGACCTCGTCGTCGAGGGCGGCCGGATGGCGCTGCTGATCGAGTTCGTCGACGGCCGGGACCTGCGAACGCATCTGAGCGCCCACGGCGGTCGCCTGCCGGAGGCGCAGGTCGCCGACATCGGCGCGCAGCTGGCCGGAGCGCTGGCCTACGCGCATACCCAGGGTGTCGTGCACCTGGACGTCAAACCGGAGAACGTCCTGCTGACCGCGGCCGGAACGGTGAAACTCGGCGACTCCGGGGTGGCGTCGATCCTGCGCGAGGCGAAGCCGCCCGCCGGGGGAACGGCCGCGTACGCCGCACCGGAACTGGACGCCGGCCACCCGCCGACCGGGGCCGCCGACGTCTGGTCGCTGGGTGTGCTGCTCGCCGAGCTCGTCACCGGCGCCCGCCCGGCGTCGCACGCCGACGTGGCGGCGCTGCCGCCCATCCTCGGCGGGATCCTCGCCGACTGCCTGAACCTCATGCCCCGCGACCGGCCGTCGGCCCGTCGGGTCGCCGCCGCTCTCCGCGCGGCCGACATCCCGGACGGCCGGGATTTCGTGCCCGCCGCACAGCGCACCCGGCTGCGGCGGTCCGGCGCCGCACCGCCACCCCCACCGGCGGCGTCACGGCCGCACCGCCGACGCCGGGCGGTGGCATCGGCCGCCGCCGCGGCCGTCCTGGCCGGGGCGCTCGCCGGCGTGGCCGTCACCGCGAGCGCCGACGAGCCACCCGCACCCGCGCCCACGGCCTCGTCCGCGGCACCGTCCACCTTCACGGCGTCGGTGGCCGCGGCACCCGCTCCCGTCGTGCCGTCGATCCCGACCCGGATCACCTATGCCGCCCACCTCGTCGAGGACGCCGGCACGCTCTACCTCGCGGTACGCGACGGAACCGCGATCGCCTATCTCTGCGACGGCGAGCGAGTCGAGGCATGGTTCGCCGGCACCGCCGACGCCGGCGAGCTCGACCTGACCAGTAAGAAGGGCGACACCCTGTCCGGCACGTACGACGCCGACGCGGCCCGTGGCTCGGTGACGGTCGGCGACGACACCACCGAGTTCACGCTACCGCCGGCGGGCGGCCGAGCCGGGCTCTTCCGGTCGCTGACCAGGGTGAACGGAGCGCGGGTCAAGGGCTCCTGGATCGTGCTGCCCGACGGCCGCCAGGTCGGCGTCGTCACCGTCGACGAGGCCGCCGAACCAGCCCCGCAACTCGACCTGACCACGGAGACGGCCGTCATCGGCGGCGTCGCCGTCGACACCACCCGCATCGATGTGGAGTCCGGTGCGGGCTTCGAGTGACTCTGCCGCCGCGACTTTCCCGAACACAGGAGATCACCACATGCTTGCCCTGGTACCAGCCGATCCGGTCATGGTCGGCGACTTCGAGTTGCTCGCCCGGCTCGGCGCCGGCGGCATGGGCCAGCTCTATCTGGGGCGACGTCCCGGCGCACCGGCCGCCGCGATCAAACTGATCCGGCCCGACCTGACCCACCAACCCGACTTCCGGGTCCGGTTCCGCCGTGAGATCGCCGTCGCCGCGCAGGCCGACAGCCCCTACACCGCCCGGGTGATCGGCGCCGACCCGGACGGTGACCCGCCGTGGCTGGCCGTCGAGTACGTGCCCGCCCCGTCGCTCGCCGAGGTCGTCGGCACACACGGGAGGCTACCGGTCGACGCTGCCCGGGTGCTGATGGCCGGACTGTGCGCCGGACTGACCCGTGTGCACGCCCTCGGCCTGGTCCACCGGGACCTCAAGCCCGGCAACGTGCTGGTCGGTACGGACGGCCCGCGAATCATCGACTTCGGTGTGTCGCGCGTTCTCGACTCGAGCACCATCACCCAGACCGGCCAGCTGCTCGGCAGTCCCGGCTTCATGTCGCCGGAACAGGCACTCGGTACCGGGCCGGTGGGCGCACCCACGGACGTGTTCTCACTCGGCGCCCTGATGGCGTTCGCCGTGACCGGCACCTCGCCGTTCGGAGCCGGGCAGACGGCGGCGGTGGTCTATCGCGTCGTGCACGAGCCACCCGCCCTCGACGACGTGCCCGGCGAGATCCGCGACCTGATCGCCGCCTGCCTGGTCAAGGACCCGGCCGACCGGCCGACGGCGGCCGAGGTGCTCGACCGGCTGGGCGCCGACGGCACGCCGGCGGACTGGCTGCCCCGGCCCGTCGTGGACGACATCGACCGGCGTGTCGCCGAACTGGCGGCGCTCGACACCCCCCGACGGCAGGGGCCGGATCCGACCGTTCTGCGTCCACGGCCCGCGCCCGCGACGCCGCCGGCTCCGGCCCGCAGACGCGGGCGGGCGATGGCGCTCGCAGGCACCGGTGTGGTTGCCGCCCTGGCGGTCACCGGCATCGCCGGGTACGGCATGCGGGGCGGCGAACCCGGGCCGCCGCAAACACCCGCCGCGGTCACCGAACGTGCGCTGACCGTACAGCCCGCCGCGGCGGCCCGGTCGGCATCCTCGTCCCCGTCGCTCCCGGCATCGCCGTCGGCCCCGCCACCGGCGGCCGCGTCCGCTCCTGCGCCGGCCGCGGCGATCCTTCCCGACGTGGCCGGACCCGCGCCGGTGGCCGCCGACGACGATCCGGCCCCGGCTCCCACCAGATCGGCTGCACCCCGGCGGTCACCCACCGGACGCGCGACACCACCGCCGGTCGTGGGGAGCCTGCAGCGTACGCCCACCGGTTGCATCCGGATCACCGTGCGCAACCCCGGCCCGACCGGCCCCGACCCGCAACAGATGATCGAGGTGAACGTCTCCGGCGCGACACTGCGGCCGACCATGGCCGCCGAGGTCGTGGGCGCCGCGCGACAGATCTGGTTCGCCTGCGGCTCGGGCAACGTCACCACCCTGCGGCCCGCGGCGGTCACGACGAACTACTGCCTGACCGACCTCGGCGGCTCCACGGTCGGCACACGGCCGTGCGACGGCGGCGCCGGTCAGACGTGGACGCACCGCTGGCGCGGCAAGGACACCCAGGACCGGGACCACTGGGTGCTGATCAGCTCGGCGTCGGCCCGTGTCCTGGAGATCGGTGCGAGCGGGCAGCTGAGGACCGCCGCCGAGAAGGACTTCGACCATCGGCAGCTGTTCTGGTACTGGCAGGCCTGACCAGGGCGAAGGTCACCACTTCGGTACGGGTGGACGCCCGCCACCCGCGGCCGGCGGGTCACAGGTGGGTGAACCGGAGGACCGGCTTGATGGTGTCGCCGGTGATGACGTCGGTGACGGCCTGCTGGATGTCCTCGAAGGCGTAGTGGCGGATCAGCCGGTCGATCGGCAGGCGCCCGGCGGTGACCAGGTCGACCAGGACCGGGATGAGGGACTGGGTCTCGCTGTCGCCGAGGGTGAGGCCGGTGATCGTACGGCCGCCGAGCATGTGGTTGACGTCGACCGGCACGGTCGTGCCGAAGGCGGGTGCACCGACGACGACAGCGGTGCCGCGCGCGGCGAGAACGCCGATGCCGGCCTGTAGGACTCCGGTGGCGCCGGTGGTCTCGACGACGCCGTCGACACCGTGGCCGCCGGTCAGTTCGGCGACGGCGTCGGCCAGGTCGACGGCCGTGGTGTCGACGACGTCGGTGGCGCCGAGTTCGGTGGCCAGTTCGAGACGGCCGGGGACCCGGTCGACGACGATGATCCGTCCGGCCGGGCTGAGCCGGGCGGCCATCACTGCGGACAGGCCGACCGCGCCGGCGCCGGTGATCATCAGGGTGGCGCCGGGCCGGGGTTGCAGGACGTTCCAGATGGCGCCGGCGCCGGTCTGCACGCCGCAGCCGAGCGGGGCGAGCAGGTCCAGTGGCGCGTCCGGGGCGACCTTGACGACGCTGCGTTCGTCGGCGAGGGCGTGTCCGGCGAACGAGGACTGGCCGAAGAAGTGACCGCCGACCGGATGCCCGCCGCGGGTGAGGGTGGCGGTGCCGTCGCCGCGGCGGCCGCCGAGCAGGTTGTCCGGCAGCCACGTGGCGCAGTAGGCGGGATGGCCGTCGCGGCAGTTTCCGCAGGCCCCACACGAGGTGAAGGACAGCAGTACCCGGTCGCCGGGTGCGACCGAGGTGACGGCCGAGCCGACGGCTTCCACGATGCCGGCGCCTTCGTGGCCGAGGACGCCGGGCAGCGGGAACGGCAGGGCCCCGGCGGCCACGCCGAGGTCGGTGTGGCAGAGCCCGGCCGCGACGACCCGGACCAGTACCTCGCCGGGTCGGGGCGCGTCCAGGTCGACGCGGGTGAGGGAGAACGGGGCGCCGGCGGACTCGACGATCGCCGCGGTGGTCGTGGTCAACTCAGGCCTCCAGGGAGATCAGAACGGATTTGGTACGGGTATAGGGCTCGAGTCCTTCCGGGCCGTATTCGCGGCCGAAGCCGGAGGCCTTCACCCCGCCGAACGGCATGGCCGGGTCGAGCATCGCCCAGTCGTTGACCCACACGATCCCGGCGTCCAGGCGGGCGGCGACCCGGTGGGCGCGGGCGATGTCGCGGGTCTGCACACCGGCGGCCAGGCCGTACGGGGTGCCGTTGGCCAGTGCGATCGCCTCGTCCTCGGTGTCGAACGCCTGCACGGTCAGCACCGGGCCGAAGATCTCCTCCTGGACGACCGGGGAGCTGTCGGGCAGACCGGCGATGACGGTCGGCTGGTGGTAGAAGCCGGGGCGGTCGACACGGTCGCCGCCGATGACGATGCGGGCGCCCTCGGCGCGGGCCCGGTCGATGTGGTCGCGCACCTTGGCCAGGTGTCGTTCCCCGGCCATCGGCCCGATCACGGTGGCCGGGTCGAACGGGTCGCCGAGCGGGACGCCGGGCAGTGCCTGGGCGAGGATGCCGAGGAGGGTGTCGTACAGCGGGCGGGCTACCAGCAGCCGGGGGCCGCCCATGCAGAACTGGCCGGTGTTGAAGACGAACGCCTTGATCACCGTGCCGACGGCCTTCTCCACGTCGGCGTCGTCGAACACGATGTTCGCCGCGTTGCCGCCGAGTTCCATGGTCACCGGTTTGAGGGCGGCTCCGGCGGTGGCCGCGGCGTGTCGGCCGACCGCGGTGGAGCCGGTGAACGCGACCTTGTCGACGCCGGGGTGACGCAGCAGTGGCTCCCCGGCGTCGGGTCCGCGGCCGGTGACCACGTTGAGGACACCGGCCGGCACCCCGGCTTCGGTCAGCAGTCTCGCCATGAACAGGGCGGACAGCGGGGTGTCGTCGGCCGGTTTGTGGACGACGGTGTTGCCGGCGGCCAGCGCGGGGGCGAGCTTGGAACTGCTCAGGATCAGCGGGAAGTTGAACGGCGTGATGGCCGCGACCACGCCGACCGGTTCGCGGCGGGTGTAGGCGTGCGCGGGCATGGCGACGGTACGGTGCTCACCGCCGACGGTCTGGATCAGGGCGGCGTAGTACTCGTAGACGTCGGCGGCGGTGTCCACGTCGACCGGCCGGCAGAGGCTGACCGGTTTGCCGACGTCGAGGCTCTCCAGGGCGGTGAGTTCGTCGGCGTGTTCGCGGATCAGCGCGGCGACCCGGTTCAGGATCCGGCCGCGTTCCCGGACCGGGGTGTCGCGCCAGGCCGGGAGGGCGGCGCGGGCCGCGGTCACCGCGTCCTCGACGTCTTTCGCGGTGCCGGCGGCGACCGTGGTGACGATCGTGCCGGTGGACGGGTCGAGCACGTCGAGGCGCCCGCCGTCGGCGGCGTCACGCCACCGGCCGTCGATGAACAGCTGTCCGGGGGCCGGCTCGGGCCGGGTGATGGGGGTCATAGTGCTGAGACGGTAGGGACGCGTGGCCCTTTCGGGACCGGTGAGGTTACGGGGGTGTTACCCGGTCCGGTCCGGAAACGGGTACCCGGGCGACCCAGGCGGCGACCTGCGAGCGGGACGAGAATCCGAGCTTGGCCAGCAGGTTCTGCACGTGCCCGTCGACGGTGCGGGTGGACAGGACCAGACGTTGGGCGATGGCCCGGTTGCTGAGGCCCTCGGCGATCAGGTCGGCGATCTCCCGTTCGCGGCGGGTCAGGCCGGGGTCGTCGCCGGCGGGCGCCGGTGCCACGGCGGTGGGCTGTCGCAGGGCGTAGCCGATGGCGGCTTCGAGGGTGGGCTGGACACCCTGCTCGAAGGCGGCCCGGTAGGCGGCCGGCCGCAGCGCGCGGGTGGCGGCCGCCGCGCACCGGTCGTGGTGGACACCCAGCGGCGGGCCGAAGACGCCGACGTGGGTGCCGATGCTGCGCCAGATCGAGTACGCCGTACCCAGCAGCTGGGCGGCCCGTTCCGGCCGGCCGGCCGAACCGGCGATCCACCCCAGCGTCTCGATCATCAGGCCGGCGCCGACCGCGTCGCGGAACCCGGACTGCAGACCGAGCGCGGCCAGCACCAGGTGGTGGGCCTGTTCCGGGTCGCCGCGGCGCCAGGTGTCGAAGGCCAGGACCCAGCGGGCGTACGACTGGGACAGATGCTCGCCGCGGGCCTCGCCGACGTCGATGGCCCGCCGGGCGATGGCGGTGGCCTGCTCGTGTTCGCCGCAGTGCGACAGTGTGATCGCCAGCTGGAACTGGGCGTGCAGGACGCCGGCGGTCTCACCGGCGGTCTCCAGCGCGTCGACGGCCGCCCGGAATTCGGTGATGGCGGCCGGCATGTCGCCGCGGAACAGGTTCGCCGTTCCGGCCTGGCTGGCGGCGTGCGCGGCGGGCACCGGGTCGCCGGTGGCCGCGGCGACCCGCCGGCACTCGGCCAGCCGTTCGCGGGCGGTCTCCTGGTCGCCCTGCAACAGCGGCACCCACGCGCCGACCCAGAGCGCGTCGGCGCGGGCCCGGCCGTCCGGGGCGGGCCGGGCCAGGGCTCGCTCCAGCCATTCGCGGCCCTCGCTGATCAGCCCGTCCGCGGACCAGTGCCAGCGCAGCGCCGCGGCCAGGGTCAGGGCCGGTTCGGCGCCGTCCGGGTCGGTGAGGAACTCCTCGAACGCGGCCCGCAGGTTGCCGTGCTCGGCGCGGACCCGGGCGAGGGTCTGCTCCTGGCCGGGGCCGCACCAGTCGCGCTCCCCGCGGACGGCCAGGTCCAGGTAATACGCCCGGTGGCGGCGGCGCAGGGTGTCCTGTTCGCCGAGTTCCGCGAGCCGGCTCTGGCCGTACTCCCGAATGGTCTCCAGCATGCCGAACCGCGCGCCGCGGTGGGTGACCAGGGACTGTGTCGCGAGTTGGTCGAGAAGGTCGAGGATGTCGGCGCGTTCCAGGCCGTCGCCGGCGCAGACGGCCTCGGCGGCGTCCAGGTCGAAGCCGCCGGTGAAGACCGACAGCCGGGCCCACAGTCGCTGCTCGGCCGGGGTGCACAGGCCGTAGCTCCAGTCGACGGTGGCCCGTAGCGTGCGCTGTCGGGGTGCGGCGACCCGGCTGCCGACGCTCAGCAGGGCGAACCGGTCTTCGAGGCGTTGCAGGAGCTGGTCGATGGAGAGGGTGCGCAGTCGGGTCGCGGCCAGCTCGATGGCGAGCGGGATGCCGTCGAGGCGGGTGCACAGCCGGGCCACGGCTTCGCTGTTGACGCCGGTGACGGTGAAGCCGGGTGCGACGGCGGCGGCCCGATCGGTCAGCAACGTCACCGACTCGACCGGGCTCAAGGGTGGTACGGGCAGGACGTGCTCGCCGTCGATGCCGAGGCTCTGCCGGCTGGTGGCCAGGATCCGGGTGCCCGGGGCGTGCCGTAGGACGGTGTCGGCGAGGGTGGCGCAGGCGTCCAGGACGTGTTCGCAGTTGTCCAGCAGGAGCAGCGCCTGCCGGTCGGTGAGGAACTCGGTCAGCCGGTCGAGGGCGGGCCGGGCCGACTGGTCGCGGATGGCCAGGGCGGCGGCGACCGCGGACGCGACCCGGCCGTCCTCGGTGAGCGCGGCCAGGTCGACGAACCACACCCCGTCCGGGAAGGCGCGGCGGGCCTCGCCGGCCGCCTCGACGGCCAGCCGGGTCTTGCCCGCGCCGCCCGGCCCGGTCAGGGTGACCAGCCGTGACGTGGCCAGCCGCTCCCGGACCTGGCCGATCTCTCGCCGCCGCCCGACGAAGCTGGTCACGGCAGCGGAGAGGTTACCCACCGTTCGCACCATAAGAGGGTGAACCTTGCGCTTGTACGGGCGGAATACGATCGCGGCATGCCGGCGCGAGTTCGGCGGACGTGGATCCGCCGGCCCAGGGTAGCTGAGTTCATTCTTCTCGCGGTCCTTCTGGTGGTGGTCGCTTTCGTCGCCCTGCCACTGGTCTGGGTGGTCCTGGTGGCGTTCGTGTTCTGGACGTACCTGCGGATGTTCTGCTTTCCGTTGTTGACCGAGCAGTACCGCAACGTGTGGCGCAGGCGGCTGCACGGCGTCTCCACGCAGGGGACGGTGGTGGGCGTGGACGTCCGCACCGACGAGGACCCGGAGTGGGCGCAGGTCCGGGTGGACGCCTCGGACGTGGTGGTCCTGGTGTCGCTGGGACGGCTACGGGTGGGTGACCGGGTCGGTGTCCGCTACTACCCGCCGGACCCCCGTTCGGCGGTCCGGCTCGATCGTTCGTTCGGCACGCTGCTGGGCCTGGCGGTCCTGGAGGTGCTGCTCGTCGCCTACCAGGTGGCGGTCCTGGCGTACGCGGGCCGGCTGGTCTACGCCCTGATCTGAGGTCAGTCGGTGAGCGGGAAGCAGCCGGCGAACGGATCGGGTAGCGCGCGCCAGGCGTCGGATCCGTCGGCGAGTTCGGGGTCGGTGAGCAGGCAGGCGTTCAGGAGTTCGGTGATCGCCCGGTGGTCGAGGTGCAGGCCGATCAGGGCGAGCACGGTCCGCCGGTCGCCGTAGTAGGGGGTCCCAGTCGAGGTCGGCGGCGAGTCGACGTTCGTCGCTGGTCTCGGTCCACCGGTCGGCGGGCAGGGCGGCCAGCCAGTAACCGAGGCTGCCGAGGCTGGTGCCGCCACCGGCGAATTCGAAGGCGATGGCGGTGTCCGGCTGACTGGCGATCCACAGTTGGCCGCGGCCGCGTAGCGCGTGTTCGGTCAGGTCCTCCAGGGCGTCGTGCAGGCGATCCGGGTGGAACGGTCGGCGGGTCCGGAAGACGATCGAGGTGACCCCGTGGTCGTCGTCCGGATCGTGTACGGCGATCGGCCGACCCTCGAGGGCGAGTCCGAGCAGGCCGGGGCGGCCGGGGTCGTGTCGGCCGGTGCCGCGGACGAGCGTGGACAGGGCGGTGCAGTCGAGGTTCGGTGAGGTGCCGGTGTCGACCTGGATCGCCCACGGGGCGAGGCGGTGGATCAGGGTGCCGAGCCGGCTGATGTCGGTGCCGTCGGCGCCGGGGCGGCTCCAGATGACGACGGTGTCGCTGAACTCGACCTGGTGCACGACCACTTCGGCGACCGCCCGGTGGTCGTCGTCGGCCGCGTGCAGGTCGCGGTCGCGCAGGTCGTCGGGGCTGGCCAGGTCGTCGAGGAAGGTGTCGGCGTCGACGACGGTGACGTAGGAGTCGAAGCGCACCGCGTCGGTCACCGCCGTGCCGTCGACCACGCAGTGGACACAGGCGGCGGCGACGGCCTCGGGTTCCACCACGGTCGGCAGGACCAGCAGCAGGTCGCGGCCGGGGTGCTCGCGGGCCAGCCGGACCAGGGTGGGCAGCACGTCCTCGCGCAGGGTGCAGGAGACGCATCCGTGCACCAGTTCGACGGCGGTGTGTTCCAGCACCGCGGCGGCGGACTCGACGGTACGGCTGACCAGTCCGTGCCGGAGGCCGGTGAGGTCGTGGCGGACCGCGATCAGGGTGTCGTCGGCGATGAGCAGGGCCCGCGCGGTGGCTTGGACGGCGCTGGTCGAGAAGCCGGACAACACGGTGACGGCGGGCCGCTGATCCACGGGCACGGGCAGGACGGAGGTGATCGGGTTGGCACTCACCCGCTCATCTTGTCGCGCCCACTTGGTAATGACAACGGTTTTCATTATAGAGTTTCGGCATGTCCTTCGTCTGTGACGTGACAGGCGCGAAGCCGAGCTTCGGCAACGCCGTGTCACATTCCCACCGCCGCACCCGACGCCGCTGGAACCCGAACGTCCAGCGCCGCCGCTTCCGGCTCGCCGACGGCACCACCGTCCGCCTCCACGTCAGCACCACCGGAATCAAGATCATCGACCGGGACGGCATCGACTCGGTCGTCGCCCGCCTGCGCGCCAAGGGGGTACGGCTCTGATGGCCAGGAGCACCGACATCCGCCCCGTGATCAAGCTGAAGAGCACCGCCGGCACCGGGTACACCTACGTCACCCGCAAGAACCGCCGCAACGACCCGGACCGCCTGGTGCTGCGCAAATTCGACCCGCTCGCCCGGGCCCACGTCGACTTCCGGGAGGACCGCTGATGGCCCGCCTCAGCCTCACCCTGCGCGAGAGACGACGCACCGAACTCGCCGAGCGGTACGCCGACCGCCGCGCCGCACTGAAGACGACGATCTCCGCGCCGTCGACCGATCCGGACGAGCGCGCGGCCGCCGTACGGGCACTGGCGGCGCTGCCCCGCGACTCGAGCCGCTGCCGGCAGCGCAGCCGCGACCAGATCGACGGCCGGCCCCGCGGCGTGCTGACCCGGTTCGGCCTGTCCCGGGTCCGGTTCCGCGAGCTGGCCCATCGCGGCGAACTCCCGGGCATCCGAAAAGCGTCCTGGTGACCACCGACCGGAACACCATGCGCTGAGCCGCCGCTCGTCCGGACGGTCGGCGTCCGCGGCGCGGCACCGGCCCGACCACCGGTGCCGCGTTCACCGGTTCCTGGCCGATGCGCGAGGATCCACGACGAACAGCCGGCGGGCGTCGGTCGGGACGGCAGGCAGGGGGTCGGACGGGGTGGCGGACGGGAGAAACGCCGGTCGGGTGCCGGTCATCGCGCTCACCGGTCACCTCGGTGCCGGAAAGACCAGCCTGCTCAACCATCTGCTGCGTCGCCCCGGCGCCCGCCTCGGGGTCGTGGTCAACGACTTCGGTGTGCTGAACGTGGACGCGGCGCTCGTCTCCGGGCAGGTCGACGAGGCCGCGGCGATCTCCGGTGGCTGTGTGTGCTGCCTGGACGACGCCGGTGGCCTGGACGATGCGCTCCAGCGGCTCTCCCGGCCCCGGCTCCGGCTGGACGCGATCCTGGTCGAGGCCAGCGGGGTGGCCGAGCCGGTCACGCTCAGCCGGCTCATCGGCGGCAGCGGAGCCGGCTGGATCCGGCCGGGCGGGCTGGTCGAGGTGATCGACGCGGTGGAGCACTTCCGTACCGTCGACCTCTGGCCGGAGCCGCCGGCCCGTTACGCGGCGGCGACGCTCGTCGTCGTCAACAAGGTCGATCTGCTGCCCGCCGCCGAGCGCGATGAGGTCGTCGACCGGATCCGGGAGCGGGTCCGGCGGCGCCATCCGGCCGTGCCGATCGTCACCGCCCGGCACGGCCGGATCGACCCGGCCCTGGTCTTCGACACCGCCGCCGACGAGGACCCGATCGACGAGCTGCCGCTCGCCCGGCTCATGCGTGAGCAGAACCGCGACCACCACGACCACGAGCACGCGCGGGCGGCCTCGGTCGAACTGGCGGGGCCGGTGTCCCCGAGCCTGCTGATCGATCTGCTCGAGGATCCACCGACCGGCGCCTACCGGCTCAAAGGTCGGGTACGGGTGCGCGGTTCCCGTTCCGAGCAGGGTTTCCTCGTCAACGTCGTCGGCACCCTGATCCATGTCGCGCCGCTACCGCAACCGCCGCCGGTCGGTGAACTCGTCGCCATCGGCATGCAGCTGGACCAACCCGCCGCACAGCGGCGTCTGGACGCCGTCGCGAGCGCCCCGGCCGCGGCACCGGACACCGCCGGACTCCGCCGGTTGCGCCGCTACCGCACGCTCAGCACCTGAGTGTCTCCTTCTCATCGAGATCTCTCGTAGCGGCCGGTTCGAGCTTCGTGCGGGCTGTCATTCGCAGGGAACAGGTTGTTGACAATCATGTTGATGACTGCAAATGTTCGGTCAGGTAAGCGGTTTCAGCGTTTCGTCCGCTCGATGGCTGGTTTGCGCGTTTTTCCTGTTCGGTGATCCGGCCGCCGCGCTCGTTGCAGTGGAGACGCCATGTCTGACACGTCGAACGCACATCCCACCCCTACCGCCCGTGCGCGAGAGATCGTCGCCGGGGCCTACGACACGCACGTGCACGTCGCGCCGGACGTGATGAGACGCCGCATCGACGATGTCACCCTGGCCCGGAGATTCAGTGAGGTCGGGCTGGCCGGATTCGTGCTCAAATCGCACTACGTGCCGACGGCGGAGCGGGCCGAGGTGGTTCGCGGCATCGTTCCCGGAGTCGGGGCACTGGGGGCGCTCACCCTCAACGGATCGGTCGGCGGGCTCAACCCGGTGGCCGTCGAGATCGCCGGGCGGCAAGGGGCCCGGGTCGTCTGGCTGCCCACCGTGGACTGCGCGAACGAGCGGGCCAGCCGGGCGGATCCGGCGCCGGGTACGCCGGTGCCGATGTGGGCCGCCCTGCAGGACGAGCTCGCGGAGCAGGGGATCGTCGCGCCGACCATCGAGGTCGTCGACGACCACGGTGAGATCCGGCCCGAGCTGCTGGCGGTGCTTGCGGTCATCGCCAAGCACGACCTGGTCCTGGCGACCGGCCACCTGAGCGGGCCGGAGATCGTCGAGGTGGTCGACGCGGCGGCCGACGCCGGGGTACGACACATCATCGTCACCCACCCCGAGTTCACCTCACAGCAACTGGACGTCGCGACCCAACGGCACCTGGCGGAGCGGAGTGCGCTCCTGGAACGGTGCTTCACCACCCCGTACACCGGAAAAGTGTCCTGGGACCTGGTTTTCGAGCACATCCGGGCGACCGGTCCGGAGAACTCGATCCTCTCCAGCGACCTCGGGCAGCCGTTCAACCCGCCGGTGGAGGACGGGCTCGCACTGCTCGCGGATCGTCTGCTGGACGCGGGGTTCAGCGAGGGTGACGTGCACACCATGGCGGTCGTGAACAGCCGCCGGGTCGCCGAGCCGACGCCATGAAGGCCGTCCTCGAGGTGAGGGAACTGGCGAAACACTTCACCAAGGACGGCACCGACCTGGTGGCGCTGCGCGGCTTCGATCTGACCGTCGAGCCCGGCTGCTTCCTGGTGTTGCTGGGGCGCAGCGGCTGCGGCAAGTCGACGCTGCTCAACCTGCTCGCCGGGCTCGCCCCGGCGACGGCCGGGGTGATCCGCTACCACGGTACGGCGGTGACCGGGCCGCGGACCGAGATCGGCTATCTCACCCAGCACGACACCCTCATGCCGTGGCGGGACGTGCGACGCAACGTCGAGATGCCGATGGAGCTGCGCGGGGACCCGAAGGCCGAACGGATCCGGGCGGCGCAGGAGCTGATCGAGCGGGTCGGGCTGGCCGGGTACGAACGGCACTACCCCCGGGAGCTGTCGGGTGGAATGCGTAGACGGGCCGGCCTCGCCCGGATGCTCGCCGGGGATCCGGAGACGCTGTTGCTCGACGAGCCGTTCAGTGCCCTCGACGCGCTGCTGCGCACCGAACTGCAGGCCGACCTGTTGCGGCTCTGGTCGGGCAGCGGCAAGTCGGTGGTGTTCGTGACCCACGACATCGACGAGGCGCTCGTGCTCGCCGACCGGGTGGTGGTGCTCGGCGCGCTCGGGCGGATCGTGCTCGACCTGGACGTAGATCTGGGCCGGCCCCGCGACCTGGACGAGATCCGCGTCGATCCCGGCTACGTCCAGCTGCACCGGCGACTGGCCGCCGCGCTGAAGGAGGCGGCATGACCGCGACATCCGTGTCCAGGCCACTGCGGATCGAGAGCCGGCAGACGTGGTGGCAGCGCCACGGACGTCGTACCACCGTGTGGGGTTTGCGGGCTCTGGTCCTCGTCGTGGGACTGGTGGCGTGGCAGTTGCTGTCCGGGCCGGTCCTGGACCCGCTGTTCGTCAGCTCGCCGGCGGGCATCCTGGAACGGCTGACCCAGTGGACCACCGACGGCACGTTGTGGGAACACGCGTGGACCACGATCAAGGAGGTCGTGCTCGGGTTCACGTTCGGGGCGCTCGCCGGGGCACTCCTTGCTTATCTGATCGCGCCGGTCCGCACCATCTGGTCGGTGCTGGACCCGTTCCTGATGGCGCTCTACTCGATCCCCAAGGTGGCCCTGGCACCGCTGTTCATCGTCTGGTTCGGCATCGGCACCCAGATGAAGGTGCTGCTCGCCGCGGTCAGCGTGTTCTTCCTGGTCTTCCTCAACACCGCGGCCGGTGTGCGAGACGTCGACCGAGGGCTGATCGACGCGGTCCGGCTGATGGGCGGCACCCGACGCGACATCGCCGTCAAGGTGACCCTGCCGGCGTCGATGACCGGGCTGCTCACGGGGCTGCACGTGGCGATCCCGTACGCGCTCATCGGCGCCGTCATCGGTGAGCTGGTCGCCTCCAACCGCGGCCTCGGCTACCTCATCAGCGACGCGTCGGCCCGCTTCGACACCGACGGGGTGTTCGCCACCCTGGTCGTGCTGAGTGTCTTCGCGGCAGTGCTCAACCTGCTCGTCAACCTCCTCGGCGCCCGCGCCAACCGCTGGAAGCCGCTCGATCAGTGACATCGGGAGCTCGACATGCTCATCCGTAGAAGAACCCTCCTCCTCACCGCCGGCGCCGCCCTCGCCACCGCCGCGTGCGCGGACCGTTCAAGCAGCAGCAGCGACCCGATGAAGCTCAACGTCGGGCAGGTCAGCAACTCGGTGGCGTTCCTGCCGCTGGCCATCGCCGAGAGCAAGGGCTACTTCACCGCCGAAGGGCTGAGCATGGGCGAACGGCCCCGCCTCGGCAACGGCTCCAAGGTCGCGGCGGCCCTGCAATCGGGCAGCATCGACGTGGCCGGGTCGGTGATGACCGACGCGTTCAACCTCTACCAGGCCAACAACGGGACCCGACTGATCGGGGCGCTGGTCGACACCTACTACGTCGACATCATCGCCGGGGCCACCATGCCCACCGACGGTGACGGCACACCCCTGGCAGCCCGGATCGCGACATTGAAAGGCAAGAAGATCGGGATCACCGGCCCGGGCAGTGGCACCGAGGCGCTGGTGAAATACTTGTTCGTGCAGGCCGGGATGGACGCCACCAAGGACGCCACCCTGGTCAACCTGGGCAGTGACACATCGGCGGCGCTCGGAGCACTCAGCCAGAAGCGAGTGGATCTGCTGTCCTTCCCGCAGCCGGTGGCGCAGCTGGCGACCGCGGCCGGAGTAGGGCGGATCTACATCTCCCCGGCCGACGGGGACGTGCCGGAACTCAAGAACGCCACCCACGGCGTGATCATCACGACGCAGCGGGTGATCGACGGCAAGGGCAAGGCGGTCGCCGCATTCCTGCGGGCGATCGCGAAGTCGCAGGCGCTGATCCACAGTGATGCGGCGGCCACCGGGACGCTGCTCCAGGCTTACCAGGAGACGATGAAACCGGAGACGGTGCAGGTGCTCACGCCGATCCTGCAGCAGGAGATCCCCGAGTCACCGTTGCCGATCCAGAGCGGGTACGACGCGTCGGTCAAATTCCACCAGGGCACCGGGCTCGTCGAGCAGGCTCCGGCATTCGCCGACATCGTGCCGGTGGAGTGGATTGAATCGGCGCTCTC
The DNA here is from genome assembly GCF_033097365.1 of Actinoplanes sichuanensis. Lineage (NCBI taxonomy): Bacteria > Bacillati > Actinomycetota > Actinomycetes > Micromonosporales > Micromonosporaceae > Actinoplanes > Actinoplanes sichuanensis. The sequence goes on from NZ_AP028461.1 coordinate 2,715,540, forward strand.
CGGGACCGTTTGATCATCGTCGAGGGAACTTGGCGACGATCTTGTCGATGATCTCCACGCAGCGGTTCTGGCCCGCTCTCGGGCTCCACGCCATCCTGGTTCAGGCGATCAGTCACGCGTTACGGCCGGCGTTGTCGTACGCGCTCATCGACATGGGCCTCGGATCGGTGTGGCCGGCCGTGCTGGCCGCCGCGTTCGCGGTGCCGCCCTTGATCCTGGCGCTGTTCACCGGTCGGCTCGTGGACCGGCTCGGGGAACGTCCCGGCATGGTCATCGGTGGAGTCGGGTTGGTCGCGGCAGCCGTCATGTCGTACGCGGGCGCCCGATCCCTGCCCTTGTTGATCGTGGCGACGGGGCTGCTGGGCGTCGGGATCGTGTTCTCGATGGTGGGGGAGCAGTCAGCGGTCGCCGGGCGGGCCCGGCACGGTGGAATGGACGGCACGTTCGGTGTCTACACCTTCCTCACCTCGGTGGGGCAGTTGCTCGGGCCGCTGCTGCTGCTCATCCGACCGCGGCCGGGTTCGCTGACGCCGCCGGTCGAGCCGATCGCGCTGGTCTGCGCGGTCGCCGGGCTGGCCGTGACGGCGGCGTCGTTCTGGTTCGGTGACTTTCGGACCGTTGCGGAAACCGTTCCGGACGAGGGACGGCCGGTGCTGCTACTGCTGGCGCTGCCCGGCATGGGCCGGGCCATGCTGGTCAGCGGGCTGATCCTGGCGTCGGTCGACGTCGCGTTGGCGTATCTGCCGATGCTCGCGTACGGACGGGGCCTCACACCGGTGTGGCTGAGCGCGATGCTGGTGGCGCGGGCCGCCGCACAGATGCTGTCCCGGATCAACCTCGGCCTGATGTCGCGGGTCTTCGGCCGTCGGCGGCTGACCATGACGTCGTGCGCTGTATCGGCCCTGGCGCTGTCGGGACTCACGCTGCCGGTCCCGGCCGTCGCGCTGACCGCTCTCGCCGCGGTCTACGGCTTCGCCGCCGGCGTCTGCCAGCCGATGACCATGGGCTGGGTGGCGCAGCTCGCGCCGGCCGGTACCCGTGGCACCGTGCTGTCATTGCGGCTGGCCGGCAACCGAGTCGCGCAGACCCTGATCCCGATGATCTCCGGAACGGCGGCCGCCACCACTGGCGTCTCCGGCGTCCTGGCCGTCACCGGCCTCACCCTCGGCATCGCCACCTGGTCCGCAGCCGCCGTCCCCCGCACCGAGAACCCCTGACCGCGTTCCGGGATGGTGTGCGGGATCCGGCGAGCCCGCGGGGAACGCCGGTTCGCCTTCGACCCGTACGCCTTGTCGGCGGTCGAACGGTCGAGGCGTTCGGGGCCCCGCCGAGGTCTGTCGGCCCGGCCGCCGCGCCGTCGTCCAGCAACGGCTCCCGTTTCGGGCGACCGACCCGGACAGCCGTCTGTCCAGAGCGACCTCATGCGGCGCACAAGGCGTGGTCGATCAGTTTCGCGGAGGCCCTGGCCTGGGCGGTCGGGTCCTGGCCCGGGTCAAGGGAACCGGCCAGGAACACCGTGACCGAGCGGCGGCCGTCTGCCGTGACGGCGTTGTCGGTGATCGCGTTCCACCAGCCGCCGCCGTGGAACCATGCCCAGCCGCCGCACGGCAGGCGGCGTCTCATCAGGCCCAAACCGTAACCCGGCTCGTCCCAGACGGCCGTGAAGGGTTCCGCGAGGCGCGTGGTCTGCATCTCGCGCAACTGGGCGGGCTTCAGCAACCCGCCGCTCAACAGCCCGCGGAGGAACCGGTTCACATCCTCGGTAGTGCTGATGATCGACGCGTCGGCGTGCCCGGCCACGCGCGTGGACACGTCTGCGGGTGGGCTCCCCGGCTGGAGCCGCTGGTAGGGCGCGAGGCGCGGGGACGGCAGGTGGGCGGAGCTGCCGGGGAGAACAGTGTCGGTCAAGCCCAGCGGTACGACGATCCGTTCGTGCACCGCCTGCTCCCACGGTGCACCGGTCACTCTTTCGATGATCATCCCGGCCAGGACATAGTTGGTGTTCGAGTAGGCCCATCCCTGCCCGGGCGCGAACAACGGCGGATGGCGCATCGCCATCGCGACCAACTGCTCAGAGGGGTACGCGCGGAACCGCTCCCGGTTGAAAGCCGCCTGTGACGTGGCCTGAGCCAGCGGCAGGTCGTCGGCGTAGTCGGGCAGCCCGCTCGTGTGGCCGAGCAGCTGCCGCACCGTGATCGCCCCGCCGTTGTGGCCGTTGCCGGCCACCAGCCCCGGCAGCCATCGCTGTACCGGGTCGTCCAGGCCGAGGCGGCCTTCGCCGACCAGCTGGAGCACCACGGTGGCGACGAACGTCTTGGTGGTGCTCTCGATCCGGTGCCGGGTGTTCCACGCGACCGGCTGCCCGATGGCGGGATCGGCGACTCCAGCGCGTGCCGCCTGCGGTCGCCCGGACCCGCTGACCTCGGCGAGCACCCCAGTCGCCCCGGTCGCGTAGAGCTCGTCCACATCCCGCTGCAGCTGTGTGAGGCCGTCGGGTTCGGGCCGGTGCGGGGCGACGGCCACCGACGGGACGGCTGTCGCGGTCACGAGCAGGACGCCGGCCAGCGGCAGTACGTATCGTGCACGAATCGTCATCCGTCCACTGTGGTGTGCTGCCCGGGTCGAGGGCATCGGGTGATCCCCGGGCTCGCCCCTGAGCGGACACCCCGAGTAGTTGATCGGCCGGTCGGGCGCGCGACATCCTCCTCTGAGTCGGCATACTCGGACGATGGTGACCACTGTTCCGCTGGGCAACTGGCCGACTCCCGTCGAAGAGGCGCCGCGGCTGGCGGCCCGGCTCGGGTTGGAGGCGCTGTGGTTCAAGCGGGACGACCTGTGCGGGCTCGGTGCGGGCGGTAACAAGGTTCGTAAGCTGGAGTTTCTGCTCGGCGAGGCGGTCGCGGCCGGTGCGCGTACGGTCATCACCTCGGGTGGCCCGCAGAGCAACCACGCCCGGCTGACCGCCGCGGCCGCCGCCCGGCTGGGGTTGGGGTGTGTGCTGGTCCTCGCCGGTGAACCGCCCGCCGCGGGCGGCGGCAACCTGCTGCTGGACCGGCTGGCCGGTGCCGAGGTCCGGTGGGCCGGTGACCGGACGCTGGCGTCGGCGGTGGAGGACGAGCGTGGCGACGCCTTCGTGATCCCGTTCGGCGGGTCGTCGCCGCTGTCGATCGAGGGCTATGCGCGCTGTGGCCGTGAGCTGCGCGAACAGGTGGGGGAGTTCGACGCCGTGATCGTGGCGCTCGGCTCCGGTGGGACGATGGCCGGGCTGGTCCGCGAGCTCGGTCCGGCGCGGGTCGTCGGTGTCGATGTCGGTGCGCTGCCTGATCCGGTGGCCGTGGTCCGGGGGCTGGTCGGCGACGATTCGCTCGATCTGCGGGTGGACCGCGACCAGATCGGCGCGGGCTATGCGGCGTTGACCGGTCCGGTCCGGCAGGCGTTGGAGATCACCGCCCGGCTGGAGGGTGTCTTCCTGGATCCGACGTACACCGGCCGGGCGATGGCGTCACTGATCGCGGGCGGTCACGGGTCGCGCATGGTCTTCCTGCACAGCGGCGGTGTCCCGGCGCTGTTCGCGCACCCCGAGTGGTGAGTCGGGCCGCCGGTTTCCCGGGGCTCGTCGGCGACGATCTCGGTGGTGCCGGTACCCGTCGACGCCGTGCGACACCGTGATACTGATCTTCGGCCTTCCTGATAGGGCAAAGACAGGCGACAATCTGTGGTCGCCGAACGTCTTTGATCGCCAGGGGACCCGTAGTGACCTTCAACGGTTTCATCTCATACAGCCATGCCGCGGACGGCAGGCTGGCTCCCGCCGTGCAACGGGGCCTGCACCGCCTGGCCAAGCCCTGGCATCGCCGGCGCGCCCTGTGGATCTTCCGGGATCAGACCGGACTGGCGGTGACCCCGGGTCTGTGGTCCTCCATCCAGACCGCGTTGGACGGCTCGGAGTACTTCGTGCTGCTCGCCTCGCCCGAGGCCGCGCAATCGCGGTGGGTGAACCGGGAGATCGAGCACTGGATGGACACCAAGTCGGCGAACCGGATCCTGCCCGTGGTGACCGACGGGGAGTGGGCGTGGGACCAGGACCGTCACGACTTCACCGAGGACTCGACGGCGGTGCCCGATGCGCTGCGGGGGGTGTTCGCCGAGGAGCCGCTGTTCCTGGATCTGCGGTGGGCGCGGGGCAGCGAGCATCTGAGCCTGCAGCATTCCCGCTTCCGGGACGCGATCGCCCAGTTGGCCGCCCCGATGCACGGGGTGAGCAAGGACGAACTGGAGGGTGAGGACGTCCGGCACCATCGCCGGGCGCGCCGGCTGGGGTCCGGGGCGTTGGCGATGCTGGTGGTGCTGAGCCTGTTGGCGGTGCTGACCAGCGTGTCGTCGGTGCGCAACGCGGAGCGGGCGACGGCCGCGGCCGCCGAGGCGTTGCGTCAGCAGCAGGTGGCGGAAGTGCAACGCGGCAGCGCCGAACGGTTCGAGCAGGAGGCGACCCGGCAGCAGAGGGTGGCGAAGGAGCAGCAGGCCCTGGCGGCGGCCGCGGCGACTGAGGCGCAGCGGTCGGAGCAGTCGGCGCAAGAGAAGCAATGGCAGGCGGATCAGGCGACCGCCGAGGCCCAGCGGCAGCAGCGGATCGCCGATCAGGCGGCGGATCGGACCCGACAGCTACAGCGGCTGTCGGAGGAGGCCGGCGAGCGGACGCGGCAGCTGGAGCAGGAGGCTCAGCAGCTGGAGGCGGAGGCGCGGCGGTTGACCAAGATCGCCGAGGAGAAGCAGCGGGAGGCCAAGGAGGCGACCGCGGAAGCCGCCAGGCAACAGGCCAAAGCGGACCTTCAGCAGCGGATCGCGATCAGTCGGCGGCTGACGACCCAGGGCAAGGCCACGATCGGCAGCGACCCGAAGACGGCCCTGATGCTGAGTGCCGCAGCCCAGGAGATCGTGCCCGACGCCGCGACGCACAGCGAGGTCACCGGTGTCGTCACAGCGACGAGCTACGCCGGCACGATCAGCGACGTGGTGAAGGCCGTCTACGCGCCGGACGGCGTCTTGCTGGCTCTCGGCCCCGACGGCAAGGTGTCGCTGTGGAACACGACCGACCGGACGAATCCGACCCGCATCACCACACTCAGCGAGCCGGTCGCGGCCCACACCTCCCTGGCGCTCAGCCCGGACGGGCGAACCCTGGCCGTTGTCAACCGGGAGCACTCCGCGACCCTGTGGGATCTGACCGACCGGCCCCATCCGGTCCGGCTCGCCACGGCGGATCCCGACGGCGGCGTGCAAACGGTGGCATTCAGCGGGGACGGGATCACCATCGCCACGGGCAACGGACGCGGGATCACGACGCTGTGGGACGTGACCGACCGATCCCAGCCCCGGGAACTCGCCACCATGGGCGAATTCGCCCCGTATACGGCGGACGGATTCGCGTTCAGCTCCGACGGCACCATCCTGGTCGTGGACAAGATCCGATTCGTCGCGGTCTACGACCTGAGCGATCGGACCGATCCCGTCCACTTCCGCTCGATGCCCGGCTTCGAGTTTACGTCGATGGCGCCCGATCCGACCGGAAGAACACTGGCCACCGGGGACTACGACGGATTCCTGCATCTCTACCACATGCGGCGTACCGCCACCGCCCAGGTCGAGTCGGCCCAGCCGGCCCAGCCGGAACAGCAAGACCCGGAGGACCAGGAGGAGCAGGAGGACCCGGAGGACGAGGTCACACCGCCGCCGCCCCTGCCGCCCGACGACCCGGACTCCGAGCCGTACGCCCGTATGGGCGGCCTGACCGCTTCCGTCGAGGCGATCGCCTACAGCGCGGACGGAAGCCATCTGGCCGCCGGTGACGCGCAGGGCACAGCGATGGTGTGGAACATGACGTACGCGGAGGGACCCGGGGCGGTCGTCACCGTGCGGGCCAACGGCGCCATCAATTCCGTCTCCTTGGCTCCGGACGCGGAAACCCTGGTCACCATCGACAGTTCGGAGACGGCGATCCTCTGGAACGTCAAACCCGTCGGGACTCCGGATCCGCTCGCCGCGCTCCCCGTCCAGGGCGGGCAGATCAAGGCGGCGGCGATCCGGCCGGACGGACGTTCCCTGGTCGCCGCCGGCCCCGACGGCACGGCGCGCTCCTGGGACGTGACCGACCCGGCCCGGCCCGTCCAGGGCGCCGACCTGTCCATCCGCAGCGCAGCGGTGCGGGCGGTGGCGTTCAGCCCCGACGGCCGTACGGCGGCGGCCATCGGCAGCCAGGACGGGCAGTTGACGCTGACGGATGTGACCCGCCCGGACCAGCCGGTCGCGCTCCCGGGCCGGACCGAGGCCATGTACGGGACCAACCCGATGGTGTTCAGCCCGGACGGGCGCACCCTCGCCGTCGTCGCCGACTCCACCCGGCTGCTGCTGTGGAACGTGGCCGACCGGACCCGTCCCACCCTGCTGGCCACGCTGAGCGGCATGACCTTCGGGACGGCGGTGGCCTTCAGCCCGGACGGGCACACGCTGGCCACCAGCGGCCTCCATCGCGGCCTGACGCTGTGGGACGTGACCGACCGCGCCACCCCCGTGCAGCTCGGCACGCTGGCCGGCCACAACGGTCAGGTGACCGCGATGGCCTTCAGCCCGGACGGGCACACCGTGGCGAGCGGCGGCGTCGACACCCTGGCGATGCTGTGGGACATCACCGACCGAGCCCGTCCGCTCCGGCTCACCACGCTGACCAGCCACAGCGGCAACGTGGCCACGATGGCCTTCAGCCCCGACGGGCGCACCCTGGCAACCGGGGACTCGGACTCCGAATTGTTCCTGTGGGACACCGCCAACCCGGCCGGACCGATCCGGCTCGTCTCGTTGCGTGGCCTCGGTGGCCAGGCGCGGGCGGTGATGTTCCAGCGCGACGGGCGCACCCTGGCCGTCGCCGCCCAGACCACGAGCCGAGGCGCGACCGTCAAGCTGTGGGACTACTCGAAGCTGAACAAGCTCCGCGCTGACCCGGCCGCCTACGCCTGCGCCATCACCGGCCGCGGCCTCGGTGCCGACGAATGGGCCCGCTACATTCCGGAGGTTCCGTACCGGCGTACCTGCACCGGCTGACCGGCCTTCGGTGCCGGGGCGCAGACCCAGCGGCCGTCCTTCCAACCGCAGATCTGCTCTTGACATCCTCTCCGTCCTAAGGGGCGGGGATTCCCTCCACGCTGCGTGTGGAACGCGCAGCGTCCGGGTGGGTTACCGCTTCGCCGCGCGGTGCCGGGACGAGTCCTGGTCTTACCTGCGCTCCACGGTCGTTTCGACTCTCCGCCCGTCCGGCGGCGAGCACGTTGATGGCGGCGTTGACGTCCCGGTCGTGGGCTGCTCCGCAGGGGCAGTGCCATGCTCGGACGTTGAGTGCCATCTTCTCGTTGATGTGGCCGCACTGCGAGCACAGGCGGGTGGAGGGGAAGAACCGATCCACCCGGCCGAAGGCCCGGCCGTACCGGGCGGCCTTGTATTCCAGCATCGCGGTGAAGCCGGCCCACCCGGCATCGTGTACGGACTTCGCGAGCCGGGTCCGGCCGAGACCGACGACGCACAGGTCCTCGACGTACACCGCTTGGCTCTCGCGGATGATCGCCGTGGACAGCTTGTGCTGCCAGTCGCGCCGGGTGTCGGCCACCCGGGCGTGTGCCCTGGCGACCCTCTCGACGGCCTTCTTGCGGTTGGCCGAGCCTTTCTGCTTGCGTGAGAGGGCCTGTTGCAGCCGCTTGAGCTTGCGCGCCGCGCGGCGCAGGAACTTCGGCGCGGCCACCTTCGTGCCGTCGGAGAGGACCGCGAAGTGGGTCAGGCCCAGGTCGATGCCGATCTCGGACTCGACCGGCGGCAACGCCTCGTCGGTGGTGTGGACGACGAACGAGGCGAAGTACCGCCCGGCCGCGTCCCGGATGATCGCCACGGACGACGGGTCCGACGGCAGGGTCCTCGACCAGCGCACCGTCAGGTCGCCGATCTTCGGCAGCCGCAGGCGGCCGTCGTCGAGAACCTTGAACCGGCTGTTCTTGGTGAACCGGATCGCCTGCCGGTTGTCCTTACGCGACCGGAACCGGGGCGGGGCCACCTTGCGGCCCTTGCGCTTGCCGGTGATCGAGGCGAAGAAGTTGCGGTAGGCGGTGTTCAGATCGGCGAGGGCCTGCTGCAACACCACGGCCGACACCTCGCCGAGCCACGCCCGTTCCGGGGTCAGTTTCGCCTCGGTGATCAGACGCCGGGACAACTCGGCGTCGGAAACGTACTTCTCGCCCGCCTCCCGCGCCGCCTGGCGCAGGCGCAGCCCGTCGTTGAACACCACCCGCGCGCACCCGAACGCCCTGGCCAGCTCGATCTGCTGGCCGGGCGTCGGGTAGACGCGGAAGTTGTAACGGAGCTGCACGAGACAAAACGTACCATTTGGTCGATGGTTGATCTTGCAGGCATTCGCACTGGCAGACACTGTGTTTTCGCGATGCACGTCCACTTGGTCTTCGTGACGAAGTTCGGCGCGAGGTGTTCACCGATCGGCACCTGACCCGGATGGAGGCGGTCATGCGGGACGTGTGCGCCGACTTCGAGGCCGAGCTGATCGAGTTCAACGGCGAGAACAGCCACGTGCACCTGCTGGTCGACTTCCCGCCGGAGGTCGCCGTGACCCGGCTGGTCAACTCCCTCAAGGGCGTCTCCTCGCGCCGCCTGCGGCAGGAGTTCCCCGACCTCGTGCAGCACTACTACCGGGCCAATAAGCTATGGTCGGGCTCGTACTTCGCGGGCTCCGCCGGCGGCGCACCACTGAGCGTCGCAAAGCAGTACATCGAGCAGCAGAACCGTCCCGGTCAAGGCACCGCCCGGGCCTCGCGGCCCTCCCAACGCGGCCCTTCACCCCCGACCTGAAGGCCGAAGCGCTGGTCCGCACCCCGGTAGCGGGCGATGAGTTGTTTGGCGACGACCGCGACGACGTGGTCGGCCCGGTGGCCGAAGTCGACCCGCAGTTGCGGGTCGGCCCCGAAGGCGGCGTCGAAGCCGTAGGCGCCGACGTGTCCCTGATTGCCGGTGGCGACGGCGAAGTCGCCACGGTCCAGCGGTACGCACCCGTCGGCGGCGTCGGCGAAGAAGTCGACACTGCCGCAGAACGCCCCGCATCCGGTCTGCAGATACCGCTGCCGCCACGTCTCGGTGGGCAGCAGCACGTCGAACTGGATCTGTGGCGCCGCGATCCCCTTGACCTCGCAGGCGGGCCGGCCGCTCGGTGAGGTGGTCTCGGTCGCGGATGCGATGACCGCCGGGGCGTCGGGGGTGCCCGACAGGTCCTGCCCGGCGAGGGCGGCGCAGTCGATCTTCGGCAGGACGACGGCCGGGCCGTCCGCCGTGAGCGCCGCGGTCACCGGCGTCCGGGGTGCGGCCTGGCTGCCACCGGCCACCACGAGGACGGCGAGGACGACCGACAGGGCCTGGATTCCGGCGGTACGGATGGCGCGTAGCGGAGCGGGTGTACGCATGGTGTCCTCCCGTGATCGTGGGATTTCGAGCACGGACGCTAGATCCGGCCGTCGACGGGCGTCAATCAGAAACCCGACGAGGGCCCTCCACTATGGCCGATCATTGCGCTGACGTGACGGTGTCCGTACGATCGTGTTAACAGCCGCCCTGAAACGTTTCAGCAATCGTTTCCACCCGCTCGGCACGCCTCTCCGTGCCGCACTTCGGCGTGCCCGATTCAGAAGGGCGAAACATGAACCGAGAAACGAGACCGCTCCGCGCCGCCTGCCTGGCGGCCCTCCTCCTGCTCACCATCGTCGGCCTCCCCACCCCGGCGACCGCCGCCGCTCCCGCACCGACCGTGACCGGCCTGACCGTCGAGGGCGTTCCCGGCGCCCTCGGCATCGACACCCCGGCACCCCGGCTCGGCTGGCAGATCGCCTCGGCCCGGCGCGGCGTCACCCAGTCGGCCTACCAGGTACGGGTCGCGTCCGCCGCCGCCCGACTGGCGGCCGGAAAACCCGACGTCTGGGACAGCGGCCGCACCACCGGCACCGACTCCACCCAGGTGCCGTACGGCGGCCCCGCACCGACCTCCGCCACCCGCTACCACTGGCAGGTCCGGATCTGGGACGCCGCCGGCCGCGCCTCGGCCTGGAGCACCCCGTCCTGGTGGGAGACCGGCCTGCTGAACACCGGCGACTGGCAGGCGAAGTGGATCGGCCGGGAACGGCCCAGCGCCACCTGGTCGGACTACACCCTCGACGTCCGCCTGACCGTGACCCGCGACGCCGCCGGGATCTTCTTCAGGGCGCGCGGCGTCAACGACGCCTACATGTGGCAGCTCGCCAACTTCGGCAACGCACCCGTCCTGCGCCCGCACGTGCGCACCGGCGGCACCTGGCAGCTGCTCAAACAGGTCCCGATCGACGCCGTGATCGCGCCCGCCGACTTCAACAAGCCCCACGACCTGCGCATCGAGACGGCCGGCAGCACCATCCGGACGTTCGTCGACGGCGCGCTGGTCGACACCACCGTCGACACCAGACGCACGAGCGGCACCATCGGCCTGCGCACCTCGAATCCCGAATCGGCGATCGTCCACTCGGTGCGACTCACCGTCGCCGGGAAGGTCGAGGTCGACGCCGACCTCACCCGGGGCGCCAACCCGTTCACCGCCGGCACTCCGACCCCGCAGGGACTGGCCGTCTCCGGCTCGACCGAGACGCTGCTGGCCGACCCGGGCGGCAAGCCGCTGCTGCGCCGTGAGTTCCGCGTCGACCGCAAGGTCAGCCGGGCCCGGATCCACGCGACCGCGCTCGGCGTCTACGAGCTGTCGCTCAACGGTTCACGCGTCGGCGACCACCAGCTGGCACCGGGCTGGACCGACTACGCCAAGCGGATCCAGTACCAGAGCTTCGACGTCACCGACCAGCTCGTCACCGGGGACAACACCATCGGGGCGATGCTCGGCGACGGCTGGTACTCCGGTTCCATCGCCTGGCTCGGCGACAAGCTCTACGGCGAACGGCCCGAACTGCTCGCGCAGCTGCGCATCGACTACACCGACGGCACCTCGCAGATCATCGGCAGCGACGGAACCTGGCGGTCCGCCGACGGGCCGGTGCTGCGCGGCGACAACATCCACGGCGAGACGTACGACGCACGACTCGACCCGCCGGGCTGGCGTACCTCCGCCTTCGACGACAGCACCTGGTCGGCGGCGACCGTGCGCGACACCTCCACCGACGACCCGACGAGTCGCCTGGTCGCGCAGGTCGACCCGCCGGTCAAGGTGACCGGCGAACTCGCCGCCAAGACGGTCACCCAGGTCAAGCCCGGGGTGTGGGTGTTCGACCTCGGCCAGAACATGGTCGGCTCGACCCGGCTCGAGGTCACCGGCGAGGCCGGGCAGACCGTGCGGATCCGGCACGCCGAGGTCCTCAACCCGGACGGCACGGTCTACACCGCCAACCTGCGCACCGCCCAGGCCACCGACTACTACACCCTGGCCGGCACCGGCACCGAGGTGTACGAGCCGCGGTTCACCTTCCACGGCTTCCGTTACGTGGAGCTGACCGGCTACCCCGGCACGCCCGACCTGTCCACGGTGACCGGCCGGGTGATCGGGACGGCGGCACCCTTCACCGGCGAACTGACCACCTCCGACCCGATGGTCAACCAGCTGCAGAGCAACATCGTCTGGGGCCAGCGCGGCAACTTCCTGTCGGTGCCGACCGACACCCCGGCCCGCGACGAGCGGCTCGGTTGGACCGGTGACATCAACGTGTTCGCCGAGACCGCGACGTTCAACATGGATTCGCTGAGCTTCCTCACCAAGTGGCTGGCCGACATGCGCGACGCCCAGTCCGCCAACGGCGCCTACCCCGACGTGGCGCCCCGCAGCTGCTGCGGCGAGGGGGTCTCCGGCTGGGCCGACGCCGGCATCACGGTGCCGTACACGCTGTGGAAACGCTACGGCGACACGAAGGTGTTGACCGACCATTACGACTCGATGCGCCGGTACGTCGACTACGTGCAGGCCACCAGCGACGGACTGCTCCGGCCGAACGCGGGCCCGTACCTGGACTGGCTGAACCTGGACGACCCGACTCCGGCCGGCGTGGTCGGGACCGCCTACGCCGCGTACAGCACCAGGCTCTTCGCCGAGATGGCCGCGGCCCTGGGCCGCACCGCGGACGCCGAGCGGTACGGCGCTCGCGCCACCGCCGTCACCCGGGCGTTCGCCGACGCCTACATCTCCGCCGACGGCCGGATCCAGGGCGACAGCCAGACCGCGTACGTCCTGGCCCTGAGCATGAACCTGGTCCCGGCCACCCTGCGTGACGCCGCCGGCAAGCGCCTCGCCGAGCGGGTCGCGTCGCGCGGCCACCACCTGTCCACCGGCTTCCTCGGCACCCCCGACCTGCTGCCGGCGCTCACCGACACCGGCAACCTGGACATCGCCTACCGGCTGCTGACCAACCGGGACTATCCCTCGTGGGGCTACGAGATCGCGCGCGGCGCCACCACGATCTGGGAACGCTGGGACTCGATCAAACCCGACGGCACCTTCGGCGACGTCGGCATGAATTCCTTCAACCACTATGCGTACGGGGCGGTCGGCGACTGGATGTACCGGACCATCGGCGGCATCCGCCCGGACGACGGCGCGCCCGGATACCGGCACGTCACCATCGCGCCGAAACCCGGCGGCGGCCTCACCTCGGCCACGGCCGCCTATCGTTCCCGGTACGGCCGGTTCGTCAGTGACTGGAGTCTCGACGCGGCCGGGCAGATGTCGCTGAACGTGACCGTGCCCGGTAACACCACGGCCACCGTGGAGATCCCGGCGGTGAGCCGCTGGGCCGTCACCGAGGGCGGCCGTCCCGCCGCCGACGCCGACGGCGTCACGTTCGTGCGGATGGACGGGCCCACGGCGGTGTTCACCGTGGGCGCGGGCAGCTACCGGTTCGCCGTCGACACCGTCCGTGGTGACCTCGGCGAGGCCCGGGTCGCCGCCGCGACGCTGGCGTCCGGCACACCGTCGGCTCGGGCTCTGGCGCTCACGATCGCGGCCGCCGACCGTGGCTACGGTGTCGTGTCGCCGCCGGCCACCGCCGCCACCGTGCACGTCGCGCTGGCCGCGGCGGCCGACCTCGACCGCCGGATCGGCCCCGACCGGCGACCCGTGCTGGCCGACATCCGTACCCGCCTGTCCCGGGTCTCGGCCGCCCTGGTCGGCGCGGTCGCGGCGATGAACCCACCGGCCGGGGACCTGCTTCCCGGGGCGGTCGTCCGGGTCGAGGCGACACTGCAGAACCGGGGCGACACGCCCCTGACCGACGTCCGGATCACCGTGCCGGCACCCATCGGCTGGACCGTGACACCGGTCGCCCCGGCACCGGCGACCACGGTCCGGCCCGGCGGCACGGTGACCGCCCGGTACGACGTCCGGATCGGCGCCGACCAGAGACCCGGAACCGTCGACCTGACCGGCACCGTCGCCTACCGGCGGCCGGTCGGCACCGCCACCCTGCCGATCAGCGCGGCACTCACCGTCGCACCATCCGTCGAGATCACCGCGGTCGACCCGGACCGCGACACCCTGGACCCGGGCGACACCACACAGGTCAGCGTGACGTTGCGTAACCGATCGACGGTTCCGGCGCGAGGAGACCTCACCCTCACCGCCCCGGCCGACTGGACGGCCGGTCCGGCACAGCGCTATGACCTGGGCGCCGGGCAGGAACGGACGGTGACGATGCCGGCCACCGCGCCGGTGACCGTCACCGAGGGCGCCGCCACCCTGACCGCCGCCACCGGCCCCGGTACGGCGGAACGGGCCACCGCCGAGGTCCGGGTCGTCGTCGCGGTGCCGCCGCCCGGTGCCGTCGACCACGCCGACCTGGGCGACGGCACCTCGGAGCAGGCGCACCGTCTGACCGCCTCGGCGACGTCGGGCACCAACACCGAGGCCGGGAAGACCCGGCGCTACACCCAGCAGGGCGTCGCCGGCGCCCACTTCGAGTTCGACCTCGCGGTCACCCCCGGGAAGCCGTTCATCCTCCGCGTCGTCGAGACCTACAACCAGGCACAGATCAAGGACTACGACATTCTCATCGACGGCGTCCTCCTCCACTCCCGCTCCCACCGGCGTACCGCGGGCGGCGAGGGCACGGTCGGCTACCAGATCCTGGTCGACCGGGCCGACCTGACAAGCGACGGCACGGTACGTGTCCGTTTCCAGGAGGACACCGACGGCCGTAACTACGACCCGTCCATCGCCGACGTCTGGTCCCTGCCGGCGACCACCGGCTGAGCCGCGACGGCCGCGGTCGTCGTGGTGACGACCGCGGCCGTCTGCACACGTATGGCGAACGGATGGCGTACGTGTCAACGGCGTGGCCGATGATCGGAGGACCACAGGTGCAGTCGCACTCCGGTTCGGTAGGGGCACGGGGCCCAACCGCGGCGGAGGCCGGTGACCGGGGCGGGGTTCGTCCACCGGACGACCCCGCCCCGGAGCACTGTGTCGCAAAACCACCATAAGATCGACTTTCGGTGGCTTCGAAGTTAGCCTGGCCGCAATGCCATCCGAGACTGTCCACTATCGAATCCTGGGCAATGTGGAAGTGCGGCTGAGCGGTGCGAACGTCGTCGTCGCCCGGCCGCGGCACCGGGCTGTCCTGGGTTACCTGCTGCTCAACGCGGGCCGGGTCGTCACCGTCGAAGCCCTGGCCGACGCGATGTGGGGCGGGGCCGAGCCGGCGACCGCCCGGTCTCAGCTGCAGGCCGACATCTCCGCGATCCGTCGGGCCGGTGACGGCCGGTTGGCGCTGCTCAGCCACAGTGGCGGCTACCTGCTCGAAGCCGGGCCGGCCGACCTCGACTACCTGCGCTTCCAGGAGCTCACCGCACCGACCGGCGACCTCCCACCCGTCGACCGCGTCACGCGGCTGCGGGAGGCTCTCGCGCTGTGGCGCGGCCCGGCTCTAGCCGACGCCGCCGGCGCCTATGTGGCAACGGCCCGCCGCGCGCTGGGGGAGGAGCGGCTCGCCGCCTGGGAGGAGGTCTTCGACCTCGAGCTGCAGGCCGGCCGGCACCGCGAGATCGTCCCGGAGCTGGCCGGGATGGCCCGCGACGAGCCGACCCGGGAGCGGCTGTGGATCGCCCTGATGACCGCGCTGCATCGGGGTGGCCGCCAGGCGGACGCGCTCGCCGCGGCCCGGGAGATGCGCCGGTTCCTCGCCGATGAGCACGGGCTGGAGCCCGGCACGGCGTTCGTGACGGCGGAGCGGACCGTCCTGCAGGCCGTCGGAGCCGTCGAGGACGGCGAGAGCGGACCGCCCGCCCCGGTCTCCCCGGCCCCGGCGCTGCTGCCGTCCGCCGTCGGGGACTTCACCGGCCGCGCCGCCGAGGTCGCCTGGTTGGACGGCGTGCTCGCGCCGGGTGACGGGCCGCGTCCGGTCGTGACGATCACCGGGATGGGCGGGGTCGGCAAGAGCACCCTGGCCGTGCATGCCGCCCACCGGGCCGCCCACGATCATCCGGACGGGCAGCTCTATGCCCGGCTGCACGGCACCGACGCACATCCGGCCGAGCCGGGCGACGTGCTCGCCCGTTTCCTGCGGGCCCTCGGCATGGACGAGCGGGCCGTCCCGATCGATCTGACCGAACGCGCCGACGTCTACCGCTCGCTGATGGCCGGGCGCCGGATTCTGGTGGTGCTGGACGACGCCGCCGACGAGGCGCAGATCCGGCCGCTGCTGCCCGGCGGCAACTCCTGCACCACGGTGGTGACCAGCCGCTCCGGGCTGGACGGGCTGGAGGGCGCCGAGCGCCTGCAGTTGGAGGTCTTCTCCGGTGAGGAGGCCGTGGCGTTCCTCGACCGGGTCGCCACCGCACACCGGGTGACCGACGATCCGGCGGAGAGCGCCGCGATCCTGCAGCTGGTCGGGCGCCTGCCGCTCGCCGTCCGGATCGTCGGCGCCCGCCTGCGGTCCCGCCCGGCCTGGCCGATGTCGCGCCTCACCCGGGCACTGCGCGACGAGCGCCGGCGTCTGGATCACCTGGTCGCGGGTGACCTGGCGGTGCGCACTTCGATCGCCGCCAGCTACCGGGCGATCGGCGAGCCCGCCCGGCGACTGGCCCGCCGGCTCAGCCTGTTCGCTCTGCCGGATCTCCCGTCGTGGCTGGCCGCTGTCGTCACCGGGACCTCCACCGCGGAGGCCGAGGACCTGCTCGAGGAGTTGGTCGACGCCCAGTTGCTGTTCGACGCGGGCACCGACACCACCGGTGGCGGCCGCTACGGTTTCCATGACCTGGTTCTGCTCTACCTGCGTGAACGCGCCCGTGCCGAGGAACCGTCCGAGGGCGCCGAGGTGCTGAGCGCCGGCCTGGGCGGCTATCTGTGGCTCGCCCGCCGGATGAGCGAGCGGATCCCCGGCCCGTGTTACGCCGCGGTGCGGGGCGACGCCATCGAGGTGGCGGTCCCCGGGGCCGACGACCTGCCCGACCCGCTCGACTGGTTCGCGGGCGAACGGTTGTCGCTGCCCGCCGCGATCCGGCAGGCCTGCGACATCGGCGCGCTCGACGCGGCCTTCGAACTGGCCGGCTGCCTGGAGAAGTTCTTCGACATCCGGGGCGTCTACATCGACTGGCGGTCCACCAACGACTACGTGCTCGCCGCCTGCCGGGCCGCCGGGCACCGCCTCGGTGAGGCCGTCATGTTGCGGGGCCTGATCGAGCTCTCCACCTGGCACGAGGCGGACCACCCGGGCGCGGCCATGGAGCGCATGCTCCGCGACGCCGACCACCTGTTCGAACTGTTCACCGAGGCGGGCCACGGTCCCGGCATGGCCGACGCGGCGGTGGATCAGGCGTGGGCGCTGGCGGCGACCGGTGACTACGATCGGGCGGCCGCATGCGCCGACGCCGCGATCGTGCTGGCCGAACAGCACGAGCACCTCGGCGGTCAGTCCCGCGCCCACGTGGCCCGCGCCGTCGTCTACGGCGAGTCGCTGGCACTGCCGGAGGCCGAGCGGCACCTCACCATCGCGCTGCGGCTCGCCCGGCGGCTGGGCAACCAGCGTTACGTGGCGACCACCCTCCAGTTCATCGGCGTGTTGAACACCCGGGCCGGCCGTGCTGCCGAGGCGATCATCGCGTTGGACGAGTCGCTGCGGATCCTGCGGCGCTATCAGGACCGCTACGCCGAGGTGTTGACCCTGCTGACGCTGGCCCGGGCACACCTTCCGAAGCATCCGGCGCGGGCCTTCGCCACCGAGGCGCTGACCATCGCCCGCGAATACAACCTGCCGCATCACACCGCGGACGCCCTCGGTGTCCTCGGCGTGATCGAGTTGGCCGAGGGCAACCACGATGCGGCGATCAAACATCTGGAGGCTTCGGTACGGCTGTGGCGGCGCCGTGGCTGGCCCGCGTTCCTCGCCGAGGCTCTGCGCAAACTCGGTGACGCGCAGGCACGGGCCGACCCGAGCGCCGCCCGGCGAGCGTTCAGCGAGGCCCGCGACATTCACCAGCGCCTCGGCCACACCGACACCGCGGCGGAGTTGACCACCCTGATCAGCGCCCTCGACCGCAGCGCCCGCTGCTGACCGGCCCGCGAACGAAGCATCCGGGGTTGCCCCGCATGACCGGCGACGGCCGATGACGCGCCGACGTCAACTGACCGCCACCAACCAGGTGAACAGGACGGCCGGAATGCTGAGGTACAGCGACATCAGGAGATCGCCGCGGCGTTCCTTCTTGAAGAGATCCGCCAAGGCGTCCAGATCCTCGACGGTCGTGTTGCCGTCGTCGGAAGTCGTGGCCTCCAGGCGTCGAACTCCATCCGTTCCGATGCGTAAGGTCCCGGCGGCGACGATTGGAAGATCACCGCGAACGTGGAAACTCTCCGATGCGCGTATTCCCCAGGAATCGCTTTCTTCGACGTAGCTGTGTTCTGCCATGGGCCGGCCGGCGTAAAGTGCTTTGCGGGCGATTTCCAGAGATATCTCCAGCTGTCGTCCGTCGTGATAGATGGCCAGGGTGCCGTGTTCCGTCCAGTCTTTTTCCATTTCCGGAGGGATGTCTCGATGGCCGGTCGAACCGGTGCGGGACTTCCACCAGACCAGGTCGTGGCGGCTGGACGTGCCCGAAGCGGCGGTGTGGCCGAACACCATGACGGGTATGCCCTCCGGGGCTTCGCCGACTTCCGCCACGGTCAGTAAAGGTCGTTGAGCCAGCCGGCGCTTCTGCGCCGCGGAAAACAGCAGCGTCACCGGGCCTATGGCGGCGGCGAACCAAAACAATAGGGCGATGAGGGCGAAACAGGACAAAATGGCGAAGGAGGAGTCGCTCTTCTCGGTGATCGCCTCAAAGAGACCTCTGCCCGTCACGATTCCAGTATGGACCGCCGGGGAGTGGTCGCCGGCCGTTACCGTCTGGTCCGGGAATTGGGGCGCGGCGGCATGGGCGCCGTGTGGCACGCCCACGACGAACTTCTCGCGCGTGACGTGGCGGTGAAGGAAGTCCACCTGCTGGGCGCGGCGTCCGACGGGGTCGATCCGGTCACGCCGCGCGTACTGCGTGAGGCCCGGGCCGCCGCCCAGCTCAAGCATCCGGCGATCATCACCGTGCATGACGTCGTCGTCGACAGCGGACGGCCGTGGATCGTGATGGAGCTGGTGGGTGGACGTTCGCTGAGCCAGATCGTCGACGACGACGGTGCGGTGCCCGAGCAGGGAGCCGCACTGATCGGGCTACGGGTTCTCGAGGCGCTCCGGGTCGCGCACCAGCAGGGCGTCCTGCACCGGGACGTGAAACCACCGAACATCCTGCTCGACGGTGACCGGGTGGTCTTGACCGATTTCGGGATCTCCGCGATCGACGGAGCGGCCGGCGGCTGACCGCGGAGTCCGCAGCACGGTCCCTGACAGAGATCGCTTTCCCGGTCACGGCATCAGGGTCGCGTTCACGGTCGCGGTGGGCACTGCGACGGCGCCCCCGGCCCGAGGGCGTGAGCATGCCGGCGACACGGCCCGCCCCGCCGGGCGACGAGACCGACGTCCCGGTCGACGGCGTCGCACCCCCGGTCGAGCCGGACGTGGTGGCAGAGGCGCCGGCCGCGCGCAGCCGGAGAACGTCGTGGATCGCCGGTTCGGTGGTCCTCGGACTGCTGGTGGTCGGGGCCTCTGCGGGAGAGTTGCTGGCCAGGACACATCGCGGTCCGGACGGCGAGGCGGTCTCCACCCCTGGCACGAACTCGGCGAGCCGGGTTCCGGCCTCCGGGTCCGTACCGCCGTCGCCGCCGTTGACCATCCCGTCGCCGCCGGCCGGTTTCAAGACCGTCGACTATCGAGACACGCTCACGATCGCCGTGCCGCAGAAATGGCTGGGCGGCAACGACAGCTGGTCGAGCCCGGACGAACGTCCCCACCCGTGGGTGCACTTGATATTCATCCAGGACACGGTGTGTGCCGAAGTGTCGGCGGCAACCTACTTGACCGAGCGGGAACAGGGCACCAAGCAGTACCACGCCCACCACCGGATCCGTCTGACCGACATCGACGCGCCGGTGGGCGGGACCAGCGCGGCCGAGTGGGAATACACGACCACGAGCACCCACTACTCCCAAGGCGGCTACGGGCGCTACATCACGAGGGCGATCACCCTCGCCAATGGCGATCTCTACCTGTTCAGCGTGTCGATGGACGCAGATTCGCGGACGGAATTGAACCGTGAATGGGCGCAGATGAAACCGACCCTGACCCGGATCCTGAACAGCGCGCGGCTCATCGGTGTGCCTTCACCGTCCATGCCGCCATCGAGAACCAACTGAGGAGGCCGCCATCCGAGCGTGGATCACCTACGAAAACGCCCACCGGGACCTCAGTCGCCGATGCGGCGCACGACCGTGGCGAGGATGTGGGTGATCGGGATGAAGCCCAGGTGCCGCGAGTCGAGGCTCTGCGCCCGGTTGTCGCCGAGCACCGCGACGTGGCCGTGCGGCACGACGGCGGCTGCCATCCCGTCCGGGGCGGCGTCGTCCGCGACCGCCGCGATCCGTTTGACCAGCACCGGCCCGTCGGAGGATCCCGGCACCCCATGCGGGCGCGGGTTGCGGAACACCACCACGTCGCCGCGCCGAGGTGTGGCCGTACGCCGGCGGCGGGCGATCAGCCGGTCGCCGTCGCGGTAGGTCGGCTGCATGCTCGGGCCGCGGACGACGGCCACGAGTACGGCGGTTCGAATCCACAGTGCACCGGCCCCGGCCAGTGCGAGCACCGCGGCGGCGGCGATCAGCAAAGCGGTCCTCCGTCTGACGAGGAAGTCCTGCCGCCGAGTGGTCGCCCGGCGGCAGGAACAACACCCTACGTGGAGCAGCCGCAGGCGACGTGGGTGACGCGGTCACCGTCGCGAGCAGACTGGCCGGCGCGGGTTCACCCGCCGATCGGCGGGTGAACCCGGGCGACTACTGCCGGGGGCAGCTGTAGGTCACCTTCGCCGGGCAGGAGTCGTAGTTCCTGGTGATCTTGTACCGGACGACGCCGTCGGCGCCGGCGCAGTAGCCGGCTGGGGTGCGCACCGTGCTGATCAGGACGCAGGCCGCCTCGGCCTCCGTCGTGGGGGCCACCATCGCCAGCAGACGGTCGGCAAGCTTGCCCATCATGCTCATCTGTTGCTCCCTCCAGTGCACCGGCCGGTGGGTTTCCCGGCCGGTATCTCTCACCCGCCGGTCGACGGGTGAAGCTCGGTGCGCGCATCGGGCGATGTGTAGCCGGATGCCTGCAAGGTGAAGAGCCCGGCGTAGGTGCCACCGGCCGCCAGCAGGGTGTCGTGGTCACCCAGTTCGGTGACCACCCCGTCGGACAGCACGGCGATGGTGTCGGCGTCGCGTACGGTGCTCAGCCGGTGCGAGATGAGAACGCTGGTGGATCCCTCGCGCAGCGCCCGCAGCCGGGTGTGCACCTCGTGTTCGGCGTCGGCGTCGAGTCCGGCGCTCGGCTCGTCGAGGATCAGCAGGTCCCGGTCGGCGCGCATGAACGCGCGCGCCAGAGCCAGTCGCTGCCACTGCCCGCCGGAGAGCTGCACGCCGCTCGACGCCTCCCCGTCGAGGACCTCCTCCGGGGAGAAGAATCTGGTCAGCAGGGTGTCGTAGCCGCGGGGCAGCTTCTCGACGGTCACGTGGCAGCCGGCTCGCTCGGCGGTGGCCTCGATCGCCGAGCGGTCGTCCAATCGGGCGATGTCGCCGAGCCCGATGTTCTCGGCCGCGCTCAGGTCGTACGCCATGAAGTCCTGAAAGACGGCGCCGAGGCGTTCGCGCAGTTCCTCGACCGGGAATCGGCGTAGGTCGACGCCGTCCCACAGCACCGCGCCGCGGGTCGGGTCGTAGAGCCGGCACAGGAGTTTGACGATCGTGCTCTTGCCCGCGCCGTTGAGCCCGACCAACGCCGTCGCCCGGCCGGCCCGGATGGTGAGGTTGACGCCCTGAAGGATCCAGGGCAGCGACGGGCCGTAGCGGAACCACACGTCGCGCAGCTCGATGGCGTCCCGCAACGACGGCACGGGCAGCAACGGCAGACCCTCCAACGGTGCCAGGTCGGCCGGCGCCCGTACCACCTGCTGGAAATGCGTGAAGATCAACAGTGCCTGATGGGTACGCGCGACGTTGCCGATGATCGAGGCGAGCAGGTTCTGGACCCCGGCGGTCGCCGCCGCGAAGACCACGATGTCGCCGACGCCCAACCGACCCGAGCGGGCGGAGAGCGCCGCCCACACCAGCCCGCCGCCGGCCACCACGGCGCCGAGCCCGGTCAGTGCCGACTGCATCCGCAACTCTCGCAGGTCCAGTCCGCGCATTCCCCGGTTGATCTTCCGCAGCTCGGTCGTCATCCGGACGGCGAACAGGTCGCTGAGCCCGTAGATGCGGACCTCCTTGGCCGCCGTGACCGACGAGATCAGGTCCGCGTAGAACAGTTCGCGCCGGTTGGCGTGCCCGAGTTGCAGCATCATCGCCGCCCGGGCCCGCGACAGGGTCAGCTCGGCTCGGACGGTGGGAATCGCCGCGACGGCCACCACCACCGCCATCCAGGGGGCCATGCTCGCCAACGTGACGACGAAGCCGACGATGGTGACCGCGGACTGCGCGATGGTCAACCCGTTCGCGGTGACCTGAGCGGGGGTCGCCGGGCCGTCGGAGACGGCCAGTTGCAGGCGGTCCTGGAAGTCCGGATCCTCGAAGCGGCCGAGCCCACCGAAACCGCCGATCGCCCGGTAGAGCCGGGCCCGCCCGGCGAGCTGGGTACGCCGACTCAGTTCGGCGTCGACGAAGTTGCCGACCGCCGGCAGTAGTGCGCCGGCCAGGGTGGCCCCGGCCAGCGCCAGCACCACGGTCAGCACCGCCGTGGTCGCCCCGCCGTCGACCAGCAGGTCGAGCAGCAGCTTGGTCAGCCAGGCCACCGCCACCGGGGCCACGCCACCGGCCAGCGCGACGCCGATCCGTGCCGCGAGCAGCCCTCGGGAGGCCTGCCAGACCAGCGCGAAGGCGGCCTTCAGCAGGGCGAGGGTGCCGTGGGCGCCGGAGTCTGCCCTGCTCGTGCGGCCGCCGCGACCGGTAGGTCGTCCCCAGCGAACCGCCACCTGTGTCCCCCGTACCGCTGCGCTGATCGAGAACCTGTCGAGTTCCGTACGCTAGGCACCGCGACTCTTCATCGGCTCTCGATTCGCTCTCGGCCGCTGACCGTGCGTGTCGATGGTCGTCTTTCTCGTCGTCGCTACATCAGCCCGGCGAGCTTGTAGAGCACCAGCGACCCGGCGACGGCGACGTTGAGGCTGGACCCGGTGCCGACCATCGGGATCTCCACGGCGCCGTCGAGAAGGTCGAGCGCCTCGGGCGGGATGCCGGTCGCCTCGTGGCCGAGCACCATGACGGTCCGGCGCCGGGCCGGAGGCAGGTCGGCGAGCCGGATCGCCTCGTCGGCCAGTTCCACCCCGAGGACGCTCGTTCCGGCCTTGCGCTCGTCGGCAAGCCAGCGGAGGGGACTGCCGACGCGGTGGACGCAGGCGGGTCGGCGTAACGTGTTGCCGCGGGCGAGGGCCCGGTCCACCCAGCCATGCGGGGGCACCGCGAGGCAGGCCCCGACCGCGTCACAGGTCCGCAGCAGCGTGCCGAGATTGGCGTCGTGCATGGGCCACAGGGGTGCCGCGACGAGATGTCCCCAGCATTCGTGCCGGCGAGGACGGCGGACCGAACGGATCTCCCGCGCGGTCCGGACCCGGATCGCGGGGCTCACCGGAGGGGAGCAGAGGCGCTCCAGCTTTCGAAGGTCATGTGAGACGTGCTTCTCGGCGCACGCGAGCCATCGACGAACGATGTGTGATTCCGAGCGACAGGATACCGCGTCTTCCACCGGCACGCGCTGCGCGACCCGGTGCGCTACCGGGCGCGCACCCGCTCGTACAGCCCGTCGGCGGCGGCCGTGAAGACGGCGACGTAGTCGATGCGGTCGGGCAGCGCGGACCACTGGTCCCGGATGCCGTCGTTGAGGGCGAGCAGTTCCAGGACGAGCTGCTGCGGATCGGTTCCCTCGGCGATCTCCCCGGCGGCGATGCGCTCCTGGACGAACGGGACCAGCGTGTCCAGGGCCGCCTCCAGGTTGCGGCCGGCGCGACCCTCCACCGGATGACCGGCGATGCGGGAGGCGCCGGTGAGCATGACACGGAATCGCAGCAGGTCGGGTTCCCGGGCGGCGAGGCGTACCACCGCGATGAACTCGTCGAACAGGGCTCGGACGGACTCGGTGGTCAGCTTGATCGTCTGATAGACCTCTTCGCGGCGCTCGACGACGGCCATGAACAGGTCGTACTTGGTTCCGAAGTGGTGCAGCACCCCGGCGTCGGTCACCCCGGCCGACCGGGCGATGTCGGAGACCCGGGCGCCGTCGTAGCCCTTACGGCCGAACTCCGCGGTGGCGGCGGTGAGGATCCGGGCTCGTCGTGCGTCGCCGCGAGCGAGTCGATGGTCGCCGTCGGGGGCACGCTCTGAGCTTTCCACTCGGAAACCCTACGAGATGCCGCCGCCGGGTGACGGCGGGCGGTGCCGTCAGCTAACTTAGTCGCGACTAAGTCGACGGGTCGATCATGCATCCAGAGCAGAAGGGGGTCGCGTGAGCGCGATCATCGCCGGGACCTACAACTCCAGGGACACCGGAGGCATCCCGCTCACGGCGGGCGGTTCGACCCGCACCGGAGTGCTCTACCGGTCCGACGCCCTCGCCGGCACCACCGACGACGGGATCAAAACCCTGACGGCGAGCCCGATCGGTACGATCGTCGACTTCCGCACCGACATGGAGAAGACCGGCCTACCGAACCGGGTCGGCACGCGGCGCCGGTTCACCGCCGTGCAACTGCCGCTGCTCGACGGGGCGTTCACCGGCATGCCGTCGCCGGCCGACCTCGACGAGGCCACGATGCGAGAGCTGTTCGTGCGTATCCCCACACTGGCCGACCTCTATCTCCGGATGCTCGGCACGGCCGCCGAGACCTTCGCCGAGGTCGCCCGACTCGTCGCCCGGCCCACCGACGACACCTACAACGGGGTGCTCGTGCACTGCACGGCCGGCAAGGACCGTACCGGCGTGGCCGTCGCCCTGTTGCTCGACGCCGCGGGAGCCGACCGCGACGCCGTCATCGCCGACTACGCGCTCAGTGAGACGAATCTCGTCGGTGACTGGGCCGATCTGATGCTGGCCCGCCTGAAGGCCTGGGGAGTGCCGCCCCTCCCGGCGATCACCGACCTGGTCACCGCCACCCCGCCGGAGGCGATCAAGGCCGCTTTCGCCTGGCTCGACGAGCGCGGCGGCTCGGCCCGCTACCTGTGCGACGGGGGACTTTCCGACGACGACCTCGAAGCCCTGCGCGAGCGCATCGCCGGCTGAATCGCCGGTAGCGGACCCTGCATCTTCAACCAGGCGGGCTGAATCCGGTAGCCGAGCTTCTCGTTGACCCGTCGCATCCCGTGATTGACACCCTGGGTGTAGCTGACCAGCTCGGGAACGCCCGCCGCCGACGCCCACGCCAGCTGCCGGAGCTTGAGGTGAGTGGCGATGCCGCGGCCGCGATGGGACCGGGCGACCGTGGTGAGCCCGTGCTCGTCCTTGAGCATCCCCGCGTAGCCGACGATCCGGCCGTCCTCGATCGCCACGAAGGAACCGTCGGGAACCGTCGCCTCCTCCTCGATCCAGTCCTCGACCGTCATCGACAGCGGGGAGGGCAGGGGGATGTCGGCACAACCGTCGGCGCCGACCGCGTGCCAGGCGGCCTCCAGCAACTCCGGGCGTTCGGCGATGGTCACCACCTCGATGCCGGGCAGCGCCGCCGGTGGGGCCTCGTGCGAGATGCGGCGCCGGGCCTCCACCTCGCGGGCCACCTCGGCCAGGCCGCGGCGCGCGGCGAAGGCCACACCGTCGGCCGACTGCTCGTCCACGGTGCAGAACACGAACGGCCGTCCGAAGGTCCGGGCATGAACCGTGAGACGGTCCCACAATGCCCGGCCGATGCCCGCGCGCCGGGCGGCCGGATCGACGTAGATCTGAACGGTGACCGAGTCGGCGAGGTCCGAGCGTGCGGCCAGGCCGCAGCCCACATCCCGCCACAGCAGCATCAGCCGGTCGGGTTCACGCCGCGGCGGAACGGGCCACTCCCGCGGCGACGCGGCGAGCCGGATCCGCGCGAACAACTGCAGATCGGCGTCGGATTCGGCGACCCGAATGCTTCCGGTCGCCTTCGCATCACCTTCCATCTGCCCGATCATGCCGTACGGGTACGGCTGCCCGGAATGCCACATCATCGGTGGTGCAAGGCTGAGCCCACCGGCGAACGCGGATGGGGTGGGTGCCTGCCGACACCCACCCCATCCGCGTGACGATCGTGGTCACCGCAGCGGGTCGCCGCCGGCCGGTGACGGCTTGGTGCGAGCCGGCCTCGGCGCCGACGGCGCGGGTGACCCCGGCGTGGTGACAGTCGTGGCGGCGACGGTGGACTCGCTGCCGGTGACCGTGTCGTCGTGGGGGAGGGCCGCGGCGATCTTCTGCCGGCCGGTGCCCAGTAGCGCCTTCGCCCGCTCCTGGGCCTGGATCGTGGTGGGGTGGTTGCTCGCCTTGCGTGCGGCCGCGGCGATCTGCTCGTACTTCTCCCGGCCGGCGCGGCTGCCGAGTACGTAACCGGCGGCGAACCCGACGGCCAGCTTCAGAACCTTCATGATGTGTCTTCTCCGATTCTCGTGGTCAGTCGGGCCGTACACCCGTCGCGCTGGTTTCGGCGAACGCGAAGAACACGCCTCTCACCTGCGGCTTCCGCGGACGATCAGGATCACGCCGGCGGCGGCCAGGGCCACCGCGGCGACCGGCACGGCGGTGCTGCGAACCTTCGGATCGCGGGCGGCCGAGGCGGCCTTCGACGTGGCGGTACGGGCGTGCTGCTGTACCGGCGCCGTACCGGAAACGATCTTGTCCTTGACCGCCTCGGCGGTCGCCGCGACCTTGTCGCCAGTGGCGGCCAGCTGTTCGCGGCCGCGTTCGGCCAGTTCCGCGGCCGACTGCTTGGCCCGGGCCTTGACGTCGGTCTTGGCCGCCAGCGCCTCCACGGTGGAGCCGAGATCGGCGCGGGTCTGGGCGATCTCACTTCGTAGCTGCTGCGGATCGTTCTGTGGGGTGCTCATCCATGCCGTCCTCTCCGGGCTGCGGTCTTGATGGTCTGCACGTCGGCCTGCACACCGGCGACGGCGTCGCCGGGCACCGGCGGGGTGGCGGCCTTCAGCTTCTGCCGGCCGAGCAGTGCGGCCACCGCTGCGGCGGCGAACACGACCACCATCACGACCAGCACGGCCAGCCACAGTGGCCAGACCAGGTCCAGCAGGACCACGGCCAGGGTCACCAGCAGGGCCAAGCCGAACCAGCCCAGAACCGCGGACCCGCCGAGCAGGCCGCCTCCGACGCCGGCCCGCTTGCCCTTCTCGGCCAGTTCGAGCTTGGCGAGGGCGAGCTCGTCGCGTACCAGTGTGGAGATCTGCGCCGCGGCCTGACTCACCAGATCCGCCGTCGAGGCCGATCCGGTCGGCCCACCGCCATGCGCCGCGTTCGTTGTCACAGCACTCACCTCCTTGCTCAGCGGTAACAACTGCGTGCCCATGGACCGAACTGCCAAAACGTCTGAGCGACTGTCCGGAATTCGACTGGCCCGGCTTGGGTCCGACGATTCGACGGCGTCGTCTGCCGGGCTGGATTCACCGCGGGGTGAGGGCGTCCACCTTTCGCCGGAGTCGACGGCAGAACGGTCCGATCATGGCCGGGTCGTCGATGAACATGGAGGGTTTGAAACAGATGGTGGTGAAACCCTGGTCCAGCTGGCGGGGAAGGTCGGCGAGCGCCGCGTCGATGTCACCGGTGTCGTCCTCGCCGCCGAAGGTGGCCCGGATGCCACCGATCAGTTCCAGGTCGCCCGGATCGCGGCCGGCCTCGGTGAACGCGGTCCGGACCGCCGTGAGGTCGGTGTCGGTGAGCGGCCCGAACGGGTTGAGCCCCGCGCCGTAGCGGACGAGCCGGCGCAGGAGCGGCGGGTGCACACCCTGTCCACCGAACCACAGCGGTGGCCCGCCGGGCCGCCATGGCTGGGGCTCGATCCAGACGTCGTCGAACTGGAAGTGGGCGCCGTGGTGGCTGATCGGCCCGGGCGTCCACGCGGCCCGCAGGATCTCCAGTTGCTCGTCCATGATTCGCCCTCGCCGGTGGAACGGCACCCCGAGCGCGTCGTACTCGTCCCGGTGCCAGCTCACCGAGGGCAGCACCACCAGTCGCCCCTCGGACAACAGGTCCAGGGTCGCGAGTTCCTTCGCGAGGTGCAGTGGATGACGCAGCGGTGCGATGATCGCGCCGGCGACGATCCGCAGTGTGCTGGTGGCCTGGGCGATCGCGGCCATCAGGACGGTCGAGCTGGGCCAGGGCATGGCCGGATCCTGGTTGCCGGGTGCGGCGTAGTCACGCGGATTGGCCATCACACCGTACGCGCCGGCGCCCGGACCGAGCACGATGTGCTCGCTG
Source organism: Actinoplanes sichuanensis (assembly GCF_033097365.1). Taxonomy (NCBI): domain Bacteria; kingdom Bacillati; phylum Actinomycetota; class Actinomycetes; order Micromonosporales; family Micromonosporaceae; genus Actinoplanes; species Actinoplanes sichuanensis. Next base: position 2,743,628 of record NZ_AP028461.1, read on the forward strand.
AGCATGACGCCGTCGATGCCCGCCTGCTCGGCCTCGACGGCGAGGCGGATCAGAGCACGCAGGTCGCGGGGCGGTACGAGGGTCCAGTTCTCGGTCAGCACCATCAGCAGCTTCGGGGCCGGCATGTCAGAGCGTCCGCTCGTAGACCACGGTGCCGTCGAAGACGGTGAGGTCGATCGGTATGCCGGGCAGATCGTGGGGATCGACGGTGGCCAGGTCGGCGGCCAGCACGCAGAGGTCGGCCACCTTGCCGACCTCGATCGATCCCTTCCAGTCCTCGGCGAAGTCCTGCCGGGCCGGATTGATGGTGTAGGCGCGGATCGCGTCGGCCAGTCCGACACGTTGGTCCGGCCCACTGATCCGGCCGGTGGCCTTGGACTCGCGCAGCAGCATGGCGGCCACCCCCTGTCGCCAGTCCGGGATGGTGATCGGCGCGTCGGAGCTGGCGCAGACGTTCACGCCGGCGTCGAAGGCCGCCCGTACCGGCCACTGGTAGGCCGACCGGGCCGGGCCGACGAGCTCGTCCATCAGGTCGGAGATGGTCCATTTGATGGCCGGGTTCATGTTCACGCCGTACCCGTGCTCGGCCATGACGGCGAGGCTGCCGGCACCGATGAAGTCGCCATGGATGATGTAGTGGCGGGCGTCGGGGCGCGGATGGGCCCGGTCGGCGCAGACCAGCGCGTCCACCACGGTGTCGATCGCGCGGTCTCCGGTCACGTGGACACCGACCTGATAGCCGGCTGCGTGCGCGATCCGTACCATCTCGCGGAGCTCTTGCTCCTGTGCGGCCGCGGTGGTGCCGTGTACGCACAGGGCTCCGTGCCCGCCGCCGGTGTATTCCTCGCTCATCCACGCGGTCCGGTTCGGTGGCACCCCGTCGCCGAAGATCTTCACGCCGAGCACCCGTAGCCGGCGGGGATCGGCCGGCTGCGGCAGCGCGTCGGCCAGCCCGGCGGCCAGATCGGCCGCTGACCCGCCCATCGGAGCGGGCAGCAGCAGCACGCTGACGCGGGCGGCCAGCGCCGCGTCGGCCGCCAGTTCGGCGTACGCGGTCAGGTTGTCGGTGCTGAGCCCGCCGAACAGGGTGTCCGTTCCGCCGACGCCGAGGCCGGGTTCGGTGTAGCTGGTGATTCCCCGGGTGTGCAACTCGGTGATCACCGTTTCGATGGCGGCGCGCCGCTGGGCGACGGTGGGTTTCGGCAGGTGCTGCTGGACGAGGATCTGCGCCGCTTCCCGGAGGATCCCGGTCGGCACACCGTCGTCGTCGACGTCGATCGTTCCGCCGGGCGGTGCCTGCCCGGCGGCGGTGATTCCGGCCGCTCGCAGTGCGGCGGTGTTCGCCCAGACCATGTGTGCGGAGAAGTCGTTCAGGCAGACCGGGTGATCCGGTGCGACCCGGTCCAGGTCGTGCCGGTGAGGCAGGCGCTGCGGATCGGTGGTGCATTCGGTGAGATAGCCCGGGTTCCAGCCGAGCCCGACGAGCCACGTGCCGGCCGGGGTCGCGTCGGCGGCGCGGGCCACCGTGGCGGCCACGTCGGCGATCGACCGTACCGCGGGATAGGCGAGGTCCAGTGCGAACGGCGGTCGCGACATCCCGTACGCGGCGCCGTGCAGATGCGAGTCGTTGATGCCGGGAAGCACGGTCCGTCCGGCCAGATCGATCAGGCGGGTGGACGGCCCGGCCAGGGGTCGCACGAGGCTGTCGGAGCCGACGGCCACGACGTGCCCGTCGCTGACGGCGACCGCCTGTGCGATGGAGAACCGCCTGTCGACGGTGAGGACCGTGCCGTTGAACAGGATCAGATCCGGCTCGTCAGTCATCGACGAACTCCTTCGCGGTGTGGCGTGGCGGCATGCCGCACGGTTTGCAGTCGTGGTGCCAGAGTGGCCAGCCCGGCACCGACGATCAGGGCGACGCCCTGGGCGATGAGCTGCCAGAAGGTGGGAACGCTGAGCAGGGTCAGGCCGTTCTGCAGCGCGCCGAGGAACAACACGCCGAGCAGCACGCCGAAGATCGATCCGGCGCCGCCGCTGAGTGCTACGCCGCCGAGCAGGACCGCCGTCAGCACGGTCAGTTCGAAACCGAGGCCGGAGGTGCCGGAGGCGACACTGTCCAGCACCGACGCCTTGATCGCGCCGGCCAGGGCGGCCGCCGCGGCGGTGACCACGAACAGGGCGGCGGGGGTACGGCGAACGTTGATCCCGGAGAGATGGGCGGCCTCCCGGTTGACGCCGATGGCGAAGACGTAGCGTCCCGCCGGGACGAGCGCGAGGAAGGCCGCCGCACCGGCGAGGACGGCCGCGGCGATCACGATGGGCGCGGCGATGCCGGCCAGTGCCGCGCCGCCGAGCCAGGCGAATCCGGTGCCGAAGTTGCTCAGGGGGAGCGGGAACAGTTGCTGGCCGAGGCCCCGTACCGCGGTGAGCATGCCGAGCGTGACGATGAACGACGACAGTCCGGCATGGCAGCACAGAAGGGCGTTGAGTGCGCCCACCGCGGCACCTGCGGCCAGTGCGCCGAGCACGGCCACCGGCAGCGAGTGTCCGTCGGCGGCCAGCCATCCGGCGACCAGGCCGCCGAGGGCGAGCGTCGAGCCGACGGACAGGTCCAGGTAGCCGCTGATGATCAGCAGGGCGAGCGGTGCGGCCACGATCGCGATGGTCGCGGCGTCCAGGGCGATGCCGCGCAGGTTGACGGGATCGAGGAAGCTGCCGGTACTCAGGTGGAAGGCGAGGGCCAGAAGGACCAGCAGCGGCAGCATCGGGTGGCGCAGGGCCGCGGCCCGGCCGGTGTCGGCGACCAGCCGTCGGCGTGGCAGTGGCGGGTCGATCGTGGTCATCGGGCGGCTCCTTCGGCGGATGGCGGCGACGCGGCGTGGGCTGCCGCCAGCAGGGCCGCCTCGGTCAGTCGGGGCCTGGAGAATTCCGCGGTCACCCGACCGCCGGCGATCACCAGGCAGCGGTGGGCGAGAGCGACGATCTCCTCGGGGTCGGTCGAGGCGAACAGAACGGCGGTTCCGGCGCCCGCGGCCTGTTCGGCGACGACCCGGTAGATCTCCTGGCGGGAGCCGACATCGACGCCCTGTGTCGGCTCGTCGAGCAGCAGCAGTCTCGTGGTGCGAGACCGGTTTACCCAACGGCCGAGCAGGAGCTTCTGCTGGTTTCCGCCGGAGAAGGCCGCGGCCGGCGTTTGCGGTACGGCCGGCCGCAGCCGCAGGGCCGTCGCGGTGTCGGCGAACAGCCGTCGTTCGGCGCGCCGCCGGCGCAGGCGGTGACGTGCCAACGGGCTTAGTGCGGGCAGCAGCACGTTGTCCGCGGCGCTGAGCGAGCCGAACAGGCCCTGGCTGCGCCGGTCCGCCGGCACCAGGGCGATTCCCGCGGCGAGCGCATCGGACGGGTTCCGGAGGGCGACGGTCCGGCCGTCGACTCGTATCGTGCCGCGTATCCGGTGGCGCCGGCCGAACAACGTCTCGATCAGGCGGGTACGGCCGGAGCCGATCAGCCCGTACAGGCCGACGATCTCGCCCGCGTTGACAGTGAGACTCACCGGCCCGAACCCGGGTCCGGTCAGATGGTCGACTTCCAGGCGCAGCGGGCCGGGAGTGGGCACGCCGCCCGGCGGCGGCGCAGCGGCGGACTCTCCGGCGATCGCCGTGACGAGTTCGGTACGGCTGCGCCCGGCGGAGTGATGGCTGACCAGTCCGTCGCGCATCACCGTCACCGCGTCGGCCAGCCGTTCCACCTCGGCCAGCAGGTGCGTGACGTAGACGATGGCCAGGCCTTGAGCGCGGAGGTCGTCGACGCACGCGGCCAGTGCGGTGCTCTCCGCGGTGGACAGTGCTGCGGTCGGTTCGTCCAGTACGAGCACGGAGGCGCTGCGGTTGAGTGCCTTGGCGATCTCGACCAGCTGACGTTGCCCCATCGGCAGGTCACCGACCCGGTCTGCGGCCCGGCAGGAAGCGCCGACCCGCTGCAGCAACCCGGTCGCCACCTCGCGCTGAGCGCGCCGGTCGACTATTCCGGCGCGGGTCCATTCCTGGCCGAGGAAGATGTTCTCGGCCACGGTGAGCGGTTCGACCACGCTCAAGTGCTGGTAGATGATCGCGACACCCGCCGAGATCGCCGTTCGGGGAGTCAGTCGCGCGTACCTGGTGCCGCCGACCTCGATCGAGCCCGCGTCGGGAGCGAACGCGCCTCCGAGGCACTTGATCAACGTCGACTTGCCGGCACCGTTGTGGCCGAGCAGGGCGTGCACCTGACCGCCCGGAACCCGCAGATCGACACCATTCAGAGCGGGTACGCCGTTGAAGGTCTTCACCAGAGCGGTGACCTGGAGACTCATGGCGTGGCTCAGGAGTTCTGCGCGATCAAGTCGTCGATCTTCGTGCCGTCGGCCTGCTGGAGCAGGGTGATCGGCAGGTCGACGCTGGGATCGGGTTTACCGGCGGCCACGGCCAACGGCACCTCGACGACGGCGGCGGCGATGTCGTTCGGGGCGAGTGCCGCCGAGGCCCGGTAGAAGCTGCCCTGCTTGATCGCCATCAGCGAGGGCACCGCGCCGTCCTGCCCGCCGACGAAGGTCCGTGCGTCGGTCAGTGCCCGGCCGGCCTGCTGCAGGGCCTTGAATCCGCCGTAGGCGGCGGCGTCGGTGACTCCCAGGATGATGTTGAGATCGGGATGCCGGGCCAGCAGCGCCGATGACTTCGACAGGCCGGTGTCCGGGTCGATGGCCTGTTCCTGCGCTACCACCTCGACATTCGGTGCGGCCTTGGTGAACGCGTCGACCATGCCCTTGGTCCGGTCACGGCCGAGTTGGATGGTCTCGTCCACGAGGAAGGCGATCTTGCCCTTGCCGCCCAGGTTCTCGTCGGCCCATCGGGCGGCGGCCTCCCCGAGCAGGGTGCCGCCCTTGAGGAAGCTGAACTGGATGTCGGCACTCTGGTTCTGCAGCGTTCCGCCGTAGGTGACCCAGATCAGCCCGGCGTCCAGTGCCGCCTTTGCGATCTTCTCGGTCGCCTCGAAGACCATCGGGAACGACACGATCGCCGGGATCCCCTGGCCGACCCAGGTGCTCAGGTTGGTGATCTGCGCGTCGACTTTGGCCGCGTCGTTGGTGGTGACGACCTCGACGCCCTGTCGCCGGGCCGCGGCTGTGGCCAGCTTGACCAGGGTGGCGTACAGGGGCAGTTGTGTGAAGGGGTAGTCGAAGCCGATCTTCGTGACCGGTTTCGGGCCGGAGGAGGCCGAGCCGGTGGATGTCGGCTGCGTCTGCGGGCCGCTGCACGCGCCCAGAGCGGTGGCGGCGGTCATCCCGCCGGCCAGGGTGAGCAGGTTACGGCGTGACAGGCTCCGGCCGGCCGGCGGCAAGGGGTGGCTGAGGAAGGAAGTCATGATGAGGCCTCTCGGGTTTCCGGCCCTGTGTCGGTGCCCTTGACAGCGGGGTCCGGGGTGCCGAGAAGCAAAGCGCGGACCCGGTCCGCGCCGCATCCGTAGGAATACCGAATTCCTTGTCCTGACCCACGCCGCGGCCTATCGTTAGGGCCCGAACGTTATCGGCTGCCCTCGCCGGGGAGGCTCGGTTTGCTCACCCATCGCCAGATCGCAGTCGCCACCCGACTGGGCATGCTCACTCGGGAACGCGACGTCGCGGCAGCCTGCCAGGAGGCGCTGAGCGCACTCGGCGAGGCGATCCCGGCGGACGCGGTCACCCTGGTCGGAGTCGACCCGACAACCGGCGGTCACCTTCAGTTCGCCGGCATCGGATACCCGGCCGCGGTCAGCAACCGGTTGGCCGAAGAATTCGCCCGGACCCCGTGGCACCGCAAGATCCTGAACCGCGATCTGCCCGAATCCATCTCCGACGAGGCGGGCCAGTCGTTCCGGCAGGGCTGGTTCTATGCCGAACACGTCAGGCCGGCCGGCTACCGCGACGCCATGACCGGGGCGCTGCGCCACCAGGGCCGCTACGTCGGCCTGGTCAATCTGTCCACCGGCCGGGCCGACGTGTTCGGCACCGACTGCCGGCGTCTGCTCGCCGCCGTGATGCCGGCACTGGCCGTGCTGGCCGACCGGCTCGCCTGGGCGGGCGACACCGACGACAGGGCGGTGGGCCCCTGCGCCTCGCTGATCGCCGGTGACCAGGTGGTGGACATGCCGGGCCGCACTCGTCCGCCGATGCTCGACGATGTGACGTTTCGTCAGCTGGTCCACGAACTCGCCCGATGGCCCGGCCGTCGGCTGAGCCTGCTGTGGCCGGTCGGCCGCGACTGGTTGCGGGTGAACCTCAGACACCAGCACCTTGCCGGATCCCGCCCGGCCATCCTCGTCGACGCACGGCCGGTCGATCTTCCGTACACCTTGAGCCCGCGCGAACTCGAAGTGGTGACCCGGGCCGCGATGGGGCAGACCAACCCGGCGATCGCCCACGACCTGTTCCTGTCACCGCGCACCGTGCACACCCACATCGAGCACATCTTGCGAAAGACCGGAGCGAACTCACGGGCGGAGGTGGCGGCCATGGCCATCCGAGACGATCTCATGCGCTTCACCGCCGGGATGACACCCGGCCCATGGCTGAGATCCTTCGCCAAACCGGACATGACCCGACCGTGAGCTGACGGCACCGGCACGATCCCTCTCACCGGACGTCGGCTCGCCGCCCCTTATCTCCGTCACGGGTGCAGCGGAAACGTGGCCCAGATGTGTTTGGTGGTGGCGGTGGCGTACCAGCCGACGTCGAGTGAGAAGGATCGCGCGAGTTGGAGTCCGCGGCCACCGGCATGCAACGGCCGGGTGTCGGCCAGTTCGGGCACGGTGCTCAGGTCACGGTCGGCGACGTCGAGTACGAAGCAGTCGTCGGCCCTCAGCAACCGGACCTCGGTGGGCGGGTGCCCGTGAATGATCGCGTTGGTCGCCAGTTCGGTCGCCACCAGGACCATGCGTTCGGGAACGTCACCGAGGGTGTCGCCGGCCACGAGCGGGTGGCCGGTCAGCGCCTCCTGCAACGCGGAACGGAGGTGGCGGAGCTGTGTGCTGTCGTCGAGGATCCACGCTTGAATCAACTCGGAAACGGGTGGGGGCGGCGATGTCTGCAGTCGGGACACCGCTGGCATATGCCCACTACGCAAGGTTTCCAGGCCTAGCGTCCGCGTGGACGGACCGGGAACCTCCCGACGGCTCCCGGCTGCCGTCAGTAGCCGTATCCGCCTCGGCTTTGTCGCCGGCGGTATCGGCGGCGCGGGTCGTTCATCATCTTGCGGCTCACCCACAGGCCGCCGGCCAGGGCCGCGACCACGACCGCGCCCACCACCGGCAGGCTCACCGACGAGGTGCCGCCGGTGGCGGTGTCGGAGGCCGACAGCACCGGGTTCGCCGCGGCGGTGGTGGCGGTGGCGGCGTTCGGCGGCGGGGCGGTGGGCAGCGCCGCGAAGTCGACGATGCCACTGCTCTCCAGCAGGGTCAGGTGGGTCATCACGAACTGGTTGGCGCGCTGGGCCAGCTTGCGGACGGTGTCGTTGCGGGTGCTGGTCCGGATGGTGGCGATGGCCGGGAAGATCTTGCCGTGCGCGGCGCGGAGCCGGTCGATGTAGATCTGGTCGAACTCCTGGCCGACGGCGGCGTCCTCCATCTCCCGCAGCCAGCCCTGCTGATCCTCGTTCGGCTCGTTCGGCAGCGTGATCTTCAGTTTCTTCGCCGCGTCCCGGGTCAGCTGGTCGAGGACCTTGTGCTGTTCGGCGATGTCCGCGCCGATGCCCTTGACCCGGTTGCTCCTCGATTTGTCCTGCGCCATGTCGCCGGCCGGGATCTCCCACAGACCGGCCAGCCGAACCTTGATCACGAAGTCCTTGTCGGCGGCGGCCAGCTTGCCCTCGCCGGTGTCGGGGACCAGGTTGGTCGGCGGGTCCGGCACGCCCGGCTCGACGGCCGATGCCGCTTGCGGGCTGAACAGGACGAGAGCCAGTGCGGCTATGAGCAACGCGGTCACCCGGCGGGGCGACGCGAACATGCGGACGACGGCGAACACGTGCGCCTCCAGGAACAGTCCGGGGAATTCCGGCTGCCCATGACCACGGATCACCGGGACGCCCGGATCAACGACGTGCCGAGTTGTTCGGGTCCGGAGGCGACGAGTGGTGCGGTGATCGATGAATCAGCTGTCCACCGCCACCCGGATGAGGACCGGCTCCGAGTCGACGACACTAAGGTGTGGTTCATGGCCGGTCCGACGGATGCACGTGCGGAACTTTTCGGTGCGCTGGTCGAGGTCGAAGAACAGTTCGCCTGGGCGGATCTGGACACCTTGCAGACCGCGGTGGACCTGGAGGAGCGCGCCCGGGTCCTCGGCGATGAGGAACTGGTCATGAGGGCCCGCATCTGCCAGGCGAAGATGAGAATGCGCAAGGGCGAGATCGCGGCCGCGGCCCGTCAGGTCCGGGAGATCGAGCAGTGGGGCGTCGTGAACGATTCACCGCCCGTGCGGGCCCGCGCTCATCTGCTCTGGGCGAACCTCGAGCGGCATGTCGGCAGTTTCGCCGAGGCGTTGGAGCATTCCGTCCTGGCGGTGGAGTTACTCGAGGACACCGCGACGGCGAGCACCCGGGTGTGGCATCGAGCCAAGCTCGCCGACGCGTTGGGGCAATTCGATTCGATGGAGCTCGCCCGCAGCCACTATCGGCAGGCCGAGGAGCTTGCGGCCCGCCACCGGCTGTCCTGGCTGCGGATGGCGGTGCTCAACAACTGGGCGTACATGGAGTTGACCTCGGGTTTCTCCCGGGACGCGCACCAGGTGGCCCGGCGGCTCCAGGCTGCGGCCGAGGCCGACGGCTTGGAGTTGGAGGGCGCCGACCTGGACACGATCGCCAACATTCACCTGGCGAACGGCCGGTTCGCCGAGGCGGAGCGGGCTGTCGAGCAGGCGATGGCCTACGACGAGAGCCACGGCGTCGAGGAGGCGGACTCCCGCGCCGAGTATCTGCTCACCCTGGCCGCCGCTCTGCGGGGACAGGGCGAGCACGAGCGGGCGCAGGCATGCCTCGACGCGTGCGGCGACCTCTGTGCGCAGCGCGAGCTGGGTGACGTGCTTGTGCGGTTGTGGCAGGAACAGGCCGAGTTGCATGCCGCCCGCAGTGATTTCGAAGCCGCGTTCGGCATGTACCGGAGGTTCTTCGTCGCTTACCGTGACCAGCACCTGTCCCTGCAGCGGACGCAGGCCCGCGACCGGCACGCCATGTTCGAGGTCTCGGAAGCACGTCGGGACGCGGAACGCTTCCGTGAGCAGGCCCGTCGGGACCAGCTGACCGGCCTGCGCAACCGCCGCTTCGTCGACGAGCAGTTGCCACTGTTGATGAACGGTCCCGACCAGCCGCTCAGTGTGGCGATCCTCGACCTCGACCACTTCAAACTGATCAACGACGGTTTCTCGCACGACGTCGGCGATCGTGTGTTGAAACGTGTCGCCGCACTGCTGGACAACGAACTCGTCGCCGCCCCGCCCGCCTTCGCCGCGCGTCTGGGCGGTGAGGAGCTGCTTCTGGTGCTGCCGGGTGTCGACGCCGTCGAGGCCGGCGCCCGGCTGGACGGTGTCCGGCGGGCGATCCGCGCGTACGACTGGCAGAGTGTCACCGACGGGCTGTCCGTGACGGTCAGTGTCGGGGTGGCGCAAGCCGCCCCGGGCTTCACCCAGGCCGATGTGCTCTCCGCCGCGGACCGATGCCTGTATGCGGCCAAGCACGGGGGCCGCGATCAGGTGGTCGTGGACGGTCACCGGGTTCAGGAGGCGTTGCGACTGTCCTGAACCGCGCGGCCGTGCCGCAGGCCCGGATGGGGACCACGGCGCAGTGGCGACCTCTGTTGCGCTGGGGCCGGTTCACCATGAGTCGGCGGCGATGGGGGAGCGCGGTGGCAGTTCGCCCGAGCCGCGGCGGATCAGGGTGGTGGGTATCCAGTGCTGGCGGGGCGGGCCGGAGTCGCCGTCGATGCGGCTGAACAGGGCCTGGGCCGCGATCCGGCCCATCATCGCCGGATCCTGGGCGATGACGGTGACCGCTGGTTCGAGCAGGTCGGCGAGTGGGAAGTCGTCGAACCCGATCAGCGCGAGCGTGCGGTGCAGGCCGAGGCGGCGTAGGGCCCGCACGGCGCCGATCGTGACCAGGTTCTGACCGGTGAACAGGGCGGTGGGCGGGTCCGGGCGGTGCAGCAGCTCCATGACCGCGCTCTCTGCCGAGAGTGCGGTGTGCAGGTCCGGCAGCACGAGCGCGGGGTCGGGTTCCAGGCCGGCGTCGCCCATGGCCGTGAGGTATCCCTGGTGCCGCTGCCGGGCGGTGGAGATGCGGGTGTAGTCGCCGAGGTAGGCGATCCGGCGGTGCCCGTGGTCGATGAGGTGCCGGGTGGCCTCGGTGGCGCCGATGACATTGGTGGCGAGCACGGTGTCAGCGGGAATGCCGTGACCCGGGCGGTCGACGAAGACGACGGGGGTGTCACCCTGGAACTCGCTGGTCAGGTAGCTCTGATCGGTGCTGGCCGGGGCGATGATGAGCCCGTCGGCCCGGCGCATGGTGAAGGCCCGGGCCAGTTCCCGTTCGCGTTGGGGGTCCTCGTCGAGGCTTCCGGTGAGGACCTGGACCCCGCGGGTACGGGCCTCGTCCTCCACCGCGCGGTGCAACGCCGACGAGAACGGGTTGCTGACGTCTTCGAGGAGCAGGGCGATCGTCCCGGTACGCCGGTCGCTGCGGCGCAGGGTGCTGGCACCCATGTCGGGGCGGTAGTTGAGGGCTTCGATGGCGCTGCGCACTTGCGCCGCCAGCGTGGGGTCGACGGTCTGCACGCCGTTGACGACCCGCGAGACCGTTTTGAGGCTCACCCCTGCGGCACGGGCGACATCGTTCATCCTCGGCCGGCCGCTCCTACCCCCGTCGGGCGTCACTTCGCTTGACACGCTGCTCCTAGCTGGCCTCGTTCGAGAGGCGCAGCGTAGCAATGCCAAGGTGAAGAGACAACGATGTCTCGGCGAGACTCGCCCCGGGGTTGAGTAGGCGCGAACCAGGATCACGGACCAATCCCTGCTGGATTGGTGTCTCACGGAAATCCCGATGTCACATGGTGTTGACAAGCCACACACCGTCGCGTCTACTCCAGGACAACGTTGTCTCAGTCACAGCGATGAACGAAAATCCTTCGCCCGCATACCCTCCTGGAGGCTTCGATGCCCCGTACCCGCATAACCGGCCGTCGGCTCTCGGCGATGGGTCTGGCCGCCGCGCTCAGCCTGTCCGCCGCCGCCTGCAGTGGCTCCGACACCGGTGCGAGCTCCGACGGCAAGCCGATCGTCGGCCTGATCACCAAGACCGACACCAACCCGTTCTTCGTCAAGATGAAGGAAGGCGCGCAACAGGCCGCCCAGCAGCAGGGCATCGAGTTGCAGACGTTCGCCGGCAAACAGGACGGCGACAACGAGGCCCAGGTCCAGGCGATCGAGAACCTGATCTCCGTCGGCGCCAAGGGATTCCTGATCACCCCGAACGACTCGAAGGCCATCGTCCCGGCCATCGACAAGGCCCGCCAGGCGGGCCTGCTGGTGATCGCGCTGGACACCCCGACCGACCCGGCCGGCGCGGTCGACGCCACCTTCGCCACCGACAACTACCAGGCCGGCCTGCTCATCGGCCAGTGGGCCAAGGCCAAGTTCGCCGCCGACGGCAAGCAGGCCAAGATCGCCCTGCTCGATCTCAACGCCAACCAGATCTCCGTCGACGTCCAGCGTGACCAGGGCTTCCTGGAGGGCTTCGGGGTGGACGTCAAGGACAAGACGAAGATCGGCGACGAGGCCGACCCCCGGATCGCCGGACACGACGTCACCGACGGCGCCGAGGACGGTGGCCGGACCGCGATGGAGAACCTGCTGCAGAAGGACCCGTCGATCAACCTGGTCTACACGATCAACGAACCCGCCGCGGCCGGCGCCTACGAGGCCCTCAAGGCGGCCGGCAAGGAGAAGGACGTCACGATCGTCTCCGTGGACGGCGGCTGCCCCGGCGTGAACAACGTCAAGGGCGGCGTCATCGGGGCGACCTCCATGCAGTTCCCGCTGAAGATGGCGTCTCTGGGCGTCGAGTCGATCGCGAAGTTCGCCAAGGACGGCACCAAGCCCACCGCCACCGAGGGCAAGACCTTCACCGACACCGGCGTCCAGCTCATCTCCGACCAGCCGCAGACCGGCGTCGACAGCAAGGACTCCACCTGGGGCAAGGACAACTGCTGGGGCTGACCCGCACCTCCGTGACCCGCCCCCACCCCCTGGCATGAGGAGTGCCGATCTTGACTACCCGGTCAGTCACCAGAAACCCGGTTCCCGCACCCGACTTCGACACCGACAAGAACGACTCCTGGGGTACGCGCCTGCAGCACCTGATGCACGCCAACCCCACCCTCGGACCCTTCACCGTCCTGATCGCGGCGATCATCGTGTTCAGCGCCATGAGCCCGCGCTTCTTCACCGCACCGAACCTGTCGCTGGTCCTGGCCCAGGTCACCGTCATCGCCGTACTCGCGCTCGGTCAGACCCTGGTCATCCTGACCGCAGGCATCGACCTGTCGGTCGGTGCGATCGCCGTCTTCTCCTCCATCCTGATGGCCCACTTCGCCACCGACGCCGGCCTTCCCGGAGCCCTCGCCCTCGTCATCGGGCTCGTCCTGGGCACCGCGATGGGCGCCCTCAACGGCATCCTGGTCACCCGGATCAAGCTCCCACCGTTCATCGTCACGCTCGGCACCCTGACCATCTTCTTCTCGCTGAACTCGGTGGTCAGCAAGAGCGAGACGGTCCGCGGCTCGGACATGCCCGCCCTGATGACCTGGACCGGCACCACGATCCCGCTCGGCGGTTTCCGGCTCACCTACGGCTCGCTCATCATGCTGCTGCTCTTCGCCGCCCTGCTGTACGCGCTGCGGATGACCGCCTGGGGCAAGCACGTCTACGCCACCGGCGACGACGTGGACGCGGCCCGGCTCGCCGGCATCCGCACCAACCGGGTCCTGCTGTCGGTCTACACCGTCGCCGGAGCCCTGTACGCCGTCGGCGCCTGGATCCTCATCGGCCGCCTCGCCTCGGCCAGCCCGAACGTCGGCACCGACTACAACCTCGACTCGATCACCGCGGTGGTGCTCGGCGGCGCCAGCCTCTTCGGTGGTCGCGGCGGGGTGATCGGCACGCTGATCGGGGCGCTGATCGTCGGGGTCTTCCGCAACGGCCTGCAACTGGCCGGCGTCGAGGTGGTCTGGCAGGGCTTCGCCATCGGCCTGCTCGTGCTGGTCGCGGTCTCCCTCGACCAGTGGATCAGAAAGGTCAAATCGTGACTCCGGTATTGCAGGCGAAAGGCCTGACCAAGCGGTACGGCCGAGTCGTCGCGATCGACGGCAGCGACCTCGAACTGCACGCGGGCGAGATCCTGGCCGTCATCGGCGACAACGGAGCCGGCAAGTCCAGCCTGATCAAAGCCCTGTCCGGTGCCCTGGTCCCGGACCAGGGCGAGATCTACCTCGACGGCGAACGGGTGCACTTCCGCAACCCGATGGACGCCCGCGCCGCCGGGATCGAGACGGTCTACCAGACCCTGGCCGTCGCCCCCGGCCTCGACATCGCCGACAACCTCTTCCTCGGCCGGGAGAAACGTCGGCCCGGCCTGCTCGGCTCGGTCTTCCGGATGCTCGACCACAAACACATGCGCACCGAAGCCGCCCGGCACATGAGCGAACTCGGCGTCGGCACCCTGCAGAACATCGGCCAGGCCGTCGAGTCACTCTCCGGCGGCCAGCGCCAGGCCGTCGCGGTCGCCCGGTCCGCCGCCTTCGGCAGCAAGGTGATCATCCTCGACGAGCCGACCGCCGCACTCGGCGTCAAGGAGGGCAACCGGGTCCTGCAACTCATCCGCGACGTCCGCGACCGCGGCCTGCCGGTCATCCTGATCAGCCACAACATGCCACACGTCTTCGAGGTGGCCGACCGTATCCACATCCAGCGCCTCGGCCGCCGGATCGCGGTGATCAGCCCCAAGACCCACACCATGTCCGACGCTGTGGCCATCATGACCGGAGCCGCCCCCGCACCGGCCCAGCCGGCCGAATAGAAAAGGAGAACCATGCGATACGCGGCGGTCCTGGGCGAAGCCCTGGTCGATCTGCTGGAAACCCCCACCGACACCGGACCCGTCTACCGCTGCGCCATCGGCGGCGCTCCGTTGAACGTGGCAGTCGGCGTGAGCCGCCTCGGTGGCAACGCCCACTTCATCGGCACTCTCAGCGAGGACACCTGGGGCGACCGGATCGCCGCGTTCCTGACCGACAACGGCGTCGGCACCCGTCACGTGCGGCGGGTGCCGGCAGCCAGCACACTGGCCCTCACCACCTTCGCCGGTCCCGAACCGCAGTTCCGGTTCTACGGCACACCCGCCTCGTACGCCCAGCTCGCACCCGCCGACCTGGACCTGCCGCACCTCAGCGGAGCCGCGGTCCTCTACACCGGCTCGATCAGCCTGCTCGCCCAGCCCGTCCTCGACTCCGCCCGCCGGGCCTGGGCACGACCGGGCCCACTGCGAGTCCTCGACCCCAACATCCGCCCCGGGCTGCTACCCGACCACACCGCCGTCACCGAGCTGCGTGACCTCATCGAGCACTTCGCGGCCACCGCCGACCTGGTCAAACTCAGCGCGGCAGACACGGCCGTGCTCTACGGCGGTGCCACCGTCGCGCAGGCGGCGGCACGACTGCGCGCCGCCGGAGCCGCCGCCGTCATCGTCACACTCGGCCCGGACGGCGCCTGGCTGGACACCGGGAACGAGACGAGAGTGATCGCGGCACCGCAGGTCACCGCGATCGACGCGACCGGCGCCGGCGACTCCGTGATGGCCGCCCTCATCTCACGACTGCTGGACACCGGACTACCCGACAGCACCACCACCTGGCACGACCACATCCACTTCGCACTCCATGTGGCCGCACTCGTCTGCGAACGCCCCGGCGGCGCGGACGCGATGCCCACCCGCGAGGAGTTGCGTCAACGCTGGGGAACCGCCGCCCTCGCCGCCTGAAGCGTTGGGCACCTCGTCGTCGCCTGGGCCTGGCGCACGCCGACCCGACCCGCCGACTCGCCGCACCGTCACCTGGCGATCACCGAGACGGGCGTCAGTACGATGACGCCCGTCCGTGCTCGCCGGTGTTCTCTGTGGAGGCCCGATTGCAGTTTCAGGTGCTCGGGCCGCTGGCTGTCGAGCTGGACGGTGAGTCGCTCCCGTTGGGGCCGCCCCTGCAACGCCGGGTGCTGGCGGCGCTGCTGCTGCGCCGCAACGAGAACGTCGCACGCCGTACCCTCATCGAGGAAGTCTGGTCGGCCGACGCCGAGGCGTTCGACGGCTGGGAGCTGGAGGACCGCAAACGTGGGGCGCTGTTCACCTACATCGCCCGCCTGCGGGTGGCACTCGCACCGGCGGCCGCGGCGATCGGCCGGGACACGCTGCTGGTCACCGAGGACGGCGGCTACCGCCTGGACCTGCCCGACGATCACGTCGACGAGACCGAGTTCCGTGGCCTGATCCGGCAAGGGCAGGACGCGCTCGCCGCGGACCAGCCGGCCGTGGCGGTGCAACGGCTCGACAGTGCTCTCGCCCTGTGGCGCGGCCGGCCGCTGGGCAGTCTGCACACCGAAGCGTTCGCCCGGGACACCGTCGCCCGGCTGGACGCCGCACGATTGGAGGCCCTGGAGGCGACGGCGGACGCGTTCCAGCGGCTGCACCGCTACCGCGAGCTTCTCACCGACGTGGGGCTCGGCCGCTGGATCGAGGAGTACCCGGACAGCGAGCGTCTGCACCACGCGCTGGTGATCGCCCTGCACCGCAGCGGTCAGCCGGCAGCCGCGCTCTCGGCCTGCCAGGACGGCATCGCCCGACTGCACAAGAGCGGATCGACACCCACGCTTCTGTACGCCGTGGCCGACGAACTGTCCGCCCCGGACACCGCCCCGCGCCTGCCGCCGATGATGCCCGCCGACCTGCTCGAAGCGGCGGCGCAGACGCTCACGAGCGCGGTCCGCCGGCAGTGGCAGGACGAGATCGCCCTGTTGCAGCTGTCGGATCCGTACCCGATCCCGGTGCGATGGAGCGACGGGTCCGCTGACGTCGCCGCCCTCGCGTCGGCTTTCCAGGCGCTGGATCGGCGGCGTCTGGTGGTGCTCGGACCGGCCGGGTCCGGCAAGACCACCCTCGCGGTCATGTTGACCGTGGAACTGGCGACCCGCCGGCTGCCGGGGGAGCCGGTGCCGGTGCTGCTGTCGCTGTCCTCCTGGCGACCCGGCAACGAACACCTGCACGCCTGGCTGCGTCGGGAACTCGCTGAGCGGTACCCGATCCTGCAGGACCGGGCCCGTTTCGGGCCCACCGCGATCGCCGACCTGGTGGCCGACCGGCGGCTCGTGCCGATCCTCGACGGCCTGGACGAGGTTCCGGCGTCGCGCCGGTCCGCGGCGATCCGGGCGATCAACCGGGCCGTGCTGGCCGGCGACGCGTTCGTGCTCACCTCCCGGGCGGAGGAATACCGGGCGGCGGTCACCGCAGGCGAGCGACTCACCGCCGCGACGATCATCGAGGCTCAGCCGGTACGCCTGACCGAAGCCGCCGAATACCTCCGGGCCGCCAGTGCACTGCAGGCCGGCGAGCACCGCTGGGAACCCGTCCTCGCCGCGCTGACCGCCCAGCCGGACGGACCGCTCGCGGCTGCTCTGACCAGCCCGTCGACGCTGATGTTGACGCGGCAGGTCTACGGCGGGGCGAGCGATCCGGCGCAACTGCTGGACAGCGTCCGTTTCCCGGATCGGGATGCGATCGAGGCGCACCTGCTCGACGTGCTGGTGCCCACGCTGCTCGAACAGGATGCACACCGGGACGAGCGGCGGACGGTCCGCGACGACCGGATCTTCCGTGATCGGCTGGCGTTCCTGGCCCGCCACGCGCGCAGCGTTCAGACGTACGACCTCGCGTGGTGGGATCTGGCCCGGTCGGTCCGGCCGTTGGCGAGCCGGGTCGGCCGGTCCGTCACCGCCGCCGCATTGATCATGGTGATCGCGGTGGTCATCGTGCTGGTCAAGGACCTGCCCGACTATGTCGCCAAGATCGGTCTGGTGGCCGCGTTGCAGCACTGCTCGCTGCAGGCGGTCAAGCACGGCCTGGCGTACAGCCTGGGCACCCTGGCCGCCGCCCTCTGTGTCGGGTCGATCATCCCGCCCGGCCCGCAGGACGCACCGCGCCGCAGGCGGGTTCTGACCGGGGCGCTGCAGGCCGGTGCGGCCGGTGGCGGCGTGCTCGGGCTGGTGCAGGGTGCCGGGGCGGCGCTCGGGAACGAGTCGGCGGCGGGCGGTGTCGTCACCGGTGTCGCGTACGGGCTGGGGCTGGGGTTCGCGTTCGGTCTCAGTGCGGTGATCGCCGCCGTGCCCACGCCGACCGCGACCGACTTCCGGCTCCGCGGCCGGGTTCGGAGGCCGGCGCGGATGCTGGGCCGGGGCGTCGCCGCCGGTGCCGTCGTCGGGCTGGTGGTCGGCGGGGTCCAGGAGGGTGTGCTGGCGTTCGCCCGGCACGCCGGTGTCCGGTACGACGACGAACTCGTGATCGGCCTGCTGCCCGCTCTGGTGTTCGGTCTCGTGGTGGGGCCGGCGTCCGCGCTGATCCACTGGTCGCGTACGCCGATCGCGGTCGAGCGGGCGCACGATCTGCGCTCGACGCTGGCCGTGGACCGCCGCCAGTACCTGACGCTGCTGGCCATGGTCACCACGACGATCGTGGTCGCCTTCACCTCGGGTGCACTGGTCTCGCTCGACCTGAGCATCGCCGAGACCGTCGGGCACGGCGTGAGCGCCGGTCTGGGCGGGGCGTTCGTGCTGGCGGTGGCGTTCGGATTCACCGCGGCGTGGCCCCGCTATCAGGCGGCCCGGCTGTGGCTCGTACTGCGCGGGAGGCTGCCCTGGGATCTGACCGGGTTCCTGGCCGAGGCGCACCGGATCGGCGTGCTGCGCCGGCACGGTGCGGTGTACCAGTTCCGGCATGGCCGCCTGCGTGACAGCCTGGCCGGGTCGAGTCAGGCGGCCAGGGCGTCGCGGTGATGTCGGAAGGGCTGTCAGGTCGCACGTGCCGCAGAAGGCGCCGACGGTGTCGTGTGCGCCCGCTGCCAGCGCCGTGCGAGTTCGATGACAGCGGGCGCCCGCATGCTTCCCGGCATGACAGAGAGCAGAGATCTCGGCTGGATCCGCAGCTGGGCGACGTCGCCGCAGATGACCGACGCGGTGTTCGCGGATGTGACGCTACGTCAGGAGATCCGCATCAGCGGCGGCGGCCGGCGGGTGCGGATCCGGCTGACCAACGAGTACGGAACGGCGCCGCTGACCGTCGGCGCGGGGCGGCTGGGTCTGGCGACTGCCGGCGGCGGCATCGCGCCGGGCAGTGACCGGGTCCTGACCTTCGGCGGCCGTGCCGGTGTGGTGATCCCGGCCGGTGCACCGGTCCTGAGTGATCCGGTGGACCTGCCGGTGTCCGCCCTGGCCCGGCTGTCGGTCAGCCTGTATCTGCCCAACCGGGTCGAGGCGTGCACCGGCCACGACATGCCGCTGGACACCGGCTGGGTGATCCCGGGCGATGCGGTCGCCGAAGCCGCACTGCCGGGCGACGCCGAGCCGCTGCCGGCGTGGGCACTGGTCTCCGCGGTCGAGGTGCTGCCCGACGAACCGGCCGGGGTCGTCGTGGTGCTGGGCGACTCGCGCGTCGACGGCGTGGGCTCCACCGCCGGCGGTGGCTGGCCGGAGCGGTTGGCCGAACGCGGCGTCTACGTCTGTGGTCAGGGGATCAGCGGGAACCGGCTGCTCAACGACGGACTGGGCCCGTCGGGCCTGGCCCGCTTCGACCGCGACGTGCTGGCCACGCCGGGGCTCAGCCACGTGGTGGTCTCGATCGGCCTCAACGACATCGCCGTCTCGTTCGCCCCGCGGGTCGGACCACTCGCCGACTTCCTCACGATGTTCCCCGGCGAACCGGTGACGGCTCAGGACGTCATCGCCGGATTCCGGCAGCTGATCGACCGCGGCCACGATCGGGGGGTGCGGGTGTACGCCACCACGATGGCGCCCTACGGGGGCAACGACATCTTCAGCCCGGAGGGCGAAGCCGTACGCCGCACGGTCAACGACTGGATCCGCACGAGCGACGCCTTCGACGCGGTTCTCGACTTCGATGCCGTCTGGCGTGATCCGACCCGGCTCGACCGGATCCGCGGCGACCTGCACGAGGGCGACCACCTGCACGGCAACGACGCCGGCTACCAGGCCCTGGCCGACTCCATCGACCCGTCGATCTTCAAGTAGGGGAGACCGTTCATGTATGACGTAGTGATCGTGGGCGGCGGCCCGGTCGGGCTCTTCCTGGCCTGCGAGCTCGGACTCGCCGGCTGCGCGGTGCTGGTGCTCGAACGTGAGCCGGAGTCGCGTACCCCCGGAAAGGCCCTTCCGCTCGGCATGCGTGGTTTGAACGCGGGCTCGGTGGAGGCGTTCTACCGCCGCGGCATGCTCGCCGACCTCGGCGTCGCCGATGACCCGCACACCACCCCACGCAACCTCGGCCACTTCGCCGGGATCATGCTCGACGCGGCGAACGTCGACCTGGCGACGCTGCCCAGCCCGGCCCTGGAAGGCCACATGACCAGCCTCGAAGCGGTCGAGACGATCCTCGCCGAGCGCGCGGCCAAACTCGGGGTCCACATCGAGCGGGCCGTCACGGTCGACGCGATCGATCAGGACGATCAAGGCGTGGTCGCCAGGGCCGGCTCCCGAGAGTATCGAGCGCGCTGGCTCGTCGGCTGCGACGGCGGACGCAGCGTGGTACGCAAGACGGCCGGCTTCGAATTCACCGGCACCGGACCGCAGCTCACCGGCTACGTCGCGCTGACCGCGATCGCCGACCCGGAGAAGCTGAGTCCCGGTTTCAACCTCACACCGCACGGTATGTACCTGCGCACACCCATCGAGGGACACCTCGGCATGATGGACTTCGACGGCGGCGCGTTCGACCGCTCCCGACCGCCCACCCGCGAGCATCTCCAGCAGGTACTGCGCCGGATCTCCGGCACCGACGTGACACTGAACGAGGTCCACCAGGCCGCCAGTTTCACCGACCGCGCCATGCAGACGACCACCTACCGCCGCGGCCGGGTACTGCTCGCCGGGGATGCCGCGCACATCCACTCCCCGCTCGGCGGCCAAGGTCTGAACCTCGGCATCGGCGACGCGATGAACCTGGGGTGGAAGCTGGCGGCGGCCGTGCACGGGCACGCGCCGGACGCCCTTCTCGACACCTACACCAGCGAACGGCACCCGATCGGTGCCCGCGTGCTCGACTGGTCCCGTGCCCAGGTCGCGGTCATGCGGCCGGACGCGACCGCCCCGGCGCTCCAAGGTCTCATCCGGGATCTGCTCGCTACCCGGGCCGGAGCGACGTACGTGTTCGGCCGGGTGGCCGGCCTGTCGAACACCTACGACGTGGGCGACGCACACCCGCTCGCCGGCCGGAACGCCCCGGACTTTCGGCTTCAGGACGGCACCCGGCTGGGCGACCTGCTGCAGCGGGGGACCGGCGTGCTGCTCGACTTCCGCGGCGACCTGGAACACGCCGTTGCGCCCTGGGCGGATCGCATCCACTACGCGGCCGGCCCCGCGTACGACGACCTCGGCCTCGACGGCGTTCTGATCCGGCCGGACGGTGTCATCGCCTGGGCCGGTGAACGTGGCGGCTTCGTCCGCGCCGCGGCCCACTGGTTCGGTGCACCGACATCGTGAAAACGCCCCCGGCAGGGGATTCCAGATTCGTGTGAGTTCTGGTGTGGGGTCCGCGCCGAAACTCCTACCGACGCGCTAGTCCACCAGGGGGAAAGAGGAAGACATGAGCGCACGTAGGAAATGGTTCGCGGCCCTTGCCGTCATGGTCGCCGTGGTCGGGATCGGGTCGGTGGCCAATGCCTCGATTCCGAACTCGGGCACGGGGCTGATCAACGCCTGCTACAACACCGACAACGGGGCGCTGCGAGTGATCGACACGCAGATCGGGCAGGCCTGCCGCGGGGTCGAACAACCGCTCAACTGGCCGTCGTCGGGATCGCGGGCGACGTCCTGACACACCGCCGGGCCGGTCGCGCTGCCGCGCACGGCCGTGACCGGGCGGATCCTGGTGCCGGGGCCGGTGCTTCCGGCCGGGACCTGGTCGGTGACGCTGCGGGTCATCCTGATCAACGGCACCAACGTGCGGGACACCTTCCGGTGCGGGCTCAACAACGGCGCCGGTGGGCTGCTGACCGGGGACGCGACGACCGTGGAGGGTTCGGCCTACCACAGCGTCACGATTCCGGGCCTGATCACTCTCACCGAACCGGACCGGCTGAACGCGCAGTGCTTCCACGACAACAACCTGCCGGCCGGTGGCGCGCTCGAGGCGAACTTCGCCGAGGTCATCGCGGAACAGATCGGCACACGGTTCTGATTCGGCGGTAGAGCGCGGCCCGCCCCGGGGATCAGTTCAGCCGGGACAACTCCTCGAGGCGGGCCCGCATCGTGTCGGCGTCCGGATGGTCGAGTCGCCGCAGGATGCTCAGAGCACGCTGCCAGGCCCGTCGGGTGCCGTCGAGGTCTCCGGTGGCGCGCCGGGCGTCGCCGAGGCCGGTCAGCACGATCGTCTCGTCGTAGCCGAGGCCCAGGGCGCCGATCAGGTCGATGGCCCGCAGGTAGCACTCGGTGGCGCGGTCGGCGCCGCCGAGGTTCATGTGGACCCGGCCGAGACTGTCCCAGGCCTGCGCCTCACCGCGCGGGTCGCCGGCCCGCTGGTGCAGGGCGACCGACCGGCGACAGTGGATCAGCGCCTGCCGGTGATGGCCCAGGTGGGTGAGGTAGTAGCCGATGCTGTTGAGCCCGTCGGCCTGCCCGGCCACGTGCCCGATGCTCCGATAGAGGCCGACGGCCCGCCGTGAATGCGGCAGTGCCTCCGCGTACCGACCCTGCCGGTCCAGTGACCAGGCCAGGTTCAGGTGGGTGTGCGCCTGACTGGTCAGGTCGCCGACCTGCTCGAACAGATCCAGCGCCCGCGTGAAGTGGGTGTGGGCGTCACCGGCGCGGCCCAGCTTCGCATGGGCCCGGCCCAGACCCCAGTGCGCGTGCGCCCGCCCGGTACGGTCACCGAGCCGTTCGGCCGCGGCCATCGCGGTGGTCTGGGCGGTGAGCAGGTCGGTCCAGTAGCCGTGCATGTCGAGGTAGTCCATCAACGTCCACGCCAGCCGCCACGCATGCTGATCGAAACCGGTCCGGGCGGCCTGACCGACGGCGGCCAGCAGCACCGGCCTCTCCACGGTGTACCAGGCGAGCGCGTGTTCGTATCCGGCGAACGACATCGGCAGCGCGGCGGGATCGGGCGCAGACCCGATGATCGGCTCCCGATGCGGATCCATGCGCCGGGCGGCCGTGTCGGCACTGTGCAGGTAATGGTCGAGCATCCGCTGCCGAGCCAGGTGACGGTCCACGGCGCTGTCGTGGAGTTCGGCCAGCTCACGGGCGTACCAGCGGAGAAGGTCGTGAAAGGCAAAACGGCCTTCGGCCGGATGCTCCAGCAGATGGGTACGAGTGAGTTCCGCCAGCATGGGTCGGATGCCGGCCACGCCGAGCCCGGCCAGACCGGCGGCCGCGATGACGTCGATGTCCGGGCCCGCGTGCAGGGCGAGCAGTCGGAAGAGCCGGGCCGCGCCGTCGCTCAGTGCCCGGTAGGACCAGGAGAACACGGCCCGCACATCGGTCGACGCGTCACCGCCGTCGAGCGCGTCGAGCACACCGGCGGCATCACGCAGTTGGGTGACCAGCTCGGCCAGTGGCGCCCAGGCCCCGGCTGCGGCGGCGATGACCAGAGCGAGCGGCAGCCGCCCGCACCGTTCGATGATCTCGTCGACGGCACCGGATTCCGCGGCGACCCGGTCCGCGCCGAGCCGGGCGGCGATCAGCTCCCGGGACTCGCCGACGGTCAACACGTTCAGGGCCACCGGGTGCGCGCCTTCGGCCGCGACCAGCGGGGTGAGCCGGTTGCGGCTGGTCACCACGGCCGCGCAGCCGGGTGTGCCGGGCAGCATCGGCCGGACCTGCTCGGCGTCACGGGCGTTGTCGAGCACGACCAGTACCCGTCTACCGGCCAGGATGCTCCGGTACAGGGTGGCCCGCTCGTCGAGCCCGGAAGGCAGCCGCCCGGCCGGCACGGTGAACGCCTCCAGAAAACCGCGCAGCGCCTCGGCCGGATCGGTCGCCTGGCGACGTGGGTCGAAGCCGTGCAGGTTGACGTACAGCTGGCCGTCGGGATAGCGGTCGGCGACCCGGTGTGCCCAGTGCACGGCCAGGCTCGTCTTGCCGACCCCGGCCGGGCCGGACACCGCGACGACCGGCATGCCGTGGTCGGCGGGAATGGTGTCGAGCCGCGCGAGTGCGTCGTGTCGGCCACGGAACGACCGCGGCGGCGCCGGTAGCTGACGTGGCGGCGTGACCCGCGCCCCGGCGATCACCGGTCGCCGCGGGACGTCCAACGCCGGGTCGACGGTGAGGATCCGCTGGTGCAGTGACCACAGGTCGGGTCCGGGGTCGATGCCGAGCTCGTCGGCCAGGCGGGATCGGGTCCGCTGGAAGGTGTCCACCGCTTCGGCCTGGCGGCCCGACCGGTACAGCGCGAGCATGAGCTGCCCGGCGAGCCGTTCGTCCAGCGGCGACGCGGCGGCCCGCACGGACAGATCCGGTACGAGCTCACCGTGCCGCCCGAGGCGTAACTCGACATCGGTGCGGTCGAGCTCGGCAGCGGTCCGCCGCCGGTGGGCCGCGTCGCGTGCCGGGTCGAGCCACGGCGAGTCCAGGCCGGCGAACGCCTGCCCCCGCCACAGCCCGAGCGCCCGGGCGAACAGCGCCGACGCCTCGTCGTCGTCGGCGGCCCGGGCCCGTGTCGTCAGCTGCTCGAACCGGTGCAGGTCCACGGCCGGCGCGTCGACCTGGAGCAGGTAGCCACCCGGCCGTCGGGTGATCGCGACGTCGTCGGCGGTGTTCAGGATTCGCCGCAGCCGTGACACGTAGTTGTAGAGCGCCCCGCGTGCGCGCTGCGGCGGCCGGTCGGCCCACACCCGGTCGGTGAGTTGATCGGCCGAGACCACCTGGTTGGCGTCGACCAGCAGGGCGAGCAGCACACGCTGCTGGCGGGCGTGACCGACGTCCATCGCGGTGGTCCCGATGCGGACCTCGAAGTCGCCGAGCACGCGGAACTCGACGGCGCCCCTGAAATCAGCCACTCATCGAGATTCCTCGATAAGAATGAATGGTCGGAAGGATCTGGCAGATTCGCGACAGCTGCCACTCGGCCCACGACGGGGCGTTCATGGTCCGGTGAGTAGCGCGGGCAGGTCCGTGGACGCCTGCCAGATCGTGTCGCCGCTGGTTCCGTCGGCGGCGAGGGCACCTTGAGCGACGAGGCGCCGGCAACCGTCGAGTTCCACGTAGATGTCGCCCCGGGGAGTCTCCAGCCGGGCGAACCGGTTCGCCGGAGTGGTACATGCCGCCGCTTTTCCGGAGGTCGCGACCGCCCGCTTGACCGCCGCCCACCTGCCGGGTGGCAGGACGCGGCCGGAGACGAAGTCACCCTGCGGCTTCTCGCTGTCGCGGCCGCTCGCCAGCACCCGGTAGACGCACAACCGCACCGATGCGGCGTCGTCGGCCAGAGCAGCCAGATCGCCCTGCCGACCGGGCGGATGGACGCCGGTGAACCACACCATGTCGGTGTGGACCTGATCGCATCCGCTCGCGGCGGCACCGGCCGACTCGACCTCGCCGAGAACCCGGGTGCTGACGCGCGTCCACCGCAGCTCGCCCAGGGCGGCGGCGGCCTCGGCACGGGGTTTGTCGCAGCTGTCGCGGGGGAGCCGGGGCCGCACCCAGCGACCCTGGCCGTCGAGGAGCACCATCCGCGGTGTGAAGTAGCCATCCGCGGCGCAGATCAGCCCCGCCTCCGGTGGCACGTCGCCGGTCGGCGGTTCGAGTGACGGCGGCGGCTCGTCGGGCAGACTCAGTGCGGCGATCAGGGCGGCCACATCGTCGGCCCGGTCCTCCACGGCGATCGCGTCCGTTCCGCCGTCCGTCCGTCGCTGGGTGTCCTCCCGGCAGAGGAGGGCGGCCACCGGGTGGAAGGTGCCGGCGAAGTGCGCGAGCGGCACGGCGTCGTTGCCGCCGTCCTGCGGCTGCATGGTCGGTTCGTCGGCACAGGTACGCCACTTCGGGTGGATCGTCGGTGCGCTGGACGGCTGCGGGTCCGACACGGGTGCGGCGACCGAGGTGAGCGGCTGGGCCGATCCGGTGCGGCTCACCTGGCCGGCGCAACCGGCCAGCGCGAGAGTGAGCACCCCGCCGGCTGCGAGGGCCGCACCGACCCGGGTCATCGCGCCGGGACTCCCGGAAGCCGGAAACCACACCTTGATCATTCGGGTGACCCTAGGACGCGCGGAGGCGCCCGCGGTGCCGGTATACCGGCGCATCAACGATCCCGAACGGTCAGCGGCGGCGGCCGCCTCGGACCCGGTGGCCGCCGTTCGGCCGAATCGCCTTCACCGGGCGCCGGATGGTGAGTGGTCGCTTCCTGATCCACCGCTACCCGACTCGGCGGGAGGCATCGTCCGCCGCGACGCGGTCCGGCCGATCAGCGATGCCGATGAACGAAATCGGTCCGTCATGAGGATGTGGGCCGGCTGGCGGCGTAGCACAATCGACCGCGTCAGGGGGTCGGACGGGGAAGGTGCCATGCCGCGCAAGAAGATGTGGGTCACGTACGAGGACGACGCGGAGCTGTCGAAATCGCACAAGCGGCCGGGCAGTTTCAGCCCGCTGACCCGTGAGGACGGCACCAACAAGCTCGGGCACGTCACCCTCGACCCGATCGACGAGGACGAGGAGGACGACGACGAGCCGTCGGTCTCATACGTCTTTCACACCCACACCCACACCTACGAGCACGCGGACACGCAGCCTCAGCAGAAACGCGCCGAACAGGACGACGATACGGATCTCGTCGAACTGGTGGCCCTGGGAGTCGCCGCCCTTGCGGTGACCGCTGCCCCGGCCGTCCGAAAGACGGTGGAATGGTGGAGGAAACGGCGTCAGCCGCGGGCGGCGCTGACGCCGGGGGACATGGCCCGGGAGGTCTCCGAGGCGCTCAAATTCTTCCAGATCGGTGGAAGCCGCATCGAGGCCCGCGACCGGATCGTCGAGGCCCTGACCGCACAGTTGCGAGATTCCAAGCCGCTGACACAGCAGCAGCTCGGTGAGGGTGTCCGGCTGGCGCTGGAGGCGAGCCCGTCATTGCGTGACGAGGCCGCGCTGACCGATCTGCGGAAGATCCTGGAGAACTGATCATTCGGTGAAGTGGGGCCCACTTCAATCGAGTGAGCCGGCCCTTGTGTGTTCCTCTGCGGCCGATCGACCCGCCGATCGAGCAGCGGTGTGTCGCAGCCCTACTGCCCCATCGGCGGAACCCGCCACCGGAGGACCGCCCCGCCCTCGTCGTTCTCCAGGGAGACCGGATAGACCTGTCCGGCGGACCGGCCGCCGCCGAAACGCTGAAGTTCGAGCGGCGTCCAGGCCAGACAAAGAACCGGTGAACCCGCCACCTCGATCAGCCCGGCACCGAGCGGGTCCGGCCCGCCCGCCCGCCACCCGAGATGCTGATGATGGTGCAGATCGACACGTGCCATGTGCCGGTAGAGGCCTTGCTCGGCCGACCACTCGTTGATCGCCCGCGCCCGTTCCCGGGCCATCTCGACCGGAAGGTCGAGCCAGCCACGACAGCCGTCCCCGGACGGCAACGGCAAGGCCCCGAAATGAGCCCACGCCTGCTCCTCGCCCCGGCCCGAGACCCGCACATCCGCAAGCCCATCAACTGTACGCGAACCGTGCAGAAACCCGACCCAGGAGTCGAGAGCCCGAGCGTCGCCGACGACCATCCCGCACCGATCCACGGGAAGGTCCCCGAGCGACACCGGTCCGGAACCGGACGCCAACGCTGCCCAGGGCAGATCCAGGTCGACAGTCAGCACCGCGATCGTTTCGCTGGTGTCGTACGGCTGGTAGGCGCCGGCACGGGTGATCGCGGTCGCGGTCAACGATCCGGGACCAGCCGGCACGGCCACCGCCTCAGCGAGCCGATCCCGCAGACAGCAACCCCCGGCAGCGACGGCCCGCCCAGCCCGGACGGACAGCGGCTCACCGAGTTCCGCCCACTCGTCGAGAAAGCCCGCGCATGCCAGGACAACGGCGCCCGATGGTGCGGACACCTCACCCAGCACCACCCCCGCAGACCCTGGATCGTCAGCGCTCGCCATGGCTGTCGTTCAACAATCTCCAGTCACCTTCGGAGATGACCTCGACCTCGCCGTCGACGACCTTGATGGCGGTGTCGTCGTCGACGGCATACGTCGGGACGGGGATCCCGGACGCCCATTTCTGAATGTTGGACAGCGA
This sequence comes from Actinoplanes sichuanensis, assembly GCF_033097365.1. NCBI lineage: Bacteria > Bacillati > Actinomycetota > Actinomycetes > Micromonosporales > Micromonosporaceae > Actinoplanes > Actinoplanes sichuanensis. The sequence continues at coordinate 2,771,214 of NZ_AP028461.1, forward strand.
GGTGTCCTCCATGTCCGGGTGATTCAGGTGCGGGTACAGCGTGAAATCCACCAGCCCCAGCGCCCGGTCGGCGTCCCGCCCCATGTCATGGCCGTCGGGCATGAAGGCAAGATCAAATTCGGCGTCACAGTTGTACGGGGTGACGGCGATACTGCCGGCGCTGACCCCCACATAAACCGTGTCAGTCAGCGACGGCAGGAGGTCGGCCAGGCCCGACTGGCGTAGCCAGTAGGTCAGGTACAGCACGTCCCCGCCGCCGACGAGCAGCGCATCGACCTGCCGAACCGCGGGAACCCAGTTCTCCTCGCGGATCGTCGGCAGCGCGGTGAGCTCCAGAATCCCGAGCGACTTCCAGCCCAGCTGTAACAGCCGGCTCGGGCCCTGGCCGTGGATCGTCTTCCACGCCATCCCGGCTCCACCGGGAAAGGGATGGAGGCCGGTGGGGATGAACAGCGCTGTGGACTCGGCGATCGGCTTACCCAGCAGGTCGACGAGCGCGCCGGAGATGCTCGGGTTGCTGACGCCCCCCGACGTGAGAAGGAACTTCATGAAATCCGCTCTCCTGCCGCCATCGCATGCCGACGATCATGTTGCCCATGTGGGCCGACGTCCCAGTTCGCCGATCCCTCCGCTCGCGGCCATCCAACCATCAAACGCCTTCGCCCGCAGGACGACCGCCTTCGGTCTCCCGCGGCTATCCCGCTGGGCCCTTCTCCGCGGCGGGATGCAGCCGGTAGAGCGCGCTGTCACCGCGACCGTCATCCTGGTCGGCAAGAGTGAGTTGGCAGACGAGAACGTCTCGCATGTGGCCTGGTCCGGATCCGATGTCGATCCATACGCGCACCCTGCCGTGGGAAGGCAGGTTGCGGGGGCCGACGGTCAGGATCGGCCAGCGCATGCGGCCCGGCCGGCGTGGTCGAGGATGCGGCGCACGGCGGCGCTGTGCTCGGCTGCCTGTCGGCGTTCGGCTTCCTGCCAGACCCGTGCTTCGCGCAGTCGGCGACGCCAGAACAGTCTCCGCGCGGCTTCCACGAGCATCTCCGCCTCCGAACTGGTCAGAAAGTTGCACACGAGGGTCATGCGCGGCGAGAGGTCGAGAAATCCCCGTGCCGGTGCCCGAAACGCTATGGCGACCGCATGATCACCCACTAGAAGTTTGCAGAAGTTTGCAGATTGACACCGCGAGTCGGGTCGGCAACTCTGAGCCGGGACCGATGCGAAACGAGGAGGCAGAGATGGAACTCCAGTTCGTCGCCAAGGACCCCGGTTCCGAACCGTCCGGGTCACCGACGCTCTACCGCACCGATCGTGGCTTCTGGGTGGTCCAGGGCTGGGTGGTGAACGACCCGGACGCACTGGCCGCCATGGACATCCCGGCCGGTGAATCCTGCGTGGAGATCCCGGATCGACTGGTGCCGTACTTCCAGCTCCAACCGTGATGCGGCCCGCCACCTACGAAGACCTCAACAACCTGTGCCGAGGCATCCGGAAGTCCTTCGTGCACCTGGAGACACGCGACGCGTACGGCACCGAGGTGGAACTGCCACACATGGCCAAGTGGGTTCGCGGCGAAGCGGATGACTACGCCTGGCTGGGCTGGTGGCTCGACATGCTGCGCGGCCACCGAGCAGCCGGACGAACCTGCCGCCGGGCCCGCATCGTGTCCGAGCCGCTGAGCCCCTACCAACAGTGGACCCGAAGCCACGTCAAACTGTTCACCCGGGCCGGCGAGGACATCAGATACGTCAGCCGTTCCCGGCTCACCGACGTGATGCTGCCCGGAAGCGGCGACTTCTACGTTTTCGACGGAACGACCGTCCTGTTCCTGCACTATGCGGGGACAGGAACCAATGCCTCGTTCGAGATCACCGATGACCCGCGGATCGTTCACACTTGCGTCACCGCATTCGAGAACGTCTGGGGCCTGACGAAAGCCGATGACAACCGATCCGAGTAGCTCCGTTCAGGAGACACGCAAGGACCTGGGCGTACGCCTACGACACCTGCGGAAGGCCGCCGGGCTCACGGGCAAGGAGTTGGCCGCCGCCACCGGTCAGCACTTCACCCGGATCAGTCGCATCGAGAACGGCGGCCAACCTCCGACCGAGTCCAATATCCGAGCCTGGTGCCTGGCCTGCGATGCCGAGGACCAAATCGGCGATCTACTGGCCACGGCTCAATCGATCGAGTCCGCCTACCTGGAATGGTCACGACAGGCGCGAGCCGGTATGCGGCGGCTGGGCGACCTTCATTCCATCGCGACCTACCGGGCCACCACGACGTTTCGCATCCACGAACCGCTCGTGATGCCCGGCATCTTTCAAACCGAGGCGTACATCAGGCGGATGCTGGCCTTCTGGTACGACTTCCTCGACGCTCCCGACGACGCCGACGAGACGGTGGCCATGAAGGCTGACCGTACCGCCATCGCGCTGACGCCGGCCAAACGGATCGTCGCGGTCCTGGGCGAGCAGGTACTGCACACCCGGCGGGGCGCACCGGATGAGCATGCTGAGCAACTGCGCCATCTGCTGGACATGATGCGGTTGCCGTTCATCTCGGTTGGCATCATCCCCGCCGATGTCCAACGATTCGCCATCGCCACCACGGGCTTCTGGATCTTCGACCACAATGCGGTCGCCCTCGAGACGCCCACCGCCGCCATCAAAGTGACGCGACCGCAGGAGATCGCCCGGTACATGGCGATGTTCGAGCGTCTCCGAGCCGAGGCCGTCTACGGACAGCCCGCCCGCGACCTCGTCGACGCTGTCATCGACCGGCTGTGACCGGATGGAAGCAGCCCTCCGGCAGCTGGTCAGCCGTCGTGCGGGCGGTCTCCCGGTATCGCCGGGCAGCGTCGGTCGCGGTGTTCCCGGATTCCCAGGTGAAGCTCCCGCGATTGCCGCGACATCAGGTGGCGCATCGCCGATGCAGAGACTCAGGGCATAGGAGCGATCTGCAGGCTTACCGTGTCGGCGGCATCGAAGTGCGCCGGCCTCGCATCGCGGTGCGCCGGAGTGGTCGTGCGCGGGAGCGGACACCTCGGGCCTCGGGTCCGGATAGCTCGTCAGTCGGCGGGCCGCACACCCTCCGATGCGATGGCCGACGTGCTGAGCAGCGGGAACGCGGCCAGCAGCGGTGGGCCGGCGAAGAGCAGGGCGGCGACCACGGCGAGCGCCGGCTCACCGACGTTGTCCAGCGAGGACGCCGCCGCTGCGGCCCCGTAGCCGAGGAGGGCGGCCAGCAGGGTGATCCGTGGCCGGCGGCCGGCGGTGCGGCGCCGATTCGCCAGGAACGCCACCACCACGAGGATCTGCGCCGCCAGCATGATTGCCGTCGACCGGGGGCTGCCGTCCGGCGCGTCTCGTTCGGCCAGGCCCTGCACCGACACGGCCAGCCAGGGACTGACGGTGAGGATGCCGACCGCCACGCAGACCGGTCGCGTCCACGACCGTACCGGTGCTTCGATCGTGGGAGCCGCCGCCGGACCGCGATGCGCGACCACGAACCACAGGCTTCCCAGCGCCCAGCGCAGCCGGCGCTCGCCGTCCGGCACAGCCGACTGCTCGGCGACGATCGCCTCACCCCACTCCCGGCGACCGGGGGGAAGGTCCGCCGCCAGCCGGGCGACGAGCCGGCACACCTGGTCGGTCAACCACCGTCGCATCAGGCACCTCCGAGAACGGGACGGATCCGGGCCGGGCCCGGGGAAGGCGTCGGCCGGGCGAGTTCGGCGGCGTGCTGCACGCCGGTGGCGGTGAGCCGGTAGAGGTGCCGGCGTGGGCGGCCGGGCGGCGGGTCGGTCTCCCACTGCGCTTGCAGGTAGGAACGGTCGGAGAGGCGCGCCAGCAGGGGGTAGAGGGTGCCGGAGCTGAGCCCGGTTCGGCGGGCGATGTCGTAGCCGTACCACCATTGATCGGGGTCTGCGGCGAGCAGGTCGAAGACCGCAAGGGTCCGCGGATGAGTGTCGGGTCGTCGAGCCACGAACGAAACTCTACCTATGTCGACTATTGCCGTCCAGGCAGGTCCGCCGCCTCGACGCTGCCGGAGGCGGGGTCAGCGCTCGTGCGAGGGTTCGACGCCCTCGCCTGTGCCCGGCATCCTTCCGGCGAGTTGACCTACCGGTTCCCGCCCGCCACCACATGTCGGTCACTCTCGGTGCCGCCGGCTACCGGGGTGTGGGCCAGTGCTTCGGCCTTCAGGTCGGGGGTGAAGGCCCGCGCTGGGAGGGCCGCCAGGCCCCGTATTCGTACTCCATCAGCGACAGCAGCGTCTCCGGCCGACGCCGTCAGGTCGTCGACCGGCACCGGCGACCGCCACCGACGCCGGACTGAGCAGCGTGCGGAGGGAGGCGCGCTCAGCGGTTCGGTCGCGGTCGTCGACGATCGCATCGGCCATGTCCACCTCGGGGTGAGTGTGGCCGGGCCGGGCTGGGCGAAGAATCGCAGCCGGAGGTTCGCGGCGGAGGCGTGGGCGTTCATGTCGGTCGCGGCGGCGTCCCCGACCGCGACCGACCGGATGGCGACGATGTCGCCACCTGCGGTCGGGAGCGCAGGATCAGCTCGGCCTGGATCCCGAACGTCTGCAGGATCGCAGCGTGGCGGTGATCTCGCCGAACGGGCCATGCACCGGGACTCCGGCGTAGCTGCGGAACCGCACGCCGGTATGAGGAATTCGTCGTTCACGTCGAGCTCCGGAGGGCATCCGCCGCCTACCGCATTCTGCACGACCGCGAAGAGATCGCGTTCAACGCTCTGCCGAAAGGCGGGCCGCGGCGTCGTTGTCCGGGTAGGACTCGAGTGGCTGATACTGTGACCGTCGCGAAGTGTGGCCTCAAGAAAAGGATCGGCTGGTCAAGTTGTATTCACAAGAAGTGATCTACGACGAGCGCTATCGTCACGCCGGATACGAGGAGCGGTCTTCGGTACGCGTGTTGACGGCTGAATCAACGGCGTTGTGGAACGCAGTGGAGCGTGCGATCGAGATCAACGCCGACCAGCCCGTTACGCTACTTGACTTTGGTTATGGCACCGGTCGAGTCACCAACGACTTCGTGTTCAAGTTCCACGAGCGGTACTCGGTCGGCCTCACCGTCGTCGCCTACGACGTCTCCATCGTCGGGCTGCACAAGGCGGCCGATGAGTTGACTGCGCACGGCTTCTCGGGGGGCGAGTCGCTCGACTGGGAGAAACGCCCTAGGACTGGGCATACCGTCGGATCGATGCGTATGGGGTCGGGCGACGCGGCGATCACCGTAACGTTTGTGCATGGCAGCGAGTCCGACGACCCGGCTACGGTTCGAAGCCGGCTGCTGAACGTCAATGAGGGCCGGCCGTATCTGCTAGTCACTTCGTGGTATAGCGGCCTCGGCCACATCTTCCCCTCCGATCTACGCCGGCAGTTCTTCGAGGAGCTCGGCGTTCTGACGCTTCCAACCGGAGAGCTGCTCTTAGCCGTCGCCGCCACCGGCGATCTGCAGGACGCGCAGACCCATTCTGCCAACCTCCTGGCTGATGGCACTGTCGGCGATCTGCCGATCGAGAGCGATGGTGACGTGCTCTATAAGACGGAGCTGGATCAGGACAATTATTGGCACGTCTTCAGTACCGATTTAGCCCGGCTGATGCGAGGTGTGCTCAAGCACGACGGTCAAGAAACGTGGATCGAGGCGATCCGTATGCCTGATGAAGAGTTTGAAACGGTCGAGGCCGAGCAGGACAATTATCGACGGGTGAAGGCGTTCAACCTCAAGATGGTCCGCCCCGAGGCTGAGTGGTCCAGGGAGGACTACCGCCGAGTGCACACGGTCGCCGCGATTCGCAGCGCCCACCCGCTGGGGATCCCTGCGGGCGGCTATTCTGCTGCATGCTTCAGTCGGCGGGCTCCGGTGATGATGGTGAGTTGAGTAGGGGATCCGCTGTCGGCCCGGACCCGGTAGACGCACTCGAACTCGGCCGGAGCATGGGATATCTCGGGCATTAGTGTGAGATGTACGCCCGCCCATGTGGCGTACCCCAGACAGCCGGCGATGATGACGACCCAGTTGTTGGGGTTCCAGTGGATTACGTGCCCGAATCAGCACGCCGTAGTCGTAGATCACGCGGCCGTCCACCACTTCAGGCTGAAGACGCAGCGGTGGGCTGCTGATCTTGTCAACCAGCACCGGGGGATGAATCTTATCTTCATTCATCAACTCAACCAGCGATCCGACCCCTTTCATGATCTCAGCCGACAGGGGATTTCCGTCAATTCCCCCGAGCAGCACCAGATTTCCTTTTCTCTGCTTGTCATTCAAGGCGCCACCGAATGCTATCCCGAATCGGCGTAGCCTTCCACGAAGAAAAACCTCGTTCAGCCTGTCAAGGGCGCGGACGTCACCTACACCCACGACGCCGGACGGCTCGAAGGCCAAGAATTCTTGGCGGTCCAACTGACCCACGACCACCGTCACGTCGCGTTGAGCAAATCGTCGCCAGAATCGGCCGTTCGTAAAACTTCGCCAGAGCTCGAATAGTCGGCGAGTCAGCACGCCCAGGAAAAATAGCAATATACCGGCAACAATGTTGATGACGATATTTCGTAGGTCGTCGCCCTTCATGTGACTCCAGACAGTCGGTAGGTTCCGCCTAGGTCTCTATCGCCATCATAGGGTCCTCGTCAACCGCGGGCAGGGTGCCGTTACGTGGTTCGGAAACCGGACCGCGACATTCGGGATCTTCGAAGGCAAGAGCTGGCTAACGCGATCTCTACCGCGTTCATTTGATCAAGCGGTGTCGGCATTTCATGGCGCAGGCGTGGCTGTCGTGGATGCCGATACGGCGTTTTCGGCGGATGGCGATCGGTAGAGCCGGTGTAGGAGAGCGAAGGTCTGCTCGACGGTGTGGCGGACCTTGCCCAGGACCTTGATATTGAGCGTTCTGCGAGCCATTCCGGCGTCGCCGGCCTGGCGTACCTATCACGCGCTCTGCGTTACCGTCTTCGGTCTGGCCGACAGCGACCTGCGCGAGCAGGTTCAGATCGTTTTCGTTCAGTCGGAGAAGGTTTGCATCACGCAGGTCGCGGAAGCCTGGCGGACCTTGACCGGCCTGTTCGGTTACCGTCTGCGGGCTGAGCTCGACGCCGATTTCGAGACCCTGACCTCCGCTCTGAGCATCGCCATGCACGGTCGACTGGTCGCCGAACTCGGCGCACCGGACATCGCCGGCCGACACATCACTGCCAGCCCTTACGGTGCCCCTGAGCGAGAGCGCTGCACGTTGTCGGCGCTGAGCGTCGCCGGTGTCGCGATGACCTTCCTCGAGCCGGACCCGGAAGCCGAGTGGGGAGAGCAGAGTCTGTACCGGATCCACCAGGCGATCGACACGTGGGTCGGCTGAGTCGCCCGCGCATGCGCCGGTGGGGTAGGACGCGGCGGCCAGAGGTCGTACACCACAACGTCGTAACGACGACTTCTGCGAAAACCTGACACGTCCAAGGACCCGCCGTCACACCCGAAACCGCACCTCCAACATCGACAGACCCGCGGCCTCCCCAAGAAATCGATCAACCGTGGAGACCCTGACCATGACGGTGCGCCCGCACCGTCAGACGATCGCCGCGGACCGCAGTCCGCCACGCACCGTCCAGCCGCAATTCGGCCCAGACGGCGCTGCCGGTGCTCGCCGGGTGGGCTTCCCAGCTGTGCGCGGGGCTTCCTAGACGGGCCTGTCGATCGGGGGCGGGGTGAAGCCGCCGAATTCGCGGTCGAGGAGCTCGGCGAAGCGCAGCGGGGTGTGGTCCTCGAAGAGCGGGCCGATCAGCTGGACGCCGATGGGTAGCCCCTGCGCCGAGCGGGTCAGCGGCACCACGGTCGACGGGAGACCGGGTGCCGTCGCGATGCCGCCCCACGCCAACTGGTCGAGGTAGTCGTGTTCCGTACCGTCGATGGGGATCGTGCGTCGCCATATCGGCTCGCTGTGGTCGTGTTGGAAGGCCGGGGTGGAGGACACCGGCGCGAGCACGATGTCGACGTGGGTGAACAGCCGCGCCCACTGGGCGCGTTGAACAGCCCGGACGGTGTCGGCCGCAACCCGGTCGCGGTGGCTCAGGACCATGCCGCGGGTCCGCTCGGCGAACAGGGACGTGTCGGCCGGGTCGAGGGCGGCCGCGGCCGTGAGCGCCGTCGCGTACACGTGGGGTGGGAGGTTGGCCGCCAGGGTCGACTGGAGCAGCCGCATGTAGCAGCGGGCGCCTTCGGCCAGGTCGGGCAGGTGTGGGCTGTCTCGCAGGACCGTCACCCCGGAGGCTTCCAGTCTTGTGGCCAGCTCGGTGATCGCGGCGCGTACCTCGGACGAGATCGGGACGAGCGGGTGCGTGTCCAGCACCAGGACCCGGAACGTGCTGAGGTCGTCGTGGCGGGCCGGGCGCACGGCGGTCCGGTAGGCGATGCCGAGGCCCTCCTCGTCGGGGTCGCAGAGCAGCCGGATCAGCATCGTGAGGTCGGCCGCGCTGCGCGCCAGCGGGCCGATGACGCCCAGGTCGCCGCCGAGATCGGGGAGTGGCGGGGTGCCCGGGAAGGTGTGGCCGCGTAACGGGAGCAGGCCGATCGAGGGCTTGTGGGCGTACACCCCGGAGAAATGCGCCGGAACCCGCAGCGAACCGCCGATGTCCGAACCCAGCGACAGGGCGCCGAAGCCGGCGGCGACGGCGGCGGCCGAGCCGCCGGAGGAGCCCCCGGGGGTACGGCCGAGGTCCCACGGATTGTTCGTGGTGCCGTAGATCGCGTTGTAGGACTGGAAGTCGCCGAGCGCGAGCGGGACGTTCGTCTTGCCGAGGATGACCGCTCCGGCTGCCTTGAGCCGGGCGACCGCGACCGCGTCGGCCGCTGCCACATGGTCCTTGAACGGCGGGAGTCCCCAGGTGGTGGGCAGCCCGGCGACGTCGAGCGAGTCCTTGATGGTCATCGGGACGCCGAGCACGGGCCCGGTTTCTCCCCGCGACCGCGCCGCATCGGCCTCGCGGGCCGCCGTGAGGGCCCGGTCGAAGTCGGGTACGCAGACCGCGTTGATGTCGCCGTCGAGGCGCTCGATCCGGGCGATCGCGGCCGTGGCGAGCTCGACCGCAGACACTTCGCCGGTATCCATCGCCGTGGTCAGTTCGGCAGCCGTCGCATACGTGTGGTCGGTCATGCTCACAGCGTGCCTCATCGGGTGGCCGACGATCACCGACACGCGAACCGATCTCCCGAACAGTTCCCGGTCGGTCGATGGGTCGGCGGGGATGATGTCGTGGTGACCATGAGGATTCGCGAGGCCGGCCCCGATGACGTCGAGGCGATCATCTCCGTGGGGCAGCGAACGTGGCCGACGACGTACCGGTTCGCCGGCCCGGAGTACATCGCCGAGGGCCTGGAGACGTGGTGGTCGCCCGAGGCGATCAGGCGAAGTCTGGAGAACACGACGGTGCTCGTCGCGGAGCAAGACGGAGCAGTGGTGGGCAGTGGGAACATCGATCTGCGGGGTGAGGCTGCGATCATCTGGAAGCTCTACGTGGTTCCCGAGGCCCAGGGAACGGGCATCGGCTCGGCGCTGATCACTGAGCTGTGCGGCTACGCCGACGGCCGGCCCGTACGGCTGGAGTACACCGACGGAAACACGCCGGCGGCCGGCTTCTACGCCGCACACGGATTCGTCGAGATTCGTCGCGAAGCCAACGAACGTCCCGGTTGGCCCGAGGCGGTATGGGTCGAACGGCGCTCCGCAGCGTAGTGACACCGGCCGGGATCAGCACGACCTGCGGCCATCGAAGACGTGGTGGAGTCACACCGTGACGCCCGGGTCCGGCCCGAGCCGTTGTAACAGGCGACACGTATCGTCAAAACGAGTCTTCCGACGGTTCTCCTTTTCTCCGGGGATGTGATTCATGAGCACGCCGGACATTCCGCTCTTCGACATCGGCGTCTGGCGGGGCGCCGGTCCGCGGGAGCGCTCCGCGCTGGCCGCCCGGCTCGACCGGGCCATGCGCGACTCCGGGTTCTTCATGGTCAGCGGGCACGGCATCGACGAATCACTCAAGGAGAGCATCCGCGAGTCGGCCCGCGCGTTCTTCGCCCTGCCCGACCCCGTCAAACAGGGGTACGCCACCGGTGTCGGCGGGCGCGGCTGGATCCCGTACGGACGCGAGGCGAACGCCTTCTACGGCGAGGTCGCCGACGCGGAGAAGGCCGACCTGAAGGAGACCTTCACCCTCGGGCGGGAGTTTCCCGCCGGTGACCCCGCCTGGTTCGCGGCGAACGTCTGGCCGGCCGAGGTGCCCGGTCTGCGCGAGCCGGTGACCACCTACGCCGACCAGATCCAGGACCTCTACCGGGAGCTGCTGGAGGTGCTGGCCGTCGCGCTCGGGCTGGACCCCGGCTACTTCGTCGACCGGACCAGGAACGCACCGCACACGTTCAACATCAACCGTTATCCGGCACTGTCGGCGACCGGCACACCACTGGACGGCCAGTTCCGGGTGGCGCCGCACACCGACTGGGGGATCCTGACCATCCTCGACCGGCAGCCGGGCTACGGCGGGCTGCAGGTGCAGACCCTCGACGGCGAGTGGGCGGACGCGCCATACGTCCCGGGCGCCTTCACCGTCAACATCGCCGACCTGCTCGCCCGGTGGACCGGCGACCGGTGGCGTTCCACCCGGCACCGGGTGCTGCCGCCGTCGCAGGTCGACCCCGACGAGGAACTGATCAGTCTCATCGTCTTCTGTGAATCGGACATGGACCGGGTCGTCACACCGCTCGCACCCCCGATCGGTGGCGGCACGGACTACCCGCCGGTGGTGGCCGGCGACTACTTCCGGGAACGGGAAGCCGCAGCGTCGGTGGACTGACACGCCGGTCAGGCGGATGCGCTCGGCAGGGGAGTGGGCGCCTGAGGGACGGTGCTGGCCGTCGGTGCCGGAGCGGGTCCTCGCCGGTCGTCGCGTCGGTGGTCGCCCCGCCTGTCACCGCGGTCACCGCCGTGCCGTTCGGCCGCCGAACCGGGACGGCCCCGCTCGTCGCCGCGGTGCCCGCCGGCGGCGACGGCGCCGAGCACCGTGACGGCACCGAGCAGCACGCCCAGAACCAGCGCGGCGGCCACGGCCGGCACCGGCACCCGACGGCGATACCACCGGACACCCGCAGGGGCCGCCACCACCGCGGGCGGGGCCGGCGGCGCGGCCGGCGCGGGTTGCGGATCGGCCGGCGCGGCGCCGGCGACGGCGGTCACCTCCGGTGTCTCGTCATCGTCGTGCGGTGAACGTGGCGTCAGGTCACTCATCGGAATCCTCGGTCTCTCGGGGAGGTGCGCTGGTCGAGAGGCACAGGCTGCCAGAGAGGACCTGAAATATCGCTGAAGAAGCCCGCGTCAGCCGTCGGCGGAGATCCGGTATCCCGCACCGCGGACGGTCTCGATGGCGTTGCGGCCGAACGGATGGTCGATCTTCTTGCGCAGGTAGCCGACGTACACCTCGACGATGTTGCGGTCGCCGGCGAAGTGCGCGTCCCACACGTTCTCGATGATCGCCGCCTTGGTGACGGCCCGGCCCCGGTTGCGCAGCAGGAACTCCAACAGCGCGAACTCGCGGGGAGTGACCGGGACGGGCACACCGCCACGGCTGACCAGCCGCTGCCCCGGATCGAGGGTCAGGTCACCGGCGGTCAGGACCGCCGGGCGTTCCGGCGCGCCCCGGCGGATCAGGGCACGCAGGTGGGCGATCAGGAGCACGAACGAGAACGGTTTGATCATGTAGTCGTCGGCGCCGAGATCGAGGGCGTCGGCCTCGTCGTACTCGCCGTCCTTGGCGGTCAGCATCAGCACGGGGGTCCAGACCGCCCGTGACCGCAGCTGCCGGCAGATCTCGTAGCCGCTGAGACCGGGCAGCATGATGTCGAGGACGATGGCGTCGTACGCGCCGTGCGGATTCTCGGTGGCCATCCACAGGCCGTCGGCGCCGTCGTGGGCCAGGTCGACGGCGAAACCCTCCCGGGCCAGGCCGTCGCGAATCGTCTCCGCCAGCTCCCGCTCGTCCTCGACGACGAGAATCCGCATCCCGTACCTCCTGGTCCTTGTCGTCTCCAAGCTTGCCCGCCGTGCACTGAGAATCCGCTGAACCGTGTTTTCAGCGTTCGTTCAGCCGCCGCTGATTAGCGTTGCGGCCATGCCCATGCGTGCCGTGTCGCGGTTGCTGCCCCGCAGGATCGGCATCCGGCTGCGCTCCGCCATCGCCGCCGCGCTGGTCGTCGCGGTCGCCGCCGTGCTCGCCGGAGCGGCGCTGCTGGCCACCGCTCGGGGGATCCTGCTCGACAACGTGTCCGCGGCCGCCACCGACCGGGCCAACCAGGTGATCGCCGCCTTGCGCGCCGACGACCCCGCGGCGCTGACCGTCGCGATGAGCCCACCCGAGCCGGGCCGCACCCTGGTGCAGATCGTCGACGCGTCCGGCCGGGTGATCCGGTCCTCACCGGCGTTCGCCGCGGACCGGCCGTTGTCCGCGTCGCGTCCGGGGCCCGGTCGCAGCGCCTGGGAGACCAGGCGGCTCCGGAACGGCCGGCACGGGCCGTTCCGGGTGGTGGCCATCGGCGTGGCGACGCCGTCCGGTCCGCGGACGGTGCTGGTCGCGCAGTCGACGGAGACCGTCGACGAGGCCACCGGGGCGGTCGTGACGGCACTGCTGGTCGGGATGCCGGCGCTCGCCCTGGTGGTCGGGGTGGCGACGTTCTTCTTCGTCGGCCGCACGCTGCGCCCGGTCGAGGCGATGACCCACCGGGCCGCGTCGATCACCGCGGCCAACCTGGGTGCGCGACTGCCGGTGCCGGACTCGGGTGATGAGATCGCCGCGCTCGCGGCCACCATGAACACGATGCTCGACCGCATCGAGGTCGCCTCGGCCGCGCAGCGACGGTTCGTCGCCGACGCCAGCCATGAGCTGCGCAGCCCGCTCGCCACCATCCACGCCAACGCCGACCTGCTGCGGGCGGCCGACCTGCAGGAGAGCGCCGAACGATCGGTGACGCGGATCCACCGGGAGAGCACCCGGCTGGCGCGGCTGGTGGAGGACCTGCTGCTGCTCGCCCGGGTCGACGACGCCGCCCTGCGGCTGCGCCGCGAGGAGGTCGACCTCGACGATCTGGTCTATGCCGCGCGGGAGCGGGTCGCGGTGGAACGGCCCGGGCTGCGCCTGGCCGGCGAGGTCGTTCCGGTACGGGTGCTCGGTGACGCCGACCAGCTGCACCGGTTGTTGCGCAACCTGGTCGACAACGCGATGCGTCACGCTCGTGACCGGATCACGATCAGCCTCGGTCGGGCCGGTGAGCAGGCGGAGATCGTCGTCGGCAACGACGGGCCCGGCATCGCGGCTCAGGATCGGGAGAGGATCTTCGACCGGTTCGTACGCCTCGACGACAGCCGGTCACGCCAGGACGGCGGAACCGGTCTGGGGCTGTCCATCGCCCGGGAGATCACCGTCCTGCACGACGGCACCCTGACCGTCGAGGACCTCACTGACGGCGCCGCCTTCCGGCTGCGCCTGCCGTCCGACGGCTCGGTGACCGGCTGATGGCCGGGGCACACCGGATCGCCCCGAGACGATCCGGGATGCCCCGGCGCGGGTCAGCGCTTCCAGGTGCGGACTGTGGTGACCGCCGTGTTGCCGACCTTGTCGACCGCCCGAATCTGGATCTTCATCGTCTTCGGGAACTTCGAGACCTTGATCTTGAAGGCGTACGCCGCGGACACGTCCTTCGCCACCACCTTGCCGTTGATCAGCAGCTCGACCCGGTTGATGCCGGCGGTGTCGCCGGCCGAGACCTTCACGGTCACCGTCCCCTTGACCTTCGCGCCGTTCTTGGGCCCGCTGGTGATCTTCACCGTCGGTGCCTTGTTGTCGGCGATCAGCGTCCGGTTGAAGACCGCGGAGTTACCGGCCCGGTCGACGACCCGCCACTGGAAGGCGACCGGGCCGTTGCTCTTTCCGCTGTTGTACTTCACCGCGTACGGCGCCGTGGTGTCGCGCCCGACCAGTTTGCCGCCCGCGTACAGCGCGGCGTAGGCGACGCCGGAGCCGGTGTCGGACACGCCCGTCGCGGTGACCGTGACGGTGCCCCGGAACCGGGCGTTCGGTCCCGGCGCGACTCCGGTGATCTTCGGTGCGGAGGCGTCGACCCGGCTCAGCGCCGCAGCGGCGCGGATCTCACCGAACTGGGTGAAGCCCGTCGTCTGGGTCGGCCGGGCCGTGGACGTGAGCGCCTGGGTGAGCGCCGCCGAGGTGGCGCCGGGGGACTTCGACTTCAGCAGCGCGGTGACCCCGGAGACCAGCGGCGCCGAACCGGAGGTCCCGCAGAACACGTCGTAGTCGTCGTCGGTCTCCGGGGTCGAGTAGCCGGGCAGGTTCGCCGCGATCGAGCACCACGGCGCCGCCACGTCGACCCAGTCCGGCCCGTAGTTGGTGCCTTCACACCACAACCAGCAGAAGATGTACGGCTCGCTGTCCTCGTCGGTGCCGCCGACCGCGAGCACCCCGTCGAAGGCCGCCGGGTAGAGCTTGTCGGCCACCAGGTCGTTGCCGGCCGAGGCGATGACCAGCGCACCCTTGCTCTGGGCGTACGCCACCGCGTCCTTCTCCACCTGGGTCGCCGTGTAGCCGCCGAGCGACACGTTGATGATCTTGACGCCCTTGTCGGCGGCGAACACGATGCCCGCCGCGGAGGCGCTCGCCAGGCCGCTGCCGGTGGCGTCCAGCGTCTTGACCGCGAGGACCTTGCACGACCAGCAGACCCCGGCCATCCCCACACCGTCGTTGCCGCGCCCGGCGATCAGCGAGGCCACCGCCGTACCGTGGCCCTGGTCGTCGCTCGGATCGGCGTCGTTGTTGACGAAGTCCCAGCCGGGCACGACCGCCCCGGCGAGGTCACCGACCGGGCTCACTCCCGTGTCGATCACGGCGACCGTCACCGCCGAGCCGGTGGTGGTGCTCCACGCGTCCGGCACGGTGATCTGCGGCAGTTCGGTCTGCTGCGGGTACAGCGGATCGTTCGGTGTCAGGGCGGTGGCCTGAACGACCGCGTCCGCCTCGACGTAGGCGACCCGCGGATCGGCCCGTAGAGCCGCCGTCACCTCGGCCAGGTCGGCGGCCGGCACCGTCACCGCCTGCGCGCCGAGGCTCGCCAGCGAGGCGTCGGCCCGTACGCTCACGCCTGTGGCGCGCAGATGTCCGGCCATCGCCGTAGCGCTGGTACCGGCTCGATAGCCGACCACCAGGTGGGCCGGCCCGTTCGCGGGAGCGGCCGGGCCGATGCGGCGGGCGGGCGGCCTGGTCTCGGACGATGCGGGCGCGGCCTGGGCCGCGGCGATCCGGTCGGCCATGTCGTCGCCGCCCGCCGCACGGGCCGGCCCTGGCACGATCCCGAGAGCCAGGACCACGGCCGGCGCCAGTACGGCCGCCGGCCGATGAGAATTCCTTCGGAACAAGAGCTACCTCCCCATAGGCAGTCCACGATGGACGCGAACCTATGGGGTTTGCGAGCTCGGTGTGGTGCTCGTTGGACACCGCTGGACAAAGATCAGGCGACCGGATCAGACGCGGTAGGCGGAGATCGTCGACTGGAGGTCGGCCGCCATCCGCGCCAGGTCGTGGGCGGTGGTCTGGGTCTGCGTGGCACCGGTGGCGGTGGAGTCGGCGGCCTGCGCGACACCACCGATCGTCTCGGCGATACCACCGGCGCTGGTGGCGGCATCGTTGACGTTACGAGCCATCTCCGCGGTGGTGGCGGTCTGCTCCTCCACCGCGGCCGCGATGGTCGAGGTGTAGTCGTTGATCCGCGAGGTGACCGCGGTGATCTCGACGATCGCGGTGACGGCCTGCTGGGTCTCGTCCTGGATCGTCGCGATCCGGCGCGAGATGTCGTCGGTGGCCTTCGCCGTCTCCTGGGCCAGATCCTTGACCTCGGACGCGACCACGGCGAAACCTTTGCCCAGCTCACCGGCCCGGGCCGCCTCGATGGTGGCGTTGAGCGCGAGCAGGTTGGTCTGCTCGGCGATCGCGGTGATCAACTGAACCACCTCGCTGATCTCGGACGACGACTGGCCCAGTTTCGCCACGATCACGTTGGTGCGGTTGGCGGCCTGAGCAGCCGACGCGGAGACGATCGCCGCCTCGCCGGCACTGCTGGCGATCTCCCGGATCGAGGTGCCCATCTGCTCGGCCCCCGCGGCGACGGTCTGCACGTTGCGGGACACCTCACCGGCCGCATCCGCCACGGTCCCGGCCTGCGCGGAGGTCTCCTCGGCGGCCGACGACATCTCGACCGCGACGTTGGACAACTCCTCGGACGCCGCCGCGACGTGCTGCGCACTGTCACCGACCCGGCGGACCATCTCGGCGATCGAGTCGGTGGACGCGTCCAGCGCCCGGGCCAGCTGCGCGATCTCGTCACGACCGGTCACCCCGGTACGGCCGGTGAGGTCACCGTCGCGGACCCGGTCCAGGACCTGCACGCAGCGGGTCAACGGGTGGGTGATCAGTCTGGCTATCGCGGCCGCCGCGGCCACGCCGATCACCACACCCACGACGATCAGAGCCGCGACCAGGGTACGGGCGGTGGTGTAACGATCCTCGGCGGCGTGTCTCTCCTCGTCTGCCTTGACCACGGTCTGCTCGGCGAGGATGTCCATCGCCTTGCGCATCTCGGCCACCAGAGGTGCGGTCTCCGCCTCGCGGATGGCGGCGATCTCGATCCGTTTGCCGGCCCGGCTCAGCGGTAACAGCCGGTCGTTCACGATCGTCTGATACCGCTCCCAGGCCTGATCGAAGGCGGCCAGCGCCTCCAGGCGGATCGGGCCCAGATGGAACCGCCGATACTCGTCCCTGACCTCGGCGAGAACCTGCTCGTGGTGCCGGAGTGCCTGCTCGGCGGCGTCCTTGGCGGCGCTGTCGGTGGTGAAATAGTGTTCGAGTGCTTCGGTCCGGGTCCGGTTGAACGCGTTGCGCACCTCGGCGATCTTCCGCAGTTGCAGACCATCGTCGTACACCACGCCGGTGCTGTCGTTGACCGCCGACATCTTGACCAGCGAGAACACCGCGACACCGGAGCAGATCGCCGCGGCCAGCAGTACGGCCGTCAGGATCTTGGTGATCACCCGACGGTCTTTGATCAACCCGAGCGGGCCTGAGTTCGTCTCCACGACCACTCCGTCAGCCGCTGAACGTGAAAAGTCTTCCGAAGTCTCATCGTCACCTGGGCGCGAAGACTGAGCGACTCGGCCGGCACACCGAACGCGCCACGCCCAACCGACGTCACCGCCTTGACAGGACGCCTAGAGTTATCGATAGTCGATACATCGATTGTCGATAAACCGAAGGGATGTGGTCATCATGCGAACGTCCTTGCGCCGGCCCGACTGGCTGGATGAGCTTCACGGGCTGCTGACGATGGGCGTGGTGCTGACCGGCATCGGGGGTGCGGTGACCACGATCGGGATCCTCATGGGACGGCCCTTCGACGTGCAGGTGAGCGGCGCGAGCTTGCTGAGTGCCGATGTGCCGCTCAATCTGCCGCCGGGAACCAGCATCGACTCCGCGGTCAGCCTGCAAGTAGACCACCCGACCGGCGCGCAGCGAGCCTGGGAGCTGCTGGCGACGCTCCCCGCCATCCTGCTGCTGTTGCTGGTGCTGTTCCTGCTCTGGCGGCTGGTCGGCCGGGCACGGCACGACGACCCGTTCACCGGGGGCATCGTCACCCGCTTTCGGGCGCTCGGTCTGCTGTCGGTCATCGGCGGTCCGGTGGTCTGGGCGATCCAGTCCGCCGCCGGGTTCGCGCTCAGCACCACACTCAAGCCCCTCGACGCCTATACACTGCTGGACTTCGCCGTCCCGGGATCATGGCTGCTGTTCGGCTTCGGCATGTTCGCCATCGCCGAGATCGTGCGCCGAGGTCGGTCGCTGCGCGCCGAACTCGACGAGGTGGTCTGATGCCACCGGAGGGCGAGCACCGCGTAGAGGTCCACATCGACAAGCTGCTCGCCGCCCGGGGCCTGACACTGACCGAGCTCGCCGACCGTGTCGGCATCACCCTGGCCAACCTTTCCGCGCTCAAGAACGGACGCGTCAGGGCCGTGCGTTTCAGCACCCTCACCGCGCTGTGCGACGCGTTGCAGTGTCAACCCGGCGACCTGTTCACCGTCCGCCGGCCATCGCAGGTGCAGGTGCCGACCTGACGCTCACCGGGTGAGCAGACACGCAAATATACAGTGAGGCGATGGACGCAGTGGGTGGGGACAAGACCTTCGAGCAAACCATCCTGAGGTACGCGGCGGGCCTGTTCGTCATCCTGCTGTTCGTCGTGGCCTACCCCACCTACGTCCAGATCACGACCCTCAGCGACTTCGCCGCCGACCGCCTGGAGACGCACCGGGCGACCGTTGTGGCCATCGACTACGACTCCGGCTGGGACACCGCCCAGCACTGGACGAGTCAGCAACTCACGCTGCGGCTGGACGACGGCGCCGAGCGGACGGAATCGATGAGCGGGACCATGGTCGACGTGCAGGAGGGCGACATGGTGTCGGTCGGACTCTCCCACGGCCGGCTGGTGTCGGTGGAGGGCGTCTACGTCAGATCGAAATCGGCCGTCGTCGGGATCGGGCTGTTGATCATGGCGGGGGCGTTCGTGCTGTCGGCCATCTCCGCCGTCCAGATCCGCAGACCGACCTCGACCCGGTCCACTCCATACACCTCGGGCTACGTCACCCAGGCCGTGGTGTTGTGTCTCCTGCTCACCCTCGTGCCGTGGCCCGGCCGGCTCGAAGCGTGGGGCCCGGTCATCGCCCTGGTCCTGGCGGCGGCCATCCCGCTGACCATCTTCCGGGCACGTCACCGCCGACCCGCCCCGGCGGTCATCTCGCCCGACAACCCCTGACCGGCAACGCCGGCGAACGGCGTCCCACCCTCAGCGATCGTCACGCCTTAAAAAGATCCGATGCGCAGGCAACCGTCGGAACCTTCGCCTCCGTTTGGTAGCGGGCGTCCAGAAACCGACCGGACACCGCTGCCTACACGCAGGAAGCTGACCGAGATTCGTGACGACACCATCGCGGGGCGCCGGCCTCGTCCTGACCGCCGCGCTCCTCTGGGGCACCATCGGCCCCGCCCAGACACTGACCACCGGTCACCTCGACCCGGTGGCGCTCGCGGGATGGCGCCACCTCGTCGGCGGGGTGGTCCTCTGCGGCATAGCCCTGGCCGACCCGTCCGGCGGGCGTCGGCTTCGTGAGCGTCGCAGTTGGACCGCGATGCTGCTTGCCGGACCGGCCAGCGCCGCCTACCAGGCCAGCTTCCTGACGTCGGTGGCGTACAACGGCGCGGCGGTCGGCACCGTGGTCGGTGTGGCGGGCGTCCCGCTGTTCTGCGGCCTGGCCACGTACCTGGCGGACCGGCAGCGGCTGATCCGCGGCTGGATCGCCGGCTCGGCGCTCGCCGCGGCCGGCTCACTCCTGCTGTTCTACCCGGGCGCCGGTGCCCGGATCGCGCCCGCGGGGCTCGTCTTCGGCATCGCCGCCGGCGCTCTGTTCGCGCTGTACACCGCCGCGGCGAAACGGCTCGGCGCCACCGGCGTCTCGGTGTACGCGGGCACCGGCGTCAGCATGCTGATCGGCGGCCTCATCCTGTCGCCGACCATGATCGCTGACGCACACGAACTGACCAGGCCACGGATTCTGGCGGTCGTCGTCTGGCTCGGTGTGGTCACCACCGCCGCCGCTTACGTCCTGTACGCCCGCGGACTGCGATCGGTCGGCACCCATGTCGCCGGCACCCTGAGCCTGGGCGAACCGGTGGCCGCCGCGCTGTTGAGTCTCACCGTGCTCGGCGAGCGCCTCACCCTCGCCGAATGGGCGGCCTGCGCCACGATCCTGGCGGGCCTGGTACTGGCGACCCGGGCACCGGCCGGTGCGCAGGCGCCCCTGGTGGTCGCGATCGGCATGGTGCCCATGCCGGTTCGGGTGCCTCTGCGACCGGACCTGGTGGGCCAGCCGCACCCGCCCGCGCGAGGAGTGGCCAAGGCGTGGACCACGGTCGAGCGCTCGTGCGAACAGCCCGACATCGCCGCCCTCCGCACACCGCAACCGTGGGGTCCCGATCTGGTGCATCCCACGGGCAACCCCACCGCGCCTCCCTTCCGTTTCAGTACGGACCAGGCGAGGAGCTCGGGTGACTGAGGACTACCGGGAGTACGTCGCGGCGCGGATGACCAGTCTGCGCCGGACGGCGTACCTGCTGTGCGGTGACTGGCACCTGGCCGATGATCTCGTCTCGACGGCATTGCTGAAGTTGCTGCGGCACTGGCGGCGCGTATCGGTCATGGAGGATCCGGACAGCTACATGCGGCGGGTGTTGCTGCGCTGCCTCCTGGACGAACGACGCCGACCCTGGCGGCGCGAGATCTCCTGGGACCGGCTGCCGGAGCCGCGCACCGTCGACACCGACGCGCAGGCCACCGACCGGGTCACCGTCGTCGCGGCGCTGGCCCAGCTACCGCCACGTCGCCGGGCCGTGGTCGTGCTGCGCTACTTCTGCGACCTGTCGGTGGAGCAGACCGCAGCCGAACTCGACTGCACACCCGGCACCGTCAAGAGCCAGACCGCGCGAGCACTGCTCACCCTGCGCGACACCCTGGGCGCCGTCAGAGAAGGGAGCACCACCGATGGATGACCTGCCGGCCATGCTGCGCGAAGCGACCCGGAACCCACCACCGACCCGCATCGACCTCGACCGGATGATCGACGGTGAGCGCCGCCGCAAGACCTGGCGTACCGCATCCGCCGGCAGCGTGCTCGCCGTCATCACCGCGATCGGCGGCGTCGCGTGGACCACACATCAGGCCGACCGGGCCACGCCGGCCGTGACGGCGAGCCGGCCGCCGGTGACACCGTCCACCCCGGCGCCGTCGCCCTGCACACATCCCACGGACGGCGTCGGTGCAGCAGCCCGCACCCCGCAACCGGTCCGGCCTCTGCCGGAAACCCACGACACCGCGATCGCACGCCTCACGGCGGCACTGCCGCACCTGATCCCACCCGGCAGCCGCCCGAGCCGGACTTCGAGCTGCGACCGGGTGGAGTTCTGGTGGAACAAGCAGGCCGCCGCCTATCAGGCGGTCGCCTGGCAGGGCGACGGCGCCACCGAGGTGTCCATGGTGATCCTCGTCCGGGCCGCCGAACGATCCGACACCACACCACACTGCCTCGCCGCCACCGGGTCCGCCTGTACCCGGACCGATCTGGGTCCCGGAGAGATCGCCATGTCCGACTCGATGCCGCTGATCGAAGGCGAACGCCAGCGCAGCGTGACCGTCTACCGTCCCGACAGCACACGGGTCAGCGTGGTGGTCATCGGCCGGCCCGCGTCCCTGCCCACCGTGGCCGGGCTGACGGAGATCGCCCGATCCGCCGACCTCACCCTCTACCCGTGACGACCTCGCCACCCGGGAGCAGCTCTGTGGACAGGGTGAAGCGATTCGTGGCGGCGGCGTCTGCGGCGGGTGTCCCGCTCCCGACGGTCACACGTCTCGCCTCGACGGCGCGTTCCTGCGTCACCCTGGGGCCGGACGTGCCGGGACCGGTGGCCGGCGTGCTCGGCGGGAACCCGTCGATGCCGGCCGGCATGCCTGACCATCACTGCCCGTTCATCGCCGCCGTCGACTGCGCGCTCATCCCGGCCGAGGTGACCGGCGTCGCCTGGCCCCGCGACGGGCATCTGCTGTTCTTCGGTGACGTCTACGACCGTGGTGAGGTCCGCTACCTGCCGGCGGGCACTGCGGTGACCGAACGGCGGGTCCCCGGTGTGATGACCCTCGTCCGGCGCGATCTGCGGCTGTCGGTGGACATCAGTCTCGCGCCGTTGGAATGGGGGATCGACTTCGACGACGACGATCTGGACGACATCGACGAACTGGGGGAGGCGGTCGCCGGGTCCGCGGCCGGTCTGCACAGCGGCGGCCCCCTGCAGATCGGGGGATATCCGCCGCACTGGAACGATCCGCCGCCGAACGACCGGATCGTGCTGGCCTCGTGGTCCGACTCGGCGGGCTTCTTCGACCTGCCGTCGGCGATCCTCTACTGGCGCCTCGGCGAAGCCGACCTGCTCGCCCGCCGATTCCAGAACGCGCAACAGTCCCACGACGCGAGCGCCTGACCGCGACGGTTCGGCATCGTCGACAGCCGACTTCCGCGTTGTCACCGGACGCACGTGGACGTCTGCCGTCGCACCGTGCTGACAAGATGTGATCATGACTGTGGAGCCGCCCTCGCGCCCGAATCGACTCGATCGATGGTGGCGGGTGTTCCGCATGATCGTGCTGGTGGTGTGGCTGATCCTGGCCGCGGCGACGTGGTGGACGGCGCCCCGGAAGGCCGGCTACGACGACGCGAAGGCCGCCGTGGCCGAAAAGCGCCTGACCGCCTATCAGTGGGGCGACTCGTGGGACACCACCGATCGGCGCGGGTGGTTCGACGACTCGACGCTGCGGTCCACCGGCACCCAGGGTCCGATCTTCGCGTGGCGCACCGGTGACGGCCGGGTGCGCTGGACCGACACGGAAGACTTCGGCGAGGTCACGATCCCCGACGGCGTCGAGCGAGACGACTACTCCGGGCCCGGCGCCACCGGACTCGCCCAGGCACTGACAGCCGCCGGACTGAATGACCGTGCCGGCGACGTCGACGCCCGGAACGCGTGGATCTCCGGTGCCGAAGCCGTCCTCACCCTCCTGTTTCTCGGAGTGGTCATCGCCGGGCCGGCGCCGGTACGCGGCACCCGCTGGTTCTGGTTCTGGCTGACGTTGACCGCCCCGTACGGCCTGGGCCTGGTGTACTGGCTGCTCCGCGACCGCCCGTGGTCGCCCACCGCCCCGGCGGCCCCGACAACGATCAGCGGAGAGACCCGGGACCGGGGATGGTTCGGTCTGCTGATCGGCATCCTCGCGTCGTTTCTGGTCGGCATCATCGTCGCCGTCCTGCACGGCCTGCTCGGTGATCAATGGGTGCCGTAGGCCACCGGCCGACCGGAACCGCCGCAGCCGGTTGACGATCCCCACCAATGAAAGCCGGCCGTCCACCGCCACCAGGTGCGACCACCACGGCAACGTCGGTCAGGGCCCAAGCGCATCCTGGTCCTCGACACCTGGGAGCGCGCCTACCTCCTGCAGTACAAGAACGTACGCCCGGACTACGGCGACCGGCTCTGGAGCTGGTCAACTGGTCGGCTGTGACCAAGCGGTTCGCCACGGCCCGCGCCGCCGGCAACCCGCTGATCGTTGCTTCGTGATCAAAGCCGCCCTCATGGGCTGGGTGTGTTGATCTGCCGGTGGTGGGCGAAGTCGCCGGTGTGCTGCTCGGCCCAGGTCTGCAGGTGCTGCAGCGCGGCGGTGGCGCCGCGGGCCAGGTCGGTCAGCGCATACTCCACCGTCGGCGGGCGGGTGGCCTGCACCGTACGGGTGATCAGCCCGCCGATCTCGAGCTCGCGCAGGGTCTGGGCCAGCATCTTGTCGCTGACGCCACCGGCGCGTCGGCGCAGCTCGGACCAGCGTTGCGGGCCGTCCTGGAGATCGACCAGGACCAGGCTCGCCCACCGGGAGGTGACCAGGTCGAACAACTGCCGGCCCGGGCATGCCGGATCCCGGACGTTACCGTGTGTGCTCTCCTCCACGTACTCACCTTACCTAAAGGTACGTACTTCCCAATAGTTAGTAACTCGGCCACAGTTAGTCCTGCCAAGACGGGCAACACCGAGGAGAACCATCGTGACCGACACCGCCGCGACCCGAGCCGAGAACACCGTGACCGTGCTCGGCGGCCCCACCGTCCTGATCCACCTGGCCGGATGGACCCTGCTGACCGACCCCACCTTCGACGCCGCCGGCACCGAATACCAGGACGGCCCGGTTCGGCTGCGCAAGACCACCGACCCGGCGCTGAAACCCGCACAGCTGCCCACCCTCGACGCCCTGCTGGTCAGCCACACCCAGCATGTCGACAACCTCGACACCGCCGGACGCGACGTGGCCACCGGCGCCGCACCGGTCTTCACCACCGTCGCCGGCGCCGCCGACCTCGGCGCCGGCGCCGTCGGCCTGCAGCCGTGGCAGACCACGACCCTGTCCGCACCGGGCCGCACGACCCTGCACATCACCGCCGTGCCGGCCGCCCACGGCCCCGCCGGCACCGAAGCCGTCACCGGCCCGGTCACCGGATTCCTGCTGCACACCGACAACAGCGCCGACCCGACCGTCTACATCTCCGGCGACACCGTCGACCTGGACGCGATGAGCACGCTGGCCACCCGGCACCGCATCGACGTGGCCCTGCTGCACCTCGGCGCGGCCGGCTTCCCCGAGCTCGGCGACCTGCGACTGTCGTTGACCGCCGACCAGGCCGTCGAGGCCGCCCACCGGCTCGGTGACCCGCTAGTCGTGGCCGTACACGCCGAGGGCTGGGCGCACTACACCGAAGACCGCAGCCACGTCGAACACGCCTTCGACACCGCCGGGCGTCCCCAGCGGTGGCCCACCCCCGGCCAGGCGATCACCCTGCCTGATCCCGGCGCCGCAGCGCTGGCCCGGTCCTTCTACGCCGCGGTCGACGCCCGCCCCTTCGACCCCGAACGGGTCGGCGCCCACCTGGCCCCGAACTTCCACGACCACAACCGGCCGGCCGGCTTCGGCGACGACGCAAGCGACCGCGACGTCCTGATCCTGCTCCTGACCGGCCTGGCCGCGGCGTTTCCCGACGGCCGGCACACTCTGGAACGGGTCACCCCGGTCGGCGCCGACGAGGCCCTTCTCTACTGGCGGTTCACCGGGACACACACCGGCGCGACGTTCTTCGGCGCCGACCCGACCGGCGCCCGCGTCGACTTCGTGGGCACCGACCTCTTCCGGGCGGACGACGGCCGGTTCACCGAGCAGCACCACATCGAAGACCTCCTGGCACTGAGCGCCCAGCTCCGTACCCCGGTCTCCTGATCACCGCCACCACCGGAAACCGGTACGCCCTCACGACCATGGCCGGCCGCAGCCTGATCCGGGGGCGGGCGGTACCGGCTGACCCGGTCACGACATCGGACGCTCCCCGGGCGCGATGTCGTCGAACGCCAGATGACCGGTCCGGCACCACGCGACCGCCACGGCTGTCCCCGGCAAGGCCGGTTGTCTCGGTTCGCCGCGGGTATGCGGCGGCCATGGAACGAGTGAGCAGCAAGCACGGGCCCCGCCTCGACGAGGGCATGAAGCACGAGGTGCGCGGCCACGTCCAAGGTGTCGCCGGTGGTCGGGCCGAGGAGTGGAAGACACCGGAACCGGCGGGCGAGGACCAGCCCGAAGCCGGCCGGGTACCGAACGCCGACGACAGCGCGGACCTCAGCCGCTTCGGCACCTACATCGGGCTGTCCAGCATGCCCGGCGACCGGCAAGCCCTCCGCCATGGCGCCGCGGCCCTGGGAGCGCCGGACGACGTGCTCGACGACCTGGACCGGCTCCCCGACGGCGTGGAGTTCCACACCGTCACGGAGATCTGGGCGGCGCTCGGCCGCGGATCCGCCGACCGACGGCCGGGCTGACCGAGGCGTCGGACCTACCCGCCCCGCCATCACCTCGACACCGCGGCGCATAGGATTCCCGTCTCGGTGATCGTGAGGGGCGGGCATGCTTCATGTACGGGTGATCGCGCCGAAACGCGTCACCGACCAGGTGCTGGATGCGCTGACCGCGGACGAGGCGGCCACCCACGTGGTGCGCCTGCCGGACGTCGCCCTGTCGCCGCCCGGTGACGTCGTCGAGTTCGACGTCGTGCGGGAGGGCGCCAGCACCGTCCTGGACCGGCTGCGCGGTCTCGGGATCGACGACGACGGCGCCATCGTGGTCGAACGCGTCGACGCCGCACTGTCGGCATCGGCGCGGCGGGCGGCCCGCCGCGTCCCCGGCCTGGGCGTGGACGCCGTGGTCTGGCACGAGATCGAACAGCAGACCGGCGAGGAGACGGCGCTGTCGGCGTCGTTCCTGGCGTTCATGACCATCGCCACGGTGATCGCCGCGATCGGGGTGCTGCTGGACCAGCCCATCCTGATCGTCGGGTCGATGGTCGTCGGGCCCGAGTTCGGCCCGCTCGCCGCCCTCTGTATCGGCCTGGTGCAGGCCAAGACGTACCTGGTGCGCCGCTCGCTGGTGGCACTCGGGATCGGGTTCCCGTTCGCGATGGTCATCACGGTGGTGGCGGTGTGGCTGCTGACCGCCGCCGGCCTCGTGGACGAGTCGATGCTGCTGGCCGAACGGCCCCTGACCGACTTCATCTGGCGTCCCGACGCGCTGTCCTGGGTGATCGGCTTCCTCGGCGGGGTGGCCGGGATCCTGTCGCTGACCTCGGCGAAGGCGGGCACCCTCGTCGGTGTGCTGATCTCGGTGACCACCGTCCCGGCGGCGGCCAACGCGGCCGTCGCCGTCGCCTACGGGGTACGCGACGAGGCACTCGGGTCGGCCCTGCAGCTTCTCATCAACCTGGCCGCCATCGTCCTGGCCGGGGTACTGACGTTGCTGGTCCAGCGGGTGGTGTGGCGACGCGCGCAGCGCACCGGTTGACGGCCCTGCCCGGACGCTGCCGGGCCGGCGGCAGACGGTCAGTGGTGCGGATTACCGGCGGTCAGCCGGATCGTGAAACCGTCGGCGTGCCGGTACAGGGCGACATGGTTGCAGGACTGGTGGGCGATCCACAGCCCGAGGCCGCCGTCGGCACCGTCACCGGCGGGCAGCAGACCGGCGAACGGGTTCTGGGGCCCGTCGCCGGTGTCGGTGACCGTCACGACGAGACGGTCGATGCCGCTCCACACCCGGAGCCGGACCGGCCCGACGCCGTGGCGCTGGGCGTTGGCCACGGCCTCGCTGACCGCCACGACCAGATCGTCGACCTCGACGGGGGCCAGGTGGCCGCGGTCGGCCGCGCGGATCACCCGGCGCGCCGCGGACAGGGACGGGTCGACCAGGTCGGCGGCGGGTTCGCCGCTCTGCACGGGGTCGGGGGCCGGAGCACGCCGCTCGCCGAGGTACAGACGCGGGTCGGTGAAGCCGGCGTTGGGCAGGCACCGCCCGTCCGGCAGCATCGTCCGGGGATGCGTGCGCAGGACGTCGGCCAACGCGGCCGGCGGGGTCGTACGGGTGTCGTAGGCGCAGATGCTCCAGAGCGGGAATTCGTCGTAGGCGTGGTTGATGGCGGACTCGTAGCGGGCCCACCAGTCCCAGGTCACGCCTTGAGCGACCGAGGTCAGCTCACCGAAGATGCGGATCTGGGACGCACCGGCGGCCAGATGTCCGGCCAGCAGCCCGCGGTATGACCGGATGGCTGAGGCGGGTCGCTCGTACACCGCTCCACCGGGCAGGAAGGTGACCGCGGCGCCGGCCGGAAGTGCGGCCCGGACCAGTTCGGCGTTGCGCCCGTCGAGGACCACCACGCTGGGTTCGCCGGCGGCGGCTCCGCCCATCAGGAAGGGAACGGCCAGGTCGAGCAGTTCCTGATCCGAGCCGAAGCACCCGGCGGTGTGGTAGTAGCCGGCATGCCCGGCGGCGGCACCCGTCCTCATCGCGTCGGCTCCACGCGCACGTCGGGCAGCCCGACCAGTTCGGCGAGACGAACCGCCGAGCTCAGGGCGGTGCGGACCAGGACTGTCATCCGTCGCTGCCGGGCGTAGCGGTGCAGGGTGATGAGTGGCCGAGGAGGTCGCCGTGATCGGTATATGACCAGCACGTAGGGGAGGACAACGCCGCGCTGGTCATGACGGAACAGTAGCCGCCGCACTCTCGCCCGGCGCCGTGGAGGTCACCGACCGGTCCGGCCGGTGCCCGACGGCCTGCGGGTCGATGGCATCGGCGACGCCGTGTTCTATATTCAGCCGGAAGATCCGCAACGGCCGAGCTCGATGGGTGGCACCGCAGTGACCATGACGCCGCTGCGTTCCGGCGACCCCGAGCGGCTCGGGCGATACCAGCTGCTGGGCCGGCTCGGCGCCGGCGGCATGGGCACCGTCTTCCTCGGCACCGGCCCCGACGGGCAACGGGTCGCGGTCAAGGCCATCCGCCCGGAGTGGTCGGCCGACCCCGCCTTCCTGGCCCGTTTCCGCAGCGAGGTCAAACGCGCGCGGGAGGTTCCCCCGTTCTGCACCGCCGCGGTACTGGACGCCGACGTCGAACACGATCCGCCCTACCTGGTCGTCGAGTTCGTCGACGGGCCCAGCCTGGCCGGTGTCATCGCAGATCGAGGACCCCTCAACCCCTCCGAGGTGTACGGGGTAGCCGTCGGCGTGGCCACCGCGCTCGTCGCCATCCACGGTGCCGGAGTCGTGCACCGGGACCTGAAACCGGCGAACGTCCTGCTCGCCGTCGGGCTGCCCAAGGTGATCGACTTCGGGATCGCCCGCGGTGCCGAGCTCAGCGCCGAGCTGACCGGTCCTGATCAGGTGATGGGTACGGTCGGCTACGTCGCTCCGGAGAGTCTGGACGGCTCCGGGAAGGCCGGTCCGGCCGCCGACGTCTTCGCCTGGGGTGTGCTCATCGGCTACGCGGCCACCGGCCGTACCCCGTTTCGCGGTGACTCCCCGATGGCGACGATCGGCCGGATGCTCACCCAGCCGCCCGATCTGAACGGCATCCCGGACTCGCTGCGCGACCTGGTCGCCACCACCCTGGAGAAGGATCCGGCGGGCCGGCCGACCGCCCGGGAGCTCCTCGACTCGCTGCTCAGCATGGGCACCACCGACGTCTCGACCGTCACCCCGGAACTGCGGGAGGCCGCTCTCGCCGCCCGGGCTCGCTCCCGGCTGCGCCGATGGCCGAAGCGGGTGCTGACCGCCGCCGTGGTGGCCGTGCTGCTGGGCGGAGCCGGGTTCGCCGCAGTGCAGGCGCGTGCCGACGCTGATCGCGCCTCCGACCAGGCGAGACAGCAGGAGCGCGAGCTGGTGCAGCAGGATCTGCTGGCCCGGTCGGCGGCGGCGTTGACCGCCGATCCGGGGCTGGCGTCGCGGCTGGCGGTCAGCGCCTACGGGATGGACCGGTCGGCGCGCAGCGGTGCGGCGGTGATGGCGGCCCTGGCCACCGGGTATGCGGGGGAGTTGAGCACGGGCTCGCCGGTGGTCAGCGCGGCGTTCCGGCCGGACGGCAGGTTGATCGCGGTCGGTGGCGAGAGCACCGTCGAGTTGTGGGCGGGCGTCACCCGTACCAGAGCATTGCCCTCCGGTTTGGGAAAGGTGAACGAGCTGGCCTTCAGCCCGGACGGCCGCACCCTGGCCATCGCCGCCGACCGGTTGACCCTGTGGAACGTCGCCGCTCCGGCCGCACCACGCCTGCTCACCACCCGTAACCTCGAGTCGCCGGTCATCGATGTGCGGTTCAGTGCGGACGGATCGCGGCTGTTCACCGTCGCGGGCCGGGCGACCGTGTGGGACGTCCGCGACCGGCTCCGGCCGCGCGCGCTCTGGGACAGCACCGGCACCGCTTTCCCGACCGTGATGAGCGCGGACGGCACCCTGCTCGTCGGCACCGGTGACGACGGGCGGCTGACGATCTGGCGCCCCTCCGGGAGCCGGATCGTCACCGGGGTCTCGACCGGCGTCCCGGTCGCCTTCGGCGCGGACGGCCGGATCCTGGCGGTCCAGGACGGCGAGAAGGCGATCCACTTCTACGACCTGACCGATCCGGCCGAACCCCGGCGCCGCGGCACCATCACGGTCTCCGGAGACCGGTTGGCGACGACCGAATTCGATCCTTCTGGTACGGCCATCGCGCTCGGCCGGATCGACGGCACGGTCGAGGTGTGGAACGTCGCCGACCCGGACTCCCCGGTGCAGACGAAGGTGATGACCCGGACCGGCGGGTGGATCACCTCGATCGACTTCAGCCCGGACGGTGCCCGGATCCTGACGCCGGGACCACGCCTGACCGGGTCGGCGATGCTGTGGCAGATCGACGGGTTCGCGCCACGGCGCCGGGCCACCCTCAAGGGCCCCACCGTGATCCCGGATCGGACCGTCTCGGTGTCGGCCGAGGACGTGGTGGCCGCCGGTTCGGCCGAGCACCTCGACTACTGGGACGTCATCGACGCCGGAAACCCGCGGCCGGCCGGTACCGCGACACTGCTGCCGGCGGCCGGTGCACCGCTGGTGAGCAGTACCTACGCGGTGCACGGCACGACCTTCTACTACACCAGCGGCAGTCTCTACGCGCTGACCGCGGCCGGCCCGCGCAACGTCTTCCCGGACCTTGAGGCGGGTGCCGTGCTCGACCTGGAGCCGGTCCGTGGGCTGGTCGCGGTCCTGGCCGACGGCCCGCAGCGGCAGATCCGGATCCACCGGCTGGCCGGTGGGCAGAAACCGCCGTTGGTCGCCGCCATACCGGCCGTGAACGTGTTGACCGCCCGGTTCGGCCTGGCCGGCGGCACCCTGGCGGTCGCCGACAGTGCCGGGCCGCAGAGCGGCAGCAGCAACGTCACCGTCTGGGACCTGGTCGACCCGGCGGCGCCGACGAAGACCGGGACACTCGCGGTGAACAGCGTCGGGCCCGCGGCGCTCGTCGCGGGAGGCGCGTTCACCGTCACGGTCGGTCAGGATCTGACGGTCTGGAACAACCGGGACGGCAACGACCGGTCGGTACGGACCGCGCGGCGCACCGATTTCGGCCGGCCCGACTCGCTCGCCCTGTCCGCCGACGGCTCGCTGCTGGCGGTCACCTCGGGCGGGTCCACCGAGATCTGGAGTGTCGGCTTCGCCAGCGATCCGGTGCTGCTGGCGGTGGTGGGCGGCCGGACCACCGGTTCGGCGTTCAGCTCCCGGCAGCCGCTGCTGGTCACCGCCGAGCCGGCCGGGGTGGCGCTCTGGGACCTGGTGCCGATCCGGGCGGTGCTGCGTGACCCGCTGCCCGCGGCCTGCCAGCAGACCAGCGGCCTGACGGCGCAGGAGTGGGCGGCGTACGCCCCGGGCCTGCAGTTCGAGCGCCCCTGCGGGTGATCGGCTCGGGCCCCTGCCCGTCGTGTCCTCTCTCCTGGTGGTTTTATGCTGAAATAGCCAACTGAAGCCGACAAAACACCACCGGCTTCCCGTCCCATAAGCGATCTTGGAGCGGCCTGGGCCGTGTTCGAACCGATGCCGGAGGACCTCCCGTGCGACGCCGCGTCTTTCTGCAGTCCGCCGCCATCACCGCCGCACTCGGATCGCCCGGCCTCTCGAGCCTCGCCCGCGCGGCAGAAAGCGGCCGGGGGGATAGGGTGTTCGGGGTGTGGACTGGAGAGCATGGCGGCTACCCGCCCTTCGACCAGGTGAACCCGGCCTCGATCAGAGCGGCGCTCAACGAGGGCATGGTGCTCAACCGGGCCGAGATCGCCGAGATCGCCGGCGTGACCGAGGCACCGACCTTCGCGAACACGATCGTCGCGCTCGAGGACAGCGGTCGTGCCCTGGACCGGGCTCGACGTCTGTTCAGCGTCTTCACCTCGACGATGAACGATCGGGCGATGCAGGACCTGCAGACCGAGATGTCGCCGGTGCTGTCCGCCTTCGGCGACGACATCATTCAGAACGCTCGGCTGTTCGCCCGGATCAAGGCCGTCCACGACGGCCGGGCCGCCGCCGGCCTGACGCCGGAGCAGGTGCGCCTGGTCGAGACCTACTACCAGAGATTCACCAGGCAGGGCGCGGCGCTCGACGACGCCGACAAGGCCACGCTCAAGGACCTCAATCAGAAGCTCGCCTCGCTCTACACCAGGTTCAGCCAGAACGAGCTGGCCGACGAGGAGGACTATCGGCTCACCATCGAGACCGAGGCGGACCTCGAGGGCCTGCCCGAGTCGCTGCGGGAGGCGGCCGCGGCCGCAGCCGAGGAACACGGTCTCAAGGGCAAGTGGGTCTTCACCAATACGCGTTCCTCGATGGAGCCGTTCATCACCTACTCCGCCAAGCGCCACCTGCGGGAGCAGGGCTGGCGTATGTGGATCATGCGCGGTGGCAACGGCACGGCCACCGACAACAAGGCCGTGATCAGCGAGATCCTCCAACTCCGTAGTCGACGGGCCAAGCTGCTCGGTTTCGAGTCGCACGCCCACTGGACCGTCGAGAACAACATGGCGAAGACGCCGCAGGCCGCCATCGACCTGATGATGAAGCTGTGGGGGCCGGCCCTGCGGCGCGCCCGGGAGGAGATCGCCGACATGCAGGCGATCGCCGACCAGGAGGGTGCCGGCATCACGATCGAGGCCTGGGACCACCGGTTCTATTCGGAGAAGGTGCGCAAGGCGAGGTACGACCTCGACCAGAACGAGGTGAAGCTCTACCTCCAGCTCGACAAGATCCGTGACGGCATGTTCTGGGCCGCCGAAAAACTCTACGGCCTGCACTTCGCCGAACTCCACGGGCTACCCGTCTACCACGAGGACATGTCGGTCTACGAGGTGACGCGCGACGGCGAGCGCGTCGGCCTGTGGTATTTCGACCCCTACGCCCGTGCCGGCAAGAACTCCGGTGCGTGGATGAACGAGTACCGCACCCAGGAGCGTTTCCGGACCGAGGTCACCCCGATCGTGTCCAACAACTCGAACTTCGTGAAGTCGGGCACCGGCCCCGTGCTCATCTCCTGGGACGACGCCGTGACCATGTTCCACGAGTTCGGCCACGCCCTGCACGGTCTCAGCTCGAACGTCACCTATCCGCGTCTGGCCGGTACCGCGGTCAAACGCGACTTCGTCGAGTTCCCCAGCCAGATCAACGAGCACTGGCTCCCGACGCCGGAGGTGCTCGAACGGTTCGCCCTGCACGTCGACACCGGCGCGCCGATCCCCGCCGAATTGCTCACCAAGATCCAGCAGTCGCTGAAGTTCAACCAGGGCTTCAGCACGGTCGAGTTCCTGGCCTCGGCGATCTACGACATGAAGATCCACCTGGCCGCGACGCCGGACGACCCGATCGATCCGGACGAATTCGAGAAGAGCTGCATGGCCGAGATCGACCTGCCGAGGGAGATCGTCATGCGTCACCGCCCGACCCAGTTCGGGCACATCTTCTCCGGCGACTGGTATTCGGCCGGCTACTACGTCTATCTCTGGGCCGATGCGCTGACCGCCGACGCCTGGGAGCTGTTCGAACAGAAGGGCGTGTGGGACCCGGCCACCGCCAAGTCGTTCCTCGACGACATCCTCGCGGTCGGCAACGCCGTCGCGCCGGACGAGGCGTTCCGCAGGTTCCGCGGCCGCGACGTCGACACCGAGGCGCTGATGCGGTTGCGCGGCTTCGCCTGACCGTCCTCCGGCGGCAGCCGAAGCCCCGCACGGGCCGGCTGCCGCCGCACGCCGGTCCTTTCCCGGCCCGGGTACGCTGCGGCGTTGTGATCAGCGCCGACAGCACCCCGGAGTTCGACCGCTTCGGCCCGTGGATCGACGAGGTCCGCGACTTCGACGACCTGCCGCGCCTCTATCAGAGCGCCGGGATCGACCCGGCCGCCTACCGGCTGGTCCTGAAGGTGCCGCGGGACATCGAACGGCGCAATGCCCACCCCGACATGCATCTGTACGACTACCTGCTCGCGGTCGACGAGGAGAATCTGACCGTCCTGGCCCGCCGCGACGACCACTACGACACCCACCGCATCCCACACGACCGGATCGCGGCGATCGCCGACAGCGTGCGGCTGCTCAACGGGCTGCTGAGCGTGCACACGGTCGACGGGCCGGTGGTGACCGTCCGGTACAACGGGTCCGCCAACGGGCCGATCCGGGAGCTGATCACGCTGCTCCGGCGGTGGTATGTGCCGCAGCGGACGACGGTGCCCGCCGATGCGTACCACGTCGAGCCGGTGTTGGACCGCGCCGACACCGGCCTGCTGACCGACTACCACCGGATGGTCACGCAGGAGCCGGGGATGCGGCCGGTCAACGTCGCCGGCCGACGCGTGGTGACCCCGGTCGCCGGGCTCGCCCGGGTCCGCGGCAAGGTGTGGCCCACGGTCCTGCACGCCTCGATCGTGGCCGCCGACGACCGGGAGATCCAGGTCATCCACCGCCGCGACTGGTTCACCGGCACCGGCGACGACCTGTCCTCGGCCCGTACGGTGTTGCCCCGCAGCCGGATCACCGGCATTCAGATTCAGCCGCACCCTGCCTACCGGGGTGTCCAGGTCCTCACCGTCCGGGCCGGCGCCGCCGGTCTGGACTTCTTCCTGGCCGGCGGCGCGCTGGTCGAGGCCGTCCTGGCCGGCCACCCGGTCAGCATCTGACATCGATCGACCTGATAGCTTCCGCGATCATGAGGATGAGGGTTCTGGTGTCGGCAGTGGCATTGTCGGTGCTGGTCGCGGCCGGGGTGGTCGGCTACGTCGCGGTGCTGGGCGTCACCGTGGACGCGACGGCGGAGAACCTGACCGCCGACTGGCTCAGCGCCGAGCGCACCGCTGCCATCAGCCTGAACAGCGACGGGACCTTCACCGCGAGCGGCATCAGCCGTTGCATCGGCGAGGTCGGCGTCGTCGTCGACGGCTCCGACGGCCCGATGGATGTGCCGGTCCCCGACGGGGCGGGGGAGTGGCACGTCGAGCCGGCCGACCACGTCCTGCTCATGGACTTCCGGTCACCACGGCGGATGCAGCTGCGATGGCAGGTCGAGACGGTGAACTGGCAGTTCCACCCGGCCCAGGTGAATCTCACCAGTCTCAACCCGCCGACCAGCGCGGACGGGACCCTCGGCCACTGCTCCCTCCAGGCCTGAACCGAGCCGGATCGGCCCGGAAATCCGTCGCGAAAGCTACAGAGGTTCGAATCCTCTACCCGCCACCACAGGCACAAAGAGGCCCCTGAACAGCCGATTCGGCGGTCAGGGGCTTCTTTCGTTGATCTCACTCAGTCTCACTCGACCGCGCTGGATCTCACCCGCTGTGCCCTGGTGGGTGACTCGCTCTCCGACATCGAGGGCGCACACGCTGCGGGGGTACGAAGCATCGCCTACGCGAACCGGCCTACGAAAGAAGAACCGTTCCGGCAGGCCGGAGCCGACGCAGTGATCACGAGCATGGGAGCCGTTGCACGGATCCTAATCGAACGCGCTGAACACGAATAGGCCCAGAACCGGACTGTGCGGCTACTTCGAGAATTGATTCCAGCCATGCCATGCGACGGATTTTGCGGCCCTCCACCATCATGTGGAGGGCCGCAAAATCAGCTTGCCAACGGCGTGACGTAGGCATGAACAAAGAATTCCCTTACCGTCGCGGAGTGCAGATGTCCGCCGGTTACGAAGTCCTCCGCGTACAGCGTGACGTGAATGTGTGGCTTGCCGTCCCAGATTTCTCCGGTTCCGCTCAGCTCTAGCGGCTGATCGTAGGTGCGCAGGTAGTCAGTCAGCGCATCATCTTTCTTCATAACCGAGACGGTCGCCGTCTGAACGGCTCCGATCAGGGTCATCGAACCGGCGGTTACGCCTAACTCAGCAAGAGCCGCCCCAATCGTCGCCAGAACTTCCTGATCTTTCTCGACAGTGATCAGATGCACCATGACTCCTAGATTTTCAGGGGGTCGATACCTGCCAGGGCGGAACCGATCGCGCGAAGATTCTCGGCTGCCGTCTCCACACGGAGAGCCGAAAGAAGGGCTCCGGAAACGGCCTCAGGATTGCTGTCCCGGCTCCGGTAAAGGGCGAGAGCGGCGCACCATCGGGCGCCCGCGTCGTAAGGGTTCGCCAGTTCCTCAGCCATACGCGCTACCTGGACATCGGACAGCGTGCCGCCCGTTGTCGACCGGGCAGCGTCCTCCCACGGGAGGGCGAGAACACGGCTGAGGACGGCCGTGGCGTACAGCTCCCGCACGTCTCCGTCGGTGCGTAGGACGGTGACGGCTTCCGTGCCGGCCAATGAGGAACGGGTCTTCGCGAGGATGCCGGCAGAGTTCACCCGGAGAACGGCTTCACCCCGATGGCTCCATTTCTTCAGAGCCGCAAGGGACGCCGCATCCTGGGAAACGATCGCGGCAATCGCTTTATCGGTGGCGTGACTGGTTTGTAGCTCCGTCAGCAGGCCGCTACGCCCGTTCGTG
Organism: Actinoplanes sichuanensis; assembly: GCF_033097365.1. Classification (NCBI taxonomy): domain Bacteria; kingdom Bacillati; phylum Actinomycetota; class Actinomycetes; order Micromonosporales; family Micromonosporaceae; genus Actinoplanes; species Actinoplanes sichuanensis. The sequence continues at coordinate 2,807,318 of NZ_AP028461.1, forward strand.
ATCTCATGCGCTATCGCCGTTGCCGTGTCGTCCTCCGAACCGGCAGCGAGAATGCCAAGGCTTCCCAGCAAGAGACTTCGACGCTTCAAAGAATCCCCTAACGCTTCCTCGTATTTCCGTATCACGTCGGGGGTCGCCTGACGTACGCCGTTCTCAATGTTGCCGAGGTGCGAGCGGCTGTAACCGGTTCGCTTCGCCAATCCGGCCAGGGACAGGCCGGCTGAGGTTCGCGCCTCTTTCAAGATCGCGCCTAGCTGGCTCATCCGCTACCCCTGATCCCGAACTGAAGCGGGTTGAAGACACCCGCTGCCTTTGGCGTGGCTGTCCGCAGGTCAATGCTGAGCCGAAAGGAATCATTACTCACCTGGGGGGCGAAGTGGTAGGCGGCATCGCGATCGTGTTTCTGTGTCTGGGCTTCGCGGCCGGACTGACCCTGTTCAGGGTGAAGAGTCGATGGTGCCCCCGGTGCGGTGAGAACACGATGCCGCTATCCAGTCCTGGCCCGATCGATCCGGCCACCCGACAGACGGGGCGGACAGCGTGAGTCTCCGCGAGTACCCGCCGGGCGCGATCTTCCACACGTCGTCCTGCCCGGAGATCAACGGTCATTCCGCACCGAGTCTGCCGGTCCTCCAGGCCGTCACCGCGAACCCGAGTCACCGCTACTGCCTCTGTACTGGCGGCGGCCCGGATACCGCGCCGTACGTGGTCATCGAGCGCGTCGAATACGGCCCGCACATCTACGTGCCGTCGTCAAATCGGCCTCGTGACGCGACCCGCGCACTGTGCCGGACGTGTCGCGGTACCCACGGCGATAGCGCATCGGACACATCGAGCGTGGCAGGGCCGGTGATTCCACGTGTATGAGCCGCTGGTGGTCGGCCCGCGCGAGCTGGACCAGGAGTGGGCGGAAGTATGGATCGACACGGGAGCCGGCCCAGGGTTCGTGACCCGAGTGCCGGCCGCCCGGCTCACTCTGGCGTCGATCGACGACGGAAGCGGCGATGACGCCATCTACAACCTGTGCCTCGCACACGAAGACGTCCCGGTCGGAGCGACCGGGCAGGAGGGAGAAACATCATGATTGAAGTCAAGGGCATGAGCGTCGAGTTGGACGGTGCGGAGTGGTTCAAAAGCAGTTTCAGCGGCCCGAACTGTGACAACTGCGTAGAGGTCGCGTTCGTCGGGCAGGCGACCGCGGTCCGCGACTCGAAGAACCCGGACGGTCCGGCGCTGCTTTTCACGCCAGACGAGTGGTCCGCGTTCCTGGAGGGCACTCGGCACGGCGAGTTCGACCGGAGCTGATTCCACAAGATGGCGGCCGGAAGCATCGGAGTACTTCCGGCCGCAGCTAGGTTTTCGGATTCGAAGCCGGATCAGTCGGAGGCAAGAGGTTCCATGCCGGAACGGGGCCTATTTGGAATCAGCCCCTCGACCGTTGGCGACACGTATAAGCGACACAGACGCTGACTTGTAAACACGTCGGGGGTGCAACGAAGGGTTGACTGTCGGCAACGCGACGTTGCGGGTACGGTAATCTGCGTCACCGTCCACAAGGGTTGGCAAGGCGGAGGTCAAAGCGTGCCGGTCACAGGCCAACGCGTGGTGCGGCGAGCGTTGGGGCGGCGGTTGACGCGGCTGCGCACAGCGTCCGGGATGAGCCGCCGCGATGTGGTGGATTCGCGGTTGGGTATCTCGGAGCCGACGCTGCACCGCATCGAGACGGGCAAGGTGCCGGTCACCGGGGCCAACGTTCGTGCGCTCTGCTGGCTCTACGGCGCGGACCAGAGCATCACCGATGCGCTCGCCGACCTCGCGCTGGGCACGTCGCAGCAGGAGTGGTGGGACGCCAGCCCGGTGATCCCCGAGTGGTTCAAGCTGTACGTCGGGCTGGAGGCGTCGGCGTCCCGGATGTTCGGATACGACGGTGAGGTCGTTCCCGGCGAGCTGCAGACCCCGGACTACGCACGCGCCATCTTCGGTGCCGAGCAGCCGGCCGACGTGGAGGTCGCCGAGCGCCACATCAACCTTCGCATGCAGCGGCAGAAGACGCTCTTCGCTCGTCTCCCACCGGTGCGCCTCGTGACGGTGCTCGGCGAGGGCGCGTTGGCCCGGCCGGTCGGCGGGGAACAGGTGATGAAGGGGCAGATCGAGCATCTGCGGCGGCTGGCCCGAGAGGAGACGGTCGACATCCGGGTGCTGCCGTTCTCGGTCGGGGCGCATGCGGCGATGGCCGGTGCATTCCGGATCCTGGAGTTCGACGACCCGGATGATCCCGACGTGGTCTACCTCGAATCCCACGTCGGTGCCCTTTACCTGGAAGAGCAGGTCGAGGTGGACGAATACCGGCGGATCTTCGAGCTCATCGGCGACGTCTCGGTGCCGGTCGGCGAGTTCGAATGGGCGAACTGAGAATCCGGTCCTGAGCGGGCCGGCGTGATCAGTCGGTCAGCAGCCGATCGAACTCGCCGCGCTTGGCGCCGAAGAGGAACGAGTCCCACTCCTCAGTCGTGAACACCACCGTGCCGGCCTCGCGAGCCTTGCTGTTACGGACCTCGATGAGGCCGTCCTGGCGGCGGGCTTCGACGCAACTTCCCCCGTTGCCGGTCGACCTGCTGGAAATGATCCAGTCGGTTTCACTTTTCATCAGTGCTCTTCCTTCTTGAGCTGCTCACTGTGGGTAATCGGCCTGCCACTCATTGAGTGACTGAATGCGGCCTGCCCGAACTGCAAAATCAGGATTCCCCGTCCACGGTGGCGCTTTCGTCATGAAAGTGCACGCACCGAGAGTAGCCGAAACCCGCTTCGGATGCACCATGTCACCGTGACAGTTGTCCCCGTGAAATCTTGCACGGGTCCGGAGCGGCTGCGATGATTCCACTGTGGCGCCTGGCGATCCGTCGCCGTCGACTCGACAGCCCCGCGCTGGCCCGCCAGAGTCTTGAGAGGACGGCTGATGCGGATCCTCGATCCTGCCGCCGCCCACCCGGGCGGTCCGTTGTCAGATGACGCCCGGACCCAGCCCGAAACCGCCCGCCTCCAGGCCCGCATCGATCAACTCGCGGTACACGTCCAGCAGTTGGAGCAGGAACGAGCCTCCCTGCGCTGGATGGCCGGCCACGACGAGCTCACCGGACTCGCCAACCGCCGCCACTTCCAGTCCGTCGCCCCGGAGATGCTGCGCCGCCCCGACCGCTCGTCAGCCGTCCTGGTCCTCGACCTCAACGGCTTCAAGCCCATCAACGACACCTACGGCCACGACGCCGGTGACGAAGTCCTCTGCGTGATCGCCCGGCGTATGGCCGCCGCCCTCGGCGACCAACTGGTGGCCCGCTTCGGCGGCGACGAATTCGCCGCACTGCCCCGCGCCCCACGCGCCGACGTCCCACCGACCTGGTGGCACGAGGTGGCCGACTCGCTCAGCGCCGCGATCGCACCCCCGATGAACGTGCTCGGCCACCGCCTGTCCGTCACCGCCTCGATCGGCGTCGTACCGGCCGGCCGCTCCAGCAACCTCCCCGACCTGCTGCGCCGCGCCGACCAGGCCATGTTCAGCGCCAAACGGCACGCGAAGACCACCGGCAGGGCCGGTATCACCTGGGTCGTGGCGACCGAGGACGGCGACCACACCGAGACGTACGAACCGGCCACCGACCCCGAGCCCGCCCCCGGGCCGACCGCCTCCGCCTCCGCGGTCGCGTACCGGCCGGGCGACCCGGTATGGGTGCACCGCAGCGGTGCCCGCCGCGCCGGAGTGATCGAGGGCGCCTGCGAATGGGCGGCTCTGGTCCGCTACCGGGGCCACAACGGCCCCGGCACGATGGTCGACACGATCCCCACCAGCAGCCTCACGGCCCGCGCCGAAGCCGACCCCTACTTGGACCGCAAGCCGGTCAAGTGACGTCGACTATCCGGCTCGCGGTCCGGACCCGTACCTGAACCGCAAGCCGATCAACTACCCGCCCATGAATGAACGGGCGGGGGCCCGCCTTACGGACTAGCTGAACGGCTTTCGTCAGCCGACCGTCAGGACGAGCTTTCCGCGCAGCCCGCCGGCCAGCACCCGCCGGTGTGCGTCGGCCGCCTCGGTCAACGGCATCGTGACCGCCACGCGCGTGCGCAGCCGCCCGGCCGCCACCTGCCCCACCAGATCGGCCAGCAGCTCACGGTCGTGCCGGATGAGCTGCAACTCCTGACGCACACCACGGTCCGGAACCAGGGGCGGCGTGGGCCGGGTCGCGACCACGATCCCCCGGTCCTCGACGACGGCGGCCGCCGCCTCACCGACCGGAACCGCGTCGAACACCGCACTCACCGACCCCACCGCCGCCAGATCGGCGGAACGGGAGACCACCTCGTGCACGCCGAGATCACGGACCCACTGCTCATCGCCGTCATTCGCCTGCGCGACGACACGGTAGCCGCCCTGAAGCGCGAGCTGGGCGGCGAAACCGCCGACACCGCCGCTCGCACCGGTGACCAGAAGAGTGCTCCCGCCCGACAGCATGGCCAACGACACCAGCGCCAGCCCCTGATGTGCGGTCTGGACGTTGAGCGGCACCGTGGCCGCGGACACGAAGTCGAGCTCGTCCGGCAGCGGCACCAGCCAGTCCGCGTCGGCGGCCACGAACTCGGCATAGCCACCCGGATTACCGCGCGTCAAATACCACGGAATCATCCCGACGACCCGGTCACCCACGCCGAAGTCCGTCGTGTCGGGGCCGACCGAGGCCACCTCACCGGCGATGTCCCAGCCGGGTGAGAACGGCGGCGGAACCGGCCCGCGAGGAATCTCCCCGGTCGTGGCGGCGATGTCGGCCGGGTGCACACAGACCGCGCGGACCCGGACCACCACCTGCCCGGGCCCCGCCTTGGGCTCGGGCAGCTCGGTCACCTGCAACACCTCAGGACCGCCAAGCGCGGCCGCGACGACTCCCAGCACGCGTCCACTCTAGACCGTCGTCCCCGGATTCATAGCCCCGCTCCCGGGCGGCCGCCGTGCCCTGACCGGGGGCGGGCCCGTTCACCGTCGGCTCTGTGGCAGCGGGTGCTTGCGCCGTACCGGCAAAGGGTGTTGATCTGCCCTTACGATCCGGCCGGCACCTAACATGGCGCGGTGACTGCTCCAGAGACGCCGACCGGTGATGTGTCGCCCGCCCTGATCCGGGCCGAGGCGGCGTTGCGGCTGCTGACCGGCGTGCCGGTCGCCGTGGACGTCGCCGTGGCGCGACTCGGCCGGGGCAGCGGTGTCTACGCCTGGTGGGCGGGCCCGTCGGTCTTCCCGGAACTGCCCGGCCCGCCGAACGAGAACGTGCCGTCGCTGCGCATGCTGTACCTGGGCCGGGCGACCACTCTGCGCGGCCGGATCCTGCGCAACCATCTGAGGCGGTCCGGGAGTTCGACGCTGCGCCGCACACTGGCCGGTCTGCTGGTGTCCGAGGGATACCGGACGACGTGGACTGATCGGGTCGTCCTGGTGCCCGAGGACGAGGCCCGGCTGACCGCGTGGATGCACGCGAACCTGCGGCTGACCTGGGCACAGGACGCGGAGCCGGGCTCCATCGAGGCCACCCTCGTCCGACGGCTGCACCCACCGCTGAACGTGAGCGGGGTCGATCCGGCACACGTGCAACCGGCCGTGGTCGCCGCGAAGAGACGATACGACGAATCGGCCACGGCGGAGGTCGTGGACGGGGCCTCGCCGGTCGTCGAAAGAACCTGAAGCGCAGGTGATAGTTGGCGTAGATCTCGCCGGTGCCCCGGGTCAATGAGACCAGACGGCTCGGTAGGGGCTCAGCGGTCACCACGACCAGATGCGGTAGCCGGCCGTGGCGGTTGCGGACCAGGACGCCGAACTCGGTGCGAATGTTGTCAGCCCGGTCGGATCGCAACGTGAGCTTCGACGAGACGGCGGCGTGCAGGACGTGCGGTGGTTCCTTGTCGGGGTTGGGTAGGGCCTCACCGGGGTCGGGAAGACTCCGCCTCTCCGCCCAGGCCCAAACTCCATGCGCGCTACTCGTGGTCGCTCCCGGCGGCGCCGATCCGAGTCCAATCTTGAGCAGCCCTTGAACCGGTGCTGAGCCAGTGGGCCGAAGGTGAACGCGTCCCAATCATCTGGTGGTCCGGCAGGTACCGCGCGCCCTCTTTGCGTACGCGTCGGATTCTCGAATCATTTCCAGGAGTTCATGCGTGAGGCATTCGCCCCGCCGTTCAGCAACCGTCGCAGTCTCGTCCGTTGCGCTGGTCGGCATGCTGGGGAGTGCTGCTCTGGCAGCACCGCCCGGTTCCGGTGACGGTGTCATCGTCGTCGACTTCGAGACTCCCGAGTCCGTTCCCGCACTGACTTCCGTGACGGGGAAGTCCGGCGCCCTGTTCGCGTCGAAGGCGATCGCCGGCACCAAGTCGACCGTGCGGCTCACTGTTCCCTCCGGCCAGTACGACGTCGTACCGGAAGCGGTCGCCGCCGGCGGCAAGCGATATGTCGGAGTGATGTCCGCACGCAGCCTGTTGGTTCGTGCCGGCCAGACGAAGTCGGTCACGGTGACCTATCGTCTTTCCGAGGGCATGCAGGAAGCGCACGTCACGAAGGTGACGGACACGGCCGTTTCGCTCGGCTGGACGACTCCCACGGGCACCGCCGTGGAGGTCCGTAGGACGGAAGGGGATCAGTCCGCGGCGAAGCGGTCGGACGGCGTCGCGGTCGCGACCTCCGGTTCCGGACTTCTGGACGAGGGCCTCAAGCCGGGTACGCGCTACAACTACTCGTTCTGGGCCAAACCCGGTGACAGCCCTCTGGGCATCGACCAGCTCAACGGGCCGTTCGTGCTCACGGTCGGCACGACGGACTCCTCCGTATCGAGCCAGCCGTCCTACGTCGTCACGCCAGGCGCCTTCCTGGCCAGGGCGACCGATCTGAAGACCGTCGCGCCCACCGGCTCCGGCGTGCGTGTCGGACTTGCCGACGGGGTCTCCCCGCCGGCGCCGGGCGCAGGGGTGGTTCTTCCTGTCTCTGCGGTGCTGCGAGGCGGATACGTCGGCACCGTCGCGGACATCTCCCAGGACGGCCGGGTCATCACACTCGTACCCGGTGGCATCGGCGACGCCTTCGACTACTATCACCTGAAGATCGACGATCTGAGCACCCTGCCGATGCAGCGGATCACCGAACCCGAGCCGGCCACCGCGTCGGCAGCGGGCGTGGCCAAGGCCGCAGCGTCACCCGACACGGAGTGCGGCAAAGCCACCACCGAGGCCAAGGTCATCGACTTCGATCCGGGCTTCCAGATGGCCGGCCATTTCGAGACCACGGTCAACACCCGCAATGTTCTCGGCGCTGACATCCCGACCGGTGTCTCGCTTGACGTGGAGGCCGCCGTCACCGTGTCCGGGGCGGTGACAGCCAAGGTCAGAGGCATGCTGGCCTGCCAGATCAAGGTCAAGTCCCTCATGATTCCGTTCCCGGCCGGCCCGGTTCCGATGGGTTTCTACTTCAAACCGACGGTCAAGGTCGGCGTCGAGGGCGCGATCCAGGTGTCGAACCTCGGCGCCGCGGTCACACTCGGCTTCCAGTTGAACGGCCACGCGGGCTTCGACGGCGCGAACCAGTTCGAGGGCAATCCGATCAGTACGGCGCAGCCGCTGACCCCGCAGATCGACGCGGTGAGCGGCGGGCTCTTCGTCAAGGTCAGCGGGGACGCTCTCATCGGTCCCGGCGCCGGCACGACGGGCACGGGTGTGATCGCCGGGATCGGCGGCACGCTCGTCCCGTTGGAGGCCCACGCCAACGTGGTCGTTCCCGCGACGGCGGGCTCGGCCCCCTGTCTGACCTTCACCGCTTCCGGCACTGTCGGCGTCATGGTCTCGGTCCGGGCCTGGCTGGGCTGGTTCGACTTCAAAGCCGACTACGTGGTTCCCGCGCTCCAACAGACGGCGGAATACCCGGGCTCACCATGGGCCTGGCCGACCAAGTGCGACAAGCCGATCAACCCCTCCGACAACGTCCTCGGCGATGGTGTGACGAAGGTCGATGACGACGTCGCCGGCAGCCCGGACCAGTGGGGGCACCTCGACGGATTCGCGCCGGACGGAAAAGCGTGGGTCCTGAGCACGGGGCGCATCACCGACGCGACCGGTTCGCCGGGTACGCAGGCGAGCACCAGCCTGGGTAACCCCGGCAATGCGACGCTCTCCTCGTACTCGGGACAACAGACGTACGACGCCGCGTCGTACCGGGTGACGCTCGTTCCTACCGGAAGCACGCTCAACGTCAAGTACGTCTTCGCGAGCGAAGAGTACCCGGAGTACGTGGGCAGCAGGTTCAATGACGTGATGGCGATCTTCGTCAACGGCACGAACTGCGCTCTCGTGCCCGGCACCGACAGCCCCGTGTCGATCAACACCGTCAACCACCACACGAACTCGGCCTACTACGTCGACAACAGCGCCGGGGCCTCCGGCTATTCGACCAGCTACGACGGTCTCACCACGCCGTTGGTGTGCAGTGTTCCGGTGACGCCCGGTGTGCCCACCACGGTGGAGATCGCGGTGGCGGACGCCGGCGACGGGATCTACGACAGCGCGGTCGCCCTCCTCGACAAGGGCATCTGGTCGAACTAGAGGTCATGGTGTCCAAGAGATCAGCCCCCTTGAAGACGCCACCGCGGGAGGTGGCCGGCTACGCCGAGGCGTACGCCGCCGGCCTCCTCCCGCGGGTGCCGTCCACCCCGCCGCCGCTCGCGGTCGCCCCCACCGCGCGGGCCGCGTTCCGAAGGCTCCTCGTCACGACCGCAATGGCCTTCCTGACCGTGCTCCTGCTCGCCAAGACCTTGAGCAGCGTTGGAGCCTTGGCTGCGATCGGCCTGGGCGGCACCCTCGTGCTGGTGCTGATCCATCGGCAGCTCGCCCGTGTCGGTGATCGGCTGATCGCCGAGTTCCGGCACGGGTACGCCACGCTCGACGTGTCCTTGGGCGGCTTCTGGTTCGGTGAGGGCTACACCGGCATCACGGGTGAGGCATGGTCGCGGTGGGATCTCCGAGGCCTCTGGCTGCTCGACGCCTCGACCGGGGCGATGCGTCGCGCTCCGGCCGGAGACGGCGATCCACCCGGCATGTACCCGTCGCCGCATGCCCCGGGACGGTGGGAGCTGTGGACGGGCGTGGAGTGGCTCGGCCACTTCGAGAACCCCGTCAGCGTGCGCCGCTGAGAGACCGCGGACGGTCAGCTGCGCCTCGACAGCAGCCGGCCGGGTGCTTGGCCGTCGGATCGCGTGTCGCCCCCGCGTCGACGTCGTGAGCCGCTGCTACCGGCTCGGGCCGGCGCCCAGTTCGAGACCAGCCACGTTCACCTGCGAATGGTCAGCCTGAACCGCCTCGCATCGCTGCGGCCCGGGACGCGAAGGACCGTATGCTGCCCGAGGGTGATCGCTGCCGTGCTGCGGCGAGTTCACCGGGGCCAGAGGCAGAAGGCGTTGGTGCCGCGGTCCCCCTTCGGCGTGGGAAGATCGTCGCCGAGGATGCGGAAGCACCGGTCGGCCGACTCGGGCCCGACCGGGATCACGTAGTGCGCCTCACCCCGCGCGTCCACGGCCACCCGGAACGATGTGCGGTAGGGGTCGTGGCGTCGTGCGACCGGCTCGTCCGGTGGTCCGTACAGGTGGAGGGTCGTCTCCCGCCCCGGCGGGAAACCGCCGAGGTGGAGATGGATGCCGGCGCCGTCCGGGCCGGTGAAGAGCACCCGTGCCTCGTCAGCGAGGCGCGCTGTCAGCTTGCCGGCGGCGGTCCGGCCGCCCTGTGCGGCGGTCACCCGGTAGTCGCCCTCGGGCGCGCCCGGCAGCAGCGGGAACAGCAGGTAGAACAGGTCACCCTCGCCGAGTGGAGGGTCGGCCGCCGACCGTACGGGTGCGCCGGCCGGTGGTGTCACGGTCACCTCCAGCGGCGCGTCCGGATCGAAGCCGTCGAAGCACAGGCCCACCTGGGCCGGGATCTCCTGCTCGGGGTAGGTCACCACCACGCGTGGCGGCCCGCCCGCCGGCTCCGGGCAGCGGGCGTCGCCGCCCTCGAAGATCTGAGCCTGCTCGGGCACGCCTTCGGGCAGATCGTCCGTCCGGAGGAGCAAGTCGGCTGGGCCGGTCTGGGCGGTCACCGGTACGACCGTCTCCGCGCCGGCCGTCTCCAGGCTGGACGTCGCGGGCGCAGGTGTCGTGCCGGTGACGGGATCCGGCGGCGCCGTGTCGCACGCGGCGAGCACCACGAGCACGGTGACGGTCGACGTCAGACGGAGCGCCCACGGTGTGTCCGCCATGACGGCCTCCTCTCCGAATCCATCGACGATTGTCGCACCGGCGGGCTGGACGCGGGTGCAACGAAGAGCCCGGCCCGGGGCGCGACGCCCCGGGCCGGATGCAGGGATCGATCAGGCGGGAACCCAGGCGAAGGAGCACTCCGGGGTCCACGGGATCGGGTCCGGGTAGGGCAGGTAGATGGCCGGCACGAAACCCCAGGCGTTGCTGCGGCCGGGCAGCGTCGTGTCACCGACGGTGTAGTACCAGTGGTTGAAGCCGCCGACGTCGCCGCCGACCTTCCAGCAGAGGAACCAGCTCCGGGTGCTCAGCAGCCAACCCTTCTGCGCGCTCGCCGACCCGGCGTTGGTGGTCTGGTAGATCGGGGCCGGTGCGTCGTTGTTGCAGACGGTGCGGCCGGTCCACCGATGACCGTAGGGATCCGACGGTCCCGGTGTCTGCCGCACGCAGGCGGCCGGCTCGGCCGTCACGTCGGCCGGCCCGGCGGCCGCCGGGCTCGGTGCGAAGCCCGCCAGCAGCCCGGCGAGGGTCAGCAGCGCGGCCAAGGCGCACGCCAGTCTCGGATGTGACATGTGGACCTCCTGTCGATGGGTGATGCGGTCGGTGCAGACCCTGCCGGTGCCGTCCCCGATCTGTCCTCGATCGGTCCTCTCGCGTTGCCTTCGCCCGTTACGCTGCTGCTCAGCGAGCCGCGGGAAGGTCTAGGCGGACGGGGGTCCGGCGGTGGAGTTCCGGGTGCTCGGGCCACTGGAGGTCCGGGTGGGTGCGCGTCCGGTCGAGGTGCCGGGCGGCCGGACGCGGCTGGTCCTCGCCGCGCTCCTGGCCGAGCCGAACCGCGTGGTCGGTGTCGACGAACTCACCGAGATCGTGTGGGAGGACGCCGCGCCCCCGACAGCCCGCCGCCAGGTGCAGAACACGGTGTCCCAGCTGCGTGGCCTGCTCCTGCGATACGGCGCGGCCGACCGGTTGCACAGCACCCCGGCCGGCTACCGGCTGAGCGTCGGACCGGACGACCTGGACCTCCTGCGTCACGAAGCGCTACGCGTCGAGGCCCGGCGGCTCGCCGCGGCCGGCGATCGGCGTGCCGCCGCGGGTGCTCTAGGCGAGGCGGTGGCGCTGTGGCGGGGGCCGGCCTTCGGCGGACTGCCCGGCGACCGGTTCCGCCGGCTCGCCGCGACCCTCGAGGAGCTGCGCTGGTCCACGGTGGAGTCGCATGCCGAGGCCGCGCTGGCCGAGGGCGGCGACGGTCTCGTCGCCCGACTGTCCGGTCTCGTGGCCGAGCATCCGCTACGGGAGCGGCTGGCCGCCGCCTATCTGCTGGCGCTGTACCACTCCGGCCGCCAGGCCGACGCCCTCGTCCACTACCAGCGCGTCGCCGCGTCCCTGCGCGATGAGCTCGGCGTCGACCCGGGGCCGGAGCTGCAGCGCCGCTTCGAGGCGATCCTGCGCCGAGACCCGGCCCTGGACCCGCCGGCGCCCCGACCCCGCATCCCGGCACCAGGTGGTCCGGCAGCGGGACCCTCCGAGGCTTCACCCGCGGACGCCGTATCCGCGGCGCCTCGTCGGCGTTCCCGGGGCGTGCGGGCGCTCGCGGCCGCCGCGGCGGTCTTGATGCTCACCGGCCTGGCCGGCGACCTCGCGGCGCCGCCGCCCGAGATGACCGGCCTCTTCAACGTCGTCGCCGCCCCGTTCACCACGGCCGGGCCGCAGGCGGTGCAGCCGGTCGCCGACCGGCTGCACCGGGCGCTTGTCGAGCGTCTCCAGGGCTGGGTGGGCGAGCAGCCAGGGGTCCGGCTGCGGAGCGTCGCCGATCCCGGCGATCCGGCGGAGCTGGCCCGCCGGCACGGCGCGGACCTGGTGCTGACCGGCGCGGTCCGCGGCGCGGGCGACCGGGCGACCGTCACCCTGGGTCTGTTCGTGACCGAGCGGACGCTCGGCGAGGCACCGGAGTTCGTGGGTGCGCACGAGTTCGCCGTGACCGAGCCGATCGACGTCCTGCAGCGCAACTGGCAGCTCGGCCACCGTCTCACCGAGGGGATGCTGCGCTATCTCGGCGGCGTCACCGACCTCACCAGGGCGCTGGGCGAGTACGGACTCGACGATCTGCCCGCTGCGGAACGCCTGCTGGGTACGGCACAGGAGCACTTCGCCGCGGCCGGTCGCGCGGTCGGCGGAGCGGCGAGCGGCCGGGAAGTCCTACATCTGCTGCTGGGCAACGTGATCGGCCGGGCGGATCCGGCGCGACTCGGTCAGGCGGAAGAGCAGTTCCGGGCGGCGCTGGCCATCGCACCCGGCTACCTGCGGGCCCGCCTCGGCCTGGCCGAAGCGGTTCGGGCCGCCGTACCCTGCCGCGCCGGGACGTCGGACCCGGCCCGGCTCGATGTGGCTCGCGAGGGCTACCGGTCCGCGCTGGCCGCCGTCGCTGATCCGCCGGGCGGACCGCTGCTGGAGATGAAGATCCGCCTCGGACTGGGGCTCACCGAGCAGTGCCTGAGCCTGGCCGGTTTTCCGGCGCGGTGGCCGGCGGCGGAGGCGGAGTTCACCCGGGTGGAGCGACTGCGACCCTCGGCCCCAGGCGATCAGCGCCACGCTCTGCGGCTGGCCGCCGAGGCCGCGGCCGGCCGGGCGCTCACCGCCATGGTCACCGCCGGTTCGACCGACGGCGCCCGGTACGGCGGCCTGCCGGCGGCCGCGGCGGGCTATCGGCGGGCGCTCGATCTGCTCGCACAGGTCGGCGACACTCGGCCGAGGACCGCGGCCCGCACCGTCGTCTTCCTCTGCAACCTCCGCCTCGTCACGCGGCAGCTCGGCGATCCGGACGCCATCGCGGAGGTCGACCGGCGGCTGCGCGCAGACGCCTCCGCGCCGTCCTGCCCGGCCGGATGACCGTGACCGGTCCGGACGCTGGAACTCACCCGAGTGCTCACGCTCGTGGCACTGTACGTCTTGACGACGTCCTTCCGCTCTTGCTGGGCGAGGGCGGTGCCGCGCACGTCGGCCGGGGCTCGGAGTCGGGCCGGTGCATCGGGTTCGTCCAGGTGCTCAACAGCCGCTTCCTCGGAAGTGGAACAACGGCGTTCAGGAGCCCAAACCCGGAGCCGTTGTGGTGGTGACCGCTCTCCCGTCTCTGGCGCGGGCGGTCAGCCGGACACCCTCGACCTCGGTGCCGGGAGCCCAGATCAGGAACAGGTTGTCGTCGGTGGCACCGGTGAGGGTGGCGCCGGATGGCAGCGTCGCCGTGATCGAGGTCGCGCCGGCGGGCAGACGCCCGATCAGCAGATGGGCCTTGAGCACCGCGTCCGCCCCGCCGTAAAAGGTGATCCGATCATCCGGCCCGTCCTCCATCACCGAGCCGAACGTCTCCTCCAACCCGGCGGCACCGAGCCGACAGGTACTGATCCACTTGTCGGGTTCGGAGACGTAGACGCGGATCTGCTTATCACCGTCGCGGGACACGAACCGCTGTTCGAGGCGACCGGCGGCCTCGCCGTTGAGGTCGGTGAGGCTGCGCTGACATGCGGCGCCTGCCTGTTCGTCGGTCAGCGGCTGCGGCGTCTCATCGGCGATCGTCGCGGCGCTGCACCCGGTAGCGAGGGCCAGGACAGCCAACATCGCGGTCACCGTGTGGGCCCCGCGGTGGACCGAATGCGCCACTATGCTCCTCCAGGCCTCGGGCCACCGGGTATCCGATCATGACAGGCTCCGCACTGTACGCCACGGGTCTACGCAGGCCAGGTGCCATGAGGCTGTGATCACAGGCGGCCCGGTTCGACGATCATCCCCTTGACGGGCAGGCCTTCGAGTGACCGGCGGATGTACGCTGCGTCAGGTGTCCAAGGTGGTTGGTTATGCCGATGCGGTGGAACTGCTCGGTGGTGGCTCACCGCTGGTCAAGTCTCTCGACCGGGCGCTCGGTGGGCTGCTGCTGGCAGCCACCGGCGGCGGGAGCGAGCTCGCGATCAGCCTGTTCGACGGCAAGGCCGAAGCCGTTCGGCTGGGCGAGTGGGTGATCACCGGCCTTCGGGACCGGACGAAGGGCTACGGGCGGTACGACCGGACGCAACGCCTGCGTGCGGCGCACACGATCATCGCCATGGCGGCGTTCTTCGCGGCGCTGGACGACATCGAACTGCCCTTCGAGCCCCGGGCACTGGCGCTCACCGCCGACGAACGGCGCCACGTCACCGGCGTCGAACCGGCCGTCCGCCGGCTCGCCGAGGCGGAGGCGCCGATACCCGCCCCGCACCTCGACCACGAGCGGCTGCTCGCCGACCTGCGACTCTGGTACGCATCGAACGCGAACGTGCTGGTCGACTTCGCGGAAGGTCTGGCGGTCTGGGATGACCTGGACGAGACCAGGCAGGCCGCCGCACGCCAGGCGATCCGCGTGGCTCTTCCCGCGGCCGCCTGTAGGCGGTACGAGGATCTCCACCGCCGTCTCGCGGTGGAGATGCCGGAGTTCGCGCTGTGGACCACCGATCTGCGGCAACGCGCGATGGGAACAGCGCTGGCCCGGATGGATACGGTGCTGGACGCCGTCGCGTCCGGTCACGGACCCGGCGACATGGCCGCGACCCTGGTTCGCGCCTGGCGCTCCGCGCTCGAACGGCCGATCCTCTCCGAGGGCGACGTACCGGGTGGCCTGGTGATCCCCGCCCTGGGCGAAGGCTATGTCGACCCCGACTACCGCGTCCGAGCCATCGACACGGCCGGCTCTCCGGCCGACGAGTCCTGGTGGGCCCACGTTCCGGAACGCCGCGATCTGGCGGAGTTCCTGGTCAGCCATCTGACCACCCCCGCCGCGACCGAAGCGCCGCTTCTGGTGCTGGGCCAGCCCGGCGCGGGCAAGTCGGTGCTCACCCGGATCGTCGCGGCCCGGCTCGACGCCCGGCACTTCCTGCCGGTCCGGGTGATACTGCGCGACGTGCCGGCCGAGGCCGAGATCCAGGATCAGATCGAAGCCGCGGTACGCGCCGCCACCGGCGAAACGGTCACCTGGCCCGGCCTGGTCCGCGGTGCCGGGCCAGCCCTACCCGTGGTGCTGCTCGACGGGTTCGATGAGTTGTTGCAGGCCACCGGCGTCGCCCAGTCCGACTACCTGAACCGGGTCGCCGCCTTCCAACGCCGCGAGGCCGAACTCGGCCGCCCGGTCGCTGTGCTGGTCACCAGCCGTACGGCGGTCGCGGACCGGGCCGGTGCGCCCGAGGGCACGGTGGGGATCCGGCTGGAGCCGTTCCGAGAGCCGCACGTCCGGCAGTGGCTGGCGACGTGGAACAGCGCCAACGCCGACGGCCTGCGGCGCCGCGGCCTCGCCGAACTCGATGCCGAGGTGGTGCTGCGCCAGCCGGGCCTGGCGGGCCAGCCGCTGCTACTGATGATGCTGGCCCTGTACGACGCCGACACCAACGCGCTACGCGCCGCCGGGGCGAACCTCGACGAGAGTTCCCTCTACGAGCGTCTACTGACCGCGTTCGCCCGCCGTGAGGTCACCAAGACGCACGTCACGGCCACCGGGGCGCAGCTGGCCGGCCTCGTCGAGCTGGAGCTGCTGCGGCTGTCGGTCGCGGCGTTCGGCATGTTCAACCGTCATCGCCAGTGGGTCACCGCCCAGGAACTCGACATCGACCTGGAAGCGCTGATGCCGTCCGCCCGCGCGGAGCCGTCCGGTGGCTTCCGGCAGCCGCTCAACCAGGCCGAGAAGTTGGTCGGCCGGTTCTTCTTCATGCAGCGCGGACAGGCGACCCGGGACGGCGCCCGGCTGCACACCTACGAGTTCCTGCACGCCACGTTCGGTGAGTACCTGATCGCCCGGCTGATCATGCGGATGCTGATCGAATTGGCCGAGGAGGAGGCCACCGCCGCCACGGCGGTGTTCGGTCCCGCCGGTTGCCGCGACGGCCGCCTGCACGCGCTGCTCTCCTTCGCACCACTGACCAACCGGGAGCCGATCCTCGCGTTCGTCCGCGAACTGGCGGCGCCGGGTTTCCCCACCGGGGCCCGGCGCCTGCCGATCACGCTCTTCCAGCGGCTCGACGAACGCCCGACGGACCAGGACGTCCGTGGGTACCAGCCGGTGAAGGCGCCCGGCCCGGACCGGTACGCGGCCTACGACCTGAACCTGCTGTTGCTCGCGGTCGCCCTGAATGGCGAGGTACGCGCCGGCGAGCTGTTCCCGGGAGCCTCCGACGTGGCTCTGCTCTGGCGACGGCACGCCCTGCTCTGGCAGGCGACCCTGAGCACGACGGCCTGGTGGGCGGTGGTGTTCACCCTGCAGACCCGCACCGCTTGGCAGGGCGAGCGGCGGGATCTGGTCGTCGTGCTGGACAACGAGACGTCGACACCGCCGGTGGAACCCTACTGGCTCTACCGCACCCATCCGGAACACCCGACCCGGACCACCGTCACCAGCTGGCAGCACACCCGGTGGGACGGGATCGCCCGGCAGAGCAATCTGGTGCGAGACCGGGTCAACGAGACGCTCATGCACGCCGTCGAGCCGCTGATGCGCCGGATCGGGGACGCGACCACCACCTTCGTGGTCGGCGACGCGGACACGGCGCACTCGATCGCGGCAGCCATCAGCCGTTTCCAGATCGCCGCGCTGATCGGCGACGACGACGAGAATCTCGCCCGCATCGCCGCCGACGCCGTGCACGCGGTGACCCGATGCTGGGCGCCACTGGTGGACCCGCTCGTACGGGACCGCGGGGTGCTGCTGGTCCGGGAACTCATGCCGTTGCTCGAAGGCCGGGTGCCCGACGACATACGCGACCGGTGGGTCATCCTCCTGTCGTCCGCCTTCGGCGGACGGCCCTAAGTGGTCCAAGCGGTAGTCCTTCGGGGGTTATGCGGCCAGGGCGAGTGCGGCAGGCTGGTGGTCGTAGCCGGCGGGTTGTTGGGGGTTCTGCTCTTTCTGTTCGTGTCGCTCGATCCGGGCCAAATGGTCCTCGAGGTCGGCTGGGGTGAACTTCCATCTGAAGGGCCGGGCGGTCGCGTTGTAGCGTTGCTCGAAGGCGGAGAGTCGGTCTTTGACCTAGTCAAGGCTGGTGAAGTCGTTGGGTGTCAGGACTTTGCGCTGGATGATTGAGAGGTAGATCTCGATCTGGTTGGTCCACGACGCGTGGATCGGAGTGTGGACCATGACCGCGTTCGGGAACCGTGCCGTGAGGCGGTCGATCGCGGCTTGACCGCGGTGTGAGGAGCCGTTGTCGACGACCCAGAACACTCGTTTCGCGGAGGCATACGGTTGCTGGGTCATGACCTGTTCGACCAGGGTCATGAACGGACCGATGCCGGTCTTCGGGCTGCGGTGGGAGAAGACTCGGACGTGGTGGACGTCGTAGGCGGCCAGGTAGGCCAGGGCGCCTTTGCGCTGGTGTCCGTGGTTGACCCGCATCATCCGGGCGACGCCGGCCGGCAGGATGGGGTGGCAGCGGCAGCGGGCCTGGATGCTGGTCTTCTCGTCGCTGGAGATCACGTACTCGTCGGCGCCGAGCGCGACGTACATCAGGCACTGAGCCGGGAGCGCGTACGGTCCGGCACACGGTTGCCGGCGGCCGTCGCGCGAAGGGATGAACCTGGCGCTCACTCATTGCCCGTCCCCGGTGCCCGCTTTAGGTTTTCCTCCGGCACATCTCCGAGGGCGGGAAAATAGGTGTTCTTCGTCAACTACCGGACCGACGACGAGATGATCGGCGCTGTCCACCTCGCGGAGAAACTCGCCGACCGAGTGGGCGCCGATAACGTCTTCCTCGACCGGCACTCGCTGCGGCCTGGTGACGACTTCGCCGCCGTGATCGAGGACCGGTTGCGTGCTTGCCGGATGCTCATCGCGCTCATCGGCCCGCGCTGGGCGGGGACGACATCCGCCGGTCGCCGGCTCGACGACCCGGATGACTGGGTACGCCGCGAGATCGCAACCGCCTTCCGGCTCGGCCGGGACGTCGCGCCGGTCCTGGTCCGCGGTGCTCGTCCGCCCGCCGCGAGTGACCTGCCCCCGGACCTCGCCGGTTTGGCGGGCCTGCAGCATTTCGTCCTGCACGACACGTCGTTCTCGGCCGACGTCGGCCGCTTCGTGGACCTGGTCGCCGGAGCCCGACGTGGGGTCGGCCCCGGCATCGTGGACGCCGCGGTGGTCAACCAGTTCCACGGCTCGGTCGACGCCCGGGGCGCCGTTTTCGGACCGGTGCAGAACTAACGCATGCCGGCCTTCGCCGACGACGGCTCCGATGACCTTCTCCGGCCGGCGGTCGTCAACAGGTTCTATGGGCCGGTCGAGGCTGGGGGAGCGACCTTCGGAACGGTCCAGGCGCTGCACGACCGACCGGCACCGGCCGCGATCCAGGGCCGGGTGGACCCACGTGAGATCGCCGCCGTCACCGATCGGTACGTCGAGCCGCCGCTCTTCCAGCAAGCGGCCCAGCGGCTGGAACGGGATCATCTGGTGGTGCTGCGCGGGCCGGTCGGACTCGGCAAGGGTGCCTCGGCGATCGCGCTGCTCAACGATGTCGGCGTTCACGAGCAATATCGCCTGCTGCCCATCGTCGGCTTGGCGGAACTGCTCAAACGCCGCTTCGAGCAGCACCACGGGTATCTGGTCGTGGATTGGGAGCCGGGGGAGCCGGAGACCGAGTCGTTCTGGCTGGCCCTGCGTACCCGGGTGGCCGGTTTCGAGGCTCACCTGGTGATTAGCACATCGGCTCCCGGCCTGACCGGCGATCACGAGTTGGTCGCTCGCATGGCCTGGGAACCGCCCGACCGGCGGCGGCTGATCCTGGCGCACTACCGGAACGCGGACGCCGAGATCGTAGACCGGCTCCTGCTCGAGCTACCCGCGGACGCGGCCGTCGCCGACATCACCGCGGCCACGAGCCGGATCGCCGCCGGCGTCCCGATCACGCTCGCGGTCAGCGGCGTCCGGACCGGCGCTGGCGAGGCGATCGCGCACTGGTGGAACAGGGCAACCCCGGCCGAGCGCCTGGAGGTGGTCGCGCTGGCGTTCCTCGACGGCGCCTCGCAGCGGACCTTCGAGGCGGCGCTGAGCCGGCTGCACGGCCAGATCAAACCGCTGTGGACCGGCGTGGATGAATCGTCGAATGTTCTCGTTCTGCGTACTCGCCGTGACCGGGTCTCCGGCGACTCCCTGATCCAGGCCCACCCCGACCCGATCGCCGGCGAGCGTCGGCTGCGGCTCTGCTTCGCGTCGCCGGACGTCGCGCGCCGGATTCTGGCCGAGCTGGCCGGGCAGTCCCAGCCGGCGTTGTGGCGGGCACTGCGCGACTGGCTCGAGGGCGAACTCGCCATCGACACGATCGGCCCGGTATCGGCGGGCCTGGCGGCGCTGGCCACCGTAGACCTGGACGAAGTCGAGCACTCCTATCTGGAGCCCTGGTCGACGGCCGCCGACCACCCGCTTCGCCAGGACGCGGCGGCCCACGTTCTGGCCCGGATGTGCGACGACAGCCGCCTGCACAACGCGGCCCTGCAGACGGTCCGGAGTTGGGTCACGGCCGGGTCCCTAGCGCAGCGGCGGACGGCCGCGTTCTGCCTCGGCGGGCTGATGGGGCGGCTTTACCCGATGGAGGCGATCCGGCTGCTGTGGGCGCTGGTGGAGCGCGGCCCCGCGGACGTCGCGGCCGACGCGCTGGGCCGGCTGTTCGGCGCGCTGGTCGCGTCACGTTCGGCCGCGCATCTCGTGCTGCGCAAGCTGCGGCAGGAGTTGACCGAACACAACCGGTTCACCGGGGACGAGAACATGCGAGCCCGCACGCTCGACGTCGCGCTCCGCATCCTGTCGCTGCCCGACGACGACGGCCTGCATCCCCACATCGCGACGATGCTGTTTCGCGACGCGGACCGGGTGGAGCTCGCCGCAGACGTCTGGCACGGTGTCCGGGCGAACTCGACAACCCGGTCGCGGGCCAGCAAAGCCCTGCACCGGACCGTGGTCGCGCTGGATCGGCTCGGCGGCATGCAGACCTCCACCGCGCTGCTTGACGCGCTCGCCCGCGGCGCCGAGGACCGTGAGCGGCTGAACCACGACCTCGAGATCACCGCGAGACGAGCAGGCGATCCTTACCGACCCCGGGTCGCGGCGCTCGTACCGGCCCAGCCCACCCTTCCGTCCACCCTGCCGCCCGGCGCAAGCGAGGACTGAGATGTCTCCTTATCCCATCGTGCAGAGCCGTCCTCTCGATCCGCCTCGTCGGCCGTTCCTGACGCGCCGACGTGATCCGGCGGAACTGCCGCGCCCGGCTGCGCACGAGGTGCTCGTCTTCCGGATGGACGGGCGATACGTGCTCGGCGGCCCCGGCCTCGGGGCGGGTCAAGACCTGCTCGACGCCGACTCGGTTTCGGTAGTGGACCTCCGCCGCGAGGTTCCGGTGATGATCGAGTTGTCCCTGCCATCTGCAGAATTCGCCGACTTCACCGTGCGCGTCACCTTCGTCTGCACGGTGCTCGATCCGATCCTGGTGGTCCGCGAGGGCCGATCCAGTCTGGCCCCGGCTCTATACAGCCATCTGCGAGCGCATTCCCGGCTGCTGGATGTGGCGGTGGACTTCGGCATCGCTGAGATCAACTCCGCCCGCCGGGCGATCGTGGCCCAGATTCGCGCCTACCTCACGGTTCGGCCGCCCGCCGTCAACGGGGTGACGATGACGTTGGCCGGCATCGAGGTACTGACTCCGGCCGAGCTCACCGAGTTCGAGAAGGCCCGGCGGCACCAGCGCTTCGACCAGGAGCTCGAGCGGGAGCGGCACGCACACAAGCGGGTGCTCAGCTCCGAACAGCTGGCCTTCGAACGGACGGAGATGAAGGAAGCGATGGCGCTGATCGGTGACGATCCGCTGCGTGCGCTGCACCTGGCGTTCGCGGCTGGCCGGGTCGACGCGGCGGCGGTCGCCGAGCAGCTGCGCAGTGAACGCGAGCTGGAGCGCAACACCGAACGGGAGGATCGGTTGCGTCAGCAGAGCCAGGACCGCGAGGACCGGGCACTGCAGCTCGACACCCAGCTGCAGATCCTGCGCGAGTTGTCCAAACGCGGTCATCTGGACATGGTCAGCGTCGATATGGAGCGGATGTTGCAGGAGATCGGTGTGCCTGAGCAACTCAGCACCCTGCACACCCGCGAGCTCTCCACCGCCCGCAACGACGAGTCCGGGCCGGAGCTGAGGGAAGAAGATGACGACTGACACCGGCCCGGCCGCGCCCGACCGCGGCCCGGGACGTCTGCTACGGCGGTTCACCGGGGTTGACGAGTCGCTGCTCGACTGGGTGCCGCAGGAGCGGCCACGCTATTCCAGGCTCGGCGCCATCGTCCTGAACACCGGTCTGATGGCCGCGTTCTCGTTGCTGGTGGCCTTGCAGTCGGTGGTCGATGTGCCGGTCGCGGTGTTGATACCGGTGGCACTGGCCTGGGGTCTGTTCATCGTGACCTTCGACGGCTGGCTGGTCGCCACCACCCACGGCGTGGGGTCCTACAGCCGATTTCCGGTGCTGTTGCCCCGACTACTGGTGTCGCTGCTGCTGGGGTCCGTGATCGCTGAGCCGCTGGTGCTGTGGGTCTTCCGCCCGGCGATCGACGCCGAGATCATGACCCAGCGCGTATCGGAACAGTCGGAGTACGAAAGCAGGCTCCGCCTTTGCAATTCCACCTCCGGCGAGACGGCGAATCCGGCGTGTGCCGGCTACCTGCTCAATGTGGCCTCGGCCGATCCGATCCGGGACGAGCTGACACGCACCAGCGCCCAACGGGCCACCGTGAGTGCGGAGATCACTCGGTACCGTAGTGCGTGGAGCAAACTACAGGAGACGGCCAAAGCTGAGTGTGCGGGGACCGGCTCGACCGGCCGAGCCGGGGAGGGACCCGCCTGCAAGCAGCTGCGTGCTGAGGCCGACCGATACCTCGACCTGGTAAAGACCGAGCAGACCCGGCTGAACGGCCTGGACTCCACGATCCTGCGACTGAACACGGCGCTTGGGGATGCCTCCGAGAAGCAGGAGCAGCAGACCAATGTGGCGATCGCGTCGCGAGTCGCCGAGTGGCGGGCCGCAGACGGGCAGATCGGCCTGCTGGACCGGGCCGCGGCGCTGACCCGGCTCGGGGAACGGAGCGGGGCGGTGATGGCCGCGCAATGGCTGCTCCGGATGCTCTTCATCCTCATCGACTGCCTGCCGGTGCTGACCGCGTTCCTGGGCCGGGGCACCACGTATGACCAGTTGCTGTCACGGCGGCTGACCACCGCGCGCCTGATCCACGACCAGAAGATCGACCTGCGGGAGCGGCAGGAGGCCGCCGAGCTGGCTCTGCGCGTGCGCAAGGCTGAGGCGTACCGCAGGAGGGAGATGGACGATCTCGACGCCGGCGAGCGCTCCGACCGGGCGGCGCGGGAAGCCGGTGTCGATGAGCAGATCGAGGCTCTCGCCGCCCGGCTGCGGGGTGACCCCGTGACCTGGCGGGTGCCACCGGCACGGCCGAAGCGGGCCGAACAGCCCGGGATCTTTGCCGCCGAGCGGGCCACGCACCCCTGACCGCCTCCCCGGCCCGCCGCCGGGCCGACACCCTCGTGGTGACAGGAGTCGGCCCGCGGCGGCGACGACATCCCCGATCCGGCGCGGGCTTATCGGGGTGCGGCGCAAGGCTTTCCAGCGTCCGACGAGGATGGCGAAGCCGCGTTCGCCCTGCCATCGCAGACCGCGCAGGATCCGGTTGTGGGCGCGGTTGTCGACGGCGAGGGGCTTTCCGTCGGTCGGTTGTTTGACCGGGGTCTTGATGTCCTGACAGTGCTTTCGCAGCCGGAGTCGGCCAAGGTCGGCAGGTCGAGTTCGGCGGCCGGCCAGTTCAGTGTGGCGGTGACGCCTAGTTCAGGGGCGCAACGGGTGTCGTGCAGATGCCCCGGCATTGCCGCCGAGGTCCAGATGAGCAGTCCGTCCGGACGCATGACCGCCTGAATGTTCGCGCCGAAGTCGCGGTGTTTTCCCGAGAACCAGGTGTCGATGGTCTTGCCTTTGACCGACAGAGTGGTCTCGGTCAGCCGGTCGCAGTCGAACAGCTTGCCGTCGAGGATGACGTACGACCAGCCGTCGGCAGCCACGCGCTTCAGCGCGGTGTGCAGGTCCTGTGCTTGGGCGGCGAGCACGGCGACGCCTTCGTCGCGGTAGCGGTACGCGGTCGCCCGGGAGATCCAAAACCGGCGCCCAGCAGCGTCAAGTCTTCCCGCTTGCGGAACCAGACGAGTACGAGCAGTGCCTGGTAAAAGCAGGTCAGCGCACGAGTCTTCTTCCGGGTGCCATTCGCTGCTGAGATCAGTTCACTTATTGGGTCTTGCGCGACTGGCTGATGCGTGCCAACCGCCCTGCCGCCGTCTCCTGCACGATCCGGTACAGGTTGGCAACCTTCGCCGCCCAGTGTGTCCTCTGGAACTCCCAGTCGTCGATGCTGAGCGGGCCCCGGATGGCCTCGATCGTCGCCAGCGGGATCTCCGGGAACAGCGGATTGGGAGTGAACCGGAAGTGGTAGCTTCGTCCGGCGAGGATGAGGCTGTCGATGTGACCGACCCGAGCGTCGCGGCTGTCTGCGAATCCGATCTCGGGCATCATGAGGGTCGGCAGGCTGATTCGGGTTCGGGTCTCCTACAAGCGGCGCGACGACGTCCACAAGCTGTGCTCCCGCGAGATGGCGGTCTCGGCTTCGGCGACGAACGCCGGCCATCCGGGCTCCGTCACCGATTCGGCCAGGGTCTCGACGGAGGACAGCTCGTGGGCGGCCACCGCATAGGCTCTCGCGGTCGCGCCGTACTGTCGCGTCTGTGCCCAGGCCGATGCCCCGGCGACGACTGCCGAGATGATGCCCAGCAGGTCGAAGTCGATGATGTCGGCCGCTCGCAGCACCGCAGCCACGACTCCGAACAGCTCCAGCGCGATCGCGGACAGCATGAAGATCTGGCCGTTGCCTTCGGCGGTGCGGGCGCGGGCGCGGTACCAGGCTCGCTGATCCTGGATACGGCCCTGCAGGTAGCGGCTTTTACGGTCGACGAACGGTGCTCGGCGCAACGCGTCCATGTCGGCGGTGATCTGTGTTTCACCGCCGTCGACCGGTAACGGGAAGTCGCTGCCCAGTGCCCGTGCCACGCTCGCCAGCTGCGCCAGGAAGGTGGCCCTCATGTCGGCGGCGTCCGCAGTGACCGGGAACGGATCGCCGCCGACCGCGTAACGCCAAGAGAGCGTCTTGGTCGACTCGGCTGCGCTTCTCGCCTCGTACCACCGGGTCTCCGGACGCGTTGCGAAGAGGACCAGCTCCGCGGCGAGTGCTGTCAGGAAGGCAACAAACGCGACCCAGGCCCACACGTCCACCGATCCGAGGTGCCAGCCCAGGGCACCGCCGGCAGCGGCGACGACCAGGGCGGTCAGGCGGACTCGGGTGGCGCGTAGATAGTGGGATTGGCCGGATCTCGATGCGGCGCTGGCGGATCGGCAGAAGGTTCCATAGGCCAAACCCTGCGGCGAACCCATCTGAGCATTGTAGACGTACCTCGTGCTGCGTCGCCGGCTGCCGGAGACGCCGCACACGTTATCGGGTGCGGTAACCCATGGCCGCCTCGTCCACATCGCGTCCGGCGGCCTCGGCGATCCGGATCCGCTCCATCACGCGTTCGTGGTCCCGCGACACCACGACGGAGAATCGCAGGACCTGGCTGGCCCAACCGGCCAGGATGGGGTCGACCACCGTCGACCCGGTCTCCGTCGCGTGCTTGCGCATCAGACGGAACAGCACTCGGCTCTGCTCCGGGCTCACTCGATCCACGGCGACGTGCTCGGGGTTCACCTTCGTCGCGTCGAGGTCGAGGACGAAGGCGGTGCCGCCGGTCATCCCGGAAGCGAAATTGTGGCCGACCGGGCCGAGCACCACGACCACACCACCGGACATGTAGGCGCAGCCGTGGTCGCCGAGGCCCTCGACAACGGCGTGAGCACCGCAGTTGCGTAGCGCGAACCGCTCACCGACCCGGCCACCAAGAAACAACTCGCCGCCGGTCGCGCCGTAGAGGACCGCGTTGCCTGCGATGGCGTTTTCCTGCGCCACGTACGGAGCCGAGACATCGGGGCACGCGATCACCCGCCCACCGCAGAGACCCTTCGCGACGTAGTCGTTGGCGGTGCCCAGGAGCCGCAATGTGACACCGGGCGGCAGGAAAGCGCCGAATGACTGCCCCGCCGTACCCCGCATGGTGAACGAAATGGTGTCCTCGGGCAGCCCGGAACCCCCGTAGCGTCTGGTCACCTCCCCGCCCAGCATCGCGCCGACACTGCGATGATCGTTACGGATCGCAAGGTCCGACCGGACCGGGTCGGCGTTGATGAGCGCCGGCATCGCGAGCTC
Organism: Actinoplanes sichuanensis; assembly: GCF_033097365.1. Taxonomy (NCBI): domain Bacteria; kingdom Bacillati; phylum Actinomycetota; class Actinomycetes; order Micromonosporales; family Micromonosporaceae; genus Actinoplanes; species Actinoplanes sichuanensis. Next base: position 2,832,995 of record NZ_AP028461.1, read on the forward strand.
GATCAGCGTGTTGTCCATCGCATGATCGAGGCCGTGGTCCTGCGAGACCACGCCACGGCGGTACGCGTTGTCGGGCAGATCAGGCACGTGGAGCAGTGGAGAGAGATCGAGAAGGTGGCCCTTCGGCTGACGGATCTCCGGCGCCGGGTCCAGCACTTCGCAGTGTCCGACCGCCTCATCGATCGTCCGGAATCCCAACTCGGCCAGTTGTTCACGCACCTGCTCGGCGAGGAACACAAAGAAGTTCTCGACGAATTCAGGCCGGCCGACGAAGAACTCGCGGTGGTATGGCTGCTGCGACGCGATACCGGCCGGGCACGTGCCGAGGTGACAGACGCGCATCATGACGCAGCCACTCACGATCAACGGAGCGGTGGCGAATCCGAACTCCTCCGCGCCGAGCAGCGCGGCGATCACGATGTCTCTACCGGTGGCAAGGCCGCCGACGCCGAGGACCACCCGGTCCCTCAACCCGGATGTGAGAAGTGTCTGCTGCGCCTCGGCCAGGGTCAGCTCCCACGGCGGGAGCGATGGGCTGGGACCGATGGCCGTCGCCGCGCCGAGGTCCGCGCCGTCCGGGGAGACGACGATGACGTCGGCCTTCAACTTCGCGAGCACCCCGGCTGAGGCCCCGTCGCGACTGATGCTGACGCGTACCCGGGCCGCCGGGTTGACCATCTTCAGGTCGTGCACCAACTGCGCCAGGTCCGAGGGCGAGGTCACGTCCGGATGCCACGGGGGCGACTCCGCCGCGAGGCTCGGCGTCACCCGGCGGGTCCGGGCTATCCACGGCCAGACCTTGTCGGCGGGCAGCATCGACTCGCCGGCAGGACCGAGCGGGATCTCGAATTCGTCGGCGTTGACCAGATATTCACTGGTCACCCCGAAACGGCCGGGTGCCACTCGCTTGATCGACGATCTGCGGATCGGGTCGTAGGAACGCTCGACATCTTCGCCGCCGTCGCCGGTGCTGGATCTGCCGCCCAGCCGGTTCATCGCCATCGCCAGCGTCTCGTGCGCCTCGCTGGCGATCGCCCCGTACGAGATGGCCCCGGTCACGAATCGTTTGACGATCTCGGACACCGGCTCGACCTCGTCGAGTGGCACCTCAGCCTGCCGGCTCGTCATCCGCATGAGTCCGCGCAGGGTCGCCCCGGCTGCCCGCTCGTCGACGGCACGGGTGTAGCGCTGGAAGATGTCGTACTGCCGTGACTGCGTGGCGTGCTGGAGCAGGAAGACGACTTCGGGGTCGAACAGCCTGGGTTCGCCTTCTCGCCACCGCTCCCACCCTCCGGCCGGCGGAAGATGGCTGACCGGCACCGCGTCAAAGGGATAGGCGGCTTGATGGCGACCGCTGACCTCCGCATGGACTTCGGGCAGGCCGGCTCCGCCGATCCGGCCGCTCGTGCCCGTGAAATAGCGCTTAAGGAAACCGTGGTCGAGCCCGATGGCCTCGTAGGACTGGCCTGCGCAGTAGGACGAGATGGCCGCGACCCCGGCCTCCGCCATCGTCCGGAGAATTCCGCGGCCCAGCGCCTTGATGAAGTTGCGGATCGCGATTCGGCGGTCCATGTCGCCGAGCGCGCCGGAGATGATCATCTCGTCGATGGTCTCGTACGCCAGCCAAGGGTTGACCGCCGACGCGCCATAGGCGACCAACAGGGCGGCGTGTCGTGCCGCGCGGCAGTCTCCGGCCTCCACCAGCAGCGATACCTGCGTACGAGTTTGCTCACGTACCAGGTGCTGATGAACCGCCGCGGTCAGCAGCAGCGACGGGATCGGGGCCAGATCGAGGTTCGAATCCCGATCGGAGAGCACGAGGATCCGAACACCGTCTTCGATCGCCTCCGAGACGTGCCGGCAGATCTGGGTCAGCCGCTCCTTGATGCCCGCTGCACCGTCACGGACGGAATAGAGACCAGACACCCGAACCGCTTGGTAGCCGGGCAGGTCGCCGTCGTCATCGACGGACAACAGCTTGGCCAGATCGTCGTTGTCCAGGATCGGATACGGCAACGTGATCTGCCGGCACGACGCGGGACCGGGCGCCAGCAGGTTCGCCTCCGGTCCGATAGTCGCGGCCAGGCTCGTCACCGGTTCTTCTCGGACCGGGTCGACCGGTGGACCCGAGAACGGGGCGAACCGCGGACTGAAATAATCGAAAAGCAACCGGGGTCGGCTCGACAGCACCGAGAGGGGCATGTCCGTGACCATCGATGCGCGTGGTTCCCATCCGTCCCGGGCCATGGGTGCGATCGCCAGCTCCAACTCGTCGGCGCCATAGCCGAACACCAGCTGGCGCCGGGTCACCACATCGTGTGTGTAGATGATCTGCTGGCGCGGCGGAAGGTCCACCAGGTCGATCAAGCCAGCCTGCAGCCAGTCCCCGTACGGCTCGGCGACGGCGAGGCCGGCCTTGATCTCGGCATCGGCGACGATACGACCGGCTGTCGTATCCACCAGCAACATCTCACCCGGCCGTAGCCGGCCCTGCGCCACCACCGTCGCCGGGTCGAGGTCGAGCAGGCCCGCCTCGGAGCCGAGGACCACCAGTCCGTCCGCGGTATGGCACCAGCGGCCGGATCCGCCGCCAAGACGGTCCGTCGTCATCCCGATCGTGGCGCCGTCGCTGAACGCCACCGGACCGCTGCCGTACCACGGTTCCATGACACACGCGTGGTAGCGATGGAACGCCCGCACCTGCGGGTCCATCGACAAGTCGTTCTCCCAGGCCGACGGCATCATCATCGCCACCGCGTGCGGCAGGCTCCGGCCGGTCAGGTACAGCAGCTCAAGGACCGCGTCGAACGCTGCGCCGCCCGACGCGTCAGCGGTCACTATCGGGAACAGCCGCCTGATGTTGCCCGGCAGCGCCTCCGAGCTCAGAACCGACTCGCGCGCCGCCATCCAGTTCCGATTGGCTCCCAAAGACGTGATCGTTCCGGCATGAGCCACGATCCGTCCGGGCTGCTCGTTCGTCCAGCCTGGCGTCGTCGTCTCGCTGACGTTCACGCAGGCCAGTGCGGTCGCGCTGGTCAGCCGTCCGTCTTTGAGGTCGGGAAAGAAGGCGGACAACTGGTATGAGGTCAATCGGCCCTTGTAGGTGATCGTCCGGGTGGAAAGAGATGGAAAGTACGCATCGAGGCCCCGCTGTGCGGTCTCCCGTTCGGTCTGTCGACGGACGCAATACGCGACTCGCTCCAGTTCGATGCCGGACAACGCTTCACCGGCACGGCCGGTCCGTGTGCCGGGCAACGCCGCCCCGGCCAGGAACACCTGCCGTATCGTCGGGCGATGCCGATCGGCGGTGGGACCCAGCACCGCAGGCACCACCGGGACATCACGCCAACTGAGCACCTCGAGGCCCTCGACCAGCGCGTACTTCTCGAAGATCCTGATTGCCCGGGCGGCGTCCGTTGGATCGGCCGGCAGGAAAACGAGCCCGGTCGCATAATGCCCGGTATCCGGCAATTCGACTCCCGCAACCGCACGGCAGAACGCGTCCGGAACTTCGAAGATGAGGCCGGCACCGTCGCCGTCCTCGGGGTCGGCGCCCCGCGCTCCCCGGTGGTCGAGGCGGGTCAAGGCCGACAGCGCCGCGGCGATGACATCGTGGGAGCGGCGGCCGTGCAGATCCGCGACTGCGGCGATCGCTGAGGCCATTCCACATACCCTTCGGCCGTGGTCGATGCCAGTCAGCCGACCATACTGGCCCTCCGGACCAGGCGACAAGCTGTGCGCTCCCGGTTGATCAAGTTCGCGTCGGTAGATGAGGGGATCGAGAACGTGTCCGATCCGCAGTGATCTGGGCCGTATCCTCACTGCCGGAATACTCGGCGTGAAGGTCGCCGTCGAACAGGCGCCAACAGAAGTCGTTCATCCGAGCGGCTGCGGGTGCATGTCTGGCGATGATCTCCGCCACGGACGGCGGCACGTCCGCTGGGATATCGCCGGTCGCGCATCTTCGCACAAACTGGTCGCGGGCGACGGGACCGCTGTCGGCCGGCACGGATACTCCGCACGCTGAGGTGACCAGCCAGTTCACCAGCCGCATGGAAGCGTAGTCGGCATCGTGACCAGCGTTGCGAGCAGCGAAGTCGCGCTCGGCGTCCGACAGGTCGAAGCGCGATGAGGTGGCGAGCCCGAAGTCGACCAGATAGAGCCGTTCATCGTCGGCCCGGATGTTGCCGAAGAGCCCGTCCAAATGCAGCACCTCGCGGCGATGCAGGAACGCCACCATGTCGAATAGTTGCCGCTCGACCGCTGCGGCTCTACCGAGCGGGTCGCTCAGCCAGGGAGGCAGCCCGTCGGGGAGATGCTCGAGAAACAGCACGAGGCTCGCGGTGGCGTCCGCCAGTGCTTCGAAGCGAGCACGTACGGCCTGGTCACCACCGAACTGGGTGACAACGGCGTCGATGTCGAGGTACTCAGCCGCAACGGGCGGGCGGCCGGGCAGTACCCGCTAGTGGTGCAACAGCGGGAACGACTCCGTCTCCCCGGTGAGGACGCCCTCGGTGACTGTCTGGTTCGCGGCCAGTTCGCGCCACGCGCCGAAGCCCGGACCGGCCAGCCGGTACATGCCGTACTGGCAGCGGACCGGCAGATCGAACAGGTTCGCCGTGCTGCGCGGATGAGCCAGCTCCCGATCGGTGAGCGGAACCCTCGTGACGAACACGGGCATGCCATCGGCATAAGCGATCGAAGAGCCGCCGCCCACACCTACGCCCACGGGTGACGCCGCCCGCAACAACGCCGCCAGTTCACCGCCGGTGCAGGCAGCCAACGATTCCGCGACGCGGTCATGGCGGGAGCACCGGCCGGGGACCATTGCTGCATCATGCCATCGAGCGACGGCCCCTTGGCGCTCTGCTTGACAGATGCCGATAACGGCGACCGAACGTCGATAGTGTGGCCTGGTCGGACCCCCCGATCGACATTCCATATGCGAGCCCGAGGACGCGATGCCCTACCAACCGAGATTCCAGCCCGGCACCATCACCGGGCACGACGGGACCACCGGATTCCCGGACGACAGCGAAGCGTACGTCTTCGACAGCGAACAGGTTCGAATGGCGATCGACGTCGCCCTCGTCACCGGGCGCCCGCTCCTCGTCCATGGTCCGGCGGGCTCCGGCAAGTCGTCACTGGGTCCGAACGTTGCTCGCGAACTCGGCTGGGACTGGGGCGTCGAGGTGGTCAGCGCCCGCACCGAGCCGGAGGACCTCCTCTGGCGCTTCGACGCGCTTCAACGCCTCAACGACGCCCAGGCGATGCGGCTGAACCCCGACGACCAGCACTATTACCGGCCCGGCCTGCTCTGGCGGGCCTTCGCGGCGGAGGGCCGGTTCGTCGCCGTCATCGATGAGATCGACAAGGCCGACCCGGACATTCCCAGCAGCCTGCTGCGTCCGCTGGGATCGTTGACGTTCGAAACGCCGTGGGGTCACGTCGTCACCGCGGACAAGGAACAGCCCCCACTGATCGTCATCACCACCAACAACGAGCGCCAGCTATCTCGTCCGTTCCTGCGCCGATGCGTCACCGTCGAACTTCAGGCGCCGGACCCTGATCACCTTCGCCGGGTGGCTCGGTGTCATCTTCGCGACGAATACGACGCCGACGTGGTCGACGGGCTCATCGCCTTGATGGGTGACGATCCAGACGGACTGCCCAGCACGGCTGAGTTTCTGGACAGTGTCAAGGCGAGCATCCAGCTCGGCATCACACCGGGAAGCCCGAAGTGGAACCAGCTCGCGGCGGTGACCCTGTTGAAGACCCTCAGCGAGGGCCGCACGCGATGACCTGGGGCTCGGCAATCGGGGACGTCCTTCGCGCGATCGCGGCACTCGAGATCGACGACGACGCCACGGCCGCCCGGGTCGCTCGGATGCTGGGCTACACGACTGCGACACTGCCGGAGCAACGGCCAAGGACGCAACGCCGGGCAGCGCGTAGCCCCGTGAATGTCACGGTCCCAGCCCGGCCGAAGCCCACCGGGGGCGCCGACAACGAGATGCTCGGCGAGCCTACGACGCTGGCCGAAGCGCTCGCCGACGCTGAGGATGAGGCCCCGGACCCGCCGCGACCGAGTCTCCTCGAGGCGGAGCAGATTCCCGAGCAGCAGATCGTCGGCGCGCTTCCACAGCGTCCGGTGCCAGCCTCACTGTCACTCGTCCGGGCATCGTTGAGGCTGCCGGCCGACCCGCCGAGTCCGTCTTCGCAACAGACCGACCTGTCATCGGTCACCGCCGACTATATGCCACCGTGGCCGGCGTCGTGGGCGCCGGGCATCGCCTTCGCGGCTGCCGCGTCCATGGTCGACCTGCACCGTGTCGACATCGGGGCCGTGGTGGCCCGTCTAGCCCAGGGCCGCCGGCAGGGCCGATTGCCGACGCGGCACCGGCTCAGCGGCCGGCGCGGGCTGCAATTGCTGCTGGACCACGGCGACGCGATGCGCCCGTTCCTCGCCGACCGGGAGTGGATCAAGGAACTCCTGACCCAGGCGGTCGGCTTGCAGCGCGTCGAGGTCGTCCACTTCCGCGAAACCCTCGCCGGCCGGGTGACCACCGGCCCGCCGCTGCGGGAGCACCCGTCCTATCGGCCGCCACCACCAGGGGTGCCGATCTTGCTGTTCTCCGACCTCGGCGCACTGCGCATCGGGCGCCGCAGGCGGACGTCGTCGGACGTCCTTGCCACGTTGGCACCAGCCCACGAAATCACGATCATCACGCCATGCTCCGCCGCCGCCTATCCGCAGGCGATACGAGAGGCCGTCTCGATCATCCCCCTTGATCCGTTGGTACGTCTTCGCGACGTCGTCGACGCCCGGACTCGAAGGGCACCTCGGCATGGCCGCACCGGAAACTGACTGGATCGACGACGAGTTGGCGGCTGACCCCGAGGTCGGCGAACTCGCCGAATCGGTGTGCCTGGCCCTGTGGGTCGACCAGGCGTTTCTCCGGCGCGCCCGGTTGCGTTTCCTCCCGCGCTCCGAGGCCGCGCTGGAGGCGCGGCTGTGGTTCTCGCCGCTCTGCCGCACCAATGGCACACTCGGTATCACCCTCGTCCCGGCGGTCGCCGAAAGATTGCGGGCGCGCCTGACGGACCGGCCGGACCGCCTCGACACCATTGCCCATTTCACCGCCTCTGTACGCGCCAGCGATCGGCCCGCGGCGGTGCTCGAGCATCTGTTGCGGTCGGAGATGACCGCGACCGAGGCACCCGACATGACGGCTCGCCTGGCCCGGCTCCGAGACACCCTGCTGGACGGCGACCCGGCCAACGAAAACGCGATCGACGATCTCAGCCGATGGATCCTCGCCCAGATGCAGTGCCTCCCAGCGAAAGCCCGGCGCAGGCCTGACGTGGTACTTGTCGCGGTCGCGGCGGCTGAGCGGCTCGGTGTCTCCTGCCCGCTGACTGTTCCCGAGGATCTCGCCGAAGAAGCCGGGCGGATCAGATCGCGGCTGCAGAACGAGTTCGACGTCGGCATCACGGTGTGGACCGACGGGCTCCGAGCCAGCATCCCACCCGCACCCGGCACCCACGTCATCCGTGCCACCGGACGGATGGCCGCAGGGCTCACCATCCGTCCGGGCGAAACCGACGATGATCCCATTCATGCCACGATCTGGCCGGGCGAGAGTCAAGTGCCGCTGACCGCATGGTGTGAACTGTCGCCGGTGCTCGACAGCGGGCCGGCGCACCTGCTCGCCGGCGGGCAACGTCTCGCGGACGCCGCCGGGCGTCGACAGTTGTGGGTCGACGACGAAGGCGGCGTCACCGTCCTGGATCGGGAACGTCACGACGCCGTTCGCCTCGTCCCCGGATCCGGCAAGAACACCGTCGCGGCGTTCGATGCCGACGGTCGCCGGATGGTGATCGGCAACGGGCGGATCATCTATCTGCTCGACGTATCCGGGACGGTGGCAACAGAGGCGGTCCATCCCGCCGCGGTGGCCGCGGTCGCGCTGAACGCGCAGGGCGACACGATCGCGACCGTCGCCGGTGACGTCCTCATGTGCGGTGAATCGTCACGACGTACCATCGTCGGTCCGGTCCGTGCCCTCTGGTTCGACGCCGACGGCTCAGTGCTGCTGGCCACCGATACCGAGCTCGCGCAATACCTCCCCGATCTCAGCAGTCGGCGTTCCGTCGCCTCCTGGCCCCGAAATGCGCTGTGCGCGATCACCCATGACCCGGCGACCGGCCGGATCGCCTGGGGCCTCCGCGACGGGAAGCTGATGATCTGGCACCGTGACAGGTTGGTCCAGGTCGGTTCGTCTCCCTGGCAGCCCACCGCGCTCGCGATCGGCGACCGGCTCTTCGTCGCCGGGAACAGCACCGAGGTACTGCGGTTCGGACTCACCGGCGGTCAGCAGCCATCGCTCAACCTCGAGATCTACGTTCGTCAGCTGCGGATCACCGACGGCCGGCTGATTGCGGCTGGAGGCGGCGGCCCAGTACTTCTGGAATCGGACGACGGCACCCGCTATCTGGTCGAACCCGATCGCGATACCGAATCAGACGTGATGCCGCCCGCGTCCGACCTGATCCTTCGACTAACTCCAGAGGGCAACGAGGCACTGTCGCACACCGCCGCCGAAGCCGCACTGACCGCCGAGCGGTTCCGCCCCCTGCCCGGAGCCTTGGTTCTGATCGCTCAGGCGCCGGCCGACTACGGGTATCACCAGTATCCGCGGGACGAGGAGATTCCGGCCCACTTCGTCCACGCGGGCGATGTCATGCTCCTCTGCGCTGCACTTCATGACGCGGGAGTTGGTGTCGCCATCCGGCTGACCGGCGCCAACTGGCAGGCACTGGTGTCAGGTGCCCGGCGGTGGCTTCGGCTCGACGTGGACGCCATCCTCATGGAGCCCGAGGGGCCGGGTGTGGACGAGGTTGCGGGATTGCTCCGATCCCTCGGCCGTCGTCTGGCGGTCTACGATCGTTCGGCCGACGACTCGCCACTGCTGGCTCCCGTCGGCAACCCGGCCGTCGATGCTCTCCTCGAGGCGGCCGGTCGAGTCGACGACGCGCCGCCCCCGATGCCGAATTATCCGGGCATGGTGCCGCCCCCGCCGGTCATCCACAGGTTTCCCGCGCTGCCGGCCGATGCGGACGTCCGGTTGATGATCCTGTGCACGGCCCTCGCGCTTCCCGGCCTGACCGAAGTCGCCGCCGACGACGTGCTCACCCTGGATCCAGAGCATTCGGACCGGCTCCGGCGGTTCTTGGCCGAGCGTGCCGGCCACAGCGCCTTACGTACCGGCGCTTGCTTCGTTGACCGGACCGAGGACTCGTTGTCGATCACTCGTCTGCTCGACGCCGTGGAGATCGTCTGCATCGCCAACACGACCACTGTCGAGCTGACGTTGCCGTCCGACCTGGTATCCAGGCAATACACTCTGCTTGCTTCGACCGATCTGCCGACCGTTGCGGATGGCAGCGACGTCACCCTCGGACCGTACGCCGTCCGATGGTTTCGCAGAGCGCCGGCCGGAGCCACGGCATGATCGACGAGCCGACCGTCTTCATCAGCCACAGCAGCACCTGCTCAGATCCCGGCTGCGGGTGCGCGGCGACCCGAGATGCCGCGGTCCGGCTCGTCGAGCAGGCTGACTGCCGTTCGATTCTCGACGTCCATGAGTTGCGAATCGGCGAGGACTGGCATCAGCGCCTGCTCGAGGAGTTGTCCGAGAGTCGGGCCTGCATCGCGTTGCTCTCACCGCACGCATTGGTTTCGGACCACGTCTTCGAAGAGCTCCTCCTCGCCAAGATCCTGTCCAACCTGACCGGCAGCACCTTCCGCGTTCTTCCGGTCCTCGTCGGCGGCGCCACCCGCACGCAACTCAAGGACAGCCGGCTCGCGAAGCTGCGGCTGGACATGAAGCACATGCCGCAATGGACGGCTCCCAAACCGGCGCCCCTCGATCTGATCGAGGTGCTGGAAGGGCTGCACACCACGCCTCCCGGCTTCCCCGCGCCGGTGGTCCACGACACCGTCGCCTACCACCTGCGGCCACTCGATGCGGAAATCCTGCGGCGGGCCGCCACCCTTCTCAGCCTCGCCGGGCCCCAATGGCCGCCGGCTCTGCCGCGGACGGTGGCGTTCGGCCTGCTGCAGGAGAGGCTCCTCGAGAGCTCACCCGACCCCCTGCGCCTCGCCCTCAAACAGCTGCTCCGAAGAGTCAGCATGGACGGCCGATCCGAGGTGATCGATCGGGTGGTGCCGTACGCTCGCGTCCCCGCCGAGGCGGGCGAGCAGATGCGGGCGGTTGCCGCTCGTCCGTCCCGGCGACTCGCGGTCCTCAAGACGTCGGACGACCGGATCCCCGACTTCTACCTCCGCCGTGCCAGCACAGGCGATGAGCCGTGGGTGGCTCTGCGGCCCAGCGGCGCGAAGCCGGTCGTGGGGGAGGTCCGCGAACTTCTCCACCAGATGCTGTCCAACGGGATACCGCCGGCCGACGACGCCGAGTTGGACCGGCTGATCCGACGGCACGAGGAAGAGGAGGGGCCGATCGTCGTTCTGTTGTGGCAGGCGCCGGATCAGGACCTAGTCACACGGTTGAGCGCCGCGTTCCCGCGCCTCTCCGTCATCTTCGTCACGGAGGACGGCGATGCAGTGCCGGACGCGGTTTCCCTTCGCGCGCTGACCGAGACGCAGGAACGTGCGTTGGTACGCTTGCACGAGGAATTACGCGGCAAGTTCGTACGGCCCGGACCACGCTGAGACGGACACCGCGGTTGCCCGAGCGGCTGAGATCATCGCGGCCCGCGACGACTGACCGGGATGGCCCGGCTCATGGTGTGGTGAGCAGTCCCGGCAGATCCGTGGAAGCCTGCCGGATCGTGTCGGAGCCGGTTCCGTCGCCGGGGAGGACACCGGGAGCGACCAGGCGCCGGCAGCCGTCGAGTTCGACGTAGATGTCGCCCGGGGGGAGTCTCCAGCCAGGCGAACCGGCTCGCCGGCGTGATACAGGTGGCCGCCTGCTCAGAGGTCCGGATCGCGCGCTTGACCGCCGCCCACCTGCCGTTCGGCATCACACGGCCGGAGACGAAGTCGCCCTGCCGTTTTTCGTTGTCGCGGTCGACTTCCTTCACCCGGTAGATGCACAACCGGACCGATGCGGTGTCGTCGGCCGGCGGAGCGAGATCGGCCTGCCGGGTGGGCGGGTAGAAACCGGTGAACCAGACCACGTCGGTGTGGACCTGTTCGCACCCGCTCGCCGCTGCCTCGGCTGACTGGTCTCCGCCGAGAGCCGTGGCCGCGAGAATAGCGGCCGCAGCGACCACCTGATCCGGGATGACGTCGCCCCCAGCCGACTGGAACAGTCGTTCCAGCGCTGCGGCTCGCCGGTCACGAGACCCCGCTGCGAGTTCCCGAACGTAGTCGAGTGCCGCATCGCCGGAGAAGGCCCCGGACCCGAACGTCGCGATGCCGCGCCGTGCTCTTCCTCGCCTGTCTCCTGGGCGTACGGCGAATGTCGTTCGCCATCCCGGAGCGGGGCGCGGCGCACGCCGTCAGTGGCCGGGCTCGGAGTCCGGCGCGGGCGGGCGCCGGTGCGCGTTGCTCAGGATGCGCCGGAATGTCGGGCACTCGAGGTGGCTGAGGGCCGGGCAGGCGGCGGCGTGGCGCAGGCCGTCGCGTAGCACCCGCAGCCGGCGGATGGTGCGGTCGAGGTCGTCGGCCCGGTCGCTGAGCTGCCGGCGGTCGATACGGGGTGTTCCGTCGGGAGTGAACATGCCGGCGATGTCGTCGAGGGAGAAACCGGCCTGACGGCCGATCGCGATGAGCGCGAGCCGGTCGAGGATCCCCGGGTCGTACTGGCGGCGCAGGCCTCTCCGGCCGGCGGCGGCGATCAGGCCTTTCTCCTCGTAGTAGCGCAGTGTCGAGGCGGCGACGCCGGTGCGTTCGACCACCTCACTGATGTCCAGATTCGTCACGTTGACCTCAAGTCGACTTGAAGTGAAATCCTAGCCCCATGAACGACACCGACTCCCAGGCGGTCCGCTGGAACGGGCCCGCCGGAAACGCCTGGGCCGACTCGCAAGCGTTGATCGACGAGTTGTTCCGCCCGATCGAGCGCCTGCTGGTCGAGCACGTCCCGCCGGGGCACGTGCTCGACGTCGGCTGCGGAACCGGCAGCACCACCGTCGCCGCGGTGCAGCGGCTGGGTACGGCAGGCCGCGCGACGGGCATCGACATCTCCGCCCCGATGCTCGCCGCCGCCCGGGCCCGTGCCGACCGGGCCGGAGTCGCCGGCCAGACCGGCTTCGTCGAGGCCGACGCGCAGGACCACGCGTTCGACGCCGGAACGTTCGACACGGTGATGTCGCGGTTCGGCGTGATGTTCTTCGCCGACTTCGTCCGCGCGTTCACGAACCTGCGCCGCTCCGGGACACCGGGCGCCGGACTGCGCATGATCGTCTGGCGCGACATCGCGGACAATCCGTACATGGAAGTGGCCGAGACCGCCGCTCGCCCGCTGCTGCAGGACATGCCGGTCCGGGATCCGCATGCGCCCGGCCAGTTCGCGCTGTCCGACCCGGAGGTGGTCGACCGGATCCTGCGCGACAGCGGCTGGACCGGCATCGGCGTCGACCCCGTCGATCTGGTGTGCACCCTGCCGGAGAGCGAACTGGTCGGCTACTTCACCCGGTTCGGCCCGGTCGGCTTGGCCCTGACCGACACCGACGCCGAAACCCGGGCCAGGGTGATCGACGTGGTCCGGCCCGCGTTCGACCCGTTCGTCGACGGCGCCGACGTGCGTTTCACCGCGGCCTGCTGGCTGGTGACGGCACGAGCGTCGGACCGCTGACCGGGTGCCTGCTCCGATCCACCGTCAGGTTTTGGCCGGCCGGTCCCGGGTGGTTGATGCCGCTGTTCGGATGCTTCGGCTCGTGAACCGGGCTACGGGCAGTGTCGTCAGGTCGCCTTCCGAGCGAGAGTCAGCCGGTTGAGTACCGCTTGCTGACCTTGCCGGCATGGTTCCGGTCGCTGAGGTGGCCGAGACAGGCCAGCAGCCCGTCGCGAGACGGTTGCGGGAGAGCCCAGGTCGAGGAGTACGTCCTGAGTAAGTCGAGGTAGCTACGGGTGGTGTACGACCGCTCCCACTCGTTGCGCCGGAACTGAACGGTGCCGAACCGTTGAGAACGATCGATCTCGCTCGGATCGTCGAGGATGTCGACGGCGGTCGGTTGACGCCATCCCGGTGTGGTCGCGGGGTCGAAGCGTTCGTAGCAGTTCTGCGCGTCCACGAAGAAGCCCGGTGTTCCGCCGGCGACGTGGTCGGTGTCGATCAACGCCAGGGTGCCGCCTGGGCGGAGCAGATCTGCTGCCTTGTGCACGCGGACAGCCGGGTCGATCCAGTGGAACGCGGTAGCCGAAACGACAAGGTCGAAGGAGGTCGCCGGTGGCGGCGTCCAGGTCTCGAACGGTGCCACCTCAATGGTGAGGTTCGGGAAGTGATGCAGGTTGCGGTCGGCCGCCGCTGCCATCTCGGGGTTGAGTTCGACAGCGACGATGTCGCAGCCGAGTTGCGCGATCGGGCGGGTGGCTCTACCTGTGCCACATCCGATCTCGAGCACCCGAGACTGCGGATTCAGGCCGGCGAGTTCGGCCAGATCTTGGAAGAGTCGCGTCGGATAGCCGGGACGTGCTCGGTCGTAGAGTTCGGCATCCTGGCCGAAGGTGCAACGCAGCCGCTCGCGGTCGGTGTCGGTCACGTCGAAGGGTATGTGCAGATCCCGGTGCTACCGGGGAGGTTCGGGATGATCGATACCGCCCTGTCCGCGAGTCACAGCAAACCCAAATGTCGGTCGATACCGTGCCGAGGCGATCACGTACCCGCGTGATCGATACCTGAGAGCGGAAGGCGTCGGATGCGTCGACGGAATTGGCTTGCCGTGGGGGTGACCGCGGTGATCGCGGTCGGATCTGCGCAGGCGTTGGCCTCAGCGGGGGAGGACCCGGCCACCGCGGCGCCGGCTACCGGGACGGCCGCTGCGGCGCAACCGGTCGCCGATGTCTCGACCACGGTCACCCTGATCACCGGCGACCGGGTGAGCGTCCGCGGCGACAGCATGTCGGTGACGGCCGGGCCGGGACGGCAACGGATCCAGTTCATCACCGAGTCCGACGGCGAGCACCGGTATGTGATCCCGTCGGACGCGCTGGGGCTGCTGCGGACCGACCGGCTCGACAAGCGGCTGTTCGACCTCGACGCCCTCACCGCCCAGGGCGGGGACGGATTGCGGGTGCTCGTCTCGTACGGCAAGAACAAGACGGCAAGCGCACGCCGGGCGATAACCGCGGGTGACGCCGAGGTCGTCCGCGACATTCCGCAGCTGGGCATCATGGCCGCGGAGACCGAGGGCGACTCGTTGTGGTCGTCGCTGACCAGCGGGACGCAGGAGAAGCGCACCCTCACTTCGGGTCTGCAGCGGGTGTCGCTGGACGCCGTCTACCACCTCGACCTGGAGGAGAGCGTCGCCCAGGTGGGTGCGCCGACCGCATGGCAGGCGGGCTACGACGGCACCGGGGTGACGGTGGCCGTGCTCGACTCGGGCGTCGACCAGACCCACCCGGACCTGGCCGGCAAGATCATCGAGGCGGTCGACTTCACCACGGCCGGCACGTCCGACGACCTCAACGGGCACGGTACGCACGTGGCGTCGACGATCGCCGGTACCGGCGCCGCCTCCGGTGGCCGCTACAAAGGGGTCGCACCCGGCGCGAAGCTGCTGATCGGCAAGGTGTGTGAGGACCGGACGTGCAGCCTGTCGGCGATGCTGGCGGGCATGGCGTGGGCCGCCGAACGGGCGCCGGTGGTCAACATGAGCCTCGGCGACTGGGACTGGTCCGGGCTGGACGCCGGTGAGCGGGCCGTCAACGACCTGACCGCACGGTACGGCACGCTGTTCGTGGTCGCGGCCGGCAACGAAGGCTACCCGGGCACCGTGAACTCGCCGTCCACCGCGGACTCCGCGCTGTCGGTCGGGGCCGTCGACCGTACCGATCAGCTCGCCTGGTTCTCCAGCCGTGGCCCGCGGGCCGGCGACGGCGGGCTGAAGCCGGACATCACCGCGCCCGGTGTCGACATCGTCGCCGCCAAGGCCACCAACGGCCACATCGGCACCCCGGCGGCGGTCGACGGTTATGTGGCGCTGAACGGCACCTCGATGGCCACCCCGCACGTGGCGGGCGCCGCCGCGCTACTCGTCCAGCAGCACCCGGACTGGTCGTCCAGGCAGCGCAAGAACACCCTGATGGCCGCGGCCCGGCCGACCGCCCGCCTCAACGCGTACGACCAGGGCGCCGGCCGCCTCGACGTGGCCCGGGCGATCACCCAGACGGTCACCGTGGACGAGGGCAGTGTCAGCTTCGGTGTGCAGGACTGGCCGCACGACGACGATCAGCCGGTGACCAGAAAGGTCACCTACCGCAACACCGGTACGGCCGCGGCCGAGCTCAGCCTGGCCGTCACCGGGGCCGCCTTCACGGTGGCCGACGACCGGCTGACCGTCCCCGCCGGTGGCACCGCGAGCACCACCGTCACCGCCGACACCAGGTCGATGGTCCCGGGCAACCTCGGCGGACACCTCACCGCCACCGCCGGTGACCTGCGGGTCAGCACCGCCCTCGGCGTGGTCAGCCAGACCAAGAGCTTCGACGTCACGGTCAACGTCCTCGACCGCGACGGTACGCCGGCCACCCGCGAGAACACGTACCTGCTGAACCTGGACACCGGCGACTGGGTCTCCGTCAACCCGGTGGCGGGCACGGCGACGGTCTCGCTGGTCAGTGGCCGATATGGCGCGTCCAGCCAGATCACCGACGCGGACACTGATCGCACCGCGCTGCTCACCATCAGTGAACTGGTCGTCGATCAGAGCATGACGATCACCTTCGACGCCCGTACCGCCAAGCCGTTGGACGTGGCCGCGCCGCAGGAGGGCGCGAAGAGCGCCATGGCGCGGGTGGACGCCGAATGGGTGGTCGGCGACCACGTGTTCTCGACCGGCGTCCTCGGCGGTTCGGTCGGCGAATTGCTGGCCGCGCCGGTCTCCCCGGTCAGCAGGGACTTCTTCCAGGCCGGGGTGGCGGCGGCCTTCGCCGACCCGGGGCCGGACGGCACGTTCCACAACAGCCCCTGGACCACCGACCTGGCGTACGTCCAGCGCGGCGCGATGTTCGACGGACTGACCTACAAGCCCGAACTGAAGGACCTGGCCGTGGTCGAGGCCGACTACGCGGTCGACGCCACCGGCGCCGAAGGCGTGCAGGGCCACGCCGCCGTTTACCGCGCCGAAGGGTACGGCACCTCCGCGGACCTGACGTTCGACCTGCCCGCGCACCGCACCGAATACCTCAGCCCGGGGATCGCCTGGCGTTCCGTCTTCCTCCAGCAGCTGCCCGGCGAATACCCCGAGGTGCTCAGCGGCCAGATCAACGAGGCGGTGCCGTTCCGGGCCGGCGAGCGGATCCGGGAGCAGTGGAATGCGGGGGTGTTCGGGCCGAGTGTCACCCAGCCGGAAAGCGCGGGGGAGTGGGTCGTCCGGCAGGGCGATGAGCTGACCCTGACGTTTCTCCCGATGTACGGCGACGGCGCCGGCCATCCCGGCAGCGTGCTCACCGAGAACCCGGCGATCTCCCTCTACCAGGGCGACACGAAGGTGGGTGAGGGCAACAGGTTCCAGTTGCCGGCCGGGGACGCCGGCTACCAGCTGGAGGTGTCGGACACCCGCGGTGCGCCGTTCCGTACCTCCACGAAGGTCGCCGTGGCGTGGACGTTCCGGTCCGGGCACGTCGCCGGGGACGAGCCGCAGCGGCTGCCGTTGTCGACGATCCGGTTCAGCCCCGAGTTGGACGACCACAACACGGCGCCGGGCGGGGGACCGTTCGCGATTCCGGTGACCGTCGACCATCAGCGGGGTTCCACGGCCGGCACCGCCACCGACGTACGGGTCGAGGTGTCCTTCGACGACGGCGCGACCTGGCAGCAGACCGAGGTGACCGGCACCGGTGATCACCGGGTGGCCACGGTCGGCCATCCGGCCGGGCCGGGCTTCGTGTCGCTGCGCGCCAGTGCCGCCGACGACGCCGGCAACACGGTGACCCAGACGGCGATCCGGGCGTACGCCCTCCGATAGCAGGAAGGCCGGGTCCCGATCCACGCGGTCGGGACCCGGCTTTCGCCGACACGGCTGCGCCCTCTCATAGAGAAAGAGGACTCCCGACATGGGAGTCCGGATTGTCAGCACCCGCACACATGCGCGTCGGGGCAGGTCAAAGGCAGATTCGAGATGCGTTCGGGTACGCGTTTCGCCGTCGGGACGAACGCAGGGCCGAGCGCTGACCCGAACGCGTACCCGAACGCCGTTTCTGGATCTTGGTAACGCCGGACCGTCAGGGGGCATGCCGTTGCGCGTGCCGCGTGTGTTCGTCCAGGTGCGCCGGATCATGTGAGCCATTTGCCGGGGCGACCGAGCAGGCAGCCGCCCGGACCGCCCTGTCAGCTCCCATGAACCTGTCACGACCTGACAGCGCTGCTCAGCCCGTCTGCGACGCCGCCGGCCCGCGACCTTGACCGGCACGGTCATCGACCGTCCGGAGAAGTGGTCGAAGAACCGAACAGACGGCTGCGACAACGAGTGTTGTCGCAGCCGCCGATCTCCGCTGCCCCCGACAACGAGTGTTGTCGCAACCGTCGATCTCCGTGGTTCCCCGACAACGAGTGTTGTCGGCAGTCGTCGATCTCCGAGACGCCCGACAACGATTGTTGTCACGACGGTCGCGTCGCGAATCCCGGCTGACAACGAATGTTGTCGCCGCAGAACTTCATCGACAACATTCGTTGTCGGGATGTGGCTCCGGGAATCGACGGCGATCAGCGCCGCCGTTGCGGCACGCCACCTGTCACGACCTGACAGATCCCACCTGATCCGCGTACTGACAGGTCCGGTCAGGTTCTGTCAGGCGACATCGTCGTGCATATGGGCTGACCGGACGGTTCTGTGACCTGTCCGCCCACTGTCGACCGTGCGAGGGCTGCTCAACCGCGAGGGCTCCCGCCCGGCTCACCGGCCGTGAACGCGGCGCGATGACCACACCACCCGAGAAGAAGGCCGCCGGCCCGCAGCCGGCGGCCTTTTCATGCCCAAACAAGGGGTACGACATGAGCACCGACCTGATCCCCGTGACCGTCCGCGAATGGACCGACATCCTCGCCCGCATCCGATTCGGCACGGTCACCATCGCCGGCAAGACCTACAGCGCCGCCCGCATCAAACTCGTCGCCCACCGCCTGGCCACCTACGCCGACCACGACGGCACCCGCATCCACCCCGGCATCGCCCGCCTCGCCGTCGACCTCGAGATCGAATACCGCACCGTCCGCGACACCCTCACCCTGCTACGCCGCCTCGGACTACTCCAACTCGTCCGGCCCGCCGCCACGCCGACGAATACCGCCTCACCCTCCCCACCGACCTGCTCGACCGCGACGACCTCGAAGTCTGGACCCCCACCCACCACACCCGGCAGGCCCAGGCCGTCCGCGACACCCACCGCGGCACACCCCGAACCCGCCCCACCACCACCTGCACGCGAGGTCCCCAGGACCCCACACCCGCCACCGCGCCGGGTCCGCAGGACCCCACACCGCACCTCGAAACGCAGGACCGCGCAAGGTCCTCAAGGACCGCGAAACCGGGTGGCGCGGGGTCCTCAAGGACCGTCACGTGGGGTCCACAGGACCCCACCACCTACCAGGACCACCACACAACCCCGACCGACCAGATCCAAGACGTAACCGTGACCCTCACCCCGACACCCCGACCGGACCCCCGCTGCGGCCACGGCCTCACCACCGCCCGCCGACCCGACGGCCAACCCGCCTGCGCCCTCTGCCGCGTCGACGCCAGACGCAAACGACCGGCTGACGCCACCGGCTGCCTACTCACGACGGACGAATCGACGGCGCGAACTCGACTCAGGATCCCCGGCCGAGCTCCGACCCGACCGGCCACCGAGACGCTGGATCTGGGCCGGTAACCTTGCGGTTGCTCGGTGTAGGTGTGTCCGACCGAGGAGCCGCGATGTCGCCGCCAGATCGCCAGTACCGTTGGGCCGCCGGACAGGACGCATTCGTCCTGTCGGTCGTCGCGGCCGTCGTCTACTTCCCACTGGCCGCATACGGACCATCGTGGTGGCAGGGAAGCCGGCTGCCCGACATGGATCCGCCGTTCGACCTCGGCTGGCTGCACGACAGCTTCGCATGGACGGCTGTCTACGTCGGTCGGCCGTTGCTCGGGGTGTTCCTTGCCATGATCGTCCTGCTACCGATCGTGGCGGCCTTCACCAACGGATTCCGGACCGGCCCGCCGGTCGTCGCGGGCGTGGTCACCGCCGCCTACGGCGTTCCCGCGATCGCGTTGGCCGCGGTGCCCGCAGTGGCCGTGGGCTGGTTCCTGCTCACCCAGATCGCCGCCCTCATCGCTCCCTGGCTCGGCATGTACCACGGTGACAGCGTCCCCGCCGTCCCTTAAGCGTTCCGTTCAGCTTTCCGGTGGCGGCGTCGGCCGGGGCGCCGGGAGGTCCAGGCGGCCGATCAGCCGCCCCGGCGGGCGACCGGTCCGGGCGGGCGGTGGCGCCGGCGGCAGTGGGCTGTCCAGCACCAGCGTGGCCAGCGGTCCCGACAGCAGGTCCGCGCGGAGGACGGCGCCGATGTGCTCCTCGATCGCCAGCAGGCACGCCCGGTTGGCGGGCAGCCTCTCACGCTGTGCGATGGCCTCGGCTCGTTCGTAGAACCGGTGCGGCCGTTCCCCCCTCGGCGAGTAGGACATTCCCGGCTCGAACATCTCGGCCCGCGTCCCGTCGCGGTAGTCGTGGAAGCTGCCCATCCCCTGTCCGGCGACCAACGCGAGGGCCGCGCCGCCGTCGGCGGACAGGGCGGCCAGCACTTCGGCGCGCGCACCCTCCGTGCCCCCTCGCTCAAGACAGAAAGCCCACGGGGGTACGGGTCCCGGCGCGCCGAGAGCGTTGTCGAGGACTCCGGCGCGCAGCAGCGGCCGGCCCCACTCGGGAGGAGGGGCCTGTGCCTGGGTCAGCACTCGCGCGTTCGCCGGATCGGCCCCGTAGGCGGCCAGCATCGCGCCCGGATCGAGGCCGCGCCCGAAGGCGACCGTGAAGCCGACCTCGCCGGCCGCCTGCCAGGGTCCCGGATCGCGATCCGCCATGAGGTCCATTCTCTCGTCTGGTGTGCGCCGGCACGCGGTGGGCCGCGACGCGGTCACGGCCCACCGTTTCGTGATCAGGTGATCGCGACCGTGTAGGCCTCGTTGTCGATGACCCGTTCCGACTGCGGCAGGCTGCCGACCTTTCCGCCGGCGGCTTCGTTCTCACCGAGCGGCACGTGCCCGCGTACGCACGGCTCGTTGAAGTCGACCGGCTTGTCGGCCCGCGCCTCGTAGAAGTACCAGAGGCCGTCGTCCTCCTGCAGTGCCACGATGTCGGCGCAGAAGCCACCTGTCGTGCCGCCCTGTTGCGTGGCCGTGAACGGGTATTCGTCGCACGAGTCGTCCACCACGACCGAGTCGTCGAACGGGATGAACGGGTCGAGTGGCGTCTCGCAGGTCGCCCGCCGGTTCGAGTTGGCGATCCCGGAGTCGGCTTGGCGGCGCAGCGGGCTGTCGTCGGCGCCCCAGTGGTCGATCAGGTAGGTCGGGGCGAACGCGTACGTCGCCGCCGCCGCACGGTACTGGCTGAGCGGCAGGACCAGCTGGGCCCGTACGTCCGCGTAGACGCACCCGGTGGTGCCGGAGACGGCGAGCGAGTTGTCGCAGCGCACGTTCCACGGCGGCGCACAACGAGAGCGCCAACAAGTCGAAGGCCGTACGGGGTGCGAAGGCGCTTGCTCGCGCTGCTGGCGGGCACGTCGGGGGAGCGCCGTACGGGTTCACCACCGTCGACCGTATCGAGCTGACGCCGGACGGGGCGCCGGTCGCGATCCGCGCTCTCGTGGTCGAGCCAACCGAGGAGCGGCATCTGCGATTTGCCGCCCGTGCTGTTCGCTGGGGTCACGCCGTCAATGCCGTATCGCGCTACTTCGAGCGCCGGGGCGTGCCGACCCGAGGGGCCACCGTCGGCCGCAGCCGCAGTGACTCGGGATGGTCGGATCGGGGCGCTCGGCCTTCGCCTGCGTGACCCACGCATCGCTGGCCTCGCCGCCGTCGCGATCGTGGACGCGAAGGGCAACTCGACCGGCTACTCCCTGGCGAGCGGCGTGCCGGGCGAGCGGTTCCTCCTCGCGCCAGACCGGGCGATCATCACCACCGAGGAGTTCTGGGTGCTCCAGAGAGCCCTCAACGGTCGTGCCGGTTCTCCGCGGCGGCCCACCGACACCCCTCGCTGCTCTCAGGTCTCGGAGTCCTCATCTGCGGGTGCGGGCGTCCGATGAAAGCCCGCCGGTTCAACGCCTCGCAGATTCGCAATGCCTACATGTGCACCGCACCCGCCGGGCGGCACTCCTGCACGGTCTCGATGTCGACGCTGGATGCCTTCGTCCAGTTCCGGATCGGGCGGATGATCGAGAGCTTCGACCCCGAGGATCCGGGAGAATCCCAGGTCGGAGCCATCCTCGCCGAAGCCACCCGCCGGTACGCGGCGGCGCACAGCGACCCGGCTACCGCCGCTCAGCGCGCCACGGTGGCCGCTGAGTTGGCCGATGCGACCGCCTCGCTGGACCGTCTGGGCGAAACTCTGGCGACGGCCAAGGGGGCCGCTGCACTCGTGTTGGAACCTCAGGTGACCGCGACCGCTGCCCGGGTCGATGACCTCACCGCGTCGTTGGAAGCGCTCAATAAGGCGATGACGGCAACCATCCCGCTGACCGGCTGGACGTCCAGCGAATACGGCGACGAGGGTTCCTGGTGGGACACCGCGCCGATCGCGGAGCGCCGAGAGTTCGTCGGACTGTTCATCGACCGTATGACCGTCTCCCGCGCAGCCGCGAAGGGCGGGCGACCGACGCGCAACGACCCGTGGGGTGCCGTTGCACCGCGTGTCGATTTCGACTGGGCGAAGGCCCCCTCGAACTGATCTGACCGACGACGAGTGAAGGCCCGGCCCTGGCAGCTCGTGAGGAGCAGCCCAGGCCGGGCCTGCGGCTCGTCCGTGGCCGCACCAGCCCGCGCATCGTTGGGGGCGCAGGGTAGGTGACTGCGGGCTGGAGGTAGACCCGACTCGGCGGAGGTCATCACGGGTAGCCTTCGCCGAGTCGGGCGATAAGGGGGCAGCGTCAGCAGGGCGGAGAGGCCGCTCGGCGGTGTGCCGCCCATTTCTGGGTCCAGTCAGCGAGATCATGCATCCAGGGTGCGGTGCTCTGGCTCGCCTTCCTCGCCCACTTCTCGGCGTTCTTCATCGCGAAGTAAGTCACGTCCTCCGGCTTGGCCTCGGCCCACATCAAGTTCCCCGCCAGCCAGCGTTCAGCCTGCTCCGGACTATGGCCAGCGCCGATCAGCCAGGGGGCAAGCGCGGCCAGCTCAACCCACGGGGCTGCCTTCGTTGCCATGGCCCAATCGACGAGGCGCAGGCCATCAGGCGTGACGATCAGGTTCGCCTCAGTGAGGTCCGTGTGGACGAGCGTGTCGCCGTCCATCGCGGGGTGAGGGAAGCCGAAGCGCTCTATTGGCACGAACGGCCCGACGTCCGGGGCCGGCGTCTTCCCCAGCTCGCTCAGCAGCGTGGCGAGTAGTTCGAGGTCGGTACTACCTGGGGACAGGTCGGCGTGTGGGCCTTCGCAGTGCTCGAAGCCCACGACGAGCCAGCCGCCCGCCTCGAACTGCCACTCGACGGCGGGTGAGTAAGACCTGCTGATGGCCTTACTCACCCGCACCTCGTAGCGCAGTGACCGGACACCGAACTCGCTGTAGGCCGCCTTGACGAACACCTTCCCGCGGTCCCCGGCGACGGTTGCGGCTATCTCGGCGTGATCGCCGGATGTGGCGGGGATGACGTCGGAACCGCCGACGCGGTCGGCTACTCCCAGAGCGACGGTGCCGGGTAGGGCTGTCCAGTCAATGCGCATCGGTCAGATAGTCCTTCAGATTCCCGGGTTGGGCGGGCAGCAGGAGTTCGCCTCACCGTCCCAGAACTCGGGGTCGATGTAGTAACCGGTTGCCTTCAGAGCCTGGCGGGTGTACTCCAGCGACGAGCCGTCCGCCATGCCTTCGGTCAGGATCGGGATGTGGTGAACGAAGCGCCCCGCGATCTGCTCGCACGCGGCGGCGTAGGGCTCGGTGTGTTGCAGCGACGCGTGCCAGGCCGCGTCGACCGGCTCGGTCGGGACGACGCGGTAGGACCGGCCGTCCGGGAGCAGTCGGCCGAAGTCGGGGTCGTGCTGTGAGTCGGCGTGCGCCTTCAGCATGAGCAGCATCTGCCCGACGGCCCGCCGGGCGTAGGCCTTGGTGACCTCCTGCGTGGCGGCGAAGTGTTCGGCCAGCTTGTCGAAGGTCTCCGGGTCGACGAGCCTCTGCGGGTCCTTGGCGGCCTGATCCGGCAGCGTGGGTGCGAGTGTCACGGTTCCTCCTAGGGGTATGGATTGCCCAGCGCCTGATGCGCGGGATTAATCCCGAATCATCGATTCGACTGGTGATTGCCGATGAGGTTTTGTCCCGGTGCGTGCGAGATGTAGTCGACGTTCGGCTCAGCGCGAGCTGCCGCGAGCAGTTCTCCGGCCAGAGCTGTGACGTCGGCGTCAGCCAGCCACTGCGTCAACAGGTCTCTCGCCTCGGCGACCTGCTTGGCGAAGGCGCCGGGATCGACGACGTTGCCGGGCGGG
The DNA here is from genome assembly GCF_033097365.1 of Actinoplanes sichuanensis. NCBI lineage: Bacteria > Bacillati > Actinomycetota > Actinomycetes > Micromonosporales > Micromonosporaceae > Actinoplanes > Actinoplanes sichuanensis. The sequence continues at coordinate 2,856,841 of NZ_AP028461.1, forward strand.
ATCACCCGTCGCAGCGGGGCGGAGTCGAGGGCGGCCTGGGCCAGCTTTCCGGCGATCCAGTAGCCGGTGCGCTCTCGGGCCACGAGGGTCACGTGGACGCTCTCCTCTGTCTGGCCAAGAGCGTGCGGGTTGTGCATCCATCCGCGCGGCAGCGCCAGGATCTGGCCGGGACCGAGGTCGAACTCGTAGTCGGGTCGCATCGTCTTCATGCGGTTGAGGACGGCACTGCCCGGCGGGGCGTTGGATGCGAACTTCTCGCGGTGGGGTTCCTCGACGCCGGGCTCCCAGAGCTGCCAGGTCTTCCGACCGGCCAACTGGTAGATCAGGCCCATGTTCTGGTCCCAGTGGTGATGCAGGCCCTGCCCTCCGGCTGGGGTGACGAAGCCGGTGGCGTACGTGCCGTATCCGGTCTCGTCCTGGATTGCCGCGCAGATCGCGTGCACCGAGGGGCACCAGCGGTGCATGTTGCGAAGCTGGATGGTGTAGCCCCGGCCACGCCATTTCGCGATCTTGCCGGGGTCGAGATAGCCGTCCGTCGTGTACGCGCGGGAGTGCAGCGCCGCGCCGTCCTTGATCACGATGAGTTGGTCGTGCGGTGCAGTGCCGCTGGCGAGGTAGTCGTTGATGAGCTTCACGTTTACGACGGCCGGAAGACGGCCGTCGTCAGGAGGCGCATGCAGGGCGGGCTGGGTCGGCCAGTCAGCCATCATCTCCTTGACTGTCGCCGGTCCGAACAGCATTGATAGGGACATTCCATCCTCCGGGGTGTAGAAGTGGTCAAGTCCGGGTTGACTGTGTCGCTTCCCTTTGAACGGCCCTGGCTTTCGCCGCCGTGACGCTGTCGAGCACGAGCTGTTCGATGGCGACAGCCATGTCGTCGGCCTCCAGCTCGATGACGGCGCGGCCCTCCTGCATGTGAATCCAGTGGACCTTGACCAAGGTCGTCCCGACCCGTACCACGGGCGGCGCATCGAATGCGTCCATCAGCAGGCCGAGCAAGCCAGGCGACCTCCTCGACGGCCCTTCGGTTGTCATGCCGCGAGCCCCGGGGCGTCGGCCCAGCCGAGGAACCTTTCGTAGAGGTCGGGGACCGGACCCCGAGTCACAGCGGCGAAGTCATCGATGGCCTCGACCAGGCATGATCCGACGTAAACCGATAGACCATGCGGGAAGCTCTGATACTGCTCGGACAGCTCGACCTTGGCGGTGGCACACGGCCACGGCTGGCCGCACACCCGGCAGTCCCAGACAGGCCGCTCGCCCTCGTGCTCCGTGCGGGGGACTAACACGCCGCACCCCCTCGTGAGCGGCGCTCCTGGCCCGGTGTCAGGGAGCCGGCCCGTGCGACCTGGAACAGCGGCATCGTCGGAGCCGCCCAGGTCGGGATGCGTGGCGCGGGGTCGGTAGCGACCAGCACCGGATCGCTGACCGCCGTGCGAGCGCGGTGCATCTCGCGGTGCCGGCCCGCGGCCATCGTCTCCTCGATGCATGGCCAGGGCAGGCCGCAGACGCAGCGCGGCCTGCTGAAAAGCCGCCACCATTTACGGGGTTTCCTGCGATGAACCGGCATGTCCACCATGGTTGCGACGTTGTGATCGCAGGACTACCCAGTGTGTTGGGGACGTTTGGTGAAACCTCCCGGCCGGACCGGGAGTTTTTCCGAAACCTTGCCTCTTACGTGCGGTTTCTCGTGCGATGGAATCGGCGGTAGATTCGGGCAAGGTCAATCGTGGTTCAAGGAGCAAAGCGTCCAAGGGGCGGTTGTGTTGGATGACTTCAAGATCGAACATCCCGCAAGCGAGGGTGCTTGGCTCGCTGAGTCCGCGCCTTCTGCCTCGATACCCCCGGCCGCACATCGCCCTCAAAGCCGCAAGCAGGAACGAGCCGAGATCGTGCGTGTTCTGAAGCAGCGGGGTAAGACGATCGTGGACATCGCTGAACTTTTCGGTGCGCGATACCGAGTGAACGCACGAGTCGCCTTTCGCTACGCGCACGGATGGAGCCAGGCTGCGGTTGCAACCGAGTGGTGTCGACGATGGCCTGAAGACCCCAAAACTTTTAAGGCGATTTCCACTTGGGAAGTGTGGCCGGACGGTGGACATCCGCCTTCGCTGCAAACCCTGGGCCGACTGGCGCAACTGTATGAGTGCAGCGCTTCTCAGTTGCTAGCCGACCTGCCGGACTACGGGCAGAATCAGGGCATCGAGGAGTCGGCGAACCGGCCGCGTGATTCGCAGGATTTCTCGAAGATTGATTTCGGCGGATCCGCCGAAGGTGACGACTATCAGCGACTCGGGCCAACGGCCCTTGGCTCCGGCCGCGTGGAGGGTCAAGGAGCGATGCAACGTCGGCAAGTGTTCGGTCTCGGGGCACTTCTGGTGTCAAGCCTAGGTGGAGTCCCGACCGGCAATGACAAGGGGTTCGGTCTCGTTGGGGTATCGCATGTTCGGTATCTCGACAGTGAATCCGTGCGCCTGCGCAATTTGTGTTACCTGCATGGAGGGGGGAGTCTCTGGCGTGCCGCACTGAGCCTTTCCCAAGAGGGCTACCTGATGCTTGAGCAGGGCCAATATGGCGACGATCTGGCCGAAGGCCTGCAACAGGCGATCGGTCGTGCGCAGATGTGCGCAGGTTGGCTCGCATTGGACAGCGGAAGACACGACATCGCCCGGTCCAGCTTCAATGAAGCTCTGTCGCTAGCGCGGCAGGTCGGTGATCCGCATCTCGAAATCCATGCTCTCTGCAACCTGGCTTTTCAAAGCAACTTCCTTGAGATGCCACGTCAGGCCTTGCGGTTCGCCGAAGCTGCCGATCGGGTCTCGAAAAATGCGGCCCCCAAAGTTCGGGTCGTACTAAACCTTCGGAAGGCCACTGCTCTGTCGATGATGGGAGACGAGGGTGGAAGCGGAAAAGCCATCACCGAGGCGCGGCGCTATCTGGATCGAGATCGGGATCAGCCGGTACCCGAATGGTGCGGTTTCGTCACTCGGGCCGAAGTCGACGGCGTAGACGGCACGCGACTGCTTAACGTGGCGAGAGTAAAGGAAGATTCTCGGGTGGCGCGTCGAGCGGCTCGCACGCTCGAATTGGCTATCGCGGCGCATGAGCCGAGATTCATCCGCAATAAAGCGCTATATCGAGTTCGTCTTGCCCAGAGTCAACTGTCGCTGGGTTCCGTTCAGGGTCATTGCATGTTCCGGTAGCTGCTGGTCACGGCCGTGATGAGGTCGTTTGAACGGCGGTCGGCGCGGCGGTTGGCGCGGGCGATGTTGGTTTCGCCGTTGATGCGGTGCCAGCCGATCGCGGTGTTACGCAGTGTCGCCATGACGGCGGGTCCGGTGCCGGTCCGGGCTTGATGAAGATCTTCACGGAACGTGACATCTCGGACGTTGTGGACCTGGTTCTCGATCAACCATTCCGATCTGGCCCACTTCTGCAGGTCAGCGGGCTGAGCGTCGGCAGCGGGAAGGGACGTGACCAGATAGGCGGTCTCCCGGCTGGTCTTGCCGCCGGTGGTGCGGGTCCGGGTGATCCGGACGGCTTGCCGGGCGTGCGGGAACGCGATCCCGCCCGGGGTCTGCAGGGTGACGGCCTTGACCGTGCGGGTCTCCTTGCGGCCGTGACCACGCTCGCGGGTGCGGTCACCGACCGGGATCTGCGCCCAGGGAACGGCTTTGAGCTGGGCGTGGAGGGTGGGCTGGTTGCCTTTGGCCTGCAGTAGCAGGTGTGCGCCGCGGCGGGTGATCTGCTCGGCGTGGCCGGTCTGGGTGTGCAGGGCGTCGGCGACTATCAGCACCCCGGTAAGGCTGCCCAGCAGGTTCTCCACGGCGTCGAGCAGTGGTGTGAACGACGGGATCTCGTTGCTCTTCGTATCGACCGTGACCTGGGCGAGGACGATGCCGGTGCTGGTGTCCAGCGCGGACAGCAGATGCGTTTGACGGCCGTCGGGCAGACGGGCGCCGCGCAATGTCTTGCCGTCGACGGCGATCACGGTCCGGTAGCGGCGCGGCCGGGGAACGGCGAGCGGTGGTGTGCGGGTGCGGAGCCAGCCCGCCAGGACGCTGCCGACCAGGGCATCGTCGAGCCGGGTCAATAGTCGCCATACCGTGGTGCCGGCAGGCAAGCCCCGGTCGAACCCGAGCCGTCGCTGGTCCGGCTCGTCCAGGTCGTACAGCCAGTCGGCGATCGCCGTGAACGAGGTGGCGCCGGCCAGGACGGCGCAGACCGCGACGGCGAGCAGCGCTGCCAGCGGATATCGCACCCCGCGAGGATTCCGCGGGTCCGGGACCAGGCTCGCGGCGGCCAGGAGCCCGCCGTGTTCACCGTCGGTGACCGGCGGCGGTGGCGTGTCGATGCCAGGGGTTGTCACGGTCAGTACGCAGATCAGAGATGATGCCATCGGCGGGTGGAGTCCTCGGTGGTCGTGCAGCGTCAAGAACTCCATGATCACCTTGAGGGCTTCACCCGCTCCATCCGCCTCCATATAGGCCGATCACTCGACATCATCCCAGCTCAGAGCGCCTGCCCGCGAGAACGCAACGGCCCTGGGGTTCCGTTCCCGAGTCTGCCGCCATGGCCACGAGAGCTCTCGGTGAATTGAACAGTGACCTGATGAGCAACATTGTTTCGGCAGAGCTTGATGCTGTAGCGAAGGGCCTTGTGGTCCACGCGGGTGTTGCCGAGGTGAGCAACTTCCTTTCGCGTTACCGCATAATGAGAAACATTGAGGGGTAGGTCGCAGTGGGTACTTCTGTTGAGCTTGAGATAGGCGCAAAAGATGAGACTTTGCGGGATAGAGATGACCTCATAGCCGTCTACCTCGACGCCTACGCCGACCGCCTCGACGATCCATTCCTCGCTCCGGAGCGACATTGGGACCGAATGCAAGGCTATGCATCTGCCAGTGGCTACGGACTCGTCGAAGCCAGAGTTGACGGGCAGATGATCGGATACGGGCTGGGCTATACACTTCCCGAAAACGCGAGATGGTGGCAGGGCCTGACGATTCCGGTCGAACCGTCACTACTTATAGAGGATGGTTCTCGCACCTTCGCCCTGACCTACATGATGGTTAGGGTCGAGTTCCGACGGCGGGGTTATGCGAAGAAGATGCATGACGCTCTGCTGAGTAGCAGGAGCGAGAAGCGTGCGACGCTCCTGGTGCACCCGGCGAATGTAGCGGCTCGGAGTGCTTACTACTCCTGGGGTTGGTACAAGATCGGTGACTTGCAGCCTTTCAGCGACGCTCCAATTTACGAGGCACTTCTAAAAGACCTCTGATCTCCTCTCTGGAGAAACTGAGGCGATGAGGTCGAGCCTCGCCCCGCCGCGTCGATCCGCCATCCGTCGGCCAGGTGTGCCGATGCCAGCGCGGTGCTGAACGCCGGCGAAGCGACCGCCCGTCTTTCCCCGTGTGACGGAGTGCAGAAGTGACTGCTTCCCTACTTCCTGCTATAGAGACGATTCCTCCTCCTATAGAGGTAATAAGGGAAACTCTCACTTCTGCACTTCGTCGCGCTGCTTTCGGGATTCCTCGCTCCCGTCTGAACGCCTCCGGCGCTCTCGGCCCACTTTCGCTCAGTCCTACCGAGGGTTCGGTTCCTGCCGATCGTCCGCCCGCTCAGAAATTCACTGACGGGAGATCGACCGCGTCCGCCTTCCCGGCGCGGTCGTGCCGCGTGATGTCCGCGGCGCTCAGGGTGCCCAGCAACCGCGGTGCGGCTCCCGGTGTGTCTGCGTTGTCGGCTGCCCGGACGGGCGCCGCCGGTGACATCGCCACGAGGACGGCCACCGCGGCCGTCCCGGCGAGGAATCTCAACCTTCGCACGGTGTTTCTCCTGGGTTTGAGGTCGTGAGGACAGGTCTTGCCCAGGAGGGGAATCGACGCCAAAGCCTGGCCAGGCATGGTTGATCCGGATCGCCCCGCTTCCCCCGCCTTGGAGCGCATTCAAGCACATCGATTTAAATCAGGTTGTCCCGTTCCCGGCGCACTTCACCATTCGCATCGCCGGCGCCGGATCACTCGGCGGTTCGACGGCGTGTCGTCAGCCGTCGACTGCGGCGGCCCGGATCGCCCGGAGCTGTTCGGTGCGGCGCTCGGCGCGGCGTCGTGAATAGGAGCCGAGGGCGGGGATGACGGCGGCCGGGGTGCCGTCCGGGCCGATCAGGACCGGTCCGTGAATGGCGGCCACCAACCGGTAGTCGATCACCGCACACTCGATCGACGCGACCGCCGACCACGGAAGGTACTCGTCGCGACTGTCGATCTGGCCCCGGATGTGAATGCCCTCGACGTCGAGGGTCGCCCCGAGCCGAACCGTCCGCCACATGCCGAAAAGGCTCGCGGGCACGAAGACCACGCCGAGGATGACGGTGAACCAGTCGCGCTCGGCGAATGCTCCACCGGCCAGATAGGTCACCCCGATCGCCCCGAAAAAGCCGATGATCAGAAGCAGAAGAACAATCTGGCCGTACGGCCGAACGACCACCCGAGCCACGACGATCATGCTATCGGGCCCAGGCTCGTACCAGTCGAGAAACCGGCCACGGGCGCGCTCTACGCGCCGAGCGGCTCCCATTCGGCGAGGTGGGTTTCGGCTGCGCCGTGGTTGGCGGTGATCTGCACCCGGTAGCGGGGTGGGCGGTGGCGTTCTTCACCATCGAGACGCACGCCGCCCGATAGTCGAAGTTGCGCACCCCTTCTGGTAGGCGCCGCCGAACGGCAGTGGAAAGACCTCAGGCCATTGATCTTGGTGCAAGGGCCTGAAGAACCCCCCGAACGTCGCTGGGTTAGTCCGGGGGACCCTCGATCAGAGTACGGGGCTCTCAGGCGTTGAAGTCTCCGCGCTTGACGTCAGCGAGGAACGCGGACCACACGTCAGGAGCGAACGTCAGCGTCCCCCCCGTCACGGTCCTTCGAGTCTCGGACGGCAACGACGTCCGGCAGGTTGTCGGCTACTTCTACGCAGTCTCCGCCGTTCGAGCCGCTCCGGCGGCTCTTCCTGTAGACGGCCCCGGTCAAGTCATGGTCACTCACGGCGCACTCATCTCCCCTGTAAGACTCTGAACCTTCACGTTGGATTCTCCCTCGCTCAGCGCCAGCGCTGACAGCGCGGCCCATCCCTGCTCGTACACGTCCAGCTCTTTCGGTCGGTCCAGGTACAGGGCGCCCGTCAGGGATTCGCTGTAGACAGTGGGCGGTTCGCCCCGGTCGCCATTCATCGTCGGGAATTCAAGGATGGTGAAGGCGCCAGAGACGGACGCCCGGTGCGGCCCGGCTGAGGTTGGCAGAATACGAACCGACACATGCGGTAGCTCGTTCGCCTTCAACAGGTGCCACATCTGTTGGTGCATCGCACCGGGCGTCTTGAGTTCGGCGCGTAGCGCCGATTCGGCAACGATGACTTCTAGCTGTGGAGGGTCGGGGAAATGACGGGACAGCAAGCCCTGACGCTCCCGGCGGATTTTGATCCGCCGCTCCAGTTCGGTCTCGGTGAGATCGGGTCCGTCGGCACGGAGAACGGCCTCCATGTAAGCCGGGCCTTGAAGTAGCCCGGGAATCAAAGCCGGTTCATACTTTCGAATGCGACTGGCCGCAGCCTCAAGCCCGATATAGAGATCGAACCAATCCGGAACGGCCTCTCCGTAAGAGGCCCACCAGCCCTTACTTTTCGTTTCTCGGGCGAGACTTACTAGAGCCTCGGTCATCTCAGGGGTAGCGTCGTACAGCTCACAGAGCGCCTTTACATCGATGCCCCGTACCGGCGACTCGCCTTTCTCGATCCGCCAGATCTTCTGTGTCGAGCACTCAAGATGCGCGGCGGCAGCCTCAATGGTGATCTTCCGGGGCTGTGCTCCCTCGCGGAGCGAGCGTAGGTACCGGCCGAGCTGTCGCCGGGGGACCGTGCTTCCAGCGCTGTCACCGTCCACTGGTGGCGCTCCTTCCATGCCGTGACCCCGTGACGGCGGCCGTGGAATGTACGTGACCTCCCTCATGGAAGGTTTACCGCGTGATCTAGAGGTTTTCTAGGTATCACCGCGTGTTTTCTACAGTGGAATATTGCACCAATGAGTGGCGGCCGCACAGCATCGATCCAGACGTGGCGGCTGCTGTGGCATCTCCCCCGGTGGCCGTCACGTCCCTCAAGCGACGACGGTCGGTCAAAGGTTGGCCCCTCGGGTCGGCCGTCGTCATCAACTCAGTGACGACGGGAGGCGAAGGCATGTCCTTCGAAGCGGTGACGACGGCTGGGCCGGCGGATGCGGCGCAGAGTCCGGAGCACACTGCCTCTCGTCCCACCTGGGACTGTCGGGTGTGTGGTCAGCCATGGCCGTGCGCGCCGGCGAAGGTGGGCCTACTCGACGACTACAGCGCCTTCCCGTCGCTGCTGATGCTCTACCTCTCTTCCCAGATGCATGCCTGCTGGGAGGACTACGCGGCCCGTACCGGCGACGTCCCGCCCGACCTGGGCGAGCGGTTCCTGTCGTGGGCCAGGCGGTGAACGACGATGACCACAGAGTCGGGGAACATGCTGCCGCGAGCGGTCCCTCCGGCACGCATCGGGGAACGGCGATCGGCCGTGTGCGGCTGTGGCAGCCCGATCGTGACCAGCTGCTTCGGCTGGGTGCACGGGCAGAATCTGTGGGTGAGGTACGGCACTTGCCGGAACGCCGCTCCGAGGACCGGCGACCAGCGCGAACGCCAACCGGGCCGACCAGCGGGGATGCCGGTTGTTCCGCTGGTCCTCAATGATGACGGCAGTCGCGACAACCAAAAGCCGATCGATCGACCACGGCAGCGCGTACGCGACCACCGGCTGTTCCCCCTACCGGATGGCTACGTCGGCGATGTGCCGGAACGATGACGCGCGGGTTGTCAGTACAAACCCGCCGCAGATCCACACTGCCCCCCACATGCTGTGCCTATCGCGTAGCGTGCCCGTTGATCGGGGGAAGGTGAAGCTTGTTCGCGCTCGTTTTCGACGCGGTGCGGGCGCGAACCGCGCAGGTACTGGCGATCTTTGTGCTGACCGCGCTGGCGGCCACCGTCGCTGCCGCCGGTCCCTGGTATGCCTACGCGTCCGCGACCCGCGCCGCGGAGGCACAGTTGAGCGCCGCCTCGGCGGCCCAGCGCAACGTCTCGATCCAGACCGAGACCACCACCCAAGACGACGCGGCCGACGCACTTCGTCGGTTCGCCGCCGTCGCCGCCGGTGAGCTGTCCAGCGCACGGGACCAGCCGGTGCTCGGGATCCGGGTGCGACTGACCATCGCCCGGACCGGCGGCGACGCGAACATGGCCGTCGCCTACCGCGACGACCTCTGCCGACACGTCCGCCTCGACGGGCCCTGCCCGTCCGCACCCCTGCAGATCGCGATCAGCAACGCCACCGCCCAGAACCTCGGGTTGACGACCGGCGACACACTGACCCTGCTGGACAGGTTGAACACCCCGTTCCGGCTCACGATCGTCGCCCGCTACACGGTGCGCGATCCCGCGGACCCGTACTGGAGCAATCCACTGTACCGGGCCGAGACCCCCGGACTGGACCCGGTCTTCACACCGGTCGAGACCTTCGGCTCCGACCTGCTTTCGGAACCGACACTGACGTACGACGTCCAGGTCCCGCCGGAGCTGATCCGCGGCGACGGCGCGCAGCGGCTCGGTGTCGCACTTGCCGATGCCGAGGTCCGGCTCAACCAGAACCGGCTACGGATGATCACCGGCATCGACACGGTGCTGGAACGCATCGCCCGAGACCGGGACACGGTACGCCGCGGCGTTCTCAGCGCGGGCCTGCAGACGCTGATCCTCACCTGGTTCGCGATCGGGATCGCCGGGCGCTTCACCGGCCGGGACCGGCGTACCGACGTGGCGCTGCTCAAACTACGCGGCCTGAGCCGGGGCGACATCCTGCGGCTGGCCTGGGGACAACACCTGGTCCCGCTGCTGGCCGGTGTGCTGGTCGGTGCACCCGCAGGGCTTCTGCTCGCCGCCGGTCTCGCCGGGTCGGTGCCCCTGAGCGACCTGCCCGCAGCGCTGTCGCTGGTCGGGGCCGCCCTCGCCGCGGTACTGCTCGGTGGCCTGCTCGTGCTGACCATCGGTGAGGCGCTGGTGTTGCGGCAGCCGGTCGCGGTGCTGCTGCGACGCTCGGCGGCCGGACGCTCCGACTGGCGCTCCACCCTGGTCGACCAGGTGCTCGCCGCCCTCGCTGTCGCCGCGGTCTACCAGGCCCGGTCCGGCGGGTCGGAGGACGGCCTCAAGGCCGCCGCGCCCGCGCTCGCCGCGCTGGCCGTGGCGCTGCTGGCCGCCCGACTACTGATCCGCGTCGCCGATCGGGTCGTCGGCGTGGCGTTGCGTGGCGGGCGGCTCCGGCTCGGTCTCACCGCCGTCCAGGTGTCCCGGCAACGCGGCGTCGACCGGGTGTTCGCCCTGATCGTGGTGGCGGTCGCCGGCTTCGCCACGGCGGCCGGCGGGCTGGCCGCCGACCGTACCGTGCGGGCCGATCGCAGCGCCGCGGAGCTGGGCGCCGCCCGGGTGCTCACGGTGGAGGCGTCGAACCGCACGGCGCTGCTCGCGGCGGTCCGGCGAGCCGATCCGGGCGGCCGTGAGGCGATGGCGGTGGTCGCCGACACCACGACCATCCCGCAGGTGCTGGCCGTGGACACCACACGGCTCGCCGCCGTGGCCCAGTGGCGCCCCGAGTTCGGGCCGGTCGGTCTGCTCCCGGACGCGACGGCGGCCGGCGGCCTGAAACCGCTGCCACTGGTCACCGGCGACCGGTTGACCCTCCGGATCCGAAGCGAGGGCACCGCCCCGGTCGCTGTCGAGCTGCTGCTGCAGCACGAGGGCACCGGCCTGCCGGTGCAGGTCGACTTCGGTGTTCTGGCCGCGGGGGAGGGCACGGTCTCGGCTGCGGCGCCCGGCTGCGCCGCCGCGCCCGGCTGTCGCCTGGTCCGCTGGGGACTGACCGCGCCCGGCGGAAGTGGCAAGCCCAACCCGCTCCCATCGGACACCGCGGTGACGCTGCAGAGCCTGCGACAGGACGCCGCGCCGGCGGAGATCCTGGACCCCGCCGCGTTCGGCGACATCGGCCGATGGCGGCCCGCCAACGGGGGCGTCGCCATCGACATCGCCACGACCGGCGACGGCCTGCGGCTGTCCACCGACCGCAACGAGCTGGCAGTGCCGGTGAGCGGCACCGAGGTGTGGGCGTCCGACACAGCGATGCCGCTGCCGGTGGTCCTGGCCGGCTCGGCCCCGGCCGAGTGGCGACTCACCGACCCGCTGCTGAACTCCTTCAGCGGGGTCCCGGCGCGGGTCGCCGGCACCGCGCAGGCCCTGCCCGGGCTGGGAACGACCGGGATCCTCGTCGACCTGGACGCCACCCGCCGCGTCGCGGGGGAGAGCGAGCCGCCCGGCGAGTTCCAGGTCTGGCTCGCCGCCGGCGCCCGCTCGGGCCTGGTGGCCGACCTGACCGCGGCCGGGCTCACCGTGATCGCCGACGACAGCACCGCCCGACGATCGGTCGTCCTCGGCCGTCAGGGACCGGCGGCCGTCGCGCGGTTCGGGCTGCTGGCGGGCGTGGCCGCGCTGCTGCTCGCCGCGGCCACGACGGCCGTCGCCGTCGCCGTCGAACGGCCCCTGCTGCGTGAACGACTCGAGGCGCTGCGGCTGCAGGGACTACCCGCCCCGGTCGCGGTCACCACCGGCCATGCCGGTACGGCCGCACTCGTACTGTCCGGTCTGGCCGTCGGTGTGTTCGCCGCCTCGCTGGTCGGGCCGCTCACCCGGATCGTCGTGCCACCGTTCACCGACGGCTGGGCGGTGCTGCCGCCGCCGACCACACTCAGCGGCGCTGTGCTCGCGCTGTCCGCGCTGGTCGCCCTCGTCGTGCTCGGCGTGACCGGGTGGCTGTCGGTGCGGCCGCTGCTTCGCAGCCTGCGGGCACCCGGCTCGGCGCCGCCCGTACCGCGGCCCGACCGGCCTGCCGGCGGCGTGCCGGCCGGAATCGCGGCCGGACGTGGTGCCGATGCGAAAGAGGACGGCCGATGATCTCGCTGGTCTTCGTCATGCTCTGGCACCGTCGCGGGCAGGCCGCCACCCTGGCACTGCTCGGCCTGCTGGCGGTCACCTCCGCGGTCGCCGCGCCGGCCTATCTGATCGCGGTCGACCGTGCGGTCGCCGTCGGGCAGATCGCCACCGCCGCGCCGAACGAGCTCGGCCTGGTGGCCAGCACGGTCCAGGACGAACGCGTCGCCACCGACGGCACCGGAGACCCCGGCCTGGCCACCGAGCAGGACGGGTTGCAGTTCGGCGACGTGGCCACCGCGCTGGTCGCCATGCCCGGCTTCACGTACGTCTACTCGGCCGAGTACTACGCCATCGGCATCGACTCCAACCCGGCGAACGCCGCACGCTTCGTCTACCGCCAGGACGTCTGCGCCCACCTGCAGATCCTGACCGGCCGCTGCCTGGCCGCCGAAGGCGATGTACTGATCGGTGAACACACGGCCCAGCGCCTGAACCTCAAGGCAGGCGACCCGATCGAGCTGCGGTCGGCCGTACCGAGCCCGAATCCGAAGAAGAAGGCCTGGCTACCCGACGGCAAGCCCCGGCGCCTGCTGATCGCCGGCACCTACCGGCCGACCGAGCCGGCTGCCGGCTACTGGGGCGCCCGCGGCTACTTCACCGCGACACCCGAGACCGGCCCCGGCGAACCGATCTTCACCGCCGCGGTGACGCAGCAGACGATGGACCACGGCCGGATCACGCTGGCGATGGACGGCCGGGCCGGCCCGGCCGCACTGAACCCCGACCGTCTCGACGTGCTCCGGGCCGACCTGCAGAAACTGACCCTGTCCACCGCCGACGTCGGCTTGGCGGTGCAGATCGACACCGGCATGACGGCCCTGCTGGACCGCATCGACGTCGGACAGTCGTCGACTCGGCCGCTCGTGCCGGTGTTGGCCGTGCCCCTGATCCTGTTCGCCTGCTTCACCATCTTCCTCACCGTCGGCTACGGCCTCGAGGGCAGGCAGAGCGAGTTGGCGGTCGTCGCGCTGCGTGGCTCGCGGTGGTGGACGCGGTGGTGGCTGGCGGCCGGCGAGAGCCTGATCGCGGTCCTGGCCGGCGCCCTGTGCGGCTGCCTGATCGGGCAGCTGCTGGTCGACGCGATCGCGGCGATCGTCTTCCCGGACAACGGAGTCTCCTCCGACTGGAGCTCACTGCGCTACGCACCACTGGCGGCGGGGGCGGCACTGCTGTCGGTGATGGTGGCCCAGCGCCGCCAGTTCGTCGGCTCGGTCGCCCGACTGCTGCGCCGCAACCCCTCCACCGCCAACGGCCGATGGGCGGTCGCGGCGGAGGCGCTCGCCGTACTCCTCGCCGTCGCCGCCTCGGTCCAGCTCGTCCTGTCCCAGGGGTCGCTGACCGGGTTGGGCCTGTTCGCACCCGCCATCCTGATGCTCGCCCTCGGCCTGCTCGCCGCCCGCGTCCTGCTTCCCTTGATCAGCCGGTACGCGGTCCGCGCCCTGCAACGCGGCCGACTCGGTGTCGCCCTGGCGGGTCTGCAGCTCGCCCGCCGACCCGGCGCGGGCCGGCTCTTCGCGCTGCTGGTGGCCACCGTGGCCGTGGCCGGGTACGCGGCCTGCGCGGTGGATACCGCCGCCGCCGGCCGCGCCGTCGAGGCGACCCTCGGCATCGGTGCCGACCGGGTCCTCACCGTGCAGACGGCCCAACCCCAACAACTGCTGTCCGCGGTGCGCCGCATCGACCCGGACGGTGACTTCGCCATGGCGGTCACCCGGCTGCCCCCGGGCGTCGCCGCCACCGACACGCCCGGCCTGGCCGTCGACTCCACTCGGTTGGCGGCCGTCGCGGCGTGGCCGAGCGGCGGACCCGACCCGGCCGAGGTCGCCGACCGGTTGCACCCGCAGTCGCTGGCTGCACCGGCGTTCGCCGGCCCGGACATCGCCGTCGACGTGTCGGCGTCCGGCCTGACACCGGGCCGGAACGGCCTGCGGCTGCAGGTGTCGGTCTCGTCGCTGACGGGGCTCGGTGACGCGGTGATCGAGCTCGGCGAGCTGCAGAACCGGCCGGCCACGTACCGCCAGAAGATCGCGGTCTGCCAGGAAGGATGCCGGATCGACGGCATCGGGTTCGCCCGGACCGGCTCGTCTCGCCTCACCGCCGCGGTCGTGGTCCACGGCATGCGCGCCACCGGCCCCGACCGGGAGGTGCTGCCCACGGCCCAGCTGGCCGATCCGAACAACTGGCGGGCGAGCCCGGAGGTACGGCCGGCCCAGGCGCCGGACGGCCTGCGGCTCGAATTCGCCGAGTCGGTCAGCGTCTCCCCGCTGGTGTGGATCAAACCGGCCGGCACCCCCGACCCGATGCCGGTCGCCGTGGCCGGTGGCCGCCTCGCCGGCGACGCCGTCACCGGTCTGGACGGCAAACCCCTGCCGATCACCCACGCCCAGACCCTGCCGGTCGTGCCGCAGCTGGGCCGCCGGGCCGTCCTGGTCGACCTCGAGTACGCGGACCGGACGACCATGAACGCCGGCCTCGGCACCACGCCACAGATCTGGCTCAACACGGCGGCACCGCCGGACATCCTGGACCGGGTCTCGGCACAGGGCCTCACCGTCGTCGCCGACATCCGCTCCGATCAGATACGCCGCCGCCTCGAACAGCAGGGCCCGGCGCTGGCGCTCGGGTTCCACGTGCTCGCGGGTGTGCTGGCCGTACTGCTGGGAGCGGGCGCACTGGTGCTGGCGGCAGCGGTGGACCGGCGCCGCCGGGTCGAGGACCTCTCCGCGCTGCGGACCCAGGGGCTGCGTCCCGGCCCGGCCGGACAGGCGATGCTGTGGACGTACCCGGCACTGGTCGCCGTCGCCGTGGTGATCGGACTGCCGGTCGGGGCGATCGCGTGGCTGGTCACCGGCTGGGCCCTGCCGCTGGCCGGGCCGTACCCTCCGGACCTGCCCCTACCCGGCTGGCCGCGGGTCACCGTGCTGCTCGCGGTGGGTGCGGTGGTCCTGCTGGCGCTCGCCGCCGTGGCCGTCGCCACGGGACGCCACCTGCGCCGGCGGGTAAAACCTTGAACGTGCAGGACGACCATCCGGCGACGGTACGGGTCCGCGGTCTCGTTGTTCCCGACCTGCTGCTCGATCTCCTGCGGGAGGGCAGGTGGAGGCATCCGGGCGAGCCTGCGGTCGCTCGGGTCATGCCCTGGTTCCAGGATCCGCTCGACTTTCTCGGCAGCATCGAGCAGATGGAGCGGGAATCACGGTCGCTCGACCACCTGACCGAGGACGACGAAATGGCGCAGCTGTTCGGATTCGCGCGAGCACAGCCGGCCACCGGTCCGGTCGAACTGCCGTGGCTCGACGTCGACCGGGCCTTCTTCATCGCCATGGCGCGGTACGCCGGTGACGACACCGCGATCGCCCTCGACTACCGAACGAGTTCCTCCGATCCACGAGTCGTCGCCAGCGATGTCTGGAACAGTTCGGCGCCGAACACCTGGCGGACGGTCGCCGACACCTTCTCCGAGTTCGTAGCCGAGCTGCGTCTCGACGGAGCCGACGTCGGCGGACCGTGAACGATGCCCGCCACCCGCACGGCGGGAATGAGAGCGAAGAAAAGGGAATCCGTCGGCGACGAGCGTGTGCCGGTCGTATGAGGAAAGCGAACCTTGATGAGCGACATGAACTCTCTGCACGTCAATCACCAGACGTTCTGGCGCCACATGGCGCGCGGCACCGGAGGTTCGGTACACGAGACCGTCGACGGTCTGCGGATCTTCACCGGCGTCGTCGCGGCGCCGTTCAACCAGATCCACTGCCACGGAACCGACGACGCGGCCGCGATCGACCAGGCCGCGTCCTATTTCGGTGACCGCCGGATGCCGTGGCGGATCGTCTGTGCGGCACCCAGCCCCTCCGCACACCGGTACGCCGAGCAGCACGGCGTCAGCCAGGAGCCGCTGTACCCGATCATGGCCCTCGACCTGACGACCGCGGCCCCCACCCTGCCGTGTCCGGCCGAGCTCACGGTCACCGCGGCGGTGTCGATCGAGGACGTACGCGAGTTCATCGACTGCGCGGGAGCCGCCTTCGGCCACGATCCCGAGCTCATCGAGGCGATGTGCCGGCCACAGACCCTCGCCGACGACGACTTCCGGCTCTACCTCGGCAGGGTGGACGGTCGGTGCGTCGCGATCAGTGTGGGCGTCGGCGTCCGTGAGCACGGCACCATCGGCGCGTATTTCGTCGGGGTCCGGCCCGAGGCCCGCGGTCGGGGTTACGGCCGGGCCGTCACCGAGCGGGCCCTGGCCGACGGAGCAACCTGGGGCGCCCGCACCGCGGTGCTCCAGGCCACCCCGGCCGGATACCCCGTCTACCTCAAGATGGGCTTCGCCCAGGTCGGCGACTACCATCTGTGGGACTTCGCTCCGGCGGAGAGCAGTCAGCGAATCGATTCGTCCAGTCGGTAGATGTCAGGGTTAACGTGTGCTGACATGGAGGCGCTGTCGATTTCTGAGGTGCTGTGCACGGCTGTCCGAGGCCCTCTGCACGGGGTGAAGATCAGAGCGTTGACAGCGTCACAGCTGGTCCACGCCGGTCACGGCCAGCAGCCACTGCGGTTCGTGTTTCGGGGTCAGACCGAGCACCCGTAGTACCACGCCGAGTTTCTCGTCCAGACCGTGCTGTTCCCTGACCTCGGCGAGCTCGCTGAGATTCACCGGCCGGGTTACACCTGACCGACCCTGCACCGTGTAGGCGGCGAGCAGGCACGATCGGGTAGAACCACGGCGGGGTGCCCACCCGTCCTCGATGAAGGTGACGCCGTAGCGATCGTGGACCGCATGCTCCTGCTGGTGCCAGTCGGTCACGGTGAGGTCAGCGTCGGGGATCGTCATGTATAACCGGCCGACGAAGTTGGCTGCGCCGGCTGGGGCGGGGAAGCCGTCCGGGGTGCCGCCCAGCCATGGCAGGTCGAGCAGGCCGTTCCCGTCGACTTCCTCGAACGTCAGGTGGGGGACCGGATGGATCTGGTACCCGAACATCAGCGCAGCGTCGTACCGCATGGTCATCGTGATCCTCTTCTTTTCCGATCATGGCGGTACGGTGCCTGGCCGGATCTGTTCCGGGCGACCCTCACCGCGGGAGATCGCACGGTAAACAGCGGACATCGGGGCGGGGCCGCTGAGGTGCCCGAATGGGGTACGAGTCGGCCGGACGCCTCGTGCAGGCCATCACCCTGCACGAACAGAACCTCACCGACCGGCGGCGGGTCCTCGGCGACGACCACCCCACCACCCTGACCTACCGCAACAACCTCGAAGCGGCTCGTCGCGCTAAGGACGCCCATCTGGGGTAGGCGGAAAGTACATACTCCCGTGCACGGCACCCGGTCAGCCTCGTGGCTTCGTGAAGAGGACTGCGGAAACTGGCAGGCGCTTGACCTCCTTCGAGCGTCGTCTTATGTTCTGTCGAACGGCTTCGCCGAATCGATTCGACAAAGCGGGACCGGTGTGACCGCCTCGCGGTCAAGGACTGAACCGCGAAAGGCCCCGCCACTCATGACCGTCGTCCCCATCGGCCCGGCGTTCGCCGTCCAGGACATCCCGTTCAGTCACCGCGGCTCGTGGTTCGGCATCTCGCCGGTGATCGCCGAGAACATCGTGGCCGACGACCTGCACCTGGTCTCGCACCGCAACGGCATGCACGCGATCCTCCGGTTCATCGTGCTGCCCGGCGCGACCGTCGCCGCCACCCCGGCGTTGTTGAGCTGGCACCACGACGACGGCCGGATCGACCTCGTCTTCGACGATCAAGACACGATTCGGGTACGGGGTCACCGGCTCGGCCTGGACATCGTCGCAGCCGCGGGCACCCTCACCCCGTTCAGTGGCACCTACCTCTACCAGGACCCGGTCGACGGCTCACACGTGTTCACCTCGTACGAGACCGGCCGCCGCTATCGCGTCACGGTCCTCACCGGAGACCTCGAAGCCGTCGACGGACAGCAGACCCTCGGCACCACCCGGCGCGGCTTGACCCTGCCGCCGGACGGGGAGTGGGAGCTGGCGATCGAGGAGTTCGGCACCGCCCGTCGCCCCTACCGCAGTCGAGCCACCTTCGACGAGCTACACCGCAGGGCCCAGACCACGTTCACCGCGTTCGCCGACGCGGTCGCGCCCTGGCGCTCGCCCGCGACCCCGGCCGCCGAGCTCGCCGCGTACGTCCTCTGGTCGGCCACCGTCGACCCGGCCGGCTTCGTCACCCGTCCGGCCGTGCTGATGAGCAAGCACTGGATGGACAAGGTGTGGAGCTGGGACCACTGCTTCAACGCCCTGGCCCTGGCCGCCGGTGAGCCCGACCTGGCCCGGCACCAGTTCCAGCTGCCGTTCGACCACCAGGACGACAGCGGCGCGCTCCCGGACTCCATCACCCACGCCGAGGTCCTGCACAACTTCGTCAAACCACCCATCCACGGCTGGGCCTGGCAGCGGCTACGACACCTCGGCCTGCCGGTCACCCGGCAGGACCTGACGCAGACGTACGAACGGCTGGCCGCCTGGACCCGCTTCTGGCTGGACTTCCGCCGCGCGCCCGGCCACGCACTTCCGCACTACCAGCACGGCAACGACAGCGGCTGGGACAACGCCACCACGTTCGACGGCGACCGGGTGATCGAGAGTGCGGATCTCGCGGCGTTCCTGATCCTGCAGCTGCGCTGCCTGGCCGAGCTGGCCACCGAACTCGGCGACGACGCAGCACCGTGGACGGCGATCGCCGACGAGATCCGCGCCGCCATGCTCGACCAGCTGTGGAACGGCGAACGGTTCGAGGCCCGCGGCGTGCTCTCCGGCGCGCGGCAGCCGAGCACCAGCCTGCTCGACCTGATGCCGATCGTGCTCGGCGACGAGCTGCCGGCGCCGATCACCGCCGCACTGGCCCGCGGTATCGAGCTGCACCTGACCGCGTACGGCCCGGCGACCGAGCCGGTCACCTCGGCGGACTACGCCGCCGACGGCTACTGGCGCGGCCCGATCTGGGCGCCGTCGACGATCCTGATCGAGGACGGTCTGCGCCGGGCCGGGCACAGCGGGCTCGCCGACGAGATCAGTGAACGTTTCCGGGCGCTGTGTGAGAGGTCCGGTTTCGCCGAGAACTTCGACGCCGAAACCGGAGCCGGCCTACGTGACCGGGCCTACACCTGGACCGCGAGCAGCTATCTGATCCTGGCCGCCGCCCACGAGCGGCGTCGCTCGCTCAGCGGCTGACCCGCGGCGCCGGCCCGGTACTCGACCGCAGCGAGATCGGCGGGCGGTACAGGTGACGACCGAGGGGGGTGCCGGGCCCGGCGATGGCCGCCAGCAGCAGATTCACCGCCTCGGTGCCCATCTCGACGATCGGCACGTCCGCGGCGGTCAGTGGCGGCCGGAACTCCTCGGCCCAGTGCTGCGCCGCGACCCCGGTGATGGAGAAGTCGCGGGGCACCACCAGCCCCGCGGTGTCCAGCGCCCGCCGGATGCCCGGCAGCGCGGCCTCGTTGACGGTGGCGATGGCGGTGACCTGCGGATGGGCGGCGAGCAGCTGTTCCACACACATCTCGCCGGACCTGCCGTCGTCCCCGCAGCTGAGCGTGACCCCGTCGAGCCCGCGCTCGGCGACCGCGGCGTCGAAGCCCGCGGTCGCCCGGTGGCCGGGCCCGTACCCGGAGGCGAGCAGCTCGGCGGACCGGTTGATCAGGGCGACGTGCCGGTGACCGAGGTCGGCCAGATGATGGACGCAGCGACCGATCAGCCCGGCGTAGTCGACGTCGACCCAGCTCGTGGTGTGCGGATCGGCGGTGCGCCCGATCGTGACGAACGGCAGCCCGCTCTGCTGGAGCCGGGTCACCCGGTCGTCCTCCAGGCGGATCTCCATGAGGATCACCCCGTCGACTCGGCGGCCGCTCACGATCCGCTCGAACGACCGGTCGTGATCACCGCCGGACGGCGACAGCAGCACATCCATGTCGGCGCGCGCCGCCGCCTCCACGACGCTGGCGACGAACTCGAGCTGCATGCCGGTCAGCCGCCGGCCGGCGGGCGGGATCACCAGACCGAGCGCCTGGGTGCGGCCCTCGCGCAACGCCCGCGCGCTCGCGTTCGGCCGATAGTCCAGCTCGTCGATGACGGCCTGGATCCGCCCGCGGGTGGCGTCCGAGACCCGGCGTCTGCCGCTGAGCACATACGACACGGTGCTGCGGGAGACGCCCGCCCGCTTGGCGATCTCCCCGATGTTCATCCACCACCGCCGTCGAATCGGTTCTCGCGCAAGATTACGAGCGGCCCGCCGGGTCGTCAAACGCCAGGCGGTTCTGAGCGCGTACGACGGAATCTCGTTGGTCTTCGTTTTTCGAAACGAATCGAATCGGTGGGGGGCGACGGCCGTCAGGGCACCGCGGGTAGTACCGCGGCGCCCTGACCACCCGTCGAGATTCGATATCTTGGCACGCCGTGGACGTCGGTTCTTCGCCGTATCTACCAGGTCGACATGAGCCGCCGTCGCCAACGCACCGGTGCGAGAGGAGCGGGCTTGGCCAGCGGCTTGTCGCTGACCACCTGATATAGGGCGCGCCGGTCACTGCGGCTGTCTTTTCCGCTCGGCTCTCGGCCGAACAACGCGAGCAATTCCGTTTTGATACCGTGTCGCGCCGTCCACTCGGTGAAGGCACGCGCTTCCGCGGGATCCGCGCCGAGGAATTCGTCGAACAGCAACAGGCTGCCCGGCCCCAGCAGGGGACGGAGCCATTCCAGGGCGGTCATCGTCGAGCTGTAGAGATCGGCGTCCAGGTGTGCGAGGCTGACCCGCCCGACCTCCGCAGCCAGGGCCGGGGTCAGCGAGTCCTCGAAGAACCCCTTCACGATACGGATCCCGAACAGCCGGGGAACAGGCGTGGCGAAGTTTCCGGCCGGGAGCTTCTCGTAGTCCTCCGGGAGTCCTTCAAAGGAGTCACACGCGAAGATCTTCTTCTTCCACTGCTTTCGGTCCCACAGTTTGGCCCGCCACAGCTCGTCTCGCAATACCCGAGAAGAGTAGCCACGATAGGTACCGAATTCGACGATGTTCCCCGGCGTCGCACGGGACAGGAATACTGCCGTTTCCAGCACCTGCGCACGCGTGGGATACGTGATGAGGCCCCGGCTCCTGGCCCAATCGTCGTCAACGCCGCCCAGAGACAACAATGATTCCACGGTCATGACAGGACAGTAATTCCAGCGGAGTCGCGGAAGGTATCTGCCGACCGGTCGTAGATGTCTGCGCGTAAAAGCGTACGAGCATCGACAAAAGGATTAACTCGAAGGATTCTCCGGTATCGCCGGCGCGGGGTCAGGGCAGCGGGATGACCGCCGACAACCTGGTCCCCGGATGCAGATCGACGAGCCGGAACGTGCCGCCGAGATCCTCGCAGCGGCGCCGCATCGACTCCAGGCCGACACCCGTCGGCGTACTCGCCGCGCCGCCCACGCCGTCGTCGTCCAGCACGACCCGCACGACCGCGCCGACACGTCGCACGTCCACCCGCGCGTGGGAAGCCGACGCGTGCCGGACGACGTTCAGCAGCCCCTCATCGACCAGCCGGAAGACGGCCACCTCGACGGCGGCCGGCACGTCGGCGAGCTCGCCGTCGACGCTCAGCTCGATGACCGGCCCACCGATCTCGTGTCGCTGGACGACCAGGGACAGAGCCGCCGCGAGCCCCCGCTGCAGGGCCGGCGGGTGCAGCCCGTTCACCAGCCGCCGAATCTCCTCCGCGGCGTCGGTCAGGCAGTCGCCGATCTGCTGCAGGTTGGCCCGTCCGTCGGCTGTCCCGCCGTCCGCCAGGCCGACGCTCACCAGCATCCGGGCACCGGACAGGGAGGGACCGACGCCGTCGTGCAGGTCATGCCGCAACCGCTGGACCTCCTCCTCCCTCGCCAGCACGAGACGCTCCCGGGCGGCCTGGAGCTCCCGGGTCAGCCGTACCGACGCCGCCGACGCCGCGAGCTGCCCGGCCAGGTGATCGAGCAGGGCCCGCTCCCGGCGGTTCCACGGCTCGTCGGGGCCCCGGGGCTGGACCACCAGCCGGCCGGTCGGTACGCCGCGGTGGACCAGGTCGACAGTCGACACCGGCCAGTCCCGGCGGCGTCCCGTCGTGCTCTGAGCCGGCGACCGATCGTCGAGATGGATCGCCACATACGGCGCCCGGAAGCCCGCGCCGATCACGTCGACGGCCGCGCGGAGCACCTCGTCCGGCGTGCGGGCCAGACCGATCCGGCGGCTCAGGGCCCCGGCCAGCCGGTACGGGTCGGCGCTCAGCCCGTACAGGGTCCGGCGCAGCAGCGTGTCGATGCGCTGGCGCAGCGGCAGCAGGGTGACCACCGCCACCGCGGCCACCACCGGGGCCGCGCCCGGCAGCAGTCTGGCGGCGACCGCGACGACGGCCGTGTAGCCGGCGATGGCCAGGCAGGCGAACAGGCCGTACGACACCGATCGATGCACGAGCAGGTCGATGTCGTACAGGTGGTAGCGCACGACGCCGACGACCGTCGCGACCGGCACCGCCACCACCACGGCCAGCCAGGTCAGCGGGATCCCGGCGACGGTGTCCAGCACGAGCCCGGTGCACAGCAGCACGGCGTTGCCGGCGGCCCAGATCAGCGGGCCGCGCCGCCCGGCCGGCTCACGGCGGATCCGGGCCACCAGAACGCCCGGCGCGAGCAGCGCGGACCCGGCGAGCACGAGCAGCGCGGCGAGCAGGACCGCGGTGTCCCAGCCGGGTGTCACCGCAATCGGTTCGGCGAGGAAACCGGCGGGCGCCCGGACGGCCAGGTGCGCCAACGCCACCGTACCGGCGACGGTGGCCGCACCCGCGGCACGGGCCGCCCAGCGCCGCAGACGGGAGGCGCCGACACCGTCGGGAAACAGCAGGAGGACCAGGATCAGCAGGCCGGTCGCCGGCCACCACAGCCATTCCCGCGTCCAGAGCAGCGGCCCGGCGTCATCGACCGACGCGGCCAAGGTCCCGGACGCGAGCAGGCCGACGCCGGAGAGCAGCCAACCGCAGGGGTTGCCGGGCGCATACACCGCCACCCGCACACCGAGCGGCACACAGAGCACCGCCAGCAGCCAGTCCGACCACTCCGTGGGCTGGGCGGCGCCCAGGTCCAGCACGGTGGCGCAGAGGCCGACGGCGAGCAGGATCGCGGACACCGAAGCCACCGCCCAAGCGAGCCGGACGGTCGACCGGGTCGCGGCACCGGTTTCGCTCAATGAAAGTTCCCGATGAGACTGTGCAGCAGATTGTGGGCTCGGGTGCCCCGGTTGCCCGGGTCGCCGGCGCCTGGGTCGGCCACGGGGTGTCCGGGCTGGTCCAGCGGCGGGTACCCGTCGCCCGGCACCGACCAGGGCCGACCGTCCATGACGAAGAAGCGCCCGATGGCGGAGTTCAGCTCGGACACGGTGATCTGGCTCGGCGGGATGGTCGGGTGCGCGTGCGGCCAGCCGCCCACCCCCGACCGCGCCTGGACGACCAGGAGGTCCACCCAGGACTGTGCCTCGGTGGTGCCGTCCAGGACGATGACGACATTCGTGGGCTTCGTTGCTTGTGCTGGTTGCATCGGCTCATCCTCATGACCTCAGGTGAGGGACAACAACGCATCGGTAAGCTTTCCGACCGATCGCGGGCCTGCCCGGCCGGCCGGACCGTAGACTCCCCGACCATGTCGTCCCGTAGTGTCCTTGTTGTCGACGACCATCCCGTGGTACGGCGCGGCATGGCCGCGCTGCTGGCCCTGGAGCCCTGGGTGGGCGACGTCCGCCAGGCGGGCACCCTGGCCGAGGCCCGGCAGGCCGCCGACGCCCATCCTCCCGGCCTGGCCATCGTCGACCTGCGCCTGCCCGACGGCGACGGCGCCGAGTTGGTCCGCCGGCTGGCCCGGGCCAGTCCGGCCTGCCCCTGCCTGGTGCTGTCGATGAGTGCCGACAGCCGCGCGGTGCGCTCGGCACTGGACGCGGGCGCCGACGGCTACCTGCTCAAGGACGCTGAGCCCGAGATCATCGTGGCAGCGGCGCGGACGGTGGCGGCAGGCGGCAACGTGTTCGGACCCGGCGTCACGCGCGGTGACTCCGGGCAGCCACCGGCGCCGTTCGACGCGCTGAATCCCCGGGAGCTGCGCCTGCTCCTGCTGCTCGCCGACGGGCACAGCAGCCGGTCCGTCGCCGAGCAGCTCACGATCGCCGAGAAGACGGTGCGTAACCAGATCTCCGCCGTGCTGACGAAGGTCGGCGCCCGCGACCGCGCCCAGGCGGTCCTGATGGCGTACCGGGCCGGACTGGTCCGGTGACCGGCGGTCAAGCGTGCCGGCCCAGGCGGTCGGAGAACGAGCGCGCCGTTGCGTGCCCGCTCTCCGACCGAGCTGCTAGCCGGGGATCAGCCACTGCTGGGCGAGCTGCCCGTTACACCTGCTGAGCCACGCGCCGTTGCCGGGCCAGGGTGATCCGCCGGGCAGCTCGAGGCACTTGTCGCGGGTGCCGGAGATCCGAGAGATCAAGGACGTGACAGCGCCGGGTACGGAAGACCCCGACTCCCAGTTCAGCTCGCTGTTCCGGTTGCACGGCCACTGGCTGGTCTGGATGTGGCCGGCCTCGGTGGGAACGTGCCCGGCCGAGAGACACAGACCGCTGCCGAGGTTGATGTAGTGGAGCCCGTCCCGGGTCCAGCGCTGCGCAGCCGACCCGTCGCACGGCGCCTGCAGAATCAGCACTCCCCGGTTCATCGACTTGCCTTCGGGCTCGAGGCAGACGGTCTGCATCGGATTGCTGATCGTGGAGGGGTTGGCGGCCATGGCCGCCCCCGGAAACGCCAGGACACCGGCGGCGAGTGCCGCGACGCCGCCGAGCGCGGTCAGGAGCGTACGTTTCTGCATTGCGTATTCCTCTCGTAGGTCATTCCTGGCGTCTTTGATCCCGTTGACCGTCATCCGGTCGATGTCCGAGGCCGACCGGTTCATGGATGTCGAGCCTTTCGGTGACCGTTGCGGGATCCACCGTCGTTCCGGACTTCAGTGTTCGAGTCCGCACGTCCCGGGACGAGGGCCACCGACCCGCCCCGGACGGGAATTCCGCCCGATGCAGGGTGGTGGTCACGCCCGGCGACGGCGAGGTCGGTACCAAGCCCGCCTCCGGTTTCGGCAGGCGAAGATCGCACCGCGACTACTCCCCGCAACGGTGCATCCCGGCGGCCCGAGGCGCCGATCTCTCGACTGTCGGGTCGGGCGCAGAGCGGGGTGCAGGGTGTCAGGTTCATCAGCAGCGGCGTACCTGCTGAGCGCGGCTGCGGTGCTCGGCGTGGCTGCCGCCGCCGGCGCGGCCGACATCGCCGACCTGATCGGTTCCACCCCGCCGATCACCACGTCCACGGCCCCACTGCCGACGCAGCAGGCTGCGCCTGCCGGAGAACCGTTCGTCACCGTGATCCGCCACAAAGCCGCCACGGCCTCCGCCGACGAACCTGAGAAGCCCGCACAGGCGACATCAGACCCGGCCACCTCGCGCGCTGCTACGGCGCCGTGCGCGGGCGGCCCCTTGCAATACGACATCGAGAAACACCTGGCTCAGCTCGGCTCGTTCGGCGCGGTGAGCGTCGACGGCCGACAGTCACCGACGGACTGCGCCACCATTCGTGGCTTCCAGCAGCGGTTCGGCATCGAACCTGCCGCCGGGCAGGCCGACGCGACGACCGCTGATGTCGCCCGGCGCATCGACGCGAGTTCTCAGCCGGCGAATCTGCAACGCTGTGACGCCGGCGAGGGGACCACCGCCTGTGTCGATCTGACGCTGCAGACCGCGTGGGTGATGCGTGACGGTGCCGTCGTGGCGGGACCGACGGTCGTGCGGACCGGCTTCGCCGGCCACGCCACCCCGGCCGGGAGCTTCCGGATCAACAAGCGGGCCGAGAAGGAGTGGTCGGATCCGTACGAGGTGTGGCTGCCGTATTGGCAGCGGTTCACCGGCGGCATGGGTTTCCACGAGACGACCACGTACCTGCACGACACCGCCCGCGGCTCGCACGGTTGCGTCAACCTGCTGCACCGCGATGCCGTGGCCGTGTGGGGACATCTGCGGACCGGGGCCCGTGTGCACACGTTCGGGCGTCGGCCCGGCACCTGATCGGTCCGACGGCCGGCATCAGGCCGCCGGCTCGACGGCGACCCGTGGCGGATGGCCGTCACCTCACGCGCGATACCGTGGACGCCGTGACGAGGGCGGCAGCGACCACGGTGGGCCATGCGGCCCGCCTTGCGCTGCTGCTGGCGACGGCTCTCGGGCTGGCGCTGATGCACACCCTCGGCCACACCGGCGTCCGTGCCGACGCGCACCCGGCGACGACCGGCATGAGCACGATCCCGGCGGGTGCCCCCGAGATGCTGTCTGCGGCGGTCACCGCGGCGCAGCCGTGTCCGGACGGGCACTGCGACGGCCACGGCGGGCACGGCTCCGGCGCCTGGAGCGCCTGCCTGGCGATCCTGACCGGGCTGGCCGTGATCGTGATGCTGCTCTGGCTGCTCACCGCAGTCCGCGACCACCGTCTGCTGCCGGTGCCCGCGGTTCTGCGGGCGCTGTCCCCGCGGGCGCCACCGGATCGCACCACCGGGCTCACGCTCGCATCGGCAGCGGTACTGCGCATATAGCAACGCCACCTCGACGGCGACCGGACCAGCGGTCGTGCCGAGGCGTTCGCGCGTACCCGACATCCTGCCGAAAGGTCATGAACCGCCATGATGCGTCATTCCCACCTGCCCGCCACCGTGCTGCGCCGCGGCCTGCTCGCCGGCGCCGCCGTCACCGCCGCCTTCGTGCTGTCGGCCTGCGGCGGCAGCGACCACCCGTCGGGCGACACCGGCATGAACCACGGCGCCACCACCGCCGCGTCCCCGGCCGCGTCGGCGGTCGGCACGTTCAACGACGCCGACGTCACCTTCGCCCAGGCGATGATCCCGCACCACCAGCAGGCCGTGCAGATGGCCGACATGGCCGACGGCCGCGCCGCCGACGCCGCCGTCAAAGAGCTCGCCGGCAAGATCCAGGCAGCACAGCAGCCCGAGATCGACACCATGACCGGCTGGCTGACCGCCTGGGGCAAACCCGCCCCCGCACCGCACATGAGCACCGGCTCCGGCATGGGCCACGGCTCGATGCCCGGCATGATGACCGACGCCGACATGCAAAAGCTCATGGACGCCGAGGGAGCCGCGTTCGACAGGCATTTCCTGACCATGATGATCAGCCACCACGAGGGCGCGATCGAGATGGCCCAGACCGAGGTGGCGCAGGGCTCCAATCCCGAGGCCGAAGCCCTCGCGCAGAAGATCATCACCGATCAGCAGGCCGAGATCACCACGATGAAGACCATCCTCGAACGCCTCTGATCCCGTAGATCCGCGTACGGCCGGGCCTCACGTGCCCGGCCGTCCGCGGCCCACTGGCCGACGCGCCGCAGTGGCCCGCGCCCGGTGACGCTGGGTCAGCGGTCCACCAAACGGCAAGGGTCAGTAACCCATCGGGCTCCTGCAGGTTGGCAGTCAAAAGACGGCAGGATGGCCCGTCCTGGTCCTGACTTGCGCGCCCGGTCAAGCGTGTGACCTCTTTCCGAAGGAGAATCGGGAGCATGAAACGGCTCTTTCTCGTGGGTGCGGTGTCGGTTCTGACCATGGCCGGGTGCACCGGCGCCGACGGTTCTGCCCCCGTTGCCGGACCGGCCGGCGTGACCGTGGCGGCGTCGTCGTCGGCTGAGGCGCAGCCGCTGCTGGCCCGCTACGGCCTGGCCGGCAAGAGCACGGTGGAGGTCATCGACCAGCTCGACCGGTTGGCACCGCAGCAGCGCCCGGCCGGGTTGAAGGCGTCCCTGCGGGTCGGTGAGCTGCTGATCTCCGACGGCGGGCAGGAGTACCGCCTGCCGATCCCCGCCGACCGGTTCTACCTGTCGGCCGGCCCGTACCTGCAGCAGACCCACGACTGCTTCTTCCATGCGCTCACCGGCTGCAAGGGTGAACTGGCCGGCAGGCAGGTGCAGGTCGAGATCGTCGACGATGCCGACGGTGCGGTTCTGGTGGACGAGTCGCGGACCACCTTCGCCAACGGCTTCGTCGGGTTCTGGTTGCCGCGCGACATCACCGGCACTCTGCGGATCACCTCTGACGGCAAGACCGCTGAGTCGAAGATCAGCACCCGCGCAGACGCTCCGACCTGCCTGACCACACTACGACTGGCCTGACCGGCACGTGGCCCGAGGCCGCCCGCTGACCCTTTCCTCGCGCGCCGTGCAGCGCATCACCACCCCGATACTTGATACCCCTGGGGGGTATGGGTATGGTTGGTCGTGGGCGGTGACGTCCCACCGCGCACGTCCAACGGCAAGGGAGATCGTGATGGCTACCCAGACCTACACCGTGACCGGCATGACCTGCTCGCACTGCGTCAACTCCGTCAGCGCCGAGGTCGGCGCGATCCCCGGCGTCACCGACGTCCAGGTCGACCTCGCCTCCGGCACGGTCACCGTCACCAGCGACCAGCCCGTCGACGAGACCGCGGTCGCCGCGGCCGTCGACGAGGCCGGCTACGAACTCGCGAGGTAGTCGTGAACACCGCCATCAAGCTGGGCGGCTTCGGCATCGGGCTGGCGGCCGTCTTCACGGCCGCCCTCGGCCTCGGCAGCCTCTTCCCGGCACCCGCACCCACCACCCCGGCCGCCCACGGCGGCGGCCACACCGACACGACACCCGAGCAGAACACCCCGGCAGCGGTGCTGCCGGCCGGGCTGCAGATCGGCCAGGACGGCTACCGGCTCACCCCACTCAGCGGCAACCTCTCGACCGGTACGCCGCAGCCGTTCCGTTTCCAGATCACCGGCCCGGACGACCGGCCGGTCACCGATTACACGACCAGCCACGACAAGGACCTGCACCTGATCGTGGTCCGCCGTGACCTGTCCGGGTTCCAGCACGTGCACCCCGAGCTCGGCGGCGACGGCGTCTGGTCGATCCCCCTCGCCGTGGCTGCCGCCGGACAGTACCGGGTCTTCGCCGACTTCCAGCCGGCCGGGCACGACGGCCTCACCCTCGGCGCCGACGTCCCCGCAGCCGGCGACTACCAGCCCGCCCCGCTTCCCGCGACCGCCAGGTCCACGACGGTCGACGGCTACACCGTCACCTTGACCGGAGACCTGAACCCCGGCGCTTCGTCGAAGCTGACCCTGTCGGTCAGCAAGGACGGCGAGCCGGTCACCGACTTGCAGCCCTACCTCGGCGCGTACGGCCACCTGGTCGCGCTGCGCGACGGTGACCTGGCCTACCTGCACGTACACCCCGACGGCACTCCCGGCGACGGCCGCACCACCGCCGGCCCCGACGTCGCCTTCCACGCCGAGGTTCCGTCCGCCGGCGCCTACCGGCTCTACCTCGACTTCCAGCACGATGGGAAGGTCCGTACCGCCGAGTTCACCGCCGTCGCCGGAGCCGCCACCGGCGTGCCGAGCGCTACGCCACCGGCCGCCTCCGCCGCGCCGAGCCCGTCCGGACACGGCGCCGACGGCCACACCCACGACTGAAAGGAGAGCGCCATGGCAACCGTCGCCGGGCCGCCGCCCGTGGCCCCGAACCGGATCGAGTTGGCGATCGGCGGCATGACCTGCGCCTCCTGCGCCGCGCGGATCGAGAAGAAACTCAACCGCATGGACGGCGTGGTCGCGACCGTCAACTACGCCACCGAGAAGGCCAGCGTCACCTACCCCGACGCGGTCACCGCCGAGGACCTGATCGCGACCGTCGAGAAGACCGGCTACACCGCCAAACCACCGCCGCCACCGCAACAGCCCGGCGACGACCCCGCCGAACAGGCGCAGCCGGTCGACGAACTCCAGACATTGCGGACCCGCCTGTTCACCTCGATCGTGCTCAGCGTGCCGGTGGTGCTGCTCGCGATGGTGCCGGCCTGGCAGTTCACCTACTGGCAGTGGCTGTCGCTGACCCTGGCCGCCCCGGTCGTGGTCTGGGGCGGGCTGCCGTTCCACAAAGCCGCCTGGACCAACCTGCGCCACGGCGCCGCGACCATGGACACCCTCATCTCGATGGGCACGATCGCCGCATTCGGCTGGTCGCTGTGGGCACTGTTCTTCGGCACCGCCGGCACACCGGGCATGACCCACCCGTTCAGCCTCGACATCGGCACCACCGACGGCGCGAGCGCCATCTACCTGGAAGCCGCCGCCGGGGTCACCACCTTCATCCTCGCCGGCCGCTACTTCGAGGCCCGCTCCAAGCGCCGGGCCGGCGCCGCCATGCGGGCCCTGCTGGAACTCGGCGCCAAGGACGTCGCCGTGCTGCGCGACGGCACCGAACGGCGGATCCCGGTCGCCGACCTGGCGGTGGGGGACCGGTTCGTGGTCCGGCCGGGGGAGAAGATCGCCACCGACGGCGTCATCGAAGACGGCACCTCGGCCGTCGACGTGAGCATGCTGACCGGCGAGTCCGTGCCGGTCGAGGTCGCCCCCGGCGACCCGGTGGCCGGCGCGACCGTCAACGCCGGCGGCCGGCTGATCGTACGGGCCACCCGGATCGGCGCCGACACCCAGCTCGCCCAGATGGCGAAGCTGGTCGAGCAGGCCCAGACCGGCAAGGCCGCCGTCCAGCGGCTCGCCGACCGCATCTCCGGCGTGTTCGTGCCGATCGTGATCGCCCTCGCCGTCGCCACGCTCGGCTGGTGGGTCGGCACCGGCTCCGGCTGGACGGCCGCGTTCACCGCCGCCGTCGCCGTACTGATCATCGCCTGCCCCTGCGCGCTCGGCCTGGCCACCCCGACGGCGCTACTGGTCGGCACCGGCCGCGGCGCGCAACTCGGGATCCTGATCAAAGGCCCGGAAACCCTCGAGTCGACCCGGACCGTGGACACCGTCGTGCTGGACAAGACCGGCACCGTGACCACCGGCCGAATGAGCTTGGTCGACGTGGTCCCCGCCGCAGGCGTCGACCGTGACGAGTTGCTACGCCTGGCCGGGGCGGTCGAGGCCGCCTCGGAGCACCCGATCGCTCAGGCGATCGCGTCGGCGGCCGCCGACAGCGCGCCGCTGCCGCAGGTGACCGGGTTCGCCAGCACCGAAGGGCTCGGTGTCACCGGCACCGCCGACGGCCACGCCGTGCACGTCGGTCGCATCGCGCTGCTGCGCCAGGCCGGGTTGACGGTGCCCGACGACGTCGAGCAGGCCGTCGCCGCCGCCCACAAGGCCGGGCAGACCGCCGTGGTCGCCGGTTGGGACGGCCAGGCCCGCGGCGTCCTCGCCGTCGCCGACACCGTCAAGGCGACCAGCCGCGACGCCGTCGCCCGGTTGCGGGCGCTGGGCCTGTCGCCGGTGCTACTCACCGGGGACAACGAGACCGTGGCTCGGGCGGTCGCCGCGCAGGTCGGCATCACCGAAGTGATCGCCGAGGTGCTGCCGACCGACAAGGTCGACGTGGTCAAACGGCTGCAGGAACAGGGCAAGGTCGTGGCGATGGTCGGCGACGGCGTCAACGACGCCGCCGCCCTGGCCCAGGCCGACCTCGGGCTGGCGATGGGCACGGGCACCGACGCCGCGATCGAGGCGTCCGACCTGACCTTGGTCCGTGGTGACCTGATGGCCGCCGCCGACGCGATCCTGCTGTCCCGGCGAACCCTGCGCATCATCAAGAGCAACCTGTTCTGGGCCTTCGCCTACAACGTCGCAGCGCTACCCTTGGCCGCGGCCGGGCTGCTCAACCCCATGATCGCCGGAGCGGCGATGGCGTTCAGCTCGGTGTTCGTCGTCGCCAACAGCCTGCGGCTGCGCCGCTTCACCGGCATCAAGAATTAGGTCGTACGACAGTGCCGCCCGCACCCGCCGAGGACGGATGCAGGCGGCACTGTGCGATGCCCGAGCATGAATCACGTACGGGCATCCCCGCACTGTGGTCAGACCAGGCGCCGTACCACGTAGTTCTTGGTCCAGATCTTCTGCTTGGTGACGGTCTTGCCGGTTCGCGGCGCGGCCCACATCTTGCCGCCACCGGCGTAGATGCCGGCGTGCGTGCCCTTCGTTCCGGTACGGATGACGATCAGGTCACCCGCGCGGGCCTTGGACTTGGCGACGGCCTTGCCGTACCGCTGCTGCAGGTGGGCCTTGTGCGGCAGCTTCTTGCCCGCCGCCTTCTTGTAGACGTACATGGTGTAGCCCGAGCAGTCGAACCGCTTGGGCCCGGCCGCACCGAACTTGTACTTCTTGCCCTTGTGCTTCGCCGCCTCGGTCATGATCCGATTCGCGGCCGCCTTGGACTTGGCGGCCTGGGACGCGGCCGTGACGGTGATGCCGGCCTGGCTGAACACCACGCTGGTCGGCGAGGACACCTGCGTGGAGGCGGCCGTCGAGGACTGCGTCGCGGCGGAGGCTGACTGCGGAGTGCCGAGCCCGCCGGTCAGCAGACCGAGACCCACGGACAGGGCGAGAGTGCCGGTTCCCAGGGTACGGGTGGGCCGGCTCAGGGTGCTTACGCGCACGGTGATGGATTCCCTCCGGCACGCCTGCGAGGTTAGCTGTCGGATTCGGGCGCGAAGGTCGCCCGGCCGCACGGTGGCGGCTTCACCCCGAGGCCCTCAACCCCGGCTGCCGCAGTACGGCGTGCCGGTCGAGGACCGATGGTGGTTCCCCCGTCCCTGCCCCCGATTGCCTCATGACTCGTCATGCGGTTCGTGCCACCGGACCGGGGCAGGGCTCGGCGTGGTCCGGGTCGGCACGACCGGCGAGCAGGTGCCCGCCGCCCCTCCTTGATAGCCCGGCCCGCGCCGGTCCTGGGCCCGGCAGTCGATCACGCACAGTGATGACCGCGCCGGAGGGAGTCCGATTTGGAAGGGCACTGCGAGGTTTGTCGACACGCTGTGCTGATGTGTGCTTGACGCGACGTGAGGTTGATCTGTGAAAGGGAACACGCAGACCCGAACGTGGTCGCTGTGCGTGGCCTCGACCGGGTTCCCCGGTTCGTCGTGTCCACGCCGACTGCCGGCCCGCCGATCATGACCGGGTATCCACCCCTCGTCGCCCGAACCGATGACCACCCAGCGGTCCGGAGGTGACCGCATACCGCGGCCTTGCGAACGGCGGTCACGGCGGCGATGCAACCACAGGCCCGCTCAACCGGCCGCGCCGTCGAGCGATCAGGCCGACCCGGTCGACGGCACGGCACCTTCGACAGCAGCTGGGTGAGCGGATCGGACCCGGCCGGTGGCAACGATCGCCCGACTCAGGACTTCACGAGCCGGGCGATAGCCGCACTCGCCTCCTTGATCTTCGCGTCCACGTCGCCCTCGGACGCGGCGTGCACCACGCAATGGCGCAGATGATCTTCGAGCAGGCCGACCGCCACCGCGTGCAGGGCGCTCTTGGCGGCCGAGATCTGGGTCAGGATGTCGATGCAGTAGGTGTCCTCGTCGACCATCCGCTGCAGTCCACGGATCTGCCCCTCGACCCGCTTCAGCCGCGCCATCAGCGCCTGTTTCTCCGCCGAATACCCGTGCGGCCCGGCCGGTTTCGCCTCACTCATGCCGTGCAAGATACCCGGCACCGGTATGAGCCGGCGGCGGCCACGACACGCCCCGGCGGCGCCGCGCCCGCGATGTCGTAGCAGGGCCGGCACCCTTCGGCGCGGGCAGGTGGTCGCCTGTACCCGACACTGACGGATCGCCCATTCGGTCCATCGCTGCCAGTTGATCATCTGCGGCACACTTCATCTCATGTCGCAGCCGTACCTCGATGATTCCTGGCCGCCACTATCCGGCCGTCTCTCGCACCGGCTGTACGAGAGGTCCGTCCCGGCTGCTTCCGGTACGAGTGCGTCGTACCCGTCGTGCAGCCGCCCCCGGCCCGGCATGGCGACCGGATTCAATGCCGCGGTGGTAGCCGCGTGAAAATCACCCCACCCTGGCAAGGATGGATGGATCGCCGCGAGGCGGAGAAGGCCCGCAAGGAGGAAGAGCGCCGCCTGCAGGAGGAGAAACGCAAACGGGAGGAACGCCGGGCCATGATCATCCTGGCGTCGATGGCCGTCGTCGGCATGATCATCGCCGGGATCGGTGCACTGTTCGAGGACGACAAGCCGGCTGAACCGGCTACGGCCGCCACGGCCGCGGCAGCACTCGCGGACACGCCGGTCGAGGCCACGTCGCCGACCCCCTCCGCGGCCGTCACGACCACGCCACCACCGCCGAAACACGGTATCGACCTGATCTGCTCCTCCGATGCGGAGCAGACCACCACCACGACGTTCACCGTGCCGGCCGACTCGAAGGGCCGATACGACTTCCGCGAAGTCTGGAAAGCCGAGCAGTACGACTGCGACCTCGCGGCGGTGAACGGCACTCCGCAGGTCGAGATGACGCCCACCACCAGCCTGCAGAAGAAGGCGATGAAGGCGGCAGAGTACACCGAACCCGACATCTCTTCACTTTTCGACCTCTGTGCGCAAGCAAGCCCCGCTGACGTCTACCTCTCGAACACCTTCACCATGAGCGAAGCCCAGGCCACCGAACTGACCGGTGCACTCATGCTGTGCCCGTCACACCCTTTCGCCGACGAGTGGCGCAAAGCCATCAAGAAGAGCGAGCAGGAGAGCGGCTCCGACTCAGGCGACGGTGAAGAAACCGTCAAGGGCGTCCACCCCGGCGCGTTCTGCACTCCCGAAGGGGCCCGCGGCTATACCTCGGCCGGCACGCTGATGAAGTGCAGCTACAAGTCGGGCGACAACCGCGCCCGGTGGCGCCGCGCCTAGCCGGCAAGCCGCGAGCGTCGACGGCGTGTGTCAGCTCCCGGTCGGGTACGGCTTGGCAGCCGCTGTCCCCAGGGTCATGAAGGCGGGCAGGTTGAGGCTCCAGAAAGACGCCATGCAGCTGTACGCCGGGAAGAACCCACTGCATGAGGAGCTGCTGGGGCCGACCTCGATCGTGTATCCGGGCACACCCAGCGTGCCGTAGATCCAGTCGTCGGTGGCACCCGGCGCGAAGTAGTTCAGACCGCCGTCGCCGTGCACGACCGTGTACCTGTTGGACTTGGCCATGTTCGTGGCGATCGTCTTGAGATCGGTGTTGTTCGGCGCGAGCGAGTTCGTCCAGCCGTACGGATAGATGTTCAACTCGGCGTAACTGTGCAGCGTGAGGAACGTGCCGGTGGTGGCGGTCGTCGCCGCCGAGAAGTCGGCGGCCGGCTTGGTGTCGCGGTAGATGCTCGCCAGGAAGCTCTGAATGGCCCGCGTCTCCGGCTCGCTCGCGGCACTCGCACCGGGGTAGGTCTCGGTGCACTTGGTGCCCTGGTTGACGTCCCAGTGGTAACTCGAGTTCCGGTTGAGGTCGACTCCGAGCCCGGTGCCGGAGCACCCGTTGTCGTGGGCGTTCTTTCGCTGGGAGACGGGCCGCGTCGCGTTCGACGAGACGATGTCGACGCCGTCCGGGTTGGCGATCGGAATGACCCACAACTCGGTCGTGTCCATCAGCTTCGTCACGGCAGCGACCTTGCCGTAGTTGGCCACCAGGTAGTCGATCCACATGTACGCGAGCTCACCGGTGGCCAGTTCGCGCGCGTGCATCTGGGCCATCAGCGTGAACTTCGGTTTCGAGCCGGCGGTGCTCAACGCGCAGTCACCGGTGGTGATCTTCGTGATGCACAGGGCCTGGATGTCGTGACCGCCCCGGTTCTGGGTCTTCAGCCACGACTGGCCGATGGTCTTCAGGACCGCCAGCTCCGGGTGGGCCGTCACGACCTGCTGGTTGTGGGTCTCGTGCGCGGCCGCGGTGTGATAGCCGCCGTAGTAGGTGCCGGCAGCGGCCTGCACGGACACCGGCACCGGCTGGTAGAGCGGTCCGGTGTACCGCACGCTCAGGCCGTCGCGCCGTAGCCGCTGGGCTTGAGCCGCGGTCGCCAGGATCGGCGCCCCGTCTCGCGACAGTCCCTCCATGACGTCGTAGCCGCGCTTGTTGAGGTCGTCGGCCAGCTCACCCACGGCGGTGGTGGGCGAGGCCACCATCCAGTAACCCGGTTCGCCGGCGTCGGGGCCGGCCGCGGTCGCGCTGCCGGGCAGCATGAGCCCCGCAGAGATCAGCAGGAGCATCGTGATCGTCACTGCGGCCGGCAGCCGGCGCGCCCGTGATCGCCGGGAAGACGGGAACCTGGTCATCGGCACCTCGGTCGTGTGATGGCCGGTGTCACCGAGCACCGACCGCTACTGATTCACGTTCATCGATGAATTTGTGGCCGTCAACATGCCGAGGTGGTCATATCGGTGCAGCAAAGTACCTGGCTGCGTGTGTCCGCTCACCGACGGTCATTCTTTGCGCAATGACGTGGCATTCAAGATCAAACCGATTAACATGCGTCCCCGTGACCACACCGGAAGACATCCTCGCCACCACCGCCTGGGGGGATCTGGAAGACGCCTACGGTTCCGCGGAGGACCTGCCCGGCCTGTTGCAGCCGCTCCTCAACGGGGAGACGGCCGACTTCGCCGCGGCCATGCACGCCCTGACCTGGAACCTGACCCACCAGGGCAACCTCTACTCGGCCACGTTGCCGGCCGCGCGGTACGTCGTCGCCGTCCTGACCGATCCCCGTACCAAGGCGGGCAAGGCGGCCATGCTGAGCTGGCTGAACGTGCTCGTCGGCAGCGCCGTCGAATTCGAGGAGTTCGACAACGAGCCGGACGCCGACGCCGTCCGCGAGGCGATCCCGTCCTTCTATCCGGCGGTCGCCGCCAACTTCGAACACACCAATCCGATGGTACGAGTGGCCGCCCGCCGCGCCGCCCTGACCATGCTCGACCGCCCCGGCCTGGAGCACGAGCGCGCCGCAGCGGCCCCACACCTGCTAGCCGAGCCCGAACTGCTGACCGACTCCGAACAGGGCGTGGTCCGCGCCGCCGTCGCCGGCTGGGAGGCCTGACCCAGAGCCGCGCGGAGGGCCTCCCGCACCTCGACCCTTGACGGCGGAGTCCTGGTTGAACGAGGCCAGATCGCCGTCGCGGAGGAGCTCCCGGATCGCCGCCCGGCGCACCTTGCCGCTGATGGTCCGGAGCACAGGGCCAGGCCGGAGAAGCGCCACCATGCCGACACCGACCCCGAATTCCCGGCCGTCCGGCGGATGTCGGCGACCAGGATCCGCAGCCCTTCCCGGACATTCCGGCGACCTCGCGGATG
The DNA here is from genome assembly GCF_033097365.1 of Actinoplanes sichuanensis. Lineage (NCBI taxonomy): Bacteria > Bacillati > Actinomycetota > Actinomycetes > Micromonosporales > Micromonosporaceae > Actinoplanes > Actinoplanes sichuanensis. The sequence continues at coordinate 2,894,122 of NZ_AP028461.1, forward strand.
ACTACCGCCGATTCATCGGTCCCATCCCGTTCTCGTCGCTTGGTGAGGGAGGCGAGCGCGCAAGTAACGTGGAGGAACTCAAGGCCCGTGGTTGGCGGATCGAGGATCTGAACACGACTGTGGCGTAATTCCGCAGTTAGGCGCTCGTGCGGCCGCGCGGACTTCGGCGATCAGTGCGTCGAACGGGCAGATCCACCTCGACCAACTTGCCTGGATCGCCTGATGGCCGGGCCGGAGCCGGCTGCCCGGCCATCAGGCGAGGGCGGACCGGCGACCGGAGGCGCACCGTCTGCCCGGCCAGACCACGGACGTGCGCGAGCTGCTCGACCCCGAGCTGGCGCTCGCCATGGACCCGGCGCCGAAACGGGACAGCGCCAACGGCGGACTGGCAGCGATCCGTGCCGCCGCCGCACCGCTCGCCGGCGAGCCGCGACCGGTCACCGGCCTGCCGGTCGAGGTGACCGAGACGATGCTGGACCGCCGGTTGCCGGCGGTCCGCCCGGCCGGGACCGTGGGGGAGAGGCTGCCCGCACTGCTGTGGCTGCACGGTGGCGGCTGCATCTCCGGCGTGCCCGAGCACGGCCAGGACCTGCTCGCCGGGTCACGATCACCGCAACCGTGGAGCCGTCGTCCCTGTAGAGGGTTCGGCCGACGAAGAACCCGGCCGCGCCGCCCGGCTCATGTTCGAGCGCCGGGGACAACGGGCACGGCCGACAACGGTCTTATCATGCTCGGCGCTCACATCGTGGTCCGGGACTCGGTCCGTCCCCGTCCGCTGAGAGCGACCGGCGTCACGAGCCGGCATCCCGGGCTACCGGCTGCGTTCGGTTCCGAACGCTCTGATCAGCCGTTCGCGTTCGTTCAGGGTGATGGGCAGGACGGAGCCGTGCCGCGCATCCACGGGCAGCGCGGCCGAGGTGTCGTGGCTCCACCGGCCCGAGGGGAGATCGCCGGTGCTGTACAGCTGATAGCCGCGGTGGCCGTTCTCGTCGATCAGCAGGTACCATCGGTCACCCGAAGAACCGGCGAACGCCGACGGTCCTTCGGCGTGCCGTAGTTCGGGCTTGCCGATGTCCTCCACAACTGTCACGTAGGCCGGGTCCTCGAGCGCGGTGCCGCGTTCCATGAGGATGTGACGGCCCCGTTCCTCGGCGCAGCCGGCCCCCAGCGAGTTGGCGGAGAAGCGATACCATTCGCCCCGGTCGACGAGGAAGGTCGCGTCGATGACCGTGTGCCCCGGATCGTGGTAGATCTCGGCCGGTGTGAAGGTGCGGAAGTCGTCGGTCTGCGCGGCGAGCAGGCGCTGATGTTGCTCGGGGCCGGTGGTGTCGTGGTACAGCGCGGATGCCCAGATCATGAGCCAGGCGCCACGTTGCCGCGACCAGAACGCCTTCGGTGCCCAGGTGTTGCCGGCGTGGGGCGGCGCGACCTCGACCAGGGTAGGCGGCGACCAGGAGACCAGATCGTCCGACTCCCAGATCACGACTGATCGGCTGCCCGTACGTGTCGCACGTTTCCAATCGTGGTCGGGGAAGATCCGCAGGTCGGTGCCGAGCACGATGAACCGGCCGTTCCTGGTGTCGCGAACGAGGAACGGATCCCGTACGCCGCGCTCGCCGAGGTCGTTGACGAGGACGGGCCGCCCGCCGTTCAGCTCCGTCCAGCCGGCCGGGCCGTCGATGTCGCTGACAGCGAAGCGCACCTGTTCGCCGTCAGCGGTGATTTCCGGCTTGAAGTAGGCCAGGAGGTAGGCACCACTCATCACTTCCTCACTTTCCCGGGAGTCAACCCTTGACGCCGGAGCTGAGGGCCGAGCTGATGAAGTAGCGCTGGAAGAACAGGAAGATCACCAGCGCCGGCAGGATGTAAAGGATTGATCCGGCCGCCTGCAGGGTGGGGATGCCGTTGCCGAGCGGATCGAGATAGGCGTTGGTGACGGCGACGGAGAGGGTGGTGTTGTCCTGGGTGAGCAGCAGTGCGGGGGTGAGGTAGTCGCCCCACGCCCAGGTGAACTGCAGCAGCAGCGAGGTGAGCAGGATCGGCCGGGACAACGGCAGGAAGATCTGCACGAAGATCCGGGGCCAGCCGCAACCGTCGATGATGGCGGCGTCCTCGAGCTCCAGCGGGATGGCGGCGAAGAACTGCCGGAACAGGAAGATCATGTACGCCGACCCGCTGAGCCCCCACAGCACCCACGGCCAGTAGGTGCCGACGAGGCTGAGCCGGGAGAACATCATGTACGTCGGGATGAGCGTGGCGATGTGCGGGATCATCATCGTGGCCAGCACGATGGTGAACAGGGGCTTGCTGCCGCGGGCCCGGATCCGGGCGAAGGCGAAGCCGACGGTCGCGCTGGACGCGGTGGTGAGTACGGCGGTCAGCGTGGCCAGGAACAGCGAGTTGCCGAAGTAGGCGCCGAGCTCGACGCGGGTGACCGCCTCGACGAAGTTGCCCCACTGGAGATTGTCGAAGCGCAGGAGCCCACCGGCGCCCTCGGCGAGTTGCTCCCGGGCGGCCAGCGCGGTGAGCAGGATCCACAGGAACGGTCCGCCGAACAGGGCCACGCAGACGACGATCGCGATGTAGACGAACGCCGACTGGCGCTGGCGTCGCTCGCGGGCCCGGCCGGATCCGGTCCGGCGGTTGACCGGGGCGGTGTCGCCGGCCGGTGGGTGCTGGGTGAGCAGGGTGGTCACCGGGGATCCGCCTCTCAGTCCTCGTTGGTGGAAGCTTGGTAGTGCACCCAGCGCCGGCTGCTGCGCTGCAGGGCGAGGGTGATCAGCATGATCACCACGAAGAAGACCCAGAGCATCGCGGAGCCGAAGCCGAACCGGTTGTTGGTGAAGAACTTCTCGTAGACCTGCACCATGTAGAGGTGGGTGCTCGGTGGCACGCTGGCCGCTGTCGCGATGCTGCTGGTCTGGGCGAGCAGCATCGGCTGGACCAGGACCTGCAGGGCGCCGATGACACCGGTGACGACCTGGAAGTACAGCACCGGGGAGATCATCGGAATGGTTACATGCCGGATCGTCTGCCAGCCGTTGGCGCCGTCGAGGACCGCGGCTTCGTTAAGCTCGCCCGGCACGTCCTGCAGGGCGGCCAGGATGATGACCATGCCACCGCCCAGGCCCCATAGGGAGACCATCAGCAGGGAGTAGAAGGCGTACGGGTCGATGAGCCAGGAGATCGACGACGGCAGGCCGACCAGGTCCAGGATGCCGTTGAGCATGCCGGCGTCCGGGTTCAGGACCAGGCGCCACATGATCGCAGTCGCGACCACCGGCACCACCGACGGCAGGAAGAAGATCGCCCGGATCAGGCCTACGGCCCGGATCCGCCGGTTGACCAGGATCGCCAGGCCGAGGCCGCCGGCGACGCTCAGCGGCACCACGGCGGCGGTGTAGAGCACCGTCTGCCACAGGCTCCGCAGCGCCTGGGGATAGTCGGTGAACAACTCGACGTAGTTCTTGAGGCCGATGAACCGGTAACCCGGCGCCATCCCGTCGAAGTTGGTCAGGCTGATGACGAGCGCCCAGCCCAGCGGAATGATGGTCAGCGCCAGGAAGCCGAGGATCCACGGCGCGGCGAACAGGTAGAACGTCGAGGCGGGGTAGCGCCGCCAGTGGCGAGACCGGGCGGGAGGGGCGGCCAGCGTGGTCATCCCACCAGTTCCTTGCCCCGCTTGAGGTCCTTGTTGATCTGGTCCTGAATGCGCACGCAGGCGTCGGGGACGGAGATGTTGCCCTTGAGCAGATCGGTCATCTGCGTCTCGATGGCGGCCTTGACCTGGTCGGCGGTGGCGTATGGCGAGAAGGGCAGCGTGACGAGGTGCTCCAGCTCCGCCTGTGCGGTCTTGAACGCCTCCTTCTGGTAGTCGAGCTCCTGCGGGATGTACTGCCACAGGGACTTCAGCGCCGGCAGGCCCCAGCCGCTCTTGGCCCGCTCGACGGCGGGCGGACCGCTCATGAAGTACTCCATGACCTTCCAGGCCCCGTCCTTGTTCTTCGCCTTCGTCGGGATCCAGGCGCCCATGCCGCCGTTGTAGCTCATGTTCATGCGGGTGCCGAAGGTCGCGGCCGGGGCCATCCGGATCGTCTTCTGCAACTCGGCGGGGGCCTTGGCGAAGTTGCCGCCGAACCAGAAGCCGTCCTTGGTGATGGCCATCTTCCCGGCGGCGAAAGTGGAGTAGTCGGCGTTGTCGGGCAGCGGGTTCAGCACGGTGGGGCCGATCCCGGCGCGGCCGAAGTCGGTGTACCACTGGACCGCCCGCTGCGCCGCGGGGCTGGTGAAGTCGATCTCGGTCATGTCCGCGTTGAAGAGGGTGCCGCCCTGCTGGGCGACCATCAGCCGGATCGGGGTCGAGACCGACCAGGCCCACTCCAGGCCCAGGCCGTACTGCACGGTCTTGCCGTCCTGGCGCACCGTGAGCTTCTTGCCCAGCTCCAGCAGCTCGTCCCAGGAGATCGGCTCGGTGGTGCTCAGCGGCTCGATCTTCGCCTTCTCGAACAGCGCCGTGTTCTGCCAGAGGCAGGCGTCCGGGCTCCAGTCCTTGATCAGCGAGTAGTACTTGCCGGTGCCGTTGGTCTTGCCGTCCCACCGGTTGTTGTCGTTGATGGGCAACAGGTCGTCGCGCTTCAGGACCGAACTGGCGTCGATGTACGGGTCCAGCGGCTCGACCAGCCCTCGGAACACATTGAGCGGCTCGGCCCGTCCGCGTACGAAGTCGGGCGGGCTGCCGGCCGACATCATCGCCTTGAGCCGGGCCGGGTCGTCCTCGATGAACTCGATCGTGAGGCCCGGGTTGAGCTTCTCGAACTCCGCGATGTGCTCCTTGGTGAACTCGGCGCTCTTGAACATCACCGTGACCGTCTTCGAGGAGCCCGAGCCGGAGCCCGAGCCGCCCCCGGTGGTGCAGCCCGCCAGCGCCGGCGCGCCGACGGCGCCGGCCGTCAGCAGGGTGGCGCCGAGGAACGAGCGCCGGCTCAACGGTGCCGATGAGGGAAAGGGCGTCATGGAACAGACCTCTTCTCCGTAAGGGTGGGACTGCGGTCCTGCTGGAGTGGTGTTTTCCGCCAGAGGGCCGGTGACGGGGCACAACCGGGGACGGGGCCGTGGCAGCAGGCCGAACGAGACATTTCGGGGCGATGTCAAGGCGATTACAGGTGCTACGGTGCACCCTCTAAAGTATTACTGCCAAGGTCTATTAAGCATATTTATCTGGCTGTACGGTGGTGGGCTCGCGGCTTGCCGCGAGCCCACCGTGGGTCAGGGTCTGTCATGATCGCGGTCGATGGCGTGCCACCGCCGTGATCGGCTGCTACGAGGTCTTGACGAGGGAGAGGCCGTCGACCCAGAGATTGCCGTTGTCACCGGTGGCCCGGATCGTCACCCGGGCACTGCCGGCGGCCAGGGTGAAGCCGGCCAGCTGGCGCTGGGTCCAGTTGGTGCCGGTCGGGACGGTCAGGGTGCGCACGACGCCGCTGGAGTCGGTCACCGTCACCTGAGCGGTGCTGACGGTTCCCGAGGTCTTCGTGGCCGCCGCGAGCCGGTAGGTGCCGGCCGGCACGGTGACGTCCTGGCGTACCCCGCCCGCGAAGGCCGATGTGGCGCCGACGCGCAGCGAGAAGCTGCTGCCGTTGGCCCCACCGTTGGCGTTGCCAGCGATCGCGGTCGTGCCCGAGTCGACGAAGCTGGTCCACCCGCGCACCGCGCTGACGAGGATCCGGTCGGCCTGGAAGTCGGGGTTGAGGATGTAGTTGTTGCCCGCCGCGACCCGCCATTCGCCGGTGGTGGCGTTGAACTGCCACTGGCTCAGCGAGTGGAACTGCGGCCGGCTGCCGGTCTTGTCCACCGGCATCCACTGGTTGTAGCCGATGCCGTTCCAGGCGAAGTCGGCCCAGCGGTCACCGGCGAAGATCACCGTGTTCTGCACGGTGCCCTTGACGGTCACGAAGAAGCCGGTCTGGGTCACGTGGCTGTAGTCCGCCTCGGTGCCCGGCAGGACGTACTCGGCGGAATAGGCTCCTTGGATGTTGCTGGTCGCCGACTCGAGCACGTATGCGACCGAGGAGTTCCAGCCGTGCAGGTCGGATGCCGCGTGGTAGTACCTGCCGTCGAGTTTGAACATGGCGTTGCCCTCGCGCCCGGCGGAGCTGTAGCCGATCTGCACGGCGGGCTCCGCGTACAGCGAGTCGGACGGCCGGAGCCGGGAGACGAAGGCGCGTGCGCGTCCCGAGGCGTTGGAGAAGATCAGATAGTCCGTCCCGTCGTCGTCGGTGAAGACGGTCTGGTCCCCGGTGGCCGGCGTCGGCGAGTTGGTGATCTGCGCCTGGACGGTGACGCCGTCGAAGGTGTCGGTGGGCGAGTCGCCGCGCAGGAACATGATCCCGCCCTTGCCCTGTGAGACGAGCACGTACTTGCCGGTGGTCTCGTTGTAGGAGACACCGAGGCGGCCCACCCAGCCACTGCTGAGGTTGGTCCCGTCCGGGAAGGTCGTGGCGGCGGTGGCGACATTGCGCTCGAACTTCCAGTTCACCAGGTCCTGCGAGGAGTACACCGGGATCGCCACGAAGGTGGTCTCGGTGTTGTACTTCTTCGTCGGGCTGGCCAGATAGTGCTCGGCGCCCAGGTAGTGCACCCCGTACCAGTAGTAGGTGTCACCGAACCGGAAGACGCCACCGCCCTGCGAGTAGATCGGATTGCCGCTGGTGTCGCGCCAGAACGTGTCGTTGGTGATGGTCTGGAACGTTCCCGCGTCGGCGGCCACCAGGTCACCGGCGGCGGTCACCAGGGCGGTCTTGGCGGAGGCGACCTGTGCCGCGGTTGCGGCCCGGTCGCCGGCGACCCGGCTGGCGGCGGTCAGGGCCGCGGCGAACGGGGCCCACGATCCGGCGGTATACCGGCCGGGCACCCGGGTGGTGTAGTCCGCGACCAGGCTTCTCAGGCCGCGCACCATCACCAGCGCGCCGGTGTCCCCGGCGGAGGAGAACGCCGCCCACGAGCCGGCTGTGTAGTCGGAGGCGTGGTAACGGGCACTGGCGGGCGCCGCGGGGGACACCGGAACCAGCAGCAGGGCGGCGAGCATGGACGTCCGGCGCTTCCACACCGAGCGTGATGAGCGAGTCATGTGCTCTGTCCTTCTGTTTGTGGGATGCCGGAGGTCAGGAGATCTCGAAGGCGCCGAGATCGGGGGCCTGGCCCCGGTAGGTCAGGCCGACGTCGACGCCACGGTCGATCAGGGCACTGGTCGTGGTGGGCCGCAGGTGGGGCAGGGCGGGCAGGCTGCCGTCGGACGAGCGGGCGGTGTCCCAGCCGGTCGTCGACACGCTCTGGAACTGGCTGTTCGACAGGGTGATGCCGAGGTTCCAGGAGTTGTTCGTGGCGGTGGTGCCGGTCATGTTCGCGGTCAGCGTGCCGGCGTAGGCCACGTTGTTGCGCAGGTTGCCCCGGCCGACGGCCGCGCCGCTGGAGTCGACTCCGAGCATGTTGAAGTCGGTGCCGTTGGCGTACCCCGTGTTGTTGAAGTAGTCGTTGGCGACCGGATGGTGGTTGGCGTAGAAGCCCGCGGCCCGGTTGAGGAAGGCGACCGAGAAGCGGACGGTGTGCTTGACCGCGCCGGCGTCGTAGTCGCCGCCGAACCCGCCCACCTTGTAGCCGTTGCCGTTCCCGGCGGCGGTCGTCGTGCCGGGCACGTACCCGTTACGCCACGCCCACGAGTACTCGATGGTCACCGGCGCGTAGGTGGAGATCAGGTCGAAGCCGTCATCGGCGTTCCACCAGGCGCGGCAGCCCCGGAACACGTTGGCGGCCCGGCCGGCCGGTGCGTAGTGCGACCCGAAGCCGTCGGCGTTCTCCCCGGGGGAGTCGGAGCTGTGCAGGTCGTAGTTGTGGTGCGAGTCGCTGTTGACGACGAGGTTGCCGCCGCCACCGTTGATGAACAGGCCGGTCCCCATGTGATGGTGGGTGTCGATCTGCTCGAAGGTGTTGTTGCTACCGGAGATCCAGAGTCCCCAGGACTCGGCGTTCAGGTCGTTGTTCTGCGGCACACCGCGGACCTCGAGGCCTTTGAGGTGCAGATAGCTGCCGGTGACGTCGAAGCCCTTGATCCGGCAGTCGTCGGTCATCCCGGAGAAGTCGAACACCGGCTTCTCGCCTGGGTAGGCCCAGTAGCGGATCGGGTTGCCGGACGTGCCGCTCTTGTTCAGGGTGATCGCGTCGACCCGGGCCGTCCGGCTCGCGCAGGCGCTGGTTGCGCGGGTGTAGGTGTAGGTGCCGCCGCGGAGGTAGACGGTGTCGCCGGCCGCGGCGACGGACTGCGCCTTCGCGATCGACTTCCACGGTGCCGAGGCGGTTCCGGCGGCGCTGTCGCTGCCGTTGGGGGCGACGTAGTAGACGGCCGCCGCGGATGCGGTGCCCGCCGTGACGGCAACGCCGCCGACCAGGAGAGCCAGAACTAGGAGGGCGCGGAGGCTCATCGCAGGAACCCTTCAAGAGACAGGTTCTGCTCGCGGATGCCGTCGACGACCAGGGCGGCCATCCGCGCAGCCCCGTACTCGGAGAAGTGGGTGTTGTCGCCCTTCTCGGCGTAGAGGTAGATCCCGGCCGAGCCCGCCGGGCCGAGTCCCTCGACGACGGCCTTGCTCTTGGCGGTGAGGTCGATCAGCGGGACCCGGCTCGCGGTGGCCACCGCCCGCATCTCCGCCGGCAGGTTCACTCCCACCGAGTTGACGTGCTGGGCGACGGCGTCCAGCACGGCGCCGTCGAAGCGGCGCCGCACCGGCGGCGTCACCAGGACCGGGACTCCGCCACGCTCGCGGATCCCGGCGATCATCGCGGTGAGGTTGTCCCGGTACTCGGCCGCCGTCGTGGTCTTGTCGTTGTGGCCGAACTGCAGGAAGACCAGGTTGCCCGGGTTGATCAGGGGTTTGATGGCCGGGAACAGGTAGGACTTGTACCGGAAGCTCTCCGAGCTCTCGCCGGTGTCGGCATAGTTGGCGATCACGGCGCCCTTGGCCACCGACGCGGTGAGCTGCTGACCCCAGCCGGCGTACGGGGCGACCGACTGGTCGCAGACGGTGGAGTCACCGAACAGGAAAGCCACCAATGGGTTGCTCGCCGCGGACACGGTCACCGAGGTGACGGTGGGCGCGGCGCCGTCGAAGGTCAGGGTGAGGCCGGGTGATCCGGTGCCCCACGACGACGGCTGGCCCTCCGGCTCGCGCACGTTCACGGTGGCGGTACGGGTGCCCGCGGAGGCGGGGTTGAGGATCCGGCGGCGGGCCTCGACCGAGAGGCCGGTGCCGCTGCCGGTGACCGCGGTGACCAGGTAGTTGCCCGGTGCCACGTCGTAGTGGCACACGATCGGCGCGGTTCCGGTGCAGCCGGTGGGCAGGGCGGCGTTCGCGGGCGGGGCGAACAGGCCGACGCCCGCGGCGGTGGCCGCACAGGTGAGACCGGTGGCCCACGTGCGGTGCCGGGTGTCTCTTGAGGTCATTGCTGACTCCATGGGGGATGGGATCTTGGGGGATGTCGGCGGCCGCTGCCGTCGAGTTTGATCGACGGTTTCCTATCGATTCCAAAATTTTGCCGTCGTGTTTCCAGAATGTCAATAAAACGTTTTAACTGGATACGCCGCAGGCTGCAGTGGCTTTGTGGGCCAGTCCGAGGCCCCTCGTGGTGAAGCGGTTGAACGCGCCTGCTCCTCCTGATCTCCGTTGACGGGGTGCTACCTGACCCCGGTGGGTCACGCGACCGGCCACGTGGCGCAGTGTTCTGCGTCCCTTTGCCCTCGGTTGCTTGACCGTCACTCCGGGCTATGAAAACGTTTTAACATCTTTACCGGGTCCTGGCCCGGAGCTGCAGTTCTTCGGGGCCGCGCCCTCTCGGGCCCCGGCGTTCGTCCACCTCCCCCGGAGCGCAGTCACTGTCGTGACAGGCGCTGCCGGCGGGGACCTCTCGAGGAGACCACGTGCGACGCGTTCTACCCACGTTGGTGGCCACCCTGCTGACGATCGACGTCATGGCGACGCCGGCCCGGGCGGCGACCACACAGACCGCCGTCCTCGCTGCCTGCGATGACGGCTTCCTGTACTCCGACAATGTCGACGTCGCTCAGGATGCGAGCGGCACCGTGCACGGATTCGCCGCCTACCGGCACAGTGAGTCCTGCGGCAACCGCATCCACTACTTCGAAGGCTCAGGCAGCTCCTGGAGCAGCCAGGCAACCGACCTGTTCGGAACGGTCGTCGGTGTCGCGCAGGACGGCACCGGCACCTATCTGCTCCACATCGTCGAGGAGATCGCCGGAACACCGCAGCTGGTCGTGGCCAAACGCGGCACCGGCGGCCAGTTCAGCCGGCTCGCTGTCCTCGGCCCGGCGGCCTCCGCCACCACCGGCGAGGGCAAGGGCGACATCGTCGCCCGTAACGGCAGGTGGCTCGCCGTCTTCCCGGTTCCCGGCGAAGCGGCCGGCGACACCGACCTCTACACCGCCGGCACCCTGCACCACGGGCTCTCCACGGCCAAGCCGTTCATCACCGGCAGCGCCGCCGACGCCTTCCCGGCGCTCACCCTCGGCGCGGACGGCGCCGTCACCGCCGCCTGGCATCGCAGCACCGCCACCGACAAGACCGTCTACACCGCGCGCACCACCAACGGCCGGCGCTGGACACAGCGCACCGTCGCGAGCACCGGTCCCTACTCGCAACTGAAGCAGGTCGACGTGGCCGTCAGCACGGCCGGCACGTTCGTCGCCTGGGCGGAGCGCTTGCCGTCGATCCGAGTACAGGTCGCCGACGACCTCACCGGGTCATGGCAGGTCCAAGCCCCGCCGTACGAGTTCACCAACGGCACGGGCAGCTGGGACCCGGTCCTGACCACGTCCGGTACCAAGGTGGCGGTCGGCTACAGCCACGGCGACGAATACCCGGCCGACTCGGCCGTCATCGCCCAGCGCCCGGCCGCTGAGGGTTCCTGGACCACCTCCCGGCCGGTCGGCGAGCCGTCGAACATCGATTCGTACGCCGTCGTCGGATTCGCCCTCACAGGCACGTCCCTGACGGCGGTCAGCGTTGTCGGGGACACCGTCTACGCCCTGAGTGGGCTCACCCTCTGAACTGCCGGTGGTGCCGCCATCAGCCGATGGTGGCACCACCCGGCCTCCCCGCGGCCCGGAGCAGGCCCCGCTTGGCGATGGTCGCGACCGGGGACGGCGAGAGGTTCGCGGCGGAATGCCCGGGCGCCGACACGAACACCCGGCCGCCGCCACAGTCGCGCGTGGGGTCGGGCCGTGCTTGAAGCGCCGCACGGCAATGTCACAGAGATTTCTCGACCTATCGCCATGGGAGCGAGATGGACAACCAACAGCGGATGCAGGCGTTCACCGGCCGGGCCGTACGGAGAAGAGCGCTCGGCGCCGCCGTGGCCGCCGCGCTGACGGCCGCAGTACTCACCACCGGCCCGGCGTCCGCCGGAGTCGAAGCCGAGGTAGCCCTCGGCGCGTCCTTCGGCGAGCGGGGCAAAGTCGTCACCGACTTCGCCGGCTGGTACGACCGTGGCAACGCAGTGGCCGCCATCGGCGACGGCGTGATCGTCGCGGGCGACGCCAACGCTCCGGGCACCTCACTGCGCACCGGCGACTTCGGTCTGGCGCGTTACGACAAGCACGGCCGGCTGGACCGCGCTTTCGGCAGTCACGGCAAGGTCACCACCGACTTCCTCGGTGACCTCGACACCGCGACGACAGTCGCTGTGCAGTCCGACGGCAAGGTGGTGGTGGCCGGTCAGGCTTCCACCGCGAACCAGTCACGCACGATGTTCGCGTTGGCCCGCTACCGCGCCAACGGCTCACTGGACACCAGTTTCGGCACCGGAGGCAAGATCATCACCGACCTGGGTGGTGACGCCGCGGCCACGGCCATGGTGATACAGCGCGACGGCAAGTTGGTGGTCGGCGGGATCCATTATCCGGCAGACTCCAGCACTCGCGGATTCGAGCTGGTCCGCTATCTCCCGGACGGCACGCTCGACTCGAGCTTCGGCACCGGCGGCCGGGTGGTCACCCTGTTCGAGGGCCGGGACGACCTCGCCGATCTGGCCCTGCAGCCGGACGGCAGGATCATTGCGGTCGGTGTCGCCGGCAACTACGTGGCGCCCGACATCGCGGTGGCACGCTATCGAACGGACGGGTCACTGGATCCGGGCTTCGGCACCGGCGGGAAGGTCACCACCGACCTCGGCAGCCTGTTCGACACAGCCAGGGCCGTCGCCGTGCGGCCGGACGGCACGATCGCCGTCGCCGGCGAGCTCCAAGAGGCCAGCGGGTCCGATTTCCTCCTGGCCAACTACCGTGCCGACGGCTCGCTCAATCCCGACTTCGGCACCGACGGCACAGTGATCACGGACATCAGTGGTGGTAACGATCAGGCCTACGCGGTATTGGCGTACGGCGAGGACCTGATCGTCGCCGGCACGGCGACAGTCGGCTCACATGACAACTTCGCTCTCGTGCGCTATCACCCGGACGGCGCTCTGGACACCGGGTTCGGCAGTAACGGCAAGCTCACCACCGACTTCGGCTACCACGCGGTAGCGCGAGGCCTGGCCAAACTCCCGCACGGCCGGCTGGTGGCCGCCGGATCGGTGGACTACCGGGACCAAGGCGGCACGGGCGACTTCGCTGTCGCCGGCTACCACCTCGACTGACGGATCCGCACTCCCCGCTGCTGGAGCTCGGCTGTCCGGCCGAACCGCCCCGTGGCGGCTCGGCCGGGTCCAGGTCGCCGCCCTGACCGGTGGAGACGCTCAGGCGGTGTGCGCGAGATCGTCGAGGAGCACTGGCCGGCGGAGCGGAAGGCCGGCGCTGAACCGGGCCAGCTCGTCCAGGGCACCGTCGGTCATCCGCAGCACCTCCCTGCCGGCCGAGCCCGCGACGTGCGGGGTGATCATGACGTTCGGCAGGTCGTAGAGCGGCGAGCCGGCCGGCAGCGGCTCGGGGTCGGTGACGTCGAGGATCGCCTGCAGTCGCCCGGTACGGCATTCCCGCTCCAGCGCGGCGGTGTCGATCAGACTGCCCCGTGCGGTGTTGACGACCGTGCTGTGGTCGGGCAGCGCGGCGAGCTGGGTGGCGCCGATCATGTGCCGGGTGGACGGCAGCTCCGGCGCGTGGATCGACAGGACGTCCACCTGCGGCAGCATCTCGTCGAGGCCGATGTGCTCGGCCCCGTGGCGGCCCACGTCGACCGGATCGGCGAACGGGTCGACGACCAGGCAGCGGACGTTGCGCAGGACCTGGTTGACCAGTTCCACGGTTCGCCTGCCGATCCGGGAGAACCCGACGATCCCGATGGTCAGGCCGACGTTGCCGAGCGGGCCGCGATGCAGTGGCTGTGCCTGGTAGGTGCGGTGCAGCCGGGCGTCCGCGGCCAGAAACGGTGCCTTCTTGCCGGCCATGATGATCGCGGCCAGGGTGAACTCGGCCACCGGCTCGGCGTTGATCTCGGCGCTGCTGGAGACGACGATGCCGCGTTGCCACACGGCCGGGCTCGCGAACGTGCGGACCGTGCCGGCGCAGTGCATCACGGCGCGCAGCCGGGGCAGCCGGTCCAGTGCGGCCTCGTCCAGGTAGGGCGTTCCCCAGCCGGTCAGCAGCACCTCCACCGCGGCCAGCCGGGCGGTCAGCCCCGGTGCGGTCAGGTCGGGCAGCCACATCGGATCGTCGTCCCGCGACAGCGAGCGCAGCCGCACGCGCCGGGCCGGGTCGAACTGCTGGGCCCAGCTCTCCGGCGGCAGCAGCACGAGGACGTTCGGACGGTTCATGAGTGACTTCCCCGGTCCAGGCGGGCGGCCGGCTCCGGCCGGTGCACGCCGCGTGGGCGGTAGCCGAGCTCCGCCGAGCGGCCCAGCAGGTCGGCGAGCAGCCAGACGATCGCCAGCCACATCTCGGTGCCCTGCAACCCGGGAACGGTCGCGGCGAGCCCGCGCGCGGTCGGATGCGGTGCCTGGAACCCGAATCCGGAGCCGTCGGTCCAGTGGCTGACGGCGTCGTGCAGCAGCCGTTCGGCCACGGCGGTCACCTCGGCGGCGCGGTGGCCGGTGTGCCGGGTCAGCCACAGCGGATGGGCGACGTCCAGGATGTTGCAGGCGTTCTGCCGGTCGGGGGCGAAGAACCGGGCGTCGCGGACGTGTTCCAGCACGGTGTCGACGACCCGTTCCGGGTAGGGCAGGGGCCGGCCGAACTGGGCGTACGTGCCGCGGGAGGCGCGGTAGAAGCCGTTGACGATCTCCAGCAGCCCGCTGTCCGGCGCGGGAGCCCCCCACATGCCGGTACGGGGATCGGCGTTCAGGTACAGCCAGCCGAACAGCGCCTCGACCACACCGTCCGCCGGTGGCTCGCCCTTGCGCAGGTTCCAGTGCAGGGCGGTGCCGAGCCCGTCGACGATGTGGCCGCCGTGCCAGGCGCTGCCGTCCCACGGCAGTTCCCGCAGCCCGGCGACGATCTGCTGCGGGGTGGCCGCGGCGAGGTACCGGACCGGCTCGGGGAACTCGCTGCCGAGCAGATCGAGGGCGTATCCGGCGCACAGGACGTGGTAGGAGTCCGCGCCGTCGAACAGGTCCAGGTCCTGCGGGGCACGCAGCCGCCGGATCTGCTCCTCGGCCGGCAGTTGGTCCGGCGCCCGGCCCAGGAGCAGGTCGGCGATCTCGACGGCGTCGCACTGGGCCCGGACAGTGGCGGGAGCCCCGGGCCGGTCGGTGAACATCCGGGACCCCGGATCCCAGCTGCGCTCCAGGATCGCGGCGGCCTGCTCGCGGGCGCGGTCGGCGAAAACAGCCAGGTCGCTGGTGGACGGGACCGGCTGCGGCACCCGCCAGCGCAGGACCCGCGCGGGGTTGCCGCCGACGACCGCCCCGGCCGGGACGTCCTTGGTGACGATCGCGCCGGCCGCGATCACGGCCCGGTCGCCGACGGTCACCCCGTCGAGGATCACCACGTGCGAGCCGATCCACACGTCGTCGCCGACGGCGATGCCCTTGGACCAGACCGGCTGCCGGAACACCTCGACGTCCGGGTCGCTGAACGTGTGGTTGAACCCCAGGATCGAGGTGTGCGCACCGATCCGGACCGCGTCGCCGAGCCGGATCTCCCCGCGGACCACGGCGTACGCGTTGATCGTGCAGTCCCGTCCGGCCCGCAGCGACCCGCTCAGGTAGGCGCCCGCCGCGACGTAGGTGCGGTCGCCGAAGGTCAGGCTGTCGTTCTGCACCTCGGCCAGCACGGAGACGAAGCACTGCTCGCCGAACCGGTACCCGTGCTGCTCGGCGAGCTCTTGTTGCAGGCCGAGCTGGTCGCTCTGGGCGGTGGGCTCGGCATCACGCCAGAAGTTCCATGGAGAGTAGTCGAAGGGCGACGATGGGCTCATGCTTGTCCTCGCGATGCTGAGATGATCAGTTGCCACGACAGTTCGCCGCCTGCCGGGACGACGGCGGCCGGCACGTCCTCGGCGACGCCGAAGGCTCCGCCGAGCATGGGTTCGACCCCGATGCTGCGGTACGGCGCGGTGGCGGGCCAGCCGCGCAGGTTGCGCCATAATGCGACGGACCGGGGCTGGCCGTCGCATTCCAGCTCCCAGGTGAGCCGGTCGGGGCCGTCGGTCACGGTGACCCGTGGACAATCCTGCAGCACCGCCCCGATCGCGGTGCCGTCGTCCGGGCCGAGGCGGTCCAGTGGCACCCCGAGCGGCGCGGGCCACGGCCCCTCCACGGGCGGGGCGGGGTCGGGATAGACGCGGGTGCGGGTGCCGGAGGGAGCCTCCAGCCGGGCGAGCGGTGACAGGTCGAGCAGGGCGTGCGCGGCCCACACGAACCGGTATCCGGGCGCGGCGGACAACCGGTAGCCGGCCACCACGGCGCCGTCGCGGCCGGTGATCCGCCGGGTCAGGGTGAAGTCCGGGGTCTCGGCGGCGAACTCGCCCGGTGACACGGCGTACCACGGGCGCGACCAGATGTCGCCGTGGTCGGGGTTCCCGCGGACGGTGGGCAGGCACTCCTCGAGGCCGCCCGCGTCCACGAACCCCGCGCCCGGAGCCACGGCGGCGCGGGCGACGTCGCGGCGCTGCCACAGCCATTCGCGGTGGCCGCTGGACAGGCTGGTCCAGCGGCCGCCCAGCGCCGCGTCGAAACGGGCGCTGAGCGGCACGGTGGTCATCCGATTCTCCGCCACGGGCCGTGCGCGGCGCCGGGTTCCTGCCCGCGGGTCACCCGGGTGGCACGCCATCGTGCGCCGTCGTGGCTCACCTCGGCGCCCTTGCGGTAGGTGGTTCTGCTGTTCCATGGATCGAGCACGGTGACCTGGAACCTCGCCGTGACCGCGGGGGCACCGGCCGGCGACAGCTGCGGTGACACCGTGACCGTCACGGTGAGGCAGCCGGGGCTGCCGGAGGAGAAACCGGTGAGGGTGTACCGGTCGGCGGCCAGTTCCGTGGTGGAGCCGTCGGCCAGGGTGGCGGTCACGTGCACGGTGGACGGGTCGAGGGCGGCACCGGTCTCGTACCAGTCCTTCGTGGTGCCGGCCTTGATCGCCCGGACCGCCGGGGCCAGGGCGTTCGCCGCCCCGGTCAGGCCGGTGGTGGCGGCATCGATGTCCTGCTGGGTCGCGATGGGGGACAGCAACGTCCGCTGAGCCGTCGCCAGCGCGGCGGCGAAGGCGAGCCAGGACTCCGAGGTGTGGTCGGCTTCCTTCTTGTCCTCGGCGGTGTCGACCAGGCCCTGGAGCCTGCTCTTGTCGACGGGCTGCGGGGTCAGGGACAGCAGGTCGATCTTCACCGACTGGTTGCCGCCGGGGCTGCGGGCCTCGACCCGGACGGTGGCGGTGCCGCCGGTGAGGGCGAGGTCGCCGAGCTCGACGGTCTCCCAGCCGGAGGTGGCCCGGTTGATGTCGAGTTGATGTGCCCGGCCGGCGGCGTCGCTGATGACCACCCGGGCGTACGACAGGCCGCCGGTGGTGTTGATCTTCGCGGTGAAACGGTAGAGCCCGTCGGGCACCGGGTTCTCCTGGCGCACCGAGCCGGAGAAGGCGTCGGTGCGACCGAGCTGGAGCGCCCAGCGGGTCGAGTCGGCACCGGGTGTCACGTTCTTGACGAAGGTGTTCGCCGAATAATCGGTGTCCACCGTGGTGGTCCAGCCGGTCAGCTCGGTGCGGAGGATCCGGTCGGCGGCGAAGTCGGGGTTGAGGACGTAGTTGTTGGCGGCACCCACCCGCCACTCGCCGGTGACCGCGTTGAGCTCCCAGTGGCTCAGGGAGTTGAAGGAGAGGCCGTCGGCGGTCTCCGACAGCGGCACCCACTGGTTGTAGCCGAGACCGTTCCAGGCGAAGTCGGCCCAGCGGTCTCCCGCGTACAGGACGGTGTCCTGCTCGGTGCCTTTGATCGTGACGAAGAAGCCGGTCTGGGTGACGTGGCTGTAGTCCTTCTCGGTGCCGGGCAGGGTGTACTCGGCGCTGTACGGCCCCTGGATGTCGCTGGTCTGCGACTCGATGACGTGGTTGACCGAGGTGTTCCAGCCGTGCAGGTCGGAGGCGGCCATGTAGTAGGTGTCATGCAGCCGGAACATGGCGTTGCCCTCCCGTCCGGCGGCGTTGAAGCCGATCTGGACGGCCGGCTCGATGCTCAGCGAGTCGGTGGCCGAGATCTTGCTGACGAACGCGCGGGCCCGGCCGGCGGCGTTGGAGAACACCAGGTAGTCCGAGCCGTCGTCGTCGGTGAAGACGGTCTGGTCGCCGGTCGAGGTGGTGGGCGAGTTGACGATCTGCCTCTGGACGTTGGCGTACCGGAAGTCGTCGGCCGGTGAGTCACCCTGCAGGAACAGCACGCCGGCGTTGTCGGTGCCGCTCGGGTCGAGGCGCTGGTACATCTGCACGAGCAGCACGTACTTGCCGGTGTTCTCGTTGTAGGAGACGCCGAGCCGCCCGACCCAGCCGGCCTCGGCGAGTGTGCGCAGCCGGGCCCAGTACGGGCCGACGGTGGCCGGGATGTCCAGGGCGGTGCCGACCGTCGCGACCTCGTTCTCGAACTTCCAGTTCACCAGGTCCTTGGAGGAGTAGACCGGGATCGACTGGAAGGTCGACGGGTAGGTGCGGGTCGGGCTGGCGTGGTACTCGTCGGCGTTGGCGTAGCGCACGCCGTACCAGTAGTAGGTGTCGCCGAACCGGAAGATGCCGCCGCCCTGGGAGTAGATCGGGTTGCCGTCGGTATCGCGCCAGAACGTGTTGTTGGTGATCGGCTGGAAGCTGCCGGCGGAGACCGTCTTCAGGGCGCCGGCCGTGCTCTGCAGCGCGTTCTTGGCCCGTACCACGTCGTCCGTTCCGGCGTCGGCGCGGCCGAGCACGCGCTGGGCGTCCTTCAGGGCTTTGGCGAAGGGCTTCCACGACTGGTGCGTGAAGTCGGTGGGGACCCGTTTCTCGTAGTCGGCGACGATCGCCCGTAGCCCGCGCAGGAGTACGAGCGCGTCGGTGGCCTGCTGGAGCGCGGCCCGGGCCGCCTCCCGCTCCTCCGGCGTGCCGCCGCTGCGGCCCAGTTCGCCGGCCGTGGCGCGGGCGGTGGCGAAGGGCTCCCAGGAGGGTGCGGTGTAATCGGCGGCGGTGAAGCCGGACACCGAACGGTGCAGCGTCTCCAGCGCGTCCGGGACGTGCGGCTGGCCGGAGGTGACCTCGACCCAGCCGTGATCGACCCATCCTTCGGCGACGATCCGCAGGGTGTGCCGGCCGTCGGTGAGGCCGCTGAAGGTGGCCAGCGCACGCACGGTGTTGTCGGTGGCGGTTCCGTAGTTGACGGTGCCCTTCTCCTGGTCGTCGATGTAGACGCGGCCGAGTCCGTGGCCGGTGCGGGTGCTGCCGTGGACCACGGCGGTGTGCCCGTCGAAGACGACCTCGAGGAACGCGCCGGTGGTGGCCCAGTGGATGCGGGAGTTGCTGTCCCAGGCGCCGTCGTAGTAGGTCTGGTGCAGGGTGCCGCGTTCGGTGGTCACCGCGGTGTGCTCGACGGACACGACCGTCTCGTCGGCTGCGGCGGGGCTGGCGGGTGCGAGAAGGGTCAGCGCGGCCGCCAGCAGGGCGGCCGCGAATGCTCTTGTGGCCATGGATCCTCCGCGTGGTTCAGGCGTGGTAGATCAGGGCGGGTAGCCCGGTGACGCCGACCCGGGCGCGGAACACCGCACCGGCCGCCGGTTCCGGGTCGTCGAGTGCGTGGCGCGAGGTGGTGATGTAGAGCTCGTCGAGGTCCGGGCCGCCGAAGGTGCAGGCGGTGACCTGCCGAACCGGCAGGTCGACGACGCCGTCCAGCCGGCCGTCCGGGGTGTAGCGGTGCACGGCGGCGCCGTCCCACAGGGCCACCCAGAGGTGACCGTCGGCGTCGACGGTGAGCCCGTCGGGGGCGCCACGCTCGGGTGGGATCTCCACCAGCGGCCGCCGGCCGGTCAGACCGGCCGACGGGTCGGAGTCGAAGACGTCGATGCGCCCGGTGGGGGTGTCGACGTAGTAGGCGAGAGTGCCGTCCGGGCTCCAGGCGAGGCCGTTGGAGATGGTGACGGCGTCGAGGACGACGGTGATCGCGCCGTCCGGCGTCAGACGGTACAGCCGGCCCGCGCCCGGTGCGGCCTGATAGGACATCGAGCCGGCGTAGAAGGCGCCGTGCGGATCGCAGCCGCCCTCGTTCATCCGGGTTCCCGGCC
Source organism: Actinoplanes sichuanensis (assembly GCF_033097365.1). Classification (NCBI taxonomy): domain Bacteria; kingdom Bacillati; phylum Actinomycetota; class Actinomycetes; order Micromonosporales; family Micromonosporaceae; genus Actinoplanes; species Actinoplanes sichuanensis. The sequence goes on from NZ_AP028461.1 coordinate 2,913,841, forward strand.
GCCAGCCCGGGACGGCGACGCGCCGTTCGGCCCGGCCGTGCTGGTCCAGCAGCACGAAGGAGCTCTCACCGGCGACGATCGTTCCGCCGTCGCGTCGTGGCCGTAGCACGGCGGCCACCCGGTCGACGTGGTGGCGCCGCACCGCCGTCGATCCCACCCCACGGCTGAGGACGTCGCCGGCGAGCATGTCGACCCACCGCAGGGTCTGCTGTTCCGGGTACCAGACCGGGCCCTCGCCGTGCTCGGCGACCGGATCGGTGAACTGTTCGGCGTGCATCCGCGGGCCGCTCCTCCGGTTCCGAGTGGCCGCTCAGCGAAACACCGCAGTCGGCGATAAGTAATATTAACGAAACCAAAGATAGTCTTGAATTCGCGCGATACAAGCCTGGTCGGCGAGCAATTAGTATGATAATTTCGCTTCCGCTCCGTGAGGCAGACGGCCGGCGTGCTGCTCCCGGCCACCACCTCCGCGCCCGAGTAGGCAAGGAACAGACACATGTATCGCGCTGCCATCGTGGGCACCGGCGGCATCGCCGCCGCCCACGCGCAAGCATTGACCGACCATGATCGTGCCCGGCTCACCGCGGTCGTCGACCTCGACGAGAACCGGGCCCGCACGTTCGCCGGGTCCTGGAACGTCCCGACGGTCGCCCCCGGCCTCACCACCCTGCTCGAGACCGGTGACGTCGACTTGGTGCACGTGTGTACGCCGCCGTCGACGCACGCCCCGCTCGCCCTGCAATGCCTGCGCGCCGGGGTGAACGTGATCGTGGAGAAGCCGCCCACCCTGTCGCTGGCCGAGCTCGACACCCTGGCGGAGGCTTCGCGAGCCTCCGGGGCGCACCTGGCCACCGTCTTCCAGCACCGGTTCGGTGCCGGGGCAGCCCGGCTGCGGGCGATGGCGGCCGCGGGCGACCTGGGCCGGCCGTTGCTGGCTACCTGCGAGACCCTCTGGTACCGCGACGCCGCCTACTTCGAGGTGCCGTGGCGGGGGAAGTGGGAGACCGAGGGCGGCGGCCCGACCATGGGTCACGGCATCCACCAGTTCGACTTGCTGCTGTCGGTGCTCGGCCCCTGGGAGCGGGTCACCGCGGTCGCGGCCCGCCGGGACCGGCACGTCGACACCGAGGACGTGTCGATGGCGCTGGTCACCTTCGCGGACGGGACGATCGCCTCGGTGGTCAACTCGGTGATCTCACCGCGGCAGGTGTCCGCGCTGCGCTTCGACTACAGCCACGCCACCGTCGAGCTGTCCCACCTGTACGGCTACACCGACGCCGACTGGACCGTCACCCCGGCGCCCGGGCACGCGGCCGTCGCCGAGCGCTGGGCGCAGTCACCGTCGGCGGTTCAGAGCGGTCACGACGGACAGTTCGCCGCCGTGTTCGACGCCCTCGACAGCGGCACCGCGCCACCCGTCACTATCGAGGAGACCAGACGCACCATGGAATTCGTCGCCGCCCTCTACGCCTCGGCGTTCACCGGCACCCCGGTGAACGCCGGCGACATCGGTCCGGACAGCCCCTTCGCCACCCGCATGGACGGCGCCGGCGCGCCGTGGCGGGCGGTGCGGATCGGATGAGCCGGTTGCTGGTCGATCACGCGGTGGGCCGTTCGGTCACGGTCTCCGCCGGTGACAAGCCCCTTTTCACGTACGTGTATGCGCCCGGCACCGCACAGCTGGAGTCGCCGAAGCCGTACCTGCACCCGATCCGGACCCTCGCCGGTGACCTGGTGTCGCTGTACCGTCCGCACGACCACGTCTGGCACAAGGGGATCGCCTGGTCGCTGCCACATGTCGGCGAGCACAACTTCTGGGGCGGCCCCACCTACGTGCACGGCCAGTTCTACGTGCAGCTGGACAACAACGGCAGCGCCACCCACCGGGAACTGACCGAGCTGTCGGCCGGCGCCTCCCGCGCCACCTTCGCCCACCGGCTGGCCTGGACCTCGCAGCAGGGCGCACCGGTCATCGACGAGCACCGGGCGCTGACTGCGGCACAGGCCGACGACGTCAGCTGGACGCTGGTGTTCGAGACCCGGATGACCAACGTGTCCGGCGGGACGCTCGCCTTCGGGTCACCGACGACCAAGGGGCGGGAGAACGCGGGGTACGGCGGGCTGTTCTGGCGCGGGCCACGCGCGTTCACCGGCGGGACCGTGCAGTCACCGGACGGCACCGGCGCCGACGACCTGCGCGGCAAACGGGCCGAGTGGTTCGCGTTCCGCGGCCGGCACGACGAGGTCGGCCGGTCGTCGACGGTGCTGATCGTCGACGACGGGGCGAACCCGCAGCACCCGCCGCAGTGGTTCACTCGCAGCGCCGAGTTCGCGTGCCTCAACCCGGCGCCGTTCTTCAGTGAGGAACTGGACCTGCCCGAGGGGCAGAGCCTGTCCTTCCGCTACGCCGTGGTGATCACCGCCGGGGATCCGGGCGAACCGGGTACCCGTATCCTCGCGGATCTGGGCCGGGCGGCGCTCACCGCCCCGCGCGTGCCGGACCCGGCGCCGTGACCGGCCGCGTCTTCCCCGGCGGCACCTCGGTGAGCCGGCTGTCGGTCTACCCGGACGCGTGCACCGCGGACGGGCTGGCCGGCGGCACCCCGCACGTGCACCTGGCGTCCACCGAGGCCTACCTGGTGACCGGTGGGACGGGGGAGCTGCACACCCTGGACACCGCCGGTCACCGGGTGACGCCACTGGCGGCGGGTTCGCTGGTCTGGTTCACCCCAGGCACCATCCACCGGGCCGTCAACCACGGTGATCTGTGGGTCGTCGTGGTGATGTCGAACGCCGGCCTGCCCGAGGCGGGCGACGCGGTGATGACCTTCCCGCCGTCGGTGATCGCCGACGCGGACCGGTACCGTGAGGCGGTAGCACTGCCGGTGCCGCAACGCCGGGAGCTCGCGGTCACCAACTTCCTGCGGCTGGCGGCCGACCCGGCGGCCCTGGAGCAGTTCTACACCCAGGCCGTGGCCCTGGTCCGGCCGAACGTCGCCGCGTGGCGGGAGATCTGGCGGTCCACCGTCGAGGCGTCGGCCCGGCACACCGGAGCGGTTCTCGACGCGCTGGAGAAGGGTGACGGCGGGCATCTGCGGGAGTCGGCGCTGCTCAGCGCGCCGCAGAGCGCGACGGACCGGCTCGGCATGTGCGGCCGGCTGCGCACCTACGACGTCCGCGACGGCGTCACCTCCTGAGCCGTCGCCGGACAGCCGCGCCGTTCAATGCCCACCCCGTAAAAAAATGACAACTCCGCTTCCTCCATCGAGCGAAGGAGCCACCGGCATGCCGCATCTGGAAGTCCCGCCGGAGATCGAACCCCCACTGGCCGGCCACGTCGCGATGGGCGACCCCGAGCATCACCTCGACGCCATCACGGTGACCTCCCGTTACCTGACCAGGGCCGGCCGTCCCTGGCTACCGGTCATGGGCGAGTTCCACTTCAGCCGCTATCCGGCGGCCGAGTGGGCCGAGGAACTGCGCAAGATCCGGGCCGGCGGGATCACCGCGGTCGCCACGTACGTCTTCTGGAACCTGCACGAGGAGGAACGCGGCCACTACGACTGGTCCGGCGACCGTGACCTGCGGTCCTTCGTGCAGGCCTGCGCCGGGGCCGGCCTCGACGTGGTGGCCCGGGTCGGCCCGTGGGCGCACGGCGAGTCCCGCAACGGAGGCTTCCCCGACTGGCTGCTCGCCGAGCCGGTCCGCACCCGCACCGACGACCCCGGTTACCTGGCGATCGTGCGGCCCTTCCTCGATCAGATCGCCGAGCAGCTGCGCGGCCTGACCCGGGCCGAGGGCGGCCCGATCATCGCCGTCCAGGTCGAGAACGAGCTCTACGACCAGCCCGGGCACCTGCTCACCCTCAAGCGGATGGTCCGCGAGGCGGGCCTGGACGCGCCGCTGTGGACCGCCACCGGCTGGGGGCACGCCCAGCTACCCGCCGACGAGCTCCTGCCGGTCTTCGGCGGCTACTCCGAGGCGGCCTGGGACGACGCCCACGACGGGTGGCCGCAGCAGAGCCGCGCGCACTATTTCTTCGGGCCGGGCCGCGACGACGACTCCATCGGCGCCGACCTGCGCAAGGACGAGGACCACACCGGCGGCGGTACGACCGACGAGTCCCACCTCGCCCGCTACCCGTTCGCGACGTGCGAGCTGGGCGGCGGCATGTACACGTCCTACCACCGGCGGCCAATCGTGGCGGCCGACGACATCGCCGCCCTGGGTCTGGTGAAGATCGGCAGCGGCTCCTCGATGCAGGGCTACTACCTCTACCACGGCGCCTCGCAGAAGGTCGGTGCGCGGTCGACCCTGCAGGAGTCGCACGCCACCGGCTATCCCAACGACTGCCCGGTGATCAACTACGACTTCCAGGCGCCGCTCGGTGACGCCGGCCAGTTCCGGCCGTCGTGGTACGCGCTGCGCCGGCAGAACCTCTGGCTCGCCGACCACGGCGCCCGCCTCGCGCCGATGACCCTGCACCTGCCCGGCGACGCGCCCGGCGACACCGCGGACCGGGAGACCCTGCGCTGGGCGGTGCGCTCCGACGGCGACAGCGGCTATCTGTTCGTCAACAACCATCAGCCCGTCGAGAGCCTGCCGGAGCATCCCGGCGTGCAGTTCACCGTCCGGCTCGCCGGCCGGGAGATCACCGTGCCGCGCCGGCCGGTCACCATCGGTTCCGGTGCGTACTTCGCCTGGCCCCTGAATCAGCGTGTCGGTGCGGTGACGTTGGTGAGCGCCACGGCGCAGCCACTGTGCGACCTGACCGTCGGCGGGGTGCCCACCGCGGTCCTCGGCGCGACCGCCGGCCTCCCGGTCGAGCTGGTCCTCGACGCCGGAACGGCCGCCGCCGTGGAAGGCCCGGCCGCCGTCTCGTACGAGACCGAGCAGATCGTCGTCAGCGGCATCGAGCCCGGCCCGGGCGCCCTGCTGCGGATCACCGCGGCCGACGGCAGCCAGGCCGCGATCCTGCTGCTGGACGAGACGTCCGCGCTGCACGCCACCCGGGGCCGGCTGTGGGGAGCCGACCGGCTGGTGATCAGCGCCGCCCCGGTCGTCCTCGACGAGGGCACAGCCGTCGTCTACGGCCCGCCGGCGCCGGTGCTGGTCCACCCGGCGGTCAGCGGCCACCCCCGACAAGGCGTGTTCAGCGTGCACGAGCCGCCGGTCGCGGACGTCGAGCCGGTGCCGGCGGCGGTCACCCGGGTGCGCGCGGCCGGCCCGGCCCGGCGACCGGTGCTGGACGCCGCGACCGGGCGCGCCTCCGCACCCCAGGACGCCGACTTCGAGCAGGCGGCCGTGCTGCACGTGCCGGTCCCCGACGACGTCTTCGCCGACACCGGTGACGAGGTCCTGCTGCGGATCCACTGGACCGGAGACGTGGGCCGGGCCTACGTGGACGGCCGGCTGGTCGCCGACCAGTTCTGGTACGGGCCGGTGTGGGAGATCGGGCTGCGCCGCATCCGCAAGGAGGCCGTCACCCACGGCATCGAACTGCGGCTGCTGCCGCTGGCCGAAGACGCGCCCATCTTCGTCTCACCGCAGGTGCGCCCGGGCGCATATCCGGCTGGGGGCCTGCTCGACATCCGGCACATCGAGTTCGCCCGCCAGCCGCGCACTGTCCTGGCCGATCCGCGATGACCACCCTGGACGAGGCACTGGGCCGCTGCCCGGCGATCGCGATCATCCGGGCCCGCTCGTCGGACCGGGTCCCGGCGGTCGTCGAGACCCTTGCCGAAGCGGGGCTCACAGCGGTCGAGCTGACCCTGACCACCCCCGGTGCGCTGGACGCGATCACCGCGCTGGCCGGCTCACTGCCCGCCGGGATCGCCCTGGGCGCGGGAACGGTTCTGGACGCCGCCGGTGCGACGGACGCGTACCGGGCGGGAGCGTCGTTCCTGATCACCCCGGCGGTGCTCCCGGCCGTGCTCGACCAGGCCGGTGATCTGGGCGTACCGGTGGTGTGTGGTGCGCTGACACCCACCGAGATCATTGCCGCCCACACCGGGGGCGCCCACCTGGTGAAGGTCTTCCCGGCGGACGCCATGGGCGGTCCGGCCTATCTGCGGGCCGTCCGCGGCCCGCTGCCGGACATCCCGCTGGTGCCGACCGGCGGGGTTGCCGTCGACCGGGCGGCCGACTATCTGCGGGCCGGGGCCCGCGCGGTCGCCTTGGGCGGGCCACTGATCGGCGACGCCGCGGACGACGACGGGGACCTGACGGCCCTCGCCCGGCGTGCCCGGGAGCTCATCGACCGGCTGACGGAGCTCATCCATGCCTGACCTGGTGACGCTCGGCGAGGCGATGCTCGTGGTCCGCGGCGGTGTGCCGGGCCGGCCGGTCCCGGGATCGCCGGCGGTTCTCTCCTTCGCCGGGGCCGAGGCGACGGTCGCCATCGGCGTGTGCCGGCTCGGCCACTCCGCGACCTGGCTCGGTAGGCTGGGCACGGACACCGGCGGCGATCTCGTCGTGGACGGCCTGCGCGGGGCGGGTGTGGACGTCACCGCCGTGACCCGTGACCCGGACCGGGCCACCGGCCTGCTGCTGCGCCATCAGCGCACCGCCGACCGGGTGGTCGTCGACTACTACCGCGACGGCCTGGCCGGTAGCCGCCTCGGGCCGGAGCAACTGCCGGACGGGACGATCGAGTCGGCGCGGATCCTGCACGTCACCGGCATCACCCCGGCATTGGGCGACAGCGCCCGGGCCGCGGTGCACGAGGCGATCGGGCGGGCCCGGCGGGCCGGGGTGACGGTCAGCTTCGACGTCAACTACCGGTCCCGGCTCTGGGCGCCCGACCGGGCCGGCCCGGTGCTGCGGGAACTGGCCGGGCGGGCGGACCTGGTCTTCGCCGGTGCCGACGAGGCCGAGCTGATCACCGGAGCCCGCGACGATCTCGGGTCCGCCCTGCGCAAGCTGGGGCCGGGCGAGGCGGTGCTCAAACGGGGTGCCGCCGGCGCGGCCGTGGTGACCGCGGACGCTACCGTCGAGACGGCCGCGGTCCCGGTCACCCAGGTCGATCCGGTCGGCGCGGGTGACGCCTTCGTGGCGGGCTACCTGTCCGGGGTGCTGGACGGTCTCGCGCCCGCGCAGCGGCTGCACCGGGCAGCGGTCTGCGGCGCGTTCGCCGCATCGACGGCGGGTGACTGGGAAGGGCTCGCCACCCGCGCCGAGCTGCTGTCCTTCGACGGCCAGGACGTGCGCCGTTAGAGGGCCTTCTTGGCGATCTCCACGTCGGCGATCGATTTCTCGATCAGGGTGCGCATGGCGGTCTCGGCCGCTTTCGGGCGTTGTTTGCGCACGGCCAGGAGGACCTCGGCGTGTTTGTCGGCTGATTCGGTGGTGAGGGTGCCGTGCACGAACTGGTCGCGCAGGCGCAGGCCGACCTCGATGACCACGGACATCTGCAGCAGCAGCTCGTTGTGGGCGGCGCGCAGCAGGGCGTCGTGGAAGGCGAGGTCGGCGGCGACCTGTTCGTCGGCGTCCTTCTCGCCGGCGGCGCGCATGGCGGCCAGGGCGTCCTCGAGGTCAGCCAGGTCGCGGTCGGTGCGGCGGGTGGCGGCCAGCCGGGCGGCGGTCGGCTCGATGGTCAGCCGGACCTCGCCGAGCTCGTCGAGGAACACGGCGTCGACCCGGTCGGCGAAGCGCCAGCGCAGCACGTCGGGGTCCAGCAGCGCCCACTGCTCGCGCGGTGCGACGAACGTGCCGCGGCGCGGACGGGCCCCGACGAGTCCTTTGGCGGACAGCACCCTCAGCGCTTCGCGGACCGCGGTGCGGCTGACGCCGAACCGGGATTCCAGCGCCACCGGGTCGACGTCGGCGTCGGGCGGCAGCTCACCGGTGACGATCGAGGTGCCCAGGCTGGTCACGAGGCGGTCGTGCGCACTGGATCGAGGGTGGTCGCTCATGGCGGAATCATGTCATATCCCGGACGGTCAATTCACATCCGCTCCTCCTTTAAGCCTATCAAAGCAGCAACTAATATTACTTTTTGTTGACACTGGGGGAAGCCCGCGCGCATGCTGCTCGCATCCCCCGCCCCAGCGGCCGCCGCTGTCCCGCCGAGGAGAACCGATGCCCGTCCCCGACCATCTACCGTCGTCGCTCACCATCAGCCTGTGGGACTTCAGCTGGTACACCCGGACCGGCCCGGGCGAGCCGTTCGCCGATCTCGACACCGCCTTCGCCGAGGCCGTCGACCGCGGCTACAACACCGTGCGGATCTGCGCCATGCCGTACCTGCTGTTCGGCTCCGGACTGGACACCACCGCGCTCACCTTCACCGGCTTCGGCGCCGGCTTCGGGCAGGGGACCCGGTGGTACGACCTGAGCGCGAGCACCACGATCGACGGCCGTGAGCATCTGCTGAGCCTGTTCCGCGCCGCCCGCCGGCACGACTGCCACGTCATCCTCTCCAGCTGGGAGTACCAGCAGAGTGCCAGCTTCCTCAGCGACGACTCGTGGTACCGCGCCCTGTCCGCGGTGCCGCCGCGCCACCGCATCGACGCGCTCGCCGACGCCCTGGCCGGCTGCGTCGACCTGCTCACCGAGAACGGGCTCGACGACCGGATCGCGTTCGTCGAGCTGCACAACGAGGTGCAGTTCGGCCGCCTCACCGAGGCCCTCGCACCGGGGGAGTCTGCCGTCCTCGGCCTGGGGCCCCTGCTCGAAGCCGGTATCGGCCGCTTCAAGGGCCGCCACCCGGCCCAGTTGTGCACCGCGAACTACGCCTGGGTGCCGGTCGGCGAGATGCGCGGGCTGCCACGCAACGCCGACGTCGCGGTCTTCCACCCGTACGTGTACGGCGTCCTCGACGCGCTGATCGACACCTTCGCCCTGCGTGACGCCACCCGGCCGTTCCCGCAGGATCAGGTACACGAACACCTGCTGCTCGACGGCGCGCCCGCCCTGGAGGACTGGCTTCCCGACCCCGCGCAGCGCTGGCGCATCGATGCCACCCAGATCAGCGCCCGCGAGGTGTACGTGCACGACTGGTGCGACCCGGACCGCTGGGACCGCTGGCTCTACGACCGGTACGCCCACTACCGCTACGGCATGGCGCGGACCCTGTCGACGTGGATCGACGTGGCCGCCGACTGGGCCGCCGCCCACGACGTGCCCCTGGTCTTTGGCGAGGGCTGGGTCGGCTACACCCCGCTGCGGGCCGGCTTCGAGGAGGGCCCGGTCGGCACGCAGATCTGCCGGGACGCCACGGGCCTGGCCCGGCAGGCGGGCGCGTGGGGAACCGTGGTCTGCTCCAACGCGGCCCCGCACCACCCGATGTGGAGTGACGTGGCCCTGCAGGCCGAGATCAACGAAGCCTTCACCACCGGGGGTGTACCACAATGACCAGCCGATTCACCGGTCGCGTCGCGATCGTCACCGGAGCCGCCGCGGGTATCGGCGCGGCCACCGCCCGCCGGCTCGCCGCCGAGGGCGCCCGGGTCGTGCTCGCCGACGTCGCCGACGAGGAGGGCACCGCCCTCGCCGAGAAGATCGGCGACGCCGCGACGTACCTGCATGTCGACGTCGCCCGTGGTGCGGACTGGGAACGGCTGGCCGCCGAGGTGACCGGCCGGTACGGCCGCGTCGACGTGCTGCACGCCAACGGGCCCGGCCGCGTCGTGCCCACCGTGCCGATCCACGAACTGCGCCAGGACGAGTGGGACCGGCAGATCGGGGTCTCGCTGACCAGCGCCTACCACGCCGCCCGGCTGTTCTGCCCGCTGCTGGCCGAGCACCGCGGCGCTCTCGTGCTCACCTCGTCGGTGCACGCGAACACCGGCGTCGCGGGGTGCGCCGCCTACGCCGCGACGAAGGGCGCGCTGCTGTCACTGACCCGCCAGCTGGCCGTCGACTACGCCCCCGAAGTGCGGGTGAACGCCGTCATCCCCGGCCCGATCCTCACCGCGGCCTGGGACGGCATCGGCGAGGACGGGCGGGCGGCCTCGGTGGCCGCGACCCCGGCCGGCCGGCTCGGCGACCCGGACGAGGTCGCCGCTGCCGTCGCCTTCCTGGCCTCCGCCGAGGCCTCCTTCATCACCGGCACCGGTCTCGTCGTCGACGGCGGCTGGAGCATCTCCACCTCCTCCTCCTGATTGGCCCTCCCGTGAAGATCATTTCGTTGGAAACCTTCGTCGTCCCGCCCCGCTGGTTGTTCCTGCGCATCCAGACCGACGAGGGCATCACCGGCTGGGGCGAACCGGTCGTGGAGGGACGCGCCGACACCGTCCGGGCCGCCGTCGCGGAACTCGCCGACTACCTCGTCGGTGAGGACCCGCTGCGCATCGAGGACCACTGGCAGGTTCTCACCAAAGGCGGCTTCTACCGCGGCGGCCCAGTGCTGTCCAGCGCGGTCGCCGGCATCGACCAGGCACTGTGGGACATCGCCGGCAAGACCTACCAGCGGCCGGTGCACGCGCTGCTCGGTGGCCCGGTCCGCGACCGGGCCCGGATGTACGCCTGGATCGGCGGTGACCGCCCCGCCGAGGTCGCCGACCTGGCCCGGGCCCAGATCGAGGCCGGTTTCACCGCGGTCAAGATGAACGGCTCCGCCGAGCTCGGCCCGATCGAGACACCGGCGAACACCCATCAGGTGGTCGCCCGGGTCGCGGCCGTCCGCGAGGCGATCGGGCCGGACCACGACCTGGTCGTCGACCTGCACGGCCGGGCCTCCACCGCGATGGCCCGGCGCCTGCTGCCGCTGCTGGAGCCGTACCTGCCGCTGTTCGTCGAGGAACCCGTGCTACCCGAGCACACCGCCAACATCGAGTCGCTGGCGCAGGCCACGTCCATTCCGCTGGCCACCGGCGAGCGCCTGTACTCCCGGCACGACTTCCGGGACGTGCTCGGCAGCGGCCTGGCCGTCGCCCAGCCGGACGTCAGCCACGCCGGCGGCATCTCCGAGGTGCGCCGGATCGCGGCCATGGCCGAGACGTACGACGTCACCATGGCCCCGCACTGCCCCCTCGGCCCGATCGCTCTCGCCGCCAGCCTCCAGCTCGCGTTCGCCATTCCGAACTTCCTCATCCAGGAGCAGAGCGTCGGCATCCACTACCACCAGGGCGGCGAGCTGCTCGACTACCTGATCGATCCGGGTCCGTTCCGATTCGTGGGCGGGCATGCTGAACGTACCGACCGGCCGGGTCTGGGCATCGAGATCGACGAGGAGGCGGTGATCCGGATGGCGGCGATCGGCCACCGCTGGCGCAACCCCGTCTGGCGCCGTGCCGACGGATCCTTCACGGAATGGTGACCCCGATGTTCGACCGCGTGCTTTTCGGCGCCGCCTACTACCACGAGTACCACCGCGGCCCGCGGCTGGAGATCGACCTGGACCTGATGCGGGAGGCCCGGTTCAGCGTGATCCGGGTCGGCGAGTCGGTCTGGTCGACCTGGGAGCCCGATGACGGCGTGTTCGACCTGGACTGGCTGCAACCGGTCCTCGACGGCGCCCACCAGCGCGGTATCGGTGTCGTCCTCGGGACTCCGACGTACGCCGTCCCGCCGTGGCTGGCCCGGCTCCACCCGGAGATCAACGGGGAGGCCGCGACCGGTCGCCCGATGGGCTGGGGTGCCCGGCAGGAGATCCAGTACACCCACCCGGCGTTCCTTTTTCACGCCGAGCGCGTCATCCGCCGGATCGTGGACCGGTACGCGGCACACCCGGCCGTGATCGGTTTCCAGGTCGACAACGAGCCCGGCAACGTGATCCTGCACAACCACGCGGTCTTCCAGCGCTTCGTCGACCACCTGCGCAAGCACTACGGCACGGTCGAGCGGATCAACCAGGAATGGGGACTGACGTACTGGTCGCACCGGCTGTCGCGATGGGCCGACCTGTGGACCCCCGACAACAACGCCCAACCTCAGTACACCCTGGCGTGGCGGCGCTTCCAGGCCCAGCTGACCACCGACTTCATCGGCTGGCAGGCCCGCATCGTGCGGGAGTACGCCCGTCCGGACCAGTTCGTGACCACCTGCCTGGCCTACGAGCGCCCGACCGTCGAGGACGACGCGGTCACCGCCGGGCTGGACGTCACCGCGGGCAACCCGTACTACCGCATGCAGGACCACCTCACCCTGCCCGGCGCCGACCGTGTCGAGCAGAGCTGGACCTCGTCCGGGGTGTGGGCCGTCTACCAGTCCGCCGACCGGATGTACTCCTCGCGCCAGGAGCCGTTCCTGGTCACCGAGACCAACGCCCAGGCCATCAGCTTCCCGTGGCTCAACGAGCCCGCCTACGACGGCCAGTGGCGCCAGGCGGCCTGGGCGCTGATCTCCCGCGGTGCCTCGATGATCGAGTACTGGCACTGGCACACGCTGCCCTACGGCGCCGAGACCTACTGGGGTGGCATCCTGCCGCACAGCCTCGAACCCGGGCGTACCTACCGGGAGCTCGCGGCCCTGGGCGCCGAGATCGAACGGGCCGGCGCCGCGGTCGCGGGACTCACCCCGGACGCCGACGTGACGATGCTGTGGTCCAACGACACCCGATGGTCGCTGGAGCACACCCCGGCGCTGCACCAGGAGAACGGCGAGCCCGATCACCGCTCGTACCAGAAGATCTTCGAGTCGTTCCACCGTGGCGCCTTCGACACGGCGCTGCAGTCCCGGATCGTGCATCCGTCGCAGCTGTTCGGGACCGACCCGGCCGACGGTGCCGCCCGCCACCCGGTGCTGGTCGCCGCGGGGTTCCTCATCGCCACCGACGAGCAGCTGCGGTGGCTCGGCCGCTATGCCGCCGCGGGTGGGCATCTGGTCCTGGGCATCCGCACCGGGTACGAGGACCACGAGGCCCGTGCCCGGCTGGAACGCAAGCCGGCGTTCCTGACCGAGCCCGCCGGCATCTGGTACGACGAGTTCAGCACCATCGACGTGCCCATCCCGGTCCGTGCCACCACCGGCGGTCCGCTGACCGTCCCGGACGGGGCCCGGGCCACCGGCTGGATCGACGGCGTGACGGTGGACGGCGCCGATATCCTGGCCGAGTACGCCCATCCGCACTTCGGGCGCTGGCCGGCCGTCACCACGCGGGCGCACGGCGCGGGACGGGTCACCTACGTCGGTACGGTGCCCGACCCGTCGCTGGCCGGGGCGGTCCTCGCCTGGGCGGTGCCGGCCGCCGGTCACCGGCGCTGGCAGCCGCAGAGCGACACCCAGACGGTCACCGGCGCGACCGGCCGGGACGGCTCCCGGCTTCGGTTCGTGCACAACTGGTCGTTCCGGGAGAGCACCTTCACGCTGCCGGCCGCCGTCGTGGACCTGTCCTCGGGCCGGAGCCTCGACGAGGGCGCCGTCCTGGAGCTGGGGGCGTGGGACGTACGCGTTCTCCGGATCGAGGGGAGCTGACACCGTCAGCGCACGCATCGCACGTTGCCGGTCTCGTACGGCTTGTAGGTGGTGACACCGTCGTTGTAGCCCAGCATCCAGCGGTCGGCGGGGCGGGGCTCGGCAACGGTGGACGACCAGTACCGGGCGGTCTTCGGGGTGTCCGGGAACGCCGCCACGTCGATGGCGGGGGAGACCCGGGTCTCGTCGACGGTGGTGGCGAGCTCCTTGAGGGTGGGCAGGCGCCAGTCGTGGCCGCCGAGGGTCAGGCCGGCGCAGTAGCCGGCGGCATCCGCGGCCGGCATCTCACCGGCGCTGGCCCGCTGCCAGGTCAAGCCGGTCGCCGGGTCGGTGACCTGGCCGCCGGAGATCTTGTAGGCGGGGCGGCCCGACCCTTCGGCGGTCCGGGCGCAGCGTACGTGGTACTTGCCGGTCTGCTCGGCGGCGTTGCTGGCCAGGCCCTCGTAGAAGTTGATGATCCAGGCACGCAGCGGCGTCTTGGTGACCGCCCACGGCGACGAGGTCCAGAAGAAGCGGGGCGGGGTACCGGCGAAGGTGCCGGTGTCGACGGCCGGGTTGTCGGCGCGGTAGTCGACGATCGACGTCAGCTCGACGCGGCTGGGCAGGTGCCAGCCGCCGCCGTCCAGCTCGAGGCCGGCGCAGTACTGCTTCGCCGCGGTGAACGTGTAGGTGCCCGGGGCGTGGGTACGCTGCCACACCAGGCAGGTGGTGTTGTCGCGGACCGTACCGTCGCTGAGGTTGGTGTATCTGCCCTTGTCCGGCATCGGCCAGCTCGCCCAGATCTTCGCCAGCTGCTTGCCGCAGCCACCGGTGGCCGGTGCCGCGGCGGCCTTGCTGGTCTTCGCCGGGGCGGCGTCGGCTTTCGACGCCGAGGGCGAGGCCACCGGGCTGGGCGACGCCGCGATGCTGGGCGATGGTGCGAGGCTGGTCGCGGCGGCGACGACACGGTCGGTGGGTCGTGGCTGATCGGACCCGGACGCTGCGGCGTAGGCCAGAGCACCACCGATCGCCACCACAGCGGCCGTCGCCGCGGCCGCGAGCGGTTTGGCCCGCAACGCGGAGGTCAGGTTCGGCCGGGGAGCCGTGGCCGCCCCACCGGTCGCCGAGATCTTGCCCAGCACCGCGGTCGTCAGGGCCGCCGGCACCGGCACCAGGCCACAGCCGACCAGCAGCCGCTCGACCGCGACCTCCTCACGGGAGTTGCTCAGGCACAGGTCGCACTCGCGCACGTGCCGGTCGAGCCGTTTGCGCCACAGCGGGCTGGGCCGCCCGTCCCAGCCGGCGGCGGCGTCCACCAGCTCCGGGCAGCGGGGCCGGGCGTCCAGCGCGGCGACCAGCGACCGGCCGCGGTCGAGTTGGGCGCGCATCCGCTGGATGCGCACCGCCGCGTACGCCGCCGTCGTCTCCAGGGCGGCCGCGGTCTCGGCCCGTTCGAGGTGCCCGGCGGTCTCCTGCCACCAGAGCGCGAGGACGTTGCGGTCCTCGGCGTCGAGCCAGCGACTCGCCTCGGCGACCTGGCGGCGCTGATCGGACAGTTGCAGGCGAAGGATGGCCAGCTCCTCGAAGTCGGTGCCGGTGTCGGTGAGGACTTCCAGGGCGGCGGTGCTGTCGGCGGCAGCCTGCCGCTGGTGCGCGCCGACCTGCTGCATGGCGATGGTCAGGATCCAGGCCCGGATGCTGCCCGGCTGCCGCAACCCGGGCAGGGCGCGGATCACCTGGAGCATGGTCTCCTGGACGACGTCCTCGACGTCCTGATGCGAGCTCAGCGCGCGGCCGGCGACGTTGTAGACGAGCGGCAGGTAGGTGCGCGCGAGCTCTTCCTGAGCGCGCCGGTCACCACGCTGGGCCGCGGTGATCCGTTGCCGTTCGTTGTCGCGGTGCCTGCTCATGTCCCGGCCTCCCAGAGCAATGCTACTCATCGTGATATGGCTGTGATGTCATCGGTTATGGCGGCCCCAGCGTAAATATATGCGCGAGCGGCTGTCAAACAGGCGGCCAGAATTCTGCGATGTCAAATGCGGACCGCATATATCATCTTCCTGATGTGACTCACATCACAGTGCCGTAAAATGCTGCTGAACTGCTAAAACTCGCGATATTCCAACGCCATGGCACGGAAAACGATATGCGGTGAACGCTCGCCGCATCTCTCTCTCCGGTTCTTTTGGTAACCATTAAGAATGGGGTCGGGTGAGTTGACCGTATTGATTGCAGACCCCTAATCTCCTCCGCGGCGGGGCGGAGGGTGGAGCTCAAAAGTCACCTTGCGTAACCGCAATATGTCGTCGAGGAAGGAACACACATGTCCAGGACAGGCCCATCGGTACGCCGAGCGGCAGCCGTCACGTCACTGGTACTGGTCGCGGGCCTGGCGATCACCGGTTGCCGAAAGCAGTCGAGCACCGCGTCACCCGGGCCGGCGGCGTCCGCCGGCGCCGAGGCTGCGGCGGACGGAGGCGGTCTCTCGTCGGCGACCGCCACCTCGGCGGCGAAGCCGGGCTCCTCCGCGGCCACGTCCGCCACCACAGCGACCGCGACAACCGTGGGCCGGGCCATGGAGAACCTCGGGCGGGGCGTGGTGGCGGTCCGCCGCAACAACGGTGAGGTCCTGGTCTCGTGGCGGCTGCTCGCCCTGGACCCGGCCGCCATTGGCTTCAACGTTTACCGGTCGACCGCGGGCGGCGCGTACACCAAGCTCAACAGTGCCGTCCTGACGAAGGGCACCAACTTCGTCGACACCACCGCTGACAAGGCCAAGGCCAACAGCTACCGGGTCAGGGCGGTCACCGGCGGCACCGAGCAGGCGCCCAGCACCGCCTACACCCTGGCGGCCGGATCGTTCGGCCCGGCCGTCAAGATCCCGATCAAGGCGGGTGCGGCGTTCAAGTTCGTCTGGACCGGTGACCTCGACGGCGACGGTGAGTACGACTACCTCATCGACCGGCAGGCCAACCCGCAGAGCCTCGAGGCCTACCGGGGTGACGGCACCTTCCTCTGGTCGATGAGCATGGGGAAGAACAGTGCCAACCAGAACAACATCGAGGGCGGCTCGTCCACCATCGACGTCGGCAACTGGGACGGCGTCACCGTCTTCGACTTCGACAGCGACGGCAAGGCCGAGGTCGCGGTCCGGATTGCCAACGGGGTCACCTTCGGCGACGGCTCCCGTTTCTCGTACTCCGACGACGTGCACCAGTTCATCGCGATCCTGGACGGGATGAGTGGTAAGAAGGTGGCCACCGCCCCGGTCCCCGACGACTATCTCGCCGACGGGCCGCTGTACGCCCGGTTCGGTGTCGGCTACCTCGACGGCAAGACCCCCAGCCTGGTCGCGTTCATGAAGAACCGGGTCGGCAACGGCGACTTCAACCTGGTGATGACCGCTTGGAAGTTCGACGGGTCCGCGATCACGAGGCAGTGGAAGTGGCTGCGTGAGGGCGTGCACGCCGCCGACGGTCACAACACCCGCATCATCGACGTGGACGGCGACGGCAAGGACGAGGTCGCCGAGATCGGCTTCGTGCTCAACGGCGATGGCACCCTGCGGTACACCCTCGACGACCAGGGCATCGGCCACGGCGACCGCTGGTACATCGCCGACATCGACCCGAGCCGTCCCGGCCTGGAGGGCTACGGCATCCAGCAGCTCAACAAGAGCGGGCTGCTGGAGTACTACTACGACGCGGCCACCGGCAAGGTCATCTGGCAGCACAAGGGCGGGATCGTCGACGTCGGCCGCGGCCTGGTCGGCGACATCGACCCGGCCAAGCCCGGCCTGGAGACCTGGTCGTACTCCGGCGTCTACAACGGCCCGACCGGAAAGCTCCTGGTGAACGACACCAAGAAGAGCCCCTGGCCGGCGTTCACGCTCTGGTGGGACGGCGACCTGGGCGCCGAGCTCTACAACGACGGCAAGATCGAGGAGTGGAACCCGAAGTCGCCCGCGGACAGCCAGCACCAGCCGCGTGTCCTCACCGCCTGGAAGGTCGGCGGCTACGACGCCTACGGGCGCAACCCGGCCCTGATCGGCGACCTGTTCGGTGACTGGCGCGAGGAGGTCGTGCTGAGCAGCAAGGCACATGACCAACTGGTCATCCTCACCACCGACCAGGCCACCGACACCCGGCTCTACACGCTGGCCCAGAACCCGTCCTACCGCAACGGCATGACCCTCAAGGGCTACCTGCAGTCCCACGCGGTCGACTACTACCTCGGTACCGGCATGACCACCCCGGCGGCACCGAAGATCCACTACGTCCAGAAGTAGTGACTGCGAGACCCCGCCGCCGAGCTCTCGGCGGCGGGTTTCGTGCTTCTCCGGTCTCTTGACCTCCGGCGAATCGCGATGATTCGATGACATCAATGTAAACGCTTTAACATCGCGGTCCGAATCCGGGGAGAATCCTTGAAACGATCACCTTTGCTCGCCGTGCTGCTGCCGGTCGCCGCCGTCGCCTGCGGCATCTCCAGTCCGGCCGCGGCCGGGGGTGCGCACCACGCCGCGCCGATACCGGGCGAGTGCACCGGGACGGCGCCGGTCGTCTGCCAGTTCGATGTCGAGCCCGGCAACTACGACGTCTCGGTGCTGTTCGGTGACGCCGCCGAGGCCGGCGCCTCGGCGGTGCTGGCCGAGGCCCGCCGGATGGTCCTCGGTGAGGTCACCACCGAGGCCGGCCGGTTCGCCCGGCGCTCGTTCAGCGTCAACGTGCGCGAGCCGGAGGGTCAGCCGACCCGCACCGAATACGGCACACCGGGCCTGACGCTCACCTTCACCGGCTCGAACCCCAAGATCAAGGATATTGCGGTACGACCGGCGAGCCCCCGCAGCACGCAGCTGTTCCTAGCCGGCGACTCGACGGTCTGCGACCAGGACTGGGCGCCGTACGCCGGCTGGGGCCAGGCCGTCCCGCAGCACCTGCGCCGCCAGGTGACCGTGGTCAACTACGCCGACTCCGGCGAGAGCAGCACGTCCTTCCTGGCCAACAGCAAGCTGTGGGCCACCATGCTGCCCCTGGTGCGCCGTGGTGACGTGGTGCTGCTGCAGTTCGGCCACAACGACAAGACCACGACCGCCGAGGCCTTCCGGGCGAACCTGGCCCGCATGGTCACCGAGGTCCGTGCGGCCGGCGCCCGGCCCGTGCTGGTCAGCCCGCCGGTGCGGCGCCGCTTCGACAGCACCGGCCACCTCAACGGCGTGGCGTGGCACATCAACAGCCTGGGCGTGGACCTGCCGGCGGAGATGGCGGCCGTCGCCGGGGAGCAGGCCGCCCCCTACATCAACCTGACCGCCGACAGCGCCGCCCTCGTCGAAGGGCTCGGTGTGGAGGCGTCCAAGCGGATCTACCTCTACAACGAGGAGGGGGACAACACCCACTTCTCCGAGTACGGCGCGGATCAGATCGGCCTGCTGGTGCTCGCCCGCCTCAAGGAGTTGCACCTGCTCCCGCACGCCTTCCGCGACTGACGTCTTTGTCTCGCTGCAATAGGATTAAAAGCTTTTACCTCTTGATGGTTGAGCGGGGTTGCCGGGAGAACGCGTCCTGGCGGCCCCGCTCGTGTCGTGTTACGGCCGGGTGAAAGCTCTCAGCAGGGATCTTCCGTAATGCAACATGAGATGTATAACGTGTGTTGCAGAAAGGTGGAGTCGGCCGGTGCTGTCGATTCGGCCAGGCTCATCGCCATCATCTGGAGGACCCATTGACCGGCCCGACCTCGGACGACGAACTGTGTTTCACCCCGGCCACCGACCTGGCGCGTCTCATCCGTACCCGTCAGCTCTCTCCGGTCGAGGTGACCGCCGCGGTCCTGGACCGCATCGAACGGGTCGGGTCGCGGCTCAACTGCTTCGTGACGGTCGTCGCCGAACAGGCCATGGCGGCCGCGAAGGACGCCGAGCGCCGCGTCGTGCAGACAGCTGCCGCTGAGCTGCCGGCCCTGCACGGGATCCCGGTCACGGTCAAGGACCTGGAGGCCACGGCCGGGGTGCGGACCACCTTCGGCTCGGTCCGGTACGCCGATCATGTCCCGGCCACCAGCGCGCCGATCTGGCAGCGCATGCACGAGGCGGGTGCCGTGCTGGTGGGCAAGACCACGACGCCCGAGTTCGGCATGCACGGCATCACGGAGAGCCGCTTGACCGGCGTGACAAACAATCCGTGGGACCTGAGCCGAACCACCGGCGGCAGCAGTGGTGGCGCCGCGGCGGCCGTGGCCGCCGGGCTCGCACCGCTGGCGACGGGCAGCGACGGTGGCGGGTCCATCCGCGTTCCCGCGTCGTTGTGCGGCGCCGTGGGATTCAAGCCGACCATCGGCCGTATCCCGTTCGCCACCCCCGACAGCGGGGCGTACGAGGCGGTGACGGTGACCGGGCCGATCACCCGCACGGTCGCGGACGCCGCCCTGATGTTCGAGGTGGTGGCCGGCGAACTGGACCACGACGCGGTGAGCATCCTCGGCCCGGCGCCACGGGCGTCTGCTGCACTGCACGACGCCACGCTGCGCGGACTCCGCGTCGCCTACAGCCCGGATCTGGGCTGCGGCCCGGTCGATCCGGAGACCGACCGGGTGGTGCGTGCCGCGGTGGGTGTGATGGCCGCCGAGGGCGGCGCCGAGGTCGAGGAGGTCACGATTCACCTGCCCGACCCATACGACTACTTCGTCGGATGGTGGGGCCCGCACCTGTTGCTGGAGCTCGCGCTCATGGCGGAGGACGGCATCACCCTCGACGACTGTCCCGACGCGGTGCGACCGCTGGTGGAGCGGGCCGCCTCGATGAGCGCTGTCGACTTCGTCCGAGTGCAGATGGTGACCAGATCCCAGATCTACCGGGCGTTCGCGGACGTGTTCGCCCGCTTCGACCTGCTGGTGTGGCCGACGACGCCACTGCCGGCGTTCGAGCACCCGGGCGCGGCCGGTGGCCCACTGTCGATCGCCGGCCGGCCCGTGCGCGAGCCGGCCATGGAGAACCAGCGGCTCACCGAAGCGATCTCCCACGCCGGATGCCCGGCGATCACGGTGCCGGCCGGGTTCACCCACGACGGTCTGCCCGTGGGCCTGCAGATCGCGGCCCGGCGCGGCGCCGACATCGCCGTCCTGCGCGCGGCTGCCGCGTTCGAGGCCATCGCCCCGTGGGCGCACCGGCGCCCACCGCTGCGCTGATCATCCCGCCCGATCCCCGTACGCAAGGAAACGCTCTTGTCTCTCACCGTCACCCTGCCGCCGGCCTGGAGCGCCGTGCCCCGCAGCACCCTGACCGATTTCGCCGACCGGGTCTTCACCGCGGGCGGGGACACCCCGGCTCTGCTCTTCGACGACGGTGCCACCTTCACCTTCAATCAGTTGCGTGACGGTGTGGAACGGCTCGCGGGAGCGCTGCGGAGCCGGATCGGCGCCGGTGACCGGGTGCTGCTCGCGATCGGCAACCGGGCGGAGTACCTGATCGCCTACTTCGCCGTCATCGCCAACCGCGCGGTGGTCGTGAACGCCGGCCCCGACCTCGGGCCGGCGGACGCGGAACATCTGGTCGGCCAGTCGAGCTGCCGGATGGCTCTCGCCGAAGGCCGGGCCGTGGACGTGCTGCGCGGCCTCGGCCCGGGTTCGCCGCTACGGGAGGTGGTGGCCCTCGACCGGCCGGAGCCGGACGGTTTCGCGAACTGGGTGGGCGGCACCGAGCCGATGCCCCTGTCCGAGGCCGCCGGTCAACAGGCCGACCTCGTCGACATCGGTTTCACCTCCGGCACCACCGGAATGCCGAAGGCACTCGGCGGCACTCATCTCGAGCCGCTGCGCTACGCCGACGTGCAGTTGCGGGTCTCCGGGCTGACCGCTGACGACCGGCCGTTCGTGCCCCTGCAGTTCTACTACGGTGACGGCCTCTACCTGGCGCTGGCCGCCTGGCAACTGGGTGCGTCGATCGCAGTGATGCGCCGCTTCAGCGTCTCCCGGTTCTGGACCGCCGCGCGAGCGGTGGGGGCGACCCGGCTCTACACCATCGGGTCGATCCCCAACCTGCTGCTGACCGCGGCGCCGTCGCCGGCTGAGCGCGCGCACACGATCCGAAGTGCCAGCGCGGTCGGCGTTCCTGCCGCCCAGCACCGGGAGCTGCAGGAGCGGTTCGGTTTCCCCTGGCTGGAGGTGTACGGCTCGTCGGAGTCCGGGCCGGCCCTGTGCATGCCACCCGACCTCGCCGAGCGCTATGTCGGGACCGGCGCGATCGGTGTGCCGCTGCCCGACGTGCGGGCCCGGATCGTCGCTGCCGACGGCACGGTCGTGGACGGGCCCGGCGAGGGCGAACTGGAGCTTGCCGGGAACGTGCTGTTCACCGGCTACCTCGGCGACCAAGCCGCGACCGACGAGATGCTGCACGACGGCTGGCTGCGTATGGGTGACCTGGTCCGGCGCGACGAGGACGGCATGTACTACTTCCTCGGGCGGGCCAAGGAGGTGATCCGCCGCGGCGGGCAGAACGTGGCACCCGCCGAGGTGGAGGCGGTGTTGCGGCGACATCCCGTGGTCGTCGACGCCGCCGTGGTACCGGTCCCGGACCAGCTGTGGGGCGAGGAGATCCTCGCCTATGTCCAGGTCAAGTCCATCACTGGGCAGACCCCGGCAGACCTCGCCGAGTTCTGCGCACACCACCTCGCCGCGTTCAAGGTGCCCCGCTATGTCCGGCTGCGCGACACAGCCTTCCCGCGCACGCCCAGCCACCGCATCGTCAAGCGCGACCTGGCGCCCGGCGGACGTCACCGCAGCGTGGGCGCATGGGACCGGCAGGCCACCCGGTGACGCGGCTCATGGTGCCCTTCGACGAGCTCCCCGGGACCGTCGGCACCCGGCTCGTCAGCCCGTGGACGTCGGTGGAGGTCGCCGACACCGTCGTCTTCGAGACCGTCACCCGTGTGCCGGTGGCGACCGAGGCTGGCTACGACCATGACGTCGTCGCCGGATTCCAGCTGCTCAGCATGCTCGACCATCTGGTCAGCCCGATGATCACGGTGACCGGCGGGCCGTCCGCCTGGAACTACGGTCTCGACCGGGTCCGCTTCATCCAGCCGGTACACGCCGGCGAGCGGTTCCGCGCCACCGTCCGGATCGTCGAGGTACTCCCGAGACCCACCGGGCACCTACTGCGGGCCGACGTCGAGGTCGAGGTCGACGGCAGGCCGGGTCCCGCGTTCGTGGCCCAGTTGCTCCTGCTCTGGCCGCGAGACGACGGATGACGGCCGTTGATCATCACTGGGTACGATGTGCCCCGACCCGGCCGGCCGTTCGAAGGGGGGTACGGCTGATGCCACGCTTCGTCGACAGCGAGACTCGTCGCCGGGAGATCCTCCAGGCCGGCCTGGAGATCCTCGGGGAGAACGGGCTGCCCGGCGTGACCTTCCGTTCGGTCGCCGCACGGATGGGCGGATCGTCGACGTTGGTCACCCACTACTACGGCACCCGCCGCGCGCTCATCGTCGACCTGACCGCGTACTCCATCGAGCTGGGCCGTCAGCAGCTCGCCAAGCTGGAGAACGCCGCGGAAGGCCCGGCAGAACGTCTGCGGACGCTGCTGCTGTGGCTCGTCCCGCTCGACGAGGCGGGCCTGCGGGAGGAGCGCGCCAGGGTCAGCATGATGGCGGCCGGGCCCACCGAGCCCGAGATCGAGGAGTTCCTGGACGGCTGGGAGACCGAGGTCAGGGACCTGCTCGGACGGCACCTGGCCGACATGGTCGCCCCCGGGGAGGTCGCCGGGCTGGTCGACTTCCTGCGTGCGGTGACCAACGGTGTGGTCCTGAGCGCGGTCGAGCATCCCCAGACGTGGACCCGGAAGCGGCAGGAGTCCGTTGTCGCGACGGCCCTGTCCGTGGTGCTGGCCCGGACCACGCCGCCGCGCTGACGGCAACCGGCCTTCGCGGAGCGCCTCCCGGGCTTTCCGCCATATGAGCATGCCGCGATCCGGTTCCCTTTAAATTGCTGAAGGGAACTGTTGACACGGCAGTTGCAACAAGCGTTTTATTACGCCGTTCCGAGAAACTCTCCATTTTCTGCCTCTCCCCTCAGCCGGAGGCTCTCGTGTCTGAAACCAACAATTCCTCTCGTGCCGGCCGCCTGGGTGCGCCCGGTGTCGTCTTCATCGTCGTGGCCGCTGCGGCACCGTTGTCGATCATGGCCGGCACCGCACCGTTCGCCCTGTCCATCGGCGGTCTGGCGGCGCCCGCCGCCTATCTGGTGGCGGGCGCGGTGCTCACCCTGTTCGCCGTCGGATTCACCCGGATGACCCGGGTGGTGCACGGTGGCGGCGCCTTCTACTCGTACGTCACCCTGGGTTTGGGCCGTCGCGCCGGAGCGGCGACCGGCGTTCTCGCGCTGATCTCCTACAATGCGATTCAATTCGGTTCCTACGGCCTGCTCGGAATGCAATTCGAGGCGGCTGTCGCCCGGTTCACCGGTCTCGATCTGCCGTGGTGGGTGTGGTCCCTGCTGGCCGTCGCGGCGATCTGGGCACTCGGACGGCGAGGTGCCGAGGTTAGCGCATGCCTGCTGGGCGTGCTGCTCGTCGTGGAGAGCCTGCTTCTCGCTGCTCTCGTCGTCGCCGTCGTCGCACAGGGCGGCCACTCCGGTCTGAGCCTCGCCGGTCTCACCCCGCAGGCGTGGGGACATCCCGGCATCCTGGCGGCACTCGGCATCGCCTTCGTCTGCTTCATGGGTTTCGAGTCCACGGCCATCTATCGCACCGAAGCCCGCCACGGCGACCGGACCATCACCCGGGCGACATACGCCGCCGTCGCCTTCCTGGCGGTCTTCTACGCCCTCGTGCTCTGGGCGCTCGTGCAGGCCATCGGCGACGCGGACGCTGTGGCAGTGGCCGGTGCGGACCCGACCGCGGTGCTGATGACGGTCATCGAGGACTACCTCGGGGCGGCCGCCGGAACGATCACCTACATCTTCCTCGTGACCAGCATCTTCGCCTCGCAGGTCGCATTCCACAACGCGATCAACCGGTACGCCCGGGCTCTCGCCGAGGACGGTCTCCTGCCCGCCGGCCTCCAGCGGGTCCATCCCCGGTTCGGCTCGCCGACCCGGGCCGGAGCGGTGCAGTCGATCGCCGCCGCCACGGTCATCGTCGCCGCCGCGATCCTCGGCGCCGACCCGTTCCTGCAGATGACCATCTGGGTCAGCACCCCCGGCACCATCGGCGTCCTGGCCATGCAATGCCTCGCCTCGGCGGCGGTGGCGGCGTTCTTCCTGCGCCGAACCGCCGGCCGGGCCACGGCCGTGATCGCTGCCGTCTCCACCGTTGCGCTCGTCGTCCTCCTCGCTCTCGTCATCGTCAACATCGACCTGATCACCGGCGCCGGCGCCGTCACGAACAACGTCCTGTTGACCGTGCCCGCCGTGGCCTTCGTCACGGGCCTGGTCGCTGCGGGGCTTCTGCGGCACCGTCGCCCCGCCATCTATGCCCGCATCGGTGGCGAGGACGCCCAGCGTGTCCTCGCCGAGAACCCGCAGGGCTCATGATCGCCCGCTCGGCGGCCGGGACGGTGACCACCGCCCGGCCACCGGGCTCCCCTGCCCGCCGTTCAGCCGTGGGACCCGCGCAGGAACTGCTGCCAGGCGACCTCGCAGGCCAGCGGCAGGGTACACCCGGCGAGGCGGTTGGTGGACCGCTTTCCGCCTCGCCGCGCGGCCACGACAGCGGCGTGCCTGCCGTCTGCTGCTCACCGGGGAAGCTTCAGCAGCGGTTGATGTCCGACAGGCCGTCGACAGTGACATCCGTGATGGCGAGCCCGTCGACGCACGGGCTCTGGGTGATCTGGTTGTTCACGACCGTCAGATGCTGCAGCGTGATGTCGGAGGTGGCGGGGAATTCGGTGCGGGACGCGAGCCGGACCTCCCCGCCGCCGGTGATGGTGCCGCTCACGCCGGCGATCGTCACGTTGTAGCAGTTCTCGATCAGGATGGCGTTGTTGCCGGTGTCGGCGATGTCGATCCGGTCGATGGTGGCGCCGCCGCTCTCGGAGACGCAGAAGACGCCCCGGCCGCCGCCGCGGGCCTTGACCAGTCCGACCTTGATGTTGTTCGGGTAGGCGCCGCTGATCCGGCCGTTGCGGTTGGCCATGCGGAACGCGGCATATCCGGTTCCGGTGCCGGCGTTGACGGCGTCGACCGTTCCGACGGTCGCGTTGACCGTCGTGCCCAGCAGCAGGCCGGACTCGCCGACGTCGCGGGCCGTCACGGTGCCGATGGTTATGCCGTCCACCCCGGCGGTCTCGACGGCGTGTGAGCTCGCCCCGGATACGTACACATTGTCGATGGTGATGTTCTTGCTGTAGGAGCCGGTGCTGCCGTTGTCGATGCGCACGCCGAGGCCGCTGTCGAGCCGCATGTCGATCTGGCCGAGCTTCACGTTGTAGACGTCGCGCATGAAGATGCCGTACAACGGCACGCCTGTGACGTTGAGGTGCTGGACCTCGATGTCGTTCACGCCGCGGGCGAAGATCGGCGCCATGTCCGTCGCGCTCGCGCCGGCCACGTTGATCGTGCCGCACACGTCGATGACGGTGTAGCTACTCAGCTTGATACGTTCCGCGGCGGACACGGTTCCGGAGCCGCGGACCACCACCCGCTGTTTGGCGGTACGGCCCGCCGTCAGACTGTCGATGCCGGCCTGGACGGCCTGCCTCATGTTCGTGCCGGTGTAGGCCGTCGTGCCGCCCCGGCGGGCGGTCCACGTGCCACCGGATTCGACCACCTCGGCGTCGAACGTGCCGCTGCCGCAAGCGGCTGCCAAGGTTTGCTCATCCGCCAGCGCGCTGACCGGAGCGGCGACGTGCGGCAGCAGTCCAAGTCCCGCACCCACCAGAGCTAATCCGGTTATTGCGGTGAATGTGCCGACCAAGATACGACGTCTCATCGATTGCACTCCTTGAAGTCATGCCAGTAACGGTCACTGCGCGGACACAGTGGGCCTCCGCATATGTCTCAGTGACTGCCGAAGTCGTGGGACCACGTGGCAGCCGCGCCGTTTGCCACCGCCCGGTACGGCCTCGGCACCGCAGCCACTGTCACCTTTGCGCGGGGCGCCTTGTTCAGTCCGGCACGCACCTGCTTGCCGTCGATGTAGTAATCGACGTCGGGGCTCGCCGGCACCTCGATCAGATCGAACAGGTGGCCCCGCGGGTCGATGAATCGTGGCGCCTTCGGGCTCACCGGCTTGGTCAGAACGGGAACAGTCGACCAGTCGGTGTCGCTCGCCAGATAGAAGCCCGGCTGGGTCGGATAGTTGTAAACGGTGTTCTGCCGGGCGATCTCGGCACGGTACTGCTTGTCGTGCATCAGCGTCGTCAATTTGTGCGTCGTCACCGCGGTGCTCGAATAGATGCGCATGGCGGTCGAGTCCGCCGTGTGGATGAGCAGTTCCTCGCGCCAGTCACCGAGGATGTCGGCGACCAGTGGCGGATTCCCTGCCGTGTCCTCTTCGGTGAGCAGGGTTCCCCGCTGCCAGTCGATGATGTGCTTCGCGCCGTCCCGGTCGCCCGACACCGTCTGGGTCGTCGGCTCCGCAGCGAAGTGGATCGTCGCGTCCACCAGGTCCGGCTTTGTCGCCGACAGGATGTCTCCGCGCGCGCTGAGCAGGCCACTCGCGCTGGTGCCGGCCTGGATCGACGCCCACACCTCGAGACCGCGGACATCGGGCCGGACGTCGCCGACGAGACCGTTTCCGGTGTCCCGGCCCGAATAGGCGCCGAGCAGCACCGCACCGGTCGCCGCATCCCGCATCGCCACCCCGTACGGGGCGTTGCGGGCGCTCTCGTGCACCGTGAAGATCTCCAGGCCCGGCCGGTCCGGGTCGATGTCGGTCACGTACATGCCGTCGCCGTGACCCAGCTTCGCGACAGTGCCGGGCGCGGCGCTTCCCTCGGGCAGGGTGGCGTACGAGCTGTAGAGCACGCTCCCGTCGTCATCGAGTGTGGCCGAACCGTAGACGATCTCGTGCTTGCCGTCCCCGTCGACATCCGCCGCACTCAGCGAGTGGAAACCCTGCGACGACATCCTCCCGAACGTCGGATCGCTGCCCTCGCGGCCGTGGGGAGTGTCGTTGAACGGATTGGTCATCGGCACGTGACCGCTGTCGACGAACCAGCGCTCCGTGAGCGACCTGCCGTTCCAGTCGTACGCCACCATCGTCATCCGGGTGTAGTAACCGCGGGCGAACACCACCGACGGGTGCTTGCCGTCCAGGTACGCCACTCCGGCGATGAAACGGTCGACCCGGTTGCCCGGCTCGATGACGGCGTTCGCGTAGTCGCCCCACATCAACCCGTCGTCGCCGCGCCCCGGCTTGTAGGGGATGGTCTGCAACTCCTTGCCCGTCACGCTGTCGAACACCGACAGGTATTCCGGCCCGTCCAGGATGAAGCCCTCGAAGGTGCGCAGTTGGTTGCGCGGGCTGCGCGAGGGGGCGTAGACGTCGATGAAGTAGTTCGCCAGCTCGACGGCGTCCTGGTGGGAGAGCGGGTACTGGTGGGTCACGGGGACGCCCATCGCCTCCTCGACGGTCGCCGGCCAGTGTCCGGCCGCCACCTCGGGATGCTTCGACCAGCCCTGGAGCAACTCGGTCAGGTGGTCGAAGTACTCCGCCGCGCTGAGCCGGTAGTCGTCGGTGTGCTTGTAGCCGGCGTCGCGGTCCTTCTTCGGCATCGTCACGTACGCCTCGTTCGTGACCGAGCCGTCGGCGGCGTAACCGGTGCTCTTCGTGCCGGGCGCGGTCTTCATCATGGTCTCGGCGTCGCCGTCACCATCGAAGTCGTAGACCATGAACTGGGTGTAGTGCTGCCCGGCCCGGATGTTCACGCCGAGATCGATGCGGTTGAGCAGGGTGCCGTCGAGCTCGTAGGTGTCTGCGAAGACGGTGCCGGTGTAGCCCTTCTGCGACACGTCCTTCTGGTTCGAAGGGTTCCAGAGGACCACGAGCTCGTACGCCCCGTCACCGTCGACGTCGGCGGCCGACCCGTCGAAGGCGGCGTAGCTGTAAGCCTCTCCGGTCGGTGTGACGCCGTCCGCCGGCTTGCGAAGCGGCACGTCGTGGTAGCCGTTCCGCCACGCCGTCACCGGGGCGCTCTTCGCGAGCTCGACCCCGCTCACCACCGCGGCGACGGTGTAGCTCGCGTCGGGCGTGCCGGCGGGGTCCGCGAAGTTGGTGCTGTCGGTGACCGTGGCGATCGCCCGGCCATCGCGGTAGACGGTGAAGTCGGGACCGGCCAGGCCGGTCTGCGTGGCCCCGGTCGCCTCCGAAGCGAGCAAGCGCCAACTGAGGAACACGCCCTGGTCGGTGCTCACCGCGACCAGTCCGCGATCGAGTTTCTCGAGTTGATAGGGCGCTCCGCCGTGTGGTGAGGCGGTCGTGGCCGAGGCGGCCGGGGCGATGCCGGCGACCGTGATTCCCGTGGTCAGCAGCGCGGAGATCAGTCTTCGTGCACGGTTCACGATGGATTCCTCTCGGGCTCTCGCCAGGATGGGGAAGTGCTGTCCGTGGTCAGGGGCGCCGTGGTGAATCGCCGGGTTGTCTGTGCCGCATATGTGTCTCCCTTCGGAGCGAATGGCCAGCATCGGCTGAGCGACTTCGTGACCGGTCACGGAGGAGGGTCCGTGACCGGTCACGGAATATCGCTCAGAATTCATTCCTGTGAAGGTCGAAAACAAAGCGTTTCATTGAAACGTTCAAATGTGTGCGACATTCGGAGCGTAACGCCGCCGAAATGTTGATGTCAAGGATGTGTCCGTCTCGGCGTGCCGTGCGTGGCGGCACTAGCTGCACGAACTTTCGAAGGCGCAAGCCCGGTAATGCCGGGTTGACGCGCCGGACACCTGCGTGTAGCGTCCCGGCAAAACGAGGAAAGCGCTTACCGGGACGTTGCAGAATCCCTGATAAGCGCTGGCCGGCGCGTGGATGTCGGTCCGTCGCGTGACTGAAGCCGTGGCGCTCCTTGCTCACGCCGTGCGGTCCTACCGCTTCTTTCCGTGCCTATCAGCGGTGCCTTTATTCGGAACTTCCGGCCGGCTGCGCCGCGGGCAGCCGGAATCGTCGCACGGGGATAATCGATGATCCCCGTTCATTTCGATGAGTGTCGTTCTCGGCTGCATCACAGCGTCGGCCCAGGGCCGGTGGGCCCGGATGCTGGTCTTCTCGCCGCTGGACATCACGTAGTCGCCGCCGGGCGAGACGCCGCCGAACGTGCGGGCGCAGCGGCCCGACACCCGTTCGGCCGTGGCGGCGAACCGCCGGGATGAAGATCCATGATCGGTGCCGGCACGCGTGTGCGTGTCGCGGCCCAGGGCGGTTGAGGAACGGAAGCACGAGCGGGCCGGCGGATGTCGTCATCCGCCGGCCCGCTCGTTCACTGCCGGTGAAGCGGGGGAGCCGCCTACTGCCAGGGTGCGCCGGTGCCGTCCATCCGCTTCGCGAACGGGTCGTCCGGCCCGATCTGCCCGGCCCGGACCGGACGGCCGGTGAACGCGGAGGCGTACAGGGCGGCGATGAACTCCACCGTGACCCGGGTGTCGGCCAGCGAGACCGGTGGGGCGGCACCGGCGTCCAGGGCATCGAGGACCGCGGCCAACTGGGCGGTGTGCCCGTTGCCCGAGGTGGACGGGGCGCCGGCCCACGCGGCGGTGAGGTGCTCGTGGCCGGGCGCGGGGGTCACCGTCCAGTTGTCGTCGGTGTAGCCGTACAGATGGTCGAGCTCGATGGTGGCGTGCGCGTAGTCGATCCGAAGGGCTGAGACCTGCCGGGGCGAGACCACCGAGTTGACCACCGAGGCGACGGCACCGCTGGCGAACGTGACGACGGCCAGCGACACGTCCTCGGTGTCGGTCGGCCGGCTGCGGCGGGCGGCCACCGCGGTGACCTGCTCCCAGTCACCGAGGATCGACAGCAGCAGGTCGAACTGGTGGATGCCGTGTCCCATGGTCGGGCCGCCGCCCTCGGTCTCCCACCTGCCGCGCCACGGCAGGGCGGTGTAGTAGGCGTCGTCGCGGTACCAGTGGGTGTGGCAGGTCGCCAGCAGCGGCGCCCCGAGATCACCGTCGGCCGCCAGGGTGCGCAACCGCCGGATGCCGGGCCCGAACCGCTGCTGGAACACCGTCGCCACGTGGGCGCCGGTGCGCTCGGAGGCGTCGATCAGGGTGTCCAGCTCGGCCAGTGACAGTGTCGGCGGTTTCTCCAGCAGGACGGTGACGCCGGCTTCGAGGCACTGCAGCGCGAGCGCGGTGTGGGTGGAGGGCGGGGTGCACACGTGGACCAGGTCCACGTCGCCGGTCGCCAGCAGGGTCGGCAGGTTCGGCGCCACGGTGGGCACCTCCCACGCGTCCGCGAAGGCTCGCGCCCGTGCGGG
Source organism: Actinoplanes sichuanensis (assembly GCF_033097365.1). Taxonomy (NCBI): domain Bacteria; kingdom Bacillati; phylum Actinomycetota; class Actinomycetes; order Micromonosporales; family Micromonosporaceae; genus Actinoplanes; species Actinoplanes sichuanensis. Next base: position 2,944,575 of record NZ_AP028461.1, read on the forward strand.
GTCGACGTCCACCACGGCGGTGAGGCTGATCCGGCTGCCGAGGGCACGCAGGGCTTCGGCGTGGGCGTTCGCGATCGCCCCGGTGCCGACGACGGCCGCACGGTAGAACTCCACGGCTCTCAGCTCCGCACCGTGCGCAGCCGGGCACGCAGCTGCGTGGCCCGGGGGAACAGCCGGTCCGCCGGCAGCGGCAAGGGGCCGCACGCGGCGCTGCCGATGCCGTCGTGGGCGATGTCGAGGGTGAACACCGTCTCGGGCCCGGGGACGAGTTCCCAGTGGTGCCGTGCCGCCGTCAGCTCCTCCGAGGTCCACGGGCGTGCGGTGAACCCGAACTCCGATTCGGCGGCCACCTCCAGGCGGAGCACGCCGCCCGTGGTGCTGAGGTGGCGCAGACCGCCACGCGCGCCGTTCTCCTGCGGTACCACGTACGGTGTCTGGAGGTCGGTCACCGAGCTCGACCAGAGGCCCAGCCGGGTCGCCGACCTGGTGTCCGGGTAGCGCTCGCCGGGGCCGTACCCGTACCAGGTCACACTGTCGTAGGCGGCCGGAACCGCGAAGCGCAGCCCGATCCGGGGCCAGGTGTACGGCCAGGCGCCGAACGGGGTCGCGGTGAGCTGCAGCCGTACCTCCTCGGGGTCCTCGGTCAGGGACCAGAGTGCGTCGACGTGGACGCCGAAGCTGCGGGCGAGCGGCGCGACCCGGGTGAGCACCCGGATCTGGTCGCCGGCCCGCTCGACCGACAGGGTGGTGTGGTCCAGAGCGTGCAGGTTCGCCTTGAGCCAGCGCCTGGCCGCCGAGGTGTCCTGGCCGACCTGCAGGTCGTTGCTGGTCGGTGCCCGCCACAGATCCAGCCGCGGCGGGGTGGTGAAGGCGAGGCCGCCGAGGGCGGTGAGCGCGCCCGACTCGGCGTCGAAGCGGGCCGGGCCGAGCGTGATCGAGGCGGTCCGGGTGGCGTCGACGGGGGTCAGGCCGGGGCTGGGCACTGTGGCCGGAGCGGGGTTGAGCCGCTGCCCGGCGGCCTGACCGAAGGCGATCTCGTGACCGGCGCCGGCCCACCGGCTGGCGGCGCGGGTGACCGCGGTGACGGTGACGACACACTCGCCCTCGCGCTGGGGCGTCTCCGGGATGAGAACCGTCGCCGACTCGCCGGCCGGCAGCGCCGGCACGTCGAGAACGCCGGAGGCCTCCTCCACCCCGTCGAAGGCGACGGTCCAGCGGAACTCGACGTCGTCGAGGGCGGCGAAGTCGCGCAGGTTGCGGATGTGGACGGTGTCACCGGCGGTCGCCACGGTGATCCGGATCGGAGCGAAGACCGCCTTGAACTCGAGGAGCCCGGGGGAGGGACTTCCGTCGGGGAACACCAGACCGTCGATCGAGAAGGTGTCGTCGTGGACGGGCTCGCCGAAGTCACCGCCGTAGGTGTACTCGATCCGGCCGTCCGGCAGCGGCCGGGCGAGGCCCTGATCGCGCCACTCCCAGATGAAGCCGCCCTGGCAGCGGTCGTACTTCTCGAACAGCTCGCGATAGTCGAGCAGGCCGCCGGGCCCGTTGCCCATGGCGTGGCCGAACTCGGTGATGATGTACGGCAACTTGCGGCGGGCGATGTCCTGAGCCGTGTCGGCGGTCGCTGTGGGATCGATGCGGTCCACGCGGCGGCCGATCTCGTCGAGCCGGGCGAACTCCGTGTACATCTGGCCGAAGATGTCGACGTACTCGCAGGCCACGTCGTCGATGTAGTGGATCGGCCGGGTGCCGTCGCGCCGGCGGGCGTAGGCGGCCATCGCGGCGAAGTTCTCACCGTTGCCGGCCTCGTTGCCCAGCGACCAGATGATGATGCTCGGGTGGTTCTTGTCGCGTTCGACCATGCGCCGCATCCGGTCGAGGTAGGCCGGCTTCCAGGAGACGTCAGCCGACGGATTCGACTTCCACGGGGCGGTCCATTCGCCGTGTTCCTCGTCCTGGTGCAGGAACCCGTGCGTCTCGATGTCGCACTCGTCGAGGACCCACAGCCCGTACTCGTCGCACAGGTCGAGCAGGTGGGCCGAAGGCGGGTAGTGGCTGGTCCGGAGCGCGTTGACGTTGTGCTGCTTCATCGTGCGGATGTTCGCTTCGAGGTCGGCCGGGGTCACCGCCCGTCCGCGTTCCGGGTGGAACTCGTGGTGGTTGACGCCGCGCAGCTGTACGGCCCGGCCGTTGACCAGCAGGTTGCCGTCGCGGACCTCGACGCGGCGGAATCCCGCGCGCAGCGTACGGGTCTCCTCGGCCCGGACGACCGTGACGGTGTAGAGGCGTGGGGTCTCGGCGGTCCACGGATCGACCGAGGCGAGATCGATGGTCTCGCCGGTGAGCCGGCCGGTGACACCGAGTTCAGGGCAGCTGATCCAGGCCGGCGCCGTGGTCTCCACGTGCAGGGTGCCGGCGCCGGTGTCCGCGTCGTAGTCGGCCCGGACGAAGAGGTCGCCGATCTCGCCGTCGGGGCGTTCGAGCAGGGACACGCCACGGAAGATCCCGGGCAGCCACCACATGTCCTGGTCTTCCAAGTAGCTCTGTGCCGACCACTGGTGGACGCGTACCTCGAGTAGGTTCGCGCCGGGCACGAGGTGGTCGGTGACGTCGAAGTCCTGCTCCAGACGGCTGCCGCGGGTGATGCCGAGCAGGACGCCGTTCAGCCTGATTCGCCCGATCGACTCGATGCCCTCGAAGCGCATGACCCAGCGCCGGCCTTCGACCGGCTTGTCCCAGATGAACTCGTTGCGGTAATCGCCGGTCGGGTTGGTGGCGGGAACGCGGGGCGGGTCGACGGGGAACGGGTAGTCGGCATTGGTGTACCAGGGGTCCCCGAAGCCCTGGAGTTGCCAGTGACCCGGCACCTGGATGTCCTTCCAGTCGCCGGAGTCGGGCGCCAGCTCGCGGCGTTCCGCTTCGACGGCCGATCGGGAGAGCCGGAACTGCCAGGTGCCGTTGAGGTCCACCCGGTCGGCGGTGGTGACCGGCGTGGAGGCGCGTGGCGGCAGGGTGCCCTCGGAGGGTCCGACGGCGGTGATGTAGTCGAGGTCTGTGCCTGTTTCGGGCGAGATCTCCGTCATGCTGGCTCCAGGATGATGTCGTTGCCGTGACCGGTCACGGCGCGAAGGCTCTGGTCAGATGTGCCGGTCACCCGGCGCGCGCCCGCGTCGTTCAGGCGGATTCGCGCCAGACGACGACGGGCGTGACGGCCCGGGCGATGGAGCCGCTCGTCCCCGCATGACCGGCGAAGAGCTGGGCGAGGATGTCCGCGGCCTCCCGGGCGACGGCTGCGGAGTCCAGCGAGAGACTCGTCAGCTGCGGGCTCACGGCCTCACCGAGGGAGAGCCCGTCGATCCCGACGATACGGATGGCCCCCGGGACGTCGACGCCCAGTGTGTGCGCCCCCTGCACGGCCCCCATCGCCATCAGGTCGTTGAAGGCCAGAACGGTGTCGATCCGCGGATCCTGCGCGAGCAGTTTCCGGATCCCGTCCGCTCCACCGGCGATCGACTGGATCTCCGTGACGACCGTGCACTGCTCACTCACCGCGTCCTCGAAGTACCGGCGGCGCGGCGTCCCGAGCGGGTCGGGCGTGGCAGGCGACGCATCGATCATGCCGAACCGCCGGGCCCCTTTCGCCCGCAGCGCGGTGACCAGGTCGGTGACGCCCCGTCGCCAGTCGAGTTCGACGGAGTGCACCCCGGCGGTCGTCGCGCGGTGCTCCAGGCGGATGATCGGCATGCCGCGGAACGTCGCCGCGATCTCGTCCTCGGACTGGTCGATGTAGCCGACGATGGCGTCCACCTGCGAGGCCATCGAGCCGATCACCTCCGCCTCGCCGCGCTCGGAGGTGCCGACGACGAGTTGCCAGTCCCGGCGCTGCAGCTCGTTGACGAACGCGTCGGCGAGCTGGGCGTAATACGGGTTCCGGAACGTTCCTATGATCAGGCCGACCGACAGTGTGCGCTGGCGGGACAGCTCGATCGCGAACCGGTTCGGCCGGTAGCCGAGCTCCTCGACCGTCTTCATGACGCGCTGCCGCGTCTCCTCGCTGATGTCGGCCATGTCGTTGATGGCCCGGGTGACCGTCTGCCGCGACACCCCAGCGGCTTGGGCGACCTCCCGGATCGTCACCCGGCGAGTCGGCATGCGGACTCCTTCAGTCGAGGGGAAGCGTCCTCCACCACATCATGCCGGGTCGATCGGTGCCGGGCCGAGGCGTCCACCGCGACGGCGCCGAGCGCCAGCATCCCGGGCAGCAGCAGGGCCGTGATCGGTATTGCCACGGCGACCAGGACCGCGATGAGCGCGGCGAACAACAGCAGGACGCTGCCCCGGAGATCCTGGACCAGATCGGTGGCCGCGGCGCGGGTCACCGCCGGCCAGCGCCGGCCCGGCCGCCAGCCGGCCGCCACCCGCATGCCGAGCGGCAGCACGACGGCGCCGGCCAGCGCGGTGACCGCCCCGAGCAGGCCGGCACCGGGCACACCCGAGGCCACCGCGAGCGCGTCGGCCACCAGAACCAGCAACACCAGCGGCGGTACGACCAGCACGATCGGCCCGCTGCGCAGGACCTCGGCCAGGCACCTCGTGTAGGTGCGCAGCCCGATCGGGCGCTCCTCGCGCAGCATCGTGCACGCCGTGGTGAAGGCGGCGAACGCGGTCACCACCGGGAGCGCGAACAGGACGGTGAGCAGGCCGGCCAGCAGGCACTCGGCGAACCTGGCGAACCGGCCGCTCATCCCTTCAGGCCCGAGGTCGAGACGCCCTGCACCAGCAGCCGCTGGAACGCGACGAAGAACAGGGCGATCGGCAGCAGGGTGAGCACCGACATCGCCACCATGGCGCCGTACGAGCTCTCACCGGTCTGGTCGATGAACAGCCGCAGCGCCAGGGGCATGGTGTAGGTCTCGGGGCTGTTGAGGTAGATCAGCTGGCTCAGGAAGTCGTTCCAGGACCAGATGAACGTGAAGATGGCGGTGGTGACCAGCGCCGGTTTGCTCAGCGGCAGCACCACGTAGAGGAACGCCCGGATCGGCCCGCAGCCGTCGATGCGGGCGGCGTCGCCGAGCTCGCGGGGCAGCCCTCGCATGAACTGCACGATCATGAAGATGAAGAACGCGTCGGTGGCCAGCAGCTTGGGCAGCACCAGAGGCCAGATCGTGTCGATCATGCCGAGACTCTGGAAGATCGTGTACTGCGGGATGAGCAGCACGTGGACCGGCAGCATGATGGTGCCGATCATGAAGGCGAACATCGGGCCGCGCAGCCGGAAACGCATCCACGCGAAGGCGTAGGCGGCCAGCGAGCACGACACGACGTTCCCGATGACCGCACCGACCGAGATGAGCAGCGAGTTGAAGGCGAAACGCCAGACGCTGACCCCGGCGACGCCGGCGAACACCTCGGTGTAGTTGCTCAGCACGATGCGGCTGGGCCACAGGCTCGCACCGGACAGGATCTCGGACGCCGGCTTGAAGGACGACGCGATCAGCCACGCGACGGGATAGAGCAGGACGCAGATCGTCGCGATCATCGCCAGGTGCAGCAGGATCCGGCGGATCCTGCGGGCGACCGGGACAGCGGCGGTGATGGTGGTCAACGTGAATCGTCTCCCGCGTAGTAGACCCATCGGCGCGACGTCCCGAACAGCACCGCCGTGACGGCCGCGATCACCAGGAGCAGTGCCCAGGCCATCGCGGAGGCGTATCCCATGCGGAAGTTCGAGAAGGCGTTGTCGTACAGGTAAAGGGTGTAGAAGAGGGTGGAGTCGCTGGGCCCACCGCGCCCGCCGCTGACCACGAACGCGCCGGTGAACGACTGGAACGCGTGGATCATCTCCAGGACCAGGTTGAAGAAGATGACCGGCGACAGCATCGGCAGGGTCACCGAGCGGAAGGTGCGCCACCAGCCGGCCCCGTCGACCGAGGAGGCGTCGTACAACTCCTGGGGGATCTGCTTGAGGCCGGCCAGGAAGATCACCATCGGCGCGCCGAACTGCCAGACCGCGAGCGCCACGATGACCAGCAGGGCGTAACGGGGTGAGGCCACCCAGCCGCCGGTGTGGATGCCGATCGCGGACAGGCCGTTGTCGACGATGCCCTGGTTGTCGAAGATCAGGCGCCAGACGATGGCGATCGCGGCGCTGGCGCCCAGCAGCGACGGGGCGTAGAACGCCGAGCGGTAGAACCCGGAGCCCCGGGTCACCCGGTTCAGCAGCATCGCGACCGCGAGGGCGGCGATCAGCTTGAGCGGGGTGGAGATCAGCACGTACCGCAGCGTCACCCCGACCGAGGCGAGGAACCGGGGGTCGTCGGTGAACAGCCGCCGGTAGTTGTCCAGCCCCACCCACTGCGGTGTGGTGAACAGGTCGTAGTCGGTGAACGACAGGTAGAGCGAGGCGAGCATCGGTCCGATCGTCAGCACCAGGGCGCCGGCGATCCACGGGGACAGGAACAGGTAGGCCAGGCCGGGACGCTCGCCGTAGCGGTAGCGCCGCCGCGGCTGTCCCTGCTCGCGGGCCGGCTTACCGGCGCCGGCCGGCCTCTCGAGGGTTTGATGCACCATTGTCAGATGTCTCCCAGATCGCGGGGCCGTGCCGGACCGCACGGCCCCGGCTGACCGCGTCAGGACGAGATCGCCCGCTGCGCCTCGCTGATGAACTTGGTGGCGCTCGCCTCGACCGTGGCGCGCCCGAAGATGACGTCGTCGTACACGCGCTGGAAGGCGACCTTGACCTCGCCGGCACCCTTCGGCGGCGGCGGGGGAGCGGTGTCGAGGGTCGCGAGGACCTTCTGCTCGTACTCGTAGGCGGCCTTCGGCGGGCCCTGCAGGGTGGCGCCGACCAGCTCGCGCACCTTCTCGTCGGCGGGCAGGCCGCGGGACATGCCGAGGGCGGTGCCCGCGCTGGTGTCGTGGATCAGGAAGTCGACCAGCTTGGCCGCCGCCTTCTTGTTGTCCGAGCGCTGGGCGATGCTGAGCATCATGGCGGGCTTGGCGAACTGGCCACGCTTACCGGTGTCGGTGGGGAAGGAGGTGGCGGTGAGCTCCCGGCCGTACTGCTCCCAGAGCTTCGGCGTGAACCCGCTGTCGTAGCCGAACGTCGCTGACGACTTCTTCTGCGCCACCGGGTCATTCTCCTGCGTGCCGTCGATCTTCGTGGTGATCTCGGCCGGAGTGACGGCGCCGCTGGTGCGCCAGGAGTCGGACAGCTTCCACCAGGCGGTGACGTCGGCCTCGGTGTAGCCGAGCTTGCCGTCCTCGGTGTAGAGCTGCTTGCCCTGCTGGCGCAGCCACACCTCGAACCAGTCCAGGACGCCGCCGAAGTCGTTGAGCCCGTACACCTTCTTGCCGGTGCCGTCGGTGACCTTCTGGGCCGCCGCCTGCAGGTCACTCCACTTCCAGGTGTCGGTCGGCTCGGTGGCGCCGACCTTCTCCCACTGGGCGGCGTCGTAGCTGAACATCTGCGTGTTCTGCGCGATCGGGATGGCGAAGAGCTTGCTGTCGACCGAGCCGCCGGACAGCAGCTGCTGGCTCAGACCCGACGTCTGCACCTGTGCCTCACCGCTGTCGAGCTGCGCGAGCACACCACGGTCGGCGTACTCCCGCACGTAGCTGTAGTCCATCTGCAGCACGTCGGGAGCGCTGCCGCCGGCGACCTGCGTGGCCAGCTTCTGGAAGTAGCCGCCGAAGTCGGAGAACGACGACTCCACCTTGATGCCCGGATTGGCCTGCTCGAACAGGGCGATCGCGTCGTTGGTCGCCTTGGCCCGCTCGGCGGAGCCCCAGTAGTCGAACCGGATGGTGACGTTGCCGTCCTCGCCGGATCCGCCGCCACCGCAGGCGGCGACGGTGGCGAGAAGGGCGCCCACCGCTGTCACGGCCAGCAGGCGGACGGCCCGCCCCGGATGTTTCCTGATCCGCATCTTTATCTCCTTCAGGACGTAGTAAGCGCTGGTCGACAGATGCCGTGACCGGTCACGGTCCCTGCGCCGTGACCGGTCACGGCTTAAGTCGCCGTCGGTGGAGCCACAGACCGATGGATTGCGTGAGGGGAAGGGGGTGAAGAGATGGAGGAATACGCCAATGAAACGTTCAAATGTCCCCGCCGGACGGAGCGTAACGCCGCTGAAACAGCCGTGTCAAGATGTCATCGGCGGTCATTGTGCCCCGCAGCATAGGGGTTTAGCTGCACAAACTCTATAGCCGTAAGCAAGGTGCCGGTCGGCAGTGGTGGCACGGGCGGCGCGCCGGAGGTGATGGATTGACGCGCATGACACCCGAGTGTAGCGTCCCGGCAATCAGGTAAGCGCTTACCCGCACGTCGCCGATCCCCTGCTCGGTGCCGATCGTGCGTGGCGCCCCGCCCGGCGACCGCACCCCTGTCGTCGTGCGCCGCATTCGCACCGCGCCACCTGAACGCATTCATCAACGGGTAATCCCCGTAAAGAATCCGCGCCCCCCTTAGTAATGCATCCACCGCGACAAGCCAGTCATCGCGGTGATGACGCCTGCCCGGAATCGCCTTCACCGAACAGGGAGAGCCCCATGTCCCAACCCGTCTCGCGGCGTACCGTCCTCGGCCTCGCGGGGAGCATCGCGGGAGCCACCGTCCTGGCTCCGGCCTTCGCCACGGCCGCGAACGCCGAGGCCGGGGCCGACGTCACGCTCACCGACAACGGCAAGTCGGTGACGCTGACCAACGGTCTCATCCAATTCACTCTCGTCAAGGCGACGGCGGAGATCATCAACCTCCGGCTCGTCGGCAGCACCCAGGGCAACGAGAACGTCGATCTCCTGCCGGGTGGCCGCAGCCACGGTTATACGACCTTCAACGTCGGCACCGCCGCCGCCAGCGGCATGAAAGGCGGGACCTTCAGCGTGATCAGTCAGACGACCGATCGCATCGAGGTTTCCGTTCTCTCCGCCGACCCGACTCTGCAGCCCTTCTACGTCGATATTCGCTTCGCACTCGAACGTGGCGCGTCCGGTCTGTACTCCTACTGGATCGTCAAGTACCCCGACGACATGCCCGACGGCCTCGCGCTCGGACAGCTGCGGTATGCCTTCTCCAACGGCACCGACGCGGCGTTCCGCTGGTTCGCCGTCGACGACGAGCGCGGCGTCCAGCAGCGGCCCACCGTGGCTGAGGTGCAGGCAGCGGTGACCCTGCAGGACTCCACCATCGCGCTGCCCGACGGCACGATCTGGAGCAAGTACCAGACCAGCACCGACCTCGAAGGCGACAACAACGTCTTCCTGATGTCCAACGGGACCATCGGGCTCTCCCTCGTGCAGGCGAGCAAGGAGAGCTTCGGCGGGCCGACCCGTCAGGAGCTCAGCGTCCACGACTACTACGACGGCATGATCCTGCTGTGGCACCCGCTGACCGGCCACTACGGCATGCCCGACGTGCAGCCGGCGAAAGGCTGGGGCAAGGTCTACGGTCCCTTCTACCTGCACGTCGCTGAGGCGGCGACCGGTGACGAGGCCACCAACGTCGCGGCCCTGTGGGCGGACGCCAAACAGGTCGCGGCCCGGGAGAAGGCTCGCTGGCCGTACCAGTGGATCACCGATCCGCTCTACGCCGCCGACCAGCGGTCCACCGTGACCGGCCGGCTCGCCATCCCCGGCCAGTCCGCGATCCGCGACGGCTGGGCCGTGCTCTACCAGCCGGGCCCCGACCGGGACTGGCGCGGCACCGTCCTGGACGGCACGGATTGGCAGTATCTCGGCCTGGACTACATCTACTTCGCCCCGATCGACCGGGCCGGCAAATTCACGATCCCGGCGGTACGACCTGGCACCTACACCCTCGCCGCGTTCGCCAAGGGCGCGTTCGGGGAGTACCGCCGGACCGGTATCACTGTGCCCGCCGCCGGCCAGGTCGACACCGGCCGGCACACCTGGCGGCCGGTCAGTCACGGCAAGACCCTCTGGCAGATCGGTACGCCCGACCGGACCGCGAAGGAGTTCCACACCCCCGGCGGCTCCGACGGCTACCGTAGCACCCTGGCCTGGCTGGAATACCCGTACGAGTTCCCGGACGGCGTCGACTTCACCGTCGGCACCGACGATCCGGCCGAGAAGTGGAACTATTTCCACCCCGCCCTGGCCACTCCTGGCACCGCCGCACAACTGGCCTGGCGGGGCACCACCCCCGACGAGACACTGACCAACTGGAAGATCCGCTTCGCCGGCCGCCGGTACCGCACCGGCACCGGATACCTCGACATCGCGATCGCCGGCTCCGTCTTCGGCACCCTCGCCGTGACACTCAACGGCACCCCGATCGCGTCCGTCGACCCGCTGCCCGGCGTGCCCGGTGACAACAGCTCCTACCGGCTGGTCGCGCGATCGATGTACCGGCTGCTGCCGACCATCACCTTCCCCGCCACGCTGATCCAATCCGGTGAGAACGTGCTCTCCCTCGCGCCGACACGGGCTGGCGAGATCACCGACGGCCTGGACGACTGGATGGAGCCGATGTCCGGAATCATGTACGACGCGATCCGCCTGCAGGTGGACGCCCGGTGAGGAACGGAGGGGCCCAGGCATTTCACTGGGCCCCTCCACGGGCGTGAGAAATCTCCCGTACAAAAAATGATATGTGTTTGCCGTTATCTTCTCGCACTATTTCGCTGGCCCTTTTCGTTGACGTCCCCGGCGGCCGAACCTAGGCTCTGCTGCGATTTATCGAATAGTCCGAAAATTGCCGAGGAGTACGCATTGGAACGTCGCCTTCTGGTCGGAGGGCTCGCCGCTGTGGCGGGTGTGGCCCTGATCGGCGCGGGAGTCAGGTCGCTGCCCTACGCCGCCACCGGCCTCAGCGGGGTGCCGGGCACGCCGTCGAGCCCGGCACCCGCGCAGGTGCCGGGGCAGGTGCCGGGGCTGTCGCCGTCCGGAGCCCGCCCCGTCGCGGCCTCCGCCTCGGCCGCGTCACCCTCGGCGGCCACGTCCAGCCCTTCCCCCAGCCCGTCGGCGACCACCGCGTCGGCGGCCACGGCGACGTCCTGTGGGAACGGGGCGACCGACGCCGAAGTGGTTCGGTCCGGCGGCACGTGGACGGCCCGCCGGGCCGGCCGGACCACCTACACCGGCACCGACATGCAGAGCGCCGTCGAGGCCGGCATCGCCAGCCTGACCGCGGGCCGCACGGCCAAGCAGCGGGTCGTGGTCCGCGGCTCCGGCACGGTCTCCGCCTCCGCACGGATCAAACTGCCCAGCTTCACCACCATCGACGTGTGCGGCACGATCGACGTGGTGGGGCCGAGCGCGACGGACATGGCGCCGATCTTCGCCCGCGACGTCACCGACATCGAGGTCGAGCACCTCACGGTCACCGGCACGCCGATGTACGGCATCTTCATGCGCGACGTGACCAACGTGAAGCTCGGCCGCATCGACTTGCGGCTCTCCAGCGGCCTCGGCGTGCGCATCGACAACGGCGGCACCGGGGCCTTCAGCAAGAACATCAAGATCGATCAGGTGTACGTCTCCGGCGCCAGCTCGCACGCCGTGGAGACCGCCGGGGTGGACGGCCTGACCATCGGCACCGTCACGGCCCGCAACGTCGGCGAGGCCGGCCTGCTGCTGAACACGACGATCAACGCCACGATCGGCACCGTCGACGCCGTGAACGCCGGCGCCGGCACCGGGTACGCCGCCTTCCGGATGGCCAACCGCAACGGCCGGGTCGGTGACGCGTACCCGGCCAACATCAAGGTCGGCCTGGTCAAAGCACGCGGCGGCGGCCGGGGCGTCTTCTGCGTCTCGGAGAGCGGCGGCGCCACCATCGGTCGCATCGACATCGCCGGCACCGGCGGCAACGCCATCCTGATCGAGAACTGCTACAACGTCACCATCGCCGCCGAGGGCGGCACCGTCAGCGGTGGCGGGGAGATCCGGCTCGCGGCCCGCAGCACCTTCGCCAACACGTCGGGCGTCATGCTGCGGAAGCTGACGATCAAGGACAACCACATCAAGGAGGCCCCGTGCGTCGATGGGCTCACCATCACCGACGTTAAGGTCGACACCCCGTCGGATATCGACCGGTGCTGACGAATCGCCTTGAAGCGGAGGGACGTGCCGAGGCACGGGGTGCGAGGCGGGGCACCATGACGTGGGCTGAGGTTCGCCGCCTTCCGGCGAGCGCTCGGTGAACGCGTATACCGTGGCTGGATCAGCGCGGCCGTTCCTCGGCACGCCATTTACGTCCTGATACTCACTCTGGCCAGGACGTCGCCGGCCGCCAACCTGCTCGTCGGCGATAGCATGTCTCTGGTGCCGCTCATTGCCAGCGTCGCCGCCGCGTCCCGGCCCGACGTCTCACCGGCTGGTACGGGCTCGTCAGGTCGCTGATCTGCATCAGGTAAACCGCCCAGCGACTCACCCCGTTAGTCGAGTGGTTATTCGGTCGGCTGTTTGCATCATGTAGGGCTGCAGTTCGGGCACAACGCCGAACCAGCACCTCCGAGGACCACCGGGAGAACTCGAGCGCATCGTCGCCGAGGTTCGAGTGCCGGTGCGTGACGGCGGCCAGGTGAGTTCGGTTGCCGCAGACGGGTCCTCGGCGACGCTGATGGCGGGGCGAAGGTGCACGGCCTGCGGCTGGATCCTCCGGATGTGGCACCGGTTGATCGCGGGTGGGGTCGGTGATTCATGCGGTGTCGTCGGCTGCGCGGAAAAGGTCAGCGGCTCGTCGTCGCAGTTCGTCGTTGGCGGGTCTGTCCGTGTGAAGTCCCAGGAGATCTTGGACATCAGTGCTTCACGACATGCTTGACGGATTCAGGACTCGCTTGACGTCTGTGGTTTGATCTTCGATCTGTGATGATCGATCAAGAACGATCTGGCGATGACCCGGTCTGGCAAGTGGCTCACCGGCACCGTGCGGTGCTGCGAGTTCTCGACGGCGTGCCGGTGGCCCAGGTCGCTCGCGAGGCCGGCACCGCTGGACCCGGCTCGCCGCGCGAGGCTCACCGGCGCCCGGACCAGCACCTCTCCACTGCCGCCGCCACCGGCCGGACCGCTGCGAGCGGTCCGCCGAGTTCCCGCCGACGGCGTCGCGATGGTCGCCGGCCAGCGGCTTCGCGTCGGCCGCACCTACGCAGGTCAGACCGTCACCGTCATGATCGAGGACACCGTCTTCCGGGTCCTGCTCGGCGACGTCGAGATCTCGACTCACGCCCGGACGAGCACCAAGCCCGTCACCCGCTTCAAGGCCACCGCCCGCAACCGGAGCAGCTGACGAGCGGATGTCCAAGATCTGCTGAGCCCGTCCAGCATGTCCTGGACGCGTCAATCATGTCCTGGAGCCGAAGTGTCCAGCATCTCCTGAACCCTCACACGGACAGTCGGGCAGGGTCACCGGCTTGATCGGCCCGTAGGCGGCTCGAGCGGCCTCGAAGTCCAAGAAGGTAAGCAGGTCGGTGATCCACGGCGTGCCATCGATGGGGCTCAGCGTGCCGGGTTTGTTCGCGCTGAGTCCCGCCGCCCGGGTCCGCTTCGCCATCGCTCAGCCGGACCCGGGCGGTACCGGGTTCAGCAGCCGATCCAAATGCGGTCGATATCGTTTGTGTGGATCGTTACTTTCTCGCCTGGCAATATACGGGCGTATTCTTCCCAGTAGCCGGCATTCCGCCAGATGTCCAGGAAGACCCAAACGCTGCTGTTGTTAAAGACCGAGTTGATCTTGTTCTGGTAAGGGCCTCCTCTCAGGTCGTGGACGCCGCAGCGTAGCGGGGGGGTCAACGGGACAAGGCCGTTGTTGTCGTCGTAGTAGCAGGAGTAGCCGTACGGGCACTCCCAGGCGGCGGCCCGACCCGGCCCGCGCTCCAGCTGGGACACCGTCGAGGTGGCCGCCCGTGCCACCGGGTCCGTCACCGCCTGCGCGGGAACGGCTGACAATGCCAACGCCAGCATGCCCACACAGGCGATAACCGCCAACCTGATCCGTCTCATCGTTCGAACTTTCTCTTTGACACTCCTGGTTCTTGACGCCCCGACTGCTTTCACGATTTTCATCCATGGATCCCTTCGTTGAGCACGGCGTGCAGTCCACCCGACCTCGCGCAGTCACAGGGGTCGATTGCTGGCCGGGATGCAGTGATTCCGTCCCAGCGTCAGGCGTCGATGTCTGGTGCGGAGGAACTTTGGACGAATTTGGACGCCGGGCCTCGGTGTCATCACCGGTGAGGTCCGTTATGGGCAGCTGGCGGGGAGTGTCTGGTAGGCGATCGCCGTCAGCAGTGACGAGTCGCTAGCCTCGAGCATTGAGACATCGACCCGGATCATGGGGGGTGGGCGATGCCGCTGTCAGGAGACCCGTTGACCGCGCCGGCAGAGGTGTTTACGGCACTGCCCGACCCTGGGCAGGCGAATAGTGTCGCCGATCTGGTCGAGCGGCTGCGCTTGTTGAAAGTCTGGGCTGGTGATCCCTCGTACAAGACGATCAAGGACCGGGTCAACAAGGCGTGGACGGCGGCGGGCCGACCGGCGAGTGAGCTGACGCGCAGGTCCACCGTGGCGTATTGCTTCCGGTCCGGTCGGCGACGCCTCGACACCAACCTGGTGCTCGCGGTGATCCAAGCGCTGCATCCCGATACTGGCTATGTGACGCAGTGGCGTCAGGCTTTGCGGGTCGTTGGCGGGGAGATCGAGGCGGTGTCGCGGGTGCGGGTGCAGGCCAGCCTGCCGCCGGATCTGGCCGGGTTCACCGGCCGCACCCGGGAACTCGACCGGCTCGGCCATGCGGCACAGAACGGGCAGACGGTGGTGATCTCCGCGATCGAGGGGATGGCCGGGGTTGGCAAGACCCAGCTCGCCGTGCGCGCCGGACACCTACTCCACCAGCGGCAGCCGTTCGAGCGGGTGTTGTTCGTCAACCTACGCGGCTTCGATCCAGACCCGGCCCAGCCGCCGGCGGACCCGGCTGCGGTCCTGGACGGGTTTCTGCGTCTGCTCGGGATGCCCGGCCAGCAGATCCCCCACACCCTCGACGCGCGTGTCGCCGCCTACCGCGACCGCCTCGCAGGAAGCCGGGCCCTGGTGGTGCTGGACAACGCCGCCACCACCGAACAGGTCCGCCCGCTGCTAACAACTACACCGGGCTGCCTCACCCTGGTCACGAGCCGGCGCCGCTTGGCCAACCTACGCCCCGCGACGCACCTGTCCGTGGACGTGTTCACCCCGGGCGAGGCCCTGGCATTCCTGGCTCAGGCCGTACCCGAGATTCCCGTCGGCCAGGATCCGCACGCTGCGGCGCGGATCACCCGGCGCTGCGACTACCTACCCCTGGCTCTGAGCCTGATCACTGGGCACATCCGCAACACACCGGGCTGGACGCTGACCGACCACGCCGACCGCCTCGACGAACGCCACCGAGATCGGCGCCTGGACACCGGCATGGAAATGGCCCTGCAACTGTCCTACCAGCACCTATCCGCTGACCAGCAGCGACTGCTACGCCTGCTCGCCCTGCATCCTGGACACGACTTCGACGCGTACGCCGCCGCGGCCCTCACCGATGTCGACCTGGCTACCGCCCAAGCGCTCCTGGAGAGCCTGCGCTCCGACCACCTGCTGCAACAGGCTGAATCGGGCCGGTACGCCTTCCTCGACCTGATCCGCGCCTACGCCACCACCAGATCTCACGACGAAGACCCGCCATCCGCACGCCATGCCGCCCTGACCCGCCTGTTCGACCACTACATCGCCACGGTCGCCAGCACCATGAGCACGCTGCATCCCGCCGAGACGCACCTCCTGCCCCGGCTCGCTCCCGTCGGCACGCCAACGCCAGTCCTTACCGACGCAGACAGAGCCCTCCTGTGGTTGGACACCGAACGATCCACCCTGATAGCAGTCGCCATCCATACCGCGACCCACGGCTGGCACTCCCACGCAATCCGGCTGTCTGTCGCCCTGCACTACTACCTCATCGGCGACTACCCCACCGATGCGCTGACCGTTCACAGCCACGCCCATCACGTCGCTCGCCAAATCGGCGATCCGTCCAGGGAAGCCCACGTACTCACCCGCCTCGGCGGCGCCTACGGCCGTCTCGGCCAGTATGAAACATCTGCCGAACATCTCCAACAGGCTCTAGGCATGCACCGAGTGGTCGACGACCCCGTTGGCGAAGGACGCACCCTGGCGTGCCTCGGCGCTCTCGAAACGCGGCGAGGTAATCACCGGCTCAGCGCCCACCATCTTGAGCGTGCGATAGACCTGCTCCGACAGGTCGGCGACCCAGCAGGCTGGGCACGCGCCCTGAACAATCTCGGCTTCGTCGAAGCCCGCTTAGGCAGCTACCGTCTGGCCGCTGAACACCTCCGACAGGCACTACTGCTGTACCGGCAGGTTGGCAACCCGGCCGGCAAAGCCACCGCGCTGACCAATCTCGGCGAGGTCGAAGCGAAGCAATGCCTGCACGGATCGGCCACCGAACACTTGCACCAGGCCCTGGCCTTGTGCCGACAGAGCGGGTTCCGCGCCGGTGAAGGCTGGACAATGAACAGCCTCGGCACCCTCTATGTCGGCCTCGCCCGGCCCGCCGAAGCGACCGAGCACTATCAGGACGCCTTGGCCATCTTCCGCGAGATTCACGACCGCGCCGGTGAAGTCAGCGCGCTGAACGGCCTCGGCGAAGCCGCCCACACTGCTGGCCGTCTTGCTGAATCCGTGACCCACCACACCGCCGCCAACACCATCGCCGCCGAGATCCCGGACCGCGACCAGCAGGCCCGTTCCCACACCGGCCTCGGCCATGCCCAGCGCGCCCTCGGCAGCCCGGTCCACGCTCACTCGCATTACCGGCGAGCACTGGCCCTCTACACCGACCTCGGCCTACCCGAAGCCGACCAGATTCGCACCCACCTCGCCCAACTCGACAACAGCAGCGCCGAACAGCGGTGACAGGCGTGCGGGTTGCCTTAGGAAAGGCCTCCGGCAGACCGTCGCCGACGCGGATGCCAAGATCGGCCGCTACCGGGCAACCCTCGACGCCGTCGCCGATCCCGCCCTGATCGCCGACCGGATCAGTGAAACCACGAGGATCAAGAAAGCCGCACAGACACGGCTGGGTCTCACCGAGGCACCGCCCCAACGGATGACCACCGACCCAGATCGACGCCATCGCCGAAGCATTGAACGACCTGTTCCGGCTGCTGCGCGAGGCGGACCCGCGCGACAAGGCCGAGCTGTACAGCCGTATCGGCCTGCGGATGACCTACCGACCTGGCCCAGAAACACTGATCGCCGAGGTTTTCACCCCGGCGAGTTCTCGTGTCTTTGATTGGTGTCCGAGGCCCAACACTCAAGATAAGCACACGACGATCATCAAGGGGGAGTTGACGATCGCATCGTAGGGCTGGCACAGGCAGCGGCAGTCATGACGTTGCTCGGACGCTTCGGTGACCTATTTCCCGTACGCCAGCAGCCTTAGCCCAAGCGCGCATCTGCTTTCCTACCCCACGAGTCCAACTTTCAGACCACGTAGCGTTCTGCGCATCCTTCAGTATCTCCCCGATTTGGTCAGTAGAAGTTTCTGGATTCCGGGTCAACTCGTCGATAGCGCTCTTGCACCCAGGAACTTTCTCTATTAACGCCCGGAGAACGATTGGATTCAGGTTCCCGGAACTATCGACGCCCTCTTTAGTTAAGAGGGTCAGGTTTCTCTCTTTGTCGACTTTCGCAATGCCAAGAATCAGCAGGTCGCGGCTGGTCAGCGTGGTCTTGGCGTCACCCCTGATGCATATACTGCCTACGGCCGCGAGCCTTTTCACGAGCGCCAGTGCTGGTCCAGGCGCCCGCTGGGGAAAGAATTCTGGGCGACGGGTATCCGCTTCCTCGGTGAACAAAAGCTGTTTCGGGATGATGGCATGGTCATCGACCGCGATGATCGTCTTATTTCGATACCGGATTAGGCCAGCATAGTGAAACCACTGTGCGAAAGACCGGGCGTAGTTAAGCCAGGTGTTCTCTGTTGCGGCAATAGCGGGAAACGCTTTGGGAAGTGCGGCCGCGAAGATTGATTGTGTAATCTCGCCGTCGTTTTTTTCGAGAAGGTGAGCGCAAGCTGAAAATGCTTTGTGCCGCCGCAGGGACGTGGTCACACGACGTCGCAGGTCATCCTCGGGGTCTGCTGATTCATAGAATTCACGAGTGAATTTCACCCGGTTTGGCTCATACGTAACTACACCAAATACGCGTAGTTCACGAGCAAGGTTGTATATTACTGTTTCAGATGTTGCAAGCCGTGCAGCCAAGTGTGGAACCGGTGCGTCGCCACCCGCCGCCATTACCTCACGCAATAGCCGTCCTACGGAAGACGGGGGTAACCTGAGAGTGTACGATTCCTCGATAGGTATCCGACCCGTGGTGAGAAAATCTCTGAAGATGTCCCAGTAGGTATCGAGACGTTCGGCAATCTGTACCACAAGTCGCCGATCAACTAAGGATTGGATGGCGCCCGCAGGAAGTCGATCTTCTACCTCGGAGACAGGCACGGGAGCATAGCGTGCAATGTGCAGAAGAGCTTCGCGTTCGATCGGCTGCAACTCGGCCAGATCTGACTCGAAAAGACTCTGAACATTGAGCGCTTCGCTTACAAGTTCACTTTGTGTTTTGCCGTCCTGGACCTCACGCAGCACATGGCCGGCTAGCTTCTTGAATAGCCACGGCAATCCCTGAGAAATCTCTCGCAGGCGCTGTTTTAGATCCGGGAGAAGTTTCGCATCGAGGCTCCTCTCAAGGCGGCCCAAGAGATTGTCGATTTCGCTCGGCCCAAGCTCCTTTAGATTGGCTACTGTTGCCTGTGCGCGAATTTCTTCCCTTAGCTGGAATGGATGTCCTTCTACCCATCCGACGAGGTCAGTCTTCCAGGCAAATCCAACGACAATTGGCTTGCCGACTTCGGCGATACCTAGCGCCAGGTCTCTGAATTCCCTCGTTATAGTTTCTTCCTTGAAAACATTCTCAAATTGGTCGAAAAAGATCAGAAGGGGTCCGGCATTCGCTGCCCATTGCGAATTTCTCAGCGTCTCCAAGGCGCTTGCAAGACTTGCCCAAGACGCGTTGCTGGGGAGGTGTAGGATTTTTGCCGCCTCGGCGCGAATTGCTGCCGATCGGATTGCAGCGGTTACGTATTCCCGACTGGATGCCGTGCGAGTGTCGAATACGATCGCGTGCCCGCGTTTCGCCAAGATCGACTTTCTCAGGCGTAACGCCAGGGAACTCTTTCCCCAGCCTGATTTTGCGTTAATGACGAATGTTGCGGGTGCATTAGAGATGACAGACTCCAGTTCGGCAATGACTTTTCGCCGACCGACGAAGTACTGTGGTGAAGCGGGAAGCTGGTATTCGAAGTCCGATTGACTTCCCCGGACCTCCACGATAACTGGAGTTTCGCTTTCTGTATGGCGAATATGCTGTAGAAGAAGTTCGCCCCGCGCATCGCGAACTGGTGAACTGGCCGCATACGGAGAGCTTTTTAACAGTTCCACTACCGGCATTGGAACCGGTGCCGCGCCCGCAGCCCAAACAACGACTTCCGCAGTCGTTCGCGATGATGGGTCTAGCCGTTTAGCTGCCGAGAATACGCCATGTTCAGTGACCAATATAATGGAGTCGGAGATGAGCGTGCCGGTAAGTGTGTCTGGAGCTGTTGTTATTATTCCGATATCTCGCACAATCTGTGCTACATGATCGGCATCGAGGTATCTGAAGCCAGGATCCTTCTCAAGCTTTCGGGCTTGCTCGGCACCGTTATTAGTAAGACGAGGAAGCGCGAAGAAGAATCCGTCGATTTGCTCAGAGGATTCTAACCGCTCTGCGCCTAATTTCCCGTAGAAGGATGTCAGTTCCCGTGCATGGATAGCTGAGGTATATGCCTTGCATTCAGCTATCGCCCGGCGTCCCGTAAGTCGATGTCGAACGGCTATATCCAGCTCGATCCCGTCGCTCGTATTGTTCAGAATTCGGACAGTCGGCTGATCAAATCCAAACTGCTCAAGCACCTTGGCTATGAACCGTTCGAAGAGGTGGCCACGCGCCGTTGCAGCGGCGGCTGGCGTATTGCCAGCCGCCAGTACCATGACTTGGGTTTCTTGGACTGTCGTTGACTGCACGCGACAACGATACGGCGCTGACCCTGAGTCTGTCCATGTCGGAGTTCGGGGAGATAGGTCCACTGTTGCCATATAGTGCATTCGGCCTTACAGGCTTAATGGCAAGGTTGGGAACTTAGTCAGACCGGAAGCCTCGGTACGAATCTTGGACGGCTGCGCTGATCGTCTCCGAAGGTCAAACGGCCAGTGCACCCACAACCAGCGAGACCGGATTCATCACTTCCTCCTTGGCTAGAGGCTAGCCAAGGTACCGACTCTGGCGGCCAGCTTCGAGTGTAAGAGCCCAGGGAAGCGATGGGACGTCGGCCGGAAGCCGTCGGTGGTGTAAGCCTCCGCCTATCTGCTTGCCGGCGGTTGGCTGTTTATGGAGATTCGACAGGGGCAGCAGATCGCCACCTCTAGCTTCGGCGTCGAGCAACCATACCTCTGACGACGGTGCCGTAGAAAGGCGACCCGCAGAAGGTCCGATCGGATAGCGGCCGGTTACGCGGACCACTCCGCTGAAGGCGGACGAGGGAACTGCATCCGAAGGGTCCACGATCAGATCGAAGCACCTTGACGCTCGGGGACGTCAAGAAGTGAGAAGACGTCCTGATAGCTGTGGTTCATAGGTTATCTGTAATGCGGTGAGTCTTACCGAGAGCCGGTAGTCAGAGAGCTGAAGCCTTAGACAACCGGTGACGATAGGCCCCGGCCGTCTGCGACTTGCTCCGGGCGGCTGGGTTGTCACCGAGGCTGAGGACGGGCGATGGATATGGGATCACCGCAGTCAGAATCCGGGGAGCTTGAGTGGCTGGGGCTGCCCGTGTTTGTTGGTTCGGCTGAAATTCAGAAAATCTTGAAGATTCGTCGGCGGCGGGTCTATCAGGTCACCAAACGGAGCGGCTTTCCGGAGCCGGCCGCTGTGCTTGCTAGCGGCAAGGTTTGGGTCACGGCTGAGGTCATAGCCTGGGCCAGGATCAATCGACCTGCGGATCTTCCATGAGTGCGGGTCTGTACCTTGCTCATACTGCGCAGGACCGGCTGGCGGTGGCGGACGCCAAGTTGCACCAGCATCTGTCCGGGACGCCGGGTGGGCTTTGCGCAGTGTGTCTGGAGCCGGAACCGTGTCGCGCTCGGTATGAAGCGCTTGGGGTTTTTGATCAGTTCGGGGTGCTGCCGCGTCGGCGGCCGGGTGCGGCTGGTGTTCCTGGTCGTGGTCAGAGCTTTGACGGCTTTGCTGAGCCCCAGACTCGCTCGAATGATCTTGTGTGAGTGGCGACCATGCCGGCGTCACTGGTGCTCTTGAGGTGGAGTACTGGGGCGTGGGCGGCTGGGCGGCCGTAGATGTGGGAATTGACGAGTATTTCGTCGTCTGAGCGGCAGAGCGAGTTGTAGAGGACTGTGTCGTGCAGGCGCAGCGTGATTCCCGGTGTGGTGGTGAGCGGCTGGAGGCTGACCAGGGCGGTTCGGATGCGGACGCTCATTCCGGCGCCTACGCGTTCCTCGTCTCCCCGGCGGGCGATGTGGTTGCCGTTGGGGTCGCCGAGGGCGATGCGGACGCGTACGCCGTTGTGGGCCTTCTCCTGTAGCAGGGCAGGGATCGAGGCGTCCTCGGCGAGGAACAGGGCGCTGTAGGCCAGGACGTCGATCTCGTGCTTGGCACGGCGTAACAGGCGAGCCCATACGTCGGTGGGCACTGCTGATCGGTGGGGGTAGACGATGCGGACCTCGTCGGACATGGCCGGCTGCTCGGTGGGGCGGGGCAGGGTCGGCCATAGGTCGTGGGCCTGCCAGCCGGTGATTCTGACGAGGGCGTCGCGGTGGCGTGGGTAGGGTATGCGGCCGGTCATCCAGCGCTGGACGGTTTTCGGGTCGACATCGAGGCGGGCTGCTACGTCGATGACGTCTATCCCGGCGCTTCGTAGGGCTCGGGCGAGTGGACTGTTCACGCAACGACTCCCATCGCTGGCGATCGGCGTCATCGTAGCCAAGAAGTCCCTAGACGTCCTAGTCCTGTGGTTCACGCTGGGTCACCCGATCGGCAGACTCGGCTTCGACGAGACGCCAGGTGAGCGGATGGACTGCGATGCCGACAGACAAGCAAGCGGAGCATGAAACGGCACGTCAGGCTACGGATCGGCTGGCGCTCGTTCTTGAAGATGCCGGGTTCGATGTCGGTCAGGACTTTCCTGGACTGCACGATGCCGTCGACCGCACAGGCTCCGTTGTTGTGCGGCTGGGGGACGTGACGGCGGCCGTGGCGGACCGGCTCACCGAACTACTTTCAAGGCTTCGCTGATAGGAGGACGTGCAGACGAGGGCACGGCCATGCAGGACGGGCGCTAACCTGCCGGTGTGGCTGAGATTGAGCGTGCCCGTGATCTGACGCGGCTGGTGCTGGCCGAGTCGATCCCGCGTCGCTGGGCGCACAGCCAAGGCGTAGGCCGTAAGGCCGAGTCTGTCGCTCACCTCGTCGGCGACGACGCATCCGCATTGGTCTGCGCGGCTTGGCTGCACGATGTCGGCTACGCACCCGACCTGGTCGTCACCGGCATGCATCAGCTTGACGGCGCCCGCTACCTGCGCGACGTCGCCGGTATGGATGACTTGATCTGCCGACTGGTCGCCCACCACTCGTGCGCGTTCATCGAGGGCCGCAACCGGGGACTGTCCGACGAACTCGCGAGCGAGTTCCCGCCGGTCGAGGGTCTGGCGTCGCATGCGATTACCTATGCCGACATGACCACCACACCCGACGGTGAGCCGGTGGAAGTCGAGCGGCGGCTTGCCGAGATCCTTTCCCGGTATGGGGACGGCCACCTTGTTGCCGAGTCGATCCGTGAGGCGAGTCCGTTGATCATCAACTCGGTTCGGGTGATCGACGCGGCGCTTGCCGAGCGCTGAGGTCATTCCGAGCGGGACAGGGTTCCCTGTTCGTCGCGGCTCCAACGGCGGCCGGCGCTGTCCAGGAACTCGATCTGCACCGGTTCTGGTTCGACGTAGGACCGTAGCCATTCGGTAGGGGCGGGACGCTGGATGGTCTGGCCGGGTGGGACCAGACCGACGAACTCGACGTGCGGTTCCTCGTCGCCCTGTGCCGGGAGGGGAAGTTCCACCTCGTAGATCGGCATCGGGCTGGCGTTGTGGATGTGGAACGTCAGGTCGCGTGTGCCATCGCGCTTGTTGGCCAGCTCGATCCACGCGCTGATCCGTTCGGCCTGAGCGCGTCGTTCGTCCTCGGCGCGGTCGGCTTCGCGGCGGTGCTCGCGGCGTAGCAGGCGGAAGCCGACCAGGAATGCGCCGATGGTGCCGACGGCTGAGAACGAGTCGGCGATGGCGCCGAGTGCGTCGCTATCCAAGGTGTACGTCCTGAGGCCGGGTGAGGAAGTGCTCGATCCGCCGACGCATCGAGGGGTCCATCGGCAGCGTGCGGCACTCGGCCTCGGACGCCCATCGGACCTCGGTCGTCTCCTCGCTGGGCGTCGGTTCCCCGCCTACCGGCTGGGCGGTGAAGACGATGGAGAACTCCTGCCGTACTTCGCCGTTGCTGGTGTAGAGGATGACGTGCCGCGGATCGGTGAATATCCCGACCAGGCCAGTGATGACGATGTCGATGCCGGTCTCCTCGGCCGTCTCCCGGACCGCCGTCTGGGGCAGAGACTCGCCGAGGTCCATCGCGCCGCCGGGCAGCGCCCAGTTGCCGTTGTCGGAACGGCGGATCAGCAGGATCTCGCCGCTGTCGTTGACCACGACGGCATTCGCCGACGGGACCAATGACGTAGCCGTGGGCGCGTCAGGGTCGTCGAAGTAGTCGATGCGCTGTCCCACCCGGCACTCACTCCGACGGTGTCGCTTGATCCCATACGTGTTCGAAGCTTTCCAGGTACGTCGTCACCATGCCCCCGCCGGCGGCCCGTCGTAGGTGGAGAACCGGGGCTTGAGCTGCGGTGAAGCTGTAGATGTGGGTGTTGACGAGTACCTGGTCGTCGGCGCGGTAGATCGAGTTGTAAAGCACCGTCCGATGGAGCCGGAACTCGATGCCCTCGATGTCACGGAGCGGGCGGTACATCACCAGGGCATTGCGGATCTTCGCGGCCTGGACGTCGTCGACACCCTCGTCGGCTCCGCGTTGCGCGACCACGTCGCTTTCCGGGTCGCCGAGCAGGATGCGTACCCGCGCTCCTGCTTCCGCTTTTTCCCTGAAGATCTTTTGGATGCCGGCGTCCTCGGAGACGAACAGGCCGCTGTAGACCAGGACACCGATCTCCTCCTCGGCGCTGGCGAAGACGTTGCGCCACAGATCGGACGGAACCGTCCACCGATGCGGGTAGATCGAGATGATCTCGCTTTCGCTGGCGTTCGCGACCTGATCGGGGCTCAGCGCGTCCGGCCAGAGGTAGACCTCGTCCACGCCGAGGCGGGCCGCGACCGCGTACCGATGCCGGCGATAAGGCGTCCGTCCGCTGATCCATCGCTCGACACTCTTGGGATCGACCTTGAGTGATGTCGCCAGCTCGGCTGGCGTGATCCCGTTCTCCAACAATGCGGTGCGTAGTCGCTCGTTCGGCATCGGCTTCCCGTCAAGACGTCCGGCGGCCCGACCAGGCTAGAGGAGACGTCTTCGATACGTCCAGCCATGACCTGATTACGTCCCGTCGATTGATCGCACTCTGATGGCACGCCGATGCAGCCCCGCATCGCCGATCCGAGAGGAGATCAACCATGACCATCCGTATCCCGCAGGATCTGACCCCGACCTGCCCCTGCGGCGCTCAGCTTGCCGCTGGCAACCCCATCCTCTGCCGTAAGTGCACCAACCGGGCCCGGTGGGCTCGCCGGCATCAGCCGCGCGGCAGCCACGCCGGCACCGACGGGGGTCTCCGCAGCCGCCGCAACCGCAACGGTCGCCGTGGCGGTGACGCGTGACGATCGCCGTCTCCGCCGTCCTACTGCTCGGAGTCCTCGTCTACCTGCTGTGGCGGTACGCCCGGTTGCCGCTCTGGCAGGCCGCCGTCTGCGCAGCGTTCGGCTACTTCCTCGCCTCGTCGTCCATCGGCCCGGAGATCGGCAACGGGCTGCGCGCCTTGGCCCGGTTCGTCGCCGGACTGAGCCTCTGACATGAGCACCCACCTATCGGAAGGAGATCAGAACCCGCACATGGCCAACGACCAGTACATCCCACGCCCGACCATCGACCAGGAGGCCGTCCGCTCCCACCTGCACGCCGCTCGCCGCCGGCCCACGCCCGTCACCGTCTGGACCGCCATCGGGGACGTCCCGGTCCTGCTCGCCGAGGTCGACCGGCTCGCGCGGCTGCTCACCCGCACTCGGTGGGACTTCGCCGACCTGCTAGCCGCCGCTCGCGCCACTCTCTCCGCCGACCACGACGGCGAGTCTGAGCCGCTGACCTACCTACGTGATGCGGTCGCCGAGCACCAGGTATGGATGCCGCCGGAACAGGGCGAACTCGCCGAATGAGGGCCTACGGCCGACGACACCGCCGCTGGAGCCGCCGCAACCCACAACCGTTGCTACTCGTACCCGATGAGCCTTTGACCCTCGTCGTTCTCGCTGCCATCGGCCGGACTCTGTTCCGGTACCGATCGGAACTCGCTCCCGGCTTCCTCGCCCTGGTCCTGGTGGTCGTCGGGTCGGTCCTGCACCACAGCCGTCCCGGAGCGTGGCCGCTGGTCGCCGTCGTGACCGTGCTGGCGGCAACGGCCGTGGCGGTGCGCGGGTGGCCCTGGGGACTCACCCGTACCGCCGAGCGCGGATACGCCACCACAACGACCGCCCTCACCGGCGGATGGCTCGCTGCCGCAACCGCATTCGGACCGACCCGATCACCCTTACCGACGCTGCTCATCCTGGCCGTGGTCGCGCTCGGCGTGCCGTGGTGGGCACACCGGCGTCGTCGAGCGCGGGTGCGAGTGGACCGGGTCATCAACGCGTGGCCCAACCTGGCCGAGCAGATCGGCCTGGCCGGTTCGCGGATCATGTCGGCCGTCGTCGACACCTGGGGATGGCGTGCCCGCATCAAACTGCGACCGGGGCAGAGCGTCACCGAGCTGATGACCCGCGTGCCAGCTATCGAATCAGCGTTGGGAACGCGACCCGGCGCCGTTCGCGTCGAGCAGGACCCGGCTCACGCCGGCCGCTGTACGATGCGCGTGCTCGCCGTCGACCCGCACGCCGGTGCTATCCCGTGGCCCGGTCCGACCGCCCGAACCCTCGCCGACCCCATCGAACTCGGCGTCTTCGAGGACGCCACACCCGTCCGTGTAGCGATGCTCCGTCGGCATGCCCTCATCGGCGGAACCACCGACTCGGGCAAGAGCGGCGTGCTCAACGTGGTCCTCGGCAACCTTGCCGCCTGCACCGATGTCGTCCTTTGGGGCATCGACCTCAAAGGCGGCATGGAACTGCGGCCCTGGGCGCCATGCCTGGCCAGACTCGCCACCACCCCCGACGAGGCAACTGAACTGCTCGCTGACGCGGTCGCCGTGCTCGACGCCCGCGCACACGCCTCCGGCCGGGACAACACCCGCGTCTGGAAACCCACACCGACCGCCCCTGCCCTGGTCATCGTGATCGACGAGTACGCCGAACTCGCCGATACCGCCCCGGACGCCGTCGGGAACGCCGAGTCGGTCGCTCGGCGCGGGCGTGCCGTCGCCGTCGACCTGCTCGCCGCGACCCAGCGCCCAACCCAGAAGGCGATGGGCGGGGGAGCGCTGCGTTCGCAGATGAGCATCCGCGTCTGCCTACGTGTCCGGGAACGCCGCGACGTCGACCTCATCCTCGACAAGGGCATGCTCGCCGCAGGCTGGCACGCCCACACCCTCGACGCGCCCGGCAAGTTCTACGTCCTGGCGGACGGCCACAACCAGCCGCGCCGCGCCCGCGCCTACCTCGTCACCGACGATCTCGTACGCCAGACCGCCGCCCGTTACGCCGACCAGCGGCCGGACCTCGATCCGTTGTCCCGCGCGGCCATCGACCACCAGCCGAAGCCCATCGAGCCGCCGCGACCGTCAGCCGACAACCCGGAACAGACGCTGTTGACGGCACTCGACCAAGCACCCGCCGACGGGCTGACTGTCCCGGAACTCATCGACCTCACCGGCATGCGCCGTACCTGGGTCTACGACCGGCTCCAAGCCCACGCCGCCGCCGGCCGCGCCCGGCAAGTCACTCGCGGGCGCTGGCGAGCCTGACCCGTTCGTCCGTGCGGACGTCCGTCCGCTCGCGCGCGTCTGCGCAGATCAGCGCGCGGACGGACAGCGGACGGACGACCGCAACAGCGCGACTACGAGTCGAAGTAGTGGGCTCGGTATTGCTCGTCGGGGCCGCCGAAACCGAAGCCGTTCTCATCAAGTGCGTTGAAGATCGTGAGCCAGTGCGGTGAAAGATCCAACCCGATCGCAACGCTGCCATTGGCCATGTCACTCCTGTCGCCAGCCCATTCGAGCAGCGCCACACGCTGCAGCGTCTGACCGGCCAGCTCGGCGAGCTGCGGCGTGGCGTCGGGACGCCAGACGAGGTTGAAGTAGGAATCCTCGATCGATCGGGTCGGATCCACCGCGTCCCACGTGATGCAGAGATCGTCGAACTTCTGATGGTCGATGGTGACTCGTTCGTCACCGAAGTCCAGCAGGACCGGAGCGTCGGTGAACCACTCGTCGTCTTCCAGATCCCAGACGACCCAGACATGCAGAAGAGCGCGACCCGCCAGGCGCGCGAGGCGTCGGCCGTGGACGGCAGCGATGCTGTCCCGGCCGTTGAGCCAGTGCGGTTCGTAGTCCTGAATACCGAAGCGGATCATGGCCCCGATTCTGGTTGCCAACCGCCCGAGGCGGCACCGGATTTACTGCGGCCAGAGTGAAGGGAGGCCCGAAGATCACGACGAACCACCAGACCGACGAGGGGAGAAATCGCAGCATACGAACGTGCAAGACGCTGAAAATTGGGAACATGCAGCTCAAGACGTCCCTAGACGTCCCTATGTCGGATGCGGCCGCAGATGTGCTGTGGCGCATCATCGACCGAGCCCGTAAGACTCACCAACCATGAGGTTTGCCTTCTACGGACGAGTGTCGACCGAGGACCAGCAGGACCCGCAGGCATCCAAGGCATGGCAGCTCTCCCGCGCCCGCAGCCTGATCGAACCGGCCGGCGGTGAGGTCGTCGCCGAGTTCTTCGACATCGGGCTCTCACGCTCGCTGCCATGGAAACGCCGCCCCGAAGCGACACGCCTGCTCGACGCCATCAAGAGTGCAGGCCGTGGCTTCGACGCCGTCGTCATCGGCGAACCGCAGCGCGCGTTCTACGGCAGTCAGTTCGGCATGACCTTCCCCGTCTTCGTGCACTACGGCGTCGGCCTGTGGGTGCCCGAGGTCGGCGGAGCCATCGATCCCGGCTCTGACGCCCACGACCTGGTCATGGCGCTTTACGGCGGCATGAGCAAAGGCGAGCGTAGCCGCATCAAGATCCGGGTCCGCTCGGCGATGAAGGCACAGACCGAGTTGGAAGGCCGCTACCTCGGTGGACGTCCGCCCTACGGCTACCGCCTCGCCGACGCCGGACCGCACCCCAACCCCGGCAAGGCAGCCGAGGGCAAGCGACTCCACCGGCTCGAACCGGATCCCGTCACCGCCCCCGTCGTTCGGCGCATCTTCGAGGAGTACGCCGCCGGGCGCGGCATGACCACCATCGCCCGTGGCCTGACCCAGGACGGCATCCTGTGCCCGTCCGCCTATGACCGCGAACGGAACTCCCACCGCAAGACCCAGGTCTGGGAACTGTCAGCGGTCCGCGCCATCCTCCGTAACCCGCGCTACACCGGCCGGCAGGTCTGGAACAAACAGCGCACCGACGAGGTCCTGATCGACGTCGAAGACATCGCTCTCGGCCACGAGGACAAGCAACGCTGGAACGACCCGAGCCAGTGGGTCTGGTCCCAGCAGCAGGCCCACACGCCGCTCATCGCTGCCGACCTCTACGAGCGGGCACAGAGCGCCATCAAGACGCGCGGCACCAACGGCGAGGTGGGCCGCGCGCCACGACGCAGCGTCCGCCCCTACCTCTTCCGAGGACTCATCGAGTGCGGGCTCTGCGGACGCAACATGGTCGGCAACCCCAACCACGGGCGCCTCTACTACCGGTGCAAGGCATCCCGCGACTTCGTCCGCCAGCACGAGATCGCCCACCCGCCGGTGCTCTATCTCCGCGAAGACACCATCACCGAACCCGTTGATCGGTTTCTGCGTGAGGAACTGACCGGCGACACCCTCACCGCGACCCTGCGCGGACTTGCCGACGCCCACTACCGCGCCGAACTCGCCCGACACCAGGGCGCCGACCAGACCCATCACTTGCGGCAGACAATCGAGGACTGCGACGCCAAGATCAAGCGCTACCGGGCAGCACTCGACGCCGGAGGGGACCCCGTGCTCATCGCGTCCTGGATCAGCGAGACCTCAACCGAACGAGACAACGCGACCGCCGCCTTGCGCCTGAGCGCGGCGCCACCACAACGGCTCAACGAGGGGCAGATCACGGCGATAGCCGACGGCCTCGGCAGCCTGATGACCGTCTTGCGTGATGCCGATCCCCGTGACAAGGCGGAGCTTTACAGCCGCATCGGCCTGCGGATGACCTACCGACCCGGCCTAGAAACACTGAAGGCCGAGGTCGTCTCTGACGACTTCGGCCGTGTGCTTAATGTGTGTCCGAGGGGGGACTTGAACCCCCACGCCCGATAAAGGGCACTAGCACCTCAAGCTAGCGCGTCTGCCATTCCGCCACCCGGACCTGCCCGCATAAGCTAACAAACGCTGACCGGCGGGTTTCAGGGCGGGGTCAGGTTGCCGGCTCGGCGTCTCGTAGGCGTTCGAGGCCGTCGAGGATCAGGTCCAGGCCGAACGTGA
The DNA here is from genome assembly GCF_033097365.1 of Actinoplanes sichuanensis. Lineage (NCBI taxonomy): Bacteria > Bacillati > Actinomycetota > Actinomycetes > Micromonosporales > Micromonosporaceae > Actinoplanes > Actinoplanes sichuanensis. Next base: position 2,974,618 of record NZ_AP028461.1, read on the forward strand.
TGTCTGGATCACCCGGGTGGTGGCCCTCCGCGACCTGTCGGGTCAGTTCGGCCATGTGTGGGTAGCGGTCGCCGGCCAGCAGGTGCTGGTGGGCGGAGGCGGTTTCCGCGTAGTCGGCCGGTGCTACCGGGAAGGCCAGCCGGCGCAGTGTGTAGCCGTACACATAACTGTCCATGGTGTTCCATGCGTAGTCGGCGAGTTTCCAGGAGAAGCCGGCGCCGCGTAGTGCTCCCAGGGTGAAGTCGATGTAGCGCAGCATCGATGGGCCGGTGTTGGTGCGCGACATCAGCAGTGGTGGCGCCCATGGGTGGAGGCTGAACACGCGGAATGCCGCCACGCCGCGGTGGCGCATCGCCGACTTCCAGTCCTGTGGTGTCTCCGGCAGGTCGATCTCGCTGACCACCATGTCGAGGATTCCGGAGAGGACGGCGTCCTTGTTGGCCACGTGCCGGTAGAGCGACATGGCCTCCACGCCGAGCTCGCGGCCCAGGTGGCGCATGGTCAGTGAATCCGTGCCGCCCGAATCGGCCAGCGTGAGGGCGGCCTGCAGCACGCGCCGTGTGCTGAGCGGCGCTCGGGAAGTTGGCATCTTTTCGGCTCTCCGGTGAGTTGCGGGACCGGTCGACCATACCGCAAGCTTGCTTACATCGTAAGCTTACGACGTAAGCGGGAGGCGGTACATCATGAAAGCGCTGGTCCAAAGTGGGTACGGGTCACCGGCCAGAGTCGTCCTCCAAGAGGTGCCGAGACCCGTCCCGGGAGCCGACGAACTACTGGTGCGGGTCGCGGCGGCGGGCCTCAACGCCGCCGACCGGTTCCTGCTGCGCGGGGAGCCGTTCGCCATCCGCGCCCTGGCCGGCGGGCTCCGCAAACCACGTGCCGGGTTCATCGTCGGGCGGGCCCTCGCTGGCCGAGTCGAGGCGGTCGGCGACGCCGTCCGCGACTTCACACTCGGCGACGAGATCCTGGCCGAGGCGACCAGTGCCATCGGCGAGTTCGCCATCGTGCCCGCCGGTATGGCCGCACGCATACCGGTCGGCGTGACCTTCGCCGAGGCCGCCTCGTTGCCGATCGCCGGCACCACGGCACTGGCCGGAGTCCGTCGTGTCCAGGGCGGGCAACGGTTCCTTGTCACCGGCGCCTCCGGCGGCGTCGGCACCTTCGCGGTGCAGCTCGTCGCAGCCAAGGGGGCGACGGTCACCGGCGTCTGCTCTGACCGCAACGCCGCCCTGGTCCGCAAACTCGGTGCCGAGCACATCATCGACTACGAGAAGACCACCGCCGACGACTTGGGCTCGGCGGGGGAGAGGTTCGACGTCATCCTCGACCTGGCCGGCAACTATCCCGTCGTCACGCTACGGCGCATCCTCGCGCCGGGCGGCATGCTTCTGCTCTCTGCCGGCACCGGCGGCCGATGGCTCGGCCCGGCACGCCGCATGCTCAAAGCCATGATCACCGGCGGCAGCCGAGTGCGCCCGCTGACCGTCCGCCCGAATCCCGCCGACCTCTCCGAGCTGGCCGCCATGATCGCCACGGGCCAGATGCGCCCGGCCATCGACGACATCTACCGGCTCGACGAAGCTCCCGCCGCCCTCGACCGCCTCGACCGCGGCGGGTTCGCCGGAAAGCTCATCGTGGCGGTCGCCGAGTGACCACCATCAACAACGGCCCGGCCCGAGAACTCTGTGTCATTCCGCCTGTCCGGCCGGCGGCTGCCGATACCGGCACAAGACATCGGCTTGAGTACGGATAGCGGGCCGAAGGGCAGCGCCGGGGAAGGGCACGCGTGGCCGCTTGTAGCCGTGTGTGGCCGGTGCCGGCAACCGAAGCGGCTGGGCCGATCTGTCCGCCGAGCTGGAGGTTGACGGTTCGCCGAGTCGGACCGAAACGTCCGGTAGGTGTTCGGCAGGTGAGCCGACCTTCGCGGAAGCGGACCGTGTGGTCCGATTCGGGGTGCGGGGTGGTCAGCCGACGGCGTAGCGGAGGCGGATCACGCCGCCCGGCCACGTCTGTGAGTCGGTCAGCCGCAGCGGCAGAGGGGCGGCGCCCGGAGCCAGCAGGGGAGTACCGGCACCCAGGGCGATCGGGGCCACGAACAACTCCAACTCGTCCACTTGTCCGGCAGCGAGGAGGGCCCGCATCACGCTGACACTGCCCCAGACCATGATTCGGACTCCGGCGGCGCGCTGCGCCCGGACGTGGTCGACCGGGTCGGGCACCACCCGGGCCGGGGCGTGCTCGCCCCACGTCGCGGCCGTCAGGGTGGTCGAGCAGACCGTCTTCGGCATCGTGTTGACCTGCTCGGCCATCGGCTCGTCGACAGCGGTCGGCCAGTATTCGGCGAACACCTCGTAGGTGCGGCGACCCAGTAGCACCTCGTCGATGTCGGCGAGCAGCGCGGTGTTGTGGGTTTCCGAGGGGGTGAAGTCGGAGACGGCGGCGAACACGTCGGCCTCGCCGTTGACGCCGGCGAGGAAGCCGTCCACGGAGATCCACTGCTGGGCGAGCAGTCCGCTCACGGGAGATCACCTCAATCAAGGTCAAGGCCGACGATATCCGTGTTCGGGGCCACCGGCATCCGGAGCGGGCGAGACTGGGATGATCCGGAGGTGACCGCCTACATCTCTCACACGACCGTCGACTGCACCAACGCGTTCGCGCTGTCACGCTGGTGGCAGACGGTTCTGGACTACACCGAGGAACCGGACGATCCGAATGAGCCCGGCCACGATGAGTGCCTCATCTTGTCGCGGGACGGGCGGCACCGGCTGCTGTTCATCGAGGTGCCCGAAGCCAAGCAGGTCAAGAATCGAATCCACTTCGACCTGCGGCCGGCCGACGGCACCCGTGACAGCGAACTGGCCCGTCTGGTGTCGCTCGGCGCCACCCAGGTCGCCGACCTGCGTAAACCCGACGGCACCGGCTGGGTTGTCCTCGCTGACCCGGAGGGCAACGAGTTCTGCATCCTGCGCAGCGAGAGCGAACTGGCCGGATAGACCGGGCGCCGGCCGAGTCTGCTACCGGCCTTGGTTGGGTCGGTGTTGGTGGGGTCCGGCACCGGCCTCGGTTGAGTCGGTATCGGTGGGGTCCGCTGCCGGCCTTGGTTCGGTCGGTGTTGGCGGAGGCCGCTACCTGCCCGGGTGGGGTCAGCGTCGGCCGCGGTCGCGCGGTGGGGTCGGATCGTTGTAGGAGCCCAGCGGTCCCTGGTGCAACCGGCCGTCCGGGTACGGCCAGGGGTTGGCGGTGCAACCGTGTAGTCCGAGCGTCTGCTGCTGCATCACCGGCGCGGGACCGCCACGGCGCGGGCACCGCTGATGGGACTCACCGAGCCGATGGCCGACCTCGTGATTGACGACGTACTGCCGGTAGACCGACAGCGGTGCACCGTACCGTGGAACGCCTTTGACCCATCGGGCGACATTGATCACCACGTTGGCGCCGTTGCGGCATGACGTGTAGCCGTCCGCGCCGTCGCACAGCGCGTCCCTTGTTCCCGGGGTGGCCAGACGGACGACGAAATCGGCGCTCTGACCAGGGCCGACCCGGCGGAACCGGTATTGCTCGCCCGCGGTCCAGCTGCGTGGATCCTCGAGCGTGGTGGTGACCTTGTCGGCGAAGGCGTCCGCTGTCACGCCCTCGATGCCGCGTTCGACCGCTACCCGGTACCTCATCACCTGACCCTCCCGCCCGGCCGGGCCGCCATCCTGCCGGGCGGCTTCCGACCAGGTGCCGCGGCCCTGTTCCGGGTAGGTGATGTGTTCCCTGGGGGCGGCCTTCGCCTGCGGGGCGGGCACCGACGCGGACGCCGCGACCGGCTGTGGCGCGGCGTCCGGCAGCGCCATCGGGGGAGCGGTGCCACATGCGGCGATGGTCGTGACGGCTGTCGCGGTCGCGGCCAAGGCCGCCACCAGGTACGCACGCGATGTCATTGGTTCTCCGCTCGCCGGGTGCTTCGCATCCCTGACGATCAAGAGCCCGCGCAGGTTGGCCGAACGGACGTTGCGGTGACGTGCGGCTCAATCCGGCGGTTCTCACGGGGCGACGGGCGAAGCACCGAGAAACCGCCCGACGGCCGGCGCCAAGATCCGCGGGGCGGCGAGCACCTGCCGAGCGACCCGCACCTGTCGAGCGACCGATAACTGCGCGAGCAACGAGCGACCCGCACCTGCGCGACCGACCCACGCGCTCACGGACGCGCAGCCCGCCACAGGGTGACGGACCCGGCCGCACGAACCGCTCCGGCTCACGTTCCCGCTGATCCCTGGTATCGCCGATGACATGGTGTTCCACCACCCACGACGATGTTTGGCTGACCCGTATGACTCGCCCCACGGATCTGCGCGCCGAGCACCTCGACCAACCCCTCGGCCTGGGCGAGCCCCGACCCCGCATCTCCTGGCGCCTGCCCGAGGGCACCACCACACAGACGGCGTACGAGCTGCACGTCGACGACCGCGACCCGATCCGGATCGAGACCGCCGACTGCGTCCTGGTCCCGTGGCCGGGCCGCCCACTGACCTCGGGCGAACAGCGCACGGTCCGCGTCCGGGTCTGGACCGACCACGGCCCTTCCGACTGGTCAGCAGACCTGATCGTCGAGGCGGGCCTGCTGCACGCCGAAGACTGGAGCGCCGCCTGGGTGACCCCGCAGACCGAGTCCGGCCCGGTCCAGCAGCTACGGGGAAGCGTCGACATCACCGAGCCGGTCCACCGGGCACGCCTCTACGTCACCGCCCACGGCCTCTGCGAGCCCTCGATCGACGGTTCCCGCGTGACCGACGACGAGCTGCTCCCCGGCTACACCGAATACACCAGTCGCACCCAGGTGGCCACCTACGACGTGACCGGCCACCTGACCCCGGGCCGCCACGAACTCGGCGCCCTGCTGGCCGACGGCTGGTACCGGGGCCAGGTCGGCCTGCTCCGGGCCCGCGACCAGTGGGGCGACACCACCGCCCTACTGGCCCAGCTCGACGTCACCTACACCGACGGCACCACGCAGACCTTCGGCACGAACGCCGACTGGCAGTGGACCCCGTCGCACATCCGGGCCGCCGACCTGATCGAAGGCCAACACGAGGACCACCGCCCGACCGACCCGACCTGGGCGCCGGTGACGGTAGTGGACCGAGGCTACGACCACCTGACGAACACGGTCGCCCCGCCGGTGCGCGCGATCGAGGAGATCCGTCCGATTTCGATCACCGAGCTGGCCCCCGGTCGTCACATCGTCGACCTCGGCCAGAACATCAACGGCCGGCTACGCCTGTCCCACCTGGGCCCGGCCGGCACCGCCATCACCCTCACCCACGGCGAAGCCCTCGACCACACCGGCGACGTCACCATGGAACACCTGCGGCCCGACGTCGCGTTCCTGCCCGGCCCGCTGTCCGCGGGCCAGGTGGACCGTGTCGTCTCCGCCGGCATTCCCGGCGACATCTTCGAACCGCGATTCACCACACACGGCTTCCGCTACGCCCGCATCGAAGGCCACCCCGGCCCACTGACCACCGACGATGTGACGGGCATCTTCGTACACACCGACATGCCCCGCCGCGGCGGTTTCAGCTGCGACGATCCGCGCCTGCAGCAACTGCACGACGCCGCCGTCCGCAGCCTTCGCGGTAACGTCTGCGACATCCCCACCGACTGCCCCACCAGGGAACGAGCGGGCTGGACCGGCGACTGGCAGCTCTACATCCCCACTGCGACATTCCTTTACGACGTGGCCGGATTCACCACCAAATGGCTGCGAGACGTGGCCGCGGGTCAATGGCCGGACGGCACGATCGGCAACATGGCCCCCATGCCACCGGCCGAACGATCCGGCCCCTTGAAGAACCTGAACGGCTCGGCGGGCTGGGGCGACGCGATCATTCTGGTCCCGTGGGAGCTCTACCAGGAATACGGCGACACCACGATTCTGGCCGAGATGTGGCCGCACATGATCGCCTGGCTGAACCGCGCCGAGACGATGGCCGGCCCGAACCATCTGTGGGACTCCGGATTCCACTGGGGCGAATGGCTGGAACCGGGCGCCGAACCCACCGACTTCGCCGCTTTCATCGCCGCCGACAAATCAGATGTGGCCACCGCCTATTTCGCCTGGTCCACCCGACACGCGGCGAAGATCGCCGAAATCCTCGGATACACCGAAGAGGCCCACCGCTACACCGAATCGGCCGACCGGATAACCGCCGCCTGGCAGGCCGCCTTCATCGTCGACGACCGCATCACCCCGCACACCCAGGCCAATCTGGTCCGAGCCCTACGCTTCAACCTGGTCCCCGACCATCTCATTCAGAAAACCGCCGACGACCTGGCCACCCTGGTACGCGAAGCCGGCACCCACCTGGCCACCGGCTTCCTGGCCACCCCCGACCTGCTCCCGGTCCTGGCCGATCACGGCCATCGGGAACTGGCCTACGCCTTGCTGTTCCAGGACACCAGCCCCTCCTGGTTGACCATGATCGACCGAGGCGCCACCACCGTCTGGGAACGCTGGGACGGCATCGACACCGACGGCACCCCACACGAATCCCTGAACCATTACTCCAAGGGCGCCGTCATCTCATTCCTGCACACCCACACCGCCGGACTTCGCCGCCTGACCCCGACCTGGCGCCATTTCCAGATCAAACCCCGACCCGATCAAACCCTTTCCGCGGTACGGGCGGAGCACGTCACCCCACACGGCCGGGCAGCCGTAGCCTGGCACCGCGTCGACGACGAACTGCACGTGACGGTGACCGTCCCACCCGGCTGCACCGCCGAGGTGCTGCTCCCCGACGGCACCCGCCACGACGCCACCCCGGGCGTCACCTCCTACCGCAGCCGCCCACGCACGATCACGGCCCGCGGCTTGACGAGTTGACCCAGGTCAGCCCGCGGATCCGCGTCGAACACGACCGCGTCCGCCGGAGCACCGTCGACCAGACCGGGCAGGCCGAGGTAGGACCGGGCGGTCCACGACGCGGCACCGATCGCCTCATGCGGCGACACCCCGGCGGCGACCAGCGCCCCGATCTCCCGGGCGATGCCGCCGTGCGGTCTGGTGTCCGTCCCGGCCAGCACCGTGACCCCCGCCTCGACGGCCGCTGCGGCGAGCCGGGCGTGTGCGCTCGCGCCCGGCACGTACCAACTGTCGCGTGCCCGTTCCGGATCGGCGGTGATCTTCGCGAGGGAGGCCGTGATCACCGACAGGGTCGGCGTCAACGCGGTGCCCTGCTTGGCCATCCGGGGCAACAGATCGAGGTCCAGGCCCATGCCGTGTTCGACGGAGTCGACACCCGCCTCCACCGCGACCACCCCACCCGCCGCCTGCTGCGAGTGCACCGCGAGACGCCCGCCGACCGCATGCACCCGCCGGACCGCCTCACGCAGGACCTCCACCGGCATGACGTCGTCGTCAGGCTGCCAGTCGATCACCACCTTGGCCCAGCCGGTGCGGGCCGCCTGCTCAGCCGCCACCGCCGGCAGATCGACCGGATCCGGCCGGCGACCCCAGCCCACCATGAACTGACCATGCTGAGCGATCCACGGACCGGCGTGCACAGCGCGCGGGCTGTCATCCGCCTGCCCGAACCACTCCGGCGGATCACCGGCCAGACCCGGCGCCCGGATCAGCGTGACCCCCGCCTCCAGATGCGCCCGCAGATCCGCCCTGAGCACACCGTCATCCAGCGGCCGGCCCGGCTCCTCGGCTCCCGGATGAGTGTGCGCATCGACCAGCCCCGGCAGGATCCAGCCCTCGGCGACGAGCTCGGCACCGGCCACCGGATCCGACGTCCACCGATCACCGTCGGCGTACAGATCCACCGGCTCACCGTCGGGAAGACCGAAACCACGAATCCGAAGAACCGTCACGCCACCACTCAACCACACAGTGGACGATCAGTGGTCTGTATGTGGAGTCCCAGAGCCGGAGTCGCTCACAGCACGCTGCTTGCTGCGCGGACGTAGCGGTGAGATCATCGCGGCCATGATCGAAAGAATCGAGTCCTCCGTTCGCCGGTGAGCGTGACTTCTGAGCCTGGACCGCTCGGACCCCAGATCGCTCTGTTCGAACACGCTCTGCGTCTCCATCAGCAGCACCCTGACGGTGCGCTGCCTCGCGCCGGTGAGCCGTATCCGGACGAAAGGCGCAACCGCTCGCGGCCGTCAGTCGGACGTGTGAGGGATCAACGGCTGTACGGGGCCGATGTAGCCGTCGTCCTGGACACGCATTTCAGCCGGACTGACGCGCAGCCGAGTGACATCGTCGATGCCTTCTGCGGTATCCATGTCCCGATTCACCGCAACGACCACATCGTTGCCGCTGCCCTGCGCGCGGATCGGCAGCGAGTGCGGCAGACCGGGCGATGGTTGGTGCGGCACGGCACCGATCGCCGTGCTGTCACGGTCGGTCTCGCGCTGCTGACTGCTGATTCGGCCGAGGAGGACATCCCGCTGATCCAAACCATCGGTCTGCTGTCGGACCAGTTCGGGTCGTTGGCCGCAGAGGCGCTACAGCGCCGACGTGGAGGTACAGAAGCGCTGGTGTGGCTCGCCGAGCGGGTCGCCGGCTGGGGCCGGGTCTACGTCGTCGAGGCGCTGTGCCGATCCGGCGCCGCGGGCTCCCGGGCATGGCTGCTGCGCCATGCCTGCGACGGTGACCACCTCAACGGCTACGTCGCCGGCAAGGTCGCCACCGCCGCGCACCTGCACGAGGCGGTCACCCGCACCGACGTCGACGACGACCTGATCGATCACACCGGCCGGCTGTTGAGGATCATGGCCGACTGCGGTGGCATGGGCATGACCCTCGAGAAATACCCGCCGGCACCCGCCGTACTGGCAGCGCATGCTGCTCACCTAGCCCGGCAGCCGCCGGCAGCGAATCGATACGTCGACGCCGCGCTCATCGCCGGCCATCTGACGGCCAAGCCACCGAATCGACACGGCTGCACCACCGAGCAGCGCGACCACATCGTGCAGCAGTACCTCGCCGTACTCGACCGCCCGGAATGGCGCGCCACGATCCGTGAGAGCCGTGACCTGAACAGGGACTTCTTCGCCTGGTTTACCGGTCACATAGCGGCGAAACTGCGACTCGGCCCATTCTCCGACCCGGCCGAAAGTGGCGAGCGCGGTCCCGGCCACGGTGAGAGCTGTTGATGGGAAACAGCGACTGGACCTGCGAGCGTCTCGGTCACCGCGCGCATGTCGTGGTTGCCCCGCCGCGTCCCCGTGGAGCCGGTCGGGCGTCGGGCGGTGCGGTCGCCTGGCGGAAACCACCGGATGATCGATGGCTCAACAGCCACAGGCGCCGCCGCCGCATCCGCCGGCAGAACCCGCCGCTGCGGCCCGGCGGGCACTGCGGCGCCGCTGCAACCACCACATCGCCGGCGCGGCGACGACGAGTCCGGCGGCCAGAGCGAGCAGCGTCTGCTTCAGGATCGCCGCCCCGGCGCCAGTGATCACCCCCGCCATGATCAGCAGAGGCAGGGCGCAACAGGCACCGCAGGCCAGGACGGCGAGACCACCGGCGATCTTGCTACGGGTGGGCGGTCCGTCGTCGACATCCGGCGTCGGCTGACGAGACCCGGGCGTGGTGCCGGCCGGTGGGATCGGGTGGCTCATGCCGGTTCTCCGTGCGTGCGTTCGGCAACGCCGATGGTCAGGAACGGGATCGGGCAGTCGGTGCAGGTGCAGTCGGTGAGGCTGTCGCAGCGGGCGTCGACGACCTCGGTGAGCGTGGCCCGGATGGCGGTCAGGTCGGCGATCCTCGCGTCGATCTCGGTGATCTTGTCGATGGCGCGTTGCCGTAGGTCGGCGTTCGGGTGCCGGCGCCGGCCCGCGTTCAGCAGGTCGGCGACCTCGTCGAGCGTGAAACCGAGCCGCTGCGCCGCTTTGATCACCGCCAGCAGATCGACGGTGGCCGCCGGATAGAGCCGGTGCCCGCCGGTCGACCGGACCGGCTCGGCGAGCAGACCACGCCGTTCGTAATAGCGCAGCGTCTGAATGTTGACCCCGGCCCGCTCGGCGACCTCGCCGGTGCGCAACCCACCCGGCCCCGTCACGGCGCAGCACGCCACTGGTCGGCCCGGGCACCCGCCGCCAGCGCGGACGCCCGCCTCACGAACGCCGTGAGGACCGCGGCATGCGGCGGCGGCACCTCAACATCCAACGTCACCGCCTCACCGTCCCCGGCCGGCTCGGCCGTGACCGTGAAGACGAAGAAGGAACAGCAGGAACTCTCCCGCGCGGTCAGGTCCCGCACGGTCTCGGCCAGTCCGGCCGGGCCGGCCAGGGCGAGACGAGCCCGCGTCGGGCCCGTCGTGTCGACGGCGCGGACAGCGGTGACGAACAGATCGTCGAACTCCGCAAGACGTAACGGCTGTTCGGCGCTGGGCAGGGTGCACACCTCGGGCACCCACCCGGGTTCAACGGCGGTCATGGCATCGACGGTAAACCTGTACCTGGGTACCGAATGCAAGTCGGCCGGCTCAAGGGTTACGGCTGCGCCGTTCGGCCTCCTTGCGGGCGCACTCCTGCAACCTGTGCCGCCAGTCGAGACGGGCGGTGACGGCTGCGGTGTCCTCGAGGTCGCTGATCGCGGCGAAGACGTCCGGACGGGCCGTCTCCAGCCAGGCGGTGATCGGCTCGTGGGTGCGTTCCACCAGCGCGTCCATGCGGGCGCCGGCCGTGATCAGGGCTCGGATCACCTCGACGTCGCCCATCCCGTAGGCGGCGGCGACCAGCGGAGTCACCCCGGCCACGTCCGGGGCGTCGACGTCGAGGCCCTCGGCGAGCAGCCGCTCCAGCAGCGTGAGATCACGCAGGTGCGCCATGAAATGCAGCAGCGTGCGACCCCGGTGATCGCGCACGTGGGCGGAGACACCGGCGTCGAGCAGCGACACCACCCCTTCGGTGTCGCCGTGCAACGCCAGCCGCATCAGTTCACGGCGCTGCTCGCGCAGACGGCGCGGCAGTCGGGCCGGGCGGGCGGCCGGCGGCGACGGCACGATGACCTTCACCGGCGGGACCGCCCACGGATCCTCGAAGACGATACGGTGCCGTGGCGGAGGGAGCAGCCCGGCGGGACCGTTCTCCATGGCGGTCTTGACCGCGAAGCAGCCGCTGCGGCTGCCGCCCAGCGCGACCAGCGTCGTCTCGCGCTGCTCCTCCCGTTCAGTGTGCGGAATGAGAACCCGCCCGCCCTGCCGGCGAACCTCATGCCACACCCCGCCACAGCGCACCCGCACCGGCTCCGCCGCGGACGCGACGGGACGCGGTGGCCCGGCCGGAGGCCCGGCCGCGGACGGGAACAACACCGAGTGGATCAAAGGATGCAGGTGATCCGGGTCCAGAAGTCCGAGACTGATCAGGACGGCGTCGAGCGGCAGCCCGAGACGGTCCAGAGCGACGTAAGCGGTGTGCCGGGGGTAGTCGCGGAAGTCCATGGCGAGCCGCCCGTCCCCGGTCGGGGTGAACGCCAGATTCGGGCCGGCGGCGATCCGGCCGGAGCTGGTCGCAGCGGCTTCACGGACCGCGTGGACGATCTCCGGCAGCCGGTGCCAGTACCCGGCGACCAGCCTCCGATTCACCTGCAGATGCTGCTCGTCGATGTCGACTCCCAGGTCCGCCCACGTCTGCCGGAAACGGTCGGTGTCGTGCAGGTCCCAGATGAGCTGGTCGTGCGGGGCCGGTGCCAGGCCGTACCAGGTCAGCAGCTCGTCGGTGTGGCGGACATCCCACAGGTGCCGGGGCCGATCAGGATCCATGCGCTGGTGCCACGTGCACGGCTCACGGGCGTGGCTGCCGGGAGAGGAGTCCGGCGGCGGGGACGTCGGCAGCTGCCCGGACGTCAGGAACAGCCGTAGCCGCTGACGGCCGTAGCCGGTGCGCGGGCTCCCCACCGCCAGGACCAGGTCGTCGTCGTAGCGGGCGAGTACCGACACCCGCCTCGGTGACAGGGCGGTGTGGCCGGTACTCGGGCGTCGAGGCAGATGCCAACGCAGCAGTTCGGGGGCGAGGTGCCGGAGATCCTCCTCGATCCGGCCGGTGGTGGCCGTACCGTATCGGGTCTTCGAAAGGTCGAGATCAACCGCGACGTCGGCGGCATCGCAGGCGCCCCGCCAATCGCCGGCGAGGCGGCGTTCCGTCGCCCGATGGATCATCGGGGCGGGCACCGCGTAGCGGCGGACGATGCTCCAACCCCGCGCGGCGGCTTCGGTGAGGATCACCGCCACAACCTAACCGCCGGGGGTTACGCGCCCTGCCAGCCCAGCAGGTTCCACTGCCACAGGAACCAGGTCAGCGCCACCATCCCGGCCAGCAGCGCCACCTGATGGATCCGGGCGGCCACCCCGGCGCCGCTGCCGCGCCAACTCCGGACCGTCAGACCGGTTGCGATCACCGCCACCGCCAGCGCCACGACCGGCAGACCGAGCAACAACCGGAAGCTCAGCGGTACGCCGTAGAGGAACTCACCGGACAGCGCCAGCAGTGTGATCATCAGCCCGGCCAGGAACACCACACCGAGCACCCCCGCGCCGACCGCCAGCCGCCGCGCGATCCGCCACGTGCGGGTCGTCGTCACCGGGCGCCGCCGGATCCGGCGCACCAGCGCGCCGATCGGCAGCACCAGCGCGGCCAGGACCGGCAGCAGCAGCACCGACAGCACACCCAGATTGACCGGAATCGTCTCGGCGGGCGACATCAGTTCGGCCGCCGACCCGTCGGTGGCGACATAACGCGTGCCGGTCGGGAACACCAGCCGGTCACCGTCGTCGGCCTGATATCGGCCGTCGTCCTGCCGGGTCCACGTCTTGCCCCGGAACGTCACCACCCCGGCGTCGTCGACGGCCAGCCTCGACGGCGAGAGCAGCGTGGTCAACTTCTCGAACGTCGACGCGTTGTGCCGGGTCGGTTTGTAGAAACCGGCCCGCGGCACACCACCGGCATCGGCCGGCTGCCCGGTGCCGGTCCCCGCGGGTCCCGGAGCGAACCTGTCGAAGAACGCGTCGACGAGTTTCAGCATCTCCGCAGTGCCGCCGGTGAGGCTGTTCAGCGACATGAACAACCCGAGATCGCAGTCCGGCAGCAGCATCAGCAGGCTCGTGAAACCCTCCCAGCCACCGTCGTGCATCAGCACCCGATGCCCGTTGACCGTGCGTTCCTTGAACCCGTGGGCGTACCCGTCGATCCGCGGGTCGGCGGTGAACGACCGCTCATGCATCCGAGCCATCGTCGGTGCGGCGAGGATCCGTCCCGGGCCGTGGCCGAGATGAGCGTTCATGAACTCGGCCATGTCCACGGCGGTGGTCGTCACCGACCCGTCCGGTGGCATCTGGTCGAACGTGAACGGATACACCTTCGGCGGGTTCACGTCGGTGTCGTAACTGCGGGCCAGATCCGGGGCCAGCGCGGCGGGCACCGGCTCGGCGGCGGTACTGCGTGTCATGCGCAGCGGGTCGAGCAGGTGCCGCTGAACGTACCGATCGTACGGTTCACCGCTGACCTCACTGACGATGTGCCCGGCCAGCGCGGCACCGAAGTTGGAATAAGCGGAGATCTCACCCGGCGGCCGGATCCGGTCCGGCAGGTGATCGGCCAGATACCGGCCCAACGGCGGCACATCCTCCGCCCGGCGAGCACCCGTGCCGGTGATGAAGTCCTCGAACCCGGCGGTATGGCTCATCAGATGCCGCAACGTCACCGGCTGCGGATAGGTGTCCGGCACCTGAAGATCGGTCAGATACCGGTTCACGTCGGTGTCCAGGTCGAGACGACCGGCCTGCACCTGCTGCATCACCGCGGTCCACGTGAACAGTTTGGAGATCGACGCGATCCGCACCAGCGAACGGGACGCGTCGAACGGCACCGCACGTTCGGTGTCGGCCGACCCGTACCCCTGGGCGAACGCCGTCGCCCCACCGGCCGCGACCGACACGACGGCGCCGGGCACCCGGTCGGCCGCCAACCTTGCGGGCAGCGCACCGTCGAAGAACTCGGCCACCGCGGCGGGCGTCACCGGTGGGCACGCGACCGGCGCCGCACCGGCTCGCCGGGCGGGCACGGCCGGCACTGCTGCGCAGCCGATCAACAAGCCGATCAGCGTACGGCGGAGAAGGTTTCGCATGATGCCGAGCCTTCCGTCGGCGGGGGTGGGGGCACATCGCCGCGCGGTCGACTCCGGAACCCCACGAAAGACGCAGACGGCGGGCCGTTTTCGTCGACGAAAGTCGGAGTGGCCGCCGGGGCCGCGTTGCCTACGCTGCCTTCATGCAGATCCCGCGGCGCACCCTGATCGACGGCGCGCTGGTGCTGACCTGTCTCGTGCTGACCCTGCTGGCGATCAAGACACCCTGGTCACCACTGCCGTGGCCGGTCGTGGCAGCCGCCGGCCTGCTGGGCAGTGCGGCGATGTGGCCCCGCCGCCGACGGCCGATGCTCAGCGCGGTGGCCGGGGCGGTCGCGTTCGCGCTGGCCGGCAACCCCGGACCGCTGTTCATCGGCGTCTACAGCGGCGCCCGGTACGCGCCCCGCCTGAACGCCTGGCTGTGCGGGATCGCCGGCTGGGTCGGTTTCGTCACGTGGTCCTGGTTCGACTCCGGGCAGCTGACCATCGACAACATCGTCTTCCCACCGCTGGGTATCGCCCTGATCGTCCTGGCCGGGATCAACCAGGCCACCCGCGACGCACTGCTGGCCTCGCTGCAGGAGCAGGCCCGGGCCGCCGACGAACAGGCCCGCGCCGCCGAACGCACCCGCATCGCCCGGGAGATGCACGACGTCCTGGCCCACAAGATGTCCCTGATCGCCCTCTACGCCGGTGCCCTCGAACTACGGGCCACCGACGACCCGAAACTGCGCGACGGTACGGTACTGATCCGCACCACCGCCCGGGAGGCCCTCGTCGAACTGCGTGAGGTGCTCGGCGTACTGCGTACCGACGACACCACCGAACAGTTCGCCGACCTGACCGCCCTCGTCGCCGCGTCCACCCGGGCCGGACACCCGGTCGAGCTGCACGACGACGCCGGCGACCTGCCCGCGGCCACCGCCCGGGTCGTCTACCGCGTGGTCCAGGAGGGCCTGACCAACGCCCACAAACACGCCCCCGCGGCGTTGACCACCGTGTCGGTCGGCCGCACCGACGACGGCAGCGTGGCCGTGGCCGTCCACAACAGGACCGGAAACACGGCGATGGACCTGCCCGGCTCCGGCGCCGGACTGGTCGGCCTCGCCGAACGGATCCGGCTGGTCGGCGGCTCGTTGCGCAGCGGCCCGACAGCCGGTGCGGGCTGGCAGTTGTCCGCCGTCGTACCCTGGCTGGATCCCCGACCGGAGGCGACGTGATCTCAGTACTGCTCGCCGACGACGAGGCGCTGATCCGGGCCGGCCTGCGGATGATCCTGGAGACCGCCGACGACCTGCTCGTCGTCGCCGAGGCAGGCGACGGTCACGCGGCGGTCGCCGCCGTCGACCGGCACCGCCCCGACGTCGTCCTGATGGACATCCGCATGCCGCACCTCGACGGCCTCGACGCCACCGCGACGATCCGGACCCGGCCGCAGCCACCGTCGGTGATCGTGCTGACCACGTTCAACACCGACCACGACGTGTTCCGCGCCCTCGAAGTCGGCGCCACCGGCTTCCTCCTCAAAGACACCCCACCGGCAGATCTTCTCCGAGCGGTACGCCTCGCCGCCGCCGGCGACGCCATGCTCTCACCGAGCGTGACCCGCCGGGTGATCCAACGCTTCACCGCCGAAGACCGGTCCCGCCCCCGAGCCGAAGCCCTCCAACGCCTCGAACCACTGACCGAACGCGAACGGGAGGTGCTCGTCGAGATCGGCGCCGGCCTCACCAACGCCGAGATCGCCCGCACCCTGCACATGAGCGAGGCGACCGTGAAAAGCCACGTCACCCGGCTGTTCGAGAAGCTCGCCGCCACCAACCGCGTCCAGTTGGCCATCACCGCGTTCCGCGCCGGCCTGGTCGAATAACCGCCACCAGCCGTCAGCCGGACTCCTCGGAGGTATCAAGATCGCGGTGATGGAGCAACAGGCGGTTGCAGTAGAAGATCCGGACAGTGAGCAGCGTGTCGATGTTCGCCAGAGTCGGACCGAGGTACTCATCTCGGTGCTCAGCGCTACTCAGTAGACTGACGGTGACGGAAGCGGCCGCAAAACCGCCGAGGAGCACCGCTGTACGGGTCATCGCCGCCGGTGACTGCGCGATGAGCCCCCACAGATCGTGAATTCGGCCACCGACGCCTGAACGGATGTCATCGTCGGGTAGGAACGGGAGTTCGGACGACGCGAGTTGCTGGACCACCACGTCCGGGCCGATCCATTGCTGAGCGGTAGCCCGATCGACCAGCACGATGCCGAGAACCTCGAGGCACGTGAAAACGGCCAGGCCGACCGCGATGGTGAGGCCCGATTGACGCAGCCCGGCCGCAAGCCACAGATTCCATTTCTGGATCGGGGTGCGAGTGTGGTCCGGCGCCCCCACGCCCTCGTCGTCGATGAAGTCCTCCGCGGGAGTTCCGCAGAGGCGGCCCGCGTCGATGCGCCGTCCGCGCAACTGACTCGACTGGCGGCGCAGGACCACTGCGGTCGGTAGTAGTGCAACGAACCAGATGATGACCAGTGCGATGAAGACGCGCGTCCAGGTGAGCTGGTTCGTCATCTGCCACGTCTCCGCGGAGAAGAAGATGAACAGGACGGCGATGAACGCGACCGGGATGACCTGGGCCTGGACGGTGGTGAGGGCGCGACGGTGGTCGAACGTCGCCTTCAGGGAATGCCATATCAGGCGCAGGACACCGAACTTCGCAGTGAGCCAGGACACCGCCAGGATCACGAGAAACCATTTCGCGATCCGGACGGTCGCCAAGGCGATGAATTCCGGTAGATAACCGGGGTCGTACGAATACAGGTAGGAATATCCATACTCGTCGCAATAGCTCAACGGTTGGCCGCCGATGCAGTACGGCCACCCGTATTCGCGTTCCAGTTCGTCGTACGGCATAGCGAGACTGCCGAGCCCTTCGACACCGACGGAGTCGCTGAGGACGGCCAAAGCGACGGCCGGCGCGAGTAGGCATCCGATGATCCAAAGCGCGGCCCGCCACGTTCGCAGCCGCCCGAACTGGACGTGCCGACTCAGAAACGCGTGTGTCGGGGCCGCCAGACCTGCAGCGGCAACGACGACGGTGGCGAGGTCGACAAGGATGGCGAAGGGAAAGAGCACTGAGAACGGGCTGTCAGCGTCGGCCAGCACCACTGTCGAACTGAGTGACGTCAGAGACACCAGGCCCAGCATGGCGGCGTTGATGATGACGAGCACCGTCAGAGCCGGGCGGAGCGGCGCAAAATCAGGACGGTCTGTTTCGATGAATGTGGGAAATCCCTGACGCTGGAACCAGTCATCGGTGGCTCGGACTGCCGTGTCGTTCACCCGGATGACCTTGCATCGAAGCCGTTCATGATCGCCATCGGCATATCGGCGGGCGGGGCGCAGCGCCCTACCGGGGCCGACCCGCCGACGAGGGCGCCACCCAACTGGCCAACATCCGCAGACGCTCCTCGTCCGCCGACCCCGGCTCGGCGGTGCAGACGCTCAGCATCGGGCCGTCCTGCACCGCGATCGGCAGGTTCATCGAGTGGTACGCCAAGGTCAGCGGCCCGGCGAACGGATGCCGGAACACCTTCGTACCCCGGTAGTTGATCACGATGTTGTGGGCCTGCCAGCGGGCCCGGAACTCGCCACTGACCTCGGACAACTCACCCACCAGATCGTGCAGGGCCTGATCGCAGTGGGCCCGGCCGACCTCGGTGCGCAGCAGACCGACCAGCACGTCGGCCGTCGCCTCCCAGTTGCCGTGGAACTCCCGCGCCGCGGGGACGAGGAAGTGAAAACGCGCCAGGTTGGGCTGCTCCGCGCTGTCGAACAGCGGCGCATACAACGCCCGGCCCAGCGGATTGATCGCCAGCACGTCCAGCTTCTTGCTGGTCACCATGGCGCTGGACAACGTCATGCTGTCGAGCAACCACTGCACGGTCGGCGGCAGCTCGACCCTCGCCGCGGTGGCCGGGCACTCCCGCGCCGAACCGCCCGGCGTCTCGGCCCGGGCGACCCGAGCCATGTCGAACAGGTAGATCCGCTCCTCGTCATCCAGCCGCAACGCCCGCGCCACCGCCTCCAACACGTCATACGACACGTCACGGATGTGGCCCTTCTCCAACCGGGTGTACCACTCCGTACTGACCCCGGCGAGCACCGCCACCTCCTCGCGCCGCAGCCCCGGCACCCGACGCCGGGCGCCCCCGGGCAACCCCGCCTGAGCAGGCGTGATGCGGGCCCGGCGGCTGATCAGGAACTCGCGGACGGCGATGCGGTTGTTCACGCCGACCACGGTACGTCGCCGCCCGACCGTCAAGGGGGTGGCGTTTCTCCCCGATGAGCCGAGCCTGGAACACCCCGCACCGCGGGTCTTGCATGGGTGCCACGAGACCCCACGTTCGAGGAGCAACACCGAAAATGCGAGCAACCCTGCTGTACGGCGCCGGCGACATCCGAGTCGAAGAGGTTCCCGACCCACGGCTCGTACACCCCACCGACGCCGTCGTCCGTATCACCGCCGCCTGCATCTGCGGCTCCGACCTGTGGCCGTTCGACACGAAACCGGCCGACGGCGTCCCGACCCGGATGGGCCACGAGTTCATCGGCGTGGTCGAGGAGACCGGCACCGACGTGACCACCGTCCGCGCAGGCGACCTGGTCGTGGCGCCGTGGGTGTTCAGCGACGGCACCTGCGAATACTGCCGCGAGGGTCTGACCACCTCCTGCACCCACGGCGGCATCTGGGGCTACGGCGACGCCGACGGCGCCCAGGCCGAGGCCATCCGTGTCCCACACGCCGACGGCACCCTGGTCAAACTGCCGGTGGCCGCCGACTCCGCGTTGATCCCGTCGCTGCTCACCCTCTCCGACGTGTTCGGCACCGGCCACCACGCGGCCGTCCGCGGCGGGGTGACCGCCGGTTCGTCGGTCACGGTGATCGGCGACGGCGCCGTAGGCCTGCTGGCCGTGCTGGCCGCGAAACGACTCGGCGCCGAGCAGATCGTGCTGATGGGCCGCCACAAGGCCCGCACCGACCTGGGCCGCGAGTTCGGAGCCACCGACGTGGTCGCCGAACGCGGCGACGCCGGCATCACCGCGGTCCGCGAACTCACCGCCGGTCAGGGCACCACGGTCGTCATCGAGGCGGTCGGCACCCGCCCCGCCTACGACCAGGCCGTCGGCGCCGTCCGCAACGGCGGCACGATCAGCCGGGTCGGCGTCCCCCAGTACGAGGACGCGCCCGTCGGCATCGGCAGCCTGTTCTTCCGCAACATCCGGCTGACCGGCGGCGCCGCACCGACCCGCCCGTACATCGCCGAACTGCTCCCCGACGTCCTGAACGGCACCGTCGACCCCGGAAAGGTCTTCGATGCGACCACCGACCTGACCGGCGTCCCCACCGGCTACCGCCAGATGGCCGCCCGCGAAAGCCTCAAGGTCCTGGTCCACCCCTGACCGACGCGGAGAGTCGGTTCGAGATCCACCTGACCGTTCCCGCGAGCCGGCCCGCCTCGATCTTGAGGCGGGCCGGAAACCCATTCCTAACGCCGACGGCGTGCGAATCGGTCTATTTTGAGAATATTGCGAAGCTGCGGCGACCATCCCGGCGTCCTAAGTGTCGTATTCGCCGTTCCATGGCTCGCGGAACCCGAGTCTTTGTGGGTAGAGCTCGGCCCGTGGTCCGCCGTGGCCCTGATCTGGATCGTCGCTGGTCTCGTCGATGAGGCCGAAAACGATGTCGTCGAAGTCGACCCGGAACGGTCGGATGGCGATATCGCAGTTCGTGACCGGGTCGAGGCCGGCCAGCCATTCCGACAAGACCTGTTCGGCGGCCTCGACGGCTGCCGGGCTGTCGCCCCTGACGCCGGTGAACCGCAGGTTCGAGCCGGTGTGGTGCCCGTCGTCACCGAAGAGATGGAGCACCGCGTAGATCCGCTGCTGGTTGCGCCAGTCGCGACCTCGCCTGACGCCTTCCTGGTAGGCGCCGGTGATGTCAGCGAAGAACTGTCCGCCCGCATGCCGTCCGATGCGACCGGTACGGTAGCCGGGCTTGTACTTGATCGGGATGACGTCGGGGAGTCGCACAGCGCGGATCGTAGCCGCGCCCGCTCATGGCACCGCGTTGCGGCGACGTTGGATCGTCTGCCAGGAGCCGTCTACCGACGCCGGCCCGGAGAGAGCCTCCGATCTTGTCGGTGGTGCTTGCTACGTTGCGTTCGTGAGCGAGGCGTATACGGTCTTCTGGCCCCAGGACCGCTGGCAGCGCGCGCTGGGTATGCACCGGCCGCTTGAAGTGATGTTCGGTGGACCGCATTTGTCCGAGCCGAGTTTCCGACGTGCGAAGGTCGGTCCAGGTGACCTGCTCTACCCCATCGGCGTGCATCGCCAGGTGCTATTCGTCTTCGGGCGCATGCGCGTGCGCGAGATCGTGGAAGCCGATGGTGCTCGGCTGAAGGAATACTACGACCGATTTCGTCCGTGGCGTTTCTTGGCGGCGACCTGCACGGACGAGGTCGTGCTCGGCGAGGAGGGCACCATCGTGTACGGCAAACGAGCCGTCCCCGGTGAGATGCTGAAGACACTCACCTACATGCCGCGCCGAGGTCCACGGCCGATCAAACATGTCAGTGCGGACGGCTTGCTCACGAGCGCCATCAGTGTGCAGGGAATCTACCGCCTGGCCCCGGCGTCGGCCGTCGAACTCGACGCCGTGTTGGATCGCTCATCACCCCTCCTGTCCACCGTCCCGTCCCCGCGCCTCCACTCGGCCGAATCGGGCATCGAGACGCTCTTCTGAATACTTGTCAGGGGGCCTCCCCAGACAGCCGAACATGCTGCTAACGCTGGGATAGCGCTGGAGTCGGCGCGACGAGGGCGTAGGCCGAGGACACGTCGGCCTGGCCGCCTTGTAGGTCGATGATGAGGGGCTCGGCTGGCAGGTTACTCAGGGAATCGACGGCCACGGTGCCGTCGCACGGGACGTCAGCGGCGGCTAGCACCTGGTCGGAGGCACCGGGTTTACCGCTGCGGACCTCGACCGACAGCACCTTGCCCGGGGTTGTCGACAGGCAGGCTGCATGCACCCGGTATTCCCGTCCGGCACGGGCAAGACCACTTATGGTGGTCACGTTGTCGGGGTGACCGTCTTTGTGAGCCCACACTGTTCGGGACAGTTCTCCCGCGACTGCCGTGGGTAGCTTCAGGCGCGTCGGTACCGCGCTGATCGTGGTGCCGGCTGACGGGACCTGGGACGGGGTGTTCTGGCTGCGGGGTGACGCGGCCGGCTTCGTGGAGGTTGTGGAGCCATTCGTACATCCTGCGCAGGCGGCGATCACTGAAACGACCAGAACCATGCGTGTGAGCCGCGACGTTGACACGCGCACATTCTGCCCAATCGCCGCAAGCCGCTGTGTCGGGGTTTCGGTGGGCAGGGGCGGCTGCCCGGTCACCTGAGAGCATCGGTCTGGAGGACCCCGTTCTCCCCGGCCAGTCGAGGTCCGCTTCACCGTCATCAAGTGCGAAGGCACTGTCGGCGTGGAGGACACCGCCGGTGGCCGCCTCGCTCGAGAGCAACGATGCGGAAAGTTTCAGCGTCGGCGGGCCCGCGACTGCGTTCAAGGCACCAACAGTTCGGCGACCAGCTGCCGCACCGCCTCCGGCAGAGCGAACGCGCCGGCCGGATTGCGGGGCGCGTAATCCAGGTCCGGTACGCCCGCCGCCCACGGCACGTGACCCCAGAAGACGACCTCGTCGGAGACGGCCAGCGCCGCCAGTTCGGAGGTGTCGCCGCTCGCGCCCAGTGTCCGCATCGCCCCCGAGAGCGCCGACCTCGCCTCCGGCGTGTCGGCCGTGTCGTCGCCGAACGCGGGCGCGAGCAGCAGCAGGGCCTGGGCCCGTCGGATGTGGTCCGGCTGGCGGGCGGCGACACCGGCCAGCTCGGCCCACGTGAAGGCGGGCCCACGCTGATGCCCGTCCAGACCGGCGACCTCGATCGCCGGTCGGCCGCCGCCCGGCAGCACCAGGTAGTCCACCCCGGCGTCGTCGTCGTGGTTGCGGAACACCACCGCGAGTGCGGCGCCGTCGCGCAGCTCGACCGTGAAGACCGGCCACACCGGGGAGGCATACAGCTCCTCCAATCGGTGCGTCACGTCCTCCTCGGTCACGCCCCAGGTGTGCAGCAGCAGATCCGGATCGTCGATGAACTGCTCCTGCCAGTGCGCCGCCCAGAATCCGGGCCGATCGGCGAGGTGCCACCCGTCGACGGTGAGTGCCGCGACGTCCACCTCGTCGGCGAAGGAGTCCGCGTGACCGGGAAGGATCATCCGAGGACGATAGCGGTCAGTCTTGTGGGCCGCCGTGCATCAGGCCGGCCAGCCCGCCGGGCAGGGTGGCTGCCAGGGACTCGTCGAACTCGCCGTCGACCAGCACGAACACGACCCGGGCCGGGACCGGGCCGCGGTTGGCCCAGGCGTGGTCGGTGCCCCGCTGGACCACCACATCGCCTGCTCGCAGCAGCACCTCGGAGTCGTCCAGGATCAGGGTGATCTCGCCCTCGAGGACTATCCCGTAGTCGATCGACGCGGTTCGGTGCACCGGCGACTGCAGGCCCCGGGCGTCCAGGTGGCCCGGGGCGAACTCGTTGATGCGGATCTTCGTGCCGTGCGGGGGAGGGGGTACCGCCAACGTTCGGGCCGTGGGCTCGTCGGGTTCGACGGCCACGATCCGGGCCGGGGCGCCCTCGGTGTTCCAGATCTCGTGGAACGCCACCCCGTCCTCCGGCAGTTCGCGGCTCACCGGCACCGGGCCGTCCGACACCACGATCGAGACACCGTCGGGGGAGTGGCCGGTCACCACCCGGCGGGGGACGTTCACGCGTGACACGCGATCGGGCCGCCGTGGAAGGCGACCATGTCCGGCCACACCGACGGGACGGTCAGGCGGGTGTCGATCGGGTTGCCGGACAGTTCCGAGTACGCCCGGTGCAGGTTGCCGACGAACCGTTCGGTCTCGGCCCACGTCCGGTACGGGTTGTCGCGGTGCTTGACCGCGGCCTCCAGCGGCGACAGACCGGCGGCGTGCGAGGCGGCGGCCACCTCGGCCACATATGAGACGTACCCGTCCAGGTCGTCGAGTAGGCGAGTGACCTGCTCGTCACGTACCACCGGGCCGTGACCCGGCACCAGGACCGCCGGCGCCAGATCGCGCATCTGGGCGATCGCCTTCTTGAAGCCCGCCACCGAACCCTCCAGCAGGAACGGCTGCCCGCCCGCGAACGCCAGATCCCCGGCGAACAGCACACTCTGCTCCGGCAGCCACACCAGCACGTCGTTGCTGGTGTGCGCCCGGCCGGCGTGCCGCAACTCGACACCGAAACCGTCCAGGTGCAGCGTCATCCGGTCGTTGAAGGTCATCTCCGGCGGGCGCAGCTTCAGATTCCCGTAGTCGGGGGCGGTGATCACCTTGGTCGCCTCAAGACCGGCGGCGAGCACCTCGTCCCGGCATTTCTCGTGCCCGATGACCAGCGTTTCCGCAGGCAAGAAGCCATTGCCGTACGTGTGATCGGGGTGATGATGAGTGTTGACCACCGCTCGTGGGGCGCCGGTGCTCACCTTGGCGACCTCGGCCAGCACAGCCCGGTTGCGGCGTTCGGTCGACGTCGTGTCGACCAGGATCGCCGTGCCGGCACCGTCCACGATCACGCCGCAGTTGTTCACCATCCAGCCGCCGTCGGGCTGAATGTAGGCGTGCACGCCCTCGGTCAGCCGGTCCACATACGGGTTGCCGTCGTCCCAGGTCACGTCTCCTCCTTCAGGTGCGCGCGGTCACGACCCCGGCCGGTCGTCAGCGCTGTCCTCGCGCGGGGATGACAGCGCTGAGGGTCGGCCGGTCTGCACTCATTGGGCACCACCGTCGGCCGTAGGACAACCATCGCAGCCATCGCCGGCACCGATCGCTGGCATGCGGAAAACAGACGTTCCGCGTGGGCGGCCCGGCCGGTTGGCTCGGCTGGTGACGACACCCCTGACCGGCCGCGAGATCCGGTGGCCGCTACTTCTGGTACTGGCGGCGCTCGCCGCGGTCGCGCCGGTGGCCACCGATCTCTACCTGCCCGGGTTCCCGGCGATCGGCGCCGAGCTCGGCGCGGACGCGAGTGGCGTACAGCTGACATTGACCTCGTTCTTGATCGGGATGGCCGTAGGCCAGCTGGTGACCGGCCCGCTGTCGGACCGCTTCGGGCGCCGCAAGCCGCTGGTCGTCAGCGTCGCGGTGTGTGTCGTGGCCGGGGTGGCGTGTGCGGTGGCGCCGACGTTGCCGCTGCTGGTGGCGGCCCGTCTGGTGCAGGGGCTGGCCGGTGCCGGTGGCATGGTGATCGGGCGGGCGGTGATCGCCGATCTGGCCACCGGGCGGGCCGCGGCGCGGGCGTTCACGCTGATGCTGACCGTCGGTGGGGTGGCGCCGGTGCTCGCGCCGAGCGTCGGCGGGCTGCTGGCCGGGCCGGTCGGGTGGCGCGGGATGCTGTGGGCGGTCGCGCTGCTGAGTGTGGCCCTGCTGGTCGCGGTGGTCGTCGTGGTGGCCGAGACGCGGGCCCCGGTCGAGCAGCACATGTCGTGGGCCGTCGCGGTTCGGACCGTGGTGGGCAGCCGGGGATATCGGGCGCCGGTGACGGTGTTCGCGTTCTCGTTCGCGGTGATGATGGCCTATATCGCGGCGTCGCCGTTTCTGTATCAGAACGTGGTGGGGTTGTCCGAGATCGGTTATGGCGTGCTGTTCGGTGTCAACGCGGCCGGTCTGATCGGTGCGGGGGCGGTCGCCGGGCGTCTGGTGCGCCGGATCGATCCGGCGCGGATGGTCCGGTGGTGCATCGTCGTGCAGGTGGGCGCCACGGTGTCGTTCCTGGCACTGGCGGTGGCCGGGGCGCCGGTCTGGACGTTTCCGGTGGCCGTGTTCGTGGCGGTGACCGCCAACGGCGGCATCATGGGCAACTCGGCCGCGTTGGCGATGGCCGAGGTGCGCGAGGTCGCCGGGACCGGTAGCGCGGTTCTCGGGTTCGGCCAGTTCGCCCTCGGCGCGGCCGTCTCGCCGCTGGTCGGGCTGGGCGGCGCGAATTCGGCGGTGGTCCCGGCCGCGGTGATGGCGGCCGCGTCGCTGCTGGCCGGTGCCGCCAGTCTCAGACTCCCCGACTGATCACCCGGAGTCTCCGTCGT
Source organism: Actinoplanes sichuanensis (assembly GCF_033097365.1). NCBI lineage: Bacteria > Bacillati > Actinomycetota > Actinomycetes > Micromonosporales > Micromonosporaceae > Actinoplanes > Actinoplanes sichuanensis. Next base: position 2,999,943 of record NZ_AP028461.1, read on the forward strand.
CGTGGTCGAGGATGCGCAGGTCCGGTGGTACGAGGGTGGTGCTCTCCATCAGTTCGCGGATGAGGTTGTGGTTCAGCGTGTTCCCGATGGGCTCACCGACCTCCTTGCGGGTCAGGCCGGCGACACCGTTGCCACTCAACCGGGTCCGCACCTCGGTGACCACGCGCTCGACCTTCTTGTGGTTCCAGTCGTCGGTCGGCCGGATCTCGTTGAGGTGTTCCGCGACCTGACGCCAGGACAGCGGAATCGGGTGCCGCTCGTGCAGCAGGTACCGCTGGGCGAGCACGACGATCACGCGCTTCTCCACGGCGGTCAACTGCCACGTGCGCGGCGGCCTGGTCGGTGCGTGGTGGTCGGCCGCCGGCCGGTCGACGTCCCTGGGTTGCACGTGGACTTCGAGCAGGTGCAGTCGGTCGTGGGAGCCCCGGATGAACAGCGGGGTGTAGCCCGTCTGCAGCGGAATCGGTTCGTCCTGCCGGAACAACAGGCGAGAGTCGGGCAGCCGCAGCGGAAGGTGACCCAGTGTGCTGATCCACCACCGGTCACCGCGACAGGTGAGCGCCCCGTGTTCCCTGCTGACGCGCAGGTCGTCCTCGCCGACGCACACGTGCACATCCGGCCTGCTCCGCCCGAACAGGACGGTCCGCCCCTCCTTGGATCCGACGGTCGTGCCGCCGGTCGCCGCCAGCACGTGCAGCATGCCGGGTGCCACGCCGGCCGGAACTCCCAGGGCGAGGCTGTGGTGGTTCGCCGGGAGCGCGTTCGACCGTACCTCTGGCATGTTCGCCTCCTGGCATCGAGCCTGCCCGGGATCCGCGGGAGGGTTCCCGCGTCACCGAGGCGGGAAGAAGGCGGTCGCCAACCGGGTCGCGAGCAGGCACCGCTCGTCCGGCGACAGGTTCCTGCCGACGACGGTGGCTTCCAACACCTCGTCCTTGTCATAGCCGTAGGCGTCCACGTAGGTGAAGTTGTGCGCTTCGACCTCACACGTGTCGTCGCCGGGTGCGTCTCCGGGATAACCGATCACGGAATACCGGCCGTCGATCGTCATCTTCGTCGCGCCGGACTTGACCAACGGCTGCGCCCGGGTGAAACGCAGCCGGTAGACGATCCCGTCGGCGGCGCTGGTCCAGGTGCACTTCCAACGCCCGAAGCCGACCTCCGGGTTCTGCCGGTCGATCCCGGGCCGCCCGGGAAACGACGGCGAGTCCTTGGCCCGGCAGGCGTCCGCCCTGCTGAAGGAGTCCGGCCGTAACGTCGGGTTGCCGGGTCGGCGCTCCGGAATCGGCCCTATGGTGATCACCGCGTCGGCGCTCCGGACGGCCCCGTCGGCCATGGCGCACGCGTCGGCGCCGATCAGGTGAGCCCTGGTCACCTCGATCCGGACCTCGTAGCGGTCGGGTAACAGCATCCGGCGCCCGCAGGATCCCTCACCCGCCGGTTCGTCGACGAGCCGATACCGCCCCTTGTCCGCTGCCTGCACGGGCGACTGCTCGCCGGGAGTACGGTCGATCCGCGCCAGCAGGTTCGCCTCCTTGCGGTCCTTCTTGACGATGACGTTGCACTGGTTGAACCCGGAATCGTCGGAGACCAGGTTGGGATCGCCGAACGGCTCCAGAGCCGCGTCACGGATCAGCGAACACGGATCGGCGGTGCGCGGGTCGGCACCGAGCACCGGCCCCGCAGGTGTCCCGGGCTCATCGATGAACACGATGCCGCTCGCCGCCGCCGCGACCGTCACCAGCACCCCGGCGGTCACGAGAAGCCTGCGGGACCCGGCGAACCTCGGGCGGGGTGCGTGCCGGGTCGCCGGCACACCGGCGATCTCCGCGAGGATCTCGTACGCCTCGGCTGCGGTGGGACGTTGTCCGGCGTCGACTCGCAGCATGCGCTCCAGCACCGGCGTGAGCGGGCCGCTGCGGCGCGGCGCGGCGATGGCGCCGTTGGCGGCCCGCCGCAGCCGCAGCCGCATGTCGTCGGTGGTCGACCCGACCGGTGACTCGCCCTCCACGACCGCGAACAGCGTGGATGCCAGCGAGAACACGTCGGACGCCGCCGTCGGCGCGGCACCGTTGGCCACCTCCGGCGCCACGTACCCCGGTGACCCGGTGAGCAGACCGGGGCAGGTCACGGTCGCGTCACCCGCGCCGTCGCGGGAGATGCCGAAGTCGGCGAGCTTCACCTCGTCGTCGGAGATCATCAGGACGTTGCCGGGCTTGATGTCACGATGCAGGATGCCCTTCGCGTGCACCGTCGCCAGCGCATCGGCGATCTGCGCGCCCAGCTTCGCCGCCTGCCGAGGTGCGACGGCGTCCAACTCGGCCATGCTCCGCGCCGGCACGTACTCCATGACCAGCCAGCACTCGCCGTCGTCGTCCAGCACGTCGTGAATCGTCACGACGTGCCGGTGGTTCAACTGGGCGAGCAGCTTCGCCTCGCGTTCCAACTGCCGGAACCGCTGCGGGTCGCGATCCCCGGACAGGGCCCGTTTCAGCGCGACCGGCCTGCCGAGGCGTTCGTCGGTGGCCCGCCACACGACTCCGCCGCCGCCGGAGCCGATCTGCTCTTCCAGCCGATACCTGTTGGCGACAACTCGCTCCGTCTGCACGATTCGCTCTCCCTGCATGGCCCTCGTGACATCGTAACCAGTCGATATCTTTTCCAGGCTTTCGCAGGAAGACCATCCGGCCCTTCGTCGCACGCCGCGTGCAGAACGTCGCCGGGAGGAGAACGTGACGCCCGTCGAGGGCGGGGTGCGCCGACACACGACGCACCCCGCGACATCGACTGATCAGCAAAGCCTACCCGTGTAGTAGGCGTTGCTCACCACGGCGTTCGGGCCGAGGCCGACCGTGCCGGGCCGGACACAGATGAGGGAGCCGGGGCCGGACCTGGTCACGACCTTCACCTCCACGATCGTGTACACGCTGCCCGTGCAGTGGGTGTAGAACGCCCAGCCCTGCCGGTTGACCCAGAAGCCGCACGCACTGATCTGCACGTCCCCCGGGGCGGCTGCCGACGCCGCGGCCGGAGCGGCGGCCCCACCGACGAGGCCCGCGACGACGGCCGCGCCGATGGCGGCCTTCTTGAGGCTGTTCCTACCTAGCATGGGAATCCCTCCGATTTCGCTGACCGGCCACAACGGATCCGGTTCGTGATCGACCAGAGGACGGTATGGCCGACTCTCCGGGAGGGTTCCCGCCGCCACATCGCAGCTCTTGCAGAGGTGGATCATCTCGGCGGCGATGGGCGCTGGTCAGAGCCGCGGCGCGTGACCCCGGCGGCAGAGGATGTCGACCATCCGGTGCACCTCGGGGGCGGCGGGCGACGTCACGAACCCGGTCAACCGATGCATGATCAAACCCTCCACGGCGGCCAGCAGGGTCTCCGCGGCGGTCGTCGCCTCCGGCACATCGAAGGACCGCAGCGCCTCGGCCGTCCACTCGACGAGCAGCCGCCGATCGGCGTTCAGCGACTCGAGCAGCTCCGGCTGCACGACCCCTTGCACGAAGATCACATACCGGGCGATCGTACGAGTCCGCGCGGCGCCGGTGGCGTCGTCGACGAAGCGGGCGTACATGTCGGCGAGCTGCGCCGGGTGGTGCGGCGGACCGGCGGCGAGGGTGGCCTGCCATGCGGCGCCGTCGAGCTCGCGCAGCCGGGCCACCGCCGACGCCACGAGCGCGGCCCGGGTCCGGAAGTAGTTGGACGTGGAACCGGGCGGCAGCCCGGCGGTCGCGTCGACGCGCGCGTGGCTCAGAGCGTGCAGGCCACCGGTGCCGAGCACCTGCAGAGCCGCATCGGTCACACGGACGGCGGTGGCGGAGAGCACCGGCTCACTGTACCGAGCGGCCCAGCCTGCGGATCTGCGTGACCGCGGTGGCCGGCCCGTCCTCCGCCTCACCGTACCGAACGGCCGAGCCTGCGGATCTGCGCGACCGCGGTGGCCGGCCCGTCCTCGGCAGCGAGCCGGCCGGCCACCCGCGCGGCACCCGTACGGTAGGAGTCCGCCGCCTCGATCGCCTCGGCGAGCCGCACGGCGTCAAGCCGGTGCCGTGGTACCGGCGCCGGTCCGGCACCCAGGTCGGCGATCCGGTGTGCCCAGAACGGCTGGTCCGCGGTGAACGGCACGGTGACGGCCGGGACCCCGGCGCGCAGTGCGGCCGCTGTGGTACCCGCTCCCGCGTGGTGCACCACGACGGACACCCGCGGAAACAGTTCGGCGTGCGGTTCGTCGCCGACCACCAGGACGTCGGCGCGGCTCGCGGACAGGCCGGCGGCACCGCGCTGCACGACGACCCGCCGCCGGCCGAGCCGGGCGAGGGCCTGCTCGACGACGTCGCGTACGCCCGGAGCGGCCAGGCTGCCGAAGCCGAGGAAGACCGGTGGTTCACCGGCGTCGAGGAAGTCGCGCAGCCGCGGGGAGAGCCCGGCCTCGGGACGCGGCCACCAGTAGCCGGTCATCGGCCGGTGCGCGGGCCAGTCCGACGGCGTCGGCACCACGTGGGAGCTGAAGCCGTAGAGCACCGGCAGACATTCGCGGTCCATCCGGTGGAACATCGCCGCCGGACTCGACGGCGGCAGCCCGAGTCGGCGTCGGAACTCGGCAGTGGACCGGGCGAACGGCACCTGCCCCAGCAGGCGAAACGCCCGTGCGGCGTGCAGATTGCCCCAGCCGCCCAGCGAGCGGGTGGTCGTCAACGGCGGCGGGAACGCCCTCGTCGGTTCGAGGGGTTGCAGGAAGGCGCCCATGCAAGCGGCCCCGGTGGCCTCGGCGACGTGGTAGCCGAGCCAGCCCATCGGGGCGAGCAGCAGCAGATCCGCGTCGCGCGCGGCGGCGGCGATCGCCAGGCCGAGGTCGAGCCAGCGGGCGGCGAGCAGCCGGGCGAACCGCGACGAGGTCAACGGCTCATCGGTGGGCAGGTCGACCGGCAGGGCGGCGAAGTCGAGCCCGGCGTCCAGCACGTGGCCCCGCAGCGACCGGTGGGTCGCGATGCGCACCCGATCGCCGGTGGCCGCCAGTGCCGCGCCCAACGACGCGTACGGCACCACATCGCCCCTGGTGCCCAACGTGATGATCACGACCTGTGCCATGCGCACACCTCTTTCACGTCACCCGGTCCTTGCCGGGTCCGCGAAGAACCGGTGCCGGCCCCGCCTCGTACATCCTTCGAAGTCATTACTATGATTATAGTAACTGCGGAACCGTGCCGACATGTCAAGCCGGAGAGTGGGTTCACCGATGCTTCCCGACGCGGACGTCATGAAAATGATCATCGATGAGCGCCGTCGAACAGCTGACCTCGTCGAGTCATTGGATCCCGAGCAGCTGAATTCACCCAGCCTCTGTGCCGCCTGGACCGTCAAAGAGGTGATCGGTCACCTGATCGCGGCGGTCGCCACCCCGAACTCGTCCGCGCTCCTGCTTCTGCTGCGCAGCGGTTTCCGGATCCACAAGGCGAACGCGCGGCTCGCCGTCATGATGGCCGACCGCCCTGCCGACGAGCTCGCCGCGCTGTTGCGGACACACGCGGAGAATCCGTTCCGTCCACCGATCGTCGGTTACCCGGGGCAACTCACCGACCTGCAGGTACACGGCCAGGACATCCGCAGGCCACTGGGCCTCCCGCAGGATCTGCGACCGGAGCGCCTACGGGTGTCACTCGACTTCCTGGTCGGCGGCCGCGCCGTGGGTTTCGTCCCGAAACGCCGACCGGCCGGTCTGCGATTCGAGACCACCGATCTGGATTGGGCCTGGGGCGACGGTCCACGGATTCTCGGCACCGCCGAAGCGGTGATGCTCGCGTTGACCGGCCGTCATGTCGCGCTGGCGGACCTGTCCGGCGACGGAGTCGCCGAGCTGAAAGACCGCACATCCGACCCGGCCGGCAAGAACTGAATCCGACGGGTGTCGATGTTGACTCTCCGGCGGCCAGAGGGCCGAAGCTGGGTGGGTGAACGGTGAGGACCTGCTCAACATCGGCGCGTTCGCTGCGGCGACCGGCCTGACCATCCCCGCGCTGCGCCACTACGACGAGATCGGGCTACTCAAACCCGCTCAGGTCGATCCGGCCACCGGCTACCGGCGTTACCACCGAGACCAGATCGACGACGCTCGCCTCATCTGCGGCCTGCGCGCCGTGGGCGTACCGGTCGATGAGGTCCGTGCGGTGGTCGGACGCCCGGCGGGACAGGTGCGGTCGGCGTTGGACGTCCACCGAGAGCGGCTGGTCACCCAGGTCCGCGAGGCATCGCAGCGGATCGCCGCCGTCGACGAATTCATCGAGAAGGGAACACCGATGCCCGCGCTGCAGACCATCCGCCCTGTCCAGATCCGCATCCCCGTCGGAGACGTCCAGAAGGCGGCCGCGTTCTACACGACCGCGTTCGACGTCGTGTTCAACGAGTCGATCTCATCGCTGCAGTTCGGCACGTACCGAACCGACCGGTTCTTCTTGATCACACTCGAAGAACACGACGGAACCGGAGCAGGACATGACGGCACCCGATTCGGGTTGCTCGTCGACGATGTCGACGCCGCCCATGCCCGTGCGGTCGAGGCCGGCGGCCGGGAGATTCATCCCCCGACCGATTTCGCTGGGAAACCGCGTACGTCGAGTATCCGCGACCCCGACGGCAACGTCATCGACCTGAGCCAGGCGTGACCTGATCCAGAGACCCCGGCTTCTGTCGGATCGACGCCAGGAAATGTCATACCGTCGCGCTACGTTCGGCTGGCTCTGTTCTACACGGGGAGGGGCGAGTCACGTGAGCGGTGTGCGACAGCGTGCGATGGGCCTGGCCGCGGGTGTGCTGGTGCTGATCATGGGCGCCGGCGGGTCGGCCGCGGCAGGGGCCGGTGCGGCAGCCCGGCCGGTGACGAATCTGCAATTGCTGGCGGGCACCGATCCCGACTTCCCACCACGCCAGGGGGCGCGGGCCCTCTCCGCGAGCCCGGTGTTCGCGGTCACCGGCGCCTCACTCGAGCTGGACGTGCGCCGGACCGGTGGGGTCGTGTCGGTGCGGCAGGGCGGCGTGCTGCTGCCCGTACGGCCACGGTCGGTGCTGCTCGGCCTGCCTCGATACTTCCAGTGGAAGCTGCTGCGCACCGACGGCGGCGTCGCGGCCTCGGCGCAGGTCGAGGCCTGCCCGATGTCCGGCACCCTGTTCGGCCAGAACGCGTGGGGCTTCAACATGCCGGTCAACATCGACCCGGCCAACCCGGACACTCCGGCGACCAACCCGTACCCGCTCGAATGCGGCGACCCGCTGACCGTCCGGGCGCGCTGGGGCTTCCCGACCGGCTGGGGCGTCCAGATGCACATCCAGGTGCCCGATGCCACGCCACCCGGGGCCTACATGCTGGAGGCCACCGTCAACCCCGACGGGGCGATCCGCGAGTCCACCCGCGCCGACAACACCGTACGGATGCCGGTCGAGGTCTTCGACACCGGCCAGGAAGCCCAGGCCGTCGCCGCGCCGCCCGCCGCCACCGAGCGCACCGCCGTCCCACGGTCCGTGCCGCCGACGGCGGCACGAGCGGCCGGCGGCCGGGTCGACCTGCCCGACCTCGTGCCGCTGCCGAGCGAGAACATCTCGGCCGTCCCCGACGACGGCGTCGACCTGCTGCGCTTCAGCTCCACGGTGGCCAACCTGGGCCGGGGCACCATGCGGATCGACGGTTTCCGCAGCGACATGACGGCGACGGAGATGCGCGCCGAACAGGTGCTGTTCCGCGACGGCGCCGAGGTGTCCCGCCGCCCGGCCGGCACCCTCGTCTACGACCCGGAGCACTTCCACTGGCACTTCGACTACCTGGCCCGCTACCAGCTCGTCGACGCCCGAGGCACGGTGGTCGCCACCAGCGGCAAGATCGGTTTCTGCATGGCCGACGTGCACCAGATCGACGCCGGCAACCCCGCCTTCGCCCTCCCCGACTACGAGGGCTTCACCGGCTGCGGCACCGCGGTGTCCCGGTCGGTCCGCGAAACCCTGGACCCGGGCTGGGGCGACGAGTACGGCCAGATCCGCCCCGGCCAGGCACTCGACATCAGCGGCATCGCCAACGGCACCTACCAGCTCAGAATCGAGGCCGACCCGGAGCACAAGCTGCAGGAGGCGACCCGCGACAACAACATCTCCCACCGAACGGTCATCCTGGGCGGCACCGCCGGCGCCCGTACCGTGCAGGTCCCGCCGATCGACGGCGTCGACACCGAGGCGGCCTGGGCCGCACTCGGCCGCACGTTCTGATCCGCTGGTCGGCCGGCCCGCGGGTCGGTGGTTCGTCGTTATCGTTGACCGGTGATCGGCAACCTTGAGACGTTCCAGGCCGAGCTGACCGCCAGCGGGTTTCCGCCACTGGTCAACAAGCTGGCCGGAGCCGACTTCCGAGGCCGGATCACCACCCGTGACCTCGGGCCGCTGCGGCTGGTCTGCCTCGACACGCCCGAGAGCGCCTGCGTCGGGCGCGAGCGCGACGCCTCCGACGGCGAGAACCTCGCGATCAAGGTGATGGCCCGCGGCCGGACGCGGATCGAGCAAGGCCGCGGCCACGCCGAACTCGGGCCGGCCGACCTGGTCCTGCTCGATCCCACCCGTCCGCTCCGGTTCGAGAGCACCGCCGCGACGCACGTCACCATGCTGGTTCCGCGTCGCGAGCTGCGGATCCGGCCCGCACAGATCGACCGGCTCATCGGCGAACGCATCGACGGCAACCACGGTCCGGGCGCTCTCGTCTCCGTGCTGGCCCGACAGTCGGCACGGTCGGCCACCGGGTTCCGCGAGGCGGAGGCGCTGCGGTCGGCGGCGGCCGTCATCGAGCTGATCACGGTCGCATTGGAGGCCCGCCTGGGCGACCGGCAACCCTCCCCGGACGAGCGGCTACGCAACCGGATCGCCGGCTACATCGAGGCCCGGCTGGCCGATCCCGATCTGTCCCCGCCGAGCATCGCCGCCGCCCACCACATCTCGGTACGCCGGCTGCACAAGCTGTTCGAGGACCAGCCGCTCACCGTCGCGGCCCTGATCCGCCGTCGCCGCCTGGAGCGCTGCCGGGCCGAGCTGACCGGAAACGGACGTACGGTCACCGCCGTGGCCGCCCGTTGGGGATTCTCCGACCCCGCCCATTTCAGCAAGATCTTCAAGGCGACGTACGGCTACAACGCCCGTGCACTGATGACCGGTAACCGTGCACAGACGACCAAGACGCACACCGCCGGCCCGGAACAGGATGGTGATCACCAAGACAGGCGATGACAGAGGGAGACAGTCGTGGCGAAGGTGAACATCGTGCGCCCCGGTGAGGGCGAGATCCTCGGCAGCGGGGCGCAGCAGATCCGGATCCTGGAGAACGGCGAGCACACCGACCACCGGCTGGGGTTCGCCGAGGTCACCATCCCACCGGGCACCCCGAGCCCGTTGCAGCACCGCCACGCCCAGCACGACGAGGGCTTCTACGTGCTGGCGGGAACGTTCCGGTTCACCGTCGGCGAGGACCACTACGACGCCGGGCCGGGCACCTGGGTGATCGTGCCGACCGGGGCGCCACACACGTTCGCCAACATCGGCGACGAGAACGCGGTCATCAGATGTCTTCCGGGGATACTCCGGCCTTCGGGCCGGGGAGGAATCGGAATGTCCTGTGTAGCAGGGCAAGCACAGCTGATTCGCCGTCCCGGCGGATCAGCGTCAGGACGGTCGACCCGTCGCGGATGCGCTCGTACGCGTGTTCTATCCTTTGTGGATGGCTAAGGGGGTGGAGCGCGGGTACCGGTACCGCTTCTATCCAACCCCGGCCCAGGCGCAGTTGTTGACGCGGACGTTCGGGTGTGTGCGGCTGGTCTACAACCTGGGGTTGCAGGCCCGCCGGGACGCCTGGCAGCAGCATCAGGAGACGCTCGGTTACGGGGCGACGTCGTCGCTGTTGACCGAGTGGAAGAAGACGCCGGAGTTCGAGTTTTTGAATGAGGTGTCGTGTGTGCCGTTGCAGCAGACGCTGCGGCATCTCGATACCGCCTACACCAGGTTCTTCGCCGGCAAGGCGCGTTTTCCGCGGTTGAAGTCGAAGAAGAGGTCGCGGCGGTCGGCGGAGTTCACCAGCAGTGCCTTCACGTTTCGTGATGGTGAGTTGCGGCTGGCGAAGCTGATGGACACCCCGCTGGCGGTGGTGTGGTCGCGGCCGTTGCCCGACGGTGTGGTGCCGAAGACGGTGACGGTGTCGCAGGACCGTGCCGGGCGCTGGTTCGTGTCGTTGCGGGGCGAGGTACCTGCGGCTGTCGCGGCGGCTGTCACGGCGATGGTCGGGATCGACGCCGGCATCAACCGGCTGCTGACCCTGTCCGACGGCGATCCGGTGGACAATCCGCGTCACGAGAGCCGGGAGCGTGCCGCGCTGGCGCGGGCGCAGCAGGAGCTGGCGCGTAAGGAGAAGGGTTCCCGTAACAGGGAGAAGGCGCGGCTGAAGGTGGCGCGGGTGCATGCCCGCATCGCCGATCGACGCCGGGATGTGTGGCATCAGGTGACGACTCGGCTCGTGCGCGATAACCAAGTGCTCGTGATCGAGGACCTCGCCGTGGCCAACATGCTCAAGAACGGTCGGCTGGCGCGGGCGATCAGCGATGCGTCGTGGGGCATGTTCCGCACCCTGCTGGAATACAAGGCGGAAGAGTACGGGCGGACGCTGATCGTGGTGCCGCGCTGGTATCCGTCGACGCGGTTGTGTTCGGTGTGCGGGGTCCGGGCGGACAAGATGGATCTGTCGGTGCGGGCATGGGCCTGTGCCGGCTGTGGGACGCAGCATGATCGGGACGTGAATGCGGCCCGGAATATTCTGGCCGCCGGGCTGGCGGTGACGGCCTGTGGAGCTGATAGAAGACCTCAACGGGGAACCACCTCTCGGGCGGGCAGTCGGCGATGAAGCAGGAAACACTCTGGGGCGACCCAGTGGAATCCCCGTCCCTTCAGGCGGGGAGATGTCAAGCTGAACACGTTCACGCCGGACCTGTACGTGCAGTACTTCCGCGACTTCAAGGCCATGATCGACTCCGGGCAGCCGGTCACTGCCGAGACCATGAAACCGCTGTGGAAGAACTACGCCACCGAGATCTCGGACGAATACGCCGTGTGACGCGCCTTCAACACGCCCGCGACGGCGGCCCGGATGTCGGCCTCGACCCGAGAGGTGGAATTCAGCGCCCGGCCCCGGGGTCGTAGAGGTCGTCCTCGGTGACGACCGGCGCGAGGTCGTCGTCCGGGCGGCCGACCCGCGCCGCCGCGCCGAACATCGCGCCGCGCGCCGGAAGCACCGGGGCGAAGGAGGCGAGGCCACGGCGCTGCGGGATGTCGTCGTAGACCGCCTCCATACCGCCGCGCAGCAGGTAGGTCTCGTGCCAGAAGCCGGTGCCGCCGCTGTCGCGCAGGAAGTCGCGCCACCACAGGCGGTGCGGCTCGGAGCGGGCCCAGGTCAGCAGCGCGGGCAGGTCCCGCCAGTACTGGCGGATGCCGAGGTGCATGGGCAACAACGACCAGAGGAACGTCTCGTGCGCGAGCAGACCCTCCGGCTTGTCGTCCGAGTGGCGGATCCGCGGACCGCGGGCGATCAGCGTGCGTAGGCCGTAGAGTCGGTTGACGCGCATACCCAGATAGACCACCACCAAGTCGGGATAGGACGACAGGTCGACGGTCTCTCGATCGACGCGGCTCGGCATCGCCGGATCTCCTTCCGCTCGGGACCCTCCGATGGTAAGGCAGCATCAGATTGATGAAACATTGATACAGGCCTTTTGAATTGCACACCTGATTCGGTACGACAAGATGCCGGCCATCGATGATGAATATCGGTGTGGGTACGCGAATTAGGTATCCTTCGGTCTATGGACGAGATCGCACTCTTCTACCGGCAGCCGAGCCCTACCTCCGATCTCGGGCGGCACCGCGACCGGGTGCACGGCCTCCCGACCGACCCGGAGGCACTCAGCGCGATCGTGCGCGGGCTGCTGGTCCACAACCACACGGCGTGGGTTCAGGGCCTGCGATTCTCCACGGAACGCATGTCGCACAAGGAGACCGTCGGCGCCGAAACCATTCTGGACAACGTGATCGGCGTCGATCCGGCACCGTTGGACCGCGAGCGGGATGTCGAGCAGAGAATGTTCGGCTTCTGCTATCACTTCGCGCTGCTGCACTGCGCCCTGCTCCGCGCGACGGGCACGCCGGCCCGTATCCGATGCGGCTTCGCCGCCTACTTCGTCGCGCAGCGCTGGATCGACCATTGGGTGGTCGAATACCGAGACGGTTCCGGTTGGACGTTTACGGATCCCCAGGTCGGGCGCGGCAAGCTGACCGGTGCCGACTTCCAGGACGGTGTCACCGCGTGGAATCTCTGTCGCGCGGGTGCCGCGGAGCCGGCCGCTTACGGCAACGGCGAGCTGTGGGGCTGGGACGAACTCAGGGGCAGTCTGATCAACGACGTCGCCGCTCTCAACAAGGTCGAGGTCGCCGGCTGGTTTTGGTGCGACCGCCTCCAGGTGCAGCCCCTGGACCAGCCACACGACGAACTGGACGAGACACTCGACGTCCTCGCGAATCTCGTCGTTGCCGCGCAATCGGTGGAGGACCTGAGGAACTGCTTCGAGCGGTACCCGGAGTTTCAGCCGCCGGCCGGCGCCGTCGCCCGGTAGGACATCGTCTCATCGGCACGACGAGGCGCCGGGGGACGTGCCGATCGTCCGGGCGGCGCCGAGTGAGGGTGGCTCGCCGGCTCAGGGTCGTGTCGAGGTTGAACGACTCGGCATTCAGACTGTGTCGATGGTCAGTGACTGGCTGCACGCCCAGACGGCGGCGTTCTTGGCGTTGCGGGATCAGGCCGTCGCCTCGTGGCACGGCGTGGAGACGGCGGTGCGTGGTGGCGACGAGGGGACACCTGAGTACGACGGCCCTGATGTGCCGTGTCTGCAGCTTCTCGCACTCGACGTGGTGAGACCCGACGGTACTGCGGTCAACGTCACCACCTACCAGAACGACCTGTCGTTCGGCCTGTGGGCTGACGCCGGAGCGGTTTGCGATCGAGACGAATGGGGCCGCGGCTACCGGCGGCGGGCCCTGACCGAACTTCCCGCGGGCCCGATCGTCGAGGTAGAGGTCTACCTCGACGATGACGTTCTCGCCGAGGTGAGAATTCAGATTGCAGACCGTGAGGTGCTTCTCGTCGCGGGGGAGTCTTACGAAGACTGGTCGGGTGGACTCGAATGGCATCGCCTCGACGAATCCGTACTGGTTTTCACCGACCCCGGCGCGGCCGAAAAGATGCGGTGGGTGCCAGGTCGAGGGGCCCTTCGTCGTATCGGCTGATGATCCAAGCGGGCATCGGGATCGACGGATATGCCCTAGCATGGCTCCCCGTGGGATACACGGTGTTTCCGTCGGGCCGTCTGCACCTGCCGGCGGCGGACGACGCCGCTGCCGTCACCGCCGCCAAGGCGGCCTGGGCCGGTCGGCCGCATGGACCCGACTTCGAACGGTGGGCACCCAGCGACACCCTGGAAGACGTCGCGTGGGTGGCGGCGGCGGCGATCACTCGCGACGGGGACTGGATCGAGTTCGGCTTTGACGACGAGGGCGACCCGAAGTGGAACGACCACGCCACCGCCTTCTTCGTCGCGATCGCGCCGTTCGTGCGGGCGGGCGTCGTCGTCATCGAAGGCGAGGACGGCGCGCGCTGGTCGTACCGATACTCCGGCGGGCAGGTCGCCCAGGAGGGCGTGAACGGGTGGGACTCGTCGAGTGAACCGTTCGGCGACCCGGTGTACGGCCCTCCACCGGCCTGAGAGTCTCTAGAAAGAGAGCGGCTACCCCTGCCGTCCGGCCGGCGCGACCGGTGCGACGGCGCGGAGTTCGGCCGTCAGCCTGGTCGACAACTCCAGCGCCGACTCCGTCGCCGTCGACGGTGTGGGCTCGAAGAACGTCACCTTCAAACGTGGGCGACGCGGGAAACGAGCGATGTCCACCGTGCCGGACACCGCCGCGCACACGATCCGTGCCTCCGGGACAGCCTGCGCGAGACGGCCCGTACCGCTGCGGGCCCGTAGTTGACGCCCCTGCGACCGGGTGCCCTCCGGGAAGATCCCGAGACACCCGCCGGACGACAGGCATTCCACCGCGGCGTCGAGCGCGTCCGTATCGGCCTGCCCACGCCGGACCGGGATCTGCCCCATCCCGTCCATGACCCGCCGGACCAGCGGATTCTTCCACAGCGACGCTTTCGCAAGAGCCCGGATCTGCCGACGCCGGCGGGCGGCGAACGCGATGACGAACGGATCCCAGGCGCTGTCGTGGTTGGCCGGGACGATCGTCGCGCCCCGCACCGGCAGCAGGTCCAGGCCGACCACCTCCAGGCGGCCCCACCAGCGCACGATCGGCCCGGCCGCCGTCATCACCGCCCGATACATCGGCGGGATCGGTGCGGCGTCGCCCGTTCGATCGCGTTTCATGTGCCACCTTTCCATGCTTGGACGGCGACAACGCTACAGGTGGCGCGGCGGGCACCGGGCAGCTCAGTGCGCACGCCACTGGAGCATCGCGGCGGTCGCATCGTCACGCAGTTCGCCGTCCTCGTACGACACGATGGTCTGCACCAGGCGGCGCATCGTCTCCGCCGCCGCCGTGCCGTCACCGAGAGTGTTCAGCAGGAACGTGGCCAGCCGATCCACCCCGAACAGCGCACCCGACGCATCGCGGGCCTCGGTGATCCCATCGGTGTAGAGGACCAGGGTGTCACCAGGCACGAGCTGTTCCTCGACCACCACCGGTGGTCGGGCGATCATGTGGCCGAGCCCCAGCGGCAACGTGTTCGGCGTCGGCAACGCCGGCCGCACCACACCGCCACGGAGGAAGACCTCGGCCGGATGCCCGGCGCTGATCCGCCGATACCGGCCGGTCGCCATGTCCAACTCGGCCAGCAGCGCCGTGACGAAGGCACCCGGATACTGCGCGCGCACCCACTTGTCGATCGACCGACAGGTGTCGATCAAAGACAGGCCAGAGCGACGGGCATTACGGTACGTGTTGAGCGTCAACGTGGTCAGCGCGCTCGCACTGATCCCGTGCCCCACGGTGTCGAACAGCGCCACATGCAGCACCTCGCCGTTGGCGGCGTAGTCGAAGGCGTCCCCGCCGACGTCGTAACAGGGCTCCAGCACCGCCGCGACCCGGGTGCCGTCGATCGCGTACGTCAAAGGTGGCAGTTGATTCCAGATGATCTCCGCGGCCAGCTGCATCGGCATCCGCCGCCGGGTGTGCTCGACGGCGTCGCCGTAGAACCGCCGGCTGGCGATCAGCTCGGCCACGAGAGCCGCGATGATCTCCAGATCGTGCAGCGCGGACTCCGTCGGAGGGCCGCTGACCTGCAACTCCAGGACTCCCAGGCGCTCGGCCCCATGCAGCAGCGGCAGCCACAGCACCCCGGTGCCGTCGGTCTCGGCCCACTGGCGCCGGGACGTGATGAACGCCCGCCCGGCCAGCGTGTCCTCCACGCCCAGCGGCGACGACACGTCACGGGCCGACCGCAGCGGATGCAGCCCGACCTGCCCGTAGTCGGCCAGCAACACGGTGGCGGCCCGCGCCTCCAGCAGCGGCGCGGTCTCCATCAGCACGGCCGGCAGATCCTCGGCCCGTCCCCGGTGCCGCAGGTCCATGAGCCGCCGCACGGCCTCCATCGATTCGAGCATCACCCCCATCCTGCATCGCCCGGCCCGGAAACGGGCTCAGGGGGTCAGCCGAAATGGCGACCGGCGAGGGCGATGAGAGCGAGCAGCGTGTCCCGGCAGTCCTCGGCGTCGGCCATCACGGCGACCGCGGTTCCCGACGCCGGCCACACGAACGAGAAACAGCTGAAGCCGGTGTTCTGCCCGGTGTGCCCGAAGAACCCGTCACCGATCTCGGTCCCGAGCCCGAACCCGCCCGGCACCTGCGGTGTCAGCATCTGCGCGGCCAGGTCCGGCGGCAGGAGCACGGATTCACCGGCGGCGGCGCGGTTGATCTCCCGGCCCAGCCGCACCAGGTCGGCCGGGGTGCTCCACAGCCCGGCCGCCGCCGACTCCGGCTGCGTATGCCAACCACCCGGCACGGCGACACCGCCCTGATGGCCGCGAGCGGCACGATCCCGATTATCGTACGGAAACCGCTGGTCGTAGCTACTGTCGGCCATGCCGAGCGGCTCCAGCACGAGCGCCGACATCAGCGCGGTGAACGGTGTGCCGGTCACGTCGGTCAGCAGCTGCTCCAGGACGGAATAGTGGCTGCCCGAATACCGGAATTCGACGCCGGGCGGCAACTCGCGCCGGACCGGGGGAGTGCCGGCCGGCGGCTCACCCTGCAAGATCTCTTTCATCGACGGTACGGGTGACCCCTGGGCGTACCCCGGATACCAGTTCTCGGTGAGGCCCGCGGTGTGCGCCAGCAGATGACGCACGGTCACCTTGCCCGGCCCGGGTAGCCGCCACGTCGACAGGTAGGCGTTGACGTCGGTGTCGAGGTCGAGGACCGCATCGGCGACCAGCCTCAGCGTGCCGAACGCGGCGATGTGCTTGCTGATCGAACACGCCGGAAACACCAGGTCATCGCCGTCGGTCCAGACACCACCGGCAGGCCCGCCGACTGCGACACCGACGCCGAGGACCGGGTCGGCGGCCGGCACCAGACCACGCCACTCTTCCGCGAAGTCCATGACAGTCTCAGCTCTGTCGCCGGATCCTGCGCATCAGCATCGCCCAGACCCCGAAGCCGGACCCCACGTCCCCGGTGATCGCGCCCGCGGCCGAACCCGTGTACAACGCGTGGGCGCAATCCGGGCAGACCTCACGCCCGGTGATCGTCTTCTCGAACGGCTCACGGACACTACGCCCACAGTCAGGGCATTCCCGGCCCGACAATCCCATCGAGACCTCCTGCGATCGGGCACCCAAGGGTACGACCACCGCGCTCGCACTCCTGGGAGCGGACGGTGCCACGGCGCGCGGTCCGCCGTACCCCCGGGTCGGTGATCTGCTGGTTTTTGATCAGCCGGCCGGCTGGAGGCGGAGGATCGGCCTCGTCGCGGTGAAGCCGCTGGCGCCGATCATCAGGTAGACCGCTGCGAACAGCCAGAAGGCGGCGAACAGGAAGCCCTGATCGACCACTGCCGCGATCATGACCGCGGCGCCGGCCAGGGCGGTCGCGGCGTAGCCGATCCGCAGACCCCACACGCACAGCGCCGCCAGAACGAGCGGCGCGACGACCCAGAGCAACACGGCGAACCAGACGACGTCCTCACCGGTGGTGAAGATCGCCGAACCGGCCGGCAGGGCGGGAAGCGCCAGGAACACCGCGGCGGTGACACGCCAGGCGCGGGCGGCGACTCGACCGATGCCACGTCGCAGTACGAAGGGCACGATCGTGGCCGCCCACAGCAGCAGCGCGATCGGCAGGTGATACAGGCCGAGGTTGCCGGTGCTGAAGGAGAACGCGGTGAGCACCGCGGCGCTGCCGGCGGCGGCCCAACCCCGCGCCCCGGCCGGGACCGCCAGCGGGAGCGCCGCGACGAGTGCCGGTAGAAGACTGAGCGACGCGAGAGCCAACCCGAACCGATGCACCACGCTCTGGCCTTCCAAGCTGCGGCCGGTGTCCACGGGCAGATCGAGGGCCGGCATCCAGAAGCTCACGTACGCGGCGATCAGCACACCGACCGCAACAGTGATCATGAGCAGGGTTCGGCCGGCCGACTGAGCGCGACTCGTCGTCCCGCCAGGCGTACCCGGTGCCGTCTCGGATCGGACCCCGTTGGTCATGGTGCGGTTCGCCTCCGTGTGATCGTGAGTCCATCAGCGTAGGGATCTTGCGTCTTCGCAGGTCATCCGGCGATGCGGCAGTCCGCAGACCCGAACGGGTGGACGCCGCGGCGTTTCGGTCTCCGGCTGCGCGTCCGGGTTCCGGGCTTGTACGTTTCGGGCGTGCGCGTGTTCGAGATCGACGGGTACGACCCGGAGTACCGCACGCTCGCGGTTCGCGATCCCGCGGGATATGAGCCGGCCGGCCCCGGTGACCTCGACGAACCCGTCGGCACCTTCGCCGGAGCGGGGGTCGGCTGGCTGGCCGCCGTGACGAACGGCCGGAGCGGCACGGTGCGGCTCGAAGCGCACGACACCCGGCCGCCCGCCGACGGGCCGGTGATCGACGACGAGTTGGAGACGCCCTACCGGTCGAGCACCGGTCGGCTGTCGCTGACGGCGATGACCGCGGGTGGCGGCGGACGATCGGTCCTCGAACTGGGCGGCAACGGCGACTACCGCGTACGGGTGGCGCGGACCGACTCCGACCGCATGCTGCTTCAGTTCTGGCCGGACCCGTCGCCGGTGCCGCCGGTGTGGCGGTTGCGCAGCCGGCCCGCGGTGGGTGGCGGCATGAACGGCTGGCGGAACGTGTTACCGGCGCCGATCATGAACATCCGACGCGTGGTCGGCGCGGTGATCAACGCGTTGGGCCGGCCGGTGAGCGTGGCCGACATCGACGAGTGGACCCGTACCCACCGGCATCCGTCCGACCGGTTGGACGCGCCGCTGTGGCCGACCCGCCCAGGCCCGGCGACGTACCCGACCGGGATGCAGCGGCGGGTCGACGACATCGCGGCCGAGCTCGGGGTCCCCCTCGTGCGGGACCGGCCGGACGTTCTGCCGCTCCTGACCGCCGCCGGGCTCCTGGTTCGCGATGACACCGATCGGTACGGCATCGGCCGGCCGAAGCGAGTGGACACGGTCCTGTCGATGCCGCCTGAGCAGGCCCGGATGGTGCGGGAGGCGGACGCCCGCAGCCGATACCAGCCACTCGCCGAGGACGTGCTGGCGGTGGTCCGCTGGACGCCGGGAGCCCAGCTCGAAACGACCACGGCCGAACTCGCCCGGCGGCTACTGGCCACCGAGACACAGGTGCGCGAGGTCCTGGACTACGGCGAACGCACCGGAGTGCTGCGACCACCCTCCGGAATGATGATGATCAATTCCACAATGGTCACAGTACGTAATGTCGATGCGTGGTGACGGCTCGTAATGTGGTGCTCAACGTCACTTGAACTGGGTTTTTCTAGTTGACCATCAGGGTCGTAACCTACGCAGCGTGATCTTCTTTGATGACTCGGACGCGGTGACCGTCCAGTATGCTCCGACCCTGCCCGCGCGCGTCGGTGCCCGTACCATCGCCGGCCGTCTCGCCGCCGGAGCCGGTGCCGCGACGCTGATGCTCGTCGCCGTGGCCGGTGCGGTCGCCCTGACCGCGTCCCTGATCTGGACCGCCTGACCCGAGCTGACGGCGATCGTCCAGGCTCGGGATCAGAGTAGGTCTCGCCAGAATTCGACGGTTACTCGCGGCTCGTCGTCGGAACCGCCGTGGCCGAACTCCCGGTCGATGTAGTCGGCGAGGTCCACGCCGTAGAAGATGATGTCGGTCTGCCACACCGACATGACGGGGTGCCCGACGGCTCCCCGCTCGGCCGGCAGGTACCGATGCCCGTACACCGGTGCCAGCACGGGCACCCGCGTGAGCATGCGCTTCGCGGCGGCCACGGCCGAGGCCGAATCCGTCGGACGCGGACCCCACTGCTCGTACCAGAAACCGTTGTTCTCCACGTCGAAGAGCACGCCCTCGGCGGGCCAGTCCAATAGGCCGCGCAATTCGTCGCGGTCGGCATGACGCCAGTCCGGCCACGGCTGTGGGTGCGCACGAATCACCCCCGGTGCGGGTGGCTCGGGCCGCGAGTTCACCGGAAGTCCCGCAGCCAGGAATGCCCGGTGGTCATCGGCGAAGTGGAATCCGAATTCCCGTTCGATCGCATCGAACTCCGCGTCGGTCAGGCCCGGCTCGATGTCACACACCGACCGCTGCCGCAGCCGTCGCATGGCCTCCGCACCGAGAGCATCGCCGCCACCCTGCTGACCACCAACCGTCCCCATGCGGCGCGACTCTACCGCCGACCCGTCGGAGCATCGCCACCATTTCCGGCCCCACCGCGTTCGTCGACCGTGGCGTGGACGGTTGACGTCCTCAGTGACTCTGGATCCATGACTCAGGTGGTCCTCGCACTTCTCTCGGTGACCGGCGCTCTGGTCGGTGTGATGCTGGGGTCGTTGCTCAACGCTCGGGTGCAGCGCGCTTCATGGCAGCACCAGGAGAACACGATGTCGATGCGAGAGCGGCGTGCGACGTACGCCGCCTTCGTCGCCGCCTGCCGTGAGTGGCGGGCGACGGTCTTGGGGCCGGAGGTGCGGATCATCCCGGCGTCTTCGGTCTCCCGCCGACCGCATGCCGACGGTGGCGAGGTACGCACCCAGGTGGTCCGGTACCGGGCCGAGATCGGCCTGATCGCACACACGACGGCGACGGTTCAGGCCGCCGCCGGCCTCATGCTCGTGGTGGGAAGGCTCGCCGAGGCGAGGGCCGGTCACGAAGCCGGGCAGGTTCCCGAACCCTTCATCCAGGCATGCCGAGATGCGGAACGCGAATTCAATAGGGCCGCGCGTGCCGAACTGCGCAGCCCGGAGATCGATCTGGAGACACCCACCGCGCTGCCGCCGGCCGCCGCGTCTCTGGAATCACCTGAGACGAGATGATCAGACACCGGACACCGGGACGCGTCCCTCGCAGCGGCAGAGAAACCGTTGTCTGAAGGGTGGGACCGTACTGCAAGATCATGGGATGGCCGAATGGTGGACATCGCGACATTTCAGTCTGACCAACCCGCGTGACGACGGCAATAGCGACCTTCCCCGGCTACTGAGACGCATGGCGGATGAGATCGAGTCACGCAACCTCGAGCCCATGGACATCCTCGACCTGACGGTCTCTCAGGAGATCACTGAGGACGGCCCGTGGTGGTCGGCGACGATCTACTGGTCACCGGATGAGGACGAGCCGCGACCGTGAACCGCACGCTGTCGGCGGGGGCATCCGATCCGATCGGGGCGGATGCGGCCGGCAGCGGGTGGGCGAGCGCGCCGCTGCTGTCAGTCGCCGGTCAGCAGGGCTTGGAGAGGCAGCACGGGAACCACGTTCTCCGCCCTCGCCGCCATCCGGGGATCGACCGTCACCAGGGCGTCGGCCTGCAACCTCGCCACCGCCAGGTACTCCGCTTCGTGCAGTGTGTCCCAGTCGTTCTCGCGCGCGATCCGCCACGCGGTCGCCCGCGACACGCGATCGCCGAGGAGTCGCATCTTCAGTTCAGTGAGCCGCACATGCGCCTCCAGCGCGGCACGTTCCGTGCGGTCGCCTCGGCGGACGTCACGCCACAGCAGGTCAAGGGCCTCCGAACGAATGATGTTGGGGGCCACCAGCTGATGACTTCGATCAACGACCAGAGCGTTGTCGATGATGTGCAGCAGCGTGTGAGCGTCGATCACATAGCGGGCCACCGTGTCAGAGTAGGCGGCCACCGGCCAGGCTCGACGCCTCCGCCGACTCCGTCCGTCGGCTGAATTGTCGTACCCTCCCGATAGGTTGCCGGCATGAGTCGCGAGGAGTTGCAGCGGCGGTCGCTGGCGGCCGCGTTGGGTGACGTCGGTATCGCCCGGGTCGCCTTCGACGACGTCGCGGCCTGGGTGGCCTCCGTCGACCGCGACCCGGTGGACCCGTTGGGCGCCGAGGTCTGGGCGTTCGATCAAGACCTTTCCCGGATCCTTCTGGTACGGCATCCGTGGCGCGGCTGGGTGCCACCAGGCGGCCAGGTCGAGCCGGGGGAGGCACCCCGCGACGCCGCACGCCGTGAGCTGCAGGAGGAGACCGGTGTGCGTGCCGAGCTCTTCGCCCAGCCGGCCGGTGCCTGCGTGCGTTCGTTCCATCCGGAGAAGCCACCGGCCCTGAGCCTGTCCTACGCCGCGATCGTCGACGCGGCCGTCCCGCTCACGCCCGAGCCCGGCCAGCCCGCCGCATGGATGAGTCTGGACCGGCCATGGGAGAGCTGGTTCCCCGACGACGTGTTCCGCATGCGCGAGCACGCGCAATGGCTGGCCGGGATGATGTCGCCATGAAATACAGCGTCTCGATCGAGATAGCCGTGCCCCGCGAGAGGGCGGTGCAGATGCTCGCCGACCCGGCACAGATGCCGAAATGGCTGCGCGGCCTGGTGCTCCACGAGCCGCTGACCGGGATGCACGGCCATGTCGGCACCGAGTCTCGTGTCGTGTTCGGGACGGGCGGCCGGCAGATCGAATGCACCGAGACCATCACCCGCCGCGAACCGGCCGACCTGCAGGAGATCCCGAGCGAGACCGTCGTCCACTTCGAGCGCGAAATCGTCGCCGAGGGCATGTGGAACGCCGTACGCGACCGCCTGACCGAGGCCGGCCCGGAGGCGACGCTGTGGGTGAGCGAGAACGAATTCCGGTTCAGCAACGTCCCGATGCGGCTGATGGGGCGATTGATGCCGGGCGTCTTCCGCAAGCAGTCGCTGCAGCACATGCAGGACTTCAAGGAGTATGCCGAGCACGGCACCGACGTCCGCGAACCGAAGGGCTGAGGTGTCGGTGTTCGCTCACCGGTCGAAATCACCCGACCCGTGGTGTCAGTCGACCGGCCGCCGAGGAGCGGCATGATCTGGTGATGGGTGTGACACCGGAGGACCTCGACCTCGTCAACCGGCAGTTGGCGGAGATCCAGGGGCGTTCGTTGATCCGTTTTCGCATGGGTGGTGGCGTGCTGCTGGAGTTCAGCGGAGATCCGTACCACCAGATCCTGGTTGAAGGGCGGTTGTGCGTTTCACGGCCCGGCCGGGTGGAGCGGTATGCCGATCCGGTGACCGCCGAGGTCGCCGAAGCGATCATCCCTCTGCTGAACGCGGACACCACGATGGTGAGCCTCAGCCCGGACGGCTCCTTGACCATCGGCTTCGGCGACGTGCGGCTGGTGGCCGAACCCGACGAGATGTACGAATCCTGGCAGGTCAGGGCCGACAACGACCTGCTGTTGGTCTGCGTACCCGGTGGGGACGTCGCCATCTGGCTCCCGGACCGGGAAGTCTGAAGCCGGGCCCGGCTCGACGGCCGGACCGCGACGAGCGCGTCGGCTACCGTTCGGCGGATGCTGTTCCTCGTCCGGCACGCCATGCCCGTTCTCGACCCGGAAGTCCCACCCGAGCGATGGGAGCTCGACGCGGCCGGGCGGCAGGCCGCCGAATCACTCAAGCAGATCCTCCCGGCGAACGCCGTACTGGTCTCCAGCCGGGAACCCAAAGCCCGCCAGACGCTGGAGCCGACCGGGCAGGTGCTCACCGACGTCCGCTTCAACGAGATCGCCCGCGACGAACCGTATGACGGCGACTTCCGGGCACGGCGGCGCGCCTACCTCGCCGGCACCGAGCATCCGGGATGGGAACCGCACCGGCAGGTCATCGAACGATTCGACGCTGGAATCAGGCACTGGCGGACTCGCGCGGGCATCCGACCACTGGTCGTCGCCACCCACGGGATGGCCATGACGCTGTGGGCGGCCGCAACCACCGACCTCGCCGACCCGATCGCCTTCTGGGACGGCCTTCGCCTGCCGGACGTCTACGAGGTCGACCTGACCGCCGGAACCCTGGATCGTGTAGTCTCCACCTGCTTTACTACTTAACTAGTAAAGCAGTAAGGGGCTCCGATGTTCGTCTTCCGGCTCGACACCCACTCCGGCGTGCCGCCGTACCTGCAACTCGTCCAACAGGTCCGCCAGGCGCTGCTACTCGGCTTCCTGCAACCCGGCGACCGCCTCCCGCTCATCCGCGAAGTGGTCGAGGACCTGGCGATCAACCCGAACACCGTCGCCAAGGCGTACCGGCAGATGGAACAGGAGAACCTGGTCACCGGCCGCCCCGGCCAGGGCACGTTCGTCAACGAACAGCAGTCGGCCGTGATGTCGCCATCGACGTACACGTCGCTGCGCCGCGGCCTGGCCACCTGGCTGGACCGCGCCTACGCGGCGGGCCTCGACGAGCAGGCGGTCAACGCGCTCTTCACCTCCGTCCACCAGCAGACCAGGAACGAGGACGTGGCGTGACGGCGACCGAGTTCGCGCTGCGCACCGACGGGGTCGGCAAGCTCTACCGGAAAGGCTGGGCCCTGCGCGACTGCACCCTGGCCCTGCCGACCGGCGGCGTGATCGCCCTGGTCGGACCGAACGGCGCGGGCAAGACCACACTGCTGCGCCTGGCCGTCGGACTGCTCGCACCGAGCACCGGCACGGTCGAGGTTCTCGGCCACGACGTCACCGCCAGCACCCCGCAGACCCTGTCCCGGATCGGGTTCCTGGCCCAGGACCACCCGCTCTACAAGCGGTTCACCGTCGCCGAGATGCTCCGCTTCGGCCGGGCCTGCAACCTGCGGTTCGACCAGGGGCTCGCCGAACGCCGGCTGGCGAAGCTGGGCATCCCACTCGACCGCCGCACCGGCACGCTCTCCGGCGGGCAGCAGGCCCAGGTCGCGCTGGCCCTGGCCCTGGCGAAACGGCCGGACCTGCTCGTCCTCGACGAACCGGTGGCCAGCCTCGACCCGCTGGCCCGGCACGAGTTCATGCAGACCCTGATGGGTGCGGTGGCCGAAGGCGGGGTCACCGTCCTGTTCTCCTCGCACGTCGTGCACGAGCTGGAACGCGTCTGCGACCACCTGATCGTGCTCAACCACGGTCGGGTCACGCTCACCGGTGACATCGACACCCTGCTCACCGAGCACCGGCTGCTCGTCGGCCCCCGCACGGCCACCGACCTCGACCGGTCCGGCACCGTCGTGGAGGCCGTGCACAGCGACAGGCACACCACTCTTCTGGTACGCGACGGCGCGCTCCCGACCGCACCGGGGTGGCAGCCGCAGCCGGTCGCGCTGGAGGAACTGGTACTGGCCTACCTGCGCCGCCCGTCCGAGCCGGCGGTGGCCGCATGACGTGGTTGATCTGGCGCCAGCACCGTACCGAAATCTGCGTCCTGGGATTGATCGTCGCCGTTTTCGGCGCCGCCCTGCTCGTGCTCGGCATGCAGGCCCACGACCTGTTCCCCGGCGGTCCCGCGCGGTGCGGGGCAGAGGACTGCACGGCCTCCTTCCGCCGCCTCGACGACGAGTACGGGTATCTCGAGAACCTCCTGGCGGCCTTCTACCTGGTGCCCGTCGTCATCGGTGCGTTCCTCGGTGCGCCGCTGCTCGCCCGCGAACTGGAGGACGGCACCTGGCAGCTCGCGTGGACGCAGGCCGTACCGCGGATGCGCTGGCTGGCGGCCAAACTCGTCGCACTGGCCGGCGTCACCGTCGTGCTCACCGCGATGTTCACCGCGGTGCTGACCTGGTTCCGGCAGCCGTTCGACGCGTGGGAGGGCCGGTTCCAGTACGACGCCTTCGACCTGGAGGGCCTCGTCCCGGTGGCGTACGCACTGTTCGCGTTCGCCGCCGCCACCGCCGCCGGCGCGATCCTACGGCGCAGCCTGCCCGCGTTCGGCGTCGCGTTCGGAGCGTTCCTCGCCGCCCGGATGTCGGTGGCACTGCTGGCCCGCCCCGCGTACGACACCCCGCTCACCACCCTGCAGCCGGTCCCCGTCGGCGGCGCGAAGGGGTGGCCCGCGTCGAGTGCCGCCGACTGGATGATCGAACGTGGCTACGCGGACGCCGCCGGGCGCCGACTGAGCGCGACCGAGTACTACGACCTGGAGGCGGCCGCCGACCAGGCCGGCACCAACCTCAATCAGTTCCTGCACGCGCGGGGCATCCAACAGGTCGCGGTCTACCACCCGGCCGGCCGCTTCTGGACGTTCCAGGTCATCGAGACGACCCTGTTCGTCACCGTCGCGGTGGTCCTGATCGGCGTCGTGGTGTGGCGGGTGCGGCGCCGCATGATCTGACGTTCAACGCCACTCCGGGTCGAACATCATCTCGGCCCGGACACCACCGGCGGCGAACGTGGCCTCGAACTCGT
Source organism: Actinoplanes sichuanensis (assembly GCF_033097365.1). NCBI lineage: Bacteria > Bacillati > Actinomycetota > Actinomycetes > Micromonosporales > Micromonosporaceae > Actinoplanes > Actinoplanes sichuanensis. Next base: position 3,025,890 of record NZ_AP028461.1, read on the forward strand.
CGAGCCACTCCTGGTCCTTCGCGAGATCCCGCTTCAGAGAGGTATGCCGGGCGTAGTCCTGATACACCGCGAACGCCCGGCGTGCGAGTGCGATCACGTCCACGCCGTCGTCGAACAGCGAAGCCCACACCTCGGCTTCGAGCGCGATGGCCGCCGCCTCCCACGGTTGCTCCGGCTCGTCGGCCCAGCCCGCCGGATCCTCCGCGCGATCGCGTGCATAGGAGCGTGCCACGGCGCCCAGACTCGACGAGCGGCCGACGACCGGGCTGAACGGCCAGGACCGCACCGGCACCGACCACCGCCGGGTCGGTCCGATCCGTTCCACACCGACCGCGGTGACCAGGGCGAACAGCCGGTCACGGTCGGCACCTCCGTCCGGCGGGGAGACGATCTCCAGCAGCCGCTCCGGGTCCGGCCGGAGCTCTGCCGTCTCCGCCCAGGTGACCAGTTCCGCCGCGACCTCCTCAGGTTCGCGGAGGACCGGCGGCAGATGGCCGGCGGGCTGATGGTGATAGGCCGGGCACGGCCGGCGCACGTCCCACAGATGCGTCAGGGGCCCGGTCCATCCGGGCGTCGCCGCGCACATCACCGCGCAATCGCTGTCGATGACGTCGAGTGTCAGCGCGGGCCGGCCGGTGGACGCGGCGACCGCCGTCGACACCCTGGCCAGGTCGGGCGACGGCTCGCGCGAGAGACTCTCCAACATCTGCCAGCCGCCGCCGAGTTCCCGCAGGAGATTGTGCTGCGGTCCGACCCCCTGCACCCCGTCCTGCCTACTGAGTAGACGGTCGGGCCGTGCCACCACGATGGATCCCGAGTACCCCACCCGGGCGAGCCTAGATGATCACCGAGGCCGGTTGTCCTCGACGTGTACGACGTCGAGTTCGCGGCCGTCGCGGTCCCGCTTGGCACGGCCGTGCAGGCCTACCGCGACGTCGGTGGGGTCGGCGACCTCGTCGGGACCGACGTGGTTCAGCACGTCGTTGTGGTGCCCGTAGACCACCCACCCGGGGCCGGGATCCAGGGTGATGGTGCCGAAGTCACCGGCCGGCGTGCCGCCGACGACAGGCCCGTACTCACGCAGGATCTCCACCGCCCGGTCGGCCAGAACCTCCGCCGGACTCGGCGCGGGAAGCACGACACACGTGCCGTGCGCGAACACCACCCACGACTTGCCGTCACCGCGAATGATCCGCCGCCACACCTCAGCCGACTCATGCTCCGCCATGCCGAAGATCATGACCGATGTCAGCCCACGCCGTCGCCCCGAATTCCGGAGCGAGGCGGCGCGTCACGAAAGGACAGCCCGGCCGCCTCCATCGCCGCCCGCAGACGATCAAGGGCGTAGGGCCCGACTCCGTGCAGTGCCCGCACCTCACTCTCGGTGAGGCCGGCGACCTGCTCCAGACGGTGCAGACCACAAGCGGTGAGCGTACGGGTCGCGGCCGCGCCCAGGTGCGGCAGCGGGGTGCCCGGCTCCGGCTCCGGCCGGTCCACCGAGGATCGGGGATGCCCCTCGTGGTCCAGCACGGCGGCACCACGCGCGGAGAGCCGGTAACCGATGTCGAGCGATTCGGTCAGGCCGCGTTCCTTCAGCTTGCGGACGTTCTGTTTGAACGCCGCAGTGTCGCGCCCCATCCGCTTCGCCAGGTCAGGTGCCCGGGTGGCCGGCATCTCGTCGATCAGCAGGAGGGTCTCCCGGGTCCAGGGCCCGGCCGGGGAGGACCGGTCGAGCCGGTCGAGCCACGCGACGATCGTGTCGATCTCCGCAGCGTCGGGCACCGCCTCACGCAGCGCGTGCCGCGGGTCGGCACCCGCATACCGCAACCCGACCCGGAACACCGGCCGGTCGGCGTGCAGACGGTCCAGCCCCTGCCGGAGCGCGGCGAGCGAAACCGCGCCGGCCCGGCGGGCCTCCGCGGCGGTCAGCGAACTCACCGGCACACGGTCGACCGACGTGACTTCCACCAACCCGATCGCGGTACGCATTCGAGTACCGACCTTGAGCCGAGGCCGTTCCCAGCGACGGAACGCCACATCGACATCACCGGCACGGATCGCCGCCAGTTCCGCGGGACGCAACAGCATGCCTCCAGTTCAGCACACCTGACACCAGAATTATCTGACCTGGGTCAGATATTCTCGGGACATGGAGCCGGACCTGATCGAGCAGATACGCGACTTCAACCGCTTCTACACCCAGCGCCTGGGCCTGCTCACCGATCGCTACCTCGGCAGTGACCGCGCCCTCGGACCGTCCCGGTTGCTCTGGGAGATCGGCGACCGGCGAGACCTCCGCGAGCTACGCGACCGACTCGGACTCGACTCCGGCTACCTGAGCAGGCTCCTCCGTGGCCTGGAGGACCAAGACCTCGTCCGCGTCGTCCCCCACCCCCGCGACGGCCGCGCCAGGATCGCCGAGCTCACCGACGCCGGCCGACGCGAACGCGACACGCTCGACCAACGATCACGCGCCGACGTCGCCGCCCTGCTCGACGGACTCGGCCCCGAACAACAGGAAGAACTCGCGGCCGCCCAGCACCGGATCCGGCGCCTGCTCCGCCTGGCCGCCATCACGATCACACCCGTGGCGACCGACGACCCGCAGGCGTGGCGGTGCCTGAAGCGGTACGCGGCCGAACTGGCGACCCTCTTCCCGGAGGGCTACGACCAGGCGACCCTGACCAGGCCCGACGACCTGACCGGCGGCCTGCTCCTGGCACGCGAACGCGACGAACCGGTCGGCTGCGGCGCCTGGGTCCGGCTCGATCCCCGTACCGCGGAGATCCGGCATTTGTGGATCGACACCCACGCACGGGGTCTCGGCCTGGGCCGCCGCCTCCTGCACCACCTGGAATCAGACGCCGCCACCCACGGCGTCGACACCATCCGCCTCGGAACCCACCAGACGCTCAGCGAGGCGATAGCGCTCTACCGCAGCAGCGGCTACCAGCAGATCGACGCGTACGGCGACTCGCCGTACAACCAGCTCTCCTTCGAGAAACGGCTCAAGCCGAGTTGACGTCATCCATCGCACCGGCCCTTTGGTGAACGGCCCGTCGCCGGCGTGGCGCCGCACGACATGATCATTCTTGGCGGGCCCGCGAGGGGTGCGGCATGGAGGTGAAGATGGACGAGCAAAGCGACGTGACCCGGCCCGGTGTACGCTCGCGACGAATGCGGTGGCTACTCGCCATCGGCACCGTAGCCCTCATCGCCGTGCTCGCATCCGGCCTCGTGTGGTGGGGCAGTCCTCGGATGGCCGAGGGCAGCGTGACCGGCCCGGGGGCCGGCATGACCTGGGCCAACGACGGCGTGACGGACACCCGCCTGGTGGCGCGCGGCCGGCCGGTCGCGACGTTGACCGCCACGTTCAGCCTCCGCAACGACGGTCGGCTGCCCTTCACCGTGCACGGCCTCGACGTCTCCGACACGATCGCCTGGTTCAAGAAGCAGCAGGTCACGTTCGTGCCGGGCGTTTCGGGTTTCCAGGACGATACGACCCGCCAGACGTCGGTGACGCTGGATCCCGGGCAGGAGACGACCGTCCTGTGGTCGCTGGACACGGCGTGCCAGCCCACCATGGCCGAGAACAGCTACATGACCATCGACGCCCTACGGTTCAGAGTGAGCTGGTGGGGCCTCACGACAACTCGGGACCTCCCGCTGGACCGACCCCTCACCTTCGTCGGCGACGACAAGCCGCAACCCCTCCCGGGCGCCGAATGCGCCGGCAACTGAGCGACGGCAGCGGTCGGCATGAGCGCGGACTGTGGCAGAAGCGGATGCCGATCAGTCTCGCCGGCCGTTGACCAGATGGATGTGCCGTAGGCCGGGACTGAAGGCGGCGACGTGGTTCGTGGTGCCGTGGTGAGGCTTGGACGGCGTGAACCGGCCTTCGGTGACGGCGGCGTCGTAGGCACCTCCGTAGGGATACTCTGCCAGGATGCCGGTCACACCGTGCTCAGCCGCCCAGGCGAGCCCGGCCTCGTCTGTCTCGAAGACGGCGGAGGCGTATCGTGCCTGTTCGCCGTGAAAGATCCACACGGTCGGGCGCAGCCGACTCTGCCGGCCGGTGCCGGGCCGGCGACGCTCGCCTTCCGGGGTGAACGAGAACGAACCAGGGAAATCGCCCGGTCGATGGCGCACGGCGAACACCACCGGTTCCGGATGCCGCCCCTCGGCGCCGTCGTTTGCGAACGTGTTCCACAGATGGAGACAGAGCAGTTCGTCGTTCGGACTCGCCGTGGCGTAGCAGAGCGTTTTGGGCGAGAGGGGATTGGTGCCGCCGATCCACAGCGACGGTGCGCCGAACCTGTCGACGGCCTCGGAAAGCGTCCGGTCTTCGGTGACCCAGTCGCCGATGTCGGCGGCCAACCGTTGATACTCGGCTGCTGACAAGGTCCGATCCAGGTCGAGCCAGCCGCATCGATGGGCGATGCCGGCGTAGATCGATGCGGTGGCCTCACGCAACCCGTCTGCCGGCAGCACGTCGCGGTAAGCGCCCTGCACTCCGGTGGCGGTGAAGGCGTGACGTTCCCGGAGCCCGGCGAACTCTGCGGCCCACCGCGTCGAGTTGCCGTCGACGGCAGCCATCGCACCCAGCAGTAACTGCTCGGCCGTCTCGTCACGGCCGTACATACCGGGCCGTCGGAGCACCGCGTTCACGTGCTTCCGATGATGCTGACGCGCCTCACCCAGAATCGAATCTTCACCGCCGCTCATTGCCGTCGATCATGTCATTCAACCTTCTCCGCTACATCCACTCATCGGATTCGACGTGCGTCGACGGCCTGTAAGGCTTCGTCGGGGCTGTCGAACAGCCACTCGGCAGGGTCTTCGCCCATTTCCATGGCTACCAGGGTGGTCATGGCCCGGCGGCAGGTGTCGGAGACCACGACCGCGGGATCGACGCCGCGGACGATCACGTCGTTCAGCACTGTGGCCATCATGTCGCCCGAGCGGTAGTCGAGTTCGCGCAGGTCCAGCACCACCCCGGCCGGGGCGAACGCCCGCACGGCGAGGGCGAGCACGGCCCGCATGAACACGGCGTCGCCGCTGCCCGCGCCGTACGTGCCGGTGAAGGCCACCAGCAGCAACTCGTCGCGCGTCGACGCATCGCTGCGCCGGGCGGTCGCGAAACGGCACTGCAGAGCGCTGAGTTCACTGAGACACCGTGCGGAAACGACGAACGAGGACACCGCGCGATCATCCCCGGCCGTACCCTCGTCTACCACGTCGGGCTCGGCTCGCTCCAGGACGACGATTTCGCCATCACCGCCGCCACCTCCGAGACCTGGGCGAACGGCGGCTTCCCGCTACCACCCGACCTTCAAGCGTGATCCTCCACGGCGACCGCCACGTCGTACAGCAGGCGCCGCAGCCACACCACGGCCGGATCGTTCTCGCGCCGCGGATGCCAATGCGCCGCCTCGGTGATGTGCACGGTCGGTAGGGGAGTCCGGGCGATCACCAGGTCCAGGATGTCCAGGCACCGCCGCGCCAGCCGAGACGGCACGAACGCGCACATGCCCGTCCCGCCGACCGCGAACGGCAGCGTCAACAGGCTGGTGACCTGCACCAACACGGTCCGATCGGCGAGCCCGTGCTGCTCCAGCGTCACCTCCAACGGCCGCCGCCGGCTGCCCGCGGCGGTGAACTGGGCGACCGCATGCGGCATGGCCCGCAGATCGGCCAGCCCGAGCGCCCCGTCCACCAGCCGCGGATGATTCCGGGCCACGACACACACCAGATGGTCGGTGAAGACCGGCTGGGTACGCCCGGGAAAGTCGTACCCGAGCGGCCCCACGATCAGATCCCGCCGCATCAGCTGCGACTCGAACTGCTCGCGCCCCACCTCCAGCGGATCCAACGCCAGCGAACACCCCGGCGCCCGCTGCGCGACCAGCCGGGTGAGCGGCTCGGCGAGCACCGTCATCGCATACTCCGACATGCTCACCCCGAACCGGTGGGTGCTGGCCGCCGCATCGAACTCCCGCTGCGCGCCGAGCAGCGCCTCCGCCGCCTCCACGGCCTCGGCCACGACCGGACGTAACCGGCCGGCGAGCGGACTCAACACGAAGCCGCGCCCCTCCCGTACCAGAAGCTCGTCGTCGAAATGTTTTCGCAGCCGCGTGAGCGCGCCGCTCATCGCCGACTGGCTCATCGTCATCCGGTCGCCGGCGTGGGTCAGGTTGCGTTCCTCCAGCAGCGCATGCAGGGAGAGCAACAGGTTGGCGTCGACTTCCCGCAGCCGTTCCTTCACCCGTTTAGTGTCGGGCACAAGGAGGCCATGGGATGACGTTGGGCGGTACCGATCTCAATCTTCTGCTCTTTCTGCGTGTGCTGCTGGAGGAGGGCAACGTGACCCGCGCCGGTGCCCGGCTCGACGTCGGCCAGCCCGCGATGAGCGCCGCCCTGGCCAAACTGCGCCGCCGGTTCGACGACGAGCTTCTGGTCCGGGCCGGCCGCGACTACGAGTTGACCCCGTTCGCCCGCGATTTACTGCCAGAAGTGCAGCATGCGGTACGGCTGATGGCCCGCGCCCTGGACGTCGAGGGCCGATTCGACGCCTCCACCAGCGAACGTTCGTTCCGGCTGGGGATGAGCGACTACGCGATCGCGGTGATGCACGAGCCCCTGGTCCGCCTGCTGAGTGCGACCGCGCCGGGGGTACGGCTGGTGATCGAGCACCTGGGCCCGAACGCCCGTACATCGGAACGCATCCTGTTCGAACACGACGCCCTGATCGCCCCGCTCGGTTTCGGCTTCCCCGGCGAGTCCCGGCCGCTGTGGCGTGACCGGATGGTGGTGATCGCCGACCGCCGTAACTCCCGGCTCACCGGCGGCCGCCTGACCCTGGACGACCTGGCCGTCCTACCGCATGCGGTGGCCGCGTTCGGCCCCGGCATCCTCACCCCGGTCGACCGGGTCTTCGGCGAGGTCGGCATCGACCGGCGCGTCGTCCTGCAGGTGTCCGGTTTCCTGCCGCTGGCGTTCGTGATCGAGGGCACCGAGATGGTCGCCGTGGTCCCGGAGCGGCTGGCCCGCATGCACCTGGCCGACGGCGGCCCGATCACCGTGGTCGAGCCCCCGTTCGGCGAGGTGGTCCTGGCCGAGGGCTACTGGTTCGCCGCCGACCGCCTCTCCGACCCGGCCCACCGCTGGCTCTTCACCCAACTCGACCACCTCGCCGCCGAGCTGGCCCAGCCGCCGGCGCCACGACCCTGCTGACTCAGCCGCCGATGGAAGCCTGCAGGTCGGCATACCACGTACCGTTCGGATCGAGCATGTCGGACAGCGGAGCCGGAGCGATGCGGCGGAATTCCGTTGATCGGCCCCGACCCTTCCCAGGATCCTGGGCCTCGTGCTGCCCAGCGAAATGCCGATCCTGTCTCTGGGGCCGATCCGGCTGCGCCCCTTCCGGGAAGCGGATGCCGAGGCGGTGATGTCAGTGGCCGCCGATCCGTTGATCCCCTTGATCACCAGCGTCCCGGTGAGCGGCCATCACGCCGATGCCCTGGACTTCATCAAGCGCCAGCACGAGCGGCTTTCCTCGGGCGCCGGATACTCGTTCGCCATAGCCGATGCCGTCGGGGACCAGGCTGCCGGCCAGATCGGGTTGTGGCTGCACGACTATCGACATGGCCGAGCCGGCATCGGCTACTGGCTCACGCCGCAGTATCGCGGACGTGGTTACGCGTCAGCTGCGTTGTGCGCCTTGACCCGATGGGCATGGACACTTCCCGGTATCGCCCGCCTCGAGCTCTACGTCGAGCCCTGGAACGAATCCTCCTGGCGAACGGCCGAACGCGCCGGCTTTCAGCGTGAAGGGCTCCTCCGTAGCTGGCAGCCGGTCGCACACGAACGCCGCGACATGTACATGTACAGCCTTCTGGCCACCGACGTCCCGGCCTGAGCGTCATCAGCCAGCGGGCGGGTACCTTCCAACGAGTCCCGCGCAGCGTGGCAGGCGGTCCGGAAATCCATTGATGCGGGAAGGTCGTCCCGGAATAAATGATCATCATCCCGGATCTGCTGCTGTCATTGCTGCGGCAGGTCGACGAGGACCTCGCCGCGGTCTTGGCTCTCGACTATGCCGAGCAGTCGCTTCGGACGGTGGGGCACCTTCTCCCGGCCGAGCTCCTGGAAGCATCGGTTGCCTACCTGGATGCCGCGCGGGGCTTCGTGGAGAGCGCCGAAGTGGATTCGTTGAAGTCTGCACACGAGCGTTTCTTCGACGTTCGGTCGCATGCCGAGGGGCTGCCCGCAACGGCGTCGTGGATAGCCGCGATCGCCGTCTCAGCTGCCTGTCAGAGAGGCATGGAGGAATCAGGGATGATCTCCCGGAACCGCTACCAGCCGACGGTTCTCGACGTAGCCGCGGAGGCTCAGAAGCTTGCCGGCCTACTCGCCGCCGGTGCTGAGGCGTCCCGCAGTCTCCGGTGGGAGGCGGCGCGGCGGCAACTGGTCCTGCTCATCGAAGCGGTGCGCCCGCCAAACCGAAACCCGCGTTCGCCGTAACCTTCTCCAAGAGGTGGAGTTCAGCGCCGACATCCGCAGGGGGCATCAGGACCGTAACTCCGGCTGCTCGGGCTGCGGCGCCAGCCTGGCGCGCCCGCCGATCAAACACACTATCGGCGGCAGATCCGTATATGCGGCGCAGCAAACGAAGGTTAGCTGTGCAGGACCACTAGAATGATTCGGGCGGCACGTTTGCCACCCAGACGAACAACCCTCCACACTGTTTCGGTGAAGGACTACGTTCCTCTTGTGGTCGCGGCCGTGGCAGCCATGACCGCCCTCGTGGGGTACCTGCTCAACGGCGCCGCTGGTCGTCGAACGGAACGCATGCGTCGCTACGCCGATGCCCTCGACGCCGCCGAGCGTTATCAACAACTTCCCTATACTTTCCGCCGACGGCACAACGAGACGGCGGAGATCCGCGACGAGTTGGCACGGATGCTCGCCGACGTCCAGGTGGCATTGGCGTTCCACCGTCGCTGGCTTCGTATGGACGCCGCCGAACTCGGCGATGCTTACGACGCCCTGGTTGACAAGATCCAGCTCAAGAACAAGACCTTCCGCAAGGAAGCCCTCATCGCGCCACCCGCCGGCAAGGATGTGGAAATTGAGGTCAGCCCGGGGCACCAATATGACCAGGCCGCCGAACGCGACGAGTGCATTCGCCGAATGCAGAAGTATCTGCGCCTCTCGCGCAACATCTTGTGAGGCCCACGTTCCGTTCTACGTCAGACGTATAGAACTGGGTGACTCACGTTCGCCGCTACGCACGATCGGCGGCAGAGATCAGTGTGTTGACTTGTGCTGAGTCGTGGTAGCGGTCGTGCCGGTCGACGGGTCAAGCGGATCGCGGTCCGGTGGCGGATAGCCGGCGGGCTCGTATAGCTGGGTAAACAGCAACAGCTCAGTGACGCGATGCCCGGTCGGTCTGCGCGCCGGGTCGTTGAGCCGGTCGTCGTAGCGGCTCAACACGGCGCGGATGTCCTGCACCATGGCACGAATCTCGTCTGCGGTGGCATAGACGAGGGCCTGCGATCCGCCCAGAACCTCCAGCCAGTCGGGAGCCTGGCCATGCCGCGCTGCTTGCATCCTCTGGATGCGGCCGATCCACTGTTGGATCAGCACGTCCGACAAAGCGCGGGCGGCCATGGTGTCCTGCTCGTTCTCCTGAACGTCGGAGATGACCAGAGGCATTGACAGTGCACGCCAGGGGCGGCGACGGCCCGGCCCGGTACCGGCCTGCTCGACGAAACCGAACCGTGCCAGGGTTCGCAGATGAAAGGCGCAGTTGGTAGGGGTCACCCGAACGATCTCGCTGGCTTCGGTAGCGGTGAGTGTGTCGTGGATGTGCAGCGCTTCCAGCAACGCGATACGCGTGGGATGAGCCAGCGCGCGCATGGCCGCCGAACCGAGCTGACGTGACGACACGGCACCCTCTCAGAGGACTTGTTTCGAAACAACTCTTTCGAGAGCATAACCGTATCGATGGGCATCACGACGGACGGGGAAGCGATGAGTAGGTCAGAGGATGATCCAGTGGTCTCGGCACTATCCGAGTTGGCCAACGGCCGTGTCGTGCGCCGCCGCTTGGCCCGTGAGCAGCGGCGACAGTTGTCGTGGATCGAGATCGGCTCGGCTGGCCCGACGGTCGTTCTGGTAGCCGGTGCGGGGGAGGTCGCGCTCGACTGGGCGGTCATCCTGCCGCAACTGTCCGAACGCCATCGCGTCATCGCCTACGACCGCGCCGGGCTCGGCGCCAGCGACCGCCGTCCACGGCTGACCCTTGAATCGCAAGTGCAGGATCTGACGGCCCTGCTGGATGTGGTCGGACCGGCCGTGCTGGTCGGTCACAGTTGGGGCGGCCTGCTTGCCGAACTCGCCACGCGGGCCCGGCCCGACCGTGCCCGCGGCCTGCTGCTGGTCGATCCCTTCCACGAGGAGATGACCGCCGCCGTGCCGCTCGCTCTGCGTGTCGCATCGAGTCTCGTGCTTTCTGGCATCGTGCTGATGAAGGCCGTCGGACTGTTCTCGCGCACCGCCAAGAGAATGGGCCGACGACTCGCCGAGCGCTGTACCGACGACCCGAACGTCCGGGCGCACCTCGTGGATGCCTACGTCGCGTCCTACTCCACCATCGCGCAGGTTGCCACCATCCGCGATGAGAACAGGCTGGCCGACCGGAGTAGCCATGCGATTCGTACCGCCCGCAGGGAGTCCAGCGCCCCGGACATTCCCATGCGCATCCTCACCGCCGCGGCCGGCAAGCCCTCGGCCCTTCAGCAGTTGACCGGTGAACTCGGCCAGCGAACCGCCAACGCCCACCTGCGGGGCGAGCACGTCCACATTCCGGACAGCGGCCACTACATTCACCATGACCAACCCGGCACAGTGCTCGCCTCGATCCAGGCGCTCGCCGACGCTGCAGCCCAAGACCACGGCACCGACATATGAGCACCCAGCGCGACAGGCCAGCGACGCCGCCGTAGCACCTCACCGCAGACCCGCGGCGGCGCCAGAGCGAGAAAGCGCTATCGGCGGCTACGAGCGGGCGCCGCCCTGGGCTACGTAGTGAGGCGTCCCAGCAAGAAGGCGCCTGCTGCGACAGCAAGGGATAGCCCGAGCCACAAGTATCTTGTCGAACGGCTTCGCCGACTGCCCGGAGGGTTCCCGATCCGCACATCCCAGAGGCCAGCGTTACCGAATCCCCACCGGAGTTCGAAGAATCTCCTCTTTTGGGTAATATGCCAGATTATTTCGCTGTATAGCTCGATGGCTTGGTGGAAGATCGCGTCGCCTTTGAGGCCGATCACACGGCCGGTGAGATCCATTCTATCGAGAGTGTGCTTGTTGACCCTGATGGTTAAGGTTGCGACATGGGGTGGCTCCGGTGGCTGCATGCAATGAGTATTGCAAGGAATTTTAGAGCACGGAACAGCCGAGGCTACCAGACGGCATCCGTTGGAATTTCCTGCGACGCTTATTGGTGGCCAGTTCGCCAGCCGCCACGCACATCGCGGAAAATGAGTGCGGTGCTGGCATCGCAATGATTCCGGCGGCGCGGTGGTTGTCAGCCGTCGAAATGGTTCATGACTGACTTGTGCAGGGCTTTGATTGCCGGAGGCGTCGGGTAGCGCGTGGCGAACAGTGCACCAACCTGCGGTTTGCTCCTTGTCCCAATATCGAGCTGAACTTGGGATAGAAGATCACGATCGAGGTTTTCAAGAAATGCCTCGAATTCTCCAGATTTCGTGCCGTCGTCACCAAACTCTTCAGCCACTGTGAATAAGCCAACCTGTGCCCAGTAGTTGCGACACGTAGTGAAATCGACGCCTTCATCGAGTGGCGGCTCCGGCTCGTGACCCATTCGAGAAAGTTGTTGTAAGAGTTTGCTGCCGGAGCGGAATGCCGGTCCGTCCGCGATAGCAGCCCAAGGGATCCCGAAAGCGTCGAGGTACTCAATGTAGCCTCCGAAACCGTGATCACCACCGACGTCAATGATTGGCATGTTGGTTGCTTCCGGGGTGGAAAGTTGCCAAGCATTCGATTCACTCCACCATTGGCGAAGTGCGCCTACCTCGGTTGCACCCTCGCAGAGCACTACTTTGCTGGCAAAAAGCAATGCCCTTACGTGCGTCGGTTCAAGCAATTTTAGCCATCGTGACCACTCGCGCTGGCTGAGCGATTCCGCGCGGCGTGGTCGCGGCCCCGCCTCAGTAGGTGCCAGCCGGACGATGTTCGCAAGGTCCCCAAATCGATCGGCAGGTACCGCGTCGGGACTGTGAGTAATAATCAAACACTGTCCTACAGTCCGAAGCATGCGGATGAGTCGCCGCTGCATTGCGGGTTCGGCATTGACCGCTGGTTCGTCAAGAACGATAATCCGACCGGGCTCGCCTGGAACTAGGGTGCTCAGAACGAGAGCTTCTTGAACGCCGGCGCCGGCGAACTCAATAAGGTATTCGGCGTTGTCCACAACGACTGTTGGCTCGATGATTAGGCCATCGACTGAGATCTGGCTCAGCTCAGGGCGACACCGTAGTCCGAGTTCACGGCCAGTAAGTTCGTTGAAAGCGAGCTCGATCTCGGCATACTGGCGTTGAGCGGCGGCATCGCCATTCTTAAGGCGGAATAGCGCGGCTGGAACATTACTCCCGTCGCGAATATCGATTGCTCCGTCAAAATCGGCATGGACGAATCGGCGCCTGAAAGGCACGCGGCGATTGGCAGTTAAAACAACTTGCCTTCGCAAGATGGCTTGAAAAAGGTGACCGAATTCAAAGTTGAAGTTGTGGTAGTCCGATACGCGAAGCGACGCAGCCAATTCTCGGAGGCTCAGTGGCGTTGGAGTTGAGCCGTCCGCGTGAACATTCATGTTCATAGTTATTGTCATGCCTGTGCCGGGCAATGTGTTGGCAAGATCCATCAACCGGTGGTCCTCAGGGTCTTGGTTATTCGCGTCGACGTCTAGATTAGGAATCGTCGAAGTTAACGCCATCGTCAGATTGACGCTAGTGTCGACCGGCTGCCAGAATGGATCCGCCTTTCCGTTGCGGAGTTGGCCGGAGTTCGCGCCGACGAGTGATATGTGACAGGTGCGGCCGCTGTAGTCAAATTCCCAAGCAACGAACCATGGGCTACGCATGCCCGCGTCATAATGGATGTGCAACGTGCCTGCCCAGAGAGGCCTCAGTGACTCCTCGGTGATTCGGGCACGGCCGATCGCGTCGAGTGCTGAGGCGGTGCGGCGTTTCTCTGCAGCGTCAGCGAGGCCGCCGCAGGCATAGGCGGCTCGCATGAAGGTCAGGACGAGCGCGCGCTCCCATGGCTGGTCGAGTGTCAGGCTCAGGGCTACGCGGTACGCGCTAGCGCCCCGATGCCCCGCAGACTCGTACGAAGCCAGCAGTTCTGTGAATTGATCACCGGCGTACCTAGCGGTCACCGCCAGAGCCAGGTCTAGGCAGCGCCCGAGGTTTGTCTTCCCGACCCCGTTCGGACCGGTCAGAACGGTCAGACCGGATCCGAGCTCTAGTTCGAGAGTGTCAAACGACAGGAAGTCGCGAGCGGAGATTTTTGTCAGCTTCACGCGAGGAACCTCACCTTCGGGACGTCATCCTGGCAGATGCCGTCCGACACTACGACGGCACTCTTGACCGAGCCCTCCGGAGCGGGTTGCCGAGGGCCGGGCGTGGCCATCCCGAACGTCTGGGGTTCCGGCGCCGCCACGCTCCAAGCGCACGGCTACCCCGCGTGGCTGGCTCATGGTCAAATCGCACGCCACTCGCGGCAGACCAGTGCGGTGGTCCGTTGTACCGAACGGTCCAGTATCGCGACCATGATCTAGGTTCCCTTGCCATCAGCACGGTGCAAAATGAACGCGGCTAAGTGTAGGGTGTACAGGTGCTGGAAAGACACGAGCTTCGCATCTTCCTCGATCAAGTTACCGCCGAAATTGCGGACGAATATGCTCGCATTTACAAGCGGACTAAAGAGGACCCGGGAACTGCTGGCGATGAGGGTGAATCGAATTGGGCAAAACTATTAGAGGATTGGCTTCCCGCTGATCTTCATGTCGCAACCAAAGGGCGGATAATATCATCGAATGGCGAAGCTGGGCCTCAAGTCGATGTTGTTATTCTCTCAGGTGACTACCCCCGCAAATTACGCGACAAGAAGATCTATCTGGCAGGTGGGGTTGTCGCGGCGTTCGAATGCAAGAATACCTTACGAAAGCGGCACCTCGGTAAGTTTTTCAAGAACGCCGCAGCAATCAGCAAACTTGAGGATACCTACTTTTCTCCAACGCTGTACACCGAGGCGTTTAGCCCAATCCTTTACGGCCTACTGGCCCACAGCCATGAGTGGAAGGATGCAGTAACCGCTACCGCCGTCATTGACGGCGAGATCGAGGACCTGGTTGGAGAAGCGGTCCACCCTCGCGAGTTGCCGGCTGTCATTGCCGTGAGCGACCTATTAACATGGGAGGGTGGGCTAAACTTCGGGATGATAGGTCCGGATGAAGACGGCGAACACCGCCTCGGTCCATCTGCCCTAGAACAAGACCTGCTGCGCTTCGCATCAACTTTCGATCGCGGTATTGAGTTCGTCGATGCGAGGATCGAGAACGTCGTTAGGGCGACTATTGGTGGGAAGACTATTCCGAATCCGGTTGGCGCACTAATTACTCATCTCATGCGGCATTTGACGCTCGGTGATCCGCGCAAGAAATCGCTGGGTGCTTACTTCTGGCGCGCGACGGGAAGCCCGCTCTCTCAACGTGCTGCACATCGAGTTTGGGGCGTCAAGGAAGTATGCAGCAGTGGCATGATTGAAAAAATGATGACAAATTCCTGGTGGGAGGAGATCGATCGAGAGCCGAAAAATCGACATCGCCTTCCATAGGGAATCGATGTTCTCATCGTGTCATTAATATGACCAACAGGTGCAGGTGCAGGTGCTAAGCATTGTAAATCCGTTCTTGAGTCTTGCCGAACCTTGCCGCTTTAAGGCTCAAGTGTGTTAGCGCGCATGACACTCTCATCGGCAGATCAAGGCGTCGATGTTGGTGGACGGTGGAGGGTCACGCCGCGCTGCTGTGTTCGGTCTATGGCCGCTGATGGCCGCAGTCGAGTTCGTTGTCGGCAAGGTCGGTGACCCATCCGTGGGTGCCGTTGAAGTGCACTCGGATGAGACCAGGATGGTAATCGACCTCGAAGGGATCGTTGCCCCTCGTCGTGCCTTGCCAAATTGCTCTGTGGTCATCATAAGGAGCGGTGTGAACCAGCAACGACTCGCCGGGCTGGAGCCAGTAGTCCCGGCCGTAGGGTTCCAACACCACTTCGAGCATCTCTTCACTACCGTTGCAAACGGGCATTCGAATCGCGATCTCATCCATCGTCGCGATTCTCGCAGCGGCCGGCTCCACGGCCAACGGCACCCGCTCATCGGCAACAGACAGTGAAGAGCGGCGTTTCAGGGTGGGCGATCATTCGGGTGTCTGGCCTTTGCGTTCGTTACGGTCGAGAGCGCGCCGGGGAGCCGGACGCCAACCGACCGGCCCGTCATCCAGGAGCTCCACAGCCCGGCGCCGGCCACCAGAGCCGCAACCGTCGTGGATGGTGAGAGGCCGCAAACGACCGTGCGTCAAGGCCGGCTTCGCTGTAGCCGTGCGACCGCGACCGCGACGACGGCGACGAGGATGACGCCGTAGATGGCGGTGTACGACCATGACCGCCCCGTGATCAGGCAGAACACGAGCAGGCCACCGTAGAACGGCACACCCACCGCCAGCCCGACCAGCGCTCCCCGCCGCACATGGCCGGGTGTCGCGCTCGTCTCGTGGTCGTTCGCCCGGCGGATTCGGCGCCGGGTCACGTTGCGGTCGCACCACTCGATGACCGGCAGCATCATCGCCCAGACGGCGCCGTACAGGCCCGACCGGGCGATGACCGTGACCACCGGATCGTCACCATCGAGGAACAGGCGGGCCGGAAACCAGAGGACGGCGAGGACCGCGGACGCGACGACGAACCAGCCGGGCGCACCGCCCAGTCTCTCGACCATCGCGGCCCGCCGCCCCCGCATCGATACCTGGCGCTGCATGCCAGGCACTGTGCCCACTCGCGACGACACGCACTCATACCGGCCGGTCGGGGGTGCCACCCAGATAGCCGCAGAACACGCCGTCCGGGTCGCGGGTGGCGACGATCTTCTGGTAGCGCTGCCAGGCGTCGTCGGACAGGAAACGGACCTGGCGGCGGGTCAGGTCGCTGTCGCCCAGGTACTGGCCGGCGGTCACCGGCTCCAGGTCGGCCATCGCGGCGGCCAGCCACCGTTGATGGGCGTCGTCGTCGGCCGGGTCCTGCCACAGCACGTAACCGGCCAGGTAGATCTCCGACTGCACGGAGAACGCCATGTCCGGCAGCTCCCGTAGCGGCGCCATGCTGAACCAGATGGTGAACGCCTTCTCGTTCGGCAGCGTGGTGAACGCCCGCCGCATCGCCGGCACCACCTCCGCGGCGTCGCCGCTGAGCCAGGCGTTGTCGACGGCCCACCGATGGCCCTCCGGGTTGTCGGCCAGCTGCCGGGCCCGCTGTTCGTCGAGCGTCGTCGGGACCGCGTCCCGCACCATCAGGGCCCGCCCGAGCGCGGGATTGGCCCGAAACGGCGCGAGCGCGGCGTCGGCTTGCGGTGCGTCCGCGACGAGCGCGACCGCGGTCACCAGCAGGATGGGGTACGGCGAGAGCTCCCGGTCGGTCTTGGTCAACGCCACGATCTCGACGTTGCCGTCGACGGTGGCGTGCATGCCCTGCAGCCACGTCATCACTTCGTCGAAATCGTCGAGCCGGTACGCCTGCACGGTCTGCGCCACATAGCCGGGCGCCGGGAGTGTCCGCAGGTGGAATCGGGTCACCACGCCGGGAAAGCCGGGCCCCGAACCGCGGGCCGCCCAGTACAGATCACTGTTGACCGAGGCGTCCGCCCGGACCAGGTCTCCTTCCGCGGTGACCACGTCGATCGCCTCGACGTATTCGGCGGCCCAGCCCCAGCCGCGGGCGTTCCAGCCCTGCCCGCCCTGCAGCAGGAACCCGCCGAGCCCCACGGTCGGGCAGTGCCCACCCACGAAGAACCGCCCATGCGACGCCAGGAACGGCGCCAGCTCGGAACCGCCCTGGATCGCCGGTGACGCGGTCGCGATCCCGGTCGTCTCGTCGTAGCCCAGCTCCCGAAGGCCGCCGAGGTCGATGACGAGCGCGTCGTCACGCACCGACCACTGCGCCCAGCTGTGCCCGCCGGAGCGGACCGCGACCTGCCAGCCACGGTCGCGCGCCAGGCGTACCCCCTTGATGACGTCCTTTTCGCTGGTCGCCCGCAGGACCGCGGCGGGTGACCGATCGGGAAGCCGCCGGTTGAAGATCCGGTCGGAGCAGGCCTGTTCGAAGCCGGGCTCGCCGCGTTCGATCAGGTTCACGCCGGCTCGCAGAGCGCGCCGAGGGTCTGGCCCATCAACCGGCCGGGGTCGGCGCCGGGGGTGTCCGGGTGGATCTCCCATTCGGCCAGCAGCAGGCTGTTGTCCAGCACCATCTTCACCCGTGGCAGCCGCCGGGCCATGAACGCGGGCAGCACCTGCTCGATGTCGTCACCGCCGGTGAGCATCTCGGCCAGGACCACCGCGTCCTCGGCGCACATGGCCGCACCCTGGGCGATCAGCGGTGGGCAGGCGTGCGCGGCGTCGCCGATCACGATCGTCCGCCCGCGGAACCACGGTTCGTCGACCAGGATCGCCTCGATGTACTGGTAGTTGACGACGGCGTCGTCGGCGAGGCTGTCGCGGACCCGGCCCCAGACCCCGCCGTACCCCTGCCCGTGCTCTTTCATGATCTTGCCGTTGGGGTGTTCGCCGACGAACGAGCGGTCGAGGTTGCCTTCGAGCAGGAACGCGTAGCAGAGGTCGTCGGAGATCGGCGTGTAGCCGGCCTTGTACTTCGGCCCGCCGTAGTAGACGCCGGAGCAGTCCATCTCGGCCGGACGCTGCGCGACGACCCGCCAGATGCCCATGCCGACCGACCGCGGCTGTGTCTCGATGCCGATCATCGACCGGACGCTGGAGCGGATGCCGTCCGCGCCGACCAGCAGATCCACGGTTGCGGTGGTGCCGTCGGACAGGGTGGCGACGACCTCGTGCCCGCGGTCGTCGATGGCAGTCACCGTCGTGCCGGTGCGCACGTCCACCCCGGCCTCGGCCACCCGGCGGGCCAGAATGTCGGCCAACCGGGCCCGCAGCGCACCCATCGTCGGCGGCAGGCCGGGCCCGCCCATCGGCGGCGCCGGCATCTCCATGATCTGGACGCCGTCGGCCCGGAACATCCGCAGCTTGTCGAAGGCGCAGCCGTTCTCGGCGAGTTCGTCGAGGACGCCGACCGAGTGGAACGCCTTGAGCGCGTTGCCCTGCAGGGTGATGCCGTGGCCGACGCCGCCGAGCTCGCGGCGCAGCTCGACCAGGATGACGTGCGCGCCGCGCTGGGCGAGCGCGAGGGCCAGGGTGCTGCCGGTGATGCCGCCGCCGACGACGAGGACCCGACGGTTCGGGGAGTCAGCCATGAACGCTGCCTTTCACGCGAATTGGGAGGGTCGGGCGCCGGTGATCCAGCCGACGACGGCGTCCGGGTCGGTGTCGGCGACGGCGATGTCGGCGACCTTGCTGCCCCGGTTCAGCACGACGATCCGATCGGCGACCTCGTTGCAGAGCGGAAGGTTGTGGGTGACCAGAACGATCGCGATGCCCTGCCCGGCCATCCGCCGGATCAGCGCCTCGACCTGTTTGGTCTGCTCGTAGCCGAGGGCGGCGGTGGGCTCGTCGAGCAGCAGGACACCGCCGGCCTCACCGGAGACCCGGATCGCACCGCGGGCCAGGGCGACCACCTGGCGCTGGCCGCCGGAGAGCATCTCGACCGGTCGGGTCATCGGTGCGGTGCGCACGCCGAGGCGTTCGAGTTCGGTCTCGGAGCGTTTACGCATGGCTTTGCGGTCGACGAAACCGAGCCAGCCGAGGGGCCCGCGGCGCAGGATCTCCCGGCCGATGTTGAGGTTGGTGGCGATGTCCTGCGGGTCGACCAGGGCGAGGTCCTGGTAGACCATCTGGATGCCGGCGGCCGCCGAGTCGCTGGGGGAGTGGAAGGACACCTCGCGGCCGTTGACCGCGATCGTGCCGCCGCTCGGCCGGTGCGCGCCGGACATCACCTTGAGCAGGGTGGACTTACCGGCGCCGTTGTCGCCGAGCAGGCCGACCACCTCGCCCGGCTGGACGGCGAAGTCGATGCCGGACAGCGCCCGGACGTAGCCGTAGTGCATGTCGATGCCGGTCAGTTGCAGTGCGGCGGTCATGATCACACCTGTTTCCTGTGGACCGACAGGTTGGCGCTGCTCATCAGCCGGTTCGAGACGCCGGTCTGCACGATGCGTTCCAGCAGCAGCGAGGCGAGCAACAGGACGCCGGTGGTGACGGTCGCCCAGTAGGGCTGCACCCCGCGGATGGTCAGGCCGTTGGCGATGGTGGCCAGGATCAGCGCGCCGACCAGCACCCGGGGCAGACTGCCGCGCCCGCCGGTCAGGGCCACCCCGGCCAGGGCGACGGCGGTCAGGGCGTTGAAGATGATGCTGGGGCTGGCCTCCGGGGTGGCCTCGGTGGTGATCGCGGCGGTGACCAGCCCACCGAGGGCGGCGCACAGGCCGGAGATGACGAACCCGAGGACCTTGTACCGGTCGGCGTGGATGCCGGATCGGCGGACGGCTTCGGCGTTGCCGCCGACCGCCATCAATCGGATCCCGTCTCTGGTACGGGTCAGGAACACCGTGCCGACCAGGAACAACAGGGCGACGATGTACACCGGTGCGGGCACTCCGAGGTACCTGTCGGTGCCCATGAACGTCAGCCCGGTCAGTCCCGGGAAGGTGTAGCCGCCGGCGATCACCGCGGCCAGCCCGGACAGCGCCGACAGGGTGCCGATGGTGACGATGATCGGGTTGAAGCCGCGCAGCACGATCAGCCCGTTGAGCAGGCCGATCGCGACGCCACTGGCCAGCCCGGCGACCAGGCTCAACCAGATCGGCTGCCCGTTGGTGACCAACCAGCCGGTGAGGCAGGCGGCGAACGCGGCGGTGCCCGGCAGGGACAGGTCGAGCACGCCGGTCATCACGCCGAAGCCGACTCCGGCGGCGAAGATCGCGGTGAGCGCGGCGGCGTTGGCGATCAGCAGCGCGTTGTCCAGGGTCGCGAAGTAGGGGGCGCACCAGAAGGAGAAGGCCAGGAGGATCAGGCCCCAGAGCACGAAGATGCCACGGTCGCGGACGAACAGCAGGGCGGAGACGGCACGCGGAACGTCGTGGCCGGTCGGGACGGTCGTCTCCGCCGCGGGTGCGGTCACCGTCACTGCCCGCTTCCCGCCGTGATCACCTTCTGCGGCGTCGCGAGCTGCTGCCCCTGGGCGGTCGGGTCGGCCATCATCGCGGTCAGGCTGTCGAACGACTGCACCATGTCGGCCTCGAACTGCAGCGCCACCGACGCGTAGATCTTGCCGTCCTTGACCGCCTGCAGCACCTCGTCGTTGCCGCCGGTCTCGGCGAGGCAGGGCAGCTCCTTGCCGGCCGCGGCGAACGCACCGACCGCACCGAGGGCACCCTCGTCGTTGTTGCCGATCACGGCTTTGGCGTCCGGGTTGCCCTGCAGGGCGTTACCGATGTCGGTCTGCGCCTTGGCCCGCTCGCCGACGATCACCTCGGTGACGATCTCCGCGCCCGGGGCGGTCGCCTTCAGGGCGTCCAGCTGGGCCTTCTCCACTTCCGCCTTGCCGGCGGTGCCCGCGGCCGACACGGTCAGGATGACTTTGGCCGTACCGCCGAGCTTCTCGTTGATGCACTTGCCGAGAGATTCGCCGATCGCCGTGCCCTGCGCCGTGTAGTCGATCTTGGCGAAGGTGAGGCCGGCTTGCAGACCGGTCAGTCCGTAATCCTCCGGGACGCCGTTGAGAACCAGCGGCACCTTCTTCGCCTGCGCGGTCTTGACCAGCTCGGACAGTGCGGACGGCTGGACCGCGATGACCCAGGCGCCGCCGGCCTTGCCGGACTCGATGACGGTCTTGAGGTCGGTCAGCTGCTTCTGCGGGTCCAGGTTCGGATCCTGCACCAGCACGGTGTACCCCTTGCTGGAGCCGTATCCCTTGACGCCCTCGGACAGGCCCTTCATCGCCGGGATCTTGAGAGCGAGCGGGGAGAAGACGATGGTCTTGGTGTTGTCGGCACCCGCGGCGGCGCCTGTCGCGGGCTGAGTCCCGCCGGAGCTGCAGGCGGCGAGGAAAAGGGATCCGGCGGTCAGAGCGGCGAAAGTCATACGATTCACGGCGCCTCCTGGGCTATGTGACGTTCTTGTTAACCGTGGTCTGGCTCACAGACAACACGCGCCACATGTGGATCGGAACCCTCATCGCGGTGATGGCAGGCATCGCTGTCAGAGCTTTCCGCCCGGCGCCGGCCCGCGCCTAGCGTGGCGACAGAACCCAACGAGGAGGAAAACCCATGGCCTACGTCGTCAGCGCTACCTGGGTCGCCGAACCCGGCCAGGAGAGCGTGGTGCTCGACGCCATCGAGAAGCTGACCCCGATCTCGCGAGCCGAACCGGGCAACCGCTTCTACCAGGCCTACCAGGACCCGGCCGAGCCCAGCACGTTCCACCTGTTCGAGATCTACGACGACGAGGACGCCTACAAGGCGCACCGTGCGTCGGAGCACTTCGAGAAGTACGGCTTCGGTCAGGCCATCCCGGTGCTCGCCAAGCGTGAGCGCGCCTTCTACGAGACGATCGGCTGAGCAGTTAACGATCCCCACGGATTAATCCGGGGGATTTCCCTCCGGGGCGTAGCCCTGGATTCCCAGCTCGGACCGCACCGGACCAATCCTCCCGGAAGGAGGCGATCTGATGTCTGAAGTCGTCGGCACTGGCACGGTCGCGTTCAGCCGTGGCGAGGATCGTCCTCGCGGCGTTCAAATCACGGTCGGCGGTGTAACCACAGGCCGCGCACTCGAAGATGCGGATACCCAGTCCGAGGCGGAGATCGGCTCTCTCCCCACACGCGGAGCAGGTCATCGTGGTGTAGGCGGGCGGTACCGGCACCACCGTGCGGCCCGCCCGCTCACCACGCTCGATCAGTTCACGCTTGCAGGCGCCGATCGCGGCGTCGGCGGCCTGACGGGCCATCCGCGTCCTGGCGAGGAACTTCGGTTTGAAATCCTCCACGGCGATCAGGCCGTGGTGGTCGACCACGGACCGGGCCCAGACGCGGGCGTCGTGAGTGTTCTGCCGGGCCGCTTTCTTGCCGATCCGGGCCGCCTGAGCCTTGGCCTGCCGGTAGCCCTTAGATGGCGGCTGGTCTTTGGGCCGGCGGCGCCGTGCCATCTTGCGCTGGGCCTTGGCCAGTTCGGCGGCACACCGGCGACGGTGGCCCAGGTGCGGCAGGTCGAAGCCGGGCGCGGTAGTCGTCGCGGTGGTCTTCACCCCCCCAGTCGATCCCGATACCGGGCAGGTCCGGCTCCGGGATCGCAGCGGCCTCACAGCGGACCACGAAGGAGGCATACCAGTGGCCGAGACTGTCCTGGTAGACCCGGACCGACGACGGCGCCGACAGCAGCTCACGGGACCAGACCACCGGCACGATGATGCCTTTCGACAGCACCAGGCGGTGGTTCTTGAGTTTGAAGCCGTTCCTGGTGTACTCCAGGCTGGGCAGGGAGTCCTTCTTGAGTTTGCCGAACGTCGGCTTACGGCCGGACCTCTGTTGGTGCACCGCCTCGTTCCACAACCACCGGCACCGCGACCACTCATCGAGCAGTGCAGCCCGCGCCCGGCGGCCGGGCCGCAGGCGGTAGGTGTAACGCACCGTCTCGACCACGCCGAACAGTATGCCGCCTGAAACCCGACACTGTCCCCTGTAGACGGCACCGGATCGGACGACAACGTCGGGCACCGCGGCACCTACCACGTTGAAACGCGGCGACTTCCCGCATCCGAAATCCCGGATGCCAACCCCTCTGGACCAACTCGTACACCGTCACCACCGCCAGCGGCGCTGAACCAACGCAACACCTGACCAGACACGCATCCGCCGTGACGGCGGATCCGCTACCTCCCCACGGCTAAAGCCGGGGCTACCCACGGAGGCTATTCGATGAGACTGGCCAGCTTCCTGCCGGCGGACCAGCCGGCAGACGCGGGCACCCGCCGGACCGGACTGGTCGTCGGCGAACGCAACGACTGGTGGCTGCACCCGTTCCCGGACGGCACCGACCTGGTCGGTCTGCTCGCCGCCGACCCGGCCGACCGGGAGGCCGCCGCCGACGCCGCCGCACAGGGCGACGGGCTACGCCCCGACCAGGTCGTCCTGCTCCCGCCGGTCTACCCGGTGGCGATGCGTGACTTCCTGACCTTCGAAGCCCACGTCGAAGGCGTCGGCAAGGGCATGCAGGGCCACGCCTCGGTTCCCCTCGAGTGGTACGCCGCCCCGTCCTTCCTGTTCATGGCCCCGCACGCGGTGACCGGCGCGCACGACGACGTGGCCATGCCACCGGACACCGAGCGGCTCGACTACGAGCTGGAGATCGCCGCGATCATCTGCCGCGACGTCCGCAACGTGACCCCCGAACAGGCCCGCGCCGCGATCGGCGGCTACTGCGTGATGAACGACTGGTCGGCCCGCGACGTGCAGGGCCGGGAGATGAAACTCGGCCTCGGCCCGTCCAAAGGCAAGGACTTCGCGACCACGATCGGCCCGTGGGTGGTGACCGCCGACGAACTCGACGACTGCCGCGACCCCGACGGATTCCTCGACCTGGCCATGACGGTACGGGTCAACGGCGTCGAGACCGGCGCCGACCGCAGCAGCCACATGGGCTGGTCGTTCGAGCACCTGGTCTCCTACGCCTCCCGTGCCTCCTGGGTGAAAGCCGGTGAGGTGCTCGCCTCCGGCACCTGCGCGTCGGGGGCACTCGCCGAGGCGTGGGGCCGCACCGGCACCCTCACCCCGCCGCCACTGCAGATCGGTGACGTGGTCGAGATGACCATCGAACGCCTCGGCACGGTCCGTAACCGCATCGTCGAGAACACCGAGCAGGTGCCGCCGATCGTGCCGGCCCGTCGTCGCGTACCGCAGGGGGTCTGAGAATGATCGTCACCCGCAACCCGGCGACCGGCGCTGAGCTGCACCGATATCCCACCCACGACGACGATGCGATCTCGCACATCGTCGCCGAGACGGCCGCCGCCGCCCGCGACTGGGCCGCGGTCGGCCTCGACGAGCGGCTGGCCCTGCTGCGGGCGGTGGGCAAGCTGCTCACCGAACGCCGCGACGAGTACGCCACCCTGATCACCGCCGAGATGGGCAAACCGGTCGCCGAAGCCCTCGCCGAGATCGACAAGTGCGCCTGGAACTGCCGGGTCGTCGCCGACCTGGCACCCGACTGGCTCGCCGACCGGGAGATCGAATCCGACGCGAGCCGGTCCTGGATCTCCTATCAGCCGCTGGGCGTGATCTTCGCGGTGATGCCGTGGAACTTCCCGTTCTGGCAGGTGCTGCGGTTCGCCTGCGCGGCCCTGTCGGCCGGTAACGCCGCCCTGCTCAAACACAGTCCCGACGTCACCGGCTGCGCGCTCGCGATCGAGGCCCTGTTCACCGACGCCGGCGCACCGGCCGGACTGTTCCGGTCGCTGGTCGTCGAAGCCGACCGGGTGCCGGCGGTGTCGGCGCGGATCGTCGCCGACCCGCGCATCGCCGCGGTCACCCTGACCGGCAGCGAACGCGCCGGAGCCGCGATCGCCCAGGCCGCCGGGGCCGCGCTGAAGAAGACCGTCCTGGAACTCGGCGGCTCCGACCCGTTCGTCGTGCTCGCCGACGCCGATGTCGCCGCGGCGGCTGCGGCGGCCGCCCGCTCCCGGTTCGGCAACGCCGGGCAGAGCTGCGTGTCGGCCAAACGGTTCATCGTGGTCGACACGGTCGCCGACGAGTTCGTGGCCGCGCTGCTCGCCGAGGTGCCGCAGATCGGACCGCTGGCCCGGGCGGATCTGCGCGACACCGTGGTCCGGCAGATCGAGCAGAGTGTGGCGGCCGGGGCCCGGCTGCTCACCGGCGGCACGCCCGTCGACGGGCCCGGCTACTACCTGTCGCCGGCCGTCCTCGACCACGTCGTGCCGGGCATGGCGGTCTTCACCGAGGAGACCTTCGGACCGGCCGCGGCCGTGATCCGGGCCCGCGACGACGACCACGCCGTCGAGCTGGCCAACGACACCGACTTCGGTCTCGGCTGCTCGGTCTGGGGCACACCCGACCACGCGCTGGCGGTCGGCCGGCGGATCCGGTCCGGGGCACTGTTCGTCAACGCGCCCGTCGCCTCCGACCCGCGACTGCCGTTCGGGGGAGTGGGCCGCTCCGGCTACGGCCGCGAACTGTCGGCCGAAGGGGTCCGCGAATTCACCAACATCCGCACGGTGGTGATCGCATGAGACTCGATCACGTCGGTCTCACCGTCGGCGATCTCTGCTCGCTGCGGGACTGGTACCGCGATGCCCTGGAACTGACCGTCGAGTTCTCCTTCGAGATCGCCGAACACGACTTCAAAGGCGTCATGCTGCGCGGTGACGGATACCGGATCGAGCTGCTCGAACGCGCCGGCTCCACCGGTCGCCCGTCCCCGGCGAACCCCATCGAAGCCGCCCTGGTCCGCGGGTTCGGGCACATCGCCCTGGACGTCGCGGATGTCGATTCCGCGTACCGGAGACTGATCGAAGTGGGGGCGACCGACCGGATGTCGCCGCGCCCGTCGCCGGAACCCGGCGTCCGGATGGCCTATGTCGCCGACCCGGAGGGAAACCTGATCGAACTGCTGGACCGGACGGCCACCCGATGAGGCTCGCCGGCAAGATCGCCCTGATCACCGGCGTCGGCGGCGGCATCGGCGCCGCCGCCGCGGCCCGCTTCGTGGCCGAAGGCGCCCGCGTCGTCGGCTGCGATCTCGACACCGTCGGCGCCAAACGCACGGCGAAGACGATCGGCGACATCACCGTGATGGGCGGCGTCGACCTCGGCGACCCGGACCAGGCCAAGGCATGGGTCGACGAGGCGGTGGCCGTGCACGGCGGCATCGACATCCTCTACAACAACGCCTCCACCCAGCGATTCGGCCCGCTCGACGAACTCAGCACCGCCGACTGGGACTTCACCATGCGCAACGAGCTCGACCTCGTCTACTACACCGTCCGGGCGGCCTGGCCGCACCTGAAACAGCACGGCGGCGGATCGATCGTCAACGTCGGCTCGATCGCCGCCATCCGCGGTGTCGAGTTCATGGCCCAGAACGCGCACAGCGCCGCCAAGGGCGGAGTCATCGCCCTCACCCTGCAACTCGTGGTCGAAGGCGGCCCGTACGGCATCCGCGCCAACGTGATCAGCCCCGGCCTGATCGAGACCCCCAACACCGCACCCATGCTCGCCGACCCACCGGCACACCTGCAGAAGGTCGTCCTCGACCGCATCCCGCTGGGCCGCCACGGCCGCCCCGACGACGTGGTCAACGCCGCCGTCTACCTGGCCTCCGACGAGTCGGCCTGGGTCAGCGGCGCCCACCTCGTCGTCGACGGCGGCGGCTCAGTACTCGGCTGAAAGGTACGTCATGTCCCACCTCAACGAATTCGGCATCACCCACCTGCGGCACGTCGACCTGGCCGTGCCCGACTACGCCACCCAGCGCACCTTCTACCGCGACACGTGGGGACTGACCGAGGTCGGCACCGACGGCGACCTGTCGTACCTGGCCGCCGAGGGCTCCCCCGAGCAGTACGTCATCCGCCTGCGCAAAGCCGACGAGAAGCGCCTCGACCTGATCTCCTTCGGCGCCACCGACGAAGCCGCCGTCGACGCCCTCGCCGCCAGACTCGGCACCCAGGGCGTCCAACTCGTCGGCCAGCCGGGCAAGCTGCAGACCGCGGGCGGCGGTTACGGCTTCCGATTCTTCGACGTCGACGGCCGCACCATCGAGATCTCCGCCGACGTGCAGACCCGCCGGCACCGGCCGATCGAGGAGGGCGAGGCCATCCCGGTCCGCATCTCCCACGCCGTGATGAACTCCAACGACCCCACCGCCACCAAGGACTGGTACGAGACCTACCTCGGCTTCAAACTGTCCGACACGCTGTGGAGCCGGCACATGGGCGAGATGATGCACTTCATGCGGTGCAACGACTGGCACCACAGCCTCGCCATCGCCCGCGGCCCGCACACCTCCGTGCACCACGTCTCGTTCGAGATGCGCGGCCTCGACGAATACATGCGCGGCACCGGCCGGGTCATGCGCGCCGGCATCAAGAAGATCTGGGGACCCGGCCGCCACCTCGCCGGCAACAACACCTTCACCTACTTCCTCGACCCCAGCGGCAACACCATGGAGTACACCACCGAGCTCGAACGCCTCGAAACCGATCAATGGCATCCGACGCTGTACGACATCGCCGACCCGCAGACCCAGGACCAGTGGGGGACCGCCGACCCGATGAGCGAGATCATCGCCAAGGACAGTTTCAACACCCCCGACCGCGGCGTGTTCGTCGCCCCGCCGGTCTGATGGGCCGACTGTCCGGCAAGATCGTCGTGGTCACCGGAGCCGCCCGCGGGCAGGGCGCGGCCGAGGTCGCCGCCCTGACCGCCTCAGGCGCCCGGGTGATCGCCACGGATGTGGTTTCTGATGAGAACTGCCGGTATCTGGACGTCCGCGACCCTACTTCCTGGGCCGCCCTGGCCGCTGACCTCGATCGGGTCGACGCGCTGGTCAACAATGCCGGTGTGGCCAGCCGCGGCCGCCTGCCCCACGTCGACCTGGCGACCTGGGACAACACGTTCGCGATCAACGTGACCGGGCCGATGCTCGGCATCCAGGCGCTCGTACCCCTGATGCCGCCCGGCTCGTCGATCGTGAACGTGTGCTCGGTCGCCGCCCTCTCCGGGCACGTCGCCGCCGCGTACACCGCCAGCAAATGGGCCCTGCGCGGCCTGACCCGATCGGCGTCGCTGGAACTCGGGCCGCGCGGCATCCGGGTCAACGCCGTGATGCCCGGCCTGATCGAGACACCGCTGATGGAATCCGCGTCACCCGCGTTCCGGACGGCCGCGCTCGCCGAGATCCCGCTCGGCCGCACCGGCACCGTCGCCGACATCGCCCCCGCGATCGTCTACCTCGTCTCCGACGACTCCTCCTACATGACCGGCGCCGAACTGGTCATCGACGGTGGCCTCACCGGCCACGTCTCCCACAAAGGCATCGCCGACGCCATCGCGCCGGCAACGGAAGGCCACTGATGTTCGAGTACTTTCCCGGCAACTACATCTGGAACCTGGGCGTCGTCGCCACCCTCAACTCCGGCGGCACCATCGACGAGGTCGACCGGGCCTGCAAACCCATCCGCGAACTGGCCCGACAGGGCTCCGACGTCGGCACACAGGAGTTCATGGCCTCCTGGCGGCGCGTCGCCGACCAGATCGAGGAACAGGCCGCCGACGCCGAGAAAGCCGGCCACTTCCGCACCGCCGGGCAGAAGTATCTACGCGCCGCCGCCTATCTCTGCCAGGCCGAACGGATGCTCAGCAACTCCTCGCCCGACCGGGTACCCACCTACCGCCACCTGCTCGAACTCATGACCAAGTCGTTCGAGCTGATCGACCCGGCCACCACCCGGGTGGAGATCCCGTTCGAAGGATCGAGCCTGCCGGCCTACTTCACCAACGCCTCCCGCAACGGCGAACCCGCACCCACCATCATCATGTGGAACGGGCTCGACTCCACCAAAGAACACATGTACACCTCCGGCTGGCCCACCGAAATGGCCGCCCGCGGCATCTCCGTGCTCCAGGTCGACTGCCCCGGCTCCGGCGAGGCCCTGCGCCTGCGCCTGCTCACCTCCCGCGTCGAGAGCGAAGACTGGGCCGAGGCCATCGTCGACTGGCTGGAAACCCGCACCGACGTCCGCCACGACCGCATCGGCCTGGCCGGCTGGTCACTCGGCGGCTACTACGTGCCCCGGGCCGCCGCCTTCGAGAAACGCCTCGCCCTCGCCGTCGCCTGGGGCGCCAACCACAACTGGGGCGAGGTCCAGCGCAAACGCCTCGAACGCGAAGGCGAGAACCCGGTACCGCACTACTGGGAACACGTCCTCTGGGTCTGGGGCGAGACGGACATCCCGACATTCATCGCGAAGTCCGATCGGATCAACCTCAACGGCGTCGTCGACCAGATCACCTGCCCGCTTCTGATCACCCACGGCACCAACGACCGGCAGATCAACGTCCAATACGCCCATCAGTCGTACGACCAAGCCGTCAACGCCCCGAAGAAGGACCTGCGCCTGTTCACCCCCGACGAGGGCGCCACCGAACACTGCGGCCTCGACCACCTGCCGCACGTGGCCGCCTTCACCGCCGACTGGATCGAAGACACCCTGAAGGAGCTGGACAAGTGACGTTTCTGTGGGGCGTGTCCGGCGCCGGCCACCAGACCGAGGGCGACAACACCGGCAGCGACACCTGGTATCTCGAACACGTCAGCCCGACCGTCTTCGCCGAACCCTCCGGCAAGGCCTGCGACAGCTACGTCCGCTGGCGCGAGGACATCGGCCTCGCCGTCGACCTGGGCCTGAACGCCTACCGGTTCTCCGTCGAGTGGGCCCGCGTCGAACCGTCGCCCGGCGTCTTCGACTCCGCGGAGCTCGACCACTACGAGGCCATCGTCGACCACTGCCTGTCCGTCGGGCTGGCGCCGGTCGTCACGTTCAACCACTTCACGTCGCCGCACTGGTTCGCCGCCCAGGGCGGCTGGCTGCACCCGGACGCCCCGGCGCTGTTCGCCCGCTACTGCGACCGGGTGGCGGCCCGCCTCGCCGACCGCATCGCCGTCGCGGTCACCCTCAACGAACCCAACCTGGCCCGCCTACTGACCTGGCTCGACCTGCCACCGGTCATCCGCGACCGGGAACGGGCCACCCTCGAGGCTGCGAGCCGCGCCGCCGGAGTGCCCCGCTACCGGGTCGCCAACGTCATGCTCCCCGAGGAGATGGACGCCATGGCCGACGGCATGACCGCCGGCCACCGCGCGGCCCGCGCCGCGATCAAAGCGCACCGCCCCGACCTGCCGGTCGGCTTCTCCCTGGCCATCGTCGACGACCACGTCCAGGGCGACGACCCGGCGGTGCGTGACCGCAAACGATCAGAGGTGTACGAACGCTGGCTCGAACTGGCCCGCGAGGACGACTTCATCGGCGTCCAGAACTACGAACGTGTCTTCTACGACGGCGACGGCGCCGTCCCGCCGCCGCCCGGCGTGCCCCGCAACCAGATGGGCAGCGCCATCGAACCGCTGTCACTCGCCGGAGCCGTCCGCTACGCCCACTCCATGACCGGCCGCCCGGTACTCGTGACCGAACACGGCATGGCCACCCCCGACGACACCCTGCGTGACGCGTTCCTGGCCCCGGCCCTCGACGGCCTGCACCAGGCGATGGCCGACGGCGTGCCGGTGCTCGGCTACCTGCACTGGACCCTGCTCGACAACTTCGAGTGGATCTTCGGCTACGCCTTCCACTACGGCCTGCACACGGTGGACCGGGAAACCTTCACCCGAACCCCGAAACCGAGCGCCAAGACGTACGCCGCCCTGGTCAACACCTATCGTCTCCGGAAATGAGGTTTCGGTCGGTTCACCCGTCCGGCGGCTCACGGTCGGGCAGGCTGGGCGGGTGGCCGACATCGACGCGTTGCCTCTCGACTTCTGTCTGACGTTCGTGCGCGGACGCGGCCCCGACGAGGTGATCTCGCTGCTCGGCGGGGCCGACCCGGTCTCGATCGGGTCGGGACAGGTCGCGTTCGAAGCGGCCGATGCGGTCGCGGAGTGGGTCGACGACGATGGCGTCACGCATCCGACCGAGCTGGCCTACATCGTCGCCACGCGGATCGACGACTGGACGATGATCATCGAACCGAACGGGTTCCTCTGCACCGACACCGCCGTGCGGGAGACCCTGTCCGCAGGCGGCGAGATGGTGTCGTTCTACTACAACGAACACACCACACCACGCTTCAGCTGGTCCGTCGACGGGCAAGAGGTGGTCGGGTTCGATCCGGCCTACCCGGCCGACCGCTCGGGCGCCGACCCCGGGCGGCTGACCGCACTCGGCTTCGAGCCGCAACCCGACGACTCCGGATTCGTCCCTGGGTTCAAGGAACGGACAGCCGCGCTGATGGCTCGGCTCACCGGCGTGGACTGGGACTCGGCCTTCCTGGAGCAGGCGACGTTCCGCTGCGCCGGCGTCGGACCCGGAGCATCCGGGCAGCCCTGGTACGGCGAGGTGCAGGAGGAACTGACCGCGTTCGCGGAGGACCCGCGCGACTGGACCGACGAGATCGAACGCGAGCAATGGCTCGAGGCCGGCGTCACCGATCGGCGGATCAGAGCGCTGGGCCCGGTCGGCATCAGGGTGTACGAGGAGGACGCCGACCTGGCGGCGAGGATCGCCCATGCGCCCGCGAAGCTGATCAGGCGGATGACCGAGTGGGCCTGGGAGCGTCCGTTCCGGCTGGCCGGTATCGCCGATGAACCGTGGTTCGCGCCGATCCGGAACCTCGTCCTACGCGGCAGGCGTCCCGCGCCCGCGGCCGTTCGACTGGTCGAGGAACGGATGGATCCATTCCTGCGAACCGCGCTGCCGGTCTGGATGCGCGACGACGAGGACCGGCGCCGCAACGCCGTCGCGGTGCTACTGGCCCAATGGGACACCGACGGGCCGCTGTCCGACCTGTGCTGGACCTTCGCCAGGGTCGAGGGTGCCGGCGCCGGCGAGTTCCCCGACCTGCTCGCCGACCTGAAACGCGGCTTCCCCGAGCTCGGTGACGTCGTGGTGCCCCAGCCGTCACCGGCTCCGCCCGAGCGAGCCGCGGTTCGCCGCAAGCGCGAGGCGCGAGAACGTGAGGAAGCCGAATGGAAGAGGGAGAACCTGGAACTGCGGTGGGGCGGCCGGGTCCCCATCGACGAGCGACTCCTGGATCCCGAAGTGGAGATGCACGCAACGGGACTCGTCCCCTACGACCGCGATCTCATCGATCAGATCACCGCGAGCCCAGCGGAGGCACAGCGCAGGATGGCCGTCTGGGCGGCACGATACTGCTGCACCCGCTCCGACATGATCGAGAACGATTGGGTCGAGGCCGGCGTGCTCGCCCTGGAACGAGGAGAGCCACCACCTGACTGGTTCACGGACTTCGACGCCGCCTTCGCCCGCTGGCAGAACGTCCCCGGCGAGAGCATCACGCACACCGCGACAGTCACCTGGGGACCCGGCGAGCCGGTCCGAATCGACCCGGCGATCATCGCGATGCACACGATCGTGACGGCCCGCCACGACGATCCGCTGATCGCCGTCATGGACACCCTCCACAACACCGTCGTCAACTACGAACCGGAAACGGTGATCACCGCTTTCCGCGCAGCCTTCGACCTCCCCACATCGAGTGCCAAGGGTGGCCACTACCTCCGCTAGCTGAATGGATCAGGAACGGTTGCCGTAAGGTAATCGGAGCCGTGCAGATCACCCTCGGTGAGAGGGACTCCGGTGAGCCGCTCAGTGAGAACCAGCGCGGCTTCGGTGTAGTCCTCGCGGGAGGTGTCGTCGAAGCCGAGCCCGGCCATGTCAGGGCGGATCAGGCCGGGCTCGGTTCCGTAGATCGGCTCCGGATTCGAAGGATCGAAGTCGACCACGATCCGGCCGTCGTCGACGAGCACGAAGCGACCGTCGTTCTCGACGTTCAGGTAGTTGGCGATCAGGCGGGTCCCGGCCGACAGCGATTTCGGTAGATCGTCGTCGAGGGCGACGAACCCGTTGTACTCGACCACCAGACTCCACCCGCCGGTATCGGTGATGACCAGCTGCGCGTCGTCGTCCCCCGGTTCCGGTATCGACTTCCAGGGGTGAACACCACCGACCCGAGCGCCGATCCGGCGGGCGATCTCGGCCGGAGACAGGTCGCGGACCCAGGTCAGGCAGAACCCCATGCCCGAGAACTTCGGATCGGTGGTCAGCCATCGGTAGTCCGCCGCCACGGCCGGGGCGGACCGGGGAGCCCAGCGCGTCGGCGGACTCGGAGCCGTGGGCCCCGGCGGCGGATCCGGTGCCGGACCGTCGGTCGATCTCGTACAACCGGTGATCGGCAGCCCGGCGACGATCGCGAGCAGGGCGCGTCTGCGCATGCCGACCAGTAAAACAGCTCGGCGGGCTCCGCGGTGCGGCAGGCTGGACTGGTGGTCGACATCGACGGGCTGGGAATGGGCTTCTGCCTGACGTTCGTGCGGGGCCGCGCCCCGCACGAGGTGATCTCGCTGCTCGGCGGGGCGGATCCGGTCTCGATCGTCTCCTCAGGTGCTGCTCTGGAGGCATCCGTGGCTGTCGAGGATCGGGTCGACGATCAGGGCGTCCGGCAGCCGACCCGGCTCGACTACGTGGCGGTCACCCGGATCGACGACTGGTCGATGATCATCGAGTCGAACAGCGTCCGCTGTACCGATGCTGACGTCGAGCAGGCCCTGTCGGCGGCGGGGGAGACGGTCTCGTATTACTTCACCGTCAACACCAACTCTTGGTTCAGCTGGCACATCGACGGCCGGGAAGTGGTCTGCTTCGATCCCACCTACCCGGAGGAACGCTACGGCACCGACCCTGGACGACTCGACCCGGTGCTGACCGAACTCGGCTTCGACCTGGAGCCCGAGGAGCGCGAGGACGACGATGATTTCGACTGGGGAGTGCAGGGCCGGGCAGTCGCGTTGATGGAACGGATCACCGGCGTGCACTGGGATGCCGAGATCCTCCGGCAGGCGACGTTCCGCTGCGCCGGTGTCGGCGACCGGGCCCCGGAGCAACCGTGGTACAGCGAGGTACGGGAGCAACTGGCCGACCGCGCGGCGGTCCCCCGGGACTGGGGTGACGAGATCCAACGCGAGCGATGGTTCAAGCGCGGCGGACCCGACCGGCGGGTCGAATCGCTCGGGCACGCCGGAGCCACCCTGCTCAAACGGGACAGAGACCTGACGACGGCGATCGCCTGCGCCCCCTCCGAGCTGATCGAAAGGATCATCACCTGGGCGCGGGAACGGCCCTTCCGGCTGGCCGGTGTCACCGTCGAACCCTGGTTCGCGCCGATCCGGGACCTCCTCCGGCGCGGCGAGCAACCCACGCCCGCAGACCTCCGAACGGCCGAGGAGCGGATGGATCCCTTTCTGCGTACGGCGTTGCCGATCTGGGTCCGCGACGACGAGAACATGCGCCGCATGGCCGTACGAACGATGCTGGCCCCGCCGGAACCGGGCTGGCCGGCGGCCGACCTGTGCACGACGCTGTCCCGAGCCGAGGGCGCCGGTGGCGGTACCCTGCCGGACCCGCTCGCCGACTTGAAGCGCGACTTCCCCGAACTCGACGACGTCGTCATACCGCCGGCTCCCGCCGAACACCCGGGGATGCGTCGCAGACGCGAGGCACGCCAGCGGGAGGCTGCCGAGACCCGACGACGCGACCTGGAAAGACGGTGGGGCGGCCGGATCCCCGCCGACGAGCGACTGCTCGATCCCGAAGTCGAAATGCACACGATTCACCTGGTCGAATTCGACCGGGACCTGATCGACCAGATCGCGGCGGCCCCGGCGGAGGGGCAGCGGACGATGGCCGTCTGGGTCGCCCGGTATTGCAGCACACGCTCCGGCATGATCGCCGAGGACTGGATCGAAGCCGGCGTGCTCGCCCTGGAACGCGGCGACCCGCCACCCGACTGGTTCGCGGACTTCGGCGCCGCTTTCGCCCACTGGCAGGGCATCCCACGCGAGAGCATCACCTACCACGGGTCCGTCTCGATGGGCGGCGAGGAGCCGGTCAGAATCGACCCGGCCGTCATCGCGATCCACACGATCCTGATGGCCCGCCACGACAATCCACTGATCGCCGCCATGGACACGGTCCGCAACGCCATAGTCCTCTACGGCTCCGAAACGGTGATCACCGCCTTCCGGGCGGCCTTCAACCTCCCGGCCGGCACCGGTCAGATCCGGTGATCACCCAGTGCGACGTCCACCGCCGCCTGCAACGACGACACCACCGGCACGCCGAGCGCGGTGACATGCTCCCGGGCGTGCAGCGCGTCGTCGCCGGCGTGATAGATGACGCACCGCAGCCCACACTCGCGGGCCGCGAGTGCGTCATCGACACTGTCGCCCACCAGCACCACCTGCTCCGCGGCCAGCCCCAGACGCTGCAGATGGCGTGCCAGGTGCGGCGCCTTGGAAGCCAGATCGGCGCCCACACTGCCGTCGACCCGCACGAAGTACCGCCCGATCCCGGCGGCCGTCACCAGCGCCACCAGCTCGGTATGCGGATACATGGACAGCAGTGACTGGGTTGCGCCGGTGGCCGCCCACCGCCGCAACGCCGCCGACGCGTCCGCGGTCAGGGCCGCCGTCCGGCGGTGCCGGGCGTACGCCACCCGGAAACACTCGTCGAGGCGTTGCTGCTCCCCGGCATCCAGAGCCCGACCGGCGAGCCGCTCGTAGAACAACGGGATCGGCTGGCAGTGATGCCGCTGATAGTCCGCCCGGGTGATCGCCGGGAACCCGCACGCGACCAGCGCGTCCACCGTCGCCGCGATCAGAGCGCCACCGTCGCCCAGGATCGTGCCGTTCCAGTCCCACACGATGTGCCGTACCGTCATCTGCGCCTCCCCGAAGGAGGCGCCCTTGACCAGGGAGAACAGGTCGAGCGTGGCGGATGGTCATCCGTCGCAGCGCCTCTCGACCCGCACCGGCACGCTAACAATCCCACCCGGCACCGGCAACCCCGCCCGGCATGTCCCGAAGCCTGCCGCCCGGCGCTGACATCGCACCCGCCGAGCTCGGCCTTTGCCGGAACCGCCGCACTCGCCCGACCTCGGTAGATTCGGGGAATGCCCCCCGAATCTGTCGACGCGTCATGGCTCGAGGCCGCCCGACAGCAACTCGCCTGGGGAGACGGCGTGCGTGCGGCGTACCTCGCCCTGGTGCGCGACGGCGCCGGACCCGAGGCGGCCGCGACGGCGGTGTGTGTCGCGGCGGGTTCCACCGCCGCGGAGGCGATCGATCGACTGCGAGAGTTCGAGGGCCTGTGGGACGCCCTCGAACCCGGCGACGAGGACATCGGCGCAGACCTGCTCATGATGTACGGGTATTTCGAACCGGACGCCACACTCGACGACCGGCAACAGGCGGCTCTCGTGCACCTGCACGCCGCACTCGGGTCGGTTCCCGGACTGCCCAGCGGGTCCGCGCTCGCCTTGTCGATCCGACTGCGAACGGGTCGTCTGGCCGAGGCGCATCGGCTACTCGAACGCCTCGGCGGCGTGCGGTGGCCGGACGACATCGCATTCTGGGCGGCACTGCGCCGGGCCGGCGAGATTCTCCACCCGGGCAACGAGATCCCGAAGAACGGGTGATCCAACCCTGGGCAGGTCGACGAGTTGACGAGGGACCGGCCACAGAGGACGATCACTTGATCTTGAACTTCTCCGGTTAGGGACAAGGGCCATGGCATCGGAACCCGACTACCTCGTCGCCATCCGTCAGGCCGACTCGTACCCCCGGGCGCTTCGGGCGGCCCGGCTCTACCTCGGCGGACTGTTCTGGATGGTCGGATCCGCGTTGGTGGTCGCCCTCACCGGATTGAGCATCTGGTTCTTCCTGGTCAGCGCCGCAGCGATCCCGTTCATCGTGGCCGGTGTGCTGGGCGCGCGAAAAACTTGGACGAGCCTGGCACGAGAGCTTCCCGCGATGCCCGAGAACGAGCTCAAATCGGCCTCGACCATCGCGACCTTCCAGGATCTTCTGCGGCACGGCTGAAAAACCACATGCGCACCTCCGGCGAGTCGGAGGTGCGCATGTCCGTCGAGAGATCCCGCGGGAGGTCAGAACCAGACTTTTCGACCACCGACCGGCCTGCCGAGAGCGCCCAGAATCCAGAGCACCGCGCCGATCACCAGGAGGATGGCGCCGATCGTGTAGAGGATCGACACGTGCAGCAGGTAGCCCAGAAGCAAGAGGATGAGGCCGATGACAAGCATTTCTTTCTCCGTCCGTCCGCGGGTCGTTCCCGCCGACCGCCTCCGTACCCACTGTCTCGCGCGAGCAATCCTGACCACCGCCTGAGTGGACCGGGGCGTTCGTCCTCATCGGCCGGCGGCGAGGATGGTGCCGGGGTGACAACTGCTCACGGCAAGCCGGTACGGGACCGCATCCCCGAGACCATCACGAGCAGCGGCGAGGTCGAACAGGCGGCCGAACGGACGCGCACCGCACGTCGTGCCCTGGCCGCCCGGACAGGTCTGTCCTGGATGATCGGTCGACGACTCTGCTGAACGGCCGACACCGCACGAGGGAATCCCGGCGACACCGGCCGGAACCGGCAGACGATCGCCATGATCTATTTCCGGACCGCGTTAGATGATGCGGTGACCGATTCGCCATCCACACGGGCGGAACTGCGGCGTGTACTCGGGAAGCGCTGGCTTCAAGGAGTGGGCGCGCTCGCCGGCGTGGCCGCCGTCGTCCTGACCATCATCGGCTTTCCCAAGGACTCTCCGCCGGCCGGGGCGATCCAGTCGGGTAACGACAACGTGTCCATCCAGGGCGGCAACAACAACTGCATCCAATGCGCCGTCGACCGGGACCCGTCGTCGCCGGCTCCGCCGCAGCCGCCCCCGGCGTACGGGGCCTACGACCGGATCAAGGATCTGACCGGGACGATAACCGTGGACGTGCCGGCCGAGTGGAACTCACGACGGTCCAACGGCTGGCATGCGTCGATGAGCCCGTACCACCGGGACGTCAATGTCGGGCCGGGCCTCAACGCGGCCGTCAACGTCGACGACTGGATCGACGGCATCATGCCCGTGCCGGGGGTCTTCATCGGGACGTCGGAGCGGATGATCCGCGACGGCATCACCCTGGACCGCCTGGCCTCGGTGTTCTCGCCCAGCGGCTGCCGAAGTGGTCCGGCCCGTCCTTACCGCATCGCCCGGCTGGGCCTGGACGGGCTGCTCCGCGAGTGGACCTGCAACGGTGGCCACCAATGGATCGACATCGCGCTCGAACAGCCCGACCGGCACTACCTGATGAACCTTCAGGCCACCATCGTCTCGGACCGGGACCGGGCCGCTTTCGAGCGGATCGCCCAGAGCCTCGACATCCGTCACCGGTAGGCCGATGCGGTCCCGAATCGGTTCGAAAGCCCGGCGGGCCGCACGTAAGGTGAGCGGATGCGGATCGCGATCTCCGGGACGCACGGGACCGGCAAGACCACCTTGGCCGAGGCGATCTGTGCGCTGGTCTACGACGACCCGCTCGACGCCTGGGCGGACCTTCCCGTCCTGGAGCTGAACGGCCCACTCGACGCCCGCCTGGAAACGGTCGTCGCCACCCTCGTACCGCTTCCTGAGCGGCGGATGGCGCGGTGAACCGGCACGTTCTCGACGATCCGGACAGGTTGAGCGATCGGGCCCGGGCCTTTCTCGACGAGCATTGCCGGCGTTCGCCGATCTCCCTCGACGACCCGGGACAGTGGTATGAGTGCACCGGAGTGGACGGTCGCGCGGTTCCCGGCCCGGCGGGTGGGCTGGAGCGGCTGACCGATTTCGTCGCCCGGTTCGGCGGGATGGCCTTCTGCGGTGAACGGCCGGGCTGCTACGGCGCGCACCGCAACCCCTATGTGTTCCACGGTTTCGTCTCGTCCGGGTGGGATGAGCTCGGCGACGGTGACCGGGTGGCCACTGTCGGACACAAGGACGGCTTCGCCCTCACCCTGAGCTGGTCGACCGGGCGTATCGGTGTGGTGGAAGCAGATTTCTGGATCGCCGACAGCGCGGTCAATCTGCTCGAGTCCTGTGCCCTGGGGCAGTGTGTCTACACCGATGAGGCCTGGTCGGAGGCGGTGGAGCTCGGCGGTAAGGGGCCGGGCTGGGGACTGACGGCGGTCGGTTCGGATGCCTTCCGCGGCCTGGTGGGTGAGGTCGTCGAGGCGTCGTGCGAATGGAATCGGTGGTACGTCGACGAGCAGGTGGCGGTGCACGGTTGGCGGGTGACGTACGACATGGATCGTCCCGAATCGGTGATGGCCTGGTATCGGGACGCGGACGGTCGCCGACGGATCGAGTCGGTGGCCGGGCCCTTGTGGCCGGACGCCGGGCCGCCTACAGGGCGGTCGACCTAGCCCATTCGACGTTGGAGGTGCGGCCCAGGGCGCCGTACCACATGTTGGGGCCGGCAGGAGCTGCAGGTAGGGCAGGTCCGGGACGCCGTACGCGTGCAGGACGTCCCAGACGTTGTCGGCGCAGTTGTTGCCGATGACGTCGTATCCACGGCCGCCGGAGGCCGCGGCGGCCACGTCGGCCGGGCCGGTGTCGAAGGTCGCCTTGGCGGTGGTGATCGACTTGTAGGAGTTGTAGCCGTGCGTCTTCATGTCGGCCAGCATCTGCGACTCGGTTCCGGTGCCGCGCCAGAAGCCGTTGTCGAAGCCCTTGTCGATGTGGCTATGGTGACCGTCGATCTCCGTCAAGGCCGGGCGATCTTGGTGTACGCGAACCAGCCGCCGCTGTAGAAGAAGAACAGCCGATCCACACCGTCGTCGTGGCGCCGCGCGTCCAGGTCCGGTCCGCGCACGTCGACCGGCGCGCCGACGATGACGTCGAAGTCCAGCCGCACGGTGGACCGCACGTTCCGGGGCCCGTCCGTCGGCGACTCCAGCCGCCACGTGCCGGAGCCGTCGATCGTCTCCCGGGCCGGGTCGAACGTCGTCGGCACCACATCGTCGAACAGCTCAAAGGGAAGGCCCGTCGCGGTGAACGTACCGTCGTCGGCGAAGAGGAACGCCCGGTCCGGATCGAGGCGCCACGTGCCCACCACGGCCGAGTCCCGCAGATCGACCGGATCGCCGTAGTCGACCAGAAGGTCGCACATCCCGCAGCCGGAGAGCATCACCAACACCGCGAGCGCGGCGGCCAGGCGTGCGGCACGACGCCGTTTCGGCGTACGGGGGACAACCGTGGGAATCATCTGCACGAGGCCACTCAAACATCGAAATGTGGAGAAAACGTGGTGAGGCCGCGTAGAGGGCGAGCAGGTCCACCGGATCGGCCGCGGCCACGTTGAGCAGGTCGGACCCGCTCCCTACCCTCTTGATCATGAGAACACGGGCACCCCTGACCGGACTGATGATCGGCGGGCCACGACGGGCCATGGCGGCCCTGGCGCCGGCCTACATCGTCGTCCTCACGGCGGCGCTGGTCCTGATGCACGGAGCCGCCGAGATCGTGCTGCTCGCGGTACCCGTCGCCGCGATCACCGCCGTGCCGCTGTTCGCCCGTTTCGCGCGGGGATTCAGCGTGGCCTGTTACACGGCGATCGCCGTCCTGGCCCTCGGCGGCTGCCTGCTGGTCGGGGTGATTCTGCTCCCGGCCGCCCTGCCGCTGCTGGTGGCCACCGTGCCACCGGCCCTGAGCGCCCCGATGCCGCACCTCTGTGTGGCCGCGATCCTGCTGGCCGTGACCGTCACCATCCTGGCGCAGTTCTGATCGCCGACACCGCGCGTGCCACTGACGGGAAGCGGCACCCGCGGTGAAGGGCGGGTCAGGACGCGACGGTGCAGGCGCGGCCGTTGAGCGTGAACCCGGTCGGCGCCGTCGTGTCACCGGTGTGACCGGCCTGGAAACCGATACTGATCGAGCCGTTCACCGCGATGGCGGCGTTGTAGGAGACGTTGCGTGCGGTGACGGTTCCGGAGGTCGGCGCGTAGGTGGCGCTCCAGCCGCTGGTGATGGCCTGCCCGGCGGGCAGCGTGAAGCCCAGCGACCAGCCGTCGACGGCCGTGGTTCCGGTGTTGGCGATCGTGATGGTCTCGGTCAGTCCGGTGGCCCAGGCGCTGACCGAGGCCGTCACCCGGCAGTCGGCGCCGGTCGGCGGGCTGCTCGGCGGAACGGGCGGGGGCGAGGACGGGGGAGTCGACGGCGTGGTGGTGGTCCCGTCCAGTCCGAGGAAGGCGATGGCGTACGCGATCTGACCGGACATCGGCAGGTTGTGCCCGACCCCGGCGATACTGACGCCCTCCACGGTCGCCCGGGTGCCGGTGGTGCCGTACCGGGTCCGGGTCCACGATGTCTGCGGTCGGTCGGTGGTCGCCGGAGTCTGGCCGAGACCGTGCAGATTGGTCCACTGTTTGATCTCCTCGCCGAAGTTGCGGTAGGCGAGGGTGGTGTCGGTGTCGCCGTGCCACAGCTGCATGCGCGGGTACCGGCCGGTGTATCCCGGGTACATCGCCCGGGCCTGGTCACCCCACTGCTGCGCGGTCTTGATCAGGTTGCCGCCGGAGCAGGTGCTGTTCCACAGCGAGCCGTTGGTGGTGGCGAAACAGCCGGCCGGTACCCCGGAGAACGCCGACGCCGCCGAGAACACGTCCGGGTACTGCGCGGCCAGCACGTTGGTCATCATCGCGCCGGAGGAGAATCCGCTGACCACGATCCGGGCCGGGTCCACGTTGTAGCGGGCCCGCGCCCAGGCGACCATCGACATGATGCCGGTGGAGTCGCCGCCGCCGTCGCGCCGCAGCGCCTGCGGGCTGGACACGTCGAAACACTTCTCGGTACGGGTCGCCTCGGGCAGCACCACCACGTACCCGTACCGGTCGGCGGCGGTGATGTAGTCACGGCCGTTGCCGCCGGCCACCGCGGCGGCGGTCCCGGTGCAGTAGTGCACGAGCACCAGCAGCGCGGGCCGGGCCGCGAGCCGGTCCGGGACGTAGGTGAACATCCTCAGGTTGGTGGGGTTGGCGCCGAATCCGGTGACCTGGGTCAGCGAAGCGGCCGCGGCGGGCAGCGCGAGCCACAGCGAGCCGGCCACCAGCGCCAGCGCGGACACGACGGCGATCAGCTTTGCTCGGAACATCCTGATCTCCTTCCCCGCCGCCGGCCGAGACGGCCGGCGACGGGCGCGGTGAAAGGGCGGGCACAGCAGGCCGAGACGGCCGAGACGGCCGGCGGCGGCGCGCGGTAGAACGGGCGGGCTCAGCCGGCCGAGCAGGTGGGCGTGGCGGTGGGTCCGGCGCCGGTGCCCTGGAAACCGAACTCGGTGGCGCCGCCGGCCGAGAGTTGCCCGTTGTAGGAGACGTTGCGGAAGGTGACCGCCCCGCTGGTGCCGCTGCCACTGGCGCTCCACGTGCCGGTCACGGCGGTGCCGGAGGGCAGGGTGACACCCACGGTCCAGCCGTTGAGCCCGGCCGACCCGGCGGTGACCCGGACGGTGGCGACGAA
Organism: Actinoplanes sichuanensis; assembly: GCF_033097365.1. Classification (NCBI taxonomy): domain Bacteria; kingdom Bacillati; phylum Actinomycetota; class Actinomycetes; order Micromonosporales; family Micromonosporaceae; genus Actinoplanes; species Actinoplanes sichuanensis. The sequence goes on from NZ_AP028461.1 coordinate 3,068,351, forward strand.
TCCGCCGTTCCACGAGTTGAGCGAGATCGTGGCGCTGCACGCCCCGCCGGGCTGCGGCGGGGTGCTGGGCGACGGCGACGACGGGCTGGGCGGGGTGGTCGTACCACCGGCGTTGAGGGCGTTGAGAACCGAGGTGTACGCGGCCTTCTTGTTGCCGGAGTTGTCGAACAGCAGCGGGTTCTCCCCGGTGCGCCAGGAGTCGCTGTCGCGGATGCCCCACACGGTGATGCCGGTGCACCGCGACACCGCCAGGCAGGCCCGGGTCACCGCGGCGTAGATGTTCGCCTGGTTGCCGCCCTGGGCGACGTCGAGTTCGGTGATCTGCACGTCGACGCCGAGGTCGGCGAAACGCTGCAGGTTGGCCTGGTAGTCACCGGCGATCCCGGTGCCCAGGTGGGACTGGAAGCCGACGCAGTCGATCGGCACGCCGCGGGACTTGAAGTCACGGACCATGTTGTAGATCCCGGTGGACTTCGCGTTGACGCCGTCGGTGTTGTAGTCGTTGTAGCAGAGCTTCGCGGCCGGGTCGGCGGCCCGGGCGGCGCGGAAGGCGGCCTCGATCCAGTCGTTGCCGGTGCGCTGCAGGTTGGAGTCGCGACGGCCGCCGCTGCCACCGTCGGCGAAGGCCTCGTTGACCACGTCCCACGAATGGATCTTGCCCTTGTAGTGGGTGGCGACCTGGGTGACGTGGTTGATCGCCGCACTGCGCAGCGCGCTGCCGGACAGCGACTGAGCCCAGCCGGGCTGCTGGGCGTGCCACAACAGGGCGTGACCGCGGACCTTGGAGCCGTTGGACAGACCCTGGTTGAGGATCCGGTCACCGTTGGTGAAGGTGAACCGGCCCTGTGATGGCTCGGTGGCGTCCCACTTCATCTCGTTCTCCGGCGTGACCGAGTTGAACTCGCGGGTCAGGATGCCGGTGTAGGTGCTGTCGCCGAGCCGGCCGGCGGCGATCGCCGCACCGAAGTAGCGGCCTTTCTCCGCCGCCGACGCGCCGAGCGTGGTGGCCGCCTCGGCGGTGCCGATCACGGCGACACCGGAGGCGACGACGACTCCGGCCGCGGCCACGGCCAGCAGCACGGAGCGGCTTCTCTGGAACAGGGACATGACTGGGGAACCTTTCCGGACGGGGCGGCCGGACCGGTCGCGCAAATGGGGGATCGCGATACCGGTCACCGGCGGTGGGAGCGATCCCACCGCTGGTGACAATGTTCCAGCCCATTTCCGGAATGGCAACCCGAGACCATCCCATCCTTTCCGGCATAACAGTTCGCAGGAGCGACCTTCTTTCGAGTGAATGCGTAACAGATTTTCCGCCGACGATTTCGCACGATCTGAAGCGGGATTATCCAGAGTCCCTCTTGAATGTCCGGAAACATCCTGGCAACGTTCGGAGCCAAGTTGTTAGCGCTCTCATCCCCGCAGTCGGACCGTGGTGATCACGGTGATCGGCCTGTGTGAGCGGTAACAGCGCCCGTTCCCCCAAGGAGGTTTCACCATGCCCCAACGAAAACGGTGGCTCGTCCTCGTCGCCGCCCTGCTCGCGGCCGTATTCACCCAGCCCAGCCCGGCGGCCGCGGAATCCAACGGCGGCACCCGCGTCATGCCGCTCGGTGACTCCATCACCGAGGGCACCCAGATCCCCGGCGGCTACCGGATCGGCCTGTGGCAGCGACTGGTCGCGGCCGGATACCGCACCGATTTCGTCGGCTCGCAGTTCAACGGCCCGGCCGCCCTCGGCGACCACGACCACCAGGGCCACCCCGGATGGCGCATCGACCAGATCGACGCCAACGTCGCCGGCTGGCTGCGCGCCACCACCCCGCGCACCGTGCTGCTGCACATCGGCACCAACGACATCCTGCAGAACTACAACGTCAGCGGCGCCCCGAGCCGGCTGTCGGCGCTGATCGACCGGATCACCGCCACGGTCCCGTCGGCCGACGTCTTCGTGGCCACCATCATCCCGCTGGCCAACTCCGGCCAGGAGGCCGCCGCCCGCACCTTCAACGCGGCCATCCCCGGCATCGTGCAGAGCAAGGGCGGGCGGGTGCACCTGGTCGACATGCATGCCGCACTCACCACCGCCGACCTGATCGACGGCGTCCACCCGACCGCCACCGGCTACGACAAGATGGCCGCCGCCTGGTATGCGGCCCTACGGTCGGTGCCCGGCAGCATCGGCGACCCCGGCACCGGTACCGGCAACGCGCTGGTCTCCACCGCCTCCGGCCGCTGCCTGGACGTCCCCGGCAGCAGCACCGCCAACGGCACCCAGCCGATCATCTGGGACTGCAGCGGCGCCGCCAACCAGCGCTGGACCTACGACGGCCAGACCGTCAAGGCGCTCGGCAAATGCCTCGACTCACCGACGGGCGCGACGTCCGGCGCCAAAGCCCAGCTGTGGGACTGCAGCGGCGCGGCCAACCAACGCTGGACGTTCACCTCCGGCAGCACCATCCGTAACGCCCAGTCCGGGCTGTGCCTGGAGACCGGCGGCACCGCGAACGGTTCCACCGCCACCCTCCGGACCTGCACCGGGACCGCCGCACAGAATTGGACCAGGCGATGAGGAGAACACTGGCGATCCTGCTGGCCATCGGCCTGACCCTGACCGGCGCACCGGCCGCCCACGCCCTCGACAACGGCGTCGCCCGTACCCCGCCGATGGGTTGGAACAGCTGGAACACGTTCGGCTGCAACATCAACGAATCGCTGATCCGCGGCATGGCCGACGCGATCGTCAGCAGTGGCATGCGCGACCGCGGCTACCAGTACGTCGTCGTCGACGACTGCTGGTTCAACCCCAACCGCGACTCCGCCGGCAACCTGCAGGGCGACCCCACCCGGTTCCCCAGCGGGATGAAGGCCCTCGGCGACTACCTGCACGGCAAAGGGCTGAAGTTCGGCATCTACCAGGTGCCGGTCGACAAGACCTGCGCCCAGTACTTCAACAGCTATCCCGGCGCCACCGGCAGCCAGGGACACGAGGTGCAGGACGCCCGCCAGTTCGCCGCCTGGGGAGTCGACTACCTCAAATACGACTGGTGCTCACCCAACGGCACCATCAACGACCAGGTCGCCACGTTCGCCAAGATGCGTGACGCCCTCGCCGCCACCGGCCGACCGATCCTGTACAGCATCAACCCCAACAGCATCCACGCCAAGACCGGCCCGCAACGCAACTGGGGCGACGTCGCCAACATCTGGCGCACCACCGAGGACATCAGCGCCGCCTGGGACACCGGCCAGACCAACGGCTACCCGATGGGCGTGAAGAACATCGTCGACGTGACCGTGCCGCTGGCCGGATACGCCCGACCCGGAGCGTTCAACGACCCGGACATGATGGAGGTCGGCCGCAGCGGCCTGACCGACACCGAACAGCGCAGCCACTTCGCGCTCTGGGCGATCATGGCGTCGCCGCTGATCGCCGGCAACGACGTGCGCTCGCAGAGCACCACCACTCGCGACATCCTCACCAACCCCCGGCTGATCGCGATCAACCAGGACACCCTCGGACTGCAGGGGACCCAGGTCTCCTTCGACGGCACACGCCGGGTGCTGGCCAAGCGGCTGTCCAACGGTGACGTCGCGGTGGCCCTGTTCAACCAGGGCGGCTCCACCACGACGATCTCGACCACCGCGGCCGCCATCGGCAAGAGCGGCAGCTCGTTCACCCTCCAGGACGCCTGGAGCGGTGGCACCTCGACGAGCACCGGCACCATCAGCGCGAGCGTGCCCGCGCACGGCACCGCCGTCTACCGGGTCAGCGGCGGCGGCACCACCCCGACACCGACCGGCTCCACCCTGGTCAGCGCCGCCTCCGGCCGCTGCCTCGACGTGCCGAACAGCAACACCGCCAACGGCACCCAGCCGGTCGTCTGGGACTGCAACGGCCAGGCCAACCAGCGCTGGACCGTCAGCGGCCAGAGCCTGCAGGCCCTCGGCAAATGCCTCGACGCCCCGACCGGCGCCACCGCCGGAAGCAAGGTCCAGCTCTGGGACTGCAACGGGCAGACCAACCAGCAATGGACGATCAACACCGACGGCACCGTACGCGGGACCGCCTCCGGCCTGTGCCTGGACGTCGACCGCAACCTGACCGCCAACGGCACGCCGGTCCTGCTGTGGACCTGCAGCGCCGCCGCCAACCAGCGATGGAGCCGAGCCTGATGCCCCGGAAAGCGTTCACCGGCCTGCTCTGCCTGGTCGTGGCCATGCTCACGGCGGTGGCACCGGCCCCCGCCCGAGCCGACAACCCGATCGTGCAGACCATCTACACCGCCGACCCCGCGCCGCTGGTCCACAACGGCCGCGTCTACCTGTACACCGGCCACGACGAGGACGGCTCGACCTGGTTCACCATGAAGGAGTGGCGGGTCTACTCGTCAGCCGACATGGTCAACTGGACCGACCACGGCTCGCCGATGAGCCTGGCCACCTTCAGCTGGGCCAGCAAGGACGCCTGGGCCGGCCAGGTCGTCCAGCGCAACGGCAAGTTCTACTGGTACGTGCCGGTCACCAACCGGGCCACCGGACGGATGGCCATCGGTGTCGGCGTGTCCACCAGCCCGACCGGCCCGTTCACCGACGCGCTCGGCCGCCCCCTGGTCGAGAACGGCGAGATCGACCCGACCGTCATGATCGACGACGACGGCCAGGCCTACCTGTACTGGGGCAACCCCAATCTCTGGTACGTGCGGCTGAACAGCGACATGATCAGCTACAGCGGCAGCGCCACCAGGATCCCGCTGACCACCGCCGGGTTCGGCACCCGCACCGGCGACGCCAACCGGCCCACCCTGTACGAAGAGGGCCCCTGGGTCTACAAACGCAACGGCCTCTACTACAACGTCTTCGCCGCCAAATGCTGCTCGGAGTTCATCGGCTACTCCACCGCGCCCGGCCCGACCGGACCGTGGACCTACCGCGGCACCGTCATGCCCACCCAGGGCAGCAGCTTCACCAACCACGCCGGCATCGTCGACTTCAACGGCGGCTCGTACTTCTTCTACCACAACGGCGCGCTGCCCGGCGGCGGCGGATTCACCCGCTCGGTCGCCGTCGAGAAGTTCACCTACAACGCCGACGGCGGCATCCCGCAGATCACCATGACCACCGGCGGGGCACCGCAGAACGGCACCCTCAACCCGTACCTCCGGCAGGAGGCCGAGACGATCGCCTGGAGCTCCGGCGTCGAGACCGAACGCGCGAGCGAGGGCGGCATGAACATCGGCTTCCTCGAGAACGGCGACTACGTCAAGGTCAAGGGCGTCGCCTTCGCAGCGAGCGCGACCTCGTTCTCGGCCCGGGTCGCCTCCGCCGCTGCGGGCGGCCGCATCGAGCTGCGGCTGGGCAGCCCCACCGGCACGCTCGTCGGCACCTGCACCGTGCCGGGCACCGGCGGCTGGCAGACCTGGACCACGGTCGGTTGCCCGGTCAGCGGCGCCGCCGGCACCCAGGACCTGTACCTGCGATTCACCGGCGGCAGCGGCTACCTCTTCAACGTGAACTGGTGGCAGTTCACCGGCAACTCCGGGAGCATCCGATGAGAAGACTGGCCGCGGCGGCCCTGACCGCCGTCCTCGGTGTGGCCCTCGGCCTCACCGCCATGACCCCCGCCGACGCCGCGACGATCGACACCAGCGCCTCCTACGTGCTGGTCAACCGCACCAGCGGCAAGGCTCTCGACCTGTACAACCTGGCCACCAACGACGGCGCCCGGATCACCCAGTGGACCCGCAACGACCAGGCCCAGCAGCAATGGCAGTTCGTCGACTCCGGCGGCGGCTACTACCGGCTGCGGTCCAAGCACTCCGGCAAGGTCCTCGACGTGTCCGGCGCGTCCACCGCCGACGGCGCCGCGATCGTGCAGTGGTCCGACAACAACGCCGGCAACCAACAGTTCAGCGTGCAGGACATCGACGGCTACATCCAGCTGATCAACCGCAACAGCGGCAAGGCCGTCGAGGTCCAGGGCGCGTCGACCGCCGACGGCGCCGGCATCGTCCAATACGCCGACTGGAACGGCGCCAACCAGCAGTGGCAGCTCGTCAAACTCGGCACCACCACGCCCGGGACCGGCACCTTCACCAACCCGGTGGTCTGGCAGGACTTCGCCGACGGCGACATCATCCGCGTCGGCGACGCCTACTACTACTCCGCGTCGACCATGCACTACTCGCCCGGCGCGCCGATCCTGCGCTCCTACGACCTGGTCAACTGGGAGTACGCCGGCCACTCGGTGCCCCGGCTGGACTTCGACTCCGCCGCCTACGACCTGTCCGGCGGCCGCGCCTACGTCAAGGGCATCTGGGCGTCGGCGTTCAACTACCGGCCGTCCAACAGCACCTACTACTGGCTGGGGTGCACCGAGTTCAACCGCACCTACGTCTACACCAGCACCGCGGTCGACGGCACCTGGTCGAAGAAGGCCCGGATCAACAACTGCTACTACGACGCGGGACTGATGTTCGACAACGACACCCCGTACGTCGCCTACGGTAACGGCACGATCAGCGTCGCCCAGCTGTCCCAGGATCTGACCTCGCAGGTACGGGCCCAGACCGTCTACACCACACCGTCGAGCATCGGCACCCTCGAGGGCGCACGGATGTACAAGCGCGGCAACTACTACTACATCTGGCTGACCCGGCCCGCGAACGGCCAGTACGTGCTGCGTTCGACGAGCCCGTGGGGTCCGTACGAGCAACGCCAGGTCCTTCTTGACCTGCCCGGCCCGATCTCCGGTGGGGGAGTGCCGCACCAGGGCGGCCTCGTCCAGACCCAGAACGGTGACTGGTGGTACATGGCGTTCACCGACGCCTACCCCGGCGGCCGGGTGCCGACGCTGGCCCCGATCACCTGGAGCGGCGACTGGCCGGTGCTCACCACCGTCAACGGCCGCTGGGGCGCCACCTACCCGAAACCGAACATCACCACCTCCAAGACCGTGCAGCCGATGACCGGCCCCGACACCTTCACCACTCTCGGTCACCGCTGGGAATGGAACCACAACCCCGACACCGGCAGATACAGCGTCGGCAACGGGCTGCGACTGTCCACCGCGACCGTCACCAACGACCTGTACAACGCCCGCAACACCCTCACCCACCGCATCCAGGGACCGTCGTCGACCGCCACCATCGAACTCGACTACTCACAGATGGCCAACGGCGACCGCGCCGGGCTGGCCATGCTGCGCGACTCGTCGGCCTGGATCGGCATCCGTAAGGACAACGGCACCACCCGGGTCTCGATGACCAACGGCCTCACCATGAACTCCAGCTGGGCCACCACCGGTACCGGCAGCGAGGCGGCCGGCGCGAACGTCTCCGGCGGCAAGATCTGGCTGCGGGTCTCCGCCGACATCCGGCCGGGCTCCGGGCGTACGGCCACCTTCTCCTACAGCACCAACGGCAGCACCTTCACCACGCTGGGCCCGGCGTTCACCCTCAACAACGCGTGGCAGTTCTTCATGGGCTACCGGTTCGGCATCTTCAACTACGCCACCCAGGCACTGGGCGGCGCGGTCACCGTCAACCGCTTCGACCTCGTTTAAGGGGGACACCATGACCAGATCTCGAATGCTGCGGGCCGGCTTGGCGTCGGCCGCCCTGGTGGCCGCCTCGGCGGCGATCGCCGTGGCCCTGCCCGCGGGCGCCGCCGCGGCCGGCTGCTCGGTGAAGTACACCGTGTCATCGCAGTGGCAGGGCGGCTTCAACGCCGACGTGGCACTGACCAACCTCGGCGACCCGCTGTCGGCGTGGACACTGACCTGGTCGTATGGCGCCGGCCAGAAGGTCGGCCAGGCGTGGAACGCCACGGTGAGCCAGAGCGGCACGACGGTGACCGCGGCCAACGTGGCCTACAACGGCTCGGTGCCGACCAACGGCTCGGTGTCGTTCGGTTTCACCGGCTCGTGGACCGGCAGCAACCCGGTCCCGTCGGCGTTCAGCCTCAACGGCGTGGCGTGCACCGGAGCACCGGTGCCCAGCTCACCGTCGAGCCCGGCACCGTCGAGCCCGTCACCGTCCACCCCCGGCGGCACCTGCACACTGCCGTCGAGCTACCGGTGGTCGTCCAGCGGCGTACTGGCGAACCCGAAGAACGGGTGGGTCTCGCTCAAGGACTTCACCAACGTCGTCCACAACGGTAAACACCTGGTCTACGCCTCGAACGTGAACGGCTCCTCATACGGCTCGATGAACTTCACCCCGTTCACCGACTGGTCCGAGATGGCCGGCACCGCCCAGAACGGGATGAGCCAGGGCGCCGTCGCCCCCACCCTGCTCTACTTCGCCCCGAAGAACATCTGGGTGCTGGCCTACCAGTGGGGCGCCTGGCCGTTCATCTACCGCACCTCCAGCGACCCGACCAACCCGAACGGCTGGTCCGCGCCGCAGCCGCTGTTCACCGGCAGCATCTCCGACTCCGGCACCGGACCGATCGACCAGACCCTGATCGCCGACGGGCAGAACATGTACCTGTTCTTCGCCGGTGACAACGGCAAGATCTACCGCGCGAGCATGCCGCTCGGGAACTTCCCCGGCAACTTCGGCTCCTCGTACACCACGATCATGAGCGACACCAGGAACAACCTGTTCGAAGCACCCGAGGTCTACAAGGTGCAGGGCCAGAACCAGTACCTGATGATCGTCGAAGCCATCGGCGCCAACGGCCGCTACTTCCGCTCCTTCACCGCCACCAGTCTCAACGGCACCTGGACGCCGCAGGCCGCCACCGAGAGCAACCCGTTCGCGGGCAAGGCCAACAGCGGCGCCACCTGGACCAACGACATCAGCCACGGCGACCTGGTCCGCACCAACCCGGACCAGACCAAGACCATCGACCCGTGCAACCTGCAACTTCTCTACCAGGGCAAGAACCCCAGCGCCGGCGGCGCCTACGACCAGCTGCCGTGGCGGCCCGGCCTGCTGACCCGGCAGCGCTGACACGCCGAAGGACCTGACCGAGGGGACGGCCGGCCCGGTGCGCTCATGAACGATCGAGCACACCGGGCCGGTCGGGCGACGTCACCGGGTTATTCTGGTAAGGCATGACCGACTTCAGCCAGCATGCTCACGGGCCCGGCCCGACCCCTCCGGAGTCCGCCCAGCCCACCGACGTCGACGGACATGTGGCCGCCTACGTGGCTGCCTTCGCCACCGGATCAGCCGACGTGATGGACCGGCTCTACGAACCGGGGGCGGTCCTGGTCCCACGCCCCGGAGTCCCGTTGACGACTACGGCCGATCGTCGGGCCGCGTACGCGCATCTTCTCGGTTTCGGTGTCCCGATGACCGCCGAGAGCAGGCAGCTCTACATCGCCGGTGACATCGCCCTGTCCATCGTCGACTGGTCGATGCGTGGCACCGCACGGCAGGGACATCCCGTCGACCTGAACGGTGTCGCCGCCGACGTCCTGCGCCGCGGACCCGACGGACAGTGGCGGTACCTGATCAACAACCCGTTCGGCACCGGTTCTTGACCGCATCGGCCGCTGACGTCCGGAACGGCGTCAGCGGCCGGACGGTGTCGCCGATGGCACCGCACCCGTCGACGGCACTACACCCGTCGACGGCGCCGCCGTCGGCGGATGGTCGACCACGATGGTGTTCACCCTCGCGGTGAGCCGGATGTCGTACCTGCCGGTGGCGGCCCGCCAGCCGGTCTCCTGCAGGGTCGCCCCGTTCTTGACGTCCCGCCGGGTCTTGCCGCCGATGACGGCCTGGCCGGCACCCTGACCCGCCCGGACCCGCACCAGCGCGCCCGCCTCGGTGCGTACCGTCAGGTCACCGATCGGCCCGGTGATGTTCAGCGGAACCGAGCCCTTCGGCTTGGCCAGCTGCAGCAGACCGCGTGACACCGCCGCGGTCGACTCGACACCCGCGAGGCCGCCGGCCCGTGAGTCGACGTCGAGCTCGCCGGCGCCGCCGGTCAGCTTCACCGTCCACGCCACCGCCGAGTTGAGCACCACCTCGGCTCCGGTCCCCGGCGTGAGCGCGAGCACCGTACCGTCGCTGTTCTCGGTGACCGCGGGCGAGACGTTCGGATCGAACCCGGTGATGTGGTACAGCCCTTCGCCCAGCTGTGCGGTGCGGATACGCATTATGGTCGCCGGGCCGGTGATCTCCAGCCGCCGCTGCCGGGTCGCACCCAGCGGAGCGGTCAACGGCGCCGCCCCGGACGGCTGCACCGCGTCCGCGACGGTCGGCACCACCCGCGGCGGCGTCGACCGGTAGGCCTCGGCCTGGCCCAGCAGCACCCCGACGGTCAGCGACACCAGCATCGCCGTGAACACCCACAGCCGCCACGGCTTGCGGACCTGCTCATAGACGAGCGTGACCCGGCCCACGTCGGCCGGTGTCGACGGTTTGACGATCGGCTGCGGCGCGGTCGGTTCGTTCAGCGCACCCCGCAACCGGGCCAGCGTCGCCCGACCGGCCAGCCGCGACCCGCCCACGGGGGCGCCGGCCCGCCGCCCGGCCACCGGCTGCTCACCACCCGACTCGATCGGAACCGGTCGGGTCTGCGGCCCGGTCGTCGGCAGGAAACGCAGCACCACGTCAGGGCGCCCTCGATCCGAGGATGGTTCGCCCCGCTGGTCAGCCATCGTGCCTCCGCCCGCCGGGATACGTACCTCGGCTCTACAGAATACGGATCACAGCCGCGAACCGGATCGATGAAGATCGAGGACAATTATGGCCGGCGGGTGGATCTTGTCGGGGCTCATGATGTCGTGTATGCCATGCATCTTCTGTGAGCTGCTTGCCGCTGACGGCCCGGCGACGTGGATAGCACGTGAGGAGGGCGCCGCAGCCTTCCTCACGCTTCCGCGGTCTGCGTTGGCGCCCGGCCACACCCTGGTGGTCCCGACCGAACACGCGGTGGGTGTACAGGACGTGAGTGCCGCGGGGCTGACAGCGACGATGGCGCTGGTGCAGCGAGTCGCCCGCGGCATGGCGCAGGGGCTCGGTGCGGCAGGGGTGAACGTGTTGAACGCCAGCGGTCCCGGATCCGAGCAATCCGTCGCCCATCTGCACTTTCACGTCGTTCCGAGATGGCTCGACGACGGCTTCACGACCTGGCCGTCAGGCCGTTCGAGGCGCGAGGGGGTCGGCGATCCGGGGATGGAATTGGCCGTCGCTGTAGCTGCGATTCGTGCGGATGACGATGGTATCGGCCACCGATCCGACTCGGATCTCAATGAAGATCGACCTGATTGACGCCTGGCGCGCGCCAGGCGGGAGTGCAGTACCGCTGGCGGCGGCGGATCAGGCTGATTGGTTGTCGGCAAGTGGGGCAGGTCTCGGTGGCTTGCTTGTCCCTTTTACTGTGTATTGCATGGATCTAGTCGGCTTGGTGGCTCTTCTGGTGTCTCTCGTCGCAGTCGTGGTATCCGCGCGCCTCGCGATCACGCAGAACTCGATGCAGAAACACGCGAACACCATTCCATCAATGGATCTGCTGCTCGGTGAATTCCGATCAGAAGAATTCTGGAGGAGCTACAACTATGTGTGCACGGAGTTGGCGGACCAGGATTCCGGGCGTGGAATCGCAGGTCTGCCCGCGGAGGCCCGAAGCCATGTGTACAGCGTCTGTTACCTGTTTCAGCATTTGGGTGACCTCGTCCGGCTGGGTGTCGTAGACGAGAGGGCGATACTCTCCACGCTGCGTTTCCGGGTGATCCAGGTCTGGGCGGCCGTTGAGCCCTTCGTCGTGCAGGAGCGGCGGGTCAACCCTGCGGCAGGGCCGAATACCTTGCGTCTTCTGGAGGCCTTCGCTGCCCGAGCCGAAATTCTGCCGGCCGAAAGCTACTCCAATGCCATCGAGGTGTGGCTTTCCCGACCGATGAGGTAGTGGCGCGCGATGGTGGCGCCGGCCGGGCCTGTCGGCTCGTCATGGCGGCGGCGCTGTCTCTGCAGAACGGATCGATCCGATTCCTGATGGTCGGCATGTCGTTGCCGTGGTTCTGGTGGCGTGATCGCCACACTCCTCGGCCTTCGCTGAGCTATTTCGCGCCGTCGCGCACCAGATAGAGGCCACCGCCGGCGGCGCGGGCGGCGGTGATCCACTCCGGCAGTCTCTCGCTGACCAGCCAGTGCGCCTCCTCCGCGTCGTCGTCGCCGCCCGGGAGCAGGTCGTGGTCCGCCAGGATGCGGTCCGGATCGAAATCGGCCAACTCGGCGTCGATGCGGACCACCTGGTCCGGGTCGGCGTACATCGGGAACGGCCACGGGTCGGTGTCCGGGTCGGGCCAGGGCCGCGACCACAGGTCGGCCAGCGCGGGCAGCCCCCAACTCCGGAACGCCGCGGCCAGCTCATGCCAGTGCCGGCCCGGCAGGATCGCCTCGCCGACCGGGGTGCCGGTCGGGCCCACCTGGGACGGGTCGACGGCGTACGCCGTGATGTACTGCTCGGCCACGCGCCCATTCTCACGGATCAGTGCCGGACGGCGATTGCGGGCCCCCGGCGTGGGAACATGATCTCGGTAGCCGAGGGCTGGAGGATGTGTGCCGTATTCGCCTGATCTCGCCGCGATCCTGACCGAAGGGGCACGGTTCGAGGCCGACGGCATCGCCTACGTGATCGAGCGCCTGCCGGTCGGCACCGTCGTCGCCCCGACCGGCGAGATCACCGCCTGTGACCCGCTCACCTGCGCGGCCGGTGCCGAGGCGTTCACCGCCACCATCGCCCCGGGCCGCTATCCGCTGACCGCCTGGGTGGCCGTGATCAGCCAGGACGGAGCAGCGCCGGACCACCGTACCGCCGCATTGGCTCTGACCGTGACTGATCAGCCTGCCGTGCGATGGGAGATGGCCCTCAACGAGGGCCAGGACGTCGGCGTCCTCGACGCCGACGGCTATTTCGGCTATCCGGTCGACGCCGGCGTCGGCACCCTCGCCGACCTGTCCGCCGTCACCATCCTGGCCGACTGGGACTACGACCAGCTGGAGGAGGTCTACATCCCGGCGCGGATCCCGTCCGGCCCGGCCCCGATCGACGGCGTCGTCGACGAGACCACCGGCGCGAACGTCATCACCGTCGCCTCCGGCTGGGGCGACGGGGTCTATCCGACCTTCGTCGGATACGCCGCGGACGGCACGGTCTGCGGTTTCGTCACCGATTTCCTGGTCATTCCGACCCTTTGACGGTACGGCTACGCGCCCCCTTCCGAGAAGAAGGCGCGCAGCCGTTCCGAATATGTCAGGCGCTCCTCGACCGTCGTGAAGTCACCCAGCGCCGCCGACCGATAAAGCTCATCCCCGTGATACCGGGGAAAGACGTGCACGTGATAGTGCCAGACATCCTGATACCCGGCCGGCTCGTTGTGCTGCCGCACCGACGTGCCATCACAGCCGTACGTGTTGCGGATCCCGATCGCCACCTCACGCACCAGATCGTGGACCGCATGCCCGTACTCCGGCTGAAGGTCGTAGATGTTCTCCTGATGGGCGTTCGGCACCACCAGCACGTGACCGTGATTGTTCGGCCACCAGCGCGGCGACACGAACGCCGTGGCCAGCTCGGTCCGCCGGACCACATCCCGCGGATCGTTGACCTTCCGCAGATCGTCGAGACCGGCGATGAGACGGCAGAACGGACAGGCGTAGTCGTCAGGCTGATGGTTGAACATGAGCGGCACCGTATCGAGCTGCGTCCACCTCAGTCGACGGCCGTCGCCTCCAGCTCGATCATCTGGCCCGGGACCGCCAGCCGGGTCACGCCCAGCATCGTGGTCGCCGGTGCCACCCCGGCCGCACCCAACCGCCCGGCCAGCACCCCGTAGTGCGCGAACAGCGCGTCCACGTCGGTGGTGTAGACGTTGAGCCGAACCACGTTCGCCAGCGACATCCCGGCCGCGGCGAGCACCGCCTCCAGGTTGGCCAGGCTCGACGTCAGCTGCCCGGCGATGTCCCCGTCGTGTTGCGGCTTGCCGTCGGCGTCCATCGCCGTCTGACCCGAGCAATACAGGGTCCGGTGAGGCCCGGAGACCACCTCACCCTGGTTGAATCCCAGCTCCACCGACCACGGCCACGGGTTGACCGCCACTCGTTGCACTGCCACTTCGGCTCCGTTCCTCTGTCGACCTCGTACGAACCGAGCCTGCCGGGAAATCACGACACCTCCTGTCATGTATTCCGATAACGTGGCGAGCATGCGCGCGGACCGGCTGGTCTCCCTGGTGCTCCTGCTGCGCCGGCGCGGCCGGCTGACCGCGGACGTGCTGGCCGCCGAGCTGGAAGTGTCGACCCGGACGGTGCTGCGCGACATCGAGGCCCTCTCCGCCGCCGGTGTCCCGGTCTACGCCGAGCGCGGCCGGCACGGCGGGTTCGCACTGCTCCCCGGCTTCCGGACCGAACTGACCGGGCTCAACCACGACGAGACCCTCGCCCTGCTGACCGCCGGGTCGGGGGAGGCGTTCGGGCTCGGCCCGGCGCTGGCCTCAGCGATGCGCAAGGTCGTCGACGCGCTCCCGGAGACCCACCGGAGCACCGCGGACGACGCCGCCCGACGGTTCCTCGTCGAACCCGAAACCGACCTGCTGTCGCGCCGCCCGGTCGTCGACGAGGTACCGGACACCACGATGAGCGAGGTCCGGCGCGCGGTCCTGGCCGGACACCGGCTCCGGATCCACTACGCCGCGACCGGCGGCCCACCCCGATGGCGCACCGTCGACCCGATCGGGCTGGTCACCGTCCGCGACCGGATCTACCTGCTGGCCACCAGAGACGGTGCGGACCGCACGTACCGTCTCTCCCGCATGCTGGCCGCCGAGGAACTGTCCGAACCGGCTCGGCGCCCGACCCGGGTCGACCTGGACCGGGCCTGGCGCGACCGCTGCGCCCGGTTCCTGTCCGACGACCACGTCGCCGTCCAGGTCAGCGTCGAACCGGCCCGCCGCGAAGAGCTGCTGACCAACGCGGTCGCCGTCCGAGCGGAACAATCCGAACCCGGCGGCCGACTACGGCTGGAGGTCACCTTCCAGGACCTGCGCCACGCCGTCTGGGCCCTGTGGCAACTCGGCCCGGACGCCGAGGCACTCACCCCACCCGCGCTACGCACCGCCCTCCGCGACCGCGCCACCGCACTGGCCGTCCGCTACACCGACATCGACTAGGGTCTGCGGCCGTGGACCCCTCGACCGAAGAACTGCGCCGGCCTTTCGCCGCGCGGCGTCGACCTGGCTCCGGGCATGATCGAGGTCGCCCGGCGTGACCATCCGGCGTTCCCGTCCGAGGTGGCCGACCTGCGTCACCTGCCCTTCGTGGACGCCTCATTGGCCGGTGCGGTGTGCTGGAACTCGCTGATCTTCCTGGCGCCGGTGGACCGTACCCCCGCGTTCGCCGAACTCGCCCGTGTCTTGAAACCGGGCGGGTACCTGGTGACCGCGTTCAAGGACGGCGACGGCCGGCATCGGCGCAGCGGATGGTCGGCCGGTCTCGGAGTGGAGTTCGACTCCTACTGGTTGTCGGCACGGGAGATGACCGAGTTAGCGGTCAGCGCCGGTTTCGGCGTGGTCTTCCAGGGCAGCCGGCCACCCGGGGAGTCCGAGTCCTTCCCCCAGGGCTACCTGTTACTCCGCAAAGCCTGAGTCCCCACCGGCCGGATTGGCGGCCGCGCCCTCGGTCACCAGCAGGACCACCGTCGCCTCCAGCGGGGCCACCGCGGCGAGCGCGGCCAGCGGCGCCGCACCGCACGGCCCGGCGTCGACACCCCGCGCGGCCAGCGCCCGTGCGGCCTCGGCCACCGCGGCGTCCTCGACGGTCACACAACCATCAAGACCAGCCCGGATGTACGGCCAGGCCAGCGCCGACACGGTCCCGCAGTTCAGGCCGGCCATGCTCGTCGCACCCGTCTCGACGGTCACCGGCCGACCGGCGGCGACACTCGCCGACACGCACGCCGCCACCGTCGGCTCCACACTGACCACCCGCGTCGCCGACGGGCGGCTGCGGTAGTGGACCAGCGCCGCCTGCAACAACGAACCGACCCCGGCCGGGACGATCACGAGGTCGGGCGATTCACCCAACTGATCGTCGATCTCCCGGAACAGCGTGGAGTAACCGTCGACGATCCAGCCGGGCGTCTCCTCGTACCCCTCCCAAGCGGTGTCCTGAATCAACAGCCCACGCCGCGCGTTCGCCGCCGCCGCAACCGCCGCGTCGTAGTCGCCCGAGACCCGGGTGACCGCCGCACCTTCGTCGCGGATCGCCTGGATCGCGGCCGGATGCACCCCGTCCGGCACGAAGATCTCCGCCCGCTGCCCGAACTCCCGCGCGAACCGCGCCACCGCCCGCCCATGATTACCGTCAGTCGCGGTCACGATGGTCACCGGCCGATCGGTGACCTTCTGTAGCGCCCGATGGATCGCCCACGACGCGCCGAGCGCCTTGAACGCCGGCAACCCGAGCCGCGCCGACTCGTCCTTGGCGAACAATCGCGCCACGCCGTATTGCCGGGCCGTTTCCGCAAGGTCGACCAGCCGGGTCGGCGCATAACCGGGCAGAGCCCGATGAAATTCAAGAACATCGGCCGGCGCGGGCGCGCACGTCCAGGTCTCATCCCGGCCGGCGTTCGCCACATATCCGGTACGGGTCACGCGTTCTCATCCCATCGAAAAGGCAGTTCGGCGCGAACAAGGTTCACGTAGTAGTCGACACCCGTCGCGAGAGCGTCGCCCGAATCGTGGCGCCACCGCGACCGATCATCACTCACGATATTCGCGCTAGGCCCCGCGCAAACGCACAAAGCCATGCGGGCGTGGTTAGTGGATCGGTCTCGCTGACGCGGACGTAGATCGCGTGTGGGTGCGGCCGGACTGTGATCCTGACGCGTCGGATGGTGATCGCCGAACGGGATCTCAGGCGAAGGGGATGCGGTCAGCTCTATCGTCGACTGCTGATGCTCGGTAGTGGGGGTTGCGGGTTCGGGCGTGTCCATCGCAGGCGGGGTGGATTTGCTGCTCCGACATCTTGAGCGAGCTGACGTCGGAGCTCGGCAGCCAGGTGCCGCAGGGTCTGTGACTCGGCGTCCGACAATGTTGGTCCAGCCTGACCGTCAGGCACGGATTCATCCTTGAAAGCGGCTTCGGCGAGCGCGTTCAAGAGTTTCATATAGATATCCATCGAGGCTGGAGTTAGGAACATCCCTCCCGCATTCTCACTGAAATACCAGTCGTGAAACTCTTCAATGTATTGCTGCAAATCGGTTCGCTTTGGCTGCTCTTCCGTCGGCGGCCAATAGCGGGGCAAGCGTCTAGAGACATGAAAAAGTTCCTGGTAGCGTTCCAGCCTCTTGCCCTGCATGGTTTGATCATACGAGTGCTCGAGCGTCAGTCTCATGTTGGAGCGCGACGTCAGGTAGGTGGCGATGGTTCCGACAACAGCACCGATGATCGCCCCGGTCAATGCAATGATCGCAGTCATGACGACTCCCCTCAGCGCCTCCATTCGAGAGTAGAGGGTGAGGGCTATGCCTCCTTCTAATTCGATCTTCAGGCTGCGATAGAGCGATCCGCTGCCGAGCCTGCCCAGCGTCTTCGACAGCGGGGTGGGGGTGGAATGTCGGCGCCGTCCCAACGGCCGTGGGCGCGCGACACCACCAGTGCCGGCCGTTGGGCAGGGCGACGTTGACGGCTTCGGCGTGCCCGCCGATATTGTCAACGTCTGTGGCGTCAGCGCGTGCCGTCGGTGATCTCGCGGAACGAGCCGTCCGGCGCCGAGGTGTAGCGGCGCGGCGGCTTCATGAGCTTCCAGATCTCTTCCATTCTCGACTCACGTTCGGCCTGTTCCCGACCGGTCGGGTCGGCGATCCGGAAGCCGTGCAGCGGAACGTCGAACGGATCGACGTCACCGGGAACGCCCTCGAGGATGAAACCGAAGAACGCGCGGAGCACCTCCTCGCCCAGATCGAGCGGGTGAAAGGGCAGCGGATAGGGATCTTCGGAGAAGACCGGCTCGACCGGATGTTCGCCGGCCCAGAAGGGCAGTTCGAAGTCGTACGGCTCGCCGATGTTCTCTCCGATGCCGCCGTCCGGTGCCATGCTCAGCGCACGGACGAGCTCGCCGTTCTCCCACACCGCGAAGCTCAGCCGATCGGAGACCGAATGCATCCCGTGCATGATGATCCGTCGGCCCGCTGCGGCCCGCAGCAGCGGGGCCGGGATCTGCGACGGCGGATCCCAGACGAGCCGGCGGTCGCAGTACAGTTCGGCGCCGGGCAGGATCGTCGCGTAGCCGGTGTCGTCCGGTGGATGGCTGTAATCACCGAGGGAACCGTCGCCCACCGGTGTCACCTCGTACTCGGGATGCAGCTCACGCACCCGTTCGAGGACCACCGTCGGGTCGGATCGGACCGCCTCCCGCAGAGTCGGGCGCAGATCGCCCTCAGCGAAAGCGAGCAGTGCCGTCTTCGCGCCCACCGATCCCGCCCCCCCACATAGATGATCACCGCAGTTTAGGGCAGGCCTCCCGTACGGTGGGGCCGTGAAGTGGCGTCGCCGAAAGAAGATGCAGCAGCGGCTGGTGGAGGCCGCGGCCTGGGGCGAGGTCGGGCGAGTGGCCCGGCTGTTGCGCAAGGGTGCCGACCCGAACGCGGCCGGACCGGACGGGACCACCCCGCTGTACCGGGCCAGTGTCCAGGACCGGGCGGACAACGTGCGAACGCTGGTCGCCGCCGGGGCGGATCCGAACGTCGAAAGCGGGACCGGCGACGAGGGGCTGCCGCTGTGTGCCGCGGCGTGCTGGGGACATGTCGCGGTCGTCCGGGAGTTGCTGGCCGGTGGCGCCGACCCTGATCTGCGCGAAGACGACGGGTCCGGGCGCACCGCGATCGAGTGGGCCTCTGCCGGCGGCCATCACGACACCCTCGAACTGCTCTCCGCCGGCCGGACCTGATCGGCGCCGGTCCGGGAGTCGATTGGCGTACGTCGCTACTCTGGCGTTCTGCGGATCGGTGCTTGGGGGAGCTGCTATGCCGTTGTTCGTATCCAGGGGGCTCGCTCTCATCGGCGTCGGCCTGCTCATCGGCTTTGTCGGGCTCATCTGGATCGCCAACCTCTTCGGCGTCGCCGACGAACACGCCAAGCAGATCTCCGAGAACCGCCTGAACCGGTGGATGGCCGGCGAGACCGGAACCGCAGCGGACTACCGGAACTCCGATCGCTTCAAGTCGGGATTCGCCCTGGCGAGATTCGTCGTCGGCGGCGGATTCATGCTGATCGGCCTGGTCATGGTCATCTCAGGCGTCGTCTATCTGATCTCGCCACCTGTCGATTAGCGGGCGGGTGCGATCTCCCGCAGATGTTCGGCCAGCCCGGGCACCGACGCCAACACCCGATGGTCGACGCTCGCGCGAATGAGGTCGGCCTCCTCGTCTCCTCGTTGACCGTCGAGGATGACCACGACGAACCCGGCCGGCAGCGAGTCATGGATCCGGCCCTGCCGGGCGGTCGCCGTCATGGCCTTGCAGACCCGGGCCATGGCGGCGTCGTGCGCGGTGTCGTCCGGCGACTCCTCGGACATGCGCTGATACCAGGGCCACATCGCGTCACTCGCCGCGGCCAGGACATCCCATCGCCACTCCGGCGCGACGAACCGCGTCGAATATCCGTCCCGATCGTGTACCGCGGAGTCGGCGTTGGCGGCGAACGCCGGGGACAGGATCGTCGTACCGTCGCTGTAGAAGAGGTGGAAAGCCGCGGCATACAGGTTTTCGTCCGGATGGGAGTCGGCCAGGCTCGCCAGAGCCCGGCATCCGCTGTCGTGCCACGCAGTCTCGAACGCATCCCAATTCATCGGCGGATCATGAGCGGGGCAGTACGCCCAGCAGGGTCGCGGTCAGGGCCTGCTCCAGCGAGTCCTTCAACTCCAGGTGGAAGCGCGCCAGGTCGGGCTCGGCCTCGTAGGCCGCCCGCAGGCTGGGCGGGGGAGTGCTGTACGCCGACAGTGCCCCGGCCATGACCATGGCCTGCAGACAGAACAGCGTCGCGTTCGCGCCGAGCTCCGGCAGATGCTTCTGGAGCAGGGCGGTCATCGTCGCCAGGCGTTGCAGCGAGGTGCGCTTGTAGCGGGTGACGACCTCGACCGAGACGTTGTGTTCCAGGACGCCGCCCTGGGCGCCGAAGAGGTCGCACAGCACCACACGGCCGGAGAGCGAGCGGCCCAGGATCTCCGCGACCGCTGTCGCGCGCCCGGCCATCGGCAGCGTCTCGTCGACTCCGGCGGCCAGTTCGGCGTCCAGTGCCGCCAGCCAGTCCTGCAGGAACTGATCCAGCAGTTCGAGCAGCACCGCCTCGCGGGACTCGAAGTAGCGCAGCACGTTCGGCTTGGCCAGGCCCACCCGGCGGCTGAGTTCGTTCAGGGTGACCGCGGCCACCGGCATCTCGTCGAGCATCGTCGATGCGGTGTCGAGGATCGCCTGCCGGCGGATCTCCCGCTGCTCCTCGGTTCGTGCCCGCTGGAAAGTCACGATCACCAGCCTAACTTAAGTACCCGCGGTACGTTGACAACGTACCGCGGGTACTTTAGAGTCGTCCATGCAAGATACCTTCGGTACTTTAGTGGGCGGAGATCCTGACATGACCGAGAAGTGGACCACAGCCGACATTCCCGACCAGCGCGGCCGCGTCGCCGTCGTCACCGGAGCCAACACCGGATTGGGGTACGAGACGGCCAAGGCACTCGCCGACCGCGGGGCGTCAGTGGTGCTGGCCGTACGCGACGTCACGAAAGGACGTCAGGCGGCGGCCCGCATGAACGGCGACGTGACCGTGCAGCCGCTGGACCTCACCTCCCTCGACTCCATCCGAACCGCAGCGGCCACCCTGCGGTCCCGGCTCGACCACATCGACCTGCTGATCAACAACGCCGGCGTCATGTACACCCCGAAACAGACCACCCGCGACGGCTTCGAGATGCAGTTCGGCACCAACCACCTCGGGCACTTCGCACTCACCGGCCTGCTGCTGGACATGATGCTCCCGGTACCCGGCTCGCGGGTGGTGACGGTCAGCAGCACCGGCCACCGCATCCGGGCCGCGATCCACTTCGACGACCTGCAGTGGCAACGGTCCTACAGTCGGGTGTCCGCCTACGGCCAGTCGAAACTCGCCAACCTGATGTTCACCTACGAGCTGCAACGACGACTCGCCACACACGGCACCACCGTCGCGCTCGCGGCCCACCCCGGCATCTCCAGCACCGAACTCGCCCGCAACACCCCGACCGCCCTCCGCCTCCCGATCGGATGGCTCGCACCGCTGATCACCCAGACTCCGGCCATGGGTGCACTACCGACCCTGCGCGCCGCCACCGACCCCGCCGCGCTCGGCGGTCAGTACTACGGTCCCGGCGGACGCAACCAGATCAAGGGACACCCCCGGCTGGTCACCTCCAGCCCGGATTCGTACGAGGTGGCCGTCCAGCAGCGTCTGTGGACCGTCTCGGAGAGCCTCACCGGCGTGACGTTCCCCGTCGTCCCGGCCCCGGCGGTCCCGGCCGTCGATCAACCGTTCGGCGCCGATCTCCCGGGGTCGCGGTAGTTGATCATCGACCGGCATACTCGTCCGGTGCGCCGCTCCACCCACCTCGCCGTCTCCGTCGTCGTCGCGATCGCCTGCGGGCTGGCCGCCGTCGCCGTCTCCAACGCGATGGGCCCGGCCGTGCCCGCAGCCGGCCCGGCGGTGGTGGCCGCTGACCCCGCGGGCACGACCGTCCACACCAGCGCCCCGGCCCGGCCGGCCCTGTGCGACGCCGAGCGGCCGGTCGCCCGGGACCCGTTCCCGTACAATCGCGACGCCGCCGCCCGCGATCGCCTGCTGCCCTTCCTCGATCTGCTGGGCAACGGCGAGACCTTCACCGGCGGTGCCGGATTCTTCGGCCCGATGGACGCCGCCGGGCTGGCCGAACTACTCGACGGAGAGTGGCTCGACCCGGACGACCGGCAGAACCTCGCACCATCCGCCTGGGACATCTTCCAGTTCGTCTGCGACCACCCGGGCACCCACGCCCAGGGATACGCGATCAGCCCCGACCGGGAGGACTACCGGATCTCCCTGGAGACCATCTGGGCGCCGGAGATCGACGACGCGCTCCGCGCCGACGCGCTCGCATTCTGCGTCGGCACCGAAGCCCTCGAAACCACCGACGAGCTCGAATGTTTCTGGGACTGACCGGTCTCGCGGACCTGCCATCCACCGACCAGCCGGTGCAGGGTGGCGACGTCGAGGTTCTAGTCCCGGGTCCATAGCGAGAGTCTGGACGTGGCCACCACCAGGACGCGGCCCGAGTCGGAGAAGCCGGCCGCCCGGATCGGATCGTCGTCGTGGATGATCAGGGCGGACTCCGGGTCGTCGGCCGGGTCGGCGGCGCCCGGTGGGATCAGGGCGACCTTCTCGCCGGGCCAGTCGGGGGCGATCACCGCGACCCGCCACCTGTCCGGAGTGAAGGTCCGCAGCCCGCCGCCCCAGAGCCCGGCGAGGGGGATCCGCATACCGGCGACCGGCCCGATCCCGGCCACCGCGACCGGATAGTGGTCGCCATAGGTGTCGTCCTCGTCGCTGCGGGCGATCGTCCGCGCGGTGAACGGGTCGATCACGCCGACACCGTTGTGCGAGAGCACGACCAGCAGATCGGAGCCGGGTGCGAAACCGACCGCGGTGATCCCGCCGGTCCGCATGGGCCGGTCGCGCCACGGCGCGGGCGGTTCGACGGCCGTCTTGGCGCGCAGCGCGGCGCGGATGTCGGCGAGAGAGGGCACAGTCGATCTCCTAAGCCAGAGCGATGCCGTAGTTCTGACCCTTCTTGCGCACGATCCACGTGCCGGAGACGACCCCGCGACGTATGTCCACCAGCGGCAGCATGGCCGTCAGGTCGGTGATGAACATCGGGTAGTGATGGCCGTCGGTGTCACGCCAGATCAGATACTTCGCGGACTGCCCGGTGCGCATCGAGTCGATGGTCAGGGTCGCCTCGAAGGTGACGTTGGGCCGCATGGTGTACGGCACCTGCCGGTACCGATTGTCTTCCAGGTAGGAGTAGCCGCCGTCACGTTCGACGTAGAACAGCAGATTCCCGCGTTCGTCGTACGGCACCTCGGTGACCGAAGTCTTCCGTGTCGCCAACCCACTGCCTCCCCGTGCACCCCGATTTGCCAAGATCATGCTCGTGGGTGGACGCGTGCGCCAAATCGGCACGTCGACGCGCCGCGATAGGGTCCCCTCATGCATTTACCGTTCTCGCTGCGTGGCCTGCCGGGTGTCATCGAGGTCACCGTCGAGGTCACCCGCGACCCGACCGAGCTGGGTGCCTCGCCGGGCGCGGTCGGCCTGCCGCACTGCCGGGCCGCCGTCGAGTTTCCGGGCCGCGGCTACCACGGCCTCCTGGGCTGGATCCAGATGGTTCGTTCGACCGACAACGACAGCCACGGGAAAGCGTTCGAGATGGACCCCCTCATGTTCGTCGGCGCGGTGGCCCATCCGTTCGGCTTCTTCGGCATCACACCGACTCTGTTCGACGCGCCCGGCCGCCGTACCAACGAAGATCTCGATTGGCTCTGCCACAGCTTCCTGAGCTACATCAAGGATTTCGAAGGCGAGACGCGGGTGGTCTCCGCCATCACCGGGTTCAGCTGGGGGTTCAGCCGGACGGACGGCGTGACGACCGTCGAACCGGCGCAGCGCCTGACCTCCGCCGACTGGAACGGACACCTCGAGCTTCTGCATCGCGACCATCCCGGATGGCGTTTCCTCGACGATTTCGAGATGGACTCCACGTTGTAGTGTGCCGCTGGTGTCCACAAGCACCGATGCCCCCAAGACCAGCCGGGCGCGCTGGATCGAGTACCTAGTCCTGATCGTCGTGGCCGTGGTGGTCGCGACCACGGTTCGGACGTTTCTCCTCCAGACGTTCTACATCCCGTCGTCGTCCATGGAGCGGACGCTGCTTCTCGACGACAAGGTCCTGGTCAACAAGACGGCCTACTGGTTCCAGCCACCCGGCCGTGGTGAGGTCGTGGTCTTCGTGCCGCCGTCGGAGTGGTCGGCCGTCCCCGGGCAGGACTACATCAAGCGCGTCATCGGTGTGGCCGGCGACCGTGTCGTCTGCTGCGACAAGGACCGGCGGATCACCGTGAACGGGCAGGCTCTCGACGAGGACTACCTGTACCCGGGGGACGCCCCGTCCGACAAGACCTTCGACGTGACCGTCGGTGCGGGCCGCGTCTTCGTCCTCGGCGACCATCGCAGCGCCTCCGGCGACTCGCGGGAACACCTCGACGCCGCCGACGGCACCGTCCCGGAGGACCGCCTCGTGGGCCGGGCGTTCGTCCTCTTCTGGCCGGCGGCGAGAGCCCGGACCCTGTCGGTGCCCGCGACGTTCGCCGACGTCCCGGCTCCCCTCAGGTGAGCCGGACGAGGCCGGCCCGGGTCGGCTGGAAACCGCAGCCCTCGAGGTAGAACCTCGCCAGGTGGGGTTCGAAGTCGACGTGCAGCCACCGCTGCGACCAGGGCTGCACGACCGCCGGATCCGCGCCGAACGCCCGGGAGTGCAATGCGCTCAGCTGACGGTCGTCGACCGTGAAACGGGTTATCAGTTCGATGGCCATCCGGCTCACGGTAGAAGAGAGGCGGGACGGCATCACCGCGTTTTTCGCGCGGACGGGGCGGTCGGCCGTACCGCGAGGCTTTCGCCGGCGGCGATGATCGCTTCGGTGGAAGGCCTCGGTGTCCAGCCGAGGATCCGTCGCGCCTTGGCGTTGGAGATCTGCTTGGCGTAGCCGAGTTCGCCCGCGAACGCCCGCAACTGCGGATTGAACACCGCACCCAGGCGGACGACCATGTTCGGCAGATCGCGGGTCGGTACCTTCGACGCCGCCGCGCCCAGGTGCGAGCGCAGCACCGCACCGATCTCCCGCATCGGCGTCACCGGGCCACTGGCCAGCAGGAACCGCTCGCCGGCGGCACCGGCGGCGGTCATCGCCGCCACGTGGGCGCTCGCCACGTCCCGCACGTCGACGATCGGGATGTGCAGGTCCGGGAAACCGGGCATCTCACCGGCGAGCATCCGCTGCACGATGTGGTTGGCACCCGACACCGAACCGCCGGACACCGGGCCCATCACCGCGACCGGCAGCATCGTGGTCAGCTCCAGGCCCTCCCGGGCGGCGAACTCCCAGGCCGCCCGCTCGGCCAGAACCTTGCTACGGCCGTAGGCGTCCATCCCCGGCCCGTTCATCACCGACCAGTCGTCCTCGGTGAACACGTGCGAGGTGTGCGGATGACCGAACCCGACCGCATGGAACGCCGACGTCAGCACCACCCGCTTCACCCCGGCGTCGGCCGCCGCCCGCAGTACCCGCAGCGTGCCCTCCCGGGCCGGGACGATCAGGTCGTCCTCGTTCGCGACGTGCCCGGGCCGCACCGGCGACGCCACGTGCAGCACGTAGTCGCAGCCCGCCGCGGCGGCCTTCCAACCGTCGTCGGACAGCAGGTCGGCGTGCACGAAACCCGGCCGAGGGGAGCGGGCGGTCGCCCGTACCGCAAAGCCTTGATCTTGAAGAACCCGGATGCAGTGACCGGCGATGAAACCTGAACCACCGGTGACGAGAACACGCTGTGTCATGGCGATCACGATCCGGCGGCCGCGACGACACAGCCAGAGCCCTGACAGGACCCCCTCTGTCCGGGCCGTCGCGACCTACCGTGGTGGCATGCCATCCGAACTGGGCGCCTTCCTGCAGGCCCGCCGCGAACTGGTCACCCCCGAGGAGGCCGGGATCCCGGTCACCGGCGTGCGCCGGGTCGCCGGTCTGCGCCGCGAGGAGGTCGCCATGCTCGCCGGCATCAGCGCCGACTACTACCTGCGACTGGAACGCGGCCGCGACCTCAACCCGTCGTTGCAGGTCCTGGAGGCCCTGGCCCGGGTGCTGCGCCTCGACGACGACACCCGCGCCTACCTGATCGGCCTGGCCGGACCGAAACCGCGCCGACGGCGCACCCACCGGGAGACCCTGCCGCCGGGCACCGCGAAACTCGTCGCCACCCTGCCGCTGCCGGCGTTCGTCGAGGGCCGCTGCCTCGACGTCCTCGCCGCCAACCCGCTCGCGACGGCCCTGTCACCACGACTCGTCCCCGGCGGTAACCGGCTGCGGGACGTCTTCCTCGACGAGGCCGAACGGGCGCTCTTCCCGAACTGGGAGACGGCCTGCGCCTACCTGGTCGCCGGATTCCGCGAGGCGGTCGGCACCGACACCGACGATCCGCGCTTCATCGAACTCGTCGGCGAACTCTCCCTCGCCAGCCCGCTCTTCCGGAGACTGTGGGCCCGCCACGACGTGCGCCCACGGGCCGGAGCGGTCCTCTCATTCCATCATCCACAGGTCGGCGAACTCACCCTCAACCGGGAGAAACTGCTGGTCAGCGGCACCGACGGAATCATGCTCGTGGTTTACCACCCGGACGCCGGAAGTGAAGCCGCCGACAAGCTCACACTGCTGGCCTCACTTGCGGCACAGTATTCGGATGACGTCGACCTTTCCCGGGCAAGTCGCCCGCACCCAGGGGTTCACACTCGGTCTGGCCCGTAACCTCGTGATCTCGCCGGACGGCTCCCGCGTGGTCTTCCTGCGCACGCCCGGCGGCGAGGATCCGGTCGCCGGCCTGTGGCTCCACGACGTCGCGACCGGCGAGGAGAAGCTGCTCGCCGACGCGGCGGCGCTGGGCGCCACCGACGCCGGACCGATGTCCGAGCGGGAACGGGCGCGGCGTGAGCGGGCCCGCGACAGGTCCGCGGGGATCAGCGTCTTCCACACCGACGCGGAGGTACGGACGATCGTGTTCACCCTCGACATGAGGTTGTTCGTGGCCGACGTGTCCGCCGGTCGGGTCACCGAGGTCGGCGCGCGGGAGCCGGTCGCCGAGGCACGCATCGACCCGACCGGTAACTGGATCGCCTACGTCCACGACGACGAACTGCGGGTGATCAGCCGCGACGGCAAGGACGACCGGGCCCTGGCCGAACCGGACGGCCCCGAGGTCACCTGGGGTCTGCCGGAGCACGAGGCGTCCGAGTCGATGGACCGGTTCCAGGGCTACTGGTGGGCGCCCGACGGCCGTTCGCTGGTCGCCGCCCGGGTCGACAACAGCCCCGTCCAGGTGTGGTACATCAGTGACCCGGCCCACCCGGAGCGCCCGCCGACCGCCCTGCGATACCCGGCCGCCGGCACCCCGAACGCCGACGTCAGCCTGCACGTGCTCGGCCTGGACGGTGGCCGTACCGAGATCGACTGGGACCGTAAGGCGTTCGAATACGTCACCCGGGTGACCTGGGACCGGACCGCCCTGCTGGTGACGGTCCAGAACCGCCCGCAGACCGCGATGCGGATCCTGTCCGCCGACCCGGCCACCGGCCGCACCACGGTGCTGCGCGAGGACACCGCCGCGGACTGGACCACGATCGTCTCCGGTGTACCCGCCCACACCGCGTCGGGCGCCCTGCTGTGGACCGTCGAGGAGGGCGACACCCGCCGCCTGACGGTCGACGGCGTCCCGGTGACCCCGCCCGGCCTGCAGATCGACCGGGTGCTGTCGATCGACGGCGACTCGGTGCTGTTCACCGCCTTCGAGGACCCGGCGGTCCGGCACCTGTGGACCTGGTCGCCGACGGCGTTGCGGCAGGTGACCACCGAGGACGGTCTGCACGACGGCCGGCTCGCCGGTGGGACGACGGTCGTCGACGCGCGCACCCCGACCGGCGAGACCGTGACGGTCAACGGCCGCCCGCTGGCCGGGTTCGCGGCGACCCCGTCGATCATTCCGCGTCCGCGGCTGCACTGGCTCGGTGAGCGCCGGATCCGTACCGCGGTGCTGCTGCCGACCGGCTACACCGGCGGCCCGCTGCCGGTGCTGATGGACCCCTATGGCGGCCGGGCCGCGCAGCGGGCCGTCGCCGCCCGGTCCCGTTACTGGGCGTCGCAGTGGTTCGCCGACCAGGGCTTCGCCGTGGTCATCGCGGACGGCCGGGGCACGCCCGGTCGTGGCCCGACTTGGGACCGGTCCCGCGGCGACGACCACCCGGCGCCGCGCCTGCAGGACCAGGTCGACGCCCTCCAGGCAGCCGCCGAGCACTACGACCTGGACCTGTCGAAGGTCGGCATCCGCGGCTGGTCGGCCGGCGGCTACCTGGCCGCGCTGGCCGTACTGCGCCGCCCGGACGTCTTCCACGCCGGCATCGCCGGGGCGCCGGTCACCGACATGCTGCTCTACAGCTCGCACTGGCAGGAGAAGACCCTGGGCCTGCCGGCCGAGAACCCGCGGATGTACGCCCAGTCGTCGCTGATCGACGACGCCCCGAACCTGCGCGTCCCGCTGCTGCTGATCCACGGCCTGGTCGACGACAACGTCCTGCCGGTGCACACCATGAAACTGTCCGCCGCCCTGCTCGCGGCGGGCCGCCCGCACACCGTCCTGCCGCTGCCCGGCGCCTCGCACATGGGCGCCGTCGACGGCCTGTGGGAGTACGAACTGGCGTTCCTCAGGCAGTCGCTGAACCTGTCGTAAATGCGGTGCCCGAGGGGGAGGACGGCGGTACCGTGCCGGGTCATGAACGTGACACGGCTGCGCTGGTCCGACATTCCGGACTCCCTCCGGGCCCGTGCCGAGGCCGCCGTGGCGACCCCGCTGCGGGAGGTCGGCAGCGCACCCGGCGGGTTCACCCCCGGCGTGGCCTCGGCGCTCGCCGGGCAGTCGGGGGAGTCGTTCTTCGTGAAGGCCATCGCCCGGCACACGTCGGAGGTGGCCGGCTCCTACCTGCGCGAGGCGCTGGTCGCCGCGGCGTTGCCGCCGCAGGTGCCCAGCCCACGGCTGCTCTGGTGGCACGACGACGGCGTGTGGATCGTGATGCTGTTCGAGCACGTCGACGGCCGTACCCCGCAGATCGCCGGCCTCGAACCGGTGCTGGTGGCCGTGGCCGCGCTGGGCGAGACCCCGGGCCCGGCGGGCCTGCCCCGGCTCGTCGACGAATATGACGAGGACTTCGCCGGCTGGCGAGGCGTCGACGACTGGCCCGCGGTCGTCGACGCCTACCCGGAGCTCGCCGCCGCCTCGCTCGACGCGCTGGCCGCCCGGGAGAAACGCTGGTCGCAGGTCGCCGACGGGACCGCGCTCGTCCACGGCGACCTGCGGCTGGACAACATGATCCACACCGATGCGGGCGTCCGGATCGTCGACTGGCCCAACGCGTGCATCGGTGCCGGCTGGTTCGACCTGCTGCTGATGACCCCGAGTCTGGCCATGCACGGCGTCGACGTGCAGACGCTGATCAGCGAACACCCGCTGACCGGTACGGTCGACCACGACGACCTGGACACCGTGCTGATCGCAGCGGCCGGGTACTTTGTCACCCGATCCCTGCTGCCTCCGCCCCCGGCGGCGCCCGCGGTCCGCGACTTCCAGCGGGCGCAGGCGACCGCGCTGCTGGCCTGGCTGGCAACGCGCCGCCCCGACCTGCTCACCGATCGGACGTGACCCATGACCCTGGACCTGTACGCCCTCTGCGTCGACGCGCGTCAACCCGAACGGCTCGCCGGGTTCTGGGCGGCGATGCTCGGCTATCAGGCGGTCGACGACCCGTACGGGGGAGTGCTGATCGGCGGTGACCACGGGTTCCGGTTACGGTTCCAGGCCGAGCAGGCGCCGAAGACGGCGGCGAACCTGATGCACTTCGACCTGACCAGCACCTCGATCCAGGACCAGGAACAGACCGTCGCGAAAGCGCTGGCGCTCGGCGGGCGGCACCTCGACATCGGGCAGGGCGACGTCGACCACGTGGTGCTCGGTGATCCGGAGGGCAACGAGTTCGACGTGATCGAGCCCGGTAACGGCTTTCTCGCCGGGTGCGGGTTCATCGGGGCGCTGGCCAGTGACGGCAGTCAGGCGGTCGGCTACTTCTGGGCTCAGGCACTGGGCTGGCCGCTGGTCTGGGACGAGAACGAGGAGACCGCGATCCAGTCCCCGTCAGGTGGCACGAAGATCACCTGGGGCGGTCCGCCGCTGGATCCGCGTGACGGCAAGCCGCGAATCTCGTACGACATCAGTGGTCTTGACGAGCCGGAGACCCGCCGCCTGATCGCCCTCGGCGCCACCCACCTGGAGGACGGCCCCGGCTGGGTCCGGCTGACCGACCCGGACGGTAACCCGTTCCGGCTCCTGGCGGGTCCGCACTGAAGATCGAATCCGTTTAGGATTCGCGTTCGATCGGTTGCATCGGACGGGGGCGTCTTTCTTGAATTCCGCATTGGAGCTGGCCGGGCTGGCCAAACACTTCGGTCCCAAGACCGCGGTCCACGATGTGACGCTGACGGTGCCGGCCGGCTCGTTCTACGGCCTGGTCGGCCCGAACGGCGCCGGGAAGACCACCTCGCTGTCGATGGCCGTCGGCCTGCTGCGCCCGGACGCCGGAACGGCCCGGATCTTCGGCGCCGACGTGTGGGCCGACCCGGTCAAGGCCCGCGCCCAGGTCGGCGTGCTCCCCGACGGCCTGGCCCTGCCGGAACGCCTCACCGGCCGTGAGCTGCTGGTCTTCCAGGCCCGGCTGCGCGGGTTCGACAAGGCCACCTCGACGAGCCGGGCCGAGGAACTGCTCGACGTCCTCGATCTGCTCGACGCCGAACGCACCCTGGTCAACGACTACTCGACGGGCATGCGCAAGAAGATCGGCCTGGCCACCGCTCTGCTGCACGGGCCGCGCCTGCTGGTGCTGGACGAACCCTTCGAAGCGGTCGACCCGGTGTCCGCGCTGACCATCCGCGGAATCCTGCAGACGTTCGTCGCCGGTGGCGGTTCGGTGGTGCTGTCCAGTCACGTGATGGCCCTGGTCGAGCAGGTCTGCGACC
Source organism: Actinoplanes sichuanensis (assembly GCF_033097365.1). Classification (NCBI taxonomy): domain Bacteria; kingdom Bacillati; phylum Actinomycetota; class Actinomycetes; order Micromonosporales; family Micromonosporaceae; genus Actinoplanes; species Actinoplanes sichuanensis. Next base: position 3,099,248 of record NZ_AP028461.1, read on the forward strand.
ACGTCGCGGTGATCGACGCCGGGCGGGTCGTCGCCGCCGGCACCCTCGAGGAGGTCCGCTCCGGCGCCAGTCTGGAGGGCCGGTTCGTCGAGCTCGTCGGCGCCGGTGCCGCGACCAGGAAGGCGCCGTCGTGGCTGGCGTCCTGATCGCGATGCGGCTGCGGGTGCTCGCGCACACGCTCACCGGCTCCCGCGCCGCGAGCATGATCAGTGGCGGGGTCGCGGGGCTGCTGCTGGCCGCGGCCACCATCGCGCTGGCCGAGACGGCACCGGTGCACGTCCGTACGGATCTGCTCGCGATCGTGCTGGCGTGCTGGATGTTCGGCTGGGTCCTCGGCCCGGTCTACACCGGCGGCGGTGACGACAGCCTGCGCCCGGAACAGTTCGCGCTCCTGCCGCTGCGCCCGCTGCCGCTGGCGTTCGGGCTGCTCACGGCCGGATTCGTGGGCATCGCACCGGCGGTCAGCCTGATCGCGTTCACCTCGCTGATCGCCTACGCGCAGGGCATCGCCGCGATCGTCGTGTCGATCGTCGCGGTCGCCCTCCAACTGGTCCTGGTGCTGATGCTGTCGCGGCTGGTCGTCGGCGTGCTGGCGGTCGCCGTCCGGTCCCGGGTCGGTGCGATCCTGGCCGCGCTCGTCAACGCCGGGATGGCCGTCCTGCTCAACCAGTCGTGGGTGCTGATCTGGGCGGCCGTCGAGTCCGAGTTGTTCACCTACGGCTTCCCGCCCGGGTTCTCGGCGGTGCTGCACTGGCTGCCGTCGTCGTGGGGGATGGTCGCGGTCGACGCGGCCGCGCACGGTCACTGGGCTCTCGCGACGGCCGCCGTCGGCGGCCTCGGCGTCCTCATCGGCGCGGCGCTGGCGGTCTGGGCCCGGTTGCTGGTGCGCCGGACCACCACTCGGGGCGGTGTGTCGGCCGGTCGCGGTTCGCTTCTCGACCGGTTCGCCGACGGGGGTACGACCCAAACGGTCGCCGTAAAGGAACTCCGCACCTGGTCGCGTGACCTGATGCGGACGCACTTCTTCTGGTACTCGCTGTTCTTCGGGACGCTGTACACGCTCGTACCGCTGATCATCGGCTGGCGGGGGATGCTGCCGTGGACCGGTGTGATCATCGTGGCGATGGCCGCCGCCACCTCCGCCAACCTGTTCGGTCTCGACGGCACCGCACTGTGGCTCGGCCTGCTGAACCCCGGCGGCGAACGGGCCGAGATCCGTGGCCGCCAGCTCGCCTGGCTGCTGCAGGTCGCGCCGGTCACCCTCCTGATCACCGTCGTCGGTACCGTCGTCGCCGGTGGTGACGCGCGGACCTGGGCGTGGGCGCTGGCCCTGCTGTTCGCGGCCCTCGGCGGTGGCGCCGGCCTGATCGTGCTCGTCTCGGTGTACGCGCTGGTCCCGGTCCTGGAACCGAGACGCCGCACCGGCAACCCCCTCGAGGCCGGCCCGATCTTCGGCCAGGTGATCGGCGTTCTGCTACTGGTCTGCCTGACCACCGTCCCCGCCGCGGCGGTGGCGTGGGCCGCCGATCCGCCGCTCACCTGGGCCGCCGTACCGGTCGCCCTGCTCACCGGCGGACTGCTCACCTGGTGGGGCGGCCGGCTCGCCGCGCGTCGACTGGCCGCCACCGGCCCGGAGATGCTGGCGACGATGCGCTCCGGCGGCACCGTCTCCCTCACCGCCGCCCGGAAGACGGCGGTCGAACTGCCGCCTCGGCTGTCGGCGCTGGTCACCACCCTGTGGATCGCCTGCTGGATCCCGCTGTTCCCGCAGGGTCTCGTCCCGCTGTGGATGATCCTGTCCGGGTCCGAGAACCGGCTCTGGTTCCTCGCCCTGTACCTGTCCGATCCGTGGCGGATCCCGGTCGCGGTGGCGTTCGCGCTGCTCGGCCTGGCCATGCTCGCGGTCGGCACGGTCATCCCGCTGCGGTACGGTCGTCGCTGATGTCCTCCCTGCTCACACCACCGCTGTTCGCGGCACTGGCACCGGCCCGACGGATCCTGATCGCCGGTGCCGGCGGCGGCTTCGACGTGTACGCCGGACTGCCGCTGGCCCTGGCGCTGCGCGCGACCGGCGCCGAGGTGCACCTGGCCAGCCTGTCGTTCTCCCAGCTGGAACTCATCGACCAGCAGTCCTGGGCGGAACGCAACGTCGCCGCGATCACCCCGGACACCGCCAGTCCGGACTGGTTCTTCCCGGAACGGACATTGGCCCGCTGGCTCGCCGCGCGGGACATGCCCTCGACGGTGTACGCGTTCCCACCCCTCGGAGTGCAGACGCTACGGGAGGCGTACCGCCATCTCGTCGATCGTCTGGAGATCGACGCCGTGGTGCTGGTCGACGGTGGCACCGACATCCTGATGCGGGGTGACGAGGACGCCCTGGGCACCCCGGTCGAGGACATCACCAGCATCGCCGCGGTGACCGCCCTCGACGTGCCGATCAAGCTGGTCACCTGCCTCGGCTTCGGCATCGACGCCTACCACGGCGTCAACCACGTGCAGGTGCTGGAGAACATCGCCGCCCTCGACCGGGACGGCGGCTACCTGGGTGCGCTGTCCATCCCCGGAGACAGCCGGGAGGCCGTCCTCTACCGGGAGGCGGTCGCTGACGCGCAGGCCGCCACGCCCGAACGGCCCAGCATCGTCAACGGGCAGATCGCGGCCGCGGTCGCCGGCGCCTTCGGCGACGTCCAGTTCACCCGGCGGACCAGCGGCAGCACGCTGTTCGTCAACCCGCTGATGGCCATCTACTTCACCGTCGACCTGGACAAACTCGCCGCTCGGTGCCTCTACCTCGACCGGATCGAGAACACCGTCGGTCGCAACCAGGTGATCACCCGCATCCAGACGTTCCGCAACGAGATCCCCAGCACGCGGATTCCGCGCGCCTACCCGCATTAAGGTACGTCCGATGGGGTGGGAGGCGCTCGGGCGGTGGGGTGACGACGTCACCCGGATCGAACCACTCACCGGCGGCGTCGCCAACGACGTGTGGAGTGTGCGGATCGACGGGCGGCCGGCGGTCGCTCGACTCGGCGGCCGCGGCGACGCCGACCTCGCCTGGGAGACGTCGCTGCTGCAGCATCTCGACCGCGCGGGGTTGACCGTGCCGGTGCCGCTCGCCACGACGGACGGCCGGCTGTTCGTCGACGGTCTGGTGGTGATGACCTACGTGGAGGGCGGGCCGCCCTCCACCCCGGCCGACTGGCGGCGGGTCGCCGACACCGTGCGTGAGCTGCATCGGGTCACGCACGGCTGGCCGCAGCGCCCGGGCTGGCGGTCGTCGCTGGACCTGCTGCGCGCCTCCTCGGGGACCAGGATCGACCTGGACGCGATGCCCGCGGAGGGCGTGGCCCGATGCCGGGCGGCGTGGGCGCGGCTCGCCGGCCGTCCGACGTGTGTCGTGCACGGCGACCTCAATCCGCGCAACATCCGGATGACCGGCGCCCGGGTCGCGCTGATCGACTGGGACGAGTCCCACGTCGACGTCCCCGAACTCGACCTGGCCCTGCCCGGCAACGCGGCGGGCTTCGACGCCGACGCCTACGACATCGCGGCCCAGGCCTCCGCCGCCTGGCAGGCCGCCGTCTGCTGGGACGACGACTACTCGAGAAGGCGTCTCGCGGAGGTGCGGCCGGTTTGATCGGCTGATGGACCCGGAACCGGAACGGTGCCCCGATCCGATGCTCCGGGCCGACCCGCTTTTAATGCGCGCACGCCATACCGGAGTCCCAGTCGAGCAGATATGCCTCCAGATCGTCGGCGCTGAGGTCGTGGCCGACCGCGGCGCAGATCTGTTGAATCATCGTTGTCGCGTCCGGGACGCTGGTATTCCACAACGCGACCGTGTTGTCGGCACTGCCCGTGGCCAGAGTCCTGCCGTCCGGGCTGAACGCCACCGACCAGACCGCGCTGGGGTGGCCGCTGAGGGTTCGACGACTGGTGCCGCCGGCCACGTCCCACAGCCGCACCGTTTGGTCGGCGCTTCCGGTGGCCAGGGTCTTGCCGTCCGGGCTGAACGCCACGGAGTAGACGGTGTCGGTGTGGCCGGTGAGTGGCTGCCGGTCGGTCCCGGTGGCTACGTCCCACAACCGCACTGTGTTGTCGAGGCCGCCGGTGGCCAGGGTCCTGCCGTCGGGGCTGAACGCCACCGAGTAGACCGTGTTGGTGTGGCCGGTGAGGGTTCGACGGCCGGCGCCGGTGGCCACGTCCCACAGCCGTACGGTGTTGTCGGCGCTGCCGGTGGCGAGGGTCTTGCCGTCCGGGCTGAACGCCACCGCGATGACCGAGTCGGTGTGGCCGGCGAGGGTTCGACGGCCGGCGCCGGTGGCCACGTCCCACAGCCGCACTGAGGTGTCGGTGCTGCCGGTGGCGAGAGTCGTACCATCCGGGCTGAACCGCACTGACCAGACCGTGTTCGGGTGAGTGAGCGTTCGGCGGCCGGTGCCGGTGGCGACGTCCCACAATCGCACCGTCTTGTCCTGGCTGCCGGTGGCCAGGGTCCTGCCGTCCGGGCTGAACGCCAGCGAGTAGACCACGTCGGTGTGTCCGGTGAGGGTCCGGCGGCTGGTGCCATCGGCCACGTCCCACAATCGCACCGAATCGTCGGCGCTACCGGTGGCCAGCGATGCGCCGCTCGGGCTGAACGCCAGAGCGAGGACGGAATCGGTATGCCCGGTGAGGGTTCGATCGTCGGTACTCGTGGCGACGTCCCACATTCGCACCGTATTGTCCTGGCTTCCGGTGGCGAGGGTGGTGCCGTCCCGACTGAACGCCATTGAGAAGATCACATTCGTGTGTCCGCTGAGGGATCGGAGGCCGGCACCGGTGGCGACATCCCACAGCCGCACGGCATTGTCCTGGCCGCTCGTGGCCAACGTTCTGCCGCTGGGACTGAAGGCCATCGTGTAGAGCGTGCCGGTTTGGTCGGTACGGATCCGGCTGCTGGTGCCGGTGGCCACATTCCACAATCGCACCGAGTTGTCCCGACTTCCGGTGGCCAGTCTGCTGCCGTTCGGACTGAACCGCATCGCGAAGACCGTATCGGTGTGCCCGGCGAGGATTCGGCGGCCGGCGCCGGTGGCCACATCCCACAGCCGCACCATGTGGTCCCAGCCGCCGGAGGCCAAAGTCCGCCCGTCCGGGCTGAACGCCAAGGACCAGACCGCGTCCGTATGGCCACGGAGGATCCGGCGGCCGGCACCGGTGGCGACCTCCCACAGCCGAACCGTCGCGTCGTGGCCGCCGGTGGCCAGGGTCTTTCCGTCGGGGCTGAACGCCACCGACCAGATCGCGTGGGTGTGGCCGGTCAGGGTTCGCAGATGGGTGCCGGTGGCGACATCCCAGAGCCGGACGCTCTGGTCGACGCTTCCGGTGGCCAGGGTCTTTCCGTCGGGGCTGAACGCCACCGACCAGATCGGGCCGGTGTGTCCGGTGAGGGTTTCCAGATTGGTGCCGGTGGCGACATCCCAGAGCCGGACGGTCTGGTCGACGCTTCCGGTGGCCAGGGTCTTTCCGTCGGGGCTGAACGCGGCCGAGTAGATCGTGTCGGTGTGACCGGTGAGGGTCCGGCGGAGCGGGCGAACCGATTCATAGGAGCTGGTCAGCGCACTGAGTGCGTCATTGGTCGGGTTGGCGCGGTAGGCATAGGCGGCGAGCAGTCCGCTCAGCTCCGGGTTGGCTGACGCGAGAGTCCGGGACTGGGCGGCGAGTTGCCGTGAGAGTGAGATCTGCTGTGCAACGACGGCCTGCTGCCGTTGCCGGACTGCGACGGCCGCGGCGGTGGCCGAGACGACGAGGAGGATGGCCATCGTGCCTATCGTGAGCCTGGTCCGCCGCAGCCGTACATCGGCGGCGCGGTCGCTGGCATCCAGAAAGGCCGCCGTCGTGCTGGGCAGCCGGCGTCTGCTGGACCAGTCCAACCCTTCGGTGAGGTCGGACCCACGGAGAAGATCCGCCTTGTTCGTGGTCGACGACCAGCGGCGGCATTGGTCGTCTGCACGGCGTAGCCATTCGAGGAAGCGTGAGTCCTGATCGATCCACTCACGCAGAGTCGCCCAGTCGCGGATGAGTGAGTCGTGGATCAGTTCCGCCACGGGCGGCGCGCTGGGCCGGCCCGGCTGTCCACGCGTGACGATGAGCGGAGTGGTCGTGGTCAGTGCGTGCAGGACCGCATCGACGGCCGACTGGTCGTGCTGTTCACGATCCGCGGCCAGGTCTCTCAGTTCGTCGAGGGGAACCTGCCGGCGTACTGGGGGAATGTTCCGTTCGGGATCGGCCGGCCGCACGAGGGCGGTCAGCAATCGCCGCGCGATCGGCCGGTGCGCGATGTCGAGTGCGGCGACGCTCTGGTCGCAGCGGCTGGTCAAGCTGCCCGACAGCCTGCCGATTCGCTGGTAACCCTCATGGGTCAGCATGCCCCCGGCGCGATGCTCCCACAATTGCAGCAGAGCAAGTTCAAGCAGCGGCAGAACGGTGATGGGAATCTGCCGATCGTCCTGATCGCCGGCGAGGGATTCGAGGTCGGCGACCATCTGAGCGACGAGTCCGGCCTCGAACCCGAGGCCCACTCGGGCGGCCGGAGAAGCGACGATGTCTTTCGCTTCGGAACGTGTCAGCGATGCCGGCACGTTCACCATCCCGGCGGACACCGACTGCAGGAGTTCCGGTGATGCCGAAGCCAGCTGAGCGTAGAAGTCGTCGCGCATCACCAACACGACGGTCAGCGCACCGGGCATCCGAATCGAATCGTCGAGTTGCCGCAGCAGTCCTCGCGCGTCGGAGCCGCCGGGGACCGCTGATCCGGACGAATCCTGGTGCGTGAAGATCTCCTCGAACTGATCGATGATCAGAAGCAGCCGTGACCCCGAGGGCAGAGAAGCGACGCAAGTACGTATCGCGCCCGCGAGGCCGAGGGTCGACGCACCGGGCAGCCCGGCCTGGTCGAGTTCGCCGAGCAATCCTTGACCCGGGCGTACGGAGATCACCGACCAGGCGTCCGAACCGGCGGCCGCCCGTCCGGCGGAAACCTCGGCCAGCACTCCGGCATTGACGAGGGAGGACTTACCGGAGCCCGAGGGCCCGAGTAGCAACACCGCGCGTTGGGTGAGGGAGCTGACGACCCGCTGCACAGCGGTATCACGGCCGTGAAACCATGCCTTGTGCTCGATTCCGAACGGGGCCAGACCCCGATACGGGCACACCGCCCGCAGTTCCAGTGCCTCGTCGAGCTGTCGCAGAGTCTCGGCCGCCGTCGCGTAAGCCACGCCCGTTCCACGCTGATACTGATCAGCCCGATCGATCTCGGTGACCATGCCGACGACCAGACCGGTCACCTCGTCGATGACCGGCGAACCACTGAATCCCGCGGTCACATCGTTGGCCTCGGCAAGCTGAAGCAAGGGCCCGAGGTCCGCGTCGATCAGCACATCACCGGCCCGTGCGTAGCCGAAACGACCACGTAGCCCGCCGTCCGGCACCCCGAACGCCGACACTCGATGCCCACGAGACTCCGATGCCGATCCCAGCGAAAGCGAGGTGACACCCGCGGGTACATCGGACAGCCGGAGGAGCGCGACGTCCTCCTCCCGCCGCCACGCGCCCGGGTCGATCCAGGCGACCGTTCGGGGAGATCCCGGCAGCCGAGGAAACGCCAGGCACACCTGACCGCCCGGTTCGGCGCCGGCCGCCGCCACGACATGAGCGCACGTGACGGCAACGCCGTTCGCGACGAGAAACCCCACGCCACAGGTAGTTCCGGCAGCGTCGAGCAGTGCCACGATCCCACGGCCACGCTCGTCCACCCCAGGCTCGTGAGCAAGTCCACCGGCCAGGATCAAGGCATGTCACCGCCCGCGTCCGGCGAGCAGATGCCACCTCGCGCCCAACCCAGAGTGACCTTGAAGTGGCACCCCGCCTCACTCTTGGCGACGATCGCGCCTGCCCCGACCGTCAACTTCACCGCGAATTCGACCTTCACTTCATCGGGCCCGGCGGCACGCATCTCCGCCAGGACATCCCTGGACGCCTGAGCAACCGGTTGCAAGACCGTCCGCAGGCTCTCTTTCAGTTCCTCGATCGCATCCGCGGCTCGCCCCACTTTCACCGGACCGGAACCGCTGTCGGCCGCCTCCAGCAGAAGCTGACCGCCGTCACCCAAACCGACCTTCACCAGAGCGGCCATCAGAACTCCATTTCGTATCCCCATGCCCGGAGACTGGCGACATCGAGCCGACAATCACGCGCACGCCATAACGAGTGATTCCGAGTCCGGTTACGAAACGATCGACCTTGGGTAGCCGTCGGCGGCGCCGTGATGTCACTCGAGGTTGCAGGGATCCCGTCGGAGCCGGGATCCTTGGGCGTGCTCACGTTGATCGAACCGACCACCGACCTGCATGCGCAGTGGCTCGCGTCCCGTGACGAGTGGGGCCGCGGGGTGCACCAGCCCGGCAGTGGACTGCGCGGCGGTGACGACGTCGACTCCGCGGAGGGCTTCGCCACCTGGGTGAGCCGGCTGCACCGCGAGGGTGACGAGAGCCTGCCACCGCTGCCCGGGCTCGTGCACGCCGCCTACCGATGGGTCGTCGATCAGGACGGCACGGTTCTCGGGAGCATCTCGCTGAGATATGCGCTCACCGACTTCCTGCTGCTCGCGGCCGGGCACATCGGCTACAGCGTGCGCCCGTCGGCGCGCGGGCGAGGCATCGCGGGCTGGGCGCTCGGTGAGATCCTGGTCGCCGCCCGGAAACGGGAGCTGGAGTCCGTCCTCATCACCTGCGATGTGGACAACACCGCGTCGGCCCGGGTGATCGAGAAGTGTGGTGGCGTGTTGGAGGACGTCCGCGACACCCCGGCCGGTCCTCGCCGCCGCTACTGGATCGCGTTGTAGCTCAACGGCACGGCCGCGACGGCGTCCGGCAGGCCCGCGGCCGGCCAGGAGATCAGCAGGTGCAGGACGTCGCCGGTCGGGCGGGCCACCGCGTACTCGGCCGCCGACACGAAGGAATCGTCGCCGCCGCCGGCGCTCGCCGTGTGCGGCTCGGCCCACACCGCCTCGTCGTCCCGGACGACCGCCACCGCGGCCCCGCCGATGGTGCTCATGTCGTGCGGGATACCGACGGTGGCGAGGCAGCCCAGCTCGAACGACAGCATGTCGCCGGTCTCGGTGAGCCGGTTCAGCACGACGACGGCGTCCTCGCAGCGCGCCAGCACCCGGGGCCCGGCGATGATCCGGCCGGTCTCCGCCTCCGGCTCGGTGGCCGGGAGAACTCCGGCCCGGTGACGCAGCGTCTCCGGCGGGCGGCTGGTGTGCACCGGCGCGTCCCAGATCGAGACGGTGTCCCGGTGCACCGTCGCCCGGGACGGCAGCGGCAGGTCGACCACGGTCTCCGGGAAACCGATCTCCGGCCACGCCAGCACCAGCGACAACCTGTCGAACACCGGCGGCAGCAGGATCAACGTCTGCAGGGTCGGGCCGTGCGTGCCGCCGGCATGGTCACCGCTGAACGACGACGTACTACGCGGGTACACCCAATGGGCGTGACCGGCCTCGTCGAGCCGGCCGACCCGCAGATCAAGGCCTTCGTCGTACGGTGGAAGCAGGTTTCGTGGCGCGGGTGCCGGACCGGTCCGTCCCGCCCGGATGTCGGCCTGCCGTTCGGTCGGGCCACGCCGGTCCAGCGGCCGCCGGGCCATCAGTTCGAGTTCCAGACCGCCGGGCCGGGAGACCGCCCGCAGCACCCCGACCGTGAGCTGCGGATGCTCCGCGATCAGCCCACCGCGGTGGGCGAGGACACCGAGGGTCTGCTCCATGAGCATCTCACTTCGGGAATCGGGGAACCGGCCACGAGGGATCGGCGCGGAACCCGGTGTAGGTGTCGTCGAACGGGAACTCGGCCGCCTCGATCAGCTTGATCAGGCGTTCGCCCTCGGTGCGGATCGTCACGGCCTCGTCGGCGTCGAAGTAGAGCGGGTGACCGATCCGGCCCGCGAACTCGTCCTCGTCCTTCCACCGCCACTCCCGCTGCGCGTCGGCCACCACGTCGAGCACGTGATCGGTGGTCTCGACGGCGTCGCCGTCTCGCACATACGGCGACTCCAGGTTCACATACCAACCGTGGAACACGCCGTCCTGAAAGAACCACCACACCGAGTGGGCGGCACCCGGCGGCATCAGGATCAGCACGTCGTAGTACAGCCAGCCGACGTCGACCAACTCCGGCGCGGCCATCGCGTCCGGCGACACCTCGTGGGCGGTGGTGCCGTCGGCGTCGACGAGTTTGGCGAAGTCACCGCCGACGGGCTGCCACAGCAGCAGCCCGTCCTCGTCGTCGCGGATCACCCGCATGGCCTGCGCCCACATCAGCCACTCGCCGCGAAGGTAACGGCGAGTGATGGTCTGTCCCGGAACGTATCGCATTCGGGCACCGTATCCCGGACACGCCAGCCCGGCGGGACGGCCGCGGTCGGTGTCCGGCTCCGGCGGATCGTCCATAACTCGATGGCCCGCCGCGCGGAGGCCTGGCAAGATTCGCGGCGGGTCGCTAGCTCAACTGGCTAGAGCATTCGGCTGGTAGCACGTCCGCCCTCCGCCTCACGCGGGCATGGGTGTGCTTCCTTCTCCAATGGAATCGAAGGGTTCGGGGTTCGAGTCCCCGGCGGCCCACTTCGAAGCGGAAAACACCGCCGGCGGGGGACGGAGGACTCACGTGCACGAGAAGACGATCATTCAGAAGACGCTGCGCGTGCCCGCGAGCAACGGGGACGGCGGCGACGGTACGGCCGTGGCGCGGCAGCTCGACGCCGCCCTGCTCGACGTCGGGTTCGCGGCCTCCCGGGCGCTGCTCGACCACATCGGCGGGCTCGCACCGGCACCGGCCATGGACCTCGCCGCGACCGTCGTGTCCGCGGTTCGGGAACTGGTCGGCGACCACGTTCGGCACAACACCTACTTCATCGCGTTCCCGGACGGCGTACCGGACACCATCGCGTTCTGGTTGGAGCGGATGCAGGCCGCCGCCCTGATCGGCGGCGGCGACACCGTCCGGCCCGAATGGGTCAACCTCCTCGACCTTCCGGGGTACGGCTCCTACCAGCACACCTACGCCGACATGCTGGCCGTCCACGACGAACTGATCGCGTCGGCCGGTGACCGGCTGACCGTGCTGCACCTGGGCGACACCGCCGAACGCGAGGCGCAGCGGCTCTACCTGCAGATGGCCGGCAGCGTCACGCCGCTCGGTGCGGCCGACCTCGCGATCCTCAGCGAACTCGCCCTCACCTGCGCCGACGGCCCGCAGCCGGACATCATCCCGGTGCGGGAGAACCGGGCCGTCCTCAACGGCATCCGGATCGTCCTCGGTCGACCGCTGGTCGCTGTCGACACCGTCACCGACGTGCTGCGCCTGGCCTGCCAGGTCTCCGGCGGCGACGTGTCGCTCGCCGAGCCGACCCGGTTCCGTGCGTTCCGACGCCCGGAACGGCGGGTGCTGCTCGCCGCCCTCGACACGGTCATCAGCGCCAACCCGGCCAAGCTCGCCGACGTCGCCCGCTATGCGGAACGATGGAAGCGGCTCGGCGAACGGCTGCACCCCCACGAGTACGCCCAGTGGCCGCAGGCCCAGCAGGTGTTCACGGTCGCCCGCGGCGAGCGGAAAGTGCCGACCCTGGCCGGCCGGGCCGAGACGGCGATCCACGCCGGCGACGTCGCGAAGGCGGCCCGCGTCCTGTCCGCCGCTCCGGGACTGCTGCTGCGCTCGGCCGACCGGCTGCTGCGCACGGCATCAGCGCCCGAACAGTCGACCATCGTCGACCTGGTCACCGGCGCGCTCGGCTCGGCGTCGGGACGGGTCCTGCTGTCGCTGCGCGAGCACGTCGCCAACCGGCTGACCCCGGACATCGCCCGGATGTACGTGAACCGGTCCCAGCGTGCCTGGGTCGGCCCGGACACCCGTGCACCTCTGCCGGCCGACCTGGTCGGCGAGCTGTCGGCGCTGCTCGACGACGCGATCAGCAGCCGGCTGCCGGTGTGGGACCGTCCACTGCTCATCGACCCGGACGTGCTCGACGTCGCCCTGCCGCTGTCCGGCAAGGCGTCCGAGGACGGCTTCGCGGTGCTGCCACGCGGCTCGCGGGCGCCGGTCTCCGGTGAACTGCTGCGGTTCTTCATGTACTGGCGACAGACCGAACGGCACACCGACTACGACCTGTCGATGCTCCTGCTCGACGACGAGTTCCACAGCGCCGGCCAGGTGTCGTGGACGAACCTGCGGGGCAACGGCATGGTCCACTCCGGTGACATCACCAGTGCGAAGGACGGTGCGACCGAGTTCATCGACGTTCCACTGACCGTCGACGCCCCGTACGTGGTGCCGCAGGTCAACATCTTCTCCGGCGAGTCGTTCGAGAAGGTCGCCGAGTCGATGTTCGGCTACCAGACGCGAACCAGGAAGCAGAAGGGCGCGCCGTTCGATCCACGGACGGTTCGGGCCCGCTCGCAGATGCGTGGCCGGGGCCGGGTCGCGCTGCCGATGGTGTTCGCCCGTGGCGAGACCGGCTGGCAGGCGGTGTGGCTGCACCTCTACCTGCAGGGCCACCCGGCGTTCAACCGGGTCGAGGGCAACGCCTTCACCACCGCGCACCGGGTCCGCGCCCTGCTGGAACGGCAGTACCTGACGGTGTCCTACCTGGTCGACAGGTGGCCGACGCCGGCCGGGGTCACCCTCTGGGACGGGGTGCTCCCGGACGAGCCGGTCACCTACCTCGGCATCGAGGCGCCGGACGGGCTGCCGGACGGATCGGAGATCTACACGCTGGACCGGCTCGGTGAGCTGATCCCCGGATGAGGTAATCGACCACCGAGGTCATGCGGGCGCTTCCTTCTATTTCCGTTCAATTCGGGAACCTCCGCTCTGCGGAGGCTCTGGCGCACAGTGCCCGCGCTCTCCTCGGCCCGTGGCCGGCGGCTCCTGCGAGCCGCCGGCCACGACCCTGTTCGTGTCCCTCCGCCGCACGTGTAGGTTGCAGGGCGGTCCACGGTGTACCGAATGGGGGATTTTCATGTCTTCTGATCTGCATGCGGCGTCGTTCGGCAGCGCGGCCGCGGCCTACGAGCGCGGGCGCCCGCCCTACCCGGCCGAAGCGGTCGCGTGGGCGGTGCCGTCGCAGGCCCGCCGGGTGCTGGACCTCGGTGCCGGCACCGGAAAACTGACCCGCGCCCTGCTGGCCGCCGGGTTCCACGTCGACGCCGTCGAGCCGTCGCCGGAAATGCGTGATCAACTCGCGGTCTCCGCCGGTCAGGCTTCGATCTTCGAGGGTACGGGGGAGAACGTCCCGCTTCCCGACGCGTCCGTCGACGCCGTCGTGTGTGCACAGGCCTGGCACTGGGTCGACCCGGCACGGGCCGTCCCGGAGATGGCCCGGGTGCTCCGACCGGGCGGCACACTGGCGCTGATCTGGAACATCCGCGACCACACCGAACCGTGGGTGGCCGCCCTCGACGACGTCCTGCACCGGCACACCCGGCAGGAGATCGACACCGCCCCGCCGATCGGCGGCCCGTTCAGCGAACCCGAACACACCGAATTCCGCTGGCGGCACACCCTGAACCGGACCGAACTGCTCGACATGGTCACCTCCCGCAGCTACGTCATCCTGCTGTCGGAAACCGATCGTCAGGCGCTGCTGGACGGGGTCCTCGCCCTGGCCGACAGCCACGGCCTCGGCGACGAGTTCGACCTCCCCTACGTCACCCGCTGCACCCGGGCTCGACTGCGGTGACGACCAGCGAGATCTCCCCGAAGTAGGCGAGGTCCCACACCCCGACCGGCTCACCGGGCAGGAAGTCGCGGCTCAGCGGCTTGCCACCCGGATCCCACGGCCGGTCCAAGTAGGGCGACCAGAGGTGCTCGCGCAGCCGCGGATCCTCGATCGTGTCGAACTCGGCCGGCGGTGGACTCTCCGGAACGGGGAAGATCGCCTCCAGCCGCTCGGCCGGGGCGGGTCGCAGCCCGTCCGGCCCACGACGGCCGCGGATCGCGGTGAGCAACGCGTCGTGCAGGCTGCCACCGGTGACGACCCGGTGGGCGACGGTCACCGACACGTCGTCGCCGGCCAGGGCGGCCCGGGTGAACCCGTGCCCGGCCAACTCCCGCCCGGAGACGGTCCGGACCGCATCAGCGACCTTGTTGGAGTCGGGCCGCGCCCCGAGCGCCTCGGCCAGCGCCGACTCCTCCAGGAACTCGATCTCGAACACCGACCGGTCCTGGTCGAACTCCCAGTCCGGGCTGAGCGCGAGATCGGGCGAGAGACTGTTCAGGTAATACAGCACGTACTCACGGCCGGCGTCGAAGTCGTCGACCGGCCGCCCCAGCATGATCGTGAACGCCGCCGCCAGGTCCTGATCCCATGCCATCTCAGCGCCGCCCCACCAACTCGCCCACCTCGGTACGCGAGGACACCCCCAGCTTGCGAAGAATGTTCGACACATGTACCGCCGCCGTCTTGGGGGAGATGTACAGCCGCTGCGCCAGCTCGGTGTTGGTCAACCCGTCACTGATCAGCACCGCCACCTCCCGCTCCCGGGGCGTGAGCGCGGCCGGACCGGTGACCGCCGCTGGTGCGTCGGCCGGAGCCATGCCGAGCTGAGCCCGAACCCGTTCGAGTTGCGCGACCCGCCAGCCACCCCACCCCGCCAGCAACGGAACCGCCGCCTCGACCTGCTCCTGCGCCTCGGCCCGCTTGTCCGCCGCGAGCAGACACCGGGCGGCGCTCACCCGCACCGTCCCACGGACCGCCGGCCCCAACGGGTTCGCCTCGGTGATCGACAGATAACCGGCCAGCGCCTGGGCGTGCCACCCGTGTGCCTCGGTGACCTGCGCTTCCACCAGCATCCGGTGCGCGTCCCACACTTCCGAATCCAGCAGGGTCGCCGCCATCCGGTCCAGATCGTCGGCGGGCAGCCCCAGCTCCAGCGCCGCCGAGATCAGGTCGTGCGCCTGCTCGCCGCTGCGCCACACCTGCCCCTCCAACGCGGTGACCAGCTCGGCGAGCGCGGCCTCGGCCCCTGGCCGGTCATGCCGGCGACACGCCAGATGAAACGTCAGGCCCGGAATCACGGTCGGCGGATTGTTCGGCAACGCGGCCAGATCGGCGATCAACTCCTCCACCAGATCCAGGTCGCCGGACTCCAGCGACAACCCGGCCAGGAACACCCCGTGGAAGTCGGCCCACCGGCCACGACGACGCAGGCTACGGTCCTGGGCCCGGCCCTCCTGCAACGCCGCGATCGCCGCACCGAGGTCACCGGCCCGCAGCGCCAACCGGGCCCGCCCCTGGAAGTAGGCAGCGACCGACAGCGACTCGAACCCGGCCCGCTCCGCGTTGACCCGCATCCGCTCCAGGATCTCGGCATGCTCCGTCGACGACGTCGGCGGCTCACCCTGGACCAGCACGTTCAGCGCCCGCGCGGCGATCACCCACTCACCGGCCTGCTCCGCCTCGTGCACCAGCGTGGACAGGATCTTGCTGCCGTCGGCGGCCGTCTGCGGCCATTCCGACATCGCCGAACCCTTCTCCAGCAGAGCGGTCAGCCGCACACTCGGCAGGTCGAACTCGTCGGCCAGCGCCAGCGCCCGGTCCGCCCACAGCAACGCCGTCTCGGTCTCGTCATACAGATACGCCGACTGGGCGATCGCCGTCATCGCCCGCGCCTGCCCGGCACCCGGCGGCAACTGCGCGATCAGGTTTTCGATGTCGGCGGTCAACGCCCGCACCTCGGCCGCCTCCCGCGACTCCCACGCCAGCCGGACCAGCAGATACAGCGCCTCCGCCTGATCCGACGGATCGTGCGCCTGCTCCCGCCAACGACGCCCGTGCCGCAACGCGTCGTCGAGCAGACCCGCCAGCCACGCCGCCCGCGCCGCCGCACCGAGCAACTCCGGGTCGTCGGGCACCTCGTCCAGACCCATCTCGGCCAGTTGCAACGCCTGATACGCCGAGCCGATCGACAGGTACAGCCCGGCGCCGTGCCGCGCCGCCGCGATCATGTCCTCATACCGGCCCGCACCGCGCGCGTGGTGCGCCACCATCGCCGGATCCGAACCGCCACCCCGCAGCAGGACGTCGAGCGCCGCCTCGTGCAGCCGCCGCCGCTGCCGGCCCAGCATCTGCCCGGCGATCGCCTCCCGCACCAGCGCGTGCCGGAACGCGAACTCGTCCTCACCCGACTCCACCAGCACACCCCGCGTCACCAGGTTGCGCAGCACGGTGATCAGCTCGTCCTCACCCGTGCCGGTCACGTCGGCGAGCAGATCGAACAGGATCCGGTGACCGAGCACCGTGGCCGCCTCCACGATCCGGTGGCTGACCGGATCCAGATCCTCCACCTGACGCCGCAGCACATCGGCGAGACTCCACGGCAGCGGCTGATCGACGAGCGCCTCCAGGTCGTGCCCCGGCAGGGCCCGCAGCAGCTCCTCGAGGAAGAACGGATTACCGCCGGTGCGCTGGTGCAGCGCCGTCGCGGCACGAACC
This sequence comes from Actinoplanes sichuanensis, assembly GCF_033097365.1. Taxonomy (NCBI): domain Bacteria; kingdom Bacillati; phylum Actinomycetota; class Actinomycetes; order Micromonosporales; family Micromonosporaceae; genus Actinoplanes; species Actinoplanes sichuanensis. The sequence goes on from NZ_AP028461.1 coordinate 3,115,781, forward strand.
GGCGCGGGACTCCCGGTGGCCGCCGCCAGCAGCGCCGCCGTCTGAGCCCGCGACAACCGATCCAGCCGGACGTGGGTGACGGCATGCCGTCGCTCGAGCTGGGCCAGCAGCCCCGCCACCGGCTGCCGGCGAGTCACCTCGTCCGGCCGATACGTCCCGATCAGTAGTCGTGGCCCGTGCTGGTCGGCGATCCGCTCGAACAGCGCGGCGCTCTCCGAGTCGGCCCAGTGCAGATCCTCGAACACGATCACGGCGGGGGAGTCTCCGATCAGGTCGGACAGGATCGCCAGCCCCGTATGCAGCCTCTCCACCGGACTGCGCTCCGCGTCGGACAGCGCCGCCAGCCGAGCGTCGTCAACCGCCGGGCGACCGTCGATCGCGTCGAGCAACACCTCGTAGGGCCGGGCCAGTGACCCCGGCTCGGCCTGCCCGACCAGCACGATCGTCTCCGCCGCGACGACATCCAGCAGCTCCTGCACCAGCCGGGTCTTCCCGATCCCCGGCTCACCGGCGATGATCGCCACCGCCGGCTCCCGGGATTTCGCGAGCTGCGTCAGCCGACGCAGCTCGCTGGCCCGCCCGATCATCACCGGGCTGGCACCACCGCGGTTGGTTCGCACGGCGACAGCGTACCGGCGAGCCGACCGCGTGCCTTACGCCCACGGCGCAGCAGCCGGGCACTGGACAGCAGCCGCTCCCGATCGGCCTCCGCGATCATCTCGCGGTTGCGGTCGTGCGCCAGGTTGAGCATGAGTTCCGGGTTCGCGAACATCGCCATCTCCTCGTTCTCCGTCGATGCATCAATCGTCGTCGGTAAGGAGGTCCGGCACATGCGGCGGCGTTACCTATCTTCCCAGCTCAGAAGGGTTTAGAGAGGGCGTCCAAGCCGCCTAGGCATACCTAGGTGGTACTTACCTGGACACCCCGGCGGGCCTGTGCTCGGATAAGACGGTGCGCTTCGACATCGACACGACAGCCACACCCGAGCAGGCCCGGCAGGCGTTCACCGACTTCACCGGCCGGCGCACCCTGATCTGGCACAAGACCCTCGACCCGCGGCGGTACGAACTACGCGAACTCGGCGACACCTGGGCGGTCGCCCGCGAGAGCACGTCCGGCTCCCCGTTCTGGGTCGTCGCCCGCTACGACTGGTCCGACCCGACCGAGATCCGCTGGACGGTCGAGCAGAGCAGCTACGGCGGCGGCGGAACCGGCCTGGTCCGCATCACCCCGGCCGGCGACGGCGGCAGCCACGTGCACGCCGAGTGGACGACGACCGGAGCCCGCCCCCTGCAGCGACCCCTGCTGTTCCTGATCCACCACGGCCCGATGCCCCGGCTGATCGCCCGCACGTGGGTCGACGCCCTGAACGGTTGCGCGAGGTTCCTCGAGTGAAGAAGCTGTCACCGGCCGAGCTCGACGGCCTCGGCGCCCGATGGGCGTCCTGCTGGAGCCCTCACCAGGTCGCCGAGCGCCTGGCCGGGGTGACGACACCCTGGTATGTGGCGGCCGGTTGGGCGCTGGACCTGTTCCGCGGCGAACAGACCCGCCCGCACGGCGACATCGAGATCGGCATCCCCGCCGCACGCTTCCCGGAGATCCGCGACCGTTTCCCGGGATACGTCTTCGACGCGGTCGGCAGCGGATGCGTCGGCGAGAACGCCACACCCGAGCAGATCGCGGCCACCCACCAGACCTGGCTACGCGACCCGGCCACCGGCGACTACCTCCTCGACGTGTTCCGCGAGCCACACCAGGGCGACACCTGGATCTGCCGACGAGACGAGACCATCCGATCGCGGTACGACCAGATCATCCGCCACACCGAGGACGGGCTGCCGTACCTCGTACCGGAGCTGGTCCTGCTCTTCAAGGCCAAGAACCCGCGCCCGAAGGACCAGGCCGACTTTGACGGAACCGTCCCGCTCATGACCCCGCAGCAGCGTGCCACCCTGGCCGGACTCATCTCCCGAGTCCATCCGGGCCACCGCTGGCTCGCCCACCTGTGACATCTTTCCGTGGGAACTCGGGTACCGGCTGTGAACAACTCTCAGCTGAGTGTCGTATCGTCGGCGCGTGCCCGAATCCGCAGTGAGCCGCGACAGCGCGGCCGCCAAACGTGCCGTTGCCGCTCCGTCCCGACGTGGCGCCGCCGGACCGCCGCTCAAGACCAAGGCGGAGAAACGCGCCGAGGCCAAGGCCAACAAGGCACGCGCCCGGGCGATGCAGAAGCGCCGACAGACCCTGTCGGTCGTCGGTGCCGCGCTGGCCGTGATCGCCGTCGTCGTCGGGTTCGCCCTGTGGATCGGCAACACGCCCACCGGCACCACCCCGACCACCGAGTCCACCAGCGCCGCCGCCCTCGACCCGGGCGCCGCCGCCACCCCGACGGCCGTCGCGTTCCCGCCGGTCCCCGCGGGCGCCGACCCGGCCCTGAGCCGGAAACCCGAGGCGAAGGCCGGCACCGGCACGGTCAAGGAGCTCAAGACGACCACCCTGATCGAGGGCACCGGCGCCGCCGCCCAGGCGGGCCAGACCATCCAGGTCAACTACGTCGGCGTCACCTTCGCCGACGGCAAGGAGTTCGACGCCTCCTGGGAGCGCAAGGAGGCGTTCAGCTTCCAGCTCGGCGCCGGCAACGTCATCCAGGGCTGGGACAAGGGCCTGGTCGGCGTCAAGGTCGGCAGTCGGGTCCAGCTCGACATCCCGGCCGACCAGGCGTATGGCGAGAATCCCGGTGAAGGCCGCCCGGGTGGCGCCCTGCGCTTCATCGTCGACGTCCTGTCGGCGGCCTGACCGCCGGTGCGGGTCACCACGGCGATGCGGTCCGGAGACCCGGATCGCATCGCCCTGCTCGACAAGTCCGCGACCATCCTCGACGACGCGTCCTCGGCGGCCCTGCTGACCTGCCGCTGGACCGACGACATCGTCGAGGTACGAGACTCCGGCGACGGCACCGCGATCGTCTACACGCGCGACGGCCTGGAACAGCGGGCACCGGCCGGTGTGCATACCTGGCCACTCGCCGACGTGGACGCGGTGCTGCTGATGACCAGGGAATCAGCCGATGCCGTCGGCCACCTGACCTGGCACGACCTGTTCGAACTCGTCGCCGCCGACGGTGTGCAGGCGCTCGTCGATCAGGCCCCCACCGCCGGGACCGGCCGGGCCGCGGTCCTCGTCATGACCGAGACCTACGAATCGCATTTCCGGCGCGAACCGCCGTACTCCACGCTGGGAGCCGCCGAGCGGGCGATGGACCGCGGTGACTACACCACCGCCTACGACCTGTTCACGTCCATCGGCGCCGACCAGCCACCGGACGCGGTGTACACCGCCCGGCTCGGCGGCTGGGACGCACTGGCCAAGGCCGGACGATTCGAGGAACTCGCCGAGATCGCCGAGACCGACCACCGGGCCCGCCGCCGTCTCGACCGTCACCTACACGACCTGGGCCGCGCCGACGACCTGCGAACCCGCGCCGCCGCCAGCGATGCGACCGCCCTCTACCAGCTGATCCGGCTCCTCCGGTCCCGAGGGGAGCACCAGTCCGCCCGCAGCGCGGTCGAGGACATCGCCCCGGCCGACGAGTACGCCCGCGAGCTGGCCTGGTCAGATCGGTGAGGTCGCTCGAAGATCGAGCGGCGTCGGCCCCTTTTACCTGCTCGTTAGAGTGCACGCGCATGGACCGCTATTGGGAGACCACCGGAGCGTCGAAGACCTTCACGCACCACCCGCGCTGAACCACCCGCCGGCGAGTTTCGAGCTGATCATGCTCTTCGCCGTGCTCACCTGCGTCCCGTCCGACACGGCCCAACGCGAACTGACCGCCGAACTGCATCGACTCCTGGCCCCCGGCGGTGTCCTCTACGTCAGCGACCTGATGCTGCAAACCGACGACCACCACAAAGACCGATACCACCGATCCCCGGCCGGTACGCCGTACGGCGTCTTCACCACCACGGACGGCGCCGTCTGCCGACACCACGACCGCGAGCACCTCCGCGGTCTGCTGGCCGACTTCGACCTGACAGCCGAACGCCGACTCGAGGTGCCGACGATGAACGGCAGCCGGGCCACCGCGGTGCAGCTGCTGGCCCATCGCCGATAGCGGCGTCCGGGCTCCTACCGGTCTGTCCAGCCTCGGGAGTTGCAGGGCGGGCCGCAGAACACGGTGCGACCGTCGGCCAGGACGACCACTCCGGAACCACCACACTGCGGGCAGGTGCGGGTGCCCGGCCGACGCTCCGGCATCAGATGACGCAGCTCCGGGAAACGACGAGCGGCTTGGACGTACGCGAGGTCGCGCTCGGCCGAGGTGGCGGCCAGGGGAGCACCGTCGTCCCGGTCGACGAAGACGTCCCCGTTCGGAGCCAGCAGGTAGAACTCCCACAGCGAATTGAAGACGGCGAGCAGCCCGAGCGTCCGGGCCTGCGCCGCTCCCGGATCGTCCGAAGCGGCCTGCGCCTCGACCAGACGCGAGAATATCTCCTCCGAAATCACAGGCCGCACAGTACGACCCACGCGCTGCCGCCCGGCCGCGGTTCCGCGCCGGCGTATGCGCTGCGATGGTTCAACAGCTGCGATGGTTCAGAATCTGGTCATGTCCAGCGATGTTCCGCCGTTCGGGGAGTTGGTGATCCGCCGCTACGAGCAGGCTGACGCCGGGGCGACGCGGCGGGTGTTTCATGCGGCCGTTCATGGCACGGCCAGCCGGGATTACACACCCGAGCAGGTTCAGGCCTGGGCCCCGGCCGACTTCGACGAGGTTCGGTGGCGGGGGCGGCGCGCGGCCTCGTACACCTATGTCGCCTGTCTTGACGGGGTCGTCGTGGGATTCAGCGACTTCACCGATGACGGGCTGTTGGACATGCTCTTCGTCCACCCCGACGCCGGTGGCCGTGGGGTGGCTCGCGCGCTGGTCGACCGTGTTCTGCGGGAGGCGACCGCGGCCGGGCACCGGCGGCTGCGGGTGCACGCCAGCCTGACCGCCCGGCCCGCTTTCGAGCGCTTCGGGTTCGTCGTCGACGCCGCCCGGGTGGTCGAGGTCCGTGGGCAGCGGCTGCGGAATTTCGACATGAGCATTGCGCTGACGACACCGGGGCGACCCCGGGCCGGCCGGCTCCGGCATGATGGCCCGATGGTCGACTGGGCGACGTTGCGACATGCGTACGGGTCGGCCGAGGACACCCCCGGGCATCTGACGGCGTTGCGGTCGGCCGATGAGGAGGAACGGCGGGTGGCGTTCGGGGAGTTGTACGCGAGCATCACCCATCAGGGGAACCGATACTCGGCCAGTGCTGCCGCCGTGCCGGCCTTGCTGGAACTGGTCGCCGATCCGGCCGTACCGGATCGGGATCTGCTCCTGTATCTGCTCGGGCTGATCGCGGTGGGTGCCGACGCGGCGTGGCTGCCCGGCGGTGTGCGGCGTGATGAGCTCGGCCCCGATGAGGCCGGTGCCTACCACGCGGTGGCGAGCGGGCTGCCGTTGCTCGACACGTTGACCGCCGAACCGGAACTCGCGGACTCCGCCGCCTATCTGCTCGGCTGGTATCCGGGGCGGCCGGAGTCGGTGCCCGTTCTGGCCCGGCTGAACACCCCGACCGCTCTCGTCGCGCTGGGACTGCTCGGTCTTGCGGAGGGCGTGCCGATCGCCGAGCGGGCGCTGACCGACGAGCGGCCCCTGATGCGCTGGGCGGCGGCGGTCGCCCTGGCCCACCTGCACGATGACGGCGGCCGGGCGGAACTGCTGCGCTGGGCGACCGGAGACCATCCGACCGAACCGACCATCGGCTACCTGAACGGCGACGTCGCGGGGCTGGCGTTGCTGTCCCTGGAATCGATCGTCGAGGACGTACTCGAACCGGCCTTGGTCCGCCTCGCGCACGTCAGTGCCGAGCCGGCGCTGACCACCATCGGGGTGCTGCTGCGGCAGGCGTTTCCGGGCGGGCCGATCGCGGCCGGAACCGCCTTCCCCGAACTCACCGAGCGCCGGCGGCGGGTGGTCCGGGCGCTGGTGGACACACCCGGCGCCTGGCTCTACGACGGCGTGGACTTCACCAACGTGAGGCTGCTCATCTCCGACTACGGGCTGCCGCACGGGCGTGACCGTCTCCGGGCCTATCTCACCACCGGATCCGGACCGGTCATCGTCCCTGGTGAGCGGCTCTCCTGAGAAACATCACGGTGCCCACGCCGGTGGCGGCCCCGATGACGACGACGAACGGCGACGGATCCACGCTGCTCGTCTGCTCGATCGCCAAGCCGGTCAGCGCGGCGAGCGTGGTGCCCAGGAAGACGAGGCTGAGCGCCGTGACGGCCGCCCGCCGCTGTGCGACCGCGAAGAGACCGGCAAGGGACGAACGGATCATGACCGGAATCACACCACGCCGACGGCGAGGGCCGCGATGGTGTCGGCCAGGTCGGTGACCGGGCGGCGCCCGTCCAACTCCAGCGTGGCGCCCCGCCGCAGCAGGGGCTCGACGGTGCGCAGGTTCTCGGCGATCTCGGCCCGCTGGTCGGGTGTCCGGCCGTAGGGGTTCGGCCTGTCGACGACCCGGCGCAGCAGGACCTCCAGCGGGGCGCTCAGCAGCACGACGTGGTGGAAGCGGTGATAGAACCGGCCCTGGTTCGCCACGGTGCCGGAGACGATCACGGTTTCGTGGGTGGTCAGCAGGGCGGTCATCCGGGGCTCGTCCCACGTGCCGTCGGGTGACTCCCAGCCGTCGTAGTCGGTGTCCACGGTCAGGTGGCCCCGACGCCGCAATTCGTCGAGGACCGTCGTCTTGCCCGCCCCGGACATGCCCGTCACCAGGATTCGCGCCATCGCCGCATCCTATGAAAGGCGACACTGAAGCGGCTGCCGTCGGTGATCCGGAGTGCGTGACCCCGCTGTGCCGTTACCGTTCCCGGTGGGAGGAACCGGCCGTCCAGCACGAGAGAGCCGACGAACATGGGCAGCACTACCGAGATTCCGCAGCCGTGGGCTGTCCCGAGCGTCACCGTGTCGATCGGTGGTGGGGAGGCGCGCACCTGCCGGGTCAACCGGGAAGTCGACGGCACGCTGCGGCTGGGGCTCACCGTGTTCGCGATGGTCGGCGTCGACGTCAACGTGCTGTGGACGCAGAACGGCAAAGGGTTCAGCATCACCGGGACGGTGGTGGCGCCGCCCGCGAACAGCATGCCCGGTGTGTACCTGCGGGTCGACGAGATCACCAGCGGCATCGAGCGGCGCCGCAACGAGCGGATCCCGGTCGAGGTGCCGGTCGTGGTCGTGCTGCCGTCGGGGCACCTGTTCCCGGGCCGCACGATGAACCTGTCGGTCGGTGGGGCCCACGTGGTCGTCGATCTGGACGACGTCGGCGACGACGCGCTGATCCGGCTGTCCGAGGACCTGACCCGCGGCGCGCAGGTCCACCTGGAGGTCCTGCTGCCGGCCGGGTCGGTCGACGTGACGTGCCAGGTCGGTGGTGGCGGTGACGAGTTGGGTGACGTGCGGCTGCTCTTCGTGGAGGTGAAACCTCAGACACGGGCGCAGCTCAACGCCTTCCTGGACGGGCCGTGACCGGCCCCTTCCACTTCTAAGCTATATCGGAGGTGGGCTCTTGCCGCAAGACCCCGGGGTGCGCGCAGAATCGGGTCGTTTCTGCCCGCAAGGTGAGAGGACGGTCAGCGGTGTTCCGCTACGTCGTGAATCTGAACGAGACCGACCGGGAACTGGTCGGCGGTAAAGGCGCACATCTGGGGCAGCTCTCCGCCATCGACGGCCTCCGGGTGCCGCCGGGATTCGTGGTGACGACCGCGGCATTCGACCGGGTCGCGCCGGCATTCGAGAAGGACCCGGAAACCGCTCGGGAAATCATCGAGACGATGCCCATTCCGGAGGATCTGGCGGCGGCGATCACCGCTGCACTGGAGGACGCCCGGTATGCGGTGCGGTCGAGCGCGACCGCGGAGGATTCGGCGGCGACCTCGTTCGCCGGCCAGCACGACACCTACCTCAACGTGCCCCGCGACGAGGTCCTCGGCCACGTGCGGCGCTGTTGGGCCTCGCTCTTCTCCGACCGGGCGGTCGCCTACCGGCTGCATAACGGCATCGACCACCGGTCCGTGCGGATGGCCGTCGTCGTGCAGCGAATGGTCTTCCCGAAGGCGTCGGGAATCATGTTCACCGCCGATCCGGTCACCGGAAACCGTCGGGTCACCTCGATCGACGCGGGTTTCGGTCTCGGCGAGGCACTGGTCTCCGGCCTGGTCAACGCGGACGTCTACAAGGTCCGTGACGATGCGGTCGTCGAACGGACGATCGCCGCGAAGCGGCTCCAGATCAAACCCTCGGAGGCCGGCGGGACCGAACGGCAGACGATCAGCGAAGGACAGCAGGACGTCCCGGTTCTCCAAGACCCGGAGATTGTACGGCTGTCCCGGCTCGGGCGTCAGATAGAGGCACATTTCGGCCGTCCGCAGGATATCGAATGGTGCCTGGACGACGACGGTTTCGCGATCGTCCAGAGCCGTCCGATCACCACGCTCTTCCCCGTTCCGGAAAGCACCGACGACACCCCACGCGCGTACGTTTCGGTGGGCCACCAGCAGATGATGACCGAGGCGATGAAACCGCTGGGCCTGTCGGTGTGGAAACTGACGTCCCCGGGTCAGATGCGCGACGCCGGCGGCCGCCTGTTCGTCGATGTCACCGGCCGGGTCACCCCAAGCCTGCTGGCGATGATGTCCCAGTCCGACCCGCTGATGGGCGACGCCCTGCACAGCGTGGTGGACAGCGGTTTCATCGCGCTCGCCGAGGACACCGGTCACCCGCCGGTCCCCGGCCCGCCCACCTCGCAGCCGATCGACACCGACCCGGCGATCGTGGCCGGGCTGATCGACGACCGCAAACGCATGATCGAGGAGGTCCGCCGGGACATCGCCACGAAGACCGGCCCGGAGTTGCTGGACTTCGTGCTGGCCGACGTCCAGGAGATCCGGCAGATGCTGTTCGACCCGCGCAACATGCCGGCGATCATGGCGGGCATGCAGGCCACCTGGTGGCTCAACGAGCACCTGGAACAGTGGCTGGGCGAGAAGAACGTCGCCGACGTACTGACCCGCTCGGCACCGGACAACGTCACCTCCGAGATGGGGATGGCGCTGCTGGACGTGGCGGACGTGCTCCGGCCGTACCCCCGAGTCGTTGATCTGCTCTCCGAAGACGGCGGCTTGGACCGCCTGCCGGAGGTGATCGGAGGCCGGGAGGCTCGGGCGGCGATCGACGGGTTCCTCGAGGTGTACGGGATGCGGTGCGTCGGCGAGATCGACATCACCCGCCCGCGGTGGGGCGAGCAGCCGTCGGCGATCGTGCCGATGCTGCTCAGCAACATTCGCAACGCCGAGCCGGGTGCCGCCGCCCGCCGTTTCGAGCAGGGCCGCCGCGAGGCCGAGCAGAAGGAGGCGGAGGTGCTGGCCCGGCTGCGGGAGCTGCCGGACGGCGAGGCGAAGGCGACCGAGACGAAACAGCAGATCGATCGGCTGCGGACCTTCATCGGCTACCGCGAATACCCGAAGTACTACCTGGTCAGCCGCTACCTCATCTACAAGCGGGCGTTGCTGGCCGAGGCGGGCCGGCTGGCCGCCGCCGGGGTGATCGGCGACCCGGAGGACGTCTTCTTCCTCACCCTGGAGGAGTTCCGGGACGTGGTGCACACTCGGCGGGCCGACGAGCGGCTGATCCGGGAGCGGCGGGAGGCGTTCGCGTTCCATGAGACGCTGACCGCGCCGCGGGTGCTGACCTCCGACGGTGAGGCGGTGCACGGGGCGTACCGCCGCGGTGATCTCCCGGACGGCGCGCTGGCCGGTCTGCCGGTCTCGGCCGGTACCGTGCAGGGCCGGGCCCGGGTCGTCCTGGACGTCGCCGACGCCGACCTGGAACCGGGCGACATCCTGGTCACCGCCTACACCGATCCGAGTTGGACGCCCGCGTTCGTGACGATCGCCGGCCTGGTCACCGAGGTCGGCGGCCAGATGACCCACGGCGCGGTGATCGCCCGCGAGTACGGCCTGCCCGCCGTGGTCGGCGTCGAGAACGCCACCACGCTGATCGAAGACGGACAGCAGATCCGGGTGCACGGGACGAACGGCTTCGTCGAGTTGATTTGACCGGCAATGGCATGCTGTCCGGATGTCTGAGCCCGAACCACGCCGCCGCCGTCGTCGACTGTGGATCGCCCCGGCCGTGATCGTGCTGGTGGCCGCGGGTCTGTGGACGGGCAACTCCTCGGTGCTGTGGGGCACCGGGGAGGGCCGTCCGGAGCTGCTCGCGCACCGGGGGATCGCCCAGACGTTCCCGCTCGACGGGGTGCAGAACGACACCTGCACCGCGACCCGGATCCATCCGCCCGAACACGGCTACGTCGAGAACACCCTCGCGTCGATGCGGGCCGCGTTCGATGCGGGCGCCGACATGCTGGAGTTCGACGTGCAGCTCACCGCGGACGGGCAGCTGGCGGTGTTCCACGACCCGACGCTCGAATGCCGTACCGACGGCACCGGCCGGGTCGCCGACCACACCCTCGCCGAGCTGCGCGAACTCGACCTCGGCTACGGCTACACCGCCGACAACGGCGCCACCTGGCCACTGCGCGGCAAAGCGGTGGGCCTGCTCCCGACCGCGCCCGAGGTGGTGGCCGCGTTCCCCGACCGGGAACTGCTCGTCGACCTGAAGGACGACGACCCGGCCGACGGCACGGCACTCGCCGCGTACCTGGCCACCCTGCCCGCCGAGCGGCTGAAGACGATCAGCGTGTACGGCGGCGACCACTCGGTCCAAGCCGTCCGGGACCGGCTGCCGCAGATCCGGACCACGTCGAAGGCGATCATGAAGGACTGCCTGATCGACTACCTGGCGACCGGCTGGACCGGCCACGTGCCGGACGACTGCCACCACACCGAGCTGCACCTGCCGCAGCGCTACGGCCGATATCTGTGGGGCTGGCCCCACCTGTTCGCCGACCGGATGCGCGACGCCGACACCCGGGTGATCCTGGTCGGCGGCGAGGGCGACTGGTCGGAGGGCTTCGACCAGCCGGAGGACCTGGACGCCGTACCCCCCGGCTGGTCCGGCTGGCTGTGGACCAACCGGGTCGACGTGATCGCCCCGCTCACCGATCGTTAACGGGCGGGCAGCCGCAGCCCCGACATGCCGCCGTCGACCGCGAGTGACATCCCGGTGGTGGCCCCGGACTCGGGCGACGCCAGGTAGGCGATCGCACCCGCCACCTCCTCGGCCGACACCAGCCGCCCGGTCGGCTGCCGGGCCGCCAGTCGCGCCCGTTCGCCCTCGGGGTCGGCGGTGCGGGCCAGTAGCCGCGCCACCCACGGCGTGTCGACGGTGCCCGGAGCGACACAGTTCACCCGGATGCCCTCGCCGACCAGGTCGGCGGCCATCGCCAGGGTCAGCCCGTGCACCGCGCCCTTCGACGCCGAGTAGAGCGCCCGCTGCACCAGACCGGCGGTCGCCGCGATCGACGACAGGTTCACGATGGCACCGTGCCCGCTCCGGCGCAGGTAGGGCAGCGCGGCCGCCGAGGCCCGGGCGATCCCGGTCACGTTGATGTCGAGGACCCGCGCCCACTCGGCGTCGTCGTTGCCCTCGACCGACCCGACCGAGCTGATCCCGGCACTGTTGACCAGGATGTCGATACCGCCGAAGGTCCCGGCCACGGCCGCCATCGCGGCCTCCAGCGAACCGCGGTCACCGACGTCGGCGACCACCGGCAGCAGCCCGTCGGCCGCCTCGCCGGGCTGCAGGTCGAGCACACCGACCCGGGCGCCCCGGGCCCGGAACCCGGCGGTGACCGCGGCCCCGATGCCGGAACCCCCGCCGGTGACGACCGCTACCAGAGAACTGAAAGACGTCATCTTCAACCTTCCGTGGTGGACGACCAGACCGGTCCGTCCGGAAACGAGAACCGGTGCAGGGTCTCCGGCCGCATCCGCGCCGAGAAGCCCGGCGCCGACGGCAGTCGGTAGGCGCCGTCGCGGACGACGACCGGGTCGACGAAGTGCTCGTGCAGGTGGTCGACGTATTCGATGACCCGGTCCTGCAGACTGCCGGACACCGCCACGAAGTCGAACATCGACAGATGCTGGACCAGCTCACACAGTCCGACCCCACCGGCGTGCGGGCAGACCGGCCGACCGAACTTCGCGGCCAGCAGCAGGATCGCCAGGTTCTCGTTGACCCCCGCCACCCGGCACGCGTCGATCTGCACGATGTCGACCGCGTCGGCCTGCAGCAGCTGCTTGAAGATCACCCGGTTCTGGACGTGCTCGCCGGTCGCCACCCGGATCCCGGCCGGACGCAGCGCGGTACGGACGGCGGCGTGCCCGAGGATGTCGTCCGGGCTGGTCGGCTCCTCGATCCACCACGGGTCGTAGGGCGCCAGCGCGGTCATCCACCGCACCGCGACCGGCACGTCCCACCGTTGGTTGGCGTCGACCGCGATCCGGATGTCGTCGCCGACCGTGCGCCTGGCCAGCGCCATCCGCCGTACGTCGTCGTCCAGGTCGTGACCCACCTTGAGCTTGATCTGCCGGTACCCGGCGGCCACCGCCTCCCGGGCCAGCCGGACGAGTTTCTCGTCGGCGTAGCCGAGCCACCCCGGTGACGTGGTGTACGCCGGATACCCCCGTTCGGTCAGCAGCGCGATCCGCTCCTCGCGGCCGGGCCGGGCCGCGTGCAGCAGGTCGAGTGCCTCGGCCGGTTCCAACGCGTCGGTGAGGTACCGCCAGTCGACCAGGTCGACGATCTGCTCCGGGGCGAGGTCGGCCAGGTAGCGCCAGACCGGTTTGCCGGCGGTCGTGGCGGCCAGATCCCAGGCGGCGTTGATCAGCGCGGCCGCGGCCAGGTGCACCACCCCTTTCTCCGGGCCGAGCCAGCGGATCTGCGAGTCGTGGGTGAGACGCCGCGCGAACTCGCCGAGGTCGTCCACCGGCCGGCCCACGACCAGGGGCGCAAGCGCTTCGATGGCGGCCCGGCAGACCTCGTTGCCACGGCCGATGGTGAACGTGAAACCGTGCCCCTCGAGGCCGGAGTCGGTGTGCAGCACGACGTACGCGGCCGAGTAGTCCGGGTCCGGGTTCATCGCGTCCGAGCCGTCGAGTTCCAGCGAGGTCGGGAAGCGTACGTCGAACGTGTCCAAGGAAATGATCTTCACGTCGCGTCCCGGACCGTGTTGCGCTGGCCGCCCAGCCCGTCGATCTCCACCTCGACCACGTCACCGGCGACCAGGTAGGGGAACCGCCCGGACAGTGCCACCCCCTCCGGCGTGCCGGTGTTGATCAGGTCGCCCGGCTCCAGGACGGTGTACTGCGACAGGTGCCAGACCAGGTAGGCGACGTCGAAGATCATGTCGGCGGTCGTCGAGTCCTGCCGCGGTTCGCCGTTGACCCGGCTACGCAGCCGCAGTCGGCCCGGGTCACCGACCTCGTCCGGGGTGACCAGCCACGGCCCGAGCGGGTTGAACGTCTCACACGACTTGCCCTTGGACCACTGCCCACCGGAGTGGTCGAGCTGGAACTCCCGCTCGGACAGGTCGTTGGACACCACGTACCCGGCGATGTGCGCGGCCGCGTCGGCCGGCGACTCCAGATAGCGGGCGGTCCGCCCGATCACCACACCGAGCTCGACCTCCCAGTCCACCCGGACCGCCCGGCGCGGGATCAGCACGTCGTCGTGCGGGCCGACGATCGTGCCGGGCGCCTTGTAGAACATGATCGGCTGCGCCGGTGGCGCGGCACCGGACTCGGCCGCATGCGCCGCGTAGTTCTGCCCGATGCACAGCACCACACCGGGTCGGGCGATCGGCGGGCCGAGACGCTCACCGGCGATGTCGGTCTCGGGGAGGCCGGCCGTGGACCGGACGCCACCGGCGGCCAGGAACGCGCCGGTGATGTCGGCGGTCACCGGGGTCAGGTCGAAGTACCGGCCGCCCGACTCGGCGACCGGCCGTTCGCTGCCGGCGGGTCCGACTCGCAGGTATCTCACATGAGCTCCAAGTGGTAGGTGCTTTTGGCGGTGCCGCCGAAGACGTCCGCCGGGAGGCCGCCGAGCAGGTCGCTCATCGCCTCCTTGACCTCGGTGTAGCCGGCCGCCACCTCGAGGACCGGCCAGTCCGAGCCGAACATCAGGCGGTCGGTGCCGAACAGGTCGACGGCGGTGTCGACGTACGGCTTCAGGTCGGCCGGGGTCCAGGTCGCCCAGTCGGCCTCGGCGACCAGGCCGGACAGTTTGGCGATCACGTTCGGCCGGGCCGCGACCGGGACGAGCAGCGAACGCCAGCCGTGCAGCCCACCGGCGGCGATCGGGGGTTTGCCGAGGTGGTCGAGGACGAACGTGGACTCCGGCAGCGCGGCGGCGGCCCGGGCCACCGACGGCAGCTGCGCGGTACGGACCACGAGTTCGTTGACCAGCCCGGCGTCGGCCACGGCGGCCAGCCCGGCCCGGACCCGCGGCCGGTCGAGGAAGTCGTCGGCCTCGGCCTGGACCTGGTCGCGGATCCCGACGAGCAGGTGCCCGCCCGGACCGGCCCGGTAGGCGTCGATCGTCACGGCCAGCAGGGGATCGAGCAGGCTCGCCCAGCCGACCACTCCGGCGATCTCCGGTGTGTCGTTCGCGGTCGACAGGAACTCGCGGGTCTCGGCCGCCGCACAGCGTCCCGCCTCGACCAGGACCGTCCGGTCCACTCCGGCCGCGCCGATCACCGCCCGCAGGTCGTCGACCGTGTAGTCGCGGCGGATCCGGGCCAGCGACGGATCCCGCAACCACGCGTAGTCGGCGGTCCACAGATGTTGGTGCGCGTCGATGATCACCTGATCAGTCCCTCCGAACGCAGATCGGCCCACAGTTCGTCCGGGACCACCACCGACGACATCCCGACCGCGTCCTCGACCTCGGCCGGGCTGCGCGCACCGACCAGCACACACGTCACCGCCGGGTGGGTGAACGGGAACTGGATCGCGGCCGCGCGCAGCGGAACACCGTGCCGCCGGCACACCGCGCGGATCGCCAGCGCCCGGTCGACCAGGCCCGGATCGGCGGGCGCGTAGTCGAAGGTGGCGCCCGGTCCCGGTGTGGCCAGCAGCCCCGAGTTGAACACGCCCGCGGCGATCACCGACACCCCGCGGTCGGCGCACAGCGGCAGCAGCTCGTCGGCGCCGGACTGGTCCAGCAGGGTGAACCGGCCCGCGAGCAGCACCGCGTCCAGGTGACCGGTGCGGACCAGGTCGGCGAGCATCCGGGCCTGGTTCATCCCGGCCGACACCGCCGAGATCAGGCCCTGCTCCCGCAGTCGCACCAGAGCCGGCAGCGCCTCGCCGACGGTCTGGTCGTAGTGCTCGTCCGGATCGTGCAGGTGCAGGATGTCGGCCCGGTCGAGACCGAGACGATCCAGGCTTTCGGCGTACGACCCGCGCACCCCCGCCGCACTGAAGTCGAAGACCGGCGTGACCCCGGTCGGTTCGGCCCAGATGTCCTGGGTGTCCGAGCCGCCCGGCCGCAGCACCCGGCCCACCTTCGTGGACAGCGCGAACGACTCCCGCGGTTTACCGGCCAGCACCGGCCCGGCCCGCCGTTCGGACAGGCCGTTGCCGTACAGCGGGGCGGTGTCGAAGAACCGGATCCCCAGCCGCCAGGCGTGCTCCACGGTGGCCCGGGCGGTCTCGGTGCCGACCGCCGAGTACAGACCGCCGAGCGGGGCCATCCCCAGCCCGAGCCGGGTGACGTGCGCCGGTGTACGCCCGAGCCGGACCCGTTCCAGCGGGTTCATGGCCCTCTCCCTTTCGTAGATCCTATAGGATCCTTGGTGGAGGTCTACTCGCCCGCATCGACGTAAGTCAAGGGATCACCGTTATGACCAGGCCCCTCGCGGTGGCCCGCCTGCACCGGCCCACCCTCGGCGACGACGTCTACGAGACCCTGCGCTCCGCGGTGCTCGAGCACATCCTCGAACCCGGCGACCGGGTGAACATCGACGCGCTCGCCCGCGAGCTCGACGTCTCGCCCACCCCGGTCCGCGAGGCCCTGGCCCGCCTGGAGTCCGAGGGCCTGGTCCGCAAACGGCCCCGCGCCGGTTACACGGTCAGCCCGCTGCTCACCGTCGCCGAGTTCCACGACATGTTCGACATGCGCCTGCTGCTGGAGTGCGCCGCCGCCCGCTGGGCCGCCGAGCGCGCCACCGACGCCGAGCGCGAGAGCCTGGTGGCCGAGGCGGCCCGCACGATCGAGGGCGGCGAGGAGGGCGACTGGCACGCCGCGTTCACCGCCCTCGACGCCCGCCTGCACGACCTCGTCGCCCGGTACGCGGCGAATCCACTGCTGCGTGAGTCGATCAACCGGCTGCACTCCCACCTGCACCTGCACCGCCGCTACTTCCCGTACGGCCAGATCGCCATCACCAACGACGAGCACCGCGACCTGGCCGCCGCCATCCACGCCGCCGACCCGGACCGGGCCGAGGCGGCGATGCGTCTGCACCTCACCCGGGCCCGCGAGCGCCACCTGGTCGCCTTCGAGGACTAGTCGCCCGCCCGGTCCGCGGCACAGTGTGTACCGATCGGCGGGGAGTACGCCCGCACCTTCGGCGACAACGACGCGATCGTGGTGCCGGACGGCGGTGACGACGAAGGGGCCGACCATCCGGCCGGCCCCTTCGTGCGATCGGATCAGCAGTACAGGTTGCCGCCCGGGGCGACGCCCAGGATCGAGGTGAAGCGGTTGTACGCGTCGACGCGGCTCTGCACCTGCGCCGGGTTGCCGCCGTTGCATTCGAGGGAGCCGTTGATGCTGCGGATCGTCTCGCCGAAGCCGCGGCCGTTGACCATCGCGTCGTGCGGGGTCATGGTGCCCGGCCCGCGCTGGGTCATCCAGTACCAGACTGCCGTCTGGTAGGCCACCGACGACTCGTTCTTGACCCGGTCCGGGTTGTTGAGCAGGTCGATGCCGAGCGCGTCACCGGCCGCCTTGTAGTTGAAGTTCCAGCTCAGCTGGATCGGGCCGCGACCGTGGTAGGCGCTCTGCCCGGCCGGGCAGCCGTAGGGCTGGCTGCGGTCGCAGTAGAGCGGCCAGTTCGCCTGGTTGATCTCCTCGACGTAGACCAGACCGCCGGACTCGTGGTTGATGTTGGCGAGGAAGGCGGCCGCCTCCTGCTTCTTCACGGTGTCGCTGCCGGTGGTGGTGAACGCCGGGTACTTCTTCACGGCGTCGATCAGGCCGGCGTACGAGTAGAACGCGATCCGGTTCGGGAACATCTGGTTGAACTGCGCCTCGGACACCGGGAAGGAGCCCGGGTTGGTCGGCGGGTTCGTGGTGCCGCCGCCGGTGCAGGTGTACGGCGACCAGTACCAGGTGCTGATCACCGGGTCGTAGCCCGGGTTCTCGTTGGTGGCCCGGTAGTACTGCCCGTTGGTGTAGCGCACGATCGACCCGGCCGGATAGAACTGCCCGGCCACCCAGTTGGGATAGTTGCAGGTGGTGGGCGGGTTGGTGGTGCCGCCACCGCAGGCGCCGTTGTCGGCCCACACTCCGGAGCCGCCGGTGCTGGGCGCCTCGCCCTGGGTCCACCACTTGGCGGTCCAGTTGCGCGCGTTGTAGGAGGCCCGTTGCCCGCCGGTGTAGACGGCCGAGTTGTTGTACGCCGCGACGCAGGCCTCGGCGGCGTTGGACGCGGTCATCGGCAGGATCGCCGCGGCGGCACCGGCCACCGCGACACCGATCGTGGCCAGGATGGATAACACCCGTTTTCTGGGCATGCTTCACCTTCCGTGCGCCGGGGGACGCATGGTGCGAGAGGGATGAGAGGTATATCGATTCGACTAGATACCGAGACCCGCCGTCAAGATATCTGTTAAGAAAGTTCAGAAATTATGACGGGCTAAGATCCGCCGATGACCGTCGCCGCACCGCTACCGGAATGGGAGCGCCTGCGTGTGCTGCGGGCCGAGCACGAGTTCGCCTCGGTCCGTAAGGAGACGCGGGTGGCGTACCTCCTCTGGGGGTTGACCGGTTTGATCGGCGGCCACCGCTTCTATCTCGGCGACACCTGGCGCTCGGTCGCGATGCTGTTCACACTCGGCGGCCTCGGCGTGTGGACGCTGGCCGACGTATTCTTCGTGGGTAGGCGTGTGCGCGCCGTCAACCGTCAGCGCCGGGCGATGATCATGGCGAGATACGGGATCCTCGACAACGGGTGTTAGGTTGTGCCGGTGAAATGGTGGGACGCGCTCTGGCGCCTGGTCGGCATGCTGGCCGAGGCCACCGGCACGTCCGATCTGGCCAGTGGCGCGAGCGCCCTGGTCGGCGTGGTCCTGATCGCCGTCCTGGCCCGGGTCCTGCTGGTCCGCCGCACCCCCTCCGCCGACGGCCACGCCACCGCGGGCGCTCTACGCACCCGCGCCGTGCGCACCGGCGTGCCCCGCCACCGTGATCCGGACGCATCCGGGCGCACCCGCCCCCGAGGACCGACCGCGGCCCCCGCGGCCGCCTGACCTCGCTGCTGCCCGCGTCGGGTGGCCGCTGCCGATCATCCTGTCGACAGCCGCCCCTGGGGGTTCCACCATGTCCGTCATCTATTCCATGATCTCCGCCGTCCTGCTGTTCTGGCATTCCACCTGGGACGCCCTGCTCGGCGACCCGCACGGCCTGAGCACCGACTGGGCCTGGGTGCTCGGCATCGTCTTCCTGGTGCTGACCGTCCGGGTCGCGCTGTTCCCGCTGTTCCTGCGCCAGGTCCGCTCCCAGCAGGCCCTGCAGCGGCTGCAGCCGAGGTTCCGGGAGCTGCAGGCCAAGCACAAGGGCGACCCGCAGTCGCTGCAGCGTGAGCTGACCGAGTTGTATCAGCGGGAGAAGGTCAGCCCGTTCGGCGCGTTCCTGCCCATGCTGATCCAGATCCCGATCTTCATCGGCCTGCTGCACGTGCTGCGCCACCTCAACCCGGCCATCGAGGACGTCGCCACCCGCACCCTCTACGGCTGGTCGGAGACGCAGTTCCTGGACGCCTCGGGCGCCCACCTGTTCGGCGCGCCGATCGCCTCGACCTTCCAGTCCGGCGGCGCCGTCCAGATCGTCGCCGGAGTCCTGATCCTGCTGATGGTCACCACCACGTTCCTGACCAGCCGGATGTCGATCCTCAAGACCGGCTGGTCGGAGAACCCGCAGCAGCGCACCGTCCAGCGGGTCATGCTCTACGGCATCCCGCTGTCGCTGCTCGTCTCCGGCCTGATCTTCCCGGTCGGCGTCATCCTCTACTGGACCACGCAGAACCTGTTCGCCCTCGGCCAGCAGATCTGGCTCAACCGGAGGTATCCGGCGGCCGCGGCCGTGGTCACGACAGCCGGATAGGGTTCACCACGTCGGCGGTGATGGTCAGCAACATGACCGCACCGCCGATCAGGACCAGCGCCATCGTGACCGGGTAGAGCCTGGTGAAGTCGATCGGCCCGGCCGCCGGCAGGCCCCGCCACCGGCGCACGGCGTCCCGGCTCCGCTCGAACCAGATCACCAGGATGTGCCCACCGTCCAGTGGCAGCAGGGGCAGCAGGTTGAACACCGCCATGAACAGATTCAGGCTGGCCAGCAGCAGCAGGAACACCTCCCACAGCCCGCGCTCTACCGCCTCGCCGCCGAGCCGGCTCGCGCCGACCATGCTGATCGGGGTGTCGGCGCTGCGCTCGGCGCCACCGATCGCGGCGACCACCGCGGGCAGGCGCTGCGGGAAGGCCGCGAGCTGATCGAAGGTACGGCCGAACAGGTCACCGGTGAACGCCAGGGTGGCGCCGGCCGCGTCCACCGGGCCGTAGGTCAGGTAGGCGGCGGGCGTCCGCGCGGTCGCCCCGATCATCCCGACCTCGGCACCGTCCCGGGTCACCCGCGCCACCGCCACGGTCACCGTCAGCGACCGGCCGTCGCGCAGCACGGTCACCGCCGTCGGGCCCTTCGCCCGCTGCACGGCGGTGATCACGTCCGGCCAGAGTGGGGTGGCGGTCGCGCCGACCGCGGTGATCCGGTCACCCGGACGGATGCCGGCGTCGGCGGCCGGGCACGTGCCGGCCGGGCAGGTGGTGGCCGCGACGATCGGCTCGGCGACCGGGTTCAGGTTGGGCAGGCCCATGCTGACCGCCATGCCGTAGAGGATCGCCATGGCCAGCAGCACGTGGGTGAACGCGCCGGACGCCATCACCACGGTGCGTTTCCACGCCGGGTGGCGCCACATCGCGCGGGGGCGCTCGTCCGGAGTGAGATCGTCGAGCGTGGTCATGCCCGCGATGTCACAGAATCCGCCGATCGGCAGGGCCTTCAGACCGTACTCGGTGTCGCCGTCCGCATGTTTCACCCGGAACGAGAACACCGTCGGGCCGCGGCCCACGAAGAACCGTCGCACCCGCATCCCGAAGGCACGGGCCGACAGCAGGTGACCCGCCTCGTGCAGCGCGAGGGACAGACACAACCCGGCGACGAACAGCGTGATACCGATGACGTATGCCAGCACGCGGCGATCGTACGCCGGAACGGCCGCGTAGTATCGCCCCGCCGGAGCGAAGGGATGATCATGGGCGCCCGCCCACCTGTAACTTGTTCCTGAGCTTGGAGCGGAGACCGACATGCCTGCACCCGCGATTCTCCGCGATGTGTTCCTCACCTACCGTGACCGTGACGGTGAGGAGGACGAGGGCTTCCTCTTCGAAGACCCGTATGGTCCGCTGCCCCGCCTCGACGTATTCGTCTACCGGTCGATGGATCTGACCACCTTCGCGACCATCGGCATGGCCGCGCAGCCGATGCCGTCGGCTCCGGGACCCGGTGGGGGAGGCCGGGCCGAGCTGCGCCTGGCCCGGCGCGGCCGGTTGCAGCGTGCCGAAGAGCATGCCGTGGCGGTACGGCTGGCTAATCTCGCCGTACACCCGTTCCTCACCGGCGACCAGCTCGACTGGGGTCACATGATCGGCCTGGGTGACGAGTTCCCGGCCTTCCCGGGCCGCCGTTCGGTGTTCCTGTCCGGCCCGCTGTCCCCGGAGGCGCTCGACTACGTGCGCACCAGCGAGGGAGCGGTCCGCATCCTCAACGTCGTCCCGATCACCGACGCCGAGCGCGAGCGCGGCCGCCTGATGTCCCCGCTGGCCTTCGCCGAGGCCCTGCTCACCCAGCGCGACCTCTGGTCATAACCGCCCGATGTGGGTGAGCTGCCAGGTCAGGTCGGGTGGCCGACCGGTGGCCGGCCGCTTCTTGAGACCGAGGAACATCCACGCCCGGTAGACCGGTCGGATCATCTCCCGCTCCAGCTCCGACAGCGGCCGCACCTCCTGGTAGCCGCGCAGCACCTCGTCCTGGTAGCCGCGCCAGGACAGCACGAAGTCGGCCACCTGGAACGTGTGGTGCGACGCCTCGAAGTCGATCAGCCCGGTCAGCCGGCCGTCGTCGTACAGCAGGTTCCAGGGTGCGAAGTCGCCGTGGATGACGCCGCGCGGCGCGTCCGGCGCGGGATGCGCGTCGAACCAGCTCACCGCCGCGTCCCGGCAGCGCCGCAGAATGCCGCCCTCCTCGGGCCGCGCCGCCTCGTACGTCCGCAGCCAGTGCTCCAGCTCCGGATCCGCGACCACCTCGGCGGGCGTCGCGAAGCCACCGCGCTGATCGGTGATGCCGGTTTCCGCGGCGGCCGCATGGAGCTCGGCCAGCAACCGCCCCCGGGCCCGCTGCTCGTCCGGCCCCCGATCCCTCGGCACCCCGGGCAGCCTTTCGAACATCACCCATGCCCCCTCCGGTACGACCAGAGGCGCCTCGATCGGCTCGGGGGTGGGCCAGCCCAGCGCCCGCAGCGCGGCGGCCACCCGGAGCGGATAGCGCCAGTCCTGCTCGGTGAAGAACTTGACGATCACCGGTCGGCCGTCGCGTTCGGCGGCCCAGGTGCCGTTGACCCGGTCGGTCAGCGCCCGCGGATCGACCAGCCCCCACCTGGCGAACGGGGTCACCGGGCGATGCCGATGCCGGCCAGGATGAGGTCGATGCCGGCCAGGAACTGCTCACGATCGTCGTGGTCGCCGAGCTGGGCGGCGACCCCGCGTAGGAACGGGAACTCGGCCGCGTCCAGGTTCGCCCACAGCTGCGCCTCGGCCCCGAGCGTCTCGGCCCGGCTCGTGCCGTGCTCCCGGGCCCGGGCGTTCGCCGCGTTCTGCCCGGCCACCCCGAGGATGAAGCTGTACAGCGCGGACGCCGCGAAGAACCGCTGACCGGCGGGCATCCCCATGGCCTGCACCTGCTGGCCGATCCGCTCGATGATCCGCAGCGACGCCGAGCGGGACGCCAGCCCGGCCAGCTGCCCGCCGATCCACGGATGGCCGTCGATCGCGTCGAACATGCCGAGCGCGATGGCCCGGATCGCGTCCTGCGGGGTGGTGTCGGCTTCGTCACCCCGGAGCACGTCGGCGAGGACCGCACCGGTGGCCGCGGCGAGCAGTTCGTCCTTGTTCGCCACGTGCCAGTAGATCGCCCCCGCCCCCGTCTTCAGCCTGGTGGAGAGCGCACGGAAGGTCAGTCCGCTCTCACCGCCGGCGTCGAGCATCTCGATCGCGGTGTCGACGATGCGGTCTCGGGAGAGGGCGTCGTGAGCGGTCCTGGTAGCCATACGACCATCTTGACACGCCTGGAACGACGTTCCACTCTTAGTTTCTGGAACGACGTTCCAGTGAAATTCGAGAAAGGTCCGCATATGAGTGCGATCACCCTGGAGAAGCCGGCCGCCGCCGGATCCCTGCGAGCCGTCTGGCCGGCCATCCTCGGCCTGTCCGTCGTCTTCCTCGTCGAGATGCTCGACAACTCCGTCCTCAACGTCGCCCTGCCGACCATCGCCCGCGAACTGCACGCCTCCGCCACCGACCTGCAGTGGATCACCTCCGGCTACTCCCTGCTGTTCGGCGGCCTGATGATGGCCTTCGGCGCCATCGCCGACCGGTTCGGCACCCGCCGGATGATGCTCCTCGGCCTCGTCCTGTTCGCCCTGGCCAACCTCGCCGTCCTGGTCGTGCACACGCCCGGCCAACTGATCGCGGTCCGCGCCGTCATCGGCATCACCGCCGCCATGACCGCCCCCGGCACCATGGCCCTCTGCTTCCGCCTCTTCGACGCCGAGAACCTGCTGATGCGGGCCACCTCACTGATCACCACCGTCGGCCTCGTCGGCCTCGCCCTCGGCCCCACCGTCGGCGGTCTCGTCCTGCAGGTGCTGCCCTGGCAGACGCTGCTCGTCATGAACGTGCCGATCGCCGTACTCGCCATCCTCTGCATCCGCGGCGGCATCCCGGCCGACGACCCGGCCCAGCGCAACACCTCGCCGCTCGACCTGCCCGGCGCCCTGCTCGGCACCGTCACCATCGTCCTGGCCCTGTGGACCGCCACCCTCGCCGTCGAAGAGGGCTGGAGCAACGCCACCCCGTGGCTGGCCGGCCTCGGCGCCCTCACCGCCGCGATCGTCTTCGTCGTCCACGAACGCCGCACCGCCCACCCGCTGTTCGACTTCGCCCTGATCAAGCGGCCCGCCGTCTCGGCCAGCCTCGCCTACGAGGCGGCCATGGGCCTCGGCATGGCCGTCATCGCCTTCAGCGTCTCCCTGCAACTGCAGCTCGTCTGGGGCTGGACCCCCGCCCAGGCCGCCCTCGGCAACCTCCCGCAGGTCATCGTGATGCTCGCGATCGGCCCGTTCGTCGAGAAGATCGTCACCAGACTGGGCACCCAGCGCGCCGCCCGCATCGGCGCCGCCGCCGTGATCACCGGCCTGCTCGTCTACGCCCTCCTCGGCCGCTACGACTACGCCTGGATCGCGGTCGCCCTCGCGCTCACCGCCGCCGGCATGCGCGTCGTCGCCACCATCGCGGGTGTCACCGTCATGCGCGGCCTGCCCGAGGACCAGACCTCCACCGGCGCCGCCCTCAGCGACACCAGCCAGGAGGTCGCCGCCAGCATCGGCATGGCCGTCACCGGCACCATCGTGGCCGCCGCCCTCACCGGCTCCCTCGCCGACCTCACCAGCGGTACGGCCTCCGCCCACGCCTTCGAGAACGCCGTCACCACCGCGACGCTGGTCCTGACCGCCGTCTGCGCCGCCCTGGTCACCTGGGCCGCCCGCCGTGCCCGCGCCTGACCACCGCCACCGCGGCGACCACCGGCCATCACCGGCGGTCGCCGCGGTGCCCGCGGTCTACTCCTCGGCGCTCACGTCCCGCCCCGACCCGGTGTCGACCAGGTAGACCTGCTCACCCGCACGCGGATCGCGCGCGTGCAACGTGTGGAACACCGGCGAGAACGGCCCGCCCAGGTCCACGACCGTCGCGCCCGCGCCGAGCACCCCGCGCACCAGATGCGGCGGCGCGGTCAGATCGATCCGGGTGACCACACCCGGGGTCACCCACACCGGGATCCCGCTCAGGAACCCGGACAACTGCGAGTGGTAGTGACCGCACAGCACCGCCCGCACATCACTGCCGGCCAGCACCTCGGCCAGCCGCTCGCCGTTCTGCAGATTCACCCGCGCCATCGACGGCGACGCGCCGGTGACGATCGGCGGATGGTGCAGGGCCACGACCGAACCGGCCGGTGCCGGTCGCTCCAACAGCCCACCCAGCCAGGCCAGCTGCTCCTCGTCGACGAACCCGTGCACCGAACCGGGGACCAGACTGTCCAGCGTGATGATCCGCAGCCCGGACACCGCACTGACGGCCGCCCGCTGCGGACCCGGCGACCCGAGATCCGCCCCGTCCGGCCCGAGATGGGCACTGCCGAACACTTTCGCGAACGGCTCCCGGGCGTCATGGTTACCCGTCGTGTAGACGTGCGGGATCCCGCGCTCCCGGGCGAACGCGCCGACCCGCCGCAACACGGCGGCACATCCCTCGGCCGAGCCGTCGTCGGCGATGTCCCCGGTGACCAGCACCAGGTCGAGGTCGGGCACGAACCGCGCGTCATGCAGGATCCGGTCGAGCGCCCCGGCCGCGTCGACCCCGTCCTCGTCGAAACCGGACCCGGTCACGTGCGGGTCGGACAGATGCAGAATGCGGTGGGTGGCCATGGGCAGCTCCTCATCCGGTGTCGGACGAGCACCCAGGCGGTCGATGCCCTTGACGTCACTCCCCGGTGGTGTCCCACCCGCGCCAGTCGTGTGCGACCAGGCTACCGCCGCCGCGCCGTCTGGTCCGCCCGGTCCGGATGAGGTCCCGCGCGACCGGCTCGCGCGCCGTGCGATCCGGCTGCTGCGGCCGCCGGTCACTGGCGGCGGCTGATCGCGGCCTCCAGCCGTAACCCGGAGCCGATCACCACGAGCATCCCGGCGAAGAAATACCCCTTCGCGGGGGTGGCGTCGGTGGCCAGGCCGACCAGGGTGATCAACAGCCCGGTGACGATCGCCATGGTGCCGGCGATGCGGGCGGTGTCGGCGCGTCGTTCTACCTTTTTCACCCGGCGAGACGGTACAGGGTGAGGGCGGCCAGTGAGGGGGCGTCGACGATCTCCCCGCGCCGGATCATCGCGGTCACCTCGTCGTCGGTGAACGCCCGATGGATCATGTCCTGCTCGCTCGCCTCCCGATCGGGTTCCCCTTCGGCCAGCCCGGTCGCCAGGTAGACGTCGAAGCCCTGCGTGCAGTACCCGTACGCCTCGAAGAGATGTCCGAGATGGACCATCGCCTCGGCCCGCAGCCCGGTCTCCTCGGCGAGTTCCCGCCGGGCCAGCGCGGCCTGCTCCCCTCCGGCCCCGGCACCCCAACTGCCCTGCGGAAACTCCCAGGCCCGCCGCCCGACCGGATACCGGAACTGCTCCACCAACCAGAACCCGCGCTCCCACCGGGGCAGCACCAGCGCGAAATCCGGCTTCTCGACCACCCCGTAGATCCCCGGACTGCCGTCCGGCCGACGGACCTCGTCCTCCCGTACCGTCATCCACGGATTCTGATAGACGACGCGACTGCTCACCTGCTCCATGGAGGTCTCCGATGCTGTTGACGATCTCCGGATCGAGTTGTTCGGGAAAGACGACCACGGTCCGTGCCTGCGGACCGATCGACGGCCTGGTGTGGCACGACTTCGACGAGATCGGCGTGCCGTCCGATGCGGACCTCGTGTGGCGCCAACGCAGTCTGGAGGCTTGGATCCGGCGCGCGCTGCGCTACCAGGACGACGGCCTCGACATGCTGCTCACCGGCCAGTCGCCGCTCGGCGAGGTGCTCGCCTGCCCGTCCGCGCCGGCCCTGGACGGCATCGCCGCCTGCCTGCTCGACGTCGACGACGAGGTGCGACGGCAGCGCCTCACCCGACGTGACCCCGGCCGGTGGGACGCCAGGGCCACCGAGAGGTTCATCGGTTGGGCGCAATGGCAACGCGGCCATGCCGCCGACCCCTCGCACCGACCGGAAGCGATCATGAACGGCGCATGGGACCAGATGCGCTGGACGCTTCCGGACAGCTGGTCGGTTCCGGTCATCGACACCACCGGCCGAACCGTTGCGCAATCCGCCGCCGAGGTGCGCCGCTGGATCGACCGGCACCGTCAGCCCGCGAACCAGGACATCGCCTGACCGTGCCCGCGGGCCCAGGCCAGCGGCACCCCGTCCAGGGCGACCACATTGTGCAGCGTGTCGTCCGGGGCCGGCGGCAGATCCCCGAACGGCACCACACCCGGCGCCTCGACCGAGATCCGGTGCCCGGGCAGTGTCTGGACCAGCTCCTCGAACGCCTGCCGACGATCGTCCGGGACCTGGTACAGCACCGACGTATGGAAGATCACCAGGGTCGCCCCGGCCGGCGCCTGCGCCACCAGGGCCGGCAGGTCGTCGACCAGATCGCCACGGATCAGGTGCGGCGGATCGGCGGCGGCGATCGCAGCGGCCGTCGTCAATCGCGCCCGGCGATGCTCGTGCTCCGGCCAGATCAACGCGTCCAGCCACGCGACATCATCGGAATCGGTCACCCGCAGCGGGTTGAGATCCAGGCCGGCCCGCCACACCACCTCCGGCAACCGGTCCGGCGCCTCGACTCCGGTCAGATCGCACTCCAGGACCGGACCGCCGGTCCCGAGCCGCCGGTCACCGTAACGGTAGGAATACCGATCGGGATAAAGCCCCAGCCCGGCCGACGCGCCGACCTCCAGCAGGGCGAGCGGTTGCGGCAACCTCAGCAGTACGGGCAGGAGCACCGCACATCGACCCGGCTCGTTCGTCTGAGTCGCCCGGCCACGCAGGTTCGGTGCGATCTCCGCCCAGCGCGCCACCGTGAAGTCACGGAAGGCGGCCGGATCGTCGACCGGTCCACCGAGCAGCCGCACCACCCCGAACAGCAGGTTCGGCTGACGCTTGGCCTCCGGAACCGTCTCCAGCAACTCGTGGATCGTCGCGTCACCGGCGACAGCCCGCGACAGGCGCTCATAGATGGGGGAGACCCCGTGGGCCTCCCGGGCGGCGAACTCGGCATAGGTCTCAGCGGTCGTCACTCCCACGATCTTGGCACAGCCGATCCCGGCGGAACCGAGGCGGTGGTGCGCGCCCGTCATCCAACGTGACGACAGATTGATCGCGCGGCGAGATGCCCGATCGGGGTACGTCCGGAGGCAGTCGCACATATTCGGCGGTGTCACGACCCTACCGTCCGCTGCACTACCAGGTATGACGTTTACGCGTACCATCATCGGTTTTGTCTCGGCCGTTGTCGTCGGCGCCGCGGCGACGCCCGCGGTGGCCGTCCCGCCGCCCGGTGAGATCGAACTCCGCTACCAGGGCGACCTCGCCGATGCCACGCATGTGGCCGACAGCAGCGGCAAGGGTCTGCACGGCGCCATCCTCACCGGCGGTGGTGGCACCGTCTCGTCGGTGACCGGTCCGGACGGCGACCACTTCCTGCGGTTCCCCGGCGGCAGCTGTGTCGTCGTCCCGTGCCCGCAGGGGATCGTGCGGCCCGCGAACACCGTGACGCTCACGCCGGGTGACGGCCGGTTCGTGATCAGCGCCGACATCCGACTCACCGAACCGCCGTCGGCGGCCGCCGGCATGAACGTCTTCCAGTTCGGGGCGGCCGGCGCCGGGGTCAGCCAGTGGAAGATGCAGGTCGACTCCGGCACGCCGTCCTGCCGCTGGTCCGACGGCTCCGAGTTCGTGCTGCTCCCGGCAGATCTGAAGCTCGACGTCGGCCGCTGGTACCGGGTCATGTGCATCCGCCTGTCGCCGGTGCTGTTCCAGATCCGCGTCCACGATCCGGTCACCGGCCGACAGTTGCTGCCGCCCGCCCAGCGGACCGGGAGGCTGCAGGACATCCTGCCCAGCGGCGCCGTGGTGATCGGCGGAAAACGGATCAGCGCCACCCAGAGTGACATCGATACCGACCAGTTCCACGGCGACCTCGACAACATCGAATTCGGCCGCCGCGAGGACTGACGGCTCGTCGCCGGAGGCTTCTAGGCCGCCTGGTGGGTGATCTGCTCCCGGGCGGTCAGGGGCCTGTTCAGGGTGTGGACGACCACGGTCGCGACGGCGGTCACCGCGGCCAGGGCCAGCCATGGCACGGCCGGGCCGCGGGCGTACAGCGTGGTGAAGAACGCCGGCGCCAGGATGCTCGCGAAGGCGAAACAGTACTGGTAGACGGCCAGATACCGATCCCGCTGCGCGGGTGGCGCGGCCGCCGCGGAGAGGGTGTTCGACAGCGGCGCGTGGATCAGGTCGGCGGCGGCGAAGAAGATCAACCCCACCAGGAGGTACGGGACCAGCGCCGCCCCCGGCACGCGGATCGCCGCCGCGTACAGCAGCGCCCACACCACCCACAGCAGACCGGCCAGCGCCAGCCCTCGCGGCCGGGACAGCGGCCGGACCAGCCGGACCGCGAGCGCCTGCCCGGAGGCGAGCAGCACCGTGTTGGCCGCGAGCAGCGGCCCGACCAGCCAGTCCGGGGTGGGCAGCGCCTCGATCAGGTAGACCGGCAGTGCCACCCCGATGAACACGCTGCACAGCGCGAAGATCGTGTTCACCGCGATCAGCAGCAGGTAGGGCCGGTCGCGAAGCATCTCCCGGTAACCACCGACCGCCGGGCCCGCCGGCAGGGCCGCCCGGTCGCGGGGCGCCAGCAGGAGAAGCACCCCCGAGAGCAGGAAGCTCGCCGCGTTGAACCACACCACCGGCTGATACCAGCCGTACGCCACGACCAGTCCGCCGAGCAGCGTGCCGGCACCCATCGACGCCATCTGGATCATGCCGGTGAGCGCGTAGCGCCGGTCGGTGGCCGACCGGTCCTCCTCCGGCTCGGCCAGGCCGGCGACCACCGAGAAGAACGACGACCAGAACAGCCGCTGCCCGATCGCCGCGAGCATCGCCACGGCCAGGACTCCGGCCGCGGTGTCCGCCCACGCATACCCCGCGAAGGCCACCGCCTGCACCACCTGCGCCAGGATCACCCGGTCGATCGGCCGGAACCGGTGCCCGACCTGCCCGACCAGCAGCGGCACCGGCAGCGAGCCGATCGCCGCGACGCTCAGCAGCAGACCGACGGTGGCCAGCGGTAACCCGGCCACCTCGGTGAAATAGAGCAGCGAGACGGGCAGGAAGAGACCACTGCCGAACATGTCGACGGCGAGGGCACAGGCGAGCGGAATCAGTCGTCGGCGTCCGGGCATCGGAACTGTCTAACAGACTCGCGCCATCGGCTCCGCTGATTATTTCAGCGGAGCGGGTGCGGTGGTGGGGACCCGGACGCCTTTGACCAGCAACCAGATCATCATGCCGACCTCGCCGACGAGCGACGGTGTGAGCAGGACGGCGCTCAGCGGCGCCGGGAGGTCGACGAGGAGCCCGGCGAGGTTGTGGACGAGGTATCCGGCGCCGGCCGCGACGACCAGCCCGGCCAGGACGGCGGGCACGTGGCCGGACCGGCGCAACAGGACTCCGAGCAGGACGAGGTGGACACCGAAGAAGACGAGAGCGAACTGAAAGCCGACGTCGAAGCTCTCCAGCCCGGCGAGCGCCTGTGCCTCGCGCCCGGCCCGCCCGGCCTCGGAGGCCGGGCCGGAGTCGGTCAGTAGCCGATATGCGGTGAACAGTTGAGGCACGAGGGCGACCAGCGTCGCCGCGTACACCAGCCGGAACGCGGCCGTCAGCGGTGACAGCAGCGGACCGGCCGCCTTCAGTAGGGCGTGGAAGGTGACGGCGACCGCGACGTCGGCGCAGACGAGGGGAACCCAGCCGACCAGGCCGGCGACGAACAGCCACCGCGACCCGAGCACGTTGCTCGCGGTGACCGTCGCGTCGCCCGGCACGAGCACCGCGTCCAGAGTCAGGGCGGTCAGCATCCCGAAGACCAGGAGCACGACGAAGAGCAGGCCGGTCGCCCGGGCCAGCCGCCGCGCACCGAGCTCCTCGGTCGTCCTGGTCGTTTCACCGACGTTCATGACCCTCTCCTTACTTACTTAGTAAGTTGCCGTTGTTGCAGTACGGTAGGACTTACAAAGTAAGTTCGTCAAGCGCCGGAGGAGCCGATGGCCGAACAAGCGACGCGCGCGACGGGCCGGTCCCGCTCTCGCCTTCCGCTCAGCAGGGAACGGGTGATCGCGGCCGCCGTCCAGCTGGCCGATGAGGACGGCCTGGCCACACCGGCCATGCGCAAGATCGCCACCGCGCTGGGCGTCGAGGCGATGTCGCTGTACAACCACGTGTCGAACAAGGACGACATCCTCGACGGCATGGTCGATCTGGTCTTCACCGAACTCGAACTACCCGTTCCAGGAGAGAGCTGGCAGGACGCCACCCGACGGCACGCCGCCTCACTTCGCGCCGCGCTCACCCGCCACCCCTGGGCGACCGGTGTCCTCCAGTCCCGGCCGGCCCCGGGTCCGGGCAACCGGCGACACAACGACGCCGTGCTCGGCGTGTTCCGGCGGGCCGGCTTCCCGCTCGTGCTCACCGCACACGCCGTCTCGGTGATCGACAGTTACGTGTACGGTTTCGCGCTCCAGTCGACGAACATGCCGATCGCGACCCCCGAGGAGGTGGCGGAGGTGGCCGACGGGATCCTGCGAGACCTGGACGCCGAGCAGTACCCGCACCTCACCGAGATGATCGTCGACCACGCGCTACAGCCCGGGTACGCCTACGGTGACGAGTTCGACTACGGCCTCGACCTGATCATCAACGGCCTGGAGCGCGCTCTGACCGCAGACCGAGACCCCGGCGGCGGCTGATCCCGACACTCCGGTGGTAACCGGACCGGGCGGTCAGTCCAGTGGCGCGTACCAGCGGGCGCCCGTGACCAGGATGCGTTTGGCCTGGTCACGGTTCCAGACGACCTGCATGCCGTGGCGTTGCAGGGTCGGGAAGACCACGTCGTCCATCAGGTGTTCCAGGTCGATCTGGTACGCGGCCTGCTTGTCCTCATCGGAGAGCTTCTCGTAGGCGTCCTCGTCGAAGTCGACCGGCGGATACACCCCGTAGCCCAGATACACCGAGCCGTTCGGGTCGGCGATCAGCGAGTCGGTGTCCTGCTGGTGGTACCAGACGTAGCCGTGCCAGTGCCGGGAGTCGTCGCGCTCGTCGTGGATCTCCGCCGACGCGCAGGTGCCGCAGCAGCTGAAATTCTCCCGGGCCAGCACGCCCACCGAGTTCAGCTCGTCGAAGGCGCGCGTCAGGTTGCTGCGGATCTCACCCCATGACCGTTGCTGATCGCGGCGGACGGTGAGCGCCTTCTCGTACGCCGCGGTCAGCTCCTCGTCGGTGAGGCCGTGCCGCTCCTCGTCGTCCTCGAGGTAGTCGACGAACTCGGCCGGGTCGTCCTCGCCCCGGACGATCCAGGTCCAGATCTCCTCCTCGATCTCGGTGCGGGCCGGATCGGTGATCCGGGCGGGCAGGAAGCTCACACCGTCGGGGCGGTCGTTGTAGACCCAAGCACTCATGCCGGTGATGATGACACAGCGTGATCGCGGCCCGGTGAGGGCACCGGGCCGCCCGAATCGGATCAGCGTGGGATCAGCGCTCGACGGCCGTACCGCCGAGGAAGCCGGACCACCGCTCGCCGCCGGACCGATGCGCCGGGGTGAGGTGTTCGCCGTCGTGGAAGGCGCGGAAGGCGGCGCCCGGCAGGCGTACCGGGACCACCCGGCGGTGTCTGCCGATCCGTTCCAGGTAGGAGCGGAACAGGTCGGGGACGTAGAGCACCTCGGGACCGCCGAGGTCGTCGACGCGCCCGGCGACCGGCTGGTCGACGAGTTCCGCGATGCGCACGGCGACGTCGTGGGTGGCGATCGGCTGGACCTTGACGTCCGGCGCGAGCACCAGCGGCAGTTTGGCGAAGATGCGGGCGCCGGCCAGCACGAAGTCGTGGAACTGGGTGGCCCGCAGGGTCGTTCCGCCGTAGGCGCCGATCAGTCCCTCGGCTTCCAGCTTGATCCGGTAGTACGGGTACGGGATCCGGTCGACGCCGACGATCGAGACGAAGACGACGTGCGGGTGCCCGGCCCGGGCGGCGGCGTCCAGCAGATTGCGGGTGGCCGCGAGGTCGGTCTTTCCCTGCCGGCGGGTGTCGCTGGCGCAGTGCACGACCGTGTCGACGCCGTCGAGGGCCGCGTCGAGCCCCGCCCCGGAGACGAGATCGCCCTGGTAGGCGGCACCGGGACGGCGGCTCAGGCCCCGGACGTCGTGGCCGAGCGAGGTGAGGAGTTCGGCCACCGGGCGGCCGAGGGTGCCGGTCGAACCGGTGACGAGGATGCGCTTCATGACCACCAGGACGAACGGGGTCGCGCGAATGTGACAGCCTTCCACCGGTGGATCGAGAACAGGTCGTACGCGGCCTCGCCCAGAACCCGTCGGTGCCGGCGGACGCCCTTCTCCACCTCCTGCGAGCCCGGCCCGACGCGCTGGGCCGGGGGATCTTCGGCCGGGCCACCCTGCCGAAGCCGGTGCAGGAGGCGATGGCCGTGCACCCGTCCCGGAAGATCCGATCCGCCCTCGCCGGTCATCCGGACGCCGACCTCGTGCTGCGGGCGGCTCTGCTGACCGACGACGACTGGCTGGTTCGGCTCAACGTGCTGACCGCTCGTGATCATCCGCCGCTACCGGCCGACGCCTTGATTCGGGTGATGTCCGAAGCGTGTGACCTGACCGCGGAGTCGCTGTTGACGGCACCCGAGTTCTTCGAGGAGATCCTTTTCGCGCCCCCGAGCCGGCTGGACTTCGCGGCCCGGCACCCGGACCCGCGGGTGCGCCTGCACGTCACCTACGCCCGCTCGGAGATGCTGCTCGACGACCCGGATCCGCAGGTCGCGACGGCTGCGGCCGAGGCTCACACCGAGCGGAACCGGCCGCGGGTCCCGGCCGACCTGCCGCAGCAGCACTGCCATGCGTTCTGGACCACGCTGCACCTGCCGCTGTCGCGGGAGCTGGCCGAACAGGTGGTGGCATCCGGCGACCTGGAGGCCATGGCGTCGGTCGCCGCGAACCCGACCACGCCGCCCGACCTGATCGAAACCCTGTCCCGGCACCCGCACGGCCCGATCCGGGAGGCGCTCACCCACCAGGACCTCATCCCTGAGCAGGTGCGACGGCTCGCTCACGACGCGGACCCGACGGTCCGCCGGGCCATCGCCACCCGGCCCGGCCTGCCAGATGATCTGATCCGGTCGCTGGCCGCCGACCCGGACCAGGCGGTCCGCACCGCGATCGAGGAGTACGCCTACGTCGACGACGACGACCGGGCCGCACTCGAACTGTCCGAGACGGATCTGCCGCGCGCGATCCGCTGGGCACGATCGGACAACCCCCGGCTTCGCCGTCGGTCCGCGGCGGTCCCCGGGCTGCCCTCCGACCTGGTCGCGATCCTCACCGACGACCCCGATCCGGCGGTACGGCGGGAGCTCGCCACCAACCACCCGGACGCCCCCGGCGAACTGTTGCTGCGCTGCTTCCTCGAAGGCCAGGCCCGGCACGTGCTGCCGGCCCGGCCACGGTTCCCGGTCCACGGGCTGGCCCGGTTCGCCGATCACGAGGACCCCCAGGTGCGCCGCCTCGCTCTGCGTGACCCGGCCCTCGATCCGTCGGTCGCCGAGCGTCTGACCCGCGACCGAAGCGAACGCGTCCGCACGGCGGCGGCCCGCTGCCCGCTCCTGCCCGCCGACCGGATCGCCGCCCTGCTCGACGACCCGGAACTGGCCGTGGATGCCGCCGCGAACCCGTCACTGCAGTGGGAGGCCGCCCTCGAACGGGTCCTCTGATCCACCGGTGAACAGCCGGGCGGCCATCCCGAGACGCTCGGCGGCCCGCACGTTCTCCGTGCGGTCGTCGATGAACAGCACCCGCTCCGGTGCCAGGCCGAACTCGCGGCAACAGTGCAGGTAGGCCTCCGGATCCGGCTTCGCGAGCCCGGTCCGGCAGGAGAAGGCGACCACCTCGAAACACCGCAACCAGCGGTGCCGGCGTTCGAAATCGGCCGCCAGGTCCTCCGGGATGTTGGAGAGCAGACCCAGGCGTACGGCTGAGGCCGCGGCCCGTTCGACGTACGCCACCATGGCCTCGTCGACGCCCGCCCAGCTCGCCACGTCCGCGGTGACCAGTGCGCCGACCCGGTCGTCGTCGAAGACGGCGCCGAGGTCGGCCGCGACCTGCCGCCAATAGTCGGCAGCGGTGAGCTCCCCACGGTCGTAGGGGGCGCGCGGCCGCCAGTAGGCGTCCAGGAAGTCGTCGACCGGGGCACCGGCGATCGAGGCCAGGGCCTGCTCGGACTCGGCGGACTGGGTCAGCGCGATCACGCCGAACAGGTCGAACAGCATCGCCTCGGGCACGGCCGTCACACCCGATGCACGATCGTGCCGGCTGTGGTCAGGGCGTCGGTGTGCTCCTCGGGGGCGTCGTCGGTCGTGATGACCAGGTCGATCGCGGAGACCGGAGCCACGTAGGCCAGCGCGGTCCGGGTCAACTTCGACGGGTCGGCCAACGCGATGACCCGATGGGCGGAGGCGATCACCGCGCGTTTGATCGCGGCGTCCTCCAGGTCGTACGCGGTCATGCCGTCGGCGGTCAGCCCGCAGCAGCCGATGATCGCGGTGTCGAACCGCAGCGACGCCAGCGACGCCAGCGCGAGCGGACCGGTCAGCGCCAGCTCGTGCGGGCGTGGCTCGCCGCCGGGCAGCAGCAGTCGCACCCCGTGCACGCCGATCAGCACGTCGACCGAGTGCAGCGACATCGGCATCACGGTGAGCCGTCGCCCGGGCAGCAGCTTGGCCACCTCGACACAGGAGGTGCCGCTGTCCAGGACGAGCGCCTCGCCGTCGGCGAGCATGCCGGCCGCGGCCGCGGCCATCCGGCGTTTCGTCTCCTGACCGTCCTGCGCGCGTAGCATGAACGGTGGCTCCTCGCCTCGCAGCGTCAGACTGCGGGCTCCGCCGCGATAGCGCGTGATCATGCCGCGCTCGGCGAGTTGCTCCAGGTCACGGCGGATGGTCATCTCCGAGGTGGCGGTCAGCCGGGCCAGTTCCCGGACGGTGAGCGTTCCGTCCTGTTTGACCGCGTCGA
Source organism: Actinoplanes sichuanensis (assembly GCF_033097365.1). Lineage (NCBI taxonomy): Bacteria > Bacillati > Actinomycetota > Actinomycetes > Micromonosporales > Micromonosporaceae > Actinoplanes > Actinoplanes sichuanensis. The sequence continues at coordinate 3,151,339 of NZ_AP028461.1, forward strand.
GGATCTTCCGGTGGCGGTCGGTGAGAGTCATGCCCGTCATTGAACAACAAAAGATGGCCCCGTTACAACGTTTCGAACATCGGATCTGTTTGTTATGTTCGAAAACATGTTCACAATCGTACGGCCGGAGACGGTCCGGGCGGCCACCACGGCCACCTATGTCGCCTTCATCGGTTCCGGCTTCGCGTTCGCCAGCTGGGCCTCCCGCATCCCGCAGGTCCGCGACCAGCTGGGTCTCGACCCGGCCGCCCTCGGCCTGGTGCTGCTCGCCATCGCCGCCGGGTCCCTGCTCGCGCTCCCGCTCTCCGGCCCGGTCGTCACCCGGATCGGCTCGTCGCGCACCGTCATGGCGATGGCCCTGCTGCTCGGCGTCGGCCTGACCATCGCGGCCCTCGGCTCCCTGGTCGGCGTGGTCCCGGTGGTGGTCGGGCTGTTCCTGCTCGGGTTCGCCAACGGCGCCTGGGACGTCGGCATGAACGTCCAGGGCACCGTCGTCGAGCGCCATCTCGGCCGGTCGATCATGTCCCGCTTCCACGCCGGCTTCAGCCTCGGGACCGTCGCGGGCGCTCTCCTCGGCGCCGGGATGGTCGCCCTGCACGTGCCGGTCGCCGCCCACCTCACCGGCGTGACCGTGCTGGTCGTGGCGGCCGTCGTGTGGCAGGCCCGGCACTTCGTCGCCGACCACGACGAGACCTCGCACGACGCGTCCGAGCCGACACCGAAGATCAGCGCCCTCACCGCCTGGAAGGAACCGCGCACCCTGCTGATCGGCGTGTTCGTACTGGCCTTCGCGTTCACCGAGGGCGTCGGCAACGACTGGATCAGCATCGCCGCCATCGACGGCCATCACGTCTCCCCGGCGCTCGGCACCCTCGCCTTCGCCGGATTCCTCACCGCGATGACCATCGGACGCTGGTACGGCCCGGCGATCCTGGACCGCCACGGCCGTACCCCGGTGATCCGTGTCCTGGCCCTGATCGGCACCGCCGGGGTGGCCCTGTTCGTCTTCGCCCCGAACCCGATCCTCGCCTACGCGGGCGCCCTGCTCTGGGGCCTGGGCGCCTCCCTCGGCTTCCCGGTCGGCATGAGTGCCGGCGGCGACGACCCGACCCGAGCCGCCGCCCGGGTCAGCGTGATCGCCTCGATCGGCTACTGCGCGTTCCTGGCCGGCCCGCCGGTGATCGGATTCCTCGGCGACCGGATCACCGTCCTGCGAGCGTTGATCCTGGTGGCGGCCCTGCTCGGCCTGGCCGCCCTGATCGCCACCGCGGTCCGCCCCCTCCCGGTCCAGGAACCCGCCGTCAAGGTCCCGCACGAGTAGCGACGAACGCACACCACCGGTGTCGCTACCGCATGCGGCGGCCGGAGGGCCGGGCCCAGCCCATGGGCTCGGCCAAGACGATGATCAGCGTGCCGACCGGACCCCACAGGCTCGGAGCGAACCACGGCCGATGATCGAGCCCTTTACGGCGGACCAGCCACTGATTGAGGGGATAGCAGGCCGCCACCGCCGTCAGCCATCCCATGCCACGCCTCCGCGAGTCGCCCGTCGATCCCCGGCACGCTAATCCGCCCGACCCTCGAGACGACTCCACCCGTCGGTCAGACTCCCCGACCGTGCCGGGCGGGTGGGCTGGGGGAAACGCCGGTGGGTGCCTAGAGTCGAGGGGTATGGCGGGCTATCGGCTGCGGCCGTTGCGGGTGGGCGATGCCGTCGGTGAGCGGCTCGGGTCGGCGGAGTGGTCGCTGGTGGCCGACGCCGGCGACGGGACGGTCGCCGGGTGGGCCTCGTTGCGGTCGTGGACCGAGGATGACGGCGTCCATCTGTTCCTGACCCAGGGGCATGTGCGGGCCGCCGACCGGCGACGGGGGCTCGGTGGGCTCCTGCTCGACGCCAGTGAGGCGGCCGCGGCGAGACTGTCCGAGCAACGGCGGCTCGGTGGGCCGGTGATGCTCGGTGGCAACGCCGACGACGGACAGGACGACCGGGCGGCACTGCTGGCCAGCCGGGGTTATGCGCGGATCTTCACGATGATCTGGATGCGGCGGGACGCTTCGCCCGTACCGCGGAAGGATCTGCCGGAAGGGATCGCGGTCCGCAACGCGACCGTGGACGATGCCGGGGATCTGTGGCGGCTCGCGCAGCGGGCGTGGGCCGGGCGGCCGTTCGTGAGCCTGCCGTCGCGGGAGCGGCTGCGGGACTGGCTGCACCGCTCGGATCGGTCGTCGTTCCTGGTGGCGACGTCGGGGGAGCGGATCGCCGGGTTCGTGGCGGTGCACGGCGACGAGGTCGAGGACGTCGCCGTCGATCCGGACTTTCAGCGGCGCGGGCTGGCGTCGGCGCTGCTCACCCGGGCGCTGGCGGATCTCGGCGGGCCGGCCCGGCTACGGACCGAGGCGCACGATCCGGCGGGCGCCCGGACACTCTACGAGCGGCTGGGCTTCCGGGTGGCGACGAGTCATCACCGGTATCGCAAGCCGTTGCGGTAGGCCGCTCAAGCGGGCGGGTCGCCACGGTAGGCGGCTCGGGCGGCCGCGATCGACGGGGCGTGGGCGACCGCCCACTCACCGACCGCGAGGATCAGCGGCAGCAGCGACCGGCCCAGGTCGGTGATCGCGTACTCCACGTGGGACGCGGTGATCTGACGGCTGACCAGGCCGTCCTGCTCCAGGCCGCGCAGCGTGCGGGTGAGGATGCGCCGGCTGAGCCCCTCGACCGTACGATCGAGGCGATTGAAGCCGGACGGGCCGCCGTCCCGCAGGATGACCAGGACCAGGACGGTCCATTTCTCGCCGACGAGGCGCAGCACGTCGGTCGCCTCGCACGACTCCCGCGAGGCGGTGGTGACGGGCAGCGGTAGGACCGGTGACATCGATGTGCCTTCTTTCGGGCGCGTCCGGCGGCGTCGACGATCCCAGTATGCGCACTGTGGTGATCGCGGGCGGGACCCGCGGAATCGGCCGAGCCCTGGCCGCGTCGATCGATGCGAACGTGATCGCGTTGGGCAGCGCCGACGCCGACCTGACGTCGATGCGGCAGACCCGCGAACTGATCGACCGGCTACCCGACCGGATCGACACCCTGATCCTGTCGGCCGGACGATTCTCCCGGCGGCGGATCGTGACCGACGAGGGCCACGAGCGGACCTTCGCGATCGGCGCTCTGGCCCGCCACCTGCTGGCCGACGGCCTGCGCCCGGCCCTGGAACGCAGCCCGAACCCGATGATCCTCAACCTGTGCGGGGTCGGTGGCATCCGGGCGGGCCACCTGCACTGGGACGATCTGACACTGACCCGCGGCTACTCGCTGTTCGCCGCGACGATGCAGGTTGCCCGGGCCAACGACCTGCTCGGCGCCGGATTCGCCGACCGCTATCCGGGCAGCCCGATCCGGTACGTCCTGTACAACCCGCTGTTCGTCGACAGTGGCATGCACCGCAACTTCGACCAGCCGATGCGGGCCGTGATCGGCGGCGCCGCGAGGTTGTTCGGCGAGTCCACGACGAGGGCCGCGGCCCGGCTGAAACCGCTGCTGGACGCTCCGCCGACCGCCCCGCTGACCGCGCTGCGCCGCGGGCGACCGGTGCCGCTGCCCGACTCGACCGATGCCGCGCGCCTGTACGACGTGATCCAGCCCACCCAAAAATGACACACGTGTGTTATTTTCCTGCCGCGGCAGCGGAAGGAAGAAACAATGGGCTGGAGCACGAAACTCGCCTATGGCTGGGGGAGCCTCGGCAACAACATCATCTACGGGTTCGTCGCGACGTATCTGGCGCTGTTCTACACCGATGAGCTGGGCATCACGGCCGCCGCGGCGTCGCTGCTGTTCCTGGTCGTCCGGGTGGTCGACGCCCTGTTCGACCCGGTCATGGGCCTGCTGGTGGACCGCACCTCGTCACGGTGGGGACGGTTCCGGCCGTACCTGCTGTTCACCCCGCCGGTCCTCGGCCTGCTCACCGTCCTGGCGTTCTCGGTGCCCAAGCTCGACGAATCGACCACGCTCGCGCTGGCCTACCTGAGCTACCTGCTGTGGGGGCTGTCGTTCTCGGCCATGGACGTGCCGTACTGGTCGATGTCGGCGGCCCTCACCCTGGACGCCGCCGAACGCACCTCGCTCGTCATGGTCCCGCGCACGCTGGCCAGCATCGGCTTCATCGGCGTCAACATCGTCACGCTGCCGCTGGTCGCCGCGCTGTCCTGGCAGGCCGTCGCGATCGTCTACGCGGTCACCGCGATCATCCTGACCTGGATCACCTTCGCCCGGGTCCGCGAGCGCGAGGACTACGTGCCGTCGCCCCACTACGGCGCACGGGAGATGCTGGCCCTGTTCGCCCGCAACGGCCCGCTCCTGCTGCTGCTCCTGGCCATGCTGCTGACCGAGATCGCGTTCACGATCCGCAGCATCATCCCGGCCTACTACCTGCGCTACAACTTCGACGCCGAGACCATGGTGCCGGCGTTCATCGGGGTCTTCGCGATCACCACGGTCACCGGTTCGCTACTCAGCCCGGTCGTGGCCAAGCAGTGGGGTAAGCGGAGGGCGGCGCTGGCCGGGCTCGCCGTCACCACCGTGACCTCGGTCGGCTCCTGGCTGACCGGCTACGCGTCGCTGACCCCGATGCTGGTGTGGATCGCGATCACCGGACTGGGCTACGGCGTCACCAACATCACCCTGCTGTCGATGCTGGCCGACACCGTCGAATACGGTCAGTGGCGCACCGGACGGCGTACCGAGGGACTGGTCTTCTCCAGCAACATCTTCAAGACCAAGGTCGCCTCCGCGCTGGGCGCCTCGCTCGGCCTGGCCCTGCTCGGCGTCTTCGGTTACGTCGCCAACACCGACCAGACCCGGGCCACCCTGGACGGCCTGCACGCGACCATGACGATCGTCCCGGGTGTCATCGGCGTGCTGGCCGCGATCCCGCTGATCTGGTACCGACTGGACGAGAGACGCCACGCCGAGCTGGTCCGGGAGCTGGAACTCGCGTGAACCTGGACCGGATGCGCCGCGACGTCGAGGACCCGCGGATCGTCGGCTGGGGGCGGATGCCACAACGCGCCGAGCGATCGGAAGCGGACACCATCGAGCGGGTCAGTCTGCGCGGAACCTGGCAGTTCGCCTGGAGCCCCACCCTGCGGGCCGGCCCGTGGGGTGAGATCGAGGTTCCCGCAGTCTGGGAGCTCAACGGCTACGGCACCCCCTACTACCTGGCCTTCCGCTACCCACCGGCGATCGGCGGGAACGGCCGCCTCGACCGTCACGACCGGCCGACCGGCATCTACCGGCGCCGCCTCGACATCCCCGAACAGTGGGCCGGTCGCCGGATCACGCTGCGCTTCGAGAGCGTCAAATCCGCCTTCCACCTGCTGCTCGACGGCGAGTTGATCGGCTACAGCGAGGGCTCGATGACCGGCGCCACCTTCGACCTGTCCGGTCGGGTCACCACCGGCAGCGAGATCACCGTCGTGGTCCATCGCTACTCCACCGGGACCTACCTCGAAGACCAGGACATGTGGTTCCTGTCCGGCATCACCCGCGACGTCTGGCTCGAGGCCGAACCCGCCCACGGCCCCTGGGACATCGCCGTCACGACCGATTTCGACCATGTCGAAGAGCGGGGCTCGCTGCGGGTCGACGTCGACGCCCACGTCCAGGTCCACCTCGGCGACGATCTCATCGCCGAGGGCGCGGGGTCACTGTGGGCGGTCGACCTGCGGGTTCGCCCATGGAGCGCCGAGACCCCCATGCTGTACGACCTCCGCGTCACCACCGGTGCGGGCGACGGCGCCACCGACCGGCGACATCTGCGTGTCGGCTTCCGGCGCGTCGAGATCGTCGGCGAACAGCTGCGGGTCAACGGCCGCCCGATCGTCCTGCACGGCGTGAACCGCCACGACTTCCACCCGGAGCGGATCTGGGACGTCCCGGCCGACGTCCGCGAACACGACATCGCGCTGATGAAGGCGGCCAACGTCAACGCCCTGCGGCTGTCCCACTACCCGAACCCGGACCAGGTCTACCGGCTCGCCGACGAACACGGCCTCTACGTCATGGACGAGGCGGAGGTGGAATCGCACGGGGTGCGCCGCCGTGGCATCCCCGGCGACGACCCGGCCTGGCAGCCGTCGGTGCTGGCCCGGGTCGAGGCGATGGTCCGCCGGTCCCGCAACCACCCGAGCGTGATCATGTGGTCGCTGGGCAACGAGGCGGGCGACGGCGAGGCCTTCCGGGCCGCCAGACGCGCGGTCCTGGCGCTGGACGACAGCCGGCCGGTCCACTACGAGGGCGACACCACCCTCACCACCTCCGACGTGTACTCGCTGATGTATCCGACACCGCAGCTCGAACGGCGGATCGGCGAACACCGGGACGTACGGATCAACCTGATCCAGCGACTGTTCAACAGGCTCGCGGGCGACGACAAACCGTTCCCCGCGGCGCGGTACACCGGCCGGCCGGTGATCGCCTGCGAGTATGCGCACGCCATGGAGAACAGCTTCGGCAACGCCGCCGACCACGTGGAGAACTTCCACCGATACCCGAACTGGGCCGGTGGCTTCGTCTGGGACTGGGTGGATCAGACGATCGCCGTACCCGGGAAGGATGATCTCGTCCGGCAGGCCTATGGCGGCGCCTTCGGGGAGACGCCGACGGACCGCTGGTTCTGCGCGAACGGGATCGTGGCCGCCGACCGCACCCCGCACCCCGCCTACGACGAACTGGCCAAGGTCTACCAGCACGTGGTGATCACCCGCACCGCCGACGGGGTCCGGCTGACCAACCGGCACAGCTTCGACGACCTGACCGGCCGGGCGCTGTGCTGGCGGCTGGAACGCGACGGCGTCACGGTCGCCTCCGGGCGGGTCGGCGACATCGTCACCGCCCCCGGCGGATCCCGCGAGGTGCGCCTGCCGATCATGCCGATCGCCGGGCCCGGACTGTGGGCGCTGATGGTCGAGGTCGGCGACACCGCCTGGGAACAGTTCGAACTCGCCCGCATCCCGGCCATCGGCTTCTCCGAGTGGGCCGCCGTCGACACCCACGACGGCGCGATCACCTCCCTGCGGTTCGGCGGAGTCGAATTCCTGAGCAGCCCGCTGCGCCTCAACCTGTGGCGCGCCGCGACCGACAACGATCGCGGCCTGACCAACTTCGCGCCCGTCCTCACCCCGTTCACCGGCGTGTCCGCGTGGCGTCGGGCCAACCGGCGCACCAGGCCGTACCGGTCCGACCGGGGCCGGACCCGCTGGCGGGTGCGCGGCGCCGACATCAGGCTCGCCGTCGAAGCCACCGACCGCGGCGTCCGTGTCGAGATGTGGGCCACCGCGGGCCGGCACGAACTGGTCCGGGCCGGGCTCACCGGCACCCTCGACAGCCGCCTCGACCACGTCGAATGGATCGGCCGCGGCCGGGGCGAGAACTACCGGGACCGCTGCTCCGGATCACCGCTGGGCCGCTGGTCCCGTACGGTCGAGCAATTCCCCCACGCTTACGCCCATCCGCAGGAGAACGGGAACCGTACCGGTCTGGAGAGGCTGACCCTCACCGGCGGCGGCCTGACCCTGACGGTCCGGCGCATCGCCGGCGACCCGTTCGAGGCGTCGGTCCGCCCGTACACGCAGGAACAGCTCGCCGCGGCCGCGTACGCTGACGAACTTCCCACCACGGGACCGGCCACGGTGTCGCTCGACGTCGCCCACCGCGGGGTCGGCGGCGACAAACCGGGCGACCTGCGGCTACAGCCGGCCGGCCGGCTCACCCGTGGACGAACCTGGCACACCGCCTGGCTGATCGAAGGGATGACGAAGTGACCGAGTGGAGGCTCGCCGTCCGGCGGCGCGGCACCGTGGTGCCGGTCAACGCCACCGACGCGACCGTCACGACCGGCGACGACGGCTCCGGTTTCTGGCTCGACGTCACCCCCGGCGCGAGCGAACTCGAACTCGACCACCTGGTGATCCGGCTGCCCGCCGCCGTCGCCCCGGGCGAACTCGCCTGGCTGTCCGGGTACCAGACCTGGTCGGAGTCACAGGTCCGGCCGCTGCGGGCGGCGCGACGGCCACTGCACCCGGTCGGCCGACTGTTCAAATTCGACAGGTACGGCGACGCGGCGATCGCCACCGGTCAGCGGGACCCGCGCGCCGAATGCTCCCACGAGGTCCTCGCCGTCCAGAACACCGACGGCGCCCAGCTGTGGGGCTCCCGGCTGGGCTTCGACGCGTACACGATCATCGAGGTCGGCCGCGGTGAACTGCGGATCGTCGTCGACGTGGCGGGCCGCCGCCTGGAACCCGGCCGCACCGTCCGGGTCGCCTGGATCGACCACCGGGAGGGCGAGCACGCCCCCGAGCTGCTGCGCGCCTGGGCCGCGTCGATCGCCACCGCCCGCCCGGCCGGCCCGGTCACCGGCTGGACCAGCTGGTACCGCTACTACAACGACATCGACGCACCGAGGCTCACCGGCGAGATCGACGTCCTGGCCGCCTCCGGGGTGCGGTTCGACGTCTTCCAGATCGACGACGGCTGGCAGGCCCGGGTCGGCGACTGGACCACGTTCGCGCCGGGCTTCCCCGACGGCGTCGCCCCACTCGCCGCGTCCGCCCGCCGCGCCGGGATGCGGCCCGGTCTGTGGCTCGCCCCGTTCGTCGCCGCCCGCGACAGCGACCTCGCCGAACAGCACCCCGACTGGCTGCTGCGCGACGACCGCGGCCACCGCGTGCCGGCCGGCTGGAACCCCGGCTGGAAAGGCACCTTCCACGCCCTCGACCTGGAACACCCCGAGGTCCTCGAATACCTGGCAGGCGTCATCCGTACCGCCCGCGACGTGTGGGGCTTCGACTTCTTCAAACTCGACTTCCTGTACGCCGCCGCCCTCGACGGCCGACCCGGCGCCACCCGCGCCCAGCGGATGCGGCGAGCCGTCACCCTGCTCCGCGAATGGTGCGGCGACGCCGTCATGCTGGGCTGCGGGGTGCCCCTGGTCAGCGCGGCCGGGCTGGTCGACTACTGCCGGGTCGGCGCCGACGTCGCCGCCAGATGGGAGGACCCGGTGCAGCGGGCCCTGCGCTACCCGGAACGGATCTCCACCGTCTCGTCGATGCGCAGCAGCCTGGCCCGCGCCTGGATGGACGGCACCTGGTTCGGCAACGATCCGGACGTGGTCATCCTGCGCACCGACGACACCAGGCTCACCGACGCCGAACGTCGCGCCCTGTTCACCGTCAACACCACACTCGGGTCGCTGGTGTTCGTCAGTGACGACATCGCCGGCTACGACGACGCCACCACGGCGCTGCTGGCCGGCTGGGACCCGCCGGGCGCCGCCGTGGTCCGGCAGCACTGCCGGGCCGGGGGAGTGGACCACCTGGTCACCGACCGGGGAGCGCTCGGCCTCGCGCTCGGCGACGGCACCGGCCGCGTGGTCGGGTAGATCGTGGGCGTACGGGAACGACGCCGTGCGGCGCTGATCGCCGCGGCCCGGGAACTGTTCCTGGAACGCGGCGTCGACCAGGTGACCATCGACGACATCGCCGACCGCTGCGACGTGACCAGACGGACCGTCTACCGCTACTTCGCCACCCGTGAACAGGTCGCCCTCGCCGTCGAGGTGGACGTGCTGCACCGGTGGGCGCGGCTGCTCGACGAGTACCGCCCGCGCTGGACCGGCACCGGCGCCGAACGGCTGCGGTCCGCGTTCGCCGACATCGAACAGCTCGTTGACGACGCCGCCGACGAGGTCCGCTTCACCCGGGTCTTCGACGCCCAGCCCGGCGTCAACGTCACCGACGAGCTCGGCCGGCAGTTCCACGCCGCGGTCCGCGAGCTGCTCGCCCCGATCGTGGAGATCCTCGACGCCGGCCGCCGGGACGGTTCGCTGGTCTACGCGGTACCGCCGGAACTGATGGCGTCCACCATGACCAACGCCTACCTCGGCCTGGCCCAGCGGGTCTACGGCATGGGCGACCGGCTCTCCGACGAGCAGGGCATCGAACCCCGACGAATGCTCACCGAGCTGGGCCGGCTGTTCCTGACCGGGCTGGGCGCCTCACGGTAGGACCACACACCGGCGGCAGCGGGCCTCGTACGTGTACGTCCCGTCGTCGGGCAGCGCGGTCGACGGAGCCAGCTCCCGGATCATCGGCTTACCGTGCTCCAGCACCTGCGTGTGCGTCGCATCCAGCGACCGGCACACATCACAGACCGCCCGCCGGTAGATCACCTCGGCCGGAGCCAGCTCGAACAACGCCCGCACCGGCGCGAACAGCTGCCCCCGATGGTCCAGGTCGATCCCGGCCACCACCACCCGCACCCCGGACCGCACCGCCGCACCCAGGACCGCGATGTCGTCGACGGTGAACATGTGGATCTCGTCGACGCCGATCACCTCGACCCCGCCGTCGGCCGCCCCGGCCAGCGTGTGCACCTTCACCGTCTCCAGGCTGCCGCCCGACCGCGACGTCACCGCCGTGTCCCGCCCGTGCCGCGCCGACTGGAACACCCGGTGCGGAATGTTCGCATACTGCAACGGCGACAGCAGGCTGATCATCTCCAGCGACTTGCCGCCCTTCATCGGGCCGAGGATCACGGTCAGGTCCATGCCGCACACCGTGCCATCCCACCCGGCCGTGCTTCAAATCAAGATCGGAAAAGGGTGGCCCACACCACCTTGCCGTCCCCGGTCGGTTGACTGCCCCAGTGCGCCGACATCTCATCCACCAGCAGCAACCCGCGCGGCGCCGCCGGATCGGTGAACGCCGGACCGGGCAGCAGCGGCACCTCGGCCGAACCGTCCCGAACCGCCAGCAACAGGTAGCGGCGACTCAGCGTCAGCCGCAGACTCAGCATCGTCCGCGCGTGCACCACCGCATTGGTCACCAGCTCACCGGCGATCACCGAGGCCGGATCGATCAGATGCGGCAGCGCCCACCGCAGGCAGGCCCCGGCCACCACCTCCCGCGACCGGCGGGGCGCACCGGCGACCGGCAGCATCATGTCGCTGATCACCGGCAGGCTCGGACCCGGCTCGGCCGACATCGCCGCGTCGACCGTGTCGAAGACCGCCAACCGCCCGTGACCACCGCCGCCGAGCAACCGGGACAACGCCGGAGCGGGCGCCGCCAGCAGCAACGGCGTGCCCGGCCACACCGCGGCCTGCCGGGACACACCCAGGAACACCGACACGGCGGCCGACTCGGCCAGACCCATCCCGGCCAGATCCAGCACCACCGCATCGGGCTGCTCGACCAGGCACTTCATCAGGGCCAGGCGGACCTGCGGCGCCGACGACACGGACAGCTCACCGGTGACCCGCACCAGCAGCCGCGTGCCGATCGACTCGACGTCGCATCGGATGGCCGTCATCCACCCATTGTCACTCGCCGAACCTATCAGTCAGCCCTTTTGACCTCCGCGAGTGGCGCCGCGGACACCGCCAGGTAGTCGAGCAGCTCGGTCACCTTGAGCACCTGATGGACGATCGGGCTCACCTGGCTCACCGACATGCCCGCCCCGGCCTTTTCGACCAGATCACGGCACTCCAGCAACGCCCGGATCCCGGCCGAGTCGAGGAAGGTCAGCTCAGTGGCGTCGAGCGTGACGTGTCGGGGGGCGAAGCGGTCGACCGCGTCGGACACCGCGACACGAAGACGGTCGGCCTCGTCGTGGTCGAGCTCGCCGATCAGCGAGACCCGGAGACGACCGTCATCCTCGAGCGGGCCCACCGACACGGTGAGCCGAATGGTGGAATGGCCGAAATTCATCAAGACCCCTGTCAGGCACGCGGCGGTGGCCCCTCACTGCTGAAGGTGTCGGTGCAACACTACGCCTGAACCATCAGTCGAAGTCGTAGACCGTCACCGGGATGTCGCGCTCACACAGCGCGGCCACGATCAGCGGCTCGATCCGCTCCCACTTTCCACCGGACAACCCGCATCCGATCCGCGGCAGGTGCACCGACGCCCCCAGCTCGACGGCATGATCGCCGACCGTGTGCAGGCAGCGGCCGATCGCCTCGTACCGCACCGGCGGCCCGCCACTGCCCGGCTTGATCCCGCGCTGCCCGACCATGTTGGCCACCCACACGTCCGGCTGCACCTGCACCAGCTGGGTCGCCCCGAGTCCGAAATCGTTACCGGCCCGCTCCCGATGCCATTGCCGGAACGCACGTTCCGGCTCCTTCCAGCGCCGGGAGATCGCCACCACGAACCCCTTGCCCCATCCGCCGATGTCGTTCGACACATGCGCGATGATCTTCGGCCCCTTGGCCTGCGGACTGGTGGCGTCACCCTTGACGAACCTCAATGCCGACATCGGATGATCTTTGCGTACGGACGGCGAGCACCGCGATCGGAATACTCATGATCAGCAACCCCTGCCAGCCGCTGAGCCCGGTCGACCACCCGTCGATCCGGTCCTCGGCCGCCTTGTCGGCCACCACCACCTGCACGAAATAGAACACCACCGTGTTGTTGACCGCGTGCCCGACGACGGCCGGCCAGATCGACCCGGACGCCAGCCGCAGCCACCCGAGCAGCACCCCGAAGAACACCGTGAACACGGTGAACGGCAGCAGCGGCCACAGCCCGTCCGCGCCCACCGGGACGAAGCCCGGCATGTGCCACACCCCGCAGATCACCCCGATCACGATCATCGCCGGCCACGTACCCAGCGGCTCCCGCAGCCGGTTCAACAGATAGCCGCGCCAACCCCACTCCTCGTAGAACGCCAGCGGCAGGATCAGCACGAACTGCCCCAGGTTGGCCAGCAGCGCCTGCCCGATCAGGTCCCACGGGACGCCGGTCTGCCCGAGAGTCTCCGGCGCATAGGCGTCCCGCAGCGCGGAGAACCCGTCCAGGTCGGCCGGGTAGACGCCGGTCACCGCGTTCAGCGCGACCGCGGCCGCCGACATCGCCAGGAACAGCACGAACGAGAACCCGCACCAGGCCAGGGTGCGCCGCCACGGCCGTACCGGAAGGATCGAAGTGGCCCGGGCGACGCCCTCGGCGGGCCGCCAGAAATACCGCGCGGCCACCCACGTCGCGACCGCCACCGACACCATGATCGCCCAGAACAGGAACCGCGTCCCGGTGACCACCTCCAACCCCCGCAACAGCCAAGGCAGGGCGAACACGATCCCGAGAAACACCCAGACATCTCCCCGTGACCTCATCCGGCCAGTATCCGACTGGCCCCGCGGTGACACAGTGGATGGTCAGTGCATCGGACTCGACCCCGTCAGAGGTGATCGGTGTGACAGACAATCCACAGTCCACGGCTCCGTGGCTGCCGCCGCGCTGGGTGATCCGGACCGCCTGGGCGGTGCACCGGGGCATCTACCGTGTCACCGGCGGCCGGTTCGCCCTGCAGCGGGCCAAACCGCAGAAGTGGGGAACGATGCGGGTCACCGTGACCGGCCGGAAGAGCGGCCGGGAACGTCCCGTCATCCTCGCCTACATCGAGGACGGCCCCAACCTGTCCACCCTGGCCATGAACGGCTGGGGCGAGGGCGACCCGGCGTGGTGGCTGAACCTCAAGGCCAATCCGGACGCCCACGTCGTCTGGCCGGGCGGCGAACGCCTGGTCCGAGCCCGGGTCGCCGAGGGCGCCGAACGCGAACGCCTCTGGGCCCTGTGGCGCACCACCAACAAGGACCTCGACGCGTTCGCGTCCAACCGGACCACCCCGACCGAGGTCGTGATCCTGGAACCGCGGGCGATCAGCGCCGCTTGAGGACGAACACCCCCCAGCCCAGATGACGCCGCTGGTAACGGACATAGTTCACCGGCGCCGCGTCCAGCTCGGCCCGAAAGGACACCGCCGACTCATCGTCCGGGTTCTCGTCCAGCCAAGCCCGGACGGTGAACCACTGAGCGGCCACATACCGGTCCCAGCTGTCCTCGTCGGCCAGCACCATCTCCACCAGATCCCAACCCAGCCGGCCGAACGACTCGACCAGACCCGGCAGGTCCTCGAAATCGTCCCGAGACCCGGCACCACTGCCCACCACCGCCTCCTGATCCGGTGGGTCGAGCCGCCAGAACGGCTCACCGATCAGGATCAGGCCACCCGGCCGCAGACTGCGCTCCAGCAGGTTGATCGTGCCCTCGACACCATCGCCGATCCAGGTGGCGCCGACGCACGCGGCGACGTCGACGGGCTCCGCGGCGACATGGCCGGAGGCGTCACCGTGGGTGAAGGTCACCCGGTCGGCCACCGTCAACTCCGCGGCCCGGGACCGCGCCGCGGCCAGGAAGACGGTGCTGATGTCGACACCGGTGCCGATGATCCCGTGATCCCGGCTCCACCGGCACAGCATCTCGCCACTACCGCACGCCAGGTCCAGCACCGACATGCCCGGCCGCAGCCGGATGGCGTCACCGAGCGTGTCCAGCTTCTCAGGCGTGAACGGATCGTGGATGCGGTGGTCACGCTCACGAACGACAAAACTACGTGGTAGATCCACTTCTGATGTTCCTCACGTCGGACGAACGGATGGTCAGCACAGAACCGACGAGGACACGCATAGTAGCCACCCCTTTGGTAGATCGTTCGACCGTCAATGTAGCCGGTCTTTTTGTCGGTGGGTCGCCCTATGATCGGCGCCATGTTGGGAGTGCATTTCGCGATCACCGCGGAGCAGGAGAAGCTGCTGCTCGACGCCGATGGTGACGACGACGCGGTCAGCGAGATCATCGGCGCCCTCGAGGAGGACTGGGCGGACGACGCGCTCAAGGTCGACACCGACAAGGCGTGGGACGCGATCCACCGCTGCCTCACCGACGGCACGCTCGACCCCGACGGCGGCACCGGGCCGCTCGCCCTGGCCGTCGTCGGTGGCCGCCACCTGCACGACGAGATGTATGTGGTGTATGTGGCGCCCGACGAGGTCCGTGCCGTGGCCGAGGCCCTGGCCGACATCGACGAGCCATGGCTGCGGGCACGCTTCGGCGACTTCGACGACGACTATGACGGTGCCGCCGACGACGACGATTTCCACTACACGTGGGACGGCCTGGTCTGTCTCCAGGGCTTCTACCAGCGGGCCGCCGCCGCGGGCCGCGCCGTCATCTTCACCGCGATGTGAGCGAGGCACCGTGACCAGCTGGCAGATGACCGTGGTGGCCGCCTTCACCAGGCTCGCCTACCAGCGAAAATTCACCACGGCGGAGGCGGGCCTGCGCACGCTCGCCCGACCCAAGGGCCCCTCCAAGCCGCCTTCGGCGATCCTCAAGAGGTACGCCGTAAGCACCACCCGCGACCACGGCTTCGACCTGCACCGGATCCGCCCGTCCGGCCCCGACACCGGTGTGACGGTCATCTACCTGCACGGTGGCGCCTACACGAGCGAGATCGTCAGCCAGCACTGGTCGCTGATCGCCCACATCGCCGCCCGGACCGGTCACGAGGTGGCCGTCCCCATCTACGGCCTGGCCCCCACCCACAACGGCCTGCAGGCGCTGACCTTCGTGACGGCCGTGATAGCCGCCGAGACGGCCCGAGGTCGCCGCTGCTACCTGGCCGGCGACTCGGCCGGCGGAGGCTTGGCCCTGCTGGCCGCCCAGGCCATGGCCGCCGACCCCACCCCACCACCCGGCCCGCCCGGTTCCGAGGGCCGTTTCGCCCTTGGCGCCGGTTCCGCACCGGACCGTCCCACCCCTGCGGCCGGCGAGACTGGTTCCGTGGCGGGCGGCTTCGTCACTGCGGCCGGCGAGAGTGGTGCCGTGGCGGGCGGGTTCGGTTCTGCGGCCGGTGAGGCTGGTTCCGTGGCGGGCGGCTTCGTTTCTGCGGCCGGTGAGGCTGGTGCCGTGGTCGGTGGTCTGGCCGCGGCGGCCGGTTCGATCGGGGGAGTGGTGGGTGTGACCGCGATAGCGCCCTGGCTCGATCTGTCGATCAGCAACCCCGAGGTGGACGAGGTCGAGCCGCACGACCCTTGGCTGCGCCGCCCCGGCCTACGCCCCTTGGCCACCGCCTGGGCCGGTGAGATCCCACTTCAGGACCCGAGGTTGAGCCCTCTCTTCGGCGACCTGACCCGCCTGCCACCCTTGCAGATCCTGGTCGGCACCCGCGACATCACCCTGCCCGACTGCCGCCTGCTGCGTGACCGCCTACCGTCGACGGTGCCGCTGACCTACCACGAGGAGCCGGGCGCCGTGCACGTCTACCCATTACTTCCCGTGCCCGAAGCCCGCCCCGGCCGCCAGGCCATCATCGACCACATCATGGCGACCACCGGAGCTGCCCGGCCGAGCGACGGATCAGCGAACGTGGCGCCCTGACCCTCGGGGGAGCCGACGCATCCATAACGGAGTGCTCCCTACCGGATACGGCCGATCCTCGGGCCTGCTCCCTACCGGATACGGCCGATCCTCGGGCCTGCTCCCTACCGGATACGGCCGATCCTCGGGCCTGCTCCCTACCGGATACGGCCGATCCCCGGGCCTGCTTCCCACCCGATACGGCCGATCCCCGGGCCGCGCTGAGGCCGACCAAGCGGTCGGCGAAGCGGTTTTCGTCGATGCCGAAGGGGGGCCGGAAAGTGGCGGGCGCGTCGGTCTGGAGCGGTGGCACTGAACGGCCCAGGTCGATCGTCCTGCTGCAACTCGCCCTCGACGGTCCTCACCAGGGTCTCGGAATCGCGCAGGAGATCGGCGTTGAGGGTGCCGGTCCGCGCGGGCGCCGGGCCGCGCGGGGCCGGCGGCCAGGTTGCCGACGGCCAATTTGCCCCAGTCTCTCGGGTCGTCGCGCCGGGCTTGTCCTGGTGGCGTCGTTTGGAGGTCGACGAGCCGATCGGCTGCCAGTCAGGAGCCGAGCCGGTCGGCCGTTGGTCAGGAGCCGAGCCGGTCGGCCGTTGGTCAGGAGCCGAGCCGGTCGGCCGTTGGTCAGGAGCCGAGCCGGTCGGCCGTTGGTCAGGAGCCGAGCCGGTCGGCCGTTGGTCAGGAGCCGAGCCGGTCGGCCGTTGGTCAGGAGCCGAGCCGGTCGGCCGTTGGTCAGGTGTCGAGCCGGTCGGCCGTTGGTCAGGTGTCGAGCCGGTCGGCCGTTGGTCAGGAGCCGAGCCGGTCGGCCGTTGGTCAGGAGCCGAGCCGGTCGGCCGTTGGTCAGGAGCCGAGCCGGTCGGCCGTTGGTCAGGAGCCGAGCCGGTCGGCCGTTGGTCAGGAGCCGAGCCGGTCGGCCGTTGGTCAGGAGCCGAGCCGGTCGGCCGTTGGTCAGGAGCCGAGCCGGTCGGCCGTTGGTCAGGTGTCGAGCCGGTCGGCTGCCGGTCGGGAACCGAGCCGGTCGGCGACCGTCAACTACCGGCGCCGGTGAGGGAGCCGACGACGGTCAGGAAGAACAGGGCCGCGCCGGGGATCACGGCGAGGTAGCCGAGTATCAGGCCGGCCACCGCAAGGCCCCGTCCGCCTCGGGTGCCGGTGTTCGTCTCCGCCAGACCGATGTGACCGGTGATGATCGCGGCCAGCGAGGGGATGCCGGCCAGGCACCAGCCGGTCAGGATGCCGACGATGCCGAGGACCAGTGCCGCGGTCGCCCACCCGGACGTCGGAAGAAGCATCGGCTGCTGGTAGCCGTAGGCCGCATGCGGCCGGTAGTGCCCGTGAAAGCCCGGGTACTGCCCGTAATGGGGCGGTGGTGCCTGATAAGTCGGAGGCGGTGGCGGGAACGACTGCGCCGGATACGGTGACGGGGTCTGCGGCGGATAAGGCGGGGCGACCCCCGGCGAGTACGGCTCCGGCGGGAACTGCGGTTGGGGCTGCCGATAGGGGTCGTGGTTCGGCTCGTACGGGTTGTAGCTCATCCGGGCCCCCTCGATCAGTCCTGGTGAGCGGCCCTGCCACATCGCCCACGACGCACACCGCCCTGCCGGTGTGATCGCCGCCGATGGTAGCCCGCCCGGCCCAGCTCGCGCCGCACCCGGCCGAGCCCACCGACCCGGCCGAGCCCACCGACCCGGCCGAGCCCACCGACCCGGCCGAGCCCACCGACCCGGCCGAGCCCGAAGGCTCGGCCGGGCCCCCTCGATCTGACCGGGCCCCCCTCGGTCTGACCGATCTCCCTCAGTTCGGCCGTGTCCCGTTGCCGGACCGGCCGAGCTTCGACCGGGCACACCGGCCCGGCCGCGCATCTGCTGTCGACGAACGCCGTCGGCGCGGTCGAATTTCCCTGTCTCGGGTGGTGCTCTGGTCTCAGGCGATCGGGGCCATTCCGCCGTCCGCGTGGGCCAGGGCCTTTCGTTTGTTGAACGCCGCCGTCACCGCTGTTCCGGCGGTAGCGGTGACGGCGGCCTCGACGAGTTTCACGACGTCCTCGTGGGAGAGGTCGCCGAGTTCGTCGGCGAATTCCGAGACCAGGTCCAGGACTCGATCGGACACGTCTGCGGTCACTCCGATCAGTCCTATCAGGATCTTGTCCATCAGGTCAGCGTCGATCACTTCTGCTCCTTGGGAACGGTGAACGTGATACCGGGACTCGCACGCGATGCCCGGTGAAATTGTTCGGTCTGGTCGTCCGGTCGGAAATATCCTGAGCAGGGTCCGGCCGTGTTCTCGACGATCGGCGGCCGGCCGGGTGTGCCCAGGACGCGGTCGGGCTGGGCCCGCCTGGTCGGTCAGCCGCCGAACCAGCCGCTGACCTGCGAACCAGCCACGAATCAGGGGCGGCGGGCGAACTGGCCCGGCCGCCTGGAAGAAGTCACGGGTGAGGCCTCGGCGATCCGCGTGCGGACATCAACGCGAACACCGGCACACTGCCTACGTTGATTCCACTCTGGATCACCGATGTGATGATCCAGTTCGCCTTCTCAACCGGTGTCATGTACAGAAGGAGGGGCCAGTGTCCACCCTGATACATCCAGGGGGCGGTGACTTCATGGCCGATCCCACCCCGCCGGCCGGCCCGACACCGCCGGTCGACCGAATCCCGCTGCCCGGCGGCGCCCCACCGGACGGCGACCCGTCCCCGCCCACCGGCGATCCCGAACCGGCCGACGGCCTCGAATCGTTCGATCGGGTCCTGACCCCAGACGGCCTGCCGGTGATGGAACCGACACCGGCCGCAGACGGCCTGCCGGTGATGGAACCGACACCGGCCGCAGACGGCCTGCCGGTGATGGAACCGACACCGGCCGGAGACGGCCTGCCGGTGGTCGATCGGGTTCTCGCGGCGGATGATCTCCGGGCGGTTGCCGGGCCGGTGGCGGTGGACGCCCAGGCGCTGGTGGACCAGGCGCTGTCCGGCGACGGCGGGCGGGCGGGCGAGAACGGGGCCCCGGCCGGGCGGTTGCCGGAGGTCGATCCGGTGGCGGGATCCGCGGACGGGTCGGCGCTCCTCGAGATCGCGGCCGAGGCGATGCGGCTCGTGCACATCGATCCGCGAGTGGCCAAGGGACAGGCCCTGCGGCTGCGGGCCACGGCACGGCGAGCGGGGGACGCCGGGGCCGAGTCGGCGGCCGAACGGGTGCTCGGACTGGCGGCCCGGGAGAGCAACCGGATGCGTTCGGCGGCGCTTCATCTGCGGCGGGCGGTCGCGGTCGCCGACCAGGCGGGGCTTCCGGTGCCGGCGGCACGGGCCCGGATGACACTGGCACTCGTTCGGGCCGACCAGGGAGACATTTCGGGAGCCGTACGGCTGGGGGAGGCCGCTGCCGTACACCTCGAAGGCCTGGAAGCGGCCCGCCTGCGTCATCAACTCGCCGTCGTCGCGCAGCGGCGCGGCCTTCTCGAAGAGGCCCTGAAGGAGTACGGCGGGGCGCTCGCCGTGTTCCGACGCGAGGGCGACCTGCTGTGGCAGGCGAAGGTGCTCAACAACCGGGGCGTGCTCCAGGCGTATCGCGGACGGTCCGGCCCGGCGGAGGCGGATCTGCTGCGGGCCGAGGAGCTGTACGGCAAGCTCGGCCAGGACCTGGCGGTCGCCGACGTGCGATGGAACCGTGGATTCGCGGCCGGGCGGGCCGGGCAGGTCGTGGCCGCGCTGACGCATCTGGCCGCGGCCGAGGAACACTACGTCGGCAACCACCTGTCAGCGGCGCTGATCATGATGGACCGGTGTGACGTCCTGCTGTCGGCCGGGCTGCACGAGGAGGCCCGGGAGGTGGCCGCCGCGGCCGTCCGGGAGCTGGCCCGCCGCCGGATGGCCGCCGACCTCGCCGAGGCCCGGCTGCTGCTGGCTGCGGCGGCGCTGGCCTGCGGCGCGACCGACGAGGCCCGCAAGGCGGCGCGGTTGGCCGGGCGGGCCTTCGACCAGCAGGGCCGGCCGGGCTGGGCGGCGGTCGCCCGGTACATGCTGATCCGCACCGACTGGGCCGCCGGCCGGCACGGGCCGGACCTGCTGCGGGCGGCCGTCGCCGGCAGCGAGGAACTGCGGGCCGGCGGCTGGGCCGTGGCCGCGGCCGATGCGGCGCTGATCGCCGCCCGGTGCGCTCTGGCCGCCGGGCGCACCGAGGAGGCCACCGAGCTGCTGCGGCACACCGGCCGGGCCCGGGGCGCGGGAAGTCCGGCGGCACAGCGGGTCAGCGCCTGGCACGCCGAGGCGCTGCTGCGGATCGCCGGCGGGGACCGGCGTGGCGCGCACGCCGCGCTACGGGCCGGGCTGCGCGCCCTCGACGAGCACCGGCTCACCCTGGGCGCCACCGAGCTGCGGGTCCGGGCCGCCGAGCACGGACTGGAGCTGGTGCGTACCGCGATGGACGCGGCGGTGGCCGACGGGTCGGCGCTGGCGCTGCTCACCTGGGCCGAGCGTGGACGGGCGGCCGCCCAGCAGGCCCGGCCCGCGCTTCCGCCGGCTGACGACGGGTTCGCGGCCGAGATCGCCGAACTGCGGGCGGTGGCCGCCGACCGGGAACAGGCCCTGGCCGAGGGCCGCGACGCCCGCCGCCACAGCCATCGCCAAGCCCAGCTGGAACGCTCGATCCGGGAACGGACCCGCCGCTCCGGGCCGAGCCGGGCGGCCGCCGACTCGGGCCGGGCCGCCGGGTGGGATGTCCCGGCGCTGATCTCGTGCCTCGGCGACCGGGCGCTCGTCGAGTTGATCACCGTCGGCGACATGATGTACGCGGTGGTGCTGGCCGGCGGCCGCCTGACCCGGCACGACCTGGGTCCGGTCACCGCGGTCGACGCCGAGGTGCGCGGGCTGCGGTTCGCGCTGCACCGGATGTCGCTGCGGCCCGGCGGGGGCGGCGCCGGCGGGGAACGGCTCGACGCGATCCTGCTCGGCCCGCTACGGGACCGGATCGGGGACGCCGACCTGGTCATCGTGCCGTCCGGGCGCCTGCACGGCGTACCGTGGCGGCTTCTTCCGGCTTGCCGGGATCGGACCCTGTCGGTGGCGCCGAGCGCCGCCGCCTGGCTGCGGGCCGTCACCGCCGAGCCGTCCGGGGACGCGACGGTGCTGGTGGCGGGCCCGGGACTGCCCGGCGCGGCGGACGAGATCAGCGCTCTTTCCGGGCGGTACGGCGCGACGTCCGCGCTGTCCGGCGCCGACGCGCGGGTCTCGGCGGTCCTGCAGGCCATGGACGGCGCCGGTCGTACGCACATCGCCGCGCACGGCACGTTCCGAGCGGACAATCCGCAGTTCTCGGCGCTGCGGCTGGGTGACGGGCCGTTGACCGTCTACGACCTGGAGGGCCTGCGCAAGCCCCCGGGCCTGGTGGTGCTGTCGGCGTGTGACTCGGGCATGTCCACCGTGCACCGCGGCGACGAGATCATGGGATTCGCCGCCGCGCTGCTGGCGATGGGCACCCGTTCGGTGATCGCCACCGTCGCCCCCGTGCGCGACGGTGCCGCCCGCGACGTGATGCTCCGCTTGCACGAGCACCTACGGTCCGGGAAGTCGCCGGCCACCGCGCTGGCCGAAGCTCAGCGTGAATCCGGCGACGACCCGGCCGCAGCCGCGTACGTCTGTTACGGGGCCGGGTGACCGACCGGGCAGGGACCGGCCACCCGGCGCGCCGCCGCCCGGTTACCCGGCCGTTGGAGTCGGGTGACCGGACATCGGAGCATGATGGCCGGTCACCTGACCGCGTGAAGTGATCACTGGAGGATGAACCCGGGCGGCGCCGCGACGTACCGCCCGTAGCCGGGGAACGACCGCGTCAGCCCGCCGAACAGCCGGTCGGCGGCCTCCGCGCACGTCTCCTTCAACGTGGTGTTGGCCGCGATCTGTGCCGCCACGAACGGAGTCGCGAACGAGGTGCCGCTCCACGCGACCGCGCCGGTGAAGTCGATCGGGTTGGCCCCGTAGTTCCAGGTGCCGAACACGTACGGCGCGTGCACCCGCACACCCGGAGCGCAGGCGGTGATCCAGTCGCCGGTGTTGCTGAACGGGGCGGGCACCTCGGTCCCGGCCGGGTCGGTGGTGTCGATCGCGGCCACCGACACCACTCCGGGCCGGCTGGCCGGGTAGAAGTTCGGCGTGGCCGCGTCCACGTTTCCGGCCGCCGCCACCACGACCGTCCCGGCGGGCAGGTCGTCGAGGACCGCCTTGAGCGCGAGCGGCTCCTCGTCACCGACGTAGGTGCCGCCGAGCGACATGCTGATGATCTCCGCACCGGCGTCGCGGGCCCGCAGGATGCCGGCGGCCAGCGTCCACTCGTCGCAGATCCCGTGGACGTTGAGGACCTGGATCGACGTCAGGTGGGCGCGCCGGGCGTACCGTGCGATGATCCCGGCCGCCGCCGTGCCGTGACCGCCCATCAGGCCGATCCGCCGGACCGCCGGGTTTTCGTAGACCGCGTCCGGCTCGTGCCGGCCGTGCCGCTGGTGCTGGTAGAAGACCGGCAGGGTGAGCGCCGCCGGGTCCAGGCCGGTGTCGATGACCGCGACCCGCACCACGCGACTGTCGGTGGCCACGCCGCCGATCTCCGGCTGCGGTGCCGGAACCGGGTCGGTCGCGGTGCCGCCGTGCAGTTTCGGCTGCCCGCTGATCGGGATGGCGTTGGCCGCGAACACGTGGTTGAGCCCGACCCGCGGGCTGTTGCCCTGGGCTCGCAGCTGACCCACCACCTGCGGCACGACCGGCGGGTCGTCACCGGTGTCGGGCAGGACGTACCGGTGAACGTATTCGTCGATCCCGTCCGGGGCCTCGCTCCGCTGCGCGCCCAGGCCCCGCATGGCGCCGCGGACCATTCCGGCGTCGTCGGCGGCCACCAGGATCTCATTGGCCATGTAGTAGGTGTTGCCAGTACGCCGGACTCGCGGGTCAAGTGCCCACGGGTTCGGGAAACTGGTCTCTCCGGGCATCGTCGTCTCGCTTTCTCGCGGTCAGCCGAGGGCCACCCAGCCGGTGACGATCGGCGCGGATTCGCTGCCCCGCAGCCGCAGCCGGATCGATCGGACCACGGGCAGATCGCTGAAGAACCTGCCTCCGGTGTCGATCGGCCGGCGGACGGCACCCCCGTCGTGCAGCAACTCCGCCTCGGTGTGGCCGGCCGGCTCGATGAAACCGTCCACCTCGAACCCCGACGCGGTACGCGCGAGGCCGAGGTGCACACGGACACCGTCGGGGCCGGCCGGGCCGAACACCAGCATCCGGACATCGTCCGGGCCGCGGGTGAGGACCTCGGCGTCAGTCAGCGAATCCCATTCAAGATCGGCGAAGTCCTCACCGTCGGAGCGGAACGCGAACGCGGCGACCGCATAGCGGGCCACCTCGGGTGGCATCGGATCCACCCGGGCGATCAGTGCGCTCAGCGCCGCGTCCACGTTCATGGTTTCGGTTTCTCCCTCGGACGGCGGCAGGTCTTCGTCACCAGTCATGACCCTGCTCCGCCGGCTCAGATACATCCGCGAGTTTGCGAAGTTTCTCCAGGCACCTGCGGCGGGTGGGGCCGAGATACCCGATCGGGACGCCCAGGGCGGCGGCCGCGTCGGCGTACGAGGGCGGCGGCTGGCCCATCAGGATCCGCAGTAACCGCTGGCAGTTGTCGCCGAGCTGGTTGAGCGCCTGCCACAGCCGGCCGGCCAGCGCGTCTCGTCTGACCTCCTCGTCGGCGGCGACGGCCATCTCCTCGGGGGACTGGTCCTCCCGGGCCGGACCGATCCACGCGAGATCACCTGTCGGCACCATGCGGTTGCGGGCGGCGAGCACGCGCAGCGACTCGCGGCGTGCGGTCGTGGACAACCAGGCACCGGCGTGGCCCGGGTCGGTCAGCTTGTCCAGGGAACGGGCGAACCGCTCCCAGGTGGTCTGGCTGACGTCCTCGGCGTCGGCCCGCCCCAGCCGGTAGGCTCGGGCCACGGACCAGACGAGACCCGCGTAGGCCCGGACGAGTTCCTCCCAGGCCGACGCGTCACCGGCAGCCGCTCGGCGTACCAGTGCTGCCGTCTCCACCGGCTCCATCGAGCCCTCCTTCGTCGTCCCACATGCCCCGCCCCGCCCTGAAACGATTTCACGACTCGCGCGGCAGGTCGATCAGTATGACGTGGACGCCGGAGGTCAGTTGCTCCAGTGGCCCTCCGCGGCGGGCATGGCCGCATAGAGGGCGTCCAATGTAGTGCTCGACTGAGCGCTGACCCACACCCACACCCCGCCCTCGCCGTGGGCGCGCAGCAACTGGCCGGGCGCCGAGAACCACCGGACCGGCGACTCCTCGACGTCGATCCACATCGGGAGATCCGGCAGCGGCACCCGGTCGAACGGGGCCAGCGCCGGTTCGACCACGTCGGCCGGCAGCTCGGCGGCGTTGCAGAGCTCGAAATCATGCTCCTGCACGACGGTGGTCAGGGCGATGTCGACACAGGCCAGAGACACCCGATCGACGTACGCCTGCGCCGGTCAGGCCCCACGCGGCGGTGAACAGGCGCAGGAACTCCCACACCCCGGCCCGGTCTCCGATGCGCGGCCGGAGCTCGGCCGTGGTGTCGAACATGAGACCGAATCCTACGATCAGACAATCCGATCAAATGAGGTACGCGCCGGGGATTACCGCCGACACTGAGGTCATGGGCCTGGACCTGGGAAGTGTCGAGTTCTACACCGGACCACCCGTGCTCGGCGCACCCGATGATCTCGACGCGGTGATCCGTGAGTTCATCGGCGGGGCGACCGAGACCCTGCTGATCGCCGTGCAGGAGCTGGACTCGCGGCCGATCGCCGAGGCGGTACTGGCCGCCAAACTGCGTAAAGTGCGTATTCAGGTCATTCTGGAGGGTGATTACCTCCGAGAGGATCCGCCGCGGGCCGATCCGTGGGCGGTGGACGGGGAGAACGAGACCAACCGGGTCATCCACGCCGCTCTACTGCGGGCCGGGGTGGACCTGATCACCGATCTGAACCCGAAGATCTTCCACCAGAAGTTCATCGTCCGTGATCCGGGGCGCGACACCGCCGCCGTGCTGACCGGGTCGACGAACTTCACCCGTACCGACACCGGCATCAACCCACCGGACAACCCGGAGCAGCCCGGCAACAACCTCAACCACCTGGTGATCCTGCGCGGGCAGACCGCCGCGAGCCTGTATCTGGCCGAGTTCAGCCGGATGCGGTCCGGCACGTTCGGCGCGCTGCAGGAGCGGGTCACCCCGCGTCCGGCCGAGTTCCGGCTCGGCCGGATCCGGGTCAAGCCGATCTTCGCGCCCCATCACGGGCCGGAGATGGAGATCATGAAGCAGATGCTCAAGGCGGCCGAACGGGTGGACTTCGCGATGTTCACGTTCGCCCAGTCCTCCGGCATCGACGACACCATGGAGTGGCTGCTGCGGGCCGGCATCCCGATCCGCGGGGTCCTCGACCGGGGTCAGGGCGCACAGGAGTGGTCCGCCACCAAGCGCCTGCAGGCGGCCGGCGCCGACCTCTACGAGAACGCCTTCGGCAACGGGGTCCGCAAGGTCCACCACAAACTCATGATCATCGACCGTCGGCTGGTGGTCGCCGGGAGCTTCAACTTCACCGCGCCGGCCAACACCCTCAACGACGAGAACCTGGTCGTCCTGGGCGACCTGGAGGAGACCGACCCGGCGGCCGAGACGGCCCAGCGCCGGCTCGCCGCCTACGCTCTGGCCGAGATCGACCGGATCGTCACCGACCTGTCCCGCCCGGTTCCGGCCTAGACGACGGCGGGGGTGTCGTACCCCCTGTGTAGGGTCTCGCAACTGTGA
The DNA here is from genome assembly GCF_033097365.1 of Actinoplanes sichuanensis. Taxonomy (NCBI): domain Bacteria; kingdom Bacillati; phylum Actinomycetota; class Actinomycetes; order Micromonosporales; family Micromonosporaceae; genus Actinoplanes; species Actinoplanes sichuanensis. Next base: position 3,177,424 of record NZ_AP028461.1, read on the forward strand.
AGACCATGCATGTTCCGGCGGGGCTCGGGCTCGCCGTACTCCTTGTCGTCGGTGGCTGTTCGTCGGCGAAGCCGGCCGAGGCGCCGGTGGCGCCGCCCGCGAGCAGCGCACCAGCCGCCCCCGCCGCCGTGCCCGCGGCGGCTGCGGGTGCCGCGATCGGAGCCAAGGGCAGTGCCTGTGAGCTGCCGATCTCGTTCTCCACGGCCGCCGATTGGAAGGCCAAGCCGATCGATGTGAAGAAACTCGGTGAGCTGGCCGCGCTGGCCAAGGTCGGCGACTTCACCGTGGTGTGCGAGATCGACGCCAAACCGGCCGGCAGCATCGGGTTCATCCGGGTGCACGTGGCCGACGGGCTCAGCGGTGCGCCGGCCGAGCACCTGCAGGAGTTCGTCAAGGTCTCGATCGGTAAGAAGGAGGCGTCCAACACCGATTTCACCGACGTGCAGATCGGTGGGGCGCAGGCCGCCGAGGCGACCTGGGAGACGGTCGACAAGGAGTACGACATCCGCAGTAGGTACGCCGCGTTCGCCCTCAACACCAAGCGGGGCATGGTCGTGGTGCAGCTGAGCCCGTTGGACACCGGCGAGTTCACCTCGATGCAGCCCGCCTACGAGCTGGCCAAGACGTCCGTCAAGATCTAGACCGATCGGCCCGGGGCGGTCACCCCGCCCCGGGACGGATCGGGTCAATGCAGGACGGTGGCGATGCTGTCGGCCCGCCACTCGCGCAACAGCTCGTGGAAGGCGACCGGCCCCGGCCCGTAGGAGAACATCACCGGCCGCGGCTGGCCCTCGCCGTTGTAGTAGCCGGGCGTGCACTCGGACTGGAACTTGAACGTCTTCGGCGCGGTCTGGAAGATCACGCCCGCCCACGCCTCCTCGTCCTCGGCGGTCGGCTCGATCCAGCGGGCGCCCCGCTTCGCGGCCTCGGCGACCACCGCGCCGATGTGAGTGGCCTGTTCCTGCAGCACGTGCACGAAGTTGACGGCGGCCGCGTTCTGCAGCGAACCCAGGTGGAACAGGTTCGGGAAGCCGTGGCTGTAGAAGCCGTGCAGCGTCCGGGGCCCGTTGCGCCAGTGCCCGAGCAGCGGCAGCCCGCCCCGGCCGGTGACCGGCAGCGTTCCGGACAACACACCGGAGATGCCGACCTCGAAACCGGTGGCGAAGATGACGACGTCGACCTCGTACTCGGTGTCGCCGACGACCACACCGGTCGCGGTCATCCGGGTGATGCCACCGTGGTCGGCGGTGTCGACCAGGGTCACGTTCGGCCGGTTGAACGTCTGCAGGTAGAAGTCGCTGAACGTGGGCCGCTTGCACATGTACCGGTACCAGGGCTTGAGCGCCTCGGCGACGGCCGGGTCGGTGACGATCGAGTCGATGCGCTCACGGATCTCGTCCATCTTGCGGAAGTCGGCCATCTCGTCGAGGTACTCGCGTTCCTCCTCGGAGATGTTGCCGTCGACGCTGCCGGTGAGCATCTGCCGCTGCAGTTTCGCCGTCGACGTCCACCCGTCGTCGATCAGGTCCTCGTCCGCCCAGCCGCCGGTGACGTTGAGCAGGAAGTTCTCCATCCGCTCGCGCTGCCAGCCGGGTCGTACGCCGTCCAGGACGGCCTGGTCGGTGGGCCGGTTGTCGCGGACGTCCACGGTCGACGGGGTGCGCTGGAAGACGTACAGCCTCTCGGCCGACTCGGCCAGGTGCGGGATCACCTGGATGCCGGTGGCGCCGGTACCGACCACGGCGACCCGCTTGCCGGCCAGCCCGGTCAGGCCGCCGGACTGGTCACCGCCGGTGTAGTCGTAGTCCCAGCGACTGGTGTGGAAGGTGTGTCCCTTGAACTCCTCGATGCCCGGGATGCCGGGCAGTTTCGGACTCGTCAGGGTGCCCGAGGAGATCACCACGTAACGGGCCCGGAAGTCGTCGCCGCGGTCGGTGGTCACCTGCCACTCGGCGTTCTCCTCGTCCCAGGTCAGGCCGGTGACGCGGGTGTGGAACAGGGTGTCGGCGTACAGGTCGAAGCGCTTCGCGATGTTGATGCAGTGCTGCCGGATCTCCTCGCCCGGCGCGTACCGCCACTTCGGCACATAACCGACCTCCTCCAGCAGCGGCATGTAGACGGTCGCCTCGATGTCGCAGTGGATCCCCGGATAGCGGTTCCAGTACCACGTACCGCCGAAGTCGCCGCCTTCGTCGATCGTGCGGATCTGCTGCACGCCCGCCTGCCGCAGCTTGGCGCCGGTCAGGAGCCCGCCGAATCCCGCGCCGATCACCACCGCCTCGACCCGATCGGTCTTCGGATCCCGCTCGGTCCGCTCGGTGTAGGGATCCGTCGCGTAATAGCCGAACTCGCCGGCGGCCCGCCGGTACTGCGTGGTGCCGTCCGGCCGGATGCGCCGGTCCCGCTCCAGCCGGTAACGCTCGCGCAACGCTGCGAGGTCCTCGGGCTTGAGGCGGTGGGGGATGGGGGGTGAGGGGGACATGCGGGCCCTTTCGCGGGGTTGATCCGGTGGTGCGACCAAACTCAGAGGGCACAATTTAAAGCACTTGTCTTACCAAAAGCGTGCTCGACATCATGGATGTCCGAAAATTCAACTTCAATAAAGGCAAGACCCCTTTAAAAAGCCTCATATCGTACGATCGGACGCCTGCCGTGGAGGGAAAGAGGCGTCCTCAGGTCACCGGTGCTGTGAACAGGCCCACGATCGCGTCGATCAGCCCGACCGCCGTCGCATCCCACACCGGCGCCGCCTCCCGTTCGCGTTGCGCACAGAAGTGCACCAGCAGGGTGTGCGCCATGTGGGTGCGCTCGTGCCGTACCTCCTCGGAGAGATCCGGCAGGCAGCGCTGAAGCCCGTCGATGACCGCATGCAGCCCGGACGCGTCCCGGAACTCCTCGGCCGCCACCTCCAACAGCGCCGGCTCGGTCATCAGCTGTGCCGAGAACCGTGCGTACCAGCTCGGATGCCCCAGCTCGGCGAGATGGTCGGTGATCGGCCGGACCACACACGTCACCCAGACGCGCAGATCGTCGCTGCCCGAGTGCACGGCCAGCAGCCGGCGCCGGATCCGCTCGGTCGGCTCCGCATGGCGGCGGATGATCGCCCGTACCAGATCGGTCTTCGTCCCGAAGTGATAGGCGACCGCCGCGTTGTTGCCCTGCCCGGCCGCCTCGCCGATCTGCCGGTTCGAGACCGCGTGCACGCCCTGCTCGGCGAACAGCCGCTCGGCCGTCGCCAGGATCAGCGCCCGGGTCTGCTCCGCCTGTCCGGTCCGCGCGCGCCGCCCGCCCGTGCTCATCGTCGAACTCCGTGCCGTGGGGGAAAGCGCAAGGATAGGGCCTGTCTCGGCCCGGGTGGGTCACCGGAGTCGCCCGTTCACCCCTCGGAGCCGCTATATGCTGCCACAGTTGTGCAAAACGGACCCTTCCGCGTGTTGGGAACCGGACCGCGAGCCGCGGCCCGGCAGGCGGCCGTACTCTTCACCGTCGCCGGACTGCTCGCCCTCATCGGCATCCTCAACGACCCCGTGCACACCGGCCGACTGCTCATCGTGGCCGCCTGCGATCTCCTCCTGGCCCTGATCGGCCTGCTCGTCCCCTGGCGGCGTGTCGCCCGGCACGCCCCGGCACTGCTCGGGCTGGCCGGATTCGCCGTCCTCGGCCTGTCCACCTGGTCGTTCGGCGGGGTCGCGGCCGGGACCGGCCCATTCCTGGTGCTGCTCTACGCCTGGGCGGCGCTGCACTTCCCGCGCTGGATCCTCGGCCTGTACGCGCTGCCGGCCACCCTCGCCTACCTGGTCCCGCTGATCCTCACCGACCAGCCGCCCCTCGTGCTCGGTAGCGCGGCCGTGCTGATGCCGATCGCACTCGCCGTCGCCTTCCTGATCGAGGCGCAGGCCCGCCGACTCCGCGACGACCGGGACCGGCTGTCCCGGATCGAGCAGTGGCGCGCCGCCATGATCAACACGCTGGCGCACGACGTCCGGGCGCCGCTCAGTACCGTACGACTGGTGCTCGAAGAAATCGCCGAGGACGCCGACCAGGCGCAGGTCGCGATGGTCGGGGCCGCCCTGCGGCAGACGTCGCGCATCGCGCGACTCGCCGACGGCCTACTGGACGTCCAGCGCATCGACAGCACCGGGCACCTCAAACTCGACCGGGCGCCACACCCGGCACATCTGCTGGTCAAGGACACGCTGTCCTACGTCCGGGAGGACGCCGACGTGCGAGCCGAGGTCGACGAGGCCCTGACCGTGTACGTCGACAAGCAGCGGTTCGAGCAGATCCTGATGAACCTCGTCACCAACGCTCTGCGCTACGGCAAGGCGCCGGTGATCGTCACCTTCGCCCGCGACGCCACCGGCGACCGGCTCGAAGTCCGTGACCACGGCCCGGGCATCCCGGACGACCTGCGGCCGCGGCTGTTCGGGCAGTTCGCAGTCGGCGGCGAGCAGGGCGTCGGGCTCGGGCTGTGGATCGTCCGGCAACTGGCCGTGGCCCACGGCGGCCAGGCGACCGCCGAGGCACGCGAACCGGGGGTGGCGATGGTCGTGACCTTCCCACCCCCGCCGGTGCCGGCTCCTCAGCAGTAGCCCGACGGGCACTCACCACTGGCCAGCAACTCGTACTGGCGGCATTTCGGGCACCGGGGCGGCTCCGGACGTGGTGCCGGCTTGGCCGCGGCCCGGGACTTCGTCGCGGTGCTCCGCTCCGCCTTGGGCGCGGCGGCCGCCCGAACCCGCTTGACCGGCGCCGGCTTGCCCGCGGACCGCAGCTCGACGGCCTCGACCGACGCGTCCAGCAGGGCTTCGTAGTTGTCGTCGATGTAGTCCGCCTGCACCGACACCCAGCAGTCCGGGTCGTCCGGGTCGATCACGAACGACCCGGGCATGCTCAGCGCCACGTCGTTGGCCCGCTCCGGGTCCACGGCGAAGTCCACCCCGCCCGGGTGAATCCGCACCGCCACGCCCGTCTTGCCCTGTGGGCGCACCTGTAACGACTTACCCAGCGTCTTCACGTCGACGGTGGCCCGGCTGCGCAACTCCAGCAGCAGGCGTGCCACCGAAGGAGCCGCTCCGACCCCGGCGGAATCCGTACCGTACTCGTCCATCCGACCTCCGCTCCGATGCGACCACGCGATCCTCTTGCGTATCGACACGTCAGTGCCGCACGTGAGAGCCGTTGCTCACCCTACGTCGGCTTTACCCAGCCACCTCTCACCGGGCGGCAACCTTGTGGCAACCATTTGCGGCTAGCGTGGCGGTTCGACACGGACGTCGATCTCTGGGGCTGAGCCGATGACATCGCCGCCGAAACTAGCGCCGGCCGACGACTTCTACCTGGCCGCACACGACGGGATAGGCGGCCGGGCGCTGCTGCCCGAGCGGGTGCTCGGCGTCGGTCTCGCCGCGTCCCTGATCGGCGAGCTGATGTTCTGGCGGCGCCTCCTGGTCGACGGCGACCTCCTGCATGTGGTCGACGCCACGCCCACCACCGACCCGGCCACCGCTGCCGTTCTCCAGCGGATGACGGGCCGGGGGCCGTACAGCATCGGGCAGTGGATCGGATATTTCGCCACCGGCGCCGAAGAACACGTCCAGCGGCGGCTCGTCGTCGCCGAGGTGCTGCGGCCGGAGACCAAACGACGGCTCCTCGGCGCCGGCACCACCACCCTGGTGTTCACCGACCCGAAGAGCCCCGGCGAACCCGCCGGCCGGATCCGCACCCACCTGTCCTACAACGAAGACCTCGACACCGCCGACCTCATGCTGGCCGGGCTGATCCTGGCCACCGGGCTCGACGCGTTCGTCCTGGACACCTGCAATCCCCGCGACCGGGCGCGGCTCTCCGACCAGTTCCGCCGCCGGATGCCGCCGCCGCTGGCCCAGCTGGTCGCACACACCCGAGCCACCGCCGCCGACGCGGTACCGGCAGCCGCCGGCTGACCGATTCGGCGGCCACGGATAGGGTGCCCGGCATGATCACCTTGCGGTCGTTGCTGTTGTTCGTGCTGGCCGCGGTCGCCGAGATCGGTGGGGCCTGGCTGATCTGGCAGGGCTGGCGGGAACACCGCGGGCTGTGGTGGATCGCGGCGGGGGTGATCGCGCTCGGCGCCTACGGGTTCGTCGCCACCCTCCAGCCCGACCCCGACTTCGGGCGGATCCTCGCCGCCTACGGTGGCGTCTTCGTGGCCGGGTCGCTGCTCTGGGGCGTGATCGTCGACGGGTTCCGCCCGGACCGGTGGGACCTGATCGGGGCCGCTCTGTGCCTCGCGGGCGTCGCCGTGATCATGTACGCCCCACGGGCAGTCGACTGATCGTTCTCGCGCGCGGATCCGCGTTCTGATCAGTTACCGACCCTGATCGCCGAAGGGCCGCACCCGTCGTGAGAAGGCTGCGGCCTTGTTGATCACCGAAGCCACCGGGAAGACTCACCTCCGATACACCCACGCCGATCTGGACGCCCTCCGAGCCGGCCCCGCCCTTCCGAGCAGGTCCCGTCCTTCCGAGCCGCACCACGCCGGCACCTCGCCCCTCCGAGCAGGTCCCGTCCTTCCGAGCCGCACCACGCCCGCACCTCGCCCCTCCGAGCCGGGTGGCGAGATCGGGCCCGCGCCTGCCGGTGCAGCCTGGCCGGGGTGCGGGCGTGGTGCGGCTGGCCGATGTGGTCTGGTGGGGACGTGGTCCTGTGGTGCGGCTGGCCGGTGTGGTCTGGTGGGAATGTGGTCGTGTGGTGCGGCCTGGTCGGGGTGCGGGCGTGTGGTGCGGCTTCTCTCTCGACCCGGCGACTCGTCGGCGCCGGTTTTCAAAGACCGATCCCGGCCGCCGCGCATCGACCAGACCCTGAATCCGGCAGTGCCCCGGCTCTGCCGGCCCGATCCGGTGGTCAGTCCCACCACATGCGCCAGACCGGGGCGTTCAGCAGGCCGCCGGCCAGGGCGGTCAGGGTTTCGGCACGGTACAGGTCGTATTCGCCGTCGTTGTAATGGCGGTACTCCCAGGCCAGCGCCAGAGCCTCCGGCCTGGTGGACGGTGGTCGGGCGACGGCGTAATCCATGGTGGTGCCGGTCCACACGACCGGCTCGGCACCGTAGCGGTCCAGCCAGTGCCGCATGATCGCGGCGTGTTCGGCGGGGGACGGGTATTTGTTCCACCCGCCGTAGTGCAGGGTCACCGGGACCAGCCATGGCTCGGCGGCGGGGACCAGGGCGACCGTGATCGCCTCCGGACGGCCGCCCCGATCGTGGCGCAGACCGAAACCGGGCTGCTCGGGCTCCTCGGGCCACGTCCCCTGACCGGCCAGCTCGGCCCGGAGCTCGGCCGCATACTCCGGGGAGCACTCGGCCAGCCACCGTCGGCCGGTGTCGGCCAGCAGGGCGGCCCCGTCCAGGGTGTGGGCCTCGGCCAGCGACTCCTCGACGGTGGCGGAGGTGTACGGATCCTCCAGATACTCGCCGGCGTCGGAGTCCATCAGCAACGGCCACCGGCCGCTCGTTGGATAGACCTCCCGCAACCGTCGCCACCAGGTCAGGGCCGTGTCGCTGTCGGCCTGGAACCCGACGATCTCCACCCCGGACGGGGTCACCACGACCCGTTCGACAGGTGGCAGGCCCGGCAGACGGGCCGCGAGCACACCGGGCTCAGGCGAGGTCACGTCAGTGCCTTCAGCTGTTGGAGGATCGACGGGTCGGTGATGCGGTCGTCCTCGGACAGCAGGAGGACCTTGGAGAGGATCACGCTCGTCATCCGGTCGTCGTCGGCGAACGGCAGGAACAACCTGGGGTGTGCGGCGGCCCCGAAATCGGCCGGGACGACACACAGGTAGCCGGCCGGTTCGACGTGGATGCTGCCGCTGGTCAGGTGCACCCGGTAGGTGGCCCGGGTACCGCGGACCACCGCGGCCGTGCCGTCGACGGTGACCCCGGTCAGGCCCAGGTCGTCGATCAGGGCGGTCAGCACCCGGGCCCGGCTCTCCGCCTGCGCGGGCGACCCCCAACGCTCCGGCGCCGTCCCGGCGACCGAGACGGCCAGGTCCAGGTCGCGCATCACCTCGGAGAACACCACCGGTGACACGTCGGCCAGCGGGATCGACCGGTCGTCGCGCAGGAACCGCAGACCGCCGATCACCACGTCACCCATGCCCCAGTAACCGTGCAGGTCGGCGCTCAACGCGGCCACGACACCGTCGCCGGCCGGGCGGGTGGCCTGATGATCCCCATACTCGTGGCCGGTGCTCCAGCCCCGCCCGGCGAGTAGCTGGGCGGCGACCCGGCCGGTGACCGTCTGCCCGGCGAACCGCTGCGACACGCCGACCGCGGCCCGCTCGGCGGGAGTCAGCACATACAGCTCGCGGAACGCCTGTTTCACCGGCTGCCGCAGCCGCCGCCGCACGACCTCCTCCTGCCAGTGGGCCAGCGTGCCCGCGGTGAGCAGGTCGAACGGATGCACGGCGGTGACCGGGCCGGTGACGTCGACGTCGTCGAGCAGGCCGATGACGCCGCCCCGGTCACGCCAGATCAGGCCGGGCAGCATCGCCTCACCGGCCGGTAGCGACCGCAGCCGGGCCAACTCGTCGGGGGTGAGCGTGGCCGTGGTGGCGACCAGCCGCTCGACCAGGCCGGTCCGCATCCGCCGGGCCTGCTCGCGCAGCCGCTCCTGGTGCTCGCGCAACTCGCGGTAGGAGGCGTGCGACCGGACCGCGGCCGGAACCGACTTCAGTGGCTTGCCGGCCCGGCTCACCGCGAGCACCGGATCGGCACCGTCGAAGCGAAGCTCGACCCGGTAGTCGCCGGCGTCAGCCGTGGTGGGTGCCTCGGCGGCGATCTGCGCCTCACAGTCCCACTCCAGGAAGCCGGCCCCGGAGACCTGGGACAGATGGTCGAGGGCGACGTCGACCGCCGCGGCGTGCGAGATGCGCCGGTTGGGGCCGAGGGCCGGGCCTCTCTTGGCGATCTCACGTATCGCCAGGTAGCGGTCGAGGACCGTCTCGTCCGGAGCGAGCGGCAGCATCCCGAACGCGGCGATGCCCTGCAGCGCGTTGTTCTTCACCCGCTTGAGCACGGCGGCCCGGTTGTCGCCGAGGACCGCCGACACCAGCTCGTGCGGTTGCCGTTTCAGCAGCCGCCGGGCGGACTCCACACCGACCGCCTCGACGGTGGCGAGCACCGCGGCCCGATCCTGCCGGAACGGCTCGTGACCGTCGGGCATCGCCCGGATCAGGCGCAGCAGCGGCGCGGCCGCCTCCAGGTCGAACGCCGGCAGCAGTGTGTCGGCGTCACCGGCGGCCACCCGCCAGCGCCAGACCCGCTGCTGCTCCGCCTCGGGCCGGTCGCGCAGGAACGTCACCAGCTCGGCCTGCTCGGTGGTGGTCAGCTCGGCCGAGCCCAGGTGGTCGGCGATCTGCCGATCGCCGGGCCAGGCGAGGGCGGCCCGGAGGAAACGCAGCCCGCGTGGAACGGGCCCGTCCGGGAACTCCATCCACGGTGGCGGCTCGGGCGCGGTCACCAGCCGCCACACGAAGGCATCCAGATGGTCGCGCACCGACTCGGCGCAGGTCAGCCCCAACCGGCCGCCGATGCCGTCCCACAGGTGGCGGTCGGCGGTGAAGGCCCGCTCGACGGCCGCCGCGTCCAGAGCGCCGGCCACGTGCAGGGCCTGCAGCAGCCGGGCCCGGGAATGCCGGGCCAGGTAACCCAGCGGCGTGTGGATCAGAACCAGCATCAGACGCACGTCGCCTGCGGCGATGGCCTGCTCGGTGGTCTCGTCGAGCATCACGAGCCGGCCACTCTCGACGCGCAGCGCCCGGGACAGCAGGGCACGACGTGACGCGGTCGGCCACGGGATGTCCAGAATGTGGCGCAGGTCGCCCGGGTCGCCGACCGGGAACGCCGCGTCGAAGATCTCGTCGAGCTGCCCGGTCAGGTGGCCGATGCGGGCTTTGAGATGGCCGCCGGCCAGCCCGTTGCCCCGCTCGATCCGGCGGGTGATCTCGTCGGCCAGGACGGCCAGAGTGGCCTGGTCGGCGGCCCGGGCCGTCTCGACCAGCTCGGCCAGGGCGGCCTGCTCGGTGTGGATCACGTCGGCGTATCCGTCGGGGAGCATGATCAGCCACCCACCAGGGCGACCAGCCGCAGGAACACCACGGGCTGCCCGAGCCGGACGGTGACCGGCTCATCGAGGTCGTGCACCTGACGGCCCCCGTTGAACATCACGAACGTGCCCCGGCTGAACGCCAGGTGCGCCCGCGCGACCTCGGCCTCGGCATCCGGCAGGGTCACCGGCCGGGACGGCATGCGGATCGCACCCGTGGCGGCCTGAGCACGCAGGTCGTCATCGGACAGGAACTGCCTGTCCAGGGCCTGGCGGCAGCGGACCGCGTCGGCCCCGGCCAGCCGGATCTGCTCCTCGACCGCGCCACGGATCAGCTCCCGCGCGGTCGTGCTCTCGCCGGCCAGCCGCACCAGCACCGGCGGCAGGCCCGCGGCTGTGCCGGTGACCCGGCTGCGCACCTCGACATCGACCATGCCGGCACCCTAGAACAGGGGTCCGACATTCTGTCCGTCGGTGATCGCCACGCTAGGATTCGTCGGTGTTCGATGCGGTGGTTCTGCCGTCCGGTGTGGTGCTGCGTTCGCTGCGGGAGCAGGACGCCGCGGCGATGCTCGACGTGCATGTGCGTAACCGGGAGCACCTGGCGCCGTACGAGTTTCCGCGACCGGAGTCGTTCTTCACCCTCGACGGCCAGCGCGACCGGATGCGGTCGATCGTGGCCGAGGAGCAGGCCGGTGAGGTGATCACCCGGGTGATGGTCCGCGGTGCGCAGGTCGTCGGGTTCTCCTGCCTGACCCGGATCACGCCGGCCCCGCTGTGCGGCGCCGATCTGGGCTACTGGACGGACGCCGCCGAGCAGGGCCGGGGATTGGCCGGTGCCGCCGTCGCGCACCTGTTGGCGGTGGCCGAGGCGCGGGGCCTGCACCGGATCGAGGCGGCGACCGCGCCGGGCAACGTGCCGTCGCAGAAGGTGCTGGTCAAGAACGGGTTCAGCCATTACGGCACGGCGCACGGCCACCTGTTCCTCAACGGCGCGTGGCAGGACAGCCACCTCTACGAGCGGGTCCTCAACGACGTGCCGCCGAGGTGAAGCGGCGGGCGGAGAGCCGCGGGGCTATACCTGGAAGTGTGTGAGAAGGAAGCCCCACGATGGCCGCCCGCCGTCGCCGTCGATGATAGGAACCGGCGGGCTCCCGGCACATCCCTTTTTCACGGGACGACGAGGGTGACGGCCGGATCACCGTCGGCCCAGTCGGCGGGAAGCACGGCCAGGCTGCCGGCGGCGGCCGCCGCGTGCAGTCCGACCGGGCCCGCCGCGGCGAGATCACCGTCCGGGCCGACCGGGACGATGCGGACACCGCCCGGCATCAGCTTGACCGGGCCGGTCACCGTCGCCGTCGGCAGCGACGCGGGCGGGCGTCCGGCGAGTGCGGCCACCAGCGGTTCCAGCAGGGTCAGGGCGGCGACCAGGCCGGCGTACGGGTTACCGGGCAGACTGACCACGAAACGCCCGTCCGGCAGCACCGCCAGCGCCTGCGGGTGCCCGGGACGGCACGCCACCCCACGGACCAGCCAGGTCGCCGTCGCCTCGCCGAGCAGCCGGTGCAGATGATCCGCGGCTCCGGCCGACGACGATCCACTCACCACGATCACGTCGGTGACCGCCGCCGCCAGGGCCGCGGTGAGTGCCGCCGGATCGTCGGGCAGCCGCTGCGAGGTGACGAGCCGCCCACCCGCGCGGTCGGTGATCGCCGTGACCAGCCCGGTGAACGTGTCCCGCACCTGGCCCGGCCCCGGAGAGCCGGCGGTGATCACCTCGTCGCCGGTCACCAGCATCGTCACCGTGGGTGGCCGCTGGGCGAGGACCTGCTCGGCCCCGGCCTGCAGTGCGGCCGCCGCGATGGTGGCCGTGACGACCCGCCCGGCCGGCGCGATCAGGGTGCCCGGGCACAGCGCGTCACCCGCCCGCCGGATGTGCCGCCGTGCCCCGATGACGCCGATGACCAGGTCGTCCTCGACCCGGCAGTCCTCGTAGGGCAGCACCGCCTCGGCGCCGTCGGGCAGCAGCGCACCGGTGGCGATCTCCACCGCGGTGCCCGGAGCCAGTCCGCCGTCGACCGCTGAGCCGGCCAGCACCCGGCCCCGCACCGCCCACGGACCGTCACCGGCGACCGCGTAGCCGTCCATCGCCGCGTTGTCGAACGCCGGCACCGGCCGCTCACAGCGGACCGCCGTCGCCAACACCCGCCCGGTCGCCGCGACCACCGGCGACAGCTCGGCGGCCAGCGGTTTCGCGGCGTCCCGCGCGGTGGCATAGGCGTCCGACCACGACATGTGCACCGCCCGAGTAGATCCGCCCGCTGTGTCGGCGGTGTGCCCACCCGGCTGCCGGCGTGCGACCAAAACCTCACCCACTGTCCACTCCCGTTGTGATCGCGCTCGACTCGATCCTGCCCGCCGACCGCCCCGGGCGGACAGGGCCGTCCGGCCTACCCGGCCGGGTCCCAGACCCCACGGGCCGTGGCCTCGGCGGCGTAGTCGGCGAAGTCGCGGCCGGGGCGGCCCAGGATCGCCTCGACCGTGCCCGTCGGTTCGGTGTCGCCCCGGGCCCGCAGGCGGGTGTAACCCTCGATCAGGGACTCGACGATCTCGTCGGGCAGCCCGTCGGACCGCATCGCCGCACGGAAGGCGTCGGGGGAGCCGTCGAACTCGACCGGGCGGCCGGTGGCGGCGGCGATCGTGGCGGCCGCCGCGCCGAACGACAGGGCCCGCGGGCCGGTCACCTCGACCAGCCGGCCGAGCAGGTCGTCGCCGGTCAGGGCGGCCACCTCGACCGCGGCGATGTCGTCGGCGTCGATGAAGCCCTGCGCGGCGTCACCGACCGGCACGCTCAGCCGGCCGTCGATCACCGGCTGCCGGAAGAACGTCTCGAAGTCCTGGTGGAACCAGTCGGGGCGGACGATGCTCCATTCGGGGGCGGAGTCGCGTACCTGATCCTCGGCCTTCTGCAGGTGACCGAGACCCATCACCTCCAGGCCCCGATCGGAATGCAGGACCACCCGGCGCACCCCGGCGCGCAGCGCCTCCGGAAGAAATGCCTCCGGCATTTCGGTCTGATCGGGCAGAAGCACGAACATCGTCGGTACGCCGTGGAGCACGCTCGACCAGGTGCCGGGGTCGGTCCAGTCGAACCGTGGCTCGGTATGTCGCGATGCCACGCGCACGTCGTGTCCGGCCTTACGCAGCCGTGCGGTCACCCGGCCGCCCACCGTTCCGGTCCCGCCGATCACCAGAATGCTCATCACCCCACGCTAACCCGACGACTACGCCCGTGCGGGGGACAGATGGGGCGGATGCGGGGCGTTCTGTGCCAGGGTTGCTCGATGGGGCGGCGCGTATTGAGTGATCGGTACGAATTGCTGGAGCCGCTCGGGCGCGGTGGGATGGCCGAGGTCTGGCGGGGATTCGATCTTCGTCTGGGCCGGGATGTGGCGGTCAAGGTGCTGCGCCGCGGCGGACCGGACCGCTTCGATCGGGAGGCCCGGACCATCGCCGGGCTGACCCATCCGAACATCGTCGCCGTGCACGACGTGGGGGCCGACGACGGGGTCCGCTACCTGGTGATGGAGCTGGTCCACGGGCGGAGTCTGGCCGACCGGCTGCACGGCGGACCCCTTGAGGTGACCGAGGCGATCCGGATCGCGATCGGCGTGTGCGCCGCCCTCGAGGCGGCCGCCGGGGCCGGGATCGTGCACCGCGACGTGAAGCCGGCCAACATCCTGTTCGATCGCGCCGGGCGGGTGAAGGTCTGCGACTTCGGCATCGCCGGACTCGCCGGGGCCGACTCGGCACCGATGGTCGGCACCAGCGCCTACATGGCACCCGAACAGGTGACCGGCAGCGTCGTCGACGCCCGCACCGACCTGTACGGGCTCGGCTGCGTGCTCTACGACATGCTCGCCGGGCGGCCGCCCTACGTGGACGGCGACACCGAGCAGGTCGCCTGGCAACATGTCGAACGTACCCCGCAGGCGATCTGCGCGCTGCGACCGGACGTCCCGCCGGCCCTCGACAGGCTGACGCGGACGCTGCTCGCGAAGTACCCCGCGGACCGCCCGGACAGCCCGGCCCTGGTTCGTGTCGCGCTGGAGCGGCTGAGCACCCCACACCGCGCGACCGGGCGGCGATGGCACCGGCCGGTGATCATCACCGTCGCGGCGGCGGTAGCCCTGGTCGGTGTCGTGTCATCATCGCCCGAGCCGCCCGGCACCACGCCACGGGCCGTGCCGCCGGTGGCACCGAGCCGACCGGCTCCGGTGACGTCGCCGGCGCCGGCGCCTCGCCCCACCTCGCAAGCCCACCCACCGCCGCGGCCGGACCCGCTCGGGGTGATCGACTCGCTGCCCGCGAAACAGGCCCGCCAACTGCGGCGCAAGCTGGCCGACCTCGACTCGGGGCGCGGCGGTGCGAACCGGCTCGCGGTCAAGACCGCCGCACTCCGCGCCGACCTGGCGGAGCTGCACCGCGACGGGCTGCTCACCGACGCCGGATACGCCACGCTGCTGCAACGGCTGGTCTAACGCCTGGTGTACCGGTGCTTCACGCCCTTCGGGAAGAACTCCGGGTCGTCGGCGGGCCGCAACTCGACCCGGGGGGTCTGGTAGCCGGAGGGCACGTAGTTGGCGAACTCGCTGTTCAGGCGGAGCAGTTCGGTCCGGATCGCGTCGGCCGCCAGCCGCGCGCGCTCCGGGGTCGCCTCGGCGTTCGGCGCCAACTCGACCACCACCGACAGATGGCGGTCGTGATCGTCGTCGGCCACGGTGCTCAGCACGAAACGACCCGTCGACCAGGCGCTGATGTCCGGGCGTTCCAGACCGACCGTGACGTTCTCCGGGTAGACGTTCGCGCCGAAGAACGAGACGGTGAACAGGGAGCGGCCGAAGACGTACACGAACGGCAGGTCGGGGCCGTCGCCCGGGTCGAAACCGTGGTCACGGCACAGGGCGAGCAGGTCGGGTTTCCGGATCAGGCCGCCGTCGTCGGCGATGTGGTAGCGCACCAGCGGCACCGTGCCGTCGGCACTGAACGCCAGCGTGCCGTCCGGGGCCGGCTCGAACAGGCGGGTGGCCGGGTCGTACTGCACCAGCGTCGGCAGGCGGGACTCGCCGAACAGCTTCGCGGCCACCTCCGGCCGGGTGGACAGGAAACGCCTGATCCGTACGCTCAACGGGGTCTCGTTGCCCAGCACCCCCGCATCGGCCGTGCCGTACAGCGACGCGATGTCCGTCTCGGGATCGCCGATCCCGGCCCGGGCCGCCACCAGGTCACGCCACTGCTCGCTGAACACCTCACCGGCCAGCACCAGCTTGACCCGCAGCGACGGCCAGTCGACACCCCGGGCCACACCGGCGTCGATCACGTTCTTCACGAACGGCGGATAGCCCAGCAGAACCGTCTGATCGAAGTGGCCGCCCAACTCGCCGACCACCCGCAGGATCTCGCCGATGTCGTTGCCGGGCGCGGCCACCGTCACCGGCAACCGACGGCAGGCGGCGACCGTATACATCCCGCCGACCCAGTTGCCCAGCGCGAAACACACCACGGCCAGGCTGCGGCGCTCACCCGCCCGGAAGCCGTCCAGGAACACCTGCGCGAACCGGGCCGCCACCGGGTCCTCGTCGGCGACCGTTCGCGGCCAGACCGTGGGCCGGCCGGACGATCCCGACGACACCGCCACCGTCGCGGCCGCGTCCAGACGGCCGTCCCGGCAGCGCTGTGGCAGGTCGAACCGCTGGTGGTAATCCTGTTTGGTCATCAACGGGATCTGGGCGGGGTCGGTCACCTCATCCGGGTCGACGCCCTGCTCCCGCAGGAACACGGAGTAGGCGGGCACGTGCGCGACTGTGTTCCGGAACAACTCCAGCACCTGCATGGAAATCAGATTAAACCCGGTCTGGCAGCATGATCGGATGCCTGACTCACCCGCCCTCGCCCAAGCCCGGCAGCACGCCGAGACACTCGCCGCCGCCGGGAACCTGCAGGGTGCCCAGGCGCTGCTCGAACGTGCCATCGAGATCGGGCGGGCACAGCTCGCCCAGGCAGACACCGAGTTGCTGTCCACCATGCGACAGCTCGCCGGGATCCACATGCGCGCGGACGACCCGATGTCCGCCCGGCGGGTCCTGGAGGAGGCTCTCGAGATCGGGCATCGACTCGAGGACGCGGATCCGCTCGGGCTGCTGCTGGCCCATGATCTCGCGGTCGTCGCCGAGGAACTGGCCAACCGCCATGTGGCTCGGACCAACCACGCGAGGGTCGCGGCCTTCGGCCCGGCGGCTCTCGGCCCGGAGCATCCGGCAGTGGTCCGGGCACTCGCCTACCTGGGCTCGGACCAGCCCGCGCCGGCCGCGCCGGCCCCTTCGCCCGCGTCGATCGCCTCGCCCGCGGTGTTCCCCGGGATCCCGGCGGAGCCCGCTGCGACGTCGCGGAAGTCCTGGGCGCTCGCCGCTGCGGCGGTCGGCGTGATCGCCATCGCCGTGACCACGATCCTCGTCCTGCCGGACGACGAATCCGAGCCCGCGTCGGCCGCCACGGTCCAGGCCACGCCGTCGACAGCCCCATCCCGTACGGTCGAAGCCCCCGCCTCCAGCGCCGCCGTGAAGACCGGGATCGTCTCGCCGGCGGACCACAGCACCGTTCCGTGGCCGTTCGACGCCGAGTTCGCCGTCTCGGCCGCCGACGCCACCGCCACCGCCACGGTCGTCGCCCTGTCGATCTGCGTGGCCGGGCGCTGCTACCTCGACGGCAAGGTCGACCTCTACGACGGTGTCGCCGCCCCGTACACGGTGTATCTGGGTTCGACGAAACCGGAGGGCACCGGCGTCGAGTGGCAGCTGCGCCTGGACCGCCTGACCACCGCCACCTTCACCACCCTGATCGCCGAACGGGACGCCGCCATCACCGCCGGGACCTGGGGCGACACCGGCACCCGGGCGAACGCGCTGAACCCCACCCCGGTCAGCACCCTGACCGTGACCAAGGGGAGCCGATAAGCCCTATCACTACGGGCGTTCACGTGGTGACATTGAGTCCGGAGACATCGGCGGACGTTGCCGGTGTCCCGGGCCTCGTCGGAGGTGATGTGACCATGGCCGCCGTGCTGATGCTGTTCGCCGTGATCCTGCTGATGAAAGTCGTGGGCCTGATCGCCCTGTCCCTGGTCGACCGCCCACCCACCCCGCTACCGCCACACCCCGACCCATGCCTGGCCCCGCTGCTCGACCTGCCACTGCCACCG
The DNA here is from genome assembly GCF_033097365.1 of Actinoplanes sichuanensis. Lineage (NCBI taxonomy): Bacteria > Bacillati > Actinomycetota > Actinomycetes > Micromonosporales > Micromonosporaceae > Actinoplanes > Actinoplanes sichuanensis. The sequence goes on from NZ_AP028461.1 coordinate 3,194,770, forward strand.
GCCCCGGACCCGGAGAAGGCCCTGCTGAAGAAGTTGCGCGCCGGCCGGATCTCCCGCGACGACTACCGGGCCGCGATGGCCGACCTCGCCGCCGAGGAGGCTCGGGCCCACCCCCTGCGGGCTCCCGCGACACCGGACTCCTGACCGAATCTAGTCGGGGGACCGGCCGGACAGCCGGGCCTCGGCGAAACCCGAAGTTGCTCCGCCCCGAGGGGAATGATCGAACAGGGGCGACTTTGGGGGTGACTCATGGCAGCGGGTGGGACCTCGGCCGTCGAAGCCGACGTCGAGGTGCTGTACGAGAGCGACCGGACGCGGGTCGCTCGGGTGCGCTCGGCGGACGGCACCGAGGTGGTGATCCGTAAGGACGTCTTCGGTGCCGACGCCGCCGGCCGGCGCCGTCACGAGCGGGCGATCCTGGAACGTCTGGCCGGCGTCGTGGGCGTACCCGACCTGGTGTGCCGCGACGGTGACGAGGCGATCGTGTGCGCCGACGTGGCAGGTGCCGGCCTCGACACGGCTCTCGCCGCCGGGCCACTCGATCCGGTGGACGCCGTGGAGGTCGCGGTGGTCCTGGCCGGCATCCTCGCCGAGGTGCACCGCCGTGGTGTCGTGCACCGGGACATCAGTCCGTCGAACGTGCTGCTCTGCGGAGCGCGACGGCGTCCCGCGCTGATCGACTTCGACCTGGCGACCACGTTCGCCGAGGAACGGCCGGCCTTCACCCACGAGAACCGGATCGTGGGCACACTGGCCTACCTGGCGCCGGAGCAGACCGGGCGCACCGCCCGCCCGGTGGACCGACGCGCCGACCTGTACGGATTCGGCGCGACGTTGTACGAGATGCTGACCGGCGGTCCACCCTTCGGGTTCGGCGACCCGTTGCGGCTCACGCACGATCATCTGGCCCGTACCCCGGTCCCGCCGGCCGAGGTGAATCCGCTGGTACCACCTCTGCTGTCGGACATCGTCGGGCGGCTGCTGGAGAAGGAACCGGACCGGCGCTATCAGAGCGCCGACGGTCTGGCCCACGACCTGTCGCGGTTGCTCGACGGCCTGCGCGGTGCCGGGTCGACGGTGTTCCCGCTCGGGGAGCGGGACTTCCCGGTACGGCTGGTGCCGCCGTCGCGGCTGGTCGGCCGGGACACCGAGATCACCCGGTTGCGGGCCGCCTTCGACGAGATGATGGCCGGCCGGGGGCGTGGCGTGCTGGTCAGCGGCGGTCCCGGCGTCGGAAAGTCCAGCCTGATCGACGAGTTACGGCCGTACGTGACCGGACGTGGCGGCTGGCTGGTGTCGGGCAAATGCGACCAGTACCGCCGGAATCCGGACTCCGACGCGGTACGGCAGGCCATGCGCGCGCTGTGCCGCCTGCTGCTGGCGGAACCGGAGGAGGCCGTGGCGGCGCTGGTCCGGCGGCTGCATGCCACGCTGGACACCAACGTCGGCCTGGCCGCGGCGGCGGTGCCCGAACTCGCGCCGCTGATGGACGTGGCCCCGGACCAGACGGCCCCCGACCCGAGGACCGTCGAACGGCGGCTGGTGCGGGTCGGCCTCGACGTGCTGCGCGTCGTCGCCTCACCGGAACGGCCGGTGGTGCTGGTCCTCGACGATCTGCAGTGGGCCGGGGCCGCACAGGTCGGTTTCATCGACGCGGTGCTCACCGATCCCGAGATTCGAGGGCTCCTGCTGGTCGGCGCCTACCGGGATGCCGAGATCGACAATTCCCACCCGCTGGCGGCGGCGTCGTCGCAGTGGGCGGGCCGCGAGCCGGCACCGGAGCGGATCCGGCTGGCGAACCTGCCGCCGACCGACCTGGGCGTGCTGCTCGCTCAGATGCTGCGCCTGGGTCCGGACGATGCGGCAGGTCTGGCCGAGGCGCTCGTCGCTCGTACCGGTGGCAATCCCTACGACAGCGTCGAAGTGGTCAACGCGCTGCGTCGGGAGGGGGTGCTCGTACCCGGCCCGGACGGATGGCGGTGGGACGCGGACGCGGTGCGCCGCCATGTCGGCCGGGGCGACGTGCTGGAACTCGTGATGGCCCGCATCGACCGGTTGCCGCCGGCCACCCGGGATCTGCTGACGATGACGGCTCTGCTGGGCGGCGAGGTCACCCTCGACCTGCTGGCGGCCGCGGCCGGTCTCGGCATCCACGTCGTCGAGGAGAGCCTACGGCCGGCACTCGAGGACGGCCTGCTGCTGATGGAGCGCGAGGCCACCTCTGCGGTGCGGTTCCGGCACGACCGGGTTCAGGAGGCCGCGTTCGCCCTCCTCGCACCGGTGGCCCGGCAGGAGCTGAGTCTGAAGCTGGCCCGGCGGCTGGCGCCGATCCCGCAGTTCGCGGCAGCCGCGGCGGAACAGTATCTGCCGGGGGCCGCCGAGCTGGTCGACCGAGGTGAACGACTGTCGGTGGCCGGGCTGTTCCAGACCCACGCGGCGGCGCTGCGGGTGGTCGACCCGGTGACCGCGGAACGCCTGCTGGCCGCGGCGCTGGCCCTGGCCGACGGCGAGCCGCTGCTGGTAGTGCTGGAGATCGACCGGCACGCCGCACTGTTCGCCCTGGGCCGGACGGCGGAGGCGGACGAGGTCTACCGGTCGATCGAGCGCCGCGATCCCGGCCCGGAAGCGCTCGCCGCCGCCGCGAACGCCCAGATCCCCAGTCTGGTCAACCGAGGCCGGGTACGCGAGGCGATGGTGCTGGGCCTGGACCTGCTCGGCCGGCTCGGGGTGGTGGTGCCCGCGGCCGAGGCGGCGGGTGCCGGGTTCGAGGACCGGATGGCCGCCGTCGACAGCTGGGTGGCGGCCGGCGGCCCGGCCGCCGACCTGGACCGGCCCGAGGTGACCGATCCGTCGGCGCTGGCCGTCGCCGGGCTGTTGACGCGGTTGATGCCCATCGCTCATGTCGGCGATCCGGCCGTCTACGGACGGCTGGTCTTCGAGGGCTGGCGTCTTTGGGTCGAGCACGGCCCCTGCGCCGAACTGATCGTGCCGTTGAGCTGTGTGGCCTTCGTCGAGCAGACGGTGCGGCAGGAACTCCGGTCCGGCTACACGGTGGCGCGGCACGCGGTCGCGGTCGCCCAGGCGCGTGGGTACGGCACCGCCCCGACCGCACTGCTGGTGTTCAACACCGGAGCGGCGCACTGGTTCGAGCGGCTCGAGGGCACCGTCGCCGCCCTGCGGCGGGCACACGACGGCCTGCTGCGGGCCGGAGATCCGTATACGGCGGCCTACTGCCGGGTCGCGCTCGGTATCGCCCTGGTCGACAGCGCGCCGACGCTCACCGACCTGGTCACCGAGGTGGAGGCGTCGATCGCCCGCACCCCCGCGACCTGCGACCCGAACGTCGTCGACTCGCTGACGCCGATCCGCCAGCTGGCCCGCGCGCTGCGCGGCGAGACCGCGGCGCCCGCCTCCTTCGACGACGATTCGTTCGACGAGTCGGCGTTCGTGGCCCGGCTGGCCGCGAATCCCATCGTGGCGTTGACGTTCCACACCATGCACGGGATCGCCGAAGTGCTCTGCGGCAGCATGTCCGGCCTTGCCGCCTACACGGCGGTGATGACCACCCTACTGCCGGACAATACGGGCGAATACTGTACGGCGATCGCCCGGCTGTTGTGCGGGATCGCCCTCGCCGAGCGGGTCCGGACCTCGGCGGCCGACGAGCGGGTCACCGCCGACCTGGCCGCCTGCGGCCGCTGGTTCGCCGCCCGGGCCGCGGACGCGCCCGACAACTTCGCCCACCTCGCCGATCTGATCGAGGCCGAGCAGGCCTGGGCGCTCGGCGACGCCCCGGCTGCGGCATCCGCGTTCGACGCGGCGATCCGCGCGGCCGCGGCGACCGAACGGCCCTGGCATCGTGCACTGATCCTCGAACGTGCCGCTCGGTTCCATACCGCGCAGGGACTCGAACACACCGGCCGGACCCTGCTGGCCGAGGCCCGTGCCGGGTACGAGGCATGGGGTGCCACCGCGAAGGTCCGCCAGATCGACGGCGCCCATCCGGAGCCGGCCGGCTCGCCCGCCACCGGCCGCGGCAACAGCGACCTCTCCACCGATGCCATCGACCTGCTCGCCGTGCTCAACGCCTCCCAGGCGCTCAGCTCGGAGACCAACCTGGACCGGATCCGAGCCCGGGTCAGCGGGGTGTTGAGTGCCATGACCGGAGCCACCGCCGTCCAGGTCCTGCTGCGCGACGATCAGGACGGCGGCTGGCGTCTACCCGGCCCGCCCGGCGAACCCGGCGCGACGGTCGCGGTCGAGGAGGGCGCCGCGCGAGGGCTGGTACCGATGTCGGTGGTCCGCTACGCCGAACGCACCCGCGAGCCGCTGCTGGTCGACGACGCGGTACACGACGACCGGTTCGCCCGAGATCCCTATCTGACCGGTCTGACCTGCTGCTCCCTGCTGGTGCTGCCGATCTTCGCGCAGGGCGTGCCGCGGGCCATCCTGCTGCTGGAGAACCGGCTCGCCCGCGGTGCGTTCACCACCGACCGCCTCGACGCCGTCCGCCTCATCGCCGGGCAGTTGGCCGTGTCCATCGACAACGCGCTGCTCTACGCCTCCCTGGAAGCCAAAGTCGCCGAGCGTACCGCGACCAGTGCGGCCCTGGTCGCCGAGCTGCAATGGCGCAACCGCGAGCTGGAGGCGTTCTCCGGTTCGGTCTCGCACGACCTGCGCGGCCCGCTCCAGGTGATCGGCAGCTACACCGAGCAGGTACTCGAGGACGAGGAGGGCCGGATCGGCCCGGAGAGCCTCCGCCGGCTGGGCCGCGTCCAGACCGCCGCCGGCCGGATGACCGATCTGGTCGAGTCGCTGCTGGTCCTGGCCCGGGCCAGCCGCGGCCAGTTGCGTCGGGCGCCGTTCGACCTCACCGTGACGGCCCGGCAGGTGATCGACGACGTCGAGTCCCGTCACCCGGCGTCGAAGGTCGACTTCACCGTGCACGAAGCCATGACCGCCGACGCCGACGAGGGCCTGATCCGGGTGGTGCTGGAGAACCTGATCAACAACGCGGTGAAGTTCACCCGTGACGCCGAACGGCCGGCCGTCGAGATCGGCCGCACCGACCGGGGGTTCTTCGTCCGCGACAACGGCGTCGGCTTCCCCGCCGGGAAGGCCGCGGAGCTGTTCCAGCCGTTCGCCCGACTGCACAGCGCCGACGAGTTCCCCGGCACCGGAATCGGGCTGACCACCGTGCACCGGGTGGTGGAACGGCACGGCGGGCAGACCTGGGCCGAGGGAGCGGCCGGCCGCGGGGCGACCTTCTGGTTCACGCTTCCACCCGGGCTCCGACGGTCGTGATCAGGTGTCTGTTCTCCCGTGCCGCTGGAGACCTTCGCCGAGTTGCGCAACGCCTCCACCAACCGGTGACAGTCCGGAGCGGTACGAGACCACCTGCGGCCCGCCTGTGACATAGTGGCCGTTGTCTGGAGGTCCAGGATGGACATCGCCGACAAGGTGCTCATTCGGAAATTCATCACCGTCGTCGCCGGGGCCGGGGGTATCGCCGACGCGCAAGGGCTGCTCGCGTTGGTCGACGACAATCACGAAGTCCTGGACCTCGGTGCGGCAGCCGTCGCCCGTGCCATCCAGCGCGGCGAAATGCACCTCGGTGAGGCGCTCGCCCTGCTGGACTGTGTGAAGGGGATGTCGACCCGCCATCTGATGTTCGAGTCACAGACGAGCAACATCGGCTACGCGCCCCAGGTCCGCATCGCCGTGACCCACCGCTCGGCATTCGAGCACTACCTCAACGAACGTCCCGACCCGACCGCCGTCATCTCGTTCCACCTGATCTCCGACACCCAGCTGCTGCTGATCTCGGCGACCAACTATCCGATGCGTGGCCAGTCGGGCGACGGCCGGGTCGAGTACCGCTGCGCCGTGATCAACCGCATCGACCAGGGGCTGCTGGCGTCCGTGGCCGCCTTCGCCGAATCCGTCGACGGCGGCCGGCCGATCTCGCCCGGCTGAGCGAACCCTTCGGCAGTCTCGGGCGCGCGATCGGGGTGCTGATCGGCGGGCGGCCGGTGCACGAGGTGATCTTCGTACCGCACAAGGCCCTGCACGCGTTGCCGCTGCACGCCCTGGTCCTCGATGCGGAGACCGATCTGTACCTGCACGACGTCGTCAACTCCGTCCGGTTCTGCTCGTCGCTGTTCGACGCGTCGACCTCCGGCACCTGGGTGCCACCGCCCGGATACCGGCAGCCCACGCCGCGGCTGGTGTCGGTGATGGAGCGAGACTCGCCACTGCCGGGAGTGGGCCTCTACCGCAGGATGCTCGACGTTCTCCGCCTCCAACTCGGCGAGCAGATGCGGATCGACGATCTGTACGGCCTCGGCGACCTGCCCGGCGGCTTCGAACTCGGCGACATCCGGGTCAACTGGCACGGGCATGGGCGTTCCAGCTCGAACGCGTGGGGGGCCAGCTACCTGACGCTCGGCGACGGCGTCGTGTTCGGACGGACGATCGCCACCACCTGGCGTCTCCCGGGCCGGCCGCACGTCGTGCTCGCTTCCTGCCAGAGCGCGGTGGACGCGGCATTGACGTCGGTCGTCGACGAGTACTGCGGGCTCGACGTCGCGTTCCGGATCGCCGGGGCGCGGTCGGTGGCCGCGTCGATGTGGGATCTGGGCGATCCGGTGGCGGCCTTCACCGCCGTACGCCTGACCTCGTCCTTTCTTCAGACCGGCAAGCCGCCGGCGCATGCGTTGACCGCGTTGCAGCGGGCGTTCCGCAACGGTACGTGGAAGGCCGCGCTGCTCCGCCCGGAGCAGGCGGCGGCGCTTCCCACCGAGCAGGCCGAGCTGCTGCGCGAGTTCCAGGCGCCCCTTCGAACGGCTGCCCGACGACGCCTTCGCCGACCCCCGCCGCTGGGCCACCATGCGGGTACACGGATGACCCTCAGGCAGGAGCAGGTGATGGAGCCGGACGCCGACGACTGGTTCGAGATCGACCGGAGACCACCGTGGCCCGACTACCTTCCGCCCGCCGTCGAGATCGGGAAGTGGACCTCGGGAGTCCTCGCCTCGGGCGTGCTGGGTAACGCGTCGTACGACGGCCTGAAAGCCCTGACACGCTGGCTGCGTCGCCGCAACGAGCCCGGGCCGATCGACTGTTCGGAGGTCGACATGCAGGCGGCCCTGGAGGCGCTGGCGAAGGTGAGCGCCCGTCAGCGGGCCGTGCAACTCGGCTTCGCCGCTCCGCTCACGGCTCTGCGGGTGACGTCCATCGCCGGTGGTCCCGGGGCGACCACGGCGACCGTCACCGGGCCGGCCTTCCGGGCGGAGGTGCGGCTGCCCCACGACGACCTCACCGCGGAGTCGATCGAGGTCACCGTCCGCGGGATCGCCCCACCCACGCCGGAACGGGACAGCCGCAGCAACGGCGCGTGACGCCCGACCGCTCACCGCCTGATGTCGAGTGTCACCGCCGAGAGCGGGCAGCTCACACAGGCCAGTACGGTGCCGTCCGGCTCGGTGCGGGTGACGTCGCCGCCGGTCAGCTGGACGGTGCAGGAGCCGCAGCCACCGACCGTACAGGAGTACGGCAGTGCCAACCCGGCGTCGAGCCCCGCCTCCAGCAGCGTCTGCCCGGGCGCCACCACCGCCGTACCGATGACACGCCCGTTCTCGGTCACGGTCATCTCCTGAGGCTCGGTCGTCACGGCCTCCGGCCCGCTGTGGAAACGCTCGCTGTGCACCAGCCGGTCGGGGACGCCCAGGCCGGTCAGGGTGCTCCGGACGGTGTCGGTGAGCGCCTCGGGCCCGCAGACGAAGTAGTGGGCCTCCGGCCCCGGAACCAGCCCGGTCACCCAACCGCGGATGCCCGCGGCGTCGAGGCGGCCGTTCCGGCGCGTCGACACGTGCCTGATCGACAGCCGGTCCGGGTGCGCTCCGGCGAGCCGGTCCAGCTCGGCCCTGAAGATGATCTCCGTGTCGTCGCGGCTGCTGTAGAGCAGAGCGATCCGGCCGCGATCCGGGCCGGCGAGCCGGCTGCGGATCATGCTCATCATCGGGGTGATCCCACTACCACCCGCGACCAGCACGATCTCGGCCGGAGACCGCGGATGGAAGGTGCCGGACGGGCCGCGCAGCGCCAGCCGGTCCCCGACCCGCAGCCTACGGTGTACGTACGTGGAGAACAGCCCGCCGTCGACGAGTTTGACGGTCACCTCCAACCGGTCGGCGCCGGCCGCCGACGAGGCGGAGTAGGCACGGCGCACCGGACGGCCGTCCACCTCGGTCACGACGGTGAAGAATTGGCCGGGCCGGAAGTCGAACGGCCGGCCGTCCGCCAGCACCACGGTGACCACACTCGGTGTCTCCCGGCGGACCTCGGCGACCCGGACCTCCCGCAGGACGCCGTCGGCGTACCCCTCCTTGCGTAGTCCGGAACGGTAGGCGCGGTTCATCACCCGCCGCAGCAGCCGGCCCAGTCCCGGGACGGCCCGGACGGCGGTGAGCACGAACCGGGGTGCGGTGTTGGCCGCGAGATGCTCGCCGGCCAGCATCATCAGATCCGGTGCGGCACCCGGCCGGACGTGCGCCCCGGGTGACCACAGCCGAGCGCCGACCACCGCGCCGCCGGTGCTCAGTTCGGCGTGCTCGACGTCGATGAGCAGCGCGGCATGCGGTGGCGAGCCGCGCAACGCCAGAGACCGTAGCCGCTCCGGGTCGGTGGTGACGGCTCCCCGGCCGCGCAGGTGCAGCACGTCGGTGCGGCCCGGGACCAGCGCGGCCAGCGAGAGCCGGTCGTCGCTCATCAGGTTGTGCAGCGCGTCGGCGCGTTTGTTGCCCCTGCGGTCGGCGATCAGCAGGGTACAGCCGTCGACGACCCGGGCCACCGAGCCCTGATCGCCGCGTGGGCTGGTGTCGCTGCCGCCCGCGCCGTCCCAGGTGGAGAGGGCCAGGAACGGTGCGGCGGCGAGGAAGGACGCCACCCCGGGGCGGCTCAGCGGACCGTCGGCCGGCACCGCGGAGTCCGGGCCCACCGGGGGCGGCGGCGACCAGAGCCGGGACCGTAGGACGGCTTGCGCGCAGTGCACGAACGCCTCCTCGACACCGAGGACGTCGCCGGTGACCGTGCCGTTGACGCGCAGGACCTCACCGACCCCGGGGAGCAGGAAGAACAGGGAGGCCGGCCCCCGCGCACCCGGTGGGACGGCGAAGGTGATCCGGGTCGGCGACAGCAGCCGCGCGAACCCGGGCCGGCCGCCGACGAACGCGGTGGTGCTCGTCCCGTCGACGTCGCGGTAGCCGAACGCCGCGATCGGGCTGTGCGCCAGCACCGCTCGGCAGCCCTCGTCGAGTGCGTCGATCTGTTTGCGCAGCACCGGTGCCGGCGCCCGGCCGATCAACGCCTCGACCTCGTCGACGGTGGTCAGTTGACTTTCATTTCCCCAGCTCACGACACTATTGTGAGTAATAGCTCAGCTATTCTCTACTCGCTTTTCGTCGTCAGGGGAGCCATTCCGATGCCGTCGGCCGACCGCCGCCTTCAACCACGTCGCGAGCCCCGTCAGGTCCGCGCGGAGCTCACCAGAGAGCGCATCCTGACCGCGGCTGCTCACGTTTTCGCCGAGCACGGGTACGCCGCCGGCACCACCAACCGCATCGCCGAGCGGGCCCGGATCTCGATCGGCTCGCTGTACCAGTACTTCCCGAACAAGGACGCGATCCTCGCCCAGTTGCTGATCCGCCACATCGACCGCGGGAGCTGGACCGGGGCCGACCGGCTCGACCTGGCCCCGGGCACCCTCCGGGAAACGGTCCGGGCCCTGGTCCGCGACGCGATCGACAGCCACAGCGAGGACCCGCAGCTGTTGCGCATCATGATCGAGGAGGCGCCGCTGTCCCAGGACCTCCTCGACGCCATCGACAGGCACGGCCGGGTCCGTACCGCCCAGATCCGTGACCTGCTCACCCGGCACCCGGACGTCCACGTCGGCGACGTCGGCACGGCGGCCGACCTGATCCTGTTCACCATCGAGATGAACACCCACAAGCTGATGGCCGCACCCGGTTCGGTGCCGGTCGAGACGTTCGCCACCGAACTGGTCGACATGGTGACCCGCTACCTGCGCGGCGACTGACCCGACCCGGCCGTTGGTCCCGGGCAGGCGGGTCGTTGTGGCCTGCCGGGTGGACCGGTTCGCGCCTAGCGTCGGTGCCGGAGGGATGGAAGATGAGGATCTGGCATGTCAGTGACGTGATGACCAGCGATGTCGTCACGGTCGGCCCGGCGACGCCCTACCGGGAGGTGGTCGCTCTGCTGGCGGCCTACCGGATCAACGCGGTCCCGGTGGTCGACGCCGATCGGCGCGTCCTCGGGGTGGTGTCCGAGTCGGACCTGCTCCGCAAGATCGAATATGCGGGGTCGGACCGCCCGCAGTGGTTCGAGATCCGTGGACGGGCCGCACGCCGCAAGGCCGGCGCCCTGACCGCGGGTGAGTTGATGACCGCGCCCGCCGAGGTGGTCCTGGCCACGACCGGCATTCGGACCGCCGCCCGCCGGATGGACGAGGCACACGTCAAGCAGCTGCCGGTGGAGGACCTGCTGGGCCGCCTGGTCGGCATCGTGAGTCGCAGCGACCTGCTCAAGGAACATCTGCGCCACGACGACGACATCCTGGTCGACGTGCGGGCCGCGGTGCACGAGGCCACCCTCACCGAACGCGACGGCAAGGTCGACGCGGTGGTCGAACGCGGCCAGGTCACCCTGACCGGCCGGGTCGAGCGCTGGTCCACCGCGATCCTCGCCGAGCGCCTGGTCCGCCTGGTCGCCGGGGTGGTCTTCGTGGACTCCCGGGTCGCCTTCGACGTCGACGACCACGACCTGGCCGATCCGGCCCCCGCCTACTTCGTGGCGTGAGACCGCCGCGCGGGTGTTCGGGCCTCCGAACCGGAGGCCCGAACCGGGGAGGGTCAGGCCAATCCCGCGAGCTCCGCGACCCGCCGGATCGGCGCGGTCCGCGGGGCGCGGACCACGACCACCGGGCCGCGGGCATGATGCAGCAGCGTCTGGGTCACCGAGCCGAGCAGTCCGTGGTACGGCGACTCGCCCCGCGCACCCACCACGACCAGCGACGCGTCCCGTGCACGGCGACGAAGCACCGCGGCCGGGTCGCCGGGCGTCACGTCGAGCCGCGCGACGACCCCGAAGGCGAACGCCCGCGACATGATCACGTCCTCGAGCACCCGCATCCGGTGGGTCACCTCACCCACGTGGACGACGTGCAGGTCCACACCCCGGGCGGCGGCTGCCTCGAACGCCCGCTCCAGCACCGGCGCCGACGTGACCGTCCCGCTGACTCCGGCCAGCACCGGTCCGAGCGGCCCGGCCGCACCCCGGACCACCTGGACGGTGCCGTGGGCGCGGGCCGCCACCTGCACGGCCGTCGCCTCGCGGGGCAGGCAGACGTGCTCGTCGAGGTTCCCGTCGCCGATCACGGTCAGCGCCGCCCGGTGGGACAACCGCAGGAGCCCGGTGACCGGGTCGCCCTCGATCAGTTCGATCGTCGTCCACAGTCCCGGCGTGGTGGCGAGCGCGATGTCGCGGGCCTGTCGCAGCAGGTCACCGGCCGAACGCGCCTGGTCGATCACCCCGTGCCGATAGCGCAGCGCGTGCACCAGCCGCAGCGGAAGCCCCCGCGTGCCGGCTTCCCGGGCGGCCGTCTCGACCGCGCGCAGGCCGGCCGCGGATCCACTGACGCCGACGACGACCGGTGTCACTGTCGGGGAACTCATCGCCGTACCTCCGAGGTTGTCCGGTTTGTCCAACCGTCAGGTTATGCCCGCGCTTCTGACCGGAACAGGGCCGAAGGGCCTCACCGCAGGCGGGTCAGGGTCTGGTTCCGGGCGTGCCGGAAGATCGTCGAGGTACGGAAGCTGATCACCTCACGACGCCGGCTCAACTTGTCGACCAGGAAGAAGTGCAGGTCCTCGATGCTGCCGGCACCCACGTGCAGCAGGAAGTCGTCGCCGCCGGCCAGCACGTAGACGGCCATCACCTCGGGCATGGCCAGCGCCTCCCGCTCGAACGTGTCGATCACGTCGGCGCTGAGCGGGCGCACCTGCGCCGACACCAGCGCCTGCACCCGCCGACCGAGCGCGGACAGGCTGACCTCGGCCCGGAACCCGGTGATGACACCACGCTGCTCCAGCCGCCGGATCCGTTCCGAACACGTCGACGGCGCGGCGCCGACGATCTGGGCCAGGTCCCGCAACGGGATCCGGGCGTCCCGCTGGAGTTCGTCCACGATCTGCTCGTCGAGTCGATCCATGTTCGCTGTTTCCGTCATCCACCGAACATATTCCGGCATCGGTTGTCGCGACTCGTGCATACGTCCAGTCTCGTGGTCATGGACCGAACACAGCTGACTCATGAGGAAGTCCGGATCGCCCGCGGCACACGCACCGGGGTGGCCGTCGCGGTTGCGGTGCACTCCACCGCACGGGGCCCGGCGATCGGCGGGGTGCGGATCAAGCCGTACCCGTCCTGGCGCGACGGCGTCGACGACGTGCTGCGCCTGTCCGAGGCGATGACGATGAAATGCGCGCTGGCCGAGCTGGATCACGGCGGCGGCAAGACGGTGGCGGTGCTGCCGCCGGGTGGCTGGGATCCACGACGGCGTACCGACCTGATCACCGACATCGCCGAGGCGATCGACGGGTTCGACGGGCGCTACCGGTGCGGGCCGGACATCGGCTCGACCCCGGACGACATGTCGCTGATCCACCGGCTGGCCCGCGGCTACGCGTTCTGCCGGCCGGAATCCGAGGGCGGCAGCGGAAACTCGTCGGCGGCCACCGCCCGGGGAGTGGTCGCCGCGCTGCGGGCCGGGCTACGTCACCGGCACGGCGACGACCGCGTCACCGGCCGTCGGATCGGACTGATCGGATTCGGCCACGTCGGACGGCTCGTGGCCGGCGACCTCGTCGCCTCCGGTGCCACCGTCCTGGTCACCGACGTGGACACCGGGCTGGCCGGGCCGGTCGAGCGCTCCGGCGCCCGGTGGTCCACCGCCGATCTGCTCACCGAGGAACTGGACGTGCTCGTCCCGGCGGCGACCGGCGGCCTGCTGACCGACCGGGTCGCGCGGGACTGCCGGGCCGCCCTGATCGTCGGCCCGGCCAACAACCAGCTCGCCGACGACACCGTGGACCGGGTGCTGCACGAGCGCGGCATCACCTGGGTGCCGGACGTGCTGGCCTCGATCGGCGGCATCGTCCACGCCGTCTCCCGCGAGGAGGCCGGGCTGGACGACACCGCCACTGACGCCCGCGTCGACCGGATCGGTGAGCGGACCGCGGCCCTGCTCACCTACGCCACCGACCACCGGATCACCCCGCTGGCCGCCGCACGGCGGATGGCCGGTTCTACTCCGGTTCCCAGGCCACCAGCTGATCGAGGACCCGACGGTCACCGTCGAGCTTGAGGGCGTCGACCGGCTTGCGGCCGTAGAACGTCAACACCAGGTCACTGGCCGAGGTCTCGGCCGTCACGTCGGCGGCGGCCGGCAGCCGGTCGGCGCGGGCGCCGTCGGCCGTCAGGCGCAGACACCACGACGGACCCTCGGTGGTGCGGTACTCGACCACGGCCGGGTCGTGCGGCCACGGGCTCGACACCGCGACGCAGGTGCTCAGGAACTCGTCGACACCGTCGAGAGCGACCACCTCCGGCAGCGGCTGCGGGTCACCCACGGCAAGCTGTGCGTCGTACGTGTGCACCGCGAGTTCCTGCAGCTGGTGCCGGGCGACGGCGCCGCTGGTCGACGGTGACTGCGAGTCGCCCCACCAGGTCCAGCAGACGCGGTCCGGGCCGGCCTCGCGCAGCACCCCGGTCAGCCGCTCGGTCGCCTCGGTCAGCCAGGCGGACAGCTCCGCGCCGTCCCGCGGGGCGTCCGAGGTGTTCCACTCGGACTTCTCCGGGCGGGAGTCGGCGGGACCGGCGGCCACGGTCGCGGCCCAACGGTGCCGCCCTTCACCGAGGTGCTGGGCCAGATCGGCCAGCGTCCAGTCCGGGCAGGACGGCACCCGCACGTCCAGGCTAGGCGCGGCGGCGATGACGGCGGTGAACGCGGCCGACCGCTCGTCGATCAGGCGGAGCAGTTCGGGAAGATCAAGTTTCGTCGACACCGGGGATGTCTACCACCGAGTACGGATATCGGACAGCGAATTAACCGGGAAGTCGCGCGTAGAGTCGCCGGAGACAGTGGACGGCGGTGGCTGGCGTGACGGTCGTGGTCGGGGTGGACGGCTCCGGGCGTACCCATCGGCTGCGCATGCTCGCCGCGACCGCGAGCGGGCCGGTCACCTGGTTCACCGCACCGCCGGTCCCGGACGATCGTCTGGTCCTGGTCGACGACGCGCACCGGCTCGACCCGTCGGCCCTGAAGATCCTCGCCGCCGCCGCCCGTGCGGGCACGCCGGTGGCGATCGCCCGCCGCCCCACGATCACCGGCCCCGAGTTGGCCGAACTCGACGAGGCCGCCTCCGCCGACGGCGTCGAACTCCTGGCCCCGCTGGATCGTGACGGGGTCGCGCGCCTGGTCGCCACCGTGACCGGCCGCCCGGTGTCACCCGAGGTCGCCACGGCGGTGTTCGAGGCCTCGGGCGGCCTTCCCGCGCTCGCCGTCGCGCTGGCGACCACACCCGCGGGCGTTCCGCCGGTGTTGCTGGCCCGGGTCCAGCGCCGATTCGCCCTCCTGGAGCCGGCGGCCGCCTCCGCCGCCCGGATCCTGGCGCTGCGCCTCGACCTGACCGACCACCTGATCGCCACCGCCTGCGGCATCGAGCCGCCGGAGCTGGCCGAGATCATCCGAACGCTCCGCGACGAGGGCCTGCTGGCCGCCACCCCCGCGCCGTCGGGTGCCCCCGCGCCGTCGGGCGGCTCGGCGTCGTCGGGTGGTGCGGCTTCGCCGGACGGCTCGGCTTCGCCGGGTGGGGAGCGGCTGATTCCGGTGGTCGCCGAGGCGATCATGGCGGAGTTGTCTGGTGCGGAACGTCGACGGGTCCATGACGTGGTGGCCGGTGCGATGATCGCCGTCGGTGCCGATCCGGTTGTCGCGGCGGGCCAGCTCCGGGCGGCCCGCGCGATGACACCGACCGCGGCCGCCGTCTACCGGGACGCGGCGGAGCGGTTGCGCTTCACCGATCCCACGATCGCCCTCGGCTGGTACGAGGACGCGGCCGACGCCGGAGCCGACCCGGCCGGTGTGCTCCCGGGACGAGCCGAGGCCGCCCTGCTCCTGGGCCTGCCGGTGGATCTCGACGACCTGACCCCGGCCGATTCGTTCCCGCCCGCCGCCACCGCCCGATTGTCCCTGGTGGCCGGGGTCGTGGCAGCCCACGACGGCCGCGCCGCCCGGGCCGCCGACCTCCTACTCGCCGCTCCGGCTCCCGGCCCGACCCTGGCGATCCCATTCCTGATCGGAGTCGGTCGCGCCGCCGAAGCTTCCGGACCGCGAGGGGGAGCGACGACGGGACTCGTCCGGTTCGCTGAGCAGGCGGCGACCGGCGTTGCGCGAACGGCCGAGGGGACGCCGGGCGGACTTGCGCGGTTCGCTGAGCAGGCGCCGGCAAGCGTCGCCCGATGGGGTGAGGGGACGCCGGCGGGACTCGTGCGGTTCGCTGAGGGGGTGGTCGCCGCGGGGGAGCCCGAGGTCGCGCTGCCGCTGATCATCGAGGCGGCGGAGGCGGTCGAGCGCAGTTCGGTGCAGGTCGTGCTGCCGGACACGCCGCATGCGATCGGGGCGATCCTGGCGGTCGCCGCCGGGGACGTCGGGTCGGCCGAACATCTGCTGGAGCGGGCCCGGGCGGCCGGCGTCGGCGGGCCGGTCGCCGAGGTGCGGCACCGGCTTCTGCTGGCCTGGGCGCGGATGCGGGCCGGTCGGTACGAGACCGCGCTGGACGAGCTGCGCCGGTCCGGTGGGGAGACGGCCGGGCGGGACCGGCTGCTGCGGGCCGCCCTCGCCGCCGGGATCGCCCGGCGGCGTGGCGACATCGCCGGGCTGCGCGACGCCTGGACCGGTGTGGAACCGCTGCTCGCGCGTCGGGCCGTCGATCTCTGGCAGGTGGAGGCGATCGAGGAGCTCGCGGTCGCGGCGGCCCGGCTGCGGCGCCTTCATCGGGTCACCCCGATCCTCGAACTGCTCGATCAGGTGGTCGCCGGGCTCGGCCGCCCACCCACCTGGCAGATCGCCCTCGACTGGATCCACCTGCAGACCGCCGTCGCCGCCGACGACCCGGCCGCCGCCGCCGAGGTCGCCGCCCGACTGGCCGCGGTCGACGCCACCGTCGACGCGCCGGCCCGGGCTCGGGCGCTGGCCGTCTCCGCTCAGCGGTGGGCCGAGGTCCTGGCCGGCGTGGTGGACCTCGCGGCGGTACTGGCCGCCACCGAGGACCTGCAGGCGGCGGAACTGCCCTGGGAGGCGTCCCGGCTGGCCGGGCAGGCGGCCATCCGTACCACTGATGGGCTTGCCGCCCGCCGCCTGCTGGAACGTGCCCGCGAACTGTCCGAACCGGAGCCCGAAGGGCCCGGCGGTGGGGGCCTGTCCGAGCGTGAGGTGACCGTGGCCCGGCTGGTGCTCGCCGGGAGCACGCACCGGGAGATCGGCGCTCAGCTCTACATCTCGCCGAAGACCGTCGAGCACCATGTGGCCCGGATCCGGGCGAAGGTCGGCGCCAACTCCCGGGCCGAACTGCTGGCCGTTCTGCGGGAGCTGCTGGACGCCTGACCGGCCCCCGAAGAACGCCGTTCGGCTGGTCTGTGAGTTGGATCTCGGACACGAGACTGTGAGATCCCCTAGCGAACCCCCTATACCACGGGGGACACCCCGATGCCCGGACCGGGTTGCGGGTCGCACGCTGGTGCCGTGCCCGGGTGAAGGAACGGGACGCCACACCGAGCGAGGAGAAGAGAAATGACCGCCAGTGCCACCGAAATGCTGAGGGAATTCGTCGTCAACCTGATGTCCGACCGGGACTTCGCCGCCCGGTACGCGGAGGACCCCAACGGCACCCTGACCGCCGAGGGTGTCACCGATGTCGACCTGTCCGGCGTGGACGTCTCCGCCGTCGTCGGTGCGGCCGCCGGCTCGCCCGAGGTGCCCGCCGAGGCCCGGTCGGCCCTGCAGAACTACACCGGCTCGTCGGCTCCGCCCGCGCACTCCGGTGGGTCGCCATCCGTCGAGCACGTCGTGCAGCACCTCAACTACGTCACCTACGCCACCTACGAGGGTGACGAGACGATCACCCAGAACCTGGACCTGGACGTCACCAACGTCACCGACAACAGCTTCGACCTGGACGTGGACGGCAACGTCTTCGGCGACATCGACGCCTCCAACGTCAGCGCCTCCGGGGACGGCGCGGTCGCCGGCGGGGACGACGTGAACGCGGCCACCGGTGACGGCGCCGTGGCGAACAGCGGCGACGGCGACGTCAACGCGGCCACCGGCGACGGCTCCACGGTGATCGACGGGGACGTCAACTCGGCCTCCGGCGACGGCGCGCAGGTCATCGACGGCGACAACTTCGGTCAGGCCAACACCGGTGACGGTGCCGTGCAGGCCGGCGACGACATCTCGGGAGCGGTCAACACCGGCGTCAACACCGGGATCGTGGCCGACGAGCTGGACGACGCGGTGGTCGGTGACGGCAACCAGACCGCGCAGGTCGACGGGGACGTCGACGAGTCGGTGTTCAACTTCGGGGACGGCGACGTGGCCAACCTGCCGGACGCCGAGATCGACGACAGCGCGGTGACCTTCGGCGACGGCGACGCCACCAACGTCTCCGGCAACACCGTGGACGACGGCTCGGCCATCTCGGCCGGCGACGGCGACGCCAGCGGGTCCCAGGACAACGACAGCTTCCAGGACAACGACACGACCGTCACCACCACGGTGTCCGACGACGACACCACGATCAACGACAACGACACGACGGTCAGTGACAACGACACCACCGTCACCGACATCGACACCACCAACACGAACACCGACATCGACGACAGCATCGTCAGCGGCGACGACACCGTCATCGGCGCCTGAACCCCGACCAGGAGGAACCCGTGGCCGACGTCGCGAAGGCGGTCAACGTCATCGAGCTGGCACTGCGA
Organism: Actinoplanes sichuanensis; assembly: GCF_033097365.1. Classification (NCBI taxonomy): domain Bacteria; kingdom Bacillati; phylum Actinomycetota; class Actinomycetes; order Micromonosporales; family Micromonosporaceae; genus Actinoplanes; species Actinoplanes sichuanensis. The sequence goes on from NZ_AP028461.1 coordinate 3,212,899, forward strand.
GCCTGTACGGCGTACGACCGCCCCGACACGGCCGCCCGGCTGACCGCCGCCAAGGAGTCCCTCGCCGACCCGGTCCTGCACGTGGTCGTCGCCGGCGAGTTCAAACAGGGCAAGAGTTCCCTGGTCAACGCCCTGGTCGGCGCGACCGTCTGCGCGGTCGACGACGATGTGGCCACGGCGGTCCCGACCTACGTGCGGCACGGTGCGAAACCCGAGGCGGCCCTGCTGTACGAGCCGGGCCGCCGAGAGCCGATCCCGGTGGCCGACGTCCGCAGGCACGTGCTGGAGAACAGCGACACCGACCGGGTGTCGGGTGTCGAGATCCGCATCCCCCGCAAGATCCTCGCCGGCGGCCTGGTCCTGGTCGACACCCCGGGTGTCGGCGGACTGGGCTCGCCGCACGCCGCGGCCAGCCTGGCCGCCGTGTCGATGGCCGACGCGGTCCTGTTCGTCACCGGCGCCGCCCAGGAGCTGACCCGCAGCGAGGTCGACTTCCTGCAACGCGCCCGGGCGCTGTGCCCGGTGGTGGCGTGCGTCGTCACCAAGACCGACTTCTACCCGGCGTGGCGGCGCATCCGGGACCTCAACGAGCAACACCTGGCCGCGCACTGCCCGATGCCGCTGATGCCGGTGTCGTCGGCGCTGCGGTCGCGGGCGGTGAAGGCGAACGACACCGCGCTGAACACCGAGTCCGGCTTCACCGGGCTGGTCAAGTTCCTCACCGACCGGATCGGCGCGTCGGCCGCCGACCGCCTGGTCAAGGACGCCGCCGCCGAGGTGCTCGCGCTCTGCGACCAGCTCGACGGCCGGTTCCAGGCCGAACGCGCCGCGCTCGCCGACCCGGAGGCCGCGGCCCGGGTGGTCCGCGAACTGACCGGCGTCAAGGACCGGGTCGAGTCCCTGAAGAGCGCCGCCGCCAAATGGAACCAGACGCTCAGCGACGGCATCACCGACCTCACCTCCGACATCGACCACGACCTGCGGGCCCGCGTCCGCGTGGTGATCGCCGAGGCGGACACCGCGATCGAGGCGGGCGACCCGGCCGACACCTGGCCGGAGATGGAGGCGTGGATGCAGTCCCGAATGGCCAACGAGCTGCTCGCCAACTACGAGCTGCTGCGTATCCGGGCCAGTGAGCTCGGGCTGCGGGTCGGCGACCACTTCCACGAGGCGTCCACCATGATCATGCGCCGGCCGTCGGTGACCGACCCGACGCCGATGGCCAGCGTCGCCGACTTCCAGCACAAGATCGACCTGGAGCGGATGCGGATCACCAAGCAGGCCATGGTCGCGTTGAAGAGCGCGTACGGCGGCGCGCTGATGTTCATCATCCTGGGCAGCATGATCGGCGTCTCGCTCGGCCCGATCGGCATCGGCATCGGGCTGGTGATGGGCCACCGCGGCCTGCGCGACGAGAAGAAACGCCAGATCCAGAAACGCCGCGGCGAGGCCCGCAACGCGATCCGCCGCTACTGCGACGAGGTCAGCTTCGTGGCGAACAAGGACTCCCGCGACACCCTGCGCCGGGTGCAACGCCAACTGCGCGACCACTATAGCGGCCTCGCCGAGGAACTCAACCGGGCCAACGCCCAGGCTTTGACCAGCGCCGCCGACGCCGCCAAACGCACCCAGGCCGACCGGGACAAGCGCCTCAAGGACGTGGACGCCGAACTCGCCCGCATCCAGCAGCTGCGGCAGCGCGCCGAAGCGGTGGCCAAGTGAACCTCACCGACCGCACCCGCGAAGTCCTCGGCCAGGCCATCACCGTCTACCGGGGTACCGCCGACGCCGCCCGCCTCACCGCCGTCCGCGACCGGCTCGACGCCCCGCTGCGCGTCGCCGTCGCCGGGCGCGTCAAAGCCGGCAAGTCCACCCTGCTCAACGCCCTGGTGGGGGAGCGGCTCGCACCCACCGACGCGGGCGAGTGCACCCGCATCGTCACCTGGTACCGCGACGGCCACGCCTACCAGGTCCAAGCCCTGATCCGCAACGGTCAGACACGCACCCTGCGGTTCACCCGCGACGACGGGCCGGTCACCGTCGACCTGGACGGCCTCGACGCCGCCGCGATCGACCAGCTCACCGTCACCTGGCCGGCCCGAGCGCTGCGCACCCTGACCCTGATCGACACGCCCGGCATCGGGTCGCTCTCCGACCAGAACTCGCGGCACACCTGGGACCTGCTCGTCCCCGACGACGAGGAGACCCCCGCCGACGCCGTCGTCTACCTGCTGCGGCACCTGCATCCGGGCGACATCGAGTTCCTGCGCGCCTTCCACGACACCGAGGTCTCCCGGCCCAGCCCGGTCAACGCCATCGGCGTGCTGTCGCGCGCCGACGAGATCGGCGCCGGCCGACCCGACTCGATGGCCTCGGCCCGGCGCATCGCCGCCCGGCTCGGCACCGATGCCAACGTGCGACGACTCGTCCAATCGGTGGTCCCGGTGGCCGGGCTGCTCGCCGAGACCGCGGTGACGCTCACCGAGATCGAGGTCGCCCAGCTACGCCGGGTCGCCGCGCTGCCGGTCAAGCAGGCCGAGGAACTGCTGCTCTCCGCCGACCGCTTCGCGTCGGCCATGCCCGAGCTCGGCCTCACCGATCTGGAACGCGTCGCGTTGCTGACCCGTTTCGGACTCTTCGGCGTACGGCTGACGAGCACCCTGCTTCGACGTGAGGTCGCCACGACCGCTTCGGCGCTGTCCAAGGAGCTGGCCGACCGCAGTGGCCTGACCCAGCTCCGCGACATCATCGGCAGCCTGTTCCTGGAGCGCCGGGACATCCTCAAGTCACGCTCGGCGCTGCTCGCACTGGCCGAGATCACCCGCGCCCGCCCACGCCCCGGTGGCGAGGCGGTGTCGGCGGCGGTCGAGGAGATCATGGCGTCCGCCCACCCGTTCAACGAACTGCGGGTGCTGTCCAGCCTGCGCGCCGGGTGGATCACCGGCAAACCCGACGTGATCGAGGACCTGGAACGCCTGATCGGCGGCTCCGGCAACGCCACCAGCGAACGCCTGCACCTGCCGCCGGACGCCCCGGCCGCCGAGCAGTCGGCGACCTGTCTGAACGCGCTGGCCCGCTGGCAGCGCCGCGCCGAGAACCCGCTCACCTCCTACGAGATGACCGTGGCGGCCCGGATCGCGATCCGCTCCTGTGAGGGCATGCTCGCCCGGCTGGACCAGCGGCGATGAGCCACCCGGCCTCAGCCCGGCAGATCGGCGTCGTCGTCCGGCTCCCCGTCGGCGTCGTCGTCGGCCCCGAAATCCACCCAGGCCTCGGCGGTGTCGTCCCCGCCCGGACCGTCGAGTCCGTGCTCGACGGCGGATGTGGGCTCGTCGTCGACCCCGAGGTCGATCCCGTCATCGTGGACGTCGAACAACCTCATGTCGTCCACTGCCTCCGCGGAGCCCGTACCGAATCCGAGGTCTTGATCCTCGAGGCCGGCGGCCTCCTCCGGAACCGGCGCGGACGCCAGCAGATCCAGCCACGTCCCGCCCGCGTCGCCGGTGTCGAAATGCGCCCCGACGAACGGCGCCAGATGCTCGGCGACCTCCAGCGGCGCGGTCTCGGCGAAGCCGGCCACCGCCTCGGCGACCAGCTCGGCCGGCAGCTCCCGCAGGAAGTCGCCCGGGTCACCGCCGGTTCCGGCGAGCCCGGCGAACACGTCGCGGAGGGGTTCCATGCCTCCACCTTATGAGCTCACCCGACCCGACAGCCTCGGGGAAACCCCCGCGGCAACCCCCAACCCGACGATGTGGAGCAAGCGGCGATGTACGCACTAGGCATAGACCTCGGCACCACCTACACCGCAGCCGCCACCTGGCGTGACGGGCACGCCGAGATCGTCCCGCTCGGCAGCCGCAGCGCCGCCATCCCGTCGGTGGTGCTGCTGCGCGAGGACGAGACGTTCCTGACCGGTGAGGCGGCCAGCCGGCGCGGGCTCACCGAACCGCACCGCGTCGCCCGCGAATTCAAACGCCGGATGGGCGACACCACCCCGATCCTGCTCGGTGGCGTACCGCAGTCGGCCGAGGCGCTCGCCGCCCGCCTGCTGCGCGCCGTCGCCGACCAGGTCACCGCCCGTGAGGGCGGCAAACCGTCGTCGACCTGCATCTCCTACCCGGCGAACTGGGGTCCCTACAAGACCGACCTGATGCGCCAGGCGGTGCGGATGGCCGACCTGGACGGGCCGATCCTCTACACCACCGAACCCGAGGCGGCCGCGGTCAGCTACGCCCAGCAGCAGCGCATCGACCCGGGCGCGATCGTCGCCGTCTACGACCTCGGCGGCGGCACCTTCGACGCCGCGGTGCTGCGCAAGACCGGTCTCGGGTTCGACATCCTGGGCCGCCCGGAGGGCATCGAACGCCTCGGCGGCATCGACTTCGACGCCGCCGTGTTCAGCCACGTCCAGGCCGCTCTCGGCGGCAAGCTGGCCGAACTCGACGAGGACGATTCGACGGCCGTCGCCGCCGTCGCCCGGCTGCGGGAGGAGTGCGTCAACGCCAAGGAGGCCCTCTCCGCCGACACCGACACCACGATTCCGGTGCTGCTGCCCAACTTCGCCACCGAGGTACGGCTGACCCGCGCCGAATTCGAGGCCATGGTCCGGCCCGCCCTCTACGGGTCGGTCGAAGCCCTGAAACGGGCCCTGCGGTCGGCCGACTGCACACCCGAGCAGCTGCACTCGATCCTGCTGGTCGGCGGCTCGTCCCGGATGCCGATCGTCGCCCAGCTGGTGGCAACCGAGTTCAACCGGCCGGTGGCGGTCGACGCGCACCCGAAACACGCCGTCGCCCTCGGCGCGTCGTGGCTGGCCAGCGGGACTCCGGCGCAGAGCCGTGGCCCGGCCGCCGGTCGTGCCGCCGCCCCTCCGCAGCGCTCCACGCCGGTCACCCCGCCGCCGACTCGGTCCGCCCCGGTCACCCCGCCGCCGCGTTCCGCTCCGGTCACGCCGCCGCGGCCCGTGCCGGTCACCCCGACCCCGGTGGCGCCGGTGCCACCGGTCGCCTCCCGGCCGGTCAGCGTTCCGCCCGCCCCGATCTCGCCGCCGGCGCCTCCGGTCAACACGGCCGCCACCAGCTACCTGCCGCCCAATCCCGCCGTCCCGCCCGCCCCGGTGGCGGGACGTGCCTCCGCCCGGCCCACGGCGCGACCTCCGGTCGTACCGTCGCGTGGTCCGGAGAACAAACCACCGGCCCGCAGCCGCGGCAACCGCCGCCGGGCCTTCGCGGTGGCCGGCGCCGCCCTCGCCGCCGTCCTGACCGCCGCCGGCATCGCCTACGCCCAGTACGGCTTCGACGACGACCCGGGCGGCCAACTCACCGCCCAGAACAGCAGCCCGTCGCCCAGCGTCGTCACCTCGTCCGCACCACCCGCCGACGAACAGTGCACCGACGAGATCAAAGCCAACCAGCGCTGGGTCTGCCTGACCTCGGCGGTGGTCGAGGACGGCAAACTCACCATCGACTACGACGTCGACTGGGCCGGTTCCACCCCGGACGTCAGCGGCGGCTACCACCTGCACGTCTACGGCGGTGACGGCACCTATCCGGCCGATCACGACATGGGCGCGCACGCCCCGAAGGCCGACCAGGGCGAGTGGTACGTCGAGGACCGCAACCCGTCGGTCCTGGACACCGGCGACAAGCGCTACACCCGCGCGATCGCCGACAACCCGAAGGTCTGCGCCCGGATCGCCCTCGCCGGGCACGGCCTGGTCGCCGACGGTGACGAGACCTACAAGACCGGGAACTGTGTGCCCATCACCCGGAAATAGGACCCCGGAAACAGGCCGAAGGTCCCGTAATCCCACCCGCCGACCCGCCGATGGTCCAGGCATCCCAAAGGGGTGTTGTGGCCAAAGGAGGCGACATCATGACGACGACGAATCGGCAGGTCGACGGTCGGTCCGACGAGCGCTGGGGAGTGCTGTCCCCGGCCGATCGGTTCCGGGTCACGCCGATCACGTACCCGACCCTGTGGCAATCGATGGTCTCCAGCTTCGTGATCCTCGGACGGACCCTGCTGATCACACTGATCGGGTTCGCCCTCCTGATCGGCGTGACGATGGTGATCGCCATCGCACTGACCAGCGCACTCGGCATGGTGGGTTTCGACCCGTCGACCTCGTACTGACCGACCTCTACGGCACCATGGCGGCGACCCGGGACGCGTCACCCCAGGACAGGGTGAAACCGGCGCCGCCGTGGCCGTAGCAGGCGAACACCGGCCGGTCGTGGCCGCCGACCGCCGCCAGCCGCACCCCGGACCGGCCCGGCCGCAGCCCGACCGCCCGGGACAGCACCGGCTGCCCGGCCAGCTCCGGCACCAGCTCGGTGACCCGCCGCAGGATCGCCGCCTCCACGTCCGGGTCGGGGCGCTCGTCCCACGATCCGACGTCCCCGGTGCCGCCACAGACCACGTCGTCGCGCCGGGGCACCACGTAGGTGAGCCCGCCCGGGTTGTCGTCGTCGGTGATCCAGTCGGTCAGCCCCGGGTTGGCCAGCCGCACCACCTGACCGCGGATCGGGAAACTGACGTCGTCGTCGCCGAGCAGCGCCGCCGACCGCAGCCCGGCCGCCACCACCAGCACGTCCGCGTCGTCCTGCCGCAGCACGTCACCGATCGACGCGAACTCGGCCGTCCGCAAGCCCACCCCGAGCCCGGCCACCGTGGCCCGCAGCCAGCGCAGGTAGGTGTTCGTCTCCACCAGCGGAACCGTGCACCTGATCCCGGACGCCCCGGCCGGCAGCCCGTGCGGCCCGGCCGGTTCGGTGTGCGGGACCGCCCGTGTCCACGAGGTGTCCGCGCCGGGCCGCCGCGACAGCACCGTCCCGCTGCGCAGATGCACGCCGGTCCGCGGATCCCCGGCCAGTTCGGCCAGCCGCCGGTAGGTGACCGCCGCCGAATCCAGCACCGCCGCCGAATGGTCCACGTCGTGCGGGAACCAGATGGCCGCCGCCACCCCCGACACACTGTCCACCGCGTCGCGGGCCGCCACGACCCCCACCTCGTGCCCGGCCCGGGCCAGCTCATGAGCGACGCTCAACCCGACGACCCCGGCACCCACCACCGTCACCCTGCTCACGGGATCACACGATAGGCGTAGCGGCCGGTGGGATGGTCCACCGCAGCGTGGCGCGACCCTCGACGTTCTCCAAGGTCACCGGGTACGCCTGCCCGAACGCCCGCCCCGGGGTGAACCGGCGCAGCTCACTCGGCGACCAACCGGCCCAGACGATCCCACAGCCGGCCACCTCGATCACCCCGGTGCCGAGCGGATCCAGCCGTCCCGCCCGCATCGCCAGATGGTGATGGCTGTGCGGTTCCACGTACGCCAGGTGCGCGGCGTGCCCGTGAGCGACCGCCCATTCGTTGATCTCGGCCGCCCGTTCGAACGCCACCGCGACCGGCAGATCCAGCCAGCCGTGCAACCGCCGGTCCCGGACCGCGGGCAGTGGCCGGGCGCCGTAGCGCAGCCAGGCCTCCTCCTCGCCGCGGCCGCTGATCCGCAGGTCGGCCAACCCGTCGACGCTGCGGGCGGCGGGCAGGAAACCCACCCACGAGTCCAGCGCCACCGCGTCCCCGATGACCATCCCGCACGGATCCACCGGCAGGTCGCCCAACGCCACCGGCGCCGAGCCGGCCGACACTACCGGCCAGGGCAGATCCAGGTCCACGTCGATCGACGCGATGGTCTCGGCCGCCTCGAAGGCGCCCGGCCTGGTCTGCGCGGTCACGGTCAACTTCCCGGGCCCGGCCGGTACGGCCACCGCCTCGGCCAGCCACGCCCGCAGGTGTGCGCCGCCCGCCTGTGCCGCCCGCAGCGACCGGACGGACAGCGGCTCGCCCAGTGCCCGCCACTGATCCAGGAACCCGCCGCAGGCCAGCACGATCGCCCGCGACGGAACCAGGAGGTGAGCCAGGGTCGCCGTCATCGTCGTCGATCATCACACCTTCACGCGCTCAGCGGAGCCGACCTGTCGGACATGCTCACGAACGGCGTACACCGCGGCCCTAGGATCGGGGCCATGGTGGTGCGGCTCGCGATGGTCAACGGCAAGGCCCGCGACACCTCGGCGCTCGGCCGGTTCTGGGCCCGGGCACTCGGCTGGACCGTCTTCAGCGACCGGCCCGGAGCGACCGCCGCCGGGCCGCCGGGGTTCACCTGGCCGGCACCCGGCGCGCTCTGTCTCGACTTCATCGGCGTGCCCGACCCGGCCGCCGGGCGGGGCCGGCTGCATCTCGATCTGGCGACCACCTCGGCCGCGCATCAGACCGAGCTGGTCGCCGACCTGCTGAGACACGGCGCCACCCGGGCCGACGTGGGTCAGGGGGAGGTCCCGTGGGCGGTGCTGGCCGACCCGGAGGGCAACGTGTTCTGCGTGCTGGAGCCACGCGACGTCTACCGGGACACCGGGCCGATCGCCGCGATCGTCGTCGACTGCGCCGACCCGCGGGCCCTGGGCCGGTTCTGGAGTCAGGCCCTGGGATGGGCGGTCCACGAGTCGTCCGCCGATCTCACCCGGCTGCGCTCCGCCGACGGCACCGGACCCTACCTCGAATTCCTTCGATCATCGGGTACGCGCTCCGCCTTCCACCTGGACCTGCTGCCGTACCCCCGGGAGGGTCGGAAGGTGGAGCTGAGCCGCCTGCACGCCCTCGGGGCGACCGCCGCCGACGTCGGCCAGGGCGATGTCGCGTGGACCGTCCTGGCCGACCCCGAGGGCAACGTGTTCTGCGTCCTCGCCGACTAGTCTCAGGAGACCGTGCCGGTGATGGTGTCCCACGAGTAACCGAGCAGGGCGAACGCCGCCGCCAGCAGGCCCAGGCTGATCCGGCCGGTGTTGATCGGCAGCGCCGCCACGACCAGCAGAATGATCGCGATGATATAGAAGAGTCCCTGGATGGACATGTCCGCTCCTAGTGGTGGGGGAGGTCGAGCGGCGACGCAGTACCCCCACGGCGCGCGGCGTTAAACCATAGGCTGCCGTCCATGACATTCGTCGCCGCCCGGACGGCTCTGATCGCCGTGGACCTGATGCCCCGCCTCGTCGACCAGGACATGGGCCCGCACCGCGGCGCCGACGTGGTCGCCCGGACCGCCGAGCTGGCCACCGCCCTGCGCGCCGCCGGCGGCACGGTCGTCCTGGTCCGGGTCGAGCGCCCGAACGTCACCGAACAGCCACCCGGCAGCGGATTCGTGCCCGAGCTGCAGCCCCTTCCCGGCGACGTCGTGGTGGTCAAACGCACTATCGGCGCCTTCTACGGCACCGGCCTGGCCGACGAACTGCGCGCACACGGCGTCGACACGGTGATCATGGCGGGCCTGGCCACCACGATGGGCGTCGAGTCGACCGCCCGGGCCGCCGCCGACCACGGCTTCGAGGTGATCTTCGCCGCCGACGCGATGAGCGGCACCACGGCCGCCGAACACGACCACGCCCGGACCGTGATCCTGCCCCGCTTCGGAGCCGTCCACGACACGAAACACCTGCTCAGCATGCTGTCAGCTGGGTGAGTGGGCCTGCAGGGCGGTGCGGCCGGCGGTCAGGATCCGGGCGGTGCGGGGACGGCCGTCCAAGGTCTTCTGCAGGTGTTCCAGGACCAGGTCGACGCCGGCCGCCGGGACCTTGCGGGCCGCCAGGATGCCGGCCAGCCAGGACACGAAGTCGGCGAACAGGGATTCGTCGTCCACGTAGACGGCGGCGGCCAGGAACGCCGCGATGTGGTTCAGGTCGTCGGCCGTGGCCTCCCGCTGTCGGCCGGTGTAGCCGCGCATCGGCGGGAACCAGCGCTCCAGGACCGACAGTGCGGTCAGCACCAGGCCGGGGGTCTCGGTGACCAGTCGGGCGTACTCCTCGTCGGCGAGGTTGCCGAGTGCGGAGCCGCCGTCCGGGGCCGCGGGCGGGGGCCAGGTCTCCAGGATCGCGGCGGCCGAGACGGCGTCGGCGGCCCACGCGTCGGCCCCGAGGCGGTGTGCCCACCGGTCGGTCCGGCCGAAGCCGCGGCCGCCGACCAGCACCGGCACCCCGGCGTGCCGGGCGGCCAGCACCGAACGGCGGGCCGACGGCAGCCGGACCGGCAGCGAGACACTGACGAGCACCGCGGCCGGTTCGTGTTTCTGCAGGTAAGAGGTCAGGTGCGCGGCCGGGACACTGGCACCCAGGAAGGTCACCGGGTAGCCGCGTAGCCGCAGGTACTCGGCGAGCAGCCGGGACGGCAGGGTGTGCCACTCACCGTCCGCGCAGGCGATCACCAGGCGTTCGGAACGTTCGGCCGGGCGTTGCGTCCCGGCGCAGGACAGCACGATCCGTTCGGAGATGTAGCTGGCCACGTGCTCGTCGGCGGCGGACAGGGAGTCGTCCGCCCAGAGCTCGCCGATCCGGGCCTGGACCGGCGCGATCAGGCGCAGCAGCACGTCCTCCGGGGTGGCGCCGGAGGCCAGGAGACGCCCGGTCAGCCGGAGTGCGGCCGGCTCGTCCGCGGCCAGCAGGAGATCCAGCAGGACCGGGCATTCGGGGTGAGCGGTCGAAGTCATGCCGGTCCTCCGGACGCTTCCGGTACGGGGGCCGGCCGGGCCCGTAGCACGAGCACCGCGATGTCGTCGTGATCGGGTTCGGCCAGCCAGTCGACCACCGACTGCTCGATCCGTTCGGCCACCACGGCGGCCGGCGCGGCGGCGTACCCGGAGAGCAGTGCGATCAGCCGGTCCTGGCCGAACATCGCCCCGGCCGGGCCGCGGGCCTCGGTCACCCCGTCGGTGTAGACGACGCAGGTCTCGCCGGGCTGGAGCCAGATCACCGCTTCGGCGAACCGAGCGGCTCGGTCGGCGCCGAGCATCATCCCGCCGATGCGCACCGCCTCCACCTCACCGGACCGGCGGACGACCAGCGGCGGAAGGTGCCCGCCGGCCGCCAGGCGCAGCAGCACCGAGCCGTCCCGGGTGACCCGCGCCGAGCCGACGACGATGGTGCTGAACTGGGTGGACGCCTCACCGCCGAGGTCGATGGCGGCGTCGTTGAGGACGGTCAGGATCTCCAGCGGTTCCTCGGTGACCCGGCGCAGGATCCGCAGCGACTGCCGCAGCCGGCCGCCGGCCACCGCCGCGTCGATGCCCTTGCCGCACACGTCGCCGACGACGCACAGGGCACCGTCGTCGGCGAGTAGCTCGACGTGCATGATGTCGCCGCTCATCTGCATCGCCTCGAGGGACGGCCGGTATGCGGTGGCCAGGTCGAGCCCGGCCACCTCGGGCATCGGCGTCGGTCTCAGCGCCGTGCGCAGGGCGTCGGCGACCCGGACCTGGTCCCGGTAGAGCAGCGCGGCCGTGACGGCCCGGCCGACGGCTTGACCGTACCGGGCCGCCAGTGACAGGTCGGCGTCGGTGAAGGGCGGGCGGTCCTGGTCACGGAACAGCACCAGCACGCCCGGCCGGAAATGGTCGCAGGGCAGCCGTACCACCGCGCCGTGTCCGTGATTCTTGCCGCCGTCCGGTAGCGCCCACCCGTCCAGGCTCAGCGACCGCACCCAGGGCCCGTCGGTGTCGGCGAGGACGACCCGGATCCAGTCCGGAAGGTCGTCCGGCGCGGTGTCGCCCGACCGGACCGGCATCCGTTCCGGTCCGTCGACCGCGGTGTGCGAGTCCCGGATCCACCAGCGCAGCCGCCTCGGCCCGAGGGTGACGATCAGCGCGGCGACGCCGGCCAGTGCGGGCACCGGCAAGCCGGCCGCGGCTCGTGCGTTGCGTTGCAGGTTGAGCGACTGCCCGAGGACACGGTAGGCAGCCATGAGGAAGTCCGTCCCGGCCACGTCGACCTCCGGGACCCGGTCCGGTACGCCCGCCACGCCGCCGCGACCGCTCTACTCGTCGTGCGGGGACAGCGCGTAGGTGAGCAGCACCGTGGTGCCGCCGGGCCCGGTCCTGATGTCGACCCGTTCGCACACCTTGCGGGCCAGCCACAGGCCGGACGAGCCGATCCGCCCGGGACGCGGGCGGTGCCGGACCATCCGGCGGCGGCGGGGGATGCCGGGACCCTGGTCGGTGACCCGGATGCGCAGCCGGTCGGCGAGGCGTTCGACGTCGATGGTGCCGTGGCCACCGCCGTGCATCACCACGTTCGCCATGATCTCGGTCGCGGCGAGCATCAGCTTGTAGTGATCGAATCCGGACAGGCCACAGCTCGTCGCGTAGCTGGAGAGGCGCTCCCGGATCGCCTTGACGCCCTGGACGTCGAACGGTGCGGAGAAGACCGTCACGACGGCGGTGTCCGGGGCGGGCGGTCCGGTTCCGGGGTCGTCGGCTGCGGCGGTCGTCGGTAGGCCCAGCAGGGCGTTCACGCCGACCAGGTTGAGGTGCTGAAGGATCTCCGGGCGGGCACCGCGGACCCGGAACTCGGTGCGGGCGCGGACCGTCAGGCGCCGGAGCAGGATGAGCAGGGCCACACCCGACGAGTCGAGCGCGCTGACCTCGGTCAGATCGACGTCCACCCCGGTGATGTCGTCGGCTTTCAGAGCCCGCTCCACCTGCGGCAGCACGTCGGCCGGGCGGGCCAGCAGCACCGAGCCGGTGAGCGCGACGAGCACCCGGCCACCTTCGACTGTCTCGACCCGGACCGCACCGTCCACGCCGCTCACCTCCCTCCAGGAACCCCGAGTCACCACCGTGGCCCGGACAGGACACCGATCACGGACAACCGGTGCGACATTCATCCGTCAGGTGAGGTGATATCTCTAGTTTTGGGGGATTTCGAGCGTACGGCAGGCCGGTTCGTCGGTGATCTCGGTCAGGAACCGGACCGCAGGAGGCCGGCCACGATCGCGCCGATCGGACCGCCGTCGGCCACGACCACCCGGTAGCCCAGGTCGCGGGCCTGATCGGCGACCGCCCGGGCGAAGACCGCGTCCCGGCGCATCCACCTGGCGAACGCCTCCTCCGGGTGGTCCAGCCCGGCCAGCAGCCGGTGCGCCCAGGCCCGCCCACGGTAGTGCCGGACCTGGAACTCCTCGGTCGGCACGATCCACACGGCCCGCTCAGCCGGCACGCCGATGCCGGCGAGCAACTCGGGCAGCAGGGCGGCGCCTTCGACGACCGTGCCCGCTCCGGCCGCTCGAAGCTCGTCCAGGATCAGCGGGAACTCCTCCCGGTACAGCTCGAACACATCGTCGACCTGTGCTCTGATTGGCTGGGCCAGCCGCTCGCCGACACCGATCGCGGTCACCTTGCGCAGCACCGGCCCGGCGTCGGCGTGTCGTTCGAAGGCGTCGTCGCAGGAATACACCGCCGTCCCACGTGCGGCGGCGATCTGCGCGGCCACGGTGCTCTTGCCCGAACACGGCGAACCGCCGATCCACCACAGCTCGTCCAGGACGCCGCTCCGATCCTCAGGCGCTGCTGACCGCCGCCTCGCGTCGACGGGTGACAAGATAGCCGAAGGCGGCGGCGGTGAAGAACATGACGATGCCGTAGACGGCCGCCGGGATCGCCATCTCGGTGCTGTTCAGCAGGGCCGGGCTGACCGCCACGGTGATCGCCAGGGTGCTGTTGTGGATGCCGATCTCCATGCCGGCGGCGATCGACTCACGCCGGCCGACTCCGGCCAGGCGCGGTGCCCCGTACCCGACGGCGAGGCTGATGATGTTGAAGACCAGGACCGCCACGCCTACCGCGACCACGTAGTCGGCGATGTTGTCCCACTCTTTCAGCAGCGTCCCGGCGATCACCGCGACCAGCACGATCACCGACAGGATCTTGACCGGCCGGGCGAGCCGGTCGGCCAGGCCCTCGCGCAATACCCGGACCGCCATCCCGATCGCGACCGGGATCAGGACGATTGCGAAGACCTGCAGCACCTTGTCGAACTGGAGCCCGATCGAGGCCCCGTCGGTGAGGAAGTACCCGGCCGACAGGTTCACGATCACCGGCAGGGTGACCACCGCGAGCACCGAGTTGACCGCGGTCAGGGTCACGTTGAGCGCCACGTGTCCGCCGAACAGGTGGCTGTACAGGTTGGCCGTGGTGCCGCCGGGTGATGCCGCGAGCAGCATCATCCCGACGGCGAGTTCGGGTCGCAGGTCGAGCGCCACGACCAGTCCGAAGCAGACCACCGGTAGCAGCAGCGCCTGGCAGGCGAGTGCGATCAGGGCCGGTTTCGGGAACTGCAGGACACGGCGGAAGTCGGCGACGGTGAGGCCCAGGCCGAGCCCGAGCATGATGATGCCGAGCGCGATGGGCAGCCCGATGGTCGTCAATGGCGAGTCCATGCCGCATTCTGTGCCGCCACACGGATGCGAGGAATCCTCATTTCGGTCAGGGATGTGACCGCGGTCACCGCCGGACCGGATGTGTCGCGAACTGCTCCGCGTGCAGCGCGAACGACCGGTCCAACTTCGGCATCCAGTACGCGTCGTCGTGCCGCCCCGCACCCAGCTGGTAGTCGTGCCTGACCCCCTTCGCGGCCAGCGCCGTGCTCATCTGCTGCGCCGCCACCCCGAACCGGTACTCGTCGGAGTCGCCACCGTCGAAGTAGAACCGGTGCCGGTTCAGGTCGGCCGCCGACATCCCGGCGACCAGCGTGAGCGGTCGCAGCCCGGCGTTCGCGGCCTGCTCGGCGGACGTGCCGACCAGCGGCGGCAGGCTCAGCGCACCCATGTGACTGGCGATCGAGCTGAACACCTCGGGGTTGGTCAGTCCCAGCGTGAACGCGCCCTGCCCGCCCATCGACACGCCGCTGATCCCGCGGTGGTCACGGTCGGGGATCGTCCGGTACGCCCGGTCGACCAGTGGCACGATCTCGTCCACGATCATCGTCCGGTACTTCCCGGCCGACGTGTCCACGTACCAGCCGCTGCCGCCGTCCGGGAACACCACGATCGCCTCGACACCGAGCCGGTCGAGGACCGTGTCGATGTCGCGGGCCTCCCACTCGATGTTGCTGCCGTTGAAGCCGTTCAGCATGTAGACGACCGGGAACCGCTTGCCGCCGGTACCGGTGTAGTCCTTCGGCAGGTAGACGTTGAACTGCGTGCGCCGCCCCATCGCCGCCGAGGCGTAGTCGTCCCGGAAGAACCGCGACCGGTCACCGAGCTCGACCGCCCGGCGCGGGTCGATGTACAGCAGCTCGCGGGTCGGCGGCAGCCCGGTCCAGGTGCGGATGGTGTCGACGACCAGGCGGCCGCGGGCGTCCACGTACACCTCGGCCTGCGCGTCGGTCAGCGTCACCGGCCCGGATTTCAGCAGCTCCCGCAGGTCGGCGATCCGCCGGGCGGCGGTGTCGCCCTGGTGGAAGAACCCCTTGTCGAGCGTTGCGGCATAACCGCGGACGTCGCCGGCGGCGACGGCGCGGTGCTGCCGGTCCAGGACGGCACAGGCGTGAGCCAATTGGGTACGGGTGGCAGCCGTCCCGGTGTCGCCGGCCAGGGCACGCAGCCGCGCCTTCGAGTAGAGCCCCACCGGCCCCTGGTAGAAGCCGCCGCCCCCGGTGCCGTCGTAGACCCGCACCGCGACGACGTTGGTGGCGCCCCACTTCAGCAGGCCGTCGGCCGGGTAGTACTCGCGCGGCACCTCCCAGGTGGAGTCGAACTCGGGCGGGAAGCCGCCGGTCCGCCCGATCGGCTGCCCGTTGAGGAACGCCTGATCCGCGTCGTCGATCTTGCCGAGCGCCGCGACGACCGCCGCGTCGGTGACCCCGTCCGGCCGAGCCGGGAGGGTGAACGTCTTGCGATACCAGGCGAATCCGTCGTACGAGCTGAGGTCGCTGTGGCCACCCCAGTCGTCCGGGACGGTCCAGTCCCGCCAGGAGGTGTCCGCGAAGGACGGATCCGACCACGCCGGGTCGTCACCGGTGGTGAACTTCCATCCACCGCCGGCCAGATCCACCCCGAAGTCGACCGACCCGGTGGTGGCGCAGGTGGTCGGTCGGGGCCCCGCGACCGCCGATGTGGGAACGTTCACAGATCCAAGAGTCAAGAGTAGGGTGCCGAGCAGAGCGCGAGCTTTCAATGACATCGAGTGCCCCCGGAAAGGAACAGATACAAACAAGAAACACAGCGGACGCACACTCGCAACATTCAATGCCGCTGTCAACCGGACCGATCCGTCGGCATCCGGTGTTGAATGATGTGCGAATCTGCCGATGGTTCGGCGCCTTCGACCCGATCCCGCCGATGACCCGCCCAGCCGCTGCGGTATCTCGGGGGTTGCTCGGAAACCCCGCGCTGCCGGCTCGTGTCACCTACCCGCCCAGCGGGTGGCACACCACGAGCCCTTCCCGGCCAGGGGAGTGGTGCCGGGAAGGGTCGCCGGGCGATCGGTTTCGATCGGGAGGGGGCGTGGTGTACCGCTGGGCGGTTCGATGCGGCCCGCTCTGAGATCGGCGGCGGGGTCAGCGGTTGAAGACGGTCACCTCGATGGCGTAGTGGTCGGCCCGGTACAGGTTGTCGGAGTATTCGACGGTGGCGCCGGTGCTGTCGAACGACGTGCGCTGCATGCTGATCAGCGGCGTGTGCTGCCCGATGTCCAGCAGCCGGGCCTGCGCGGGCGTCGCCGCCTTGGCCGTGATCCGCTGCTTGGCGACGGACGGCCGGCCGTTCCATTCGGCCATCATCCGGTAGAGGCTGCGGTTGTTGAGGGCCTCGACCGTCAGGTCGGCGAACCGGGGTGGCAGCCAGTTGCGCAGCACGGCGAGCGGCACCCCGTCGGCCAGGCGTAGCCGTTCGCAGTGCACGAGCCGTTCGGTGGCGGGCAGCCCCAGCATCCGGGCGGCGTGCCGGTCCACGCAGTCGCGGTCGAAGCGCAGCACGGTGGTCTGCGGCTGCCGCCCGGCCGCCGCGAGATCGTCGTACAGACTGGTCAGCGCGACCCGTCGGCGCACCTGCACGTCGGTGACCCGGGTGCCGACGCCACGTTTGCGGGTGAGTAGCCCTTTGCTGACGAGTTCTTCGATGGCCCGGCGGATGGTGGGCCGGGAGATGTCCAATGTCTCAGCGAGCTCGATCTCGGTGGGCAGGCGTTCGCCCGGCACGAGCTCGCCACGGTCGATGGCCTCTTCGAGGCGCCGGCCGAGTTGGAAGTAGATGGGTACGGGACTGGTGCGGTCGATCTCGAGAGGTGGCATGGGCATCGGTGGCACCCCCTCAACGGTGACAATCGCGGAAGTTTGTCAGTGCGTTCAGAAGAATGTCAATACAAACTATTGACGTGATCAACATGGCGGCAGAGGCTGCTCACACGTGCGGCGGAAACGTTCGCGACATCTTGCCGTAATCGGAGGTGTGATGCGGGACTTCGAGGTCATAGCCATGGGACGTGTCGGTGTCGACATCTACCCCTTGCAGACCGGAGTGGGCCTGGAGGACGTCACCTCGTTCGGCAAGTTCCTCGGCGGCAGCGCGACGAACGTCGCGGTCGCCGCCGCCCGGCACGGGCGCCGCACCGCGGTGATCACCCGGGTCGGCCGGGACCCGTTCGGGACGTACGTGCACCGCGAACTCGGTGAGCTGGGTGTCGACGACAGGTTCGTCTCCGCGGTCGACGGCCTGCCGACCCCGGTCACATTCTGCGAGATCTTCCCGCCGGACGACTTCCCGCTCTACTTCTACCGGCAGCCGACCGCCCCGGACCTGATGATCCGGCCGGACGAACTGGACCTGGACGCGATCACGAACGCCGGCGTCTTCTGGGCCACCGTCACCGGCCTGTCCCAGGATCCCAGCAACGCCGCCCATCACGCCGCCTGGCAGGCCCGTGGGCGGCGCCCGCTGACCGTCCTGGACCTCGACTATCGACCGATGTTCTGGGACTCACCGGCCGAGGCGACAGCCGCCGTCCAGGAGGCGTTGCCGCACGTCAGCGTGGCCGTGGGCAACCTCACCGAATGCGCGATCGCGGTCGGCGAGACCGACCCGGACGCCGCCGCCGACGCCCTGCTGGCCGCCGGCGTGGAACTCGCCGTGGTGAAGATGGGCCCGGCCGGGGTCCTCGCCAAGACCGCGAAGGAGAGCGTGACGAAACCGCCCACCGAAGTCGACGTGGTCAACGGCCTGGGCGCCGGGGACGGGTTCGGTGGCGCCCTGTGTCACGGCCTGCTCCACGGCTGGCCCCTGGACCGCACCATCGCTTTCGCCAACGCGGCCGGCGCCATCGTCGCGAGCCGCCTCGAATGCTCCACCGCCATGCCGACCACGGCCGAGGTGGAGAAGGTCATGGAGGCCGGACGTGTCTGACGACGACCTGGGGAACGACGACTTCGCGGCGCTGCGCGGCCTGCGCGCGACCCGCCCGCAGGCGATCGCCGAGGCCGCCGCCCGCCGGGTGCGCCGCCCGCTGCTGACCGACCCGGACGACCGGCTGATGCTGGTCGCCGCCGACCACCCGGCCCGCGGGGCGCTGGGTGTGCGCGGGGACGGCGGCGCGATGGCCGACCGCTACGAGCTGCTGCGCCGACTGCGGACCGCGCTGCGCCGCCCCGGTGTGGACGGTGTGCTCGGCACCGCCGACGTGCTGGAGGACCTGCTGCTGCTCGGCGAGCTGGACGGCAAGATCGCGATCGGCTCGATGAACCGGGGCGGCCTGCAGGGCGCGGTGTTCGAGTTGGACGACAGGTTCACCGGCTACGACGCGGCGGCGGTGGCCCGGATGCGGTTCGACGGCGGCAAGATGCTGGTCCGGATCGACCCGGACGACCCGGCCAGCGTGCGCACCCTGGAGGCGAGCGCCCGCGCCGTCGACGAGCTGGCCGCGCACGGGCTCCTCGCCATGGTCGAGCCGTTCCTGTCGAAGCGGGGCAGCAGCGGTTCGGTGGTCAACGACCTCAGCACGGCGGCGGTGGCCCGATCGGTGGCGATCGCCGCGGGACTGGGCGGTACCAGCGCGTACACCTGGCTGAAACTGCCCGTCGTGGAGGACATGGAGGCGGTGATGGCGGCGACCACGATGCCGGCGCTGCTGCTCGGCGGTGATCCGTCGGGCCGACCGGAGGAGACCTACGCGTCGTGGGGGAAGGCGCTGGCCGTACCCGGCGTGCGGGGGCTGATGGTGGGTCGGGCCCTGCTCTATCCGCCGGACGGTGACGTGGCCTGCGCGGTGGACGCCGCGGTGCGGCTGGTCCGGACGGGGGTGGCGGCGTGATCCGGCTGGACGTGACCCCGGAGTCGGCGGGCTGGGGCTACAGCGGCCTGCGGGTCGTGGTGCTCGCCCCCGGCGACGAGTATCAGCAGGCGACCGGCGGCGACGAGGTGGTCGTGGTGCCGCTGAGCGGATCGGTCACCGTGACCACCGACGGTGACAAGGCGGATCTGGCCGGGCGGGCGAGCGTCTTCGACGGGCCGACCGACGTGGTGTACGTGCCGATCGAGTCCACGCTGACCCTGCGCAGCACCGACGGCGGTCGGTTCGCGCTGGCCACGGCACGGGCCGCGAAGCGGCTGCCGTTCCGGCACATCCCGGTCGCCGAGCAGCGCATCGAGCTGCGCGGGGCGGGGGTCTGCTCGCGGCAGGTCAACAACTTCGCCACCACCGACGTGCTGGACGCCGATCGGATCATCGCCTGCGAGGTGCTCACCCCCGGCGGCAACTGGTCGTCGTATCCGCCCCACCGGCACGACGACCTGGAGGAGATCTACTACTTCGAGGTGGCCGGGGGCGGGCCCGCCTACCAGCGCGCCGACGGGGTGCGGGAGGTCCGTACCGGCGAGGTGGTGTTGATCCCGAACGGCTGGCACGGCCCGTCGATGGCCACCCCCGGTTACGACCTGTACTACCTGAACGTGATGGCCGGGCCGGGGGAGCGGGCCTGGGTGATCGAGGACGAGCCGGAGCACGCCTGGGTCCGCGACACGTGGGCCGGCCAGGCGATCGACGAGAGGCTGCCCTTCCAGAAGGAGGACCGATGAGACTCACCGTGGGGCAGGCCGTCGTGCGGTTCCTGGCCGCGCAGCACACCGAGCGTGACGGCGTCGAGCACCGGCTGATCGAGGGCTGGTTCGGCATCTTCGGCCACGGCAACGTCGCCGGTCTCGGCCAGGCGCTGCTGGAGGCCGAGCTGACCGACCCGGACGCGGTCGCCTACCGGCAGGGCCGCAACGAGCAGGGCATGGTGCACGCGGCCGCCGGGTTCGCCCGGATGCGTAACCGGATGTCGACGCTGGCGTGCACCACCTCGATCGGGCCGGGTGCCACCAACATGGTCACCGGCGCCGCCCTGGCCACCGTCAACCGGCTGCCGGTCCTGCTGCTGCCGGGTGACGTGTTCGCCACCCGGGTCGCCAACCCGGTGCTGCAGGAACTGGAGGACCCGCGCGGTTTCGACGTCAGCGTCAACGACACGCTGCGGCCGGTGTCGCGCTTCTACGACCGGATCTGGCGGGCCCAGCAGCTGCCTTCGGCGCTGCTCGGCGCGATGCGGGTCCTCACCGACCCGGCCGAGACCGGCGCGGTCACCCTGGCGTTGCCGCAGGACGTGCAGGCCGAGGCGTACGACTTCCCGGACCCGTTGTTCCGCAAGCGGGTCTGGCACGTGCCGCGCACCCTCCCGGAACCGGGCGCCCTGGCCCGTGCGGTCGCGCTCATCCGCACCGCGCAGCGCCCGTTGATCGTCGCCGGTGGCGGCGTGATCTACTCGGAGGCGACCGAGGCGCTGCGGGCCCTCGCCGAGGCGACCGGCATCCCGGTCGCCGAGACGCAGGCGGGCAAGGGCTCGATGCGGTACGACCACCCGCTCGCGCTCGGAGCGGTGGGCGCCACCGGAACCGTGGCCGCGAACGAGTTCGCCCGCGACGCCGACGTGGTGATCGGCATCGGCACCCGCTGGAGCGACTTCACCACCGCGTCACGCAGCGCGTTCGCGGACTCGACGGTCCGCTTCGTTAACGTAAACATCGCGTCCTTCGATGCGGCGAAACACTCGGGCGAGGCCGTGGTCGCCGACGCCCGGGCCGCGCTGGAGGCGTTGATCGATGCCCTGGCCGGCTACCGGACCGCACCCGGCTACCAGGAGCGGGCCCGGGACCGGGCGCAGGCCTGGGACGCGACCGTGGAACGCGCCTACCACCTGGGCAACCAGCCGCTCCCGGCCCAGACCGAGGTGATCGGCGCCGTCAACGAGGCCGCCGGCCCCCGCGACGTGGTCGTCTGCGCCGCCGGTTCGATGCCCGGTGACCTGCACAAACTGTGGCGCACCAGAGACCCGAAGGGCTACCACGTCGAGTACGGCTTCTCCTGCATGGGCTACGAGATCGCCGGTGGGCTGGGCGTGAAACTCGCGGCCCCGGACCGGGAGGTCTTCGTCCTGGTCGGCGACGGCTCCTACCTGATGATGGCGCAGGAGCTCGTCACCGCCGTACAGGAGCAGGTGAAGTTGATCGTGGTCCTCGTGCAGAACCACGGTTATGCCTCGATCGGGCGGCTCTCCGCCTCGGTCGGCGCCCAGCGGTTCGGCACCGCCTACCGCTACCGCGACCAGGACGGACGTCTCGGCGGCGGCACACTGCCGGTGGATCTGGCGACCAACGCGGCGAGTCTCGGCGCGACCGTCTTCCGGGCCGGCACCGTCGACGAGCTGCGCCAGGCGCTGGCCAAGGCACGCGAGACCGACGGCGTCACGGTCGTGCACGTCGACACCGACCCGATGGTCGACTCGCCGGGCAGTGAGTCCTGGTGGGACGTCCCGGTCGCCGAGGTCTCCGGCCTGGAGACCGTCCGGGCGGCGCATGAGCAGTATCTCGACGGCAAGCGCGGACAGCGCGACTACCTGTAGAAGGAGGGGACATCTTGACCGGCTTCGCGGAACGCATCGGCGGCGCGCCGATCTCCTGGGGCGTCTGTGAGGCGCCCGGCTGGGGACTGGAACTCCCCGCCGACCGGGTGCTCGCCGAGATGGGCGGGCTGGGGCTGCGCGCCACCGAACTCGGCCCGACCGGCTACCTGGGCAAGACCGCGGCGGACGTCCGGGTCACCCTGGACCGGCACGGCTTCTCCCTCATCGGCGGGTTCCTGCCGGTGCCGATGCACGTGGTGACCGACGCCGACCTGGCCGAGGCCGCCGACGCGATGGACACCCTGGCCGCCGCCGGTGCCGAGGTGGTGGTGCTGGCCGCCCGCTCCGGTGACGGCAGCTACGACCACAAGGTGCACCTGAGCGACGACGAGTGGCAGACCCTGTTCGCCACCCTGGAGACCCTGCAGGAGATGGCCCGCGACCGGGGTCTCCGGCCGAGCCTGCACCCGCACGTCGGCACCGCGGTCGAGTCACGGGAGGCGGTGCTGCGCGTGCTCGACGGCAGTGACGTGCCGATCTGCCTGGACACCGGCCACCTGCTGATCGGCGGCATGCAGCCGGCCGAACTGCTGGAGCTCGCCGCGAACCGGATCACCCACGTGCACCTCAAGGACGTCGACCTGGAGGTGTCCGCCACGGTGCAGGACGGCTCCCGCGCCTACATCGACGGTGTCCGGGCCGGGCTGTACACCCCGCTCGGTTCCGGTGACGTCGACATCCCGGGCATCGTCCGGGCCCTGGAGAACGCCGGATACACCGGCTGGTACGTGCTCGAACAGGACTGCGCGCTGGCCGCCACGCCCGCCGACGGCGAAGGGCCGATCGGCGACGCCCGCCGCAGCCTGGCCTTCCTCACCGAGGTGGCTCGGTGACGACGCCGGTTTCTCGTTCGGCGGCGGCGCTGCGGACGCTCGACTTTCTTTCGGAGGTGGCTCGGTGACGACGCTTGTTGAGCCCGGGCGTGTCCCGGCCGGGACCGGGGGACCGACGGTGAAACGGATCGGGATCATCGGCACCGGCATCATGGGCGCCGACCATGCCCGCCTGCTCACCTCGGCGGTCTCCGGGGCGGCCGTCGGCGGGGTCTTCGACCTCGACACCGACCGGGCCCGCGGGGTGGCCGAGTCCAGCGGCGGCGCGAAGGTGTTCACCGACCCGTACGCGCTGATCAACGACGACGACATCGACGCCGTCCTGATCGCGTCCTCGGACGCCACCCACGAGGACTACGTGCTCGCGTGTGTGGCCGCCGGCAAGCCGGTGCTCTGCGAGAAACCCCTCGCACCGACGGTCGACGGCTGCGCCCGGATCCTCGAGGCCGAGACCGCGTACGGCAGCCGGCTGATCACGGTCGGGTTCATGCGCCGCTTCGACCCCGGCTACACCGACCTGAAGGCGCTGCTCGCGACCGGCGAGATCGGCGCCCCGCTGATGCTGCACAACGTGCACCGCAACCCGGCCGCCGTGCCCGGCATGCCCAGCGCCAACCTGATCACCAACTCGGCGGTCCACGAACTGGACATCACCCGCTGGCTGTTCGACTCCGAGATCACCGAGGTCGCCGTGCACACCCCACGGCCGACCGGGAACTCCGGCGGCACCCGTGACCCGCAGTTGCTGATCCTCACCACCGCGTCCGGGGTGCTCTCCGACGTGGAGATCTTCGTCAACGCCCGGTACGGCTACGAGGTCCGCTGCGAACTCGTCGCCGAGACCGGCACGGTGACCCTGGACGCCCCGCCGCCCACCTCGGTACGCCGTTCCGGACTACACGCCCGCGAACTTCCGGCCGACTGGCGGCCCCGTTTCGCCGAGGCGTACCGCCTGGAATTGCAGGACTGGATCGACGGAACCGGCCGGGGCGCCACGGCGTGGGACGGATTCGCCGCCACGTTCGTCGCACAGGCGTGTGTGAACGCACTGGAAAGCGGAGAACGTTATACCGTCGAGATGCCGGCGATACCCGGGCTATACCGTCGGCAGTAAAGAGTGGGTGCCATTTCTGCGCGTGTTTCTGAAAGTGATGCGGTGACCGATTCTGATCTGGACTTCGCCGGTCGGGTGCGTAGTGCTCTGGACCGAGAGGTCCGCGACATCGGCGCCGAGTCCGGTGAGCTGTGGCGGCGCCTCCAGCATCGGCGGCTGGCCGAGCGGATCAAGGCGCTCGCCGCGGCCTGGCACCTGACCGGCGACCCCGGGGTGCTCGCGCCGATCGGCCCGCTCACCGGGCTGCTGCGGGAGCGGCAGAATCCGAGCGGCCTGTTCCGGGGCGGCGACAACGTCGACTCGCCACCGGACTCCGCGTTCAGCGTCAACGATCTCGCCGACGCGGCCCGCCTGCTGGCCGGCGCCGGCGAACGGGCCGGCCTGCTGGAACTGCTCGACTCGATGACCCCGGCCCTGCTCAGGGGCGGGGTGCACACCCCCAACCATCGGTGGGAACTGTCCGCCGCCCTGGCCCGCCTGCACCGGCTCGACCCGCGGCCGGAGATCGCCGCCCGGGTCGCCCAGTGGTTGGCCGAGGGCGTCGACATCGAGGACGGGCTGTACTCGGAACGCAGCGCCAACTACGCGGCCGCCGTCTCGAACCCGTCCCTACTGGTCGTCGCCGACGTCTTCGACCGGCCGGACCTGCTGGACGCGGTCGAGGCCAACCTGACCGCCACCCTCGATCTGCTGCTGCCCGACGCAACGGTGGAGACCGTCCTGTCCCGACGGCAGGACCAGCGGCGACCGATGCCGTTGCGGATCTTCCTGCTGCCGCTGCGGGTGATGGCGATCCGGCGTGATCGCGGTGACCTGGCCTGGGCCGCCGGGATCGCCCTGGAGCAGGGCATCGACTCCCCGGCGAGCGCCGTCGCGGACCCGATCACGGGCCGCCGGCTGCCCCCGGCCGTGCCGCCGCCGACACCCCGGCAGCGACATTTCGCCGCCGCCGGAACCCTGGTGGCGCACGGTCCGGACACCGCCGCCGTGGTGTTCGGCGGGTCCGACTACGGTCGGCACCGGCGGATCCGCTCCGGTCTGGCCAACTCGCCGACCCTGCTCCGCCTGCACGCCGGCGACACGGTCCTGGAGAGCGTCCGCCTGTCCCGCACGTTCTTCGGCCTGGGCCCGTTCCGGGCGGACACCCTCACCGTCGGGCCGGGCCCCGTCGCGACCCTGACCGAGACCGTGTCGGCGGCCTACTACCAGCCGCTACCCGGCGACGGTACGGGCCGTTACGCGGTCACCGACGACGGCCGTTTCAGCGCCGCCATGGACTTCGCGCACCGCCCCCGCGACGAGGTCACGCTCACGACCCGGATCGACGTGACGCTACCTCCGGCCGGTCCCGGGAGCGGTGAGACCGCCCCCGAGTCGGCTCGGGGAGCCGGCCGGGACGTGGCCGGGCTGGACGTCGAGGTCGGCGGGGCGGCCGTGGACTGGGCGCTGGAACTGGCGTTTCGGCCCGGCGGCACGATGACCGGCGCCCGGCCGCTGGGCGGCGACCGATGGCATCTGGAGTCGGGCACGGCCACCTACGGCGGACTCGACGTGACAGTCGTGGAGGCGGCCGAGACCGCCTCCGAGTCCGAGCCGGCCTATCACCCGGGTGAGGACTACGAATTCCTCGGCGGGTCCGACGCGGCCGATGGTGTCCGGCTCTACGTGACCGGAAAAGCCCCATCGAGGCTGCGTCTGCGCATCACCACCCAGGTCGTTTAGGAAACTGTACAGAAGTACGACCTGAACGATCCACCCACGTCGATAAAAAAGCATCCTGTGAATTAACATGTCGTTGACGCGGTAAGCGCTTTCCTCTAACGTCCGTCGCCACGGGAAGAGCACCGGAAGACCGCGAGAAGAACCACCAGAAGACATTTCATCGAGGAGATAGTCATGGGCATTTCGGCATCCGCTCGGAAGGGGTGGCTGGCCGCGAGCGTCGTCGGCGCCCTCGTCCTCGGCGCCTGCTCGTCCGGCTCCAGCGGAGACGGCGACCCGAAGAGCATCACCTTCTGGTTCTCCACCTCGGCCCAGGACCAGGGCTACACCGACCTGGCCAAGGAGTTCGAGGCCAAGGAGGGCATCAAGGTCGAGATCGTCAACGTCCCCTACGACGGCTACCAGGACAAGCTGAGCCAGGCGGCCCAGGCCAACGCCCTGCCGGACACCGCCAGCGTGCCGTCGCTCGACCCGCTCTGGGTCAACCAGCTCCAGGACCTCTCCAGCATCGCGAACGCCGAAGCCAACAAGATCAACAAGAACCTGGTCACCGCCGACGGTGACAAGGTCCTGTCGATCCCCTCGGACGTCACCGCGGCCGGGCTCTACATCAACAAGAGCCTGTTCGAGAAGGCCGGCGTGTCCTACCCGACCGACCCGGCGCAGACCTGGACCTGGACCGACTTCCTCGCCGCCGCCACCAAGGTCCGCGAGGCCACCAACGCCAAGTACGACCTGGTCTACGACAACTCGGCGGCCCGCATCCGCGGCTGGATCTACACCCACGGCGGCACCGGCTTCCAGCTCGGCGCGGACGGTAAGTTCGCCACCCCGGACGCCGCCACCGTGACGGCGCTGACCGAGTTCGCGAAGATCAACGACGACAAGGTGATGCCCAAGTCGGTCTGGACCTCCGGCCAGGACCCCAACGCCCTGTTCAAGAGCGGCCAGGTCGTCGCCTACTACTCGGGTGTCTGGCAGGTCGCCGACTTCGCCGACAGCATCACCGACTTCGAGTGGGCCAGCGTCCCCAGCCCGGCCCAGCCGACCCACGCCACCGACATCAACCTCGGCGGCAAGATGGTCGCCTTCAACAACGGTGACAAGGCCGAGGCCGCCAAGAAGTGGATCGACTTCGTCTTCCAGCCGGCCAACTACACCAAGCTGGCGCAGACCAACGGCTACCTCCCCATCGAGACCGGGCTGACGCTGACCTACCCGTTCGAGAAGAAGGCCGCCCAGGACGCGTTCGCCCTGTACATCAAGGAGATGGAGCTCGCCGACCCGATCTCCAGCTCCGGCCAGGCCAACCAGACCAAGCTGCTGCTGGCCAAGCAGAAGGTCGAGGACGCGCTGATCAAGACCGAGCTGGCCAAGCTGGTCAACGGTGAGCAGGACGCGCAGAAGACCGTGGACGCCATCGTCACCGGCCTGAACGACCAGATCAAGTAGGGGACCGCGACGGGTGGGCCCGCCGACCACGGCGGGCCCACCTCGCTGGGGAAAGAGGAGTGACCATGGTCTTCAGCGCCAGCCGGCGCCGGCACAACAGCTACACCCTTGCTCCACTGATCCTGATCTCGGTCAACGTCCTGCTCTTCCTGACGTTCTTCGTCTGGCCCGCCATCATCGGCCTGGCCTACTCCTTCACCAGCTACACCGGTGTCGGCGACGCACCCTGGGTCGGCCTGGAGAACTACCAGGAGCTGATCGGCGACGCCGACTTCTACGCGGCCCTGTGGCGGACCCTGATCTACACCGCCTGCGTCGTCCCGCTGATGTTCGTGATGTCGCTCGGCATCGCCTACCTGCTGGTCAGCCCGTACGCCAAGGGCAAGCCGGTGGCCCGGGTGATCTTCTTCCTGCCCTGGCTGATCTCGCCGATCATCGCCGGTGTCATCTGGCGCTGGCTGTTCGGGGAGAACTTCGGCCTGGTCAACTTCGTGATCACCGAGCTCGGCGGCGACCCGGTCTCCTGGCAGTCCAACGGCGACCTGTCCCTGATGATCGTCGTCATCGTGGCCACCTGGGCCGGCACCGCGTTCAACATGTTGCTGTTCATCGCGGCACTGAAGAACGTGCCGGTCTCCTACTACGAGGCCGCCGACCTGGACGGCGCGAACGCCTGGCAGAAGTTCCGGAAGATCACCCTGCCCGCCATCGCGCCCACCTCGTTCATCGTCATGCTGCTCAGCACCCTGCACGCGATGAAGGAGTACACCTACTTCGTCGCGGTCAACGACGGCGGGCCGGGCACCGAGAACAACCTGATCGTCCAGTACATCTACGAGACCGGCTTCAAACGGGCCCAGATCGGCTACGCGAGCGCGGCGTCGTTCGTACTCCTGCTGATCCTGGTGATCGTCGCCGTCCTCCAACTGATCGCCAGCCGCCGGAAGGGATCCTGAGATGGCCGCCTCCCGCAGCAGGACCGGCGACCTGCCGAAGAAGATCGGTTCCAGCGCGATCATGTGGCTGCTGGCCGTCTTCTACGGCTTCCCGCTGCTCTGGTTCGTGGTCAGCTCGTTCAAACCGGGCGGCGAGCTGTTCTCGTACCCGCTGACGTTCTGGCCGAAGAATCCGACGCTGGAGGGCTACAGCGAAGCCTGGACCAGCTTCGACTTCCCCGGCTACCTGGTCAACACGATGATCGTGGCGATCGCGGCCACCCTGCTCACCATCATGGTCAGCGCCGCCTGCGGGTACGCCCTGGCCAAGTACGGCAACTGGTGGCTGAAGGTCTTCGCCGGCTGCATCCTGGCCACCACCATGCTGCCGACCGAGACGATCCTGGCCCCGCTGTTCCTGGTGGTCCGCAACCTCGGCCTCTACAACAGCCTGTCCGGTGTGGTGGTGCCCGCAGTGATCACCGCGACCGGCACGTTCATGTTCCGCCAGTTCTTCGTCACGGTTCCCAACGACCTGCTCGAAGCCGCCCGCATCGACGGCTCCAGCGAGCTGTCCACCTTCTTCCGGATCATGCTGCCACTGTCCCGGCCGATCATCCTGACCCTGGCGATCTTCTCGTTCCAGTGGCGCTGGAACGAGTACCTGTGGCCGCTGATCATCCTCAACGAGCCCAGCCAGTTCACCCTGCAGATCGGCATCGCCGGCATCGTCGGCGCCAACAACGTGAACTGGTCGATCCTGATCAGCGCCTCCGTCCTCTCCATGGTTCCGCTGGTCGCCATCTACCTGGTCTTCCAGAAGTACGTGATGAACGCAGACATCAACGCCGGCCTCAAAGACTGAGGAATCCAGATGACCACCCTGACCCGCCGTACCCTGCTCGCGGCGACCACCGCCGGACTCGCCGCCCCGCTCCTGAGCCGCGCCGCCATCGCCGACGCGGTGAAGCCGTTCGTCGACGACTACCAGTCGAACCTCACCACCAACCTGACCGTCGACACCAACGCCGCCGTCCGGATCCTCTCCGGCGTCCAGTCGTACTGGCGGACCGGCACCGCCTGGAACAACGGCACCGTCCTCGACGCGGCCGTGCTGCGCGCCAACATCCGCTTCTGTGAGAAGCGCACCGCCGACCGTACCGACGCCGAGGCCGCCTGGTCGTTCATCGTCGACCGCCGGCACCAGAGTTACGCGGTCATCGACGGCCTCGGCCCGTGGGCCGCCGCCTACCGTGCCACGGCCCTCGCGGTCACCGGCATCACCGAGGCCCCGACCGGCACCCCGGCCACCACGATCAGCGACGCCGTGCCCGCGGGCGCCCCGGCCGGATCCACCCTCGGCGCCGGTTCGCCCACCTCGCCGCTGGGCAGGATCGTCACCCTGGTCAACACGGTCCGCGGCAACTGGTCCTCCAGCAACCCGTCGAAGTTCGCCGTCCAGTACCCGCGCCCCTGGCGGCTGACCACCGACAGCACGGTCGTCGACACCGGCGCCCTGGACGCCTTCGGCTTTCCCGTCTACCGGTCGAAGGTCGTGGTCGCACCGCAGCTGCTGCGCCAGCGCGGGCTCGTCCCGGGCGACGACGGCGGCTTCCCGAGCGGTCACACCAACGCCCTGCACCTGGCCGCGCTCGCTTTCGCCTACGCCTTCCCGGAGCGTTTCCAGGAGCTCCTGACCATCGCCTTCGACTACGCCGACACCCGGATCACGGCCGGCATGCACTCGCCGCTCGACGTGGTCAGCGGCCGCATCCTGGCCACCGCACTGGCCGCCGCGATCCTCAACGACCCGGCCAACGCCGAGCTCAAGGCGGCTGCCCGGGCCCAGGCCGCGGCATTCCTGGCGAGCAACCCCGGCGTGGGTACGGACGCCCTCGCCGACCGTTCGGCCAACCGCCGTCTGATCCTCCCGAAGCTGACCTACATCCTGCCCCGAACCGGCCCGGACCGGCCGCTGACCGTGCCGAAGGGCGCCGAGGTGCTGCTGGAGACCCGCCAGCCGTACCTGACCGCCGACCAGCGCCGGGCCGTGCTGCGCAGCACCGCCCTGCCCGCCGGATACGCCCTGCTCGACGGCCCCGAACAGTGGGGACGCCTCGACCTGTTCAAGGCCGCCGACGGCTACGGCACGTTCGAGACCGACGTCGACGTGACTCTCGACGGTGTGTCCGACGCGTGGCGCAACGACATCACCGGCCGTGGCGGCCTGACCCTGCGCGGCACCGGCACCCTGACCCTGACCGGCGACAACCGCTTCCGCGGCGGCCTCCGGATCCTCGGCGGCACCCTGGCCGCGACGAACAGGCACGCCCTGGGCGGCGGCGACGCCGAGATCAGCGGCGCCGCCCTGCGCACGGTCCCGGGTGTGTGCCTCGACGGAACCGTCACGATCGGCCCCGGCAGCACCCTCGACGTCACCGGCACCTCGCGCGGCCCGGTCCTCACCGCGAAGCGGATCACCGGCCGGTTCGCGAAGGTCACCGTCGACGGCCGCCCGGCCGAAGCCGTTTACACCCGCACCAGCGTCTCGGCACGGATCATCAAGCCATGACCCCGCCCCGCGTCGTCCTCGTCGGCGCGCACGGACACGGCCGCGGCCACCTCGACCAGCTCGCGAAACTGCATGCCGCGGGCATGGTCGAGCTGGCCGGGGTGGCCGACCCGCGCCCGCCCTGCCCCGAGCAGCGGGCCGCGGCCGCCGACGCGCCCTGGCGCCGGGACGCGGCGAGCCTGATCGAGGCCCTCGCCCCCGACCTGGCGGTGATCGTCACGCCGGTGCACACCCACGTCGAGCTCGCCGAGGCGGCCATGCGGGCCGGTGCCCACCTGCTGCTGGAGAAACCGCCCGCCCCGAGCCTGGCCGGCCTCGACCGGCTGCTGTCGGTGCAGGCCGAGACCGGCCGGACGGTGCAGGTCGGCTTCCAGGCGTTCGGATCGGGGGCGGTCACCGAACTACGCCGCCGCATCGACGCCGGCGACCTCGGCGACATCGAGGCGATCAGCGCGACCGGGCTGTGGTGGCGCGGCGAGGCGTACTGGAACCGGGCCGGGTGGGCCGGGCGGCGGTTCCTCGACGGGCACGACGTCAACGACGGGGCGCTGACCAACCCGTTCGCGCACGCGGTCGCGCTGGCCGTCACCCTCGACGGCTCACCCGGCGACCGGTCGGTACGAAGCGTCGAACTGGACACCTACCGCACCCGGCCGGTCGAGGCCCACGACACCGCGAGCGCCCGCATCCGCACCGCCCACGGCACCCGGGTCACCGTCGCCGCCACCCTCTGCGCCGAGGCCGAGGAGGACCCGGTCGTCGTCGTGCACGGCAGCCGTGACACCGCCACGCTGTTCTACACACAGGACCGCCTGGTCACCGCGGCGGGGCAGGCCCACCACGAACGGACCGACCTGCTGGAGAACCTCCTCGGCCACCTCGCCGACCCGTCGGTGCCGCTGCTGGTGCCACTCGCCGCGACCCGCGCGTTCACCGAGGTCGCCGAGGCCGTCCGGCAGAGCCCGCCGCCGACACCGGTGAGCGAGGACCACCTCTCCGGGACCGGGTCCGCCGGTGAAGGCGGGCTCACCGCGCTCACCCACGAGGCCGCCGCCACCGGCCGCCTCTACCGCGAACTCGGCATCGGCTGGGCCACCGCGCCCGCCTGGACCTGGACACCGAAGGGATCCTGATGCGGATCACCGCGATCGAGGGCACCGATCTCTTTCACGGCCCGGCCGCGGCGCCCCGGCAGGTCGTCCGGGTCACCGTCGCCGCCACCTCGGCGATCGGACCCTTCCGGGTACGGGTGGAGGGAGCCTCCGTCCGTACCCCCGAAGCGGTCGTCACCCCCGGACTGGCCGCCGGCGAGCAGCGCACCGTCGAGGTCGGGGTCCTCATCTCCGCCCCGGCCGCCGAAGGCACGCCGTTGCAGGTCACCGCCATCGCCGACACCGAATCGGGCCTGGTGACCGGCGACGGCGAGATCCGGGTCGCGGCGACCGGCTGGACCATGTGGATGGTGTCGCACTTCCACTACGACCCGGTGTGGTGGAACACCCAGCGCGGCTTCACCGAGGTGTGGCAGCAGCTGCCCGACGTGCCGAAGGCCGACAAGCTCCGGCCGGCGTTCGTGCGGACCGCGTTCGACCTGGTCCGTGCGCACATCGACGCCGCCCGCGAGGACGACGACTACCGGTTCGTGCTCGCCGAGATCGACTACCTCAAACCCTACTGGGACGTCTTTCCCGAGGACCGGGACGACCTGCGGCGGATGCTGCGCGACGGCCGGGTCGAGCTGGTCGGCGGCATGTACAACGAGCCGAACACCAACCTCACCCACCCCGAATCGACCATCCGCAACACCGGGTTCGGCCTCGAATACCAGCGTGACGTGCTCGGCGGCGACCCGCGGACCGGGTGGATGGTCGACGTCTTCGGCCACGACCCGGCCTTTCCCGGGCTGATGGCCGACGCCGGGCTGACCTCCAACTCGTGGGCGCGCGGGCCGTTCCATCACATCGGTCCCCGCCGGCACACCGGCGACATCGGCCGGATGCAGTTCCCCAGCGAGTTCGAATGGATCTCGCCGAGCGGAAAGGGGCTGGTCACCGCCTACATGGCCAACCACTACGTGGCCGGGTGGGACGTCGAGCGCAAGGAGACCCTCGAGGAGGCGCTCGCCGAGGCGTACGCCCAGTACCGCTCGCTGCGGCAGGTCGCGGCCACCCCCAACGTGATGCTGCCGGTCGGGCACGACCACAACATCCCGTCCCGCTGGTGCACCGAGATCCACCGCGAATGGGCCAAGCGGTATGTGTGGCCACGCTTCGTGATGGGGCTGCCCCGGGACTTCTTCGCCGCCGTGCGCGCGGCGTCGCCCCGACTGTCGCCGCAGACCCGCGACATGAACCCGGTCTACACCGGCAAGGACGTCTCCTACATCGACACCAAGCAGGCACAACGCGCCATCGAGACGATCGTCCTCGACGCGGAACGCCTCGGCACCCTGGCCGCCCTGCTGGGCACCGGATATCCGCGGGCGCAGCTCGACAAGGCGTGGCGGCTGCTGGCCTACGGCGCTCACCACGACGCCGTCACCGGGACCGAATCCGATCAGGTCTATCTCGATCTGCTCGCCGGGTGGCGGGAAGCCTACGAGCTGGGCTCCGCGGCCCGCCGGTCGGCTGTCGACGGACTCGCCGCCCGTGCCGACACGCGCGGTCCCGGCCAGGCCGTTCTGGTCGCCAACCCGCTGTCCTGGGCGCGGGACGGTCTCGCCCGGATCGACCTCACCTACCCGGCTCCCGGGCCTTCCTCGTTGACCGTTCTCGACGACTCCGGGACGGAGGTGCCGACGGTCGCCTCAGGCATCGTCCGGCACGCCGACGGCACCATCGCCGCCGCCACCCTGTCCGCTGTCGCCCGTGACGTGCCCGCGCTCGGCTACCAGGTCTGGCACGTCGACGCCACCGCTGCGTCGGTCACCGTCTGGCGGGCGGCGACCGGTGATCCGGTCATTCGCAACGACCGCTTCGAGGTACGGGCGGACGCCCACCGTGGCGGCGCCCTGACCAGCATCATCGACCGGCGTACCGGACGGGAGCTGCTGCGGTCGGGTGGTCTCGGTGGTGAACTGGTCGTCCAGGAGGAGTACCCGGACCACCCGTACTGGGGTGAAGGACCCTGGCATCTGCTCCCGAAAGGGCCCGGCCGTGGACTCGCCGACCGGCCCGCCACGGTCCGCGTCGAACACAGCCCCGCCGGCAGCCGTCTGATCAGCGAGACCGTCATCGACGACCTGCGGATCACCCGCGAGGTCACCCTGTGGACCGGCAGCGACCGGATCGACTTCCACACCCACGTGGACGGCTCGATCGGGCAGGACCGGCTACTCCGCGTCCGGTTCGACCTCGACCTGCCGGGTAGCCGGCCGGTCTCCGAGGTGGGGTTCGCCGCGATCGGCCGCTCGTTCGGCTTCCCGGATCTGGACGCCGCCGCCAGCCTGTGGACCCTCGACAACCCGGCGCACACCTGGGCCGCCCTGTCCACCACCGCCCGGATCCGCTCCGCCTCGGCCGCGTCCTCCGCCGCGTCCTCCGCCGCCGCTTCCGCCGTGGCCTTCGGCGTGGCTGAGGTGATCACCGATCTGGATCCGCGGGATCTGGTGGTCGCGCTGGTCCGGCAGGGGGTGACAGCGACCGCCGCCCGGCCGGACGGACCCCGCTACGGCGCCCTCGACGCCGACTCGAACCTGCCGGACATCCGGATCGTCGTCGGCGACAACGCCTTCAGCCGGGAGGTCCTCGCCGCCGCCGAGCCGTGGTTCGCGGACCGGCTGGCGGCCACCGGACGCGTCTACGTGCCGCCGGCCCGCCCGCTCGACGAGACCTGGGTGCCGGACGCCGACCTGCGCGGGGCCCGCGACCTGCCGGTGCTGATCGTCGCCGCCGACGGACTCGCCGACCTGATCGCCGACCTGGACGACGCCGAGATCATCGTCGACCAGCAGCTCGACGGAGAGTTCACCGACTATTCGGTGGCTCTCGTCAACCACGGCACCCCGGGGTTCGTCGCCGCCCGGGACGGGTCGCTCTACCTGTCGCTGATGCGCGCCTGCACCGGCTGGCCCAGTGGGGTGTGGATCGACGGCCCACGCCGTACCGTGCCGGACGGTTCCGGGTTCGCCCTTCAGCATTGGACGCACACCTTCCGTTACAGCCTGGCCGCCGGGCCGGGCGACTGGCGCGAGGCCGGGTTCGTCCGGGCCGGACAGGAGTCCAACCACCCGCTGATCGCCACCCCGGTTCCGTCCGGCGCCGGTGACCTTCCGCCACGGCTGTCGCTGGGCTCGGTCGAACCCGCGAACGCCGTCCTGACCGCCCTCAAACCCGACGGCGACCAGGTGACCGCCCGCATCTACGAGAC
This sequence comes from Actinoplanes sichuanensis, assembly GCF_033097365.1. Lineage (NCBI taxonomy): Bacteria > Bacillati > Actinomycetota > Actinomycetes > Micromonosporales > Micromonosporaceae > Actinoplanes > Actinoplanes sichuanensis. The sequence goes on from NZ_AP028461.1 coordinate 3,247,707, forward strand.
GAACGGCACCCCGGCCCGGGCCCGGATCCGTCTGCACGGCGGCCTGCACGACCCGGCCCTGGCCAACGTCCTCGGCGAACCGCAGGCCCCCGCCGACAGCGACGGCGGCGACGTGACGGTCACCCTGGAACCGGCCGACGTGGTGACCGTCGCCGCCCTGCCCGCCACGCCGTTCACCGCCACCGCCCCGGCCGTCGAACCGGTCCAGCCGGTGTTCACCCGCTACTGGTTGCACAACAAGGGGCCGGCCCCGCTGCACGACCTGCCGGTGACCGTCCACGTCGCCGGCACACCCGGAGCGGCCCGGATCACCGTCGCCACCAGCACGATCCCCGCCGCCGGGACCGTTGATCTCGAACTACCGCCCGGGGTGACGGTCGCACCCGCCGGCCCGTACTCCTATGACCTGCCGCCCGACGGCCACCGGCATTTCGACCTGACCGTCGCGGGGGAGGGCCCGATCACCGCCCGCATCCGCGACCCCTACGGCCAACTGCTGGAGGACGTCACCGTCATCGCCGCGACCGGCCCCGACGCCGAACTGTCGCCGTCGGCCCTCACGATCGCTCCGGGCTCGACGGCCACCCTGTCCCTGCACCTGCACAACCCGACCGGTACCCCACTGCGCGGCGAGGCCCAGCTGCTCTCCCCGTTCGGAACGTGGGGCGACACCACCGACGACCTGTCCGTGCAGCCCTGGATCCAGGGCTACGACCTGCCCGCCGACGCCGGCACGACCCTGACGTTCACCGTCCGGGCCCGGCCCTCCGCCCGCCCGAACGCCCGATGGTGGGCGTTGGCCCGCCTCACCGCGTTGGGCCACGTCACGTACACCGCGGCGATCCCGCTGTCCACCCCGGAGTGACGGCGGGATCAGGCGGCCGTCGTCGCGGCGGCTTCCGGGCGGGCGAGTAGGACCAGGTTGGCGGCGGCCGCGGCGCCGACGATCGTGGTGGCCAGGGCCGCGATGTCGGGCAGCGCCCAGAACCCGATGGCCGCGCCGACCACCGAGGCGGCGACCGTCACCGTGAGCCGAACGGGGCGCAGTCGGCGGGAACCGGCCGCGTAGGTGCTCAGGCCCACCGCCGTGCCCACCGACGGGACGGCCACCGCAGCCGAGCCGATGAACGCGGCCGGTCCGACCGTCCACACCAGCAGGATCGCGCAGCACCAACCACCCACCCCGAACAGCACGGGCGTCAGGAACCGCAGCCACACCCCGGTCCGCGGCCGGAACCCACCGCGTCGTCCGACCCGCAGCAGCATCGCCGCGAGCAGGACCACGGTGAGCAGCGCCAGCCCGGCGACGATCCCGAACAGATACCGGCCCAGCGCCGACATGGTCACCGCCGGGCTGAAGTCGACAGCCCGCGGCGTGATCTGCGCGGCCGACACCCGCCCGGTGTCGTAGAACGTGACGAGCAGCTCCGCGCCGGCGGCGGGCTGGTGCTCCCAGAAGTCACCGGTGTGCCCGAGCTCCGGCAGGATCACCTGCCGTCCCCGGGACAGGGTGGGCAGCAACTCCCGGGTGGCCAGTTCGGCGGGCGTCGAGAAGTCCAGGCTCCCACCGACCAGCAGGGTCTCCACGTCACTGGGCCGCAGCGTGCGGTAGTCGGCGTTGTCCGGGCTGTCCGGCCAGGCCGCGAAGAACCCGCCGGGCCCGCCCCACAGCAGGTCGGTGGCCTTGTTGCCGAGGATCGACCCGTGATCGCCACCGGCCGCGTAGTACCGTTCGGCGGCCGGCGCGTCGATCATGCCGAACGACGCGAACTCGCCCCACACGAACGACGTCGGCAGCACCAGGTCGCCGAGGACCGACAGGGCCCACAGCGCCGCCGGGTCGCCGCTGAGATACGCGTCGATCAGGGTGGGTGCGTTCAGCGGGGCGGCACCGGGCCCGTTCAGGAACATGCCGTACATTCCGGCGACCCGCACGTTGCCGTCCTTGATCCGCAACGGACCCCACCGGTCCGGGACGTCCGCGGCGACCTTCCGCATGGCGTCGGTCAGATCGGGGGTACGGCCAGAGCACCCCGCATCCTGCCGGCACAGTTCCGCGTACCGCCCGATCTGCCGATCCGTGATCGCCGGGTCCCAGACGAAGTGCCCGGGCGGGTTGACCGAGAGCATCGCCGACCGTTCCAGCGAGGCCGGGTGCCGCCACGAGTAGATCATCGCGGTCCGGGTTCCGGCGCTGGAGCTGAGCAGGTTGATCCGCCGGTAACCGAGCGCCACCCGGGCCGCTTCGAGATCGTCGACGCGCTGCGCGATCGAATAGCCGGTCAGGTCGACCCCGTCCCCGGTGAGCCGCGCCGCGCACGCCCCGAACGCCGCCGACGCCGCCCGCAGCCCGTCCGCCCCGGCCAGATCGGCCGAGGTCTGTAGCGCCCGGTCCACTTCGGGGCAGTCGAGCCGCCGTGAGCCGTCCACGCCGCGATAGCCGACGAGCACTACGTCATGGCCGTCGATCAGCCGACCGGCCTGCGGAAACTCCAGATTGCTCGCGCCCGGCCCGCCGTTGAGTCGGAAGATCGGCGCCCCGCTGACGGGCCCGGTGGCCCGGATCCGGATCACCGGCAGCGCGATCTGATCCGATTCCGGGTCCCGGCGGTTCTCCGGCACCACGATCGTCCCGCAGTCGGCGGCCACCGTGCCGGACTCCACCTGGTAGTCACAGTCGCGCAGGCTGAACCCGCCCGCCGGAACGTCGAACGTGTCCGCCGGGCGCAGCCCGAGCAGACCGAGGGCGGCCATTACGACCGCCGCGGCGATGATGCTGATTCGTCTCATGCCGGAACCGTAGAAATCCGGGCCCGGCGGAGCGTCCCTCCACGGGGGACACCGGATCTACCCCCGCAGGGGTAGCCGGTATCGGTCAAGCTTGTGGGGTGCGCCTCGAGTTCTGGATGATGACCGCGATCCTCCTGGTGACCATGACCCGGTTGACGAAGGCCCGGTCGTGGTGGCGCGGCGAATGGCGATCCAGCCGGATCCGCTGGCGGGACCGCGCGTGGCTGACGATCGTCGTCAGTGTCGCGGTGCTGTCGGGCACGATGCTGATCGTGTTCGCCTTCGACCGGGACACCGCGTCGAGGGGTGCCCTGCAGGCCGTACGCTCGTTGATCATCTTATCCGGTGTCCTGTTCCTGTCCGTCCCGCTGGCCGGGTGGACCCACTACCTCGACTTCGTGGTCGCGCCGCACCTGCGTTCCGACGACACCCCGCCGTACCTGCGCGGCAGCGGCCCGGTGCCGCCCAACCGGGCCGAACGTCGTGCGCGAAGCCGCCGGAGGCTCCGACTGGGCGCGCCGACGCCGGGCCGGACCGCCATCCGCTTCCACCGACCGGCGATCCGATTCCGTGATCGTTTCCGGGCATACCGCCTGGAGATCGACGGTGAGCCGGTGGGCGAGATCCGCCACGGCGGGGAGGTCCTGATCGTGACCACCCCCGGACCCCGCACCGTGCGGGCGCGCATCGACTGGGTGGAGAGCTCACCGCTGACCGTCCTGGTCCGCCCCGACCGGACGGTGACGGTCCTGGTCGAACCCGGCGACGAGACCGAGTACCTACGCCTCGCGGTTCACGACTGATCACCGTCGCACGGCGCCTCCGCGGTAGGCGATCACCACGGCCTGCGCCCGGTCCCGGGCCTCGATCTTGGCGAGGATCCGCTTCACGTGGGTCTTCACCGTGGACTCGGCCAGGGTCAGCAGGGCGGCGATCTCCGCGTTCGGATAGCCCTCGGCCACCAGTTGAAGCACCTCACGCTCCCGGGCGGTGAGCCGGTCCAACAGCCGGGCCTCCGCCGACCCCGCCGTCGCCGGAGCGGGTGTCACGAACCGGTCGAGGAGTTCGCGGGTCACCGCCGGGTCGATCAGCGCGTCCCCGGCCGCGACGGTCAGCACCGCGTCGATCAGGCGTTCCGGGGAGGCCCGCTTCAGCAGGAAACCACTGGCCCCGGCCTGCACGGCACCCCACACGTACTCGTCGTGGCGGAACGTGGTCAGCACCAGGACCCGCGCCGCCGTTCCGCTCGCCACGATCCGCCGGGTGGCCTCGATCCCGTCGATTCCCGGCATCCGCACGTCCATCACCACGACGTCCGGTTCCAGTTCTCGGCAGAGGGCGACCGCCTCGAGCCCGTCGGCGGCCTGACCGACCAGCGTGATCGCCTCGGCGGTGCCCAACACGACCGCCACCCCGGCCCGCAGCAGCGCGTCGTCGTCGGCGAGCAGTACCCGGACCGTCACGACCGCAACCGGCAGTGCAGGCGGAACCCGTCGGGGCCCGCGCCGTGGGTGGCGGTTCCACCGAACATCGCGGCCCGCTCGCCGATGCCGAGCAGTCCTCGCCCGGGCCGGTAGCCGCCGACCGCCCGCTGACCGTCGTCGCGGACCGTGATGTCCAACCACCCGTCGTCGGCACGCACCGTGACCCAGGCGCGGGTCGCTCCGGCGTGCCGCAGCGCGTTGGTCAGCGCCTCCTGCACGATCCGATAGGCGGTCAGGTCCAGACTGTGCGGCAGATCCGTCACCGCGGGGTCGACCTCCGACGTCGTCGGCAGACCGGCCTCGGTGATGCGCCGGGCCAGGTCGGGAAGCATGTCGAGCCGGTCGGCGCCGACCGGCTCGGCGTCTCCGAGGACACCCAGAACCCGATCGAGTTCGGTCAGCGCGTCCCGCCCGGAATTCTCCAGGTCGAGCAGCAGGTCACGGGCCCGTCCCGGATCCCGGTCGAGGAGTCGGCGGCCCGCACCGGCCTGCACGAGCATCAGGTTGACCGTGTGCCCGATCAGATCGTGCAGCTCACGGGCGATCCGGGCGCGCTCGACAGCGACCGCCCGCTCCCGATCGAGACGCCGCACGGCGCGCTGCTCCTCCTGCCGGCGGGCCATCGCATACCCGGCCGTCCACAGCGCCAGCCACACCACCAGCACTCCCAACGGCTGGGTCGGTCGCACCGCATCATCACGGAACGTGAAGTAGACGCCGACACAGACGACGGTGCCGGCGAGACCCCACCAGGCCTGTCGGCGGCTCGCATGGCGAGCCACCGACCAGACCCCGAGCAGATTGGCGTACGGCGAAAGCCAGCTCACGGGGGTGAGCAGAGCTTCCAGGCACAGCGCCGTGGCACTGAGCACGAACGCCGGGAACGGCAGCCGGCGACGCAGCGCGACGGCCACCGCCAGGAGCACCCCGACGGCCACCGCCGCGACCGCGTCCCCGGCCGGAACCGGGTCCAGCATGAACCGCTCCGCCAGCAGTGCCACCAGGAAGCAGCCACCCAGTGTCGCGTCGAGGGTCGGGGGTGCTTCGGCCGTACCGCTGCCGGGCATGTGTTCTCGTCCTTGATCTTGAAGGTCAGGGGTGGAAGATGATCTCCGGATAAAGCGGTGACGGTCCGTTGAGGAGCGCGCCGCCTCGGTGCCGCAGGTGCCTGTCGAAGAACGCCCGCACATAGGCCCGCTGGATCGCGATCGACCGTTGCGCATCGATCGTGCCGACCACCGGCTCGACCTGCTCCGGAGGTAGCCCCAGCTGCGGGAACAGCGCCTGGTAGTCGGTGAACGACAGGTGCGCGGAGTCCTTGAGCTCGATCCGGTAGCGCGGCCCGCGCAGCCGCTCCCACGCCTTCGTCCATGTCTCGTCCTGCTCACCGTGCGAGTCCGAGCCGAAGAGCAGGAACGGCCGCTTCAGGTCGTGGTCGAGGATCGGGCCGATGAAGCTGCCGTCCAGGTTGACCCCGGCCCGCACACGCTTGTCGACCAGCATCACATCGGCCGCCGTGGTGCCGCCCATCGACGCGCCGAACATGCCGATCCGGGACAGGTCCATGGTCCGGGCCAATGGCATCCGGCGCAGCCGGTCCAGCACGAACCTGGTGTCACGGACCCGCACGTCGACGATCTTCTCCAGCAGCCTCTCCTCCTCTTCGGGGGAGTTCGGCGGGTCGATGGCGGCGGTCGCGATCCGGCCGTCCGGGAACTCGACGAAGTTCGCGTCATGCGTGTGGTCGATGGTGACGACCACGTAGCCGTGGCTGACCAGATCCTCGACCAGCACCGTGCCGGTGGTGCGCTCGACCCCGAAACCGGGGGAGTAGAGGACCACGGGATGACGACCGTTCGCCGGTGGCGCGTCGACGTGACCGTGGGTGACCGGCAGGACGTACGGGCTGTCCGGCGGGTTGATCCGGGCCGCCACCCCGGGTGACACCCAGCCGGCCCGCTGGTGGCCGCGGACCGAGCGGGCCGGGTACCAGATCGACACCATCAGCTCACGGTTCTCCTCCGAGGCCACCCAGGGGTCCGGGCGGGACCTGTCGATCAGGTGGGCGGTGGTCGTGCCGATCAGGGCCGGACCGGTCGGCGGCGGCAGCGAGAGTCGGGTGACGGTGGCCACCGGCGTGGCGGCCAGGGCCAGGGCGAGCAGCGCTTTCATCATGCTCCGAGTGTTCGGCCGGCCGGTCGTCCACAGTAGTCGCGGTCCTCACCGGTTCGATATGCGTTTCGCATGGTCCGGGCCGGGCGAAACACATCCTGGCCGGTGGCGTCCGGTTCCATCCGGCATGTCGGACACCCTTGGACAGGGTTGCGCGACCGATTCAGAATCACCATCGTGCGCCTCTCCCCTCGCCTCCGGATGATCGGCCTCTGCTCGGCACCGATCCTGTTCGCCGCCGTCGGCAGCCTCCTCGGCTGGCCGGGCTGGGTGGTCACCTTGGTGATCCTCGTGGCGGGCGTCGTCCACGGCTTCGTCGTGAGTCCCCGCGACCACGACGGGCAGACGATGCGGACGGCCGCCAAGTGGCGCACCCTGGCGCTGTATTCGGCGGCGTTCGTCTGCGCGGTGGCCACGTTCTTCGGCGCACGGCTGACCGTCCTGGATCTGGCCGGCCGGCCCGTCCTGGCCGACGTCGACTACGTGGACCGCAACGAGACCATCCATCGCGGTGGCCGGGTCACCGTCACCTACTGCTTCCACCTGCGGCATCCGGACGGTTCCTCGATGACCGGCAGCATCTGCCGCGACGGCCGGGACTTCGCCCGCGGCACCCCCGTCGAGGTGCTGACCGAACCGACCGGGCTGGTCGCCCCGGAGACCCCGGAGCGGGTGGCCGCCGTCACGTGGCCGCGCAACATCGCGCTCGGCTCGTTCGCCGTGATGGTCCTGGCCGGTCTGCTCGGCGGGGGAGTCGCGACCCCGGAGCCGCCGCTGGTCCCACCCGGCCGATACGGCCGCTGGAATCCGTCACCACCGAAACCGCGCCGCACCCGCAAACGCCGGCGCTGAGGATCTCATCCCTGGTGGGGGATCCCGTCGCCCGCTTCGTCCCGGATCCTGGCGGCATGGCAGAGAGCAGGCGCGGACCGGTTCCGCTTCTCGGACTTCTGGTGCTCATCGCCGGGGCGATCCTGATCGTCGCCGGTGTGATCACGTACATGACGATCAGCTCCACGCTGTCGGCGCAGCAGATCACCGTGTCCGAGGACGCGGGCGCCTTCGCCGGCCAGCACGTGGACCAGCCGTGGGAGGCCTACGCCGAGGCCAAGGTGATCGCCGAACACGCGGGCGACATCGCCGACGGCAAGACCTACGCCCAGTTGAGCCGCGACGATCCCAACCGCGAGACCGTGATGAACGCGTCCTTCCTCCAGGCGTCCCTGTTCACCTCGGTGGTCGCCTTCGGCGTGGCCGCTCTGGCCGCCGGAATCGGCATCGCCTTCATCCTGATCGGGGTGGCCCTCCGCAGGACGGCCGCACTCCCAGCCCCCGCCGCCGCTCCGACCGCCTGACCCGCCGCCCCGCCCGTGCCGATCCGCGGTTCGTTCTGCACCGTTGTTCCACCCGGCAGGTGCCGATCCGCGGTTCGTTCCGCGTCTCCGTTCCGCCCCGCACGTGCCGACCTGTGGTTCGTTCCGCTTCGCCCGTGCCGACCTGTGGTTCGTTCTGCACCGCGGATCGGCACGGGGTGCGGTGTCGGTGTCTTGTGGCGATTTGCGGTCTTAAATGGCTCATGCGGTGCCGCCTCAGGCGACGGCCCGAAGGCCGATGCCCAGCCCTACGATGACGACCAGGGTCGCGGTGGCGGTCGGTGCGCTTGCGGCGATACGGGTGGTGAGGCGGGAGAACCCTCCGGCCCGACCACGTGCGGTGATCAGGTGGGACAGGCGATTCTGGGCCATCACCAGCAGAAGCCCGACCGCGGTCAGCGTCGCGGCCATCCCCAACCCGTAGGCGATCACCAGCGCCACGCCGAGCCCGGCGCGGCCGAGACCGATCGCTCCCAGCAGCACCACCAGCGCGGACGGGCTCGGCACCAGGCCACCGGCGAGTCCGATCCCAGCCAATCCGAGCCGCCGCCGAAGCCGCCCACCGACCCCCGCCGTCCCGCCGTCGTGACCGTGACCGTGGCCGTGGAGGCCGTGGCCGTGGTGATCGTGGGGGGCGTGGCCGTGTGGACCATGGGTGTGGCTGTGCGGGTCGTGGGGGGTATGGCTGTGCGGGTCGTGGGTGTGGCTGTGCGGGTCGTGGTGGGTGTGGCCGTGCAGGCCGCGGTCGTGGGTGTGGCCATGGCTGTCGGAGCGGGAACGGCGGGCCGTGATCAGCATGCCGGCGCCGACCACGACGACCAGTAGGCCGCTGGCGACGCCGAGGACGGTCAGGACACGTTCACCGGCCAGGGCGGTCGACGTGCTCAGCAGCAACCCGACCACCAGCACGGCGCCGGTGTGCGCGAACGTCACCGCCCCACCGACGGCGAGCGCGTCGCGGATCCGTCCGCGCCGTCCCGCGAAGTAGGCGGCCATCACCGTCTTCCCGTGTCCGGGCAGCATCGCATGTCCGGCTCCGAGCAGCACCGCCAGCAGAAACGCCAGCCCGACCACCACCGGCGTGAGCCGTCCGCCGAGGGCGGCCTCGACCCGTTCCTGCGCCGCCGCGAGCAGCCCCGGACCGCCCGGCACGTCGAGCGGCCGTCCGGTTCCGGCGCCGGGCGTTCCGTCCCCGCCGACCTGCACGGTCGCCGTCCGCACATCAGGAGCGGAGGTCAAGAGATCCTGGGGGTACGCCCGAAGTCGCCCCGTGACACTCTCCTCCGGAACCGTCGACGCCGACAGCCGCACCCCGTCCCCGGCCGCGGTGATCTCCCGCCAGCCGACCCGGTCCGCCCGGTACCCGTTGTCGGCCCGCACGTCGACGACTCCGCCGAGCCGGGCCGGGGCACTGAGCGCACATTCGAGCCGGCTGGTCGCCAGTCCGCCGGAAGCGGGCACCACCTGATAGACCGGTGACGCCACCGCCCAGACGAGCCGTTCCCCGGCGGCCGTGACCGAGAACCCGTCGGCGAACCGCCCACACTCCGCGACCGCGTACCCGTCCCGCTCGGTCGCCGAGAGAACGCCGTCCCCGTCCACGTCGGCCCGCGCCCGGTCCTGGAGGGTGGGCAGCTCGGCCACGTCGACGACCGCGGTCACGTCGACCCGATCCGGCCGCAGGGTCAGCCCCGCGTACTGGTTGACCGAGAACCTACCGAGCGGATGCGCCTGAGCCGGTGCCGCGGGCCAGAGCAGCACTCCGGCGACCAGCGCACCCACGACCGTCAGATACCTGTTCATCGATTGCCTCCGGAGGTGCGCAGCCCGGCGAGGGCCCGGCGGGCGAGCGGCCCGTCGACGGGGGAGAAGTAGGGGTTGGTGTCCAGCGCCCGGGCCAGCGACGCACGGGCCGCCTCCGGCTGCCCGAGACCGAGTTCGATCATTCCAAGGTGGTACGCGTGACCGGCCGCCCGTGATCCTCCGGCGAGGGCCCGTCGCGCGTAGGGCAACGCCTCCGCATCCCGTCCGGCGGTGTGCAGCGACCAGGCCAGCATGTCGGCGACGTCCGGGTGCTGCCGTCGCTGCCACTCGGCGCGTGCGGCCGTGACGGCCTCCTCCGGCCGGCCTTGAGCGAGCGCCAGTTCGGCGGCGGCCAGCCCGTCCGCACCCCCGTTGGCGGCGAACAGGCCCTCGGCCGCGGCGGCCAGTTCGATCTGCTGATCGGCTTCGGCCTGCCGATCGGCCACGCGAAGCAGCGTCGCGTACTCCAGCAGCGTCGAGGTGGCCGGCATCCGGGCGACGAGTCGTCCGTACCCGGAGAGGTCACCTCGCACCGCGCCGATCCGGGCCATCCCGTGCTGGGCGCCGAAGGCGGACGGATCCGCCGCGAGCGCCGCCGCGTAGGCGGCCTCGGCGGTCGCGAGATCCCCGCGGCCGAACGCGAGATCACCCAGCTGGGCCTGGCAGAATGCGACGTCATGCGGGTCGACCGCATTGTCGAGGGCCTGCCGCATGAGCGACTCCGCCTCGGTCACCCGCCCGCGTAGTTCGAGGTCGTAGGAGGCCCGGGCGTAGGCGGCGAGGCCCGGCCGTAGATCGAGCATCCGCTGCACGGCCTCGGTGGCCCCGGCCGCGTCCCCGAGTTGGGTGAGCGCGTCGGCGAGCACCCCGTACGCCCCGGCGTCGTGATCGTTGACGGTCAGGGCCTCGCGGGCCCGGTCACGGGCGGCCCCGAAGTCGTGCCGCGCGTTGGCGAGCGCCCCGAGCACCACGAGCCCGTCGCTGTTGCCGTCCGGCCGCAGCCGCAGTGACCGCAGCGCCGCCTCCTCGGCCTTCGGATAGAGCCCCGGATCAGCGGTGATCCGGGCCTGCTCCAGATAGGCGGCGCCGAGGGAGGCCCAGCCCGGCCAATCCCCGGGCACGGCCCGCAGCTGCTGCTGGGCCCGCGTGATCCGCTGCGCGAGCACGTCGGCGGGCGGCCGGGTATCGGTCGTTGCCACCGGGATCGGCGCCTCCGGCCGGACCACGATCGCGGCGGTGCCGAGCAGGCCTGCCGCAAGGACACCGGCGAGTCCGAAACGGATCAGATTGCGTCGCATGACAGATTCCTCCACCGAGGAGCGGGAGTCGAGAGCGGGAGTCGAGAGCGGGAGTGGAGAGCGGGAGTCAGGGCGGGAGCCGAGACCGGGCGCGGGGAGCGGGCCGCGAGCGGTGAGAGCGAGAGGGGAGAGCGTCCCGGGCGAACCGCACGCCCGCCCGGGACGCCCGCGGGCGTCAGAAGGTCAGCGTCCGATCGGGATCGGCACCCCGGCCGCGCCGCCGGTACCACCGGAGCAGCAGGAACACCCCGGCCAGGACGATCACCAGGCCGAGCCCGGTGGCGCCGGAGACCACCGCCACCGGAACGAGATCCGGTGCCGGCTGTGCGACGTCGGTGTCCGAGGCGGGTGCCGCCGCGGCCGCGGGGGAGGATCCGGTGAGCTTGGCGGCCGTGGCGGGCTGCTTGGCGGCGCTGTTCACGGCGACCCCGTTGGGCAGCGCGACGTACGGGAACTCCCCACTGAACTGCTGGTCGTTGGTGTTCACGGCGTCCCCGGCGGCGAGCGCGTCGACGAGCTTGCCGGTCTGCGCCGCCCCGACCAGCGCCTGCAGTTCGATGTCGACCACGTCGTCGGTGAGTCGCCGCCCGTTCGGGAACCCCTGCAGGTCACCGGCGAGCACCCCGAGCCGGTCGGGTGCCCCGGCGACCGGTACCGACAGGTTCAGCCGCAACTGCTCGGACGGCCGGAACCGGGACGCCTTGACGTCGGCGTTGTTCAGCTGCGAGTTGAGATCGGCCTTGATCGGGCCGCCGGCCTTGGTGGTGATGCCGGTCAGGAAGATCTCGGCGAGGTCGTTGCGCGGTGTCTTCGGGGCCGGGATCTTGTAGATCGACTCGATCAGCTTCGGCACCTCGGGTTCGAGTACCCGCTTGACCAGTGCCGGGATCCCGGCGTCCCGCTCCGGCGGGGTGGCGTTGAACGTGTCCTTCAGTGAAGCGGGCACGACCACCTCGTTGACCAGCGGGTTACCCAGCCGGGACACCTGCACCTTGCCTCCGGACCCACGGCCGCCGGTGATCCGTACCCGATCGCGCTCGGTCGTGGTCCACACCCCGATCACCGGGTTGCGGGTGGCGTCCCCCTTGAGCGCCACGTCCGCGAACGGCACCTGCAGCGCGATCGTGTTGACGTTGTAGCCGGCCACCGTGTCCTGCCCGGTCTCCGAGAGGTCACCGCCGTACAGCAGGTCGAAGACGCGCAGGTCGAGGAAGAACGGGTCGTCGGCCTGACCGGCGAAGATCTTCCAACCCCCGGGGAGGGTACGGGTGGCCTGCTGCCGCAATGTGCCGTAGTCGGGCATCGACGCGGCCCCGACCCGCGACGGCGCGACCGGTGCGTCCTCGACACGCGTCTTGAACGGCTCGCCGTTGAACGACGACTGCAGGCTGTAGGTCTGCTTGAACAGCAGGTTCTCGTCGTCGATCGAGGTGACCGGCCCGTTGTTGTACAGGAACGTGCTGTCGCCCCGGTTGTCGACGCTGCGGAACTTCCACTTGAACTCGGCGTCCGGTTTGGCGTCACCGTCGTTGTCGACCTTGATGTGGTACGTGGCGTCGGTCGCGAACGGGTAGAAGTTGGGCCCGCCGTTCGGCTCCTCGAACGGCTGCCAGTTGGCGACGAACGTGACGTAGCCGGGCCGTTCCGGGCTGACGAAGGCGTACAGGTCGGTGTTGTCGATCGCCGGGTCGGCGGCGACCAGGGGCGCCTCACGGTGGCTGGACGCCGTCGCGGTCCCGGGGCCGAGACCGTACAGCGTGCCGCCGAGCAGCGCGATCGCGCCGAGCGCGGCAGCGGTGCGCCGCAGGCGGGTGTCAACCGTCATCACTGGGTCCTTCCGTGCTGGCGAGAGTCGGTCTCTCGGCACGGATTCGCGGCCCCCGCATCTCCGGATGGGCGATTGTGGACTTGCCGACATCCACCCATCCGGGCGGCGTACTGCTCCGAATCCCCTGGTTCCGGAACCTCGTGTTCTTATTGACGTCTGTAAGTTAACTTTCCTAACCTTTGCTGACCCGGACAGAAGGGTCACATCCCCCATGAAGATCAGAAAAGTCCTCGCGGCCGCCCTCACCCTCGCCACCTCGGCGATGGGGCTGGCCGCGGCGCAGCCCGCGTCGGCCGTGGTGCTGCCCAACGGCTTCAAGAGCGTCGGCTACATGCCGTCCTGGGCCGGCAGCGTCACCGCCGTCCAGTACTCGAAACTGACCCACATCAACTACTCGTTCGCGCTGCCCAACGCCAACGGCACCCTCCAGCCGATCGAGAACACCGCCAAACTCCAGCAGCTGGTCACCCTCGGGCACCAGAACAACGTGCGGGTCTCGCTCGCGGTCGGTGGCTGGAACGACGGCAACGACTCGGCGTTCGAGAGTCTGGCCGCCAACTCGGGCACCCGCACCACGTTCGTCAACGCGCTGATGTCGGTGGTGCGCCAGTACGACCTGGACGGCATCGACATCGACTGGGAGTACCCGGACCCGGGCACGTCGGGCAACAACTACACGGCCCTGATGGGGCAGCTCAGCACCGCCCTGCACAACGAGGGCAAACTGCTGACCGCGGCCGTGGTCAGCGAGGGTGGGACCGCGAACGGCGTACAGCCGGCGGTTTTCGGATATGTCGACTGGCTGAACATCATGGCCTACGACGGCGGCAGCCCGCACGCCAACTACGACTGGTCGATCGCCGCGGCGAACTTCTGGAAGAGCCGAGGGCTGCCCAAGGCCAAGACCGTGCTCGGGGTGCCCTTCTACAGTCGGCCCGGTTATTACACGTACGCCCAGCTCGTCGCTCTTGATCCGGCCAACGCGAACCGGGACTGCACGACGGCGGGTGGGGCGCAGCAGTGTTACAACGGGCTGCCAACGATCCGCCGCAAGACCCAGTGGGCGCTGGCCAACGCCGGCGGCATCATGAACTGGGAGCTGAGCCAGGACGCCACGGGGGCGAACTCGCTGGTCAGCGCCATCTACGAGACGGTCATGGGCGGCACCGGCCCGGTCGGCCGGACCGGCCGGATCACCGGCCTGGGCGGCAAGTGCGTCGACATCAACGCGGCCAACAGCGCCAACGGCACCGCCGTGCAGCTGTACGACTGCAACGGCAGCGGCGCGCAGACCTGGACGGTCGGCACCGACGGCACGATCCGTGGTCTGGGCAAGTGCCTGGACGTGAACGCGGCCGGCACGGTCAACGGCTCGCTCGTGCAGATCTACGACTGCAACGGAACCGGCGCCCAGCAGTGGCAGTCCGCCGCGGACGGCACGTTGCGCAACCCGGCCAGCGGCCGCTGCCTGGACGCCCAGAACAACAGCTCCGCCAACGGCACCCGCCTGCAGATCTGGGACTGTTTCGCCGGCGCCAACCAACGCTGGACCCTCCCGTAGTCAACCACCCGAAAGGCACGCCGGTTTGCCACCCGGCGTGCCGGGTGGGTACAAGTGCCCGATGAGGACGATCGCGCACGGTGTGATGACGGTGGGCCTGGTGCTCGCGCTGGGGGCCTGCACCGCTGAGGAGCAGGCCCCCTCCGGCCCGGGACAGCCCACGGTGGCCGGCTCCGGCGGGGCCGTGGTTCCGGAGCTGGCGGCGACCGCGGTCGAACCGCTCGGCGACACCGGGACGGCGCCGTTCGACCAGGCGCGGACGGTTCAGGCGCCGCCCGGGTGGACGGTGAGTGTGTGGGCGCGGATCCCGAGTGCCCGGCTGCTGGCCTGGACCCCGGATCGGCAGTTGCTGGTGTCGCGGCCGAAGTTCGGTGACGTGCTGGCGCTGACGCCCGGCGCCGAAGGGGCGGTGCCCGCCCAGCGGACCCTGCTCAGCGGGCTGAACCAGCCGCACGGCCTGGCCTTCGCCGGGGACACGCTCTACGTCGCCGAGAGCGACCAGGTCAACTCGTTCACCTACCGCAACGGGCAGGTCGCCGACCGGAAGATCGTGATCGACGGTCTGCCCGACGACAAGAGCCCGGAGCTGCGCGGTGCCTACTCGCACGCGCTGAAGAGCGTCGCGATCGGCAAGGACGGCAGCATCTACGTGTCGGTCGGGTCGACCGGCAACATCTCCGAGCAGGATCGGGACGCCACCCCGCAGCGGGCCACGATCCTCAAGACCCCGGCCGGCGGCGGGACGCCCACGGTGTTCGCGCGCGGTGTCCGCAACGGCACCGGCCTGGCCGTGGACCCGGACGGCGCGGTGTGGACGGCGGTCAACCATCGGGACAACATCCAGTTCCCGTACGAGCTGGACTACGACGGTGACGGCGGCAAGGACAACGGCGACGTGCTGCAGTCGTACGTCAACGATCATCCGATGGAGCAGCTGGCCCGCCTGACCGAGGGTCGGGATCTGGGCTGGCCGTACTGCAACTCGGAGCCGGATGTGAACCCGGGCGACCCGAAGTCGCCGCTGAGTTACACCGACCGGCCGTTCGTGCTGGACCTGCAGACCAACGTGGACGGCTCGAAGCTCGACTGTGCGAAGCTGCCGCCGGTCGAGCAGGGGATGGGTGCGCATTCGGCCCCGCTGGGCCTGACTTTCGTGTCGGCGCCGGGTCTGCCCGGGTCGTACGGTCCGGGGGCGCTCGTCGGTATTCACGGTTCGTGGAACCGGAAGCCGCCGCGCCCGCCGGAGGTGTCGTTCTACGCCTGGCGCAACGGCACGCTGGGTCCGCAGCAGACCCTGCTGACCGGCTTCCAGCTGGCTGACGGTTCGCGCTGGGGGCGCCCGGTGATGGCGGTGCAGGGCCCGGACGGCGCCCTCTACGTCAGCGACGACCACGCGGGCGCCGTCTACCGGGTGACCGCTCCGGCCTAGTGCATATCGTCAAGCATCGATGCGTACCGGTAGTGAGCGACACGTGACAGGGAGTGGACAGGGTCGATGACCTCGATCTAGAGTGGCCGGAATTGACGCGAGCGGCGTCGGGGGCGCATCGGCCGTCTTTCGTTCTTCGTGAGTGGCGAGGATGCTGCCAGCCTTTCGTTCGACAGGTTGGTATTGATGCGATCACTGGACTATCCGGTCGGGCGGGGCACTCCGGTCACACCGCCCGGCGGCGCGGCACTGTTGGACGAGCTGACCCACGCCGAGTCCGCCGGGCCGGTCGTGCGCACGTACATCTGCGTGCCGTTCGGTGGCGGCGACGCAGGCGTGTATCAACCGGTCGCCGACGCGCTACCGGCCGGGCACCGGCTGTTCTCCGTCGTGCTGCCGGACCCGGATCCGGGCATCGACGAGCTGGCCGGCTGGTGCGCGGCCGAGATCCTGGAGCGGATCGACGGGCCGCTCGTGCTGTACGGGCACTCCGGTGCCGGGTCGGCTCTCGCGCTGGAGCTGGCCCGGCGCCTGACCGCGGCCGGGCGCACGCCGGAGGCGGTCTACGTCGGAGCGGTGTTCCCGTCCGCCCGGCCGGAGAGCCGCCTGATCAGCGGCGTCTCGACGTGGCTGCGCCGACTGCGGTCCGATCAGGCGTACGCGAACCGGCTCGCCGCCCTCGGCCTGGACCTCAGCGAGCTCGAACCGGACGAGGCGGCGCGCGTGGTCCGTAGTCTGCGCGCCGACGCCGACCGGGCCGAGGAGCACTACACCAGGCTGCTGGCGCACGCCGCCGAACGTCTGCCGGTCCCGATCATCACGATCGTCGGCACCGGCGACCCGACCACCGAATACTTCGCGGAACGGTTCCGCGAGTGGCACCTGCTCACCGACACGTCCGCGCTGGTCGTGCTGCACGGGGCCGGCCACTACTTCCTCGGGATCCGGGCGAAGGACGTCGCCCGGATCCTCACCACCGTCGACGAGGCCCTACCGGCCGGCACCGACCCGGCCGGTCCGGGCGACGAGTGGCGGCTGGCCGAGGTGTCCCGAAGCCGCGAGCGTGCCCACCGGACCGGTCCGCGGCCCAGCATGCGCCGGTTCGCCACGGTCGCTGCCAGCCAGCTGGTCGCCCTGACCGGTGCGCAGATCGCCGACTTCGCGGTACCCCTGTGGATCTACAGCATGACCGGGTCGCTGACCCGGTTCGGACTGCTCACCCTGCTCGCGATCGCACCCGGCGTGGTGGTCGCGCCGCTGGCCGGTGCGGTCATCGACCGGTTCGACAGGCGGACCGTGATGCTCGCCGGTGATGCCGCGGCCGGGCTGGTGATCGCCGCGATGGCCGCCTGCTACGCGACCGGCAGCCTGCTCGAGTGGCCGATCTACCCGCTGCTGGCACTGTTGTCGGTGGCCCTCACCTTCCAGCGGCTGGCCTACCTGTCGGCGGTGCCGCAGCTGGTGCCGAAACAGTTCCTCGGACACGCCAACGGCCTGGTCCAGACGGCCGACGGCACGGCCCGCCTGATCGCCCCGCTGGCCGGCGCCGCCCTGCTGGCCGCCCTCGGCATCGAGTGGATCCTGCTGCTGGAGCTGGCCACCGTCGCCGTGTCGATCGTCGTGGTCTTCGCGGTCCGGTTCCCCCGGACGATGGCCCATCAACGGCCCGAGCCGCTGCTGGCCGAGATCGTGGCCGGGCTGCGCTACTCGGTCGGCAACCGCAGTTTCCGGGCGATGCTCGGCCTGTTCGCGGTCGTCAACGTGTTCATGTCGCCGCTGATCCTGCTGGTCCAGCCGCTGGCGCTGAGCTTCGTGTCGCTCGCCACGGCGGGCTGGATCTCGTTCGCCGGCGGTCTCGGCGCGGCCACCGGCGGACTGATGCTGACCGTGTGGGGTGGGCCGCGTCGCCGCCGGATGCGGGCGGTGCTGCTGTTCATCCTGCTGTTCTCGGTGTTCGCGGTGCTCACCGGGTGGCGCGCGTCGCCGTACCCGGTCGCCGTCGGGGTCTTCGGGATCCTGTTCTCCCTGTCGGTGACCAACGGCATCTACATGACGATGATCCAGATCAAGGTGCCGCCGCGGTTCCACGGCCGAGTGCTGGCGGCCAACCAGATGATCGCCTGGTCGTCGATGCCGGTGGCGTTCCTGCTGGTCGCACCGGGCGCCACACATCTGCTGAATCCGCTGCTGGAACCGGGCGGCGCGCTGGCGTCCACGGTCGGCACGCTGATCGGCGTCGGACCGGGCCGGGGGATCGGGCTCACCTACATCCTGTGCGGGCTGGCGATCGCCGCGGTGGCCGCCCGGGCGCTGCGGCACCGCCTGCTGTCGCGTTTCGACGAGGAGGTACCGGACGCGGTCTCCGGCACCTGACCGGCGTCAGATCGTCGTCGGTTCCAGCAGCTCACCGAGCCAGGCGGCGGGCGCGTTGCGGAACCGCTCGTCGACCGGCACGACCGCGTCGGCCAGCCCACGCTGCCAGGACATCGCCCGCGACACCCGGGTGACCCGGCAGGCCAGGGTGGCCGAGCGGCGCAGCGCCGACAGGTCGGCGAGGTCGGTCCACGGCTCCAGATAGGCGTCCCGCAGCCGCGCCAGCGTGGCCGGGCGGTCGGCGGCGTCGAGCGCGTCGTGCATGGTGTTCAGCGTGACCAGCAGCGTGCCGAAAGGGTGCCCGACACTGGCGTCACCCCAGTCGAAGAACCGCAGGTCCGCGAAGACGTTGTCGTCGTGCAGGTCGTCGTGCTGCACCGCGGCCGGAACACCGTCGGCGGCCAGTTCGGCGCACCACCGCGCGAAGTCACCGGTCAGAGCGGGAACGCGCGGGTCCAGGTCGGCGGTGACCGACGGGTCGTCGAGGAGACCGGCCAGGAGGCCGGGCAGGAGCGAAGGCCGCTGATCCGGTACGCCCAGAGCACACAACCGATCGACATGGGCGACGGTGGCCCGCTGGAGCACGGAATAGGCCTGCAACATCGCGATCCACGTCGTCGTCCGGCCGTCCGCGGTGATGGTGCTCCGTAGGGTGGGCCCGGCGTCGGCGGTCAGCAGCCAGCCCCGGTCGGTGTCCACGGCCAGCGGCGCGAGGGTGGCACCCGGGGCGATCCCGGCCAGCGCTTCGGCGAGGCCCGCCTCGTACCGGCATCCGGTGATGTTGGCCTTGAACCACCGCACCCCGGCACCCGTGGGCACCCGATGCGTGACCGACCACGGCCGGACCCGGAACTCCTCGATCTCGCCGGTGACCGGCGTGCCCACCTCGCCCAGCCGGGCGGTGACCCACGCGTGGGCCGCGGCCCGCCACCGCGGATCGGTCCAGTCGTTGTCGCGCACGAGATCACACCCTACGGCCTGCCCGGGGCCGGGTGTGTTTTGTGCTAGCGCCGGTCAACACCGTCCTAACGGTGGCGCCGGACGAGCGTTGAGGATGTGCACACGTCCCCGCAACCTTCACGTGACCGGCCGGAAACAACACGGTCGCTATGAAACGTTACAAGAATGGGAGACTTCCGTGCGACTCCTGATCGGCCTCCTACTCCTCGCACCCATGACCACCGTTGTCGGCCCGGCCACGCCCGCACCGGCCACCGACTGTTCCGCCCACCCGTGGACCGACAAGCGCAAATCCCCGGCCCAGCGCGCGAAGGCCCTACTGGCCGCCAGCAGCCCGCACCAGAAGTACCGCTGGCTTGTCGAGCAGCCGGCCAACACCCCGGCCCAGACCGAGTGGACCGGCGGTGTCGTCTACCCGGCGCAGCTGCCGTGCACGCCGACGGTCGTCTACACCGACGGGCCGGACGGGATCCGGTTCACCGACGGCGTCACCGCCTTCCCGGCCACCATCGCGACCGCCGCGACCTGGAACGAGAAACTCGCCTACGGAAAAGGCGCGGCCCAGGCCGACGAGGCGTTCGACAAGGGCAAGAACGTCGTCCTCGCGCCCGGCCTGGCCAGTGGCCGGACCCCGCTGTCCGGGCGCACGCCCGAGTACCTCGGTGAGGACGCCCTGCTCAGCGGCCTACTGGCGGCCGCCGGGACGCGCGGGATCCAGAGCGACGGCCGGGTGCTGGCCACCCCGAAACACTACGTGGCCAACGAGCAGGAGACCGACCGGCAGACCAGTTCGTCCAACGCCGACGAGCGGACCCTGCGCCAGGTGTACGACCTGCCGTTCGAGATCGCCGTCAAACGCGGGAACCCGGCGAGCATCATGTGCTCCTACAACCAGATCAACGGCGTCTACTCGTGTGAGCACCCACGCCTGAACACCGTCCTCAAGGACGACATCGGCTTCGACGGTTACGTCATGTCCGACTTCGGCTCGGTCCACTCGACGGCGGCGAGCCTCGTCAACGGCCTCGACCAGGAATTGAACCGGCCCATCTGGTACACCCCGGCCCGCCTCGACGCCGCCCTGGCGGCCGGCGAGATCACCCAGCGGCAGATCGACGCGGCCGCCCTGCGGGTCGTCACCGCCTACATCCGCGGTGGGCTCTTCGACAATCCCCTCCCGACCACGCCGGTGACCGACGCGTCCACGGCCGCACACAAGGCACTCGCCCGGACCGTCGCCGAACAGGGATCGGTGCTGCTCAAGAACGACCACCACACGCTGCCGCTACGCACACGCCCGGGGCAGACGATCGCGCTGATCGGCCCGACCGCGTCGAGCACACCGACCGACGGCGTCAGCGCGCACTCGGTGTGCAGCCTGCCCTGGCGTTTCGGCAACCCGACCACGATGCGTTGCGAAGACCTGATCTCCCCGGAGACGGGTGTCCGCGAGCGCGCCGCCCGAGCCGGGGTGCGGGTCACCTTCGACGACGGCAGCGACCCGGTCTCCGCAGCCGCGTCGGCCGCCGCAGCCGACGTCGCCGTCGTCTTCGGATACCAGCGGGCCGGCGAGTTCACCGACCTGGCCGACCTGCGCCTGCACGGCGGCGGCGACGCACTGATCTCGACCGTCGCGGCAGCCAACCCGCGGACGGTCGTGGTGCTCCAGACCGGCAGCGCCGTCGAGATGCCCTGGGTCGACCAGGTGCCCGCGATCCTGGAGACCTGGTACGGGGGCGAGCAGATGGGCACCGCACTGGCCGCGCTGCTGTTCGGCGACGTCAGCCCGTCCGGGCGGCTGCCGATGACCTTCCCGCGGTCACTCGCGGACACCCCGACCGCCGGAGATCCGGCCCGCTATCCGGGTGTCCGGGCCGAGGGTGAGACGATCCGGCAGGTCGACTACAGCGAAGGGCTCGAGGTCGGCTACCGCTGGTACGCGGCCCAGGACATCGATCCGCTGTTCGCCTTCGGGCACGGCCTGACCTACACCAGCTTCGCCTACGGCCGTCCCGACGTGACCGGCAACGCGCCGGACGGGCTGCGGATCCGGTTCCGGCTCACCAACACCGGCACACGCGCCGGGACCGAGGTGGCACAGGTCTACGTCACGCTGCCGTCGTCGACCCGGGAACCGGCCCACCGGCTCGCGGGCTGGTCACGGGTCGCCCTCGACGCGGGACACAGCCGCACGGTCGAGATCACCCTCACCCGCGCCGACCTGGCTGACCTGCACCTTCTCCAGTACTACGACACCTCACGCGGCGACTGGACGACCGCGCGGGGCACGTACCGGATCGGGGTCGGAGGTTCCTCGGAACGGACCACCGTGACCGGACCGCTCAGGTTCTGACCGCATGGGTGAAACGGGCTCGGTAGGTCGACGCGCTGAGCCCGTAGGGCGACCGGAACCGCCGCGCGAAATAGTTCGGGTCCGGCCAGCCGACCGACTCGCCGACCTGGCCGATCGGCTCATCGGTGTGCAACAGCCGGGCGGCGGCCAACTCGATCCGCTGCCGCGCCAGGTGGGCCATCGGCGGCATCCCCGTCGCGGTCTTGAACAGCCGCACCAGATGGCCGACGCACTCCTCGAACGCCGGGTCGTCGAGGCGGCCGGTCAGGATGCCGCGGCGCTGCCCCGCATAGGGACCCGACCAGAGCAGGTGGCCGAGCTGCGGATCCTCCCGGGTCCAGGCGAGCTCACGGCGCAGCATCTCCGACGAGAAACAGCAGTTGTACAGCACCAGGCCGTGGCACTGCTCGTAGCCGTGCCAGACGCCCGGCCGCAACAGCAGCACGTCACCGACGGTGAGCCGTAACGGCCCGGCGAGACTGCGCTGGACGCCGGCACCGCCGACGACCACGGCGATCTCCACGAAACTGTGGGTGTGCGCCGGATGCGAATCCTCATGCCGGTAACGGCCGGCGAACGCGAGCGAACCGTCCACGATGTGCAGCAGGGAGCGCACCTGCTCGACCGGGAACTCGCTCATGCCACACGGTACCGCCGGGGCCGCCGGTCGCGGCGACCCCGGCGTGCGTCTCAGTGGATCCGTCGGCGGTCGCCGAGACCGTCGTCGAGCGGCAAGTCGACGGCCTGCGGCCGGGCCAGCGTGGCCGGGACGTCCGCCCAGCGGCGCAGCATCGCGGTCGCGGCGGCCGAGTCGGTCGGGTTCAGGCGGGCGATGTTCGCCCCGTGGTTGGCGCCCGGTGCGACGAACAACGCCGAGTCACGCCGGCTCGGGACGAACCGTTCGGCACCCCACGGGTCGTTCTCGCCGTAGACGAACAGCATCCGCTCCGACTGCGTACGCACCCACAGGTCGACGTCGATCATCGGCAGCGGGTTGTGCGGGCGGCGCAACTCCTTCGGCAGCGAGGCGTTCGCCGTGTACAGGTGCGGGTGGTTGCGCACACCACGCAGGTGCTCGAACCTCAGGCTCGGCCAGCCCAGCTGCGACGCGGCCTGGAAGTAGTACGGCCAGTAGTACTCCAGGGCCTGATCGGTGTAGAAGCTCCAGCCGGCGACGTTGTCGATCCACGTCCAGATCTCGTCGTCGGAGGCGGTCGCCGCCGGGACCCCGGCACAGTCGGCGGCCAGGCTGTACTGCCAGAACGCCCACACCGAGTCCAGCACGGTCATCTCGAACGAGCGGTCCGCGGTGCCGATGGTCCGCTCGAACGTCCAGCCACTCTCGGCCGCCGCGGCCTCCAGGCGCGGGACAAGACGGTCCCGGCGCAGCAGCGCCTGCCGCTGGACCTCGTCGAGATTCTTCCGGCAGTCGGCGGTGCCGACGGTGTCGAAGAAGCGGTCGTACGCGCTGTCGGCCGGATTGATCGAGTCGTTCGGGGCCACGTAGGCCACCACGCCGTCGATGTCCTTCGGGTAGAACCGGCGGTGGTAGACGCTGGTCATGCCACCCTTGCTGCCGCCGGTCTGGATCCACTTGCCGTCGTAGACCGACTTGAACGCGCCGACGATCCGGTGTTCGTCGGTCGCCTCCTGCCAGATGGTCAGATCCGACCAGTCGGCGTCGGCCGGGCGCGAGGGGGTGAAGAACCGGTGCTCGACCGAGATCTGGTTGGCGTTGAGCAGGGCGGTCGGCTCGGTCTGGGTGGCGCGCGGGTTCGCGGCCAGCCCGTAACCGTTGGTGAACAGCACCACCGGGCCGCTCTCGGAGCGGTGCAGCAGGGTCAGGCGCTGCTCATACGTACCCCGGTCGGGGTGGCGGTGGTCGGCCGGCTGGCGGTAGGTCAGGACGAAGAACCGGTAGCCGGTCCCCTGGGTCTGGGAGATGACGGTAAGCCCCGGAATGGCCGTCAGCTGATCGAGCAGAGGGTCATCGGCGGCACGGGCGGCGGTGGCCGGTGATAGGACCACGAGCAGAGCGGCCAGTACGGCCATCAGGCGAAGTCTCACGCCGGACACCATATCGACTCACGACTATCGGCGTCCGTCCGTGGGCAGGGGACGTTCCTCGATGCCTGAACCGTCGATCCATCGATGGAACATCCGATGCCGGGGTGCGTACGACCATCCGCCGGAACCGCTGAACGCACTGCCGAAATCGCCGTGTGACGGTGGGGTCGCGAGGTTCAGGTCGGGGAAGTGGGCCACGATCTCGCCCGCCGACGAGAGGACATGGGTGCCGTTGTCGCTGGTCAGCGCGATCAGGTGACCGGACTCGGGGTCGTAGTGCAGCTCGCCCTTGACCTCGCCGTACTGGTTGCGGGCGAACACGTCGCAGTCGACCAGCTCGCGGGGTTCCAGCCAGCGGCCCGCATCCTCGGCCGCGCTCGGGTCGGGAACGTCGAAGTAGGCCAACTGATGGTAGGGCCGGGCGCCGTCGTCCTCGTCGCGGTCCTCGTCGCGGTCCTCGTCGACGTCTTCGTCCAGGGCGAGTACGAACGTGTGATCGTCGATGAAGGTGGCGGGCCGGTCCCAGTTGTAGCCGAAGGCCGTCGAGACCGGAACGCTGGTCGGCTCGTAACCGGTCAGGAACGCCTCGGTGGAGAAGACCCGCACCATGTCCACCGGCGACCATACCCACCCGTTGCTGAGGAAATGCCTGGTATCGGGGGAGACGTGGATCAGCGAGTGGAAGTAGTCGATGTAGTTGGTCTCTTCGGTGTCACTGCGCGACACCTCGCGTTCGGTCAGGTTCGCGCCGGTCTCGGCGTCGAAGGCGTCCAGCCGGTTCCATTCCGTCTGCGCGATCAGCAGAGTGCGACCCGCCCGCTCGACGAAGCCGACGGAATAGCTGGACACGTCCGAGTGGTAGTCGGCCCGGGTGAGCTCACGGACCGTCCGGTCAGTCGTGTTGATCAACGCCGCGTTGGTGCCGAACCGTTCGGTCACGCACACCCAGGGCCCGTGCACATACAGCCGGACCTCCAACGGCTTGCCCTCCAGACGTCCGTCACCGGTACCGTGCCCGGCCTCGCGGATGTTCGGCACCTCGACGATCGACTCGGCCCGCGTGCTGCCGGCGGCCACGCGGAGCAGCCGGCCGTCCGTGAACACGAAGTAGGAGTGCGGCGCCGTGTCGTCGGCCGCGACCGCGCGCACGCGCCGGTCGGATAGGTCTGTCACCACCGCGACATTGCACCAGAGCGTTCGCCCCGGCACCACGGAGATTCCGCGCGGCAGCGGTTCCGTGCGCCGCCGATCCCGGCCGTCGTGCGGGACGGGTGTCAGGCGGTCTGGCGCTCGACCAGGGTGGGTTCGTAGATCACCGAGGTCACTCGGGCGTCCGGGTCGTCCAGGCGGGACAGCAGCATCCGGGCGGCCTCGGCGGCCATGTCCTCCAGGGGATGGCGGACCGTCGTCAGGGCCGGGCGGGCGGACAGTGCGGCACTGCTGTCGTCGAAGCCGACCACCACCACGTCGTCCGGGACCCGGCGGCCGGCGTCGTGCAGGACCAGCAGGGCGCCGAGGGCCATCAGGTCGTTGGCGACGAACACCGCGTCCAGCGACGGGTGGGCGGCCAGCAGGGCGCGCATCGAACGCTCCCCGCTCTCCTGGGTGAAGTTGCCGGTCTCGGCCGGGATCCAGGCGTGCCCGTGTCGGGCCATCGCGCGTCGGAAACCGGAGACCCGGTCGACGCTGGCGGGCACATCCGGCGGGCCGGAGATCATCACCGGGCGGCGGCAGCCCCGGCCGGCGAGACGGTCGGCGGCCAGCGCGGCGCCGCCCTCGTTGTCGAGGTCGACGTAGCTGATCGGCACCGGCTCGGCGGGCCGCCCGATCAGGACGGCCGGAATGTTCGACTCGGCGAGCAGGCCCGGCAACGGATCGTGGGCGGGCAGGGACAGCACCACGGCACCGTCGGCCTGACCGTTGCGCAGGTCGCCGACCAGACGTTTGTGTCCGTCGGTCCCGACCATCTGCAACGCCAGCTGCACGCCGAGCGGCCGCAGCACGCTCATCAGCCCGCCGACGACCCGCCCGAAATACGGATCGGAGAAGAACCGGGACATGAACGGATCATCGTCGTGGGTCTCGCTGTCCGACACGACCAGCGCCACCGTGTCGGTGCGTCTGGTGACCAGCGACCGGGCCATCCGGTTGGGCACGTAACCGGTCTGGTCGACGGCCGTCCACACCTGCTGGTGCAACTGCGGATCGACGTTGCGGATGCCGTTGATGACACGGGACACGGTGGCCCGGGAGACCCCGGCCACGCGAGCCACGTCCTCGAGGGTGGGCAGCCGCTGGCTCTGCATGCCGCAAGTTATAGCACGGGGAGAGCGGTTTCCGGGGCCCCGGTCACAGGTCCGAAACACCGGGTTCCGGAACCGGAAATCATTGACGTTCGGGACAGCGCAGCACACGATGGGAAAACGCTCTCCAAGCGCGTTTCCCCCGTCCTCGCACAGACTTGGAGATCAACCGTGCGAAAACGCATCCTGGCGCCGATCGGTGCCACCCTGCTGACCGCCGCCCTTCTGGTGGTGGCCGGCAATCAGTCCGCGCAGGCCGCGGACACCCTGCTCTCCCAGGGCAGACCCGCCCTCGCCTCGTCGCTGGAGAACGGCGAGTCACCGGCCATCGCGGCCTTCGACGGCCGCGCCGACACCCGTTGGGGCAGCCAGTGGGCCGACCCGCAGTGGCTGCGCGTCGATCTCGGCGCCACCGCCACCATCACGCAGGTCGTGCTGCAGTGGGAGACGGCGTACGCCAAGGCGTTCCAGATCCAGACGTCACCCGACGGCAACGCCTGGACGTCGGTCTACAACACCACGACGGCGACCGGCGGCACCCAGACCCTGAACGTCAACGGCAGCGGCCGGTACGTGCGGATGTACGGCACCCAGCGCGGCACCACCTACGGTTACTCGTTGTACGAGTTCAAGGTGTACGGAACGTCGACGGTCACGCCGCCACCCACCGACGGGCCCGGTTACGTCTACGCGAATCCGCCGGTCACCGGGGTGGTCCCGTCCACCGAGATCCCCCCGGCGATGAACCCGCCGGTCACCCACCGGGAGTTCCAGGCGAACTGCTCGGTGAGCCGGACCAACCTCAACGACGACCCGATCGTCTTCCCCGGCCTGCCCGGCGCGTCACACTCGCACACGTTCATGGGCAACCGGACCACCGACGCGAACTCCACACTGGCGAGTCTCCAGGCGGGCGGCACCTCGTGCATCACGCCCGGGGACAAGACCGGTTACTGGATGCCGACGCTGCTCAACGGCAACACCGCGGTGCAGCCGGACGGTCCGCAGGTCATCTACTACAAGAGCGGTGTGATCGACTACCGCAGCGTGCGGCCGTTCCCGCCGGGCCTGCGGTACGTGGTCGGCAGTCCGACCGCCACCCAGGACGAGTTCCGTAACGCCCCCGGCGCGGTCGAGGGCTTCGAGTGCGGCAACAGCTCGTTCAACTGGGACATCCCGGCGAACTGCCCGGCCGGCACCCAGTTGAACGCCCGCTACCAGGCTCCGAGCTGCTGGAACGGCCTCCACCTGGACTCGCCGGACCACAAGAGCCACATGGCGTACCCGGTCAACGGCGTCTGCCCGACGTCGCATCCGGTGGCCGTCCCGATGATCGAGTTCAAGATGGCCTGGCCGGTCAGCGGGAACATGTCGCAGGTCAGATTCTCCAGCGGCCGCGGGTACTCGTTCCACTACGACGTCTACAACGTCTGGGACCCGGCGACGCTGGCCGCCCTGGTGCGGCACTGCATCAACGGCGGTCTGCAGTGCAACCCGCGCGGCTTCGACCTGTACAAGCCGGACCGCGGGGCGGCGCTGAACGAGAACTACGAGCTGCCCCGATAACAGTTTTTCTCTACAAAAGATTCAGAGCGGACTGCCGGGTTCCGGAAATGCGTACGGCGAGTGCGATCGTGCGCGGTTCGGACCCGGCGGACCGTTCGCTCGCGGCCAATTTCTGGCTCTGTTCCAGATGGGCCCGCAGGTGCTCACGCAGCACCGCGTCGAACTCTTTCCCGCGCAGCCTGGCCGCCGCCGAGACCTGAGACGGCATCACCATGCCGGGCATCGGCATGCCCTTGTGCTGGTTCTCCCGGGGCAGCCCGGCCTCCTCGCCCAGGCGCCGCAGCTCGGTCAGCTCGGCCTCGGTGAACTCCCTGATCTGCGAAACCACGTCGAACAGGTCGGAGCTGTCATCGACCAGGTCGAGCAGTGGGAGCAGCTCCTCGTCCATCGCGATGTTGATCTCGAGCCAGGAGCGGTCGGTGCCGCCGAACGCGGTGGCCGACGTGCTGACGACCGGCGCGGGCGCCGCGGGCGTGGCGGCGGCGCACCCGGCGGTGCTGAGCAGGGCGCATGCGAGAAGGATACGGGGAATCGCATTCACGTGGCGCAGTCTCCGGTTCCGGAACTGATTCTGTCAACGCTTTCGTATTGACCCGCGGCAACCTGGGCGAAACAATCGCCTCGCTTGGAGAGCGCTTTCCGTCCCCTGAGGCATTGGTGTGATCATGTATAGACGGCTGCTCCTACTCACCGCGCTCGTCGCCGCGACCTTGGGCGTCCCGTCCGCCGCCGGAGCGGCCGAGACGCTGCTGTCGCAGGGCAAGACGGCCACCGCGTCCTCGCAGGAGGTCGCCGGCCCCGGCTACAGCCCGGCGCTGGCCTTCGACGGCAACACCGGCACCCGCTGGTCCAGCGCGTTCGCCGACCCGCAGTGGATCCAGGTCGACCTCGGTTCGTCCGTGCCGATCACCCGCGTCGTACTCCAGTGGGAGGGCGCGTTCGGTAAGGCGTACGACATCCAGACCTCGACCGACGGCAACGCCTGGACCACCGTCAAGAGCGTCACCAATGGTGCCGGAGGCACCGAGACGCACACCGTCAGCGGCACCGGACGGTACGTCCGGCTGAACCTCACCCAGCGCGGCACCGGCTACGGCTACTCACTGTGGGAGCTGCAGGTGTACGGCGGCGACAGCGGCCCGGTGAACGACGAGTTCACCACGATCTGGACCGACACCTTCGACGGCGCGGCCAACACCGGCCCGAGCGCGGCGAACTGGCTGCTGCGCACCGGCACCCAGTACCCGGGCGGCGCCGCGAACTGGGGCACCGGCTCGGTCGAGACCGCCACCGACTCCACCGCCAACGTGCACCTCGACGGCGCCGGCAAGCTCAACATCCGGGCGATCCGCGACGGCGCCGGCAACTGGACCTCGGGCCGGATCGAGACCCAGCGCGCCGACTTCACCCCGCAGCCCGGTGAACTGCTGAAGTTCACCGCCGTGCTGAAGCAGCCGGGCGTCGCCAACGGCGCCGGGTACTGGCCGGGCTTCCGCGCCACCGGCGCCGCCTACCGCGGCAACTTCACCAACTGGCCGAGCGTCGGCGAGACCGACATCATGACCGGCGTCAACGGCCGCGACCAGCTCTCCCAGACGCTGCACTGCGGCACCGCGCCGGGCGGGGCCTGCAACGAGTACGACGGCCGGTCCTCCGGGTTCGCGTCGTGCGTCGGCTGCCAGTCCGGCTACCACGAGTACACGCAGGTCATCGACCGGACCAAGACCGACGAGGAGATCCGGTTCTACCTGGACGGCCGGCAGACCTGGGTGGTCCGCGAGTCGCAGGTCGGCGTCGCGGCCTGGCAGGCCGCCGTGCACCACGGCTTCTACCTGCGCTTCGACCTGGCGATCGGCGGCTCGCTGCCGAACGCGATCGCCGGATCCACCACCCCGACCGCGGGCACCACCTCGGGCGGCACGCTCAGCGTCGACTCGGTGACCGTGGCCCGCTCGGTGAAGACCACCGCACCGGCCATGACCGACCCGCCGGTGCCGGCCGGGCCCAGCGTCGTCCGGGTCACCGGCTCGCAGGGCAACTGGCAGCTCACCGTCAACGGCAGCCCGTGGGAGGTCAAGGGCATGACCTACGGCCCGCCGCAGGGCGCCGCCGACGGCTACATGCGCGACCTGAAGAACATGGGCGTCAACACCATCCGCATCTGGGGACCCGACGCGAACACGCCGTTGCTGCTGGACACGGCCGCGCGGCACGGCATCAAGGTGATCGTCGGGCTGTGGCTCAACCACGGCACCGACTACGTGAACGACACCGCCTACAAGACCGCGGTCAAGGCCGAGATCGTCGCCAAGGTGAACGAGCTCAAGGGCCGCTCCGGGGTGCTGCTCTGGGACGTCGGCAACGAGGTCATCCTGGAGATGCAGAACTACGGGCTGGCCGCCGACGTGGTCGAGGCGCGGCGGGTGGCGTACGCCAGGTTCGTCAACGAGGTCACCGAGGCCATCCACGCGGCGGACCCGAACCACCCGGTCACCTCGACCGACGCCTACACCCACGCGTGGACCTACTACAAGCCGTACTCGCCCGCCCTGGATCTGCTGGCGGTCAACTCCTACGGCGCGATCGACACGGTCAAGCGGGACTGGATCGCCGGCGGCTACACCAAGCCGTACATCCTCACCGAGGGCGGGCCGTCGGGGGAGTGGGAGGTGCCCAACGACGTCAACGGGGTGCCCAGCGAGCCCACCGACCTGCAGAAGAAGGCCGGCTACACGTACAGCTGGAACGCCATCAAGGGACACCCGGGCGTGGCGCTCGGCGCGACCGAGTTCCACTACGGCATCGAGAACGACTTCGGCGGCGTGTGGCTCAACACCACCACCGGCTTCTGGCGGCGACTCGGCTACCACGCGATGCGGCAGGCGTACACCGGGCAGCCCGCGCCGAACACCCCGCCGGAGATCACCGCGATGACCGTCGGCTCGCCGACCGCGGTCCCGGCCGGCGGCACGTTCACCGTGTCGGCCACCGCCACCGACCCGCAGGGCGACCTGATCCGCTACAACCTGATGGCGAGTGACAAGCACATCAACGGCAACCGTGGGCTGCGGCACCTGGCTTTCAGCCAGACCGGCAACGGCACCTTCACGGTACGGGCACCCGAGACCCTGGGCGTCTGGAAGATCTACGTGTACGCCTACGACGGCCACGGCAACGTCGGCATCGAGCAGCGGTCGTTCAAGGTCGTGCCGCCGCCCGCCCCGGGCACCGAGCTGTCCCGCGGCCGCCCGGTGACCGCATCCAGCTACCAGCCGACCGGCACCAACGGCCCGCAGCTGCCGTCCTACGCGGTCGACGGCGACTACGGCACCCGCTGGGCCAGCGAATGGGTGGACACCGCGTGGCTGCAGGTCGACCTCGGCTCGGTGCAGTCGTTCAACCGGGTGCGGCTCGCGTGGGAGGCGGCCTACGCCAAGTCCTACACCGTGCAGACCTCCGACGACGGCACCAACTGGCGGACGATCAACACCACCACCGCGGGTGACGGCGGTTTCGACGAACTCACCGTCTCCGGCTCCGGACGCTACGTCCGGGTCAACGGCAACACCCGGGCCACCGCGTACGGCTACTCGCTCTACGAATTCGGTGTCTACCGGGCCTGAGGTTCCGGAACTTCCCCGGCCGCCTCGGCGGGCAAAGCCCACTGACCTGGGTCGATGCCCTCCGGAGCGGTCGGGGAAGCGCTTCCCCGATGTTTCCGGTGCATTGACAGCCCTTTACGCGCGGTTCACAGTGGCGGGCAATAGAGCGCTTTCACAGCGTCGTTCCCCCTCTCCAGGAGCCCCCGCCCATGAGACGCCGTCTGTTCTCCCTCGCCGGACTCGGCGCCCTGCTCGCCACCTCGGTCATCGCCCTCGGTGGTCAGGCCAGCGCCGCCGACACCCTGCTGTCCCAGGGGAAGACCGCCACCGCCTCCTCCACCGAGTCGGCCGCCTTCCCCGCCGCCAACGCCGTCGACGGCAACCCCGGCACCCGCTGGTCGAGCGCGTTCAGCGACCCGCAGTGGCTGCAGGTCGACCTCGGCGCCGGCGCCACCATCACCTCGATCACCCTGAGCTGGGAGGCCGCGTACGCCCGCAGCTTCAGCCTGCGGACCTCGGCCAACGGATCGAGCTGGACCACCGTCTACAGCACCACCACCGGAACCGGCGGGCAGCAGTCGATAAACGTCACCGGCACCGGCCGCTACGTGCGCCTGGAGACCACCGCGCGGGCCACCCAGTGGGGCGTCTCGCTCACCGAGTTCCAGATCTACGGCACCGGCGGTGGCACCACCACACCGACCATCCCGCCCGGCGCGGTGCGGGTCGCCGAGTTCCTCGCCGACTGCCCGTTCAGCCACCGGCTGCCCGACGACCCGATCATCTTCCCCGGCCTGCCCGGCGCCTCACACATGCACAGCTTCTTCGGTGCGACGAACACCAACGCCCACAGCACGGTCGACACGCTGCTCAACGCGAACAGCAACTGCAACCCGTCGATCGACAAGTCCTCGTACTGGATCCCCACCCTCTACCAGGACAACCAGCCGGTCGAGCCGGTCACCGGGATCTTCTACTACCTCGGTGAGGGCGTCCGCGACGACCTGATCGCGCAGACCCAGCCGCTGCCGCTCGGCCTGCGCATCGTGGCCGGCAACGCCAAGGCCACCGGCCCGGCCGACAACACCATCTCCCGCTGGTCGTGCCTGCACGCCGGGCACGTCGGCTCGTCACCGGACTTCGTCAACTGCCCGTCCGGCACCATGCTGGAGTCGTACCTCGACTTCCCGCACTGCTGGAACGGCCGCGACCTGGACTCCGCCGACCACAAGAGCCACATGGCGTACCCGGTCGGCAACGCCTGCCCGGCCAGCCACCCGGTCGTGGTGCCTAAACTGCGGCAGGTCATGCGCTACCCGGTCTCCGGTGACCCGGCCCGGCTGCGACTCGCCTCCGGCGGCGGATACACGATGCACGGCGACTTCTTCAACGCCTGGCCGGTCGAGGAGATGGCCCGCCGGGTGAACGACTGCATCCGTCCCATCATCAAGTGCGGAACCAACGGACGGCCCTGATACAACATCAGGTCATGAGCACGAAATCTGGACGCGGCGGTCACCATCCCACGATGGATCAGGTGGCCGCCGCGGCCGGTGTCTCCCGGGCCACCGTGTCCCGGGTGATCAACAACGCGGCGTCGGTGGCGCCCGGCATCCGCGACGCCGTCCAGCGGGCGATCTCGCAGACCGGGTACGTACCGAACGTCGCCGCCCGCAGCCTGGTCACCCGCCGGTCGAACTCGGTGGCCCTGGTGATCAGCGAACCGGACCGGCCCGACGACCACTCGTTCCTCAACCGGATCTTCACCGACCCGTACTTCGGCCGGGTCACCGCCGGTGCCACCGGGGCGCTGCGCCCGCACGACGTCCACCTGGTGGTCGTCCCCACCGACTCCGCCGACCACCACCAGGTCGTCCGCTACCTGCGCCAGGGCCACGTCGACGGGGTGCTGCTGATCAGCAGCAGCGAGGACGACCCACTGCCCGCCCAGGTCCACTCCCTGGGCATCCCGGCGGTGCTGGCGTCCCGCCCCGCCGGACCACTGCCGGTCAGCTACGTCGACGTCGACCAGCGCTTCGGCGCCCGCCTCGCCGCCGCGCACCTGCTCGCCCGCGGCTGCCGCAACCTCGCCACGATCAGCGGACCACTGGACATCCCGGCCGGGGCCGACCGGCTCGACGCCTTCCGCGACGCGGTCCTGTCCGCCCCGCCCGGCCCGGCTCCCTCAGCCGGTTCCGCTCCGGCGGAGTCGCCCGGTTCTGCTTCGGGCGGGTCGGCCCGTTCTGCTCCGGCCGGGTCGCCCGGTTCCGCTCCGGCGGGGTCGGACGTAGGGGCCGGCGGCGTCACCATCGCGGTCGAGACCGGCGACTTCACCCGGGTCGGCGGCGAGGCGGCCGCGCACCGGCTCCTCGACCGGCACCCCGACCTCGACGGGCTGTTCGTGGCCAGCGACCTGATGGCCGAGGGTGCGCTGCGGGCCCTGCAGGACCGCGGCCGTCGAGTGCCCGACGACGTGGCGGTCATCGGATTCGACGACAGCAGCGCCGCCCTGGAGTGCCGCCCGCCACTCACCACCGTCCGGCAGCCGGTCGAGGAGATGGCCGCCGAGATGGCCCAACTCCTGATCGCGCACATCGACACCCCGGGGCGCTCACCGCGCTCGGTGATCTTCCAACCGACCCTGGTGATCCGCGACTCCGCATGACCCTGCGATGAGCGTGAGGTTACCGGCCGGCGGCACTCAGATGGCCTCCGCGGGTGACACGAAACAGGGAGATGACCTGCAGAAACGTCCTCATAGGATGGTGGCGCGGCGGAAATCCGAACCGCTCTCGTAAGAATCCGGGGGACCCATGAGATTGATGAAACGGTCGGTGATGGCCGCGGTCGGTGCGGCGGCACTGATCACGGCCCTGTCCGGCTCGCCGGCGCAGGCGGCCGACTACTCGGTGGCGAAGGTGAACGGTGACATCGTCACCTACACGGCCGGATCGTTCCAAGCCAACCGACTGACCGTCAGCGTCTCCGGGCGGACGGTGACCCTGTTCGACCGGGGCGCCACCATCCGACCCGGCAAGGGCTGCCGGCAGGTCAGCGGTGACTGGCGGAAGGTCGCCTGCGTCACCACGCACCGGCCGACCGCGATCGTCGCCACACTCGGCGAGTACAGCGATCACCTCGACAACCGCAGTGCGGCCACGGTCATCGCGGACGGCGGCTCGGGCAACGACACCCTGGCCGGCGGCGCGGGCCGGGACCGTCTGCACGGCGGCCCCGGCGACGACACCCTGGTCGGCCGCGGCGGCGACGACGTCATCGACGGCGCCGCGGGCAACGACTGGATCGAGGGCCGGGCCGGGAACGACCGGCTCCAGGGCGGTCCCGGCGACGACCCGATCTACGGCGGAGCCGGTGCCGACACCCTCTACGGCAACGCCGGCGAGGACATCCTGCACGGTGACAGCGGCGACGACACCGTCCACGGCGGCGCCGACGTCGACGTCATCGCCGGTGGCGCGGGCGGCGACCGGCTCAACGGCAACGGCGGCAACGACGTGATCTACGGCGGTGTGCTCGACAACGACGTCCCGGACACCGCAGACGTCATCACCGGCGGCGCCGGCCACGACCGGATCGCCGGTCAGGCCGGCAACGACACGATCAGCGGCGGCTCCGGCGACGACTGGATCCTCGGCGGACCGGGCAACGACAAGATCGACGGTGGTACGGGCAAGAACCGCATCACCCGGTAACCCCATCCCCCGTATGCCGGTCCGTGGCGCCCGTCGCCGCGGGCCGGCACCCTGGACCCGGCTCGATCACCCCCGGTCCGGCGGGAACACGTGGAGCACCCTGGCGTTCTCCGGCAGGCGCCAGGACGGCTGGTCGCGTGGTTGCCGGCCGGTGAGGACCCGGGCACGGCCGCAGACGATGAAGCCGTCCTCCTCCGTGGGCAGGATCAGACAGGCCTGGGCCGGTCTCCGGAAATCCGGCACCTCCGCGTAGCCCAGCAGCCGGGTCCGGGTCGGCTCGTCGGCCGTTCGGATCGTCAGGCCCCGGTAGCCCCTCCGCAGTTTCATGGCGCTGACGTCCTCGCACAGCATGCTGACCATGTCGACGCCGTCGTCGTCGGTGTGGGCGTGCAGCAGGAGCTGCGAATGTCCGACTCCGTAGGACCAGATGCGGAAGTAACCGTCGAGCGCCACGGATTCCATCGACAGATCATGCCGCACGGACCCGGGACGATGACGACGGCGCTGTGCGAGGGTGGGGGAGTGAGCTTTGACGTTGCCGCCCTGCGGGCACACTTTCCGGCGCTTGACAGTGGGCTTGCGTTCTTCGACGGGCCCGGTGGGACACAGACGCCACGGGCGGTCGCCGAGGCGATCGCCGCCACCATGACCGGGCCGCTGTCGAATCGGGGTGTGGTCAGCGCTTCCGAGCTCAACGCCGAGCGGGCGGTCGCCGAGTTCCGGAGCGCCTACGCCGACCTGCTCGGGGTGCCCGCCGGTGGGATCGTGCACGGGCGCAGCGCCACCCAGCTCACCTACGACTTCTCCCGGCACCTGGCCAAGGACTGGCGGGCCGGGGACGAGATCGTGGTCAGCCGGCTCGACCATGACAGCAACGTCCGGCCGTGGGTGCAGGCGGCTGAGCGGGCCGGTGCCACCGTGCGGTGGGCCGACTTCGACACGACCAACGGGGAGTTCGATCTCGGGTCGCTGGAGCGGGTGCTGTCGGGGCGGACCCGGCTCGTCGCGGTCACCGCGGCCTCCAACGTGCTCGGGACCGTTCCACGGCTGCGGCGGATCGCCGACCTCGCGCACGGCGCGGGGGCGCTGCTCTACGTGGACGGCGTCCACTATGCGGCGCACCGGCTCGTCGACGTCGCGGCGCTCGGGGCGGACCTGTTCGTGTGCTCGCCCTACAAGTTCCTCGGGCCGCACTGCGGGGTGCTCGCCGCGGCGCCCGAGCTGTTGGCGACGATCCGGCCGGACAAACTGGTGCCGTCGACCGATGCGGTTCCGGAGCGGTTCGAGTTCGGGACGCTGCCCTACGAGATGCTGGCCGGGGCGACCGCCGCGGTCGACTTCCTGGCCGCCGTCGACCCGGGAGACGGGGTGACTCGGCGGGAACGGCTGGCGTCCTCGCTGGCCTCGGTGCACGAGCACGAAACGGTCCTGCGGCAGCGCCTGGAAGCGGGCCTACGAGGGCTGGGCGACGTTGTCACGCTGTATTCGGGAGCCGTCGACCGTACCCCCACGTTGTTGATGAATTTCGCGGGCCGTGACCCTCGGGCCGCCCAGGCCCATCTCGCATCGCTGGACGTCCTGGCCCCCGCCGGGTCCTTTTATGCGTATGAGCCGTTCGTGGCGTTGAAGCTGGACGCGGCGTTGCGGGTCGGACTGGCGCCGTACAACACGGTCGAGGAGATCGACCGGCTGATCGACGGATTAATCGGTTGGACAGACGGGCCGGTGCGGGGATAGCGTGCCGTCGGCCGTGGCATTGAATGAGGGGGTGAGCATCGTGGACGTTGTAACGATGGGTGCTCCCCATGCCGTCACGGTCGGCGAATGACATAGGTGTCGCCGGGAGCACATCCGGTGAAAGGCGATACCCATGCAATCTGCGGAAATAACTCGTATCTCCGAGCGGCACTGGCACGCCCTCGACGACGATCAGGTCGTCGGGCGCGGTGAGGTGTGGCGCCGGCCGGACGGCCGTAGCTTCCTCAGCATCGACGCGTGGCACGGCGCGGTCTTCGACCGGCTGGCCGGGGCGATGCTGCCCACGCTGCCGAAACCGCTGTACACCGTGGTCGACGAGGCCGACCTCGACCTGCTGGCGCAGTGGGAGCAGTTCGGGTTCGGCCCGCGCCGCCGCGAATGGGAGCTGGTCGTGCCGACCGGTCTCTTCCCGCCCGGAGGCGTCACCGTCCTACCGGTCGGTTCGGCTGAGGACGGGCCGTTGCGGGAGCTGGACCGGGCGGTTCGCGCCGAGGTCGACGCGACCGTGGGCTGGCACAACATGCCCGCCGAGATCTTCGACATGCACGACCCTTCGCGGTACGCCGTAGCGGTCGCCGACGGCGGCTACGTCGGCATGGTCCGGGTGGCGCCGCTGCCCCGACGGCCCCGCATCGGGCTGATCGCGGTGCGGGCCTCGCACCGGCGCCGTGGCATCGGGCGGGCGCTGCTGGCCGAGGTGCTCGGTACCGCCCACCGGGCCGGGCAGCCGGCGGTCTCGGCCGAGGTCAACCAGTCGAACACTGCGGCGCTCGCGCTGTTCGAGGGCTTCGGCGCCCGGCGCGAGAGCAGCAACCTCGAGCTGGTGCTGCGCTGATGTCATCCGAGATCTCCCTCGAGGGAACGGTCCTCGAATGCCTGCGCAACGCCACCTTCCGGGTCGAGCTGAAGAACGGCCATCAGGTGCTGGCGCACATCAGCGGCAAGATGCGCAAGAACCGGATCAGGGTGCTGCCGTTCGACCGGGTGCTGGTCGAACTCAGCCCGTACGACCTGAGCCGGGGGCGGATCTCGTTCCGCTACCGCAACTGAGCTACAGGTCATCCACCGTCCGGGTGCCGGTGACACGCTTGCCGGACGGTGGGTACGCGTCGTTGCGCCGGGCCGCGTGCATCTGGGCCTCAGTGGGTTTCCAGTCACCCGGCTGGGAGGTGTTGATCTCTGCCACGTCATGCATGCCTCGCTCGTACCCCACCTTCGCGTCGGCCAACCCGGATCCGGCGGGCCCTATGATCGCCGGAATGTATGCGCTGTACGCCTGGGGCAACTTCTTCAACTACGAGACCGGTCTCGACCGGCATGCCGG
Source organism: Actinoplanes sichuanensis (assembly GCF_033097365.1). Classification (NCBI taxonomy): domain Bacteria; kingdom Bacillati; phylum Actinomycetota; class Actinomycetes; order Micromonosporales; family Micromonosporaceae; genus Actinoplanes; species Actinoplanes sichuanensis. Next base: position 3,285,464 of record NZ_AP028461.1, read on the forward strand.
CTGGCTCGATCCGGCCGTCCTGAGCGGCGAACGGGAGGTGGTGACCGACGACCTGATGGCGCTCACCGACGACGAGCCGTTGCGGGTGGACGGGCCGAACACCGTGTTCGAGGTCGACGGATCGCTGGTCGAGGGCCGGGAGTTGGTCGGCCGGGACCTCGACGGTGCCGACTGGCGGGTGTCGCGGATCCGGGTGGCGACCGACGGCACCCGGGCGGACGCGCTGCGGATCATGGCCGAGTTCGAGGAGGCGGGTGACATCGACGTCGACGAGGCGCCGGAGCGGAATCCGGTCGGATTCGGCGAGATCGTCACCACCTGGGAGGACGAGCACGGCCAGTGGGATCTGGCGCTGATCCGGCTGTGACCGCCTCGGGCCCGCGGGCGTCCCCCGCCCGCGGGCCCTTTCTCGAGGGGGCGGTCAGTTCACGAAGACCAGGGCGCCGGCCGCGGTCGACACCGGGGTGTACTTCGCGGTGAAGTAGGCGTTGGCGATGCAGGCGGCCGGGCCGCTGCTCTTGTTGAACTTCTGGTCGGTGAAGGCGATCGAGTTGTCGTCGTTGGCCGCGACACCGCTGATGGCGTTGCCGTCGGCGACGAACACGCAGGTCACCGAGCCGAGCAGGGTCCGCAGGTTGAGCGTTGCGGAGATCGGCGCGGTGTCGGTGCCGGACACCGAGACGGTGCCGTCGCTGGCGGTCACCGTGGTGTACGGCTGGTTGTTGATGGTCACGCTGTTGACGCCGAGGACACCGATGATGCCGGAGACCGTGCAGCCGGACAGGCCCAGGGTGGCGCCGAGCGTGGCCGATCCGGGTGCCGCCGGGTTGTCGTTGACCACGGCGCTGAAGCTGGAGCCGGTGCATTTCATTCCGCTGGTGCCGCCGGGAGCGGTCGCGAAGACCGCCTGCGTTCCGGTGGCGATACCGGCCGAGATGGTGTCACCGACGGCCACCGCCGGGCCGGCCAGGCTCTCACTGGTCAGCACGGTGGCGTCGTCGGCCAGGGCCGGGGCGCCGAACATCAGCACGGCGGTGGCACCGGCGACAGCGGCGGCGATGATGCGGGACTTGTGCATGGGGGTGCACCTTTCCTAGGAGGCGGCGAGCGCCTGGTTGAGATCTTCGAGGCTGGGTGAGACGGCGAAGGCGGTGTCGTTGGCGCTGAACGTGACGGCGTTGCGGCCGGCCGCGGAGGGCAGGCCGAACGACAGGTTGATCAGCCAGTCGAGGCTGCCGGGGATGAGCCCGCAGCCGGTCGCCTTCGGTACGGCGTACGAGTTGTCGACGAGGGTGGCGCCGGTGAAGCCGACGCCGAGGGTCTGATAGCCGTTCGGGTCGGCGACGATGTTCAGCGTTCCGGGGTCGCCGGTGACCGGCCCGTTCGGCGCGGGCGGGCTGGTGGTGCCGGTGGTCGGCTGGAACCGGATCGGGTTGGTGTCCGAACCGATGTAGCAGCGGTTGCCGAAGAGGGCGTTCTTGAGCTTGAGCTTGATCGGCAGCACGAAGACCGGGGTGTTCGCGCCGGTGGCCAGCGGGATGAACTCGGTGATCGGCCCGGCCAGCTCGACCTGCGCGAACACGCTGGTCACGCCGGGCAGGAAGTTGATCAGGCCGGGGATGACGACTTCGAGCGGCTGGGCCACCAGAGTCTTTCCGCCCGGCGCCAGGACCGTCGAGTAGACGTTGGCGACGCTGCCGTCCGGGAACTCCCGGACCGGTGCGGACGCCGGCCAGTAGACACCGAACTGGACGGTGATCGGGCTGTCGAACTCGACGACGTTGGCGCCGATGGCGATGCTGCCGCCGTTGGTGACCGAGCGGACACACCCGACCTGCAGGTTCGCCGGGTCCATCATGACGGCCGAGGTGAGTGGGCATTCGTCGAGGCCGGCGTATGCCCCGCCTGGCGCGGCCGTGGCCGGGCTCGCGACGCCGACGATGAGTGCGGTGAGTGCGGAAATGAGTAGCGAGGCGCGCATGGGCGCCGCCCTTCCTTCTGGTGAGGACGAGGGGCCCGGACGTTTCCGCAGCGTTCCGGGGGATTGAAGAACGGGTGATACTGGGGGAACCATCGAGGTCGGTGTCTCCACGGTATGAGAAACCTCAGCGGTATGTCATGTCAAGACATTGAGGAACGGCGATGACGAATCCGGTAATCAGCCCCCTTCCGGGCGCACGTGTGGGGCGGGACCCGTCCCGGGCGATCAAACGCGGCCCACGGTCGATGACCCCCGAGGCGGTGGCCGCCACCCAGCGGGAACGCCTCTACGACGCGCTGGTGCACACGGTCGCCGAGAAGGGCTACGCCAACGCCCGGGTCAGCGACATCTGCACGGCTGCCGGGGTGACCCGGCCGGCGTTCTACGCGCTGTTCGCCGGCAAGGAGGACGCGTTCCTGGACACCTACCGGCACGGCACCGGCGTTCTGCTGCGGCTGATGGACGAGGCGTACGCGGCCGCGCCCGACTGGCGGTCCGGGGTGCGGGCCGCGCTCAAGGTGCTGCTGGACGTGCTGGCCAGCGTGCCCGCGTTCGCGGCGATGGCGATCGTCGAGATCGACGCGGCCGGGACCCTGGCCCGGCAGAAGCGCACCGAGCTGCTCGGCCGGTTCTCCCGGTTCTTCGCCGACGCCCCGCCGGTTCCGGAGGGGCTGGTCGACACCGTGGTCGGCGGGGTCTACGCGACGATCTACGGGCACGTCTCGACCGGCCGGGTCGACCGGCTGCCGGAGCTGTTGCCGATGCTCAGCTACTTCATGATCGCCCCGTTCGTGGGCCGCGACGCCGCCTCGGCCGAGCTGGAGTTACCGGCGGCGGGGGAGCGTGTGGTGGCTCCCTGCGCCGCATCAGATACCGACGAGGTTTTTCACTGACGGGAAAGCGGGTTCCTGGGCTTGACGGGCCGTGTTACTGGGGCGTAACTTCGCCGAAATCCATCGAGGTTTCCCAATAGGGATCCCGCCGGGCGGCATCCGCAGTGTCCGCACCGGTGGTGATCGTCTGTGCCCGCATAAGGAGCGCGCATGTCCTCCACCCCGTTCGGCCGTACCCGCTGGCGCCGCTTCGCCACGGTCATGGCCGGTGGCCTGATCGCCACCACCGGACTGGTCCTGCTCACCGGCCAGGGTGTCCTGGCGGTGTCCTTCTCGATCTCCGGAATGCCGTTCACCGTCACCTCACCCAAACTCCACGGGTACGGCTTCGCGCAGTACGCCGAGATCGACAACATGGCGGAGGGCAGCCCGAACGCCGAACCGGACGGCCCGCAGAAGCTGGTGATCGTCTCCGCCATCCGCGACGCCACCCTGGACGGCCTCTGCCAGAGCATCGACCTCGGCGGCACCAACCTCCGGCTCACCGCGGGCAGCGCGGCGAACCCGGTCAAGGCGGACACCCTCGTCGTCGACTCCGACATGATCACCGCCAACGCCGACTTCAAGAAGATCGACATCGCCAAGGACGCCAGCACGCTGACCCAGGTGCCCGGCCGGACCGGCGGGATCGGCGTCTTCGGCCAGGAAGCCGAAGAGGTCACCCTGACCAACCTGCGGCAGAACAACTGGGCCACCACGGCCGTCCGGTTCTACCTGCCCAACCTGAGCATGTCCTTCTCCTCGAACGGCTGCTGAGGATGGCCGAAGCCGGCCGCACGGCACGCAAACCCCGCTGGCGGCACGGACGGCCCTTCTGGGGTGGGCTGTTCGTGCTGCTCGGCGGTGCGGAGATCATGGCGACCGTGTGGGCGCCGCTGGGTGTGGTGCTGCACGTCGGCATGCAGAACTTCATCGGGTACCTGATCCCGATCGTGATCATCCTGTGTGGCCTGCTCCTCTGGTTCAACCCGGCGCAGCGGCTGTTCTACTCGCTGGTCGCCATGGTCTGCGCCCTCGCCTCCTTCATCACCTCCAACATGGGCGGTTTCATCATCGGGCTGCTGCTCACCCTGACCGGTGGGGCGCTGGCGTTCGCGTGGACCGATGAGGAGCGGAACACCGGGGAGCCGGTGGCCGAGGAACAGCCCGTCACCGACCCGACCATCGGCGACCTGAGCATCGTCACCGGCGCCAAAGAACAGACGGAGGAATAGTGGAGCCGAGATCTCCCCAGGTCAGTCGCCGCCAGGCGATCGGCGTCGCCGGAGGGGTGGTGGCCGGCGCGGCGATCGCCCAGGCCGGTGGGCTGCCCGCGTTCGGGGCGGCCGCCGCGGCCGACGCCGACGTCATCGTGGTCGGGCACGGCCTGGCCGGCCTGGTCGCCACCTCCGAACTGGTCGCCGCCGGACGCAAGGTGCTCCTGGTGGACCAGGAGAACGAGGCGAACCTCGGCGGACAGGCGTACTGGTCCTTCGGTGGGCTGTTCTTCGTCAACTCCGACGAACAGCGGCTGATGGGCGTCAAGGACAACTACGACCTGGCGTGGCAGGACTGGCTGGGCACGGCCGGATTCGACCGGGGCGTCGACGACCCGGCCGGGCAGGACTACTGGGCGTACAAGTGGGCGCAGGCCTACGTGCAGTTCGCCGCCGGGGAGAAACGGTCCTGGCTGGCCGGGCTCGGCATGCAGTGGTTCCCGATGGTGGGCTGGGCCGAGCGCGGCGGCGGTGTCGCCGACGGGCACGGCAACTCGGTGCCGCGATTCCACGTCACGTGGGGGACCGGGCCCGCGGTCGTCGAGCCGTTCGAGAAGAAGGTGCGGGCCGGGGTCGCCGCCGGGAAGGTGGTGTTCAAGTTCCGGCACCGGGTCGACGAACTCGTCGTCACCAACGGGGCGGTCACCGGCGTCCGTGGCAAGGTTCTCGAGGCGAGCACCGCGGCTCGGGGGAAGTCGTCGTCGCGTACCACCATCGGCGATTTCGAACTGAAGGCACCGGTGGTGATCGTCGCGTCCGGCGGGATCGGCGCCAACCACGACCTGATCCGGCAGAACTGGCCGGCCCGGCTCGGCAAGGCGCCCAGCAACATGATCACCGGCGTGCCCGCGCACGTCGACGGCCGGATGCTGGCGATCACCCAGAAGGCCGGCGGCCGGATCGTCAACCCGGACCGGATGTGGCACTACACCGAGGGCCTGCGCAACTGGGACCCGATCTGGCCCGGCCACGGCATCCGGATCCTGCCCGGCCCGTCGTCGATGTGGTTCGACGCCACCGGGAAGCGTTTCCAGGCGCCCGACTGGCCCGGCTACGACACCCTGCACACCCTCGGGTCGATCACCGCGAGCGGCTACGACTACTCGTGGTTCGTCACCACGCAGAAGATCGTCGACAAGGAGTTCGCGCTCTCCGGCTCCGAACAGAACCCGGACCTCACCGGCAAGAACATCTGGCTGCTGCTGAGCCGGGTCTGGCAGACCCCGGAACCGATCCAGAAGTTCCAGCAGTACGGCGCCGACTTCGTGAAGGCGGCCACGCTCCCCGAGCTGGTCACCGGCATGAACCGGCTCACCGGGACGAATCTGATCAGTCTGGACGGCCTCAAGCGGCAGATCGAGGCCCGGGACCGGGAGATCGACAACTCGTACAGCAAGGACGCCCAGGTCCAGGGCATCCGCAACGCGCTGTCGTATCCCGGCGACGTGCTCGGCCGGACCGCCTCCGCGCACAAGATCCTCGGCTCGGAGTCGGACGGGCTGGTCGCGGTCCGCCTCAACGTCCTGACCCGCAAGACGCTCGGCGGCCTGCAGACCAACCTGCAGGGCCAGGTCCTGGGTGCCTCCGGCAGCCCGGTCCCCGGCCTCTACGCGGCGGGCGAGGCGGCGGGCTTCGGCGGCGGCGGTGTGCACGGTTACCGCTCCCTGGAGGGTACGTTCCTCGGCGGCTGCCTCTTCTCGGGCCGAGCCGCCGGCCGTGCCGCCGCGGCGGCCACCGCGAGCTGACCGGACCGGAGCCGCCGTGACCTGCGGACGAACAGGTCACGGCGGCTCCGGCGGGCTACTTCTTGAGGCGGCGGCTGCCCGCGTGCCAATCCTCGGTTCGGCCGGTCTCCGAGCCGGTGATGCCGAACGACGGGAGCTGCGGCTGTTCCCGCAGGCTGCGCTTGAGCTCGGCGAAGCCGGGGAACCGGGCCAGGCCGATCACGTGGTCCCAGAGCTGTGCGGCCTGCTCCTCGTCGGGCAGCCGGCTGATCACCGGGCCGAAGAACGCGACACCCGCAGGTGGCTCGAAGTGCACGATCGGGGTGCCGACGTCCCGGCCGGTCAAGGCGAGCGCCTCGTCCGACTCGGCCTGGATCTCCGCGTCCCGGGAGGTGTCGTCGAGGAACTCGGCCAGCGTGCCGGGCAGCCCGGCTGCGGTGAGCGCGGCCGCGGCCAGTTCCGGCGTGCCCTGCCAGCCGTGCTCCCGCGCGTCGTCCGGGAGGGTCTCCAGGATTCGGGCGCCGAACGCCTCGTACAACGGGCCGACCGCCTCGCGGCCGTGGTGTTCCCGGACCGCCGACGCCACCCGCAGCAGGCGCAGCCCGGCCTGGTGCTGGGCCTCGTACTCCGGCGGGAAGTGGCTGTCGTAGTCGATGTGCGAGTTGATCAGGCGAAGCGAGATGAATCGCCAGTCGACCGTGTAGTTGCGCCGGGCCTGGACCATCCGGATCCATTTGCTGGTCATCCAGGCGAAGGGGCAGATCGGATCGAAGTAGAAGTCGATGTCGGAGTTCACCGGCCGGACCCCTCGGTCTCTTGATGGCTGACGGGACGGCGGGACGGGAACGCGTGCCGCCGGGCGAGGATCACCACCAGCAGGGTAGGGGCCAGCAGCGCGATCGCGGCGATCGCCAGGGAGCCGGAGCCGAACCCGGCCAGCAGCACGCCGCCGAGGCCGATCGCCAGGTTCCAGGGAGGTGCTGCCCTGCCTGGCCGAGGCGGCGAACTCGCAGTATCCCGCGCCGGATTTCGTGCGCCGGGTCCGGCAGGAGCGCGACCGGATGGCGAAGCGGGTCGAGGCGCTGAACCGGAACCTGGAGGCTCTCGATGCCTACCTGGATGCCGTGACCGAGAAGTGAACCGGGTCAACTCCTCGGCGGTCCGGTCGAGCCGCGTACGACCAGCCGGGTCGGAACCGATACGCCGACCGTGCCGGAACCACCCGCCAGCAGCTCCAGCAGCATCCGGCCGGCGCGGACGCCCTGCTCGCGCACCGGCTGCGCGACGGTGGTGAGATCGGCCAGCTCGGCCATCGGGTGGTCGTCGATGCCCACCACCGACATGTCGGCGGGGATCCGCAGCCCGGCCCGCCGCAGCGTGCGCATCGCGCCGAGGGCCACCTCGTCGGAGTGGGCGTAGACGGCGGTCGGTGGCTCCCGCAGGCTCAGCAGCCGCTTCATCGCCTCGGCACCGTTGCGCCCGCCCCAGTCGACGGTCACCACCAGCTCCGGATCGTCGGGCAGCCCGGCGTCGGCGAGCGCCGCCCGGTAGGCGAGGGCGCGTCCGGGAGCGGCCGGCCAGCCGGGCTCGGCGGGGTCGACCGCGGCGATCATGCCGATCCGCCGGTGACCGAGAAGGATCAGGTGGTCGACGGCCTGCCGCCCGGCGGTGACGTCGTCGATGGAGACCGACGGATAACTCTCGACCTGGCCCCCGGCCGCGACGATGTGCACACCCATCAGCTCCAGCCGGGCCCGCTCGTCGTCGCGGACCGGCATGCCGAGCACCACCACCGCGTCGACCTTGCGCCGGGCCGGCAGCCGCTGGAAGAAGTCGCGGCGGTCGGCCGTGTCACCGACGTGGTAGAGCAGCACGTCCAGGTCGGCGTCGCGCAGCACCGACTCCAGCCCGTCCAGCAGCGCGCCGAAGAACCAGCGGGACAGGTGCGGCACCACCACCGCGACCCGGCCGGTGGAGCCGCCGGCCAGCCGGGACGCCTCCGGCGAGATCACGTAGGACAGCTGCTCGGCGGCGGCCAGCACCCGCGCCCGGGTCTCGGCGGCGACGTGCGGATGGTTGCTCAGCGCCCGGGACGCCGTCGCCATCGACACGCCGGCCCGGCGCGCCACATCGGCCATGTTCGCGGGCGGCACGGCGCCAGATTAGCAACCGCTGGAAGCGTTTCCGATAACGCAGGGTATGCGCATAGCGACTGTTGACATGAGATGTACGTCACATGAACGCTGGCTTCTGCAAGCGTTTCCAGGTCACCTTCATCGCCGAGGGGACAGCATGGTGCTTGAGAAGAAGTCTCGCCGGTGGGCCTGCGGGTCCGCACTGGTCCTGGCCGCCTCGGTACTGACCGGGTGCGGCGGTGGGGACGGCGGAGCGACCACCCTGACCTACTACATCGCCGACGCCGCTCAGGCCGAGGTGGCCGCCCGCTGCTCCGCCGAGTCCGGTGGTGCGTACACGTTCGACATCCAGCGACTGCCCAACACCGCGGCCGGCGGGCGCGAACAGCTGCTGCGCCGCCTCGCCGCCCAGGACCGCTCGCTCGACATCGTCAGCGTCGACCCGCCGTTCATGGCCGAGTTCGCCAACGCCGGGTTCCTGCGGGCCTTCACCGACAGCGAGCGGCAGGAGTTCTCCACCGGCGTGCTCGACGGCCCGCTGCTGCAGTCGACGTTCCGGGACACGCTCTGGTCGGCGCCGCTCTACGGCAACACCCAGCTGCTCTGGTACCGCAAGTCCGTGCTGGCGAAGGCCGGAGTGGACCCGTCGGCCGGCCCGGTCACCTGGGACCGGCTGATCGAGGGTGCGACGCGAGCCGGGGTCACCGTCGCCGCGCAGGGCCGCCGCAACGAGAGCCTGATGGTCTGGGTCAACGCACTGGTCTCGTCGGCCGGCGGCTCGATCCTGCAACCGGGCTCGGAGAACGTGCCGGCCGCCGAGGTCAAGGGCGGCCTGAACACCGAGGCGGGTGCGCAGGCGGCCCGGATCATGCACGATCTCGCGGTGTCACCGGCCGCCCCGGCCGGGTTCAGCACCGCCGGCGAGGAGGACTCCCGGGCCGCGTTCCAGGCCGCCGACGGCGGTTTCATGGTCAACTGGCCGTACGTGTGGGCCGCCTTCGACTCCGCCATCGAGGAGGGGTCGCTCCCGGCTGACTTCAAGGACGACGTCGGCTGGGCCGCCTACCCACGCGTCGACGCCGGCACCGAGAGCGCCGCCCCGTCCGGTGGACTCGGCCTGTCGATCAGCGCGTTCAGCAGCCGACAGGACCTGGCCGTCCAAGCGATCCGCTGCCTGGCGAACGCGCAGAGCCAGAAGGACTTCATGAAGACCGCCGGTAACCCGGCCGCGCTGGCCTCGGTCTTCGACGACCCGGAGATCCGCGAGATGTTCCCGATGGCCGACGAGATCCGTACCGGTCTCGACGCGGCCACCCCACGGCCGGTCAGCCCCTACTACGGCGACGTCACCGGCTCGATCCAGACCGCATTCCACCCACCGGACGCGCTGTCGGCGCAGAACACCCCGAAAGAAGCGAACGACCTCCTCGAGGACGTCCTCTCCAACAAGCGACTGATCTAGGAGCGGCCGTGAGCACCGTTGAAGCGCCGCGCCGGGTCCGGCTCACCGACCGCGCCCGCCACGAACGCAACCTCGGCTGGCTGCTGGCCGGGCCCGCCTTCATCGCGATGGTCGCGGTCACCGGCTACCCCATCCTCAACGCGGTCTGGCTGTCGATGTTCGACTACCGCCTGACCGACCCCGGCGACCGGGACTTCGTCGGTCTCGGCAACTACGCCATGATCCTCACCGACGGCCTGTTCTGGCAGCAGTTCGGCGTCACCTCGCTGGTCACCGTGATCACCGTGTCGGCCGAACTGGTGCTCGGGTTCGCGCTGGCCATGGTCATGCACCGGGCGCTCTACCTACGCACCGCACTGCGCACCGCGATCCTGGTGCCGTACGGGATCATCACGGTCGTCTCCGCCTACGCCTGGGCGTACGCGTTCAGCAACACCTACGGGTTCGTCAACGACCTGTTCGGGCTGGGTGACTTCGACTGGTTCGGCGGCACCTGGTCGGCGTTGGCCACGGTCTGTGTCGCGGAGATCTGGAAGACCACCCCGTTCATGTCGCTGCTGCTGCTGGCCGGCCTGGCCCAGATCCCGGACGACTACCTGGAGGCGGCCAAGGTCGACGGCGCCACCGCCTGGCAGCGGGTCAAACGGGTGATCCTGCCCAACATGAAGGCCGCGATCATGGTGGCGCTGCTGTTCCGTACCCTCGACGCCTTCCGGATCTTCGACAGCGTGTTCATCATGACCGCCGGCGCGCAGGGCACCGAGACCCTGTCGTTCCTGGCCTACCGGCAGACCATCAGCCGCGTGATGATCGGGCTCGGCTCGGCGGTCAGCGTCATCCTGGCGATCCTCGTCGTACTCATCGCGGTGATGTTCGTGAAGGTCTTCAAGACCGACCTTTCCCAGCAGAGAGGGGAACGGCGGTGAAGACCAGCCGGATGACCCGCGGACTGTGGATCGCCGGGGCGATCCTGATCATCGCCTACGCCATCATCCCGGTCCTGTGGATCGTGTCGCTGTCGTTCAAGGAGGGCGACGACATCACCAACAACGACTTCCTGCCGACCGTGTGGAGCTGGGAGAACTACCGGACCGTCTTCGCCTCCGACCTGTTCACCACGGCCCTGCGCAACTCGATCGGGATGTCGCTGATCGCCACCACCATCTCGGTGTTCCTGGCGACCCTGGCCGCCTACGCGATCTCCCGCCTCGACTTCCCCGGCAAACGCCTGGTCCTCGGGGTGGCGCTGGCGATCACCGTCTTCCCGGTCATCGCGATCGCCACCCCGCTGTTCAACCTGTGGCGCACCCTCGGCCTGTACGACACGTGGCTCGGCCTGATCATCCCGTACCTGTCGTACTCGCTGCCGCTGGCGGTCTACGTGCTCGCCGCGTTCTTCCGGGAGATCCCCTGGGAGATGGAACAGGCCGCCCAGGTCGACGGGGCCACCTCCTGGCAGGCGTTCCGCCGGGTGATCGTCCCGCTCGCCACCCCCGGCGTGTTCACCGCGGCGATCCTGACGTTCTTCGCCGTCTGGAACGACTTCGTCTTCGGCATCACGCTCACCTCCAGCGAGTCGGCCCGGCCGGTGCCCGCCGCGCTCGCGTTCTTCCAGGGCGCCTCCCAGTTCTCGCAGCCGACCGCCCCGATCGCGGCCGCGGCCGTGGTCGTCACCATTCCGGTGGTCATCCTCGTGCTGCTGTTCCAACGCAAGATCGTGGCCGGTCTCACCAACGGCGCCGTCAAGGGCTGAAAGGACTTCCCGTGGCAGCCATCGAGATGCGCAACATCGTCAAGGAGTACGGCGACGGCTTCAAAGCCGTCAACGACGTCAGCCTCGACATCGCCGACGGCGAGTTCATGATCCTGGTCGGGCCGTCCGGCTGCGGCAAGTCCACCCTGCTCCGCATGATCGTCGGACTGGAGGACATCACCTCCGGCGACATGGTGATCGGCGGGAACCGGGTCAACGAGAAGGCGCCCCGCGACCGCAACCTGTCCATGGTGTTCCAGAACTACGCCCTCTATCCGCACCTCACCGTCTTCGAGAACATCGCCTTCCCGCTGCGGCTGAAGAAGAACATCACCGAGGAGGAGGTACGCCGCCGCGTGCGCGACGCCGCCGGGATGCTCGAACTCGACGAGCATCTGGAGCGCAAACCGGCGAACCTGTCCGGCGGGCAGCGGCAGCGGGTGGCGATGGGCCGGGCCATCGTCCGTGAGGTCGACGCGTTCCTGTTCGACGAGCCGCTGTCGAACCTGGACGCCAAACTGCGCGGCCAGATGCGTACCGAGATCTCCCGCATGCAGCGCCGGCTCGGCACCACCACCGTCTACGTCACCCACGACCAGACCGAGGCGATGACCCTCGGCGACCGGGTCGCGGTGCTGCGACGCGGGTTGCTGCAGCAGGTCGCCTCCCCGCGCGAACTGTACGAACAGCCGGTCAACATGTTCGTCGCCGGGTTCATCGGGTCGCCGCCGATGAACTTCCTGCCCGCGGTCGTCACCGGCACGCGGCTGAAACTGCCGTTCCTGGAGATCGACGTCCCGGAGCGGGTGGCCGGCAAGGTCACCGACGGGCAACTGCTGATCGCCGGGCTGCGGCCGGACCACTTCGACGACGCCCGGCTGCTCGACCCGGCCAAACGCGAGCGCGGTGCGGTGTTCCGGGCCCGGGTCGACGTCACCGAGTGGCTCGGCGACGCCCAGTACGCGTACGTCCCGTTCGAAGCCGGTGAGGAGGTGACCAGGCAGCTCGCCGAACTGGCGGCCGAACTCGACAGCGAGGCCCTGCGCACCCAACTGGTCGTCAAGATCGACGCGATGAGCCGGATGCGGGAGGGCCACGAGGGCGAGTTCTGGGCCGACACCCGCCGCATGCACCTGTTCGACCCGCGCACCGGAGAGAACCTCACCCGCGACGAGGCGGCCGCGGCCGAACTCGCCGAACTGGAGCGGGAGAAACTCCAGGAGCGCACCGGATGAGCTGGTGGCGCCACGCGGTCATCTACCAGGTGTACGTGTGGAGCTTCGCCGACTCCGACGGTGACGGCGTTGGTGACCTGCGTGGCGTCCGGTCGCGGCTGCCGTACCTGCGCGAACTCGGCGTCGACGCGATCTGGCTGAACCCGTTCTACCCGTCGCCGCAGGCCGACAACGGCTACGACGTCGCCGACCACCGCGACGTCGACCCCCGCTTCGGGGTGCTGGCCGACGCCGACGACCTGATCCGCGAGGCGCACACCCTCGGCCTGCGGATCATCATCGACCTGGTGCCCAACCACACCTCCTCCGAGCATCCCTGGTTCCGGGCGGCGCTCGCGGCCCCTCCGGGCGCCGCCGTCCGGGGCCGCTACCTGTTCCGCGACGGCCGCGGCCCGCACGGCGACCGGCCACCCAACAACTGGACCAGCCGGTTCGGCGGGCGCGCCTGGACCCGGGCCCCGGACGGGCAGTGGTACCTGCACCTGTTCGCCCCCCAGCAGCCGGATCTCGACTGGACGGCCGACGAGGTCCGCGCCGAGTTCCAGGACATCCTGCGCTACTGGCTGGATCGCGGGGTCGACGGATTCCGGATCGACGTCGCGCACGGGCTGGCCAAGGACCCGCAGATGCCGGACGTGTCCGGGGAGCCCGGATCCACCCATCCGCACTGGGACCTCGACGAGGTACACGAGGTGTACCGGGACTGGCGGCGGATCCTCGACGGCTATCCCGGGGATCGGGTCTTCGTCGGCGAGATCTGGGTGCAGACCACCGAGCGACTCGCCCTCTACCTGCGGCCGGATGAGCTGCACACCGCGTTCAACTTCGCGTTCCTCACCGCGCCCTGGGAGGCGACCGCCCTGCGCACCGCGGTCGACGACAGTCTGCGGGTCCTCGAACGGGTCGGCGCCCCGGCCACCTGGGTGCTGTCCAACCACGACGTGGTCCGGCACGTCACCCGCTACGGCGGCGGCGAGATCGGGCTGCGGCGGGCCCGGGCGGCGACCCTGCTGATGCTCGCCCTGCCCGGCAGCGCCTACCTCTATCAGGGCGAGGAGCTCGGCCTGCCCGAGGTCGAAGACCTTCCCGACGCGGTACGCCGGGACCCCGTCTTCCAGCGCACCGGCGGCGCCGACCCCGGTCGCGACGGATGCCGGGTGCCGCTGCCGTGGTCGGCCGACTCGGCGTCACTGGGGTTCGGGCCGGGCCCGGAGTCCTGGCTGCCCCAGCCACCGGCGTGGGCCGCACTGACCGCCGAACGCCAGAACAGCGATCCGGCCTCGACCCTGAACCTGTACCGCGCGGCCCTCGCCGTGCGTCGTGACCTGACCGGCGACCTCACCTGGCTCCGCACGCCCGACGGGGTGCTGGCCTTCCGTCGCGGACCCGGATTCCTGTGCGTGGTCAATGTCGGCGACGCACCGATCCGCGTCCCACCCGAGGCCCGCACCGCCGCGACGTTGCTGACCAGCTCGTCCCGGGTGCACGGCGACGAACTGCCGGGAGCCACCGCCGCCTGGTACCGCTGCTGAGCGGCCCGGCCGACCGGGCCGTCCGACCCTACCCGGTACGTGTGGTCTTTCAGCAGGCTGCGAAGGTGATCACTTCCGGAAGTCAACCCGTGCTCATCCAAGGTGGCATGGGAGTCGGCGTCTCAGATTGGCGGCTGGCGAGCGCGGTCGCCCGTACCGGTCAGATCGGGGTCGTCTCCGGGGTCGCCCTCGACGTCCTGCTCGCCCGGCGGCTGCAACTGGGCGACGTGGGCGGGCATGTCCGGCGGGCGCTCGCGGCGTTCCCGGCGCCGGAGGTGGCACAGGACATCCTGGACCGGTATTTCGTGCCGGGCGGGATCGCGCCCGGCAAGACGCTGCGGCCGGTGCCCCAGCAGGGGCTGCGTCCACGCCGGCACACCCAGCAGCTGACCGTCGTCGCCGACTTCGTCGAGGTGTTCCTGGCCAAGGAGGGCCACGACGGGCCGGTCGGGATCAACTATCTGGAGAAGATCCAACTCGCCACACCGGCCTCGGTGTACGGGGCGATGCTCGCCGGGGTCGACTACGTGCTGATGGGAGCGGGGTTGCCGACCGAGATCCCGCGGCTGCTCGACGCGCTCGCCGAACATCGGCCGGTCCGGCTGCCGGTCGCCGTCCACGGCGCCGAGCCGGGGGAGCAGCACCACGTCGCCCTCCACCCGCGGGACCTGCTCGGCGTGGACCTTCCGCCGCTGCGGCGGCCCCGCCTGCTGGCGATCGTGTCGTCCTCCACCCTCGCCGGCTACCTGGCCCGCGACGAGACGACCCGGCCGGAGGGATTCGTGCTGGAGACCTCGGTGGCCGGTGGACACAGCGCCCGGCCGCGCGGGAAGCTGACCCTCGACGGTGACGGTGCGCCCGTATACGGGCCTCGCGACGCTCCTGACCTGCCGAAACTCGCGGCCCTCGGGCTGCCTTTCTGGCTCGCCGGTGGGCAGGCGAGCCCGGACCGGCTCGCTGCCGCCCGAGCCGCCGGAGCCGCCGGGATCCAGGTGGGTACGGCGTTCGCGCTGAGCCGGGACTCCGGACTCGACGACGACATCCGGCAGCGACTGCTGCGGCAGGCCGCCGAGGGGACGCTCGTCGTCCGTAACGATGTGCGGGCCTCGCCGACCGGGTTTCCGTTCAAGATGGTGTCGATGGCCGGGACGACCGCCGACGAGCAGGTGTACGCCGTCCGCCCGCGCCTGTGTGACCTCGGGTATCTGCGCACCCCGTACCGCCGCCCGCAAGGGGGTGTGGGTTTTCGCTGTCCGGCCGAACCCGTCGACGAATACGTCCGCAAGGGCGGCTCCGCCGAGGAGACCGAGGGCAGTCGATGCCTGTGCAACGGGCTGGTCGCCACGGTCGGGCTGCCGCAGCGGCGGGCCGGTGGCTACGCGGAACCACCGCTCGTCACGCTCGGCCAGGATCTCGGGTTCCTGCCGCATCTGCCGGACGGGTTCACCGCCGTCGACGTCGTCGAGTACCTGCTCAGCGCGGAATCCGGGCCAGCCAGCCGTTCGGATCATGCCGTACCCGGTCCACCGAGCTGAGCGCGGCGCCGATCACCGCGGCGTCCGGGCCCAGCGGCGCCGGACGGACCTCCACCGGGGACCACGCCGTGCTGAGGACCCGGCCGCGCAGCTCCCGGTCGATGCCGTCGATCAGCCACGACGCCAGCAGCGAATAGCCGCCGCCGAGCAGCACGGTGTCCACCCGGACCAGGTTGACCAGGCCGGCGATCGCCACGCCGAGGGCGGTTGCGGCCTCGTCCAGAGCCTTCAGGATGCGGGGGTCGCCCGCTGAGACCAACGCGTCGACGGCGACGGCCGGGCTCACCCCGGTCTCCCGCGGTACGGCGCCGCCCAGGATCGCGGCCAGGCCGGCGTATCCCTGCAGACAGCCGGTGGCGCCGCACACGCAGGGCGGGCCGTCGGAGCGGACCATCAGGTGACCCAGTTCGCCGGCCCAGCCGTCGAGTTGCCGGCCGTCCAGGACCAGGCCGGCGCCGATGTCGAACTCGCCGCTGACACAGATGAAGTCGCGCAGCTCCTGGCCCGCCGCATACCACTCGGCGAGGGCGGCCAGCCGAGCGTCGTTGCCGACATACGCGGGCAGGCCCAGCGCGTCGGTCAGGGCGGCACCGGCGGCCACGTTCCGCCAGCCGAGGGTGGGGGCGAGCCGGACCACGGCCTCGTCCTGCACCGGGCCGGGCACGGCCAGCGTCGCGCCGACGACGGTCAGGTTCTCCGCCGCGGCGGCCCGGATCGCCCGGTGGGCCATCTCGGCCAGGCCGGCCAGGACGGCCTGTGGCCCTTCGCCCGGTCGCGCGCCGGCCTCCCGCCCCGCGCCCGCCGCTTGCTGCGTCTCGCCCTCTCGGGTGGCGGCGCGCCGGGTGAACTCCAGGTGGCGGACCGTGCCGGTCAGATCGACCACGCATGCCGACAGGGTGTCGGCCCGGATGTCCAGACCGAGTCCGGCCGGACCGGTACGGGCCAGGGAGAGACCCACCCGAGGGCGCCCGGAACTGCCGGAACGCGACGGCCCGGCCTCCACGATCAACTCGGCGGCCAGCAGCTCGTCGACGATCCGGGTGATCGTCGGCCTGGTCAGACCGGTGGCGACGGCCAGTTCACTGCGCGAGATCGGCGTGTCCCGGGCGGCGGCGATCTGCCGGAACGTCAGCACCAGATTGTGGGCGCGCAGACCGTCCTGCCGGATCGGGCCGTCCGAGCTGGGCGCCACCCGATGCACCGGCCGGGTCATGCGGTGAATTCGTCGGCGTAGGCGGCGGCCCGGCCCGGCGGGAGCTCCCCGTCGGCGATCACGGTGACGATCCGCCGTTTCAGCCCCGCATGCGGGACCAGCACCAGCGGGTCGTCCCAGGCCAGGGACGAGCCCACGCCGACGTAGTCGCGGGTCCGCACGAACCACCGGTCACCGCGGGTCGCCTCGTCGGCGCCGAGGAACACCAGCGTCCACCCGTCTCCGGCGACCGAGAGCCAGCGGGCCCTCTGCCCGTGCACCGAGTCGCCGTCGGTGGAGGCGGCCACCCGGCACTCGCCGGACGGCGCCCGCCAGAAGAATCCGCCGTAACCCGCACCGGTACGCCCGTGAGCGGCCGGACTGCGGATCGGCAACTCCCGGTCCGCCATGTTGATCAGCGAAAACGTGAAGTCGAGAGCCCACGCGTCCGGCCCGGCGGGCCGCCACGACAGGGTGCGCCGCTCATAGAACAGCGTGGAGCCGTCTATGTCCTTCCACCGCAGCGTGTGCATGAGCTGGTCCGGGCGGCGGCGCAGCCAGCGCATGTGCTCCTGACTGCCCTGATTGTCCAGCCAGGCCGGGCCGTGGCCGGGCAGGAACGTCCGGCCGCCCCAGAAGTTCGCGCCGTCCACCTCGGCGACGGCGACGCTCACGCCGAGGTGGTGGCGGTGCGAGGCGGGCATCAGCTCGGTCACCGTCGTCCCGCCCAGGGTCCGGACCGGATGCAGGTACGGGCGAGGCGCCAGCGAGGCCGGCAGGTCGGGACGCCACGTGTACTCGGCGACGGTCCGGTCGCCGAGACGCAGAACCTCAACAGCGTCACCGGTCACGGAAGCAGGATAGTGTCACGGCGCCTGCGGTGTGATCGTGGTCGCTTCGACGACCGTGGTCGCGGGGCCGCCGAGGGCGCCGGTGATCGTGCTCGTCCGCAGATGGCCCCGACCGGTGACGGCCTCGTAGTCGCCGTTCAGGTGGGCGTCGACCAGTAAGGCCCGGTCGCCCGCCGCCCGTACCGCCGGTGCGCCGGTCGCCTGGATCGTCACGTTCTGCAGGACCGTGCCGTCGCCCAGCAGCGCCAGGGTGGCCGCGCCCGCGGTGCCCTGCGGGCCGCCGTAGAACTTCGTCGCGGCGGCGGCCATGTCGTAGGTGATCAGCACCTCGCCCTCGCCCCGGATGGTGACCTCGGACTGGTCCGGCCAGATGCGGACCTGCTCCCGGTAGTGGCCGGGTCGCATCACGATCTCGACCCGTCCCCGGGCGTCCCGGGTGGCGCCCAGGGCGGCCAGCAGGGAGCCGTAGTCACCGGTGCCGTCCAGGGCCACGGTCACCGTGCGTGGTGTCCGGGTCGAGGGGGTGGGCGGTCCGGCGTACCGACGGATCAGGTCTTTGATCTTGGCCGCCGGATCGGGGGAGTAGGGGTAGTGGGCCGCCGGGTCGAAGGCCGGTCCGGCGCTGTCGGTGCGCCCGGCCGTCGCGGTGAACAGGTTGCGGCGCTGCACCAGCCGGGCGTTCGTGCCGTGCGTCACCAGCGGGTCGTTGACGTGCTCGAACACGCTGTCCTCGACCACCACGAGGGCGTTGTTGCGGCTCATCGTGCCGTACTGGGTGACGTTGCTCAGATAGTTGTTGAACAGGTGGGCGGCGGCCGTGTTGTCGATGCTCCAGTTGCGTTGCACGGTGTTGCGGATCCAGTTGTGGTGCGCGGTCAGGCGGGTGACGACGTTACTGGTCCAGCCGACACCGAGGGCCTTGTTGATGTCGCTGATCACGTTCCAGGAGAGGGTGATCCGGTCGCTGTCCTTGCGGATGTCGATGCCGCCGTCACCGACCCGTTCGATCCGGACGTGGTCGATCCAGACCAGATCGGCGGTGTCCAGGCGGATGCCGTCGTTGTCGTTGTCGGCGCTCTTGCCGTCGAAGTCGCCGGGGAGGTACGAGTCGCGGATCGTCAGATCGCGGATGATGACGTTGCGTGATCCGTTCAGGAGAAGCCCGCCACCGATCAGCTCACCATCGAGCCCGATGAGAGTTTTGTCGTCGCCCACCGTGATCATGTCGCCGAACGGGTCCACCCGGATGCGGCCGGCGATCTGGATGGTGAGTGGTTCCGGTGCGATCGCCCAGGCGCGTAGTTCGGCCAGGGTGGTGGCCCGGACGGTGCGCCCGGCGGCCCCACCGGTGGCGTCGGCGGCGAAGCCGATCGCCCGGTCGGTGCGGGACGGGTCGGTGTTCGCGGCGGCGGGTGCGGCCGGGCCGGTGAGCAGGGCGGCTCCCAGGACGATGGCGGCTAGGGGACGTTTCATCGGTCCTCCAGATCGGTTTCGGTCAGGCCTTCTTCGTCGGGGTCGATCGTCGTGATCTGGACGGGGCCGAAGTCGGCGTGTCCGGACTGTCCGATGGCGAACAGGCCGAGGGTGGCGCCGACCCAGCCGCCCGGCGTCGCGGGGAACGGCGGGCCGATCTCGGTCCAGCCGGTTCCGGTGTCGGCGGCGAAGTGCGCGACGGCGCCGTCGGTGACGGTCACGGCGAGGCGGACCTCCCCGTTGACCGGTTCCGGTCGGGTGACGTCCTGTTCGGCCTCGCCTCCGGCTTCGGCGGTTCGGCGGATCAGTCGCGGTCCGCCGGGCTGCTGTTCGAGACCGATCCAGCTGTACGTGTGACCCAGCACCACCAACCCGGCCCGCGCCCCGGGTCCACCCGGATGCCGTCCACCGTCCGCCCCTGTGCCGCGATCAAGGCCCGCCTCCGGGGTGCGACCGGGCCCTGCTTCCGGGCGGCCATCGAGCCGGATCGTGGTCTCGACGCGGAACCGCGGTCCGGGTAACCGCCGCCCCAGCACGGCTGGAAAGTTCCGCAGGTCGTCCCCGGGTTCACAGGAGAGCCGGACGCCGTCGGCCGGGCGGAACTCGCCCGCAGCCTTGCGACCGGGCCCGGGATCGGCCGGCCAGGTCCATTCGGACACCACAGTGAAAACGCTTGTCGTTCCCACGGCTTCGGCGGGAGCGCCCCTTTCTTCTGCGGCCTCGGCGGGAGTGCTCGACGTTCCCGCGGCCCCGGCGGGAACGGTTGTCGTCGTCGGCGGGAGGGCGGGCCTGGGGTGCTCCCGGACGGGCTCGCCGTGGTGACCGATCACAGGCCAGCCGCTGTCCAACCACCTCATGGGCTGCAAGTGGACGACACGACCGTACGCATGAAGGTCCTGGAAGTGCAGGAACCAGGAGTCGCCGGCGGGCGTCTCCACCCACGCGCCCTGGTGCGGGCCGTTGATCTTGGTAGTGCCCTGTTCAAGGACGACTTTCGGCTGGTAGGGGCCGAGGATGTGGCGGGAGCGCATCGCGTACTGCCAGCCGTTGGTGACGCCGCCGGCCGGGGCGAAGATCCAGTACCAGCCGTTGCGGCGGTACCACTTGGGGCCCTCGAGGGTGCGGCAGCCGGGGATCGCGTCGCCGTCGACGACGACTGTTCCGGGGCCGAGTGACCGTTCCAGATCAGGGGTCATCCGGTGTGCGGTGAGCCGGTTGTTGAAACCGCAACGGCTCTTCGCCCAGGCGTGGATCAGGTAGGCGTCGCCGTCGTCGTCCCACAGCGGACACGGGTCGATAAGGCCGCGCCCGGGCAGGGCGAGCCGCGGCGGACTCCACGGGCCGGCCGGGTCCTCGCTGGTCGTGACGTAGATGCCGTAGTCCGGGTCGGGATAGCAGATCCAGAACCGGCCGTCGTGGTGACGCAGTGCGGGCGCCCACACGCCGCACCCGGGCCGTGGAGTGCGGTAGGCGTCGGCGGGCACGAGACGATCCAGGGCGTGCCCGATCAACCGCCAGTCGACCAGATCGGTGGAGTGCAGGATCGGCAACCCCGGGACCCGGTGGAAGCTCGAAGCGATCATGAAGTAGTCGTCTCCGACCCGGACGACGTCCGGATCGGACCAGTCGGCATGCAGGATCGGGTTGCGGTACCGCCCGGTCATCGGTGCGCCTCCTCGGCTGCGGTGCGGGCCTCGTCGGTGGCCGGGCCGTCCGCGATCAGCACCGACAACCGCCTGGTCAGCGACCCGCCCACCGGAACGACGAGGCGGTCCCAGGCGACCGCCGAGCAGACTCCGGCGTAGTCGTCGCAGCGGACGAACCACGGGTCGGACGAGACCGCGTCGGTGAGGAAGACCAGAGTCCAACCGCTGCCCTCGACCGACAACCACCGGGCCGACCGCCCGTGGACGGCGTCGATGCCGGAGCCGGTCGAGGCGCTGATCCGGTGATCGCCGTCCGGCGCCCGCCAGAAGAATCCACCGTATCCGGCTCCGTCCCGGCCGCGCGCCGCCGGACTGTCCAGGATGAGCGCGCTGCCGGTGGCGCTGGTCAGGGTGAACTCGACCCGCAACAGCCAGGCGGAACCGTCGATGCGGTGGGCGGACAGGCCGCGTGACTCGTGGGCGAGGGCCCGGCCGTCCCGGTCGAGCCAGTCGAGTTCCTGGTGCAGCCGGTCGCCGGAGCGGTGCAGCCAGCGGACGTGCCGCTGCCGTCCGTGGTTGTCGAGGTGGATCGAGCCGTGCCCGGCCACATAGGTGCGCCCGCCCCAGAAGTTGGCCTCGTTCAGCACCGGAACCGCGATGCTCGCGCCGAGATGGTGCAGGTGGTCGGCGGGCATGAAGCCGGTGACCGTGGTTCCGCCGAGGGTGGTCACCGGGTGCAGGTAGGGGCGGGGCGAGACGGTGGCGGGCAGGTGTGGCTCCCACACGTACCGGGCCACCACCCGCCCGGCGCAGGACAGATCGTGTGCCTTCACGGTCGGCATGGAGGGCAAGCTAGCGGCGGACTCCCAATTACGTCAATCTCTGAAACAAATACCGGCGAGGGCGTTGACATCCATGGCACTCGATGGATAAAACACTGAAACAAATCGCCTCCGGAGGGATCCACCGTGAACTCACGTCTCGACCGGCGCCGGCTGCTCACCCTCGCCGGCATGGCCGGGCTCGCCGCGACCCTGCCCGCCTGCGGCCGCGGCTTCGGCGGCAACGGCAACGGCGGCGACGGCAAGGTCGAACTCAACATGGTCTGGTGGGGCGACGCCCAGCGCGCCGAGCAGACCGGCGCGGCACTCGAGTTGTTCCAGTCGGCCAACCCGGGCATCCGCGTCCGCACCGAATATCAGGACAGCAGCCCGTACAAGGACAAACTCGCCGCCCGTTTCGCGGCCGGCGACCCGCCGGACCTGATGGCGATGCGCTTCGACAGCCTGCGCGAGTACGCCGACCGAGGCACCCTGCTCGACCTGGCCAAGCATCCCGAACTCGACCAGTCCGGCCTCACCGAACCGGCCCGCGCCCTCGGCCAGGTCGGCAGCGCGACCTTCGGCGTGCCGTCCGGCCTCAACACCATCGGGTTCGTCGTCGACAAGACCCTCACCGACCAGTACGGCGTGGACATCCCCGACGGCGACACCTGGGGCTGGCCGGACCTCGCCACGTTCGCCCAGAAGGTCTCCAAGGCCAGCGGCAACAAGGTGTACGGCACCAACTTCGAACCGTGGACGGTCGCCAACCTGCTGGTCTTCGCCCGCCAGCGCGGCGAGGACTTCTTCACCGCCGACGGCAGGCTCGGCGCCACCGAGGCCACCCTGACCGCCTGGTACCAGCTCGTCGAAGACCTGCGTAAGGCCGGCGCCATCCCGCCCGCCGGGTTCATCGACCAGAACAACGGCGCCTCGGCCGCCCAGTCCTACCTGGCCAAGAAGTCGATCGCCTCGCAGATCATCCCCACCAACAACCTGATCAGCTACAACAAGGCGTGCGGCGGCAACCTGGCGCTGCTGCGGATGCCCGGCGAGACCCAGGGTGCCCGCCGCGGGCAGTCCGTCGACACACCGGCCCTGTGGTCGATCGCCGCCGCCTCCAAACACCCGGCGGAAACGGTCAAGCTGCTCAACTTCCTGACCAACGACACCGAGGCCGCCAAGGTCGCCGGTGCCACCCGGGGCGTGCCCGCGAGCAGCAGGGTCGCCGAGACGATCGCCCCCGGACTGGAGCCCGACAACAAACGCTCCAGCGACTTCCTGGGCGCACTCCAGAAGGAGAAACTCCCCGCCTCGTACCCGTACCCGGTCGGCGCCAGCAAACTCACCAACATCCTCAAGACGATCAGCACCGAGGTCGAATTCGGCCGGACCACCCCGGCGGACGCCGGGAAACAGTTCATCACCGAGGCCCGCAAGGCCATCGCCCCATGATCAAAAAACGTCAGGACTGGGCAGGGTACGTCTTCCTGCTGCCCTGGTTCGGCGGCCTGGTCTTCATGGTCGTCCCGTTCTTCGCGTCCCTGTACCTGGCGTTCACCGACTACGACCTGCTCACCCCGCCACGCTGGGCCGGGCTGGCGAACTTCGAGGAGATGCTCGGCGACGTCAAACTCCACCAGTCGCTGAAGGTCACCTTCGTCTACACACTCGTGTCGGTCCCGGTGTCCCTCGCGGTCGCGCTGGCGGTCGCGATCGTCCTCGACCGCGGGGTCCGGGGCCTGGCGATCTACCGCAGCATCTACTACCTGCCGTCGCTGCTCGGCGGCAGCGTCGCGATCGTCATGCTCTGGCGCTACCTGTTCGGCTACGACGGCATCGTCAACGGATTCCTGTCCTGGTTCGGCATCACCGGCCCGGCCTGGACCACCGACCCCGACCACGCGCTGACCACACTGATCCTGCTGCACGTGTGGACCTTCGGCGCCCCGATGGTGATCTTCCTGGCCGGGCTGCGGCAGATCCCCGCCATGTACTACGAGGCCGCCTCGATGGACGGCGCCTCCCGGTGGCGCCAGTTCCGCTCGATCACGCTGCCGCTGCTCAGCCCGATCATCTTCTTCAACCTGATCCAGGCATTGATCGCGTCATTTCAAACCTTCACGCAGGGGTACGTGATCAGCAACGGCAGTGGCGGACCGGCGGACTCCACCCTGTTCTACAACCTGTACCTGTACCAGAAGGGGTTCGCCGAGTTCGACATGGGCTACGCCTCGTCGATGGCGTGGCTCCTGCTGATCATCATCGCGGGGTTCACCGCGATCAACTTCCTCGCGGCCCGCTACTGGGTCTTCTACGACAACTGACGGGGCCGCCCCATGTCGCTCACCCTGACCCGCGTTCCCGCCTCGGCCCCGCCTTCGGTCGAGTCACCGCCGCGCCGCGGACGTCCCCGCTTCCTGCGGCACGTGCTGCTCAGCGGCGTCGGCATCGTGATGATGTACCCGCTGCTGTGGATGATCTCCAGCTCGGTGAAACCCAGCGACAGCGTCTTCACCGACGAGGGCCTGTGGCCTGCCGTGTTCGACTTCGGCAACTACGCCCGCGGCTGGACGGCGCTGAGCGAGCCGTTCGAGATCTACCTGGTGAACTCGCTGGTCATCGTCACGCTCAGCATCATCGGGAACCTGCTGTCCTGCTCGCTGGCCGCCTACGCGTTCGCCCGGCTGCGGTTCACCGGCCGCAAACTGTTCTTCGCGATGATGCTCGGCACGATGATGCTGCCCGGTCACGTCCTGGTCGTTCCGCAGTACGTCATGTTCGACCGGCTGGGCTGGCTCAACACGTACTACCCGCTGCTGGTGCCGCACTTCCTGGCCACCAACGGCTTCTACATCTTCCTGATGGTCCAGTTCATGCGCTCCCTGCCGCAGGAACTCGACGACGCGGCCCGGATCGACGGTTGCGGCCCGTTCCGAACCTTCTGGAAGATCGTCATGCCACTGTGCCTGCCGGCTTTCGCCACGACCGCGATCTTCACGTTCATCTCGGTCTGGAACGAGTTCTTCAGCCCGCTGCTCTACCTCACCGATCCGCAGCTCTACACGGTCCCGCTGGCGGTCCGCCAGTTCATGGATTCGGAGGGCCAGAGCCAGTGGGGCGAGATGTTCGCGATGTCGTTCGTCTCGCTGGCCCCGGTCATCGGCTTCTTCATTGCCGGCCAGAAGTACCTGGTCCGCGGCATCGCAACGACCGGATTGAGGTGATGCCCCCACCCTGAATCCGGCCCCGGGCCGGCGGCGGCCGCGGTCCCGGCGACCGCCGCCGGTCTCCACCCGCGGTCTGGGCGGCCGTGGCGGGTTCCCACCCGTGGTCTCGGCGGCCGCCGCCGGTTCCCGCCTGTGCTCTGGGCGGCAGTGGCGGGTTCCCGCCTGTGATCTCGGCGGCCGCCGCCGGTTCCCGCCCGCGGTTCGGGCGACCGCCGCCGGTTCCCACCCGCGGTCTGGGCGACCGCAGCCGGTTCCTACCTGCGGTTCGGGTGACCGCCGCCGGTCGCCACCCGCGGTCTGGGCGACCGCAGCCGGTTCCTACCTGCGGTTCGGGTGACCGCTGCCGGTCGCCACCCGCACCGATCCTGCTCCGACCCCCATCGGAATGCACCGCTGCTCTCGAAAGAAGGAATCCCCATGAGACGGAGCTGGCAACTGATCGCGGCGTTCGTCCTCGCCGCCGCGGCCACCCTGCTCGGCATCCCCCAACCCGCCGTGGCCGCCCCGGCCACCGGCGTCGCCTATCAGCTCAAGGTCACCAAGTCGGGTATGTGCCTGGACGTGCCGGGCGCGTCGACGGCGAACGGTGCCCTGCTGCAGCAGTGGGGCTGCACCGTCAACTCGGCGTGGCAGCAGTTCACGCTGGTGGCGTCCGGGTCGGCGTACCTGGTCAAGAACGTGAACAGCGGTAAGTGTGTGGACGTGCCCGGCTGGTCGACGGCCTCCGGGGTCCAGTTGCAGCAGTACACGTGTGTATCGAGTCAAGCCAATCAACAGTGGACGCTGGTGTTGAGTGGATCGGATACGTATCAACTCGTCAATGTGAACAGTGGCCTGTGCATGTCGGACAAGGATGCCTCGACGGCGTCGGGTGGCGCGATCATCCAGGAGACCTGTACCGCCAACACCAACAAGCAGTGGGCCTTCGTCACCGGCACCACCGAGACGCCGGTGGTCGCCGCGGACGGCTCCGGCCAGTACACGACGGTCCAGGCCGCGATCGACGCCGTCCCCGCGAACAACACCACCCGGCGGACCATCACCATCAAGGCCGGCACCTACCGGGAGATCGTCACCATCCCGTCGAACAAGCCGTATGTGACCCTGCGTGGTCTCGGCTCGTCCGCCGCCCAGACGGTGATCGTCAACAACCACAGTTCAGCGGGTGGATACGGTACGTCGGGCAGCGCGACGGTCTTCGTCAACGGGGCGGATTTCGCGGCCTCGAACCTCACCATCTCCAACGACTACGGTGAGGGCAGCCAGGCGGTCGCGGCCAACCTGGGCGGCGACCGGTCGGTCTTCGACAACGTGCGGTTCCTCGGCGCCCAGGACACCCTGTTGGTCAACAACAACCGGCACTATGTGAGGAACAGTTACGTCGAGGGCACCGTCGACTTCATCTTCGGCAGCGGCACCGCGGTCTTCAACGCCACCGCGATCTACCAGAAGCGCAGCACCGGCGGCCCGATCACGGCGTCCCGCACCGATGCCGCCAACCCCTACGGCTTCCTCTTCTATCGGTGCACGGTCACCGGCGCGACCAACAACACCACCCAGCTGGGCCGCCCGTGGGGGCCGGACGCCCAGGTGCTCTACCGGGAGACCACCCTCAGCGCCACGATCGCGACCGCGCAGCCGTGGATCAACATGTCCTCCAACGTGTGGACCGCCGCCCGCTTCTCCGAGTACAGGAACACCGGCTCGGGCGCGACCGTCAACAGCAACCGGCCGCAGATGAGCGACTCGACCGCGGCCGACTACACCCCGCAGAAGTATCTGGCCGGCAGCGACGGCTGGAACCCGGTCGGCTGAGAGAGGAGACAAACCATGCGCAGAATCCTCACGGCCCTCCTACCGGCCGCCGCCGGATCGGCCGCCGGACCTCCTGCTGCCAGTCCCGCCGCGGGGCCTGCCGCCAGGTCTGCCGGCGTGACTGCCGTCGCCGTGCTTGCTGCCGCCCTGTTGGGCGCCGCCCTGCTCGCCGGCATCAGCCCGTCTCCGGCTGCGGCCGCCCCGGCTGCCGGTGTCGCCTATCAGCTCAAGGTCACCAAGTCGGGTATGTGCCTGGACGTGCCGGGCGCGTCGACGGCGAACGGTGCCCTGCTGCAGCAGTGGGGCTGCACCGTCAACTCGGCGTGGCAGCAGTTCACGCTGGTGGCGTCCGGGTCGGCGTACCTGGTCAAGAACGTGAACAGCGGTAAGTGTGTGGACGTGCCCGGCTGGTCGACGGCCTCCGGGGTCCAGTTGCAGCAGTACACGTGTGTATCGAGTCAAGCCAATCAACAGTGGACGCTGGTGTTGAGTGGATCGGATACGTATCAACTCGTCAATGTGAACAGTGGCCTGTGCATGTCGGACAAGGATGCCTCGACGGCGTCGGGTGGCGCGATCATCCAGGAGACCTGTACCGCCAACACCAACAAGCAGTGGGCCTTCGTGACCACGGCCGGACGCACCTGGTCGTCGACGCCTGACGGGTTCGCGTCCACAGGTGGCGGCACCACCGGGGGAGCGGGCGGCACCACGGTCACCGTCAGCACGCAGGCCGACCTCGCCCGGTACGCCGCTTCGTCCGGTTCATACGTCATCCGGGTGTCCGGGGCCGTCAACATCAGCCCGATCGGTACCGAGATCCCGGTAACTTCGAACAAGACCATCGTCGGTGTCGGCACGGCGGGCCAGATCGTCGGCGGCGGGTTCTTCCTCGGTGCCGGCACCCGCAACGTGATCATCCGGAACCTGACCATCCGGGACACCCGGATGGCCGACGACGATCCCGGTGACGACGTCTACGACTACGACGGCATCCAGATGGACACCGCCGACCACATCTGGATCGACCACAACCTGATCACCCGGATGAACGACGGCCTGATCGACTCCCGCAAGGACACCAGCTACCTGACCGTGTCGTGGAACGTCCTGGCCGAGGGCAACAAGGCGTTCGGCATCGGCTGGACCGACAACGTGACGGCCCGGATGACGATCCACCACAACTGGATCCACCACACCGGCCAGCGCAACCCCAGCACCGACAACGTCGCCTACGCCCACCTCTACAACAACTACCTGCAGACCATCACCGGGTACGGCAACTACTCCCGTGGCAGCACGAAGATGGTGCTGGAGAACAGCTATTTCGACGGCGTGAAGGACCCCTACTACCCGGATTCGACCGCCCAGTTGAGGCAGTCCGGCAGCATCCTGGTCGGCTGCACGGGCAAGCAGACGACCTCCGGCTCCGCGTTCACGCCGAGCGGTTTCTACCCGTACACCCTCGATGCCGCCGCCGATGTGCCCGCGTTGGTGCGCACCTACGCCGGCCCGCAGGCGAACATCGGCGTCTGACCCGACCTCGGGGGTTTCCTGCCGGGAGCCCCCGATCGGCGGACCTTCCGCAAAGGACCGGAAAACGGACCGGCAATACGGATGACACGCGTTGCGCCGATCAATCATCCGACTTCTGTAATCGCTGGCATTACACTTCGGGGAATCCGAGTACGGCGGTCCCGGGCGACTGTAGATTCACGGTGCTCAGATGATCGAAACAACGAAGTTGGTGCATCATATGAAGACTCGGAGAATGGTGGTAACCGCTTCCACCGGCGTTGTCCTGATGGTCGTCGCCGCAGTTCCGGGCGCTGCGCTCGCGGCGCCGGCCGGATTCGAGTACACCGGTCTGACCCCGGCCCCGTGCGGAAAGGCGCTGGTCTCCCAATCGGGTGACAACACCAAGGTTCCGCTCGACATCACGAACGACACCGCCGAACCGATCGGCCTGGCCTGGCGCGACTTCAACGGAAAGCGAAGCCAATATCGGACGATCGCGGCGGGTGAGAGCGTGGAAACGTCACTGACCTACCGGAAGCACGTCTGGGAGGTCACCGACAAGGCCGAGAAATGCCTTCGTCTCTTCGTCGTCAAGACCACCGCGACGACGGCGAGCATCGTCCTGAATTGATCGTCGGCATTCACTCACCGGGCCGCCGCACGGAAACGTCCGCGCGGCGGCCCGTGGCGGATAGGCTCCACAGAGGACGTGCATACGGTTCGCTCCCATGGAAGGACCCCGATGACCGTCACCGACATCCTCTCCCCGGAATGCCTGACCGATCCGGTCGGTGTGTGGGAGGCGCTGCGCGACACCGAGCCGCTCGCCTTTCACGAGGGCATGAACGCCTACGTGATCAGCCGATATGCCGACGTCGAACGTGCTTTCAAGGATCCGATCTTCACCAGCGACAACTACAGCTGGCAGCTGGAACCGGTGCACGGCCGCACGATTCTGCAGATGGACGGGCGGGAGCATTCGATCCATCGGCGGCTGGTCACTCCGGCCTTCCGCGGTGGTGAGCTGACCGCCCGATTCGTGCCGGTGATGCGTCGTAACACCGCCGAGTTGCTCGCCGCTTTCCAGCACACCGGCGAGGTCGACCTGGTCGACGCGTTCACCACCAGGTATCCGATCAACGTGATCGTCGACATGCTCGGCCTGCCCACCTCCGACCACATCCTGTTTCATCGCTGGTACACGTCGCTGATGGCGTTCCTGGCCAACCTCACCCAGGACCCGGACGTG
Source organism: Actinoplanes sichuanensis (assembly GCF_033097365.1). NCBI lineage: Bacteria > Bacillati > Actinomycetota > Actinomycetes > Micromonosporales > Micromonosporaceae > Actinoplanes > Actinoplanes sichuanensis. The sequence continues at coordinate 3,314,765 of NZ_AP028461.1, forward strand.
GCCGCCGCCGGGCTGCGGACCCGCGACGAGCTCGCGGACTATCTGCTCCCGCGGATCGCCGAGCGCACCGCCGACCCGCATGACGACCTGATGTCCGTATTGTGCACCGCCGAGATCGACGGCGAGCGGATGACCCCGCAGGAGATCAAGGCGTTCGTCAGCCTGCTCCTGGTGGCCGGGGGCGAGACCACCGACAAGGCCCTGGCCAACATGATGCTCAATCTGATCCGCAACCCGGATCAGATGGCGAAGGTACGCGCCGACCGTGCGCTGATCGGTCATGCTCTCGCCGAGACGCTGCGGCACTCGCCGCCCGTACAGATGATCATGCGGCAACCGGCCGCGGACGTGGAACTCTCGGGCGGAACCGTGCCCGCCGGCTCGACGGTGGTCTGTCTCATCGCCGCCGCGAACCGGGACCCGCGCCACTACCGCGACCCGGATCGGTTCGACGTCACGCGCCCCGACCTGGACTTCGGCAAGGCCTACACGGCTGCCGCCAACCACACCGGGTTCGCGCTCGGTCGGCACTTCTGTGTCGGCGCCATGCTCGCCAAGACCGAGGTCGAGGTCGCCGCGAACGCGCTGCTCGACGCGATGGAGGACATCGAACTCGCCGAACCGGTCGCCGCGCGGGGCCTGTTCACCAGGGCGCCGTCCGCGTTGCGGCTACGGTTCCGGCCGGTCGCCGGATAGCTTCGGCACGTTATCGGTGCGTTTGGTTGACTCACCCACGTACCCAGTCGTAATTTTCATCGGATCAATATTTTGATGAAAAGGGTGACCGGGAATGTCGGGTGAGAGCGGCGGGCTGCTGGGGCGGCTGCGCATCGAGGGGCCGCAGATGCCGGAGGCGCTGCGGCGGATCGCCGAGGCGATCCTCGCCGACCCGGAGACGTCGGCGCACGCCAGCATCGTCGATCTCGCCGAGCGGTCCGCGACGTCCACCGCGACGGTCACCCGATTCGCGCGGACGCTGGGCTTCAAGGGGTACGCCAGCCTGCGCGTCGCCGTGGCGACCGAAACCGGACGTGCCGAGCAGGCCCGGTGGGAAACCGACATCAGCGGTGACATCGCGCCGGGCGATCCGCTCGATCAGGTGCTCAGCGTCGTCGCGGCGGCCGACACCCGGGCCATCCAGAGCACCGCCGCCGCCCTCGACGTGAGCGCCGTCGAGCGGGTCGCCGCCGCCATCGCCGGTGCTCAGCGGGTGGAGCTGTTCGGGTTCGGCAGCAGCGGCACGGCGGCTCGGGAGATGGCGTTCCGGCTCGAACGGATCCGGGTGCCGGTCTGGCATCGGCAGGACAGTCACACCGCGCTCACCAACGCCGCCCTGCTGCTGCCCGGTGACGTCGCCATCGGGCTGTCGCATTCCGGCCGGACCCGCGAGGTCATCGAAACGCTTGCCGAAGCGGCCGACCACGGGGCGCTGACCGTGGCGGTGACCAGTTTCGGTCGTTCGCCGTTGGCCGAGGTGGCGGACATCGTCTTCACGACCAGCGTGCTGGAGACGACCTTCCGGCTCGCCGCACTCTCCGCCCTGCACTCGCAGCTGCTCGTCCTCGACCTGATCTACGTCGCGGTGGCGCAGCGCACCTATGAGCGCACCTCGGAGGCACTCGAACTCACCGTGCGTGCCGTCGACGCGCACCGGCTCCCGGAGAAGACACCCAGCCGCAAGCGACGGCCCAGCTCCGACCGTTAGTCGGTGACCGCCTGCTGCACGATGAAGTAAACCTGGTCGACGGTGATGCCGTGGCGGCGGGCGATCATCGCCACGTCGTGCCCATCGCCGTACTCGGCCACGATCGTGTCCGGATCGGCGAAACCATGCATCTGGTACGTCGGAGGCGCGTAGGAGACGGGCTGAGGCGGCGGGTAGGGGCCCGGTGCGGGCGGCTGCCCCTGATACCCGGGCGGGGGCGGCACCTGGCCTGGTTGCGGCGGCGGGTAGTAGGCGGGCGGGACCTGGCCGGGAGCCGACGGCGGGTGATACGCGGGCGGGGGCGGCACCTGGCCAGGGGCCGACGGCGGCGGATAGTAGGCGGGTGGCGGCGGGACCTGGCCGGGAGCCGACGGCGGCGGATAGTAGGCGGGTGGCGGCGGGACCTGGCCGGGAGCCGACGGCGGCGGATAGTAGGCGGGCGGCGGCGGAGACTGGCTCGGGCTCTGCCCGACGGGACCGACCTCGCGTTCCACCAGCGCATACACCTGCTCGACGGTCAGGCCGTAACGTGCCGCGATGCCCTCGACCTCATACCCGGCGCCGAACTCCGCGACGATCCGGTCGTCCCTGCTCGGGTATGCGTCAGTCACAACGTGAAGCTACCGCGCGGTGTCCACCTCGGTCAGCTCATCGACAGCGGGTCCGGCGGGAAGAGGTCGTGCCCCTCCCACGGGTCGACCGCCTCCGGGTAGGCGTTCTTCTCCGGCTCGGCCTTGGCCGGCGGCGGCTTCGGTGTCGTCGTCCGCTCAGGCGCGGCCGACGATGACGACGGCGGCTGGGACGAGGGCGGGTGGGACGAGGGCGGGTGGGACGAGGGCCGCGTCGGCGGGGAGAAAGGCCTGGTGGCGGCGGCCGGGGGCGCCGCCGCGGGGGAGGTGGGCCTGACGGCGGCTGCCGACGGGGGAGTCGACGCCGCAGAGAACGGCCTGGTGGCGGGCAGGGGCGACGCGGCGGGTTCCGCTGGTGAGAACGGCCGTGTCGCGGGCAGCGGTGAAGCGGCCGGTTCCGGCGGAGGTGTGGTGGGCGGTGTCGGCGGAGAGAAGGGCCTGGTGGCAGCCGGGGAAGCCGACGCCGGAGAGAACGGCCTGGTGGCCGGCAGAGGCGAGGCGGCCGGGGCGGCGGGGGAGAACGGCCTGGTCGCGGCCAGGGGAGCACGGTTCGGTGCCGGCGTTGCCGCTGGTGGCGGTGGGGTGGCCGGTGACGTCGGTGCCACCGCCGTCGGTTCGGCCAGTAGCGCCGACGCGGCGGCCCGCTCCGAGTTGAGGCGGGCGCGGGCCGACTCGAAGACCGGCCCGCTCAGCCCGGTCAGCGGCTCGTCCTGCCACATGCCGAGTGCGGTCCGGATCTCGTCGGTGGCCGACCCGATGGCACCCGTCTGATGTTCGGCCCGGGCGCGGGCCAGGGCCGCCCGGAACATCCCGGTGTCGACGGCGTTCTCACCCGCCCGGATGACGTAGCCGCCGTCGGTGAGGGTGATCAGCGAGGTCCGTTCCGGATCGAGGCCGCGCCGCAGCGCACCGATGAACCGCTGAACGACATCGACGCCGTTCGACGGCGGGTCGCCGTTCCACAGGGCGGCCACGATCTGGTCGAGCGGCACCGGCCGGGGCGCGTGTAGGAGGAGCAGCGCGAGAACCGCCTGCTGTTTCGGGGGGCCGAGGTCGACTGGTTCGGTGCCCCGGAACGCACGGATCGGGCCGAGCATCTCGAAGCGCAGCGCGACGGCGGACGTGCCGTCGTTCATCCCGTGACCCCCATCGGACGACTGGATACCCCGGCAGCAGCATAACGACGGCTGTCGCGCCGCAGGTCCGGCGGGTGAACAGGTCCCGTCCGCCGAACGGTCATCCTTCCCGGACGGGTTTCCCGGTGGCGGTGCGGCGCAACTGCGGGACGAGGCGCAGGTCGCGTGGTCGCTCGGCTCGGGACAGCCGGTTCGCCGCCCATTCCCGCAACCGCTCGACGGTCAGCGCACTGCCCTCCCGGACCTCGACGGTGGCCCGCAGCCGCTGCCCGAACTCGGCGTCCGGGACGGCCTCCAGCAGTACGTCGGTCACGTCCGGGTGGGCGGTGAGGACGGCGGCGACCGGGCCCGGGTACACGTTCTCTCCACCGGAGACGATCATGTCGTCGAGTCGCCCGTCCACGAACAGCCGCCCGGCCGGATCGAGATGTCCCAGGTCGCCGGTGCCCAGCCACTGGCCGTCCGGCTGCCAGCCGCGTACCCGGATCTCGCCGATGCGGCCGGGCGGGACACCCGTACCGTCTGGTCCGACGATGTCGATCTCGACGCCGCGTGGCGCCCGCCCGACCGTGCCCGGTGCCGCCCGCAGATCCGCCGGTGTCGCCATGGCCGCCCAGCCCGCTTCGGTCGTCGCGTACATGTTGAAGGTCCGGTCGCCGAATCGTTCCCGAAGCCGTTCGCACAGGTCGGCGGTGAGGGGCGCGGCGCCGCTGACGATGCCGCGAAGCGTCGGGAGGTCCGGCGGATCCGGCAGTTCGCACAGCCGGCGCAGCTGGATCGGCAGCGCGAACAGCAGTCCGGCCCGATGCTCGCCGACCGCGTCGAGGATCCGCTGAGGGTCGCCGCCGGGCACGAGGACCACCGGCGCGCCGAGGACGAGCCCGGCGGACAGATAGGTCAGCCCGTATCCGTGATGCGGCGGCGTCGCGACGACGATCGACTCGCCGGGCCGGACCGGTGTCATCCGCAGGTGGGTGGTGACCGGGCCGAGCAGCATGCCGACCGGCAGTGGCCGCGACACGCTGCGCGGGATCCCGGTGGTCCCGGACGTCAGCACGAACACGCGGCCGGGCCGGACCGGCCCGGCCGGCGGCGCGGCGTCACTGATCAATTCCGGCCAACCCACGGTGGGTACGCCCACCGCCCCCACCGCGTCCGGTTCGTTGATCAGGGCCTTCGCCCGTTCGCGGCGCAGTACCTCGGCCATCCGGTCGGCCGGCAGGTCAGGGGGCAGCAGGATCACGTCGGCGCCCAGCCGGGCCAGCCCGGCCGCCGACGCCACGAACCCGCGATGACCGTCGCAGGCCAGCCCGACCCGATCTCCGGCGCCGATGCCGAGACGGGTGGCCGCGTTCGCCGCGATGCGCTCGGCCAGTCCGGTCAGTTCCCGGTAGCGGACCGGTCCGTCGGCGTCGACGAGCGCGACCCCGTCCGGTGTTCCGGCCGCGACCGCCGTGGCGAGACTGCGCCCATGCCGGCGACCGGCCCGCAGCACCCGCGCGAGACGGGCCGGTCGCCACAGCCCGGTGGCCGCCAGCACCCGCAACGGCTCGACGGCGTCGATCATCCGCAATCCGGCGGCCAGTCCTCGCTCGACGGTCCGTGGCGCCGCGGCCATCAGCACCGAGCCGAGTCTCGCCCACCACGGCCACCAGTTCGTGCGATGGGCCACCGACCGGCAGACGATCTCCGCGGCGTCGCCCGCCGACATCGCCGGTGCCCGGCGGTAGTGCGGCGTCGGCGCGCTCATCCGGGTCCGGACCAGATTGAGGTACGTCGTGCTGACCGTCACCCGATCGGCCCGCAGTTCGACCGCGGCACAGCGCAGCCACGTGTCGAACGCCGACTTCGACGCCAGGTAGGACGACCAGTTCGGGGTCCGTGACGACAGCCCGGCCGTGGAGACGTTGACGATGTGCCCGCCACCCGCGGCCCGCATCGTCGGAAACAGCGCCAGCATCAGCTGAGCGGGCCCGAGGAAGTTGAGACTGTTCGTCCGCTGAATGTCATGGAACCGGTCGGCGGTGTCGGCGACCGACCGCCGGATCGACCGCCCGGCGTTGCTGACCACGACATCGATCCGGCGATGCCGTTGCACCAGGTCCGCGGCGAGCGCGGCCGCCGCTTCCGGAGACGACAGATCAGCCGGGTGTACGAAAGCCCGCCCGCCGGCCGACTCGATCTCCGTCCGGACCTGCTCGAGTCGCTCTTCGGTGCGGGCCACCAGCAGCACGGTCGCCCCGGCCGCCGCCAGCCGCTTCGCCGTGGCCTCCCCGATCCCTTCGGAGGCTCCGGTGACGAGCACGGTCTTCCCGTCGACGGCTTTCCGCAGCCGCCCATCCCGGGGCCCACGCCCGGTGATTCCCAACCCGATCGCAACCCACCGTCTCGCCTGGTCCACCGCGCCATTGTGGATCAGGCACCGTCCCGGCGTACCCGCTGCCGTCGTGGTTCTTCGAGGCCGAGGACGGCGGTGACCCGGGTCAGTCGTCGGTGCCGCCGGTGAGGGCGGTGGCGGCGTCGGTGGGGTAGGTGCGCTGGCCGTTGAGGACGATCAGGCTGCCGATCACCAGGGGAAGCAGGACCACCGTGTAGGCCCAGCGCAGTGAGCCGGTGCTGTCCGAGGCGAGGCCGATCAGCCATGGGCCGAGGGCTCCGCCCAGCGTGACCAACATCTGCAGGACGGCGAAGCCCAGGCCTCGGCGGGACGCGGCGACCACGTCGGCGTTGGCGGCGGTCAGGTTGGCGATGGCTCCGGCGAAGCCCACGTTGGCCAGGGTGAAGCAGATCGCCTGCGGCACCAGGACCGGCACCGTCACCGCACCGGCCAGGAACACCGTGCCGAACAGCAGGGACCAGCCGCCGATCGCGACCCGGTGCTGGTGGTACCGGTCGCCGAGCCGGCTGCCGGCGAGGATCCCGGCCACGATGCCGACCAGGCCCGCGCCGCCGCCGACGGCCGCCGCGGAGGCTTCGGGCAGGCCGAACTCCCGGGCGTAGAACGACGGCATCCAGAAGAACAGTCCGCCGAGTCCGAAGAAGAGGATGCTCAGGCCGATGATCACCGAGCGGAGGGTGCGGATCCGCAGCAGCGCGGCCAACTGGGCCCGCATCGGCACCGGCGTCAGGCCACTCGCGGGGTCGGAGTCGGGTCCGGTTCCGGAATCGAACCCGGAGGCGGTCGCGGAGGAGGAGCTGTACCAGCGGGAGAGGCTGTCGCCGAGGCCGCGGACCGGTTCGCGGACCGTCAGCATCAGCAGCGCGATGATCACGCCGGGTATCGCGACCAGGAAGAACCCGGTGCGCCAGCCGACCGTCTGGGCGAGCGCGCCACCGGCGATGACCCCGATCGGCAGGCCCGCGAAGTACGCCATCCGCTCGTATCCGTACGCCCGCGCGCGCCCCGGCCCGGGGTAGAGGTCACCGAGCAGGCTGGACGCGGGCGGGTTGTACAGCTGGCCGGCCGCGCCGAGCAGCACCCGCACCGCGAACAGGGTCGCGTACGTGCCGGCCAGCCCGGTGCCGACGGTGAGCAGCGCCCAGACCGCGACGATCGCCGACACCGTCCAGGTGCGCCTACCGGTGTCGGCGAGTCTGCCGGCCGGGAGCAGGAGCACGATCGCCGCGATGGCCCCGGCCGTGGCGATCGCCCCGCCCTGGCTGTCGCTGAACCCGAACTCCTCCTGAATGGTCGGCAGCGCCCCGGCCAGCAGGTTGTACTCGATCCGGTCGATGGCGGCGACGAGCGCGATGCAGACGGCGGGCCACCACCCGAACGGCGCTCCGGAACCGCGTTGCACGGTCACCGGCGGCCGCCCGGGGTAGGCCGTCACCTGTTTGATCTGCTGCGAGGACTCACCCGTGACCGCCATGCAGGCACCCTACGGGGGGAAACGCTGTTTCGCTAGGGGACACGTGAGAGTCGGCCGAGGACGCTCGGCTTGTCCACCTCCGCGGCGTACACGCCGAGGACCGCGGTGCCGTCGTCCCACAGCCGCCCTCGGGTGGTGAAGGCGTCCCCGGCCCGGAACGGATTGCGGAACGACAGGACGACCCGGTCGGCGGACTGCTCGGCGACCGGCAGCCCGGCCTGCGCCTGCAGCACGGTCAGGTGGTCCTCCAGCAGGTTCAGGTACTCGCCGGTGAAGACGATCTGGTTGGTGTCGGTGTGCTGCAGCCCGAACACCCCGGGCCGTTCCCCGGCGGTGAGCTCGGCGGCGTCCGACGGCGGTTCGGCGACCTCGGCGGCGCCGGGATGGCCCGGTTCGAGCACGTGTACGGCCAGATGCTCGGTCTGCGGCAGCGGTTCCGCGACGATCCGCTGCCCGGGCGGCCCGTCCCGCCGGACCAGGGTGAGCAGCAACCGCCCGGTGCCGCAGGTGAACGGCTCGTCGGACACGGTCTCCCGATAGCGGAACGGATCACCGGTGCCCGGCCGTGACGTGAACGTGTAGAGGCACTCGAAACCGAGCCGCGACGGACGCTGCCCCAGCCCCCACCCGGACAGCTCGACATGCCGGGTGATCACGGTGACGTCCAGATCGGCGCCGACCGCCAGCGGGCCGGGCCGCCGCTCGAACTCGGCGTGCGTGACGACCGACCCGTACCCGGCGGCCCGCAGCCCGGCCACGTCGACGTGCCTGGTGAAGCTGTCGTACATCATCGGCACCGCGAACGCGAGCATCGACCTGGTCTTGAGCCGGAAGCCCCGGTCCAGATCAGGGATGTTCAGCGTCACCCGGTGCTCGCCGCGCACCTCGTCGACGAGCTCAGCCGACGGTGTTCCGGTCATTGAGGTCCTCCTCGGAAAACGCCGACCCGAAGGCTTCCCGTAGGCAGGTGACCACCCGGGACGCGTAACCGGCCGGGTCGGCCAGATGGTTGGTGAGATGACGCCCGGCCGGCACCCTCCACACGGTCACCGGGCCGGCGCAGTCCGACCGCAGGAAACGGCAGCTGTCCTCGACGTCGAACATGCTGTCGCGGGCGCCGACGATCTGCAGCACCCGGGTGCCGTGCAGCGCACGCACCGACCGGCGGGCGTGCCGGTAGAGCGGCCCGGCGCGGGTCCACAGTGCGGCGGCCCGGGCCACGACCAGATCGGTGACCGCCCGGGTGCGCCGGAAACGGGCTCCCCGGCGTTCCCGGCGCAGCAGCGTGTCCAGCATCCCCACCCAGCGGACCAGCGGAACCGAGTCCAGCACCACCGCCGGATAGTGCCGGCCCGCGGTCCCGGCGTGCGCGATCGCCATGTTGCCACCGAACGAGCAGCCGAGCAGGGCCACCCGTCCGGCGAAGGCGGGATGGGCGAGGTCGATGTGCCGTACCACCGCGTCGAGGTCTTTCAACGGTCCCCACAGGCCGTCGCGCCACCAGTGCCGGGGCGCGGCGCTCTCGCCGCAGCCGCGGAAATCGAAGGTGACCACGGCCAGTCCCTGGTCGACCAGCAGCCGGGTGTGCGCGAGCGTCCGCGATTTGCTGGCGTTCCGGGCGTGGCACACCACCACCATGCCCCACGCGTCGGGCGGGAGGAAGGCCCACCCGTGGATCCGCAGCCCGTCGGTGGTCGTCACGGTGAACGGTTCGGCGGTGAGCCCGTGGTCCTCGGGGGTGGCGAAGTCGGCGCCCGCGGCGGGCCAGACGAACCGCCGGAACACGGTGACCGGGTACCGGATCACGGGACCAGCGCCAGATCCACCCGGGTGTCCTTGAGCAGGGGCTGCCAGGTGACCGGGTCGATGTTGTCCGAGCTGGTCAGCAGGTTCGGGTGGGTGTCCGCCTTATCGGGATGGAACGACAGGTAGAGGTGCCCGGGCGGCACGTCGGCGGTGATCTCGGCTGGGCACTCGAGCGACCCGATCGGGTTGTGCAGCCGCACCCGGGCGCCCGAGGTGATGCCGAGCCGGGCCGCGTCGGAGTCGTTGACGTACACGAAGTTGGTGTCCGGCCAGTTCGCGGCGCCGGTCGCGGTGGACGAGTTGAACATCGCCACGTTGTTGCGGCGCACCGCCTTGCCGCCCATCGCGCCCCGGCCGGTGATCAGTACGAACCCGCCGCGGTTGCGGTCCTGGTAGGGCACCAGCCGTTCCTCGGCCGGCAGGTGGAACGTCGCCAGCCGGTGGTCGGCGGCGCGGATCCCGGAGAACGGCGAGCCGGGCCGGTAGCGGCGTTCACCGGCCCACTGGGCGCCCTCACCGGTGCGGATGTCGGTCAGGGTGATCGGCCGGCCGTCGGCGTGCGAGAACTCGTTGTAGAAACCCCGGGACGCGGCCTGGATCTCGTCCCAGATCGGCTCGGTCAGTGGCTCCCCGTACTCGTCGAGGGGGTAGCTGAACGCCGTGTCGAGAGCGTGCGCGTCGAGGTCGGCGTTGCCCTTGGCGACCAGTTCGTCGACGTCGAGGAGAGCGTCGAGACCGGTCGTGGCGGGCGGCGGCTCCTCGGTCAGGCGCCGGGCGATGGTACGGGCGATCTCGCACACGATCCGCACGTCGCTCCACGCCTCGAACCCCGGCTCCTCGACCGGCTCCATGTACTGCAGCCGCCGTTCCCCGTTCAGGAAGATCCCGGACGTCTCGTGTTTGGTCCGGCACGGCAGCACGATGTCGGCGTACTCCATGATCTCGGGGTTGTAGTAGGAGTCGATGTAGACCACGCAGAGGTCCATCATCCGCTCCCGCCACTTCGCCAGGTTGGGGAAGTTGCGGGCCGGGTTGGTGCCGAAGACGAACAGGGTCCGTAGCCGTTCCGAGGTGGCGAACGACGCGACCGGCAGGCCCGGTTCGGGGTTGATCCGCCACGACGGCAGCCCCCACAGGCCGGCCATCCGCTCCCGGTCGACTTCTTCGGTGACCTTCATCCGGAACGGCAGCAGCCGGCCCGAGTAGCCCATCGCCAGTTCGGCGGAGGCGTTGGACTGTCCGGCCATCCGCACGTGCCCGCGCCCGGGTGCGCCGATGTGGCCGGTGAGCAGGTGCAGGTTGAGGATGGATGCGACTCCGGCGCTGCCCACGGTCTGGTTGATGCCGACCGAGCTGGTCGACACCACCCGGTCGCGGGTCCACAGTCGCGCGGCCCGGACGAACCTGTCGCGCATGTCGGCCGGATCCATGCCGTGCGGGGTGATCCGGGCGACGATCTCGTCGGCCGAGAACGGGCCGGTCCGCACGAACCGTAGGAACTGTTCGGCCGAGGCCGGATCGGCGTGTCCGGCGACGTAGCCGGGGTCCCATCCGTCGTGGTCGATCAGGTGTCGGGCGAATCCGATGTTGAGGAGCACGTCACTTCCGCTGCGTACCGGAAGATGAATGTTGTTCGGATCGTCGGCGAGTAGCAGGTCGACCGTGTCGGTGCGCCGGGGGTCGACGACGACCTTGACCGCGCCACGGTTCTGCCGCACGTACCGCTGGAAGATCGTCGGATGGTTGGCGGCCGGGTTGTGGCCGTAGAAGAAGATCGCCTCGGCGTGCCGGTAGTCGTCGTAGCAGGAGAACGGGCCCTCGTTGCCGAAGACCAGTTCGTGCCCGCCGGCGTTGTTGGCCAGGCACTGTTCGGCGTTGGAGCAGATGTTGTTGGTGCCCAGGTGGCCCTGGAAGAACTTCTTGGCGATCCACAGCGCCTCGGTGGTCATCTGCCCGACGCCGTAGAAACCGAGCGAGTCGCGGCCGAAGTCCTGCCGGTCGGCCAGGATCGAGTCGGCCGCCATGTCGATCGCGTAGTCCCAGGACACCCGCTCCCAGCCGTAGGGCGAGCGCAGCATCGGGCCGGTGAACCGCTGCACGTCCTGCGGCCGCGAACCGAGATGCTGCTGGAAGTAGTGCGCGCCCTTGACGCACACCCCGGCGCTGCCGGTGCCGCGCACCTTGCCGGCCGGGGTGATCGTCACCTGGTCCACCACGCCGCAGAACGTGCACAGCGACCGGCGCGACCCGTCGTCATCCATGTGGCACCCCGGCGAGGTCACGTCCGAGAGCGGCGGTGCCGAGCGTCCAGCCGCCGTCGATCACGAACTCCTGCCCGGTCACGTAGGCGGCGGCCGGCGAGACCAGGAACGCCACCAGCGCCGCGACCTCCTCCGGCGTGCCCAGCCGACCCGCCGGGATGTGCCTGGTCACCGCCTCTTTCCAGGCGTCCGGGCGGAGCGCGGTCGGGCCCGAGTCGACGAAACCGGGCGACACGGTGTTGCAGGTGACCCGATAGGCCGCGAGCTCGGCGGCCAGGCTGCGGCTGAACGCGGCGACACCGGCCTTCGCCGCGGCGTACGCCGACAGACCGGGCATGCCCACCCGCGCCGCCGCCGAGCCGACGCTGACGATCGCGCCGCCCCCGGCCTTCATCAGCCGGAACGCGGACGCCCGGCAGACGTTCGAAACCCCGATCAGATTCACCGCGACGGTACGGTCGACCTGCGCCGATTCGCTGCGGAGCAGGGGTGCGCCGTCCACCGATCCGAAACAGTTCACCACCGCCGAGAACCGCCCGCCGCGCCACGCGGTCGCGACGAAGTCCGCACACGACGTCGGATCCTCTACATCGACCGGCAGCACCTCCACCGGCAGATCGCCCACCGAGGACTTCCCGGAGTGGCAGCCGACCACCACCTCGTGCCCCTGGTCGAGCAGTGTCCGGACGACGGCGCCGCCGATCCCGCCGGCGCCGACGACGACAGCCCTCACACCATGCTCCGGCCGCTGGTCGCCAGCGCGTGCTCGCGTTCCACCTTCTTCTTCACCAGGCTCCGGTAGATCGACTTGAAGTGGCGGGTCTTGCGCAGCGAGAACTCCCGGTTGTAGAACGCCCGGTAGACGCTCAGCGCACCCTCCTCCAGCTCCTCCGGAGACATGTGTTTCGGCTGGTAGACGGCGTCGAAGACGGTGTAGTACGACCACGACTTGTCGGGCAGGATGCGGCCCTCACGTTCCATGTCGTCGCGCAGCGGGGTGCCCGGGAACGGGGTGCAGCACGACACCTGGATGCCGGCCAGGTAGTTCTCCTTGACGAACTGGGCGGTCGCCTCGAACGAGTCCTTCGTGTCGGTGTCCAGGCCGAGTGTGAACGCCCCGTACACCCCGACGCCGTGGTCCTGGATGGTCTTGGCCGCCTCCACGTACTTGTCCAGGTTCCGGAACTTCCAGTTCCGCTCGTCGATGCCGTCGAGGGTCTCGGTCGACACGCTCTCGAAGCCGATCAGCATCGTCATGCAGCCGCTCTCGTGCATGAGGTCGAGGATCTCCGGGTCCTTGTAGAACGAGACGTCGGACTGCCCGCTCCACTTGATGCCCAGCGGCACGAGCCGGGACAGCAGCTCCTTGGTGCGGTTGCGGTCCACCACGAAGTTGTCGTCGGAGAACAGCACGTACGGGTTGTCCCAGCGCTCCTGGACGTACTCCACCTCGCGGATCACCTGGTCCACGGTCTTGTAGCCGAGCTTGTCCCGGTAGCGGATGGTGGCCGCGCAGAACCGGCAGGTGTGCGGGCAGCCCCGCGACGTCTCCACCCAGATGCTCGGGTAGTAGCGCTGCTGGGCCAGCTCGTAGGCGGGCCGCGGCACCACGCTCAGGTCGGCGCGGGCGGTCTGGCGGTACATCGGCTTCAGCCCGTCGTGGGTGAAGTCGTGGATCACCTGCGGCCACAGCGCCTCGGCCTCACCGACACAGACCGAGTCGACGTGCCGGGACACCTCGAACGGCGCCAGGTTCGCGTGCAGCCCACCGGCCACCACCGGGATGCCCCGGGCCCGGAACTGGTCGGCGATCTGGTACATCCGGTCGGCCTGCGCGGTCATCCCGGTCAGCGCGACCAGGTCGGCGTCCTCGTCGAAGTCGACGGGCTCGATGTTCTCGTCGATGTAGTGCATGTCCCAGTCGGGCGGGGTGAGCGACCCGACGATGGTCAGCCCGGTGGCGAACCCGGTCCAGGTGTAGTCGAAGAACTGGAACTCCCGGGACTCCCGCTTGAACTGCTGATGCTTCGGGTTACGCCCGAAGAACGTCGCCTGCGGTGAGATCAGCAGCAGCTTGCGTGCACGTGCCATGGTCTCGGTCTCCTTCAGGCGCGGGCGGCGGTCAGTTCGCGGCAGACCGCCACGAAGTCACCGACGGTGCTGATGGCGAACAGTTGCTCCTCGTCGATCTCGATGCCGAGTTCCAGCTCGACCCGGGCGACGATCTCCAGCATCACGATCGAGTCGACGTTGGTGAGCCCGGTGACCGGGTTCTCCAGCACCACCGCCTCCGGCGAGGTCTTGGCGACCTGGGCGATGATGCGCTGGATGGTGAGGAACGGCTCCTCAAGCGTGGTGGTGTCGGTCATCGGTTCGCCTCGCTCGGTTCGGTGGTGGTCGGCACAGGGGTGACGCGGAGGCTGAACGAGCGGCCGGCGCTGGCCCGGAAGCCGCCGATGCCGCCGGGCAGCGGAAGATAGTCGGGTTCGGGCACGTCGATGACCAGGCCCGGGGTCAGGCGGGCCGGGTTGAACCCGGCGACACCGCTGTTGTGGGCGACCAGCTCCAGGTAGCGGCGGGCGTCGCCGTACGCGACGAAGGCGATCTCGGTGATCGTGTCACCGTCCTGGATGGTGTACGGCTGGCCGATCACCGGTCCGGTATCACTCACGACGGGTCCTCTCCGGAGGGGTGGGCGGCGAGGGCGCCGCTGCGGTAGAGATGGGCGGCCAGGCGGCGGCGGACCTTGCCGGAGCTGGTCTTCGGGACGGCCCCGCGGCGTACCACGGTGACGCCGTGCACCGGCAGCGAGAACCGGGACCGGACCGCCTCGGCGACCCGGTCCGGCAGGTCGGTCATGGCCGGATAGCGGACCGCCTCGACCAGCACGTGTACGGCCTCGGAGTGCTCACCGTCGGTGGCGAACGCGGCGACCCCGCCGGGCCGGACCCCGTCGACGCGTTCGACGGCGTCCTCGATGTCGTGCGGGTGGTAGTTGCGGCCGTTCACGATGATCAGGTCCTTGACCCGGCCGGTGACGAACAGTTCGCCGTCGTCGAGGAACCCGGTGTCGCCGGTGTGCAGCCAGCCGTCGCGCCAGGTGGCGGCGGTGGCCTCCGGGTCGCCGTGGTACCCGCTGGCCAGATGACCGCAGCGCACCACGATCTCGTCGTCGACGATCCGGACCTCGGTACCCGGCATCGGACGGCCGGTGGAGGCCAGCTCCAGGTCGTCCACGCGGACGGTGCGCAGACCCTCGCCGGGCCGCCGGGTGGTGACCGCCAGGGTCGCCTCGGCCAGCCCGTAACAGGGGGTCAGCTGGGACGCCCGGAACCCGGCCGGCGCGTAGGCCCGGGCGAACGCCCGTAGCGTGCCGGCCCGGACCGGTTCGGCGCCGCAGCCGGCCACCCGCCACGCGGACAGGTCGAGCCCGTCCAGCACCTCGGGTGACGCCCGCTGCGCCAGCATCGCGTAGGCGAAGTTCGGCGCGTACGCGATCGTGCCGCGCACCTCCGACAGCAGGCGCAGGAAACCGGTCGGGTCACGGACGAACCGTTGCGGCGACAGGAACCACACCGGCGTCTGCGAGGCGACCGCCACGAAGACTTTCCCGATCAGGCCCATGTCGTGGTAGAGCGGCAGCCAGCTCACTCCGCGGTCGCGGTCGCCGTGCAGGTCGATCGCCTCGATCATGGCGAGGCTGTGCGCGACCAGGGCGCGGTGGCTCACCACGACACCCTTCGGATGGCCGGTGCTGCCGCTGGTGAACTGGATGAACGCCGGGTCGTCCGGATCGGGCTCGGCGTGCGGTCCCGGTTCGGCGGTGGTCAGGTCGGCGAACGTGGCCAGCCGGATCGGTAGGTCCGCCTCGGCCAGGATCTTCGCGACGGCCGGGCCGGCCAGACACAGTCCGGCCCCGGCGGTGGCACAGACACGACGCAGACCGTCCACATACGGCCCGCGCCGGCTGCCCGGCCCGGGTGCCGGATAGGGCACCGCCACGACTCCGGCCCGGAGTGCTGCCAGAATGGCCGGCACGAATTCTGACTCGTCGTTCAGTAATAGTGCCACCCGATCGCCGGACCGTATTCCGAGGCCCGCCCAGCGGGTCGCCAGATCTGCGGTAATACGGTTGACATCCGCGTACGAATAAGAAGTCCTGTCATTTCCGCCGAGGAATGTGAATCCTCGGTCCGGAACGGAGAGATCGCGCAGCAGATGCGCGAAAGATCGCCCGTGAGACACAGCAATCCCCGTCTGCCGTTGCCTGCGTGCGGTGGTTGCAAGCAGGCGCCGCGGCAGGATCTGTCTGCGCGCATGGTGGCCCCGTGCTCACCGATGCGGGACGATGAGAGAAACACCGTTCCCATGTCGGCGCTATCGTTCGTGGGCTCCATTGCCGAGGCCGACCATCGAAGACTCTATATCAGTAATCTTTTGCTTACAAGGCCGAAACCAAAGGCGCTTGAGCAGGCAATATATGTTGATCACGGTGAATGACCTCGGGTCGCGCGCCGGGGGAGCGGACACCGTGTGGTTGAGTGGCGTGATGGACTTCGAGACCGCGCTGGGATCACTGTTCACACCGGACGGGCGCCGGAATCCGTACCCGGCCTACGACGTGCTCCGCGAACACGCGCCGATCTTCTCCGGCCTGGACGGGCGCTGGTTCGTCACCACCCACGCGCTCACCAGCCGCCTGCTGCGCGACCCGAGCGTGCGGGTCGCCGACGCGGCCGTCTACGACTCGTTCTGGCCCGACTGGCGAGACAACCGGGGCGTCGCCTCGATCGTCCAGTCGATGCTGCTGACCAACCCGCCCGACCACACCCGCCTGCGCCGGGCCGCCGCCGCCACGTTCACCGCCCGCCGGGTCGCCGCGATGCGCGACATGATCACCGCCCAGGCCACCGACCTGATCAAGGCGATGCCGGAGCGGACCGACTTCGTCAGCGCGTTCGCCTACCCGCTGCCGATCGCGGTGATCTGCGCGCTGCTCGGTGTGCCGGACACCGACCGGAACTGGTTCCGGGAGCAGGCCGCCGACCTGACCGTCGTCCTCGAACCGATCAGCACCGAGGAGGAGATGGCCCGCGCCGACGCCGCCGGTCGGGAACTCGAGGACTACTTCATCGGCCTGATCGCCGAACGCCAGAAGGCACCCCGGGAAGACCTGACCAGCGCGCTGGCCGCCGCCGGGTCCGGGCTCACCGGCCAGGAGCTGCTCGCCAACCTGGTACTGATGCTGGTCGCCGGCTTCGAGACCACCACCAACCTGCTCGGCACCGGCCTGAAACTGCTGCTCGACCAGCCCGAGCAAGCCGCCCGGCTCCGCGCCGACCCGGAGCTCGCGCCCGCCTTCGTCGAAGAGATCCTGCGCTGGGACTCGCCGGTCCAGATGGCCGCCCGTTACGCCTCCGAACCGCTCGACCTCGGCGACGGCCTGCACCTGGCCGCCGGCGCCGACCTCAACCTGCTGCTCGGCTCGGCCAACCACGACCCGGAGCGCTACCCCGACCCGCACCGCTTCGACCCGGACCGGCCCAACATCCAGCCCGTCTCGTTCGGTGGCGGCGCCCACTACTGCCTCGGCGCTCCGCTGGCCCGGCTGGAGGCGCAGGTCGCGTTCCCGCTGCTGCTCACCATGCTGCCGCGGCTCGCCCTGGCCGGCGAGGCCCGCCTCCGGGACCGGCTCGTCCTGCGCGGTTACGCCGAGCTGCCGGTCACCACCGGATGAACACCGCCGATTTCCTGTACGAGGTGGGCGCGCTCAAACGGACCGCACGTACCGGCTGGGCGCTCGCCCGCCTCCCGAACCGTGAGTCGGTCGCGGACCACTCGTTCCGCACCGCGGTGATCGCGATGACCCTGGCCGCGATGTCCGGCGCCGACCCGGACCGGGCGGCCACCCTGGCGCTGCTGCACGACCTGCCGGAGGCCCGGCTCGGCGACATGCACCACCTGACCCGCCGCTACCTGGACGAGCCGAAACCGTTCCGCCGGGTGATCGACGACCAGACCGAGAACCTGCCCCCGCCGGTCCGCGAGGCGATCCGGTCCCGGGCCGCCCAGTGGCTCGACCAGGAGACCGCGGAGGCCCGCCTGGCCCGCGACGCCGACACCCTGGATTCGCTACTGCACGTCCGGGAGAGCCTGGCCGACCGCCCCGACCTGCGCGAACGCTGGGAGGAGTATCTGTCAGCCGCAGTGACGACCGAGGCGGGCCGCACGATGATGGCCGAGATCCGCGCCACCGACCCGGACGCGTGGTGGCCCCGAACCGTCTCCACCTAGCCACGCCGCGCCGGTGCCGGACTGCGGCGACGCGCCGCCCGCCGGTGATCTCCGGGGACATATGGTCTGGGGATGCACATCCGGCCGATCCACCACGGCGACGCGGCTCGTCTCGCCGTCCTGCTCGACCAGCTCGGCTTCCCGTCGGCCGAGCGGGAGGTGCGGCAGCGCCTCGACTACTGGCTGGGTGACCGGGCCGGCGCGCTGCTCGGCGCCGACGACGACGGCACCCTGGTCGGCATGGCCGCCCTGCACATCACCCCGCTGCTGGAGGTGACCGGCAAGTTCGGGCGGCTGGCCGCACTGGTCGTCGACGAGGCGGTCCGCGGCCGCGGTGTCGGGCGGATGCTGATCCTGGCCGCCGAGGAGCGCGCCCGCGCCGCCGGTTGTCTGTACGTCGAGGTGAACAGCAGCAACCACCGCGAGTCGGCGCACCTGTTCTACGAGAGCCTCGGTTTCACCGACAGCCGCGAGACGTCCCGCCGCTTCGTCCGGCCCCTGCAGGGCACCTGACCAGCGGCAGCACCGTCGACCTCGCCGACCCGCTGCCGAGTGATGCTCAGTGACCGGCCGGAGCGAGGGCGTATTCGTCGCTCAGGTCCGCGGCCGGGACCGCCCGGTCGAACAGCCAACCCTGCCCGAGCTGGACGCCCAGCGAGGTCAGTTCGGCCGCATCCGCCGCGGTCTCGATGCCCTCGGCGACCACGGTGGCGCCGATCGCGCCGGCCAGGTCGACCAGGGCCCGCACGACCACCGCCAGCACACGGTCATCGGCGACCCCACTGATGATGCTGCGGTCGAGTTTGATGACGTCCGGGCTGGTGGCGACGATGTGCCGCAGCGAGGAGTAGCCGGCGCCGACGTCGTCGACGGCCAGCCGCATGTTCCGAGCCCGCAACGGCGCCAACACCGCGCGCAGGTGGTCGTAGTCGTCGACGGGGTCGTGCTCCGACAATTCGAGCACGATCCGGTCCAGCGGCAACCCGGCCAGAAACACCGCCCCGGCCTCGGAGAACAAGGTAGCGGGGGAGATGTTCATGGCGATGTACCCGGACACGTCGGGCAGGTGGTCGGCGGCCTGGCGCAGTGCGGCCAGTTCGAGGGGTATCCGTTCGCCGATCAGTTCGGCGTCGGCGAAGACCTCGTCCGGAGGCTGTCCCCATTCCTGCGGGAACCGGCTCAGCGCCTCCGCACCGACCCGGCGGCCGCCGGCCAGCTCGACGATCGGCTGCAGAAGAACCACCGGGCCACCCCGGTCGAGCAGGGGACGCAACCGGCTCTCGATGGCGGCATTGCGGCGGCGCTTGTCGATGTCCGGTTCCAGGATCATGGCGGCGGCGTGGGCCAGCACCTCCATCAGCGCCCGGTCGCGGTCGGTAAGCTGCGGGTCCGCCTGCAGTCCGGCGCCACAGAACGTGCCGTACACGGTGCCGTCGCTCAACTCGACCGGCGCCGAGATGTAGCTGCGTATCCCGGCTGCGGCGCCGGGCAGGCTCATCGCCAGCGGGAACAGAGTGACGTCCGGCATCACCGGGGGTAGGGCGCCATCCAGGATCGCCTGACAGAACGTGGTCTCCTGAGGGTGCATCGTGCCCTCCAGCGCCGCGAACGCCAGATCCGAGTCGATCACTTCGAGGTGTTGAGTCGTACCGTCCAGGCGGCTCAGGAAGGTCAGATCCATGCCGAGTGACTTACGGGCGGTGTGCAGCAACTCCGCCACCTGCCCGGCCGCTTCCGAGCGTTCCGGCATCACCGCCTCCTCGTGACCCGCGACAGTCTCCCAGACCTCACATCGGCGCCGGACCCGCGACCCTGAGCCGGAGAACCGGGGCGGAATGGCGTCATCGGGTGCGGGCGTTCCGAGGAGGTCGTGCTCCTCCATCAGCACCGCCGCCACTACCGGGTCTCCGAGCGGTCGCCCTCCTCGGGAGTCGGATGGACCGGTGGGCTGCACGGGTCGCAGAACGTCTTCACCGGGGTGTGTGCGGTCAGACGATTCGGGATCAGGAACCAGGCCAGCACGCCGCCGCAGGTCATCAGCGCCGCGCACAGCAGCATCGCGTGGCGGTAGACCGGCGACAGCACCGCCGGGTCGGTGAGGCTGCCCGCGCCCAGCCCGGCCGCCAGCGGCAGCACCGCCACGGCGAGCAGGCTCGCGGCCCGGGCCACCGCGTTGTTGACCCCGGAGGCGATTCCGGCGTACGAGTCGTCGAGCGCACCCAGCGCGGTCGCTGTCAGAGGTGCCACCAGCAGGCACAACCCGAGACCGAACAGGATCACCGGGGGCAGCACGTCGGTGAGATAGGAGGCGTCCGCCCCGATCCGGGACAGCCAGGCCAACGCCGCCGCGCACACCAGCGGGCCGGCCGTCATCGGGATCCGCGGGCCGATCCGCTGCCCGAGCGCCCCGGCCCGGGCCGACAGCAGCAGCATCAGCACCGTCACCGGCAGCAGCGCCACCCCGCTGGCCAGCGGCGGGAACCCGGCCACCACCTGAAGGTTCACGACGACCAGCAGGAACACGCCGCCGTTGGCCGCGTACACCAGGAAGGTGACCAGGTTCGCTCCGCTGAACGCCCGGGACCGGAAGATCCGCAGCGGCAGCATCGGATGTGCCGACCGGCGTTCCACCAGCACGAACGAAACCAACCCGGCCACCCCGATCGCCAGGGACACCAGCACGACCGGATCGCCCGGCCCGTGTTCCGGCCAGGCGGTGAAACCGTAGGTGAGCCCGCCCAGTCCGGCCGCTCCGGTGAGGAGCCCGGCGAGGTCCAGCCGCCGGGCGGCCGCCGGGTTGCTCGACTCCGGGACGTGTCGGGCGGCCACCCACAGCACGATCGCCGCGATCGGCACGTTGATCAGGAAGATCAGCCGCCAGCTGCCGGTCTGCACCAGCCAGCCGCCGAGGAACGGGCCGAGCGCGCCGCCGATGCCGCCCAGCCCGGACCACGCGCCGATCGCCTTGGCCCGGTCCTCGGGCGCGAACGACGCCTCCAGGATCGCGAGCGCGCCGGGCGTCAGCAGCGCCCCGCCGATGCCCTGCAGGATCCGGGCCGCGATCAGCAGTTCGATCGTCGGCGCCAGGCCGCACAGCAGCGACGCGACGGCGAACCAGGCCACCCCGCCGAGGAACACCCGCCGCCGGCCGTACCGGTCACTGAGCGACCCGCCGAGCAGCACCAGCGAGGCGAGACTCAACGCGTACCCGTTGACCGTCCACTGCAGGCCGGCGCTGTCCGCGTCGAGTTTGCGGCCGATCTCGGACAGCGCGATGTTGACCACCGTCGCGTCGATGAACGCCAGGCTGGAGCCGAGCACGGTGGCCAGCAACACCCACCGCCCGGCCGCCGACCGGTAAGACAGCACGCTCGACCCCTCTCAGGTCGCTTCCCGGAGCCAGGTGCGGCACAGCCACCAGGCGTTCACGGCACCGAACGTGCCCGCCGGGTCGATGCCGGTCACCTCGGTGAACCGGCGGACCCGGTTGCGGACGGTGTTCGGGTGCACGAACAGCCTGCCACCCGCCACGGTGACGTCCCGATCGGCCTCCAACCAGGCCAGCACGGCGTGCGCGACGGGTTCGGCGTTCGGCCCCAGACCGGCCCACGCCCGGCGGTGCCGGTCGAGCAGCGCGGCGGCCAGGTCGGCCCGGGCGGTGAGCGCCGCCTGCCACGCCACCCCGGCGATGTGCACGGCGCCGGTCTGCCCGGTCTGCTCGGCGGTGACCAGGGCGGCCAGGGCGAGACGCCGCATCGGCGCCATCTTGTCCGGCGCGGCCGGCCCGGCCAGCCCGGCGGTCTGCTCCCGTACCGACGGCGCCCGGGACAGCACCCCGACGAACAGGTCGTCGACTTTGCCGCACACCACCGGCGGCTGTTCGCGCAGCACCCGTTCGTCGAAGCCGGGCCGGGCGACCAGCACCCACAGGCTCTCGTCGGCCGGCAGGCCCGCCTCGGCGACCGCCAGCGCCGCCGCCGAGCCACCCTGCAGCAGCCGCCGCAGGATCGCCGCGTCCCGGTTGCCGGGCCGCGGATCGGCCAGCGCCTTCGTGGCCCGGTGCGCCGAGATCAGCCGGCCGCGGACCGCGTCGGCCCAGTCGTCGTACAGCTCGCGGGCGTCCAGGAGCCGTTCCGCGCTGACCCCCTCGGATCGGCCCACCTCGCGGGCCCGCGCCCAGATCGCCCGCTCGGCCACATGGATGGCACCGAGCACCGCCTCGATCGGCACCCCCTGCCGGGCCCGGGTCACACCGAGTTCCGCCACGAACGACAACTCGGCCTCGGTCGGCCCGCGCCGGTCGGCCAGCGCCCGGGTGGCCGCGGTGAGCAGCGCCCGGGTGTGCCCGGCGATGTCCGACGGCGGCAGCACCGCCACCTCCCGGACGGTCGCGCGGACCCCGGAGATCACCGACGGCAGCAGGTCCTCGTCGCCCATCACCCGCTCGATGAGGTCGATCATGGCCGTCCAGTCGTCACGATCGCTCATGCCGACATGCTGCCGTGCCGTTGTGGTGGCCCACAACCACAACGTGAAACGGCGTGGCGTACGCCATGTTCCGCCCGGCGGTCGGCGCCTACGGTTTTGGCCAGCGCTACAACGTCGGTGGGAGAAGTTCCATGCGTGTCGCCGTGATCGGCGCGGGAGCGGCCGGCCTCGCCACACTCAAGGCCCTGCTCGACGCCGGTTGCGACCCGGTCGGTTACGAACGCATGGACCGGCCCGGTGGCCTGTGGACCGACACCTACGCCTCCCTGCACCTGAACACCAGCAGGGGTCGCACCGAGTTCGCCGACCATCCGATGCCCGCCGACTGGCCCGACTACCCGTCGGCCGGCCGGGTCGCCGGATACCTCGCCGACTACGCCGCCCGGTTCGGGCTCACCCCGCACATCAGGTTCGGCACGACCGTCACCCGCGTGGAACCCGGCTGGACGGTCACCACCGCCGACGGTGACACCGAACGGTTCGACGCGGTGGTCGTCGCCAACGGCCACAACTGGTCACCGCGGCTGCCGTCACCCGGCTATCCGGGCACGTTCGACGGTGTGCAGATGCACGCCCACGACTACCGCACGCCGGAGGTCTTCCGGGACCGGCGGGTCCTGGTCGTCGGGATGGGCAACTCGGCCATGGACATCGCCGTCGACGCGTCGCACACCGCCCGCGGGCCGGTTCTGCTCTCCGCCCGGCACGGCGTCCACATCGTGCCGAAATACCTGTTCGGACGCCCGGCGGACGCCACCGGCGGCGCCCTCGCGGGCCTTCCCTGGCGGTTGCGGCAGGCGATCGCCGAGACGTTGCTGCGGGTCGCGGTCGGGACCCCGCAGCGGTACGGGCTACCGGCGCCCAGAGGTGGCCTGTTCCAGAACCACCCGACCGTCAGTGACACGATCCTGCACCGGATCACCCACGGGGAGGTCGTCGCGCGGCCCGCCATCGACCGTCTCGACGGGGCGAAGGTGGAGTTCACCGACGGAACGGTCGACGCCGTCGACGTCATCGTGTGGGCGACCGGCTACCGCGTACACATCCCGTTCCTGTCCGCCGCCTGGCGGGGCGCGGATCCGGAGAGCCTGCCGCTCTACCGGAGGGTCTTCCATCTGGACGATCCGTCGCTGGCGTTCGTCGGGCTGATGCAGTCCACCGGCGCCGCGTTCCCGGTCGTCGAGGCGCAGGCCAAGCTCGTCGCCGCGTACCTCGCCGGGTCCTATGATCTGCCCCCGGCCGACGTCCGGCGTCGCGCCGTCGAACGCGCCCTGCGCGCCGCCGTCGCCCGCTGGGGCCCGGATGCCCGGCCGCACATGCGCGTCGACTTCGACACCTACATCGCCGAACTCACCCGCGAGATCGCCCGAGGAGCACATCGATGAGCGCCCGCGACCCCCGCGGAATGCGTGTCCTGGTCACCGGCGCGTCCGGGACGTTCGGCCGGGCGATCAGCGCCCGCCTGGACGGTCTCGGCGCCCGCGTCGTCGGCCTGGACCGCGCGCCCCGCGTCAACGACCCGGTCGAGGTCCTGCCCTGCGACATCACCGACGACGACGCCGTCCGTGCCGCCGTGGCCGAGGCGATCGAGCTGCTCGGCGGGCTCGACCTGCTGGTCAACAACGCCGGAGTCGGCGGGCCCGCGCCCGCGGAGCTGTCACCCGGCGCCGAGGTGCGCCGGCAGCTCGACATCAACCTGCTGGGCACCTGGCGGGTCACCGCCGCCTGTGTCGACGAGCTGGTCGCCGCGCGCGGGCGGATCGTGATGCTGGCCTCGCGGATGGCGGTCATGCAGCTTCCCCTGGCGGCGGCCTACGGCGCTTCGAAAAGGGCCATGGTGGCGTACGCCGACGCGCTCCGCCTCGAGCTCGGCACCCACGTCGGCGTGACCTGCGTGTATCCGTCGGCGGTCCGCAGCCCCATTCACGACTCCACCGCCGAGGCCGGGCTCTCGCTGGAGGGCATGAGTCGGTACGAGCCACTGGACGGGGTGGTCGACACCGTGCTGCGGGCCGCGCTCAGCCGTCGGGTGCGCCGGGATCTGCCCACCACCCGGCGCGGGGCCGTCGAGTTCTTCCTGGCCCGCCACCTGCCCGCGCTCACCGACCGGATCGTGGCCCGGACCCTCGCCGGCCGGGTCCGCTCCGGAGCGTTCGGCGACGCCGCCCTCGCCGCCGGGGTGGTGGCCCGCCACGGCGACGCCCGGCTCACCGGCGGCGGTGCCGCCCGCAACGGGGATGGCCGGCTCACCGCCGACGGTGTCGCCCGCCACGGGGACGGCCGGTGAGCGTCCGGCGTGGTGACCTGGTCCGGTACGCCACCGGTTCGGTCGGGATGGGTGTCTGGGTCACGGTTCCCGGACTGCTGCTGTTGTACTTCCTCACCCACACGCTCGGCGTGCCGCCCGCGGTGGCCGGGCTCACGCTGCTCCTACCCAAGATCATCGATGTGGTCGTTCACCCGTACCTCGGAAGCCGCTCCGACCGCGCCGCCCGGCGCACCGGCGACCGGATCGGGATGCTCCGCGCCGGACTTCTGCTCGCCGTGGCGATGGCCGGGATGTTCTCCGTTCCGGCCGGGCTGTCCGGGGCGCCGGCGGCGCTGTGGGTGGGTGGCTGGTTCATCGCCGGGAACCTGCTGTTCGCCTGCTTCCAGGTGCCGTACCTGACCACGCCGTCGGACCTGCGGGTCGGCTACCACGAACGCACCCGGGTCTTCATGGTCCGGATGCTGTTCCTGACGCTCGGTCTGCTCGGGGCCGGGGTGGCCGCGCCCGCTCTGGTCGCCGCCGGAGGCCGTGGCGACTACGCCCGGATGGCCGTCCTGCTGTCGGTGGTGATGGTGGTGTCCGGGCTGGTCGCCATCACCGGGGTGCGCCGCCTGACCGCCCACGCCGGGTTCCGCGCGCCCGCCGCATCGCACTCCACCCGGGCCGACGTCGCCGCCGCCTGGCGGGACCGGGACTTCCGGGCGCTCGTGCTGTCCTACCTGTTCACCGGCACCACCACGCACCTGTTCCTGGCCGCTCTGCCGTTCTACACCGAGTACGTCTTCGAGAACACCAAGCTCACCGCGGTGTTCATGGGGGCGTTCCTGGGGCCGGCGGTGATCGCCGGGCCGGTGTGGGCCAGGGTGTCCCGCCGCATCGGCAAACAGCGCGGGCTGCTCGTCTCCCAAGGGGTGTTCGTCGCCGGGTCGCTGGCGCCGCTGTCCGGTTACGGTCTCGTCCCGGCCGTGATCATGGTGGTCGCGCTGGGTGTCGCGTTCGCCGGGCTGCAACTGTTCGCCTTCTCGATGGTCCCGGACGCGGTCGCCGCCGCGGCCGTCCAGGACACCACGCGGGCCGGCGCCTACACCGGCGTGTGGACGGCCACCGAAGCCACCGGAACCGCCATCGGCCCCTACCTGTACGCGGCCGTCCTCGCCGCGGGCGGGTTCCTCGCCACCACCGACGGCCAGGCGGTCGCCCAGCCCTCGTCGGCGCGGACGGCGCTGCTGCTCGGTTTCACCGTGGTCCCGGCGGCGTTGATGGCGGTGGCCCTGTTCTTCCAGCTCCGCTGGACCCTGGACCGCCCGGACACTCCGGCGGTCCCGCCGCCCGCCCTCCACCCGTAGCCGCGCGCGGCTCGCGTCTGCAGTGCGCGGCCCGCGTCTGCCGCGGCAGGCGCGCCCTCTGTCTCAGGTGTCGTAGCAGCCGTCCCAGGGCGGGTCGAAACCCAACTCGTCCGGCAGGAACTCCGCATGATCCTCGCCGTCGTAGTCCTCGGACCGGTCGACCAGCCCGAAGGTGTGACCCTCGAAATCGACGTGGAACAGCTTGATGGCGATATCGGTGGAGACACGCCCGGGCAGGCTCGTCAGCCACTCGGCGAGGCGTGCCTCGGCCCGCTCGAC
This sequence comes from Actinoplanes sichuanensis, assembly GCF_033097365.1. Lineage (NCBI taxonomy): Bacteria > Bacillati > Actinomycetota > Actinomycetes > Micromonosporales > Micromonosporaceae > Actinoplanes > Actinoplanes sichuanensis. The sequence goes on from NZ_AP028461.1 coordinate 3,340,850, forward strand.
GGAGGCGTCCTCGTGCTCACTGGTGCCGGCGCACCAGATCTGCGAGCCGGTATGGCCACCGTCCGAGCCGAACCGGTGCAGCACCGCATACCACCGCTTGTGGCGGACCCAGTCGTCGGTCGCCCCGGCGCCGTCCGCGAGGGTGGCCGTGACGGAGCCGAAGAACTGCCCGCCCTCGTAGGTGCCGATCGCATCGGTCCGGTAGCCCGGCTCGTACGCGATCGGAATCAGCTCAGGAATCGCCATGACCACGATGCTAGGTGGGGGGTATGACAACGCGGCCGGAAGGCGCCACCGGCTAGCCTGAGCGGTGATGAGCAGAGATCTTGAGGGTGCGCGGGAGCTTGTTGTCGGACTCGCCGTGCAGGCGGGGCGGCTTCAGATCGAGCGGCGGGACACGTTGCGGATGGGGGCGCCCAAGGCGCATGCCAACGACGTCGTCTCGGACGTCGACATCGCCAGTGAGCGGCTCATCGTGGAGGCGATCCACGCGGTCTGGCCGGACGACGCCGCGCAGGCCGAGGAAGGGCACGGGCGGGCCGGCGCAAGCGGCTGGACCTGGATCGTCGACCCGCTCGACGGGACCCGCAACTATGTCAGCCGGACCGGGCCGTGGTCGGTGTGCATCGCGCTCTACCAGGGGGACCAACCCCGGATGGCGGTCGTGCACGATCCGGCCGCGGACGAGACGTTCAGCGCCGTCGACGGTGGCGGGGCGCTGCTCAACGGTGAGCCGATCCACGCGTCGAGCGGGCCGCCGCTGGCGGAGGCGCTGGTCGGGGTCAGTTTCCAGCCGAACCCGAGGACCAAGGAGCGGGCCGGCCGGGTGCTGCGTGAGCTGCTGCCGGTCTCCGGTGACATCCGGCGGGTCCCGGCCGCGCTCAATCTCGTCTACCAGGCGGCCGGCCGGCTCGACGGCGGGCTGGCCCTCGACACGAACCTCTGGGACATCGCGGCCGGCGCGCTGATCGCCCGGGAGGCGGGTGTGACGCTCGGCGGCCACGGCCCCGACTTCACCACCGAACTCACCATCGGCGCTGCGCCGGCGCTGTGGGCGGAACTCTCCGCGAAGGTCCGCGCGGTGGCGTAGCAGGCGACGTTCAGGGTTGCGCGCGGTAGCGTAGCGGGCGGCGTCACGGGGCCGTGCGGTGGCTTTGTGAGCAGCGTTACCTTCCGGGCGAGGGTGGAAGATCCCGGGTGGGGGCCGACTTGTCGGTGAGGTGGCCTCAACTCGCACCCTGACCCCGCCCGACGACGACCTGTCGCCCGGTGAGCTGCTGCCCGCCGGGCGCCGATTCCGGATCGTTCTCGTGCTCGGCCTGCTGACCGCGCTCGGGCCGCTCACCATCGACATGTACCTGCCGTCGCTGCCGGCGATCACCACCGACCTGCAGACGACCGCCGCGGCGGTGCAGCTCACCCTGACCGGCACCCTGATCGGCCTGGCGTTCGGCCAGTTGCTGGTCGGCCCGCTGTCCGACGCGTTCGGTCGGCGCTGGCCCCTGTTGGCGGGCATCGCCGTACACATGCTCGCCTCGGTCTTCTGTGTGATCGCGCCGAACGTGGCGGTCCTCGGCGCGCTGCGGGTGCTGCAGGGGCTCGGCGCGGCGGCCGCCGCCGTGGTCGCCATGGCGATGGTCCGTGACCTGTTCACCGACAACGCGGCGGCCCGGCTGTTCTCCCGGTTGATGCTGGTCGTCGGGGTAGCCCCGATCCTCGCCCCGACCGTGGGCGGCCTGGTCCTGAACTGGACGTCGTGGCGCGGCGTGTTCGTGGTGCTGACCGTCGTCGCGGTCTCGATCAGCGCGGTGTCCGGGCTGGTGCTGCCGGAGACGCTGGCGCCGGAGAACCGCCGCAACGGGGGAGTGCTCGGCACCCTCCGTGACTACGGCCGGCTGTTCACCGACCGGGTGTACGTCGGCCTGATCCTGGTCGCCGGGCTGGCCATGGCGGCGCTGTTCGCCTACGTGAGCGGCTCGTCCTACGTCTTCCAGGACGGGTACGGCATGAGCGAGCAGCAGTTCGCACTGATCTTCGCCGGCGGCGCGGTCGGCCTGATCGGGGCCACCCAGTTCAACGTGCGGTTGCTGCGCCGCTGGACGCCTCAGCAGATCATGAGTGTCGCGCTGGTCGCCGGTCTGCTGTTCGGCGCGGTGTTCCTGGTGTTGGCGATCACCGGGGTGGGCGGTCTGGCCGGCATCCTGATCCCGCTGTGGCTGGTCCTGGCCACGGTCGGCCTGGCCATGCCGAACGCTCCGGCCCTGGCGCTGTCCCGGCACGGCGAGGCGGCGGGCACCGCGGCGGCCCTGCTCGGCGCGGTCCAGTTCGGCGTCGGTGCCCTCGCGGCCCCGCTGGTCGGTGTCCTGGGGGTCGGCGAGGTGGCGATGGCGATCGTGGTCTTCGGCGGGATGCTGGCGGCGACCCTGGTCTGCTTCCTGGTGGTCCGGCCGCACCGGCTGCCCGCCCACCAGCCGACCCGGGTGGTCGCGGTCGCCCACTGATCTCCTGGTCGCCCAACGATCTTCTACGAGCTGCGGGGACCCCGGAGGCCGATCGCCGCGGCCCAGAGCCGGGACAGGTGGTCGACCATCTTCTCGGCGTCCAGGGGTTCCCGCAGCTCGTTGATGATCACCGCGACCTGCTCGACCATGCCGCCGAGCGCGATCGCCGTCAGCCGGGGGTCGAGATCCGGATCGGCGAGCCCGGCCGTCTGCAACCGTCGGATGCCCTCGGCGCTGCGGCCGACGTAGAACTCGCGGATCTCCAGCAGCAGGGCGCGTAGCGTGTCGTCCAGGTAGGCGCCGTGCTCGACCATCCGGAGCACCTTCGCGGCCCGGCCGGTGGCGGCCAGATAGCGGCGGTTCGCCTCGACGATCCGTGCGTACGGATCCTCGAGGGTGTCCGGCACCAGGCTGGCGGTGATCATCTCGTCGGCCGCCGCCTGCACGATCTTGCGCAGCAGATCGTCCTTGGATTCGAAGTACGTGTAGAAGGTCCCGTAGGACACCCCGGCGGCCTGGGTGACCGCCTCGGGGGTGAATCCCGCCCAACCGTGCTCCTCGATCACCTCCCGACCGGCGACGATCAGCGCGTCATGTGTCCGCCGGCCCCTGGCCGTGGTCGGTGCCGCCGGAGCGGGGTTGGTTCGTGCTCGTCCCATCGGACACCCCCGGATAACTTGACTACTTTGTCAGAAAGTCTAGTGTGGCGGTCACCCACTACTCACTGAGGTGTTCAGCCGCACAATGCGTACCATCCGCATCGGGAACTGCTCGGGCTTCTACGGTGACCGTTTCTCGGCGATGGCCGAGATGCTCGACGGCGGCCCGCTGGACTATCTGACCGGCGACTACCTGGCCGAGCTCACCATGCTCATCCTGGGCCGCGACCGGCAGAAGGACCCCGCACTCGGGTATGCGAAGACGTTCCTGCGGCAACTCGGCGACTGCCTCGCGCTCGCCCGCGACCGCCGGGTGAAGATCGTCACCAACGCCGGCGGGCTCAACCCGGCCGGCCTCGCCCGGGCGATCCGGGCCCTCGCCGCCGAGCAGGGTCTCGAGGTCGCCGTCGCGCACGTCCAGGGTGACGACCTGATCGACCGGGCGGCGACGCACGGCTGGCCGGGCGCGCTGACCGCCAACGCCTACCTCGGCGCGTTCGGGATCGCCCACGCCCTCGAAGCCGGCGCCGACATCGTCGTCACCGGCCGGGTCACCGACGCCTCGCTCACGCTGGGCCCGGCGATCGCCGAGTTCGGCTGGGGCCGCACCGACTTCGACCGGCTGGCGGCCGGGGTCGTCGCCGGTCACGTCCTCGAATGCGGCACCCAGGCCACCGGGGGCAACTTCTCCGGCTTCGCCACGATCGACACCTCCCGCCCGCTGGGCTTCCCGCTGGCCGAGGTCAGCGCGGACGGCACGGCCGTGATCACCAAACATCCCGGCACCGGCGGCGCGGTCACCGTCGACACGGTCACCGCACAGCTGGTGTACGAGGTGGGCGGCCCGCATTACGCCAACCCCGACGTGACCGCCCGCCTGGACACGATCGAGCTGGAACAGGCCGGCCCGGATCGGGTGCGGATCACCGCGGTCCGCGGCATCGCCCCACCCCCGGCCACCAAGATCGCCCTGAACAGCGCCGGCGGCTGGCGCAACAGCGTCGAGTTCGTGCTGACCGGCCTGGACATCGAGGAGAAGGAAGCCTGGGTCCGCCGGCAGATGACCGAGGCGCTCAGCGCGCGGCCACCGGCCGAGATCGTGTGGGACCTCGCCCGCACCGACCACGCCGACCCGGCCACCGAACCCACCGCCTCCGCGGTGCTGCGCTGCCACGTCAAGGACCCCGATCCGGCGGTCGTCGGGCGGGCGTTCAGCAGTGCCGCCGTCGAACTGGCCCTCGCGTCCTATCCCGGTTTCCACGTCACCGCGCCACCCGGTGCGGGCGCCCCGTTCGGGATCTACCGCGCCGCCTACCTGCCACAGGAACTGGTGCCGCACGTGGTGGTCGGCCCGGACGGCACCGCGGTCGACATCGCGCCACCCACGGTCACCGCCGACCGGCCCGAGCAGAAACCGGCCGGCTCCGGTCGTACCGCCGCGGGGCCGGAAGTTGATCTGCCGTTGGGTCGTCTGGTCTTCGCCCGGTCCGGTGACAAGGGCGGCACGGCGAACGTCGGGGTCTGGATCCCGGCCGGGCACTCCCGGCGGGCCGACGCGTTCGCCTGGTTGCACGGCCGACTGACGCCGGAGGCCGTCGTCGAGTTGCTGCCCGAGGCGGCCGGACTCGGCGTCGAGGTGTTCGCGCTGCCCAACCTGTACGCGGTCAACATCGTCATCGACGGACTGCTCGGCGACGGTGTCGCGTCGTCCACCCGTTTCGACCCGCAGGCCAAGGCCGTCGGTGAATGGCTGCGCGCGCGTGTGGTGAACCTGCCCGAGGAGCTTCTTGCGTGAAAACCAGCGTCGACCCCACCTCGCCCGGCTACGCCGCCAACCGGGAGGCGATGCTGGACCGCGTCGCCGACCTGGCGATCCAGCAGGCCGCGGCCCTGGCCGGCGGCGGCCCGAAGGCCGTCGAACGCCACCACCGGCGCGGCAAGCTGACCGCCCGGGAACGGATCGAGCTGCTGATCGACCCCGATTCGCCGTTCCTCGAACTCGGCGTGCTGGCCGGATGGGGCACCGACTTCACGGTCGGCGGCTCGGTGGTCACCGGTCTGGGCGTGATCGAGGGTGTCGAGTGCCTGATCATCGCCCACGACCCGACGGTCAAAGGCGGGGCCTCCAACCCGGTGACGGTACGGAAGATCTTCCGCGCCAACCGCATCGCCGAGCAGAACCGGCTACCCACGGTGACCCTGGTCGAGTCCGGTGGCGCGGATCTGCAGACCCAGAAGGACATCTTCATCCCCGGCGGCGCGGTGTTCCGGAACCTGACCGTGGCCAGCGCCGACCGCCGCCCGACGATCGCCCTGGTGTTCGGCAACTCGACGGCCGGCGGCGCCTACGTACCCGGCATGAGCGACTACACGGTGATGGTCAAGGACGGCGCGAAGGTCTTCCTCGGCGGGCCGCCGCTGGTCAAGATGGCCACCGGTGAGGAGTCCGACGACGAGTCGCTCGGTGGCGCCGAGATGCACGCCCGCACCTCGGGCCTGGCCGACTACCTGGCCGTCGACGAACTCGACGCGCTGCGGATCGGGCGGTCCATCGTGCGGCGGCTCAACTGGCGCAAGGCCGGACCGGCTCCCCGCACGGACTACGCCGAGCCGCTGCTGGACACCGAGGACCTGCTCGGCATCGTCCCGTCCGACCTCAAGATCCCGTTCGACCCGCGTGAGGTGATCCGCCGGCTCGTCGACGGCAGTGAGTTCGACGAGTTCAAGCCGCTCTACGGCCCGTCGCTGGTGACCGGGTGGGCGCAGCTGCACGGCCATCCGATCGGGATCCTCGCCAACGCCCAGGGCGTGCTGTTCAGCCCGGAGGCACAGAAGGCGGCCCAGTTCATCCAGCTGGCCAACCAGAGCGACACACCGCTGCTGTTCCTGCACAACACCACCGGCTACATGGTCGGCGCCGAGTACGAGCAGGGCGGCATCATCAAACACGGCGCCCAGATGATCAACGCGGTGTCCAACTCGACGGTCCCGCACCTGTCGGTGGTGATGGGCGCGTCCTACGGGGCCGGCAACTACGGGATGAGCGGCCGCGCGTACGACCCGCGGTTCATGTTCAGCTGGGTCGGCGCCAAATCGGCGGTGATGGGCCCGGCCCAGCTGGCCGGGGTGATCTCGATCGTCTCGCAGCAGGCGGCCGCGGCCCGCGGGCTGCCGTTCGACGCCGACGGCGACGCCACCATGCGGGCCTTCGTGGAGAAGCAGGTCGAGGAGCAGTCGCTGGCCTACTTCACCTCCGGACTGGGCTACGACGACGGCGTCATCGACCCCCGCGACACCCGCACGATTCTCGGCATCTGTCTGTCGGCGATTCACAGCGCGCCGGTGGCCGGCGCCCGTGGCTACGGCGTCTTCCGCCTGTGAAGGAGATCCAGTGATTCGTAGGATTGTGGTCGCCAACCGCGGGGAGATCGCGCGCCGCATCTTCCGCACCTGCCGCGAGCTCGGCATCGCGACCGTCGCCGTGCACTCCGACGCCGATGCCACGGCCCCGTTCGTCACCGAGGCCGACCAGGCGATCCGACTGCCCGGCGACGCGCCCGCCGACACCTATCTGCGCGGTGACCTGATCATCGAGGCGGCCCGGGCGGCCGGTGCCGACGCGATCCATCCCGGATACGGGTTCCTCTCCGAGAACGCCGGTTTCGCCCGGGCCGTCGAGGCGGCCGGTCTGACCTGGATCGGCCCGGCCCCGGAGTCCGTCGAGTCGATGGGCAGCAAGATCGAGGCGAAACGGATCATGGCCGCGGCCGGAGTGCCGATCCTCGACGTCGACCCGGCCGCCGTCACCGCCGAGGACCTGCCGCTGCTGGTCAAGGCGTCGGCGGGCGGCGGCGGCCGGGGCATGCGGATCGTCGGGTCCCTCGACCGGCTCGCCGAACAGATCACGCAGGCCGAAGCGGAGGCGGCGTCCGCGTTCGGGGACGGGACCGTCTTCGTCGAGCCGTACCTGCCGACCGCCCGGCACGTCGAGGTCCAGGTGCTCGCCGACACGCACGGCACGGTCTGGGTGCTGGGCGACCGGGACTGCTCGATCCAGCGCCGCCACCAGAAGGTGGTCGAGGAGGCGCCCGCGCCGAACCTGTCGGACCAGACCCGGGCCGTCCTGCACGATTCGGCCCGGGCCGCCGCGCACGCGGTCGGATATCGCGGCGCCGGCACCGTGGAGTTCCTGGTCGACTCCGAGCGGGTGTACTTCCTCGAGATGAACACCAGGCTCCAGGTCGAACACCCGGTCACCGAATGCGTCACCGGACTGGATCTGGTCGCGCTCCAGATCGCCGTCGCCGAGGGCAGACCCCTGCCCGGCGAGGCCCCCGGCATCGCCGGGCACGCGATCGAGGTACGGCTCTACGCCGAGGATCCGGCCGACGGATTCGCTCCGCAGACCGGTACCGTCCGCACGTTCGACTTCCCGTCCGGGGTCCGGGTCGACTCCGCGGTCGAGGCCGGCAGCGAGGTCGGTGTCCACTACGACGCCATGCTGGCCAAGGTCATCGTCCACGCCGCCGACCGGGCCGCCGCGATCCGGATCCTCGGCGACAGCCTGCGCCGGGGCCGGGTGCACGGCGTCGTCACCAACCTCGACCTGCTCCGGGCCGTGATCGACGACGACGACTTCGCCGCCGGGCGGATCCACACCACCCTGCTCGACCGACGTCTCGACCGGTGGACGAGCGGTCCCGAGGAACGGACGGTGGCCAAGGCCGTGCTCGCCGCCGCGATCGGCCAGGCCGGTCAGTCCGCCGCGTCGGCGCCGGTGCTCAACCGGATCCCGGCCGCCTGGCGCAACGCGAGCGACCAGCCCCGGCGGCGCGTCTACCGGCGCGGGCCGCGGCAGCACACGGTCACCTACTCGTCGGTCGGCCGCCGGCTGGTGTCGGACTTCGTCGACGGCGTCCAGGTCGTCGACGTGCGGGGTGACCTGGTGGTGCTGAGCGACGGCCCGCTGCGGGAGACCTACCGGGTCACCGTCGCGCACGGGTCGGTCGACGTGGACGGCCCGCACGGCTCGTTCGGGTTCGAGCCGGTGCCCACGTTCGTCGACCCCGCCGAGTCGGTCGCGCAGGGGTCGCTGCTGGCGCCGATGCCGGCGACGATCACCACGGTCGCCGTCGAGGTCGGCACGGTGGTCGCCAAGGGCGACCCGATCGTCGTCCTGGAAGCCATGAAGATGCAGCACACGGTCGCCGCCCCCACGGACGGAACCGTCACCGAACTCACCGCGCGGGTGGGCCGGCAGGTAGTCGCGGGCGCCGTGCTCGCCGTCGTCAAGGAGGAGCAGTGACCAACTTCGTCGAGTCCGACGAGCGCCGCGAGCTGCGTCAAGCCGTCTACCAGCTGGGCAGCAGGTACGGCGAGTCGTACTTCTACGATGCCGCCGCCCGGGGCGCCAAGACCACCGAGCTGTGGGCGGACGCGGCCAAGGCGGGCTACCTGGGCGTCTCGATCCCGGAGGAGTACGGCGGTGGCGGCGGCGACATCGGCGACCTGGCCGCCGTCGTGGAGGAACTGGCCACCGCCGGCTGCCCGCTGCTGCTGCTCGTGGTGTCGCCGGCCATCGTCGGCACGATCATCGCCAAGTCCGGCACCGACGAGCAGAGACAGCGCTGGCTGCCCGGCCTGGCCAGAGGTGAGGCCCGCTACGCGTTCGGCATCACCGAACCCGACGCCGGCTCCAACTCCCACCAGATCGTCACCCGCGCCCGCCGCGACGGCGACGACTGGCTGCTGACCGGCCGCAAGACCTACATCAGCGGCATCGACGAGGCGAGTCACGTCCTGGTCGTGGCCCGGCTGGAGGACGCGCGCACCGGCAAGTTGAAACCCGCGCTGTTCATGGTGCCGACCGACGCGCCCGGCTTCGTGCACCAGCCGATCGAGACCGGCCTGGTCTCCCCGGAGAAGCAGTTCAGCCTCTTCTTCGACGACGTCCGGCTGCCGTCCGACGCGCTCGTCGGCCGCGAGGACGCCGGGCTCGACCAGCTGTTCGCCGGTCTCAACCCGGAACGGATCATGGCGGCGTCGCAGGCCACCGGCACCGCGCGGTGGGCGCTGCGCAAGGCCGTCGACTACGCGAAGCAACGCGAGGTCTGGGGTGCCCCGATCGGCACACACCAGGCGATCGCCCATCCGCTGGCCCAGATCCACGTCGAAGTCGAGGCGGCCCGGCTGCTGACCCAGAAGGCCGCGGCCCTCGACGCCGCGGGTGACCTGCTCGCGGCCGGGGAGGCGGCCAACATGGCCAAGTACGCCGCCGGTGAGGTCGCGTGCAAGGCCGTCGACCAGGCGATCCAGACCCACGGCGGCAACGGGCTGGCCGTCGAGTACGGACTCGTGCAGGCCCTGGCCAACGTACGGCTGTCGCGGATCGCCCCGGTCAGCCGCGAGATGGCGCTCAACTTCATCGCCCAGTTCTCCCTCAAACTGCCCCGTTCGTACTGAGAGGGTCCCGTTGTCCGTCCTCCTGGATACCGCCGGTGGCGTCGCCACGATCACGCTGGACAGCCCGCACAACCGCAACGCGCTGAGCCGGCAGCTGATGACCGAGCTCAGCGCCCACCTGGCGGCGGCGGGGCGGGACCCCGCAGTCCGCGCCGTGCTGCTGCGCTCCAGCGGCCGGGTGTTCTGCTCCGGCGCCGACCTCGGCGAGGCACGGCAGGCGATGACCAGCGAAGCGCCGCGCGCGCTCGTCGCCCTCCAGCGGCAGATCGCCACACTGCCCCGACCGGTCGTCGTCGAGCTGGCCGGCCCGGTCCGCGCCGGCGGGCTCGGCCTGGTCGGCGCGGCCGACGTGGTGATCGCGGCCGCCTCGGTGACGTTCGCCCTCACCGAGGTCCGGCTCGGGCTCGCCCCGTCGGCGATCTCGCTGAGCCTGCTGGAGAAGTTGACGCCCCGGGCGGCCGCCGACGTGTTCCTGTCCGGGCGGACCTTCGACGCCGCCGAGGCCGCCGCGATCGGCCTGGTCACCCGCGCGGTGCCGGACGATGAACTGCCCGCCGCGGTCGCCGCGACCCTCGCCGAGATGGTCCAGGGCAGCCGGCAGGGCCTGGCCGAGACCAAGCGGCTGCTCACCGCCGCCCTGGTCGACCGGATCGACCGGGACGGCGACGCGGCCGCCGAACGGTCCGCCGAGCTGTTCGCCACGCCCGAGGCGCAGCGGGCCATGCAGGCGTTCCTGACCCGCGCAAAGCCCCCCGGATAGGCCGGCCCGCCGTCGCCGGAGGCGGATGTCCGGGCCCCGATCTGACACACTCGACATCGACCGCCGTCCGCTCCGGACTGGCGGTCGATGTCTACCGTGGACGCCGGTCGAGGCCTTACATCCAAACGATTTCCAACCCCTTTCCATCGCATGGTCACGGGTGCCCGTACGAGACTGAGGTCCTGGGGATGGAAGCGGCACGAAAGGTCGGTGGGGCGAATGGCAGAGACGACGGCGGATGTGTTGCGGACCGCCGCCGGACCGGATCTCTTCCGACTGAACGCGTTTCGGGTCACCGGCCTGCCGACGGTCGCCGACCATCGGGCGGTCCGGCAGCGCCGACAGCAGGTGGTCGCGGCGATGAGCATGGGCGCCGACGTCGATCGGATCCCGTCCGACGTGGACGCCGACGACGTCCGGGCGGCGTTCGACAGGCTGCTCGGGGATCCCCGGCACCGGCTGGTGGACGAGATCTTCTGGCTGTGGGACGTGCCGGGCGCCGACTGCGGCTGCCCGGCCTCCCTGCACAGCGAGCACGACAAGGCGGCCATCGCCCACGGCATGGCCCTCGACCAGGAGTTCAGCAAGCTGGACCCGCCCGGCGCCGACCGCGCCGACCTGGACCGGCTCTGGTCCGAGGCGGCCCGGCTGTGGGACGGCGTTCTGCGGCGCAACGCCACCTGGGACCACATGCGGCACCGGGCCGGACGGCTCGGCGACCGGCGGCTCGACGACACGGTCGTCGGCGAACTGCGCGACGGACTGCCCGCCGCGTTGCTGCGGCCGCTGGTCACCCTGGCCGTCGCGTCGGACAATCCGGAGCCGCTGGCCCGCCTGCTGCACGGCTGGACCGGGCGGGCCGACCTGGCCGGCGACATGCTGGCCGAGGCGGCCGGGCCGCTCTACGAGACGATCGACACCGGCGTCCGGCAGACACGGGAGCTGCTGGAGGCCGGCGAACTCGACGAGGCGATCGAGAACACCCGGGGGCTGCCGGTCACCCTGCTGCGGCTGCGGGCACTGCTGCCGCCGAACCGGTTCCGCCGTACGTCCAACGCCTGCGAGCTGGTCGCGATCGCCTACAACAACTGCGCCAACCGGGTCTTCGAGGAGTGCGGCCCGCTCGACGAGAGATCCGACGAGCTGCTCAACGACGCCGAGGCGCTGGCGCTCAACCCGCAGACCAGGGCGACCATCCGGGAGAACCGGGAGGCGTTCCGGGAGAACGCGACCGGGCTGGCCGACCTGCTCGACCGGATCACCTACCTGGCCCGGTCCGGTCAGCACGCGGCGGCCGGCAACCTGGCGGCGCACATGCGGGTCCAACTGGCCGGTCTGCCCGGCGCGGTGGCCGAGATCGACCGGGTCACCTCGCAACTGAGAGCGTCCGGCACCCGGGTCACCGCCGGCGCGAACAGCGGCGGCAGCGACGTGCCGTGGGGCGGGATCATCACCATCGGCGCGCTGCTGCTCGGTGTCTGCTTCGGACTGGCCGACTGCGACAACGACAGCAACTCGGCGCCGCCGATGCCTGCGGTGCGGGTGGAGGCCGTGTGGCCGGCGCCGTAGCGCTGCGGATCACGTCGCCGGACGGCGTGACCCGCGGCATCGAGCTGGACGGCGACTCGGTGACCATCGGCCGCCGCGCCCCCGAGCAGTCGCCCGACGTGGCGCTCAGCCCCGACCCGCAGCGCTGGGTGGGCCGCCTGCACTGTTCGCTCGACCTGGTGGAGGGGATGTGGATGGTGACCGACAACGCCAGCGTCAACGGCACCCTGCTGCGCTCCCGGGACACCACCGAACGGCTGCTCGGCCGGCGACGCATCCAGCACGGTGACGCCATCCTGATCCTCGGCGACATGACCCCGGAGGGCGAGCCGCTCTACTGGCAGCTGCTGTTCCTCGACCCGCACACCACCCAGCAGGCACCGGTCGGCGCGCTGCTGCCGGCACCCCGGTCGGTGCCGACCCTGCGCTACGACTGGGTGTCGGCGCGTGCCTACCGGATCCTCAACGGGGTCGAGACGCCGGTCAGTGGGCTCCGACCGCAGGGGCATCAGCTGCTGCGTTACATGGTCGGCCGTAGCGCCGACGGCGCCGCGGTGGCCTGTGACCACGCGGAGCTGATCACCGCCCTGTGGGGCGCCCGGGAGGAGTGGGCGTCGCATCGGGCGTACACCCGGGTCGACCTGGCCGGGGTGGTCCGGGCCGTGCGCCGCAGCATCGAACCCGACCCGTCCGCGCCGGTGATCCTGGAGACCGTCAAGGGCATCGGCTACCGCCTCAACGTGAGTGGTGCCTCATGACCCTGCTGTCCAGCGGTGACCGCGTCACCGACACGCTCGTCATCGACCGGCTGCTCGGCGAGGGCGCGTACGCCGAGGTGCACCGGGTCCGGCACGAATATCTCGGCTGGCAGGCGATGAAACTGTTCAAACAGGTCGCCTCGTTGGAGAAGACCCGCGAGATGCTCGGCGAGGCGCAACTGCTGTCGACGCTCGGGCACCCCAACATCGTGCGGCTGTTCGACGCCAACATCGTCGAGACGGCGGCCGGCCTGCGCGGCTTCTTCACCATGGAGTACGTGGCCGGTGGCAGCCTGGAACGGCTGTCCCGGTCGTACCACTCCCAGGTCCCGGTCGACCTGGTCGTCGAGATCCTCGAGCAGATCGCCGAGGGCCTGGCCGTGGCGCACGCGCAGATCCCGCCGATCGTGCACCGCGACCTGAGCCTGGCCAACATCCTGATCGGCTACGACGGCACCGGCATGCGGGTCCGGGTCAGCGACTTCGGACTGGCCAAGCGGGCCGATCCGTTCACCCACCTGGCCAGCGCGCAGGGCACCTACGCGTTCATGGCGCCGGAGGTGCTCAAACATCAGGGCTACTCGTGCGCCAGTGATGTCTGGTCGGTCGGGACGATCGCGTTCCTGCTGCTCACCAACCACATTCCGTACCACGACGGCGGGCAGTTCTCGTCGTTCTCGATGGTCCGGTTCCAGCGTCCGCTGCTGCCGCCCAGCGCGTACAACCCGGATGTGGATCCCGCCCTCGACGAGATCCTGCTGGCCGCCCTCGCGGTGGACCCGAAACAGCGACCACCCACCGGGCGGGCGCTGGCCGACGCACTACGGGCACGCCGGGCCGCGCTGTCGGTGCCGGTGCGGGCGGTGGACGTACCACCGAAATCCACCGAGAAGCCGGGCGCGCGCGCTCAGGCCCTCGCCGACGAGGCCTTCGCGCTGGCGCGCCGGCCCGGCGCGCTGGAGCGCGCCGCCGACCTCTTGGAGGAGGCCGTGAACCTGTCACCGCGATTGCGGGACCGACATCTGCACACGCTCACGCTCTGGCGCCGAGGGGTGATCCTGTGATCCGTGACCGGCTCGACCGGCTCCGCACCGAGTGGCGGCAGCGGCGGCACCACCGGGCGTTCCGTATCCCGCCGCCGACCTGGCCGGAGACCAGGCACGACCGGCTGGCCACGCTGATCGCCGAACTGGACGCCGCCGCGGCCGAACCCGAGACCGACAACAGAGCGCTGGCCACCGCCGCCACCAATCTGTGGCGGGCCCGGCGGCGGCTGGCCCAGCAGACCGGCGGGGACAGCGCGCAGGCCCGGCAGGCCGGCCGCTACCTGCGGATGTGCCAGGAGGCGCTGGCCGACGCGGGCCTGGTGGTCCGCGACCACGACGGGGAGACGTTCGACTCCGGGCGCTCGCTGGAGGCGCTGGTCTTCAACGACGACCCGGACGTGCTCACCGAAACCGTGACGGAGACCGTACGGCCCTCCGTCTTCCTGCGCGAGGAGCGCATCCAGATGGGACAGGTCATCGTCGGATGCCCCGTCAAGACTGACTCGACCCCGGGGGTTGGCAATGCGTGACACGATCGACTTCGGCATCGACCTGGGCACCACCAACAGCGCCATCGCGGTCGTCGAGGACGGCGTGCCGGTGGTCGTCAAGAGCAACGACGGCTGGGACATCACCCCGTCGGCGGTGTGGATCCCCAAGCCCGGCGTGGTCCACGTCGGCCGGGCCGCCCGCGACCGGGCCGACCGTGACCCGGCCAACGCGGCCGGCGAGTTCAAACTGGAGATGGGTCTGGCCGACGCGACCCGGACGTTCGTCGACGGTCAGGTCACCATGGGCCCGGTCCAGCTGTCGGCGGAGGTGCTCAAGTCGCTGCGCGCCGACGCCGCCCACCACACCGGCGAGGCACCGGACGCCGCGGTGATCACCGTGCCGGCCGCGTTCGCGCTCAACCAGAACAAGGCGACCACCGAGGCGGCGTCGTTGGCCGGGTTCTCGGTGGCCTGCCCGCTCGTGCAGGAGCCGACCGCCGCCGCGTTCGCGTACGGCTTCCAGAAGGCCGACGAGGACGCCTACTGGATGGTGTTCGACTTCGGTGGCGGCACCTTCGACGCGGCGGTGGTCAGCAAGCGCGACGGTGACCTGCGGGTGCTCAACCACGCCGGTGACCCGTACCTGGGCGGCAAGCTGATCGACTGGGCGGTGGTCGAGCGGCTGCTGGCCCCGGCACTGATCAACGCGCTCGGCGTCGGCGAGTTCCGGCGCGACAACCCGCAGTGGCGCGACGCGTTCGCCAAGCTCAAGTCGGCCGCCGAGGAAGCCAAGATCATGCTGTCGCGGCGGCAGACCGCGGACGTGCTGGTCGACATCACGCTGCCCGGTGGCCGTACCGAGACGTTCGAGCACACGCTGACCCGCGACGGCGTCGACCGGGTCGCCGAGCCGTTCTACGTCCGCGCGATCAACCTGTGCCGGGGCGCGCTCGCCGAGGGTGGCCTCGACGTCGACGACATCGACAAGCTGCTCCTGGTCGGCGGTGTGACGCTCAGCCCCGGCCTACGGGAGCGCCTCGCCGATCCGGGGCACGGGCTGGGCATCGCGCTCGACTACAGCCTCGACCCGACCACCGTGGTGGCCCGGGGAGCGGCGATCTTCGCGAGCACGCTGCGCCGGCCGTCGACCGGCACACACCAGCCGGCGGTGGGGGAGTTCGCGGTCGAGTTGGCCTATGAGCCGACCACCACCGTCAACACGCCCACGGTGGCCGGGCGGCTGGTGTCCACCGGCGACGTCGACTGGTCCGGTTACCGGGTGACGATCAGCAACGCCGACTACCGTACGCCCGCCATCACCCCGAACGCGCGGGGTGCGTTCTCCACCGAGGTGTACGTCGACGACCTGCAGGCCGCCCGGTTCACCATCGAGCTGACCTCGGCGTCGGGCGAGCCGCAGCGGCTCACCCCGGACGGGCTGACGATCACCCACCGGGCCGTTGAGTTCGGTGGTGTGCGGCTGGCCCACTCGCTCGGCATCCAGCTGGCCGACCAGGCCTTCGCGCCGCTGGTCCGCAAGGGTGCCACCCTGCCGACCCGGGAGCGGGAGGTGTTCCGCACGTCGACGCCGCTGAACCGGTCGGACGCCGACGCGGTCATCCGCATCCCGGTGGTGCAGGGTGAGCGTCCGCGCGGCGACCGCAACCGGCAGGTCGGTGTGCTGGAGATCCGGCCCAAGGACGTCCGCATCGATCTGCCGGCCGGCAGTGAGGTCGAGGTGACCTTCGAGGTGGACACGTCCAGCCTGGTCACCGTGGTCGCCGACGTGCCGCTGATCCAGACCCAGTTCGAGGCCGAGATCGCCCTCGACGACGTGCGCACCCCGGACCCGGTGGCGTTGACCACCATGCTGGACGACGCCGAGCGGCGGATGGCGCACCTGCGTGGGGCGGTCGCCTCCGGTGACTCCGAGGACGCTCGTGACCGGCTCGCCGCCCTGGACCGGGAGGGCACCATGACCGGCGCCCGCGAGCAGGTGCAGGCGTCCGGGTTCGACGCGGGCGCCGCCGCCACCGCCGAGGACCGGCTGCGCAACGTGCAGGCCGAACTCGACATCATCGAGGACGCGGTCGGGCTGCCCGACCTGATCCAGCAGCTGGAGGAGGCGCTGTCCGCGGCCGACGAGATGGCCGCCGACGACGCCGACCGGCGTGAGGTCGGCGAGCTGCGGCGGCGGGCCCGGACCGCGATCGAGGCCCGGGACAGGTCGGCGATCCAGGCGCAGCTCGAACGGGTGCACGACTTCCTCATGGAGGTCGAGCGCCGGTCGCCCGACTGGCCGGTCAAGGTGTTCTTCATGCTCTGTGTCGAGCACGAGAAGCTCGGCATCTCGGCCCAGGCCGACGTGCTGATCGCGCAGGGCCGGCAGGCGATCGCCGGGCAGGACGCGCGCGCTCTGGACGCGGTCAACCAGCGGCTGGTTCGGCTGCTGCCGGTCGAGGTGGCCGGCAAGATCGGTGGCCTGCTGCGATGACGACCGCCGGTGTCTCCGAGGAGTTGGCGCTGGATCGGGCGCGTGCCGCGGCCCGGTCCGGTGACCTCGACGGCGCGCTCGAACTGCTCGGCGGCGACTCGCCGGCGGCGCTCGATCTGCGGGCCCGGGTGCACGCGCAGCGTGGCGAGTTCGATGCGGCCGACGCGGCGTGGGCGCGGGTGTTGGCCGCCGATCCGTCGCACGCGGGGGCGGCGGCCGGGCGCCGGGCGATCGCCGGGCGCGGCCGTCGCCGGCTGGTGACCGCCGGTGGGGCGGCGCTGGTGGTGCTGGTCCTGGTGTCCGGGGCGGTTCTGCTGGTCGGGCAGCCCGATGAGCCGGGGTCCATGTCGGCCCCGGCGACCCCGGTCACGACCGTGCCGTCACCGGCGCCGTCGCCCTCCGTCACGGCTTCGCCCGCCTCCTCCCCGGATCGGCTCCTGCGCGGGCTGGCCGTCGCCGGGGTCACCGTCCGCGCGCGGGGCGCCGCCACCGAGGTGGTTTTCGACGAGGGCCTCTTCGTACGCGGGGACACGCTGCGCACCGGCGCCGGTGCCACGCTCGAGCGGGTCGGGCGGGCCCTGCGCGACGCCGGTGATGTCACGGTCACGGTGGTCGGTCACGCCGTCCCGGTCACCGGTGGGCGCACCGCCGGTGGGTCGACCACCGCCCTGGCGCGGGCTCAGGTCGCGGCGGCCCGGCTGGCCCGTGCGAGCGGGCTCCCGTTGACGTCGTTTCAGCTGGTCAGCGCCGATCAGAAGGACGGTCCGCACGGCTCACCGGAGGGCAATCGCACGGTCACCCTGCTGGTCGCCTCGCGTTAGGGTGACGTACATCTCAAATTAACCTTCGTCTCCGTGGGTTTGCGCAGGTCGGTGGCGTGTACTCGACGCGGCGCCGGCCCCGGAGTGCCAAAGCTGTTCACCTTCGTGCCATACGGTCAGCAACCGTCGCACACGGTTTCATCACGTGAGCGGTGCGTAATGCTGCCTGCTGAGAGGAGCACCACCATGGCGAAGGACAAGAAGAAGGACAAGAAAGACAAGAAGTCGAAGAAGTCCAAGAAGAAGTAAGTGGTGCAGTGGCTCGCCCGGTCCGACCGGGCGAGCCGCTCCGCATTACAGCCCGGCGTCCAGTGGCGCGTCGAGCTTCAGATTCGGATGACGGCCGGCCACCGTCCGCATCCGCCAGCGGTGCGCGAACACCGCGAGCAGAGCACCATCGCGGATCCGGGTCATCACCTCGACCTGCGACTCCCCGCGCAGCATCTCCTTACCCTCGGCGTCGGTGACGGCCGCGATCTCGTACGGCAGGCGGTCCAGATGCACCTTGACCCCGAACTCGGCCTCCAGGCGGAAACTCGCCACCTCGAACTGCATCGGCCCGACCGCGGCCAGCACCGGCAGGCCGTCCCCACGCAGGTCGGACCGCAGCACCTGGACCACACCCTCACCGTCGAGCTGCTCGATGCCCCGACGGAACCGCTTGTAGGCGCCGGTGTCGTCGGTCCGGCAGACCGCGAAATGCTCCGGCGGGAACGACGGCAGCGCCGGGAACTGGACCGCCTTGTCGGCGTAGAGAGTGTCGCCGATGCCGAGCGCGGTCGCGTTGACCAGGCCCACCACGTCACCGGGGAACGCCTCGTCGATGGTGTCCCGACCCTGCCCGAAGACCTGCTGCGCGTACTTGGTGGTGAACGGTCGCCCGGTCCCGGCGTGGGTGACGATCATGCCGCGCTCGAACCGGCCGGAGCAGATCCGCATGAACGCGACCTGGTCGCGGTGCGCCCGGTTCATGTTCGCCTGGATCTTGAAGACGAACCCGGAGAACGGGCTGTCGACAGGCCGCTCCCCGTCGTCGGCGGTCGGCCGGGCGGTGGCCGGCGGCGCCATCTCGACCAGGATGTTCAGCAGCTGCCGGACACCCAGGTTGGCGACCGCGGCGCCGAACAGCACGGGTGTGCTGGTGGCGGCCAGGAACGTCTCCTGATCGTGGTCGGCGCCGGTCATCCCGAGCAGCTCCAGCTCCTCGTTGGCGGTCACCCACTCGGCGCCGTAGCGCTCCGCGGCCTCGGCGTCGGCCATCTCCTCCTCGATCGCCAGGTCGGCGCCACCGGGGGAACGCTGCATCCGGGTGAACACCCCGGTCCGCCTGTCGATCACCCCGTGGAAGTGCCCGGCGATCCCGACCGGCCAGGTCAGCGGGGTCGGCTTGAGCCCGATCCGCTGCTCGATCTCGTCCATCAGCGCGAGCGCCTCGTGACCGGGCCGGTCCCACTTGTTGATGAACGTGATCACCGGGATGCTGCGCTGCCGGCACACCTCGAACAGCTTCAGCGTCTGCGGCTCCAGGCCCTTGGCCGCGTCGAGCAGCATCACCGCGCTGTCGACGGCGGTCAGTACCCGGTACGTGTCCTCGGAGAAGTCGGCGTGGCCGGGTGTGTCGAGCAGGTTGATGACCGTATCGCCGTAGGAGAACTGCAACGCCGCCGACGTGACCGAGATGCCACGCTGCTGCTCCATCGCCATCCAGTCGGAGACGACACCCTTACGATCGCCCTTGCCGTGCACCGCGCCGGCCTGGCCGATCACACGCGCGTGCAGGGCGAGGGCCTCGGTCATCGTCGACTTGCCGGCGTCCGGGTGGGAGATCACCGCGAACGTACGCCGTCGCGCCGCCTGGGCGGCAACCCCCGCCGCCGATGTCAGCACGTTTTGACTCACCGATCCACACCCCTCACAAAACGGTGGCAGCCAACCGGCCGCCACCCTGCAACCTTAAATCAGGTACGACCGTCGCGTTCCTGTGCCTGTCGCAGCGAGCGTTCGTACGGCACCCAGTCGGCCAGCCGGACCGGAAATCCCTCACTCTTCAGCCGTTTCACGACGGCCGGGTCGTCGTCGACGATGACCGCGATCTCCCCGTCCCGGGCGAGTCGCCGCAGTCGGCTGAGCTTGTAGTCGCGGGCCGGCCGCCGATCGTCCTCGGGCCGCATCAGCAGCCGCCCGGCGGGCAGCCCGTGCTTGGCGAACCATTTCTCGGTGACCGGCCGCAGCCACTCCGGCCGCCCGGTCAGCCAGACCAGGTCGTGATCCCGCGCATACCGGTGCACCAGGTCGGTTCCCTCGGACAGCGGCGGATCCCGGTCGGCGGCCGAGAAGAACCGCGCCCAGTCCTTCGGTGGCCGGGCCACGTGCCGCAGGCGGTGCCTTACGTCGGCGACCACCCCGTCGACGTCGAATACTGCGAAAGGCATGTGATCATTCTGCCGCCTTGATCCGGTCGACGATCTTGCGGCGGTCGCTGTCGTCGTTGCCGAGGTCGGCCGACGCCACGGCGGCCAGCAGCGTGGCCCGCTCGGCCTCGGTGAAGCGCCGCAGGTTCGTCTCGGCCAGCACGAGCGCCTGATACTGCTCGTTGGCGGTGACCGGCACGGTGATCGCCTCGGTCAGTGTCGCCGCGTCGACCAGCCGCGGATCGCCCTGCATCAGCCCGAGCAGCAGCACCCGGACCGGTCCGGACGCCGTCGGGAAGAGTGCCTTGATCTCGTCCGGGTTGAAGGTCCGCTGACTGGCGAACGCCGCCGCCCGGGTGACGAGGTGATCCTGCACCTGCTTGCGGACGGTGTAGAAGGTGCCGCCGACCAGCTGGGTGTGGATCACCCCGTACGCCTCGGCGATCTCCGCCAGCTCGGTGTTGTTCAGCAGCCGGGCGGTCTCCGGCGCGCCGTGCCGGGCCATCTGGCGGACCAGCCGCAGCTCGAACCCGTCGGCGCTGATCATCAGCGCCTCCAGATGCGGCAGTAGGAACGGGCTGATCAGCAGCAGCGCGCCGGTGATCACCACGACGATCAGGGCCGCGCCCGGATCGGGGGAGAAGAAGGTCTTCCAGCCGGCCATCCCCAGGATGACCACTCCGACGCCCCCGACCGCCCACAACCACCATCGATTCATGCGCAGAACCTATCGCTCACCCCTTGAGGCCGGTATGGGCCAAACCTTCGATGAACTGGCGCTGGGCGATCACGAAGACGATCAGCACCGGAATCGCGGTCATCGACGCCGCCGACAGCTGCACGTTCCAGAGTTGTCCCTGGTAGGCGTCGGTGAACTGGGTGAGCGCCTGCGGCAGCGTGTATTTCGTCCGGGACGAGATGTACACCACAGGTTCCAGATACAGGTTCCAGCTGTGCAGGAACGTGAAGATCGCCACCGCGCCGAGCGCCGGGCGGGCCAGCGGCAGCGCGATCCGCCGGAAGATGGCGGGCCGGCCCAGGCCGTCGATGCGGGCCGCCTCCTCCAGTTCGCCGGGCAACGTGATGAAGAACTGCCGCATGATGAACGTCGCCAGCACGCTCGGCGGTCCCAGCATCGGGACCAGGATCAGCGGCCAGTGGGTGTCGACCAGGCCGAGGCTGTTGAACATCCGGAACAGCGGGACGATCGTCACCTCGCTCGGGATCAGCAGACCGGTCAGCACCACCAGGAAGAGGACGTTCTGCCCGGGGAACCGGATCCGCGCGAACGCGTAGCCGGCCGTCGACGCCACCACCAGCGTGCCGAGGGTGACCACGACGGCGATGTACGCGCTGTTGAAGTACTGCTGGGCGAACGGCTGCATGGTGAACACCTGCCGCCACGGTTCGAGCGTCCAGGTGCCGGGCGCGAAGTCGAAGGCGAAGATGTCCGCGTTCGGCTTGAACGAACTGGTGACCATCCACCACGTGGGGAAGACGAACGGCACACACAGCACCAGCAGCAGCCCGTACAGCAGAAGCCTGTTCTTAGTTTTCATGGAACACCCATTTTTTGCGCATCTGCCATTGGAGAACGGTCAGCGCCAGCACGATCAGGAACAGCACCACGGACAGGGTCGAGCCGTAGCCGAAGGCGTGGAACTGGAACGCCTGCTGGTACAGGTAGTAGACGAGCACCGTGGTGGAGGTGCCCGGACCACCCTGGGTGAGGACGCTGATCTGCGCGAACACCTGCAACGACCCGACCACCGTGATGATCGACGTGAGCAGGATCGTCGGGCTGATCAGCGGCAGCGTGATCCGGCGGAAGACGGTCCACGGGCCGGCGCCGTCGGTGCGGGCCGCCTCGTACAGCTCCTGCGGGACACCCTGCAACGCGGCCAGGAACAGCACCATGTTGAGACCGACGTTCTTGAACACCTGCACGACCACGACCGAGGCCATCGCCGTGCCCTCGGACCGCAGCCAGTTCGGGCCGTCGATGCCGACCAGGTCGAGGAACGCGTTGATCCCGCCGTTGTCCTGCAGCAGGAAACCCCACACGATGGTCCAGGCCAGCAGCGACACCACGACCGGCGAGAAGAACAGCACCCGGAAGACCGTCGTGCCCCGCAACCGCTGGTTGAGCAGAACGGCCAGGACCAGAGCCAGACCCAGATTGAGTACGACCAAGCCCGCCGAGAACAGCGCGGTGGCCCGGAGCACCCCGGGGACCTGCGGATCCTCGGCCAGCTTGCGATAGTTCTCGGTCCCGACGAAGTCGAACGTGTCGGCGAGCACGTTCCACTCGTGCAGGCTGTACCAGACGACCAGCACGAGGGGAACGAATACGAAGGCGACCGCGCCGATCAGGGCCGGGGTGACGAACAGGTAGCCGGTCAGCAGGTCGCGGCGCCGGGTGGTCCAGTAGTTCACTTGGCGAGCAGCGGGTCGATGGCCGTGCACACCCCGCCGAGAACCGCTGTGACGTCGGCGTCCGGCTTCCACAGCGGGTCGAGCGCGGACCGGACCGCCTGGTTGATCTCGGCGCTGCCGGTGTGGCTGGGCTTGACCTTGCCGGTGGCGATGCCGTCGATCACCACGTTCTGCAGCTGTTCCGGCTTCAGCAGCGGGTTCGCCGTGGCCAGGGTGGCCGCGTTCAGCTGCGACTGCCGGGGCGGCGGGAAGAACCGGGCGAGTTTCGCCGAGTTGGCCTCGCTGGTGAAGAACTTGACGAACTCGGCGGCGGCGGCCGCGTGCTTGCCCTTCTTGAGCACGCCGAGCCCGCCCTGCCCGATCACCGAGTAGGCGCCGGACGGCCCGGACGGCAGCGGGACGAGCGTCCAGGCGAACTTGCCGTCCTTGAGCAGCGACGCCCGTGAGATCTGGGCGATCGTCATCGCCGACTCGCCGGCGAAGAAGTCGGCGGCCACCCCGGGCGCGGGCAGCGCCTTGTCGGTGAACACCGCCCGGTGCAGGAAGGTCATCGCGTCGATCATCGGCTGCTGGTCGAAGCCGCAGGTCTTGCCGTCGGCGCTCCACGCGTCGGCGCCCCAGCCGCGGAAGACGGTGGCCAGGTTGGTCCAGTCCTTGTAGTCGAAGTCCCGGATGACCAGTCCCTGCTTTCCGGTCTCGGCGGCGGTGGCGCGGGCCACCGCGACCGCGTTCGCCCAGGTCCACTGATCGCCCACGGGAAGCGTCTGACCGGCCTGCTTGAGCAGATCGGTGTTGACGAACACACCGAACGGCGAGGTGGAGAACGGGTAGCCGATCAGCTTGCCGTCCTGCTTCCACAACGCGGTGGCGGCCGGGGCCAGGTCGGCGGTGTTCTCGATGCTGTCGTCCAGTGGGGCCAGGGCGCCGGAGGCCACGAAGTCGGGGGCGGCGCCCTCCAGGATCCAGGCGATGTCGGGTGGGTTGCCACCGGCGATCTGCGTGGTCACCGTGGTGGTGTAGTTCTCCAGCGGCAGCGCCTCGAACGCGACCGTCACGTCCGGGTGGGTCGTCTTGTAGTCGGCGGCGATCGCGTTGAACAGTTCGACGTGGGCCGGGTTCGCCGACCAGGTGGTCATCCGCAACGTGACCGGGCCGTCGGCGTCGGACTCGCCGGTGCCACAGGCGGTGAGAAGGAGCAGGAGAGCGGCTATGGGAGCGATCTTGCGCATGACGTTCCTTTCTCAGTAACCGCTGATGTCGGGCCAGCGCAGCTCGACACCGTCGGCGCTCAGGTGGTTCTGGAACTCGGTGAGCAGTTCCGGGGTGTTGCGGACGGCCCGGGGGGACACCGCCCGGTCGAGGCAGAAGGCGGCGAGCGCGCCGGCCACCTCGCCGGCGTTCCATTCGACCGGGTGCAGCCGGAACGAGCCGTTGGTGATGTGGGTGGTGCCGATGTTCTTGCCGGCCGGCAGCAGGTTCTCCATCCGCTGGGGGATCAGCGCGCCGAGCGGGATCTCGAACGGGCAGGACGCCACGTCGATGTAGTTGTCGCCGCCGGTGGACGGGTGCAGGTCGATCCGGTACATGCCGACACCGACCGCGTCGGGATAGGACACCGCGCCCTTGTCACCGCGGACGGCCAGCGACAGGTCCTGCTCGACGACCGTGTATTCGGCGCGGATCCGGCGGGACTCGCGGATGTACGGGGCCATGGCCAGCCCGTCCGGGCTTCCGGTGACGTCGCCGCGCAGTCGCAGCCCGGGCCGGCCGGTGCCGCCGTCCGGGCGGGGTGCCTCGGTCTGCAGCCAGTAGAGCACCGAGTAGGACAGTTCCCGGGCGGCCCGTTCGACCGCGGCCGGGTCGGCGGCACCGACGTACGGCTCCTCGAAGTAGTCGATCATCGGCCAGTTGACCAGGCAGATGTCGCTCGGATAGGTGCCGTCGGCGAAGTTGCGGCGGGCGGCGATCCGGCGGAACGTCCACAGGTTCCCGTCGCCGGGGTCGACCCGTTGGTCGGCCTCGACCAGCCACGGGTCGTCGTCCGGGTTCGGGGTGAACGACCGGGTGGAGATCTGCAGGGTGCGAGGGTTCGGGGTCTGCCAGGACAGCATCGGCGCGCCCCAGAACGGCGGCTGGTAGGTACGCCAGAAGTCGTACCGTGCGGGCCTGTCGATGGTGTGGTCCCCGTCGACGTGGTCGATCGCGAAACACACCGACATCGCCTGCATGTTCGCCGGGTCGGCGGTCTCGGCGGCGCTCGGCTCCCCGGTGTCGGCCTGCGACTCGGCGCCCGTGACGTGTTCGGTTCCGGTCATCGGCAGCAACTCGCCGGTCTCGGTGGCGTCCAGCACGTACGGCGCGGTGAGCACGACCTGTTCGCCGTGGTGGCGGACGGTGACCGAGACGACCCGGTCGCCGTCGGTCTCCGCCGACACCGGAACGGCCGGTTGCAGCAGCGTGAGCCGCCCCGAACCACGGTAGGGCGCGAGCATCGCCTCGATCACCGCGACCGCCACCCGCGGCTCGTGACACAGCCGGCTGACGTGCCCGGCGCCCGGGTTCAGGTCACGGGTGCGGCGGGCCCGATCGGTCAGCGGGTAGTGGGCCCGGTAGTAGTCGCGGATCCCGTCGCGTAGCGCCCGGTAACCGGCCGTCACCCCGAACCGCTCGACCCAGCTGTGCTCGTCCGGCGGCACGGCCTGGCTGGTCAGCTGCCCGCCGAGCCACGCGTGCTCCTCGGTCAGCAGCACCGTCCGGCCGGCCCGCAGCGCGGCCAGCGCCGCCGCCACCCCACCCAGGCCGCCGCCGATCACGACGACGTCGGCATGCATCTCACGCACGGGCCACCGCCAGCGTCGACCCGGCCACCGGCTCGCACGGCAGCAGCCGCTGCATCGGCCCGCCGGTTCCGTCCAGGATCGCCGACAGCACCTCGACGGCCTGCCAGCCCATCTCCCGCCGCGGGATCCGGAAGCCGGTGAACTCCAGGTCGGTGCTCGCTGGCCGGGTCGGATCGCCGAGGGCGATGAAGGACAGATCCTGCGGTACGGCCAGAGCGCGCCGCCCGGCCTCCTCGGCGAGCACCGCTCCGTCCGCGAACTCTTCCACGAAAATCGCCGTGACCTCCTGCTCCAGTAGTCGATCCAGAACCGTGACGGCGTCGGTGAACCGCACGTGGGCCCCGCTGATCCCGGCTTGCTCGACGGCCGTGGTGAAGCCGCGCAGCCGGTCGGCGTGCGACTCGGCACCCGCGCCCTCACCGACGTAGGCGATCCGCCGGTGTCCCAGCTCCACCGCCCGCCGCACCTGCGCCGCCGTGGCCGTCGGGTAGTCGGCGCCCACATAGGGCACCGGTCCGCCGGCGTCGTCGCGGCGGCCCACGCTCACGAACGGCTGGCCCTCGGCGATCAGCCGGGCCAGCTCGTCCGGGTCGAGCCAGCGGCCGAGCAGGATGCAGCCGTCGGCCAGCCGCAGCCGGTTGTCCGAGTGGAAGATCCGCCGCCGCCCGTCGACCACCGGCGCGCTGGTGAACAGCAGCAGGTCACAGCCGATGCTCTCGGCGCACTCCTCGATGCCGACCAGGAACGGGTGGTAGAAGTCGCCGAGCCCGGCCGGGAACACCGGTTCGTAGGTGAACACGCCCAGGAACCGGTTGCGCTGCGAGGCCAGCCGCCGGGCGACCGGGTCGGCCACGTAACCGGTGCGGCGGATCGCGGCGAGCACCCGATCCCGGGTCTCCGGGGCGATCCGGGCCGCGTCCTCCCGCTCGTTGAGCACCATCGACACGGTGGTCTGGCTGACGCCTGTCATCCGGGCGATGTCCTGTTGCGTGACCCGCTTGACGCTCGACACGGGGTCCCCTTCAACACGTCGGTAATACGCATTAACAAACTGGGGAGATCGTGGGACACGGCATCGGCGGGCGTCAAGGAAAGTCCAGCAGTAATAGGTATTAGCACCTTGACCGGCACCGATGGCGATGACGAAACTTCAGGTCATTCGGGGGCTCGTCGTCCGTACCCTAGAAAGGGTTTGATCGTGAAACGACGCTCGTTGATCGCCGGGACCGCCGGACTGTTCGTCGCGGCCGCACCCCGCGCGGCGCAGGCCGCCGGGCCGGCCGGTATGCCCACCTACACCTACCTGCGGGATGCGCTGACCATGCCGCTCGCCTACAACCCGACCGGGGAGTTCATCTTCCCCTGCATCCGTGGCGTCTACGACAAGATCAGCGGCGCCCGCGGCCGCTACTACCTGTACTACGCGCCGCACGAGAAGCCCGGCGGCATCTGCGTGGCCTGGGCGAACTCGCTCGCCGGCCCGTTCACCGAGCACACCGCGAACCCGGTGATCGACAACGTGCTGCCCAGCACGACCGTGTCGCACGTGTCGTCACCGCACGTCACCTGGATTCCGTCGGCCAGGCAGTTCTACCTCTACTACCACGGGGAGAACACCACCACCCGCGTCGCCCGGTCCTCGGACGGGCTCACCTTCCGTGACGAGACACCGATCCTCAGCACCCGCCTCGTGCCGGGCCTGACCGAGACGTCCTACGCCCGGGTGTTCGCCCACAGCGGCCGGTACGTGATGGTCTACATGGGTGTGCTCGGTGGCCGGCGGTACATCTACCACGGCTGGTCACCCAACGGCTGGGACCAGTGGCAGTTCGCCCAGAGCCCGCTGATCAGCCCCGCACCGGACGGACTCACCGACATCTCCGGCCCGCACGTGGTCGAACGCAACGGCACCACCTACGTCGCCTACCACGGCAACGACGGCAAGATGCGGATCACCGAGGTCGGCGACGCCTTCGACCGGGAGGTCCACCTCGGCGTCTTCCACACCCCGATCGCCTCCGACAACGGCCGGACCGCCGCGCCGTCGTTCGGCACCGACGGCGGCGTGCAGTACATGTTCTACGAGGCCGGAGCCCGACTGAACGCCCGCATCTGCATCGCCCGCGCCTCCTGATCTCATCATCACGGGGTGACGCGCCCACCCGCCGATCCGTCGAGGCTGTAACGAAGACGGAACGCGGAGGAGTTGCGGGTTGAACGTATCGATCGTCGCGTCGGTCGCGCTGCTGGCGCTGGGTCTGTCACTACTGGTCGCCACCATCTGGGACCGTCGCAGCCGGCGGGCGTTCATCCGCGAGGGCCCGGTCTTCGCCGCCCGGTTCCGGTGCGCCGGACCCAGCCCGCGGTGCTGGCGCGGCCTGCGCCGCGGCTGGTCCCGCAAGATGTGGGCCTACTGGCGCGACGACGTCCTGGTGATCCGCCGGGGCTGGGTCTTCGACCGCCGGCTGCGGATGTTCGCCCAGATCACCCTGGCCGGGGTGTACGGCCTGTCCGGGCAGCGTGGCGCCATCGCCGTGCACCTGCGCCTCCCGGACGGCGCGCTGCTCGAGGTGACCGCGCCGTCCGGGGACCGGGTGGAACTGGTCGGACCGTATCTCGCGGCCGGCATCAGCCACCTGCCGCGGGCCCCGCTGCGCCGCCGCGACCGCCGTCGGCGCTCCTGACCGGCATCAGCGGGGCCGGGAGCAGACCGGGTCACCGTCGTCGCCGGGGTGCAGGTATTCGGCGCGTTCCGTCGGGGTGAGATCACGGCCCAGCCGTTCGCAGATGAGTCCGGCCATCTCCGGTGGTGTCATGCCCGCACCCGACCACACCCGTACCGTCTCGTCCTTGCTCGCGCTGGCCAGGTCCCGGCCGTCGGGACTGTAGGCGATCGCGGTCACGGCGTCGGCGTGGCCGGTGAGGGCGCGGGCCATGCCGGTGGCGAGATCCCAGACCAGCAGGTTCGTATCCCAGCCCGCGCTGGCCACGTGTGTGCCGTCGGGACTGTAGGCGACCGCGGTCACGATGTCGTCGTGGCCGCGGAGGACGCGGGAACGGCCGGTGGCCAGGTCCCAGACCCGGACGGTGGTGTCCCAGCCGGCGCTGGCGAGGTGTTCGCCGTCGGGGCTGAACGCCACCGCCGAAACCCAGCCGGTATGGCCGGTCAGAGTGCGGGATTCGCCGGTGTCCACATTCCACAGGCGGACCGTCTTGTCGGCGAGGGCACCGGCCAGAAGCTTGCCGTCGGGGCTGAACGCCACCGCGGAAACCCAGCCGGTGCCGCTCTTGAAGATGCGGGATTCGCCGGTGTCCGGATCCTGAATTCGTACCGCCTGGTCGTAGCCGGTGCTCGCCAGCTCTGTCCCCTTCGGGCTGTATGCCACCGCGAGCACCGTGGAGGCATGTCCGGCAAGGACCCGGTACCTGCCGGTCGTGGTATTCCAGAGTCGGATGGTCCGGTCCTCGCCGGCGCTCGCCAGTCGTGTGCCGTCCGGGTGGTAGGCCATCGCCGTCACCCGGCCGCGGTGACCGGTGAGGATTCGGGGCCTGCTGTCGACCCGGTCCCACAATCGGACGGTGCCGTCCTCGCCGGCGCCGGTCAGTCCTCCGCCGCGGCGGTACGCCACCGCGGTCACCGCGCCGGCATGGCCGTTGAGGGTCGGTGAGGCTCCGGTGGTCAGGTCCCAGACGCGTACGGTCTGGTCGTAGCCGCCGCTGGCCAGATGTGTTCCGTCCGGGTGATAGGAGAGCGCGGCAACGGTGGCGTTGTGGCCGGTGAGGGTGCGGGCTTCGCCGGTGGCCGGGTCCCATATGCGGATCGTCTGGTCTTCGCTTGCGCTGGCCAGGTGAGTGCCGTCGGGGCTGTAGGCGATCGCGGTCACCGCACGGGTGTGGCCGCTGAGGGCCCGGGTCCTTCCGGTTCTCAGGTCCCGGACGAGGATCGTCTCGTCCTTTCCGGCGCTCGCGAGGTGGGTGCCGTCGGGGCTGTAGCTGATCGCGGTCACCGCGCCGTTGTGGCCGGTGAGGGTGCGGGCTTCGCCGGTGGCCGGGTCCCATATGCGGATCGTCTGGTCTTCGCTTGCGCCGGCCAGGTGAGTGCCGTCGGGGTTGTAAGCGATCGCGGTCACCGCACGGGTGTGCTCGCTGAAGGTCCGGATCTTGCCGGTTCTCAGGTCCCGGACGAGGATCGTCCCGTCCTCGCTTGCGCTGGCCAGGCGGGTGCCGTCGGGGCTGTAGGCGATCGCGGTCACCGCACGGGTGTGGCCGCTGAGGGTACGGGATCTTCCGGTCCCCAGCTCCCAGATCCGGATCGTCGTGTCCTTTCCGGCGGCGGCCAGGTGAGTGCCGCCGGGGTTGTAGGCAATCGTGGTCACGTCGTCGGTGTGGCCGGTGAGACTGCGGGATTCGCCGGTTCGAAGATTCCAGACTCGGACCCTCGTGTCCGAGTCGGTGCCGGCCAGGTGCATGCCGTCGGGGCTGTAGGCGACTGCGGACACGTCGCCGGCGTCATCGGTGAGGATCTGGGCGAGGGGCCGGGCGACGACGTCGTGCAGGCTGTCGGCGGCCTCGCTGGTGGGGCTGGTCCGGTAGGCCTGCACGGCGAGCAGGCCGGCGATGTCCGGGTTGGTGGACAGCAGTGTCGCCGATCGTGCGGCCAGTTGCCGGGACAGCCAGACCTGCTCGGCCCGGAGGGCGGCGTTCGTGGCGGCGAGCGCGGCGTTGCGCGCGGAGACCGCACTGCGCCACTGCCAGACCGTGGCGCCCGCCAGGACCAGGACGAAGACGATCAGGCCGGCCAGGGTGCCGGTCAGCCAGCGGGTCAGACGGACCCTGACTTGGTGCCGGTCCTGGCTGGCCCGCAGGAAGGCGGCCACCTCGGGCGGCAGCCGCCGCTGGGTCGCCCACTCGTGGCCCTTGTCGAGATCGTGGCCTCGCAGCAGGTCGGCCGGGTGTCTGCGTTCGGCCCACTGGTGGCGTCTCTCCTCGGCCCGGTGCAGCCATCGTTGGTAGGCGGTGTCCTGCTCGGCCCAGGTACGCAGCGTGTACCAGCGGTCGATCAATGCGTCGTGGGCCAGTTCGGCGACCGGCTCGGGGGTGGACTCCGGGCAGCCGGCCACCACGATCCGGCCGGCGATCAGGGCGTCGAGGACCCGGCCGCAGTCACCGTCGCCCTGGAGCAGATCCGAGATGCGGCGCCGGCGGCGTACGGCCGGGATGTTGTGTTCCGGGTCGGCGGGCCGGACGAGCATGGTCAGCAGTGAGCGCGTGACCGGCTCCGGCAGGCCGCTGATCACCTGGTCGCACCAGCTGGTGATGCTGCCGCTCAAACCGCCGAACCCGTCATAGGCCTGGCGGGTCAGCAGCCCGTCGGACTGGTTCTCCCACAGCTGTTCGAGGGTCACCTCAAGCAGCGGCAGCACGGTGGTGGCGGCCCGGTCCCGGCCGTCGAGCACGTCGTCGATGATCCGTTCGGCCAGGCCGTCCTGCAGGCAGGCGCGGGCCGATGCGGCCGGGGCGACGATGATGTCGTGCAGCTCGTCACGGTCGAGCGTGGCCGGAACGTTGATGATCCGCGGCTTGAGGTGATCGGGCCGCGACGTGCCGAGCAGGCTGGGTGCCTCGGCGGCCAGCCGGGCGTAGAAGTCGTCGCGCATCACCAGCAGCACGGTGCGTCCCGGCCGTCCGATCGTGGTGATCTGTTCGGCCAGGGCCGCGGCGGCCCCAGGTTCGGCGAGGGTCTCCTCGAACTGGTCGACCACCAGCAGGTCGTGGCCGGTCGGTAGCGGCGGGGCGGGGCGTACCACCTCGATCGACCACTGCTTGCTGCCGGGCAGGTGCCCGGCGGCCAGGGCGGGCAGGACCCCGGCCCGGATCAGTGACGACTTGCCGGAGCCCGAGGGTCCGAGCAGCAGGACCAGGGCCGGGCGGTCGGCGAGCGCGTCGAGTACGGTGCGCACGGCCCGGTCCCGGCCGTGGAACAGGCCGGCGTCGCCGGTGCCGAACGGCTCGATGCCCCGGTACGGGCAGGTGTCGGCGACGGTGAGCGCGGGCCACGCCGCGCGCAGGGCCATCGTGGAGATCGCGTAGCCGATGCCGGTGCCCCGGTCGAGGCGGTCCGGGCGGGTCACCGCGGTGACCATGCCGATCACCGCCTCGACCGTGTCGTCCCACACCGGCCCGCCGCTGAAGCCTTCGGTCAGGTCGTTGGCGCCGGTCAGTTGGAGCAGTGACGGGCGTAGCAGGTCACCGGCCTGCCCGTAGCCGAAGTGACCGTCCGAGCCGGCCTGGGCCGGGAAACCGAACGACCGCACCGGGTTACCGCGGCGCCCGACGGAACCTGCCAGTTGCAGCGGCCGCAGCCCGTCCGGCACCCGGTCGAGGCTGATCAGGGCGATGTCCTGTCCGTCGGACGGCTGCCAGCCTTCGGCCAGGACCCGTCCCACCACCTCCGGGGCGCCACCGGCGTGCGGGAAGCGGACCAGGACCGGATCGCCGATACCGCTGTCGGCGGCTTCCACCACATGTGCACAGGTGACCAGGACGCAGTCGCCGACCAGGAAACCGGCACCGGCCACGGCGCCCTGCGGGCCGAGGACCTGAGCCACCGAACCGGCCCAAGCGCTCATCCGAGGCGCTCGACGGTTGTGGCCTCGTCCACCGTTGGAGTGTCCAGCCCGTCCCGGCGCCATCTCATCTTGACCTTGAGATTGCCGTTCAGGGCGGTCCGGGTGATCACCACCCCGGCCTGGGCCGACAAGGCGATGCCGAACTCGATCTCCACCTCGTCCGGCCGGGCCCGGCTGAGCTGGGCCAGTAGCGCTTCGGACATCTCGGAGACCGGCTGCAACGCCTCCTGCAGAGTCGCCGACACCTCCCGGACCCGGTCGCCCAGCCGCCCGGCCTTGACCGGCCCCTCGTCACCGGGCTCAGCGGACTCGACAAGCACCTCACCGCCACCAGCCAGCCGAATTCGAGTCAGCTCAGCCACCGGGGTCTCCTTACGCGCAAATGGAGTGATTCGTCCGTTCCAGTGTGATCGGAACGCGGCCCGCGGAATGGCACATCGGTGTCACGACAACCCGAACCGGGTCAGCCGAACGGGCCCGGCATCGCGCTGCCGGGCCCGTCCTCTTCCCCCTCTACCTGCGGTAGTGCTTCAGGAACAGCGCCTCGGCGTGGGCCAGGCGGGCGATCTCACCCGGGTCGACGCTCTCGTTCGGAGCGTGGATCGCGGCCAGCGGCTCCTCGACTCCGATCAGGATGATCTCGGCCTCCGGGTAGGTGGCGGCGAACACGTTGCACAGCGGGATCGAGCCGCCCTGACCGAGGGTGGCCATGTCCCGGCCGAACGCCTCCCGCATCGCCGACTCCAGCGTGCGGTAGGCCGGGCCGCCGGTGCGGGCCTCGAACGGCTGGCCCAGGGCCTCCGGTTCGACGCTCACCCGTACGCCCCAGGGCGCCGCCGCGTGCAGGTGCGCGATCAGCGCGTCCTGGGCCTTGGCGGCGTCGGTGCCCGGTGGCACCCGCAGGTTGAGCCGGGCCCGGGCGTGCGGCTGGATCGCCGCCGCCGAGCCGACCACCGGCGGGCAGTCGATGCCGAGCACGGTGACGGCGGGCCGCGCCCACACCATGTCGGACACCGTGCCGTCGCCGAGTAGGGCCACCCCGTCGCGTAGCCCGGCGTCGGAGCGGAACTGCTCGGCCGGGTAGGGAGCCCCGCTCCACGTCTGACCGCTGTCCAGCCCGGTGATCGTGGTGTTGCCGACCCGGTCCCGCAGCGACGACAGGATCTGGATCAGCGCGGCCAGCGCGTCCGGGGCGGGGCCGCCGAACATGCCGGAATGGACCTCGCCGGCCAGTGCGTCGACGGTCACCACCACGTTGGCCAGCCCGCGTAGCGTCACCGTGGCGGCCGGCACCCCGACCGCCGCGTTGCCGGTGTCGCAGACCAGGATCGCGTCGGCGGCCAGCAGGTCCGGGTGGCGTTCGACGAAGTCCTCCAGACCGCCGGTGCCCTGTTCCTCGGAGCCCTCCACGATCAGTTTCAGATTGACGCCGACGTCGTCGCCCAGGGCCCGCAGCGCGGTCAGGTGCATGACGATGTTGCCCTTGCAGTCGGCGGCGCCCCGGCCGTACCAGCGTCCGTTCACCTCGGTGAGGGTGAACGGCGGGGTGTGCCAGGCCGCCTCGTCCAGCGGTGGCTGCACGTCGTAGTGGGCGTACAGCAGCACGGTCGGCGCGTCCGGGTCACCGGAGCGGCGTTGCCCGTACACCGCCTGACTGCCGTCGCTGGTCTCGTGCAGGGCCAGATCGGTGAAGCCGGCCTCGGCGAAGCGGTCCACCACCCAGTTCGCCGCCTTCACGCACTCCTCGGGCGGGAACTGCCGGGGGTCGGCCACCGACGGGATCGCCACCAGCTCGGCCAGGTCGGTGCGGGCCCGGCCCATCAGCGCGGCGACGTCCTCGCGCAGCCCCATCAGGCCGCGTCCTCGAGTTTGAGGTCGTCGACGACCTTCTGGAACGATTCGAGGTACGTCGGGCAGTACACCTTGATGATCAGCAGCTGGCCCTGGACCACCCGTTTGTCGGCGATCACCGGCCGCTGGCCGGGCCCGCCCGCCCCGTTGCTGATCATGCCGTAGAGGATGCCCCGGCGCAGCGCGTCGTCCGGGTCGAGGCAGACCGCACCGCCGTCGGCGCCGAGCGTGTTGACGATCTGCTCGGTCGACGGCACCCGCAGTCCGGCCGCGGAGAGTTCGGCCTGCAGCTGTGCGGCCTTCTCGGCAGCCTTGTCGGCCTGGTAGTCGTTGCTGTAGGTGATCAGGCCGATGCCGGCGAACAGCAGGACCGTCACCCCGCAGATGCTGTAGAGCAGTGTGTTGGCTCTCATGCCGCCGGGGCCTCCTTCCAGGACGGTTTGCGCAGGCGGTAGAAGAGGTACGGCACCAGCAGGCCCAGGCCGAGCGCACCACCGGCGACGATCAGCAGGTAGGTGCCGACGCTGCCGGAACCGAACTGCGACGGCGGGATGAAGCCGATCAGCAGGGCGGCCAGCGACGCCGCGAACCCGACACCGCAGAGCCCGGTGATCATCGGGGCCCGGTAGCCGCGCGGGTGGTCGGGCTGGGTCTTGCGCAGCCGCACGGCGGCCACGAACATCAGCAGGTACATGATCAGGTAGACCTGCGTGGTGATCACCGAGAAGATCCAGTACGCGCTGGACACGTCCGGGATGAACGCGTACGCCAGCGCGATCACCGTCGTGACCAGACCCTGGACGACCAGGATGTTCTGCTGCACGCCGTGCTTGTTCAGCTTCTGCAGGAACGGCGGCAGGTAGCCCTCCTGCTTGGAGATCAGCAGCAGACCCTTGGAGGGGCCGGCCAGCCAGGTCAGCATGCCGCCCAGCGACGCGGCGACCAGCATGATGCCCAGGATCGGGGTCAGCCACTGGGTGCCGAACTCGGCGAACACCGCGTCGAACGCCTGCATGACCCCGGCGGTCAGCGACAGCTGCTCGGCCGGCACCACCCAGCTGATCGCCAGCGCGGGCAGGATGAAGATCAGCAGGACCAGGCCCATGGACAGGAACATCGCCCGCGGGAACTCCCGGCCCGGGTTCTTCAGCGAGCTGACGTGGACCGCGTTCATCTCCATGCCCGAGTAGGACAGGAAGTTGTTGACGATCAGCACCAGGCTGGACAGCCCGGCCCAGACCGGCAGCAGGTGGTCGGAGGTCATCGGGGCGGCCGACTCGTTGCCCTGGCCCAGGAACACCATGCCGAGGATCACCAGCAGGGCACCCGGGATCAGCGTGCCGATGATCAGGCCGCCGCTGGCCAGACCGGCGACCCCACTGGTACCGCGCGACGAGATCCACACACCGGTCCAGTAGCAGACCATGATCACGACTGCGGTCCAGACACCGCTGGAGGCCAGTTCGGGATTGATGACGTACGCCAGCGTGCTGGCCACGAACCCGAGCAGGCTCGGGTAGTAGAAGATCGTCATGGCGAACTGGCACCACACCGCGAGGAAGCCCAGTGGCTTGTTCAGCCCCTCACTGACCCACTTGTAGACGCCGCCCGACCAGCCGGACGCCAGCTCCGCCGAGACCAGCGCGGTCGGCAGCAGGAACACGATGGCCGGCACCAGGTACAGGAAGATGCTGGCCAGACCGTAGACGGCCATCGTCGGGGACGGCCGCAGACTGGCCACCGAACTCGTGGTCATCAACGCCAGAGCGACCCAGGATATGTAGTTGATGGTCCGCTTGGCGGACACGTCGGTAGAGCTCAACGCCGCCTCCCTTCATGACAGAGCGGCTTCTGGCGGCATCGTCGGTGTTCTGTGGTGGTCGTCGCCTCATCCGTGGAGAGCGGTTTACGACCGTTCCTTGCGCAGCAGGCCGGTGCGGCCGAACGAGCGGGCCAGCGCCCGGAAGATGGGGTGCCCACAGAGGACGCCGAGCGCCACGGCCACCATCGACCCGGCCGCGCCGAGCAGATCCTCCGAGCCGAGCGCCGAGCTCTGGGCCAGATACTCGGTCAGCCCGATCAGGCTCAGGGCACCCGGCACCAGCAGCCAGAACCCCGGCAGGAAGGAGACCAACGCGGGTGGCCCGGAGGGGAACCGTTCGACGATGTACGCCACCACGGTCAGCACCAGCGCGCCCGCGAACCCGCTCAGGTATCCGCCCAGCACGATCCCGCCGAGGTACTGGCCGATCCAGCCCGCGTAGAGGACGAGACAGAGCCAGCCCAGCGTGCGGGGCGGGCCGGAATAGACCAGATAACAGCCGAGACCGACCACCCCGGCACCCAGCCACGGCGCCCACATGCCGATCGAGTTCTCCGGGGCACTCACCGGCACCTCGTAGCGGGGCAGGTCGACCACCTGCGCGGCCCCGATGATCCCGAACGCGAGCAGCATCAACTGCAGGATCCCGGCGACCAGCCGGCTCGCCCCGGTCACCATCTCGGCCGCGGACAGCTCGACCACCGCCATGGTGAGCATGGCGCCGGGCAGGAAGGTGGCCAGCGGCGCGACCATGGCCCGCAGGTCGGCGTCCGCCCAGCCACTGTCGGCCAGCAGGAACGTGGTCGCGGCGACCGCGAACGACGCGGTCACCGGCATGATCATCTGTACGCTGCTCCACCGCGCCCCGACCGTCTTGAACACCCCGACCAGCGCGCCGAAGATCCCCGCGAGCAGCAGGTCGGACCAGGTCGGCTGGAGGATCAGGCAGATCCCGGCGGTGAGCACCGCGAAGCCGAGAATCTGCACCGACACGTGGAACCGGGACGGCATCCGGGTGATCGCCCGCAGCCGCTCGATGCCCTCCTCGGGGGTGATCTCGGTCCGCTCGGCCGCCTTCAGCACGTCGTAGACGGCGGCCGTCTGGTCCAGCCGCAACCCGCCGTTGAGCAGCCGGGTCGGTTCCATCGTGGCCGGGTGACCCGGTTCCAGGGCGACCACCAGATAGGTCGGCAGCACACTGACCCGGGCCTGCGGGGCACCGTACGCCCGGGCCACCCGCAGCAGCCGTTCCTCGATCTGGTTGACCGCCTCACCGGCCGAGGTGAGCGCGCTGCCGAGATATTGCAGGAACTCCTGCAGCCCGACACTCTTCATCGGCTGCACGCTAGGTCCACGAACCCGGCCGCGGACTCACCCCGAGCGGGTGATCCAGGACGGCCGGCGAGGCGCGAGGCTACCGACGTGTCCACAGAAGTGCAGTCGAAGAAGGCCGGACTGGGCGTGCTGCTGGCGGCCTGCGTCTCGGCGCTCGTGGTCAACGCCAACACCTCGGCGGTCACCATCCTGCTCCCGGCGATCAGCGCCGACCTCGGCGTACCGGTCGACCAGCTGCAGTGGGCGGTGACCGGATACATGCTGGTCGGCGCGGCCGTCATCGTGACCTCCGGCGCGCTCGGCGACGTCTTCGGCCGAAGACGGGTGTTCATCGGCGGCCTGCTGCTGTTCGTCGCCTCATGCGCGCTGATCGCCCTGGCCGGCTCCGGCGCCGGGGTGGTCGCCGGCCGGATGATCCAGGGCGCGGCCGGTTCCACCATCCTGGCCTGCGGCATGAGCCTGCTGTCGGTCGGCTCGGCGGGCGCCGGGCAGATGAAGGCGATCACCATGTGGGGTGCCGCGTCCGCGGTCGGCGCCGCCGCCGGGCCACTGATCGGTGGCGTCCTGGTCGACTCCACCGGCTGGCAGGGCCTGTTCTGGATCGACGCCGTCATCGCCGCGATCTGCATCCCGATCGCCCGGTTCACCGTGCGGGAGTCCCGCGACGAGCAGCGCAGCAGGTCGATCGACGTGCTCGGCACCGTCCTGGTCGCGGTCGCGCTGGCCCCGCTCGTGCTGGCGCTCAGCGAGGGCGGCTCGTGGGGCTGGTTCTCCGCACCGACCATCGGCTGCCTGGTGCTGGCGGTCGTCGGCGGGTT
The DNA here is from genome assembly GCF_033097365.1 of Actinoplanes sichuanensis. Lineage (NCBI taxonomy): Bacteria > Bacillati > Actinomycetota > Actinomycetes > Micromonosporales > Micromonosporaceae > Actinoplanes > Actinoplanes sichuanensis. The sequence continues at coordinate 3,378,532 of NZ_AP028461.1, forward strand.
CGGGTTCGTGGCCGCCGAGAAACGTGCCGCGGCCCCGCTGGTCGACCTGGCGCTGCTGCGCAACCGGGTGCTGGTCGGCGCGACCATCGCCATCCTGCTGGTGGCCGGGGCCATCAACGCCCTGATGTACCTGCTCAGCCTCTACTTCCAGGATCCGGCCACGTTCGGCATGACCCCCCTCGAGGCGGGTCTGGCCACGCTGCCGGCGGCGGCCGCGATGATCGCGATCACCCCGCTGATCACCCCGCTCGCGGTGAGGATCGGCGCCGGGCGGGCCGTCGCGCTCGGGTTCGGGCTGGCCGCCCTGGCCAGTGCCGCGTTGATCCGGGTCGACGCGGGCTGGACGTACGCCACGTTCGTGCTGCCGCTGATCGTCATCGCGGTCGGGCTCGGGCTCGCCAACGGCCCGGCGTCGTCGGCGTCCACCTCGGCCGTTCCGGAGGACCAGGTCGGGCAGGCGTCCGGCATCTCCAACATGGCCCGGTACGTCGGCGGCTCGCTGGCGGTCGCGGCGGTCGCCACGGTGTCCACCGCGGTCACCGACGCCCGTACCGCCGATGGGGTCGCCACCGCCGACGCGCTGGCCGCCGGCCTGGCCGGCGCGTCGATCCTGATGACTGTCATGTCCGCCGCCGGGGTCGCCCTTATCGTGTTGATGCGCCGGCACCGGGCCGAGAAGCCACACGCCGTGCACCTGGCCGCCGCCGCGGCCTCGACCAGCCACACCATCCCGACCCGGCCCGTCCCCATAGGAGGCACCCCGACATGACGGACCTTTTCCGCCACCGGATGGATCGCGCGGTCGTCCAGGCCGCCGAGGCCGGGCTGACCGGCCTGCTCGTCACCCCCGGCCCCGACCTCACGTATTTCACCGGCTACCGGCCGACCGCGATCACCGAGCGGATCACCATGCTGGTGCTCGACGCCGACCACGACCCGCACCTGATCGTCCCGATCCTGGAACGCCCGGACGCGGAGCGGGCCGCCGGTGCGGGCGCGGTGACGATCACCGACTGGGCCGACGGCACCGACCCGTTCGCGTCCGCCGCCCGCCTGCTGGATCCGAAGGGCCGCTACGCGGTCTCCGACAACGCGTGGGCACTGCACCTGCTCGGCCTGCAGGAGGCGCTGCCCGGCTCGGCGTACACGTCGATGACCGGGTCGCTGCCGATGCTGCGGGCGGTCAAGGACGACGACGAGGTGGCCCGGCTGGCTGCCGCGGGTGCGGCCGCCGACGCGGCCTACGAGCAGATCGTGGGGGTACGGTTCGCCGGCCGCACCGAACACGAGATCGGCACCAACCTGGCCGTCCTGCTGCGCGAGCACGGTCACTCACAGGTCGACTTCACCGTCGTCGGCTCCGGCCCCAACGGCGCCAACCCGCACCACGAGATGGGTGAGCGGGTGATCGCCGAGGGGGACATGGTGGTCCTCGACTTCGGTGGGCTCAAGGACGGCTACGGCTCCGACACCACCCGTACCGTGCACGTGGGCGAGCCGACCGTACAGGAGCGGGAGGTGTTCGAGATCGTCCGGGAGGCGCAGCAGGCGGCTTTCGAGGCGGTCCGGCCCGGGGTGGCGTGCGAACAGATCGACCGGGTGGCCCGGGATGTGATCACCCGGGCCGGGTACGGCGAGTTCTTCATCCACCGCACCGGACACGGGATCGGGCTGACCACGCACGAGCCGCCGTACCTGGTGGCGGGGGAGCGGCGTCCGCTCGTACCGGGCATGTGTTTCTCGATCGAACCGGGCATCTATCTGCCGGGCCGGTTCGGGGTGCGGATCGAGGACATCGTCACGGTGACCGCCGACGGTGGCCGGCGGCTCAACAACACCAGCCGGGAGCTACGGATCGTCGCCTGAAATGTCCCTACCGGCAGGGCGGGTATCACCCTGACCGTTCGGCTGTCAGACATGTGGAGGACCTCACCTGAACCGAACGGGGAACCGACATGTCCATGGAGCCGATGGATCTGCGCAGTGACACCCTGAGCCGGCCCGACCCCGCGATGCTGCACGCCATGGCGAACGCCGATCACGGCGACGACCGATACGGCGAGAGCACCGCGACCACCGAACTCGAGGAACACTGCGCGGCCCTGTTCGGCAAGGAATCCGGACTGTTCATGCCCTCCGCGACGATGAGCAACCAGGTCGCCCTCAAGGTTCTCGCCACCCGCGGCGGTGATGTGCTGTGCGAGGCGGGCCACCACCTCGACGAGTTCGCGGCGGCCGCGGCGGCCGACCTCGCCGGGGTCACCGTCAACGCCGTGACCAGCGCGGACGGCTTCCTCCGGCCGGAGGCCGCGGCCCTCCCGACGACGGGTCTGGTCTGGGTCGAGAACACCATCACCGCCCGGGGCGGCCGGATCCACCCGCTGCCGCTGCTCACCGCGCTGAAGGAGTGGACCGGCCGGCGCGGCATCCCGGTCTATCTGGACGGGGCCCGGATCATGCACGCCGTCGCGGCCACCGGCGTCGCCCCCGCCGCGTGGGGCGCCACCAGCGACGCGATGGCCCTCTGCTTCGCCAAGGGACTGGGCGCGCCGTTCGGATCGGTGCTCCTCGGCACGGCGGACTTCATCCGGGTGGCCCGCCGCTACCGCCGGTGGTACGGCGGCGCGCTGCACCGGTCCGGACCGGCCGCCGCGGCCGCGCTGTGGGCGCTGCGGCACAACAGCACCCGGCTCGCCGAGGACCACGCCAACGCGGCGCTGTTCGCCGCCATGCTCGCCGAGTCGCCGCACGTCGAGGTCACCCGCCCGGACACCAACATCGTGCACGTCGATGTGAGCCGTCTGCACCTGTCGCCGGCCGAGTTCGTGGTCCGGGCGGCTGAAGCCGGGGTCCGGGTGCTCGCCGGGCGGCGCGGCGAGATCCGTGCCGTCTTCGGTGGCGGCACCTCCCGGCGGCAGGCCATCCGTGCGGCCGAGCGGCTGATCGCCGTGGCCGGGCGGATCGGGCCCGCCCGAACCCTGACGCTGGGCGGGGTGCCCTGGTGGGACCGGATCGGCCCGTCCTACCCGGTGACGGTGTCCGCCCAGGCGCAGAGCCGCACCTGGCGCTGAGCTCGCACCGTCGCGGTCACTGGTCGGCGTGCTCGAAGGTCAGGACACTGTGCCGGGGCACGGCGCGCCACAGGTCGTACAGATGCGGATGCTCGGGGATCGTGGCCCGGACGGCGGCGAGCGCGGCCGCCCGCGCCGGCCCCGGCGGGGTGCGGTCGAAACCGGTGCCGCCGGTGCTCAGGGTGTGGAACCCGGCGAACCGCATGTCCAGGCTGACCTGCCACCATGCCGGGCCACCCGGAGCCGGGAGGGTGAACCGGCGGGTCAGGCCCAGCGTGGCGGTGCGATCCGACCACGAGTAGCGGCCCCACTGAACCTGGAAACAGTCGTCGCCGAGCCCGTCGAACCCGGTCTGGACGAACTCGGTGAACGCCAGCCACGCCGACTCCACGTCGGTCACGCTGTCCGGGTCCACGTGATGGCTCAGCAGCAGCCGCTCGAAGATCTCTCCGGGCGTCTCCGGGCGTACGGCGCCGGCCGCGACCCGGAAGGTGTCGCGCCCCCGCCGGTCGGTGGCGCCATGACCGAGCCGGATCACCACCGTGTCGTCGTCGCGGCCCACCACGTCACAGCACAGGTCCAGCGGCGTCGGCAGTCGCGAACCGCGGACGTCGCCGATGTCGATCAGCGGCGCGTGCCCGAGGATCACCGCCGCCGTCCCGTCCCATTCGGCCAGGTGCACCTCGACCCGGACGGGCCAGTTTCCGGTCATATCGATCGCTGTCGCCGTCACGTAGTGCACCTGACCGATCGTGCCTCATCGGCGCATCCCGGGGGCCACCAGGGGCGGCCCCCGAGGACACCGGTCAGAGGACCGTGCAGGCGGTTCCGTTCAGAGTGAACGCGGCCGGGACCGGGTTGCCACCGGTCCAGCTACCGAGGAAACCGAACGAGGTGGAACCACCGGCGGCGATGCCGCCGTTCCAGGCGGCGTTGCCGACCGTCACCGCGGCACCCGACTGTGTGACGGTGCCGCCCCACAGCTGGCTGATCTGCTGTCCGCCGGTGAACTGCCAGGCCAGCCTCCACGAGGTGAGCGCGGTGCCGCCGGTGTTGGCGACCTTCACGTCACCCTGGAAACCACCCGGCCAGCTGCCGGTGACCCGGTAGGTGACCGCGCACGCCCCGGTGCCCGGGTCGGTGCTCACACTGGCGCTCGGCGACACGCTCGTACTCGCGCTCGGGCTTGTTCCGATCTTCGACGGGTCGACCACGCCCCAGTACGCCGACTTGGCCTGCAGCGTGGTGTCGAACAGCAGCGGGGCGTCCTTGCGGGCCACCGGGTAGGTGTCCAGCCAGGTGTTGTCGTCAGCCAGGCCCCACAGCGTGACCGAGGTGATCTCGCCGGGGTACTGACGGAACAGCGCGAACATGTCGCGGTAGACGTACGCCTGCTTGAGCAGTCGGTCCGCCGGCGGCGTCGGGAAGCTCTCGCCGCTGCCGGTGTAGATGCTGACGTCCATCTCGGTGACCTGCTGGTCGATGCCGAGCGGCACGAACTTGTCGATCATCGCCTTGGTCTCGGCGACGGTCGGCCAGTTGATGTTGATGTGCACCTGGTGACCGACCCCGTCGATCGGCACGCCCTCCGCCTTCAGCTGCTGCACCAGGCCGAACAGGAAGTCCCGCTTGGCCGCCACGTTCGTGTTGTAGTCGTTGATGTACAGCTTGGCGTGCGGGGCCACCTCACGGGCCACCCGGAACGCGGTCCGGATGTAGTCCAGACCGGCCACGTTGTACCAGCTGCTGCGGCGCAGGCCGTCCGACTGGCTCTCGTCGATCACCTCGTTGACCACGTCCCACACACCGATGTCGGTGCCGTAGTGGGCGGCCACGTTGCGGATGTGGTTCTCCAGACGGGCCAGCAGCAGCGTCTTGTCCTCGGCGGTCGCCGTCATCGGCTGGCCGTCGGCACCGGTGAACACCCACGAGGGCGTCTGGTTGTGCCACACCAGCGTGTGCCCGCGGATGGCGAGACCGTTCGCCTTCGCGAACGCGATCAACGGATCGGCCTGGGCGTACGTGAAGGTGTTCTCGGTCGGCTCGGTGGCGTCCCACTTCAGCGCATTGCCCGGGGTCACCGAGTCGAAGTGCTTGGTGAGCAGCTGTCCGTGCTGGGTCACGGTCTCCGCGCCGGTGATCGCGGCACCGACCGGGAACTCGGTGACCACGTCCTTGACCGAGGGGATGTCGGTCTGAATCGGCAGCGCCGGCACGTAATCGGCGGTGACGTCGTCGATGTAGAGGTCGCCGGTGGTCGACGCGGTCTCCACGTAGACGCGCAGGAACTCCACATCGGTGGCCAGGGTGTACCGGCCGGTCAGGTTCACCCAGGCGCCGGTGGTCACCGCGGTGTTGCCGACCACCTGGTCGTAAGAGGCGACCCCGCCGGTGCGGCGTTCCACACTGAGGCGGGCGCTGTCCGAGGCGGAGGCCATCCGTACCCACACCGAGATGGTGTAGGCGGTGCCCTTCTCGAACGTGCCGAGCACGTCCAGCGACGGTCCCTGCCAGGTGGCGGTGCGGCCACCGACCAGCAGACTGGCGGCGCCGCCGTGCGCGACGGTGGTGCTGGTGGCGAGGGTCTCGGCGGACCGGCCGGCCCAGCCCTGGACGGTGCCGTCCTCGAAGTCACTGGTCAGAACGGTGATGGCGGTGGGCTCGGCGGCGGCGTCGGCGGTCGCGCTGACCACGGCGACGGTTGCCAGCGCGGTCAGGGCGGCCAAGGCCAGCCGGGGGAGAGCGCGCATTCGCGGGCTCCTTCGGGGGAGAGGAGGGAGATTGAGCGACATCGTTACATGGGAGCGCTCCCATTACAACGGTGTGACCACCCGATGTCCGGCGCCCACATTGCCCTGCTTGTTGGCCGGCACAAGGAGCACCGCGGACCCGACAACGCGGTGGGAGAGGGCCGGTGTGCCGAGGCGGATAGAGTCTGGCGGATGCGAGGGCCGAGACTACGTCCTGGTGACCGGGTCCGGGTCGTGTCGCCGGCCAGCTTTCCCAGTGCGGAGTGGGCCGAGCAGGTGATGGAGACCCTTGCCGGCTGGGGGCTGCGGCCGGAACTCGGCGAGCATGCCCTGGATCGGCGGGGGTTCCTGGCCGGCTCCGACGAGGACCGGCTCGCCGATGTCAACGCCGCCCTGCGTGATCCGGGGGTGCGGGCGGTCGTCGCGGCTACGGGCGGCGCGGGCGCGTACCGGATCGTGGACGGCCTGGACCTGGCCGCCGTGCGGGCCGACCCGAAGCCCGTGGTGGGTTTCAGTGACATCACGAATCTGCACCTGGCGCTGTGGACGGCGACGGGGTCGGCGGGGGTGCACGGCTGTGTGGGTACCGGCGGTCGCACCGACGAGTCGTGCCGGCGGTTGCTGTTCGAGACCGAGCCGATCACCCTGTGGGCCGAGCCGTCCCCGGTGACCGTCGCGGGCCGGGCCACCGGTGTCCTCGTGGGCGGCAACGCCGTCGCGGTGAGCAACTTCCTCGGCGCCGGCCTGCCGCGCCTCGACGGGGTGATGCTCTGCCTCGAAGGTCCGCAGAACCCGCATTTCGACCGGATGCTCTGGGGCATGTCGCGGGCCGGGCTGCTCGACGGGATCCGCGGCGTCGCGATCGGTGACCTCACCGGGCTCGAACCGAGCGTCGCCGAACCGGGCCCCGACCAGGTCGTAGCCGTCGTCTGTGAACGTCTGGGCGGCTTGGGCGTACCGATTCTCGGCGGGTTGCCCTTCGGACATGTAGCGGACCAGGTGTGCCTTCCGGTAGGCGTCGACGCGACGCTCGACGCGCACGCGGGCACGCTGACCGCCGATTCGGCGGTGTGCTGATGGATACCGTCCTGCCCAACCAGGCCCTGCGTGACCCGACGGTCCGGGGGATCGTCCTCGACGGCGATCACCGCCTGCTCGACGGCCTCGACCTCGCAGCGGTTCGGGCCGACCCCAAACCGATCATCGGCACCGGCGGGACCACCTTCGTCCACCTGGAACTGTGGCGCGAGTGCGGGTTGGTCGGCTACCACGGCGACGGGCCGATCCGGCCCGCTCCGCTGCGGCTCACCGGTACCACCCTGGTGCCCGGCCGCGCCTCCGGCGTTCTGCTCGGCGGCAGCCTCGGCCCACTGCGGGCGATGATCGGTGCGGGCCTGCCCAGCCTCGACGGCGCGATCCTGCTGCTCACCGGCGAACGTACCCAAGGACTGGGCCAGGTCGACCGCCAGTTGACCCATTTGATCCGTGCGGGCGTCTTCGACGGGGTCCGTGGCGTAGCGGTAGGCCACTTCGCCGGCTTCGACGGCCTCATCGACCGTGACTGGGAACTCGGCGACGTCCTCACCGACCACCTGAGCACTCTCGGCGTACCGGTACTGACCAACCTGCCGATCGGCCAGGGGCGACCACCGGTGCCCATCGGTGTCGCCGCCACGATCGACACGGCCGAATCCGTACTGACCGTCGCCTGAACGCTTTGTGGAGGTACGAGCCGCGTGACCGAACCTCATCGCGGCGAATCCGACCGGCCGACGCGATGCCGTGCGCCGGTGGGCGCGCTGTTGCTACATCCGGGGAGACATCAGCCGGCTGACGACCAGGCCGGCGGTGACGAGCAGGAAACCGGTGATCAAGGCGGGGGTGCGAACCCGACGACCGACCAGGCAAGCGGCGAGGCCGGCGAGCAGGCCCGAGAGCACGGCCAGGCTGGGCAGAGGTCGCGCCCAGTCCGGACCGTTCGCCGGACAGGTATCCATGCCGTTGGGGACGGGGCACGTCGAGGTGAGGTAGGCCGCGTCGATGAACGTGTATCCGGCGAAGCAGAACAGCAGGGCGAACATCGCCACGGTCCCGAGGAACGCATTTCGGCTGCCGTATCGCTCGGGCTGCACCGCTATGCCTCCGTCCTTGTCATAACTCTGGATCTAAAGGCCTTCTCTCGACTTCATGATCGAGTTCGCCACCTTGCCACCCAGGAGAATGAGCACGTCGAGGACCGCAAGGAAGACCCCGGCCCGTCGAATTCGGCTGCTGACAGACGGTCTGGCGATGACGGATCAAGCCCCGGGCAGCTCGGGGTCAAAGGTGCTGCCGCCACGTCCGAGTCCTGCACCGCGGTGAGCAGAAACGCGCCGAAGCCCCGCCGATCCGACCCCGCCGTCCGTTCCCGGCCGCTCTGCGCACATGCCACCTACCGACCTCGCCGCGCCGCTGCGATCCGGGCACGGCTGCGCCGGACCGTATGCCGCACGGCAGAGCAGCATCGACATCCGGGCCGCTGCCGGCTACAGGGTCGACCCCTTTGAACTCGCTGCTGCACGCGACCTTCGGTCAACCGCCCCGGTGCAATCCGGCTCGACCTCCTGGCCGCGGTCGTTCGGTCACCGTGAGCGGAGCAGGGTCCGGCGGCGTGCAGGGGTTTCCGAGGATGTGCGGCTTGTCGGACTGCCTCCATGCGTCCTCGTCGCGGAACGGTACCAGGCTAGAATCCTAGGATGCCCTAGCGGGCGTGCGGCCGGTCTCGAAATCATTCGGCGGCGGGGCCGCGATCGTCGTCGGTCTTCGGCGGGCCGCCCTCCGCGCCTTCGCCCTCCACGCCTTCACCCTTCGGACGATCGGGGCGTGTGCTCGCACGCCGGGCGTGTGCCGGGCCGGCGGCTCATGATCGAATCAGGTGAGGATCGATCGATGGTGAGGGGTTCGGATGAGTGTCGTCCGGCAGTTCCGGTGGGCTGACTATGAGCGGGTCGTCGCCGTCTGGGAGGCGTCCGGCGCCGCTGTGCTGTCCCGGCCGGAACTCGAGGCCAAACTGTTGCGCGACCCGGAGTTGTTCCTGGTGGCGGAATCGGGGGAGGACATCGCCGGGGTGGTGCTGGGTACCTATGACGGGCGGCGGGGCTGGATTTTCCGGCTCGGTGTGCACCCCGGGTTCCGCCGTCAGGGTGTGGCCACACGCCTCGTCGCCGAACTGGAAAGCCGCCTGCAAGCCCTCGGCTGCCCCCGGATCAACCTGCTGGTGATGCCGGACAACGATGCCGGCCTGCGGTTCTGGGCGAGTCTCGGCTATCTGTCCTACCCGGACGTCCTGTGCAGCAAGCCGATGCCCGCTCCCGCCGGACAGGCATTATCCTAGGACGCTGTAGAGGATGTGCGGCAAGCCGCACCGACAACAGAAACGACGGCTTCGCCGACAGAACAGATTTCTTGGCAGCGGCCGAAGATGGTCGGCTACCGGCAGGCCACGGTCTGGTCGGGCGGGCCACGGTCTGGTCGGCCCGGGCCTGGTCGGGCGGGCCACGGTTCGCTCCGGATCTGGCGGCGTTCCCGCTCGCGGGGTCCTGACTCGAGGCGGCCGACGCCGGGGCGGTGGCGATCGGCGAAACCGAGTCGCCGGGCTGCCGAGCATGCGGCAACCTGTATCGCACGGGTCCGTCGAATGCTCACCGCTGTCTCGGCGGCGGTGAGAGTGACCATCTTCGGGAGGACGCGGCGTGACGCTGCATCAGGGCGAGATCGTGGTCGGCGAAGAGTTGGTTCGGCGGCTGCTGGGGGAGCAGTGTCCGCAGTGGGCCGGGCTCGAGCTGGTGCCGTCCGGGGCGGGGACCGAGAACACCATGTTCCGGCTCGGGGCGGATCTGCTGGTGCGGCTTCCCCGTACCGTCGAGAAGGCCGCCGCGTTGCGCAAAGAGCGAGTGTGGCTGCCGCGGCTGGCGCCGCATCTGCCGTTTCGGGTGCCGGAGCCGGTGTTCACGGGGGAGGCGTCGGCGGTCTTCCCAGCGGAGTGGTCGGTGTTCCGGTGGATCGGCGGATCCGAGGCCGGGCCGGGCAGCGTGGCGGATTGGGGCCGGTTCGGGTCGGACCTGGCCGGGTTCGTGCGTGCGCTGCATCGAGTGGATCTGATGGGTGCCGATTTCAGCTGGTATCGCGGTGGTGACCTCGCGCCGTGTGCCGGCTGGGTATCGGATTCCCTGGAGTCGTGCCGGGCCCTGGTCGGTGCCGAACTCGACATCGCCACCGCGGAGTCCTACTGGCGGGCGGGTCTGGCCCAGCCGCCGTCGCCGCATCCGAAGGTGTGGCTGCACGGCGACTTGAAGCCGACGAATCTGCTGGTCGAGGAGGGTCGGCTGGTCGCGGTGATCGATTTCGGCGCGGTGTCGGTGGGTCGTCCGGACGCCGAACACGCCACGGTGTGGGATCTGCCGTCCGCGGCCCGGGACGCCTACTGGAACGCCCTGAACCTCGACGAGCCCACCTGGCTGCGCGCCCGGGCGTGGGCGGTCGCGGTGGCGGCGAGTGGCATCGCCTACTACTGGGACACGTTCCCGGCCTTCGTGACCGAGTGCCGCACTCGGCTGACCCACATTCTTTCATCCTAGGATGCCTTAGAGGTAGTGCGGCAAGCCGCACCTCAAACCCCTTGAAAAGCCGGCTTCGCCGACAGGCAGAAATTCTTTTGATCCGGTACGCCCACAGGATCCGGTCCATATGCGGCCTCGGGTTGTGCCCATCCCCACGTCGCTCGGGAGGCGTGGTGGGCGTACCCCGAGGGCGGATTTCCGCTCGCAGGCCGATCCCGGCAGGTAACCGGCCTGCGAGGATGCGGTGGGTGCCCGGCTGGAGACGTCGGGTCCGGCGACCTCTGGGGAGACCGGCGCCCACGATCGCCGAACGTGGACTTCCATCGTTGCTCTGGTCTGGATGACCGCAACGTGTGCGGCTGCCCACGCCAGGACGGGGATGAGCGCACACGTGCGCCGGTCGTTGCCGGGTTGGAGCCTCTCGCCGAGTTTCGGTCGACTCAGGCACGACATTTCGGATGTCAACTGCAGCCTGGCGGCATGGAGGTGCCGGCGCTTTCGGACGGTCGAGTCGGCCTGATACCCCTGACCGAGTGGAGACGCGTGGTGCCTGCCGGTTGTCGCCCCTCTCGGGCAGCTCGAAGACGCCGCAGCTGGTGACAGGCTTGCTCCGCCGTCACCTGCCCGGCACAGGCCGGAGCTTTCTCACCCGGGTCGGGCTGCTGGTCGCCGTGTGTGGGTGGTTGCCGGGCGCGGGGCTTCGGCGTCGTGTCGGAGCGGTCGGTGGCCGGGTGCGGGCTATCGGGGTGCGGGGCGGTGGGCCGGGGCGGTGTCGAGGATCTGTTCGGGGGTGGGGTCCGGCCGGCCGTCGGTGCCTGTTCACCCGTTGCGTGAGGTTGTTCGGTGTGGCTGTCATCCGACCGGGGTGGGGGTGGTCTGGCGGGTTCGGGTGGTGGTGTGGAGGGGGTGGAGGGCGGCGAGCATCAGTAGGCCGGTCAGGGGCATGAGGTTGAGGTCGATGGTGGGCAGCAGGACGGCGATGAGCATGGTGGCGGGGCTCCACCAGGGGAGGTTGCGGGTGCGGGCGGCGAGGGCGGCCATGGCGACGATGCCGAGGAAGAACAGTAGGGGGCCGATGTCGTAGATGGCGGCTTGGATGCCGGGGATGTCGGTGAGCTGGTGTTGGAGGCGGCGTAGGGAGTCGCGGTCGGTGGCGGCGAGGGCCAGGAGCATGTCGGCGGTGAATTGGATGACGGTGGTGGTGAGGCCGAGCAGGGTGATGGCGGTGATGAGGTTGCGGCCGGTGGTGATGTGTCGGCGGAGGGTGAGGATGACGGGGATGAAGAGGATCATGCCGGTGAGGCCGAGTAGGTGGGCGATCTGCCAGTCGGCGCCGGGGCCGTATTCGCCGTCGAGGCGGCCGATGATGCGGGTGATGCCGTAGGCGGTCATGGCGAGGGGTGCGGCCACGAGCGGGAGTCTCGTCATATCGACGATCTTTGTGGTGGTTGTGGTGGTGGCGCTTCGGGTGGTTCCCGGGTGGTCGTCCCTGAGAGTCCCCTGACGAGGGTGGGGCACGGTGTCAGGGTGTGTCGTGTCCTGGTCCTGGTGGGGTCCTGGCTTGGTACGGCGACGGTCGGTGGTCCTTTCGGGATGGTCTTCTCGGTTGGCCTCGTCGTTGTCGCTGCGAGGGGCCGGGGTCCGTTGCGGTCGCCGGTTCATGGTGTTCCGCCGCGGGGGAAGCCGAGGTACTTCCGCAGTGGCCCTGATTTCTCGGGGGTGCGTCGCCGGGTGATCTTGTCGTGTCCGGGTGCGGATGTGTCGTGGGTGGGCGTCGATCGATGCTCACGGTGGCCGATGGTGTGTGCATCGTCGTCTGGACGGGATCAGCGCGCACGTTGCTTCGATCGTGAGTGCTCGTCGATGCCGGGACGGCGACGGGCGCACTCGTGGTGGCGTCGTGTGCGCTCGTCATCGCTGTGGCCGGGTCGGCCGCTCGGGTTCGGCGGGTGGGGTGCCGCTGTGCCCGCGAGTTCGCTGGTTCGGCGGGGGTCTCGGTGGTGGGTCAGAGGGTGATGAAGGTCGGGGGTTCGTGGCGGAGGAAGTCGTGGTGGGAGATGTCCCAGCCGTAGGCGCCGGCGCGGGGGTAGAGGAGGAGGTCGCCGGTGCGGAGGTGGGGGACGTGTTGGTTGCGGGTGAGTACGTCTCGGGGGGTGCAGAGTTCGCCGACGGCGTCGATGTGGGTGTCGTGGGTGGTGAGGCGGGGGTAGGGGTGGGTCCATTCGTCGATGGGGATGACGGTGAAGGGGTGGGAGTAGCCCCAGGCTGCGGGTAGGCGGAAGTGGTGGGTGCCGCCGCGGAGGATGGCGAAGGTGCGGCCGTGGGTGGTTTTGAGGTCGAGGACTTCGGTGGCGTACCAGCCGGCGTCGGCGGTGAGGTAGCGGCCTGGTTCGAGGATGAGTTCGAGGTGGTCGGGGATGGTCACGGTGGAGAGGGGGGTGAGGTCGATGGTGTCGCCGGTGAGGTAGTCGATGCCGAGGCCGCCGCCGGCGTTGACGATGCGGAGGGGGATGTCGTGGGTGTGGGCGGTGCGGGTGGACCAGTCGATGGCGTCGGTGAGGAAGCGGGCGTGGGCGTGGCCGTCGAGGTTGTTGGAGACGGCGTGTAGGTGGAAGCCGATGACGCGGAGTCCGGGTGGGATGTCGGCGAGGACGTGGGGGAGTTGGTTTTCGTCGATGCCGAAGGGGGTGGGGGTGCCGGTCATGGTGTGGCTGCCGGTGAGGGCGGTGGTGGTGCGGTTGATGCGGAGGCAGATGTCGGCGGTTGCGCCGAGGGCGGCGAGGCGGCGGAGTTCGTGGGGGCTTTCGACGTTGAGTTGGGCGCCGGTTTGGAGGGCGGCGGCGAGTTCGGTGTCGGTTTTGGCGGGGCCGCCGAAGACGATGCGTTTGGCGTGGGCTTGTCGGGCGAGGGTGAGTTCGCCTCCGGAGGCGACTTCGAGTCCGTCGCATGCGGTGGCGAGGGTGTGGATGACGTCGGGGTGGCTGTTGGCTTTTACGGCGTACAGGATGGTGGTTTTGGGGGGTAGTGCCGCTTTTAGGGTGGCGGCGCGGTGGCGGAGTGCGGTGGTGTCGTAGAGGTAGGCGCAGCGGGGGGTGGGGAGGCGGCGCAGTGCGGCGGTGATGCGGGGGTCAGCCATGGAGGGGGTTGTCGACGGGGATGTGGATGTCGCCGGTGCCGGCGAGGCGCATGCGGACGAGGGCTTTGTGGGGGACGGTTGCGGCGGTGAGCCAGGTGTGGTCGTCGCGGGTGAGGCCGTGGTGGAGGGTGTCGTCGAGGACGGTGCGGATGAGGCGCCAGGCGTGTTTTTCGTCGAGGTGGTGGCTGTGGGTGAGGCGGATGACGAGTTCGCCGAGGTGGGCTTGGAGTGCGGTGTAGGCGAGTTTGGCGCGCAGGGTTTCGGTGTCGGTGGCGGTGATGACGGAGCCGGGCCAGAGGTCGATGGTGTGTCCGGCGGTGTGGAGGCGTTCGGGGTGGATGCGGAGGCCGGCGAGGTCGCGGAGGGCGAGGCGGTGGGGGTGGCCGTTGATGAAGGTGGGCAGGCAGTTCTGCAGGTGGGCTTCGAGGGCGATGCCGTGGCCGAGGAGGCGTAGTAGGGGTGGGAGTAGGAGTCGGGTGTAGTCGGTGAGCCAGGTGGCGGGGTTGCCGCCGGTCTGGTCGACGAGGTCGCCGATGAGTAGGGGTAGTGCGCCGCCGGGGATGGCGGTTTCGTCGGGTTGTAGGCGTCCGGTGAGGCCGGTGCGGGTGATGGCGGACAGGTCGCGGCCGGTGCCGATGGGGACGGCGGCGGCGGCGGGTTCGGTCATGAGCAGGATGCGGTCGTCGTCGGTGATGAGGCGTTGCAGGAGGGTGGAGAGGGCGGGGCCGTTGCGGGTGGAGGCGACGCTGATGCTGCGGCGGGTGGAGGTGACCTGGATGTCGAGGCTGAGTTTGAGGTAGCGGCCGTCGGGGAGCAGCAGGGTGCGGAGGGCGGCGGTGGGGATGGCGTCGAGGTGGCCGTCGACGTGTTGCAGGGTGCCGTCGGTGAATCGGTCGGCGTAGCGGGTGCGGACGGTGTCGAGTTGCCAGGGGTGGACGGGTTGGATGCGGTAGCCGGGTAGGTGGTGGCCGGTGTCGAGCATGGTGCCGAGGTCGTCGCCGAGGTGGGTGTCGTCGCGGACGGCGAGGAAGTGGATGCGGGTGTGTCCGGCTTCGAGGTCGTGGGTGAGGACGTCGCCGGTGTCCCAGCCGAGGCGGGTGCGGCCGCAGGGGTGCAGGTTGTGGCCGGCGACGGCGAGGCGTTCGAGGCGTACGGCGGTGGTGTCGGGGTCGTCGCCGGTGGGCAGGTTGTCGCCGGCGCGGGCGAGGGCGATGGCGAGGTTGAGGACGGCGTTGCGGATTTCGGCGGCGAAGGTGCCGTGGGTGATGCCGGTGAGTAGGTCGACGGGGTCGGCGACGCCGGCGTCGGGGTATTCGATGTGGTGGAAGGCGTGGCGGCGGCCGCCGGGGGTTTCGGGGGTGAGGTTTTCGCGGATGAGGGCGGAGCGGAGGCGGCGGCCGACGGTGTCGGCGGCGGTGGGTAGGTGGTGGGTGAAGGCGTCGGTGAGGTGGGGGGCGTGGACGGCGAGGGCGGCTTCGGTGTGGGCGGCGGCGGTGGCGAGCCGGCTGTTGGTGGCGATGCGGGTCATCGGGGGTCCTTCCGCGGGTGGCTCAGGCGTGCGCCGTCATGGGGTTGGGCAGGTGGGTCCAGCGGTCGTGGAGGGGGTCGGCGGCCAGTCGCATGGCGGTGGTGGCTTTGACCGGTAGTGGGGTGGTGAGTAGGTCGGGGTGGTGGCGTAGGGCGGTGGCGAGGGTGTGCCACAGCGTGTCGGGGTCGGCGTGGGCGTTGGTGATGAATTGGCGGGCGACGGTGGCGAGGGCGGCGGCGGCGAGTTTGGTGCGCAGTTCGGTGTCGTCGTCGGTGGGTAGGTCGCCGTGCAGGTCGGGCATGGGGTGGCCGGCGGCGGCGAGGCGTGCGGGGTGGACGCGGACGCCGCCGAGGTCGCGGTAGAGGGTGCGGGTGATGCGGCCGTCGCGGAGGATGGCGAGGCTGTTCTGGCCGTGGGCTTCGAGGGCGACGCCGCGGTCGAGCAGGCGTGCGAGGGGTGCGAAGAAGACGGTGCCGAGGTCTTTCATGAGTTGGTAGGGGTCGCCGAAGCGTCGGGGCTCGTCGGCGAGGATGCCGAGGGGGACCGCGTCGGCGGGGGGTGCTTGGCGGATGAGGTGGGCCAGGCGCCGGTCGGGTCCGTGGTCGGTGATGACGGCGCCGGCGGTGGTTTCGGCGAGTACGTCGATCGGCAGGTCTCGGGTGAGTTGTTGTAGCAGCCTCGACAGGAGGGGCCCGTTGTGGACGGCGGCGGGAGAGACGGTGCGTACGGCGGAGGTCATCTGGATGTCGACGGCCGTTTTGATGTGTGGGCCGCCGTCGAGGGGGGCGACGGTGCGCAGTGACATCAGTGGTCGGACCGGTCCGGTCTGTCCGTCGTCGGTGAGCCAGGGGTATTGCTCGCGGAGTCGGGTGGCCTGCCAGGGGTGGGCGAGGAGTACGGGTTCGCCGGTTCCGTGCCAGTGCCGGGGTGGTACGCGGAGGCGGTGCAGGGTGAAGGTGGGGCGGTGTTCGGGGGCGTAGGCGAGTTGGTCGGCGACGGTCATGCCGGTGCGGGTGCGGCAGCAGGGGTGTAGGGGGTGTCCGTCGATGAGGGTTTGTTCGATCTGGCCCGGTTCCGGTCGGTGGGGCCACGATGGTGTGGGGTTGGCGGCGCGGGCGAGGGCGAGGTTGTCGACGCTGCCGGTGAGTTCGGTGATCAGGGGTGTGTTCGGCCAGAGGTGGGCGGCGAGGTGGGCGGGGTCGTCGACGGGTCGGCCGTCGAGGGTGACGTGCAGGCCGGTCGGTGGGGTGGTGAAGGGGGTGGCGGCGTCGGTGGGGTAGGTGAGCAGGGTGTCGCCGAAGCGGACGTGGGTGTGGCCGTGGTGGTGGTGGCGGCTGGTGAGACCGGGTAGTGGTTCGGTTTCGGTGGCGATGAGGAGGCGGGCGAGGATGGCGGTGCGGGCGGCGGGCAGGGCGGTGTCGTAGGCGTCGAGCAGGTCGGGGCGGATTGCGGTGATCTGGGTGCGGGTGCCGGCGGGTTCGGCGGTGGGGTGCGGCACGGGTCCATTGTTGCGGTCGGGGTGGGTGGTGCGCTGGGGGGAGTGGTGGGGGCGTTTCCTGTCACATCGGGGTGTGGGGTGTGTGTTCCGCGGCCGCTTCGAATCCGATAAATTCTCGTATTCATCCGAGGGGAGTGGCCGTGGACGTCGACGTCATCGTGGTCGGGGCGGGGTTGGCCGGGCTGGCCGCAGCGCATGAGATCACCCGGGCCGGCCGGACGGTCGCCCTGCTCGATCAGGAGAACGCCGCCAACCTGGGCGGGCAGGCGTTCTGGTCGTTCGGTGGGTTGTTCTTCGTCGGCAGTCCCGAGCAGAAGCGGGCCCGGATCCGGGACAGTGTCGAGCTGGCGTGGGCGGACTGGAGCAACAGTGCCGGGTTCGACCGTCTCGGTGACGAGGATGCGCAGGCGGTCCAGTGGGCGCGGGCGTATGTGGAGTTCGCCGCCGGGGAGAAACGGTCGTGGCTGTCGTCGTTGGGGATGAGCTGGCTGCCGTTCGCGGGTTGGGCCGAACGCGGTGATCTGCGTGCCGGTGGGCACGGTAATTCGGTGCCGCGGTTCCACATCACGTGGGGGACCGGTACGGGGGTGGTGGCGCCGTTCGTGGCGTCGGCGGTGTCCGCGTCGGAGAACGGGCTGCTGCATTTTCGTCACCGGCATCGGGTCGACGAGCTGATCATCGAGGGTGGCGCGGCGGTCGGCGTACGCGGAACGCTGTTGGCTCCTGATGATGCGGCGCGGGGGGTGTCGTCGAACCGGGATCGGGTCGGTGACTTCGAGATACGGGCGCAGGCGGTGATCGTGACGACCGGTGGGATCGGCGCGAATCACGACCTGGTGCGCCGGTATTGGCCGGCGCGGCTCGGCACCGCCCCGGGCGTGATGGTGACCGGGGTGCCGGCGTATGTGGACGGGCGGATGCTGCAGATCGCCGAGGACGCCGGGGTGCGGCTGGTCAACCGGGACCGGATGTGGCATTACACCGAGGGTGTGCAGAACTGGAATCCGATCTGGCCCGGTCACGGTATCCGGATCCTGTCGGCGCCGTCACCGTTGTGGTTGGATGCGCTCGGTCGTCGGTTGCCGGCCCCGTATTTCCCGTCGTATGACACGCTCGGCACTCTCGAGTATCTGCGGACCACTCCGGAGATCGCCGGGTACGACCATTCGTGGTTCGTGTTGACGCAGCGGATCATCGAGAAGGAGTTCGCCCTGTCCGGGTCGGAGCAGAACCCGGACATCACCGCCTCGGACCGGCGTGGGTTCCTGAAACAGCGGCTGTTCGGTAAGGGTGCGCCGGGTCCGGTGGAGGCGTTCAAACAGCACGGTGCCGACTTCGTGGTCGCGTCGGGTCTGGATGAGCTGGTGGCGGGTATGAACCGGCTCACCGACACGCCGCTGTTGGATGTGGCCACGGTGCGGTCGCAGGTGGTGGCCCGGGATTCGCAGATCGCCAACAAGGTGAGCAAGGACGCGCAGATCCAGGGCATCCACAATTCGCGGCGGTACATCGGTGATCGGATCGGGCGGACGTCGACTCCGCATCGGCTGCTCGACCCGGCGGCCGGGCCGCTGATCGCGGTGAAACTGCACGTGCTGACCCGTAAGACGCTCGGCGGGGTGCAGACCGACCTCGATTCGCGGGCGCTGGGTCTGGACGGGGCGCCGATCTCCGGGTTGTATGCGGCCGGTGAGGTCGCCGGGTTCGGTGGTGGTGGCGTGCACGGCTACAACGCGTTGGAGGGCACGTTCCTCGGTGGGTGTCTGTTCTCCGGGCGGGCCGCCGGCCGGCACGCCGCCGCGCAGCTATAGCAGGGTCGCCTCGATCTGCGGGTCGAGGCCGACGGCCGGCCGGTCGGCGCGGTGTGGTGCGCCGTCCGGCAGCGATGTGAGCCACGTCCACGTGTCGGTGATCGTCTCCCGGACCGGCCGGCATCGTAGGCCCGCCGCCAGGGCGGGGGTGACGTCACTGCCGTGCAGGGCGGTGTGCAGTGGCCCGGGTGGTAGCCACACCGGGAGGTGGGTCCACGGTTGGATGCCGGCGGCGATGATGGTGTCCGGGTCGGTCCACCGCAGGTCGGCGTGGTTTCCGGTGACCTCGTTGGTGATGTCCAGCAGCTCGCCCATCGTGGTGTGTCCGGGCGGGCTGACCAGGTCGAAGGGGCCGGTCCGGGCGGTGGCGGCGGCGTCCAGGACGAACGCGGCCAGGTCGCGGGTGTCGATGTATTGCAGCGGCAGATCCCGCGGGCCGGGCGCCAGTGTCGGACCGCCGGCGTGCAGCCGGTTGAGCCACCACGGTAGGCGGCCGATGTTCTCGTACGGGCCCAGGATCAGCCCCGCCCGGGCCAGCAGCAGCGGCCCGCCGAACCCGGCGGCAGCCAGCTCGCCGCGGAGTTTGTCACCGGCGTAGCCGGGTTCGTCGTGCGGTACGAGACGGTCCTCGCCGAGGACGTACACCGAACGGCTCGAGATGTAGGTGTAGTGGCCGGCTCGGCCTTGCAACGCCGTCGCCGCCGCGGCGACCACCGTGGCGTCGGCCGACCAGGTGTCCACGACCGCGTCCCACGTGGCGTCGCCGAGCGCGTCCAGGCCGCCCGGGGTCTGCCGGTCGCCGGTCAGGGCCCGCACCCGGGGCGGCGGGTCGGCCCGGCCGCGGTTGAGCACGGTCACGTCGTCGCCGCGGGCGGCGGCGAGTTCGGCGATCGACCGGCCGACGAAACCACTGCCACCCAGCACCAGAATCCGCATACCGGCAAGACTGCCCGCGGCCGGTCCGACACGCCCGGTGTCGTCTGCCGACGGCAGAGTTCAGCGGGTCAGGAACGTCTCGATCGCCTCGACCACGAGGGCGTGGTCGTCGGCCTGCGGCAGGCCGGACACGGTCACCACTCCGATCACCCCGGCGCCGGGTACCCGTACCGGGAACGCCCCGCCGTGGGCGGCGTAGTCGGCCGGGTCGACGCCCTGGGAGGCGTCCAGTTCGCGGCCCTTGGCGGCGAGGCGGCGGCCGACCAGGAACGACGACGCCCCGTAGCGGTAGACGACCCGTACCTTCCGGTCGATCCACGTGTCGTTGTCGGCGACCGATCCGGGTAGCCCGGCGTGGAACAGTTGCTGCGGGCCGCGGCGGATGTCGACGGCCACCGGCAGGCTCCGCTCGGTGGCCAGGTTCACCAGCAGGCAGCCCAGTGCCCACGCGTCGGCCTCGGTGAAGGTGGGGAACACCAGACGGCGTTCCTGGTCTTCGATGGTGGCGATCAGTTTCGGCAGGTCCTCGCTCATGGCGCCCATTGTGCCGTCCGTCAGTTCTGCGCCCAGTGTTGGTAGCCGAGTCGGGCGATCAACGCGAGTACCACCACCAGCAGGATGATCCGGACGAACCCGGCGCCGCGGCGCAGGGCCATCCGGGCGCCGAGGACCGCGCCGATGATGTTGCAGACCGCCATCGCGGCGCCGAGCAGCCACGCGACGTGGCCGGTCGCGGCGAACACCACCAGGGCGCCGAGGTTGGTGGCCGTGTTCACGATCTTCGCCATCGCCGAGCCGTGCACGAAGTCGGCGCCGACGATCGCGGTGAACGCCAGGACCAGGAACGTGCCGGTGCCGGGTCCGATCAGTCCGTCGTACAGGCCGATCAGCACTCCGGCGACGGTCACGACCACGGCGCGGCGGATCCGGGTGCGTTTGGCGGGTTGTTCGATCAGGCCCATCTGCGGGCGGGCGGTGACGAACACGGCCACCGCCACCAGTACCCCGATGATGACGGGACGGTACGCGGCCGCGGGTACCGAACCGGCCAGTGCCGCCCCCGACCCGGCGCACACCAGCGCCAGAGCGGCCGCCGGCCCGGCGACCCCCCAGTCGATCTTGGTGCGGCGGGCGTAGGCGACCGCGGCCGTCGACGTGCCGCAGATCGCCGCGAGTTTGTTGGTGCCCAACGCGGTCGCCGTGCCCAGCTGCGGGGCCACCACCAGCAGCGCCGGTAGCAGCAGCAGCCCGCCGCCGCCGACGACCGCGTCGACCCAGCCCGCCGCCAGCGCGGCGAGCAGGAGCGCGGCGATCATCGGCGGCGCTGTTTCTGCAGCCAGATCCCGAACAGCGCGCCGGCGACGAACAGCAACGACAGGCACAACAACGCCTTGAACAACACGCCCTCCATCGGGTTGGCTAGGGTCGGCACGTGCGCCTGGCCACCTTCAACCTGCTGCACGGCAGATCACTGTCGGACGGCACCGTACACGCCGACCGGATCCACGCCGCCGTCGCCGACCTCGACGCCGACGTGTTGGGGTTGCAGGAGGTCGACCGGGCGCAGCCGCGGTCGGGGTTGCTGGACCTGACCGCGTTGGCCGCCGACGCGCTCGGCGCGAGGGTGCACCGGTTCGCTGCGGCGGTCGTCGGTACGCCCGGTCAGACGTGGGAGCCGTGGCATTCCGGGGCCGACATCGGCCACCCGCAGTACGGGATCGCGGTGGTCAGCCGGTTCCCGGTGCAGCGTTGGCAGATCACCCAGTTGCCCGGTGCGCCGGTGCGGTCGCCGGTGTACGTACCGGACGGGGGTCTGCTGCTGTTGCGTGACGAACCGCGGGTGCTGCTCGCCGCCGTCCTGGACACCCCGGCCGGGCCGTTGACGGTCGCCACGACCCACCTGTCGTTCGTGCCCGGCTGGAACGTGCGTCAGCTGCGGGCCGCGGTGCGGGCCCTGCGGGGGCTGCCGGCGCCGCGGGTGCTGCTCGGTGACCTGAACATGCCGGCCGGTCCGGTGCGGGCGTTCACCGGGTGGCGGCCGCTGGCGCGGGCCGCGACGTTTCCCAACACGGCCCCGAAGACACAGCTCGATCATGTGCTCGCCGACCCGCGCGGCGCCGGCGCTCTGGGCCGGGTCGTGCAGGTGCGCACCCCGGCGGTGGCCGTGTCCGACCATCGGCCCCTGGTGGTACGTCTCGACCGTTGATTCCCCCCGGCCTTTTCCGTACAAGGAGGAACACCCGTGTTCACCGGCCTGAGTGCCTTCGCGCTCACCCCGCTCGACGACGACCGCCTCGACGAACACGCCTACGCGAAACTGATCACCCGGTTGGCCGGGTCCGGTGTCGACAGCATCGGCGCGCTCGGTTCCACCGGTTCCTACGCCTATCTGACCCGCGGCGAACGGGCTCGGGTCGCCGCCCTGGCCGTGCAGAACGCCGGTGACACCCCGGTGATCGCCGGGATCGGCGCGTTACGCACCCGGCACGTGCTCGAACACGCCGACGACGCCCAGCAGGCCGGTGTTCGTGCGGTGCTGCTGGCGCCGGTGTCGTATCAGCCGCTGTCCGACGACGAGGTGTATCACCTGTTCGAGCGGGTCACCGCGGGCCTGTCGGTGCCGCTGGTGGTGTACGACAATCCGCGGACCACGGGGTTCACGTTCACCGACGACCTGTATGCGGCGGTCGCGAAACTCCCGGGTGTGGCGTCGATCAAAGTGCCGCCGCTGCCGGCGGACCCGGCGATCGCCCACGATCGGGTCACCGCGCTGCGGACGCTGCTGGCGCCCGAGGTGACCATCGGGGTCTCCGGTGATCAGGTCGCCGCGGTGTCGTTGCGGGCCGGCTGCGACGCCTGGTATTCGGTGATCGCCGGGACCCTGCCCGATCTGGCCCTGCCGATCGTGCGGGCCTCGTCGCCGGTGGTCGCGAAAGCGGCGTCGGATCGGCTGCGGCCACTGTTCGAACTGTTCGCCGCGCACGGCAGCCTGCGGGTGGTCGCGGTGATCGCCGAACACCTCGGCCTGACCGGTCCGGCCTGTCTGCCGCCGCCGTTGCGGCCGCTGGACGCGGCCGCCCACCATGCGGTCCTGCAGGCCCTGGCCACGATCGACGCCACCCCACCGGCCTGAGACCCGACCCCGGTGGCTGCTGCCTGGCCCGCGGGCAGCAGCCACCGGGGGTCAGGCCGGACCGGGCGCCAGGCCGCCGCGGGAGCGTAACTGTGCCTCCGCGGCGGCCGCCCGCCGCCGTAGCCGCTCGGCCTCGACGGCCAGAGTCTGCGCGCCGGTGTCGGTGAGCCGGTAGTAGCGGCGTAGCCGGCCCTCGACGGCCTCCTCGCGTTCGACGGCGATCAGGGACTGTTCGGCGAGCCGGTCCAGAGCCCCGTACAGGGTGCCCGGCCGTAACGTCACGTCACCGTCGGAGAGGGCGGCGACGGCCTGGATGATGCCGTAGCCGTGTAGGGGGCGCCCGGCCAGCGCGGTCAGGATCAGAAACGTCGGCTCCTGCATCAGAGCGTCACCTCCCGCACCGTGCGGGAGCCGGCGGCCGGGAACGCCGCCGCCAGCAGCACCGTCAGCACCGCCAGCACCACGCCTACACCGGTCAGGGCGGCGTTGATCCATGTCACCTGCGGCCAGATCCACGACAGCCAGGACGGGCCGGACGCATCGACATGGTCCGGCATCAGCCGCCCGTGGACCGTCAGGATGCTCACCCCGGGGTGGCCGTGCAGTTGGAACGCCATCACCGTGTCGTCGTACAGCGACCACACCGGCGCGAACAGCACCGCGAACGTCACCGCCGCGCCGGCCGCCGCCGGTCTCGACCGGCGGCGTGCCACCGCCGCCGCGATCAGCCAGCCCGTCACCGCGCCGACGGCCAGGCCGGCGGCGATCAGCGGCAGCAGTAGGCCGGAGTCGTCCGGGGCCAGGTCCACCGCCACCGACCCGCCCTCCCCGGTCACGGTGGCCTTGAGCCCGTCCCGGAACGCGTCGAAGCCGTGTTCGGGCGCGCCGGTGCCGGTCTCGAACCGGTCGGTGGCCTGCAGCGGGCCGACCTGCCAGCCGTCGGCGGCGAGTCGGGCCCGGGCCTGCTCACCGTCCCAGACGGTGCCGTCGGCGCTGCTGTGGGTCCACCACATCGGCACCGCCTCGACGCCGGCCGGCACCGGATCACCCATCGCGGCCGTGCCGGCGATCTGCCGGTGCAGGGCCTGGGCCTGCTCGGCCGGCGGCAGGTCGGCGAACGTGTGCACGCCCGCCCACGATCCGCCGGCGGCGCCGAGCGCGCCGGCGGCGAGCAGGGCCAGAACGGCGGCCGGCCACGCCAGGGGCCGACCGGCGGGGAGCCGGAACCGTTGCCGTAACCCGGAGGCCAGCAGATGCAGCACGTCGGCGGGCCGGGGGCGGCGGCGGCCCGGCTCGGCCATCTCCAGCAGCGTCGTGACGATCTCCGCGCCGTGTCGGCGCCGGTAGGAACCCGGGTAGGCGTGCAGCAACCTGCGGTAGAAGCGTTCCAGGGCGGGGTCGGCCCGCGGCCAATCAGAGGCTGACATACCCCACACCGTACGGCCGCCGTCATATATCGTCAACCGAGCAGTAGGCGTGGGTATATCGGGTTGCGGACCGCCGTGCTCGCGAGCAGAGTGGAAGTCCGGAACCACTGCCGAGAAGACCAGGAGCACGTCGCGGTGAAGTGAGAGACCCCCTGACCGGTGTCCCGTTCTCCCTTCGTCCCTGGAGCCGCCTCATGCACGTCAAAGCAGTCGACCTCGCCCACGCCCACGACGGTGACCTGCTGTTCTCCGGTCTCGACCTGGTGCTGCGCCCCGGCGACCGGATCGGGGTCGTCGGCCCCAACGGCGCCGGCAAGACCACCCTGCTACGGGTGCTGGCCGGCCTTCTGACACCGACGCAGGGACACCTCAGCATCAGCGGCGGCACCCGCGTCGCGTACGTCCCGCAACGGCTGCCCGACGCCGACGGCACGGTCGGCGCGTTTCTCACCGCCGGTCTCGGCGAACTCGCGGACGTCACCGCCACCATGCGTGAGCTGGAGAAACGCCTGGCCGACGGCGAAGACCTCCTGGACGCCTACGCCGACGCGCAGGAACGCTGGACCGCCCTGCAAGGCTGGACCGCGCAGACCCGGCTCACCGAGATCCGCCAGCGCCTCGACATCGACCACCTCGACGACGACCTGCCCCTACGGGCCGTCTCCGGCGGCGAACAGGCCCGGCTGATGCTGGCCCGCGCCCTACTCGACGACCCGGACCTGCTGCTGCTCGACGAACCCACCAACCACCTCGACGCCGAAGGCGCCGCCTGGCTACGACACTGGCTGCAGACCTTCCCCGGCGCCGTCCTCGCCGTCAGCCACGACCGGGCGTTCCTCGACGAGGTCGTCACCCGCATCATCGAACTCGACGGCATCGACGAACAACCGCACGACTACCCCGGCGGCGGCTACACCCCCTACCGGCAGGAGAAACAACGCCGCTGGGAGAAACTGCTACTCGACTACGAAGCCCAGGAGAAAGACCGCCGCCGCTGGGAAGCCGACATCGCCACGACCAAGGCCTACGCCCGCGGCACCGAGATCAGCACCCCGGCCGGCGCCGCCGCCCCACACATCAAACGCGTCGCCCGGCTCGTCGCCCGCAAGGCCAAAGTCCGCGAACGACGACTACGGCGGCAGATGGCGTCGGTCACCTGGATCGCCCGGCCCCGCACCCGGCCACCGCTGACCCTCGCGTTCCCCGACGACACCGGCGATCCCGGCGAGACCGTCCTGAAGATCAGAGACCTGACCGTACGCGACCTGCTGCACCACATCGACCTCGACGTACACCGCGGCGACCGGATCCTGATCACCGGCCGTAACGGCGCCGGCAAGACCACCCTGCTCAACGCCATCGCCGGCCGGCACCCCGACGTCGCCGTACTCCCGCAGACCGACGACGGACTCCGCGACGCCACCACCGTCATCGACTTCTTCCGCAACCGGGTCCCGGTCTACGTCGACGACGCCGAAACCCTGCTGTCCGGCCACCAGTTCGACCCCGACCAGTGGACCCAGCCGGTCGACGACCTGTCCGCCGGCGAACTACGGCGACTGCTGCTGGCCGTACTGGTCAACAGCCCGTCACGGATCCTGCTACTCGACGAACCCACCAACTTCCTCGACTTCGCCGCCCTCGACGTCATCGAAGAAGCCCTCCGCCGCTACAAAGGCACCCTGATCACCGTCAGCCACGACCGGTACTTCGCCGACGCCGTCGGACACACCCGCCACTGGCATGTCGCACACGGACAGGTGATCGAGAACTTGAGAAACTGACCGGCATGACAGTGCAGCCGCACCGGATCCCGCTCCCGGCCACCACCGGATCGGCCACCGCGTTCACCGAAGCGTGGCTGGCCAACCGGCGGCTGTCGGAACACACCCGCGCCGCCTACCGCCGCGACGTCGACTCCTGGCTCACCTGGTGCACCGGCCGCGGCCTCGACCCGCTGCACGCGAGTTTCCTCGACGTCAACGCCTACGCCCGCGAACTCGAAGCCAGACCACTCGCCCCCGCCTCCGTCGCCCGGAAACTGTCCGGCGTCTCCAGCTGGTACGACTTCCTCGTCAAACTCCACGCCGTCACCGCGAACCCGGTCGGCGGCGCCGACCGGCCCCACCTCGACCGCGACCACTCCGCCACCCTCGGCCTGACCCCCACCGAAGTCGACGCGCTGCTGGCCGCCGCCGCCCGCGCCGGCACCCGCACCCACGCCATGATCACCATGCTGGCCGACCTCGGCCTGCGCGTCGGGGAACTCGTCGGCCTCGACCTGATCGACGTCGGCCACGACCGCGGCCACCGCACCGTCCGCTTCACCGGCAAAGGCGGCAAACCCCGCCGCCGGGCCCTGACCCCCGGCGTGTCCACGGCACTGGACGACTGGCTGGGCGAACGCGGACCACAACCCGGACCGCTGTTCGTCACCGCCACCGGCGCCCGCGTCGACCGGCACGCCGTGTTCCGGCTCGTGCGCAGGCTGGCCGCCGACGCCGGGATCGCCGAAGCCGACCGGCTGTCACCTCACTCACTGCGCCACGCGTTCGCCACCACCGCCCGCGCCGAAGGCGTCGCCCTCGAAGACGTCCAGGACGCCATGGGCCACGCCGACCCCCGCACCACCCGCCGCTACGACCGTGACCGATTCAACCTCGACCGTGACCCCGCGTACACGATCGCCGCGGCCCGTGCCCGCCGCAACAGCCCGTGACCAAGCCCCCTATGCTCTGAACCCGCGGCAACAGAGAGCGGGCGGGTTTTGAGCACGGAAATGAGCATCGTCGAGGCGGTCATCCTCGGCGCGGTCGAAGGCGTCACGGAGTTCCTCCCGGTGTCGAGCACCGGACACCTGACGATCCTGGAGAAACTGTTCGGTCACACGATCGACGACCCGGACATCACCGCCTTCACGGTGATCATCCAGTCGGGTGCCGTGCTGGCCACCATCCTGTTCCTGCGTAAAGACATCCTCCGGGTCGTCCCGGCCTTCTTCAAAGGCCTGTTCAACAAAGCGCACCGCGACCACGAGGACTTCCGGTTCGGATGGGCCGTGCTGCTGGGCTCCATCCCGATCGTGATCGCGGCGCTGCTGTTCAAAGACCAGATCGAAGGCACCCTACGCAGCCTCTGGTTCGTCGCCGGTGCCCTGATCATCTGGTCCGGGGTGATGGCCTTCGCCGACCACGCCGCCACCCAGGTCCGCCACCAGGAGGACGTCGGCTGGAAGGACACCCTCATCATCGGTGTCGTGCAGTGCATGGCCCTGATCCCCGGCATCTCCCGCTCCGGCGCCACCATGTCGGCCGGTCTGCTACGCGACCTGGACCGGGTCACCGTCACGAAACTGTCGTTCTTCCTGTCGATCCCCGCCCTGACCGGCGCGTCGATCCTGCAGGGCGTCGAAGAGGCCGACCGGATCGCCAACGGCGTCGGCTGGACCAACACCATCGTCGCGACCGTCGTCAGTTTCGTCGTCGCCTACGCGTCGGTCACCTGGCTGCTGAAATTCGTGTCGAAACACTCCTACAGCATCTTCATCTTCTACCGGCTCGCCCTCGGCTCGCTGCTGCTGGTGCTGCTCGCCACCAACACCATCGAAGCCAAGTAGACGTGACCCCCGCGGAGAAGGCGCTCGCCCACGTGCGGGCGCGCTTCCCGCACCCCGGGCCGGCCGTGACCGCCCCGATCACGGTCAACTTCCACCCCGACCGGCTGCTGAGCGACGCACGCACCGTCATCGAACACCTCGCCGCCGACGGCGTCTACCGCACCCAATACGAGACCGGCATCTCCAACGGCGGTCTCGGCGGAGACCGGCCGCTCTGGGAACGACGCATGTTCGGCGACGGCGGCAGCCGGCCCGTCTACGGCGCCCTCAACCTGCCCGGCCACCCCGACGGAGCGGCACCCCGCTTCGGCAGCTGCCACCTGCGACTGGCCGCGCACGTCAACGCGCGGGCCACCTACAGCCTCGGCGACAGCCACACCCTCCCGCAGATCCTCGGCACCGCCGCGACGTTCGGTGCCGTCTGGGACGGACTCCTCGCGCAGGTCACCCGTACCGGAACCGCCTTGGGGGTGACCGCCACCGACCCGCAACGGTGGCGGCAGGCCGCACTGGCCGCACCCCGCAGCGACGCCGGCCGGACCCTCGACGACTACGTCGAAGCACAGATCCACGGCGGTGTGAGCATCACCGACGACGTCACCCACCTGATCGCCGACCCGTCGTTTCGCGGCACCCCACACGAGGACACCCTGCGGTCACTGGGCGTCCCGGTCCGCTGGCACCCCGGCTTCCACCTGCAAGCCGACGCGTTCCCCGACACCCTCCGCGGCCCCGAAACCGCGCACCTGGCCCGCGAGATCGCCGCCCGCTACCGCCGACCGGTCCTGAACGCCGAGGTCATCGGCCGGGCCGCCCGCGACGGCGACCACCCCCAACTGGTGAAATACCTGTGGCACATCCTGGTCATGCTCGGCCGGCCAGCCTAGCGACCAGCTTCACCCCGTCCGGCCACGGCCCGAACCCGGAACTCGAATCCAGATGACCCACCGGCCCGGCGTCGAACAGCTCGGCACCCCAATCACGGGCCAACTGCTCACCGTGGGCGAACGAACCGTGCGGATCATCCCGGCTGGCCACCACGATCGACCGGAACGGCAACACCTCCCGCGGCACGTCCGGGCCCTCCGGCGGCGTCACCAGCAACGCCGCCGCCACCGGCCCGGTGAACCGCCGCGCCCACCACGCGACCGTCACACAACCGGCGCTGTGCGCGATCAGGATCGCCGGCTCGTCGGAGGCGGCCACCGCGGTCTGCAACGCGGCCACCCGATCGTCGGCCACATACGGTGGGCCGGGCGGCTCCGGCGCCCACCGATAGTCACGATGCGCACGCGCCCACTGCCGCGACCAGTGGTTCGGAAACGGCACCCCGCGGCCGGGCACCAGCAGAAAACGGGTCACCCCCGGCAGCGTAACGGCAAACGTGAATACCTGCCGTGCCGGTCGGCATCGCATAAGGTCGGCGGGTGCCCGATCGGAAATTCGCCCACCCCCGGCTCGCCGCCGTCTACGACACGTTCGACAGCGACCGCGGCGACCTGCAAGCCTACGAGGACATCACCGCCGAACTCGGCGCCCACCACATCCTCGACTACGGCTGCGGCACCGGCTGCCTCGCCGTACGGCTGGCCGCCACGTCCCACCGGGTCACCGGCTACGACCCGGCCACCGCGTCGCTGGACGTCGCCCGCGCCAAGACCGACACGGTCACCTGGGTCGGCGACCTCGACGGACTGTCCGGTTTCGACCTGGTGACGATGACCGGCAACGTCGCCCAGGTGTTCCTCACCGACACCGACTGGAACACCACCCTGCAGACGATCTTCGGGCTGCTGCGCCCCGGCGGGCACCTGGTCTTCGAAACCCGCCGCCCCGAATACCGGGTCTGGGACGAATGGGCCCACCGCCGATCCGAGACCCGCGACGTCCCCGGCATCGGAGAAGTCCGACACGACTTCCAGCTCACCGACGTGCGACTGCCGTACGTGTCGTTCCGCGACACCTACACGTTCGCCGACGGCGACGTTCTCACCTCCGACTCCACTTTGCGGTTCCGGGACCGCCACGAACTCGACGCCGGCCTCACGGCCGCCGGCTTCCGCATCACCGACGTGCGCCAGGCCCCCGACCGGCCCGCCATGCAACGGGTCTTCCTCTGCGAAAAACCATCATGAGGTACGGCCACCGGGAACACTGTTCCCTACACCGCGGCGTCACCGGCCCGTCCCGGCCGGCAACGCGACCGCCGGGCTGAAGGCGACCCTCACCGAATTTCGCCGCCCCGGAGATCGTTCGCCTCAACCGGACACCACACGCATCATCGATGACCGTGACCAGCCGCTACGTCGCCCTCGGCGACTCCATGTCGATCGACGACCACGCCGGCGGGCCCGGCCGCGGTACCGCAACCTGAACACCGACTTCCCCGCCTGGGCCGGCCGCGACCTGTCCAGCAACGGCCTCTCCGGCATCGCGTCGTCCGCCAGTGGCTGGAGTCTGGACGTACCGGCGCGCGACGGTGCCGTCACCGCCGACTGACCGCGCCGCCCGGCCTGGTCACCATCACCATGGGCGGCAATGACCTGCTCACCGCCTACGGTGACGACACCACCGCCGCGGTCATCGGCCGGTTCGCCGCCCAGGCCGAAGCCGTCCTGGCGAGACTGCCCCGCACCACCCGGATCGTGCTCACCACCGTCTACGACCCCAGCGACGGCACCGGCACCGCACCCGGGCCAACCCCTGGCCGAACGCGCCGCACTGGATCAACCAGATCAACACCACCCTGGGCCGGGCCCGCCGCCCGCTACGCGACACTGCCGGCCGACGTGCACGCCGCGTTCACCGGCCACGGCACCACCGCCGGTGACATCGCCGCCGATCCCCGGCCGGAACCTGTGGTTCTGCGGTGTCATCGAGCCCAACGCCTGGGGCGCCCACACCATCCGCACCGCCTGGTGCAACGCCCTCACTCAGCCGAGCGACAACTCCAGCGTCTCCGGCGGCGGGAACTCGGCCGGCGACTCGTCGATCCCGGCCCACTCGATGCCACCGAGCAGCTCCCCGCCATCCGCGCCGACGACCGTATAGAGGAACAGACTGCTGTAGGAACCGTGCGGGTGGCCGTTGACCTTCGGATTCATCCCCGGGGCCGCTGCGGAGACGAAGTGGATCGTCGGGCAGCCACACGCGCAGCCACCGACCACCCGCACGGCGGCGGCCTGCTCCCGCAACACCGCCGCACCCTCGAAATCCACCGCCAGCAGTGCGGTCAGCACCGCCCGCTCCCGTTCGGTCAGTTCCCTGGAATCCACAGACACCATCATCACCGACGATGCCCGAGCAGACACGCCACCCCCAGGCTGACGCCCCGCTTGCCGAACCTGCTCCGGCCGGGCAGACCCACTGACACCTCCGCCCGATCCGTCGAGCAGTGACACACCGACGAGCCGCAGCCCGACCACCGAAACGGCAACCGGCCGGCCGCCTCCGGGCGCGGCCCGACCAGTGATCGGGTGCCTGCTTCCGCGTGCGGCCCGACCGGCGAGCGGCACCCGGTGGCTGCTTCCGGGCTTCAGGTGGTCGCCCGGCGGCACGGTAGGGCTGCTTCCGGCGCGGTTCAGGGTGCGTAGCGTGCCGCCGACGGCCGCAGAGGTGCTGTTCAGGGTGCGTAGCGTGCCGCCGACGGCCGCAGAGGTGCTGTTCAGGGTGCGTAGCGTGCCGCTGACAGCCGTAGAAGTGCTGTTCAGGGTTCCTGACGCACCGCTGAGGCCGCGGAAAGTGCTGATGTTGATCTTTCGGCCGCCGACGGGCGGTCGGGGACCTCGTCGGCGGTGGATCTCCGGCCACGAGGTGCCCTTCGGGGACCGCAGTGCCTGCTCCGGTCGCCTTACGGCAGTGCAGGGCGGGCACCTGTCGCCTCACGACACCTGCACCGTCGGTGGGCCCGGGTCACCCCGCCCGGCATGGTCGTCGACCTACCGGTGGGCCGGCTGCGGCGACGTGATGGCCGGTACCCGGCGGGGCAGGACGGTGACCGCGATCAGGGCGGCGGCCGCCATCAGCGCGGCACACAGGGTCAGGCCCAGCGCGTACCCCTCGGTGCCCGGATGTCTGTCGGCGATGGTGCCGAGCACCGCCAGGCCCAGCGCCGCGCCGATCTGCCGGGAGCTGTTGAGCAGCCCCGACGCCGTGCCCGATTCGTGGTCGGCGACCCCGGCGGTGGCGATCGACACGACCGGGCCCAGACAGAACCCGAACCCGAAACCGGCGATCACCGACGGCGCCAGCACGTCAGCGGTGAACGACCCGTCCACACTGATCCGCCCGAACACCGCGAACCCGGCCGCCGTCAGCAGACCACCGGCGATCAGCAGCATCCGGCCCGGCAGCCGGTGACCCAGCCGTACCGCGACCACCGCACCGGCGACCACGGCCAGCGCGAACGGCAGGAACATCACCCCGGTCAGCGCCGGCCCGTGCCCCAGCACCTGCTGCAGATACAGCGACGCGAAGTAGAACGCCGACGCCATCGCCGCCCCGGCCAGCAGGTTGAACAGGTTCGCCCCGGCCACCGACCGGTTCGCCGCCAACCCGAACCGGATCAGCGGATCCCGCGTCGTGCGCCGTTGCACGACCACGAACCCGGCCAGCAACGCGACGGCGACCGCGACGGGCCGGATGTCGGTACGCACGATGCCGTACACCAGAAGCAGCATCCCGGAGGTGGCCAGCAGTGCCCCCGCCACATCCGGGCCACGGTCGGCGACCGGCGGTGCATCGTCGACCCGCCATGCCATGACCAGTGCGGCGGCCGCCATCGGGACACTGACGAACATCACCCAGCGCCAGCCCGCGTACTCGGTGAGGACTCCGCCGATCAGCACACCCAGCGCACCGCCGGCGGCGTTGACGGCCGCCCACACCCCGAACGCCCGCACCCGGGCCCGGCCGTCCGGGAACGCGGCGCTGAGCAGGGCGAGCGCGGCCGGGGCGAGGGCCGCCGCGCCGATGCCCTGGACGGCTCGGGCGGCGACGAGGTGGCCCGGCTGCTGGGCGAATCCGCCGGCCAGTGACGCCAGCGCGAACACGGTCAGGCCGAGCAGGAGCAGGAGTCGGCGGCCGTACCGGTCGGCGGCCTTGCCACCGAGCAGCAGCAGACCACCGAACGTGACGGCGTAGGCGTGGATCACCCAGGTCAGGCCGAGGGTGCTGAATCCGAGTCCGGCGGCGATGCGGGGCAGTCCCACGTTCACGACCGAGAGGTCCAGCGACACCATGAACTGTACGAGAGCGACGGTGGCGAGAATGACACCCGACTTTCGGAACATGTTCCGAAAGTAGCAGTGGGACATCCATGCATCAAGATGGTCGGGTGCCCGCAACCCCGCGCCGGACCGGCCGGCCACCGGTGACCTCCCGCCCGCAGATCCTGGCCGCCGCCCGCAGCCTCATCGACGCCGACGGCTGGGAGAAACTCACCGTCCGCCGGCTGGCCGCCGAACTCGGGATCGGGCCCACCACCCTGTACCACCACGTGCGGGACAAACAGGACCTGCTGCTCCAACTGCTCAACGAATACGCCGGCCGACTGCCGGTACCGGAGCTGCCCGACGAACCCCGCGACCGGATCGTGGTGGCCGCCACCGCCATGCACGACGCCCTCACCGGCTGGCCGTGGGCCGCCGAGATCCTGGCCACCGACGGGTTCGTCGGCCTGCTCGGCGACCCGGCCCTGCACCTGGTCGACACCATCGTCGGCGCCGCCGTCGACGCCGGGCGCACCCGCGCACAGGCCGTCGCGGTGTTCCGGAGCATCTGGTACTACACCGTCGGCGAGATCCTGGTCCGTTTCCGATCAGTCGGCCCGGCCGCCTACCGCGACATCGACTTCACCGCGTTCGACCCCACCCGGCTCCCGCACCTGGCCGCCATCGGCGACCAGTGGCCCGCCCTGGCCACCACCGACACCTATCCGGCCGGTCTACGCGCCCTGGTCGACGGCCTGCTCGATGACTGACGGCCGGCCCGTCCCACCGACCGACCGCCGACCGCGGCCCCGGCATCAACGGGGCGCGGCCCTATGACCGACACCCGGCCCCGGCATCGACAGGGCGCGGCCGTATGACCCATACCCGGCCCCGCCCGCCTGCCGACCGGCACCTGACCCGAGGGCTGGCCGCCAACCCCGGCCTGAGCATCGACGTGCTGCGGCCGCTCGCCGACAGCGACGACGAGCAGACCCGGCAAGCCCTGGCTCGCCGCACCGACCTCACCGAGGACCTGGCCGTGCGGCTGGCCACCGGCCCGCCTGTGGGCCGGTCCGCCACACAGGCCGCCGGTCCACCTGCGCGTCCGGCTACCGTGCAGGCCGCGATCCCGCCTGCGCGTCCGGCCGCCGCACAGGCCGCCGTTCCGCCTGTGCGACTGGCTGCCGCGCAGGCCGTCGTCCTGGCCGGCAACCCGGTCGCCGCCGCCCACGCCTGGCCGCAACTGATCACCCATCCGGACCCGTCGGCCCGCCGCGCGCTGGCCGCCCACGCGCCGTCGCCGGCTCTGCGGATCCTCGCCCACGACCCGGACCTCGGCGTGCGCCGCGCTGTCGCCGTACGGCCCGACCTGCCCGGCGACCTGGTCCTGCAGTTGGCCGCCGATCCGTCGCCGATCGTGCGGCGCGAGATCGCCTGGCATCCACATCGGCCGCACACCCTGCTCACCGACCGCGACGACCAGGTCCGCCGCAGCGCCCTCATGCGGGTGGCGCCACCGGACGACCTGCTCCCGGCGTTACTGGCCGACCCGGCGACCCGCCCGGTGGCCGCCCGGCACGTGCACGATCCCGGCCGGGCCGCCGCGCTGCGCGACGATCCCGATCCTTGGGTGCGGTCCTCTCTGGCCGAAAACGATCACCTCCCGTACCGGGTGGTCAGCCCGCTCGGCACCGACGGCGACGAGGAGGTCCGCACCGCGATCATGCTGCGCCGCGACACCCCCGACGACGTCCGCCACACGATCGCGGCCACCCTCACCGATCAGGACACCCACGTGTCCGACTGGCTGCGTCCCCAGCGCGCCACCCGTGCCGAACGGCTCGCCCACCTGCGATCACCGTTCGTCTTCCACCGCCGGGCCATCGCGTTCTCCACCGATCTGCCGGCCGAAGCGGTAGCCGCCCTGGCCGCCGACGACGACTACAGCGTGCGCCTGCTGACCGCCCGCAACAGCCCCGGCGTGCCCGGCCACATCCTGCCCGGCCTGCTGCGACGCGCCGGCCACGACCGCTGGGAACTCGCCGCCCACCCGAACATGCCGGCCGCCTCCCTGGCCGCCCTGGCCACCGGCGACGACGAGGAACTGCGCCAGGTGGCCGCAGCCGCCCCCAACCTCCCACCGCGGCTCGCCGCCGCCCTGCTCACCGACCGCCACCATCAGACCCGCTGCAACGCCGCCGCCAACCCGGCCCTGCCGCTGCCGCTGCTGCGGCAGGCACTGCACGGCCCCGACCGCGACCTGGCCCGCCACGCCGCCCGCAACCCGGCCCTACCGGTGCCGGACGCCCAGAAGATCATCACCGCCCACGGCACTGTCCGATAGGTCCACTCCTGGAGCACGGTCGCCCCGGGGCGGGCCGACCACCGTGCAACAGCGCGGACGAATCCCGGGCCAGCCGGCTTCTCTGCCGTCCCGACCCCTGTGACAGCTCCGGCGGCCTTGTCGGCGCCGGATGGCCGCCCGCAGGGCCGCCGGAGCACCGGCACGGCGCGGGGTGAGCGCCGGGCCGTGAACGGCGCCGGCCGCTGGTCAACGGGTTCGGGTGGGTGGGCGGCGGCTGCCGGTGAAGTCGTAGCGGTTCAGGTCTCGGCGGATGCGGGCGGCCGTCAAGGCGGTGAGCAGGACCGCGCCGGTGAGGGTCAGGGCGTAGGTGTAGCGCAGTCGCGGCGGGGACGGCCGGGCGGTGGCCGGTGGGAACCAGCCCAGCGGGTCGAACACCGCGACCATCCGGTCGCCGGCGCGCAGGTCGCGGTCGGCGAAGAACAGCACCTCGCCCAGGTCTTCGCCGGTGGCCGCGGCGGCGACCTCGACCAGCTGGTAGCCGTCGCCGGACACGTCGTCGCCGGCGGTCACCACCACCGGGACCCGGTCGCCGGCCAGCTCCAGGTAGGCGCCGGTGACTCCGGCGCCCGCCGCGACCGCGAACAGCAGCGTCACGGCGCCGATCGCGACGAACCAGCCGCCGTGCCGGTCGCGGGGGTCCTCGCCGAGGAACCACACCAGCACCGGAACGATCAGACCGGCCAGCATCGGCACCACCGCCAGCACGGTGAGAACCGTCGAACCCGCACCGGCCAGAAACCCCGCCGCGGCCCACGCCGACAGACAGATCGACAACGAGCCGACAGACAGCGAGATCTGTCGCAGGATCAGGCGATTGCGGGGCACGGGCAACATACTGCCCCGAGCGTGCAACCACCGTCGGCGATCGACTGATCCCGTTGCGGAACCGGCGCGGGCTCGCCTTTCGGTGTCGGGCACGGGTGTCGCGCCGAGCCGGGATTGCGCCCGAAAGGCGCGCTGGTGGGCGGGACCGGCCGGCCGCGTCGCGGTCGACAGCCACGGGCGGGTGTGGTGCGGCGCGGGGCGGCCCACGGCGTACCGACACCGGTCAATGATCTTCCAATGCGGCCTTGACCAGGGCGAGTGCCGTCTCGGCCGGGACGCCGAGGGCGCGGGTCCGTTCGGCGTAGGCGACCGCGGCGCGGTGGGCCTGGCCGGAGGTGTTGGTGGCCTTCGCGGTGATCACCGTGCCGTGCCGGCCTCGGGTCTCGACGAGGCCGGCCTGTTCGAGTTCGCGGTAGGCGCGGGCCACCGTGTTGACCGCCAGACCCAGGTCGCCGGCGAGCTGGCGCACCGGCGGCAGGCGGGTGCCGGCGGCCAGTTCACCGTCGGCGGCCAGGGCGGCGATACGCAGGCGGACCTGCTCGTACGGTGGGGTCGCCGACGCCGGGTCGATGGTGATGTCCATCAGATCAGCTTCGGTGGCGTGTTGCCGACCGCGATGATGGCGCGCCGGATCGGCACCAGCGCCAGCAGCACCCCGCCGAGTAGGAAGAACACCACCAGCGAGA
Source organism: Actinoplanes sichuanensis (assembly GCF_033097365.1). Classification (NCBI taxonomy): domain Bacteria; kingdom Bacillati; phylum Actinomycetota; class Actinomycetes; order Micromonosporales; family Micromonosporaceae; genus Actinoplanes; species Actinoplanes sichuanensis. The sequence goes on from NZ_AP028461.1 coordinate 3,415,122, forward strand.
CGATGCCGGCCCGGTAGCTGTCGGTCAGTTGGAAGATCAGGCCGAAGAACAGCGGCCCCAGCCAGCTGGTGCCCTTGTCGCTGATCTCGTAGAAGCCGTAGTACTCGCCCTCTTTACCGGCCGGGATCAGCTGGGAGAACAGGCTGCGCGACAGGGCCTGGCTGCCGCCCATGACGATGCCGATGCCGGCGCCGAGCAGCATGAACGGGATCGGTTCGCCCTCCGGCAGGAAGTAGGCGGCCGACACCACGCCCAGCCACAGCGCCAACGCGATCAGGATGGTCTTGCGGGCGCCGATGCGGGTGGCCAACGCGCCGAGAGCCAGCGCGCCGCCGAAGGCCAGGAACTGCACGATGAGGATGGTCAGGATCAGCGCCGACTGTTCGAGTTTGAGTTCCTCGGTGCCGAACTGGCTGGCCAACGCGATGACCGTCTGGATGCCGTCGTTGTAGATCAGGTACGCGCCGAGGAACGCCAGCGTCAGCGGGTAGGCCCGCATGCCCTTGATGGTGTGGCCGAGCTGTTTGAACCCGTCGGTCAGCACGTTGCCGCGGGGCTCGGCCTTCAGCGCGGTGCCGGGGTGCTCGCGCAGCCACAGCAGCGGCACGATCGTGAACGCCGCCCACCACACCCCGGCCGACACGATCGACCAGCGGGCCAGGTCCAGAGTGCGTTGCGGGTTGCCGTCCTCGGACAGGCTCATCACCGCGGCCAGGTTGAGCAGCAGCAGCACACCACCGCCGAGGTAGCCGACGGCCCAGCCGCGGCTGGAGATCCGGTCGCGGTCGTCGGGGCCGGCCAGCTGCGGCAGGAACGAGTTGTAGACGACGATGGCCGCGCCGAAGGAGATGTTCGCGACGATGAACAGCAGCCCACCGAGCAGGTAGCGGTCGCCGGTCACGAACGCCATCGCGATGGTGGCGGCGGCGCCGGTGAACGCGGCCCCGGCCAGCAGCGGCTTCTTACGCGGGGCCCGGTCGGCGATCGCGCCCATCACCGGCAGCACGAACACGGTCAACAGCACCGACAGGCTGACCAGGTACGCGTAGTAGGAGCCCGCCGCGACCGGGATGCCGAGCGGGTGCACGGTGCCGTCGCAGGTGTCGGCGTCGATGGCGCAGCCGGCGGCCCGCTCGGTGATGCTGGTCAGGAACGGGCCGAGGAACACGGTGATGACGGTGGTGGAGAACGCCGAGTTCGCCCAGTCGTAGAAGTACCAGCCGGTGCGTTCCCGTTTGTTCGCGAGCGTGGTGGTGTTGCCGTCGACGGCCATCTGGTGCGCTCCTACAAAGGTGGTCGGTGCGCGGTCATGATGCCATCACCGGCTCGTCAACGGGAGACGCGGATCACTGTTCACCCGTCGTCCACCACCGGGCCAGGGCGGCGGTGGCCGGATCGTCGGAGGCGGCCAGCACCGCCCACGGGTCGGCGCCGTCCGGGATCTCGATGCCGGCGTAGGAGGCGAGCTCGTGGGCGGTGACGTTCTCGACCGGCGGCAGGAAGCCGGTGGGGTCGGCCGCGCCCAGTGTGGTGGGGTCGATCCAGGGGAAACCGTCGACCGGTTCGGGCAGGTCGACCTCCAACGCCGGTGGGAAGACACCGTCGTCGACGGTGACCGCGGCGACCTCGTCGGGCACGTCGACGACCTCGGGCACCGGGGGTGCGTCGTCCACGTCGGGCAGATCCCACGTGTCGTGGGCGCCGTGGTCCAGGGGCTCGTGCAGCGGGACGTGGTCGTCGGGCAGGTCGAAGCCGAACGCGTCGTCGTCGTGGTGGTCCCAGTGGTCGGTCATCTCAGGCCTGTCCTTCGTCGGTGGGAGTGGGAGTGAGGGAACGGGCCCGTAGCAGGGCTTCCTCGGCGGCCCGGAGGCGTGCCGCCGCGGTGTCACGGTCGTTGACGGCCGCCGCCCGGCGTTTGGCGCGGCCGGCGGCGTCTTCGGCGGCGGCCGCGTCGATCTCGGCGATCAGCGCGTCCAGTTCCCGCAGCCTGCGTTCGATGGCGTCGTCGAGCGCGACCGACAGCGCGTACTGCAGGTCGGTGAACCGGCCGCTGATCTCGTCGGTCAGGGCCGCCCGCGCCTCGGCCAGCACGTCACGCAGCCAGGTGTGGGCGTGCCGGCGGTCGGTGTGCACGCGGCGGCGGTAGATGACGTAGCCGCCGGCGGCCAGGCCCAGTCCCAGCCCGGCGAACGGCATCAGCAGCCCGGCTCCGGCGATGCCGAGGGCGGACACGCCGAGCATCGCGCCGCGGCCGGCGATCAGGGCGATCCCGCCGGCGGACAGGGCGATCAGCATGTTGTCGCCGGAGCCGTCGCGGGGTGGGCCGGCGGTCATCGTGTGGCGCAGGGTGGCGCTGACGCGGGCCGGGTCGAACGTGTCGGCCAGCACCTTCTCGGCCACGTCGCGGTAGGTGTCCTCCAGTGTGGTCGACAGTTCGGCCGCGACCGCCTGTAGTTGGGTGTCCAGGTCGTCGGGTAGCGCGGTCAGGGCCTCGCCCTTGGCCGCGTCGATGCGCAGCGCGTAGTCGTGTTGGACCTCGGTGAGTCGGGTCCGCAGCCGGCCGATCACGGCGACGCGGGCGTGTTGGATCTCGGCGTTGAGTTTCAGCGTCCACTGGCGGGACTCGGTGCGTTTGCGGGCGGCCAGCGCGGCCCGTTCGGCGCGGGTGGCGGCCTGAGCGGCGGCGTCGGCGGCGGCCGCCTGCACCCGTTCGTCGGCGACCTCCCGCAGCCGGGTCAGGTCGCGGTGGGCGGCGCGTAGCACGTTGGCCAGGCGCAGTTGGTGGCCGCGGCCGGCCAGTTCGACCAGGGCGTGTTGCAGGGCCGGGATCTTCGACTCGGCGGCCAGGGTGTCGCGGGTCGCCGGGTCGGCGGTCAGGGCGATTTCGGCGAGGCGGGCCGACACCGGGTACCAGGGTGCGGCGGCGAACCGGGGTGCGTGTGCCTGCAGCAGGGAGCGGTTGTCCTCGGCGATGGTCCGCCACTGCGGATAGGCGTCGATCTTGGTGAGGGCGAAGACGACGGCGTCGACGCGTTCGGTGGCGGCGGCGAGGAAGTCGAGTTCCGGTTGCGACAGCGGGGCCGAGGCGTCGGCGACGAACAGCAGCGCGGTGGCGCGGCGGACCGCGTCCAGGGCGATCGTGGCGTGGACCGGGTCGAGACCGCCCGCGCCGGGGGTGTCCAGCAGGGTCAGGTAGCGCAGCAGCGGCGCCGGGTGGGTGACCTCGATCTTGCGGGTCCGTTGCCGGCCGCGGGCCCATTCGTCGAGGCTGTCGATCTCGACCTCGTCGCCGCCGGGTAGCCACGCCCGGGCCGAGAACGTGTCGCCGGGCACGAAACTCAGGTAGGCGGCGGTGGTGACGGCCGCGTCCACCGGGGACAGGCCGGGCACTCCGAGGAGGGCGTTGACCAGGGAGCTCTTGCCGCGTTTGGTTTCTCCGACGACGACCACACCGGGTCGGGTCAGGTGGGCGCGGCGTAGTTGGGCCAGGTCGGCGGCCGCGTCCGGGTCGGCGGTGCGCAGGTAGGACATGGTGTCGCGGACCGCGCCGTCGAGCAGTGGGGTCAGATCCTGCACTGGCGGACCTCCTGGGCGAGCAGCTGGAACCCGCGGTGGGCGACGTGCGCGATCCGGGCCTGGGCCGGTCCGGCGCCGTCGACGGCGTAGGCCCGCCAGCGGCCGGCCGCGGCGATCGCCGCGGTGCCCAGGGCGGTGCTGTCGGCTTCCGGCAGGTTCAGGATCCAGCGCGGGTCGGTCGAGGTGGCCAGGCGGATCAGCTCCTGCTCCCAGTCGGCCGGCAGCGGCACCGTGCCGGTCGCGGCGCGCTGGGCGGCGTCCAGCAGCCGCAGCCGATGGTAGGCCGGGTCGCGCAGTGCCTGTTCGACGGCGTCGCGGATCGTGGCGCGGTTCTGCTGGTCGAGCGACGCGAGGCGTTCCAGCCGGGTCAGCGCCCAGCCGGCTTTGATCGCGTCCGAGCGCCAGCGGAACGTCTGGTCGACGGTGGCGGTCAGCCGGGCCAGCCCGGACGCCGCCGCCAGCCGGCGGACGAGTTCGCCGGTGCCCAGCCGGGGTTCGGCGGCCAGTTGGGCGCAGGCGAAGCCGATGCCGTACAGGTCGAGGCGGGTCAGTAGGCGTTCGCGTCGGTCGGCGCCGATCGGGGCGGGTCGGGAGCGGAACAGGTCGGCCGACAGCAGCAGCAGTCGCAGGTCGGCGGGGTTCAGGGTGGCCAGTCGGGCCAGCGCGTCGCGGTCGGCGCCGGTCAGCCGGCCGGCTTCGGCGGTCTCGGCCAGCAGACCGGCCACCGGCACGACGTCACCGACGGTACGGGCCAGTAGTTGCGCCTGATGGTGGGCCAGGGGACCGGCGACCGGCCACGGATCGTCGGCGCCGCCGGCCAGGGTGTCGATGCGGCTGAGGACCCCGATCGCGTTGATCGGGCTGGTCGCCAGTCGGGCCGACGCGGTGTGGAACGCCTGCAGGGCGCGCACGTCGTCGGCCCGGACCGCCTGGGTGAACACGTACACCACGGCCTCGGCGGCGGCGACCTCACCGGCGGAGTCGTCGTCGATGCCGACGGCCGCCTCGGCGCGGGCGCTGCCGGCGGTGTCGGTCGACGCCAGGCCGGGGGTGTCGACGACGGTCAGGTCCCGCAGCCGGTCGCTGGTGAGCGCGACGTCGACGTACGCGATCCGGGCGGCCGCGACACCGAGCCGGTCCGGGACCATGCCGTCCTCGTCCAGGGGCAGGCTGTGCCGGTCACCGTCGCGGGTGACGACGTCGATGCGGTCGGCGGGCCCGTAACGGAACCGGGTGACCACTCGCGTGCACTCGCCGGCCGCGGTGGGGGCGACCCGACGCCCGATCAGTGCGTTGACTAGTGTCGACTTTCCGGCTTTAAGGCGGCCCGCGATCGCCACACGTAACGGATCGTGAAGGCGGTTGCTAATCTGCTGGACCTGTTGACCAGCATCGGAGGAAACCCGGGTGACGATCTCGTGACACAGAGTCGCGATTCCGGAGGTGAGCGGCCCGTTCACTTCGACTCGTCAGCGCAGCACACCGTCGGCGACAATGTGCGTATCGCGGAAGTCGGCGTCACGGAACGGCCCTCCTGTAGTCCACCGCAGTCTCGCAGAGCCTACGGAGGTCGACCCGGGGACCGGGATCCCGAGATCGTGCCAGTGACACCGAAGTCCGCTACGGGGATGGGAGGGCGCAGGTGACGGACGAGCCAGAGGTGGCCGCCCGTACCGCTCTGCGTCAAGGGCCTGCCCTCGTCGTGCTGTCCGGGCCGCCCGGCTGTGGGCGTACCACCCTGCTGCGCAGGATCGCCGCGGCCGTGCCCGGCCCCGCCCACCTCGGCGGCGGCCTGGCCATGCTGTCGGAGGTCCCGGCGCTGGCGCTGTCACGGGCGGTGCGGGCCCGGCTGCCCGCCGACGACGTGCCGCTGCTGGCCGAAGCGGTTCGATCCCGGGTCCGCGGCGGACTGCTGGTGATCGACGACCTGCAACACGCCGACCCGGCCACCCTCGCCGCGCTGGCGCACCTGGCCCGCACCTGCCGGGTGCTGGTCGCCGTGCGGACCCCGCACCGCCTGCCGGAACCGCTCGCCGCCGCCCTGCGCGACGCCGCGACGCTCTGGCTGCCGGTGCCGCCGCTGACCCCGGAGCAGGCGCACGCCCTGGTCCGTAAGACCGCCGGCGGCCTCGCCGATCAGGCCGCGGCCGCGGTGGTCGCCCGCGCCGGCGGCAACCCGCTGGCCACGATCGCGTTGGCCCGGCAGGCGGCCTCCGGCCGCGCGCCGATCGGTGAGGACATCGACCAGGTGGCGTACGCGATCGCCGCGGCCCTGGCCGACCTGCCCCGCCCGGCCCGTACCGCCCTGGCCGCGCTGGGCCTGCTGGGCCGACCGGCCGCCCCGGCACTGCTGGGCACCGGTGCGGCCGACCTGCTCGCGGCGGGCCTGGTCACCGCCGAGGCCGGCGGTTCGCTGCTGCCGGTGTCGGCGTATGTGGCCGAGACCGCGGCCGGGTTGCTCGACACCGCCGCCCGCGCCGACCTGCACGCCCGGCTGGCCGACCTGACCCCACCCGCGGAAGCCGCCCGGCACCTCGCCGCCGCCGGTGACCCGGTCGGGGCGTACCGCAAGGCACTGGCCGCCGCCGACCGGGCCGCCGGCGCCGAACGGGCCGCGTTGCTGCTGTTCGCGTGTTCGCTACCGGCCGACGTCGACCCGCGGGTGCGGCTGGCCGCCGCCGACGCCGCCCTGGCCACCGGCCGCGCCCCGGACGCCGCCGAGGTCCTGCGCCCCCTCGCGGCCGCCGTCGTCCCGGGCGCTTTCGACCGGCCCGCTTTCGACCAGGCCGGTCGCGACCGCGGCGGCTTCGACCGAACCGACTCCGGTCCCGCCGGGCGTTCCGGGACGGCCGTCGACCCGCTCGCCCTGGAAGCCGCCGTGCTGCGCGGAGAGGCACTGCTGCAGGCCGGGCAACCGGCCGCCGCCCGCGACGCGGTCCGGGCCGTCCCGGACACCGCCGGCAGCGGCGTGGTCGCCGCCCGCGACCGGGTGCTGCTGCTGTGCGCGCTGGCCACCGAACCGATGAGCGCCCTGGAACTGGCCGACAAGATCGCCGTCCGGCATCCGCAGCCACCACCGGGCATCACCGCGGCACTGGCCGCGGTCCGGGCCACCCACCGGCTACCCGGCTGGGACACCGCACTACGCGACGCCGCCGGCTTCGCCGACCCGCTGATCGCCCGCTGGTCGGCGTGGCTGCTGGTGGAACACCTCGCCGCCGAGGGCCGGCTCATCGACGCGGCCGGCGCCGCCCTGACCGCCGCCGGCGCCGCCGCCGAGGCCCTGGCCTACGGCTGGCAGACCCGGTTCCTGGCCGCCGCCGACTGGACACTGGCCCTACACGGCCCGCAGATCCCGGCCGAACTGTCCTGGGACGGCATCGAGGGCGTCCTGCGGCGGGCGGCGAACCTGACCGACCGGGCCCTACCGGAACAGGCCCGCGCCTACGCCACCGCGGCGACCGCCCTGATCGAAGCCGACACCGGCCTGCTCGCCGCCGCCCGGGCCCGACTCGACGGCGCACCGGCACACCCCGCCGCCGCCTGGGTGGCCCGCGAGGCCGCATGGCTCGACGGCCAACCCGACCGGGCCGCCCGCACCCCGACCGACGCCGGAACCGGTCTACTCGCCGGGCTGCACGCGATCACCGCCCGCTGGGCCGCCTACGACCTGGGCATGCCCGGCAACGCGGCGATCCCGGTCGACCTGCCCGCCGCCGCCCGCCGCACCCTGACCGCCTGGGCCGTCGGCTCGGGACTGGACAGCGCCGCCGACAGCTGGCAGCCTGTCGCCCTACGCGAACAGATCCGCTGCCTGGTCGCGGCCGGCCTGACCAGCCCCGACCGCGACCAGGCCGTCGCCGCACTACTGCGCGCCGAACAACTGGCCGACGACGCCGGGCTGACCGTGCTGGCCGGCCGGGCCCGCCGCGGGCTACGCCGCCACCAGATCCAACGCGACAGCCGCAGCCCCCGCTCCGACGGCCGACTCACCCGCCGCGAGCTCGACGTGCTGGGACTGGTCGCGGCGGGGGAACCGACCCGCCGCATCGCCGGGCAACTCGGCATCTCCGCCGAGACCGTCGACACCCACATCCGTGCCGGCATGCGCAAACTCGGAGCACGGACGCGTACCGAGGCAGCGGCACTGGCCTTCGCCACCACCCCGGCAAGGCCCGAACCCTTCGACACCAGCGAGGATGGCCGGTGATACGACAGCCCGACGACGCCCCCCGCCACGTGGTTGCCACCTCCGCCGAAGCCGACACCGTCCTACGGCGCCTGGCCCGTGACGGCTGGACCGCCCGGGCCGGTTTCGCCCTGCCCGACCCCTCCTGGGACGTCGGCGCCGCCCACCTACTCCTACACGGCCGGATCAGCGACGACGACCTGGAGACCGCGCAACTGGCCGTCCTGGCCGCCGCCCGCGGCGCCGGAGTCGTCGCGGTCTGCGACCCGGAATCCACCGCCGGCCGCGCCCTGATCGACGACCTGTCCCGGCTCGGCCCGGTCCACCGCGGCATCGACGGCAGCGACACCATCGCCAACCTGATCCCGGAACAACGGGCCCTGCTGGACCGGCTCGCCGCCGGCGACACCATCGCCGCCGCCGCGGCCGCCGAATTCCTGTCGCTGCGCACCGCGAACCGCCGCATCGCCGAAGCACGGGCCCTGTTCGGGGTACGCACCACCCGCGAAGCGGTACTGGCCTACCTACGACAGCGGCAACGCTCCCCGGAATGAGCGACCGTCTACACCGCACGGTGTAGACGGCGATGCCACCACCGGTACGACGCGCGACGACGACCGACGTTCGTAGCGTCGAACCCATGCCTGTGCTGATCCTGGCCGCCCTCGGCGGATACCTGCTGCTCACCCTGACCGCCGACCTGCTCAACCCGGACTGGAACCCGGTCGAGACGATGGTCAGCCACTACGTGCACGCCCGCGCCGGATGGCTGATCCCGGCCGCCCTGCTGTGCCTGGCCGCCGCCTCAGCACTGCTGACCCGCCTGATCCGGGCGCACGCCCCCCGTACCACCGTGGTGTTGTTGCGGATCTGGACCCTCGCCGTCCTGGCCGGGGCGATCTTCCCGGCCGACCCGTACGGGCGATGGGACCGGCCGCCCAGCATCGCCGGACTGCTGCACGGCCTGGCCGCGTTGACCGCCTTCACCGTCCTACCCGCCGCCGCACTGACACTGCGCCCGCGCACCGCCGCCCTGACCGTGGCGCCGTACCTGCTGCTGCTCGTGGCGTTCTACGACGTGCAGGACGGCCCCACGCTGACCTTCGGCGGTCACGAGAGCCTGATCGGCGCGGCCGAACGGCTGACGCTGTGGACCTACGTCGCCTGGCTGGCCGGCACCGCCCTCAGCCACCGCCGTCCAGGCCCAGGACCGGACGGCACGCCCGGACACCGGACAGCACGACGTCGTCGCGGCGAGCAGGCTCCCACCGCTCGCGGGTCAGCCGCCACCGGGTGATCAACGCCGGCTCACCGCGCCGGGTGTCCCAGTCGGTGCCGTTGGGCTCATACCCCAGCGCCCGCGACACCCGGTTGGAACCCTCGTTGTCGGCGAACGCGTCACTACCGGCCTCCCGCGCACCGAACCCGGCGAACGCCAGATGCAGGACCGCCGCCCGCATCTCCCGGCCCAGACCCTGACGCCGGGCGCCGGGCGCCAGCCACGAGAAACTCGACACCGTCCCGAACCGGTCGAAGTCCCGGCCGACCAGATCCTGCATCCCGACCGGCTCACCGTCGACGAGCACCACGAAATACAGCCGCCACCGCTGCGGCGTGACCGTGCCACGGCCACGCCAGATCCCCCGTAACCACTGCCACTCCCGGTCCGGGCTGTCGGCGTAGAACGACATCGGATCGTCGAACGGCCACGGCCGGGTGTCGGCGATCCCCGCCCGCACCACCGGCACCAGCCGTTCCAGAAGCTCATCGGAGGCACCGGCCAACGTCAGACGAGGCGTACGGACCATCAGATTCAGCGGGGGATAGGTGTACGTCACGACCGCCGACGATAGGGTTCTACCGGCCCCGCGGGCATGCGATTATTCGAGACCTCATGAAGACCTCACCTGTCTGGCGGGCACCGCGGCTGTGGCTGGCGCTGCTCGTCCTCGCCCGGATCCTGGTCGTCCCGCTCGCCCGGCTACGGGTGACCGGCAGCCTGCCCGAACAGCTACGCGACGGACCGGTGATCCTGGCGACCAACCATGTGAGCCCCTTCGACCCGGTGATCATCATGGCCGCCTGCCACCGGGCCGGGATCGTGCCCCGATTCATGGCCACCGGCGGCGTGTTCCGCGCCCCCGTCGTCGGATCGATCATGCGGCACTGCGGACACATCCGCGTCGACCGCAACACCACCCACGTCGCCGACGCCCTGCCCGCCGCCGCCAAAGCCCTCGCCGAGAACTCGGCCGTGCTGGTCTACCCGGAAGGCCGCATCGGCCTGGACCCGTGGATGTGGCCCGAACGCGGCAAGACCGGCGCCGCCCGGATGGCCCAGATGTCCGGCGCCCCGATCCTTCCGGTCGCCCAATGGGGCACCCACGCCGTCCTGCCCTGGGAAGCCCCGAAACGTCTCGGCCGGGCCCTGCTACGTTCGCTGCTGACCCGCCCGATCGTGCAGGTCCGCTTCGCCGACCAGCCGGTCGACCTCAGCGCGGCCCAGACCGGCACCCCCGGCGCGCAGGCCATGCACGCCACCCGACTGATCATGGACGCTATCGACGAGACCCTGACACCGCTGCGCCTCGACGAGATGCAGACCCCGAAGGTGATCGACTCATCCCGGCCACACGACCTGTCCCGGGTCCGCCCTCGGACCTGACCAACACCTTCTCGAAAGCCAGCTGATGGTACGGGATGTCGCTGTACCCGCCGATGTCGTCGTACCCGGCCGTGCGATACAGCGAGAGCGCCTCGGTCAGCAGCGGGTGCGTGCCCAGCCGTACCGTATCGATGCCATGGTTCGCCGCATCCACCTCCAGCCGGCCCAGCAACTTACGGCCCAGCCCCAACCCCCGCGCCTGCGCGTCCACCCACAGATGCCGGATCTCGGCGACGCCGGGCCCCAACCGGATCCACATGCCGCACCCCACCGCCACCCCGTCCTCCAGAGCCAGCAACTGAGTGCCGGTCACCTCCTCCGGCCGGGTCAACGTCACCGCGTCGAAGCCCTCCGGAAACAGCGCGTCCAGCTCGGCGGCATACCGGGCCAGACAGTCCCGCGCGGCCGGCGAACCCGGCGGCACCGCCACCACGACCACCGCGGCCGCCCGCAGCACCCGCCGGATCTCGTCCTGCGCCGCGATCAGCCGGTCCCGCTGGCCGGCGGTCAGCTCACCGAGCAGCGCCGCGATCCCCTCCGCGGTCGGCGTCCCCAGACGCCGACGGTAATAGCCGATGAAATCACGCACCCGCGCCACCTGCTCGACCTCCACCAGCCGATGCTAGAACGCCGCATGATCGGAGTCAGACAATTGAACCTGCGCGGCTACAGCCACCAGACCCGCGTCGACGGCGCGGCCGTGGTCAAACAGTTCACCGGCCCGCAGGCGGTCATCCGCTGCGCCACCGAACGCGCCGCCCTGACCAACCTGGCCGGACGACTGCCGGTGCCCCGACTGCTGGCCGCCGGCGACACCCTGCTGCGTACCGCCCTGCTACCCGGCGTCCACGGCCAAGAACTGATCGAGAACGGTCACGCCGCACCGGTCCTGGCCTCCTGCGGCCGGATGCTACGCCACCTGCAACACGTGGTACCCGGCCTGGTCCACGGCGACTACGGACCCAACAACCTGCTGTTCGACCCGGACACCTTCGAGGTCACCGGCATCGTCGACTGGGAATGGGCCCACCCCGGCGCCCCCGTCGAAGACCTCGCCTGGACCGAATGGATCATCCGCCGGCACCACCCCGACGACGTCGCCGCCCTGACCCACCTGTTCACCGCCTACGGCGAAACCCCCGTCTGGGAACTACGCCACGCCGTCGGCCTCGCCAAATGCCGGGCCATGCGCGACCGGCCCGACAACGACCCGGCCGACGCCGCCCACTGGCAACGCAACATCGCCATCACCGCCGCCTGGACCGCCTGAACCCACCGGCCCCAGCGGCCCGCGCGGATGGACCGGCCGCAAAACCAGGACACCCCCGGCCGTGATACCCGACGCTGAGCCGCATGACCAACCGATACGTCACCGCCGTGACAGCCCTGACCTGCGCCCTCACCACCGCAGCCGCCCCCGCCCACGCCTCTTCGGGCCCCGCCCACGACGGGACCCTCAGCGCCGCCCAACGCAAAGTCCTGATCGACGCCACCACCCGGTTCAAAGACGTCGACGAGGCGATCGCCGCCGGATACCTACCCACCGACCACTGCGTGCCCGGCATGGGCTGGCACTACGTCAACCCGACACTCGCCGCCGACACCGTCATCGACCCGGTCCGACCCGAAGTGCTGCTCTACACCCCCGGCCGCAACGGCACCGTACGCCTGGTCGGCATCGAATACTTCAAAGCCGACGCCGACGGCAGACTCACCACCGACACCGACCGGCCCACCCTCTTCGGACACCGGTTCGACGGCCCGATGAACGGCCACGAAGTCCCACCCGGCACCCCACCCATGCCGGTCCACTACGACCTGCACGTCTGGCTCTACCTCACCAACCCCGCCGGGCAACTCGCCACCGAGAACGACCGCATCATCTGCCCGTGAGCACGTCCAGATCCCGTTCGGCGAACAACCGGTGCTCCCACTCCTCCGACACCACCGCACCCAGACAACGCCGCACCTCGAACGCCTGCGACTCCGGATAACCCGGCTCGACCACCGGCACCGTCATCGACGCGAGCCGCTCGTCGGACAGACCGGCGAACAACTCCCGCACCCCGGCCACCCGGTCGGCGCGCACCGCCAGGACCTCCTCCAACGACGGCCGCGCCGACCGGTCGACCACCAGCCCGGCCACCTCACCCATCTCGGAGTGCGGCAGATCCCACCGATCCCACGGCGACGGATCACCCAGCACCGCCCGCCGCACCCACGCGTCGGTCGCGAAATTCAGATGCCGCAACGTCTCGACGAACGACCACTCACCATCGACCCGCTCATGCAGCAACCCCGGATCCAACCGGCGGGCCCGCTCGACCGTGCCCGCCCACAAGCCCTCCAGCACCTGCCACGCCCGCCGAAACCCGTCCGCATCGACCGGGCGCATCAACGCCCGCTGCGGATGACGGCGATCCAACTCCGCCTCCACCAGCGGCACCACATCAACGCCGTTGAGCCGCACATCCCGCAACGCGCCACTGATGTCGACCCCGTCCAGCCACCCACCGGTGACCTTCAACCCGGACAGGTCGACCCCGTCCATCCGCGCCCCCCGCAACGACACCATCCGGAACCGGGCGCCACTGAGATCCTGCTCTTCAAAGGTGTGATCGGTCACCACCACAGCCTGCCCGCTGCCGCCACCGCCGTCGACCCGATAATCTCGGAAACGGCCCGTGACCACGGAAACCCCGGACGAGATGCGCGTCGTACCCGGCCTGACAAGACGACCGCCTGCAGAGGTGACCCGTCATGGCTTGGCTCGTCCTGATCATCTCCGGCCTACTCGAAACCGTCTGGGCCATCGCCCTGGACCGCAGCGCCGGCTTCACCCGACCCGCACCCACCGCCGTCTTCGGCGTCGCCGTCATCCTCAGCATGGGCGGCCTCGGCTACGCCCTGCGCACCATCCCCGTCGGCACCGGATACGCCGTCTGGGTCGGCATCGGCGCCGTCGGCACCGCCCTGGTCGGCATGATCGCCCTCAACGAACCGGCGAACCTGCCCCGCATCATCTGCCTACTACTGGTCATCGCCGGCGTCGCCGGGCTCAAATACTTCCACTGAGCCCGGCGAACGCTCAGGTCAGCCCGCCTCGCCCAACTCGGCCAGGCGGGCCTCCACCTCAGCCAACTCCGCCCGCAACCGCTGCGCCTGCTGCTCCGCCTCGGCCCGCTCCGCCGCCATGATCTGATCGACCGCCTCCTGCACCCCCGGCACGTCGATCAACGACACCATCTTCAACGCCTCCGCCGGACGAATCACATACGGCCGGGCCAACGCCTTCGCACCCTGATTGGCCGCGATCGTCCACTCACCCTCACCGTAGGCCAACGTCACCGTCAGACTCGGACCCGGTTTCGCCTTCACCGGACGCGCCGCCTTACGCGGAGCCGCCACCGGCACCTCCTCCTCACTCTTACGCTGCGCGGGAGGCTTCACCGGCACCGGCTTGTCGATCAGAAACTCCGGACCCGACAACACCGGCTCCGCCGGCTCCACCGGGGCGGGCGCCACCTTCTTCGGAATCGGACCCTTCGGCGCGATCCGCAGATCACCGGGGGAGAAGGGCAACTCGTCACGCCCGAACTTCACCACCACCCACTCGTCGGACACCGCCGGATCCTCCAGACCCACCACCTGCCCGACCTGCCCGGAGATCTGCCCCGCCGACTCGGTGAACTGCACCCGAGGCTTACGCCCGGCCGCCAGCGCGTCCCGGATCTGCTGCAACTCGTCCGCGGTCAGCCCACTGGCCTGCACGCCTGCCGCCGTCATCACCCAACCACCTTCGTACGCCTGTATGAGAGCGGCTTCTTTCTACCAGCACCCACCGACAACAACCGCACACCACACCGAAACGATCATGCAGAGCCCGGCACACGACCCGTCACGCAATACTCCCGCCCCACCGGATCGCGCAACGTCGTCCAATCACCCGGCACCCGCCGCACCACCGTGGCACCCAACCCCACATGCCGCGCCACCTCGGCATCCACATCCACACACGCGAAATCCACATGCACCCCGGCCCGCTCACCACCGGTGCGCTGCAACAGCAACCGGATCCCCATCCCCGCCGGACGCACCAGAAACGAGAACTCCGGCAAATCAGTCACACCCACCGGCCAGCCCGTCACCGCCGACCAGAACCCCACCTCCCGATCGAACACCACACCCGGAACGTCCAGACACAACTGATCCACCACACTCGCACCACCCGACGGCCGCACCCGCTCGCCCTGCCACGACACCAGACAGAACACGACCCCGGCGGGGGAGCGCAGCACCAACACATCACCCAGATCCGCCACCGGATCCGCCCCCAACCCGATCACCCGCTGCGCCGCCTCCGCGATGTCGTCCACATGCAGATCCAGATGCACCCGCGCCGGACCGTCCCCGACCACCTGCACCCGCAGACACGCATCACCCCGCACCGGCAGCAACGTCGCAAACGCACCACCGGCCCGCCGAGCCGACAACGACCACCCCGTCACCGCCTCCCAGAACGGCTCCGCCACCCGCGACGGCGAATCCAGAAACCCGGTGATCCACCGCACGATCACAACCCCACCCGACCCGTCCGCAACGCCGCCGCCACATCCACCCGCCCGAACCCCTCAGCCATCAGCGCCGCCTCCTCCCACGCGTACTCCACCGCATGAAACGACACCTCCCACCGCCCCGACACGTCATCGACCACCGCAAACCGCGCATGCGGCGACCCCGCCTCCATCCGATGCACGAACGGCTCGTCGTCCTCATACGCCAGCCACCCGACACTGCCCGGATTCACCACCAACGCCCCACCCGGCAACCGCAACGACCCCGGCAGATGCGTGTGCCCACACAACAACAACTCGAAGCCGGACACGTCACCCAACCGCCGCACCACCTCACCGACCGTCGCCGCCCGCACCCCACCCGGCTCCACCGTATGCAGCAGATACTGCAGATCATCAGACGGCGTACCGTGAAACGCCAACACCCCGGCCACCGGCGACAACGTCGCCGGAAGCGACCGCAACCAGGCGAGATGCTCCGCCGACAGCACCTCCCGGGTCAACCGGTCGGCCATCCCGATCCGCTCCGGACCGAACGTCAGCACCTGCCGCTCATGATTGCCCGCCACCGTCGCCAACCCCGCCGCCATCAACCGGTCCGCCGTCTGCGCCGGCTGCACATAACCGGACAACAGATCCCCGAGATTGACCGTCAGATCCACCCGCTCAGCACCGACGGCCACCAGCACCGCCGCCAACGCCGGCAGATTGCCGTGCACATCCGAGATCACCGCGATTCGCATCGCGCCATTACACCCCGCAGATCCGCGTCACGAAGCCGCGAGCATCGCCAACACCCGAGGCCACCCCTCCACCCGCGCGAGCTGATCGTCGGCACGAGTGCCGCCCATACGCAACCCACCCATGCCGACACCAGTGGGAATGTGCGGCAGGGTACCCACGAAATGCCCGGCCCTCGGGTAGACCAGGATCTCGAAATCCGGACGCCGCTCCCGCAACCGCCTCGCAGACCCGACCGAATCCCACAACTCATCGTCACCACCGGCGATCGCCAACAACCCACCGGAGATCCGGTCGACCGGAATCGGACCCCGCGCCACCGGCTCACCCCGAAAAGTCCAAGCCGGCCGGTCGTCATAGGGATAACCGGCATGCACGACATCGCTGGGCGCGTAAACGACCACCCCACGCACCAGATCAGGAAAATGCTGCCCGACCAGCAGCGCCGCCTCACTACCCCGGGAATAGCCGATCACCGTCACCGGTCCACCCCCGGACTGCGCCGCCAAATGTCGCAACGCCGCCGCGAAATACTCCAACGGCACCCGATCCAACGTCGCCGGCAGTCCCGGCGCGTCGAAATAGGCCAACGCCATCGCCGGGTGCCCATGCGAAGCGAGCTGAGCGGCCTCCCACAACTGGGAACTACCGCCCTCCGAACCACCGAAGATCAGAACCGGCCGCCGGACACGGCCCCCCGCCGGCGGCACATAGACGTCGGCGACGAGCCCACCGGTCAGCACCCGCCGATGGGTGACACCCTCCCCGAGCCACTGTCGCCGCACGACCGCCGACGCGGTGGCGCCACTCGCCCCGGTCGCCGTCAACCGCACCTCCAAAGGCCCCCGCTCAGGGCGGGCCGGAGCCAGAAAACCGGTATCGGGGTCACCACCCTCCGGCACCATCGACCAGAACAGGCCCATCCCGTCCACACCCTGATAGCTGCCACCCGTCGACGGCGCCACATCCAGATCGGCCACACCGGCCCGATCGGTCTGCACCACCGCGGTGCCGCGCCAGGTGACGTTGTTCCGGTCGACGGTCTCCGAGCGGATCGTGACAGTGCTGCCGGCCACCAAACCCGTCACCCGAACCCCCACCCGCTCATCGGCGAGCACCACCGCCGCATCCACGGTCATCACCGGATGCTCGTCCACAGCCGAGCAGGCCGGGACAGTGGCGAGCAACAGCACTACCGCGACGGCACGACGAAACATCCCATCAAGCTAATCGATGCGATCTCCCCACCCGAGAACCGGGAAACCGCCGGCGACAAGGAAACCACTACAGGCCGAACGCGCCACCCTCAACGAGGATCAGCACACCGACACCGATCAGAACGACCGGCAGCAGAATGTGCCCCCACCGGCTGAGCACCCCGGCGATCACCGGCCGCGCCGCGAACCGTTCGCGAACGTCACCGCCGCAACCCCCACGATCCCCGGAACACCGTTCGCCTCGACCCGGTCATCGCCGTCGTCATTGGTGACCGCGAACAGGCCCACAGCCTGCCCGACGACGCCCACACTCACGCGGAAACCGCAGCCGGCACCGACCAACCCGACTCGGCAGCCCACTGCTCAGCCACCACCGCCACCAGATCCACCACCGGATCCTTCACATCCGTATACAGACCCAGGTCCTCCGACACCGCCGCCGCCAACGCCACCTTGAACGCCGCATACGCCGCAACCGCCCCCGGATGCGCCCGAAACCAATCCCGGAACAACAACGCCAACCGCTCGTTCGGCGAACCCACCAACCGGCAATGCAGATTCACCGGCTCCGACCCCTGCCGACTCCAATACCGCTTCACCCACAACTCCGGCGCATCCCCACAACCAGCCGGAACATGGTCACGCTCATACGGCCGCCGCACAAACCCCAACCCCGCCAACGGCCCATCGAAAGCAGCAGCCGCCACCTGCAGATCCACCACACTCACCTGCACATCGAAAACCGGCTTCGCCGCCATCCCCGGCACCGCCGTACTCCCGATGTGCTCCACCCGCACCGCCAACGGCCCCAACACCACCCGCAACCGCTCCACCAGCGCCGCACCACGCTCCCGCCACCCCGCATCAGGCGCCGAAACAAACATCAAAACCCCTTCATCCGGTACGCCCACACCAACCCACCCACAAGAAAGCACACACCCGCACCAGAATCGATCAAATGTTCAAACCCGTGCCCAGGGGCCTACCCGCCCGGGGCAGGGGAGCAGAGCGACTCCACCACCGCCTCGACGATCGACGTGAACTCCACCGGGCAGACCCGCGCCACGAAAACCCGCCCGACCTCCGCCGGCACCGGATGAGACGGCCGCCAGAACGAGAACACCAACACCAGATCACCATCGAGATACCGATAACCCGACACGTTGTCCACGATCTCGGTCCACTCGAAGAACCGATAACCATCCTGAAACCCATCCCGGTCCTCATCCAGCAACCGAAACGTCTGCTCCGGCGAACACCCCGCAAACGGCGCCACCGGAAACCGCCGCGCCGCCGACCGGAACGCATGACAGAACGACGGCACATACGCCGCGTTGTCATCCACCGTCAACCGCCGACCCGCCGCCCACACGTCGACCACCCGCACCCGCGCCGAAACGAACTCACCGACCTCCACCGCGAACCGGCCCCGGTCCCCGAAAACACGCGTCATCAGCCGACAACCTACGCGCCCGAGGGGGAGTGGCGACCATCAGCCGCCGGCCAACCGGATCGCCAACTCGACCCGCCACCGCGTCCTCATCCGCTCCACACGCGGATCAGTCAGATACGCCTCATAACGACACCCGAACGCGTCACCGCCCGGACCCGCCACCACATCGAACGCCAAACCCTCGGCCCGAACCCAATCGATCAGCATCCCGTTGGCCCGCCGACCATGATCGACATAGGTCATGGCCGCATACCGGCCGGACGGCAGAACCCCCAGCCGAACCCGCCCGCCACCCACCACCGGCTCCTCGACGACCGCACCCACCTCGACGTCCATGTCACCGGCCATGTCCACCACATGAAGACGGAAGAACACCGGCCCGAAATCGACACCCCACACGTCGAGCCGCCCGAACAACTCCGCCATCAACGCGTCGCGCACCGCGAACATCCCACGAAACGGCGTGACGACCCGGATCCCCGCCGTCGCCCGCTCAGGCTTCTCCACCACAGCCGGACCCTCGACGACCTCCACCACAGCCTCCCGCCACCCGACTCCTGTAGCGCCTCACTATGCCCGCACACCGCCGACGCCGCGGTGCGGGCGAAACCGACCCACCGGGGGAGCGCCGATGATCAAGGCCGGTGCCGTCGTGAGAAAA
The DNA here is from genome assembly GCF_033097365.1 of Actinoplanes sichuanensis. NCBI lineage: Bacteria > Bacillati > Actinomycetota > Actinomycetes > Micromonosporales > Micromonosporaceae > Actinoplanes > Actinoplanes sichuanensis. The sequence continues at coordinate 3,434,198 of NZ_AP028461.1, forward strand.
TCGCCGTCCGGCGGCACGCCTCGAATCGGCGATACCAGCGCCTCGACCCGGTGGGGTGGTGGTCGAGCCGTCGTGGACCCGCGTTTAACGCCGCAGCGACACGTCGTCGTGGGCGCCGCCGCGGCTCGCGGAAACGACGGCACTCGCCGGTTTCCGCACACGACGGCTCTGGGGGAACTTCAGCGGCCGTCGTCGGCCTGGCCCACGCCCTCCCCAGCACCCGATATTTCTCAGGTCGATAATGAGCATTATGTCAACCAACGCTCGAGAGGGACCTCCCCGCCCGCCTCACCCAGCGCGGACAAGACACGTTCACAGCAGCTCGTCGAGTCGGGCGTGGTCTGCGCCGACGACGCGTGCAGCGTCGTCGGGCTCCGGCGGGTGATGCGGCCAGAGAACTCATCAAGGTCTGGTCGGTTCGCCGGCGGTGATCGGTGTTCTCCCGAAGGCCCGGCGCCGACGAGTTGACAGGCCGGACGGGTCGACGGCACCGCGTTGCTGAGCCTGATCGGATGGATCAGCGGCGCGGCATCGCTGATTTCGGGCTCGGTCAGCGGCGCCGCCGCACGCCGCGAGCCGGTTCTCGGCGCGACGAGGCTCCCCGAGCCCGTCGAGCTGTCGACCCGGTTGAACGTGCGGCTGCGGGCCGTGGAGTCCTCAGGGCCGGGACGGGTGACCCCTGCCCCGCTCGCGGTTCGCCGGGGCCGGCTGCGGCTGGAAGGTCGGCGGCGTTTTCTCAGCGCGGTGTGCTTGGTGTGGTCGTCGGTTCGGCGGGTGGAATCGGACGAGAGGTTCATTACGGGCATGAGCGTTATTGATCATGCGCAGACCAGGACGAACGTCCCAAAGTCGTGCATAATATGCCTTATGCAGCATGTGTCGATGGCTGAGTTGATCGACGAGTTCTTGGCGGCCCGGGCCACGCGTAAACCCTCGGTGCACACGCTTTCGGCGTACCGCAGGGATTTGCATCTGGTGTTGCGGCTCGCCGAGCCCGCCCCGGTGACGGTGAGTGACCTCTCCCCTCGCGTCTTGCGGGGGGCCTTTGCCCGTTTTGCGGCGACGCGCTCCCCCGCGAGTGTCTCCCGGGCCTGGTCGTCGTGGAATGCGTTCTTCACGTTTCTGGTCACTGAGCAGGTGATTCCGGGCAATCCGATGTCGGCGGTGGACAAACCGCGCACGACGGCGCTGGTGCCGAAGCCGTTGCGGGGTGAGGACACGCCCGAGTTGTTGTTGCGGGCGGTGAGTACGGCGGATGACTCGCAGCGTGATCCGTGGCCGGAGCGGGATGTGGTGGTGCTGGCGCTGGCGTTGTGTGCGGGTCTGCGGTTGTCGGAGATGTTGGCGTTGCGGGTGGGTTCGGTCAGTGGGCGTGCGGGTGAGCGTCGGGTCGAGGTGGCCGGTAAGGGTGGGCGGCCGCGGATGGTGCCGATCGAGCCGGGGCTGGATGCGGCGGTGGGGCGTTATCTGGACAGCCGGCGGGTGCGGTTCGGGCGGGTCGGTGCGACCGCTCCCCTGCTGGTGGATCGGCGTGGGGCGGCGTTGCAGCGGGGTGGTCTGCAGTATCTGGTGCGGTCGTGTTATCGGCGGGCGGGTGTCGGGGATCGGGTGCCGCGGGGGGCGCAGTTGCATGCGTTGCGGCATACGTTCGCGACGCGGTTGGCGGAGGACGGGGCGAACGCGTCGGAGATCATGCGGTTGTTGGGGCATGCGTCGTTGGCGACGTCGCAGTCGTATATCGAGGTGACGGCGGAGCAGCAGCGTGCGGCGGTTCAGGCGAATAGGACTAATCGGGTGCTGAGTGAGCTGGGGTGACATCGGGTCTGCCAGAATCCGGGGTTATGAGTGAGGAGAAGTTCAGTCGGCGGTCGCTGTTCGGGCGGGTGCTGCTGGTGGCCGGTGGGGTGGCGACGTTGACGACGTTGACCGGATGCCCGGGTGGCGACCAGGACGACGATGACGATGACGATGGTGGAGACGACGACGATTGAATGCGTTTTTCGGTACGGATGACGGCCACTCCCCTGCTGTGGGGGTGGCCGTTCGTCGTCGGGGGTGACTTTGGTCTATCCGTGGGGGCTGCCGGGCTGACTTTGGTCATCGACTTTCGGCGACTGTCGGGCCGGTGGTGGGGCCGGGCAGGCTGGTCGGTATGCGGGTGTTGGCGTTGTGGGTGCTGGCGACGTGGTGTGCCGAGTGCGTGTGGGGTGGGTTCACGGTCGTCGACTATCCGGTGGTGTTGCTGTTTCTGGGGCCGCTGTATGGGAGTGTCGCGGTCCTGATCCGGGAGGTGGCGCGGCGGCGTGGTGGTGGTTGGCCGGTGATGGTGTCGCTGGCGGTGGCGTTCGGGTTGGTGCAGGCCGGGTTGGTGGATCAGAGTCTGTTCGATCGGGCGGCCCTGGAGGGCACGGAGTTCGCGGAGGAGTCGCGGGCGGCCGGGGCGACGTGGGTGGCGTGGCCGGGGTTCAGTGCTGAACAGTTGTTCGAGTTCGTGCGGAACCATGTGTGGTGGAGCGTGTGTGCGCCGATCGCGGTGGTGGAGGCGTGGGCCGGGCCGGTGGTGCGTCGGGAGCCGTGGTTGTCGCGGCGGGGTGTGGTCGGGCTGGTGGTGCTGTATCTGGTGGCGAGTCTGGTGAATTGGTCGGATTCGGGTCGGGTGGTGACGGCGGCGCAGGTGGCCGTGGTGGTGGTCGTCGTGGTGGTCCTGGTGGCGGTGGCGTTGTGGGCGTCTCCCCCGGCGGGTTCGAGGCGTGCGGGTTCGGGTCCTGCCGTTGCGGCGGCTGCGGTCGGTTCGGTAGCGGCGGGTTCGGAGGGGGCGGGTTCGAGAGGGCCGTCGGGGGTGCCGGCGCTGGTGCTGGGTGGGTCGGTGCTGGTGGTCGAGGTGGGTTCGTGGTTCGCCGGTGGGGGTTGGTCGGGGCTGGGGTTGCGGGTGGCCGGGGCGGTGCTGGTGGCGGTGGTGGCGGTGCGGTGGGCGCGGTCGCAGCGGCAGGTGCTGGCGGTGTGGGGTGCCGGGTTGGTGGTGGCGGCGGCGGGTGCGTTCCTGGCGCCGCCCTATGTGGCGGCGGCGTCGTGGTTGATGGTGGTCAGTGATGTGTTCGGGCTGGTGTTGGTGGGTGTGCTGCTGGTGGTGGCGTGGCGGCGGTCGCGGGTTATCGGGGCGACAGGGGGCGGGGCTGTCGGGATACTGGCGCGGTGAATCAGGAGACTCCCCCTCAGGCTGTTCCGCATACCGTGAGTTCGTTGGCTGCTGATCTTCGGCGGTTGGGGCTGGCGGCCGGTGATGTGGTGCTGGTGCATTCGGCGTTGCGGTCGGTGGGGTTCGTGGCGGGGCATGTGCAGTCGGTGGTGTTGGCGTTGTTGGAGGTGTTGGGTCCGGCGGGGACGTTGGTGGTGCCGACGCACACGAATTACAACTCGGATCCGGCGGGGTGGAGTAATCCGCCGGTGCCGGAGTCGTGGTGGTCGGTGATCCGGGAGGAGAATCCGGGGTTCGATCGGGTGTTGTCGCCGAGCCGGTGGGTGGGTGTGCTGCCGGAGAGTGTGCGGACGTGGCCGGGTGCGGTGCGTAGTGGGCATCCGCAGGTGTCGTTCGCGGCGGTGGGTGCGCGGGCGGCGGAGGTCGTGGCGTCGCATCCGGTGGAGGACGAGTTGGGTGACGGGTCGCCGTTGGGGGCGGTGTATCGGTTGGACGGCAAGGTGTTGTTGATCGGGTGTGGGCATGCCAACAACACGTCGATGCATCTGTCGGAGACGCGGCAGCCGGAGCCGAAGTTGGAGGAGAACGGTGCGGCGGTGCGGGATGCGGATGGTTCGGTGCGGTGGGTGACGTGGTCGGCGCCGGCTAGTGACTCGTCGGATTTCGCGGAGATCGGTGTGGCGTTCGATGCGGTGGGGCCGGTGTCGGTGGGTTTGGTGGGTGGGGCGAGTTCGCGGTTGATGTCGCAGCGGGCGGTGGTGGATTTCGCGACCGGGTGGATCCGGGAGAACCGGGTGGCGTCGGCGGGCTGAGGTGTGCGGGGGCTAGGGTGCGGCGCATGCGTGTTCCCGATTGGATCGACGACACTCGCAGTTCGTACGACACGGTGGCTGTGAGTTATGCGGACATGTTGCGCGGCAGGTTGGCCGAGGAGCCGTTTCAGCGCGGGATTCTGGGGTTGTTCGTCGAGCTGGTGCGTGGTCGTGGGCCGGTGGCCGATGTGGGGTGTGGGCCGGGGCGGATCACCGGGTTTCTGGCCGAGGCGGGTCTGGACGTGTTCGGGGTGGATCTGTCGCCGGGGATGGTGGCGGTGGCGCGGCGGGATTTTCCGGGGTTGCGGTTCGAGGTGGGTTCGATGACCGGGCTGCAGGTGGCGGATGGGTCGTTGGGTGGGGTGTTGGCGTGGTTCTCGTTGATTCATGTGCCGGATGAGGCGGTGCCGGGGGTGCTGGCGGAGTTTCGGCGGGTGCTGGCGCCGGGTGGGGTGGTGATGATCGGGTTTCATGCCGGGGAGGGTGTGCGGCACAAGACCGAGGGTTATGGCGGTCATCGGATGAATGTGCTGGTGCATCTGCGGTCGGCGGCGCGGGTGGCGGGTTGGTTGGCCGAGGCGGGTTTCACGGTGGAGGGTGAGTTGGTGCATCGTCCGGATCCGAGGACCGAGGGTGCGTTCGTGTTCGCGCACCGGTAGCAGACGGCGAAAGGCCGGGCCGCGGTGATGCGCGGTCCGGCCTTTCGTGTGTGCGGGTCAGGCGAGGTTGAGGGTGACCTCGACGTTGCCGCGGGTGGCGTTGGAGTAGGGGCACACCTGGTGGGCGGCGTCGAGGACGGTTTTGGCGGTGGTTTCGTCGAGGCCGGGCAGTTCGGCTTCGATGGTGACGTTGAGGCCGAAGCCGGTGCCGGAGGGCAGGGGGCCGATGCCGACGTCGACGGTGATGGCGGTGTCTTCGAGGGTGATCTTCTGGGCGGAGGCGACGCGTTTGAGGGCGCTGTGGAAGCAGGCGGCGTAGCCGGCGGCGAAGAGTTGTTCGGGGTTGGTGAGGGCTCCGCCGGCGCCGCCGAGTTCCTTGGGGATGGCGAGGTCGAAGTCGAGGACGCCGTCGCTGGAGCGGACGTGGCCGTTGCGGCCGTCGCCGGTGGCGGTGGCTGAGGCGGTGTAGAGGGTGCTCATGCGGTGGTTCCTCCGGGAGGGGTTGGTGCTGGGCCGCTGTTGGCGCGGTGCAGCAGGGTGTGGAGTTGGTGGAGTTCGTCGGTGGTGAGGCCGGTGGCGCAGGCGAGGGCGTGGGAGAGGTCGCCGATGTCGGTCTGGAGGCGGGTGCCGGTCTCGGTGGGGTGGATCCAGACGGTGCGTTCGTCGTGGGTGGCGCGTTCGCGTCGGATGTGGCCCTGGGTTTCGAGGCGTTTGAGCAGGGGGCTGAGGGTGCCGGAGTCGAGGCGCAGGGTGCGTCCGAGGTCACGGATCGTGGTGGGTCCGTCGTGCCAGAGGATGCGCATGACGAGGTATTGGGGGTAGGTGAGGCCGTGGGGGTCGAGGTGTGGCCGGTAGAGCGAGGTCATCGCCCGGCTGGCCGCATAGAGCTGGAAGCAGATCATCCGGTCGAGGGCGGTGCTCTCTCGCATGACCGGAACAGTAGTGCCCAATTCAATTGTGCACAACTGATTGGTGCCGCAGGTCACCACGTTGTGTGATCATGCGGCCATGGCGTCCATCCGCTTCGTGAAGCTCTCCCCCGCCACTCTGGCCGCGCTGCTCGCCGGTGACCTCGACGCCGCGAGCGCCGCCGCGGGGCATCCGCTGAGCCCGTTCCTGATCGAGGAGAACTGGCTGTGGGAGATCCGGCTCGACGACATCAGGCGTGATCCGCGGGCCGCGGACTGGATCGCGGCGGCGGTCGTCGCCGAACCCGAAGGGGTGGTCGTCGGTCACGGCGGGTTCCACGGGCCACCCGACGGTGACGGGGTGGTCGAGGTCGCGTACACGGTCGCGCCGGAGCACCGGCTGCGCGGCTACGCCACGGCGATGCTGCAACAGCTGCTGGCCCGCGCCGACGGTGACCCGAGGGTCACCGCGGTACGGGCCAGCATCCGGCCGGACAACATCGGTTCGAAGAAGGTGATCGCCGGTTTCGGGTTCCGCAAGGTCGGCGAGCAGTGGGATCCCGAGGACGGGCTGGAGGACGTCTACCTGCGTACCGCCGCCGGGTGAGGAAGGTCAGGCGGCGGCGGCCAGCCGCTGGCCGTGCACGTCGGTCACCGACAGTCGGGTGCTCATGGTGGACCGGGCGGCGATCTGCGCGGCGTAGGCCGCCCGCCGCCGGGCCACGCAGCCGTCCTTGGCGGTCGGCGACTTCTTCTGCTCCATGTGGGTGTTGAGGCCGTCGCGCAGCAGGGCCAGGGCCTCGGTGCGCAGCTGCGACACCCGCGACTCGGTGACGCCGAGTTCGGCGGCGACCTCCGACAGCGGCCGCTCCTGCAGGAACGACGCCTCCACCACGTAGCGCAGGCGCTCCGGCAGGACACCGACGGCGTCGTGCAGGTAGCCGAGGCGCTCGCGGTGCAGCAGCATCTCCTCGGGGTTCAGCGACGACTCGGTGACCATGTCCTCGGCGGTGCCGGCGGCGAAGCCCTGCAGCGACAGCACGGCGGCGCGCTGGACGTCGTCGTCGACGCTGGACAGCTCGCCGACCGCGACACCGAGCAGCTCGGCCAGCTCCTCCGGGGTCGGGGTGCGCCCGAGCCGGCGGGTCAGCTCCTCGCGGGCCACGTCGGCGCGGCGGGCGCGGGCCCGGACCGAGCGGCTGGCCCAGTCCATGCTGCGCAGCTCGTCGAGCAGGGCGCCGCGGACCCGTACGGCCGCGAACCGGCCGAACGGGATCCCGCGCTCCGGATCATAGGCTTGGGCGGCGGTCACCAGCGCGGCGTAGCCGGCCGACGCGAGGTCGTCGCGGTGCACGTGCGGCGGCACCTTGAACAGCATCTCGCGGACCATGTGACCGACCAGCGCCATGTTGTCGCGGATCAGGTCCTCCTGGGCCCGGCTGACAACGGCAGGAGTGGCGGCCTGAAGCTGAGCGGTCATTTCGATTCCCCCTGTGTCGGCTGACCGGCTGGCAGGGGGAACTTTTCGCGGCTACGGGTGCAACCGGTGGGCACTCTCGGTTGCCGCTTGGTTGCACCGAGAATTTTCCCTCAAGTGCGTCAGGCGGCCGGCGGGGCTTCGAGGGGGCCCTCCTGGGGGCCGGTCAGCACGGTCTGCTCGACGCCGGCCTTGTGCAGGTCGAGCGGGCCGCCCTCGGGTTCCTGCTCCTCCAGCAGGGCGAGCAGGACGTGGCCGGTGCCGACCCGGTCGTGGCCCAGCCGCAGCGCCTCGCGGAAGGACAGCTCCAGGGCTTTGCGGGCGTGGGCGTCGAACGGGATCAGCGGGGCCGGCTCGGCGTCGCCGGGCGCGGCGGTGACGGCGGTGCGGATCTCGTCGAGGGTGCGGCCCTGGGCCGCCACGGCCCGGGCGGCGAGTCCGTCGGCCTGGTCGAGCAGGCCGAGCACGAGGTGGCCGGGGCTGATCTCGGGGTGGCGCAGGCGGGCGGCGTGCGCCATCGAGGCGACGACGGCGGCGCGGGCGAGGTCGGAGTAGCGGCTGAAGCCCTGGGAGGCGTCCTGTTTGGCGGCGGGCACGAACCGTTTCTGGGCGGCCTGTTTGGTGACGCCCATGCTGCGGCCGATGTCGGTCCAGGAGGCGCCGGAGCGGCGGGCCTGGTCGACGAAGTGGCCGACGAGGTGGTCGGCGAGCTCGCCGAGGTGGTCGGAGAGGGCGACGGCGCCGGCGACCCGGTCGAGGGGGCTGTCGGGGTGCCCGGCGGTGACGGCGTGGATGAGGTCGTCGAGTCGAACAGTCATGCCGTCAACTCTAGGTTGACGGCATGACTATCGTCAACTCAGAGTTGACGCTTGCGGCCGGCTTTCCCCAGCGGCACCTCGGACAGGTCGACGGTCTGCGAGGTGATGCGCTTGAAGCCGTACCCCCGCTCGGTCATCCAGGCCGCGGCCTTGGCCTCGGCCCGCGCCGTCACCTTCGGCACCTCCCGCTCGTCGTCGACCTGCTCGGCGAACCGGAAACAGAAGAACGGCCGCGCCGCCAGGTCATAGGTCAGATGCCCGCCCTCGGTGTACTGCACCGCGAGGATGTCGGCATGCTCGGCGCCGGCGGCGATCAGCTGCGCCTTCTGCTGCTCGGACAGGTTGTCGAAAGACCCGCGAACGGTGACACGGATCGTACGGCTCGTGCTCATCGCGCCAGTATCTTGCCCACACTCACGCCGGGCGAACGAATTCCCTGGCCCCCCGCAACCGCGTCGACAGCAGCTTCTGCGCCCGCGTGGTCACCAGCCGCAGGTCGGGCGGCCGCGACAGGCCCGACGCGGCCAGACTGGTGGCCGGGATCAACGCCGGATCCAGCCCGTCACGCCGGGCCACCAGCACCCCCAACTCGTAACGGCTGATCGCGTCGGCGCCGGCCACGTTGAGCACCCCGGCATGATCGCCCGCGGCCAACTCCAGCAGCGCGTCGGCCAGGTCGTCGACGTGCACCGGCTTACGCACCTCGTCGGTGAACAGCGCACCGGTCACCCGACCGGCGATCAGGTCATGGGTGAGGACCTCGTGCGCGCCCCGACCGTCACCCAGGATCAGCGAGGTACGCACGATCGCCGCGCCCGGGTCGATCGCCCGCACCGCGGTCTCGGCCGCCGCCTTCGCCGCCCCGTAGGCGTACACCGGATCGGGTGACGCGTCCTCGTCGTACTCCCCCGACCGGCCGGAGAAGATCGCGTCACTGGACACGTGCACCAGACGGATCCCGGCCGCGGCCAGCGCCACGTGCGCCGCCCCGTCGGCGGTGGCCGGCCAGTCGCCGCGATCCCGGCCCGCCGCGGTGTGCACGATCGCGTCCGGGCGCACCGCGGCGACCACCCGCCGCACGTCACCCGGATCACGGATGTCCAGCCGCACCGTGGCCGTCGGCGTGCTCGCCGACAGATGGGTGCCGACCGCGTCCCAGCCCGCGGCCGCGGCCCGGGCCATCACCCGCCGGCCCAGCGAACCGCTGCCACCGGTGACGAGCAGACGTCCGATCATGCCGACACCCTAGTTCGCAGCGACACGTCGCGGACGCTGAGCCACAGCAGCGCCACGCCGCCCGCCACCGCGGCCGCGGTCACCGCGAGCAGACCCGCCGCCCCGGACACCGGCAGCCGGGCGAACGACAGATCGAAGAACCCGGTCATCGTCCCGCCGAACGCCAGCACCGCCGCGGCCGGCAGCAGCACCAGCACCCCACCGGACTCCCACCGGTAGAAACCGGTCGCCGTGAACGCCCCGGCCACCAGGCACGACATCAGCATGCACAGGTACGCCACGAAGATCAGCGGATAGTCGCCGGCCTCGAAGATCCGCTGATCCTGCAGGTGGCGGGTCCAGCCGACCACCCGATACAGGGCCGCCTCACCCGCGTACACCACGGTGATCAGAGCGGCCAGCACGATCGCGGTCAGCAGCTGGAACACCGGATACTGGGCGGCGAACTCGCGACGGCTGCGGCCGTGCGACACCACCGTGGACAGCAGCGTGGCCGCGCCGTAGCCGTAACCGACGGCCAGCCAGAACACCACCTGCCCGGCGATGTCCACCGCCGACAACGTGACCGGCCGGAACAGCCCGAACACCGGCACCACCAGTACGGTCAGCAGATAACCGGCGGCCAGGAACAGAAACAGGAACACCAGGTGCTCCGAGGACAGGAAACGCAGGATCGGCCAACGGCTCACACGGCACCTCCGGTCAGATGGATGAACAGGTCCTGCAACGCCACCGGGCCCAGCTGCAACCCGTACCGGTCGGCCAGCGCCCGCCGCTCGTCGTCGAGGCCACCGAACACGGTCACCTCCTTGGTCGGGCCCAACCGGCGCTGCGCCAGCACGGTCAACCCGAACACGAAATCGTCGACCACCTGCTGCGGGCCGGTCACCGACACCCCCCGCGCGCGCAGCTCGTCGACGTCGGCGCGTAGCAGCAGCCGGCCCTCGTGCAGGATCAGGACCTGCTCGAACAGCGGGCTCTGCTCCTCGATCAGATGCGTCGACAGGATCACCGTCCGCGGACGGTCCAGGTAGTCGCGCAGCAGCTCGTCGTGGAACAGCTGCCGGCTCGGCGCGTCCAGACCCAGATGCGCCTCGTCGAACATGGTCAGATCGGCCCGCGAGGCCAGGCCCACCACGATCCCGAACGCCGAGCGCTGCCCCCGCGACAGCGTGCGCAGGGTCTTCCTGCGGGGCAGCGCGAACTTCTCCATCAGCTCGGCGGCATAGGCGGTGTCGAAGCCGGGACGCAGGATCGCGGCCATCGCCAGGTTGTCGCGCAGCGTGTCGGTGGGATCGCCGGGGACCCCGTCGTCACGGATCAGGCAGATCCGGGTGGTGGCCCGCACGTCGTCGAACACCGGCACGCCGGCCAGTTCGACCGTACCGCCGGAGGGTCTGCGGAATCCGGCCAGCGTGGACAGCAGGGTCGTCTTGCCGGCGCCGTTGCGGCCCAACAGGCCGTAGATGCGCCCGGCGGGCAGGTCCAGATCGAGGGGATGCAGGGCGGTGGTGTCGCCGAACCGGACCTGCAGGGCACTGGTGGTGATCATCGGCTGTCTCCCGGGATGAGCTGATGAAGGCGGGCCACGATGTCGGCGACCGGGACGCCCAGCGCGCGGGCCTCGGCGGCCATCGGCTCGAGCACCTCGGCGAAGAACCGCTCCCGCCGCGTCGAACGGATCTGCTCGCGCGCACCGGCGTGCACGAACATGCCCACCCCGCGGCGCTTGTAGATCACGCCCTCGTCGACCAGCTGCTGGAAGGCCTTCGCGGCGGTCGCCGGGTTGATGCGGTAGTAGGCGGCGTACTGATTGGTCGACATCACCTGGTCGTCGGCGCCCAGCACCCCGCGCAGCACGTCGTCCTTGATCTGGTCGGCGATCTGCCGGTAGATCGGGCTCCGGTCGTCGAACATCGCCCCGACTCCCCTGGTTCATTAGTCAACCAACTAACCATAGAACATGGGGGCGATTAATGTCCGCCCCGAACGTGCCGATTAAGGGGCATGAAGAACTTGACCATCGGAATGCGGCTGGGTGCCGGTTTCGGCGCCGTTGTGCTCGCCATGGTCGCGCTGGTGGTCATCGGCGTGTTCCAGGTGAACAAGATCAACGACGAGCTCAGCGTCATCAACGACCAGAACGCCGTCAAACAGCGCTACGCCATCAACTTCCGCGGCAGCGTCCACGACCGGGCCATCGCCGCTCGCGACCTGGTCACCGCCAAGACCGACGCCGGAGTCACCGCGGCCACCGACACGATCGCCGAGCTCGCCGCCAAGTACGCCGAGTCCGAGACGAAGATGAACAAGATCTTCGAGAACGACAGCCTGGTCAGCGCCGACGAGAAGAAGGCCTACGACGGCATCAACAAGATCCAGGCGGTCGTCAACCCGATGGTCGACGAGATCATCACACTGCGCACCGCCGGCCAGACGGCCCAGGCCGACGCCGTGTTGGAGACGGCCAAGCCGGAATTCTCCAAATGGCTGGCTGCGATCAACGTCCTGATCGACCTCGAAGAATCGATGAACCAGGGCGAGACCGCCACCGCCCGCAGCATCGCCGACAACTTCAAGATCCTGATGATCGTGCTGCTGGCCGCCGCCATCGCACTCGCCGCCGGCATCGCCTGGTGGGTCACCCGCACCATCACCCGCCCCCTCGGCCAGGCCGTCGACGTGCTCGCCGCCGTCGCCGACGGCGACCTCACCAAACGCCTCGACGTGCACTCCGCCGACGAGGTCGGCCGGATGAGCACCTCGATGAACGCCGCCCTGGAATCCATCGGCACCGCCCTGAGCAGCATCGCCGCCGGCACCGACACCCTGTCGACGGCCAGCGAGCACATGGGCCGGCTGACCACCCGACTCGCCGACGGCGCCAAGGAATCCTCCCGCCAGGCCGACATCGTCGCCGCCTCCGCCGACGAGGTGTCCCGCAACGTGCACACCGTCGCCGCCGGCAGCGAAGAGATGGGCGCCTCCATCCGGGAGATCTCCACCAGCGCCGCCGAAGCCGCCACCGTCGCCTCCCGCGCGGTCGCCGCCGTACAGACCACCACCGCCAGCGTCTCGCGCCTCGGCGAATCCAGCCGCGAGATCGGCGACGTCGTCAAAGCGATCACCAGCATCGCCGAACAGACCAACCTGCTCGCCCTCAACGCCACCATCGAAGCCGCCCGCGCCGGCGAGATGGGCAAGGGCTTCGCCGTCGTCGCCGGCGAGGTCAAGGACCTGGCCCAGGAGACCGCCCGCGCCACCGAGGACATCGCCCGCCGCGTCCAGGCCATCCAGGCCGACACCGCCGGCGCCGTGCACGCCATCACCGAGGTCGCCGAGGTCATCGAACAGATCAACGACTACCAGACCACCATCGCCTCCGCGGTCGAGGAACAGACCGCCACCACCCAGGAGATCAACCGCAGCGTCGGCGAGGCCGCCGGCGGCTCCAGCACCATCGCCGCCAACATCGGCACCGTGGCCACCGTCGCCCGCGACACCACCGAACTGGTCCACGAGTCCCAGCAGGCCGTCGGCGAACTCGGCCAGGTCACCGGCGAACTGAAGGCGCTGGTGTCGCGCTTCCGCTTCTGAGCAGACCGACGCCGCCGGGCCCGGCATCGAGGGGGCGGCCCGGCGGCGCATCAACGCCCGCCCCGCCGTCTGGGCCACTCGACAGCTGTAAACCCTCATGCCGTACGGCCACCCGCAGCACCGTGGCCGTCCCCGCGACGCAGGCGACCCGGCACGGTCGCCACGCGCCTTTCCGGCGGCAGACGAACCGTCGCCGACGACCCCTCGACAGCACCGGCCGGGCCACGCGACCGGCATGTTAGCGTCGCCCTGGCCGGCGGATGTGCACCTCGTGCCGGGACCGCCCACACCGCCGAACGGGACACGATGACGACCTGGACCACCCGCCCCGAAACCCCCGCGGACATCCCGGCGATCCACGCCATCGTCGCGGCCGCGTTCCCCACCGCCGACGAAGCCCACCTGGTCGACGCCCTACGCACCGACCCGGACGCCTGGATCGACGGACTGTCCATGCTCGCCGTCGACCCCGACGGCACCCCGACCGGACACGCCCTGCTCACCCGCTGCCACATCGACGGCGAACCGGCCCTGGCCCTGGCCCCGTGCGCGGTCCGGCCCACCGCCCAGCGCACCGGAGCCGGCAGCGCCGCCATCCGCGCCGTCCTGGCCGCCGCCCGCACCCGCGACCAGGAGAACCTGGTGGTGGTCCTCGGGCACGCCGACTACTACCCGCGATTCGGTTTCACCCGAGCCTCCGGCCTCGGCGTCCAAGCCCCCATCGAGGTCCCCGACGAAGCCCTGATGGCCCTCAACCTCGACCCGGCCCGACCGACGCCCACCGGAACGATCCGCTGGGCCGCCGCCTTCGGCATCTGACACCCACCGCCTCAGCCCCGTGGCCGGCCCGCCGGAAGGCCACGGGACCGTGCGTAGCCGTACCGCATCAAGGTTTGACGATCGAGAGAATCGTGTCGAGGGCCTTCAACTTGTCGGCGCCCGTGCCGAGCAACCCATCCGGGATGATCAACTCGTCGAGGCCCAGCTCACGGTAACCCTCCACGGTCGCGGCGATCGCCGCGACGGACCCGCCGAACACCGGCGCCGAAAGATCCGTCGGGACCGGACCGTCGACCACGACCAGCGCCTGCGCCGTACGTTTGACCGCCTTCGGGTCACGGCCCACCGTCGCGCAATGACCGTCCAACACCGCCGACTTGTGGGCGATCACCTCGGGCAGACCCCACGCGTTCCACTCGTCGGCGTACTCGGCCACCACCTTCAGCATCCGCTTCTCGCCCTTGGCGCCGATCAGGATCGGCAACGGGTCCTGCACCGGCTTCGGATCACAGGTCGCCCCGGTCAGCTGATAATGCTCACCCTGGAAATCGGTCACCGGAGTACGCAACAGCCCACGCATCACCTGCAACGCCTCCACGAACCGGTCCAGCAGCCGCTTCACCGGCGGCAGCTCGATGCCGTACTGGACATGCTCGTTGACCTGCCAGCCCGCACCCACCCCCAGCACGAACCGGCCGCCGGTGATGTGGTCGACGGTCGCCGCCATGTTGGCCACCACCGCCGGATGCCGGTACGTGTTGCCGTACACCAGCGTGCCGATGCGCACCCGCGGCACCGCCGCACCCAACGCCGCCACCAGCGAACCCGCCTCCAGCACCGGCAACTGCGGACGCTGCTGCACCGGCTCGTTGGCCATGAAGTGATCAGCGATCCACACCCCGTCCCAGCCGGTGGCGGCCGCATGCGCGGCGACATCGAGGATTTCCGAGTACGGCTGGGCGGCGCTGGGCCAGATCGAGAGTCGCATGCCGGCAACCATGCCAGACCGGACGCAGGCCCCGATGCCCGGTTAACCTAGGATGCCCGCCATGCGGGTGGACGGGGAGACGGGGATCATCCCCCTGCGGGCGATGACCGCGGGCGAGATCCTGGACGCGGCGGTGGCGCTACTACGCCGACACGCCGCGCCGCTGCTCACCCTGGCCCTGACGCTGGCCGCCGTCGAGCAGCTGATGCTGTCGCGGCTGCGCACGTTCGCCGCCCTCGACCCGCCGCTCTACTACTGGCGGATCAACTCCGAGGACATCGACTGGGTGCCGGTGGTGGCCGCCGGGCTGGCCAGTGAGGCGTTCATCATCGCGATGCTCGGCGCGGTCGCCGGAGCCGCCGCCGGCCCGGCCCTGCTCGGGCGCCGCCTCCGCAACCGGGAGCTGTTCGCCCGGGCCCGGCCGCTACCGGCGCTGCTGCTCGCCGTCACCCTGGCCGCACTCACCTTCGGCGCGACGGTCGCCGGATTCCTCGGTGTGATCTTCGTCTACGGGCTGGCCGGCCTGGCGACCGTGGTGCTGACCGTGGACCGCACCGCCAACCCGTTCACCGCGATGGGCCGCGCGATCGGCCGCTGCACCCGCAACGGCATGCGCGGGGCGTTCCTGCGACTGCTGGGCTACGCGGTGTGGCTGGCGATCCGGCTGGCCCTCGGCAGCGGCTGGGTCATCGCCGCGAGCACGGTCACCTCGGTCGCCGGCTGGACATGGTGGCTCGACTGGGCCGTCCCGATCGCCTGGGCGATGGCCAACGCCGTCGCCTACGCCGCCCTGGCCTGCCTGGACGCGGTGCTGCTGCTGGAGATCCGGGTCCGCACCGAAGGCCTCGACATCTCCGTCAACCGGGCCCGCAGCCTCGGCAGGGACCCGGCGACCGCGCTGGTGGTGCGCCGATGAGAGGCTACGACGACTTCGTCGGCGACATCTTCGCCACCGTGCCACCGGCCGTGCTGCTACTGGCACTGCTCGTGCTCACCGCCCTGATCGCCGCCGGCTGGTACTGGTATCCGGCGTGGATCCCCCGCCGGTGGCCCCGACTGCGGCTGCGGCTGCCCCGGTTCAGCCTGCCCAAGCTGCGCCGCCGCAGGAAACCCCGGCACGGCACCGAGCCGGCCACCCGCCCCACCCGCCGCACCAAGACGGACAAGACACCCACCGCGGCGCGCGGTTCGCTCGCCGACCGGCTCGCCGCCGAAGGCCGCTACGCCGAAGCCATCCGCGAACGGCTCCGCGACACCGTCGCCGACCTGACCCGCGCCGGACTGATCACCCCCGAACCCGGCGACACCGCCAACGAACTGGCCACCGCGGCCGGCACCGGCCGCCCCGCCGTCAGCCCCGCCCTCGACGGCGCCACCGGCCTGTTCTCCGACATCTGGTACGGCCGGCGCCCCGCCGGGCCACCCGAGGACGAACGGATGCGTCACCTGACCGCCGAGATCCGTGACGGCCTCGGAGGCCCGCGATGAGACGCTGGATGCGCGCCGCGATCCCGTTCGCCGTCCTGACCACCCTGATCAGCGGCACCCTGATCGTGCACGCCGTCGAGACACCCGACGACGACGACCCGGCCTACCTGAACCCGCAGCAGGTCCAGGGCATCAGCGGCGGCACCCTGGCCGAACGGCTCCGCGCCCGCGGCATCACCGTCGCCCGCGCCGTCAGCACCGAGGAGGCCGTCGACCTGCTCCGCGACGACCCGGTCACCGTCTTCGTCGCCACCCCCGACCTGGCCGACCTGACCGGCCTGCGCAACCTGCCGGCCGGCAGCCACCTGGTCGCGGTCAACCCGTCCGCGTCGGCCCTGCTGCGCAGCGGCTGGCCCGCCGAGGTCAGCCGCACCTACTGGAACACCGGCGTCGCCGACCCGATCTGCGGCGACCAGATCGCCGTCGCCGCCGGGCCCGCCGCCGTCCGCAAGACCGAATACGTCGTCACCCGCGGCGGGGTCTGCTACAACGGCGCGCTCGCCACGTTCCCGGTCAACCGGTACACCGTCACCGTGGTCGGCTCACCCGACCCGTTCCGTGACGACCGGATCGCCGAACACGGCAACGCCGCCCTCGCCGTCGGCCTGCTCGCCCAGCACGAGCAGGTCATCTGGCTCGACGTGCACGAACGCGACCGGCCGACCCCGACGACCCCGCCCACCCGGGTCACCGACGAGCCGCAAGGGTTCACCCCCACGCCCGGCGGCACCGAGTCCTACGAGCCGTGGGAGAACGGCGAAGGCGGACCCGGCGGCCCCGGCGGCGAAGGCGACCGGCCGGGAGACGGCCAAGGCCAAGCCGACGGCAACGGGCAGGGCCAGGGCCAGGGGCAGGGCGGCCCGTCCGACGACCCGCTGCTGCAGAGCCTGCCGCCGGCCCTGCTGGCCACCCTGCTCCTGCTCGCGCTGATCCTGATCGCCCTGGCCGCCGCCGCGGCCCGCCGCCTGGGCACCCCGGTCGCCGAACCCCTGCCGTCCCGAGTCCCGGCCAACGAGACCATGCTCGGCCACGCCCGCCTCTACCAGCGCGCCCGCGCCCGTGAGGCGTCCCTGGACATCCTGCGCACCAACGCCCGCCGCCGACTCACCACCCACCTCGGGCTCCCCCCGGACGCCGACAGCGAACAGATCGCCGCCCACGCCGGCCTGCCGGTCCGCTACGTTCGCGACATCCTCGACGGCGACGCCCCGGACAGCAACGCCGACCTGGTCGAGGCCGCCACCCTGCTGCAACGCCTGGTCCGCGACGTCACCACCCCACCGCCCGTTGAAGGAGAGCAGTCGTGACAACCGATTCCCACCAGGCCCGCGAAGCACTGGGCCGGCTGCGCGCCGAGGTCGGCAAAGCCGTCGTCGGCCAGGACGCGGTCGTCGGCGGGGTGCTTGTCGCGTTGCTCTGCGGCGGCCACGTCCTGCTCGAAGGTGTCCCCGGCGTCGCCAAGACCCTGCTCATCCGCGCCCTGTCGACCGCCCTCGACCTGGACACCAAACGGGTCCAGTTCACCCCCGACCTGATGCCCGGCGACGTCACCGGCTCACTGATCTACGACGCGCACAGCGCCGCGTTCAACTTCCGGGCCGGGCCGGTGTTCACCAACCTGCTACTCGCCGACGAGATCAACCGGACCCCACCGAAAACCCAGGCCGCCCTCCTGGAAGCCATGGAGGAACGCCAGGTCACCGTCGACGGCAGCCCCCGCCCACTGCCCCAGCCGTTCCTGGTCGCCGCCACCCAGAACCCGATCGAATACGAGGGCACCTACCCACTGCCCGAAGCCCAACTCGACCGGTTCCTGCTGAAACTGTCGGTCCCGCTGCCGCAACGCGACGAGGAACTCAACATCCTGCGCGCCCACCACCACGGCTTCGACCCGCGCGACCTCAAATCGGTCGGGATCACCCCGGTCGCCGGGCCCGCCGACCTGATCTCCGGCCGGTACGCCGTACAACGCGTCGCCGTCGCCGAACCGGTCCTGGCCTACATCGTCGACCTGTGCCGGGCCACCCGCACCGCCCCGGCCCTGGAACTCGGCGCATCCCCCCGCGGCGCGACCGCCCTACTGGCCGTCTCCAAGGCCAACGCGTGGCTGCACGGCCGCGACTACGTACTGCCCGACGACGTCAAGGCGTTCACCGTACCCACCCTGCGACACCGGGTCCGGCTGCGCGCCGACGCCGAACTCGACGGCGCCACCGTCGAAGGCGTACTGGCCGCGGTCCTGGCCGCCGTGCCCGCCCCCCGCTGATGATCACCCGCCGGTTCGCGGTCCTGCTCGCCCTGGGACTGCCGTTCACCGCCCTCACCCCGCAACCGTGGTACGCGCTGGCCGCGATCCTCACCGGTGGGCTACTTCTGGCCGGGCTGGACGCGGGCATGGCCGGCTCCCTGGCCGGGCTGCGGCTACGCCGCGACGGCGACCGCACCGTCTGGCTCGGCGGCAGCGCCCGGGTCATCCTCACCGTCGCCAACACCGGACACCGGACGGTACGGCTACACCTGCGCGACAGCTGGGTCCCGTCCGCCGGAGCCGGGCCACTGTCGCACACCGCCGTGCTCCGCGAGGGCAGCGAACACTCGGTCACCACCACCCTGACCCCGACCCGGCACGGCGACCGCCCCGCCGTCCGGGTCACCCTGCGCTCGGCCGGCCCCCTCGGACTGGCCTACCGCCAACGCCGCCGCACCTGGAACGAACGCCAGACCCCCGCCTGGTCACTACGGGTGCTCCCACGGTTCCCGTCCCGGCGGGTGCTGCCGGAGAAACTGGCCCGCCTGCGCGTCGTCGACGGCAGCGTGGTCACCCGCGGCCGTGGCCACGGCACCGAATTCGACGCCCTGCGCGAATACGTGATCGGCGACGACGTCCGCTCGATCGACTGGCGGGCCAGCGCCCGCGCCCACGACGTGGTGGTCCGCACCTGGCGCCCGGAACGCGACAGGCGCGTCGTCTGCGTCCTGGACACCGGCCGCACCTCGGCCGCCCTGATCGGCGACGCCCCCCGCCTGGACGCCTCGATCGACGCCGCCCTGCTGCTGTCGGTGCTGGCCACCCGCGCCGACGACCGGGTCGACCTGCTCGCCCTCGACGCCAAGGTACGCATCCGGGTCGAGGGCGGCGGCCACCGCAGCAAACTGACCCGCCTCATCGACGCCATGGCCTCCCTGCACCCGGAACTCGCCGAAACCGACTTCACCCTGCTCGGCCAGGAGATGCTGCGCCGCGACCGCAAACGCACGCTGCTGGTGATCTTCACCGCGCTGGACACCGCCCCGATGATCGCCGGGCTGCTGCCGCTGCTACCGAAACTCACCGCCCGACACAAGGTGATCGTCGCCGCCGTCCGCGACCCGCTGGTCAGCCGGCTGGCCGAACTACCCGACCAACCCGGCCCGGCCGACGTGCACCGGGCCGCCGCCGCCCAGCGGGTGCTGGCCGACCGGGACCGGGTCCGCGACGTGCTCGCCCACTCCGGGGCCACCGTCGTCGACGCCGACGCCGACACGTTCGCCGGCCAGGTCGCCGACGTCTACCTGCTGCTGAAAGCCTCCGGGCGGCTCTGACGACGGCCCCAGAGCAGGGCGTAGCCGAGGAACAGCAGCCACAGCAGGCCACCGAACCCGACCCGCAGCGCCGCCGGCAACGGCGACGGCGTCACGTAGGCCTCCAACACGCCCGAGACCAGCAGGATGAACACCAGCCCGACCGCGACGATCATGCCCTCCCGCGCCCAGTGCACCAGCGACTCCCGGCGGGTCATCAACGGCCCCGGCGCGATCCACGACCAGCCGATCCGCAGCCCCACCCCGCCACCGATGAAGATCGCGGTCAGCTCCAGGAAACCGTGCGGGGCGATGTAGGTCAGATAGACGTCGCCGGCCCCGGCGTCGAACATCGCCGCACCCATCATCGCGATACTGATCAGGTTGGTGGCCAGCAGATAGAACACCGGCAGGATCAGCACCCCGGACGCCAGGCACTGGGCGGCCAGCATCGCGTTGTTGACCCAGACCGCGCTGAAGAACGTCGCGGCCCGATACTCGCTGTAGTAGCCGACGAAGTTCTCCACCAGCAGCGCCTCATCCGGATGCGCCCCGAACCACGCCTCCAGCACCGCCGGATACCGCTGCACGTACTCGATCAGCCCCCACGCCGCACCGACCATCACCACCATCACGGTCAGCCACCACCACCGCGTGCGATACAGCGCCGCCGGCAGCCGCACGGCGAAGAACGCGGCGACCGGCCGCCACGACATCCGCTCACTGCGGTTGATCGCCGCCCGCCCGGCCAACACCAACCGCGACAGATCGGCCAGCACCACCGCGTCCGGGGTCCGGCTACGCACGATCGACAGATGCGTCGCGGCCCGCTGATACAGCAGCACCATCTCGTCGACCTCGGCCGGATTCAGCTTGCGCCGACCGACCAGCACCTCCAGCCGGCGCCACTCACCACCGTGCTCGGCCACGTACGCATCGAGATCCACCCTCGCAGAGTAGAGGGCCCATCGTGTTGACTGTCCGGGTGCTCACCACCGCCGAAGCCGTCGAGATCGACGTGCGCCCCGCCCGCCTCGGGTCGCGCGCCATCGCCCTGATGTTCGACATCCTGATGCAGGCGATCGTCTTCGGCTTCCTGACCGCCCTGTACTACATCGTCAACGACATGCTGCCCCCGGCGTACACCGACCTGATCCGCCCGGACACCGCCTACCTGATCGGCATCGCGATCGTCGCCGTCGGCTACCCCACGGTCGCCGAGACGTTCACCAACGGCCGCAGCTTCGGCAAAATGATCATGGGGTTGCGGGTGATCCGCGAGGACGGCGGCCCGATCCGCGCCCGGCACGCCTTCACCCGCGCCCTGATCGGCCTGGCCGTCGAATGGCCCGGCCTGCTGCTGCCGCTGGTCACCTGGGCCGGCAGCCTGGCCACCATGATCGCCTCCCGGCGCGGCCGCCGCCTCGGCGACCTGGCCGCCGGCACCCTGGTCGTCCACGAACGCCGCCCGGTGCCCTGGAACCTGGTCCCCGGCATGCCCGCCGGCCTGGCCCTGTGGGCCGCCGACGCCGACCTGTCCGCCGTCGACGACGACCTGGCCGAGGCCGTCCGCCAGTTCGCCGCCCGCTCGGTCAACTTCGCCGAACCGTACCGGTCGGTCCTCGGCCAGAGCCTGCACGCCGAGGTCAAAGCCAAAGTCACCCCACCACCGCCGTCCGGCACCCCACCGTGGCTGTTCCTGGTCGCGGTCCTCGCCGAACGCCGACGGCGTTCCGCCGCCCAGCTCGCCGCCACCCGAGCGGTCACCCAGCGCGTCCTGCCCGGCTTCGGCCAGGTCCCCGCCGCCCGCCGCTGACTTCTCACCCCGAACCTCATCTGATACGGCCACCCGAACCCGTCACACGCGAGAGGCCGGCACACCCGGCCGCCCATCAGGATTCGGACGCCGCCCGCCCTCCGGCAACGGCACGGTCGCCGATCGTGAGAACGTCGTCACGGCAGCTCACGAACACCCCGCCCGGCCGCTCCAGACGCGCCGCCCGCACCGGCCACCGCCCGTCCACCGGCTCGGCGAAGTTCACCGACACCCCGTCTGCGCACTCCACGAGCGTCAGACACGCCATGTCCGGCATCCGGCTCGCGTCCGGCCGATGATCAGCGACCGCACCCCACGAGTCGGCCATCGACTGGAACACCCGGTCACGCTCCGCACCCCGCAGCCGCGCCGCCTCCCCGGCCCGAGTCCCCGCCCCGGCCAACGGCACCACCAGCGATTCCAGCGCGACCCGCCCGACGTGACCGCAGAACCGCACCCGGCGAATCTGCACCATCGATTCCCGAAACGCCCAGGCCGCAGCCGACGCGGCCCCCGTCGCCCGGCGCACCGGCGGACGACGCCGGCTCCGTTCCCGCCACGGCGGCACCCGATCCTGCACCGCACGAGCCGCCCGCGACAGATGCCACTCCCAGTCGTCGATCCCGACCGTCACCGCCCCACCGGCGAGCAACCCCGACCGGCCGATCCGGACCTGCTCACCGCCCAGCTGCAGCCCGTCGACGTCGGCACTGTCGAACACCGCCCGCGAAACCGGCATCTCCAGGTGGAACTCACCGACGCCGTCCGTGAACAGCCGCGGCGCCCGCACCACCATCAGGCCGCAGAACCCGTCCCCGGACCGCTCGATGCGCACCACCCGGGCCGTCGCCCGCGCCAGGTCGTAGTCACCGTCGAGCCCGCCCACCGCCACCGGCAGCACACTCGCGCGGAGCCGCCCCGCCGAGTCCCGGTAGTAGAGCGGCTCCGCCGGTACCGGCAGCAGCCGCCGCATCGGCTCACCGCAGACCTCGACCATCCACTCCCGGTGGAACTCACCCATCCACCGCAGACCGGCCCGCGCCGCCCGCTCCCGCAGCCACCGGTTCCGGATCCCGAGCACCCCGAAGAAGTGCGACGTGTTGTTGTCCCACACGTCGGCGAGACGGGCCACCTCCCGCCGATCGAAACGCCGCCCGTCCGCGACGATCTCCGCGATCCGCTGCACCGACCGATCCACCAGTTCCACGAACATGCCGACCGCGCTCATGACACGGCAGCGTAGAACGGTGGGGCCGGCGAACCGGCCCCACCGTTCGTCAGCCGATCGCCAGGTAGTCGGCGAACGCCCCACCGGTCGGCCACATCGCCGTGTAGCCGAGCAGCCTGCCCGCACCGTTACCCGGGAAGAGCAGCATGTCGTTGTTGTTGTTGATCGCCGCGATGTCGAGCCTGCCGTCGGTGTTGAAGTCACCCGCGGCGATGCCCTTGTAGTTCGCGAACGCCCCGCCGGTCGGCCACATCGCCGCGTACGAGGTCAGCTTCCCGGCCCCGTCACCGGGCAGCAGCAGCATGTCGTTGTTGTTGTTGATCGCCGCGATGTCGAACCGGCCGTCACCGTTGAAGTCACCGGACGTGATCGCCTTGTAGTTGGCGAACGCGCCACCGGTGGGCCACATCGCCGCGTACGTGGTCAGCTTGCCCGTTCCGTTGCCCGGGAAGAACAGCATGTCGTTGTTGTTGTTGATGCCGGCCAGGTCGAGACGACCGTCGCCGTTGAAGTCACCCGCGGTGATCGCCTTGTAGTTCGCGAACGCCCCCGCCGTCGGCCACATCGCCGTGTAGCCGAGCAGCTTGCCCGCACCGTCACCCGGGAAGAACAGCAGCGTGTTACCGGCGTTGATGCCGGCCACGTCGGCCTTGCCGTCGCTGTTGAAGTCACCCGCGGTGATCGCCTTGTACCCGGCCCAGGCGCCACCGGTCGCCCACATCGGCGTGTACGACGGCAGCCTGCCCGCACCGTCTCCGGGGAACAGCAGCATGTCGCGGTTGTTGTTGATCGCCGCGAGGTCCGGGTTGCCGTCACCGTTGAAGTCGCCACGCGGCTTGATCTCGGCGGCGGTCTGCGTCACCCACCCGGCGATGTCGTCCAGCCGCGTCAGCGTACCCCCGGCGGTGGCGTCGGCCGCCGCACCGAGGCAGCCGCCCTGACCACCGTCGGCGGTGATCGCGACGAGCTCGAAACCACCGGCCACCGAACGCAGCCCGGGCCCGCCCGCGTCACCCTTGCACGGCCCGGCCTGCCCCGGGGTGGCCGGCGCGATACCGGTCGCCACCGTAGCGACCGACGACACCGTGAACGTGCCCAGATGCGCCTGACCCGGCACCCATTCGGTGGCGGTGCGCCCGTACCCGAGCACCGACAGCGTCTGCCCGGCCACCGGCGCCGTCGTCGCCACCTTGACCGGGACCACACCGGCCACCGAGGTGGCCAACTTGACCAGCACCACGTCCCGGCTCGGATGCGGCACCACGCGGGTCGCCGTGCGCCCGGCGCCGCCGACGGTCACCGTGGTCGCCACCGTCGGAGCACCGTCGACGACAACCTGCCCACCGGCTTCGAAACACGACTTCGCCGTCACCACCCACCGGGTGTTCACCAGGGCACCCGTGCAGGAGAAACCGACGCCGGGGGCGCCGACCACCACCTTCGCCAGGTACGGGTGAACGGCACCGTCGACAGCGGTCCCACCGACGGCACCGACCGGAACCGGGAACAGCACCGCCGCGACCGACCCGGCGGCCACCGCTCCGCCGGTCAGTCGCCTTCGCAAGATCCCCCGCATGAAACCCCCATCCATCCACACACGCCTACATAGACGTGCTCCTATCTCGACGTTGCGCACGTTACACCGACGAGCCCGGACGGCAGGGACACCCGCAACCACCACCCGCCGTCCCGAAATCCGTTTCCGCAGCACCACCGGCCCCGGTTTGAATGTGCGGGTGCTGACCATCCGCCCGGTGATCGAGGTAGACCCGTGGGCCCTGGCCGAGACCACCGGCGGCGAGGTGCTCGACGACGGCCCCGGCGGGCCGACGCTCCGGCAGAGGTCCCCGCTGCGGCCCGCCGACGGTCCGCAACCGTGGCGCACGGCATCACCACCGGCCTGGTCCTGGCTGCCCTTGGACGGCCGCCGTACGCCCGCCGAGGTGGCCCTGCTCATCGCGGCGGTGGCCGCAGCCACCCACCCCGCCGAAGACGACCCCGCCGAGACGCGGACCGCCCGGGCTCCTGAGGACTGGCCCGGCCCGGCGATCAACAGACTGCTGGCCGCGCCGGACCTGATCGTCGCCGGTGGCCTGCAGGTCCACGACAGCACCTCCGCGGTGACGGTGACACCAGGCTGCTGCTGCGGCCTGGAGACCTGGCGCGAATGGCCGGCCCTGCTGGGCGGCACCCCGCCGTGGCTGGGCCACGATCCCACCCCGACGTTCCAGGACCTCGGCCCCTACCTGCGCCTATGGCAGAACGACGGCGCCCGGGGCCCATACCTCGACATCCCCCGCGCCGACCTGCCCGCCCTGCTGGCACAGGCGCACCACGACCTGAACGCCTTCCTCCCCCTGACCGGAGCCTGGGCCACCACCTGGACGGCCACCCACGGCCCCGCCACCCTCGACGGCGGTCCCGATCCGGCCACCGAGACGCCGGGCCCTGCCCTGATGGCCGCCCTCGACCGCGGCTTCGCCGTCACCGCCCCACTGGAGTTCCCGTGCGATACCGCTACACCGGCCCCGCCGACATAGCCGCCCGCTCCCGGCACCACCCCGCCGGCACCCCGGCCGGCTCGGCCGCGGACATCCGGGCGTGGCTGGCCGCCACCGATCCCCGGGACCGGCGTGACCCGTTCACCTACGTGATCACCATCGACGGTGTCCTACTGCTGGCCCCACGCCGCAGCGAACACGTGGCCTGCGCCGCCGGCGCCGACGTCCTGGCCGCCGGAGAGATCACCTTCACCCCGGACGGCGGTGTGTCGGCGGTGACCAACCAGTCCACCGGCTACTGCCCCCAACCCTGCTGCTGGCCCGCCGTCGACGCCGCCCTGAACCGGGCCGGCATCGCCCACCCGGGTGCCTTCACCAGCGCCTTCGTCTTCCGACACTGCACCGTCTGCACCCACCTCAACGTGATCAAAGACGACGTCTACGTCTGCGCCCACTGCGACACCGACCTGCCGCCCACCCTCCGGAAATCCTGATCCGGCCCGGCAACGTCATGGCCGCCACCAACCGAGCGGGCCGCGGCGGCTCAGCACGCCCCACCGCTGTCGACCCGGGTCTGTTCCCAGCAGGCGGCCGGATCGACAGAGCACGAACCGGCCCGCAGTCGATCGCGATGTCATCAGTCATCACTCGGACGAGTGATCGGCCCCTGCCCGGAGAACCGGTGCGCCGATAGAATCGCGGCGTGCCAGACGAACCCGACACCAACGACCTCCCGCCGAGCCGACAGCTCGCGGCCCTGCTCGGCCTGCCCGAGCCGAAACCCTTCGACGAGGTCGAGGAACGCGCCTACCAGCAGTGGCTGGCCGACGGCGACGCGCAGGTCGAGGCGATCCTGGCCCGGCGCCGACAGCGCGCCGCGTGATCCAGGTCCGCCCGCACGTCCTCGACGCATCCGCCCTGGTCGAGTTGTTCTCCGGTCATCCACGGCTGATGCGGCTGCTCGACGACGCCGACGCCGGTGACCGGTTCGTGATCGTGCCGACCCTGGCGATCGCCGAGGCCCAGACCGTGCTGAACGCCCGCCAGTCGCACTGGGACCGGATCCTCGGCGTGCGGAGCCTGCTCACCATCGACCTGAGCCCGCACGTCGCCGTGGAGATCGGTCGTCTGGCCGGGCCGCGGCTGCGGTTTCATCCGGTGCACACGCCGCTGATCGGCCCGCTGATGGCGGCGCAGGTGCTGCATGAGGCACAGATGCTCAACGGCGTCATCGTCACCCGGGTGCCGGAGGCCTACGGCGGACACGACGTCGCCGTCCAGAAGCTCTGACCGAGCGCGACAGGTCGCAACGCGACAGATCGGGCGTGATAGTTTCGGCGGCGCCGTGCGCCACGACGACCCGAGGAGGTGAGACCGATCAACGCAGTGACCGATCGGGACTTCCCGCCTCGCATGGTCCGGGGAGTGCCCGTCCAGGCATTCTGAAAGGCCTTTCGTGCGCTCACTTTCCACGTCGTCGGCCGACGGCGTACAACGACTGCTCTTCTCGGTCGGTGAGGTTCCCGGTGTCCTCTGGACACCGCTCGGTGCCACCGGTGTCCGCCCGCTGATCCTGATCGGACACGGCGGCGGCCAGGACAAGACCGCCCCGGCCGTGTCACACCGGGCCCGCCGTTTCGTCGCCGACCTCGGCGCCGCCGTTGTCAGCGTCGACGTGCCCGGCCACGGCGACCGGCCCGTACACCCCGAATTCAACGCCCTGGCCACCGCCGACCAGGCCCGCATCGACGCAGGCGAGGATCTGATCACCCTGCTCGCCGCCTTCCAGGCGAGGGTGGCCGAGCAGACCGTCCCGGAGTGGCGGGCCGTCCTGGACGCCGTCCAGGCGCTCGACCACGTCGACGCGGGCCCGGTCGGCTACTGGGGTGTGTCGCTGGGCTGCGGGCTGGGCGTCCCGTTCGTGGCCGCCGAGCCACGGGTCCGCGCCGCCGTACTCGGCCTGGGCAGTGCTCTGGTCAACGCCGCCGACGCCGCCCGGATCACCGTGCCCGTCGAATTCCTGGTCCAATGGCATGACGAGCGGGTTCCCCGCGAGCAGAGCCTGGCGCTGTACGACGCGTTCGGGTCCGAGGAGAAGTCACTGCACGCCAACCCGGGCCTGCATGCCGACCGTCTGCCGGAGCACGAACTCGACAGTGCGGTCCGGTTCTTCGCCCGCCACCTGTGACACGAACGGCCCGTCCCCGGTGTGCACACCGGGGACGGGCCGTTCGTGGTGTCACTACTCGGTCTCGGACTCCGCGGCGGCCTCGGTTTCCTTCTTCTCGGGCTTGGCGTGTGACTTGCGGTGGAACGTCACGGCCATGAACGCCACGATCAGCGCCCCGATGAGCAGGCCGACGATCGCGCTGGCGATCGTGTTGGTGAACCAGCCCAACACTCCGCCGAGCGCCCCGGTCGCGTCGTGGACGGCCTCCTCCATGTGGTGCACGATCGAGTACGGCCCGTGCCAGCCCAGATCGTCCGCCCCGACCAGCAGGATGTGCCCGCCGACCCACAGCATCGCCGCGGTGCCGATGACACTCAGCGCGGTCAGGACCTTCGGCATCGCCTTGACCAGGCCGCGGCCGAACTTCGCGACCCCCTTGCCGGGCTTCTCGGCCAGGCGCAGACCGACGTCGTCCATCTTGACGATCAGGCCGACCGCCCCGTACACCAGCACCGTCATGATCACCGCGACGATCGACAGGATGATCAACCGGGACCAGAACGTCTCGCTGGCCACCTCGTTCAGCGAGATCACCATGATCTCGGCGGACAGGATCAGATCGGTCCGGATCGCGCCGGACACCAGGGTCTTCTCGTCGACGCGCTCCTGGCTGTCGTCGGCGTGTTCGGAGTGGGCGACCTTCTCCCAGATCTTCTCGGCACCCTCGTAACACAGGTAGGCGCCACCGATCATCAACAGTGGTGTCAGCAGCCACGGCAGGAACTGGCTGAGCACCAGGATCACCGGCAGGATGATCAGGAACTTGTTGCGCAGCGATCCGATGGCGATGCGCTTGACGATCGGGATCTCCCGCTCGGCGGCCAGGCCGCGCACATACTGCGGGGTGACGGCGGCGTCGTCGATGACCACACCGGCGGCCTTGGCCCCGGCCTTGGCGGCGGCGACCCCGACGTCATCGACGGACGCCGCGGCCGCGCGCGCCAGCACCGCGATATCGTCCAGCAGGGCTGCGAGTCCAGCGCTCAAGGAAGAGGTCCCTTCAAGTCGGATTGCTTCGTGCAGGGTCATTCTCGTCCAGACGGGCGAACCGCGCATGACCCACCCTGGGTTAGCGTCCGAGGGTGCGTCCGGCCCCGGTGATCACCGTGGTCGCGAGCACCCAGCCGGCCACCATGACGGCGAGTGCCACCGCCTTGTCCGCGCCGACCGGATCCCAAACCTTGTCGTGGCCGAGGTCGAGCAGCGGCACCAGCAGATCGACGCTGTAGAGGAACGGATCCCAGGTGGGCGCCTCATCCGGTTTCACCGCCCGCAGCGGCCCTGACCAGGCGAACCAGGCGGTGCTCGCGGCGACCACGGCCAGCAGCCAGGTCAGGGCGCGGCCGGGCCGGTACCCGAATCCGATCCCGGCCTCCTGCACGGCACCCCACACCGCACCGGCCCAGCCCATCGCCCGGTACCGGCGCCGCTCGCGGACCACCCGGACCTGCCGGGCCTCCTGCTCCCGGCCGTCGCGGGCCAGTGCCGCGGCCAGCTGGTCGTACGGTCCGGGCGCGTACCCGCTCGTGTACCGGGCCATCCACGCCAGCCGCTGCCGGGCGGTCCACTCGACGACGTCCTCGGAGCGGCGGGCCAGCCGGTCGTAGGTGAGCCCGTCCAGTTCCACCTCGCACCCGGCCGGCCAGCGCACCGGATCGTCGGCGAGCCGCCCGAAGCGTGCGTCGCGCAGACTGATCGTGCCGGTCGACTCCGGGGCCGGCCGTAACGTCAGCAGCCGCGCCTGCGCCTCGATCAGCAGCAGCGAGTAGCCGCCGCCGGGCGCCGACAGCACCGTGTCACGCATCGTGAGACTGCCGCCGACCTGCACCCCGACCAGGTGGATCTCCCCGCCGGCGATCACCTCGTGCGCGAACAGCGACCCGCCGACGACCAGGCTGCCGGCGCTGATCGCGGCCCCGGTGTCCGGATCGGGGCCGATCCGCGCGGCTCTGAGGTCCACGCTGCCGGTCACCCGGGCTCCGGTCAGCCGCAGTCCGAGGCCCACGGTCGTACCCCGCAGATGGACCCCGCCGCCGATCTCGGCGCGCTGCAGGTGCACACCTCCGCCGATCCGGCTGCCGTCCAGCTCGACCGATCCGCCGATCCGGGCCGGGAGCAGCCACACGTCACCGGTGACGGTCGCGTCGCGTACCCCCAGATCACCGGCGACCCGCAGCCCGTCCGCCTCGATGCCCGGCAGCGTGCAGCCGTCGAGGTTGACCTGCACCAGATCGGCGTGATCGAGCAGCAGCGGCTCGTCGAAGACGCAGCCGCGCAGGCGCAGCGGCATGTCGATGCGCGCTCCGGTCAGGTCGACGGACCCGGTGACGTGCGCGCCGGACAGGTTCAGGCGCCCGCCGCCGTCGCGCAGCAGCCGGGCCAGCAGCTCCCCGTCGACGGCCGCGCCGCCCAGGTCCAGCGGTACGCCGTCGCGGAACGCCCGCCGGACCCGCCGCCGTGTCCGCAGATCGGTCACCGGGCGTCCGCGCGTAACCGTCCGGCCCGGAACAACTCGTCGAAGATCATCTGGTCGACCGGAGACACCCGGTCACGGTCGGCATAGGTCAGCCGGGCCACCTCCTCGATCTCGTTGTCGGCCCGCAACTCGCCGTGGAAGTCGGCGGTGTAGCAGGTCATCCGGACCACGGTGCCCGCCGGATGGGCGTGCGCCTGCGCCTCGAACGTCCCGACGTGGACCGCGCTGCCGGCCACGATCGTCACGCTGAGTTCCTCCCGGATCTCCCGCACCAGGGTTTCCAGGTCGCTCTCGCCGGGTTCGCGTTTGCCGCCGGGCAGGTAGTAGACGTCCCGGCCCACCGACCGGGTACTGAGGATCGCGCCGTCGTCCACCTGAATCCAGGCGATCTTGTCAATCAGGGTCACTCGAGCATTCCAGCGTGTACCGCACCGCGAACTCAAGCGCACCCGGCCGCCCGCTGAACCCGCCGACCGCACGACCTACTTCGGCGGGCATGACCCGACGATGGTGGCGTACGGCCACGGCGACCGCGCTGATCGGCATGTTCGCACTGGCCCCGGCTCCCGCCAGCGCCGCCCCGGCGGTCGCGTCGAAGTAGGTCTACTTCACCTTCGACGACGGCCCCGGCCCGGGCACCGACGACCTGCCCGACGCGGCCGCCGCGTACGACGCGAAGGTGACCCTGTTCTATGTCGGCCGCAACGGCGAGCAGGCCCCGCAGTCGGTGGCCCGCGCGGCGGCCGAGGGGCACGTCATCGGCAGTCACACCTACAGCCACGAATCGTTGACCACGCTGAGCCGGGCCGAGGCGTTCCGGCAGATCGCCCAGGGCCACAACGCGCTGCGCCCGTACGTCAGCAACTGCTGGCGCCCGCCGCGGTGGCTCACCTCGCCGACCATCGAGCAGGACGCCAAGAGCCTGGGCCTGCGCCAGACGCTGCGCACGATGGATCCGGCCGAGACCCGGCGGGTGTTCGTGCCGGCCGCCTGGACCGACGAGGACCAGATCGTCGCCGAGGTCCAGCAGCAGGTCTACGACGGCGCGATGATCACCCTGCACGCGGAGGGCCCGAGTGCCGCCGCCCAGCTGGGCGCGTTCAAGCGGCTGCTGCCGCTGTTGACCGCCCGGGGCTACCGGTTCAAGGCCCTGCCGTACTGCGACCGGCCGACCCACACCCTGCTGGCCGTCGGTGACGAGCTCACCGTCGGGTCCGGCACCGCCAACTACCGCAACCAGCTGGACCTGATGCTGCGCCGCGGCGCCGAACCGCGCGGCTTCAACTTCCGCTGGGAGGGCAGTGTCACCGACAGTCCGACCACCGGCATGCACCACGACGGGTTCGCCGGTCAGACGCTGCCGCGGTTGACTCGCGACATCACCGGCTGGCAGGCCGGCTACCGTCCGGACGTCATCCTGCTCACCGCCGCGACCCCGGACATCCGCCACGGTGACGGCGCCGGCACGGTGGGCCGGCGGATGACCGCGCTGCTGCAGACGATCCGCCACAACCAGCCGCAGGTGAGCGTCTTCGTGGCGATTCCGCGCGCCGACAACGCCCACCAGCAGGCGGTACGGGACGCGATCACCGCCGCGGGACCCGGTTTCCACGCCGTCGACCTGCACACCGTGAACCCGGCCGAGCCCCGGCAGATCGCCCGGCGGTTCTACCGCTCACTCCACACCTGCGGGATTTTTGCGTGACACGCATCTTTGCGTGACACGCAAATAATGTTAGCGTGGAGGCATGACGGGGCTACGCGAGCGCAAGAAAGCCGAGACCCGGGCGGCGCTCGGCTGGGCCGCCATCCACCTCACCGCCGAGCGCGGCTACGACAACGTCCGCGTCGAGGACATCGCCGAGGCGGCCGGCGTCTCCCCGCGTACCTTCAACAACTATTTCTCCAGCAAGGCCGAGGCGATCGCCTCACGCCACCTGGACCGCAGCCTGCGCACCGCCGCCGCCCTGCGCGAGCGCCCCGCCGACGAACCACTCTGGACCGCGCTGACCGTGGCCGCCCTGGCCCAGTTCACCCGCGGCCCCGAGGTCGAGGCGATGCCCTCACCCGGCCACGCCCGATGGGTGGCCGGCGTCCGCGCCATGCTCGCCGAACCCGCCCTGCAGGGCGAACGTCTGCGCGCGGTCGCCGCCGCCGAGGCCGAACTGGCCGCCGCGGTCGCCGAGCGCACCGGCACCGACCTGACCACCGACATGTATCCGCGTCTGGTCGCGGCCGCCGCCAGCGCCGCCGTCGCCGTGGCCATGCAGCACTACCTCGACAGCGCCGACCCGCCGCCGCCGATCGACCAGCTGATCACCGACGCGTTCACCCAGATCGCCGCCGGCCTTCCGGCCCCCGCCCGCTGACCGGACCCGCCCGGCGCGGCCTTCCCCGCGCGCCCACGACGACCGCGACACCCCGGATCGAGAAGCCGCGTCACACCACCGCGGCGGGACGGCCATGCGCCGCACCCGCCGCGGCGATGACGCACGCCCCGAAAGGATCACGATCATGATCGATGTCCTCATCGCCGGAGCCGGACCCAACGGCCTCATGCTCGCCTGCGAACTCGCCCTCGCCGGCCTCCACCCGGTCGTCCTGGAACGCCACCGCACCCCCACCGGCGAACCCCGCGCCAACGGCCTGGTCGGCCAGGTCGTGCGGATGCTCGACCGGCGCGGCCTGTACACCCGCCTCACCGGCGACACCGACCCACCGGCCCCGCTGCCCGTGTTCACGTTCGGCGCGTTCCCGCTGGACCTCACGATGCTCACCGACAACCCGCACTACGTGATCGGCGTCCCGCAGGCACAGCTGGAAGCCACCCTCGCCGCCCGCGCCGACGAACTCGGCGTCGACATCCGCCGCGGCCACCAGGTCACCGGCTTCCACCAAGACCAAGACCAGGTCAACGTCAACCTCGGCGACGGTACGCAACTCAGCTGCCGTTTCCTGGTCGGCGCCGACGGCGGGCACAGCACGGTACGCAGGCTCGCCGGCATCGGGTTTCCCGGCGTTACCGAGGACCGGTCGGTGTCACGGACCGCCACCGTGACGGTCCCCGCCTCCCACCTCGACCCGGACACCGGCGGCCTACGGGTCCCCGGCTACGGCCCGGTCACCCCGTTCCAGCACACCCGCACCCCGCGCGGCATGATCGCCTGGGCACCGTTCCCCGGCCGCCCGGCGATCCTGAGCACCAAGGAGTGGCCGGACACCCCGGTCGGCGACGACACCCCGATGGACCTGGCCGAACTGCGCGCCAGCGTGGCCCGGGTCCTCGGCGCCGACCTGCCGTTCACCGCCGACGGCACCGGCCTGCTGCGTCGGCTGACCAGCTCCAACACCCGCATCGCCGACCGCTACCGGGTGGGCCGGGTGCTGCTGCTCGGCGACGCCGCCCACGTGCACCCGGCGATCGGTGGCCCCGGCCTCAACCTGGGCCTGCAGGACGCGGTCAACCTGGGCTGGAAACTCGCCGCCACGATCCACGGCTGGGCGCCGGACGGGTTGCTCGACACCTACGAGACCGAACGCCGCCCGGTCGCCGAACGCGTCGTCATGTCCACCCAGGCCCAGTCGGCGCTGATCGGCCCCGGCGACGAGATCACCGGCCTACGGGAGCTGTTCGCCGAACTGCTGCGCAAACCGGAGGTCACCGGCCACATCGCGGCCCTGATGTCCGGCGCCGACATCACCTACCCCGCCGACCCGGCCGACCCGCTGGCCGGGCGCACCGCCCCCGACGTGACCGTGCACGGCGAGTGCGGCCCGGTGCGGCTGGCCGAGTCGACCCGCACCGCCCGCCCGCTGCTGCTGGACTCCACCGGCACGTTCGCCGAGGTCACCGCCCCGTGGCGGGACCGGGTCGACGTGGTCACCGGCAAACTGGAAGGCACGACCGCGAGCGCGTTGCTCGTACGCCCGGATTGTTTCGTCGCCTGGTCGGCGGGCGACCCGGAAACGCTGCGCACCGCCCTGTCCCGGTTTTTCGGGCGACCGGCCCGGTGAGCTCTCACCGGGTGCGCACGGTGTAGGTCAGATGGGTCACCCGCGACGACGACACCGAACTCACCGGTTCCAGCGCGACCCGGGACGCGTCGACACCGTCGAACAGGCGCGTCCCGGCACCGAACAGCACCGGCGACAACGCGATCGTGAACTCGTCGACCAGACCCGCGTTCAGGTACTGCAGGATCGTGTCACTGCCACCGGCGATCCGGACGTCCCGGTCGCCGGCGGCCGCCCGGGCCCGGTCGAGCGCCTGGTGGATGCCGTCGCCGACGAAGTGGAACGTGGTGCCGCCCGGCCGCTCCCACGACTCGCGCGGCTGGTGGGTCAGCACGAACACCGGCGTGTGGAACGGCGCCTCCGCGGGCCACGAACGCTCACCGAGGTCGAACATGCGCCGGCCCATGACGCTCGCGCCGGTACGGTCGGCTGAAGAACACCTTGCCGGCCATCAGCGGCCCGCCGTGACATAGGCGGCCAGGTTGGCCAGGGTCTGCTCGCCGCCCTCGATCGCGTGGTACTTCTCGACGGCCTGGTCCCGCAACTTGCGGGTTGGGAAGATCGTGCGCATCACGATCCGGGTCCCGGCGTCCTCGGCGGCGAAGGTCAGCACGGACTCGAACGCGTCCGGGTCGTCCGGCGACTCCCCGTGCAGCAGCGCGATCCGTTCCGGCGGCACGATCTCGGTCCAGGTGATCCACTCCGGGTAGTCGGTGCCGTCCGGCCCGTGCATCACGAAATCCCACACCGCACCCTCGCGGAACTCGAAGGCCCGCGTGGTGGTCGAGAACCCGGCCGGACCCCACCATCGTGATAGGTGCCGGACCTCGGTGAACGCCTCGAACACCAACTCCCGGGGCGCGTCGATCACCCGGGAGACGACGATCTCGCGGTCGGTGGTCGCTGTTTCCATGAGTCAGTCCTCCGGTCGTGTCTGCTTGAGGTCCTGCACGTACGCGTCCAGCCGGTCGAAGCTGTCGTTCCAGAACCGCTCGAACCCGCCGACCCACTCGTGGATCGGCCGCAGCCCGCGCGCGTCCAGCCCGTACAGACGCTGCTTGCCGGCTTCGCGGACCGTGACCAGGCCGACCTCACGCAGCACCCGCAGGTGTTTGGAGGCCGTCGGTTGGCTGATCCCCAGGTGCCGGGCCAGGTCGGTCACCGGCCACTCCCGCCCGCGCAGCAGCCCCAGGATGTCCCGACGCTGCGGCTCGGCGATCGCGTTGAACGTGTCCGACGTCGTCGCTGCTCGTGCCATGCCGGCAATCATATTCCGATAACGGAATGCGTCAAGCGGGCTCTGCTCGGGGAAGGTCGCGTTCAGTCCGAACGCGGCGCTGCGGCGCAGGTCACCGTAGACACGCGGTATACCCTGGGGGGTATATTGGTCCCATGATGCCGGTACCCCCTGGGGTATGTTTTCGATGGAGGTGGCGATCATGGAGATGAGCCCGGTCCTACTCAAGGACGCATTGACCCGTTTGAAGCGCGCACAGGGGCAGCTCGGCGCGGTGATCGCGATGATCGAGAACGGCGAGGACTGCCGGCGGGTGCTCACCCAGCTGTCCGCGGTGTCCAGCGCCGTCGACCGGGCAGGTTTCAAGATCATCGCCACCGGGATGCGGGAGTGTCAGACCGCCCGCCAGCGCGGGGAGGAGCCGCCGATGAGCGAGGAAGAGCTCGAGAAGCTGTTCCTGTCCCTGTCCTGACCGCCGCGCCCCACCTCCCCCGGCTGGGGGTGGGGCGCGTTCCCGTCATGGCCGGATCATGTCTTCCACATACCCCCGGGGGTATGCAGTTCGCCCGACCTACCCGCCCGGCTCGCCCATCGTTGCCGGAACCCGGACAGGAGAACCCCGCACCCCATGACCACACCCACCGGCACCCCAGCCGCCCTCGACGTCCCCACCCTGCGACACCTGCTCACCACCGACCACGCGCCACGGATGATCGACGTGCGCACCCCGGCCGAGTTCGAGACCACGCACATCCCCGGCTCCTACAACGTGCCCCTCGACCTGCTGCGCGAGCACCGCGACGAACTCCGCGCCCACCTCGACGAGCAGATCGTCCTGGTCTGCCGCTCCGGACAGCGCGCCGCTCAGGCCGAACAGGCCCTGGCCGGGGCCGGACTGCCGAACCTACGGGTGCTCACCGGCGGCATCACCGCCTGGCAGACCGCCCACGCCCCGGTCACCACCGGCACCCCACGCTGGGACCTGGAACGACAGGTCCGCCTCGTCGCGGGCGGCATCGTCCTGGCCGCGGTACTCGCCGGCACGATGCTCGAACCGGTCACTTGGGTGGCCGCGCTCATCGGCGCCGGGCTGGCGTTCGCGGCACTGACCAACACCTGCGCCATGGGCATGATGCTGGCCAAGCTGCCCTACAACCGCGGCCCGCGCACCGACCTCGACAAGGTCGTCACCGCACTGGCCGGGGACCGGCGGTAGACGTCATGCCCTACACCCCCATCCGGAGCCGATCGTGATCGCCGCGATCGGGTTCGGCGCGCTCATCGGCATCCTGCTCGGACTGCTCGGCGGCGGCGGCTCCATCCTCGCCGTCCCCGCCCTCGTCTACGGCGCCGGCCTCACCCTGGCCGCGGCAGTGCCCACCTCGCTGCTGGTAGTCGGCATCTCCGCGGCCACCGCAATGCTCCCGCGACTGCGGGCCGGGCTGGTGCAGTGGCGCATCGCGGCCGTCATCGGCGGCACCGGCGCCGCCGCCGCGTTCGCCGGTGCCGCCGTCAACCGGCTGCTCGACCCCCGCCTGGTCCTGATCGGCTTCGCCGCCCTGATGGTCCTCGCCGGCCGGCGGATGCTGAGCGGCACCGACGACTGCGGCGGTGACTGCGCCCTGCCCGGCGGCGGCATCAACTGGCGCGGCTGCCTGCCCAAATCCATCGCCGCCGGCCTCGGCGTCGGCTTCCTGACCGGCCTGTTCGGCGTCGGCGGCGGCTTCCTGATCATCCCGGCCCTGGTGCTGCTGCTCGGCCTGAGCATGCCCGCCGCCGTCGCCACCAGCCTGGTCGTCATCGTGGTCAACTCCGCCGCCGGGTTCGCCGCGCACGCCGGCGACGCGGCCATCGACTACCGCATCGCCGCGGCGTTCACCCTCGCCGCCATCACCGGATCCCTCGCCGCCGGCCGCATCGCCACGCGGATGCCCACCCGGCGGCTGCAACACGCCTTCGCCTGGCTCGTCTTCGCCATCGCCGCGTTCGTGGCCGTCCAGGCGATCATCAACCCCGTTACGGTCTGACCCCGCCACCCGTCCAGTTCGCCGGCCGGCGATGCACACCACAACTCTGACCCTCAGATACCCCCTGGGGTATCCGATGAGTCAGGTGCCGCACCTCCATCCCACCCAAGCCTTCAGGGGATCCGATGCCCATAGCCGCACTGCTGACCAGGCTGTTTCGCAAGTCCTACCGATCCGTGGACCCGCAGCAGGCGGCTGCGCTGATCGCCGACGGTGCGATCCTGCTCGACGTCCGCGAACCGGCCGAATGGCGCGCCGGGCACGCGCCGAAGGCCCGGCACATTCCGCTCGGCCAGCTCGCCGACCGGCTCACCGAAGTGCCGGCCGACCGGCCGGTGATCACCGTCTGCCGGTCCGGGGCCCGTTCCCGACAGGCCGCCGCCATGCTCGCCCGGCAAGGCCGGCAGGTGCACAACCTCACCGGCGGCATGCACGCCTGGACCGGCGCCGGGATGGCCCTGCGCACCAACGGCGGCCGCCCCGGCCGCGTCGCCTGACGCCGCACCACCAGACCCGACCCCACCCCGTCGACCGAAGGAAAAGATCATGCGGTTCACGCAGTACTACCTCGACTGCCTTTCCCAGGCGTCCTACCTGATCGCCGACGAGGCCACCGGCCGGGCCGTGCTCGTCGACCCGCGCCGCGACATCGGCGAATACCTCGCCGACGCCCGCACCCACGGCCTGAGCATCGAGGGCGTCATCAACACCCACTTCCACGCCGACTTCCTCGCCGGACACCTCGAAGTCGCCGCCGCCACCGGTGCCTGGATCGGCTACGGACAACGCGCCGACACCGAATACGCGATCCGAAAACTGGTCGACGGCGAACGCATCAGCCTCGGCGACGTCACCCTGCAGATCCTGGAGACCCCCGGGCACACGCCCGAGTCGATCAGTGTGCTGGTCTACGAACACGCCACCGACAGCACGCCCTACGGCGTACTGACCGGCGACGCGCTGTTCATCGGCGACGTCGGCCGCCCGGACCTGCTCGCCTCCACCGGCGTCACCGCCGACGAACTCGGACGCATGCTGTACGACAGCGTCCAGCACAAACTCATGGCCCTACCCGACGAGGTACGGGTCTTCCCCGCCCACGGCGCCGGATCCGCCTGCGGCAAGAACCTGTCCACCGAACGGCAGTCCACCATCGGCGAACAACGCCGCACCAACTACGCCTGCGCCCCGATGAGCGTCGAGCGGTTCCTCGACCTGGTCACCGCCGGACAACCCGCCGCACCCGGCTACTTCGCCTTCGACGCCGCCCTCAATCGCCAGGCCCGCGACCTGTTCGACCACGACGTCGCACCACGGGCACTCACCGCCACCGAGTTCATCGCCGCCCGTACCGCAGGTGCCCTCGTCATCGACGCCCGCGACCCGCACGACTTCGCCGCCGGGCACCTGCGCGGCGCGCTGAACATCCCCGCCGACGGCCGGTTCGCCGAAACCGCGGGCACCGTCGCCCAGCCCGGCGACACCCTGCTGGTCGTCGCCGACCCCGACCGCGCCGAGGAGATCGTCATCCGCCTGGCCCGCATCGGCTTCGACCGGGTCCTCGGCCACCTGCACGAACCCGAGACCGCCCTGCCGCAGATGGCGGCCGAGCTGACCCGCGCCAGCCGGGTCACCGTCGCCGACCTGCGCACCGCCCTCCTCGACCCGCAACCACCCATGATCCTCGACGTCCGTACCGCCGGCGAACGCGAACACGGGGCCATCGACGGCTCGGCCCACATCCCTCTGGCCGAACTGCCCCACCGTATCGCCGAGATCCCCACCGACCGGCCGGTCGTCGTGCACTGTGCCGGCGGCTACCGCTCCTCCGTCGCCGCCAGCCTGCTGCGCACCACCGGCCACCCCGACGTCTCCGACCTACTCGGCGGCTACAACGCCTGGCAGCTGACGGTCGCACCGGCTGCCGGCTGACCCCGCCGCACCCGTCGGGTGCCGCCCAGGTATGGACGGCACCCGACGGGTGCGGCACGATTCTGCGCGCCCATAACAGGCATTATGATGTACGTCCAATATGTCCGATTCGAGCACCCCGGGCCGTTTATTGGATTACCGGTAATGGCAATCCAATAAATATCCGGGACTCGGCTTCCGAGAGCAGCCTTCTCCCGACGTTTCCGTCAGCTCTCAACTGGAACTGGCGGAGTCTCATCTGATCTGGCGGGCGACGGCCTTCGGGGTTGAGGAAGAGCGGTACAGCGGTTAGCGGTGAGAATGATCTTGCGATTGAGGTATCACGCAAACGTTCGTTTCCGATAGACCTCAGCCGGGGTAATCGCCGTCGGGCATCGCCGCAGCCCAAGTGTCGGTTTCCGAGGTCGACTGCACGGCTGATCGAGGTCGACTGCACTAGGCCGTGGTCTTCCGAATCTCGGAAGGCGGGCCGACGGGCGGCGGCGTATGCGTGTGACTCCGAGCGGCTCCCGACGAACAGGGAAAGGCTTTCGCGTCAGAGGGCTAAATCTCGCGGTACCGTCTGTGCCCAACCTTGACCGGCGTCACGACATGGTCAACTCAGTAGGCCTCAACAAGGAGAGTGATCATGCCGATCGACGGCGACCTCTTGCGGCGTCTGGATCTGCATGCCGCCGTCGAGACTGAGCTGTTGTCACGCAACAGGCTTCTGCCCCGCCGCTGGGATTTCGTCGCTCTTTCCGCCGACCCTTCCTCCGTAGAGAGGTGGCTACGCCCGCAGGTCCGCCGTGGGCCTTCCGGGCACGCTGCCGACGTGGTGTTCGCGGACAAGGGGTGGCGAGGCGCTCGTCCGCTGCACATCATGACGCTTCAGGACAGAGTGCTGTATCGGGCTCTCGTCAAACTCCTCAGCGAAACGCTTCCGGAGCGGTTCCGTAACCGAGTGCCGATCGGACAGTTCAAGCAGGCACCACTCGACGTCCCGGACGTGCAGTACATCAGCAAGACCGACGTCACCGCCTTCTACGAGTTCGTCGATCATGACCTTTTGAGTGCAGAGCTGATCGCTCAGACCGGCGAGGAACTTGCTGTCGACGCGCTGGTGGATCTACTGGCCTCGGTTCTCGGACGACGTATCGGCTTGCCGCAGGTGCACCCGTCGAGCGACGTCCTCGGCGATACCTACATCGACCCCGTTCGCCGACGCCTGATCCGCCGGGGCCACGTGGCGTTCTCGTACTCGGATGACTTCCGCATCGCTTCGCCCTCGCTCGGCGCCGCCCGTGCTTCGCTGGAGGCATGCGCGACCGAGGTGCGCACCCTTGGCCTGGTTCTCAACGAACGCAAGACCTATACCTACGGATCAGAGAACTACCGAGCCTCCCTGACATCGTTCGCTGAGGCGGAACAACGC
The DNA here is from genome assembly GCF_033097365.1 of Actinoplanes sichuanensis. NCBI lineage: Bacteria > Bacillati > Actinomycetota > Actinomycetes > Micromonosporales > Micromonosporaceae > Actinoplanes > Actinoplanes sichuanensis. Next base: position 3,474,593 of record NZ_AP028461.1, read on the forward strand.
CTGTTCCAGAACGCAGGCAACCCTGATGATCCGTTCGCGACGGCGAGCTCGCTGTTCGATCCTGACTACGACGACGCTGACACCGGCTCCGCGAGCCTTGGCGCGACCCCGCTAGGCAGCGATGTCGACGAGGAGGACGCGTTCACCGAGGACGGCGGCGATCCTTCCGAAGAAGTAGACGCGCGACGCCTGCAGGCCTCCTCCCGTGCGTGGGAGATGTGGGTCCACGAGGAAGAGTCCGAGGAAGCCCAGGCAGGTCAGGACGCCGCGATCACTCAGTCTCTTCTCGGCCGGGCATTGGCGACCCTCGGCACGGCCGGCGACGAAGGGCCGCTCGAAAATCTATCTGCGCTGCTTCGATTTGAGCCCGCCCTTACCCCCCAGGTCGTCGCATATATCGAGGCTTTTGCGCGTACCGGGCGAAGTGCACGCACCAAGCTCCGCCGAGTGCTCGACGAGACCGTTAACAGCGACATCCTCAGCCCCTGGCAAGGAATGTGGATCGCACAGGCAGCTGGCGGCATCCGACGCGCGGAAAGTACACACGGTTACGAGCTCTGGCTGGCTCAGTGCGTGGAGGGTAGCCATGATGGGCTTGCAGCCACAGCGGCGGCTGCGCTGGGACGTATCGGGCGGGGAAACGCCGATCTGGTGTCGGCAGCCATCGAACGTGTCGGGCCGGAGTGGCGGCGGCTGGCCTTCTGGGGCTTGATGCGCCTGGACCGCGCTCGCGCGGAGAGCACAGCGGAGGACGAACTTGATCGGCTCCTGCTCAACGCCGCGGTTGCGGAATGAGCGCGGCCGCTCCTCCGATCCCGTCCGCTGAGGCCGAGGCGGCCTCAGCGCTGCTCTTTCGCACTCTCGGAGCGCACCGCGCCGCCATTGCGGCCCTCAAACCGGCCCATCGCCCTCGGCTTCGAACTTCGCCAGGTGACGATCCGGTGCAAAACCGGTGCCAAGCAACTCTCATCAGGTTGCTCTCAATCACTGAAGCGTTCACGGCTGACCTTCTGGCACGCGAAGCGGATAGAGCGGTTGCTCTGTCCCAGAACACGGCAGCGGCCAGGATTGCCGAGGACGCCGTCATCCGCGCGACCAGCGGCTGGCTGGACCAGGAGAAGGCATACAAGGACTGGCTTGGAGTCCGTGAGGACTGGAACGCGGTTGTACGGCTTGCGGAGGCCCGAAACGCTGTCGCACATGGATTGGGAAAGTTGACGAAACGTCAGCTCCGCACCGAGCAGAGGGTCAAAGACAGGTTGCAGGCCGCGGGCATTTCGCTGAACAACGGCAGGATCGTGCTCTCTGACACCAACCTCGCGGCAGCGACCTCAGCCTGCCGCGACTTCATTGAACGAGTCGACCGGGCGGTGCAAGTTCGATCGACCCCTTGATGTTGTTGAGGCCCCAGCCGCACTCGGGCCGGGACTCCCGTCTTCTCGTCGCCCAGCCGGGTCAGCCCTCCGGTACGGCGGTGAGGAGCTGGTCGTACTCTCCATCGACGGCGGGCCCGGGCGCCGGTCCGAAGGCAGTCGGGCCAAGGTGGCGTCGAGCGCCGCCTGGCCGTCACTGGCTGTGTCCTGAACCAGCAGGGCGGTCCAGTACGGATCGCCGACGCCGTCCTCGGCCTCTTCCCAGACGTCGACGGCCCGGCCGGTCAGATCGGTGACGGCGGCCTCGGCCGCCGTCTGCGCGGCCAGGATCGTGCGGCGCAGCCGGGCCGATCCGGCCGGGTAGTCGTCGACGGGGATGACCTCGTCGGGTCCGGCCGGGTAGCGCGGGTGAGTCAGCTGCCAGCCGATGTCGGTGTGGTCGAGGGTGAAGTCGCCGTCCTGCCACCAGGCGCCGGGATCGCGGGTGACCGGCGGCCGTGGCTCGGGCATTACCGCGGCGGTCTCGGTGCGGGCCTTCGCACGGATCGCGGCGAGCTGCGGCACGTGAGTGTAGAGGGTTGAGCGGGATACCCCGAGCAGGGTGGCGATCGCCTTGACGCTGGCCTTCGGCTGAGTCAGCAGGGCGAGGGCGTGCTCAATCTGCTCCTGAGTCATCGCCGGCGGCCGGCCGAGACGCTGGCCACGGGCCTTGGCTGCCGCGACGCCGTCGCGGGTGTTCTCGATGATCAGCTCACGGATGAACTCCGCCAGCGCCGCGAAGACGTGGAAGACCAGGCGGCCGCCCGGGGTGGTGGTGTCCAGGGCTTCGTGCAGGCTTTTGAAGCCGATGCCCCGCCCGCGCAGCTCGACGGTCAGGGTGATCAGGTCTTGCAGCGAGCGAGCGAGCCGGTCAAGGCTCGGCACGACCAAGGTGTCACCTTCACGCAGATACGCCAGGCACGCGGTCAGCTCGGGCCGGTCGGTGTTCTTGCCGGAGCGCTTGTCAGTGAAGATCTTCGCGCAGCCGGCCTTGGTGAGCGCGCGGATCTGCCGGTCGAGGTTCTGCTGCCGGGTAGAGACCCGGCCGTAGCCGACCAGGAGACCGCCGCCGGTCGGGGCGGGGAACGGCTGGAGAACGTCCTCGGGGTCGACGGTGAGGTCCACGGTGGTCTCGGTCATCCATAAAACGTACGAGAATCGTCCGCTCGCGGCGTTCTCGGACACACTAGTTCCTGGACAGTTTTTCGGACACTTTTCGGGGCAGCGAAGATTCACTCGGATCCGGAAACGATCTTGTACGGAAAACAATCGATTCCCGGACACTGCGACAGTCGTTCAAGATTGCGACTAGCGCATACTATTGCGATCATCGCAAATGAGTGCGCAGAATGTATGTCGTGAGTAGACGAGACATCTTCAGCGACCTGGCCGCGATCATGCACCCGATCCCGCGGCCCGAACCCGACGAGGAAGAGCACGACGGCTTCCTCGAAATGCGCGACCAGGCGGCCCGGGACCAGGAGCAGACCACCGAGATGCTGCGCCTTTCCTGGGAGGAGGGACAGGTCGACCCGCTGATCTCCGCCCTCGGCGACGCCCGACGGGCCAAGGAGCAGGCCGAGGAACTGATCCGCGAGCTGCTCGCGTACGGCCGCGAGTTCGTCCAGCCCCGCCCGTACACCCTCGGCGACCTCGCTGCAGCCGCCGGCATGTCCATCTCCGGCGTGCGCACCGCCTACGGCCACCGCGACGTCGACGCGGTCGCCGACGCCACCGGCGCCAAGCCGCGCGAATGGCGAGCCCAGGACGCAGCCCCGGTCCGCGACGACGGCGAGGTGCCGGCATGAACGGAACCTGCATCTGCCGCTTCCGCTGGCCGCGGCTCTACGCCCTGATCGACGGCGTCCGGTACGAGGTCGAACCCGCCGAGGCCGACACCCCGACCAGCGCGCTGTTCCGTGCCTGGTGTGCTGGCTGCGGTGCCGAGTACACCTACCCGTTCCGGACCGTCGCCGCGCAGACCCGCGCCGCCTGACCTCTGATCGGAGACCCGACACATGGCTGAACCCGGCCCGCGCTACACCGCCGGCGACGTGCCCGGCCTGCGCCGCGACCTCGCCGACTGGTACGGCGGCACGCAGGGCACACAGTTCTACTACAACGCCATCCTGATGGGCCAGCAACAGCTCAAGCCGCCCGGCCCGCCCGAACGCGTCGCCCCGGCACTGGCCGCCGCCGAGACCGCCCGGCTCCGCGACGGCGACCTCTGGTACGTCGACGAGGACCTGTGCGCCCTGCTCAACGCCGCGCACCCGAGCATGCCCGCGTTCGCACCCCGGCCCACCGACCTGCCCTCCAAGACCGGGTTCGCGGTGTTCGCCGAGCCGATCGCCGCCTACGACGCCCAGGAAGCCCGCCGCGACGACATCGTCGACGCGCTGGCCGACATGCACGGCGGCGACGAGTTCCGGCGCATCGGCCAGGCCGCCTACGAAGACCAGGCCCGGATCGTCGCCGTCTCCTGGGGGCCGGTCGACAACCCGCACTGGAAAGCCGGCGGCCTGTGGATGTCCTTCTACGCCGTCACCGACAAGACCACCGACGACCTGCTCGCCGGCCACCCCGCCGCGGCCGCCCGCGCCCGGGCCATGCTCCCGCCGCTACCAGTCGACAACGAGGCCGCAATCGCCTGGCGCCCGGACGGCGCCCCGCCCGAGGAGTACATGCTCACCGGCGCCGACGACCAGCACGGCACCCTGGCCTGGACCCGGCTGGTGTTCGCGACCTTCCAGCTCGCCGCGCAGGCCAACCTCGCCGAAACCGAGGACCAGACCACGCCCCGGCCAGAACGCCGACGCACCGAACGAGCCGGCCTTCCACCGCGCGACGTCCGCGTCATCCGGCTACGCCGCACCGTCGCCGCAGCCCGCGACGCTGAGCAGGCCGGCGCCGGACGCGACTGGCAACACCGGTGGATCGTGCGCGGCCACTGGCGCAACCAGTGGTACCCGTCCCTCGGCGACCACCGCCCGCTCTGGATCGCGCCCTACCTCAAAGGCCCCACCGACGCGCCCCTGCTCGGCGGCGACAAGGTCAACGTCATCACCGCCCCGAAAGACCACGACCAAGATCGTCCCTAGCCGTTACTTCCCGTTTCGATGGTCCTTCTGGGTGGGTCAGCCGATCGGACCCAGCGGAGGAGGACGGTCAGCCCTGACCTGCGCCCCTAGAAACTGAAGCGGCCCGGCCGATGCCCCTCCCCGGGCCGCTTTGCGCAATCGGCGAAACATCACCAACGGGACGGCGACGGGCCGCACTGTCTCTCGCAACTGGAGTCGATGAACTCCGTCAGCACGGGGTCGACATGGAACCATTCGCGCTTACCGGGCACACGCAGGCGCGCGAACTGCTGGTGAAGCTTCCTCTCTTGCCCCCTGCGTTACGCTTCGTCGTCTATGGCGATGACGTGCAACAACTCCAGGAGGTAGGGGTTACCGGTGTGAAAATCCTCCATCCGCTCGTACGGATGATTGCCGGTTTTACCGATCTTGATGTGAGGCCCGCAGGCAATGAAGTACACGCCGGCGTAGTAGTGGTCCAGGCCGGGGTTGCCGAGGTCGCCCCAGGCCTTCTGCTCGGCCTCGATCATGGCGTCTTTCGGGTCGCCGATGGTGAAGCCGTCCATCTCGCGTTCGTACTTTCTGGACCGCCGCCGCCAGTCCCGGAAATCGTCGTAGTTGGTCATCGACGGCCATTCTCCCCAGCGGCGCGGGCCCTTGACCAGAGCGGCAGCTTCGCCCACCGGGGACGCACATCACCCCATCACCCCATCGTGACTGGCTGACAAACCCGCGGTCCAGCACCGCACGCCCCCGTAAGAGCAGGTCAAGGTTCCGATCAACACGCCAAGATCACGGTTAGCGTGACTTTCCCGAACGTTGGTCCCCAAGCGCCATGTCCATCTCCGGCGTGCGCACCGCCTACCGGCACCGCGATGTCGACGCGGTCGCCGTCGCCACCGGCGCCAAGCCGCGCAACTGGCGCACTCCGGAGCCCGACCCAGGTGGAACGGAGGTGTCGGCATGAGTGCGTGTATCTGCCTCACCCGCTGGCCGCGGCTCTACATCCTGATCGAGGGCGTCCGGTACGAGGTCGAGCCCGCGGAGACCGACAGCCCCGACCAGTGCCTTGTTCCGCGCCTGGTGCGCTGGCTGTGGCGCTGAGTACACCTCTATCCGTTCGGGGTCGTCACCACCCAAAGCCGGGTCGCGTGACGCACATCCGCTCCAGGGGCCGCGGGCGCCAGCAGACTGCCACCCAAATAACTTTTTATTTTCCTCATCTACGAGGTGTTGCGGTCGAACTAACTTAACCCCTAGCATCAACTCACTGCTTCGAGCGGTTAAGTTATCCCCTCCGAAACTAGGAGTTATTTTGTCGATCGAAATCGACGCCGGGAAGATCAGCGGCCCGCAGCGCCAGAGCACCTTCATCGCGCAGCGCTCGACCCAGGGTGGCCGGGTGGTCTACACCATCCGCATCCCGCTGACGAGCCTGGACGTGATCCTGCCGCTGCCAGACCCGGACCAGCCAGACCCGGACAACCGCAAGGTAGATAGTCGACATGCCAAGCTGTTCGGCGAGTACATCCACCTGCACGAATCGTGGGTAGCGCCCACGCTGCTCGCCCGGGACAACGGTGGCTGCACCTTCGTTGAAATCCCGGGCACCGACGGGCGCATCGGCTACCTGACCATCCCCTGGGCCATCGGTGCGCTGTCCCCCCTGTCGAACATCGACGGCCAGCACCGCATCCTCGGCGTGCACCTGATCATCAGGATCCTGGGCGAGGAGATCAAAAAGATCGACCGGGAGATCACCCGCACCACCAAGCCCGAGAAGATCGAGGAGCTGACCACCTCGCGGGACCGGCTCGCTGGGCACCTGAAGCGACTGGAGAACGAGTCGGTCGGCGTGGACATCTACGTCGAGCCCAACAACGTCCTGGCCCGACAGATGTTCGTCGATGTCGCGGACAACGCCAAGGGCATCTCCAGCGCGCTCAAGGCCCGCTTCGACAGCAGCAAGGTCGCCAACCGCATTCTGGACCGGGTGATCAGCCACGCGCTGCTCAAGGGCAAGGTGGACCTGGAGCAGGACCGCATGACCGCCAAGAACCCCAACCTCATGGGCGCCAAGCACGTCGCCGACCTCACCCGCGGCGTCGCCGTCGGTGTCTCCGGCCGTATCGGCAAGCAGCGGGAACGTGAACTCGCCGACGAGGTCATGGTCGAGATGGTCCACGGCTTCCTCGACTGCCTCGCGGACGGGTTCAAGGATCTCGCCGCCGTCGCCGAAGGCACCCTCAAGCCTCTGGACCTGCGCGCCCAGTCCCTCCTGGGGTCCATCGGCATGCTGCGGGTGCTCGCCGGCGTTCACCACGAACTGCGGGAGAACCACGACGCCAACGACGACGACATCATCGCGTTCTTCACCAAGCTCGACCCGCACATGAACGCCCCGGTCGCCGGCGACAGCATCTGGCGCAACACCGCCGCTAACAGCGACTTCGAGAGTGGCCCCACCACCTCGGCCCCGATCATGCGCACTCAGAACCTGATCCACCTTGTCAAGGTGATTGTCGGCTGGTACACCAACCCGCCCGCTCAACTCTGACAACACACCCACAGCGCGGAGGGGCCCGACCAGATGGTCGGGCCCATCCGCGCTGTGGGCCGCCGCGGCCTCCTGCCTCTGCCGGGCCCGACTACACAGGGCAACCAGTAGGAGACAAGCCTAGGGTCAGCGGCCGGTGGTGGGTGGCTGCCGTATCCGGGTCAGGGCGGCTTCGTGCCCGAGGTCGATCGCGGTGAGACGCTGCCGCAGGGCACTGGTCTCCCGGTCGGCTGCGTCCGGCCACCTGTCGTCGAGGGGCAGCTCGGCGATCCGTTCCTGCGTTTCCGCGGCCGCCATCCGTCGGGCGGCCGGGTGGTCGACGAGGATCGCCCGGATCGCGTGCGCCGCGTCCGCCGGGGTGATCGCCTCGAAGTCGGCGGGCAGTCCGGCGGTGAACGTGCCGTGCCCGACCGCGAGCACAACGGTTTTACCAGCCTGCCGGAGCCCGTCAACGGCGGTACGCACCGCTGGGGTGACGAGCCGGCCCAGGTCGGTGCGGTCTCCGCCGCCGCGGGCGATCAGCACCCCGTCCAGCCCGGGGTCACCGGCGAGGGCGCGCAGGACGGCGGCGAGCTCGTCAGCGGCGCCGGCCGCGTTCGCGGCGAACGTACGGTACTGAACGTCGAGGACCCCGCCGTCGAGTTTCGGCGCGATGTCGGAGCCGACATGCCCCCGGGACGTGATCACGCACACGCGGGGCCGTGGCGGCGGGGTGCCGCGCAGCCCGGGCGGGCGCAACGCGTCGACGAGGTGCTGTTCGCGGCCGCTGGCGGCCCGGATCGCGCGCAAACCAGTGAAGTGTCGCCAGATCGCGTCCTCGAGCAGCAGCGCGTCCTCGCTGTCCGGATCGTCGAGGACGGCGATCAGGTGCGCGCCGGTGGGAACACCGGGCTGGGGGCGGAACCGGAACGTGGTCTGCAGCGCCGTGTCGGCTTCGCGGCCCCGGCCGGCCCGTTCGAGGCGGGCGGCAACCGCGGCTGGCTCCAGGGTTGTCGTTCCAGCCGGGCGCCGGTACTCCGGCGGGCGGGTGTACTGAATCGTCCACGGCATCGCGGTCAGTTGGCCGAGAGTGCGGGTCAGCAGGGTCTCGTGACGGCGCAGCCGGTCCCGGTCGGCGTCGAAGATCTCGATGGTGAGGGTGAATGTTGGGCGGATGGTCTCCCCGGCGGTTTCGACGTGGACGCGGTGCGCGCGTAGGAACGCGGCGGCCGCGTCCAGGTGCCGTCCGGCAGCCAGACGGGTAACCAGCCGAGTGACGGTCAGAATCGAGCCGTGCGGCAGAAATGCCTCCGCAGGCGCGTACGCAGCACCGCTGGTGCGCCGCAGCGGATCCTGCGGGGATGCAGCGGCGGCCGCGTCGCCAAGGTGCCGTCCGGCGAGCAGCAGCGCGCCGAGGTCACTGTTCGCGGCGACGCAGCCGACCAGGTCGTCGAGGATGCGCCTGCCGAGCCCGGCGGACCAGGTGCCGGTGCCAGGGTGCCAGCCGCACCCAGCGTAGTCGTGGTAGTGCCGTTCGGGTGGGACGGCGATGTACTCGCGGGCGACCGCGATGATGTCGGCGAGTCGGCCCACGTCGGCGGTGCCGATCAGGTCGTGGACGCCGGTGACCTCTGCCAGGCCGAGGCGGGCGGCGATGACGTCGCCGAGGTCGCGTACCTCGTCATCGCGGGCGTCGACGCACGGGTAATCGAGTTCACGGGCGAAGTAGCAGCGCTCGTGCAGCCAGGTGAGGATGTCGGCCAGGGTGCGCCGGGTCGCTGCTTCGTCGAGGCGGCGTACAGGCACATGCCCGGATCCGATGTCGACGGGCCACCGACGCGGGGAGTGCGTCACCTGGTGCGGCAGGGCGCGTAGGAATCCGTCCAGTTCGCCCCTGCCGGTCTGGCTGAACGCGGCCGCGACGTCGCTGGCGGTGAACGCATCCTGCAGAATCAGTTCGGCCATGCCGTACCACTCGGTGCCGCTGCGGGCGGATAGTTCGGTGACGGCCGCAGCGATCGTGTCCGGGCTGAACCGCAGGCCGAGCCCGGCGAAGCTGCCGTCGTCGGCCGTCAGGCTCGGATCCGGGTTACCAAAAGAGGCGCTGCTGGCGGTGGAGCTGCCGAAGGTGGAGCGGGAGGGCAGGGTGGGGCCGGCGTCGGGCATGCAGTTCAGCGTGCCCGCGGCCGGCGGTGAGAGGCAACCCGTCTGCCTGCCGGATACGCTGGCGGACCCGGCAGCGTACGTGGTGTCTGCCCCGCCCCAACCACGCTTCGCGGCGACTACACAACGTAGCGCTAAAGGCCCAGAATCTGTCCCATCAACGAGAACTCGCGACATTTGGATAGGCGCTTTCACCAGTATCGCGGCCCGGAAGGACCATGACGTTCATGCCGGGCCAGTGCGGGAGATGCTCTGCCCGGAGGCCGCTGTTGATCAGACCCTGGCGCGTCCGTTCGTACCCTTCGGGGGGGGGGCGGTCCATCGCGCTGAGCTGGATGAGCAACTGGCGAGAGGCGTCACGGTCGTCAACGATGGTGAGAAGCCAGTCGTTGAAGTCCCGGACCGCGTTCGCCCACGCGACGGCGGGATCGGGGTCGCTCCGGACGGGCCGGTCCGACTCCCGCGAGAGCAGCGATCCGAGCGTCCCCCTAGCCCAGATGACGCCCTGGCTGCTGAGGTGCATCGCCATGGCGGCGGCTTCGAGCATCGCCACCTGACGGTCCCAATCCATGCCTCGTACGGCGCCCAGCGGATCTGCCCGGCACGCACGGGCCGCTCGACGCGGGCCCAGATCGTCTCCAACGTCGCCTTGTCCGCCTTGCGGCGCAGGAACGACATGGGGGTGTTGACCTCGTCGAGCACGATCCGCAGCAGCCGGAACCACACGCCGACATGAACGGTCCGGCGCGGCAGCGTGACCTGGCCGGTGGTGATCCCTTCGTGGGTACGCCGGTCCATGTCCTGAACCATCTCGGTGACGGCGGTTACCTCCGGGTCGGGCGCGCCCGGGTAGTGCCGCACGGCAAGCCCGGCGGGCTGCAGGAGGCATCCGTGCTCCGGGCAACTCAGCATGATCGGGAGTTGCGCCATCAACAGCAGGCCGTGCCCGGGCCGCTCGGCGCAGAGCGGGCAGGCCCGCCGCCGCCGCTCGGCGCCGTCGGCGCTCTGCAACCAGGGCCGCCACCGGCCGGGGTCGGTGCCGTGGGCGATCATCGTGTGGTCGAACAGCACCGAGTCCTGGCGTACGAAGCAGTCGAAGGTGCCGGCCTGCTCGACGTCGAGGGTGTCGAGCAGCCATGGCGTCCAGCCGGCGATGGTCATGTGCCGCAGCTGCCCGATCGGCACGCCGCTGCGCTCGTGCAGCGCCTGCAGCAGGTGGGCCGGCGGGTCGGTGTCGAGCAGCTCGCGTTCCTGGGACGGTTTGACCTTGCCGACCTGTCGGGCCGCCGTCCCGAGGTTGTGCTCCACGAGGGTGCTGAGCGGGAGTTTGTAGAGGCTGGCGGTTCGTTCCAGCCATGACGACAGCGCCTCGCCGGGCAGCGGCTGCGGGTGCAGTGGCCACCGGGGTGGGATCACGCCAGCTCCCGCTCGAACAGGCGGCGGCGTTCGGTCGGCCCGGCGTACTGGGCTATGACCAGCGTTCGCTGGTTGATCGCTTCCTCCCCGGACTCGATCGCGACGATCGCCGCGTCGGTGAGCAGCATGGCCAGCTCGCCGATCGTGCCCTCGCTGCGGGTGATCAGGTAGGAGGCCATCTCGGCGGACGCGATCGGCGACGGCCGGCGCAGCGGGAACGACGTGGCGAAGCTGGCCAGCAGCGAGCACGCCCCGGCGTCGGGCGTCCACAACGGCAGCGTGAACGGCTCGAACCGGTTTTCCAGCTGGTCATCGGACCGGATCGCCAGGTACGCCTCCCGGGTGCCGACCCCGACCAGAGGGATGCGCAGCTCGTTGCCCAGGAACCGGATCAGGTTCAGGAACTCCCGGCGGGTGTCGCCGCGGCCCGCGAGGACGTTGTGCAGCTCGTCGATGACGAGCACCCGGACACCGACCGCGCGCATCAGCGACAGCGCCACCTGCTCCAGCTCGGCCAGGCGTTGGCGAGGCCGCAGGGGTGCGCCCATGGCTGCGAGCAGCGCCACGTAGAACCGGATCACCGAGGGTTCCGAGGGCATCTGCATCACCAGGACCGGGATCTGCTCGTGGTCGGGGTGCGACACCGGCGGGTGCAGCCGCCGGAACTTCTCCACGATCATCGACTTGCCGTTGTTGGTCGGCCCGAGGATCAGCAGGTTCGGCATCCGCTGCTTGTCCGGCCAGGTCAGCAGGCTTTCCAGCCGCTCCAGGGCGTCCACGGCGCGTGGGTAGCCGATCCACCGGTCGGCGCGGATGCGGTGCACCCGCTCGGCGTCGGGCAGCACCGCGACCAGCCGCGCGGCCGGGTGCAGGTGGGCCAGGTCCATCAGCTCGGCGTCCACGTCACCACTCCTCGACCACTGCGAACGGGGCGGCGTCGGCCGCCGCCACGATGATGGGCGGCAACGGGGCCGGGTTGCTGGTTGCCGGCGGCGGGACGGCCGTCGCGCGGCGCTCGGCGTCGCGGCGGGCGCGGCGGGTGGTCCGTGACGCCTCGTCGGTGATCGCGCGCTGCTGGCGGACCATGCGGAACAGATCTTCCTCGTCGACCTCGCGGCGGCCCTTCTCCCGCAGCGCGGCCACCGCGGCACGGTGCTCCCACAACCCGACCGGCGGGTTGGACAAGGTCCGGTAGGGCACCTGCAGGTAAACGCCGCCGTCGGGATCCAGCGCCCAGATCCGGCTGAGATCGCGCGGGTCGCGGCGCAGCACGAACTTGCCGAGCTGCTCACGGCGGGCGATCCACGGCTTGAGCGCGTCGCAGTAGTACCAGACGTGATCGATGACGAACCCGGTCGTGTGCAGCGAGCGGCGCACCACCGGCAGGAAGTCGACCAGGAACGCCGTCTCGTTCGTCACCGTCGCCGGTGCCCGCCCGTTCGTGACCGCGTCAGCCCACCGGCCAGCTGGGGTCTGCCCGAGCGTGGAGTGGACCGTGCCGTGGTAGCCGGCCACCGCCAGCGCCAGCCACCGCTCCAGTTCGCCGACCGTCAGCACGGCCAGGCGCTCGGAGTCGTAGCCGCCGCTCTCCTTCGTGCTTGAGAACGTGGTTCCGGGCAGCTCGTGAACCATCGTCATCATCGTGCCGATGACCCGTTCCACGATGCCGCCGTAGTGCGGCTGGCCCGGAGGCCGCCACCGCAGCGTGACTCCGTGCTGCTCGCAGCCCCGGCGCAGGGCCTCGCTCTTGAACTCGGCCGCGTTGTCCAGATACAGCTCAGCTGGCTTGCCGCTCATCGGCCAGGCGACTTCGACGCCGATGCGCTCCAGCCACGCCCGTTTGCCGGTCACCATGTGCGCCAGGCACAACCCGACCGACAACGCCGACGGCGCCTCCAGCGTCACCACCAGGCCGACGATCGCGCGGCTGAGAACGTCGATCGCCACGGTGATGTACGGACGTCCGATCGGCAGCCGGTGCCGTTCATCGACCACGATCACGTCAATCACGGTGTGGTCAATCTGGACCTGTTCCAGCAGCTCACTGACCTGCTGCGGCACCCCGCCCGCCGACCGCAGCGGCCGGGCCGCGTCCACGCCCTCCCTCGCTAGCATCGTGGCCACCGGATCCAGCTTCTCCGCCCGGCGCACCAGCGCACCCCGCGACGGCGAGGGCAGTCCCCGGCTCCGGCACAGCCGCGCGACCTCCCGGTGCACCGCCGACATCGAGCGCCGCTGCTTGGTCAGGTACCGGGTACGCAGCACCTCGCGGATGATCGCCTCGACCGCCTCGGGTAGGTGCTCGCGGCCCCGGCCGCCGCTGGACTGGCCGGGGAGCATGTCCGAGACGACTCCCTCGCCCTGGCGCCAGCGGCGAAGCAGCACGTACACCTGGCGCTGGGACAAGCCGAGTTCGGCGGCGGCCTCGTCCGCGCAACGGTGGCCGACCTCGTCCAGCTCGGCGAGACGGCCGATCACCTCAGCGCGGCGAACCGCGAGATCCCAGGCTGCCGAAGACGCCGTCAACACGCCCCGCTCGGGAACCAGGTGCGCCTCGTCCACCGTCGATCCTCCCGTGCCGTGCACAGGAGCACGAGCCAAGATCGACATTAGTGCATACGAGTCCAATCAGGCCAGAGGTCCGTACCCGACTGCACCGCCCCAGTAAGGACGACTCCCGACCGTGCAGTCGACCTCGGAAACCGACACCAAGTGCCTACCAAAACCCATAACGGAAACAAGACAACACAACTTCATCCCGGAAGTGAGTTTCGATAGAGTCAAGCGGTGGGACACAAGATCGGATACGCCCGAGTCAGCACCGCCGACCAAGATCCACAGCTGCAACTCGACGCACTCGCCGCCGAGGGCTGCCTCAAGATCTACAAGGACGTCGCCACCGGCACCAAGGCTGACCGACCCCAATGGCAGGCCTGCCTCGACGACCTACGCCCCGGCGACACCCTGATCATCTGGAAGATCGACCGGCTCGGCCGCAACCTGCGCGACCTGGTCGACATCGTCGCCGTCCTCGAAGAACGCGGTGTCGGCGTCAAGTCGCTGACCAACGGCATCGTTGACACCACCACCGCCCACGGCAAACTCGTCTTCGGCATGTTCGCCCTCATGGCCGAATACGAGGCCGCCCTCATCAAGGAACGCACCCTCGCCGGCCTGATCGCCGCCCGCGCCCGCGGCCGCACCGGCGGCCGCAAACCCAAGATGACTCCTGCCCTGATCAACAAGGCCCAGCGTATGTACGACTCGAAGCAGTTCACCATGGCCGAGATCGCCGCATCCTGCGCCGTGACGCCCATGACGATCTACCGCAACATCCACACCACTCCAGCCTCCGGCCGTAAGGACTGACGGCGCGACCGCCTTCACATAAACACAAGGTTCGACGGCCTGTGGGCAGCTTAGACAGCCGTGGGGACGTCACGGCGGGCGCTCCGCTCATTGCAGAAGTCCTATGCATCAAATACTCTGCGCCTATGCCGTCATCCAGCAGCCACGAGGATCCACCAGTACGCCCGAGTCAGGCGGAGCGCCGTCAGGTGCATCTCACCGAAGTCGAGACGTTGCGCGCTATGGCTCACCCACTGCGCATGCAGATCATCGGGTCCTTGCGGGTCGACGGCCCTGCCACATCTGCCATGCTCGCCAGGCGTCTGGACACTGACTCCGGGCAGACGAGCCATCACCTGCGGCTCCTGGCCCGGCACGGCTTCGTCGTTGAGGCTCCGGAACTCGGTAAGGGCCGGCACGGACGGGAACGTTGGTGGAAGTCCGCTACCGACAGCACGCACTGGACCGACGACCTGGACAGCCTCGGCCCCGGCGGGGCGGAAGCGATTCGAGCCCTGGAACAGGCCGCAGCCCGCGTCTGGGACCACCTCGTCGAGGTGTACCGGGATCAGGTCGCCCGGGGTGAGTGGAATCCGGCCTGGCGTGAGGCCGCTGGCGGCGGCGACACGGTCGTCCGGCTGACCCCCGAGCGCCTGGTCGCGATGCAGGCCGAGATCCAGCAAGTCATCGAACGGCACGACCTGAAAGATCAGCCGGCCGACGACGCAGAGACCGTGGTCGTGCTCTTGCAGGCGTACCCGCGGAGGGCGCCGCAATGACATCTCCTGCCAGTAGCAGCATGGAGACACCCAGGGCGGAGCCGTCGGCCATGAGCATTTCCGAACCCACCGGGGTGAGTGCTGCGGCTACCAGCCTGTGGCGTAACCGGGACTTCAACCTGCTCTGGACCAGTCAAACGCTGTCTGACCTCGGCGCGTCCGTGTCCACGCTCGCCCTGCCGCTTCTGGTTCTTGTTCTCACCGGCTCGCCGGTGCAGGCGGGCCTGCTCGGGACCCTGTCGCTGGTCGTGCGGCTGATCTGCCGACTGCCAGCCGGAGTCCTTGCCGACCGGGTGAACCGCCGCCGCGCCATGATTGTCTGTGATCTGGTCCGGTTCCTCGCGCTGACCATGCTCGCCGCCGCGGTGTGGACCGGACACGCGAGCATCACCGTGATCATTGTCGTTGCGCTCGTCGACGCGGTGGGGCAGACGTTCTTCAGCACGGTTGAACACGCCGCGCTGCGCAGCATCGTCGCGCCGGCCCAGCTTTCCACCGCTGTTGCCCGCAACGAGGCACGCAACTTCGCCGCCAGTCTCGCCGGGCCGCCTCTGGGTGGGCTTCTGTTCGGGCTTGCACACGCATTGCCGTTCGCTGGCAACGCGCTCACCTACCTGGCTTCGCTTGTGGGTGTGGTTTTGATTCGCCGGCCCCTGCAGGCAGCACGTGAAGAACCGCCGCCCGGGCACGCTGCCGCCTTGGCCGAGGGGGTGCGCTTCGTCCTGGTGAACCCGTTCCTGCGCGCGGTGCTGATCATCGCCGCACCCCTGAACTTCGCTCTGAGCGGCGCCATCTTCGCCATCATCATCACGTTGCAGCAGCACGGCACCGAACCCGCCGTCATCGGCCTCGTCGAGACGATCATCGCGGTCGGCGGGCTGGCCGGGGCTGTCGTGGCGCCGGCGTTGCAGCGCCGGCTACGGCTGGCCGTGCTGGTACGAGTGATCTGCTGGGCAGCCGTGGCACTGGTCGCGCTCAGTGCCATGTTCACCGCCAGCATCGCCGCCGCCGTCCCCATCGCCTTCGCCGTGTTCCTGGGCCCCGCCTGCAACGCCGCGCTCTTCGGCCACCAAGCGGCCATCACACCCGATCAACTGCAAGGACGGGTGGTCAGTGTCATCCTGCTCGGCGCGACGTCGGCCGCCGCAGCCGCGCCGATCCTGGCCGGCACGTTCGTCGCCACCTGGAACGGCCCCGCCGCGCTGCTGTTGTTCACTGCCGGCGTCGCCACCTCAGCCATCGCCGCGACCTTCAGCCGCGGCATCCGCACCATGCGCCCCATCGAGCAGGAAGCCAGACCTTCTTGACACACCGGAAGATCAAGAGGGGCGGCCGGTGAACCATGCCGGCGAGAGGTTTGTAGGGTCCACGGATGCCCATACCGGATTTCGTCGTCGGACTGCGTGCCAGCATCGGTCATGCCCCGCTCCCGCTGAATGGCGTGATCGCGGTAGTGCTGGACGAGCACAGCCGGGTGCTATGGTTCGTCGGTCGGACACCGGCGACTGGGCCCTGGTCACCGGCTGCCTGGAACCGGGCGAGCAGCCCGCTGCCGGGGCTGTACGTGAAGTACTCGAGGAGACCGGTGTCGAGGTGACGGTGGAGCGGCTGCTTTCCGTCGAGGCTCTGGACTTGTCCGTGGCGCCCAACGGTGACCAGGTGTACTGGCTGGCCATCGGATTGCGGTGCCGGGTCGTCGGTGGCGACGCCCGTGTCAACGATGACGAGTCCGTCGACGTCGGCTGGTTCGACCCCACGGCGGTGCCGGCTCTTGCCCCGCATCAGGCTCGCTGCCTGCAGCTCGCGCTGGCCGATGACGCCGATGCCTGGATCGCTGGCCGTTCGACCCTCGCCCAGTCGGCGTAGTTCGCGGCGCGGGCAAGATCCAGCGGCATGATGGCATCAGCTCACGTCGGTGTCCGGATCGCGTAGCGGCCTCAGTCGCTGTGCGCTCGACGGGGCGGGGAAGGTGTAACGGCCGAGCATGTTGATGTGCGCGTAGCCGAGCGGTGACAAGCGGGCGGCGTCCTCGTCGCGAACCGGGTAGCCCTGCGCGCGCAGCGCCGTGACCGCCAGGTCGATGTAGCGGGTGTTGAAGAGCACGACCGCGTTGAGGACGAGTCCGAGCGCGCCGAGTTGGTCTTCCTGCCCGGCCCAGTAGGGCTGCATGATGTCGCCGCGGTGCCCGTGCAGGATCTTGCGGGCCAGCGAGTGGCGGGACTCGCCGATGTTCAGCTGCCGGGTCACGGTGCGCCGGTACGTTTCGTCGACCGGGTCGACCATGGCCAGCAGGTGCAGGGTCTTGGCGATCCGGCCGTACTCGGCCAGGGCCTGCCCCAGCGGGGTCGGATTCCCGTCGCGGGTCAGCATCCGTAGCAGGTCGTAGGCGCGGACCTGGTTGGTGATCAGCGAGCCGGCCACCCGCAGCATGTCCGGCCAGTGAGTGACGATCCGGTCCAAGTTGACCTTGTTGCGGGCGATCGCGTTTAGCGGCCCGTAGTCGCCGGCCGGTCGGCCGGGTGCGTCGGCACGCCAGAACCCGGTGCCGCCAACATCGGCGATGCGCGGAGAGAACCGATACCCCAGCAATCGAAATAGACCAAAGACAATGTCCGAGTAGCTGGCGGTGTCGGTCGCCACCATCTCCGGCTTCGGGCCGGCATCGAGGTTGAGCAGCGTGTCCAGGATGTAGAGGCTGTCGCGGACGGTGCCGGTGATGATGACCGCACCGAGGCCGGCGAACCGGTCGTTGACCGCGTTGAGCCAGGTGATGCCGCGTTGGTAGCCGAAGAAGCGCGGGCTGGGTCCTGCGTGGATGGACTGCACCGGCACCCGGAAGCGCAGCCCGTCGACCGAGGCGACCAGGCCACCGCCCCACAACTCGGTGATCCCGATGCGCTGCTGATAGTCGACCAGGCGGGCGTTCGCGGCGGCATGGGTGTCGGCTCGGATGTAGTTCTGGTCCACGTGCGAGAGCCGGTCACGCGTCAGCGCCGGGTTACCCGGGTGGATCACCGGGACCAGGCCGACGTTGCAGGCGTCGGCGACCAGCAACGCGGCCACGGTCACCGGCAGCTGGTCCATGCGGGTGACCAGCCCACCGACGTGGGTGTAGGCGTCGAGCATGCCGGTCCAGGAATGCACGTCCATCAGCATCTCGGGCAGGTCCACGACCGGCATCATCGCGGCGACCCGCTTGCGCAGGTCGACCAGCGAGGGCGGGTCACCCAGCTTCTCCAGCCGAGACACCGACAGCCGCATCCGGCCTGTTTCCCCGTCGGCCACCACCCGCACGCTGGCGTCCGGGCCGGCCTCGGCGATGCGCTCGGTCAGCTGCCGCCAGCCGGCGTCCAGCGTCGCGGTGTACTCCGCCAGGTGCTCCTCAACCGGCGCGGTCAGGCCCAGACCCGCCAGCACCTCGCCGCGCACCGCGTTCCAGTCGGCGCCGTCGAGCAGCTTCGCGCGCGGGTCGGCCCAGCGCAGCGACGGATCAGCGAACAGATCGCGGCGGCGCAACGCCGCATGCAGCGCAGTGAGCAGGCACATCACGTACGCGTCGCGGTCCACGGCGCCGTTCAGGGCCGGGTTGTTCAGCACCGCGCGCCGCCACATCGGCGGCACCAGCGCCATGTTCAAATCAGCCTCGGTCAGCGACTTTTGATCCACCCGGCGGCGCAGCAGCCCCGGCAGCCGGCCCTTCACCTCGATCAGCAGATCCGTGCCGGCCGGCGCCGCACCCAGCGGCAACTGCTCGGCCAACAACCGCACGAACGGGCGGACCACCCGGTACCGGGCCGCGATCGCCTGCCGGTTGTCCGCCTCCCACGCATCCGGATCCGGCACCAGCTCCACCACCGTGGCCACCGCACCGGCCACCGCCGTACGCGGCCCGGCGGCCCGCTCCACCGCCGTCCACACCTGACCGAGGTCCACCGCCGCGTCAGCAGCACCGTCCAGCAGCTCGAGCACCATGCGGGCCACCGCCATCAGCGTGGCCGACGCCTTCTCCAACCGCGGCATCGCCTCCAGCCGGGCCCGGTCGGTCGCCCGCCGCGCCGGCCCGATCAGCCGGGTCGCCATCAACGAGTCGAACAGATCCAGCGCATCGTCGACCGCCGCGGCCTCCAACCGGCGGGCCGTGGCCAGCAACGTCGCGGTCTTGCGCGGCTCGGCTAGGCCCTTGAGCAGCGGCGCCTTACCCGCCCAGCCGTAGCGAGCCAGCGCGGCGACCCGGTTGACCGGCACCGCCTGCACCTGGGCCGCGCCGGCGCCGATGGCCAGCACCTCACTGACCCGCCCCAGCGCCTTCGACATCGCCAGCCCGGAGTCGCTGCGCGACGCCGTACGCAGCCGCTCCAGCTCCGAGACCTTCTTGCCCTCGGGGACCTCCAGCAGGTCCCGCAACCGCAGCGGCAACTCGACGTCCGCGCCGGCCGCCGCCTGCGCCAAGCTCCGGTAAGCACGCTGGGCGGCTTCCTCCCGCACGCTCGACACCAGCCGGGCCAGCACGCTGACCCCAGGCAGCAGCACCCGCTCGCGCCGCAGCCACGCCCGGGTCTGCTCGAACAACGCCACCGCACCCTCGGCATGGATCCACGCCCGCGCACCCATGAACTCCTCCAGCGACTCGCGCACCCCCGCGTCGCCGAAGTCGCGGTACCCGTACGCCGCCCGGATCTCCCACGAATGCTCGTACGCCGTCTGCTGTCTCTCGGTGTACCGCTTCACCACCGACGGATCCGCGATCTCCAACTGGGCGGCCACGTACTCCACAGCCGACCACGGCACATCGAAGGGATCCTCGGTCAGGAAATGCCCCAAGAACCGCACCGTGCCGACCTGCAACCCAAGGCCGAGCTTGTGATGATCAGCGCGCTTGTGCGCGATCAGATCCAACGCGGTGCCGTCGAGCAGGAAGAACCCCTCCAGTTCCGAACGGCTCAGCTCACCGACGAACCGCTCGTACGCGGCCACCTGACCATCAGACAAGAACTCAACGGGCACAGCGCAACAACGTACGTCGATTTAATCCGCTGCGGCAGGCCCCGCACCAAGATCATTCCTACCGCTAACCGCTGTACCGATCTTCCTCAACCCCGGCCTTCCCCGGCGCGGTCGCCCCGGCGGGGGTCTCTGCCTCCAGTGGCTGGACCCGGGCCCTGCTGACCAGCCGTATCTCCTGGGGCGACCGCCTACCTGGGGTGGCCTTGATGGGCGACGATGGCAGGATGACTCGGCGATTGACGCTGAAGGACGCGCAACGATCTATCGCGGCGGCATGGTGACCCAGGACTCGAAGCGGCAGCGCGGCTTATGCCCCGTTTGTGGACGGCTCGTGGCTCTCACCGTGGACGGAAGAATTCCGCGGCACAACGGCACCATTCGGGCCTACGCCCCACCTGAGGAGTGCCAAGGGGGCGGACGGCTTCCGAAGACCACCGGGGTTCACGCGCGGTGGCCCTGAAACCGACCGACGTCTCAGCCGAAGTGGCCGACCGTGTCGGAACGCGGTGGGTCCGCTCTCCGACGCGCGGCCCTGTTCTCCAGCCCGAGAATGTCGGCATGACCGACCACGATCAGAGCGCTGCCGCGCTGGGTGTCGACGACTCGGTCACCGTCACTTTGTGGCGGCCCGTCGGCCAAGGCGAACTCGATGCGGTTGCGTCATCGCGATGGCGTGCCTGGCCGCTGCGGCTGCCGGATCAACCGATCTTCTCTGCCGCACTTGACCGCCGGCTCGCCGTGAGGAGTTGCCGCGAGCGGATCGTGCCCGCTGAGGGTGTGGATACGTGACCCGGTTCGACGTTCCTCGACGTTTCCTGGACCGGTTCGGGGTGATCTACGGCGCTGATGAGCGCGAGTACCGGATCCCGACGAGCGAGATGGCCGAACTCAATGAACACATCGTCGGCGCGATCATGGAGGAAGCCGACTACCGAGGCCCGGTCGATGAGGCGGAGTTCGCTGAAGCCGATCAAGGCCTTGGCCTGCCACTGCCGCGGGCCTGGCGAAGCTACCTGCAAGGCGAGTCCTGGTTCCGGCGCGGATGGCTGACGAGCGAGACCTACATCTGGCTCAACACGCCGCGGGAGATGCTCGGCCTGCATGAGGCATGGGCCGAGGCCACCGACGCGCACCCTGGCATGGCGATCATCGGCGGTGACGGCTCCCGTGAGCAACTGGTGCTGGACCTGCGGAAGGATCCCGCACCGGTGCTGCTGCTCGACACCACCAGTGCCGGGTGGGAGACCGGAATACCACAAGCCGGCGATATCGGCCGGTTCATCGACCGGCTCGAGAGCGGCGAGTTCGAGTTCGGCTTCGGCGGCTGAGGACTTCCGTGTCCGAGGCTGACATCGTGTCGGCTGTGACCGAACTTGTGGAGCATGTCGACGAGCAGGATCGTGTGCTGGGTGTGGTGGGGCGCGACGAGGCGATCCGTCGCGGGTGGCTGCATCGGGTGGCCACCACCGTCTGCCGTGATGAGCAGGGGCGGTTCCTGGTGTACCGGCGGGCCGAGGGGCTTTCCCGGTTTCCGGGCCTCCACGAGGTCAGTTTCGGTGGAGCCGTGCAGGTGGGCGAGTCCTACGCCGCCGCGGCCGCCCGTGAACTCGCGGAGGAGCTGGGTGTCCACGTCTCGGTGGGCGACGTGCGGGAGGTGGTCAGATTCCGGTGCCACGGCACGGTCGGCGGCTACTGGCTCGGGGTCCACGAGGCGGTCATCGTCGGTGATGTGGTTCCCGACGCGCGGGTGGTGAGCTGGGTCGGCTGGATGACGAAGGCTGAGCTGGACGCGGCCGTGCAGCGGCACCGATTCGTCCCGGACGGTCAGGAAGCGCTACGCCGGTACCTGCAGGCGGGTGAGGGCTGCGGCGGATAGGGGGCAGGGGCGGGTTCTCAATCGAGCGCCGGCTCGGGGCGGGGCCAGCCGACGAACCGGGCTCTGATCGCCGCCGCACCGGCCGCGTCGATGCCGTAGGCGAGGAAGGCGCGGTCCGGGGTACGGTCCAGGCGCCGGCCGGCGGCGGTGACGTCCTCGTCCTCCAGGGCCGGGTCGACACGGCGGGCGGCGGCCAGCAGCTGTGCGGGGTCGCGGTCGGCCAGGAACACGGCCACGTCGATGAAGTCGCGGACCTCGGCCCGACCGACGAGGGCGGCGACCTTCCAGGCGATGAGATCGTCGACGGCCATGACCGGGCCGATGTCGAGCACCACCGGCGGATACGACCGGTCGAGGAAGCCCAGACTCACCCGCAGCCCGTCCCGGTCCTGCGGACCGCGGAAGACCACCAATTCCGACATCTGGTACGCCATGCCGGCGATCAGGTCGTCGAGGTCGCTGTCGTGGCTGATGGTTTCGACCTGGAGCCCGGCCGCCACCAGGGCCTCGGTCACCGCGGTGGTGGCGGCGGTGACCGAGCCCTCGCCGGAGGCGAACAGGTCGACGTCCTCGGTCGGTCGGACGACCAGGCCGTGTTCGATCAGGGCGAGCCCGCCGCCGAGGACGAACCCGTAGCGGTAGGCGGCCGCCAGCGCCGTGCGGGCCACCAGCTCGTGGAACGGGTCGCTCAACCGGCGGCCCGGACCGCGGCCAGCATCGGGTGCCGCTGTTGCCATGCGGTGCGCACGCCGCGGGGCAGCAGCAGTTGCGGCCACACTCCGGCGAGCACTCCGGCGTTCAGCAGGGTCCGCAGCTCGCCGTACTGGACGGCTTCGCGTAGGACGATCTCGTACATCCGGCAGCGGTCGTAGTCGTCGGCGAGGTCGAAGTTGCGGTCCTGTGGGGGCAGCCACAGCATCCGGTGCGGCAGTTGCACCACGCCGGCAGCGGGGCCTCGCAGCTCGCCGAGGTCGGCGATGACCAGCGCGGCCCGGCCGGGCCGGGCGGCCAGACGGTTCGGGGAGCTCTCCAGCGCTGAGGTCATAATCCCCAGACTAGGCGACCGGCCGCCGGGTTCACCAGGACGTCGGTTGCGGCCCCGGCCCGGGACGGGGCGCAACCGCCGGGCGACGCGGCCGCCGCGAGCGTCCCGCCTGCCGAGCCGCCCATCGGCGCCGAGACGATCGGATGCCGCGCTGCGATCGGTCGTGGGAACGCCGCCGTCGAAGCCATCCGCGCACCGTCACCGCCGGCGGGTTTCGGCGGCGAGGGCCGTGCCACCTGCACAGGGCACGACAAGCCATCGGTACTTTGCTATTTTGGCGAAGAGCGAAATAGTTGACTGCGGCGGAGGCGGCCATGTCTGACGGGGTGTTCGCGGCGCTCGCGCATCCGACGCGCCGGTCGGTGCTGATGCTGTTGCAGAGCAGCGGGCCCATGGCCGTCGGTGACATCGCTGCGGCGCTCGGTGTGGTGGGGCCCACCCTGTCCGGCCATTTGAAGGTGCTGCGCGGGGCGGACCTCGTCGGTACCCAACGGCAGGGCACCACGATCCGGTACGTCACCAAGCTGTCCGTGCTGGAGGCCGCCATCGCGGAGTTGATGGAGAACATGCGTGTCGGCGGCGACGTCGATTCGTCACGGGGAGGAGAGGGAACGCGTGCGGACAACTGAGCAGACCAGAGGGACCGTTCCGGCGGTGGGGGTCGTGGTGCTGGTCGTCGGCCTCGTCCTGATGGCGGTACTGTCCTGGCAGGTGGCCGGGAGTCTGTCCGGCTCGGTCACTTTCGTCGGCACCGGGCCGGACGGTGCCGACCAGCACGCCCCGAAGTCGCTCGTTCTGAGTGGGATGCCGTTGCTGACTCTGGTGATCGCTGCGGTGCTCCTGGCCTCGCACCGGTTGCGCCGCTTCACGGCGGATGCCGTCAAGGTGTCACCGTGGCGCGACGATCGGACTCACCGTAAAGCCGTCGACCTGGCTCTGGGCGTGCTGGTGCCGGTGCTGCTGGGCCTGCACCTGGTCGTTTTGCGGGCGGCCGACGGCCGGGCCGGTGCGGGAGTCGGTTACCTGGCCGCCGCGGTGGCGTTCGTCGTCATCGGTGTCGGCAACTTCTGGCCCAAGCAGGTTCCGGTCGTGCCCGCCGTCCTGGCCGCACGGCTGGACGCCACGACCCGGCAGGGTCTGCAGGACGGTCTGGAGGCGCAACGGCGCAACCTGCGGCCGGCCGGGGTCGTGATGGTGTTGCTCGGTCTGGTGGCTCTCGCCTGCTCCTGGCTCGTCCCGATGGTGTCGCTCGGGGTGTCCTTCTCGGCCGTCCTCGCCGTGGCGGGCATCGTTTCGGCCACGGCGTGGCGCTCGGCCGTATCCCGGCACTGACGACGGCGGGGTCAGCGGGCGCGCAGGCGTGTGGTCTGTTCGGTGCCGACGTCGGTGGTGCGGCGCAGGTAGCGCTCGATCACCGTGAGCTCGTCGTCGCTGAAGTCCGCCAACGCCTGGTCGAAGGCCTTGCCAGGGGTGTCCCAGGCGGCTTCGATCTCGGGGATACGCCCATGGCTGAGGGTGACCAGCGTCTTGCGCCGGTCGTGCGGGTCGGGGTGGCGTTCGGCGAGGCCGGCCTTGAGGAGGCGGTCGACCAGGCGGGTGGCGGAGCCGGAGGTCAGCCCGGTCAGTTCCGCGATCTCGCCGGTGGTGTGGGGCCCGGGTTGAAGGGTGAGCAGGCTGACGCATTGCAGGTCGGTGGGGTGCAGCCCGAGGTGTTCGGCCATCGCCTGGTTGAACAGGGCGTAGGCGGCGTGGTGGCGCCGGGCCGTCGCGGTGACCGTGGCGACCAGTTCCTCGCGGATGCGGTTTGACATGGCCTCCCCCTCGCATGCTAGCTATATCTGCGTCACGCAGACATTGCGTGACGCAGATGATTTTCGCACACCGTCCGGAAGGACCCCATGACCACCCACACCCCCGACCAGCTACGCGCCCTGCATGAGCGGTGGAGCCGGCTGTGGCGCGGCGACTTCACCGACGCCGAGCAGATCCTCGACCCCGGTTTCGTCGTCCATCAGGCGCGTCCCGACGGCAGCGACTCCGAGGCCGTCACCGGTCCCGCACGCTTGTTGCCGGAGATCGAGCAGACGATGGCCGCGTTCGACGACATCACCATCACCGTCGACCTCGGCCCGATCGTCGACGGTGACCTGGTCGCCGCCCGCTGGACCATGCGGGCCGCCTACGCCGGAGGCATCCCGCACGCCACCGCGGCCGTCGGGACGAGGATCTCGTTCAGCGGCAACGACATCCTGCGCGTGCGTGACGGCCGGTTCGTCGAGTACTGGACCTGCACCGACATCCTCGACGGCCTGTCGCAGCTCGGCGCCGTGTCCGGACCCAACGGCCCGGCCCACTACGCGTAGACGATGTTCTCGTCGAGGGTCCGGCCGGTGGCGATGCGGTGGGCGACGTTCGCGGCGACCAGCCGGGCCAACGGCCGGCGCCAGCCACGGCCCGGGATCCGGCCGGCATAGCCGTCACCGAAACCGCGCAGGGCCGCGGCCTGCCGGGTCATGTCGGGGACGAAATCCGGGATCCGCGCATACAGGGCCCGGGTGTCGGCCGACCCCAGGTACGCGAACGGCGCCGAACCGGCCAGCGGGTACAGCCGGTTACCGATCAGGGTCATGTTGCGCCACGCGCGGACGTCCAGCATGACCACCGCGTGTTCGACGCCGGCCCGGGTCCCGGCGACCGCGAACGTGCGGTACAGCAGGGAGCTGACGGTCAGGCCGTAGCGCCGGCCGCGGTATGCCGGAAGGACCGCCACGGTGGCGAAGTCCCAGATCGTCTGGCCGCGCATGCCGTGCGCGTCGAGGATCTCGCCGGCGCTGCGGCCGATGTGGGCGGGCGCGTCGGCGATGGTCTTGACCTGCGCGCCGACGCCGGCGATGACGCGGGTGGCGCCGGCCGGGCGGCCGGTGCGCCGGTCCAGGACGACGAAGAACAGGCTGCGCTGCTCGTACGGCCCGTATTCGCTGGTCATCGTGTCGGCGTCGTTGCCGAACGCGGGTTCGAACACGGCCCGTTCGACGGCACGTCCGACGTCGGCCAGCGGGTGCCCGTCGGCGGCGATCACGGTCAGGAAACGCCCCGGCCGGCCGGCACCCAGGGGCCGGCGCGGTGGGCTGTCGAGGAACGCGCGGCAGGTGACGGCGATGTCCGCCGGTGACAGGCGGTAGCCCACGGACACGCTCAGAACTCCTTCGCCACGATCGCGGAGGCCGAGAAGAAGTCTCGGGTGTACGCGACGACGGCCTCCGGGTCGAACGCCTTGCAGGTGTAGATGTCGACGCTGAAGAACGAGATCGGCCGCTCCCACGAGTAGAAGTGCGCGCCGGAGGTCTCCCAGTGGATCCACCCGGCCCAGCCGTACCGGTCGCTGATGTGGGTGACCGGTTCGATCAGTGTGATCATCGCGGTGACCTCGGACAGTTCGGTGAGGTACCGCTTGATGTGCTGGTCGGTGATCGGGAACGCGGGATAGCCCTCGACTACCAGCCGCTGGCGCAGGATGGTGGGGGCGAGGTCGGTGTAGGAAGGCACGTGGGTGGCGGTCTCTCGTCGGCGGTCGGACGTCGGCAGATGCGAAGGTAGCCGCCCCCGGGCCCGCTGCCACCCGGCTGATCAGCGGTTTCGTCGGTCCGGTCGGCTGCTGTGGGGTGTTCTTTCGGCGGTGAACTCGGCGAGGATTCCGTTGATGTAGGCGATGTCGTCCTGGACCTCGGCGGGGGTGCACCGGTCGCGGTAGTACGGCAGGGCGATCACCGCCAGCGACAGGGCCCAGCCTCTGGCCCGTACCCAGGCATGCTCGTCGGGTTTGAGGGCGTCTCGGAACGCCTGCCGGGAGTCGCCCTCGAACAGGTGCCAGGCGGGCAGGATGTCGGCGGCGGGGTCGGCCGCCCAGGCGGTGCCGAAGTCGATGACCGCGGTGAGCCGGCCGTCGGTGGTCAGCAGGTTGCCGGCCATCAGGTCACCGTGGATCCAGCGCGGCGGCCCGGTCCACGTGTCGGCGGTCAACGCGTGTTCCCAGGCGGCCAGCAGCAGGTCGGGATCGAGGTCGGCGCGCAGCTGGTCGACGGCGTCGCGGTACAGCCGGTCGCGGGGCGCCAGCGGGGTGCCGCGGCTGAACGGGTCGTGCGGAGGCGTCGGCGCGCCGGTGGTGTCGATGCGCTGCAGGTGGTGCAGGAAGTCGGCGAGCCGGTGGGCGGCGGCCTGCGGGTCGTCGAGGCGCGCCAGGTCGAAGGTGGTGCCGGGCAGCCACCGGTAGACACCCCAGGTGAACGGGTATTCGCTGGTCGCGGCGCCGAGGGCGACGGGTTCGGGGATGGCCAGCGGCAGGTGCGGGGCGAGCCGGGGCAGCCACATCAGGTCCTTCTCGACCTGGCCGGTGGTGCGCGGGGTACGCGGCAGGCGCACCGACAGATCGTCGCCGACCCGGAAGGTGACGTTGTCGGTACCGGACGCCGCGACATACCGGATCGGTAGGGCCGCCCAGTCCGGGAACTGGTCGGCGAGCAGCCGCCGCACCAGGGCGGTGTCGATGTCGAACTCATCGTCGTGGAGTCTGGTGACCTCGGTGTCCGGCACGGTCGCCAAGACTGCCGCAGGTGCCCGTTTTCGTCCACCGAGTTGTAGGGTGCCCGGATGAAGGTCTTCGGGTCGGTCGCCGCGGCCTACGCCGAGCATCGTCCCGACTACCCGGCCGACGCGGTGCGGTGGGTGCTGGCGGCGGCACCCGGTGTGCGGGTGCTGGATCTGGGTGCGGGGACCGGCAAACTCACCGCCGCCCTGCTGCAGGTCGGCGCGTCGGTGACGGCGGTCGAGCCGGATCCGGCGATGCGGGCCGTGCTCGATGAGACGTTTCCGCAGGTCCAGACACTGCCGGGGAGTGCCGAGTCGATCGCGGTGCCGGACGCGACGGTCGACGCGATCGTGGCCGGCAACGCGATGCACTGGTTCGACATGACGGCCGCCGAGCCGGAGTTCACGCGGGTGCTGGCGCCCGGCGGGGTCACGGCCGGTCTGTGGAACGTGCTGGACGATTCCGTCGGTTGGGTCGCCGAGCTGGCGCGGGTGGCCGGTGCCGCGGTCGTCGGGCCCCGCGACACCCCGGACGCGTGGCGGGCCGCGACCGCCGGGATGCTCGGTGCCGCGGCGCAGGCGCGGGCCTTCCCGCACGGCCAGCGCCGGACCGCCGATTCGCTGGTCGCGACGCTCGCGACCCGGGCCGGGGTGCTGATCATGCCGGAGCCGCAGCGGGCGATGCTGCTGGCCCGGATCCGCGACTTCCTGGCGAGCCGACCGGAGACCGCGACCGGGGAGTTCACACTGCCGATGCTGACGATGGTGTTACGCCGATGACCGGGCGGCCGCTGGTGTTCCTCGACGTCGACGGCCCGCTGATCCCGTTACGGGCCCGGCCGGCCGCCCCGGCCGGCACGCCGCCGCCGGATCCGTCGGGGCATCCGCTGATCCACCGGCTCGACCCGGCCGACGGGGCCCGGCTGCTGGCCCTCGACGCTGACCTGGTGTGGGCGACGACGTGGATGCAGACGGCCAACGAGCTGGTCGCACCGCGGCTGGGGCTGCCGCAGTTGCCGGTGGTGGCGTTCGACGACGACGAACCGGCGGTCACCGGCCTGCACTGGAAGACCCTCTCGCTGGTGAGCTGGGCCGCCGGCCGGCCGTTCGTGTGGCTCGACGACGAGGTGACCGAAACGGACCGGCACTGGGTGCGTGACTTCCACGAGGGTCCGGCGCTGGTGCACCGGGTCGATCCGTATGCGGGGCTCACCGCCGACGACTTCGCGGCGGTGAGCGCGTGGCTGCGACGGTGAGACTCGCCCATCGCACGGCCGGGGTGCCGGACGCACCGCCGGTGGTGCTGTTGCACGGGCTCGGCGACAGCGCGGCCGACTGGGACCCGGTGCTGGACGGGCTGGCCGCCCGGTGGCGGGTGTTCGCGGTGGATCTGCGCGGCCACGGCGACAGTGACCGGCCCGGCGACTACTCGTTCACGTTGATGCGTGACGACGTGCTGGCGTTTCTGGACACGGCCGGGCGGGACCGGGTGGCGCTGATCGGGCATTCGATGGGCGCGGTCGTGGCGGTGCTGGTGGCGCAGGCGGCGCCGCAGCGGGTGAGTCGTCTGGTGCTGGAGGACGCGACCGTACCCCGGCCCGGTGATCTGCATCGGCCGCCATTGCCGGTGCCCGCCGAGCCGACCCCCTACGACTTCGCCGTGGTCAACGCGATCCGGGCGCAGCTGACCGATCCGGACCCGGCCTGGTGGGACGACACGGACGCGGTGGCGACGCCGACGCTGATCGTGGACGGCGCCGGTAGTGACCAGCGGCAGGCGTTCCTCGCCGAGTCGGCGGCGCGGATGCCGGATGCGCGGGTGGTCACGATCGCGGCCGGTCACCACGTGCACCGGAACGCACCCGAGGAGTTCCTTGACGCGGTCGTACGGTTTCTACCGCGGCCCGGCGCAGCATCGCTCTGACCACGATCGGATGCACCAGGCGCACCAGGGCCAGGTAGATCCGGCCGCCGCGGGTGCGGGCCGCCGCATGGGTGGACAGGGTGACGGTGACCGCGTCGTCGCCCGCCTCGACCAGCACCGACGCACGGAAGTCGAGGTGCTCGGCGTCGGTGCCGAGCAGCACCTCGTGGTCGGTGCCGGTGATGGTGTCGAACGCGGTCCGGTCGCCGCGCTCGATGCCGAACGGCGCGACCAGCAGGTTGCGCAGCCGAAGCAGGGCGGTGACGGCGGCCGGCGGGTTACGGAAGATCGCGTCGGCCCAGGTCTGCGGGTCGGTGTCGGCGCCGGGACCGACCCGCGCGGCGTAGGCGTCGGCCAGGTCCGGCCGCGGGATCGCCTGAGCGATCAGACTCCCGGACGGTACGGCTGTCGCGTCGAGACGGACCGACATGAGGCGCACGGCCAGTCGCGCCCGCCACGGATAACGCACCGGTGCGGTGACCGTGCCGGTGACGGCGTGCTCGGCGTTGTCCAGCAGATGCTCCAGCACCGTGTCGTGGCAGGACCCGATCAGCGCGGCCCAGCTCAGCCGCATCCGTGCGGTGGCGGTGCCGACGAGCCGGTGCCGTAGCACACACGCGTGCTCGCCGTGGTCGACGACCTCGAAGGTGTGGGTGCCGGTCAGCCCGATCCGCGGGTCGAAGGTGAACTCGACCAGCCGCCCCGGCCGGTAGGCGCTGACGTGGTAGCCGACCGGGCCGTGCCCGCCGGTGGCGCCGACCGCGACCGGCCGGTCCAGGCGTATCGGCGGCCAGGTCGGTGCCGGCCACAGCGGGTCACCGGGCCGGCCGATCCGGTCGAGCAGGCTCCCGACGGCCGCGGCCGGGACCGGGAGCAGCCGCTCGTGGGTGTTGTCGAGGACGGTCATGACACCTCCATACGGTGGCGTATGTTTTCCGTACCGTACCGTATGGACATGGTTGAACGCCGCACCCGCAAGCCGACAGCGACCAGGCTCACGGTTGACGACTGGACCGCGGCCGCGCTGGAGGCGATGGCCCGCGGTGGTCTGGCCGCGGTCGCCGTGGAACCGCTGGCCGCCCGGCTCGGCGCCACCAAGGGCAGCTTCTACTGGCATTTCGCGAACCGCGACGCACTGATCGAGGCGGCCCTGCACCGCTGGGAAGCCGACCACACCGACGCGGTGATCGCGCTGGTCGAGGCCGAGACCGACCCGCTGAGCAGACTGCGGACCCTGATCGGCACGGTGATGGAGTCGACGGCGATCCCGGGTGCCGACGCGATCGAACTGGCCATGCTCGCGACCGCCGACCATCCGCACGTCGCGGCGGTGCTGACCCGCGTCACGCAGAAGCGGCTGGCGTACACCGCTCAGCTGTTCGAAGGTCTCGGCCTGGCCCCGCCGGAGGCCCGGCACCGGGCGCTGCTGGCGGTCAGCGCCTATCTGGGGCACGCGCAACTGGCCCACGCGACCCCGACCCTGGTGCCCGGCACCCCGCAGGAACGCCGAACGTATGTCGATCGGCTCATCGGGCTCGTCACCGGCCCCTGATCGGCTACCCTGCCGGGCGTGATCTACCTGCGGAATGCCGCGGCCATGTGGACCGCACTGTTCCCCTCGGCGCGTCTGGACGAACGGCTACTGCGGGTGGATCGACCCGGCACCACCCGGGTGATCCTGCGGCAGCCACCCACGTCGCTGACCGTCGCCGAGGTCGCCGGGATGGCGCTGCAGAGCCGCGTCGTCGTCGAAGACGTGTTCACCAGCCCCGACGCCGAACCGGTGTTCCCCAACTCGCGGGCGGTGTGCATGCCGGTGATGAACCGGCCACCGGGCGACCCGACTCCCCCGGCGAGCCCGGTGGTCGAGGTCCGCGACCCGGACACCCTGGCCCACGCCGAACGCGTGATGGTCGACGGTTTCCCGTTCCCGCAACTGCAACCGTGGGTCCGGGCGCAGGCGCTCCCGCCACGCGTGCTGGACCTGCCCGGCTGGCGGGTGTGGCTGGCCTACGACGACGGGCAGCCCGCCGCCGCCGCGTACACCTACGACGACGGGCAGGCCACCGGCCTGTACTGGCTGGCCACCCTGGCCGAGTTCCGGTCGCGGGGCCTGGGCCGGGCGGTGCTGTCGGCGGCGATCGCGGCCCGTCCCGACCAGGTGTTCACGCTGGTCGCCACCGAGGCGGGCCGGCCACTGTACGAGGCGATGGGGTTCGCGGTGGTGCGGATGGCGACCTGGCACACCAGGCCGCCGATCCTCACCGCCTGAGCGTCACCAGGTCCACTTCTGCAACGCCGCCCCGGTACACGTGACGATCTTGACCTGGGCGGCGTTGGTGTTGGCCGCCGCGGCCAGGCACAGCGTCGTCTTACTGACCGGCCGGACCGTGCCGTCGGCACCGAACTGCCAGCGTTGCGCCCCGGTGCCGTTGCAGCCGAACTGCCAGATCCGCTGCCCGTTGACGAAGTTGCTGCTCGGCACGTCGGCGCACATCCCGAACACCCGCAGCGTGTTGTCGGTGAACCGGGTCAACGACTGCGCCTTGGTGTTGTTGCAGGTGTAGGTCTGCAGGTAGGTCCGGGCGGTCAACGCCGACTGGGGGATGTCGACGCATTTGCCGGTGCTGTTCTTCAACGGACTCATCAGCGGCGTCGGCGCCTTCGCGACCTGCACCATCCGGGCCACCGACGGGACCCCGGCGGCGTCGGTGACGAACAGCATGTACCAGCCGGGCGGCGCGACCCCGCCGGTCGGCGGGCCGGTGACCGTCAGCGTGGTCCCGGAGACGCTGTATTTGAGTGGGATGTACCGCTGGCCCTGGTCGACGCTGTGGGTGACGTCGGCCGGCGCGACCAGCCCGACCTTGCGGATGTCCGCGGCCTGCGGGCTGGTCAGGGTGAACGCGGCGCCGATGCCGACGGTGGCCGGGCCGCCGGTGATGACCGGTCGGGCCGCCGGATCGCCGCTGCCGTCCTTCTTGAACAGGTACGGCGGGCTGAAGTACTCGACGTTCTTCTCCAGGTATCCGGCGGTCATGCAGCCGCCGCAGATCCCGCCGCCACCGGTCATCACCCGACCGTCGGGCAACAGCGCGGCCGTCGAGTGGTACTGCCGGATGCGTTCGGCGGCCGACAGCACCGTCCACTGTCCGGTCACCGGGTTCCACAGTTCGGCGGTGGTGACGGCCGCGTCCAGGTCGACGCCCCCGTTGACCGCGGCGCTGGTCAAACCGCCGGTGACCAGCACCGACCCGTCGGCCAGGACCGTCGCGTTGTGCTGGCGCCGGCCGGTCGACATGGCTCCGGTGGTGGTGACCGTCGGGACCAGACCCTTGTTGGCGTCCAGGATCACCGCGGTCCGGGTGGGTCGTTTCGCGACACCGTCCTCGGTGATGCTGCCCCCGCCGACCACCAGCGTCTTGCCGATGTCGTAGGTGGCGAAACTGCCGTAGTCGCGGGTGATGCCGTCACGATTGGCGGTGCCGGTGATCGCCGCGTTCCCGGCGGTGGTGACCGTCCAGCCCGTATTGTAGGGACCGAAAAGACCCAATTGTGTGTCGGGGCGGGAAATCATGAACGGATAGAGTCTCGCGTTGTATTTCGTGAAGTTCGGCAATTGGCGAATCGCGCCGTTCGTCTGATAGACCTCGGCGGTGGCCGGTCCGCCTCCGATGATCACTTCTTCACCGTTCGCCATTCTCGTCACCGACGGATACCAGCGGGCCGCCGCCATGTCCGTCCCGCGGGTCCAGGTTTCGGTCCGCCAGTTGAACACGTAGGTACGCAGGGTCCCGGCCAGTTGTGCGTTGGCGTTTCCACCGGCCACCAGAATGTTGCCGTCGGCCAGATGCGAGAACCCGGCACAGAACAGGTTCGTGCCCTGCAGGTCGACACGCTTCTCGGTGTCGTCGGCCGGGTTCCACACCATCGCCCGGGTGAAGTCGTGGGTCGGGTAGTCCTCGGCCGCGTTGTCGCCGACCGAATCCCAGATCAGCACCTTGCCGTTGGGCAGCACCGCGGTGAACACCGGCACCACCGTGGTGTCGACGACCGAACTCCACTGCCCGGACACACCCGGGTCGGCGTCCGCGACCGAGGCCCTGACCTCGGCGCGGCCCGGTCGCCGGCCGGTCTGACGCTCGATGCGGGCGGCGTTCTCGGCGGTCTTCTTCTCGATCTCGTGCAGCGGCACCCCGACCAGGTCCTGCGCCCGATGCTCGGCGTCGTCCTGCGCACCGCCGTACCCGTGAGCGTGCTCGTGCGGCGCGGCCGGCGGCTGAGCCACCGAGGGGATCGCGGGCGCCCCGGACGCCGACGTGGCGACCAGGAATGACGCCGACAAAAGGCAAGCCGCTATCACCGTACGTATTATTCGCATGGCATTGTCGTCCCTTCACCGATCGCGCGGCCGGGACCTTATGAGCAGGCTTGATCAGGAAATTCCCCGTGATTTGTCTCGTGCCGCCCCCGTCAATGTTCAATGCGGCCACCATAACCCTTAACCGAGTTGTCCATCAATATTCACCGGTGGCACTTCCGGGCTCGGAACGCTCACCCGTTCGGCCAGCCGACTGTCGGTTCGGCGATACTTGCCGGATGTCCGAAGAGATCCTTTCCGGCGGCAACACCGGCGGCGCGGTCCGGTCCGGCGACACGGTCCGCCGCGCCGGCGGCGCGTGGACGCCGACGGTGCAACGATTGCTGGGCCACCTGCGCGGCCACGGTCTGACGTGGGTGCCGCAGCCGTTCGGTACGGACCACGCGGGCCGTGACACCGTGTCCTACCTGCCGGGAACCGTCCTCAACGGAGACCTTCCGCACTGGGTGTGGGCCGACGACGTGCTGGTCGACGCGGCCCGGCTGATGTCCGCGCTACACACGGCGACCAGCACGTTCGACCGCACCGGGGCGGTGTGGCGGATCCCCGCCCACGAGCCCGCCGACGTGGTGTGCCACAACGACTTCGCCCCGTACAACATGGTGTTCACCGGCCGCACCCTGACCGGGGTGATCGACTGGGACACCGCGTCGCCCGGCCCGCGGGTGTGGGACCTGGCCTATCTCGCCTACCGGCTGGTGCCGTTGACCGACCCGGCCGACACCGAGGCCCTCGACAACGGCATCGCGCAACGCTCCCGGCGGCTGCGGCTGCTGTGCGCGGCCTACGGTACGCACGCTCCCGACCCGGCCGACGTGGTCGCCGTCGCCGTCGACAGACTGTCCGACCTGGCCGTCTGGACCGAGACCCACAGCCCGCACCTGGCATCGCACGTCGCCCTGTACCGGCGTGACGCCCGCTGGATCACCGACCACGCGGCGGTCCTGGCGTGCCGGTGACCGTGCAGGTGATCTCCTTCGTCGCGGCGGCCCCGGCCCGGGTGTTCGACCTGAAACTGGACGTGGACGTGCACGCCGCGTCCCAACACGCCGCCGGCGAGACCGCGGCGACCCGGGACGGCCGGCGGCAGCTGACGCTGGGCGACGAGGTGACGTTCCAGGCCCGCCACTTCGGCATCCGCTGGCGGATGACCAGCCGGATCACCGCCTACCAGCGCCCGGATGAGCCCGCCGACGCCGTCGGGTCGCCGCGAACCTCGGGCCGGTTCGTCGACGAGCAGGTCCGTGGACCGTTCGCGATGATGCGGCACGAGCATCTGTTCGAGGCCGACGGTGCCGGCACCCGGATGACCGACCGGATGAGCTTCGCCGCGCCGTTCGGGCCGCTGGGTGCGGTGGTGGCCCGCCTGGTGCTCGCGCCGCACCTGCGGCGGCTGCTGACCCGACGGGCGGCACATCTGGACGCCCTGGTCAGGGCAGGCGGGTGAGCCGGTCCAGGCCGCGTTGCGCGTTGCGGCGGATCCGTTCCACCGGGTCGCCGAGCATCACCCGCAGCAGCGGTACGGCGGTGGCGTCGCCGCGCATCGCCAGCCGGTTGGTGATGCCCGATCGGACGTCCTGGTCGGGGTCGCCGGTCAACGGCATCAACGCCGCGACGTAGCCCGGCCGCCGTAGCCAGGCGACCAGCCCGGCGGCCTTGGAGCGCACCGCCGGGTCGGGGTCGGTCAGGTAGCCGCGGGCGATCGCGTCGATCGGCCCGCGGTCACGTTGCCCGCCGACGGCTTCCAGAGCCGTGAACCGCAGTGCCGGGTCGTCGAGGGCGGCGACCAGGATCGGCAGGTCACGGGCATCGCCGATCAGGCCGAGCGCCCAGATCCGCATCGACGCGTCCCCGGTCAGCGCGAGCGCCTCCGCGCGGCTGGTCTCCGCCTCGAACTCGGCCAGGTATTCGATCTCGTCCTCGATCTCCCGGAAGTCGAATCCCTGATCGGCCGCGCTCCGAAGGCGCCGCAGCAGTTGCCCGAAACCCATGCCCGCAGACGCTACGTCACCGCCGCGTCGACGTCGTACACCCTGTGGGGCGCTGCCGGCTGGAACATCGTGACCACCGATCTGGAGCAGTACTGGGGTAAGGATCTGTCCGGCTACGACCCGGACGGACCGCTGCCCGACATCGAACCGGCCGACGGCGAGCTGGATCCGTCGCGGGGCACCCTGTCGCTCGAGCATCGGACCGGCAAGCTCCAGCGGATCGCCCAGTGGCGGCAGCGGGGCCTGTCGATCCGGGAGCTGGTGATCGACGTGCAGCCGCGGCACAACGTGTTCGTCGGTACGCCCGGTGACATCGCCGACGAATGGACCCGGTATGTGACGGCGCGGGCGGTGGACGGGTTCAACATCGTGCCGCAGCTGCTGCCGGGCACGGTCGAGGACATCGTCGACCGGCTGGTGCCCGAGTTGCAGGAACGCGGCGTGTACCGGACCGAGTACACCGGTGCCACGTTGCGCGAACATCTGGATCTACCGGCCGCCTAGGTTGCGGCGTGCAGCAGCAGGTAGGTCATCCGGTGCAGCCGGCCCCGCCCGGTCTCGGCGGCGGTACGGAACCCGGCCGCCGTCAACACGTCCGGGTTCAGGTCGTGGCCGGCGAAGTCGAGCACGTGCAGCCGCCCACCCGGCGCCAGCACCCGCCGCGCCTCCCGCAACGCCCGGTCCCGACCGGGTTCATCGAGGTGGTGCAGCATCAGCGACGACAGCACCACGTCGACACTCGCGTCGGGTAGCGGCAGGTCACCGGCGAACGCGTACTCGTAGCGGATCGGCAGAGCCCGCCGCGCCGCTTTGCGGCGGCCGCGGTCGAGGGCGGCACGGTCCGGATCGATACCCACGGCGTCGATTCCGGGGGTACGCCGTGCGAGCTCGGTCAGCAGGTTGCCGGTACCGCAGCCGATCTCCAGGACCCGCTGCCCGGCCCGCACGTCGGCCGCGTCCAGCAGCCGCCGGTGCAGACGCCGCGCCCCGAGCAGCCGACTCAACGGGTCGTACAGCGGCATCAGCCAGTGTCGGCCCATCCCGGGTAGATAGTCCCCCTCCGGGGTATGACGAAGTTTGGTCATGCCTCTAGCATCGACCGGGTGCCCACAAGCGCCAATGGTGGATCCTCGGCCGTCGTACGACATTCTTCGGTTCCGCTGGTGGGTTTTCCGCATCAGCCGGGCCGGCCCCCGATCGCCGTCGCCCGGTTCCCCGGCCATCCGATACACGCCGGCACCCACGCCCACGACTTCCTGGTGCTGTTCTACGCCCACCGCGCCGACGCACACGCGATGATCGACGACCGGCCGTGGACGGTGTCCGACGGTGACCTGTTCGTGCTGGCACCAGGCCAGGTGGTGGCGTTCGAGGCGACCCCCGTCGAAGGGTGGGTGGTGTGGTTCCCGGCCGAGGCGGTCCGCTCGGCGGGCATGTCCTGGCGCTCGCATCCGCTGCTGTTCCCGTTCGCCCGCGGCACCGACCGGGTCCAGCGGCTGCCCATCCCACCCGGCGACCGCGACCACTGGCAGGCCCGGTTCGCGGCCCTCGACACCGAACTGACCCACCGACGCGACGGCTATCCGCAGGCCGCGCTCGCCCATCTGACACTGCTGCTGGTCGCCGCGGCCCGCCTGTCACCCCGACCGGTCGACGATCCGCTGCTCGCGGCGGTCTTCGACGTCATCGAAGACCGCTTCACCCAGACGCTGTCGCTGGCCGAGGTCGCCGCCGCGGTCGCGCTCACCCCGGGCCATCTGACCACGACGGTACGTCGCAAGACCGGCCGTACCGTCCAGCAGTGGATCCTGCAGCGCCGCCTGCAGGAGGCCCGCCGCCTGCTGTCGGAGACGGACCTGCCGGTCGCGTCGGTGGCCCACCGCAGCGGCTTCCCCGACGTCTCGTACTTCATCAAACGGTTCCGCGCCGAATGCGGCGTCACCCCCGCCCGATGGCGTTGACCGACCCCAGAAACGCGCCCGCACCACCGTCTCGGCGGACGCCTTCGCCGCCCCGCACATCGTCGCCGACACCGGATGACACGACTCGTCATACCGCCCGCGGCCCGGCCCGCCGAGCCGGTTCCCGGCCCGACCCGCCGGTCCCCCCGAAGATCAGGATCGTCATCAAGCGCCCTGCCAACCCGGATCCCGACCGGTCGCCGCCAGCAGCCGCCCGAACCGGCCCACCTCCGGACCCACCTGCACGGCCGGGCCGAACGCACCCATCTGGCGGCCCATGTCCCCCATCGTCTCCAGGAACTCCGCCGTCGCCGCCAGCAGCGCCTCGTCGACCTGATACGGCTGCCCGGTCGCCGACGCCAGATCCCAGCCGTGCACCACCAGGTCGACGACCAGCATCAGCCCGAGCGTGCGCTGCGGCAGCCCCATCCCCGGCGACACCCCGTCCAGCACCGCCGGATCCGACCACGCCACGATCGTCGTGCCGGCGTCCACGGGGAACGCCTGCCGCCAGTCACCGACCAGAGCGTCCGCGGTGACACTCCAGTCGACCTCCCGGCGGGCGGCGACCAGCCGAAAATTACCGACCACCTGAAAAAGGTGGTTCAGCAGATCCCGGACCTGGAACCGCGCACACGGCGTGACCGACCCGAGCTGCTCGTCACGAACCCCGGCGACCAGCCCGGACACCGTCGGCACCACCCGCCGCAACAGATCACTGATCTCGGTAGACATCAGCCCACCCTAGAGACCGGCGGCCACGCCCGGCCACAACGATCCCCCGACCGGGGTCAGGCCCGCGCCGGGTCGGTCACCAGCAGCGGATCGTCGCTGTCGACCTCACCCGACTGCGCCTCGGCCGCGGTCACCCCGACCAGCTGCAGGAACCGGTCACCGAGTTGCGGGTCGACGGCCAGAATCACCACGGTCAGCCCCGACGGCGGCCCGTCGGTGTGCGGATACCCGGTGATCGGCGCCCCCAGATCAGCCCACTGACCCTCCTCGAACGGCTCCCCCGCCTCCCCGGCCAGCACCGCCAACCCGGCGACCCGGTCGAGCAGCAGGAACGGCCACTGCGGCGGCGACTGCTCCGCCCCGCGCACGACCCGAACCGTCACCTCGAAACCGTGCCGCTCACCCAACCCGTACGACACGAAATGCCAATGCCCGTCAGCCGGATAGGCCGACGCCGCCGGTAACGCGAACCCCTCAGCCGGATATGTCACATGCCACGGCTGCGCCTGGGGGTAGAGCGCGCTCATGGCCTCGGTGACGGTGTCCCACATCATCCCGGCATTTGATCATGACGATGGGTGTCCTGGGCAGCCCGCCAACCCCGCCGACGTCCCCCGGCCACCACCGCGGCCACCAGACCCGCCACCACCGCCAGCCCCGCACCACCGGCCGCGAACAGCCCCGCCCGCTCCCACGCCGGCCCCCGATCCGGCACCGCCACCGGCACCGCCGAGGTCTCCGGCACCGCCGCCACCACCGGCCCGGACTCCTCGGTCAACGCCCGATACGGGTCCAGCAGACCCACCCCGTACTGCGCACTACGCGCCCCACCCGGCGCCGGATCCGCCGACCGCAGCAACCGGTCGGCGATCTGGCCGGCCGAATCCCGCGGAAATCGCTCCCGCAACAACGCCGCCGTCGCCGACACGAACGGCGCCGCGAAACTCGTCCCCTGCACCGACCGGTAACCCCGCACCGGCGACAACACGGTCACCTGATCACCGAACGCCGCGATGTCCACATGCGGACCCGGCTGCGAATAATCCGCGAGGACCCCGTCCGGTTTCACCGCACCCACCCCGATCACCCCCGGAAACGCCGCCGGATACACCACCCCGGCATCCGCACCACCGTTACCCGCCGCCGCCACCACGACCACCCCGGCCCGGACCGCCTCAGCCACCGCGTCGCGCACCGCCGGATCGGGGTCGGCCATCACCAGCGAGATGTTGATCACGTCGGCGTTCGCCGGACCCGCCGCCCACCGGATCGCCTCCGCGAACGCGTCAGCACTCGACCGCGACCGCGGAATCTGCTGCTGCCCCTTGGTGTCGGTGTCCTCGGTCACCCGCACCGGAATCACCGTCGCCCCCGGCGCCAACCCCCGCACCCCACTGTCACCGTCCGGCAGACCCGCGATGATCCCCGCCACCGCCGTCCCATGCCCGACACAATCACGCCGCCCGTCGACCGCACCGTGCAACAGGTCCCGACCGGCCACCACCTGCCCCTTGAGCTGCGGATTACGCACATCGACACCGGAGTCGACCACCGCCACCCGCACCCCGGCCCCGGTCGCCAAACCCGCCAACCGCTCCGGCGAATACGCCCGCAACTCCGCCGGCACACCCGACACCGCAACACCCGCACCCAGGCACTGCGCCGCCCACCCCGGCGACACCGGCACCACCACGGCACCCAACAGACCCGCCACCACCGCCGCGAACACCCGCACGCCACACACCCCCGCACCACAGTGACCGGCGTGGATGCTACCGGTGCCCGGTTGTGCCATCGGCACCCCGGCCGTTAGGTTGAGACCAGCCAATCTGCGGTGTGTGAGGGAAACCGGTGAGAGTCCGGTGCGGTCGCGCCACTGTGAACGGGCCCCCAGCCAGGGGGCCGGTGAGTCAGGACGCTCACGTGCCGCAGGCCCCATCGATCGGGACGCGTCATCCCGTAGGAGGTTCACTCCACCATGCCCAAGGCACAAGCCCTCACCACGCCCGCGGTCTCCGGCAAGCTCCTCGCCACCGCCGCCGGCTTCACCGGCCTCATGCTCCTGCTGGCCTACCTCGTCGCCTTCGACCAGGGCGCCCTCTCCCAGTCCGGCATGTACCTGCACGAGCTCATGCACGACGGCCGCCACCTGCTCGGTGTCCCGTGCCACTGAACCACCGGCCCGGCTACATCCAGCTCCTACTCCGCGGCCTGCTCGCGGGCCTCGCCGCCGGCCTGCTCGCCGGCGGCTTCGCCTACCTCGTCGGCGAACCGCACATCAACGCGGCCATCGCCATCGAAGAAGCCGCCGCACCACCCGGCGAACACGCCGACGACCCACTCGTCGACCGCGACGTGCAAAGCACCGCCGGCCTGTTCCTCGCCACCGGCCTCTACGGCGTAGCACTCGGCGGCATCCTCGCCACCGCCTACACCGTCCTGCGCCGCCACCTGCGCACCGACAGCGACACCCGAGCCGCGCTCGGGCTGTCCGCCGCCGCCCTCACCGGCATCGTCCTGGTGCCTTACCTCAAATACCCACCCAACCCACCCGCCGTCGGCAACCCCGACACGATCAACCAACGCACCGCCGCCTACCTCGCCGTCCTCGCCCTCGGCCTGGTCGCCGTCTGGGCCGCCGCACTGGCCGCCCGCACCCAGACCGACCAATGGCGCCAGGCCACCGCCGGCACCGCCGCCTTCGTCGTGGTCGTCGGCATCGCCTACGCCCTCCTACCGACCTTCCACGAGGTCCCCGACGACTTCCCGGCCACACTGCTGTGGGACTTCCGGATCTCGTCACTGGGCACCCAGACCATCCTCTGGACCGCCCTCGGCCTCACCTTCGCCGGCCTGCTCACCGCCCGCACGAAAGCCACCGTCACCGCCGCGTGAACGGACTACGGCTGATCGCCGCCGGACACACCCGCGCACTACGCCGGGCCGTGTTCGGCGGCGACGACGCACTCGACGAAGCCGGCATCACAGCCACCCTGGCACTCAAAGACAGCGCGACCCTGCTACCGCGCCTGTTCCCCGACGACCAGCCCTGGCTCACCGCACCCACCCGCGCCGCCCACCAGACCGCCACCCTGCTCGGCGCCCCCACCACCCGCGAAGACCCCGACCTGACCGGACCCGACTTCGGCACCTGGACCGGCCTGCCCCTCGACCAGATCGACCCCGCCGGCCTCCAGCAGTTCCTCACCGACCCCACCGCCACACCCCACGGCGGCGAATCCCTGACCACCGCGACCAGCCGCCTCACCGGCTGGCTACACCGACACACCACCAGCAGACGTACGGCCATCGCCGACCCCCTGGTGATCCGCCTGATCCTCACCGCAGCCCTCGACCTGCCACCGGCCTACACCAACCTGGCAGTCGCCCCGCTCGCGGTCATCCGGCTCACCCACCACCACCGGTGGACCCTTCACCTCTGACGCAGCCGATCGAACGCCTTCGGCCCGCTCAACCCGGCCAGCCCCGCCACGATCTCCCGCGCACACTCCCCGGGACCCGCGGCGGTGGTGTCCACCACGATGTCCCGATCACCATGCCGATAGACCAGCGTCTGCGACACCGCCAACCCCACCGGCCGGTCACCGCGGGCAAGCTCGCGACGTGCCAACTCCGCCGGCGAACACCGCACCTCGACCAGAGTCACATCGACACCGGCCAACACGTCGAGCAGATCGGCCAGACGCCACGCCTCACTCAACGGATAATCCATGATCACGTCGTTGCCGGCCGACACCAGCCCCGCCACCGCCCGGT
Organism: Actinoplanes sichuanensis; assembly: GCF_033097365.1. Classification (NCBI taxonomy): domain Bacteria; kingdom Bacillati; phylum Actinomycetota; class Actinomycetes; order Micromonosporales; family Micromonosporaceae; genus Actinoplanes; species Actinoplanes sichuanensis. Next base: position 3,516,605 of record NZ_AP028461.1, read on the forward strand.
GATACCCCCGCCGCGTCCGCGACAGCATCGCCGCGATCTCACCCTCATCAAGCACCCGCGTATGCACCGTCGACCGCATCGCGCCCAGCTCATCAACCGGAAACAAGAACCACGGATCAGCCAGCAACGGCAACAACGCCCGCCCCACACTGCTCTTACCCGAACTCGACGCCCCATTGAGCACGATGACCCGACCCGACACACCACGACCGTACAATCCGGCCCCGTGACCTACCGCATCAGCATCGACGACCTCACCGGACCCGCCATCGCCGACCTCCTCCAACAACACGTCGACCAGATGCGCGCCATCACCCCACCGGACAGCAAACACGCCCTCGACCTCGACAGCCTCCGCGCCCCCGACATCACCCTCTGGACCGCCCACGACGGCGACCACCTCCTCGGCTGCGCCGCCCTCAAACACCTCGACCCCACCAGCGCCGAAATCAAATCCATGCGCACCGCCACCACCGCCCGCCGCCGCGGCGTAGCCGCCGCCCTACTCACCCACCTCATCACCGAAGCCCGCCACCGCCACTACCGACACCTCTACCTGGAAACCGGCGCCGGCGACTTCTTCCACCCCGCCCGCACCCTCTACCACCGCTTCGGCTTCCAGCCCTGCCCACCCTTCGCCGACTACAAAACCGACCCCAACAGCGTCCACCTCACCCTTACCCTCTGACGATGCTCGACGCCTACACCCACCTCTACGTCCACACCTTCACCCGCCCACCCTGGAACGAGACCTGGCACCCCCACGACGCCCGCCAACGCCTCCACGACATGCTCACCACCCCACGCGCCCACCACACCCACACCACCGGACCCGACGGCACCCTCACCGGCTTCGCCATCGGCCACCTCGAACGCCACGGCACCACCGACCACTTCCTGCTCCAGGAGATGTGCGTCCACCCCGACCACCAGCGCCAAGGCATCGGCACCCGCCTCCTCGACGACCTCGCCACCCGGATCCCCGACGTCACCCACTGGTACCTGCTGACCGGCCGCGACACCCCCGCCGCCGCCTTCTACCAGGCCAACGGCTTCCGCCCGGCCCACCGCAACACCATCTACGTCCGCCCCTGACCCCGACCCGGCGCCACTCGGGACCATCCGGGGACACCGGCCCCGCACCGACGTGCGAGTGGCGCCGCCTCCTACCGGGGCCGTCCTATGAACACTGATGAGACCGCAAGCCGGTCGGCCGAGCGCGTCGGGTTGAATATGGCTGTGACGGCTCATGATGTTGCTCGAAGCCTGCCGGACATCACGACTCTGCGGGAGCGCTGTCGCGCGTTGGCGGTGCTGGAGGCGATCCTGAGCCCGGCGGAGGAGTCTCGGTACTACTCGTTCACGTCGGCCTGGTCGGAGGACGAGGAGCTGGCGTCGATGGACAACGGTTCCGGTGACGCCTGGTCGATCGTATTCTCGCCCGCGGGCGCCTTTCTCCGGGGCTTCGATCATGAATCTTCGATGAACCCGGCCGTGAACGACGAGGAGTTGTGGCCAGGACTGGTCGACACGATCCCGGAGGCGTTCTCTGCCGCGGTGAACGAGCCGGCATTCGGCTACGAAGGCAAGCTGGAAGCAACGGTCTGTCTGTGGCGGCACACCGGCGACGACCGGTGGCACGCCGGCGACATCGATTTTCCCGACCGTCCCGACCCTGACGGTGCCGAACGGCTGTTCTCCGTGCTGCTCGATCCGACCGGCCTGGCCTACCACCGCTTCGCCGAGGACTACTACGGGAAGACCGTAGATCTTGACGCCGTCCGTGAGGTCTTCGCGCTGACCCCGTTGACCGCGAGCTTGGTGCGGCGCCTGAACCCTGACCGATCGACAGCCGCCCTCCTCGCCGACCTGTCCTACATCGGCTATCCCTCGCAGTCGGCCTAGCATTCCGCCTTCGCGCGAGCGACCACGTCTCGGTCGCCAGAGGCATGGGTGGACCAGGTGGCGCCGGCAGTCGGCGGACGGCGGACGGCGGACGAAGCTGCCAATGCGGTTCACCTGCTCGTCGCAGTAGGAGAAGACGGTGTGCAGCTCGCCGAGGGTGAAACGCGCGCTTCACGGCGTCCCTCAGTTCTCACCGTTGTTTCTGGTCTGAAACTACGGGCGCCCCTACCGGGTTTCGGCGGCGTGATCGTCGACCAGCGGCACGTCATACGACGCCCGCGCCCGACGGATCTGCCGCACCACCGCGTCGATCACCACCGCGTTGGCCAGCGCCCCCACCGACAGGCACGCCACGAACACCACGTCACTGTCGGCCCACGCCCCGGGCATCACCGCGAACAGCAGCCACGACACCGGACCGGTCAGCAGCATCGGCCAGATCACCTCGAGATCCGCATCCGGCTGACCCCACCGCGCCACCGACACGAACGCCCACACCGTGGCCGCCACCACCACGACCAGGTAGGCCCGCGAGAACCAGCCCCCGACCACCCAACGCACGAATGTCACGCCCGGCATCCTGAACGTTCCCGCAGGCCCACACAATGATCAACCGCACCTCAAGATCAACTCAGGGCTGCCTCCAACACCCGCTCCTCATGATCGAGATGCGCGACCAACTCACCCGTCAACACCTCCACCAGACCCGACAGCTCCTCCCGCGCAAGCCCCGGATCCGCTAACGCCGACCGCAACCGCCCCAACAACTCGGCCACCACACCGTGCTCGGCGCGCAATCGCTGCACCGCCGGCCCCGCCTCCGGATGCGCATACTCCAGCATCGGAAACAGCCCCTGATCCTCCTTCACATGATGACCGTGCAGATTCGCGCACAACGTCAAACAATTGACCCGCAACTGCGCACCCAACACCGCACCCGACCGCTGCACCTCGGCCCGGATCAACTCCAACTCCCGCCGAAACGCACCATGCACCAACCGCAGAACCTCCGCCGGCGACGACGGCGCACCACCCGCCGCACGCGGCGGCCCCGCAGCCGCGACCGCCGCCAACGCCACCACCGGCAATTCCCGCCCGGACTGCCGCTCATAATCGGCCCACCCGGCATCCTGCTCGACAGCCCGACCGAAAGCGTCGTCCCGCTCCCGCCCCGACAACACGCTCGCCGCCGCCTCGTACACGAACGGCCCGTCCTCGACCTGCACCAGCGGATTCGCCAGCACATTGTGAAACCACGCCGGATGCCGCCGCGCCCCACCATTCGACCCGATCACCAGAACCCGTTCCTGATCAGGCAGATAACCCAGCGGAACGGTATGCGGCCGCCCACTGCGCGCTCCGGTCGTGGTCAGCAGCAACAGCCGCCCACCCTCGAACATCCCACCGACCCGGCCCTGATTGGCTCGGAACTCGGCGATGACAGAAGAATTGAAATCGTTCGACATTCTCAGCTTTCGGTAGTCCACCCGGAAATCCCGCGAACCTGGCGCGGGCAGCAGAAATCCACCGTCGCGAAACCGACGGCATGCGGAGAAGAACGAACGATCAGGCGGCGATCGAGCGCGGGCGACGGGCGACCGTGGCGGCCGCCCGGCGATCACGCGTCAGCCGGGTGCCCCACTCGGTAATGGCCCAAGGCCGACCCGGCAGTCACGAACGACACCCTAACCCAATCCATGTCCGGTCGGCGAAGCCGTCCTTTGGGTCTTTTCAGGGTGCGGCTTGCCGCACAACCTCTAAACCATCCTAGGATGTACGTTCCAGCAGAGTCCCGTCCGTTCGACGCGACGCAGACCCGGGGACCCGACCGAGCGGCACCGCCGGGCTGAAGCCGTCGGTCGATATTCAGTCGCGCACCCGACCACACGTCCGGATACTGCCCCGGTGACCGTTTCCCCGACGACCCCACACCTACTGCGACCCCACGCGCTGAAACCAGGCGACCTCGTGGCCCTCGCAGCCCTGTCCGGTCCCCTGCCCGAGCAGTACGCACCCAACGTCGACACCACACACACCGTGCTCGAACGCATGGGCTTCCGCGTCCACCGATCCCCCCTCGTCCAGGTCGACCGCAACCGCTGGTGGAGCGCCGCCGCCCCCACCGAGATCGCCGACCAGCTCAACACCCTGCTCCGCGACCCCGACGTACGCGCCATCATCGCCGTCGACGGCGGCCAGACCGTCTTCGGCTACCTCGACCTGATCGACCTAGACGCCGTCCGAGCCGACCCCAAACCCATCCTCGGCTACAGCGACCTCTCCCTACTGCACCTGGCCCTACACGCCCGCACCGGACTGGTCGGCTTCCACGCCGACATGGCCGTCCCCGGCTTCGGCCACCACTGGCAGAACGCCCCCGCCGCCGACCAGGCCCGCCTCGAAACCCTCTACCGGCACCTGCTGACCTCGACCGAACCCTTCGGCCCGCTACCGGCGTTCTCGACCTGGGAATGCTGGCGCCCGGGAACCGCCGAAGGCCCCCTCATCGGCGCCGTCGTCAACCGGATCGCCCTCGTCCAGGCGACGAGCTTCGCCCTGCCCCTGGACCGCTTCAACGACGCCATCCTGTTCTGGGAGGAGATCGGCGGCCACACCTCCCACGTGTGGAGCTACCTGCAGGTACTACGCCACGCCGGCATCCTCGACCGGATCTCCGGCATGATCATCGGCGTCCCCCGAGACATCGCCGGCCTCGAACCCGGCACCTCACCCACCCTGCCCGAACTCGTCTTCGACGTCCTCGGCGACCGCGACATCCCGGTCCTCGCCAACGTCGACATCGGCCACGCCGGCCCCAACCTCCCCATGCCCCTCGGCATCCGAGCCGCCCTCGACGCCACCAGCAGAACGCTGACCCTGCTGGAACCCGCGGTCCAAACCGTTCCGTAGGGTGCCGCCCATGGCCATCCCGGAATACGTCGTCGCCCTCCGCGCCAAGATCGGACACGACCCGCTGCCCCTGCCCGGTGTCATCGCCGTCGTCCTCGACGACCACGACCGGGTCCTGCTGGTACGCCGCTCCGACACCGACGACTGGGCCCTGACCACCGGCTGCCTCGAACCGGGCGAGCAGCCGGCCGCCGGCGCGATCCGCGAGGTCCAGGAGGAGACCGGCGTCGACGTCACCGTCGAACGGCTGCTCTCCGCCGAAGCCCTGGACCTGTCCGTCGCCCCCAACGGCGACCAGATCTACTGGCTCGCGATCGGCCTGCTCTGCCGGGCCACCGGCGGCACCGCACACGTCAACGACGACGAGTCGACCGACGTGGCCTGGTTCACGGCCGACGCCGTACCCCCGCTCCCGCCCCACCAGCAACGCTGCCTGACCCTCGCACTGACCTGACCAGGAGCCCGGCCGCACCCGAGAGGGCTGGCCGGGCACTCCCCGTCCCGATCAAGATCAGCTGTCGAAGTACAGCGTGGCGCCCGCACACCCCCACGGACAGTGCAGCTCGGCCCGATAGTTGCCGGACTGCGAGATGATCATCCAGATGTTGTGCTCCGCGCTGCGGAACTGGTTGTCGCGGAGAACCTCAGCACCGGTACCGACATTGCGGATGACGATGAACGAACTCGGGGGATCCGCCTCCTCCCCCGGCGGGTTCGGAGTCGCCGGCGAATAGATGTTCAACGTGGCCGCATGCGGATTGGCCCCCGCGGCCAGCCACATCGGCGCCGTGTTACACCCCCACTTGTTGCTCGCCGACACCGTGCACGACCGCTGAGCCGCGGCACTGGCCGGCTGCCCCACCATCATGACGCCGGCCAGCGCGGCCACCGCGACCATCCCCCGCAAGATCCTGCTCACCGAATTCCCCCTCCTCGAAGCCCAACGGCGATCTGACCGCTCCATCCTCTGGCCACGAGGGCATACCGAAACAGGCCGCCGACCGGCAGTTCACCGGCAGTTGTCGACGTGAAACGGATCGACCGCCCGCATCACCGCGAACAGCTTCCCGGCGGCATCCCCATGCCGAGCCGCCCGCACCGGATCACCACCGACGAGCGCGGCGGCCAAACCGGCGTGCGCGACCGCCTCCTCATACCGCGCATCGATACGCTGAGCCAGCTCCAAAGCCTGCCGATGCAACCCCACCGCGGCCTCCACATCCCCGGCCCGCAGCGCCGTACCGCCGAGCCGGTTGAGAGCCAGACACCGCCCCTGCGGACTACCCGACCGCTCCGTACGCCGCACCGCGGCCTCATGCAGACGCCGAGCCTCACCCACATCACCGACATGCAGATGAACGATGCCGATCTCCGCCAACACCTCCGCCGCACCGGTCTCATTACCGGCCGCCTCGAAATGGGCGAGCGCCCGCCGCAACAGCAACGGCGCCACCACCCAGTGACCCAACCGCGAATGCGCCCGACCCAGCTCGAACAGGATGAAAGCCCACCGATAGCCCTCACCACCCAGATCCGCCCGATGACACGCCGCCCGCCGCAGATGATCCAGCGCGGCACCGTACCGACCGAGCGCCGTATGGCACTCACCGAGCAGCCGCAGAGCATTGGCCCGATTGATCGCCAGACGCCGCCGCACCGCCTCGCCCTCCCCCGGGTCAGCGGGCTGCGCCAGCACCCAGTCCCCGTGCGCGACCACCTCGTCGAACCGGCCACTCTGCATGTCCAGCGTCATCAGATTCACCCGGGTGAGCAACTCCGCCGTCGTAGCACCGGTCGCCCGCCACAACTCCAGAGCATGACCGACATGCTCTCGGGTCTGCGCCATCCGACCTGACCGGGCATAGGCACCGGCCAGATAGTTGTGCGCCATCGCGGTCAGGTCCGCGTCACCCAGACGCCGCGCCGCGGCCAACGCCGCCTGCTGCACGGTGATCAGAATCCCGGCGTTACCGCGCCGCCAGTGGAACCCCCAGACCGCACGAGCCAGCAGACACACCAACCGATCCATCCCGAACCGCTCCGCCGACCCGATCGCCGCCAGCACATTGCGCCACTCCGCCTCCTCCCACCGGGTCCGCTCCACCTCGGAGACGAAGACACGACGATGGAAAGACACCGGCCCCCACCCCGGCGTGTGCAACCCGTCGATCACCGTGCCGTCCGGCAGATCGGTGACCATCGAATGCAGGTAGTACTCCAGCAGACGCCGCGCGGCCGCCCGCCGCACCGGCTCCTCATCCACCTCGGCCGCCAACCGACCGGCGTAGTCACGCACCAGATCGTGCAGCCGATACCGCCGCTCACCCCGTTCGTGCAGCAGATGCGCGTCGAGCAGTTCCTCCACCGCTGGGCCGACGGAGGCGGAGGTGCCACCGGTCAGCGCCGCCGCCGCGTACTCGTCGAAGTCCTCACCGCTGAGCAGCCCCAACCGCCGCAGCAGCTCCGCAGCCGGCCCGGTGAGCTGCCGGTACGACAACGTCAACGCGGCCGCCACGGTCATCCCCTCGGCGGCCAACTCGACCACCGGCGGCTGCGCGTTACGCAGCCGCTCGGCCAGGTCGGCCACCGTCCACGCCGGCCGGTACCGCAGCCGGGCCGCGGTCAGACTCAGCGCCAGCGGCAGATTCCCGCACAGCCCGGCGACCTCGTGGGCGTAACGGTGCTGCCCCACCATCCGCTTGGCACCGATCACCCCGGCGAGCAGCGACACCGCCTCGGACTCATCGAGCGGATCGAGGGTGACATGCTCATCGGCGTCCAGCCCCACCAGACGACGCCGACTGGTCACCAGCACGAGCGCCGATGACAGCCCCGGCAGCAGCGGCCGCACCTGCGCGCTGCCCGCGACGTTGTCCAGCACGACCACGATCCGCGCGCCGGCCAGCTCGGTACGCCACCGGGCGACCCGACCGTCCACGTCGTCGGGCAACTCGCCGGCCGGCACACCGAGCTGCCCGAGCAGCAGCCCCAGCGCCACCGACGTCTCGACGGGTGCCTGCGTGCTGTGCCCGTGCAGGTCCACGAACAGCTGCGCACCCGGGTAGCGGTCCGCGACCTGGTGGGCCACCTCCAGAACCAGCGCGGTCTTGCCCACCCCGGCCATCCCGTCGACGGCGACGACCAGCGGCCGATCGCGCCGACGGCGGTCGACGGTGGACAGCAGCCGCGCCAGCTCCCCGGACCGCCCGCGGAAATGCGGGGCCGGCCGGGGCAGGCAGTGCACCGCCGGGCGCTCAGCGGGCGGGAAACCGGCCCGCACGAAGCTGTCCCGCTGCGTGCCCTCCAACCCGAAGGCATCCGCGAGCAACCGCGCCGACGCCGGCCGGGGCACCTGGACCCGTCCGGCCTCGAGTTCACGGATCGTACGCACGCTGATCCCGGCGCGTCCGGCCAGCTCCTCCTGTGTGAGCCCCAGCCGCCGCCGGTGATCCACTACGAGTAGTCCGAACATGGGCCCCCCAAGCCGTCCGGCTATGGCTAACCAGTCTCCCAAGCATCGGCAAATGTCACTTTAATGTCGGCGAAGCCGTCCTCAGGGGGTTCAGGTGCGGCTTGCCGCACTGCCTCTAGGGCATCCTAGGAAACTAGTCGAATCGCCTCGGCCCGCGCCCCGCGGGCAAGCCGTCCTCCAGAGGCCGACAATGGGCGGATTTTCGTGGCGCGGGTCGGCCCGGTGGAGTTGGTTGGAGATTCACCGGCTCCGACCCCTACAGACTCCAGTACCGCTACCCGGACAGCGTCCAGATCGGCCGACGACCACGGCCTCGCACCCAGGACCCGCAGCCGCGCGGACTGCTCGACGAGCGCCTGTGGATCGTGTTCCGCCTGTCCGGTGACCACGACCTGGCGGCGGCCACGCGCGGTCTGCGGGGGCTCTCAGCCGGGCGCGTTCCAGACCAGGGGCGCTCGATGGGTCCAGGCGTCGCCCTCGATCGTCTGGACGAGGAACCGGGCGAGGTCGGCGCGGTTGATCCGTGCGCCGGGCACTTCGGTGCCGGCTAAGGCGGCCCGCACGGGGCCACCGGCGGGTTCGTCGGTCAGGGCCACGGCGCGGGCCAGGGTCCAGTCGATGCCGGACGAGGCGCGGACGACCTGGTCGACGCCGGTGTGGTCGGCGAAGCCTGCCTTGATGTTCGACAGCTTGATGAACGCTTTGACCAGCGGGTTGAGCCGGCCCCAGTCGTCGCCCGCGCCCTGCGTGGATGTCAGCACGATGCGGCGGATGCCCTGCTCGCCCATGACGGTGAGCGTGTGGCGGGCGGCGACGGTCATGAACATCGGTGGGCTGACCGGCTTGGCCCACGGGTTGTCGGAGGCGCGGGCGTTGGACAGCACGCTGATCACCGCCTCGGTGCCTTCGGCGGCCCGGCGGATGTCGTCGATGTTCGCCGGGGTGCCCGGGATCAGCTCGACGCCGGCCGGTGCCTGCACCTTGTCGGGGTTGCGGACGAGAGCGCGGACGCGGTGGCCGCGCTGAGCCGCGTACGCCAGCGCGTGAGCGCCGGTGCGGCCGCTGCCGCCGAGTACCAGGAGGTCGGTCATGGTGATCAAATGCCTTTCGCGGAGACCGGAGCATCGCCGAGGCGGGTGCGCGGGCGGCCGGCGTCCCAGACCTTGCGCAGCAGCTCAAGGAGGCTGTCGCTGTCCTGGGCGCCGGGCACGACGTAGCGACCGTCGACGACGATGAACGGCGCACCGGTCGCCCCCAGGCGCCGGGCGCGGGCCGCGTCGTCGCGAACCTGCCTTCGGTAGCGGTGGTCGGTGAGGGCCTGGCGGGTCTGCTCGCGGTCCAGGCCGAGTCCGTCGGCGAGCCCCAGCAGGTCGTCCAGGGAGAAGACCGGCTCGGCCCGGCCGAAGTAGATGGTGAAGATCGCGTCCCAGGCCTCGCGGTTCCTACCCTGGGCACTGGCGTGGGCGAGGAACTCGTGCGCCAGATCGGTGTTGCCGACCCTGTTGTCCAGCACCCGGTACGGCGTCAGCCCTTCACTCTCGGCGATTCTCTCGATCCGCCGGGTCGCGGTCTCGGCCTGGCCGCCTCCCACGCCGTGCCGGCGGAGCAGGGCCTCGCGGACGGAGAGGGTCTCTCCCTCGGGAAAGCTGCTGCTGAGCGGGAACGAGTGGTGGACCAGGTCGACCTCATCGGCGTGCTCGAACCGCTCGATGGCCCTAGCCGTCCGGTGGTTCCCCAGGCCGCACCAGGGGCAGGTCACCTCGGACCAAATATCCACCTTCATCACATACCTCCATTTCTTACAACTTGTGTGTAGCGCAACGGTAGGCCAGCATGGAGGGCGATACAAAAGGCACATTCGTGTGCGTGCCGGAGAGGAATGTGCGTGATGGAGACGGTCGACGGAGCAGAGGCGCCGGCAGCGGCGGCGATCGGGCCGTGCGCGGCCATCCCCGCCGAGCACATGGACTTCATCCGCCAGACCCTCGACCGCGTCGGCGACAAGTGGAGCCTGCTGATCATCGCGGTCCTGGAGTCCGGACCGCTGCGCTACACCGACCTGCAGCGGCAGGTCCCCGGCATCTCCCAGCGCATGCTCAGCCTCACGCTTCGCCAGCTCGGGCAGGACGGGCTGATCACCCGCACCGCCTATGCGGAGGTCCCGCCGCGCGTCGAGTACACCCTCGCCCCGCTGGGCCGCGGCCTGCACGAGATCGTCACCTCGCTCATCGGCTGGGCCGCCGACCACCACGACGAGATCCGCGCCAACCGCGAGCGCGCCGCGACGACAGGTTCCTGACCGTCCCCGAACAGCCGCGGCCGACCGGGGCGTCCGCGCTGCGGCGAGGGGCCGGTGGGCGGCCACGTCACACCGTTCAGCCCTGACGAACTGTACCGACCAGTCGGTACAGTTCGGGGATGCTCCTGTCACCGACCGACGCCCCACCACGGCGCCGCTGGGCCGCCCTCGCCGTCCTGGCCGCCGCGGTGCTGCTGCTCGCCATCGACAACACCGTGCTGGCCCTGGCCGTACCCGCGCTCACCGCCGACCTGTCCCCCACCGCCGAGCAGGTCCTCTGGATCGGTGACATCTACTCGCTGGCCCTGGCCGGGCTGCTGGTGCTGATGGGCAACCTGGCCGACCGGTTCGGCCGCAAGCGGATCCTGCTGCTCGGCGCGACCGCGTTCGGGGTGGTGTCGCTGCTGGCCGCGTTCGCCGGGAGCCCGGAGCAGCTGATCGCGGCCCGGCTGGCGCTCGGCGTGGCGGGGGCCACCCTGATGCCGTCGACGCTGTCGCTGATCCGCAACCTGTTCCCCGACGACACCGAGCGGGCCCGGGCCATCGCCATCTGGTCGACCGCCTTCGGCGCCGGCTCCGCGATCGGCCCGCTGACCGGTGGTTTCCTGCTGGAGCATTTCTGGTGGGGCTCGGTCTTCCTGATCAACGTGCCGGTGATGATCCTGGTCCTGGTCTCCGGATGGTTGCTGCTGCCGGAATCCCGCGACCCCGAGCCGGGCCGCTTCGACGTGCTCTCGGCGGCCCTGTCGATGGCCGCGATCGTCCCGCTGGTCTTCGCGATCAAACACGTCGCCGGCCACGGCCTCGACCCGGTCACCATCGGATGCGTGCTGGCCGGCACGATCGCCGGAATGCTGTTCGTGCGCCGGCAACGGCGGCTCGACCAGCCGATGCTCGACGTGGAACTGTTCCGCAGCCCGGCGTTCTCCGGCGCGGTCGCCGCCAACGTGATCGCCATCTTCGCACTGACCGGACTGCTGTTCTTCTTCTCCCAGTACCTTCAACTCGCCCGCGGCCACAGCCCCCTGGAGGCGGGCCTGGCCGAGCTCCCGGCGACGCTCGCCTCGATCGCCGTCGTCGCGCTGATCGGCGTCGCGGTGACCCGACTGGGCCGCGGCCGGGCCATCGCCGTGGGTCTCGCGGCGGCCGCCGCCGGCCTCGCACTGGTCGCGGCGGCCGCGCATGGCCCGTACCTCTGGTTGGGTCTCGCTCTGATCCCCATCGGTCTGGGCATCGGCCTGGCGATGACGCTGACCGGCGACGCCATCGTCTCCGCGGCGCCGCCGCGCAAGGCCGGCTCGGTGTCGGCGATCACCGAGGCCGCCAACGAGCTCGGCGTCGTCCTCGGCATCGCGGTCCTCGGGTCGCTGGTGTCGTTCGTCTACCGCGACGCCGTGACCATCCCTTCCGGCCTGTCGGCCGAGGACACCGCGGCGGTACGGGACTCGCTCGGCCCGGCACTGCGGGTGCTGGGCCCACAGTCGCCCGCCGCCGACGCCGCCCGCGACGCGTTCATCGCCGGCATGCAGGTCACGTCCCTGGTCGCGGCCGCGCTGACGTTCGCCGCCGCACTGGTGGCGTGGCGACTGATCCCGTCGCCGCGCACACCCCGGGCGTAGGTAGGTTGTCGGACGTGGGACGCACAGCGGGCCGGTCACCGGAGGAGACGAGGCGGGCGCTGCTGGCGGCCGCCGCCGAGGCGATCCGGGTGCGCGGCATCCACGCCTCACTGGACGAGATCGCCCGCTTCGCCGGAGTCTCCAAAGGCGGGCTGATCTACCACTTCGCCAGCAAGGACGACCTGATCATGGCCCTGGTCCACGCGGAGCTGGCCGCGTTCCAGGCCGCCGTCGACGCCGAGTCGGATCCGGCCGACACCGCACCCGGCCGTCTGACCCGCGCCTACATCCGCGCCGTGCTCGCGCCGGGCACCGACGACGAGGCCCGCGAGTCGCTGGCCCTGATCACCCAGCTGATGACCCTGCCCGCGGTCGCCGACGTGGCCCGGGCCGACGCCGAGCGCATCGAGGCCGCCCTGGTCGCCGACGGCCTCCCGGAGGACGTGCTGGCCCTGGTGGTGGCCGCGGCCGACGGCATGAGCAGCGCCCCGCTGTGGGGCGGCTCGGCCCGCACTCCGGCCCACCGCCGGCTCGCCGACCGCCTGATCCACCTGACCCGCCACCCGGCGCTGTGGGAGTCGCTGCCCTGGCCTACCGGCCGAGAGGGCGCCTGATGCATCGGCCCCCGCCGTGGCGCGCGTGGGGCTTGTGGTGGCGGCCCGGCTGAGCAGGTCCATGCCGACCATGTCGTCGCTGACGCCGGTCGCGGTGACGATCACGAGGAACAGTCGGCCGACGATCTTCTTGCCGGCATCGATGCCCTGGGTGTCCCGGATGAATCTCGACCGACCGCCGTGGGCTGGATGAGACCTGCCGGCCGCGCCGAGCGGTCCGGTCATACTGAGCTCGTGGAAGCGCAGCTGGAGTGGTGGGCCAACAGTTCGTTCGCCTTCGGTCCGTTCCCGGTCGTTGTCGAGGACGTCCAGACCGGACGGCTGCGCCACACGACACACCTGGAGGATCTGCGGCAGACCCACGATCTCGATCCGGCATTCACGCTGCGATTCGGCGACGACACCACGATCGAAGTCGTCGTAGGGCGACCTGACGACGAAGGGCGATTCTCTCTCACCGCGTTGGAGGAGACCGGCACCGGAGAGTTCACCGAACCCGAAGACGTCGCGCTTACCGCGGCCTGGCTCACCGAACACGGCTTCGTCAACTCCCAGACGACATCCAGCTCCGGGGGCAACGGGAGCCGCCTGTTCGAGAGAAACGACGGGTGGGAGGTCCGCTACCAGTGTGTTCTCGGCACCTGGACGCTGGAGCTGAAACCGCCGCAGGGCGCCTACGTCGATTTCGCCCGGGTACGTGTCCGAACAACCCAGCCATGCTGGCACGAGGAACTCCCGGAACTGATCACCAGGCCCGCACCGCGGTAACGAGCAGCAGTCCGCTCATAGCCACGAAGTGCAACATACTGACGGCATCCGGTATCGAGGTGTCGCGATTTCGAACCGCGTATCGGGTTCTGGTCAAGGCGATGACGCTGCATTTCTGCTTTCCCCGACCACAGGGAACCGAGTTCACGACTCGGCGGTAGCAGGCCGACCATGTGTTGCTTGCCGCCTCCGGTTGGCGACGAGGACGTAGAAGCAGCCCACCACTCCCACCGTCAACAGCGCCAATCCGCTGATGGCGTTAGCCATGTGGTTCGGCCAAGGCAGGATCGCGGGGGTGGTGAACCGACCGAGGACGAATGGCTCCAGCACGGCTCCGATGGGAACGACAAGCCGGGCCGCGATCCCCCACCAGTCCAGTCGGCGAGCGATCGCGCCCACCAGGCCGAGCGGTCCGCCCATGACCATCGCGGCCAGGAGCCAATACAGGTTCGCAGTCCAGACGTCCGGATCGAACATTCCGAAGGCGAGCCCCATGCCGTAGTGCACGACGCAAGCGGTGAGCAGGGCGACGATGCCGGCGGCAACGGCCGAGGCGGGGCGGCGGACAAGCCACCCGGATATCACTGCCAGCCCTGCCCAGACCGTCCCTGCGTTGACCAGTTGGCTGAGGGTTAAGCGGCCGGCCAGCAGCGTGTCGGCCTTGCCTTCGAGCTGGCTCAAGGTCGTCACATTCGAGGCGAGCGACACCAGGGCGAGCGCAGTGGCGGCGACGATTACAAGGCTCCATCCCCGTCGATTCATAGCCGAAGGTTACGGACTTGCCATTCCGCCCCTGCCGAGCGGTGGCCGGAGCGCAACGTCGCTGGGCGGCGTAGCCGGTCCAGGTCGCTCCGAGCGCAAGACCACCATCACTCAGTCGCGGGTTCGCATTCTCTGCTATTCGCGACGGCACAGGCTCACAGAGAGCTACTGAGCGTCAACGACTGGAAACGGAAACCACGCCCGGTGTCGACCGGGTGGAAGTCCACCACGTCGAAGCCGGCGTCGGTGACGAAGCCGAGCAGCTGCTCGTCGGTACGCCAGGAGAAGAACCGCGGCGGCACATGCTGGTCACCGTCGATCGGCCCCTCGGCACTCTCGGCGCCGCCGTACACACCGACGAACAGCAGACCACCCGGGCGCAGCACCGCCCGGATCGCCGCCAGCACCGCCGGGAGATCCCGGTTCGGCACGTGCAGCAGGCAATTCATCGCGAACACGGCGTCGAACGATCCGTCCGGAAAGTCCAGGTGCAGGAAATCCCGCTCGTACGCCTCCAGCCCCTTGGCCCGGCAGTGCTCGACCATCACCGGCGACAGATCGACCGCGACCACCGCCAGCCCCTGCTGCTGGAAGAACAGACTGTCCTGCCCGGTGCCCGCACCCACCTCGAGCAGCCGGGCCCCGGCCGCCAGCCGATCTTGGAAGGTCTGCCGCTCCACCAGCTTCCACGGCTCCTTGGTGAGACCGTCGCGCCACTCGGCGCCATTGTCGTACGCCTGCCGCAGGGACTCGAGGACCTCGCCATACCGCACCGTCATGACGATCATTATCCGAGGCGGGACCACACGTCATGAGTCCGGATACCGAATCACGAAACCGGCGCCTGCTCCGGGCCAGGCCGCCACCAGTCGCAACGACGACCGGGAACACCGGTGGCTTGCATACGGGGGTCCATGACGGCAGGATCTCCCCATGATCAAAAGAATCGAGCTTTCCGGTAACCGGTGAACGCGTTCGAGGCCCGGGTGGACCGGGTGCTGGGTGCCGTCCCCTTCTGCGAGATCGGCCGGCCACGCGTCACCGCAACCTCGCCCGACGAATCGCTCATCGCGGTGGGCGGGGCGCTTGCTTGGCCGCAATGGCACGGTCGCGACGTCTCTCGTCGATCACGACCGAATCCGGGTTGGGACCCGACGGCGGTCTACCGCTCCGACGATCTCACCTGCCTGTTCCATCTGACTACCGAATGGCCGGCCAAAGCGCTCGCCTTCCATCCCACCCTGCCGTTGTTGGCGATCGGCACCGGCTCGTACGACGGCGGATGGTCCTACGAAGGCGAACTGCTCCTGCTGGACCTGTCCACCGGTGCGACCGTGTCGCTGCTGGCTCATCCCCGGGAGGTCCGGCAGCTCACCTGGCAGGATCCAGAGACTCTCGCACTGGTGCTCGCCGTTGGCTGCGACGACGATGAGGAGCGGTTCGGCACCACATCTCTGGCCTGCACCATCCGCCGTGACGACTGGACCCGGGCCACCGCAGGCATGCTGCGTATGCCCTACGGCGAAGAACCGTATCTGGGCGAATCTCGAACGGATCCCGCTCTCGCTGCCGCCGCCGTGGAACGACTGTGCATGGAACGAGGACTCGCCTGGACGCCCCGCCGCGCGGTCTGGGCGGTGCAGGCACTCGCCGATGGCCGTACTCTCGCCGCTCTGGAAGGCATCGCTCTGGAATGCTGGACACCGACGTCCGAGGCCCGTGCCTGGCAGGTGCCCACCGACGGTACCGGTTGCCAGGTGACCCCGCTGCCGGACGGGCGAACAGCGCTGACCTTGACACAAACCCCGCACGCCTTCCACGGCGGCCGATGGACGAGTGAGCCGAGCGTGGTGGTGGAGGTCGACCTCAACGACGGCGACGTTCGGGAGACCCACCAGGCGGCATCCCCCGCCATCCTGGTATCCCGGGCCGACGGCCGGTGGGCGCTACGCGACACCGAACACGACGCCACGACGATGACCGGCGAGGTCACACTCATCGATCCCGGCGGTACACAACCGGAGGCCGTCCATCTGGGTCGTTACGACCTGTTCAATCACTACTTCGACATTCGGTACGCCCCCGACCTGCTGTTCCTTCAGGGTCGGGGCGATGAACCCCACCGGGACAAATGGGTGGTCGCCGTGGACACACCGCACGGGCGGGTGCGGCAGCTGTTTCCTCTTGAATGGGATACCGCGCGCGGTGGGCACCTGTTCGGCGGTTGTGGCGCCTACCTCGAAGATCGTGCCGGGCCGGCGCTCGTCCATGCCGGAACCGTGCACAACGGTGCCGGGCTGTTGCCCGGGAACGCTTTCGTGGCACGCCGCGCGTATCCGACGGGCGAGCCGCAATGGGTCTTCACCGCCGACCACCAGGCCACCGCACTCGACGTGGACGACGACTTCGTCCACGTCGCGTTCACCTCGGGCGAACTGGTCATCCTGCGGGCCGAGGACGGCGCGGTGCAGGTACGCCGGCAGCTACTGGTGAACGGCCACCGGGTCGTCCCGCTCTCCCTGGCATGCGCGGGAGCGAACCGGCTGGTGATCGGCACTCTGGACGGCCGAGTGCTCGACTGTTCGATCACAGCATCGCCACGGTCGGAGTAGCCGTCAGACGGACTCCGACCAGTCCACGATCAGCTGGAACATCGGGGCGCGGCCGGCGAACATCGACTCCCAGTCACGGGTGTCGTAACCTCGGCCGCGCGGGCTGCTCCACGCCGACACCAGCATCCGCGGCAGCAGCCAGAAGTACTTCGTCGCGCCGGTCACCATGATCGCCCGTCGCGCCTCGGCCGGTGCCAGCACCTCGGCCACTCCGCGGGCGTAACCGCTGATCACCGCCTCGACCACGGCCGGCAGCCGGGCCACGTCGGTGTAGCCGTCCCAGAAGGTGTCCAGCGCCAGGTTCGCCGCGTCCTCACCCAGGGCGCCGGGTCCGGCGTACGCCCAATCGAGAAGCACCGGCCCGCGACCGGAACCGATCAGATTCATCGGCCAGACGTCGTGATGGCAGAGGGTGCGCGGCAGCGCGGCCGACGCCTCGATCAGCTCGTACCGGCGCTCCCACAACCGCCGCAACCCGGCACGCAACGCCGCCGGAAGGGCGGCCTCGGCCGCCGGATGATCCCAGCGAAGATCATCCGGGACCGGCTGGGCGAGCGTGTAATCGGCGAGGAAATCCCGGGCCAGCCAGGCGGTCCGCGGCGGGTCACCGGCCCATCCGCTCTGCGCGACCCCGAGTCGGTACGCACAATCGCCCAGCTCAGCAGTGTCGAGTGACATCCCGGCCGTGCCCTGGACGTCTTCCAGGAGCATCTCGATCGCGTCGTCACCGAGCGGGTTCACCGCGATCAGCGCCGGCCCGCCCAGCCCACCGGCCGCGAACGCCGACGCCGCCAGCCCGGTCTCGTAGACCAGCGGCTCCCGACGCCAGTAGTTGAAATGCCCCGGATCGGCACTGGCCGCCAGGTGCGCGGCCGCCCCGTCGCGTCGCGCGTTGACGACCTTGCGGATCGCCGTCCCGGCACCGTGCTCGACCCGCCACACCCCACCGGTGACCTCGTTCGCGGTCGAATGAACCAGTTGCTCAGCCACGTCCCGCATTCTGCCTGACCGCGACCACGTTGACGGCCACCACCACGGCGATCCCGATCCACTCGTGCAGCGCCAGGACCTGTCCGAGAAGGATCAACCCGGCCAGCGCCGCGAACACCGGGTGGACACTCATCACCACTCCGAAGTAGGCGGTCGGCACCCGGCGCAGCGCCAGCAGGTCGATCGCGTACGGGACGACCGACGCCATCAGGCCCGCCGCCACGCCGTACAGCAGCGCCATCGGTGTCATCCGGCCCTGCACCACCAGCACGGTCACCAGCGGGAGGGTCAGCACCGCGGCCACCGTGGTCGCCGCCGCGGTCGCCTGCAGCCCCGGCAGACGCCGGCCGAGCAGCCGGTTCAGCAGGATGTAGGCCGCCCAGCAGCAGGCCGCGACCAGCCCGCAGCCGATGCCCACCCAGTCACTCGTGCCGGACGGCAGCACCAGCACGTACACCCCGGCGCCGGCCCCGACCGCGCACAGCAGGTCGAGCCGGCTGCGGGAACCGGCCAGCGCCACCGCGAGCGGCCCGAGGAACTCCAGGGTGACCGCCAGCCCCAGCCCGATCCGGTCGATGGCCGTGTACAGGGTCAGGTTCATCGCGACGAACACCGTGCCGAGCAGGATCGTCGGCCACCACTGCGCCCAGGTGAACCGGCGCAGGTTCGGACGCACCGCCGGCAGCAGCACCGACGCGGCCACGAACTGCCGGACGCCGACCACACCCGAGGGGCCGATCAGGTCGAACGCGTGCGCGCCGATCGCCGCACCCGTCTGGTTGCTGGCGGCTCCGCCCATCATCATCGCCAGCCCGGCGAGCCGTGAGCCCCGCCGTGTCACCGTTCGCTCCTCGACCGCAACCGTCATGTCACGAGTGTCGACGTCCGGTGGGGCCGGGGAGAAATACGCGACGCGCTCGACTTATACGCTGAGCGCATGGATCTGCAGCTGCGTCATCTGCGTGCGCTGGTCGCCGTCGTCGACACCGGCACGTTCACCGACGCGGCGACCGAGCTCGGCGTCTCGCAGGCAGCGGTGTCCCGGTCGGTGGCAGCGCTGGAGGAGGCGCTGGGCGTCCGCGTGCTCCAGCGCACCACCCGGTACGTCACGCTGACCGGGACCGGCACACAGGTCCTGGCCGGGGCCCGCCGCATCCTGGACGAGGTCACCCACCTGAGCCGCCTCGCCGAACGGCAACGCAGCGAACTCCGTTTCGGGTACGCGTGGGCCGCCCTCGGCAAACACACCCGCCGCCTGCAGCGCACCTGGGCGGCCCTGCACCCGGGCACTCCCCTGGTGTTCGTGCACACCAACACCCCGAGCGCGGGCCTCAGCGACGGCACCGCCGACGTGGCGGTGGTGCGCCGTGCCCTCGAGGACCCCCGCTTCGAGTCGGCGCACATCGGCACCGAGGCCAGGTGCGCGGCGGTCGCCACCGACAATCCGCTCGCCCGGCGCCGGACCGTGCACGTCAGCGACCTGACCCGCTACCCGGTGGCGATCGACGATCGTACCGGGACGACCACCCTCGACCTGTGGGCGCCGGGCCCGGCGCCGGCCAACGTCCGCACCACCCACGGCGTCGACGAGTGGCTGCTGCTGATCGCGGCCGGGCAGGCGGTCGGCATCACCTCGGAGGCCACCGCCAACCAGAACCCGCGCCCCGGCGTCGCCTACCGGATGCTGCGCCAGGCCCCACGCATCGACGTCTGGCTGGCCTGGTGGCGAGACGATCCGCCGGCCGACCTGACCGATCTGATCCGCCTGAGCCGAGCCGCCTACACCCCGACCACGCCCTGACCCGGCCTCACCGCCGACCGCCGATTCGGCGATTCGGCGATTCGGCGACCCGCTGCGCCGCCGCGCCTCGCGCCACCTCAGCGCCGAACCCGACCGTCAGCCCGCCGTCGATCAGCACTTCCGGCCCGTCCAGGCGGCCGCCCGCAGCCGAGTCACGACCGGTCACCCCGCCCAGCGCATCCTAGGAAGATAGGCTGAAGCCTCCCCGGCACAATGTGGACCCGGAGGTCCACATGATCGACGAACCGCCGGCCGACCTCGGCACGGTCCCCTGGGCGCAACTGCACCACGCCTACGGCCCGGCATCCGACGTGCCCGCCCACCTGACCGCCCTGCGCTCCCCCGACCCGGCCACCCGCGACCAGGCCCTGGACGCGCTCGCGATCAGCGTCTGCCACCAGGGCACCCGCTGGGAGGTCAGCCAGTGGGTGGTCCCGTCCCTGATCGCGCTGATCGACGCCCCGGACACCCCCGGCCGCGGTGCCGTCCTGCACCTGCTGACCAGGATCGCCGTCGGCGACGACGACCCACCCCTCGATCCGGCGACGGCCTTCGCCCGGACCGAGATCCTGGACCGGGTCGACACCACCGCGCTGGTGAACCGCTTCCACCTCGAGGAGGACGACTTCACCGACGACGAGATCACCCTGCTGGACGCGGTCGCGGTCCGCTGGGCCGCCGACTGCTACCACCGCACGGCGGAACACCTCCCGACGATCACCGGCTGGCTGACCGACCCGGACGATGACGTGGCCGCCCGGGCCGCGGCCCTGACCGCCCGGCTCCCACCCGATCCGGCGGTCGTCGACGCCTGGCTGCGCGTCCCCCGGGACCGCGAGCAGCCCCGCGCCTCCGCCAACCTGGCGCTGGCCCACTACCCCACGACGGACCCGTCCATCGACACGACACTCCAGGACATGACGGTCACCGGCAGTGATCTGGTCGCCATCACCGCCGCGGTGGCTTCCGCGTACCGCCGGGGTCTGGAAATCGACCCACCCGCGGTGACCGTCCTGATCGACGCCGCCGACCGCGAATCCCTTCGCGATGTAGTCGGTTGGTCCCGCGCCACGCGCGGCTTCGTGATGCGCGCCCTGCACCGCTTAGGTCTCTGAGGGGGTACGCCCGACGCGCGCTCGCCCGGCGGGGACAATGCGGGGGTGCGTTTCGGAAAGCCGTTGCCGTTCCAGGGCCGTGTCGTCTGGCTGACCCCCGAGCAGGGCGGCCGCACCTGCGGCCCGGCGACGGGTGACCCCGAGACCGGCGACTACGCCGCGACGGCCTACCTCCCGCCGCAGAACGCCGAGAGCGGCCTGGCGTCGTTCGTCCTGCGGATCACCGACCCGGGGGCGTGGATCTCGCTGGCCGAGGGCGCCTGGCTGGTCCCGCAGGACGATCCGGCGTTCACCGTCGCACCGGGCGCGGTCCTGGTGATCACCGAGGGCCCGCAGCCGGTCGCCTATTTCCATGTGGCCGCCATCCACTGACGCACCGCCGCACCGCACCACCGGCCCCACCGCCGGGCACCGCGCCGGTTCGGCCCATGATTCGGTCCCGCGTGCGGTTCGACGCCGTCCGATCCGATCATCCGAGGCCGTATCCGCGCCCCGTCTGGCCGGTCCCGAGCGGATGCGTCTGGTTTTCCCGGCCCGTCGGGCGTATCAGCCCATTCAAACTTGACGATTAATATTGCCCTATATGTGGATTAGGCCTCATATTCATGGCGAGGGTCACGCAGAGGTCGCGACAAACGGGGCGTCGTGACCTCCGACATCGGGGTCATGGCCCTCACCGGTGCACCTGCGCCGGATCCGGCGCATCGCTCGGATCGGAGGTCGACCATGTCTTTCTCCACCACTCTGATGTCGCTTTTCGACGCACCGGCCGCCTGCCTGGTCGTCGCCGTCGTCTGCCTGATCGTCGGGCTGGCGGCCCTCCGACGGGCGCTCGCCGCCATCGGTCCGCTGCTGCGGGCCGCGGCAGCGGCCGTCGTCGTCACCCTCACCACCCTCACGGCCCTGGCGTTGGTCGCCGTGGCCGCGTTCACCTGGTGAGCCCGCCACGGAAGACAGGAGCAAGCCCGTGTTCGAGCAAGCCCTCGCCGTGACCGCGGCCACCACGATCGCCCTGCTGGTCCTGACCGAGATCATCGCGGCGGTGCTGCCGATGGTGATCGTCCTGCTGTTCGTCCCACCGCACGAACGCGACGGGCTGGCCCGTCTGCTGGCCGCATGCGACAGTTCCCGCCGCCTGCGCCTGTGGCCGGCGTTACGCGCGGCGGTCCAGGCCCGCCGCCGCGCCACCGAACAGGTCCGCTGACCGCGCCGCGCCGGTCGCGGGCGGCACCCGCGGCCGGCGCCTACACGCCAAGAGACAGCGACATATCTGAATACGTGAGAGCATGCGCAGGTTCCTGCTTCCCATCGGAAGGAGTGTCCATGCGCCGACTCGCCGTACGGGCGGGCGCCGCTCTCGCCCTCACCGCCGCCGCCCTCGCCGTGCCCGCCGCCGCGACCGCGGCCGCCCCGTCGATCACCTGGTCCGCGTGCACCGAGACCGCCCTGCTGGGCTTCGACTGCGCCACCTACGAGGTGCCACTCGACCACGACCGACCGGGTGGCCCGACCACCACGATCGCCCTGTCCCGACGCCCCGCCGACGATCCGGCCCGCAAGATCGGCACGATCTTCGTGAACCCCGGCGGCCCGGGTGGCGCCGGACGGGGCATGGTCCGGTCCTCGGCCCGGATCGCGTCGCCCGAGGTCCTGGCCCGGTTCGACCTGGTCGGTTTCGACCCGCGCGGCATCGGCGCGAGTGATCCGGTCCAGTGCTACCCGACCGACGAAGAGGCCGTGGCCGTGCTCGGCCGGATCACCGGCGTGCCGATCACCAGGACTCAGATCCGCGACACCCTGGCCGCGAACTGGGAGTACACCGAGGCCTGCAAGAAGAACATGGGCCCGCTGCTGACCCACATGAGCACGCTGAACGTCGCCAAGGACCTGGACCTGCTCCGCAAGGGTTCCGGCGACTCCCGCCTGACCTACATCGGCTACTCCTACGGCACGCTGATCGGTGCCACCTACGCCAACCTGTTCCCGAACCGGGTGCGGGCGATCATCATCGACGGCAACGTCGACCCCGACCAGCGGACCAACCACCGGCTGGCGAACAAGTTCGGCCGGGCCGGCGGCTTCGAGATCGCGCTCGCCGGGTTCCTCGCCGAATGTGACAGGGCCGGGGCGGCGTGCGCGTTCTCCGGCGACGCCCGAGCCAAGTTCGACCGGCTGCGCGATCGGCTGCGCCAGGGACCGGCCGAGATCCCCGGCGAGGGCACCGTCACGATCGACGACCTGACCGGGTACATCGGGCAGCAGCTCTACAACATGGGCAACTTCCCGATCGCGGCGCAGACGCTGCAGAACGCCTACGACGGCGTCTTCGGCGATCCGGCCGCGCTGCGGGCCACCGGCGCCGGACTGCCGAAGGCACCACCCGCGCGCGGCTGGCTCGGTGACGCCTACTCGTTCAACGGCAACGACTCCTTCTTCGCGGTCAACTGCGCGGACGCACCGCTACCGCGTGATCCGAAGCTGTACCCGGGGTTCGCGGTCGCCTTCGAGAAGGCCCATCCGACCTTCGGCCGGGCCGAGGCGTTCAGCGAGGTCGGCTGCGCCAACTGGCCGGTGATCAAGGAGGCTTACGACGGACCGTGGAACCGCCGCCCCGCCCAGACGGTCCTGGTCGTCAACCCGACCTACGACCCGGCGACCCGGTACGACTTCGCGGTCCGGATGACCCGCCAGCTCGGTAACGCACGGTTGCTGACGCTGGACGGCTTCGGCCATGCGAGCCGCTACAGCGCGTGTGTCACCAGCTGGTATACGCGGTATCTGATCAATGGGGAGGTGCCGCCGGCCGGAACCCGGTGCACCCAGGACATCGCTCCGTTCCCCGCTGTCTGATGTCTGACCGGCCGGTGCCCACCCGCGGGGTCGGCACCGGCCGAAAGGCATGTCACACTGCACCGGCTCCCTTGATCGAAAGGCCGGTCCGTGTCCCCGTTCGAAGCCCTGTTCGCTCAGCATGTCGCCACCGGCATGGCTCGCCAGCTGGCGCTCGCCGACCTGCTCGGCGACCGCGGCTGGCAGCTCGACCTGAACGCCGGTCTGGTCACGTTCGGTAACGATCTGCGCTACCCGGTGCAGTTGCTGGGCACGGAGAGTCACGCTGACCGCACCTGGCTGTGGGCCTGGGCCAACAGTGCCAGCAACCTGGACCCGACACTGCTCCAGCTCGCCGGATGGCTGCGGGAGCACGGCCGTGGTGAGGGCATCCGCGAGTTCTACGAGCCGTCGCTGCGGCTCGACCACATCGACGGTCACCGTCTGTCGCTGGTCGCGTCCGGGTTGACCGGCCGTCCCTACTATCGGGGCACGTACAACGGTGGCGCGATCTTCTTCCATCTGGAGAACCTGCCGTCGAAGGTGCAGGGCGCGGTTCCGCCGGAGCGGGTCTTCACCGTCCTCGGGCAGGTGTTGCAGGCCTTCGCCGTCGATCACCGCACCGTGGTGGTGTCCTTCCTGCGTCAGCAGGGCTGGCGGGTCGACGACAACAAGGGCGGTGTCCTGGGCCGACACCCGGACGGCTCCCACATGCGGGTCACCTTCGACCAGATGGGCCGGATCAGCGACCTGAGCGGTCAGGTCCAGCCGCACTGACCCGGACTGGACGCGAGGGCACCCGGCCTTGTAACTTGCACCAGACCGAGACACCACCCGAGGAGGTGAGACCCATGAACGTTGCAGCGATGTGGGTGCTCCCCCTTTCCGTCACGGTCAGGCGACCGGGCTAGGTGTCGCCGGGAGCGCCCCACCCATCTGGGCACTCCCGAAAGGCAACACCAATGGACTTCGACGTGATCATCGCCGGCTGCGGGCCGGTCGGTGCGATGCTGGCCGCCGAACTGCGGCTGCACGACGTACGGGTGCTCGTCCTCGAGAAGGACACCGAGCCGACCTCGTTCGCCCGCATCGTCGGCCTGCACATCCGTAGCCTTGAACTGCTGGCCATGCGCGGGCTGCTGGACCGTGTCCGTGCGCGGGGGCGGCAGCGCCCGGCCGGCGCCTACTTCGCCGCCATCGACAAACCGGCGCCCCCCGGCGTCGACTCGGCCCACGCCTACCTGTTGGGCATCCCCCAGCCGGTCCTCGTCGACCTGCTCGAAGAGCACACGATCGCGCTGGGCGCGCAAGTCCGGCGCGGTCTGGCCGTGACCGGCTTCGACCAGGACGACGACGGCGTGACCGTCGAACTGACCGACGGGCAACGGCTGCGCGCCCGCTATCTCGTCGGCTGCGACGGCGCCCGCAGCACGGTCCGCAAACTGCTCGGCGTCGGGTTCCCCGGTGAGCCGGCCCGCAACTGGACCCTGATGGGCGAGATGGAGATCGGTGTAGCGCCGGAGGAGGTCGGCACCGCGATGCGGGAGGCCGCCCGGCGCGACAGGCGGTTCATGGTCATGCCGGCCGGTCCCGGCGTGTACCGGGTCATCGTTCCGGCGGCGGACTCCGGCGCGCCGCCGACCATCGAGGAGTTCCGGCAGCGGCTCGAGGAGTTCGCCGGAACCGACTTCGCGGTGCATTCGCCGCGCTGGCTGTCCCGGTTCGGTGACGCCACCCGGCTGGCCGACAGTTACCGTGTCGGGCGGGTGCTGCTGGCCGGCGACGCGGCCCACATCCACCCGCCGATCGGCGGGCAGGGGCTCAACCTGGGCATCCAGGACGCGTTCAACCTGGGCTGGAAACTGGCCGGGCAGGTCGCGGGCTGGGCACCGGAGACGCTGCTCGACACCTACCAGGCCGAGCGTCATCCGGTCGCCGCCGACGTCCTCGACAACACCCGCGCCCAGACGGCTCTGCTGGCCGACGAGCCCGGCGCACGGGCGGCCCGGCGACTGCTGACCGAACTGATGGACATCGACGAGGTGAACCGGCGCCTGCTGGACAAGATCACCGCGATCGGAGTCCGGTACGACCTCGGCACCGACCATGACCTGGTCGGCCGGCGTCTGCCCGACGCCGATGTCACGGGCGGCCGACTCTACGATCTGCTGCACCGCGGGCGTGGCCTGCTGTTGGACCGCACCGGCAAGCTGACCGCCGACGGCTGGACCGACCGGGTCGACCGGCTCACCGACCCGGTGGCGGCGCTCGAGGTCCCGGCGCTGCTGCTGCGCCCGGACGGCCACGTCGCCTGGATCGGCGACGACCAGGTGGAACTCGTGGGCCACCTGGCCCGATGGTTCGGCGACCGGACACCCTGAGCCGCACGGCGTCCACCGATGAGTCTCCGGGTTCCGTCCGGTCTACCAGCCATGACCTCTATCCAGCCCATCGTCGGTACGCCCGATCTGCCCCGGCTGCGCGCCTTCTACGAGGCGGTTCTCGGTGCGCAGCAGACCCTCCGAGTGCCCGAGGAAGGTGCCGAGTTCTACGTCGAACTGCGGATCGGCGCCACCACGCTCGGGCTCGTGCAGGAGCAGAACACCGAGATCGGAGCACCGGTACGGATCATCCTCAGCGCTGAGGTGGCAGACGTCGACGCGTTGCTGCCGGTGGTCGAGTCGGCCGGCGGCAGCGTGCCGGGACAGCCCAACGACATGCCGTGGGGTCAGCGGGTCGCGCACGTGCTCGACCCGGACGGCAACATGCTCAACCTGACCAGGTGGCTCGGGGACGGGCTCCCGTCCTGACCGGCCCCCTGAGGGCTGGCAGGATGTCCGGGTGACGTATCAGGTGAGGCCGCTCGGGCCGGAGGATCAGCAGCTCGCGTGGGATCTCGGGAGCCTGGCTTTCGGATACCACGAGCGGCCCATGCCGGACGGCTGGGTCTCGGACTCCCCTGGCCGGCACACGCTCGGGGTCTTCGACCCGGCCGGGCGGATGGTCGCCAAGGCGGTCGACCGGGAGCAGGACCAGTGGTTCGGCGGCCGGGTCGTGCCGGTCAGCGGCGTCGCCGGTGTGGCGACCGCCGCCGAGCTGCGTGGGCGTGGCCTGGGCCGGCTCGTGTTGACCCGGCTGTTGCAGAGTGCCCGGGAACGCGGCGCGGTGCTCAGCTCGCTGTTCGACACCACCCCGGCGCCGTACCGGGCGCTGGGCTGGGAGGAGGTCGGCGTGCTGGTCTACCACCGGGCGCAGACCCGGGTGCTGGCCGAGATCCGCCCCGATTCCGGTACGACGCTGCGCCCGGCGGCCGAGGCCGACCTCCCGGCCGTCGACGAGATCTACCGCGAGGTCGCCCGGACGGGCACCGGCATGATGGAGCGATCCGGGCCCGCCTTCGCCGCGGCCCCCGCCGAACGGCTGGCCGAGCATCACGGCTTCACCGTCGCCGTCGACGGCTCCGGCACCGTCGTCGGATTCGCCAGATGGGATCGCGGCCCCGGTTACGACGCCGGCGGCAGACTCACCGTGGAGGATCTGATCGGGCTGACGCCCGCCGCGACGCGTACGTTGCTGGCGATGCTCGGCGGCTGGGCCAGTGTCGCGCCGACCGTCCTGATCCGGCTGGGCGGCGCCGACCCGGTCTGGTCGCTGCTGGCCCGGGGCGACGCCGCGCCGGAGTCCGCACACCCGTGGATGCTGCGTGTCGTCGACGCGCCCGGTGCGGTCGCCGCGCGCGGCTGGCCACCGCATCTGACCGGCGAGGTCGACCTGGACCTGGCGGACGACGTCTGCCCCTGGCATCAGGGGCGCCACCGGCTGGTGCTGGGCGGCGGGCACGGTCGGCTGGAGCCGGGCGGCGCGGGGATCGTGCGGCTGACACCCCGGGGCCTGGCCTCGTGGTATGCGGGCGGTGCGACGCCCCAGCAGTTGCGCCGCAGCGGTCTGCTGGCCGGCGGCGACACGTCGACCGACGAATTCCTGCGCGCCGCGACCGCCGGCCCCGTGCCGACACTGCACGACTACTTCTGAGGCCCGGCCGGGCCGCTGCCGACAGCAGAACGGGGTCGCCGGGCGAGCCGGTGACCGGCCAGGCTGAGCTGATGGGAATCACGTACGTGCTCATCCACAGCCCGTCGGTCGGCCCGGCCACGTGGGCGCCGGTCGCGGATCGTCTGCCCGGCTCGATCGTCCCGTCGCTGCTGCACGTGGCCGACACGGAACCGCCGTTCTGGCCCGCCGTCGCGGAGACCGTCGCCGCGGCGATCGGCGCCCTCCCGGCCGGCGAGCGGGTGGTCCTGGTCGCGCACAGCAACGCGGGCCTGTTCGTTCCGTCGGTGGTGGCGGCCTCCGACCGTACCGTCGAGGCCCTGGTGTTCGTGGACGCCGCGGTGCCGGCCCGGCCGGGCCCGACCGCGGTGGTCTCCCCCGAGTTCCTGCCGTTCCTGCGGGCGAAGGCCGACGCCGACGGCCGCCTGCCGCCGTGGACCAGCTGGTGGGACGAAACGGACGTGGCCCCGATGTTCCCGGACGCGCGGACCCGGCGGGTGGTCGAGGCGGAGCAGCCGCGCCTTCCGCTGGCCTACTACGAGCAGCACATCCCGGCGCCGCCCGGCTGGGACCACCGCACCTGCGGATACGTGCTGTTCGCGCCGCCCTACGAGACGATCGCCGCGGACTGCGGCTGGCCGGTCGAACATCTGCCCGGTCACCATCTGCATCAGCTCGTCGACCCGGACGCGGTTGCGGAGGCGATCCGGAAGTTGTCACATTCGGGTTAGCGGCGGTGCTTACCTGATGTGAAGCAACTGTTGAAGGAGCGGGAGGGCGCCGTGCCGGCCTCCGTGCGATCCGACCTGGAGCACATATTCCGGGCGGCCTATCCGAGAGTGGTCGGGGTGGCCGCCCGCGTGCTCGGGTCCCGCGACGAGGCCGAGGACGTCGCCCAGGAGACCTTCCTGGCGTTCGGCCGGACCACCGTCCCGGCCGGTGAGGCGGTCGGCTGGTTGTGTGTGGCGGCGGCGCACACGGCGCTCAACCATCTGCGGTCCGGGCGGCGGCGGGTCTCCCGGGAGGAGGCGGCGTCCGATCGGGTCGGCGTCGCCCCGGACGTCGCCGAGACCGTCGTGGCCAAAGAGGAGCAGCAGAGGGTACGGGCGGCGCTGTCCCGCCTCCCCCGCAAGCAGGCCGTGGCCCTGGTCCTGCGGCACAGCGGCCTGAGTTACGCCGAGGTGGCGGCCGCCCTCGACCTTTCCCCGGCCAGCGTCGGCACGACCGTGCGACGCGCCGAGTCCGCCCTTCGTGAGGAGTTGAACCGTCATGCGTCATCCCGGTGACGGCCTGCTGCGCCGGCTGCTGGACGAGCCGGACGGGGTGGCCGACAGTGACCGCTCGCACGTCGACGACTGCCCGTCGTGCGCGTCGCGGCTGATGGCGGTGTCGAGCGACGCCGACGACGTGGCGAGCGCGTTGCGTTTCGACGTGGACGTCGACGTCGACGCGGCCTGGTCGCGTCTGCTGGCCGGGGCCGACCACGAGGCCCCCGTGCCGGTCCGGCCGCGCAGGCGCTGGAAGAGGACCCCGTTCGTCGCCGTCGTCGGGGTGATCGCGCTGCTCGGCGGGGCTTCGGCGGCCGCGGCCGGCAACTGGTTCCAGATCTTCCACACCGAGCAGGTCACCCCGATCACCGTTCCGCAGGCCGACCTGGTGCAACTGCCGGAGTTGGACGAGTTCGGCACCATGCGGGTGGAGAGCCGGCCGAGGATCCGCGACGTCGACGACGCACGGACCGCCCGGGAGGCGACCGGCCTGGCCAGCCCCCGGATCACCAACCTGCCGATGGGTGTCACCGGGCAGCCCCGGTTCCTGGTCGGCGACCGGGTGCTCGGGGTGTTCACGTTCGACCGGGCGAAGGCGGAGAAGGCCTTGGGCCGGCCGGTTCCGGAACCGCCGGCCGGGCTGGCGACGACCGAGTTCCGGCTGACCGCCGGCCCCGGGCTGGCCGCGGTGTGGCCGGGCAACAGCGGCGCTCCGGCCCTGATGATCGGGCGGGTGGTGGCGCCGAAGGGGTTCTCTAACGGCGTTCCGTTCGAGACCGCCCGCGACTATCTGCTGTCGCTGCCCGGGCTGCCGGCGTCGGTGTCGGGTCAGCTGAAGGCGTTCACGAAGGAGGGCGGGACGTTACCGCTGATCGTGAACGAGAGCAGCGAGTCCAGCTTCACCACCAAGGTCGGCAAGGCCCCGGCGACCGTGCTGACCACCGACAGTGGCGCGTTGTCGGCGGTGTTCTGGGTCGAGGGCGGCTTCATCAACGTGGTCGGCGGCTCGCTGAGCACCGACGAGGTGCTGCGGGTGGCCGGGGAGACCCGGTGGGCGAAGTGATCGACTCGCCCGCCGTGTGGGTCTCCCACCTGCGGAAACGTTACAAACGCCGGACCGCGGTCGACGGTGTCTCGTTCACCGTCGGCCGTGGGGAGGTGCTGGGCCTGCTCGGCCCGAACGGGGCGGGCAAGACCAGCGTGATCAAGATGATGTTGGGACTGGTCCGGCCGGACGCGGGCGAGGTGATGCTGCTCGGCCGGCCGCACACCGACCCGCGGTCCCGGGAACGCGTCGGGTACCTGCCTGAGCTGTTCCGCTACCAGCCCTGGCTCAGTGCCGACGAGGTGCTGCGATTGCACGTACGGCTGGCGGGGGTGCAGGTCGGTGACCGGGACCGGCGGGAAAGCCTGGCCCTCGTCGGCCTGGCCGACCGGGCAGCCGATCGAGTCGGGGGTTTCTCGAAGGGCATGCAGCAGCGCCTCGGCCTCGCGGTGGCCCTCGTCGCGGGTCCGGACCTGGTCGTTCTCGACGAGCCGACGAGCGCGCTCGATCCTCTCGGCCGGGCCGACGTGCGGGATCTGTTGCTGTCACTGAAGGATCGCGGCGTCGCCGTGCTGCTGAACTCGCACCTGATCGGCGAGGTCGAACGGGTCTGTGACCGGGTGGTGATCCTCGATCACGGCCGGGTCGCCGCCTCCGGGACACTCGCCGAACTGCTCGGACGCCGGACGCTGCGGCTGTCGCTGACCGACGTGTCGGCCGAAGCGGCGGCCACCCTCGAACCGTTCACCCGAGACGGCGACGCCTACACCATCACGATGCCCGACGACGTCCCGGCGCTCGTCGCCGACCTGGTCAAACGAGGCGTCCGGGTGCATTCGGTGGAACCGGCCCGGATGAGCCTGGAAGAACGTCTGCTCGAAGTGCTGCGGGAGAACTCGTGAGAATCGTGCTGACCATCGCCGCGCTCACCCTCCGGGAGGCGGCCCGCCGTAGGGTGCTGCGGTCGCTCGGCGCGCTGACCGCGGTACTGCTGGCGCTGAGCGCGTGGGGCTTCTCCGAGATCTCCGCCGACTACGGTGGTCTGACCAGCGGCGAGGCCAAGGTCTCCGGGTCGATCGTGCTCAACCTGGTGATGTTCGGGTTCAGCCTGATCGCCGCGCTCGGCACCGCGTTCCTGGCCGGACCGACGCTGTCCGGCGAGGTCGAATCGGGCGTGGCGCTGGCCATGATGACCAGGCCGATCCGGCGCGCGCAGGTGCTGACCGGAAAATGGCTGGGCCTCGTCGCGTTCGGGGCGGGATTCGTGACGGTCGCCGGCATCGCGCAGTTCGTGATCGTGCATGCCACCGTCGACTACTGGCCGCCACATCCGGTGACCGGGCTGGCGCTGCTCGCCGGGCAGACGGCCGCGCTGCTCACCCTGGGCCTGCTGTTCTCGACCGCGATCTCGCCGATGGCCTCGGGAATCGTCGCGGTCGGCCTGTTCGGGGCGACGTGGATCGCCGGGATCGTCGGCTCGGTCGGCAGTGCCCTCGGCAACCCGAACGTCGAAATGGTCGGCACCGTGTCCAGAATGCTGCTGCCGACCGACGGCCTCTGGCGTGGCGCGATGAACTCCTTTCAGGACCCGGCCCTGATCGCGCAGACCGGATCCGGGGTCGAGGAGTCGCCCTTCCTGAGCATGCATCCGCTCACCGGCACCTACCTGCTGTGGGCGGCGGTCTGGACCGGGCTGGTGCTGTCACTGGCCGCGCTGTCGTTCCAGCGCCGCGACCTGTGACCGAAGACGATCACGATAGGCCCGGGCCCGGACCAGCACGATGACCGCCGCGGTGATCATCAGCAGTCCGGGCCCGGCCACCAACGGTCCCGCGACCACGGCGGTGACCAGGGTGGTCGCGGTGGTGAAGACGACCGCCAGCCATCCGGCGATCACCCGGTCGTCGGCGAACAGCGGACGTTTCCATGCGGTCCAGGCCGCAAGCGCGGCCCAGGCGAGTCCGACAAAGATCAACCCCGCAAAGGCCCATGCGGTACGGGTGGGCAGGCGCCCGGGTTCGGTCGCCCACAGGGTCGCGATCAGGGCGGAGCCGGTGAACCCGGCGATCCCGGCCGCCAGCAGCCCCCGCGACACCCTTCTCACCAATTGCTCCGGCCGGTACCCCGGTGCGTCGTTCACGTCGTGTACCCCTTCTTGATCATCTGCTCGCGTAGTTGCCGGCGGGCCCGGTTCAGGCGCGACTTCACGGTGCCCGGCGGCACGCCGAGCACCTGAGCGCAGTCGTCGAGGGCCAGATCGTGCAGGTAGAACAGGATCAGCACCTCCCGTTCCCGTTCCGGCAGCCCGGCCAGCCCTTCGGTGACCTGGGCGCGGTCGAGGACGCCGGTGGCCTCGTCAGCGGTGACCGGTTCGGGGGCGGGCTCGATGTCGTACCCCTGCCGTATGTTGGCCTGGACCGACCGCCGGGCGATGGTGAGCAGCCACGGTGCGAAGCGTTCGGGTTGCCGCAGTCCGGGCAGCGCCCGCAGCGCACGGGCCCACGCCTCCTGGCTGACGTCGTCGGCGCGGGCCCGGTCGCCGAGCATCGCCCGCACATACCGCCACACCGGCAGATGCCAGTGCCCGACCAGTTCACCGAGGGCCTGCCGATCCCCGAGTTGCGCCCGCACCACGAGCAGCGCGTCCCGCTCCGCATCAGTCACACGATTACAGTGCCCGGCGCGGCGATTTGGGTTCACGTTTGTCATGGGGCAAGATCTCCAGGTGCTGCCCGAGGAAGAGTTCGACACGTCCGTCCTGCCCGAGCGTCTGCGCCGCATCCTGGCGGTGATCCGCGACGCCGCGGTGAAACACGGTTACGCCCCGTCGACCCGCGAGATCGCCGACGCCCTGGGCATGTCATCGTCCTCGGTGAGCCGCCATCTGCGCACCCTCGAGGACCACGGTTTCCTCCGTCGCGGCCGCACGGTGTCCCGCCCGGTCGACATCCGGATGTTCCTGGAGTCCGACGAGCCCACCCGGGCTCCGGCCGACACGGTGGGCGTCCCCCTGGTCGGCACCATCGCCGCGGGCACCCCGATCCTGGCCGCCGAACACGCCGAGGAACTCCTGAACCTCCCCCGCGACCTGGTCGGCCGGGGCACCCTGTTCAGCCTCCGGGTCCAGGGCGACTCGATGATCGACGCGGCCATCTGCGACGGCGACATCGTGGTGGTACGCCAGCAGTCCGAA
Organism: Actinoplanes sichuanensis; assembly: GCF_033097365.1. Lineage (NCBI taxonomy): Bacteria > Bacillati > Actinomycetota > Actinomycetes > Micromonosporales > Micromonosporaceae > Actinoplanes > Actinoplanes sichuanensis. Next base: position 3,549,857 of record NZ_AP028461.1, read on the forward strand.
GCATGGAACGGCGACATCGTGGCCGCGATGATCGACGAGGAGGCCACCGTGAAGGTCTTCCAGCGGCGATCCGGCCGGATATTCTTGGAGCCCCGCAACCCGGCCTACGACCCGATCCCCGGCGACCAGGCGGTGATCCTCGGCAAGGTCGTCTCCGTCCTACGCCGAGTCTGACCCGCGGTTTCCTCCCGCCGCTCGAGCGCGGTCGACCATCAACCCGATCCTTTCGACGGGCGGGCCACCTCACCGCGGGTTCTCCCATTGCCGGGCCGTCCACCAGGGACTTTTCGTACCGCCGGCTTTCTCACCGCAGGCCCTTACCCACGGCGCGCCCCCACGGCAGGCCGTGCGGCGCATTTCGTTCGGCGGCTTTCTCTTCAACCCGGCGGGTGCCGGCCGACAGTGCCGGGCGAGTTTCCGCCCGACGAGAGGCCGACCCCTTCGTGAAGCGCCACCATGTCGCCGCCATCACCCTGGCCCTGTCCCTGACGGGCCTCACCGGCTGCGCTTCCCCGAGTGCGGAGACACCACCGGCCGTGTCGGTCTCGGCCGAGCCGACGATGTCGATCAAGGAGGCCGGTGAGACCTACACGAAACTCAGCGCCGCTTCGAACGCCGCCCGCGAGAAGTGGATGAACGCCCCCGCCCCGACCAAGGCGAACCTGGCCCGCCACAAGAAACTGGCGGCCGGCGCGGCCAAGGCCACCACCGCCTTCTCCAAGGGACTCCGCAAGAACCAGTGGCCATCCGACGTCCAGACCATCATCGACGCCTTGGACGAACACCTCCAGGAACGAGCAGCCGCCTACCAGCGCGCCGCAAAGGCCGAGACAGTCACCGCCTATCTGACGGCCGCCCAGGAGATCCCGGTGACCACTTCCCTGACCGCCCAACTGCGGACAGCCCTCGGCCTGCCGGAATCCCCGATAGTGCAGGGCGTGACCCCACGCTGACCGGCCCCCGAACCAACCTCATCATCCGCCGACGGTCGCTCGCCCGCCGGCACCGAAGCGACCCTGAAGTAGAGGTTGAGGTCGAGGTTGAGGTTGCTCGGTCCCGACTCCGGGTCGGCCCGCACTGCGGTGCGGCGGGTTGGCCTCGTGCCTGTCGCTCACCTGGATGAACGGACACCGCCCGACAAGGCCCAGACAGCCGCATCTCGGCCGGTCGCTGTGCTCTAAGACCGCGAGAGACGTACGGTTCGCGCGCACGACGGGGGCGTTGAGAGATGTGTCACCAGATCCGAACGGCGGTGATCATGATTCGGGCCGAATCTGGCCATTGAGCTGACGCTCGATCGGGTGGTCATGAGCAGCGAGTCCAGGTCGAGCGCGGTGATGATGTCCGCCACGGCCGAGGAAGGTAGTGCTACGCACGGTCGGGGCCCTTGCAATCAGCCGTCCACGGCGCGAAGCCGCTGGTGGATGCGGAGGGTGACGTGGAGGGCGGCGGCAGGCTGCTCGCCCGCGTCGAGCGCGATGATGTTCCCGGCGATGGACTGCGTGCCCGGGTGGTCGAGCCCGAACTTCGCGATCGCGATTCGCTCGGCCTCAGCAAACTCCTGGCGCGCCTCGTCGTACAGGCCGAGAGCGTGAGTCGCCAGTGCCAGATTGTTGCGGTAGACGGCCATCCGATGGTGGTCACGTCCGTACTTCGGTTCGGTGTCGTCGATGGCTGTCCTCTGCTCTGACGCGGCCGCTCGCGGTTGACCTAGCCGGAGCAGCGCGTTGCCGAAGGCGCTCCGGACGGCGGCCGTGCGGGGATGCGCCGGGCCGAACGTTCGCTCGCAGGTCTGCAGCGCGTCTCCGAGCGTGTCGCGGGCCTCAGCCGCCCGGTCCGACATGTACAACACCGGTCCTAGGTTGTTTTGGATGACGAGGATCCAGGTGCCGGTCCGGGGCCCGGGCTTGCGGATCACGCCCAGCGCCCGGCGGTGCCACTGTTCGCTCTCCTCGCCTCGCCCCTCGGCGAGCAGCAGGGCCCCGACGTTCGTGTAGAGAACCGCGGACGAGGCATGGTCGACCAGGTCAAGTGCCTTCACGACGGTCAGGGCCTCGTCAAAAGCGTCGTGCGCACTTGCGTGGTTGCCCAGATCGTGCCGGACCGCCCCGAGGTTTACAAAGATCGGCAGTGCCTGCGGGATCCGGCGAGCGCCGTACGCCGTGCACGTCGCGTCCACAGCGGATTCGAGTTGCCGCTCTGCGTCCTCGAAGAATCCCTGGTACTGCAGGACGCCGGCCAGGTCGTTGCGGCGTGACGGAACCCGGACGTCGTCATCGCCGTACCTCCGGCCGGTGATGGCGAGGGCCTTCTCGTACTGAACCTGCGCTTCCGGCATCCGGCCGAGGTCCTGCAGGGTGCGGCCGAGGTTGCTGCGGATAGCTGCGACCACCGGCGAGTCGATCGCATAGCCCTCAATGGCGTCGGCCAGGGCCCGATCGAGTTGCTCCTCGGCGGGCCGGAGTTTACCCGTCTCCTGCAGGTATCGGCCGTAGCGGCTACGAATCGTGGCGGTTTTGGCGGGCGCGATACCGCTCGACTCGGCCTCACGCAAGGCCTCCAGGAGCAGTTCGAGGGCACCGGGCGATGCCTGGTCATGAAGTACACCGCCGAGCTTGCTCCGCAGCCGCGCCTCCAGTAATGCACGGTCTGGCCCAGGCGGGAGGTCTGCGGTCAGGGTCAGGGCGCGGCGTAGCGCACCGTCGGCGTCAGCCAGACGCCCGACGCGGTGGAGGTAAATCCCGGTTAGATCGAAAAGGCGGATGAAGGTGGGCACCTCGATTTCGCTCGCGGCGTCGGTGTCGAGTAGACGCTTGAGATGGTCGACCAAGCCACGGACGTGGGGCACGAGGCGATCCGCCCGGTTCCGGCTGTCGATCCGCAGGTCGTCGGTCGGTGCGGTGGTAATGAGCCACGCTGCGATGGCGTTGATCCATGTCACCTGTTCCTCATTGCTGAGCCGCTCTCGCGCGTACGACTGGACGAGCCTGTGGATGCGCATGCCGCGGTTCGCCGACGAGACGATCGAGTAGCGGAACAGCACCCCGACAGCGTCGTCGAATCGTAGGCGAACGCTCAGGTCTCGCCGGAGTTGGCGAGGCATCTTGCCGATGTGTCGGACTAGGCCGCGTTTCGTAAAAGCCATCAAAGCCACTGGTTGATGACGGCGATGGTGACGGTGGCTTCGAAACGGACGGCGAGTTTGTCGTACCGGGTGGCCATCGCCCTGTTCTGTTTGAGCTGGTTGATGCCGCACTCCACGGCGTGACGCTGCCGGTAGACGACCGGGTCGAACGCTGGAGGACGCCCGCCCTTGGAGCCTTTGGCTTTGCGGTGGGCGTCCTGGTCGGCCTTGCTCGGGATGCACACCCTGATCTTGCGGCGGCGGGCATAGCCGCGATTGCCTTTGCTGGTGTACGCCTTGTCTGCCAGGACCAGATCCGGCCGGGTCCGGGGCCGGCCACCATCGACCCGATAGACCTTGATGCGTTCGAGGACCGTGATGAATTGCGGGCTGTCACCCCGCTGACCAGCGGTGATCACCGTCGACAGCGTCTTACGGCCCTGTTCGCAGGCCAGGTGGGTCTTGGTGGTGAACCCGCCCCGGGACCTGCCCAGAGCATGATCGGCGGGTTCGGTGAACACCCCACCCGGCGGTTCCTTCTGCAGGTCACCGTCGTGACGGGCGCCGGCGGCATGCTGATGGGCACGGCTGATCGTGGAGTCGACGCTCACCGCCCATTCGATGTCGCCGGCGGCGTCGGCCCGGGTCTGGAGCCGGGCCAGGATCCTCGCCCAGGTCCCGTCGCGCTGCCAGCGCCGGAACCAGCGATACAGCGTCTGCCAGGGCGCGTACACCTCGGGCACGTCCCGCCACGGGGTTCCCGCCCGGACCCGCCACCGAATCCCATCGATGATCTGCCGTTTCGTCCATCGTGGCGGACGACCCCTTGCCGGCTCCGCAGGCAGTGCCGGTTCCAGCACCGCCCACTGAGCGTCGGTGAGATCGTGTCGCCTCGCTGCCGCTACGCTGGGCACGAGGTCTCCGGTGGTTCAGGTTTGCTTGGTCGCTAACCCGTTTACCGGAGACCTCACTTCGTATCGACAACCGCCACGCCGAGACCCGTCACACTTCGACCGCACTTACGAAACGCGGCCTAGCAGGTCCCGGGGTAGGTCATCCGGGTAGAGGAATGAGCAGAGCTTCAGGAGTGCGTCGGCGTCGGGAGACTCCCTAATCTTCTCTGTGCTCAGATCCAGAGTCCGATTCATGTTGTCCTGGTGGAACGCCGGCTGCCCGCGGTCCAGCATCTCCCGTTCGCCGACCTCGGCCAGCAACTCGAGGTAGTCGGCCGGTTCCAGGCCGGTGTCCTCCATGTACGCGGCGGCCTGCTCAAGGACCAGCGGTAGGTATCCGAGCCGCCGGGCGACCACACGCCGGTCCTCCTCGGTCGCGGCGCCCCCGTCTGGACCCTGTTCGTCGCGCAGCCTCTTGCCGAGAAAGGCGACCGCCTCGGACTCTCGCATGACGGGTAACTCGACCGGGTCTGCGACCCGACGCCAACTCGGATTGCGCGAGGAGATCAGGACGTCGCCGGACTGCGGCGGCAGATACTTTTCGATTTGTTCCGGCGAATCGGCGTTGTCGAAGATCAGAAGCCAAGCGCCGCGGTGAGCGAGCGCATTCCACACGGCGGTAACCGTGTCGTCGACAAAGGTGTGCTGAGTGATCCCCATCTGGCTGGCGAGACCGTTGATTGCGGTCGAGATCGACTCGTTCTGCTCGGCAGGAATCCACCAGATGATGTCGTACTCGACGGCGAAGCGATACGCGTACTCGATCAGCAGCTGGGTCTTGCCGATGCCCCCGAGCCCGTGGATCGTCTGCGCGGGCGTCACCACGGCTGGCCCCGGGCGTGAGGAGATCGCGGCGTGCAGCCGGTCCATCTCGGCCGCACGGCCGGTGAAGTTCGGGTTGCGCGGCGGCAGGTTTTGGATCGGTGCGGGCCGGCCGGGGAAGCGCGGCGGAGCTGCTACGCCCGGAAGGGGCGTATTCCGCAAGGAGTGGGGCGCGATGCCGTCGATGATCCGCGTCCGGGCCAGCCCCTCGTCCCGCTCCGCCGCAGCGAGGTCGATCGTGCGGTCGAACCGCAGGACCTCGGGAACCGGCGCCGGTTCGACCACAACGGCGATCACGGGCGACCCCTCGGATGTCCGCCGCCGGAGGGCGACCAGCCATTCCCGGCTGGCGTACAACGAGTTCACGAAGGCCGGTGACAGCAGGACGACGATCGTGCTCGCCTCCCGCACCGCTCGGCCGGCCAGGTCGTCGTAGTCCTGATCAGGACTAAAGTCCCACCATTGCCGGGCGACCGTCATCCCGGCCTGGGCGAGCACGGTTCCGACCCAGCCCGCCCACGCCTGATCCTGGCGGATAAAACTGAGGAGGCAGTCCGCGTGACGTCGCTCCTCAGACATGACCGGGGTCCTGTTCGCTAGTGGTTCCGTCGGAAGACGATCTGGCGAATGCCCCACACCGCGTCAAGCCGGTCCGGCGACCCGATTAGCCCGCGCAGCTCTACTTCGAGGTCTGCAAGGCCCTGGGCGGTGAATCGGCCGGTCAGGAAATCGTCGTTCCGCCAGACGGCCAGATTGTTGGTAAACATTCTGGCGACCTGGTCGGTGCTCGGCCGAACCTCGCGCACAGTGCTCGAAAGACGCATCGCCGACGAGCCGACATCGAAGGCGTCCAGCGTCGGCCCGACTTCGAGCCGGTTGCCGTAGTGAGCCAGATACGCCACGACGACCTCCTGATACCGGTCCAGAACCGGGTGCCGGGTACGAACGTACTCGACCTCGTCCAGCAAGAGTATTCCCCGTACATGCAACTGCGTAATCCACCGACCGACCACGTACGCCGGCTCGGCGAGGTGAGACAGCAAAAATCGACAGTAGACAAGGTCTGCGGGTGCCCCCGGGAGCGGCATCTCGATCACATCGTGCTTTTCGAATGAAACCGCATCGTTCGGATCGGATTCCGACCGCGCCTCGTTCAAAAAGGAGCCCGAGTGGTCGACGCCGATTGTTCTCCGCGCACCGGTAACCTCAGCGAGAAGACGCGTGGTATGTCCCGGTCCACAGCCAAGATCGATGGCCGAACGGATCGGGCGATCGACCCACCGTTCGATGAATTCTCGGCTGTTCTGCTCGAATGCCGCGGACAGCACGGCCAGCCGATCGGACGCTGTTGCGGTGTCACCGAATCGATAGGTGCCTGTCACGTCCTTCTCCTATCCCCTGCTTCACGGGCCGATGATCTTGTTCCGTATAACGGCGTACGCGGGGATCCGGGTGCTGTCATCCACCCGGGCGGCGTCGAGTTGTTCCGGGACAAGGCCGATTGTCCTGCTCAGATCGGCCTCCCGCAGCCGGGCACCGGTCAGTACCGCGCCGCTCAGGTCAGAATCGCCGAGATCGGCACCCTCCAACACGGCGTGGTGCAGGTCGGCGTTACGGAAATCGCAATGCGACGCGCGGACGTCGATTAGGTCGGCCGAGGTGAGGTCAGCGTCACGGAGATCGCAATTGGCGAGGCTGGCCGCTTTCAGAGATGCCTTACCCAAGCGCACCCCTCGAAGGTGCGCATCATCCAGTTTCGCGTTCTCGGCGACCGTCTCCCGCAGGTCGGCCTGATCCAAGTGGATGCCACTGAGATCCGCCGCGTCGAGTCGCGCCGAACGGAGGACCGCGCCCTCCAGGTAGGCACCGGCCAGATCGGCGCCGGTCAGCCATGCGCCAGTGAGATCGACGGCGCCCCGTTCTCGGCGGTGGGGCCGTCGGCCGAGGACGGAGACCGCTGCCTCGACGTCTGTGGCAACGTGGTCGCCAGCGCCGGTTCCGGTTTTTCCTCGGGCTTCCTCTCGCACGAACGCGGCCAGGACCGAGCAGACCGTCTCGTGGTGTGCAAGCGAGTCGGCCATCACATGCTCCAGCGCGTAGATGCCGCCCAGACGTTCGACCAGCTTCTCGGAGGAGAGCTGGGCGACCGCCTTTCCGTACCGTTCAGTGACCTGGCCGCGGCGGGCAAGGAAGTAGGTCCGGGCCGTGAAGCTCGCGCCGACCAGCAGGCCGATCCCGCCAATCCCCGCCAGCAGGACTTGCCGGGTGCTATTGCGCGCGTCGGCTTTGTCCTTGCCTGTGAGGTGCTTGGCCGGCGTTGCCCACCAGGCGATCGGCCCCAGCAGCAGAAAAAGGAGAGTCGCCGCACCGGCGAGCACGGCTATCAGGCGAGCCACGACACCGAGCTGCGGGAACCTCGAGATTGGCCTCACCTCCTCGATGGTCGTTGAGAGTGGACGACGATTCAATCCCCCGAGCCGGGGTGACACGCTGCCACCAGAATGAAAGAGCTGCCGACAGCGACGTGAGAGATCAGCGCTGACAACGACGCGAGACCTCCCCTCGTTGTCAGCAGGCTTCGCCACCGCTGACAGCGAGGAAGGCGCTACGCGGCCGAGTCCGGCACGCAACCCGTCGACGCGTCATCGATACCGACCGGTTTCCCGTAGGCGAGTCCGCTGACAGTGTCACGGCGAATGAGCGCTGATAACGAAGTGGCGGCTCCCACCAGCAAAAGCATCTATCGAAGCCGGACCGCGTCGTGATCTACGCCGATTGGATCTAGTGACACGTTTCTTACCGGCACCCCGACGGGCGAAGGCGGGGCAGGCGGGGCCCTGCCATGGCCCGACGAAGCGGCGGCAAGGCCCGCAGCGGGGCGCGGCGGCGTGCGGGCACGCAGGTCAGTCGGGTCGGGACGCCTGTAGCAGGAAACCGGGGAGCGGGCCCGCCGTGGAGATCACCTCGATGGGGCTGACCGTCACATCGGTCCAGGTGGGCGCGGTGAAGGTGGCTTTCAGGTAGTCCTCGGTCACACCCCAGCCCTGGGCGCCCTCGGCGGAGATGGCCAGGATCGTCAGGCTGCCGCCGGGGGCGGTCAGTCGGGGCAGCAGGTCTACGTAGGGGGCGGCTCCGCCGTACCGCAGCAGACTGTGCAGTAAGCCGGAGTCGATGACCGCGTTGAACGGCTCCAGGGACAGTGACCGGGCGTCTCCGACGCGGAAATCGATGGTCAGGCCCTCGGCCGCGGCCTTGGCTCGGGCCTGTTCGATGGCGACGGCCGAGACGTCGACGCCGGTCACCTGATGGCCGCGGCGGGCGAGTTCCAGGGCGACCTCGCCGCTGCCGCAGCCGATGTCGAGGACCCGGGGACCGCTGACGGTCAGGTCGAGGGCGGGCTGCGGGATGCCGATCTCCCACGGAGCGGCGCCGGACCGGTAGATCCCGTCGTAGTCGGTCACGGCTCCTCGACTCCGCTGATCCGGAATCGGCGCACGTCGGCCGCGTGGATTTCGGGGAGTTCGGGGGTCGGGCCGGGGGTCTCGCGGAAGCGGTGCAGGTCTTCGTCGGACTCCCAGCGTTCGTAGACGGTGATCCGGGCCGGGTCGAGCGGGTCGGGTGCCTGCACGAAGTCGAGGCATCCGGTCGCGGCGCGGGCCTGCCTGGTGATGTCGGCGACCCCGGTCAGATAGCGGTCGCGCTGGGACGGGTCCACACGCAGCTCACCAGCGATGATGATCAATTGTCCTCCCGTGTCTGTCGTGCCCCGAGTCAATCACGGGCGGCCATGTACGTCAGGCCCAGGTCGCCGACGTTCACGGCGGTGTTGGGGATCGCGATCTCGGCTTCCCGCAGCTTGCGGCCGTCGGCGCGGTCGAAGACGGTGTAGCCGAGGTTGCCGGGCGCGTCGCGGAGAGTGCTGATCGTGTGCAGGGCGGTGCCGGTGAAGGCGTACAGGGTGTGGCGTTCCCGGCCGAATCCGGTGCCGAGGCCGGTGTCGAAGAGTGGGGTGGTCCGGCCGGTCGCGGGATCGGTGGCGAAGACCCGGCCGTCGGCGTACACCCAGTGCAGCCGGCCGTCTTTCCAGTCCTGGACCGCGTAGCCGAAGTCCTGCTCGTCGAGGCGGGTGCCGTCGTCTACGGTGAGCGGCCGCACCTGATGGTCACCTGTGGTGGTGTTCCAGGAGACGACGCCCGCCCAGGACAGGTAGGTGACGACGCCGTCGACGCAGGGCACCTGACCGATGGGTTCGGTGGCCGTCGCCGGTCGCTGGGCGATCTCTCGTTCGGCCGGGTAGATCGCGGTCAGTGTCTCACGGTAGGCGTCCCCGCCGATGCCGTAGATCCGGCCGTCGCAGTCGGCGCCGGTGAAGTGGGTGCCGCTGACCTGGTACAAGCGGCCGTCCGGGGTGCTGATCTGGTCACCGGCATTGTTGAAGACGCCGACCGCGCCGCCGCCCGGCAGGGCGAACATCAGGTTCTGTGCCGCGGTCTTGGGATTCGCGGTGACGGTGAGCCCGGACGCGGTGAGCCGGTAGTCGTTGTCCTCGTCGGCGAAGTACAGGCCGTGCGGTGACCAGGCGGGCCGCATCGAGTCCATCGGCGCGGTGCGGATCGTGCGGAAGGCACCGCCGGGACCGACGAGCACGAGGTAGCCGTGTTCCGTCGGCCCTTTCACGACCGGGCCGACGAAGAACGCCGCGACTGCGTCACCGAGGACGGCCGCGTCACCGGAGATCACGGCGTCGTCGAAGAGCCGCTGTCGAGCGGACTGGCCGGTGCAGCCGGTCAGGGCCAGCACCGCGACCAGCGCGACCGCGACTCTCACCGCAGCAGGACCTCCACCCCGTCGAGCAGCCGTTCCAGGCCGAACCGGAACGTCCGATCCGGGTCGCCGACCGCGTTGTACTCCTCGCCGGCCGCGGTGCCGACCCGCCCGGACAGCGGGTACGCCCCCGGCGGCATCACCCTCTCCAGGATGGGCGCGTTGGCCTCCCACCACTCGACATCCGAGATTCCCGACTCCTCGGTGGTGCGCAGGGTGACCACCGAGGTCCGGGCGGCACCCGCCGTGAACGCCCCGATCATGGTGATGACCTGGTCCATCTCGATGTCGTCGAGGCCCACCCCGTCGACGGCGGCGAGCTGCCACTCGTACCGATCGCAGCCGTTGGGGCCGATCCAGGGCCGGGAGTTCTCCACCTGCAGCAACCACGGGTGGCGGTGGTATTCGTCCCACTGGTGGCGGGCGACGCCGGTGAGGCGTTCGCGCCAGTCCCGGTGGGGCGGGTGCGGGATCTCGCCGACGACCTCGTCGACCATCAGCCCGATCAGTTCGGAACGCCCCGGCACGTACGTGTAGATCGACATCAGTTTGAGCCCGAGCCGGTCGGCGACCTTGCGCATCGAGAAGGCCGGCAGCCCGTCGGCGTCGGCGACCGCGATCCCGGCCTGGATGACCTCGTCGACGCTGACCCGCTGTTTCGGCCCTCGGGCGCCCTGCGGGGTGCCGAGGGCGCGCCGCCAGAGCAGCGTCATGGTGCGAGCGAGATCATCCGGTTTCTCCATGTGCCAAATCTACCCCGTGCGGTGTACGGTGTTCCCCGCGATAATTTTCCGTAAGGCATACGGAGTTTAAGGAGCGCTCGTGCACACGTTGATCGCTGAAGGACTGCGCAAGCGATACGGCGACCTGTCCGCGCTGGACGGGTTCGACCTGCACGTGCCGGCCGGCGTCATCCACGGCCTGCTCGGGCCGAACGGCGCCGGCAAGACCACCGCGGTGAAGGCCCTGGCCACCCTGATCGACGTCGACGAGGGCACGGCCAGCGTCGCCGGGTTCGACGTACGCACCCAGGCCGCCCGGGTACGCCGCAGCATCGGCCTGGTCGGCCAGAACGCCGCGGTCGACGAGATCCTCAGCGGCCGACAGAACCTGGTGATGTTCGGCCGGCTCTACGGCCTGAACCGGGTCGACGCCGAATCCCGCGCGGGCGACCTGCTCGACACGTTCGGGCTGGCCGAGGCAGCCGACCGGACGGTGAAGACCTACTCCGGCGGCATGCGGCGGCGCCTCGACATCGCGGCCGGACTGATCCTCACCCCGGCCGTGCTGTTCCTGGACGAGCCGACCACCGGGCTCGACCCGCGCGCCCGCAACGATGTGTGGACCGGCATCCGACAGACCGCGGCCCGCGGCACCACGGTCCTGCTGACCACGCAGTACCTGGACGAGGCGGACCAGTTGGCGGCCGGGATCACCGTGGTCGACCACGGCCGGGTGATCGCCGAGGGCACCCCGGAGAAGCTGAAACGCCACGTCGGCGGCGACCGGGTGACGATCACCGTGCGCGCCGACATCGACGAGGCGGCGCGACGTCTGGGCGGAGAGATCGACGAGGAGAACCAGACGATCACGATGGAGGTGACCTCGGGATTGATCGACATCGTCCGCAACCTCGACGAGCTCGGCATCATCGTCGAGGACCTGCAGCTGCGCCACCCCACCCTGGACGAGGCGTTTCTCAAACTGACCGGCAAGGAGGCCGTCCGATGACCACGCTGCGAGCGGGCTGGATCCTCACCCGACGGGAACTCGCCCACTGGAGACGCGAGCCGTGGGGCCCGGTCTTCGGCCTGATGTTCTCGATCATGCTGCTGCTGGTGTTCGGGTTCCTGTTCGGCGGGGCGATCAACGTGCCCGGCGGCGGCGACTACATCGCGTTCCTGCTGCCCGGCATGATGGCGCTGAGCATGATGTTCGGGGTCGAGACGACGGCCACCAAGATGGCCGCGGACGCGGGCAAGGGCATCACCGACAGGTTCCGATCGATGCCGATCGGCAGCGCGTCACCGGCGCTGGGCCGGGTCGGTGCCGACATGACCAACTCGGCGGCCGAACTCGCGGTGCTGCTGGTGGGCGGGCTGGCGATCGGGTGGCGGATCACCTCCGATCCCGCATCGGCTGCGCTGGCCGTACTCCTGCTGCTGCTCCTGAGGTTCTCGATGTTGTGGATCGGGATCTTCGTGGGCCTGACGTTCCGCGGGGGCGGCGCGACGGCGGCCGTGCAGGTGCTGGTGTGGCCGATCGGTTTCCTGTCGACGGCGATCGTGTCGGCCGAGACGATGCCGGCCTGGCTGGGTGCGGTCGCCGCGTGGAATCCGCTGTCGGCGACCGCGACCGCGGCCCGGGAGCTGTTCGGCAATCCGACCGGGATGACCGGCGGGGTGCTGGCCGAGCACGCGGTGTGGCTGGCACTGGGCTGGCCGCTGCTGATCGCGGCGATCTTCATCCCGCTGTCGGCGCGCGCGTACCGGCGGCTACGAGACTAGGCGGCGACGGACTCCGCGCCGGACCCGGGCGATCATCCCGACCGGCTGCTGCGGCACCTGCTGTTTCAGCGCGTCGGCGTGGGCGATCATGCCGACGATGGTCTGGATCGCGGCGTCCAGGATCTGCTTCTCGTCGAGCGCGTCCGGGCTGGTGGAATCGCCCATCCGGCCCGGGCGCAGCTCGGCGAGGTCACCGACGATGTGGCACGGGTAGTCCTGGAGTTCCTTGATCTGCTGGTCGGCGAGCTCGGCGACCCATCCGGCACGGTCCAGGCCGACCCCGAAACGCATGTCGTTCTCGCGGCGCTGCAGCACCGCCCGGAGCAGGTGCTGGTGGACCACCCGCTGGTAGGGCAGGCGGTGCGGATAGAGGTCGCCGAGTGCGGCGTTGACCCGCCGCAGCACCTCGATCTCCGGTGCGCCGAGCGACGGATTCGACTCGGGGGCGGCCGGCTCACAGACGCCGTCGGGGATGCCGAGGACTCCGGCGAACCGTTTCCACAGCAGGTCGTGCGGCGCGCCCGGCTGCGGGACCGTGACAATGTGGCGCTGCGCGGGTGGAACGAGGTCACCCCAGCGCTGGAACATCCGGTTGGCGGTGTAATGGTCCCAGAATCCGTCGAACTTCCCCTCTTCGACGGCGGTCAGGAAGTCCTCGAAACGCCAGGTGCTGCGGGCCCGGATGCTCTGCTGCCACATCGACGGGAAGGTCCGCCACAGGTCACGCGCCGCGACGACGATGTGCACCTCGGCTGGACGGAGGCTCTCCACGGCCCGTTTCGCCTGCTCAGCGGTGGCGGCGCCGAATCCCTCGCTGGTCAGCACGACGTCGCCGGGCCACCGCTCGAACCGCTCCAGCAGCCGATCCCACGTCCAGTACAGCTCCGGATCGCGCCACGGCACCTGCCGCAGGTCGGTCATCGCCTGGTCGTGGGCGCTGAACGTGGCCGGAACCAGCAGGCCGGTCCGCTCCAGCCGCTCGGCGTTGCCGAAAAGCACGTTCTGCACATAGGTGCTGCCGGTCTTCGGTGCCCCGATGTGCACGAATACGCGCCTCGGCATATTTTGTCCGCCTTCCCGTCAAGGTCCATTCATGATCAACAGAACTGATGAAAGGTTGGTGACACATTCCTGTATCAAGTGTTTAGACCCTGAAAACCTTTGCCCTCTGGTACGCGCCACGACTGCCACGAACACAACGATCCGGAACCCGACTACGACGCGACATCCGCGACCGGTCCCGGCCGAGACGCCGCTGCGGGCTGATCCGGTTTTGTCGTACCCGGCGGGCAGGATGTCGGCATGACCTGGTTCGTCTATCGCTCCCCGTATCACGGTGTGCTCGGCAAGCACGTGCGCCGCCTGCCCGACGCGTCGGTGCTCGACTGGTTCCGCCGCGGGTGGGCCGAGGCCGCCCCCGACCCGCAGGCCTGGCTCCAGGGCGAGCTGGGCGCCGACGTCTACGGCCTGGACACCATCTTCGACGAGGTCGACTGCCGGTCGCTGCCGAAGCCGTCGTCCATGGCCGACCTGCGCAAGCAGCTGAAGAGACACCTCTATGTCGAGGGCAAGGTGACCGTCGACGAGCACAGCGTCCGCGCCCTGACCGACGACGACGAGGTGCCGCTCGCCTACTACTTCCTCGACGACGTGCTCGTCACCGACCGACCGGGCCGGCTCACCTACCCCGTCCACGGCGAGTGGCCACTCCCCGCCACCACGGGCGACCCCGGCGACCCGGTGACCACCATCGCCTACTCCCACATCGGTGACGTCGACTGGGACACCCAGGCCACCGTGGTCCGGCTCCCCGGCGTCCGGCTGCCCGATCTCGGTCGATGGCTGCGCACCACCGCGACATGGCCGGCCGAGCTGACCCTGCTGCGCGGCTGCGTCGGCCCCGACGACGATCTCGCCGCCGCCCTCGACCGGATGAACCGCTGGGGCGCCTGGGACGATCAGGAGCTCGACCTCGACGGCATGACCGGCGACCACGAGTCGGCACACCGTGTCGTCCTCGACGTGATGGCCCAGGTCGAGGGCCGCGAGATCATCCCCGGCCCGCTCGGCGGCCGCCGCCCGGCACTCGGCCGCATCGAGGTCGCCGACCACCTGGCCCAGGCGGTCTTCCACATCGACGACGAGTTCGGCTACCACCAGTTCTTCGCCTTCGACGACGTGTGGGCGGCCGGTCATCCCGACCTCGCGAAATCGTTGCGCCGCTGGTTCGCCAACTCCTGGGACCCGCTGAAATAGGACTGCAAGGTTTTTGACAGAGATCACGAGCATGATGCCCTCTCGACACGCGGAAACAGGCGAGAGCGCGAGGGCTGACCAGCATGGACACCGACGAGACCACGCCCATCCCGGCGAAGGTCACCGCGCTCGCCACCGCACACCGCCTCGGTGCACCGGTCGGGCACCGCGCCACCGGCGACCCGGCCCGGGCGGCGCTGATCGCGCTACTGCTGAGCGTGGTCTCGTTCGCGGCGGCGTTCGCGCTGTTCTCCCTGTTCCTGATCGCACTGGCGGTCCCGGCGCTGGTGCTGGCGGTCGGCGCCCTCGGCTGGGCGATCGTCTTCCCGTTCTGGGGCAGCGCGGCGGTGTACGCCTACGAGCACGGCCTCGTGCACGTCCGCAACGGCCGGGCCAGAGCCGCGTTGTGGCTGGAGATGGAACGGATGGAGCTGCACGTCATCCGAAACGGCAACCTCATGGCCGGCACCACGTCGGCCTACCTGCTCAAACCCAGCGGCCAGGCGCCGATGCGGGTCCGGCCACGACTGAGCGAGCAGCCCGACGGCACCAGCCAGGACCCGTTCGGCACGTTGCTGACCCGCCTGGTCGCCGACGCGGGCCGCCCGGTGGTCCAAACCCTGATCGGCCGCCGATAGCCGCCGCGGCTGTCACAGTCGGACCGCCCCGGCCGTCACATTCGGTCCGCCTCGGCCGTCCCCTCCTTCGATCGACCATCGAGGAGGATCCGTTGCCCACGGCATACATCATCGTCACGCTCGTGACCGCGTTCTTCACCGGCAGTGCCGCGGTCACGTACCTGATCGGCCACGAATACCCGAAGGCCCAGGCGGACATGAAGGGGATCCCCCGCAGATACGTGCCGGTGCTGGGCTCGTTACTGGCGGCGGGCACCGCGGGACTGCTGATCGGGTTCGCCGTACCCCCGCTCGGGATCTCGGCCGCCGTCGGCCTGGTCCTGTATTTCACCGGCGCCCTGATCGCGCACCTGCGGGTCGGCTCCCGCAACCTGATCGGCTGGGCGGTCTTCGCCGCGACGGTCGTCACCGACCTGGTGATAACTCTGCTGCACTACCTCTGAGCAGGCGTCTACGCTGCGCGGTGATGCCGAACCTGGTCCATGTCACCGCGCACCGCCACGCCGCCCGTCTGCTGCGTGGCGGTATCGGCGCGCGCAGCCGCGGCTGGGACGGCGACCGCGGTGTCTACGCGATGGCGGTGCTGCCCGACTTCACCCTCACCCACCAGTGGGTGCGGGAGCTGCGCCGTTGGAAGCCGGGTGTGCTGGTCGCCGTCGACGTGCGGATCCCCGATGACGAGCCGGTCACCGTCGGCCGCTACGGCCGCGAGCCGCAACGGCTGACCGCGGCGGCGGCCACCGCGCATCTGCGGGGTCTGGCCGATCCGCGCGGCTACGAGATCTTCGTGCCGAGATCGATCAGGCCCGCCGAGGTACGCCGGATCCGCGCGCTGCCGCAGGGCGTGGGCTGGCGGCACGTCCCGGACGCGCACGGCCGCCGCCCGTGCACCTGCCCGGTGTGCCTGCAGCCGGGAACGCCGGGTTCGGCCCGGGTCCGCCGACGTTTCCCCTACGACCCGCCACCGGAGACGAAACCGCAGCTCATGGCGACACTCCGGGCGGCCGTCACGGTGGACGACATCGTCTACGCGTTGTACGCCCTCGCCGGACGCCGGCGCGGCGGGGCCGAGGAACTCGCCTACCTGGCCGACCATCCCGACCCGGAGGTCCGTGGGGCCCTGGCCGACGTCCTGGTCCACTACCGCGGCACGGCGGCCCGCGACCTGCGGGCCCGACTGGCGGCCGACTGAGCGGCGACCCGGCTGCACGGCGACCAGCTGAGCGGCGCCTCGGTTTCGCAGCGCCCCGGTTTCGCGGCGCCCCGGCTTTGCGGGCGCCCCGGTTTCGCGGCGGCCAACCGAGCCGCGCTCAGCTGAGCCGCGCTCAGCTGAGCGGCGGCCGACCGGGCTCAGCCGGCGGCTGAAGTCAGGCGCCGCCTGAAGTCAGGCTGCGACGCAGAACCGGTTGCCCTCCGGGTCGGCGAGCACCACGAACGGCGGCTCGTCCGGGTGCCGCTCCCCCGGCGCCGGATAGAACGGCCAGTCGACCCGGGTCGCGCCGAGAGCGATCAACCGTTGCACCTCGGCGTCCAGCCCGTCGTCACCGGCCCGCAGGTCGAGGTGGATCCGGGGGAACTCCGGCGCGGGGCTGCCGCTGTCGTCCATCGCGATCGGCGCGCCGGGCTGCCCGGGTGGCGGCTCGATCACGATCCAGTCGTCGCCGGGCCATCGCGGCGGACGCCGCACCCAATCGAGCGCCGCGATCCAAAAGGCGGCGGCCCGGTCGCAGTCGTGCACGCCGAGGGAGATCTGAGCGAAGACGGCCATCGACACATTCTTCTATGCTGCGACGGTGGCGCACACCGACGTGTACGACGATCTGGAAGCCGAACAACGACAGCTGGAGACGGTCCTGGCCCGGCTCGGCCCGGACGACTGGAAGACCCCGTCGGCCGCCGAGGGCTGGACGATCGCCGACGTGCTGCTGCATCTGGCGCAGACCGAGGAGGCGGTCGTCGCGACGGCCGGTGGGCAGGGTGATCCGGTCCGCTGGCACGAGCTCGGCGCCACCGTCGACGAGGCGATGGGCGCCCTGGTCGAAGCCGAGCGCGGCGACGGCCCGGAGATCCTCGACCGCTGGCGGGCGGCCCGGCGCGCGTCGGTCACGGCCCTTCGGGCGGCGGATCAGACTCAGCCGGTACGGTGGGTCGCCACCCCGCTGAAGCCGCGCACCCTGGCCACCACCAGGCTGGCCGAGCACTGGGCGCACGCTCTGGACATCACCGTCCCACTCGGCGTCGACCACCCCGACACGGCCCGTCTGCGACACGTCGCCTGGCTCGGGCTGAGCACCTTGCCGTACGCGTTCCGCCTGGCCGGCCTGCCGCCGGCCCCGGTCCGCGCCGACCTGACCGCCCCGGACGGCTCGACCTGGCGGCTGGGTGACCCGGCGGCGGCGAACGTAATCACCGGCCCGGCCGGCGACTTCTGCCGGGTCGGCGCCCAACGGCTCGCCCCGGCCGACGCGAAACTGCTGGTCAGCGGCCCGCAGGCGGGCACCGCGCTGCGGCTGCTGCGCAACTACGCGGTCAGGTGAAGCGGATGACGACGGCACAGTGGGCCGGAAACTGGGCGCGGACCTGGCGGACCGGCTGGCCGGCGCAGGACGTCGAGGCGATCGCCGCGCTCCAGGCGCCGGACGGTGACCATTGGGCGGGCGTCCAGCGGTGCTACCGCGGACGTGACGGGCTCCGCGAGTACCTCACCGAGTGTTTCGCCGAGGAGACCGAACCGGCCGAGGTGTGGTTCGCCGAACCGGTCGTGACCGGCGACACCGCGGCGGTCGAGTACCGGGCGATCATCTACCCCGGCGGGGAGGCACTGACCATCGCCGGTTGCACCGTGCTGCGGTTCGGCCCGGACGGCCTGGTCGTCGAGGCCCGCGACTACTCGCACACCGAGCCGGGTGCGATCCGCCCGGCCCACACCACGCTCTTCGGCGCCGACCGTCAGCTCAGCCGGCGGCCAGCAGGACCACCCCGACGAAGACCAGCACCGCACCCATCGCGGCCCGCCGGGCGAAGGTCCGGTCGAGTAGCCAGGACAGCGGGACCACGAAGAGGATGCCGGTCTCGCGCAGCGCCGCCACCGCCGGCACCTGCGACGGCTCGACCATCGCCAGCGCCGCCATGGTGAGACCACCCGCGGCGACCATGCCCACGCCGGTGACGACGGTCATCGGCCGTAGCGCGGCCCGCAGCTCCGACCGCCCGGCCACGAGCGTGCCCACGGTGACCGGCAGGGTCGACAGCCACAGGTAGGTCGCCGGATCGGCGTGCCGCAGCCCGTAGGCGGCCACGAACGGGAACCCGGCCAGTGACACCGCCACCGGAAACGCCGCACCCAGCACCCGGCGGTCCACCGAACCGGTGACGGTCAGCCACACCCCCACGCTGATCGACCCGACCGCGACGACCGCCCATCCCGGTACCCGGGCGCCGACGGCGACCGCCACGACCAGCACGAGAACCGGCCCGAGACCGCGGGCCAGCGGATAGACGGTGTGTGCCGGTGCCCGCGCGTAGGCCCGGTTCAGCACCAGCAGGTAGTAGATCTGGAAGGCGGCCCCGGCCAGCAGGTATGGCCACACCGCCGCCTCGATCGACCAGCGGCCGAGGGCGACCGGGGCCCACGCCACGAAGCCGGCCGCGTTGGTCACCGCCAGTACGCCGATCCCCCGGCCGCCACGGGCGAACAGCACGTTCCACAGCGCATGCACCAGCGCCGCCGCGAGCACCAGGGCCAACGCCCCACCCGGGACCATGGCTCCCTCCGAGACGACTTCTACTAATACCCGTGCCGCGATCCCACCGGCGAATGACACGGGACGGGACTTTAGACCCTGCCGGAAGAGTCGGATTTGTCCAACAGTGGGAAGGAGCCCGGACCACATCGCGACCGCACAATGTGTACACGTCAAGGGAGGGATCCGCAGCCATGGGCAGGATCGTGGTCGGATATGACGGATCGCCGTATTCGCAGGCCGCGTTGTCGTGGGCGCGCGACGAGGCGGTCCGGACCGGCGCGCCGATCGAGGTGTTCCACGCCGACGAGTGGCCGGCGACGGCGCCGCCGATGGTGCCGCTACCTCTGCTGCGGCCGGACCGGACGGTCGCCGAAGTCATCGACGAGATCCTGGAGAAGGCGGTCGCGGCGGTCCGTAAGACGCATCCGGCGGTCGACGTGACGACCCGGGCGGTGCGCGGACACGCCGCCGCCGCGTTGATCGACCGTTCCCGGGACGCCCGGCTGATCGTACTCGGCGGGCACGGCCACAGCGTCGTGGCCGGACTGCTGGGTTCGGTGATCTCGGCGGTCAGCGCGCACGCCCGCTGCCCGGTCGTGGTGGTCCGGGGTGTGCCGGAGCCGGACGCCGCGGTGATCGCCGGCGTCGACGGCTCCGAACTGACCCTGCCGGTGCTGCTGTTCGCCGCCGAGCGGGCCACCGCGCGGAAGGTGCCGTTGCGGGTGATCCGGGCCGACCCGGAGCAGGCAGCCGCGGGTGCGCCGGTCGCGGTCGTCCGGGAACGTTTCCCCGGCCTGACCATCCAGGTGGAGGACACCCTGGAACATCCGGCGGCGGCACTGGCCCGGGCGAGCGCCGCCGCGCAGCTGCTGGTGGTCGGCAGCCGCGGTCGTGGCGCGGTCACCGGGCTGCTGCTCGGCTCGATCAGCCAGCACCTGCTACGGCATTCGGCCTGCACGGTCGCGGTGATCCACCGCGAGGTCAGCTGATCAGGCTCAGCGCGGTTTCGGGAAGTCCGGGCGGGGCGGTCGCCGGGGAGCCGCACCGGTACGGGGGCTGCGGGTCGTACTCGATGGCGAGTTGCACCGCCTGCGCGGTCCGGTCGTCGACGGCCTGGCCGAGTAGGGACAACGCCATGTCGATGCCGGCCGACACGCCGGCTGCGGTGACGATGTCGCCGTCGCGGACGACGCGTTCGCCGACCGGGGTCGCGCCGAACGTGGCGAGCTGGTCCAGCCACCCCCAGTGGCTGGTCGCGCGGCGACCGTCGAGCAGCCCGGCCGCGCCGAGCAGGAACGAGCCGCTGCACACCGAGGTCGTCCATCTGGCGTGCCCGCGGGCCGAGGCGATCCAGTCGAGCAGCGCCCGATCAGCGAGGGCCTCGACGGTACCGGGTCCACCCGGGACGACCACGATGTCCGGTTCGGTGAGGTCCGCGTACCCGGCGGTGGCCTGCAGGGTGAGGCTTCCGGCGTCGTCGGTGACCGGTCCGGCCGTGGCGGCGACGAACGTGACGGTCCAGCCCGGGGCGAAGGCGAACACGGTGTAGGGCCCGACCGCGTCCAGTGCGGTGAACCGGGGATAGAGCGCGATCGCGACGTGCATGGGGTCTCCTGTCAGGACGTGGTGGTGAACCGGCGCCGGTATTCGCCCGGTGCGACCCGCCAGAGGCGGCGGAACACCCGGAACAGGGTCTCCGGGGCGCCGATGCCGGTCTCCCGGGCGATCCGGTCGAGGGGGTGGTCGGTGGTCTCCAGCAGGCGGCGGGCGGCGTCGGCGCGGCTGCGTTCCACATAGCGGCCGGGTGACGTACCCACGCGGTCGGTGAAGACCCGGGCGAAATGCCGTTCGCTGAGCCCGGCGCGCCGGGCGAGGGCGGGCACGCTGAGGTCCTCGCCGGGGTTGCCGTCGATGAACGCCTGCAGCTCGCGCATCGCCTCGTCCGGGGAGGCGGCGGCCCGCATCGCCGGGCTGAACTGGCTCTGCCCGCCCGGCCGGTGCAGGTAGACGACGAGACCGCGGGCCACATCGTGGGCGAGGCGGGTGCCGTGGTCGTCGGCGACCAGCGCGAGCGCGAGGTCGATCCCGGCGGTCACCCCGGCCGACGTCCACACCGGTCCGTCCCGCTGGTAGATCCGGTCGGCGTCGACGGTGACGTCCGGATGGCGGCGAGCAAGCTCGCCTGCCGCGAGCCAGTGCGTGGTGGCCCGGCGCCCGGCGAGAAGTCCGGCCTCGGCGAGGAGCAGGGCGCCATTACACACCGATGCGGTACGCCGTGCGAGCCCCGAGATCCGGCTGAGGTGTCCGGTCAGCTCCCGGTGAAGCAGATGGTCCGGAACGGACAGACCGCCGGCCACCAGCACCGTGTCGATCTGCCCGGCGACGTCGGCCAGCGCGGTGGTCGCGTCGACCCGGATGCCGGTGTTGGCCGTGACCGTCCCGGCCGTTTCGGCGACGACCTCGATCCGATAGCCGCCACCGCGGGCCAGCAGGGTGGCCGCGGCGAACACGTCGGCGGGCCCGGCCAGGTCGAGCAGCTGAAACCCGTCGAACACCACGAACACGATCCGCCGCATGTCTTCATCGTGTCCGCCCGCACTGTCGGCGGCAACGACACGAACATTGCACATTCCGCCATCGTCGGGTTTGCGGTGGTCGTCGTGGGGAGAAGCGGACTCCGGTGTCGACTCTTCTGATCACCGGTGCCGCGGGTGGGGTCGCCCGCCGACTGATTCCGGCGCTCGCCTCCGCCTACTCCCTACGCCTGACCGACCGGACGCCGCTACCCGACGCAGTGACCGGTGACCTGCGCGACGCCGCCTTCGCCCGGGACGTGTGCTCCGGTGTGGACACGATCGTGCACCTGGCCGCCGACGCGAACCCGAACCAGCCGTGGTCGGCGCTCCGCGAGCCGAACGCCGACGCGGTGGTCAACGTCCTCGAGGGCGCGGTCGCCGCCAAGGCCGGACGGGTGGTGCTGGCCGGTTCGCTGCACGCGCTCGGCGGGCACGTCGACGCCGGGGCGGCCACGATCGGCGAGGACGCCGCCCCGTACCCCTGCTGCGTTTACGGCTCGGTGAAGGTATTCGCGGAGACCGTCGGGCGGTGGTACGCCGAGGAGCACGGCCTGCATGTGGTGTGCTTGCGACTCGGTGGGGTGCGGGACCGGCCGATGGCCCGCAGTTGGCTGCCCGGCTGGTTGAGTGGCCCCGATCTGGTGCGGTTGTTCACGGGGGCGCTGACCGCGGACGTCCGGTACGGCGTCTACCACGGCGTGTCGGCGAACTCAGGCGGTCTGTGGCGCCACGACCGGGCGACGGCCGAACTGGGTTACCGGCCGGTCGACGACTCGGCCCGTTTCGCCGCCGAGGTGCCCGACGATCTGTCCACCGGCGTCGGACGGACCCTGCATCTGACGTGAAGGCGTTAGCATGCCCGACATGAGGGGCTGGGGTCTGTTCCTGTTCGCCGGCGGAGCGGGGGCGCTCGTCGGGGCGGTCGCCGGGCGTGACGTGATGCCGTTCGCGATCGCGGCCGCCGTGGTGGGGCTGGTCATGCTGGTGGCCGGGTCGGTGTCGCGCTCCGGTGCCGACCTGATCGAGGACGCCAAGGTCCCGCGCCAGGCGGGCCGCGCGGATCGGTCCGACCGGCCGACGCTCGCGGGGCTCGGCACCCGGGTCGAGGACATCCTGAGACTGGCCGAAGAGCAGGCCGACGACCACCGGGCGGAGGCGAAACGGGAGGCCGATGCCATCATCGCCGCCGCGAAGGCCGAGGCCCAGCGCATCCACCCCGGGTAGTCCCCGGGTGCGGTGGCCGTACTAGACGAGTTTTTGCAGGATCGTCAGGAACGTCTCGCGTTCCGTCGGGGTCAGGCGGTCGAGCAGGTCGTTCTCGGCGGCCTGGATGGCCGTCTGGGTGGCGTCGCGCAGGCGGCGCCCCTCGGCGGTGATGGACAGCAGCCGCACCCGGCGGTCGGTCGGGTCCGGGCGGCGCTCGATCAGGCCCCGGGCGGCGAGGTCGTCGAGGATCCGGATGATCCGGGTCTTGTCGGCGCCGATCGCGTCGGCCAGCGCGTTCTGGGTGCGGACCGGCTCGGAGTCGAGGTTGAGCAGCACCGCATACGCCCACATGGCCAGGCCGTGCGCCTCGAGGATGGGCGCTTCGAGGGCGAGCAGGGTGCGGCCGAGCGGGCCGATCATCGCCGCTAGGTCGGGCCGCCGGCTGGTCACAGCGTGCAGAATACCGGCTTGCGCAGATGATAAGCACGTGCACATGATAGGCGAATGCTTACTGATTTTCCGCGGCTCCTCGACCTCGACCGCCGGGCCGTCACCCTCAGCGTCGACCTGATCGCCCCGGTGACCGCCGCCGACCTGACCCGCCCGACCCCGTGCACCGGCTGGGACCTGGCCGACCTGATCGCCCACATGACCGCCCAGCACCGGGGATTCGCCGCGGCCGCCGCCGGCCGGGGCGCCGACCCGCAACCGTGGCAGCCGGTACCCGTCGCCGACCCGATCACCGCCTACCGCCAGGCCGCCGCGGACGTGCAGGCCGCGTTCGCCACCGCCGAGGACACGGCGTTCACCATTCCCGAGTTCGGTCCGCGGACCTTCCCGGCACGGATGGCGCTGAGCTTCCACCTGGTCGACTACGTGGTGCACGCCTGGGACGTGGCGGCCGCACGCGGGGTGCCGTTCGAACCCGCGCCGGAACTGATCCCGGCCGCCCTGCCGATCGCGCTCGCGGTGCCCGACGACGACCGGCGCCTGTCACCGCAGGCACCGTTCCGGCCCGCGGTGTCGGTCACAGCGACGGCGACCCCGCTGGAGAAGCTGCTGGCCACGCTGGGTCGGGACCCGGCCTGGCCGGGTCCGGCGAAGTAACCGTTTGGCAGGCCGCGAAGGGCGGCCTATGGTGTTCGAATGCTTCCGGTGAGGTCTTTCGCGCCCGCCGTCACCGCGGTGACGGCTGCGATCGCTGCCCACCGGCCGGTGGCCGCGCCGGATGGTCGCGGCCCACCGGCGGAGCGTTTTCGACAGGAACGACCGCCCAGGGCGAAGCCGAACCGGCTTCGGCCTTTTTTGTTGTCCGGAGGAAATCCCGTGAGTACGAACATCGACAATCGCTTCGCGGTGGTGCAGGCTGCACTGACCGACGAGTTGGACCGGCAGACGGCCCGGCTCAAGGAACTCACCGAAATGAACGCCGACACCGGCGATCCCGGTGAGTCACACACCCAGGATGCTCTGCTCGCCGCCACCCGACGTAGCGTGGAGCAGGTGTCCGGGGCGTTGCGGCGAATCGCCGACGGCGCCTACGGGCAGTGTGAGGGGTGCGCGGGGGCCATCCCGGCGGAGCGGCTAGAGGTCTTGCCGCACGCGCGGTTCTGTGTTCCGTGCCAGCAGAAGCAGGTTGGGTGACGAAGATGGCCTCGGCGATCGCTGTCGATCTGGGCAGTGACATCGCAGGTGTGTGGACCGAACGGCAGGGCGTGGTCAGTGGCCGGTGCGATGGCGCCGGTCCGCTGATCCGCCGGGGCCGGGTGGTCGACTTCGACGGTTGTGTGGCCATGCTGTCCCAACTGGTCGGCACGTTCGCGCTGCCCGTGCCGTCGGGCGGCGTGGTGGTGGCGTGCCGTCCGGTCCTGGCCTCCGGCGACGATCAGGAGACCACCAAGCGGGTGCTGAAGGCGGTGTTCGAGCCGTCCCGGTTACTGCTGATCGACAGTGCCCGGGCGGCCGCGATAGGCGCCGGCGCGACGGCCGGGATGCTGCTGGTCGCCGACGTCGGCGCGGAGCTGACCGAGGTCGCGGTGCTCGACTACGGTCGGGTCGTGGAGGCCCGCCGCACCGAGATCGGCACCCGTGACCTGGGCGGCGACGTGACGATCCAGGTGATCGCCGACCAGATCGCGGCGCACGTCGACAGTCTGGACGTCGCTCCGCCGGAGAACGGGCTGCTGCTGGTCGGTGACGGCGCTCTGCATCCGGGACTGGTCGAGGCGGTCGCCGCCCGGCTCGGCATCCTGGTGGAGCGGGCGGCCGATCCGCGGACCGCCGCGTTGAACGGCGCCGGCAAGGCGGCTATGTCATTGCTGCGACATCCCGGCGCCCGGTGAACACCGGCCCGCCGCTACGGCTGTGCAGCTGGGCCGCGTGCCCGGCCAGCGCGGTCGCGGTGATGTGCAGCTCACCGGCCCACTCGGCACTGTCGAACGCTGTCCGGTAGTTGGCCGTACAACCGATGAGGTGGCGGTGGAAGGCGGCGCCGAGCCGCCGATGATAGTCACCGAGCAGGTCCGCGGCGGGTCGCCCGTCGCGGACCACGGCCGTCGCCAGCATCGCGGTGCGCATCGCCTGCCCGGCACCGGAGCCGCTGAGCGGGTCGAGACGCAGGACGCCCCCGCCGACGTGCAGGCGCCCCGGCTCAGCCCGCTGCCGGGACAGCCACGGCGCGGCCGGCGCCACGACGACCCGCTCGGGCGGCCCCACGACCCATTCGTCAAGCCCGGCCGCCTCGATCTCGGCACCGAGAAAATCTTCCGGATCATCCGGGGGTACGGGTGAGACCGCCCGCAGAAACCCGCGCCCGTCCCCGAGCGGCACGGCCTGGACCCAGCCGCGCCAGGTCGTGGCCATCCGGCTGACCCGGGTCTCCGACATCGGGGCGTACCCGGTGATCGCCACCCGCCGCCCGACCGGCGGATTTCCGGCCGGCCGCGCCGAGGCCCGGATCGTCCAGTCCGCCGGCGGTGCCGTCTCGGCCCGT
Organism: Actinoplanes sichuanensis; assembly: GCF_033097365.1. NCBI lineage: Bacteria > Bacillati > Actinomycetota > Actinomycetes > Micromonosporales > Micromonosporaceae > Actinoplanes > Actinoplanes sichuanensis. Next base: position 3,575,501 of record NZ_AP028461.1, read on the forward strand.
TCCACCCGGTCCGGCAGTCGCTCGGCCAGCACGGCGACGAGTCGCTGCTCGTTGACCACGAGCGCGGTCGACGGCGTCTGCACCGGTCCGGCGTCGATCCCCCACCTGCTCCACCGGCCGGTGAGCCGGTGTCCGTCCACCTCGCCCCACAGGCTGGTGAGCAGCGCGACCGTCGCCTCGTTGAGCACCAGCTCGGTCGGCGGCCCGGCCGGTTCCCCGCCGACGAGCGTCACCGCACCGCCGTCCCGGGCCGCCAGCAGCGCGCAGGTCAGCCCGGCCAGTCCGGCCCCGTGGACGGCAACCCGGTCAGCGTTCACAATGATCAACTTAGGATCGGCGGGTTCTCCGCGCCGATCACTCTGGGTATATCACCGTTTCGGGTGGTTTAGAACTTCGCCCCCATCGGGTGAGGTCATGGCGCGCCTCGCGTTCCGCGCCGCCGGACCGTTCAGGATTCCGGTCATGGGCTCGACTTTCGCACCACCGGCCAACGCCGGCGATCTGGATGAGACACAGCTGCAGGCCTGGTCAGCCGTGGTTTCCGCATGGCTCGACAGCGCGGTCGACCGGGTCGGCGGTCCACAGCGCGGCCGCTTCTTCAACCCGGCGCGCCGACCACCGACCGGCACTCCGGCCGAGCGGAAGATCGTGTGGGACGCGTTCCCCCGAGTGATCACCGTGAGTAACCCCGGCGATCGTGCGGCCGCCCGTGCCGCCGCCGACGAACCCGCCGATCTGGGCCGACACCGGTTCCGTACCCAGCTGTTCGAAGGCCGCGACGAACCGGTCACCCTGCCGTTCCGCCGCCACGACGAGTACTGCGAGTGGTTCGCCGACCGGGACCCCGCCACCGGGCGTCTGCGCCGGTTCGTGTTCACCTGTGAGGGCCCCGAATACTGGCAGTTCATCGCGGCCGGGACCGCGGCCGTCGTCGACGACCTGTCCTCGGTGCCCGCCGGATCCCGGGTGGACGGCGACCGCGAGCTGCTGCTGCGCCTCTACCGCGAACTGGTCGGCCCGGACGTGCGCGAGCAGGACCTGTTCCACCAGTCCGACGTGTACCTGCGGTCCGGCGGCCGCAAGCAGGTGATCAGGCGGGCCGGCGAATACAACCCGAACAACAAGTGGAACACCACCCACGGGCTGGTCCACCTCACCCACCCGTCGAACACCCTGATGGCGGAGATCTTCCTCGGCGCCGACGCCACCGTGCTGCGGGCCGGGCCGGACGGCACACCGGTGACCGACGCGGGCCGGCTGATCTGCTGCGCCGAGTACGGCGAACCCAACCGGTCCAGCGACCCGACCATCGGCGCCGACGTCAACGACCTGGTCCGCGCCGGGCTCACCGTCTCGCTGCGCGACCCGATCGGCCTCTACCTGGACAGCATCGACACGTCCGGGCTGAGCGGCCCGGACGGCGAGGACGTCGGCGACTGGTGGCGGCCGGTACGCGGCAGCGGCCGGCTGACCCTGCGCGCCGAGTTCGCGCCACCGCCCGGAGCCACGTTCGGGCTGGAGGACGTGCGCGTCAACGGCGTACCCCTGACCCGTGCCGGGCAGCTCGCCGAACTGATCAGCATGTCGCTCTACGGCATCGGTTTCGACGCCGGGAACGGCGCGCCCGAGCCGCAGGGCTGCACCGGGCACGGCTGCTCCCAGGTCGGCAACCCCGATCTGCTGCAGATCGTCCCGGCCGGCTCCGGCTGCCCGTCCGGCTGGGCCGACGCGTTCCCGGAGCAGAACAGCGCCCCGCCGGTCACCGCCCTACCGGCGACCGGTCCGGCCGGTCGCCGCCTGACCCGGCCCAGCCTGCCGTGACCGCCACCGTCCCGGCCGCGCTCGCGAGCGCCGACACCACGGGTGAACCACTGCTGGCCCTGGACGACATCCAGGCCCACATCGTGCCCGGCTTCCCCGACACCGACCAGCGGTTCGTCGGCCTGCGCCTGCCCGACGGCGACCGGTCGGGCGACGCCGCCCGGGCGATGCTGCGGGAGCTGACGCCGCTGGTCACGTCGGCCCGGGCCGGGCTCCGGCATCGGGCGTTGCGGCGCACGACGGGCGCGGCCGGCGACGGTGTGGCGGCCGCGGTCGCGTTGTCGGCCCGCTGCCTGCGGGCACTCGGCCATCCCGAACTGGCCGCCGTCGACGAGGCCCTCGGTGTCGGCATGGCCGAACGCCGGAGCCTGCGCGACCCGGCTCCGAAGAACTGGGCGGTCGGCGCCCCCGGTGCGGAGATCGACATCCTGGTGATCCTGGCCGCCGACGACGAGACGCAGCTCGCCGTCGCCGAGGCACCGCTGCTGGACCCCGGCCACGGCCTGACCGTCGTCCATCGGGAGTCCGCGCGACGGCTGCCCGGCGACATCGAGCACTTCGGGTTCCGGGACGGGATCAGCCAGCCCAGCCTGCGCGGACTGGTCGACGCCGACACCCCGCTGGCGGCCCGCCATCCGATGCCGCCGATGCCCGACGGACGGGCCTACGCCCGCCCCGGTGACGTCCTGCTCTGGCCGGGGCAGTTCCTGTTCGGCCTACCCCGGCAGAGCAGCACGTCGGCGACCCGGCCGGCCGACCCGCGCCGGGTGCCGGACCTGGCCCGCAACGGTTCCCTGCTGGTCTACCGCAAGCTGGCCCAGGACGTGGCGGCGTTCCGCGGCGACACCGCGGCGATGGCGTCGGCGCTGTCGGTCGAGCCCGGGACGCTGCGGGCCTGGCTGGTCGGCCGCCGACCGGACGGTTCGCCGCTGTCGCGCGACGAGACCGACCCCGGGCCGGGCGAGCTGAACCACTTCGGGTACGACGACGACGTCCCGCCGGGTGCCGGGGTGCGAGGGGCACGGGCCGACCCGGACGGCGCCAGGTGTCCCCTGGCGGCCCACATCCGCAAGGTGAACCCCCGCGACCAGGAGACCGAGCAGGGCATCCAGCAGAACACGCTGACCATGATGATCCTGCGGCGCGGCATCCCGTACGGCCCGCTCTACGAGGACGCTCCGGACGCCGAACGTGGCCTGCTGTTCCTGTGCTACCAGACCGACCTGGCCCGCCAGTTCGAACTGCTGGCGCAACGCTGGGCCAACCGGACCGACCGGCCCCGGCAGGGCCTCCCGAACGGCCTCGACATGATCATCGGCCGCACCCGGCCGGGCGACCCCCGACAGGCCCCGCTCCCGGCCGGAACGGTCTCCACCATGGTCGACTACGTGACCCCGCAGGGCGGCGCCTACCTGTTCACCCCGTCGATTCCGGCCCTGCGGGCCCTGTCCGAAGGGTGACTCATCGCGCCCGGGCGGCCCGGATGCGCCAGGCGGTCGGCGGATGGGTCAGCCATCCCCACCGCGACCCCGAGCCCATCAGGTCCGCCCAGGCGCGCATGCCCGCCGGACCGGCCTGCCGGACCGCGATCCGGTCACAGGCCGACTCCGACCACCAGTACGAGGCCACCGTCACCAGCAGCCCGCCCACCGCGACGACCAGCATCGCCCGGAGATCGAAACTGAGGAGCGCACCCGTACCGAGGCCGATGAGGACGGCGGCACACATCGCCCGGATCGGCCCGTCGCGGCGGGCCAGGTGCGCCATCTCGTGCCACAGCACGAACCGCAACGCCTCCGGCTGCGCATCGAGCACCTCCGAGACGACCACCCAGCCGCGCCCGCGCCACCGGTGGCAACGATCGACTGTCGCACCCGGATGCACCCGGATCTCCAGTTCCCGGAGCCCCAGCGCGGCCCGCAACGACCGCAGCTCGTCCGGCCCGGCCGTCATGGCCGGAATCCCCGCGAGCGCACGGCCCAGCCTGCGCCGCGCCACCAGCGCCGCGACGCCGAGCCGAAGAAGGAACGCCACGCCGGCGACCGCCACCACCATCTCCGGGCCGGACGTCTCCCAGGTCACGGCCAGAACGACAACCCCGAGGAGGAGGTACGCAAGCAGGTTCGCGATCGCGCGGGCGACCGCCCGGCCGCGCCCGGGCAGCACCTCGGCACGCGAACCGATCTCCCCGAGCGCGACCCGGATGTCGCCGTCACCGCTCTCCCCGCAGCAGGTCCGGTGCCCGTCCAGCGCCGCGGCCAGCGCGGTCGTGTCGGAGCCCGCGTCTCGCAGCAGAGCAGCCGCACCCTCGTCGATGTCGAGAACCGCCCGAAGCAGTTCCGTCGTGGTCGTGCGATCACTGCCGTCCACGCGGGCCCGTTCGACGACGTCGGCCGCCGTCATGTAGACACGCACCGCACCGACGCCCCGAAGCCGCTCGGAGTCCAACCCCATCGCATGCCTGGCCCCGCCGTCGGCCGCACTGAGCCCGACGAGCAGGTGATAACTGTTGACCGGCTTCTCCCCCAGCCCGTGGGCGGTCTCCGCCGCAACCACGAGCGCCCGAAGCGCCTGGTCGGTCATCTTCATGATCCACACCCCCGGCCCGGGATGGTGCCACAATCGACGCCCGGCCGGGTACCCGCCCGCCTGTTCAGCCCGGCCCCGAGCCGACGTCCCCCTCGTCCCCGCCGGTCGTCTCGGCCGCGAACACCTCGTCGATCGGGCCGGACAACTCCCGCCAGCCGTCCTCCAGCGCGGTCCGGCAGCCCTCGGCAAGACTCTCCAGATCCTCGTCGGATCCGACCGGTGTGACGAACCGCCACCACAACCATCCCTGCGACAACTGGGAGTGCGTCCAGCCGAGCTGCACGGCCGGCGTCCTGAGTCGTTCGGTCAGTCGGCTCGCCAACCGGTCCTTCGTGAAGCGATTCGCCGATTCGATCCGCACACCGACATACGGCCACGTGGAGTCGCCGTCCACCAACAGACCGGCCTCGGTCCATTGCAACGCGATCGTCGCCCGAAACGCACCGAGCCGCCAGGACGACCGGGTCAGCTCGAATGTCTGGCTGCTCCCGACGGTGAACCATTCCGACTCGGCCGCAGCCAGGATCGCGGGGTCGACACCCTCCGCACCGCGTTGCGCCGCGGCCCCGATCTCCTTCACCGCCTCGCCGCGCAGCGACGCCCACTCCTGGATCTGGCTCCAGTGGCGCAGATAGAACTTCGTCTTCTCGTCAGGCATCGCCAGTCCTCCACCGTCGAGCGTTTCCCAGAGATCCCTCGCTCCGGCCGACGAGCCGGGCGGCAACGGTGCCATCAGCCCGGCGATGTCCCGCCAGGTCAGGGTGCTCCAGCCGGCCGGGGCGTCCCGCTCATGTCCGTCCCTGGCCAGGAACACGAGCGTGGCCGCCTCGGGCGCCCAGAGCTCGGCGAGCCGCTCGCACTGGTCGCCGTGCTGCTTGGCATTGAACTTCGCCTCGACCAGGACACAGGACCGGCCGACACGAACAACGAGATCCGCTCGGGTCTGGACGCCGTCCGCCGTGTACCGGCTCTCCTCCACCGTCACCCGAACCCGGGCCGCCTCGTCGAACGGCAGGCCGAGCTTCTCGAAAAACCCGCGCACCACCTGGTCGCCCAGGCCGTGGTGCTCCTCCGGCCGCAGAACCCACGCCAGGCAGGTGACGAGTCTGGTCTCGAGCCGATGATCTCCGAGGACCTCCATCAACGTCCGTTTTCCGGTCCGCCACCGCCCGGCCGCCCTGATCGCGGCCGCTTCCTGGGACAACGCGGCCACCCGGCTCTCCCAGGCCGTGACCTGCGAACGATCGATCGAGTTCCACTCAGCGGTCAGTTCTCGAAGCCGCTGTTCGTCGCCGATCACGGCGGCAATGCTTCCAGGCCCGGACCGACGGCAGAATCAGCCCATCGTCTGAAGTCGATCAGACTCGGCGGGCGAGGTGGACGAAGATGTCGGCGATCAATTCGACGGTGGCCGGAAGGGTGTTCTCGATCCGGCGGAAGACCTCGGCACGCGTCGGCGGCGGCAGTTCCAGATATGCCGAGATGGTGGACAGGTGGCCGACGAAATCGGCGGCGGTCATCGTCGATCGGCGTGGGAGCACATGCTGTCGCACGTCGGTGAAGTACGGCGACTGCCGCAGCTCGGTGCCGGGCCATTGCATGGCCTCGCCCTCCGGAGTGCCGTCCGGTGACGGGACCTCGTCGGAGTCCAGGAACGGCGCCCGGGCCGCCCGGACCGCCTCCTCGATCGTCGGATCGGCCAGTCGGATCGGCCCGCCGAACGACGCGAAAACCCCGCCCGGCGCCAGCCATCCGGCGACCCGTGGCCACCGACCCTCCGGTTTCGTCCAGTGCAGAGAAGCGGCGGCGAAAACCAGATCGAAGCTTTCCACGGTACGGACGTCCTCGAATGCCGCGCGCACCGGCGACACCTGCTCCGGGACGTGTTTACGCAGCTCAGCAAGCATGTCAGGATCAGGTTCGGTGGCTACCACAGCGACCCCGTGGCTCGCGAACAGCCGGGTCGCCTTGCCGGTCCCCGCGCCGATCTCCAGGGCCCGTTGCAGCGGCCGGTCCGCGTAACCGGCGACGAGATCGAACAGCTCATCCGGATAGCCGGGACGGAACCGTTCATAGGTTTCCGCCACCGCGCCGAACGTCAGCGCACGATTCGACATGGCCTCAGATCGCCTGTCCGGAGATGAACGGCAGCCAGCCCGCATACCAGCCGGACAACAGCGAGATCGCGCCCAGCACGATCCACAGGTCCCGGTTGGACATCTTGGCCAGCAGGAACGCCGGAACCAGCAGTATCGGGAACGCGGGCAGCAGATGCCGCCCGGCCATCGACATGTGCGTGTGCGACAGGGTGGCCAAAATCAGCATCGCCGCCGCGAACACCGTCAACGGCCACGGTGCGCGCGGCACCAGCAGCGCGAACATCACCACGAACGCGACGATGATGAGCAGCGACAGCACCCGGATCGGCTTGTCGGCGTTGTCCCCGTCGACGCCGAAGAGGATGTCGGTGGACATGTTCCAGGTGTTCTCGCCGTAGTCGAAACGGGCGCCGAACGTGTTGTCGTGAATGCTGGTGTACTTGTCGAAACCGCCCAGCCGTGCGGCGGCGAACGCGAAGTAGGCGAGCAGCCCGGCCGGTGCGAGCGCGATCGCCGCGTACGGCCGCCAGCCGCCTCTGCGTTGGATGACCGCGACCAGGGCGGCCAGGGCGACCGTGCCGATCAGGGCGGTCGCGGTCGGCCGGCTCAGGCCGCTGAGCCCGGCCAGCAGACCGGCGATCAGCCAGCGTTCCTTGAGCACCGCGTACAGCGCCCAGGCGGCCAGCGCGGTGAACAGCGACTCGGTGAACGCGCCGTTCTGCGTCATCGCGGCGGGCGCCACCGCCCACACCGCGACCAGCATGAGGCCGACCCGGTGCCCGCGGACGTGCCGTCCGATCAGGTAGAGACCCCAGGCGGCCGCGATGGCCGACACGAAGGACACGATCATGCAGGCGGTGGCCGGCGAGATGAAGGGGAGGTACGTCAGAGGCCGCGCCAGGAACGGGTAGAGCGGGAAGAACGCCAGCCGCAACTCGTACGGCACTCCGTCCTCGTCGACCGCGCCGACCGGCCCGCCCAGCCCACTGCCGGCGATCTTGGTGTACCAGCGCCCGTCCCACGACACGAGCGCGTCCCAGAACGAGGTGAACCCGCGCCACTGGTTGCCGATCGTCCCGTCCGGATAGACGTCGCGGTCCGGGTCCAGCGCGTGCGCGTGGCTGCCCAGCACGTACATCACTTCGAGGCTGGTCAGCCGGATCAACAGGTACAGGCCGATCGCGGGCGACGCGGCGATCGCCGAGGCACGCAGCCGCGCCTTCCAGCCGACCGGGGTCACGGCCTGAGAGGTGTCCGTCCCGGTTCTGTCCGCACGGACCGACGCTACGTCAGAAATGGGAACGTCCTTCCTAGTGGAGCCGCCGGGAGCGCTCCCGCCATTGTCGCCCCGAGGGGGGCTTCGGCACACTACCGCGCCGTGTCGACCCGCCTCCAGAACACCTCGGGCAGCGCCTCGACCGCACCGCTGCGTCATACCGGCCGACACCGGAACACCACACCGAGTTTCGGTACGCCATGCTGTCCCGGTGCCCGACGACGACACCGCCTCGATGCGCCTGCACCCGGGTGAGCCGGAGGCGACCGGCTGGCGGGTGACCCCGTTGGCCGCGATCGTCGACCGGCTGCGCGCGGCGTCACCGGGCGTCGGCGGCCGCCCGCGGGTGGTCGCGATCGACGGCCGGGGCGGCTCGGGCAAGACGACCCTGGCCGACCGTCTGGTCGCTGCCGTACCGGACTCGGCGGTGGTGCACACCGACGACATCGCCTGGCACCACGCCTACTTCGACTGGGGTGGCCAGCTCGCCGACCATGTGCTGAAACCGCTGCACCGGGGCGCGCCGGTCGATCACCGCCCGGCCGCCTGGATCGACCGCCGGCGACCGGGATCGATCATCGTGCCGGCCGGTCTGGACTTCGTCTGGGTGGAGGGCACCGGCGTCCTTCGCGACGAACTGTCGCCATGGCTGGACGCCTCGATCTACCTGCAGGGCGACCTCGACGATCAGGACCGGCTTCTGCTCGCCCGTGACGGAGACTCGCCCGAGCAGCGCGCACACGTGGCGGGCTGGCTGCGGGAGGAGCTGCCGTTCCTGCTGCGGGAACGACCGTGGGCACGGGCCACCGTGGTCGCCGCCGGTCCGGCACGGATGCCGTACGACCCGTACACCGAATTGGTCGTCGCCTCCGCACCCGGCCGACAGGCCGATGGCGCCACCCGCGGAGGGTGACGCCATCTCATCGATCAGTCCCGCACGTAGTAGTGCCCGTTGGTGTCGTCATACCGGCCGCCGCCTCGGCAGCACCGGCGGAAACCGCCGCCCGGAGCGGCACGGGCACGGGTCGTTCCCGCCCAGTTTCTCGATCAGCTCGGTGTCGACGCCGACCCTACGGTCGCCGCGTTTGACCTGCGTCTCGCTAGAGGGAACCCCTTACGCCGTTTGCTGGTCGGCTCAAAAGGACGCCTCGGCGTCGTAGTCGGTGTACATGGCTGCCTCCTCGGTCGATGTGGCGCCCAGGAAGTTACCGGGGCCGCCGTTGTGCCGCGACCGAGTTTCGGTCGGGCGCGGATCCGCGCGATGGCGGGATTACCATCGAGATCCGGCCGCCGGGGGCGGCGGTGCTCGTGACGGAGGTGTGCTCATTCCAGGTCTGGTCCGGGTCGTTCCGACTGAGCGGTGGCAGCTTGCCCTGGAGTTCGATTCCGGCGAGGTGCGGCTCTTCGACTCTTCGGTGGCCCGGCTGCAGCGGGAGCGGCCGGATCACGATTGGTCGATGCTCGCGTCGCCGGAGAGGTTCAAGCATCTCGAGTTCGACGCGGGGCGGGTGTGGTGGCCCGGCGGGCATGTCCTCGAGGCGGATCATCTGTTCACGGCGTCGGCTCCGCTGGCCGGGCGGGAGCTGGAGAACCATCTGTTGCGGGTGGCGTTCCGGAATCAGGCGCCCACCCCGGAGCACCCGACCCATCACGTCTACTACGTGTGTGTGGTGCCGTTCGGGGCGCGACCGTTTCTGATCGGTGAGTCGATAAACGGCGGGCACGGTGAGATGGGCGGGTCGGCTTCGTTGGCCCTGGCCGAGCTGAAGGCGTGGCGGGGCTGGCAGGAGCATTTCGAGTTGTCCGGCTGCGGCTGGGCCGTGCCGATGATCGGATCTGACGAGCGGTCGAGCGTCGACGCCATCGTGCGCGAGGTGTGCCGGCGAGCCGACACCGACGAGTCCGACACGGTCGGTTACGACTGGAAGAAGCGGCACCCCACCGGTCCGGCGTAGCGCCGCCTCGCTCCGCGGCTCGCTACGTGGTGGCTCGGGACGGGTCGACCAGGATCTTCGCGTGGTGGTCGGCCTTCGCGAGTTCGTCGAAGGCCTCGGCCACACCGTCCAGGCCGACGACGCCGGTCAGCAGTGGGCGCGGGTCGATGCGGCGGTGGGCGACCATCTGCAGGGCCTCGCGGAACTCGGCCGGGTCGTAGCAGAACGAGAACCGCAGGTCGACCTCCTTGTTGCTCGCCATCGTGGGCCGGAACGTGTCGGGTTGCATGCAGACGCCGACGACGACGATCCGGGACCGGAACGGGGCGTGGGTGACGATGTCCTCGATGACGCCGGGCAGGCCGACGCATTCGAACACGACGGCGCCGCGGGGGCCGGCCCCGAACCGTTGGGCGGTCCGCATCACCGTCCACCACGGCACCCCGCGGACCTTACGCAGGTCACGCAGCGCGGTGAGGCCGGCGCCGTAGAGGTCGGTGGCCGAGGTGACCAGTCCGGGATCGCCGTCGATCACCGACCACGGGGTCTGGACGGTCGGGTCGACGACCACGTCGGCGCCGCAGGTCCGGGCCAGGTCGCGTCGGGCCTCGGTGAAGTCGGCGGCGACGACCCGCCGTACCCCCGCGGCTTTGAGCATCAGGATGACGGCCAGGCCGATCGGACCGCATCCGATGACCACCGCGGTGTCGTTCTTCGCGACGTCGCCGCGCCGGACCGCATGATGGGCGACGGCGAGGGGTTCGGTGAGGGCGGCGAGGCCGGGTTCGACGCCGGCGGGCACCGGCATGGTCGCGTCTTCGGAGACGAGGACGTATTCGGCGTACGCGCCGGGCGCCCGCTCGGACATGCCGGTCATGTGCACCTCGTCGCCGTGTTTGATCAGCGGCAGCGAGACGACGAGTTGTCCGGGCCGCCAGCGGCGCAGGCAGCCGGGCCCGTACGCGTCGACGGTTCCGGCGAACTCGTGTCCCATCACGACGTGGTGCGGGCGGCGCATGAAGTCCGGGTAGCCGACTTCGGCGGCGACGTCGGCGCTGGCTTCGGCGTCGTGGCGCACGTGCAGGTCGGAGCCGCAGATGCCGGTGCGGGACACCCGCAGCCGGATCTGTCCGGCGCCGGGTTCCGGTAGTGGGACGTCGGTGACCTGAAGGTTTCCGTCGTGGACGACGACTGCTCTCATGCGTGGGCCTCCTTGCGGATGCGGGTCCAGTGGAGTCCGTCGTCGAGGCCGGTGCGGTTGGTGGCCCAGACGTCGAGGAGTACGTTCTGCCGGAAGGCCCACGGGTACTTGCGGCCCGCGCGGGGCATGATGTCGGCGGCCCGGGCCAGGTAGCCGGACTGCATGTCCATGAACGGTCCGGTCGGGCCGATCCCGTCAGGCACCACCGGGACCACCGCGTCGGAGCCGGTGTCGAGGAGTTTGCGCAGCACCCGGGCGATCAGGCGGGCGGTGACGTCGGCCCGGACGGTCCACGACAGGTTGATGTAGCCGATGCACACCGAGAAGTTGGGCAGTCCGCTGAGCAGTGCGCCGTGGTAGGTGCACGCCTTCGACACGTCGACCGGTTCGCCGTCGATGCTGAGGGTGACCCCGCCGAGCAGTTTGATCCGCAGCCCGGTCGCGGTGACGACGATGTCGGCCTGCACGATGTCACCGTCGGTGAGGCGGATGCCCTCCGGCACGAACCGGTCGATGTTTCCGGTCGCCACCGAGGCGTCCCCGGCGCGGATCGACCGGTAGAGGTCACCGTCGGGGGCGATGCACATCCGCTGTTCCCACGGGTTGTAGGGCGGCCGGAAATGCCTGTCGACCAGGGCGGCGTCGCCGACCTCGGCGATCGCACCCTTGCGCAGCAGCGCGCGCATCCCGTCCGGGAAGCGGCGGCAGGCCTGGAACAGGGCCCATTGGATGGCGGTGTTCTTGGTGCGGGCGATCCGGTGGGCGACATCCGACGGCAGGACCTTCTTGAGGGTACGGGCGATCGTGTCGACTCTCGGCTGGGCGAGCACGTAGCTGGGCGTGCGCTGGAGCATGGTCACGTGGGCGGCGTCGGCGGCCATGGCCGGTACCACGGTGACCGCGGTCGCCCCCGATCCGACGACCACGACGCGTTTGCCGGTGTAGTCGAGGTCGGCCGGCCAGAACTGGGGGTGCACGATGGTTCCGTTGAAGTCGGCGGTGCCCTCGAATCCGGGGTCGTGCGGGTTGTCGTAGTCGTAGTAGCCGGTGCAGCCGATCAGGAATCGGGTCACGTAGGTGACGGGTGTGCCGTCGTGTTCGGCTGTCACGTGCCAGCGGGCGGTGCCGGTGTCCCAGTCGGCGGCGAGCACGCGGGTCCCGTACACGATCCGCTCGTCGATGTGGAATCGCCGTGCCGTCTCCTCGACGTAGGTGAGCAGTTCGTCGCCGTCGACGATGGACTGCTCGCCGGTCCAGGGCCGGAACGGGAAGGAGAGGGTGTAGATGTCGGAGTCGGAGCGGACGCCGGGGTAGCGGAACAGGTCCCAGGTGCCGCCGAGCCGGTCGCGTGCTTCGAGGATGGTGACGTCGAGTTCCGGGCAGCGTTCCCGGACGCGGTAGGCGACGTCGATGCCGGAGATCCCGGCGCCGACGATGAGCACGTCAACGTGCGTGTCCGACATGGCGACCCCTCATGTTGCGAGCGCGTTTCAGGAATCGTGCACGGCAAGCCCCTCGGAAAACTTGACCCAGCCCGACAATCGGTCAGTCGGTGCGCCGGGCGGCCCGGACCCGGCGGGGTGGGACGCCCCACCAGCGGTGGCAGGCCCGGCTGAAGGTCGCCTGTTCGGCGAAACCGAGGCGGGCCGAGACGTCGCCGAACGGCATGGTGGTCTCGGTCAGGTAGTGGCGTGCCCGGTCCCGGCGGATGTTGTCGACGATGTGCGCGAACGTGGTGCCCTGGGCGGCCAGGCGCCGTTGCAGGGTGCGTGGATGCAGGGCCAGCGTGCGGGCGACGGCCTCCATCGGGACCGCGCCGAACACCAGCATGCCGTCGATGACGGTACGGATCCGGCCGGTCATGTCGTCGACGTCGGGCAGCAGGGTGCGCAGGTAGGCCTCGGCCCGGACGCGGAGATCCTCGTGGGCGCCGGTGATCGGCCGGGCCAGCAGGGTCTCCGGTACCCGGAGCAGCGATTCGGGTCGGCCGAACCGGACCGGGACCCGGTAGAAGTCCCGGTAGCGACCGGCGTCCGCGGTGGGCCGGTAGGACAGCCGTACCTCGAGCAGCCCGTAGTCGCCTCCGAAGAGCAGGCACAGGGCCCGGTGCAGGAATCCGATTCCGGCGTCCATGGCCTGCACCGGAGGCGGGCCGGGCGGGTGGCCCCGGTAGCGCAGCGCGATGGTGCCCGGCCGGCTGTCCGGGTCGGGGATCTGGTCGACGTGCAGGGCGTCGCTGTGGATGGTCAGGTAGCGCTGGGTGGTGGCGAGGGCGTCGGCGCCGGTCCGGCAGTTGGCCAGCAGCACCGCGAGTGGGCCGAGGGTGTCGAGGCCGTGCCGGGCGGCCATCCGTAGGCCCAGGTCCGGGCAGTTCAGGTCGGCGGCGGCCACCTGCAGGAGGGTGGCCAGGCGGGATTGTTCGATCGGCAGGTCGTCGTGGTCGAGGACGGCCGGGTCCAGGCCGGCCGCGCGCACGAACACGACCGGATCGGCGCCGAGTTCGCGGATCACCTCGGCGAAACCGCGGATCCCGGCTGCTCGTACGGTCGCCATCGTCGCAGTGTCGGCAGCCGGACGCGAGCCGTCAACACCGGGCCGGAAATGTACGGTACAGCCCGGAAGGGTGCCCCTTACGATCAGAGGCATGACGGTGACTTTGCAGGATGTCCGGGACGCAGCCGACCGTATCGAGGGAGTCGCCCACCGTACCCCGGTGATCCGCTCCCGGACCCTGGACGGCCTGGTCGGCGCACGGGTCTTCCTGAAGGCGGAGAATCTGCAACGGGGTGGCGCGTTCAAGTTCCGCGGCGCCTACAACGCGGTCTCGCGGCTCTCCCCCGAGCAGCTGGCCCGCGGGATCGTCGCCTTCTCGTCGGGCAATCACGCGCAGGCGGCCGCGCTCGCCGCCCGGGAGCTGGGCAGTTCGGCGGTGATCGTGATGCCGACCGACAGTCCGGCGGCGAAACTCGACGCGGTCGCCGGGTACGGCGCGGAGATCGTCACCTACGACCGTTACACCGAGGACCGGGCGGCGATCGCGAGCAAGCTCGGTGAGGAGCGGGGGCTGGCGTTGATCCCGCCGTACGATCACGCGGACATCGTGGCCGGCCAGGGCACCGCCACGCTGGAGCTGCTGGCCGAGACCGGTGAGCTGGACGCGATCGTGGTGCCGATCAGTGGCGGCGGGCTGATCGCCGGCAGTGCGATCGTCGCGAAGGGCCTGTTTCCGGGCATCCGGGTGGTCGGGGTGGAGCCGGAGACGGCCGACGACACCCGGCAGTCGCTGGCCGCGGGGCATCCGGTGCGGATCGAGCAGCCGCGGACGATCGCCGACGGTCTGGCCAATCCGGTGCCCGGTGACCTGACCTTCGCGATCAACCGGGAGCTGGTCGACGAGATCGTGGTGGTCGGCGACGACGAGATGGTCGACGCGATGCGGTTCGCGGTCGACCGGCTCAAGCTGGTGCTGGAGCCGAGCGGGGCGACCGGCCTGGCCGCGCTGCTGACCGGTCGGGTCGCCCCGGTTCCGGGGCGGGTCGGCGTGATCCTGTCCGGCGGCAACGTGGGCGCGGCCCGGTTGGCCGAGCTGCTGGCCTGATCGAGAAAACGCCGAGTGACCAGGTGTGATCAGGCAAGCTGACATCATGAACGACGTCCGAGCACCGCAGACCCAGCCTGCGGATGTCACGCAGCTGATCCATGTCGCGCGGCAGCCGATCTTCGATGTTCACGGCGCCGTGTTCGGGTATGAGCTGCTGTTCCGGGGTTCGCTGGACGAGGTCGAGGCCTCCCAGCGGGACATCTCCGCGACCAGTCAGGTGATCGTGGCGGCGTTCACCGAGTTCGGTCTGCCCGAGGTGGTCCGGGACCGGCTCTGCTTCATCAACATGACCCGGGAGTTCCTGGTCGGCGACCTGACCCTGCCGATCGGCCCGGAGCAGGTGGTGCTGGAGGTGCTGGAGTCGATCACGATCGACGACGAGGTGCTGGCCGGGGTGACCGCGCTGTCCGAGGCCGGGTACCGGATCGCGCTCGACGACTTCGTGTGGGGCCTGGGCCACGACAGGCTGTTCAGCATCGCCTCGTTCGTGAAGCTGGACCTGCTCGACGGCGATCTGAGCCGACTGGAGGAGACCATCGCGGTGTGCCGGCGGTACCCGCAGATCCAGCTCGTCGCCGAACGGCTGGAGACCGAGGCGCACGTGGCGATGGCCGAGAGATACGGATGCGAGCTCCGGCAGGGGTACGCGCTGAGCCGCCCGCATGTGCTGACCACGCACACCCTGTCGGCGTCGAAGCTGCGCCGGTTGGAGTTGCTGGCGCTGCTGCACGCCGCCGACACCGACATGGACAAGGTCAGTGATCTGATCTGCACCGACCCGGCCCTGGCGATGCGGGTGCTGCGGGCCAGCAACAGCGCCGCGGCCGGGCTTCCGCAGCGACTGAACTCGGTGCCGCAGGCGGTGGTGCTGCTGGGCATCGCCAAGATCCGGCAGTGGGCGGCGCTGATGATCGCCAGCGAGGTGACCGGCGCCTCCGAGGAGCAGCTGACCGAGGCTCTGGTGCGGGCCCGGTTCTGTCATCGTCTGGCGCCGGAGTTCAAGGTGGTGCCGGAGACCGCCTTCCTGCTCGGGTTGCTGACCGGGGTCGCCGATCTGACCGGTATGCCGCGCGAGGACCTGGCCACGCAGATGCCGCTGGCCGACGACCTGGCCGGGGCGTTGCGCGGTGACGGCAGTCCGCTGCAACGGGTGCTGGAGGCGGTCGAGGCCTACGAGAACGGCGACATCCCGGTGGTCAACTCGGTCGCTCTCGGCTCGGCCTACCTGGACATGCTGCGCTGGTCCAACAAGCTGGTCTCGGACGTCGCCGACTGAGCGTCACAGGTCGTCGGGCAGGTCCTGGAACAGTGGCGGTTCCTCCTCGTCGGTGCGGAAGATCGTCACCGGCGGTGTCTCCCAGACGGTCACCGCGACGATCAGATCACGGCTGTCCGCGGCGCGGGTCACGGTGATCCCGGCGTTACGGCCGTCGCTGGTACGGCCACAGGCCTCCACTCCGGCCGCCGCGGCCTCCGGGGTGATCGTGAAGCCGTACTCGCTGGCCGCCAGGCAGGAGTAGTAGGCGGCCGACTTGTCGGCCAGCTCCCCGCCGCCGGTCTCCTCGATCGCGCCCTGGTCGGTGACGACGAGATCGCATCGTTCGGCGCAGCCGGTGGCGCCCCAGTCCGCGGCACGGGAGTCGAGGTCGATGCGGGCGCCGGGCGCGAGCCGCAGCCGGTCGGGCCCGCGGCGGACGGTGGGTGCGGCCTGGAATCCGGTCCGGATCAGGGCGGGGGCGACGACGGCCTGGACGGCGATCGAGGTGCCGGCGACTTCGGCGAGGGTGACGTCCCAGTGGCCGCGGACCGGGCTGAACATCCCGGCGACAACCGCGACCACACCGACAACAGCTCCGAAAAGGGCACGGAAGTTGAAAAGTGGGAACATCCCCTCACTTTCGAGCCTGGTACAACGACCCGCAAAACAAAAAGTGGCGCAATTCCCCTGAGGTGTGAGCGTCGCCGACAATCGGGGGCATGCGCGCCGCCCGGCTGATCAACATGGTTCTGCTTCTGCAGTCGCGGGGTCTGCTCACCGCCGCCGAACTGGCGGCCGAGTTGGAGGTGTCCGAGCGGACCGTCTACCGGGATGCGCTGGCACTGTCCGAAGCGGGGGTGCCGGTCTACGCCGAGCAGGGCCGGGCCGGTGGGTATCGGCTGGTCGGCGGTTACCGGACGCGGCTGACCGGGTTGAGCCGCAGTGAGGCGGAGGCACTGTTCCTGGCCGGGCTGCCCGGTCCGGCCCGGGACATGGGTCTGGACGAGCCGGTCCAGTCGGTACGCCGCAAGATGCTGGCCGCGCTGCCGGAGGGGCTGCGGGAGGCGTCGCAGCGGGCCGGACAGCGGTTCCACCTGGACGCGCCGGGCTGGTTCGAGGCGGCCGACCCGCCGGAGCACCTGGCCGAGCTGGCCCGGGCGGTGTGGCAGGACCGGGTGCTGACCATCGGCTATCGGCGGCGCGACGAGGAGGTGTCCCGCGAGGCCGAGCCGTACGGTCTGGTCCTCAAGAACGGGGTCTGGTATCTGGCCGCCCGGGTGGGCGTGGACCTGCGTACCTACCGGGTGGACCGGATCACGTGGGTCGAGCCGACCGGTGACGGGTTCACCCGGGATCCGGAGTTCGACCTGCCGGAGTTCTGGGCGCGGCGGGCGGCCGAGTTCGTGCGGCAGATGCTGCGCGAGACGATCACCATCCGGCTCAGCCCGGACGGGTTGCGGATGCTGCGGTCGGTGGCCGATCCGCCGGCGGTGCGGGAGGCGCACGAGGTGGCCGGCGAGCCGGATCCGCACGGGTGGGTGCGGACCCGACTGCCCGTCGAGTCGATCGAGGTCGGTTACACGTACATGCTGAGGTTGGGTCCGGAGGTCGAAGTGCTGGAGCCGCCCGGTCTGCGGGAACGGCTCGCCGACGCCGCGCGCCGTCTCGGTGACCTCTACCGGTAACCGGTCACGTCGGCGGGTTTCCCGGCGTCCTGCACCTCGACGACGTAGCGCCAGGCGTCGGGCCGGCTGCCGTCGGTGTCGGTGACGTCGTAGGCCTCGGCCAGGTCGAAGCTGGTCACCGATCGGCTGTGCCAGCGGGCCCGGTCGGGGTCGGCGGCCATCGCGGCGATCCCCCGGCCGATCATCACCGGCGACTCGGAGCTCGCGAAGTGCGGTTCCTTCACGCAGGCGTCGCGCCAGTTGTCCTCGGTGACGCCGAAGTTGTCGAGCATCATCTCCGAGCGGATCCAGCCCGGTGTGACGTTGACGCTGGTGGCGTCGTGGTCGGTGAGTTCGTGGGCCCAGATGAAGCCGAGCCGGTTGACGGTCGTCTTGGCCAGGTCGTAGAAGACCGACAGCCGGTAGTTGGTCGCGTTGTAGCCGGTGGTGCCGTCGCCGACCTCGACGACCAGGCCGCCGGGGTTGCGGATCAGCAGCGGCAGTGCGTAGTGGCTGGTGATGATGTGGGTGTCGATGGCCAGGCGGAGTAGCCGCAGGCCCGGTTCGAGGGGCTGATCCCAGACCGGCTTGTTCCAGGTGGTCAGCGGGTCGCCGCCGAAGATGTCGTTGACCAGTACGTCCAGGCGGCCCTGTTCGTCGTCGATCTGCTGGATCAGGGCGGCCACCTGCTCGTGGTCGAGGTGGTCGACGGCGACCGCGATGCCCGTGCCACCGGCCTCGGTGATCAGGTCGGCGGTGTCCTCGATGGTCTCCGGGCGGCCGTATTCGGAGCGGGCGGCGCGGGTGCTGCGGCCGGTCGCGTAGACGGTGGCGCCGGCCGCGCCGAGCTGCACCGCGATCTGCCGTCCGGCACCGCGGGTCGCCCCGGCCACGAGCGCCACTTTGCCGGTGAGAGGTTTGCTCTTCATGACCGGAACGCTTTCGTAGAAACCTGACAGCGTGCGTCTGGTTTTCGAACCTGATCGTGAAGGTGCCACGATGGGGTGATGGACGCGCGTTGGCTCACCCCGGAGCAGCTGTCGGCGTGGGTGCGCCTGGTCGGTGTCGTCGAGCTGCTGCCGGGCGTCCTCGACTCGCAGTTGCGCCGCGATGCGCAGTTGACCCATTTCGACTACTACGTGCTGTCGCAGCTGTCCGAGGCGCCGGGGCGGGTGCTGCGGATGACCGCGCTGGCCGAGCGGACCGCCGCCACCCTGGCCCGGCTGTCGCACGTGGTGCAGCGGCTCGAGACGCGCGGGCTGGTAGAGCGTTTCCCCTGCCCGGAGGACCGACGGGCGACCAACGCGCGGCTCACCGACGGGGGTCTGCGAACGGTTCAGGCGAGCGCGCCGGGTCACGTCGCGACCGTGCGGGAGTATGTGATCGACGCCCTCACCCCCGAGCAGCTGACCCAGTTGTCGCAGATCAGCGAGGCGATCCTGCAGCGGCTGGCCCCGGAGGCGTCGCTGTACCGGCGCTACGACTCGTGACCAGCCACTCCCCCAGCGCCTGGAGGGCCTCGGGGGCGATGCCGTGCCCGACCGGGTCGCGGCGGGCCGTGGTGGTCGCACCGGAGTCGTCGCGCAGGTAGGTCCAGGTGCGGTCGAGCAACTCGCGCGGGATGACCGTGTCGTGGTCCCCTTGGGCGACGAAGACCGGCAGCCCGCTCAGCCGCCCGGTCGTGGTGGGCAGTCCGGCGTCGAACGGCAGGGCGCCGTAGAGGATGGCGGCGCCGGCGAACCGGCCGGGGTCGTCGAGGATCAGCCCGCCCGCGAACGCTGCTCCCCCGCTGAAGCCGACCAGGATGACCGGCCGGTCCGGTGGCGTGTCGGCGTCGAGGGTGGCCCGGAACCAGTCGATGGTGGCGCGCAGCGACTCGGCGACCGGGCGGCCGATGCCCCGGTTGGCGAACCACGCGTAACCACCGCCCTCGGCGATCGGCGCGCGGACCGCCGTGTACTCCAGGTAGCCGGGCAGATGGTCGGCGAGGGTGAGGATCTCGCGCTCGTCGGAACCGCGGCCGTGCAGGAGCACCACGAGAGGTTTGGTCATGCCGCGCACCCTAGGCTGATTTTGTTGAAGTCTCAATCTTTTCGGCGGGTGAGCACCGTTACAAGGTTGACCCGGCAATAGTTGTTGATACAAGGATTCCGGCGCGCATAGTTGTAGCTACAACCAACGCGATCTGGAGGACGTCATGGCTCACGTCAGCATCATCGGCACCGGCAACATGGGACGGGCCATCGCCGGGCTGGTCACCAAGGGCGGCAACACCGTCGAGACGATCAACAGCTCGCAGAGCGGCACGCCGGTCACCGGTGACGTCGTGGTGCTCGCGGTCCCGTACGGCTCGGTCCAGGACATCCTCACGCAGCGCGGTGACCAGCTCGCCGGCAAGATCATCGTGGACATCACGAACCCGGTCGACTTCACCACCTTCGACGGCCTGACCGTCCCGGCCGACAGCTCGGCCGCCGCCGTCATCGCCGACGCCCTGCCGCAGTCCACGGTCGTCAAGGCGTTCAACACCAACTTCGGCGGCACCCTGGTCGGCGGCACGGTCGGCGGCG
This sequence comes from Actinoplanes sichuanensis, assembly GCF_033097365.1. Classification (NCBI taxonomy): domain Bacteria; kingdom Bacillati; phylum Actinomycetota; class Actinomycetes; order Micromonosporales; family Micromonosporaceae; genus Actinoplanes; species Actinoplanes sichuanensis. Next base: position 3,595,514 of record NZ_AP028461.1, read on the forward strand.
AGACCACCACCGTGCTGATCGCCGGCGACGACGCCGACGCCAAGGCCCTGCTCGCCGGCATCGTCGGCGCCGCCGGACTCAAGGCCATCGACGCGGGCGGTCTCCAGCGCGCCCGCGAACTCGAGGCCCTGGCCTTCCTGCAGATCACCCTGGCCGCCGGCGAGAAGATCAGCTGGACCGGCGGCTTCGCGGTCACCCACTGAAATCCTGTTAGCGTGGCGACCGATGACATCGACGAATCTCCCGGTCCGGCGGATCGGATTCGGCGCCATGCACCTGTCCGCCACGCCGGGCTCCGCCCGCGACGACGCGAAGGCGGTGGCCCGGCGGGCGGTCGAGCTCGGCACTCCCCTGATCGACACCGCGCATCTGTACGGCGCAGGCGCCAACGAGGAACTGCTGGCCGAGGCGCTGTACCCGTACCCGGACGGGCTTCTGATCACCACGAAGGTCGGCGTGGCCCGGACCGGCCCGGACGGCGAGTGGCGTCTCGACGGGCGCCCGGAGATCCTGCGGGACCAGGTCGACCAGGCACTGCGCCGGCTCCGGCTGGACCGCATCGAGCTGCTGCAACTGCACCGGATCGACCCGGAGACCCCGCTCGCCGACCAGGTCGGCACGCTCCGCGAGCTACGCGATCAGGGCAAGATCAATCTGATCGGGCTGTCCGAAGTGACCGTGGACCAGCTCGCTCACGCCCGGGACATCGTCGAGATCGCCAGCGTGCAGAACCGGTACAACGCCCTCGATCGGGAGCACGAGCCGGTACTCGAGGCGTGCGAGCGGGCCGGCATCGCATTCCTGCCGTGACGGCCGGTCGCGGCCGGCACCACCGCGACGCACGCGGTGTTCGCCCGGGTGGCCGCCGAGACCGGCGCGACCGCCACCCAGGTCGCGCTGGCCTGGCTGCTGCACCGGTCACCGGTGATGCTGCCGATCCCCGGCACCGCCCGCGTGGAGCACCTGACCGAGAACCTGGCCGCCGAACGAGTCCGCCTGACCGACGCCCAGTTCAGCGCTTTGGCCGGTGATATCGCGGGGCCTGCGGATCCTCCATAGCGCCCCGGTAGACGCCGCGCCGCACCTCGGAGATGTAGCCGTCCAGCTCCGGCATGCCCATCCGGGTCGCGGCGGCGATCTCGGCCTCGGCGTCGTAGGGCACCCGGACGAACTGCACCGAGAACGGCCCGGGTGCCTCGGATCCGAGCCGCCCTTCGAGGATCACGTAGACCGGGGTGGGGTCGTTCATCGAGTTGCCGACGCTGCCGGTGTTGAACAGGGTCAGCCCGTTCCCGGCCACCTCGTAGAACGGGTCGTGGGTGTCGCCGTACCCGACCACCGTCGGCGTCGGGCCGTCGCCGGTGGCCGGGGTGTTGGCGAACATGCCGTGGAACTCCTGCTCGTCGTGGTCGAACCGGACCCGCCGGTGCACGCTGGTCGCCGACGCGTGGAACAGCCGCACCCGGCGACCGCTGAGCAGCAGGTCGTGGCTGAACGGCAGTGACCGCAGCCAGTCGCCCTGCCCCTCCCCGAGCTGCGCCAGCCACCAGGCGAGGCCCTCGCTGTCGAAGGTGCGATCAGGGTCGGGCAGGAAGTCGTCCCAGTTGCCGAGGATGTTGACCGCGCACCGGTCCCGGCAGATGTCGATCACCTCACGGCCGCGCGGGCCCTTGCCGACGTAGTCGCCGAGGTTGTAGACGAGCTCGATGCCACGGGAGTCGATGTCGGCCAGGACCGCCTGCAGGGCGGTGAGGTTGCCGTGTACGTCGGAGATCAGCGCGATGCGCTCCGGAGTGTTCGCCACGGCTCAACTCTGCCGGATCCGCGCCGATGGGAAGACGGGCCATCTGTGCGGGGAGGGGCGATGGCGGACCGCGTACGGCCGGCCGGCCGGCACCGTCCTGCCGCTACTGACCTGCGCGGTGTACGTCCTCGCCGTGCTGATCCTGATCTGGCCCGGCGGCATCCCGGTGAACGCCCGCATGGGTGTGTCGCACAACGCCGTACTGCTGGCGGCGCTGGTCGGGGTGATCCGGGCCGCTCGCCACCGGAGGCTCGACCGGCTGGAGCGGCGCCCGTGGTGGATCCTGTGCGCCTCGCTGCTGACCCTGGCCGTGTCCGGGGCCGCGCTCGGTGCGATGGGGCCGGAGGGGCTCACCCGGCTCTCCCCGGCGATGATCGTCGGTGTCGGCCTGCACCTGGTCACGCTGATGCTGATGCTGGTCGGGCTGCTCTCCTTCCGTGCGCAGCCGCTCGACCACCGCGAGCGCCTGAAGCTCGGCCTGGACGTGATGACCGCGGCCGGCGGGGCGTTCATGGCGCTCTGGTACCTGATCATCAGCCCGGCACTGGCCGGCACCACCCAGCGCACGACGGTCCAGGTACTGGTACTGGCCACGATCACGGTCGCCGACATGGTCGTCATCGTCGGGGCGGGCACGGTCTTCTACCGCGGCGTACGGCAGGTGTCCCGCCGGCCGATGCGCCTGGTCTTGGCCGCCGTGACGTGGTACCTGGCGCTCGACATCATCCTGTCGTTCACCCCGGCCGCCGGGACCGGGGAACTGCCCGGCTGGGTCGCCGCCGCGATGATCACACCGGTGTTCCTGATCGCGATGGCCGCCGAGGAACAGTGCCGCGGTGCCACCGCCGGTGCCGCCGAGCAGCGGGTGGAGCGGCTGGCCGGGGCCGTCGCACCCCTGCCGTACCTCGGGCTGTCCGCCGGTTTCGGGATCTTCGCCCTGGCCGCCGCCGAGTCCGGACCGTATCCATGGGCCGGTCTGGTGGCCTGCTCGATCGTGATGACCGGGGGTGTGGTGGCCCGCCAGATCGTGGCCATGCGGGAGAACCATCGGCTGATGCTGACCGACGGCCTCACCGGCCTGGCCAACCGGACCCGGCTCACCCGGGCGGTGCGCGGCGCCGTCGAACGCGGGCGCCGCACCGGACGTCCGGTCGGCCTGCTACTCATCGACCTCAACGGGTTCAAGCAGGTCAACGACACGCTCGGGCACGACGCGGGCGACATGTTGCTGGTCGCGTTCGCCGACCTGCTGCGTGCCGCCACACCGCCGGGCGGCACCGCGGGCCGGCTCGGTGGCGACGAGTTCGCGGTGGTGTTGCCGGACGCCGGGACCGAGGGGGCCGGCGCCGCGACCGAGGTGGCGCAGCTGATCCTGGCCCGGGCCGCCGAGTCGCCGATCGACTACCGGGGCACGCCGATGCGGCTGCGGGCCAGCATCGGCGTCGCCGTGTCCGAAGCCGGGACGGTCGACGACCGGGACCTCCTGCAGCACGCCGACCAGGCGATGTACACCGCGAAGCGGCGTGGGACACAGGGCTGGCACCGGTACGGCGACGACCCGGCCACCGAACTCGCCGCAGCGGTCGACGACGGCCGGTTGCGGCTGGACTACCGGCCGGTCCATTCGCTGACGACGGGTGCGGTGATCGCCGTACAGCCCCGGGTGTCCTGGCCGCATCCGCGGCTCGGTCTGATCGACGAACCGGAACTACGGCCGGTGGCCGAGCGTGCCGGCCTCGGTGCGGCGCTGCTCGGCTGGACCGTGCAGACCGCCGGCCGGCAACTGGGCGCCTGGCAGGGCCGTCTCCCGGCCGACCGGTCGTTGCGGCTGAGCATCCGGGTGTCCGCCGCCGAGCTTGCCGCCGACAGGTTCGCCGACGACCTGCTCGCCCGGCTGACCCGCGGCGGCACCGCGCCGTCCGACCTGGTGCTGGAGGTGGACGACACCACCCTTCCCGGCGGCGCGGCCCTCACCGAGCTGCGACGACACGGGGTACGGGTCGCGCTCGACGCCTTCACCACCGGCTACACCGCGTACTCGGAGGCCGTCGACCTGCTCAAGGTCGGCGACTGCCTGGTCGACGGCACGCCGGGCGCCACCGTCGACTGCGTGGTCCGGCTCGGGCGGATCCTGCACGGCGGCGACGGCCCGGATCGGAGCGGCCCGCTGTCCGCGGACGAGGTCACGACGCTTCTGCACAGCCGGCCATCGGCCGAACCGTCGATGGCCTGAGCTGCTCGACGGTACCCGCACGTTGCGCGACCATGCGATAACTTAGGACGTGACCAGCCAATCTCCGCTCCCGGCCAAACCCACCGCCGCGTTCGTCGGCGCCTCGTGGGCGGCTCTGATGCTCGGCATCGTCTCGTTCCTGGTCGGCCTCTGGAATGCTCAGATGGCCCGCAGTGAGAAGGGCTTCTACGCGGCGGTGCTGGTCCTCGGCCTGTTCGCCGCGATCTCCCTGCAGAAATCGGTGCGTGACCGGGCCGAGGGTATTCCGGTGACCTCGCTCTATCTCGGTCTGGCCTGGGCGGTCGTCGGCATCGCGATCGTGATGCTGGTGGTCGGCCTGGTGAACAGTCCGCTGGAGTTGAGCGAGAAGGGCTTCTACGGTCTGTCGTTCGCGATGGCGCTGTTCGCGGCGGTCGCCGTGCAGAAGAACGTCCGTGACACGCTGCAGCACCAGGGGCCACCGCAGCAGCACGGCGGATATCAGTGACAGGTCAGCTCAGCGCACGGTAGGCGGCCCGGACCGCGTCGGCCACCGTCGGCACGGTCACTCCCGCCACGACGTCCTCCAGGGCACCGACGGTGGCCGGCTCGAAGTCGTAGCCGAGTTCGGCGTAGGCCGGGGTCAGCACCTCGCGTAGCCGTGCCGCACCGGTGACCTGGATGACCGTGCTGAACAACCAGCCGTCCCGGGTCACCCGCTGGGCCGATCCGACGATCTTGGCGCCGCCCGCGTTGATGCTGTAGTCGCCGGGACAGTACTCACCGGGCACCGGGCCGATCCGGGCGTCGGCACCCAGCGCGACGAGGACGGCGGCGTGCATGGCGGCGTACCGCTGGAAACGCTCGACCGGTTGAAGCGGCTCACCGACCGCCCGGTGCACGTGGTCGACGACGACGCTGCCGTGGTGGTAGGCGGCGAGGCTGCCGCCCTGCGGGCGCACGACCGGCCGGAAACCCGTCAGCTGTACGGCGTCGGCCGCCCGCTGATAGCCGGGCCGCAGGCTGTCGCGGCGACTGAACGCGGCGGTCGGCTGTGGCGAGTAGATCCGCAGGATGTCCCGGGCGTCCCCGATGCCCTCGCGCAGCAGCCGCGGCCCGAGCGCCATGTCGTGCACCGGGTCACCGGGCTGGTCCACCTCGATGAAGATCACCCGGCCGATCCTACGGTCGCCCGGCACCTCGACCAGCACCCCCCGGCCCGGTGCGTGTGGTCGCTGCGGGGCCTCCCGTAGGGGATCGACCAGGGTTGCCGGGCATTGATCGGAGTCACTGGACCTGGCAGCGTCGGCATGGTGGATGTCACTTGGGGGGAGACTCACCATGCCTAGTCGCCGAGCAGTCCTGGCCGGATCCGCCGCCGCCGCGGTGGCCGCCGGAGTCGGGACCACGTCACCGGCCGCGGCGTCACCCGGCGGCCTGGATCGGGCCGCGTTACAGGCCGCACTCGACCAGGTCGTCGCGACCGGCGCCACCGCCGCGCTGGCTCGGGTGGACGGCCCGTCCGGCAGCTGGCGCGGATCCAGCGGCGTCATCGAGCTCGGCCGTCCGGGCCGCCCCTCCGCCGGAGGACGGTACCGGGTCGGCAGCATCACCAAGACCTTCGTGGCCACCGTGATCCTCCAGCTCGCCGGAGAACGGCGGCTCGGCCTGGACGACACCCTCGAACGGTGGCTGCCGGGTGCGATACCCGGTGGGAACCGGATCACCGTCCGCAACCTGCTGCAGCACACCAGCGGGATCTTCAACTACACGAACGCGCTGTTCGCGACGGTCGAGGACGTGCTGCGGGCCAGGTACCGGACGTTCCGCCCGGAGGAACTGGTCGCGCTGGCCGCCGCCCAGCCGCCCGAGTTCGAGCCGGGCACGTCGTGGTCCTACTCGAACACCAACTACCTCCTGCTCGGCATGATCGTGCGGAAGGTCACCGGGCGGGCGTACGGCCGGGAGGTCCACGACCGCATCCTGCGGCCGTTGCGGCTGCACGGCACCGAGGTACCCGGCACCGACACGACGATCGACGGGCCACACGCGCACGGCTACGAGCCGATCGAACTCGACGGCGAGCCGGTGCCCCTGGACTTCACCGACCTCAACCCGTCGATGGCGGGGGCCGCCGGTGAGATCGTCTCCACCACGGCCGACCTGAACCGCTTCTACCGCACCCTGCTGAGCGGTCGCCTCCTGCGGCGCGCCCAGCTGACCGAGATGCTGACCCCGTTCGGCGAGGCGGGTTACGGCCTCGGCATCTACCAGCAGCCGCTGCCCGACGGCCGGATCCTGTGGGGTCACAGCGGCGGCATCTTCGGGTTCGTCAGCTATTCGTTCTCCACCCCGGACGCCCGGACCCAGCTGAGCATCTCGATCAACCCGTGGCTCGGCGACCCCGGCCCGGCACTGAACGACCTGGCGGCCCTCGCCTTCGGGGTGACCGCACCGTCCACCTTCCGGGCGGCGCCCGGCTTCCCGGTCCTGGGGATCCGCATGCCCCCCACGTGACGGCCGGTCAGTGCGGGAAGGGGGCCCTGGGCCGGGGTTCGATCTGGTCGCGGAAGCGTTCGATGATGTGGCTGACGTCGAGCATGTGCTCGGTCGCGCGAATCCGGTCCAACTCGTAGCGGTTGACCAGGGACAGGTTCCCGAAGTGGACGGTCCGGCCGGCGGCCGCCGGCGACAGCCCGAGCGGCGGGCCGGCGTAGACGTCGAACCCGCCACCGGCCCCTACCCGGCGGCACCGGCGGCCGAGGCCTCGATGGACTTGCGCAGCGCCGGGCCGACCGGTCCGCTCAGGTCGGTGAGCTCCTGGATCCGGCGCTTGGCCTCGCGGCGGGCCTTCCGGTCCAGGACCAGGCCCAGGTCACCGGCGCTGACGATCGCGACCAGGGCGGCGTCGGCCGGCTCGACCCGGCCGACCGGCTCCTTCAGCGCGGCCCGGACCCGGCGCAGCAGCTCCTTGCGGACCCGCGGGTCGCGCGGCGTCACCCGCGTCGCGGGAAAGATCCCGAGGATGCGGTACGGCTCCACGCGCGCCCAGCCACCGGCGCCGAGCTGCGCGCGGACCGCGACGACGGTGGCGTGCTGCCGCCGGTCCACCCACGACTGCCACTTGCGGGGGCGGGAGCCCTCGATCTCGTCGAGGAGCGCGTTGAGCACCGGGTCGGCGACCGGACGCCGCGGCGCGAGGGCGGCCCGGCCCCTCTCGTCGGTGAGATGGCCGTTGAGGTAGAGGTCGGTCAGGGCGGCCGCCCGGATCATGGCTCCGAGGTTGGTGCCGACCCGGACGCGACCCTTGTCGGGGTCGTGGGCCAGTAGGAACATCCGCTGGGCGAGGCTGCCGGGCACGCTCATCTCACTGCTCCTCGTCATCCGTCTCCGGGTCGTCGGTCCCGGGGTCGTCCCGGTCCGGCTCGGGGCTGTTGGGTGGGCGGCCGGGGCCCCGCATCCGGCCGACTCCCCCGGGCAGCCGGCCGGCGTCGCCCAGTGCTTTACGCAGCAGATACTCGATCTGGGCGTTGGTGCTGCGCAGCTCGTCGCCGGCCCACCGTGCGAGGGCGTCGTGCACGGCGGGGTCCAGCCGGAGCAGGAGCTTCTTGCGCTCGATGGCCATGGGATCTCAGGAGTAGAGGGTGCCCGTGTTGACGACGGGCTGGGCGTCCCGGTCGCCGCAGAGGACGACCAGCAGGTTACTGACCATGGCGGCCTTGCGCTCCTCGTCCAGCTCGACCACATCGTGCTCGGTGAGCCGGGCCAGCGCCAGCTCGACCATGCCGACGGCGCCCTCGACGATCCGGGTGCGGGCGGCGACGATCGCGTTGGCCTGCTGGCGGCGCAGCATGGCGTGGGCGATCTCCGGTGAGTAGGCGAGGCGGGTGAGCCGTGACTCGATGATCTTCACGCCGGCCGCGGCGACCCGGACCCCGATCTCCTCCGACAGCCGGGCGGTGATCTCGTCGGCGTTGTCCCGCAGCGACATCAGCTCGGTGTCGTGCGAGTCGTAGGAGTAGCTGTTGGCGATGTGCCGCACGGCCGTCTCGGTCTGGATGGCGACGAACTCGATGAAGTCGTCGACCTCGAAGACGGCTCGCGCGGTGTCCTGCACCTGCCAGACGACCACGGCGGCGATCTCGATCGGGTTGCCGTCGGCGTCGTTGACCTTGAGGACGTCGCTCTCGTGGTTACGGATCCGGGTGGAGACGCGGCGGCGGTTGGTGAGCGGGTTGACCCAGCGCAGGCCGTCGGTGCGGACGGTGCCGGTGTAGCGGCCCAGCAACTGCAGGACGCGGGCCTCGCCGGGTGCGACCGGGGTGAGCCCGGCGAGCACGATCAGGGTGCCCAGCAGGAGCAGCAGACTCACGCCGATCAGGCTCAGCACGAGGGCCACGCTGTCCTGCTGGACCGCGACGACGAAGACCGCGGCGGCGATCAGCATGACCACCCCACCAATGGCGAGGACCGGCCAGCCGGAGGCGTCACGGGCGGTGCGCTCACGCACCTGCGGAGCAGGAAGGTCGAGGTGTTCGGTCATGTGGGCCTCCCCTTGAGCGGTGATAACCCGAGACTATCAATGTGATATCACTTTTTCAAGCGGGCCCCACCGGGTGCTGTTCGCCGACAGTGAACGCCGGAAGAAGCGGGATCACCCCACGGTTGAGCCTGCCGTACTCAACTTCCCGGAGGTAACCGTGAGCAAGCGACTCCCCGTGCTCTTCCTCGACGACATCGTCCTGCTTCCGGGCATGGTCGTTCCGGTGCAGCTGGACGAGGCCGCCCAGACCGTCGTCGACGCGGCACGCACCTCGGCCCGCTCCGAACTGCTGATCGCCCCGCGGCTGGAGGACCGGTACGCGTCCTACGGTGTGGTGGCGACGGTCGAGCAGGTCGGCCGGATCCGTGGCGGCGAACCGGCCGCCGTGCTGCGCACCGGCCCGCGCGCGAAGATCGGCAGTGGCGTGACCGGGCCCGGCGCGGCCCTGTGGGTGGAGGCCGAGCCGGTCGACACCGCGAAGCCGTCCGAGCAGGTCCGTGAGCTGGCCGCCGAGTACAAGAAGCTGGTCGTCTCGGTGCTGCAGAAGCGCGAGGCGTGGCAGGTCATCGACTCGGTCAGTGCCATCGACGACCCGAGCGATCTGGCCGACACCGCGGGCTGGGCGCCGTACCTGTCCAGCGACCGCAAGCGTGAACTGCTGGAGACCCCCGACGTCGAGGCCCGGCTGAAGCTGCTGATCGAGTGGACCCGCGACTTCCTGGCCGAGTCCGAGGTCAACGAGACGATCGAGAAGGACGTCCGCGAGAACGTCGAGAAGCGCAACCGCGAATACCTGCTGCGGGAGCAGCTCAAGGCGATTCGCAAGGAACTCGGCGAGGGCGAGGCCGACGGTAAGGACGACTACCGGGCCCGGATCGAGGCCGCCGACCTCCCCGAGGCGGTCCGTGAGGCCGCGCAGCGTGAGGTCGACAAGCTGGAGCGGGCCGGCGACCAGAACCCGGAGGCGGGCTGGATCCGCACCTGGCTGGACACCGTGCTGGACCTGCCGTGGAACGTCCGCACCACGGACAACACCGATCTGGCGGCGGCCCGCGCGGTCCTCGACGCCGATCACCACGGCCTGGACGAGGTCAAGGAACGCATCGTCGAGTATCTGGGGGTCCGGGCCCGCCGCGAGTCGCGCGGCCTGGAGACGGTCGGCGGCCGCGGTTCGGGGGCGGTGATCCTGCTGGCCGGCCCGCCCGGAGTCGGCAAGACGTCGCTCGGCGAGTCGGTCGCACGGACGTTGGGCCGTAAGTTCGTGCGGGTGGCGCTCGGCGGCGTCCGGGACGAGGCGGAGATCCGCGGACACCGGCGCACCTATGTGGGCGCGCTGCCGGGCCGGATCGTGCGGGCGATCCGCGAGTCGGGTTCGATGAACCCGGTGGTGCTGCTCGACGAGGTGGACAAGGTGGGCAGCGACTACCGGGGCGACCCGGCCGCCGCGCTGCTGGAGGTGCTGGACCCGGCGCAGAACCACACGTTCCGCGACCACTACCTGGACCTCGACCTGGACCTGTCGGACGTGCTGTTCATCGCGACCGCCAACGTGCTGGAGACGATCCCGCAGGCACTGTTCGACCGGATGGAACTGATCGCGATCGACGGCTACACCGAGAACGACAAGGTCGCCATCGCCCGCGACTTCCTGATCCCCCGGCAGCTCGAGCGCGCCGCGCTCTCGGCCGACGAGGTGACGGTCACCGAGGACGCTCTGCGCGAGATCGCCGCCAACTACACCCGGGAGGCGGGGGTACGGTCGTTCGAGCGCCTGCTGGCCAAGGCGTTCCGCAAGGTGTCGCTGCGGGAGCTGCCGGCCACCGTCGACGCCGGTGACCTGACGGATCTGATCGGTCGGCCCCGGTTCACGCCGGAGTCCGGTGAGCGGACCGCGGTCCCCGGGGTCGCCACCGGCCTGGCCGTCACCGGCATGGGCGGTGACGTGCTCTACATCGAGGCGTCCCTGCTGCCCGGCACGACGCCCGGCCTGTCGGTCACCGGCCAGCTCGGCGACGTGATGAAGGAGTCCGCGCAGATCGCGCTCTCCTACGTCCGGGCGCACGCCGGTGAGCTGGGGGTCTCGCCCGAGCAGCTGGACCACCCGATCCACCTGCACGTCCCGGCCGGGGCGGTGCCCAAGGACGGGCCGTCGGCGGGTGTCACGATGACGACCGCGCTGGTGTCGCTGCTGCTGGGGCGCAACGTGCGGGCCGAGATCGGGATGACCGGTGAGGTGTCGCTGACCGGGCGGGTGCTGCCGATCGGCGGGGTGAAGCAGAAGCTGCTCGCCGCCCAGCGGGCCGGGCTGACCGAGGTGTACATCCCGAAGCGCAACGAGCCGGATCTCGACGAGGTCCCGGCCGACGTGTTGCAGGCGCTGACCGTACACCTCGTCGCCGATGTGCGGGAGATCCTCGCCACCGCGCTGGAGGCGGTGACCACCGACGCGGTCGCGGCGGTCTAGTCGTCGAACGACGCGTGGTAGTCGCTGAACCGCCGGCGCTGCGCGTCGAGATCCGCCGAGCCGGTCGGGTAGACGTGGTCGAACAACTCGACCGGCTGCGGATCGGGCATCGCCAGCACACGTTCGCGCAGGTCGAGGGCGGCCTTCTTGGCATCGTCCTCGACCTGCGCGAAGAAGTCGTCGCCGGCGATCAGCTGCTTGGTGAGGAAGGCCTTGAGCCGGCTGATCGGATCTTTCGCCTTCCACGCCTCGACCTCGCTGGCGATCCGGTAGCGCGAGGGGTCGTCGGAGCTGGTGTGCGCGCCCATCCGGTAGGTGTAGGCCTCGACCAGTTTCGGGCCCTCGCCGCCGCGGGCGTGGTCGAGGGCGGCCCGGGTCACGGCGTAGCTGGCCAGCACATCGTTGCCGTCCACCCGGATGCCCGGGAAGCCGTAGCCGCCGGCGCGCCGGTAGAGCGGCACCCGGGTCTGCCGTTCCGCCGCGGCGGAGATCGCATACTGGTTGTTCTGGCAGAAGAACACGATCGGCGCGTTGAAGACACCGGACCAGACGAACGACTCGTTGACCTCGCCCTGGCTGGAGGCGCCGTCGCCGAAGTAGGCGATCACCGCCTCGCCGTCGGGTGTGCCGGTCTTGCCCTCCATGGCCACGCCCATGGCGTAGCCGGTGGCGTGCAGGGTCTGCGCGCCGATGACGATCGTGTACTGGTTGAACTTGAACTCGTTGGGATCCCAGCCGCCCTGGTCCACCCCGCGGAACAGGCCGAACGGCATGATCGGGTCGATCCCCCGGCAGTAGAGCACCCCGTGCTCGCGGTAGGTGGGGAACGCCATGTCCTGTGGCTGCAGCGCCCGCCCGGAACCGACCTGGGCCGCCTCCTGACCGAGCAGACTCGCCCACAGGCCGAGCTCACCCTGCCGCTGCAGGGCGACCCCCTCGGCGTCGAGCCGGCGGACGGTCACCATGTCCTGATAGAGGCCACGGAACTCGTCGTCGGTGAAGTCGACCGCGTAGGTCACCCCGTCGGGACCGGTGACGCTGTCGACGTGGTCACCCTCGGGGTTCAGCAGCTGTACGAAACCGTCACCACCGTGTTGGTCCACTGCTCGACCGTATGCCCAGCCCCAGGGACCGGGTCAAGCCCGGTCCCATTTCGTCGGGCCGGAACCCGGTCAGCGGCGGCCGGTGGCCAGGGCGATCAGGAACTGGCCGCCGCCGGTGTCGACGGTCGCGGTCACCGGCAGGCCCGGAACCAGCCGGGAGAAACGGTCCACCAGCCAGTCCGCCGCCTCCTGGGCGTCCCGCTTGCTGGGACAGCGGGCGACCAACTCCCGGCCGCCCTTGCGCTCCAGCCGCTCGGCGACGGTGATCAGCGGTGCGGGCTCCACCACGTTGAGCCGGTCCGGCCACGCGATGACCACCTTCACGGCGCCCTTGCGGGTGTTACAGGCCCGGTGAGCGAGCCGCTCGGCGACCTTGGCCTTGCGATCGGCGGTCCGGCTGTCCACGCTCGGGCCCCGCGGATCGTTGACCGACATGTCCGGATCGACCGGCTCGTCACACACCCAGCAGCGCCAACCGTCGCGCTTTCCCACGTCCTCGAGGAGACTCACCGGGACAAATTAGCGCATCGGCGCTTGACTATCCGGTGTATGGTTGCTGCCTCGTGAGGGGAGACGCGATGCGGACGAGAGACTCGATCGCCCTGGTGGTCGCCGCGCTCTCCGTCGCCGCCTCGATCGTGATCGTCAACCAGCCCCTGCCGGTGTCTCCACCCGCCGATTCGGGGAAGTCAAACCCGGTCGTCCTCCTGACCGAGGCCGGCGCCCTGTGGGACTGCCCGGACGAGGCCGCCGACGGCTGACGCCCGCCGGGCCGCGCGACGACGCTGTTTCGCCGCATACATGTCCGCGTCGGCTGTGCTGAGCAGTGACGATGCGTCGTATCCGCAGCCGGCGGCCAGACACAGCCCGATGCTGCAACCGGCGGTGACCTCCACCTCGCCTGACGGCAGCTGCAGGTGATAGGGCGCGTCGACGGCCTCCTGGATACGGGCGGCGAGGAGTTCGGCCTCCGCCGTGGTGGTGTCGGTGCAGGCGATCACGAACTCGTCGCCGCCCAGTCGGGCCGCGATGCCGTGCAGGCCGACCGTCTCGGACAGGCGCTGGGCCGCGGCGATCAGCAGCTGGTCACCGGCGTCGTGGCCGTACGTGTCGTTCACCGCCTTGAAGCCGTCCATGTCGATGAACAGGATCGCCACGTCGCTGCCGTCCTGCCGGCACCGGCTGAGTGAGGCCGCCAGGGTCTCCATGAAGTAGGCCCGGTTCGGCATGCCGGTGAGCACGTCGGTCTCGGCCTGCATCCGGATCCGCTGGAACAGCAGCGCCTTCTCCAACACGAGGCCACCGACGTCGACCAGGTGGTCGAGGAACGACCGCGCATCGGTGCCGTCCGGCGGGACGCCGGTGAGCAGCAGCCGGCCGGCGCTCGGGTCCTGGCTGCCCAGGCGCAGGGCGAGGGCTCCGGGCGGGATCTCGTCGAGGATCCGGGGCCATTCGGCGCCGCCGCCCGCGGCCAGTTCCTCGCCGTAGATATCGGTCAGGTAGACCGCGGCCCCGGCCAGCGGCACGTGTTCGATCATGGTGTCGACGATGTTGCGGGCCGCGGTGATCACGTCGACCATGCCGGCCAGCCCGGCGGTGACCGCGTTCAGGCGTTGCAGCCGGTGCAACTGATCCTGGGTGCGCCGGTACAGCCGCCCGTTGTCGATGGCGAGCGAGATCCGGCTGACGATCGCGATCAATTCCTGGATGTCCGCATCGTCGAAGGGCCGGTCCTCGGTCCGGGCCAGCAGCAGGTGCCCGAGGTGCTCGCCCCGGACGGTGAGCAGCCCGTACGCGAGGTGGCTCAGACCGCCGGCGGAGAGCCACTCGGGTGCCGGACTCTCGCCGACGGGTGCAGCGGTCACCGGCCGGGCCGCGCTGAGCGACTGCACAGCGGCGGGCGCCGACACGGTTCCCGAAGGCAGGTGCCGGGCCGCGATGCCCCACTGCGCGGCCAACCGCAGGCCTCCGTCAGCCGGGGTGAGCACGACCGCGACGTCGGCGTCGAACATCTCCGCGACGTCACACACCGCGCATTCCAGCACGTCGTCGACCTCGGTGACCTTGCCCAGCGCGGTGACGAGCTGCGCCAGCCGGGTGGCGCGGGCCAGGGCCCGAGCCGAGATGGCCCGCGACTGGGCCAGCTCGGCGCGCAGCCGGCGGATCTCGTCGTCGTCCTCCCCCATGATCAGAGGGCGAGGACGACGACGGTGGCGTTGTGGAAGCCGGTCGACCCGGTGACCCGGGCGAATTCGCCGTAGGTGAAGAACCCGGCGAACGGTGCCGCGCCCAGCTGATCCCGGATCGCGGCGGCCTCCTCGGGAACCTGGTCGCCGAGCGGCGTGACCCGGCCGGCGCAGCTGAACACGAGCGCCCCGCGAGCCGTGCCGCCGAGCCGCTGGACCGCGGCGGCGGCGGCGGATCCGGCGGCGTCCAGCAGGTCACGCTGGTTGCCGGCGAGTACCTGGACGACTGACTGCTCGCTGACGTGACCGAACATGATCAGGGAGCCCTCGGCGGTACGACCGAGAATGTGCCGTCCGTCGAAGGTGCCCGCCGCGTTCGCGAGTCCGAGCGGATGGTCGAAGGTGAGCCGGGCGAAGGTGGGTCCCTCGCCGTCCTCCGGTTCGCCGGCCGGGAGCTGATCGCCGCGCTGGCCGAGATAGGCGTCGACGGCCGGGCGGCCGTCCAACTCGTGGATGACGTTGCCCTCGGCGCGGGTCACCGTCATCGGGTCGCCGATCGGATGCCAGCCGTGCGCGACGCCGATGCCGAGCGGATGCGGCGAGTTGATCCAGACCGCGATCAGGCTGTTGGACATCAGTTTGCCGTCGGCGAACTGATGCGTGGCCCCCATCGAGAGGTTCTCCGACGCGGCGCCGCCGACCAGCGGAACGGTCGCGCCGGTGACCGCATAGCTGCCGCGGACCACCTCCCGCAGGTCACCGGCCAGCCCGTCGGTCAGCATCATCAGCACCGAGTGTTCGCCGTCTCCGCCGGCGCGTTCGCGGGCCGATTCGGTGACGCGGCGGGCGGCACCGCGCAGATCCCCGCTGACCGAGTCGGCGGCGGCGACACCGAAGGTGAGTTCGGCGGCCGGCAGGTAGAGCGTGACGGCGCCGCGGGACAGGGTCGTGGACCCGGTGAAGCCGGCGTAGGCGGTGCAGCCGACGACCTGGGCCGGCGCGGCGGCCTCGGCCACCGCCTCGAAGAACAGCAGCGGGTCGTAGTCGACGGTCGCGTGGGCGATGACCAGGTCGGCCGCCTCGGGGGTACGCCCACCGAGCGCCGCCGCCACCGATTCGCGGGCCGCGGTCTGCGGATCGGCGTGCGTGCTGCTGCCCTGGCCGGCCCGGCGCCGGTCGCTGTCGTCCACCATGATCGCCCCCGGTTCACGGCGCGGTCGTCCGACCGCCGCTCCTCGACTCCTATCGGCCGGAGCGGGACGGGGTTGACGGTTTCGGTCAGTCGTGAATCCGGGTGCAGCCGTTCGCCGGGTCCTCCGACAGCGTGATCACCGCGTCGAGCCGGTCGCGGGTGCGGATCAGGTTGGTGATCTGCTCGTCGATCCGGGCCCGCTCGGCGGCCAGGAGGGCCCGTGACTCCGGGGTGTTGGCCTTGGCGTCGACGCAGGGCAGCAGGTCGACGATGGTCCGGCTGGACAGCCCGGCGCGGTAGAGCATCTGGATGAGCTGCACCCGGTCGACGGCCGGCTCCGGATAGTGCCGCTGGCCGCTGTCGCTGCGCCCGGCCGCGAGAAGACCCTGCTCCTCGTAGTAGCGCAGCGCCCGGACGCTGACCCCTGATCTGGTCGCCAGTTCACCGATGCGCATCGTGACCCCTGCCATAAGACTTGCCTCTGACGTCAACGTCAGGTCCTAGCGTAACCGGCATGCAGATCAACGGAGCAAACGTCCTGGTCACCGGCGCGAACCGAGGCCTCGGTCGGCAGTTCGCCCGCTCGCTCGCCGAGCGTGGCGCCGCCAAGGTGTACGCGACCGCCCGTCGCCCGGAGCTGATCGACGTGCCGGGTGTCATCCCGGTACGGCTCGACATCACCGACGGCGACTCGGTGGCCGCCGCGGCCGCCGCCGCACCGGACGTGGACATCCTCATCAACAACGCCGGCATCTCGACCGGCGCCAACCTGATCACCGGTGACCTGGCCGCCATCCGCAGCGAGATGGACACCCACTTCTACGGCACGCTCGGCGTGATCCGGGCGTTCGCGCCGCAGCTGGCCGGCGGCGCGATCCTCAACGTGCTGTCCGCGATCTCCTGGCTCGCCGTCGACGGGGCCGGGGCGTACCACGCGGCGAAGGCGGCCGAGTGGGCACTGACCAACAGCGCCCGGCTGGAGCTGGCCGCGCAGGGCACCCTGGTGACCGGCCTGCACCTGGGCGCGGCCGACACCGACATGATGGCCTGGTACGACGGTGACAAGACCGCGCCCGAGGTGATCGTGGCGGCCGCGCTCGACGGTGTCGAGGCGAGCCGGACCGAGGTGCTGGCCGACGCCTGGAGCGCCCAGGTGAAGGCGTGGCTGTCGCAGGACCCGGCCGTGGTCTACCGGGAGGCGGCGGCCGCCCTGTCGGTACTCGCGGCCTAAAACCGTTCCCATAGTTCGCTGAATGCGTCCTGTGCTCGCGTTTTATTGGTGACGCTGGTCGGGTGACGGTGTCTTCGACCAGGCCGGCGCGCCGATTCCGGCTGTGGCGCGCCACGACCGTGTGCGCCCTGCTACTCGGCGTGCTGGGCCTGACCGACTGGGCGCTGACCCTGGAGCTGGGCCGGATGTTGCCCGGCGACAGGCTGATGGCCTGGCAGAGCGCGGTGATGACCGGCGCGACGGCGGTCGGGCTGCTGATCGCCGGGCCGGTCCGGGCGGGCGGCCGACGGCTGTGGGCGGTCCGCGTGACCGCGCTGTTCGTGATCGGTTTCGCGATCGAGCGGCTGATCAGCGGTCTGCTCATGCCCGCGGCGGATCGGCCGCCGCTGCGGTCCCCGGTGGCGTTCCTGCTGCTCGGCCTGGCTCTGTTGCTGCTGGAGACGGGCCGGGGCCGCGGGCATCTGCCGGCCCAACTGCTGGCCGCCGCCGCGGCGCTGGAGATGGCGGTCGCCGCGTTGGCCGCGCTGCTCGGGATCGCGGCGCTGTACTGGGACTCCGAGGCCACCGACACCCCGATCGGCACACAGGCGGCGCTACTGCTGCTGGCCCTTGCGGTGACGGTCAGTCGACCCGGCGGGCTGGCGGTGCGGATCTTCGGCAGCAGCCGGCTCGGCAGCCGTACGGTACGGCGGCTCACCCCGACGGTGGCCGCGGTCGTGGTCCTGCTCGGCCTGGCGCTCGCGATCATGAAGCGGAACCGGATCGACCTGGAAGGGGTGGTCGCCAACGTCGTGGTCAGTGTGCTGTTGCTGACCCTCTACCTGGTGCTGCTGCGGGCCGGACACATGCTCAACGACGCCGATGCGGGCCGGCTCGGGCTGATCGCCGAACTGCGCGAGCAGCGCGACTTCAGTGACACCGTGTTGACCGCGCTGATCGAGGGAGTCATGGCGGTCACCCCGGACGGAACCGTCCTGCGGGTCAACGGGCGTTGGTCGCAGATCACCGGCTTCCCGGCCGACGAGGTGATCGGGGCCCGTCCGCCGTACGTGTGGTGGCCGCCGGGTGGTTCGGAGACCTGTGCCCGGCAGGTGAAGCAGGTGCTGGAGGGCGAGGGCAGCACCGAGTTCGACACGCTGTTGCGGCACCGGGACGGGTCCGAACTGCCGGTGCTGGCGAGCATCCACCCGATCGCCGGCGACGGGCACGTCACGATGCTGATCGTCACCTACCGCGACCTCACCGAACGGGACCGGGCGCAGGCGCAGCGGCGACAGATGGCCGAGGAGCTCGACCATTTCTTCACCCTGTCCCGGGACCTGATGTGCATCGCCTCGCGGGACGGCTACTTCACCCGGGTCAACCCGACCTGGACCGAGGTCTTCGGATGGACCACCGAGGAGTTGACCAGCCGGCCGTACCTGTCCTTCGTGCACCCCGACGACGTGGACCGCACCCTGGCCCAGGGCATCACCCTGGTCGACGGGCTGATGCCGACGATCTCGTTCGAGAACCGGTACCGGACCCGCGACGGCGACTACCGGTGGGTGGACTGGAACGCCACTCCGGCCGAGGACGGTGAGTCCATCTACGCGGTGGGCCGTGACGTCACCGAGGCCAAACGGGCCGAGCAGCGGTTCCGCCAACTGGTCTTCAGCGCCCCCGACGCCATGGTGATCGTCGGTGCCGACGGGATCATCCGGCTGGTCAACGAGCAGACCGAGCGGTTGTTCGGCTGGCTCGCGGTGGACCTGGTCGGCCGATCGGTGCGGATGCTCATCCCAGCCCGGCTTCGCGACCACCACGACGCGGACATGCACGAATACCTCAAGGACCCGTCGCCACGCCGGATGGGGATCGGCCGCGACCTGACCGCGCTGCACCGCAACGGCAGCGAGTTCCCGGTCGAGATCACCGTCGCCCCGCTCGACACCGAGGAGGGGATCCTGGTGTCGGCGGCGATCCGGGACGTCTCCGAACGGCAGCGCACCGAACGGGCACTGGCCGCCGCACGGGACGAGGCGCTCGCCGCGGCGGCGGCCAAGTCGCAGTTCGTGGCCATGGTGAGCCACGAGATCCGTACCCCGATGAATGGGGTGATCGGGTTGACGAAGTTGCTGCTGGACACACCGCTGCAGCCGGTGCAGCGGCGGTACGGCGAGTCGATCCGGGCGTCCGCGCAGGCCCTGCTGGCGATCATCAACGACATCCTCGACTTCTCCAAGATCGAGGCGGGCAAGGCGACCCTGGCCGAGTCGGACTTCGACCTCGGTGACCTGCTCGAACAGGTCGCCCACGCGGGAGCCGCGGCGGCCCGGGACAAGAACATCGACATCGTCGGCTACTACCCGCCGGATCTGCCCGCCGTCGTGCACGGCGACGAGGGCCGGCTGCGGCAGGTGCTGCTGAACCTGATCGGCAACGCGGTCAAGTTCACCCACCGCGGCGAGATCGTGATCCGGGTCGACCCGCTCGGACCGGTCGGCGAGGTCCGGCGCCACTACGACTTCACCGTGTCCGACACCGGCATCGGCATCGACGCCGACCAGATCTCCCGCATGTTCGAGCCGTTCACCCAGGCCGACGCCACCAACAGCCGCGAATTCGGCGGCACCGGGCTGGGCCTGACCATCAGCCGGCAACTCGTCGAGCTGATGGGCGGCACCCTCCAGGCCGACAGCGAACCCGGCCGCGGCAGCCGGTTCCACTTCACCGTCGCGCTCGGCACGGTCGAGTCGGCACAGGAGTCGCAGGAGCGGCACCGGGGACTGGCCGGCCGCCGTCTGCTGATCGCCGACGCCAACCCGACGAGCCGCGGTTTCCTGACCGAGCACGTCGAGGCGTGGGGCATGCGGGTCACCGCCGCCGACAGCGCCAACGCCGCCCTCGACGAGCTCGGCCTGGCGTGCCGGCGCGGCGAGCCGCACGACATCGCGGTCATCGACCACCACCTGACCCGGCTGGACGGCGTCGAGTTGATCAGCGTGATGAGCGCCCAGCCGGAGATCGAGCCGCGCCCGTTCTGTGTGCTGCTGAGCCGCGACCCGTCGGCCGAGAACCGGCTCACCGATCACTCCGGGGTCGACGTGCTGGCCAAGCCGATCGGCCCGTCGGTGCTGTTCAACTACCTGATGTCGCGGTTCGGGCCGGTCGCGCCGGCCCGCGACGAGAGCGTCCGGCCGGCGCCCGCCACGGCCGCCGCGCGGGGCCGGATCCTGCTCGCCGAGGACAATGAGATCAACCAGCTGGTCGCCGTCGACACACTGGCCGGGCTCGGCTACGCCACCGACATCGCGGTCGACGGCGCCGAGGCCGTCGAACTGGCCGCCACCGGCGACTATGTGGCGATCCTGATGGACTGCCAGATGCCCCGCCTGGACGGATACCAGGCCACCGAGCAGCTGCGGGCCCACGAGAGCCCGGACCGGCACACCCCGATCATCGCGATGACCGCCGGGGTGCTGGCCGAGGACCGGCAGCGGGCGCTCCAGGCCGGCATGGACGACTTCCTGGCCAAACCGATCGATCCGGAGAAACTCCGGGCCACCCTCGACCACTGGACGAGCGTCTGAGGGGGTCTAGGGTGGCGGGATGTCCGGTCGGTGGGTGCCGCAGCTGCGGCTGCTGTGGGACCTGAGTCTCGCCACGGCGGTCGCCACCCTCGCCGTGCAGTACCGCGACTACTCCTGGCGCGACGTGCTGATCGGCCTGGCCATGGCGGCCGCTCTGATCGTCCGGCGCCACGCGCCGATCCGGGTGTTCGCGGTGCTCACTGTTCTCGCGTTGGTGCAGCTGGCGGTCGCTTCGGCGGTTCCGGCGGCGTACGACGTGGCGCTGCTCGTGGCGATGACCACGGTGGTCGTGCACTCCCCCGCCCGGGCGGCGGTCTTCGGCTCCGGGGCGGTGGTGGCCGCCGGTGCGATGGTCGCCGCCGTGGCCAGTGTCGACAGTGAGTGGAACGGTTCGCTGCTGGACTACCCGTACCTGGCCGAGCAGACCGCCATGCTGGCCGGCTGCGGCGCGTTGTGGCTGTTCGGATACGTGTTCCGGACCAGCCGGGAACGGGTCGCGACCGCCGAGCGTGAACGCGACCATTTGGCCCGGCTGGCCGCCGCCGACGAGCGGGCGTTCATCGCCCGTGAGCTGCACGACGTGGTCGCGCACAGCCTGGCCGTGATGATCGCCCAGGCCGACGGGGCGACCTACGTCGTCGACACCGATGCCGACCGGGCCCGGGTGGCGATGCGCACGGTCGCCGCCACCGGCCGGGAGGCCTTGGACGACATGCACCGCATCGTCGCGGTGCTGCGCGACACCGGCGACGACGACCCGGACGAGCGGCGCAGTCGCGGCCTGGACCGGTTCGACACCCTGGCCGAGCGGGCCCGGGCGGCGGGGCTGGGGGTGGACGTGCGGATCGACGGTGACCTCGGGCGGCTGTCGGCGGCCGACGAGCTGACCGTGTTCCGGATCGTGCAGGAGTCGCTGACCAACGTGCTCCGGCACGCCGGGCCGGGCACGAAGGTCGAGGTCACGCTGGCCGTCGAGGCGCGGCGGGCGGTGCTGGAGGTCGGCGACGACGGTGCCGGAACGGTTCCGGCGGCCCGCGTCGGAGGCGGGAACGGGCTGCTCGGGATGCGCGAACGCGTCGCGGTGCACGAGGGTGAGATCACCGCCGGGCCCGATCCGGCCGGCGGCTGGCGGGTGCGGGCCACGATCCCGCTCGAGGAGGCACAGTGAGCATCCGGGTTCTGCTCGTCGACGATCAGGCGCTGGTCCGGGCCGGTTTCGTCATGGTGCTGTCGGCGCAGCCGGACATGGAGGTCGTCGGCGAGGCGGGTGACGGGGCGGAGGCGATCGCGCTGCTGGCCCGTACCCCGGCCGATGTGGTGGTGATGGACATCCGGATGCCGGTGCTGGACGGGGTGGCGGCCACCCGCCGGATCTGTGCCGGACCGGACGGCCCGCGGGTGCTGGTGCTGACCACGTTCGACACCGACGCCGACGCGTTCGCCGCGCTGCAGGCCGGGGCCAGCGGGTTCCTGTTGAAGAACGCGCCGCCGGAGCAACTGCTCGCGGCGATCCGGGTGGTGGCCGCCGGCGAGTCGGTGGTGGCTCCCCGGGTCACCCGGGCGCTGCTGGACCGGTTCTCCGGGCAGCTGACCCTGCCCGGCCGGGCCGACGAGCGGCTGGCCGCACTGACCGACCGCGAGCGCGAGGTCCTGGAGTTGGTGGCGGCCGGGCTGTCTAACGCGGAGATCGCCGCCCGGCTGGTCGTCGCCGAGGGCACGGTGAAGACGCATTTCGGGCGCATCCTGGCTAAACTGGAACTCCGCGACCGGGTGCAGGCCGTCGTCTTCGCGTACGAGATCGGCCTGGTCAAACCGGGTGTGTAAGACCTGAGTCGTACACCGGGGTGCCTCAGGATCTGCTCTGGCGGCAATGTGCCGGACCCCCACCACGCCGAAGAATCAGTGTCGTGAACAGCAAGCGCATCAACATCACCTTCGTGATCCTCGCCGCGGTCGTCATGGCCGGTGTGGCGTACGGCGTGAACTACCTGTGGGACAAGCGGTTCGGGCCGACCGCCGCATCGGCCGCCGACTGCACGCTGGCCCAGGAGCTGATCGACAAGGCGCAGAACCCACCCACCGACACCGCACAGGCCGAGCAGTGGGAGCAGCAGATCCGGCAGATCCGCTACACCCGGCTCGAGAATGACGGGATCAGCACCGAGGTCGGCCGGTACGTGCACTGGTCCATGGTCCGGGCGACCGGCGACCCGATGCGGCCGCCCGCCGGCACCCTCGAGGAGATCACCGAGCTGGCCGTCGGGCACTGCGAGGACAGCGGGGTCGACCTGCGCGTACCGAAGATCGTCTTCTGATGTCCGCGGTCACCGCCACCGACCGGGCGCTCACGGGGGTGCGCCGGGATCGGATCGGGTTCGTGTTCCAGGCGTTCAACCTGCTCCCCCAGCTCACCGCCCGGCAGAACATCACCCTGCCGGCCGAGCCGGCCGGCGGCCGGCGGCAGCGTGTCGCCCTGGCCCGGGCACTCAGCACCCGCCCGGACGTGATCTTCGCCGACGAGCCGACCGACCGCACCCTCGTGCCGGCCGAGGGCCGCATCGTGCAGGACACGTCCCGGTGACCGCCACCGTGCTGCGCACCCAGCTCAGCGGAGTGTGGCGGCGGCCCGGGCGGCTGCTGATGACCGGGCTGTCGGTGCTGGTGGCGGCGTTCGTGGTGTTCGGGACGGTGCTGGCGTACGCGATCGTCACCCGAACCACCCTGGACACGTTCAGTGAGACACCGGAGGCGGTCAGCGTCGTCGTGTACGCCAACGGCGGCGAGCCGCTCAGCCCGCGGCAGGTGGGCGAGATCCGGACCACCGCCGGAGTGACCGAGGCGACCGGCCGGGTGACCGCGACGTTCACCGTCGGTGACGCGTCGTCCGGAACCGATCTGGAACTGCTCGCCGATCCGGGCTCCGGGCCGCTGTCGCGGATCACGCTGATCTCCGGCGGGTATCCGCGGGCGGCGCGGGAGATCGCGGTGGATCGGCGGGCCGCCGGGCGGCTCGGCGTGACCACCGGTGGCACCCTGCGGCTCAACACCGGTGACCGCACCGCCGCGCCGGTCACCGTCACCGTGACCGGGATCGTCGACGGGCCGCGCGACGCGGCCGAACGGGCCTGGGCGCCGGATCGGGTGGTCACCGGGATCAGCGGCACTCCCGGTCTTCCGCGGGTCGACATTCTCGCGGCGCCGGGCGCCGACCTTTCCGCGATGATGAGCGGTCTGTCCGACCGGCTGCTGCGCGATCCGATGGCCTACCTCAGCGTCACCACCGGCGAGACCATGCGGGTACGGGAGGCGCGCGCCGCGGTACGCCAGTTCGATCAGCTGTTCGCGCTGGTGGCGATGTTCGTGGGGATCGCCGTGGTGGCCGCCGCGCTGGTCGCCACGTCGACGTTCCGGATCGTGTTCGCGCAACGGCTGCGGCAGTTGGCGCTGCTGCGGGCGATCGGCGCGCAGCAGGGTCGGCTGGTGGTGGCGCTCGCCGTCGAGGGCGCCGTGGTCGGGCTGGTCACCGGTGCGGTCGGGGTTCTGCTCGCCCAGGGTGCCGGGCTCGCCGCACCGGCCGTGGCGGGGCTGTTCGGGCGTACCGTCTCCGGTCCCGGGATGCCGGTCGGCGCCGCCGTGGCCGTGGTGATCGGGGCCGGGCTGCTCACCGCCGGGGCCGTCCTGGCTCCCGCCTTCGCGGCCGCCGGGGTCTCGCCGTTGCAGGCCCTGCGCAGCGCGAGCACCCTGCCCGCCGAACGCGGCATCGCCGGGACACGCCTTGCGGGCGGGCTGCTGCTGTCGGCCGCGACCGGCGGGATGGTCTGGGTGACCGTCCGGAGCATGGGATCCTCGGAGGCACTGTTGTACCTGGTCGGGGTGGGCGCGTTCGGGTTCGGGACGCTGATCGCGCTCGGGCCGGTGCTGATCCGCCCGATCCTCGCGGTCGCCGGATGGCCACTGCGGACGGCCGGACCCGCCGGACGGCTCGCGGTCAGCGGCATCGGCGGTACGCCACGGCGCGCCGCCGCGGTGTCGGTGGTGGTCGCGCTCGGCGTGACGATGCTGGCCGGAACGGTGGTCGGCATCTCCAGCCTGCAACTGTGGACGGATCGGACGATGGCGTCGCGTACCCCCGCCGATCTCGCCCTTTTCGCCGAAGGCGGCGGTGGCCTCGACGATGTGCTGGCGCGGCTGCGGGCCGATCCGCGGTTCCGCGACGTCACGCCGTTCCGGATGGCCGACTTCAGCACCGCCGACGGGGGGTTCTCGCACGGGGCGATCGCCGTCGACATGGGCGCGATGACGGAACTGCGGACCCTGTCCGCGGCGTCCGGGCAGGTCGACGCACTCGGGCCGGGCACGGTGGTGCTGTCGGCGTCGGCGGCCACCGACTTCGACGCGACAGTCGGTGACGTGGTCACCCTGCACTCCGGCGGGATGGTCCGGGCCGAGGTCGTCGCGGTGCTCACCGGGGACGGCCCGTTGCGGACGGGCGCGATCCTGACGCCCGCCGACCTGGATGCGCTCGGCGGCACGTCGGCCGGCATCCTCGCCGACATCGCCACCGGCGGCCGCGACGAGGCGCTCGCCGCGTTCCGCAGTGCCGGGAATCCGGCCGGGGCCGAGGTGGCGGTGCTCGCCGACGAACGCGACAAGGCCGACGATGAGGTGTCGTCGCTGTTCGCGGCGGCGGTCGGGCTGCTCGGGCTGACCGTGCTGATCGCGGCGGTCGGGGTCGGCACCACCACCGGACTGTCCGTTCTGGAACGCACCCGGGAGTTCGGGCTGGCCCGTGCCCTCGGCATGACCCGGGGGCGACTGCGGCTGATGGTCGGGATGGAGGCCGGGCTGTACGGGCTGATCGGGGCGGTGCTGGGCATCGTGCTCGGGGTGCCGATGGCCTGGCTGGCGCTGGAGTCGCTGCGCCTGGATCTGCCGTTGACCTTCCCGGGTGGGCGGCTGGCCCTGATCGTGCTGGTCACGGCCGCGATCACGGTCCTGGCCGGTCTGCTCCCGGCGCGGCGGGCGGCTCGGGTCAGCCCGGTGGCGGCGCTGGCCGCGGACTGACCCGGGCACGCACGACGCCCCCGGCCCGCGGTCATCGCGCCGGCCGGGGGCGGTTCGGGTACCCGCCTCGAGGGAGGAGCAGGTCAGGCCCCGAAGTACGACGACGCGGGCTTGACCAGGTCACGGTCGTTGAAGTCGAACGTCAGCCGCGAGTCGACCGAGACGACCCCGGCGACCCGGCGGACCAGGCGTTCGACCAGGGCGGTGCTGGACCAGCGTTCGGAACGGCCGGTCAGCGTGACCGCGCCGCGGTCGACGGTGGCGACGACGTGGCCGGTGCTCTCCGTCCAGGTGATCTCGTGGATCGCCGCGCGCACGTCGGCGAGGATCTCGGTGTCGGTAGGCAGATGTTCCTTGAGCAGGTCGCCGCGGCTCACGATGCCGGCCAGTCGCCCGTCGAAGTCGACCACCGGCAGTTGCTTGACGTGCGCCTGTTCCATCCGGCGGGCGGCCGTGCGGATACCCGTGGTCGTGCGGACCACCTCGGCCGGCGCGGTCATCAGCTCCCCGGCGGTCATCGCGTCGGCCTTGCGCCGCAGGCCCCGTCGCCGGAACTCGAACCAGCGCGGCTCCCCGGCCCCGGCGAACTCGATCTTGAGCAGTAGGTCCGACTCGGACACCACCCCGAGGACCCGGCGATCGTCGTCCACGACCGGGAGCGCGTTGATCCGGTGCCGGGCGAGCAGGGCGATCAGTTCCCGGTACGGCACATCCGGCCCGACCGCGACCACGTCAACCGTCATGACCTCGTTGACCAGCCAGATCTTCATGTCGATCCCTCCACCACCCACGCTAGGACTCCGGCGTCGGCTGCGGCAGGACACCAGGTCTCCGACCCCCGGGCCGATCGTCCCGATCAGGGGAAGGTCAGCCGGTCCGGTGGTGGGATGGTCAGTCCGGCCACCCGCAGCCGGAGCGAGCGGAGACCGTCGTCCGCCACGGTGATCAGCCGGGCGTAGAACTCGCCGCGCAGGTCGGGGTCGTCGGCGAGCTGGTCCCGCAGGCCGGTGGCCCGGAACTCCACGGCGTACAGGTCCTCGCCGGCCACTCCACCGAAGTCCCACCGCCGGGCCCGGGCCAGGGCGGCCCACCCGACGAACCCCTCGCACCTGTCCACCGGGACGTCACCACGCCCTGGAACCGGCAGATCGAGCAGCACGCTGCCGCTCAGCAGGAGCCACATCCGCTCGACCGGAGCGTCGGCGCCGAACAGCCGGAAGCCCCGCTCGTATTCGACGGGCCGCCCGTGCGCGGTGAGCCGCCGGAGCCAGGCGGTCGGCAGGTCGGCGAAGAGTGGATGCAGCGCGAGCATGTCGAATGTGGTCAGATCCCGCATGGCCGCCTCACCGTGACGAAGACGCTTCCCCGTCACCCTAGAAATCCACCGGCCACCCCGGCAGGGCCGGACGACCCGGGCCGTGGGAGCCGGCGGCATCCGCTGCCGCCGGCTCCCCCGGTTCAGAAGGCGGCTGTGTAGAGCAGCCGGTTCGGGGAGCCGGTTCCCGGGCTGGTCACCACCCCGGTGGTGGCGTTGCCGACGATCGCCGCCTGCACCTGCGCGGGTGTGTCGGTCGGGTGGGTGGCCAGGTAGAGGGCGGCCGCCCCGGCGACGTGTGGGGTGGCCATCGACGTGCCGCTGATGGTGTTGGTGGCGGTGTCGCCGGTGTTCCACGTCGACGGGATGTTGATGCCCGGTGCGAACACGTCCACGCAGGTGCCGCGGTTGGCCCAGGACGGTTTCGCGTCGCTGCTGTTGGTCGCCGACACGGTGATCGCGGCCGGGACCCGGGCCGGCGACTGGGTGCAGGCGTCCAGGGCGAACAGGCCGAGGAACCCGTTGCCGGCCGCGATCGAGTAGCTCACCCCGGACGTGATCGACGCGCTGACCGCGTTGTCCAGGACGGTGTCGGCGCCGCCGCCGAGGCTCATGTTGGCGACCGCGGGTTTGACGGCGTTCGTGGTCACCCATTCGATGCCCGCCACGACCTGGGCGGTGGTGCCGCTGCCCTCGCAGTTGAGTACCCGCACGCCGACGAGCTGCACACCCTTCGCGACCCCGTAGGCGGTGCCGCCCACGGTTCCGGCGACGTGCGTTCCGTGGCCGTTGCAGTCGTCCGCCGTACCGCCGTCGATCGCATCGAATCCGCTGCTCGCACGGCCGCCGAAGTCCTGGTGGGAGGTGCGGATGCCGGTGTCGATGATGTAGGCGCGCACGTTCGACGCGGTGGTGTTGTAGGTGTAGGCGGCGTTCACCGGCCGGTTGCGCTGGTCGATGCGGTCCAGGCCGTAGGACGGCGGGTTGGTCTGCGTGTCCGAGATCCGGTGGATCACGTTGGGTTGCACGAACGCGACGTCCGGGTCGGCGGCGACCTGCCGCGCCTGACGCGCCGTCATGGTCGCCGCGAAACCGTTGATGACCCGGGTGTACGTCCGCAGTGGCGTGGCCTGATGTTCGGCGGCCACGGTACGGGCGATCTTGCCGGACTTGAGGACGACGATGTAGCTGTCCTTGACGACCTCGGCGCCCGGCACCGTGAGGACGTCCGCCTCCGGCGGGGCGGCCTGGGCGCCGGTGGACAGTCCGAGTGTGGTGAGGAGGGCGGCGGCCGCGACGGCGGCGCTTCGGCGGACGGTTGTGCGCAAGGGAACCTCCCGACTCTGGGTGGTCACGCAACCACGTCCAGTGAAGCTAACAGCCAAATCGAAGTCTGTGAATGCTTCAGCCGCGGTGGGCGTGGGCGCCGCCGAGGTTGCGCCACCAGCGGCGACGGGGTGCGGACTCGGCCGGGGTGTCCTCGGAGACGACGCCCAGGGTCAGACTCACCCGGGCGCCGCCCCACTCGCTGCGGCCGACCGTGAACGCGCCGCCGGTGTCCGCGGCCAGGCGCTGGGCGATGTCCAGACCCAGGCCGGTGGAGTCGGCGCCGCTGGTGCCACGGGACAGTGCCGCGGCCGGGTCGGCGAAACCGGGGCCGGCGTCGTCGACGGTCACCGTCGCCGAGTCGGCGGACCGCGTGACGGTGACCCGGCAGGCGGCGTCCTCGCCGGTGTGGTGGAAGACGTTGCCGAGCAGCACGTCGAGGGCTTCGGTGACCCGGGACCAGGCGGCCGGCACGGTGATCCCCTCCGGCGGCGGGTCGGCCTGCCAGGTGCGACCCTGGTCCTCGGCGAGGGCGCCCCAGAATCCGGTCCGGTCGGCGACCACCGCCCCCAGGTCGCAGTGCAGTCGGGGCCGTGCGGCGAGCGGACGGCCGGCCTCGTTGATCACCGCACTGATCTCGTGTTCGAGTCGGTCCACCACGCGCAGTTGACGGTCCCGGTCGTCGCCGGCGGGCAGGCCCTCGGCGTTCAGGCGCAGCGCGGTCAGCGGGACCCGCAGGCGGTGCGACAGGTTCGCGGCCAGCGCCCGCTCCTTGGCGAGCAACTCCAGGAACCGGTCGGCGAGCAGGTTCAGCGCCGAGCCGACCTCCTCGATCTCGCGGGGGCCGCTCGGCCGTACCCTCGCATGAAGTTGACCCGCCCCCAGACTGGTGGCGGTGCGCGCGAGATCGCGGGTGGCGCGGACGACGCGGGCGGCCAGCCGGTCGGCGAGGAACATGCAGAGCCCGACCAGGACGATCGCCTCGACCAGCAGCACCAGCACGGCCGTGCCGACGCCGGCGCGCAGTGACGTGCCCGGGACGAAGACCTCGATGACCGCGATCAGCCCCTGCGGGAGGGCGACCGGCCGCAGGTAGACGCGACCGCCGTCGATGCCGATCGTGCCGGCCGTCTCCCGGTCGCGGACCTGGGCGACCGCGCCCTCACCGGCCCGGCTGACCCCGACCGTGCCGAGGGTGGGCAGGTGGGCGGCGAGTTCGCCGTGCTGACCGGCCCGGGTGCTCATGATCGAGTTGAGGACCAGTTCGCGGTCGGTGGCGACCACCACGACCGCGGACAGGCCGAGGGCCTGGCGTTCGGCCTCACGCATGGCACGGTCCTGCACGGCGCTGTGCACGAGCAGCGCCAACGGGATGACGAACGCCAGCGCCACCAGCGTGGTGACGGCCAGGGCGACCAGTACGTAGCTTCGTCTCATCGGACCGCCGACCATAGTCGGACCGGGCGTGCCCCACCATAGGCGGGGGCACGCCCGGTCCACCCTGATCAGAACGTCAGGGCCCAGGAGTCCAGCGTTCCGGTGTCGCCGGAGTACAGGTCGCGGACTCGCAGCTTCCAGGTGCCGGAGGCGGGTTCGGCCGAGGCGTCGACGGTCTGGTCGAGGGTGACGTCGTCGGCGCTGTCGAACCGGCTGGACTTCTTCAGCCGGTACGCGGTGCCGTCCGGGGCGATCAGTTGGATCTCCAGGTCGCCGCGGAACCCGTGCCGGATGTCGACCTCGACCTTCAGTGCGGCCGGGGCGGTGCCGGAGCGCTGCACGGTGATCGGCGACTCGATCGCGGAGCGGTCCTTGATCGCGAAGTCGGCGGCGTTCTCGACCCGGGTCGAGGTGGACTCGGCGGGCGCCTTGACACCGGTCAGGGTCCAGGCGGCGTACGCGGCCACGTCGGTGTGCGCGTCCAGGGCGTCGAAGTCGATGTTGCCGGCCCCGTCACAGCTGGAGTGGTAGCAGGGGTCGTACGGCTTGCCCGCTTCGCCGTCCCAGAGGTCGGCCTCGGCCTGGCTCATCGCCGCGGCCAGGCTCAACGTGGCGGTGCCACCGGTGGGGATGCCCGCGGCCTTGAACGAGGCGTGGTCGGAGCGGCCCTTGATGTCGGTGGACAGCGACGTGATGCCCGCGGCGGTGAATCCGGCCTTCAGCGCGGCGGCGATGGCCGTACCCCTGGTGTCGTCGCCGTAGACGAAGTAGCCGGGGTTCGGCGAGCCGATCATGTCGAAGTTCAGGTACCCGGTGATCTTCGCTCGTTCGGTGGTGTTCAGCGAGGACACGTACGCCTTGGAGCCGACCAGCCCGGCCTCCTCGGCACCCCACCAGCCGAACCGGATGCCCTTGTCGCCGTCGGCGCCGGAGGCGGCGTAGGCGAGGGCGACCTCGAGGATGCCGGCCGAACCGGAGGCGTTGTCGTTGACGCCCGCGCCCTGGGTGACGCTGTCGAGGTGCGCCCCGAGCATGACGACCCGGTTGGGGTCGCCACGCCCGGGCAGATCGGCGATCAGGTTGTGACCCGTCTTGCCGGCGTGGGTGAACTGCTGGACGCGGGTGGTGTAGCCGGCCACGTCCAGGCGCTGCTTGAGGTAGTCGAGCGAGGCTTGGTATCCGGCCGTGCCGTGCGCGCGGGTGCCGTTGTCGGCCTGCGCGATGCGCGCGAACTCATTGATGTCGGCGCGCAGGGCGGAGGCGTCGATGTCGACCGTCTTCGCCGGAGTGGCGTCCGGGCTGGGGATGGCCGGACTGGGTGTGGCCGACGGCGACGCCGAAACGGGAGGCGTCGTCGTGGTGGCGGACGGGGTCGGCTGCGGTGCGGCAACGGCGCAGGTGGGATCGCCCTGGGCGGGCACGCTCACCGCGTCCCAGGCGGCCTTGATCGCGGTGAACTCGGTGCAGCTGTTCGGGTGCAGCGCGAGTGTGGCGTCCAGGGTGGCCTTGCGGGCCTTGCTGTACGTCCAGCCGGACGTCTTGCGCAGCAGCGCGTGGTAGAAGATCTCACCGGCCGGCCACAGCCCGATGCCGGTCACCGTCGATCCGTTGCAGGTGGTGCTGGCCGGTTTCCCGGCCGGGGCGGAACCCTCGGAGGCCAGGTAGAACCAGTGGTTGAGCGGCCCGGCGGCGGAGTGCACCTCGGTGGTCGGGATCTTCGTGGACCAGCAGTTCGGGTCGCCGACGGCGGACGGGTTGAACATGTTGCGGATCGGGCCGCGGCCGGAGAGGTTCACCTCCTCGCCGACCAGGAAGTCGGCCGGGTCGTTCGGGTTCGCGGCGAAGTGCTCGGCCATGGTGCCGAAGATGTCGCCGGTCGCCTCGTTCAGGCCACCGGTCTCGTTGGTGGTGCCGCGGCTGCCGCCCGGGGTGTGGCAGAACACGCCGTGGCCGAGCTCGTGGGCGACCACGTCGATCGAGTTGACCTGGCGGGCGCCGTCGCTGGTCCGGCCGTACTTCGTCTGGTCACGGCCGGCGTCGCCGGTACCGGCGCAGCTGTAGAAGGCGTTGACGTCGGTGAGGCCGACGAACATCGTCGCGGCGCCGCCGTTGCCGTCGATGCCGTTGCGGTTGAACTTGGCCTTCAGCATGTCCCAGAGGACGCCGCCGGCGTACTGGGTGTCGACGCCACCGGTGGTGATGTCGCTGCCGGTGCCGTTGCCCCACTTGTCGTCGGCGTCGGTGAGGATCTGGCCGGTGCGGTCGTTGAGCGTCCGCATGCCGCCGCGCGCCGGATCGCGCATCTCGAACCCGCCGGACCCGGCGGTGGTGCCGATGGTGACCTGACCGCCGTAGTGACCCTGCCCGGTGCCACCGGTGATCTCGTCCCAGGAGCCGGCGTACTTGCCGGTCCGCGCGTCGACGTAGGCGTGGGCGCGGCTGTCGTCACCGTCGATGACCACCTCCCACACCAGCCGGTCCCGGCCCTCGGTGGCGACGATGCCGAGTTTCGGCTCGCCGCTGACCGTGCCCGGGTGGATGAGCAGCGAGACCTTCTCGGCCTTGGCCGCGGTCACCTTGGGGGTGGTGGCGACCTCGACGGCGCCGGTCGTGGTGCCGCCCTTGACGGTGCCCTTGGCGTCGGTCACGACGACCACGTCGCCGCCGACGAAGACCGGAAGATCCTTGTAGGTACGGGCGTAGCTCACGTAGTTCAGGCCGCGTGCCGTGGTGGTCACCGACTGGCGGGTGTACGTGGCGTCCGGGTCCTTGACGAACCCGGTCGACTTTCCGGTCACGTATTGGTCGGCGGCGGCCGCGGAGCCGGCCGCACCACCGTCGGAGAAGTCCGGCTCCGGGATCTCGCCGGCACCCGAGTACCCGGCGCTGTACGCCGCCCCCAGGCCGAGTATGACCAGTGTGGCGCTGCCGAGCGCGGTGACGCGCAGCGCCTTTCTGCTGCGGGAACGCCTCACTGACGATCCTCCCATGGCTTCAAGTCGATCTCTGTGTGCCGTGGGAGTCTCGCCGTGCTTGCCTTAAGGGCACCGGAAGGATTGCTATCGGCCCGGTAACGACATGCCGACGCCGGTCGATGCGCGGACCGGGTTCAGGATCCGTACTCCTCGATGACCTGCGCTGCCGGGCCGCCGCTCCAGTAGGCGGTGATGACCGACGTGTGCCCCGGTCCGGACAGCCGGGCGACGACCACGGTGTCGCTGCGGCGCGCGCCGGTGGCGGTGTAGCCGGTCAGCGGGTCGGCGTCGACGATGTCCACCCGGGTCGAGGAGTAGGCGACGATGATCGACCCGCCGTCGGCGGACACCCGGTAGCGGGGGCGCCGGTCCACGACCGACGGTTCCGCACTCGGCGTGGGTGACGGCGACGCGGGCGGCTTCGTCGTCGGGGTGCGGGTCGGGGTGCGCGACGGGCGCGCCTTCGACGGGGTGATCGACGGGCGCGGCGACAGCGAGGGGGACGGCGGCGGCTCGGTCTCGGCCAGCCCGAACCTGATCTCGGTGTATCGCCGGTTCACGTCGATGGCCACGGGTGGTTCGTCGGTGAGCGCCGGAGCCACTCCGAGCCGGACCCCGAACCAGGACACGGTGACCGCGGTGACCGTCACTGCGAGCCATCCCGCGACATATCTCCAGCTCCGGCTCATCGGCACATTCTGCATCACCGATACGCTGGCGCAATGCCCCAGGTGCTGGTGATCGAGGACGACGTCGACGTCCGGGAAGCAATCGGCCGGTTACTCACCGCAACCGGCCATGAGGTGCGGTTGTGTGCGACCGCCCTCGACGGCCTGCGTGAAGTGGCCGCGCGTGAGCCGGACGTGGTGGTGCTCGACCTGGGTCTGCCCGACCTCGACGGTGCCGCCGTGCTCAGCCGGATCCGGCTCACCTCACAGGTGCCGATCGTGGTGGCGACCGCACGGGAGGCGGAGAGCGAGATGATCCGGCTGTTGCGGGCCGGGGCCGACGACTACGTGGTCAAGCCGTACTCGGCCGAGCAGATCGAGGCCCGGATCGCGGCGATGCTGCGGCGCGGCCGCGGGACCACGGCGGCCGGGCTGGCGGTGGGCGGGCTGACACTCGACCCGCAGGCGCGCACGGCGGCCCTCGACGGCACCCCGCTGCAGCTGTCGCGGCTCGAGTTCGACCTGCTCGCCTACCTGATGGAGCGGGCCGGGACGGTGGTCTCCCGGCAGCAGCTGCTGAGCGACGTGTGGCCGGAGAGCCGGTCGCTGGAGACCGTCGACGTGCACGTCACGTGGCTGCGGCGCAAGCTCGGCGAACGGGCGGCGCAACCGCGTTACCTGCACACCGTGCGCGGAGTGGGGATCCGTCTGTCGGCGCCCGGCCAGTGAGCAGAGATTGTCAGGATTGTCACGACCAGGACCGGTGCCGCGGCGATAATCGGTGGTTGTGGGCTACCACCGACCTGACCCGGACCTCCTGCAGCAGTGGGTCTGCGAGGAGGGCGTACCCGGGCCCCGACCGACGCAGGAGACCCTGCTGCGGTGCCGGCGGGCCGCCGACGCCGTCGCCCGCACTCGGACGATCCCGGCCGCAGCCCGGGCCTGCGGCGCGAACCGGCGGCCGACGACCCGGACTCCCGGGAGGTCGTCGTGACGGTCCTGCTGGTCGCCGAGGACGACGAGGACATCGCGGCGCTGCTGCTCCGGATGTTCCGGAAGACCACCTTCACCGTGTCCCGGGCGGTCGACGGCGTCGATGCGCTCCGGGCGATCCGGGAGTCTCCGCCGGACGTGCTGCTCACCGACATCGGGATGCCCCGGATGGACGGCTGGGCGCTGATCCACGAGGTCCGCGCCGACGAACGGTCGGCGGAGATCCCGATCGCGGTGATCAGCGGGCAACTGCACCCCGGAGACCCTCGAGCCGCCGAGTACGGCGTATGCGCGCTCCTGACCAAGCCGTGCCCCAACGAGCAGGTCCTGAACGCGATCGAACAGCTCGCCGCCCTGGGCCGGCACCCGCACAGCGTCGCGACGATCGCCTGCCGCGGACTGCACCTGATACCCGCGTAGCCCGGATGTTCGCTACCGTCGCCGGATGGCCGAATTCCATCAGGTACTCCGCGGGCGGCGGATGGTTCGCAACTATCGGCCGGACCCGGTCCCCGACGAGGTCCTCGAACGTGTGGTGAAGGTGGTGCACCGGGCTCCGAGCGCCGGTTTCAGCCAGGGTCACCGCATCGTGGTGGTGACCGACCCGGCGAAACGGGCCGGACTCGCCGCGGTCGCCGAGCCCTGGTATCTGGAGAAGGGCTTCCCGCCGTGGATCTCGCAGGCGCCGGCGCAGCTGGTCCTCGGCATCCGGGAGGCGTCCTACCACGAGCGGTACACCGAGGCCGACAAGCTGGAGTCGGGCGCGGAGGAGATCCCGTGGCCGGTGCCGTTCTGGTGGTTCGACGCCGGTGCGCTGTTCGCGCTGTTGCAGCTGGCCGCCGCCAACGAGGGTCTGGCCAGCGGTTTCTACAGTCCCGCGTTTCCCGACGAACTGGCCTCGCTGTCCGCGGTGGCCGGGCTGCCGGACGATGTCGCTCTGGCCGGGGTGATCACTGTCGGTTACCCGGCTGATGATCCGGGGGTGCCGGTGGCGAAACTCGCCAAACGGCGCAAGCCGATCGACGAGCTGGTGACCTGGCTGCGGTGAGGATTCCGGGGAGGCGTCGGCTGATCGCCGTCGCGGTGGTGACGTCGCTGGTGATGGCGGCCGGGGCGGCGGCGTGGTGGCAGTGGGACGGCGGCCGTCAGCCCCGCGTCGACGACGCGGTGACGACGATGACCACCGCTGTCACGGACGCCGTCGTCGCCGCCGGTGACAACGCCGCCGTCACGGTCAGTGCGGTGGTGGCGGCGGCCGAGTGTGAGCTCGGGTTCCTCCGGCGGGGCCGGGTCTTCACCGCGAAGGCCGACCTCTACACCGATCCGGGTGCCGAGGAATCCCTGATCACCACGATCGAGCAGGGGCTGACCGGCCGGTACGCCACCCGCCGGGCAGAGGCGGTGGCCGGGATCCGCGCGCTGCAGGCCGACGTCGGCTCGGTGCGGCTGTCGGTGCGGCGGCTGAGCCCGGGCTGGCTGGCGGTGACCGCCCGCAGCGGGTGCAGCGCCGGGTCGGTCGACACCGGAACGGCCGACGCGGGCTCCCCCGGCGTCGCCGGGGTCACCTCGTTGCTGGCCACCGTCGGCACCCGGCCCGCCACTCTCACCGAACAACGTCTGAACTGCCCGAACGGGGCGATCGTGACGGTGTCGGCGGTCAGCGAGCCGATCGACGCGGGCCGTCTGGCGACCCGGCTGGCGACCACGGTCCCGGCCGGGGCCCGGCGGTTCGCGGCCGACGACGCCAACCGGGTCGCCTACCGCGACGGGCCCACGTCGGTGGTGGTCGCCGCCTCCGACGACGGCACGGCGGTCACGGTTCAGCACACCACCGACTGCTAGGTCAGGGGTACGACGTACGAGTCGACCCGCGCGATGAGGCCGTCACGGAAAGTGAACAGATCGTTGAACGCGAACCGGAACGGTCCGTGATCGACGCTGACCCCACGGCCCTCACCGGTGGTGACGACCACCGGCCCGTCCTCGAGGACCCGCTGCACGTCGAGGACGGGGTGGCCGGTGAAGGCCGGGTTCTCGATCTCGCCGTCGAACTCGTCCTTGCCGTCGGTGACCCGGTGCCCGTGGATCACCCAGGTGACGTCCTCGGTGAGGGTCGCCAGGATCCGTGGGTGGTCGCCCGTCCGGAACCCGGCGAAGTACTCGTCGACGAGATGCCGCTGATTCATGGTCTCTCCAGGTAGAGGTCGAGGGCTTCGAGGATCGAGGCGAGCCCGTCGGCGGCCTGCGCGGTACGCAGTTCGGCCGGGAGCCGGCGCTGGTGGACGGTCAGGTCGGTGCCGGTGCCGGTGCCGGTGCCGGCGGGCCGGAGGGTGACCGTGGTCCGTAGTCCGGTGACGGGTTCGTCGAAGATCAGCTCGTGGGGGGCGCTGACCCGTACGTACACGAATCGCAGTCGTCGTGTCGCGCCGCTCGGCGCGCGGGTGTCGAGGGTGAACTCCCCGCCCGGCCGAAGGTCGATGTGCACCGACTCGGGTGGCACGGTGGCATGTGACCCACCCCAGAAGGCGGCGACCCCGGCGGGCTCGACGAAGGCGGCCCAGACCCGCTCGGGCGGCGCCGCGAATCCGCGCCGGGCGATCAACTCGTCGCCACGCAGCTCCGCCCCGCTCACCGCGGACGCCCGAAATCGCCT
Source organism: Actinoplanes sichuanensis (assembly GCF_033097365.1). Lineage (NCBI taxonomy): Bacteria > Bacillati > Actinomycetota > Actinomycetes > Micromonosporales > Micromonosporaceae > Actinoplanes > Actinoplanes sichuanensis. The sequence continues at coordinate 3,632,252 of NZ_AP028461.1, forward strand.
CGCCACTCCGCCGCGGGGCCGGAATCGTCTCGCCGCTCCGCCTCGGGGTCGGACTCGTCTCGCCTCGCCGCCTCGGCCGCCCCGGTGTCGCCGAGGTGCCGGTCGAGGGCGTCGAGGCGGTCGGCCCAGGCCCGGCGCTGCTCGTCGATCCAGCCGCCCAGCTCGGACAGCCTGTCGATGCGCAGCCGGCAGGGCCGCCGGGTGCCGTCGCGGCGCTGCTCGATCAGGCCGCTGCGGCGCAGCACTCCGACGTGGTGGGAGATCGCCTGCTGGGAGAGGCCGAACGGTTCGGCCAGCTCACCGACGGTGGCGTCGCCTCGGGACAGCCGGGTGACCAGCGCCCGCCGGACGGGGTCGCCGAGGGCGGCGAAGGCGGTGTCGAGTTCGGGCATGGTCCACACAATAATACAAACAACGGTTTGCACAAGCGATTACTTGTGGATGAGCCGATGTTCGAGGCAGGCGCGAACCACCCGTACCGCCGGGTGATCGTCGCTCTCAGCGGTCACCGCGGCCAGATCCGCGTGGCTCGCGGCCGCCTGCGGATGGTCGATCAGCGCGGCCACCGCCGCCGGGACGACGAGCCGGTGCAGCGCGATCGTCGTGGCGGTCCAGGTGCCGTCGGGCGAGGTCCAGAGGCGGCGTCGCCGGCCGAGCTCGAATGCGGGCCGGGCCGGGCGCAGGGAACCGGCACTGATCCAGGGCTCGCCGAACTCCTCGACGACCATCTTCCGGACCGCGGCGAGCCCGTGCACTCCGTACACCCTGGGGGAATCGACCGTGGCCGCCAGGCCGAGGTTTTCGCCGTGGCGCTGCCACAGCCGCAGGCCGCCGTCGTATCCGATGGTGATCAGCCGCCCCGGTCCGGCGAAGATCAGATGCGGACGCGAGCTCGGGAGCAGGTGGTCCAGCGGGGCCTCGGCCAGCAGCGCGCCGTCCCGGTCGAAGAGGAGCAGCCGCCCGTAGAACGTGCTGCGGTCGTCGTGGATGGCGAACTCGCCGGTCTCCGGCTCGACCGCGAACCCCCGCAGGCCGGCCCGGCGTTCGTCCAGATCGATCGTACGGGGCCGGTCCGGGTCGAGGTACGAGCCGAGGTGGACCGTGCGGCCGTATGCGCTGGTCCAGCCGTGCCGGTGTGTCCCGCTCGACAGCCGGAACATGTCGTACTCGGCGAAGGGCACGTCCTCGGGCGGCCCGGCGGCGGTGAACCGCTGGGGGCACGTCCCGGTGCGGATCACCGTCTCGCCGAGGTGCAGCAGACCGGCGTCGGAGCCGCGCCACCGATCACGCCATCGATGTTCGGCGATGATCGTCAGGCCGGGCAGATCGACGAACGCGATCCGGCTCCGCCTGCCCCCTTCATCGAGGAACGCGGCCTGGCTGTCGTCCGGGGCGAACGCCACCGCGGTCGGTTCGAAGCCGACCGGCAGCGGGAAGCGCTGGAAGGGTGTCATCACGTCCGGTGACACGCGGGTCAACACCTCGAGCAGTCGCCGCTCGTGCGGGCCGTCCGGGGTCCAGTCCGCGGGGAACGTCGCGGCCAGCTCCACCGCGCTCACCGGTGACACGTCCAGGGTCAGCCGCCACAGCGCCGGCCAGTCCTGTCGGGCGGCGTACCAGGCACCCAGATCGACGATCTCACCGGGCGTCAGGCCGGTGATCCGGGACCGGTCCTCGCCGAGCACCATCGCGGGCAGTCCGGTGTGCGCCGCCGACCGCAGCCGCCCCTGCCGCTCCCACCCGGCGGCCGCGTAGCCGTCGGCCAGCGGGCCGGGGTACGGGACGTCCTGCCCGGTCCGCAGCAGGAACACCGCCTGGGCCGCCGGATCGGCCGGGAGCAGCCGATGCTCGACGCAGAAGGCGGTCAGCACCGCGCTCTCGTCGGCGCAGACCGCGTCGACGGTCGCCGGTGGCGCATCCAGGATCAGCGCGGCCGCGGCCTCTGCCACCGGATGGTCCGGCCGGGCCAGGGCGGCGGCGAGAACCTCACCGAAGCGGGGGTCATCCGGATTCGGCAGCCGCCCCAGCGCGATGTCACGCAGCATCGACGTCGAGTCCGGGCGCTCACCGAACGGCCCGTCCGTCGCGATCTCCCGTAACAGCGGCGACGGGTCGTCCAGCCAGCGCTGCCACACCGCCCGCAGTGCGACCCGATCGCCACCCCGGATCGCCCGGGCCAGGCGGCGCAGCGCCCGGCGCCCCCGCCATCGCGGTGGATCCCGGCGTGTCGCACGCCGCGCGAGTCGCCGGGCCACCCGAGGCTCCATGGCCCGACGCTAGAGGCCGACCGCAAGTGATTCTTGCCACCCCCGGTTTTATTGATCATTCAACATTCTCGGACGATGCTGGTCCGTGAAAGTTCAACAACTTGGGGGGTACGGGATGACGGCGCAGATTCGTACGCAGGTGACGGTGCCGTTACGGTTCCCGGACGGTTACACCACCTCGGCGCAGGTCTTCACGTTCACCGGTCTGGCCGACGGCCGTGAGCACCTCGCTCTCGGGCTCGGCGACTGGCGATCGGCGGTGGCCGCCGCGGCCGACGGCGGGCCGGCGCCCCTGGTCCGGCCGCACAGCGAGTGCCTGACCGGCGACGTGTTCGGCAGTGAGCGCTGCGACTGCGGCCCGCAGCTGCGGGAGGCCGCCGAGCGGATCACCACGGCCGGCGGATTCCTGCTCTACCTGCGTCAGGAGGGCCGGGGCATCGGGCTGTACGCGAAGCTCGACGCCTACGCGCTGCAGGACACCGGCCTCGACACCTACCAGGCCAACCTGGCCCTCGGGCACGGCGAGGACGAGCGGGACTACACCGCCGCCGCGCAGATGCTGCTGGCCCTCGGCACGCCGCGGATCCGCCTGCTCAGCAACAACCCGGACAAGGCCACCCAGCTCGGCGGCCTCGGCGTGCGGGTGACCGACCGGGTCCCGACCGGGGTGCACCTGTCCGCGGCCAACGCCCGTTACCTGGCCACCAAGCGTGACCACACCGCGCACACCCTCGACCTGCCGCTCACGGCGCTCGCGTCGTGACCGCCATGGTCGACCACTTCTGGCTCAGTGAGGCGATCCGGGTGTCCCGGCTGGCCCCGGCCGTCCCGGACCGCTACGCCGTCGGCGCGGTGATCGTCGGCGGGGACGGCGCCCTGCTGTCCACCGGCTACACCGGCGAGACCCACCCGCACCACCACGCCGAGGAGGAGGCACTGGCCCGGCTGGCCGACCGGCCCGACCTCGACCTGTCCGGTGCCACCCTCTACACGTCGCTGGAACCGTGCACCACCCGTCGGTCCCGACCCGCGACGTGCACCCGGTTGATCCTGGACGCCGGCATCGGACGGGTCGTGCTGGCCTGGCGCGAGCCGATCCTGTTCGCCGACTGCGACGGTGTCGAGACCTTGCGGCGGCACGGTGTCGACGTGCTCGAGGTACCCGACATGGCCGACCAGGTCCGTGCCGTGAACAGCCACGTCCTGCGGCCCACCGCCGCCCACCTGGAGATCATCGGATGAGCCCGAGCCGTACCGCCCTCGCCGACGCCCTGATACCCGAGGCGCACCCGTTCCGGCAGCACCTGGGCCGGGTCACGCCGGTCGACACGCACCGGGCGTGGACGCCCGCCGACGGACCGATCCCGGCCCTCTACCTCAGCCACGGCGCGCCGCCGACCTTCGAGGACCCGGCGTGGATGACCGAGCTGCACACCTGGGCCCGTGCCCTGCCCCGGCCGACCGCGATCCTGATCGTCAGCGCGCACTGGGAGTCGGCGCCACTGGCCCTGTCCGGCAGTGCCGGCACCGAGCTGGTCTACGACTTCGGCGGGTTCGCGCCGCTCTACTACCGGATGCGCTACGACACCCCGGACGCCGGTGACCTGGCCCGCCGGGTGAAGGCGCTGATCCCGCAGACCGTGCACGAGAACACCGCCCGCGGCCTGGACCACGGGGCCTGGGTGCCGTTGAAGGTGATGTATCCGGAGGCCGACATCCCGGTGCTGCAGCTGAGCATCCCCACCCACGACGCGAGCACGCTGCTCGGTCTCGGTGAACGGCTGCGGCCGCTGCGTGAGCAGGGTGTCCTGGTCGTCGGGTCCGGGTTCATGACGCACGGGCTGCAGTTCCTCACCCGGGCCATGCTGGCGGGTCGGGTGCCGGGCTGGTCGGCCGACTTCGACGCGTGGGCCGCCGACGCCCTGGCCCGTGGTGACGTCGACGAGCTGGCCGGTTTCCGGGATCGAGCGCCGGGTATGCCGTACGCCCATCCGACAGTCGAGCACTTCACACCGTTGTTCATCACCCTCGGCGCGTCCAGCGACCCGGCGGCGGCGGTGACCACGGCCATCGACGGGTTCTCCATCGGCCTGGCGAAACGCTCGTTCCACACCGTCTGACCAGCACCGTTGTTGATCGACACACCGAGGATGGCGTAGTGACCGACGAACCGCAGTGGCTCAGCGAGACCGAGATGGGTGCGTGGCTCAATCTCGCCCAGATCCTGATGCTGATGCCCACCGCGCTCGACCAGCAGCTACGCGAGCAGGCCGGTCTGCCGCACACCCACTACCACATCCTCTCGGCGTTGAGCGCCCGACCGGAGCGGGCGATGCGGATGACCGAGTTGGCGCGGATGGCCGGCACCACCACGACCCGGCTCTCGCACGCGGTCACCACCTTGGAGCAGCGCGGCTGGGTGGCCCGGCGGGCCTGCCCGACCGACAAGCGTGGTCAGATCGCGCATCTGACCGAGGCCGGTTTCGCGGTGCTCGCGGCGGCCGCGCCGGGGCACGTGACCGAGGTCCGTCGGTTGGTCTTCGACCACCTGAGCGAGGACGACGTGGTCCGGCTGCGCGACATCACGGCGAAGGTCCTGCCGACGCTGACCGGCGACATCTGAGACTCCGGCTATTCGCGGGGTACGGCGGTGACCACGACGTTGTCGCGGTAGTGGCGGGTCGCGGCGTCGAACGGGCCGCCGCAGGTGATCAGGGTGAGCCGGACCGCGCCGTCGCGGACGAAGTACTTCTCCAGGGGTACGGCCGTCTTGCGGTGGCGTTCGCGGGCGACCACCGTGAAGTCCCGGTCGTGCCCGTCCGGCCCGGTCAGGGTCACGACGTCACCGGCGTCGAGCTCCCCGAGCCGGAAGAAGGCACCCTCGCCCTCGGCCGCGCTGTCCACATGCCCGGCCACGACGATCGAACCGGCCCGTGCGGTCGCGCCCGGCCCGTACCGGTACCAGCCGACCCGGTCGACGCTCGGCGGCACCGCGAAGTCGCCGGTCGCCCGGTCGATGCCGACGGCGTCGACGCTCGCGGTCAGCCCGAGCGCCGGGATGGCCAGCCGGACCGGGGCGTCGTCGGCCGGTGCCGGCAGGTCGCCGGCGCTGACCGGGACCCGTGGCCGGGACGGCGGCGCCGTCGACGTCGGGACGGGCACCGGTGGTGCGCCGAAGTCGGGCGCCGACTCGGCACGGCACGCGACGACGGCGAACGCCGTGGTGAGCGCCGTGCCGGCGGCCAGGGCGAGCAGGGCACGCCCCGGCCCGCGCCGGGACGTGCCGCCGTGTCGGCGATCGCTCATCGCCGGCTGGACGCCAGCCGGAACAGACCGAACAGCGCCAGCAGGATGCCGGCCGCACCGGCGCCGTACCAGGGCAGCGACACACCCCGGTCGGCGCGGCCGCCGTCACCGCTGGGCACGCCGCCCGGTGCCGAGTGCAGGCCGTCGACGGTCTGCGCGACGATGTCGAGCGTCTTGCCCTCGGCCGACCCGATCGCGTACACGATCGTCGCCGTGCCCTCCTTCAGGTTCAGGTCGGCCGGGCCGAGCACCCGGTCGTCGGTGCCGGCCAGGACGACGTCGGCCGAGACCGAGCCGGCGTCGACGTCGGCCTTCGCCTCGTTCGGGTTGGTCAGGTCCTCGAAGACCGGCCTGCCCCCGGCGCGGACGTCGACGGCCGGGGCGGCCGCGGTGTGCCGCACGATCAGCCGGGCCTTACCGGCGGCCAGTTTCGCCGTGTCGTTGACGAACGGTGTCAGTACCGGTTTGCCGTCCGCGCCGAGGTGGGCGACCAGGCTGAGGTTCGCCCCGCCGGGGACCTCGGCGTCGTCGACGGTCAGCAGCGCGTCGCCGATCGCGTCGCCCGGCTTGGTCAGCGCGATGTCGTACTGCCCGGCCGGCAGGGTCAGCGGGCCGGCGACCTTGCCCGGCTGGAAGTCCGGGATGGTCTTCTCGCCGTTGACGTAGACGTCCACCGGCTGTCCCGGGATGCCGTGCACGACCGACACCCGCGAGTCGGCCGCGGCGTGGGCGGGCAGGGCGGCGAAGGCGCCGGTCGCGCCGAGGGCGAGCATGGTCGCCGCTCCCACGGTGGCCGCGCGGCGAAGGTGCGAAGTGCGCATCGGTGCTCCTCCAACGATCGTCGTTGATTCGGTAACCGGTCCTTCGCTCCCGGGGGCGGCGATGGATGCAGTTGCGGAGAAGGTCATCTCCATCGATCTGATCCATGGAAATTCATTATTGACTTGACGTCGTGACGGTCGTAATTTTCATCGGCAACAAGCTTTAATGAAAACTAGGCCCCTTCCCCAGGGAGGACTCCGCCCATGTCCATCGGTAAACGCCTGTTCGGCGGCGCCGCAGCGACGGTCCTGGCGGCCGTCGGTGTGGTCGCCATGAACGCCGGCACCGCCTCCGCCGCCGACTGCGGCTACCTGTTCGACGACTTCCACTACGCGTCCTCGGCCGACCCGGCACTGACCGCCAACGGCTGGACCCCACGCAGCTACCAGGGCGGACCCGGCGTGCCCGGGGCGAACTGGTCGCCGAACGCGATCACCTTCCCGACCAGCGACGGTCAGAAGGTGATGCAGCTGACCGCCTCCACCGACGGCACCGCCGCCGGGACCAGCCACGCCGAGCTCTACTCCACCCAGAAGCGGTACCTCGAGGGCACCTACGCCAGCCGGGTCCGGTTCACCGACACCCCGGTCAGCGGCAACGACGGCGACCACATCAACCAGACGTTCTTCACGATCAGCCCGCTCAACGGCGACCTCGACCCCACCTACAGCGAACTCGACATCTCCGAGTACCTGCCGAACGGCGGCTGGGGCGAGACCGGGCCGATCAACTACCAGACCACCTGGTACACGTACCGCAACGAACCCTGGTTCGCCGACAACCTGCACTCGGAGCAGCGGTCGAGCCTGAACGGGTGGCACGACCTGGTCGCGCAGGTCGCCAACGGTCACGTCGTCTACTGGATCGACGGGGTCCAGGTCGGTGACCACGGCGGCAAGTACTTCCCGCGCCAGACGATGACCATCAACTGGAACCTGTGGTTCATCGACACGGCCACCCACACCGGTGGGCTGTCCACCTACATCGAGCAGGTCGACTGGGTGCTGTTCGCCAAGAACCAGGTGCTCAGCCCGGCCCAGGTCGGCTCGCAGACCGCGTCGTACCGGACCGCGGGCACCCGCTTCACCGACACGGTCGCCACGTCCGGCCCGTGCACCAACCCGTCGCCGTCGAACCCGTCCTCGCCGACACCGTCCAACCCCGGCTCGCCGTCACCGTCGACGCCCGCCGGCAACTGCTCGACCGCCCCGAACTGGCAGTTCAGCTCGACCTACACGGGCGGGAACACGGTCAAACACGAGCGCAGCCGGTACGGCGACCCGTCCGGCCCCAAGTCGGGTGACGGCGTGCACCTGTGGCGGGCCAGGTACTGGACGCAGGGCTCGGAGCCCGGCTGGACCCAGCAGTGGGAGGACCTGGGCCGCTGCTGATCCACGACGAGGGGGCCGGTTCACTCGCCGACGGCGATATACCGGCCCCACTCCCGTTCGTCCTGCGGGTCGTCGACGTCGACGGTCACCCCGGGCAGGTCGTCGACCAGCCGCTGCGCCGTCTCCGGCGACAGGAAATGGTGGTTGAGCACCAGATGCTCCAGGTGGGTCAGGGGCTGACCGGCCAGCAGCGCCTCCGCCCCGGCGTCACCGAGAGTCCCCCACGACAGGTCCAGCACCCGCAGCCCGGCTACCACCGGCGCTGCGGCGACAGCGGCCGCGACCTGGTCGGCGATCTCGGAGTTACGCAGCCCGAGCCAGCTGAGACCGGGCACCGGACGGCCGGACAGGATCGGCGCGAGATCGGCCGGACCGGCGTCACCGCCGCGGTCCGCGCTGCCCAGCCACAGTTCCAGCTCCTCCAGCCGGGGCAGCTCGCTCGCGCCGAGCGCCCGGACCACCGTCGCCGGCAGGCCCGCGGACTGCAGGACCAGCTCGTGCAGCCGCTCGTGCCGGACCGGCCGCAGAGTCAGGCCGGCGGCGCCCCGTACCCAGAGATGTTGAAGGTCCGGGAAGGTTTCCAGCACCGGAGTCAGGTCGCCCTGCCGGATCCAGGAGACCTCACACTCCTCGGACGTGATCTCCCCGATGAACAGCGCACGCAGCGCGCCGAGCCGGTCGGCGGCGCCGGTCAGCAGGTCGATCGGGAAGGGCTCCCGGTTGGGGTCGCCCCAGTCACCGACGATCAGCGCGGTCGGCCCGTCGGGGCCGGTGTCCTCCAGCATCTGCTCGAAGACGCCGGTGAACCGACGCTCGCCGTAGCCCTCGTTGATCCACCAGGCCACCGCGGCCGGATCCGCCGGCACACCCTCGTCCCAGCGCCAGACCGGAAGACCGGCGAACGTGTCCAGGAAGCCATGACGCAACACTCGATCAACCTCCCGGCCTGACGCTACCCGTCACTCACCGGTCAGTACGTCCGCACGCGGCGGAATCCACGGAGCCGGCAGGTGCGGGCACTCGTCCTCACCCGGACCGACCCGCACCTCGGCCATCCCCAGGCCCGGCTCCCGGTCGTAGCGCAGGTCACCGACGACCCACCCGGCACCGTCCGCGACCGCCCACGGCGCCCGCGCGAACTGCAGCAACGCGTCGACCGCGCAGTAGTCGCCGACCAGCCCCGGCAGCAGGGCGGCCGGAAGGGCCAACTCCCCGCCCCAGGCGATCTCGGTGGTCGACGGCTGTGCGACCGGCGTCAGCGGCGCGGTCCGTTCGGCACCCGACGGGAACAGCTCGGCGCATCGCTCGGCGGTGATCCACCCGGGCGCCAGCGAATGGAAGGCGCGGCGGAGAACGTACTGCTCAGGGGTGGTCTGCACGGCCAGGACCTCGCGGCACACCGGGTTGGCCGGCATCGGCGTGAGCACCACGTCGAGGGTGCGGGCCGACGGGAAACGGTCGGCGAGCAGCGCCTCGATGCGGGTCTCCGCGGTCCGGGTGGTGAGCACGAAGCCGGCGGTCAGCGCCAGCCATGCGGCGATCCCGCCGGCCAGCGCGACCCGCGCGGGAGCGAATCGGCTGAGCGCCGCGAGGCCGACGACGAGGACGGTCAGCAGCGCGGCGAATGCCGGCGGTACGAACCCGGTGAACCAGCTCAACCCGAGCCCGGCCGCCAGCACCACCGCGATCAGAACGCGCCCGATCCGGCTCGGCAGCACGAACAGCAGCGTCGCCGCGCAGGCCCACAGCAGCGGCTCGACGATGAACACCGAGTCGCCGTAATACCAGTGGTCGTCGACCGGCCAGAACGGGTGCACCCCGTAACTGTTGGTGAAGTCGAGCCCGATGTGCAGCATCGTCGCCAGCACCGACAGCCCGGCCAGGAACCATCTGTCGGCCGCCGCCGGTGTCACCTTTCGGCGCCACCACCACAGCCGCACCACCGCGAAGAGCAACAACGACAACCCGAGCGCCCCGGGTACGGTGTGCGTGTGCCCACGGTGGTGCAGCAGGTAGTCGAGCGTGCTGCCGGCCCAGGTGGTGTAGATGACGTCGGCGTCCGGCAGGTTGCCGCCGACCGCCATGACGGTGATCGCGACGGTCCGCCGGGCCCGGTCGCTGAGCACCACCGACGGCGGCAGGCTCCGGTGGACCGTCTCACCGACCAGGACGCTGATCAGCGTGTGCGTGAGATTGTCCATGCCCGGTGATCCTAGTTCCGCTCCGGATCACCGGACCGCGGGACCCGGCGATCATCGATCCGGACCGACCGCGTACCACCTCGAAGTCCGTGGTTTCATGCGCCCGCCGTGGCCTCCTGCTGGATCTGCGGGAACTGCGCGGCCATCGCTTCGGCCAGGGCGTTCGCGCCGGACAGCGGCCGGACCATCACCATGATGTCGTCGATCTTGCCGTCCTCGTCGAGGTGCAGGAAGTCGCAGCCGGTGAGCGCCTTGCCGTCGACCTCGGCCTCGAAGACCAGCGCGTGGTTGCGCCCGTCAGCGATCTCCCGGACATACCGGAAGTTCTCGAAGACCCGCATGGCCCCCCGCAGAATGGCCGCGGTGAGGGGCTTGCCGGGATAGGGCTTGAACGCGACCGGACTGGTGAACACGACGTTCTCCGCCAGCAACTCCTCGATCGCAGCGGCGTCCCGAGCCTCGACCGCCTGCCGAAACGGGTGCATTCGTCCTCCTGGAAGATCAACAGCTTGGTTCATCGGCAACCATAACTAGGATCCGGGTGTGTGACGGTTCGAATCGCGATCCTCGGTGGCGGAATCGGTGGCCTCGCCACGTCCGCCTTCCTGCGCCGGGCCGGCATCCGCAGCGTCGTGTATGAGCAGGCCGCCGCGTTGACGCAGGTCGGGGCGGGTCTGCTGGTCACGCCGAACGCGGCTCGGCTACTGCGGCGGCTCGGGGTGTTCGAGGAACTGTCGGAGTCGGCGCTTCGGCTGGAGGTCGGGTGGGAGTTCCGGCGGTGGCGGGACGGCACGGTGCTGTCGTCGGAGGACCTGTCCACGGCGTGTGCCGACCTCTACGGCGAGCACACCTGGACGATTCACCGGGCCGATCTGCTGCGCGCCCTGCTGTCGCGGGTGGACCGGGTCGAACTGGGCCGCCGGTGTGTGGCGGTCGACGGCGGGCGGCTGCGGTTCGCCGACGGGAGCACGGTCGAGGCCGATGTGGTGATCGGGGCCGACGGCATCCACTCGATCGTGCGCGGTTCGATGTTCGGGGTCACGCCGGCGGCCTATTCCGGGATGTGTGCGTTTCGGGCGCTCGTACCCTCGCAATCCGCTCCGGAATTCGCGCGCCGTCCGGCGCAGACGTTGTGGATCGGGCCCGGGCGGCATCTGGTGCACTATCCGGTGGCGGCGGGCCGCCTGGTGAACCTGGTGGCGGTCGCACCGGCCGGCGATCACACCGTGGAGTCGTGGACCGCCACCGCTACGGTCGGTGAGTTGCGGGCCGAGTTCGACGGCTGGGACCCGCGCCTGACCGGGCTGATCGAGTCGGCGACCACGCTCGGTCGGTGGGCGTTACTCTCCCGGCCGCCGCTGCCGCGCTGGTCGGAGGGGGCGACGACGCTGCTCGGGGACGCGGCGCATCCGATGTTCCCGTTCTACGCCCAGGGCGCGGCGCAGGCGATCGAGGATGCCGCGGTGCTCGCCCGATGCCTCGCCCGGACCGCCGATCCGCAGGCCGCGGTGCGCGATTACGAGTCGCTGCGCCTTCCGCGGACGACCAGGTTGCAGCAGGTCAGCCACGCCCGCGCGGAGTCGAACCATCTGCCGGACGGGCCCGCGCAACGCGAGCGGGACGAGACGTTCGCGCAGCGCGATCCGCTCGTCGCCAACGGATGGATCTACGGGTACGACCCGGAAGCGCCCTGATCACGAGAGATGCGCGGCGTCCAGCGCGGACTGCAGTGACTCCACGTAACCGTTGCTGGTGACGGTGGCGCCCGAGACGGCGTCGATGTCGGCGCTCTGCGCGGCCAGGGTCTCCTGGCGCAGCACCGGCAGCGCCCGGTCGTTGATCTCCTGGTCACGGTGGTTCTCGGTCGGGTAGACCGGCACCTGCACGTCGACGATCTTCCCGTCGGCCACGGTGATCGCGACCTGCACGTCGCCCCAGCGGGTCGAGGCGGCCGTACCCGTGTAGGTCTTGCCGCCGGTCACCGTCGCCGCGGCGACGCCGGCCGCGGTCACCGAGGCGCCGGTGCTGGTCCGGTAGCTGAAGAGCAGGACCAGCGCGGCGAAGGTGGAGAACAGCCAGATGGTGATGCGTCGCATGTGAGTGGGCCCCTCTACCACGAGAACTGTTCGGTGTGGACGTTTCCGGCCGACGCACCGGCGGCCAGGGCCGCTGCCTGTGCCGCCGCGGTCCACTCGGCGGGCCCGCACAGGTAGACGTGCGCGCGGGCGATGTCCGGGACCTGGTCACGCAACACGTCGTGGTGCCGGGCGGGCAGCCAGGACGCCGGTTCGGCGCGCGGGCCGAGCAGGAAGATCAGCCGGACCCCGCGGTGGGTGGCGAACCATTCGAGCTCGCTGCGGAAGGCGACCTCCTCGGCGCTGCGGGCCCGGTAGAGGAAAGTGGCCTCGGCCGGGGCCGTACGGCAACTCGCCGAGCAGGGCGAGCAGCGGGGTGACGCCGATGCCGCAGCCGATCAGCACCACCGGGCCGCCGGTGTGACCCTCCGCGGTCAGGACGCCGTACGGGCCCTCGATCAGGGCGCGGGTGCCGGGCCGCAGCGACGCGACTCGGGAGCTGCCGTCGCCGAGATCCTTCACGGTGATCCGCAACTGGTGGCCGTGCGGGGTGGCCGACAGCGAATACGGGTGGGCCCGCGTCCAGCCCGGCCCGTCCAGGAACCGCCACTGGAAGAACTGCCCGGCGCGGGCCGGGAGCCGGTCCAGGTCACGGCCGGTCAGATACACCGAGGTCAGGCCGGGGCCTTCGGTCACCACCCGGCTGACGGTCAGCCGATGCCGGTGGTTCCGCAAGAGCGGGACCCCGATGCGGTACGCGAGGACGGCGCCCGCGCAGACGCCGTAGATGGTCCACCAGTACACCGTCGACGCGGGCGAGGCCAGGAAGTCGGCGCCGGTCCACAGCTGATGTGGCAGCGCGAGACCGACACCCAGGTAGGCGTACAGGTGCAGCAGGTGCCACGACTCGTAGCGCAGTCTCCGGCGGGCCGCCCGGATCGACGTCACGACGACCATGACCAGGGCCGCGGTGCCGGCGGTGGCAAGCAGCATGCCCGGGTAGGTCCAGATCATGTCCCACAGTTCGGCGAGCGCCCGGCTCCGGGCGGCGGCCGCGTAGCCGAACACGATCAGCACGATGTGGGCGGTCATCAACCAGAACGAGGTGAACCCGGTCCACCGGTGCCAACGGGCCAGCCGGTCCTGGCCGAAGGCCCGTTCGGCGATCGGGATCCGGGCCATCAGCAGCACCTGGAGCAGCAGCAGGTCGGAGGCCCACAGACCGGTCAGCCGCCCGAACGCGGTGACCGCCTCCGCGCCGCCCCCGGCGACCTGCTGCACGCCGCCGTTGCCGACCCACAGCGCGGTCACGATCAGCAGGGTGAGCCCGGCGCCGACGCCGGCCGCGTCGGCCCACCAGCGGGGAGTCCGCCGGGCCGGGATGATCGCCGGCGCGGCGACGGGCTGCATGGTCGCGGTCATCCGTCAACGATCAGCTGACCTGCTGAAAGTACCCGGAAGATTTTCTATGCATCGTCTATGAATCCGGATCTCAGGAACGGAGGAAGGTGAGGACCGCCAACACCCGCCGATGCGTCTCCTCGGTCTGCGGCAGACCCAGTTTCTGCAGGATGTTTCGGATGTGTTTGGCCACCGATGCTTCGGCGACGGTGAGTTCGGTGGCGATCGCCAGGTTCGAGCGGCCCTCGGCGACCAGGGCCAGCACCTCACGCTCACGGGCGGTCAGCGCGGCGAGCGGATCGCGGTGGCGGCGCAGCATCTGCCGGACCACCTCGGGGTCGACAACGGTGCCGCCGTCGACGACCCGGTTCAGGGCGTCGACGAACTCGGTGACGTGCCCGATCCGATCCTTCAGCAGGTAGCCGAGGTGAGTGCCGTCGCCCGCGTTCAGCAGTTCGGTCGCGTAACGCGTCTCCACATACTGACTGAGCACCAGGACCGGCAGCCCCGGCCGCCTCCGCCGCAGCTCCAGGGCGGTGCGCAGGCCCTCGTCCCGGAACCCGGGCGGCATCCGCACGTCGGTCACGACCACGTCCGGCTCGTGCTCGGCCACCGCCTCACGCAGCCCATCACCGTCGCCGACCGCGGCGACGACCTCATGTCCGAACCGCGCCAGCAACCCGGCGAGCCCGTCCCGCAGCAGGACGCTGTCCTCGGCCAGCACTACCCGAAGGGTCGGCATGGGATCTCCACGATCAGTCGGGTCGGGCCGCCCGGTGGGCTGGACAGCGACAGTCTGCCACCGACCACCGACACCCGGTCGGCGAGCCCGAGCAGACCCGTACCGCTCTCGATGTCGGCGCCGCCGCAGCCGTCGTCGCCGATCTCGACGGTCAGCGTCCCGGCGGCGTACCCACCGGTTATCGCGCCGCGCGCGGCGCCCGAATGTTTGGCCAGGTTGGCCAGCGCTTCGGCAACGACGAAGTAGGCGGCCGACTCGATCGCGGCGGAGAACCGCTGCGGAACCGCGAACTCGACATCAACCGGCACGGGACACCTGTCGGCGAGATCAGCGAAGGCCGCCTCCAACCCGAAGTCGTTGAGCACCGCCGGATGGATGCCACGAATCAGCTCCCGCAACTCGACCAGCGCCCGCCCGGCCTCGTCATGGGCGCGGCCCAGCTGCTCGGCAAGCAGCCGGTCAGCCTCTATCCGGTCGTCAGCCTCTAGCCGGCCATCAGCCTCCAGCCGGCCATCAGGCTCCAGCCGGCCATCAGCGTCCACCGGCACGTCGGCGTCCGACCCACCGCCATCGTCCATCCGCGCGTCAGCCTCCCGGCACCCGTCGGCCTTCAGCCGCGCGTCGGGCCTTAACCGCGCTTCGGCGTCCAGTCGGGCCAGGCCCAGGATCACGGTCAGGGCCACGAGGCGTTGTTGGGCGCCGTCGTGCAGGTCGCGCTCGATCCGGCTGCGCTCGGCCTCGAACGCGTCCACGAGCCGCACCCGGGACCTGGTCAGCTCGACAACGGTCTGGTCGAGGTCGCGGCGTGGCAGGAGCACGGCCCGGGCAACCGCCGCCCGCATCCGAGCCAGCAGCACCAGGCCGAAGGCACAGGCCACCGCTGCCACGACACCCGCCGCGAAGGACAGGAACGCCTGCGACCAGGACGTCACCGGATACGCCTTGAGCACGTTCACCTGCTCGCCGTCACCGAGCGTGCCGAACAACACAGGCGTCGCGAGCAGCGCCAGCGGAACCGTCACGCCCAGGACGACGGCGAGCAGGTCGACAGGCCACAACACGGTCATCAGCAGGGCGGCGAACCCGAGCTCCCGCCAGGTGCCCGGCTCCGTGTAGCGGGTGCGCAGCCAGGACGCCAGCCCCGGCTCCGGTGGCACGCGGTGCCGATGTGGGAGCGGCCGGGCGTCGATCAGCCGCTGCAGCTGCCGCTCGATCGCGGCCACCGGCAGCCCGATCAGGGCCAGGCCGGCGAGCAGGGGCAGACCCACGACGACGACGGCGAGCACTCCCCCGGCGGCGAGCAGCAGTACCGACACCAGCAGCGTGAGCAGGCCGGCGACGGCGTTCGCGAGCAGGTAGGTGCCCGATCTGGGAACCTCGGCGGTGCGCATGCCGGCCACTGTAAACGGTATAGCCAGCACTACCTTGAAGAGTCAATCCAGCGGGGCTGTGCCGGGGCTCGGCCGGCGGCAGGGTTGGCGCATGACCCATGACGCGATCCGGCTGCGGGGCGTGGTCCGGAGGTTCGGCTCCGGCGACGCCGCGGTGACAGCCCTGCACGATCTCACGCTCTCGTTCGGTGCGGGCACCTTCACCGCCGTCATGGGCCCGTCCGGGTCGGGCAAGTCGACGCTGCTGCAGTGCGCGGCCGGGCTCGACCGGCCGACCTCCGGCACGGTGCTGCTCGGCGACACCGACCTGACGACTCTCGACGAGACCCGGCTGACCCGGCTGCGGCGCGACCGGATCGGTTTCGTCTTCCAGTCCTTCAACCTGCTGCCCACGCTGTCCGCCGAGCAGAATGTGGCGTTGCCCCTACGGCTGGCCGGTCGCCGGCCGGCCCGTGGGCAGGTCCGCGAGGCGCTGGCCCGGGTCGGCCTCGCCGACCGGGCCCGGCACCGGCCGGCCGAGATGTCCGGCGGCCAGCAGCAGCGGGTCGCCATCGCCCGGGCCCTGATCACCCGGCCCGAGGTGCTGTTCGGCGACGAGCCGACCGGCGCGCTCGACTCGGCGACCGGCCGTGACGTGCTGCGGATGCTGCGCGGCCTGGTCGACGAGGGCGGCCAGACGATCGTGATGGTCACCCACGACCCGATCGCCGCCGCCCACGCCGACCGGGTGGTGTTCCTCGCCGACGGTCGCCTGCACGGCACCCTGGAGGCGCCGTCGGTCGAGGCGGTCGCCGCCCGGATGACCGGGATGGCGGCCCCGGCGTGCTGACCGTGACGTTGAGCAGCCTGCGGGCCCGATGGGCGACCCTGATCGGCACGTTCGTGGCCCTGGCGCTCGGTGTCGCCCTTCTCACCACGATGGGCCTGGCGCTGGCCTCCACGCTGGACGCCCCACCCCAACATCCGTCCCGGCTGGCCGGTGCCCCGGTGGTGGTCCGCGGCGTCGACGAGCTGCGTGTCGCGACGCCCATCGGCGACCGGACCCAGCCGCTCGCCCAGCCCCACGCCGTGCCACCCGCTGTCGTCACCGCCTTGGCCCGAGCGGCCCCGACCGTCCCGGACCGTTCCTTCCCGGTCTCCGTCTCGCTCTCCCCGCCTGCCGCCATCGAGCTTGTCCCCTCCGGCGCGACCGGCGCTTCACCGCCGACCCGCGCCTCACCGCCGCCGCGCACCTCACCGCCCCCAGCTTCGCTGCCCGGCACCTCACAGCCGCCCGCCTCACCGCCACAGCCGCCCACCTCACCGCCGCCCACCTCACCACCGGCGCGCACATCACCGCCCCCGGCTTCGCCGGTCCCCGGCACTCGCTCGGTTCCCGAGGTGGCCCGAGCCGTCGACCTCTTCGCCGAAGCCGGGAGTCTCGTCGGACACCCGTGGGCGATCGCCGAGTTCGGCGGCCACCGGCTCGTCGCCGGCCATGAGCCGCGCGAGTCCGCCGAGATCGCGCTGGTCGCCGATCCGGCGCTGGTCGGGCGGACGGTTCGGGTGCGCACTCCGGCGGGCAGCGGCGACTACACCGTGGCCGGTGTGCTGGCGCCGGTGTCGTTCGAGCGGGCCGTGTTCTTCGCCGACGGTGTTGCCGCGTCGATCGCCCCGCACATCGACAACCTGGTGGTGGCCGCCGACCCGGAGTCGGTGCGGGCGATCGTCAGCGCGTTCCCGGGCGTGCAGGTGCTCACCGGTGACGAGCGGCGGCGGGCCGACCCCGATCCGAACCGTGACTCCGACGCACTCGTCGCGATGAACGCGCTGCTCGGCACAGCGGGTGGGGTGACCACGTTCGTGTCGGTGTTCGTGGTGGCGTCGACGTTCGCGTTCGCGGTCGCCCAGCGGCGTCGTGAGATCGGGCTGTTGCGGATGGCGGGCGCGACCCCGGGCCAGATCAGGCGCACGGTGTTCGCCGAGGCCGCGGTCGTCGGGGCGGTGTCGGCGGCGGCCGGATGTGTGCTCGGGTCATATGGCGCGCCCTGGCTGGCCCGGCTCCTCGTGGACGAACGGCTGGCTCCGGCCTGGTTCACCATCGGTGATCACCTGTGGCCCTACCACGTGGCGTTCTGGACCGGTCTGCTCGTCGCACTTGCCGGAGTGGTGGTGGCGACCGTCCGGGCCGGACGGGTGCGACCGACCGAGGCGTTGCGCGAGGCGTCGGTCGACAGCCGGGCGATGACGGCGGGTCGATGGATCTTCGGATTCGGGATACTGGCCGCCGGGGTGGGACTGCTCTGCTGGCGGTTGCTCAGCGATCCGGGTGAGACCCTGCACCGCAAGACGTACACCACTCAGCCGATGCTCCTGATCACGGCGGTGGCGCTGCTCGCGCCGGTCCTGGCCGGCCCGCTGGCCCGGCTGGTGGCGTGGTTGCCGGCGCGGCTACCCGGCGCGACCGGATTGCTGATGCGGGAGAACGCGAGCGCTGCCGTCCGGCGAACCGCGGCTGTGGCCGCCCCGGTACTGATCACCGTGGCCCTGGCCGGTTCCCTACTCGGCACGACTGCGACCATCGCCGAGGCCAAGGCAACCGAGCAGCGCACACAGACGGCCGCCGATCTGATCGTGACCGGCAGCCCCGGCCAGGGTGGGCCGATCGGTGCCGAAACCGGTGAGTCGGCAGGTGCCGATCTCGGTGGGCCGATCGGTGCCGAAACCGGTGAGTCGGCAGGTGCCGATCTCGGTGGGCCGATCGGTGCCAAACCCGGTAAGTCGGCAGATGCCGAGCACGGTGGGCCGGCAGGTGCCGAGCACGGTCGGCCGGCAGGTGCGGAGCAGGGTGGGTCGGCCGGTGCCGAGCAGGGTGGGTCGGCCGGTGCGGAGACGCTGGACGCCCGGACGGTGGGCGCGATCCGCGCCGTCCCGGGTGCGCGGGTGATGACCAGCGCGTCCACCGCCGTTTACACGCTCGAGGACGGGGTGGCTCTGGTCCGTTCGCAGGCGCGGGTGGTCGACGCGTCGACGCTGTCGGTGGTCAGGAATCTGCCGGTCAAGGCCGGTCGGGTCGACGACCTCGATGAGGACGCGATCATCGTCAACGAGGAGTGGGCCGAGCACACGGTCGGCACCCGGGTCGACCTGTGGCTCGGTGACGGGACCCCGCGAAACCTGCGTGTGGTCGCGGTTCTGGCCACCGGAACGGGGAGCAACGGCGTCTATGTGACCGCCGCAAACGCCGGCGGCGCGCAGCCGGACCAGCTCGAACTGTCGTGGGCACCGGGTGCCGACGCAAGATCTGGCGAGGCAGCGGTCCGCCGCATCGTCGACCCGTCGGTGCGACCGGGCGCGGACGGCGACGGTGGGATGCGGGTGTGGACCCGGGAGCAGTGGCTGGCGGACCAGATCCCGGCGAGTAGTCGGCAGACGCGGGTGGGGTTCATGGTCGTGTTGGGGATCGCGCTGCTGTACACCGGTATCGCCATCGCCAACACGATGGTGATGGCCACCTCCGACCGGGCTCGTGAGCTGGCGATTCTGCGCCTCACCGGCGCGACGAGACGGCAGGTGCTGAGGCTGGTCGCGGCCGAGGCGCTGACCGTGGTGGTGGTCGGTGCGGTTCTCGGCCTGCTCGTGACGGCCTTGAACCTCGCGGGCATCTGGGCCGCCTTGGCCGTGCTGTCGGTATGGGTGCCGATCGTCGTTCCCACCTCCGCCCTCGCCGTGACGCTGGCGGCCTGCGCAGTCGTCGCGGTGTCGGCAGCGGTGGTACCCACGGTCGCGGCGCTGCGGACCCGCCCCGTAGACCTGGCCGGAACCCGTGAATAGACCAGGAGCCCGCGGGCGCACCGCCACGCGAGGCAGCGGCAACGGCAGACGGCAGACGATCGGCAACGCCCGACGGGCCAGACCAACGACGCTGGGCCGAAGCCCAGCGGACCGCACGACGTGGCCGTCTGGTCGGTGAGGGCCGACTGGTGTTCGCCCCATCGCCGGCCAGCCGGACGTCGAGGACCATGGCGCCGCCTTCACGACCTCGGCCGTGGTGGTGTCGACGTCCCCGACACGGAAGCTCATCGCCACGGCGGCCAGGGATGATCCGTTGCAATCCCCCGCACCGTCACGGGACGACCCTGGTGGATCGGACGGCGACGGCGCGGGGTACGTCCGAGCAGGCCCGGTCACGGGGTGGTGATGGCGGCTACCAGGCGGGCGATGTGTTCGGCTCGTTGTTCGCGGGTGGCGGGGCGGCCCGGGACACCCGGGCGCTGCTGCCATGGGCGGGGGCCGGCGGGGTGGCGGTACTCGACGCCGAACGCGTCCAGGCGGGCCAGGTGGTGGGTGAGGCGGCGCTCGAAGTCGGTGAAGTCGCCGCCGGCCGGGCTCCACAGCGTTTCGGCGACCGCGCACAGACGGGGAAACAGCAGGTAGTCGACGGTTCGAGGGGAGTCCGCGTGTTCGGTCCACATGGCGGCCTGGCCACCGAGTACGTGGCGGGCCTCGTCGGGGGTGAGTTCCGGCGGGACCGGGTCGAAGGCGTAGACGTCGCGCAACCCGAGCGGGATCGACACCGGGATGGGTTCGGTGGCGAGTTCGGATTGGCGGTAGTCGAGGTAGACCTTGTCGTCGGGGCAGGAGACGACGTCGAAGCCGCGGCGGGCGGCGGTCACGGCTCCGGTGCTGCCCCGCCACGAGGCGATCGTCGCCCCGGTGGGCAGGTCGCCTTCGAGGATCTCGTCCCAGCCGAAGAGCCGCCGTCCGGCGGCGGCGAGATGATCACCGAGGCGGCGTACGAACCAGGCGTGCAGTTGCTGCTCGTGGGTGAGTCCGAGTTCGGCCATCCGCTGCTGGGTTCGCGGGTCGTCGCGCCACTGGTCTCGGGGGCACTCGTCGCCGCCGATTCCGATGTAGGTCGAGGGGAAGAGTTCCATGATCTCGTCGAGGACGTCGGTGAAGAAGTCGACGGTGGATTCCTCGGCGTTGAGGACGTTGCGGTTGACGCCCCATCTCGTCCAGACCTGCTGTGGTGTGCCGGTCACCCCGAGAGAAGGGTAGGCGGCGAGCGCGGCCTGGACGTGACCTGGAGTCTCGATCTCCGGGACGACGGTGATGAACCGCTGGGCCGCGTAGGCGACGATCTCCCGGATGTCGTCCTGGGTGTAGTAGCCGCCGTGTGGCCGCCCGTCGACGGGTCCGCCGCTGACCGCGCCGACCTGGCTCTCGTGTCGCCACGCCCCGACCTCGGTCAGCCGGGGGTGGCGACGGATCTCGACCCGCCAGCCCTGGTCGTCGGTGAGGTGCAGGTGCAGGGTGTTGAGGCGGTGCATGGCCATCAGGTCGATGATGCGCAGCACGTCGTGTTTGGGCATGAAGTGCCGGGCGACGTCGAGCATGAGCCCGCGCCAGGCGAAACGCGGGGTGTCGTAGATCTGCACGGACGGGATCGTCCAGCGGTGCCCGGCGCTGGGGGCCTTGCGGTGTACGGCCGGCGGCAGCAGTTGCAGGAGCGCCTGGCCACCCCAGAAGACGCCGGCCGGGCCGCCGCCGGTGATCACCGCGCGGTCGGGGGTGACCCGGAGACGGAACGATTCCGGGCCGAGATCCTCGTCGAGCGCCAGCAGGATGGTGGCGGAAGCGGACGACGAGGCGGAGGTCGAGCCGGGGGCGGAGGCGGAGGCGAGGGCGGAGGCGGGGGCGGAGACAGTGGTCGAGGCAGTGGTCGAGCCCGGAAACGGCAGGCCGGTCGGTGGCCGGAGCGCCGACTGGAGCCAGGCGAGCACGCCGTCGAGCGGGGCCGGGGCGGCGATGGTGGAGTGCTCGTCGAGGACGAGTTCGCCGTGACCGGGGGTGAGCGAATACGGGCGTGGGGTCAGCAAGGCGGGAACCTAGCCCTTCACGGCGCCGGCGGACATGCCGGCGACCAGGTTGCGCTGGATGATCAGGAAGAACACGACGACCGGTGCGGCGAAGATGACCGACGCGGCCATCTGGGCGCCGAAGTCGGTGCCGGTGTGCGGGTTGGTGAACGAGGCGAGCCAGACCGGCAAGGTGTAGGCGCTCTCGTCCTGCATGAACGTGTAGGCGATGAGGTAGTCGTTCCAGGCGGCGATGAACGCGAAGATGCCGGTGGCGATGACCCCGGGTGCGACCAGCGGGAACAGGACGCTGACCAGGATCCGCCAGGTGGTGGCGCCGTCGATCTGGGCGGCCTCCTCGACTTCGGCGGGCACGGCGACGAAGAAGCCGCGCATCACCCAGATCGAGAACGGCAGGACGGTGGCCACGTAGGCGAGGATCAGCGCGGTGTAGGTGCCGAGCAGGTCGAGGCGGTTGAACATGGTGAACAGCGGGATCAGCATGGCGGTGGCCGGCAGCATCTGGACCGCGAGGATGACCACCATGATCGTGCGGCGGCCGGGGAACCGGAACCGGGACAGGGCGGCCGCGGCGAGGATGCCGAGCACGATCGACGCGACCACGGTGACGGCGACGACGAGGACGCTGTTGCCGAGGTTGGTGAGGAACTGCGGCTGGGTGACGGCGGCGGTGAAGTTGTCCAGGGTCGGGTGGTGCGGCCAGAAGTGCGGTTCTGGGGTCATCACCTCCGGGCGCGGTTTGAAGGCGGTGTTGACCATCCAGTAGACCGGGAAGATCCAGACGAGGCAGAAGACGGCGGCGATGGCGTTCTTCACAGGTCCTCCCCCGCTTTCAGGAGGTTGCGGATGTAGACGGCGGTCAGGCCGAGTAGTAGCAGGGTGGTGACGACCGAGATGGCGGCGCCGTTTCCGATCTTGAAACCGACGAACGCCGTCTTGTACGTGTAGACGCCCAGTGTCGCGGTGGCGTCGTCGGGTCCGCCGCGGGTGATCAGCCAGATCTGGTTGAAGACGTTGTAGTCCCAGATCACCGAGAGGATGGTGACCAGCAGCAGGGTGGGCCGCAGGAACCGCAGCGTGACGATCCGGTAGACGGTCGACTCGGAGGCGCCGTCGAGCCGGGCCGCCTCCTTGTACTCGTGCGGCACCTGGGTCTCCGCGGCGTTGAGGGTGAGCGCGATGAACGGCACCGCCTGCCAGACGATGAGCAGCCAGATCACCACATAGGCGAGGACCGGGTCCTGCGCCCAGTTCAGCCCGGCAGCGTCGCCGAAGACGCCGGACCCGCCGGGGAAACCGAACGCTTCAGACAGCCAGGCGAGGAAGGAGCCGAGGGCACCGAGCATCCAGTTGACGACGCCGTATCCGGGTTGGAACAGCCAGTTCCAGACCAGTGACGACGCCACGTTCGGCATCGCCCAGGCCACGATCAGCACGACCGTGACCGTGTTGCGCCAGGCCCGGCCGAGGCGGGTGAGCAGGTGCGACACGCCCATGCCGATGAGGACGCTGCCGGCGACCATGGCCGCGGTGAACAGCACGGTGCGCAGCAGCGCGACCCAGAAGTCCGGGTTCTGCAGCAGGGTCGTGTACTGGTCGGCGCCGACGAACCGGTAGACCCCGGTGAACAGGGTCCGCTGGCTGTAGTCGGTGAACGAGGTGAAGACCAGGAACCCGATCGGGGCGAGCGTGACCACGGCGAGGACCAGTCCGGCCGGGCTGAGCAGCAGGTACGGGGCCGGGTCCCGCCGGCGGCGCGAGCGCGCGGCCGGCGGGGTGACGGGTGCGACTGGCACGTCGCGCGGGGCGGTTACGGTCTTCACTGTCCCGCGAGGGTGGTCTCGAGGTGGGCGTCGAATTCCGTACCCGCGGCTTCCGGGGTTTTGGCGCCGGAGGCGACGGCGGCGAACACGTTGTTGATGCTCTTGTCGCCCTCGATGGTGGACCATTGCGCCGCAGCCGGGGTGGCCTTGGACGACAGGGCGCCGCCGAAGAAGCCCTGCTGCTGTTCGGTGAGGCCCTTGGCCTGGGCGGCCTGGATGCCTTCGGTGCTGTTCGGGATCCAGCCGTCCTTGCCGTAGACGAACTCGTCCTGCACGGCCGGGCTGCCGGCGATCTTCACCCACT
The DNA here is from genome assembly GCF_033097365.1 of Actinoplanes sichuanensis. Taxonomy (NCBI): domain Bacteria; kingdom Bacillati; phylum Actinomycetota; class Actinomycetes; order Micromonosporales; family Micromonosporaceae; genus Actinoplanes; species Actinoplanes sichuanensis. The sequence continues at coordinate 3,655,836 of NZ_AP028461.1, forward strand.
GCAGGGCCAGGTCGTGGGCGTCGCTCTTGGCGGCGATGCCCCAGTCGGAGCCGCCGAGCATGACCGGCTGGGTCTTGCCGGAGGTGCCGGGGAACGGGAAGGTGCCCAGGTCCTCGGCTTTGATCTGCGGGTTCGCCTTCTGGATGAGGCCGATCGAGCCGCTGGTGGCCAGGATCGCCGAGGTCTTGCCGTCGGCGAACAGCTGCGTCTGGTCGGGTGTGATGGTGTCCAGGGTCCGCGACGCCGCGGTGGAGTAGGTGTTCTGGAACGTCTTGAACTCGGTGAGGCCCTTCTGCCCGGCCGGGGTGGAGAAGCCGCCCTTCCAGGTCTTGCCCTCAGCCGTGGCGATCTCGCCGCCGGCGTCCCAGAGGAACTGCAGCCCGGCGAACCAGTACTGGCCGGGCAGGTAGAACGGGGCGAAGTCGGCGGCCGGGTTCTTGGCCTTGACCTTGTCGAGGGCGTCGGTGAGCTCGGCGTAGGTCTTCGGCACGGCGGTCACTCCGGCGGCGGCCCACGTCTTCTTGTTGTAGATGACGGCCCGGGCACCGGCGAAGCCCGGTACGCCGTAGAGCGCGCCGTCCACGGTGGCCGGATTTTCCAGGCCGGCCAGCCAGGTGCGGCCCTGCTGCAGGTCGGCCTTGTGTTCGGTGAGGTCGAGCAGGCCCCCGTTGGCGGCGAACCCGGGCACCTGGGTGTTGCCGAGGTCGAGCACGTCGGGGGTGCCGGAGGTGGACAGCGCCGTACTGATCTTGGTGGTGATGCCTTCCCACTGCTGGATCTGCAGGTCGACCTTGGCCCCGGTGGCCTCGGTGAACCTGCTGTTGATCGCCTGGAGGGTGGCTTCGGTGTAGTCGCCGTCCATCACCCACACGGTGAGGGTCTGGTTCTTGGGGTCGCCGGTCGCGTCGCCGCCGCCGCCCGAGCAGGCGGTGAGGGCGAGCAGGGCGGCGCCGATCGCCGCGGTGACGGAGGTGGATCTATGTGACATGCGCGCTCCTTGGCGGTCATGTTTTTCACAGCTTGCCGTTGCCGATGAAAATTACGACCGCACGGAGGGCTAGTCAATAACTGTTGGCTATGTTTCCATTTCGCCATGAAGCTGGTGGTGGGCGTCGACGCGGGCGGGACCTGCTCCCGGGCGGTCGTCGCGACGGTCGACGGGGAGATCGTCGGGCGTGGTCTGGCCGGTCCCGGCAACCCGCTGTCGCACGGCCCGTCGCAGGCGGCCGAGCAGGTCAGGGCGGCTGTCCAGCAGGCGCTCGGCGGGCACTCCCCCGCCACGGTCGCGGCCGCGACCCTCGGCATCGCCGGTCCGGCCGGCACCGGCCCGTTCGCCGCGGCGCTCCGGATCGGCGGTCCGGTCACGGTGGTCGGCGACGCGGTCACCGCCTTCGCCTCCGGCTCGTCGGCCGCGGCCGGTGCGGTGCTCATCGCAGGCACGGGCGCGATCGCGGCGGCGGTTCACGATCAAGAGGTGGTACGGACGAGCGACGGCCTGGGCTGGCTGCTGGGCGACGAGGGTTCGGGGCGCTGGCTGGGCTTGCAGGCGATACGTTTCGCCGTCCGGAACTGGACCGATCCCCTGGCCATGCGGGTGGCCACGCACGCCGGGGTGACCAGCTCCGACGACCTGGTCTACTGGGCGCAGGCGCTGCCGTTCCCAGCGATCGACGCGCTGGCGCCGCTGGTCTGTGCGGCCGCCGACGACGGCGATCCGGCTGCTCGCACCCTGGTCGACGCGGCGGCGGCCTGCCTCGTGCGCACCCTGGACGACTTGGGCCAGAACGGGCCAATCGTGCTCGCCGGCGGCCTGCTGGCGGGCGGGTCACCCGTACAGCATGGCGTCCTGAGGGTTTTGGAGAATCGCGGCCGGCAGCCGCATCTCGCGCTGGACCCGGCGGCCGGCGCCGCGTGGCTGGCGGCCCGGCAGCTGAGCGCGCTGCCACCGGACCGCCTGCACGAGGCCTTGCTCGGCGCGCCGTCACCGGCGACGCCGTTGTCGGCCCGCCTCAGGAGCGCGGGCCGGGAAGCGCGGCCGGACGGCGCCACGCGGCGAGCGACAGCCCGCGCAGCAAACCGGCCCCGATGAGCGCCTGAACCGTCACACGATCGGCCGCGGCGCCGAGTTGAGGGCCATTGCCAACCCTCGTCTCAACTAACGCGGACTTCGCGACCGACTTTCAGCCCGGCCACCCATGCCAGCCATCGCAACGCCTCGTACGGGAATGGACTGTCGTCATGATCAAGGACGATCGTCAGACGAAGACCGTCATCGGAAACGTGCGCATCACCGATGCTCCACAGATCGTTCTTGAACGAGAACCAGTGGAGCCATGACTTCACCGTCCAACCGGTTTCCCTTTCAAACGCATCAGGATCAGGTGCGGCGCGCCATTTCGCGAGCCACTCCTCAGCCTCTTCACGAGTCCTCACGGGCGAGAGTGAACTAGTCAACCAAGCCGGAAGATCCTGGCCGACCTCCTGCCAATCGTCATTCCACCGGCTCTTGAGCAGAAGGAGGAGTTCCGCGACCTGGGCGGGATTCACCACCGTAGCAGCATCGGAGCTGAGGTCGATTTCGGTCTTCATGCCACTCCTCATCCGATCTTTCCAGTGCCCTGGATGATATATGGGAACATCAGGTTCAGATGGAGTGTTCGCAGACCGTACTGATCCGGGAGATCAGACCCGTCGTATCTATGCTTGTCAACCCTGAGCGGGCGCGTCGGGAAGTCGTCCGCCGCCGACTCCGGGACCTGATCCGCTCGCAGATAATCAAGAAACTCCCGCTTGACCTTGAAACTCTTGATCACCGTGTCGGGAAACTTCTCCAAATGCGCAGCCCGGAATTCCTCGGCTCGCGCCCGGTCACCGAAGTTGAGGAAAAGCATCTTTCCCTCCTTCTTCTTCTTGGAGTTGGCTCCACGGATCATGACAAAGCCGTCGTTAATTCTGACTCGCTCGTTGCCTTTGCCCTCGACGCGATACACCGTGATCGTTTCGCAATCGTCGATCTCATCGTTGTTGTGGACGAGAACCGGAGAACCGCCGGCAAGGACGAAATAGGTGTGGATGTCGTCGACGGTGAGGTCGCGCATCACCTTGGAGCCGGTGTAGTTCCGGACCTCGGTGACGTATTGGATCTGGCCGTCCGGGCCGACCAGCGTGGATTCGCCCGCGACCAGTTCGTCCGCGTCGACCCAGGCGCCGGTGGTGGCGTCCCAGAACGGATGGTGTGCAGTCGTCTCCAGCAGTGAGGACTCGGTCGGGCCGCGAGTACTGCGGTCGCCCTTACCCTCGTTCACCGCCTTGCCCGCGGTGACCAGCGGCTGGTCCGACACAGTGACGTCAGTCAGTTCGATGTCGCGGTTGGAGTGCAGCAGGGTGACCGGCCGCGCGCCTTCCTCACCGGTCGCCGGATCCTTGGCGCGGACCTTGTCACCGAGGTTGACCTCGGAGATCGGCCGAGTCGTGCCATCGGCCATCAAGACCGGAGTCGACGGGTCGAAGCTATGCGTCGGTGGGCAGGTCTCCGGCTGCTCCGGAGCCTCGATCTCCTCTTCCTCGGACTTCTTTTTCTTCTTCTTGGAGTCGCCCTTGTTCCCCTTCGGGGACTTCGGATCGTTCTTGGCCTTGCCGCCCTTTTTCGGCTTGTCGTTGTCGCTCTTCTTCGGCGACTTCCGAGGTTCCTGCTTCTTCGCGGGCTTCGACGGGGCGGGCTTCTTCTCGGCCTTGGCGTCCTTGCGCTGCTTCTCCGCCTTCTTCTTCTTTGTCGGCGGCTTTTTCTTCTTCTTCGGCGGCTTGGGCTTCGGGATCTTCTTGCCCATCAGGTCGCTCAGGTGTTTGCGTGCCTGGGTGACCAGGCTGCGGGCCGTCTGCATCGCCGAGCGGGCGACCTCGACCATGCGCTTCCACGTGCGGTAGGCACCGAACGCGCGGTCGAGTGCCCGGTAGAGCGATCGGCCGAGCTGGAACACCTTGGCCGGGCCGAGCACGCTCATCGCGAGGTCGAGGCAGTCCATCAGGCTGCCGGCGATACACCCGACGATCGAGTAGTAGCCGATCATCCCGAGGATCATGTCGCCGGCGACCTGCATCAGGATGTCGACGACCGGGATGTTGCTCTCCCGCTCGGCACGCTGGTACTCGGCCTCCTGGCGGGCGATCTCCGAACCGGCCGCCTGGATGTCGCGGTCGCGCTGCTCCATCAGCTTGGTGTAGACGGCCATTTCGGCCTGGTACTTCTTCAGCGCGCAGGCGTAGTCGTACTCGCCGCACTTGCCGTCGACGGCGTTGCCCGTGGTGTCGGTGTTCGACATCGGGTCACCCTCGGCATACGCGAACCGATTCGCCGCGCCCGACGTCGGGGTCGGGCTGTTGGTCGCGGTGTCGCGAGTGTCGAAGGCGCCGGTCTCCGGGTCGTACCAGCGCGACCACATGTTGACCTTGCCGGTCGTCTGGTCGGTCCACTCCTGCTGGTAGCCGAGCCGGCCGGTCATGCCACCGGCGGCCAGGACCTTGCCCCACGGGTCGTAGGACACCGACCCGGACAACGTCGTCCCGGTCGCGGTGAACTCGCCGACCACGTCGGTGTGGGCGTCGGTCCAGGCGTACCGGTTGCCGGCCGAGGAGGAGACTCCGACCAGCTGGTCGGCGATGTCGCGGACGTAGACGGAGCTGCCGTCGGCGGCCACGTCGTTGCCGACTCCGGTGTAGGTCAGGTTGGGCTGGATGACCCGGCCCAGACCGTCATAGGTGTACGTGCTGCGCCCACCGGACTTGGAGCCCTGCGAGACGACCTGGTTGAACGCGTCGGTGGTCGTCTCCACCGTCTGACCGCCCTGGACCGTGGAGGCCAGGGTGCCCCGGGCGGTGTAGGTGTAGGTCGTGCCGTCCGAGTCCGAGGTCAGCTGGTTGCGCTGGTCGTAGGCGAACGTCTTGGTGCCCGCCTGCACCCGGTTACCGGACTTGTCGTAGGCGTACACCGTCGGGGTGATGCCGTTGTCCCAGCCGACCATCCGGTCGGCGAGGTCGTAGGTGTAGGTGTTCGTCGACGCCCCGTTGAAGCCGGTCGTCGTCTTCTTCGTCAGGCTGTCGTTGGCGTTCCACTCGTAGGCGATCTTGCCGACACTCGCTCCCGCCGAGGTCTTCAGCTCGTCGGAGGACAGCCGGCGGAGGGCGTCGTACTTCAGCGTGCGGGTGTTGCCGCCGTAGGCGATCGTCTCGACCTGCGACAGGTTGTTGTAGCCGTACGTCATGTTCACGCCGGCGGTGGTGTTCTGCACGCTGGCCGGACGGCCCAGCGGGTCGTACTGGTAGGTGGTGGTGCCGGCGCCGTCGACCCGCTTGGTCAGCGACCCGTCGGGGTTGTACTCGTAGGCCGAGTTGCCGGAGACGCCGGTGATCGAGGTGATCAGGCCCCGGTCGTCGTAGGCGACCGTGTTCGCCCCGGCCGACCCGCCGAACGAGGTCAGGCGTCCGGCCTTGTCGTAGGTGAACGTCTTGTCCGTGGTCGCCACCTGGGCACCCGTGCCGGCGCTCTTCGTGAGCCGGCCCATCGTGTCGTAGGTGGAGGTGACCGACACCCCACCCGGCGAGTCGAGCCTGGTCATCCGGCCGCCCGCGTCGTACGACGTGGTGTAGGTGCGGTCGGCGAGGTTCGGGGTGGCTGTCGTCGCCGGTTCGATCTGCGACTCGGGCAGGTTCCACGAGTTGTACGTGGTGATGAAGTTGTTGCCCCGGCCGTCGGTGAACCGGGTCTGGTTGCCGGCCTTGTCGTAGCCGAACCTGGTCACGATGGCGTCCGACGAGCTGATCGGCTCCCGCTGCATGGTGAGCTGACCGACCGCGTCGTACTCGAAGTACTTGTACGTGCCGCGGGCGTCGGTCACGCCGACGGTGTTACCGGCGACGTCGTAGTGCACGGACTGGGTCCGCAGGGCCGTCGTGCCGCCCGGCGCGTAGTCGGCCGCCCGGATCGCCCGGCCGGCGAAGTCGTACGCCGTGTTGCTGAACGAACCGTCCGGAGAGGTGGTCCGGATCGGGCGGCCGACACCGTCGTACGTCGTCTTCGTGGTGTTGCCCAGACTGTCGGCGATCTCGGTCTGCGCACCGGCCACGTCGTACTTGATGGTCGCGGTGACGCCGGTCGGCGACACCACACTCGTCGGCCAGGGGTACGAGCCGTCGGTGCCGTACTTGTAGGTGGTGACGTGCTGAGCCGACGACGACGCGCCGCGGACGATCTGGGTGGACGTCACGGTCCGGCCCAGATAGTCGAACTCCTCGCGGACGGTGGCGCCGTTCGGGTCGGTGTGCTGCAGGAGGTCGCCGTCGAGGTTGTAGGCGTACCTGGTCTCACCGCCGTCCGGTGCGGTGACCCGGACGTTGCGCCCCAGCTGGTCGTACAGGTAGGTGGTCCGGGCGCCGAGCGGGTCGGTGGTGGCCAGGATCTGGCCGACCTCGTCGTACTCTGCGGTGGTCCGGGCCTTGATCGGGGTGCTGGACCCGGGTGCGGTGTAGTCGGGCAGCAGGGTCTCGACGATCTGGCCGAGCCCGTCGTAGCGGGATTCCGTCACGTTGCCGTTCGGGTCCTGCTGCTCGGTGGCCTCGCCGAACGTGTTGAAGCCGGTCCGGCTGGTCGACACGGAGGTGATCGGGCCGCCCTCGCCGGTGACCGTGCTGACCGCGGGCGTGGTGGTCACCACGGCCCGGCCGACCTCGTCGAGCGTCAGGTTCACGGTGGAGCCCCGCGGATCGGTCGCCGAGGTGACCGAACCGTCGGCGGTCAGGCCGTAGCTGATCCGGCTGACCTTGGCGTCCACTGACGGGAACGTCGTCGAGCTCATCAGCGTGCTGATCGTGGCGACCGGCAGGGCTTCCTGGTAGACCTGCAGGTCGTCGAGCTGACCGGAGAAGTAGCCGCTGGACGCCGACTCCGCGCCGAGGCGCAAGCCGGTCGCCCGGTTGTTGAAGTTCTCGGTGGTGGTGACGGCCGCGCCGCTGGCGACACCGTTGATGTACAGCTGCGCCTTGCGGGCCACCGGGTCGACGGTGACCGCGAGGTGGGTCCAGGCGGACGTGGCCGTGGCGCTGGGGGTGGCGCTACCGATCCAGACGGTGTCGCCGTTGGCCTTGCGGACCGACATCGTGTACTGCCAGGAGTCGGTCTCCACGTCGTAGTACAGCTTCATCGCGGAGCTGCCGAGGTCGCCGGAGAGGGTCGCGACGTACCGGTCGACGTCCTCGGCGCCGATCTTCGCCCAGAGCGCCAGGGTGTACGGGCGGGTGGTGTCGACCGGCGGGTTGCCGGTGATCCCGGAGGCCGCGCCGTTGAACGAGGCGGAGCCGCCACGTTCGGTGGACCAGGTGACGCCGCTGCTCAAGGCGCCCCGGTTGTTGCCGGTGGCGTCGGCGGTGGCGGTGCCGGTGGTCTCGTCGAGTTTCCAGCGCAGGGTCGGGGTCGTGCCGTCGTGCAGGTAGGTGGTCTGCTGGCGCAGCCGGCCCATCCGGTCGTAGGCGGAGTCGGAGATCCCGAGGTTGGTGGTGCCCTGCTTGACGGTGGTGCGGACGATCTCGTCCTCGGGCGAGTACTCGTAGACGGTGCTGCGGTTCAGGCCGGTCGGGTCGAGGGTGGCCGTGGTGCTGCGGCCGGCCTTGTCGTACTCGCGTTTGGTGGTGGTCAGGCCGTTGTTGGTGACCGTGTTGACCACGTTGCCGGTGGCGTCGTAGGTGTTGCGTTCCAGCACGAACGACTTGCCGGTGGTGTCCTTGCGGGTCACCGACACCAGCAGGTTGTTGTCGGTGTAGGTGTAGGCGGTCTCGACGTTGAGGGAGTCGGTCTCCGAGGCCAGCCGGCCCGCCGCGTCGTACTTCAGCGAGCGGACCACCAGGTCGGTGGCCGCGGTCGGCGCGTTGGGGTCACCGGTCCAACCCTCCACGACGGTCCGCAGCTCGTTGCCGTTGGCGTCGTAGTCGGTGCGCACGACGCTGTCGTCGGCGTGTTTCTGGCGGTTGACCCGGCCGTACGCGTCGTAGCCGATCTCCAGGCGGTTGTCGTTCTGGTCGATCTCGGCGTCGCGGCGGCCGAACGAGTCGTACTCGTAGGACACCTTCCGGGGCGCGTCGCCGCCGGTGAGGTCGGTGACGGTCTCGGCGGTGACCAGGCCGTCGGCGTTGTACTCGACGGTGGTGAGTGGGGAGTGCTTGGCGCCGGTGACCGCGTTGGTGGTCGGGGTGTCGGCGACCGTGACGACCCGGTCGAGGCGGTCGTGGGTGTATCTGGTGCTGCTCGTCTCGACGACGCCGGTGGGGGTGAGGAGGACCTCGACCTCCCTGGTCACCCGGCCGAGGCCGTCGTACTCGTAGCGCATGATCTGGCCGGCCGGGTCGACCGTCTCGGCGACGTCACCGCTGGGCAGGTAGCGGATGATCTGCATGCTGCCGCCGGGCTTGATCACCCGCCAGGGCAGGCCGGGCGGGGCGTTGCCGCCGTTGTAGCCGCCGTTGGTACCGCCGTCGGTGTAGGAGACGAGCGTCTTGCGGCCGAGCGGGTCGGTCTCGCTGATCCGGTTGCCCTTGGCGTCGTACTCGTAGGTCGTCAGGTACGTGTTGTCGGTGGCCGACGCCGACCCGGCGGCACGCAGCGCGATGGGCCGGTCGTTCCAGGCGTGGGCGGCCGGGTTCTCGGTGGTGGCGTCCGGGTAGTAGGAGGTGTAGGCGGTCGAGCAGAGGTTCGCCGACCGGTCCTGGCAGGTGGTGACGGCCACGACGTTGCCGCGGACGTCGTGTTCGTTGATCACCATGTTGCCGAGCGGGTCGGTGACCGAACGCAGGTAGCCCTTGCCGCTGTAGCCGTAGCGGGTGGTGTTCTTCAGTGCGTCGATGTCGGCGACCTTGCGGCCGTACATCAGGTCGTTGACGACCGTCGTCTCGTCGGTTCCGGGACCCTGCACGGTGTAGTTGATCTGGCCGGCCGCCGACTGGGTTACCGCGTCACGGGTCTTGAACTGGTACGACGCCTGAGCTTCGTCAATCACCGAGTTGTAGAACGCGACCTCGGCGAGACTTCCGGCGTAGTAGTTGGTCGTGTTGTTGTCGACGTAGAACCAGTTGCTCATCCAGCCGTTGGCGTAGCCGCTGCCCAGCGTGCGGGTCGGGATCTGGTCCGGGACGAGTTCGGCGGTGCCGGTCGACGACTGGGCCTTCACACCGTCGACGTACAGCGTCTGGGTGAACCCGTCGGCGGCCAGGACGACGTGGTGCCACTTGCCGTCGTTCACCTTCGCCTTGCTGGTCAGCGACGGCAGCCACATCTGGGCGGCGCTGGCATTGCAGGTGTACAGCTGCAGGATGGTGCCGTTGGTCTTGGAGTTGCCCGGGTTGTCCAGGCAGGTGGACCAGCCGAGGCTGTTGGTCAGGCCGCCGGCGTCGGCGAACCACTTCTGCGACTCGTGGTTGTTGCATGTCCACAGGGTCAGCTGGGTGCCGCTGTTGCCGCTGCCACCGTACGGCGTGAGGCACTTGCCGAAGGCCTTGACGTAGAACGTCGAGTTGAGCGTGGTGCTCGCGTCGGTCGGGACGAACGTCCAGTTCTGGGCGGCGGTGCCGTTGCAGGTGTAAAGCTGGATCTTGGTGCCGTCGGTGCTGTTGCTGCCCGGCACGTCCATGCACTTGCCGGCGGCGCCGATCGAGTTGACCGGGCCGGTGGTGGTGCGGGACGGGGACAGGGCGCGCAGCTTGCCGTCGGTGGTGATCCAGATGGTCGGCTGGGCGACCTGGTTGGGGGTGCTGGTCCAGGCGTCGGCCTCGCCGAGCAGGACGGTGCGGGCGTCGGTGGTCTTGAACCACATCGACACCGAGCTGGCCTTGTTCGGCGTGGTTCCGGCCGGGAGTTTGACGTACGAGCTGGTGCCGTTGAAGGTGGCGGCCTTGCCGGCGCCGGTGCCGAGCGGGCTGATCTCGGTGCCGAGGCCGACCGAGTTGTAGGTGGCGGTGCTGCCGTTCACCTCGTTGACCGCGTCGGCGCGGCCGGCGCTCTCGGCCATCCGCCAGTAGTTGGTCGGCGCGCCGCCGAGGACGGCGCTCTCGTAGACCTTGCTGGTGCCGGTGATGGTCGGGGCCTTCGGCAGCCAGGTCGCGCCGTTGCCGTCGATCACCTGGGCGACCCGGCCGCTGGCGGGGTCGTACGAGACGGTGGCGCTCACCTCACCGGACGGGCGGAGCGCCTTGGTCATCGGTTTGGTGGCGGACAGGCCGGAGGCGCGCAGGTCCTTGACGGTGGCGGCGTCGGTCGCGACGTCCCAGATCGCGACCTCGGCGATCGAGCCGGTGAAGTAGTCGCGGGTGCCGATGACGCTCTTGGCGTTGCCGTGCGGCTGGTTGGGCCGGCCGCCGCCGAGGAAGCCGGCGCCGATGTACGACTTGGCGGCGGTCAGGTCCTGCAGGGTGACGCCGGTCTCGTAGTCGACCTGGTCGCCGTCGAGGTAGAGCTCCTGCTTGTTGCCGCCGGCGGACAGCACGACGTGGTGCCAGTTGCCGTCGGACACGGTCGCCGGGGTCTCCAGCGGAAGCTGTCCGTTGCGGGGGAAGAAGCCCTGCTCGACGCGGAGCTTCTTGTCACACGGCTGGATCTCGACGGCGTAGATGTAGTTCGGGTGGGCGACGCCGACACCTTCGCGGTCCGGGAAGTGGGCGCAGGATCCGGCGTAGATGTTGACGAGCTGGCCGTCGCCGTTGAGGTCCCATTTCTGGTAGTCCTGGGAGTTGCAGTTCTCGATGACCACGTCGACGCCCTTGCCGGCGTTGCCGTTGTCGAGGGCCATGCACCGGGTCGCGCCGCCGACGGTGACCCGCAGCTCGGAGGCCGCCGTGTAGTTCCACTGCTGGTTGGCGCCGCCGGAGCAGTCGTCCAGGTATGTGGAGTGGAACTCCTGCATGACGAAGTCGGGTGCGGTGATGCAGCCGCCGTGTTTCTGCGACTGGATGCTGCCGACCGCGGTGCCCGGCTTGGTGGCCTTGGGGAAGCCGCCCATCAGGCGGCCGTCGGTGCCGATGTAGAGCGTCGGGTTGTACGCGCCGGAGGTGGTCGAGTTGGTGATCGGATCCCAGGACTGGCCGTAGAGGACGCCGGATCCGCCGGACGTCTTGAACCACATGCTGACCGACTGGTACGACGTGTCGCTGGCGGTGCCGACCGGGACGGACACCTGCGAGCTGGTGCCGTTGAAGGCGGTGGCGGTCGAGCCGGAGCCGGTCAGCGGGCCGGGCTGGCCCAGGGTGACGCTGGTGTAGGTGCCGTTGTCCCGGCCGCCGTTGTCCAGGACGGTGCTGGCGGCCTTGGTGCCGCTGGTCTCGTTGAGCCGCCAGTAGGACAGCGCCTTGGCGTTGGCGACCGCGGCCGGGTGCTGGGAGTTGGAGGCGTCGTACTGGTAGGTGTGGCAGTCGCCCCAGCTGGTCGGCGGGCACACCTTGGTGAGCCGGCCGTCGGTGTAGTCGTACCACCAGGTGTTGGCGGTGTCCCAGTCGCCGGGGACGGTGGGGTCGGTGGCGACGTAGTTGACGCGCTTCGGGGTGGTGGAGGTCCAGTACAGGTCCAGGGCCCGGCCGGAGGCCCCGGAGGTGATGGTGGAGACGAGGTTGTCGGTGTAGGTGAGGGTCTGGGCCCGTCCGGCGAGGTCCTTGATCGTCGACAGGCCGATCTTGCCGTTTCCGAGCGGCTGGAGGAACTCGTAGGTGGTGCCGTCCTTCTCGGCCAGGCGATAACCGGGGACGTTGCCGACGTTGATCGCGGTCAGCGTGGAGGTCCGGCCGGCCGGTGAGGCGTAGGTGTCGTTGAGCGGGTCGGTGTCGGTGTCGAGGTTGTGGCCGAAGGCCAGCTCACGGCCGGTCGGGTAGGTGATCACGACGGTGTTGACGACGCTCTTGCCGCCGACGGTGGCGTACTTCTCGACGACCTTGGTGTCCACGACGCTGGACCATCCGGCGCCGAATGCCTGGTCGGTACGCGGGTCGGCGCTGTTGTACAGGCGGTTGATCTCCAGCGGCGGGCCGGCGGAGTTGACGATCGCGTCGCGGGCGGAGGTGGTGTAGTTGCCGGTGACGGCGTCGAAGCCCTTGTCGGCGTTCTGCGACAGCGCGGCCGTGGCGGCCGGCTGCGGTACGGGCGTCACCAGCAGGTGTTTGAACAGGCTGCCACTGTTGGTGGCCTTGCCGTCGTTGACCAGGACGTCCCAGTAGTAGGTCTCGCCCCATTTGAGGGTGCCGGCGGGAACGGTCCAGGTCTTCTTGGTGCTCACCGGTGAGGAGATCAGGGGGGTGGTGCCGGTCTTGGGGTAGATCCGGAACTGGGTCGTCATCGCGTACGGCCAGTTGTCCGGGTCGTGTGCGTCGGCGATCAGGGTCGGCGTCAGGGTGGTCGCGGCCTGGCCGTAGCCGGGGTACATCTCGTCGACCTGCGGGTCCTCGTTGTCGTCGTAGACGATCTGCAGCGACGGCGTGTACGCCGACTCGTTGCGGGAGGTGAACCGCTTGAACGCCGCCGAGTTGGTCTCGGACGCGGTCAGGGCGAGGCCGAAGTTGGACATGGTGCCCAGTGACCAGCCGTTGAAGGTGGCCGGGTTGAGCGTCACGTAGCGCCAGGTGCCGACCGCCGGGTTCGAGGCGGTGTTGTTGCAGGCCGGCGTGTGGTCGGTGATCACGCCGGTGCCGATCGGGGCGGAGTACTTCGGCCCGGCGGCGAGGGTGCCGTTGTTCTCCAGCGACGCGACGGTCCAACTGGTGGTGATCCGCCGGACGTAGAACGGTTCCTGGTTGGAGCAGTTGTACGACCAGGTGTGGTACAGCTTCAGCTTGGCCGACTTGATCTGGGTGCCGATCAGGCCGACGTTGTCGAACTCGTCGAAGTGCATGAACGACCGCATCCGCGTGGTGCCGCCGTCGTAGGTGCCGACCGGCAGATCCTCGTCGTTCTGGTCGACGGTGCTGTTGGTGTCGTCGACGTAGACGTCGCCGGTGGTCCAGGTCTCGGTGCTGACCGACGGGTCGACGCGGACCGGGTACTGGCGGGCCGGGTCCTGCAGCCACTTCTTGTCGGCGGTCACCTTGAGGGCCGGGCCGCCGTCGACGGTGATCAGCTCGTAGTCGACGTCACCGGACTGGGCGGTGTCGCCGGAGGCCGGGTCGACCTTGGAGTCCTCCATGTAGCCGGGCGGGATCCGCATCGCGGTCTTGCCGGAGGCGTCGAGCAGGTCGATCGAGCCGTCGGACTTGGCCTTCGGGGTGAGACCCTCCAGCTTCAGCGGGAACACCCATTCGTTCCCGGCGGCCGGCGACTCCAGGACGATGGTCTCCTTGAGCCCGGTCTTGGTCGACTGCAGTTCGAGGTCGGTCAGCGGCAGGATGTCGGCGTAGGTGGCGGTCGAGCCGTGCACGTCGGCGGCGACGTCGGCCGCGCCGGCCAGGTCATAGGAGATCGTGTGGCCGGCCGCGGTGGAGACCGATGCCAGGGCCTCGTCGGCCGAGGCGACGCGCAGGCTGCCGGCGGCCGGGGCGGTCGACGGGGACACGGTGCCCGGGTCGTCGGTCGCGGAGGCGCCGAGGGTGACGTCGATCGAGTTGGCGCCGGCCTCCAGCCGGTCCCCGACCATCTTGAGGCTGGTGTCGATCGGCTGGTAGGTGCCGTCGGCGGCCTTGTAGTTGACGCGGGTGTCGTACAGCTGCCGGGTGTAGGAGCCGTCGGCGTTCTGGAACTCGTCGTACGTGGCGGTCGACCGGTCGGCGCGCCGTTTGCTGGTCTTCGGGTCGAAGCTGTCGGCGTCGCCGCCCTTCTTCCCGGTGGTGCCGGACTTGCCGGACGGCTGGGTCGGCAGCGTGGGGTCGGCGACGCCGGTACCGCGGCCGGGCGCCTTCCCGGCGCCTCCGTCGGCCCGCGTCTCGGCGGCGTCCACGTAGTGCTCGTCGTCGTCCGCGCCGCGGCCGGGATCGAGTTTCGGCAGGCCGGCGACGGCGGCGAAGCCGGGGGCCTGGCGCAGCGGGGACAGCAGGCCGGACACCGGCCAGCCACCGCCCTCGGGGACCACCTCGGGTGGAATGCCCAGCGACATTCCGACAGCAAGCGCAGTGAAGACAGCAATCCGCCGCCGCATGGTGAGCCCCGTTTCTCACAGCATGTTCCAAGGTGCGGCGAAGCATGCGGCACGGAGGTCAGGGAGCACAAGATCTTGAATGGTTCGATGCGGTGGCCCTGAGGGGTCAGGGTTGAGAAACGCCAGGTGAACGCAGGGTGTGTGCTACGTCACACGGTGGCATATATCGGGTGTGACCACCTCGGATGTTGCTCTTGAACCCGCGCACGCTTAATCTCCGCCGATGTCCACCAAGCAACTCCCCCGCTGGGTCCCGACCTCCCGTCGATCGATCCTGGTCACCGCCGGTGCCGGTGTGCTGGTCGTCGCCGGCCTCCTGACGTGGGCGCTGTGGCCGGAGCCGCCGCGCCAGCGGGAGTACCTGGATGCCACCGCCTGCCTGCTGACCGACGAGCAGGGTGTCACCGCGGATCCGGCGAAGACGGTGTGGACGACCATGCAGACGGCGTCCGTCAAGAGCCTGGTCCGGGTGCAGAACCTCCAGGTCAACGGCCCGCAGACGGCCGACAACGCGGCAGCCCACCTGGCGTCGATGACCGGTGGCGGCTGCGGCGCGATCCTCGCGGTCGGGCCGGCTCAGATCGAGGCGGTCACCAAGAGCGCCGGTGAGCACCGCGACATCCGGTTCCTCACCATCGGTGGCGGCACCGCGGCCGAGAACGTCCAGGTCTTCGACGCGACCGACACGACGGCGCTGGAGAAAGCGATCCAGGAACGGCTCGAAACTCTGGCCGACGGCGCCGAATAGCGGGCCGAACGGTCATTTCCGGTAGCGGTTCGGTCGACGCCGTTCCATTTCGCTTGGCCGGTCCGTGACCCGTCGATAGCATTCGTTCTCCCGCTCCCAAGGGAGTTCGATTTGCCTCCTCAGCGCGTCATCGATCCCGATGTACTCCTGCGTGGCGCGGCCATGCATTATCTGAAGCATTCGACGATCGACATGGAACTGTTGGCCGGGGAGTTGGCGATCAGCCGGGCCACCCTCTATCGGATGGCCGGCAGTCGCGACGCGCTTCTCGGTGAGGTGTTCTGGGCGATCGGGCGGATCTTCCTGACCGAGGCGTCGGGTGAGGCGACCGGCACCGGCCCGGACCGGGTGATCGCGGTGTCCCGGCTGTTCGCCGAGATGGTGACCGGGGCTCAGCAGCTGCGACGGTTCGTGGCCGAGGAGCCGCAGACCGCGGCCCGGGTGCTGCTGACCACCGGCACCGAGGTCCATCACCGGGCCGTCGACGCCCAGCTGGAGATCTTCGCCGAGTCGCGGGTCACCGGGGATCCGGCGGATCTGCGGCAACGGGCGTTCCTGTATGTGCGGCTGATGGAGTCGGTCGTCTACAGCCCGGTCCTGGGTGTTCCCGAGCTGGACTTCGCGCTGGCCGAACCGGCGTTGCGGGCCCTGCTCCCCGGCTGATCCGGCGGCCGGGCCCGCTGCCCGGTCAGATCTGGAAGTTCGCGCAGCTGCTGCGGTACTCGTCGACGGCCAGGCCGGCACCCGGGCCGGGGCAGACGAACTGCTGGTAGCGGGCGTCGTTGTCGACGAACACCTTGAGCCAGGCGATGCTGAACTTCGCGATCGTGGTGTTCGCGCTGTTCGGCGCGAAGTGGGTGGCGTTGTTCAGCTCCAGGTACGCCTTGCCGGGACTGGCCGGCAGGCTCTGGTAGAACGGCTCGGCGTGCGTGGCGACCGGCGCGACGGTGTCGCCGTCGGCTCCGACGACCAGGGTCGGGACGGTGTTGCCGGTCCATGACTTGGTCAGGTTCCAGGGGGTGAGCGGGATCGCGGCCTGCAGCGACGGTCGGCTGCGGGACGCTTCCAGGGTGCCGCCGCCACCCATCGAGTGGCCGACCACGGCCACCCGGGTGCGGTCGATCCGGGTGCGCACGCTGCTGCTGCCGGTGAGGTAGTCGGCGGCGGCGAGCAGTTGGCGGCCGCGGCTGTCCGGCTGGTCGCCGGTGGTCAGGGTGTCGATGTTGAACACCACGAAACCCTGCGAGGCGATCCGCGGTGCCAGCCAGGCCATGCTCGACTTGTAGGCGGTATAGCCGGGGGCGATCACCACCGCGCCGAAGGTGCCGGCACTGGTGTCGGTCGGGTAGTAGATGTCGCCGCCGCCGAACCCGCTGACGGCCAGGCGCGACACGCTGGTCTGGGTGGTGGTGAACGGTCCTCGAACCGCTTCGATGCTGCTGTTGCTCGGGGCCGGGCCTTTCGGGAACGACACGGTGGCCGCGTTCGCGGACGGGACCAGAGTGATTCCGGCGACCGTGAGTGCGACGGCGGCCGCCACGCCGACGACGATCCGGCTACGCTTCTTGAGGGTGTTCGAGGACAACGCGTCTCCCCTTGTCGATGAGATCGGACAACCGATTCTCGGCAGCCGGGAATGCGATTCTCAATAGGGCGGAGACGTTGTGAGACGGCGGTCTTAGAATGCATCGCAGAATGGTCGCGCTCCCATTGCGGCGACCCCTACGATTCGTAGAGGGCGGCCATCGCCGCGATCGTCTCGCGCAGCTGCCGGACCAACTCGGGCGGGCCGACCGCCCGGGCGTCGGCACCCAGCCGCATCAGTGAGGCGGCGGCGTGCGGCACGTTCTCCAGGGGGATGACGGCGTGGTGCCAGCCGTCCGGGTCGGGTCCGGTGCAGGTGCGCAGCGCCAGGCGGGACGCCTTCGGCCCGAGCACGTCGGGCAGTTTGGCCAGGCCCGCCGCGGTGAGCCGGATCTGCGCGACGGCGGCGTCGGCGGCCTGCTCGTAGTGCTCGACGTGATCGCGCCAGAAGGCGGCGAGATCGAACCCGGCGGGCCGGACGACCGGCTCGTCGAGGGCCCGCAGACCGGTGATCGACGAGACCCGGTAGGTGCGTGGCGCCCCGGTCCCGGCGGCCACCAGATACCACACCCCCGCCTTCAGGACGAGACCGAGCGGATGCAGGCGGCGGGTGACCACCCCGGGCCGCGGTGACCAGCGGCGGTAGTCGACCTCGACCGCCCGGTCCTGCCACAGCGCCCGGGCCGCGGCGTGCAGGTGCGGCACGTCGTCGGGTTCCCGGTACCAGCCGTTGGCATCGAGGTGGAACCGCTCGCGGATGCGCAGCGACGCGTCCCGATACGCGACCGGCAGCGCAGCCAGCAGCTTGAGCTGCGCGGCCGCCACCTGACCACCGAAACCGAGGTCGGTCGCCGGGCCGTCCATGCCGGTGAACAGCAGCGACTCGGCCTCCCCGGCGGTGAGGCCGGTGAGCCGTGTGCGGAACCCGGCCATCAGCTCGTAGCCGCCGGTCGGCCCCTGCTCGGCGTAGATCGGCACTCCGGCGGCGGCGAGCGCGTCGACGTCGCGGTAGACGGTCCGGGCGGTGACGCCGAGCTCGGTGGCGAGCTGGGCGGCACTCATCCGGCCGCGGCTCTGCAGCAGCAGCATGAGCGAGAGCAGGCGGCTGGCGCGCACCCGTGCAGACTGCCAGGCGACCACTGACAGAAGATGTCAGGGGTAGCCGCCGAGGATCGGCGTCATGAACGACTTCGACTTCTTCATCGGCTCGTGGAACGTCGTCAACCGGCGACGGACCAGCATGTTCGACGGCACCGACGACTGGGAGACCTTCCCGGCGACGTCGGTCGGCCGGCAGGTCTTCGACGGCGGCGCGAACTGCGACGAGATCGTCTTCCCGACGCAGGGCTGGAGCGGTTTCACCCTGCGGCTGTTCGACACCGAACGGCGGGAGTGGTCGCTGTACTGGGCGAGTAGCCGTAGCGGCCTGCTCTACCCGCCGGTGGTCGGCCGTTTCACCGACGGGCGCGGCGACTTCTACGGCGACGACACCTGGCAGGGCCGCCCGATCCGGGTGCGTTTCACCTGGTCCGACATCACCGCCGAAACGGCGCGCTGGGAGCAGCTGTTCTCCGCCGACGGCGGAGAGACCTGGGAATCCAACTGGATCATGGATTTCTCCCGGTCCGCATGAGACCCATTCGGTACGGCTACCCCGGCCCGCCTCGAGCGGTCAACGCCTGGCCGAGCCGTTCCAGGTTGGTGACCACCGGTGCGTAGTCGCCGAGCCACTTGCGGGTGTCGTGGCCGCAGGGCACCCCGAGCACGGCGAATCCGGACTGCCCCGCGGCCCGCAGCACCTCACCCCGGCCGCTGACCAGTAGGCACCGCGCCGGGTCCACGCCGAGCACCCGGGCGGCACGGACGGCCACGTTGACCACGCCGAGCGTGTCACCGTCCAGACCGTGCCGCCCGGCGATCTCGGCGACCCGCGACTCCAGACCGTGCGCCCGCAGCCCGGCCCGCATCGCCGTCTCCGAGATCCCGCCGACCACCCACATCCGGCGTCCCGCGGCCGCGCCGGTGGCGAGCACTTCGGGCAACCCGCGCGTCATCCGGGCGGTGAGGGCCCCGTCGAGCTCGACGGCCGACGCGATCGGTTCGGCGGCCGCGGCCAGTTCCGGCTCGTGCGTGGCCAGGCGCCACAGCATGTACGGCATGCTGCGGCTGAAGTGGGCCCACGGCGTTTGTGGCAGCGCGCGGAACACCTCCCACGGCCCGGCCCCGTCCGGCATCACGAAACACAGGCCGTCGTAGTCGAGCAGCACGTGGCGCACCCCGGCGACCGCCCGCGCCACGTGCGGACGCACCCGGAATCCATTCTCCACCGGGACATCCTGACCCAAAGTCGATCATGAACCAACCAGATTTATCCCGCATCCGTTGTCAACAGAAGATTGACATATAACTGCGCCTGACGCGTTGACCAGCCGGAATGCCCTCAATAGCCTGAGCCACCTGAACTCAAGTCAGGAGGAGTGTGGCGTGGCAGGGTTGACCCGCGTGGCCCGCAACCGGAACGCGACCGCCTATCTGGCGGCCGTGCTCGTGTCGAGCTTCGGCACCAGCGCGATGATGCTGGCCGCCGGCATCTGGGTGATGTCACTGACCGGATCGAGCAGTCTCGCCGCCTGGGTCGGGTTCCTGCTGTGGTCGCCCACCCTGGCCGGGCCGGTGATCGGCGCGATCGTCGACCGGGCACCGCACCGCCGGGCCGTGATGGTCGGGGCGCACACCGTCATGGGACTGCTCCTGCTGCTGTTGTTGCTGGTCGACGTCCGTACCGACGTGTGGTTGATCTTCGCGGTGATGTTCGCCTACGGGGTGAGTTTCGTGGTCACCGACGCCGCCGAGAGCGCGGTCCTACCGGCCGCGATCTCCGCCGACCTGCTCGGCGACGTCAACGGGCTGCGGATGTCGGCGTCCGAAGGCATGAAACTCGTCGCCCCGCTGATCGGCGCCGGACTGTTCACCTGGCTCGGCGGGGCGAGCGTGGCCGCCCTGGACGCGCTCACGTTCTTCGCCGCGGCCGCGTTGTGCCTGCTCATCCGCCCCGGCACGATCGTGCACACGACCGAGTCGACACCGTGGCGGGAACGGATCGCCGAAGGCGGCCGCCAGTTGTGGCGGCATCCCGAACTGCGCCGCATCGTCCTCTGCGCGGCCGCCGCGATGGCCGTCGGCGGGCTCACCGGCACCACCGTCTACGCGATCGTCGACGAGGGACTGCACCGCTCCCCCGCGTTCGTCGGCGTGCTGTCGGCGGTGCAGGGCGCCGGTTCGGTGGCCGGTGGTCTACTCGCCGGGCCGATCCAGCGCCGGCTGCACCCGCACGTGTTCGTCGGGGCCGGCACGGCCGCGTTCGCCGCCGGACTGCTGCTGCGCGCACTGCCGTCACTGCCCGCGGTCGCCGTGTCCAGCCTGATCGTCGGGGTCACGCTGCCGTGGGTGCTGATCACCGTGGCCACCCGGGTGCAGAGCGACATCCCCGCCGCCTACCTGGGCCGGGTCTCCGGGACCGTGGCCCTGCTCACCTTCGCGCCCGGCGCGCTCGGGCAGGCGACCGGCGCATCCCTGCTGGCGATCGCCGACTACCGCCTGATCCTGCTGCTCGGAGCGGCCGTCGCCGCGATCACCGCGGCCCGGTGCCTGCGGCCCGTTGATAGGGTCCCGGTGATCCACAGGTGAACGGGGACGAATCATGGTGACACTGGAGCCGGTGGCTCAGGTGATCGGCGGCCGCGAGCAGGTCTTCGACGACGACTGGGATGCCGTGACCGCGGTGATCCGGCTGGACGGCGACCGGTTCGGGCCGGAGGCGCTGGCCGGGCTGGACGCGTTCTCGCACGTCGAGGTGGTGTTCCACTTCGACCGGGTGCCGGCCGACAGGATCGAGACCGGCGCCCGGCACCCCCGGGGCAACACCGGTTGGCCACTGGTCGGCATCTTCGCCCAGCGCGGCAAGAACCGGCCCAACCGGCTCGGCGTCTCCCGCTGCCGCCTGCACCGCGTCGACGGCCTCGACCTGCACGTCAGCGGGCTCGACGCGGTGGCCGGCACACCGGTGCTGGACATCAAGCCGTACATGGTGGAATTCGGCCCACGCGGCGACGTGCACCAGCCGCCCTGGTCCACCGAGATCATGCGCGACTACTACTGATCGGCGGGGCGTAACCGCAGCAGCTCCGGCTCGTCGGCGGCCCGGCGGTAGAGCTGCTGCTGCAACGCCATCCACAGCGCCCGCTCCCCCTCCAGGGTCTCCGGGCGGACCAGGCCGTACTGGGCCAGCAACGTCAGCCGATGCAGGTCGAAACAGGCCCGCAGGATCTCGCCGAAGGCCAACGCCCCGTCGATCGCCGACCGGTGCGCCAGGACCGCGACGACCACGGCCGCCACGGCGCCGGTCGCCCAGAGCCGCCAGCCGCCCCCGAACCAGACGACCACCGGGATCGCCGCGAACGGGAACAGCACCGCGAGGCCGGCCGTGAGCACCGCCCGGTCGAGCGCGCCGCGACACCTGTCGACCTGCTCACGGACATCCGCCGGCAGCACCAGATACAACCTCGGCCAGAAGAAGACGGCGTCCAGCCCGTACCGGTCCGGGTCGCCGGGATAACGTTCGGCGGCCCGCAGCACATTGCCCAGCCGGGTCGGGAGCAGGTCGGACTCGTCGACCGGGAACTCCCGGTAACGACGCTCGTAGCCGCCGGGGGTCCGCAGGTCCAGCCGCTGCCGGCGGCGACGCTGGAGCGCGACGCCGGGCCGGGCCAGCCGGGCCGGCCAGTAACCCTCCCCGATCCGGGTCAGCGCCATGCTCTGCCCGGCGGCGACATAGGCGAGCAGCACCACGGCAGCCACCGCGGCCACCGCGAGCCACGCCTGCTCGGCCCCGTCCCGGGCCTTCCACCAGGTGAGCGCCTGCGGCCAGCCGATGCCGCTGACCGCCACCGCGGTCAGGCCACCGGCCCACACCAGGACCGGCAGCAGCACGTTGACGGTGAAACGCCGGTCGAGCAGCCCGGTGGCGGAGGTGAAGACGCTACCGAACACGGCTCACCACCCGAACCGGTGCGCGGCCAGAGCGTGCGGGTTGCCGCAGGCGGGCGGTTCCGACGGCTTCTCCACGAACGACATCGACTGGTGACAGACGGTGCCGCCCTCGGCGTACCGGCATCGGCGCCGCACCTCCGGGATCCGGATGTCACCGGGCAGCCGCACGTCGGTGGTGAATCGCTGCGGACCGGCCATCACCGCGTCGGCCAGATCGTCACCGGCCCACACCCCGGTCACCGCGCCGCCGTCGGTCAGCACCACCACATCGTCCGGGTCGAGCAGGTGCAGCACCTCGCCGACCGGCGTGTCACCGCCCGCGACGACGAGGGCGACCTCCGGGGGTACGCCGTCCGCCGCCCCGACCGGTGTCAGCACGGTGACCGGCTCGCCGTGCACGTCGACGACCACCGTCCATCGGCCGGGCGCCGGACCGGCCGGATCACGGGCGACGACGTACGGGCTGGTCGCCCGATCCCGGAGACGAAGGGTCACTGCGGGGGTCCTTCCTGGATGGGTACACCGATCAGTACGTGCGGCGACCAGACCTCCGGCCGCGCGTAGAACCGCCGCTGCGGGAACCGGGCGGCGAACCGGCGTTGCGTCTCGGCCACCGGCGCGAGTGCCGGACGGCCGTCGAGGTAGTCGAGCAGCTGCGCGCCGGTGAGGTCGCGAAGCCACCGCTGTGCCCCGCCCAACGCCTCGTCCGCGGGTTTGCCGTCGTCGAAGAGCAGCTCGTAGAACCGGGTGTTGAGCAGCGCGGACGGCAGATCCCCGGCCGGCCACAGGGTGCCGACGAAACAGGGGACGCCGGCGGTGAGGAACCCGGCGGGCAGCCCGACGAACTCGTCCGGGTTGCGGGCCGTCTCCACGGTGGCGGTCTGACAGGCCGACGCGACCACCAGCCGGAGCCGATGCGGACGGCGGGCCGGGTCGGCGGCGAGCAGGTCGACCAGCGCCAGTCGGGCGCCGCCGCCGAGGACCAGATGCGACTGGAGCGGCCGGTCGACGAGGGAGACACCGTGACAGGCGAAGTGGACGTGGGTGGCGTCGGTGAGCGCGTCGAGCACCTCGGCGGCGGAACCGGTGACCGGCGGGCCCACGCCGGTGTGTTCCAGCATCATCCGCGCCTCGTAGTCCGCCGCCGGCAGCCCGGAACCCGGATCGACCACCGCCACACCGTGCCGTGCGTGGCCGGTGCGCTGCTCGGCGATCCGGTGGACGGCGTCGCGCACGGTCCGCGACGGCGCGTAACCGACCGCGAAGTCGTCGATCAGGCAGCGGCCGTCTCGGTAGGGCGCCGCATGCAGCGGAAGGGCGCAGAACAACCCGACCGGGATGAGCGTGACCCGGGTGGCGCCGGCCGTCCGCAGTAGTTCGGCGAGCGGGCCGACGACGTGCCGCCCCAGTACGGCCAGGCACTCGTCGAGCGCGTCGAACCGGCCCGCCGTCAACCCCGACCCGTGGACGTACCGGCGCAGCATCGCCTCGTCGAAACCGGGACAGCGCACGCTTCGCACGCCGTCCGGGCCGGTCGACAGCAGCACCGATTCGTCCTCGGCGGCCATCACGTAGACGGTGGCGTGCCCGGGTCGCTCCGGCCGTACGCCGCCGGTCTGCGGCAACGCCGCCCGGGCGGTCCGGAAGGCGGTGGTGGTGCGGCGCAGCTCCACCCGGACCGCCTGCTCGGCATCGCGCAGGAACACGTCGTCGGAGCCGCCGGTGCCGGCCCGGTCGGCCAGACGCGCGGCCGCCGCCTCGGCCGCCGCCAGTTCCCGGGCCGCCTCCCGGTAGGCGGCATACGCCTCGGGCGCCCGCACACCGGCCGCGGCCGGCGCGGTCGGGTCCCGGTCCATCGCGTCACCGAGCAGGCGGACCCGGCCGGCTTCCAGGGCTTCCACGGCCGCCGCCGGATCGCCCGCGCGGACCAGCACGTAGGCGGTCCGGACCGGCAGCCCGGCAGCCCGGGCCAGCGCCTGCTCCCGGCTCTGGCGCAGCAGGCCGGAGTCGTACATCCGGTCGCGGACCTCCAGCGCCTCCCGCAACGGGGCCACCGCCTCCGCCCACCGGCCCCGGGTCACCAGGACCTCACCCAGTTCCTGTGCCGTCCAGAGCACGTCCTGCGCGCGGCCGCCGTCGCGCAGCAGCGGCAACGCCCGGGTCAGCAACTGCTCGGCCTCGGCGACGGCGACAGCGCCGCCGTCGTGGCGGTGCAGGGTCTCGGCCAGCAGCCTGGTCGTCTGAGCCCACTCGATCGGCGCCTGATCCGGTGGGCGGATCGCGAGCGCGTCGCGCATGCAGGCGATCGCCCGTACCAGATGGGTGGTGTCGCCGGTCTCGACGGCGAGTTCCCGGTGGGCCAGGCTCGCGTTGTGCTGGACGGCGGCCCATTCGTGCGGGTGGGTCTCGCGGGTGAGGACCTCGGTGGCCTCGGCGAACCGGACCAGGGCCTCGGCCGGTGGCAGCAGACCGGCCAGGGCGCGGACCCGCTGGGCCCACCGCATCGGGTGGACCTGTCGGGGCACCGCCGCGATGGCGGCCCGTAGGAGTTCGATCTCGGTGTCGCGGTGCCCGGCGATGTCCCGGTACGCCTGGGCCAGCATCCCGGCCAGCCACGCCCAGTTCTCCGGGTCGGCGGTGCGATCGACGTCGCGCCGAGCCCGGTTCAATAGATCCACCGCCTCAGCGACGTGTTCGTCATGGTCACCGTCGGTACGTTCGAGCAGCACCCGGGCCAGATGCCCGTGCAGGTTCGCCCATTCGCGGCCCATCCCGGTCCGCCCGGCCCGGTCGATCGCCTCGCGCAGCACCGCGTCCGCCTCGGCCCACTCCCGGCCGTGGGCGAGTTCCCGACCGAGGTTGCCGGACGTCTGCACCCACAGCCGATCGTCGCCGTGGGCCGCGGCGTGCCCGCGAGCGGAGCGGGCCAGATCGAGTAACCGCCGCCGGTCCTGCGGGCGGCCGGTCCGCTCGGCGACGTGGGTCAGCGCGTGCCCGAAGTTGGTTTCGACGACGGTCTGCAGCTCCGGATCGTCGAGGTCGGCCACCTCGGCCCGGAGCCGTTCCAACTCGGTGAACGCCGTCGTCAGCGCCGCGTCGTCGCCCCGATGGGAGCGCTGCAGCAGGGCCGTGGCGTGGCTGGTACGCAGGTTCAGCAGCGGGCGGGCGCCGATGCCGTCCGGCGGGTCGGCGACCGCCGCGGCCAGCATCGCCACCGCCTCGTCCACCGGCCGGGGATCGGTGCCGGGGTAGTCGCGGAACAACAGAGCGGCGAGCGCCGCGACGGTCGTCGCCCAGCCGTCCGGGTCGGCGGTACGGGTCCGGACGGTCAGCGCCCGCTCGAAGGCGGCCCGGGCCGCGTCCAGCTCGGCCAGGTCCCGGGAGTCGGCCAGCAGGGTGTGGCCCAGTGCCGTGTTGTGCTGGGCGTCGGCCCAGAGATCCGGCGCCGTCTGCCGGTGACGGTCCAGTTCGGCGTACCGACGGATCGCCTCGGCCACGTCGAGCCGGCTCGCCGGACGGGCGATCAACTCGTTGGCGAGCCCGAAGGTGAGCAGGTCACGAACCGGCACGAGGTTGCCGGCCCGCCACTCGACGGCCAGATCGTCGTCCTCGTCGCGGAAGGCGAGCAACGCCTCGATCAGCAGATCACGCCGGGCGTCCGGACTCACCGGCCGGCCCTCGTCCAGCGGATCCCGGCCGGCCATCATCAGCAGCGCCGTCCCGACGGCCGGCGGCAGGGCCCGACCGGTCGGCTGCTGCGCCGGTGCCGCCGCCGGCGGTTCGGGCGGCAGCACCCGATCGGTGCCGAACTCGCGGCATTTACGCAGCAGCACCAGACAGTGCCGGGCCTGCGCCGCCATCTCCGGCCCGGCGTCCTGCGCGGCCTGTTCGATGGTGTGCTGCAGCATCCGGTCGGCCTCGTCGGTGAGCAGCACCGGATGGGCCAGCACGACCTCCCGCCGGGTGGCGGTGTCGGACGCCTGCAGCAGGGCGGTGAGCGCGGCGATCAGCTGCCGGCCCCGGCGCTGATCGACCAGATCGGCCAGCCACGCCCGGTAGTGCTGCATGTCGGCGGTGAAGGCCTGGAAGGTGCCGGCGACCAGCGCGTCGGCGTCGGCCTCGAGGTCGCGATCGACCGCCGACGGCAGCAGACGGTACGGCAGGATCTGCACGTCCTGCTGGTGCTGGGACTCCGGTGGCTCGTTGCGGCGCAGCAGCATCAGCGCCATCTGGAACTGCTGGATCATCCGGTCCTGCGGCACGTCGACCGCGGTCGCGAAGATCAGCGGCGGCCGCAGCCCGGGCCGACGGATCAGCAGGCTCGGGTACCCGTCGACGACGACCCGGTTGCGGCATCCGGCGCACCGCGGTGTCGTGGCGGCGCCGGAGGCGATGAGGCGGGCCAGGTCGGGCCGCTCGCGGATGTCGACGGCCAGCCAGATCTCGTGCCGCCCACGATGTCCGCAGCCGGCACACCGGTAGTCGAACTCCTGTGCGTAACTGGGCATACGGCAGCCCGCCTCCGGCCTCGTGGCATCAGCAGGGGTCGATTCTTCCCTACCGCCGGGATCCGCGGGGGGCGGTCAACGGCCCATGCTCTCCAGCGAGGCGATCCGGCGTACCGGAGAGGCCAGCAGCCAGAAGGCGGCGCAGACGCCGGCAAGTCCGGCGACGGCGAGGGTGGGCCGCAGGCCGATGGCGGTGCCCAGCCAGCCGCCGATCAGCGCGCCGAGCGGCCGGATGCCGTAGTTGACCGTGCTGTACGCGCCCGCGATGCGACCGCGCGCGTGGTCCGGGGTGACCTTGGTGATCAGGGCGTTCAGGTTGATGTCCATCAGCATCACGCCGACGCTGGAGACGAACTCGGCCGCCGCCAGCAGCGCGATCTTCGCGGTGACCGGCCCGTCGGCCAGCGCCATCAGAACCAGCGGGGCCGGGAACAGGATCACCCCGACGATCGCGGTACGGCCCAGGCCGATCATCCGGGTCACCCGAGGGGCCAGGGCCGCACCGGCCAGCCCGCCGAACGCTCCGGCGCCGAACGCGATGCCGATGGCACCCGCGGACAGGCCGAGTTCCCGGCTGGCGAACAGGATGAGCAGCGTGTTCGCGATGAACGTGCAGAAGTTGACGGTGGTGGTGCAGCCCAGCGCGGCCCGCAGCACCCGGTCGCGCAGCAGCAGTGTCAGGCCCTCCCGGATGCGCCGCGCCGTGGATCCGGTCGCCGTCGGCGGCTCCGCGGGCGGGGCCGGCTCGGGGATACGCCGTAGCAGTACCGCCGAGGCGACGAACGAGAGCGCGTCGGCGACCAGCGCGATCGGGGCGGTCAGGACCTGGACGAGGGCGCCGCCGACGGCCGGACCGGCCACGAACGACGCGGCGCGGCTCAGACTCAGCTTGCTGTTGGCGTCCACGTAGGCCTCGCTCGGGACCAGCGAGACGAAGAACGAGGGGTACGCCATCCCGAACAGCACCGCCCCGACCCCGGTGAGCACCGCCACGGCGAACAGCTGCGGCAGGGTGACCAGGTCGAACAGGTAGGCGGCGGGCAGGCTGACCAGAACCGCCGCGCGCAGCAGGTCCGCGACGATCATCAGGCGCCGCTTGTCGGAGCGGCGGTCGACCCAAGCGCCGACGAAGACCCCGAACAGGTACGGCAGCCAGATCAGGGCGGTCAGCACGCCGACCTCGCCCGGTGTCGCGGCGAGCATGGTCACCGCCAGCAGCGGCAGGGCGATCTCAGTGATCCGGTCGCCGAACTGGGAGATCGTCTGCGCGTACCAGAATCCGCGGAAGCGACCGCTCGACCAGGCGGTGACGGTGGTGGCGGGGGCGGTCACGGCGAGTCCTCGTTCTCGGGCAGGGCGAATCGCAGGAGCCGTACGCCGCGGGCGTCGGCCGGGCGGTCGGCGGCGGCACGGCGCGCATACGGGGCGATCAGCCTTTCGATCGCGTCCTGCAGCTGCTCCAGCTCGTCGGCGGTGACGACGAACCGGGTGTCGGCGAGACCACCCAACCGCCGCCACGGCTCGTCCAGATGCGGCTCGACGTCCATCAGCCACTGCTGCGGGTACTCGGCGGCGCGGGCGAACATGACGCTCTGCAGCATGCGGGCCGCGTCCTGTCCCTCGGCGTCCTCGGGGACCGTGAAGCGGAAGCCCTTGGCGGCGGCCTGCCACCAGCGCTCGCGTTTGCCGGGGGCGCCGTCCCAGTCGACGAGCAGACCGAACGACGCGAGGTGCCGGGCGTGCCAGCTGACCACCGAAGGGGTGGCGCCGACGTGGGCGGACAGTTGGGTGGCGGTGGCCGGGCCGTGGCGTTGCAGCCGGTTCAGGATGGCGAGGCGCACGGGGTGGGCCAGCGCTCGCAGTGCCTGGGGGTCACTGATCTCCAGGTCCCCGAGCGGATTAGTGAGAGACATGTTTCGAGAGTATCCTTTCACATCGATTCGTCAAGCAGATCGATCGGGCGCCTCCGCGCTGGGCGGCCGGGGCTCGACGCCTCTCTCGTGGATCGGGCGCGCCACAGCCCGTACGGCATCCTAGGAACCTGGAATGCAACCTGCGGTAACGTCACCGGAATGCGGATCCGGCTGGGGCGTCCCGATCTCGGTGTCCATGCCGGGCGTTTCGACGTTCCGGCGGCGGCCGGGGCGTTCGGCGTGACGTTCTTCGGGGTGTCGGGGCTGCTGTTCGCCGACGGGACGGACGCGGTGATGACCGACGGATTCTTCTCCCGGCCGTCGCCGGCGCGGGTCGGTCTCGGCCGGATCGCCCCCGACGAACGCCGGATCGCGACCGGCCTGGAGCGGCTGGGACCGCACGCCGCGCCGCTGCGGGCGGTCATGGCGGTGCACACGCACTTCGATCACGTGCTGGACTCCCCCACGGTGGCCCGGCGAACCGGTGCGGCCCTGGTCGGCGGTGAGTCCGCGGCGAACGTCGGACGGGGCGCCGGGCTGCCCGAGGACCGCATCCACGTGGTGACCCCGGGCTCACCACGGCGGTACGGGACATTCGCGGTGACCTTCGTGGAGTCCGAACACTGTCCGCCGGACCGTTTTCCGGGCGTGATCGGCGCGCCGCTGCGGCCGCCGGTGCGAGCGGCGGCGTACCGGTGCGGTGAGGCCTGGTCGATCCTGGTCGGGCACGACAGCGGGCGGACGGCGCTGGTGCAGGGCAGCGCCGGGTTCGTGCCGGGAGCGCTCGACGGGCGCAGCGCGGAGGTCGTGTTCCTGGGCGTCGGCGGGCTGGGTGCCTCCGGCGAGGCCTACATTCGGGAGTATTGGCTGCACACGGTACGCGCGGTGGGCGCCCGCCGGGTGGTGCTGATCCACTGGGACGACTTCTTCCGTCCGTTGGACCGGCCGCTGCGGGCGCTGCCGTACGCCGCCGACGACCTCGACCTGAGCATCCGGGTGCTCGGTGACCTGGCCGGACGAGACCGGATCGGCCTGCATCTGCCCAGCCTGTGGCGGCGCGAGGACCCCTGGGAGGCGGCGTGCGGTTCGAACCGCCGGAGTACCTGACCGCGGGGTGATCCGACACGGTTCGACCGGGTCCCGGCGGCGATCGCGGAGTTCGAGGCGACGATCATGTGTTCGGCGTCTCCTGTCACCGGATCGCTTGCATAACCCCTAAATTCTAGCGAAACTATAGAGTATGGCTCTGAAGTTCCACTGGTTCCTGCCCACCAACGGCGGCGACGGACGGCATGTCGTCGGCGGCGGTCACGGCGTCTCGGCCGGCACCTCCGGCCGTCCCGCCGACGTCGCCTACCTGACCCAGGTCGCCCGTGCCGCCGAGGACAACGGTTTCGCCGCCGCGCTCACCCCCACCGGCGCCTGGTGCGAGGACGCGTGGCTGAGCACGGCGATGCTCAGCCAGACCACCCGGCGACTGAATTTCCTGGTCGCGTTCCGACCCGGCCTGATCTCACCGTTCCTGGCGGCGCAGATGGCCGGCACCTTCCAGAACCTGACCGAGGGCCGCCTGCTGCTCAACGTGGTCACCGGCGGTGAGAGCCACGAGCAGCGGATGTACGGCGACCACCTGGACAAGGACGCCCGCTACGCCAGGTGCGACGAGTTCCTGGAGATCGTGCGCCGGTTGTGGGCCGGTGAGACCGTCAACTTCCAGGGCGAGCATCTGCACGTCGAGGCGGCCACGCTCGGGCAGATCCCGGATCCGGTCCCGGAGATCTACTTCGGCGGCTCCTCCCCCGCCGCGGGCGTCGTCGCGGCCAAGCACGCCGACGTCTACCTGACCTGGGGCGAGCCGCCGGCCGCGGTGGCCGAGAAGATCGCGTGGATCCGCGGGCTCGCCGCCGAGCAGGGCCGGAGCATCCGGTTCGGCATCCGGATGCACACCATCACCCGCGACACCGCCGAGGAGGCCTGGGCCGAGGCGGACCGCCTGCTGGCCGGCATCGACCCGGCCACGATCGCCAAGGTGCAGCAGGGGCTGCGGCAGTCCGAGTCGGAGGGCCAGCGGCGGATGCTCGACCTGCACCACGGCCGCACCGACGAGTTGGAGATCTATCCCAACGTCTGGGCCGGGGTCGGCCTGGTCCGCGGCGGCGCCGGCACCGCGCTGGTCGGCAGCCACGAGCAGGTCGCCGACCGGATCGCCGAGTACGCGTCGCTGGGCATCGAGGAGTTCGTGCTCTCCGCCTACCCGCACCTGGAGGGCGCCTACTGGTTCGGCGAGGGCGTGCTGCCCCTCCTCGCCGAACGCGGCCTGTGGAAGGACGAGCGACCACGACGGCGTCAGAGCGCGACGTCGCCGTTCGTCACCGCCGGACTCGCGACTCGCCGATGAGCACTTTCACCACCAATCAAGACCTTGATCCGGTACGGCTACGTCAAGCGTTCGGAGTCTTCCCCAGTGGTGTGGTGGCCGTGGCGGCGTCGGTCGACGGGACCCTGGTCGGTCTGGCCGCGAGCTCGTTCACCTCGGTGAGCCTCGACCCGCCGCTGGTGTCGGTGTCGATCGCGAACACCTCGAAGACCTGGCCCGACCTGCGCCGCGCCGAGCACCTCGGAGTGACCGTCCTGGCCGCCCACCACGGCGAGCTGTGCCGGCGGCTGGCCGGTCCGGTCGAGCACCGGTTCGACGAGGCCGCGGTCTCGGTCACCGGCACCGGGGCGGTCACCGTCGATGACGGGCTGGCCCGGTTCGACTGCTCGATCTACCGCGAGGTGGAGGCCGGCGACCACACCGTCGTACTGCTGCGACTGCACGCCGTCGAGCACAGCACCGACCAGTCCGGTGGACCGCTGGTGTTCCACAGGTCCGGTTTCGGGAGGCTCACCCCGGGCTGAGGATTTGGCTTAGTGGTGGCCGTCACATGCCGAAGATCTCAGTGTGATGGGTTTGAACCGGCTGAGCATCAAACTGCGGCTGATCATCTGCGTACTGCTGATCACCGGGGTGTCGCTCGTGCTCGTCGCCACCGTCATCACCAGGCGCAACCTCTCCGAGGCGCGGGACACCGGTTTCGAGCTGGCCCAGGAGATCGGTGTCCGCAACGCGGCCGAACTGCAGGTACAGCTGATGACCGCGCTCGGCAGCGCCCGCGACCTGAGCGGGATGATGGCCACCGAGGCGGCCTCCGGTGGCAGCCGCGCCACGGCCAACGGCATGCTGCGGACGCTGCTCGACCGGCACCCCCGCTACTTCGGGACATGGGTGGCGTGGGAGCCGGACGCGTTCGACGGCCGGGACGCCCGGTTCCGGGGCAGCGACGCCCGGCACGACGCCACCGGCCGGTTCGTGCCGTACTGGTACCGCGACGGAGACGCGATCAAGTCGATGGCCCTGACCTCGTACACCGAGCCGGGCGACGGCGACTACTACCTGATCGCCCAGACATCCGGCAAGGAGAAGGTCCTCGAGCCGTACGCGTACGCGATCGGTGACAAGTCGGTGCTGATGACCTCGCTGGCCGTACCGATCCTCACCGGCCAGAAGTCCGTCGGGGTGGCGGGCATCGACATCACCCTGGACGCGGTCGCCGCCGCTCTCGCCAAGATCAAACCGTTCGGCACCGGCGACGCGATCCTGGTCAGCGCAGGTGGGCTGCTGGTCGGTGGCGGTGACCCGGCCCAGGCCGGACAGCCCACCGACCCGGCCGTGGCCGAACTGGCCGCGAACGCCGTCGAGCAGGGCACGCCCGTCCGGCGGCTGATCACCGGCGACGACGAGCGGGTGCAGATCGCCGCGCCGCTCACGCTCGGTGAGACCGACACGTGGTCGCTGATCGTCACCGTGCCGACCGCGACGATCCTGGAGGCCGCGAACAACTCGATGATGATCAGCCTGTGGATCACCGGAGCGGTGCTGCTCATCGCCGCGCTGATCGCCCTGGTGGTGGCTCGCGGTGTGGTCCGGCCGATCGAACGGCTCCGGGACCGGATGGCGGAGATCGCCGATGGTGACGGCGATCTGACCCAGCGGGCCACCGTGCGCGGTGACGACGAGGCCGGGCGGCTGGCGGCGGCGTTCAACAGATTCGTGGAGAAGGTGGCCGGCACGGTCCGCGGGATCGCCGGGTCCGCCGCCGAGGTGCAGGCCGCCGCCGACCGGCTCGCCGACGACACCCGGCAGCTCAGCTCGAACGTCGTGCACGTCTCCGACAACCTGGGCACCGCGGCCGAGGCCACCCAGACCGTCAACCAGAGCGTGCAGTCGGTCGCCGCCGGTGCCGAGGAGATGAACGCGGCCATCGCCGAGATCGCCGGCAGCGCCGCACAGGCCGCACAGGTCGCCAACGACGCCCGTACCGTCGCCGAGAGCACCAACAGCCAGGTCGCGCAGCTCGGCACGGCGACCGAGGAGATCGGCGACGTGGTCCGGCTGATCACCAGCATCGCCGAGCAGACCAACCTGCTCGCCCTCAACGCCACCATCGAAGCCGCCCGCGCCGGCGAGATGGGTAAGGGCTTCGCCGTCGTCGCCGGCGAGGTCAAGGAGCTGTCCCAGCAGACCGCGCAGGCCACCGAGCAGATCACCGCCCGGATCACCGCGATCCAGGCGATCAGCACCTCCGCGGCCACCGCGATCAACCAGATCGTGCAGGTCATCTCCACGATCGGCGACTACACGACATCGATCGCGTCGGCCGTCGAGGAACAGACCGCCACCACCCAGGAGATGAGCCGCAGCGTCTCCGAGGCGGCCGGCAACACCGGCCTGGTCACCGGCGCGATCTCGGACGTGGCCGACTCGGCCCGGGACGCCTCGGTCAACGCACGCAGCGGCCAGGAGGCGGTCGCCGACCTGAACCGGCTGGCCGGTGAGATGACGGCGATCGTCAACAACTTCCGGTACTGAGCCGGCGTCCCGCCTTCACCCGGTACGGGTGATCCGCGATCGGCCGTCCGGCTGCGACCGTGGCCGCCATGAACGGATGGCTGATGTGGGGACTGATCCTTCCGCTGCTGCTGGTGGTCGCGGGCATCGTCGTGCTGCTACGCAAGCGCAACGGCCGCTGACATGCGGGCCCGGGCGGGTGCCCTGGTGGTCGTCGTGCTGTTCGCGGCCACCGGGTGCGGCGACGCCGACGACGACCGGCGGCTGACGAACAAGCAGGAGGCGCTGGTCGAGGCACAGGCGGAACTCGCCGAGCAGGTCGCCGCGTTCTGCGGGGCCGGCAGCTCGTACGTGACGGCGCTGGACCGCTACGGCGATCTGATGAACGCGACCGCGACGACGGTCGGTGACGTGAAGGACGCGGGCGCCGACCTGGCCGAGCCACGCGGTGACGTGGCCGACGCCGCCGAGGGGGTGGCTCGCGCCCGGGACGCGGTGACGGTGGCCGAGAAGGAACTGGCCGAAGCCCGTGCCGGGGCGTCGCTGTCACCTGCCGCGTCGCCGTTGAACACCCCCTCGGTCCAGGCGTCGGTCTCCGGCACCGCGGTCAGCCGGGTGCGGCAGGCCGATACCGATTTCACCGCCGCCCAGCAGGGCATCACCGACAAGACCCCGCTCCGGCAGGCGTCCGAACAGTTCAACGCGGCCGCCGTCGCGCTGGAGATGTCGTGGCTGAGCCTGCTCACCGAGGGCGGCTGCCTCAGTGAGGACCAGCGCGGCCGGGCCCGCGACTACACCCTGGCCGTGCAGAAGTCGCTGGCCCAGGCCGGCTACTACCAGAAAGAGGTGGACGGGGTGTACGGGCCGACGACCGTCGCCGCCGTCCAGGAGCTCCAGAAGGCCCACGGTCTGCCGGTCACCGGAACCGTCGACAAGGCCACCGACGCCGCCCTGCAGGACGACCTGCGGGCCAAGGGCGGTGCCGCCGCCGACGAGGTGATCGCCTCCACCGCGGCCGTGCAGCAGACGCTCAAGCTGGCCGGATTCTGGGACGGCCCGGTCGACGGCAGGTGGACCGATGAGCTCACGTCGGCGGTGATGAGGTTCCAGGAGTCCCTGGGTGTCGAGCCGACCGGCGCGGTGGACGCGGCCACGGTCGCCGCCGTCGAGAAGGCTCTCGCTTCGCCGTCGCCGTCATCACCGGCTGTGTCACGGTCCTGACGGGACCGGGCGGCCCAGTTCTGTCAGCTCGCCGTCGAGGAGTTCGGCCAGCCGGGCATAGCGGTCCGGGTGCGCCTCGCGAGTGATCCGGCGGCTCGGCATCTCCACGGTCATCAGCAGGTACAGGTGCAGCCGGTACAGGCTGAACCGACGCAGCACCGAGGCGTCGAAGCGGACGCCGCCGTAACCGCGGACGAACGGGTGATCCGGTTCGTCCTCGATGCGCCGGAACAGGGCGGCCGAGGTGAAGTCGAGCAGCGGGTCGCCGTAGAGGAACCGTTCGCCGTCGACGAAACCACTGAGCCGGCCGTCGGCGACCAGCAGGTTGCCGTCCCATCCGTCGAAGTGCAGCAGCGCGGGCCGACGGACCGTGTCGAGCAGCCGGTCGTGCCTGGTCACCAACTCGCGGATGCGTTCCGCCGGGGCGGGCAGCGGCACGTCCCAGTCGACGGCGTCGTCGAGCAGCTCGTCGATCATCGCGGTGAACGCGGCCGACCACGTGTCGGCACCGGTCCGGCCGGCGTCGTAGCCGAACCGGTCGCCGGTCAGCCGATGCACCCGGGCCAGCGCGGCCCCGAAGTCGGCCCGCACCGGCGCGTCGTCGAAGTCGTCGGACGCGTAGGCGAGGTTGGTGCCGGGCAGGCGTCCGGTGACGAGCAGGTCCGGGCCGGTGTGGAGCACCCGCGGCACCGGCACCTCGGGAGCCTCGGCGGCCAGTCGCAGCAGGTAGCGACCCTCGGCGGCGATCAGGTCACGTTCGTAGCGCAGCAGTTTCGCCTCCGGCCGAGGCCCCACCTTGACCACCACGTCGGTGCCGTCGTCGAGGCGCGCTGCCCAGACCGTCGCGAAGCCACCCCCGAAGAGCGGTTCACAGTCGGCGACGGTACGGCCGGGAAGCGCGGTGGCGATCGAACGGTCGATGTCGGAGGCGTCCAGGACGCGTTGAGTGGGGCTCGGCTCGGTCACCGCGCGACCTTATCGCCGTACCGCGCTTCGACTCTGCCCGATATCACCCGGCAGCCGAGGTTCAACCGGCCGTTCCGGCCAGGCCCCCGGCGCTCCTCTCCCGCACCTCAACCCTTTCCTCGCGCCTCGCGCCTTCCCTCGCGCCTCACCCCTTCCCTCGCGCCTCACCCCTTCCCTCGCGCCTCGCGCCTCGCGCCTCGCGCCCCGCACCCCGCACCCCGCACCCCGCACCCCGCACCCCGCACCCCGCACCCCGCACCCCGCACCCCGCACCCCGCACCCCGCACCCCGCACCCCGCACCCCGCACCCCGCACCCCGCACCCCGCACCCCGCACCCCGCACCCCGCACCCCGCACCAGTGTCGATCTTGGTGGCTTTCACCCGGCGCGGATGATCCGGAGGCCGCGCCGGGGTGGGACGGTCTCTGGCATGAGAGGTTTGCTGAGGTGGGGGCTCCTTCTTCCGGTCGTGCTGGTGATCGTGGGCGTCGTCGTCCTACTCAGGCGGCGTGACGGCCGACGCTGAGACCCCGAGGCCAGGCGGCCGGCGGGCGCATGTCGGCTACCAACCGAGCAGGGCCGACTGCCGGCGGCCAGCCGAGCGGGGCCGACTGCCGGCGGCCAGCCGAGCGGGGCCGACTGCCGACGGCCAGCCGAGCAGGGCCGACTGCCGACGGCCAGCCGAGCAGGGCCGACTGCCGGCGACCGGCCGAACGGGCCGACTGCCGACGGGCAGGGCCGAACGTCAGGCGAGCAGTCGGCGTAGGGCCGCGCGGGCGGGTGGCGCCCAGGTGGCTTTGCCGCCGGGACGTCCATGCACGCCGTTATCGCCGATGAGCAGGCCGCTGAGCACGCGGGCCATCGCCCATCCGCGGGCCCGGCGCCGCGTGGCGGCATCCGCGGCCGGCCGATATCCGGCATAGAAGTCGTCGACGGAACCGTCCGGCAGCAGCAGCCAGGCCGCCGACAGGTCGTAGGCCGGGTCGCCCGCGCACATGTCTCCGAAATCGACGATCCCACAGAGAGAACCGCCGTCGGTGAGGACATTGGCCGGATGCAGGTCGGCGTGCAACCACAGGCGCGGCCCGGACCAGGCCGGCGCGCTCACCGCGTCACGCCAGACGGCACGGACCGCGTCCGGATCGTCGATGAGGCCCCGCTCGAAGGCCAGTCGCACCCCGTTCTCGAAACCGTCGGCCCGGTCGGCGAGCGGGCCGCCCCGATCCTGACCCTCCGGGGCGCGGTCCGGAGCGGGCTGGTGCAGCGCGGTCAGGAACGCCGCCAGTGACCCGGCCGCGTCACTCCGGGTGACCGGTTCCCGGTCGGCGGGCGTACCCGGAACCCACGTGGTGATCATCCAGGGCCGCGGAAACCGGGCCGACGGTTCGCCGAGCCGCTGTGGAACCGGCACCGCCATCGGCAGGGTCGGGACCAGCGTGGGCAGCCAGCTGTATTCGTCGACGATCTGCCGATCGACGTCACCGATGGCCCACGGCAGGCGGACGGCCAGGTCGTCGCCGAGACGCCACAGCTGATTGGCCCACCCCCGGGCACCCAACCGAACCGGTCGACCGGCCAGGTCCGGATGCTGCTCGCGAACCAGCTCATGGACGAGTTCGGCGGTGATCTCGATGGTGGAATGGGTCACGGCCGGTGACGGTAGCCCATCCGGCCAACGTGGAGCGGATCCTGACCGGCGCACCGTCGCGGTGGCACTGCCGGCAGATGACGGCGGCTCACCTCGCCAACAGGGCGGTCGCGACGGCCGTGGTGAACCCGACGATGATCCAGCGCAGCACCTTGGCCGGCAGTCGGCGTGCCACGCGGGCGCCGACGTAGCCGCCGATCATCGTGGCCGGGGCCAGCACGGCGACGAACGCCCAGTCGACCGGCCCGAAGATGCTGTAGATCAGCACCGTGGTGGTGCCGACGACAGCGCTGAACACGTTCTTCAATGCGCTCAGGCGACGCAGCGGCTCGTCCAGAACCAGGCCGAGGATGGCGATCAGCAGGATACCCATCGCCGCGTTGAAGTAGCCGCCGTACAGCCCGCAGCCGAAGACCGTCAGGTGGATCAGCGCCGGCCGGTTCGCCGGGTTGCCGGTCAGGTTACGCAGCCGATCCTGGAACGCCATCATCAGCGCTGCCGCCAGCAGCAGGAACGGCACCACGATGTCGAACACCTCGTGCGGCGTGACCAGCAGGATGCCGCTGCCGCACAGCGTGCCGGCGACGATCGCGGGCAGGATCGTGAGGATCCGCCGGCCCTGCCCGACCAGGTCCGGGCGCGACCCGACCGCACTCGCCGCGTAGCCGGGCGCCACCGAGAGAGCGTTCGTCACGTTCGCCGCCACACCCGGCTGCCCGAGCGCGACCAACAGCGGGAACGTGATCAGTGAGCCACCACCGGCGATGGCGTTGACAGCGCCGGCGGTCAGTCCACCGGCGAGCAGAGCGACCGCTTCCCCGGGACTCACCAGGACAAGACCAAACCAGACGACATCACGGGGGTACGGTACGGGCGCCGCCGGCGCAGCCCGGCAACACCCGGCACCGCTCCCAGAACGGAGGACGCCCCCGCTCAGCCGGAGCCGTCGCGGGCATACTGCTCCGCGATCGCCGCGAACGCCGCCTTCGGCTCCCAGGGCAGCCCCGGATAGGTCTCACCGGAGGGCCCGTCGAGCACCTTGACGATGCCGAAGCTGGCCAGGTCGAGGTCGTCTCGTGGATCACCACCGGGCCGGTGCGGGTAGTCGTCGAGCGCGAACAGGTAGACGAACGCGCTGTCCACGCCCTCGCTGTCGAAGATCTCGAGCATCTCCCGGTGGTAGACGGCCTGCTCCTCCTCATCGCGTTGGTAAAGCCCGGAGATCCGCAGCGGCATCCGGGTGGCCGGGTCGTGCTCGACGATCTCCATGCTGCGTGGCGCCACGTCGCCGGACCCGCGCCAGGTGGCGGTGCCGAAGCCGGTGATCGCCACCGGCTTGGCCTGGGCGGTGAGCCCGCGGACGGCTTCGCGGAACTGCCCGGCGACCTCGGCGTTGCGGATCAGCTCCAGCGTGACGATGTCGAACAGATCCCAATCGACGCCCTCGAACGGGATGGCCGCATAGGTGATCCGGCCGTGGAACCGCTCGCGAACGGCGGCGACAGCCTCACGCAGGAACTCACCGAGTCGAACGCGGGCCTCGGCGACCCGCCCCGCGAACAGCTGGGCGAGGCGCTCCTCGAGGGTCTCGCCGTCGACGAAACCACGGTTCATCACGGTCAGCTCGACGCCCATGACGAGCACGACCTGGGCGCCGGCCGCGCGGAGCCGCTCGGCCCGGTCGGCGCAGTCCAGGAAGAGCGCCTGGATCTGGCCGGGGTCGAGGTCGATCGGATAGGGCGAGAACCACACCTCCAGCCCGAGATCGGCGGCGATGCGGGCGGCGGCCTCGATCCGCCCGGCGTCGCCGCCGATCAGGTGGACGGCGTTGCAGTGCAGGTCATCGCGGATGATGGCGAGCTCGCGGCGGACCCTCTCGAGGTCGAGCGGCTCGATCGGGGACAGGAATCCGGTGTTGTAGGCGATGCCGTTGGCGCGCATGCCGCAACCGTAACAGAAAAGTGCGTGCACGCAATTTTGCGTGGACGCAGGATTTCTGGCAGACTGTTGCCCATGACGGGGTTGCGGGAGCGGAAGAAACAGGCCACCCGGGAGGCCTTGCAGGCGGCGGCGCTCCGGCTCGCGCTCGAGCACGGGCCGGACAACGTCCGGGTCGAGGACATCGCCGGCGCCGCGGGCGTCTCACCCCGCACGTACAACAACTACTTCTCCAGCCAGAAACAGGCGATCGTCTCCGCCATCGCGGCCGACCGTGCGGACCGTCTCGCCGCCGCGGTGATCAGCCGACCAGCCGAGACCCGCCTGTCCGACGCGGTGATCGACGCCGTCGCGGCGTCGTATGTCGACCCCGGCGACCGTCCGGCCGGGGCGATGCTCATGATCGCGTCGAGCCCGGCACTGCGGTCCTGCTACGCCGACACCGCGACCATGATGGAGGGGCCACTCGCCGGGGCCGTCCTCGCCCGGCACCCCGGAGCCGACCCGCTGGCCGCCCGCGTCCTGGCGGCGGCCGTCGCCGCCGCCGCGCGGATCGCGCTCCACCAGTGGTTGCAGGCCACGACCACGCCCACATCGATCCCCGGCTTCGTTGTGGTCGCCGGGTCGCTGCCAGACCTGGTCCGGGCCGCACTGACCCCGCTCGCTCCCGCGCTGGACGCCATCGCCCCACCGCCCGACCCGAGCGACGCCGCCCTCCCGTAGGTCGGCCCGTGCAGATCGGCCCTGTGCGGATAGGCCCGAGCAGATCGGCCCGCGCCACGCCGCCATCCCGCCAGCCGACACGCGGCCGCCCAGCAGAGCAGACTTGGCGGCGACGCCTCACCCGAAACAGCTCAGACCACGACGCCCTCACCCGGAACAGCCCGGCCGACCGCGGCACACCCTCAACAGGCTGGGTGGCGACGCCTCACCCGAAACAGCCCAGCCAACCGCGCCACACCCTAAACAGTCCAAGCCACGACGCCTTGCCCGAAACAGCTCGGCCGACCGCGTCTCACCCGGAACAGGCTGGATGGCGGCACCTCACGCGGATCAGGCCAAAACGGCGGTGCCTCACACGGGTCAAGCCAGGCGGCGGCGTCTCACGCGGATCAAGCCAGGCGGCGGCGCCTCACGCGGATCAAGCCAAACGGCGACGCCTCACGCGGATCAAGCCAGGCGGCGGCGCCGGGAGCGGATGCGGCTTGTGGCGATCACCGCGCCGCCGACGAGCAGGAGGGCCAGTAGCGCTAGCTGCGCGTCTTCGCCGTATCGGTCGCCGGTCATCTCGACGACGCGCGAGACGACGCCGAGGCCGAAGATCGCGGCCAGCACGTAACTGGCCCGGATCCGGCGTGCCTCCAGCTTCTCGGCGCGGGTGGGTGGGGGCTGCGGGCGCGGTTCGTCCGACGGTGGCACCGGGATCCGGTCCGGGCGGCGGGCCGGCTGGTCGACCCGCAGGCCGGCCGGGGTGCGGGCGTCCAGGAGGGCCACCGCCTGGTGACCGTTGCGGAACAGGGTCGGCTCGACCCGCACCATGATCCCGTCGTGCCCGACGAACAGGCGGGCGCCGTCCGGCCAGGCCCGCACGATCGAGCAGGCGTCGAACCGTACCGTCAGATGATCGTCTCCCCCGACCACCGTGACGCCGTCGTCGCCGACGATGAGATGCGCGTCGCGGCCCGTATGGGCGGCGTGCACCGTCCCGATGACCACCTGCTCGGACAGCTGCGGCGCCGGCTGGAAGCCGGCCCACCGGGCGTCTACGCCCTCCGGTGCCATCAGCAGGCCGCTCCCCCGGGCCATCCCGGCGACCGCCGCCACGTCACCCACGGTGACCGCCATGATCGCGGCGATCTCGTCCTCGACCTGCCGTACCGGCCGCCCGGCGAGCAGGCCGGCCGCCTCGGCGGCGATCCGGTTGCCCTGCTGGTCGGCGTTCCACAGGGTCTCGCCGCGCTGCCGGAGCACGACGGCCAGGTCGGCCTGGTCGATCCGGCCGACCTGCATCGTCGAGAGCACGTCGACCAGGCCGCCGAAGACCGCCTCCTGCTTCTCCGGCAGGGCGTCGGCGACCGCGACCACCATCGCCGCGTCGGCACCGATCTCCCGGTACGAGCTGCCGGCCGTGTAGGACAGCCCGGCCTCCTGCCGCAGCGCCCGGTACATCTCGCGCTCCAGCAGGTCGGCGAAGACCTGGGAGGCGGGGTGCCGGGGCACCATGGCGTTCCAGGCGACCACCCCGGGCGGACCGGGAAAGAACGCGGGGGTGACCGGCAGCGCGCTGGACGGCACGGGCAGGGGCTCGCGCCGACCGCCCGGCAGGGGCAGTCGCAGCCCGGCCGGCACGTGGTCACCGGCGATCCAGAGCACCGCGTTGTCGCGGGTGAAGTAGCGGGCCGCCCAGGCGCGCAGCTCGTCGGCGGTGATCGCGGGCAGGCCGAACTCCGGGTAGGAGGACACGCCGTAGTCGCGGGCGCCGTGCCGCCACAGTGGCATCGCGTCCAGTGCTCCGTCGCCGCGGCCGTTCGCCTCGGTCCGCAGGAGTTCCTTCTCCACGTCGAGGCGGTGTGTCGGCAGGTTCTGCAGTGACGCGCAGACGCCGGTCAGGAACCGGGCCACGTCGTCCGGTGAGCCCTGCATGTGAAACGAGGTGTGCTCGACCCCGGTGGTTCCGTTGAAGTGGTAGTCGCTCAGCCCGAGCGGATACAGCACCAGGTGTTCGAGCAGGTGGGTGATGCCGTGCCGGGCCAGCGGCTCGTCGGCGAACCCGACCCGGAAGACCAGGCCGGCCCGCATCAGGCCGGGGGCCGGGCTGAGCAGCACCGGAACACCGTCGAGTTTCCCCTGGGCGATCATCGGCGTCCTCCGGTGAGTGCCGACGCCGACCGGCGGCGGTGGCGACGGATCACCGCGAGTTCGTCGTGCCCGTCGTAGTAGTACCAGGGCCATCGGCTGGCCATCGGGCCGAGCATCGCGAACACCCGGGCCGCCGGCTCCTGGTCGCTCATCTCGGCGAACACCATGGCGAAGGTGCTGGCCACCGAGACCCAGCCGGGGTCGCGGCGGAAGTCGGCGTGCCAGATCGAGCGGTTGGCGGCCTCGTACAGGGTGTCGCGGGCACCCGTCAGGTGGGCGGCGGCCGCCTTCTCGTGTTCGCCGCCGAGGTCCAGCCACTGTTCGACATGCACCTCGGCGACGAGTGCGCCCTGGTGTGCTCCGGGTGGGGCCGCCATCATCACCTCGCGGGCGAAGGCGTGCGCCTGCGGCCAGCTGCCGCCCCACTTGGGGAGGAGGCTGTTCAGGTACTGCCGCTGCCCGTTCACGTGGTGCGGGTCGGCGGCGGCCATCCGGTCATAGCGGCGGCGTTCCTCGGCGGGTTCCATCTGAAGGCCGCGGGCGGTGGTCAGCCGGGCCGACCAGATCGCCGGGTCGTACGGTGCTCGTGCCGCCCCGTCGATCAGGACCGCCTCGGCCCGTCGCAGCCAGGCGTGGAACTGTTCGAACTGGGCGGCGCTGACGTGTTCGGCCCGCAGCGAGCTGCGGATCTTCCATCCGATGTCGGTCAGGTGCATGCCGAGCAGGGCCGACGCGGTGCTGTCCCAGGGGTCGGCCTGGAGCAGATGGCGCAGCCACTCCTCGAGGCCCGGTTTCTCGGCCGCGTACCGCAGGAACATGGATCGTCCGCTCAGCGGGACGGCGTCGAGCACGGCCCGGCAGCTCGCCCAGTCGCGGCGATCGATCGCCGCGTCCAGCACACCGAACTCCGGGTAGGCCGCCGGTTCCAGCAGCACTTCGTCGTCAGACCTGTCGAACACCCCGCCATGTTCCGCACGCCCGGTTGCAACCCGGTTGCCGAGCGGCTGCCGCCGGGGTGCTCAGTCCGCGTGGCCCTTCGGGGCGGGGCGGATGGATTCGCGGATGCGGTCGCAGATCTGGGTGAGGTTGGCGCCGATCACCGGGCGGGTCCGCCAGCGGCGCAGGCCCCGGCGGACGGCGTAGAAGTAGCCGGGTGGCACCTCGATGCCTGCCACGCCGGTCGCGCCGGCACCCGAGTAGCCGACCCGCCAGCCCGGCCAGCGGGCTTCGGCGACCTCGCGGACGGTGGCGATGCGGGCGGTGTCGCGCCTGGTCAGCTGGTGCATGAGGCCGTCCAGGTCGGCGGCGACGAGGCAGGGCTCGTCGAGTTCCCAGTGCACGGCCCAGTAGTGGCCGGCCGGGACGCGCAGGTCGGGTCGGACGGTCCGGGGCTGGGTGGCGCGGTCGATCTGCCAGCCGGGGTAGCGGCGCTCGACGGCCAGCTGGGCGCGGAAGTCTTCGTCAGGAGTCAAGTCGGGCCCATTTCAGGAACCGGTCGAACAGTGCCGCGGGGGGCTCGTTGCGCAGGGGTCCGGCGGCGTGCTCCAGTTCGGTCCAGAGACGCATGCTGAGCTGCACCGGGTCGCGGCTGTCGTCCAGCAGATGCGTTCGGGCCGGGTCGCACGGCCACGGCTTCTCGCAGGCCACACAGTCGTAGGTGGCCTGGTCCGGTTGATGACCGGCGCCGTTCAAAGGTCTCTCCTGTGCCACATGTCGGTCCCCATCGGGTCGGGTTCGCCGGGGTGTCGTTGAGTCCAGAGTGGCTCTACCAACAGAGAGCGTCAATCTTATGCCGTAACTTTTTGGTTCCCGAACGGGTGATGCTGAAATGCGGATCTCTTTCGGATGAAACCATTGCTGTACGCCGCACATCGGACGAAGATGGCCGACGATCACCCTCTTGAGTCGATGGAGGACAGCAGCATGCCGCGACCCATTGGCCCCACGATCCCCCGTTGGCAGTTGGGTGAGCAGATGTCACAGCTGCGTGGCGCCGCCCGCAAGTCGCAGCAGGACGCCTCGGGCCGACTGGGTTGCTCGGTCAGCAAGATCCAGAAGATCGAGGGCGGCGAGGTCGGCATGAAGCAGGCCGAGCTGGAGGCCCTTCTCGAGTTGTACGGCGTACCCGAGCCGTTGCGTGTCCAGCTCCTCGAACTGCGCCGCCTCGGCGCCCAGCGCGGCTGGTGGTCCAAGTACGGCGCGGTGTCCGCCCCGTTCGCCACGTTCCTGGGCCTGGAGTCGGCCGCCACGAAGATCCGGATCTTCGAGCCGCTGATGGTGCACGGCCTGCTGCAGACAAAGGAGTATGCGCACGCGCTGACCGAGGCGAACCACCCCGCCATGCCGGACACCGAGATCGACCGTCAGGTGCAGATCCGCCTGGAGCGCCAGGAGCGGGT
The DNA here is from genome assembly GCF_033097365.1 of Actinoplanes sichuanensis. NCBI lineage: Bacteria > Bacillati > Actinomycetota > Actinomycetes > Micromonosporales > Micromonosporaceae > Actinoplanes > Actinoplanes sichuanensis. The sequence continues at coordinate 3,699,704 of NZ_AP028461.1, forward strand.
CTTCGACGAGGATCCCCCGGAGGTGTGGGTGATCGTGGACGAGGCCGTGCTGCACCGGCACGTCGGTAGCCCCGAGGTGATGGCCCGGCAGCTCGATCATCTGCTGCGGTTGCCCAAACAGGTGACCGTCCAAGTAGTTCCGTTCACCAACGGTGGACATCCCGGATCGCTCGGTTCGCTCACGCTGTTCGAGTTCGCGGAAGAGCTGCACACTCCCGTCGCCTACGTCGAATCACAGGCCGGAAACCTGTACCTCGAACGGGAAGAGGATCTGGCACGGAGTAATCTTTCGCTGAATCACATCACCGCAGCGGCACTCAGCAAGCAGCAGTCCCGCGAACTGATTGCTGCCGCCGTCCGCAGTTTTGAGCAGCAGCAGTAGGAGCTTTCATGGACAAGTACCGGGTCGACCTCGCCGACGCGGAGTGGCGCAAGTCCACCAAGTCTTCCGCGAATGGTGGCTGCGTCGAGTTCGCGCAGGTCGGAGGCTACGTCGCTATCCGCGACTCGCAGAACCCGGACCGTGAACCCCTGATCTTCGACGCCAACGAGTGGGACTGTTTCCTCGACGGCGCCGGAAAGGGCGAGTTCCCGGTTCCGACCGCCTGAAATGCCTCACAGCAACGGCCCGGTCACCCGAAAGGTATGACCGGGCCGTCGCCCATTTCAAGAAAGGAAACCCGAAAGTAACATCGGTACTGAATGAGCACGTCAAGAACGGTCGGGCTGGAAGATCTCCTCGATGGCCAGGTCAAAGACGCCGGCCAGGGTGAAGGCCAGGGGAAGGCTCGGGTCGTACTTACCGGTCTCGATGGCGTTGATCGCCTGCCGGGAGACGCCGCACCGCTCGGCCAGATCAGCCTGACTCCACCGGCGGGCCGCCCGCAGCTCGCGCAGCCTGTTCCTCATCGGTTGAACCGGGTCCGCAGGTCGGCGATCACCTGCCAGATCATCACCCCACCGATGATGATCAGTTGGGCCGTCTGATGGAGCGCGACGACGCCGGTCGCGTCGAGCACGGTGGCCACCTGCAGCGCCACCAGGACCGCCGCGAACGCGACGGCCATGCTCTCCAGCTGGATCTTGCGAAGGTATTCGTCGGCTCGCCGGAAGGCCCGGAACAGCGCCCACGCGAGGCTCAGCGCGAACGCCGCGGTGACGACGATCCACCACACCTTCTGCGTGGACGTCTGGTCCGGGCTGCTGCCCAGCGCCAGGGCCACCAGGCCGCAGGCGAAAACCGGCACCCCATCCAGGGCGACCACCCGCCGGGCAGCCCGCTGTGTCTGATCCGTCATGGCATAAAAGTAAAGTTTACCTTCCATCAAGTCAAGGAAACCTGACTTGATGGAAGGCGACCATGACATGCAGACGGTCAGGCCCGGGTCAATTCAAGGACCGGGATGGTACGGATACCGGCCGTCTTCTCCGCGTAGCCGGCGAACCCCGGGTAGCGGCTCGCCTGCTCGTTGAACCGCCGGTCACGCTCCTCCCCGGCCAGATCTCGGACCGTCACGGCGTACGTCTCGGTGCCGCGCTCCACCTCGCCCCGGCCGGCCGAGGTCAGGTTGTAGTACCAGCCGGGGTTCTCCGGCGCGCCACCCTTGGACGCGATCACGTAGATCACGTCCGGGTCGGTCTCGTGCGGCAGATACATCATCGGGCTGACCATCTCCTGTCCGGACTTGCGGCCACGATGGTGGACGAGCACCATCGGGGCCCCCGCGAACGGACCGCCGACCCGGCCCTGGTTGGCCCGGAACTCGTCGATGACTTGGGTATTCCAGTCGCTCATGCCCCTATCTTCACCCGCGGTCACTGGCGGGTGGGCGTCTCCCAGCGGCCGACGCTGCGGGAGCGGACCGGCTCGATCCAGCGCGGGGCCGCGCTCTGCGGGAAGCCGTCACCCCAGTTGGTGGCGTCGCCGTGCATCTCGACTCGGGCGTTCTCGGTGTACCAGTCGACCAGGTCGGCGTCCGAACGGACCAGCCAGGTGCAGCCCTTCTCGGCGTCGGCGGTGAAGTCGCCGTGGCGGATCAGGGCCGGACGCCAGAAGTACGTGCCGGGCCACATCTTGCCGAAGTTGTAGTCGAAGGCGCCGTCCAGGCAGTACGCCTCCTCCGAGCACGGGTGGTGGGCCAGCGGCTCCTCCCGCCAGCCGGGCTTGGCCTTGATCAGCCGGGTGTAGAAGCCGGTCTTCTCATCGCGGTGCAGCAGCTTGATGTACAGGCCGGGGACCGGCGTGCCGCCCAGGTCGAAGCGCATCGGACTACCGTCCTTGACGTCGATCCACGGCATGGCCGCGCTGTCCAGGACGACCAGTGTCTGGTCCGGGCGGACCGTGTCCCGGCCGGTCTCGGCGAGGTCGAAGTGCCAGTCGCCGTACTCGCGGAACAGCAGGATCTCGGTGCCCTCGGTGGCGCTGACCGGTGGGGTCCAGACGCCGGCCGGGGCGGTCCAGTAGCCCTCCGGGCCGAGGGTGGTGTCGCCGATGACGACCTGGCCGGACAGTACGTACCACTCGGTGTCGGCCCGGTGCACACCCGCCGGCCGGGACCAGTCGCCGGTGAACCGGACCTTCAGCGACGCCGAGCCGTCCTCCTCGTCGTAACTCAGGTGGCGCTGCTCGGCGGCGCCGGAGGCGTACTGGAACTCGGCGACGTGCCAGATCAGGTCACGTTCGTCGACGATCTCGACGTGCGGGCGCATGGGGCCTCCAGAGCGTGCGGCATCGGTTTCCGGTGCAGAACGTAGCGTTTATAGGTTTCGAGTACAAGGTGTATCGTCTATTGGCGTGACCCGACCAGGACGTCCCGCCGGACCGACCAGTGACACCGAGGCCGTCGTGCTCACGGCCGCGCTCGACCTGCTGCTGTCGGAAGGGCCCACGGCGCTCACGGCGCAACGGTTGTTCCAGGTCACCGGGGTCTCCCGGAGCACCGTCTACCGGCACTGGCCGACCCCGGCCGCGGTGCTGGCGGCCCTCATCGACGTCGCGCCGATCCCGGCCGAGGCGCCCTCCGGTGATCTGGCGAAGGATCTGCACGCCGAGGTCGACCGGCTGTGCGATCGGCTCCGGGACCGGCCGGTGGGGGCGTTCCTGCAGGCGCTCGTCGTGGCCGCGGAGACCGATCTCCGGCATCGGTACGTGAGTGACCTGCTCGCCCCGTTCCACGAGGTGCTCAGGGCCGCGGGCGTGCCCGACGACGAGCGCGAGGACGGCGTGGCGATGATCGCCTCGCCGCTGCTGCTCGATGCGCTGCTGCTGGACCGTACCGCTGCTCGCGACCGTGCCCACCGCATCGCCGACACCTTCACCGCATCGCGGAGTCGGAAGTGACCAACATCGTCGGGCCCCGCGCCGTCTTCGGCGTGATCGTGCCGAGCACCAACACCGTCGTCGAGCACGACTACTGGGGCGCCCGCGTGCCGGGTGTCGCGTTCCGGGCCGGGTCGATGTACATCCCGAACCCGGTGATGGCCGACGACGACGGGTTCGAGGCGCTGCTCGGGCAGATCCGGGCGTCGATCGACATCGCGGTCCGCGACGTCCTCACCGCCGAACCCGACCGTCTGGTGATGGGCATGTCGGCCGAGACGTTCTGGGGCGGCGTCGAGGGCAATGCGGCGTTCGAACGACGGCTGCGGGAGCGCACCGGGCTGCCGGTGACCACCGGGGCGAGCTCGTGCCGGGCGGCGTTGGCGGAGCTGGGCTGCCGGCGGATCGCGGTGTTCTCGCCGTACCAGCCGATCGCCGACCGGGAGGTGGGGCGGTTCTTCGCCGAGGCCGGGTTCGACGTCGCGGCGATCACCGGATTGCGCTGCCCGACGGCCATGGACATCGCCCGGGTGCCCGACGACCGGCTGCGGGCCGTGGTCGCCGACCTGGACGGGCCCGATGTCGACGCGATCGTGCAGGTCGGCACCAACCTGTCGTTCGTGGCCCTGGCCGACCGGCTGGAGCGGGAGCTGGGCAAGCCGGTGATCGCGATCAACGCCGCGACGCTGTGGCACGCGCTGCGCGAGCACGGGATCGGCGACCGGGTCAATGGGGCGGGTGTCCTGCTGCGCGAGCACTGACCGACGGCAGGCGCCGCCTGATCGCGGTGAGCAGCAGCATCGTGCCCAGGCAGAAGACGGCCCCGAGCACGAAGATCCAGGCCGACCAGCCCGGCACCACGAGCGGGGCGACCACTCCGCACAGCACGCCGACCTGGACGATGCCGGTGTAGACGTCGGCGCCGGCCCCCAGTCCGCCGTCCATCACATCGCTGAGCAGGACCATCCCGACACTCTGGAACCCGGCGGCGAACACCGCGTACAGCAGCTGCGACAGGACCAGCGTGACCACCCCACCCCCGACCACGATCAGGGCGAAGGACGACAGACCGACACCGGCGATGAGTACGACCGCCCGGCGGCTGCCGATCCGATCAGCCACCGAGGTGACCACGCCCAGCAGCGGAACCTCGGCGATCACGGTGGTCAGCAGCAACAGTGCGACGAACGTGGCCGACCGGCCCTCGTTGACGATGAACAGGGGCAGGTAGACCAGGCGCACGCTGTCGGCGGCCCGCAGCAGCAGCACGGCCAGGACACAGATCAGCAGGGTGGAGTGGGCGCGCGGCCGGCCCGGTCGCCGCTGAGGTTCCGGTTCCGGCTCGACTCGGGTGGTGGCCCCGAACCACGGGATCAGGCCGACGGCCAGGGCGAGGGCGGCCGCGATCCACAGCGGCTGGAAGCCGTCCACCACCGTCTCGAGCAGGCTGCCGGCCGAGGCCAGGGCGAGCCCGGCGACGTAGCCGATGACGAAGATCCGGCGCATCCGGCCGACCAGGCGGGCCGGGCCGTTCGTGCCCGATCCGGCGACGACGCTCATGTAGTGCGGGAAGATCAGGGTCATCGTCATCATCGCCGCGCCGCCGAGATACATCACCGGGGATGGTGTGGCGGCCAGTACGAGCAGGGTGCCGGCCGCCGCCACGATCCCGCTCAGTGACGGGCCCCACCAGGGTGAGCCTCGGCGGCGCAGCGCCGGGCCGGCGACCAGGTTGAGCCCGGCGGCCACCACGGCGCTCACCGCGAAGAACAGCGCGATCTGCGCCTTGGACGCACCGCTGTCCGCGATCGACAGTGGCAGGACGACGCTGATCTGCCCGTAGAACGCGGCGTTCGCCATCACCGCGGCGCGGGCACCCGAGATGTTGGCCATCGACGATGATAACTGGATTACGGGCGGCGGAGGGCCTCCTGGAATCGGCGCAGCTTTGCGCGTACCAGAAGATTTCGTTTTTCTCGGTTGCCCGGCTCGATGTAGAGGATGAAGTCGGGGTGGACGTGCTTGCCGGACCGACCGGCCGTCCGCACGGTGGCGTCGCGGACCTCGGCGAGCTGGGCGACGGTCAACTGGAGCAGGTGCTCGTGCGGCTGGAATTTCGCGCCCAGCGGGTAGTCGAGACCCGGCCGGTTCGTCATCTCGATGTGGCAGCCCAGGACATGCGACACGGGGCGGGTCTCGGTGAAGGCGACCAGGCTGTCGAGGGTCTCGCGGAACGCCTGGTAGTCGGCGACATAGAGGCGGCCGGGGTAGACGGTGTCGCCGGTGAGCAGAACGCCGGTCCGCGGGTCGTAGACCGTGATGGCGGCCTCGTGGTGGCCGGGCGAACCGATGATCTCCAGGACGCGGCCGCCCAGATCGAAGGGGACCACGCCGGTCAGCGGGCCGGGGAAGCCGAAGAACTCACCGACCGCCTGCGCGTCGTGCCCGACCACGGTCGTGGCCGGGCGGCCCGCGAACTGCGCGTCGGCCGCCACGTGGTCGCCGTGGCCGTGCGAGTGGGCGACCACCAGCTCATACCCCTCGTGGGGGTGTTCGGCCAGCCACGCCTCGATCAGCGTGTCGACCGTGTCCCGCAGCGGGAACAGCGCGGGGTCGGGGCTGGCGCCGGTGTCCAGCAGGAGCGCCCGGTCGTCGCCGAACAGCAGGTAGAGGAAGGGCGCCTCGTATTCGACGCGTTTGCTCTGGCGCAGGATCACGGTGCGCTCGTCGTAGTGGTGGACCTGGATGGCCGGCTCGCCACGGCGGCCGTGGATCCAGGCGACGTCGAGCGAGCCGGTCACGAGTTCAGTCATCGGTGGTCTCCGTCGGCATCGGGGTCGCGGCCAGGAAGTAGCGGGCGAAACGGCGGCCGGGGCGGCGGGCGTCCATGTCGGCCTCCGACCGTGCGAGGTACGGCTCCAGCAGCGCCAGCCACTGGGTCTTCAACTGCTCGGCCTCCTCGTCGGACACCAGCGCGAGCGCGGTGGTGAGACCGGCTCGGCGACGCCAGGCGGCGCTCTGCTCGTCGTCGCGGTCGACGAACTCGAGGATCGCCTGCATCTCACGATCCACCACCATCCGCTCCAGCTGCCAGCGGACGACCGTGTCGTCACCCGGGGAGAGCCGCAGCGTCGGCCGCGGATCGGGCAGCCGCCACTGGCGCTCGCGGCGGTCGCGGCCGGGGCCGGCGTCCTCGACGAACCCGTACTTGGCGAGCTGGCGCAGATGGAAGGAACAACTGGCCTGCGAGACGCCGAGCACGCGCCCGCACTGCGCGGCGGTCGCGGGACTACTGGTGGCGAGCAGCTCCAACAGGTCGAGCCGAAGTGGATGAGCCAACGCCCGGATGGCGGTGGGGTCGGTTATCCGCATATGCCAAAGACTACTTTGGGATTCTGCCGAATGTCAAAGACCTCTTTGGCATTCGATGACCGTGACGTGGGTGACAAACAGCCCTGAAAGCCGCGCCGCGCGCCTACCGTTCCGAAGGTGCAGGCCGCCGCGACTCCGCCCCGGGTCGGCTGGCGCGACCTCTCCCCCACCGTGCGACTGCTGATCGTCAACGTGTTCGGGATCAACCTCGGGTTCTTCATGGTGCTGCCGTTCCTGGCCACCCACCTGCGCGACGACCTCGGCTTCGCGGCCGCGCTGGTCGGCACGATCATGGGCTTGCGGACGCTGTTCCAGCAGGGGCTGTACGTGGTGGGCGGCACCGCGGCGGACCGCCTCGATCTACGGCTGATGATCATGCTGGGCTGTGGGCTGCGGGTGGCCGCGTTCGGGCTGTTCGCCGTCGTCACCAGCCCCGCCGGGATCATCGCGGCCACCGCGATCACCGGCATCGCGGGCGCCGTCTTCGCCCCGGCCTCCCAGACCTACCTGACCCACGCGTCACCCGGGCGGCGCGCGGAGACCTTCGCCTGGGTCAACGTCGCCGCCAACGCCGGGGTGCTGATCGGGCCGCTGCTCGGGGCGCTGCTTCTGGCCGTCGACTTCCGGCTGGTCAGCGCCATCGCGTGCGGGGTGTTCGCGATCCTGACCATCGCGCAGGGGTTCGTGCTCCCGGCGATGCGGCGGCCCGAACCCTCGACCGGGATCATCCAGTCGTGGCGCGAGGTGGTCACCAACCGGCGGTTCTTCGCCTACACCCTGGCCGGCGCCGCCTACTTCGCCCTGTTCAACCAGCTCTACCTGGCGATTCCCCTGGAAGCGCAGCGGGTCACCGGGCACGCCTCCGCGGTCACCGCGGTGTTCGTGGTGTCCACCACCGTCGGGCTCACCACCGGCGTACGTCTGGTCGCCGCCTGCCGCCGGCGGTGGAGCTCGGCGGCGTCGATGGCTCTCGGGTTGTCGTTGCTCGCCGCCGGATTCCTGCCCGCCGCCGTGGCCGCGCCACTCGTCCCGACCGCCGGCGCGGCCCTCGACCCCGCGGCTGCGCTGACCGCCGCGCTGCCGGTGCTCGTCGGGACCGCCCTGTTCAGCGCCGGGGTGTCGATCACCAGCCCGTTCATGCTCGAACTGATCCCGATCATCGGCAGCGAACGTCTCTCCGGCACCTACTTCGGCTTCTTCTATCTGGTGTCGTCGCTGCTGGCGGCGGCGGTCAGCAGCCTGACCGGTGCACTCCTGGACCTGGCCGGCCTACGCTGGCTGCCGTTCCTCGCCCTGTTCGCGGTCGGTGCCGCCGGGAGCGTGGGGATGGCCTGGATGCGGCGCCCGGTCGACCGCCTGCAGCGTGCTGCGGCCCGCAACGGCGCCGCCCCGGTGACCGATTCCGATCAGCACGAGCGACGGCGGTAGGGTTCGGCGATGGCTCACGTTCGACCGATCACCTACTACGGCACGCCGGTGCTGCACCGCCGCTGTGCCGAAGTCACCGTCTTCGACCAGGCCCTCAGCGACCTGATCGACGACATGTTCGCCTCGATGTACGCCGTCAAGGGCGTCGGGCTGGCCGCCAACCAGATCGGCGTCGACGCGCGGATCTTCGTCTACGACTGCCCGGACGCCGACGATGTGCGGCGCAAGGGCCACGTCATCAACCCGGTGATCACCGCGTTGTCCGACGAACTCGACCACGGCACCGAAGGCTGCCTGTCGGTACCCAAGCCCCGAGCGTCGGTGCCCCGGTCGACATCCGCCACCGTCACCGGCGTCGACCTGGCCGGAAAGCCGATCACGGTCACCGGGACCGGCTATTTCGCCCGCTGCCTGCAACACGAGACCGATCACCTCAACGGCACCCTCTACGTGGACCTGCTGCCCGAGTCGCAGCGAGACGACCTGCTCCGCGCGGCCGGCCTGACCCCGCCGGCCGCCCGCGAGCGCACTCCCACCCCGCACTGAGAGGTGGTGGGTGGAACTGTCATCGGGCTGTCATACGACGGTGGCGGGAATGCCACGACGAAGGTGGATGCTTCGGGTTCGAGGCCGCGCGGAGGTCTTGAACGCGCATCGGGTGGCGGCGCACCGGTTCGGGCGTCGTCACCCGGTCGTCTCCGGCTGGAATCGCGGCGGGGACGGCGGCGCCGGCAACGAGAATCCGCGGTCGGGTGACGACGGCCCGGCGTCGGTCCGGAGTTCACACAGTGCGGCAGGCGGCGGCGCGGACGCGACGTCGACACCGCCGCCCCGCTCCTCGATCCCGACCGCATCGGGAAACCCCGTGACCGGCTCCGGCATGCTCCTCGTCCTCTCCGTCGCGGGAGGACGAGGCCTCCCGTGGGCTCGGGAGGACGACTCCTCCCCTGGCCGCCGGAGGACGACTCCTCCCGTGGGCGCCCGAAGGACGGGTCCTCCCGGTGGGGTCGGGAGGACGACTCCTCCCGACCGGGTGAGGACGAGGTTCGCTCGATCACATGGCGGTGACCGCACGAGATCGTGTCAGTTGTTTGACGAAAGCCGCCGATGGCGGAAGACGCCCCAGCCGACCGCGGCGGCCACGGTCACGCAGGTGATGGCCACACCGACGGCGCCCCAGACCACCATCAGGACCGAGAGGCCGGCCCAGACGACGGCACCGACCACCGCGAGGACGGTCAGCAACACCTTCTTCGGGATCATCCGGACCGGACGGGCCAGCGACGGATCCTCGGCGGCCAGCTTTCCGACGATCTCCTCGAACTGCCGGCGTGTGTCTCTGGTGGACAACTTTCGTCACCGCCCATCGGTACGTGAACCTTGCTCATCCATGCATACCCCGTTTCGGCAACCACCGGCATGACCTGTGGCGGATGGTTTTCACGGCGGGCCGATCCGGGACCGGTAGTCGGCCGCGGTAAGTGGACGGCCGGTGACCGCTCCGTCGCCGTCCGGCACCTGTAGAGGCCGTCCGTCCCGCACGAAGGTGACGGCCCCGATGTCGGGCCGCGCGGTCAGCGTGCAGACGATCTGGCCGTACGCCAGCGCCTCGTCGATCCGTCCGCCGCCCTCCTCGGGATCGCTGATCTCGACGACAGCCGTGGTGCCCGGCGCCGGGACCGTGACCCGCAGCCCGGTGGCGGCCAGCGAGGTGGCCAGCCCCTGCGACTGCTCGGCCGGCGTCGGCCCGAGGACCAGCAGGTCGAGTTGGCGTTGCGGCCCCAGCGCGGCCCCGGACCGCCGGACCGTCTCGACCAGCCGGTCGTCGCGGGTCAGGCAGAGCACCTGGGCGACCTCACCGGCCTGCTCGGACGCGGTCGGTGAGGCGGTCACGTTCAGCGGGCGGCGGGGCAGGGCGACCGGGTGTGGCTCGTCCTGGGCCGGCACACCGCACCCGGCGAGCGGCAGGGCGACCACCACGGCGAGCAGGACGACGCGGAACCGCCTCATCCGTCGAACCCCGGCAGCGTGATCCGGAACCTGGCGCCGCCGCCGGGCCGCCCGGCGACCTCCGCGTCGCCGCCGTGTGCGGCCGCGTGCCCGGCGACGATGGCCAGGCCGAGTCCGGTGCCGTCACCGTCACCACGAGCGTGTGAGGCGGGACCGCGGACGAACCTGTCGAAGATCGTCGCCTGATCCTTCTCGGCCACACCCGGCCCCGCGTCGTCGACCTCCAGGTACCCCGGACCGACCCGGACGGCGATCGGGCCACCGCCGTAGCGGACCGCGTTGTCGATCAGGTTGCCCAGCGCCTGCTCGATCCGGCGCCTGTCGATCGACCAGACGGACGGGGTGCCGGGGACCGTCTCGACCAGGTCGGCGGACAGCCCGCGGGACCGGCAGACCCGCTCGGCGAGCGCCACCACGTCGACCTGCTCGCGGTGCGCCGGCTGGTCGGTGCGGGCCAGTTCGAGCAGGTCGTTGACGAGCGCCTGGAACCTGGTGATCTCGGCGGTGACCAGGGTTATCGCGGCCCCGGCCCGTTCGTCGACCTGGTCGCGGCGCTTGTCGAGGACGCTGGCGGCGGCCTCCAGCGTCTGCAACGGCGAACGCAGCTCGTGGCTGACGTCGGCGGCGAACCGGCGGTCACGTTCCAGGCGGCGGGCCAGCTGGTCGGCCATGTCGTTGAACGCCGCGGACAGCGGAGCGAGATCAGGTTCGGTCGCCGGGTCGAGGCGGGTGGTCAGATCACCGCCCGCGATGCCACGAGCGGCCTCGGCGACGGCGGTCACCGGCCGCAGCGCGTGTCGGGTCACATACCAGCCGACGGCGGCTCCGGCGGCCGCCACCATGATCGCCACCGCGGTCAGGACCAGCGCCAACGTCTGGAGGGTACGTTCCAGCTCGGTGAGCGAGACGATCTCGTAGAACACCGCCGACCCGGCCAGTGGCACGCCGATGATCAGCGCGGGCCGCCCGTCACGACGGATCCGCTGCGCGCCGGCCTCACCCCCGGCGGTCATCTCCTGCATCTCCGGCGGTACGGCCGTGTCGACCGCCGGATCGGCGCTGCGTGAGTGCCAGCGGCCGTCCAGATGCAGCAGCACGTACCGGTCGGTGCCGGTGTCCAGCGACCGCAGCACCTCCAGCACGTCCGGAGCGGGACCGGCGATCCCGGCGTTGACCACCGTGGCGTCGTAGTAGGTGGCCCGCACCGCGGTCCGCTCCCGCTCGGCGAACAGTGTGTTGCGGACCGACTCGTAGGACACCAGGCTGATGCACGCCGACAGGATCAGCGCGCCCAGGGCGAAGGCGGCGCTGACCCGCGCACGCAGGCCGATCGGTCTCACGGCTGCAACTTGTAGCCCAGCCCGCGGACCGTCACCAGGTGCCGTGGGTTGCCGGTCTCCCGCTCGATCTTCTGCCGCAGCCGGCCGACATGCACGTCCACCACCCGCTCGTCGCCGAACTCGTGGCCCCACACCCGCTGCAGCAGCTGCTGACGGGACAGCACCAGGCCGGGGTGGTCGGCCAGTTCACACAGCAGACGGAACTCGGTGCGGGTCACGGCCACCGGCTCGCCGCCCAACCTGACCTCGCCCGCCTCCGGCCGTACCTCCAGATCTCCGAACGTCAGCACCGAGGTCGCCGGAGTCGTCGGTTGACCCGTCACCCGGCCGCGGCGCCGTAAGGCCCGCAGCCGGGCCGCGAGCTCCTTGACCTTGACCGGTTTGACGACGTAGTCGTCGGCGCCCGCCTCCAGGGCGGCCACGATGTCGTGGGTGTCGTCGCGCGCGCTGACCACGACGATCGGCACGTCGTCGTCGCGGCGCATCTGCCGGATGCACTCGTAGCCGTCCATGCCGGGCAGCATCAGGTCGATGAGCACCGTGTCGGCGCGGTGCCGGCGCTGCGCCGAGAGGCCCTCCTCGGCGGTGGCCACCGCGTGGGCGGTGTACCCCTCGTCCTCCAGGGCCATCGCCAGCGACAGGCGGATCCGGTCGTCATCCTCGATCAGCAGTACCGCGCTCATGGCGTCAATCCTGTCGCGCGGAACGCTGATCGGCCCGTTTGTCACGCAACTGTCATGGTTGCGGGAAACTTCCGCAGATCGGGGCGGGCAGTCTGGCGGACATCGAACGAGGAGGGAGTCCGCCTTGACCGGGCTGAGTCTGATCGCGGCCGTGACAGTCGGCGCCGTCATCGGTGTCGCCGGGCGGATGTTGGCGGCCCGCTGCCGTACCGTGCCGGTGTGGTTGCCGCCCGCGGCCGGGGTGGCCGCCGCCGTCCTGGCGACCGTGCTCACCCGGATGGCCTCCGTCGGCGAGCCGGGGCCGACCCTCGTCGAGTTCGTGCTGCAGGTGCTGTTCGCGGTCGCCGGTGTGACCGCGGTCGCGCTGACCGCCGAGCGGCCGGGCACCCCGACGTCGGAGAAGCTGCGATGAGCGGGCGCCCGCCGCGGGTGATCGTGCTGCCGACCGATCTGGATCAGCACCTGGCCGACGAGGTGCGGCCGGCCATCACCGAGGCGGCCGAATCCGGCCGGGACTTGGTGATCGACATGGGCGGTTCCGGAACCATCGACCCGGCGGGGCTCGGGCTGCTGGTCCGTGCGCACCGGTCGGCTCGGCAGAACGGGGCGACGTTGTGCCTGGTCGCGCCGTCGCGATTCGTGCTCACCGTGCTGCACACGATGCGGCTGGACGGGGTGTTCCCGATCTACCCGGACGAGGCGACGGCGGTGTCCGACCTGGCCCGGCCCGCCGTGGGGGTCTAGTGTCTGACCCGAGCGGCGGGATCTCCGGCGCGCCGCTTCGTGACCGGGTGCCTGATGACGACTTTGACCGCGCAGTTCGACGTACCCATCGGGGTGGACTCACCCCGTACCTCCCGCAAGGCTGTCCTCGCCGTGCTCGGCGTCTGGGGTTATGTCGACGAGGCCTGGACGGACGACCTGTCGGTGGTGGTCAGCGAGCTGGTGACCAACGCGGTACAGCACGGTGCGGGCTCGGTGGTGATCGGCGTCGAGGCGAATGGGCCGCAGGTGGTCCTCTCGGTCGCCGACGGTTCGGCGGTCGTGCCGCGCCGCCGCGAGCCGGACGGGCGCGGTGGCCGCGGACTGCTGCTCGTGGAGGCGCTGACCCGCCGGTGGCACGTCGAGGAACATGAGGGCGGCAAGCGGGTACGGGCGGAGTTGCGCCTCTACCCCGACGGCGACGGTCCGGGCCGGGAGGATCAATGAGGATCACCTCGCAGTACGCCGACGGTGTGGCCCGGCTGCGCCTCTGCGGTGAGCTCGACATGTCGACCACCCAGCATCTGCACGACCAGGTCAGCGCGGCGATGGCCGTCGCCCGGCTGAGTCGCCTGGTGATCGACGCCGTCGACCTGGACTTCTGCGACTCGTCCGGGATCCAGGCGCTGGTGCAGACCCGGTCGAAGGCCACCCAGCAGGGCGTCACGTTCCAGCTGACCAACACACACGGGGTGACCCGCCGGGCGCTGCAGATCACCGGGGTCCTCGACGTGCTCAGCGGTTAGATCACTCGATAGCGGCGATGTCGGCGGCCTCGTCCGGGTCCGGTTCGGACGTGTCGAGGAACGCCCGCAGCACCTCGACGGCGACGTCCGGCGCCAGCCGTTTCAGGCTCATGGCCAGTACGTTCGCGTCGTTCCAGAGGCGGGCGCCGCGGGCGATCCAGGGGTCCCAGGCCAGGGCGGCCCGAACCCCCGGGACCTTGTTGGCGGCGATCGCCGTGCCGGTGCCGGTCCAGCACATCACCACGCCGTAGTCGGCCCGCCCGTCGACCACCGACCGGCCGACGAACCGGCCCAGGTCGGGCCAGGACTCGGCGGCCTCCGGCCGGATCACCTCGTGGCCGTCCTCGGACAGGGCGGCCACCACGGCCCGGGTGGTCTCGTTCTCGTCGTCACTGGCGAACGCGATCCGCATCCGCCCCACCCTAGTGCGCCACCGCGGGCGGCCCGCCTCTCCGGCGACCCGCGGCTTGCCGTTGCGGCGACCCGCGGCTGGCCGTTGCGGCGACCCGCGGCTTGCCGTTGCGGCGGCCCGCGGCTTGCCTTTGCGGCGGCGCACCAGGCGAAGGTGGCCGACGTCAGCCCGCGGCGCTCACCAGCTCCTGGTAGGCGGCCTCGTCGAGGGTTTCCGGGACGCTGGTGACTCGGAGCCGGAACAGCCAGCCCGCGCCGTACGGATCGGTGTTGATCAGGCCGGGCTCGTCGCCGAGGGCGGTGTTCACCTCGACGATCTCGCCGTCGGCGGGAGCGTACACCTCACTCACCGACTTGGTGGATTCGAGTTCGCCGGCCGGATCGCCCGCGGTGACGGTCGTGCCGATCTCCGGGAGGTCGACGTAGATGACGTCGCCGAGCGCGTCGGCGGCGAACGCGGTGATACCGACGGTGGCGATCTCGCCGTCGGTCAGCCATTCGTGATCTTTGGTGAAACGCATTTCGGAGAGGCTCCTTCGGTACGGGTGAGGGCCTCCCTCGCTCTGTCACGGGTGCCTGAGAGGTTCACCGCCGGGGCGGCTTGCACCTTGGGCGCAGCCCTGGTCGGGGCTGACTTTCCAGAGTCGCCTGACCGTTGCGGTACGTGGGCCTGAGAGATTCTGAGGGAGAAGTTGCTCCTTCGGCGACCCGCCCGAGGGTGGGTGCTCTCCCGCAGCGGCACAGCGGCGAAGTATGGACTTGTGGCCCGGGAAAGCTATCCGGAACCGCCCGAACCGGTCAAGATCGACGGCATGGATGTCGCCCGCACCGCCCCCACCGCGGCGGATGTCGCCCGCAGCTTCCCCACCGCGTCGGATGTCGCCCACACCTTTCTCACCGAAGTGGACGCCCGGCGGCCGGCGGTCCTGACCGGGCTGTTCCTGCACGGTTCGCTGTGCTGGGGCGAGTTCTTCCCCGGTAGTGACGTCGATTTCGTCGGCGTGTGGGCCCAGCCACCGGACCACGCCGCCCTCGCCGAGGCGCACACCGCGACGAAGGCCCGCCACCCGGAGGTCGTCTTCGACGGTTTCCACTGCTCGGCCGACGATCTGGCCGGCTCGGCACTGCGGGTGGGCCGGCGGCCGGTGTTCTACCAGGGCGAGTTCGATCCGGGCGGGACGATCGACATCAATCCGGTGACCTGGCACGAACTCGCCGAACGGGCCGTCGTCATCCGCGGCGAACTGCCCCCGATCCACACCGACCACGCCGGACTGTGGGACTTCACCCGCGACAACCTCGACACGTACTGGCGGGGCCACATCCCGGCGATCGAGGACGCCGGTGTCGAGTTGCTCGGACAGCACGATCCGTCCATCGCGTGGGTCGTGCTCGGTGTCGCTCGCCTGCATCACCTCCTGGCCACCGGCGAACTGACCTCCAAGAGCGGAGCCGGCCGTTACATCACCGGCTCTCTGGACCCGCGCTGGAGCCGGCTGGCCGACGAGGCCCTGCGAATCCGCGAACGTCCCCGGGACCCGACCCGTTACGACGTGCCGACGCAACGTGGCGAGGAGACGCTCGCCTTTCTACGCTGGACGGTCGACGACGGCATGAGCCTCGATCGCGAAGGACAGATACGCCCCTGACCGCTCCCGGGCCTGGAACCCGAGCCGCGTGAGGATCCGCACCGACCGTTGATTGGTCGCGGCCGCGGCGGCCCGGATCTCACGCAGCCGCAGAACGGTGAAGCCGTAGTCGAGGCCGGCGGCGGCCGCGCCGAGGCCGAGCCCTCGCCCCCAGCGGTCGCGACCTCCGATGACGAAGCCGAGCTCCCGGTGGTCGACCTCCACACCGTGCAGGTCGACGTAGCCGACCAGTTCGCCGCCGACGACCGCGCCGAGGCGGATGAGGTCGGGTGGCGGCGTCTGGATGAGGCGCCTGTGGTGCTGCTCGTGATCCTGGCGGGTCCATCCGGCGGCCCGGGCGAACTCGGGATCCGACGCCCACCCGGTGATGACCGCGGCGTCCGCGGCGACCAGGGCTCGCAGCGTGACCGGCGGGGTGGGCGTCATCGGGGCTCCTACTTCGGCAGGGTGGTGTAGTCGGCGGTCAGGTAGGTCTCGTAGCCGATCACCGCGGGGGCCCGGACGTCGAGTTTGCCGGTGTCGGTGGGCAGCATCTGCTCGTAGCCGAGTAGCGCGCCGGTGGCCTGGTCGACGATCAGGGTGTGGCGGGTCGGCAGGCCGCTGTGGTCGGAGGTGATCGAGAACGCGGCGCCCGCCCGGCCCGCGCGGTCGGTGACCGTGCCGTCGTAGGTGAGCCCGGGTAGCCGGGCGACGATCCGCAGCAGTTCGGCACGGGTGGCCGGGGTCAGCAGCCGTTCCCGGGCCAGGTCGGTGACCGCGACGATCGTCTCGTACGGCCCGTTCTGTCTGGGGTGCCCGATGTGCAGCCAGTCGTCGAGGCCGTCGGCCGGTGGCGGGTCGGCCCACATCGCCCCGAACTGCCCGGCCGCATAGTCCTCCGACCAGGGGTCGAGGCCGTCGTCGAAGAGGTTCTGGGCCCGCCACAGCACCTCCCGCCCGATCGAGGTGAACTCCGCCCTCTCGTAGGCGGTGGACCGCCGCCCCGAGTCGTCGGCCCGGCGCCACGACTCGGCCCGCGACGGGATGATCGCGGACGTGACCCGCTCCCCGTCGACCTGCGTCCACAGGCTCCACGACTGGATCACCAGATGCTCGTAGTCGCCGCTGCGGTCCGGAGCGGGCGCGCCCGCCGCTTTCGTCGCGATGCCGGTGAGCAGCTGCTCGGCCGAGCCGGAACCCCCGCTGTACCGCAACGACGGCGGGGTGGCGGCGACGGCGGGTCGGGGCTGTGGCGCGAACTGCAGGCCGGCGATCACCAGCAGCACCAGGGCGGCGGCCGCGGCGACCAGAGCTCGCCCGACCGGCCGCGCCCGGCGCGGCTGGGGCGTGGCGAGGATGCGGTCCAGGTCGGCGCGCCGGTCGGGGGCGGCGGTCAGTGGTCGCCCGTCGGTCGGGTCGGCCGGGCCGAGCAGGCGGCGGACGTCGCGGGTCAGGGATGGGCTCACGATGGCTCTCCTTTCAGGGTGGGCACGGGGGCGGGGCTGCCGGTCGACAGCGCCTGACGCAGGCGGGCACGGGCCCGGTGCAGACGCATCGCGAACGCGGGCAGCGAGCAGCCCGCCGCTTTCGCCGCCTGCCGCAGCGTCAGGCCCTCCCAGCCGACCAGGCGCAGCGCTTCGGCATCGGGCTCGGACAGGCCCGCCAGGGCCGCCGTCAGGCTGACCCGGCCGACCACCGCATCGGCGTGATCATCGGCCCAGAACTCGCCGTGATCGGCGGCCCGCGCGGTCAACGCCGCCCGACGGCCCGCGCCGCGGACCTCGTTGGCCAGGATTCGGCGCGCCGTTCCATACAGCCAGGGCAGCGCCTCGGCCGGGACCTCCGGCAGCCGCCGCCATGCGACGAGAAACACCTCCGCGACGACGTCACGCACCGCTGCGTCGTCGAGACGGCGGCGCACATAACGTTCAACGGCGTCGTAGTGCTGCTCGTACAGCACCGTGAACCGTTCCTCCGAGTTCGCCATTCGACCTCCCACCATGCCTGTGTCCGGCACGGCGCGGATGTTCACCGCCGATCTGAAAGAAGATTTCAACGGCCCGATGCGGTACGGCCACCCGCCCCCACCACACCTGAGGCACCGTCGGGGCGCTCGATGAACGCGCAGGTCAGCGGTTACGCCAGCGCGGCTCCCGCTTCTCGGCGAACGCGGTCAGCCCCTCGACCATGTCCTCGCTGACCAGCAGTTCGTCGAAGGCGGCGCTGGGCCGGCGGACCGCCTCGACGACGTCCGCGATTCCGCGGGTCTCGGCCATCACCTGGAGCGAGACCCGCACCGATGTGGGCGACCCGGCGAGGATCTGCGCGGCCAGTGCGCGGGCACCGTCGACGGCTCCGCCGGCCGGGGTGACCCGGTTGACCAGTCCGTGGGCGAGGGCCTCGTCGGCGCCCATTCGCCGCCCGGTCAGAATCATCTCGGTGGCCGGCTTCGGCGGAAGGATCCGGGGCAGCCGGACCACTCCCCCGGCGGCGGCGATCAGACCGACCTTGACCTCGCTCAGCGCGAATTGGGCATTCTGATCGGCGACGACCAGATGGCAGGCCAGGGCGATCTCGAAACCGCCGCCCATGGCGAATCCGTTGACCGCGGCGATCACCGGTTTCGGCATCGAACGGCGACTGGTCAATCCGGCGAAACCGTTCTTCGGCACCCACATCGGTTGACCCGACGCCGCATAGATCAGGTCGTTGCCGGCGCTGAACGCCTTGTCGCCGGCACCGGTCAGAATCGCCACCCACAGGTCGTCGTCGGCGAAGTAGGCGTCGAAGGCGTGGTCGAGTTCCTCGTTCGCCATCGGGTGCAGGCTGTTGCGGGCGTCCGGCCGATTGATGGTCACTTCGAGAACGTGACCGGTACGGCGTACCAGAATGTGCTCGTAGGTCTCCCGGAGAATCGCCGGACCCGGCGGCGGAGGGGCGAGTTCGGCCACCCGGTTTCCGCGTCCCGAGGACCGCACGTGAACGCGGCGGCCGAGCGGTTCGGCGACATCGAGTAGGGAGACGTCGTCGGCGAGGGCGAGAAAGCGGCGGCCGTCGGCCTCCAGACGGCCGATGACGATTCCGGTACGCCCACCGTCACGACGATGCGTGATCGTGTAGGTCTCGATGGTCGCCCACCCGTCGGCGTGCCGTGCTTCTTCCGGCGCCGGCCACGCGTCAACCGATTCCTGCAATGCCGCGCTGTCGTCGGGCCGCCATGGCGAGGGCACGGTCGTGTAGACGCCGGCCGAGTATTTGCTCATCAGCCCGCCGTTGGCGCCGACGAATCCGTAGCTGCCCGGTTCGTCACGGACCAGCGCGACCATCGACGCGATCGCGTGCATCGAGTAGTTGTTGCCGGGCCCGCCGAAGAACGGGAGCCCGCCGGTGACGGTGAGGCCACGCGGATCGTCTGCCGTCAATCCGAATGCGTCCGCGATGTTGAACACCGGCGCCGCGAAACAGCTGTAGAGGTCGAGGAACCGCAGGTCGTCGACGCTGATGGCGGCGATGTCCAGGGCGTGCCGGGCGGCCATCACCGCGGCCGGGCTCCGGGACAGGTCCTCCCGGTCGAGCAGGTCGCGTTCCCGCAGGTCGGCGTGGCCGGCGAGAAACACCCACCGCTCGGCGGGAACACCGAGGCGGCGCGCGGCGCCGACGGACATCAGCAAGGCGGCCGCGCCCTGGTTGACCTTTTCTCGGGACACCACATATCGGGTGTACGGCTCGGCGATGACCCGATTCGACTCCGAGGGGGTCACGAGTTCCGCAGCGGTGCGGACGACGGGCGCCGCGGAATGCGGATTGGCCGCCGCGACCCGGGTGAACGGCGCGAACAGCGCCCCGATCGCGGCCGCGTACTCCTGGCGGGACAGTTTGAGTCGGGCCCGGCGGGCGTTGTCGAAGAGCGCGTATTGGCCGGGCGCGTCGGTCAGGCCGTGATTGACCTGGTGCCGCGAGATCATGCCCCGGAGTCCGAGCCCGCGGTCCTCGAGGCTCCCGTCGACGTGTTCGCTGAAGTCGGGCCGGTCGGGGTCGTTCGCGTACCTCTGCGTGGTGGAGATCGCCTCCGCACCGCCCAGGAGAACCACCTCGGCCCGGCCCGCCGCGATCGTCGCGGCGAATTCGTTGACCAGGTGCTGGGGGCTCTGGCCGCCGCCGACCTCGAGCACGGCCCGGGTGGGTGTGGCGCCCAGCCGGGCGGCGACCGACCGCGGGAAGTTGTCCGACCGGCCGAGCGGGGCCCGGCTGCCGGGGAACGAGTTCTCGAACTGCCGTGTGGTGGCGACGGTGTCGATCGCGGCGATCACGGCGGCCGGGTCGGCGCCGGTGTCGACGACCGCCTCGCGGGCGGCGTCGGCGGCCAGATCGACTGCCGATCGCCGCTGGTAGTCGGGGCTGTCGAGCAGTTCGGAGGTCTGTCCGACACCCACCACGATCGGCGTGCGCGGGTCGAGATCGTCGATCTTCACCATGACCCGACGATATCGAAACGTCAGACGTTCAGTTAGTCGGATCGGCCATAACGGAGATGTCTCCACTTCCCGTTGACTAAGCGGAGAGGTCTCCGCTAGCGTTTCGAGGGACACGAGACGGAGGGGCGAGATGGCTGACGTATTGGTGACCGGCGGTTCGGGCTACATCGGTGGATGGTGTGTCCTGGCGCTGCTGGAGGCCGGTTGGACGGTGCGGACGACGGTGCGCGATCCGGCGCGCGAGCCGCAGGTCCGCACGATGCTGCGGGAGCCCGGCACGCGGCTTCAGGTGGTGCGGGCGGACCTCGGCGGCGACGCGGGCTGGGCGGAGGCGGCGGCCGGCTGCCGCCACGTGTTGCACGTCGCGTCACCCACACTCACGCACCAGCCGCGCAACGACGACGAGATGGTGCGCCCCGCCGTCGACGGAACACTGCGGGTGCTGCGGGCGGCCCACGGCGCCGGCGTGCAGCGGGTGGTGATGACCTCGGCGATCGGCGCGGTCGCCTACGGGCACCCGGACCGGGACACCCCGTTCACCGAACGCGACTGGACGGACGTCGACGCCGGGATCGCGCCGTACCAGAAGTCGAAAACCCTCGCCGAACGCGCTGCCTGGGAATTCGTCGGCGGCGAGGGCAGCGGCCTGGAACTGGCCACGGTCAACCCGACCGCTGTGCTCGGCCCGGTGCTCGGCCCCGACTACTCCCCGTCGCTGAACGGCATCGCCCGCATGCTGGACGGGTCGATGCCGACGGTGCTGCCGTTCGCCACCGGTTACGTCGACGTCCGGGACGTGGCCGCGCTGCACCTGCTCGCGATGACCGAACCCGCCGCGGCCGGTGAACGGTTCATCGCCACCGCCGGGCACAGCCTGTGGCAGCGTGAGGTCGCCGCCATCCTGCGCGAACGGCTCGGCGAACGGGCCGCCAAGGTGCCGACCCGTGAGATGCCGGTGTGGGCGGCCCAGGGCCTGGCCCGGGTCAACCCGGAGATGCGGGCGCTGCGGAAGCTGCTCGGGCGCAATCTGGACGCCACCTCCGCGAAGGCCGAGACACTGCTCGGCTGGAAGGCACGCCCGATCGAGGACACCATCACCGAGACGGCCGAGAGCCTGCTCGCTCTCCCGAAATGAGAGACACCATGCGCGTAGTGCTTTTCGGCGCGACCGGAATGGTCGGCCACGGGGTGCTCACCGCCCTGCTCGAAGACCCCACGATCACCGGAGTCGTCTCGGTGTCCCGGCGCGTCACCGGGCGTTCCCATCCGAAACTGAAAGAGGTTCTGCACCGGGATTTCCTCGACTACCGGGAGCTCGACGCCGAATTCGCGGCGGCGCACGCCACGCTGTTCTGCCTGGGCACCCCGTCGGTCGGGAAAACCGAACCGGAATACACCCGGATCACCCGGGACTACGCGGTCGCCGCCGCGGCGGCGGCCCTTCGCAACAATCCGGACAGCGTGTTCGGGTACGTCTCCGCGAACCGAGCCGACAGCACGAGCCGGACGATGTGGATCCGGGTGAAGGGTCGCGCCGAGGAGAACCTGGCCGCCCTGCATCCGCGGGCGTTCTTCCTCCGGCCGGGGTTCATCCGCCCGTGCCGCGGCGCACGTCCCGCCACTCGGGCCCAGCGGGTCGTCTACGCGGTTCTGACCCCGTTCCATCCGCTGCTGAAACTGTTGTTCCCGACCGGGGTGACGACGACCGACGCGATCGCCCACACCATGCTCGAACTGATCCACGCGCCGGAGTCCCTGCCCCGGCGGCTGGACAACACCCTGATCAACCAGATCGCCGAGCGGGGCGCCGCCCGGGTCACGGCAGATCGACCTCCTCGAAGTCGAAGCTGACCTTCCGCAGATGGGGCAGCCCGCGCAGCACGGCCAGGATCCGCTCGTCCGGATCGCCGGGCAGCGACAGCTCGCGAAGCTCGGTCAGCTCACCGATCCAGTCCGGGATCTCGGCGATCTCGTTCATCCAGAGCCCGAGCACCCGCAACCCGGTCAGCCCCCGGATCCACGTCGGCACGACGGTCAGCCCGTTGCGGGACAGCTCGAGACGGGTCAGCTCGGTGAGCCGCCCCAGAGTGTCCGGCAGGCTCTCCGGCGACTCGTTGAACCAGCCGAGATAGAGGTCCAGATCGGTGAGCCGGGTCAGGTCGCCGATGCTCTCCGGCAGCCGGTCCGAGCGGGTGTCGATGAGGGCCAGCTCCCGAAGGTCGGTCAGCCGCCCGAGAAAGTCGAGCGGCTCACCCTCCAGGTTGTTCTCGCTGAGGCTCAGCACCCGCAGCCCGGTCAGCTCCCCGAGCATCGCCACCTCCTCCAGGCCGTTCGCCTGAAGGTTGAGGTCGGTCAGCCGACCGAGCTCGGCCAGCCAGCCGGGCAGGCCCTCGAGATCGTTGAACTGAAGATCGAGGGATTCGAGATGCTCCAGCCCTCGGACCGCCTCCGGTACCTCATACAGCCCGCATCGCGACAGATCGAGCACCGTCGCCCGATCCGTCCGCGCGGCCTCGATCCGGGCCGCCACCATTTCCGGGTCCCGCATGCACCAGATGCTATCCGCGTCGGCGGATCTCCTCGGCGGCCTGCGGGACCACCGTGAACAGGTCGCCGACGACGCCGAAGTCGGCGAGCTCGAAGATCGGAGCCTCGGCGTCGGAGTTGACCGCGACGATCGTCTTCGAGGTCTGCATGCCGGCCCGATGGGGAGGGTGCGGCACTCGATGTGCCCGCACCTCGATTCTCCCCCTCTGCGCCGCCGGACGGGACGGCGATGAAGGCGATCGCCGCGACCCCGATCAATCCGGCCACGACCGCACGCCGCCGCCCGGCGCCACCCGGTTGGTTGTCGCCGTCGGATCCCGGGCGCAGGATCTTCAGATCGACCAGAGCACTCGCGCAGGCGGCAGCCGCGAGAATGGCGGCCACCAGGCGGGCCGGAATAGATGACAACCAGGACCAATCGACACTGATCCGCAGCGCGAACAGGACGAGGAGAACAGTCAGAAGAATCCACAAACCGACGACGACCAGCAGCCGAGTCGAGCGCATAAGCCATGATATTCAGTCACCCAACGCAACACCACAATTACTTTCGATGGATCTTTCGCTGCAAACGGGTTCACAATCGGGTGACGGATACGAATTCCGAATTGTTGGATCAGTCGTCGAAAGGCAGGGTTATACCGCCTCCACCCAGGCCGGCGTAGAGGTGCGGGTTGCGGGTCATCACGTCGGCGCCGCACTCCAGGGCCAGCCAGGCGGCCAGCGCGTGCGGGTAACCGCCGACCACCCGGTGGACGCCGGCGACCATCCGCCAGTCGTCCGGGTCGTCGACGACCAGTTGGGCGGCGGCGTGGCCGAGCAGGATGTCGAGCCAGCCGAGCTCCTCCTCGGTGATCAGGGCGGCCGCCTCGACCAGGCACGGAAGCGGGACGAGCACGCAGCCGCCCTCGATGTCGATCTCGGCGAGGAGCTCGCCGACGGCCAGGCTGCCCCGGGCGAACCCGGTGATGGCGCTGGTGTCGAGGATCAGGGCGACGGTGCGGTGGTCGCGCCGATCGGTCACGCGGCGCGGAGGCGCTCGAGCAGGGCGGCCCGGGCGTTCGGATCGCGGCGGGCGCGGGCGTCGGCCAGCGAGCGGCGGGCCCGGTCGAGGCCCTCGGTGGTGACGGGCCGGCCGTTCTCGGCGAGCACGTCGACGAACGGCCGGCCGTCGGTGTCGGAGTTGCTCATGCCGTCAGGGTACGGCGTGACCGGGCGCCGTGACCAGCGGGAACGGCCCGGGTCAGCACTTGCGCCAGAGGACGTGGAAGTCGGAGCCGCTGGTGGAGTTCATGGTGAGGGCGTTGCGGCCGGTGGCGGTACCGGCGTCCACCTTGAGCTCGAAGTTCACGTTGAGGTAGCGGCTCGCACCGCACGGCAGGTAGGACACGTCGCCCTTGGCGATCTTGTGGGTGCGGTTCCACGGCCCCTTGACCGGCCCGGTGAACGGGTAGGCGATCCGGTCGGTCTCGGCGTCGCCGGCCCAGTAGTAGGCGGTCGACTGGGTGCCCGACGCGCCGGACTGCAGATTCGCCGTGCCCCTGGTGACGATCCGGTCGATCCCCCACGTCCAGCTCTGCGGGGCGCGGACGTCGAGGGCGAGCTGGCAGTTCTTGCGGGAGTCGAGCGGGTCGGAGCCGGGCCCGGTGGTGGCGGCGAAGTCCTTGTAGGTGAGGGTGAAGGAGGTGCCGTCGGTCTCCACGTCCATCCCGCCGGCCGGGCAGCCGGAGCCGTTGGCGGAGACGATGCTGACGAGCACCTTCTTGGGCGGCGGGGCGGCGGCGGACGACGACGGCAGGGCCGCGGTGGCGGACGACGGCAGGGCCGCGGTGGCGGACGACGACGACGGCACGGCCGCGGTGGCGGCCAGGCAGGCGAGGAGCGCGGCTCCGGTGGCGACGGTGTGCAGCATGGCGACCTCTCAGGGGCTCGCAATGGGTGACATATACCGAACGTACGTTTCACCACGTTTGCCCGCCGGGGTCATGCCCGCTTTTCGGCCGTGCGGGGGATACCGGGATGGCCCGCGAGGTCAGAATCGAAATCGGTTTGCGGTGTGATGCGACGGATGGGCAGGATCGCGAGGTGCATTCCGATCAGCAGAGACCTGTCGCACTCGTCACCGGAGTCGGCCGCACGGCAGGCATCGGCGCGGGCATCGCGAGGCGGCTCGCCGCCACCGGTTGGGACGTCGCCTTCACCTTCTGGACACGGTACGACGAGCGAATGACGTGGGGTGTCGAGCCCGGAGCGACCGACGCGATCACCAGGATGCTCGCCGATCAGGGCGCCCGGGCCGCCGCGATCGAGGCCGACCTGGCCGACGTCGCCGCGCCGGCCGACGTCTTCGACCGGGCGCAGCAGCGGCTCGGCCCGGTCACCGCGCTGGTCATGTGCCACGCCGAGTCGGTCGACTCGGGGCTGCTGGACACCACGGTGGAGAGCTTCGACCGGCACTTCGCGGTCAACGCCCGGGCCACGTGGCTGCTGATCCGCGAGTTCGGGCAGCGCTTCGGCGGCCCGCACGGCACCGGCCGGATCATCGCGCTGACCAGTGACCACACGGTCGGCAACCTGCCGTACGGGGCGAGCAAGGGTGCCCTGGACCGGATCACCCTGGCCGCCACGCACGAGTTCGCGCACCTCGGCGTCAGCGCCAACGTGATCAACCCGGGCCCGATCGACACCGGCTGGATGACCGGCGAGGTCCGCGACAGGTGCGTCGAGGCCACCCCGCTGGGCCGCCTCGGCACCCCGGAGGACACCGCGGACCTGGTCGAGTTCCTCTGCTCGCCCCGCGGTCGGTGGATCAACGGGCAGTTGCTGATGAGCAACGGCGGTTTCGCTTAACGGTTGCGGATGCGACGCAGCCTGCCCCGCAGGCTGGTGCAGCACCGGCCCGGACAGCCGTCGTCGGCGCAGCATTCGCCGTCGCGGCAGGTGTCCGGGCAGCAGTCGTCGTCGCAGCACTCGTCGTCATCGTCGTCATCGTCGTCGGGCTCGGCCGGCCGCGGGATCTCGTCCGGGTCCCGGGGCGGCAGGTCGACGCGCAGGTCGGGGTGGATGACGGAGTCGATGTACGGGACCGCCCGCTCGGCGTTCTCCAGCACGGTCGGCTCGACCGCGACCGAGATGCCGTCGTGGCCGATCAGCCGCCTTCCGCCGTCCGGATAGGCGAGCAGGGCCGCACACTGGTCGAACAGGACGGTGAGGTGATCCTCCTTGCCGTCGGTGAGGCTGACCCCCTGCCGACCGACGACCAGGCGGATCTCGGCGTCACTGATCGCGGGGTGTTCGGCGCCGGTGACCGCGAACGTCGACCGGTGCGGGGCCTGCGTGAACCCGGCCCAGTTCACCCGGACCCCCTGCGGGGCCATGATCAGGCCGTCCGCCCACGCCTCGGCCGCGATCGCCCGCACCTGGGCCGGGGTGACGGCCCGGGCGGCGGCGATGAGCTCCGGCAGGTCCCGCACCGGCTGCCCGGTGAGCAGGTCGAACACCTGGCCGGGCAGCAGCGCGCCACGGCGGGCGGCCTCGGCGAGACGGTCGCACTCCTGGGCGATCACCGTGGCGACCTCGGCCGGGTCGGCGCCGACGTAGCGCAGCGAGGCCATCACGTCGACGAACCCGCCGAGGACGGCGCCGCTCTTCTCCGGCAGCGCGTCGGCCGTCGCGGAGACCGAGGCGGTGCCGTTCCCGCGGGTCGTGTAGTCGGTCTGGACGGTGTACGAGATGCCGCTCTCCTGGCGCAGCGAACGGAACATGGCCCGCTGCAGGACGGTGGCGAAGACCTCGGACGCGGCGTGCCGGCGTACGTCGGCGTTCCAGGCCAGCATGCCGGGCGGGCCGGTGACGAAGGCGGGACGGGTGGGCAGCGCCGACGAGACACGAGGCGCCGGTCGGCGTACCCCCTCCGGAAGAGTCAACCGCAACCCGGGCGGCATCGCCGGGCCGGCCACCCACAACGCCGCGTTCTCCCTGGTGAAGAACCAGTCGGTCCAGCGGCGCAGGCCGTCCGGGGTGATCGCCGGCAGGCCCAGCTCGCCGTAGCCGCCGACGCCGAAGTCGCGGGCGCCGTGCCGGTTGACGGCCAGCAGGTGGTCGGCGGAGACGCCCCGGCCGCGCTGTTCGGTGCGCAGGATCTCCTTCTCGGTGGCGAGCCGGTGCAGCGGCAGGTCGTGCAGGGCCCGGCAGACGCCGTTGAGGAACGCGACGACGTCGGTGTCGCCGCCCTCGGTGTGGAAGTAGGTGATCTCGTCGCCGGTCGCGCCGTTGTAGTGGTAGTCGGTGACCCCGAGCGGGAACAGCGCCAGATGCTCGATGAGGTGGGTGATGCCGTGCCGGGACAGTGGCTCGTCGGCGCACCCGACGCGGAAGGCGAGGCCGGCCCCGATCGGGCCGTCGGTGCGGGTGAACAGGCCGGGGATGCCGTCGATCTCGAAACGCTCGATCATGATGCGGTCTCCACGGCCCAGGCGCGGACGTCCCGGAAGGCCTCCGGCACGTCCTTGAACACGGTGTTCCAGGGGTACGACGTGCCGAGCTCGCCGAGCAGGCGCAGCGGCCAGGCGGTGGCCGGCCGGTCGTCCATCAGGCGGAAGAGGAACGCGAACGCGCCGGCCGCCTCCAGCCAGCCGTAACAGCGCCGGAAACCGGGGTCGCCGATCGACCGGCGGGCGGGGCGGCCCGCATCGCCTCGCGGGCGAACGTGTGCATCTGCGCCCACGAGCCGCCCCACTTCGGTTCCAGCTGGTCCATCAGCTGCCGCTGCGCCGGAAGGTGGTGCGGGTGGGCCAGGCTCAGCCGCTCGTACCGGCGGCGTGCCTCGGCGATGCCCAGGGACAGGCCTCGAGCCGAGATCAGGCGGACCGTCCAGACGGCCGGGTCGCGTGGGTTACGCGCGGCACCCTCGATCAGCACCTCCTCGGCCCGGCCGAGCCACTCGTGGAAGGCCTTGAACTGCTCGGCGCTGACGTCCCGCGCCCACGCGCCGGTCCGGATCTCCCAGCCGACGCCGATCAGGTGCTCGCCGAGCATGGCGGTCGCCGCGCCGTCGGACGGGTCACGGCGCAACACGTCGCGGAGGAAACCCTCCAGGTCCTTCTCGCCGGCGGCGACCCGGATCATCCCGGTGCGGTTGTCGAGGGGGACGGCGTCGATGGCCTGGCGGCAGGCGGGCCAGTCCCGGCGGGCGAGAGCGGCCCGCAGAACCCCGATGTGGGGGTACGCGGCGACGAGATCGAGGACCACGTCAGTGGGCGGCGGCATGGCCGCAGACGGCACCTCAGATGATCTTGCGGGGATACCCGTGACACCTGGCTGACACCGACTGTTCTCTACAACGGACCTCGGCACTGATTCCATCGAGGAAGTCGAGGACCGGATCATGACTGAGGCGACGATCGTCGTCGACGGGTTGCGGAAACGCTTCGGGTCGACGCAGGCGCTGGACGGGATGTCGTTCGCCGTCCGGGCGGGGCAGATCACCGGGTTCATCGGGCCGAACGGGGCCGGTAAGTCCACCACCATGCGGGTGATCCTGGGGCTGGACCGGCCCGATGCGGGAACCGCCCTGGTCGGCGGGCGGCCGTATCGGACGTTGCGGCGGCCGCTGTGTCATCTCGGGTCGCTGCTGGACGCGGCGGCGCTGCAGCCGAGCCGTACCGCCCGCAACCACCTGCTGTGGATCGCCCATTCGCAGGGGCTGGGCGCGGACCGGGTGGACGCGGTGATCGAGCAGGCCGGGCTGCAGGCGGTGGCCCGGCGGGCGGCGGGCGGGTTCTCCCTCGGCATGCGGCAACGGCTGGGCATCGCGATGGCGCTGCTCGGCGACCCGCCGACGTTGATGCTGGACGAGCCGTTCAACGGCATGGACCCGGAGGGCATCATCTGGATGCGCGGGTTCCTGCGGTCGTCGGCCGAGCAGGGCCGGGCCGTGCTGGTGTCCAGTCATCTGATGAGCGAGCTGCAGGACTGCGCGAGCCGGGTGGTGATCGTCGGCCGGGGCCGGGTGATCGCCGACATGCCGGTGGCCGACCTGCTGCGGTCGGCGTCCGGTGGGCGGGTCACGGTGCGCACCGGTGCGCCGGAGGCGGCGGATGTGCTGCGTGCGGCGGGTGGCGCGGTGACCGCCTCCGATCCGGGTTCGGTGACCGTGTCGGGGCTGGAGCCGGACCGGGTGATCGCGTCGCTGAGCGCCCGGGCGGTGCCGTTCTCCGAGGTGGCGGTGCATCGGGCGTCGCTGGAGGAGGCCTATCTGGAGCTGACCCGGGACGCCGTCGAGTACCGGGCCTCGGAGGCGGCACGATGAGGACCGAGTGGACGAAGTTCCGTACCGTCCGTGGTTTCGTCATCGCGATGATCATCGCGTTCGCGGCGATCCTCGCACTGGGGCTGACGCCGATGTCCGGGACCTGCACCGAGCAGACGTGTCGGCAGCCGGTCGGCCCGGCGGGTGAGGAGGTGCGCGACAGTTTCTACCTGCTGCACCGGCCGCTCACCGGGGACGGGAGCCTCACCGCCCGGCTGACGTCGATGACCGGCCGGATCCCCGACATCCCGGCCGACGAGGGCGACGGCGACGACGGCGGCGGGCGTGCCGCCGGCCCGGCCGCCGGCGAAGGCATGCGGGACGGGCTGGTGGCCTGGGCCAAGGCGGGTCTGATCATCAAGGACGGTACGGAACGCGGGTCGGCGTACGCGGCGGTGATGATGACCGGCGGCCACGGCGTGCGGATGCAGCACGACTTCGTGCACGACCGGTCCGCACAGCCGGAGACGACAGGTGCGCCGGTGCCGACCTGGCTGCGCCTGACCCGGACCGGCGATGTGATCACCGGTGAGTCGTCGGCCGACGGCGTGAACTGGACCAGGGTCGCATCGGTGGAACTGGACGGCCTGCCGTCGACCGTGCGCATCGGCCTGTTCGCGACCTCACCGCAGTTCGTCGAGGCCACCGGCGTGGCCGGGGCCTCCAGCGGCCCGTCGTCGGTCACGGCGACGTTCGACGACATCAGCGGCGGCGTCGCCGGATGGACCGGGCAGGGGGTCGGCGGCGACGGCGCACACCAGAGCACCGGCACCGGCTTCACGCTGACCGGGTCGGGTGACATCGGGCCGGCCGTGGTCGGGGCGGCCGGGCTCGGGGTGTCGATCACGCAGACGCTGCTCGGCACGTTCGCCGGGCTGGTGCTGGTCGTGGTGGTCGGTGCGGCGTTCATGACCGGCGAGTACCGGCGCGGCATGATCCGCACGACGTTGGCCGCCACCCCGGACCGGGGTCGGGTGCTGTTCGCGAAGGCGGCCGTCCTCGGCGGGGTGACGTTCGTGGTCGGGCTGGCCGGCGCGGCCATCGTGGTCGTCCTCGGGCGGCGGCTGCTGGTCGGCAACGGTGTGTACGTGCTGCCGTCGACGCTGCTGACCGAGGTTCGGGTGATCACCGGGACGGCGGCGCTGCTCGCGGTCGCGGCGGTGCTGGCGCTCGGGATCGGGGCGATGCTGCGGCGTAGCGCGGTGGCGATCAGCGCCGTCGTCGGGCTGATCGTGCTGCCCTATCTGCTGGCGCTGACCGTGCTCCCGGCGGCCGCGGCGGACTGGCTGTTGCGGGTCACCCCGGCGGCGGCGTTCGCGGTGCAGCAGAGCGCGAAGCAGTTCTACCAGGTGGAGAACCTGTACACCCCGGTCGACGGCTACTTTCCGCTGCCGTGGTGGGCCGGGTTCGGGGTGCTCTGCCTGTGGGCGGGTGCGGCCCTGGCCGGTGCGGCCGTGCTGCTGCGCCGGAGGGACGTGTGAACGCGCTGCGGATGGAGTGGACGAAGTTCCGTACCACGCCGGGAAGCCGGTGGCTGGCGGTGGCGGTCGTGGTGGTGACCGTCGCCGGTGGGGCGGCGACCATCGCGTCGGTGACGACCGGGGATCTGGCCGAGTACAGCCTCACCGGGGTGCAGTTGAGCCAGGCGGTGGTGGCGGTGATCGCGGCCCTGGTGGTGGGCGGCGAGTACCGCACCGACATGATCCATACGACGCTGGCCGCGGTGCCGCGCCGGCTCATGGTGCTAGGCGCCAAGGCGGTGGTCGTCGCCGGTGTGACGGCCGTGTCCGGTGCGGTGTCGGTGGCGGTCAGTGTGCTGGTCGGCCGGGCGATCCGGCCGGCTCTGGTGCTGTCCGACGGGGCGGTGCTGCGGGCGGCGTACGGCTCGGTGCTCTATCTGGTGTTGATCTCCCTGCTCGCCGTCGGGGTGGCGGCGATCGCCCGGGACACCGCGGCCGCGGTCGGAGTGGTGCTGGGTCTGCTCTACGTGTTCACGATCGTCGCGCAGATGGTCCCCGACCCGGACGTGCGCGCGGACCTGAAGCAGGTCGCGCCGATGAGTGCCGGCCTGGCGATCCAGGCGACCCGGGATCTGGCGGACCAGCCGATCGCGCCGTGGGACGGTCTCGGCGTGCTGGCTCTGTGGGCGGCCGGATCGCTGCTGGTCGGCGGGGTGCTGCTGCAGCGACGTGACGCCTGAGCGGTCAGGGGAACGTGACGGTGATGTCGAGGCCGCCGGTCGGCGGGGCGGTCGCCACCAGCGCGGCGTGGTGCGCGGTGGCGATCGCCCGGACGATCGCGAGTCCCAGTCCGTGGCCGTCGCCGTGCCCGGTCCGTTGGCGGTGCAGCTGCTGGAACGGCTGGAACAGCCGGTCGACGTCGTCGGGTGGGACGACCGGGCCGGAGTTGCGCACGACCAGCCGGGCCGCGCCGCCCGCCGTCGAGGTCGTCACCTCGACGCGGCCGCCGGGGACGTTGTGCCGGACGGCGTTGTCGACGAGGTTGGCGATCAGGCTCCGCAGCAGCCGCGGGTCCGCGGAGAGCGGTGCGGGATCGAGTCGGGCCTCGACGGTCCGGTCGTCGGGTGCTCGAGTCGCCAGCACGCCGCGGGTGAGCTCGGCGAGGTCGCACGGATGCCGGCTCTCGACGCCCTGCTCACCGCCGGCCAGGGCGAACAGCGCTTCGAGCAACCGTTCCTGGGCGGCACCGAGTTGCAGCACCTCTCGGCAGGCCTCCTGCAGGGAGCCGATGGTGATGTCGGGATCGGCCAGGGCGACCTGCAGCAGGGCGCGTTCGGCGGTCAGCGGGGTGCGCAGTTCGTGGGACGCGTTGGCGATGAACTGCCGCTGCGCCGCGAACGCCGTCTCCAGCCGTTGGAACAGGTCGTCGAGGGTGGCGGCCAGCTGGGCGAACTCGTCGGAGCCGCCGATGTCGCCGAGCCGCCGGTGCAGGTCGTTGGCCGAGATGTCCCGGGCGGTCGTGGTGATGGCCCGTACCGGCCGCAGGAATCTGTCGGCGACCAGACGGCCGAGCACCAGCGACACCAGCACGAGGATCGCCATCAACACCGACCAGGGGCCCAGCGGGAAGTCGGTGCCCGCCGGATCGGGCCGGGGCGGGACGGGGGTGCCGGCCGGGACCGACTCGCGGCCGGCCAGCAGCGAGACGGTGACCAGGAGGGTGCCGGTCAGCGTGAACGGGACGGCGTAGAGCAGGGTGAGCTGGGTGCGCAGCGTCAGCCGGCGGCGGGTCACGGCTCGCCGACCCGGTAGCCGCCCTCGCGCACCGTGTGCACCACCGGTGGTTCGCCGAGTTTCGCCCGCAGGCGTCGGATGGTGGTCTTCACGGCCGTGGTGAACGGGTCGGCGGCCTCGTCCCAGACCCGCTCGAGCAGTTCCTCGGCGGGCACCGCGCGCCCGCCCGCGGCCAGCAGGCACTCCAGCACGGCCAGCTCCTTCGGGCTCAGGTCGAGGCGTCGCCCGGCTCGGGAGGCCCGGCGACGACCGGTGTCCAGGGCCAGGTCGCCGCACTCCAGCACCGGCGGGACCAGCACCGACGGGCGGCGGGCCAGCGCCCGAATCCGGGCGACCAGTTCCTCGAAGTCGAACGGTTTCGGCAGATAGTCGTCGGCGCCCAGGCCGAGCCCGTCGACCCGGTCACGGACCGTGCCGGAGGCGGTGAGCATCAGCACCCGGCACTGCTGGTGGTCGGCGACGATCCGCCGGCACACGTCGTCGCCGTGGAGGCCCGGCAGGTCGCGGTCGAGGACGACCACGTCGTAGCGGTTGACGGCGAGCCGCTCCAGGGCGTCGTCGCCGTCACCGACGACGTCGGCGGCCATGCCCTCCCGGCGCAGGCCGACACCGATGGTCCGGGCCAGGATCTCGAAATCCTCCACGACGAGAACACGCATCCCGACATGGTGTCAGCCCACCGGTGACAGCACGGTGACAGCCGAGGCGTTCAGGACAGCGCGGGGACGCTCCACGAGTCCATCCAGGCCGGGATGCCGTCCGGGGGCAACGGCCGGCACATCAGGTAGCCCTGCGCCTGTTCACAGCCCATGTCCACGATCGCGGTCAGGGTCTGTTCGTCCTCGATGCCCTCGGCGACGACGGTCAGGTCGAGGGCGTGCGCCAGGTCGATGATGGCGCCCGCGATGGCTCGGCCCCGGTCGGTGGTGAGGATCTCGGCGGTGAACTTCCGGTCGATCTTCAGCTCGTCCAACGGCATCGACTGCAGGTAGCTCATCGACGAGTAGCCCACCCCGAAGTCGTCGATGGAGATCCGGACGCCCTGCTCACGCAGCACCGAAAGGGCGGCGGCCGCAGCGTCCGGGTCGATGATGAAGAACGACTCGGTGATCTCCAGGGTGAGCCGGCCGGCGACCGCGTCGTGCCGGCGGATCAGCTCACCGACGCGGGCCGGGAACGCGGAGTCCCGCAGGCAGGCGGCGCCCACGTTGACCGCGACCGGGACGTCGCGACCGGCCTCCCGCCACGCCCGCTGCTGTCCGAGGGCCATGTCGAGGACGGCCTCGGTGAGGTTCAGCATCAGGTCGCTCTGCTCCGCCTCGGGCACGAACGCCTGCGGCCCGAGCAGCCCGCGGATCGGGTGCCGCCAGCGCACCAGCGCCTCCAGGCCGGCCACCGACCGGCCCGGCAGGCCGATCTTGGGCTGGTAGTGCAGTTCCAGCTCACCCCGGTCGATCCCGGTACGCAGATCGGCGAGCAGGGTGAGCTGCTCGAAGCTGTTGGTGTCGTTCTCCACCTCGTACCCGGCGACGCCCAGGTGGTTGCGTTTCGCGTGGTACATCGCCACGTCGGCGTGTTGCAGCAGCTCCTCGGCCGAGGAACTGGGGGCCGGATAGTACGAGTAGCCGATGCTGCCGCTGATGTCGACGGTGAGCCCGCCCAGTTCAGCCGGGCCGCACAACTCGATGAGCAGGCGCTGGGCGACCGTACCGGCGTCGGCGAGTTCTTCGACGTCGGCCAGCAGCACCGCGAACTCGTCGCCGCCGAGCCGGGCCACCAGATCGGCCGGGCGGGTGGCGCCGCGCAGGCGGCGGGCCACCTCCATCAGCAGCAGGTCACCGGAGTGGTGGCCGAGCGTGTCGTTGACCTCCTTGAACCGGTTGAGGTCGAGCAACAGCAGGCCCACCCCGGGGCCGCCGCGGTCGGCGTCGGCGATGGCCCGGGTCACCCGCTCGGTGAGCAGCCGCCGGTTGGCCAGCCCGGTGAGCCCGTCGTGTGAGGCCCGGTAGTCGTTGTCGGCGGCCTGCCGTTCGGTGCGTTTCTGATAGGTCAGCAGAACCAGCCCGCACAGGATGACCAGCAGCAGGTCGGCCGCCGACAGCACCTTGACCGCGATCAGCTGGCGGGCGGTGTCACGTTTGGCGTCGCGCAGCACCACGCCGATGCTGAGGTTGTTGCGGGCCACGTTCACCGACGCCTGCCGCCGTAGTCCGGAGGCGCTCAGGGCGGCCTGTTCGGCGAACTTCAGGGTGCCCGGCCGGTCGTCGGCCGAGGCCGCGTCGATCAGGTTCCGCAGCGTCCAGGTGTATCCGCCGTACGCGTTCTGCAGGGCCATCGCCTGCCGTGCGTCCGCTTCGCCACCGTTGGCCAGCAGCCAGCGCAGGTTCGGCTCGGCCGACCCGATCGAGGACAGCAGCGGCTGCCGGTCGGCCTGGTCGGGCGACTCGAGGTAGTCCTCCAGCAGCTCGTACTCGATGCTGATCTTGAGGTAGATCTCGTTCCACTGCTGGCTGGTCAGCTGTGTGGCGGCCGCGATGTCGGCCGCCCGCGAGCTGGTCTGGCTGCTCACCACGGCCATCGCGGCGAGAAGGGCCAGACCCACGGTCAAAGCCACCACGGCGGTACGGGCGACCGCGCGCCGTCGTAACCAATCCCGCATGGGTACCTCCCCGGTTCATATCGGCCGGGCCGCCGCACGATTGAGAGCGTCCCTCAGCCGTACGGCCGGGTGTGCCGATCAGAAGCGGGTGAGAGTCGGAGCCGCCGCGCTCGCGGTGACGCTGCTGCTCGCCGCGTGTGGTGACGCCGCGCCGTCGACGCCGCCGCCGGCCGTGCTGGTCGTCGCCGGCCGGCAGGTCGACTTCGTCGCCGAACTGTCCGCCGGTTTCGTCGAGGGGGTGCGGCGGGTGCCCGGCGTCGGCCACCGCGCGGTCGGCCCGGACATCGTCGACAACGCCAGTGAGCTGCGCACCATCCAGGACTATCTGTCCGGCGAACGCGGTTCGATCACCCTGTTCACGTTCGCCCCGGAGCTGTTCGCCGACTCGCTGGGCAGGGCGGCCACCGCGGGCACCCCGGTGGTGGCGTTGCACTCGGTCCCGGCGGCGGGTTCCGGCGTCCCGCTCTACATCGGCAACGACAACCGCGCTCTCGGTGGTGAGCTGGGGCGGACGATGGCCGGACGGTGGCCGGTCGACGCCGAGGGACTGGTGGTGATCGGATCTCCGTATCCCGGCGTCATCGTGCTCGACGAGCGGGTCGCCGGCCTGCGGGAGGCGATCCAGCGGCTGCGGCCCGGCGTGACGGTGATCGGGCCGTTCGACACCAAACAGGCGCCGGGCGCGAACAAGCAGGCCTGGCGCGTGCTTCAGGAGGCCAATCCGGAC
This sequence comes from Actinoplanes sichuanensis, assembly GCF_033097365.1. NCBI lineage: Bacteria > Bacillati > Actinomycetota > Actinomycetes > Micromonosporales > Micromonosporaceae > Actinoplanes > Actinoplanes sichuanensis. Next base: position 3,735,375 of record NZ_AP028461.1, read on the forward strand.
GCGCTCGCATTCATCGGAGTGGGCGGCGCCGACGCGCACAGTCTGGCCCTGCTGCGCGATCCGACCACGACCCGGGTGGACGGCGGGTTCGGCACCGACCCGTACGCCCTGGAGATGACCGCGGCGGGCGACATGGTGCTGCTGTCCACCGAGCCGTACCTGCAGGGCCTGCTGGCCGGCGCGATCCAGGCCCGCTGCGCGAAGGAGGGCCGGGACCTGCCGACGGGATGGCTGCCGGCGCCCGGCGTGCTGATCGACCAGGCCCGGGCGCCGGGCGTCATCGACCGGCAGAAGAACGCGGAAGCCAGGCAGGCGTGGTTCGCCCCGCTGGCCGAGGAGATCCTCGGCGACCTGGACGACCGGCTGCGGCCGCTGGACGACGCGCGCTGACGGCCGGTCGACGCCTCGCTCAGTTGACGCCCAGTGACGCGCCGATCGAGCGGCCCTCCTCGACCGCATCGGTCCAGGCCCTGGTCGCCGGCTTGGCGCCCTTCTCGATCGCGTCGAGTTGGGCCACGAAAGCGTCATGGATCTTGGCGTCGGCGGGTGCCTCGTACACCCGATGTGCTTTTCGGGCCGAATCGGCGAAGATGCCGATCGGCTTCTGGCCGCCGAAGAACGGATCGGGCTCGGCCAGAGCCGGCATCTCGAAGGCGGCGGTGGCCGCCGGGAACAGCCCGGCCTCGGTGAACGCGACCGCCTGGTTCTCCGGATCGAGGATCCACTTGATGATCTCGAAGGAGAGCGCGTGGTCGGCGCTGCCCTGCGGGATGGCCAGGAACGAGCCGCCGTAGTTGGCGCCGATCGCCGGCCCGGAGGCCACCCGCCACTTCCCGGCGGAGTCCGGGGCCAGGCTCTTCAGGTCGTAGCCCAGCCAGGACGCACCCAACGCGGTGGCGACCGTGCCCTCGACCAGTGCTTTCGCCCAGGCGTCGCCGTCGGCGCCGGGGATCCGGGCGACCAGGTCCTTCTCGATCAGCTGGACGCTGAACTCCCACGCGCGTTTCACGTGCGCCTCGCCGCCGATGTAGTGGTTGGTCTCGTCGATGTAGCGCCGGATGCCCTGCCACAGCATGATCGTGTAGAGCTCGCTGCTGTTGCGGACCAGCTTCACCGACGGCAGTGCCCGGACCAGCCTCACCCCGCCCGCGATGTAGTCGTCCCAGGTGCGCACGGCCGCCGCCATCTTCTCCGGCTCGCTCGGCAGGCCGGCCTCGGCGAACAGGTCACTGCGGAAGAACGTGGCGGTCGGCCCGATGTCGATCGGGAAGCCGATCTGCCGGTTGTCCGGCGAGGCCGCCTGCTGCCATTTCCACGGCACGTACTGGCCCATCAGGTCGTCGACACCGAGGCTGTGCAGGTCGACGAAGAGGTCGGCCCGCGGCACCAGCGCGGCGACCTCCTCGCCCTTGATACCGACGATGCCCGGCAGGTCACGACCGGTGTTGAGGATCTCGGTGAGCTGGTCGCGGTACACGCCGTCGATCTGCACCGGGGTGAGCTCGGTGCGGTCGGCGAACCGGGCCTTCGCCCGATCCAGCACGTCGCTGCTGAGGCCGCCCGACCAGTACAGCAGGCGGGTCTGGCCGCTCTGGGCGGTCGCCGTCTCGCGGGCACAGCCGGCCAGTCCCCCGGCCGCGCCGACGAGCCCCAGCAGGAGCGCCCGCCGCCTGGATATAGGTAGCAAAACGTCCCCTTTCGCCTCGACGACGGTACCGCAGGGCGGGGGCCGGGCGGGGAACTACGCTGCGGGTGATCAGCTGGGCGCCTGGTGGATGATCCAGGTGGCGGCGGCCGTGAACGCCGTGGTGCCGTCCGGTTCGTCGATGCCGACGGCGCCGTCGCCTCGGTGGTGGATCGTCCGGGTCGGGTAGTTCAGGGATGTCAGCGTGACCCGGCCGGGGGTGGTCGACGTCGGGCAGAAGGTGGCGTCCTTCTCGAACAGGTCGCTGGGGTCGCGGTCGGCCGGGACCAGTGCGAAGGCGTAGTGGCGCAGGTACCGGCCGTCGGTGGAGCGCAGCGAGACGCAGTCGCGGTCGGCCAGGCCGGGGACCACGGTGAACGTCACCCGGCGGCCGGTGTCGGCGGTGATCCGCAGCAGGGTCGCCCGGTCGGTGCCGGAGGCCAGGTAGCGTCCGGGCGCTCCGGCTGATTCGAGGGACCGGGTGCCGGTCAGCGTGAGTGGGGCGGGCGGCGAGGACGGTCGCACGACGGCCGGTGACGGTGACGGTGTGGCGGCGGCGATCGCCGCTGCGGGTGGCGACGGTTCGTCCGCGACGGTCACCACCACGGCGCCGGTCACCACCGCGGCCACCGTCAGGCCGGCGATCGTCGCGGCCACCGGGAACGAGCCACCGCCGGCCACCGGGACGGCACCGTCCAGGCGGGCGGCCGGAGCGAAGTCGGACGGCCCGGCCGAAGGGAAGTCGAACGGCCCGGCCGGATCGGCCGGCACGGGCAGGTGGCCGGCGGCGGCCAGGGCCGCCGGGAGGGCGACGAGACCGAGGCCGGCGAGAAGGTCTTCGGGCGCGATCCGGTCGGCGGTGGCCGGCGAACAACGATCACAATCTCGTACGTGTCTCGCGAGCCGTTTCCGCCAGAGGCTGTTTCGGGTGCCGTCCCAAACGTCGAGCTCACGGCACCGTGGCGAGAGGGACAGGGCCGCTTCCACGGACCGGGCGATCTCCAGCTGTTCGCGGAGGCGGTGCACCCGCACTCCGGTGTGACCGGCGCTGAGTTCGAGTGCCTCGGCGACCTCGGTCCGGGTGAGGCGGCCGGCGATCTCCTGGGACCAGAGGGCGAACAGGTGCCGGTCCTCGCGGTCGAGCCAGCGGGCCGACCGGATCAGAGCCCGGCGTTGCCCGTCGAGCCCGAGCCGCAGGATGATCAGGTCCTCGAAGTGTTCGGGCCGTTTCCGGGCCGCGTCCAGGGGCTCGGTCCGGTCCTGTTCGCGGTCCCGCCGGGCCAGGTGGGTGTTGATCTCCCGCATCGTGATGACCAACAGCCACCCGCGGAACCGCTCCGGAGAACGCAGGGTGGACAGGTCGCGGACGACGTCGAGCAGGATCTGCTGGACCACGTCGTCGGTGTCGGCGTGCCGGTCCAGCGCCCGGCCGACGATGGTGTAGATCAGGGGCAGATGCGCCCTGATCAGGGCGTCGAGGGCCCGCCTCTCCCCCGCCTGTGCCGCGCGGACGGTGGAGAGGCGGTCGCTCAACGAGGTCTCCGTTTCAGCCCAGCTTGCGGAACGTGGCGTCGGCGCGGCCGGTCGCCGTGGTGATCGGGTCGAGCCGCAACAGATAGTTGTAGTGCCGCACGTACCGATCGGGGAAGTTGCCGGCTTGCAGCCGGACCACCGGATTCGCCGGACCGGCCGGCTCGCCCGCCGGTGGCGCGATGACCGTGCCGGTGGCGAGCGGCGTGCCGAGGTGGGGTGTGCCGTCGGCGTTCCAGGTGATCGGCTGGATCCGGGTGGTCCGGGTGGTGCCGCAACCCTGGGTGGCCGACGAGTCGGCGTGGTAGACGATCCAGTCCTGGGTCCCGTCGGGTGACTTGAAGAAACCGTGATGGGCGGGCCCGTAGACCCCGGCGGCGTCGTTGCGCTGGAAGATCGGGGTGCTCTTCTTGACCCAGGAGGTCGCGGCCAGTGGGTCGCCGCCGGTCCAGGCGAGCTGCCCGATCTTGTAGTCGGGCCCCTGGCAGGCGCTGGCCGAGTAGGTGATGAACGTCCGGCCGCCATGGTGGATGGCGACCGGCCCCTCGTTCATCGGGGTGCCCTGTCTCTCCCAGTCGTAGGTGGGCGCCGAGATCGCGGTGCGCGGGCCGGTGACGGTCCACGGGTTGCTGAGCGCGACCAGATAGATGTGCGGGTCGCTGTCCCGCCAGAGCACTGTCGGCACCCCGGACCAGGTGAAGTACAGCTTTCCGTTCAGGGTGACGACGCTGCCGTCGATGCCCCACCAGTTGTTCGAGCCGAAGATCATGCCCCGGTACGTGTACGGCCCGAGCGGGTCGAGTCCGGCGCTCTCCAGCACGTGCACCCGCTGGCTCTCGATGTCGCCGTCACCCGCCGAGTAGTAGATGTACCAGCGTTTGCCGTTCGGGCCGTCGAGCAGGTGGAACTCGGGCGCCCAGATCCACTGGTCGCGGCCGGTCTTGTGGGCACTGAACACGGTGGTCGCCGGCGCCGTCTTGAGCTCGGCGATCGTGGTCGCGCGCCGCATGGTGAGCGGCCCGCTGTAGGGCGTGTTCATCAGGTAGTAGTAGCCGTTGTACCAGGTCATGTACGGGTCGGCGCCGGAGCTGTGCAACGGGTTGGTGAACGACGGCCCGGCCCAGGCGGGCACGGCCGGCGACAGGACGCTCAGCAGCAGGACGAACGCGGCCAGCAGCCGCGCGGCACGCCGGTCAGACGACACGGAACGTGCCGTCGGCGTAGTCGGCGGCGGCCAGCGTGTCGATGCGCAGCACGTAGTTGGAGTGCCGCAGGTAGCGGTCCGGGAAGTTGTAGGACCGGAACGACGACCAGGACGAGTCGGCCAGACCGGCGACCCGGTGGAAGGTGGCGTCGGCGCGGAAGGCCGCGGTCTGGTCGTTGGCGTCCAGCCGGATCGCGTAGTTGTAGTGGCGCAGGTAGCGGCCCGGATAGTTGACCGACTCGAACGACACGGCGGCCGCGTCGGCCAGGCCGGGAACCATCTTCCACAGCTGGTCCTGGTGCGGGTCGAACGGGTACGCGTCGATCCGGCCGATGCTGTTGGCGTGCCGCACGTACCGGTCGGGGTAGTTCGACGACTTGAGCCGTACCCAGGCCGGCAGTCCCCAGCGGGAGACGAGGGCGCTGTATTCGGCGGCGGTGATCCCGGCGATGCTGCCGTGTTTGGCGTTCAGTGGGGGCGTGTAGGTGCGCTGGTCGGCGACGGCCCACGAGTTGCCGCCCACGGTGGTGCTGTTCCACAGGTAGTAGTCGTTGTTGACCGGGCTGAACGAGTCACCCCACAGCCACCAGCCGGTGCCGGCGTTGTTCTTGACCAGCATCGGCGCTTCCATCGCGTTGCCCTGCCGCAGGCCGCTGGTGTAGCTGGTGTAGCTGTTGGGTGCGCCGGTGCTGGACCGGGCGCCGTAGATCAGGCCGTTGCCGAGGTTCTTGTAGAAGAAGTAGTAGACGCCGCCGTCCACGACGATGTCACCGTCGAGGACGTTGAACCCGGGGCTGAAGTAGACCTGCGGGGCGGAGACCGTCCGGAAGTCGCTGGTGTAGTTGACCAGGAACACGTCGGAGCCGTTGTTGGCGGAGTAGACGATGCCGTACTGGCCGCGGGCGGCGTCCCAGAAGGCGGTCGGCGCCCACGTGTGGGTGGCCAGGTCGTGCATCTTGATCCGGCGGTATCCGGTGAAGCTGGTCAGGTCGACGGAGTCCCACACGTGCAGGTACTGGTTGTTCTGCGAGAAGTCGGTGCCGTTGAGGTCGGTGGCCAGGACCACGAAGGTGCCGTCCTGCTTGCGGAGCAGGAACGGGTCACGCAGACCCAGGGTGCCGGCGGTGGGCCGTACGACCGCGTTGTTTTGATTGAGGGGTTTCCAGTTCAGACCGTCCGAGCTGACCGCGAGGTGCAGCCCGTAGTCGGCGCCGGACTGGTTGGGTGTCTCGGTGAAGTAGGCGAAGACATAGGCGGTGTTGGCCGCCCACGCCGCGGTGGGGATCTGACCGGCGGCGGTCGCCGCAGCCGCGAGGGCCGGCAGGAGGGTGAAGGTTCGCCTGGTCATGGACATGATGGGGCCCCCTTTCAGATCGCCGTGAGACGCCAGAGGTTGTCGGCCGAGCCGTTGTCGGCGTCCTGGACCACCTGGACGCCCCACGCGGTGCCGCCGTTGAGGACGGCCAGGAGTTTGCCGCTGTTCACGTTGCGGATCTTGTAGATCCCGTTGCCCTGGTCGACGAGGGTCCAGCGGTGGTCGGCGGTGCCGTTGTCGGCCCACTGCAGGACGACCGCGTTGTCGGCGGTGGACATGTCCTGGACGCCGAGGACCTTGCCGCTGTTGACGTTGCGGAAGCGGACCGCCGTACCGTCGGCGATCCGGACCCAGCGGTGGTCCAGGGTGCCGGTGTCGCCCCACATCACGGCGAGGCCACCGTCGGCGACCGACATGTCCTTGACTCCGAGTACCAGGCCGGTCGCGTTGTTGACCAGCTTGTACGTCGGCGCGGTCATCCAGTAGACGTTGTAGTTCATCGCGTGCGCGTTGTAGAACGGCACCAGGTTGACCGGGGATCCGTTCGCGGTCGCGGTGGTACGGGTCACCGACGACACGGTGAGCGTCGGCGGGGTGGTCAGTGCCGTGTCGCCGTAGTTGCCGGCGAGCACGACCGGCCCGTACGTGATGGCCTGCAGGTCGGGGTTGTCGTTGGCGGGCCGGAGAACGATCCGCATCGGCAGCCGCACGACGATCGTGTCGTTCGCGGCCCAGGTCCGGGTGATCGTGGTGTACGTGCCGGGCGCGCTGGTGGTGACCGCGGTGCCGTTGACGGTGATGGTGGCGCCGCTGGTCCAGGACGGGATGCGGACCCGGATGCTCCACGACCCGCTCATCGTGCCGGTCAGCTTGAGCGTGCTGGTGTCGCTCTCCGGGAACGTGGTGGTCTGGGTGACGGTGATGCCGCGCGCCGCCCAGGTCAGCACCGACGGCGCGAACAGGTTCACGGTCAGGGTGGTGCCGCTGTAGAAGTAGATCGACTCGGCGAGCCGGGTGTTGACCTCGACGCCGGTGCCCTGGCAGCACCAGAAGGTGCCGTAGTCGGTGCTCCAGGTGCCGCCGCCCCACGCCGGTCCGACACCGCGGCGGCCGCCGGGGCGCAGCGGCGTGAAGTAGGTGACGTGCCCGTTGGCCGACGCCGGGTTCTGCGCGCCGAGGACGTGGTTGAGCAGCGCCTGCTCGTAGAAGTCGAAGTACGCGGCCCGGTCGGGTTCGGTCACGTACAGCTCGTTGGTCAGCCGCAGCATGTTGACGCTGTTGCAGTGCTCGCAGGTGTCGTTGGTGAGGTATCCGGCGATCGCGCCGGCCGGGCGGAAGTGTTCGGCCTGGCTGTTGCCGCCGATGGCGTAGGTGTGCGCGCCGACGGTGATGTTCCAGGCGTTGCGGGCGATGTCGCGGTAGCGGGTGGTGCCGGTCGCCTTGTACTCGCGGGCCGCGCCGATCCACTTCGGCACCTGGGTGTTGGCGTGCAGCCCGTTGAGGCTGTCGGTGCCGGCGGCGAGCGGGTCGAAGACGACCGCGTGATCGAAGCGCCGGGCCACGGTCAGCCACCGGGAGTCGTTCGTCTGCTGGTAGAGGTCGGTGAGGACGGCGTTCATCCCACCGAATTCGGTCTGCAGCATGGCCTGCATCTGCGCGGTCGTCAGAGCGGCGGTACGGGTGTCGACCCAGGCCGCGAACTTGAGCAGCACGTCGCGCGCCTGGGTGCCGCCGATCAGTCGCCACACGTCGAGCAGCCCGGCGAGCGTCTTGTGGATGCAGTAGTAGGGGACGTTGCCGTTGGTGAGCGTGCGGTTGTGCACGGCGGTGATGTCGGCCTCCGGGAACCCGGACAGGTACCCGTTCGACGCCTGGCACTTCGCCAGCTCGGCGACCATGTAGTTGGCCTTGTCCCGGCAGACGGTGTCGCCGAGGACGGCCCAGGCCTGTGCCCAGGCGGTCAGGAAGTGGCCCTGCACGTGGCTGCGGAACGGGAAGGTCGGCGCGTCCCACCCGCCGTTGGCCGCGGCACCGCCGGTGGACAGGCCGTGGTTGGCGCGGAAGACGTAGAGCAGCCGGTCCACGTCGACCAGCCGCAGGTAGGTCAGGGTGCGGCTCTGGTTGTCCATGAGCCGGCCGGCGGTGAGTTTCACCTGGCCGAGCGGGAACTGGTAGGCGGAGACGCCGGTCTCGGCGGCGACGGCCGGGAGACCGGGCATGACGGAGAGGGCGGCGCCTCCGGCGGCGGCACCGAGCAGGCTACGACGGGTGAGCGGGAGCATAGGGGATCCTCAGTTCAGGCGGAAGGTGGCGTCGGCGCGGCCGGTGGCGGTGGTGATCTCGTCGAGGCGCAGCAGGAAGCTGTAGTGCCGTAGGTACCGGGTGGGTTGGCTGTACGACTGGAAGGACACCCCGGTGGCGTCGGCCAGGCCGGGGACCTGCTTGAACGTGGCGTCGGCGGCGAAACCGGCGGTGGCGTCGTTCGCGGCCAGGGCGAAGTCGTGGTTGCTGTGCCGCAGGTAGTGGCCGGGGAAGTTCACCGACTCGATCGACACGTAGCCGCCGCCTCCGGCGAGGCCGGGAACGATGCGCCACTGGGCGTCGGCGGCCGGGGAGACGTCGGCGTCGATCCGGGCGTCGAAGTTCGCATGGCGTACGAACCGGTCGGTGAAGTTGTACGACTGGATCCGTGTGGTCGCCACCGCCCACTCGGCGTTCAGGGCGTTGTACTGAGCCTGGGTGATCGGCAGGATCGTGCCGTGCCGTTTCCGGCCGGCGCCGAGCGTGTACTCGGTGGCACTCCGGATCCGGTAGCTGCTCAGATTCGCCGGGTCGGTGGTGGTCAGCGGCAGATAGCCCCGGCCCGAGGAGTACTGGTCGACCCACAGTCCCCACTCGTTGCGGCCGTTGAACTGGTGCAGGATCGGGCCTTCAACCTGGGCGCCGGTCAGGCCGAGCCCGGACAGGTCACCGAGCCGGGTCCACGTGCCGAGGATCTGGTTGCTGCCCTCGACGCTGATCTGCCCGTCGCCGGAGGCCCGGACGTAGCGGTAGCCGCCGGTGCTGTTCGGCACCTCGATGATCTGGGTGTCGATGATGCCCTGGGTGCCGGGCCGGTCGATGTAGAGCTGCGCGGCGCTGAAGGTCCGGAAGTCCCGGGTACGCGAGTACCAGATCCGTGCCTTGTCGTTTCCGCCGGCCGGGGAGATCGTCGCCCAGTAGACGACGTAGTCGCCGCTCGCCGGGTCGTAGATGGCCTCGGGTGCCCAGGCGCAGCCCGCCGACGGGATGCCGCCGGCCACGTCGACCAGCCGAGGGGCGGACCAGGTGACCAGGTCGGTGGACTCCCAGACGACCAGGCTGGTGCTGCCGGAGTGCATGGCGACGTCCCAGCCCTTGCCGCTGGCGATGCGCAGGTCGGTGGCGAGCAGCCAGTATCTGTCGCCGGCCGGCGACCGGACCAGGCTGGGGTCCCGCACGCCCTTCTCCCCCACGGTGGAGGTGAGGACCGGCTGGGAGGCGTTCAGGTCGGTCCAGTGCAGACCGTCGGTGCTGGTGGCGAAGTAGATCTGTTCACCGGTGGCGCTCTCGCCGGTGAAGTGGGCCATCAGGTAGGCGGTGTTCGGGTCGGCGGCCGACGCGGGCGGCGTGAGGAGGGTCAGCAGGAGGGCGCTGATCAGGGGAATCAGGGCGAGGCGGGACGGACGTAACGGCATGAAGGCACCTCGGCGAGGGGAACGGGGAGGTTACACCTGTGTTACGCGCAAAATGTTATCGATAACAAAGTATGTGTCAAGACTTCTAACAGCGGCTACCTGACCGGCTCCGGCATTACGTTTTTCTCCTGGTGAAAAGCATGGCGGGCAACCGAGATCCGGTTGCCCGCCAACCTGCTGCAACGTCAGCGGTGAATGTGATCGCTCCTATCAGCCGCTCACAGCCCAGTCCTGGACGTCGATCTGGCTGCCGCCGTACCGCGGGGCGAAGAAGCTGAGTGTGCCCAGCGACTTGAGCCGCTGGTGGTCGATCAGCGGGTCGGAGTAGTAGATCGCCGACGAGGTGTACCGGATCACCCAGTCGGTCCAGCCGGACGCCTTCGACGCGGTCTGGATGTGCAGCTTGCGGGTACTGGAGTCGCCACTGACCACGTACAGGTTGTCCTTGGCGTCGACGGCGATGTCACCGCGGGCTGAACGCTCCAGGAACGGGGTGTACGTCTGGTGCCACACCTTGCTCGACTTGTCCCGCCAGTAGTGCACCAGGACGGCGGTCTCCCGGGCGGCGGTGAAGTCGGCGTTGTCGGCGGCCGACGCGGGCAGGTGCGAGGCGAGCACGTGCACGATCCCGGCCGCGTCGACGACCTGGGACTCCTGGTTGATCAGACCCCGGTTCTGGCCGATCCCCCACACCCTCAGACCGGACGCGCTGGACGCCAGCGGCGTGCTGCCGGTGGTGGCGACCACGGTGCCGGCGTTGTTGCGCCAGGTCCGGCCCTTGTCCTTGCTGTACGCGTAGAAGATGTCGTGGTTGGTGCTCGCGTTCGAGGTCTCCCGGACCGTCCACGTGACGTGCAGCAGCGGCGCGGCCGGATCGAAGTTGTCGTACTCGATGCCGAACAGGTAGGCGTTGTTACCGGCGGTGGTGCCGTCGATGAACTCGCCGAGGTACGACCAGGCCCCCGACTTGTACTCGTAGAGGACCTCGTCGCCGGTGCCGCTGTAGCCGGTGCGGATCGCCAGTTGCAGGGTGCCGTCCGGGTGCGCGAAGAACTGCGGGTACGTGACGACGTCCATGCTGGTGCTGGTCAGTTTCGTCTGGACCGTACCGAAACTGCTCGTGGACCAGACCGCGCTGCCGGGCGCGGAGGCCAGACCGGCGATCGACTTCCGATAGCGGAACTGCGACGAGTGGGTGTCGAACGCCAGGTGGATGGTGCCGTCGGACGGGGCGATCCCGATGCTGATCGTGTTGTGCGAGTCGGTCGAGGCGGTCACGTAGTCGGTCAGCCGCAGGTTGGACCAGGCGCCGGACGGCAGCTGACGGCGGGACAGATTGACGTAGCCGCTCTGGTCCCAGAAGGCGGAGTACTGCCGGCCGTTGAACGTGACGATGCCGTCCTGCTGGAACGACTCGCCGTTCATGTAGCCGGTGTAGGTGAGCGCGGTCCGGCCACTGGTGGTCAGGACGGTGGTCGAGGTCGGCGTGACGGTCGGCGCGGCGGCGTGCGCCGGGGCGCCCAGCAGCAGGGTGGCCAGGACGGCCACCGACAGGGGGATGAATCGTTTCATGAATCCTCGCATGGGGGTGCAGGAGGAAGGAACGGTGCCGGAGACGTTAAGACGCGGTTTCACGCTCGTCAATGACGAGCCGATAGCCGGCGTCGAACTCGTCATGCGTCGCCAGGTCCCGATGGCGGTCGCGCCAGCGCCCCGATGCCAGGTCGGCGGCCAGCCGGGCCAGACCCGGACGGAGCAGTTCCTCCCCCGGCTGGGCCAGCATCGAGATACCGGCCCGCACGACCGGATCGAGGTACGCCGCGGGCCGCCGCCAGAACGCCGCACCGAACCCGTCGGTGCAGTCGTGCGGCACCGGCACCGGCTCGACCCGGGCCCCGCCGAGCATCGCGGCCAACCGCTCGACCGGCACGGCTCGGGTGTCGTCGAACGCGGCGGCCTCCGGCAGGTACTCCTCGACCAGCCAGAACCGGCGGAACACGGCCTGGTCCCAGGTCAGGATCACCACCCGTCGGCGCGCGACCCGGCGCAGTTCGGCGACCCCCGCCGCCAGGTCGGACCAGTGGTGCACGGTCAGCAGCGCCATCACCGCGTCGGCGGCGCCGTCGACGACCGGGATCCGCTCGGCCACCGCCCGGACGGCCGGCGCCGACCCGTCCGGACGCTGGGCGATCATCACGGGGCTCGGCTCGACCGCCAGGACGGTCCGCGCGGTCTCGTAGGACCCGGTGCCCGCACCGACGTTCACCACCGAGGCCGCGTCGCCGAGCGCCGCCTCGATGCGGGCCGCGATCCGGGCGTCCGGACGGCGGGTGCCGGCGTAGGTCGTACCGATCGCGTCGTAAACGGCCATGGACGGAGTCTCCCGTAGTCTCTCCGGAAACACGGGGAGGATTCATCTTGGACGTCGACATCGAAGGCCTGCGGAGGACGGCGATCCGGATCAGGACACCACTGGTCGCCGTGGATCACGCCATCGGGCGGGAACTACCCCGGCTGACCGTGACCGGACCGGCCGCGGGCTGGGACTTCGCGCCCACCCTGGGCGAGACCTCGGCCCGCTGGTCGGACTACCTGCGCGACCTCACCCTGCGGGTCCGCGCGCTCGGCGACGACCTGTCGACCAGCGCGAACGAGTTGGAGGCGTCCGACCAGACGGCGGCGCGATCGTTCAACTTCCCGGTGCGCTGACCGATGACGATCACTCTGCAACTGATCCGCGACACCGACACCGGCGCGATCGGGCAGGCCGCCGACGCGTGGGACCGGCTCGCGGCCGCGCTGGACGACCGGCTCGACGAGTTCACCAGCGACGCCCGTGACCTGCCCGACGTGTGGCCGTCCGGAGTCGACGCCGCGAAACGGGCGGTCGCGCTGCGCCGGGAGATCGCCGACGTCCACGAACCCTGTCAGCGGCAGGTCGGCGGGCTCGACGGGATCCCGGCCGACGACCGGGACGAGGCGAACCGGCTGGCCCTCGCGCGGCAGAAGGAGGAGGTGCTGGCCCGGATGGACGTCGAGCGCGGCAACCTGCCCGAACTGCGCGAACAGATGCAGCGGATCACCAAGGTCGAGGAGGCGCTCGGCAAGCTCGGCGACCGGGGGTATCTGCTCGCGGTGGACACCGAGGCGTACGGCGGGCACGGCACCGTGGCGATCGCGGTCGGCAACCCGGACACCGCACGCCACACCGGGGTGTGGGTGCCGGGGCTGAGCACCACGCTGTACGGGTCGATGGACGACAACATGGACCGGGTGACGCGGATGAACGAGGCCGCCGACCGGCTCACCGGCGGACGCCGCGGTGACGTGTCGACCGTGTACTGGCTCGGCTACGACGCACCCGACCTGGACAACGCGTCGGTGCTGGTCGACGGGCGATCCGAGACGGCCCGCGACCCGTATCTGGGGTTCATGAACGGGCTGCGGGCCACCCATGAAGGCGAACCCGGGCATCTGGTGGCGATGGGGCATTCGTACGGGTCGACCGTCGTCGGTGAGGCCGCCCGGACCGGGAACCTGCCCGTCGACGACATCGTGGTGGCCGGCAGCCCCGGTATGCACGTGCCCGGCGCCGACCAGTTGATGAGCGACACGCAGCACGTGTGGGCGGGTGCCGGTTCCACCGATCCGGTCGCCGACGCGAAGTTCGCCGAACCATGGGACAAGATCCTGTTCCCGGGCGCGGCCCCGGCGGTGTGGGCGCTGGAGACGGCGGCCGACGCCACCCACGGTGACGCGCCGACGTCCGGCGGGTTCGGCGGCAACAACTGGGTGGCCGACACCGGCGGGCACACCAGCTACTGGGAGCCGGACAGCGAGAGCCTGAACAACCAGGCCCGGGTGCTGGCCGGACGATACGACAAGGTCACGCTCAACAGCGGCACCAGCCCGGAGGCGATCCGATGAGACCCGTCCCCGCCCTGCTCGCCGGGCTCCTCCTACTGACCGCCTGCTCGGGAGAATTCGTGGAATCCAAATCCGAAGCCGACACCACCGCGCTCGTGCAGCAGCACGCCGACGCCCTCGCCGGGGTGGTCGGCGAGCCGCTGCGGGACCCGGCGACCGGGCCGATGCCGTGCTCCGGCACCCGTGACGGCTACGCCGTTCAGGGGGCGTACAACATCGACGTGCCCGACGGCGAGGAGCCGCGGGCGACGCTCGGCCGGGTGCGCAGCGACTGGACCGCCAAGGGGTACGAGATCACCGACGACCGGGAGATCGGCGCGTACGAGGGCGTGCTGGCCGCGAAGACCGAGGACGGCTTCAGCCTGGACATCGAGACGGTGTCCAGGGACGCGTTCGCGGTGCTGCTCCACTCCCCCTGCTTCGCCCGGCCGTCCTGACCCGGTGAGACGGCGTGCCGGGCCGTCGAAGGGCCGGTTGAACAGGGGATGAGGCATCGGCCCGGCCCGGATTAGGGTCGGGCCATGAGCACAGACACCGCCACCGGCGCCTTCGACTCGCTGCGCGCCGACGCCGTCCACGACCAGGAGACACTTCGGCGGACGTACGACATGCCCGGCGAAGCGGCCGTCCGCAAGCAGATGACCGAGCTCACCGAGCAGACCCGCCGGCTGATCGCCTGCTCGTCGCTGGTGATGGTGGCCACCGTCGACGCCGACGGCAACTGCGACGTCTCCCCACGCGGCGGGCCGGCCGGGTTCGTCGCCGTCCTCGATCCGCGGACGATCGCGATCCCCGACGCGACCGGCAACAAACGCCTGGACAGCTTGCAGAACGTCGTCGCGACCGGCCGGGCCGGACTGCTGTTCCTGATTCCCGGCCGCACCACGACACTGCGCGTCAACGGCCGGGCCTGCGTGTCCACCCGACCCGACCTGCTCTCCCAGCTGACCGCTGTCGGCAAGCCGCCGGCCAGCGCCCTCGTCGTCGGCATCGAGGAGGTCTACCCGCACTGCCCCAAATCGCTGATCCGCGGCAACGCCTGGAAACCCGAGCAGTGGCTGCCCGCCGACGCCCAGCCGACCTCGGCCGAAGTGACCCTCGCGCAACTGCGGATGCCCGACCTGACCATCGCCGACATCGAACAGGCGGAGGCGGACGCGCTCAAATACCGTTACGAGTGACCACTCGCCGCCCTTCGTACCCGTCCAACAGCTTGATCAGCCGGCTCAGCCACCGGCCCTCGGCGCGGTCCTTCCGGATCACCACGAAGGCCTCCTGCAGCGCCGGGCCCCGCTCCGCGGCGGGCAGCCCCTCTGCCAGCGTCACCAGGGCGAAGGCCCGGTCCTCGGCGCGCGGGATGCCGGTGGCCGCGAGAAGGGCGGCGTCCAAGACAGCAGGCCGCCGGTCCGGTGGCAGATCCGGGAGCATTCCGGCCAGGGTGTGTACGCGGTGCGCCGGATCCCGGATCGCGACGGCCGCCTCGATCGCCTGGTCGGCCTGATCCGGGTCGAGGTCACCGACGATGCCGGCCAGCCCCTCACCACGGGCCCACTCCGGTTCGACGGCGAGGATGGCGGCGAACGCCTCGGGCAGCCTGGCCCGGTCGAGGTGTGGCGTGATCAGGCCGATCCCGCGGGCCCGCAAGATCGGTCCGGCCCGGCGCACGGCCTCGATGAGGTCATCCTGGGTGAGGTAGGGAGCGATGTGCTTCATGGAGTACTCCCACGCGCCGCCCGGATGGCGGATCGCCGAACGGGCGGCGGCGGCACGCCGCTCCCGAGGAAGTGGGCACGAATCTCCTCGTCCGGCACCAGCGCGGTCAACAGGTCGTCCAGCCGCTGCGGGGTGAGGAAAGGCGCGAGCTTCCGGACGGCCTCGGCGGTCATGCTGCCGGCGTCGTCGAGCCGCACCAGCATGGCGACCGCCTCCTCGGCGGCCGCGGACCGCTCGTCGCCGTCCAGGCGCGGCAGCAGGGCGATCAGTTCGAGGGCACGGCCCCGCACCCGCTCGCACCGGTAGGCCGCGGCGAGCAGGCGCGGAGTCAGCGCCGGACCGGCCACCTGGATCAGGGCGAAATGCACCCGGCCGCGGCTGTGCTCGTCGTCCATCGCCTCGGCCAGATCCATGATCTCGCCGAGGCGCGCGGGAGGCAGCAGCGGCACGAGGTCGGCGAGAGCGTCGGCCCGGCTCGGCTCATCGGTGAGGCGGGCCGCGAAAGCCAGGACGTCGTCGATCGTCGGAGCGTTCACGACTATTCGGTGAAGGCGGTGAACGACAGGGCCCGGTCGAAACAGGCGGCGGCCAGATCGTCGTAGCGGATCAGGAAACGGCCGATGTAGACGTCGTCGGGAACGAACTGGGCCAGCGGGACCCATTCGCGCATCACCCGCACGGTCTCCTGCTCCAGGTCGACGTCGGTCGTCGCGGCGCCGCGCGCCTCCAGGGCGGCTTCGGCCATCCCGGTCTCCGGGATGGTGTACAGGAAGTCGGTGGCCATCTCGCCGATGCCGCTCGTGTAACCGCCGAGGGCGAATCCCGGGTCGCCGTCGTCCGGCCACAGTTCGGCCGCCAGCGCCCGCAGATCGTTCAAGTGCGACAGGTCAAGACCCAGATGTCGTACGGGACGCGACTCGCCGTACGACTCGAGGTCCTCGTCGTCCTCCAGCCAGCCCGGAAGCTCGGCGTGGACGGTGGCCCGCAGGTCGTGGGCCCGGCCGATGAAGCTGATCCGGGTGTTGCAGAACATCCCGTCGGTGTCGGCCGGCTCGTCCGCGGTCACCGTGTCGGTGCCGGCCGGCAGGTAGACGACCCGGGCGTGCCGCTGCTCCTTGGTCTCGTCGAACTCGTCGTGGGCGTTCTCGTGGTGCAGGAAGAACAGCAGGGTGCCGTCGGCGGGCAGCGGTAGGCCGCCGACCCGAGGCAGTGCCGCGCAGTCGATCTCGGCGATGAACGGCAGCGGGTCGTGGCCCGACGACGGCCACTCCATCCCGGCCGGAAGGCGCGGCAGTCCGCCCGCCCGGCCGACCAGTGGGCCGTCGCGGTGCTCGCCGGTCCAGATCGCGAACCGCAGGAACTCGGCGAACCGCTCCACCTCGTCGGCCGGGATGCCACGCTCGATCGCTGTACGCCGGAACTGTCCGTGATAGTCCATGGCGCGGCATTGTGCCAGATCGACTCCAGCGTGGCGGGCGGGATGCGGCTCACCTCGTCCGCGGCGGGCCGGCCACCTCCTGGTCCACCGTGGCGTCCCGATTCGGCGATCGTTCGCTCTCCCTCGGCCGGGGAGTGCGCCGTCAGGGCGTGCGGTCGTCCAGTTCGTCGTTCCAGAGGCGGCTCAGGACGGTGGGGACCTCGGGATGCAGGGCGGCTCGGACCTGGTACAGCTCCGCGTCGGTCAAGGCCAGGGCCGGGAAGGCTCGGCCCACCTCGGCGGCGAAGGCCGAACCCCGCTCGGCCAGCGCCGACGCGGCCGCGATGTAGGCGGGGATGTAGTCGGCGACCAGTGGGCGCTGGGACGGGGACCACAGACCGGCCGCCAGGGCCCGGAAACGGCGTACCGACACGGTCGGGTCTTCGGTCATCGATGCCCAGGCCTCGGCCTTCGCGGCCGGGGTCGGGCGGGCGGCCAGCGCGGTCAGGGCGCCCAGCATGCCGTCGGCGGTGCCGTCGCGGTCGCGTTCGGCTTCGATCTGCGGGGCGTCGATGCCGCCGAGTTCGGCGAGCCGGCACAGCGCGGTCCAGCGCAGGTCCGGGTCGAGGGCCAGACCGGCGTCGGTGGTGTCGGTGGACAGCCAGCGGCGCAGCAGGCCGGTGTCGGCGGTCGACCAGGCGAGGCCTTTGGCGAGTGCTACCGCCCGCTGTTCGTCGTGCTCGGTGGTGGTCGCACAGGCGGCGGCGACCACCGCGAGGGCGGCCGGCACCTCGGCCGCCGGGAGTCGGCGGCGGATCAGGTGGTCGCGGGTGCGGGTGAGGGCGGCCGTGATCAGCGTCGGCGACGGCTCGTGTGGGAGCTGGGCGGCCAGCAGCCGCAGCGGATCACGGTCGAGCAGCACCGGCCACAGCACCGACCGGACCAGCGGATCCGGCACCCTGGTCAGGCCCAGTGTGAGCGCGTCCCGCGACTGCGGGTCGAGGTCGAGGCGGGCGAACGTCTCACCGTGCGCGTTCGGCACCACGATCAGGCCGGACCAGTCCGGCAGGGTCGGCGGTTCGTCACCGAGGTCGATCAGGCGCGAGGCGACCGGTTCCAGATCGGGGGTGTACGCCGTGACGGTGAACCGGTGCGGCCGGACCCCGTCACGGGTCAGCACGGGAACACCGTCGTCGCGGCGGGTGACCCGAATCGTGTCGTGCCCGGACCGGCGCAGCCACACCTCGGCCCACCCGCGGACGTCCCGTGGTGAGGCGGCGTCGAGGGCCGACAGCAGGTCCTCCAGGGTGGCGTTGCCGAACCGGTGCCGGGTCAGGTGCGCGTTGACGCCGGTCAGGAAATCCTGCTCGCCCAGCCACGTGACCAGCTGGCGTACGACGGCGTTGCCTTTGCCGTACGAGATCTGATCGAAGATGGTCGTCGCGGTGGCGACGTCGGGGACGTCCTCGCCGGTCGGGGCCACCGGATGGGTCGAGCGGCGCCGGTCGGCGTCGTAGGCGCCGGGTTTGTGCACCGCCTCGAAGGACACCCTGGTCCCGGCGTAACCGACCGCGGTCTCGGCGACCTCGAAGCCCATGTAGTCGGCGAACGACTCGTTGAGCCAGGCGTCCTCCCACCACACCGGGGACACCAGGTCGCCGAACCACATGTGTGACATCTCGTGCGCGATCACCATCGCCCGGCGCCGCCGGTCGTCGTCGGTGACCCGGCCCCGGGGCAGCATGAACTCGTTGAACGTGACACAGCCCGGGTTCTCCTGGGCGCCCCAGTTGAGCTCCGGGACGAAGACCTGGTCGTACGAGTCGAACGGGTACGGCTCGGTGAAGATCCGCGCGTAGTGGTCGTAGCAGGCCTCGGTGATGCGGCGCAGCTCGTCGGCGTCGCGGTCGAGTTCGGCGGCGAGCGAGCGGCGGGCGTGCCAGCCCATCGGGATGCCGGCGTGCTCCCAGCGCACCGAGTGGTACGGCCCGGCGGCGACGACGAACAGGTCGCAGGCGATCGGCGGGGTCGTCGCGAACGTGCCGGGCCCGGTCGGCAGGCCGTTGGCCAGGACCGTCCACGTCGGGTCGGCCTCGACGGTGAGGGCGATGGGGGCTTTCAGGTCGAGCTGGTCGAAGCACGCGAACAGCCGCTGCGTGACGTCGAGGCCGAGGTAGCCGCCGACGTACCGTTCGCCGTCGACCGGGTCGGTGAAGGTGTGCATGCCCTCGCCGTCGGTGACGTAGCGCAACCGGGCGTCGACGACGACCTCGTGCTTGCCGGGGGCGAGTTCGTCGAGCGGGATGCGTTTACCGTCGTACGCCGGGGTGATGGTGGTCCCGTCGAGGGTGACGTCGAGGGACTCGGCCCGGTGCAGTTCGAGAAAGCTGCCGCCGCCGGTGGTGGTGAACCTGATGACGGCACGGCTGCGGAAGTCATCCGGTGAGGTGACGTCGAGCGCGAGATCGTAGGAGATCTCGGAGAGCGCGGCGGAACGGGCCCGGGCTTCGTCAAGGGTCAGCGACACCCGGACAGTATTCCCTGTCGAGGAGGAGACCGATGTTCGACGAGATGTTCCCGATCCTGACCACCCCCGACCTGGAACGGTCGCTGCGGTTCTGGCGGGATCTGCTCGGTGGCGAGGTGACCTATCGGTTCCCGCCCGAGGGTGAGCCGGTCTATGTGGCCCTGGACCTGGGCCGGTCCCACCTGGGGATCGGTCGCCAGAGCGAGCCGGGCCCGCTCGCCAACGACCGGATCACCCTGTGGGTCTACACCGACGACTGTGACGCCGGTGTCGAACGGCTGCGGACCGGCGGCGCCGAGATCGTGCAGGAGCCGGCCGATCAGGCGTGGGGCGAGCGGATGGCGACGGTCGCCGACCCGGACGGCAACCGGGTGATCATCGCGTCGCGGGATAGTCCACGTACGCGAACCGACGAGAGTCGGTAGACCAGCTGTTCACGTTGATCGTGCCCTGGCCGCCCTGCAGCGCGACGACCGTCCGGGCCGACTGCCAGTCGTCGCCCTCGACCAGGCGCAACTCGACCGGCAGGTCGGGCGGGTGGCCCTGGGTGCCGGGCGGGTAGCTGAGGTAGACGGCGTGCCGGCCGTCCGGGGCGAAGTGCGGGAACCAGTTGACCCGCTCGTCGTGGGTGAGCTGCTCGACCTCGGTCCCGTCCGGCCGCATCCGGGCGATCTGGGCGTGGCCCGGCGAGAACCGCTCGGTGTTGAAGTGGATCCACGCGCCGTCCGGGGTGTATTCGGGGCCGTCGTCGGTGCCGCCGATCGCGGTGAGCCGGACGGTTCCGGTGCCGTCGACGCCCACGGTGAGCAGGCTGGCGGTCGACCAGTCGGGCCGGTCGACGCCGACGTAGGCCAGGGTCGTGCCGTCGGGGCTGACGCCGTGCAGGAAGTGCCGCCGGGTGTCGTCGGAGGTGATCTTCCGGGCCGGGCCGCCGGACAGGGCGGCCTCGTAGAGGTGGCCGTCGTTCGCGGACAGGAAGATCGTCTCGTGGCCGGGCGCCGGCACGTGGTCGTTGTTCAGGTCGGGGATGCCGTCGATCGGGATCTGCCGCGGTTCGGCCGAGCCGTCGGCGGGTAGTGCCCAGAGACGGCCGTCACCGTTGACGATCAGGGTGTCGTCGGCGGTCCAGTTCGGCGCCTCGAAATGCACCGTCGTGCTGGTGTACACGTGTGTCCGCGCGCCGGTGACGATGTCGTAGGTGAAGATCCGGCACTGCATGAGCGGGCCCCTTCCAGTAGATTCCGGCGCATGTCGCCGCGCCCACGGATGATGGATGCTCCGGAGGGCATCATCGCCGCTGTCGGTGCGGCGCTCGGATCCGGGGTGGTCGGCGAGGCCGCGACTCCGGCCGGGTTCACCCATGCGGTCGCCTCGATCCGGGCCTGCGCCGGGTGGCCGGCTTCCCGACTGGCCCGCTGATCCGGCCGACGCACGAGAAGACGACGCGATCACGGCTGGGGGCCGGCGGGCGGGCGGCCCGGGACCGGAAGATCCGCGGGCGGGTGGGCGGTGGTGCTGGAGCGGACGACCAGCCGGGTGGCCAGCTCGATGCCGAGCTGGGAGACGGTCTCGCCACGCCCCAGTGCCAGGGCCAGCTCGGTGGCGGCGACCGCCATCTCGGTCAGCGGCTGGTGGACCGTGGTCAGGGCGGGTTCGAGCATCCCGGCGATCGGCAGGTCGTCGAAACCGACCACGCTCAGGTCGGCCGGGATGCGCAGGCCGAGTTCGCGGGCCGCCCGGTAGACGCCGACCGCCTGCAGATCGTTGCCGGTGAAGACGGCGGTCGGCGGGTTCGGCCGGGCGAGCAGTTCACGCGCCGCGGTGTGGCCGCCCTCCTCGGTGAGCGGTGCCGGGAGCACGTCTCCCGGCGGCAGGCCCGCGCTCTGCAGCGCGGACCGGTGGCCGTCGACACGGGCCTGGCAGAAGAGGTGACCCGGCCCGCTGATCATGGCGATGTCACGATGGCCGAGGCCGATCAGGTGGCGGGTGGCCGATCGGCCGCCGGCCCAGTTGGTGGCGCCGACGAACGGGACGTTCTCGGGGAACTCGACGGCCGGGTCCAGTACGACGAACGGGATGCCACGGGCGTGCAGCTGATTCTGCTCCTTCTCGGACAGCTGGGCGACGGCCACCACACAGTCCGGGTGGCGGGCGATGGTGTCGTCGATCCAGTAGCGGAGGGAGTCGGGTTCCGGGCCGAACTGGGTGAGCACGAGTCCGACCCGGTGCTCACGGACGACCCGCTGGACGCCGCGGATGATCTCGACACCCCACATGTGTTCGATCTCGTCGACGACCAGCTCCATCAGGTTGGTGCGCTGCGGGGAGCCGGCTTTGCGGTAGCCGTACTGGCTGATCAGGGCTTCGACGCGGGCCCTGGTCTCGGCGGCTACACCGGAGCGACCGTTGACGACCTTGGAGACGGTGGGCACCGAGACGCCGGCGGTCCGTGCGATGTACGAGATGGTGACCGGTTTCATCAGTCGGCGATCGGCTGGTAGTCGAACCAGTCGAACCGGACCGTCCCGGCGGTGGCGAACATGCCGATGACCCGGCCGGTGAATCCCCCGGCGACCTCGGTGGACAGGTAGCGGCCGTCGAGTTCGGCGAGGGTCAGGAAGTCGCCGTCGGCGGTCTCGACACCCAGGTGCAGCTCGTCCGGGCCCTGGCTGGGATGCCAGCTGGTGGTGGCGGCGATCACGTCCAGGCGCAGCCGGACCGGGCCGTCGGGGATCGGGCGGGTGGTCACGGTGTGCCGGATCGAGCCGATCCGGGCGGTCACCCGGACCAGTCCGTCACCCGCTTCGAGGGCGTAGTGGTGGCATTCGTCGAGGCGGACCGCCAGTCCCCCACGTCCCTGCGACGGGTCGGCGAGTACCCGTACCCGGCAGGAGAGGTCCTGTTGGCGCCGGCCGACGAAGTTGATGCCGGGCTGGTCGAGGGACGGACCGCGGGCGTGGAGGCTGAGCCATCCGGGCCGTTCGGTGGTGGACCAGCTCGCGGCCGGCCGGGCCCGCACCGAGATCCAGCGGGGATGCAGGTCGGGCGAGTCGAAGTCGTCGCGGGACGCCGCCGGCGGGGGTGCCTTGACCGGCCAGGGGACGGTCATCGACGGTTCCAGATCGCCGGGGACCGGCCAGCCGTCCACCCAGGAGACCGGGACGAGGAAGGTCTCCCGGCCGAGGACGTGCCAGCCCGGGGTGCCGCCGCCGGGCCGGACGCCGAGCAGGACCATCCACCAGGAGTCGTCGGGGCCCTGGACGAGGTCGGCGTGGCCGGTGTTCTGGATCGGCCGGTTGGTGCCGCGGTGGGTGAGGATCGGGTTGGCCGGGCAGGGCTCGAACGGGCCGTTCGGCGAGGTGGAGCGGGCGATCGAGATGGCGTGGCCGCGTTCGGTGCCGCCCTCGGCGATCAGCAGATACCAGTGGTCGCCGATCCGGTAGAGGTGTGGGGCCTCGGGGGCCTGGGCGCGTGGGCCGCCGGACCACAGCCGGAACGGCCCGTCGAGGGTCTTGCCGGTGGCCGGGTCGATACGGACCTGGCCGATCTCGGCGTAGGTGCACCAACAGTTGCCGTCGTCGTCCCAGGCCAGGTCCGGGTCGATGCCGATGCCGGGCACCTCGACCGGCTCCGACCAGGGTCCGGCCGGGTCGTCGGCGGTGACGATGAACGAGCTGCCACCCGCTGCGACATTGGTGGTGATCAGCCAGAACCGGCCGTCGTGATGACGCAGCGTCGGCGCGTAGACGCCGCCGGAGGACGGGGTGGCCGGTGGCAGGGTGAGCTGGTTGGGCCGGTCCAGCGCGTTGCCGATCTGCTCCCAGTGGACCAGGTCGCGGCTGTGGAAGATCGGCACGCCCGGGAAGTACTCGAAGCTGGAGCAGGCGAGGTAGTAGTCGTCGCCGACGCGGCAGACGCTGGGGTCCGGGTGCATGCCGGCGATCACCGGGTTGGTGAAGGTCATTCCCGATTCAACCATGTCGATTACATGTTTCGGCCATTCCGAGGAAAGTTTCTGACCCGGCGAGGCGACCTACACTTGCGTCCCGTGGATCGCGTCGCTGTGCTTTTCAACGCGCGCTCCGGCGCGCTCCTGAGCCGGGCCGGCACCGTGCTGGCCGCGGCCGAGCACCTGCGCGACACCGAGGTGCCGCTGGGCATCCTGCCCGGCGGCACGATGAACGTGCTGGCCCGCGATCTGGGTGTGCCCGCCGATCTGGACCTGGCGGTGGCCGCGCCGGTGGCCCGGATCGACATGGCGACGGTGAACGGACGGCCGTTCCTGTGCAGCTCGATGCTGGCGATGATGCCGCACCTGGGCCGGATCCGGGAGCAGGCGCGGGGCCGGCGTTGGCGGAGCCGATGGCGGCTGCTGGAACGGGCGGTACAGGTGGTGCGGCGCTATCCGCGGGTGCTGCTGCGGATCACCGTCGACGGCCGGGAACACCGGGCCCGGACCCGTACCGTGGTGGTGTCCTGCAATCCGCTGTCCGCCGGGCCGCCGCCGATGCCCGGCCGGGAGCGGCTCGACGCCGGCCTGCTCGCCGTCTACGTCACGCAGGAGTGGACCAGCGGTGACCTGCTCGCGGTCGCGGCCCGGCTGTTCCGCGGCGACTGGCAGCAGGATCGGCGCATCCAACGGCACGAGGGACGGACGGTACGGGTGGCGTCACCGCACATGGCGATGATGAGTGTGATGAGCGACGGCGAGATCGCTCGGCTGTCCATGCCGCTGACCTTCGAGATCCGGCCCCGCGCGCTGGCCGTCCTGATGCCCGGCGCGGCCTCGTGACGACGCCCGGCCTGCGGATCGCGCAGATCTCCGACCTGCACTTCGGCCGTCATCTGCCGGCGATGGCCGAGGCGTTGCTGGCCGACCTGGCCGCGGTGGCGCCGAGCATGGTCGCGGTGTGTGGCGACCTGACCCAGACCGCCCGGGAGGCCGAGTTCCGGGCGGCCCGCGCCTTCCTCGATCAGCTGCCGGCACCCGCGCTGGTGGTGCCGGGCAACCACGACCTGCCCGGCTGGGAGGTCTGGTCCCGGTTCACCAGCCCGTGGCGGCGCTGGCGGCACCATCTGGGCACCGACCCGTACCGGCCGGTCGTGCTCACCATGGACGGGCTGGCCGCGGTGGGCGTCAACACGGCCCGCCGGTGGGGTCCGCATCCGGACTGGTCGCGGGGCCGGATCGACGCGCGTCAGCTGGTCGCGATCGGCGCCGAGTTCGACCGGGCGCCGGTGGCCGACCTGCGTGTCCTGATCGCCCACCACCCGTTCCTGCTGACCGAGGCGGGCCTGCACCGGGGGCTGGTCGGGCGGGCGCCGCTGGCTCTGCGCCGGTTGCGCCGCAAGGCCGACCTGCTGCTCGGCGGGCACATCCATCTCGGCTACAGCGGTGTCGTCGACGGACTGGTGGTGGCGCAGTCCGGCACCGCGTTCTCGGACCGGCTCAAGGGCGAACCGAACAGCTACAACCTGGTCGAGGCGGACGGCGACCGGCTGGCCGTGACGGTCCGGCGCTGGGGCGGCGCCCGCTTCGACACCCACGATCGCCGCGAGTACACCCGCACCGAGAGGCAGTGGTCCGCCCTCTAGGGTGACGTCGACGCGGTCGTTCATGTGTCGCTGGAGGTGCCGTCACCCGCTGTTCGTGTTGGGCGGCCACCGTTGGCGGCATGACCGTCACCACCGGGTCTGCGCTTCTCGATCACCCGCGGCCCACCGTTCCGTTACGGCACTTCGGCATCAGTCTGGGGCACCTCACCGAGGGTTCCGCCGAGGCCTGGATCCGTTCACTCCGTCTTCCCGAGGTCGCGCAGGCCTGCACCCATCGCGCCGAGTTCCCGTTTCCGCACGTCGCGGTGAGCGTGGCGCTGCCCCTCGGCGTCGGCCTGCCCGCCGAGACCGCCGGTTCGGCGTTCCTGGAGGCCGCGATGGCGGCCGGCGCCGCCCATGCCACCGGCCGGTCCGGCCGGGCCCTGCACTTCCGCGGCGCCTCGGCGTTCAGCCGCCCGGTCACCGTTCACAAGATCCTTTCCAACACCGATGTGGTACGGGTGACCGCCGGCACCGCCGATGCCCGTCCAGGCGACGTGCTCGACTGCGGCCGCGGCCTCACCCCGCACTGGGTCGACGGCGAGCTGACCGTGCGGACCGGTCGCCGCCTCGACGGAGTCCTCGTCCCGCTTCCCGGTTTCCGCCGCTGACCAGCTGATTCTCCCGGTCCCGCTCAGTGTGGGCGGGCGCGTGCCGAACAGAGACGGCAGGCGTACGAAGGAGTACCGGGATGGCGCTGGCCGGCACCGAGCACGATCAGGCGGTTCTGTTGTCCGCTCCCGACATCGGCGAGCTGGAGCAGGAGTACGTACTGGCGGCTCTGCGGTCCGGGTGGGTGGCGCCGGCCGGGCCGGATCTGGACCACTTCGAGCGGGAGATCGCGCGCCGGGCCGGGGTGCCGCACGCGGTGGCGGTGAACTCGGGCACGGCCGCGTTGCATCTGGCTCTGGAGGGGGTCGGCGCCGGGCCGGGTGACGTGGTGGTCGTGCCGACGCTCACGTTCGCGGCCACCGCCAACGCCGTGCTCTACACCGGTGCCACACCGGTCTTCGCCGACTGTGACCGGGCCACCGGCAATCTCGACCCGGAACTGCTGGCCGGGCTGCTGGCCGACCTCGATGCCGAGGGCGCCCGGGTGCGCGCGGTCACCACGGTCGACCTGTACGGGACGTGCGCCGACTACAGCCGGATCCTGCCGGTCTGCGAGCGGTACGGCGTACCCGTGGTGGAGGACGCCGCGGAGTCACTGGGGGCCGCGCACGCCGGGCGGCCGGCCGGGTCGTTCGGGCGGGCGGCGGCGTTCTCGTTCAACGGCAACAAGATCATGACGACGTCCGGTGGTGGCATGCTGGTCACCGCCGACAGCGGGTTGGCCGATCGGGCGCGTTACCTGGCCGGGCAGGCGCGTCTGCCGGCCGAGCACTACGAGCACGCCGAGGTCGGCTACAACTACCGGCTGAGTAACGTGCTGGCCGCGCTGGGTCGGGCCCAGCTGGCCCGTCTGGACGCGATGATGCGGCGCCGCCGGGCGGTCCGTGACGGGTATGCCGAGATCTTCGCCCCGGTCGATGGGGTACGCCTGCTCGGCGGCGACGACCCGGCCGGGAACTGCTGGCTGACCGTGATCGTCGCCGACCCGGACCGGACCGGCTGGCGCGCCCGCGACCTGGCCGCCCACCTGAGGGCCGGCGAGGTGGAGACGCGGCCGGTGTTCAAGCCGATGCACCGGCAGCCACTCTTCGCGGGCGCCCGGTCGTGGCTCAGTGGTGCCGCCGACGCCCTGTTCACGAACGGTCTCGTGCTGCCCAGCGGCTCCGCGCTCGACCGGAGTCAGGTCGATCGGGTGCTCGACGGGATCACCGGGTTCCTGGCTGGCCGCCGATGAGACCCCGACTTGCGAGCAGTGCCCGGCCGGCGGCGGGGAGCGGGCGGGCGAGGCGCTGCGACCGGGTGCAGCGGGCGATCGACGTCGTGGTCGCCGGTGGGCTGCTGGTGGTGAACGCGCCGGTGATCGCCGGGGTCGCGGTAGCGGTCGCCGCGCGGCTGGGCCGTCCGGTGCTGTTCCGACAGTTGCGGCCGGGACTGGACGGGCGGCCGTTCACGCTGATCAAGTTCCGCACGATGCACGACGTCGACGAGGAACACGGCCTGGTCAGCGACGCCGACCGGATGACCGGGCTGGGCCGGGCCCTGCGCGCGGCGAGTCTGGACGAGCTGCCGACGCTGTGGAACGTGCTGCGCGGCGACATGAGCCTGGTCGGGCCGCGGCCGCTACTCATGCACTACCTGGACCTCTACACCCCGGAGCAGGCGCGTCGGCATCTGGTCCGGCCGGGGGTCACCGGTCTGGCCCAGGTCAGCGGCCGGAATCTGCTGAGCTGGGAGGACCGGCTCGCGTTGGACACCTGGTACGTCGATCACCGCTCGCTGGCCCTGAACCTGCGGATCTGCGCGCGGACCGCGCTGGTGCTGCTGCGCCGGGTCGGCATCGCGGCGCCCGGTTCGGTGACGATGCCGCAGTTCACCGGCTCGCCGCCGGTGGTGGGACGGGAGGCCGGCGGTGCCTGAGCCGGTGGTCATCGTGGGCTGTGGCGGCCACGGCCGGGAGATCTTCGGCATCGTCGCGGCGGTCAACGACGGCCTCGGCGACCCGTGGAAGGTGCTGGGTTTCCTCGACGACGATCCGGCCGAGGCGAATCTGCGCGCCCTGGACCGGCTCGGTTCGGCCTGGCTCGGACCGAACGCGCTGCTGGCCGAGTTGGACGCGCACTTCGTGATCGGGATCGGCGACCCGCGGATCCGGGCGGCGGTGGCGGCCCGGTTGGATCCGCTCGGCCGGCCGGCGGCGACGCTGGTGCACCCGGCGGCGACGGTCGGGCTGGGCAACGCGGTGGCCGGCGGGGTGGTGATGTTCGCCGGGGCGCGAGTCACCACGAACGTGACGCTGGGCCGGCACGTGCATCTCAACCAGAACGCGACGGTCGGTCACGACGCCGTGCTGGCCGATTTCGTGCAGGTGAATCCGTCGGCGGCGGTGTCCGGTAACTGTGTGCTCGGTCGGGAGGTGCTGATCGGCACCACCGCGTCGGTGCTGCAGGGCCGGTCGGTCGGCGCGGGCGCGACGGTCGGCGCGGGTGCCTGTGTGGTCCGCGACGTCGAGGCCGGGGTCGTCGTCAAGGGCGTGCCCGCGAGGTAGAAGGGTCGGCAGGTGCGGATCACCTACATCCATCAGTACTTCAAGACGCCGGGCATGTCCGGTGGGACGCGGTCGTACGAGTTCGCGCGTCGGCTGGTCGAGCGGGGCCACGAGGTCCACATGATCACCGGCGATCCGGACGCCGACCGGGCCCGGATCACCGACGAGGCCGGGATCGTCGTGCATTGGCTTCCGGTCGCGTACAGCAACGCGATGTCGTACCGCCGCCGGTTGTGGTCCTTTCTCGGTTTCGTCGGAAAGTCGGCGCTGGTGGCCGGGCGGCTGCCGCATGATCTGGTGTTCGCCACGTCGACGCCGCTGACCGTGGCGATCCCGGGGGCGTGGGCGGCGCTGCGTCGGCGGGTGCCGATGGTGCTGGAGGTCCGCGACGTGTGGCCGGAGCTGCCGGTCGCGATGGGCGCGCTGCGTTCGCCGGTGAGCCGGTGGGCCGCCGAGCGGCTGGAGGCGTGGGCGTACCGCCGGGCGGCGCGGGTCATCGCGTTGTCGCCGGGGATGGCCGCGAGCATCCGGCGCCGGTTCCCGCGGGTGCCGGTGACCGTGGTGCCGAACAGCTGCGACCGGACGCTGTTCGCCGGGGCGGGCCGGGCCGGGGTGGCGCTGCGGCAGGAGACGCCGTGGCTCGGCGACCGGCCGCTGATCCTGTACGCGGGCACGCTCGGCGTGGCCAACGGGGTCGACTATCTGGTTCGGATGGCGGCCCGGCTGATCGACACCGATCCTGAGGTGCGGATCGCGATCGTCGGTGACGGGCGGATGCGCGCCGGGATCCGGGCTCTGGCCGCCGAGCTGGGCGTCCTGGACCGCAACCTGTTCCTGCTGGGCCCGGTCAGCAAGGCCGAGGTGGTGGCGTTCTTCGGTGCCTGTGATCTGGCCGCGTCGGTGTTCGTCGACGTGCCCGAGCTGGGCGCCAACTCGCCGAACAAGGTGTTCGACGCGTTCGCCGCGGGCCGGCCGGTGGCGGTCAACCACGACGGCTGGATCGCCGATCTGATCACCGAGAGCGGTGCCGGGCTGGTGCTGCCGCCGCATGACACGGGGCGGGCGGCGGCCGCGGTGTCGGCGTTCCTGTCCGACCGGGCCGGGTGCCGGGCGGCCCGGGCGGCGGCGTACGCGCTGGCCCGCGACCGCTTCGACCGGGATCTGCTGTTCGAGGACTTCGTGGCGGTGCTGACCGCGGGTCAGCGTGGCGAGGCGACGGTGACCGGTGCGGGCCGGACCGCGGCGAGCAGCAGGAGGATCCACATCAGTCGGGCGTCGTAGTAGTCGCCGGAGAACAGGCTGGCCGCGCCGATGAAGATGCCGCAGTAGGCCGCGGTCCGGGCTTCCAGGCTGCGCTCCCGCAACGGCACCCGGGTGTAGGCGTGCCACAGCCCGAGCCAGGCGGTCAGCAGCAGGGCCAGTCCGACGAACCCGCCCTCGGCGGCGATCGACAGCGGCAGGTTGTGCACGTAGCGCTCACCGAAGCCGAGGTCGGTGACGGTGTAGAAGCCGTTCAGGCCGGTACCGAGGATCGGGTGCTGGAAGAAGATCCGCAGGGCCATCTGGAACAGCACGTCACGGGACGAGGCGTACCCCTGCCCGATGGTGGCCTCGACGAACCGGGACTGGACGTATCCGGCGATCGACGGCCCGGCCGTGATCACCAGGACCGTGCCGAGCACCGCGACCAGGGCGAGCGGTTTGGCGATCCGGTCGAAGTCGATGCGGGGTCGGATGGCGAGCAGCGCTACGGCGATGGTGACGCCGAGCGCGACGATGCCGCCTCGGGAGCCGGAGGCGATCGCGCCGAACAGGAACGCCGGGATCGGCACGAGCCAGATCAGATTCTCGCCGCTGCGCAGGTACAGGTAGAGCGACGTGATCATGCCGAGGATCATGATCCGGATGAAGACGTTGGGGCCGCCGCCGAGGGCCGCCCATCGGCCGTTGGCCTGGTGGCCGCGGCCGGACGCGGCGGCCAGGAAGTAGACCCAGGCGGCGGCGTGGAACAGTTTCAGGGTCGTCGCGGTCACCTGGTCGCGGTCCCAGGCGGCCAGGTTGAAGTAGACGACCAGCAGCCCGGCGATGGCGAGCAGGTCGCCGAGCATCGGGCCGGTCACCGAGCCGGGCGGCACCCAGAACACCGACATCGCCTGGTAACCGAGCAGCGCCAGGATGCCGAGCAGGGCCTGGCCGCCCTCGACCGGGTGTCCGCCGGTGTGATAGGCCTCCAGGAACAGAGACAGGAGCAACACCAGGAACAGGGGTACGCGTACGTCGTTCACGACCGGCACGTCGAAGCCGACCCGGTCCAGGGTGAAGCGGCCGGACAGCGTGACGAAGAAGGCGATCAGGACGACCAGGCCGGGGCGGGTCTCTCCGGCGGTGGTCATCGGCGGGGCTGCCGCAGGGCGTAGGCGGCGAGGCCGAGCGCGTCCAGGCCGAGCGCGGTGCCCGCGGCGGCCAGGGCCAGCATCGCCGCGTAGTCGGCGGACAGGAACCGCACCCCGATCGCGGTCACCAGGATCTCCAGGACCAGGCAGGCCAGCAGCAGGCGGCTCATGAACTTCGGGTCGAGCAGGGTGTCCATCGTCGGGCGGGCGGCGTAGAACATCGCCAGGGGGATCGCGGCGAGCACACCGAGGCGCAGCACCGGTACGGCGTCGTCGAACTCGGGTCCGAGGAAGCCGTGCACCAGGGCCGGGGCGAACAGCCAGATCACCCCGGTCGGCAGTACGGCCAGCAGGGCGGCCAGCAGTGGCAGCACGGTGAGCAGCTGGCGGACGCCGCCGTCCTCGCCGGCCCGGTGGAACAGCCGGCTCAGTCGGGGCATCAGCACCGGGGTGAGCATGGCGAACACCGAGCAGATCAGGGTGACCGCGGAGGTGGTGAACCCGACGTACCCGGCCTCGGCGCTACCGGGCATCAGCACCGCGACCGCGAACGTCGGGAAGGTGTAGAGGGTGGGCAGGGCGAATTCTCCGGGCATGCGGCGTACGCCGTACGAGATGAGGGTCTTGACGTCGGGTTCCGGGGTCTTCTCGGTGGTGGTCGGTTGGCGCCGGACCACCCACGTCGCCCACACGCCGACCAGTGCCGTCCCGGCGCCCTGGATGATCAGGAAGTCCTCGATCCGGTCGGCGCCGAAGAACGCGACCAGCGGGATCAGCCCGAAGCCCAGCCCCATGACCAGGTTGGAGTCGATCACCTGTTGGTTGCCGCGCAGGGCCGCCAGCGAGACCGTGCACAGGCAGTTCCCGGCCAGCATGATCAGTGCGGCGGTGACCGCGGTCCGGCCGCCGGGCAGCCCGAGCAGTCCGGCGATGTCGGCACCGGCCGCGACACCGGCCAGCCCGACGACGGTGACCAGCACGGCTTCGACGGCCAGCGCGTGCCGGGCCAGGCGCCTGGTGGTGTGTTCGGTGCGCGGCAGGTATCGGTGCAGGCCGACGCCGAGGCCGAGGAGCAGGACCGGCTGGAGCGTGCTGACCGTGCCGCGGGCGATCTGGTAGTAGGCGAAGCCGCTGACGCTGCCGCGCTGGGCGACCAGGTGGAACAGCAGCAGTCCGACGCCCAGCACGAACCACTGGACGACCAGGGTGGTGACGTAGTCGCGCCGGACCGCGGCGGGCACACTTCGCAGCAGGGTCCGCAGGCGCAGGCGTTCACGGGCGGGCATGCATCACGCCGCCTTCGGCCCGGACAGGTAGCCGCCGTAGTTGGGCACGGCGTCCGGGCCCTTGCTGGCGACCATGTTGAGCACGCAGCCGAGCAGTGTGGCGTTGACCGCGTGCAGCGCC
Organism: Actinoplanes sichuanensis; assembly: GCF_033097365.1. Classification (NCBI taxonomy): domain Bacteria; kingdom Bacillati; phylum Actinomycetota; class Actinomycetes; order Micromonosporales; family Micromonosporaceae; genus Actinoplanes; species Actinoplanes sichuanensis. The sequence continues at coordinate 3,766,960 of NZ_AP028461.1, forward strand.
CGGACCGCCGCGGTGACCTGCGCCGACGTGGTTCGGCGGGCGCGTACGACGAGCAGTGTGCCGTCGGTGCGGGCGGCGACCACGGCGGCGTCGGTGACCGGCAGCAGCGGCGGGCAGTCGAAGATCACCACGTCGAATCGGCGGCGTACCTCGTCGACCAGCTCGGTCATCCGCGGCGAGCTGAGCAGTTCGCTGGGGTTCGGCGGGGTACGGCCACTGGCCAGCAGCCACAGCCCGGCGCCCCAGGGCTGCAGCACCTGTTCGAGGCGCGCGGTGCCGTCCAGGACGGTGCTCAGCCCGGCCGCGTCCTCGCGCCCGAGGAACGCGGCCAGCCGGGGGTGGCGCAGTTCGGCGTCGACGACCAGGACCCGCTGGCCCGCCTCGGCGAACAGCAGCGCCAGCCCGCACGCGGTGGCCGAGCGTCCCTCGCCGGGTACCGCGCTGGTCACCGCCAGGGTCTTCACCGACCGGGCGGCCGCGGCGCACTGCACCTGGGTGCGGATCTCCCGTAGTGCCTCGGTACGGGCCGAGCCGCTGGCCGAGACGAACGGACCGCCCGGGTCCATCGGCACCCGGGCCAGCACCGGCGCCGAGGTGAGCACCTGCAGCGCCTCCGCGGTGCGTACCGTCTGGTCGGCGACCTCCCGGCCGACCGAGCCGACCGCGCCGATCACCAGCCCGGCCACGGTGGCCAGGGCGAAGTTGTTGAGCGCGTTGGGGAAGACCGGGTCCTCGTCGAGCGCCGGGCCGGAGACGACGGTGACCTTGACCGTGGAGGGTTTGGCCGGTTCCGGGCGCTCCAGGTCCTCGACCGCGGTGGTGAAGCGCTTGGTGATCCGGGCGAGCAGCAGCAGCGCCCGGTTGGGGTCCCGGTCCTCCACGCTGACCTCCATCATCACCGTGTCGGCGACGGTCTCGGCGGCGATCGCCTCGCGGACCTCCTCGGCGTCCAGGTCGATGCCGGGGGTGCCGGCCAGCGGGGTCGCGACCTCGTCGCTGGTCAGCAGCTTGGCGTAGGTGGACAGCCGGCTGACGTTGAACATGCTGGCCGGGTAGAGGTCGGTGGCGCTGGTGATCGGGGTGGAGAAGAAGAAGGTGACCCGGGCCGCGTAGATCGGGGTGCTGTAGAGGTTGACGATCAGGGCCACCCCGAGCGAGAACGCCACCGAGGCGGCCAGCAGCCATCGGTTCCGACTGGCGACGCGGAGGTACTCCCGCAGGCCCACCGAGACCCCCATTCCGCGGCTGACCACCACGATATGGCTATCGATCGAGTGAATTCCTGAAAACGGAAAAGTCGGTTTAAATCATAATTCAAAGCTTGATACGCTGCCGAACATGAGGGGCGCTCGCCTGCTGCCGCTACTCGTGGACGGCATCGCGTGGGGAGCCGGTCTGCTCGCGGCGGTCCACGCCCGATACGACTTCACCCCCAGCCACCGGCACCTGGCCGGCGCCCTGGCCACGGTCGCGCTCGCGGTGGTGCTGCAGGCCACCATCGGACACACCCGGCAGCTGTACCGGGGGCGGTACCGGTTCGCCAGCTTCGACGAGGTGCACGGGGTCGCCACCACCACGACCGCGGTCACCTTCGTCCTCACCATCGCCGGCATGCTGCTGTCCCGGCCGCTGGTGCCGGTCGGGGTGCCCGCCGCCGGCGGGGCGATCAGCCTGGTCCTGATGATGGGCGCCCGCTACCTGCGCCGGCTGCAGATGACCCACCGGCTGCGGCCGGACCGCCGGATCGCGGCACCCGCGATACTGTTCGGCGCCGGGTCGGCCGCGGCCGTGCTGATCCACTCGATGCTGCACGACCCGAAAGGGCGGTACGTCCCGGCCGGGCTGATCGACGACGACCCGGACAAACGGCTACTGCACCTGCACGGCGTACCGGTGCTCGGCGGCCGGGACGCCATCGCCCGCGCACTCGCCGACACCCGCGCCGAACTGGTGATCTTCGCGGTGGCCAACGCCGACGCCGGGCTGGTCCGGGAGATCCGCGACCGCACCCTGGCCGCCGGCGCGGCGTTCAAGGTGGTGCCGTCGGTCAGCGAGCTGATGGACCACCAGGTGCAGGTCGGCGACATCCGCGAGGTGCAGGTCACCGACCTGCTGGGCCGCCACCAGATCGACACCGACCTGAGCGCGATCGGCGGCTACCTGACCGGTAAGCGGGTGCTGGTGACCGGGGCCGGCGGCTCGATCGGGTCGGAACTGTGCCGGCAGATCCACCACTTCCGACCGGCTGAGCTGCTGATGCTGGACCGGGATGAGACGTCGCTGCTGGCCGTACAGCTGTCGATCGACTCGCAGGCCCGCCTCGACGACCCGTCGGTGATCCTGGCCGACGTCCGCGACGCCGGGCGGATGCGGGAGATCTTCCGGTCCCGGCGCCCGCAGGTGGTCTTCCACGCGGCCGCCCTCAAACATCTCGCGCTGCTCCAGCGCCATCCGGCCGAGGCGATGAAGACCAACGTCCTCGGTACGTTGAACGTGCTGGAGGCGGCCGAGTCGGTGGAACGGTTCGTCAACATCTCGACCGACAAGGCGGCCGATCCGTCCAGCGTGCTCGGCTACTCGAAACGGATCACCGAGCGGCTCACCGCCTGGACCGCCGGGCGCAGCCGGGGCACGTTCCTGAGCGTCCGGTTCGGCAACGTGCTCGGCAGTCGCGGGTCGGTGTTCACCACGTTCAGCACCCAGATCGCCGAGGGCGGACCGGTGACCGTCACCCACCCGGACGTGACCAGGTATTTCATGACCACCCAGGAGGCGGTGCACCTGGTGATCCAGGCGGCGGCGATCGGGATGGACGGTGAGGCGCTGGTCCTGGAGATGGGTGACCCGGTGCGGATCGCCGAGGTGGCCCGGCAGATGGTCGCGCTGTCCCGCCGGGAGGTGCCGATCGTGTACACCGGGCTGCGGCCGGGCGAGAAGCTGACCGAGACGCTGTTCGGCAGCGGTGAGGTCGACCGGCGGCCGTTCCACCCGCTGATCTCGCACGTCGAGGTGCCTCCCGTCGACCCGAACCACCTGGTCCCACTGCCCTCCGGCGCCGATCCCCCGGTGCTGATCGCCGCGCTGGCCGAGACCTGCCACCTGCCGGCGCCCGCCGCGTCGGCCGCCGCGCCGGTGCCGGGGTCGCCGTCCGCGTCGGCCGCCGCGCCGGTGCCGGGATCGCCGTCCACGTCGGCCGCCGCGCCGGTGCCGGGATCGCCGTCCACGTCGGCCGCGGTGCCCGCGTCGGGATCGCCGCCCGAGGAGAGTTCTCGCGAGGAAATCCGACAAACGCGAAGAATCTGATTCTCCCGCGCGAAAGGGTCTCCTACTGCTGCAATCGGGAGCATGGGACCCCGTGGGGACGACGAGCGGCCCGAGCCGAGGCCGGCGCGGGCCGGCGTACACGCGGCGCTGCGGGCCTGGCGCGACAGTCTGCTCGACCTCGGCGACAACAACCGCCTGATCAACTTCGGTGCCGGTGGCGCCGACCTGGTGGAGATCACCGCGCCGGAGGCCGACCAGGTGCTCGCCGCGCTGCATCGCGGCACGCCCTGCACACTGGCCGGACCCGGCGGCGGCGACCAGGAGGCCGGCACGTTCCGCACCGAACTGCCGGAACGCACCCTCGGGCCCCTGCTGCGCCGGATGATGCGGCGCGCCCACCAGGAGTACCTGGACCGCGGCGTCGCCGTGCTGCACCTGGCGTTCGGGCTGCTGCACTGGCGGCTCGCGGTCGACGACGAGGACGCCGAGAGCGAGAGCGTCAGCTACGCCAGCCCGCTGCTGCTCCTCCCGGCCGAGCTGGTCGCCGCCGACCAGGGCCGCTACCCGGGTCTGCGGCTGCGCGACGCCGAACCGGTGCTCAACCCGGCCCTGGTGCTGCGGCTGGCCCAGGTCGGCATCACCGTGCCCCAGCTCGAGCCGGGCGCCGATCTGAACGTGTCCCGGTTCTGGGAACGGTTCACCGACACCGTGGCCCGCCCCAACGGCTGGCACGTCGAAAGGTCGGTGATCCTGACCTGCCTGACCTTCCACAAGGAGGCGATCTACCGGGACCTACAGGAGAACGAGGAACGCATCCTGGCGCACCCGGTGATCCGGGCGCTCGCGACCACCGACCACCGACGGCAGACCGAGCAGTTCCGGTTCACGCCGATCAAACCGGAGGACACCGACCGGCTCGCCCCGCCCGAGGACGTGCCGCTGGTGCTGGACGCCGACTCGTCCCAGCGTGCCTGCGTGGCGGCCGCCCTGGCCGGGCAGAGCTTCGTGATGGACGGACCACCCGGCACCGGCAAGTCGCAGACCGTCGCCAACATGATCGGGGCGCTGCTGCACGCCGGGAAACGGGTGCTGTTCGTCTCCGAGAAGGTGGCCGCCCTCGACGTGGTGCGGCATCGGCTCGCCGAGGCCGGGCTCGACCGGTACCTGCTGGAACTACACGGCCAGAAGGCCGGCCGACGAGAGGTCGCGACCCTGCTGGCCGCCGCCGTCGACGAGGCGCCCGAACCACCCGGTGAGGGCCCGGCGATCGACCGGGCGGCACTGCGGGAACGCCGGGAGAGACTCACCGCGTACGCCCACGCGATGAACGAGACCCGGCAGCCACTGGGTAAGAGTCTGCACGAGACGATCGGCCGCTGCGCCGCCCTGTTCCGGGTGCCGGCCGCCCCGGTACCGACGATCACCCCGAACTCGCTCACCCCGGACGTCGTGCACCGGATCCGGGAGGCCACCGACCAGCTGGCCCGCTCCTGGCGGGCGATCTCCGGCGGCGACACCCTGCTCTGGCGCGACGTGACCGTCCGGGAGCCGCTCGACCCGGCACTGAGCCGGGCCGAGAAGGCGCTGGCCGCACTGGCCCGGGTCGCACGCACCGCCGACGCGGCGGCCACCGCGTTCGGGCTGCGCCGGCCGTCCGACGCCGACACCCTGGCGCGGCTGGCCGAACACGCCGGGGCCCGACCGGAACGGGTCGCCGACGCCTGGCTGACCGCCGCCGACCTCGAACCGATCCGCGAGGCGGCCGGTCGGCGCGGTGACGACCTGGCCGCCGCCGCCCAGGCCGCCGACGCGGTCCGGCAGCGGGCCGGGGTGCCGTGGACCGCGCTGCCCTCCCCCGCAGCCCTGCCCGACGTGCCGTCGCTGGAGGCGCTGCCGGCCCCGGTCGACCTGGGTGCGCTGACCGCGTCCGACGCCGACGAGCTGGCGCTGTCCTTCACCCGGGCCGCCGAGCAGCTGGAGAAGCACCGGCGGGCGGTCGACCGGGTCACCGCCAAGCTGGGGCTGCCGTCGGCGACCTCCAGCCGCGACATCGCGCGGGTGGCCACCATCGTCGAACTGGGCAGCCGGCCGCACAAGCCGGAACGGTTCTGGTTCGGGCCGGGGGCGCTGGCCGCGGTGCAGACCGGGGCGAGCACACTGCGCCGGGCGCTGGAGGTGCTGGTCGGGGCGGAGATCCAGGCCCGGCCGTACTTCGCCGAGGCGATCCTGGCCCAGCCGGTCGAGGAACTGGCCGACCGGTTCACCAACGTGCACCGGGGCTGGCGGAGGCTGCTCGGGGCCTACCGGCGGGACCGGCGGCAGGTGGCCGGGTTCGTGCTGCCGACCGCGCACCTCGGCGACGCGATCTCCCGGATCGGTGTGGCCGTCGCCTGGAAACGGGCGCTGCAGGACCTGGCGGCCGCCGAACACTCGTACTCGACCGCGCTCGGACGGTACTGGCAGGGCCGGGGCACCGACTTCGCCGCACTCGACGACGCGATCACCGTGGCCACCTCGGCACTCGCCGCGGCGCCGCCGTCCGCCATCGAACCCGTGCTGGCCTACATCTGCTCCCCCGCGCCCGACCTGGTACCGGTGCAGGTGGTCACCGAGGCCCGGGACGCGTTGCAGCGCTGGCAGGCGACGCTGCGGCCGGCGCCCTATCCGGCGGCCCGGCCGGAGCTGATGACCGGGCCGATCGACGACGCGCTCACCTGGCTGCACGAGCACAGTGCGGCGCTGCGGGCGGCGGCCGGGACGGTCCGGGCCTACGACACGGCCACCGGGCGCAACCTCGACTACGCCGAGACGGTACGGCTGGCCGAACTGCGGGCGGCGGCCGAGTCGGCTGCGGCGGCGGTCGGTGGCCGTACCACCGAAATGCCGGAAACCGATCCGGCCGCGCTCGCCGCGGCCATCGCCTGGGCCGCGACCACCAGGGATTTCGCCGGTGGACCGCTCACCGAGACCCAGGTCGCCGCCCTGCACGACCTGCGCCCGCTGCCGCTGCTGAGCGAACGCGCCCAGGAGTGGGCCGGGGCGAGTCAGTTGGTGCTCGCCGGGTTCGGGCCGGCACGGCAGGCCGACCTGCGGGACTGCTTCGGCGACTACCGGCGGGCGGCGCGACTACTGCGTGACATGCGCGACGACAGCAGTGGTCAGGAGGAGTGGTTCGCCTGCCTCGACGCCCGCGACGTGCTCGCCTTCCACGGCCTCGACGCGGCCGTCGAGTTCTGCGCCGACCAGGGCCTGGACAGTGCGCAGGTGCCCGCGGTCCTGGAACGGGCCCTGCTGCACGGCTGGGTGGACGCGGTGGTCCGGGCCGACAGCCGGCTCCGGCCGTGGCGGGCCGAGGACCGGGACCGGCTGGTCACCGAGTTCCGGCAGGGCGACGAGAAACTCGCCCTGGCCGCGGCGCGGGAGATCGTCGCGGCGGTCGAGGCGCGGCGGCCCCCGGCCGACAGTACCGGCGCCGGCCTGCTGCGGCGGGAGGCGATGAAGGCCGAACGGCAGCTCCCGGTACGCGACCTGATCGCGCACGCCCGCGACGCGGTGCTCGCCCTGCGGCCGTGTGTCCTCGCGTCACCGCTGACGGTCAGCCAGTCCCTGCCGCCGGACATCGACTTCGACGCCGTGATCTTCGACGAGGCCTCGCAGGTCACCCCGGCCGAGGCGATCAACTGCATCTACCGCGGCCGGTCGCTGATCACCGCCGGTGACGATCGTCAGCTGCCGCCCACGTCGTTCTTCGACAGGTCGTTCGGAGCCGTCGAGCAGCACAGCGAGGTTCTCGACTACCAGTCCGTGCTGGAACTGGCCAAGGCCTGCGGGGCGTTCCCCGGCATGGGTCTGACCTGGCACTACCGAAGCCGGCACCAGGCTCTCGTGGCGTTCGCCAACGACGCGTTCTACCAGGGGCGGCTGAGCACCTTCCCGGCCCCGGCGATCGGTGGGCCGGACACCGGCGTGGAACTGTTCCCGGTGGCCGGCGTCTACCGGCGGGCGACCGGCCGCGACAATCCGGTCGAGGCGGAACGCGTCGCCGAGCGGATCGTGCACCATTTCACCACCCGACCCCGGCACTCACTCGGTGTCGTGACGTTCTCGGTGGCGCAGGCCGAGGCGATCGAACGGGCCCTGGACAGGATCGCGGCCGGGCATCCGGCACTGGAACGGGCGGTCACCGACGACCGGCTGCACGGCTTCTTCATCAAGAGCCTGGAATCGGTACAGGGCGACGAACGCGACGTGATGATCTTCTCGATCGGGTACGGCTACGACGAGAACGGCCGGATCAGCGCGAACTTCGGCGCGCTCAACCGGCCGAACGGCTGGCGGCGGCTGAACGTGGCGATCACCCGCGCCCGGTACCGAGTGGAGATCGTGACGTCGATCCTCTCCCGGGACGTGCCCGAGTCGGAGAACGAGGGAATCCGGCAGCTCGCCGCCTACCTGGACTATGTGGAACGGGACTCCGGCACCCACGGCCCCGATCCGCTCGAGGAGGCCGGGGACTTCGTCACCTCGGTGCTGGAGACGGTCCGGTCCTGGGGTTACCCGGCGCGGACCGGACTCGGCACGGCCGGTGGTCGGGTCGACATCGCGATCCGGCACCCGGACGACCCGGAGGGCGACTACCTGCTCGGGATCCGCTGCGACGGGCCGGGATACCGGGACTGCCCGGCCGCCCGCGACCGCGACCGGCTCAACGACCAGGTGCTGGCCGACCTCGGGTGGCAGCTGCACCGGGCGTGGGCGCTGGCCTGGTACCGCGACCGGGCCGGTGAGGAGGCCCGCCTGATGGCGGCGCTGGAGCGGGCGGCGCGGGCGCGCAAGAGCCGTACCGGCGCGATCGAGGCCCTGCCGGTGGACCGCCCCGAGGGCGCCCGCCAGACCGCCACCCGCCGCTGACCCCGCGCGGCTTCGATCAGTCGGCAGCCGTGGAGCCGTTACCGGAATTCGGTCGCACGGCGGTCCATCGGCACCTGACGTTCCGGCGTGGACATTCGCGACTGTACGGCCGAGGACCTCGATCGGCTGGAGGAGTGGCTGCCGACCGGGCGGCCCCGGGTGCACGCGGCCCGGTTCGCCCGGCAGGTGGCGGGGGTCGGTTCGTTCATCATCGCCTGGGCGGCCGACGGCCCGGCCGGGTCCGGTGAGGTGCGTTGGGACGGGCCGAAGGAGCAGGCGGTCCGGGCCGCCTTCGACGGTCCGGAGATCAACGGACTGCAGGTGTGGCCGCCGGCCCGGCGTGGACCGGTGGCACTACCTCGACGGCGACGGTGTCCGCCACGAGGAGTCGGAGCACTGCCGGTGGCTGGTCAAGGACGTACAACCGGTCCGTCGGTGACCGTCCATATCGGCCGGAGCGCCACGTAGGGTGGTCGCAATGATCCGGTGGCCGTTCGTCCGTACCGTGGCCGCCGGTCTGTTGATCCTGGCTCCTGCCGGGTGTGACGCGGTGGCGACCATGCGGGTGCCGGTGTCGCCGGGCTTCTATCCGCACGACGTGATCCGGCCGTCGGCCGGGCGGGCGGTGATGCGGGAGCGGCTGGTCGCCTACTACCGACAGTGGCGGGCGGCGTTCGTGCGGCCCGGCTGCGGCGACGGCACGCTGCGGATCCACTCCCCCGACGCCGCCTATCCGGCGATCGCCGAGGCACAGGGGTACGGCCTGGTGATCGCCGCGTCGATGGCGTCGCTGGACGCGGACGCCCGGCGGTTGTTCGACGGGATCCTGGGGTTCGTGCTGGCGCACCCGTCGAGCAACGACGCCGACCTGATGGCGGCCGAACTCGACGCCCGCTGCGTGGAACGCGACGGCGGTGACTCCGCCACCGACGGGGACCTGGACATCGCGTACGCACTCCTGCTCGCCGACCGCACGTGGGGCAGCACCGGGACTCACGACTACCGGGGGCTGGCGCTGCGGCGGATCGCGGCGGTCAAGCGCAGCAACGTGAACCGGGACAGCTCGTTGCTGCTGCTCGGCGACTGGAGCACGCCGGGTTCACCGCTGTACGGCACGTCCCGGACCTCGGACTGGAATCCGGTCTACTTCCGGGCGTTCCGGGCCGTCACCGGCGACCCGGCCTGGACGGAGATCGCGGCGGCGCATCGGGCGGCGGTCGACCGGTTGCAGCGGTCGTTCAGCCCACGGACCGGGCTGATGCCCGACTTCGTCCGCGGCACGGGCGTCGGCCTGACGCCGGTTGCCGGGCGGGTGTTGGAGACCGCGCACGACGGTGACTTCGGGTTCAACGCCTGCCGTACGCCGTGGCGGCTCGGCCTCGACGCGCTGCTGTCCGGAGATGCCGTGTCGACCGCCGCCGCCCGCCGGATGACGGGCTGGTTCCGGTCGGTGACCGGCGGCGATCCGGGCCGGATCGGGTCCGGGTACACCCTGGCCGGGACGGCGTACCGCGCGGAGAGTGACAACGCGTTCTGGGCGCCGCTGGCGGTCGCCGCGATGGCCGACCCGGACGCCCAGCAGTGGCTGGACGCCCTGTGGCAGCGGCTGGCCACCGCCGAGGTCGACCCGGGCGACTATTTCGGTGACACCCTGCAGCTACAGGTGATGATCGTGGTCTCCGGAAACTATCCCTTGCCGGCCTGACGGCGCCGCTCCCGGCGGGCGTCGACCGAGTCGACCACTCGCTCGGTGACCTCGAGGCGTTCCCGGCGCAGCAGGAAGAACGACAGCACCATGCTGACCACGAACGCGATGATGACGCGCAGCACCAGGTCGAGGCCGAACGGGGCGATGGTGAGCACCCCGAAGACCAGCATGAAGTACAGGAGCCGAAGCCCGAGAAGGCGAAGAACGGGACGCATGCGCCCAGGGTACGGATGCCGTTAGAGTGCGCTGATGCTCGGGGGCTGGCAGGACTGGTTCGGGACGATCACCGGCGTCGTCGTCATCACGGTGTTGCTGCTTCCGGTGGCGGGGCTGACGGTCTGGATCCTGGCGCGGCGCCGGGGCGGGTGGCGGCGGTCGCTGGCCGAGGTCGGGATCGTCTACGGGACGGTGCCCTGGCTGTGGATGATCCTGCTGCCCGGCGACGAGGGCGGGGTGAGTCTGGTTCCGCTGCGGGACCTGGTCACGGTGCTGGCCGCCGGGCCGCTGACGATCGCCGTACAGATCGTCGGGAATCTGCTGGTCTTCGCGTCGCTCGGGTTCTTCGGGCCGATCCGGTTCGCGGCGCTGGCGTCGTTACCCCGGGTGTTGACGGTCGCGGCGGCCGGATCGGCGCTGGTCGAGGTGGCGCAGTACGGATTGCAACTGGACCGGGTGACGTCGGTGGACGACGTGCTGCTGAACACCGCCGGGGCGGTACTGGCCGCGCTCGCGTCCCGCCGCTGGTGGGCGGTTCAGAGTCCGGCCGCGGTGTCGTAGCGGCCGCGCAGGTCGGTCATCTCCGGCTCGGAGAGCGCCTCGGTGGCGGCGAGCTGGGCGTACTTCGGCGGGAACATCTGGTGCAGCCGGTCGACGAACCGGACGTCGGCGGTGCCTTCGACGACCTGGATGGCGGGCGGGTCGGCGGTCATGTCGATGATCACCGGACCGGCCAGTTTCACCGCGACGTCCCACGGCAGCAGCGGTTCGGCGACCCCGCACATGTGGAATCCGTAGACGGTGCGCACGTCGGTGATCGTGGTGACGTCGGCCGGTTCGAATCCGTACATGTGCACGCCGCAGATCACCTCCGACGAGGGCTGCTGCGTGTTGTGGCCGGCGTGCTGGTGGGTGGCCGGGTCGGCCTGTTCGAGCGTGGTGCGCATCCGGGCGGTCAACTGTTCGCGCAGGTCGGGCTGATGGTCGGCGACGTTCAGGGCGACCGCGCCGCCCGACACCGCGATCAGGACCGCGGCGGCCCACACATAGCGGTGCATCGTTCGTCCTCACTTCGAAGGATGGGCCTCCGGCCCGGGCGATCAGACCCGGGCCGGAGGTACGGGTCAGACGAAGTTGACGTCGCTGCACCACATGTAGGCCTGGTCCAGGTGCGAGGCCTGCCAGATGACGAACAGGATGTGCTGCCCGGAGTAACCGGACGTGTTCACATTGAACGAGATGTTCTGCGCCGGCGCGTACCTACCGGTCTGCGTGATGAAGTCGAGGTTGCCCCAGCCGAGGGTCTGGGTGGCCGGGTTGAACCCCTGCTTGCTCACGTAGACGCGGAAGTAGTCGGCACCGTGGCTCGCCTGGTCGTACAGCTGGACGGTGAAGTTGCTGGTCAGGTTGCCGGTGGTCTTCCAGGCGCCGACCTTGTTCAGGCTGTCGTTCCGGGTGAGCCCGTTGCTGCACAGCTGGCCGTCCGGGGTCCTGGCCTGGAACTGGCCGCCGAGCCCGTCGCGCAGGGCGCTCATCCAGTTCCACATGGTGTCGGGATTGGCCTGGAACGCCTGCCAGCACATCGGGTCCTGGGTCTGCATGGCCGGGTTGGTGTGCTGACTGCCCCAGGTCTTCCAGCACTGGTATGCGCGGGACTGGGGGTTGATGATCGTGCCGTGGGCCTGTGCCGTTCCGGTCCAGGGCAGGACGCTGAGCAGCAGGGTGAGCACGACGAGCGCTGCCTGGACGGGCCGGCGGGATTTCTGGGCCACGTGTGGGGGCACGGTTCGTCCTCCATTCTTCGGTTGTCCGGGGATATGGACGGGGATGTGGGAGCGCTCCCGACAGCATTACATCCAGGTTTCCGAAATATCAACTGATGTCTATGGAGGTGGCACAAAACCGCTGTGTCGGACCACCACTCCGACGACGTCACCGGCGGGCAGGAAACCCATCGTCCGGGAGTCCGCGCTGCGGGCGCTGTTGTCGCCGAGGATCACCAGGTGCCCCGCCGGGACCACGGTGTCGGCGACCGGGATGCCCGCCGGCACCGGGTCACCGGGCAGAGCGGCCGCCCGTTTGACCATGAAGCGCAGATCGGTGCCGGGTGGCGCGGCGAAGACCACCGCCGCGCCACGACGCACCCCGGCCAGACCGGTCCGCCGGACCAGCAGACGGTCACCGGGCCGGTAGGTCGGCTCCATGCTGACCCCCTCGACGGTGACCAGCAGCAGCCGCCGGCGCAGCAGGACACCCAGGCAGCCCACCACACCGGCCACGCTGAGCAGCCAGATCATCCGGTGGCCGCGTAACCGTCGGCCTGCATCCGGAACAGGCGGGCGTACCCGGCGTCGGCGGCCATCAACTCGGCGTGACTGCCGCGCTCCCGGACCACACCGTCGGCCAGCACCACGATCTCGTCGGCGTCGCGGATCGTGCCGAGCCGATGCGAGATCAACACACTGGTCCGGTCCCGCCGATGCCGCCGCAGGCCCTGGTGCAGCTCGTACTCGGCCTCCGGGTCGAGCCCGGCCGTCGGCTCGTCGAGGATGAGCAGGTCACGCCGGTCACGCAGGAAGGCCCGGGCCAGCGCCACCCGCTGCCACTGCCCACCGGACAACAGCACGCCGGTCTCCTCGTTCTCCCGGTCGGCGTCGTCGTACCAGGCATTGGTCAGCATCGTGTCGTACCCGCTGGGCAGCGCCGCGAGCGCCGGATGGATACCGGCCCGGTCGGCCGCCGCCTCGAGGCGTTCCCGGTCCTGCATGGCCGACAGGTCACCGACACCGATGTTCTCGGCCGCGGAGAACTCGTACGCCATGAAGTCCTGAAAGACCACGCCGATCCGGTCGCGGACCTCGACCGGGTCCAGATCCCGCAGGTCCTGGCCGTCCCAGGTGACGCTGCCCTCGGTCGGGTCGTAGAACCGGCACAGCAGCTTGACCAGGGTGCTCTTGCCGGCCCCGTTGAGGCCGACCAGCGCGACGGTCCGCCCGTGCGGGATGGTCAGGTCGACGCCCTGCAGCACCCACGGCTTGTCCGGGCCGTACCGGAACCAGACGTTACGCAACTCGATGCCGCGCTGCAACGGCCCGGCCGGCAACGGCCGCGCGGGCACCGGCAGGTCCGGCGCGGCGTCGACGAGTGTCCGATAGTGATCGAAGAGCAGGGCGTTCTCGTGCATCGAGGCGAACCTGTCGACCAGTCCACCGCCCGCCGCCTGCACCCCACCGACCGCGGCGACCAACAACGAGATGTCACCGATCGACAACCGGCCCGCCGCGGCCTGCCGGATCGCCCAGATCAGCCCGGCACCGGCGATCACCGCGGTGAGGGTCGCGAGCAGGGCTCGGACCCACAGTTCACGGCCGTCCTGGCGGGCCTGCTCGGTGTTGCCGGCGGTCATCTCGCGCAGCATCCGGCTGCGGAACAGACCGCCCAGCCCCAACATCCGCAGCTCCTTGGCCGCGGACAGGCTGGTCAGCAGCTCGGCGTAGTGCGCCTCGCGCCGGGCCCGACCGCTGACCCGCCACATCATCCGGGCGTTGCGGCGGTTCAGCCACATCTGCGCGGCCAGCGCGGGCCCGGCCGCCGCGAGCGCGAGCAGCGCCAGCCACGGATTCAGGGCGAACAGCACCCCCACGAAACCGGACAGCATGATCGCCGACTCGAACGCGCCGAGCGTGTCGTCGACCAGCTGGCCGGGCCCGGACCGGCCGGACTGCTGGGCCATCCGCAGCCGGTCCCGGAACTCCGGGTTCTCCATCACGCCGATCCCGACGATCCGGCTCATCGCCTGGTAGAGCCGGTCCATCGCCCGCACGCCGACGGCCCGCAACATCCGGCTGTACAGGTAGCCGCGAACCGCCGGGACCACCCCGAGGACCAGACCCAGGCAGGCGATCAGCACGGCCGGTCCGATCAGTTCGGCGACCCCCCGGCCCGCGGCCAACCCATCGATGACGGTACGCAAAAGGGCCGCCGCCGCCACCGGGCCCGCCCCGGCCGCGACCGTGACCAGCACATATCCGGCGAGCACACCGGGGGCCGCACCGGCCCCGATCCGGACGGCCGCCCACAGGTGCCCCGGGATCCGGCGAACCGGAACCGCAGTCGAGTCGCTCACGCCGGAACGAAGTCGGGCAGTTCCGGGAAGGCGTTGCCGCCCGCGACCACCACACCCTGGGCGTCGACCAGGCACAGCGCCGGGAAACTGGTCACCGCGTACACGGTGGCCAGCGGACCCCGCTCGCGCTCGACGACCACGTCGACGTGCGGGGACAGGCGGGCCACGTACGGGCCGGAGTCGTCGGCGTCGGTGACCACCACGGCGACCGCGGCCACCCCGGTGCGCTGCTGGTAGGCGATGAACTCGGGGATCCGGTCGTCGCAGGCGCCACAGCCGATCGAGAAGAAGCCGATGAGCTGTGCGCTGCCGGGTCGCACGCTCGACACGGTGTCGCCGTCGACGGTCGACGCGGTCACCGCCGGAACCGAGGTGCCGGCCGGCAGGGTGGCCTCCTGGATGACGGCGTTGCGGTCGGCCAGCTTCGCGTCGTGGATCCGCAGCTTGCGGATCACCCCGAAGGTGAGCAGGAGATTGAGCGCCGTGGCGGCGATGGCCACGGTGACGGCGGCGGTCAGGTAGAACATGTGTTTCCTCTCCGAACCCGGGACGGTGCGGGGCCCACCCGGGCTCCGCACCGTTCACCGACCGAGCAGCGTCTCAGCAGATGGTGAGGGTGTTCGACCAGGAACCGCAGGTGGCGGAGCAGTTGCAGCTGTCGACGCACCAGCGCCGCTGCTGCAGGTGGCCGACACAGCGGTACTGGTAGTAGCCCTCACCGGGCCGGCACGGGCAGGCACCGGCGCGCTCCTGCGGAAGGAACGTAGCTAGCATGCGGTCGGCGATCACGCCCAGCTTCTGTCGCATGTGTAACTCCCTCGTTCACGTTCCCGAGATGATCTCGGCGGGCCGAGAATAACCACAGTGGATCGATCCGTGCTGTCCCGTTCATCGATGAACATGGCCCTCCGGTGCCGGGTAGGGTGGTCCATCGAGGGATCTACGGGGAGGTCCGGAAGTGAGTTATGCGTTGGTCGGCGCGCGGGTGCTGATCGGCCTGGTGTTCGCGGTCTCGGCGGTCACGAAACTGCGCGCCTTCGCCGCGTTCCGGGTCTCTTTGGCGGCGATGCGGGTGGTGCCGAGACCGCTGGTCGGGCCGGTCGCCGTCGGGGTCGTCGCGGCCGAGTCGGCGATTCCGGTGCTGCTGCTGGTCCCCGGCGCGCAGGCGGCCGGGTTCGTGGTCGCGGTGCTGCTGCTCGCCGCGTTCTCGGCCGGGATCGCCCGGGTCCTCGCCACCGGGACGACCGCGTCGTGCCGCTGTTTCGGGGTGTCGGCGGCCCCGTTCGGCCGTCACCACCTCTACCGCAATGCGGTGCTGACCGTGGTCGCCGCGGCCGGTCTGATCGCCGCGGTCCGGCCGGGCCAGGGTCCCGCGCCGGCCGGTGCGGCGGTCGCGGCCGGGGCGGCGGCCGTCGCCGCGCTGGTCGTCGTCATGCTCGACGACATCGTCGAGTTGTTCCGGCCGGAGCAGCCCGCCGTCCACCGATGACACATCCGCTGCGGCAGGCCGCTTTCGCTCGGCTGTGGGCGGCGGGGTTCTTCGGCGAGATCGGCCAGTGGGCGCTGATGCTCGCCCTGCCGCTGTACGTCCTCCAGCTCACCGGGTCGGCGCTGATCACCTCTGCTGTCGCGCTGCTCGGCCTGCTACCGAGTCTGGTCTTCGCACCCCTGGCCGGAGCCGTCGCCGACCGGTGGAACGTGGTGCTGCTGCTGGTCCTGCTGAGTGCCGGTCAGGGCCTGCTGCTACCGGCGCTGCTGCTCGTCGACGACACCGACGACCTGTGGATCGTCTACCTGGTGTCGGCCGGTGAAGCCGCACTGGCCGCCATGTTCGAGGCCGCGAAGAACGTCGCGGTCGCCACCCTGGTCGCCGAGGACCAGCTCGTCGCCGCGAACGCGGCCATCGCGCTGAACGCCAACCTGGGCCGGCTGGTGGGCAGCCCGCTCGGCGGTGTGGTGCTCGGCTTCTGGGGCCTGCCGGGTGTCGTCACCCTCGGCGGGGCGGCGTTCGCCGTCGCGGCGGGCCTGGCCGCCACCGTGCCCCGGCACCGGGCGGTCGGGATGTCTCCGCCCGCGTTCTGGCGCGGGTTCGGCGACGCGCTCGGCAGCATGTGGCGGATCCGGGAGTTGCGGGCTTGCGTGGCCATCGAGGCCCTGACCGCCGTCGCGCAGGGCATGTTCGTGGTGTTGTTCCTGCTGTTCATCACCCGGCTTCTCGGCAAGGGTGAGACCGAGGCGGGCCTGCTGCGCGGCGTACAGGCGATCGGCGGTCTCGTCGGCGGGGTGACCGCGGGCCTGCTCGCCCGGCGGCTGGGACCGGCCCGGCTGCTCGCGGCCGGGCTGCTCGCGTTCGGTGTGGTCAGTGCCGTGACGTGGAACGCGTCGTCCTTCGCGACCGCGTTCTGGGTCTACATCGTGCTGTTCGTGATCGTCGGAGTGCCGGGGGTCTACACCCACGCCGGTTGGCTGTCGATCCTCCAGCGGGCGGCACCACCGGCGATCCGCGGCCGGGTCCTCGGCGCGACGCTCGGGCTGGCGGACGGGTTCCAGGCGCTGGGCATGTTCATCGCCGGTGTGCTGGCGGGCACCCTGTCCACGCTCACCCTGCTCAACGCGCAGGCCGCCCTGTTCCTGGTGGCGGCCGTCGCGGTCCGGCTCCTGCCGACGCCTCGGCGGCCGTGAGCGCGCCTCCTGCCGACGCTCTGACCGCCGTTCCTCCCAGTGCCGCCCCGGCCGTGAGCGCGGGCCCTGCCGATGCCGGCGACCGCCGTGACCCCGGCTCCTCTCAGAAACCGGCGACCGCCGGGCGTCAGGCGATGCGGGCGACAGCCCCGTAACCGGTGGCCTCGGCCGGGGTGGGGCGCGGGCCGGGCTGCGGCCGCCAGTCGGAGACCGAGACGATGCCCGGCTCGAGCAGGTCGAGACCGTCGAAGAAACGGCTCACGGCGGCCAGCGGGCGCGGCGAGAACACCGGCTTGATGTTCTTGTTCACCGCGTCCATCGCGGCGATCGTCTCGGCGTCCAGCGGGTCGAACGTCGCATGCGACAGCACCAGAAAACTGCCCGGCGGCAACGCGGCGACCAGTTGCTGGACCACCGCCCACGGATCCTCGTGGTCCTCGACGAAATGCAGCAGCGCCACCAGCAGCAACGCGACCGGCTGGGAGAAGTCCAGAGTGTCGCGCAGCGCCGGGTCGGCCAGGATCTGCTCCGGCTTACGCGCGTCGGCGTCGATGTAGGCGGTCGCGCCCTCCGCCGAACCGGCCAGCAGCGCACGGGCGTGCACGAGAACCAGCGGGTCGTTGTCGACGTAGACGATCCGCGACTCGGGCGCGATCCGCTGCGCGACCTCGTGCACATTGTCCGCGGTCGGCAGGCCGGTACCGATGTCCAGGAACTGCCGCACCCCCGCCTCAGCGGCCAGGAACCGCACCGCACGCTGCATGAACGCCCGGTTCTCCCGGGCCGCGGTGCGAATGTGCGGGAACACCGCGGCGATCGCCTCGGCGGCGTCCCGGTCGGCCTGGAAGTTGTCCTTACCGCCGAGCCAGTAGTCGTAGCGGCGCGCGGGATGCGGCTTCGTCATGTCGATCCGGGCCGCAAGGTCCGATCTGTCGGTGCTCACCAGGATCTCCCAGAAGTCCGTGACACGAGGCGGCCGAGTGTAGCCCGTTCGGAGGAGGACGCCCGCCCCCAGCGCATGATGACGTGAAGTGTGCCGCACATCGATCTTCCACCACTGCCCGGAATCGCCGGCCTGCTGGCCGGCTTCCCGCAGACCGCCGAACCCCTCAACCACCTGGCCGAGACCCTGCTACGAGGCCCGTCACCGCTGTCCCCCGCACAGCGCGAGACCATTGCGGCGTACGTGTCCCGCCGCAACGAATGCACGTTCTGCGCCGAGACACACGGCGCGGTGGCCCGCCGACTGGGCGCGGACGAGTCGGACCCGCTGATCGTCGCGCTGCTGACGATCGCCGACCGGGTTCGGGTCGACGGCCGCTCGGTGACCGCCGACGACATCGCCGCGGCCCGGGCGGCCGGCGCCGACGACCGGACCATTCACGACACGGTGCTGATCGCGGCGGCGTTCAGCATGTTCAACAGATACGTCGACGGCCTCGGCACGCTGGCCCCCACCGACCCGGCCATGTACGAGAAACACGCCCACAACCTGGCCACGAACGGCTACCTCCCTCAGTAGGCCGGTTTCGTGCCGGTGTGGTCGGCCAGCGCCGCCAGCAGCGCGTCCTGGAACCGGTGGTCACCGACGGCCGGGTGCGGGGTCTGCCGCTTCTGGTGGTGCCAGTAGCCGCCGGTGGTGAGCGCTTCCGGGTCGTCGCTGGTGGCCAGCCACTCCTGGGTCAGGTGCCCGAGGCGCAGATCGTCGGGGGCACCCGGCCCGCCCATCTTCGTCGGCACCCAACCCGGGTCGACGCAGTTGCTGACCACACCGGCCCGCAGCCGGGCGACCGCGGCGGCCAGCGCGGTGACGAACAGCTTGCTGTCCGAGTAGTTTCCGGAGGTCAGCCGGCCCACGTCGGCGCGGCCGCCGCGGTGCATGCCGCTGCTCAGATAGATCAGCCGCCGCGGCCCGTCGATGAGCGCGGTCAGCAGATACGGAGCGACCACGTTGACCGGCATGATCAGCGATCCGGTGTAGATCCCCGCGTTGTGAATGACCACGTCGACTCCGCCGAGCCGGCCGACCTGCTCGGCCACAAGCCGGGTCTCCCCCATGTCGGCCAGGTCACCGGCGACCGCGAGCGCTCCACGCCGGACCAGGTCCGCGACGGCTGCCAGCCGCTTCTCGTCCCGCGCATGCACGATCACCTCGTGCCCTTCACCGAGCAGAGTCTCGGCGGCGGCCCGCCCGAGCCCATCCGCCGACCCGGTGATGAAGATGCGTGTCACGGTGCGCCTGCTTCCCTGTCCTCGGTGGCCCACCCGGTCAGATCGATGATTCCGGTGGCGATGTCGGCGATCGTGCGTCCGTCGGTCGGCACCCGATGCACCCGGCCGGAGACGGTCCGTTCGAGTTCCCGTGCCATGAGGTCGCTGCGCTCGATGTGCCGTTCCAGTGCGGTGCCCTTCTCCCGCTCGGCGAGCCGCCGCCGAGCGGTGGCGTCGTCAGCCGTCAACAGAACCGCGGTGACCAGCGGATCGTCACCCATCGCCGCGGTCAGCGCATCGACGAACCGCACGCTGACCGTGTTCGAATAGATCATCCGCCGGTAGCCGAGCTCCCGGTAGTTCGCCCACATCGCAGCCAGGTTCCGTTCCGCCAGCCCGTGCTCCCACGGCGGCGGGTAGGCCAGGTCGAGATTGTCACCCTCGATCAGGCAGTGCCGGATCCTCAGCTGGGACAACTGCTCGTGAATCTCGTGACCGACACTGGTCTTGCCCACCCCGGACCGGCCACCGAGGAGAAGCACCGAGCTCCGCGCGCCCGGCCCGCCACCCTCGCGATCCGTGCGGCCGGTCACCGCGTGCCCCTCCGTCAACGCCACGACCGTTCAGCTCGCGCCGTGCCGCCCGCCTGTCGGCCTGTCGTCACGTCGGCACCGTACCCGATTCCGATTTCACCGCCTGGATCAGTTCGACGGTGCCGGCCTTGCGGCGCACCGATTCGGTGATCTCGAAGCCGGTGGCGCGGACCAGAGGGAGCTGGCGGCGGGTGAAATGCTCACCGGCGGAGGGGATCGACAAACGCTCGACCAGCCACTGCAGGGCGAAGATCGGGGGCCAGGTGCTGGCCACGTGGTCGAAGAGCAGCAGGCGGCCGCCCGGCGTCAGGACCCGCCACATCTCGGTGACCGCGGTCCGTGGGTCGGCTATCGCGCACAGCGACAGCGCGCACACCACGGTGTCGAACGAGCCGTCGGCGAACGGCAGCCGGGCCGCGTCGGCCTCCCGCAGGTCCACGGCGCGGCCCAGGTCGGCGGCCCGCTGCCGGGCGACGGCCAGCATGCCGGGGCTGACGTCGACCCCGGTGACGGTCACCGACGCCGGAAAGTGCGGCAGGTTGCGCCCGGTGCCGACACCGACGTCGAGCACCCGGCCCTCGACCCGGGCGCCGAGCCACTCCCGCCCACCGCCGAACCAGAACCGCTCCGGCAACGCGATCTGCCGGTCGTAGCCCGGGGCCGCTCTGTCCCAGACCCGACGTGCCTTCACGGCACCTTCCGAAGTCTCCACCATGGCCTCCCTACCGCCGATGCTAGGCCCCGCCGGCACCACCCCGTCTGTGTTGATCATGAGGATGGGAGAGGCGCTGCGAACCGGTCTCTGACCGCCGCCCGAGGCCTCGGCGCGACATCTGAGGCCGAACCGCTTCACCGACACCAACCGGTGGCGTCACTGGTGGTCGGCCTTCTGGCAGGCCTCCTCGCCGCATGGACCGACGCGAGCCGGAGGCGTCACTGGTGGTCGGCCTTCTGGTAGGCCTCCTCGCCGACCGGCTCGAGCCAGGTGGTGGGGTCGGTGCCGTCGGGGTGGGCCTCGAGCATGGCCAGGTGGCTCATGAACGTGTCGGCGGCGGCGCCGTGCCAATGCTCCTCGCCAGGTGGGCAGACGACCGTCTCACCGGCGTGGATGCGCAGCACCGTGCCGTCGCGCGTGCCGACCAGGCCGACGCCCTCGGTGACGTGCAGGGTCTGGCCGACAGCGTGCGAATGCCAGTGGGTGTGGGCGCCCGGCGTGAACCGGACGAGCGCAACGATCATCCGCGACGGACCGGTCCCGTTGTAGACCGGCGTCATATAGACGTCGCCGGTGAACGCCGTGGCCGGGGTCTTCACCGTGGGGCGAACGGGCAGAAGCTCCATGAGTGCGCTCCTCGAGGAAAGTTCGGTGGCTTCTCCATCAAACTCCCCCACCGGCGCCGCGGGGAGGCCCTGCTGAGGCAGGTAACAGCAGTACCACCCTCGGCGCGCCGAACTCGAGGCCCACGAAAGCGGCTTGAGAAGCCGGACCGAGAGCACGGGCGAGAGCGTCACCCAGGCAGGGCGCTCCGCGAACGGAAAGTCGGGTCGGCGCCGGCATAGCGGGCGGACCTGCCCAGCTCCTCCTCGATCCGGATCAGCTGGTTGTACTTGGCGGTCCGGTCGCTGCGTGACAGCGACCCCGTCTTGATCTGCCCACAGCCGGTGGCGACGGCCAGGTCGGCGATCGTGGTGTCCTCGGTCTCCCCCGAGCGGTGCGACATCACCACCCGGTACCCGGCCCGGTGGGCGGTCTCGACCGTACGCAGCGTCTCGGTGAGCGTCCCGATCTGGTTGACCTTGACGAGGATCGCGTTGGCGTAACCACCGGCGATCCCGCCGGCCAGCCGGTCGGCGTCGGTGCAGAACACGTCGTCCCCGACCAGTTGGAGATGGTCACCGGCCTGGGCGGTGAGCTTCTTCCACCCGGCGAAGTCATCCTCCGCCATCGGGTCCTCGATCGACGAGATCGGGTAGCGTCCGGCGAGTTCCAGCAGGTAGGCGATGTGCTCGTCGATGCTGCGGGTGAGTTTCTCGCCGCGGTAGACGTAGGCACCGTCGTGGAAGAACTCGGAACTGGCCGGATCGAGGCAGACGGTGATGTCGACCCCGGGCCGGTAGCCGGTGTCCTCGATGGCCCGCACCACGAACCGGAGTGCCTCGTCGGCGTCGGTGAAGTTCGGTGCGAACCCGCCCTCGTCCCCGACGTTGGTGCTGTGCCCGGCCGCGGCCAGCTCCCGGCGCAACGTGTGGAACACCTCGGATCCCATCCGTACCGCCTCGAAGAAGGTCGGCGCGCCGACCGGGGCGATCATGAACTCCTGGAAGTCGAGGGGGTTGTCGGCGTGCGCGCCGCCGTTGACGATGTTCATCATCGGCACCGGCAGCAGCCGGGCGCCGGCCCCGCCGAGGTAGCGGTGGAGCGGCTGCCGGTGCGCCTGAGCAGCGGCTTTGGCGGTGGCCAGAGACACCCCGAGGATCGCGTTGGCGCCGAGCCGACCCTTGTCCTTGGTGCCGTCGAGGTCGATCATCGTGGTGTCGACGAGCGCCTGCTCTTCGGCGTGCAGGCCGGCGACGGCCGCGGCGATCTCGCCGTTGACCGCGGCGACGGCGAGGCCGACACCCCGGCCGTGGAACCGCTGCGGGTCGCCGTCGCGTAACTCGACCGCCTCGTTGGCGCCTGTCGACGCCCCGGACGGGACCGCGGCCCGCCCGAAGGAGCCGTCCGCCAGTACCACGTCGACCTCGACGCTCGGGTTGCCCCGGCTGTCGAGGATCTGCCGTCCGATCACCCGGCTGATCGCCGTCATCACACACTCTCCCTGGTCGGTGATTCGCCGGAGCAAGACTGACGGCCGGGCGGCCGGGTTGTCATCGCGAGGAGAATCGCGTTGACCTGTACCCCGGGGTACGGGTTTAGGGTCTGCGCATGCGCGTGGGGGAACTGGCTCGACGGACCGGCACGACGGTTCGGGCGTTGCGTTACTACGAGGAGACCGGGCTGGTCGTGCCGCGGCGGCTCGGTAACGGGTATCGCGACTACGACCCGATCGCCGAGCGGCAGGTCGCGCAGATCCGGGAGCTGATGGCGCTGGGGTTGACGGTCGAGGAGACCCGCCCGTTCGTGGAGTCGCTGGCCAACGATGACGACGTGTGCGCGGCGGCGGTGGCGACGTTCCGGAGCACGGTGACGAACCTGCAGGCGCGGATCGGCGAGCTGACCGCCCAGCGGGAGGCGCTGGACGCGCGGATCGACGTCGCCGCCCGCCAGATCGTCACCGGTGATCCGGCCGGCGGTGCTGTCGATCCGGCCGGGCTGGTCGGCGGGCGGCTGCCTGAGCTGGAGTTCTACGGCACCGACGGCCGGCCGATCCGGCTGCACGATCTGGGGCCGGGGCGCAGCGTCATCTTCGTCTACCCGTTGACCGGGCGGCCGGGCGTCGACCTGCCCCGGGGGCTGCTGGAGATCCACGGGGCGCGGGGTGCCGCCCCGGAGCACTGGATGCGTGACCATCACGCCGAGTTGCTGGCCGCCGGCGCCGCCCGGGTGTACGGCCTGTCCGCCCAGTCGACCGGCTACCAGCGCGAACTGGCCCATCGGCTGCGTCTGCCGTACCCCCTGATCCCCGATCCGCGATTGACGCTGGCCGCCGCGGCCGGGCTGCCCACCCGGACCACCGGTGATCTCTCGGTTTATCAGCGGTTGACCCTGGTCGTCGTCGACGACCTGGTGGAGCACGTCTTCCACCCGATTCCGGACCCGGCGTCGCACGCGCTGGACGTGATGCGGTGGCTCACGCAGCGACGCTGAGGGCGGCGATGAACGGTTCGCGGACGACCGGGTCGCAGTGGGCCTGTTCGAGGGCGCGTTTGTCGGCGTCCGGGTCGGGTCCGGCGACGTGGTCGGTGCCGGCGGCGCAGGCGACCGGCACGGAGCCACGGCCGTCCCAGGCCGGCCCGTGGGGGAAGGTGACGTCGATGACGACGGGCCGTCCGTCGAGGTGAACGACCAGGTAGCGGTGCACGTCCCAGAGTCCGTCGGCGGGCACGGCGGCGGCGACGGCAGTCCCGAAGTCACGGACGGCGTCCGCCGGCATGCATCGATAGACCCGGTGGATCAACTGCGGTCGGGTGTACGGCCACCGCTGCCCGATCACCGCGGCGAGCAGCGCGTGTTTGGTCGAGCAGGTGCCCCGCCATTCGGTGAGGGCGCCGAGCGGCGTGCGTTCGCTGGGTCGCGCATAGGGCATGGCGTGCACCGCCGCCACGACATCGACCATCGCGGCGTCCTCGCCCAGCCCCGTCCGCTCACTGAAGGGTCTCCACACGGGGACCATCGTCTCTTTCGCGTTTCGGCACGCGGGCCGGGGGGCTCTGCAAGCATCGGGGCATGGATGTGGTCGCGGAGGACGCCGGAGAAGCGGGCGAAGCGAGCGAGACGGCCGAGGTCGAGCAGGAGCTGCCGCCGGCCGAGGAGCGGGAACGCGAACACCATTTCTGGGTACGGGCCGTCGTGCTCGCCGTTCTCGGGGTGGCGATCGTGGCCCTGCTGGGCAGCACGCTGCTGAGCATCTCGCACGCGCCGACGCCACATCACGTGCCGCTCGGGTATGTCGGTGACGACGGCACCCGGACGGCTTTGGAGACGCAGGCCGGGGACGCGCTGGACGTCAAGGTGTACGGCAGCCGGGACGAAGCGATCACCGGGATCAGCCGGTTGGAGGTCTACGGCGCGGTGATCGTCAGCGCCACCGGCATGGAGCTGCTGAAGTCGACGGCCGCGTCGCCGCAGGTGGCGGCCACGTTGACCGCGCTGATCGGGAGGAGCGGTGCGACGCCGACGGTGACCGAGATGTCGCCGCTGCCGTCGGGTGACTCCAGCGGCGGCAGCCTTGCGGTGATGCTGCAGGTGGTGATCCTGGGCGGCACGATCGGTTCGATGGGTCTGGGTCGGCTGGTGCCGCGTTACCGGGCGAACCCGGCCCGTGGCGAGCTGCCGCTGCTGTTCCTGATCCTGTACGCGTTCTGCATCGGTGGCGGTGTGGCCGGGCTGGCCCGGGCGTTCGGTGTCGGCACGCACGTCGACTACGAGCATCTGACGCTCTGCCTGGCCCTGGTCAACCTGGCGGTGACCGCGTCGACGAGTGCGCTGGTGTCGCTCGTGGGCGCGGCCGGCGGGGCGGTCGGCGGGGTGCTGTACTTCCTGATCGGCGCCCCGATCAGCGGCGCCGCGACCGCGGGTCCGCTGATGCCGGCGTTCTGGCACCAGTTCGGGCAGGCGCTGCCACCGGGCGCGGGCGCCACCCTGCTACGCCGGGTCCTCTACTTCCCGGACGCGCCGATGGGCGGCCCGCTGATCACCCTGTCCGCCTACGCCGGGGTGGGCCTGCTGGTGCTGGGCGTGGTCAACCTGATCGCCGGTGCCCGCCGCCGCACCAGCCTGGCCGGCCTGCCCTGACCGGCGCAGCGCCGGGGTCAGCGTCGCCGTCACGCACAGTGACAGGACGGCGAGTGTGTCCATCGCGGGGGTGGCGCCGAGCCGGGTGGCGAGCAGGCCGCCGGTGACCGCGCCGATCGCCTGGCCGACCATCAGGCCGGTCGAGTAGAGGCCGAACGCCTGCCCGCGTACCGCCGGCTCGATGGTTTGGGAGAGTCTCTCCTGCAGCGGCAGGGAGGCGGCGAAGCCGGCCGAGGCGAGGAACGCGAGGACGGCGAGTGGGACGACGACCGGATCCGGGCCGAGCTGCGTGCTCTCCGGCCGGGCCGGCTCACGTCGAGCCTGCTCCGGCCCGGTCTGCACGCCGAACTGATCGAGCTGCTGCGCTGGGTGTGGTCGGTGACGCCGGCCGCCGACTGGCCGCGCCGGCAGCGGGTGCTGCAGGCCGACATCGTGTCGCGCACCGCGCTGCCGGCCGCGCACGGCTGGTCCGGGATGATCCCCACCCTCGGCGCCAAGAAGAAGTGGCTCGGCGACGGGCGGCTCCAGATCGACCGCTACGACCTGCCCGAACGTGACCTGTCGCGGGCCGAGGCGCTGCTGTTCGTCCCGGTGCACAGCAACGGCTCGTGGGTGGCCTGGACCGAGCCGAGCCGCTACGCGATCATCTACCCGGTCACCGGCGCTCTCGCCCCCACCGGCACGACCGCCGTGACCGGGCTGGCCCGCCTGATCGGCGCGAACCGGGCCCGGCTGCTCCGGTCGCTCGACGACCCGCGCTCGACCACCCAGCTCACCGCCCTCTCCGGCCTGCCGATCGGTGCCGTCGGCAACCATCTGCGGGTGATGCTCGACGCCGGGCTGGTGCTGCGCCGGCGCGCCGGCCGCGAGGTGCTGTATTGGCGGACGGCGCTCGGCGACCAGCCGGCGGCCACCGGCGGTCAGAAGCCCTCGGCGCGGCGGGTGCGGGCGTAGGCGGAGCCGACCAGGTGGGTCAGGTCCAAGAGGCCGGCCAGGACCACCCAGAACCACTCCCAGCCGACCAGGCCGATGCCCGGGGTGTAGAGCACGATGTAGATCAGGGTCGCGAACGGGAAGAACAGCAGGCCCAGCAGCGGCCAGATCCACGTGTCGAAGGCGGCGTCGACGAAACGCGGCCGGACCAGCCAGATGAGGAGCAGGGCCAGCCGCGGGAAGATCCCGGCGAAGATGGCGAACAGACATCCCATGGGCATGAGGATGCGGCGCAGGTCGGGGCTGCGCCTCATGCGTGGCGGGTGATCCGGGGCCGGTGATCAACGGCTGTCATGGAGTGATGTCGGCCTTTCTCGTCCTCGTCGTGGTGGTGGGCGCGCGTTTTCTCGTACCCCTGCTGATCCCGCGGTTTCCGCTGCCCGCGATCGTGGCCGCGCTGGTGCTGGACGGCATCGACCAGTCGATCTTCCAGGCGTTCGGCTTCGACCCGCCCGGTTACCAGGGTTACGACAAGGCGATGGACGTCTACTACCTGGCGATCGCCTATCTGGCGACGCTGCGGAACTGGACGAGCCTTCCGGCGGTACGGGTGGCCCGGTTCCTGTACTTCTACCGGCTGATCGGGGTGGTGGCGTTCGAGTTGACCGACTGGCGGCCGCTGCTGCTGATCTTCCCGAACACGTTCGAGTACTTCTTCATCGCGTACGAGGTGTACCGGCTGTTCTGGAATCCGGCGCGGGTGGCCGTCCGGTCGTGGGTGCTGACGGCGGCGGCGATCTGGGTGTTCGTGAAGCTGCCGCAGGAGTGGTGGATCCACATCGCGCAGCTCGACTTCACCGAGACGGTCGCCGAGGTGCCGTGGTTCGGTCCGGCGTGCGTGGCCGGTCTGGTGCTGCTCGGGCTGGGGTACTGGTTCGTGGTCCGGCCGAGGCAGGCACCGCACGACTGGTCGTGGCACGTCGCCGCCGATCCGCTGCCGGCGGGCGCGGTCACCGTCGCCGACCGCAACCGGTGGGTGGCCGACCATGGTCGGCTGTGGTCGGCGGGCACGCTGGAGAAGGTGACGCTGATCGGTCTGCTGTGGGTGATCTATGCGCAGGTGCTGCCCGGCACGACCGCCACGCCGATCCAGCTGTTCGCCGGGACCACGGTGTTCGTTCTGGTGAATGCGGTGATCAGCCTGATCGTGGCCCGGTCGGCTCGCGGTCTGGAGCCGACCGGGACGGCGTTCGGTCTGCGGGTGCTGCTGAACATGGGTCTGGTGACGGTGGTGTGGTGGCTGCTGCCGGCCGCCGACTTGACCGGCGCGTTCTTCTTCGTCCTGCTGCTGAGCCTGCTCACTCTCCTGGACGACCGCTACCGTCCGATCCACGAGATGCGCTTCCCGGACACACACGGCTATCTGGCGCGGACCGACAGGGCCAGCTCGTAGATCGCCTCGAGGCGATTCAGGAAGACCGATGGGGTGTACGCGGCGGCCGCCGCCAGGCCGTCGCGGACCGTCTGTGCCCGAAGCGCCTGGTCGTCGAGCATCCGCAGCAGGGCCGCGGCGAACGCGTCGGGGGTCGGGTCGCAGGTGAGGCGGGTGGTGTCGTCGGCACCCGGCCGGGTCGCCAGGGCCCGGTCGGCGACCACCACCGGCAGCCCGGCCGCCTCGGCCTCGGCCAGCACCAGGCTCTGCGTGTCGGTGGTCGAGGTGAACGCGAGCACGTCGGCGGCCCGGTAGAAGTCGGTGACCCGCTCGTGCGGCACCGGCGGGTGCATCTCGACGTGCCCGTTCAGACCGAGCGCGGTGATGCGCCGGTGCAGGTGGCGGCGCTGCTGCTGGACGCCGACCAGGATCAGCCGGGCCGCCGGGCGGGCGGCCCGCAGCCGGGTGAACGCCTGGAGCAGCAGTTCCGGGTTCTTCTCGGCGGTGCCCCGGCCGACCGACAGCACCACGTCGCCACCGCCACCGGGTGCCGGACCGGCCGCGACGGTGGTGACCGGGGTCGGCAGGACGCGGATCTCGGCGACCGGTTCGAATGCGGCGAAGCCGGCCGCGGTCTTGGCCGACGGGGCGACCGCCACCGCCATCCGGGCGAACATGGCCCGGCCCAGGGCCTCCAGACGTAGCCGGCGCACCCGGCCGGGCCTGGTGAGCTCCAGGAATTCGCGCGGTGACCAGCCCAGTTTCAGGCGCAGCGCGCACCAGGCGGCGCCGGCCGGGATCTCGGCGAACAGGTCGGCGTACGCCAGCAGGTCGGTGTGCCAGGTGGCGACCAGTGGCACCCGCCAGGCGGCGGCAGCGCGGAACCCGGTCATCCCGATCGGGCCGGTGGTCTGCGCGTGGACGAGGTCGGCCGGGTGGGGGGTGAACGGCAGCCCGATCCGGACCTGCCGGAACGGCACCGGCACCGAACGGACGCCGGGGCGCAGCAACGGACCCGGACGGTAGAGGTCGACCTCGTGGCCGGCGGCGCGCAGGAGCCGTACCGTCATCTCGGTCGAACGGGTGACGCCGTCCGGGCGTCCGGGGTGGCTGTCGCAGAAGTGCGCGATCCTCACGGTGCGGCGAGCCCGGCCGCGATCGCCTCCCGGGTCGCGTCGCGCAGCGCGCCGACGTCCTCGAAGTCGCCCGGCAGCAATGGAGGCAGCACCTCGACGCGGGCCCGGATGTGCTCGCGCAGCACGAAACCCGAGCGCGGCAGTGCCTGCCGGGTGCCGTGCACGACGATCGGATAGACCGGGACGCCGTGCCGTACCGCAAGATCGAAAGCGCCGTTCTTGAACGCCTTGAGGGAGCCGTCGCGGGTGCGGGTGCCCTCCGGGAAGATCATCAGCGGCGAGCCGGCCTCGAGGTGCGCGTCGCAGAGTTCCATCATCCGCCGCACCGACGTGCCGCTGCCGCGGACCAGCGGCACATACCTGTTGAGCCGCATGTTCCAGCCGATCACCGGCACCTGGAAGATCTCCTGCTTGGAGACGTATTTGAACGGCCGGAACAGCGCGAACAGCACCAGGATGTCGATCAGCGAGGCGTGGTTGGCGACCAGCACGGCCGGGCCGCGCCACGGCAGCCGGTCGCGGTGCTCGACCCGCAGCCGCCACAGCGGGCAGATGTAGACGTAGAACGACGCCCACGCCGACGAGTACAGATGCAGAGCCACCCGGCGCCTGTCGAACGGCAGCGTCACCAGCCACACCAGCAGCGCGCCGACGAAGAAGACCGGGCAGGTCACCACGATGAAAGCCCAGAACAACACCGAGAAGACCCACAACATGCGGACATCTTTCCGGTACGCCGTACGCGTCGCCACCCCTGATGAGGTCTCGTCGTAGTCTCCGGTGGGTGAACACTGGGAGCCGGGCCCCGGCCGCCTCCGGGGTGCTCGCGGCCGTGCAGATGATCGTGGTCAGCACGGTGGACGGCCTGACCCGCCCCGGCTACGACCCGATGCGCGCCTGGATCAGCCACCTGTCGCTCGGCGAGTCCGGCTGGATCGGCGCGACCAACCTCGCGACCTGCGGATTCTGGTTGCTTCTTGCCGGGTTCGGGCTGTACCACCGGGCCGACCGGTGGGCGGCCGGAATGGTCGCGTGGTGTGGGCTGAGTCTGGTGGCGCTGGCCGTCGTGCGTACCGATGCGGGGCTCGGTTTTCCGCCCGGGATGCCGGTGGAGCACACCGTTCGTGGGCTGGTCCATCAGATGATCTCGGTCACGCTGGCCGTCGCCGGGATCGGGGCGGTCGCCCGGCTCGGCCCGCGGCGACCGGCGCTGCTGCTCGCCGGTGTGGTCGCGGTGCTGTTCGCGGCGGCGACCGGGCTGGTGCTGCTGGACGCGGCCGGGGTGGTGCCCGGCACGCCGAGCGGGCTGCTGGAGCGGGTCGCGTTGTTCGCCGGGTTCGGCTGGATCGGGGTGTTCAGCGGCCGGGCCGCATGGGGTTCGTCCGGCCGCCGTCGCTCCGCAGCGTCGCCCACCGTCGAGGCTGGGCCAGCGCGTGGGCCAGACGCAGCACGGGGAACAGCGCGAGCTGAATGCGGCCGGTGACCCAGGCGCGGGCGTAGGCCCCTCGGCGGCCGAGATGCCGTTGATAGGTGTGCTCGGTCATGCGGGTGTAGGAGCTGTAGTCACGGAACCGGTTCTGGATGCGGCGGGCCGAGGTGCCCGCGCGCATCCCCGGGGCGAACACCGCGGCGAGTCCGGCCCGGTGCAGGTGGATGCCCAGGTCGATGTCCTCGTGCACGCCGCCGTCGGTGCACAGTTCGGCCCGTACCAGATGCCAGGCCGTTGATCTGATCGCCATGTTGGCGCCGAGCAGCCAGTCGAGCCGGCCGCGGCCCCACACCCGGCGGAAGAGGGCGTCACCGCCGTCGACCAGACCGGTCGGGGTCATGTCGTAGTAGGTGACGGGGCCGGTCGCGGCCTGCACGATCGTCGCCGCGAACGTCTCCCGGACCGCCCGTGTCCAGCCGGGATCGAGCCGGGTGTCGGCGTCGATGCGCCCGATGACGTCGCCGGTCGCGGCGTCCAGGCCTCGGTTGCGGGCGTGCTGCACTCCGGCCAGCGGCTCGTGCAGCATGACGACGCGTCCCGCGTATTCGTCGAGGATCCGTGACGTGCCGTCGTCGGAGCCGTTGTCGACGACGATGACCTCATGGACCGGCTCGCGCTGGGCGAGGATCGCGTCGAGGCAGGCCCGCAGGAAGTGTTCCTCGTTGTAGACCGGGACGACGATGGAGATCAGCATGATCCCATCGTCTGACAGGCTGTCGTGATGAGCCGATTGCGAGTAGTGGGTCCCGGCGAGGGGCGCTCGGGTGACCTGGGCGCCATCACCGTGGATTTCAAGATCTGGGGCGACGACAACGGTGGCGAGTTGGCGATCGTCGAGCACGAGTTCCCGCCCGGTGCGCTCGTGCCGCCGCACATCCACAGCCGGGAGGACGAGCATTCGATCGTGACCAGCGGCGTGATCGGGTTCCGGTCGGAGGATCGGGAGGTGGTGCTCGGGGCGGGCGGCTACATCACGAAACCGCGCGGTGAGGCGCACGCCATGTGGAACGCCGGTTCGGAACCGGCCCGGATGATCGAGGTGATCAGCCCGGCCGGGTTCGAGATGTTCTTCAAGGCGGTCGTCGACATGGTCGAGGCGGGCGATCCCGACCCGGAGCGGGGCGCCGCGCTGGCCGCCGAGCACGGTCTCGAATTCGTCGACAGGCCGTGGCTGGCCGACGTGGTCCGCCGGTTCGGGCTGCACGCCTGATCTCGCCGGGACCTCGCACCCGGGGTGCAACCGAACGAGGGGTCAAGCCGTTGCGGAGTCCGCCGATGGGAGGGGAACGGTGGACTCCGGAAGGTGATGATGGTCTCGGCTCGTGGGGCGTCGCGGTGGCTGGCCGGCGTGCTCGCTGTGGTGCTGGCGGGCATGTCCGGCTATGCGGTGTTCGGTAGCTGGCGCCAGGCCGTGATCGTCTCCGAGCTGGCGCAGGACAGCGCCAACACCGACGCCTACCAGGAGACCGCCTACCTGGTCACCTGGGAGATGGCGCTGCTGCAGGCGGCGCTGCAGGAACCCGACGGCGAGGAACGTCAGCGGCTGCTCGGCGTGCACCGGCAGACGCAGGTGGCGATGGAGAACATGGCGACCGTCGACGTCGAGGACCCGGAGCTCACCGCGAGCATCGTGAACACCCATCTCGCGCTTAAGCCGCAGCTCAACGCGTACCTGGCCGAACTCGACCGGCGTGATCTGGAGGCCGCCGGGGCCCGCCTGGAGGAGACGATCGAGCCGGCCACCAGCGCGATCATGGCCAAGGTGCTCGCCGAGCAGAAGCACCATCTCTCCGACCACGCCGTCAAGCAGGCCGACGGGGAGATGGAGTCGCAGCGGCAGCTGTGGGGCAACGGTCTGGCGTTCCTGGTCAGCCTGCTCGTGCTGGTGCTGTTCACCAGGTCGTCGCGGTCGCACCGGCGCCAGGTGGAGAGGATGGCCGCCACCGACACGCTGACCGGGCTGCCCAACCGCACCGCGTTCGCCGCCCGGACCGGGGTCGCGCTGGCCGAGGACGCCAGCCACCGCCGGCGGTCGGGCCGGCCGCGCCCGGGCCGGGCCACCGTGCTGGTGGTGAACCTGGACGGCTTCCGAGACGTCAACGACCAGCTCGGGCACCGGATCGGCGACGTGCTGCTGACCCATGTGGGCAAGCGCTTGCAGGATTCGGTACGCGAGCAGGACTTCGTGGCCCGGCTGGGCGGCGACGAGTTCGCCATCCTGCTGCGCGACGCCGACCCGGCCATCGGGGAGACCATCGCCACCCGCCTGACCGACGCGTTCGATGAGCCGTTCGTCATCGACGACATCACCGTCGACCTGGAGGTCAGTGTCGGCGCCGCCACCGCCGGGCCGGGTGAGGACGTGCCGACCGTGCTGCGGCACGCCGACACCGCCATGACGATCGCGAAGGAGCAGCGTCTGGGTTTCCGCCGGTTCGCCGCCAAGCGCACCGAGGACACCAACGCCCGGCTGAGCCTGCTCGGTGACCTGCGTCGGGCCCTGGACGCCGGTGACGAGATCTTCCTGCACTACCAGCCCAAGATCGCCATCGGGGACGGTGCGCTGGCGGGTGTCGAGGCCCTGGCCCGCTGGACGCATCCGACGAAGGGGGCGATCTCTCCGGGCGAGTTCATTCCGGTCCTGGAGGCCACCACGCTGATCCACCGGTTCACCCACCAGGTGTTGACGCAGGCGCTGTCCCAGGCGCGGGCGTGGCTGTCGATGGGGCACCGGGTGCCGGTGGCGGTCAACATCTCCACCCGTTCGCTGCTCGATCCCGGTTTCCCGGCCCGGGTCGCGGCTCTGCTGCGCCAGACCGGGGTGCCCGGCGACCAGTTGGGTATCGAGGTCACCGAGTACAGCATCATGAGTGACCCGAACACCGCCATCGAGGCGCTGCACCGGCTTCGTACGCTGGGGGTGAAGATCTCCGTCGACGACTACGGAACCGGCTACTCCTCGATGACCTATCTGCGGTTGTTGCCACTGGACGAGTTGAAGATCGACCGCTCGTTCGTGCAGGACATGAGCACCGACCACGGCAACCGGGCTCTGGTCGCCTCCACCGTCGAGCTCGGCCACAACCTGGGTCTGACCGTCGTCGCCGAGGGCATCGAGGACGCTCCGACGCTGGCCGCGCTCAGCGAGATCGGCTGTGACCTGGCGCAGGGTTACCACCTGGCCAAGCCGATGCCCGCCGACGCCGTCACCGAGAGGCTTCTGCGGCCCGCCGTCACCGCCGCCTAGCGTCGGCGGCGGCGAGGGCGGCGCGGATCCGCTCCCGGTCCTCGTCGGGCCACGGGCCTGAGGTGGCCAGCGGGATCTCGGTCATGTAGCGCCGTCGGGTCTCCGGGATCCGTGCGGCGACCAGGTCGGGGTTCGTGGCGGCGGTCGCGTACAGGTTCGGGCCGTCGGCGTAGAACAGGTCCATCACCACGAGTCGGCCGTCGGCGGTGCGCATGACGTTGGCCGGATTGTGGTCCAGCGGGCCGCACCAGGGCAGTTCGCGTCGGGCCTGTTCGTGGATGCGGCGCACGATGTCGGCGAGGTCGGCGGTGTGTGCGGCCCGGTCGGCGACGGCCCGTTGGAAGCCGGCGGTCTCGTCCTCGGGGACGGGTCGGAGCCATTCCATGATCTGCAGGTCGCCGCCACCGGCGAGGCGGCGGTGTTCGAACAGGACGGGAACCTGGCGGGTGTGTGCGGCCTGGACGTAGAGGGCCGCGGAGTAGGGGCCGGTCGGGTCGAACGGGCTGATCCGGGCGGCGGCCGTGCCGTCGGGTGAGCGCAGCGCGACGGCCCAGTCGCCGGCGCCGCATCGGCTCCACCCGTCGCGCAGCAGGTCGCGTTCCACCTCACGGTGGTCGGCCTGTCGGGTCATGGAGGGAGCCTATGCGGTGCCGGCCGGGACCGCCGGGTCAGGAGGTTCGGCGGAAGGTGGCGTCGGCCCGTTCGGTGGTGGTGCTGATCGGGTCGATGCGCAGCACGTAGTTGCTGTGCCGGATGTAGCGGTCCGGGTAGTTGTACGACTGGAACGACGACCAGCCGCTGTCGGCCAGCCCGGCGACCTGCCGGAACGTGGCGTCCTGCCGGAACGTGGCGGTGCCGTTGTTCGCCTCCAGCCGCAGCACGTAGTTGTTGTGGCGCAGGTAGTGGCCCGGGAAGTTGACCGACTCGAACGACACCGCGGTGCTGTCGGCGAGCCCGGCGACGACCCGGAACTGGGAGTCCAGGGCGGGGGTCACGTTGGCGTCGATGCGGGTGGCGTAGTTCGAGTGCCGTACGTACCGGTCCTGGAAGTTGTAGGACTGGATCCGCTGGACCGTGACCGCGCCGGGATTGCCGAGTTCGCCGGACGGTCCGGCCAGGACCGTCGCGTTGGAGACCGGGACGCCCAGGTTGGGGGTGCCGTCGGTGTTCCAGGAGATCCGCTGGGCGCGGCTGGTACGGGTGGTCCCGCATCCTTGCGAGGCGGAGTCGTTGGCGTGGTAGACGATCCAGTCCTCGGTGCCGTCCGGTGATTTGAAGAAACTGTGGTGCGCCGGGCCGTACACCCCGTTGGTGTCGCTGCGCTGGAACAGCGGATTGGCGATCTTGGTCCACGAGGCGCGGGCCAGCGGGTCGGAGCCGGTCAGTTCGAGCGCGCCGATCTTGTAGTCGGGGGTGCCGCAGTAGCTGGCCGAGTAGGTCAGGAACGTGCGGTTGTTGCGCTGCAGCACGAACGGGCCCTCGTTGACCGGGTTGCCGATCTTCTCCCACGCGTAGGTGGGTTCGGAGATGATCGTGCCGAGTGCCGCGGGTGTCCACGGGTTGGTCAGGCGGGTGATGAACAGGCTCTGCAGGCCGCCGTTCTCGAAGCCGCTGTTGTTGTTGAACGCGGAGAACACGAAGTAGTCGAGCCCGCCGACGGTCATCACGCTGCCGTCGATGGACCAGCCGTTGTTCGGCATCAGGACCAGGGCGCCTTTGTACGTGTAGGGCCCCATCGGATCGGTGCCGGAGCTTTCCAGTACGTGCTGGCGCTGTCCACCGCAGCACGCGGACGGGCCGGCCGAGTAGTACAGGTACCAGCGCCGGCCGTTCGGCCCGTTGAGCAGGTGCAGGCTCGGCGCCCACATGTTCGACACGGCGTTGGGCTGCGACATGGTGAACACGGTGGTCTCGGCCGCGGTCTTCAGGCCGGCCAGCGTGGACGACTTACGGATGAGGATCTCGCCGGTCCAGGTGGTGGCGGCGTAGTAGTAGCTGCCGTTGTAGTAGCCCATCCAGGGGTCGGCGCTGTTGGGTGTGCCGACGACGGGGTTCTGGAAGCCGGCGCCGGGCGCGGCGACGCCGGGGGTCGGGGCGGCGGTGACCAGCCCGACCACCGTCAACAGGGCGAGGAACATTCCACGTAGGCGCACACAGCCCCCTTCGTTAACGCTCACAAGAATGACCGGCATGTTACGAGACATAGACAGACTTAACAAGACACATGAATCGCCGCGACACGCAGATTTCGGAGAGGTTTCTTGACGTACATCCGATCGACGTGCATGTTAACGATCACACGTCGTACCGTCCCCCGCCTGCAAGGAAGTCATCGATGGGTTTCCCCGCTCGCATACGCCGCACGGCCACGGTCGTGCTGGCCCTGATGGTCGTGCTGCTGGCCGGACTCGCCGCCCCGGCGTCCGCCCAGTTCATCTCGATCACGAACCCGGTCATCAAACAGCGCGCCGACACCGCGATCTTCAAACACACCGACGGCTACTACTACATGACCGCCTCGGTACCCGACTACAAGCGGGTCGAACTGCGCCGGGCCACCACACTGCAGGGCCTGGGCAGCGCCGCCACCTCGAACGCGTTCGTCGCCCCGTCCAGCGGCGCCCTCAGCGGCTGGATCTGGGCGCCGGACATCCAGTACATCGACGGCGCCTGGTACATGTACTTCTCCGCGTCGCCCAACACCGCACAGTTCGACCAGCGGCTCTACTGGATCCGTAACACCAGCGCCAACCCGATGACCGGCACCTGGAGCGCGCCGCAGCGGTTCAACACCGGCTGGGAGTCGTTCCAGCTGGACGCCGCGGTCTTCGTCAACAAGGGCGTGCGCTACTTCGCCTGGGCCCAGGACAGCCCGGACACCAACTTCAACAGCCACATGTACATCGCCAGGATGAGCGGCCCGACCGCGATCACCGGCTCGGCCGTGGAGATCGCCCGGCCGACCGTCGCCTGGGAGAAGGAGGGCGTGGCGGGCGTCGTCGAGGGCCCGTCCCCGCTGGTCAAGAACGGCCGCGTCTACATCGCCTACTCCGCGTCGGCCACCGACTCCCGCTACAAGCTCGGCCTGCTGTCCTCGTGGGACACCGCCGACCTGCTCAACCCGGCGTCCTGGTACAAGCACCCGAACCCGGTGTTCCAGACCGCCAACGGCGTCTACGGGCCCGGGCACGGCAGCTTCACCGTGGCCGAGGACGGCGTCACCGACATGCTGGTCTACCACGCCCGCGACTACGCCACCCCGACCCCGGACGCGCTGACCGACCCGAACCGGCACACTCGCATGCAGCAGCTGCTGTGGCGGGAGAACGGCGACCCGTTCTTCGGCCAGCCGATCCCCAGCACCGTCGTCAACCCCGGCATCCGCGGCCAGCACAGCAACCGCTGCGTCGACAACTGGAACCGCGACACCACGCTGAACGCCCTGGTCCGGCTCTACGACTGCAACGGCGGCACCGCCCAGCAGTTCGAGCTGAACTACAAGAACGGCACCTACTACGAGATCCGCAACCGCAACACCGGCACCTGCCTGTCGAACATCAACAACAGCACCGCGTCGAACGCCGACATCGGCCTCTACACCTGCAACGGCTCCACCGCCCAGCAGTGGATCGTGCAGGACCGGGGCAGCGGCTGGTTCTCCCTGCGCAACGTCGCCGGCAACACCTGCCTGGACAACTACAACTGGGACACCGCGAACGGCGCACGCCTCTCCCTCTACCCCTGCAACGGCCTGGCCGCCCAGTTCTGGCGCCTCGGCTGACCCTCGGCGGCCCCGGAAGCGCGTACCGCTTCCGGGGCCGTCCCGGTCCAGATCCGGTCACACCGTGCGCACGCGGGGGCCCTGGGCCGGGCGCCGCCGCATATGCCGCAGCCGGGAACGCAGCCGCTCCTGGAGCAGGTCGACGGCCTCGGTCATGGTCTCGCCGACGGCGTGCACGTGAACGCCGGCGCCGTTCACGTCGACCTGCACGTCCACCCGGTCGCCGGGTGCCGCGGAGTCGAGGGTCAGTCGGATCCGCAGCACGGGCGCTGGTGCGTGGTGCAACGCCGCCAGGACCTTCTGCCGGGCGTAGCCCGCGACCTCGCGCGAGACGGTGCCGTGGATGTGAACCTGCGGATCCAGAACCAGATCGGTGACGGTCATGGTCGCCTCCATGAGGACTTCCGCCCGTTGGGGTTCGACGGGCTGATCTTCACGATGCTCCGCTCGCAGGCCCGTCACCAGGGCCGTTGGACCCGGCCCACTCGTCGATCGCCTGACGGACCCGGGCCGGGCGCTGCGGGTCCCACACGGCGTCCGGATCCGGTTCGAGGAAGGTCGTCGCGACCCCGGCGACGCTCAGCGCCGACAGCGACCACCGCTGTTCACCGAGCGCGCCGAACGGGCTGGCGACCGTCTCCCGGGCGGCGATGTCGGGCGCCGCGAGCTCCGTGACCACCAGGCCGTGGGCGGTGACGCTGAGAACCGACGCGAGGGTGTCGAATCCCGCGTTGAGCTCGGGCCGCAGCCGGTACCCGAGCAGGCCGGCCAGCATCTGCCATGCGTCGGCGATCCGGGCGATCCGGGTCCGTTCCGCCTCGGCGAGTGCGGCTTGCACCTGCTCGCGTAGCTCACCGGCGGGCAGCCCGGAGACGGTCGCGCAGAGGGCGTGGTAGGTCCGCCAGGCGGGTGAGGCGAGGATGGCCCGCAGGTCGAACAGCGCCAGCCGGCGGATCAGCTCGATCATCACGTCGTGCCGCCCCCGCGGGGTGGTCAGGCCTTGCTCGTGCTCGGTCAGGATCTCCTTGATCAAGCCGATCTCGTCGCGGACGATCGGCGGCCCGGCGGTCCGGGCCAGTTCCTTGACCAGGTCGCCGAAGAACTGATCCTTGTACGGCCAGTGCCGGTACGCGGTGCTGCGGGAGACGTCGGCGGCGCGGATCACCGCCTCGAAGCTGAGGTGCTCGAGGCTGACGGTGAGCCCGTCGCGGTTGATCATCTCGACGGCGGCGGCAAGCATGCGATCCCGGGTCTCGGCGTCGCTGAGGCGCCGGGTCCGGCGCGAGAGCGCGTTTCTCTGCTCCATCGACAGCAGCGTACTTCAGATCCTGTGACTTTTGGACTTGAGACTTCATGTCTCAAGTTTCACTATCGAGCATGGAGGCCGTCGACAACCCGAAGGGACCGACCCATGCTGCTGTCCGAGGACCGTCTACGCGCCATGTACTCCGGTGGCCGCGGCAACACCACCGCCCGCCGCTTCGCCCGTTTCTGGGCCGCCGTCTTCGGCGCGGGCCTGGTCCCCCGACGCTGGATCACCCTGGAGGTGCCCGGCCGCCGCACCGGCCGCCCCACCCGCTTCCCCCTCGGCATGACCGACTGGCAGGGACACTCGTATCTGGTGCCGATGCTCGGCGAGGACTGCAACTGGGTCCGCAACGTCCGCGCTGCCGACGGCCGGGCCGTCATCCGCCACCGCGGTGCCCGCTCCTGCCGGTTGGTCGAGATCCCCGCCGCCGAACGCGCCCCGATCCTGCGGAGCTTCCTGCAGCAGATCCCCGGCGCCCGCCCGCACCTGCCGGTCTCCCGCGACGCACCGATCGAGGCGTTCTCCGCGATCAGCGACCGCTACCCGGCCTTTCGGGTCGACTTCGACGAACCTCGGCGCCGGCGGCGGTGGCCGTGGATCGCCGCGATCCTCGTCGTCGCCGTGCTCGGCGCGGCGATGGCCGCGGTCGCCCTCCAGCCCTCCCCCGCCGCGCTCACCCTGCCCGCCGCCGGGCCGCCCGCATCCGGGCCGCTCGCCGCCCACTGGTGGATCGCCCCCGGTTCGGTGGCCGGTTTCCGGATCGAGCAGACCTTCCTCGGCGCGACCAGCGAGGTCACCGGACGGACCGGGGGCGTGACCGGCACCATGACCGTCACCGGCGACCGGATCGAATCCGTCGAGGTCACCATCGACCTGCTCGCCCTGACCAGCAACGGCAAGGAACCCGCCGCCCAGTTCGGCATCGGCTTGGAGACCGCACGCTTCCCCCGGGCCACCGTCCGCCTGAGCAGGCCGATTCCGCTGCAGACCACCCTGGACAGCGCGACCGACCTCACCGCCACCGGCGAACTCACCCTGCACGGCGTCACCCGCACGGTGACGGCGACGGTGACCGCCCGACGCGACACCGCGGGCATCGCCGTCACCGGAGCCGTCCCGGTCCGATTCGCCGACTGGCAGATCAAACCCCCGACGGGGTACGGGGCGCTCGGCTCCCTGGCCGATCACGGCACCGCCGAGTTCCTCCTGATCCTGCACGACGACCAGAGGTGACCGATACGACGAGCCGCCCGGATGGCGCGAATCCCGCCAGGTGACAGGGTTGCCGGGTGCCACCTTCGGGACGGACCGTGGGAGCAGGGGACAGTCCGGGATGGAGGCCACCATGTCCCTCTCGCCACGAAGCCGTCGCCGCGTCCTACCGGCCGTGCTCGCCCTCGCGGTCCTGGCGCTGCCGGCCGGGTGTGGCGCCGCCACCGACGCCGGCCCCCGCAGCACGTCGACACCACCGACCAGCCCGGTCCATTCGATCCCACCGGCGGTGGCCACGGCCCCCACCACCCGGCCGCCGGTGGCGACCGCGAGCTGGACCACCGATCCGGTGACCGTACGGCGCAGCCCGGCCGTGCCGCCGGTGCCGGTGCTGACCGGGATCAGGTATGTCGCACATCCGGCCGAGGGGTACGACCGGATCGTCTTCGACATCAGCGGCCCGGCACCCGGCTACGCGGCGCGGTATGTCGACGAGGTCCGCGCCGATCCGTCGGACCAGGTCGTCACGGTGCCCGGCCGGGCGCATCTGCTGCTGGTGTTCACCCCGGCGCAGGCCCACCGGGACGACGGCACGGTCACGGTCACCGGCACCCGTCGGCTCGATCTGCCGATGCTGCGCTCGTATGCGGTGGTCGGCGACTTCGAGGGGCACGTGTCGATAGCCCTGGGCCTGGACGACGTGGTCGGCTACCGGATCGGTGAGGCGTCCGGCCGCATCTATGTGGACGTGGCGGCCTGACCCGCTACCAGCGGAAGGTCGAGCCCGCGACGAAGTCGGCGCTGTTCTCCTGCTGGTCGAGGCGCAACCGGCCGTCGACGACGCGGATGAAACGTGTCGGGTAGTTCGAGGACGTGAAGCGGACGGTGCCCGGGTCGGCGCCGGCCTGCGGGCAGAACGTGGCGTCCTGCCGGAACAACTGCCGGTCCTCGGGCTCGCTGAGCATCAGGCGGAACGAGGCGTGCCGTACGTAGCGGCCGTCGGCGGCGCGCAGCGAGACGCAGGCACTCTCGGCGATTCCGGGGACGGCGGTGAACGCCGTTCCGCGGGCGGCGGTGGTGACCAGATACTCGCCGTCGATGGTGACGCTGACGTCCGGTCGCCCGGCCGAACGCAGGACGACGGTGGGACCGGCCGCCGACGGCGACGCTGTGGCGTAGGTCTGCTCGGCGGTCGGCGGCGTGTCGGCCGGCGGCGTGTCGGACAGCGCGATGTAGGCACCGCCCGAGACGGTGATGCCGGCCACGACCGCGGCTGCCGCTTTGACCCCGAGGGAATGGGCGAACCAGCCGCCGGCCGCCTTGCCCGCACCGACCGCCTTGCCCGCACCGGCCACCACGCCGGGATCGGACGGGAACGGGCCGACCGGCAGCACCGCCGTCGAACCGCCGAGGACCAGGCGCTCCATCGGGATCAGATCGGTCTTCGCCGCCACGCAGCGGCTGCAGTCGCGGACGTGCCTGGCGAAACGCTTCCGCCAGCGCGGGTCGGGCACCCCGGTCCAGTCTTTGGTGAGGGCTTCCAGGCCGGGGCACATCGGCTCGGCTTCCAGGGCGGCCACCAGATGTCGGCTCAGGTCGAGCTGGTGGCGCATCCGCTGGAGCCGGACCCGGGTGTGTGCGGCGCCGACACCGACCGCGGCGACCACGTCGGCGCGGGTCAGGTCACCGAGCAGTTCCTGCCACCAGAGGGCGGCCAGTTCCTGGTCGTCGTGGTCGAGCCAGCGGGCGGCGTGGGCCACCTGCCGTCGTTGGGCGGACAGCCCCAGGCGGAGCAGAGCCACGTCGGCGAACTCGGCGTCCGGGTCGGGAAGGTCGGTGGCGTCGTCCAGCGCGGCGGTCCGGTCCCGGTCGCGCTGCCAGGCACGCAGGCGGCTGCTGGTCTGCCGCATCGCGATGGCCACGAGCCAGGACCGGAAGCTGGCGGGCGCGCGCAGGGCCGGCAACTCCCGGTGCGCCCGCAGCACCGTCTCCTGGACCACGTCGTCGACGTCGGCGTGACCGTCCAGGGCGCGGCCCACGATGCGGTAGAGCATCGGCAGGTGGGCGGCGATCAACTCCTGCTCGGCGTGCCGGTCACCATCGCGGGCCGCGACCACCAGATCGCTGAACTCGGTACGGCTTTCTGTTACGGAGACGTCCCGGCCGGCGTCTCCCAGATGGGCGTGGCCGTCGGCCCCGCCACCACCTGCCTTCACCCCGCGCTCCCCCACCGCTACGCCGGCGGACCCCCGGCCAGCCTCATGTTAATGGCACGAAACGCGAACATGATAGGCGGATCACATTTCTTTTTTCGGTGTCCGGCAGCACCGCGCGACCGGCGAACGCTCGCTTCCCTTTCCCGGAAATGAGCCTCGGGTAATCGGAGATCTCCCCGCACCATTTCAGAATCGGTCCGTGCCGCCACCTGCAGCCTTCGCGCCCCCGACCGTGGCCATGGCAATCGTCGCGGGCATTGCGCCCCGTCACGCCGGCCGGCATTCCGTCGCGCGACCACCGCCTCGGGATCCGGCACGAACTCGCCATTTCCACACGCTGACAGGAAAGACACCGGAAGGCCTTCATCCGGAGATGGTT
This sequence comes from Actinoplanes sichuanensis, assembly GCF_033097365.1. Taxonomy (NCBI): domain Bacteria; kingdom Bacillati; phylum Actinomycetota; class Actinomycetes; order Micromonosporales; family Micromonosporaceae; genus Actinoplanes; species Actinoplanes sichuanensis. The sequence continues at coordinate 3,809,260 of NZ_AP028461.1, forward strand.
CTCGAATGACGAACCACACTCAGACGTGACGGTGGGCGCGAGACCGCTGGGGTGTGAGACCTCGCCCCGGGGTGCCGCGCCCAGGGGGTGGACGGCTCAGCGCCGACACCGAGGCGGCCGCGCCGAACCTTGCTCGAATAAATGGGTCGCGGGGGTTCGGAAGATCCTTCTAGGATCGGCGGCGCGGTGGGCGGCTCCCAACGGTGCTTCCTTCTCTCCCAACCACTCGGATGTTTAGCGTCGTCTCTTCCCGCCCACCGCTCTCATGGGGGGATCACTTTTGGACCGACTGGCCACCGTTGTGCTGCGACGCACCGGACGGGTCACCGTCATCGGCAACGGGCCGGCGCCCGCCGACGGCAACGAGTGGACGGCCGCGCTCGAAGCCGATCTCGCCGGACGTGGCTGGCTGATGCACGACGAGCTGCGCCGGGCTGCCGGGCGACTGCCGGTGGCGGTGCGGGTGCGGTGGGCCGACTGGCTGCTGGCGGTGCTCGACGAGGACACCGGAGCGGATCGGCCGCTGGTTCCGCTGTATCGATCGTTTCCGGACACTCCCCGGGATCCGGGGGCCGTGTTCGTGCGGCGGTTGCTGACTCACCTGTTCGCGGTGCCGGGTGCGCCGTGTGTGTTGTGCGAGCGCGATCAGGTGGGTGCGCCGTTGGATCCGTGCGGACATCCGGTCTGTCCGGCCTGTTTCCCGCCGGAGCAGGTGAGCGGTTGTCCGGTCTGCGGTCGGCGACTGACCTCGGGTAACTCCTATCTGACACCGGTCGCGCCGCCGAAGACCGTACGGCGGGCGCCGGTCCTACCGGAGGAACCCCCCGGCGAACGGGTACGCGGGCTGCCGCCGGTGGTGCGCCCGCGGGTCCTGCCGCCGGAGGAACTGCTGCCGGTCCGGATCGCCGGGCTGGAGACCGATCCGTACACCGCCGCCGTCGAGCTCCGGGATCAGCTGGTCGCCCGGCCGGGCGCGCTGAACGACGGTGACCGCGCCGATCTGAACGCGCTGATCGCGGTGACCGCGCCGGGACGGCTCGACTGGCTGCCCGAGGTCGTGCCCGGCCGGGAGACGCACGCCCTGGTCATCGCGTGGGCGCTGCGCGAGTCACCGCAGGCGATCGACGCCGCCCGGAAACGCTGGGACACGGTGACCGATGTGGCCCGGACGGTGTGGGCCTACTCCCAAGGCGATCCCGGTCTGGTCGACCTGTCGACGCGGGTACGGCCGCTGCCGCGGATGCTGCGCCGGGCCGTGCTCGCCCACCTCGACGGGCGTGGGGCGGTCAACGCGGCCGAGGACATGCTGCGCCACGCCACGGTGTGGAAGCGGATCGGGGAACGGCTTCATCCGTTCGAGAAGGTCTCGCACCACCCGGCGGCGGCGGTGGCGTTCGCGGTCGTGCGCGGGACCCGCGCCGACCGGTCCGGCCCTCTGGGCCGCGCCATCGTGGACCATGCCGACGATCAGCTTCAGGTCTCCGCCCATCCGGACGGCACCGTTTCGGTACGGCTACGCAGCCACGCGTCACTGGTCGAGCAGGCCCTCGCCGCCGGTGACGTGCCGGGCGCGGTCCGGCTGCTGACCGGGCGTCCGGGTGAGCTGTGGCGGCGGCTCGACCACCTGCTGCGCGCCGCCGGGGACGATCCGGACACGCGAGACGCGATCACCGCGGCACTGCGGCAGACCGCACCGAAGGTCGCGCCGGGCGTCATCGCCGCGTCGGCGGCCCAGCTGACCAAGCGTGACGCGACGGTGCGGGCGGCCGCGGCCGATGTCGCCGCCGTCCAGCGGGCACGAGCCGGTGCGTTGGCCGCCCGCCGGGCCCGCGACCAGGTCACCGTTGCGATGGTGACCAGCCTGAACGACGTCATGCGGGAGGCGGCGGGCCGCTTCGGGCGGTCGGCACCGGACCCGCAGCCGAGGACGCCGGGCAGGGCGAGCCTGACCGGTGGTCGTCCGGGGCCGGCGATGCCACGGCGGATCTTCTTCCCGCGTGGCAGCCTCGTCACCACCTGGACCGAGCCGGAGACCCGTGCGGCTCTGCAGACCTCGACCATCGCGGCGGTACGGTCGATCGCCGACTCCGAGTTGACCGGGCGGGCCGCCGGGCTGCCCCGGTTCGATCTGGCGGTGCTGGACGCGTCGCTGGCCCACATCCCGGCGCCGATCCGGGAGCGGGTCGGGTCGGCGCAGCTGGCCGGATGGCCCCGGGGCAGTGTGCGGCCGCTGCCGGCGGACGGGCTCCTGCGGCTGTTCCTGCACTGGGAGGAGCCGGAGCGGACGCGGGTCGACCTGGATCTGTCGTGTGCGTTCTTCGACGAGGACTGGCGGCGGGTCGGGTACTGCGACTTCTCGCGGCTGCGGTTCGCCGGCGACGCGGCGGTCCACTCCGGTGACCTGACGTCGGCTCCGGCGCCGTTGGGCGCCACCGAATACCTCGATCTCGACATGGATCTGCTGGCCGGGGCGGGCGCCAGGTACGCCGTACCGATCATCTTCAGCTTCAACGACATCGCGTTCGAGAAGCTGACCGCGGCGATCGCCGGTCTGATGCTGCCGTTGCGCGGTGGTGAGCAGTTCGACGCGGCCCGGGTCGCGCAGCGGTTCGATCTGCAGGGTGACGCCCGGATGATGATGCCGTTCGTGGTCGACCTGGACCGTCGGCATCTGCTGTGGACCGACCTGACCCTGAACGCTTCGGCCGACTGGTACGACGTCGGCCGGTTCGGTGACCAGCTCGCGCGGGCCGCCGCCGACCAGTGGGAACATTTCCTCGGCGGGCATCGCCCGTCGGTTCTGGACGTGCTGGCGTGGCATGCCGCGGCACGGGCCGACCGGATTCTGGTGGTCCATGCCGATGGCACCTGTTCGGAGGTTCCGGCGTCGGTGGCGGCGATCCGGGCCGCCGCCGCCCGGCCCACCGGCGATCTTCCGGCGGTGACCGGGAGCGGGTCGGCGGTGCTGGCCGGGGCGGTCGACGGGTCGTTGTTGACCGGTCTGGCGCCCGGGCCGGGTTCGGTCGCTTTCGCGGTGGCCGGCCGGCCCGGGTCGCCGTGGACCGTGCTGAGCACGATCGATCTGCTGGGTCAGCTCACAGGGTGAGTACGAGCGTGGAGATGCTGCGGGCGGGGACGTTGACGGTGACCTGACCGCCGTTGACCGTGGTGGGCTGGGCGGCGGCGCTGACGTTCTGCGAGGTCAGGTAGTGCTCGGCTTTGGTCACGTTCTGCGGGGCCTGGATGACGGCGTTGCTGACGGCACTGGTCGAGCGGTTGAGCATGACCAGGGTGAGCTTGCCGCCGCCCTGGTAGGCGGTGATCTCCAGTGGTGACGCCTTGGTGCTCTTGGTCAGGGCGACCCGCTGGTAGCCGGGACGGACGTATTTCGAGAACTGGGAGAACGCGTAGCCGCGCTTGAGCGGGGCGCCCGCGGTGGTGCCGTAGGCGGACTCACCGTCGCCGATGAACGAGTAGTAGCGCTTGCCGTACCACCAGATGTAGGCGCTCCAGTTCGATTCCATGGATTTGTGGACCGTACGCATGATGGTGTCCAGGGTTTCGTTCCAGACGGTCTGGTTGGCGGGGTTTCCCCAGATGTTGGAGCCGCTGCCGTCGGCTTCGTGGAAGTTCCATTCGGTCATCCACACCGGTTTGCCGTTCTGTGCGGCCAGCGGATAGTCCTTGAGCCGGCCCGCCGTCTCGGTGCCGTAGAGGTGCCCGCCGATGTAGCCGATGTTGTTGCGGGCGGTGGTGTCGTTGAGCGTCGGGTCGGTGTAGCCGTAGTTGAGGTTCACCGCCTCGGCGACCATCAGTTTGGTGTTCTGGACCTTGGCGCCCTGGTCGCGGACGAAGTCGCGCAGCTCGGTGCCGCTCCAGTCCATCGAGTCGTAGTCGGGGTGCCAGTCGGGTTCGTTCTGCACCGAGGTGACGTCGACGGTGACGCCCTGGCCGCGCATGTATTGGACGTAGCTGTTGAGGTGGCCCGCGTAGTCGTCGTAGTAGTCGGTCTTGAGTTTGCCGCCGTTGATCCGGCTGTTGTTGGTCTTCCATGCGGCGGGGGCGGTCCAGGGTGAGGCCAGGATCTTGACGCCGGAGCCGTACGACTCGGCGGTCTTGAGGGCGTTGACCTGGACGGGCCATTCGCCGGACACCGGTGAGATGCCGGTCCGGACGATGGACAGGCCGAGCTGGTTGGCGCCCAGGCCGACCAGGGTCTGTGTCTCGGCGGTCGACCAGGCGCTGCCCCAGATCGACACGGCGGCCCCGAAACCGTCGACGGTCTGGTATTTGGTGGCGGTGTTCACGGTGACGTCGGCGGTGGCCGGGGGTCCGCTGGTGGGTGACGAGGTCGGGGTGGTGGTGTCGCCGGTGCAGGCGACCCCGTTGAGGGCGAAGGCCGTGGGGTCGGGGTTGCTGCCGGTCCAGGAGCCGTTGAAGCCGAACGAGACGGTGCCGTTGGTGGCGACGTTGCCGTTGAAGCCGGCGTTCTTGGCGGTGACCGCGGCCCCGCTCTGGGTCAGTGTCGTGTTCCAGGCCTGGGTGACGGTCTGGCCGGCGCTGTAGGACCAGGTCAGCGTCCAGCTCGTCAGCGGGTCACCGAGGTTGGTGACGGCCACGTTGGCACCGAAGCCGCCCTGCCACTGCGACGACACGGCGTAGCTGACCGAGCAGCCGGCGGCCGCGGAGGCCGGCAGCGCGACGGCCGCGGCCGCACAGGCGAGGACGACGGTGCCGCCGGTGATCAGAATTCTCCTCATCAGGACGCTCCAACGATTCGGGTGAGCAGACCGGGCCGGTACGGCAGCAGGCCGTAGTCGCCGCCGGAGTTGGGGGATCGTCCCTGGTAGAGCAGCTGGAGGTGGCAGGGGTCGATGGTCATGGTCTGGTCGGCACTGGTCCGGATGAGTTCGCCGTGGCTGATGTCGTTGGTCCAGGTGGCGCCGCTGTTGGCCTTGCCCGCGAAGGGGTTGCTCTCGGTGGCGGCCTGGGGTGTCCAGGTGCCGCCGAGGCTGGTGGCGGTGAAGGAGCGGAAGTAGCGTCCGTTGGCGCCGATGGCTTCGACGATCATCAGGTATTGGCTCTGGCCGGCGACCTTGTAGACCTGGACGGCCTCGAACAGGTTGTTGGTGGTGTCGCTCATGACCACGGTGGAGGTGCTGCCGAAGCTGCCGGGGAAGTTGCCGATCGGCATGCTCGCGCGGTAGATCTTGCCGTTGTCGCCGGCGAAGAACAGGTACATGTTCGACCCGTCGCCGATCACGGCCTGGTCGATCGGGCCGGTGCCGGAGCCGCTGATGGTGCCGGAGAACAGGGTCTGCGGGGCGGACCAGCCGTTCGGGTTGGTCGGGTCGCTGGAGGTGCGGTAGGAGAACGCCGGGCCGCCCCACTGGTAGGCGAGCACCCAGACGTTCTTCGGCGCGAAGTAGAACAGCGACGGCGCGACAGTGCTCGACGACATGGTGTTCTGACTGGCCGAGGCCATGTCGGACCAGTTCGTGAACAGGCCGAAGTTCATCGAGCCCCACGACGTGCCGGTGTCGTGGGTGGTGGCGTAGACGAGTTGTCGCCCGTTGTACGGCACGGTGGTGAAGTCCTTGAGCGACACCCAGCCCGCTTTGGGGGTGGCGAGCTGGCCGGTGGAGGTCCACCGGTAGGAGGTCGGCAGCGCGCAGGTTCCGGACGGCTCAGGGGCGGGCGGGGACGAGGAGGACGACGGCGAGGGTGTCGTGCCACCGGTGCAGGCGACCCCGTTGAGGCTGAACCCGGCGGGCGCCGGATTGCTGCCGTTCCATGAGCCGTTGAAGCCGAACGAGACGCTGCCGTTGGTGGGGATCGAGGCGTTGTAGGTGACGTTGCCGGCGGTGACCGCCGCGCCGGACTGGGTGAGTGTCGTGTTCCAGGCCTGGGTGACGGTCTGACCGGCACTGTAGGACCAGGTCAGCGTCCAGCCGTTGAGCGGGTCGCCGAGGTTCGTCACGGTCACGGCGGCACCGAAGCCACCGGCCCACTGTGACGAGACCGCGTAGTTCACCGAGCAGCCGGCGGCCGCGGCGGCCGGCAACGCGACGGCCAGAGTCGCCGAGCCGAGCAGCACGACAACGCCCAGCAGGGCGCTTCTGCTTCTGCGCATGCACTTCTCCTGACGGGGATCGCGGTTCGCCAGTCGTGGGGGACGACTATTTCGCAGGCGTTCATCACCGCTTTCGCGCATATTACGGGAGCGCTCCCAAAGCTGGCATCCTCGACTATCCGGAATGAATGGGCGTAACAGTTTTCGATTCACTTTCGCCCCACCGACCACAGCCGCACCCAGTCGAGCCGAACGCGCTCACCGGAGGGGTTTCGGGGCCGATCATGTCGGTGTGACGATCCTGACCCGTATGCGCCTGGGCGTACGTCTGGCGGTGGCTTTCACCGTCATCGTCGGGCTGATGTTGCTCATGATGGCGGAGGCCCTGGCCACGTCGGCGCGCCAGCACACGGCGACCGACCGGATGGAACGCGCCCAGCAGTTCGTCGCCACCGTCAAGGACGCCAAGTACTCCGCCGCCGACTTCAACGGCTGGCAGACCGCGTACGCCTTCGACGCGGTGCGCGGTGTCGCCGACGCCGCCGCCGACACCGGCTCGTCACGGGCCGCGTTCCTGGCCTCCGTCGAGGCGTTCCGGGCCCGTGCCGAGGCGGCGGCCGGCCTGGCCCCGACCGACTCGGCACAGGACGACCTGGCCCGGATCGGCGCGGTCCTCGACGAGTTCATGAACGTCGACGACCAGATCGCCCGGCTCTACGCGGCGAACAGCGACCGGGCCGCCAACGAACTCGTGCTGGGCAAGGAGATCGAGCTGTTCAAACAGATCGGGGACCTGCTCGACCAGACCGCCGCCACCGCCGACACCGAGTTCGCCACCGCCAAGCGCGAGGCCGCCGAGGCACACTCCACCGGCACAACCCTGACCTGGGCCGTCGGCATCGGCGCGGTGATCCTGGCGGTGGTCCTCGCTGCGCTGGTCACCCTGTCGGTCACCCGGCCGGTCGAACGGATCCGGCAACGGCTGGAGTTGCTCGCCGACGGCGACCTGGCGAGCCCGGTCGAGATCAGCGGCCAGGACGAGGTCGCCGACATGGCCGGTGCCCTGGACCGCAGCCTCCAGTCGCTGGGTCGGGTGATGCGCACCATCGACGACTCGTCGTCGGCACTGGCCACCGCCGCCGAGCAGATGTCCGCCGCGTCCACCCAGATCGCCGCCTCCGCCGAGGAGTCGGCGGTCCAGGCGCAAGCCGTCGCCGAGGCCGCCGGGCAGGTGTCGAACAACGTGCAGGCGGTCTCCGCCGGTAGCGAGCAGATGGGCGCGTCGATCCGGGAGATCGCCCACTCCACCAGCGAGGCCGCCGCCGTCGCGATCACCGCGGTGCAGGCCGCCGAGGCCGCCAACACCACCGTCGCGTCACTCGGCGAGTCGTCCCGGGAGATCAGCGAGGTGGTCAAGGTGATCACGTCGATCGCCGAGCAGACCAACCTGCTGGCCCTCAACGCGACGATCGAGTCGGCGCGGGCCGGGGAGGCCGGCAAGGGCTTCGCGGTGGTCGCCGGTGAGGTCAAGGAACTGGCCCAGGAGACCGCGCGGGCCACCGAGGACATCATCCGCCGGGTCGACGCCATCCAGAGCGGCACCACCAGCGCGGTCGCGGCGATCGGGGAGATCGCCGCGGTCATCCAGCGGGTCAGCGACTACCAGACCACGATCGCGTCGGCGGTCGAGGAGCAGACCGCCACGACGGCCGAGATGAACCGCAGCGTCTCCGACACCGCGCAGGCCGCCGACGCGATCGCGGTGAACGTGTCGACGGTCGCCGAGGCCGCCCAGCACACCACCCACGGCGTCACCGAGGCGCAGCAGGCGACCGCGGAACTGGCCGGCATGTCGGCGAACCTGCGCACCCTGGTCTCGCACTTCCGCTACTGAGTGTGGCGCTCCTGAGTGTGGGCCGGTACTCCGTCAGCGTCAGCGAGCTGGGGTTGCGAATCCGGAGATGTCGCTGGTGCCACGGGTGAAGGGGTGGGTCTTGACGGCGTTGCCGTAGTTGCCGTCGATCGTGGTGATGGAGTTGCCGTTGACGGCGACGACCACGCCGACGTGATCGTCTCCGGTGGTGCCGCCGAACTTCCAACCGACGAGGTCGCCCGGCTGAACTCCGGTGAGGTCCTTGCCGGGCCGCCAGGTGCCGGTGCTCTGAATCGAGTTGGCCAGCGAGTTCAGGCCGGTGGTGCGGGCGCCGGACTCTTTCCAGATCCAGCGGGCGAAATCCGCACACCACGCTTGTGCGCGCCATCCGTTGCCGCAGGCGCGTCCTTTGTTCGCGGGTGTGTAGAAGTTGCAGTCGGTGCCGCCCGACTCCCGGTTACGGGCGGGGTTGGTGGCCTCGGCGCGGGCCTTGGCGACGATGGTGGCGCGCAGGTCGGAGCCGCCAGACGAGCTGCCCGGGTCGGCGTTGCCACGGTAGGCGACCGTGCCGTACGCGTAAATCTGTCCGATGCCGGAGACGGCCGCGTAGCCGGTGCCGTTGCCGGTCACGGAGATGCCGGTGATGCCGCCGGTGAACCCGGCCGGGTTGCCGCGATAGACGACGCTGCCGTACGCGTAGACCTGGCCGATGCTCGAGACAGCCGCGTACCCCGAACCGTCGGCGGTGGTGGAGACGCCCACGATCTGGCCGGTGAAACCGGTGGGGTTGCCGCGATACCTGACAGTGCCGTAGGCGTACACCTGGCCGGTGCTCGAGATGGCCGCGTAGCCGGATCCGTCGGCGGTGGTGGAGATGCCGACGATGCGTCCGGAGTAGCCGACCGGGTTGCCGCGGTACTGCACCGAGCCGTAGGCGTAGACCTGACCGGTGCTGGAGATCGCGGCGTACCCGGATCCGTTGGCGGTGACCGAGATGCCGACGATGTCGCCGGAGAAGCCGGCCGGGTTGCCGCGGTAGGCGACCGAGCCGTAGGCGTAGACCTGTCCCTTGCTCGAGATCGCCGCGTAGCCGCTGCCGTTCGCGGTCGTGGCGACGCCGACGATGTCGCCGGCGAACCCGACGGGATTGCCCTGATGTCGGACCGTGCCGAACGTGTGGGTGCCGCCGCGGGTGTTGGTCAGTACGTAGCCCGAGCCGTCGGCGGTCACCGACATCGTCCGGTAGTCGTTGGTGGCGGCCGACGCGGTGCTCGCGCCGACGGTGACGGAGAGGGCCGTCGCGAGCGCGCCGTTGACCGCCCCTGCGATGAAGCGTCGCCGGAGAGCTGACGCACGAGGGTGTTCCATGGGGTTCCTTCTGTCGCTGAGCCGAACCGCGGTCGTGCACCGCGGTGGGCCAAGCGTCAGATCAGTTCTGGTCAGAACCAACCGTGTCAAAGGCTTACGAAGTTGCCACAACGGCTCAAGGCATCCGGTCCGATCATCCAAGACGGGGTCTCTCACCAGGGGTGACTCGTTCGGAGTCGGACGATCGTCGGTCGCTCGACCGGATTAGCCGCGCCGGTCAGATCCATCAAGGCTTCCGTTCGAGGCCACCGCCGAGGATCTCCGCCGCTCGGTGCGGAGAGGATGTCAACGAGTCCAGATCTCGCGCAAGCGGTCGGCCTCCGCCGCGGCCTGCGCGTAACCCGCCTCGGCGGCCGGGCGGCGGCGGGCCGGGTCCAGCACGTTGGCGCCGATGGCCCGGACCGCGGCGGCGTCCGGGGCGACCACGGCACCTCGCGCGCCCAGCGTCTCGAGCTGCGCATCCGGACGGCCGGACCGGCGGGCTGAACGGGTCGTCGGTGCCAGCACCACCACCCGATCGGCGCCCGCGGCCAGGTCCACGTTGGCCACCGACCGCACTCCCCCGTCGACGTAGCGGACCCCGTCGATCGTGACCGGCGGCCACACCAGCGGCACCGCGCAGCTCGCCGCGACGGCATCGATGAGCGACACTCCGCTGTCGGCGTCGAAAACGCGTACCTCCCCGGTCTGCGCCTCGACCGCGGTGATCCGCAACCGGACCGCCGGCCAGTCACCGTCGCCGATCCGCCGGGCGATCACCGCCCGGCGTTCCGCCTCCGGAATCGTGCGGGTGCGCAGCGCCCGACGCCCCAGCCAGGCCCGCCCGCGCACCGGATCGCCGGGCCAGAGCCCGGCGACCATGAAGCCGAGGATCACTCCGGGCCCGATGCGGGCGGTCAACTCACCCGTGGCCTCGGCGAGCTGTGCGTCATAGAGGTCCTTCAGCGGTACGCCGGACAGCACCTGAGCGGCCACCGACGACCCGGCCGAGGTCCCCACGAACAGCCCGGCATCGGTGAGATCGACCCCCCGCTCGGCCAGGCCGTGCAGCATCCCGATCTCCCAGGCGACGCCGGTGACGCCACCTCCGCCGAGCACAAGCGCCTTCGCGTCAACACCCATACCACCGATCCAAGCACGTCGACGTCGTACGGGTCCTCGGGCAAAGGGCCGCAAGCGGGCGGGGATTGCTGGGAGAATCCGTGGCACGGGGCGGCGTGTGGCGCGGAGACGGGGTGCGTGCGGATGCCATGGCCGCGGGCCCACTGGGGCGGCAAGCGGCTGGTGATCAACGCGGCGATCGTGGCCGTGCTGGTCACCATGGTCGTGCTCGGCTTCTCGGTGTCGGCGCGGCAGGAGCGGATGGCCGGTGAGGCGCGGCGGGCCCAGCAACTCGCCCAGGCCGTGCAGCAGGTGAAATACCGGTCGGCGGATCTCAACGGGTGGCAGAACGCCTACGCGTTGGATATTGAGCGCGCCGACGCCGGGACCGAGGTGAGCCGGGCGCAGTTCGTCGCGGCGGCGGCCCGGTTCGACGGTGATCTGACCGCGTTGGAGCGGCTGCCGGCGTCGCCGGAGATCCAGACGGCCGTGCACCGGATCCGGTCGGCGTTCGACGAGTTCCTGACGGTCGACCGGTCCGCGGTGCGGCTGTATCGGACCGGCCGCCCGGCGGATCGTGCGGCGGCGTCCGAGCTGGTGCTGGGCCGGTCGGTCGAGTCGTACAGCGTGATCGCGCAGGCGTGCGACACCTCGGTGGCGCTGGCGACCACGGCCATGGACGCGCACTTCGCCGGTCTGGACGGGGTCGGCCGGTCGACGCGCCGCTACATCCTGGTGCTGAGCGTCATCGCGGTCGCGCTGGCCGCGGCCGGGGCGCTGCTCGCCGAGGCACGGCGCCGGGCCGAAGCCGAACGGACCCGGCAGGCGCAGCGACTGGCCTGTCTGGGCCGGCTGGCCGGTGGGATCGCGCACGACTTCAACAACATCCTCGGGATCATCCTGAACTACACCGAGTTCGTCGCCGAGCAGGCCCGCGACGAGACCCTCGACGACCTGGGCCACATCCGGACGGCGGCGGAGCGGGCGGCCGGTCTGACCGGGCAGCTGCTCGGGTTCATCAGGCAGGACGAGGTCCGGTTCGCGGTGTTCGACGCCAACACGGTGCTCGCCGAATCCCACGCGCTGCTCGCCCGGACCCTCGGTGAACACGTCGTGCTGACGGTCGTACCGTCGCCGGATCCGGTTCTTCTGCACGGCGACGCCGGGCAGTTGCAGCAGATCATCGTGAACCTGGCGGTGAACGCCCGCGATGCGATGCCGGGTGGCGGCACCGTGGTGATCGCGGCGACCGGGGTCGACGTCGCCGACGGCCGCGCCGGTCTCAAACCGGGCCGCTACCTGGAGCTGCTGGTCAGTGACACCGGCACCGGGATGCCGCCGGAGACGGTCGCGCGGATCTTCGACCCGTTCTTCACCACCAAACCGAAGGGCCAGGGCACCGGCCTCGGCCTGGCGACGGTCCGCGATCTGGTCACCGCCGCGGGCGGCGGCGTGAGCGTCGTCTCCAAACCGGGCATCGGTACGACGTTCCGCATCTACCTGCGCCGCACTGGTGACTTCTTCGCACGTCCGGACCAGGAGCCGGACACCGTGCAGGCGCCGCGCGGCGGTGGCCAGAGCGTGCTCGTCGTCGAGGACGATCCGGTCCTGGGGTCGAGTATCGCGCGGATCCTGGCCGGCGGCGGCTACCGGGTGCGGTCGGCGCCCGGCGCGGCGGCGGCGGTGGCGGCGCACGCCCAGGACCGCTGCGATCTACTGGTCACCGACGTGGTCATGCCGGAGATGTCCGGTCCCCGGCTGGTCGAGATCCTGCACCGGACCGATCCCGGGCTACCGGTGCTGTACTGCACCGGCTACCCCGAGGGGACACCGGGCGGAGCGTGCCTGGCCAAGCCGTTCTCCCCCGGTCGGCTGCTCACCGCGGTACACGCCGCCCTGCAGGACGCCGCCCGCACGCTGCACGATCAGTCCGCCTGATCGGCCCACCCCGGCAGTGGTTCGCAGGCGTCCAGCCAGTCGGTCGGCACGCCGGCCAGGCCGGTGCGGGCGGCGACGATGCCGCCGACGATGGCACAGGTGGTGTCGATGTCACCGCCGGGCAGGGCGGTCGTCCAGAGGGCCGCGGTCAGATCGTCGAGGCCGGCCGCGGCGCACCAGATCGCATAGGGCACGGTGTCCGGCGCGGAGATCTCCCGACCGCAACCGATCATGCCGGCGACGTGCCGGGGATCGGCGGTGGGCGGGAGCCGCGCGGCCCGACGCAACCGGGAGGCGACCTCGCTGTCGGGTGTGCGGGCGAGGACCTCCTCGAGGAGTTCACCGCCCGGGACGCCGGTGACGCTGAGGGCGGCCGCGACGGCCACCGCCACGGCTCCGGCGACGGCCTCCGGGTGTGCGTGGGTGACCTCCGCCGAGCGGGCCGCCTCGGTGACGACGGTGTCCAGGTCGTCGGCGAACCAGGCACCGAGCGGGGCGACCCGCATCGCGGCGCCGTTGCCCCACGAGCCCATGCCGTCGAACGAGGCACGCGTGACGGTCGCCCAGTCCTCACCGGCACCGATCGCGCGCAGCACCCGGTGCATCGACGGGCCGTAGGACCGGTTCGGATCCTGCTCGTACGACTGGGCGAAGGCCGTGGCCAGCGCGTCCTGGTCGATGTGGCCGTACCGCAGGAGGGTCTGCATGATCGAGAGGGCCATGGCGGTGTCGTCGGTCCACGGCCACGGGCCGGGTGGGAGCCTGCGCTCGGCCAGTGCCTGGTCGAGCACGTCGGCGGCGTGGAAGAACCACGTCTCGCCGAAGGCGTCGCCCAGCGCGAGCCCGCGCATCGACGATGTCGCTGCCGTCCGGTTCACCATCCGACCATGATCCCCGACGGTTGTAGCGGCTATTGTTCGGGGATGTCGAGCCTCAACCGTGCCGTGAACCAGGAAGCCGTCGCCGCCAGGCGGGCGAGGATCGATGCCGTCCTGGCCCGGCGCAGCGGGTTCGTCGCGCCGGAGACGACGGCTGCGGCGTTGCGGTTCGCCGCCGATTATGCGCGGGTCAACCTCCTGACCTATCTGTACGACGCGCTCGACGCTCCGGCCGCCGACGCCGAGGTGCCGGAGACGAATCGGGAACGGGCCCGGCGCGGCGCGGCGTTGTCCGGTTCCGATCGGGAGCCGGGTTCGCTGGGTGACCTGTTCGAGGCGCCGACCGGTGAGCGGGGTCCGTGCGCCGAGACGTGGGAGCAGATGTGGTCCGACCAGTGGCTGCTCGACGGGCTGGAACACTCGTACACGCTGGCTGAGGCGGTGCTGGCCGGTGACCTCGACACCTTGGAGATCATCGCCGGGGTGCCGCTGGTCGACGCCATCACCGACCGGCTGTTGGCCTTCGGCGACATCGACAACCAGGTGCTGTCGCTGGCCTCCGACGCGTATCGGGAGCGGCTCGGCGACCACGAGCCGACCTTCGACCCGGAGCTGATCGTCGACATGACCGCGCCGCTGTACGCCCTGCCGACCCTGCTGCAGGAGGCCCGGCACGACTGGACGGAGACCGAGCGGCTCGCCCTGGTCATCGCCGGGCTGGCGTCGATCGAGTGGACGACGCCTCAGTTCTGATTGACCGGCCAGGCGGCGGCCGGGTCACAGCGGCGGGGGCACACCAGCAGGTAGACCATGTTGCCGAGGAACAGGCCGTACGCGCTGGAGTCGAAGGTGTCGATCTGCCGTGGTGCCTCGGCCCGTTTCGGGAAGCCGAAGTTCTCCGGGATCTGCGCCAGGAACTCCAGTTCGGCGCCGCACGCGCAGGTGTGGTGTTCGGCGCCCTGGATCCAGGCCGGTTCGCCGCCGACCCGGAACTCCCACTCGTCGTCCGGCCCGGCGTCGCGCAGCGTGAGGCGCAGCGGTTGCAGGGTCTCGTCCGGGGTGGCGGCCACGACGTCACCGCGGTGCAGCAGGATCCGCCAGAACGCGTGTTCGTTGCCGCCGACCGGGGTCTGCCAGTAGCGTTCGGGCAGCTGCCGGGGACCGAAGGCGGCTTCGTTGTGGACCGGGCACTGGAAGACCAGCAGGTGTTCGCCACCGGGGATGTCGATCTGGAAGAACAGTGCCATCCGCCGCCCGCAGGTGCAGTCCGGCCAGTCCTCCTCGGACTGCAGGATCGGCCGGCCACCCACGGTGTTGCGGTCACCGGCGACGGCCGGCTCGGAGCTCATCTCGATCACGCGCATGCCGCGACGATAGCGACGCATGGCTATCGTGGCGGCGCAGACTTCCGGTGACCGACGAAGGGGACGGCACGAACGTGAATTTGAGCGACCTCGTCCTGCCGGTTCTGCTCGTGGTGGTCTGGGTGCGGTCGTGGTGGCGCGGGACGCGACGGTTCCGGCTGTGGTTCGCGCTGCTCGCGCCGACCGGTTGCGTCGCCGGCCTGGTTCTCGCCGTGATCGGCGCCTTCTCCGGGGCCGGCAGTTCGTGTTCCGGCTCGTCCTGTACCGGGAGTCGGGTGCAGCGGTGGGCGGCCGATGTCGACGCCCCGTCGGACGTCCTCGTCTGGTGGGGTCGGAACGCGCAGCTCGGGCTCGCCGTGGCGGTGGTGCTGACGGTCGTCACCCTGATCGTCGAGTACATCCTGCTGGTGCGGCGGGATTCGCGGGAGGCCGCGACCCACGAGGATCTCACCGGCTGAGCAGGGTGGGGATTCGAGGCGGCTCTAGGCGGCCAGGATCGCCTCGGCGACGACGAGGTCCTGCCAGGACATGCCGGTCCCCTTGAACAGGATCGGGCCGTGCGGGTTCGTCGGGTCGCCGATGGTGAGCAGCCGGTCCGGGGTGAGGGCACCGTCGGCGACGGCCAGCACGATGTCGCCGGCCTCACGCAGCGCGGTCGCCCGGTCTTCGACGATCACGGTCGCGCGGGCGCAGAACGCCGCGTCGACCTCACGGGCGTCCGGTTCGTGTGAGCCGACCGCGACGACGACCGTGTGGTCACCGAGCAGGCCCGAGTCGAACAGCGGCTCCCGTGCCGTGGTGGCGCAGACGACCAGGTCGGCGCGGCGCAGGGCGGGATCGAAAGCCCTTCCACGGGTACGGGTGACGACCGTGACCGAGGCCGGTGCGCAGAGGTCTTCGAGTGTGTCGACGTGCCCCCGGCCCTGTGGTCCGTCCCCGAACACGACGACGTGCGGGGCGGCGGGCAGGAACCGGCGGACCGCCGCGAACGACACCGCCGGAGTACGAAGAGTGGTCAGCGCGGTGCCGTCGAGCAGTGCCACGGGTTGCAGGGTGACCGCGTCGAAGACCACATAGATCGCGTTGATCCGGGGCAGCCCCCGCTCGGCGTTCCCGGGGGCGATGGTGACGAGTTTGACCCCGGCGTGCGAACCGGACTCGGCGGGCATCATCAGCATCGAGCCGTGGCGTAGCGGCACACCGCTGCGGGCCACCCCGGCCGACGTGTCCAGCCCGCCCCGTAGCGCGTCCTCGATCGCGGTGACGGCCGCGGCGGGCGACAGCCGGGCGAAGATCTCCGCGGCCGGAAGGTAGGGGATCATCGGTCGGCGAACGCCCGGTCGACGGCGTCCGCGAAGGCGCCCATCGACGGGAATTCCAGGTCGTAGCTGAAGTCCGCGCCGGGTTCCGGGGTGGCGCCCCAGCCGGGTCGGTCGTGTCGACGGTTGATCCACACCGACGGCAGCCCTTCCCGCTTGGCCGGAACGTGATCGTGGAACAGGCTCTGCGCGACGTGCAGCAACCGTCCACGCTCGACACCGAGGCCGGGCAGCGCGGCGTCGAGGGCCCGGAAGTGCTTGTCGCCGGGTTTGTAGCCGCCGACGTCCTCGGCCGTGATGATCGCCGCGAAATCCCCACGCAGGTGCCGGTTGCTGCCGGCGAATCCGTCCCGGTGCACGTTGGAGACGATGATCAGCCGGTAGTGCTTCGCGAGGCGGGCCAACGCGTCCGCCGAGTCCGGGAAGGCCGGCCAGTCCGGCACCGACTCCGCCAGGCGCCGGGCCCACGTTTCTCCGACTTCACGGTCAAGACCCGCGCCGGTACGCCGGAACGCCTCGGCGAGCACGTCGGGATAGAGCGGCGCGGGTGTGACCAGTTCGGCCGCCGCCTCGTGGTCGGCATACGCGAGCAGCAGCTCCTCGTCGCTGATGTCGAGCCCCTGTTCGCGGGCCCAGGGCGCCAGCACGGCGGCGATCCCGGTCTCCCAGTCGATCAGGGTGCCGTAGCAGTCGAAACTGAGCGCCGCGAACCCGGTCAGGTCGATCGTCATGCCGGTAACTGTAGGCGCGGCCGGATGCCGTCCAAGGCCATCGCGAGCACCCGATCACGCTGGGCGTCCTGCACGAAGTTGGCCCCGCTGACCCCGTTGACCAGGAACAGCACGTCGTCGAAGGTGACGTCGTCGCGGGCCGTGCCGGCGTGCTGGGCCCGTTCGAGCAGCGGCCGGCCGGCCGCGTGGATCATGTCGCGGCCGCGCACGAACATCTCCTCGCGATGCGCGATGGCGTCGTAGACGGCCTTCTTGGTGGTCGCGTAGCTGACGAACTGCCGCAGCCAGGCCTCCAGTGCGTCCCAGGGTGCGAGGTCGTCCAGGTCGGCCGCCATCCGGGCGAGGGCCTCGACCTCGTCGGAGTAGACGGCTTCGAACAGGTGCTGCCGGGTCGGGAAGTTGCGGTACAGGGTGGCGATGTTGACCCCGGCCCGCCGGGCGATGCCCTCCAGCGAGGCGCCGGCGCCCTCCGCGGCGAACACCACCCGGGCGGCGTCCAGCAGCGCGTCGAAGTTACGTCGGGCTCCCCTTACCTTATCCGGATCAGGCGGGACATCCATGACCACCATCGGTTTCATCGGCAGCGGCAACATCGGCGGCACCCTGGCCCGGCTGGCCGTCGGCGCCGGTCACGACGTCGTGCTCAGCAACAGCCGCGGCCCCGAGACGCTGCTCGATCTGGTCGCCGAGCTGGGTCCGCACGCCCGCGCAGCCACCCCGGCCGAGGCCGCGACGGCAGGCGACATCATCGTGGTGAGCATCCCGGTCCGGGCGTATCGACAGGTTCCGGCCGCACCGCTGCGCGGTCGGATCGTCGTCGACACCCTGAACTACGACCCCGCCCGCCAGGGGCACGTCCCCGAGATCGACGCGGGCGACACTCCTGCCCCGCTGCTGCTCCAGACCCACCTGCCCGACGCCCGGGTGGTCAAGGCGTTCAGCACGGTCTACTTCCGGCACCTGCCGGCGCCGGCGACGACCCCCTCGCCCGCCGAGCGGTCGCCGAGTTGACGGACTCCCTCGGCTTCGACGCGTACGAGGTCGGCCCGCTCGCGGAGAGCCGCCGGTACGCCCCGGGCACCCCGGCCCAGCACGCCCACCTCGACCCGGTCGGACTACTGGCCGCTCCCGGCCGTCCGGTATCGGCGGAGACGCTCGCGAGACTCCTCTCCGTCCACTGATGATCAACAGGGTGTGATATCCACTGTCGGTGCTGCAGAAGCGGAGGAAACAGCGAGTCGCCTGGCGGCCCGTGCTGGTCTGGTGCGGGATCGCGGCCTGCGCCCTCCTGCTCGGGGCCGTGTTCCGCTGGGGTGGCCTGGAACCCGCGGCCAACGTCGCGCAGCTCGTGTCGATTCCGTTGGCGATGGCACCACTGGTGATCACCTGGTGGCAGTCGCGGCGGAAGCCGGCCGCCCCGACCACCGCGGAGATCGCCGAGACCCGCCAACGGTTGGCCCGGCTGGTCCGTGAGCAGTGGCGGACCGAGTCGATGATGCGGGCCCTCGACGACCCCGATCCGATGCCGGTCCAATGGCGGGTCACCGGGCGCACCCACCTGATGGACATCGCACCGAATCTGACGCCGGGCGTGCTCACGGTTGCGTCCAGTTCGGATGTCACGGATCTGGTCGCGCAGTTCCGGCAGCTGCGCCGCCGAAGACTGGTCATCCTCGGCGGGGCGGGCGCGGGAAAGACCACCCTGGCCATGCAGATCCTGCTCGAACTACTGGACTCCCGCGACCCGGACGATCCCGTGCCGGTGCTGCTCTCCCTCGCCGGTTGGCGGGCCGATCGGCAGAGCCTCGATCGGTGGATCGCCGAACGGGTCGCGCATGACCTCCCCGCCCTCGCCGACGACACGGAGACGGTCGCCGCGATGGTCCGGCAGGGCCATGTCCTGCCGGTCCTCGACGGACTCGACGAGTCGGACACCGACACCCAGCGGGCCAACCTGGCCGCGCTCAATCAGTCGATGATCTCGGACAGCCAGGTCATCCTGACCAGTCGCGTCGAGGAGTACGAGGCGGCGGTCACCGCGGCGGGTCGGGTGCTGTCCTCGGCCGTGGTCGTCGAGCCGGAGCCGCTCTCCCCGCGGGCCGCCGCCGTCTACCTCGAACGGTGCCTGCCGCCGCGGCCGCCCGACCCGTGGAACGCCGTGCTGGCCGAACTGCGGGCGGGTGCCGGTCCGCTGGCCGAGGTGATGACGAATCCGCTCGGCCTGTGGCTGTTGCGGATGGCCTACATCGGGCCTCGGGCCGACCCGGCCCCGCTGCTCGACCGCGCCCGGTTCCCGGACGCGGCCACGCTCCGATCCCATCTGCTCGACCGCCTGGTCGGCGCGGCGATCGAGGCCAGGACGCCGAGTGCCCGGCCGGAGGACCTGTTCCGGCCGCGGGGACGACACGACCCGGTCGACGCCGCACGGTGGCTGCGGTTCATCGCCGAGAACCTGGACCGGTGGGCGACCAGGGATCTCGACTGGGTCGAGGACGTGATCCGGTTGTCCACGACCCCGGCCGGGATCCCGGCCACCGCCAGGTTCGTCGTCGCGGCACGTGCCGCCCTGGGAGCCACCTCATGGACACCGGCCAGCCGGGATCTCACCGTCATCAGGGCATGGTTCGGGGCTGCGGCGATCGTCGTCTCGTATGCGCTGGCGTTGTGGGCCGAGGCGAGCGTTCCGGGGATCATCTGCGCGAGCGTGGTCGTCGCGATCGTGGCCGGCCTGCTGTCCTACGCGCTGATGCCGGCGGACTCCACCGACTGGGAGGAGAAGCTCACCCGGGACTGGTTCCTGGTCCGTACGGTGTCCGGGTGGGTGGTGCCAGCGATGGCACGCGCTCTCGTTCACGTACCCCTGATCGGCGTCCCGGCGGGCGCGGTCGCCTGCGCCCTGACCGGAACCGAGGACGGTGTGCGGATCGGCGCGTGCACCGGGATCGCCGCCGGTGTGGCCGGGCTGCTGTATCTCGGCGTCGGCCGGGCGCCCGGGGCGGGGCTGAAGCGGCCCTGGTTCCGGGTGGGTCCGGCCCCTGTCGTTCGTCTCGCGCTCACCCTGGCTCTGATCTTCTTCGCCCTCGGCCTGCTGTTCTACCTGGCGAACCTCAACATGGAGCGGACGAGTCCGTTCATCGTCTCCTTCGTCCTGGCCGCCGTGTTCGCCGGCGTGTTCGCGCTGTTGCACGCCGTATTCGTTCCGGTCGTATTCGGTGTGACGAGTCCGCTGACCAGGTGGCTGCCGGAAGCGGCGCCGGCCCGACCCGACGATCAGTTGGGGGTGTGGCGGACCGAACGCGCCGCCCACTACGCACGGATGCTTCATCTCGCCGCGGTCGGTGCGGCGCTCGGGTTGATGGCCGGTGCCGTCTGGCGGGCGATTCGGGGTCTGACGTTCGTCGGCGATCTGCGCACCTCGGGTCTGCGTTTCGCGGTGGACAACTGGCACGCCACGTTCGACCTGTCGTGGGACGGACGCCTGTATGTCGTGCTGGCCGTCGTCATCGCCTGGGCGGCGACGATTCGCCGGCGCCGACTCACCCGCAGTCGTCGCGACTGGCTGTGGTGGGGTGTCGTCTGCGCCGGGTTCATCGCCGCCTATCGGCTGATCGTCGGTGACGACGGGATGCGTCTGGGCGTCACCGGTCGATTCCAGGGATTCACGGCGGACGTCGACGTCGTGGTCGGTGCGGAATTCGCCGGGCGGTACCGGGACCTCCGCCTGCCCCGGCGTCTCGCGCTACCGCAGACGGAGGTCGACTCCCTGGTGGTGATCCTCCCGCTGCTGATCGGGCTGTTCCTGATCGCCGTGGTGGCCAGGTTCATCTACCTGGTGGAGGGACTGCAGCCACGCTCGTACTGGTCGAACACGGTGATGATCCGCCGGCACGTGGCCTCCGGTCGGTTGCCCGCCGACCTGATGGGATTCCTGGACGACGCCCATCGTCTCGGCCTGCTCCGTACGGTCGGCAGCGTCTACCAGTTCCGGCATGCCGAGTTGCAGGACCACTTCGCGGGCCGGGATCAGCCGCTGGTCATCCCTGCCCCCGTTCGACGACTACCTCGGACGTATTGAGGGCCGACCGACGGATCCGGACGTCGCGCCGGATCAGTACGCGACACCCAGCGGCTGCCGGACCGTGGCGGGATCGTCGAGCGCGGCGAGCATGGCGTGGGCCACGTCGGCCCGGGCGATCGTGGTGCCGCGGGCGACGCCGCCGCCCACCGCGGTGCGGTATCGGCCGGTCAGCGGCTTGTCGACCAGCCTCGGCGGGCGCACGGCGGTCCACTCGGCGGCACTGTCGGCCAGCAGGTCCTCCATGGCGCGCAGGTCGGCGTAGACGTCCTTGAGCACGGCGCTGATGACCGGCAGCAGAACCCGCCGGTTGAGCAGGCTCTCCCCGGCGGGGGCGGGCCCGACCGGTGCGGCGCTGACGACGACGAGGCGGCGGACCTCGGCGGACTCCATCGCCTTCAGGATCGAGCGGGTGGCGGTGGAGGCGACCGGACCGTCGTGACGGCCGCGGGGGCCGATCCCGGACAGCACCGCGTCGCTGCCGTGCACGACGGCGGCCAGGTCGGCGGCCGCGTCCAGGGCCGGCACGGTCACCGCACGCAGCGCCGGATGGGTCATCGGCAGCCGGGCCGGGTCGCGGACGACGGCGGTGACCTCGCAGCCGCGGTCCAGGGCCTGTCGTACGACGTGACCGCCGATGCCGCCGGTCGCGCCGAAAACCGTCAGTCTCATCGTCGCCTCCAAGGTAGGGAGTCTCGGTGATTGTTACCGTAGACGACAATTACGCTGGCGTACAATCTTCGGGTGTCCGACTTCGCACCAGGCTCGAACCGGCCCCTGGCCGACCGGGCCAACTTCCTGCTCTCGCAGCTCGGCTTCCACGTCGCGCAGACGTTCGGCGCCCGGCTGGCCCCGCTCGGCATCGCGCCCAACCACTTCGGGCTGTTGATGCACCTCGACCGGGTCGAGGGCGGCACACAGCAGCAGCTGGCCGATGCGGTGGGCGTACACCGGAAGGTCATGGTCGGTTTGATCGACGATCTGGAGCGGCGGGGCCTGGTCGAGCGTCGTCGGCACCCGGCCGACCGGCGGGCGCACGCGCTGCACCTGACGGCGGCCGCGCGTGAGCTGCTGCCGCGGGCCCGTGAGGTCGCCGATCGGCACGAGGCGGAGGTCCTGGCCCCGCTCGGGCCGCAGGAGCGTGCCCAGCTGCTGGCCATGCTGCAGATACTCGCCGAGCACAGCGGGCAGCCGCCGGGCGCCCACCCGGGGCTGCGGCTGGCCGCCAGGGGGGACGCCTGACGACCGTCAGGCGGTCCGGATCTGCAGGCGGATCGCCTGGTGCAGGGGGCTGTGGGCCTCGCCCGGGGCGATCCGGGTGCTGGTGTCCAGCGCCCGCGCCGCCCGGCCGATCCCCCCGACCTGCAGGTAGGCCCGGGCCAGCGTCAGATAGTGGCCGGCGTGCTGTTCGCGGGGCAGGTCGTCGAGGCGCGACGGCGGCAGTCGGTGGTGGACGCTGATCGCCTGCCCGCCGTCGCCGAGGTCGACGGCGGCGCTGGCCCGGGACAGTTCGACGGCGGTCGGGCCGAATCGGGTCCAGTAGCGGTCGGCGTCGCAGCCGAGCCGGGTGGCGACAGCGCCGGCCGACGACAGCAGGCCCCGGGTCGCGGCGGTGTCACCCATCCGGGCGGCGGCGGCCGCGCTCTGCAGCAGCAGCGAACCGCCGATCACCGGGTCGGGGCCACCGCCCTCGGGGAATGCCCTGGTCACCGCCATGGTCAGGTTGAAGGCCGCAGCGGGCCGGCCGATCGCCAGCAGGGCCGCCGAGACGAACCGGGCGGCGGTGGCGGCCAGCAGTCGGTCCCGGCCACGGCCGGCCGCCTCGATCGCGCGGTCGGCGGTCAGCCACGACAGGTGGTACTCGCCGAGCTTGCGCAGCGCCGCGGCGGTCACCTGGTACGCCTGGCTGAGCAGCCGGGACGCCTCGGCACCCTCCGGACCGCCGACACGGCTGCGGTCCGAGACGGCGGCACCGCGCAGCAGCCGGGGCAGGGCGGCCATCAGCGTGTCGTACTCGGCGTGGCGGTACGCCTGCCACGCGTCGCGCAGCATCATGGTGATCGCGGCGAGTGACGGCACGGCGGTGCCCGGGCCCGGTCCCATCGCGTCGCTGCGTTCCAGGAACTCACGGACCCGGTCGAGGTTCTCCCCGATCGGGTCGCTGACGTCCAGGGGTTGCGGCTGCGGGTCGCGGCCCATCAGCAGCGGCACGTCGATCCGGAGCGCGGCGGCGATCTCCTGCACGCTGTCATGCGGTTCGCCCTCGGTGTAGTCGTCGCAGCGGTGGCTCGACGTCAGGTCGCGGCGCCTGCGCCAGAACTCGACGCGCTCATCCGCGGGCAGTTCCTCACGCACACCCAGTCCTGCCTTTCGCATCCTGCCGGGCCCGGAGCGATGGATCCACGTCCATGACGGGCAGAGTGAAACTCATCGAAATCGTCTCAGAGACGTCGCCCCTGACGGTCGCACAATCTGTGCGGGCGGCCAGTGGACCACACCCGGACATTCCCGAGCATCATCGATGTCACCCGGTCGGCTGAATCTTGGAACAACTCCGAAAGACGTGGAACATGATGGATGCGTGCCGGATCTTCACGCCGCTCCCGCAGGACAGCCGCCGCCGATAGAGGGGGTGCACACCGTCGCGGAGCTCGCCGCCGCCCTGAACGGGTTGCGCCGCCGGGCCCGGCCCGGTCCGGCCGACGATCCGCCGACGCTGCGGGTGCTCGCCGAGCGGACCGGGGTGCCGCTCACCACGATCTCCAACGCGCTCTCCGGGCGGACGCTGCCCGGCACCCGGGTGGTCTACGAGTTCGCGCGCGCGTGCGGGCTGCCCGACGACGAGCTCGCACAGTGGACCGAGGCACGTCAGCGGGCCGCCGACAACCGGCGGGTGCGTCGGCAGCCGACGGTGGCCCCCGCTCCGGCGGTCGTACCGGCACCGACCGCGGGCACCGCCGCCATCCTCACCGCCATGCCGACCACGGTGGCGGCCAGCTATCTGGGCACGCTCGCGGCCGCCGAAGCGGGCCGGTATCTGACCGCCATGACCTCGGCGGCCGCCGTCGACTGCCTGCGCGCGATGCCGGCGTACACGGTGCTCGCCTGTCTCGGCGCCATCGAACCGGCCACCGCCGCGCGGCTGCTGCAGGCCGAGGAGAGCGTCGTCGCGGCCGACCAGTTGCAGTCGATGCCGCCGGCCGCCGGTCAGGCGGTCCTCGCGGCACTGCCGGTCGCGGTCGCCGCCCGGCTGTTGTACGAGATGCCCCGCGCCGCCGCCCTCACGCTGGTCACCGGCATGCCGACGGAGTGGAAGACCAGCCTGATGGCCGAGGCCGCGCTGCCCACCGCGTTGGCCATCGAGGTGCTGTACAGCACGAGCTACAGCTGGGCGGTGGCGGTGCTGGACACCATCGACCCGGTCCGCGCGGCCAAGATGATCGCCTCGGTCGCGCCCGACGCCGCGGCCGGGCTGCTCGCCGGTCTGCGCCCCGAACGCGCCGCCGGACTGCTGGTCCGCACCCCGCCCGAACGCGCCGGTCTGATCCTCTTCGAGGCCGACCCGCAGCACGCCGCCATGTTGCTGGGCGTGCTGCCCGGCACGGCGGCCACCGCGATCGTGTCCGCCACCGCGCAGGCCGAGGCGGCGTTCCTGCTCGCGGCGGTCGGCCCCGACCACCGCCGGCAACTGCTGGCCGACGTCGAACCCCACCGGGCCGCGGCGCTGCGGACGATGATCCCGCTGGCCCGGGTGGCGGTCGCCCAGCGGCGGCCGACCGCCGGCCCGGCCGAGGATCAGGCGACGGCCGGTTCCGGCGCGGGGTCGAGCGGCAGGTCGCGCATCCGGCGGATCGGCGTGGACAGGTAGATGATCGGCGACAACACGGTCAGAGATCCGAAGATCAACAAGGTGGTACGGGCTCCGAGCGGCCCGGCCAGCACGCCCGCGAGCAGGCCCCCGAGCGGGATGGCGCCCCAGGACACGAACTTCACCGTGGCGATCACCCGGGACAGCAGCTCCGGCGGGCTGGCCAGCATCCGGTAGGTCCGCGTGGTCACGCTGAGCACCACGGTCGACCCGGCGAAGATCAGGTTGCCGACCGCGAACGCCACATAGCCGGAGACGCCGGTGCCGAGCGGGATGATCAGCGCACCGGCCACCCCGACGAGGGCCGCGATGATCAGGCCGCGGGCGGTGCCGACCCGGTCGGTGAACCGGGTGGTCAGCGCGGCGCCGATCAGCGTGCCCAGCCCGTCGGCGGCCAGCAGCACACCGACCAGCAGCGGCGACGCGTGCAGCTCACGGACCAGGTAGAACGGGAACAGGGCGAGCATCGCGCCGCACACGAAGTTGGTGGCGGTGGCGTCCCACATGGCCGGGCCGATGATCGGATGGCGTAGCACGTACCGCCAGCCCTCTTTGATCATGGTGACCATCGGCGGACGCTGCGCCGGCTGGGCGACCCGGCGCTCCGGAAGCGTCCGCAGCAGGGTCGCCGAGATCAGATAGCTGACCGCGTCGACGAACAGGGTCGGCACCGCACCGACCAGCTGCACCGCGAGACCGCCCAGCGACGGCCCGCCGAGCTGGGTGGCCGCGTGCGTACCGGAATTGAGGCTGTTGCGGGCCTGGAGCTGCTCGGGCGGCACGATCTCCGGCAGGAACGTCTGGTTGGCCACGCCGAACAGCACGTCGCCGAAGCTCACCACCAGCGCGACCACCACCAGTTGGGCCACCGTGAGCGCGTCGAACCACCAGGCGATCGGGACCGAGGCGATGGCCAGGCCGCGGATCAGGTCGAGGGCGACCTGCATGCCGCGCAGCGGGACCCGCTGCACGATCACCCCGGCCGGGAGGCTGATCAGCAGGTACGCGAGGTAGCCGGCCGCGGTGATCAGGCCCATCTCGAACGCCGTGGCCTCGAGCACGACCAGTGCGGTCAGTGGCAGCGCCACCCCGCCGACCGCGGAGCCGAGGTGGCTGGTCGTGCCGGCGATCCACCAGCGCCAGAACGCAGTAAGTTTCATAGTGGAACTGACTATAGTGATGGGTGTGAGAAGAGTCGACCTCGCCGACGCCGACTGCGGCATCGCACAGTCCCTCGGCGTCCTGACCGACTGGTGGACCTTCCTGATCGTCCGCGACATCGCCGGCGGGGTGACCCGCTTCGACGGCCTGCAACGCGGGCTCGGCATGAGCCGGCGCGCACTGGCCGAGCGGCTGGCCGCGCTCACCGAGCACGGTGTCCTCAAACGCCGCCGCTACACCGACCGGCCACCCCGCTACGACTACCTGCTCACCGCCAAGGGCGAAGGGCTGCTGCCGGTGCTGATCGCTTTGCAGGACTGGGGCGATCGGCACGTACTCGGCGACGGCTCGCTGACCGCGACGGCCTCCGCCGACTCGGCCGAGGCCCGCCGGGTCCATGCCCTGGTCGGTCGGCGACTTCCCGCACTCACCCTGGCACGCCACGACGGTGTGCCCGTGCCGCCGGTCGCCGCCGACTTCTGGACCGTCCTCTACTGCTTTCCCGGGGCCTTCGTCCCCGGATCCCAGGGCCTGCCGCCGTCGTGGTCCGACATTCCGGGCGCGCCCGGCTGCACGCTCGAGTCCATGACGTACGCCCGACGCGCCGCCGACTTCACCGCGGCCGGAGCGCACGTCCACGGGGTCAGCACCCAGCGCCCGGATCAACTGGCCGCGTTCGCCGCACACGCCAGGCTGCCGTTTCCGCTGCTCTCCGACACCGACGGGCGACTCACGTCGGCACTGCTGCTGCCCACGTTCCGGGCCGCCGGCACCGACCGGCTCAAACGGGTCAGCCTGCTGCTGGATCCGGCGGCGACGATCCGCGCCGTCCAGTTCCCGGTCACCGACCCGGCCGGTTCGGTGACCGAGATGCTGCACCTGGTGCGAGAGCTCAACTGAGCGGTCGGCCGCACCCCGGGCAGGAGGTGCGGCCGACCGCGTTCGGGGGCCGGTCAGGCGCCGCGGAGCAGGGCCAGCAGGAGGTTGAGCAGCGCCGCGAGGGCGCCCGCGCTGGGCAGCGGGTTCAGCAGGCCGGCGATCGCGCAGAGCAGGTTGCCGAGCAGATTTCCCGGCGCCGACACCGCATTGATCACCAGATGCACCTGGTTCAGGTCCACGACCAGACCGAGCAGGTCCAGGTGCAGCGGGCCGAGCGTCAGGTCCAGGATCCGGCAGGTCGCCTGGGCGATCGCCGCGGGCGTGGTGATGCTCTGGTCGACGGTGCCGACCGCGTTGCCGGCCGAGTCGGTGAGCGTACCGGTCAGGGTGCCGGTCGCGACCAGGCTGCCGTCCTGGTCCGCGAAGCTCGTCGGGGTGAAGGTTCCGGCGAAGGTGCCGGCGCCCCCGGACGCGTCGGTGAAGCTGCCGGTGACCGGCGCGCTGGGCACCGCGACCGCGGCCGCCTGCGTCTTCGGTGCGGCCGCGGCGGCCGTGCCGGCTCCCGTGGTGGCCAGCCCTAACGCCGCGATCACCATCGCGACGAGCATGGAGAGTCGTTGCCGGTGTGTCATCGTTCCTCCCGCTTTCGGGTTGTCCGTTGTGGTTACCCCGATAAGTCTCGATGCCGCAGCAGGCCCACCCCAGTGAGTTGTGTCATCGGCTGAGCGTGAGCAGAGTCAGGGCGGATTCCTGACACGAGTCACGTTTCACTGCAGCCACCCGGCGCTCTCCGCGACCCGGACGGCTTCCAGACGATTGCGGGCGCCGGTCTTGCGCAGGATCACCGACATGTAGTTACGGACGGTCCCGGCGGTCAGATGCAGCATCGCGGCGACCTCGGTGGACGGCACCCCGGAACCCGCCACCCGCAGCACGTCCGCCTCCCGTGCGGACAGCGGGCTGGGCCGGGCAGCGACCATGGCGACGGCCAGCCGAGGGTCGACGACCCGTTCGCCGCGCACCAACTGCCGGATGGCCTGGACCAGTTCGTGCGGGGCCGCCTGGGTGCTGATCACGCCCCTGACGTGGGGGTCTTCCAGCGCGCGATGCAGGGTGGCCGGAGCTTCCGAACCGGCCAGCAGCAGGGTGCCGCAGCGAACCTCGTCCGTGCCGAGGCCCGCGACCGGGCTCAGGCCGATGTCGACGACCGCCACGTCGGCCCGCACCGCGCGGGCCATACCCGGTGCCTTGTCGAGGCGGTCCAGTTCGGCGACCACCGTGAGGTCTTCTTCCAGGGACAGGGTCGCGGCCAGGGCGCCGCGCAGCAGGTTGACGGGTTCAGCGAGCAGAATGCGGATCACGAAAGGCCTCCCAGCCAGGGTCGGGAATGCCGGCGCTACGTCGAAGGCCGGCCGGGTGGCACGGCACCGGGTCGATCCACCGGCGCCGGCCCGATTCCGGACCGTGTGATCAGCTGGGAGGACTGCAGTACCGGACGGACCGCCCGGTGGTGCTCGCCTGCTCAGGGGCGAGGGTTCCGGCAGCCGGGATCCCCGGCCACCAGGACGACGGAACGTCACCCGTCGACGGCACGTGACCGCCGCCGGAGTCGCGTAGCCCGCCGCAACCCGCCGACTGGCCGTCCGGGCCCGTCGGCGCGACGGGAGGTTCCGGTGTGACCGGCGCGGATCGCAGCACGTTGGCGGTGCGCTCGGCGCGAACGCCCGCAGTCGACGATCCCGCCGAGGTGTCGGCCGGCCATCCGCCTGCCGGTGCCGCCGCTGGACAGGTGGTTGCCGGCAGCGGCTGTGCAACGACGGCCGGGGGCAGTCGCCGATCGACCGACGACCGGTCGACGATCAGGCCCGGTGCCGGGAGCCGACCGCTCACCGAGCCCACGGACGCTGTCGGCGACTGCGGGATCGCCTGCAGCCGGTCGACGACCGCGTTCACGACAGCCATGGTGGAACGCAACGTGGGCTGCCCGGCCTCCGGCAGAAGATCGACGACCACATCCACGACCGGCATCGGCGGCAGCGCGGGAAGTCGCCGAGGCAACGATGGCCGGACGGCTGCATCGATCACGGCGGTCGGGTCCGAGGCGGCGATCCGGGCGCCGGTACCGACCTCGGGGGTCCGGTTGAGTGTGGCGGCAGCCTTGGGTGGGTTGGCCGAGGCAGAGACGGCACGCGACGGCGCCCTGGATGTGGCCGCCCGGCTGACCGGTTTCGCCGACGGCGGGTTCGAGAGGTCACGAACGACGGCGGTCTGGACCGGCCGCTTCCGGTCGCCGATCTTGGAGAGCGTGGGCTTGCGATCCACCGGTCTCGCGGACGCGGCTCTGCGCTGGTCCGACCTCGCCTGTTCGGCCTTGGGCACGACCGGCTTCGAAGGAACCGCCTTGCGCGGAACCGTACTGGTGCCGACTTTCCCGGCGTCGACGGCCGGCTTCCCGATCGGTGCGGGCGGAGCCGGCAGGACGCCGTCAGCCCAGGCGGCGCGGTCGAAGGCGCTCAGGGCGAGGTAGGCGCCGATCGCGAATCCGATCATCAACAGGAGGTGGGTGACGCGCCTGTGCATACCCACCTCCTGCCCGAAAGGATCGCAGACCATCGATGGTGAACTACCCATCCGTTGCGGACGAACACCGATTCGCCCGTGCCGTTCGCATAGGCCGCGCCGGCGGTCACCCCGCGGATCCGCCCGTGCCGTTCGGGCGGGCCGTGCCGGCGGTCACCCCGCGTACGGCATCCTAGGAGGCTAGTTGGCTTGTTTACCGGCGGCTGATGGTCGCCACTCCCCCTGGAGTCGGCGCCCGGACGGTGGTGGGCGGGGTCAGCTATCGACTTCCGGCAGCAGCGGGCGCATGAAGGTGCGGTCCCAGCGGAGCACGCAGCCCGATTCGTTGCGGATCCGATCGGCCGCCACGAACTCGGGGTCCACACCGAAGCGCTCCCGATAGCGCTCATAGGCGGCCAGACTGTCGAAGCTGAACAGGGCCTCGGCCCGGTCGCTGGCGCCCTCGGCGGGCAGGAAGTAGCCGTGGTGGACGCCACCGTGTGCGTTGACCAGGCGCATCCATTCGCGGGCGAACCGTTCGAAGTCGGCGATCTTCGCCGGGTCGATCACGTAGTGCACGACGCAGGTGATCACGAGGCGGCTCCCGGGGCGGCGGCTGGAGGCATCAGCGCAGCGTGTCACGGAAGGCGATCGGGGTGAGCCCGGCGCGCTGGTGGAAGTACTTGCTGAAGTTGGTGGCGCTGCTGAAGCCGAGCCGCGCCGCGATCTGGGCCGCCGTCTGGTCACTGTGGGCGAGCAGTCGTTTGGCCTCCAGGATCAGGCGGCGGTCGATGAAGTCCTTGGCGTTGACGCCGGTGGCGGCCCGGGTGGCGCGGGACAGGGTACGGGCGGACCAGCCGAGCCGGTGGGCGTAGTCCTCCAGGCGGCGGGTCCGGGTGAAGTCACGTTCGACGGCGTCGCGGAAGCGCAGGAAGGTGTCGCCGCCGCTCGGGCCTCCCGCGGGCGGCGCGAGTTGGAGCAGCAGCACGGCCAGCAGGTGCCGGAGCACGGCCTGCCGGACCTCGATCGTGGTACGCACCGGCGCGGTGAAGACACTGGTCAGATGGGCCGCCGACGCGGCGAGGGCGGCGCCGTCGTCCGGGTCGTGCAGGACCGGGGCGTACGGATCGTCGAGGCGCACGGCAGCGGCCGTGGCCGGGTCGGGGAACTCCGGTTCGAACAGGATCAGCGTCCCCTCCGCGGCGGTCAGGTCGCCCCACTGCTGTACCTGGCCGGGCCGGCCCCACATCCACCGGCCGGGCGTGAGGGTGTGCACGGTGAAGTCGACGGTGTGTTCGAGCCGGCCGGCGCGCAGGCACAGCAGGTGGTGGAAGGTCGGCCGCCGTGGGGTCCCGAAGGCCCGTCCACGTAACCGGGCCAGGTCGAGGACCTCGATCCCGCCCGGCGTGCCGATCGGCGCCGCGAACCCGAGCTCAGCGATCGCTTGTCGGTTTTTGACCATCACGAGTCGTCACGCTACCCGGTCGAGGCCGGATTCCGTTCCTACGGTGGTCGTAACCGAACAGCACGAACGAAGGAAACATGATGAGCGCCAAGGAAACCGTCCTCACCGCAGTCGGGCAACTCTTCGGTGAGAAGGACCCGTCCGCCGTCGACCGGTGGGTCTCCCCCACCTACCGTCAGCACAGTGCGCTGGCCACCGACGGTCCCGACGGGCTGCGCGGTCTGGTGGCCGGCCTGCCGGACGGGTTCCGCTACGAACAGCACCGGGTCCTGGCCGACGGTGACCTGGTCGCGCTGCACGGCACCTATCACGGGTTCGGTCCGGCGCCCCTCGTCGCGTTCGACATCTTCCGGGTCGAGGACGGCAGGCTGGCCGAACACTGGGACGCCCTCTCCCCCGTGGTCACCGAGACGGTCTCCGGCCGGTCACAGACCGACGGCCCGGTCGAGGTCACCGATCTCGGTCGTACCGAGGCGAACCGGGCGCTGGTCACCGGGTTCGTCGAGACCGTCCTCCAGGGCGGCAAGGTCGACGCCATCACCGATTTTCTGAGCACGGAGACGTACCACCAGCACAATGTCGGCATCGGTGACGGGCTCGACGGTCTCGGCGCCGCCCTGGCCGCGCTCGCCGAACAGGGCGTCACCATGGTCTACACGCGGCTGCACCGGGTCGTCGCGGAGGGGAACTTCGTGCTGACCGTGTCGGAGGGCAGCTTCGGCCCGACGCCGACCGCCTTCTACGACCTGTTCCGGGTCGCCGACGGCAAGATCGTCGAACACTGGGACCTCACCCCGGAGATCAAGACCGACCTCCCGCACGGCAACGGCCTGTTCTGATCATCGCGCCGGTCCGGGCGTCAGGGCCCGGCCCGGAGAACAGGAAGGCCCGGTCGTCAGAACGGGAAGGCCCGGTCCTGGTCGCGGGCGGTGAGCCACTGCAACTCGGTGAACTCCTCGGCGGCGACGCCGATGCCGAAGCGGCCCCAGCCGGTGTCCTTCACACCGCCGAACGGCATCTGCGGCTCGTCGTTGACGGTCTGGTCGTTGACGTGCACGATGCCGACCTCCAGTCGGGCCGCCAGCCGCAGCGCCCGGGGCACGTCGCGGGAGATGATCGACGCGACCAGGCCCAGGTCGGAGCGGTTGGCGAGCTCGACCGCCTGCTCGGCCGACTCGACGATCTCGACCGTCACGATCGGTCCGAACGTCTCGCCCTCGGCCAACTCGGTGTCCGGCGGAACGTCGACGAGCACCGTCGCCGGGTAGCACGGCGGGGCCGCCTCGCCGCCGACCAGCACCCGGGCGCCGGCGTCGACGGCCTGTTTGACACGCCGTTCGAGGGTGGCCAGCGCCCACTCGTTGATGACCGGCCCGACGACCGTCGTCGGGTCGGTCGGGTCGCCGGTGGGCAGGGTCGCCACCTTGGCCGCGAATTTGGTCAGGAACTCGTCGGCGACCGGGCGGGCGACGTAGATCCGGCGGGCGCACATGCACAGCTGCCCCTGGTGCAGAAAGGAGCCGTAGGTGGCGGCCTCGACCGCGTAGCCGACGTCGGCGTCCTCGGCGACGATCATCGGGTTCTGCCCGCTGAGCTGCAGCACCACCCGCTTGAGGCGGCTGCCCGCCTTCTCGGCGAGCCGCCGCCCGGTCGGGGTCGAGCCGGTGAAGTTGATCCGCTTGACCCGTCGGCTGTCGAGCAGCGCGTCGGCGATCACCCCGGCCTCGCCCGGCGCGTGTGTGACGACGTTGAGGACCCCGCGGGGCAGCCCCGCCTCCAGCAGGATCTCGGCCCAGATCGCCCCGCCGGTGAAGGGCGACTCCTCGGACGGCTTGAGCACGACCGTGTTGCCGAGGGCGATCGGGCCGATGATCGCGCGGCCGCTCAGGGTGAGTGACGCGTTCCAGGGTGCGATGGCGCCGACCACGCCCACCGGGCGGCGGATCGCCATCGCCTGTGTGCCGGGGATGTCGGAGGCGAGCAGCTCACCGACCGGCCGGTAGGCGAGCTGGGCGGCCTGGCGTAGCAGGTTGACCGCGAAGTCGACCTGGATCCGGCCGAACTGCGAACCACAGCCGGTCTCCAGGGCCAGCGACTCCAGAGCGTTGTCGCGACTGCCGTCGAGGATGTCGGCGGCCCGCAGCAGGATGGTCTGCCGCTGCGCGGGCGAGGCCTGCGACCACTGCGCGAACGCGGTGTGGGCCGCGTCGATGGCCCGTCGGGTGTCCTCCTCGTCGCCCGCCGCGACTCGTCCGATCAGCTCACCTGACCAGGGCGAACGGTTGTCGTAGGTGCGGCCGGAGACGGACCTCGACCACGTCCCGTCGATGAAGTGGAGTACGTCTCGCATGCCCTCACCCTATCGTTCGAGTAGATCGAACAGACCGTGCGTATCTTGAACGCATGACACAACCGGCGTCCGGCGACTTCTCTGTCTCGCTCGAAAGAGGCCTGACCATCCTGTCCGCGTTCGGCGGTGGGCGGCCGGTGCTCGGCATCGCCGACCTGGCCCGGATCGTCGGGGTCACCAAGAGCACCGCCCACCGGTACGTCGCCACGCTGGCCAACCTCGGTTATCTCCAGCAGGACCCGGACACCAGGAAATACTCCCTCGGGCCGAAGGTCGCCGACCTGGGGTTCGCCGCGATCGAGTCGATGGACCTGACCCGGGTGGCGGCACCGCTGCTGCAGAGCCTGGCCGACGAGACCGGCTTCACGGTCAGCATGGCGGTCTGCGAGAGCCGGGACGTGGTCTATGTCGACCGGCGGCGCAGTGGTCGCCGTAACACTCTGGCGATCGATCTCAACCTGCATGTCGGGTCGCGGCTGCCGGCGTACTGCACGTCGCTGGGCAAGGCGATCCTGGCGTTCCGGGATCCGCAGGCGCTGCGGCAGATCCTGGAGCGTTCGGACATGGCCCGGCGTGGGCCGAACACCATCACCAACCGTGAGCAGTTGATGGTCGCGCTGGCCAAGGTGCGCCAGACCGGGATCGCGGTGAACGACGAGGAACTGGCCCCCGGGCTGCGGTCGTTCGCCGCTCCGATCCGGGACCGCACCGGTGAGGTGATCGCGGCGGTGAACGTGGCGGTGCACCTGAGCGCCGCCCCGAACTCGCTGGAGGCGCTGACCGCGCAGATCGAGCCGCATCTGCGGCGTACCGCCCGGGAGATCTCGCAACGGCTGGGCCACCGTTCGGAGAATTAAAAAACTGTTTCAGCCAGTCGAACGGAGTGTTGCCCGCGTCACACCAGGCTCTTAGTTTCGTCGCACGCCGGGCCGGTCGCCTGTCGACCGGACCCGGCGGTCTCCGATCACTCATTGAAGGAGTGCGACGTGAGCCAGACTCCCCCCGGCGGATTCAGCCGCCGTTCCCTTATCAAAGCCGCCGGTCTCGGTGCCGCCACCCCGCTGCTGGGCGCCTGCGGCGGTCTCAAGGGCGCCGGCACCTCCGACTCCGACGTCCTCAAGATCGGCTATGTCAGCCCGCAGACCGGCCCGCTCGCCGGTTTCGCCAGCGCCGACAACTTCGTGGTCGCCCAGATCCAGGAGGCGATGAAGAACGGCTTCACCGCCGGCGGGAAGAAACGCACCATCGAGATCATCGTCAAGGACACCCAGTCCAACCCCAACCGGGCCACCGAGGTCACCCGGCAGCTGATCAACAGCGACAAGGTGGACCTGATCGTCGGCTCCTCCACCCCGGACACCACCAACCCGGTCGCCGACCAGTGCGAGGCCAACGGCATCCCGAACGTCACCACGATCGCACCGTGGGAGGCCTGGTTCCACGGCCGCAACGGCAAGTCCGGCGAGGGTTTCAAGTACACGACCCTGTTCTTCTTCGGCATGCAGCAGTTCGCCGACTGCTTCTTCCCGATGTGGGACCGGGCCGGTGTCACCAGCAAGAACGTGGCCGCGCTGTGGCCCAACGACACCGACGCCAACGCGTTCCGCAACGGCCTGGGCCAGATGATGACCACGGCCGGCTGGACGCCCGTCGACGGGGGCGCCTACCAGAACGGTGCCACCGACTTCACCACCCAGATCGCGAAGTTCAAGAACTCCGGGGCCGAGCTCTTCACCTGTACGCCCATCCCGCCGGACTTCCAGACGTTCTGGAAGCAGGCCCAGCAGCAGGGCTTCCGCCCCAAGCTCGCCACGGTGGCCAAGGTGATGCTGTTCCCGTCCGAGGCCGAGGCGCTCGGACCGCTGACCAACAACATCGCCACCGACATCTGGTGGAGCCCGGCCCACCCGTACAAATCAGTGCTCGACGGGCGTACGGCCAAACAGCTCGCCGACGACTTCGCCGCCTCCACCGGCAAGCAGTGGACGCAGGCGCTCGGCTCGATCTACTCGCTGTTCGAAGTGGCCATCCAGGCGTTCAAGGACGCCGGCGACCCGAAGGACCGCGACGAGGTCGCCGCGAAGCTGAAGGCCATGAAGATCTCGTGCATGAGCGGTGACCTGGACTTCACCGCCGGGCCGGAGCCGGGCATCGCCATCCAGCACCCGGTCGGCGGCCAGTGGCGCAAGGGCACCACCTTCCCCTGGGACGTGGTGATCGTGGACAACTCGGCGAACAAGGCCGTCCCGATCGGCGGCGACCTGCTCCCGACCAACGCCTGATGGAACAGCTGCTGCACCTCGACGACATCACCAAACGGTTCGGCCAGGTGACCGTCGCGGAGAACCTCACGCTGTCGGTCGGCGCCGGTGAGGTCCTGGGCATCGTGGGCCCGAACGGCGCCGGGAAATCCAGCCTGTTCGCCATGATCTCCGGTGACCTGCGCCCGGACAGCGGCGCGGTGTGGCTGCTCGGGCGCGACGTCACCGGCGTCGCGCCGCACACCCGGACC
The DNA here is from genome assembly GCF_033097365.1 of Actinoplanes sichuanensis. Classification (NCBI taxonomy): domain Bacteria; kingdom Bacillati; phylum Actinomycetota; class Actinomycetes; order Micromonosporales; family Micromonosporaceae; genus Actinoplanes; species Actinoplanes sichuanensis. Next base: position 3,844,774 of record NZ_AP028461.1, read on the forward strand.
CGCGCCGGGATCGGCCGCACCTACCAGGTACCGCGCCCGTTCGAGCACCTCACCGTCTTCGAGAACGTGCTGGTCTGCGGCTATCAGGGAGCCGGGCTGAAGGGCCGGCAGGCGTGGCGGCACACCATGGGCGTGCTCGACCGCACCGGCCTGGCCGACCTGGCAGACACCCCGGCCGGGCGGCTCGGCCTGCTCCAGCGCAAACGCCTGGAGATGGCCCGCGCGCTGGGCACCGGCCCGCGACTGTTGCTGCTCGACGAGGTCGCCGGCGGCCTCACCGAACCCGAGGTGGCCGAACTGGTGACCGTGGTCAGACAACTGCACGCCGAAGGGCTCGGCATCGTCTGGATCGAGCACGTCGTACACGCGCTGGTGAAGACCGTCGACCGGATGGTCTGTCTGGCCGGCGGTGACGTGGTCGCCGACGGTGACCCGATGGCCGTGCTCGCCGACCCGAAGGTGCGGGAGCTGTATCTGGGCAGTGGACCGGAGGGCGTCTCATGAGCCTGCTCGCGATCCGTGATCTCACCGTCCACCACGGGCAACTCCGCGCGGTCGACGGCTTCGACCTGGACCTGGCCGAGGGTGAGGTGCTGGCGGTGATCGGCGCGAACGGCGCCGGGAAGTCGACGCTGCTGCGGGCGCTGGCCGGGCTGAATCCGCCGACGTCGGGCAGCATCCGCCTGCACGACCGCGACATCACCCGGATGCCGGCGCACAAGCGGCTGTCGGCCGGGGTCGCCCTGGTCCCCGAAGGCCGGCGACTGTTCCGGTCCCTGACGGTCGAGGAGAATCTGCTGACCGGCACCTACCGCAGACGTCGGGGTCCGTGGACCGTCCAGCGCGTCTACGAGCTGTTCCCGTGGATGGCCGAACGACGGCGGCAGAACGCCGCGCAGCTGTCCGGCGGCGAACAGCAGTCGGTGGCCATCGGCCGGGCCCTGCTGTCGAACCCCGACCTGCTGCTGATCGACGAGCTGTCGCTCGGCCTGGCGCCGGTGGTGGTGCGGCGGATCTACCAGGTCCTGCCGGACATCGTCGGGTCGGGGACGACCGCGCTGATCGTCGAGCAGGACGTCACGCAGGCGATGCGGGTCGCCGACCGGGTGCACTGCCTGCTCGAAGGCCGGTCGGTGCTGCGCGGCCGGCCCCGGGACCTGAGCACCGAACAGGTCGAACACGCCTACTTCGGCATCGGCGACGCACCGGACGGGCGGCATTGACATGGACCTGCTCAACGCCCTCCTGCAGGGTCTGCTGATCGGCGGGCTCTACGCACTGTTCGCCACCGGCCTGTCGCTGATGTTCGGGGTGATGCGGATCGTCAACCTGGCACACGGCGACCTCGCGGTGGTCGCCTCGTTCCTGGCACTGGCCCTGGTCAGCGGCACCGGCCTGCCGCTGTGGGTGGTGCTGCTGGTGACGGTTCCGCTGTTCGCGCTGCTCGGCTACCTGACCCAGCGGGTGCTGCTGCAGAAGAGCCTGAAGTCGGGGCCGCTGGCCACCCTGCTGGTCACCTTCGGACTGTCGATCGTGCTGCAGAACGTGCTGCTGGAGACGTTCTCGGCGGACACCCGGACGCTCGACGGCGGCTCGTTCACCACCGGCTCGTTCGAGATCACCGACAGCATCTCGATCGGCTACCTGTCGCTGACCACCTTCGTGCTGGCGGCAATAGTGCTGACCGGGATCCAGCTGTTCCTGTCCCGGACCGGGCTGGGCCGGATGCTGCGGGCCTCCTCGGACGACCCGGAGACCGCCAACCTGGTCGGCGGCGACAGCCGGCACATCTACGGCATCGCCACCGCGATCGCGTTCGCGACGGTGGCGCTGGCCGGGCTGATGTTCGCGATGCGGTCGTCGTTCGACCCGTCGATCGGCCCGTCCCGGCTGATCTTCGCGTTCGAGGCGGTGGTCATCGGTGGCCTCGGGTCGCTGTGGGGCACCCTGCTCGGCGGCATGATCCTGGGCGTCACCCAGGCGATCGGCTCCGAGATCGACCCGGCGCTCACGCTGCTCGCCGGCCATCTGATCTTCCTCGCCGTGCTGGCCTTCCGGCCGCAGGGCCTGATCGCGGGACGGAAATCGTGAGCCTCACCAGAACAGTGACCGACCGGGCCGCGGCCGCGGTCGACGTCAGCCGGGCCGCCCGCTCGTCGAAGGTGGCCGGGCTGGTGATGGCCGCCCTGGCCGTACTGCTGGCGGGTCTGCCGTTCCTGGTCTTCGCCGACGTCACCGACACGATGGTCAACCTGTTCGTGCTGGTCGCGCTGGCGAGCATGTGGAACCTGCTGGCCGGGTTCGGTGGGCTCGTCTCGGTCGGGCAGCAGGCGTACATCGGCATCGGCGCGTACAGCGTGATCGCCTTCGCCGACCTGGGCGTGCAGCCGTACCTCGCGATCGGGCTCGCCGCGGTGACCTGCGCGGTCTTCGCGGTGCCGACCTCGTGGCTGGCGTTCCGGCTGCGCGGCGACTACTTCGCGGTCGGCACCTGGGTCATCGCCGAGGTGTACCGGCTGCTCGTGGTGCGGGTCAGCAGTCTCGGCGGGGCCAGCGGCAAGAGCCTGACCGGGCTGTCCGGTCTCGATCAGACGCTGCGCGGGGCGCTCACCTACTGGGTGGCGCTCGGGCTGGCGCTCGCCTCGATCGCCGGGTGCTACCTGCTGCTGCGCGGGCGGCTGGGCCTGTCACTGATGGCGGTACGCGACGAGGAGACCGCCGCCAGTTCGGCCGGGATCGACGTACGCCGAGCGAAGCTTCTGGTCTATCTGGTCTCGGCGGTGGGCTGCGGTGCGGCCGGTGGCGTGATCACGGTCAGCTCGCTGAGCGTGAACCCGGACGCGATCTTCAGCGTCCAGTGGTCGGCCTACATGATCTTCATCGTCGTGATCGGCGGTATCGGGTTCATCGAGGGGCCGCTGCTGGGTGCGCTGGTGTTCTTCGCCCTGCAGCAGCTGCTGGCCGACTACGGGTCGTGGTATCTGATCGTGCTCGGGGCGATCGGCATCGCGGCCGCCCTGTGGCTGCCGCGTGGACTGTGGGGGCTGGTGCGGGATCGGACCGGGATGAGCCTGTTCCCGGTGGGGTACTTCGTGCGGATGCGTGAGTCCGATGCCGGCACCCGTTGACAGCGCGGTGGCGGCCGCCGCGGCGATCTGCGGCGGGACGATGAGTCCGGCCGAGGTCACCGAGATCCTGCTGGAACGGATCGCGGTGACCGAACCGACGTTGCACGCCTACGCCACGGTCACCGCCGAGCAGGCGCGGCGGCAGGCGGCGCGGCTCGGGCCAGCCGGTGGTCCGCTGCACGGCGTGCCGATCGGGATCAAGGATCTGATCGACACGGCCGGGATCGTGACCGGGTACGGGTCGCCGCGGTTCGCCGGACACGTGCCGCAGCGCGATGCCACCGCGGTGTCCCGGCTGCGTGCGGCCGGTGTGGTGGTGCTCGGCAAACACACCACGCATGAGCTGGCGTGGGGTGGGCGTACCGACAGCGCGTGGTTCGGGCCGACGCACAACCCGCACCGGCACGGGCACATCCCGGGCGGGTCCTCGGGTGGGTCGGCGGCCTCCGTCGCGGCGGGCAGCAGCCTCGGGGCGCTGGGTTCGGACACCGCTGGCAGCGTACGGATCCCGGCCGCCCTGTCCGGCTGCGTCGGGTTCAAACCGAGCCGTGGACGGATCCCGCTCGACGGGGTGCTGCCCCTGGCCCCGTCGCTGGACCACCTCGGTGTGCTGGCCCGGACCGTCGACGACGCCGCCCTGCTGACCGACGCGGTCGCCGAGCCCGCGCCGCGGCCACCGGACGGGCCGCTGCGGATCGGATGGCTCGGCGGCTGGCACGACGCGGTCCTGGCGCCCGAGGTCCGGGACGCGCTGAACACCACCCGGACGCGACTCGAAGACGCCGGGGTGCGGATCGGTGACGTGGTGATCCCGGACGAACCGCTGATGCCGGAGGCACCGCTGGCCCGGATCCTCGACGAGGCCGGCGCGTTGCACCGGACGGCCTTCGAGCAGGATCCCGGCCTGTTCGGGGCCGACCTCGCCGAGCTGATGCGGCTCCCCCGGCGCAGCCCCGAGCAGGCCGAACGGCACGAGGCCGCGATCGACCGGATGGTCGGCGCCCTACGCGAAGCGCTGCGCACCCATCACGTACTGGCCTGCGCCACGGTTGCGGTGACCGCCCCGCCGATCGGGGTGCACACCCTGACCGTCGACGGTCGGGACTGGCCGGTCGAGATGGTGCTGACCCGCCTGACCGCGCCGTACAACGCGGCCGGTCTGCCCGCCCTGTCGTTGCCGATCGGTGTGGCCGACGGCCTGCCGATCGGGTTGCAGCTGGCCGGCCCGCCGCTCGGCGACGAACTCGTACTACGGGCCGCCCGTCTCGTGGAAGGACTCCGATGAAGGTGAAAGCCGCGGTCGTCGACGAACTCGACGGCCCGTTCCGGGTGACCGACCTGGATCTCGACGAACCCGGCCCCGGCGAAGCGCTGGTCCGGATCGTCGCCACCGGCATCTGCCACACCGACGCCATCACCAGGCACGGTGACCTGCCGATGCCGTTCCCGAGTGTGCTCGGCCACGAGGGCGCCGGTGAGGTGATCGCGGTCGGAGCGGGCGTCACCTCGGTGCGGCCCGGCGACCATGTGGTGATCGGCTGGCCGTCCTGCGGGACGTGCCGCAACTGCCGGGACGGCGAACCCCGCTACTGCGCCCGCCTCGGTGAGGCGCTCTGCGGCGGCGGGCGGCTGCTCGGCCCGCGAGCCGGCGAGACCGCCCTACGCCGGGCCGACGGCGTGGCTGTCCATAGTCACTTCTTCGGGCAGTCGTCGTTCGCCACCCATGCCCTCACCTGGGCGGACGCGCTCGTCGTCGTCCCGCCGGAGGCTCCGTTGGACATTCTCGGGCCGCTGGCCTGCGGAATCGCCACCGGAGCCGGGGCGGTCATGAACACCCTGCGGCCCGGGCCCGGCGCGAGCCTGGTGGTGTACGGCGTCGGCGCGGTCGGCCTGGCCGCGGTGATGGCCGCCAGGCTGTCCCCCGCCACCCGGATCATCGCCGTCGACCGGCACCCGCAACGCCTGGCCCTGGCGGCCGAACTCGGCGCCACCGACACCATCGACGCGACCGACGGCGATCCGGTGGCCGAGGTACACCGGCTGTGCGGCGGGCCCGCCGACTTCTCGCTCGAATGCACCGGGGTCGTCCCGGTCGTACGCCAGGCCGTCGACAGTGTCGGCATGCTCGGCACCTGCGTGCTGATCGGCGGCGCCCCCGCCGGCGCCGAGTTCAGCGTCGACCACCTGAGCACGCTGTGGGGCAAACGCATCATCGGCGTGCTCGGCGGTAGCGGCCGCAGCGAGACGCTGATCGGCACCCTGGTCGAGCTGCACCGGCAGGGCCGGTTCCCGTTCGACCGGCTGGTGCGCTTCTACGACCTCGAAGACATCGACAAGGCGCTCGAGGACAGCCACCGCGGCGGCGTCCTCAAGCCGATACTCCGCATGAGCCACTGAGAAGGACACGAAGAGGGGAGGCACGCTGTGGGACTGCTCGACGGCGTCGACTGGCAGGGAAAGATCTTCAAGAACGGCGAGTGGACCGCCGGCCGGGGTGGCGACTACCCGGTCGTCGAACCGGCCACCGGCGCCGAGCTCGGCCGGATGGGCCTGGCCACCGCCGAGGACGTGGCCGAGGCCGGGGCGTCCGCGGCCGAGGCGCAGAAGCGGTGGGCGGCGCTGCCGCACCCGGCCCGGGCCGCGGTGCTGCGCAAAGCCGGTGACCTGTGGCAGCAGCACGCCGCGGAGATCAGCGGCTGGAACGTCCGCGAGGTCGGCGCGGTTCCCGGGATGGCCGGGTTCGCGCTGCACGTCGCGGCCGAGGAATGCTACGAGGCGGCGTCGCTGCCCAGCCGACCGCACGGTGAGCTGCTGCCGTCCGAGCAGCCGCGACTGTCGATGGCCCGGCGCATCCCGGCCGGGGTGGTCGGTGTGATCTCGCCGTTCAACGTGCCGATCATCCTGGGCATCCGGTCGGTGGCGCCCGCTCTGGCGCTGGGCAACTCGGTGATCCTGAAGCCGGATCCGCGGACCGCGGTCACCGGCGGCACTCTGATGGCCCGGATCTTCGAGGAGGCCGGTCTGCCGGCCGGGGTGCTGCAGATGCTGCCCGGCGGCCCGGACGTCGGCGAGGCGCTGATCACCGACCCGCACATCCGGGTCATCTCGTTCACCGGGTCGACCCCGGTCGGGCGGCGCATCGGTGAGCTCGCCGGCCGTCATCTGAAGCGGGCCCACCTGGAGCTCGGCGGCAACTCGGCGCTGCTGGTCCTGGACGACGCCGACGTAGACGCGGCGGTCAACCTGGCCGCCTGGGGGTCGTTCTTCCACCAGGGCCAGATCTGCATGACCACCGGCCGGCACCTGGTCGCCGACCGGTTGTACGACGAGTTCGTGGATCGGCTCGCCGCCAAGGCCGGCAAACTGCCGGTCGGTGACCCGGCGACCGAGCAGGTCGCGCTCGGGCCGGTCATCGACGCGGGACAGCGCGACAAGATCCACGGCCTGGTCACGGCCAGCGCCGGGCAGGGCGCCACGATCGCGGCCGGCGGCACCTACCGGGAGCTGTTCTACCAGCCGACGGTCCTGGCCGACGTACCGTTGGCCGCACCGGCGTTCGCCGAGGAGATCTTCGGGCCGGTCGCGCCGATCACCCGGGTGTCGTCCGTGGACGACGCCATCGCACTGGCCTCGGCCGGCGAGTACGGGTTGTCGCTGGGCATCGTCACCCGGGACGTGATGCGCGGGCTGGCGGTCGCCGAGCAGATCCCGACCGGCATCGTGCACATCAACGACCAGACCGTCAACGACGAGGCGAACGCCCCGTTCGGCGGGGTACGGGCCTCCGGCACCGGTTCCCGCTTCGGCGGTGCGGCCGCGAACATCGACGCGTTCACCGAGACCCGCTGGATCACCATGCGCGGCGAACCGGCGACCTACCCCTTCTGAGCCTGCGTCCGACGGGACCCCGGTCGTTCGGCCGGGGTCCTAAGGTGCTCTGGTGACTTTCGCCGTCGGCATCGGATACGCCGTCTACCGGGGACCGTCCGAGAGCGGCGGCCCGCACCGGCACGCGGCGTTCCAGATCGCCATCGCGATGCACGGGGACGTGGTGATGGCCGACGAGGCGGGCGTTCTGCACCGGGCGCCGGTGCTGCTGGTGCCGCCGATGACGCCGCATCGGCTGTTCGCCGTCAAGGATCTGCTCACCTACTTCGTCGAACCGCATGCGGCCTTCGCCGACCGGCTCCGGCGGCGCGGCGGCGGCATCACCGCCGCTCCCGATCTTCACAACCTGCGGGTGTACGACCTGAGCACCGCACCGTCCAGCGGTGTGGATCCGCGTCTTGTTCGGGCGCTGGAGATCCTGCGGGACGGCGATGTCCGCATCCCGGAGGTGGCCCGTCGGGTGGGGATCTCGCCGCAGCGGCTGCGTGCACTGGCCCGGCAGCAGGTGGGGATGCCGCTGCCGCGCTGGCGGGTGTGGATGCGGTTGGCCCGGGCCGCCGAGGCGATGCCGGCCGGGCAGTCGGCGGCGGTCGCGGCGGTCACGGCCGGGTTCGCCGACCAGGCGCACCTGACCCGGCAGATACGCGAGATGATGGGCCTGACCCCGGCCGTCGCCATGGCCGCGCTGCGCTCTCCGCCACGACCGGCCACGTAGAACCGGTTCTCAGCCGCTGGCCCGTAGATCCTGCTCTCAGTCGCGACGGGCCACGTAGATCCTGCTCTCAGTCGCGGTGGGCCACGTAGATCGACACCGATCCGGTCATCGTGGGCACGATTTCGGTCTCCCGTACCCCCGGAAATCCTGTCTCGGCGATCAAGCCGGGCAGGCCGCCGGACGCGTTGAGGCGGGTGTCTCGCCGCCCGTCGGCGAGTTGCACGAGTCCGAAACCGAGCCGCATCGCCGGTGTCCGCTGCCGGCCGTAGTCGGCGATCACGAGCCGCCCGCCGGGCCGAAGCACCTGGTGGGCGGCGGTGAGGATGGCCCGCTTCATCGTGGTGGTGCACTGGTGCAGGACCAGGGTGGAGACGACGGTGTCGGCGGATTCACGACCCAGCAGGGGTACGAGCGCGTCGCCCAGACCGGTCTCCCAACGCACCGCGGCGGGCCGTCGCCAGGAGCACCGGGTCGGGTTCGACACCGACGACGTGGGCTGCCGGCTCCACCCGGATCAGGGCGTCGGCCGGCGTTCCGGTGCCGCAGCCGACGTCGACGATCGTCTCCCCCGGTCGCGGCGCCACATAGGCGATGGTCAGGGCGCGCCACAGCCGTTCCCTGGTCAGGGCGACCACGCGGTCGTAGAAGCGGGCGGGGGCGAAACGGCCGAGGGCCGGGGTGTACGTCATGTGTCGAAGTGTCGGTCGGGCGGCGGCCGCCGGTCTTGAACCGACCGCTCATCCCCGGTGGCGCAGACCGTCCAGCACGAGGGTGACCGTGCCGTCGGCGTCGGCGCGGGAGCCCGGTTCGCCGCAGGCCACGCAGATGCCCTGTAGCGCCGTCATCACCGCGCCGACGCCGATGTCGGCGCGGACGGTGCCCTCGTCGACGCCCTTGGCGAGCAGGTCGGCGAGGACCTGGCTCAGCTCCCGGCCGCCCTCGGCGAGGGTGCCGGTGTGGGTGGCCATCAGGGTGGCGAGGGTGCGGGCCAGGCCCTCATTGGCGAAGAGGTGGGTGACGAAGCCGCGCAGGAAGGTGGCCAGGGCGTCGGCGGCGGGCAGGGTGGCCTGCAGTTCGCGGCCGTGGGCGCAGATCGCGGTGAGTTCCTCGCGGTAGACCGCCTCGGCCAGCGCCTCCCGGGTGGGAAAGTGCCGGTAGAGGGTGCCCACGCCGACGCCGGCCAGTTTGGCGAAGTCGTCGAAGCGCATGTCGAAACAGCCGCCGGCGAAGAGTTCGCGGGCCTTGGCGAGCAGGGCGTCACGGTTGCGCCGGGCGTCGGCGCGCAGTGGTCTGCCAGTGGTCACCGGCGCCTCCTTTGACAAACGGAAACTGTCTCCATATTTTGGAAGTGGAGACAGTTTCCGATTATAGGGGTGCGGCATGCGGATTCTCATGTTCGGGCGCGGCGTCATCGCCGCGACGTACGGGTGGGCGCTGGAACAGGCCGGGCACGACGTCGAGTTCTATGTGCGGCCGGGGCGGGCCGCGGCGTACGGCGACACGATCGAACTCGACCTGATCGACACCCGGCGGCGGGTCTGGGGCAAGCGGGTCACCGCGTCGTGGCCGGTCCGCTACCGGGAGACCCTGGAGCCCGACCACGACTTCGACCTGATCGTGGTCAGCGTGCAGCACTACAACTTCGCCGAGGCCGTGTCGTTCCTCGCGCCCCGGATCGGCCGGGCCACCGTGCTGGTCTTCAACAACCTGTGGGTCGAGCCGTCGGACGCGGTCGCGGCACTGCCCGCCGAGCAGGTGGCGTGGGGCTTCCCCGGCGCGGGCGGCGGTTTCGGCGACGACGGGGTGCTCCGGGCGTCGCTGCTGCCGGCGGTCTTCCTCGGCACACTGGGCCGACCCCTGACCGACCGTGAGCAGGCTGTGCGGGCCGTCTTCCGGGAGGCCGGGTTCCGGATCCGGGAGAACACCGACTTCCGTGGCTGGCTGGCGATCCACTTCATCCAGAACGCCGGCCTGCACACCCAGAGCCTGCGACTGGGCTCGCTGGCCGCGCTGGCCGGCAACTCCCGCAACGTCCGCGAGGCGATCCTCGCCACCCGCGAACTACTCCCCCTCGCCGAGGCCCGCGGCGTGGACCTGCGCCACCATCGCGCCGAACTGCTGCCGTTCACCGCCCCGATCTGGCTGACCGCCCCGGCGATGGCGTGGATGTTCGGCCACTACCCGCCGATGCGCACGGTGATGCAGGCCCACGCCAACCCCGAGGAACTACGGGCCGTCTGCCGCGACACGCTGGCCGAAGCCCGCCGGCTGAACGTCCCGGTCCCCCGGCTGGCGGCCGCCGAACCCTACTTCGCCGCCGAGAAGACCGCCTAACGGAACTCCGAGACGACGGTGATCGGGCCGATGATGTTGGCGTTGAACTCGTCGAGGTCCTCGGCCGGGATCCAGTACTCCAGGATGGTCCGGCCACCGGCCTGCCGGACCTCATAGCGGTCCAGGTACGAGCGGCGTACCTCGAACCGGGTCACGTAACCGACGCCGGAGGCCGGGACGTTCCAGTCCCGGGCGATCATCGTGGCGTACTCCTCGTTCAGCACCGGGTAGAAGATCGGCTGGTCCGGCAGGCGCGGCGGCCAGGCCCGCCAGCCCGACTCCTCGACCAGCGCCAACTCCGCCGGGCCCGTCGGCCGCCACAACGTCACCGTCTCGACATTCTCCACCGCGCCATGATCGTCGAGCCGGGCCACGACGGCCACCGAATACCCGGCGGGTCGACATCGAGAGTCCCGAAAGTCGCGGACGTCCGGCCGCATCATGAGGTGACGGACAGGTCGTCGCCCGTCGCGGTCAGCAGGACACGGCCCGGGACGGTCGTCGTCGCCGACCGAGGGGTGCCGTCGGCGGGGTCCGCGTAGTTGACCGTCACCTGCCGGGACTCCGCCGTGTAGAGGATCAGGGTCAGCCAGGCGGACTCCGGGACGTGTCCAGGCCGCTCGGGGGCGTCGGCGGGCAGGTCGCTCCAACGATCGGTCAGGCGGCGGAACGCGGCCGGGGACTCTGCCGCGAGAACCCGGGTGCCGGCGCCGGACAGGACCTCGCACAGCGCGACGAGCGGGACCCGGCCCACCTGGTCGGTGCTGTTCACCCGCTGGATTCGCTGCATCGCCCGGTGGAACACGAGGGCCGTGTCCCACTGCGGGCCGGACGGCCACTCGTCGGGGTCTGGCGATGAGCGGATCCGGCGGACCGTCCACCTGCCGACGGCACGTCCGGCCCGCGACAGGTGCCACTGGTCGTCGAGTGGGAAGACCGTGGCCTCGCCGGCCCGCAGCACTCCCTCGGCCCCGAGGCGGAACTCCAGGTCGTCGTCGTGGTGCCGGATGTCGGCGCCGGTCGTGTCGCTGCTGTCGAACCATGCCTCGCGCAGCCCGTCGATGGTGAGATGCAGACGGGCGTCGCCGTGGGCGTACCGTCGCGGGGTCTTCAATGCGAGGTTGGCCCGCAGGCCCTGGCCGGTACGTTCGATCGAGAGCCAGACCACCTCGGACTTCGGCAGGTCGTAGTCGGCGGCGAGCGCCTCCGGGGCCACCGGCATCACGCCGGGCCGGAGGATGCCACGGAAGCCCCGGTAGTGGCGGGGGCCGGTGCTGCCGCGGCCGAGGAGCGGCTCGATCTCGGGCCCGGCGGTGCGGATCATCCAGGCCCGGTCGCCCCGGGCCATCGTGTGCAGCAGGGCACGTGCCCGCAGTGCGCGCACCGGTCGTGGCCGCGCGCCGACCGTGGTGAAGAGCCCGTGAGTGTGGTCGGCCCAGGCGCCCGCGATCCGGGAGACCTCGCTCCGGTCGAACGTCCGCCCGTCGCGGGCCATCGCACCGATCCGCTCGACCGACCGGTCCAGCAGCCGGCCCAGCATCGATGCCGCGTCCTTGCTCGCCACGCCCGCCACCCTAGGTCCCAGGATCCAGCATGCTCACCGGGCTGGTCCCGAAGTTCAGTGGGATACCGAGTTGTCAGGGTTTGACGTGTGCGGGAGCCTGCACGGGTGATCGAGACACGGGTGTTGGGTTCGGATGACTGGAAGATCTGGCGTGAGCTGCGGCTGGCCGCGTTGAGCGAGGCCGGCTACGCCTTCGGGTCACAGCTGGCGGACTGGCAGGGCGACGGTGACCGGGAGGATCGGTGGCGTGACCGGCTGACGATCCCGGGGTCGTACAACCTGGTCGTGACCCTGGACGGGCAGGCGGTGGGCATGGCCAGCGGGGTGCGCACCGACCGGGACGAGATCGTCGAGCTGATCTCGATGTATGTGGCGCCGGCCGGGCGTGGCCGCGGGGTCGGTGATCTGCTCGTGACGTCGGTCGAGCAGTGGGCGCGGCAGATCGGCGCGCGGACGCTGCGGCTGGCCGTGGTGGAGGGCAACCGGAACGCGGTGGCGCTCTACGAGCGCAACGGTTTCCGGGACACCGGTGAGCCCGGTGACCTGATGCCGGACGGTGTCCGTCGTGAGGTGGTCATGGCGAAGGGCGTCTAACCGGTGCACGGGGTGTCGTCGATTCGGCAGGCCGTGGGGGCCGCGTCGATCAGGGTGGCCCCGTGCACCTCGAACGAGATGGTGACCTGCTGTCCGGCCGGGATCGCGGTGGTCTTCGCGTCGGGGACGAACGTCCACACCGCTTTCTGCTGGGTGACCGTCGCGCCGGAGACCTGGTTGATCCAGAGGGTTTCGCGGGGCAGGGTGACGGTCAGGGTCCAGCCGTCGCGGGTGGCCGGGCCGGGGTTGGTGACCGTCACCTCGGTCCGGTAGCCGAGCAGGCCGATCACGTACGGCGTGGTGGTGTAGGCGGCGGCCAGCGGCGCCGGGGTCTGGCTGGTGACCGCGGACGGTGACGGTGATCCGGCGATGTCCGCGGCGCGCGAGGGTGAGGTCGACGGGCGGGCGGCGCGGGAGGTGGTGATCGTCGCCGACGTGGTCGCCGCCGACGACGGGACGGCCGGTGCGGCCGGACGGTCGGGCAGGCCGGCTGCCTCCTCGGGTTTGACCGACTCCTGGTAGGGGCGGATCACCAGCATGACGACCAGCAGCGCGGTGAGTGCCACGGCGGCCAGCGCGCCGAAGACCAGCATGAACCGGCCGGCTGTGGATCGTTCGCGCGGGGTTCGGGCGGTACGGACGCGGGGTTCGGGTGACGGGCTGGTGAGGGCGGCGGTGGCGATCCGCCAGGCGGTGTCACGGACGACGTCCATCGGCGACCGCCGGGAAGGCTCGGGTGGGAGGCTCATTCGACGACCGCCCGGTAGCCGGTGCGAGTGTCGGCGAGTTCGTCTCCGGGTCGGTGTTCCCCGGCGCCGGCGGCCGTGGGACGGCCGGTGACCAGGGGTAGCGGCACCCGGACGGTGGCGATCAGGCCGCCGGAGGGGTCGTTGTGGAGGGTGACGGTGGTGTCCTGACGGGCGGCGAACCGGCCGGCCGCCCACAGTCCCCACCAGGTTCCGCCGGGCGGTGGTGCGGCGCTGGCCATCACGTCGTGGCCGGTGGCCAGGTCGTCGTCGGTCATGCCGGGTCCGACGTCGGTGACGGTGATCAGGTATCCGGCCGGGTCGTGCTCCCCCGCGACCACGATGCGTGAGTCGGCGGGGGCGAAGCCGGCGGCGTTCTCGAGGAGTTCGGCGAGCAGGTGGATCAGGTCGGTGGTGGCGGTCCCGGCCAGGTAGGCGGGTTCCACCGAGTCGGTGTCGACCCGGTCGTGGTCGCTGATCTCGGCGGCCGCCTCGCGGAGCACGTCGGTCATCGGTACCAGGCGTGGCCAGTCGCGGTCGGGGGTGCCGCCGGTGAGGGTGATGCCCTTCTCCACGTTGCGGCGTAGCCGGGTTCCGAAGGTGCCGGCCCGGCGCAGGTCGGCGGCGTTCTGTTCGTCGTCGGCGCGGCGGGCGAGGGAGTCCAGCAGGCGTAGCTGCCGTTGGAGCAGGCCCTGGTTGCGGCGGTCGAGGTCATGCAGCAGGCCGTCGGTGCGGTGCCACGGCCCGGTGGCGGTGGTCGCCGTGTCGGTGGTCGCCGCGGCGGTGGCGTGTCGGGTGCGGCGGGCCGCGATCAGCAGTCCGAGGACGGCGACGAAACCGATGCCGCCGACGGTTCCGGCCCAGACCGCGGCGGTGACGGCGCGCGGGGTGGCGGTGTCGGCGGCCTCCCGGGTGGCGCTGTCCTGCAGGTCCCACAGGGCCGTGTTGAGTTCGTTGAACGTCGGTGACCAGGCGGCCGGTTCGCGGAGCCCGTCGCGGGAGGCGGCGAGTTCGTCCTCGATCCGGGTCAGGCGGACCATCGCGGGGCTGCCCGCCAGGTCCCGGTGGCGTTGGGCGGCGGCTTCCGGCAGGGTGGTGCCGGCGGCGCTGAACAGGACCCGGCGGGCTCCGGCGAGCTGGGTCAGGCGGGTGCGGTCGGCGGTGGTCGGCCCCTTGCCGGTGGAGACGGCGGCGAGCAGCGCGTCCTCTTCGGCCAGGATCTCGCGGGAGCGGCTGAGCGGCGAGCCGAGGTCGGAGGCGGGGTCGATCAGCGCGGTGTAGGCGCTGACCACCTCGCGCCGGTCGAGGCGGCCGCCGTCGACCTTCACCCGGAGCTCGGAGAGTTCGTCGAGTCGGTTCAGGAGCGTGGCGGCCGTACCGTCGCCGGCGGGAAACCCGGAGGCCTGCCGCAACCGTTCGATGGTGTCGTCGGTGCGACCGCGTTGGGCGGTGAGTTCGAGGATCGGTTGGCCGGTGACCGAGACGCGACGTTCGGCTTCGAGGGCGAGGATCGTCTCTTCGACGGGCCGGTCGAGCCGGTCGCTGGTGACCCGGTCGGTGAGTGCCCGGACGGCCGTGGTGACGGCGGGGACCGCGGCGGCGGCCCAGAAGGTCACCAGCAGCACCCCGCCGATGACCTGGATGCGGCGGTTCACGCGGTGGCCTCGGGCTCGCCGATGATCTCGCGGAGCCGGCTGAGCAGGTCGTGCCGGTCGGTGCAGCCGAGTCGCTGCCGGATGCGTGCCATGTGATGCTCCACGGTCTTCGCCGACAGGTAGAGCCGGTCGGCGATCTGTTTATACGTCATGCCGGCCAGCACGAGTGCGCCGACCTCGCGTTCGCGGGCGCTGAGCAGCTGTTGGCCGCCGGCCGGGGTGGGCCTGGTCCCGCGGTCCTGCAGGGCGCGGGCCGAGTCGAGGAGCAGGGCCATCGCCTTGCGGTCGGAGGTGCGGATGGCGGCCTGCCCGGCGAGGCGGGCGGCGTCCCAGGTGAGTCCGGCGAGGCTGAGGGTGCGGGAGGCGGCGACCACGGCTTCCGGGTCGGCCTGCCCGGTGAGCACGTCGAGCCAGACGGCGGCCGCGTCGGCGAATGCGGCGGCGTAGGTTCCGGCGTGGCGGGCGGCGTCGAGGCGGGCGGCGTGTTCGCGGGCGGTGTCCTGGTCGCCGCCGAGGATCGCGGCCTGCAGCCGGTACCAGTGCGGTAGCACGGTCCACACCGGTGGGTCGCCGAGTCCGGTCAGGAGCCGGTCGGCTTCGGCGAGGTGCCCGGCGACCCGGTGGGATTCGCCGAGGCGGGCCGCGGCGACCGCGAGTTCGCCGAGCGGTAGCAGGTTGAACAGCTCGACGGGTTGTCCGATGAGGGCCTGGCAGGCGTCCGGCCAGGCGGTGCGCAGGCCGACCAGGTCGCCGTTGCGGCGGGCCAGGCCGACCCGTAGGGCGGTGGCGAGCAGGTCGTCGCGGCCTTGGGCGGCGGTGGCCGGGGTGGTTGCGGGCAGGCGCTGTTCGACGTCGGTGAGCCGGCCGCGCAGCAGCAGCACCCAGCTGCGCAACAGGTGGTGGCGGCCGGCCAGCAGCGGGCCGCCGGTGCCGCGGTGTTCGGCCCGGGTGAGCAGCGAGTCGGCGACGTCGAGTTCGGTGCAGTGCATGGCCAGCAGCGCGCCGACCGCGGCCGGGCTGTCCGGCAGGAGGACGGCCGGTCCGGCCGGGTCGATCAGGGTGGCGGCCTGGACCAGGGTGGACAGGGCGGCGGCGGGTGGGCCGGTGACCGATTCGGCGGTGCCGCGGGCCATCAGGGTGGCGGCGGCGCTCAGTGAGGTCGGTGGCTGTGTCGTGGTGTCGTCCGGGCGGATCAGGCGTTCGGCGTCGGTGAGGCGTCCGACCGCGGTGAGGCCGACCGCGGCGAATCCGTTGGCGACGTCGGTGCCGGCCCATTCGTAGAGGCGGACGGCCTGCGCGGTCTGTCCGCGGTGGGCGAGGACGGCGGCGGCCACGTAGGCGGCTTCGGCCCGTTGTTCGGGGGTGCCGGCGGCGAGGACCTGGTCGGTGAGGCGGGAGGCGTGGTCGAGGTCGCCGGCCAGCGCGGTGGCCAGGGCCCGGCGGGATCCGGTCGTGCGGCCGGCGCCCGCGGCCGCGGCGAACAGTTCGGCGGCCAGTGCCGGGTCGTCGCCGAGGGCCTCTTCACCGGCGGCCTCGTAGACGTGGCCGAGGCCGCTGCCGGCGGCGCCGGGGACCAGCCCGGGGGCGGCGGCGACCCGCAGCAGCGGGCGCACCAGCGGCAGGACCGGGCCGCCGCGGGCCATCTGCAGGGCGGCGAGGCGCTGGCGTACGTCGATGCGCTGGCTGATCGGGCCGAGGGCGGCGATGGCGCGGCGGGCGAGCGGGACGAGGGTGCCGTCGGCGGCGAGCATGCCGGTGGCGCGGCCGGCGTCGACGAGTTCGGCCACGTCGGCGTTGTCGTCGAGGACCGCGGCGACCAGGTCGAACGACAGTCCGGCACCGGCTTCGACGGCCAGCAGCAGGGTGCGTACGGCCGGGTCGAGTTCGTCGAGTTCGGCGGCGAACGGGGCGAGCGCGGCGACCGGGATCTGCCGTGGTCCGGTGGTGGGCAGGGCGTCGGCGAGCCTGGTCACGTAGCGCGGGATGCCGGCGGTCTGTGCGGCCACCCAGCCGACCAGGTCGTCGCTGGGTGCGGTGAGGTGTCCGGCGATCTGGACCGGGGTGAGCGTCGGCAGGTTGATGGCCGGGCCGCCGCGGCGAAGCGCTTCGAGGAGCCGCAGCAGTTCCGGGCGGCGCGGCCACGGTCGGTGCGCGACGACGATCCGGGCGTCCGGCTGTTCGGCGTGTTCGCGCAGGTCGTCGAGCTGGCGCGGGGTGAGCAGGTGGGCGTCGTCGATGAGCAGCGCGTGGTCGGCGGCCGGTTCGCGGGGCGGCCACGGGCCGGTCACCTTGACCTCGGCGGTGCGGTAGGCGTCGGTGAGCTGCCGCAGCAGGGTGGTCTTGCCGTAGCCGCCGGGTGCGGCGACGGCGGCGTGCAGCGGCGCGGTGGGGTCGGCGGCGACGCGGGCCAGGAGCGTCGTCATCGGACGTCCGCCCGGACCGCGACCAGGTTGACCGGCGGGCGCGGTGGGGCGAGGTGCGGCGGCGATGCCGCCGGCAGCACGGCGAAGGCGTCGGTCGGGCCGGCCACGGCCGGATCGTTCGGGGGTACGGGCGGACGCCCGGCCAGGGCGGCGCCGACCGCGACCGTCATGCGCGGCTGCGGGTCACGCACGACGGGTGCGGGGAACACCGCGCTGAGCAGATCGGACACGACTGTGCATACGGGGCCGTCCACTCCGGCGATCAAAATGGCGGAAAGATCGTCGGTTCCGAAACCACGGCTGCGGACCAGGGCCGCGGCGAGGTCGATCGTGGGCTGGATCTGGGCGCGGGCGTCGGCCGGGGTCAGAGCGTCGACTTCGAACCCGGCGACGTCGTTGAGCTCGGCTGAGGCGAGCAGTTCCATCCGGCCCGGCTGTTGCGGGGCGATCAGGGCGATCTCGGCGGTCGAGCCGCCCAGCCGGTAGACGCCGAGTAGGCCGCCGCCGGTGGGTGCGCGGCCCGCGGCCTGGTGGCACTCGACGACGGCGCGGGCCCGGGTGACCAGCACCGAGCCCATCAGGTCGGCTTCGGCCAGGCCGGCCTGGAGCAGGCCGAGGCGGCCGGCGCCCCAGCCGGACGGGTGGGCGACCGCGACGCGCATCGGGGGTTCGCCCATGATCTCCCAGACCCGGTCGACGACCCAGCGGGCCATCGCGGCGGTCAGGCCGTGTGCCGGGAAGTAGCCGCCGGCGAAGTACATCGGGAGTGGATCGCCGACCCGGTGCAGGTAGCCGCCGACCGCGTCGGGTGGGTGCTGGCCGATCTCGGCGGGGACGACGGTGCCGTCGGCGGTCATCCGTAGTGCGGACGCGACCAGCGGGGAGCGGGCGCCCAGGGAGATCGGCTGTGCCGGGCCCCAGCCGGGACCGCCGGGATCGCCGGGGGCGGTGCGTCGGCAGACGGCGGCTTTGACGGTGCCGACACCGATGTCGATTCCCAGCACGTAGGACACGCGTTCAACTCCTCCGAGGTCGGTACCCCACGTTCGTACCAAAATGCGGGTTTGAATCGTCCCCCCAAAAATCGGCGGCCGGAGATCCCCTAATCCCCTAACCGGCCGTCGGGTGTGGTTGGGGACTCGACCCCGATGCCCGGGGGCGGCCGGCGTCCGTAGGTTTCTTCTCGGCGCCGGGCCCGCGCCGTTCGATCCGCATCAGCGTCTCTGCAATCAGCGTCTAGGAGCTCGACATGACTTCGCCCACCCTGCAGGACTTCGTTCTCAACCTGATCTACGACCCGGCCGCCCGGTCGGCGTTCGAACTGGACCCGGAGGCGACCCTGCGGCACGCCGGGCTGGACGACATCACCGCCACCGACGTGCAGCAGGTGCTGCCGCTGGTGCTCGACTCGGCGCCGGTCACCGGGCTGACCGGGCCGGACGGTCTGGACGACCTGACCACGGGGGTGGCCAGCCTGGACGTGGCGGGCGCGGTGGCGCAGCTGCAGGCGATCGCGGCGCAGGTCACGCACGACCCGCTGGCCGAGGTGAACGCGTCGAGCAGTGTGAACGTGAGTGTGCTCGGCCTGGACGCTCTCGACGTCGGTGTCGGGGTGGGGGTCGGCACGTCGGTGTCGGTCGGTGGGTTGGGTGCCGACCACGACCCCGATCTGGTCGTGGACAGTGCGGTGCACAGTGCCGTCACCACCTCGTCGACCTTCGTGGCGGAGCCGGTCCCCTACGACAGCGGTGTGACCGGTGATCTGACCGGCGGTCTGACCGGTGACGTGGGTGGGGTGCTCGACACGGTTACGCACGTTCCGTCCGTGGTTGAGCCGGTCGGTTCCGGATTGCTTGACGTCGCCGGGGTTCACGAGGCAACCTCTTCGATCGGATCGCTGATCCAGCCGGACCTGAGCGGTGTCACATCTCTGGATGTCGTCGACGGGCTCGGTGACACCGTGACCGGTACGGTCTCCGGTGTCGGCGGCACCCTGCACGGCCTGACCGGTGGCCTGACCGGCGGTCTGCTCTCCGGCGGAGACCAGGTCGCCGAGCAGCCGGACGCGCACGGTGAGGTGTTCGGCATCCTGTAGACGGCACCATGACGAGAGGCTGACGGACGCGGATGACGAGCTGGGAAGCCGGGACGACGGCACAGACGGGTCCCGCTTCCCTGATCCCGCATCCCCGGCAGGCGCCCGACCCGCTGCGCGGCGCGGCGGTCGGCGCTGATCCGTGGTGGATGGACACCATGGACGCGGTGATCCGGACGTGCCAGGCGCACGGTCGGGCCGATCTCGCCGAACGGTTGGCGCGCCGGCGGGCCCGGCTGCTGCATCCGCAGTTGCGGGTGCTGGTCACCGGGCCTCCTCAGCAGGGCCGCAGCCGGCTGATCAACGCGCTGGTCAACGCGTCGGTGTGCGGTGTGTTGCCGGACACCGACGCGGGTGTGCCGACGGTGGTCCGGCATGCCGACACACCCGTCGCGCATCTGATCCGGCGCGACACCCCGGATGCCGACTGGACGGCCGCGGTCGGGCTGCAGTCGCGGATCCCGCTGGTCGCCGAGCGGCTGGGGGCGTCGCTGGCGGAGGCCGCGGCGACCCTGCCGGCGGGTGCCGCGGTGCACGTGGACATCGGGGTGCCGCGGTCGTTGCTGGCCGGTGGTCTGGTGCTGATCGACGCTCCGGCGCTGCAGGTCGCGGCGGCGGCACCGGATCTGGCCGATCGGGTCGGCGCCGACCTGGTGTTGTGGACCTGTGAGACGGGACGGCAGCTCGGCGATGACGAGCTGGCCGTCCTGTCCGTGCTCGGCCAGAGTTTCCCCGGGCTGTTGGTGGTGCTGACCAAGGCCGACTACGCGGCCGACTGGCGCCGGGACCTGGCCGACAGTCGGCTGCGGTTGAACCGGGCTGGGATCCCGGCGGCGGTCGCGGCGGTGTCGTCGTCGTTGCGGGTGCACGCGGTCCGGACCTCCGACGATGCTCTGAACCGCGAGTCCGGGTTCGCTGACCTGCTCGTCCATCTGCGGAAGATGGTCGAGGCGAAGCCCGACCGGCTGGCCCGGGCCACCGCCGGGGCGCTGACCCGGGTGGTGTTGCAGGAGCTCGCGGTGCCGCTGCGGGCCGAGCTGGACAGCCAGGGCGACGGCGGTTCGTCGGACGCCGCGGCACATCTGCAGGCGACCCATCGGCGCCTCGACGACCTGCGCAAATGTACGGTCCGCTGGCAGAACCGGCTGTCCGACGAGGTCGGTGACCTGATGTCGGACATCGAACACGATCTGCGGGAACGGGTGAAGGCGCTGCTCGCCGAGGCCGACGAGTTCTTCACCACCAACGATCCGGCCAAGAGCTGGGACGAGTTCGAGCCGTGGCTGCGCGACGCGTTGCAGGAGATGGCGACGACGAGCATGACGTGGTTGGCCGAGCGCACCGAGTGGATGGCCCGGCGGACCGCCGACATGTTCCCGCCGGAAGCGGGTGATGTGCTGCCCTCGACGGCGCTGGCGGTCACCGACGGCGGGGTGCTGCAGGGGGTGTCGACGCTCGACGCGCCGCCGGTGGCGACGTTCACTCCGGGGCAGAAGCTGTTCATCGGGTTGCGGGGCTCGTACGGCGGGGTGGTGATGTTCGGTCTGGCCACCAGTCTGGCCGGGATGTCGCTGATCAACCCGATCTCGATCGGCGGTGGCGCCCTGTTCGGTGGCAAGAGTGTCCGCGACGAGAGCAAGACGCTGCTGAAACGGCGGCAGACCGAGGCCCGTAACGCGGTCCGGCAGCACGTCGACGACATCTTCACCAAGCTCAACAAGGACGCCCGGGACAGTGTCCGGCGGGCCCAGCGGGCGCTGCGTGACCATTTCACGGCGGTCACCGAGGATCTCCAGGAGGAGACCATGGAGTCGCTGCGCAACGCGAAGGCCGCCGCCGACCGGGACGCGGCCGTACGGGAGGCGCACGGCCGCCGGCTGCGTGAGGAGCTGACCCGGCTGGCCGAGTTGCATTCGCAGGCGCAGGCGCTCACCGATCGGGCGCGGGCGTGATCGGCGAGGAGCTCGAACGGCGTACGTACGACCTGCTGCAGCGGGCCGCGCAGGTCTACCGTGGCCACCCGCGTCTGCACCTCGCGCTGGAGCGGTTCACCGGGCCGCTGCGCCTGGCCGTCGCCGGTGCCGCCCGGACCGGGAAGTCGACCCTGGTCAACGCGTTGGTCGGCGAGGAGGTGGCGCCGGTCGAGCAGGCCGGGTTCGTGACCTACCGGGACGGCACCGAGCTACGGGCGTGGAGTCATCCGGAGCACGGGCGGCCCTATGAGGTGCCGGTCGTCCGGACCGCGAACGGGTTGCGCCTGGACTCGGCGGCGCCGCGGGCGGTGGTGCAGTGGCCGAGCCGGGTGCTGCGCAAGACCGAGTTGATCGACACCGGCTCGTCCGCGCCGGTCGGTCAGGTACTGACCGAGGCCGACGCGGTGCTGCTGCTGACGCCCCGGATCGGGGAGCCCGACCTGGACTTCCTGCGGGCCGGGCGGGGGCTGCGCGGGCCGTCGGTGTCGCCGGTGCACGCGATGGTGGTGTTGACCAAGGCCGACATGCACGGCGACGGGCTGCCGGACGGGCTCCTCGAGGCCCGGCGGATCGCCCGGCGACGGCGTAGGGAACCGGCGATCGGGGCGCTCTGCCAGGACGTGGTGGCGGTGTCGCCGCTGATCGGGCAGGCGGCACGGACGCTGCGCGACGACGAGGTGCGGGCCCTGTCGGCGATCGCGGCCCTTCCGCGTACCGCATCGGATCCGTTCCTGTTGTCGACCGACCGGTTCACCACGGCCGGGGCGCTGCCCGCCGTCGACGCGCGGATGCGGCTGGAGCTGCTGCAACGCTTCGGGCTGGGTGGTGTCCGGCTGGCGTTGGCGCTGTTGCGGACCGGTTCGGCGACCGCGTCGGTGCTGGGTGAGCGGCTGCAGGACTACAGCGGGCTGAAGGATCTGCAGGCGTCGGTCGCGGAGCTGTTCGTGGCCCGGCGGTCGGCGCTCAAGGCCCGGTCGGCGCTGATCGTGCTGGACCATCTGTTGCGGACCGAACGGCTGCCGCCGTCCGGGCATCTGCTGGCCGAGTTGGAGCTGTTGCTGGCCGGGGCGCACGATTTCGCCGAGATGCGGTTGCTGTCGGCGTTGCGGTCCGGGCGGGTGATGCTTGCGGCCGACCAGGCCAAGGAGGCGGTACGCCTACTCGGCGGCGCCGGGACCAGCCTGGGTGAGCGGCTGGGTCTGCCGACCGAGGCCACCGTGGACGACATCTGGGCGGTCGCCGAGGACTGCGCGCAACGCTGGCGTCGCGAGGCGGGTCTGGGCGACCGGACCCCGGCGCAGCGGCGCGCGGCGGCCGTGGTGTTGCGCAGTTGCGAGGCGATGCTGGCCGGCGACGAGTCGATGACGTCGGTCACTGGCTGACAAACCGGGATGGATCGACGTGCCATGATCACCGGCATGTCTACTGATCCCGCGGAGATCACCAGGCCGGCCCGGTCGGCCTGGCAGCCCCGATCCACCGGGGCGACTGTCGTTCTGTGGGTCGCCCGGGTGGTCGCGCTGCTGCCGGTGCTCTACTTCGTCTTCATGGCGATGGCCTCGCTGGCCTGTTTCAGCGACTCGTGCCGTGACGACAGCACCATGATCTACGCCGTACCGGCTGTGGCCGCGGCTGTGCTGTTCGGCTGGACGCCGTATGCCGCGGTCCGGGTCCTCCAGGTCGACGCGTCGGCGCCGGGCCCGGCCCGGATCGTCGGGGTCCTGGCCGGGCACGCCGTCGTGGTGTGGGGGGTGTTCATCGCGTTCATCGTCTCCTTCATCCGGGCGACCGGGGTCTGACCGCAATACATCGATGAGCGTGGACATGTGTCGTCCGGTGGAGCAGAGTGGGGCGCATGTCCACGAGGCGCACGTTTCTGGTGGCGGGTGCGGCGACAGCCGCCGGTGTCGCCGCTTCCGCCAGTCCGGCCCGAGCCGCGGCACCCGACCGGGAGCTGCGAAGAATCCTGAAGGAGATCGATCCGGTTCGCATCGAGGCGATCGTGCGGAAACTGGTCTCGTTCGGCACCAGGCACACCCTGTCGGTCCAGGACGATCCGGTCCGCGGCATCGGCGCCGCCCGTGACTGGATCTTCGCCGAGATGCAGGGCTACGCCGCGGCCGGTGGTGGCCGGATGACCGTCGAGCTGCAGTCGTTCATCCAGCCGGTCTCCCCGCGGGTGCCGGCGCCGACCCGGATCACCAACGTCATCGCCACCCTGCGCGGCAGCGTCACCCCCGAGCGGATCTACGTGGTCACCGGCCACTACGACTCGCGGGTCACCGACGTGATGGACGCGGTCAAGGACGCCCCCGGCGCCGACGACGACGCGTCCGGCGTGGCGGTGATCATGGAGTTGGCCCGGGTGCTGGCCACCCGTGAGCCGGAGTCGACGCTGGTGTTCGCCGCGGTCGCCGGTGAGGAGCAGGGCCTCTACGGCTCCGACCACATGGCCCAGCAGTACAAGGACGCGGGCGCCGACGTGCAGGCGATGTTCAGCAACGACATCGTCGGCACCGGCAACGCCCACGACGGCACCCGCAACGACCCGCGCACGGTCCGCCTGTTCGTCGAGGGGGTGCCCACCGCGGAGACCGCCGCCGAGGCGAACACGCGCAAGAGCACCGGCGGCGAGAACGACGGCCCGTCCCGGCAGCTGGGCCGCTTCGTCAAGGACGCCGAACCGGACGACATGAACGTCCGGGTGGTCTGGCGCCGCGACCGCTACCTGCGCGGCAGCGATCACATCTCGTTCCTGCTGCGCGGCTATCCGGCGGCTCGTTTCACCGAGCCGCGGGAGAACTTCAACCACGAACATCAGGATGTCCGGGTGGAGAACGGCGTCCAGTACGGCGACCTGCCGGAGTTCTGCGACTTCGGGTACATCGCCCGGGTGGCCCGGGTGAACGCGTCCGCCCTGTGGTCGCTGGCGCAGGCCCCGGGCACCCCGAAGGGCGTGGTCATCGACACCACCCAGCTGACCAACGCGACGACGCTGCGCTGGCAGCCGGGCACCGAACCCGACCTGGCCGGTTACGAGGTGGTGTGGCGCGAGACGACCGCCGCCGACTGGCAGCACTGCCTGCCGGTGGGCAGGGTGAGCACGGTGACGGTCGACCTGTCCAAGGACAACGTCTTCTTCGGTGTACGGGCAGTCGACACCACCGGCCACCGGAGCCCGGCCGCCGCCCCGAAGCCGTCGAGTTAGGGCCGGGCACGCGGCGGCAGCCAGGCGGCGAACGTGGAGGTGAGCCGGTCACGGGCGTCGGCGGTCGGGACGAACACGTCCATGCCGCCGTCGTAGGGGTGGTAGACCGACGCGCAGGCGGCGCTGGTCAGCAGGACGCCGTCGGTCAGGTCGTCGGCCACACAGAGCAGCAGCCGGTCGAGTGAGGTTCCGAGCAGGGGCAGTCGTGAGATGTGGTGGTGTTGCCAGGAGTCGAGGTCCGGGTCGGTAGCCAGGTTCTCGCTCCGCCAGTAGGCCGCGTCCGGCGTGGTGGACGCCACCGCGTCGTCGCGGGGAGTCGGCACCGGCGAATCGGACCAGGAGCAGGTGACCGCGATCAGTCCGTCCCAGACGGGCTCGGCGTCCTCGAAGACCATCTCGAGGAGGGCATGGTGGCGGCGCAGGATCTCGGCACGCTCCGATGCGGACGTCGCGTACCGCTGTGCGTTCGGCAGGGTGTGGAAGCGGACCGCGAGCCCGGGATACCAGGCGCGCAGTCGGCCGGCGACCGGCGGGCAGCCGCTCCAGGCGGCACGCCAGGCCGCGTCCAGTTCGGTGGGGTCCATCTCAGCGGGGCCGGGCGCCGTCGAGGGCGTTGTCGACCAGGGCCACGGCGAAGTCCTCGGTCAGCGGCTCGTCCGGGACGAGCAGGCGGTGGTAGCAGGCGCCCCACAGTTGGTCGACGAGCAGGGTGAGGTCGACGTCGGGGCGCAGTTCACCGCGGTCGCGGGCCTTCTCGAAGGTGGTCAGCGCCAGCGCCCGGCGCGGTCGGGAGTAGTGCCGGGAGAAGGCCGCGGACAGTTCCGGGTCGGTCTGGGCGACGCCGATGAGCCCGGCGATGACCGGTCCGGCGCCGCCCGCGGTGAGCAGGCGGACGAAGGCGCGCATCTGCGTGATCAGGTCGGCGCGCAGGTCGCCGGTGTCGGGGAACTCCAGTCGGGGCGCGCTGTGGGTGAAGTAGGCCTCGGCGGCGAGGGCGCCGGCTGACGGCCACCATTTGTAGAGGGTGACCTTGCTGGATCCGGCGGCCGCCGCGACCCGGTCGAAGGTGACCGCCTTGATGCCCTCGCCGAGCAGCAGGTCGGCGGCGGCGCGCAGGACACCGGCGCGGACTTCGGCGGCGGGCCGGCGTCCGCGGCCTCGGCGGGGCGGGGTTTCAGACGTCACCCCGCCAGATTAGTGGACAACCTGTTTTTATCGCGATACGTTATATGGACATCGAGTTCATATAACTGGGAGTCGTGATGACCGAGAACACCCGCGTCGCCATCGTCACCGGCGGATCCGGCGGCATCGGCCGGGCCGTCGCCGAGCGGCTGGCCGCCGACGGCCTGGCCGTGGTCGTGCACTACAGCGGCAACGAGGCGAAGGCCGCGGAGACCGTCAAGACCATCGTCGCGGCCGGCGGGCGGGCCACCGCGTTCGGCGGCGACGTCGCCGAACCGGAGCCGATGGCCACGCTGTTCCAGCACGCCACCGACACGTTCGGCGGGGTCGACGTGATCGCCCACACGGCCGGGATCATGCCGCTCGCGCCGATCGCCGAGATGGATCTGGACACCTTCGACCGCATTCAGCGCACGAACGTGCGTGGCACCTTCGTCATCAGCCGACTGGCCGCCCGGCAGGTCCGCGCGGGCGGGGCGATCATCAACTTCTCGACATCGGTGACCCGGCTGCAGATGCCGACCTATGGCGCGTACGCCGCCTCGAAGGGCGCGGTCGAGGCGATGACCCTGATCCTGGCCCGTGAGCTGCGCGGCCGGGACATCACGGTCAACACGGTGGCGCCCGGCCCGACCGCGACACCGCTGTTCTTCGAGGGCAAGAGCGAGCAGGTCGTCGAGCACATCGCGAGCCTGAACCCGATGGAGCGCCTGGGCACCCCGGAGGACATCGCCGAGGTGACCGCGTTCCTGGCCGGCCCCGGCCGCTGGGTGAACGGCCAGGTGCTCTACGCCAACGGCGGCGCCGCCTGATCGACGGCGAATCGACTGACGAGCAGGTCGAGGCGCTCCTGCTGCCACACGCCGGGGATGCGGCCGCCGGCGGAGAGCACGGCCATGCCGTGCAGCGCGCTCCAGGTGACCTCGGCGGCGAGCCCGCCCCGCTCGTCGTCGGCGGGGAAACAGCTGACGAACTCGTCGAAGCAGGCCCGCATCGGAGCCGGCGTCTCGTCACTGGCGAACGCGAGGTCGGTCGGCAGCACGAACATGGCCTGATAGAGAGCCGGCCGCGCGATCGCGAACTCCAGGTAGGCGGCGCCGACGGCACGCAGCGCGGGCCCGGTCGCGGCCAGTCGCGCCCGGCGCAGGTGCTCGGCGAGCTCACCGAACCCGTCCAGCGCCACCGCACCGACGATCGCGTCCTTGCCCTTGAAGTGGCTGTACAGCACGGGCTGGCTGTACTCGACGCGTTCGGCCAGCCGCCGGGTCGTCACCGCCTCCCAGCCCTCGGCCTCGGCGAGTTCACGCGCGGTCCTGATGATCATCTGGTGGCGCTGGGCGCGTTCGCGCTCACGACGCTCGCTACTCGCGGACATGTCCGGATCCTAGCAGCGCTAGACATGCTTGCATCGATAGCCTAACGTCGCTATCAGTTCTAGCAACGCTAGATTCGTGCTTTTCGAGGGGACCTCGCATGCTTCTCACCGTCGCCTACGTGCTCACCGGACTGGTCGGTGCCGGCATCTTCGTGATCGGCCTCAACGGGCTCCGCACGCCCCGCGCGGCGGCCGGGTTCGGCATTCCCGACACACCGACCGACGATCCCGCCTTCCGGTCCTGGCTGCGGGTCAAGGCGGTGCGCGACGTCGCCGCCGGCGTCTTCACCTTCATCCTGATGGCCGGGGCGACCCCGCACCTGCTCGGCTGGTTCATACTGGCCGCCACCGGCATCCCGGTCGGCGACGCGCTCATCGTGCTGCGCAGCAACGGCCCCAAGGCGATCGCCTACGGCGTCCACGCGGCCACCGCCGCGGTCATGCTGGTGGCCACCGCGATCCTGCTGATCGGTTGAGGACCATGACAGACTTCACGATCACCTCCATCGGTACGGTCCACAACGACCGCACCGACGTGCAGGACACCGACGACTGGGGTGCCGTCCGCAGCACGATCACCGTCGACGAGCGGTTCGGTGACGCCTGCCTCCAGGGACTGGACGGCTTCTCGCACGTCGAGGTGCTGTTCGTCTTCGACCGGTTCCCGGAGCACGACGACTACCGGGAGCCCCGCCCGTACCGTGGCCGCCCTGATCTTCCGCCGGTCGGCGTCTTCGCCGGCCGGGCCCCGCGCCGCCCCAACCGGATCGGCGTGACCACCTGCGCCATCGTCTCGGTCGAGGGCCGCGAACTGACCGTCGTCGGCCTCGACGCGATCGCCGGCACCCCGGTGATCGACCTGAAACCGGCGCTGGTGGAGTTCGTGCCGGCGAATGTCGAACAGCCCGCCTGGGTCAGCGACCTGATGTCGAGGTACTGGCGGTGACCTCGGGTTCCGGCTCGCGCAGGCCGACACAGTCGTGCTCCCAGAACGTGTCCGCGTAGACGAAGGTGCCGGTCATCCACGGTTCGTACGCCGACAGCCGTACCACCTGGAAGCCCGCGTCCGGGATCCGCAGCGACGGCTTGCGGAAGCCGTGCTCCCGCGCCGGTTCGAAACCGGACCGGGAGTAGTAGGCCGGGTCGCCCTCCAGGAACACCAGCGGGACGCCGAGTTCGTCGAGCCGCCGCAGGCCCTCGCGGATCAACGCGACACCGATGCCGGTGCGCTGCCGGGCCGGGGCGACCGCGAGCGGGCTCAGCGTCCGCACCCGGACCAGCCGTCGCGGGGCGTCGACCAGCGCCCGGCTGAACATGACGTGCCCGGCGACCTCGTCATCCCGCTCGGCCACCAGCGACAGCACCGACGGATCGTCGTTGCGTAGAGCGTCCACCAGACGGGCCACGGTGTCGCCGTGCGCACCGCCGAACGCGGTCCGCTGGACCTCGCGCACTGCCGGACGGTCGCGGTCCTGCTCGATACGAATGTGCATGTCCGGGACCGTAGCCACCCGCGTTCCGGACGCCAACCGAATAGTGCGACCATGGATCGATGACGACCAGAAAGGCCTATGGCCACTGACCGCCGGCTCGCGCTACACGCGCGGCTTCCCGAGCGTCACACCCATCTGGAGGTCCTGGCCTCCACCATCGACCATCGCGGCCGGATGCTCGCGCTGGTCACCGATCCCTCCCCCACTGCGCCGTATGACGCGGTCGTGCTGACCTGTGACGGCGACGAGGTCCACGAGACGGCACTGCGGGGTCTCGATCTCCGGTTCAATCTGATCGACGCCCTCGGCGACGGCTTCGTCCTGGGTAGTGCACGCTGCGGGCCGTCCGGTGTCTCCCATGAGCGCCATGGGGAGCCGGTTCCGGACGACGAACTCGACCTGACCAGAAACGTGCGGGTGATCAACGGTCGGGGCGAGGTCGAGGCGGCGTTCTACGTGGGCGACGCCATCGGGCAGCTCCTGACCGACCGGCACGACGGCATCTGGATCAGCTACTTCGACGAGTCGAACTACTGGCAGCCCAACGGCGACGGCACCCGCTCGTACGCGTTCATGATCGGTCTGGCCCGGTGGGACCGCACCGGCGGCGACCCGTGGATGGTGCCGCTGTCGACTCCCGGGCTGACCTGGTGCGACTGCTATGCGCTGAACGTCGGCCGGGACCTCGTGCACGCGTGCCCGTACGTCGACTTCCCCCTGGTGGAACTCGACGCCCGTGAGGTCCGGAGCGTCACCACGGAGAATCCTGTGACCAGGTGCCATGGGCTGGCGGTCGACGGCGCCGAGCTGGCGTTCCTCGACCAGCGGCGCACCGGGTCCGGATATCGGTGGGAGATCCGCCGGGCGGTACGCGAGGGGCCGGCCGTCGTCGAGACGGGCCGCGAACGGCTGCTGCTGCCGGACGGCCGGTCTCCGTCGAGCTGGTCGTACGGCCGCATCGGTCGGGATGCGGCGCTGTGGCTTCAGGCCGCCGGCGAGCCCCACTGCTGGTACCGGTACGACATGTGAGCAGCAGCCGCCCTTGCACTGCCGGCCGACGAAGGTGGGGATGCCGGGCGACACCGGCGCGTGACGACGATGACCGGCGGTCAGCGTTGCAGTGGAAGCGCGATGCCGCCGGAGTGGGCCGGGTTCTCGGCCTCGTCGAGCATGGCGGCGGCCACGGTGGCGCGGGTGACCCGGGCCGGGAACAGCCGCCGCGGGGCGGTGTCCAGGCCGATGGTGCGGCGGGTCGCGCCGGACGGTCCGTCGGTGAGCGGTCCGGCGTGGAAGACGGTTGCGCCGGCGGCGCGGGCGATCGCGTCGGCGGCCTCCTTGTCGGCCCGGTCCGGCAGCAGTCTCAGCAGTGTGCGGGTCAGTGCCCCGGCCGCCGCCGCGGACGGTCCGGTGCCGAACGCGCCGAGCCACACGATCCGGCCCGGCCGGGCGGCGGCGACGGCCCGGGCGCCGGCGGCCAGCACGCCGGGCCGGTCACCCTTGGCGACGCCGAGGCCGGAGACGATCACCTCCCGGTCACGCAGAGCGACGGCGATGCCGTCCGGGTCGAGGACGTCGGCTCTCGTACGGACGAGGCGCGCCGATACCGGCAGGGCGATCCGGCGGGGGTCGCGGGCGACGGCGACGACCGTGTGCCCGCGGTCGAGGGCCTGCCGGGTGAGTTCGAGCCCGGTGGCGCCGGACGCTCCGAGGACGGTGATCTCCATGCCGGTCACCGTGCCGGACGCAGCACGTCGAGCGCGGCCGAGTGCACTCCGGGCGCCGCCGCGACGTAGCCGTCGCTGCTGACGGTCCACGGTTTGCCGTCGAAGTCGGTGACGACCCCGCCGGCCTCCTGGACGATCAGGACGGGCGCGATGTGCGACCGCAGGTTGTCGAACTGCCAGTGCAGGTCCATCCGCCCGGCCGCGACCTGCGCCAACTGGTGTCCGACCGGCACCGACGCCCGCACGTACAGCGCGTGGCGCATCATCGCCGCGACGGCCGCTCCGGCGCGGTCGGCGCGGCCGGCTTCCCGGCCGGGACGAGCCTGACCGGTTCCGGTCAGCGCGAGGGTCAGGTCGGTCTTGGCCGAGACCTTCAGCGGTACGCCGTTCGCGGTGGCCCCGTGATCGGTGATCGCGGTGAACGTCTCCCCGGCGACCGGCATGTGCAGGACGGCGAGCACCGGCCGCCCGTCGCGGACCAGGCTGACCCCGATGTTCCAGTCCGGCATGCCCTGGACCGCGTTCATGTTGCCGCCGACCGGGTCGACCACCCACCAGTCGCCGTCGGGCATCGGGCCGGAGCCGTGTTCGTCGGACGTCCACTGCGAGCCGGCCAGTGCACCGGTCAGAACCGGTCGCAGCGCGGCGGAGACGGCGTCGTCGTTGGCGGCCAGCGCGGCGACGAGTTCGGGCTTGGTCGTCGGTGTCCTGGCCGGGCGGGTGACGAGGTCGGCGGCGTTGTGGACGGCTGCGGTGACGACGGTCAGTAGTTGCTGTGCGGTGGTCATGACTCCACTCTGTGACCGCGCTTCGATTAAGTCCAGTGCAACGTCGTTAGGCTACAGTTTACTGTCGTGCAATTGGATTTGAACCTGCTCACCGTGCTGGACGCGCTCCTTCAGGAGGGCAGCGTGGCCGGGGCGGCCCAGCGGCTGCGGCTCTCCTCCCCCGCGGTCAGCCGCAGTCTCGGCCGGTTGCGACGACTGACCGGTGACGACATCCTGGTCCGCACCGGCCGCACGATGACCCCGACGCCCTATGCGCTGGCCGTCCGTGACCAGGTGGGTGACCTGCTGCGGCGGAGCCGGCAGGTGCTGGCCCCGAGCCGGGAGCTGGACCTGGCCGGGCTGGACCGGGTGTTCACCCTCCAGTGCCATGACGCGCTGGCCACCGCGCTCGCACCGGCTCTGCTGGCCGACGTCACCGGTTCGGCGCCGGGTGTGCGGCTGCGGTTCCTGGCCGAGGCGGCGGTCGACACCGACGAGCTACGGCACGGGCGGGTGGATCTGGAGATCGGCGCGGCCGTGCCGGCATCACCGGAGATCCGGCACGAGGTGGTGGGCCACGATCGGTTCGTGGTGGTGTTGCGCGCCGGTCACCCGTACGCCCGAGGAATCGATCTTGAGGGTTTCGCCGCTCTGCCGCACGTGCTGGTGTCGCGTCGCGGTCGGCTGACCGATCCGATCGACGACGCGTTGGAGTCGCACGGCCTGCACCGCCGGGTGCCGGCGACGGTCGGCGCCACCGCGACCGCCGCCCACATCGTGTCGCGAAGCGACGCCGTCCTGACCGCGCCGCTGCTGGCCGTCCATCCGTTGGCCGACGCGTTCGCCCTGGTCACGGTGCCGCTGCCGCTGACCGTGCCGGACCCGCCGATCGTCTGCGGCTGGCATCAGCGCTACGAGACCGATCCGGCTCACATCTGGCTGCGCGACCGCGTCCGCGCCGCCCTGGCCACGATCCTGACCCCGAGCGACCACCGGCAGGAATAGTGGCCTGGATCACATCGGGAAGAGATCCGTTGCCGGGGTTCCGGTCGTCTATCAGGACGTGAGAGAGAGTCTGGACGCGGCTGACGAGGAAGAACTCGTTCGGCGCACGGCTGCCGGGGATCGGCGGGCGTTCGACGAGTTGTATCGGCGGACCTCGCCCTGGCTGGCGGTGCGGCTGCGGCGGCGTTGTTCCGACGCCGACGTGGTGGCCGACGTCATGCAGGAGACGTATCTCGCGGTGTGGCGGGCGGCCGGGAGTTTCGCCGGTTCGACGGCTGAGGGCAGTGCGGTGGGCTGGCTGTGGACGATCGCGGCCAACCGGATGGTCGACGCGTTCCGGCGGCGGGCCCGGCAGGCGCAGGTTCCGGCGGTGCCGACCGTCGAGCCGGTGGCACCGGCCGCCGAGGACGAGGTGATGGCCGGGCGGGTCGGGCAGGACCTGGAGCAGGCGCTGCTGCGGCTGCCGCCCGAGGTACGGCAGGTGCTGCGGGCCATGGTGCTCGACGGGCTGTCCGCGCGGGACACCGCGGTGCTGTTGAACGTGCCGGAGGGCACCGTCAAGTCGCGGGCCCGGCGGGCCCGGATCGCATTGCGGGAGGCGCTGTCGTGAGCATGCATCCTGACGTGGCCGTGCTGGCGCGGTACGCCGACGGGGACCCCGGCCTCGACGAGGCGAGCGTGTGGTCGGTGGAGTCGCACCTGGAGACGTGTGCGGACTGTCGGGCCCGGCTGGCCGAACACACCCCGGACGACGTCCACGCCCTGCTCGATCTGGTCACCGCCGGCATCGACCGGGGCGTCACGGACGGCCCGGCGCCGGTGCCGCGCCGGCGGTTGAGTCGACGCCGGTTCGCGGTGTCGCTCGCGCCGTGGCTGACCATGACCGGGGCCGTGCTCGGGTGTGCCGTTCTGCTGCACGTCCTGTACCCGGACCTGCCCTCGCTGGTGCTGCTGCTCGCGCCGGTGGCGCCGCTGCCCGGGGTGGCCGTCTCGTGGACCCGGCGCACCGACCCGGCCTGGGAGTTGGTCGCCGGCACCCCACGGGCCGGGCTCGGTCTGCTGCTGCGTCGCACGGCGGTGGTGCTGGCGGTGGTGATTCCGCTGCTCGCGGTGGCCGGCGCCCGCACCGGGGCGCCGCTGGCGGTGCTGCTCACGCCGTGTCTGGCGTTCACCGCGGCGTCGATCGCGCTGGGTGCGCTGATCGGGGTCCGCCGGGCGGCGACCGGGCTGGCCGCGGTGTGGGCGGCGGCCGTCGTGGCGCCCAGCCTGGCGACCGCCCAGGTGCCCGCGCTGCTGCAACCCGGCGGCACCGCGGCCTGGGCGGCGGTCGCCGTGCTGGCGGCCGGTTTCACCGTCGCCCGCGCCGACCGATTCCGCCGCCTGACCAGCGGCGACTGACCGACGACATCAGGAGAGACATGCGAACCATCAGCGCGGCCGAGACGGCCCCGACCACCTACGCGTGGGCGATCCATGCCGAACGACTGCAGGTCCGGACGGGCCGGCATCTGGCTGTCGACGGTCTCGACCTGCGGCTGCAGACCGGAGTGCACGGCCTGCTCGGCCCGAACGGCGCCGGCAAGACCACCCTGATGCGCGCGCTGGCCACGGTGCTGAAGCCGGCCGGTGGGCAGCTGACCCTGCTGGGTGAGCCGGTCACCGGCCGGGCCGATCTGCGCCGGGTGCGGCGCGGGCTGGGTTATCTGCCGCAGGAGTTCGGGTTCTACCCGAGGTTCACGGTCCGCGAGTTCGTCGAGTACATGGCCTGGCTCAAGGAGATGCCGAAGGCGGCGGTTCCGGCGGCGGCACAGCGGGCGATCGAACGGGTCGGCCTGACCGCCAAGGCCGACGCGAAGATGAAGACCCTGTCCGGCGGCATGGTGCGCCGGGCCGGGATCGCGCAGGCCATCGTGAACGACCCGCAGGTGCTGCTGCTCGACGAGCCGACCGTGGGCCTGGACCCGGAGCAGCGGCTCGACTTCCGGGAGCTGTTGCAGGACATCGGTGTCGACAGCTGTGTGCTGGTCTCCACCCACCTGGTCGAGGACGTGGTCGCGGCCTGCACCGACGTGGTGCTGGTCAACGAGGGCAGGCTGGTCTTCCAGGGTTCCCCGGAGCAGCTGATGACCCACGGGCAGCAGGGCGACGCCGGGTTCAGCCCGGCCGAGCGGGGCTATTCGGCGCTGCTGCGCCGGCACCGTGGAGGAGCCGCGTGAGCCGGGTCCTGTCGGTGCAGTTCCGCCGGTTCGGCCTGCCCGGCGCCACCGTGCTGCTGCTGGCCGGTGCGGGCCTGCTGTACATCGTGCGCTGGGAGTGGGCGGCCGGCTGGATGTCGCTGGTGATGGGCCAGCGGGCGTACCTCGTGCTGTCGTGTCCGGTGGCGATCGGGGTCGGTGCCTGGCTGGCCCGGCGGGAGCATCGGGCCGGGGTGGCCGAGTTGTTCGCGGGCACGCCGCGTCCCCGGTATCAGCGGATCCTGCTGACGCTGGGCGCGGTCGGCGGCGCGGTCGGTCTCGCGCAGGTGGCGGTGCTGGTGGTGACCGGGTTGTGGATCGCCTCGACGGCCCGCTACCTGCCCGGCGCAGCGGTCGCCGTCGCCGCGGTCGGCGTGCTCGCGGTGATCGCGTCGGCCTGGC
Organism: Actinoplanes sichuanensis; assembly: GCF_033097365.1. Taxonomy (NCBI): domain Bacteria; kingdom Bacillati; phylum Actinomycetota; class Actinomycetes; order Micromonosporales; family Micromonosporaceae; genus Actinoplanes; species Actinoplanes sichuanensis. Next base: position 3,879,282 of record NZ_AP028461.1, read on the forward strand.
TCGGCATGGCGGTGGGCCGGCTGGCGCCGACCCCGGTGACGGCACCGGTGCTGGCGGTGGCCGGTTTCGCGGCGATCCTGGCGATGCCGATGGCGTTCCACGAGGACTGGCAGTCCATGCTGGCCTCGCCTTCCTGGGGGATGAACCAGTTCATCGAGTTCCAGACCATTCCGGGCCGGGTCAGCGCGGCGCAGGCGATCATCGCGGCAGGCGTCGCGGTGGCGGCCGCGATGCTTCTGTCGGCGAGCCGATGGCGTACGCGTACCGCGGCGCTGCTTCCGGTCGGGCTGGCTCTGGCGCTCGGTGTCGCGGTGATGCCGCACGACTACGACCGGGTGAACATCGACCCGGTCGCGCAGCAACCGGTGTGCACCGAGGACACCCCGCGGGTGTGTGTGGCGCGGGCGCACGCCGGTCTGCTCGACGAGGTGACCCCGCACGCCCGGCAGGCGCTGACCCTGCTGGCGAAGCTGCCGGACCCGCCGACCTCGGTCGTGGAGAACACCAACACCTACCTCGACGAGAACACCATCGTCAGGTACGGGGCGGACGCCGTGCCGTTCGAGTTGGAGGTGGGCGAGGACGGTCACCTGAAGCACCCGGAGTCGCTGGTGGACGACCTGCTGGACTCGGGTGGGGCGAGCGCCGCCGGCTGCCCGAACGGGTTCCACATGGCGACCGCGATGGCGGCGGGCGCGTGGCTGTCCGGACGGCAGCCGGTCGCCGACCCGGACGCCGGAACGTACGTGGTCGGCCCGGGCGAGACTCCCCCGCCCAGCGACGAGGTCGAGGCGACCCGGCTGTGGGAGGGGTTGCGCAAACTGCCCGAGGCGGAGGCGCTGGCCCGGGTGGTCGCGGTCCGCGAGGCTGCGTTGACCTGCGGCGACACGAACGGCCTGCTGGAGAGGCCGGCCCGATGAGGTACCTGGCGCTGCATCTGCGGTCCCGGCGGGTACCGGCGGCGCTGCTCGCGGCGATCGGCGGCACGGTGCTGATGTGGTCGGTCGTGGCCGCGTTCTCCGAGGTCCCGGACGCCGACTCCACGATGGTCGTGCTGCTGGTGCTGCTGCTGGCCGCGTCGTCGGCGCACACACTCGGCGGGCCGGACGACGCGCTGGAACGCACCGGCTCCCGGCGGTGGCCGCCGCTACGCGCCGTCCACCTGCTCACCGCGTTCGCGCTGATCATCGGCCTGGTGCTGGCGACCCTGCTGACCGGCGCCCGGTTCGGCCCGGCCGCCATGGTGGTACGGGACGCGGCCGGCCTGCTCGGCCTGACCGCCCTGGGCGCGGCGCTGCTCGGCGCGGCCCGCGCCTGGTTCCTACCGCTGGCGTGGACGCTGCCGGCGCTGGTGTTCCCGTTCGGCGGCGACGCGGTGGCGGTCCGGGTCCTGACCTGGCCGTCGCAGCCGCACGACAGCCGGGCCGCGGCGGTCACCGCGGCCGTCGTCGCCGTGGCGGGGCTGGCGGTCTACGCCGTGCGGGGACCGGCGCTGCGCAACCCCGGCTGATCATCGGGTCCGGCGGTGCCCACGGCCGCCGGAACCCGGGTGGTCAGGTCGTCGTCGGTGATCGGGCGGACCACCCGGCAGGGGACGCCGACGGCGACCGACATCGGTGGGATGTCGCGGCTGACCACGCTGCCGGCGCCGATCACCGAGCCGTAGCCGATCCGGACGCCCGGCAGGACCACGACGTTGCTGCCGATCCACACCCGGTCCTCGATCACGATCGGTTCGGAGAAGCGGCGGAAGTCCTCGCGCAGGGCCGGGTGGATCGGGTGGCCGGTGGTGGTCAGGGTGACGCCGGGGGCGATCATCACGCCGTCGCCGATGCGGATCTCGACGTCGTCGACGAACGTCAGGTTGACGTTGCCGAAGAAGTCGTCGCCGATGTGCACGTTGCTGCCGAACCCGGCGTGGAACGGCGACAGCAGCACGGTCCGGGCGCCGACCGAACCCAGGATGCGTTCCAGCAGCGCCCGCCTCGCCGTGTCGTCGCCGGGGCGGGTGCTGTTGTATTCGAAGATCAGGTCCGCCCGGCGCTGCGGGTTCTGGAACGACGCCTCGGACTCGGTGTAGAGCAGCCCGCGGTGGATCCGGTCCAGTACCTCGTCATGGTCAGTCACCCGACCATTGTGGCCGCCGGAGTCACGACGTGGTGATCCGCCACTGCTGGTTGTCGTTGGCGCCCCAGTTGCAGCCCCACTGCTGGATCACCGCGCCGTTGGCCCGGTTGTCGGCCGCCAGGTCCAGGCACTTGTCGGTCGCGTAAGAGCGGATCTCCCAGTACTGGCCGCCCTTGTTCACGGTGCGCCACCGCTGGCCGGAGAAGCCGTCGTTGCGGCAGCCGTAGGTGAAGACCATCTGGCCGTTGGCGCTTCCGGCGTCCCACAGGTCCAGGCACTTGTCGATCCGCTGGTTGCGGATGGTGCCGGTGCCGTTCAGGTCCAGGTACCACCACTGGGCGGTGTCCGCGCTGTTGCAGGTCATCTGGGTGATCGCGGCGCCGTTTCCGTCGCCCCAGATGGTCAGGCACTTTCCGGACAGCTTGTTGGTGATCCGGTAGCGGTCGGTGGCGGCGGCGGCGGGTTGCGGGGACACGGTGACGGCGGCCAGCACGGTGAGCAGGACCGCGAAGGGTGCGGTGCGGCGGCGGGACAGGGCCATGGGCTTCTCGCTTTCAGGTTACTTGCGGCGTTATGTAGCATTTAAGGGGTTTCGGGGCTTTCTGCCGCTTCGACTCGCCAAACCTGGGCGGATTCCGAAACTTTCAGGGGCCAGTCAAGAGCCTTTTGGGCTGGGCAGAGCGCGTACGGCGTACCCCGAATGGGTTTGACCTGCCTCAACCTGGCGTTATTCGCCTGCCTTGCCCGCGGAGATCATGTTCGGTATTTCCGCATGGTTTCCGTAAGTTGTTGACAAGGTTGCGGTCGACGGGCCACCATCTCGCAATGACGGGCCTCGATGGTCGTCACATCCCCCATCACGAGGGCGGCGTCTCCCCGTCGTGCCTCGTGCAGCCGTTCCCCGGCCCTTCATCAGGAGGCGCACACCCATGACCGCAGAACTCCCCCGCCCCGAACGCCCCAGACGCGGCCGTATCCGCATGCTCGTCGGCGCAGCCTGCGCCGGCGTGATGGCCGTCGCCGGCGTGATGGTCGCCGGCACCGCGCACGCCGAAGCCGACCGGACGGTCAGCTCGAACACCACCGGCACGCACAACGGGTACTACTTCTCGTTCTGGAAGGACAGCGGCAACGCCAGCATGACGCTGCGCGCCGACGGCCGGTATTCCAGCAGCTGGGACCGCAGTACCAACAACTGGGTCGGCGGCAAGGGCTGGGCCACCGGCTCGCGCCGCACGGTCACCTACTCGGGCACCTACAACCCGGGCAACAACAACACCTACCTGGCCCTGTACGGGTGGACCCGCAACCCGCTGATCGAGTACTACATCGTCGAGAACTTCGGCAGCTACAACCCGAGCAGCGGCGCCACCCGGATGGGCACCGTCACCACCGACGGCGGCACCTACGACATCCTGCGCAGCCAGCGGGTCAACGCGCCGTCGATCGACGGGAACCAGACGTTCTACCAGTTCTGGAGTGTCCGGCAGTCGAAGCGCAGCTCCGGCACGATCACCATCGCCAACCACTTCGACGCGTGGGCGCGGGCCGGGCTCAACCTCGGCACCAACTTCGCTTACCAGATCATGGCGACCGAGGGCTACCAGAGCCAGGGCAGCTCGGACATCACCGTCCGGGAGGGCACCGGCGGCGGCACCAACCCGACCAGCCCGGCGCCCGGCGGCGGCGGCAACTGCACGGCGGTGCTGTCGGCCGGTGACCAGTTCGGCGACCGGTTCAACCTCAACGTCGCGGTCAGCAACGCCAGCAACTGGACGGTGACGCTCAACCTCAACGGCGGGCAGAGCATCCAGAACAGCTGGAACGCGTCGGTCAGCGGCACCAGCGGATCGGTGACCGCACGGCCGAACGGCAGCGGAAACAACTTCGGCGTGACCATCATGGCCAACGGCAACTGGACCTGGCCGACGGTCACCTGCCGGACGAGCTGAACACCCCCGTGGCGCGGCGGCTGTCCGGTCGCCGCGCCACCACTTTGAAAGGCTCTCGATGACGATCGCCAAGGCCGCCGTCACCACCGTCCGCAACCCGGTGCTGCCGGGCTTCCACCCGGATCCGTCGATCCTGCGGGTCGGTGCCGACTACTACATCGCCACCTCGACGTTCGAGTGGTACCCCGGCGTGCGGGTGCACCACTCGACCGATCTCGTCGACTGGCGGCCGCTCGGCGGGGTGCTGACCGAACGCCGACTGCTCGATCTGACCGGGACGGCCGACTCGTGTGGCGTGTGGGCGCCCAATCTGACGTACGCGCACGGGCTGTTCCACCTGCTCTACACCGATGTGGCCACGTTCGCCGGCGGCTACTGGGACCCGCAGAACTACCTGGTCACCGCCCCGAGCATGGCGGGACCGTGGTCGGATCCGGTGGTCCTGCACGGACGCGGGTTCGACGCGTCGCTGTTCCACGACGACGACGGCACGACCTGGATGCTGTCGATGCGCGCCGACTGGCGGCCGGGACACGACCGCTTCGCGGGAATCTCCATTCAGCGGTACGACCATCGCGTACGCCGGCTCGTCGGGCCCGAGCATGTGATCTTCGAGGGCACCGACGCCGGACTCACCGAGGCGCCGAACATCTACCGTAGAGACGGCTGGTACTACCTGGTCACCGCGGAGGGTGGCACCACACTCACCCACCAGGTCACGGTCGCCCGGTCGCGGCGGCTGCTCGGGCCGTACGACGTGGACCCGAACGGGCCGATGCTCACCTCCTCCGGACGACCCGACCTCGAACTGCAGAAGGCCGGGCACGGCAGTCTCGTGCAGACCCCGGGCGGCGAGTGGTATCTGGCCCATCTGGTGGCCCGCCCGTACGCGCCGTCCGGACGGTGTGTACTCGGCCGGGAGACCGCGCTGCAGCGGGTCGACTGGCCGTTCAACGGGTGGCCGCGCATCCGCGACGGTGTGCCGGCCCCGGAGTTCCCCGCACCGGCCGGCGTCACCGTGACCCCGCCGCCCGCCGCGGCCGAGGTCGATCACTTCGACGCTCCCCGGCTCGGCCCGGACTGGTCGACGCTGCGTCGCCCGGCCACACCGGACTGGGTGGACCTGACCAGCCGACCGTCGTACCTGCGGATCCGCGGCGGCCAGTCACCGATGGCCCGACACCGGCCCAGCCTGGTCGCCCGCCGGGTCACCGACCCCCGCTGCACGTTCGAGGCGACGGTCGAGTTCGTACCCCGCAACTTCCGGCAGCTGGCCGGCATCACCGCCTACTACAACTCGCGCAACTGGTACTACCTGCACGTGACCGCCGACGACGACGGCACCCCGGTGCTCGACGTGCTGTGCTGCGACAGTGGACGCGTCACCGCCGCGCCCGGCCTGCGGACCCCGCTGGACGTACGGCGGGTGGGCCTGCGCGCCCGGCTGGACGGGGCGGCGCTGACCTTCGCCTACGAGACCACCCCCGGCACCTGGCAGGACCTGGGCCGCACCTTCGACGCCACCACCCTCTCCGACGAGTACGCGGTGACCCTGGTACCGGGCGAGCCGGAGGCGTGGGGTTTCACCGGCGCGTTCGTCGGCCTGTGGGTCCAGGACCTGGGCGCCGAGGGCGGCTACGCCGACTTCGACAGCGCCACCTACACCACCGGCTGACGCACACGCAGCTTGTCGTTCAACCTTTCCTGCTGTGTGTCTTATGGCTCCTGACACGCTCGATTTCGGCAGGTGGAGGCGATCTCACCGATACATGACACGGTCACATCCACAGCACGCCATCGTCCTCGTGTTCGCGTACGCGAAACGCGATCATCCGGCGCAACAAATCGCCCGGCACAGGTTGACCGTATGGCAGTTTGACCGTGCCCTTACCGGTGGCAAAGCCGGCGAGCTCGGCATCGAACCCCTCGCGAGTGCTGGGCGTGAACGCGATGCTCGCGTGTCTGGCGTGACCACTGACCATGAAGAGGATCGTCCCGGAGGGGTGCACCCACGCCGGATGACCCCACTTGATCGCCTCGCTCGCCTCCGGAACCGCCTCGTGGGCCAGCGCCCGCAGCTGCTCAAGCAGCTCGCGGCCCGGTCCGGTGAAGCCGTCGATGTACTCGTCGACCGTCCGAGGTCTGGCCATGGCGCCAGTGTGGCACGCCCTGCTCGGCTCAGCGCCCGCAGTGAGCGAGGTGTACCGGGTTCACATGCTTTTTCAGCTCGCCGGTCGACGGTCATCCTGATCGCGCACCGGGCGGTGTAGGGCGCGCCGTGACGCTGGGCGGGGAGCGAATCGCGGCAGAAGAGGACGGCCGCCTGGCGGGAAGCACGGAAGATCCCACGCCGGGGTGGCCTGCCTCAACGATGGGCGACAAGCCGTCGATTCAGCTCCGCGAGCAACGCCGACGGTCCAGGCGTCATCAGGCCGACGTCGACGATGAACGCGGCGGCACCCGAGCGTCGACGTACCCATGGCACCCACGCCGGAACGGCGACGACGATAGCGGCGTTCAAGCTCGTAGGAGTCACCGGCAACTCGGTCCACGGGCCGGCGAAACGCAGCCCGACCGACCGAACCGCCGACCACGGCAAGAACACCGGTCGGCGGCGCGTGGCCGCGAACTCCAAGCCGGCGGCCGACGCGCGTATCCAGCCGAGATTACGACCGGCACCGAAGACGGAACCGGTCGCTCCGGCGATCGCCGCCAACAGCACCCAACTCACCGATTCAGTGAAGTCCCACTCCTCCAGCGACAGCCGATCGCGATCCCACGGAACAACAGAAACACGGGAATGAGGATCAGCGCCATCCGCAGCCACAGCCGCGACCGGCGCAGACGGAATGTCACCGCGTCGCCGGCCGGCGGTATCGACCGCTCCAGCCGAATGTTCCGCCGAGGCGATCGAGCTCAACATCGATGCTTCCGATCCGGCGGCTGATCACCGCGACCTGATCAGGACGGCAGTCGAGGTCGAGACCTCGATCGGTGTCCGGCTGCCTATCATCGCTGGATGACCGATATCTATTGGCCACGTCCGTCGCTTCCCGACCGCTTGGAACGCGACCCGGGGCGGGTCGCTTTCCTCATTCCAGGTGGTGGGTACTCTACCGAACGGCCGTTGCTGCATTTTGCTCGCGCGGTGTTCATGAGGCACGGCTGGACTACCCAAGCGGTCTGGTGGCCCCAACACCCGCCACAGCGCGAGGGCCAGGACCTTCGCGCCTGGTTCACTCAGCTGCGATCGTTCGTGAACGAACACGTGAGCCAAGCTCTCAGCGCTGAAGCCGCACCGAAGATCGCCTTGGTCGGTAAGTCGATGGGCGCGTTCGCCGCTTCGCTGGCAGCCGACCGCGGCCTGCCCGGCATTTGGTTGACCCCGGTGCTGCGAGATTCAGAGGTGCCCGACGACCTACGTCGCAGCGCGGCGCCGTTCCTGCTGGTAGGCGGCACTGCCGACCCTTCCTGGGACACCGGGGTGGCCCGCAGTTTCGGCCAGCCGTTCTACGAGGCGCATAACGCTGATCACGGCTTGGAGACCGCCGAGGACCCGGTGAACTCCGCAGACATTCTCCGGCGCGTAACGATTGCCATGGACGAATTCGTGAGCCACCTTTAGAGTCTGGCGAACCCGCCTGTAGGTAACGCATCATGATGCACTCCCTGACGGATTCCACCGGCTGGGCGGGCGCGGGCTCACAAGGGATGAATCCTGCTCCGACGACATGGACACATCATTACCGGCACTCGCGACCTCACCGGCGGTGCGCCCCGACCGCGACCAGCTCGGAGCACCTGGCGACGCCTTCTCCGCGGCAGATCCGCGTGTTCTCGGTGGGCTGTCAGGCGTCAGTCGTATACCTGCCGGTAAATCGTTTACGTTCTGCGGCGGATCATCACGAGGCCCGGGTGGCGTACCTGCGCGAGGATCACGGTCCGCGCCGGGACGTGTCACGCCGGGACCGGCCGTGTCAGGGTGGTGGCGGTGCCGTGTCAGGCCGGTCCCTGATGGTGGGCGCATGACGAAGAGCATGGTTGACGTTGACGACACCGCCCTGGCCGTGACCGACAGCGGCGGCGACGGCGTCCCGGTCGTGTACCTGAACGGGCAGTTCGCGACGCAGGGGTACTGGCGGCGGGTGGTGGCCGAGCTGGGCACGCACGACTGGCGGCACATCACCTTCGACGAACGCGCCCGCGGCAAGTCGCAGCGGTCGGCTGACTACTCGTTCGAGGCCGCCGTTCGGGACGTGGACGCGGTCCTTGATGCCCGGGGCGTGCGGCGGGCGCTGGTGGTGGGCTGGTCGTACGGGGCGTTCGTGGGGGCGCACTGGGCCGGCCGCAACCCGCAGCGGGCGATCGGCGCGGTGCTCGTTGACGGCGCATACCCTTACGACTGGCTGGACGAGGCGATGGAGCGGCGGATCCGCGCCCTGTTTCGCCGGATGGGCTGGTTCCTGCCGCTGCTGCGCCCGACCGGGCTGGCCCCGCGGATGAGCGCCGACCAGCAGGCGGACAGCAACATCGAACTCGGCGTGATCTCCCGTGAGCGCGAACTCGGACCGGTGCTGGAGGCGATCACCGTGCCGACGCGCTACGTGGTCGCCTCCGGCGCTTCGCTCGGCAGTAAGGGCGACGAGCAGGAACGGATCCGGACCAGCCTGGACCGGGTGACGGCCGGCAACGGCAACATCCGGGTCAGCGCGAAGGTCGACAGCAACCACGGCGCGATCCTGAAGAAGGACTTCGCCGCGGTCGCCGCCGCGGTGCGGGAGGTGGCACGTCTGGATGTGGCGGAAAAGGCGTAGAGCGACGGGCTGGCCGATCGCGGCATTGCATGATTCCTGGCCGAACTCTCACTGTCCGTGCCGGCTTACGACGCGTCAGTCGAAGTCGTGGCTCCTGCCGAATGGCGGGACCGTCACCGTGGAGGTGGTGAACGGGTCGGTGGAGATCTTCGGCGACTCTGCGGGGTTCGCGACCTTGCCCGGATGTGCCCTGCACTCTCTGACGGCCAGGCCCCGAACGGGCCCCAGATCCACCTCGACACGGGTACCACCCCGGTGGACCTCGAATCCCGCTTCACTGATGCTCGCGCGCGATCCGCGCCGTTCCGCCCAGCGAGCGCGATCAGCGGCATGTGAGGGCGTTGGATCGGTGTGTTTAGCAGGCACTACCTCGATCTCCACCGGCAACCCAGAGCCGGAACTGGTGGATGGCTTCACTGAGATTGAGCGGTCCGCAGGCAACTTCGAAGTGCTTGTCGACTATGCGGGCAACGAGCCAGTCGTGCTTGCTCCGGTGGACTTCGTGCTTCGGAAACGTAAGGTCATCCATCGCGGTTGCCTGCAGGTCGACTTTCAGGAGCCACCCAGGATTATCGAGCGTCTCGATCGACACGCCGTACTCGTGTTCCCACTCTCCATCGCACTGGGTGGCGTACCAACCCTGAAGCCAGGTGAGGGCGTCAGGCCCGTCGGAGTAGAACTGGAGATCTTGTCCGGTCACCCGGCCATAATGCCGGAGGTAGCTCCGCATGCGCTGATCGGCACGGCCGGATGCTGGCCCGCCTGACCGGCCTCTGCCAGCAGCGTCGCGCGATCAGGCCGGGTAGCGACGGCGCATTGCTGCGCCGCCGCCCCCCTCAGAACCGGACGTGCACGATTTCCATGCATCCGGCTCAAGCAAGCCCGCGAAGACCGATTGAGCCGACGCCATACGGTGCCAGCTCGGTGAGCGGCATCGTCCTCAGGTCCGTTCACCGTCCCGAGGGACGGTGTCTAACTTGTCCATCGGTACTGGCTTCATCGTCAACGTTTCCGCGCAGGCTCACCTGACCCGCGTCAGCCCGCTTTCGCGGCCGGGCACCCAGGCCCGGTATCCGGCCAGTTATCCGAGAACCCCTGGTAGAAGGGACCAGCGATGCGGCTCTCGGTTTCCTGTCGCCTTTCGGCCACCGGCGTTCGCTTCTCGGGTCATCCTGTTCCCGCCGAGGAGTTGGGCCTTCCTCACGGTCGGCTTACCACCCACCAACAGCAGGGTGGACCCCGTCGGGGTTTCCACGTTCCACACTCACGAGTTACGACCGGGGTGGGTGCCCTCTCTACTCCGGGGACCAGCGGTGCTCTCCTGACCGAATGCCGTGCCCGGCCAGCGCCTGCCACCACGAGGGCGGCCTGTCCCAACACCCCGCCTCAACATCCCATCGCGCGGAGCCACTATTCACGGAGCATCAACGAAGGTTCACGCAATTCACCCGTCCGGTCTGCCCCTCACCCGTGACCTCCACGATGGGACGGAGATCCTTCGGCTTTCCCCCGGGCTTCGCACCCCGCCGTTACCAGCGACGCACGCCAGGGAAGGGGCCAGGCAACGAGCACGCGCCCGGGACTACACCACCGACATCACGCCGGTCCTCCTAACTGCGAGTCCACTCGCAAAAGTGCGACCTCGTGTCGCAACGGCAGATTAGTGCACTGAAACAGTCAACGACCTGCTCGCCGGTCCCGTCACGGCACGCGATGTGCCGCGCACCTGCGTGATCCTCGCCATTGAAGGTATGCATCATGTACTTGCTCCGTGCAGAGCGGTCCAACGCATGCGATCGAGGTCATTAAGTCGGTTGGCCGTGAAAAAAGGATGCGATAGCTTATATGGCATGGCAAGCGCGGACCCGAAAAGTCCATATATCGGGCAATGGTGGACATCTGATGCGCCCGATCGAATCGCCTGGGGAACACTGACGGTCGGCGAGCGTGCAGAGCTCGAACTGCACGAAAAAATCGAAGGCCGATCCATGGGAGCCAATCATGATCTTGGCCAAGTTCCGATCATTCACGGGTTGAGTGAGGGGATGCGCCTCACCCTCGTGGACAATGTCGAAATCGGTTACTCCACGAGAGGGCGCGGTAATATCACTCAGGGTCGCCGACTGCTCCTCGCGGGAACCATCTTCGTTGGAGACGCACACCTGCAAGCCCCGGACGAATTCACGTTTGATCGGGTCTCCTTTCGCCTGACAAACCTAGACCAATGGGCGAACCGTCACATCTATCGCATCAGTCATGCGCCACAAGAAACACTGAATGTTCTTGATGTCCCCTCTCTCCAGGCTGACCTGCCGGGCGGTAGGGCCTATCTATTCAAAGGCAGCCGATACTCCTACAGCCCGGTCACGGAGGTGACTTTCTCTAGTCAGGAGTTCGTCGGGCTGGACCTATCAGAGCGTCGATCGCTGGACGATATCGAATACAGCTACATCCGGCCGTTCGAGCAGATGCTGACCCTGGCAACGGGCGCTCAATGTGAAGCCCTGGACGTGCGCGTCGGCACCCACGACGGTGCCATCGATATGCTAGAGACATGGCCTGCTCGCGCTTATGAGGTCAAACGCCGCTGGGCCGAAAGCTCTGAAGGTAAACCAATGATTTACCAGCACATGAGATTCGGCCTGAAGTCAGCTGGTTCAGTTTCGGGTGTTGAGTTTACTGAAATTGTGCCCCGCTGGTTTGCCCTCCAGGAAAAGCTTTCAGCGGTGTGCGACCTTATTTTCTCCTTGCACAAAAGTGAGGCAGGGTACCTTCAGCAGCAGATGTTTACCATCGCATCTGCGATCGAGGGCCTACACCGTCGCCTTTATCCAAATCTGGACAAAAAGACGCCCCAAGCCCGTACAAGGAACCGAGAAATACTCGACGCTGTAGCAGCAGGGTGCTCGGATCATCGAGACTGGTTAGCAAGCATTCTGTCTACGGCGCATCGTCCGTCTTATGCATCTAGGGTCCGCCAACTTTTGGACCGCACCGACCACAGGATGCGAGAGATCGTCGGCGACGAGGACGAGTGGAGCCGACAGCTTCGGAAGCATCGAGACGGAATTGGCCACGTATTATCGTCCTCCGCCGAGGATGACGAGTCGATGAACGAGATGGTTGCCATAATGCTTTCCGCGCGGTTTCTTGCCGAGCTGGTGCTGCTTCGAGAGGTGGGCTTTAGTGACGCCGAATGTCGGCAGGCCTTCGACAATAGATGGGAGGCCATTAATGTTCGCTCCCACATGCTCAAAAGCTTCCCGCAATGGTTCTCGCAGCATCTCGATCAACCTGAGGGCGATCTCGATAATTGACTCGATAATTGACCAGAGCGGTGAGTTTTGAAAATATAGTTCTCAGGCCAAAGCCTTGGCTGGCGAATCGGTGCACTCATCTCGGCACGAGAAGACGCGGTCTGGAACAGTCACCGTGGTGCTGTATGGGATTTAGAGGCCCGCAATGCCTCAATCATCTGTGCTCGGAGGGCGTGGTCGCCGAGTCCCGGGATCTCGGAAGTGAGAGGTTTGGCCGCGGCGAGGGCGGCCAGTCGCGGGTCGGGGTTCAATACGCCGCGTAGGGCGCCGATGAACCAGCCGAGACCGTACGCGTGGTGGCGGTCTCCGGGACTTAGTTTGGAGGCTTTCCGGGACGTGGTCAGCCAGGCGCGGACCTGCCGTCCGAGTGGAGAGTCGACGGCGATCGAGTAGCCGACACCCGCGGCTGCGGCACTCAGTGCGTCGTCCAAGCCGAGCGTTCGGTCCAAGCCGAGTGCCTTCGCCTGGCGGCGCACCTCGGCGACAGCGACGCGGCGTTGTGTCGCCGGCCCGGCTGCCTGCACGGCGGCGACCAGGGGTGCCGCGTGCCCTTCGAGTGTCTGGTCGGCGATGAGTAGATCGCCGGGGTTGTACGCGACGGCGAACCACGGCTCCAGTTCGGCGCACATCCGAGGTTCGTCCATCACCCCTCGCGGTACGACCACGCCGGTGATCCGCTGGGCGAGCAGCAACGCCATAGCCGTGCTGTGCTGGCTGTTCTCGCCGCCGTCCTCGTCAGGCGGACGGAAGCCGACCTCCCGCATCGCGGGCCACAAGCGTTGCGAATCGACGCCATGCATCAGCGTCGGGGCCGGATAGCTCGGCTCGAAACCGGTGATCAGAGCGCCGTCAACGGCGTACGCGAATGCCGCCGAGGCGTAGTCGTGTCGCAACACTACGATCGCCTCAGTGCCCACCGAAGCCGCGCTGAGCAGCAGATGATCTGCGCCGCAGAAGCCCACGGGCTCGATGACCACCGACCAGGATCCGAGCCCGATCGCCACGGCGACCTGAGGGAAGTCGACCTCGAACTCCTCCAAGAAGTCGCCAGGATCCTTCTCACCGATGGTGTCCGGATACGCACCGAGGCGACGCAGTGCCTCCACCTCGTCCACCCCTCGGACAAACGTGAGACAAGCAATCTCTCCGAGGTCGTCCCAAAGCAGCTCGGCTCCCGCAAGATCGCCCATCCGCTTAACGGTAGTACCAGCGACTTCACCCCGGAGGCTCGTCAGCGGCAACTCCGCCACGGCACCATCAACCAGATGTCGGCCAGCGGTGGGCACAGTCTGCGCTACCTCGGAGCTGCGCCCGACTGCATGAGAGCAGCCAGGAGCACTTGTAGAACATGCCGACCGTCCTCGTCGGCCTACGCCTTGCGGCAAATGAGGACGCGCTACTCATACCCGGACAGAAATCGGCGTTTTCTAACGAGGGAACATGGAAGGCGGTGCGGATCGTCCTTCCGGCGCACTTCCGAGCCGGCGCACAAGTAGCTCCTCAACTGCCCGGCTGACGGCTTGCGGCGTCCGGATCGGTGCTCTGCTCGAGGGCCGTCCACCACTCCTCCAGCTCATCGACCCGGCTCTGGAGTGCGGCGTTCGCCGCCCGGGCCGTCGCCAGTTCCTCGGTCAGCGCACCGATCGGCCCGGAGGCGGTCAGGGCGTCGAGCCAGCCCGCGACCAGCCGATCCTCAGCGGCGACCCGGCGGAGCGCGGAGGCGACCACCTCCGGTGACAACTGAGCCACGAACTCTCTCGGGAGCGTGAGCAGGCGAGCGACCTCGCCGAGGCTCCGCGCGACGCTCATCTGGCGCCGAAGGCGCTCGGCGGACGGCAACGCCGGTTCAGCCGGTGTCGCAGCCGCGATCGGCTTGGCGAGAGAAGGAGCGGTCTTCGACACGGGCTGGGGCGTAGGTGCCGGCTCCGGGTCAGGCTCGGCCTCTGACGGGAGTTCGGGAAGGTCGTCGCCCACCCAGGTGTAGGCCAGGGTGTCGCCCTTCTGCCGTCGGACGACATTCGGCCACTTGGGCAGAACCGCCAGCGCGCGGGGCCCGTGCCGGGCCCAGGTCTCGTTCCGGAGACCGAGCTCGGCCAGATGCTCCCGGATCTCTCGCACCTTCAGCGGGACCGACGACTCGGCCAACAGGTGGAGAACCACCGCGAGGGGCTCTCGGGCGAAGACGGCGTGGAACAGCCGGGAATCGGACAGAGCCAGGAAACGCAGCGAACCCCTCGTCGCGACGTGAACGCCGGCGACCCGTGGGACAAGCTCTTCCTCCCCGGTGTCATCCCACTTGACCTGATAGTTTGTCCCGTCATCCGCGAGGATCGATCCGGCTCGGGTACGGCGTACGCCGTACGAATCGGACACCCGGACAAGACCCTGATCTGCACTCACGAATGCGACTGTAATGGTTATCGTCGCGGCCGGGCCGCCGGCCGGAGTCAGCCCATCCTGGCCAGGCCCATCGGCCGTGTGCGCCCAGCACCGGCCTGGCGGAACGGCTCTGTCGCATCCGCCGATCGGATGGCCAGGCAGTGTTGACCGGTGAAGTCCGTTGCTCCGTCCCGTTCCCGGTCTCAGCCTCGATCCGCGTTCGCCGGGTTCCGATTCCCGGCCGAGGTGATCGTAGTGGCAGTGCACTGGTACCTACGCTATGGCCTGTCCTACCGCGCACGCCGGATTAGCCGGGCCAGGCGTCACTCGGCGTGACGACCCCTCGCCAGCCGCCGCGCGCTGTCGGCGGCAGATGAGTGCACATGATCTTGGATTAGCGGATCTTGGCTAATCGGAGGCGCGGTGGGTGTTCGTGGCGGCCGGCGAGTCGCCAGTGAGGTTGTCGAGTTGCCCCGCGGTCTTCCTTCGCGTATCCGAGAATTGATCCATGGTGGCGAGGGTGGAGCAGTCCTGGACACGCATTGTGCGGTGGCTGTCGGTGAACGTGTCCTGGGCGATGCCGGCTATCGCTCCGCCAGCGAGTCCGCAGGCCATCGCGGACGCCGAACGTGAAATCGGGGTAAGTCTTCCCGAGGACCTGATGCACTGGTGGTTACTGGCGGACGGCATGACGGACATGGTTTTGTGCCTTCCGCCGGAGTGTCAGCCCCTTTCGATTGCCGACAGCCTGGAGGACCGGCGCATGCATCTTGACGGTTGGCGCACCATGGGAGAGCCCACCAGCTCCGATGGCTTGGCCGGTGAGATGTCATTGCCTTTCCTCGACCGGTTTCTGCCCATCGGCACCGACGGCTGTGGTGGTTACCTCTATGTCGACCTGCGGCAGGGCGAACTGCGGGGCAGTATCGGCTGGTGCAACGGGGAGGAAAATCATGACGGAACGGATTGGGGCAGCACCGCACATCTGCTGGCGGCGACAGCCGAGGCGATGGACGCGGGAGTGCCATGTAAGGGGCCGTACGGCGGTGCGTTGCCCGAGCCGGATCCCAAGTCCTTCGTGATTTGGCGCTCTGTCAAGGAAGTCGACTGATCAGCCAATACCGTGGCGTTTGTGAACGTTGATCGCCCCCGGCCGCAGCGTATGGGTCTCGACCAGTTCAGGTCCGCGGGGCTGCTGTTGTTGTTGGCGTACGCGGATCGCGGCAGTTGAGGGCGTCATCTGAGGTCCCGCGTGAATAGGCAGAGTTCCCGAAGTGCCGCTTCTGCCTCATCCCAGGCAGCGCACAATCACCGCGATCTCGGTGGTGTCGTTCGGACCGGACACGTTGACCGAGACAACCTCGAGCTCGACGCGACGCCGGTCAGTCCGAACTGACTCTGTTCCGGTGACCTCAAGGCAAGTGGGACGTCCAGGTGGGTCCTCACCGGTTCGATAGAGGCGCCCTATCGCCGCCACCTCGTACTCGCCGCTGTCAGCACTATCCTCGCCTTCGAGGAGGATCCGCCCGATATCGGCATTCGACCAAATCACGGTCCCGCTGATCAGCCTCGTCGCGACCGTTTGGCTCGGCCAGATCCGCGCTGTCACGAAGCCGGCGGCGAAGACCAGAGCCAGGATGCCGACCAGTCGTATCTGCCCGACATAGCGCCTCAGGATCGAAACGCCCGGACCGGGAACTCTCACCACGCCAAGCTATCCCAGCGTCAGCATGAAGTTCGGCCGTCTGGGGAGGCGGCCGAACGGCGGCAGACGAGGACGTTCGGCGGCCCGCTTACCGGTCCGCGCCAGGTAGGGAATCTACGCTGTTCAAGCGCCGGGCGGTGAGCCCATTTCGTGAGGTTCTCCCCAAGCGATGCTCGCCGCCCGGCGCCCGATCCACCGCCGCCCGGAAAGACGCCCGATCTGCGGCATGAGAGTCGAACGGAACTTGGTATTCCAGGGCGGGTCCCGCCGCGGAACCTGCGGATTCTCGACTGTCCTATTCTTCGCGCGAGGGGTGCCGAGCTACTGGCCCTCACACGATTCGGCGGCGAGTTGAAAGCGCTCGGGCGATCTACGACCAGCTGGTTCCTGGATCGGCGGCGACCGGCGACAACCTTCCTAACGTCAGCAACCGCGATCTTGCCGCCGTGACCGACGGACCGTTTGACGGTGACCGCCAAGGCACGCCAAGACTAACGAGGCCACCATAGGAGATCTTTATGATTGATATGCAAGTGCGTAGGGAGAATCGCGAAGTAGTGACTCGCGGGTCGCAGGGGATAAAATGGTCTCAAGCGTTGGCTGAGTTAGATCCAGAAAGGTTTCCGTGTTTGAGTAGCCTTCTGCCGTACGCCGACGCCATATTCAATTCGCGGCAAGCTGAGAGACTGCGACGGGAACTCTCCGACCAGCACATTATCGGCATCATCGGAGAGGGCGCCGCGGCGGAAGCCGAAAGGCTGTGCAGGGAAGTCGAGAATGGCTCTCACCTGTACCTTTGGTTTGCGGGAGACTAGCGCCGAGGAGCGCCCTCTCATCGGCACGACAGGGCTCCTGTCAAGCCGGCGGATCGTCTCGATAGAGATCTTCCCTCACGCCTCGGCCGCCCCAGCGGGTCGCGGTGAGTTCAGGTCGCGGACGCGTCGGTTTCGGTAGCCAGGCGTGCCGTCTGGTGTCGGACGGAGCGTTGTCCCAGTCAGCGATCAGCGCGAACGGGTCGGCTGTGTCATCGACGCCATCGACGTTGGCTTCCCGGACGACTACGGAAGGGTAGAAGCGCGTCTCCTGAGCCACCCGGCAGTCGTCCGTCCGAGAAGCCACCAGAACGCCGCAACTTTCGCAGGCCACAGACAGGTTCCCGCCGGCGAGGGACCAGCAACCGATGAAAACGAGGTCGTGGACGATTCGAGTACCACGTACATCGCCGGGCGATAGCACGACGGTGTCGACTACTTGATCGCACCCATACGCCGTCTCGTCGATCGCATAGGTACCGGGGTCGAGAAGTGGCGGATTGACATGGTGGCAGTCGAGAAGCGACGAGGGCGGTTGCGGTGGCAGTTCCACCAACCGGACCGGGACGCTCAGCGCGTTCCCGCACTCAGCACACCGGAAGGTCTCCACCACGGCAGTGTGACATTCAGGCCCACCGACAGCATCTGAATATGCAGGGCGGGCTTCGAGTATCACGCCATCTCAGGGGTTGTCGATCTACTCAATGCCCTCTCGTCGGCATGAGAGCATGTGCGTCCGGTAAGCGCTGCCTATGAGACCACGGTCAGGTCAGCCGACCACCAATGAGGCTGGTTCTGTTTCCACTCGGCGACGTATCGCTGCTCGGTGATCTCCTCAACATTGGCCAGCAGCCATGCCTGAGCCTCATCTGGAGCGATCTTCGCCGAGGTGTCAGGGATTCCGCCGTCGATGATCCCCGCGTCGTTGTAAATGGCGAAACGCCACTGCCCCTCTGGGTTGTAGAGCACCAGTGCGCGAGCGGTTGCCTTCCAGACAGGCCTTTTGGGCTTCGGCATGTGTTCATGATGTCAGAGGTTCAGTACGGCCCGTCTATGTCGTGAGGGCACGGTCGGCTACGAGCACGACGCGCCGAGCGTTCCGACTGCTGGCCTGCGAGCTGCGCACGATCGGCGGCATGACAGTGTGTTGCAGGCCGACCGCACTTCGCGCGGCTGTTTGGCCTCCATGCCATCGCGCGATGTGACCGCATAGCCGGGACGCCAGTCTGACTTGAGCCGCGAGTACGAGATCATGAGTGGCGGGTCGGTGCCGCCGTTGTGTTTCGGCTGGAGTCCGGGATTCCCGGCACATGTGTTTCGGTTGACGAAGGGCGGGCTCATGGCCGACGAGGCGCTCAGACAGATGTTCCCGGGTCTGGACCTGGACACCTTCTGGGAGGACAGCGCGTGTGCCGACGAGACCTATAGCGGCGGGCATCCCACTGATGAACTGGTCTCGTCGGTCGAGGCAGAACTCGGGTTCCGGTTGCCCTCGTCGTATGTGGCTTTGATGCGGATGCGTAACGGTGGAATACCGCGAAACACGTGTTGCCCGGCGCCGAGCAGAACGACCTGGGCTGAGGACCATGTCGCACTCAACGCGATCATGGGGATCGGCCGGGAGAAGGAAGGATCTCTGGCCGGATCGATGGGCAGTCGGCTCTTTGTCGAGGAGTGGGGCTATCCAGAGATCGGCGTGTACTTCGCCGACTGTCCTTCGGCCGGCCACGACATGATCGCGTTCGACTACCGTGACTGCGGCCCCGAGGGCGAACCGCGCGTGGTCCATGTGGATCAGGAGGTCGGCTACCGGATCACCATACTGGCGCCTGATTTCGTCAGCTTCGTCCAGTCGCTGCGGCCGGAGAACGATGACGACTATGACTGAGCCACCGGCCGGGGCCAGGGATGTCACCCACATTGGCTGGCGTGTTCCGCGGCCTGCCTGCGGACTGCGGCAGTAGAGGACGTTCTTCGTCACTGACCACCTGCTACTCCTCGACGGGTGGCCTGCCCATGTCACCGAGATCATCCAGCAACCGCTCGCGGGCTGCATGGAGGCGGCCGGAATAGTCCGGCATGAAGATCTCGACGAGCGATCTGTCCAGCGTGCCGACGATGGTGTGCAGCGGAGACCAGACCGCGCGCTCGTCGTTGACGAGGTTGTCGAAAGCCGGGGTGCCGATCATCCGGTCGAGCCAGTCGGAGAGTACGAGAGCCTGATCTCTGGTGAGGTTGATCGTGAGGTCATCATCCGGCACCGACGCAGCCTACCGGCTGCCGACCTGGGTCGACGCGCACGCGCGGGAGCGCGATCAGCGGCAGAGATGAGGATGTCGAACCGGGCAGTCGGTACCCCGGGTCTCGTCAGGCCAGATGGCCTACGAGGCCGGGGCGAAGGCTCGATTCGATCACGCTGAGGGCGTTCGGGTCGATGCTCCAGGCGGCCGCGACCCGCATGACGTCGTCCTGGTCAGCCCACTGGCCGCCCGGTTCCGTCGCGGAGAAGCCGAGCTCGATCTCCACCGGAGTGGGCGTGCCCGTCTCCTCACAGGATTCGCTGGTCTCGCTGCAGTAGACGTGGCGGACGAGTCGCCCGTCGACGGCGAGCGCCCACTCGGCGTAGTCCGAGACCCGGTGATTGCCGAAGTACTGCACCTCGGTGCGAAGCTGGGCGCTGAGGGACGCCACGGACGAGCCGTCGAACCCGCACACAGCGTTGACCACGAAGATCCATCCGCCGGTCGGCGGCGAGACGAAGACCTGATCGCCGCGGGCGGCTTCCACGCCCTCGTCCCAGCCGGTCTCCCTTCCTCCGGTGAGACCGATCGCGGCGGCGACCTGCTCGACGGTGCTGCCCCGTACCGCCAGCCACGTCATCTTGATACCGAAACCAACCCCGGCAGGAGTGCCGGGAGGCAGGTGCTCGACCGGAAGATCCGCGATCATCCGTACGGCTGCGGCGCACACCGCGTCGTAATCGTCGGCCGGACCCAGCCAGGTCCGCTCCACGACGGTCTGCTTGAGTGCACTGCCCACGCCGGTGAGCCGGACCGAGCCGGTGGACAGCTCCTCGAGGTGCACGGTGGCACATCCGTTGAGCAGCCGCCGGTCGACACCGGCGGCGGGCAGCGCCTCCGCGTACGCCGGGCTTTCTCCCCACTCCCGGTCCGACTCGGGGAGAGCGGCACGGACGGCTGCGAGAAGTGATGCGGTATCCGGCTCGGCGATGCATACCGGGCCGACGAAGGAACCTCTCACGATAGGCATGACGATCAGCCGGCCGATGGCCGACGTCGCGACTATCACCTGACGGATCGCAGGCCATTGTGGTTCGGCCTCGTCGAGTACGCGGCGCACCATCGCGCCGAGCCGGTGCGAGACGTCGGCGGCCGGCACCGCCGGCGTGGTCGCCTCAGGGCCGAACGGGTCGACGACGGCGTGCCACGTGCCGTCGTCGAGGTAGACCCGTGCGGATTTCTCGGGCGAGAATCGCCGAACCGGGACACCGACGATGTCCTCACAGAAGGTCCGCCACGAGGCCCCGTCGTCCTTGTACGCGTCGGAGTCCAGCGCGTAGAGCCGCAGAATCACGTCGCCGAGCCGTGCACCCGAGGCGTCGCCTACGACGGCTACGCCGGTGGTGAATCGACCACGCGTCACGAAGGTGCGCCCCTGAAAGACGACGACCTGGCCCCACAACATGCTCGTGAACTCCGTCCGCTGGTGCCGGCACCCTATCGCCGCCCCGCGAGATGGCCCACGACCGGGACCGGGCCGATCGTCGAGGGCGTACTCGGTTGCCTGCTCCTTCTGACCGGCCGCACCGCACCGGTTGAACGGCGAGCTCAAGCGACGCAGAACTCGTTGCCCTCGGGATCGAGCATCACGATGTGGCTGAACTGCCCGCCGTAGGACTCCTCGCGGACGATCGTCGCGCCCTCGGACACGAGGCTGGTCGCCTTCGCGCGGATCAGGCGCTCACGGTCGGCCGGTTCGGCGGGCAACCGGATGTCGATGTGCATCCGGTTCTTGGCGATCTTGGCTTCCGGCACCCGGAGGAAGCCGATCGCCGGCCCTCCGCCATCGGGGTCGACGATCGAGGCGCCGTCCGGTTCGTCGTAGCCGGGCTCGGCCACATAGCCGAGGGCCCGCGCCCAGAACGCCGCCAGCCGGTGCGGGTCGACGGCGTCGCAGCCCAGCGTCCACCGGATCGTCATGGTGGACACGCTACGCCCGGCATCGCACCGGCGAGCGACGGATCTCACTACGCTGTCCGGATGCGGCGCTCGAAGACCCTTCCGGCCATGATGTTCCTGCTGTCCGTTTCCGCCTGCACCACGGCATCGCCCGCGCCGACGGCCCCGGTGCCGGTCTCCGTCCCGGCCTCGGCCGTCGTCTCCTCACCCGCGTCCGGCCCGGTCTCGGCCGACGCGGCCAAGGCCTGTGAGCTCGCGGCGCAGGCTCCTCGGCCCGGTGAGGCCATCGAGATCGACGAGCAGCAGATCAAGACCATCATCGGGTACGCGGCGACGTCCGCCGTGGAGGGCGTCGAGCGGGCCGGCGCGAAGGTGGATACCGGGTACTCGGCCTGGCTGAAGGCGGGCCTCGGCGACAAGGCGGCGACCGCCTCCGACAGGCTGCTGGAAGCCGTCGCCGGGCTGAAGGACGCCTGCGTCGAGGCCGGCCTCACACCGTAATTCGGGCGACACCGGACGTCGATGCCCGGAGACTGGCCGCGTGAGTCTCGCCACCGCCCTTCGCCACGTCCGCCCGCCGTCACCCCTGGCCGGGCGTCTGTCCGTCCAGTCTTTACTGTTCGCCCTGGGTGAGGGCGCTTTCATGACCGGTTCGGCGGTGTTCTTCACCCAGATCGTCGGACTGTCCGCGGCCCAGGTCGGTCTGGGTCTGACCGTCGCCGGGGTCGCGGCGTTCCTGGCGGCGCTGCCGATGGGCCAGCTGGTGGACCGGTTCGGGCCGAAACGGATGTGGGCGGTCAGCGCGGCCGGGCAGGCGGCGATGTTCGCGCTGTGGCCGTTCATCACCGACTTCCGCGGTTATCTGCTGATGGCCGTCGGGATGGAGGTGATCGGCGCGCTCGGCAACGCGGCGCACGGCGCGTACACGATCGACGTCCTGCCGCCCGAGGAGAGGGTTAAGTCCCGCGCCTACATGTACTCCGCACTCAACCTCGGTTTCACGCTCGGTTCGCTGATCGGCGGCATCGCGCTGGCGTTCCACTCCAACGACGTGCTGCATGCGCTGCCCTGGTTCACCGCTGTGGTCTTCCTGGTCAACGCGGCCGCGGTCAGCTGGCTACCGCGGGCGCCGCACGACAACCGCACGCCCGCGCAGCGGAAGGTGAGGATTCCCGGGCCGGGTCCGCTGCGCAATCCGGGCTGGTTGCTGACGAGTTTCTTCACCGGCGTGTTCTGGACCAACCAGGTGCTGCTGAACGTGGTGATCCCGCTGTGGCTGGTCGAGCAGACCGACGCGCCGCGGGTGTTGCTGGCGTTCCTGTTCGGCACGAACACGGTGATGTGCGTGTTCCTGCCGATGGCGGCGGCCCGGGGTGTCACCGGGCTCTCGACGGCGTTGCGGGCGGTCCGGGTGTCGTCGACGTTCTTCGTGATCTCCTGCCTGATCACGCTGGCCACCCATGACACGGTCGGTTGGGTGACGATCGCGCTGGTCTGGTTGGGTCACGTGACGGTGACCGGCGCCGAGTTGTACCTGTCGGCGGCGAACTGGACGTTCGAGGCGGAGCTGATGGACCCGCGGCAGCGCGGCGCCTACCAGGGTGCGGCCGAGATGAGTGCCACGCTGGGCAAGGTGTGGGCGCCGGCGGTGTTCACGTTCCTGGCGATGAACTGGGGCGCCACCGGCTGGCTGATCATCGCCGGGGTGATCGTGGTCGCCACGTTCGGGATCCACCAGTCGACCCGGATGGCCCGGCGCTTCCTGGTGCGGCACGTGCCCGCCGACGACCTGGCCGATGCCCGGGCCGCCAGCATGGCCGGGTAGCCGTCGTGGACGTGGTGGGGCTGATCGAGGGGGATCCGGGGGCGATGAGTGTCCTGCGGGCGGCCGCCCGCTTGGGGCTTGCGGACTGGTGGGTCGGCGCGGGCTTCGTACGCAATCGGGTCTGGGATGCTCTGTGTTCTGTTCCGGCGGCGCCGGAACGTGACGTGGACCTGGTGTACTTCGACCCGGCCGATCCGGACCCGGCCGGGGACGAACGTGCCGAGGCCCGGGCCGGGCTGCTCCTGCCCGGGGTGCCGTGGGAGATCCGCAATCAGGCGCGGATGCATCTGCGCAACGGTGACGAGCCGTATTCGTCGTCTTTGGACGCGATCTCGCGCTGGCCGGAGACGGCGACGTGCGTGGCGGTGACGCTGCGGGGCGGGTTCGTTCACCTGGCGTCCGGTCACGGCCTGGACGATCTGCTGGAGATGGTGGTGCGTCCGTCACCGGCCTTCGACAATCCGGCGGGCCGGGCGAAGGTCCGCGGCCGGGTGCGGGCGAAGGGTTGGCTCGATCGGTGGCCGGGCCTGCGGCTGGAGGTCTAGGCGAGCGCGCGTGCCATCGTCGAGGATGTCGTGGCGAGTTCCGGCCGGGCCGGGAGGAACAGCGTCGTCACGCCGAGGTGCTCGTTCATGGCCGCGAGTGGTAGCTCGTGGCGCATGTCGGCCTGGTTTCGCAGGCCGCGGATGATGACGTCACCGTGGTGGGTGCGGCAGTAGTCGACGGTGAGGCCGGACCACGCCGCGGCATGGACGTTGTCCCAGTCCGGCGGCAGCATCGCGCGCAGGTGCGTGACGCGGTCGTGCTGCGTCGCGGTCGGGTTCTTGTCGGCGTTGACCGCGACCAGCACGGTGACGCGGGTGAACAGTCGGCGTGCCCGGTCGACGACGTCGAGGTGCCCGGCGGTGAACGGATCGAACGTGCCGGGGTAGACGGCATGAGGTGGCATACCGCTGAGCCAACCGGCGCCGGCGCCCGATCGACAAGCTTGTATGCGATGTCTCACACGTGCCGGCGATCGATCGCGATGATCAGGCGGTCGGGCGGGCGGGGATGGTGAAGGTCGTCGTGCGGCCGTCGTGGTGCAGCCGGTAGTCGCCGGGGAAACCGCGGACCCGCAGGTGGCCCGTCTGGTCGGTGCGCATGGTGGTCGGCGGGAGCCACCACTCCCCCTTGATCAGGTCGCGGAGGGCGTCGTAGGCCGGTTTCGGTGTGCCGTCCGGTCGGACCAGGCCGGCCGGGGCGCCGAGCCAGGCCCCGACGTCGGTGATCCCCCAGTAGGTGATGGCCTGCACGGCCGGGTGTCCGACCAGCGTCCGGTAGTGGCGGACGATCTCGTCGGCCTGCCGTTGCTCGCCGTCGGGTGTGGACGGCCAGGACGGTGGTTGGAAGTCGTTGAGGTCGTCGATCTCCGGTGGCATCAGGTCGCCGGAGAGCAGGGTGGTCTCGGTCATGTGGAGCGGCAGTCCGTAGCGGGCGAACCGGTCGAGAGTGGCCAGGGTGCGTTCCTCGCCCCAATATCCCTGGTGCATGTGGCTCTGCAGGCCGAGCGCGTCGATCCGGATGCCCGCTTCGAGGACACCTTCGATCAGGCATTCGTACGCCGTGGACATGTCGAAGTCGTTGAGTAGCAGGGTGGCCGTGGGGTTGGCGGCCCGGGCCTCCTGGAAGGCGAGGCGGACGGTGGCGATCCGGCCGCGTTCGAGGGCGAGCCGGGTGATCGCGTTGGGGTGTTTCTCGTTGTCGAAGACCGGCATGATGACGGCTTCGTTGATGGCGTCCCAGGTGTCGACGACGGGTGTGAAGTCGGTGACCTCGCGCCTGATCCGGGCCCGCACCACCCCTTCCACCTCGTCGGTGGTCAGCTCGCGTAGCCAGTCGGGCGCCAGGGTGTGCCAGACGAGTGGGTGCCCTTTGACGCGGGCGCCCCGGTCGGCGAACCAGCGGGCGGTCCGTTGCAGCCGCTCGGTGCGGGGTCGGTCGCGCTCCGGCTCGAAGTCGGCCCAGTAGAACGGCAGGGTGGCGGTGTTGAAGACGTCGAACCACAGGTCGGCGAGTCGGTCGAGCTCGGCCTCCCCGTTGGCCACCGGGACGAAGTCGAAGCCGATGTTGCCGAACGAGAAGGCGTGCTCCTGTTGCTCGACGACGACGTCCTGGTCGACCAGGGGTCGTCCGTCCGCGTCGAGCACGGTGAGAAGGGTTTCGCCGATCCGGTCCTGCACGGGCTGCCTCCTGTCGCCGGTCCGCCCGTAGCGTAGAAGCCGAACCGCCCCGGAGTCCACCGCAACTTCCAATCGATTCCGGAAGTTACGGAGGCGGGCGGACCGGCGACAGAGATCGGCTGCGGTGCCGTCAGCCCGGCTGGTGGCCGAGTTGCACCCGGTCGGCGAGCCCGGCCGCGGTGAACGCCTTCGCCAGCGCGTCGCGGCCCTCGGTGAAGTGGGCCCAGCTGTCGAAATGCACCATGACGACCCGGCTCGCGCCGAGGATCCGGGCGGCGTCGGCGGCCTGCGCGCTGTCCAGGGTGAGCAGTGCGCCGTCGAACAGCCCGGTCCGCACCGCTCCGGCGAACAGCACCGCCGTGTCGATCGGGCCGAACCGGGCGGCGATCTGCTCGACCAGTTCGAGGGCGGCGTTGTCGCCGCTGACGTAGACCGACGGCAGCCCGTCGCCGGTGAGCACGAATCCGGTGACCTCGCCGGTGATCGGCTCGCAGCCCTCGGGACCGTGCCGGGCCGGGACCGCGGTGATCGTCACCGCGCCGACCTGCAGGGACTCCCACGGGGCCAGGCCGCGGGCGGTGCCGCCGAGCCGGTCGGCGCCGCCGGGCGTGGTGACGGTGAGTGGGACGTCGGCGAGCAGGGCGCGGCCGGAGTCGTCCAGGTTGTCCGGGTGCTGGTCGTGGGAGAGCAGGACCACGTCGATGCGGCCGATGGTGTCCGGGGCGGCCGCGGGCGGGGTCAGCTTGGTGAGCGTGACGCCGCTGGGTGAGGGGTAGGTGCGGGGCTGGTCGAAGGTGGGGTCGGTGAGCACCCGGAGCCCGCCGTACTCGAACAGGGCGGTGGGGCCGCCGAAGGTCTGGACGGGGATCGCGTCAACCATGGAAACCTCACGGATAGAAGGGCTGTCATCCGTGACGCTAGCCGTTTGTCACGGATGAACGCAAGAAGTACCGTGAGGCGGGTGATCCCAGCAGCACCCGGCGCCGACCGGCACCCCGGCCTCGACCTGGCCAACAGCCGGCTCTCCATGCCCGGCGACCAGATCGCCGACCTGCTCGCCACCCCCGAGGACGCGACCCGCTGGCTGATCGAGCGCGATCTCGCCCCGGCCGACAGCGTGCTCTACGAGGTGTGCGCCGACCGGCTGCGGACCCTGCGGGCACGGATCCGGGAACTGTTCGCGGCCCACCTCCAGGCAGTCGAGCCGCCGGCCGAGGCACTCGCCGCGATCAACACGGCGATCAGCCGGGTGCCGACCGCCGCGCCGTTGCGCTGGGATCGCTCGCAGGGCCTGTACCGGGCCACCCCACACCCCACCGACCAGGTCGTCGACCACGCCCTCGGCGTGCTGGCGGCCGACATCGCCGACCTGCTGACCAGCCCGGACGCCGCGCGACTGACCGCGTGCGACTCCCGGCCGTGCATGCGCTACCTGCTGCGCACCGGCCGCCGGCACTGGTGCTCGGTGCGCTGCGGTGACCGTGCCCGCGCGGCCCGCGCCTACGCCCGGCGTACCCGGTGACGCGGGCCGCAGCCCTATCCTCGAAACCGTGACACAGGTGACCAACCCGTTGCGCCGGCTCACGCTCGACCGACTTCGGGCCCGGACCAGCGAGAAGTGGCGGGTCTATCCGGATGACGTGCTGCCGATGTTCGTGGCCGAGATGGACGTGCCGCTCGCCGAACCGATCGTCGACGCGGTCACCGCCGCCATCCGGGACGGCGACACCGGATATCCGGCCGGCACCGGGTACGCCGAGGCGTTCGCCGACTTCGCCCGCGAGCGGTGGGCCTGGGACGGCCTGGCCGTGGACCGCACCACCATGGTCGCCGACGTCATGCAGGGCATCCTCGAAGTCCTCGACGTGATCAGCGACCGGACCGACACCGTCGTGATCAACAGCCCGGTGTACATGCCGTTCTACGACTTCGTGCGGCACACCGGCCGCACCGTCGAGGAGGCACCGCTCGGCGCCGACGGCCGGATCGACCCCGCCGCCCTGGAGACCGCGTTCCGGACGGCCGCGAAGCGTGGGGCGCGCCCGGCCTATCTGCTGTGCAACCCGCACAACCCGACAGGTGTCGCGCACACCGCGGACGAGTTGGCCGCGGCCGCCGACCTCGCCGCCCGGCACGGGGTGCGTGTGGTGTCCGACGAGATCCACGCGCCGCTCGTGCTGTCCGGTGCGCGGTTCACCCCGTACCTCAGCGTCGCCGGGACCGGGAACGCGTTCGCCGTACTGTCGGCGTCGAAGGCCTTCAACCTCGCCGGGCTGAAGGCCGCGCTCGCCGTCGCCGGGCCGGACGCCGCCGACGATCTCGCGCGGATCCCCTGGTGGGCGAAGGAGAGCCCGAGCCACGTCGGGGTCATCGCGCACACCGCCGCCCTCCGCGACGGCGGCGACTGGCTCGACGCGCTGCTGGTCGGCCTCGACGACAACCGGCGGCTGCTCACCGGACTGCTCGCCGAGCATCTGCCGGAGATCGGCTACCGGCCGGGCGAGGCCACCTACCTGGCCTGGCTCGACTGCCGCGCGCTCGGCCTCGGTGCCGACCCGGCCGCGGCCTTCCTCCACCGTGGACGGGTCGCACTCGCTTCCGGCCCGGTCTTCGGCACCGGCGGCGCCGGCCACGCCCGCCTCAACATCGGCACCTCCCCGGAACTGATCACCGAAGCGGTCCGCCGGATGGCCTCGGCCATGGCACCGCTAACCTGAGCCCGGTGGGGATCGCATCGCGAATCAAGGACATGGCCGAGGCGGCACTGCTGACCGAAGCGTCGGTCACCGCGGTCGATCACATCAGTGCCGATTTCGTACGGTTGAAGCTGCACTCACCGGCGCTGCGGACGGCGCGCTGGACCGCCGGGACGAAGGTGCAGCTGCGGCTGCCCGGCGACGGGTGGACGATGCGTACGTACACGCCGCTGAACTGGGATGCCGCCGAGGGCCGGACCGAGTTGCTGGCCTACCGGCACGGCCACGGCCCGGCGAGCACCTGGTGTGGCGAGGTCGCGGTCGGTGACGGCATCAGGTTCATGGGCCCGCGCCGCTCGATCGACGCGCCGGCCGCCGGTGAGCGGATCCTGTTCGTCGGCGACGCGTCCAGCGTGGCCCTGGCCTGCGCCTTCACCACGACCGGTGCCGAGGTGACCCACCTGTTCGAGGCGGCCGCGCCCGCGCTGCTCGCCGAAGCCCTGCAGACGCTGTCGCTGCCCGCCGAGGTGTGCGCCACCGACACGCTCCTGGACCGGTTGCGCGCCCTCGCGCCGACCGTGCCCGTCCCGTACCGCCTGATCGTCACCGGCAACGCGGCCACGGTCCACGCCGTGCGCCGCGACATCCGCGACTGGCCCGCTCCCCCGCCCAAGATCGTCGGCAAGGCGTATTGGGCGGCCGGCCGCACCGGCCTCGACTGAGCTATCCCACGGCGGTCTCGTCCTCGGTGAGAACGGCGCGTAGTCGGCGGGTGAGGCCGACCACCCGAGGGTCGGTACGGTCGGGTCCGCCGCGCAGCCGGTCGGCGTCGGCGAGTAGTCCGGCTGATTCGTGATGTCGGCCGTGTGCCTCGGCGAGTTCGGCGGCGCTTACCGTGACCGCCGCGAGGATCGGCCGGTCTCCGGTCGCCGACACCCGGGCCCCGCGTAGCGCCTTCTCGGCATCCGCCGTCTCGCTCAGCAGCAGGCAGAGCGAGACCCGGGTGACGCCGATCAGAGCCCGGCCGCGCTCGGTGGCCGGTGCGGCGTCGTCGACCAGTCTCCGCGCTCGGTCCAGGTTGCCGAGTCGCATCTGGACCAGCGCGTCGTGTGCGTCGACCAGCGCCGCGATCTCCGGGTCCGCGGCGCGCCGGGCCCGTTCGCGGGCGGCGACGATCGTCGCCGCGGCCTGCTCGGTGTCGCCTCGTCGCAGGTGCAGGTCGATCCAGAGCAGGTCGTGATGGAGTCGGTCGCCGAGGGCGGGCGGGCCGAACCCGGTGGTCGACGTCCGGGCCTCGTGCAGGTCGGCGACCGCCCCGTCGAGGTCGGTGTAGCGCCGTAGCCGGGCCCGGATCGGCAGGACCGCGGCCCGGGCCCATCGGTCACCGGACTGTTCGAACCCGATCAGGGCGGCCTCCACGTGGGCATGCATCCGGTCCAGGGCGCCGGTGTTCTCGGCGATCTCGGCCAGGAACATGTCGGCCAGGGCGGCGGTCCAGGTGTCGTCGGTGGCGGCCAGCCGCTCGAAGCTGTCGACGGCGGTCCGCTCGTCCTGCAGGAAGAGCAGGATCGGGCCGAGCACCCGATGGTGGCCCGGCAGGTTCGGGGTGGCGAGCAGGCGCCCGGCCAGCTCACGCATCTCCGCCCGGTCCCGTTCGGCTTCGCCGGCGCTGATGCCGGACTGCGCGGCGGCCCGGTTGAGCAGGTACAACGCGCGGGCACAGTCGCTTGCGGAGGTCGCCGCGATCGGGGCTCGGCCCAGCCAGTGGACGGCGTCGGGGTGACGGCCGGACATCTGCCAATACCAGCTGAGGGTCAGGGCCAGGTCGGTCGGGTCGCCGACCGTGCTCAGGCGTTGGAGGGCGGCGAGCGTGTTGTCGTACTCGGCCCGGATGCCCGTCATGGCCGTCAGCTGGCCCGGGCCGCGCAGGTGTGGCTCGTGGCCGGCGACGAAGGCGGTGAAGTGGGCGGCGGCCAGGTCGAGGACCGTGTCGAGGTCGCCGGTCGTCCGCAGGCGGTCGGCGCCGTACTCGCGGATGGTCTCCAGCATGCGGTACCGGCCGGTCTCCGGGATCAGCTGTAGCAGCGACCGGTCGACGAGGGCGGCGAGCAGGTCACGGATCTCGGTGGCGGGCACGGTGGTGCCGACGCAGACGGCGGCCGCCGATGCGGCGGTCACACCGCCGGGCAGGACGGCGATCCGTTCGGCGACGGTGCGTTCGTGGTCGTGGAGCAGGTCCCAGCTCCAGGCGATGACCGCACGTAACGTCCGATGTCGGTGTGGTGCGGTACGGCTGCCGGTGCTGAGCAGCTGGAACCGGTCGGAGAGCCCGTCGGCCAGGGCCGGCAGTGACAGGGTGCGCAGCCGGGCGGCGGCCAGTTCCAGGGCGAGCGGCAGACCGTCGAGAGCGGTCACCACCCGTACGACATCGGGCTCGGTGCTCTGGTCGAGCCGGAAGCCGGGACGGACGGCGATCGCCCGTTCCAGGAACAACCGGATCGCGTCGGGCAGCGTGAGCGGGGTCAGCGGCACGAGCGTCTCGCCGTCGATGGCGAGCGGTTCGCGGCTGGTGGCCAGCACCCGCAGTCCGCGGCAGCGGGTCAGCAGGACGGTGGTCAAGTGGGCGACGGCGTCGATCAGGTGCTCGCAGTTGTCGAGCAGCAGAACCGTGTCCCGGTCGGCGAGTTCGGCGGCGAGCCGGTCCCGATCGTCGTCCGGGCCGTGGTTGCGGGCGTCGAACATCCGGCCGGTCCGCAGTCCGAGCCCGGCGAGCACGGCGGCGGCGACCTTCGCCGGTTCGGTGACCGGTGCCAGGTCGACGAACCGGACGCGGTCGGCCGGTTCGAGGCGGCGGGCGGCCTCGAGGGCGAGCCGGGTCTTTCCGGCGCCGCCCGGGCCGATGACCGTCACCAGGCGTGCGGAGGTGAGCCGGGTTCCGACCCGGGTGAGATCGTCGGCCCGGCCGATGAAGCCGGTCGTCGGGGCGGGCAGCCCGGGCGGGCGGGTGCGGTGGACGGTGGCGCCGGAATCCGGGGTGCGGAGCAGGCGTACGTGGCGTTCCCGGAGCGCGGTTCCCGGGTCGACGCCGAGACGGTCGGCCAGGGCGGTCCGGAGCCGGTCGTAGACGGCCAGCGCCTCGGGTTGCCGGCCCTGCACGGCCAGCGCGTCCATCAGCAGCGCGGCCGCGCCCTCATGGCCCGGATGCTCGGTGAGCAGCCGGGTCAGGTGGGTCTCGGCCGTATCGGGTCGGCCCAGTGTCAGTTCCGCCTCGGCCAGATCGGTGACCGCGTCGACCGACAGCGCCGCCAGCCGGGTCGCGACCGCGGGCGCGACCGCGGCGATGATCGCGGGCTCGGCGCCCGGCCGGTCGCCCCACCGGGTGACGGCCTCGTCCAGCGCGGCCCGGGCCGCCTGAGGGTCGCCGGCCCGCAGCCGCTCGCGGCCGGCGGCGGTGAGCGCCTCGAAACGCAGGACGTCGACGTCGGCGGGATCCACGGCCAGCCGGTAGCCGCCGGGCGCCGGGCCGATCAGGTCACCGACCGGGCCGGTGGGGGTGAGGGCGCGACGCAGCCGGGACACCAGATTGTGCAGCGCGGCGGTCGGAACGGCCGGCGGGTCCTGCGGCCAGATCGCGTCGACCAACACAGCGGGGTCGACCGGGTGCCCGCCGGCGAGCGCCAGCCGCACGAGCAGAGCTCGCAGGCGGGCGCCGGCGATCGGAAGGACGGAGTCACCCCGCGACACCCGGAATGCGCCGAGCAACGTGACGCCGAGCCGTTCCACTCCCGAATCCTCGCGCGTTTCAGCGTCAGAACCCAAACCGTGACAGCGGCGTGGGAGCGCGGTGGGAGCGGGCCCGTTCAGTCTTCGCTGACCGAATCGACACAGGAGGGCTCCATGACCACCCCAGTCACCATCATCGGCGCCGGGCTCGGCGGCCTCACCCTGGCCCGGGTCCTGCACGTGCACGGTGTCCCGGCCACGATCTACGAGGCCGACGCCTCCCCCACCGCACGAGCTCAGGGCGGCATGCTCGACATCCACGACTACAACGGGCGACTCGCGGTCGAGGCGGCCGGTCTGATGGACGGGTTCCGGGCCATCGTCCTGGACGGACGGCAGGCGATGCGGTTCCTGGCCCCGGACGGCACGTTGTTGTTCGAGAAGACCGACGACGGTACGGGCGGACGCCCCGAGGTGCAGCGCGGGGACCTGCGGCGGCTGCTGATCGACTCGCTTCCGGCCGGGACGGTCCGGTGGGGGCGCCGGGTCGACGCGGTGGGCACGCTGGGGGACGGCCGGCACGAGGTGCGTTTCGCCGACGGGTCCACGGTCGTGACCGGCCTGCTGGTCGGCGCGGACGGTGCCTGGTCGAAGGTCCGGCCGCTGCTGACCGGGGCGCTGCCCGAGTACGCCGGTGAGGCGTTCGTCGAGACCTACCTGTACGACGCGAGCGTGCGGCACCCGGAGCAGGCGGCCTTGGTGGGCGCCGGGACGATGTTCGCGCCGGCCGACGGAGCGGCCATCACGGCACATCGGGAGAGCGGTGACACGCTGCACGCGTATGTCGCTCTCACTCGCCCGCTGGACTGGTTCGACACCGTCGATTTCACCGACCGGGCCGCGGCCACCGCGCGGATCGCCCGGGAGTTCGACGGCTGGGCGCCGCAGCTGACCGCGCTGATCACCGCCTGCGACAGCCCGCCGGTGCTACGCCCGCACCACACCCTGCCGCTCGGGCTCCGCTGGGACCGGGTGCCCGGCGTGACCCTGGTCGGTGACGCCGCGCACCTGGTGCCGCCGAACGGCGAGGGCGCCAATCTGGCCATGCTCGACGGCGCCGAACTTGGCCGGGCCGTCGCCGCGCATCCGGGTGATGCGGAGACCGCCCTCAGCGAGTACGAGGCGGCGATGTTCCCGCGTACGGCCGAGGTCCCGCAGGGTGAGGACCTGATGGCGAGCCTGTTCGGCGACAACCCGCCCGACGCCGTGCGCGCGTTCGTCGCCGAGCAGGGCGAGGTTCGGTAGGGCACCTTCGACGGGTCGGGCCGGACGGTCGGCTGGTGACACCGGGTCGCGGGTCGGTTCAGTGACGCGGATCGGCTGATCCGGGCCCGGGCCGCCCGGCGTAATGGTTCGGGTTCCGGCGGTGTTCAGTTTCACAGGGTGACCACAGCACCGCGTGATCGCGGATGGGTGCGGCCGGTCGGGAAAGCGGTCAGTGAAGCTCCGAACCGGACACCCCGGCCAGAAACCATTACTCACCGTGACCGGATCGGCGAGTGGGGGTGCTCCCGGGCTCGGCTATCAAGGAGGGGCGGCGGGCACCTGCTCGCCGGACGTGCCGACCCGGACCACGCCGAGCCCTGCCCCGGTCCGGCGGCACGTACCCACATGACGAGTCATGAGGCGATCGGGGGCAGGGACGGGGGAACCACATCGGTCCCCGTCCGGTACGCCATAGCGGCGGGCCGGGCCGGACCTCGGGGTGAAGCCGCACATCGCGGCCGGGCGATCCTTCGCGCCCGAACCCGACAGCTAACCTCGCAGGCGTGCCGGAGGGATTCCTTCACCGTGCGCATGAGCACCTTCGGCCGGCACACCCGTTCTCTGGGAGCCGGCAGCATCGCCCTGTCCGTTGGTCTCGGTCTCCTGACCGGCGGGCTCGGCACCCCGCAGGCGGTCTCCGCCGCCCCGCCGCAGCCGGTCTCCGCGGCCCCGCAGCCGGTCTCCGCCGCCCCGCAGCCGTCGATCGGCACCGTCACCGCCACCGACGTCGCCATCGAGAAGGAGGCGGCCGGTGACCTGGTGGTCACCGAGGCGGCCCGGCACCGGGGCGCGCCCTACCGGTACGGGGCGGTCGGGCCCGACCGGTTCGACTGCTCCGGTTTCACCATGTACGTCTACCGCAAGACCGCGGGCCGCAAGCTCCCGCACAAGGCGCACCTGCAACAGCGGTACGGCACGGCGGTCGGCAAGGCCGACGCCCACCCCGGCGACCTGATCATCATCCGCCGCGGCTCGTACGGCACCCACGCCGGCATCTACGCCGGCGACGGGACGATGTGGTCCGCGCCACGCACCGGCAAGACCGTGACCAGGCAGAAGATCTGGAGTTCGAACTACGTCGTGCGGCGCCTGGTCTGACCGAAGGTCGAGCCCCGGCCGGCGCAGTTCGTTTCGACCGTTCACAGCGGGGCAGTCGGGAGTCCATGAGATTCCGGAACGCGGTCGTCGTGGTCACCGGGGCGTCCAGTGGGATCGGCCGGGCGACCGCGTCGGCGTTCGCGGGTGAGGGCGCCGTGCTGGTGCTCGCGTCGCGGAGCCGGTCGGCGTTGGAGGACGTGGCCCGTGAGTGCCGTGCGCTGGGTGTCGAGGTGCTGGTCGTGCCGACCGACATCGCGGACCCGGCGGCGGTCGGCGGGCTCGCCGGGGCCGCGGTGCGCCGGTTCGGGCGGATCGACATCTGGGTCGAGGCGGTGGCGGTCGGGATCGCCGGGCCGCTGGGCTCGGAGTCGGTCGAGGAGATCCGCCGGCTGGTGGACACCAACGTCTTCGGGACCGTGCTGTCGGCCCGGGCGGCGCTGACGGTCTTCCAGCGGCAGGGGCACGGGCGGCTCGTACTCGTCGGGTCGTTGTTGTCGATCTTCCCGAATCCGCTGGTCCCGTTGTATTCGATGAGCAAGTTCGCGATCCGCGGGCTGGCGCTGAACCTGCAGCAGCAGGTCGCCGGGCAGCCGCGGATCCGGGTCGGGCTGGTGCTGCCGGGGCCGGTCGACACGCCGTTCTTCCAACGGGCCGCGAACCACACCGGACACCGGCTGCGGGCCATCCCGCCCGCGTACGCGCCGGAGCGTCTCGCCGCACGGATCCTGGCCGTGGCGCGGCGCCCGCGCCGGCAGGTGACGACCGGGGTGGTGTCACATCTGGCGCTGGTCGCGCACCGGCTCGCGCCCCGGGCCACCGAGGCGGTGGTGGCCCGGTGGAGCGCGACGTTCGTGACCGGGCCGCAGCCCGCCGCGGCGGGGCCGGGTGCCCTGTTCGAGCCGCCACCGGCCGGCTCGACGCACGGCGGCTACCGCCGGGGCCGGATCCGGCGACGACTCGGCGAACGTCTCGGCCTCGGATCACCCCCGACGTGACGACGACGAAGAACGGCTTCAGATCACGCCCGGGAGGACAGCGGTGAACAACGGCCACTGACCGGGCCCGGGAAGACAGCGCTGAAGAACGGCCTCGAATCTCGGCGGTGAAGGTCGGCCTCAGACCGCCTCGAGGATCAGCGCGGAGCCCTGGCCGCCGCCGCCACAGATGGCGGCCGCGCCCAGGCCGGTGAACCCGCGGGCCAGGGTGCCGACGATACGGGCGCCGGACGCGCCGATCGGATGACCGAGAGCGATCGCCCCACCGTGGACGTTGACGATCGCCGGGTCGGTGCCGAGCGCGTCGACGGCGGCGACGGCCACCGCGGCGAACGCCTCGTTGATCTCGATGCGGCCCAAGTCGGACGGTGCCGCGCCGAGCCGGGCGAGGGCGGCGTGGACGGCGTACGCGGGTTGCCGGTGCAGGCGAACGTCCGGGCCCGCGACCATCGCCGTCGCCGCGATCCGGGCCATCGGGGTCACCCCGTGCACGGCCGCGGCGGCCGTGCTCATCAGCACGAGGGCGGCGGCGCCGTCGGTGATCGGTGAGGAGTTCCCGGCCGTGATGCTGCCGCCCGCCGCGAACGCCGGCCGCAGTCCGGCCAGGGTCGCCACGGTGGTGTCGGGCCGTACCCCGTCGTCGGTGTCGACGATCCGGTCGCGGACGGTGATCGGTGCGATCTCGCCGGCCAGGAAGTCCCGTGACGCCGCCGCGAGCCGGTGCGATCGGGCCGCCCAGGCGTCCTGACCGGCGCGGTCGAGGCCCAGTTCGGTGTTGCCGTCCTCGGTGGACGCGCCCATCGAGCGGTGTTCGAAGGCGTCGGTGAGGCCGTCGTGTTCGAGGGTGTCGAGCGCCTCGATCGCGCCGTAGCGGGTGCCGGTCCGGCCGTGCCAGGCGTGCGGGGCGAGCGACATCGACTCCATGCCGGCGGCCACCACGATGTCGGCGCGTCCGGATTCGATCAGCGCGGCACCGGAGGCGACCGCTTCCAGTCCGGACAGGCAGACCGCGTTGATCGTGGTCGCGGGTGCGCCGAGCGGGATCCCGGCGGCGACGGCTGCCTGCCGGGCCGGGTTCTGCCCGGCCAGCCCCTGCAGGACCTGACCGGCGACGACCCGCTGCACGGCGTCGGCCGGGACACCGGCGTGGGCGAGCGCGGCCCGGATGGCGTGGGCGCCCAACTCCACGGCGGAGATCCGCGCCAAGGCGCCGGAGAATCTGGTGAAGGGGGTACGGGCGAAACCCGCGATCACCGCGCTCATGCGAGATCCACCGTGAAGCCGGTACCGGTGACGGCCAGGACGGCGTCGACGGTCTGGCCGTCGGCGAGCCGGCGCAGGACCAGCCCGTCGGCGGTGACGTCGAAGACGGCCCGGTCGGTGATGATGCGGTCGACGACTCCGGCGCCGGTCAGCGGCAGGGTGCACCGGTCGACGATCTTCGGGGTGCCGTCCTTGGCGACGTGTTCGGTGACGACCAGGACCCGTGGGGTGCCGGCGACCAGGTCCATGGCGCCGCCCATGCCCTTGACCAGCTTGCCGGGGATGGTCCAGTTGGCGAGGTCGCCGTTGGCCGCCACCTGCAGCGCGCCGAGGATGGCGGTCTGCACGTGGCCGCCGCGGATCATCCCGAACGAGGTGGCCGAGTCGAACACCGAAGCGCCCGGCAGCAGGGTGACGGTCTGTTTCCCGGCGTTGATCAGGTCGGGGTCCTCGTCGCCGTCGTACGGGAACGGACCCATCCCGAGGATGCCGTTCTCACTCTGCAGCGTCACCCGTACCCCGGCCGGAAGGTTGTTGGCGACCAGGGTGGGGATGCCGATGCCGAGGTTCACGTATTGGCCGTCGGTCAGTTCGGCGGCGGCGATGGCCGCCATCTCGTCACGCGTCCACACGGGACCGCACCGTCCTCTGTTCGATGTCCTTCTCGTGGATCTCGGAACGGACCAGGTGATGCACGTAGATCCCCGGCGTGTGGATGTCGTCCGGATGCAGGAAACCGTCCTCGACGAACGAGGACTCCGCGATGGTGATCCGGCCGGCGGTCGCCACCAGCGGGTTGAAGTTGCGGGCGGTGAGCCGGTATCGCAGGTTGCCCGCGAGGTCCGCGCGATGGGCGCGGACCAGGGACAGGTCGGCTTGGATGGCGCGCTCGAGGACCGTACGAACGCCGTCGAAGTGCTCTTCGGGTTTGCCGTCGGCGACCGGGGTGCCGGCGCCGGTCGGGGTGTAGAAGGCGGGAATGCCGGCGCCGCCGGCGCGTAACCGCTCGGCGAGCGTGCCCTGCGGGACGAACTCGACGTCGAGTTCACCGTCCAGGTACTGCTGGGCGAACAGTCTGTTCTCGCCGACGTAGGAGGCCAGGACCTTGCTGACCTGCCGGTTCTCCAGGAGCAGGCCGAGGCCTTTGCCGTCGACGCCCATGTTGTTGCTGACGATGGTGAGGTTCTTGACCTCGGAGTCGCGTAACGCGGTGATCAGTGAGGTGGGGATGCCGGACAGGCCGAAGCCCCCGACGGCCACGGTCATGCCGTCCCGGGCGACGGCGGCGACGGCTTGCGCCGCGCTGTCGACGAGTTTGCTCATGGCCGGGCACGGTAGAGGCCTGTGCCCGGCACGTCGGAGAACCGGTCACTCAGCGGCCGCGATGGGCACCAGTTGCTCATAATGTGAGCATGCAGGGTTCACAGCTGGTCGGACGGGTGGCCGCGGTGCTGCGCCGGGTCGGGTCGGGCGCGGCCGACGGCGTGACCACGGCGGACGTGGCGGCGGCGACCGGGCTGCCGCGGTCGACGGCACAGCGGGTGCTGGCGGCGCTGGCCGAGGAGGGGTTCGTCGACCGGGACGCGCGCCGCGGCCGCTGGTACCTGGGTCCGGAACTGTTCCTGCTCGGGTCGGTGGCGGCGGAACGCTACGACGTGACGTCGACCGCCCGGGACATCCTGCGGTCGCTGGCGGCCCGGACCGGGGAGAGCGCCTTCTTCTCGGCGCGGCGCGGTGACGAGACGGTGTGCCTGGCCGCAGTGGAGGGCAGTTTCCCGCTGCGGTCGCACGTGCTGCACGAGGGCATCCGGTTCCCGCTCGGTGTGGCGTCGGCCGGGCTGGCCGTCCTGGCCTACCTGCCGGTCACCGACGCCGCCGACTACGTGCGGTCGCGCGGTGCGGAACTCGCCGCCGCCTACGGCGCGCAGCACGAGGAGGCGGTCCTGGCCCGGCGGGTGGCGGCCACCCGCAGACGGGGGTACGCGGTGAATCCCGGCCTGATCGTGCCCGGCAGCTGGGGTGTCGGGGCGGTGGTGTTCGACCGGGCCGGGTCACCGGCGTGGGCGTTGAGCCTGACCGGTGTGGAGTCCCGGTTCAACGGCGACCGCACGGCCCAGCTGGGCACGCTGCTGCTGGAGGCGGCGCACGCCCTGACCCAGCGGATCGCCCGTCGAGGCTGACCGGTCAGTCGTCGGCGGAGGCGCTGATCGCCCAGGTGAGGCCCTGGGCGGGGTCCTCCATTGCCAGGTACAGGTAGCACAGGTGCTCACCCGGCCGGCGCCACGTCACGCAGCGCAGACGCGCCACGAACGCGGGCACCGGGTCGCCGCCGGCCATCAGGCGCAGCACCCGCCAGACGGCGAGCCGCCCGGTGGCCTGACCGCCGCCCTCGGCGACGGCGTAGGGGCCGAAACCGGTCGCCAGGTGGAGCAGGTGCGGGTAAGCCCGGGCGAACGGCACCTCGGCGGCGCGGCACGTCTGCCGGTCGGCGGCGATCGTGGCGGCGGTCGCCCAGGCGGTCGCGCGGAACGCGTACGCCCGGATCGGTCGGTGCGGGTCGTTCAGACCCGCCAGGACCGGGACAGCCGGATGGTCCACCGCCTCGATCGCGACCGGCTCGGGCAGGGGGACGCCGCCGGGCAGATGCTCGATCAGCCAGCCCGGAAAGCACCACATCTGGCTGCCCGCGCTGCCCGTCGAGTGATACTCGGGGATGTCCCACTCGGGGTCCCAGTGGGCGGACTCCCACGGTTGCAGAACCAGCGGGATCTCCGCGGTGAGGACTCCGCGCAGGTCCTCACCGTGCAGCACCCGGGTCTGGGCGACCATCTCCCGGACCCGCGGGTGGGTCAGGTGCGGTGCGAGGTCACGCCACGGCCGCTGGGCGAGCACCTCCCACAGCGGCCCCGGGAAGCCCACCTCCTCGTCGGGGTAGAGCTCGGCCGCGGCGACCGCCACGGCCGGCGGCGCCTGCACGGCGAGCAGGTGGGCCAGCTCGCGCCGCTCACCCGGGACGGTCTCGTCGCCGTCGGCGGCCAGGGCGAGCAGATCCGCCCAGCGTCCCTCTTCGATCAACAGCGATCTGTTGCGGTACGAGGCGGTGGTCACCCGGACATACTGTCGGCGCATGCAGGAGCAGATCAACCGTATTGATGCGGAACGTCTACCCGACGACGTGGTCGCACTGATCGCGGCGCTGGGCCCCGGTGAGGAGTTGGTGATCACCCGTGCCGGGGTGCCGCTCGCGACGGTCCACGCGGCCACCGCGATCAGCGGGACCATCGTGATGCCGGACCGGCCCGCCGGGGGCGACCCGCTGCCTCCGCGGGCGGACGTGACGGTGGTGGCCACCGCGATGCGACTGCCCGAGGCGGCCCGCACCCGGTTGTCGGAGCAGCTCGGCGAGGACTACATCGTGGTCGACCTGCACTCCGCTCCGGTGACGGCCGATGTGGTGCTGGTGCCGCCGATCAGTCCACAGCTGATCGGCAACCTGCGGGCGATGTTCCCCCGGGCCAGGGTCGTCGTCACCGAGCTCGAGGACGAGAGTCTCGGCGTCAGCTACCCGGGCCCGATCCGGCGGATGCTCGAAGCGGGCGCCGAAACCTACCTGACCTCCGCCACGGTCCCCCAGTTGGCCAGGCGACTCGACCAGGCCGTCACGGCGACCCGGCCGCAACTCGACGCCCCGCGATAGCCGGTCAGGACGATCCGGCGCCGGGTGCCGGCGCGTCCAGGGCACGGAACTCGATCCATCGTCGACTCACGTCGCTCCAGATGACCTGCTGATCCGCGAAGAACCGGTCGAGTCTCTCCGGCTCCAGCTCGTCCGGCGGGGTGACGGTGAGGTAGTAGTCCATCTCGTCGCGGAGACGGTTGAGCCGATATTGGGTCTCCTCCATCAGCACCCACCGCGACCGCCAGTTGTAGAACGCCTCCAGCGACCCGAGAACGGTCACCGTCGCCACGAGCGGTAGCGCGATCCAGCTTCGCCCGGGAATCGCCTCGATCCCGAGGACCACGGTGGACAGGGCCGCCAGAACCAGCGAGGAGATCCGCACCCGCGAGGAGGCCCGCCGGAACCTGGTCTTACGGGAGTCCGCCCAGTCCATGTCCGCTGACACGAGCTCCCGGAAGTGGACCATCACCTCCCGCAACGGCAGGCCGGGTTGCCGGCCGGCCAACTCGAACAGGCCCTTCTCGGACGGCAGTGCGATCGGCTCGGACCCGCGTGTGCGCCACCACATGCCTCGAGACTGCCGCGACACCGGGTTGCTATCAAGAAACGATAAGCGTCTCGCAGCATGTCCGGCGAAGCCCGTACGGAGCGGTAATGCCGAGGCAACGATGATCAGCTCGATGTTCGATAATGACGTACACCACTGGACCGGGATGGCGGGATGGAAGCTGACGAACTTGCTGAGGTAGATCAACAGCTGAGAAGCATCTGCGTACAACGCGGGCTGGGATGGGTCGTATCGCAGGTCGATGGACTGATAAGTCAGGGACGCGACGCCTTCACCAGTGATGAGTCTTACTACCAGGGGCGGCCCGGCTACTCGAATGGATATCCACTTTTCGCGTCTGGTAACCGGCCTCCCCCCGCCAATCCGAGGTCTGTCCCGTTCACCCCGACAGACCAGACGCTGATGCTAATCGATGCGGTGCTGGCTATCTTCATCCACCTGCCGGCCATGCAGGCGACCGCAATACGCACGTTGCGCCAAGGATTCGAGGGGCGCGCCTCGGTCGTTGGATCGGTCTCCTTCGCTGACGAAGGTCAGGACCAAGCGGTCACCACGATCAGCGACGGCGAGGACATCGACTATGAAGCCCTGATAGCCACATTGCGACGGCTGCGCGAGGAGGTGGCCCCGACATGAGAGTCAAGGTCCAGGACCTGCTGACGGAGTTGGACACCAACCTCGCCGGGATACGGCATCCGTACACGTCAGCGTCATCCGCCGACCGGATCTACGAGGTCTATGCTTTTTCGATGGTGATCTCCGCGGCGGTCAAGGCGGGAGGTGAAGTGCGCTACTACGCGGGCTCGCAGTACTTCGCCAAAGAGGTCAAGGATCTCGAATTCCGAGGCGCGCCGGGAGTGATTCACGCCCCGAACCAGCGTTGGACCTTCGCGACTCTCAATTTCGGTGTTGCGCCGCTGCTCGAGGTTCACCTCCGGGTCAAGATCGTCGGTGGCAGAACCAAGACCGAGGGCGAGTGCGACATTCTCATCCTGGACCATCACGCTGCGGGGACGAGCCGGGCCAAACGTCAGTCGCCGGCTGCTTCGAAGTGCCTCGCGGTGATCGAGTGCAAGTTCTACAGCACTACCCTTCCGGTGGCATTGGGCCGCGAGTTCGCCAACCTCTGCCGAGACCGGGGGCAGAGGTTGCTCGGATACTTCGTCTCCAACCAGACGGGCCCACAAGCTTGGAAGACTCTCGCCGCGGAGCCGAACGCCATCTGCGAATTCGGTGTACGGCCAGGCGATCCGCGAGCTCAACACCTGGAGACCCTGCTGCGTGAGGCCTTCAAGCGGCACGTTGTCCTCTATGACCCCGATCATGTCGTCTGACGGCAACACCGAGCGCGGCTGACGCTCAGCCCGGGACGGATCACTCCTCGGTTGGCGGGGCGGGTGGGCGGTAGGGTGCCGGTTCATCCACCGTCTCACCGCGGACAGGACCACCATCGCCGACCCGAGGTAGGGCCTCGCGGGTTGATGGACCTCGTTACGCGCGGGCCGGGACGCGGGCGGTGACAAGGGACAGTGCGGGCAGCGCCACGGTCAGTGCCGCGGCTCCGGCGAGCAGGAAACCCGAGGTGGGGCTGGTCAGTTCGGCGAGGGCGCCGGCTGTCGAGGCGCCCGCGGCGGTGCCGACCGCGGTGGCGGTGGCCAGCCAGGAGAAGGCCTCGGTGGTGGTGCCCGGTGGGGCGCAGCGGTCGACCATCGCGTAGGCGGTGGCCAGGATCGGGGCGATCATCGAACCGGCCACGGTGATCGTGACCGCCGCCGCCACCTCCGACGCCGAGGCCGGGGCCAGCAGCAGGTGGCCGGCGGCCAGGGCGGTGAGCAGCACGGCGAAGGAGCGGCCGCCGGTGGCGCCACCGCCCAGGCGGGCGGCGACCACTCCACCGGCCAGCGAACCGACACCCCACAGGCCCAGCAGCAGGCCCGCGGCCGGACCGGCGGAGGCGGCCACCGCCACCTCGGTCGCACCGAACAGGACACCGACGCCGATCATCACCGTCACCAGGGTGCGCATGGCCGGGGAGGCGAGGGCGTTGCCGCCGGTCCGTCGGGTGCGGGCCGGGCGCCAGGCGCGGGAGGCCGAGGACAGGGCGAACAGCGTCGTGGCCGCGATCAGCACCACGCCGGCCGCCGTCAACGCGCTGCCGGTGCCGGCCAGAGCGCCCAGTGCCAGGGCCAGCGGTGGGCCGCAGACCCAGGTCAGCTCGGTGGCGGCGGCGTCCACGGCGTACGCCCGGCGCTGTCGGTCTTGACCGTGATGGATGGTCGGGATCAGGGTGCGCAGGCACGCCCCGATCGGAGGGGTCGCGAAGCCGATCACCGTGGCCGGCGCCAGCAGCAGCGGCAGTGGTGTCCCGGGCGGCATCCGGGCCACGGCGACCAGCGCGAACCCGGTGAGGATCGCCGAGCCCAGCAGCACCGCGGTCTGTCCGCGGCGGTCGACCAGGCGGCCCAGCAGCGGTCCGCCGACACCCTGGGCGACGGCCAGCG
The DNA here is from genome assembly GCF_033097365.1 of Actinoplanes sichuanensis. Taxonomy (NCBI): domain Bacteria; kingdom Bacillati; phylum Actinomycetota; class Actinomycetes; order Micromonosporales; family Micromonosporaceae; genus Actinoplanes; species Actinoplanes sichuanensis. Next base: position 3,922,483 of record NZ_AP028461.1, read on the forward strand.
CGCCGGTGGCCGCACCGGCCGCGGCGTACGAGCCGGTCAACTGTTCGATGTGCACGAGCAGCCCGATGCTGAAGGTCGCCAGTGGCAGTCGGGCGACGATCGACGTGGAGAAGAGCATGGATCCACCCTGATCCCGAACTGGTACAAAGAACAGATCCAGTGAGGCGGCGGAAAAGGGGTCCAGTGGAGCTGCTGCTGAACGTCTCGAAGAACCTGCCGGGCACCCTCGGTGCGCAGATCCGCAGCCGGATCCGGGACGCCGTCCGAGACGGGAGCCTGCGGGCCGGCACCCCGGTGCCGTCCACTCGTGAGCTGGCCCGGCAGCTCGGTGTCTCCCGCAAGGTCGTCGTCGACGCGTATGCGCAGCTCACCGCCGAGGGATACCTGGTCACCAGGCAGGGCGCGCAGCCGCGGATCGCCGCCGGGCCGTTTCCGGACGCCGCCGCGGCGCCTCCGGCGGCCGCCGCCGGCCGGCCGGTGCGGTTCGACTTCCGGCCCGCCCGGCCGGATGTCTCCTCGTTTCCGCGGGCGGCGTGGGCTCGCTGTCTGCGGGACGCCCTCGCTGAGATCAACATCGACGATCTGGGGTACGGCGACCCGTTCGGCGTCGACGCGATGCGCGACGGGCTGGCCGACCACCTGGGCCGGGTGCGCGGGGTGGTGGCCGACCGCGACCGGATCGTGGTCACCGGCGGTTACCTGCACGGGCTCGGGCTGATCGGCCGGGCCCTCGCTGCCCGGGGCGCACGACGAATCGCCTGCGAGGATCCCGGTGGTACGGACGAGGCGCGGATCGTCGCCCGGTCCGGGCTGGAGGCGGTCCGCGTACCCGTCGATGATCTCGGTCTGCGGGTTGATCTTCTGGCCGCAGCCGAGGTCGACGCGGTGATCCTGACGCCGGCACACCAGCACCCCACCGGGGTCGTGCTGGCGCCGGAACGCCGGACCGCGTTGATCGCCCTGCTACGGGCGACCGGGGCGATCGCGATCGAGGACGACTACGACGCCGAGTACCGGTACGACCGGCCGGCGGTCGGTGCGCTGCAGGGTCTCGATCCGGCGCATGTGGTGTATGCCGGGACGGTCAGCAAGGTCCTGGCTCCGGCGCTGCGTCTGGGCTGGATGGTGCTGCCGCCGGCGCTGGTCGAACCGGTGCGCTCCCAGTGTGACCACGGTGGCGCCCGGATCGAGCAGCTCGCGTTCGCGCACTTCCTGCGCCGGGGTGAGCTGGACCGGCACCTGCGGCGGATGCGTGTCCGGTATCGCCGCCGCCGGGATGCGCTGGTCGCCGCCCTGGCCGAGTCGCTGCCGTCCGGGCGGGTCTGCGGGATCGCGGCCGGGCTGCACGTCACCGTCGAACTACCGGACCACGTCGACGAGGCGGCGGTGGCCGCCGCCGCCCGGGGCCGGGGCATCGCGCTGGCCACGATGGGTGACTACGCCTCCGGCGGTGGGCGGCCGCCCACGCTGATCCTCGGCTACTCGCAGATGACCGAGGCCCGGCTGCGGGCCGGGGTACGCGAGCTGGCCACGATCGTCCGCCTCACTCCCCCGTCCCGGCCGGTAGCGGGGGGCTTTCCGGGAGCCGGAACAGCGACATCACCAGCAGTACCAGGCCGCCGAGGATCAGGGCGGTCGTGATCGCCGGGCGGGCGCGGGTCCAGTCCGCCTCGCCCGCCGACCAGGACGGTGGGTACGGGACCGCGGCGATTCCCGAGTCCCGGCGGACGTCCTGGGACAAGGCCCGTGCCCGGGCCTCCGGTGCGGTCGGCGGTGGGAGCCACCCGAACTCCTCCTGCTCGGGCTGCGCGTCCTGCCGTACCCGGGAGGAGGTGTCGGCCGCCCGTAGCAGGGCGTCGACGTCGATGTGCGCCATCGTCTCCTCCGTCCTCGCCCGGCGCTGTTCGGCGACGACCGGGTCCTCTGTCGGCTGGAGGGGTTCGATCCTGCTCAGGCAGTTGAAGCCGATCAGCGCCAGCGCGATGATCGCGAGTAGTCCGGCCGCGGCGGGGCGGAGCATGCCTCGGGTTGTCAGGGCGGCGTTCGCGGCCACGCACAGTGCGGCGATGGCCAGCGAGACCGGCATCAGGACGAGCAGGCGGATCCGCGGATCGGCCGGGATGTCGTCACCGAGGAACAGTGGTGGGCTGGTCGCGACGTCCACCCCGAGGGCGAGGAAGAACAGGCCGATCAGCGCGCCGGGGAGGTGTCGCCACTTCAGTAGCCTTTCGACCCGGCCCAGGACCGCGGCGGCCAGTGCGGCGGCGCCGGCGACCACGAGGACCGCCTCGACGACGAGGGCGCTGCCCGGTGTCTTGAATCGGCTTTCGCCCCAGTCTCCGCCCGCGACCTCGGTCGACCAGCCGAAACCGCCGGTCCGGTGGTCGGCCAGGAAGGCGGCAGCGGTCAGGAGGGCCAGCCCGGTGAGTGCGGTGTGATGGGTCCATCGGCGCGGCGCCGGAGCCGGGCTGAGGGCGGCAAGGGCGAACAGGGCGGACATCGCGATCGCCCCGCAGTACGGCACCAGCCGGTAGTCGAAGAAGACCGCGGCCACCTGCAGGCCCGCGGCCAGCACGAAGGTCAACCTGAGGCACCTCGACACGTCCACCCGACGATGGTGCCGGTGCGGGGTGCGGTGGGGCATCGGGTGCGGAGCCGACCGCCTCCACAAAACGGACGAATCGGTGAGACCTCCGGTCGGGTGGATTGGCACCCTTGCGTTGCGGCCCGGGCCGGTAGGGTGGGCGCGAGAGCGGGGAGGCCCAAGGATGGAGTGGGAGATCGCCGTCGTGGCGGCGCAGTCCGACAGCGTGGCGTACAACCTCGGTGCCGCGGTCGGCCGGATCCTGTGTTGCCTGATCCTCGTCGGTGGGATCGTCGCGATCGTCATGCGAGTGGTGCGTGGGCGTTCGGCGACCAAGGGCTTCCAGCAGCCGCCATATCCGCCGCCGGGTTATCCGCCGACCCCTGGGCAGCAGGGTTTCCATCCCCCGCCGGGGAGCCCACCACCGGGTTACCAGCAACCGCCGCCGGGCTACCCGTCGCCCGGATACCCTCCCCCGCCCGGATACTCGCCCCCGCCCGGTCATGAGCAGCCGCCATCCGGATACCCGCCGCCCGGATACCCGCCCTCGCCGGGCAATCAGCAACCGCCGACCGGATACCCGACGCCTGGCAATCAGCAACCGCCGCCTGGATACCCGCCGCCGCCGGGGCAGCAGCCGCCTCCGCCCGGCTATCCGCCTCAGCCGTACTCGCCGCCGCCCGGCGAATATCCACCGCCCGGCGAGTACCCGCCGCCGACGGATCCGCCCTACCCGCCGCGGCCCTGACCGTCGCAGCCCTGACCGCCGCAGCCCTACCCACCGCGGCCCTGACCGTCGCAGCCCTGACCGTCGCAGCCCTGACCGTCGCAGCCCTGACCGTCGCAGCCCTGACCGTCGCAGCCCTGACCGCCACAGTCCTGAGAGCATGCAGATGTCCCGAAGGTCGCATCCCGTTCGAGGGCCCTCGCGCCAGCGCGGCCGCAACGGACCGCCGTCCAGGTCAGGACGCGGGCACGATCAGATCGCCGGCAGGGTTGCGACATCCCCGTAGAAGCGGCTGATCTTCTGGACGGCGGCTTCGAAGGCGTCGAGTTCCATCGGCTTGGTGACGAACGCGTTGGCGTGCCCGGCGTAGCTGGCCACGATGTCCGGAACCGCGTCGGACGTGGTCAGCACGACCACCGGGATCGCGGTCAGAGCCTCGTCGCTCCGGATGTGGGCGAGCACCTCACGGCCGCCCATTCGCGGCATGTTCAGATCGAGCAGGATGAGGTCCGGCCGTGCCGCCTCGGCGAATTCGCCCTCTCGACGCAGATATTCCAGGGCCTGCCCGCCGTCGATCACCCGATGGACGACGGGTGGGATCGAGGCTTCCTGGAGCGCTTCCTCGATCATCATCGCGTCCGCGTCGTCGTCATCGACGATCAGGACGTCAAGAGCTCGCATACTGGTCACAATCGCTCACTTTCCGTAAGAATCCACACGAACGTGAACGCTTGCAGTGGTGCAAACAATAGCGGCATGCCGGCGATCCGGATATCCCGGCGCCGGCATGCCGCGAAATTCCGCCCGCCCGTCCATCCGACGGGCGGGCGGCGAGGTGTCACATCCCAGCACAGAGGCCGGTGTCAGGCCGCCGAGCAGAAGCCATTGGCAGAGCGCCGCAGCAAAGGCCAGCGGCGGGCCGTCCGAGCGGAAGCCGCTGGCAAACGGCGTGGCGGCGACTGGCGACAGCCCGCCCCCAGCGGAAACCACTGGCAGAACGCCGTAGCGAAGACCGGCGACAGCCCACCCGAGCGGAAACCACCGGCAGAACAACATAGCGAAGACCGGCGACAGCCCACCCGAGCGGAAACCACCGGCAGAACGCCGCGGCGGAAGGTCGGAGTCAGTCCGCCAGGGCGAAGGTCATCGCCTGCGGCACGGTGTCGAACGTCGGGAAGACCGTCTCCAGCCGGGCTGCCTGCAGCACCGACCGGAAGAACGGTGGCGTGGCGGCCAGCAGCAGGTCCCCGGACTGCCGGCGAGCAGCTTCACGGGCGGCGATCAGCACGCCGAGCCCGACCGAGTCGACGGCCGCGACCCGCCGGAGGTCCACGATGATCCACGGATGCTCCACGAGCGCCTGCCCCAGCGCCGTTCGGAGTTGGCCCGCCGCGGCGAGGTCGACGTCCCCGACGATCCGGACGACCGATGCGCCGGCCAGCGTGCGAACCACGATCTGGGCTACTTCGTGCTCGTCTATGAGTGGGACGACCCCCATGATCACTCCTCACCACGTTTTCGCAATTCCGCCGGTTTCCACCTTTCCCCGAGGGGACTGCGATACTCCCCCGATCACATGACAGTTACATGACGATTCCGTCCACATCGTCGCCGGCACGGCTGCCCTATCTCGACGGTCCCGGCGATGTCTGCCCGTGCTCGACCAGGTGGATCTCCGCGCCGTTTCGCGGCGGGCGGCGTCGTTCCGATGACGAGGGTCCGACGTGCGGCGTCAGAACTTCGGCCGCACCGGGTCCGGGAGCGTCAGCGTCGTCTCGATGATCGTCACGGGCGGCACCGTACCAACGAATCGTTCTGCTCAGGATGTCGTCGCCGGGGTGAACAGGTTGATCAGGGTGCCGTCGGGATCGCGGAACAGTAGGGAGCGGTTTCCCCACGGCATCGTCGTCGGTGGCTGGACCGGCTCGCCGATGGTGTCGCGCAGCCGCGCGAATTCGGCGTCGACGTCGTCGACCCGGAATTCGACGATGGCCGTGCGGTTGCTCGCCGGTTCGGCCGAGCCCTCGCCGAAGAGCCGGACCGTGGCGGCCCCGCCGATCGCGAGGGTGGCGCCGGGGAGCACGATCTCGCTGAAGTCGGGGGTGTGGCGTCGGGCGGGCCGCCCGGTGACGATCTCGTAGAAGTCGGTGAGGCGGGCGACGTCGCCGGTGATGACCCGGACCGAGGCGAACTGCACGATGTTGCTCCTTCGTGAGGTGGTTGCCGGGCGAACGTTAAACCGGATACCGGACAGGATCCGCCCGGTTTTCGGGAGAGGATGACGTTCGTGACCCGGCCGACCGCGCGCGTACTCGCTCTGCTCGAGATCCTGCAGACCGGTGGCACGCATCGTGTCGACGACCTGGCCGGGCGGCTCGGCGTCGATGAGCGGACCGTGCGCCGCTATGCCGGGCATCTGGTCGACCTGGAGGTTCCGGTCGAGTCGATCCGCGGGCGCCACGGCGGCTACCGGTTGGCGCCCGGTTTTCGGCTGCCGCCGTTGATGTTCACCGACGACGAGGCGTTGGCGGTTCTGCTGGGGTTGGAGGCCGGTCCGGTCGCGATGCCGGGCGGCGCCGCCGAGGCGGCGGCCGCCAAGATCCGTCGGGTGTTGCCGAGAACGCTTGCGGCCCGCCTCGCCGCACTGTTCGCGTCGACGGAATTCACCGCGGCGGTACGGCCACAGCCGGCCCCGGAGACCGCGGTGTTGTTGCGGCTGGCCGAGGCGACACGTGCACGGCATCCGACCGTGATCGGCTACACCGACCGTTCCGGGCGCAGTACCGAGCGCACCCTGCACCCGTACGGGATCGTCGCCCACTCCGGTCGCTGGTATGTGACGGGGTGGGACTCGGTCTCCGGCGAGTCGCGGACGTTCCGGTTGGACCGGATCCGGTGGATCCGGCGGCTGGACGGCACGTTCCCGGTGCCCGACGGCTTCCGTCCGGCCGACGCGGTGCTGACCGGTCTGGCCGGCACACCGTGGCGGTACGAGGTGGAGGTCGCGGTGCAGGGCTCGGTCGAGGAGGTCCGCCCGCTCCTGCCGGCGGGCCTGGCGACGGTGGACGACGACGAGACCGCGGGTTGGGCCCTGGTCCGGCTCCGCGCCGAGCGACTGGACTGGCTGCCGCCGGTGCTGGCCGGTCTGGCCCGTCCGTTCGTCATCCGTCGGCCCGCCGAGCTGCGCGAGATCGTGCGCGCGTGGGCTGATCGCGTGGCCGGATACGCGAGCGAGGGCGGCCCACCGTGCCGGGGATCGGACCCGCCGGGCAGAGTGGACGCATGAACGAAGGAGACGGCCGGGATCGTGACGCCGCCGGCAGGCCGCGTAACTCGCGCCCGCGTGATGCTCTCGGTCGGCCGTTGCCGCCGGGTGCGCCGGGTGTGCCGACGATGCCCGACGACCTGGATCTGCCGCCCGCCGAGGCGCTGGCTCTGGCGCAGCAGCTGTTGGACGACGGGATGCCGTTTCACGCGCACGAGGTTCTGGAGGCCGCGTGGAAGGCGGCCCCTGATGAGGAGCGGGAGCTGTGGCGTGGGCTGGCCCAGCTCGCGGTGGGTCTCACCCACGCTCGGCGCGGGAACCGGACGGGTGCGGCGCGGCTGCTGTCGCGGGCGGCGGAGCGGATCGGTGGGTACGAGCAGTCCGCCCCACACGGGATCGCCGCGGCCGAGTTGGGTGCCTGGGCCCGCGCGGCGGCCACCGGTTTCGGCGAGCGCGCCGCCGGTGACGAGCCTCCGATGCCGGGGTTGACGGCTATCCGCCGGTGAGGAGTGGCTGGAGCAGGGTGAGCAGCTGACTTCGCTGTGGCGGGGTCAGCCGGTCGAGGTCCGGGATGAGGGCGGCGCGTGCTTCGCCGTACAGCCGCCGGGTCAGGTCTTGGCCGGTCGGGGTCAGCAGGACGTCGACGGCGCGGCCGTCGGTCTGGTTCTTGGCGCGGGCCAGGAGGCCGCGCCGTTCGGCGCGGTCGATGAGGCCGGACATCGTGGATTTGTCGAGGCCGAGGTAGGCGGCCAGGTCGGTGACGCGCAGACGTCGGTCGCGCAGGATGCCGAAGACCCGTAGTTGGGTGAGTGACAGGTCGTTCTCGGCGCCGATGCGGGTCAGTAGGCCGGTCACCTGGAAGGTGCAGCGGACGAGGGCGTCGATGAGTTCGTCCACGGGGTCGTCAGCGGTCATGTTCGCGATCCTAGTTGACATGGTTGGGATTACGAACCATTCTGGAGGCAGGTAGTTGGTAATACAAACAATCTCGCCCTTTGGAGGTCGACCATGCACGCTGCCGTTCTCACCGCGTTCGACGCCCCGCCGGTCTATCGCGAGCACCCCGAGCCGGTCCCGGCCGGCGACGACGAGATGGTGGTGGACGTCCTCGCGGCCGGCCTGCACCACCTCACCCGCGCCAAGGCCAACGGGTCGCACTACAGCAGCACCGGCGCGTTTCCGCTGGTCCCGGGGGCCGACGGGGTGGTCCGCGACCGCGACGGGCGACTGCGGTACGTGGCACTCGACGACACCAACCACGGGACGTTCGCCGAGCGCACCGTCATCGACGTACGCCGCAGTGTGGTCCTACCGGACGGTGTCGACCCGGTCCGGATCGCCGCCGCGATGAATCCGGCGATGTCGTCCTGGGTCGCGCTGCGCCGCCGGATCGCGTTCCCGCCCGGGCAGCGCGTGCTGGTCATCGGCGCGACCGGTAACGCCGGGCGGATGGCGGTGCAGGTGGCGAAGCTGTTCGGCGCCGCGCACGTGATCGCCGCGGGACGCGACGCGACCCGGCTGGCCGAGTTGCCGGAACTCGGCGCCGACCAGACGTGCACCCTCGACCGGCTCGAAACGGCGGCCGACGTCGACGTCGTCCTGGATTACGTGTGGGGTGAGCCGGCGGCGAACGCCATGGTCCCGATGCTCACCGCCCGGGCCGACCGTTCGGTGCCGTTGACCTGGGTTCAGATCGGGTCGATGGGCGGGTCGGTCGCGCCGGTGCCGTCGGTCGCGTTGCGTTCGGCCAAGCTGCAGATCGTCGGCAGCGGCATCGGCTCGGTGCCCGCGCGCGACTTCATCGCCGAGTTGCCGCAACTCGCCGCCGCGGTGACCGAGGGCGCGATCAGCGTACGGGCCGAGGCCGTGCCGCTCGCCGAGATCACCCGGGCATGGACCGCCGAGTCCGACGGCCGGATCGTTCTGGTGCCGTAGGCCGGTCGGCGGGCGGCTACCATCCGGCCGTGAAGAAGTACATCCTGTTCGATAATGACGGCGTGCTGGTGGACACCGAGTCCTGGTACTACCTGGCCAGCGAACGGGCGCTCGCCGACATCGGTTTCGCGGTGGACCGCGATCGGTATCTGCGGGACATGAGCCGGGGGCTCGGTGCCTTCGACCAGGCCGTCGCGGCCGGTGTCGACGAGTCCGCCATCGGCCGGCAGCGCAAGGTCCGGGACGGCTATTACCAGGAGTATCTGCGGACCGAGGCGATCGAGATCGACGGGGTCGTCGAGGCGCTCGCCGCACTGTCGAAGCACGTCCGGATGGCGATCGTGACGACCTCGAAGCGGGCCGACTTCGAGATCATCCACGACGGGCGCCAGATCCGGCGGTTCATGGACTTCGTCCTGGTGCGTGACGACTACCGGCTCGCCAAGCCGCATCCGGAGCCCTATCTGACCGCCCTGCAGCGTTTCGGGGCGGCCAAGGACGAGACGCTCATCGTGGAGGACTCGTCCCGGGGCCTGAAATCGGCGGTGGCGGCGGGCATCGACTGCGCCGTCGTGCACAACGAGTTCACCAGGTCGCACGACTTCACGCAGGCCACCCACCGCATCGGGTCCCTGGCCGAGCTGACCCGCATCGTCCTCACCGCGGGGTGAGCAGCGATCGGAGCGCGGCCAGGACCAGGGTGCGGGTCACCTGGACGGTCTCGGTGAGGGAGACCTTCTCGTGCGCGCTGTGCGCCAGGCGGACGTCGCCCGGCCCGTACTGCAGGGTCGGCACCCCGGCGGCCGAGTAGAGGCGCAGGTCGCTGCCGTACGGTGCGCCCCGATTCGGCAGTCCGGGTCGTCCGGTGACGTCGCGGTGCGCGTCGCGGATCAGGTCCTCCAGGGGGTGTCCGGCGGGCAGGCGGCCGCTGGCGAACTGGCCGCCGGTCCAGGTCACGACCGGTGGGTGGTCGCGCAGCCACGGGTCGGCGGCGGCGGTCTCGGCGATGCAGCGTTCCAGGTCGGCGCGGGCCGCGGCCGGGTCCTCGCCGAGCCGGACGCCGAGCCGGCCTTCGGCGACCAGCAGGTCGGGCACGGTGCTGGCCCAGTCACCGGCGCGGACGATGCCGACGGCCAGCGGATACGGGATCGGGTAGTCGGCCATCAGCGGGTCGATGCCGGTGTTGCGGGCGGCTTCCAGGCGGGTCAGGGCGGCGTGCAGCGGCAGATAGCAGTCGATGGCGCTGACTCCGGCGTATCTGGTGCTGGCGTGGGTGGCCGCTCCGGGCACCTCGATGCGGAAGGTCAGCGCGCCGGCGTTGGCGGTGATGACGGTGCCACCGGTCGGTTCGGTGATGATGCACGCGTCGCCGGTGTGCCCGCGCCGTAGCGTTGCGAAGGCGCCGAGACCGCCGTCCTCCTCACCGACCACGCAGTGCACGGCGATCCGCCCGGGCAGCTTGATGCCGGCGGCCCGGATGGCGGTCAGCGCGGCGAGGTTGGCGACGACTCCGGCTTTCATGTCGCAGGCGCCGCGAGCGTGGATCTCGTCGCCCTCGGTGCGCGGAATGAACTGCGCGGAATCCGCGGGCGGTACCACGTCGACGTGTCCCTGGAGGATGACGGTCGGCCCGTCACCGTCGCCCGCGGTGGTCGCGACCAGGCCCCACGCCTCCTCGCGCGGCGCCTCGGTGCCGGGAAACGCCGGATCGGCGCGCAACGCGGCCAGGTCCATCGACCACAGATCGACGTCGAGACCGAGCCGATCGAGGCGGGCGGCGAGCAGATGTTGCAGTTCGCTCTCGGCCGGGCTGCCGGTCACGCTGGGGACCGCGAGGATCTCCAGCAGATCCCGGCCGACGGCCGGTTCGTCGATGGCCTGCAGGGCGGCCACTTCAGCGTCACTGAGGGTTGCGGTCACGGCCGAGATCCTAAAGGGGTACGGGCCCGCGGCGCTCTGATCGAGCGGTTACCGCGGGCCCGTACCCGTCCGTAGGAGACCTAGGTGAGGGTGATCATCCGGTTCCAGTCCCAGCCGCCCTGGGTGGAGTCCCACACCTGGCGGGCGGCGGCGTTGCCGCCGATGCCGTCGAAGACGAACAGCCTGGTCAGTGAATTGTCGTAGTTGTAGAAGGCGCCGATCTCGGTACGCCCGTCGCCGTTGAAGTCGCCGGTGACGGCTTTGATGCGGTTCCAGTCCCAGGCGCCGGCACCGGAGTCCCAGGACTGTCGGGCACTGGCGGTGGGTCCGGAGGCGTCGAAGACGAACAGCCGGGTCCGTGCGCCGTCGTAGTTGTAGAACGCGCCGATGTCGGCCCGGCCGTCACCGTTGAAGTCGCCGCCGGTGAGTTTGATCCGGTTCCAGTCCCAGTTGCCGGCCCCGGAGTCCCAGGCGAGCCGGGTGAGCGCGCCGGTGCTGACCGAGTCGTAGATCCACAGTTTGGTCTGGGCGCCGGGGTAGTTGTAGAACCCGCCGATCTCGGCGCGGCCGTCGCCGTTGAAGTCCCCGGCCACGTACTTGGCGCGGGTGCCGTCCCAGGCGCCGGCACCGGAGTCCCAGGTCTGGCGGACGACGACACCGGAGGCGATGTCGTCGAAGACGAACAGCCGGGTCTGGGCGCCGTCGTAGTTGTAGAACGCGCCGATCTCGGCGCGGCCGTCGCCGTTGAAGTCGCCGCCGACCGCGCGGATGCGGTTCCAGTCCCAGGAGCCGACACCGGAGTCCCACACCAGACGGCCGGTGACGTTTCCGGTGCCGGTTATGCCGTCGAAGACGAACAGCGCCGTCCGGGAGTTGCCGTAGTTGTAGAACAGGCCCAGGTCCAGGGTGCCGTCACCGGTGAAGTCGCCGCTGACCGGCTTGGTGCGGGCGGCCTCCCAATTGCCGGTGCCGGAGTCCCACGCGACCCGCCCGGTGACGGTGGGCTGCTGCCCGCCGACGCCTTGCAGCTGCCACAGCCGGGTCAGGCCGTTGCCGTAGTCGTAGAGGACCGGCACGGTGCCGGTGGTGAAGCCGGCGTTGTCGGTGCGCAGTCGGATGTTGCGGAACCACACCGGTGAGCCGGCCGGGTCGGCCTGCAGCGCGATCGAACCGGCGGCGAGCAGTAGTGCCGGGTCGGTGACCTGGTAGTCGTTGACCACGGTGCCGTTGAGGCGGACGGTCACCCGGCGACCGGCGACGGTGATCTCGAAGGCGTTCCACGACCCGACCGGGCGCTGCGCGTCCGAGGTCGGCGCGTTGCGGCCGGTGATGGCACCGGTCGCGGTGTCGCCGGTGCCGCCCGGCTTGATCTGCACCTCGATGCCGCGGGCGGTGTCGCCGCCGGCGGTGGCGCCGACGATCACCCCGGCGTCCGAGGTGGCCGAGGTCGCCTTCCAGTCGGCGCGCAGGGTGTACGCGAGGGGCGCGCGGCCGCCGGTGTAGCGCACCAGGCTCGCCCCGCCGTCGGCGCGGAACGTGCAGTTCGACTCGGCCACGGCCGGTGACCACCTGTCGCGGGGTGCGCTGCGCCCGTCGTAGAGGGCGGTGAACCCGCTCTCCACGGTGGTCTGGCACGCGTCGACGGTGTTCTCCCGGATCCAGCCGGCGAGGTCGTCGGTGCGCACGGCCACCGCGGCGTCGCGGGTCTCGGTGACTCCGGCGCAGCCGGTCTGCCACGACTTGGCCTGGATGGCGACCAGTTCCACGGTGTCGCCGGTGGTACGCAGGACCGGTCCGCCGGCGTCGCCCTTGCAGGTACCGGCGCCGCCCGCGCGGGCCAGGGTCAGGGTGCTCGGGTCGACCTCGGCGACCGTGAAACCGCTGGTCCGGACCGCGGTGGCCGGCCAGCCGTCGGCGCCCCGGCCGTACCCGCTGCTCTGGATCGTCCCGGCGACGGCCGGCGCGGTGGCGCCGAGGGTGACCGGGGTGATGTCGGTGACCGGCTGGTCGAGGCGGGCCAGGGTCAGGTCGCGGTCGGCGCGCGGCAGCAGTTCGGTGATGGCGCGTTCGGTGCCGCCGGAGCGCAGCAGGTCGGCCCGTCCGATGATCGCCGTGGCCGGCTGCGGCAGGGTGTCGCCGAGGCAGGCTTTGCTGGTGGCCAGCCATTCGGCGGCGACGAGCACGGCGGTGCAGCCGCGGCCGCCGGCGTCGATCTTCGCGACGTACGGCTGGGCGGCGGCCGGTCCGGCGGGCAGCGGGTCGGTGCCGGCGACACGCAGCTCGACCAGGGTGTGGGTGGCGTTGCCGCCGCCGATCGGTTCGTAGCCGTCCGGCGGGACGGTGACCGTCTCGGTCTCGCCCCGGTAGGTGGCCTTGGCGATGACGGTCCGGTCCGCGCCCTGGACGAGGAACACGTTCGGGACGTCCATGGTGACGAACCCGCGCGGGCCGAGGACCTCGAAGCAGTGGGTCCGCAGGCTCGATCCGGCCAGGCTCTCGACCCGGAAGACGTCGTCCCGGCCGGTGCAGTCGGCGACGTGGCGGATCCGCCCGTCCCCGGTGAGGATCTTGAGACCGTGGTCGGCCAGGATCCGGTCGGCGCCGGGGTAGGCGTAGTCCTCGACCACCGGCTGTGGTTCGTCCGCGGCGTGTGCGGGCGCCCCGGACACGGGTGTCACCGCCGCCACCACGACCACCGATAAAACGGGCACGATACGGCCCCACATCGATCTCATCAGCCCGGAACCCCCGCTCGAAGGCAAGCACCATCAATTGATTGGCATCATACGCACGGGCGCCGAATTGTCGATGCCGGAAATTTGCTCGTGCACCACGAGACGCGACTCTTGGGTTACACTCCGGATCGACGACCACTGATGTCCTGGCGGGGGCTTGATCACATGGATTCGTTGTGGAGACCTGCTGTGCTGGTAGCGACCGCACAGCCACCTGCGGGCCGAGCCGTGCACCGCGCCACCCGCGTGCGGGTCGAACCGGCACCGGACACCCCTCACCGCGAATGATCTGATTCCCGAAAACTGATTCACCCTGCTCGGCGCGCGCCATTCGCGACCGGGCCATGAGTCGTACCGGAAAACGGTCCGTTGCCATTCTGAATGGGGGAGAGAATGCGTTGGCGAACAGGCCGGGGAATACCCGGAGCACTGGCCGTACTCCTGATGATCGGTGGTTTGTCGGTGCCGGCCGCGGCGGCCGCGGCCGACCCGGTGGCGGACCGGTCGCAGATCCTGCAGCAGTTGCTCACCGGCGGTCCGTCGGTCGCCCGGGCCGCCGAGGTGGCGCTGCTCGGCTCCGACGCGGAGGTGGCGGCCTATCTGGCCGAGGGGCGTGCCCGGGCCGAGGAGCAGGACGACCGGGAGCGGGCACAGGCGTTGGCGTCGACCGGCCCGGCCGTGCGGACCGCCGCCGATCGGGCGCTGGCCGGTTCGGCGGCCGACGTGCGGGCGTTCGTGACCGGCGGGTGGGAGACCGCGTGGGCCTCCGACGAACGGCTGCGGGTGGCGCAGACGCTGGCCGTCGCCGGGCCCACCACCCGCACCGCCGCCCAGCAGGCACTCTCCGGCACCGCACAGCAGCAGGCCGAGTTCCTGGCCGTCGGCCGGCACGAGTCCCGGCGCGTCGACGACCGGCTGCTGACGGCGCGGATGCTCGCCGGCGGTTCGCTGAGCAGCGGACCCAACCTGAACACGGCCGCGCAGCAGGCGCTCGCCGGCACACCCGAGGAGCTGCGCGAGTTCATCGCCACCGGCCAGTTCCTGGCCCGGGCCCGCGACCAGGAGCTGACGTCGGTGTCCCGGCTGTCCGACCTGGCCAAGGAGGCCGGCGCCACGGCGGCGCTGGAGACCCAGGCCGCCAGGGACGCCGCCGACCGGGCACTACGCGCCGCCGAGCTGGCCAAACAGGCGGCCGCCCGCGCGGCCGCGGAGACCGCCGCAGCCCGCGATAACGCGCTCGCCGCGAGCGCCGCGGCCGGGCGGGCAGCCGACGCCGCGGCCAAGGCGGCAGCGGCGGCCAAGGAGGCGATCGGCGCCGCGGCCGCGGCCCGCCGGTCCGCCGCGGTGGCCGCCGACGCGGCCCGCCGTGCGGCCGCCGCCGCGGCCCTGACCGGGCAGGCCGCCGAGCGGGCCCGGGTCGCCGCCGGTGCGGCGGCCGGCAACGCGCAGGCCGCCGGAAAGGCGCGCGAGGAGGCCCAGAAGGCCCGCGACGCCGCAGTCGGCGCGCGCCGTTCGGCCGAGGCCGCCGGGCACGCCGCCACCGCCGCCGAGCAGGCCGGACTGTCCGCGCAGGCGGCGGGCCGGGCGATCGGCAACGCGCTGGACGCGGCGGTCGCCGCCGAGGAGGCCGCCGAGCAGGCCGGTGTGTCGTCGGCCGAGGCGCAGCGGGCCCGCAACGCGGCGGCCGCCGCCCGCCGGCAGGCCGCGCAGGCCAACCGGGCGGCGAACGCGGCCCAGCGGTTCGCCCGCGACTCGGCCGCCGCGGCACGCCAGTCGCAGACGTTCGCCAACCGGGCCGCCGACCATGCCGAGGCCGCGGCCCGGGCCGCCGACGAGGCCGCCGCCCACGCCGGTGAGGCCGCCGACGCGGCCGCCGAGGCCACCGAACACGCCGCCCGCGCCGCCGACGCCGCGCAGGTCGCGACGGACGCGGCGACCCAGGCCGCGACCGTCGAACAGCTGGCCCGTGCGGCCGACGAGGAACGACGGACCCTGGCCAAGGAGCAGAACCTGGCGGTCGCCCAGGACGCCAAGGCCGCGGAGGCCGCCCAGCCCTGGGATGTCGCCTGGAACCGGAACCTGGCCTGGGACACCGTCGAGGACGACCGGGTCGACCCGGAGACCCGCCGGCTGCTGACCGAGGCCACCACGGCCGGCGCCCCCGCCGAGGTGGTGATCGACCGGGGACGCCGGGCGGCGCTGCGGCTGATCCGGATCGGTGGATCGTGGACCCGGGAGCAGGCCAAGAGCGCGCTGATCGCCGACGAGGCGGGTGTCCGGCTGTGGCTGGCCGAGGGCCGCGCGTTCGCCGCCGCTCAGGACGACAGGGAACGCCTGGTCCGGGTGGCCGACACGGTGACCGGGGAGGAGAAGACGGCCGCCGAGACCGCGCTGGCCGGCACCGACGCCGAGGTACAGCGGTTCCTGCGCACCCGGGAGTACCCCGGTAAGGAGGCCGCCGACCGGCTCGCGATCACCCAGATGCTGTCCGGTGCCGGGCCGGCGACCACCGCGGCCGCCCGCAAGGCGCTCGGCGGCACCGCCGCCGACCGGCACGAGTTCCTGCGTCGCGGGCAGCACACGGCCCGCGAAGCCGACCAGCGGATCGAGATCGCGCAGAGCCTGGCCGGCGCCGGGCCGGAGCTGAAGGACGCGGCCGAGGTGGCGCTGGCCGGACCGGCCTCCTACGTCAGCTACTTCCTGCAGGCCGGCCGGCACGAGGCGGCCCGCCGCGACGTGGAGCAGACCAGTCACGTGGCGGCCGTGCAGTCGCTGGTCGCCGAGGCGCACCAGGTGGCGGCCACCGCCCGCGCCGACGCCGCCGAAGCGGGCCGGGTGGCGGCGGTGGCCCGGCAGGCCGCGGCCGAGGCGGCCGTCTACGCCGAGCAGGCCGCCCAGTCGGCGGCGCAGGCCGCCGGGTTCGCCGACCAGGCCGCCCAATCCGCGGCGGCGGCGAAACGGTCCGCCGAGCAGGCCGCCCGGTCGGCGGCCGATGCCAAGGCGGCTGCCGCGGCCGCCGACCGCAGCGCCGACGCGGCCGCCGGGTCGGCGGCATCCGCCGCGGCGTCGGCCCAGACCGCGGCGTCCAGTGCCGCGGCCGCCGCCTGGGACGCGACGAACGCGGTGGCGTCGGCGGTCCAGGCCGGACTCGACGCGGGCAAGGCGGCCCAGGCCGGGCTGGAGGCGGCCAAGGCCGAGGCGGCGCTGCGCATGAAGGAGCTGATGGAGAGCCGCGGCAGCGACGAGTACCAGCGTCTGCGCTGTCTGGGGCCGAACATCAGCTCGTACTGCCGGATGGTCCGGGCACAGGCCCTGGACGCCATCAAGAACCCACTCAGGTGCGGCTTCAACCCGCACAGCGAAGGGTGCAAGCTGCTCGGTGAGGTCGGGCAGAAGTTGGAGGAGACCTACCAGGCCGCGGTGATCGTGCTGCAGATCGGGCTGGCCCTGTGCGGCCTGGTTCCAGCCGTCGGTGAGGCGTGCGACCTGCTCGACGGGGCGATCTCGGCGGCCCAGGGCGACTGGGTCGGCGCCGGGCTCAGCGCCACCTCGCTGATCCCCGGGCTGGGGATGGCCTCCGGTGGTGTGAAACTCGTCGACAAGCTGCGTGAACTGAAGCGGCTGTTCGACAAGGTCGGCGCGGCCTGCGGGGGCGGCAACAGCTTCACCCCGGACACGTTGGTGCTGCTCGGTGACGGCGGCACGAAACCGATCCGGGAGATCCGGGTCGGCGACGAGGTGCTCGCCTCCGACCCGGTCCGCGGCGTCACCGAGCCGAAGCCGGTCACCGCACTGATCACCGGCAGCGGCGACAAGGACCTGGTCGACGTGTCGATCGGCGACGGGACCGTGACGGCGACCGCCGCCCACCGGTTCTGGTCGGCCGAGCGCCGTGACTGGGTGGCCGCGAGCCGGCTCGGCAGTGGGCAGTGGTTGCGCGACGGCTCCGGCCGGTGGGTGCAGGTCGCGTCGGCCGAACCCCGCCGCCGGGCCGCGACCGTCCACAACCTCACCGTCGCCGACCTGCACACCTACTACGTGCTGGCCGGACGCACCCCGGTGCTGGTACACAACGACGGGGCCGGGCTGTGCGACGATGCGATCAAGGCGGCGCTCGGCGGTATCGACCGGCTCAACCACGCCTGGCGGCACCTGCAGGAGGCGGGCATCGTGACCGGCAACTGGTCGCAGGCGACCAGCCCGGACAAGTTGCGCGCGATCCTCGGTCCGATCCTGAAGAACCCCGTCAAGCGATTCGTCCCGACGCACACCCAGGGCGACGCGGTGGAGATCATGGTGGGACAGCACAACGGCCGGTGGATCGCCGTACAGGTGTGGACCGCCGGAAACCGGAAGGGAGAGATGGCCACGGCCTACGAACCGACACCCGACCAGCTGCGCAACTGGGGTGTCATACCGTGACCGGCCCGGCCCGCGCCGTCCTCCGGCAGCCGTTCCGCGGTGACCGGCCGGGGGTGACCCTCTACGTGCTCTGCCGGCCGGGCGCGTGGATCGACGGCGACTTCCCGGACCGGCACCTACCGGGGGTCGTCACACCCGGCTCGTTCGTGATGGACGGTCCGGGGTGGGAGATCCGGCTGTGGGATCTCACGTTCGACGAGTTCCCGGACGGCGCGTCCTGGCGGTCCGGGCTCGACGAGATCTACGCCTGGGTGTTCCGGTCCGGTGGGCTGGTGGCCTGGATCGGTGACGGCATCGGGTACGCCGCCCCACCGAACCTGTTCGACGCCACGCAGATGTCGAACACCGTATTCGAGGGCCGCAGCCGCGGCGGTGTACGCGTCGGCGTGCTGGACCTCGACGCGCCGGTCACCTACCTGGATGCGGCCGAGCTGGCCGCGCTGCGGGCGGCGTCCGGCGGGCTCGCCGGCGCCTGAGTCACCGCGAGCGGCAGGCCCTCCCGCCAGGCCTGCCGCTCGATCGGCCGGCCGGTCCGGTTCCTGAGCAGACTCCCCGTCAGATTCCGGCCACCACGACGGTGATCTTCGCGGCCGAACCGCCGGTAACCGGTTCGCGACCGCGACGAACCCGTCCGGGCTGTGCACTCTTGATCGCGAGCCGGGCGCCTCCCCTACGCGCCTGGAACGACCCGAAGGAGGCGCATGACGTGCGTGCTCTCACACGGACGGGCGTGGCGCTGGCCGCGCTGGCCCTCGTCGGCGCAGGCGTCCCGGCGCCCGGACATCGCGGCCTGAGCGACGCCGGCTGGTCCGGCATGTGGCTGTCCGGCACGACCGCGGGCGACACCACGTCCGTGGTGACGACGCTCAAGCAGGTGCGTTCCGCGATCGGCGCGGACACCGGCACCGCCGCCACGCTGACCGGCAAGGGCGTCGGGATCGCCCTGATCGACACCGGGGTCGCCCCGGTCCCCGGGATTCCGGCCGCCCAGGTGGTCAACGGGCCCGACCTCTCGTTCGAATCGCAGAGCCCGAGCCTGCGCTACCTCGACACCTACGGTCACGGCACGCACATGGCCGGCCTCATCATCGGCAACGACACCGCCACCGGCACGAAAGGCATCGCGCCGGGCGCCCGACTCACCTCGATCAAGGTCGGCACCTCCAACGGAGCCGTCGACGTGACACAGATGATCGCCGCGATCGACTGGGTGGTGAAGAACCGCAACCACGACCCGGCGAACCCGATCAAGATCATCAGTCTGTCGTACGGGACCGGCGGCAACCCGGCCGTCTGGGACGACCCGCTGACCCTGGCCGTGCAGCAGGCCTGGAAGGCGGGCATCACCGTGGTCGCGGCCGCTGGCAACCAGGGCAACGGCTACGGCAAGCTCACCCACCCGGCCCAGGGCACGTCGGTGATCGCGGTCGGAGCGGCCGACACCTACGGCACCGCCACCACCGCCGACGACCAACTGTCCGCCTACACCAACCTCGCCTCCAACGGCCGCCCGCTCGACGTACTCGCACCGGGGACGTCGATCCCGTCGCTGCGGGTGCCGGGATCCAACATCGACGTGTCGTTCCCGGCGGCCCGCAACGGCGACACCCTGTTCCGCGGCTCCGGCACCTCCCAGGCGACCGCCGTCACCGCCGCGGCCGCCGCCCTGGTTCTGCAGGCCCGCCCGACCCTGACCCCGTTGCAGCTCAAGTACCTGCTGATCAACGGCACCTACCTGAGTAAGGGCAAAGCCGCGACGCTCGGCGTCAAGGAGATCAACGTGTCGATGGCGCTGGCCGGGGCCGCGGCCGGCGGCGGCGACGCGATCGGCGAGTCGACCGGCGCCGGAATGCTCGACACCACCCGGGGCAGCAGCCGCGTCTCCGCCGACGGGGTGCAGCTCAGCGGCCAGAACACCATCTTCGGCCCGTTCGACGCGGCGACCTGGGCCACCCGGGCCAGGGCACAGACCGCCTGGTCCGGGGGCGTGTGGATGGGCTACCGGATGGCCGGCGACGGCTGGACCGGTACGTCCTACGCGTCCAAGACGTGGGCGTCGGCGACCTGGTCCGGTGGTTCCTGGGGCGGCTCGAAGAACTGGACCGACCCGGCGTGGACCGGGCGGGCCTGGAGCGGCCGGGCGTGGAGCGGCGCCGCGTGGACCGGCCGGTTCTGGTCCAGCGACGACTGGTCATCGTCGCGCTGGGGCTGACGCCCGCAACCCCCGTACCAGCAGCGGGATCATCACCGCCGCCGCGACGAGATGCAGCCCGACCAGGGCCGCGATCGTCGCGGCGGCCGCACCCACCAGAAACGGCGGGACCAGCGAGACGACGGTCAGCGCCACCGCCGTCCACCGGAACCGCTCGGCCGGACGGGCGCTCCATCGCAGCAGCGCAGCCGCGATGACCACCCCGACCAGCGAGAAGAAGCCGGTCACGGTGGCGAAGCCGGGCAACGGGATCGTCTCCCCGCCGGCCGGGACCTCGAAGGTGACCCCGGCGGCCCGCACGACGGCGGCGGCGATCGTGGTGATCACCGTGGCCGCGAGCGCGGCCGGCAGGCCACGACCGACGAAGCCGAGGATGCGATGGGTGGGACGGGTCAGGGTGTCGCTCATGGTGGTGCCTCCACTGTTCGGGTTTCGGGTGATCAGCCGGATCCGCGCGGTGCGCCGACCGGGGTTGCGCAGCGCCCGGACACCGGTTCCGCGCAGCCAGAAACCGGCGTCCCGGTCCAGGACCGGGCCGGGTTCACCGGTCCGCGACTCCAGCTGAACCCGGCCGCGGTCGACGACGGCGAACACGTCGTGCCAGTGCTCGGTGTCCACGGCGACGCGGGCGCCGCCGGGCAGCGTGAGCGTCCGCACCGCGGACTACTGCGAACCGTCGGCCGGCAGGCTCTCCGGCAGCCCCAGTCCCGCGAACCGGTCGGCGTGGAAGGTCGTCACCTCGGTGACCACGCCCCCGGTGATCCGCAGGACGTCCAGAGTCAGCGGCAGGAACACACCCTCGGCCTTGTTCCAGTGGTAGAAGGCCAGGGCGGGCTGACGGTTGACCGCGGTCGGCAGCGCACGCAGGCCGGTCATCGTGTCGAAACCGTCGGCGATCCAGTCGCCGACCACCGCGTCCCGCCCGAGGCGCAGGCCCGGCGTCGGCGGCATCGAGGCACGAGCGTCGGCGCGCAGCATCGCGGTCAGCGCCGGGATGTCGGCGGCCACGCTGGCCTCGGTGAACCGGCGCACGACCGCGCGGGTCTCGGCGTCACTGTCCGGGTCACCGGTCCAGTCCTGGCGCTCGGCCGGCAGGTGCTCACGCATCCCGGCGCGAGCCCGCTGCAGGGCGCTGTTGACCGAGTTCACCGAGTCACCGAGCAGGTCGGCGACCTCCTTGGCGGGCCAGCCCAGCACGTCGCGCAGGATCAGCACGGCCCGCGGACGCGGCGCCAGATGCTGCACCGCCACCACGTACGCCAACTCGATCGTCTCCCGCGCGACGGCCACCGACTCCGGGCCGTCGACCTCGTCGAGCAGCCGGTCCGGGTACGGCTGCAGCCACTGCACCTCGCCGCCGGCCGCCGGTTCGGGGCGGCACTTGGCCAGCAGGTCGAGGCAGGCGTTGGTGGCGATCCGGTACAGCCAGGCCCGGAACGTGGACCGCCCCTGGAAGGTGTCCCGCTTACGCCACGCCCGCAGGAACGTCTCCTGCACGGTGTCCTCGGCGTCCTCGAACGACCCCAGCATCCGGTAGCAGTGCACGTGCAACTCGCGCCGGTGCTGTTCGGTCAGCCCCGAGAACGCCACCTCGTCCACGTCGTTCATCATCTCGTCCCTCCGCCTGTGGTATCCGGTCGTAGGTAAGACGGGCGGAGCGACGAGAACTCATCACCGGGTCATTCACTGAAGTCGGTGACGGACAATGCCCGGTCGAGGTGGCCGGCGACCAGATCGTCGGCGCGGATCACGAAACTGCCGTAATAGAGATCGTCGGATGTCGAGAAGGCGGCCAACTGCAGCCACTCCCCCGCCAGGCGGTGTTTCTCCCGTTCTACGTGGGAGTACCAGTTCGCGACCGGAACGACGATCTCGCCGGCCTTCTCCCGCCCGGCGAGGGTCTGCTCGGCGATGCTGGTGATCACCTCGTCGGTGACGTGGCCGCCGAGGTAGGCGGTGGCCAGCCCGTTGTCGCGGGGCCAGATCTCCTCGGCCAGAGCGCGGAGTTCGTCGAGGTGCGGCAGGTCCTCGGCGAGCTGCTTCTGGATCGGTGACAGGTAGTCCTCGTCGTCGTCCTCGTCGGCCGGGTCGAGCCAGTCGGGTAGCTCCGCGATCAGGGTCGCGTGCAGGGCGTACTCCTCGGCGACCAGGTCCCGGTCCGGCGGTTCGGCGGCCGTGGTCTCGGTGCCGGCCGGTATGTGCAGGACGCGTCCGTGCCGGCCGGTCAGGTGGTCCTGCTCATGGTCGAGGAAGAACAGCAGCGAACCGTCCGCCGGCAGGCTGGAACCGTCGACCGCCGGAAGTGCCGCGCAGTCGACGGAGAAGACGAACGGCAGTGCACCGCCCTGCTCGGACGGCCACCCCCGACCCGCCGGCAGGTGCGGCCGCCCGCCGGCCCGGCCGGCCACGACGTCGCCGGTGCCGCCGGCCAGTCGGACCGTCAGGCGAAGATGGTCGATGAATCGGCCGACCTCGTCGGCCGGGAGACCGGCCGTGAGCGCCGCCCGGCGAAACCGCCCCTGATCATCCATGGCCGAAGATGATGCCAGGTCGCGGTCAGCGTGGGCGCACCAGCAGCGGCTGGTCGACGACCGCGACGAGGCCCTGTGGGTCGCGGATCGTGCCCTGCGCGACGCCGGTGCCGTGCGGGGCGATCGTGGTGTGGGCGGCCAGGTGCAGCCACGGGCCCTCCGGTGGGCGAGCCACGGTCATCGTCATGGTGGGCGGGATGAACAGCCAGTCGTCGAGTGGGACCAAGCCGGAGACGCCGTTGGTGGAGTCGGCGAGGACGGCCAGGTGCTGGATCGTCGACGGGGTCTCGCCCGCGACCAGCGGCAGCCGGACCCGGGCCCAGAGGCTGACCGGCCCGGGTTCGGTGAAGGAACCGTCCACGAAACGCCACTCGATGGCGTTGCCGTATCCCCAGTCGGGGCTGATGCCGGTGAAGAACTCCTGGGGCTGCGGGCCGGGCAGTGGTGGTGGCGGGGTGCTCTGGGCGTACCCCTCGGAGATGTTCTTCTGGTTTTGGATCCGCCAGGCGGTCGCGGTGACGGCGAGGCGGTCGTCGGCGAACAGCTTGGCCTCGATCATCTCGACGCGGCGGCCGGGCCGCAGAATGCGGGCCTCGGTCCGGATCCGGCCCTGCGGGATGGGGCCGAGCATGTCGACGGTGAGCCGCGCGATCGGCATGTCGGCGTCCGGGCGGGTCATCTCGACGGCGCGGGCGAGCAGTCCGGCCGGTGGCCCGCCGTGCTGCATCCGCGGATCCCACGGGCTGGTGGTCGCTTCGGTCGACGCGAATTCGTCGTCGCCGACCCGAACATAGAAGGCACCGTCCACGATCCGATTCTCGCAGGGGGTAGGCATGACCGACGACCGACTCGAGGGTCTGCTGGCCGAGCAGATCGCCTATTACCGGGCCCGCGCCGACGAATACGACCGGACATATCCGGTCGACGCGGGCGCCCGGGCGCGGCTGCTCGGTGAACTGGAGGCGCACGCCCCGTACGGGCGGGTGCTGGAACTGGCGTGCGGCACCGGACAGTGGACGGTGGAACTCGCCCGCCACGCCACCACGCTGACCGCCGTCGACGCGGCGCCCGAGGTGCTGGCGATCTGCCGGCAACGGATGGGTGCGGCCGACGTGGACCTCATCGAAGCAGACCTGTTCCGGTGGCGCCCGCCGGAGCGGTACGACCTCGTCTTCTTCTCGGCCTGGCTGTCGCACGTGCCGCCGCAACGCTTCGACGCGTTCTGGGATCTCGTCGCCGACTGTCTGGAGCCGGGCGGCCGGGTGTTCGTGATCGACGAACTGCCGGCGGTCGCCACGGTGGAACACGCCGCCCCGGATCAGCCTGCCCCGGCGGTGCACCGCGAGGTCGGTGGGGGTGCGACCTTCCGCGCGGTCAAGGTCCTCTACTCCCCCTCGGAACTGGTCGCGCGGCTCGGTTCCCTCGGGTGGACCGTGGAGATCACGACTGTCGGTTGGCGGTTCTTCTGCGCCTCACTGGGCCGCGACAAGGGGTGCGATCAGTCGTAGGGGCCCGCCCGGCGGTGCCGGCCCGCCTGGACGTCGGCTACCGACCGATCTTCACGCTCGCCGGTCGATCTCGTCGACGAGGGCGGTCACGGTGGCGATCACCGGTGACCCCTCGGCCAGGACGCGGTCGTTGTGGTCGGCGCCGTCGACCACCTCGAGCCGGACCAGGTCGGCGGCGGCGTCGGCCACGGCGCGGCTCTGCTCGGCCGGGACGACCTGGTCGGCGGTGCCGTAGACGACCGCCGTCGGGACCGTCACCCGCGAGATCAGCGACTGCACCGGGTACCGGTCGCGCAGCAGCAGACCGACCGGCAGGAACGGATAGTGTGCGGCTGCGGCGGCGGGCAGGTCGGTGAACGGCGAACGCAGCAGCAACGCCGCGGGTGGATGCCGGGTCGCCAGCGCGGTGGCGACGGCCGCGCCGAGACTCTCGCCGAAGTACAGGATCGGCTGGCCGAGCCCGGCCAGGTAGGCGTGCGCGGCGTCGGCGTCCTGCGCCAGCCCGGCCTCCGACGGGCTGCCCGGATTGCCGCCATAGCCCCGATAGTCCAGTAGCAGCACGGTCAGTCCCTGCGCGGTCAGCGCGGCCGCCAGCGACTCGCGTCCGGCGCGACTTCCGGCGTTTCCATGGAGGACCAGCACGGACAGGCGCTTGTCGGGCGTACCGCTGCGGGGTGGGAGAAGCCAGGCGACGAGCCGCAGCCCGTCCGCGGTGCGCAAGGTGATCTCGCGGCCGCTGGCCGGGGCCGGCGGCGCCGCACGGTCCGGGAAGTAGATCAGCTTCCGCTGCCCGGCCCAGACCGACAGAAAGATCAACACCAACACGAGGAGTACGGCCAGAGCACCGCGCGTGACCATCCGGGGCATCCCCCTCCTTCCGGCCCGGCTGTGACGCACGTCGGCCCGTCCGATGAGGGCCATCGTGGCCGGTCATCGATAGTATGCACCGACAGCCGGAGAGTCTGGAGCGCGTTGATGACCTACCCGCCGTCCCCCGGTGAGCCGCTCCCGCCGCCCGTCGATCCATATGACACGCCGCAGCACACCGCACCGCTCTACCACCAGCCCGACTACCGCCAGCCCGACTACGGGCAGCCCACCTATGTCGCGCCGGCGTATCCGGCGGCCCCGCCCCCACCGCCGCCCCCGCCGGGCACGTCCCGGACGACGGTGATCGTGCTGCTGTCGGTGGCGATCGGCCTGGTCCTGCTGATGGGCGGCGGCACCGCCATCTACCTGGTCGGCAAGAGCCTGTCGACGACCACGACCAAGCAGGGTGGCACCGCGAGTCCCAGTCCGAGCCTCTCCCCCTCGACGTCGCCGAAGGACAGCATCAGCATCGAGGAGCCGGACACCCTGAACGGCCACGACAAGCTGGACGCCGACGAGTTCGACTCGCTCACCGAGGATTTGGAGAAGGAGCTGGAGGGCTATCCGGGCGCGGCGAACGCGTTCGGCGCCGTCTACGGTTCGGTGGCCGAGAAGAAGCTGATCGCCGCGTTCGCCGCCGAGGTCGACATCGACGACCCGCAGCGGATGCTGGACGTGGTGTTCCAGTCGTTCAGCGGGGAGAACCAGCTCACCGGCGTCACCTCGGCCAGCACCGGCGCGCTCGGCGGGGTCGCGCAGTGCGGCACCACCCGCGCCGACAAGACCGACATGGCGCTGTGCGGCTGGGCCGACGAGGGCAGTGTCGGCATGTTCCTGTTCTTCGACGAGACCGCGGTCGACGTCAAGGGCGACTTCCCCGACATGCGGGCGGAGATCGAGACGAAGGACTGAGCGGTGTCAGAGCCGTGTCAGAGCGGTGTCTGCGGACACGCCGATGCTGGGCCACATGAACGACACCGCCACCGCCACCGTCGCCGTCACCCGCCCGGGCCGCCTCGCCGCGAAGCTGCTCGCCGACCGTCACTCACTGCCGCTGTCGATCGGGTTGCATCTCGTGCCCGGGATGCTGATCGTCGCGGCCTACTTCCTGCTGGCCGAACCGTTCGTCGAGGCGATCGGCTATCCGATCTTCATGGCCTGGGCGGTCGCCCTGGTCGTCGTTCTGGTGCCGGTGCTGTTCGGCCTGCTGTGGCTGGGCCGGCGACGTAACGGCCGATGGTCGCTGCGGGGTGTGCTGCACTACGTGGACAGACCGATTCCGCGGGGTCGGGTCGCCGCCATGATCGCCGGTCTGATCGTGTGGATGACCGTGGTGTCGCTCGCGCTGACCCCACTGGACAACCTGGTCTACGACAAGCTCTTCACCTGGGTGCCGTTCGAGGGTGCCGGCGGCAGCGCCACCACCTACCTCGACGGGTACGCCCACTCGCTGCTGGTGACCACGATGGTGATCTGCCTGCCGCTGACCGGTTTCGCGCTGCCGCTGATCGAGGAGCTGTACTTCCGTGGTTTCCTGCTGCCCCGCATCGCCCACCTGCGGGCCGGGGCGCCGGTACTCAACACGGTGCTGTTCTCGGTGTACCACTTCTGGGCCCCGTGGACGGTCCTGTCGAAGGTGATCTTCCTGCTCCCCGGCGTGTGGCTGGTCTGGCGCCGGCAGGACATCCGCCTGTCGATCGGCATGCACGCCGGCACCACACTGCTGATGGCCTCGGTCGGCACCCTCGCCCTGATGCTCAACCTGATCTGAGGCCGCACGAGCCGTCGCTCACCCGAGCGACGGCTCGCGGTCTTTCTCAGGCCACGGCCGGGGCGGCCATCGCGGCTCCGGTCAGCTCGACCGAACGCAGCCGGTCCGGGACCGACTGGGCGTGGTGGGCGGTGATCAGCTCGTCGGCCTGCGCGGTCGCGGCGAACTCCTGCAGGTAGTCGCGGACCTCGTCGGGGGTGCCGACGGCCGTGTAGCGGGTCATCGACCGCAGGTGCTCGCCGCCGGGTGAGGCCAGGAACGCGTCGATCTCGGCGTCGGTGAAGTTGCGGCCACGGGTGCCACGGGTGATGAACGCCCTGGTCCGGGCCCGATAGGCGGCGGTCATCTGCGCCACCGCCTGGTCATGGTCGTCGGCGGCGACGACGTTGACCCCGACGATCACGTACGGCTCGGCGAGCTGGGCGGACGGGGTGAACGTCTCGCGGTAGACGCGGACCGCCTGGTGCAGGGCGTCCGGGGCGAAGTGCGACGCGAACGCATACGGCAGGCCGAGCCGGGCGGCGAGCTGCGCCCCGAACAGTGACGACCCGAGGATGTAGAGCGGCACCGGCTGCTCGGCCCGGGGTACGGCTTCCACTCCCGGGATCACCGATTCGCCGGCCAGGTAGCCCTGCAGCTCGACGACGTCCTGCGGGAAGGTGTCGGCGGACAGGTGGTCGCGGCGCAGCGCCCGCATGGTGACCTGGTCGCTGCCGGGGGCCCGGCCGAGCCCGAGGTCGATGCGCCCCGGGTGCAGGGTCTCCAGGGTGCCGAACTGTTCGGCGATCACCAGCGGCGAGTGATTGGGCAGCATCACGCCGCCGGCGCCGAGCCGGATCGTCGAGGTGTGCTCGGCGACGTGCCCGATGACGACGCTGGTGGCCGAGGACGCGATGACCGCCATGTTGTGGTGCTCGGCGTACCAGACCCGCTGGTATCCGGCGCGTTCGGCGGTCTGGGCGAGGGCCACGCTGGCGGCGAAGCTGTCACGTGCGGTCTGCCCGGCGGAGATCGGCGCCAGGTCGAGCAGGGAGAGTGCGGTGGGCATGACGGGTCGCCTTCCGATGTCACAGGGTGTGGTGCAGGCGTTCGGTGAAGGCGCGGATGCGCTGCTCGTCGCGGCGGTAGTAGATCCACTGGCCGCGTCGGGTGGCCTGCAGGAATCCGGCCCGCTGCAGGATCGCCAGGTGGGCCGAGACGGTGGAGACGGAGCAGCCGGCCCGACGCTGGATCAGGCCGACGCAGACGCCGATCTCCGCCGCGTCGTCGGCGCCGGGAAAGTGCGCGGCCGGGTCCTTCAGCCACGCCAGGATGGCCAGGCGTGTCTCGTTGGACAGCGCCTTGCATTCCTCGAGCATCCCGGTGCACCCTCCTTCGGCATTTCGCTGATTAACGAAATTACGTCACGCACCGTGGATCCGGCCACCGCCCGAGACACGGCTCACTGCCCCGCCGCTCACTGCGGCGGTCGGTAACCTGGCCCCATGGGCGACCTTGACCTGGATCGAATCGACAGACGCTTCGTCTTCTGGGCCACCTACCTCGGCGGTGACCCGACGGAGACGGACAAGATGCGGTGGATCACCTTCACCGACGGGTCCGGCGGATGCCTACGGCACGAGGACGCCGAGCCGAAGATCCTGCGTCGCTTCGACCGGGACGCCGGTCAGCACGGTATCCACCCGGCCGGGACGGCGTTCGACCGGAGCGACGGTGTGTGGCGTGAGTCGGAGGGCGCCTACCGCAACCATTACCGCGGTGGTGACTACGGCGACGTCGTCTCGACGGCCGAGGCGACCGAGATCCTGATCGGGTTCGGCTACCCGGCAGAGACCTTGACCGCCGACCCCGTACCGGAACCTCGCCGGCAGGCCGGTTGACACATGACAGGATGCCCCGGTGGGGATCCTGGAGTCGACGGCGAATGCGGCCGACCTGATCGAGGTGGCGCGGACGACGCTGCCGCCGGCGGTGGCGGATACGTGGATCGGGCTGTTGCGTCCCGCCGTCCGGTTTCGTCGAGCCGAGGTCGGCGACGTGGTCGTCGGGCAGCTGGGTGGGGCGCCGGCGTTGCCGGAGGATCTGGAATGGCCGCGGTCGACAGCGGGGCGTCCCCTAGGTTTCGTCGCGGGTGTCGACCTGGCTCGAGTCCCGACCGGCAGCCTGGACATCCCGTTGCCGGCCGACGGCAGGCTGCTGATGTTCTACCGCGACCCGTCGGAGGATCCGGACAAGAGGTTCTGGATCAGCGATCCGGTACCTGTCCGTCAGCCGCCGACAGGTCACCTCGTGTTCGGGCCGGCGGGAACGCAGACGACGACGCGAACCGAACCCGGCGCGGCCGTCTACCCCGAGATCCCGCTCGCCATGGAGGTGACCGCGACGGGGCCGGACTGGGATCATCCCGCCCTGGAGCAGGCCGTTGCGGACCTGTCCGAGGCGGACCGACGGTTCATGGCCGAGCCGTCCAACAGCGACGACTTCCGCGACGAGCTCAGCATGCGGACCGAGACGCCGCACCACTACCTCGGCGGATACGCCCACCCTGTCCAGAGATCAGTCGAGTTCGCCGCCGCGATGCAACGCCTGGGCAGCGGTGTCTCCTCCTCCGATCCGGCGTTGTGGGACGAGGCCCGTCAGTGGACGTCACTGATGCAGATCGACTCCGACGACGACGCGGAGATGATGTGGGGCGACAGCGGCAGTCTGTACTGGGTGATCCGGCGCGACGACCTTGCCGCAGGCCGCTTCGACGCCGCGGCCTTCCTCTTCCAGTGCCATTGATCGATCGCGCGGATCAGATACGGGCTCGGGAGTGCTCGGACCGGCGTTCGTGGCGCAAATCGGCGCGCGGATCGCGGTCCTTCTCTCGCCGCGGAACGGCCGCCGAGTCGGGAGTGCGTCGCCTGGTATGACATGTCCGTGACGCACTTCGTGGATCTCAGTCCGTACACCTACAACGACACCGACATCATCTGGACCTACGAGGGATGGGTCACCTACCGGCCCCGATACGAGCGCCTCAACGTCGGCTGGCTCGACGCACCCCACGACTTCCCCCAGGGACCGACGCCGCCGTGGCTCCCTGACGCGCTGCTCGACATCGTCGCCGGGCCGCAGATCAACTCCATGCGCGGCTTCCATGTGTGCGCGTTCTGCCCGAGATCGAAGGCCGCGACGCGATCCATGATCGAAGTGGACCACCCGAGCGGAGAACTGTCGCTCGGCCACACCGAGATCAGGATCCCGGCGCGGGCCGGAACGATGTTCGCTGCCCCCAGTCTCATCTGGCACTACATCACCGCCCACGAGTACCGTCCACCAGCCGATTTCATCGAAGCGGTGAAGGGCTACGACAGCAGCTGGACAAGAGAACCGAGCCCGTGGATCCCGGAGGACGCCGACCGAATCCTGGTCGATTGAGGCCGGTTCCGGAGCCGGATCACAGTGAGTTCGTCGCTCTGAGG
Source organism: Actinoplanes sichuanensis (assembly GCF_033097365.1). Classification (NCBI taxonomy): domain Bacteria; kingdom Bacillati; phylum Actinomycetota; class Actinomycetes; order Micromonosporales; family Micromonosporaceae; genus Actinoplanes; species Actinoplanes sichuanensis. Next base: position 3,952,430 of record NZ_AP028461.1, read on the forward strand.
AACTCGTTCGGATGAGCTACCGGCTACCGAGCCGGAGATCCCCTCCCCGATCGATATTCCGTGTGACGTGCTGGAACGGGTCCAGGACGCTGCCGGCTGCACGTCCGTCCTCCGCATCCAGGATCACCGCGGCCGTGGTGTCTTTCGCGCGCCGTCACCGGTCCCCGGTAGGTACCCGGCAGCCCTTTGTGTCGACGTCCTCGGGGCGTCTTCGTGGTGTCGTGATGTTCGGTGGCACTCGACCGGCGGCACGCTCGCCCCCCGTCAGAAGCGGTCTGCCGGCCGGTGGATCCTGCACGCGATGCGGTACGACGGCGCCGAGCACACCGTGGCAGGATGCACCAGGGCAAATGGGGGATTCGAATGCGCTGGCGATGGGTCGTGGTTGCAGTCATGGTTGCCGTTGGTGGATGTGGAACGAACGCGGCAGGCCGGCCGGAAGACGGGGCTGCCCCTGCCGCGCCCGTATCCGCCGGCAGCTCCCCCGCCGGTCCGCCTTGGTACTCGGTCGTCGACGAGGGGCCGACGATCTCGGGTGCGGTATTGGAGACCACCGGCCCCGGAGCGGTCCCGAACGGGTGGGACGACGAGAACCGGTTCTCCCGCTTGTGGACCTACACCGGCCGGGTCCTCTCGGTGAAGGTCGACATCAACCGTGCCGACCCGCATGCCGACAGACGGCAAGACCTGCAGCGCGACGCGGCGGTGTCACAGGAAGCCGGACACCTGCACGTGCCCCTGACGGGAATCGGCGACGGTGGCATCGCCATCCTCGCGAAGCATTTGAAGGGCGCCGGCCGCGCCGTGATTCGAGCGAACGTCTACTCCGGCAACGCGGTGGCCAGCATTCTTCTGCCCACCGAGGGCGCCATCACCACGGAACAGGACTTGGCGGCACACTCCGCCGAACTGATCGCCGCTTTGACTGAGGTGCTCGACGACTTGCGGGCGCAGTAAGTCCACCGGAGGCCGCAACCCTGAACGGCCACCCGGCCTCCGGCACGGCCCGCGCACTCGCATCGCACGAAAGGATGCCGACCCGCCGAGAGACCTACCGGGCGGGGTAACGGCGTACTGCGCGGTTCCGAACGCGAGCACGTCCGCCGCGACGACCCGGTCCGGAGCCCTGCCGACCACGGTGAAGAACACCTTCAGGTCATGCGCGACCGCGACCACCGTGTTCGGCCGCGACCGCACCGCCAGAGACTCCAGATACGCATCCAGCACCGCCACCCCGAACCTCACGACCAGACCACCAGCCGCGTCCCGGGACCGCACCAACCGCAAACCACTCCACAACGACATCCAGGAACCCCTCAATACCCGATCCACCAGCACAAACATGCCGTGGATCACCAAGGATTACCTGCATATCAAGCAGATCAGTGCGTTCAGCGATCGGCGCCAGCCGGCGGTGTGCCGCCGCGTTGCGGGTGGTTGAGGGCTGGAATCCGTTCGCCGGGCTTGGCGAACCATGCCGGAGCATCGGCGGTCAGCGTCGTCTCGATCCGCAGCCTCGACAGGGCGTCGAGTTCCGGCAAGGCATCGGGTTCGAACCAACCGACCTCGGTCGATTCGTCGTCGTTTACCCGTGGCTCCCCGCCGATCGCGCGACAGCGAAACCACACGTTGAGGTACTCACAGACGTCTCCATTCGGGTAGATGGCCTGGTTCAGGGCGACTCCACCGATCCGATCGATCTCGGCCATCACGCCCGTCTCCTCGAAGATTTCGCGTACCACCGCATCGGCCGGCTGCTCGCCGGGGTCAATCGCACCAGCTGGGAGCCCTCACGATCCGTCGTCGCTGCGCCGGCCGAGCAGGATCTGCCCGCGGTCGTTGCGGACAACGGCGCTGACTCCGGGCAGCATCAACAGATCGTGGCCGATACGAGCACGAAGGCCAGCGATGTAGGGCGAGATCGGCATGCGGGCGACAGTAATGACCGCCGTCCACCGCTCGGCGCGCACGGACGGCGGGCAGGAGAGTACGCGACGGGTTCATGGTGTTTGATCACTCTGTGCGCGAGGATTGGCAGCCGGAACCGCGGATGCCCGACGAAGACAGCGTTGCCGTCGGTCGATTGCTGAACCGGCTCGAACACCAGCCGTCCGGCGATCTCTGGGAAGCGCTCGAAGGCTTGCTCATTGTCGAGGTGGAGTGTTGGTTCCGGGAGGGTTTCGCAGCTCTGCCCGCTCTTGCTCGCATCGCTCAGTCCAGCGGTGAGAGAGACCGGCATCAGGCTCTCGACCTTGCCGCAATGATCGTCCGGACGCTGCATCGCAATCACATGTACGACGATCTGGTGCGGGCGAACTCGGAAGCTGTAGCGGATTTGCACCGCCTCGCTGAAGCTCGGCTGACCGCCAGCGGCCACCGTGCGCTGACCACACTTCTGCAGGACGCCCTGGCCTTTGCCGGTTATACGCTCTGGGCTTCGATCAGCCTGGACTTCACCGACGAGCACTACCACGTGGGCTGCCCCCACTGCCCCACCCGCCTGGCGATCGTCATCGGCGAGCACGGCCGCTACTCGGCCTTCCGCCACTACAACGACGGCGACACTCACCGGATCCCGCTGAAGCCGGCCAGGCCGGAAGAGTTGACCGGGATAAGCCGATGGATGCACGACACCGCTGCCAACGGCGGCGACATGCTCCTTGCCGATGGGCTGACCTACCTATTCGGCCAGGCCAGCTGCGGGCTGTGCGGCAGCACCTTCAACATCGCCGACTGGCTCGAAGCCGAGAACAGCCCACATCAGCCAATCGCCCCGATCGTTGCCAGGAATGACTTCTCTACGTAATACGCCAGCCCCCGAGGAGACCGTCGACGTGCGCGGACGGCGGCATGTGAGCGCGTCAGCGGCTTCGGAAGTTCGCACGGACTGATGGTGAAGCGAGGAGAGTCTCATCTGTCGGCTCGGTACTCGGCGGACGTGGCCGGAATCGTGTCTGTGCACCCGCTGCGCCCACAGATACACGCGTAAGGAAAGGGCGGGACGGCTACGCCGATATGCCGCTCGTGCGCCACGATCTGCCGATGGACGACGTCGTTCTCATGACGTCGCCGTAGCGATAGTTCTCGACCTGGCCGAAGCCGGGCGAATGGCGCCGTGGCAGTGATAACGGCTCCGCGCACCGCAGCCACGACATCACTCCAATCGACGTCGGTCGGGACCTCGATGACAGCACGACCCGCATCCGAGGCGGCTGTACGAAGCCGCGCACCGATCACCTGGTCCCGTTCAACCAGGGCTTCCACCCGACGGCGGGCTGCACCGTCACCCGCCACGAGCCGTTCGCGTCGCGCCACGCGCGTGCGCTCCGCGGTAGTGATCAGCCAGACCGCGTCGATGGGCGACCACTTCGCCGCCGCTCGGGGGTGGAGTGCGGTCCCTCGACGAGCGTCGGCACCCCCGCGACCTGAGCGGCACGGATGTCGTCCATCACGGCCGGCAGCCTCAGAGCCGCGACGCGTTCGAAGTCGTCGGCCGCCATCGTCGCACCCAGGGCGAGCGCCTCATCGAGCGAGGGCCCGATGGCACCGAGGCGTTCCAGATGGTCATAGGTGTAGGCGTCCACCGGATGCAACGCGAGATCGAGCTCGCGAGAGAGCCGGCGGACCGTCGTCGACTTTCCGGATCCCGGGGTGCCACCGACCCAGAACATCGGCATGCTCGTCGCCACTCACGCCATGCTGTCAGACGGCCACCAGCGCTGTCCGCGCCGCCTGACCAAGTACACGACCGGCGGCGCGAGCACGCGGCGGATAGCGCTGATCCCCATAGAGCGGAACCGCCGAGCGGATACCGAGCACGATCGGCGGCAGGTGAGGACGTCGCTCAGCGGTCGAAGAGCGAGTCCTCTTGCGGCGGGTCAAGGATTCTGCGTAAGTCGGAGATGCACCGCCGCCATGCCGGCGCCCGGGAGACCTCCTCCCAGTACTCGGGTAGCCATGATGGCGCCTTAATCACACGGTCCAAGGTCTCGACTGCGAGATCGTGGAGGTACGGCGGGAATTGCGGCATGGGCGTGGTCGGGCCTGGCCCGTAGGTCGATGGGACGCCAGCGCCGCCTGGGCATTGTGCGGCAATCAGAGCTGCGGCGGCGACGGCTCGTTGGGCGTCCGAGAACAGCGGATCTTCATCGGTTGCCTTGGCGACCCGTTCCAGAACGATGCCGACCAGTTCGATACATGCTTCTGCCGAAGCGTTTTCCAGTTCGATGGCGAAGTCCGCGGCGTCGTCGTTGTCGAACGGTTCGACGTCCCAGGTGCTCATAGCTTCGCCGGCCTCCAGCCTCTCCGAAGACGATCTTCGCATATGGGATGGCCGTGTTGGGAGTGGCGGTGCCTCGGGCCGCCGTGACGCGCGGTGTCGAGCGGATCACGGCAGATGAGCAAGTCAGATCGAGGTATCGGAATCCTGTTCCGAACTCGCCGTGCGAAGGTCTTCGCGTGAGCATCGAAGACGACATCGCCCGATTCGACTGGTCCCGTATCCGGACATATCTCGGCTACGCTGAAATGGTGCCCTATGCGTTAAGAGGGCTCATCTCGGCTTCAGACGACGAGGAGGCCGTCCGGCTCGGCGTATGGATCGAGCGCATCCTTCTGTCCGTGGCCGGCCCCTGCGAGGGTTGCGTGCCAGTCGCGAGTGTCCTGGTCGCGGCCCTGTCCGAGATGACGCCGTCAGGGCACAGAGTGGCGCTTGGTCTCCTGTCGCAAATCTCCGCCGCCGAGATCACCGGGCCGGCACACGAACAGATCGGCGCGGTCGACGTCAAGGAGATCCGGCAAGCCGTGGCGGGCGGCTTCCAGCACTACGTCGCGGTACTTCGCGCGGAGTCCTCGCCGGAAGCCGATCTCTACTCCTGCATCGACCTTATGGATACCCTCGCGTTCTATGACCGCAGCTTGGCGGCAGAGGCCATCGCGGCGCTCGAATCGGTCCGGACCGCCGGTCGTGCCCCAGATTTGGCCCGGTCGATTGACAAGACACTCGACGATCTGGACGATTTTTCAAACGATTCTGCATAGACAGGCATCGCCGGATTCAGCATGATCAAGCGCGCTCTCATCGGCATGACAGTGAGGCTACTCTTCGGCTTCCTTCCCGTCGCCACTCAATGGAGAATCCGCCATTTGACGCTGTAGCTGGGACCGCCTATGCCGTAGCGGTGAGGCGATTCCAGTGGTCGCCATTCGGCTCGGAGGCGCCGCGCACCGTCGGGTGGTGCACGGTGTGACTCGAGGAGTGCCGTCAGTTCGTCGTAGCGTGCGTCAAACGCCGCCATGGCCGGGGTGGCTGTCAGTGTCGGCGTCCTGTGAGCCCCTATCGGCGGCTAGAAGAGGACGGCCGCCTGGCGGGAAGCACGGAAGATCCCACGCCAGAGTGGCCTGCCTCAACGATGGGCGACAGGCCGTCGATTCAGCTCCGCGAGCAGCGCCGACGGTCCAGGCGTCATCAGGCCGACGTCGACGATGAACGCGGGGGCGCCCGAGCGTCGACGCACCCGTGGCGCCCACGCCGGAACGGCGACGACGACAGCGGCGTTCAAGCTCGTGGGAGTCACCAGCAACTCGGTCAACGGGCCGGCGAAACGCAACCCGACCGACCGAACCGCCGACCACGGCAAGAACACCGGTCGGCGGCGGGTGGCCGCGAACTCCAAGCCAACGGCCGACGCCCGTACCCAGCCGAGATTACGACCGGCACCGAAGACGGTCCCGGTCGCTCCGGCGATCGCCGCCAGCAGCACCCAACTCACCGTTTCAGTGAAGTCCCACTCCTCCAGCGACAGACCCATCGCGATCCCGCGGAACAACACAAACACGGGAATGAAGATCAGTGCCATCCGCAGCCACAGCCGCGACCGGCGCAGACGGAATGTCACCGCGTCGCCGGCCGGGGCAGGGATGAGATCAACGACGGCCACCAGGGAAGTATCCGCAGCCCGGCTCCTCCGCGGATCAGCCGAATGATCACAGGCCGAACCATGGTCGCAGGCCAATGCCGACTACCGGCGCATCCTGGTCGGCCCCCAGTCGAGCCTCATCGGCAGGACACGACGTCAAGCCGTCACAGCGCACCAACCGGCCACGCCCGCAACGACCGGTCCGAGCGCGATCAGCGGCAGATCCGTGCACTCGATCTTGGTTGTGCGATGCCACGGGTGAGGAGCGCATGTCTCCGCGTGGCGTACCACGTCGTACTGCGGCTCGACCGTGCAACGGCGGAAGACCTCTACGTCACCTTGGACGAGGCCGGCGAACCCCTCTACCGGGCGGGCGACCCCGCTTCGGCGCCCGCTACGCGCGTGGCAGTGACCAGCGCCAAAACACCCGCACCGAGGATGGGTAGTCCGATCGACAGGATGCCGAGAAGGCCGAGTGCCACCATCATCACGCCCGACACTGCCAGCATCGACCGGCGCCCGGGCGCTGCGCGCGCTACACCATAGATCGAAAGAAGTGCTGCGACGGCAAGTCCGGCGAGGAACCAGGCCGCTACCTGACCGTCCTGCTGGCGTATCAGTCCGACATAGAAGACGATCATGATCAGGGCGATTGCGCTCGCAGTCGCCGCCAGAAGATCCCAACCGTTCCGCCACCCGGAGGTCATGATTCATCGTTGCAGATCCCGTGGGCGCTCACCACACCAGTAACCAGAGAACACCCTCGATTCGACAGAAGAGCGAACCGACAGATCGCAGCGCCTTAACTGCCGGGGCTCGCCGACGGTTGCCGGGCCGCTGGTGACGGCGCCGCGATCGACGAGGACCTCGAATGTGGCGGCGTCGTTGTCCGCCCGTACCAGCGCGTTCGGAATGATCTTGGCGTTCCGAGGACCGCCAGGACCTTCCCGACCACGGGCCGGCCGCTGACACGTGCAGGCCCCAGCCGCAGAGGGATCGGCTCGGGCCTGCACGGTGTTGCGGGGGTCAGTAACCGAATACCTGGGTGTAGTACGGGGTGCCGTCGGCGGTGTCCGCCGCGGCGACGCCGACCGTCTTGGACTGGCAGTTCACGATGTTGGCGCGGTGGCCGGGGCTGTTCATCCAGCCGTCGACGACCTCGGCCGCGGTGCGGTAGCCCATGGCGATGTTCTCGGCCGAGGGCTGGGCGTAACCGGCGGCCTTGGCGCGGGTCACGAAGGTGGAGCCACCGTCGCCGGTGTGCGAGAGGGTACCGTTCTGGGCCATCCACGTGCTGTGCGCCTGAGCGGCAGCGGTGAGCTGGGCGTCGACCGTCAGCGCCGCGCATCCGTTACCGGTGCGCTGCTCGTTGATCAGCCGGTTGATCTCGGCCACGACACTCTGGTCGGTCGAGTCACCGGGCGCGGGAGTAGCCGGCGCCGGCACCTCCGGAGCGGGCATCTCAGGAGCGGGCATGCCGGGCGCGGGCATCTCAGGCACGGGCATGCCGGGCGCGGGCATGCCGGGGAACGGCGTCTCGGGCGCGGGCATGCCGGGGAACGGCATCTCCGGGGCGGGCATGCCCGGGAACTGCCCCGGCATGGGCCACGCCGGGCCGCGGTGCTTCCACCCGCCGTGGTGCCCCGGACCGGCCTGACCGGCACCCGGCCACGGGTGCGTCTTCGCCGGGGCGGCCTCAGCCGGGCTCGCGAACATCGTGGTGACGCCGATGGCGGCCACCGGAGCGAGGACGGCGGTGACGGCGAGGCGGCGAAGAAGCTGGCGCAAGAGCAGACCCTTTCGAAGTTCCGGACCCGCTGCTTGCGGGCTCACCATCGACTTCGGCGGGATGACGGGCCGCGATGATGGCAGGCCCGGTGCCGGTGCGTCGCCGCATGGTTGCGGGGTTCGGCTTTCCTCGAGGGTTGACGACTGCTGGCGTTTCGGTTGTCAGTAGTTTTCATTAGTTCGTTATGGTTGTCGTCGTGAATGTGAAGGAATGGGCAGCGGCCACCGGGATCTCGTACGCGACAGCGTGTCGGCGTTACGCGGCCGGGACGCTGCCCGTTCCTACTTACCGGATCGGCCGTCTCATCATGATCGGTGAGCCGGTCACGGGAACGTCGGCCGGGGCCGGGTAGACCGTGGTGTATGCCGGGGTGTCGTCGGCCGACCAGAAGCCGGACCTGGATCGGCAGGTCGCCCGGGTGACCGTGTGGGCCACCGGGCAGAGACTCGGCGTCGACCGGGTGGTCACGGAGGTCGGGTCAGCGCTCGACGGGCACCGCGAGTTCCTCGCCCTGCTGCGTGACCCTGCCGTGTCGACGATCGTGGTCGAGCACCGGGACCGGTTCGCCCGTTTCGGGGCCGAGTACGTCGAGGCCGCGCTGACCGCGCAGGGTCGTCGCCTGCTGGTGGTCGACCCCGCAGAGGTCGATGACGACTTGGTCCGTGACGTGACGGAGATCCTGACGAGTCTGTGTGCGCGTCTGTACGGCCGTCGCGCTGCCGCGAACCGTGCCCGGCGGGCTGTGGAAGCTGCCACCGAGGAACCGGCGTGAAGACGATCCAGGCGTACCGGTTCGCCCTCGACCTCAACCCGGGCCGGGAACGTGATGTACTCGCCCACGCGGGTGCGGCCCGGGTCGCCCATAACTGGGCACTCGCTCGGGTCAAGGCCGTCATGGACCAGCGGAGCGCGGAACGGTCGTACGGCGTGCCGGACGAACAGTTGACGCCGTCGCTGTCCTGGTCGCTGGCCGGTTTGCGTAAGGCGTGGAACGCCGCGAAGCCCGACGTCGCGCCGTGGTGGGGCGAGGTGTCCAAGGAAGCGTTCAATACCGGCCTGGACGCGCTCGCTCGCGGGTTGAAGAACTGGACCGACTCCCGCACCGGCAAACGGGCCGGGCGGCCGGTCGGGTTTCCCCGATTCAAGTCGCGCCGCCGCACCACACCATCCGTGCGGTTCACCACCGGAGCGATCCGCATCGAACCCGACCGCATGCACGTCGTACTGCCTCGGCTCGGCCGGTTGAAGCTGCACGAGTCGGCCCGCAAGCTGGCCCGCCGCCTCGAAGCGGGCACCGCGCGGATCATGTCCGCCACGGTGCGGCGTGACGGCGGGCGCTGGCACGTGTCGTTCACCGTCGAGGTCGAACGCGCCGAACGCGTCCCGGCCCGCCCCGGCTCGGTGGCAGGCGTCGACGTCGGCATCAGACACCTCGCCGTGCTGTCCACCGGCGAACTCGTACCGAACCCGCGCCACCTGACCACCGCCCGGCAGCGCCTACGCGCTCTCGGCCGGGCATTGTCGCGTAAGACCGGCCCGGACCGGCGCACCGGTCGACGGGCGTCGAAGCGCTGGGAACGCGCCGCAACGAGGCTCGGCCGTGCCCATGCCCGCGTGAGCAATCTGCGCCGCGACGGTCTGCACAAACTCACCACCCGGATCGCTCGTGAGCATGGCACGGTCGTGGTCGAGAACCTCAACGTGACCGGCATGCTCGCCAACCGGCGGCTCGCGAAGCACATCGCCGACGCTGGATTCGCCGAGATCCGGCGGCAGTTGGCGTACAAGACCGGATGGAACGGCGGTCGGCTGCTGGTGGCCGACCGCTGGTATCCGTCCTCCAAAACCTGTTCGGCATGCGGCACGGTGAAAACCAAGCCGGCCCTGTCCGAGCGCACCTACACCTGTGAGGCGTGCGGCCTGACCGTTGACCGCGACCGCAACGCCGCACTCAACCTGGCCGCCCTCGCGGCCGAGTTCGACACCGCCGGGAGTGGCCCGGTGGCAGCACGTGGAGCCGACCAGAAGACCCGCGTACGCGGGCAGGTGGCCGTGAAACGTGAACCCGGCACGACACTCGTCGGTCAGACCGGGACCGTCCCGCCGCAAGGCAGGACTACCAACCGTGTGCTCACTAAAGCGCACTGAAAGGTAACGGTGTGCGTACTCCGAGAACGATGCTGCTGGCCCTGACCGTCCTGCTGGCCCTGGCCGCCTGCGGCGGGATCGAGTCGGAGACCGGCCTCTCCCCCGCCGACGAGCGGCGGCTGGTCGACCTGGGTCGGCTCCAGGACGGCGAACACGTGCTGTTCTACACCAGTCGGGGCGAGGACCTCGAGGACGCCGGCACGTTCTTCACCGAGTCACGGGTGGTCTCCTACTGGGCGCTCGGCGGCGACGGCGAGGAGGAGATCAGCATCCCGTTGAAGGACATCACCGCCCTGGACCTCGACGCCAACGCCGACTCGTGGACGTACGCCGCCTACCTGACCGTCACCTGGGGTGCGGACGGTACGAAGACCAAGGTGTATCTGCAGTCGGACGCCGACGAGTTCCCGCAGCACTTCCATGACGCGCTGAAGAAGCAGTGGGAGAGGCAGCGCTGAGGTCAGCTCACCCGGGAGCAGGTGATGTCGTTGACGGTGAACCAGGCCGGGTCGGCGCCCGCGGTACCGACCGCACGCAGTCCGAGGGAGATGCTGCCGCCGGGTGCGACGTTCGCGTTCCAGCCCTTGTCCTGGGTGATCACGACGACGGTGGGGGCGAGCAGTTGCGCGTTCCAGAACTCGACCACGGTCGCGGTCGTCTCCAGCGGGAACCGGAAGGTCCAGCCCCGGATGTCCTGGTCACCGACGTTGGTGACGGTGATCTCGGCGGTGAACCCACCGGTGTAGGGCGACACCTTGTACTTGACCGCGCAGGCCGCCGCGTCCGCCCGGGCCGCCGAGGCCGGTCCGAGCACCCCCGCCAGCATCGCCAGGACCCCGATCGCCCGTCCGATTCGCGACATGTCCGATTCCCCTCGCATAGATAAGCTTTCGTCGATGCATTCTGGGGCACTCGACTGGACGGAGACTGGACAGCGCCGATGACGCTACGGATCCAGGTGCTCGGGCCGATGCGCGCCTGGCACGACGACGAGCCGATTCTGCTCGGCCCGCCCGCGCAGCGGACGGTGCTGGGTCTGCTCGTGCTGGCCGGTGGGCAGCCGGTCGGCCTGCCCACGCTGATCGACACGATCTGGGGCGACGATCCGCCGGCCAGTGCCGTCAACGTCATCCAGACCCACGTCAAGCGGCTGCGCCGGATCCTCGAACCGGCCCGTGCCCCGCACTCCCGCAGCGAGCTGATCCCCTATCTCGGCGACGGCTACCACCTGGGTGTGCCGGCCGATCAGATCGACATCCTGCGGTTCCGGCGGCTGCTGCGTCAGGCTGCGGACAGCCGGGCGGTGGAGCCGCTCAGTGCGGCGTTGGCGCTGTGGCAGGGGCAGCCGTTCGCCGATCTGCCGCAGCTGGCCGAGCATCCGAAGGTCCGGCCGATCGTCGCCGAGCATCGGGCCGCGCTGTCCCGGCTGGGTGCCGCGCTGCTGGCCGCCGGGCAGGCCGGGCGGGCGATCGCTGCGTTCGAGGAGGTCACCGCGGCCGATCCGCTGGACGAGGCCGGGCAGGCGGGGCTGGTCCGGGCGCTGGCCGCGGCGGGGCGGCGGGCGCAGGCGTTCGCCACCTACCACGCGGTGCGGCGGCGGCTGGCCGACGAGCTCGGCGTCGACCCGGGCGCCGACCTGTCGGCGGCCCATCAAGATCTTTTAGACGAGGATGTACGGGTGAACGCCCCGACCCGGCCATCGGTGAGTACCGGGCGTCCGGTGCCCGCGGAACTGCCGGCCGACGTGCCCGGGTTCACCGGTCGGGCGTACGAGATCGATGCCCTGGACCGGCTGACCGGTGCCGCCGACCCGGCCACGGTGATGATCGCGGTCCTGTCCGGTACCGCCGGGGTCGGCAAGACCGCCCTGGCCACCCGGTGGGCGCACCGGGTCCGCGATCGTTTCCCGGACGGCCAGCTCTACATCGATCTGCGCGGATACGATCCGGAGCAGCCGGTGACCCCGGATGCCGCGCTGGCCCGGTTCCTGCGATCACTCGGGCTGCCCGGTGAGCAGATGCCGGCCGACGTCGAGGAGCGGGCCGCCCTCTATCGGAGTCTGCTCGATCGGCGGAAGGTGCTGATCCTGCTGGACAACGCGGCGTCGGTCGACCAGGTCCGGCCGCTGCTGCCGGCCGCCGCGAGCAGCGTCGTCCTGGTGACCAGCCGGGACAATCTTCCGGGCCTGGTGGTACGGCACGGTGCGCGCCGCCTCGACCTGGACGTACTGCGTACCGAGGATGCGTTGGCGCTGCTCGCCCGTCTGGCCGGGGACAGCGTCACCGGCGATCCGGAGGCCGCGGAGGAGTTGGCCGCGCACTGTGCCCGGCTGCCGTTGGCGCTGCGGATCGCCGCCGAGCTCGTGCACCGTCGGGCCCCGGCCACGTTGGCGTCGGTGGTCGGTGAGCTGGCCGATCACCGTGGGCGGCTCGGGCTGCTGTCGACGGGTGATCCGCACTCCGACATCGCGGTGGTGTTCTCCTGGTCCTACCGTGATCTGCCGTCCCGGGTCGCGCGGACGTTCCGGCTGCTCGGGCACCACCCCGGCACCGAGTTCGACAGCCATGCGGTGGCCGCGCTCACCGGCGGCACCGAGGCGCAGGCGCGGGAACATCTGGACCGGCTGACCGCGAGTCATCTCGTGCAGCGCACCGGCGACCGGTACGGCATGCACGACCTGCTCCGGGCGTACGCCAGAGATCTCGCTCTGCGGTCCGGCGAAGCCGGTCTGCCCCGCGCGGTGCTGGACTTCTATCTGCGGGCCGCGGCCACCGCGATGGATCTGCTGTTCCCGGCCGAGAGTGGCCGCAGGCCGCGGGTGCCGGACGCGGACGCGCCGATGCCGGCGCTGGACGAGGGCACCGCGCTGGCCTGGCTGGACGCCGAACGCGCGAATCTGGTCGCGACCGCGGTGCATGCGGTGGCGCACGGTCCGGAGTGGTATGCGGTGCAACTGGCCCAGGTGCTGCTGCGCTATCTGGAGAGCGGCGGGCACTATCCGGACGCGGTCATGCTGCACGAGCATGCGCTGCGGGCGGCCGAGCGGCTGCCGGATCGGCGCAGTGCCGCGCAGTTGCGGATCAACCTCGGGGTGCTGCACGTTCAGCAGGCGCGGTACGCCGAAGCCGGCGCCGAACTCCAGCGGGCCGTCGATCTGGCGCTGGAGGTCGGTGACACCTTGGTCCGGGTGCGGGCGCTGGGCAATCTCGGTCATCTGTATCAGTGGCAGGGCCGGTATGCCGAGTCGGCGCGGTTCCTCGGCGAGGTGGTCGCGGTGGCCCGGCACTCCGGTGATCGGGCCGGGGAGGCGCGCGGGTTGGGCAACCTCGGTCAGGTGCGGCTGCGGCAGGGCCGTCATCCGGAGGCGGCGCGTGATCTGCGGGCGGCGGTGGCGATCTGTCAGGACATCGGTGACGCGATCGGGGAGGCGTACGCGCTGCTGTTTTTGGGTCATGTCGAGTCGTCCTCGGGCCGGTCCGCGGAGGCGGCGCAACTGTACGAGCGGGCGCTGCTGGTCTTCTCCGGCACGACCGAGCTCGCCGGTCGGGCGTACGCCCTCGATGGTCTCGGTCTTGTCGATGTGTTGCGCGGTGACCACGAACAGGCCGGTACGCGTCTCGGTGAGGCCCTGTCGCTGTTCCGCCGGATCGGGGAACGGGCCGGTGAGGCCCGGGTCGGTAACAGTCTCGGCGAGGCGGCGGCCGCGACCGGCCGGGCGGCCGACGCCCGGACCCATCACCTCGCCGCGCTGCGGATAGCCGGTGAGATCGGCTACCGGTACGAGCAGACGCGCGCTGAGGAGGGGTTGGCCCGGTTGTCGGCCGCCGGCCGGTACGAGATGCCCGCGTAGCCGTTACTTGTCCAGGGCGACCGCCACGTCGGTGACGTCCAGCGGGAACGTCCCGATCAGCGTCGGCGTGCCGGTGAGCAGGTCGATGCTGTAGAAGTTCTGCAGCGGGACCTGGTCGGCCGGAACCACCGGGGTGAGGCTGGCGTAGGCCGTCAGCGCGGTCGTCTTTCCGCCGGTCAGGTCACTGAAGATGTCGAAACCGGCGTTGCCGTCGGCGTCGAATCCGAGGTTGCCGGTCGCCACCAGTAGCCCGTTGTTGGCCGGCGACTGGATGACCACCTGGTCGGTGGTGGTGTTGATGTCGAACAGGGTGGTTCCGGTGGCGGCGTTCAGGTCGTTGTTGGTGTACGCGGCGGCGGTCACGCCCCGGGTCGGGCCGGTCGCCGGCGGGGTGGTCAGGGTGGTGTCCTCGATCGTGGTGTGGTCGTTCAGGTTGTGCCGCAGGTTCTGGGCGTTGTCGCTGATCACCCGCAGACGGTCGGCGGCCGGGTTGAAGTCGACGCCGAAGTTCGTGCCGTACAGGGCGACCTGCAGCTGCGACACCTTGGTGGCGATCGCGCTGGGGATGCCGATGGTGTAGATGCCGCCCTTGTTGCCGACCGCGTACAACTTGCCGTCCTGCACCCGGAAGTCGATCCCGACGACCGAGGTGTCGCCGCTGAGGCCGGTGATGCGGCGTACCCAGTCGTTCTGCTCGGGCGTGCCGGTCCAGAACTGCAGCATCAGCGTGCCGTTGCCCGCGATCCCGTAGGCGAGCAGGCTCGACGCGGCGGCGGTGGCCCCGCCACCACTCACGCCGACGATGACGGCGGTGGTCGCGGTGACGACGGCGGCGGCCGCGGCGAGCGTCTTCTTGATCCGTGCCCTCATGACTTGTTCCCCCTGCTTCCGATGTCGGTTGACGTGCTGCGGCCGAAGCTATGCAGGACGTCTGGACACGAACTGGACACCACCTGGAGCCGTGTCCAGCGCGGCCGGTGGAGCCGTTCCGGGTTCGCGCCTGTGAGGATCACTGGGCTCCCACGATCGAGAGGATCCGCATGCACCACCGCATCACCGCCGTGCTCGTCGCCGGCCTGATCGCCGCGACCGGCACGATCGTGGCGGTCTCCCCCGCCGAGGCCGCCGCGAAGAGGTACGCCAACTGCGCCGCGCTCAACAAGGTCTACAAGCACGGTGTCGGTCTGAAGGGTGCGAAGGACAAGGTGCGCGGCAAGACGAAGCCGGTCACCACCTTCACCCGCAACAACGCGGTCTACAAGGCGAACAAGTCCCGTGACCGTGACAAGGACGGCATCGCCTGCGAGAAGCGCTGACCCGGGCGCCTGGTAGAACGTAAGGCATGACGACGGTAGACACTCGTTACGCGATTCGGGTGGGGCGGGCCGGGGACGCCGACGACCTCGCCGCGCTGCAGGCCTCCACGCAGTTGCAGCCGGTGACCGGCGGTGAGTCCCACCCGGGCATCGCGGCATGGGTGTACGACCTGATGGACGGCCACCCGTCGGTCACGCCCGACGACTTCCTGGTCGTCGAGGATGTGGCCACCGGGCGGCCCGCGGCGAGCCTGGTCGGGCTGCGCCAGGACTGGTTCCTGGCCGGGGTGCGGCTGCCGGTGGGCCAGGTGGAGCTGGTCGCCACCGCGCCCGAGCATCGCGGGCGGCGGCTCACCGAGATGCTGTTCGCCGCGCTGCACGACCGCTACCGGGCCGACGGCGTCACCCTGCAGATGATCGAGGGGATTCCGTACTTCTACCGGCGGCTCGGCTACGACTATGCGCTCGCCGACGACGGTGCTCCCAGCGTGCCCGCGACATCCCTGACCGTCGGCTCGGGTGACGGCCTGACGGTGCGGGCGGCCACCGTCGCCGACGCGGACGCCCTCGCCGCGATCGACCGGCGCCTCACCGCGGAGCCGGTGCTCAGCTGTCCCCGCGATCCGAACGTGTGGCGCTATGAGATCGCCGGCCGTCGGGACGCCGACATCTCCCGCAACGCGGTCGCCGTGCTCGTCGACGGCGCCGCGGTGTGCGGCTACCTGGTGCACAGCGTGCAGTTGTACGGCGCGGGCGAGCTGGTGCTGCACGCCGCCGCCTGCGAGCGGCCGGGCGACTGGGCGCGGGCCGCCCCGGCGATGTCGGCCTACCTGGGAGAGATCGGCCGACGGTACGCCGCGTCGACCGGGCAGCCGTTCACCCTGCTGCGCCGGCGTCTGAACCCGCAGCACCCGCTGGTCCGGCTGGGCCCGCCCGGAGTCCCGAAACGGCAGCGCGGCTGGTACCTGCGCGCCACCGACCCAGCCGTACTGCTCGCCCACCTGGCGCCGGTGCTGCGCGCCCGCTGGAACGCCGCGGGTCTGCGCTGGCCGGCCACCTCGATGACGATCGACACGTACGGGCGGGCCGCCCGCCTGGAGTTCACCGACGGTGAGCTGACCGCGGTGACCGCGGGCCGCCGCTCGCCGAACCCGGCCGTCGACCCGGGCATCGATGCGGCGGTCCCGCCGGGGGCGTTGCTGCAGCTGGCGCTCGGCTACCGCACCCTGCCGGAGGTGCTGGCCACCTGGCCGGACTGCGTGCCACGCGAGCACCGCACCGAGCAGTTCCTGACGGCCGCGTTCCCACCGGTCGACGCCCGCCTGTGGCCGCGCGTCTGAGCGGACCCGGAGGCAGGCCGATGATCCTTGCGCGGGTCCTGAGAGCGGCTTGAGGTTGTGTTGAGGGTGCGTTCCGATCTGTGGGGGCATGAACGCCACCGCAGTCGCCGCCCCCGCCGCCATCGTCCGTCGCTCGGCCGTTGAGCTCAGCGTGGTGGTGCCGTTCTTCAACCCGGGTCCGGTGGTGCGTCGCACGGTCGAGCAGCTGGTCGCCTGCCTGACCGAGGCCGGGGTGGCGTTCGAGGTGATCGCGGTCTCCGACGGCTCGACCGACGGCTCCGCCGCCCTGCTGGCCGGCATGGCGAACGTGACGGTGCTCGACAACCCGGTCAACCAGGGCAAGGGCGCCGCCCTGCACCAGGGGTTCGCCGCCGCCAACGGTGCGTGGGTCGGGTTCATCGACGCCGACGGCGACATCGACCCCCGGCACCTGGTCGACTACCTGACGCTCGCCCGCACCGGCGGGCACGCCATGGTCTACGCCGACAAGCGCCACACCGCCTCGGTGTCGGGTGCCGGCCGGGCCCGCAAGCTGATCTCGGTGAGCTACTCGACGCTGGTCACCGCCATGTTCGGCCTGACGGTCCGCGACACCCAGACCGGCTGCAAGATCATCCGCCGGGACGTACTCACCGAGGTCCTGCCCCGCCTGCGCGAACGCCGCTTCGCGTTCGACCTCGAACTGTTCGTCGCGACCAACGCCGCCGGCATCACCGACCTGCACGCCGCCCCGGTCCGCCTCGAGACCCGCGTCGCCGGATCGACGGTCACCACCAAGAGCATCGTCCGCACGATCCGCGACACGTTCACCATCTACGGCCGCCGCCGCGCGAACCACTACGCCGTCTACGCCCTCGCCGCCTGAACCACCCGACCCAGACGCACGACGGCGTCAGACGCCCCCGACTCCGGGAGTGTGGCCGAAGGTTCGTCGGAACACGTCGATGAACGCGCTGGCCGAGGACCAGCCGCAGCGGTGCGCGACCGTGGTCACCGGGGTCCGGTCGGCGAGCAGGATCAGCGCATGGTGCAGGCGCAGCTGGGTGCGCCACTGCGGGTAACTCATGCCGAGATCGCGGCGGAACAGCCGGGACAGGGTGCGGTCGCTGGCACCCACCGCACGGCCGAGGTCGACGAGCGTCCGGTTGTCACCCGGCGACGCCCGCACCAGCTCGCACACGGCGCGTAGCAGCGGATCCGTCGGGGTCGGCACGTGCAGCGGCTGCTGCGGCGAGGCCCGAAGCCGGTCGAGGAGTACGGCGAGCAGCCGATCGTGTTCCGGGCCGGCCGAGTCCGGACCGCGGGTGTACTCGATGATCAGCTCGCGGAGCAGCGGCGCGACCGACAGGACCGTGGGGGTGTCCAGGCTGAGCGGATTACTGTCGGCGGGCAGCCCGACCAGGTGCAGTTCCAGCGAACCGTAGGCGCGATGGGCGTGCACCGTGCCGGCGGGCACCCAGATGGCACGGTTACCCGGCGTCACCCAGGATCCGGCGTCGGTGGTGACGGTCAGGACCCCGCGCGCGGCGTAGATGATCTGGTGGTCGTCGTGCCGGTGGGCGCTGATCTCAGCCCCGGACGCCAGCCACTGGCTGCGGGTGGGTGCGATCGGCTCGTGGCGGATTTCCGGCATCGGTTGGCAGGATATCGGAAGCCGGACACCGTACCGCCGGGAAGCATGGTCGTGGTGCGAAGACGAACCTCCATCACCCTGCTGGCCGCCGGGCACGCCTGCGTCGACGTCTACCAGGGCGCCGTCGCCGCGCTGGTGCCGCTGTTCGTGGCCGAGCGCGCCTACACGTACGCCGCCGTGTCCGGTGTCGTCCTCGCCGCGTCGCTGCTGTCGTCGGTCGCGCAGCCGGTGTTCGGCGCCCTCACCGACCGGTGGGCGATGCCGTGGCTGCTGCCCGTGAGCACCCTGATCGGCGGAGTCGGCATCGCGGTGAGCGGCCTGACCGGCAGTTACCCGCTGACGCTGCTGTTCGTGGCGCTGTCCGGGATCGGCGTGGCCGCCTACCACCCCGAGTCGGCCCGGATCGCCCGCGAGGCGAGCGACGGCAGCCACACGGCGATGGCCTGGTTCTCGACCGGCGGCAACATCGGTTTCGCGGTGGCGCCGCTGCTGGTCGCCGCGATCACCGGGCTGAGGTGGACGCCGTTGCTGATGGTCCCGGCACTCGCCGGGGCCGCGATGGCACTGCCGGTGCTGCAGGCCCTGACCCGGCGCCGGAACGCCACGATCCCGAAGACCGGCCGTGACGACATCTCGTCGTTTCTGCGCCTGACGTTCGCGGTGATCTTCCGGTCGATCGCGTTCGTCGGGCTGAGCGCCTTCGTCTCGCTCTACGCTCGGCAACGGCAGGGCGGAGACCCGGCCGCGGGTACGGCAGCCTTGTTCCTGCTGTATCTCGGCGGAGTCGTCGGCTCCCTGCTCGGCGGTTCGGCGGCGAGCAGGTGGGGCCGGGTCACGACGTCGCGCTGGTCGTATGGCGTGGCCGTCTTCGCGATCGCCGGTGTGGTGTGGGCGCCCGGCCCGGCGTTCTACCTGTTCGTGGCCCTGACCTCGATCGCGCTGTACGTGCCGTTCTCGCTGCAGATCACTCTCGGACAGGACTACCTGCCGAGCCGGGTCGGCACCGCGAGCGGCGTCACCCTGGGGCTGACGGTCAGCGTCGGCGGTC
Source organism: Actinoplanes sichuanensis (assembly GCF_033097365.1). Taxonomy (NCBI): domain Bacteria; kingdom Bacillati; phylum Actinomycetota; class Actinomycetes; order Micromonosporales; family Micromonosporaceae; genus Actinoplanes; species Actinoplanes sichuanensis. The sequence continues at coordinate 3,971,472 of NZ_AP028461.1, forward strand.
TGGCGAGCCCGGTCATCGGCGCGCTGGCCGACGCCACCTCACTGCAGGCCGCGCTCATGCCGCTGGTGGTGATGCCCGCGTTGAGCTTGTTGATCTTCCAGACGTTGCGTGATCCGGCGCCGATACGGGCGTGTTAGCGTCGCCGGGGTGAAATTCCTGCTGACCGATTCCGGCGTTCGAAACGCGAGCATTCGGCAGGCCCTGGTCGACCTGCTGGGCAAGCCGATCGCCGAGGCCGGCGCCCTCTGCATTCCCACCGCGGGATACGGCGGCCGGTACGGCGAACCGGGCGGTCCCTGGCGTTTCATCAGTGGCCGGTCGCCCAGTCCGATGACCGAGCTGGGCTGGAAATCGGTCGGCGTGCTGGAACTGACCGCCCTACCCAGCATCGATCGGGAGCTGTGGACCTCGTGGGTCCACGCGGCCGACGTGTTGCTGGTCAACGGCGGCGACACCATGTACCTGCACCGCTGGATGCGCGAGTCCGGCCTGGCCGAGATGCTGCCGACGCTGCACGACACCGTCTACGTCGGGCTGAGCGCCGGCAGCATGGTGGTGACACCGCGGATCGGAAGGCATTTCACCGACGGCGACGACACGACTCTGGGACTGGTCGACTTCTCGATCTTCCCGCACCTGAACGACCCGGATTCCCCGCATTTCTCGATGGCCGAGGCGGAACGGTGGGCCACCGGAATCGACAGGCCCGCGTATGCCATCGACGCGCAGACCGCCATCAAGGTGACCGAAGCCGGCACCGAGATCGTCTCGGAGGGACAGTGGAAAAAGTTCGACTCCTGACCGCCGGTGTGTTCGGGACGGCTCTGCTTGCCGCCGGGGTCTGGTTCGCGCCGATGCCGTATCTGGTGGAGAAGCCTGGTCCGACGCTCGACGTGCTCGGGGCGGACGTGATCGCCGTGACCGGTGCGGACGTCTCCGCCTCGACGGGAAAGCTGCTGCTCACCACGGTCGAGGTCACTGATGTGGGTGGCGGCGCCGATGCGGTCGGTGCCTGGTTCGACGATCGGAGGGCGCTGGTCCCGCGGGAGGCGGTCTTTCCGGCCGGGCAGAGCGACGAGCAGGTTCAGCAGGTGAATCAGGAGGCGTTCGCGACGTCGGAGAGCACCGCGATCGCGGTGGCCCTGACCGAAATGGGTCAACCGGCGGGGGTACGGGTGAGCATCGACGTTCGTGAGATCGGTGGCCCGAGTGCCGGGCTGATGCTGGTGCTCGGCATCGTCGACAAGCTCACTCCGGCCGACCTCACCGGCGGTCGGGTGATCGCCGGGACCGGGGAGATCCGCGCGGACGGCGCGGTCGGCCCGATCGGCGGCATCCCCCAGAAGCTGCACGGCGCCAAGGCGGCCGGGGCCGAGTTCTTCCTGGTTCCGGAGGGCAACTGCGCGGAGGCGGCGGCCAACCCGGTGCCCGGTCTGACCCTGGCGAAGGTGGCCACGGCCGACGACGCGCTGCTCGCGCTGAAGACCGTCACCGCCGGGGGCGTCCCCGCACCGTGCTGAGATGATCGGCGCATGACTTCGCCCGTCACGGTTGATCTGGCTCTGGTCGGTGGGGGCGGGGCCGCTTCACTCGTACTCGCCGCTCTGGATCGAAAAGATCTTTCGGGGGTACGGGTGGCGATCGTCGACCCGGTGCACAAACGTGGGCAGGATCGGACCTGGGCTTTCTGGGGTGAGCCCGGTTCGTTTCTCGATCCGCTGCTCAGTGCGAGCTGGGCGGCGGTCGACGTGGTGACGGCGGAGGGTCGGCGGACTCTGCCGCTGCGGCCGCTGCGGTATGCGATGTTGCGGTCGGGGCCGCTCTACGAGCTGGCCGGTGCGGCGGAGCAGCGGCTCGGCGCGGTGCGGGTCACCGCCGCGGCCGACCGGCTCGACGACGACGGGTCGCGGGTGGTGGTGCGGGACGAAGCCGGTACGCCGTTGGTCCGGGCGGGGTGGGTGCTCGACTCTCGTCCGCGGTCTCCGGCGCGCTCTGGCCGTACCAACTGGTTGCAGCATTTTCGGGGTTGGTGGTTGGAGTCGGACCGGGCGATCTTCGAGCCGGGGCGGGCGGTCCTGATGGATTTTCGGACTCCGCAGCCCGCGCGTGGGGTGTCGTTCGGGTATGTGCTGCCGGTCGATGAGCGGTTCGCGTTGGTCGAATACACCGAATTCTCGCCGTCGGTGCTGTCCGGCGACGAGTATGACGCGGCGTTGCGCGGCTATCTCGCGCTGCTCGGCATCGACGAGGCGGCGGTGCGGGTGCGGGAGGTGGAGAACGGGGTGATCCCGATGACCGACGGTGTCTTCGAGGCCCGTCCGTCGCCGCGGGTGGTGCGGCTGGGTACGGCGGGTGGGGCGACCCGGCCGTCGACCGGGTTCACGTTCACCGCGATGGCCCGGCAGGCCGATCGGATCGCGGTCGAGGTGGCGGCGGGTCGTCCGCCGCTGCCCGGGCCGGCGTATCCGGGGCGGCACCGGTGGATGGACGCGGTGCAGTTGCGGGCTCTGGACCGCGGAATGGTCGACGGGGTCGAATTCTTCGGGCGGTTGTTCGACCGGAATCCGCCGGAGCGGGTGCTGCGGTTCCTCGACGGCACGACGTCCTGGGGTGAGGATCTGAGGCTGATGGCGTCGAGTCCGCTGCTGCCGATGACGCGGGCGGCGGCCGGTGACGCGGTCGCGCGTCTGGGTCGGGTGGTTCAGGCGGCGAGGGCGTAGACGGCGTAGTGGTTCGCGCGGCGGCGGCCGTAGATGGTGAACGTGTCGCGGATGGTGCGGATGATGCTCTTGGTGGTGACCGTCGATCCGGCGACGCGGGTCTCGAGGCGGACCGGGGCGGCGTGCAGGTCGGTGATGCCGGCGGCGTTGGTCGCGACGAACAGTTCGAGGTCGAACGCGAAGCGGCGTTCGCGCAGGCGGGGCAGGACCTCGGTGAGTACGTCCCGGCGGATGATCTTGCAGCCGGTCTGGGTGTCGCGGACCGTCAGGCCGAACATGGCGGTGACCAGCGTCGAGTAGGACACCGAGATCAGTTTGCGGGCCCGGCCGGCACCGGAGACCGAGGCGATGTGGCGCTTGTCGGCGTAGACCATCGCGTGGCCGCCGGTGCGGGCGAGCGTCAGGTAGTCGACCAGGTGCCGGGGGTCGATGTCGCCGTCGGCGTCGATGAACCCGACCCACGCACCGTTGGCGGCGGCGAACCCCTGGTGCAGGGCGGCGCCCTTGCCCTGGTTGACCGGGTTGTCGAGCACCGTCACGTTCGCCATGCCCGCGAGCAGGGCGGCGGAGCCGTCGGTCGAACCGTCGGAGACCGCGATCACCTCGAACACCACCCCGGCCTCGGTCAGGCAGGCGACCAGCTGCTCGACCGTGCGACGCACCACCGGACCCGGGTTGAAGAACGGCACGACCACGGTGAGGTCGATGAGGGCGGGGCGGGCGGCGGTGGCGTTCATGCCCCCACAGATCGGATCGCACCCTCAACGCAACCTCAAGCCGCTCTCAGAGGGTCATAAGTTCGCGGATGTAGCTTTAGCGGGTTGAAGTACCCTTTCGAGGTTTACGGATTGATTTGGTGTCCCTCGATGTCGTGAAGTCGCGGCGGGGGTTGAGGTCGCATGGTTGGCGGCCGCGTAGTGCCTGCTCATGGCACGTCAGGCGTATTCGACTGATCTCACGGACGCCCAGTGGGCGTTGATCGAGCCGTTCCTTCAGGTCTGGAAGGCCCGGCGGGCTTCCCCGTCGGGGTACGAAGGCCGCTACGAGATGCGCGAGATCGTCAACGCGTTGTTCTACCAGAACCGGACCGGTTGCCAATGGGCGTTACTGCCGCATGACCTGCCGCCCGGATCCGCGGTCTACTACTACTTCGGATTATGGCGTAACGACGGCACCGACCAGGCCATCCATGACCTGCTGCGCTGCCAGGCCAGGGAGAGGGCCGGCCGCACCGAGGACCCGACCGCGGTCGTCCTGGACACCCAGTCCATCCGTTGCGCGAACCACGTCCCGGCCGCTACCACCGGCAAGGACGCGGGTAAGAAGGTGCCCGGCCGCAAACGGGGCCTGGCCGTGGACACCCTCGGCCTGATCATCGCGGTCGTGGTCGCCGCGGCCTCGGCCACCGACAACACCATCGGCATCGACCTGCTCGACAAGGTCGTCGAGCACACCTCGACGGTGGCCCGCGTCTATGTCGATGCCGGGTTCAAGGACGAGGTCATGATCCATGGCGCAGTCCTCGGGATCACTGTTGAACAGGTCAAACGCAGCGACACCACTCCCGGGTTCGTGCCGATCGCCAAACGGTGGGTGGTCGAACGGACCCACGGCACCCTGATGCTGCACCGGCGCCTGGTCCGTGACTACGAGAGCCTGCCCGCCTCCAGCGTGTCGCACACCCTCTGGGCCTCCACGGCCAACCTGACCCGCCGGCTGACCGGCACCGCCACGCCGACCTGGCGCACCATCACCGAGGACGTGACCTGATGCAGCCCATCCTGGACCTGATCACCGAACGACAAACCAGTACCGCCGCGGCCATCGCCGACCTGCGCGAACAGATCGGCAAACTCACCGACGAACTACGCCTGGCCGAAACCGAACTGTCCGACCTGGTCACCACCCGCACCACCCTGACCCGGCTGACCGGCACCAACGACTCGGCCATCCCGAACAGCGGCAGCCTCGACAACACCGTCTACCAGCAGATCCTCTCCGCGTTCACCACCAGCGACAGCCCGGCCATGCGCGCCAGAGACGTCTGCCTCGCGATCGGCATCGGCGCCGAACACAACGACACCGAAGGCATCCGCGCCAAACTGAAACGCCTGGTCAAACGCGGAATCCTGACCGAGACCAGCGCCGGGCAGTTCACCCTCACCGCCCTAGCCGAGTGACCCCCGACCAGCAGTTCTAACTCGAACTCAAACCCGAAACATCCCTAAACCGCACGGATTGCCCTCTCAGGACCCGCGCAAGGATCGGCAGACCGGAACGGCCGCCTCGCACCTGACCGAATGTCTGAATGTGATCGTCCGGCTACCCACCCGTCTCATGTGGACAGTACGATCCCCTCGCACTTCTGCTCGATCGACAAAGATAAATCGGGGGATGTCATGCGGAAACAGATCAGAAGAGCGCTCCTCGGCGCGCTCGCGACGGTGCTGGTGCCGACCGGCCTGGCGGTCACCGCCCGGCCGGCGCAGGCGGCACCGGTCGGCGACCACGTCATCTTCTGGAACAACGTCCTGCTCAAGACCTACCGGACGGCCGGTGGCGCGCCCGGCCCGCTGGCGCGGTCCGGCGCGATGGTGCACAACGCCATGTTCAACGCGGTCAACACCATCAACTGCCACAAAACGGGTACGTACGACGACTTCAACTGTCTGGCCATCGACTACACCGGCTTCAACCCGATCACGAACTGGGCGAACCCGGACGTGGAGACGGCGATCGACTACGCCGCGTACACGGTGCTGACCAGTCTCTACCCGAACATCGGTTTCTCCGGTGACCTGGCCGCGGCACAGGACGGCATCGCCGTGGACGCCGCACAGCAGCAGGGTCGGAGCGTCGGCGCCAAGGCCGGGCAGAACATGATCTCCAACCGGGACCCGCTCGCCGACCAGTCCGGCCTCACCACCGCCTACACGCTGGTCAACGAGCCCGGCTATTGGCGGCCGACCGGATCCGGCAACGCCGTCACGCCCAACTGGGGGAAGGTGACACCGTTCTCCCGGTACGGGGAGGCGTACAAGAGCAGTTTCCGGCCGACGCCGCCCGGTGGTTACGCGACCATGTCGTCGCTGCTGGCCAGTGGGGCGTACGCCACGCAGGTCAACGTGGTCAAGAGTCTCGGCCGGGCGACCGGCTCCAGTCGCACCGCGGACCAGACGCAGGCCGCCTGGTTCTGGGCCAACGACCTGGACGGCACGTACAAGCTGCCGGGTCAGCACTTCGCGCACACGCAGGTCGTGTCGGCCGGCCGCGGGCTCGACCAGATGGCCAACCTGCGACTGTTCGCCCTGGTCAGCGCCGCGATGGCGGATGCCGCGGTGGTCGCGTCGGATGCCAACTACCAGACCCCGATCGACCTGTGGCGACCCGAGTCGGCGATCCAGCTGGCCGGAACCGACAACAACGCGGCCACCACCGCGGACGCGACCTGGAAACCGCTGTCGGCCGACCGCAACGGGGTCGGTTTCAGCCCCGCCTCCCCGTCCTGGGTCTCCGGGCACGCCACCGTCGGCAGCGCCTGGGCGGAGACCATGAAACGGTACTTCGGCACCGACGAGATCACCTTCACCGGCGGCACCGACGACCCGCACGCCGTCGGCGTGACACGGACCTTCACCACCCTGAGCGCGGCGGCGATGGAGAACGCCCGCAGCCGGATCTACCTGGGTGTCCACTACAGCTGGGACGTCACTCAGGGCTACACCGCCGGCACCAAGGTCGGCACCTACGTCTCCAACAAACTCCTGCAGAAGGTGATCGGCGGCGGGACCTACCCGACCGCGTCGGAATGCGAGACGAAAGGCGACGATTTCGTCTACGGCAACCTGATCTACAGCGGCTACTACTGCCGCGGGGACAGCCCCACCTCCTGGCGGCTCATCTTCTACCCCTGGATGTGACGGTCCGGTCCGGTGACGGTCGTGTGCGCCACGACCGTCACCGGACCACGGCCTGAACTCGTCGCCCACCGGTCTCCGGATCGGCTGCCACTCCTCCCGCGGGCACACTTGCGCTTCCACTAGTCTGGATTCAGACTAGTCGAAGACGCAGACTACTCGCGTGACAGGGTTCCGCGACACCTGGAGGAGAACATGGGGGGATCAGCGACGGACCCCGGCTGGTTGCGCGCCACTCTCGAGATGGCCGTCCTGGCCACCCTGACCGAGGGCGACCGGCACGGATACGCCCTGGCCCAGCGCCTCGGCGACCAGGGGCTCGGCACGATCCGGGGCGGTGTGCTCTACCCGGTGCTGACCCGGCTGGAAGCCGAGGCCGCGGTCAGCTCGACATGGCAGGCCGGCGCGGGCGGACCGGGCCGGAAGGTCTACGCGATCACCGACGACGGTCGGCGGCGGCTGGACGGCCAGTGGCAGGCCTGGCAGAGATTCACGGCCACCCTTGACGAGTTCCTGCGGCAGACGATGGAGCAACCATGACGGCCAGTTTTGAGCGGTGGGAACTGATGACCCGAACCGCCCTCGGCGACCGCGGCATCGGCTACCGGGAGGCGACGCCCCTGATCCAGCAGGCACGCTCCGACTATGAGCAGAGCGGCGCTGACCCCTGGCAGGCGCTGGGCTCCCCCGACGACTTCGCGGCGGACGTCGCGGCCGCCCAGCCGGCCGTTCAGGCCCGGCTGGACACCCAGGGCAAGACGCCTCGTGATCACCTGAGCGACGGGCTGTTCGTACTGGCGTTCGTCGGCGTGCCGGCGTCCCTGCTCGCGATGTGGGTCAACGGCGGGCTCACGATTCCGCTGACCGTCGCGGGCGTCGTCGGTACCGTCCTGGTCGGCCTGAGCCTGTTCGTCTGCATCGCGGCACCCAGTGCGCTGCGGGCCTCCGGGCATCCCCGCCTGGCGCCGTGGGGTTTCGTCGGCGCGGGCCTGCTCGTGATCGCCGCGGGTGTGGCGTTCACCCGGCTGCCCACCGACCGCATCGGCGAGACGTCCGCATTGGGCACGCTGGTGGTCTCCCTCGGCCTCGGTTGGCTGCTGACCCGGCCCGGCAGACCCGCCGAGCCGTCCACCGGGTCCGACCCGGCCGACCCGGAGGCCTGGTTCGCGCGGCTCCAGGCCCTGCTGGTCGGCCGATTCGACCTTCCGGCCGACCGGGCGGCCGTCCTGGTCGAGGAGGCCCGCGCCCACGTGACGGAGGCCGGCTCCAGCCCGGGTGCGGAGTTCCCGTCGCTGGAGCAGTTCGCGCAGGACCTGGCGGCGGGTGAGCCCCGGCGGCAGGTGCCGTGGTGGCGGACTCGGGCGGCGAGCACGGCGGGTCGGATCGCCCTGCTGGTCCTGATGGCCGTCCTGATCGTGTCGGCCGTGCTCGACGGCGACTGGTGGATCGCGGTCACCGGTGCGGCTCTGCCGGCATGGGTGGGAGTGGATTTCGGACGCAGAGCCGACAGCTGACGTCACCACTTGCCCGTCGAGATCCGGTCCGCCGAGTGTCCATAGTGGACTTGCAAGAGACTGTCAACCCCGTCGACGGCGCCCCTTTCCCGATTCGGGAATGGGGCGCCACGCTTATCCGGCCAAAATGACTCCATTCACCACCGTCGACTCTCGGATTCCAACAATCCGGACATACAACGGATTTTGATCAAGCCTTGACCCCGCTCGAATATGCATTGATTATCTTCCACATGTTCGCCTGGCGACTGGTCCAGGAGAATCGCATCTTTCGAAACGGGGTACCAGTTTGTCCACCACATCGAGACTCCTGACGCGCCGTCTGTCCGTCGTGCTGCTCTCCGCGGCCGTGGCACTCGGCGGCATGCCGGAGATCGCACACGCCCGGGTGCCCGCCGCCGCCGTTCAGTCGAGCACCGCGGCGACCGCACTGACCGGCACCCTCAAGACCGCGACGGGCGCGCCGATCGCCGACGCCGTGGTCACGGTCTCCGTCGACACCGTGTCCGGCAACACCATCACACCCGCCGAGGTCGGCTGGGGCTACTCGTGGGCGGACGGCGGGTTCGACACGTGGATCGGCTTCCCGGAGACGATCGCCGCCGCCACCGGCACCGACGGCCTGGTCCCGCTGACCATCACGATCCCGTCCGCCACCGGCACGCCGACGGTCGTCTACACCGGTCCGGCGGTCGTCGGCACCGACGGTGTGGTGCGCCCGTACGACACCGAGACCGGCACCACGAGCACGTTCGACCTGATCGAGGCCACGTACACCTACAACCCGGCAGCTGAGACGCCGGCCGCCGAGGGCGACGCGCTCACCCTGGAGGTCTACGACGCGCTGACCGTCATGGAGGAGGTCCCGGACGCGGTCATCGCCCAGGGTGACCAGGCCACTCTCGAGTACCTCGAGGAGAACCTCGACGTCACCGCTCCGGGCGAGATGTCGACGTTCGGCATCGTCGGCTGCATCTCGGCGATCGGAGTGGCGATCTTCTCGATCGTCGGCCCGATCAGCAAGATCAAGGCAGCGGTGAAGGCGGCCGGTGGCGCCTGGAAGCTGGCCAAGGTGCTCAGCAAGGCCTACAAGGCGGCCCGCAAGGCCGGGTTCAGCCGCAAGGACGCCATCCGCTGGGCCAAGAACGAGGGCATCAAGTCCGTCACCCGCGCGGACTACAAGAACATTCTGTTGTCGCTCTTCTCGGTCGGCGCAGTCGTCGGCGAATGTTTCGAATAAAGGAAAGCCTCCGGTAACACCGAAGTAACCAATCGATGGGCGGCCGACGAATTCGTCGACCGCCCATCGACGGTGCGTCCCGACGTCACCGTCGGCACCAGAAACAATGAGCGACGGAATGGGTCCGGTGGACGCTACCCGAGGATTCCGGTCAGCCGTCCGGTCCAGCCGTCGAGGATCCGTTCCGGGTCGCTGTTCAGGACGTCGGCCAGCAGGGTGGCGTACACGTCGCGGAAGTCGACGGTGTATTTCAGGTCGCCGTCTTCAAGGTCGGTCAGGCTCGGTGGTTCGCCGTGGCGGCCGCCGTGGACACCGTCGCCGAGCAGGAACATGTGTGACGCCGTGCCGTGGTCGGTGCCGTCGGAGGCGTTGGCGTGCACCCGCCGTCCGAACTCCGAGTACACCGCGATCACCACGCCCTTGCCGGCCATCCGGTCGGCGAACGCGGTCAGCGGTCCGTCGAGCCGCTTCAGCAGGGCCTGTTGGGAGTCGCGGCCGTCGGCGTGCAGGTCGAAGCCGCCCAGCGACACCGAGTACACCCTGGTCGCCGCACCCGCCTCGATGCATCTGGCGACCAGGGCGAGCTGCTGATCGAGCGGCGGCGCGGCACCACCGGTGGCGGTCGCCGCGGGCGGGTCGCCGTCGTCGGTCTCCTCGTCGGCGGTCTCCGCCTCGACCTCGCGCATCATGTCCTGGACCCGCATCAGGTCGGCGAAACAGCCGGCGGCACGAGCCAGCGCGGGCGAAACCCCCGGTTCGGCGGTCGCCAGGTTGCCCAGGGTCGCGGTGGTCAGTCCGCCGGGGAGAGCGAGTTTCCCACCGGGTACGGTCGCCCCGGCGCTGTCCGCACCGGCGAGAAGGGGTGGCAGCGCCGGTTCGAACGAGATCGCCAGCCGCGGGTCGCGGCCCGTGGTGTCCAGCCAGCGGCCGAGCCAGCCGGTGGTGCCGGGCCGGTCGGGCTGGGCGGTCTGCCAGATGTCCATCGACTGGAAGTGGCTGCGGTTGGGCCGTGGATAGCCGACGCCGTGCACGATCGCGAGCCGCCGGTCCTGGTAGAGCCGGTGCAGCCCGGTGAGTCCCGGGTTGAGCCCGAACTCGTCGTCGAGCCGCAGGATCGCCTCGGGTTGGTAGGTCATCTCGGGTCGGGCCGCCGCATACGCCGGATCGGCGTACGGGATGACGGTGTTGAGTCCGTCGTTGCCGCCGTAGAGGGTGACCAGGACCAGGGTTGTCGCGGTGTCGTCACGGTCGCCGGAGGTGGCCAGGAGGTCGTCGAGGGTGTACGCGGTGGCGCCTGCCGCGAGGGCACCGGCGCCGGCGACACCGCTGGCGATCAGGAACCGGCGGCGGGTGATGGTGTCCATGTCGGCGCTCCTTCAGTGCACGGCGTATTCGGGGCTGCCCAGGCCGAGGGCGAGTAGCCGCTGCGGGTCCTTGGCCGCGTCGAGCGCGGCCCGGGTGCCCGCGGTCCAGGCGTCCACGACCAGCAGGTCGGCCAGTGCGTCGATCCGGTCGGGTCCGGTGAGCCGGTCGGCGGCGGGGGCCAGGGTGGCGAGGTGCTGGGCGGCGCGGAGGCGGGCCAGGGTGGTGGCGGTGGTGAGCCACTCCCGGTCGGACGGCCAGCCACCGACCGACGGCGGCCGCAGCGGAAGCTGGCCGAGTTGCCGCAGTGTCGTGAGCAGGCGCTGCTGCTGTTCGACCTTCAGTCCGGCGACGTCGATGTCGAGCTGGCGTAGCGCGCCGACCAGCCATTCGACGGGTTGTTTGACCAGTCGTCCGGTGGTGGCGGGGAACTCCGGGTCCCGGCACACGGCTCGCAGCAGTGCGGTGGTGTCGCGGCCGGCGGCGGTGATCCGGGCGGTCGCGGCGGGTGTCGGGCCGGGTTCGGCGGCGTAGCGGGCCCACAGTCGTCCGGCCAGGAACGGCAGGTGGGCGTCGTGCTGGACGAGTCGGTCGGCGTACGCGTCGACGTCCCAGGTCGCGGTGCGGCCGAGCAGGCGGACCGGCCGGTCGTCGTGCCGCTTGGCGACCAGGGTGGCGGCGCCGGTGTTCCGGTCGACCTGCCAGCCGGTGAGGACCCGGGCGCCGGCTTTGACGTCGTCCTCGGTGTAGGCGCCCAGGCCGAGGGTGAACAGTTCCATCAGCTCGCGGGCCAGGTTCTCGTTGGGGGCGCGGCGGGTGTTCTTCTGCCCGTCGAGCCAGAGGATCAGTGCGGGGTCGCGCAGCATGGCCCGCACGAGTGGCCCGGTGTCGCCTGTTCCGTACCGCCGCAGGGTTTGTTGTTGGGTCAGCATGAGCTGCGCCGAGCGGACCTTGCGGGAGCTGGTCGCCCAGTGCCCGTGCCAGAAGAAGGTGAGTTTCTCGGCCGCACCCGGCCCGGCCATTCGGGCCAGCCACCAGCGGGTCAGCTCCGCGACCTGGTCGTTCTGTGTGCGGCGTGCTTCCCGGCGCTGTTCGCGGTCGGCGCCGGTGGCCAGTCGCGACATCGGGTCGGGGCCCAGCTCGGGTGGCGTCGGTGGCGGCGCCGGGCGCAGCAGCCGGTCGAGGGTGGCGTCGTGGCCGGCGCGTACGGCCGCGTCGACCTCGGCCGACGTCGGCCCGAACGTGAGGCGGCGGAGCAGATGGGCCATCACCCGGCGGTCGGTCATGCGAGCCAACGTAGGTAGTCGATGTAAGGCTTCGGTAAAGACACCATCCGATTGGCGTACGAACGATGGGCGGAGGATTCCGATGACGTACGGACCGGTGATGGCGGCGGCCTACGACCGGGGGCGGGGGCTTCGTGCCGGTGACGTGGTGAGGTGGATGGCCGCGGCCGGACCGTTCCTGCCGTCCGGTGGGGGCCGGATCCTCGATCTCGGTGCCGGGACCGGCCGGTTCAGTGCCGCTCTGGCGCGGTTCAGTGGTGCCCGGGTGGTGGCGTGTGAGCCGTCGGCGGCGATGCGGGCGCGGTTTTCGGGGGCGGGGATGGTCGGCGGCGCGGCGGAGGCGATGCCGTTTCGGGCCGGGGTGTTCGACGCCGTGTGGGCGTCGCAGGTGGTCCATCATGTCCGGGATCTGCCGGCGTTGGCGGCGGGTCTGGGTCGTGTGCTGCGGCCGGGTGGGCATCTGTTGCTGCGGGGTGGTTTCGGTCCGCCGGAGGAGCTTCCGCTGACCCGGTATTTTCCGCTCGCGTGGGCGGCGGGCAGTCCGGCGCTACTGGCGCTGGAGCGGATCGCCGTCGTGTTGGCCGGCGGGGGTCTCGGGATGGTGGAGCGTGTTCAGGTCGAGCAGACGTTCGCCGAGGACGCCGCCGAACTGGTGGCGAAGGCCGCGTCCCGGTCGTTGAGTCCGCTGGCCGGCCTGCCTGATCCGGTGTTCGAGCAGGGGCTGTCGCAGCTGCGCCGGGACGCCGCCGAGGGCCGGATCCGCGGGCCGATCGTGGAGCGGCTGGATCTGGTGATCTTCCAGCGGCGGCGGAACTGATCGACGGCGGCGAGTATTCGTCGGCGCCGTAAGGCATAGTATGCGTAACCCTCTCCCCCACCGGAGTCGCGACCATCCCCCATATGGGAGCGCTCCCGATCCCCAGAAGGAACCATCCCCATGTCTCGAACACGGAAAGTGCTGACCGCGGCCGCGGTAGCCCTGGCCGCCGTCGGCGGTTCGGTAGCGGTCGCGCTGCAGGCCAGCGCCGCCGCCGGCTGTCGGGTCGACTACACGGTCACCAGTCAGTGGCAGGGCGGCTTCGGCGCCGACGTGAAGATCACCAACCTCGGTGACCCGATCAGCTCGTGGACGCTGGCCTGGTCGTTCGCCTCCGGGCAGACCGTCGGCCAGTTGTGGAACGGCTCGTACACCCAGTCCGGGACGGCCGTCACGGTCCGCAACGTCTCCTACAACGGGTCGATCGCCACCAACGGCAGCACGTCGTTCGGTTTCAACGGCGCGTTCACCTCGACCAACCCGGTGCCGGCCGCGTTCACCCTCAACGGCACCGCCTGCACCGGCGGCGTGACCACTCCGAGCAGCTCGCCGGCGACCTCGCCGAGCAGCTCCCCCAGCAGTTCACCGAGCACGAGCACCGGTCCGATCACCGGCAGCGCGGCGCAGCTCGTCGCCGACATGGGCAAGGGCTGGAACCTCGGCAACCAGCTGGAGGCCAACGTCAACGGCGTGCCGAGCGAGACGGCCTGGGGCAACCCGGTGATCACCGGGGCGCTGATCGACCGGGTGAAGGCGGCCGGGTTCAAGACGATCCGGATCCCGGTGTCCTACCTGGGCAAGATCGGTGCCGCGCCGAACTACACGGTCGACGCCGCCTGGCTGAACCGGATCCAGGAGGTCGTCAACCTGGCCCACGACCGGGGCCTGTACGTGCTGATCAACATGCACGGCGACGGCTACAAGTCGGTCGGCGGGGCGTGGCTGATCTGCGACGCGGCCGACCAGACCACGATCAAGGCGAAATACCAGAAGGTCTGGCAGCAGGTGGCGTCGAAGTTCGCGAGCTACAGCGGACGCCTGATCTTCGAGTCGATGAACGAGAACTTCGACGGCCAATACGGCAACCCGACCCAGCCGTGCTACTCGAACATCAACGCGTACAACCAGATCTTCGTGGACACGGTACGGCAGACCGGCGGCAGCAACTCGTCGCGGTGGCTGCTGGTGCCGGGCTGGAACACCAACATCGACCACACCGTGGGCAGCGGGTTCGTACTGCCGACCGACCAGTACCGGTCGTCGTCGATCCCGGCCGCCGACAAGCGGATCATGATCTCGGTGCACTACTACGACCCCTGGGACTTCACCGGTACCGAGAGCGGCGCCATCACCCAGTGGGGCCCGAACGCCACCGACGCGTCGAAGAAGTCGACCTGGGGTCAGCAGGACTTCATGGACGCGCAGCTGAAGAAGATGTACGACAAGTTCGTCGTCAACGGCTACCCGGTGTTCGTCGGTGAGTACGGCTCGATCGACAAGACGTCGGCCGACTCGACGAACAACAGGTACCGGGCCGACTACGCGCGGACCATGGTGGCGACCGCGAAGAAGTACGGCGCGGCCACCGCGTACTGGGACAACGGCTACAACGGCCAGTACGGCTTCGGGCTGTTCGACCGCAGCTCGGCGACGGTGACGCAGCAGAGCATCATCGACGCGATCATGAGTTCCTGACCGGAGAGGGGCACCCGCCGCGTGGCGGGTGCCCCTTTTCTACTGTGTACGCATGGACGGGTCCGGATGGGTGCCACTACGACCGGACGACGACTTCGTCCCCCAACTGCTCGCCGCGTCCCGAGCCCGTCGCGGCCTGGACTGCGCGGGCGCCGAGATCGACGCCGCCGAGGTACGGGCGGCCCTTCTCGCCTCTGACGATGCCGACCCGTTCGGGCTGCGGCTGGGCGACGCGCGAATCACCGGCCGGCTCGACCTGCGGACGTGCACCGTGCCCGTTCCGGTGCATTTCGAGTCGTGCGACTTCACCGAGCGGGTCAACATGCAGGGCGCCCACCTGCACGAACTGGTGATCGTCAGCGATACCGCGGCGAGCCGGGCCCACGTACTCCCTGGTCTTGTCGCTTCCGGGACCCGGATCGACAAGAACCTGATCCTGTCCGGCATGGTGATCAACGGCGACGTCGCGACCAGGGCGAGCAGCGGCCGGCCGGCGTGTCTCTGGCTGACCGACGCCGACATCGGCGGCAGCCTCGTCGCCGTCGGCACGCAGCTGCTGCCACCGACCGGCCGGGCCGTGCACGCCGACCGGATCCGGGTGGCCGGCAACATCAGGCTGGGCGAAGGCTTTAGGGCCACAGGTGAGCTGCGGATGCCGGCGATGCATCTGGGTGGCTCGTTCGGCGTGATGGGCGCCGACCTGATCCCGAACGACGGGCGCGCGCTGGACCTGACCGAGGCCACCATCAACGGCAGCGTGTTCCTGATGAACTCGCCGGGCATCGGCCGGCGCTGCCGGGTCGGCGGCCGGATCGAGATGAGCCACGCCACGATCCGCGGTGCGCTGCTGATCCGCAACGCCGACTTGACCGCCCCGCCGGCCGGTGGCGGTGAGGATTTCTACAACGTCGAATCCGACACCGAACGGACGTTTCTACTGGCCCCGAGGCTGACCGTGCACGGCACGTTCCGGGTCGAGGGCGACACCGTGATCCGCGGCGGGATCGTCCTGCACGGAGCTCAGCTCGACGGTGGGGTGAAACTGGCCGGGGCGCTCTGGAACCCCGATGATTCCGCCCTCGACCTGACCCAGGCCGCGCTGAGCGGCTTCGATGCCGGCGGCGTCTCGATCGAGGGCACGATTCGGCTCGGCAGCGCACGGATCAACGGCCTGCTCCGGCTGGAGAACACGACGTTCACCAAACCCCGCCGCCAGCGGTGCGTGTCCGCGGTCAATCTCACCGTCACCGGCGACGTGCAGCTACGCGGCCTGTCCGCCGTCGGTGGTTCGCTGGCGTTCCGGGGCGCCTCGATCACCGGGGTCCTCAACGCCGAGAACGCGTTCGTCAGCAACCCGGGTGGGCCGACGGTGAGCCTGCACATGGCCCAGGTGACCGGCAACGTCAGGTTGTGCCGCGGGTTCCGGTCGATCGGGCGGGTGGTGCTGACCAGGGCCGTGATCGGTGGTCGGCTGCGGGCCGACGGGGCGACGCTGACCTGGAAGGACGGCGAGACGCCGAGCCTGCGCGGGACGGCGATCGACGCCAACTCGGCGGTCGTCCGGGGCGGGGTGAACCTGGGCTGGCGGATCGTCGCCGGTGCGGTCAACTTCG
This sequence comes from Actinoplanes sichuanensis, assembly GCF_033097365.1. Classification (NCBI taxonomy): domain Bacteria; kingdom Bacillati; phylum Actinomycetota; class Actinomycetes; order Micromonosporales; family Micromonosporaceae; genus Actinoplanes; species Actinoplanes sichuanensis. The sequence goes on from NZ_AP028461.1 coordinate 3,987,636, forward strand.
CCGGGGCGAGCACGTCGTATCTGGCCGACCGGCCCGACCAGGACTGGCCGGCCGACTCCTACGTCGGCGGATTCGCCTATGAGCGGTTCGAGGCGGTCGAGTGGCCGGGCGAGGCGGTGTGGGATCCCGATGTCCGGATCGCCTGGCTGGCCCGGATGACCCGGTACGACCCGCGGGCCTGGGAACATCTGGCGGCGGTGCTGCGGACCGCCGGTGACGTCGACGGCGCGGAGTCGGTGCTGGTGGCGCAGCGCCGGCGGGCCCGGGCGCTGCGGACCGGGCGGCGGCGGTTCTTCGACGTGCTGCAGGACGTCACCGTGCGGTACGGGTTCCGGCCGCAGCGGGCGCTGTATCTGCTGGTGGCGCTGATCGCGGCGGTCACCGCCGGGCTGAGTCTGCCCGGGGTGCAGGCGCAGATGCGGGCGACCGATCAGAACGCGCTGGTGTTCACCACGTCCGGGGCACAGCCGCTGCCGGACGAGCATCTGCCACCGGGTGCGTGCGGCAACGGCAAGGTCCGCTGCCTGAGCCCGTTCTTCTACGCGGTGGACACGGTGGTTCCGCTGATCGACCTGCATCAGCGGTCGACGTGGTATCCGGTGGCGGAGCGGGACGGCGTACTGCTGGAGTGGTTGTTGAATCTCTGCACGATCCTCGGTTGGATCGCCTCGACCGTTTTCGCGGTGTCCTTCACCCGGCTCGGCCGAGCGAGCTGACCTGGGGTCTTCTCAGGGGCCTCCGCCGAGGAGGTAGCGGAACGGCTCGCCGAGGCATGAGCAGTTCCGCCACCGGTTCTCATCTCCGGTCGGGTGACAGTGGACCGGAGAGTGCCGTGCTCTCCCGCGGCGTGTCCGGGGTTGCGGGGTCCCGGACGGCCGAGCACGCGACGAACAGTCCGAGGGCGAAGCCGATCAGTACGCAGAGCGCGGCCATCCGGGCCAGCGAGGAGAAGTCGACCCAGACCTTCATCTGGCACCTCGTTCGGGTTGCGGGAGACGGTGGGAACGGCTGCTAACCTGACGCATAACGATGCCTTTCTTGGCCGACGAGCCGGAGGGTGTCCCGGCTGGGCCGATGTAACGGCATCGGCCCAGCACTGTGATCGCCGGACGACGCGTGTCCCGCGCCTCAGGGCGGCTGACGAATCCCCCCCCCCCCCCCCCGAACAACCTGTTTTCACCCGGCAACTCGATGGTGCTGTGTATGTTGGCAATTGCCAACTAGCAGCTGCCAAGTTGGCAAGACCACGGTTCGTACCATCTGAAACGACCGACTCGGAGGTGAGTCATGCCTGGCGATCCGGGACCCATGGTTCGCCGACGGCAACTCAGCGCACTCCTGCGCCAGTACCGCCTCGCGGCCGGCATGTCCGTCAAAGAGGTCGCCGAGCAGATGTACGAGGCCTCCTCGAAGATCACCCGCATCGAGAAGGGGCAACGCCTCGCGACCGTCCGCGACATCGTGGATCTCTGCCGAATCTACGGCTTGCCCGCCGAGACCCGAGACCACCTGACGGAACTCGCCAAAGGCAGCCGAGAACGACAGTGGTGGCAACGCCCGGACATCAACCTCCCCACCCAGACCTACATCGGCATGGAGAGGGCAGCCACATCGATCTTCTCTTACCAACTCGCGGTCTTTCCCGGACTACTGCAGACGCCGGACTACGCCGACGCAGTCCTACTCACCTGGTTCCCCGACCCGGACAAGCGAAGAGAACTCGTCGCCGCCCGGATGAGGCGACAGGCGATCCTCCAACGACCTGACCCACCAGAGCTCCAGGTGGTGCTCGACGAGGCAGTCATCCGACGAATGGTCGGTGGGCCGCAGGTCTTCCACGATCAGTTGGCGCACGTCATAGACCAAGCTCTTACCGGAGGCTGTGACCTCCGGATCGTTCCTTTCAGCGCCGGGTCGCACCAAGGGATCAAGAACAGCTTTACGGTTCTCCAATTCGGCGACATCACCTCTCCTGCTGGTGATGCACTCCTCTCGGGGATCGTCTGGCTCGAGTTGAGCGACGGCGAAAAGGCTCTCGACGAAGGCGACGACGTCACGTTCCATATGTCCCAATTCGCAAAAATCAGGGCACAGGCGCTGACCTCGGAAGAATCCCTCACCCTTCTCCGAACCACGGCCGCAGGCGTCTGAGGCCGAGCTCCAAATCGAGTGGGAGAATCAAAATGCAGCAAGTGTCCTCAGTCAACGTCGACTGGCGCGCCTCATCGTTCTGTGACCACATCAACTGCGTCGAGGTGGCTGTGATCGGCGGGGCGATCGCGGTCCGGAACTCGAAGGACCGCAGCGGTACCGTTCAGATGTACTCACCTGAGGAGTGGACCGCGTTCCTGGACGGCATCACGAACGGCGACTTCGACTTCTCGTCGTAGCCGCCACACCGGAACGGCTGCTCATCCGTGGGCCGTTCCACCTACCCGCTCGTGTTAGCGTCCGGGCCCGTGGACATCAGCACCGTGGTCTTCGATCTCGGCGGTGTGCTCTGCCGCTATCAGCCGCAGCTACGGCTTCGAGAACTCTCACGGATCTCCGGCCGGGCGCCCGAGGAAGTCCACCGGATCCTCTACGGCAGCGGCTTCATCGCCGAGACCGAGGCCGGTTCCTGGAGCGCTGCGGAGATCGCCGCCGAGATCGGGACACGACTGGGGCACCCGATGGACCGGGCCGCGTTGGAAACCGCCTGGCTGGCCTGCTTCCCGCTGGACGAGGCGGTCATCGACCTGGCCGGGCGGGTGGCGCGTCGACACCGCACCGCCATTCTCACCAACAACGACCCGCTCCTGCGGGAGGCGCTGCTCGGTGCCCATCCGGAGTGGGAGCACCTTTTCGGTGACATCGTGTTCTCCGCCGACATCCACGCGGTCAAACCGTCGGCGGAGGCCTTCGATCGAGCTCTGTCGATCATGGACGTCGAGCCATCCGTCGTGCTCTTCGTCGACGATTCGGAGGCCAACGTCGCCGGAGCACGGAACGCGGGACTGTCCGCGGTCCGGTTTCGGGACGCCGCGCAGCTGGCCGCCGACCTGGCCGAACACGGGCTGCTCAGCCCGTGACGTCGGCGCCGGACGCGGTCACCAGACCGGTCTCGTAGGCGACCACCACCAGTTGGGCTCGGTCTCGGGCGTTCAGCTTGGTCAGCAGACGGCCCACGTGCGATTTCACCGTGGCCAGGCTCAACCTCAGGTGCGTGGCGATGTCGGTGTTGGACAGCCCGCGGGCGATCAGGGTCAGGGTTTCGCGTTCGCGATCGGTCACCCCCTCAAGACGACGGTGGAAGATCTGGGACGGACGCGGCTGGGACCCGAACGCGGCGATCAGGCGCCGGGTCACACTCGGAGCCAACAGGGCCTCACCGGCCGCGATCACCCGGATGGCGGCCACCAGCTCGGCGGCGGTGCTGTCCTTGAGCAGGAAGCCACTGGCGCCCGCACGCAACGCACCGTAGATGTACTCGTCCAGGTCGAACGTGGTCAGGATCAGCACCCGAACCCCGGCCGCCTGGCGGCAGATCTCCGCGGTGGCCTCGATGCCCGTCAGGTCGGGCATGCTGATGTCCATCAGGACCACATCAGGGCACTCGGCCAGCGTCAGCGAAACCGCTTCCCGGCCGGTGCCGGCCTCCCCGACCACGACCATGCCGGGCGTGGCCTCCAGCAGGATCCGGAAGCTGTCACGCAGCAGCGCCTGGTCTTCGGCGATGAGCACACGGATCGGGTCGGTCACGGCCGCTCCTTCCCCGCCGGGCGATACGGAATGTGCGGTCACGACCACTCCTGCTCCGCCGTGCCATACGGGATGTGCGCGGTCACCGCGAATCCGCCGCTCTCCCGCGGCCCGGCCTGCAGGGTGCCGCCGTAGGCGGTGACCCGCTCCCGCATCCCGCGCAACCCGTGACCACCGTCTTCCGTGGTCACCATGGCGGTCCCGCTGTCGGCGACCGGCACCCGGGTGGTCCCGTGGTCGGTCACCCGCACCGGGGCGACGCCGTCGTCGACCACCCGCACCCTGGAGATGCCGTGGTCGGTCACCCGCACCGAGGCGACGCCGTTGTCGACCACCCGTACCGTGACCGATCCCGGAACTGCCTGGACGTCGACCGAACACCTGGTGGCTTGGGAATGACGGACCACGTTGGTCAGCGCCTCCTGAACGATCCGGTAGACGGTGAGGCGCACCGCCGGTGGCGTGGTCGTCTCGCCGCTGATCTGCGCATCCACCCGAACCCCGGCCTGTTCGGTGCGGCGCGTGAGCGTCCGCAGATCCTGATCGGCCTCGTCATGGTCGACGCGGAGCACACCCACGGCACGGCGGATCTCGACCAGCGCCTCCCGGCTCGCGGTCTCGATCACCTCCAGGGCCGCCGAACCCTCCTCCGGCCGCACGGCGGACACATGCCGGGCCACGCTGGCCTTCATCGCGATCATGCTGAGACTGTGCGCCACGATGTCGTGCATGTCGCGGGCGATCCGCAGCCGCTCCTCGGTGACCGCACGGGCCGTGCGCTCCTGGAAGGCCCGCTCAGCAAGATGCCTGCGACGGCGAACGAACCAGCCGGTCAGCCACGAAACGGCGACCACCGACCCGGCGACCAGCGGCGCCACCGGCCACCACAGCCCGAGCACGGCAGCCCCACCGAGCCCGGCAGCCAGCGCCGGAACCGACCGGGACGGCGGCCGACGCACCGCAGCCGTGTACTGCGTCAGGGCCACGGCCGCGCACAACCCGGGTGCGGCGAACCCGGGGATCACATCGTCGATCAGAACGGCGGCGGAGGCGGCGAGCGTCACCGCCGCGGCGGGCAGCGGCCACCGGCCGCGGACCGCGACCCCGGCCGCGACGACACCGATCAGAAGCCACTGCCACCAGGCGTGCGGACCGGTCTCCAGCGCCGCGACGCCACACATCAGCAGAACGGCGACGGCTGCCGCCGCGTCGACTGTCCACCCCCGTGCCGCAATCATGAGGCGAACGCTACCGGCGGGGGCCGCGGTTGCCATCCGACCCAGGTCTGTCAGTCTCGGGTATCAGTCGGTTGCTCCCGTGGCCCGATGTGCCACACCCCGGGCCGGCGGCAGAGTCCAGGCATGCTCACCGCGACGACCGACAGACTCGGCGGAGTGTCCCTGATCGCCGGGCCGCTGCTCCTGCTGACCGGCACACTCCTACGACTCGGGGTGCCGTTCTTCTATCCCGACCAGCTCGCCGCCTACCAGCGACAACCCACGCTGATCGGCACCTCGTACGCCCTCTTCCTGACCGGAACCATCGCCCTGTGGCCCGGAGTCGTCGCCGTCGCCGCCCGGATCGGCGCCAGCCGGCCGGGCTGGGCCGTGTGGGGCGGCACCCTGGTGATGTTCGGCCTGTTCGCCCGCACCTTCCACTACGGCGTCAACACGTTCGTGTTCTCGCTGGCCGACAGCGCCGGGCTGGACACGGCCACCCGGGCTGTCGGCGCCTACTACGCCTATCCGGAGTGGTTGGTGTCCAGCCTCAGCCTCGCCGTGATGACCGGCTGGATCGTCCTCGCGGTCGGTGGCTACCTGTCCGGCGCCCTGCGACCGGTGTCAGCGGTCGCCCTGGCGTTGACGTCCGGCCTGATGATCGGGGTCCTCAAGGGAAGCACCTGGGCGTCGGTCGTGCAGGTGGCCGGGTTGACCGTGGCGTTCGTGCCGCTCGGTGTCCGGCTGCTGCGCGACGCCGGCCGCCCGTCCCTGCGGTCCGTGTTGCTGGTCGTGCTGTTCGCCGCGGGTTCGGTCGTCCTCGGACGGCTGGGGTGACTACGCCGTACCGGCCGGCTGCGGCAGTGCGGCCACCAGGTCGTGGTCGCGCGGTAGCGGCCCGATCCGGGCAGCCCCACCCGGCGTGCCGAGATCGTCGAAGAACTCGGCGTTGACCGCCTCGTAGGCCTTCCATTCCGGCGGCAGGTCGTCTTCGTAGAAGATCGCCTCGGCGGGGCAGATCGGCTCGCAGGCCCCGCAGTCGATGCACTCGTCGGGGTTGATGTAGAGCATGCGATCGCCTTCGTAGATGCAGTCGACGGGGCATTCGTCGACGCAGGCCTTGTCCTTGAGGTCCACGCAGGGCAGAGCGATCACATAGGTCATGCCGTCGAAGGCTAGGACCTCAACCAGGGTTCAACTCAAGCTTCCAGGGAGTCGCCTTTGCGATTTGTGAAGGTCCCGTCGAACGCGCATCCCAGCAGGCCGGTTTTCCGATCCTGCTCACGGTGCGGATCGCCGTGATCAAGTAGGACGTGCCCGCCGGCGCAGCCGTACGGGAGCACCGCAGGGCGGCCCACGGGGAGCTCCGCAGGTGGCGGGCCGAGAGGCACATCGTCCGCCGATGGGACGCAGGCGCTTGGCGCGATACCTGCACGCCGTTTGATGCAGTACCGCATATGCCCTTGGCCGAAAGCTTTGATCCGTGGTCCCGTTCGAATGCCCTGCGACCTCCCCTGCGGGTCTGGCCAGGAAGCCTCTCGCAAGCGGTAACACCTGGGACGCAGTGCCCCCTGCGGCTGTCTGCCGGGCTACGGTCATGGCCTGCCTCGCGAGTCTTCGCGTCGAGGCCTTCAGGACAGGCGCGTCCAAGATCGGAATGAGATGAAGCCCGGGCCACACCAGCTACAGCTCCATGAGGTATTTCGGACCCCTCAACGCGACCGCGGCGTACCCGTGCTCGACGGTCATCGCAACATCTACGTCGTGACCGGTGGCCGAGACCGGGAGATACCCCTCGGGCGCGGCATCAACCCGATGGCCGACTCCCGACGGACCGGTTACGTCCCTGCTGTTCTCTTGTCTTCCAGCCCGTGGAAGGCCGGTTCGGAGTCGACACCTTGGCACGACGTCTTCGACCTGCAGACCGGCCGCGTCCGGTATTTCGGTGATGCCAAGCCGGGGAGCTCCGTGCAGGCGGAGAAGGAACTCGGTAACGCCGCGCTCCTGACCGAGTTCACCTTCCATCGAGGTTCGACCGAGGCCGAACGGATGCGTGCGACACCACTGATCGTGTTGCGAGCGGTGAGCCGCAATGGCGTGGACAAGGGCTACCGGGAGTTCTGCGGGATCGGTGTGCTGCAGCGTGTCGAACGCGTGGTGCAATGGGACGCGCCTACGGCGCGATCATTCACGAACTTCGCATATGACATCATTTTGCTCGATCTGTCCGACGAGGACGAGCTCTTCGACTGGTCTTGGATCAACATGCGTGCCGAGGTCGGCGGGCCGGCGGCCCTTTCACGGGCACCGCAGGCGTGGCGTCGATGGGTCGCCGACGGCGACCGGGTTCTACCCAAGATTCAACGCCGTGTGGCCACGTTCACGACACGCCGCAAAAATGATCAACTACCGACACCCGGCAGCGCAGAGCACAAGGTTCTCATGCAGGTGTACGAGAGATTCGCAACGAACAAGCACGCTTTCGAGTCGCTGGCTTCCATGATCGTCGGGCGGATTCTGGCGGGCTCCGGAACCGCCTACATCGACGGCTGGATCACCAAGGCGTCCGGGGACAACGGCATCGACTTCGTATCACGGCTCGACGTCGGCAACGGGGCCACCAGTGTGAAACTCGTCGTCTTGGGACAGGCGAAATGCGTCAGCCCGACCGGTTCTTCGATATCGGCCGGGGACCTGGCCCGCGTGGTCGCCAGACTCCGCCGCGGGTGGCTCGGCGCCTATGTCACTACTGCCACCTACACCGAGCCGGCACAACGAGAACTCATCACCGACGAATACCCCATACTGCTCGTCGATGGCATGACCCTCGCCGGCGAGGTCCGCCGCCTCGCTGCAGAGACATACGGCGGCAGCATCGACAGACTCCTCGACCACGTCCTCAACACTCATGACGATGCGATCGAGGCCAGAAGGCCCGAGGAGATCCTGACCATCGACGGCACCTACCCCCACGGGACCTCGATCTGACGGTCGGGGCGCTGCGACTTCCAATACGACACGCCCGGCGGTAGACGGCGAGACGTTCGTGGCAGACCTGGGTTGCGAACGGTTGCGTTGTGATGGTGACGAGAGCACGGGATGAAATGGCAAGCGGCGGCGCCGGTTCGCCCGACCTCAACGCGATGCCGGCCGTCAACGGCAGCCGTCCTGCCGGGACTGAGGGTCGGATCAGTTGGATTCGGCTCCACGCACATGGACCGACGTGCCGACGTCAGTGGGTCCTGCACCATCCTCTTGGTGGGCGTTCATGGCCGAAGCGATCATTCCGAGCCGTGGACCTTGCACCGTAGCCTCCTCTCCGTGACGGCACCATCCTTCGTTGACGACCTACTCGCCTGGCGCACCCTCGAAAAGAAGACGGTGAACAGGCTCGGCCGACCTTACGCTCCCAATTGTGCAGACGTTGACAATTGCGACATCGCTGACTATATCTACGCTGGCCGTAAGGTTGCGCGGATCAAACCATCGGGCCAGAACATGGGCACCGACCTCGAAGAGCTGGTCCTCGAAGACCTCATTCCGCGGGTTCGCCGACTGGACCCCCGTAGATCTTGGGACGGAGCCCGCAAGCGGAAGGTTTCGGACTTCACCCAATACAGCCATCTCAAGGTACTGGACCGCCGCATGAAAGAGGACCTCGTATTGAGGACTGAATTCGGGCGGGAATACACGATCAAGCCCGACATCACCATCGGGTCGGGGACATCTTCCGAACTTTTCCTGCATGCGGTCATCTCGGTCAAGTGGAGCATGCGAAACGATCGCGTTCAGAATGTGCGCCCAGAAGGTGCCCTACTGTCACGTCACCGACGAGGACGTCCGCCGCATTTCGTGGTGGTCACGACCGAACCTCTGCCGACAAGGATCGCAGCCATCGCCATGACTACCGGCGAAGTCGACTCCGTTTATCACGTCATGTTCGACGAGATGGAGGAGGCGGTGAAGGAGGTCGGCTCGAAGGAGCAGCGGGCACGGTGGAAAGAGCTCGTCACACAGGGGCGAGTACGCGATTACAACACCTTGCCTGAGGTTTTGACGACGACCTGAGGCGTTGCGGATGGGGCGAGAGTCGAACTCGCACGGGTGTTACCCCCAACGGTTTTCGGGACCGCGGCCGGCGCCCATCGGCTGGCCCATCCTTGGTTTTTCTCCCGCCGCCCATCGACGGGAGAAAAGAGCCGATGCCCGGACTTGAACCGGGTGCCTTCGACTTACGAGGTCGACGCTCTACCTGGTGAGCTACATCGGCGTGGTGCGTGATCCTGGTCGGGCTCGAACCGACGATCTCCTGGTTGAGGGCCAGGTGAGCTTTGCCTACAGCTCCACAGGACCGGAAAGTGAAACAGAAAAAGCCGCCTTCCCGAGATCGGGAGGCGGCGTCGAAGCCGGGCGCTAGATGCGCCTCCCGAAAGGAGGGGATGATTCCGAGCGGTACGTCGACTCAGAGCGGTACATCGAGAACTCCCTTCCGTTCGTCTGGTGAAAGCAACACTAGGGACGGCGCGACGCCGCCGCAATTTGTTTTCGACGACGTCAGAACGTGGCGATCGGGTTGACCGGGCTGCCGGAGGTGCCGGCGAACCGGATCGGGGCGACGGTGAACTGGAAGTCCCACTGGCCGAGTTCGGCGGCGGTCGCGGCGCACGCTTCGAGGTCGCAGTTGTCGACCAGCCACAGGCCCATGGCGACCAGACCGACCGCGTGTACCGGCATGAGCACCTGGTCGTACCCGGAAGGTTGAACGTCCTGTGGGGTGTCGGCGCCGATCACGGCGACGCCGCGTTCGTGGAGCCAGGGCAGGCAGGAGGCGTGCCAGCCTGCTTGGGTGACGCTCCAGGCGTACCCCTGCTCGTGCCGGAATCGGCCGTAACCGGTGCGCAGCAGCACCGCGTCGCCGGGCCGGACCTGGACGCCCTGGCGGCGTTCGGCCGCTTCGAGGTCGGCCGGGTGCACGGCCTCCCCCGGTTCCAGCCAGGACACTCCGCGGGTGGCGGCCACGTCGAGGAGGACACCGCGGGTGACGATGCCGTCGGCGGCGGCGGTGACGGTACCCCACGCCGATCCGGTCCGCGGGTCGACGAGGGTGTGCGGCCGTCCGTTGTACATCCTGCCGTCCCAGTAGAGGTGGCACGGCGAGTCGAGGTGGGTGATGGAGTTGCCGTGGAAGGTCAGGCTCAGCCGCTCCGAGGAGAAACCCCAACGCCTGTCGGCGTGGAAGTGCGCCGGCATGTGCTCGGCGCCGGGCATCTCGGCGGCGCACGGGCAGGTGGTGGTCGAGCGTTCCATCTCCTGCGGTACGGCCACCTCCCACCCGCACGACACGCTACGGCCGTGGCGCACGGTCCGGGCGGCGGCCAGCCGGACGTCGTCGGTGATGTGGTTGAGGGTGCCGCGCTGGTCGTCGTCGCCCCAGCGTCCCCAGTTCGAGAGGGTGTCGAAGTAGCCGAGCACGTCGTCCTGGGTCGTCACGACAGCAGGGTATCCCGCCCCCGTGGGTACGAGGGCGGGATGCCGGGCCGGTCAGGCTTTCGCGAACTTCTGGGCCGCGGAGCCGTTGCAGTCCCAGATCTGCAGGCGGGCGCCGTTGGCGGTGCTGCCGCTGGGTGAGTCGATGCAGCGGCCGGACTGCGGGTTGCTGATGCTGCCGTTGCTGTTGACGACCCAGGTCTGGGCGGCGTTGCCGGTGCAGTCGTGCAGTTGCAGGACGCTGCCGTTGGCGGTGCCGCCGCCGGCGATGTCCAGGCACCGGCCGAGGGTGGCCAGTGACTGGCCGGACCAGGACCAGTGCTGGTCGCGGGCGGTCAGCTGGCAGTCCCAGAGTTGGACGACCGCGCCGTCGCCGCCGGTGTCGTCGCCCGCCACGTCGACGCACTTACCGCCGGGTGCGGCGAGGTTGGTGGCGCCGCCGTTGTAGGCGAACTTCTGCGCGCCGGAGGTGTTGCAGTCCCAGATCTGCAGGCGGGTGCCGTTGGCGGTGGCGGCGTTGGGCGAGTCGATGCAGCGACCGGACTGCGGGTTGCGGAAGGTGCCGTCGGCCTGGCTGACCCACTGCTGGCCGCCGACTCCGTTGCAGTCCCACAGTTGGAGCTTGCTGCCGCCGGCGGTGGCGTTGCCGACGACGTCGAGGCAGCGGCCGAGGGTCTGCAGGGTGCCGTTGCGCAGCGTCCAGTGCTGGTCCTTCGCCGCGGTCTGGCAATCCCACAGTTGTACGGCGGCGCCGTTCACACCGATGTCGTCACCGGCGACGTCCACACACTTGCCACCGGGTCCGGTCACGGCGTAGCCCGTGGTCGAACCGCCGCCACCACCGCCACCGCCGCCGCCGGTGAACGGCGAGAGGGTGACCCCGGCGGACGTCGGGTTGTTGGAGTAGACCAGCGACTCCTGGGCCTGGACGTCGTCGAAGGCGAACGCGTACGCCTTTCCGTCGACCATGTTCGCGTGGATGATCCGCGCGTACTGGTTGGTGGGGTTGCTCTTGTAGAAGTCGGACGCCGTACCACCCGGTTGGGTGTCGATCGTGCCGAGGGTGCCGCGGTTGAGGGCCGCGCAGAGGGTGCGCGCGATCGGGCCGACGACCAGGTCGTTGGGGGCCTGCAGGTTGCCGTCGCAGCCCCAGACGTGGGCGCTGGTCGGTTTGTTGAACGAGGCGACCTGTGCGCCGGAGCTGTTGGTGAAGACCATGGTGTTGCCCGAGGTGCGGCCGAAGTACCTGGTGTTCGGCTGGTCGCCGAACGGCACGACGGTCAAGGTCTTGCCGGTGTACGCGTTCCAGGCGCTGGTGATGTAGGAGTCGAGGTAGGTGGCGCTGAACAGGCCGGCGCCGGCCGCCTTGCCGGGTGCGAGCACGCGCAGGACGGTGCCGTCGGCGCGGGTGACGACGGTGTTCGCCCAGCCGGACTGACCGCGGATCTGGTCGATGACGTTCTGCCGGCCGTTGGCGACCACGGTGCCGGTGCTGCGGCTGCCGTCGGTTCCGGAGACGCTGACCGCGTGGGGTATGGCGAACATGTCCACCTGCGAGCTGTTGAGCCACAGGCCGGCGTCGTTGTAGGTGAACTCGCTCCAGTCGAAGAGGATGTCGTGGTTGGGGTCGCCGGAGGCCCACGGGGCGGGCTGGACCAGGCCGTCCGGGGTGAGGAAGAACTGCAGTTTCTGGCCGAGTGACATGTACATGCGGCCGGAGAAGTTGCGGGGGAACCGGACGGTGGTGCTGCCGCCGTTGCCGGGGCCGCCGATGGAGACGTCGGGGGCGGGTGAGGGCGGGAGCGAGCCGGCCGGCCAGTTGTTGAAGGTGCCGGCGCCGGTGACGTAGCCGAGGCGGCCGGTGTTCAGGTTGACGCCGATGACGTAGAGGTAGACGGCGTCGCCGCGGCCGGTGCTGTTGGTGACGGTGACCGGCAGCAGGGCCGGTCCGACGGCGGCGGCGGGTGTTGCGGTGGCGGTGGCGCCGAGAGGGATCGCCGCCAGCAGCGCGGCGAAGGCGCTTAACAACCTGTTACGTGTGGCCATGGGGACTCCAGGGGTGCGGCGGTTGTTATGGCCGGAAAGGTGCGCTGAGAGCGCTCTCAGAGCATGTCCAACGTGTTAATAGTTGTCAATGCTTACAGTGGCGTCCTGTCCCCTGAGGCCATCTGGCTCGTTTCTTCTACCCTGGCGCGATGACGCTCCGTGCCGCGCTGAGGAGAAGCACTCAGTACGCCGTGGTAACCGTGTCCCTCGCAGCCGGATTACTGGCCTGCCTGTGGATCCTGCGATTCCTGTGGCTGCTGATGATGGGAAACGAGCTGCTCACCCTTCCACCCGAATCACGGACACCGGACCTGCCGCCCGGGGCGACCATCGTCGCGGAGGGCATGGGGTGCGGATCCGGCGGATGCTGGCGGGAGATCACCGTCGCACCGGCGGCCGGGCAGTCACCGGAAGACCTCGCTCGAGAGATGAACCTCGCCGAGGCGCAGCACCAGTCCCCGACACTCTTCGATCCGGGATTCGTCGACGTGTGGGCTAATCCCCGAAACGGTCAGTTGGTGCTCGGAATCGCCTATCAGTGACCTGGCGGGCCATCGCCGACGGTGCCGCACTGTAGCGTCTTCTCTCGTGAGTTTCGCGGGGAGGATCAGACCGGTCATCGACCGGGTCTATGTCGGAGCCAGGGCCGGTGCCCGCGATCGGGTGCTGGCCGTCTATGCCGAGCGCGACCTGAAGCCCGGTTTCGAGAGCAGCTTCTACTTCGGGCTGCTGGCCCGCCCGATGCCGGCCGACGGGTTCGCCGCGGCCACCTCCTATCTCGGCGGCGACATGACCGCCGAACTGGAGCAGGGCGTCGCGGTCGTCGATCCGGACGGGACATGGCGGCTCACCGACCTGGGCCGGGAGGTCGCCCTGGCGGTACAACTGGCGATCGGGGACGCCGCGGCCGAACGCTGGAATCCCGGGCCACCGCTGGACGCCATGCTGCCCGGGCACGCCTCGCTGCCTCGCCTCGTCGACCTGCTGGGTCGGCTGCTCGACGCGGGGTCCGCCACCGGAGGCCCGGCCTTCCGGGCGCTGGAGCCGGTGTCCGAGCCGGTGGACGCCTCGCCGGCGGTACGCCTGACGTCCCGGCTGGGGGCGCTGCGGCACCACCGGGCCGACGCGCATCGGGCGGCGTGGCAGGCGGCCGGGCTGACCGTGCAGCAGATCAAGGAACTACCGGCCGGTCCGCAGCGGCAGGCCATCGACGCCGAGACCGACCGCCGCGACGAGCCGATCTACGACGTGCTCAGCGCGGACGAGAAGGTCGACCTCCTGGCCGGCCTCGGCGCCCTGCCCTGACCGCGGATATTCGATCGAGCCGCCCGGAGTCGGCTGGGCATGATCAGGTCATGGCTGTCCGCACCCCGGTGATCCTGCTCGTCGATGATCTGCGCTCGTTCGTGGACGGGCGGGTGGCCGAGGTGGCGCGGACCAGTGCGGCCGGGGTGGCACTACTCGACCGGTATCGGGACATGCGGGTCGATGAGCTGTGGCTCGACCACGATCTGGGCGACGACGACACGATCTGGCCGGTCGTGGAGGTCCTGGAACGGGCCGCTTTCGAGTCCCGGCCCTTCGACGTCGGTGTCGTCGTCATCCATTCGGCGAATCCGGCGGGCGCCGCGAAGATGGCGCAGGCTCTCCGGCGCTGGCTTTATCCGGTCCGGGTTGCCGCGGGCGACCCCGCCGTGGGCTACCGGGACTGAGCAGTGCGGCGGCTCCCTGCCGGATCGCGTCCCAGTCCGTCTTCGGAATGCGGTCGATCCGGCGGGACAGCCAGTGTGCGCGGTCCTCGTGTTCCCTGCGCAGCCCGGGAAGGTCGATGTCCACTCCCGGCAGTCCGCCGCGGCGTTCCAGTTCCTCGACCCGTTCCCGCATCGCGGCGATCAGTTCCCGGTCGAATTCTCGCACCGCCTCGAGGTAGTCGGCGGTCGGCAACCTGAGCCGGACGGCCGGGCCCGCGGTGAAGCCGATCCGGCCGTCGTCCTCGTGCCGCCAGTCCAGGGTGACCTCGTCGCGGCCGCCGTGGATCGCCCGCCAGAACCGCAGACGGGGCGGATTCGACAGGTAGCAGAGGTCCAGGTTGTGGTCTCCATGCCACAGTGCGGCCGCGACGATCGGATGGTCCGGCGCGTTCGGATCGTCGCCCTCACCCCGCACCGGCACATATTCGAGGAAGTTGCACGCCCACGTGTCGGGGTCCGATTCGACGAAGGGAATCAGATCCTCGGGCACCGGCTCCAGTACCGTCGGTGTGACGATGCTGACGTCCTCCCAAAGCCGAACCACCTGGTAGTCGATGTAGGGGTGTGGATCGTCGACCCGGGCCCGGCGCAGCAGCTCGTGCCCGTCGGCTTCGATCCGATACCAGCCGTCGGTCAGCGCGAACCAGTGCAGACTCGGCGGGTCGTCCCACGGCGGGATTTCGTCCAGTGGGCGCAATTCGAAGCGGAATGCGATCACCGGATGGGCTCGTCGCTGGGTAGTGGCTGGGGCGTTCGCGGGCAGTGCTTTCGGGCCGCCTGCTGGTAGGGGTCGTTCGGGGGTGTCCGGTCGCCGCACATCAGTCCGCCCGTCTTCGTCTCGGTCCATGCGGTGAAGGTGCCGGACACCGCCGGACTGCACGCGATGGTGAAGGTCGCCGAGATACGGCCGACGCCGGAGTAGACGATGCTTTCGGTGATGTCCGAGTCGGCCGCACCCCAGGTTCCGAAACCCATCTCGTACGGTTCGGACGGCCGGACGATCTGGATGTCGGTGTTCGTGTCGTCCGCCAGTTTCGCGGCCAGGATCCGCAGCCAGGTGTCGGGTACGTCGAGCCCGGTGACCGCCGCGATCACCGGTGCGTCGAGGACCGCTCGGCCCTCACCGAGAACGTCTCCGGTGAACAGCGAGACATGTTCCAGAACCGGCTCCCGCGCGATGTCGGACCAGCCGACCGTGGACTTCTCGGGATCACAGCCGGACGGGACACCGGCCGGGCCGGCCGCCGGTCGGGCACAGCCGGCCGGCAGGGCCAGGAGGAGCGCCGACATCAACCGACCGGCCTTGATCATCTTCATGCGGGTAAGGATGCAGCACCGCGTTCTGGAGGGTTACCGCAGGTCGGCACGTCAGGTCCACTTCACCGGATTGCCGGTGGCCAGCGAAGCGGCACACAACCGGCGCATCGACGCGATCCAGCCGCTGCCGCTGTCGGCCGGCTTGGAACGGGTCACCACGGCCAGCCGCGCAGGTGTCACCGGCAGCACGTGTCCGACCAGGAACAACCGCAGCGTCGCCCGGCCCCGATCACCGACGAACTCGACCCTGTCGCCGGGCATTTCGCGCTGCGTGAACCGGGTCGCCCGGAACACGATCCGGGGTAGGAGCCCGGTGCTCCGCACGAAGAATCCGTCCTGGTCGATCCCGGCTTGCAGGTTCCGATTCCACCCGATGATCGAGGTGTTCGCGGCGACGCAGCCGTAGATGCTGTGACCGGTGTCCTCGTCGACCAGCACCGTCTCGGTGACCGTGCCGACCCGGCTCTCGTACCGGTCGAGTTCGGCCAAGAGCGCCGGCACGTCCGCGACCGGGATCCAGCCGTCGTTGGTGGTCGGCAGGAACCTGTGCAGCGTGGGCAGAAGCTCCCAGCCGATCGCCGCACACGTCTGTCGGACCGCGCTCTGACCGCCCCAGCTGCCCAGGTCCTCGTGGGCGATCTCGAAGTCGTCGTGCTCGCAGCCCGCCTCGTACCATCGGTACGCCGCCGGGTCCGCCACGTCCAGCAGGTCCAGCCAGCCGTCCTCGTCGAAGCCGATCGGCCCGTCCAGTCCGGCGTCCTTCCAACAACGACAGTTGACGATTCCACCGAGTCCCACGGGCGGCAATCTATACGACGGAGGAAACTGTGCCGACGCATTTCGGGGGGTGCTACTAGGATCTGGGGCGATGGGAATCGACTACGGTTACGCCCTTTATCTGCCGACTCACGCGGTCGGCCGGGCTCTTCGGGCGGCCGCGGCGATCGCGCGGCCGGGGATCGGGCCGGTGGATGTCACGGTGCCCGGTGGCGAGCGGATCACTCTGCCGTTTCGGGGAAAGCCGACCGGCGACGTGGACCACTGGGAGCTGGATTCGTTGCTCTATTTCCCGGTCGGCGACGAGGCGATCCGGAGGTGGGCCGAGAGGGAACGGACGGCGGGCAGCCAGGAGCACCCGGACGCGCTCGGACGGATCTGGATCGG
The DNA here is from genome assembly GCF_033097365.1 of Actinoplanes sichuanensis. Taxonomy (NCBI): domain Bacteria; kingdom Bacillati; phylum Actinomycetota; class Actinomycetes; order Micromonosporales; family Micromonosporaceae; genus Actinoplanes; species Actinoplanes sichuanensis. The sequence goes on from NZ_AP028461.1 coordinate 4,004,359, forward strand.
CTCCATCTACCTCTCCTTCTGGCGGAACCACGGTCTTCGTCCCGGCTACTCGCAGTTGAAATTCACCGCGGCCACCACCGGCATGAGCCGGCTGTTCGAGCAGTCGCCGAGCATCAGAGACGTTTTCGTCGAGTTGGCCGAGTCGGCCGGGGCCGTCTGTCTGGTGCTGGACCGCGAGGGCGACGGTGACGAGGTGTGCTGGCCTGTCGCGGGAGGCGATCTCGCGGCGCTCGCCGCTGGCTGGCCCGAGATCGAGTGAGTCGACGCCGCAGGCGTGCCGGCTCGACGCGCATTCTTCGGAGGCCGGCCGGACCGTTCGGTGGAGCGTTCAGAGCCGGTACAGGGCGAACGGCGCGTCGGGGTGGATGCCCGCGCGGCCCTCGACGAGTCCGTCCCGTCTGATGATTCCGGACGGCCGCATCCCGAGGCGTTCCATGACCGTCGTCCGGGCCGACCGGTGTCAGGACGAGCCGCCGGGTCCGGACCGGGGCACGGGTCACGGGGCCGGGGCCAGCACGATGTCGAACCGCACCCGGGACCAGGCGCCGCCGGCCAGGTCGCGGCCGTCCGGGGTGGGCGTGCCGGGCGGCTGGGTCTGGAAGTCCTTGACCAGTGAGTCGCGGACCCCGAAGACGCTGTCGCGGTCGAGCAGGGTGTCGCCGCGGACGAAGATGTGCGTGACCAGGGTGCGCAGGCTCGGCGCCTCGACCATGAAGTGCAGGTGGGAGGCCCGCATCGGGGATCGGCCGGTCGCGTTCAGCAGTTCGCCGACCGGTCCGTCGTGCGGGATCGGGTACGGTGTCGGCTCGATCGCCCAGAACCGGTAGTGCCCGGCGTCGTCGCTGAACAGGTGTCCGCGGGCGGCGGTGCGGTCGTCGCCGTACTGGACGTCGTAGAACCCGTCCTCGTCGGCCTCCCACACCTCGATCCGGGCGCCGGCGACCGGTTCACCGGCGGTGTCGGTGACGCTGCCCTCCACCCAGCAGGGCCGCCCGGACGCTCCGAACGAGATGTCTCCGCCGTGCTCGATCCGTGGCGACCCGTCGACGAAGAACGGGCCGAAAACTGTCGCCTCGGTGGCATCGGCGTAGGCCTGGTTGTTGACGGTGACGGTCTGCATGGAGATGCCGAGTACGTCGGAGAGCAGGATGAACTCCTGCCGGCGCTGGTCGGTGGCGTGGCCGGTGGCGGTGAGGAAGCCGATCGCCTGCTGCCATTCACTCTCGGTCAGGCGCACCTCCCGGACGAAGGCGTGCAGGTGTCTGGTGAGCGCCTGCATGACCTCCTTCAGCCGGGGGTCGGGGGCGGCTTCGAAGGACGCGACGACCCGGTCGACGAGCTGCTGCTCCCGGTCGTCCTGTTCGGTGCTCACTTCGGCTCCTCCCCCGCCCAGGCGCGGCGCAGCAGTTCGGTCAGGTTGTCGGCGGTCACCGGCACCGGGTTGCCGTCCGGCACGACGGGCAGGATCGCGTCGACGGCGGCCGGGATGTCGGTCTCGCGGAATCCGTGGTCGCGCAGGGCGCGCGGTGCGCCCACGTCGGCGCGCAGACGCGCCAGACCCCCTGGTCCGAGGGCGTCGGTGAGCCGGTCCGGGATGCCCGGGGAGTTCAATTCCATGACGTACGGCAGAACGACCGCGTGTGTCTGTGCATGAGGCAGGTTGAACATCCCGCCGAGGACATGGCAGATCTTGTGATGCAGCCCGGAGCCCGCTGAGGCGAAGGCGACGGCGGCCAGGTGTGCCCCGTACAGCGTCTGCTCGTGCCCCTGAAGGTTTCGGGGTTGCCTGACGATCTCGGGGAGTCCGCTGCTCAGAGCGCGTGCGCCCTCGATGGCGAGGGCCTGGTTGATGGGGTCGGCGCGGGGTGCCCACATCGAGTCGACGCAGTGTGCGAGTGCGTTGAGGCCGGAGGCGACGCCGAGTTCGGTGGGCAGGCCGAGGGTGAGGGCCGCGTCGTAGAGGACCGTGCGGGGCAGCACCCGCGGGTCGGCGCCGGTGTTTTTGCGACCGTTGTCGGTCATGCCCCACACGTTGGTGGCCTCGGATCCGGCGTAGGTGGTGGGGACCGCGACGATCGGCAGGCCGGTGGTGAGCGCGATCGCCTTGGCGAGCCCGGTGGCCGACCCGCCGCCGACGCTGACCAGGACGTCCGCGCCCTCGGCGGCGGTTGCTTCACGGGCTCGTTCGGCAACGTCGACGGGGACGTGCATGACCACGTCCCGATAGTGGCGCGCGCCCGGCAGCACCTCGCCGCGGGTGGTGATCACCATCGGGCGGGAGCCGAGCCGCGCCACCTCGGCGGGCAGCCGGTCGGCCGTCTGACCGGCGGCGAAGATCACCCGCTGTGGCAGCGTCTCGTGGGTGAAGGTGAGGCTCATCGGCCGAGCACCGCTGCCAGCGCGTCATGCAACATCCGTCCAGGATCCGCCGGAAGGGTGGCCGAGCGCCAGGCGATGTGCTTGTCCGGGCGGACCAGGATCGCCCCGTCCTCGGCGACCTCCCGGATGCGGGCCCAGTCGTAGTACAGGTCGGTGACCGCCCGGCCGGGGCCGATCACCACGGTCTCCAGCGGCACGCCGAGCTGGTCGGCGACCTTCTCGGCGGCGGCCGCCCACGGTTCGCCGGAGATGCCGGTGAACAGGGTGAACCTGGTCATCGGGGCCAGATCGAGGGTGGACAGGCGCTGTTCGGTGGTGCCGACCCAGACGTGCGGCAGCCGCGAGCCGGGAACGGTGGACGGCTGGTAGTACAGCTCGGGGTCCCGGGTCGGTGCCGGGCGTGCGCTGCCGTCGCCGACGATCGCGGCCGACTCGTAGAACTGGCCGAGTTCGACGCCGTGCGCGTTGAACTCGTAGTGCTTGAGTTCCATCGCGGTGACCAGGGCGGCCCGTTTCGCGGCGCCGGCCGGGGTGTTGGCCTTGCGTTCCTCGATGCGGGCCGCCATCTCCGCCTCGTCTCGTGCGTCGAGTAGGCCGAGGACCTCGAAGAACTGGACGAACTCGCGGCTGGACCGGTTGGCGCGCAGCACGATCTGTTCGGCGACCGGGGCCCGTTCGGTGGTGTAGGTGTCCAGCAGTGCGGGCCCGGCCTGCCCGCGGAGCACGGCGGCGATCTTCCAGGCCAGGTTGTACGAGTCCTGGATGGAGGTGTTCGAGCCGAGCCCGTTGGACGGTGGGTGCCGGTGTACGGCGTCACCGGCGCAGAAGACGCGGCGGTCGTGCAGGCGGGTCGCGTACCTCTCGTTGTTGCCCCAGAGGGAGGTCCCGGTGATCTCGACGTCGATGTCGGGCAGACCGAGCAGGCTGCGCACGATCGCGATGGCCGCCGTCTCGTCGACGACCGGGGCCGGCTGGTCGATGTCGTAGCCCCAGACGATGAGCCATTCGTTCCACGGCCGGACCATGCGGACGAGGCCGGCGCCGATCCCGCCCACGTTCGAGCCGGGCTGGATCACCCAGTACAGGACGGAGGGGCGGTTTCCGACGTACGCCGAGAGGTCCGCCTTGAAGGTGATGTTCATGGATCCGGCGATGTCCATCGCGCCCTGCATCGGCAGGCCGATGTCCTCGGCGACCTGGGAGCGGGCACCGTCCGCGCCGATCAGGTATTTCGCGCGGATCGTGTATTCGTGGCCGGTGATCCGATCGCGGACCCGCACGTCGACGCCGTGGTCGTCCTGCTGGTGGGTGAGGTATTCGGTGGAGAAACGGGTCTGGGTGCCGCGTTCGGTGGCGTTGCGGACCAGGATCGGTTCGAGGTGGGTCTGCGGGATGTCGACCGGTAGGCAGGGTGAGGCGAGTTCGTAGTCGCCGTGCCGGCCCGGGTGGGTGCCCCAGGTCAGGATCCGGCCGATCTCCTCACCGGCGATCGACGTGCAGAAGACGGTGTCGCCCATCAGGTGGTGCGGGGTGGCGTCGGCGAGGACCTGCTGTTCGATGCCGGCGTCGCGGAACACCTCCATGGCCCGCTGGTTGGTGATGTGCGCGCGGGGGGTGTTCGCGGTCCACCGGTATTTGGTGATCATCATGTTGGGGATGCCGAGGGTGGACAGCAGCAGTGCCGCCGCAGCTCCGGCCGGGCCCGATCCGATGACGACGACGTCGGTGCTGATCTGCGCCATGCGGGTCAGTGTCACGATCCGGCGTCGGCCCGGACAGGCATCGACCGGTGACACGGCGGAAATACGGCGGCGTGGCGGAATTCACGCCCGGGGCAGGTCGGTGGCGCGGAAGCCGAAGTGGGCGCGGAACGTCTGCGCGAAGTATTTGGTGGAGCCGAAACCGCAGCGGGCGGCGATCTCCGCGACCGTCGCCCGGGGGTCGGCCAGCAGTTGGGTGCGGGCGCGTTCCAGTCGGCGGGCCAGCACGTATTGCGGCAGGCTGGTGTCGGTGGCGGCGAACGCGCGGGACAGGTGGCGTTCGCTGATGGCGATGCCGGCGGCCACCCGGGCGGCGGTCAGGCCGGGGTCGGTCAGGTGGTCCTCGATGAACGCGCGGGCGTTGGCCAGGTGCACGGTGCCGGGATCGGCCGCGATGCGGCCGGTCATCCCGGCGATCAGGTGCAGGGTGGTCTGCTCGTCGATCGGCTCATCGCGGTCCGGGCGCAGGGCACGATCGACGAGCCGGGCGAGGGTACGGGCGGAGGGGTCGCCGTGGGCGAAGTCGCGCACGAGCGGGTTTCGCAGTTCGTCGAGTCCGGTGAGGTCGCGGAAGGTCGCGCGTGGCACCTTGATCGCGAGTTCCTCGAGGCCGCGGGAGAAGCCGCGCATGAACGGTCGGTCCGCATCGCAGATCAGCGCCTGTCCCGGCCGTAACGTCAGCACCCCGTCCTCGTGGTAGAAGAACGCCTCGCCGAGCACCGCCAGGTAGACGGCGATCGAATCGGACGGGCTGGTCCGGATCACCTCGGCCGGCCGTTCGACGACGTGGGCGTTGCCACGGACGCGGGCCAGGTGCATCCGGTCGAGTTGCAGGTTGAGCTCGGTGCCGTCGAACGGCGTCTCGCCGAGCATCCGGCAGCGCAGCCCGATCAGCGCGGTGCGGTTGTGGTCCTCCCAGAGCGCGACCCGCTGGGCGGTGGGCAGCCCCGCCGTGCTGAAGCTGACCAGCCGCCCGGGTGTCATGAGACCGGTACCGCGACGAGGGCCTGCACGGCGGCGCGGACGGCTTCGCGGCGCAGCTGCCGGTCGGCTGTCGGGTCGATGGCGTCGAGGGTCGATCGCGGGTGGGTGGTCCACATCCGGGCGATCGCCTGGACGGCGAGCAGCAGTGTGGGTGCGGGGATGTCGTCGCGGACCAGTCCGTCCTTCTGTGCCTGCCGGACCACGTCGATCTTGTGTTTGACGGTGTCGTCGGGCATCGGCGGGGTGTCCGTGCCGGGGTCGCGTTCGAGTTGGTACCAGGTGACGAACCGGACCACCTCGGGATGGTCCTGGTTGCCCTGGTGGAGTTTTTCGGCGTAGCCGGGCAGGTCGTCGCCGGTGATCGGCATGCCGGCGACCGCCGACTCGGCGATGAACGCGAGCACGGCGTCGAACAGCCTCTCCTTGCTGCCGAAGTAGGTGTAGACCAGGCCGCTGCTGCAGCCGGCGCCTTTGGCGATCGCGTCGATCCGGCCGCCGCTGAGTCCGTGTGCCGCGAACTCGGTCAGTGCGGCGGTCAGGAGTCGGCGTTTCTTGCTGTCCGGGTCGCGTACTCGCATGGCCCGAGCCTAGTTATTGAACGTCCAGTTGACAACGGGGACGGGCTCGCCCGCAACGCCGACCGGGCCGAACACGCCGTCGCCACACTCGGCTCCGACGCCACCTGGCTGCCGCTGGATCTGGCCGACTTGGGCTCGGTCGCGCGCTTCAGCGCGGAGCTCCTGACTCGGGGTGTGCCCGTCGACGTGCTGGTCAACTGTGCCGGGGTGATGGCGATTCCACAGTGGGAGGCCACCGCCGACGGCTTCGAGAAGCACTTCGGGACCAACCATCTCGGACACTTCGCGCTCACCGGACGGCTGCTGCCGCTACTACAGAAGGCGGAGGCGGCCCGGGTGATCACGGTCAGTGCGCAGGTCGCCCGTACCGCCCGGCTGGATCTCGACAACCTGCAGTTCCAGCGCGGCTACCGGCCGATGCGCGCCTACGGCAGCTCGAAACTCGCCAACGTGCTCTTCGCGGTAGAGCTCAACTCCCGGGTGACCGGCATCCCGGTTCATCCGGGGACGGCACCGACCGACATCCAGCAGTACGGCACCAACCGCGTGACCAACGGGATCGGCCGGCTCATCATGCGCGCGGTCGGGCAGCCGCTGGAGTACGTCGCCGACCCGATCACCTTCGCCGCGACCACACCCGAGGTCACCGCCGAGTCGTTCATCGCGCCCACCGGACTGTTCGAACTCGGCGGCACGCCCGGCTTCGTCCCACTCCCCAGGGCCGCTCGCGACGCCGACCTGCGCGCCGCTCTGTGGCGCGAATCCGAACGCCTCACCGGCGTCCACTACTGAACCGTTCAGGCCGCTGTTCAGCGCGATCGAGGATCGCATCGACCGGTCACGGTCGCTGGCCCGGGACGGGTTCGGCGGCCCACCAGTCCGGTTTGGTCTCCTGCCAGGTCAATTCACCGGCGAAATCCCAGTGGCGGCGAAGGTGATCGAGCATATCCTGCTGAGCGACCTCCGCAGGCACGTCGGGGGCGGTGTCGGGCAGAGCGCCGCAGCCCATCGAGCCGTCCGCCTCGACGATCGAGATCCGCCATCGGGAGGGCGTGCGATAGAGCAGGACGTATTTGATCTCTGGGTTCATCGAGGACCTTCCGGTCTCAGCGGCGCCGCCGCGACGGTCGACGATTCGTGGTGTCAGCAACTCCGCTGAGCACATCGCATGGTAGAGCCCGTCGGCGACCAGTGGTGATCGGCCGCCGTCGAGACGCCCGGTGGCCCGAGCCGGGCGCCGCGCGGTAGGCCGATTCGCCGGTCTACCGTCCGCTTGCCGGGAGCCGCTCGGTGACCAGCTGATGCAGCTCGGTGAGCAGGGTCTGCTTCTCGAACGGCTTGCGGATCAGTGGGGCGTCCGTCGGCAGTTCCTGGCCGCCGGGGGCGGGGCCGTTGGTGTAGCCGGACATGAACAGCACCGGCAGGTCGGGACGGTCGCGGCGCAGTTCGGCGGCCAGCTGGGTGCCCGACATGCCGGGCATGATGACGTCACTGAGCAGGACGTCGAACTGCAGTGCCTCCTCGTGGCACATCCGTAGCGCCTCGGCCGGATGCGGTGCCGCGAACACCTGGTATCCGGCCTTGCTGAGCAGGCGGCGCACGATGTCGCGTACCGCCTCCTCGTCCTCGACGACCAGGACCCGCAGCCCGTCGCCGGACGCCTGGGCCGACGGCGGGTGGGCCGCCGTGGCGGCGATCGGCTGGGCCGCGGCGGCGGGCAGACGGACCCGGAGCACGGTGCCCTGCCCCGGGTCCGATTCGAGGCTGATGGTGCCGCCGGCGTCGGTGACCACCCCGTATGCGGTGGCCAGCCCGAGTCCCGTACCACTGCCCCGGCCCTTGGTGGTGAAGAAGGGTTCGAAGGCGCGGGCCATGACCGCGGGCGTCATGCCGCAGCCGGTGTCGGTGACCGCGAGGCAGACCTGGTTCTGGCCGTCGCCGCCGTGTTCGAGGGTGGTGCCGATGGTGAGCCGGCCGCCGGTGGGCATCGCGGCGCGGGAGTTGAGCACGGCGTTCATCACCACCTGCTCGAACTTGCTGCGGTCCATCGTCACCGGCGGCAGGTCGGGGGCCAGGTCGGCGGCGAGTTCGATGTCCTCGCCGAGGGTGCGCCCGAGCATCCGCAGCATGTCCGAGGTGACCGCGTTGAGGTCGAGCAGTTCGGCGCGCGACGGTTCGGAGCGGCTGAACATCAGCAGCTGGCGGGTGAGGGCGGTGCCGCGGGCGGCGGCCTGTTTGATGCCGGCCGCGTCGGGCCGGTTCGGGTGGTCCTCGCCGAGTTCGTCGACGAGCATGTCGGCGTACCCGGAGATGACCGCCAGGATGTTGTTGAAGTCGTGGGCGATGCCGCCGGCCAGTTGGCCGAGCGAGTCGAGGCGTTCGGCCTGGCGCAGCTGCTGTTCGAGTTCGGCGCGTTCGCGTTCGGCGTCCATCCGTTCGGTGACGTCGCGCAGGATGCCCTCGACGGCGATGACCGCGCCCGCGTCGTCGGTGACCGGGCTGACCCGCTGTTCGATCCAGACGACCGCACCGTCGGAGCGGCGCAGCCGGAACGTGAGGGTGCCGGTCCTCGGGGCCTGCCACGACTTCTCGAAGTCCGGCAGGTCGTCCGGTTCGATCAGGGTCAGGATCAACCGCGGATCGGTGTAGAAATCGTGCGCCGGGTGGCCGGTGATCGATTCGACGGCGCGGCTCAGGTATTCCATGGCGGGGGCCGGGTCGAGCCGGTAGCGGAAGATGATGTCCTGGGCGTGGTCGGCGAGCAGCCGGAACCGTTCCTCACTGTCACGCAGCGCAGCCTCGGCGCGGCTACGTTCGGTGATGTCGGTGGAGATGCCGGCGACCGCGTAGGCGTACCCGCTCTCGTCGATCAGCGGGAACTTGACGGTCAGGTAGGTGCGGGTGCCGTCGTCGGAGGGCGCGTACTCCTCCAGTTGGATCGGCACTCCCCCGGCCAGCGCCTGCCGGTCGTTCTCCCGGAACGCGTCGGCGACCTCGTGCGGGAACAGGTCATGGTCGGTGAGTCCCACGATCCTCTCCCGGCGCAGCCCGAACAGGCGCTCGTACTCCCGGTTGACCAACAGGTATCGGCCGTCGGCGTCGCGCATGTAGATCACCGCGGAGGTGTGGTCGATCAGCGCCATCAACGAGTCGTGGCCGAGTCCGGTGCGGGTCATCCGGCCGTCTCCAGTCGCACCAGCGCGTCCGCCGACGGTCCGGCCGGCGCGGGATCGCCGGCCAGGACCGGCTTCAGGGCGGCCAGCGCGTGCTCGCGGCGGGCCCGGCTGAGACGTTCCAGGTGCGTCTCGGTCAAGCCGGTGGTCCCGGCCCGGTTCGAGATCGGATGCCGGTCACCGAGTCCGGTCTCGTCCCGGTGACGCTGCGGCGCGAAGAGCAACTTCTTCGACAACCGCAGGTGTACGCCGGACACGCGCGCGTTCATGGTGAGCAGCCGGTACCAGTCGACCAGCGCGGGATGGTGCGCGATCAGCCGCCGCAGGTCCCCGTCGTCGGCGCCGGCCAGCGCCGGGTGGCCGTTGCCGATCTCGCTGAGCAGCCGCTGCGGCAGCGACGGGCCGCCCATCAGGGTGCGGATCTCGTCGCGCTCACGGTCCAGCATCGCCGGGAACAGCCGGCGGACCCGCTGGTCGTAGCCGGGTTCGGCGGTACCGAGCAGGTAGTCACGTTTCAGGGCCTCCGGATCGAGGGCCCCGCTGGGCGGGATGTCATCCGGTGTCCAGTGCGCGGCGAACTGCCGGAACACGTCCATGAACATCTCGGCGGTCATCGCCCGGTCGGCCGGCAGGTTCGTGAAATCCACGAGCAGACCCCGAAGGGCGTCCAGCAGTACGGTCGCCGCGCGCACCCGGCGGTGGGCGTACTCCCCGGTCAGGTCGGTGTGTGCGCCGGTCAACGATTCGAGCATGCAGTTGACCGCCAGTTCGATCGCCTCGCCCTGTTTGACCACCCGGAAGAACTCCTGTTCGGCGGTGCTGCCGGTGTAGGTGCGGATGTGGCCGTCGTCGAAGATCCCGGGTAGTTCGGCGACCACCTCGTCGCGCAGGCGGACCCGTACCGTGCCGACGTTCCACCGCACCAGCGACGCGTAGCTGTCCCGGTCGTAGTGCCCGGTGCCGGTATGCCCGGCCAGGGCGGAGAAGTAACAGCGGAACGGCAGATTCGCGCCGACCAGGAGCGGTTCGAACGCGCGTTCCGGATGTTCGACGCCGCCGGGCGTGCCTTCCTGGTAGTGGCGGGCCACCGAGGCGCCGGCGAACCCGAGATGCACGATCAGCCGTTGCGCCTGGACCGGCGTCAGCTGGACGACGTCGGGCAGCTGGTGCAGCACGTGGTCGCGTAACTCGGTGACCAGCAGCCGGGGTGGTGCGTGATCCTGCAGGATCGCCTGATTGAGCCTGGGCAGTTCGTGCAGCACCCAGTCGCCGACCTGTTCCGGATCCATCCGGACGATCACCCCCGTGAACGTTCCCCTGTACCCATCGGCTCGACTCGGAAAGCGGTGAGCGCGAGGCGGAACGGGACAGGGTCGACCTTCAGACGCAGCGCCATTCCGAGCGTGGTGTACCCACCCGCGGCGCTGTTCCGACCGGTCCGGCCGATTCATCGGTGGGGGCGATGAATCGGTGACCGACCGGTTGCTGCTGGTAGATCGGTTTCTGGACGCCGATCGTCGCCGCCGGGCCTATCTTTACTGAATCGTTCAGTAACACGTCGAAGCCTGTACCCTGACGGTTCCGTTCAGTATTCGAGGGAGACAACGATGAGTGCCGCATCAGCGGGTGGGCGCCCGCGTGACCCGGACGTCGATCGTCGGATCGCGCAAGCCGCCCTGGACGTCTTCGGTGACACCGGCTGGGCCGGGTTCGCCATGGAGACCGTCGCCCGCCGGGCCGCCATCAGCAAACCCACCCTCTACCTGCGGTGGAACAGCAAAGAGGTACTGCTCACCGAGGCACTGACGGCTAACCTCGGCGTGATCGCCGCGGTCGACACCGGCACCCTGCACGGCGACCTGGTCGAGCTGGCCACCCAGATGATCAGGCGGTACACCGGCCCGGCCGGCCGCGCCGCCCTGCGCCTGAGCCTGGAGGGGCCGTCGATCCCGGGTGTCGCCGAGCACGACCGGCGACTGCGGCGTTCGCAGATCGGCGCGGCCCGCGACATCGTGCGCCGCGGCATCGCCCGCGGTGAGCTGCCGGCCGACACGTCGGCGACGCTGCTGATGGAAACCCTGCTCGGCGGGGCGCTGATGCACGCGGTGGGCACCGACCCGGAGAAACGCGACACGCTGCACGAGACGGCCGCGCGGCATGCCCGACGGCTGGTCGACTTCCTGCTCAACGCGGTCGCCGCCCCGGCGGTCGTGGCCACCGCCGATCTACGGCCGGTGGCGGCGCCGCTGTTCATGCCACCCACCTGAGCCGGTCCAGGCGGCGACCGTCCGTGACGGATGCGGCTGACACAATGACGGGCGTGACCGAAGCTGTGCAGGGCTCCCGACGCGGCCGGCCGCGCGATCCGGACGTCGAGGACCGGGTCTTCGACGCCGCCATCGAGCTGTACGGGCGTACCGGCTGGGCGGGTTTCAACTTCGAGGGCGTGGCCCGGGTCTCCGGAATCGGAAAGGCCGCCCTCTACCGCCGCTGGTCACACCGCGCGCAACTGCTCAACGACGCCCTCAAGGCCCGCTGGATCCGGGTCGACGACATCGACACCGGCGACATCCGCGGCGACCTGCTCGCCGTCGCGCGGCTCCTACTGGACGTCCTCACCGGCATCCGGGGGGAGGTCTACCTGCGCATCCTCACCGACACCGGGTTGCATCCGGAGGTCCATGAGGCCACCGCCGACTACCGGGCCGGCGTCGTGGCGCCCAGCCGCGCCATGGTGCACCGCGCCGCCGCCCGCGGCGAACTGCCCGCCGGCACCGATCCCGGCCTGGTCATCGACCTGGTCGTGGGCGCCGTGCAGAACCATGTGCTGACCACGCCGCCGGAACTGCGCGACAGGATGCAGGAACGCATGCACGCGTACGCCGAACAGGTCGTCGACACCGTCCTGCGCGGGGTCCGCGGCTGACGGCCGATCCCGGGATCGTCGGCGGTGACGGCGGCGCATCCGGACCGACCGGTCCGTGCGGCCGCCGCCTGCTCGATCACCGGCCGCCGGCTCCGGCGTCGACCGGGACCGGCCGTCCGAGCACCCGCGCCGCCAGGTAGGGGTTGTGGTACCGCGAGTAGCTGGTGCCGGTGCCGCGGGTCAGCCGGGTGGCGAGTTCGCGGGCCGCGTCACGCAGCGGCGCCCGCTCGCCGAGACGGCCCGCGAGCGCCCGGGTCAGGGCCGGCCAGGTGCCTCGCACGTGGCACTGGTCGTCGCCGGCGGCGGCGTACTTCGACGGGCCGACCTCCAGGTCGTCGGCGTCGAAGGCGGGGCCGGCGGCGTCCAGAACCCGGCGGGAGACCACGACGAAGCCGGTCGGCGCCTCGTCGACGGTGACGGGCTTGTGCAGGACGAACGTCTCCATCGTGCTCATCGACAGCGTGGAGAAGCGATTACCGCCGTGAGTGCGGGGCAGGCAGCTCAGCGCCCAGTAGGACCGTTCGGTCCCCAGCGGGTCGCCGATCGCCGCGGTCAGGTAGAGCCGGTTGGCCGCGATCACCTGCTCGACGTAGGTGCCGACGGCCAACTCGTCGAAACGGGCTCGCTTGTCGGTCGAGACGTCCAGCTCTTCCAACTGCAGGACAGAGGTCACACCAGCTCCCGTCGTAGGCGTCGGCGGACTGCATCGGCGGCCGCCACCGGAAGTGAAGGTCTTCTGCGGGCTCGTCTGGAGCCGCGAGCCCGGGTCACACCGCCAGGTCGCGGTAGTGGCACCGGTATTTCTCGAGCAGTGGCCCGATGTCGTCGGTGGCGACGGTCGCCTTGATCGTCGCGACAGGGACTCGCCCGGCTTCTCGCCGCGGCCGACAGTTCCCGGCGGCTGGGGTTCCGGCGGGCGATGGGGCCGGCCGTGCGGGCGCGCCGACTCGACCGCCGACAAGCCCGGTCCGCTACTCGTCACGGCTGTCGGCGGTGTGGCGCGAGCGGCTGCGGCCGGTGGTGAACGTGGCCGCGACCGCGGCCGGCAGCGGGTCGCGGGTGGGCGTCATCGGCCTCGGAGCGTCGCCGCCGGGTGTGGGCGGTGGACTCCGCGCGGCCGATAGCCGAGTAGCGACGACTGTCCGGTCAGGTCGGCGAGCAGCCAGATGATGGCCAGCCACATCTCGGTGCCCTGCAGGCCCGGGGTCGGGCGGGCGGCCTGGAAACTGAAGCCCTCGGCGTTGCGGTAGTGGCCGAGCGCGTCGCGGAGCAGGCGTTCGGCGAGGCGGGTCACCTCGTCGGTGCGGTGGCCGGTGGCCTGGGTCAGCCACAGTGGGTGGGCCACGTCCAGGACGTTGCAGGCGTTCTGGCGGTCCGGGCGGAACAGTCGCGGGTCCCGGGCGTGCGCCAGGACGGTGTCGATCACCTTTTCCGGCTGCGGTACGGGTACGCCGAACTGCGCGTACGTGCCGCGAGAGGCCCGGTAGTAACCGTTGACCACCTGCAGCAGTCCGCCGTCGGGAGCCGGTTCGCCCCACATGCCGGTGCGCGGGTCGGCTCGGGTGGTCAACCAGCCGAACAGGGCCTCGATCGTGCCGGGCGGACCCGGGTGTCCTCGACGGCGGTTGAAGTGGACGGCGGTGCCGACGATGTCCACCCAGTGGCCGGCGCCCCAGGCGTTGTCGGCCCAGGGCTGGGCTTCGACGGCCGTGATGATCCGGCCGGGGTCGGTGATCACCCGGATCGGGTGCGGGAAGTCGCTGCCGAGCAGATCCAGGGCGTAGCCGACGCTGAGAACGTGGTAGCCGAGGTGGTGGTCGAACAGGTCGGGGTGGTCCGGGTCCGGGGGTTGCTCGTCGCCGAGTTCACCGACCAGGCCGGTGGTCGGGTCCTGCCAGGAGCGGAGCCGGTCGATCTGGGTCTGGGCCGGGAGCTGAGGTGGGGCCTGGCCGAGCAGCAGGTCGGCGATCTCGACGGCGTCGCACTGGGCCCGTACCGTGAACGCCGCCTGCGGGGTGTCGCGGAACAGGCCGGAGTCCGCGTCGAAGCATCGGTCCAGGATCGACTCGGCCTGCTCGCGGGCCCGGTCGGCGAACACGGCGAGACCGTCGGAGCCGTGGGTGGGCGTCGGCGTGGGGATTCGCCACCGCAGCAGTCGGGCCGGGTTGCCGCCGACGATCGCACCGGCGGGGACATCCTTGGTCACCACCGCGCCAGCGGCGATCACCGAACGGTCCCCGACGTGTACGCCGTCCAGGATCACGACGTGCGAGCCGATCCACACGTCGTCGCCGACGGTGATGCCCTTGACCGTCAGGGGCTGGCGGAACACCTCGGTGTCCGGGTCGGCCATGGTGTGGTTGAACCCGAGGATCGAGGTGTGCGCCCCGATCCGGACCGCGTCGCCCAGGACGACCTTTCCCCGTACGACCGTGTACGGGTTGATCGTGCAGTCGCGGCCGGTGTACAGCTCGCCGGTGAGGTAGGCGCCGGCGGCGATGTAGCTGCGGTCACCGAGCCGCAGCTCGTCGTCGGCCACCGACGCCAGCGGTGAGATGAAGCAGCGATCGCCCAGCAGGTAGCCGCGCTGCTCGGCCAGATCCTTCTGGCGGCGCAGTTGTTCGTCCTGGTCGGCTGGGCTCGCCTGGTCCCAGAACTGCCAGGCGGAGTAGTTGAGGTCGCGGAGGTGGCCGGGTGCAATCGGCTCCGACATGGTCGAGCTCCCCTCGCATGGGCCGGGCAAGCGCTTTCCTCACGATCGTACGGAGTACGCCCTCGGGACCGGTGGGCGCTGTTGCGGGGATCTCGGGGTCGGTGAGCGGGATACTGTCGTGATGGAGATCCACGAGTTCTGGCGGATCGTGGACGCGGCACGCGACGATGCGGGCGCCACGACGGACCGGTTCGACGAAGCCGCCGTCGCCGAAGCCCTGATCGCACGACTGGCGGTGTTGTCGCCCGAGGAGATCCTCGAATTCGACGACCACCTGGACGATGTCATCGGCCGCCTCGATACCCGCAGAGTCGCCTTCGCGTGTCAACTCATCACGGGTTACCTCTCCGATGACCTCTTCTCGTCCTTCCGAGCCGGGCTCGTCGGATTGGGCCGTCGAACGGTGGAGCAGATCATCGCCGACCCCGACTGCCTGGCCGAGCATCCGGTCGTCATCGCCATCGCCGAGGGGCGCGGTGACCGGTTCTCGCTCGACAGTGAGGATCTGCTGTTCGCGGCGTCGTCCGCGTACACGCAGATCAGCGGCGGCGACGACTGCGCTTTCTGGGACGCGAGCGACGCCCGCCGGAAGGCGATGGCCGCCGACGACGCCCCGCGACCGGATGGGGACTCCGACGCCGGGCCGGTCTCCCCGAGCCTGCCGCGCCTTCTGACGCTGCTGCCCCTCGGACGCTGGGCCTCCGAACCGAAACCGGTGAAGGCACCGCCGGCGCCTGATCCGCACGAACGGTGCCCGCTGTGCGGTGGCGCGTTGCCGGTGCAGTCGGTCGGGTCGAGCAGCCGGCGCGACGACGACACGATCCACACCCGAGAATTCCGGCGGTGCATGGATTGCGCACGGGTGGTCGAACGCACCCGGCAGGCCGACGGTGGGGATGCGTGGCGTGAGACGGACCCGACCGAGCTCGATCAGATGGTGAGCATCCGGATCATGCTCGATCAGTAGGCCGGCGGGTGCCGGAGAGGGTGTGGAAACCACCTTTGCGGCCGAAGGCCTGATACCAGCGGGCGGCGTCACCCACCCCGGCGGCACCGCCCAGCTCGGCGGCGGCCAGCCCGTCCGGTTTCCCACCGGTCGCCAGCAGCGTCGTCCACTGGCGCCCGTTGAGGATGAGCACCCGGAGGGCCGGGAACGTGGGTATCGCCTCGATGTCCGACACCTGCGCACCGGACAGATTCAAGCGGGTCAGGTTCGGCAGGGCGGCCAGATCGGCGATCGGTGTCGGCTCGGCGTTGCCGGCCAAGGTCAGGTCGACGATGGTCGGTGGCAGTGCGGCGGGTTGCCACCGGGCCGTCTCCACGTCGAGGCGCTCGATCGGCACGTGGGCGGGAATGCTCATGTCGACCAGTGCGGGCTTTCCGCGTACCACCAGGGATCGAAGGTCGGTGAAGGTTTTGAGGTCGGCCAGGTGGACCGGGGCCTCGGTGTCCAGGATCGCGCCTTGCGCCGTGGTCGGCAGGCCGGCGAGGCGGTGCGTGCGGATCTCCGGGTCCGGCGGCGGTGGGCGCTCGTCGTCGAGGGTCGTGATGGCACGGCGTAGCAGGTCGGTGACCGAGGCGGTGACGTAGTCGACCGGCGCCCATACGTCTCGGCCGTACGTGAGTACCTGACCGATTCGGCCCAGTGGCCCGGGGTCGAGGTCGACCGCTGCGAAGTTCATGCCGTAGTCGCGGGCGAACGTGATCCATCCGTTGCTCGACGACACCC
Organism: Actinoplanes sichuanensis; assembly: GCF_033097365.1. Taxonomy (NCBI): domain Bacteria; kingdom Bacillati; phylum Actinomycetota; class Actinomycetes; order Micromonosporales; family Micromonosporaceae; genus Actinoplanes; species Actinoplanes sichuanensis. The sequence continues at coordinate 4,020,601 of NZ_AP028461.1, forward strand.
GCCGCACGTGTCCGGCCGGTGTGCAGTCGAAGATCACCGCGTCGTCGAACGGGCCGTCCTGATAGCCGGGATGGTTCTCGCGGTTCCAGTCCACGAGCACGTCCAGAGGTACGAGGACGAACGGGTCGAGTAGTCCCGACTCGCTGCTGTCGTCGTGGATCAGCTGGTAGAGGGCTCGCAGATCCTCGGGTAGCCGGACGCCGAGCCGGTGTTCGGCGGCGAGGATCCGCTCGTGCGAGTGGCCTGGCGCGTACCCTGCGGGTGGTGTCGTGCGATGAACTCGCCGACGAGTCGCTCGACCTCGGCCAGCACCGCCGGATCGGTGGCGGCGGTGTCGACGGTGCCGGGTTCGCGAGGCGGCGGGCGTTCATGTCCGGGCATCCGGTAGTGCTCGTCGAGGATGATCCGGGCCGGCAGTGACGGTACGTCTCGCGACCAGTGGGTGGTGTATGTCCCGTTCGGATCACCGAGCATCTCGATGACCAGGCCCGGGCCGGCGACCTCGCGCAGTGCCGTCATGGCGTCGTCGAGATCCCGGTCGGTCCAGCGGCCCAGCAGTGCCGGGTCGCCCGCCATCGTGTAGGTGCGGCTCTGCGTGCCCTGCGGGTGGAAGGTGGCGAGCTGGTAGCCCGGCTCCCGCAGGCCCGCCACGAACGCCCGGCCCAGCCGGTGCAGGGCCTCGGTGATCTCGTTGTTGCTCATCCGTGCGAATCCTAGAAGAAGCGAGTCCGAGGGGCGTTAGAGTCGCCGGACATGGGACTGCTCACCTTCAGCATCAACGTCACCCTGGACGGTTGCGTCGACCATCGGGAGGGGATCGCCGACGACGAGACGCACGCCCTGTTCACCGGTCTCCTGGACGAGGCCGGGGCCATGCTGTGGGGCCGCGTCACCTACGAGATGATGGAGAGCCACTGGCCTGCCGTGGCACGCGGCGACGTGCAGGCGCCGCCGGCCATACGTGACTGGGCGGTCACGTTGGAGGCCAAACCCAAGTACGTGGTGTCCTCGACACGCTCCGAATTCCCGTGGACCAACAGCCATCACATCGGCGGCGACCTGCGTAAAGGCGTGCAGGAACTGAAGGACGCCCACCCGGCCGGGGTCCTGCTCGGCAGCGGCCGGCTCGCGACCGAACTGGACCGGCTGGACCTCATCGACGAGTACCGGCTGCTGGTGCATCCTCGGATCGCCGGTCACGGGCCGACGCTGTACCAGGGCGGGCTGCCCGGCACGCGCCGGCTCGATCTGGTCTCGGCGCAGCCGCTGAGCAACGGCGCGGTGGCCGTGCACTACCGTCCCGCGCACTGAGTCGCGGGAGGCGTCGTCAGTCCCGGTGCCGCATCGGCCGTACGTCGGCGGGTGTCCCCGGCAGGCCGCCCGGTGTGGAGCGGTAGTCCGGCACACCCACACACGTGAAGATCATCGCGTCCAGCGGTGCGCCGAGCAGGGCCGGGATCTCGCTGTCGAGGAAGGTCATGCCGGTCGCGCTCGCGCCCATCGCGTACGCCAGCAGGTGCAACCGTCCCTCGACGATCCCGGCGGCCAGTTGTGCGGCCCGGTATTCGCGGTCGTCCAGGCTCGCCACGTCGGCCGCGGTGATCACCACGAAGGCCGCGTCCCGGGTCAGCCCCTGCTCCAGGCTCACCCGGTACAGCTCTTCGCGCTGGTCGCCCGCGTGAATCGGGGCGTCGAGGTCAGGCCATCGGTAGACGCCCGGCGGCACGTCGTCGACGGCGTGCACCGCCACGTACTGCGGCAGGTCGATGCCGCGTACGGCCACCCGCAGGCCGGTGGTGAGCACGTCCTTGGACACCGCGCGGGTCGGGTCCATCCGCCGTTGCGAGCCTCGGGTGAGCACCACCGTCTCGACCGACTCGGCCCCGGTCGTCGGCACGTCGGCCGGGTCACCCGGGGGCCACGCATCGCCCAGCACGGTCCGGTCACCGGCCCGCTGCGCCGCTGTCACCAGCGGAAACTCCAGCGGATCGGTGTCCACGGCCCCGACGGCCGCCGCGCCGGTCGGCGTCAGCGCGGGCGGCTGCGCACCGAGACCGACAACAGCGACAGGCCATTCGTGTACGCCGTCCGCGCCGACCAACTCGCCGACCACCCGATCGGGGAACGTGGTGTGCAGCCGCGCCGGGATTCCCGCGGAGTCGGCCAGCGCCAGGGTCTGGGCCAGCATGGTGCCCGCGTCCCAGTAGACGTGCCGGTAGCCGCGCTCGCGGTAGCGCCAGCCGGTGCGCCATGGGACACCGGTGACCACGATCGCCGCTCCCCCGCGGTCCGGTGCGGGTGCGACCCGCACGAGGGCGTGACCGGCCGGGTCGTACCAGTGCACGCCGGGGGGAAGCCCCTGGTGGTCCGCCGGGATGATGACGTAGAGCTCGAGCGGGAAACGTCCACCGGCCGACCCGGCCGCGCGGAACAGGTGGGTGATCCCGTTACTGCGTTTGGAGGTACGCACGACGCCCGCCGACAGGTGCAGCAGCCGGGCCAGGTGCGGCAGGTCCAGATCGCGGGCGGCGACTCGCGCGGTCCCGGCGAGCACGTCGACAGTCGACGCCTCGGTCGACGGCAGGTCACGGGGCAGTTCGACGCGCGGCAGGTCTGCGGTGTACCGCTTGTAGAACGGTGGGAAGCGGTCGAAGTCGTTGGGCGTGAAGTCGAGGACCAGGCGCGGGTCGGAGATGACGTCGTCCCACTCCCGTCCCGGCTCGTAGCAGGTCAGCCTGTGCAGGATCTGGGTCTCGGTCTCCATTGAACCGACGGTAGAAGAGTCGGGGAGGTCGGCGGATCCCTTCAGGGGACTTGAGTACGAATCATCACCATTCCGGGAACCGGAGTCCGATGGCCCTGATAGGACATCCGTATGGCGGCATATGTGGAACTTCCCGTGGGCGACGACGACTACGTGACGGTGGAGGTCAGTGGCCAGGGGCTGGTCCGGGCCGGCGCTGCGGACGTGGTGGAGCGGGCGTCCGAGCGTTTCGACAATGCTCTCGCGCAGGTGACGCGGATGGGGCAGGAGGCGATCCGGCTGGCCAAGAAGGCGCCGGTGCCGCCGGAGGCCGTCGACGTCGAGCTGGGACTGAAGCTGACGGCCAAGGCCGGGTTCGTGATCGCGGAGTCGAGCGGCGCGGCGCATTTCAAGGTCGTTCTGAGGTGGACCCTCGCCGGCAAGACGGTCGGGGATGCCTGAGGATCCGGGGGCGCTGGAGTCCTCGATCGTCCGGGTACGTGCGGAGACCGGCTCGGCCGTCGGTGCCGGCTTCCTGGTCGCCGGCCGAACCGTCCTGACCTGCGCGCACGTGGTTCAGCGGGCGGGCCGTGCATGTGTGGACTTTCCGCTGCTGCCAGGTTCGGCGGGGCTGGGCGCCGAGATCACGGCACTGCTGCCGGCGTTGCCGGACGGCACGGGCGACATCGCGGTACTCACGCTCGACGGTGATCCCCCGCCGATGGCTCGACCGGCCCGGATGGTGGTCTCGGACGATCTCTGGGGGCATCCGTGCCGGCTCTTCGGCTTCTCCGGTGGCCGGGAGGACGGGGTCTGGGCGGCCGGGGTCCTCCGCGGCCGGCAGGGCGCCGGTTGGGTGCAGTTGGAGAGCAGTGGAACCACCGGTTACACGGTGGAGCCCGGCTTCAGTGGAGGCGCGGTCTGGGACGACACGCTCACCGCGGTGGTCGGCATGGCTGTGGCGGCGGAGGTCGACGGTGATCTGCGCGCCGCGTACATGATCCCGACCGCTTTGTTGCGTCAGGTGTGGCCCGCCTCGGCGGGACACGTCTGCCCGTACCGTGGGCTGTCTGCTTTTCGGGAGCGGGACGCGAGCGTGTTCTTCGGTCGTGAGGACCGCACTGTTCAGCTGGTGAACGAGATCGACCGGCGCAGCCTGGTCGCGGTGGTCGGCCCGTCCGGCACCGGCAAGTCGTCGCTGGTCTTCGGTGGTCTGCTTCCGGTCGTGCATCAACGGCCGCACTGGGTCACCGCCACCATGCGGGCCGCGTGGGCGTCGTCGGGTGTCGCCGCGCTGGCGGCGGCGCTACTGCCGTTGCTGGAACCGGAGTCGAGCGAGACGGAGCGGCTGTCGGCTCTGGCCCGGCTCACCGGTGTGCTGCGCGACGGTCACCTACGCGACGTGGTCAGCCGGATCCTCGTGCGCGCCGGAGCCCGTCGTCTGTTGCTGATCATCGATCAGTTCGAAGAGGTCTTCGGTACGGCTGACGTGGCGGAGCTGACCGGGATCCTGCTCAGCGGGCTCGGTGCGGGCGGGGTGACGGCTGTGGTCACGCTGCGCACTGATTTCCTGGGGCAGGCGCTTCAGCTTCCGGACCTGGCCGAGGCGCTGGGCGAGTCGGTGACCGCGGTCGGTGAGATGGATCGGCACCGGCTGCGGCAGGTGATCGAGAAACCCCTGCCCAGTGGTATGGCGTACGAGGCGGGCCTGGTCGATCGGATCCTCGACGACATCGGCGACGAGGCGGGGCGTCTGCCGCTGTTGGAGTTCGCGCTGACCCTGCTCTGGGAACGGCAGGAGAACGGCCGGCTCACGCACACCGCGTACCAGGAGCTCGGTCAGGTGAAGGGTGCGCTGGCCCGCTATGCCGAGCAGGTCTATCAGGAGCAGGTCGAGGACGCCGACCGGGAGCCGTTCCAGCGGTTGCTGACCCAGTTGGTCCGGCCCGGCGAGAGCGGTGAGCCGGTGCGGCGGGTGGCCCGGCGCCACGATCTGGACGAACGCCGCTGGCGGCTGGGGCAGCGTCTCGCGGCGACGCGGCTGGTGACGGCCGGTCGCGACGAGCTCGGGTCGGAGACGCTGGAACTGGTGCACGAGGCGCTCATCGACGGCTGGTCACGGCTCCGGCGGTGGGCGGACGAGGACCACGCGTTCCGGGTGTGGCAGGAGGACGTGCGCCGGGACGTCGTGGAGTGGGAGAGGCTGGACCGGGATGCGGGAGCTCTGCTGCGCGGGATGCCGCTGGCGGCGGCGGTGCGTTGGCTCGGCGAGCGGGACGCTGACATCGCGGAGGCCGAGCGGCGCTACATCACGGCGAGCAGGGTGTATCAGGGTCGGTCGGTTCGTCGGCTGCGCGCGATCGTTGCGGCATTGGCCGTGCTGGTGCTGGTCGCGGGTGGGCTCGGGCTGGTCGCGGTCAAGCGGGGCCGGGAGAAGGCGGAGCAGGCGGCCGTGGCCCAGGCCGGCGTTTTCATGGGCCGGGCTCAGCAGATCATCGACTCGACGAACACCCACAAGGAGGTCGCGCTGCTGTTGTCGGCGGCTGCCTTCCGGCTCGCCGACAACGACCAGACCAGGGCCAACCTGACCCTAGCGGCCAGTCGGTACCGTTTCGTCTCCCGGCTCCTGCCGACCGAGGGCGCGACCTGGCATCTGATGTTCAGCCCGTCTGATCCTGATCTGCTGGCGGTGTCCGAGGGCGGCGGCCGGATCTCACTGTGGGACGTTACGAAAGGGACGTTACGAAAGGCGACGCCGGCAAATGGGCCGCTTTACTTCCGCGCATCGATGGATTTCACTCCGGACGGGAACGCGCTGGCATTCGCCCATAACAGCGGGCGCGAGAGTCGGATCATGCTATGGCGCCACGCCACCGGCGACCCGGTGGCGTTACGAACGGATAAGAACCTGGACAACACGGTCAGCGCACTCAAGTTCAGCCCGGCCGGGGACCAACTAGCCGTCTGTACGCCCAAGGGTTACCAGGTGTGGTCGCTCGGTCCAGGCGACCAGCTCACCCGTCGGCTCGTCATCCCCTTCGTCAGCGACTCGCCGGACTGCCTCTTCGCATGGACGGGAAACGGAACCGAGGTCACCTTCGCCGACGGGTCCGATCTGGTCACCTGGGCCCTGGCGACCCACCGACAGCGCCGTGTGACGGTCCCCCTTCCCGCCGATGATTCGCTCGAGCCGGAGTCGAAGGACGACCCAGTGATCAGTGACTTCTCTGCGACCCCCGATGGGAGGGTCGCTACTATCAAGAGCTTCGGCGGAACAATCTGGTGGGATCTTGAACGCAGGGTCCCGCTTTCCGGCTTTAAAGCCGACTCATACCATTCCAAATCATTGGTCTTCAGCGCCGACGGCCTTTGGGCTTTCTCCGTAACCGGCGACCTGGTCAGGGTAGGCGACCGGAAAAGAATTCGGAAAGTGCCGATCGATACGTCGGGCGGCGGGTTGCTGAGGCTGAACCGCGACGGAAGCATCGTGGTCGTGGAGCAGCATGGATCATTGAATGTCGTGCGTCTCAACGACTTCGACGCCATGCCCATAGGGTACGCGAGCAAGTTCGGGGTCTGGGCAGACGGACGCAGGGTCAGCTGGTTCGATCACGACACGAACACGGCGATGACCACGACGTTCGACACGCCGGTCGTCGTCGAACGAACCACCATTCGGACGAGTCGGGACGAGGCGGAGCGGTCGGTGGTAGACATCAGCGGCGGCGCAGGCGTGATCGTCGTGATCGACCCGGCTCACCAACTGCGCTTGTGGAACCTGCAGGAACAGCCGAGCACCTCGCAGGTCCTGACGGGACGGTGGCACCGGCCTCGAGTGGCCGCTCTCGACGATGCGGGCAGGTTCCTCGCCGTTGCCGAGGAGTCCTGGGCCCATGTTCACGACATCGCTACCGGAGCCGTCGTGACCGTTTCCCTAGGCGAGGGATTCATACCCCTCGGTGTCGCTGTCAGCCCCGGCGGCCGCTACGTGTCGGTTAGTGACGCCGACTCAGGACGCTCCAGATTGTGGGACGTGTCGTCCGGAACGGCTCAACCCGTCCCCCTCCCCGATGCCCTCAGTGACCCGGTGTTCAGCCCGGACGGCAGGTGGCTAGGGCTCAGCAGCGGCGAGACCGTGTTGGTCTGGGACCTCGAACGTCAGACCGTTCCGCATCGATTCCCGGGTCGGACCGCCTACGCCTTCGACAGGCAGGGCAGCATGATCCTTCTCGAAGTCGATGGCACGGACGTCGGTTCCGATCTCGTCGAGGTCTACGACCTGAAAAGCGAACGTTTGGTTCAGCGGGTCCATCGTGACGGGAATAGTCAGTCGAGTTTCACTGCCGACGGCACAGGCCTTGTCGTGCAGGGAGACGGCTACCTCACCGTTCACCCGCTGGACGCCGAGACGGCATTGCGTAACGCATGTCGACTGGCTGGTCGCGAACTGACCCCGGACGAGTGGCGGACGCACGCGCCTGCCTTCTCATACCGGAAAGTCTGCAGCTGACGCGGGAGCACCGGCTCAGCCGGGACCGCCGAAACTCACCGCGGAACATTTCCGATTCGGCGTTCAGGAGGCGGGAGCGATGGTCAGCGCGGCACCGCGGGAGTGTAGGACCTCCAGCAGCCGGGTCTGTTCGGCCGGGGTGAGGCCGGTGGTGGGGATGGCGGCCATCGCCCGTTTGCCGCCCGGCAGCCAGCCGCAGGAGAGCACGATCTGACCGCGCGCCGGGTGTACCGCCTTGATCTGTGACCAGTCGAGTGTGGTGGTCGAGAAGCCGTGTGTGGTGTGGACACCGGCGGCGTCGATCTTGAACGCGATCGGCCGGCCGATCTGGTCTCCGGCTCGCGCCACGGCCTGCCGCGGCGCCATGATCAGCAGCATCACCGGCGTCCAGACGCCGGTGAAGGCGAGGGCCACCGTCCAGGTGCCCGAGCCACCGGTTCGGTGAAGCAGTGCGGCGACGGCCAGCAGCACGCCCGTGATCGTCAGTGCGGTCGGCAGCATGGTGCGTCGCGCCAGCGCCTGTGCCAGTTTCGGGTCCGAGTGGGTTTGAAAGGTCAACTGCGCCGTGTCTTCCATGCGCGCAGCATAGTGATGATCTTGTTTGGATCGGCAGCCGCCCGTACTTGATCGTTCGTCTTGCCGTAGGACACCGTGCACCATCATGCTGAGCTGATGGTGCAGATCGCCTCACCCGAGACCGACCCGGGCTGGCCGCGGATCTCCGCGCCGGTGGCCGCGCTGTTCCGCCGTGGGGCGCAGATGGCGTTGGAGCCGCCCGGCGAGTGGGTCGAGGTGCTGCACGCGGCGTCGTTGAGCAGCGAGCGGATGCGTCCGGTCGCCGACGATCCGGTGCTGGCCGCGGCGGTCAAGCGCAGCAACCTCGCCAACCTGCGCCGGTGGGCGTCGGCCAACGTCCGCGAGCCGGGCGCCCGGGTCCCGGCCGAACTCGGTCCGGAGGCCCTCGGCACCGCCCGTGACCTGGTCCGTCGCGGGCTCGACAAGATCGCGCTCGACTCGTACCGGACGTCGCAGGGTGTGGTGTGGCGGCGCTGGATGGAGATCTGTTTCGAGTTGACCACCGACCCGGCGCAGCTGCGTGAGCTGCTGGACGTGTCGACGTTGTCGATCTCGACGTTCATCGAGGACACCATCACCGCGGTATCGGCGCGGGTGGAGGCCGAGCGTGCCGAGCTGACCGCGGGTCGGCACGCCGAGCGGCGGGCCGCGGTGACACTGTTGCTGGAGGGTGCGCCGATCGGTCGGGACCGGGCCGAGTTCCAGCTCGGCTACCGGCTGACCGGGCCGCACACCGCGGCGATCGTGTGGAACACCGGCGATCCGGCGCCGGACGAGCTGGAGGCGGCAGCCGAGACGCTGATGCGGGCCACCGGGGCCGGCCATCGGCTGACGGTGGTGGCCAGTACGGCCGCGTTGTGGTTGTGGCTGCCGGTCGCGACGCCGGTGCCGTCGAGCCGGCTGGCGACCGAGCTGACCGCGTACCCCGAGGTGCGGGTCGCGGTGGGCCGGTCGGGCGTCGATGTCGACGGGTTCCGCCGCAGTCATCTCGACGCGGCGGCCACGCAGCGCATGCTGACCCGGCTCACCGCACCACAGCAGATCGCCCGGTACACCGATGTTCAGCTGGTCGCCCTGTTGACGGCCGAACCGGCGCAGACCGACGAGTTCCTCGCCGACACGCTCGGTGAGCTGCGGCATGCCGACGCCGACACCCGGGAGACGGTGCTGGTCTACGTGCGGGAGCAGTGCAGCGCGACCCGGGCCGCCGAGCGGCTGTTCACCCATCGCAACACGGTGCTGCGGCGGCTGGCCCGGGCCGACGCGCTACTCCCCCAGCCGCTGGCCGACGATCTGCTGGGGGTGGCCGCCGCGTTGGAGGTGTTGCGCTGGCGGGGCTGACCCCGATCAGGCGCGGCCGAAGTGCAACTCCGGGTCGGTGACCGCGTCGGCGCGCAGGACTCTCACGTCCGACTGGTAGTCCATCGAGGTCAGCCACGGCATCCGGTCACCCTGCCGGGGCAGCTGGTCGACGACCCGCTGGATGTATCCGGCGCCGAAGTCCAGGAACGGCCGGGTCGGCATGTGCGGGTCGGCGACCTCGGGACGGCAGATGTCGTAGCCGTGGGTGCCCATGTGGTGCAGCATCCGGCAGAAGTGCTCGCAGAGCAGCCCGATCTTCAACGTCCAGGACGAGTTGGTGTACCCGATCGCATACGCGAAATTCGGCACCCCGGAGAGCATCATCCCCTTGTACGCGACGGTGTCCGACAATCGGACCGGGGTGCCGTCGACGGTGATCGGGACACCGCCGAAGGCCAGCACGTTCAGGCCGGTCGCGGTGACGATGATGTCGGCTTCCAGTTCCCGGCCGGATTCCAGGAGCACCCCGTTCTCGGTGAACGACAGGATCCGGTCGGTGACCACCGATGCCCTGCCCTGGCGGATCGACCGGAACAGATCACCGTCGGGTACCACGCACAACCGCTGGTCCCATGGGTCGTACGGCGGGTTGAAATGCTCGTCGACGGGATAGCCCGGCGGCAGCCGGCGGACGTTGACCCATCGGATGAGCTTGCGGGTCGCGGTCGGGTAGCGTTTCGACAGACCCCAGATGATCTTCTGTTGGGTGATGTTCTTACGCCTGGTCCAGGCGTATCCGCGCTGCTCGCCGAGATACCTGCGCAGCGCTTTGGCGAGGGCGTCCTTCGTCGGTGCGGGCACCACGTAGGTGGGTGTGCGCTGCAGCATCGTCACGTGCGCGGCGTCGGCGGCCATCGCCGGGACGATGGTGACCGCGGTGGCGCCGCTGCCGATCACGACGATCCGTCTGCCGCGGTGGTCGAGGTCGTCCGGCCAGTGCTGCGGGTGCACGATGGTGCCGCGGAACCGTTCACGGCCGGCGAAGGCCGGGGTGAAGCCCTCGTCGTAACGGTAGTAGCCGCTGGCGGAGAAGAGCCAACCGCAGGTCAGGGTGGTTCGCTCGCCGGTGTCGGTGCGTTGCACGTCGACCGTCCAGCGGGCCCGCTCGGTCGACCAGGCCGCGCCGACGACCCGGTGGTGGTAGCGGATGTGGGCGTCGAGGCCGTTCTCGGTGGCGGTCTCCCGCAGGTAGGCCAGGATGCGCGGCGCGGAGGCGATCGATTCCTCGTCGCGCCACGGTTTGAACTCATACCCGAAGGTGTGCAGGTCCGAATCCGATCGGATGCCGGGGTACCGGAACAGGTCCCAGGTCCCGCCGGAGGCGGCCCGGGCCTCGAGGATCGCGAAGCTGTGTCCGGGAAGCTCGGTGCGCAGGTAGCGTCCGGCGCCGATGCCGGAGATGCCGGCCCCGACGATCAGCACGTCGAGATGTTCGAAGGTGGTCATGCCGCTCCGCTCGCCGTCGACTGCTGACAGGCCTCCAGGATCGGCAACCGGGGTCACGCGGCGCGAGAGAGGAATGCACCGGATCGGCGACCGGATGGTGCAGAGTGCAACACCCCGGAACCGGTCGGCCGTTCGGACGCCGGCGCGGGCTGCAAGATCCATCACGCCACCGCAGCGCGACGACGTGGACCGGGCCCGCCGTCGCGGAGGCCGGCCGCTGAACTTCGACGCCGAGCGGCGCAGCCCCTCAACCCGTGGACCGGGAGTCCGATAGAGGCATCAGCGCACGGACGCCGAAGCACGGCCATGAGCCGGGCTGATTCACCTGAGGAGATCATCGCTGTGACGAACGAGGACGCCGCCCACCCCGCGGGCGCCGAAAGCTACGGCCCTGCCCAGCACTACGCCGCGCCGCAGCCACCGTTCGTCGGGCCGCCCTCGACCGCGCCCCGGATGCGGGGACGGGCCGCCGTGGTGATCGCCGGTGTGGCCGGTCTGCTGGTGTTGAGCGGTGGCGCCGCACTCGGCAGCACCGCGTACGCCAAGAGTGAGCTGTGCCCGATCGTCGCCGACGAGAACGGATCGTTCATGGACGCGACCAAGAGCAGCGACGACGCCGGCGCGGCGTTGAGCGGACTCCAGTCTCAGCTGCAGACCAAGGCCCGGATGCTGGTGTTCGACGACGAGTTGCAGTCCGCCGTACGAGGTCTGGCCGGTGATGTCGGCCAGGCGGCGACGCTGCGACGCGCGATCGCCGCCAATCCCGGCGCCGGCATGGGCGATTACTTCGCGGAGTTGCTGTCGCTGTTCGGGTCGATGAACACCCATGTCCGCGAGGCGCAGCTGGCGTGCGGGCTGCCGGCAACCGGTATCCGGACGGCGTCCGACGACACGTCGGGCCCGCTCGCGACCAAGATCTCCGCGGAGGCGACGGTCGGCGAGCAGACGGAGGCCGACCGGCAGGCTGAGCTCGAACGCCAGGAGCAGCAGTGCCAGGACTCCATGGACGAGCTCAACGAGAGTTACAGCAGGACCTATCGGGAGAAGAGCGACCTGCTGGCGCAGCTTCTCGGTGATGAGATCGAGCCCGAGAGTTACGAAGGCCTCGACGACTCACTGACCGACGAGCTGCACACCGTCATGGAAGACCAGACGGCGCTCGAGCAGTCCGCCGAGTGTTCCCAGTTCCGGCTCGACCGCAAGTATTGAGCGCGGCGTGGATGATCTTGTTGACGTAGTGGGGCGGCACGGCTGTTTAATAGACCGCCTTGATCGGCCGGTACGCCGTACCGTATGCCGGTGAATTCGGTTTATCGGGCCGCTGCCGCGGCCGGCTTGAGTTACAACGCTCCCCTCGGTGCACAGCGGGCCGCCGATCTGACCGGGCGGCTCGCGCCGGACCGGCCGGGGTGGCGGGCCCTTGATCTGGGGTGCGGTAGCGGTGAGCTGCTGATGCAGCTGTGCGCGGCCTACCGGATCGCCGGTGACGGTGTCGAGAGTGATGCCGCCGCCGGTGAACGGGCCCGGCAACGCGCGGCCGAACGCGAACTGTCGGCACAGGTGACGTTCCACAGCCAGGACGCCGCCGTCTGGAGCAAACCTGCTGAGCTGGTCGTCAACATCGGGGCCGGGCACATCTGGGGCGACACCGGCCAGGCGTTGACGGCGTTGCACCGGCTCACCGAGCCCGGTGGGAAGGCGCTGTTCGCCGACGGTTTCTACCGGGCCGCTCCCGACGACAACGTCCGGGAGATGTTCGGTGACCTGCCGGATCTGGCGGCGTTGGCGCGGGCGGCGGTGGACGCCGGGTTCCGTCCGCTGCACATCGCCGAGTCGACGCTGGCCGAGTGGGACGACTTCGAGTCGGACTGGCGGGCGGGTGTCGAGCGCCTCGGCACGCCGGACGCCCGCGCGTTCGCCGACCAGCGGCGCGACGGCTATCTCGGCGGCTACCGCGGGGTGGTCGGTTTCGGGTGGCTGATCCTGACCCCGGCCTGAGCCGGTAGGACGGCGGATCAACAGAGGATCAACGGCGTTTTCACGGTACGTACGAGGCGTGGCCGTGGTCGCGCAGGGCGGTCCGCAGCCGTTCGGCGGCGTCGTCCAGCGCGGCCTGGTCGTTCTCGACGGCGATCCGGTTGAAGTCGAGGTCGCTCATGTCCCACATCGGGCTGACGTGCACGTGGGCGTGCGGGACTTCGAGTCCGGCGATGGCCAGTGCGGCACGCGGTGCGCCGAACGCCTGCTCGACGGCCCGGCCGACCGCCTGGGCGACGGTCATCACCCGGCCGAGCAGCTCGGGCGGCAGGTCGGTCCACTTGTCGATCTCCTGGCGGGGAACGACGAGGGTGTGCCCGGCGCGCAGCGGTGCGATGGTCAGGAAGGCCACCACCTGGTCGTCCTGCCAGACGAACCGGCCGGGCAGGGCGCCGGTGATGATCTGCGTGAAGACACTTGTCATACCGGCATTCTCCTCATCGGCCGGGGACGGGCGAAGCCGGACCGCCCGTTCAGCGGACCCGCACCGGCCGGGCCAGGCAGGCCGTCCGGAGCGCCTCGATCCGGGTGGCCAGGTCGGCGTCGGCCATCAGGTCGGCGGCGTAGTGGCGGACCAGGTGCACCAGGTCGCCGGGGCGTTCGATGCGCAGGGCCAGGTCGACGGCGTCGCGGAACACGGCCAGGTATTCGCGCCGTACCGCGGTGACCGGGGCGGGCCCGGGCCCGTACCGCATGGGTCCGGTTCGCATGGCGAGCATGGCGGCGAAGGTGTCGAGGGCGGCGCGGTCGTCGTGTCCGGCTTCGAGGACCCGGGCTCGGGCGACGCCGTCACGGAACCGCATGAGGTCGAGGGTGTCGGGGGTGGCCATCAGGCGGTAGCCGTCGCCGGCGCGGATGATGCGGCGTCCTTCGGAGTGTTTCGGCAGGCCGGGTTCGAGCAGCCGGCGTAGGCCGCCGATGTGTCGGTAGATCATGTTGGGTCCGGTCGGTGGGGCGTCCGGGCCCCACACGCAGTCGACCAGGTCGTCGCGGGGCACGCCCCGGCCCACCTGTGCGGCGAGCGCGAGCAGGATGGATCGTTGCGGGTGGCTCGCCACCAGTGTCGCCCGGCCGTGTCGGCGGACGGTGATCGCGCCCAGCACGGTGATGGCCGCGTCGTCGTGTCCCTGCCCGGTGATGGTCGCCTCCCCGGATTTCGTGATGTGCCGGCGAATGTAGACGCGCCACGACGACGATTCGTTGACAACCGATCGACGAAACTTCGGATCGTGCCCATCCGGTGTCCGACGGTCACGTGGGAGCATCGGGGAATGCTGCGGGGACGACTGTTGGCCGAGAGCTTGCGCGTCGGCTGGGATCTGCGGGTGCCGTCGCTGCGGGTCGTCCGGCTCGGTCGGCATGACGTGTCGGGTTCGACGTCGGCCGGCCGGCCCGGCATCTGGACCTTCGTCGACTTCGAGGCACCCGATGATGCGGCGGACGCGCTGGCGGAGGCGTTGGCGGAATCGCTGTCCGGCGATCCAGGCTGGTATGCGGACTTCGAGGTCGGCGACGACCACGTCGTCGTCTTCGCCGGTCGCGTGTTCCGGTACACCAAGGGTGACCGGGCCGGGCGGGAGGCCGCCGTGGAGTACGGCCGGACCGTCGGCGTTCCCGAGCATCAACTCGATTGGGGCGAGTAGGGCAGGCCCCGACCCGCTGATCCACGGCCCGGCCCGGCGCCTCCGTGGAGGCGCCGGGCCGGGCCGGTCAGGTCAGACTCCGCGGCATTGGAAGGTCGCCTTCGAGCCGTGGAAGACCGCGTCGCCGAAGGCGAAGATGCCGCCGTCGCAGCCGTTGAGCCAGTAGCCGCCGGCGCTCGGGGTGACCGACATGCCGGTGATGTGGCCGTTGAGTGATCGGCCGGCCATCGAGCCGTGGAATCCGGCGTTGCCGAAGGCGAACACGCCGCCGTCCTCGGCGGTCATCCAGTACCCGCCGCCGTCGGGGGTGACGTCCATGTCGACGATCGGCGCGTTGAGTGGCTTGCCGCCCATCGAGCCGTGGAATCCGGCGTTGCCGAACGCGAAGATGCCGCCGTCTTTCGCGGCCAGCCAGTAGCCGCCGCCGTTCGCGGTGGCGCCGATCGCGGTGACCGGCTTGTTGAGCGGCTTGCCGCCCATCGAGCCGAAGAAGCCGGCGTCGCCGAAGGCGAAGACGCCGCCGTCGGCGGCGGCGAGCCAATACCCCTTGCCGGTGCGGGTGACGGCCATCCCGACGACCGGGGCGTTGAGCGGTTTGCCGCCCATCGACCCGTAGAAGCCGGCGTTGCCGAAGGCGAAGACGCCGCCGTCGCGGCCGACCAGCCAGTAGCCGCCGTTGTCGGGGGTGCGGGTCATGCCGATGATGTCGGTGACCCGTACGTTGAGGCCCGGTAGCGATCCGTGGAACGGGGCGTCGCCGTAGGAGAACACGCCGCCGTAGGTGTCCACCTGCCAGTATCCGTTGCCGGTCGAGGTGGCGGTGACGTCGGCGGCGGTGGGCAGCATGGCCACGGTGAAGGTGCCGCTGGTGGTCGCGGCGGCACCGGACGGGTCGCGCACGGTGACGTCGAGGCGGTATCCGGTTCCGGGGTCGAGGCGGTGTGCGGGAACGGTCCAGCTCAGCCGGGTCGGGCCGGACGAGACGTCGACCGACGGGCCGGTGACGCGGAAGGTCGCGGTGAGTGTGTCGCCGTCGGGGTCGGTTGCGGCGACGGTGAACGCCGGTGTGGTGCCGGCCACCACGGTGCCGTAGCGGGGTGTCACTCCGGAGACGACCGGTTCCCGGTTCGGCAAGGACAGCGTCCTGGTGGCCTTGGCGGGGATGCCGTCGTTGTCGGTGACGGTCAGGGTCACCGTCGGCTCGGTGATCCCGGCGAACGAGGTGGTCAGTGTCCGGCCCGTTCCGATCTGGCGGTTGCCGGAGGTCCAGGTCCACGACGCGATGGTGCCGTCCGGGTCGGTCGACGGGCTGCCGTCGAGGGTGACCCGGTTACCGGCGCCGGTCAGGCGGTCGGCGGTGAATGCGGCCACCGGCGGTTTGTTCCCCGGTTGCGGGGCGGGTCCGGTGGCCGGCGGTGGGACGGACACGACCGGGTGGGCGCGCAGGTAGCTCGCGACCACGTTCTTGATCGCGTTCTGGCCCTCCTTCATCGGGTGCGCCGAGATGGTGTTCCATTTACCGCTGGGTGCGGTGATGCTGCGCATCCACGACGGGTCGGTGCACAGCTCGTGGCCCTTCATCGTGTCGGTGACGTCGACGTACTCCACGCCGGCGAGCCTGGTCTGGGCGAGGATCTGCCCGTTCATCTTGATCACCAGGTCGTTCATCTTGCCGAGCGAGCCGGGCAGGCCGTTCGCCCAGGAGCAGCGGGTGTACGCCCGCAGGCCGGTCGCGAACAGGCGCGGGTAGCCGACGATGACGACCCGGCCGGTCGGTACCTGGTCCTTGACGGCGCGGTAGACCTCTTTGAGGCAGGTGTAGCCGTCGGCGGCCTCACGGGAGTCGGTGCAGTCGGCGAGTCTGTCGATGGCCTTACCGGCGGCGTTGATGGCGTCCGAGCACTTCTTGCCGCCCCAGACGTAGCAGGCCTCGGCGACCTTGCCGAAGCCGGCGTCGTTGCCGCCGATGGTCATGGTGACCAGTTCCGGGCGGGGGTTCAGCCTCTTGAGCCGGTTGATCTGCGGCTCGGCGCCGTTCTGGGTGGCCGTCGTGATGTGTTTGGTGAGCGCCCCCGAGCAGGCGAGGTGCGCGATACTCAGCCTGTTGGCGGGGTCGGCGGCGAGCATCCGTCCCCAGGCCAGGTCGCTGCGGTGACAGTCGTCGGCGGTGCCGAGGTCGTACCTGCTGTTGACGGCGTAGGTGCCTTCGCCGGAGGAGTACGAGTCGCCCATCGCGACGTAGCGGATCGAAGTGGCCGCCGACGCCGGGGTGACGGCGACGAGCCCGGCAGCTGCGATACAGAGAGTGACCACTCCTGCTCGAAACCAGGATATTGCTGTCTTCACGGTGCTCCTTGACAACCTTTGTCGGGTTCACCACGAATCACAGCAGTAATCGCGAAACACACATATCCATCTGCCGGCCGGACCGGGTTCTCCGAAGAAGCCGGCGCGGCGACGAGCGGACTGATCACTTCGGGAACGCCGGAGCCGGCCCGGCCGTCCGGCGGGATGGCCCGACGAACGGCCGAGGCGGCCGCGGCGGGCGTCTCAGGTCCCGGCCGGCCGCCGGGTCGCCAGGTACAGCCAGACGGCCACCGCGGCCAGGACCACTCCCCCGCCGCCGACCGCGAGGGCCGGGCCGGTGGAGTCCCGGGCCGCGGCGGGGACGGTGGCCGCCGGTGCCGGGGCGGCGGCGGGCCGGGCCGGGTCGGCCAGGGTGAACGGGTAGGAGCCGTGGACGGTGTGCCCGTCGACCGACACCACCCGGAACGCCACCGTGTAGACGCCGTTGCTCAGCGCCCCGGTCAGAGTGAGCGTGCCGCGGGCGCCGTCGACGGTCACCGGTGACGCGGGCACCCGCTGCCGGGCCGCGTCGCTGACCACGATGGTGGTGAAGTCGGCGTCCAGCCGTTCACTGAACCCGAGGGTGACGGCCGTGGGCGCGGCCGTCAAGGTGGTGTCCGCGGCCGGGTCGGCGGTCACCAGTCGGGCGTGGGCCCAGGCCGGGGTGCCGGGCCCGAGTGCCGCCAGCACCGCCGCGACGGTCAGGAGCAGCCGTTTCACGTCAGCACCGGCTTGCCGATCCAGCCGTCCTCGGCGCAGCCGGGCGGTATCGCGAAGACGGCCGACCCGATCGGGGTGATCCACTCGTTGAGCAGGTCCTTCTCGGCGAGGCGGCGTTGGATCGGGACGAACTGTTCGGCGATGTCGCGCTGGTAGGCGGCGAAGATCAGGCCGCTGTCCGGTACGCCGTTCGCGTCCGGGACACCGTCGTAGTTGTACGGCCGTCGCAGGATCTTGAGTCTCGGGTCTTCGACGCGGGCCCGGGTGACGTGCGAGAAGTCCGGCATCTTCGGCAGCCCGAACTCGTCCAGCGCGGTGAAGTCGGGTTTGTCGTGTTCCCGGGTGCCGCTCAGTGGTGCGCCGGAGTCCATCCGTCGGCCGACGGCGTTCTCCTTGTCGGTGACCGACAGTTTGTCCCAGGTCTCCATCTCGGCGCGGACCCGGCGGACCACGAGCGTGGTGGAGCCGTCGGGGTTCCACACCGCCGGGTCGATCTCGGTGCCGCGCGGGTTGGCGGTGCCGTCGAGTTGGCCCATCACGTTGCGTTGGGTGTGTTCCGCGGCCTGCACGCCGGGGCTGCGGCGGAAGCCCTGTTGGACCCAGCGGACGGCGGCGAACGGCCGGGCGTCCTTGATCAGCATGCGTTGGGTGTGTGCGACGGTGAGCGGGTCGTCGGCGCAGATCTGCAGCAGCAGGTCGCCGCCGGACCAGCGGTCCTGTAGCCGGTCGATGGTGAATCGGGGCAGGTCGGCGACCGGTGACGGCAGTCCGGCCGCCCGGTACAGGCCCGGCCCGAATCCGAAGGTGACGGTCAGTCGGGCCGGTAGCACGGCCAGGGTCGCGTCGGTGTCGCCGAGCGCCGGGGTGCCCTGGGTGAGGCGGGCGGCGTCGTCGGACAGCAGCCGCATCATCCGGCCCAGGGCGGCCCGGTCGGTGCCGCGGTGCAGGGTGAACGCCGTGAAGGAGGCGTGCGCGGGCGGGTCTTCGGCGATCCCGGCCTGGCGGGGTCCGTGGAATGCGACGGTCGCGGTGCCGATCTGCGGTGTGTCGGCGACCGTGACCGCAACGGGTGCCGGCCCGTCGTTCATCGCGACCAGGCCGGCCCCGGCGGCGACGCCGAGACCGGCGGCCGAACCCCCGGTGAGCAGGCGGCGCCTGCTCACCGGGGAGAGCCGGGACGTCACGAGTCGCTGCTCGCCATCGGCATGCCGGACGGCGAACCGTGGCCCGGGGCGTAGCTCTCCTCGGCGCCCGCGAACGGTTTGGCGATGGCGGTGAACGCCATGGTCGTACCGTCGGAGATCTTGAGGGTGAAGGTCAGTTCGTCGCCGGCTTTGATCTCCTGCGCCGGGTTCATCAGCATCAGGTGGTCGCCGCCGGGTGCGAGTTCGTGGGTGCCGCCGGCTTTGATCACGAAGCCGCCCTCCTTGGGCTGCATGACCATCTTGCCGTCCTTCATGGCCATCTCGTGCAGTTCCATCGGTGAGGCGGGCGACTCGACGGCGGTGATGGTGATGTCGGCGGCGGTGCCGTTGACCAGTGTCCCGAACGCGGCGGTCATCTCACCCGCGGCGGAGGCCTTCACCCACGGGTCCTTGATCGTCAGTGCCGCGGCCGTGGTGGCCGAGGGCGCCGGGCTCGTACCGCCGCCGCTGTTCGTCTCGTCTTTGCCGCCGCAACCGGCCAGGGTGCCCGCGGTGAGGAGGCCGGCCAGCACCGCCGTCGCGACGGTGCGCCGCCGGGAGCCGGAGAGGAAGGTGAGTCGCATGATGCCCGTTTCGTTGAGGGGTGGTTGCTCATTGGTGCGGGGTTCGGGCCGGTTCGGTTCCCGGCGAGGGTGGAGAATCTTTCGCGGCGGCGGCCAGGAAGGCGTTGTAGCGGGCCAGGTCGTCGTCGGTGCCGTCGTGCTCGGCGCGGTCGGCGGCCCGGTCCAGGCGGGCCTGTTCGCGTTCGTCGGAGCGGATCCACTGACGGACCAGGATCAGCATGACCAGTACCGCCGGGAGTTCACCGAACGCCCAGGCCAGGCTCGCGCCGAGTCGCTGGTCGGCGAGCAGCGGCTCGGCCCAGGGCGGATGCACGGCGGTGTACCAGTCGACGGCGATGACGGTGGTCGACTGCAGCAGCACGAACCCGAAGAACGCGTGCGCGACCATCGCCAGCAGGTGCACGACGGTCAGCATCGCCGGGTGGATCCGGCGGCGGCCGGGGTCGACGCCGATCAGCACCCAGAACAGCAGGTATCCGGCGAACACGAAGTGCACCAGCATCGCCAGGTGGCCCAGGTGGTAACGCATCAGCGTGCCGGGCAGGTCGCTGAGGTACAGGCCGAACAGGCTGGTCACGTAGATCGCGAGTGCCACCAGTGGATGGCTCAGCAGGCGGGCGGGGCGGCTGTGCAGGAGCAGCAGCAGCCATTCGCGGGCGCCGCGGACCTGCGGGTCGGCCGGGCGGCGCAGTGTCCGCAGGGCGAGGGTGATCGGGGCGCCGCCGACCAGCAGGATCGGCACCGCCATCGACAGGATCATGTGCTGCACCATGTGCACGCTGAACAGCACATAGGCGTAGCGGGCCACGCCCAGGCCGGTGACCGCGGCCAGCAGCAGCATCCCGCCGACCCAGGAGAGCGTGCGGCCGACCGGCCAGCCGTGCCCGGCCCTTCGCATCCGGCGCACGCCCGCCAGGTAGGCGAGGATGCCCACCGCGACCACGGTCAGGAAGAACATGTCCGGCAGCGGGTCGCCGAGCAGCCGGGCGGCGGCCGGCGGGGCCGGCATGTCGAAGCCGAGCAGTTCCACCAGCGGGTCCGGGCCGTCCGGCTCCTGCGGCACCGGCGTGGGGCTGCGCGACAACGCCACCGCGAGCCCGGCCGCCGCGGCGAGAACGATCAGCTCACCGGCTGCCAGCCGAAGAAACGCCCCAGGTGATCCGGCACGCAGCGCCGGCAGGGTGCGGCTGCGATGTCCGGCACCGATCACCCCGACGATCACCAACGCCACGACCTTCAGCTGTACGAGTGACCCGTACCGTGAATCGAACAAGGCGGTGAGGCCGCCGAGACGAACCGCCGCACCGGCCACGCCGCTGATCGCGGTGGCCGCGAAACACGCCAGCGCGAGCCGGCTGTAGCGGGCGGCGGTGTCGGCGAACCGCCGATGCCGGCGCACCAGCAGCAGGCCCGCCAGTCCGCCGGTCCAGAGTGACGCGGCCAGGATGTGCAGGGCGAGGCCGGTCACCGCGACCTGATGGTTCCCGGCGCCGGCGGCGTGCCCGGTGAACGCGGGAGGCAGCAGCGCGACCATCGCCACGACGGCGGTGCCGGCGGCCAGGCCGCGGGAGACCCCGCCGCGGCTGAGGGCGGCGACCGTGAGGGCCAGGCCGGCCTGCAGCAGCAGTGCCCGGCCCTGGTCGATCGACAGTGCGAAGCTGAGGACCGTCTGGTAGCCGAGTCGGTCGACGGGCAGGCCGAGCACGTCCGAGACGGTCAGGACGATCAGGGCGGTCGCGGTGAAGGCCCAGGCCAGGGCGAGGATCGTGGTGCGGCGCAGCAGTAGCCAGCCGTGGGCGGCCACACTGTCGCCGTCGCCGGGCAGCAGGAACGCCGCGGTCAGGGTGAGGCCGGCGGTCAGGGCCCCGAGCAGGTTCGCGAGGGTGCGCGCGCCCGGCAGCATCCAGGTGGTCAGCGGTCCGGGGTTCGGCAGGCCCGGCAGGACGGTGTCGTCGATCGCGCCGCCGAACCGCAGCGCGGCGATCAGGACGAGCGTCGTGGTCGCGGCGGCGGCCAGGGTCGTCAGGGTGTTTCGCACATGATCATCAGTCGGTCGTCGCCTTGTCGTGGTTCCCGGGAACCACGAGAAGCGACGCGACGACTGTAACGGTGTGTATGCCACAGTGCCGCCGGCCCGGCGGATCGAAGCCGCAGTGTGACGGCGGAGCAGGAGTCCGAGCCCGTCGATGTCCTGGCGGCCCTGGTCGAGGACGCGGTGCGGGGTGACGGCCGGGCGATCACCGCCCTGGTCCGCGCCACGCAGCGTGATCTGATGCGTTTCCTGGGCACGCTGGTGCCGGCCGCCGAGGTGGAGGACCTGACGCAGGAGACGTTCATCCGGATGGTGCGGTCGCTGCCCGGTTTCGCCGGCCGGTCCACGGTGCGTACCTGGCTGTTCGCCATCGCCCGCCGGGTCGCGGCCGACCACACCAGGACCACGTCGCGGCGTCCGCGGGCGGCGGCGCTGCCGGATTGGCAGGCCACCGCGGAGTCGGTGGTCTGGCCGGGCGGGTCACGTTTCGAGGAGCAGCAGGCGCTCACCGCCCTGATCGGCGGTCTGTCGACGGACCGCCGGGACGCGTTCGTGCTCACCCAGATCGCGGGCCTGTCCTACGCGGAGGCGGCGGAGGTGATCGGCTGCCCGATCGGCACGGTCCGCTCCCGGGTGGCCCGGGCCCGCGACGACCTGCTCACCGCCATGCGCGACGAGCAGCCCCCGACCCGGGCGACCGGGTGACCGCGCCGGCACCTGGGCGGTCACCCGGAGAACCCGTCGGGTAGGAGCCGGTTCAGCGCGTGTACGGCCCGGTACTGAAGTGCCTTGACGGCGCCCTCGTTCGTGCCCATGGCCTGGGCGGTCTCGGCCACCGAGAAGCCCTGCAGGAACCGGAGCACGATGCACTCCTGCTGTTGCGGGTCGAGCTGTCTGACCGCGGTGAGCAGGGCGACGTCGTGCGGCTCCCGCACGTCGCCGGTGGTCGTCTCGAGGCGGTGGCGGCCGGACTCGACGTGGTCGGCGACCAGGTTGCGGGCGATGGTGACGAGCCAGGCGCCCAGGTCGCGGCCCTGCCAGGTGAAGCTCCCGATGCGCTGCAGAGCGCGCAGGAAGGTGTCCGAGGTGAGGTCCTCGGCGAGCCGGCGGTCACCGACCCGGAAGTAGACGAACCGGAAGACGGTGTCCACATACCGGTCGTAGATCAGCCCGAACGCCTGCGCCTCACCGGCCTGAGCCCGCTCGACCAGCGCCCACACCTCGGCCGCCGTGTCGCCGTACCCTCGATCGTCGGGCCCGGAATCCACCAGAACCGGCGGCATCGCCCCTGGCGCCAGGACGCCGGTGGTGTAGCCGACGATGTCGCTGTCGACGGTGCGGACGCATCCGGCCCTGCTGCGGATCTGCTCGATGTCGTCGGCTGTCGCCGCTTCGGGAGCCTGTGGGTCGACCGTCAGTGAGCCCCGGTTCAGCCAGGTCTCGAACTCGTCGAGATCGACCTGTTCGGCCGCTCTGCCGGATCGCTGACCGGCGGTCGGCTGGGTCGGCGGCCGGAAACCGGATCCGGCGCGCCGGACCGGGCGGGCGGTGTTGTCACCGGGGATGTTCAGACCGGACCTGATCGTCTTCATTTGTCCGCCTCTCCGAACGCGCTGAGCTGCTGCCTGCCGCGATAGATCAAGCCCTCGACCGCTCGGGGGGTGAGATTCATCTGGGTGGCGATCTCCGCGTGGGAGAATCCGTTGGCCTTGGCGAGCAGTGCCCGGCGCTGCTCCGGTGCGATGCCGTCGAGGAGCCGGTTCATCTCGTCGGCGGCGGCGACCGCCTCCTCCGGGCCCGGGACCGAGGGGATCGCGGTGTCCTCGCTCAGTTCGGTGTGGTGGCGCTTCTTCTGCTCCCGCAGCAGAGTGCGGAACTCGTTCGGGAACGCGGAGATACACAGCCCCAGGAAGAAGCTGCTCATGGTGGCACCGCCCGCCGGTGACCAGCCTCGGCCTTCGCGTGCCGCTTTCACGAAATGCTGCACGGCCGTGGACACCGATCGGAAGGCGAGGTCTTCCTGATCCTGGGGGAGCCAGGGGTCCGGTCTGCTCAATCTGATCATCGCATTGCGCTCCCGGCACCAGGTGAAGATCTTGCCGCTGCTCATCGCCGACCGCATGATCGGAAGGGCGTGCCGGATCAGTCGGTCGATGAGCTCGTCCCAAGGCAGGCCGCGGAAATTCGCCAGTTCGACCTCCTCCCAATTAACGGTGTCCCAGGCCAGTTGCTCGGCGTCCACCGTCGGCTTCTCGGAGTCGCCGCCGTCATTGGTGGCCCCCATCCGTCCTCCCCATTCGTGACCTCCCGGTTGTCGTGCGCAGGTTCTCTGTCCCGGGCATCGGCGAATCCCACGCGGATCACCGAAAGTCACTCCTTCGAGATCCTGGCGTGGGTTGAGCGCCGCTCGAACACAACAAGTGCGACGGACATGCTCATCGAGAGAACGGAAAATGATGCGGAATCACGTTTTTGAGAGCCTCGTGGCCTACGGCTTCGCCACCGTTTTCGCGGTCGTCGTCGGGCTGATCGTCGCGATCGTCCTGTGGGTCGACGATCGCCGGATCTCCAACGTGGTGCTCAGCGCGGGCGCCGCCGTCGGCGCGGTCCTGACCCTGGCGACGGCGGTGCTGGACCAGATCGTCGCCTGACACGCGGGGGTCGCGCCCTCGCGTTGCGGTCGTCGGCCCGGCCGGGATGGTCAGGCCGGCGGCACCCGGCGCCAGCGTTGGCTGAGCCGGTACGCGAGGGCGCGGGAGCCGTGGATGAGCCCGGTCGGATGCAGGTCGGCGGCGGCGTTGTGGACCGGGTTGAACGCGAGCGTCGCGTCGGCCGCCGGCGACAGTGGACGGCCGACGGTGAGCCGGCCGAAGGGGCGGTCCACCCGGCCGGACCTGACGTGCAGCGTGATGTCGGCGCCGCGGCGGGCCGCGGTGGTGAGCCCGGCCAGGGTGCGGCCCAGCGGCCGGTCTCCCGCGGTGGGCTCGGCACCGAGGTGGACCTGGTGGCCGTCGCCGGCGCGGTAGGCGGTGATCGAGCCGTACCGACTGTCGAAGGTCCTCCGGGGTATCGGGAGGTGCCGGGTGAGGCGACCGCGGCCGGTGGTGGACAGCAGGATGTCGGCGGTCGAGGTTCGGACGGCCAGGCCGAGGATGTCCGGGCGGTCGCCGCGGGTACCGACGCCTTTGGAGAGTCGCACCGTCACCGGATGGCGGCCCGGCCGGT
The DNA here is from genome assembly GCF_033097365.1 of Actinoplanes sichuanensis. Taxonomy (NCBI): domain Bacteria; kingdom Bacillati; phylum Actinomycetota; class Actinomycetes; order Micromonosporales; family Micromonosporaceae; genus Actinoplanes; species Actinoplanes sichuanensis. The sequence continues at coordinate 4,045,009 of NZ_AP028461.1, forward strand.
CGGTGAGGGTAGACCCGGCCGGTGGGTCGGCGCCCCAGATCTCCAGCTCGCCGGTGAACGACCGTCCGGCCGGATGCAGTGACCGGCGGTGACGCGATCGGACGACGCGGACGCCGAGCCCGAGCCCGGCGGCGACCAGCAGGAGGCGGGCGGCTCTCATGATCGCGGGCAGACCGGTGAACGTCACGTCGGCGCTGGTCGTCATGTGGGGCGGCTACCCGCCGGCGGGGCGGCGAAACGCGACTGTCCGGGCAGCGCTCGGCGGCGGGTGCACGTATTCGCGCAGCCCGTCGGCCGCGCGGGCGGCGCGTCCGGCTTCGGTCCGGAAGTCGTCGGCCGCGGTGGGGTCGCCTGCCGTCTGCGCCTGCTCCACCAGTTCCTCCAGGATCATGACCTTCTCCTGCAGAGCGCTGACGGCGGTCCAGACCGCCGCCTCGATGCTGTCGTCGCGGACGGCCGACAGCGACTGCGGCGAGTAGGAGTGGCCGACGTGGCAGACGTAGTGGGCGGCGCGGCCGGTGCGTACCGCGTACATGCCGCCCGAGCATTCCGGGCAGCCGAGCACGACGGGTGGTCCGCGATCGGGAGTGTTCGAGGTGCCGTACGCGAGCATGTCGGTCTCCCAGACCAGTGGTGTCGGCGGCCCTGCCCCGGCGGTGATCGGCTTTCCGGCCACCTCCACGATCGCGTCGGCGAGGTCGATCGCGGGCAACGTCGCCGCGTCCGGGACGACGCGCAGCGCGGCGGTCGGCATGCCGGGGAAGCGCGCTTCGGTCGGGTCCTGCACCAGGGCGATCCCGCCGGTCGCGGTGATCGCGGCCAGGCCGGCGGCTCCGTCGTCGAGGCTGCCGGACAGGATCACGCCGACCAGCCGCGGCCCGCACCACCGGGCCGCCGATCGGAACAGGGCGTCCACGGCCGGGCGGACCCGGTTCTGTCGTGGGCCGTCGCTGAGCCGGATCACGTCGTCGTCGACGAGCAGGTGCCGGTCGGGCACCGCCACGTGGACGCGGCCCGGTTCCAGGCGGGTGCCGTCGACGGCCGGCAGTACCGGCAGGGCACAGGACCTGGCCAGGCTGTCGGCCAGGGTGGACCGTGCCCCGGGGGCCACGTGCAGCACCACCAGCACGACGGCCGGCAGGTCGGACGGCAGCCGCGCCAGCGTCTGCGCCAGCGGTTTGTGAGAGCCCGCCGAACCGCCGATCACGACCACATCGCGACGCGTCATCGCCGTCCGCCCTCCTCGGTGGTCGGGCGGCATTCCCGCGCGGAGATCCGGTAAACACCCCGAACGGGTCACCTCCCGGGAACGACTCGCTCGATGGCCGCACACGATGAAGGCCCCGCCTGGGGGGCTGGGGCCGTCATCGGTCTCGGCCGGGCACGGGGATCTCAGCCGCACGAACCCGATCGGTGTCGATACCGCAACGGTGCCCCGGTCGGCGTCCGTGCCATCACACCGGCTGTGCGGTTTTCGCGCGGCGAACTCAGGCGCTCACGTCCGCCGGTACGGCCGTACGACGCGAAGCTGCTGCGGCATTGGCGGCTGGTGTCGGTGATGGCCGACCGCGAGGCGTACGTTGGAGAGGCAAGACGCCGACACCGAGGTACTGACCGGCGGCATGCTCGACGCGGACCTCGGCGTCCTCTTCCACGAGTTTCTGGCTGCGCTCGCCGCCCGATGGACGGCCGTTGGCCGGGCGGGACGTCAAGCTGCTCACCATCACCGGCTTCGACCACGTCAACATGAAGGACGCCGCCGACCGGTTGGGCATGAGCCTGGAGACCGCCTACAAGCAACGCCAGCGCGCCAAGGTCCGTTTCGTGAAGTACCTCGCCGCCCGACCGGGAACCCGATGAGAAACCGGCCGGTGGAGCTCTTAGGAAGTAGGCTACCGGTCGCGGTGCCACGGCATCCGCGGAGGCGGCGGCACCATCGACTCGTCGAACGGCTCCGAATCCTGCCCCACCGCGATCAGCTCGCCGATCAGCGCCGAAAGTACCTGCTGCCAGCTCGGATCACGATCGATCCGCAGCACCCCACGGATCCGATCCGAGACCACCAGCACCGGACCACCCGACCGACCGGCCACACTGAAATCCGGCCCGCAGCTCCGACGCCAGGGCTTCCGCGTTCTCCCGGCGAGTAAGGGCCGCAACGGGCATGCCGCTCCCGTTGCTGCCGGGTTGATCGGATGGTCTCGTCACGGATGCCAGCCTGCCGGCATCCCTGGGCAATCGATATCCGGGTCTCCATCGATGATCGGGGTCGCTATTGGGCGAGATGACAGCACTCCGGATGAGAGCCGGCGGCTGGGGCGGTCTGGAGTGGTAACGGAAGCCGCTGCGGCATGGCGGTTCAACGCAAGCCGGTGGGTCCCCGATGGGGCGGGCTCTTCGGAGCGGCACGGCCGGCTTCGGCCGGGCGTGCCGGTCCTCGAGAGCACATCATCGGGTGTATTCGATATCCGTGAGCAGGTCGGGTGCACGGCGCCTGTCGGTCGCGGCCGCCGCGGCGGCCATGGTCGCGTCGGCCGATGCCGGGGTGGAGTTCGGTGGCACGACGAAAAGGTCGAAGCGGTCGTTCCCGAAATCGGTCATGACGGTGACCAGACCTGCCGGCTGAGAGAGATACCAACCGATCCGTACCGACCGGTCGTCCACGGCGACTCGTGGCGAGTGGGGCAGGTCCCACTCGGCGGAGCTCATCAGCACATGCGTGATCGTGCCGCGCAAGCCCGTCAAGGCGTCCACCAGCCGGGGAAGTTCGACCGTCACGTCCGTCGACCGGGGCCACCAGGCGCCGTCGAGGACGGTCACCCGGGAAGGATGCGGGTCCATCAGCAGACGTACGGCGTCATCCCGCGTTTGCGGTTGTGTGGACAGGATGGTCGGTGCCATGGCGGCTACCTCTCGGTTGACGACCTCCGCACCGCCGAGGGTGGGCGCTGATTGCGCTCGTCGGAGATCGTGGAGAGGTCGTTGACGACCACTGTACGCCGGGTACTGGCAAAGACGCGTACAGTAGGCGCGGCGGCTGTCCTCGCCCGCCGGTAGCCGGCCGGCCCAGCCGGACAAGATCTCTTCGGTGATCACCAAGCGTCTTCGAGGTCGTGCGCCGTCGGCGCCGCGCTCGATACCGCTGTTCCCATGGGTGGGCGCCATCTCAAAGCCTCATCCCACGAATCGAACGACAAGGACCTGCATGACACCGACTTACCACCGGGCCACGTTGTTCGTAGCGCCGGCTTCCAGCCGGGACGCCCAGCGGAACGGCCGGGCTCTTCCGGCGGCCGACCACCGAGCTGAGGCGATGCACAAGCTCCGCCACCCGTTCGCGGTCCGCGTCGAACCGGTCACCGGTTCCGTCCGCTGACGGATCAATCGCCGGACACACTGAATGCCATGACGGCTACGTCGTCGTCGACGTCCGTCATGTCGGCGAGCAGGCCGGTGAGGGCGCGAACGGCGGCGGCGGCCTCGGTAGGGCCCTGGCTCTGGACGAAATCGCGCAGCGCGTCGTCGCCGAAGCGTTCCCCGTGCGGGGCGGTGCGCGCCTCGGTGAGCCCGTCGCTGTAGAGGATCAGCGTGTCACCGGGTTCCAGCCGGATCGTGCGGGTCGCCACCCGCGGTTCGGACAGGATGCCGATCAGGGTGCCGCCGTCGGTGGTCTGATAGTCGGTGGCACCGTTCGCCCGGACCAGCAGGGCGGGCGGATGCCCACCGGCGGCGATCGAGGCGGTGTACCCCCGGCCGTCTCGTTCGAGCACGCCGAAGATGACGGTGCAATGCCGGTGTCCCTGGTCGCGATAGTCCTGATAGAGCACCGCGTTGAGGTTCGCCAGTACCGCGGCGGGCTCCGGGTCGTAGACGGCGGCGGCGCGCAGCGTGTAGCGGGCAGCAGCGGTCACCGCCGCGGCACCGATGCCCTTGCCGCGTACGTCGCCGAGGAAGAAACCCCACCGGTCACTGCCCAGCGGGAACAGATCGTAGAAGTCGCCACCCACCTCATCGGGCGAAGCCATGTGATAGAGGGCGGAAGTCGCCATGCCTGGCGGCACCGCCAGCGTGGCCGGCAGCAGGCTGCGTTGCAATCCGGCCACGAGCAGGCGCAGCCGTTCCCGGTCACGATCGGCGCTCTGTCGCGCCCGGAGTAGTTCCTGCTCGTAAGCGCGCCGCTCGCGGGCGTCGAAGACGGTGATCCGGATCAGCACGGGCTCGCCGGTACCGCCGGTCTTGACAGCGGAGGTCACCAGGACCGGCAGTCTCGTCCCGTCGGCGGTGAGCACCTCCAGCGCGATGCCGCTGGCTTTTCCCTGCATACGCAACAGCGGCGCGACATGCGTCTCGTGGTAGAGGCGACTGCCGGATGCTAGGAGATCGGCGAAACGCCGCCTGCCGACCAGGTCGTCGCGAGAGTGACCGAGCCAGTCCAGCAGAGTGGCGTTGACCTTGGCGATCGTCCCGTCCAGCAGGGTGGAGAGAAAGCCGCACGGCGCGTTGTCGTAAAGGTCGTCGATGTCGTCCTCCAGCAGCGCCGGAAAGATGGCCTCCTGCGTCGGGCGGTGCAGTATCGCCGGCAGGTCGTCGGAGGGCCGGCGAGTCGGCTCGCTCATGGTCCTGCGATGCGAGCAGTGCCAGGGGGATATCGCTTCACGACGTGATCCTCGCACTAACCGGGCTTGCGAGCGAACTGCGGTCAGTCGACGGCGTCTCGGATCACCGGCGGGTCGACCGACCGCTTCTCGCGGTCCAGTGGACCGTGCGATCACTGCCCGCGACCCGACCGTCGTGGTGCACAGTGAATCCATGTCCGAGGACCACCTCACCACCGAGATGACGGCATCGTTGGAGCGGCTCCGCCGGGTCAGCAATGATCGCCAAGCCGACCGGCATGACCGACAGCCCACCGCGAGCGCATCCGACGCCGCGGACCGGCGGGAGGAGGCCGCGGACCGGCGGGAGGAGGCCGCGGACCGCCGTCGCGACGCCCTCGATCAGCGGGCCGAAGCCGCCGACCGCCGTGACGAGACACAAGCACAGCGAGAAGCCGTGCTCGACGACCGGCAGGCAGCGCTCGATCACCGAGCTCACCTGCTGGACAGACGAGAGGGCGGAAATTGACAGACGAAGCGCGCCCCGCGTACGGCAGGTGGCGGAGTCCGTTCACGTCGGAGACGATCCGGGGCCTGCACATCCCGATGTGCGGGCCTCGCGCGTCATGTCGGCCCGCCGGTCAAGCCGACTCGAGCCGAACCAGTTCGGCACGGGCGAATCGCACACGGTCTGTCTCGGCGCCCGCCGAAGCCGCGATCTGATCGGCGAGATCGTGCGCCGCTTCGAGCCGGTGTCGCCGTGCCCAAGCGTTCGGCTCGGCTGTTCGCCGCCTTGCGGTACGCCCGTCGCTGCTTCCACCCGCGGGACAGGGCGTCGAGTTCTTCGGTGGTGATCACACCCTGTTCGGCCTCGGGCGCCATCACGGCGCGCATCGCCGCGCGTTCCGGGCGGACGGTGTAATGGAACAACCAGATCACCACGGCCAGGCTGATGAGAATCTCCCCGATCAACAGCTGTATCAGCAGCGCCGTTGCCGCCGCTGATACACATGTTGGCGTCCCACACCCCGTGCAGCAGCACGGCCACCACGATCAGCATGGTGCCGAATCCGGCCCGTCGGCGCTGCGCCACCGTGCCGAGAAGGTGGGGTTGCCCCAGCTGGTCTGCTCGATCGCGGCCTCCCGAGCCGTGATCGCAGGGTCGGGGCGCCGCTGCGTGACGCCCGCTGACCGAGGATTTCCGCAGGCACCCGAGCCAAGCCGACCGGCCTCGACATCATCCCGCTTGAACCAACCGTCGATCGGGTAAGCGTGGGCGAGTTCCTGTGCCGGTTCGCGCCGGTGCCGGGCGTAAGGTGTAATTATCTATTGACTCAAGCCGCCCTGGTCCTCGGCGTCTGTGCGGGGAAGGGGCGGCCGTGTCGGCACGGAAGTGCGGATCGTTCCGTTCACACGCAGACGGTGCGGCATCATGACCTCGCCTGCCCGCGGCGATGACCACGGGGCGCTCGTCCGGCGTCTCGTCGAGGCCCAGCCGGCGGATAGGGGTCTGTTACGACGGATCTGTCTCGCCGCCGTCGAGGCGTTGTCGGCGAGTGGGTCCGGGATCAGCGTGATGACCGCTGACGGGACACGCGGGGTGTGTGCGACGTCGGATCCGGTCAGCGAACGTGTCGAGGAATTGCAGTTCACTCTCGGTGAGGGGCCCTGTATCGATGCCTTCGCCGATCGCCGTCCGGTTCTCGCGGCGGATCTGTCCGATGGTGGTGGCCGCCGTTGGCCGGTCTACACTCCGGCCGCCCAGGACGCCGGCGTCCGGGCCGTCTTCGCCTTCCCGTTGCAGGTCGGCGCCGCCCGGCTCGGTGTCATGGACGTCTTCCGGGACCGGGTCGGGCCGATGAGCGGCACGGAACTGCAGTTGGCGTTCACGTTCGCCGATCTCACCGTGAAGGTCCTGCTGGACCTGCAGCAGGGTGAGGCCGCCGCTGACGACGGTGCCACGGTTCTGGACGTCGGGCGCCGGGCTGAACTGTTCCAGGCACAGGGGATGGTCATGATGCAGTTGGGGGTATCCATCAGTGAAGCTCTGGTGCGGATCCGGGCTTACGCCTTCGCCGAGAACCGTCGCCTGGAGGATGTCGCCCACGACATCGTGCAGCGACGGCTGCGATTTGACGGTTGACACGAATGAGTGGTTGTTGGGTACCGAACTACCGGGAGGCAGGGCATGAGCGGCGTTTCGGCTGAGCGATTGGCAAGCATCTTCGTGGAGGTCGCCGACACGTTGGTCGACGAGTTCGACCTCCTCGAGTTTCTGCACATGCTCACCGACCGGGCCCGCAGCCTGGTGGACGCGGCCGCCGCCGGACTGATGCTGGCCGACGAACGCGGACGGCTGGAGTTCATGGCCGGTTCGGACGAGAACGTACGCCTGATCGAACTGTTCCAGCTGCAGAATGATCAGGGTCCCTGCCTGGAGGCGTACCGGACCGGACAGCCGGTCATCAACATCGACCTGGCGGCGGCAGCGGCGGCAGGCCGCTGGCCTCGCTTCGCGCCCAGGGCCTCGACGGCGGGCTTCCGGTCCGTGCACGCCTTCCCGTTGCGGCTGCGTTCCCAGGTGATCGGTGCTCTCAACATCTTCGGCAGCACCAGCGGCGGCGATTTCGGGGCCGCCGATGTGCCGATCATGCAGGCTCTCGCTGACGTGGCGACCATCGGGCTGATGCAGGAACGTGCGATCCGCCGCAGTGAGGCGCTGACCGAACAACTACAGGGGGCGTTGAACAGTCGGATCATCATCGAGCAGGCCAAGGGCGCTCTCGCACAGGTCCACAACGTCAGCGTCGATGAGGCGTTCCGCCGGATCCGCGCCTACGCCCGCAACCACAACCGGCGGCTCACCGAGGTTGCCGCGCTGGTCGTCAGCGATCTGGCATCACTGCCCGGTCTGGCGCAGCCCTGACCGTCACCGGCGGGGCACTGTCCGGCCCGCGCAGCAGAGCGGCGAACTCCAAGTGTGCGTACCCGGTCCGCGGCCCTTCGCCGTCCGGCACGGGGTCGGCGTGGGTCTCCGCCGCCCGTCGCCGCGCGATCCCGACGATCCATTTCGTGGCTTCGATGTCTGGCTGAACGTGACAGCCGGCAAGCCACCACACTTCCAGATAGGTGGCCGCGAGTATCTCGTCTCGCCATACACGCTCGGACAGGAGTTCTGCCAGCACGGCGCCGACGGCCACCGACGTCCGCTCGACCAGGGCGCGGAACGCGAGCACGCTGCCTTTCGAGACCGCTTCGAGCAACATGGTGTCGCTTGAGTCGCCGTTGATGTCGGTGGAAGGTGTTCTCCTGGCCGGACTGTCGCCGAAGTCCGTCATGGTGCTCCATTTCAACGGCGAGCGGGAGTGCCGCCGAGGTCTGGAGCGACATGCGTAGGTCCTGCACCTGACGATGCTACGGCTTCAGCCTGCTCCGGCATGCCGGTCGTCACCCGGGAGATGGCTAGGGTTCCCTCCGTCGAGCACACGTGAATGCGTGGCCTCCTCACTCGGCAAGAGCCGTGCCACGGCGTGGACACGGGGTAGGGCGACGTGACTACCGGTTTTCCCGACGTCCCGCCTTGATCGAGTGCGCTCGCTGATGGACAGGCGTTGTCACGCGGAAACCGTCGCCCACACGACTTTGCCACCGTGGGCCGGTATGGCACCCCACCTCGCGGCGACCGCATGCACCAGCATCAGACCCCGCCCACCCTCAGTGATCGGAAGCCGTTGGCCCGCGCGGGTGCGCTCGACCAGACGCGGGAAGCGGGTGTCACCGTCCCGGACAGCCAGATGCAGATCCCGGCCGCGGCGGAGCACGGTGAGCACGAATTCCGTGCCGGCGTGCTCGACGGCATTGGCGGCCAACTCCGACATGACCAGTGCGGCGCCCTGCCGCAGATCGTGCAACTGCCAGGTGTCACATGCCCGCTCCACCAGGCCACGGGCCGCCCGCACGGAGAGCGGGACCGGCGCCAGACGGGTCTGCCACCGGTGACCTCGTCTCAGCCTGCCGACGACCGCGGCCCGCGCCTCACCCATCGTGGCGAACAGCGGCAACGAGTTCCCGTCGTGATGCCGCAACCGGTATCCGAGCATCGTCGCCGGTGGCATGCACAGCGCCAGAATGACCGGCAGCGCGCCACCTTGCGCCTTCCGCTGTGCCGCCAGCCAGTACCGCAGGCTCAGTCCGTGCAGATCGCTGAAGTCACGCAGGTCCACGATGATGGCCTCGGACGGCCCGGCGAGGCAGAGTTCCAGTCCCGCGATGATCTGCTCGCCGAGCTGCTGTGACCAGTGACCGTACACCTTGATCTCGACAACGCTGCTGCTCGCATCGGCAACGACACCCACCGACACTCCACGACGGTCGGTGACAGTCGCCACCAGATACGGCGGTCGAAGGGGCGGTGCTCCCTCGCGCCGCTCAACGGCGGTCATCGGCCGCCGTCGCCCGCACCGGGACCGGGTGGGACAAGGCTCCATTCACCCGGCGGCGCGGCCGGCATGATGTCCACCGGACGTGTTACGGAATCCACGGCTGCTCCAGGGCACCTACTCAGAAGGTGCGCCGCCGGGGTCCGGAGCAGCGAACGACGATGGGACACCGCCGCAGCCCAACGTTATACCAGCAGGCCGAAGATCGCAGTTGTGCTCATGAATCTCACATGGACTCGGAGCGTCGGAACGCAGTACTTCACACCCGGTGCGTGATGCTGAGGGCGGCTCGGGCGCGCTGAGGCCGCACCGGGGTCCGAGGTCATTCCGCTGGGCCGGGCTCGTCCTCGGAACCGCCCGACTCACCGAAAGGCCGCATGCCGGTCAGGTCGGCCAGCATCCGCGCCGCTTCGGAGATCGCGACCACCCGCACCCGCACCCCGCGAGCGCCGGCTCGATCCTGAAAGCTGATCAGCATTCGCAGCCCGGCCAGATCACAGAAACTCAACTGGGAGAGATCCAGTCGCAACAGGTGCCCCGGTTGGTCGAGTGCGCCCATCAACTGCTCGATCACCGTGGCGTCCACGGGCCGTGCCAGCTCACCCGCCACGACAACCAAGGTCACTCCGTCGACCGGCGGATGCACCGTCACCCACGCCTCCGGACCGAGGTCCGACACCGTCATCGTGAGCACCGCCTCGCCACCACCGACAGCGGGACACCGGGAACGGCAGTCCACCACTGCAACACTTGCGACACCTGCGAGACATCAGCACCCCGACGGCACACCGAATCGTAGTCCCGATCCGGGACGCGGGACACAACACGGCAGGCGTACGAAATGTCCGTCTGCCCTCACCACGTCGCGCTACTGTGACCCGCATCGTGCGGACATCACCATGACCGCACCTCGCGCACCGATCCACGGACCCCGTTCCGTCCGCGTCGAAATCGCTGCCCCAGACCCTGGTAGCGCTGCCACCCAGTCAAGGAGCAGCGATGTACCAGCACGGTGCCATGGGTCTCGGCAGAACACGTCCGGGCCATGTGTGGAACCTGATCCGCATGTACGGCCCGGACCTGACCGGGTTGTGCCGCGCGGGCACGGCACTCATACCGAATGTCGCGGGGATCGGTCTCTCGGCCGGCCCGGAGGGCGACCCGTTCCCGCAGATCCGATTCAGCAGCGACCAGGGCAGCACCAGTCTCGAGGACGCCCAGGAGAGACTGGACGACGGCCCGTGCCGCGACGCCACCTCCACCCGCCGGCCGGTGCATGCCGCCGATCTGAGCGATCCGTGGTGGCTTGAGCACTGGCCGCGGTTCACCCCGGCAGCGCTGCACTCCGGGGCGCGGGCGGTGTTCGCACTGCCCTTACACGCCGGCGGCGTCCGGCATGCCGGAGCCGTAGACCTGTACCGGCGTACGCCAGGTGATCTCTCTCGCGCGGATCAGACCACCGCGGCGGAACTGACCGCCGCAGCCACCGAGTTGCTCACCCTGGAACGCCTCGGCTTGGACTGGACCGGCGCCTTCACCGATGCCCGGCAGGACGCTTCCGGAGCGGGCACGCCGATCGTCCTCATCTCGCGGCGGACCGGTGCCAGGGCCGCCGTGCCGCCACTGGTCCGCTGGTTCGACCAGGCCTCGATGGGATGGGTGCGCCTTCGGGTCCACACCGACAGCATCCGTCACGGCCTGGTCCGTGCCGACGCGGACCGATTCGCGCTGGCCGTGCACGAGACCATGGCCAATTCCGTGCAGCACGGCGGTGGCCTCGGCCAATTACTGCTGTGGGGCCGCAACAGTCGCCTCTGGTGCGAGATCAGCGACCACGGCGCCGGCATCGGCACGACCCTGCGATCCACTCACGCCCACCGGCCGCGAACCGGCGTGCGGCAGCGGCGGGTCACCGGATTCCAGCTCATCGAACGCGCTTGCACCAGCATGGATCTCACCACGGACACCACGGGCACCCGGGTGAGGCTGAGCTACCACAACGACGCGGGCGGTTCCGGCCACTGCTGAGAGGGTCATGGTCACGACCGTGTCGCGTCACCGCGAGCAGCACGTCCCGAAGCACAGCTCGGCCCCTCGGGTCATTCAGGCGTAGTCTGACTGATGTCGCTCCAGACTCCGGCGGCTCGAGACCCTTTTCGGTGTGCCCTCATCCGAGGGTCCTCGTCCTGGGCAACGTTCGGAGCGGGGACAATGATCATCATGAAGGCGACAGTGGTCGCGGTGGTCCGCGAACGCGGCCGGCAGATTCGAGCCGATTTCGCCGAACGCGAATTGCCCGACCGCATCGATCCGTCACATCACGGCGGACGGCCGGCCATGCTTCATCTCGATCTCTCCACTTTGGCCGAACCCGACCGGGGGTGAGGTTCGGCACCCTGCTCCTCGGCTGTGGGATCCAACAGGACGAACGGTGCCGACGGCGTTGGTGCGCCGGCACCGTGTAAGGCCCCGTCACGTGATCCGCGGCGGTTCGACCGACAGAGGGCACGGCTCATGACCATCAAGTACGGATTCCTCAGTACCCATCCGCCTACCCGATGCGGCCTCGCGACGTTCAACTCCGCGCTCGTCACCCACCTCGACCGGTCCGCCGCCGCTGTCGGCATCGTGCGGGTTGCGGCACACGGCGACGACCTCACACCCGGGGCCGAGGTGGTCCACACGTGGACGGCCGGAACGGCGGCCGGGTGGCGCGTCAGCGCGGAGGCGCTGAACAGTTTCGACATCGCGGTCGTTCAGCACGAGTACGGCATCTACCCGGGCCATGACGGCGGCGAGGTCCTGTCCGTGCTGCGTCTGCTCACCGTGCCGAGCCTCGTCGTCCTGCACACCGTGCTCGCTCATCCCACCCCGAATCAGAAGTCGCTGCTCGAACAGATCGTGGCGGACGCCAGCGCGGTCGTGACCATCACTCGGTCCGCACACGACCGGCTGCTCAACGGCTACGCCGTCGATGCCACGAAGATCTCGGTGATCCCGCACGGTGCCTCCGACTACGCCGGCCCCTCGAACCGCCGGCACCCGGAATCGCACCTGTTGACCTGGGGTCTGCTCGGGCCGGGCAAGGGAATCGAATGGGCCCTGCGCGGCCTGGCCCGGCTACGCGACCTGGAGCCCATGCCCGTGTATACAGTGGCCGGTCGAACTCACCCCAAGGTTGCCGAACTCCACGGCGAGGATTATCGGGCCGGCCTGCACAAACTCGGCGCGGTTCTCGGCATCGCGCAACAGGTGCGCTATGCGTCGGCCTACCTTGACGATGAGGCGCTCGGCAGTCTGATCCGCTCCGCCGATGTCGTCGTGCTGCCGTACGACTCCACTGAGCAGGTCACGTCAGGTGTCCTGGTCGAGGCGGTGGCGGCACGGATCCCGGTCGTCGCGACCACCTTCCCGCACGCGATCGAACTGCTCACCGACGGCCCCGGCCTGCTCGTTCCGCACAAGAACCCCGCAGCGCTCGCCACCGCCGTCCGGCGTATCCTCACCGAACCTGCCCTCGCCGCCACATTGCGCGACCGCAGCGGGCACGCCGAACCGGCACTGCGCTGGCCCGCTGTAGCTCAGCGTTACCACGAACTGGCTGCGACCCTCGTTGCCGACCGCCACCTGACCACCGTGGCCGGCAAGTGACCACGAGGACCGTCAGCACGACGCCGGAACCCGACTCGGCCCGGTTCTCCTCCGTCACCTTCACCCACCTGGCCCGGCTGACCGACGACACCGGCCTCTTCGAGCATGCCCGGCACGCCGTCGCCCGCCGCGAGCACGGCTATTGCACCGACGATGCCGCCCGAGGGCTGGTCGTCATCAGCCGCGAGGTCGGCCCGTCCGCCGAGGCGCTGCGTCTCGCGGAGCGCTATCTGACGTTCCTCACGCACGCACAGGACGCCACCGGCGCCTTCCACAACCGGCTCGGCTTCGACCGGGTGTGGTCGGATGAACCCGGTCTCGGGGACTGGTGGGGCCGTGCCCTGTGGGGTCTCGGGACCGCCGCGGCACGGTGCCCCGCTCCGTGGATCCGCCAGGAGGCCCACCACGCTTTCGTCCAGGGCGCCTCACGCCGGTCCGCCAGCCCACGGGCCATGGCATTCGCCGCGCTCGGTGCCGCTGAAGTGCTCCGCGCCGAACCGGGGGCCGAACCGGCCGCCTCGCTCCTGTCCGCGGCCGCGACGGTGATCGGACATCCCGGCTCCGATCCGCACTGGCCATGGCCCGAGGAACGGCTCACCTACGCCAATGCCGCGCTCGCCGAGGCAGTCACCGCCGCCGGCGATCTCCTCGGCGATCCCCCGGTCCTGGCCGCCGGCCTGCGCATGCTCACCTGGCTGCTGGACGTCCAGACGAGCGACGGCCACCTGTCGGTACTGCCGGCGACAGGCTGGCGACGCGGAAACCCGCGGCTGCGGTACGACCAGCAACCGATCGAGGTCGCGGCGCTGGCCGACGCCTGCGCCACCGCCGCCGCGGTCACCGGCGCTCCGGCCTGGCATGCGGGTGTACACCGATGCATCACGTGGTTCCTCGGTGACAACGACATCGGCCGACCGATGTGGGACGCCTCAACCGGCGGCGGATACGACGGTCTCACCCCGACCGGGCCCAACCTCAATCAAGGCGCCGAATCCACTCTCGCCCTGATCGCCACCTTCCAGCGCCGCGCCTCTCTCCGCGCCGTTTCGCCGGCCGGGTAGCGGGGTATCACGGATGTGATCGAACCCCGTGTCGTGGCCATGTCGCCTACGTGATCACGGCGGCCGTCCAGACTCCCGCAGCCCTTCTTCGCCGCATCCGATCGTCTGCCCGATGTGACCTCGCCTCACCATTCACGGCCGACAGGATTCAAGGAGTCGCCTCATGAGCAACGTCGTCATCGTGTCCCTGCTCAAGGCGGCCTGAGGATGGCCCCGGTGTGGGCCGGCATCGCCCGTAAGCAGACGCTGGACCGGCTCGCCGTTGCCCGGCGAGGTTGGACACCACCGCCGTTCACGGCAGATCCCGCGCTCGGTGAGTCCCCGGTCGTGCTGGTCGAACAAGCCCCGTCGGTGGACGACCGGCTACCGGACGGCGTACGGATCGCCGGCGCCTGGGCTTGGCGCGTCATTCTCCTCATCACCTGCGCCTACCTGCTGATCCGGGTCGTCAGCCTGCTGCAGATCGTGGTCGTCCCGGTCGCGATAGCCCTGCTGCTGGCCGCGCTCCTCGAACCGGTGTCGGCCGCCCTGCAACGACGAGGCGTCAACCGCTCACTCGCGGCCGGTCTCGTAATGGTCGGCGGTCTGCTCGTGGTCTTCGGTGGTCTCACCCTGATCGTGCAGACGGTCATCTCGCAGCTGGACGACCTGAGCGCCCAGGTCGCCGACGGTCTCGCCGAGGTGCAGGGCTGGCTGTCACAGGGCCCGCTGCACCTGTCGCAAAGTCAGCTCAGCGGCGGGCTCGAACGGTTGCGTACGGCGATCACCGACAACCAAGGAGCGCTGACCTCCGGGGCCTGGAACACCGCCGCCACGCTCGGTGAGGTCGTGGCCGGTTTCCTCCTGGTGCTGTTCACCCTCTTCTTCTACCTCCGTGACGGTGGACAGATCTGGACGTTCGTGTGCCGCGTGTTGCCGCGCGCCGCCCGGATCCCCACCGCCAGGGCGGGGCACTACTCCTGGCACACCCTGGTCTCCTACGTACGGGCCACGGTACTGGTCGCCTTCGTCGACGCCGCCGGGATCGGGATCGGTCTCGCCATCCTGCGTGTGCCGCTCGCTCTGCCGCTGGCCGCGCTGGTCTTCCTCAGCGCGTTCATCCCGGTGATCGGCGCCACCCTGTCCGGCACGGTCGCCGTCCTGGTCGCGCTCGTCACCGTCGGACCGGTCAAGGCGCTGATCGTGCTGGGAGTGGTCCTCGCCGTTCAGCAGATCGAAGGCCACGTCCTACAGCCGCTGATCATGGGGCGTGCCGTCGCACTGCACCCACTCGCCGTGATCCTGGCTATCGCCATCGGCGTGGTCGTCGCCGGCATCGTCGGCGGGCTGGTCGCCGTACCGCTGCTCGCAGTCCTCAACACCGCCATCCGATATCTGTCCAGCCACCCGGACGGCGAGCCCACCCTAGACCGCGAACCGCCGGGGACCGAGCCGACCGAGCCCGCTGTTCCCAGCGGCGACCCCGCACTGACCGGAACACCCAACGAAAGCGGGCCGTCACGATGACCGTAACCACCAGCCACACCAACCGGGCGCCCCGATCGGCGGTCGTCGTCAACCCTTCCAAGATCGACAACTGGGACGGATTGCGCAGCACCGTCGACGGCACGCTGATCCGGGCCGGCTGGCCCGCGCCGCGATGGTTCGAGACGACCGAGGACGACCCCGGGATCGGCCAGACACACGCGGCGGTCGAATCAGGCGCCGAGGTGGTGTTCGTCTGCGGCGGCGACGGGACCGTGATGTCCGCGGTGTCGGCGCTGGCCGGTACCGAGGTGTCGCTGGCCGTCCTGCCCGCCGGCACCGGCAACCTGCTCGCGGCCAACCTCGGGCTGTCCACTGATCTGGCGACCGGTCTCGCGGTCGCGCTGGAAGGCGGGCTGCGACGCCTGGACGTGGGCACTCTCGACGGCCGGCACTTCGCGGTGATGGCGGGCATGGGCTTCGACGCGCACATGCTCGACGCCACCTCGGACACCGCGAAGAAGCACATCGGCTGGCCCGCGTACGTTCTCGGCGCCATGAGGCATCTCAAGGACCGGCCGATGCGGGTCACCATCCGCATCGACGGCGGCACGCCGATGCGCCGGCGCGCCCGGTCGGTCCTCGTCGCCAACGTGGGCCGCCTGCAGGGCGGGCTGAGGCTGCTGAGCGAAGCTCAACCGGACGACGGGGTCCTGGACGTCGCCGTCCTGACCCCCAACACGCTGCGCACCTGGTTGGCGCTGGGGTGGGGCCTCCTCCGGCGCACCGACCGGGTTCCCGCGTTGGAGGTCTTCCGCGGCAGCCGCATCGAGGTGCTCAGCAACCGGCCACAGCCGCGCCAACTCGACGGCGATCTCATCGAGAGCGGCGACCGGCTGATCGTCGAGGTCATACCGCAGGCACTCTGGTTGTGCGTGCCCGAACCGGCCGACCACCCCGACCTCAGCATCGACGCCGACCGCGCGGGCGCGGCTGTCGCCCGATCGTCGGGAACGACGGTGACGTCATGACCCTGCGCCCGGCATTCCTGTCACCTGCCGAGCGGCCCGATTGCTCTTCGTTCGACGGCACCTGGTGGCCCCAGTCGCTCGACCTCGATGTCGAGCTGCGCATTCTGCTGCCGATGCTCGACCAAGTCCGTGGACCGGTGCGACGCCTGGCGCTGAGCGCCGAGGGCTGGGCCAACGGTCCGGACCGGGTGGTCGTGGACGGGCGTACGGTCGACGTCGACTATCTAGCCGACCCGCCGCCGTGGACGATGACCGTCGTCTGCGTCGACGGGGGCACCTTCACGAGGCGCGTGGTTCCGCCCGGCCCGAGTCCTGCGGCCCCGGACGGCACGGAAGCAGGGCTGGAGACGGAAACCTGGAAGACCGAGGGCGGTGGGCTCGGCCTGTCACGTGCGCGAGCGGTCCGATGACCCCCCTCGCGGCCCGCGTGCCCCGCCCGGTCACCCCTCGTATCGTCAACGAGGCCTTCTACCGGGCTGTCGTCGCCGCCGACCGGGCGCCGTCGGCGCAGGACCGGCGACCGTGGCGATGGCGCCTGAACCGCGGGGCACTGGAGTTGTTCACCGTCCCCGCCCGGATGTCGGGTCTGCCCGATCCGGACGCCAGATTCACCATGCTCGGCTGTGGCGCCGCTCTGCATCACGCCCGGGTGGCTCTCGCGGCGCGCGGCTGGCGCGTGACGACCTCCCGGCTGCCCGACCCCGACGTGCCGGGCCTGCTGGCCCGCCTGCACATCGACGGGCGCGCGCCGGTGAGCCCGGCCACCGCCAACCTGGCCCGCTGCATCCGGGTCCGGTCCAGCGACGGACGCCCGGTCACCGGCGATCCGATCGGTCCGGAGGTCCTGCGGGCCATCGGCACGGCGTTGAAGTCTCAGTACGTTCGCCTTGCGGTGCTACGCCCGGACCAGCTCCTGGACCTCACTTTGACGACTGCCCACGTTCCGGATCCCGGTCCGGCTGTGGCCCGATGGCATGCGGAACTCGCGTTGTGGACCGGCAGTGACCGGATCGCCGGAACCACCGGAGTCGCACAGCCGTCCATCGCCCACGGCGATCACGACCGGGCGGCGACCTTCGTGGTTCTGCACGGGCCGGGTGATCGAGACGTCGACTGGCTGCACGCCGGTGAAGCCCTCTCCACCGGTTCGCTCGTGGCCACCGGTCTCGGGGTGTCGGTGCTGTCGTTGAGCGCACCGATCGAGCACGCAGGTGCCCGGGAGCTCCTGCGTCGTGTGATGCCCGAGATCGGCTTCCCCTATCAGGTCATTCGACTGGGCCGATACCCGGCCGAACGGGAATGCCGCGGAGACGTCCATCCGTAACGCTCCGGACCCCGGCGTTCATCGTGCTGACTCGAGATGCGGAGCCGGTCATGACATCCTCGATCCGCATCCCTTCCCCCACCACCGTCCATGTGCGCGACACGGCCCGGTGGTCCTGTTGAGCTACACCGACGTCATCGATCGCATGCTGGAGCAGCATGACGAGGTCCGCAGGCTGTGTGCAGGCGTCGAGCGCTCAGCGGGTCCAGAACAAGAACGGCGGTTCGCGGAGCTGACACACCTGGTCCACCTGCACGAGCGCAGCACGCAAACGGTCGTCCGTCCGGCCACCCGCAACCTCTCCGCCACCGGAGACACGGTCGGCGCGGCTCGCCTGCTGGAGGGCGCGGCCATCGAGCGATCCCTCACGTCACTGCGCGACGTCCAGATCATGGACGCAGCCTGATCCCACGGACGCCTGTGGGCCACCGTTGCCCCTCTACGGCGTCCCACAGGCGTCCTCTCATCGGGTAAAGCTCGAATCAGCCACTCGCCGCCGGCCGGCCGCGGCTCGAGCCTCGCGCAGGGGCGTTACGTCCTCGAACGGCAGGGCTCCGATCTGGGGATTCGCGGCACGGGTGGCCTCTGTGGAGGCGGAAGTAGCGGGTGAGATCACGTCGTGATCATGAAGTTCTATCTCTCATCGCCGCACCGACCGTCACGACACCCCATGCCGGCAACGCACTGACGCGGGTCACCGACGGTGAACAGTGTGGGTTGCTGAACGCGCTGGCGAAGGTTCCCGATCCGCGTGACCCGCGCGGTGTCCGCTATCCGCTGTCGGCGGTGCCGGCCGTCGCGGTCTGCGCGGTCATGGCCGGCGCAGCTGATCCCTCTCGATCCGACTGACCACCATCGTCGCCGGCCGGCTGCACGCCCGGGTTCCTCAGCCGGGTTCGACGCCAAGCCGCTACCGCAGCGTGATCGCTGTGGACGGTAAGACCCTGCGCCCGCGTCCGCCTGGGCGACGGCCGTCAGGTTCATCTGCTGTCCGCGCTGGACACCGCGACCGGGATCGTGCTCGCCCAGGTCACCGTGGATACGAAGTCGAACGAGATAACGCCGTCGTGCCGCTGCTCGACGCTGTCGAGAAGGTGCTCGGTACTCTGGGCGGGGTCCTCGCTACCCCCCGGCGCCACCAACATCGCCTGCGCCACACGCCAAGCAAACCGCCGCTCATACGACCTGATTACGGCCGTGACCAGCAGCTAACCGACAACGCAATGACGCTGCCCGAAGCCTCGCCATCATCGATCACCGAACCCTGCCAAACGGGTCTGACCTGCAAGATCAGGCTGGAAGGCTCATTCAAACCGCTCCGGTGGATCAAGACCGAGGGAGCCGTCGACGACGAATCTATTGGGCGAACGTCTGGATGAAATAGTGGAGGGTCGCCGGGGCTCCGGCATTGGGCTGGCCCGCCGGGACGAAGCCTTTGCCGACTGCCACTCCGACACCGGTGGTGCGGTAGGAGCAGTTTCGCATCGTGGCGTTGTGGCCCGGACTGTTCCGCCAGTAGTCGAGCGCGTGCTGGAATTCGGGCGCGGGCGCGCTTCCGATGTAATAGCGAACATAGGCGTTCTCGGTGCCGACTCGGCCGACTTCCCGGGAGATCCGGGTGGCGGCGTCGCTGCCGTCGGAGCCGATGTGGCCCTGCCTGTTGGCGTCGCCCTTCTCCCACAGGCCGGGTGGCCCGGGATGCCTGGACAGGTCGTCGGCGTGCCTGCGAGCCACGCCGACCAGACGCGGATCGACCTGGAGCGTCGTGCCGCATGACTCGCGGTGGATGGCGTTGACCTGGTCGAGGATCTGCTGCTCGGTCGGGTTCAGCGGCGCGGAGCCGTCAGGGACGATTCCCTGGTGCGGCAACACGAAGTTGTATCCCATCGGTTCGTGCAGGCCACTGGCGGGGCAGCGCTGATTCTGGCGGTAATAGGTGCCGTCACGGCCGGAGAAGAACATGCCGTTGCATTTACCGCAGAACCGCCAGTCAGGCTGCGCGGTGGCCGACGCCGGCACGTCGTGAGGCAACACGAAGTTGTATCCCATCGGTTCGTGCAGACCACTGGCGGGGCAGCGCTGATTCTGGCGGTAATAGGTGCCGTCACGGCCGGAGAAGAACATGCCGTTGCATTTACCGCAGAACCGCCAGTCAGGCTGCGCGGTGGCCGACGCCGGCACGTCGTGAGGCAACACGAAGTTGTATCCCATCGGCTCGTGCAGACCACTGCCGGGGCAGCGCTGATTCTGGCGGTAATAGGTGCCGTCACGGCCGGAGAAGAACATGCCGTTGCATTTACCGCAGAACCGCCAGTCGGGTTGTCCCTGTTGCTGAAGCGCCGAGAATCCATGCGCTTTTTCGATCTTTCCTCCGGCGAGACCGGCCAAGACAGCGGAGGCTCCCAATCCGGCGATGACGAGGCCGCGTCGCGTCAGTGAAATGCCGGTACCGGTGCGTCGTCGGGCATGTTCCATATCAGCCTCGATTCCTTGCTGTTGCCGTTTCAGCATCCCACATCAGAACCCCGGAGAAACGGGAGTCATCCTAATGAGCCATTCCGCGCAAGGTTCTGACCACTGACGGTCGTCATGTGGTGCGGTCAGGCTCGATGTGGACCACGACGAAGCGCTGCGGCGACGATCTTGCCGATCCGCCAGGGGGTTGGGGCTGACGTTGCATGGTGATGGTGCCGGACTCGCCTTCGTAGCCCAGGTCGCCGAGGGTGCGCAGGTCGGAGCTACCCAGTCACACCCGACATCACCGGCAAACGGTCAGCCGTCATCCATATTCCAGAAAGAATAATAGACACACCATTGACGGCGACTGCCGTGGCGACGGACGGCTGCCCTACCTGCCTTGGATACGGTCCCGATACATTCAAGGCGCGAGCGGAACCTTCGATATACCAACCGTTCCCCATGCCCGCATCGGCACAGGTGGACGGCCGAGGTTAGGGTGGCCGGTATGGCTGCCGACATGCCGGTTCTCGACGTGCGCGACCCGCTGGCGGTCGGCGTGGTCGACGCGATCCGCAGCGGCGATGTCGTGACGCTGCGACGGCTGCTGACCGAGCATCCCGGGTTGGCCGCGGCACAGCTCGGCGACCACGACGGCGGCATGACACGCACGCTGCTGCATGTCGTCACGGACTGGCCCGGCCGATTTCCGAACGGCCCCGCCACGGTGGCCGCGCTGGTCCAGGCCGGTGCGGATGTCGACGCCCGGTTCACCGGCCCGCACACCGAGACGCCGCTGCACTGGGCCGCCAGTTGCGACGACGTCGACGTGCTCGACGTCCTCCTGGACGCCGGTGCCCGGATCGACGCCGACGGTGCGGTCATCGGCGGCGGCACACCCTTGGACGACGCGATCGCGTTCGCGCAGTGGCGGGCCGCACAACGCCTGGTCGAGCGCGGTGCACGGACGACACTGTGGCACTCGGCGGCCCTGGGCCTACTCGACCGGCTCGAAGGACATCTCACCGCCGGGCCGACACGGGACGAGATCGACAACGCCTTCTGGGGTGCCTGTCACGGTGGTCGACTGCAAGCCGCTCAGATGCTGCTCGACCATGGCGCCGCTCTCGACGCGATCCCGACCTGGGAGAACATGACCCCGCTGGATGCCGCCACGCGAAGCGGCGCCTCCGACGTGATCGCGTGGCTGCGTTCCCGAGGAGCCAGGACCGCCGCCGGGTCGTAGCCGGGGTGTGCTCAGTCCCCCGTCGGGATCGACGGCGGCAGCGTGAACCAGAACCGGCTACCGCCGCCGGGGTTCTGCTCGACTCCGATGCGGCCGCCGTGCCGTTCGACGATGCGCCGGCAGATCGCCAGGCCCAGACCCGTGCCCTGGTAGCCGCCGCTGTTGGCGGAGCGGTGGAAGGCGTCGAAGACCTTTGGCCGGTCGGCCTCCGGAATGCCGATGCCGTGGTCGGCGATCTCGATGCGTACGACGCCGCCCGGTGCCGTCTGTGCGGATACCTCGACCAGCGCGGCGGTGCCGGTGCGCCGGTATTTGAGGGCGTTGCCGATCAGGTTGTCGATCACGTGTCGCAGCAGGTTCGGGTCGGCGTACACGTACGGCAGAGTGCCGTTTGTGGTGATCTGTGATCCGTCGTCGGTGGTGAGGCGTTCGGCTGTCACGTCCGCGACCAGGTCGGCAAGCGACACGGGACGTACCCGCAGTTCCGACTCGTCGGCCCGGGCATGGGTGAGCAGGTCGTCGACCAGGCGGCCCATGCGTCGGACGGCGCGTTCCATCACGTCGAGGTCGCGCTGCGCCTGCGTGCCCAGCCGGGACTCGTCGTCCTCGCGGAGCTGCTGCAGGTGGGCGGTGATCACGGCCAGCGGTGACCCGAGATCGTGGCCGGCCATGATGAGGAACGCACGCAGCTCGGTCTCGCGGCAGCCCGTTGAGCGCTCGGGGGCCGGGCGGCGGCGGGCGGTCTTCGCGAGCAACCTGGGGGCGGGACGGGTACGAACGCTCATGACGGCCTCTTCCGGTTCGGTGGGGCCGGACGGCCCGCGATGACCTCACCGTGCCGCGCCCGAGTGGGCGGGCGCATGAGACCCGGGTCCCGGGTGACCCGGGCAGGTTGCCCGGCCGAATCGGGCGCGAAACCCTAACTTTCGGGACATACCGACGCTCAGACTGGGGGCTATGCGACAACGGCTTCTGATCGGCTCACTGGTTCTGGCCTCGGCCGCCGCACTCGCGGCCGGCCTGGTCGTCAACCTCGACGCCTTCACGCGGATGCAGGGCACCCCCTGGGAATCCACCTTCTCGCTGCGCCCTGCCGACGGGTCCACGAGCCCACGCGTGATGGCCGCCGATCACCTGCTCCTCGGGGCCTCCTACGTCCTCGGCTGGGTCGCCGCCGGCTGGGCACTGGCCACGGCGCATCCCCGAACAACGCTGGGCTGGTGGTTCCTCTCGTACGGCCTGATGTTGTCCTGCCTCGAGGTCGCCGACGCGGTGAGCCGGTTGCATCTGATCACGACCGCCGTCGAGGACGGGATGGCGGTGGACGCCTTGTCGTACGCCCGCTTCCTGCTCTCGCCCTTGACGGTGTTGCCGATGGTGCCGGTCGTGGTGGTGCTGGTACTGGCCCATCCCGACGGCCGGCTCCCGGCAGGCTGGTGGTGGCGGTGGCCGGCCGGGATGATCGTCGCGGGCATCGCGGTGGGCTATGCGGGCGAGTACGTATCGCCCTGGGTCGTGCTGGCACCGGCGACCGCAACGGTGGTGATCGCCATCATCGTCTGCGGGCGGCACGCGCTGCACCTGCACCGCCAGCCGTGGGCCTGGTTCGCGGGGTGCGCCCTGCTCGTGTTCGCACTGCGCTACCTGTGGAGCCTCGACCGAAGCTACTCCGGCGACGGTCCCGTCGTAATGGCCCTGACCGACCCCATGTTGATCATTCCGCTCGGCCTGGCAGCCGCGGTGCTGCGCCCCCGCCTGCTGCGGATCCCCACGGTTCTGCGCCGTGTTCTCGTCTACGCCGCGCTGGCCGCTCTGCTCTACAACGTCTACCTGCCCATCGCCGCACTCGCGGGCCTGTCCTGGATTCACCGCCCCGTGATCTTCGCAGTCGTGGTGGCGGGCCTCGCCCTGGCGCGCGACCGGCTGCGGCGCGCCGGCACCCGCCTGGTGTACGGCGCCAACCGCAATCCCCTGCAGGCCCTGGCCGAACTGAGCGACAACATCGCCGAGAACGACCGCCTCGACCTGGTGCCGACCGCCGTCGCGACGGTGGCCGCCGCGGTCGGCGCCGACGGAGCGGTACTCGTCACCCCCGACGGGCAGGTACTGGCACGCACCGGACACGAACCGGACCGCTACCTCGCACTGTCGTTACGGTTCGGCGGCGCGGAGATCGGCGAGCTCAGAGTGGCGCAGCCGGCGAGTGGCGAACTGTACTCCGAGGTCGAGATCCGGCTGTTGACCGCGCTGGCCACCCAACTCGCCGTCGTCGTCTCCGCCGCCGACCTGGCCGAGTCGCTGGAGGCCGAACGCAACCGGGTCGTCACCGCGACTCGCGACGAACGGGACCGGCTACGCCGGGACCTGCACGACGGGCTCGGACCGTCGCTGGCCGGCCTGAGCCTGGGGTTGCAGGCCCTCGCCAGGCAGATCGACGACCCGGACACCCCGACCGGCACACTCGTGCAACGACTGCAGTCCGGGACCGACACCGCAGTCCGCGACATCCGCCGCATCATCGACGGCCTCCGACCCACCGTCCTGGACACCGCGAACCTGACCCAGGCCGTCGAACGCCACGCCACCAGCCTCGGCCCGGCGCTACCGGTGGATGTGACCGCCGCGGGCCTGCCCGCCCTCGCACCCGACATCGAGGTGGCGGCGTACCGGATCATCACCGAGGCACTCACCAACACCGCCCGACACGCCCACGCCCGACACGCCCGAGTCACCATCAGCGCCGACGAGGCACTGCACATCGCGGTCGCCGACGACGGCCACGGTATGCCCGCGAACCTCGCCACCGCCGGGGTCGGCCTGTCGTCCATGCGCCGTCGCGCCGAAGCACTGGGCGGTGCCCTCGCGGTCGACTCCACCGACTGCGGAACCACCATCATTGCGACCCTGCCCCTGTCACCAGCACACTGCGACTGAGGAGACCCCGATGTCAGAGATCGCCCCGGTGCGGGTCCTGATCGCCGACGACCACCCCATGTTCCGATTCGGGTTGGCCGCCGCCATCGGCGCCGCACCGGAGATCGACCTGATCGGCGAAGCCTCGTCCGGCGCCGAACTGATCGAGATGGTCGACCGAACGACACCCGACGTGGTGATCAGCGACCTGTCGATGCCCGGCACCGACGGTGTCAGCGCCACCCGCCAGATCAAGGCCCGCCATCCCGAGGTGGCGGTACTCATCCTGACGATGCACGAAGACGACGAGGCCCTCTTCGGTGCCATTCGTGCCGGTGCTCGGGGCTACCTTCTCAAAGGCGCCGACCAGGCCGACATCGTACGGGCAGTGCTCACCGTGGCCCGCGGCGACGTCGTGTACGGCACCAACGTCGCCCAGCGGATCATGGACTTCTTCACCGGAGCCCAGCAGGACTACGCCATCACGGTCTTCCCCGACCTCACCAACCGGGAACGCGAGATCCTGGAACTCGTCGCCGCCG
The DNA here is from genome assembly GCF_033097365.1 of Actinoplanes sichuanensis. Classification (NCBI taxonomy): domain Bacteria; kingdom Bacillati; phylum Actinomycetota; class Actinomycetes; order Micromonosporales; family Micromonosporaceae; genus Actinoplanes; species Actinoplanes sichuanensis. Next base: position 4,069,732 of record NZ_AP028461.1, read on the forward strand.
GCCACCACAATCACGAGATCGCCCGCCGTCTCGTCCTGTCCGAGAAGACCATCCGCAACAACGTCGCGTCGATTCTCACCAAACTCCAGGTCAGCGACCGGGCAGCCGCCGTCGCCAAGGCCCGCGACGCCGGACTGGGCCAGGCACTCAAATGAGCCCGATGCTCGAATCGAGATCTTGAGCGGCCACGGTACGGCAGCGCGCCGCCCGGGCTCGAAGGCCCGAACGGGATGAGCCCGACGACGGCACGACCACCGCGGACAGCCGCTCTCAGGACGAAATGCCACTCCCCCGTCCGCCGGTCGTCCCACCGGGGAATCCGACAGGCGGCCCCGCATTGCCTCGGCAGACCATCGGGTGATCGGCTCCTCGCTGAACAGCGGGGGCGCTGCGGAGCGTGGCTGCAGGGTGGGTAGGGCGCGACGTAATGTCGGAGGCGGGGGCCGAAGAAACGGTCGGCCTCCGCACCCTGACCGCTACCAGGGGGAGCTGCCGTCATGGCCAACACCGTTGGCGAGACCTTGTTCATCGGTGCTCAAGTCGCCTACTGGCGACAGCGCCGTGGGAAGAGTCAGCGTGTCCTGGCCGGACTGGCCGGTATGAGCCAGCCCTACCTGAGCCAGATCGAGAACGGGGTGCGCCCCGTTGAGCGCCGCGCGACACTCGTCGCGCTCGCGTCGGCGCTGGACGTCTCCATCGCCGACCTCACCGGCCATTCCATGGATCCCACCGATCCGGTCCGGGCAGCCGCCGCGGCTCACGTACCGAGCATCCGCGAGGCCCTGATCCGCCGAGAGATCGGCGAACTGGAGGAGCCACGCCACGACGTCCGTGCGTTGATGCTGGCCGGCGGCGGCTACGACTTCGCGACCGTCGCGCCCCGACTACCCAACATGCTCGGCGGGCTCCGCGGCGGCGATCTCATCCAGGTCGCCCATGTGGGCGTCTACACGCTGAAGCACCTCGGCTACCCGGACCTGGCCCGGGATGCGGCCCGCCTCGCCGTCACCGAGGCTCGCGAACTCGGCCACCCGGCGTGGATCGGCATCGCCGAGTTCATCCGGATCCTGGCCATGCCGCCGGAGATGCCCGACACCCCGGCGCGGCTCGCCCAGCGGGTGGCCGACGAGATCCAGCCGTACATCGGCGATCCTGACGTCCGGCAGGCTTACGGCATGTTGCACCTGCACGCCGCGCTGCGTGCCGCCGTCGATCGCCGCGCCGATCAAGCCCATGAGCATCTGCAAGAGGCCGGCGAGTCAGCCGAATCGCTGGGCGAGCCCGTAGACCTCGGGTTGGCCCGGTTCGCATTCGGTCCCACGAACGTGGGTTTCTGGACAGTGGCGACCGAGTTGGAGCTCGGCGAGCCTCGTCGGGCGCTGGAGGCCGCGGACCGGGTGGCACCCGGACGGCTGCCGATCGCGAACCGCCAGGCACCGTATTTCGCCGACCTGGCCACCGCGCTCGCCCAGGTCGGCCGTGATCACGAGGCGATCGCCACGTTCTTGCGAGCCGAGGCGAGCGGGCCTCAATGGTTCCGGCTACGGCCCACCGTACGCGACACGATCGGGTCGATCATTCGCCGCACGAAACGAAACTCCATCACCAAACAGATGCGTAGCGCAGCGACCGCCGCGAACCTCGGGCCCCTCGTCAAGGGTTGATAGCAGACGGCAATCATCTCAGCGCCCCGCCACCGTAACTTTCGGCTTCGCGGCGACGAGCGTCACGAGACACCGTGAAGTCTCCTGCTCGTCGCCGTCCAAAGTCGGCGGCGGGCGCCCCGTGACGCGCCCGCCGCCCCTGATCGGAGGCGAACATGCGGGCCGAGCTCAAGCGGCTGATGATGTGGCGACGCCGGGTACGCGCAGCCCGGGCCTGGCAGGAAGCCGAACGGCGACAGGCCGCCGAACGCGACGCCGCAGTTCGCCGCATCCTCGACCAGGCGCAGCGTGCCACGTGAGCTGGCCGATCCTCACCGTCGGCCCACGGAATCTACCGGCCGGCGGTGTCACACGCGTGTGGCTCGACACCGGATCCGGCCCGGGATATGTGAAAGAGGTGCGCTGCGACCAGCTGTCGTTAGCCGACATCGATGACGGCAAGAGCAGCAGCGCCTTCTACCTGCTGCACCCTGCACGCGACGATACCGACGGCGGCGCCCCGCTCCCCCGCACATAGTGATCGGTGACGAGGCACGTCCCGGGCCGAGCACTGGACTCGGAGATCGCGACCGAGGTCACCTAACCGTATACCCCGTCCGGCTTGCTGAGCAGGAACCGCGTCTCGACCAGGGAACCGGTGTTCTGCAGCCAGGTGGCGACCTTCTCCGGCCGGCGACGGCCGAGGTATGGGAATTCGGGGAGCGAGTCGCGGACCCGGTTGGCATAGTTGACGGTGATCGTGTCGTAAGAGCTTCGGGTATCGGCCAGCCCGCTGTCCACGCTCATGACGGGCACGGCAGTCGATGATCACGTTGCTTCGTGGCGGTTTCAGACTCGGCGTAGGGTTCGGATCGCCGGGGTCAACAGTAGGGCGGCGCAGACCAGGATGCTTACGGCGGTGGAGACTGTCAGCAGGGTTCGTGGGGCGATCAGTTCGACGGTCGGGCCGACCAGGGCCTGGCCGACGGCGACGCCGGCTACCGAGCCGGCCACCTCGTAGGCGGTGACTCGGTTGAGGACGTCCGGTGCGACCTGGGTCTGTACGCTCGTGGACCACATCACCGACCAGAACGCCCAGGCCATTCCGCCTACCAGGTGACCGGCCATGATCAGGGGCAGCGGCAGGTCGAGTGTCACGGTCAGTGGGATGAACACGAAACCGGTCAGTGCCAGTCCGCCGGCGGCCAGGGGGCGGGGTGGGCGGAGCCGGATCGCGATCAGTCCGCCGAGGACCGTGCCGGCGCCGAGGCCGGCCATCACCCAGGCGTAGGCGACGTCGCCGAGGCGGTCGCCGATCAGGCGGGAGGCGAGCGGGACGTACGGTCCGAAGACGGCGATGCCGAAGACGACCCAGATCAGGATGACCGACCACATCCAGGTTCGGGAGCGGAACTCCGACCAGCCTCGGCGGAGGTCGGCCAGGACCGTGGAGGGCTGCCGGGCCCGTACCGGGGACGGTAGCCGGATGAGGGCCAGGCACAGGCCGCTCAGCAGGAACGTGCCCGCGTCCACGGCGTACACGGTCCCGGCGCCGGCGGCCACCATCAGCAGGCCGGCCAGGACCGGGCCGCCGACCTGGGTGGCCGCGTCGGCCATCTTCAGGGTGCCGTTGGCCCGCTGCGGGTCGGCCGCGACCAGCGGCACCATGCCGTTGACGCCCGGCTGGAACATCGCGGCGGCCACACCGGCCAGGAACGATGTGGACAGCAGCAGCCAGAACGGCGGGGTCCCGGTGAGGAACGCGACGGCCAGGACGCCCTGGGTGACGATGCGGACGAGGTCGGCGCCGATCATCATGGTGCGGGCGCCGACCCGGTCCGCGAACACGCCGCCGAGCAGTACGAAGATCACGAACGGTGCCGTCCAGACGGCCAGGACGTAGCCGACGCCGGACACGCCGTAGACGGCGCCGACGGCCAGGGCGGTCACCACGGGCAGCATCGTGTCGCCGAGCAGGGACACCGTACGGGCGCCGAAGAACAGGGTGAAGTTCCTGGTCCACAGCCGGTCGGGCAGGGTGGTGGGAGGCTGTTCGCCGAGTTGCGCGGGAGTCACGGTCACCCATTGTCGGCGCGGCGGGTGTCGCCCGCAGGAGCCGAGCGGGACGCCGGTGGGTACATTCGCGCCATGCCGCACCGTGTCGTCGCCCTGGTCAGTCCGCCGGTCGAGATGTATCGGGTGACCAGTGCGTCGGCGGTTTTCGGCGATCACGGGCCGGACATTCCGATGCACTACGACTTCGTTCTCTGCGCGGAACGGCCGGGCGCCGTACGTACCACCATGGGGGTTGATCTGATCGTCGACCGCGGTCTGGAAGCGCTCGGTGACGCCGGCACCGTCCTGATTCCCGGCTGGCAGGCCGGTCCGGAGGTCTCCCCCGCGGTCGGTGCGGCGGTCCGCGACGCGCATCGTCGTGGCGCCCGCATCGTGGCGATCTGTTCGGGTATTCACATTCCGGCGAGTCTGGGTCTGCTCGACGGGCGGACCGCGGCCGTGCATTGGGAGATGACCGCGGATCTGGCGGTTCGGTATCCGTCGGTGCGGGCGGATGCTTCGGTGCTTTATGTGGATCATGGCGATGTGGCGACCGCGGGTGCGTCGGCGACGACCATCGATCTGTGTCTCAACCAGGTGCGGCGGGAGCACGGTGCGGCGTTGGCGATGCGGATCGGTCGGCAGTTGGCCGCGGCGCCGCATCGGGAGGGCGGGCAGCGGCAGTTTCCCCGGCTGCCGACGGCCGGTCCGGTGCCGGATTCCCTTGCGCCGCTGCTGGACTGGATCACCGCGCATCTGCATCGGCCGTTGACGGTCGAGGAGATGGCGGCGCGGGCCGGGTTGTCGCCGCGTACGTTGACCCGGCATTTCACCGATCAGCTGGGTGTGTCTCCGGGGCGCTGGTTGTTGGATCGGCGGATCGCGACGACGCGGGCTCTGTTGGAGGAGACCGATCTGCCGGTCGGTGCGATCGCTCAGCGTGTCGGGTTGTCGTCGGCGGTGAATCTGCGGCGCCGGTTCCGGGCGGCTCTCGACACGACGCCCGCCGCCTATCGGGACACGTTCCGTTCTCCGTGTTGAGGAGGGGTTCCGGATGGATCTGGGGTTGGCCGGGAGGGGCGTGTTCGTCAGCGGCGGCAGTCATGGCATCGGTCGGGCGGTGGTGCGGTTGCTGCTCGCCGAGGGGGCGTCGGTGGCGGCCTGCGCGCGGCGGTCCGCGGACCTCGATGCTGTGGCGGCCGGCCTTGATCCGGCGGTTCGGGAGCGTTTCGCGGGCTTTCCGGCGGATGTACGTGACGCGGCCGCCGTTCGGGATGCGGTCGATGCCGCGGTGGCACGGTTCGGGCGGCTCGACGGGCTGGTCGTCAACGCCGGGTCGGGCCGTACCGGTGGGGCGCTGACGACGCCGTACGACGGTTGGGTGGAGCAGTTCGAGATGAAGGTGGGGGCCGCGTTGAACACGGTCACCGCCGCCGTGGGTGCGCTGAGCGGGTCGGATGCGCCTCGGATCGTGATCGTCAACGGGATCACCGGGCGTGCGCCGGAACCGTCGATGGCTGCGGTCAGCGCCACTCGTGCGGCGCTGCTCAATCTGTCGCGGTCGTTGGCTGTCGAGCTGGCTGATCGCGGGATCCTGATCAACGCGGTCAACGTCGGCGCGATCCGCACCGAGCGGCAGCGGGTCCGGCATGCGGCGACCGCTTCCGAGATGCCGTACGAGCAGTGGTGCGCCGCTGAGGCCGAGAGGCGTGGTGTGTTGCTCGGGCGGCTGGGTGAGGCTGATGAGGTGGCGCCGATCGTCGCGGTGTTGCTGTCGCCGCTGGCGTCGTATGTGACCGGTACTTCCATCGATGTGGCCGGCGGCAGCGGTGGGTACCTGTGATCGGTCGGTCGGGTCACGAGGATTCGGCGTCTACGGCAGGCGGGGCAGGAGCCCGGCCGCCTGCGCCGCGGTTGCGATCCGGCTGCGGAGCTCGTCGTCCGGCGGGACATCGGTCTCCAGATATGTGGTCAGGGTTCGGAATGCGTCGTCCAGCTCATGCAGGGCCGGGTCGGCGTCGTCTGCGGCAACCGCGTCGATCAGCACTCGGGCGCTGCGGGCCAGTTCCCGCTGGTACACCTCGACGATGCCGGGCCAGCCGTGGTGCACCCAGTCCGGCCACGCGTCGCGCATCCTCTCGACGTCCACGCACATCCGCAACCGGTAGAACATCACGCCGAGGTCGTAGTAGCGGCGACGCTCCGGGCGTACGTGGCTACCGGTGATCTGGATCAGCAGCTCGAACGTGTCACGGATGGATCGGCGCCGGCGGTTGAGCGACGGGTCGACCATGGTCTGCGGTCGGGTCCAGGTGGTCAGGTCGCCGGCGGCGTAGTCGGCGGCTTCGATCAGCATGGTGGGGACGCGCAACTGTCGTAGCTGATGCACGGTCCATCGGCGTACGGTCCCGAGTTCCTCGACCGTCTCGGGGGGCAGCGCGAAGGCCACGAAGTACAACTCGCCGAAGATCTCGTAGAACTGCTCCAGGTCGAAGCCCAGCCACAGTTCCCAGGGTGGTTCCGGTGACAGGGCGGTGGGTGGGTTCAGATCCCGGTCGACGGATTCGGTCATGGCGCACCGAACAGTTGGAACGCGGCTACGGTAGCCGCGCTGCCGGTCGCTGCTGCGGCCTGCCGCAGCGACTCTGCGGGCCGTCCGGTCTCAGCGTAGAGCCGGTGGAAACGGCGCATCAGGTCGGCGGTGACGGCGTCGTCGACCTGCCACAGTGGTGCGACGACGGTGCGGGCTCCGGCGGCGAGGAGAGCCCCGGGCAGCCCGACGTACTCGGCGCCGGCGAGGATCTCACCGGTCCCGGCGTGGCAGGCGCCGAGTACGACGAGCGCGGCTGAGAGCGGGGTCCGGCGGACGTCCGCGTACCAGAGCAGCGCGCCGTCGGCCAGTCGCAAGCCGGAGTAGTCCGGGTTCTCTGGAAGGTAGAAGCCGTGGCAGGCCAGATGCACGACGTCTGCGCCGCCGGCTTCCTGCCGATAGCGGTCCGGGGTGGCATCGGCGCCGGTGTGCACCGTGGATTCGGCGTAGTGGTGGGCGGCAGCCTTGCCCTCGCGGCGTGCGTGCGGCAGGGAGCCGTCCGGGTCGGCGAACGCGAGTAGGGTGGATGCCGGTCGGGCCGGGCTCTGCAGGATCCGCGCCAGGATGCTCAGGCTCGGCACTCGGCCGACTCGATACCGTGCCGTCAGCTCCGGGTCGGCGGGTGTCGCCCACGCCCCCACGTCCGGGACCACGAACAGCCGGGCGCCAGGCGCCACCCGTGTGCCGACCGGGTCTTCGGTGATTCCGGCGCGATCGATCAGCCACCTGTCCCGCACCAGCACGGCGTCGTCTTCGTGGAGTAACTCGCGGAGTCGGGCGACGGTCACCGGGGGCGGGATCTCTCCGGTGGCCCGGATTCGCTGCGCGGCGATGCGTTCCCGGTCGCGCTGTCGCCGTAGGCCGACGGTGAGTAGGTGCCGGTTCGCGTCGCTCGGCCGTGCCGCGTAGCTGCGGACGAGATCGTCGAGCGTGCCGCCGGCCGCCGGGGCGGTGGCGGCCAGCAGCGATCGGCTGGCATTGCGCTCGAGCACGTCGACGGCTTCGGCACCGGTCACACAGCGTGCCAGCGCCTCGTAGACCGGCGTGTATACGGCGGACAGTCCCCGATGAATCGTCCCGGACCGGGTCGTCGCTCGCATCCGCTCGGAGCGTGCGACCAACGTTTCCAGGCGTTCTCGTAGGGCGGGGGACGGTGGCGCCTCGGCGAGGGCGGGCGGTAGGGCGGACAGTTCACCGGTGTGGCCGGTGGCGACCGCTAGGCGGTGCTCGCAGAGTGGGATCCAGGTCGCGGCGTCGGAGCCGAGCTTGGTCGTGTTCTCGAGGCACCATTCCAGTTGGGCGCGGGTGTACTCCGGATCGTCACTCTGCACCGCCTGCACGTAGGTGAACCACCACGGCATGCCGCGTGGGTCCACCACGCCGAGCCGGCCGATGGTCTGCGTCAGAAGCGGTTCGTCGCCGAGCCCGAGCGCGGCCACCAACAGTCGACGGAGCGCGGCGGCCAGCCCGGTGTCGTCCCTGGCTCGGGAGAGTGCACGGACGGCGCGGTCGGCGTGTTGGGCGAGCCGCTCCAGGGAACCCGGCGCCGGCCACACCGTGCGGAGGATCAGGTCGCAGAGCATGCCCTCGGCGTGGCCCTCCGAACGCGGATCACCCGTGTCCCGGGCCGCTTCGGCGGCGCGGACGAGGATCGATTCGGCCTCCTCCACGCGGTCCGCTGCGATCAGTTCCCGCGCATGCTGTAGGGCGTCGGTGTCCGCGGCGTCCGCCGGTGCGGTTCGGTGCTGGGGCTCCTCGAAGGGGGGCAACCGGCTCAACATGTCCCGCAATGCCTCCAGGTAGCCGAGCGAGAGGCCGGATGCCGCCGCGTCCTCGATCAATTCCCCGACGAAAGCGGTGGCGGCCGGGGTACGCAGTGCGTGTTCGGCCTGCACCACCTCCGCCATCTCCGCCGGGCTGGAGGCGTGCATGAGGGCGCACACCGCGTAGACGGCCGCGTGCCGCGCCTCCAGGTGATCCTCGAAGAACATGTGCTGCATCGGTCATCGCCCGCATGGGCAGGTCGTGCCGCCCGGACACAGCAGGAACGTCACTTGTCGGATCGCGAACCGTGCCGTCTCCGGTCCGGTCCAGAATTCGCGTGTGCCAGACCGCAGCATCGCCGCGAGCGTTCCTCCCGCGCTCGGGCCGCCGCGCTCGGTGACTCCTTCGCGGGCTAGGCCGCGAAGGTCCTGTGGCACGTCGGAGAAGACCGCCAGGAGCGTCTCACAGCGGGGTCCGGCGGGCGGCACCGCCGACGGCCAGAGCAGCGGGAGGCCCGGGTCGTGCCCGCCGGGTCGCTCGCCGATGGCTCGGGTGTCGCCGGGGGCGAGCGCCATCCCGGCCGGTTCGGACTCGTTCAGGATCGTGACTCGGCCCGCGAGACCGAGGTCCAGCACACTCGCATAGACGGTGGCCGAGGCATCGGCGCCGCTGGTCACGGCGATGCGGATTCCGTCGCCCCGGTGAAGGACGACGCCGTCGGTAACCGGCCCGGTGGGACCGTCGAGGCGCAGTTGCACGGGCGCGTCCAGGTCGCCGGGCTCGTCGCCGAGGCTGCGTAGTCGCGCCGAGGTGACCAGGCCGTCGACCTGGCGTCGCAGCCGGACCGGGTCGGGCTGCGGGTCGCGGTGCAGAGGGAGACCGGCGCCGTCGTGCAGCAGGTAGCCGGCGGAGACCGTCACGATCGCAGCCTCCTCGCCCTCCGTCACGACACGGACGCCCGGGATCGAGGTCAACGCCGCGACGATCGCGTCGTCCGCGTGGGCTACCCGCACGCAGACATCCTGGCCGGTACTGCGCCAGGGGTGCGCCGTTCCCTCGATGGTGACCTCGCTGGGAGCCGTCAGTGCGGCCGCCTCCCCCTCGAGGTGGCTGACACGGACGATCGGCGCGTCCGGGTCCGGGGATCGTCCGGCGGGAGCGAGCAGAAGTTCATCGCCGGGACGGACGCCGTGTAGGCGGGCGCCGTCGATCCACGCCTGGCCGGTCATCGTGTCCACCCGGATCGGGTGTGGCCGCCCGGACGGGCGCAAGGTCGTCGTGAACGCCACGCGGTCGGACGGGCCCGCCGCCTCCGGTCGCTGCAGAGGGTTACGGGCCATGACCGGCAGACGGGCGCGGTCGATCGCCTCCGTCCAGGTCACGTACGGATCGTCGCGCAGGATCGGCATCAGCGCGGCCGTGAGGTAGCCGTGGGAGCGGCCCAGTTCGGGGGACCAACCCTCCATTGCGGTCTCCAGAGAACCGCACGCCATCACCCGTACCGCGTCGGGGTTGGCATCGTTCCATCGGGCGTCCGGATGGGCGGCCTGCAGTCGAGCGAAGGCGTCCGCCGCCTCCTGCCACCGCCGCGTCACCGCCGTGACCGGCCAGTCCATCTCCCAGCCGCGCGCCCGGGGGCCATCCCCGCGGGCCATCCGCGACGAGTAGCAACAGTCCAGGATCGCGGTCACGTTCGGGCTGCGCAGCGTCAGCCGACACAGCAGCACGCTCAGTTCGTCCGCCAGAATTCCCCGAAAGTCCTCTGTCCTGGTTTCGGCCACGTCGGTCGGTAGCAGGAATCGCAGTTCTCGAGGCACACCGGGCAGGTCCGTCGTCGCGCGCCCGCCGTGGCCGGAGTAGTAGACGACCACGGCGTCCCCCGGCCGGGTCGCGGTGATCAAGTCCTCGAACGCTTCGAGCACGCCGGCCCGGGATGCCGAGCGCTCCCGCAGCGAGGTGACCTCGAAACCACGCGACTTCAGGACGTCGCCGGTCAGGTCGGCGTCATCGTGGCAGCCGAACAGGCCGTGGATCTGACTCGCGACAACCAGAGCACGATCCGTCACATCGCTCACCATCCTCGCCGTCGGCAGTCGGCTCCATTGAGGATATGGATCGAGCGGGGCCGTTCGGTGGCCTCGCGGTGTGAACGGGCCGAACGGTTCGCGGTCCGGCACGAACGGGCGGCCCATTCCGAGTAGCCGGCCACGGTGATCGGGTCTGCGGCGGCGTTTGTCAGGAAGCGTCCATGCCGAGCGATTCCCGGATGGTTCGGCGAGCCTGGTGCAAGCCGGATGGCAGATCCGTTTCCGCACGCTCGACCAGGGACTTGAGTGGAAAGTCGTAAAGTTCTCCGGCCGACTCCGGATCCGTGAGCGTGAGATACGAATGGGCGTGAGCGGCGATCAGGTACCTGGCCGGGTGGTAGGGCCCGTAGTAGTACAGCGCGGTGTTGACGATGTCATGAAGCATCAGGGTTGCCGTGCCGGAGCGGCCGACAGCGACGTAGCCCGCGGCGAAGTCGACATGGACGTGCAGGGTGAGAGGGTGGATCGGGCCCAAGACGGCACGGTACATGTGGAGCAGATGTCGCATCCGCTCGAGGAAGCCCTCGACGTCTCCGTCCGCCACCAGCTGTTTCGTCTGGTCCAGCAAGAACGCGAGCCGCTCGCGATCGTCGGAGGAGTGCGGGACGGGCAGAGGTAGCCGATCCTCCTCTGCCAGCGGTTTCGGATGCCGCAGCCAGACCAGTTCCTGTTTGGACCGGTCGCTGCCGCGGAAACCGATCGCTGTGGTGAGTTCCCGCAGATGTCCGGTCAGGTCGTCGGTGACGAGGGCCTCACCGGTCCGCCAGATCGCGAGATAGTCGGTGAACGCTTCGAAGGCCCGGTCCAGGTGGATCTGACCGGGGTCGCGCTGCCGGGTGGGGCTCTCCTGCGCGACCATCGTCTGGAGGACGGCCGTGGCGCGTGACAGTTCCGCGTGATAGGTCTGTTGGAGGTGGGAGAACTGGTCCGCCAGGTTCTCGGGGAGCGCCGGGATCAGGCGGATCATTCGTACGCACAGCCGGATCCGGCAGATCATGACGCCGTAGTCGTAGTACCGCACCCGGTGACTGTCGATCGCGGTGCGCACGAGATGTTGCATGTTCTCCATCTCCGCGCTGATCTGCACTCTGGACTGCGCCCAGTCCGGTCCGAACCGGGCGAACTCGGGGTGCCCCGGCAGTTCGGCCACGATCTCCTCGAACCGATCCACGACGGTCGGATCCACTCCCAGCTCGCGGATCCGGTCGGCGGTCCATCCGCACATGTCGTGCATCCTCTCCAGGACGAAGTCCGGAAAACCCCGAGTGATGATCACGTCCGCCTCGGTGTAAGCGCAGTAGACATCCTCCAGGTCGTGGCCGATCTGGAGTTCGTCGGGCGGTCTGGCCAGGGTCTCGGGCGGAGGTGGCTCGATGTCCCGTGCGCCGGTCATGACGCACCGGGAAATCTGTACGTGGCTGGTGCGCCGAACAACTGGAAACCCGCCCAATGATAAGGATGGGTCGTGCTCGGATCGGCAGCCATCGCCTGCTGTGCCTGCCGCAACGCCTCGGCGGGCGGGGCGAACTTCTGGAGGGCCCGATAGAAGTGCCGCATGAGCGTTTCGGTCGAGGCGTCGGAGACCGCCCACAGGGGTGCCAGCACTCCCTGCGCTCCGGCGGCGAGAAACGCGCCGGGGAAGCCGACGTACTCCGAACCGAACCGCATCACGCCGGTCCCCGCGTGACAGGCCGCCAGAACGACCAGCCTCGCGTTGAGCTCGTAGCGTGCGAGTTCGCCGTACCAGAGCACCTCGGGACGGTCGGCGGGACCGGCGAAGTGTAGGGCGGAGAAGTCCGGATCATCGGGGAAGAAGAACCCGTGGCAGCCCAGATGGGCGACGTCGGCATCGGCGAGGTGGGCCATCATCATGTGGTAGTCGAGCCGATCCCCGGTCACGGTGAACGCGTCGATGAACGTGCTCGCCGCGTAGTCGATCTCCGCTCTGGCGTGCGGCAGGCTGCCGTCGGGATCACCGAATCCGACGAAACGTTCGAGGACGCGCTTGAGCCGTGGCTTGGTCAGCAGGTGCGCCAACAGGGTGAGGCTCGGCACGTAGCTCACTTCACGGGTCGCGGAAAGCATCGTGGGCGCCAGCACTCCCAGGGGGATCCGCCATAGCGACCCGTGCGGCACGAAGAACAGCCGGCACCCCCGCGGAACGTGATCTGAGACCGGTTGCAGGAGATGGGCCGTGAGCCAGGAGAGCGCCTCGGAGCCGGCCTGCGCTCCGCCCAGCGGGCTGGACAGCTGAGCCAGTATGCCCTCGACCACCTCGTCGACCTCCTCCACGCGGAAACGGCCGATCGCCCGGCAGCCGCCCCCGCTGATGAGGAAGATCGAACCGTCGGCGCCGCAGACCACCACGCGGTCGTTCTCGGCGAGCAAGGCCCGCACCGACCAGGTCGGCATCGGTGACGTGGCCGTGGTGAGGCCGGGCGTGGCCGCCAGGAGCCTTTGCTCCTGACGCTCCAGTGCATCCCGCTGGTCGCCGAACACCCGGGTGAGCAACCGACGGTTCGGTTCGGTCGGCGCGACGACGTACGTCCCGAGCGCCTCCTGAAGCACCGTCGAACGGGAGTCCTCCCACACCTGCGGATGCCATTGTCGCCACAGCTTGTGCATCGCCGTCTGCGCGAGCAGGGCCCGACTCGCGGCGAGCTCGTGGACGTCGATCGCCTCCTCCGCGCCACGCAGCGTTTCGGCGCACCGCTCCGCCGTCCGGTAGGTGATCTCATGGGCGTCCGAGAGCTCTCGCTGGAGGGCCTGCGACCGCCCGTACTTCCGCAGCTCCTCGACCTTGCGAAGGATCTCGTCAAGTCGACGCGCCGCCTCCTCGGTCGGGCCGTCGGCCGCCACCTCGAGTGCGGTCACCGCGGCCCGGAAGAACTCGGAATCACCGTCACCCAGGGGTATTCGTCGGCCTTCCAGGAGTGCCAGCTTGCCCTCGCACATCTTGCGGTAGAAGTCGGCGTGGGAGCCGAGCAGGTCGGCCGACTCGACGCACCACTGCAGCCCAGTGATCATCGGCTCGATCTCTTTCGCGGTCATCGCGGCCGCGTAGGCCCGCCACCACCGCGCCTGATCCTCATCCAACCGTTGCAGGCGATTCAGCGCGCTTTCCAGGTTCCGCTGGTCGGCGAGGTCGGTCAGGACGGTGATCATCGCCACGACCGCGTTGGCTTCGCCGGTGGGGTCGGGAGCCCGGCGGTAGGCGTCCGCACCGCGGCGGGCGTGTACCAGCATCCGCTGACGGGTTCCCTTCACCATGTGGGCGGTCCTCGACAGCAAGGTGAACAGGCCGATCTCCGCACTGCCCTCGACCGAGGCCTCGCCCTCGGCCCGGGCCAGGCGAACGGCCTCGACGAAGGCCGCCCTGGCCTCTTCGATCTGGCCGCGGTCACGCAGGGTACGCGCCCGGTCGTCCCACTCCCCGGCGTTCTGCGGCCGGTCCGCTCGAAAGTCCGCGTCGGGCGGCTCCACCGGCATGTCATCGGCCTCGACCGCGCCCGTACGGACGGTTCTGATCATCTCGAGGTGCGCGGTGAAGAACCGCTCATAAGAGTCGTCGGGCAGGGGCACGGTGCGAACGAAGTCGATGATGCGGTCCATCAGCCGTTCGGCCTTGGGACTGCGGAACTCCTCGCGCTCAGCGATCATCCGAAATCTGGCGCGCGGACTGCGTTCCGTGACCAGGCTCACCACCGCGTCGCGGACAGATACCTCGGTGCTCTCGCCCATTCTCGACTGCAGAAGCCACGCCGCCTGAACGATGTCTGTGACGAAGCGCGCGACCTTGCTGAGATGTTCCTTCTCCGGGTCGCGCGCGGAACCCTCCATCAATCGATTATGCAAATGTCGACGGAGCTCGGCCGAGTCATGGTCGGCCCCTGTCGCCTCGAAGCGTTGATCATGCGTGGCCGCACACCAGCCGCACAGTCGACGAGGCCTACGTCGGCGAAGGCGGAGAACCGGGCCTCAGCGAACACGAGGAAGAAGCGAAGGTGCTGGTACGGTTCACCGATGTCGGGGCGTGCGGGGGCCGGTCGGCCGCGTTCCGGGCGCGCCACGATCTATGACGTCGCCCGTGCCGCAGGGGTGTCCGTCGGGACCGTCTCGCGGGTTCTGAACGGTCATCCGGTCGGCGACGCCAGCCGCCGGGCCGTGCAGCGTGCGCTGGCCGGCACCGGGTATGTGCCCAACGAGCACGCCCGTCGGCTCGCCGGTGCCCGTCCCGCGACGGTGGCGTTTCTGCACTGTGTGTCCGGGGACCGGTTGCTGGCGGATCCGAACGTCAACGCGCTGCTGCTCGACTGCCTGCGCTCTCTCGGCGAGCAGCAGATCATGATGGTCACGCCGGTCCCCGGCGACGGGCCGCCCGAGGTGGCCGTGCGGATGTTGGCCGCCCGGCTCGACGACCCGGTGCTGATGTTCTCCGCGCCGCTCGCGTCGCCTGCGGTCGACGACCTGGTCGGCCGTCATGTGCCGGTGGTGGCCTGTGGAACGCCGCTGGGTCACGAGCGGCGGGTCTCCTATGTGACCAGCGACGATCGTGAGGGTGCGCGGCAGATGGTCGCCTACCTGCGTTCGCGGGGGCGGCGGCGGATCGGCGTCGTCACCGGGCCGATGGATCTGCCCGGTGGCGTCGAGCGGCTGGCCGGCTATCGTGACGCCGTCGGCGCGTTCGATCCCGCGCTCGTGGTTCACGGCGACTACACGTACGCCGGTGGTGTCACCGCGGCCGAGCGGCTCCTGCGTCAGGCGCCCGACCTGGACGCGATCTTCGCCGCCTCCGACGTGATGGCCGCCGGCGTGCTCGACGCCTGCGCACGGGCCGGACGGCGGGTCCCCGAGGATGTGGCGGTGGGCGGCTACGACGACGCCCCGATCGCTGTCGGTACCACGCCGCAGCTGACGACCGTGCGTATCCCGTGGCGCCGCTACGCCGATCGGCTGACCAGTCAGCTGCTGCGTCGCATCGACGGCGACGACGCGTCCGGCGTGGTCATGCCGGTGGAATTGATCGTTCGCGGGTCGACCTGATCGGTCGGGCGGGGCCCGTTCTCGGCGCAGCGCCGGGTCATCGCGAGGTGGCCTGGTAATAGGATGCCAACTTTTCCGTTCGCCCCCTACGGGAATCGACGAGTGACGATACTGTCCGGTGTGGATCTGTTCGATACACAACGGGGGAAAGTGATGACGGTAAAGAAGCGAAGGCTGCTCGGCGCCCGGGCGACGGCGATGCTGGCGGCCTCGGTCCTCGGGTTGGCCGGTCTGGCCGCGGCCGATCAGGCGTTGGCCGGTGCGGTCCCGACGGCGGACGCGGCGTACGGGTATGTGGTCAAGGTGGCTGTCGGAGGCGATCGGGCCTGCACCGGGGTGCTGGTCGATCCCAACCTGGTGGCCACGTCGAAGGAGTGCTTCACCGTCGGGTCGGCCGTCGCGGTCACCGGCCCGGCGCCGGCCGGCAGTAGGGTGACGACCCGTTCGGATCAGCCGACGGCCGCGCAGACCGTGGTGGTCGACTACCTGCACGTGCGCGACGACCGGAACCTGGTCGTGGCGCATCTGGCCAAGAGCGTGACCGGGGTACGGGGCAGCGCTCCGGTGTCTGCCGCCGCCCCGGTGGCCGGGGAGACGTTGCGGGTCCTCGGCTTCGGTCGGACCTCGACCGAGTGGGTGCCGGCGCTGCCGCACACCACTCAGATCTCGGTGCAGGACGTCTCGGCGACGGGTCTGGCGGTCATGCCGCTGGCGGACGGCACGATCTGCAAGGGCGACGCCGGTGGGCCGGTGATCCGGGAGAAGAGCGACGGTACGGCCGAACTGGTCGCAGTGCTCAGCACCTCGCGACAGGGTGGGTGTCTCGCCGAGACGAGCACGTTGCGCGACGCCACGTCGACCCGGGTCGACGGGCTGGGCGACTGGGTCGGCCAGCTCAAGGAGTTCGAGCTGACCGGCCGGGTGGAGGCCGCCGGCGGGACCGGATGTCTGGTCGTCAAGGTCGGCAGCGGCACGTATCAGCTGGCCGGGGGTGACGCCGCGGTCGTCAAGGCGGGGCAGACCGTTCATGTGTACGGCTATCGGGCCCCGAGCCCGGTGGGCTCCTGCACCCAGGGTCTCCGCTTCCAGGTCACTCAGGCGTACGCGGTGGAGACGGTGCTCGGCACGGTGACGCAGGGGGTCGAGGGGTGCCTGCTGCTGTCGTCCGGTGGTGTGACGTACCGTCCGATCGATGGTGATCCGGCCGTCGTCAAGGTGGGCGCGAAGCTGAGCATCGCGGGTTACCCCGTCCCTGGGGCCAGCAAGTGTGGCCAGGGCACGGCGTTCCGGGCCCTGTCGGTGACGCCGGCGAAGTCGGTCAGTCTGCGTGCCCGGGTCAACGGCAAGTACGTGACCGCGGATAACGGCGGGGCGAACCCGCTGATCGCCAACCGGGACACGGTGGGCGGCTCGTGGGAGAAGTTCGACTCGTTCGAGCTGGGTGACGGTGTGATCGCGTTGCGGGCGCAGGTGAACGGCAAGTACGTCACGGCCGACGGTGCCGGTGACCGGGAGTTGATCGCCAACCGTGACTACGTCGGCGGGACGTGGGAGAAGTTCCTGCTGGTCCGTAACGCCGACGGCAGCGTCAGCTTGAAGGCGGTGGTGAACGGCAAGTTCGTCACGGCCGAGGACGCCGGGGTCAAGCCGCTGATCGCCAACCGGGACACGGTCGGCGGTTCGTGGGAGAAGTTCGATCTGAACGCCCTCTGACGCCGTCTTCAGCACGGCAGGTCCGCGGTCTGGCCGCGGGCCTGCCAGGCGACGACCCGTAGCCCGGTCGGAGGTCTGGCGTGGTCAGCGTGTCCATTTCAGGAAGCGCTCGAACATCTCCGTCGCCGGGGTCGGCGGCAGATCGCGTACCGCCTCCTCGAGTCGGTCCCACATGTAGATGGCGAGTTGCACCAGGTCATGGTCCGCCTTCAACTCCTCGCGGGCCGGATCACAGGGCCACAGGTGCCCGCACGCGAGGCAGTCCCACGACGGCCGTTCCGGCGTGTGGACTCTCACTGCCGCCGGCTGCGCCACTGTTGACCCTTGGTCATCAGCGGCCGCTCATTGCCTCGCACCGGGCGGACCGCAACGAAGTGAACCGTCGGTCCGTTCCAGCGTGGATCCGCGATGCGCAGGGATTCGGTGACGGCGGGCGGATCGACGGTCACCGCGTCCGGGCAGGGGAACCAGGCACAGCCGCAGGCGCATCGCGTCTTCCAGGGCATGAACCACACGCGCACTTCGCGGTGCCTTCGCATGGCCTTCTCCTTCCGTGGAGTAGGTGCGGGTGTGGCTGCCGCAGCACGGGATCCGCAGCCACCACACCCGCACCGCGGATTCTGCGCGCGCATTTTTATTGAGTCAACTTTGGATGCGCGTTTTGATTCAACCGAAAGAGTGCACGCAGGGGTGATCAAGCGTCGATGCGTGAGGCAGAATGCTCGGCGTGGACAGTCCGACGTTCGTGAGATTCCAGCTCGGCGCGCAGCTGCGCCGTCTGCGGGAAGAAGCCAAGGTGTCGACCGACAAGGCGGCTGAGTCCATCGAGGTCACGGCGAGCACGCTGCGCCGGATCGAGTCTGGCAAGGTCGGCATCAAGGGACCTTCACTGACCGCGCTTCTCAACCGGTATGACGTGCAGGACGAAGAGCTGCGCGAGACCCTGCTGTCGATGGCGCGCGAGGGCAAGGCGCGCGGGTGGTGGGCGAAGTACAGCGACCTGCCGCAGGTCTACCGCCAGTACATCGGCCTCGAATCCGCGGCTGAGGAGATCCAGGACTTCCAGACCATCGTGGTCCCCGGCTTGCTCCAGACCGAGGCTTACGCCCGGGCCATGACGAGCGAGGATGCGTTCAAGCCGAGCACGGAGGCGATCGAGCAGCGAGTGACCGTCCGACTGGAACGCCAGAAGCTGATCACGGAAGGCCGACTGCGGCTTGTCGCCGTGATGGACGAAGCGGTTCTCCATCGGCAGATCGGCGGGGCCGAGGTCATACGTGACCAGCTCACCGCCCTACTCGAAGCGGCCAAGCTGCGGAACGTCACTCTCCAAGTGATCCCGTTCCGCGAGGGCGCCTACGCCTCCATGCTTTCGAGCTTCGCCATCCTCAACTTTCCGGGCAGTCCGGGGGTGGTCTACATCGAGGGTTTGACCGGAGACCTTTACGCTGAGGGTGACGACGTGCAGCGCTGCACGACCGTCTTCAATGACCTTCGATCGTCAGCGTTGTCACCCACCGCATCCCTTGAGATGATCAAGAAAATCCGCGACGCGGAGCACCAGCCATAGGAGTAGTCATGCTCGACCACAACTGGCGCACCAGCACCCGCAGTGGCAGCAACGGCGCGTGCGTCGAGGTCCGGCGCGTGGACGACACGATCGAGGTCCGTGACACGAAAGACCGGACCAAGCCCGCGCACGCCTTCACCCTGGCGGAGTGGGAGGCGTTCATCGGCGCGGCCAAGGACGGCGAGTTCGACCTCTAGGGATCGTCATCCGGTTGCGGATTCCGGGAGGCCGCCTGCGTTCCCGCGGGCGGCCGGAGGGCGCTGCGATCACCACCAGACACACGATCAGGCGAATCCGCCCCGGGGCCGTTGACTCACCGTCACGGTATCTCTTGAAGCGGGTCATACCGTGCCGAAGCGGTTCGCCCGGAGCTACAGCGCCGCCTGCCCTCTGACGCCTGCGATGGGGACGCGACGGTCGCCGGCTGGGGAGCTTTGATCGAGGCGCATCCTCGCTGGCACGTTCACGCCTGTCACGTATCGCGGCGCTGATACCGCGCGACCATGGTGTGCACCGCCTCCTCCACGGCCTGCTCGATCGCCGGGCGTTCCGGTGCCCAGTCGGTGAGCAGGAGCGCGGGCCAGAAGACGAAGTTGGCGATCATGCCGAGGAACTGGGTCGCGGCGAGGTCGGCGTCGTCGACCTTCGCGGCACCCGCTTCGCGCGCGGCGATCAGGTAGCGGCTGACCGACTCGAAGTAGGGCATCTTGCCCCGGCTGAACTGTGCTTCCCCGAGTTCGGGGAAGCGTGGGAGCTCGGCGATGACGATGCGGAACAGGGCGGTCATGCCGGGTCGGGTGAGTAGTTCGACGTACCGGTGACCGATCGCGGTGAGTCCGGCCCGCAGGTCGTCGGTGGGTAGGTCCGGGCTGCTGTCGGGCTCGTCGATCTGCCAGGCCTCGGTGACGATCGCGTCGAAGAGCGCCGCCTTGGTGGAGAACTGCTTGAACAGCGTGGCTTTGGAGACCCCGGCCGCGTCCGCGATCTTGGCGAGCGAGGTCCCGTCGTAGCCGGAGGCCAGGAACAGGTCGGTCGCGGCCTTCAGGATGGCCGTGCGTTTCTCCTCGGCCACCCGTCGGTGGTACGCGGAGGGTTCGGTGCTCATGGGCGCCAGTATGCCCGATGGCGAGGTGAGTCACTTGACTCACCACCTGGTGCACGCCTACCGTCATGGACGAGGTGAGTCGGTCGACTCACCACCGGCATTTCGCAAAGGAACAGCTCATGCCACGCTTCACCGACCAGACCGTCCTCGTCACCGGCGGCACCGGCGGGCTCGGCGAAAGCCACGTCCGCGCCTACCACGCCGAGGGCGCGAACGTCGTCATCGGCAGCACCGCAGGTGGTTTCGACACGGCCTCCGTACTCGCCGCGGAACTGGGCGAACGCGCCCTGGCGACGCGACTCGACGTCACCCGCGAGCAGGACTGGACCGTCGCGGTCGCCGCGGCCGAGCGGGCCTTCGGGGCGCTGACGATCCTGGTGAACAACGCCGGCGTGCAGAATCCCGCCACCACGATCGAGGCCACCGACCTCGCCCGTTGGGACCGCACCCTCGCGGTCAACGTGACCGGTCAGTTCCTCGGGATCAAGGCCGTCACCCCGGCGATGCGGCGGGCCGGCGGCGGGGTCATCGTGAACATCGGTTCGACCATGGGCTACGGCGGTACGGCGCTGTACGCCTCGTACGTCGCGAGCAAATGGGCGATCCGAGGGCTGACGCTGACCGCCGCCCTCGAACTGGGCCGCGACGGCATCCGGGTCAACGCGATCCACCCCGGCGTTGTCTCCACCAAGCTGATCAACGAGCCGTCGGCGCCGGGCGAACGACCGATCTCGGACTTCTACGACCCGGAGCCGTTCGCGGTCCCCCGGCTCGGTGATCCGGCCGACGTCAGCGCCGCGCTGCTGTATCTGACCTCACCGGAGGCGTCGTTCGCGACCGGCACCGAGCTGGTACTCGACGGCGGCCTGCTGTTGGGCCCGGCGCTTGCGGCCGGCGTCTGAGTCGGGCACGGACATGGTCACCGACCCCGCCGTCCGCGCAGCGCTGGAGCTGACGCCGGCCTCGCCGACCCGTGCACGGATCGTCGACATCACCACGGTCGGCCGCCGCACCGGCCGACCGCGCCGGATCGAGATCTTCTTCTACCGCGTGCACGGCAGGTTCTACCTCAACAGCGGCCTGCTGCGGCCGCCGAGTTGGTACGCGAATCTGCTGTCGCATCCCGATTTCACGTTCCACCTCAAGAACGGCGTGCGGGCCGATCTGCGCGCCCGGGCTCGGCCGGTCACCGATCCGGGCGAACGCAGGACGGTCTTCACCGAGGTGGTGGCCGACCTGAACCAGCCGAGCAATCCGGGCACCATCCAGCAGCCCACACATCTGGTCGACTGGCTGCGCACGAGCCGTCTCGTCGAGGTCACCTTCCCCGACCTG
Source organism: Actinoplanes sichuanensis (assembly GCF_033097365.1). Taxonomy (NCBI): domain Bacteria; kingdom Bacillati; phylum Actinomycetota; class Actinomycetes; order Micromonosporales; family Micromonosporaceae; genus Actinoplanes; species Actinoplanes sichuanensis. The sequence continues at coordinate 4,090,637 of NZ_AP028461.1, forward strand.
CGGCGGTGAGGCCTACAGCAGCGTGGTCAGCGCGCCTCCGTCGACGCGCATGGCGGATCCGTTGACCGCGGAGGCGACCGGGCTGGCGAGGAAGGTGACCGCGGCGGCGATCTCGGCCGGGTCGATGAACCGGCCCAGCAGCGACGTCTGGTTGGCGCCGATGATCGCCGCCTTCATCTGCTCCTCGGGGATGGACTGCGCGGCGGCCAGTGTCGTGACCGTGTCGGCGACACCGTCGGAGTAGGTCGGGCCGCCGAGTACCGAGTTGACCGTCACGGCGGTGCCCTTGGTGAGTTTGGCCAGGCCGTTGCCCACCGCGAGCATCGCGGTCTTGGACGTGCCGTAGTGGATCATGTCGGCGGGTACGTTGACGCCCGACTCGCTGCTGACGAACACGATCCGGCCCCAGCCCCGTTCGAGCATCGCGGGCATGAGCCGTCGGGCGAGCCGGACGCCGCTGAGCACGTTGACCTCGTGATAGAGGCGCCAGTCGTCGTCGGAGATCGACTCGAACGGCTTGAGCTCGAAGAGTCCGACGTTGTTGATCAGGATGTCGACGCTGCCGAGCCGGTCGCACAGCCGGTCGACGTCGGTCGGGTTCGCGAAGTCGGCGGGCAGGCCGGTGACCGACACCCCGGGAACCTCGGCGCGCAGCGCCTCGACGGCCTTGTCGAGTCTCCCGGGGCCACGGCCGTTGAGGATCACGTCCACGCCTTCGCCGGCCAGGGCCTTCGCGGTGGCGTAGCCGATGCCTCGGCTGGAGCCGCTGATGACGGCGGTCTTACCGGTGAGCTGCAGATCCATGGGTTCTCCTCGTTGCGGGCGGCTGCGGTTGATTCGATGCTGCCGGGCTGCGATGAGCACCCGATGAGCAAGCCGACCGGGACGAGGGAGTACGTGGTGAGGGGTGTGCTCAGCGGCCTGTTCGGCGCGGTCGAGGAGCAGTCCAACGGGTTGTACGCCAACGAGTTCGCCCGTCGGGCCGGGCTCGAAGCGACGCCCCGCCTTGAGATCGGTCCCGTTGTGTCCGACTCCAGGTCTGCCGGCGGTGCTGATGGTCGAGCGACTCGCCTCCCGGACGGATGCCGCCTACCGGCACTGGCCGGCGTCGGTCGGCGACGACGTCGTCGCCGAAGCGGTGGCCGTCTTCTGCCGGGAATCCCTGCCGGCCGCGCTGCGCCGCGAGTTGGAACACTCCCCCGACGTGCGGGCGCACCTGTTCCACCTCACCGACACCCGACTCGAAACGGTCTGGCCGACCGATATCGCGGGGTGAGGGTCACTGCGGGCAGCCCGCGTGGACGGATGCGACGTATCGCATCGCCCATGCCATCAGTAGGTAGGCCGGCAGCAGGGTCGCCGCCCAGCCGGCCAGTGCCGCGAGTCGCACGCCCCGATATCCGCGGCCGAGGACGCTGAGGGCCGCGGCGGTCAGGCCGACGGCCGCGACCATGACCGCCATGACGAAGGCGTTCACGGCGGTCTCGTCGGCGCTGCAGAAGCCGTCGCTCTGCAGGTGGACGCCGAGTAGGAACACCGCCGTCGCCGCCGCGAGAGCGATGGCCGCCCGACCGGACAGGGCACGGGCGGCATTCATGGGCGTACGTGGTGTCGTCACGTCGGGCATCCTGGCATCCGGCCGCAAGGCGGGACCCCGGGTGCGCGGCTCAGGTGGTGCGGACCAGGTTCGCGAAGATGGCGGCGAACTGGTCGAGGCCGGCTCGGGCGCGGGCGTCGTCGCGGTGCGACAGCCAGGACCAGGCGACCCCGTTGAGGGTGGCCAGCACCAGGTCGGCGAGCACGGCTTCGTCGCGTAGGTAGGTGAAGCCGGCCTCCTTGGCCAGGCGGGTGATGTAGCCGGTCGCCTTCTCCAGCGACTCGCGGTGCTCCGCCTGGGGAAGGTCCTGAAGTTCGGGGTCGCGGAGGGCGACGTTGCCGAGCTCGAAGAGGACCTGTTGGGCGCCGGGGTCGGATTCGATCTGTGTCCAGTAGGCGGTGAGCATCGTGGCGATGTTCTCCTCGGGGGTCGCCTCGGGACGGATGTCGGGCCAGGCGTCGTCGAGGTCGATCTCCCGGTCGCTGGCCAGGACGGCCGCGTACAGGTCTTTCTTGGTGTGGAAGCAGTAGTGGAAGGCGCCGTGCGGCATGCCGGCCTCGGCGCAGATGGCGCGGGTGGTGGCGGCCGCGATGCCGTCGCGTCTCATGACCCTCAGTGCGGCGGCGACCAGCAACTTCCGGCGGTCGGCGGCGCTGATGTTGCGGCGGACGGTCTTCGCGCCCGTGCCCTCTTCCATGGCCCGGATCGTAGCATTGGCCACAGGACTTGGTCACTTGACCAAGTCCTGTGGCCAAGTTAGCTTGGGCGGCATGCAGAACATCCCGGGTCCGAAGCCGCTCCCGCTGCTCGGCAATCTGCTCGAGCTGATCCGCGCACCGCACGAGACGAGCGGCGACTTCGCCGAGGACTACCACCGGCGCTACGGCGGGGTCTTCTCCCTCGACGTCGGCGGCAAGCGGATGATCTTCGCCTCACACCATGCGCTGGTGACCGAGATGTGCTCCGACCCGCTCTGGTCCAAAGCCGTCCACGACCCTCTGGAGCAGCTGCGTGACCTGGGCGGCGACGGCCTGTTCACCGCCTACGACGACGAACCCAACTGGGGTCGCGCGCACCGGCTGCTGATGCCCGCGTTCGGGACGGCGGCGATCCGCGACTACTTCCCACAGATGCTCGACATCGCCGAGCAGATGATGCTGCGCTGGGAGCGGTTCGGTCCGGACCACGACATCGACGTGGCCGAGGACATGACCCGGCTGACGTTGGACACCATCGCGCTGTGCGCCTTCGACGTGCGGTTCAACTCGTTCTACTCCGAGCAACCGCACCCGTTCGTGGGTGCGATGGTCCGGGCACTGGTCGAGGCGGGCGCCCGGGGGGAACGGCTGCCGGGCGTGCAGCCGTTGCTGGTCGGCACGAACCGGCAGTACCGCGCGGACATCACGCTGATGCACCGGATCGCCGACGACATCGTCACCGCGCGGATCGCCAAACCGCCCGCCGAACGACCCGACGACCTGCTGGAACGCATGCTCACCGCAAGCGACCCGCTCACCGGGGAGCGGCTGTCGGAACAGAACATCCGCTACCAGCTGGCGACGTTCCTGATCGCCGGGCACGAGACCACCTCGGGGCTGCTGTCCTTCGCCGTCCATCGGCTGCTCACGCAGCCGACGGTCTTGGCACGCGCCCGCCTCTGCGTCGATCAGGTGCTCGGGGACCGTACCCCCGCGTTTGAAGATCTTGCGAAGTTGGGTTTTCTCGGGCAGATCCTGCGCGAGACGCTGCGGCTGCATCCGACCGCGCCGGCCTTCGCGCTGACCCCGAGCGAGCCGACCACGCTCGGCGGCCATCCGGTCGCGGCGGGCGAGCACGTCCTGGTCATGCTGCCGGTCCTGCACCGCGACCCGGCGGTGTGGACCGACCCGGACACGTTCGACCCGGACCGGTTCGCTCCCGAGCGGATGGGCGAGATCCCGGAATACGCGTGGATGCCGTTCGGGCACGGCGCCCGCGCGTGCATCGGCCGGCCCTTCGCCCTGCAGGAGGCCACGCTGGTGCTGGCCATGATATTGCAGCGATTCGATCTCTCCCTCGCCGACCCCGGCTACCGGATGACCGTCAGCGAAACCCTCACCCTCAAACCCAAAGACCTGCTCATCCGTACGGCGACCCGCCGCCCCGCCGCACCGAGGCCGGTCGTGCGCACGCCGCCGAGCAGCGCGGCGCACGGCACCGCCCTGCTGGTGCTGTACGGCTCCAACAGTGGCAGCAGCGAGAGCCTGGCCCGCACGATCGCCGCCGACGGCACCGCCCGCGGCTGGAGCACCACCGTGGCCACCCTCGACGAACACACCGGGGACCTGCCCTCTGCCGGACCGGTGGTGATCGTCAGCTCCTCCTACAACGGCACCCCGCCGGACAACGCGCAGCGCTTCGTCGGTTGGCTCACCCGGGACCGGCCGGACCTGACCGGGGTCGACTATCTGGTGCTGGGCTGCGGAAGCCTGGACTGGGCCGCGACCTACCAGCGCATCCCCACGATCATCGACGAGGCGATGCACCGAGCCGGCGCCCGCCGCCTCCGCGAGCGCGGTGCCGTCGACGCGCGCACCGACTTCTTCGGCGAGTTCGAGCGCTGGTATCAGCCACTCTGGGAAGACCTCGCGAAGACGTACGACCTGCCGCTTGCGCAGACCACCGGCTCACGTTACCGCGTCAGCATCGTCGCGGCCCCGACCGCGGTCGTGCTGGAGAACCGGGAGCTGGTCCGCGACCCGGCCGCCGGTTCCAAACGCCACCTGGAGCTGCGGCTGCCCGACGGCTGGACCTACCGCACCGGCGACTACCTGTCGGTACTGCCCCACAACCACCCGAACCTGGTCACCCGCATGATCACCCGGCTCGGCCGGCCCGCCGACGACCTGGTCACGATCGACTCCGACGCACCCGCCGGCCGCATCCCGACCGGCATGCCACTGCGCCTCGACGATCTGCTCACCCGGTACGTCGACCTGTCCGCACCCGCCACACCCGGTGTCGTCGGCCGCCTGGCCCAGACCACGAAGTGCCCACCGGAAAGGTCCGAGCTGGAACGTCTCGCCGACAGGCGGCTGTCGCTGCTGGACCTGCTGGAGATGTTCGCCTCCTGCCAGGTCGACCTGGCCTGGGTCCTGGAGGCGCTGCCCGAGCCGAGGATGCGGCAGTACTCGATCAGTTCAGCCGCCGAGGTCCAGTCCGAGGTCGCGCTCACCGTGTCGGTGGCCGAGGGCCCGGCCCGATCCGGCAACGGGATCCACCTCGGTGCCGCGTCGAGCTACCTGCAACGCGCCCGTCCCGGCGACCGCCTGACCGTCGCCCTGGCCGCACCGGCGGAGGTGTTCCGGCCACCGGCCGACCCCACCACCCCGATGATCATGATCGCCGCCGGTTCGGGCATCGCCCCGTTCCGGGCGTTCCTCCAGGCCCGCCCGGACGCCGAGTCCGTGCTGTTCTTCGGCTGCCGGCACCCCGACGTCGACGACCTCTACGCCGAGGAGTTCGCCGCGCATGTCGAGGCCGGTCGGCTACGGGTGTACCGCGCCTACTCCCGCCGACCCGACGGCGACGTCCGGTACGTTCAGCACCGGCTGTGGCAGCACCGCCGCACCGTCCTCGACCTGGTCGATCGCGGCGCGCACCTGTACGTCTGCGGTGACGTCAACGGCATGGGCCCGGCCGTGGAGAGCACGCTGCGGGAGTTCGGCCCGGCCTCGTGGCTCGACGACCTGGCGGCGGCCGGCCGCTATGGAACGGACCTCTTCTGAGGACCCGGCAGCTGCCGACGCGCACGTCGGCAGCGACCGCCGCCTACACTGGCCACATGCGACAGTCGCTGACGGAGCTGACCTTCTCCGAGCATTCGGAGTGGTTCGGCCTGGGCCCGCTCGTACTCGCCGTCCTGGCCGGTGTCCGCACCTTTCTGGCGGACGAGCCCGCAGAGCGGTGGGCCTGGGGTGCCGTCACCGTGGTGATGGCGATCCTGTGTGCCGTCTATGTCGTCTGGGCGAGGAGACGGCGCCGCTGAGTCGGCTCAGGAGCCGGCGGGGCTGCACCAGCGGGCGCGGTCCTCGTCGGTGACGGCGGTCGGCTGCTCGGCCGGCTGCGTGACGCGGATGTGGTTGCCGAACGGGTCGCGGAAGGCGCAGTCGATGCCGTACGGCTGCACCTCGACGCCCTGGGTGAATTCCACGCCTCGGGCTGTGAGGGTGTCGTAGACGTTCTGGCAGTCGTCGGTGGTGAGGATCGCCGACGCGCCGAGGGCCCCCTTGGTGAGCAGGTCCCGCACCTGCGCCGCGGTCTGCTCGCTCATCGCGGGCGGGCCGGGCACCTCCAGCAGCAGCTGCCGGCCCGGATCGGACGGCAGGGAGATGGTCAGCCAGCGCATGAAGCCCATGTCGACGTCGTCGTCGATCTTGAAGCCGAGCTTGCCGACGTAGAAGTCGAGGGCCTCGTCCTGGTCGAGGACCCGGACCATGGTGATGGTGATCGCGTTGAACATGCCTTCACCCTAGGGACGTCTCGGGTGGGTACGCTTCGCCGAAACTGACCGGTCGCAGCCAGGTTTTCACGAAGCACACCGGCGCGCGGGCGGTCAGCCGTCGTTCGCGGTACTGCGACGGTGACACCCCGACGGCGGCCCGGAACGCCCGGCTGAACGCGCCGAGGCTGTCGAAGCCGACCAGCAGCCCGACCTCGGTCACCGAACTGGCCGGGTCGCGCAGCAGGGACATGGCCCGCTCGATGCGGCGGCGCTGCAGATAGCGGTGCGGGGTCTCCCCGAAGGCGGCGCGGAAGCTGCGACTGAAGTGGCCCTCGGACATGTGTGCCAGTCTGGCGAGCGCGGGCAGGTCGAGGCGGTCGGCGAAGTCGCGGTCCATCGCGTCGCGGGCGCGCAGCAGTCGCCTGTTGTGGTCTTCGGTCGGTGACCAGCCCGCTTTCGGCACGCCGACGATCGTAGTGGCGCCGGACCGGCAACCGGGATCCCGCGCATGATCCAATACGATCCGTTACATCACAGCGGCGACAGGAGAGCGGATGTCGATCGGCAGCATCGCGGAGAACCGGATCCTCACCGAGGACGTGCTGGGACTCGAACTCGGTCCGAGCGAACTGGCGCCGGAGAACGTGGTGGCCGGTCGCCCCGGCGTCTCGTCGCGGGTGCTGAGCGAGGCCCTCGGTGCCGAGGTCGGCGTCTGGCAGCTGACCGCCGGCACGGTGACCGACACCGAGGTCGACGAGGTGTTCATCGTGCTGGCCGGGGACGCCACAGTCGCGTTCGCCGACGGTTCCGAGATCGACCTGAAGCCCGGGGTGGCGGTGCGGCTGCGTGCCGGTGACCGCACGGTCTGGACGGTCCGGGAGACACTGCGCAAGATCTACGTGGTCTGACCCGCGGCCGGCGCTTCTCAGGCCGACGTCCGGGTTGCCGATCGAACGGCCGCCGGCTTCCCGATCGCCTCCTGAGCGATCGAGCGATCGAGCAGGGTCAGCTGATGGTGACCGGCAGGTCGCTCAGCTTCATGAAGTGCTGCAGCACCCGCGTCGACCATATCGGAAATCGTCGGAACCACCCGGATCCGGCGAGACGCCGACATGCCGAGCGAGACGCGATAGAACTGTTTCTCTTCCATTCCGGAGATACGAAAGCGTGAGACGAAACCGGCGGCGGGATTGACGTCCCACCGCCGGCCGGATCATTCGTCGATCAGCAGATGAACCAGGCACCCCAGCCCGGGCCGAAGTTGCGGGTCGAGCAGAAGACGTTGCCCGAAGCCGCGACGCGGACCTTCACTCCGCGCCGACCGTCGTTGGAGTAGTACGCCCCCACCATGTTGTCGGCCCGGCCGTTGTTCGGCATCTGCACCCAGCTGCCCGATCCCGGCCAGGCGTGCCAGATGGCCCGGCCGGGAGAGATACCGAAGCACTCGTCAGCGTTCGAGTCGGCATCCTCCCAGTCGACGACCAGGATGAACGACCCGTCCTTGAACGTGCCGGTGTAGCCGAAGCAGTTGGCGTCGTAGCTCAGGGTGCCCACGCCCCCGGACACCGGAATCTTGGTGACGTCAGGCGTCGGACCCCCGACGGCCGGCCGCGGGTCGACCCTGTCGGCCGCCTGCGCCGTGGAACCGACCGCGAGCATCGCCCCGACCAGCACCATGACTGACATGAATCGCATGATCGAATTCTTCACACTTTCCCCGTTCCCCGTTTCCGTCGCCGCCGAATGCGATCGACGAACGTCACTATAGTTCGCCGATTCGCGGTGAACTATCAATTAACGCCGATGTCGTTTGAGCGACAGAAGGGGCGCCGCAGAAACCATCCGGGTGTACGAGACATCGCGAGCGGGCCAGCGGCGCCGCCGTCGCGTCGCGCGCCGGCCCCCCTTCGCGCCCCCTGATCGACAAGCCGGGAGGCGGGCTCCCGAGCCCGCCCGGACGCATTGCCGAAACCTGTAAATCAACTAGCGTCGATGTCATGCCCCCGTGCCCGGCTGCACCTCAGGCCCGCGCCCACGACCTGCTCGGTGACCTGATCACCCCGCAACGGCTGGCACCGAACATGTTCGACCTGCACACGCCGTTCCAAATCGACGGGAACTTCGGCGCCACCTCCGGCATCGCCGAGATGCTGCTGCAGAGCCACACCGGCGAGTTGCACGCCCTGCCCGCCCCGCCGCCGGCCTGGCCGAACGGGCGGGTCACCGGCCTACGCGCCCGAGGCGGCCACACCGTGGGCGCGCGCTGGACCGACGGCCACGCCGACGAGCTGCTGATCACCGCCGACCGCGGTGCAGTTGCCCGGCTGCCACCGGGCCACTGTCACGGATGGTCGCCGGTGGCGTACCGCACCACGGCGAGCATCAGGGCGACGGTGCTGCCACAGGCTCCGCCGCCGGCGAGGATCGCGAGCGGGACGGGAACTCCCCCAGCAGCCGAGAGCAGGCCCGCGGTGGCACCGGCCAGCGCGCCGGCGACGAGGGCGAATCCGATCCAGACCGCCCGGGGGACCCGGGTCACCGCATCTGCGGCGAGGGCACCTTCCTCATTGTTAGGGGCCTCGGACCTTGTTACGGTCATGGGTGTACCTTCCTTCGACTCTTCGCGGGGCCGGTGGGCAGGTGATCGAAACGGCATCCGTGGACTAGACGGGTGCCGTTTCTGTGCGTGAATGCGGTTCCTTCTCACTCATTCACGGCCTCTCTTTCCAACTACCGTAAGTGCTCGCACCCCTACGTAACAGGGCGACGGCAGGGGAAGAAAGGGGAATGACCAGGGATGAATGCCGCATTCACGATCAAGTCTTCTTTCGGATGGTGCATCCCGACTCATCGATCGCTGAGACAAAGCTAGCCCCACTGATCGGCAGATGCATGGCCGTCCCAAGATCTAACGTCAGCGCCACAACCCATAGCGCTCGGCACCGCCTCCGAACCGTGCTGCCGCACCGCCCTCAGCGGAGCTCGCACAGCAGACCCTAACGCGCTGCTGCGAGCCTCGGCCTCATGCATAGATTCGCATCGAATCCTGCCGCTGTGCATTAGTATCCGGCGAACTTGGTGTCCCCACCGAACGACAGATTTCCCGAGCCGGACTGTCGGGACAGCGCGTCCAACGCCCGGTCTCATCGTTGCGGACATGGCCGGCCACGCCACAGGCAGCACCGTCGACAGGGTCACCGGACGGTCCCCGTACCCCTCGACGGTCTCCGGCTTGAGGGTCGGCGGCGCCGACGCGGCCGGAAACCAGCTCACGCAGAGCGATCCACTCCGTCTCGTCGGCCTCGACCGATGGATCCCATACCGGCGGACGACCTGCCTGCGTCGAGCGATCGACGCGGGCCGAGCCGGGGTCGGTCAGCGTTCGAACAGGTCGTCCGGCTCGCTCACCCAGGCGGAGAAGACCGGCACACCGTGCCAGGGTCCGGGCTCGGCGGCACTGCCGGCTCCGGAGGTCTGTGCGGCTACGGCCACCACGGCGTACGGGTGAGCGAAGCGCAGCTCGGCCTCCCGTGCGAGCATCGGGCCGAGTCCGGCGGATCGGTAGGACGCCGTGGTGGTCAGCGCGGCGGCCTCGAAACCGTACTGCCCGTACCGGGCCACCGCCGTCTGTTGCGCCTGATGCGTGAGGTCGTCGATACCGAGCAGGCCCGCGAGGATCCGTGTCGCGGCGGGGAACCCCGGACCGGTATCGGTCAGGTCGTGCGTGGAGTGCGCCGACCAGCAGGGCAGCACCGCGCTGTAACTCTCGGTGTGGCCGTGTAGCTCGGTCTCCCGGATCGTCCACAACGGGGTCTGCCCGGGCGGCAGTTTGAACAGCGAGACCTCGCTCTTGAGCCGACGGCCCGAGACACAGGCGGGAGCGATCTCGTACGCGGCGGCCAGCACCCGGGCCGGGTCGACGTCGGGTGCCGCGGCCACCGACACCACCTGGAGTTCGTCGCGGCCGGCCGTCGGGTCGTGGTAGTGGTCGGGGTCCTCGGCGGGTGCGCCGGCCGCCACGTGCACGATGATCTCACCGGCGTGTTCCGACCGGGCGATGAACATCCGGTGGCTCTTCGGCGGTGTCCGCAACACCTGACTCAGCCGGGGCGCCCACAGCGTGTCCCGGCCGAGATCGTCGGCCGGGACGGCCTCGAACGGCTCGCGCCAGGAGACCTTGGTCGCCAGCACGCTCGCCAACGTCAGCAGGGCCCGGGGCGAGATGTCCGGCATGGAGGCGATGAGGCCGAGGCTGTGTTCGCGCACCCATCGGTCCAGCTCCAGCCGGTCCGGCAGCGGCCCGAAACTCGTCGTCGACGGCAGTCCGGCCCACCAGCCGGCCAGCCCGGAGACGTCGGCATCCGGGCCGTACCACACCGCGGAGGCGGCCGCGACCATGCTGTGCGGCTGCTCGAGCAGGGTACCGGCGACGGCGGCCGCCTCGTCCGGGTCCATCCCGAGTGCCTCGGCCAGGTCGTGACCGGGCGGTGCCGCCTTCGCGACCAGCGCCAGCAGCAGCCAGGCACCCAACGGGGAGGCCACATGGTGCCCCATCCCGGTGGCCCGGTGAAGCCGGCCCGCGTACCGGCCGAGCGCCGAGGTCCACTCCATCGCCACGTCCCTCCGTCGAATGTGGCTCCACCTTCGCAGGCACATTCAAGATCTGTGGAGACCCCTGGGGGTGCATGCCGCCGTGGATGACAGGATGACGCGGTGGCCACAGGTATCGGGGTAGAGGTCGGCTGGGCCGAGTCGGCTTGGCAACGGCGGATCGTCGACGTGCGACCTCTCACCGGTGGCTGGACGTCGACCATGTCGACCTTGACCGGAGACGACGGTGACCGGGCCGTCCTTCGGCTGATGACGAAGGAGCCGTGGCGTCGGCATGCGGCCGGGCTGCTCGCCCGAGAAGCGACCGTGCAGCAGCAACTGGACGGCTCCCCCATTCCAGCGCCTCGGAGTATCGCCCTCGACCTTTCCGGGACCGCCGCCGGAGCGCCGGCTCATCTGATGTCCTGGCTTCCCGGCAGACTCCGCTTGGACTCCGCCACCGACGACGTCCTGGCGACACTGGCGCAGACTCTCGTCGACATCCATCACTTCGAGCCCGGCCGGAACAGGCCTCGGGACTACCAATCATGGGCGCCGCCGAGCAAGCGGGTCATGTCGCCGTGGATGCGACGGCCGGAGCTGTGGAGTCGGGCTTTCGAACTGCTGGAGCAGCCCGCACCGGATTATGCGGGTAGGTTTCTGCACCGCGACTTCCACCTGGGCAATCTGCTGTGGTCGCGGGGGCGCATCAGCGGTGTGGTCGATTGGGTCGAGACATCGTGGGGGCCGGCGGATCTGGACGTCGCGCACGCCTCCACGTACCTGGCCATGTTGCACGGCATCGAGGCATCGGTCAGGTTCACGGACGCATACCGCCGCCGCACCGATGCCTGTCGCGACGAGGACCGGTTCCGATACTGGAACGTCATGGACATCGTCGGCTACCTCCCGGACCCGGTGAAGGTCGTCCAGCCCTGGCGTGATTCCGGGCTGGACATCAGCGACGATCTCGCTCGCGGCCGACTCGAACAGCGGCTCGAGCATGTCCTCCGGGCCGGCTGACGGCTCGGCGAACTGGCCGGAGCGTTCCGGTCCACATGATCAGGGTTGGTCAGTAGCAGCGGAATCGACGGTCGGGTGGTGGTCCGGCCGCGTCCGGGCCTGTCGCTCCTTCTCGTACTGCTCGCGAGGCGAGCCCTCGGCCGCCCTGGGTGCGAACACCCCGGTGACGCCGAGCTCCCGTCGGGCGAGTTCGTGGAAGTCGTTCACCGCCTGGTAGTAGTCGTCCTTCGCAACGTGCCAGCCGTCGACGTCGGTGTCGTCCAGCAGCCCTCGGGCGAACCACTCCAACCGCCAGAGTGCCCGGTTCAGTGCTCTGGCCGCCTCGACGAGTTCCCGGTCGCCCATCAACGCGAGCGTCTCGAACGTGTTTCCCCGCGCCATGTTCACTTCGGCGAGCAGGTCCAGGCCGGCGTCGCGGGCCAGCGGCGGCGCGTGGTCGTCGAGGCCGACGTCCGCGGCGATGCGCGCCGCGACGCTCTTCATCTGTTTGACGTCGGCGAGGTAGGCGCTGTACGTCTGGAGGCGGCGCTCCCGCCACTCACGGTCGAGTGCCCACCGTTCCCGGCGTCGCTCGCCCTGCCGCGAGAACAGGTAGGACAGCACGGCACCGATGAGGACACCGGCGAAGGCGATCAGAGGACCGAGGATGCTCACGATTCGCCTCCAGGTGGCTGCCGGATCGCTCGAATCCACGCTGGGTGACTCGCGGCCGTGAAGCCAGGGCTTCGTCGGATGACCGTCCTCGCCTGGCGTGTGACCGCCGTCTGCGATACACGCGCTCACTAGGCCTCACGCAGACGAACATTTGTCCTGACATAGATGTGGCCTACACGCCTGCGGCGTCCAGCTGTGCGCCGGTCGCCCGTCGCCGGTCACCACCCCGTCGTTCCGGGGCCGCCCTTGAACGGGCCGGTGATGTCGGCGGTTATCCACCCGCCGTAGAAGTCGCCCTCCTGCGGGCGGACGAGTTCGCCGCCCACTCGGCACTCCCCCACACGGCTCGGATAGAAGGCCACGGCCCCGGTCAACTCCTCGTACCCGGGTGCGGGACGTTCGTAGGACCAACCGGCCCGCGGCACACGGATCTCGCCGACGACGAGGTCCCAGTAGGTGGCGACGCCCTTGAACTCGCAGTACGAGTGACCGGCCGCGGCCTCGAGGACGCCGTCGGCGATGTCGTCGCGCGGCACGTAGAAGACCGGCGGATGTGAGGTCTCCAGCACTCGCCGGCAGCGGACACTGTCGGCGACCACCAGACCCGAGTTCACGATGGTCACCCGGGCCGTGGTGCGTTCGACCCGTGGCGGGCGCGGATAATCCCAGACCGACTCCATCGGTCCAGCTTGACGGCTCCCCGCGCGCCGCGCACCACGGTCTGCGGCATGGACGTCCCGGCGTGCGTCACATTCCGGGAAGACCGGCCAGCCCGGCGATCAGGCCCAGTCCGGCGCAGACGCCGAGCACCCGCAGCACCGACCACTTGCGCCAGAAGATCAAGACCGCGGCGACGACGGCGATCACCAGGGGTACGGGCCGCACGGCGCCGAGGTCGGGCAGGGTCATGTGCACCGGACCCGCCTCGACCTCGTGCACCTGACTGAACAGGGTGTGCACCGCGAAGTAGAGGCCGAGGTTCGCGATGACGCCGACGACCGCGGCGGTGATGCCGGTCAGCGCCGCCGACAGTGACGGGTTGCCGCGTAGCCGTTCCACGTAGGGGGCGCCGAGCAGGATGAACAGGAAGCAGGGCACGAACGTCACCCAGGTGGTCAGCAGCGACGCGGCGACACCGGCCACCCACGGGTCCAGGCCGCCGGGATTGCCGTAGGCGCCGAGGAAGGCGACGAACTGCACCACCATGATCAGCGGCCCCGGCGTCGACTCGGCCAGGGCCAGTCCGCGGACCATGTCCCCGGCCGACAGCCACGCGTAGTGCTCGACGGCGCGCTGCGCGACGAACGCGAGAACCGCGTAGGCGCCGCCGAACGTGACCACCGCGGTGCCGGAGAAGAACAGACCCTGCTGGGTGTAGACGCTGTCCGAGCCGGTGAACACGGCGAACAGCGCCACCGGCAGGAACCAGGCGACCAGCCCGATCGCCAGGATGGTCGCGGCCCGGCGGCCGGACGGCTGGTCGTGATGCAGCGCGTCGTCGGAGATCAGCGGCTCGGGGCCGGCCTTGGCCGTACCGTGGCCGCCCGAACTCTCGACCAACGCCGGCCGCCACCGGTGCAGCGCCCAGCCGGCCAGCGCGGCCAACGCCACGACCAGCGGGAACGGCACCGCGAACACCGCCAGCGACAAAAACGCGAGAACAGCGAAGGCGACCAGGGTACGGCTGGACAGCGCCCGCCCGGCGACCCGCCACACCGCCTGCGCGACGATCGCCACCACCGCCGGGGCGAGCCCGGCGAACAGCGCCGTCACGACCGTGGTGTCACCGAACCCGACGTAGATCGCCGACAACACGAGCAGCGCGACCACGCCCGGAAGTACGAACAGGGTGCCCGCGACCAGACCGCCGCGCATGCCGTTGAGCAGCCAGCCGACGTAGATCGCCAACTGTTGGGCCTCCGGGCCGGGCAGCAGCATGCAGTAGTTCAGCGCGTGCAGGAAACGGCGCTGCCCGATCCAGCGGCGCTCGTCGACCAGGTGCCGCTGCATGACCGCGATCTGCCCGGCCGGGCCGCCGAAGGTCTGCAGCGAGATGCCGAACCAGGCCCGCACCGCCTGCCGGAACGGGACGACGTCACGGGTCTCGCCGACCGACTGGCTCATCCGGGGGTCCTGTTCGACAGTAGGGCACGACGCTGGTACTCGTAGAGCCCGTCGAAGATCAGGCCACCGACCGCGAGGACGTTGTCGTCGTCGCAGGTCATCGACAGCCCGCGCAGCATCACGTCGAAGCCGATGCCCTCGGGCGCGTCGTAGCGTTCGTCGGCGAGGTCGGCCTCGTGCACGATCTCGGCGATCTTCCACAGGACCGGGTCGTGTAGCTCGTACCGTCGCAGGATCGTCTCGAACGAGCAGTCACCGTTGTGGTGGCCGAGTTCGGCGCCGCGCATGTCGAACGGTGTCGCGTCGGCGGGGACCGCGGTGCGGTCGTCGACGAACAGGAACTCCGCCGCCGGGTCGATGTGCGTGCGGATCAGCCACGCGCACGCGGCCCGGTCGATGTGCACGCCGGCACGGGTCGCCCATCTCATGCCCGCTCCCCCACCGTGACGTCGCGGTCTGCCAGCGCCTGCACCGCGATGCGCGCGGCCTCGCGTTCGGCGGGCGGGAAGTAGTCGCGGTCGGTGATGCGGCGCAGCTCGCCGCGCAGCCTGCGGATCAGGCGGGTGCGTTCGGTGTCGTCGGCGGGCGCCGTCGCGGTCTGGTCGATCACCGCCTGGTACTCCGCGGCGCGGGCCGTGCGCATGCCGTCGACGACGGCGTGTTCCTGGGTGCGGTCGCCGGGTGAGGCAATCCAGATCATCGCGGTGCCGCCGTTGTCGGCGATCTCCTCGGCGACCCAGTCGAGTTGCTCCCTGGTCCGGTCGTCGGCGGGCAGGGCGACCAACCCGTCGCCGAGACGTGCCACGCCGAGGCGCTCCAGCTTGCGCCACACCGCGATGCGCGGCTGCGACGGCTCCCTCGGGATCCGGTACGACAGCAGCACCCACTGCCCGGTGTTCTCCACCCGCTTCACCGTCATACTGTAACCACGGTTACACCAGTTCCGGAAGGCGTCTTCGAAGGTGGGTGGTGTCGATGCAGCAACGGACGATCCTGTTCGTCTGCCCGCACGGTGCGGGCAAGAGTCGGATCGCGGCAGCGTGGTTCGACGGCCTACGGCTACCCGGCTGGACCGCGTCGTCCGCCGGACTCCAGCCGCAGACCGAGGTGAGCGTGCACGCCGCGCGGCTGCTCGCCGACACGCCGGTGCGCCCCCTGCTGGATGAGGCGGCACCCCGACCGGTGTCGGCGGTGCCGGAGGCGGACCTGCTGGTCCTCATCGACGGCGACGACCGGTTCCCCGCCGACGTGCGGTGGACACTGGAGCAGCAGACCTTCGACCAGCAGATGTGCGCCGAGATCCGCGACCGCGTGCACGCCCTCGCCGCAACGCTCGCACCGCCGCCATGAAGGTGTCGCCCTGTTCTACTCCTCCGGCTCCCAGGCGATCAGCTGGTCCAGGACGCGCCGGTCGCCGTCGACGTGCAGCGAGTCCATCGTGATCCGGCCGTAGAAGAACTTGACCAGCTCATCGGCGGTGCCGCGGACACAGACGTAGGCCGACTCCGGGCGCGTGCCGTCGGCCGGCGCGGACAGGCGGGTGGTCCGGGCGCCGTCGGCCGAGAACCGGATCCGCCAGGACCCGCCCTCGGTGGCGTGATAGTCGATGACGGCGGGCTCGTGCGGCCACGCGATCGTCGTCGCGACGCAGGTGGTCAGGAACTCCTCGACACCGTCGAGGGCCACCGCGTCCGGCAGCGGCTGCGGGTCACCCACCGCGACCTGCGCGTCATACGTGTGTACGGCCACCTGCTGCAGTTGGTGCCGGGCGACGGCACCGGTGGTCGACGGCGACTGCGAGGGACCCCACCAGGTCCAGCAACCACGATCCGGCCCGGCTTCGCGCAGTGCGGCCAGTAGTCCCTCGGTCTCCGCGGTGAACCAGGCCAGCAGCGCCGCACGTTCGCGGGGCACCACCGGGTCGGGCAGCGCCACCGGACCGTCGGCGGGCCCCGCCGCCACCGTGGCGGCCCACCTCCGGCGCCCCTCACACAGGTGCTGCACCAGGTCGAACAACGTCCACTCGGGACAGGTCGGCACCCGCACGTCGAGGCTCGGCGCAGCGGCGACCGCCGCCCGGAAGGCGGCCGACCGTTCCTCCATCAGCCGCAACAGGTCGGCGAATTCCAGAGTCTTCTCCACCGCGGCTTCCTACCATCCATTGACGACGACCGACACCGAATTCCCCGGCCCGGCGCCGGCGTCTGTCGGCCGGAGTGCCGCTAAACGCTGTACCACCAGCGCTCGGACCTGGACAGCCGACGCTGTTCACCGGCTCGGACCCGCGACTGAATCGCCTCACGGACATCCCAGGCCAGCCGGTCACGGAGCCAGACCTGCCCCTCGGCGTGCAGGTCACCGAGCGCGGAGCGGTTCAGCTGCATGTCGTTCTTCACCTTCGTCCGAGCCTGCCATGCCTCGTCGTGAGTCCATTCGCCGTCACGGGCCAGGATCTTCGCATCGGCCTTGGACAGCTCTGCGCCGATGGCCTTCAACTCGCGATGACGTGCGTCCAGACCGGCCAACTCGAGCAGCGTCGCTGTGCCGTCCGACCTCATCACGGCATCCCACATGCTCAGTCGGGAGGTGAGCAGCCCCAACCGCAGGTCGTACTTCTTCAGGGCCCGTGGATTGGAATACGCCTCGGCGACGAGCTTCGTCTCGTCGAGATCCCGCATCAGCTCGCGCAGGATCTCCAGCTCGAACAGTCGGCGTCGCTCCTGAGTGATGCCGACATCGGCGCTGCGCTGCGCACGACGGGCCAGCAGGATCGCCACGAGTGCCGCGGTGAATCCGCCGAGGCCGACGACCAGGTTCGTGTAGTCGAGCCAGTCCTTGACGACATCGACCTCGGGCACTGAGTGGAGCACCGGCCCAGGGTAGAGACACGACGCATCCCGCCGCCCACCGGACCGGCCGGCCGGACCACGCCCGGGAACACTCGTTCAGGAGAAGACCACGGGCACCCAGCCGGTCCCGCACACCTGCACGACGGGCACGTTCTTGGTGACCAGTTGCACCTTTCCCATCCACGTTTCGTAGACCGTCTTGGTGCGGTGCAGGGCCGTGATCTGACCCGGGACCACGGTGACCGGCAGGAAATAGGCGCCGGTGAAACGGGAATCCGTCCAGACCCTCAAGAAGTCACGGCGATTCTCGATACCCAACTGCACGTGCATGGTGTTTCGGCCATCGGCGCTGCGGAACTGGAAATGCGAGGTCTGCGGAATCCACGACGATTCCCGGCAGTCGGCCCGCGCCGGATCGGCCGGCACCAGTCCGGCCGAGGTCAACGTCACCACCAGCACCGATGCGATGATGAAACGATCGACGGACCTGTTGGTTCGGCTGAGCAGCATGAAACCGATCGTAGGAAATACGCGAGACAGCCGATGCCGAAAAAGTCTGATTTCACCGGGAAGAGGACCCCGAGTCTCCCGACCATCGGAACCCGACGGCTTTAGCCTGAGATCACCGAAATACCGTCGAGGTAATGCAGGGAGTTTCTCATGAAACGCACCACGACCGTCATCCTTGTCGCCCTGCTCACGGCCGCAGTGCCGAGCCCGGCGCAGGCCCTTCCCGCCGGGAGCATCGTGTGGTTCCACCCCGGCGGCGACCAATTCACCCCGTCACAGATCTGGCTGTTCGACGGCACCACCCGAACAGGGTGGCGACGCAACTACATCCCGTCGCTGACGGCGTTCCCGGTACAGAGCCAGGACATGTTCACCTACCAGTCAGTCGGCAGCACCGATCATCTACGCTGGACCGTGTCCGGCGGCACCAGCCAGGTGACGGTCATCAGCCGGGACCAGAACGCCGACATCCTGACCGTGAACCACGACGGCTTCACCCAGAACTGGTACGGCTGCCGCTCCACCGGCCGGCCTCTCTACGCCCAGGCGGCCTGCTGGTGAGACCGTGGGACGGATGATCCTCACCTGCGGCGCGCACCGGCGAACCCGGCCGCGACCTGTACGACCGGGCCTACACCGGCCTGTACGCCGCGAAGCGCTCCGGCCGCGACCAGCCGGCCGCCGCCTGATCACTGCCCGGCCGACGACTACGTGAGAGGCGGCCGGGAAGCGGCTGGGCTCGACGCCGGCACCGTCAGGACGTACTCGGCGGTCACCTCGAACGTACCCGCGGTGCCGTGGATTCGGACGGTGTGTTCGCCGCCGGCCGGTGCCGGGATCCGGGCCCACAGCCCGCAACCCACGCCCTCGGTCACACCGGCGTCGCCGGTCACCGGGTTGCCCGCCCCGGCGGGGAACGTGATGGGCTCGTGCTCGATGCGTTCCACCGCGACCGGCGCGCCGTCGAATTCGATCGTGCCGGTGGCGTCGGCCATGAATTCGCTGCAGTCCCGCTCGGTGCTGCCGACCAGGTTGACGGCGGGCATGATCAAAGGCACGCCGGGCGGTACGGTGCACCGGCGCTGAACCCGGCTGCCGAAGGTGCCGGCCAGGAACCACGTGTCGGCGGGCTGGTTGCGTGCGCAGTGCTCGCCGGTGCCGTCGGCGACCGGGTTCGTGGCGGTGGGCTCGGCGGCGGCCCACTGCCACCAGGCCGCTTGGATGGAGGGCGGAGCCGGGGATGCCGTGGTGGACGGCGTCGGGGTGGCGATGTCGTCGGCGATCTGTCCATCGCAGCCGGTGAGCAGGACGACACACGACATCGCAGCGACAACCCTTTTCCACATGATCGTCCACCCTAGTCGAGAGGACGGACGAGCACCTGCCCGCGTTCGGCAGCGCTGTCACTGTGCACGCGGACCCGGCCGGCTGCTCAAGCGTGAGGTCTACCGAGTCAGGGGGTGGTGATTCGTGGACGTTCGTTACCGGCCAAAGCATCCACACACGCCGACACCACCGCCGGCCGAACCTCCGCCAGCACCGGCAACGACACCTGCCACGACGCCGCCGCCAGAACTCCACCCAGAATCCGGCCGGCCCGATCGGTCTCCCCGGTCGCGGCGATCGCCACGGCCGCTGCGGTCAGCGCTCGCGCCTGCCTCTCCGAGTCGGGGATCGAGCGGGCCACGGTCTCGGCCCGGGCCGCAAGCAGGCCCGCCCGGCCCGGATCGGTGCCGGCGACCGCGGCAGCCACCGCAGCCAGCGCGCGTGTCCGCTGGTCCGGGTTGGTGATCGAGTCGGCCAGGGTCGCGGCCCGGCCGGGATCGGCGCCGACGACCGCCGCGGCCACCGCAGCGAGAGCGTGCGCCTGCCGGCTCGAGTTGGTGATGGAACGGGCCACGGTCTCGGCCCGGGCAGCGAGCAGGCCGGCCCAGCTGGGGTCGGTGCCGGCGACCGCGGCGGCCACCGCAGCCAGCGCTCGCGCCTGCCAGTGCGGGTCGGTGATCGAACGGGCCACGGTCTCGGCCCGGGCAGCGAGCAGGCCGGCCCGGCCGGGATCGGCGCCGACGACCGCGGCGGTCACCGCAGCCAGCGTCTGCGCCTGCCAGTAAGGGCTGGGGATCGAGTCGGCCAGGGTCTCAGCCCGGCCGGGATCGGCGCCGGCGACCGCGGCGACCACCGCCGCCAGCGCCTGCGCCCGCTGGTCCGGGTGGGTGATCGAGTCGGCCAGGGTCTCAGCCCGGCCGGGATCGGCGCCGGCGATCGCGGCGGCCACCGCGATCAGCGCGCGCGCCCGCTGGTCCGGGTGGGTGATCGAGCGGGCCAGGGATTCGGCCCGGCCGGGATCGGTGCCGGCGAGCGCCGCGGCCACCGCGACCAGCGCCAGCGGCCGCTGACGCGCCTCGGTGATCGAGTCGGCCAGGGTCGCGGCCCGGCCGGGATCGGTGCCGGCGATCGCTGCGACCACCGCGACCAGCGCTCGCGCCTGCCGTTCCGGGTCGGTGATCGAACGGGCCACGGTCTCGGCCCGGGCAGCGAGCAGGCCGGCCCGGCCGGGATCGGCGCCGGCGACCGCCCGAGCCACTGCGGCCAGCGTCTGCGCCTGCCAGTAAGGGCTGGTGGTCGAGTCGGCCAGGGTCTCGGCCCGGTGGGGATCGGTGCCGGCGACCGCCCGAGCCAACGCGATCAGTGCCTGCAGCCGCTGGTCGGGGCTGGTGATCGAGCGGGCCAGGTTCTCGGCCCGGCCGGGATCGGTGCCGGCGACCGCTGCGATCACTGCGAGCATCGCACGCGCCCGCTGGTCCGGGTCGATGATCGAGCGGGCCACGATCTCGGCCCGGCCGGGATCAGTGTCGGCGAGCGTTGCGGCCACGGCGACCAGCGCGCGCGCCTGCCGTTCCGGGTTGGCGATCGAGCGGGCCACGGTTTCGGCGTGGGCAGCGAGCGGGCCGGCCCGGCCGGGATCGGTGTCGGCGACCGCCGCGGCTACCGCGGCCAGCGCTCGCGCCCGCTCGTCAGGGTTGGTGATCGAGCCGGCCAGGGTCTCGGCCCGGCCGGGATCGGTGTCGGCGACCACCGCGGCCGCCGCGGCCAGCGCTCGCGCCCGCTCGTCAGGGTTGGTGAACGAGTCGGCCAGGGTCTCAGCCCGGCCGGGATCGGTGTCGGCGACCACCGTGACCACCGCGGCCAGCGCCTGCGCCCGCTGGCCCGCCTCGGTGATCGAGCGGGCCAGGGTCTCAGCGCGGCCGGCATCGGTGCCGGCGACCACCGTGACCACCGCGGCCAGCGCCTGCGCCCGCTGGCCCGCCTCGGTGATCGAGCGGGCCAGGGTCTCAGCCCGGCCGGCATCGGTGCCGGCGACCGCCGCGACCATGGCGACTTGCGCCTGCGCCTGCCAGTACGGGTCGGCGATGGAGTCGGCCACGGTGGCGGCCTGGTCGGGATCGGTGTCGGCGACTGCTGCGACTACCGCGACCAGCGCGCGCGCCTGACGTTCCGGGTCGATGATCGAGCGGGCGAGGGCTTCGGCGCGGGGCATCTGTCCGAGGGCGGCCCAGACAGCGGGCAGGTCGATGGGGATGTTGGTGTTGCGGTCGATGAGGTTGGTGCGGCGGATGCACAGCTTCAGCATCGCCTCCAGATCGGGGTCCGGCGCGGCGAGGACGAGGTTCTGGCAGGTGGTGATCTCGGCGAGGGCGGCGGCGTCGCCGCCGGACAGGTCCAGCATCCGGTCGTGGCGGTCGGGGTCGGTGACCAGCGAGACCAGTCTCGCCGCGTCGCCGGTGGCGGCCAGCATGCGTGGGTAGCCGCGCAGCAGGTAATCCGGAGTGCCGGTCGGCCAAGCCGGCCGACTGCCGGTAGGAACACGATATTCATCGGCCCAAGCGTTCAGGCGAGTGCGGTAGCCGGCCAGTCGGGATTGACCGAGGTAGCCGGTGGCGGCCAGTTGTAGTTCCTCGTGCCCGAGCAGGTACACCTCGGGCCCGGTGTCCGGATCCCACTCGGTGTTGCGGCGGGTGAAGGTCCGCCCGGCCACGGTGTGCAGGACGTCCTCGATCTCGAGCAGACCCGTGCCGGTCAGCTCCTGCAGATCGGGCCCGGACAGGCCACCACGCGCCGCGGTCAGCAGACCGAGCAGGTCCTGCTCGATGTCGCGGCCCTTCAGCAGGCGTTTGAGTTCGGCCTTTCCGAGGCGCTGAAGATCGCGTGCATACGCCGATGCGGACAGCCGGCGCACGATGCCCGGATCCCGCAGCGGATGCCAGTCCGGTACGTCGTCAGGGACCGGTGGGTTCGGCCGTCCGGCCACGACGACCCGCAACCCGGCTGGTGGGCTGCCGGGTAGTAGCCCGGCGATACTGTGCGCGTGCACGCCTTCGGCGGTGCTGCGGTCCTCGTCCAGGCCGTCGACGAGCAACACCAGCCGCATCCCTCGCGCTGTGCAGGCACCGGCGGCCTGGGCGAGCAGGTCCAGCAGCCACGCTTCCCGCAATCCCTCGTCCGGGATGGTCGGCGGCGGCTGCCCGGTCAAGGCACCCAGCTGCTCGGTCACCGCCGCGACGAACGCCGCCCGGGTGTCGGAGCCGGCCAACCGGGCGGTGATGAAGAACGCCACCACCTGTACCCGCGATCGCACCGTCTCCGGCGGATCCAATACGAACGTCGACAACAATGCCGACTTGCCCGCCCACGGGCCCGCCTGCCACCACACGTACAGGCCTCGGCTCGGTTCCAGGCAGAACCCGGCCAGCTCCGCCAGCTCCTGCTCGCGGCCTTCCAATACCGGTGGTGCGATCCGGCGGACCTGCTCCAGATACGCCGATTGCGCCGCCAGCAAGGGTCCCGGCGGCGGGGCGACAGGTTCGCGGAGCAGCAGGGTTACTCGCGCATCGACGGTGTGCTCGTCCAGGCCGCATTCCCGGGCCAGCATCCGGGCGACCGCGCGGACATCGGCCTGATCAGCCGGGCCGCCCCGGGAGATGATCCGCTGGATCACGTCCTTCCTCGGCGCACCGGGCAGACTCAGATCGTCGCCGATCCGTTTCTCCAGGGCCATCAGTGCGGGCCTGCCCGCCTTCTCATGTAGGTCGTAGAGAAGGTCGCGGACCCTCTGTTGCGGACCGGGGGTGAGGTCCGGCCGGGCCAGGCTCCGTGGGCGCCGTACCGGGGCACGCCTGCCCGGTACCGCGGGTGGGCGGCGCACTGGTCGGGACTCGTCGGCATTCATCGCCGATCGATGATGCCCCACGGCTACCGCTCGTGGCCGGCCCGACACTCGTCGGCACTCAGGTTGTCCCCTTCCGGATGGTCCGAGCCTGAAAGCGCAAGCCGGCGCCGGCTCCGCATCGCGCCTACGACATTCAGGGAGCATCCGATGACTCGAACCTCGCCACACTCCCACGACCCGGGGCCGCGTCGTGCCCGGATCACCCTCGCCGTGATCACCGCCGTCCTTGCGGGCGCCGTCCGAGCGGTGATCAGCTGGTTGCTCGACCATCTGATCACCGGCGGTTGACCCGCGCACGGGGCGGGAACTCTGCGCCGGACCAGCGAGATCCCGCCCCTCATCACCGGCCACCCGTGTGGAGGAGTACCGACGGCCGTGCGCTCGGCTTCGGAATCGACAGCTGAAGAAGAGGCGACCCGGACCGGCAATGGGTTGCAGGGCTGTGTGCCGGGTTTGGCTGCTGTCATGTCTGGGCGGTTTGCCCGAGACAGACCACATCCACGATGATAGGTGCGTGTCAATCGAGGCAGCGCTGCGTGTCGTGATCGCTGAGGACTCGGGCCTGCTGAGGGAACTGCTGGTCCGTCTGCTGACCGAGAACGGCATGGTCGTGTGTGGCCAGGCGGGTTCCCTGCCCGAGTTGCTCTCGATCGTCACCGCCGACCCGCCTGACCTGGTGATCTCGGATATCCGGATGCCGCCGACGTTTAGTGACGAAGGCATCGACGGGGCCGCGCAGATCCGGGCCCGGCATCCCGAGACCGGTCTGCTGATCCTCACGCACTACCCGGAGGCGGCGTACGCGGTCCGGCTGCTGGAGATCGCCGACCGTGCGGTCGGCTACATCGTCAAGGACCGGGTGCAGGACACCACCCGTTTCCTCGAGGCGGCCAGGCGGGTCGCCGCCGGTGAGACCGTCATCGACTCGCAGGTGGTGCAGGCGGTCTTCCGCCGCCCGCGGCCGGCGAACCCGCTGGACCAGCTCGCCCCTTCGGAACGGCAGATCCTCGCCCTGATCGCCGAGGGCCGTTCGAACTCCGCCATCGCGACGCGCCTGAACTACAGCGTCAAGACGGTCGAGAAACGGGTGACCTCGATCGGGCAGGCACTGGGGTTGCCGTCGGTGGAGGACGACGGCCGCAGCGACGTCAATGTGCGGGTGCTGGCGGTGCTCGCCTACCTGCGGCAGACGCAGCACTGATGGTCACCCGACCCGTCGCCGCCGGCCGGCCGGTCGGGCCGGCCGCGGATCCGTGGCGGCCGCGGCAACGCTGGTGGATCGATCCACGGACGGCTGTCGCGGCGGGATGTGTGCTGGCCGTGGCCGCGCAGTGGCCGGTGATGCCGATCGGGCCGACGTTGGCGATCGTCAACGGGCTGGTGGGCGTTCTGCTGCTGCTGACCGGTGCGCTGCTGGGCGCCGAGGACGATCAGCGTGGCAACGGGCGCCTGTTCGTCCTGGCGGGGGTGGCGTGGGCCGGGGTCGGGCTGGAGAACTGGGGTTCGGCGCCCCTGAAACTGGTCGGCTGGCTGTGCAGCGGGCTGTTCGCGTTCGTGGCGCTGACCGTGCTGTTGCGCTACCCGGAGCAGCGGCTGCGGCACCCGTACCAGCGCCTGTTCGTGGTGGTCGCGTTCGTGTGGGTGGAGGTGGCCGCGCTGGCCATCGCGGCCACGAAGGGCATTCCGATTCGCGGTTCGGCGCCGACTCTGCTGTTCGGCGGTCTGGCCGACCGGCAGACGGGCCTGCTCATCGAGACGGTCGGCTGGGCGGGCCTCGTCGTCATCGCGCTGATCTTCGTCGGCATGCTGGGCGTACGACTGGCTCGCGCCAGGGGTCTGCAACGCCGTACGCTCACGCCGGTTTTGGTGGCGGCGATCGCCGCGGGTGTCGCGATGGGTGTGCGGCGTGCCGCGATCGTGCTGTCCGATGCACATCTGCTGGCGCTGCCGTTGCAGTTGATCGAGCCGCTGGCGTTGATCGCCGTTCCCGGTGGGTTCCTGGTCGCGGCGCTGCAGCGGCGGCTGGCGCGGGCGGCGGTCGCCGACATGGTGCTCTCGCTGACCCGGCCAGGCGGCGGCGGGGACGTTCTGGTCGCGTTACGCACCGCGTTGCACGACCCGAACCTGCAGATCCTCTACTGGGTCGACGACGAGGCGGGCTATCGTCGCGCCGACGGCAGTCCCGACGATGCCGGTATCGCGGACGGCTGCGTGTCGATACCCATCGTGGCCGGCAACGGTGACCGGTTGGCGCTGGTCCGGATGGACGCCATGCTCACCCGGCATGCGTCCATCGTCGACGCGGCGTTGAGCGCGGCGATGCTCGCCTTGGAGAACGCCCGGCTTCAGGCCGGAATCCGAGCACAACTCGCGGAGGTACGGGCGTCGCGTTCTCGGATAGTCGAGGCGGGACTCGCCGAACGGCGTCGGCTCGAACAGAACCTGCACGACGGGGCGCAGCAGCGGCTGCTGGCGTTGTCGATGCAGTTGGCCGGCCTGCGTACCGCGGTGGCCGACGCCGGGGCCGGGCGTCTGATCGATGACGCGTGCGCCACGCTGCGTGACGCGACCCGCGAGTTGCGGGAGTTGGCTCATGGTCTGCATCCGGCGGTCCTGACTCAGATGGGTCTCGCCGCGGCGCTGGAGTCGGTCGCGGGGCGTTTTCCGCTGCCGGTTCTGCTCGCGATCCCGGCGAGCCGGTGGCCCGAGGCGGTGGAGTCGACGGCGTACTTCGTGGCCTGTGAGGCGATCACCAATGCCGTCAAGCATGCCGAGGCCACTGAGGTGTCCGTGACGGTCGTGGAGCAGGACGGCAGTCTGCGGCTGCAGGTCCGTGATGACGGTGTGGGTGGGGCCGATCCGCCTGGTCAGGGCTTGACCGGCATCCGTGATCGGGTCGCCGCGGCCGGCGGCGCCTGGGGTCTGGCCAGTCCTCGCGGTGCGGGAACGACGGTGACGGTGACGTTGCCGCTGGGCCGGTAGGCTCCGTTTTCGTTCGTTTCACTACCGGTACAGAAGCGGGGTAGGTGCCCGAGATCTGCGCCCTGGGGTGCTTGACGCCCTGAACCCGGTCACGGGTGGGGAGGACCACGGCGAGCAGGTGGCGGGCGCCGACCCGGGTCACCCACCTGCTCGGTCCAGTACGCATGGTCGTTGCGGGTGTCCTGGGTGTCGGGGTGCTTGACACCCTGAGCCCGCTCACGGATGGGGAGGACTTCGGCGAGCAGGTCGCGGGCACCGACCGGATCACCTGCAACCCCGGTCCAGTGCGCCAGGTTGTGGCGGGTGCTCAGGGTCTCGGGATGTTCGACGCCCAACACCCGCTCACGGATGGGGAGCACCTCGGCGAGCAGGTCCCGGGCACCGACCGGATCACCTGCAACCCCGATCCAGTGCGCCAGGTCGTAGCGGGTGGTCACGGTGTCGGGGTGCTCGGCGCCCAGCACCCGCTCACGGATGGGGAGCACTTCGGTGAACAGATCGCGGGCACCGACCGGATCCCCTGCAACCCCGGTCCAGCGCGCCAGGTTGTGGCGGGTGTCCAGGGTGTCGGGGTGCTCGACACCCTGGACCCGCTCACGGATGGGGAGCAGCTCGGCGAACAGGTCTCGGGCGTTCTGGTGGAGGCCGGCTTCGCCGAGATAGCGGGCGGTTTTCTGTGTCAGGCCGCAGACGTCGAGGAGTGTTTCGTCGCTGGTCTCGGGTTGCGTGGTCGCTTCTCTGAGCAGGTCGGTGGTGTGCGGGGCGAGTGTCTGCCAGATGGGCCAGGTCGTGGGATCGTCGGTGTCGAGATTGGTGGTGTTCTTCAGCAGGAGGGTGATGGCCACGGCGAGGTAGGTGGTGTGCCGCTGGGTGATGTGCAGAGGGCGGCGGCTGGTGTCGCGGATGAGGGGATGCAGCCGCGCGAGGGTGACGGGTGTCGAGCGCTGGATTTGTTCGAGGGTGACCAGTCCTACGCCGGTCAGGGCTTGCAGGAGCGTGGCGAGGTGCTCGCCGGTGAGATCCGGTAGAAGAGCGGTGGCGGCCAGGGTGGCCGGGTCGAGCAGGTGGGTGGGGATCGGGGCGTCGGCGAAGGTGGCCAGCAGCCGCAGCAGGGTGCGGGCTTGCGGCAGGCCTCGCGTGTCGAGCAGGTCCAGCGACAGTTCCCAGGTCCGGTCGATGGTGCGGCGCGCCTGTGCCTCGCTGAGCGTGCCCGCGGCCGGTGTCGGTATGGGTTTGTGGCCGGTGTCCAAGGCGGTGCGGTATCCGGCGAACGTCGTGGGTGAGCCGGCGACCCCGGTGCGGCGCACCTGGCTGATGGTCTGACCGGCGATACCCAGGGCCAGCGGTAGCCCGCCGAGTCGTTCGGCCAGTGCGGTGGCCTGCTCGACAGTGCCTGCGGCGGCGCCGGCGTGGTCCAGGAGCACGGCTGCGCCGTCGGCCGGGGCGAGCATCCCCACCCGGATGCAGCCGGTACCAGCCGCCGCTGTCTCCGTCGTCGTGATACCGGGCGGCGGGCCAGGTGGCGGGATCACCGTCGCGGGTGGTCAGCAGTAGCAGGCCGCGGCGGTGCGGGACGGGCCGGAGCCAGCCGCGTCCGGCAGCGACCGGTTCGTCGGGTGGGGTGAGCAGCCGGGTGTCGTCGGCGTTGTCGATGACCAGCAGCCAGGGCTGCGTCAACTGGTCGAGCATTCCCCAGACCAGGTCGGGGCCGCTTCCGGTATCGGCCCAGGCGTGCTCGATATCAGCGGCGGACGCGCCCAGCTCGGCGGCGAGCTGCCGCATCCCGGTGTCCAGCTGGGTGGCCGTGGCGGCCGATACCCACCACACCCGTACCCCGGCGCGAGTCAGTCGGCCCGCGACCAGCTGCGCGACGGTGGTTTTACCCGCCCCGCCCATCCCGTGCAGAACGTTGGCCCGCGGCCGGTGACGACCTCGCCGGCTGTACAGGGCGGTCATCTGGTCGACCAGCCGGTCACGTCCTCGGATGTCGCGGTCGGTCACTTGCGGCGGGCGAAGCGAGGCAATCGCCGGACGGGTAGCGGCGGCTCTCCGGGGGACGAATATGTGCCGCACCGTCGCACCGAGCCCCGGTGGGGTGTTCGTGCCGGCCATGCGCTGCTGGATCACCGCCAGCAGCATCAGCAGCAGAACGGACGTGGCCACCACCGACCAGATCACCGCCGGGCTGTGCACCCACCGCCAGGCCGGCAGCATCCCGGTACCGATGTTGGTCGCCGCACCCAACGCTGCGGTGAGCAGGATTAGCACGGCTGCCATCGCGGCTAGGACCGCACCACGGCCGCGCTGGCCGGGGCGGCTCACGAGCACCCCGGCAGGTCGATGTCGCGGCTGGCAACGGCCTCATCGTGTCGGGCCATCAGGCAACCGAGGCTGAGCCGGCCCGAGCCGCCACCACCAACAGCCACCGCGGCCGACCCGCCTCGACCAGGTTGGTCGCCAGATCACCGACCAAGGCCGACGCATCCGCCGGCAAGGCCGCTGACACCGGTGAAGGTGTCCGCCATCGTCTACCCATAGATCACTCCGACAGTCGAGGGCAAACCCATCGCCGTTGTACCAGCCAGATGCCATGAGCCACCACAGTGATATCGATCGAAGGGGCGGATCCCGCCACCGAGCACACCGGTCATGATCGGAGGGTTTTCCCTCCCGCCTTGGCGGGTTGGCACCACGGCGCGGTGCCCGGCGCGGGGGCGAAGCTGACGTCCTCACCGAAACCCGGTGGGAGGACGGGATGGTCGAAGATGAGAAACGTATCGCCGGCAGTGAAACGTCGCCTTGCCTGGGTGATGGCGGTGGTCGTGTCGCTGAGCGTCGCGCTCGGTGTGATGGCGGCTCCGGCACAGGCGGCCAGAATCTGCAGTGGAGCGCCGGCCATCAACCTGTGCCTGTGGATCGACCGGCTGGACAGCGGCTTCTACCGGGTCCACGTCGGTATCGACGTGCACATGAGCCTGGACGTGGCCCAGGAGTATGTCGACGACGCGGGGAACCCGTTCGCCGTGGTCACCATCGGCAACAGCGGCTCGGCCCGATTCGTGGTTCCGCTGGTCGCGGTGGGTGCGTCGGCCGAGTCGGGGCTCAGCGGTGACTTCGAGACCGTGGTCTCGGGTAGCGCCCTGAACGAGAACCCGGCGGGCCAGGACCGGATCCGTGCCCGGGTCCAGTTGATCGACACCGACACCAACCGCATCACCGGGACCTACACCTCGGGTGTGATCGTCGGTAACTGGCCCTGATCCACGCGCCCCGCTGAAGCGGTTCCGAGGGGGGACGGTCGGGGCGCGTCGAGAGCCGGTCAGCAGGACACGGGGGCTGCCGTGGACCTGCTGACCGGTTACTCGCTCAGATGTCCGCCTTCGGTACGAGCGCCCATTCGGTGGCGGCGGCCGTACCCGATGTCGATCATTGCGAGCGCCGGTGCCGACCGGAATCCGCCGGCTCGGGCCGGGACCGGCTCAAGGGTCGGTCCTCGATCTACCGGCTGTTCGCGATCATCCGGCGCATGACCTTGAGCGCCACCACGTACTCCTCGTCCGGGATCCCCTCGTGGATCTGCGCACGGAGCTGCGCCACGAGTCGCCTGATACGGTCCTGTGCCGCCCGTCCCGCCTCGGTGAGGTGCAGCCGTCGCGCCTCGTCCGTGACGATCCAGCCGCGGTGCAGGAGTTGATCGGTGGCACGAGGCACCTCGTGAGGGCCGTCCGCAACGTCCGCCAGCTGTGCCGCGACATCCTCCGGCGTCAGCCCGGCGCCGGCGTCCACTCGGGTGAGGATCCACCACTGCGGCTGGGTGACGTCGATGGCGGCCATGGCGTCGCGGAGCCGATTGACGACGACCTTGTGCACGGCGCCACTCCAATACCCGATGGGCTGCGCGGCGAGGGCATCGTCGGTGGCGGAGGGGTCAGCGGTCGCGGGCGTGGTATCGGAATTCACCAGACCTCGAATTCATCAGCGTCGAATGTTTTCGGTCATCGTATCGAAACCGTCCTCTGCCGACCGGCCGTCGCTGAAGCGGTCACCCGACACCTGCACGACCGGACCGGGCGCGCTCCGGACGTACCGCATGAATTGCTCGTCGCTCCTGTTACCGACGAACGAGAACAGTTCCGGGCGCCGCCGGAGCCCAACCGGCGGATGGACCGGGTCTGATCTATCCGCCGCGCTTCATCCTGTTTGATGTCCTCGCGGCTGATCCCCGGTTCGGGGTTCGGTCGCGGTTCAGCAGATGGTCGTGGCGCTCGGCCGACCGAGTTGCCTTGGCGTTTCGGCTCAGTCGGGCATGTTCCTGTCCGATCAGGGTGGCGTGACGGCCTGGATCGACAGGGTGATCCCTGACATTCGGCTCCCGGACGGGACTTTCGCCGCCCGGCACCGGGCCTTGCGTGCGGTCCTCACGATGCTTTTGCCGGTGATCGTCGCGGCCGCCGCGTTCCAGGACTGGATCGCGCTTCGCGTCGGGCAGCCGCATGCGGGGCATTCGCGCGGTGCGGTGATCGTGTGGTCGATGGTGGCGGCCACCCTGGCCTGCGCCGTGCTGGCCGCCTTGATCAAGTCGCGGCGGGCCGGGGCGATCGTGGTGTCGCTGGGGTTGCTGCTGGGTTCGGCGGCGCTGGTGCACGCCGGCGGCGGTCTGACCGATCTGCACTTCTCGTTCTTCGTGGTGCTCGGGCTGATCAGTCTCTACCAGGAATGGCTGGCGCTGGTCCTGTCGGTGGCCCTGGTCGCGGTCCATCACATGCTGGTCGGGCTGGTCGTACCCACGCTGGTCTTCTCCGATCCGCGGGCCTGGGCCCATCCGGTGTACTTCGCGCTGCTGCATGCGGTCTTCGTGCTGGCGATGTGTGCGGTGCAGCTCGCCTACTGGCGGTTCGTCCGACGTGCCCAGGTGGAGGTGGCGGAGGTTCAGGAGCGGGCCGCCGAGCAGCTGCGACGGCGGGAGGAACGCTACCGTGCGCTGGTGCAGGACTCCTGCGACGTGATCAACGTGGTCGACGTGACAGGTGTGATCGGCTCGGTGAGCCCGGCCGCGTTGGCCGTCATGGGCTACCAGCCCGACGACCTGGTCGGCACCGACTATTTCCAGCTCATCCACCCCGATGACCGGGCGGCTCTGGTGGCGTTCCCCGGTTCCGGGGCGGCCGAACAGCGAACCGAGGTCCGGACCCGGCACGCGGACGGCACCTGGCACTGGCACGACGTGACCCTTCGTGATCTGACCGGCAACCCGGCGGTCGGTGGCCTGGTGATCAGCCATCGCGACGTCACGGAGCGGCGCGAGTTCCAGGATCTGCTGCAGCACGAGGCGGCCCACGACGTACTGACCGGGCTGCTCAACCGGGGTGCGTTCCTGAAAGCGCTCGATCAGGCGCTGGCGAACCTGCCCGCCGGCCAACGGCTGGCGGTGCTCTTCGTCGACCTCAACGACTTCAAACCGGTCAACGACACGTACGGCCACGAAGCCGGTGACCAGCTTCTGATCGCGGCCGGCAACGCGCTGCAACGGTCGGTGCTGGGGGCGGACACGGTGGGTCGGCTCGGCGGCGACGAGTTCGCCGTGGTGCTGGTCGACATCACCCTGCCGGAGAACGCGATCGCGGTGGCCACCCGCATCCTGCACGCGCTGGCCGAGCCGATCACCGTCGGCGGCGCCACCCTCAGCAGCACGGCCAGTATCGGCATCGCGCTGTCCGGCCCCGACGTCACCGGAACCGACGAGTTGCTCCAGCGGGCCGACGTGGCGATGTACCAGGCCAAACGAGCCAAGGACTCCGGCTGGGCGCTGGCCGGCGGCGACCGGGCCACGACGGGCAGCTGATCCGGGTCGGCCGGTTCGGCCTCGATGCCCTCGACTGTCGGGGTGGGGAATGGCCGACGGTCGACGGGGTGCGCGACGGCGCCGCGACTCCGGGGATCGGCCGGGTCCGTCAGGTCGCAGAAAAATGGATCGCCCTCTCGCCACCCCGGACCGTTCGGCAGGCAGCCCAGGGAGATCTCGAATGATCGACTCTGCTGGATGTCACTCGCCGGCGGGAGTGTGGGTTCGGTTGCGACGGTGAGACACTCTGGGACCGGCCGGTCGGTGACGCTACGCGAAGGGTTGATCACCTGTGGTTGATATCGGAGTGTTGGTGCAGGACCTGATGCCGTTCGTGACGGCTGCCGCCGGCGCGTACGGCGGCGCGGTGGTGCAGAAGGTGTCCGACGCCGCGGCCGATGCGGGAGCGCAGGCGACGGTGGGCGTGGGTCGGCGGGTGTTGCGACGGTTGTTCACGTCCGGCCGGGGTGAGCAGGTGCAGGCGGCCGTGGTGGAGCTGGCCGAGGCACCGGAGGACGAGGCGTCGGTGGACGCGGTGCGCGCACAGCTGGTGGAGGCGCTGTCCCAGGACCGGCAGCTGGTGACGGATCTGGCCCGGGATCTCGCGGACGCCGGAGTCGGCGGCGACCGGTACACCGTGACCGTGTCGGGCGGTCAGGGCGTGCAGGTCGGCTCGCACAACAGCCAGACCAACACGTTCACCACGCCTGCGGCGTGAGCACCGGTGAGCCCGCACCCGCCGACGGCGGGACCGACGCGATTCGGGTGTCCGGCGGGCAGGGGGTGCAGATCGGCTGGCACAACACCCAGACCAACGTCTGGGTGGATCCGGCCGGGGTGCCCCCACCACAGACGGTCGGCGGCGGGTCGGTGCACAACCTGCCGCGGGCGTCGGCGGTGTTCTTCGGCCGGGACCTGGGTGCGCTCGCCGGCCGGCTCGGTGGCGACGAGGCGGGGGTGGTCGTCGGGCAGTCCGGTGCGGTCCACGGGCTGGGCGGCATCGGCAAGAGCGAGCTGGTCAATCACTACGCCCGCGGATATCTGTCGCGGTACTCGCTGGTGTGGTGGATCACCGCGGACAGCCCCGCGAATCTGGATCTGGGGCTCGCCGAGCTGACCCGACGGCTGCATCCGGTGGCGACGCTGGCCGACGCGCGGGCCTGGGCGGTGGGCTGGTTGCAGTCGCACACCGGCTGGCTGCTGATCCTGGACAACGTGGAGGATGTCGGCCACATCGACGCGTTACTGGGCGCCGTCGCTGATCGAGGCCAGATCCTGGTCACCACGCGGCGGGACCTGGGTACGGTCTGGTGGGCGAAGCTGGGGCTGACGCCGCTGCCGCTGGGGGTGCTGGCCAGGTCGGCGTCGGTGCAGTTGCTGACCCGGTTGAGCGGGCGTGACGATGTCGAGGGCGCCGGACGGTTGGCGTCCGATCTGGGGGATCTCCCGCTGGCGCTGGAGCAGGCCGCCGCGTACGTGTGCCAACACGCGGCGCTGAGTTTCGACGACTACCGCAAGCTGCTGGCCGTGCAGTTTCCACGAGTGGCCGCCGACAGTGGATTCGGCGCGACGGATGGTCGGGCGGTGGCGTCGGTGTGGGCGCTGACCATGACCGCGATCCGAGCGTCGAACCCGCTGGCCGGGCGGGTCTTGGATGTGCTGGCGTGGCTGGCGCCCGACGATCTCCCCGACGACGTGCTGTCCCCGCTGGCCGATGACCGGTTCGATGTCGAGGAGGCGCTGGCGCTGCTGGCGTCCTACAGCATGATCAGTCGGGCCGATGATGCGGTGAGCGTGCACCGGCTGGTCCAGGCCGTGACCCGCCACCACCAGTCGCAAGCCGGAACGGTTCAAGCCATGCAGCACCAGGTCGTCGACCTGTTGACCACCGCGACCCCGGACGATCCGGTCAGACGAGTGCACGACCGGTCGCGCTGGCCGGCCCTACTGCCGCATATCGAAACCTTCATCACCAACCTTCCCGACGAGGATCGCATCTCGGAGGTGGTGGCCCTGGGGAGCCGAGCATCGACCCATCACCTGCTCCAGGGCCGGCTCGGTCCCGCCGCCACCGGGTTCGAGCGTGCGCTGACCGACCAGCGGCGGGTGCTGGGCGACGATCATCCGGACACCCTGACCACACGGCACAATCTCGCCCTCGCCCACAAAGAGGCGGGCCGGCTGGACGAGGCGATCAGCCAGTACGAGCAGGTACTCGCCGACCGGCGCCGGGTGCTGGGTGAGGACGACTCGGGCACCCTGACCACATGGCACAATCTCGCCTACACCTACCGGGCGGCCGGTCGGCTGGACGAGGCGATCAGTACCTACGAACACGTGCTGGCCGGCCATCGGCGGGTACTGGGCGACGACCACCCGGGCACCCTGACCACGCAACGCAACCTCGCCGACGCCCACCGGGAAGCGGGTCGGCTGGATGAGGCGATCAATACGTACAAGAAGGTCCTGGCCGGACAGCAGCGGGTACTGGGTGACGATGCCCCGGAGACCCTGGGCACGCGGAGGCACCTTGCCGCCGCCTACCGGGAGGCTGGATTGCTGGGCCAGGCGACCGACATGCTCGAGCAGGTGCTGGCCGGCCAGCCGGCGGTACTGGGCGACGACCATCCTGGCGTCCTGGCCACCCGGGCCGATCTCGCCGGCGCCTATCGAGCGGCGGGTCGGCCGGCCGAGGCGATCAGTATGTACGAGCAGGTCCTGACCGATGCTCGGCGGGTGCTCGGCGACGACCACCCGGACACCCTCGCCATCCGGAACAATCTCGCCGGCGCCTATCGAGCGGCGGGTCGGCTGGAGGCGGCGATCAGCGCGTACGAGCAGGTCCTGGTCGATGCTCGGCGGGTGCTCGGCGACGACCACCCGGGGACCCTGGCCGCGCGGAACAATCTCGCCGCCACCCACCTCGCAGCGGGTCGGCGGGCCGAGGCGATCGCCGGGTTCGAGCGGGTGCTGATCGACCAGCGGCGGGTGCTGGGTGACGACCACCCGAACACCCTGACCGCTCAAAGCAACATCGCCGGCGCCTATCACCAGGCGGGGCGGGTGGACGAGGCGATCAGCCGCTACGAGCGGGTGCTGGCCGATCGGCGCCGGATACTGGGCGACCACCACCCGGCCACCCTGTCCACGCGACGCAGTCTCGCCGCCGCGCACCGGGAAGCCGGACGGCCGGACGAGTACTGAACCGCCGATGGCGACAGGCCGGCGCCTGCCCTTGACGGATGAACCATCGGTTCGAGGCGGCCTCCGGGGACCGGTCGGCGCGGTCGGCCGGGGATTGCAGATAGTGGAAGATCGACGACAAGCCACAGGTATCGATTGATTCGCATGTTTAACTCCCTGCGCCGACTCTTAGGGGGGAGAAAGCATCCATGTCGAATCATCGACGTGCGCGTGCCCGCCGGCTTGCGGGCTTCTGCGCGGCTCTTCTGATAATCACTCTGGCGCCGCCGGCCGACGTACCGGCCCGGGCCGAACCGGGCGTGGTCCCGACGGTCAGCGAGGGCGCCGCACCACAGCAGCGAGGACTCCCGGCGAACGCGGCCTCGGACGTCGCCGTATCCGAGAAGGACCGGCCACCTGTCGTTCCGCCGTCGGTCACGGCAGGCGGCGAGGCGGCCGAGGTCGGCGCGGCGGCCGTCGCGCGTGCGGCGGCGGCGGCGCCGGGCGAGGCCTTCGTGGACGTGCTGCTGCGACCCGGTTTCGTGGTCGGCGACACCTCGCTGGTCACCTACTTCAACCTCAAGGACCAGGGGTTCGACCAGTGGCGCGTCGACCTCTACGACACCGAGTCGCAGACCCGGCAGGAGTCCGCGGTCCTCAGCCGTGATCAGCTCGGCAAGGACGGCTGCGGCAGCCTGCGCGAGTTCTGCAAATCGCTCGGCGCCGAGCAGGGCTGGGCGCTCGACGCGTCGAAGAACTACTTCGTCACGATCACCGCCCTCTACCCGGACGGTGAGGTGCCGTCGGCGAACTCGGAGAACGCGCAGCCGAGGACCACGGTCGACCCGCCGGCGATTCCGGACCGGCAGGCGGCCGGCTGCGGGTGCAGCGCCGCGCTCGGCATGACCGGCGCCAGCCAGGCGATCCGGGCACAGGGCGTCAACACCGGCACCGGCGCGTTCACCCGCGCCGAGCAGGACCTGAGCATGGCGTCGTTCGGTGTCCCGTTCGCGTCGGCGCGGGCCTACTCCTCGCTGAACACCGGTGCTTCGGCGTTCGGTCCCGGTTGGGCGTGGCTCTACGACCTGAAGATCACACCGGTCGAGGGCGGCGTGCTGGTGCGTGCCGAGGACGGTTCGGACACCGTTTTCCCGGCGAACGGCGACGGCTATTCCAAACCCGCGGGGGTACGGTCGACGCTGCGCAAGGCGGGCGACGGCTGGGAGCTGGTCACCCGCAGCAACATCGTGTACACGTTCGACGCTGCGGGCCGGTTGGTCTCCATCCTGAACCCGCGTCAGGTCGGGCTCCGGTTCACCCACACCGCCACCGCGATCACGGTGACCGACGCCTCCGGGCGTAAGGCGGTGGCGAAGCTCGTCGACGGCCTGATCGAGTCGATCACCCTGCCCGACGGCCGTAAGACGCAGTACTTCTACACCGACGGGCTGCTCACCAAGGTGCGCGACGCGGCCGGCGAGTACTGGCAGTACCGATACAGCGCGGCCCGGCTGCTGACTCAGGTCGTACAGCCGGACAAGGTCGTCGCCCTGACCAACGAGTACACCGAGGGCGGCCGGGTGTCGCGGCAGCTCGACGCGCTCGGCGCCGCCACCACGTTCGTCTGGAACGCCGGCAAGCAGGAGGCGACCACCACGGACGCGGACGGTGTCGTGGTGTGGGACGGCTACAAGGGCAACGTGCTGCTCTACTCGCAGCGCGGCAACGGCGACACCAGCACCCACCGGTACGACGGCGCGCTGAACCGCAACCTCGTGGTCAACGGCAACCAGAACCAGCACGAGTCGAAGTACGACCCGGCCGGGAACCTGGTCGAGCAGTTCGCGCCGGCCAAACGGTTCAGCGAGAAGACCACCTACGACGCACGCAACAATCCGACCAGCCACGTCGACGCGGACGGCCGGACCTGGAAGGACGACTACAACGAGTTCGACGAGTTGGTGAAGAGCACCGACCCGGAGAACCACGCGATCACGTACGCGTACGACAGCCGGGGTCTGCTTCTGACCGTCACCGACCAGCGCGGCAAGGTCACCCGGGCGGAGAACATCCCGGACGGCCAGCCGAACGCGGGACTGGTGAAGGCACAGATCTCGCCGGAGGGCAGGCGCACCGAGTTCGGCTACGACAAGGTCGGGCGGCAGATCACCGCGACGGACCCGCGTGGGACGGTCGCCGGGGCGAAACCCGCCGACTACACGATCCGGACCACCTACGACGAGCTGAACCGGGCCGTCGCGGTGCAGTCGCCGGGCAAGAAGAACCCGGACACCAAGCAGTACGACGCGGTCGGCCGGGTCAAGAAGACCACCTCCGCGGGTGGCGTGACGATCTCGTACGCCTATCTCGACAACGGGTTGCTCAAGGCCACCTACGAGGCGCGGCGGACGCTGCTCTACACGTACACGCCGGCCGGTCGGCGGTTGACCTCCGCGGTCGACATGCGGCACGAGCCGGATCTCGTCACCAGCTGGACCTACAACGCCAAGGGTCTGGCGCAGACGGTGACGTCGGCGCGCGGCAACCTGCCGGGGGCGAACAAGGCCGACTTCACCACGACGTACGTCTACGACAACAACGACAACATCGTCCAGACCCGGCGGCCCTACCCGAACGGCCAGGTCGTCACCCGTGACTACCAGGTCGACGATCTGGACCGCAGCGTCGCGACGGTGGACGAGTTCGGCAAGTCGTCGTCGTTCGACCGGGCGAACAGCGGCCGGGTGCGCAGCACCACCGACAGCCTGGGCCGGACGACCCGGCTCGACTACGACGCCAGCGGCCGGCAGTCGGGCATCACCGACGCGGGCGGCAAACAGACCAAGACCGAGTACGACGCTGCCGGCAACAAGATCAAGCAGATCTCGCCGACCAACGGCGTCACCACCTACGAGTACACCGACGACGGTCTGCTGTCGGCCGTCACCGAGCCGCGCGGCAACGTCGAGGGCGCCGACAAGGAGCGTTTCACCGCGCACTTCGAGTACGACCTGACCGGCAATCAGGTACGCAGCATCGACGCGCTGGACCACGTGACCACCGCGAAGTACGACGCGAACAACCGTCTCGTGGCCACGACCGACGCCAACGGCCACACCAGCCACTACACGTACAACGACGACGACCAGCCGCGGACGGTCACCGGGCCGGACGCCGACTACGACTCCGACGACCCGGAGGAGGAGTCGACCCGCTACGACTACGGTGACGACGGTCAGCTCACCGCCGTCACCGACCCCCGAGGGCACCGCACCAGCGTCTACTACGACGAGGCCGGGCGGCTGGTGCGTACCACCGACCCGATCGGGCGCAGCACCTATGCGCGATACGACGCCGACGGCAACCGGATCCAGACGCTCACCCTCGGCGACGACGAGGAACTCGACGACCTCAGCGCCAAGGAAACCGCCGCTCGCACGATCGTGGACTCCTACGACATCGTCAACCGGCTCCAGACCCGCACGCTGGGCACCGGCGGCCCGGTCTACCAGTGGCGATACGACGGCAAGGACCGGGTGACCTCGTACGGCGACCCGCTCGGCGTCCGCGAGGTGGTCTACGACGACGAGGACCAGATCAAGACGGTCACCCGCAAGGAGGCGGGCCGGGCCGACGAGGTGTACACCTACGACTACGACGCCCGCGGCAACGTCACCGACCGGCGCCTGCCGGACGGGACCACGATGTCGTACGGCTACGACGACGCCAGCCGCATCACCTCGCTGACCACGGCCGGCGCGACGTGGAGCTTCGGCTACGACATCGCCGGCCGGCGCACCAGCACCGTCCTGCCGGGCCCGACCGGGCTGTCCGAGCAGCGGGTCTACGACGAGGCGGGCCGGCTGACCGCGATCGGCACCGACCGCACCGGAACCCCGGTGCCGGGCGTGCAGGATCCGGTCTCGCAGTTCCAGCTCACCCTGGACCCGGTCGGCAACCCGAGCCGGGTGGTCAGCACCCGCGGTGGTGTCGCCGAATCGGTGGCGTACAGCTACGACGAGGCGAACCGGCTCACCTCGGCCTGCTACGCCGTCGCCTCCTGCACCGACAAGAACGCCAAACCCGCGGGGCGCATCGACTACAAGTACGACCTGTCCGGCAACCGGACCAAACAGGTTCGCACCGGCATCGTCGGCAACGACGAGACCGAGTACGAGTACGACGCCGCCGACCAGCTCGTCGAGGAGGAGATCGAGGGCAAGAACTGGGAACGGGAGATCGAGTACCGGTACGACGAGCGCGGCAACCAGATCAAGGCCGGTAGCGACAAGCTCCAGTACAACCTGGACAACACCCTCGCCAAGGCCACGCTGGACTCCGGGCAGACCACCACGTTCGCCTACGACGCCACCGGGCTGCGGGTCTCGTCGGTCTCGGCGCTGCAGGGTCAGACCTCCACCCAGCGCTGGTCGTGGGACGTCGCCGGGACCCTGCCGCAGATCGGGATCGACACGGTCGAGGACGCCGCCGGTGCGGTCGTGGAGAAGCGCGGCTTCGCCTACGGCCCCGACGACGAGCCGCTCGCCCTGCTGGACCCGGCGAGCGGGGTGCACTCCTACACCCACGACTGGTTGGGTGGCATCGCGAACCTGCTGAAGCCGGACGGCACCGTCGAGAGCGGCTACGACTACGACCCGTTCGGCAACCCGCGCACCGGGCCGACGCTGGACGGCCAGCAGCTGCCGGCGCAGAGCGTCGAGAACCCGATGCAGTTCACCGGGCAGTATCAGGACTCCACGTCCGGTGACGGCAACTACTACCTGCGGGCCCGCAACTACGACCCGGGCACCGGCCGGTTCAGCAGCCGGGATCAGATGCCGACGGGTTCGGGCGCCACGTCGGCGTACACCTATGCGTCGAACAACCCGATCGCCTTCACCGACCCGACCGGCATGGTCCCCGACGCCGGCCCGACGACCACGGCGACGCCGGTGGTGGAGACGGGGCCGTCGCCGGAGGAGATCGCCCGGGCCAACCAGATCCAGTCCAAGAGCACCCTGGACGTGATCCTGGAGGCCGGCGGCCAGATCCTGATGGAGTTCCTCGGGATCAACGACATCCTCAACTGTCTCAAGGGCGACCTGGTCGCCTGCGTCTCGATGGTCGTCGGGGCACTGCCGTGGGGCAAGATCTTCAAAGCCAAGAAGATCGGTGAGGCGATCTTCCGGGCGGGCAAGGCGGTCGTCACCTTCTTCCAGGAGGTGAAGTGGGCCCGCGCCATCATCCAGGGCGCGGAGAAGGCCGCCGAAGCGGCGAAGGCGGCGGCTGCGGCAGCCGCCAAGGCCGCCGCGGAGAAGGCCGCCAAGGCCAAGGCCGCCGCCGAGGCGGCGGCCAAGAAGGCCGCCGCCGAAGCCGCGGAGAAGGCGAAGGCGCTCGCCGCCAAGGCCAAGGCCAAGACGAAGAAGTCCGGCGACGAGGGCACCGGCGGTGGTGGCGGCGGTTCCGGGCCGGGCTGCCGGGTCGCGCCGCGGCCGCAGACGCACAGCTTCGTCGCGGGCACCCAGGTGCTGATGGCCGACGGGACGACCGTTGCGATCGAGAAGGTCGAGCCGGGCGACACCGTGCGGGCGACCGACCCGAAGACCGGCGAGTCCGGCGCCCGGCAGGTCACGCACACCATCCGTACCGACGACGACGAGCACTTCGTCGACCTGACCGTCACCGGTGCGGACGGCGAGAAGCACACCATCACCACGACCGAGACCCACCCGTTCTGGTCGCAGACCGACGGGGACTGGGTCGACGCGGGTGATCTGGGCGAGGGCGAACTGCTGCGCACCTCGGCCGGCACCTACGTCCAGTTGTCGGCGGTCCGGTCGTACACCGGCGCCGAACGCACCTACGACCTCACCGTCGACGATCTGCACACCTACTTCGTGGTCGCCGGCGACAGCCCGGTCCTGGTCCACAACGTCGGTGGTCCGGCGTGCCGGACCGCGGTCGGGGACATGGACCACGTCACCTCGGGTGTCCTCGACATCCAGGTCGACGAGGTGCCGTTCGCCAGCGGTGGCCGGGGTTCCGGCGGGTTCGTCGACGACATGGGCCCCCGGGTCCCGGGTATGACGTCCTCGAACTACCACCACGTGGAGATGCAGGCGGCCGCCTACATGCGGCTCAACAAGATCAAGCAGGGCGTTCTGTACATCAACCACCCCGATGGGATCTGCGATTTCTGCAGCGGAGTGGCATACACGAGACCCGGCTCGCCGGTTCTCAGCCCGATCAACGACGCGCTTCCCGAGGGCGCTGAGATGTGGGTCTACAACCAGGGCGGAGAGTTCCTCGGGAAATTCATCGGAAACGCGCTTTAACGAGCGTGGGTGAGTGCCGGCCGGACGTCGTCCGGCCGGCACTCACGCTTTTCGATGGTGGCGTATGCTGGCCGGCGTGGGAGAGCTTGACGATGTGCGCGAGTTCCTTCGCTGGTGGTATGGGCCTGGGCTCGACTCCCCCGCCGGCGCCCTCACGGCCGATGCCGCCGTGCCGCCCGACCTGGCCCAATGGCATTCGGTGGCGGCGCGGGCCGGAGTTCCCGTCACGTTCCAGGATCGTCCGATCGCCCTGACGAGACTGTCGCCCGAGCCCGGTGGAATGCTGCCGTTCTGGGCCGAGAATCAAAACGGTCATCATTGGGCCGTCGATTCCCGGAACAGGGTCTTCGCCCGCGAGTCCGGATCGGAGGATTGGCTGCCCACCGGCGAGGATCTGCGCGGATTCCTGCTGCACTGCACGATCCGGGAAGCGATCATCGGGGCACCGGAGAAATTCACCGTCTTCGTGCCCGAGTCGGTTTTGGGCGACGCTCTGGAATCGTTCGAACCCCTGGGCTTCCCCGCACTCGCCAGCGAGGAGCCGGAGACGCGGCTCTGGGCGGGCGCCGGGGCGCTCGCCCGCGTCACACTCCCCCCGGTCGGCTACGAGCACCCGTCCGAGCAGTTGTGGATGATCACCGTCGCGGTCCCGCGCGGCGCCGACATACAGGGGTATGAGGCACGGTTCGGCGTGCCGAGTTCCGGTGGCGTGACCGGCCCGGCGGCGGGGCGCCCGCCCGAAGAGCCCCCGTTCTGAGCTGTAGTCGAGAAGCGGCCGGCTACGTCGGCCGCCCGGGTGTTTCGGTGATCGACTCGTGGCGTGGCCTCCGATGGATCGGTCGGTTCACAGCGACGCCGGCAGTCGCTGCGCACCGTGGTCGCACCCCGTGCACGCCGTCCGCTGCCGACGGAGTGTGTCCGCGTGCCGCTGAACCTTGTCTCCCTCACCTCGAACGAGCGACGTGGAAGGCGAAACGAGCTTGCGAACGGGGACCACGGTCTAACGAACGCACGATCCGTAGCCACCGTATGGACGGAGTCGAGGGGTCCTCCGGCCTTTGACCCCTCCCGCGCGTCAGGCAGGGTGCGGCAGGTACGCCTGCGCGAGCACGCGCAAGGAATAGGTCAGGCCGGCGTAGCGGACATCGGTGGGGTCCATGACCTCCCATTCCCTCGCGAGCATGTCGACCAGGTCAAGAAGCGGCAGGTGGCTGGCGAGCAGAGCCTCACCGTCGAAACGATGCGCAACCTCGGCGTATGCGCGGTCGGCGGCATGAGAGCTCGTCGTGGTGACGAATTGGCAAGGGCGCACCTCAGTGGAAGGCCCGTCGATCTACGGCTCGTCTCGAACGACGGCCGTCAGCTGGGAAAGCCAGTTGTCGTCATCGGGGCGCCGGTAACGCTCGTAGTGTGATCGCTTGATCTCGCCGATCTGACCGCTCTGCGGATGCCGGTCGCCGGACCAGCGCAGGACATCGGACGAGCCCTCGGCGAGCCAGCCCGCGGCGTCGAGGCCTAGCCAGGCCAGGGCGGCGAAGATTCCCCCGCCGTCGATGTCTTCGATGGGGTGGTCGGCTTCGGTCGGAAGCGGATCGCCAATCGCCATACCGCGGGTCATCCCGGCGTGCTGGACGAATACGCAGCGCAGCGGGATTCCGTCCCTCGCAGCAGTGATCCAGTACGT
Organism: Actinoplanes sichuanensis; assembly: GCF_033097365.1. Lineage (NCBI taxonomy): Bacteria > Bacillati > Actinomycetota > Actinomycetes > Micromonosporales > Micromonosporaceae > Actinoplanes > Actinoplanes sichuanensis. Next base: position 4,133,720 of record NZ_AP028461.1, read on the forward strand.
TCCCGAGACCGTCTCCGCGCCGGCGCAGACCACGGTGCCCAGGCGCTGTGACATCTCGAGCACCATGTCGTCCTCGCTCGACAGCATCACGGAGGTGTCGAGGACAAAGGTGTGCCCGTTGCGCTCACCGATGGTCATCTCGTCGTCGTGAGTGGCCGAAGGTCCCACCTCGAACTCGCCGGCATGCCGGATCAGTTCGGCGAGAAATTCCTGCCGCGTGGCTGTGGCCGCGATGAGCCCGTAGTGCATCCCCATGAATCGAGGACTGTCCTTGGGAAGACAGCATTCCGGCAGGGCAGCTCGGAATGAACACCTGACCTGAGTTCCTGCCACACACGGACCAGCGGCGCGAAGTACCGAGCGGATCGCGGCAGATGAGCGCACGCCTCTTGGCCGAACGGCCTGCCATGATGCCTACATGCTTGTCGAGGTGGTGAAGGCCGCCAAGTTCCCCTGGAGCCCGCTTCTAGTCCAGGTCAGGACCTCTTTCGGACATACCGCAGTCCGCTGGTGCGGAGTTCCAGATATTCCGCCGGGGCAGTACCCGGTGGAGTGGACGATCGATGAGCAGATCGAATGGGGTCAGAACGCTCACCCGGCCGACGAGACCTCGCCGGGTCTCGAGCAAGGAGGTCACTGCGTCATCGTCCGGGGCCGGCTCAAGCTCACCGTTGATGGCGCAGCGATTCTCGAACTGGACGGCGATCAGATCCTGCTGGACGTCGTCGGATCCATCCCGACCTCGAGCGACGGATCTTGGGTCGACCTCTACCTTCAGCGGGAGAACATCGCCCTTTACCCGTACGAGCTTTGAAGGCCGCCAAAAGGCCGCCAAGCGGATCGTGGCAGATCCGGACGCCCGAACTGGTTCGCCAGCCCATCCTCCTCGTCGCAGAATGTCCCCGTGCAGCCTGATCCAGTAATCCGTAGCCCCCACGACGATCCATCAATTTCGGATGACGAACTCATCCGCCGCCGTGAGGAGTGGTTCGAGACCTATACCTCGCGGCGAAACGTGTTCGCGCCGGCCGCGGACGCGCCCTATACCTGCCCTTGCTGTGGCCACGCCACGCTGTCCGAACGTGGCTGCTACGAGATCTGTAGCGAGTGCTGGTGGGAGGACGACGGCCAGGACGAGCACGACAGCGCCATCGTCAGAGGCGGGCCGAACGGCAGCCAGAGCTTGGACGACGCGCGAGCTGAATACATCAGCAAAGGCCGAACACCACAGCCCCATCTGCCACCGGCCGAGCCGATCTGACGCACTGTCATCGGCACGAGTGGGCGCCGGCCACCGCCAGCCCGTCGTGGCGCTTGACAGCGAGCGGATCACGGCAGTCGAGTGCTACCTCTAACCATCCGCAGAGAACTTCGACTCGGAGTCGGCCGGGCGTGGTCGAATGCCCCATGCGCATGAGCTACGACAGTGAGGCGAACGCGGCATATCTCACCATCGAGCAGAAGATCCTTGATGGTTCGGCGATCGAGAACGTCGTCGTTGAACGACCTGGCCAAGGCGACATCGTGCTTGACTTCGATGCCGACGGCCGACTACTCGGCGTCGAGGTAATCGGCGCGAGAGAACTCCTCAGTGCCGACGTGCTCGCGACAGCCGATGAGGGGTGACCCGCGCACGGTTAGCGGCAGTTCAGCTCGCCAGGTCCGGACTGTCGCCGGGCGGCGGTCCTATTCTTGCCGTTCATCGAGCAGCCCAGAACTTTCGGGCCACGCCTGCAGGCGTCGGACGTGATGGTTCAACTGTTCGCTGAAGGCTTCCTCGTCCAGTTCATGTGCGCGACGGGCACGCCACACCTCCGCGAGGCTGTCGCCGATCTCGCCCAGCTCGATCAAGCAGTCGGCGAAGTCGCGCGAACGCTGAAGCCAACCGGGTCCGGAACCACGGCTCGGACCCGCCTTGTCAGCGAGCAGCAGGAGGGTGCAACGCGCCTCGGCAGCGATCCCCAGCCCGGCGAGCTCTACTGCTCGGAGATTACCCTCAGGCCCTTGAACGATCTGGACAAACGTTTCCAGAATATCGGAATTCCGCACCGGCACCTTCGTCCCCGCCTCCCGACAGACACCAATATCAGCACCATATCTACCGACACCAGCAGATTTCCGAGCGCACTCTCATCAAGCAGATCCGGATACTGATGTCAGTCAGGTCTAGCTACAGCGGGTCACCTGGCCAACGTCGCGAGGGGGGCGATTTCATCCCTTGCTGCGCTTGAACCAACGCCGCCACGGGTGCGGCTCAGAATGGTCGAACTGGGCCTGCAGCGCTCGCTGATGCTCACTTCGCAGTTCCGACAGGCACGCGGCGAGACCGGTACGCAGAGCGCCACACGTGCTGCAGTGGGGCAGGGTGCAGCCGCGGTGATCGTTGGCGATGGTGACGAGAGCACGTTGAACTATGCCTGGGGTCAACGTGGTGTACCCATGGGGGTTGGGGGCAGGGGCGGCGAAGAGGTCAACAGGTTCGAGGCTGAGGACCTGACGCTCAGGACCATAGTGCTCGGCGGCTTCGACGGTGCGGTCGATCGCTTCCTGTAATGCAGCAAGTCGGTCCACGGTAACTCCCCAAGGTGACGCTGGCCTGATCACGATAGGCGCCACATCGGTGCAGACCGCACCTGGTACCGCTAACTTACTTCTGCTATCGGTACACAGCCCGTAGGGCGATCGCGCCGGAGCGCGTTATACCGTTCTCGCCCCTTGGCGAACGCCCTCTCGTCGGCACGACAAGACGTTTGCCGGAAGCTGTCGACCACCGATCGTGGTTGCGCGCCGACTGCGCGCGGATCGCGGCAAGAGGGCGCGCCGATCGTGGGGTGTTCGGCCGGAGGAGGTAGGGCGGATCGGCGCAGCGGAGGGTTCGGCGGCGCCGGGGTGGTGGTTCGGGACGCCTTGGTGTCAGCCCATTGATCGCATGGCTCCGTATCCGAGTATGGCCAGGAAGATGCCGAGGCTGACGTAGGACAGGATTCGCAGCGTTCGACGTCGTTGGGGTGCGCGCAGCAGTACCGCTGCGGTCGTCAGCTGCCCGGTGAGGACGGCCAGCGGGGCATAGATCAATAGTCCGGTGCCGGTCGAGCCGTGGAAGGCGGGCACGGGGTACAGCTCCTGCATCGCACGGTCGAGCGCGCCGGGCCACGGGCCCTGCGATGAAGGATCTCCGATGACGAAGTACGACAGGTAGGCGAGGATCTTGTATCCCAGCAGCGTCAGCAGGATGAGGGCCGCACCGCGGAGCACCGACTCGCACCACTCCAGCGGTGTGGGCCAGGCTGCCGATCGGAATCCGGACAGGAATCCGCCGGGAGTGGCTCCCACCGCGGCGCGCAGTTCGGCCGCGTAGTCCTGGGGCTGCTCGACAGCGATCTGCTCGGGATGTTCCCGGAGGTGTTCTTGCAGGTCGGCGATGAGCTCGCGCCGACGGCGCCACGGTACGTCCAGCAGGAGGTGGTCCACCGCTGTGACGTAGTCCCGGATGGCCTCCGATGACACGGAAAGGGTTTCGCCGGCGGGTGCAGCGGACTCAGTGTTGCTCACGTTGATTCCTCATCTCCAGGAGTCGGTCGACGACGCGGGCGAGGCGTGACCACTCCGCGTCGGCGGCGTCCAGGTCGGCTCGGCCGGTGGGGGTGATGCTGTAGTACTTACGGGCGGGTCCGCTGGCCGACGGCTGCAGCCGGGAGGTGACCAGCCCGTCCTGCTCGAGCCGGCGTAGCACCCCGTAGACGGAAGGGTCGCCCAACGGCGTGAGGCCTTCGGCCCGTAATCGTTCCAGCAGTTCGAGCCCGTACAACTCGCGACGTGACAGCGCGGCCATGACGGCGATGTCCAACACGCCCTTGAGGAGCTGACTCGATCTCACCTAGTCTGTATAGCAGAGAACCATGCATCACACACAACCCCGTGATCATGCGCATTGTCATCGATACGATCGCCCGCAGCTGCGTCCCGGAGGCCATGGAGGCGGCGAAGATGTAGTCGGGGTGGCGGTTGAGGTTCTGGATGACCGATGAAGCCTGACGGGGCGAGACCTACCAGTGCCGGGCGGCGGGGCACCGGCCGGTGCCCCGCCGCCGGCGCTCAGGGCTCGATGAAGCGGGCGCTCTGGCCCTCTGTCACCCACGGGTCGCTGCTCGACTCCGCGCTCTGGAGCTTGATCGTGACCGCGTGCACGTACTGGTCGGCCACCGGGCTGAAGTTGACGTCTTCGAACCAGGTCTGCCCGGTGGGGGCGCAGAAGTCCGAGCCGTAGTCGGTGTAGGTCTGGATGAACCCGTTGTCGTACTCGACCATCATCTGGACCCGGACGCATTCGTTGCGCGCGTTGTTGACCCAGATCCGTCCGACGAGTGTCGGTTCCCAGACTCCGGGGGTGTTCATCACCCAGTCGAGGCGGCCGTCGTCGGTCGGCCGGCCGGAGACGTCGTGGAGCCGGCCGTCGCCGAAGTCGAAGTGCGGCTCGGTGATCTTGAACTCGTCGACCCGGTAGACCGTCGCGTGCGCGACCCCGGCGATGCCCAGGCCCATGGTGACGGCCAGTCCGACCACCAGGGCGCGTAGTCCCGTTCTCTGCCAACGCATTTCCGATTCCTCCTGCTCGTGGCCCCGGTCCGGTGACCGGGCCTGCGCGATGAGTGTCGGAAGGAGTCCTCATCGTGGTGTCAGCACCGCGTCAGTGCTCGCGACGTCCCGCGGATCGTCTGTGGCGGGTTGGCGACCAATCGGTGCTGTCGTCGCCGATTCGTGCTGCGATTGACGGCGATGGATCGGCGGCGAGGGACGGGGGTCGGCATGGCGGAACAGGCCCGTCGCAGGCGCTGTTTCGTCTATGTGGCCGCGGCCGGATACGGCAAGACGACGACGCTCGAGGCGCTGTGCGCGGACGGCGCGGGGACGTATCGGACGGCCGAGGCGTTGCTGGCTGCGCCGTACCGTCATCCGCAGTCAAATCCGGCCCGGTTGGTCGTCGACGATCTGTGTGCGTTGCCCGTGCCGGCGCAGCGGCGGCTGGCCCGCGATCTGGCGACGTTGCCGGCCGATGTGGAGCTCTGGTTGGCGGCACGTCGGCCGCCGGCTCCGGAGTTCTACGCCGCGCTGTCGGGTGCGGCCGTGGAACGTGGTGCCGCCGACCTGGCGCTGTCGCTCGACCAGGTGGCGCGGGTCCTGCGCGAGGAGCACGGCATCGTCGACGCCGAGGTGGCCGTGCTGGTGTACGACGTGACGGCGGGATGGCCCGCGCTGGTCCAGTTCGCCGGTGAGGCGTTGGCCCGGCAGGGGGTCGGCGCGCAGGAGCTGCTCGCGGCGATCACCGCCCCGGGCACAGAGGCCGCGAACTGGCTCGGCGAGCAGGTGCTGGCCGAGCAGCCGGAGGGCGCCGCCGGACTGTTGGAGGCGGCCGTCGCGCTCGACCCGGTGGCCGACGGGCTGTGTCTGGGCCTGGCCGACGCGGGGCTGCTCGACACCGGGATGCCGGGTACGCCGCTGGACTCGCTGCGATGGCTGAACCGTGCGGGTCTGCTCGTGGCGCGCGGCGGTACGGCGTCGCGACTGGTGCCGGCAGTGTCGGCGGTGCTCGGGCATCGGCGCCGGTCCGGCTGTGCGGGCACCGGCAGGCCCTCCGACGCCTTCGTCGACTTCGCCGTCGCCTGGTATTCGCGCCACCGGCAGCCCCTTGCCGCGGCGGCGCTGCTGCATCGCGCGGGGCGGCCGGCGCGATGTGCGGCCGTGCTCGCCGAACACGGTGACCGGATGCTGGCCGCCGGCGGCGGGGCCGAGGTGGTGCGGCTGCTGCGGTCGATCCCGGAGGAGCACTGGTCGTTCGAGTTGCGGCTGGTGCACGGTGACGCGCTGCGGATGACCGGTGACGTCGCCGGGGCGCTGCGGGTGTTCGCCGCGCTGCTGCGGGATCCGGTCCGCGGTGGTGACGCCGGGCTGCGGTGGCGGGCGGCGATGGTGCATTACATGCGCGGCGAATACCCGACGGCGCTGGAGCTGTGCACGGTGCCCGTCGAGGCCGGGCGCAGCGTCGACGGGGTGCTGCTGTCGGCCTGCCGGGCCAGCGCGTTGGCGATGCTGGGTCGGGCCGCCGAGTCGACTGCGGTGGCGGCGGAGGCGGTGCGCTGCGCGGAGGGGCTCGGCGACGATCGGGCGAAGGCGGCCGCGCACATCGCCGCCGCGCTCGGTGGTGTGGGTGCCCGGCGTGACGAGCATCTGGCCGCCGCGTTCGAGGCGGCGCAGCGCGCCGACGACGTGGTCACCGTGGTCCGGGTGCTGGTGAACCGGGCCGAAGGGCTGATCCGTGACGCCAAGTATCCGGAGGCGTCGCGGGTCGCCGCGCGGGCGGTGCACACCGCGGAGCACAAGTGTCCGCCGGGGCTGCTGGTGTCGGCGCTGTCCAACGCCGGTGACGCGTTGCTGCGGCTGGGCCGCTACGACGAGGCCGAACGGCATTTCGAGCGGGTCGTCGCGGTGTCGCACCGGGTCGGTCTGAGCCGTGCGGCGTCCGGGTTGTGGGGTATCGCCGAGGTCCGGCGGCAGCTGGGCCGGCGTGAGCAGAGCCGGACGGCGTTCGAGGAGGCGGTCGACGCGGCGCGTGCGGTCGCTGACACGCAGGTGCTCGTGCCGGCGTTGGCCGGTCTCACCCGGGTGTTGTTGGACGGGCCGGATCCCGATCTTGCGGCGGCTCGTCGCGCGGCCGAGGAGGCCGAGCGGGCCGCGCCGGAGATCCTGTCGCCTCTCGCTCTGGTGGCCGCCGGGTGGGTCGCGTTCGCGGAGGGGGCGCTGCCGGTCGCGCAGCAGCGGGCGGCCGCGGCGGTGACCGCCGCGCGGGCGAGTCGGCGCGCCGATTGTCTGGCCACCGCGCTCGAGCTGGTCGCCGCGGTGAGCATCGACACCGGCGGTGCGGTGGCGGCGTTGCGGGAGGCGGAGGCGATCTGGCGGGCCGCGGGTGCGGTGCCCGCCGCGGATCGGGCGGTGGTGCTGCTCGGTCGGGTGCCCGGCGCCGACGGCGCGCAGCGTTCGGCGGCGAAGGCCGCCGAACGGCGGCTGGTGGAGCTGGGGGTGCCGGCTGTCGACGGTGCCCGCCTGCCGGCGGGTGAGGACAGGTCGACACCGGTGCGGGTGCGGGTTCTGGGCGGGTTCGAGGTGTACGTCGACGGCCGGCCGGTGCCGCTGCCCGCGTGGCGTTCCCGGCAGGCGCGGTCGCTGGTCAAGATCCTCGTCGCGCGACGTGGCCGGCCGGTCCCGCGCCTGGAGCTGCGCGAGCTTCTCTGGCCCGATGACGAGGCACATCGTACGGCGCATCGGTTGTCGGTGTTGTTGTCCGTGGTTCGCACGGTGTTGGATCCGGCGCGCCGCTGGCCGACCGACCACCATGTCCGGGCCGATCTGGCGGGGATCTCGCTCGACGTCGGGCATGTGGCGGTCGACGTCGAGGAGTTGCTGAGCGACGCGGCGCACGCGGCACTGCTGGTCCGGACCGGTGATCGGGCACAGGCACGGGAGGTGCTCGTCGAGCTCGATCGGTTGTATCGCGGTGACGCGTTCGGTGACGAGCCGTACGAGGAGTGGGCGGACGGGCTGCGCGAGGAGGCGCGTGCGGTGTGGCTGCGTGCGCTGCGCGACCTCGCGGGGCTCAGCCGGGCCGCCGGTGATCTGGACCAGGCGGTGACCTATCTGGTGCGGTTGCTCGCCATCGACGCGTATGACGAGGTGGTGCACCGCGGCCTGGTCGAGGTTCTGGTGCGGGCCGGCCGGCACGGCGAGGCCCGGCGGGCCTTCGACCGCTGGTGCCAGGCCATGCGCTCGATCGACGCGCCGGTGCCGACCGTCAGAGTCCTCGCCGGCCGGCCCTGACGGCTTCACTCACTTCAGGAAGGGCTCGCTGGCGCACCGGACGAAATACTGGACGATGTCGAAGTACGCGTAAACCTGCGCGGATTCGACGTCACAGATGTTGGAACCGGTGCCGCCGTAGCCGGTGTCGTAGCCCTCCTCACCGAACAGGAGGTCGTCGGCGGCGCCGCCGACGAGCACGTCGGCGCCCTTGTCGCCGTAGAGGTCGTCGCAGCCGTCGTCGCCGTACAGGGTGTCGTCGCCGGGGTCGCCGTGGATCACGTCGTTGCCGCCGCCGCCGTGGATCACGTCGTTGCCGCCGTGACCGCGGATCAGGTCGTCGCGGGAGGTGCCGGTGAGCACGTCGTCGCCGGAGGTGCCCTCGATGACGAAGCCGGTCCCGCCTGATTCACACAGGGGGATCGCGGCCGCCGGTCCCGCACCCGAGAGTGTGAGACCGGCGGTGGTGAGGATGGTCGCGCTCAGCAAGGCCATTGACTTGCGCAGGTTCTCGGTCATGCGGGCAACATCCCACCGGACCGTCATCGTGGCGTCAGTACGGCGCCGGCCGTACCCGGTGATCAGCAGTTGATCTGGGTTTCGGTGGCCGGGCTGCAGACGTCGACGCCGCCGGCCGGTCCGCCGTTGCCGGTGTCGGTGCCCGCCTCGCCGTCCATCGCGTCGTCGCCGTCGTTGCCGCGTACGACGTCGTCGCCGTCGCCGCCGAACAGGTCGTCGTCACCGAAGCCGCCGTTGAGCACGTCGTCGCCGGCGTCGCCGTCGAGGCGGTCGTTCTGTTCGTTGCCGGCGAGTTCGTCGTCGCCCGCTCCCCCGCGGATCCGGTCCCGGCCATCGCCGCCGTTGAGAGTGTCGGCGCCGGTGCCGCCGGTCAGGGTGTCGTCGTCCTCGTTGCCGTTGACGGTGTCGTCGCCGTCACCGCCGTCGGCGAGGTCGTCGCACTGGTTGCCGAAGATCAGGTCGTCGCCGTCCTCGCCGCTGATGTCGTCGGTGCCGTCGCCGCCGAGGATGGTGTCGTTGCCGGCACCGCCGAGGATGACGTCGTTGCCGCCGCGTCCGTCGATGAAGTCGGCGCCGCCGCGTCCGTCGATGATGTCGTCGAACGGCGTGCCGATGAGGTTGTTGGGCAGGACGTCACCGATGAGGATCAGACCGGGTCCCTGCGCCTGGCAGTGCGGGTCGTCGTTGGCGTAGGCGGGTGCGGCGCCCGCCGCCAGCGTGGCTGCGGCGAGTAGGAACGCGGCGGTTGTGGCCAGGGTCTTTCGTGTGTTCATGAAGGTGCCTCCAGAGACGCTGCGCCGGGCCCGTGTGGTGCGGGTCCGAGCCGCCGAATGCGGCGACAGGCAGAGCGTCGCGGGGACCCGTCAGCGCGGTGTCAGTGCGCCGTCATCATCGCGTCGTCAGCCCGGGATGGCGGGCTGATCGCGCGGCGGGAGGACACGGGCGGGGGACGGCTCTCGCTGTAGGAGCCACTGTTGCAACTCGAGATGGCGGAACTGGTAGGCCGAACCGCTGGTCCGCAGGAGCCCGGCGGCGGCGGCCCAGCGCAGGAACGCGGTGAACGTCAACGGGAGTCTGCCGCGGGCGACCGCGATGCCCCAACCGATCGCGAAGCGAAACCACGACCGCCTGCCGAAGAGACCGAAACCGGCTCCGGCGGCGACCGCCGCGAACGCCGCCGGCATCGGGTCCACGGTGGTCAGCCCGACGGCCCGCACCGCCCCGAACGCCAGGGCGAAGAAGGTCGGTACGCCGATCACGACCGCCGTCTGCACGGCGGAGATCAGGTCATCCTGCACGACGGCCATCGGCAGTTGTGGCCTGGCGTCCGCGGGCAAAGGGTCACGGCGGAGAACCGCGATGGCGGCTCCGGCGACCAGGCAGCCGGCGAGGCCGAGCAGACCTGCGTAGGCCATGGGGTCCACGTACTCATACGGGCCATCGATGGTGACGGCGGCCAGACCGACGCACAGGCCGGTGGCGGACCCGACGACCGCTCCCCCACCGTGGCGGCGCACGGCGGCCAGTAGGCCGGAGACGACTCCCGCCCCGATGCCGACGACCATGCCGATCTCACGCGCGGTGACGAATGAGCCGGCGAAGGCCTCGCCCAGGACCTCCGCGAGCCAGATGGGCAGGGCGATGACGCCCGCACCGGCCGGGAGAGCCAGAGACCTGCGGAAGTGCGGGAGGGCGGCGAATCGGCCGGCGAGCTCGCCGGTCCAGTGGAAGCACGCGGCCAGGCAACCCGTCCACAGCAGGAGGTAGGTCAACTGGTAGCCGACGACCTCCAGATTGAGCCGTGGCAGGTAGAGGAACTCGGAGAGCAGGGTGATCAGGGACAGCCCGAGCACCGTACCGGCCCGGAGGACGCCTCGCAGGCGGCTCCACACAAGGCCACCGAGCGCCATGACCGCGACCACGACCACGGTCATCAGAAGATCGCCCTGGAGATCCGACGACCAGATATCGACATCGAAGGCGTCGGCCGCGCCCCACAGATGCAGGTACGCCGTGGTGGCGACCACTATGCCGGGTAGCGCGGCACGGAGTCCTCGGCGATAGCGGGGCCACCATCGCCCTTTCGCCTTGGCGCGCGGCACACCGGAGAAGGTGGTGCCCGAGGCCAGCCAGGCGGCGATGAGCGGCGTACAGACCAGTCCGGCGAAGGGGATGATCTCTCCGAAGACTGCGGCGATGATCGTGCGAGCGCCGTTGCCGAGGAAGTCGGCCGTCGCGGCCAGCCAATCCGACGGCGTGCCGATGGTCTGCAGCGCGACCACCACGCACGCCGCGGCGACCAGCAGTCCAGCGGTCCCGGCGTGCAGCAGACGCGGCAGTCGGCTGGTGGCGAACAGTTCATGCGGCACGATGTCGACGACCGGATGGCCGCGGTCGTCCAGGTCGGGGTTTTGCAGTCGCCGGGCCAGCGTGGTCAGGTATCGGGTGACCTGTTCACTGGTGTATGGAGGCGCTTCGCCTTCCGGGCGGCCGGCCTCGGCCACCTTGGTGGCGGCGTGTACGTACCCGCCGAGCAGTTCGCGGTGGATACGTGCGCTCGCCGCGGCGGGCAGCTCGTGGTCGGCGCGTTGGAACAGCTCCTGCGGGTCTCGGCCGGCCTGTACGGCGGTGACGGCGAGGTTGAGCTGCCAGGGTCGGGCGAGCAACGCCCAGAGGACCGCGTTGTCCGGGTCCTTGAGCGAGGTGAGCACCGGCTGCCAGCGCGCGGCGACGCTGGGCTGTGTCTCGAAGGCCTCCCGTAGGTGGTCGGTGATCTGGTCCGGATCGAGTTCGAGAACACGTACCTCACGGGCCCCGGCCACTGTCGATTCCCGGTTGCCGAGCTCGGTGTAGCGGGTCTGCCGGCACGTGAGAACCATCCCGCCGGGTTTCTCGCCGACGCGGTGACGCCGGTTGAGCCAGTCGGTCGCCGCGATGGCACGGACCGGTTCGTCGCCGTCGAGGTCCATCTCGTCGAGGCCGTCGAGGACCGGCAGGATCCGGCCCTGTTCCACCAGCTCTTCAGCGCGGGGCACCGGCACTCGATGGTCACGGGCGAGGGTGTCGACGAAGAACCGGCTGATGGGTCGGCTGGTGTCCCAGGCCGCGAGGTTGAAACGGACCGGCACCGGGCCGCTGTAATCCCGGGCGGGATCCAAGAGCCACAGGATCAGGCGTACGGACGTGACGGTCTTGCCGGATCCTGGTTCGCCGACGATCACCAGGCGTGCGCCGCCGCCCGAGGAGGTGTAGAGCTCCCCGATGTCGTCGAGGGTCATCGGCTCGGTGGAGTCGTCGAACACGAAGGAGCTCGCCATCAGTTCGGGCTGGGGTGACCCGGCGGTGAGGGTGACGTCTACCGGTCGGGTGTGGCTGAGCATGGCGGCCAGGTTGTCGCTCTCCGCCCGTCGGACTCGTTGGCCCAGCTCGACGCCCCAGTCCGCGACGCCCTGATGGTTGTTCCGGTAGGTCTGCACGAAACGCGCGAGCGCCACCACCGGGATGATGACCGCGAGGATCAAACTGACGACCTGCGACTGATCGGCGAGTGTGTCGAGCTGGTCGTTGGTGGGGTCGAGCTGGGCCGCCGCCCAGAAGGCGGGCGGCAGCAAGGCGACGACGACCAGTGCCCACAGTCGCCGGTCGGCCTTGGTGCGGCGCTGCCAGCTGTAACGCATGGCGACATTCTGCCTACCGATGATGATCTACGGCATCGTGTCCCACCGGATTCACCGCATGATCGGACGGGCCGTGAAGCATCGTCGGTGAACCGCAGCCCTGATCTGCTGAGTGACCTGGTGAACGGTCCCGTCCGGCCTCGTCGGCCGCGCCCGTCTCATGCCGCGTCACGTCGTGTCAGGATGCGATCATGTCGGTTCCCCAGTCCCACGCCGCCGAGGATCCTCGCCCGGCAGGCCCCGTGAAGGCGGCCGCGATCGGGACCTCCGTGCTGCTGCTGGCCTACTGCGCTTTCATCAGTCTCGGCCTGCCCGATGGTCTGCTCGGCGTCGGATGGCCGTCGATGGCAGGCGAACTGCGGGTGTCCACCGATTCCGTGGGCGTGCTGTTGTTCGCCAGCACGGTCGGCTACCTGTTGTCCAGCGTCGCGGCCGGGTTCACCCTCGTCCGGCTGGGTGTCGGACGGCTGTTGGCCGGCAGCACGGCGCTCGCCGCGCTCGCCCTGGCCGGATATGCCGCCGCGCCGGGGCTGGGCTGGTTGCTGCCCTGCGCCCTGGTCGCCGGGTTCGGCGGTGGAGCGATCGATACCGGCCTCAACGCGTACGCCGCGAACGCGTTCGGGCCTCGACACATGAACTGGTTGCACGCGTTCTTCGGCCTCGGTGTCGCCGTCGGGCCGCTGATCATGACCGGCGTGCTCGGTGGCGGTCTGTCGTGGCGGTGGGGTTACGGTCTGGTGGCCGGTGCGCAGGCACTACTGGCCGTCGCCTTCGTCGTATCCGCCCGGGCGTGGGCACCGCACCGCGCCGCCGACACGCCGGGGGCCGCCGCGAACACTGCGTTGCCGCGGGTCGGGGCGACTCTGCGGATGCCCGCGGTGTGGTTCAGCATGTCGGCGTTCGCCGTCTACGTCGGGCTCGAGGTGGCCACCGGTCTGTGGGCGTACCTGTTACTCACCGAGGACCGCGCCGTCAGCGCGACCGCTGCGGGACTGTGCGTCTCGGCGTACTGGGCGAGTCTCTTCGTCGGCCGGGTGGTGCAGGGCTTCACCGTCGAACGGCTGGGCACCACCCGTACCCTCGTCGGTGGTCTCGTCGGCATGCTGGCCGGTGCCGTGTTGATGGCCGTTCCCGGTCCTGCCTGGTCGGCCGTGGCCGGCCTGATGGTGATCGGTTTCGCCGCGGCGCCGGTGTTCCCGCTGCTGACGTTGACCACCGCCGACCGCGTCGGGCAGGCGCACGCCGACCGGGTGATCGGTTTGCAGATGTCGGCCACGGGCCTGGGCGGGGTACTCATCCCCGCCGGTGTCGGTGTGCTCGTCGAGCGTGTCGGGGAATACACCCTCGGGCCGTCACTGACCGTTCTGGCGGTGGCGCTCCTGGCCCTGTACGCGGGCGCGACCCGCTATCGCGCGCGGGCTGCGTAGCCGCTCGCCTGTTTATTCGGTTTACCCGGGGGCGTCTGCCGCGGACAGTGGGCCGGTGGATTCTCCCGCGCGGATCACCGCGCTCATCGAGTCGGCGGGGTACGGCGACGGCGACCGGGTCGTGGTCGGCCTACGGTGCGGGGACGCGCCGCCGGTGTACGTGAGCCACGGTGACCCGTTCACGACGGCCTGCGTCGCGTCGGTGTCGAAGCAGATCACGGCCGCGTGCGTGGCGCTGCTCGTGCGGCAGGGAAGGCTCGACGTCGAGTCGGTTCTGGCCGAGTGGATCCCCGAGCTTCCGGCGTGGGCGGCCACCGTCCGGGTGCGGCACCTGATCCACCACACAGGCGGGCTGCCCGAGGCCGGCGAGTTCTTCGCGCTCAAGAGGGCCGGGCGGGACCGGACCGTCGCCGGCATCCTCGGCGAGTTGGGCGGGCATGAGACTTTGGAGAGCACGCCGGGGACCACGTTCAGCTACCGCAACCCTGGTTACACGTGTCTGTCGGTCATCGTCGAACGTGTCGCCGGTAAGCCGTTCCCCGATTTCGCGCGCTCGCGTCTGTTCGAGCCGCTGGGTATGGCCGGCACCCGCTACTGGGCAGGCCCGGATCCGTTTCCGCCCGGTGGCACGCCGACCGAGCCGGGTTCCCCGGCGCCGCTGTCGCTGGGCGACTGCGGGGTCTGGTCGACGGCGGCCGATCTGATGCGCTGGAACGAGGCCTTGGCGAACGACGAGCTCGGCGTTTCGGGCCTGTTGCACACGGCGGGGCGGCTCGACGACGGCACTCCCCTGCCGTACGGCTGGGGTATCGACGTGGTGACCCGGGCCGGGTTCCCGCTGCACCGACACGGCGGCGTGTGGGCGGGTTTGAGCGCTCAGATCGCTCGGTTGCCCGCGCAGCGTGCCGGACTGGTCGTGATCGCGCTGGATCATGAGGAGGCCCGAACTCAGCGGCTGGCCGACGGTCTGATCGACGAGCTGATCGCCCCCTGACGGGACGACCGCCGCCGACAGCCGCGAAGCAGAATGGCCGCGATCCGCTTTTCGGCAGTTCACGGCCATCCCGTTAACCTCTTGATCAGGTACTGGCTAAAGTCGGGCGAGGATCTCCATCTTCTTGGCGGAGAACTCGTCGTCGGTCACCACACCGGCCTCACGAAGTTCACCGAGACGCCGCAGCTGCTCCATCGGGTCGACGGCGGCCGGGGCCGAGGGCACGCCCGGCGCCGGGGCCGTGACCGGCAGGTGTGCCGGGACGCCTGCATAGTGGTGGGTGTTGCGCAGTGTCTGCTCGTAAAGCCGGGCAGCACGTGCGGTCTCGTTGATGATCGTGACGGCTGCCCGCGGTTCGGGCACGTCCTCGAGGATGACGAGTTCGACACGGTTGGATCGCTGCACGTGCACCAGGACGTTTCCGACGCCCCGCGATTTCTGGATCAAGGCTTGGCGCATGTCGACGTCCATGATCTGAGCGACCGGTATCTGCTGGGCGTTGGTGGACACGATGCCCTTCTCGAAGTAGAGCAGGGTCGAAGTCAGCCGGTACTTGCCGCCGCCGATGCCGGTCAGGGTCAGGCCCCGGGCCTCCCACAGTGTGCCCGGATCGTTCAGCTCGACGACGATGTCCCATCCCTGCGGCGCGGGCGGCCAGGCCGGGTCCGGTTGCCAGCCCACCGGCGGCAGCCAGCCCTCGGGGGCCGGGGGCCATCCTGGTGCGGGATTGAACTTCTTCGCCACGACTCACCTCATCGTTGCCGGCCAACTTGGTCGCTGACCGATTCGGCAGCGTCCGACGGCTCTTGAGCCGTGGGAGAGTTCAGCAACCGGTCTGCAAGCCGCAGACCGCAGCGGCGGCCCCGATTGTCGCGACCGATGATCGGAGAAGAGCGGCATGGTAGCGACGGCAGCGCCGACCCGTGGCACGGGTAGGCCATTTCAAGGCCGAGTGCTCAGTACGTACCGGGGCCAGGTGTCCGATCAACTCGATTCACCTGCCGGCTTCGGCTCGGCCTCCGAGCGTGCCATGATCGCCGGGTGGAGGAGGCGTACCGTCCTCGCGCGCTGCGGGTGATGGCGGAGCACATGTCCGACGACCCTGTCTGGGACTCGGACCTTGACCACATGGGTCCGGTCGTACTTCATGATCTCGGTGTCAGCGCGCAGCTCGTCCAGCGGTTGCAGGCGTGGAACGAGCGCTACAACGCCATCGCACTGACGGGTTTCGAGTTCGCCGGCGTGGATGAGGAGCAACGCTGGCGGCAGGACGGGCGGGCGTTGGCTTACGAATTGCAGAATGAGCTGCCGGACATCGAGATCAGCTATTTCGAGGACGCGGACCCGAGGCCCCTCCGTGATCGTCGCGGCCCGTGAAGGCCGATCTGTGGTGCTCATTCCGGGCGCCGGGTGCTGGCCCTGGTCGTTGCTGTAGAGCCTGTCCCGGCGGGGACGTCCTCGTTGACCTTGCCGGGCGCGATGTGGGTCGAGGTCGGATCGGCGGGTTGCCGGCACGGTGCTCAGTCGTCGACGGGGAAAGGCGCTCGGTTGTCGGACTCGGAAAGTTCGGTGTCGGAGTGGGCCGGCGCCGGGCTGGTCCATTGGGTGAGCAGCACGGTGGCGTCGTCCTGCAGGCAGTCGTCCTGGTAGTCGAGGATGGCGTGGACCAGCCGGCGGGCGGTCTCCGGTAGCGGTAGGTGGTCGGCGATGGCCTTGACCGTGAAGTCGACGAGCCGGTCGATGCCGAACGGCTCGCCGCCGGATCGTGCCTCGGTGACGCCGTCGGTGTAGAGCAGCACGTGATCGCCGGGTTCCAGTGCTTCCTCCACCACGACCGGCGGCCGGTGGTGGCCGAGCGAAACCGGCAGGGCGGTGGGCGTCGGCAGTACCTTGACCGCTTTGCCCTGGCGGATGACCACGCCGCTGGGATGCCCGGCGGAGATCACCCGCAGTATGCCGGTGCGCTGATCGAGTTCGGCGAGTACCGCGGTGATCAGGCCGCGCTGGTCGTGGTCGTGTACGGCCTGGTCGATGTGGTGGTAGGTGGCGGTCAGGTCGAGGTCGGCGCGTCGGGCGTTGCGGTAGGCCGCCAGCGCGAGTGAGGCCAGCATGACGGCCCGCATGCCGCCCGCCGAGCCGTGTCCGACGGCGTCGAAGAGCGCGAGGTAGGCGATGTCGCCGTTGACGGCGTAGTCGAAGGCGTCACCGCCGACGTCGTAGCACGGCTCCAGGATTCCGCTGATCATCATGTGGCCGGTGGAGAACGTCAGCGGCGGGAGCTGGGCGCGCAGCATCTCCGCGGCCAGGCGCATCGGTTCGCGGCGGCGTAGCCGTTCGATGGTGTCGCTGTAGAGGCTTCGGGTCACCATGAGTTCGGCGAGCAGGGCGGCGACGGTCGCGCAGTCCTCCACGAGGGTGTCTGCGGCCGGGCCGGTCAGGGCGACCTCCATCACGCCGAGACGTTCGGCGCCGTTGATCAGTGGCACCCACAGCCGGGTCCCGTCGGGGCCGAGGTCACCGGCGCAGGCCGCGACGGTGGAGAAGGCACGCCCGGCGAGGGTGCCGTCGACCATGATGCGGTCCCGGTCCGGGACGTCTCCGGTCAGCAGGGGCAGGAGTTCCCGTTGCCGATGATCGACCAGGTAGATGATCATGCTGGTGGCGCCGACCAGTGGGGCGGCCCGCATGGCCATCTGCGGGAGGTCGTCCGGCCGGGCATGGTGCGACTGCCGCAGCAGCCGGCCCAAGGCCTCGATACCACTCACTGGCGTCCTCCTCGTCGCAGCCCTCAAGGCAGTGTGGCGTACGCCGACCGGCAACGACTCCCGTACCGGCGCGGGTTTGAGGTCGTATGGCTTGTAGATCACTCGGACATGAGCATCTCCTGCAGTTGCGGAAGGCGGACGAACAGGTCGGGGAGGCCGCGCAGGCCGTTGCGCACGGATTCGTGCGACAGCGCGAGGTCGGGGCCGGTGTCGGCCTCGACACCGGAGAGGCAGCGCAGGATGTTCCACCTGGTGAATCCCAGCCGGCCGCCGATCATGAACGCGAACCAGCTCGGCCCCCACGGCGGCAGCGTTCCGCCCGCTGCGACATAGCCGTCGAGGACCGAGCGGAAGACGGCGGGTCGGATGTCGTCGAGGCCTGGTCCCTTCGCGAGACTCAACGCGGTCGAGCCGAGTTCACCGGCCAGGTCGAGCATCCCCGAGAGTTCCCAATCGAGCAGCACCGGCCGACCTTTCCGAGAGAGCAGGTTCCAGGGCTGGATGTCTCGGTGTGTCAGCACGGCGGGTCCCGGGCGTTCACAGGTGTCGACGAACCGTGCCATCGCGAGGAGCGTCTCGACCTGCCGGGCGAGTTCGCCGGCCCAGGGCTGCCCGGTCGCCGTCGCCCGCTCGGCGAGCGTCGGCCAGTCTCGCGGCACCGATTCCTGGATCGGGGCGGCGGGCCACGCGACGTCGAGTGTGTGGAGGCGCGCGAGAATGCCGCCGATCTCGAACGCGTACTCCGCCGGCACTGGTGCTTCCGGCAGTTTCTCGCCGTCGACCCACCGATGAACGAGCGTGTGATCGCCGGCCAGGATGGGTTCCGGCATCGGGACTCCGGCGGCGAAGGCCGCCTGCTCGAATCTGAACACGTCCTCGGTCCGGTAGATCTCGCGGCGGTCGAGGAGGTTCAACTCCTTCACCGCGAAGGAGCCTTGGTCGGTGTCGAGCCGGTACAGGCGGTTGGCGAACCCGCCGCGGACTCGGGTCATCGGTCCGGTCGGCTCACCGAGAAAGGACAGATCCACCTCACGCAATTTAAGGGACGCAGTCATCAGATGTCTTCCGGGGATACTCCGGCCTTCGGGCCGGGGAGGAATCGGAATGTCCTGCGTAGCAGGGCAAGCACAGCCGATTCGCCGGCAGGGTGGATCGGCGTCAGTGGCGATCGGGTTCGCCACCGACCGGACGGGTTTCTCGTGGGTTTGACCGGGTGTGACCGGGGTGGCTTCGGCCCGATCACGGCACCGGTTGTCGCTCGATGGTGTTCGGCGGCGGGAGGACCGTACGCAGGATGCGGGTCAGATCTGCTTCTGAGGGGGCGGTGTCGTGCGCGGGCTCCCACATGACCACGGCCTGGAAGATGACGTAGGCGATGGTCGGCAGGTCGGACTCGGCGGTCACTTCGCCCCGGTGCACGGCGCGTTCCAGGGCCCGGTGGAAGGGTGCGAGAGTGCGGGCGTTGGCGGCCCGGACCAGTTCGCGTAGCTCGGCGGCGCCGGTGGTGGCGGCGGTGATCATCGCGCGGCCTTCCGGTCGGGCCGCGTTGTCTCTGATCAGCACCATGAGGGCGAGCAGGTCGCCGGTGACGGTGCCGGTGTCGGGGTCGGCGTCGTAGCGTTCGAGCAGCGGTTCGACCACGGATTGCAGCAGGGCCGCCTTCGACGGCCAGCGGCGGTAGATGGTCGGTCGGCTCACTCCGGCTGCTTTGGCGACGGCGTCGATGGTGAGGTTCGCGAACCCGGTCCGGGACAGCTCGGCCAGGGTGGCGGCGCGGACGCTTTCGACCACCTGGATGCTGCGCGGGCCCTGTTGGATGCCGCGGGTGGGCCGGTTCGGTTCGCTCATCGGGTCCCGACCCTAACACCGCCAACTAATGTTTACACAGTGTTGCCATTTAGTGTTCGGGGACCTAGCGTCGGCAGTCGCAACAGCCCGCGAACAGGAAGGTGGCCGCATGTCCACGGCTGAGGTATCGAGTAGGTCCCTGACCGATCTGATCCGCCTGACCGGCCGTCGGGCGGTCGTCACCGGCGGCGCACAGGGCCTCGGCAAGGCGATCGCCCTGCGCCTGGCCGAGGCCGGAGCCGACCTGATCATCGGTGACATCCGAGAAGACCTCGCCGACGGTACGGCCGTCGAGATCGCGCGGCGCCACGGCGTACGGGCCATCGGCTGCGCACTGGACGTCACGGACACGGCCTCGGTACGGGCGGTCGCCGACCGGGCCGTCACCGACCTGGGCGGACTGGAGATCTGGGTCAACAACGCCGGCATCTTCCCCAGCGTTCCGCTGCTCGACATGAGCGACGAGATCTGGGACCGGGTCCTCGACGTCAACGCCCGTGGCACGTTCGTCGGCGCCCGGGAGGCCGCCCGGCGGATGTCGGCGCCGGTGGGGTCATCGTGAACATCGCCTCCACGGCGGGTTTCCGGGGCAGCGCGCCGGGCCTGGCCGCCTACGTGTCGTCCAAACACGCCGTGCGGGGGCTGACCCGGGAGCTGGCCTTGGAGTTGGCGCCGAAGGGCATCCGGGTGCTGGGGGTGGCGCCGAGCCACGTCCCGACCGAGGGCAACATCGCAGCCGCGACCGCGGCCGGGGTGCCGGCCGATCAGCTCGACGCAATCGCGTTGATGATGACCGGACCGATCGGGCGCCCCGGGGTGCCCGACGACATCGCCCGGGTCGCGTTGTTCTGCGCCTCGGACCTGTCGGCGTTCATGACCGGCAGCACGCAGCTGGCCGACGGCGGAACCACCGCCTGACCCGGTCTCCCGGCTCGGCGATCACCATCCGGTGCGTCGGCGGAGACGCCTCAACCAGGATTCGGATCGCGGCGCCGGCGGCGACGGGGGCCGATCGCGTTGTGGGCGGGTGGCCATGAACTCTCAGTCCTGGCGGAGGGCCTCGGCATAGCGCGGAACTGTCGGGACCGGTGGCTGCCATGCCTGCGGGAGGGCGGCCGGCGGTGGGGTTCGTCTGGTGTGCAGGGCTGCGACCAGTGCCGAGGGCTGTCGCAGGGTCGCCTCGAACAGGATGGGTGCTCGTTGCAGCTGGGCGTGGAACAGGGTGGTCGTACGGGCGAGCAGTTCCTGGCGCCGGGGGATCCTGCCGCGGCCCGCGACCTCATCGGTGCAGCGGGACCGTGATGACAGCGCGACGCCGCACCGCGCAGGGCTCGAGGGTCCCGGCGGTGCGCCGGGTCAGCCCGACTACAAGCCGATGTTGGCCTTGGCGCCCATATACGAACCAGCGCCGGGGAATCCCGACTGGCACAGCCGCACGAACGTGTCGCTGAACCCGAGCCGGGCCAGCTTGTCCAACTCGACGAACTCCACCCCGCGGATCGGTCGGGTATCCGCACCGCCGAGAACCGCGCCGATCTCGCCGCCGACCCGCCGGACTTCGAAGGTGATGTGAACGACTTGCCCGGCAGTGTTGTCGCAGAGGTACAGCAGGCGACCCGTCTCCACCTCCACGCCCGTCTCTTCCCGCATCTCCCGGACCAGCGCCTGCGACAGCGTCTCCCCCGCCTCCACCTTGCCGCCCGGCAGGGACCACGTCCGGGGACCGCCGGTCTCCTGATTCAGCACCAGAATCCGGCCGTCCTCGATGCAGATGCCGGTCACGCGGGTCCTCACAGGGCGACCGTAGCAACCGGGAAGGTACGGATACGACGCCGGCGTCCGGTGTCTTGATGGACTCGGTGTCGATCCTGCCGTCGTCGTCGGTGTCGAACTGCACCGAGTCGAAGATCCCGTCGCCGTCCAGGTCCGCCACCGCGGGTTCACTCGGATCGAAGTCCATGCCCACTCCCCTCCACGCCGCTGCACCCTGATGACGGAGGTTTCCCCGCGCCATCTCGCCGCACGAAGGTGATCCAGGTCACATCGATGGCTCGGGTCAGAACGGCGGCGAGCCGGGCTCGGTGATCAGCTGCCTGATCAGCGTGCGCCGTGCCATGTCATCGGCGTCGGCCGGCACCCGGGAGCCGGCGTCCCGCGCCACCTGTTCGGCGAATTCGGCGGCCAGGTGCTGGTGACGGAGGTAGGCGAAACCGTAGAGGTCGCGATCCGAACGCTGCCAGACGGCTTCGCCGGTCAGGAGCGCGATCTCGATGCTCGCATCCCGTGGGGCCAGCGCCACGACGTCCTCGCCGGTGTTCACCGGCGTCAGCAGCAGTCGGCCGACCTCGGGTCCCGCATGGATGAGGTCCGGGTAGAGGGCGACCAGCAACGCCAGTCCGTGACTGAGGTCAGCCGGGTGGTTGCGGTGCGCCAGCAGAATCTGCAGGAGGCCGGCCCGGGCTTCAGCGGTCAGGTCGTCACCGAACCGGCACAGAAAGGCGACCGCGGGCCTGGCCAGCCACGAGGCGGTCTCCCCGGCCGCGCGCAGGTTCTCGGCGAGACGCAGGTGGTCGAAGGTGAGGGGGCCGGGCGACGGGTCGGTGAGCACCGCGATGAGTTCGCCGGCCATCTCCTCCTCTCGGTCCGCGCTGCTGAGCCGGTAGGTGCCGGTCATCGCGGCGATACCCGCGTTGTAGGCGGCGCCGCGGACCCGGTTGGCGGTCTCCAGCCGCAGCCGGGTGACGAACGTGTTGGCGATCGGATCGGCACGTGCCTCGATACCGGCCCACCGGTCGGACGGGCGCCCCAGCAGCGACAGCAGGCCGCGCCACTCCTCGCCGTACTCCCGTTGGAAGGTCGCATGCCACAGATCCAGCAGGGTGGTCCACCACTCCTCCGGGTCGGCGCCGGCCGGCGCCAGATAGGCCAGCGGCACCGGCTCCTCGACCAGCCGGGTGAGCAGCAACACCAGGTTCGCGGTGTACGTGGCGAGACGGTCCACATATCGGCCGCCCGACGGGTCGTAGCTCGCGAACGCGCCCTTGCCCCATCGGTCCGGCGCCGCCCGGATCAGCCAGCTGACCACCGCCAGCACACCCTCCCGGGTCTCCTCGCCCTCGGCATCCAGCAGCTGACGGGCGAACGGCAGGACCGCGGCGGCACCCGCGGTGACCAGGCGGTGCGACAACAACGCGAACAGCAGATCGTCGTCCCACTGCTGCGACGACGGGCGCCCCAACGCGGCATGCAGATCGGACAACTGCTCGACCAGGTGGTACGCGACCAGGTACTCGCCGAAGGTGGCGTGCAGGAACTCGTAGCTGCGCCCGCCGCCACCGCCGTCGGCTTCGGCGGCCGTGATGAAGAAGAACCGGCCGATGATCCGCTGTGCCGGGTCCAACATGCCCGGCGGGGTCAGGATCGGATCGGCGTTGCGGCGGCTCAACGCGGCCAGATCGAGCCGCAGCTGATCCTCACCGAGATGCAGCCGACCTCGATTGATCATGCCGAAGGCCACCACGCCCAACTGCCAGAGCGCGTCATGGCGCCGTTGCGCCGGGCCGCCCGCACCGGACTGGCCGGGTTTGGCGAGCTCGCGGGTGATGAAGTCGTGCAGCAGCGCGCCGTACAGCCCGGCGGCGGAGTCGTCCTCCGGCAGTGGGCGCCGCGCCGCGTACAGGGCCAGAAGCAGCAGCAACAGCGGCTGGTGGGAGAGGTCGCCGAGGCGCAGGATCCGCGAGGTGTCCAGTTCGAGCAGCCCGGAGCCCGCGTTCGTGGCCCGCCACGTCCGCAGCCAGCTCTCCACCTGGGTATCGAAGAAGTCCTCGAGTTTGATCACCAGTGAGCCGTCCGGGATCTCGGCCAGATCGGCGACGACGGTACGGGCGGTGACCACCACGACCAGCGGATGGCCGGTGACCTTCTCGATCCGCTGCAGCTCGGTGACCCCGGCCAGATAGCCGGACTGGGTGGAGCCGGTCGCCTGCATCAGCTCGTCGAGCCCGTCGATGAACAGCACGCGGACGGTGCCCTCGGCCGCGTCGCAGAACCCGGACCAGCCGACCCGGCCGTTGGTGGCCTTCTCCAGGGCGCCGCTCATCTGCTGGTACAGCGGCGCGGTCGGGTCGGCCACGTCGCGCAGCGCCACCCGTACCGCGGTGAACCGGTCGGCGGTGGACAGGCGCGCGGCGCAAACCCTGGTGAACAGGCTCTTGCCCGACCCGGGGTGGCCGAGCACCACGAGCGGGCGGTCGACGCTGGCCGGTGACGCGAAGTGCCCGGCCAGGAACGTCTCGATGTCGTCGCCGAGCGGCTGACCGGCCCACCACTGCTCGTCGGCGGGACGCGCGTCGGATCCGGCGAGCGCCCAACGGAACCGCGGGCTGACGTAGCCCGCCTCGACGGTGGGCAGTGTGACGCCGTCGAGGTCACCGGTCTCGGCGACCGGGATCAGCGGTGCACCGAAGACGTCGCGGTTGATCGCGCGGACGGTGTCGAGCAGGCGGGCCGGTCCGGCTTCGTCGCGGTGGACGATGGTGGCGACCAGGTCTTCCAGCCGGGCCAGTGAGGCGCCGGTCTGCTGCTGGGTGGCCGCGTGTTCGCCGAGCATCGCCCAGATCTCGAACTCGCGGACGTCGGCGGCGAGACGGGCGTACTCGGCGCGGTAGCGGCTGGTGGCCCGTTCGGTGATCTGTCCGACCAGCGGGTCGGTGCTGCGGGTGTCCTGTTCGCGAGGCCAGCCGGCCAAGCCGGCGAAGAACTCCAGGCTGGTACGGGCCAGGTCGCGGTAGAACGGTTCGATGCGCTCGGTGATGGTGCGGTGCAGCCCGGCCGTCGCGTCGGGCAGCGGGATCCGGCCGGAGGCGACCAGGCCGATCGCCCATTCACCGGCTGCGGTGGTGAGGTGGGCCATGTCCTCGTCGGTCAGATCGAGCTCGTCGTAGACCGGGCCGAGCAGTTCGCGGAGCGCGGTGAAGAAGCAGCCGTGCACCAGCGCGGTGTGTGTCGCGGCGAGCACCTCGAAACGGTCCTGGCGCTCACCTTTGCGCAGTCGTTCCCAGCCGGCCGAGACCAGGCCGTCGAGGAGGCGCATCAGCTCGTTCTTCTGGTCCACCCAGTCGAAGAGGGCCATCAGCTGGGAGGTGCCGGTCATCAGGTAGCCGGCGCCGCTGCCCAGGATGGCGAGCCCGAGCAGCCGATCCAGGCGCTCCACGATCTTCGGGGTACCGACGAGGATGCGACGCGCACCGTCGAGTGTGTACGGATCGGAGCCCACGAGACGTGATGGTAGTGCGCCCGTCACTCTGCCGAGCATGGTCGCTGGACACGGCGCTGCACGCCACCCGCTTCGGCGGCATTCGTGAAACGCAAGAAATGCTGGGATGTGACCCGGAAGGCGATTCGCCTCGGAGGGAGTCTCTCGCGCAGGTGCGCTTCGACCGCGTTCCGGTCCAGATGTACGCCAAGCTCCGACGCGGGTTTCGATGTCCGGCCGAGCGGATGACCGGGGTTAGAGAGCATCTGACAGATCATGGTCGGCTCCGGTCCGGTTTGGCGCGGAGCCAGATCATGATCGAGGCGACGGTTACCGTTGCCTCGTAACGCTCTTTGAGCTTGTCGTACCTGGTCGCGACGGCCCGGAACTGCTTGAGCCGATTGAATGCCCGTTCGACCTGGTTACGGTCCTTGTACCGCTGTGCGTTGAAGTTCGGCGGCCGCCCGCCGCGGGAACCCTTCCCGGCGCGGCTTCTGCGCACATCATCGCGTTCCGGGATGGTGTGCGGGATCCGCCGGGCCTTCAGCGAACGCCGGTTGGCCTTCGACCCGTACGCCTTGTCAGCGGTCAGATGATCAAGACGCTTGCGGGGGCGGCCGACACCTCCGGGCCGGGCCACCGCGACGTTGTCGAGCAACGGCACCAGTTCCCGGGTGTCGGAGGCCTGCCCGGGTGTGAGCCGTCTGACCAGACTGCGGCCGCGTCCATCAGCAAGCAGATGCAGTTTGGTGGGCAGTCCTCCTCGCGAGCGACCCATCCCTTGGGCTGCCCGCGAATCCGCCCTGCTCAACCCCCTTTACGGGCCCCGGCGGCATGCTGGTGCGCCCGCACGATGGTGGAGTCGACCTGCGCACGCCAGTCGAGATCACCGGCCGCGTCGGCCTCCGCCTGCAGATACTTCTCGATACGTGCCCAAGTGCCGTCCTGCTCCCACCGGGCGAACCGGTCGTAACAAGTCTTCGCCGGACCGTACCGATCCGGGATCTCCTCCCACTTCGCGCCGTTCTCGACGCGCCACAGGATCCCGTTGATCACCTGCCGATGATCACGCCACCGACCACCACGCTGCGGCGCCATGGACGGCAACAACGGCTCCAGCCGCTCCCAGTCCTGATCAGTCAAATCACCAGCCACAACACGCCAACGATCGACCACAGTCATCCGTGATGATCCGTCAGATGCGCTCTAGTACGGCAGCCGCCGTTCGTGAGGTGACCTCGGATCCTGCGGGAACAAGGACGGCCACCGCATGATCGTCTGTGCGTTGTGGACACAACATCAGACCTTGCGGTGGCCGAGAGCCACAGCGTAGAGCCTGCTCGGTGGCGACGAACCATCGACCTGGTGATCGACTCGTTCGCGGGCCGGTTCTGCCGGGTTGAGCCCCGCCGGGCGGCGGCCGGGTTCGTCACCGGGCTGCTTGCCGACCTGGAGGTCAAGACGTGTTGGCAGGTGGCTGAGCAGGCCGGACATGCCCGACCGGATGCGATGCAACGGCTGCTCTACCGGGCCAAGTGGGACGCTGACGCGGTGCGTGACGACGTTCGCAAGGTCGTCGCTGACCGACTCGGTGACCCTGACGGTGTCCTCGTGGTCGACGAGACCGGCGATCTGAAGAAGGGCGTGCACTCGGTCGGTGTCCAGCGTCAATACACCGGAACCGCCGGGCGGATCGAGAACGCCCAGGTCGGAGTGTTCCTCGCCTATGCGAGCAGGCACGGTCACACTCTGATCGACCGCAGGGTTTACCTGCCGAAGTCCTGGACCGATGACCGTGACCGGTGCGAGCGGGCCGGCATTCCGCAGGACGTCACGTTCGCCACCCGCTCGGAGTTGGCCGACGACATGATCAACGCCGCGGTGAATGCCCTGGTCCCAGCCCGGTGGGTCGCCGCGGACGAGGCCTACGGCAATAACACCCGGCTCCGCAGTGAACTGCGCAAACTCCGCCTCGGCTACGTGCTGGCAGTCTCCTGCGATCACCTCGTGCCGATCGACGCAGGCAAGACCCGCTGCCGCGTCGACCGCCTCGCCGAGAACCTGCCCGCCACCGCCTGGACCCGGCGCAGCGCTGGTGACGGCTCGAAAGGACCACGGTTCTACGACTGGGCCTGGCTGGCCGACGTCGGCGCCGACGGTGACCCCGACGACGATGGCCGGCACAGCCTGCTCATCCGACGTAACACCACGACCGGTGAGCTGGCTTTCTACCGCTGCTGGGCACCGGGGCCGGCCACCCTCGCCCAGTTCGTGCGGGTCGCGGGAGTTCGCTGGATCGTGGAGGAAAGCTTTCAGGCCGGAAAAGGCCAAGTCGGCCTTGACCAGCACCAAGTCCGACGCTGGACGTCCTGGCACCGGTTCACCACCCTCGCCCTGGCCGCCCTCGCCGTCCTCGCGATCTGCGCCGCCGACGCCCGCACCGCAGATCGTCGCGGTCAGCCCGACATGATCGACCTGACCGTCAACGAAATCCGCCGTCTGATCAACGTCCTGCTGATCCGGCCAACCCGCAGCATCGCCTACCGTCTGCGCTGGTCAAACTGGCGACGCCGCCACCAGGCACGAGCCAGACGAGCCCACTACGCCCGCCGCCTCACCCTCGAACTCCAACCATGATCACGAATGGCGGCTGCCGTACTAGTCTGACGGGTGTGGGTTTCGAGGTCGCCGCTGAGGCGTACGGAAGGTTCATGGGCCGGTTCTCCGAACCGCTGGCCGCGACGTTTGTCGATTTCGCCGGTATCGGATCGGGGCGGCGGGTGCTCGATGTCGGCTGTGGACCGGGTGCGCTGACTGCGGAACTGATCCGGCGACTCGGTGCCACCGAACGTGGCGACAGGCCCGGCGGGCGGTGGGCCGTGGCCGGGATCGATCCGTCGGAGGCGTTCGTCGCAGCGAGCCGGGTGCGGTTCCCCGGCGTCGACATCCGGCTCGGTTCGGCGGAGGATCTGCCGTACGGCAGCGACTCGTTCGACTGTGCACTGGCACAACTGGTGGTGCATTTCATGGCCGACCCGGTGGCCGGGCTCCGGGAGATGGCCAGGGTCACCCGGCCCGGCGGGACGGTGGCCGCCTGCGTGTGGGATCACGCCGGCGGTCGGGGACCGTTGTCGCCGTTCTGGCGGGCGGTCCGCGACCTCGACCCGGGCGCCCGCGACGAGTCGCAACTGGCCGGCGCCCGCCAAGGCGAGTTGGGTGAGCTGTTGACCGTCGCGGGCCTCGGTGACGTGGCCTGCGCCGAGTTGACGGTCACCACCCGGTTCGCCGGCTTCGACGAGTGGTGGGAGCCGTACACGTTCGGCGTCGGGCCGGCCGGTGACTATGTGCGCGGGCTCGATCCGGAGCGCCGGGAGGCGTTGCGTGACCGGTGCGCTTCGGCGTTCGGCGGGCGGGAGCCGTTCGATGTCACCGCCGTGGCATGGGCGGCAGCCGGCCGGGTCTGAGGTGTTCGGCTGTCCGGCGGGCGCGAGTTCGGCGCGGCGCACACCAGCACCTATCCGGCGCGACTCAGGCACCCCAGAATCCGCCGTCTCGGAACGACGGGCCGGAGCCGGCCCGGTCTGGCAGGCAGTCCGGGAGGCGTCGGCCGGGTTCAGATTCAGAGGTAGTCCGGCTCCAGTTCGGTTCTGGCGACGGCGAGCAGTTCGGGGGCCAGTGCTTTTGTGTCGACTTCGCTGAGCCAGGCGATCAGGTGGTTCCGGGCCGTTTGGACTTCTTCTGCGAGGGCTTCTTGGTCGATGACGCGGCTCGGTGTGATCACGTTTCGCAACGGAGTTGACGCGATGGCGGCCCGGGTCAGTCTCTCGCCGATCCAGATGCCGCTGCGTTCGCGGACCGTGAACGTGAGGTGGACG
The DNA here is from genome assembly GCF_033097365.1 of Actinoplanes sichuanensis. Taxonomy (NCBI): domain Bacteria; kingdom Bacillati; phylum Actinomycetota; class Actinomycetes; order Micromonosporales; family Micromonosporaceae; genus Actinoplanes; species Actinoplanes sichuanensis. The sequence goes on from NZ_AP028461.1 coordinate 4,161,927, forward strand.
CTCTGTTCGGGTTCGTCGAAGGCGTGCGGGTTGTGTACCCATCCGCGTGGGAGGACGAGGATTTGGCCGGCTTGCAGTGTGATCGTCTCGTCCGGGCCGTCGGCTTTCCACTGCTGGATCTGGTCGCCGATAGGGGTCCGGTTGGAGGCGAGGTGGGTGTGGTGTGGTTGGTCCACCGCGGGGCGCCAGAGTTCCCAGGTCTTGCGGCCCGCTGCCTGGTAGATGATGGCCATGGCCTGGTCCCAGTGGTAGTCCAGCCCTTGCGTGCCGCCCGGTGTCAGGAAGGCGGTGACGTAGCAGCCGAATCCGGTCTCCTGCTGGATCGCGCGGCACATGGCATGTAACGGCGGATACCAGCGGTCGAGGTTGCGCATCTGGAAGCTGTATCCGCGTTCCAGCCACATCCTGACCTTGGAGGGATCGAGTTTCCCGGCCGTGGTGTATCCCCGGGGATGCCGGACGGCACCGTCTTTGAGGACGTTGATCTCGTCGGCCGGCGCGCATCCGGTGGTGAGGTATGTGTTGAGGAGGTTCGCGTTGGCGATCTTCGGGAGGGCGCTGCCGGGAGGGACTTCGTGGACCGCCGGTGTGGTCGGCCAGTCGGTCATCATCCGGGTGATCGTCGCTTCGTCGAACAACATGGTGAGGGACATTGCGGTCCTCCGCTCAGAGTGTTCAGTTGCGAGGAGGCATCGGGCAGGTGAGGGTCCGCAGGTGGGAGTGCGGGCAGCAGATGGCGGCGATCACGATCTCTGATCCGGGGCTGGTGTTGTACTGCCACCAGCCGTCGGCCCCGTTGACCAGGCCGTCGAGTGTTGTCGCCGTACGCTGATCGAGGTCTGGCCATGCCTGTCTGCCGTCCTCCCGGGCGGTGGGACGATGCCGCTCATGGTTGGCGATTATCCAGGCGATGACGTCGTCGACTTCGGTCCAGGTCCGGTCGGGTTCGGGGCGAACGTTGAGGTAGTAACCCATCTGCAGCGGCGGCCGGTCGGGTCGGTGAGTGCGATCCTCGGCGAGCAGGCTGGGTCGGCCTTTGAGCGACTCGGTTGATCCCGTCCAGAGATAGCCGTGCCAGTGCCGCGCTGCGGTCATGCGGTCTATCCACCTCTCGTCAGGCGGGTGGGCCGCTGTTCGACAGCCCACCCGTTGAACTGGCTGAACGGGTTAGGCGGCGCCGTCGCCGGAGAAGGCGGCGAAGAAGTCGTCCATCTCCGCCTTGCTGAAGCGCAGGGTCGGGCTGGACGCGCCGAGCTTGCTGTCGCGGATGGCGAAGGCGCCCTCGTGTTCGGGGATCTCCGCGATCGAGACGCAGCCCTCCAGGGTCAGACCGTTGCCGCCACACAGCTTGCGGAACGCCTCGTCCTCGACCTCGACCGAGTACAGGTCATCGTTGGCCATGGCATGATCTCCTTACGTGTGTCGCCGCGAGGTCCGTCCTCGCGGGTGGTGCACCAGTCCCGGTTCGGCCGTCGATCTTGTCTAGGGAAGGCGGCCGAGCCGGGCGTCTTCTTCGGAGGCGAACTCGCACGGCGGGACACGATGTGCAGTGCGACTCCCGTATCGGGTCGCGCCGGGGCTTCAGGGCAATGAGTCCGCGCGTTCCAGCAGTTCCCGAACAGCGCCGCCGAGGTCGAACCGGTCGAGGACGATGACGACGCAGTTGCCCTTCGGGTCGAAGCGCACGTCCTCGACGTCGACGACGGAACCCTCGAGGTCGACGACCATCGCCCTGTCGGCGTCGCCGACCTGCAAGAGTTTCTGAACGAGAGCGTCACGATTCACTGTTGCCTCCTACCGAGACCGAGGCCGGGGGTGGACTCGGTCGGACTGGATGTCGATACGGCCCCCACCGCCGCTGTCATGCCGCGATCCCCTGGCACCACCGGCCAACCGAGGAACCGCTCGTAGAGGTCGGGTGGTGTCCCGCCTACACCGGCGGCCCAGTCGTCGATCGCCTCGGCCAGGCAGGACCCGAGAAACAGCGCCAACCCGTGCGGGAATCTCCGGTACTGCTCGCCGAGCTCGACCTTCGCGGTGGCACACGGCCACGGCTCGCCGCAGACCCGGCAATCCCGATCGGGACGCACGCCTTGGTGTTCTGTACGAGGCACCAGCACGACGGTCACTGCCCCGCGCGGTGTTCCTGAGCCGGTGTCAACGCACCCGCCCGCGCAACCTGGAACAACGGCATCGTCGGTGCGTCCCAACTCAGCGGAGCCTGATTGACGGTGCGGTCACCCACCGGCGCAGGGTCGCTCACCGCCGTGCGAACCCGGCCCTCCTCCCGCCGCCGGCACTCTTGCACGTACGCCTCGATGCACGGCCACGGCAAACCGCAGGTGCACCGCCGTCGCCCGAGTACTCGCCGCCACCGGCGCTTCGCCCTGAGATGCTGCTGTCGCATTACCCCTCCTACGGCCACCAGCCCGTAGGGCCGCGGTCACCATTGGTCACGACCAGCATCGTTTCCGGTTAGTCAGCCGGTCTATGACGTGGCAATGACGTCAGACGGACGCAAAGCTTCCGAACGGACTTCTTCGTGTCTCCCGGGCTTCAAAGTGGGCGTTCACGGACGAGACACTTACCGTTGGGCAGGAAATGCTGTAACGGACGGGCTGGGTGGTGAAGGGGATGGCCGGCAAGAGACCACGGAACACGCTCTTGGCGGTGATCGTCGACAACGACACCCGCTCTCAGGACGAGATCGTCAAGGCGTGGATCGATCACGCAGCATGGTTGCGTGAGGACGCCACTCTCACGGTGCGTCAGCTCGCGCGGTGGCTCCGCGGCGACTTGCGCGAGCTGCCGTACGCTGCGGCGTGTCGCGTCGCGGAAAGCTTCTGGGGCAGACCCATCGCAGAGCTGCTCGGCCCTCCGCCCGGAGCTCCCGTCCCGACCGTTGCGGCGCCGATCGAGCTACCGGCAGACGCCGGCTCAGATATTAGGACGCTGTTAATGAACGCCGCTCACGAGTCGAGCGACCATGCGACCACCGCTGGGATTTACGCCGACGAAGAATCCATTGAAGGCCTGCGGGATCGAGTTATCGCCGCCGCGAAGCAGTATGCGACGACGCCCCCGTTGGAACTACACGGAAATCTGGTTCGCATCCGCAACATGACTTACCAGCTCCTTGACCGTACGAGCCAACCCGCGCAAGAAACCGACCTGTATCAGGTGGCGAGCCTGGCGTGCTCGCTGTTGGGCAGCATCGGACTTGACCTCGGGGTACCGGAGGCCGCTGCGGAGCAGGCGCGGTCAGGCGCGACCTACGGGCGCCTCATCGGTCATCCGATGGCCCAGGCGTACGCGTACGCCATCCAGTGCACTGCGGCGATCTGGACAGGTCAGCCCGCTCGCGGTGCCGTTCACGCGAAGCGGGGCCTCGACCTGATAAGCCGGGGTCCGCTTGCGGCCCGGCTCCATGCTGTCCATGCTCGCTGCCTCGGCATGCAAGGGTTCACCGACGAGGCTGACGACGAACTCCAGCGCGCACTCGATGCCTATGCCGGGCCCGGCGATGAGATCGCGGTCGGCGAGTTCGGCTTCGATCCGGCTCGGCTCGCCTTCAGCGCGGGCTCGACATACATCGCACTCAAGAACGGCACCAAGGCAGCCGTTCACGCAAGGCGGGCAATCGAGCTGTACGAGGAGGCGCCGGCCGAGAGCCGGTGGTACGGCGGTGTCAACGGCGCCCGAGCAGATCTGGTCACCGCCCACGTGCTTGCCCAGGAACTGGAGGAAGCCCAAGTAGCCCTCCAACCGATCCTTGAGTTGGAAGAAGGTCTACGAACCTTTCCCGTTGTGCAGCGGTTGTTGCAGGTCCGGCCTGAGCTCGCCGCGCGCCACTTTCACGGGAGCCCGGACGCCCGAAGTCTCGCGGGAGCGATCGAGTACTTCATCGCCGGCAGCCAGCCCCACGCGCTGCCGGCAACGACCGACTAACCGGGGAACGCCTCCCGCAACCGCACGGCTTCTTCCGTCTCAGCGCTTTCGAGCAGCGCACGTTCCTTCTGCGGGTCGATGCCGTGCTCGGCGTCGCGCTCGTGGTCGACCGCTCGTCCACCTGCCGATAGCCACCCCCACGTGTCGTGCACTGTCTCCGCGAGAGGTCGACACGTCAGGCCGGCCGCCGTGGCGCGTTTGGTGTCCATCGCCCACGTGCCCGGCGGCACCCGCCACAGCGGCAGCTCGGTCCACTGCCGGACGTCCTGAGCCGCAAGCCACTCCTCATCGATCCACAGCAATTCTCCCCGGCCTCCGGTCGCTTCCAAGCAGGCGACAAGCAGGTCGCGGTAGGTGCTGCTGTCAGCGGGAGGCGCTAGGTTGAACGTACCGGAGCCACCATCCGCGATCCGGTCCAGTACGAAGGCCGCCAGATCACGCACGTCGATCGGCTGGATAGGTCGATCAGGACGGCCCGGAGCAAGGATTCGACCGCCGCGGAGTGCCCGGTTGAGCCACCACTTCAAACGGCCCACGTACTCATGCGGCCCCAGGACTACGCCGGGCCGGACGATCAGAACCCGGTCCGAGGCGAACTCGCGACGGACGGCAGCTTCACAACCGACCTTCATGGCTCCGTAGGTGTGGGTCGGACCCTCCTCGTCGCTCCGGTCCGGATCGCCGTCGTGGAGCGGAGAGGCCTCGGTAACCGGCTCTGCCGGCCATCCGGTGTACACACTCACGCTGGAGACGAGTGCGTATCGGTTCGTGGCGGGCCGAAGTGCGCGGGCGGCGTCGCGGACCATCGTGGGGACGGTGCCGGCCACATCGATCACGGCGTCCCACGGGCCTGCCTCGGCCAGGCGGGCAAGGTCGTGCGCGCTCTCGCGGTCTCCGTGGATCGTGTGGACGCCTTCCGGCGAGCTCGCCGAGCGACCTCGGTTGAACACCGTGACGTTCCAGCCGCGCGCCACGGCGTCGTCAGCGATGACGCGCCCGACGAACCAAGAGCCGCCCAGAATCAAAAGGTCCACGCTCAGATCGTGCACGATCACCGACCGCGGGGCCAGCGCGGCAGTCGCGTCGTCATACGTGTTGTTCTGCGCCTCGGACCTGTCGGCGTTCATGACCGGCAGCACACTGCCCGCCGACGGCGGCATCACCGCCTGAGCGGCGAGGCGTTGCATAGACCTGGCAACTGTGTGCTGACGCGCACAGGCACGACGTCGATTCACCTGCATCCAGCGGTGGAGGCCGGTCAGCGGTGGTAATTGCGCCGGCTGGTTTGCCGGACGTTGCCGGCGCGGTCGTAGGCGCGGATCGTCACGGAGAACTTCTTGCCGTACCTGGTCGGGTTGAGGGTGAAGGTGTAGCCGGGCCGGGTGTCGGCGGCGATCCGTCGGCCGTTGACCATCAGTTCGACTCGGGCGATGCCGTTGCGGTCGTTCGCCGTTGCGGTGATCTTGGTGGGTTTGGCTACTCTGGCGCCGTTCGCGGGGGCTTTGCGGAACGCGACGGTGGGCGCGGTGTTGTCGACGGTCACGGTGCGTCGGGCGGTGGTCTGGTTGCCGAGTTTGTCGAGCACGATCCAGGTGACGGTTCGGTTGCCGTCCTTGCCGGTCGGCACGTCGGCTGTGGTGTAGGAGTCGGGGCGGCCCTGCCCGTCCGGGCCGGTGAGGTAGGAGCGACCGATACCGGCCGGATCAGTGGCCTCGACGGTCGTGGTGAAGTGCGTTCCCCGTACCAGAATGCCGTTGTCGGGTGTGGTGATGACCTCGGGCCCGGTGCTGTCCGCTTCGGAGTCGCCCGTGGTGGTGTGGGTGGTGACGGTGATCTGGTAGCTGGTGCCGTTGATCAGGCCGGTGATGGTGCAGGTCTGGGAGTCGGTGGTGGTGCAGGCGGTCGGCTCCGCCGACGCCGTGGTGTGGTCGGTGGCGGTCTGTGGCCGGGTCGCGGTGGAGATGCACGGCGTGGTGGTGGACGTGCACGGGTCCCTGGTCGCGGTCGCTGTGGCGGTGTAGCCGAGCAGGGTTCCGGTGCCCGGCGATCCGGGGTTCCAGGACACGGCGATGGTCTCGTTCTGGGGTTGAGTGGCGGTGACGACAGGTGGTTGCGGACGGCCCGTCGGTGGGCTGTCGACCGGGGTGACCGGTTTGGACGGCTCGGTGGGCGGTGATGTTCCGGCCTTGTTCGTGGCGGTCAGGGTGACGGTGTAGGCGGTTCCGTTGATCAGCCCGTGGATGGTGCAGATGCCGCCGTGGATGCTGCTACTGCTGATCGTGCAGGTCTTCCCGCTCGGGGTGGCCGTTGCGGTGTACTTGATCGGTGTGTCGGTGCCCGGTTCGGCGGGGTCCCAGGCGACGGTGATCGATCGGTCGCCTGCTGTGACGGTTACGCCTATCGGGGTCTTCGGGCCGGCGCTGGGGGTCACCGGTGCCGATGGGCTGCTCGCAGCAGACGTTCCTACGGTCGTCGTGGCGATCGCGGTGACGGTGTAGGCGGTGCCGTTGGTCAACCCGGCGATCGTGCAGGTGGTCGCGCCGACGGTCACGCAGGTCTGTCCGCCGGGCGACGCGGTCGCGGTGTAACCCGTCAACGTCCCGCTGCCGGTGTCCGCCGGTGCCGTCCACGACGCCACGACCTGCCGGTCGCCGGGGTCTGCGGTGACGCCGGTCGGCGGCTGTGGACCCACACTCGGAGTCACCGGCGACGACGGGCTGCTCGGAGCAGACGTGCCGACAGTGGTGGTGGCGGTCACCGCCACGGTGTAGGCGGTGCCGTTGGTCAGCCCGGTGATCGTGCAGGTGGTCGCGCCGGCGGCCTGACATGTCCGCCCGCCGGGCGAGGCGGTGGCCGTGTAGCCCGTCAACGTCCCGCTGCCCAGGTTCGTCGGTGCGGACCACGACACCACGACCTGACCGCCACCGGGTACGGCCGTCACACCGGTCGGCGACTGCGGCCCCACACTCGGAGTCACCGGCGACGACGGACTACTCGCAGCAGACGTGCCGACCGTGGTAGTGGCGGTCACGGTGACCGTGTAGGCGGTGCCGTTGGTCAACCCGGCGATCGTGCACATCGTCGCGCCGGCAGTCAGGCACGTCCGTCCACCCGGGGAGGCCGTCGCGGTGTAGCCCGTCAACGTCCCACTGCCCAGGTCCGCCGGTGCGGACCACGACACCACGACCTGACCACCACCGGGTACGGCCGTCACACCGATCGGCGGCTGCGGGCCCACACTGGGAGTCACCGGCGACGACGGGCTGCTCGCAGCAGACGTACCGACGGTCGTCGTGGCGGTCACGGTGACCGTGTAGGCGCTGCCGTTGGTCAACCCGGTGATCGTGCAGGTGGTCGCGCCGGCGGTCACGCAAGTCTGTCCGCCGGGTGACGCGGTCGCCGTGTAACCCGTCAACGTCCCGCTACCGAGGTTCGCCGGGGCGGACCACGACACCACGACCTGACCACCACCGGGTACGGCCGTCACGCCGGTCGGCGGCAGTGCGAGCGTGGACACCGCCACGGGGCTGGACTGGTTGATGCCGCCGCCGTCGCCCAACTGACCGGCCGTGCCGTAGCCCCAGCAGTAGATGCCGGCGTCGCTGCCCACCGCGCAGACATGACCGCTGCCGGCGCTGAGCTGGGTGAGGGTGACCCCGATCGGTATCGCCCCGGCGACCACCGCCACCGGAGTCGACACGGATCGCGGCTGGTCCGTGGTGCCGCCGTCGCCCACCTGACCGGCGTGGCTGAAGCCCCAGCAGTACGCCTGGGCGTCACTGCCGAGCCCGCACGTGAAGGTGGCACCGGCGGCGAGCTGGGTGAAGGTCACGCCACCGGGTACGGCCCCGCCAGCCACCTCCACCGGAGTGGGCCGGCTGGTGGTGTCATCGTCGCCGAGCTGGCTCTGGTCATCGTTACCCCAGCAGTAGGCCTTGGCGTCGCTGCCCAGCCCGCACGTGTGGTAGCCGCCGGCGGTGAGTCGGGTGAACGTCACCGCGGCATCGACCGCCACCGGAGCCGGCCGGTTGGTGGTGCTGCCATCCCCCAGCCGGCCGTCGACGTTCTGTCCCCAGCAGTGGGCCGTGCCGTCGCCGGCCAGCCCACACGTGTGGAAACCACCGGCGGTGAGTTGGGTGAAGGTCGTCGCCGTGTCCACCGCCACCGGAGTCGACCGGTTCGACGTGCTGCCGTCCCCGAGCTGCCCCTGGCCATTGGCGCCCCAGCAGTAGGCCTTGCCGTCGCTGCCCAACCCGCATGTGTGGCTGCTGCCGGCGGCAAGCTGGGTGAAGGGCACGGCGGCGGTCACCGCCACCGGGCTGACCCCGGCACCGGCGCCCCAGCAGTAGGCCGTGCCGTCGCCGGCCAGCCCACACGTGTGGTAGCCGCCGGCGGCAAGCTGGGTGAAGGGCACCCCGGTGGCCACGATCGCCGGCGTCAACTGCAGGCCGGAGTCGCTTTCGCTGCCGGTCTGGCCCGCACCCGCGTCGCCCCAGCAGTAGGCCCGGCCGTCACCATCGCGCGCACAGGTGTGGTAGGTCCCGGCGGTGACCTGGGTTCCCGGGCCGCCTGGAGGTTGAGCCAGGGCCGGCGCCACACCGGCCGTTGTCAGCATCACCGTCGCCAGCGTCGCCAGCGCCCCGACCATCGACAAGGTCTTTCGCAGCACGTAACAGACACCATCACGGTCCGGCACCTCCCATCACCGATTTACGGCGAATCCCTGAATCGGGAGGAAATCCCTGCTTCGCGCGGAGGACTGTGGTAACCGGCTTCCCATGCGGAGGGCGGGCAGGGCGCCGCGATCAGGATCGACGGGTGATTCCGTACGCGAGTTCGGGGACCGTCTGGCTGCCGCTGGTCTTCGTGGTCGCGAGTCGTGGACCACCTCTGGACGGTCGATGGACTGTTGCGGCTATCCGCTGACTTGACCTTGCCCCTGGGGGCAGGGTTTACGGTCGAGTCGGAGGTCAGGATGCGAATCGGTGAGCTCGCGCGGCGTGCCGGGGTGTCGATCAAGGCGGTGCGCTACTACGAGCAGCTTGGGTTGATCATGCCGCAGCGTCGGCAGAACGGGTACCGCGATTACGACGACAGTCACTTACGGGCGGTCATGGAGATCCGTGAGCTGACGGATAGCGGTATCAGCCCGGGTAAAGCGGGCCCGTTCATCGAGTGCCTCGAGACCGGCCATGAGCACAGCGACGAGTGCCCGGCCTCGCTGGCAACGCTGCGTCACAGCATTACCGAACTCGACCGCATCATCACCTCCTTGTCCGCCCGCCGTGACCTGCTCGTCCGCAAGCTGGAGGCAGGCGCGGTCCGATCGTTCGAGGGAAAGAGCATTCCAATGACCGACTTCACCACGCTGCCGGACGACTTGCCGGTGCCCAGCGACGATGGTGCAGCCGACCACCTGCCCGGCACCGCCATGCCCGACCTGACACTGGCCACCAGCGATGGGCAGCAGGTCAACCTCGGCAAGCTGGGCCAGGGGCGAACGATCATCTACCTTTACCCGCTGTCGGGTCGGCCCGGCGTTGATCTGCCGGAGGGCTGGGACGCGATTCCCGGCGCCCGGGGCTGCTCCACCGAGGCATGCGACTTCCGTGACCACCACCAGGAGCTGCACGAGGCGGGCGCGGACCGGGTCTTCGGCATGTCCAGCCAACACCCCGACTACCAGGCTGAGCTGGTGGAACGGTTGCGGCTGCCGTTCGCGATGCTCTCGGATCCGGACTTCGGCCTCGCGGATGCTCTGCGGCTGCCGGCCTTCGCCGCGCCGGGCCACGAACGGCTCTACTCACGTCTGACCCTCGTGGTCCGTGACGGCGTGATCGAGCACGTGTTCTATCCGATCTTCCCGCCGAACACCCACGCCCAGCAGGTCCTCGACTGGCTGCACACGCATCCGGCTTCCCGATCGGGATCCGTTCCAGTGGCGCTCAAACTCGGCAACAGATCCGAGTCCAGCCAGTAGTCACAAGATCAAGAAAACCTATGATCTCTCCGCGTGGGAACCGATATCTACGGCGTGATCGAGGTCCGCGAACCCTTCAACACCTTCTGGCCGGACCAGGAGCGCCCGTGGCTCGAATGCGTGAATCTCTACCCCGTCCTACGCGACGGCTACGACGGCTACGGATGCCTGTTCGGCGAACGCAACTGGGCCGGCTGGCAACCAGTCGCTGAAGGCCGCGGCCTGCCCACCGACGCCTCCGAAACCGTTCGCAAGGACTACGAGCACTTCGCCCGAGTCGACCGCGCAGTCCACGGCAGCACCTGGATCTCCTGGCCGGAACTGCGCGACCTCGACATGACGGTCCGACTCCCTGCTCGCGGCATCCTCGGCTTCGGCGACAACCCCGGCGACGGAATCTGGGTGCAATGCCGCATCGACGACCGATGGCCGAACGAGTTCATCGCCGAGTACGGCCTACCCCCGATCAGCGGATTACCGGCCGACACTCCTTACGGCACGTGGTGGCAAGAAGCCACTGGTCGGCAAGAAGGCATCTTGGGGAAACGCAAGACCATGTTCCAGTACAAGCCCGCCATCTCCCGGCACGACGTGCTCGGCCCCGGAACCGGATGGGAACACGTCTTCGCCGTCATGCAGACGCTGGCGGATCGCTTCGGCGACGAAGGCGTACGGCTCGTCGCCTGGTTCGACTGATCTCGTACGACTCCGCTCCGCGATCGTCGGGGTACCTTTCCTCTGCCACTAACTGAGTCTCGTGCCAATGAAGGCTGTCCGAAGCGTGGCTTTTGTCAGCGAACTGGGGTCTGCTGAGGGGTGGTTTAGAGGTCGAAGAGCGATTCGCGTTGCGGCGGGTCGAGGATTCTGCGCAGCTCAGAGATGGTTTGGCGCCAGGCTGGGCCGTCGGGTGTCGCGTCCCAGTCCTCAGCGAGCCAGGTGGGAGTCGTGACCACGCGGTCGAGCGCGTCGATGGCTAGGTTCCGGAGGTAGGCCGGGAACTCGGGCATCGGGGTGGTCGGGCCGGGGGCCGAGGTGATGGGTGCGCCGTCTGGGTATTGCGCGGCGACCAAGGCAGCGGCGGCGATAGCTCGTGGGGCGTCGGAGAGCCGGGGGTCATCGTCGGCTGGATTCGCGACGCGTTCGAGGACGGCGCCGATCATTTCGATGCGGGTGTGTGCCGGCGCGTCGTCCAGTTCGATGGCGAAGTCGGCGGCATCGTCGTTGCCGAACGGGCTGGCGTCCCAGGTCCCCATGATTACTTCGATCTCCCCGATCGTGTCGGGGTGATCTTCGCATCATGAGTTGGTGTTCGTAGAAGGCCGATCGGGAACTCACAGACCGATCGTCTCGACGTGATGGCCTTCGAAACGCCGGAGTGCTGAACGGATTCGCGTCTGCCGGTCGCCGGGCAGGGCCTGACCGGCGGGCGGTGGCACCGTCAGTTGGGCGGGGGTGTGCCGACCGGTGCGCCTCTTTCCGGGGGTGGCGGGCCGGTCAGTAACGCGAGCACCGTGTCGCGGCGGCGTTGCCGGACCAGGTCGCGGGCGGTCTTGCCGGCGTGGGCGCCGGTTGCCACGACGGTCTGCGGATCAGCGCCGGCGCGCAGCAGGCGCTCGACGATGCGGGGGTAGCCGTGGTGAGCGGCGTGCATGAGCGGGGTGAGTCCGTTGTCGTCGGCAGCGTTGACGTTCGCGCCGGCCGCGATCAGGAAGTCCAGCATCGGTGCCTGGTTGAGCATGGCCGCGTCGGTCAGGCTGGTGCGTCCCCAGGTGACGGCTTCGAGTTCGCAGCCGGCCGCGAGCAGCAGCGCGGCTACCTCGACGTGGCCGCAGCGGGCCGCGGCTCCCAGAGGTGAGCGGGCCGAGGCGCGGGGGTCGGCGCCGGCTCGCAGCAGCCGGCGGACCGCGTCGAGATGCCCACACCCGGCGGCGTTGTGCAACGCGGTCAGGCCGTTGCCGTCGGTCTCGTCCGGCGGGACGCCTCGGGCCAACAGTGCGTCGATCAGCGGGATGTCGCCGAGGTCGCCTGCCAGCGTCAGGGCGGTGGCGCCGGTGTACTTCCGCCTCGTCTCGACCGACGCGCCGCGTTCCAGCAGGGCGAGGGCGGTGTCGGGATGGCCCTCCACGAGCGCGTGCAGCAGTGGCGTGCCGTTGCTCAGTGGCGTGTCGGTGGGCAGGCCGGTGTCCAGGGTGGCGAGGACCGTGCCGGTGTCGCCGCGCGCGCAAGCCTGTTCGAGGCGGGTGGCCGGGTCGTCGGCGTACGGGACCGGTGGTGGGGGTTCGTCGGCGACCTCGTCGGCGGTGAGGCCATGCTCCCGGCGCATGGCCGTGACGGCTGCGCGGAGCGCGTCGCGGTCGCACAGGAAGTGGTCGAAGGTGTCGTGGCGTTCGTCCAGAAACCCCAGCGCGATGGCCTGCCCCAGCTGGATGTTGTCGGCCGTACCCGGGTCGTGCCAGTCGCTCGGCGCGCGGAGCATGTCGAGCATCACCGGGGCGAACAGGTCCGGCTCCCATCGGTCCTGCACGAGTTGGACCAACAACGACCGCTGAAGCCAGGTGGTGAGCCGGTCGTAGAGCCACATCAGGTCTGGCAGCACCTCGGCGGTGACGTGGTCCCGAGCGCCCTCGACTCCCTGGCAGTCCTCGCGGAGCACGAACCCGCTGAACCAGTCGACGTCCTTCACGCCGGCACCCTACCGTCGCCGGTCACCGTAGCGGTGTATCGATCCGGCTGGCGGTGAGTCGCCCGGTGGTGGCCTGGGCGAACACGACGGTCCGGCCGCCGATCAGGCTGATGTGGACCGTGTGGACCGGCCGGGCGAAGGTGGCGAGCGTGGTGACCGGGCGGGCCGTCATCGCCTCCCGGGGACCGGTCCAGAGCTGGACGGTGCCGTGTTCGGTTCCGCAGGCCAGCAGGACACGGTCGTGCGTGGTGGCCAGGTCGAGGCAGGTGATCCGGCCGTCCGCGCCGGTCGCCGTGGACAGGGGTGTCCCCGTGCCGGGATCCCACAGCCGCACCTGGTCGCCGACGGCGTGGGCGAGCAGGTCGGTTCCGGCGGCGAGGCGAGCGCCCGGGGAGGTGCCCGGTGGCCCGCCGTCCCAGGCCGTGCCGGGCAACGGCACCCGGCGCAGGTGCTCGCCGGTCAGCGGATCCCAGATGCTGATCCCGGCTCGACCGTCGATGGCGGTCCCGGTGGCCGCGACGACGGGACGTCCGAGGGCCGAGCCGAACGCCATCGAGGCGGGGCCGTACGTCTCGAAACGCCCGTCACCCAGTTCGGCGAGCAGGGCACCGGTAGTGGGGTCCCACACGCGAGCTCTGCGGCCGCCGGTGACCAGGACCGTTCGGTCGCCGGCCGGCCCGAACCGGATCGGGCCGTGCGGGAAGTCGTCGAGGACCCGGACGACGTCGCGGGTCTGCGGGTCCCACAACGGCACCCCGTGGCCGTTGCCGTGGGTGGCGATCAGCCAGCGGCCGTCGACCATGCCGGCCGTCACGCCGTGTCGGCAGTGGTCGTTGCTGACATACCATCCGGCCTCACGGGTCAGGTCGGGACATCGGTGTCCGGGCTCGCCGGGGTAGACCTGACACCGGAGGCGGCCGATCCGGCTACCGGTGATCGGATCGAGCAGGTCCACTGACGGTCGACCGGTGCCGACGACCAGCATCGGCTGTGCCGGGTCGGCGACGATCGCGAGCCCGCCGGCCGATCCGGCGAGGTGCCGGTCGCCGGGTGGTGGGGTGTCGGTGTCCCACAGTCGCACCGTGCCGTCGGCTCCCGCGGTGGCGACGACCGCCGCACCGTCGATCGTGCCGAAGGCGGCGGCGTGGACGTGGCCCGTGTGGCCACGTAGCACCCCGGTCTGCCGACCCGCCACGGGATACACGAACACGTCGAGGCCGGTCCGGGCGTCGTCGGAACCGATCCGCCGGTCGTGTGCCTTGATCGTGACGAATCGGCCGGAGCCTTCTGCCGTGGTCGCGGCGAGCAGCGACTCGTTCAGGTCCAGCTCTCGGGAGTCGACGACCTCGCCGGTGCGAACGTCCCACCACACCACCGCGGCCACCGTGTTGGGCCCCTGGTGGGGGATCTCCGCTTCGACGGTCGCTCCGAGCAGCAGCCGGCCGTCGTGACGGCACACCACCAGCGGCGGCACCGGGGAAGCGCCGAACATGTCGTCGTCGTGCCCGTCGTACGCCCATGCCAGGGCCGCGGTCTGGACGCCGGTGCCCGGATCCAGCAGCGACACCTCGTCGCCGTCCTCGGCGAACGCCGCCAGCAGGTCACCCTGGTCGGCGGGGACGGCCGCCAGCCCGCCCGACGCACGCGCGCCGAACCAGCGGTGGTCGCGGATCCGGTCGAGGCGGTCGGCGGTTTCGGCGTCCCACACGTCCATCGCGCCGCGCCGCCGGTACTGCTGCCCGCGGTCGGTCGCGACGATCAGCCGGTCGCGGCCGGCGGCGGCGACGATCGCCAGGCCGACCACGTCGCCGCGGCCGAGCATGATGGTGTCCCGCAGTTGTCCAGTCCGCGCATCCCACAGCCGGGCGGTTCGGTCGGCCGCGACGCTGGCCAGGACCGGGCGGCGGGCGACCGTGCCGAAGGCGAGCCGTGTCACGGCACCGGTGTGCCCGGTCAGCGTTGCCGTGACCGCGCCGGCGTGGGGATCCCACAACCGCACGGTGTGGTCCGCCCCGCCGGTCGCCAGTATCGCCCGGCCGGTCACCTGCCCGAACGCGACCGACAGCACCGGCCCGGCGTGCCCGACCAGCCGGGTATGGAACCCGGACCGTTCGCCCCGGGACCACAGCGGAGTCCACCCCGCCACAGCTGCCAGGTCCAGCGCGGGCAGCGCCGCCGGTTCCTCGGTCAGTGCCATCGCCTGCAGGATGCTCGCGCGCGCACTCGGATCGGCGGGTTCCGCCGCTCGTAGCCGGTCCAGCGCCCGCCGGTACGCCCGGACCGCCGGACCGCTCGAACCCCGCCACGCCCGCTGCCCCATGAGTCGGGGACCTTATCGATCGACATCACGCCGATCAAGAAACCGGTCAGCCGTTCCAGCCGTTGGCCCCGTGAACCCGCAGGCTGGTGACCGGTTCGGTGTCGAACGGGGCGGTGTCCTCATCGGCCACTTCTCGCCAGGTACGTCCGCCGTCGCCGGAGACATACCGCCACTGCCCGGTGCAGTCCGGGCGGCTCGCGTAGCGACTGGACACGGCCCACCGCACTCGCAGCCCGAGCTGTCCCGCGTCGTCGAAGACGGCGACCACGATGCCGTTGTCGTAGACGTCATCGGTGCCGACGCCGCTCTCGCCTCCGACCAGCGGCCTGCCGACGATGACCTCGTCCCCGTCGACGTGGACGACCAACAGGAACCTGCCCAGGTCGGTGGGGCGCAGTTCGAACATCCGCCGAATCTATCCGGTAGGTGCACGGTGGCCCGCCCGGTGCTGCGGGAGTTCACCGCGCAGGCGGCGGGTCCGTCCAGGTCCACGATGGGCGGCAGACCGGCCGCGCGGTCATGCACCTGCTGGTCGACGCCATCGGCCCTGCCGACCAGGATCGCGATGGTCGCCGGTTCGTCGGCTATGCCGAAGAAATGCTCATCCCGGTCGAGGTGTACCCCATCGGTGTCTGATCGATCCCGGTGGTCGCACGCCGGCGTCTGGCGTCGACGCGGCAGAGGGCGCAGGCGGGTTGACCGTCGGGTCGGCGGGCGGTGGTGAGTCCGTGGGCGCAGCGGGGTGTGGGGGTGAGGGTCACGGTTACGTCTTGGTTCTGGTCGGTCGGGGTTGTGTGGTGGTCCTGGTAGGTGGTGGGGGCCTGTGGACCCCACGTGACGGTCCTTGAGGACCCCGCGCGGCTTGGTTTCGTGGTCCTTGAGGACTCTGCGCGGTGCTGCGTTTCGGGGTTCGGTGTGGGGTCCTGCGGACCCGGCGCGGTGGCGGGTGTGGGGTCGGGTGTGGGGTCCTGGGGACCTCGCGTGCAGGTGGTGGTGGGGCGGGTTCGGGGTGTGCCGCGGTGGGTGTCGCGGACGGCCTGGGCCTGCTGGGTGTGGTGGGTGGGGGTCCAGACTTCGAGGTCGTCGCGGTCGAGGAGATCGGTGGGGAGGGTGAGGCGGTATTCGTCGGCGCGGCGGTGCCCGGCGGCGGGCCGGACGAGTTGGAGTAGTCCGAGGCGGCGTAGCAGGGTGAGGGTGTCGCGGACGGTGCGGTATTCGATCTCGAGGTCGACGGCGAGGCGGGCGATGCCGGGGTGGATGCGGGTGCCGTCGTGGTCGGCGTAGGTGGCCAGGCGGTGGGCGACGAGTTTGATGCGGGCGGCGCTGTAGGTCTTGCCGGCGATGGTGACCGTGCCGAATCGGATGCGGGCGAGGATGTCGGTCCATTCGCGGACGGTCACGGGGATCAGGTCGGTGCTCATGTCGTACCCCTTGTTTGGGCATGAAAAGGCCGCCGGCTGCGGGCCGGCGGCCTTCTTCTCGGGTGGTGTGGTCAGTCGTGGAGCAGGTGGTGGACGGTGTCGGGGTGCACGCCGCTGCGGACCCATCCGGCGACGGTGTGGAGGAACGGGTCGCCGGGGTCGGCGTGGTGGGCGCGTTGGACGGCCAGTCGGGCGAGGGCGCCTTGGCCGGCTTGCAGGGCGGCGACGGCGAGCATGGTGGCGGGGCCGGCGACGCAGTCGGGGGTGGCGCGGCGGGTGAGGTCGGTCCAGGTGCGTAGGTGCAGGTCGTCGCCGTGGACGTGTCGTGCTGCGCGGTCGCGTAGCGGGCCGAGGCCGAGCAGGATGTTGAGGAGTGCGGCGCGGTCGTCGGTCAGCCGGCCGGACTGGTAGGCGTGTGCGGTTTCGGTGAGTAGTTCGTCGAGCAGGGTGTGGAAGGTGTCGGTGATCTGCTGGTCGGTGCAGTCGTCGAGTAGCTGGTGCAGGTGTCGGGCGGCGCGGTGGTAGGCGTCGGTGAGGGCGGCGCGTTCGGGGCCGGTGACCGGGTCGAGTCGGGCGGCCAGCGCGTCGACGTCGGTGGCGGCGGTGAGGCCGTGGTAGGTGGCGTAGGCGGCGGCGACCGTACTGTCGGGCTGGAACGGCGTGCCGTCGTGGTGGCAGTCGGGTTCGCCGCAGTGCAGATGCCAGATCCGGTCGGCGTGGACGCGGAACGCGGCGAGCACCGGGATCCCGAAGTCGGTGAACGCGGCGGTGGTGTGGTCGACGGCGGTGGTGACGGGCTGGTCGTCGCCGTAGCCGAGCAGCAGGATCTGGTCGGGGCCCTTGTCGGCGATCAGGGCGCAACTGGAGGCGAGGTCGCGGGTCAGGGGTGCGGCGGCGATGAAGTGGATCCGACACTGTCGGAGGGCGAGGATCACGAGCCGGTCGTACGGGTGGTAGCCGAGTAGGTAGGGCACGAGTGCGGCGGCGTCGGCGGGGTCGGTCAGGTTGATGGGGTCGTTGACGGTCACGGCGGTGGCCTTCCTTGGAAAGGCCCGGGGCGCGCGGTGGTTCCCCTCGGCTGGTGCCGGGGGCGGTGGTGCTGGAGCCCCGGGCACGAGCGGATGGGTCAGTGGTGGTGGTCGCCGAGAATGCGCACGGTGGTGCTCGCTTTGATGGGTGCGCCGTCCGGTCCCTTCAGGTAGGGATCGATGGGGATGTCGCGGCGTAGGGTGCGGCCGGGCCCGTAGGGCTGGTGGCGGGTGTGGCCGCTGACCCAGAACCGGTGCTCCGGCGGTCGACGGCCGCCGGCCGTGTTGACGGTGGTGGTGCGGCGAGCGGCGGGTTTGATCCGCACGATGCGGATGTCCGGCGGCGGGCGCCGGGCGCGGCGGTAGGAGCGGCCGAGCCCGGGTTCGGGTGGGGTGGGTTCGTCGCGGGTCAACTGTTGGGCGATCACCAGCCACGTCGCGGCGAGCGGGGCGAGCGGATCGTCGGCGGTGACGGTGTGGTCGTCGGGGATGTCGCGGACGTGGACGGGGATGAGCCTGCCGACCTCGTGGCGTAGGGCGGTGAGGACGTGTTCGGGCAGGTCGGCGTGGATGGTGCGGTAGGCGACGATCCGCCAGCCGTGCTGGTGGCGGGTCCAGGAGGCGGCGGCGAGCCGGTGCGGGCCGACCGGGTTCGCCCAGGTGAGCAGGCTGACCCGGCTGGGCACGATCCGTTCGGTGACCGGGGTGGCGGGTAGGTCGGTGTGGACCTGCTCGATCAGGTCGGTGAACTCGCCGTCGATCCAGGTGAACTGTCCCTGGTCGAGGCCGTCGGCGATCTCGTGGCGGACGGCGGGGTCGGCCAGCGGGTGTGGCAGCCCGGTGGGTCCGCGCAGCAGGGCGGCGAGCCGGTCGCGGATGCGTGGCAGTGCGGGTGGTTTCAGGGGAAGGGCCGGCCAGGTGCCGGTGGTGATCAGGGTGCGGCCGGGTTCGCGGCTGAGGATGATCGCCTCGTGCAGTCCGGCGAGCAGGAGGGCGGCGGGGCTGTCGGGAGCCCAGTTCATGACGTCGGTGCAGCGGCGGGTCAGGGCCGGTCGGTCGTCGGTGTCGATCAGGTGGGCGCATTCGCCGCAGACGTGCCAGCGGCTGCTGTACCGCTCGATGATCGTCACGGGGTCGTCGATGGTTTCGACGGTCGCGGCCTCGGTGCGGTATTCCCACCACGGCTGGTGGACGCTGCACAGATGGCACCGCCGGAACACGCTGTCGAACCGGTCGGCGGGGACCGGGACGGTCGGATGGTCGGCGGCCGGAGTGACCGGATGCTCGTAGACGACACCGCCGTCGCGGTGGATGGCGACCAGGGCGTAGCCGCAGGCGCCGCAGGCCATGTCGTGGTCGATCACGCCCGACCACCTCCGGGGTGCCGGTCGCGGCGGCGGGGTCCGTGGCGGCCGGCGTTGCGGGGCATGCCCATCCCCGGCGCGTAGAGGCGGTGGCCGCCGCGGTCGTGTTTGGCGTGGTGCAGGGCGATGTCGGCCTCGTGCAGCAGGTCGACGAACGTGGTCGGCTCGGCGCCGGTGTAGACGGTGACACCGGCACTGCCGCCCGGGACGACACTGATCGGGCCGTCGCCGGTGTGCAGCACCGCCGGCACCGCCAGCCGGGCGAGCACGTCACCGATGGGATCGCCGTCGGTACCGGGCAACACGATCAGAAACTCGTCACCACCGAGCCGCGCCGCGAACCCCTGACGCGGCAGCACGGCCCGGGTGAGGCGGGCGGCCGTGATCCGCAGCAACTGATCGCCGGCCTGGTAGCCGTACCCGTCGTTGATGGTCTTGAAGTGGTCCAGATCGACCAGGGCGAAGGTGGTCGGCCGGCGGCCGACTTCAACGGTGTGAAAGACGAGCCGGGCGGCGGCCCACCGATTCAACAGGCCGGTGAGCCGGTCGTGGTCGGCCAGCCGCCGGGCGTCGGCGAGCGCGGTCCGCAAGGCGTTCAGAGTGCGCAGCCGGGGCCGGACGGTCAGGTGGCCGAGCAGGATGCCGGCCAACAGGACAGCGATGAACAACACGAAGTGCTCCTTCGGAGTCGGGAAACAGCGACGGCCCGCCCAAACAGGGCGGGCCGTCGCGGGGCATGCGGTTACGGCAAGTGGCAGGCGATGCGTTCGGCGGCGTCGACGACCTTGTCGCGGCGGGCCACAGGCAGATCAGCGAGTTGTACGGCGAACGCCTGCTCCTGATCGGTCAATGGATCGACGGCGAGCTGCTGGTAGGTCTGGCGGGCCTGCTCGTGTTCGGCTTCGATCGGCCCGCTCGGGTTCAAGCGGGGCACGTGGGCGCGCAGCTGCCTCATCGCGTCCACCGGATCGGGGCGCAGGGTGATCCCGTCGATGCGGAACCCGGCCGGCAGGTCGGCGGCGCGCAAGGCGTCGGCCAGGCACAGTTCGGCCTGTATCGCGTGGGCGAACGCCTCACCCCGCTGCGGGACCTGTCGACGGGCACGGACGGCGGCGAGCCCGGCCTGCCAGTACAGGTGGGTGTCGTTCGCTCGGCGGGCCAGGGCGAGCAGGATCGCGCGTACCGGATCCATGGTCATCTCCCCCGTCGGTCGATCGTGGTCGCGTCGGTGAACTGTTCGATCTGATGCGCCACTGGGTGGTGCTCCTTTCGTGGGCATGCCGATGAGGACGGCCACCTCGGGTGGCCGTCCTCGCAGACGGTGTGGGTTACCGGCGTCCGGCGTGGGGGCGTCGAGGTGCCGACCGGATCGGGTGGGCGGGTACGACGCCCGCGGCTGCCGGAGCTCAGCAGAAACGGGGATGGTGCGGAAAAATGTGGGCCGACGGTAGCGTGCCGACCTGACAGACCTGGTCAGGGCTTGGCGAAGACCAGGATGTCGGTGTGTACGGACAGATCCGTGTGGACGCCGACGATGTGTTCCCGGTAGACGAGACCCGCGTCGTGGGCGGCGCCGATGAGTGTCCGGTTGACGCCGTAGTCCACGCCGTCCTGGATCACGGCCAGGCAGCTGCCGGACGCCAGCCGGGCGTGACAGCCGGCCATCACCGGGCCTGGACGGGTGTCGGCCAGGGGCCAGGCGATGACGATCAGCGCCGCCCGGCGCGGGCCTTTCACCGTCGAATGGCGTGCGTGGGTGCGGTGCAACGCCTGGGCGCAGCGGGCGAGTTGTTCGCCGATGGTCAGGTCGAGGATCAGCCGGTGGCCGCGGGTGTAGCCGACGATCAGCCGCTGCGCGACCGGTAGGGACAGGGTCTCCCCCGGCCGGGCCGGAGGCAGGTGCCACACGGTGATCGGCACCTGGGCGAGTTCAGGGGTATCGGTCATGGGCCGGATGGGCCCCCGGACGGTGGGTGGACGTACTGACGTCTCCCAGTACCGTCCGGTCAGCTCGTACGCACGATGCCCGCTCCTGACACGAACTGACAGCGGCCTGTCAGCGTGGCAGCCGAGCCAGCAGCTCTGCGATGTCGGCGGGAAGTTCGGCGCGGTGTGGTTGCGCGCAGTACCGCACCGTGCAGGCGGCCGACACCAGCTCGACGGCCGAGCGGTTCCCGGCGTCGAGCACCCGGGTGGCCATGCCGAGGGGCACCAGCAGGTCCGCCTGGGCCTCATCGGACAGGGAGTCCCGCACCTGTTCGTCGTGCAGGATCGCTCGGACGAGGGCCCGCAGGATCCGCTCGATCTCCGTGGTGTCGGCGGTCTGCGCCAACAGGTCCATGTCGTCGAACTCGCCGAACCCGAACCTGTCGATCCGGCGCATGACCACGCTCATACGACCACTCGCGCCTCTCGGGTTCGCTTCTGACAGCCGTCCTCATTCTGGCTGACAGCACCGGTCAGGCCTGCTGCGGTCAGGTCTCGACAGGCGGGTGTGCCGCAATGGGCGCGCTGATCTCCTTCGATTCCTGGAGTACGAGCCATGTCGCGTACCGCTCTGCACGTCGCCGAGGACGCCTTCCGGTTGCTCGTCGGTGAACCCGGCCCGTTGGTGTTCGACGGCCGTCCGGTCCCCGGGCTGCCCGATCGACTGTTGCCGTTGGACGAACTGGGTACCCTGCTGGTCGCCGGCACCCCGGCGGAGGTGTCCGATGCGGTATGGCGGCACCTGGCCGGACGCGCCCGAAACGACGGTCCGGGGTGGGTGGTCGGTGCGGTCGGTGTCGCCCTGCCCGGCCTGACCCGGATGGCCGGGCGCCTGAGCGCGGGGGTTCCCGGCCTGGCCGACGACATCGACGCGGAGTTGCTGGCCGGGTTCCTGACCGCGTTGCGGGGCGCGGATCTGCAGCCGCCGCGGGTGTGGTTGCGGCTGTGCTGGGCGGCCTGGCGGGCCGGGAAACGGGCCCGCACGACCGATGACCTGCTGGAACTGCCGCCCGACGTGCCGGTCGGGTCGCGGTCGCCGCACCGGCCGTACGGGCATCCGGACATCGTGCTCGGCCGGGCCGTGCACGCCGGTGTCCTCACCGCCGAACAGGCGGATCTGATCGGCGCGACGCGGCTCGGTGACGTGCTGGTGGAGCAGATCGCCGTCGCGGGCGGCGAGACCGGGTCGGTGGTACGGATGCGCCGGCGCCGGGCCGAACTCAAACTGGTGGCCGCGCTGCGCCGCGGTGACCTGGCGCTGCCCACGGTCAGGGCTGTCGGGCATCCCGGCTGAGGTCGGCCAGTCCCGGCCAGCGGCGTCGGGCACCTTGGCGGCTCATCCCGACGGCGGCGCCGATCTCGACGTAGTCGGCGCCGGCCCGGGCCGCTCCGCGAGCGGCCCGGTCGAGGTGGGTGTCGAGTTCGGCACTGAGCAGCCGGGCTGCGGTCAGCACGGCCAGGCGTACCTCGCGTTCGCCGGCGTGCGGGTTGTCGGCGCACAGCCGGCGGGCGATCTGCACGGTCAGCTCGTCGACGGCGTCGGTGATGCGGCTTCGCTCGGCCGGGTTCAACGGTGGTGTCGTCTCGGTCATCGGACCCCCACATCGTGACAACGACAGTTGTCGATGAGTATCGGCCGTGACAACAGTCGTTGTCAGCCGGATTTCCGTGCGACAACAGTCGTTGTCGGGCCGATCTGCGTGCGACAACAGTCGTTGTCGGGCCGATCTGCGTGCGACAACAGTCGTTGTCGGGCCGTTTTGCGTGCGACAACAGTCGTTGTCCGGCCGATCTGCGCGCGCGGGAAGATCATCGGGTGCGACAACGACTGTTGTCGCAGCGGCCCGTGTCGGGCTCATGGCCGTCTCGGCTCGAAAGATCGGTTGTTCCACTGGTTCGACCGATGCGATGCCGTCGGGCAGTGCACGCCCGTGCGATAGTGCCGATCGTGAACTTCCCTCTGGACGAGCTCGGGTCCGCCGTGTCGGCTCGGGCCGAGACCTGGGAACGGCTGGGGCTCGAATGGCGGATCGGCCCGGTCGCGCCGAACCATGGCAAGCCGGTGGTCGTCGGTGAGTTCGAGTCGGCGGTCTGGCTGGGCGGCCTGCTGATCTGGATCAGCGGCGAGGCGGAGCTCGACGCCGTCCGTGTCTGCGATGATCACGCGGTCAGTAAGCACTACGACCTGGCCGGGCGGGCCGACCTCGAGGTGCTGTTCGGCGAACTGGACGCTCTGCTGACCGCCGGTCGCGTTCCCGACGCCGCCGTCGTTCACCGCCATCCGTCACCGCCGGCTTCGTGATGGTCGGCTGCTGCCGCGCTACCGCATTCGATGCGCCATGACGCCGAGACTTCGCCGCGCCGTCCGCGCGATCATCCTCGATGAGCACGACCGCGTCCTGCTCTGCCGGTTCGACTTTCCTCACCCGGCGGTACCCGGGACAGCGCGGGCCGTCTGGGCGGCGCCGGGCGGCGGCATCGAACCCGGCGAGGACCCTCTGACGGCTCTGCGTCGCGAACTGCGTGAGGAGACCGGTCTGGTGATCACCGCCGATCCGCCGCACATCTGGCACCAGGAGATCTCGGCCGCCGAACATCCGCGGGCCGCCGGCGGCATCATCAACGACTACTACCTCGTCCGCGTGAACAACTTCCAGCCCCACGGCGAACTGACAGACGAGCAACTCGCCACCGAGGAGAATCTCGGTGCGTTCCGCTGGTGGCGGCTCTCGGAGATCGCCGACCACACGGGACCCGAGCTGTTCTCGCCCCGCGACCTCGTCAATCCCCTGACATCGCTGCTCACAGTGGGGGTTCCGGACCGGCCGGTGCGACTCGGCCTTTAAGGGCAGGTTGCCCCGACCGGCCAGGGCGATCCCGACGAGGGTCGTGGAAGACTGAGCGGGTGATGATCAGCCTGGCAGACGCGCGGGATGTCGCAGACGTGGCCCGGCTGTTGTGGCTCGACACCCACGGTGACGAGCCGGCGCAGGAGTCCGCTGACGCATTCGAGGCGACACTCGCGCAGTGGTGGGTCGCTCATCAGGATTCGCATCTGGCATTCGTCGCTCGAGTCGATGCGAAGATCGTCGGCATGGCGTGGGTCGCGCTCGTTGCTCGGGTCCCGAGACCTGGAGCGACCAGCCGTCTGTCAGCCGACATCCAGAGTGTCTTCGTCAGACCGGAGCACCGGGGCCAGGGAATCGGATCGGCACTGGTGGAGGCCGCCTCGGATCACGCGATGCTCCTGGGATCCCAGCGAGTGACGGTCTGTTCCGGTCGCAGGGCGGTTCCGATTTACGAGCGGCTGGGCTTCGAGTCCTCCCGACAGCTCCTCCAGCGCCGGCCGATGTAGCAGCAAGCACGATGAACCCACGGCGGGGCCGTTGTCAGGTCGTGTCAGGTCGGGTGTGGGTTCGTGGGAGCTGACAGGGCGGTTCTGGGTGGTGCATGCCCGGTGTGGGTGTGTCCGCCCCGACAGCGTGTCGTGGGGGTCGGTCGGGTTCTTCGGGTTCGGGCGTACTGACTACCAACCTTCGATTCCTGTAGGGAGGAACGCCCCCGGTCCGGCCGGTCCTTGTGTGCTGTCGGGGCGGTCTCGACACACATTTGTGGAGATCGCTCATGCACGACGTGTACGAGGTGTTGGCTGCCCTGCCGGCGGAGGTGTTGGCGGCGAAGCCGATCAAAGAGGTCATCGACGGGATCCGGCTGTGGATCATGGGCCTGCTGGTGGCGGTGGCGACGCTGTTCCTGGTGATCGCCGGGCTGCGCTACACCGCGGCCGGTGGTGATCCGGCGCAGGTGGAGCAGGCGAAGGCGAACTTCCGGTCGGCGTTGGTCGGGTATGCCCTGGCCGTGTTGGCGCCGGTGATCCTGCAGGTGTTGCAGGGCATCGTCGGCGGCTGAGGTGCCGGATCCGGGTTGGTTGTACGACTGGTTCCTGCAGTGGCTGGTCGAGAGGATCCTGGCGATGTTCGGCGAGTTGTTGGCGTTGATGACCGCCAGGTTCTTCGTCTCGCCGGACGTGACGGTGTTGCCGCAGGTGCAGCAGTTGTCCGGTTGGTCGCTGGCGGTCGTCGACGCGGTCTACGTCCTGGCGATCACCGCGGCCGGGGTCATGCAGTTCACCGCCGGCGGTGTCGAGGCGCGGTATCAGGTCAAGGATCTGCTGCCGCGCCTGGCGTTCGGGTTCGTGGCGGCGAACGTCGGTGTCGAGGTGTGCCGGCTGCTGATCGAGCTGGCCAACGCCGTCACCGCCTCGCTGGCCGGTGAGGCGGCCGCCGGGAGACAGGTGGTCGAACACGCCCGCGATCAGATGGCACCTGCGGAGGGCCAGGAGGCGGCGTTGCTGCTGGTCGCGGTGATCGGCCTGTTGGTGGTGATCCTGTTCGTCCAGCTGCTGGTCGGCTGGCTGGTCCGGATCGCGGTGCTGGTGGTGCTGGCCGGTCTGGCGCCGCTGGCTTTGGCCTGTCACGGCCTGCCGCAGACCCAGCCGGCGGCGGTGTTGTGGTGGCGCAGCCTGGCCGGGTGCCTGACGGTGCCGGGGTTGCAGGCCGTCTTCCTGACCGTCGGCGCGGGCCTGTTGACCGGTCCGGCGCCGGTGATCCCGCAGTTGCTGGGCTTTGCCGACGGCTCCGGGATGCAGGTCGCGAACCTGCTGGTGGCGCTGTGCGTGCTGATCGTCGCCGTCAAGATCCCGAAACTGGTCGGCCGGTACATCACCCAGAGGCCGCCGAACTCGGCCGGGGTGTTGGTGCGGGCGGTGCTGCTGCAGACCCTGACCCGGCGGCTGAAGCTGCTCGGCAAATGAATCTTTCCTATTGCGTAAAGAAACGGGTTCTGTGATGGATGATGATCTTCCGCGGGCGCAGGTGCCCGCCGACGTCGGTGCTCCGGACACCATCGCCTGGGGCCTGACGTTCCGCCAACTGTCCATCCTCGGTACCGTCGCCGGGGTCGGTTGGCTGGCCTACAGCCGGTTCGGGTCGCTTCTGCCCGGGATGGTGTGGCTGTCGCTGCTGGTGCCGACAGCCGGTGTGACGGTGGTCGTCGTGTTGGGCCGCCGTGACGGCCTGCCCCTGGACGTGTGGCTACGCCACGGACTGACCATGGCCCGCACCCCACGGCGCCAGGTCCCCGGCACCCCCGACCCCACTGTCCTACTGACGGGCGCGCCGAGACCACCGGCACCACTGCGCAGCCCGACGACGACGATCGGCGCCGACGGGACACTCACGGTCGACGGCACCGCCCGGCAGATGATCGCGTGCGGCACCACCGACATCGCGCTGCGCACCGGCACCGAACAGCAGGCGCTCTTGGACGGTTTCGGCGGGTGGCTCAACGCGCTGACCGGCCCGGCGCAGATCGTGGTCGCCGCACACCGGCACGACCTGACCCCGTGCGCCGAGAACCTGCGCGACGGCCTGGACCGGCTCCCGCACCCGGCCCTGCGAAAGGCCGCCGACGAGCATGCCGGTTTCCTGCTCGATCTGGACGCCGACCGGGATCCGCTGCGCCGTCAGGTCCTGGCCGTCGTCGCCCACGGCCCGACCGGCGACGCCACCGTGCGCGCGTTCGGTGCCCTCGGCGTCACCGCGACACCACTGGACGGCGGCCAGGTCACCGCGGCCCTCGCCGGTGCGGTCGACCCGTTCCACCCTCCCGCGCCGGGGCCGCGGGCGGTCCCCGACGTCCCGATCACCTTCAAGGAGACGACATGAAAGCACGCAGATCGGCGCCTTCGGCGGCCGCATTGCAGATCAACCCTCATTGGGTACGGGTCGACGACGGCTACAGCGCGACCTATTGCGTCGTGGGGTTCCCGGCCGAGGTCGGTGCCGCGTGGCTCAACCCGCTGCTGTCCTACCCCGGCCGGGTCACGGTCGCCGTGCACACCCGGCCGGTGCCCGCGCAGGTGGCGGCGCCGATGCTGGCCCGCCAACGGGCCCGGTTGGAGTCGACACGCCGGATCGACGCCGTCCGCGGCCGGATCACCGACCCCCTGGTGGAGGCGGCGGCCGCGGACGTGTCGGGCCTGGCGGAGCAGGTGGCGCGGGGTGCGTCGAAGTTGCACGAGGCCGGCTTCTACATCACCGTGCACGGCCGCACCCTCGACGAACTCCACCAGACCGCGGCCGGGGTCCGGGCCGCGGCGGCGTCGATGCTGCTGGACCTGCAACCGGCGACGTTCCGGCACCACCTCGGGTATACGAGCACGCTGCCGTTGGGTGTCGACGGGCTCGGCATGCGCCGGATGTTCGACACCCGGTCGCTGGCGGCGGCGTTCCCGATCGGTTCCGGCGACCTGCCCGCCCCACCGCCGGGCACGGTCGCGACCGCGGACGGGGTGCTGTACGGGGTGAACCCGAGCACGTCGGGGGTGCTGATGTGGAACCGGTGGGAACAGGACAACCACAACCAGGTCGTCCTGGCCCGCTCCGGCGCCGGCAAGTCCTACCTCGTCAAACTCGAAATCCTGCGCAACCTCTACCAGGGTGTCGAGGTCGCGGTCATCGACCCTGAGGACGAGTACGCCGTGCTGGCCGAGCACGTCGGCGGCGCGACCATCCGGCTCGGCGCCCCGGGTGTGCGGCTCAATCCGTTCGACCTGCCCGCCCACCGGCCGCAGACCGCGCTGCGCGACCACCAGCTGACCGTGCACACCGTGGTGCAGGTGATGCTCGGCGGCCTGTCGGCGGCTGAGCGGGCCGCCCTGGACCGGGCGATCGCCGGCGCCTACACCGCGGCCGGGATCTCCCATGACCCGTCCACCTGGGACCGGTCGGCACCGCTGCTCACGGACCTGGCCGGTGTCTTGCGAACAGACAAGGACCCGGTGGCGCAGCAGCTGGTGGCGCGGTTGCAGCCCTGGGTGACGGGTGCCTACAAGGATCTGTTCGACGGGCCGACCAGCACCGTCCCGGCCGGGCACCTGGTGGTGTGGAGTCTGCGGCATCTGCCGGACGAGTTGCGCACGATCGCCACGATGCTCGCTCTGAACCGCATCTGGGGTGACATCGACCAGCCCACCACCGACGACGGGACACGGCGACTCGTCGTGGTGGACGAGGCGTGGCTGATCATGCGCGACGGTGTGGGCGCCCGGTTCCTGGCCCGGATGGCGAAAGCCGCCCGCAAACGCCGGGCCGGACTGACCGTGGTCACCCAGGATGCCGCCGACGTGCTGAACTCCGAACTCGGCCTGGCGGTGGTCGGTAACGCGGCGACGCAGGTGTTGATGCGCCAGTCGTCGCAGGCCATCGACGCGGTACAGGACGCGTTCGCGCTCACCGACGGCGAAGCCCGCCTCCTGCTGTCCGCCCCACGCGGGGAAGGGCTGCTGGTCGCGGGCCGATCCCGGGTGCCGTTCCGGTCGTTGGCGTCGCCGAGTGAGCATCGGCTGGCCGTGACGGGGATCGGGGCGGACCAGTGAACAGCGTGGGGTGGCAGTTCGACGGCATCCCACGGTTCCTGGCGTGGGTGGTGGACCGGCCGTGGCTGGCCGCAGTCGCCGTCGGCGTGCTCACGGCGTACCAGATCGGGGTCGCTCGTCTGCGGTTGTGGCGGCATCGCCGCCTGCAGGTCGGGGCGCGGTGGGTGATCATCGCGGCGCCGCCGGAAGTGGAGCCGAGCGGTGCGGCCGCGTTGTGGACGTCGATGGCCGGTGTCCTCGCGTCGGGCGGTTGGCGGCGGCTGGTGTACGGGGTCGGGCATGTGGTGTGGGAGTACCTGTGGGTGGGTCGGACGTTGACGATCCGGCTGTGGGTGTCCGGCACCGTGCCCGACGGTGTGGTGGAGAACGCGGTCCGGGCGGCGTGGCCGTCATGCACCATCACCGTCGCCCCGGAGCCGGGGCCGCCGATCCCGAACGACGTGGTGGCGCAAGCCGGTGGCGGGCTGTGGCTGCAGCATCCGGAAGCGCTGCCGCTGCGCACCGACCACGACGCCGATCCGCTGCGGGCGCTGCTGGCAGCCGGGTCGGGGATCCGGCACCGCGAGTGCGCGTGTGTGCAGGTCCTGGCCCGCCCGGCCACGGCGCGACGCATCCGCCGGGCGCGCCGGCTCGCCGCGGCACCGAACGGGCAGTCCGATCGGCTGGTCGGCGGAGTGGTGCGGGTTCTGATCGAACCGTTGTTGTGGCTGGTGGAGGTGCTGGTTCCGGGACCGCCCCGGAAGGTGTCGTCGGCGCGGCCGGTGGTGCGGGATCCGGTGGCCGACGCTCGGCAGCGCCACGTGGTCGAGAAGGCGGTGCGGGTGCCGCACTTCGAGATCGCCGTCCGCTACGCCGTCGCGAGCACCCACCCCGGGGAGAGGACGCAGGCGCGGCTGGTCGGGCTGGCGCACGGGTTCGCGGCAGCGGCGGCGACCTACACGCGCCCGAACCGGCTGCATCATGTTCGGGTCCGGCGTCCGGTGGCGGTGCTCGCCGGGCGGCGGTTGCGGCGCGGGTTCCTGGCCACCGTGGAGGAACTCGGTGTGCTCGCCGGGCTCCCCCAGGATCTGGCGGTCCCCGGGCTGGACCGGGCACGGGCCAAGGCGATGCCGGCACCGGCGTCGGTGCCGGCCGGCGGCCGCAGCGTGAAGGTCCTCGGCCGCGCCCAACTCGGCGGGCATGCGGTCGGGCTGCCGGTGGTCGACTCCCGCCAGCACGTGCACCTGATCGGTAAGACCGGGGTGGGCAAGTCGACGCTACTGCTGAACATGATCATGTCGGACGTGCACGCCGGTCGCGGGGTCGTGGTCATCGACCCGCGCGGCGACCTGGTCCTCGACGTCCTCGACCGGCTACCCGTCAGTTGCGCCGATCGGGTGGCGATCATCGACCCGGACCAGCCGAACCCGGCGCACTTCAACCCCCTCGATCACGACGGTGACCCGCACCTGGCCGTCGACAACCTCGTCGGCGTGTTCGCCAAGATCTTCCAACGGCACTGGGGACCGCGGATGGACGACACGTTGCGGGTGTCGTGCCTGACCCTGATGCGTCACCCGCAACCCACGTTGGCGCTGGTGCCGCCGCTGCTCAACGACCGGACGTGGCGGGGCCGGTTCACCCACGACCTGTCGGATCCGGAGGGTCTCGGCGGGTTCTGGAGCTGGTATGACTCCATGAACGAGGCCCAACGCTCGGTCGTGATCGGCCCGGTGCTGGCCCGGTTGCGGCAGTTCCTGCTGCGCGACTTCGTCAAAGACGTCATCGGTACGGCCCACACCTCGCTGCGGATGCCGCAGATCCTCGACGGCGGCATCCTGCTGTGCCGGCTACCGAAGGGCATGCTCGGTGAGGAGACCACCCGGATCCTCGGGTCGCTGATCGTCGCCCGGACCTGGCAGGCCGCCATCGGCCGCGCCGCCCAACCGGAACAGCAGCGCCGCGACGCGACGCTGTACATCGACGAGGCGCACAACTTCCTGAATTTGCCGGGGTCGGTGGAGGACATGCTGGCCGAGGCCCGTGGCTTCCGGCTCGGCCTGGTCCTGGCCCATCAGAACCTGGCGCAACTACCGCGGGAGACCGCCGACGCCGTGTCGGCGAACGCCCGCACCAAGATCGTGTTCAACGTCGACCCCGCCGACGCGCGCGAACTGGGCAAGCACACCGAGCCCGAGTTGGCCGCCCACGACCTCGCGCACCTGGACGTCTACACGGCCGCCGGCCGCCTGCTGGTCGGCAACCGGGAACTACCGGCGTTCACGTTCACCACCAACCGACCCAGCCCACCGCTCGGGCACACCGCACAGATCCGGGAACGGCACGCGCAGCTGCACGCCCGTGCCGGCGGCGACACGCCGATGCAGCAGGTCGCCCGGCAGGCCATGCGTCGCCGCAAGAACACCTGAACCACGAGTGCGTTCGGGTCCGCGTTCGGCCCCGCGCTTGGCCCCGCGCCCCGCCCGACGGCGAAACGCCTACCCGAACGCACCCTCAATGTGTCGGTGACCTGCCGTTATGACCTTCATCGGTGGGTGCTGACAATCCGGACTCCCATACCGGGAGTGCTCTTTTCTCTGAGAGGGGGCAGCCGTGCCTGCCATCACGTGGATCCAGCAGATGCTGGCCTTCTACTCCCACCTGACCGAACGCGACCTCAACATCCTCGCCCTACTTGACGAACACCGGGTCCTGACCACCGACCAGATCACCCGCTTACACTTCACCGCCACCCGCACCTGCCAGGACCGACTACGCCAACTGCAGCACCTCGGCCTGCTCGAACGATTCCGCTACGCCCGCACCGGAGGCGGCGGCGACCCCTGGCACTGGACACTGGGCATCTACGGAGCCCGGTTCATGGCCGGCACCCACGACCGGCCGATCCCCACCGAACGCGCCCACCGCGAACAACTGCTGCGGCTCAGCAACCACGTCAACCTGCGCCATCTCCGGGAGGCCAACGAATTCGGCGTACGCCTAGCGCAGCGGGCCCGCGCCGACCCGCAGATACGGATGGTGCGGTGGTGGTCGGAACGCACCGCGACGGCGCGGTTCCGCGGTGTCCATCCCGACGCCCACGGCCTGTGGGAGGTCTCCGGACGGCTGGTGGGCTGGTTCCTCGAATGCGACATGGGCACCGAGTCACTGCCGCGGCTGGTCGCGAAACTCGCCGCCTACGAGAACCTCGCCCGCTCCGACGGTCCCGCCTACCCCGTGCTGTTCTGGCTGCCCGGCGACATCCGCGAAGCGAACCTCCACCGGCTGCTGCGCCGCCACTCGCCGCCGGTGCCGGTCGCCACGGCCACCCATGACACCGACCCGGCCGGACCGGTGTGGCTGAGCGTCGACGGCCGACGCCGGACACCGCTGGCGGACCTGTCCAGCGACCACGGGCGGCCGGTGGCCGGAAATCCCAACTGGATCGACGGCCAGTGGGACCTGTCAGAACCTGACACCGCAGGTCACAGCGATCTCGACTAGCGGGCGCTGTCAGGTGGCGACGCTATCGTCCGGGGCACCTCTTTCTGTTTCTCACCGCCTCGTTCGTCGCCCGCTGCGACCCGCTTCACCCCCCGTGGCCCACCCTTGTCGGTCGGCCATGGCCCCGGTGGCGGTCGCCGGCCTTCGGTGCGGTTTCCCGATCCGCGTTCCTGCGAAGGGAGCACTCCGCCTTGTCCACCCCTGCTTTCACCGTCGTCGTCTGCGCGGCCGCCGATCGACCGCTCGACTGGTTCACCGCGTCGGAACTCATGGACGCCCACGACCTGCCGTCCGGCACCCCGTGCCCCCACTACCCCGTCCGCCGACGCCGGCTCATCGGCTGGTTCAGCCGCTGGTCGGCGCACCACCTGATCGCCGCCGTCCGCCGCAACGGCGCGGTCACCCGGACCGCCGGCGGCCGTAGGAACCGCCTCGACCTGCACCTGGCCGCCCGCCAGGCCCATCGCGCCGCCCTCATCCGGTGGCGGCAGTGGCATCGGGCCGTCAAAGGCACCCCGGCCGCCCGGCCGTGGACCCACTTCCTCGAGCAGCACCGCACCGACCCCGACGAGGTGTCCTACGACGAGGCGGTCGCCCGGTTCGAGGCCCAACCCCGAGTCCTGGCCATGCTCGCCTACAACGCCCACCCGGCCCGGCCGATCACCCTCGACCCGAACGAGCTCGACGCCTACCAGGCCGGTGAGGACACCTACACGGTCCTGCACTGGCAGCGGGCCATCACCGGCGACATGCTCGTCACCGCCGACGGACGGCTGCTGCAGCCGACGTCCCCGACGGTCGCCGACCGACTGCACTACCTGCGGGAGGCCTCCGCCTACCTGCACCGGTTCCCGGCCCGCGGCAGATTGCTGGCCGTCCGGATCACCAACCC
Organism: Actinoplanes sichuanensis; assembly: GCF_033097365.1. NCBI lineage: Bacteria > Bacillati > Actinomycetota > Actinomycetes > Micromonosporales > Micromonosporaceae > Actinoplanes > Actinoplanes sichuanensis. The sequence goes on from NZ_AP028461.1 coordinate 4,194,470, forward strand.
CTGAACCCTTCCCCGGGTACGAGCAGCCGGTCGCGAACCTCCGCGGCCGGCTGCTCGCCGTCTCCCCTCACCGACAGGAGCAACCGACGATGCCGTACGACCCCGTCCTGGCCGCCATCGCCACGGCCACCAACGAAGCCCTGACCGAACACGTCTGGAACTACGACACCACCGACGGCGACCCCGTCACCGACATCGCCGCCGGCCTGACCCGCGCCGCCTCCGAGTTCATCACCGCCGCCGACATGCTCACCCGCGCTCTGACCCAGGTCGCCGACCTCTGCCGACGCAACCTGGTCACCGTCACCGGCCACGCCACCGTCTACCCCGGCACCCTGCGCTCCGACGCCACCGGCCTCAACCAGCTGATCGAACGGTTCGATCACCACCGCGAAACCCTGCTCACCCTGTACGGGCTGTGGCGCCGCCACCGGCCGACCAGCCGCGACCTGCGCCGCCACCACCTGCTCGTGCAGCCCTACGACCCCGACCACGGCATGGTCACCCTCGCCACCGACGAAACCGGCCTCGCCTGGTTCGTCGTCGCCGACCCCACCGCCACCGCCGCGTACGGGCTGACCACCCTCGGCGGTGTGATCGGCAGCATCTGGTCCAGCCGCGACGGCTGGCAGGCCACCGCGTTCACCGACCCGACCCACCGCAACACCCCCCAGGCCCATCAGCTGCCGCCCGCCGCCGACGAACACGCCGCCTGCCGCGCCCTGCTGCGCTGGTGGGCCTTCCAGCAGACCCCCAACGGCGCCGGCCGCACACCGGCCGACCTGACCCCCGACCAGCGGGCCGCGCTCATCGCCTGAACCCGATGACCTGACTCCACGCCGCACCTGCCGGAGCCTCACCCGCGGCGGCTGCGCTCGCCCGTCTCGGCGTGCACCGGCCTGCGACCTTCCTGGTCGTACTCCGCCGGCTGGCCGCCACCCGCGCCGCCGAACGCTACCGGCCCACTCACTGAATCTCTCCGCGATCCACAGGCCGTTGCCCGGCCGACCCCGCGCACCCACGCGCAACTCCCGGGCACGGCCGACCAGCCGTGCCCGGGAACCGTCCCTTCCCTTGAGGAGTTCCCGTGGCATCCGACGATCACGACCGGCTGGCCCGCATCGCCATCACCTACCTCACCAGCCCCGGCGACCCGCACATCCACGCCCAGGTCACCGCCGACGGCCCCGTCGCCGTCTACCGACACCTGGTGCAGACCGGTGCCGGCTGGCAGCGCACCGCCCACGTCCGCCGCGCCGTCGCCGCACTGCGCACCGCCCGGTGGCGGCTGCTCGTGCCCGGCGAGGCCGACTGGCCCACCGGCCTCGACCGGCTCGCCGACATCGAGCCCACACCCGATACCGCGATCAGCGGCTACGCCCCGCCGCTCGCCCTGTGGGTCAGCGGCGCCGCCGACCCGACCACCGTGTTGACGAACGCGGTCACGATCACCGGCTCCCGTGCCGCCACCGCCTACGGCCTCCACGTCGCCGGTGACATCGCCGCCGGCTGCGCCCGAGCGGGCTGGACCGTCGTGGCCGCCGGCAACTTCGGCATCGACGCCGCCGCCCACCGCGCCGCCCTCGCCGCCGACCACCCCACCGTCGTGGTGCTGCCCGCAGGTCTCGACCGGCCCCACCCCGCCGGTCATCAGCATCTGTTCGGCTACATCCGCAGCACCGGCCTGCTGATCAGCGAAGCCCCGCCCGGCACCGACGTCGTCCGCCGCCGGTTCCCGGCCCGCCAGCGTCTGCTGCCCGCACTGACCGCCGGCACCGTCCTGGTCGAGGCCGCCGCCCGTACCACCGACCCGTTCACCGCCGTCACCGTCGCCACCGCCCTCGGCCGAACCGCCATGGCCGTCCCCGGCCCCGTCACCTCCGCCCAATCCGCCGGCTGCCACCAGATGCTCCGCGACCCGCGTGTGCACCTGGTCACCGACGCCGACGACGTTCTCACCCACCTGAACCAGCGATAGCCCCGGGGTTCTACCGACCACCCCTTCCGGGTGGCCGGTAGGCCCTTTTTTCGTTTACGGCACCGGAAAGGAACCCCGTCGTGGTCCGCAAACTGGTCATCGTCGTCGTGGCCGCGCTGGCGGCGATCCCCACCATCGCCGTGACCGCCCTCACCGGCCGGTACTCCACCTGCGGCCCCACCACGCCGGAACAAGGCGGGCAGTGGAGTGCCGAACAGGTCACCAACGCGCGGATCATCGTCCGGGTCGGCCGCGACCGACAGATCCCCGCCCGAGGCTGGGTGATCGCGGTCGCCACCGCCCTCCAGGAGTCCGGGCTGCGCAACCTGCCCGGCGGCGACCGCGACTCCATCGGCCTGTTCCAGCAACGCCCCAGCCAGGGCTGGGGCACACCGGCACAACTCACCGACCCCGCCCACCAGGCCGACCGGTTCTACACCCGACTGATCACCGTCGCCGACTGGCAGCGCATGCCACTCACCGACGCCGCCCAAGCCGTCCAACGCTCCGCCTACCCCGACGCCTACGCGAAATGGGAAGGCGACGCGACCTCACTCGTACAGCAGCAGACCACGCCGGACGGCGACGCCGGGCTCGGCTGTCCCGTGGCACCGGGTACCGCGCAACCGGCGCCCCGCAACGCCGACGGCTCCTGGCCCGAAGAAAGCTGCTCGATCCGTCCCGACCCGACCACGAACACCGGCTGCGTGACACCCCGCCTGCTGCACCTCGTCCAGCAGGCGACCGCCGTCGGCTTCCCGGAGCCGGACTGTTACCGGGTCGACGACCACGGCGAACACCCGAAAGGCCGCGCCTGCGACTGGATGATGACCTCCGGCGGCGAAGCCTCCGGAACCCGCAAGGCACTCGGCGACGCGATGGCCGCATGGGCGGTCACCAACGCCGACCGCCTCGCCATCCGATACGTCATCTGGTTCCGCCGGATCTGGACCCCATCGGAAGGCTGGCACACCTACAACAACCCGTGGGGCGGCGACGACCCGTCCGGATGGCACACCAACCACGTCCACATCAGCGTGCAGTAAAACCGTTGAAAGTTCCATCTGACGCTGCTGACGCACGGTACCAACGTTGCTGTGGCTTCGTTCGCGACTTTGGGGCTCTGGCGCTGGAATGGTGAAGTTCGCCAACGCCGAGGTGGCGGGACTCCAGCGAAGATGACCGCCGGTGTCGGAAGTCGGCGTGTTAGGGGTGTTCGCCACTCAGGACGCGGAGTTCTTCCTCCGGGAACGCCTTGCCGTCCCACAGTCGCTGGTAGCCGGCTGCGCCATGCTCATCCCATACGGCTTGAGCCATGCTCAACACCGCCTGGGTCACCACGTCCACATGTGTTTCGCCTGTCCAGCGGAGTTCTGCTCCTGTCCACCGATCCGCGGCGTATAGGTCGGGCACGTAAACAACATCGACGGAAACCTGCTCGACAGCGGTCCTGAACAGGAAGAAGTGAGCGGAGGGTTCACCGGAGAGCTGTGCGATGGTGGCGCTCGATCCACGCTTCAGGTCGACTGCCGCCCGCATGAGGCTTAGCAGCCCATGGTCGAGATAGGACGTACGAATCTCCACGACGTCGTCGTCGGCGGTCCAGGTCAGCCATGCCCAGCCTGTGTCGCCCAGTGCCCAGTGCAGGTCGAGCTGTTCGATACTCACCGACAATGTGTACCGCAGGTCGGCAGCTCCACGATCTTGAGACGCTGATCCGACCTCTCCAAACGGGGTTACTGGCGACGCTTGGACTGGTCAAGGCGCCAGAAGGATCCGCTTTCGGAGTAGATCGAAGTTCGCGCGTCCGTACATCTGGCGTTTGATCATCTTGATGCGGTTGACGTTACCTTCGACTGCCCCGGAGCTGAAGGGCAGGCTCAGCCCGGCGGTGACTGCGGCGAGGTCGGCGTTCAGTCCGGTGGCGAACCGGCTGATTCCGGGCAGCTCGGCCTGTTCGGCCGCAGTGATCCACGCGGTGAGACGTTCGCCGTGCAGGTGCGCCATCATGTCGGCGAACGAGCGGACAAGATCGACAGCGGATCGCAGCTCCGGACAGCGGCCGAGGATATTCCGGAGCTGTTCGGTGTCGCGGCTGACGAGGTTGTCCGGGTGCCGGCAGATCCATCCGGTCACCTGCCGGACCGATGGCGGCCGGGGCGCTCGGGTCAGATCGGGTCTGCTGCGGTACTGCTCGACGAATTTGCGGACGATCGGGTAGCTGCCGGTGAATCCCTTCGCGGCTATTTCCCGGTAGAGGGCGCTGGCATTGAGGCAGCCTTCGCCGATGCGCCGGGCCAGGTAGGGCTTGAACGGGTCTACCAGGCTCGGACGCGGTTTCTGCCCGACCACCAGTTCCTGCCAGGTGGCGGCGTGGGCGTACTTCGATACCGTCCGATGCGACCAGCCGAGATGCCGGGCGATCTGCCGGAATCCGGCGTCTTGCTTCAGCAGGTCGTGGACCAGGGCGTGATGGGCGCGGCGACGGTCGGCCATCGCCCCGGTCGGCTCGGCAGCCTCCACTTCGCCAGATTCATCGAGCACTGTGTCGACGGGCTCGGCCAGGCAGTTCTTGTGCCGGGCGACGCATTTCTCAACGGCTGTGGCCAAGTTCTGCCAGAGGTGGAATCGGTCCGCGACCTGCACCGCTTCCGGTGCCGCGGTCCGGGCCGCTTCGGCGTATGCGGTAGCCCGGTCCCGGCAGATCACCGCCGGCTTCGCGTGTTCCTGCAGCCAGGCCGTCACCGGTTCGGCATCCCGTCCGACCAGCACGTCCACGACCTTGCGGGTCTCACAGTCGATCAGCACGGTGCCGTAATGGTGGCCGCGTTTGATCGCGAAGTCGTCCACGCCGAGCACCGTGATGTCACCGACGGGTGGATCGGGTAGAGCACGGACCAGCCGAAGCAGCCGATCTCGGCCGGTCGGCATGCCCAACGTTGAAGCCAGCCGGGCACCCGCCCGCCCCGCCAACGCGAGTCCGATCGCCGTGAACATCCGCCGTAGCCCTTCACTCATACGTGACCAGCGACGAGTCAGCCCGTCGACCTGTTCGACGAAGGTCTTGCTCCGGCACTCCAGGTTGTCGCAGAAGAACCGCCGAACCCTCAGCAAGATCCGTACCACCCGCCCCGCTACCGGCGTATCGGCCAACGTCCGCTGATACCGCGAATGGACTCGCGACGACGTCCTCGAGCAGGCGGAACACACTCCCTCGTTCCGACGCACGGCGGCGACGAGGACCAGTTCAGCGTCGGCGTGCACCTCTTCGATCTCGATGCCGACCAGATGAGGAAGAAGCTGCTCGACAGCATCACCCAGCGGAACAACGACTCATCGCCCAAGATCAATCACACAGTTTGCGCCAGAGCCCCAAACTCGCGAACAAACCATTGCTGCAATCGCTGGCAGCGCTCTCTCATCGAAAGCAGCAGATCAGGCAAAGAATAAGGTCAAAAGCCAAAAGTGTTGAACGGTTCAGGATCAACGCGGAAGACACGGGCGGTATCTTTCACCGCACCGAGCCGGTGAGGTCGGATGCGTCCTGCTCCGGCCAGCACGGCAGCGGACATACCGCCCAGATACAGGGAACTCAACGACTGGATGTCCATCGTCAGGTCCGGTCGCACGTCCATGCGAGTGCAGGTCGCCTCCTTCGGTGATACCGCCAAGCGCCATGCGCCGACATTGTGCGGGCACATGCTGTCGTCCTCGATGGCGAAGGTCAGCTCAGCGGTGGTGTCGTAGGCGCGTGCGGTCAAGGCGGCCGGCAGGTCGAGGATGCGCAGCCAGAGGTTGTCGGACTGCCGGGTGATCCGCATGGCGCGTGGATTCCGCAACATCCAGCGCAGCGGTTCGTCTATCGGCCGATTCGGCGCAACGATCTTCCGGGTGAGGTCGAAGTCAGTCAGAAGCATCCACATCGCGCGGTAAGCATCCTGCGTCAAGGCTAGGAGTCCTTCGACGACGAGGGCTCCGGTGTGTTCTGGCAGTGGCGACCATGGAAGCCGGAAGTTCGCGACGCCGTCAAGGTTGCCGTCCGCGTCACGGTGCACCAGGTACCGCATCGGCCCGTCAGTGCCCGCGGCCTCATCGGACAGGCCATCCCACCGATCCGGATCGGGCGCGAGTTCGCCGATCTGGCGTTGCCGGATCTGCTGATGGATCAGCGGCCATGCCTGCCGTGCCACCGCAGCGCCCACCAACTCCAGCGACCCCACCGAGGGCTCACAGTTGATGAACCTGGCGTCGTTGCGGTCCAACTCCCAACGGGCGCGCATCGTCGCCGGGGAGAAACCGAAGCGTCCGTAGATGCCGCCCTCACTGGCGCTCAGAGCAGCCAACGGCTCGCCGCGCTCCAGAGCCTCGTCGAACATCGCCTGCATCATGCCGCGCAGCAGGCCGCGCCGGCGGTGGGTCGCGATCACGCCCGTCGCCGTGACACCACCGAAGGGAACGGCACGCGGGCCCGGCACGGTGATGGCCAGTGAAAGCATCGCCGAGCCGCCCACCAGCTTTCCGTCCACGAAGGCGGCCTGCGGATGGAAGCCGTCGGCCATCACCTCATCGGCCCAAGCTTCCAGCTGCTGCTCGGTGGCCGGCGTTCTCGGCGGTGGCCACGCTTCCGGGCCGCCGTGCCACGATGCGGGTGCCGGCTCCCAGTTCGGCAGGCCGTTCGCGTAAGGCAGCACCTTCAGGTACTCGACTGCCTCAGAGCGTTCAACAGGGCGGATCTCGATCTTCACTCTGGGTATCCTTCAGCGCCCTCGACGCGACGGCAACGAAGATTCAGCCCCTGTCACCGAACATCTCTGTGACGACCCCACCTGGCACGGCATCCCCGTTCGCCACCTCGAACGCTCCTGGCCGCGCAGGGCAGCACCAACCGGCAGATCGCCACCAAGTCGTACGTCACGGTCAGCACCGCCGAGCTGCATCTGACCAAGGTCTACCGCAAACTCGACGTCACCCGGCGAGCCGACCTGCTGGTCAGGTTCGGCGCTCTGATCGGGGGACCCGGTATAGACGGCTCAGCCGAGGATCCGGCGCAGGCGCCCCGGCGGGGTGCCGCGAAGGCGCCACTCCCGCGGATAGCCGACCGAGACCTCCTCGAAACGCACCCCGTCGTAGTACGTGGTCCGCGGGATGTGCAGATGCCCGTAGACCGAGACCGCCGCCCGGAACCGGACGTGCCAGTCGGCGGTCAGCTCGGTGCCGCACCACTGGGCGAACTCCGGGAACCGCAGGATCCGCGTCGGCTCCCGGACCATCGGCCAGTGGTTGATCAGCACCGTCGGCCGGTCACCGGGGATCTCCGCGAGCCGTTCGCCGGTCTGCGCGACCCGGTCCCAGCACCACTGTTCCCGGCTCGGATGCGGATCCGGGTGCAACAGGATCTCGTCGGTGCACACCACGCCGGTCTCGTACGCGTACGCCAGCGCCTGCTCCTTGGTGGTGTGCCCGGGCATCCGGAACGAATAGTCGTAGAGCAGGAACAGCGGCGCCACCACGGCCGGCCCGTCGGCGCCGGGCCACACCGGATACTCGTCCTCCGGGGTCACCACCCCGAGCTCCCGGCACGCCTGCACCAGCTTCCGGTAACGGGCCTCGCCGCGCTCCTGCACCGGATCCTCCCGCGGCGTCCACAGCTCGTGGTTGCCGGGCGCCCAGATCACCTTCGCGAACCGGCCGGCGAGCAGCCGCAGCGCCCACACCACGTCGGCGAACATCTCCCCCACGTCACCGGCGACGATCAGCCAGTCACCGTCGTCCTCCGGGTGCAGACTCTCGACGACCTCACGATTCTCCTGGTAGGCGACGTGCAGGTCACTGATCGCGAACAACGTCGGTGCGGGCATTCGATCAGGCTAGTCAGTGCGGCGCGGGTCGTCGTACCCCTAGAGCATGCGTGGCCGGCATCTCAATCGAGTCGGTAACCGTGGTTTCTGTCGGCCATCCTGCGATCTGGATCCCGTCGTCGTAATCGGCGCTGTATACGGTCCAGGTTCCCCGATAGGTCAGCCAGTCTACGTCGATCCGGGCCGGCACGCCGATCTGGATCGGAAGGGGCCCGGTGGGAACGAGGTCGTCGTTCAGTTCGCCGACTATCTCACCACCACATCCGAGCCTGAAGTTGGCGTAGGCCACGTCCAAGCCGGACGGAAACTTATCCCACCAGGGCTTGGCTACGGCAACGCCGACCAGGTGAAGCGAGGTCTCGCACGAGGTCCAATACTCGCAGTGACAGGGCTCGGATGCTGCACGCTGGGCGGCAGCGCGCCCGGCCGAAAACGGGATGTCGTGAAAATACTCCCTGCCTGCGGCCGAGCGCCGGCCCATCCGGTTCAGGATCCGCAGCAGTTGGTTCTCGCGGAACTGCAGCTCACCGACGAACTCGGAGAACCACCAGTTGGCGATGGTCAAGCCGAACCGACCGGCGTCGCGGCGGTGCTCGCCGTAGCGGCGCATGATGTCGTCGGTGCAGCCACCTTTGAAAATGCCGTTGTCGAAAGCGATGACGTATAGGTAGCCAGGGTTGGTGAACATGGCGGCACGATACGCGGCAGGTACAACATTCGGCTCTCGTGACCGATCCGTCGGTGGGGACCATATTATCGAGTGGCTGAGTGAAGGAGGGTAAGCAGCAATCAGAGCTTGCCCGATGATCACATGCACTCATCTCGGCCAGATCCGGACGCCGCTAGCGATCGAAGAACATCACTTTATGTAGCCGATGGTCTCTGTTTACTGGCGTCGGCCCATCCGCCAGCTCGCTGCGGAGCTCGCGGATGTTGATGGCCGCTGTTTACTCGTCTGCGTACTTGGCTCGGCACCGCCACAGCGACTTCTACGCTGACAAGAGATCTTGAACAGAAACACTTGACAGGGAAGACTACAGCGATCACCGTTCGTATCGATCTGAGCCGTTCCTCGATGAGAGGGCGTGAAAGAAGGACGTTCTCCACCGAGGTGCGCGAACGTCGTTCGACAAGCAGTAGCTCCGGCTCGATCCCCTGCGCATGGAGCAGATGCGCGTGCACCTCACTTTCAACATGAGCAGGTCTGCGGCGGTTGGGGCCTCCCGTGAGAACAATCAACGGCGCGAGCCCCGCCCGAAAGGCCTCGGCGGCTGGCGAGACAGCTTCGGGCAGGGTTGATCCGAATACAAAGATCAGGTCGGCCTTAGCCCCGGAGTTGAGGCGTCGACAAAGTCCGCCACCCGGTCATCAGCGACTGACACGTCGACTCCTTGCTATTCGGCCGCTACTGGAGTTAGCGGTGGATTTCGGTCCGCCTGGCAGATGCCGCACCGGAGAAGATGGAGCGCGGCGTCTGTTCGATAGCGCGGTCGGAAGGCGGCCCACCCAGCGCCACCTGGGGGCTATGGACCGGCGTCGCCGGGATCGCAGCAGCCAGTGGTAATACGACCGGCACAGCGCGCCCATCATGGCTGTATAGCGGGCCGTCGACTGACCTTCAAATGGCCGGCCTAGGCCGTGTATCGAAGTCGGTGGTGATGGGTGGAGAGGATCACGCGCGTCGTTGATCGATAGACGGCGAGGTCTCCGGTAGACGGTTTAGCGACCAAGCAGAACCGGAGACCACCGGAGACCTTGTGGACACCTTAACGGTGACGCGGCGGTTCGACCTGACCGAGGTGCAGTGGGCGGCGCTGGAGCCGCTGCTGCCCTGCGGTCGTAGGCCGGGCCGACCGTCGCAGTGGACGAAACGGCAGCTCATCGATGGGATCCGGTGGCGGATCCGGGTGGGTGCCCCGTGGCGGGACGTGCCGCCGGCGTACGGGTCGTGGTCGGCGGTGTATGCGGTTTTCCGGCGCTGGCAGCGTGACGGGACGTGGGCTCGGATCCTGACCGCGTTGCAGGCCGTGGCGGACGCGGCCGGAAGGATCGTGTGGGACGTGTCGGTGGACTCCACCGTTGCCCGGGCGCATCAGCATGCCGCTGGTGCGCGTAAAAAGGGGATCTGCAGGCCGAGCCGCCGGGCGGGACGGGTGTCGAGCCGGCCGATCATGCGTTGGGGCGGTCGAGGGGTGGGCTGACCACGAAGGTGCATCTGGGGTGTGAGCAGGGGCAGAAGCCGCTGTCGATCGTGTTGACCGCTGGGCAGCGCGGGGACAATCCGCAGTTCATAGCGGTGATCGAGGGGATCCGGGTGCCCCGGCTCGGTGGCGGCCGGCCGAGGACCCGTCCGGACCGGGTCCTGGCCGACAATGCGTACACGAGTAAGGGCACCCGCCGTTACCTGCGCCGCCGCGGGATCAAGGCGACCATCCCGTCGAAGGCCGACCAGGACGCCAACCGGCGCAAACTCGGGTCGAAGGGCGGTCGGCCACCGGCCTTCGACCCGCAGCTGTACAAGCAGCGGCACGCTGTCGAGTGCGGGATCAGCCGACTCAAACGCAACCGGGCAGTCGCCACCCGCTGCGACAAGCTGGCCGTCCGCTACGAAGCCACCGTGACCATCGCCGCGATCAACGAATGGCTCTAACCGACTTTGATACAGGTCCTAGGATGAGGTCCCCCGGTGGGCAGCAATCGCCTTCTCCGCCCACCGGGAAATCAGTCTTCCGTCGGGCAGTCCGGAGTAGTCAAGTGGCGTCCAGCAGGCCTCCGCTATTTCTCGATTCGGCTTCAATTTAGGCGACAACGCAACCCCTCTGAAAATTCTCAGAGAATCCCGCTTTCCCTCCAGTTCCGTGAAATGTTCATCGAGTACCTCGACTGCTCCGATGAATTCGATCCCCAGCTCTTCCCTGCACTCCCGGCGAACAGCGCTCTCGGCTGACTCCCTGCGAGGGTGGTATCCGCCGCCAGGCAGTCCCCAGCGCTGCTGGTCGGTGTAGGAGTGCCTGATCATCACGCATAGCCCTGGTTCGGACGGATGCAGGATCAACACCTTGACGCCGAAAGTCCTGGGCCGGACGACTCTCCAGTACGTTTGCAGGGCCTTGCTGAAGAGGGCGACGGCGAAACGTGGAATGCCTCTCAAGAGTTCCCGCCAATCTCCATTGCAGTGTCGCGCCGATCATCACATCGGCGACGCTTCAGATCACGCGAACGCACGGCCGTTGGAATTCGTACCGCTCTTGGACTACCTGGTACTGCTCGAACGTTCCGGCGAGTACCGCTCCGGCCCGTACCAGCAACCGCCGGCAGGTGGCGTTGGCCTGCTGGGTCGTGGCAATCAGGAGGTCCTCGTTGGTGTGCCGGAAGAACCAATCGCGGATCAACTGCACCGCCTCCAACGCGAAGCCGTTGCCGCAGCACTGCCAGCGCAGTTGGAAGCTGACTTCCCAGGGGCCGCGTTTGCGTGCCAGGGATCCGCTTCCGACCACCTGACCCGTGACAACGTCGACGATCACGAACTCCCCCCACGCTGGTGCGGTCACCTTGCGGGCCAGGGTCATTGCGTTCTCGGGTAGCTGCTGGTCACAGCGATAATTAGGTCGTGTGATCGGCGGTTTGCTTGGCGGGTGGCGCGGGCGATGTTGGTGGCGCCGGTGATCCGGTGCCAGCCGATCGCGGTGTTACGCAGGGTCGCGATGACAGCCGGTCCGGTGCCGGTCCGGGCCTGGTGCAGATCTTCACGGAACGTGACGTCGCGGACATGATGGATCTTGTTTTCGATGTGCCAGTGCCGGCGGATCCAGGTCTGCAGATCGCGGGCCGTGGCGTGGCCGGCGGGCAGCGATACCGTCAGGTAGGCGGTCTCGCGGCTGGTCCGGCCTGCGATGATGCGGGTTCGGGTGATCCGGACGGCCTGCTGCGCGTGTGGAAAGGCGATGCCGCCGGGTGTGGCGACGGTGACGGCTTTGACGGTGCGGGTCTCACGGCGGCCGTGACCACGGTCGCGGGTTCGGTCACCGACCGGTATCTGCGCCCAGGGAAGCCGTTTGAGCTGTTTGAACAGGGTCGGCTGGTTGCCCTTCACCTGGACGAGCAGGTGTGCGTTGCGGGCGGTGACCTCGTCAGCGTGTCCGGTCTGGGTGTGCAGGGCATCGGCGATGAACAGCACCCCGGCCAGGGTGCCGAGCACGGTCTCGACGGCGTCGAGCAGCGGCACGAAAGACGTGATCTCGTTCGACTTCGTGTCCACCGTGACCTGGGCAATCACCAGCCCGGTGGAGGTATCCAGAGCAGATAACAGATGCACCTGGCGGCCGTCGCCCAGACGGGCGCCGCGCAGCGTCTTGCCGTCCAGGGCGATCACCCGGCGATACCTGCGCGACGGCGATCCCGGCCGCTGGGCGCGGGTATGCAGCCAGCCGGCGAGAACGGTGGCCAGCAGGGTCGGATCGAGACGGATCAACAATCGCCACATCGTCGTGCCGACCGGCACGGCGTCACCGAAACCGAGACTGGTCCGGGCATGTCCTTCGAGGTCATGGAGCCAGTCGGTGATCGCCGCGAACGAGGACGCACCGGCCATGACCGCGCAGACCGCGACAGCCAGGACTGCGGACAGCGGGTAACGGATTCCGCGCGGGTCACGCGGGTCCGGAATCTTCGCCAACGCTTCCAGCAGGCCGTTGCGTTCACCGGCGGTGACCGGGACCGGTGCGGCGGTGGTGTGGGGTGTCGTGACGGTCAGTGCCGTGATGAGAGATGATGCCATCGGCGGGTGGGGTCTTCCTCGGAGTCGTGAAGCGTCGCAACTCCATGATCACCGATGCGGCCTCACCCGCTTCTTATGCCTCTACAGAGGCCACTCACACCGCGAATCCGCAGCTCAATGCCTTACCATCAGACTACGCAATCGCCCTGCCTTGCGGGCGGCCCGCGCCGCTGCGGTCGCCTCGTCGGCAGGTCCGCCGAGGTAGCGGCGTACCCGCGTATCGGTGGCCATCTCGATCAGTGCCGGCTCGTCGCCGGGGGCGGGCGGGCGCAGCCGCACCCGTTCGCCTTCCAGCGGCGGCCACAGCCATTCGGTCACCGCCCACCCCTGGGTTTCCATCGCAGCGTCAAGGTGCTCATGATTCTGTCGGCACGGTGGTGGCGGCGGCCTTTTCCGTGCACCGGGCGCATCTGGTCGGGCAGGGCGCCAGCGGGGCGGCCTGAGCGAGGCCGCTGGCGTGCAGGATCGTCATCACGACGTCCGCGAAGCCCATGTCTTCGGGGATCACCTGTTCCCCCGGCACGCCGAGCAGATCCTGTCCCGCGTACCAGCTGCGCATCGTCTCCGGCTCGACGGGGATCGGTTCAGCGCGGCGCCGGTGCCGGCGCACCGTTTCCTCGAACGACACGTCCATGAAGTAGCAGGCGGTCCGGCCGGGATGCTTGGCGATCAATTCTCGGAGGGGATCGCCGTACTGGCCGGTGTGCAGGATCCCTTCCAAGATCACGTGGTAGCCGCCGTCGAGCGCGGTCTGCACCATCGTGGCGATGAGACCGGGAGCGACCCGATCGCTTCCTCCGCCGCCGCCGTGCTCGCGCAGGATGACACGCCTGACCATGTCCTGCTCCACGAGGGCCAGGCCGCGAGCCCCGTATCGGCGGCGTACCTCGCGGGCGGTGGTGGTCTTTCCGCTGCCGCTGTTGCCGCGGATCACCAGCAGCAGCGCCGACCCCGCGGAATTGCATTCGACGCAAGGCGCGGCGGTCATCGGTGTGCTCTCGGCGCCGGCCAGGTCACGGCGATGGTGGTGTGCCGGCGGGCCACAACAAGTTGCGGCTGCCCGGTCGCCGCCGGTGGGGTGTTGCCGTCGGGATGGACGGTGATCTCCGGCGTGACGGCGTGTCGATAGTCGCGGTCCCAGGCGGTGGTGAGGTCGAGCAGGTCGGTGGTGAGCGTGTGCGCGTCGGATCCGAAGCCGTGAGCGCCGAACTGCCACAGGTTATCGCCGATCTTGCGCATGGTCAGGTAGGCGAAGCCGTCGCCGAGCAGGGTAGGGCAGGTGAACCGGTCCTGCGGGTCGACCAAGCCCTCGGTGCGTTGCCGGTCGACGGCAAGGGCACCGAACGGCCGAGGCTGGCTGGACAGCCAGAGGTGCAGGCTCTCGAAGGCGCCGGGCTCGTCCCCGGTGATGGTGACAGGCGACCACACCTCCAGCCGCGGCCCATCGAGAGCGCTGGCGAGCGCGTCGGCGTCCACATCGACAGGGTCATCGAGAAGCAGGACGATGTCGTTGCCGCGCAGGGGGATCCGGCGGGCGAGCTGGCTGCGCTCACCTTGCATGGGGACGAAACCACATTGAAGTGCCCTGCTCGCGGCGAGGTGATCGTAGCGGCGGTGCAGGGTGAGGCAGCGGGTCAGCGTCCGCATCCGCAGCGGCAGGACGATCCGCCCGTCGGGGGCGAGTTGTGCGACCCAGAACGGCGAGACGTCGCCGGCTTCCATGGTGATGATGATCGCGTCGTAGGGGGCGCCGGGTCGGTGCCCGAGGTCGCCGTCACCGTGTACCACCTGTACGTGCGGGTAGCCGGCCCGGTCGAGGTAGGTGCGGGCGAGTCTGGTGATATCGGCGTCGATGTCAACGGTGACGACGAGTCCGTCCGGGCCGACCAGCTCGGCGATCAGGGCCGCCTGGTAACCGCCGGAGCCGACCTCAAGGACCCGGGCGCCGGGCTTGAGCCCGGCCTCAGCGAGCATGAAGGCCTGCACCCATGGAGCGGACACCGAACTCGTCGTCTTACCGTCCAGTCCGCGTTTGGTCGCGACGATCTCGTCCGCGTACGCCTGTTCCATGCTGACCGTGTCCGGTACGAACAGGTGCCGCGACACGCTGCGGAAGGCGCGCTCGACTGCCGGGGTGCGGGTCCAGCCCTTCGCCGTCAGGTGTGCTGCCAGGTCGGCGCGCAGCCGGTCTGGTGGGGTGCTCTCGACCGTGGTGTCCACTACTGGTCGTCCTTTCCGGGGACGTTCGGTGGTTGTCATGGGGCACCGTCTGGTGCTGGATTGCTGGGCGAGGGTGGGTGCCGTGCCTGGCGCGGCGTCAGGGGTGGGTGGTCAGGACGCCGTCGGGCAAGATCGGCAGGGGCCAGTCGGCGGGCACCCGCCAGGTCGTCCAGTCCTTGGCGAGGAGTCCACGTCCGGCTTCGGCGAAGGCGAGGCCCGCTGTCGGACCGCCTGCACCCGCTCGTGTTCGTCGTCGGGGACGAGGCCGACCCGGCGGATCTGCTCGTACTCGGCTTCGTCCTTCCACCGCCAGGTGTTGCCGCCCAGGCCGGTGATCAGGTCGAGCAGGAGATCGCACGTATCCACGAAGGCTGGCCGTCGGGTCACCGGCCGCTCGAAATTGATCTTCCAGTGGCCGGGGCTGCCGTCGACGGGCTGGTAGTGCTGAAGGCTGAAATCGGGGTCGAGGCCGATCCAGGTGACGACGATGGTGTCGCGCCAGACCCAGCGGCCGAGCTCCCAGTCGCCGTCAATCAACTCGGTGACCGCCTGCCGGCGGGCCTGTTCACCGGCGCCGGTCGAGGACTTGATCCAGTTGGCCAGGGTGTAGCCGGCAGTGCCGGGCCAGGTCACGAGGATCAGCTGGTGGCCGTCGTCGGCGAGGACGCGGTGTGGGGCGGCGGTCCAGACCTTGCCGTCGCGGACGTCGCGTCGGACGACGGTCGAACCGGGTTCGAAGACTGCAGGTGCCATGGGGAAGGCCCTCCGTCCACGAAAATGAACACCCGGTAGGAAGAGAAGCGGTCGCGGCACCGTGGCGGCCAGGTGCAGGGGCTGGCCGGCACGGATCATCGAGGTCGCCGCGGGTGCCCCGGATGTGTCCAGCAGGACGACGTGAACGACGCCGATGGCGCGGTACCGACTGGTCACGGCAGCGTCCTTCCGCCTCAATGATTTGGCTGCCCGGGACCGGGGCCCGCGGGGAATCCTTGCTCCGCGGCGTTTCCCGGTCGGGACGTCACAGCGCCCTGGCTGACCTGCAAGTTCCAGCCCGGCAGGCCGGGGCCGCCGTATGGCACGAGGGTGCAGGGAAACGACTCGGGCACCGGGCGGCCGTCCTGCTCCCACCCCGCCAGCCAGGCCCGCAAGGCGAACAGCGACGGCGAGTCCTCCCGATCGGCGACGATAGCCCCATCGGTCAAGATCATTGCGGCGGAGCGTGGCGTCGTGTGCCCGAGCCCGCGGATCTCGTTGCGCAGCGACACGGCGCTCAGCTGCGGGTCGCTGAGCGCGGCGGTCCAGGTGTACCAGGAACGCCAGTCCTGCTCCATCTGCCGGTACGTGGCGGTGTATCCGGGGTGCAGCAGTTGGTGGAGGGCCTTGCCGGCACCGGTGTGCTGCGGGGTGTCAGCAGCACGCCAGCAGATACCGATCCAGGACGGATCGGGTTGATCGTCGCAGTAGTCGACGAAGCGGCCGGGGACGGTCTGGGCGTCGTCGACCGCAGTGGGGGTGCTCTGGGCGTAGCCGCCGCCGGTGACGGCCTCGATACGAGGTCGCCCGGCTGTGACGGTGATGGTGGCGATCAGCGTGATCGATGGCAACGCCGCGATCGGCAGGCACGCGACGAGCCGCCCACCGTCCACGACCTGCGCGGTCCACGACCGGCAGAGCCTCGGCGGGGCACACCACGCCACCACGCGATCGACAGGCCCATCGGCGGGAACACCGGCCAGCCCGTCGCCGACCCGGAAGTCGACGCCGATGATGCCCCGCTCGGCGTGGATAGCCCTGGCTCGCCGGATGAGTTCATCGCTGATGTCGACACTGGTCACCCGGCCACCCGGCGCGCACAACCGGGCCAGCAGGGCGGCGCTGTAGCCGGAGCCGGTCCCCACCTCCAACACCCGATCGCCCGGCTGCACCTGCAGAGCGGCCAGTTCACGACGGATCGACTCCGGCGCCGAACGGTGCACGGTCTCGCCCCAGCGCTCGTGACGGTGGAATGCCTCGGCCGGTTCGGCGTCGAAGGCTTCATCGAAGTCTGTCATGGCCCCTCCATCCACAGGCGTCGCGATAGTGGTTGATGTGCCTGGTCAGCGGCAGAGGACGGCGCTGCCGCCGATATCGGTGATGCGGCCTAGAGCCGACCCGTTGCCGGTCCGCACGGCCCGGTAACGCGGTCTCCCGAAATGGACCGGTGCGACCGCGATCAGACGGAGGAAGAAGAGGATGCCCTGCTCGGTATGCCTGGCCGGGCAGGGAGCGTGTCGGCTCGGTCGCCGGGCGCGTCATTGTTCGACCATGGTCAGGAGGTCCTCGATGAGCGGCTGCAACGCGTCCGCGCGGGCCCGTTGCCACCGCCGGTGGGTGGGCATGCCAGGGTGAGCGGCCAGCGTCGAGTTCCGGCGCCACATGCCGGCCTGCGCGACCACGAATCGGGCGGCCTCGGCGAGCTGGCCGGCCAGTAGACCCCGTGCCTGCCGCCGGACGGTGTCGGGTCCCTCGGCATGGCCTGCCGCCACTACGTCGGCGGCCAGCAACGCGTGATCGAGCCACGGCGCACCCGCGGCGCCGGAACCCCAGTCAACGAGCACGGCGGCGCCGTGCGTGGGGTCGATGATCGCGTTGTCGGCGCGGATGCCCTGGTGCGTCAGCCACTGCCCGGCCGTCCACTCCCGCCACCCCGCCGTCGCAGCGGCAAGTCGCTCGACGTGACGGGCCTCCCAGCTGATCAGCGCGTCCGGCTCCACGGCCGGCACGGTCCAGCCGTCAAGATCGGGCAGCCGATCGAGTACCGGCGGCACACCGGCCGGGGCAGGCACCCGCGCCACGGCGGCGCAGGCCCTCGCCACCGCAGCCACCGACGTCGTCGTCCAGGGCGGCCCGACGACCGACCCTGGAACCGGATCCGTGACCAGCGCTATCCAGTCGCCGATGTTGATGACCCCGCGGAGACGGGCGGCGAGAACGGTGGCGGGCAGGACCGAAAAGACGGCGGCTTCCTGCTGGTAGAGCTCGTGTGAGCGGGCGTTGACCGGCCTGCTGATCGCTTTCACGAAGACCGCATCGTCGTTGCCGAACGTCACCACGGCAGCCGGACCGGGGGTCATGCCGCCGTGCACATCGCGGACGGCGACGATCGGGCTGCCGACGCACTCTTCGACCGCTCGAGCCAACCCGGCGGGCACCGTCTGCCACGAGGGACGGGTCGTGAACACCGCTGTCATCGGCCGGGCTTCCGGTGCCAGCCGTGTCCGCCCCGCGCGATCCCACCGACATGAAGTTGATGCGGCGGCATAACGTCGTCCAGCGGGACGGGACCATCGCGGCCGGGCCGGGCAGGTCCCGCGTTGCTGATCATCGTGCCCGGCCCGGGGTCGCTCGTGTGCGGTCGTTCGTCATCGCCGTGTCTCCGGTCTTCGGCTCATCGCGGTCAAGGGCGGTCGTGGTGATGTCACGATCTGGTCGCGGCAGAGCACGATCTGTCTGCTACTGCCATCCGCTGATCTGCAGTCCCCCGCCGTTGCGCCAGACCTCGATGCCGGCGGCGGTGTACGGCACCGTGTTCGATGGCAGCTCGGTGAGCGGCCACCAGCGGATCTCCGCGCACTTGTGCGGCTCGCGGTTGACCGGTTCGCCGTGGCGGCTCGCATCGAACTCGGCCGCGAAGATCAGCGCGATCCGGCCCTGTCCCTCCGGGTTGCGGTGGTGCACGACGCCGGCGAAGCGGGGTTCGTCACCTGCGAGCCGTACCCCGATTTCCTCGAAGGCCTCCCGCCGGATCCCGGTGAGCCCGTCCTCGCCGTATTCCAGCTTGCCGGACGGCACGTTCCACCAGCCGTCGCGGTGTCCGGTGCCGTCGCGCAGCGCCAGCAGAATCCGGTCGCCGTCGGTGAACACCAGGAAAACATCCACCGGATGCTGCGGCGGCAAGCCGGCGGGCTCAGAACGGTGTGGAACGGTCAACGTGCTCTCTCCTCCATCAATCGGGGCACCCGGGGTGATCACGGGCTAGTGTCGTAACGACGCGATGGCCTACTGAACGTGGTTCCGGCGATCTCGGCGGGTACGAAGGAACACCTGGCGGTGTACCCGCCCACTCTGTGATCGGCGAACGTGGATGGCCGTGGCGGCAGGCCGGCCCACAGGACAGATCGCTCACAGTGGGCCGCCGGTGCTGCGGGTGAGCCGGTCGACGTAGCGATCGGCCTGCGCACGGCTGGTCAGATGCACGATCTGATCGCCCCGGAAGTGTTCGTTGATACAGGCCCGGACACGTGGCAGGTGAGTGCGCCGGAACCGGTGGGCCACGTACCAAAGGAAGTCGACGGTGATGCGGTCATGCACGCCGTCGGGGTGCCGTCCGCCCCGGTAACGCCACCGCCGCCGCAGGATCCCCCACAGGCACACCAGCGGCGGCGGATCGACGATGATGACCGTGTCAGCCGCTGCCATCCTCACCGGCATCGACAGCAACGAGTTGCCGTCGATGATCCACCGGTCGCGGGCGACGACCTCGCGCTGCCGGACGGCGTACACATCTTCGGGGACCACCGCCCAGGTGTCGGTGTAGCGCAACGCGTCCAGATAGGTCACCGGGATGCCCAGCAACGGGCCGAGCCGGTTGGCCAGGACGGTTTTCCCGGCTCCGCCGTTGCCGACGATGGCGATGCGCTGTACCGGTGCGGTCTCCTTCATCGGGTGAGGGCGGGCGGCCGAGCATGTCTGCGCTGGCACGGTGGCACCACGACGTCCATCGTTGAGGGCTGCGCTCACCTGATCCGCCCTTCTGCCCACCCGGGGCATCGGCTAATTCCTGCCTGGTGATCAAGCAATGAAGCCAGCGGCCAGCGGCCAGCGGGCGGTCATGTCAATACGAATACCGGAGCGGCCGACATCAGCGGTGTCAGCCAGCCGACGAATTCCGCACATCAGGTAGCACATTCGTTCGAATGAACTACCTGAGCGTGTCGCTTCGAACCGCCTCGCGATTCACCATGCCGACAGGTGCGGTCGGTGCCCGACCGCAGGAGCGCCAGCCCAGAATCAGCACGGGCTGGAGGTGGTGATGCTCTCGACTCCGGAGCTGCCGTCTCGCTACCCGTCGCCGTGATGGAACCGCTCCCATGACCTCTCGCGTGAACGACTCCTGATGCCATCGACTCAAACTGCACCCTCTGGGATGCAGTATTGACAAATGCTCGGTTCCAAACGAAATTTATTCACCATCACATTATTTTGTTTTCCGATAACGCAGTTTCCAAGATTCAAGTCCGCGAAAACATCCCCTCGATCGACCTCGCCGTGGCCGCAGACCTCCGCGATGCCACTCGGATCGCTCATCGCCCTAAATGTCGCTGCAATCCTTTAACGGCGCCTGAACATCTCGGCTGACTCAACTCGGTTAGGAGCTTAATCGACGACACGAAATTGTGTTCCAGCAAATCGGCGCCCATTCACCTGGATTTCAAGGATGAACACTCCGGGCTTTACCGTTGCATTTCCAGTAAGGCGCAGTAAGTGTTTTTTGGTAAGTGTGAGCGGTACGCCGGGTTGGATCGTTGCGCGGCTGAGGAAGTACACCTTTTCGCGGCGCGCTGGTCCCGTCGGGATCGGGGCGATCACGTATGTCACGTGCAGGTCGGCAACGGCTGTTGAAATCAGTTCCGTGCTGAAGGCGAGTGTTTCACCGACGTGCAGAGTGGTGCGCTCGAGGTGCACCGTGCGGACGCCTATCGGTGCCTCGGTGGCGAAGCCGAGGAACTCGTACGCCGGTGACCAGCCCTCCTTCAGCTTCGTCTTCAGGGCCTCGCGAGCGATGAAGGTGAATTCTTGGGGGCTGCTGCGACCGCTCGTCCGCCACTTGGTTAAGAGTGCAAGGGCGATGTCGGGGTCAGTGACGCTGATATCGCGTAGGTGGTTGGCGACGGATTGAGTCACGTATCGGCTGGGGTCAGTGTGCAGCTGAGTCAGGACGTCGGTGGCCACGGTGGCGGGAAGGTCGATCCGGGGTGACCACGGGAGCCTGGGCCGGGTGGACTCGCTGGCGAGTCGGCGTACCCGGTAGTCGTCGTCGCGGGCCCAGCTTCGTACGGCAGTCATCGTTTGTTCGGGGAAGTCGTTGAGGAAGTACCGGACGGCGTCTTCGGCGGAGAAGTAGCAGGTGAAGCGGCGTAGCGCGTCGAGTGAGTGTGTGAGTAGGTCCGTGGTGCGGCAGTAGCGGGCAGTGTATTCGGAGTGTGGGGAGTAGAGGTGCAGTCCGAAGTCGTTGGTGATCCCGGCCGCATCCGGTGTTGGCGGTAGAGAGCGCAGGAGTACGTCGAGGGCCTCCCGGCCTGCCACTGGCAAGTGATCGTGTAGGCCCTTGGCAGCTCGTGCGATTCGCGCTTTGAGCTCCAGGTGCGGCAGATCTGCCATCACATCTGCGGTGAAGGCTTGCGCGTCGAACGCCGGTAGAACGGCGTTCACTTCCTGGCCGATGCGAGCGATGCGCTGGGCGTTGAGCGCTCGCTCCTTAGCCGGTACTTGCGTACTCATGCAGAAACGGTAGTGGTTCTCGCGGAGTCGACAGTGCCCGTTGTCAGCCTTTTCGGTATAACCGCCGAGGGGCCGTGGACGGCAGCGCGAAACAGCAGCCGACGGTGACGGGTGCTGTCGCAGGGTGAGGCGGTATGCAGGACAGCGTGGTTGTCCCAGACGACCACGTCTCCAGGCGCCCACTGATGGCCATAGAGGTAGCGGTCGCTGGTCGTGTGTTTCAGTAGCCTGTCCAGCAGGTCGTCGCTCTCGTGCTGGTTAAGGCCGACGATGCTCTTGACCACCATCGAGCCGAGCAGCAAGGACCGGGCGCCGGTGACCGGGTGCACTGGGGCGAGTGGATGTGTGACCTCGGGCCGGCCTGCGAGCGTTCCGGCTGCCGACGATGACCGGCCTCCCGTAGCCGCCGCTTGCTGTGCGCTGAGTTGCTGAATGGAGTGGACGGCCCGCAGGCTCCCGATTCGGTCTCTTAAGTCTGCGGGGAGGTCGGCATGGGCTTGAGTGGCGTCGGTGAAGCGAGTTTCGCCGCCGTGGGTAGGTGTGATCACCGAGTACAGCAGGGTCGCCAGGGTCAGGCGCGGCTTGAAGGAGTTGTCCGCGTGCCACTCCTCTTCCTGGTCGCCGTCGTAGATGCCGATGCGGGTGCCGTCCTCGACGATGTTGGAGATCGTGGTGATCCCGGGAAAGCCGCTGACCGCGTAGCGGCGGTCGACATCGGTATCGACCGTGCCGAACAGGCTGGCTGCAGCCAGTAGGTCAGCGTGATTGAGGTGCTGTTCAGGGAAGATGAGAACCCGGAATCGGTGCAGAGCGGCAGTGAGGGCGCTGGCCATTGCGAAGGCTTCGGTGCGACTGAGGTCGTGGTTGACCTGGGCTCCGAAGCTGCCGGCCAGCGGGCTGATCGAAAGTTCCATGTGGCGCTGCTCCTGAACGGTCAGGTGGGGCGGCGGACTAGAACTGGGTGGATTGCAGGAAGGGGCTGATGTCGCGAGTGCCTGACGCCGCCGCACAGAGCCGCTCGATGCCGATCCCTAGGCCGACGCTGTTGGCCGGGACTCGGCCGGCGTCGATTGCTTTCCAAGCCAGACGTTGTTCGTCGTCATACAGGCGGACGGCTTGCGCCCGCTCGATGAATGCTGCGCCGTCGGGTTCGTCCTCGTAGCCGTGCACGACCTCGATGCCGTCGATGAGGATCTCGAACCGGTTGAGGACGGCGGTGGTGCCGGGTGTGAGTCGTGCGCAGGGCTCGTCACCCCCGAGGGGGTAGTCAGTGAGCAGCACCGCGGCACCGCGGCTGCGTGTCTCCAGTTCCAGTTCGACGAATTGACCTAGGACGTCTTTGAACGGGGTGGCAGCGTCGGCGTGCAGATGTGTGGCCATCCGCTGCGGGAGGTCTCCGAGCGGTGACCTGCGTAGGTCGACGCCGAACACGTCCTGCACGTGTTGAGCGACGGAAACCCTCTGCAGCGGGTAGCGCAGGTGTTGGCCGATCAGCTGCTCGGCCAACGTGATCAGGTACTCGAAACTCTCGCCGGCGGCGTACAGGTCGAGCATGCTGAACTCGCTCGCGTGCAGGTCGTCGGGTTTGTCGAGCCGGAAGCATGGTCCGATCTCGTACACGCGGGTGTGGTGTTCGAGGTTCACGCGCAGTGCGGGCCCGATCATGGCGCGCAGGAAGCGATCGCCGTGCAGTGTGACCGGCGCCCGACGCCCGGTGCCTAGGTCGGCACGCCGAGCCACGGGGGTAACAACCTGCACGAAGCCGCTGCTGTGCAGGGTCTGGTGAAGGTGGAGCAGCACCTCGGATTTGACACGGATCGGGTCATGCGGCCTGGACATGCGGCTCTCCTTGGTTGGGGTTGGGCCCGCAGGAAGACGCGTTCGGGCCGGCGAGCAGCTGGGTGCCGCCGGATGTCCACACGCTAGCCGCGGGACCGAGCCCGGCAGTAGGCCCGGGCATGGCCGCCGCGCGGCCGTTGGGGGCTGCTACCGACCAGACTGGATCGCATTCCCGCAGGTCAGTGCATGGCGGCGCGCAACGGTACGCAACACTGCGGCGCGTTTGGCGCAACGCTTCAAGCCGTTGCGGCCCCATCTGGCAGCGCCCTAGCGTGATGCTCCAGCCACCCGATGCGATCGATGTCCCGCCTCAATGAGGCTGCTCAGCGATGCCGGGTGGCCCCCGAGCCCGGCGTTCTGCCGCGACTCGGCAGCACCTCCCATCCAGTCACTGCGGCCCACCGTGCCGCACGAACGAGGGAGCACCACATGACCACCATGCCCAAGGCCGGGATGCGGCCCGATGCCGGGCTGAAGGCCGGGATGCGGCCCGATGCCGGGCTGAAGGCCGGGATGCGGCCCGATGCCGGGCTGAAGGCCGGGATGCGGCCCGATGCCGGGCTGAAGGCCGGGATGCGGCCCGATGCCGGGCTGAAGGCCGGGATGCGGCCCGATGCCGGGCTGAAGGCCGGGATGCGGCCCGATGCCGGGCTGAAGGCCGCCTGATCCACCCTCGATGATCGCCCGTCCTATCCCAGGCATGCCCGGTGCTGTTGCAGCAGTCCGCGGTGGCCAGGCACAGCCGGGATGGGACGCGGCGCAGCTCGCACCGGAGAGTTCGTGCTATCTGCTGGGGAGAATCTTGATGGTCAGCGTCACCTCATCGGCTAAGGGAACGCCGTCACGAGGCAGAACGCGCAACGGAACGGGTGCATCGGGGCCGGTGCGCAAGGCGCTCGGCGCCGATCTCATCGGTCGTCTGGAGCGGTTGTGCGGACGGCCGACGGTCGGGCTGTTCGACGTCGCTCAGGACATCGTCGCGGTGGCGGTGACCGCGGTGGCAGGCAGCGTCCTCGGTCATGTGGTCGGTCCGATGCTGGCGGTCTGTTACATCGGAGTACGGCAGCGGCACCTGTCGAACCTGGCCCACGAGTGCGTTCATTCCAAACTCATGGCCACCCGTCGCAGCAACCGTGTCGTGGGCTACCTGCTGACAGGACTGCTCGGCGAGGGTTTCCTGCCCTACCGCAGCAGCCATTACGTGCACCACGCCAAGCTGGGTTCCGACGGTGATCCGATGTTCCAGTCGTACCGGGCCGGCAACATCCACGCCGCGGCACCGTCGCCGAGCCGGTGGTCGTTCATCTGGCGGGTCATCGTGCGTAACGCGATCTGGCGGTTGCCGAAGACGGCGGCACTGACGCTGGTCAGCAAGGACTCGGAGGAGACGTGGCGTGCCCCCGCGGCACGTGGCGCGCTGTGGGTCAGCGCCGCGACGGTGTCCTGGTCTTTCGGCGTGGCGGTCGATTTCCTGCTCTACTGGCTGATCCCGTTGATCTTCGTTCGGCCCGTGGTCACGTGGATCACGGATCTGGGCAACCACGCCGGGCTGATCGAAAACAGCGACCCGCTGCTACAGACCCGGGGCTGGTCGTCGCATCCGCTCACGCGGCACCTGCTCGGCGGTCACCTCGACGACATGTACCACCCGGTGCACCACTGGTGTCCGCAGATTCCCTGGCGCCGGCTTCCCGAAGCCGCGGATCTGGCTGCACGCCACCTGGATCGGTGGAGTGAGGTGCCATGGTGCTCGGGCTACTTCTTCCGGCGCCGGTCCACCCCTGACCAGCCGTGCGTGATCGAGGACATCATCAACCGCCTCGCTGAACCCGCCGTGACGCCGCGCTCCTGCCGCATCGCCGGCTGAACTCACCCACCCATCGCCCGACCGGTAAGCACGCCGTTCGGTCGGCACCTGCTGCTCAGGCACCGGACGAGCAACGATGCCGGCCCGCCGTCGAGGAGGCAATCGCCTATGAAGCAGAACCCGCCCGCGAACAGCTACGACGAATGGTCACGCCTGCGTGAAGTCGTCGTCGGTCGCGCGGACCACTACACCGAGCACCACACCGATTCCTCCTGGATGCTGTTCTACTTCGAGAATGTGGCCCCGGTTCTCGGCGACACCGCCGCAGAGCGTGATCTGCTGTCCATCCCGGCGCAACTGGTCGACGAGCTCAACGAGGACATCGCCGGTCTGGTGGACACCCTCACCGGATGCGGGGTAACCGTCCTGCGGCCGGCAGCTCCCGGCAAGGACGTCGACATCCGCAGCCCGTACTGGGATGCCCGCGCTACGCCGCCGCTCAACGTCCGTGATCAGAGCATCGTCCTGGGCAAGACGATCGTCGAGACCGCCCCGCACATCCGCGCCCGCCTGTTCGAGAATGACCTGCTCAAACCGATTTTCTACCGCTACTACGAGCAGGGCGGCAACTGGCTGAGCATGCCCCGGCCCGCCCTGGCCGCAGGCTCCCTCGACGACGCCTATTTCCGGCGCCGCGGCGTCGATGTATCCACCGCCACCAGCGCCGAGACCGCCCAGCCTATCGACGGTCTCGGCCTGGAGATGGTCTTCGACGGCGCGCAGTGCATCCGGCTGGGCCGCGATGTGCTGGTCAACGTCGCCAACACCAATCACGACCTGGCGTTGCGGTGGCTGCGCGACAACTTCCCACAGCTGTGCTTCCACCGGCTCGACGCGATGGCCGACAACCACATCGACAGCATCATCGTGCCGTTGCGGCCAGGTCTGATGATGCTGCGTTCACCGCAGTACCTGCCCTACCTGCCGCAAGCACTGCGCTCGTGGGATGTCATCTATCCGCCGCCGATGTCCGGGCCCGAACCCGACTACGGCGACTTCGGGTTCGTCATCCCGACCGCCAGCCGCTACATCGACATCAACGTGTTGTCGATCGACGAGACCACCGTCGTCGTCAATTCCCACTACCCCGAGTTGATCCGGGTGCTGGAGCAGCGCGGCTTCACCGTGGCGCCGGTGCGTCACCGGCATCGCCGGCTGTTCGGCGGCGGCTTCCACTGCTTCACCCTCGACACCGTCCGCGACGGCGGCTGCGAGGACTACCTGACCTGATCTGGGCAGGCCCGCCCCGGCCGCCGGTCAGACCGCCGGCCCCATGGATTCGCGCAGCCCGACCGTAAGGAGACCCCCGTGACCAACGCCTGGCCCCCGGGCCGCACGTTCTGGACGACCGAGTTCCCCGAACGCACCAACGACCGCACCACGCCGTTCCTGTTCAAAGGCATCGTGCCGCCCGCAGCGGCGATCGCCGACGACGTACTCGACGGATTCGCCGTGATCCGCCACGCACACACCGCCGACACCGGCATTTCGGCGCACGCCCGCGTCTACGTCGGTGAGGAGCGGCGCGACGACCTGCTGGACCGGGTACTCGCCGCCCCCGCCTGGACCGACGGCGGTTTCGTCACCTGGATGCAGGAGTTAGTCGCCGCCGAGCGGTTCAGCGTGGTCATCAACAACCTGGAAACCATCAGCCCGGCCCTGGCCGCCGGCCTGGGCCACCTGCTCGCCTCGCTGTTCGACGGGTGGGGCGTGCCACTGGGCGGCGCGGAACTGGTGGCGTTCGCCGGCAACTACAGCGGCACCGCTTTCGGGGTCCACGAAGGCTACGAGGACGCCTTCCTGACCCACTACGGTCCGGGCGTCAAGCACTTCTACACCTGGTCGAACGAGGAGTACCAGAAGCTCACCGGCGGCCAGGACCCTCTTTACGGCGACTACCTGTG
This sequence comes from Actinoplanes sichuanensis, assembly GCF_033097365.1. Lineage (NCBI taxonomy): Bacteria > Bacillati > Actinomycetota > Actinomycetes > Micromonosporales > Micromonosporaceae > Actinoplanes > Actinoplanes sichuanensis. Next base: position 4,221,453 of record NZ_AP028461.1, read on the forward strand.
GTTGCTCGATCACGCCAAGCACTTCGTCCTCGAGCCTGGCGACGCCCTGTTCCTACCCCGGCGGGTCTTCCACGTCGGACGCCAGGACGAATTCTCGGTGTCCATCGCCATGCCGCTCTACACCTACCCGGACGCGGCGATCCTGCGCGCAGCCGTCCTGCCCGACCTGCTGGAGGCCCACCTGACCGGCGGACCAGACACCGAGCTGGGCCAGCCCTCACCGATGACTGAGTTCACCGCGGGGACCACGCCGGTCACCCGGCGACTAACCGCTCTGGCCACCCGGACGCTCAACAGCGCCGGCCGGCACGCTGAACGGGCCGTCGAACGGCACCTGCGGCAGCGGTGGAACACCCTGCTCAGCAACGGCGGCTGGGAGATGGTGCAAGACGACCTGGCCCGCGCCGAGGCAGCCACCGCGTTCGACCCCAACCAGGTCACGGCCGGCGCCACCGTCGCCGTGACCGCCCCCTACCGGCTGATCGTCGACGGCGACCAGGCGTTCCTACGCGGATGCGAGATCACCACGGACCCCGACGTGCTCACCCCCGAGCTGGTCACAGCCGTCAACACCGCGCCGCTCACCCTGCCCGCCGACGACAACGTCCTGACCGCCGTCCGTGCGCTCGGCGCCACCGGCGGCCTGACCGCGACCCCTGCACCGAAGGAGACCTCAGCATGATCACGCTCACCACGCCCGCCACCTTCTCGCTGGTCGACGGCTACCTCGACGACCATCCCGACACCCGTCGCTACCTGCACGCCACCCTTCTCGGCGAGCAGACCTCCGGCAACGATCTGGTCGACCAGCACCTCGCCCCGATGATCGATGCCGTGTATCGGCAGATCCGCGACCTGGTCGACCCGGACACGCTCACCGCAGCCCAGGCGCGGATGTACATCGCCGAGCTGGCCGTCTTCGCCCGCTACAACGCCCAATTCCTCCGGCTGGCCGCCGACACCGTGGCCGGCTTCTCCCCGGAACTGGCCCACGAACTGCGCCGCAACTACCTGGAGGAAGGTGGCGAACGCGGCAAGGTCCCCGCCCACTACATCCTCTACACCAACGCCCTGCTCAAAGACCTCGACCTGATGGTGAACGGCCACGTCCCCGCAGCGGAGACCGCCACTCTCGTGCTGCTGCACCAGGTACTGGTCAACTCGCACATGCCCAGCGTGATCGCCGGCGGCTACTACGCCACCGAAGGCGTCGCGATCGCCGAGACCGAGATCCTGCGCGACATCACCAACCGCTACGGCCAGCTGACCCGCCAGTCCAGCGGCGCCGACCTGCCGGCCCTGGACTACTACTACCGGCTGCACCTCGACGACGACCACGAGGCCGCCCAGGTCGGCGGTCTGAGCGTGGAGGCCGCCCACATCGAAGGCCTCGCCCAGTTCATCCGCAAGAGCGACCTCTACGGCTTCGACCTGCCGCAAGCCGTCGAAGGTTTCCTACAGATCCTCACCGCGATGACACACTGGTGGACCCAATTGGCCTACCGTGCGAAGGATCTCAACTGATGTCCGATACCCGCGCCGACGTCGACGTCTGGACCGGCGGCTGCCTCTGCCAGAACATCCGCTTCCAGGTCACCGGCGAACCGGACTACCCCCACGTGTGCTCCTGCCAGCACTGCCAGAAACGTGGCGGCGGTCCCATGCAGTCCTGGGTCGGCTACCCGCTGGAGGGCCTGCGCTGGATCGGTGACGGCGGCGAGCCGACCTGGTACGACACGTTCCCCGGCGAAACCAAACGAGGCTTCTGCCCCACATGCGGCAGCCACATCGCCGCCTTCGACTACGGCGACAGCACGATCGGCATCAACCTCACCGCCCTCGACCAGCAAGACGACCCGCGCTTGGTTCCGGTCAACCAGTCGTTCCGCGGCGACGCGGTGCCGTGGCTCGCCCAGGTGCCCGACACCCAGCACAGCACCACCAGCTGAACCACCCGGGGGATGGTAGGCCACAGCCGACGCTGGCCTGCCATCCCCCGGGAACCGCTGGTGAAGACACCGTGCCGAGCTGCCTCCGCCGTACCACCAGCCCACCTTTAACAGGGGAACCCGGCCCCGAACCGGCACCACCTGGAGGCACCCACCATGTCCCTCACCGTGCACGCCACCACCGAATACGGAACCCTGCACCGTGTTGCGATGCGCTACGCCGGCGACCTCACCCCCGACGTGGACAGCCCCGACATCCACCCCGTCCTCGCCCGGCAGAAAACCACCAGCCGGTGGGCGCCGTACACGCCGGCGAAGGTCCGCGAACAGCAGCACGCGTTGATCACGGTGCTGCGCGAACGCGGCACCGACGTCGTCCTGCTCGCCGACGCTTCCGGCTGCACGACCCAGCACTACCCTCGCGACATCGGCTTCGTCATCGACAACGTCCTGTTCGCCGCCCGCCTGAACTCCACCCACCGCCTACCCGAAACCACAGCCCTCAACGACCCCGCAACAGCAATCCCGACCCCCGCCATGCTTAGCACGGGCACCATCGAGGGCGGCGACGTCATGCTGCACGACCGATGCGTGCTGGTCGGCTTGAGCGAGGAAACCTCCCGCGACGGCATCACCGCGCTGCAGACCGCCCTCGGTGAGCACCACATCGACCGCGAGGTGGTACCGGTCCAATTCGCCACCGGCGGCATCGTCCACCTCGACGACCACTTCAACATCGTCGCCCCGGGCACCGCCCTGATCCACCGCAGCGTGTTCCCCGCCCAGCAGATCAGCTGGTTCGCCAGCCGCTTCGACCTGATCGACGTCACCGACGAAGAAGCACTCGCCGTACAGGTCAACGTCCTGCCGATCGCCCCCGGCCTCATTGTGGCCACGGACGGCAACGACCGCATCACCGCGGAACTGACCGCCCGCGGCATCGAGGTGATCCACGTCGACTACTCCGAAGTGACCCGCATCCCCGGCTCACTGCGCTGCACCACCCTGCCGCTGCTGCGCACCTGAGAGTGCGCGCCGACATCACCGCAGGCGTCGCAGCCGCCGACCGATCGCCCGACACCGCGGCCTGCCGCTGCTCGACGACGCAACCACCCGTGCCTCTGGGAGGTCTCGTGCTGCCCACACATCCGATGCTGTCCGTACTGCTTGCCGTGCCGGCCGTGATGCTGGCCTGCCACGCCGGGGGCTGGGCCCTCCGCCGACTCGGCCAACCAGCCGTCATCGGCGAAATCCTCGCCGGCATCATGCTCGGCCCCACCCTGCTCGGCTGGCTCGCCCCCGACCTGCAACACCACCTGCTGCCGCCCACCGCACTGCCGATCCTCTCGGCGCTGGGCACCCTCGCGCTGCTGACCTTCCTCTTTCTGATCGGCGCCGAACTCGACCTGAGCGCTCTACGCGACGCCAAATCCGCCGTCATCAGCGTCAGCCTCACCAGCGTCCTGGCACCACTGGCCCTCGGCGCCGGACTCGCCTGGGCGATGTACCCGCACCTGGCCCCGGACAGTGTCGGCCGGCTGCCATTCATTCTGTTCATCGCCGTGGCATTGAGCATCACCGCGTTCCCCGTGCTCGCCCGCATCCTGGCAGACCGAGGCCTAGAGAACACCCACCTCGGCGCCTTCGTCATGGCCTGCGCCGCAGCCAACGACGCGATCGCCTGGTGCCTGCTCACCGCCGTCATCGCCCTGGTCGTCACCGCCACCCCGCTGGCGGCCCTCACCGCGGCTGGCTTGACCGCGGCCCTAGCAACCACGCTCATCCTGCTTCGCCCGCTGCTGCACAAGCTGCTCAACCGTGCGGCCCGCACCTCCGACGACCTTGTCCTGGTCATGATGTGCGCCGGACTGTTGCTCACTGCCTACGCCACCGACCGCATCGGCGTACACCCGGCGCTCGGCGCGTTCCTGTTCGGCGCGAACATCCCGCGCGGACTTCCGTCCATCGAGCGCAGCACCGCTCGTCTCCGCGCCGTGTTCGTTCCCGTGCTGCTGCCCCTCTATTTCGCCGACATCGGCCTGCATACCAACCTCGTTGACGTGCCGTCCGGACAATGGGGCTGGGCTCTGGCCATCGTCTGCGTCGCCGTCCTCGGCAAGTGGGGCGGTGCGGCCGCCGCCGCCCGACTCACCGGAGCCGACTGGCGACGCGCCGCAGCCATCGGCACCCTCATGAATTGCCGCGGCGTGACCGAACTCGTCGTACTCGGCATCGGACGCCAGATCGGCATCATCACCCCCGACCTGTTCAGCCTCCTGGTCCTCATGACCGTCGTGACCACCGCCGCCACCAGCCCCGTTCTCAGCCGCCTCGGCGACGAGATCGCAGCACCACACCGACCGCAACCCCATCGCGGAATCCGCTCTATGGCCCGCAACACCCGGAAGGGGTAACGATGACGGCTGACCCGGTCCTCGAAGCGATCCTCACCCGCCGCAGTTGTGTACGGCTCACCGGCCCGGCCCCGGACCGCGACGATCTGATCGACCTCATCCAGGCCTCAGCCACCGCACCAGATCACGGCCTGATCCGTCCATGGCGCCTGATCATCCTGGAAGGCGACGACCGACAGGTCCTGGGTAAGGCGATGCGTGACGCTGCAGCAGACCCCGAACAAGGCGACCGTGCCGCCACCAGGCCGCTGCGAGCTCCCCTGTTGCTGTCGATCGTCTTCTGCCCCGAACGCGACCACCCGACCGTACGAGAGTGGGAACAGTTGGCGGCGGTGGCAGGGATGGCGCAGACCCTCCAAATCCTCCTACACAGCCGAGGGTGGGGCACCATATGGCGCACCGGATCCATCGTCGAGGCACCCCAGGTCCGCGAATACCTCGAACTCACCGCGACTGAACAGCTTCTCGGCTGGCTGTACATCGGTACCTCGCCAACGGGTGCGCCCATCCCCGTGCGCAAGCCCGTCGATGTCGTTTCTCGAATCAGCCGGCCCCGCCACGCCGCGCGGGTATGACGCAAGGTGAGATCGGTGACATGCTGCAAGCCGTGATGTGAGGACTAGGGATCACTCGGCGAGAAGCCCGAGACTCAGAAGTCGTGTAGTTGCTGGCCTTCGGCAGCGCGGGAGAGCCGGTCCGCCAGGCGCCGGCTTTTCAGGTGCCGTGACGCTTCGACCGCGCGCTTCATCAGCACCATGCGCTCACTGTCGTCGCCGCGTAGCCGAGCGAGCTCCGCGCCGGTAATCAACAACTCGACGTTGTCGCGAGTACGCTCCGCCGGCATGTTGAGGGCGGCGTGCAGGGCGTGGGTTCCCGGTGCTGCCAGACCTGCCATGGCCAGCGCCCAGGCGGCCTGACTTTCCAGTTCGGGCCGATCGAGCCAGCTAAGCCACCGAGGACCAGCCCCGATGCTGGCACGCTCAAATGCCTCTCGTGCCCGTGCCACGGCGACCAGGGTCTGCTCGGGATCGTCGTTCAGCGCCCACGCCCTGGCCTCTGTGACAGCCGCATACGCCCGCACCAAGGCGGGGGCGCTCGCGGCCGCGAAGACCGCGCTGCGGGCATGAGTGAGGACATCCGACCGGGCATCCTGTGCGGCAGCAAGTCGGGCTTGATGGATATAACCGCGAGCCAGCCGGCCCCGGTCACCTATCGCCTGCGCCATCCGGATCGCTTGCAAGTCGTAACGCATAGCCAGGCCGGGAAGCTGATCGTCGTAGGCCATGCTCGCTAAAGCCAGAACAGCGTCGGCGACGCTGCCGTAGAGCCATTGACCTCGCCGAGCCGAGAACGCTCCATGCAGGAGCGGTGTCGCATGCGTGTCCAGAAACGCCGCGAAAACCCCCCGGAACCGGCCCCCGCCATGGCGCGCATCCTGTCGCCCGTACAGATCGGTGTGAGCCTCCAGCAGCTCGATATCAGCCTCCAGCACCCGGCGATGCCCGTGTCCTTGTGTGCTGGCGTCGGGACCCATGACGAGAGCCTGATGAAGAACCGGCGCGTGCGTGTCACCGAAAGACATCTTCCGAACAGCCATCCGCCCGGACACGGAGTCGAGTTGCCACAGCTTCGGAAGAACCCTGACGGCATGGCGAAGGTCTTCGTACCTCAGAGCGTCAGCGGCGACGTCCATTTCTTCGCTCGGCCATCCCAAGCTCTCCGGGCTAATCCGCCGGCGCATTGCGGCTGACAACACGAAGCACGCCGGGTCCGCCAGGTCGGGGCCGGGGACCGCGTTGTCGCACCATCGCGAAACTGTGCTGGTACTCACCGCTCGCGGCGTGCCGTTTACCAGGCAGCGCTCCCGAATCCTTTGAGCGAACCCTGAGACCGACCAGTTGAGCTCGACCAGCAGGGCGCACAGGGCGTCGTTGCGACTGTTCCCGCTCGATTGCCGGGCGCGTTGCATCACATCACTCCCGTCTGTGTCTATGGCAGTTGACCGCCATACCTTCTGCCTGCCGCGCGCTGCCGTCCGGGCGGCCAGTTGTGCGCGTAGCTCATGCTGCCGCCCCTTCAGATCGGCGAGAACCTACTTCAACTGGCAGCCGTCGACCTGAGCAGCTCCCATAAGTCCATTTCGTACACGCTTCGCTCGCCGTGATGGTCGCGGGCAGCCGGAGACGTCGCGATAGGTGGTACACGCTGGCTCTACTTCCGGTCTGCGCTGAGGAGTTCGGTGTGCGAGCAGTACCTCTTGTCGTACTGGTCGACGATTCGGCCCTCGTCAGAGATCACGTAGAGACGCGCTGCACTTCATCGCTGATCTCTTGGCTACAGGAGGCGGAGGCAACTGTCGGTCAATGAGCCGGCAACCTGGTACAAGGGCCACGATGACCCGTTTTGGGGTCTAGTGGAAGGGCGGCAGCAGCCGCGCGAACGCGTCGACCAGATCGTTGTTGACGTCCTGCACGAGTTCGATATCGACGTCGGTGGTCATGGGACGCTCCATCCAGGAATGAGAGAGAGGTTCTGGTCGAGACGGCATGTGGTGCGTCCCGGTTGATGTATCCAGCGTCATCGCACGACGGTGAGTTGAGAAGCCCTCCGGTGTTGCGGCAACATCGACGACATCAGATCGAAGGGGGTGGCCGGATGGACGCCGACAGCGACGCCGTACGCCACGTCTTCGGCGTGGCCCTACACCACCTGCGTACCGAGGCAGGGCTGAGCCTGCGCGCTCTAGCCGTGCAAGCCCGCTACGACCACACCCGGCTGAGCCGCGCCGAACACGGCGAGCACCTGCCAGCCGCCGACTGGGTCAAGGACATCGACACCGCCCTGCACGCCGGCGGTCTGCTGACGCTGCTGCGCTCCCTCGCCCCCGCTTCACTGTCGACTCCGAAAGGACCTACGGCCCTACCTCTAGCTGACCTTCGGGTAGATGATGGCCCCAGCGATAGCGTGACCTTACAGATGCACACACCGGACGGAAGGACGGTGCAGGTGAAGCTGTCCCGGCGCCAGCTCGGCGAACTCATGGCCGGTGGTCTGCTGCACACGATGCTGCCCGCAGGCGTCACCGACCCGGACCAGGCCGACCGCGTCGCCAAGGTGATCGCCGAAGAACACCCGGTCGATCCGGAGGTTCTCTCCTACTTCGACCGGCTGCTGACCGAGCACTTCACCGCGGACAAGATGATCGGCCCCCGGCAGTTGCTAGGCACAACGCTCGCGCAGGTCCGGGTCCTCGATCAACTCCGGCGCACCGCATCACCCGACACCACCGAGCCTCTTCTGCGGCTACTCGCGCAGTACGGCGAGTTCGCCGGCTGGCTCCAGCAAGATCTCGGCGATACCACGGCCGCCCGGCACTGGTCGGACCGTGCGAGCGGATGGGCACAAGCCGCAGGCGACTACACCATGGTCGCGTACCTGATGATCCGCAAATCCAACATCGCGCTGCTGGACAACGACGCACGCGAGGTGATCGAACTAGCGGCCGGCGCCCGCAAGGTACCCGGCGCGACCAACCCTCGTCTCCACGCCCTCGCCGCCCAACAGCAAGCCCGCGGCTGGGCACTCTACGGCGACGCCACCCGCTTCCAGCAACACATCGAGGGCGCCGCCACCCTATTAGGTCACCACCCCGCCGACCACGACCCAAACGCACCGGTCTACCTGCACCAATACAACCTCGACGTGCTGCAGGAACAATCCGCTGGCGGCTACCGCGACTGCGGGCAGGCAGCAACAGCCGTCCGCATCCTCGAAAACAAGATCACGGCGACCGGCGAGCACCTACGCCGCGACCAAGGACACCTGCTGGCCAAACTCGCCAACACCGTGCTCGCCACGAAAGACCCGGAACCAGACCGAGCTGTCGCACTGGGCATCCGCAGCGCCATGGCCGCACAGCTCACCGGCTCAGCACGCATCACCAAAGAGCTACACACGCTGAACAACCTGCTGGCCGCCCGTTTCCCAACAACACCGGGCCGACGTGAGCTTCATGACGCGGTCGTCGCGCTCGGCTGACCGCACGCTGCCGGTCCGCACCGCGACGCACGACCGCGACGCTAACGACATGTAGGGGGCCCATCCCAGCCCCGGCCGACCACCAGCGACATAGAAGCGGGGTTATTCGGGGACAAGATCAATTCACTCAACTGCCGTAGACAAGGCGCGGCCGAGGGCGCCAAACGCGAACGGGGAGCGAAGGGCTACCTGCCGGGTGGCGGCGTCGAGCGGTACCGTCGGCCGATGAACGGCAGGTTGGCGGACTTGGCGAGTCTGCTTCGGGACCGCGATGAGATCGAGCGGCGGATCGCCGGGATCACCGGGCGGTCCGCTCGGCAGGGCGATATCGGAGAGTTCATCGCGGCGCATGTGTTCGACATCGAGCTCACGTCGACGACGGTCGAGGCCGGCTACGACGGATGGTTCCGTTCCGGCCCGCTCGAGGGCCGCACAGTGAACGTCAAGACGTACGGCAGCGCGGCCGCTGGTATCGACATCAGCTCGCACGCTTGCGACTACTACCTCGTCCTGACCGGCCCACCGAAGCCGACCGGCCCCGTGCAGCACCACCGCTGGTCGATTTCGGCGATCTATCTGTTCGAAACGCAGCGGCTGCTCGCTGAGTTCATCAGCCGTGGCGTCAGGATCGGAGTCGCGACCAGTCTGCGGGCCGGGGACCTGGCGGCAGCCCAGCTCTATCCCGTGCATGGCGCGCACGCCCTACTGAACCTGACCGCGGAACAGCGGGAAGGGCTAGCACGATTCGCGTGAGGAACAACGCCATCATGGACACGATGCCCTCGGGTCGTGCCCCTCCGACCTAAACGAACCAGACAACCCCGCTGCACAACGACCTGTCGCATCCGCCCCGTCCGGATAACGCGATTGATGCCACCGTATCGGGCAGTCGCCGTTGGGCATCTCAGCTCATCCAGATCTATCCATTTGCCTACGACTCGATCCCGCCAGCACCTGAGCGTGATCTCAGCGTAGCGGTGAGGAGGCGGCATGACCTGACCGACCGGCAGTGGGCCGTGCCAGCCACGCTCCTGCCTGCCGCGTCCATGACTGGTCGTCCGCCGAAGTGGGACAAACGACAGCTTATCGACGCGATTCGGTGGCGGATCCGGATGGGCACGCCGTGGCATGACGTCCCTGCCGTGTACCCGTCCTGGCAGACGGTCTACGGCCTGTTCCGCCGTTGGCAACGCGACGGCACCTGGGACCGGATCCTCGCGGCACTGAAGGCCGCCGCCGATGCCAACGGCCGGATCGTCTGGACGGTCAGCGTCGATTCGACGATCAGCCGCGCCCACCAGCACGCCGCCGGCGCCCGCACCAACGGCCACCTGCAGAAAGAGCTACCCGGCGGCGTCCACGACGAACCCGCCGACCATGCACGCTCGGCCGCTCCCGCGGCGGTTTGACGACCAAGACACACCCGCCGGCTCGGCGCGACCGAGGGACTGAGTCGAAAATAGTCGTCTGTCGACGGGGGCCAGGACAGCTTGGTAGCCAAGTTGTTGGAGCTGGTTTACGAGGCGGCCGGCTTGTTTCGACTCAGTCCCCACGTCACAGGTAGGCCGTGTTTCATAGCGGCGTCGATGTTGCGGTACGGCTGTAATCGATAGCTGAAGAGGCCTGTCGCGGTTGAACTCGACCCGCGCAGTCCCGGGGCAGCCGCCCCGGCGGGGCGGCTGCCTGCTCACTCGGTGTGCGCCTGCCGCTTTCCCGCGAGAAATCAGGCCAGGTGGGCTTGGGCTTCGGCCGCTGTTGGATAGGCCGGGACTGGGCGTGCCAACAACGCGGCTAGCACTGCGGAAACGGCGGCGCCCAGCAGGCTCGGGGCTCCCAGAGTGCCGTCCACCGCGTAGGAGAAGGTGGAGACGATGAGCACCCCCGCCGCGTAAGCGAATGTAATCGGCAAAGCGGCGGCAGCCGCTCTTGCCGGGAGCGACGCGGCCAGCGCGAGCGCCGCGCAGAGGATCAGGTCGGGGATCAGGAACATGTTGTCCGATCGCCAGGAGTCGTGCGCGAAGAGGAAGACGAACGTGCTGATGCTGAGTGTGGCCGCGGCCAGGCGGCCTACCAGGAGAACTCGCATGTCTACACTGTAGACATGACTGGCGACGCCTGTCTACGGCGTAGACTTCGCGCCGTGCCGAAACGTTCGCTGAGCCCTGATGCCATCGCCGCTGCCGCGCTTGCGCTCGGGGACCGGGATGGGCAGGCGGCGATGTCCATGCGGCGGATCGCGGCTGAGCTCGGGTGCGATCCGATGGCGATCTACCGGCACTTCCCGAATCGTGAGGCGCTGCTCGACGCGGTCGCCGACCTGGCCCTGGCCGGCGTCGTCACCGACCAGAGCGCAGGCGCGGGGCCGGGCGAGGGCTCGGGATTCGGGTGGGAAGGGCGACTCACCACTCTGCTCAGTGATGTCCGCGAGGCGGCATTGCGGCATCCGGGGATCGCCGGGCATATCGCGTCCCGGCCGCCGCTCGGGGTCAACGGGCTCCGGCTTCATGGGGTGCTCGACGAAGCGCTGGTGGCCGCCGGGCTCAGCCGAGCCGACGTGGTGAAGGCTACGCAGGCGCTGATCGCCTATCTGGCCGCAGCGCTCGCAATGGCGGTGCGGGCCGGCGAGCGGGACGAGCGCTGGCACCAGGTGAGCGAGGCGCTCGGGCACAAGACGGACAGCGGGGCTCCTGACCGCGAGGTAGATAGCGCACACCTGCCGATTGTCGGGTCGGCAGAGCAGTTCGCGTTCGGGCTACGGCTCCTGGTCAATGGGATCCGGGTCGAAGGACAGCGAAACAGCGTCTGATACAAACGCCCGCGCGTGTGCTGACACCCCGAGACTGATAGGCAGTGCGAATGAACGACCGGGAACTACTCGACCGCATCGAGGGCACGCCGTGGATCGAGGACCTGCTGGGACGCTTCGATTTCGAGCTCTATCGCCGCGACTACGGACCCGTCGAGCCGGTGGCGCTGGCCGGTGGTGAGCCGCTGGAGATGATCGCCGGGGATGGCTCGGGCGGAGCGTTTCTTCTGGCCGGAAGCGGTCCACAACGGCCGATGTTGTACGTCGGCTCGGAAGGCGAAGGTGGTCTTGTCGCCACCGGGCTGCGGGACGGACTGGCCCTGATCATCGGAGTATCGAGCCTCCACGACGCCACGGCTTTCCCGGTCGACGAGGACGAGGGACGCAAGCTGCGGGACTGGCTCGCGACAGCCGACGCGGAGATCCGCGAGGACTGGCCTGAGCTGAATGCGGACCGCACCCGGTTGCGGGCCGCCCTCGACTTGCGACAGGTCGACGACACTCTGCTGCGATCCCTGCACGAGGCCGCCGCCGATCTGCGATACCGCCCCTTCAACGAGGAAGGACTGCCCTACCGTTCGATGCTGAGCTGGCTGGACGAGCCCTGGCACGGCCCGGACCGCCCGATCACCGCCACCGCAGCGGTGCCCGCCCGCGCGGACGAGCAGCTCCCCGGCCAGTCCTCTCTCTTCTGAATCCGCCTAGCCCGGCGGGTGGCGTGTACTCCTCAGCCGGCGGGTCATCGCAAGCATCAGAGCGCGCCCGGCGGTGGCACACGCATCAACGACCACGGGGAGCTGGTCCGCTACCTCAACCAAAGGTCGCGCCGATGCGATCCACACATCAGACTCACCGCGCCGGCTGGTGTCGTGGCTGATGATCAAACCCGCAGCAATTGGACGATCTCCTGGCCTCCTGCGCTCACCTGACCGTCCTTGCCGAGCGCGTGCAGCAGTTCGCCGACCTTCTCACCGGCCGCCACGGCGACGACCCAGCAGCCGACGCAATTGGCAGCGGCCTGCCACCGGATCCGGCATCTGGCTGCGACTCTGGCACCAGCGGCTCCGTCAAGGTGGGGCGAACAGGGAGCCGGCGCGGCACTCACGATGCCCCGTCTCGGGGCGAGCCCGCGGGTCGGCCGTGGGGGTCGTACTCGTGCACCAGTCTGCGTACGTCGTCGACCGGCTCGTCGATGGCCGCCCACTTGGCTCGGATCCGGGTCAGGTACGACCGTACGGTGGGGATGGTCACGCCCATCCGCCGTGCGGTGGCCGCGAGGGTGCTGCCCGTGCCGTACAGGTAGAGTGCCCGCGCCTCCTGGGGCGACAGTTCGGGCGGGTCGTCATTGATGATGCTCATCAGCTCGGCGGTCAGTGCCAGTTGGCCGTCGTGACCGCCGCGCACGGCCTCGGCCAGCTTGGCCGCGTCGTCGTCCTTGATGAGATATCCGCTGGCCCCCGCCCGGATCGTGGACCGTACATGGTGCCGATCCCCGTGCACCGAGAAGACGATCACCCGCACGCCGGTGCGCCGCAGCACCGAGACGTTGGCCGCCGGATCGGTGCCGTCCTCGAGTCGTAGGTCCAGCAGGACGACATCGGTCGGAGGGGCTGCGGCGAGGTGCTCGCTCATGCTGGTGGCGCTGTGCACCAGTTCGATGTCGTCGCTTTCCGCCAGCAGCGCCCGCAGCCCGGCGGCCACCAGCTTGTCGTTGTCGACGACCGCCACCCGGATCATGCCGGCCACCACAGGTCGACCCGGGTGCCCTGGCCGGGATGGCTGTCCACACCGGCGCTCCCGCCGACCTCGGTCATCCGGGCGGTGATCGAGTGCCGGATGCCGTACCCCGGTGGGGTCTGCTCCGGGTCGAAGCCGTTGCCCTGGTCGACCACCGCCACCGTGACCGTCCCGCTGTGTTGCCGGTCGGTCAGGGCGGTCAGCCGGACCCGGTTGGTGCCGGCATGGTGGGCGACGTTGGCCAATGCCTCACCGGCCGCGTGCCGGAAGGCGTGCAGCACCTCCGGCGGCAGCGTGTCCGGCAGGTTGGCGAAGTGGTACTCCACCCGCAGGCCGGCGGTGGCGATGTCGTTGCCGGCCTCGATCAGGGCCAGCGACAGCTCGGTCAGGGTGCCGTCGGGGTGGTCCGGGGTGGCGCCGCGCAGCACGTTCGCGCTGATCGCGGCCTGCTGACGGACCCGTGGGTCGGGATGTCCGGCCGGTCCGGGCCCGGCGACCGCGGTCAGCAGCCGCAACGGACCGTCGTGCAGGGCCCGGTGGCGGCGCACCTGTTCGTGGAACTGACGCACCCGCTCCTCGGCCTGACTACGCCGGGCCGCGAGCCGCTCCCGGGCGACGATCACCTGCTCGGTGGCCACGTCCACGGCCGCCGCCAGGGCGCGCAGCCGGCGCATGAACAGGCAGCAGCAGGCGGCCGTGACGACCTGCCAGCCGATCACGTTGAGCACCGAGGTCACATCGATGTCGTCGGGGGCGGCGCGTTCGGCCACGGCGAACCCGATCGCCAGGGTCAGGCAGCCGGCGACCGTCCCGGTCCACGACGCAGTGGCCAGGGCCACTGCCACCGCCGCCGAGACGGCGACCGGTTCGAAGTCGGGCACCGCCACCGTCGCGAACGCCGCGTCGCTCAGGCCCCACGGCAGAACGGCCACCGCCACCGCGGTGACCGCGATGTCCCCGGCCAGCACCGAGCGCGGGATCGGGGCGCGCACCGCCACCGTGGGCAGGAACACGACGTTCCACAGTGCCACGACGCTGTAGGTGGCCGCGGCCAGGGTGGGGTCGGTGAATCCGCTGGCCCGGGCCAACGACACGATACTCAGGACGACCATCCCCAGGGTGCCGACGCGGGACAGCAAGATCACCCCTGTGGTGATCGCCCGGATCCGCTGATGCAGGTCGACCACCCGGGGAAGCACGGCGTCGTCGCCCGGATCGGCGTTCACGACCGCAGCATGCCACGCGCTCACGGCGTGGTCCATGCCGCACCGATGCGGCATAGACGTCCCTACATGGACCGTCCAGGCTTGTCGGTAGGGACTGACTTACCCGCTGCGCCGGCGAAGGTCCACGCCGGGCCCGGTGCAGCAACGGCATTCGACCACACCAGCGAGAGGAGTACGGCTGTGCCGTCGCCGAGTGAAGGACCCCGTCTGCTCTCGCTGGCCGCCACGATCGCCCATCGGACGGTCCTGGCGATCGAGCGCGGTGAGGGCGGCACCAGCACCGACGGCGCGTTTGTCGTGCAAGTGATCGCGTTCGTCCGGCACGGCGCTGATCTCGGCGTACTCGATGAGATCTTGATTGCCACCCGAGACCGGCTCACCCGGCCGGGCCGTGGTCACGCCGATCGCATCCGATCCATCCTGGATTGGATCGAACTGATCTACCCGGTGCTGCTCGCCGGACATCCCGTTCCGGCGCGGCTCGACGCTCTGCCGGCCGCACCGGACCCGGGACCCGAAGCAGATGCGGCACGCCGGGAGGCACTCGGTGAGGCGGCGTTCCGGCAGATGGCCGCCGCCCAGCGCCGGGGGGACGGCGACCAGGAACTCGCGTGGCAGCGGCTGGCGCACGAGAACGGACACCCGCTGGCCGTAGCAGTCTCCGTCCGACGGCGCCCGATGGTCGACCTGTCCGTTCGCGGCCGCGATCCCCGGATCGCGGCGCTGCTGAACGGGAGCGGGGTCGCCGCCGGCTATCTGTACCTGGGCCGGTGGAAGAGGGCAGTGGTGGCGCTGGTGGCGACCACCCTGGTGCTCTGGTTCGCGGCCGCGCACAGCGCCTCGCAGAGTCCCGGTTTCTGGGTCACGGTCGCTGTGCTCGGCGTCGGCGCCACGACCTTCGACGCCTGGCGGTTGGCCCGGCCGCCGCACGCCGCGGCGGTCCGCGGCCGGCTGCCACGCCGGCCGCTGGCGACCGCGGCGACGCTGGCGCTGCTGATCGTCGCCGGGTTTGTCGGCTACCAGGCGGCCGGCCGGTCGGCCCTGGCCGACGCGCGCGCCGCCCACGCGGCGGGTGACTGTCCGGCGGCGTTGGCCGAGTACGCGAGCGTCCAGGCCCGCTATGAGCTCACCCTCACCTCCGTCACCGCCGACGCTCGCGCGGACCAGCGTGAGTGCCGGGACCTGTTGGCCGCCGAGGCCTACTCGGAGCCCGAGGACTTCGATGCGCAGCTGAGCAGATATCCGAACGGGTTGCTGCTCGCGCGGGCTCGAGCCGGTCGCGCGGAGGCGTATCTGCAGCGCGGCAGGACTTTCCACACGATGGCGGACGACCAGACAGACGGAGCCCGGGCGGCGGAACTGCGACGCAAAGCCGTCGCCGACCTCCAAGAGGTCCTCACCGACCATCCGGGCACCGCCCAGGCCGCCGCGGTCCCGTCCGATCTCGAGACGGCCTACGCCTCGGTGATCGCGAAAGCTCAGGGCCAGCCGTGCCGCGTACTCGATGAGCTGACCTACCTGGGCACGGTGTCGCTGCCGGAGGCGAAGGCGGGAGCCGCACGGGCCCGCGCCGCCCATCCCGATGCGCTGTACGACTGCGGGCTGAAAGAGATCGCCGCCGGCGAGTACGACGCGGCCATCGGGCATCTGGACTCGTTCATCACCGACTACCCGCGTGACGCCCGGGTCGGGCAGGCCCGGCAGAAGCGGATCGCCGCCGAGGTCGCCAAGATCACGGCCGGCGAGACCGGAGACATCGCCCCGCTGGAACGCACCGGCTCCGGCCCGTCCGGCACTGCCATCGTGGAGGTGGTCAACGACTCGCCGTACGCACTGGAGATCCTGTACAGCGGACCGGTCGCCGACCGGCTCACGATCCCGGCCTGCGCTTCCTGCCAGGTGCGCACGACGACGCCCCTGCTCGGTGGATACTTCGGCACGACGTGCGGCGGCACCGGTGTGCCCGCCAGGACCGTACGGCTCAAGCCCGGCAGCTATCAGGTCGTCGTCCAGACCTCCGCGAGCGGCGGCCCGAGGCCGTACTCCGGGTCGTGGAAGCTGTCGGGCGGCGCCCGCTACGACAACTGCTACTACGCCAGCCGCACCTTCGGCTGAAGCATGCCTTGACGCAACGTCGCAAGCGGGCGGCCGACGAAGCCGAGATGCGGTGGTGCCCCACCGAATCCGTAGACCGCAATGGTCGACACCGTCGGGTCACGTCCACCGAAGTGGTGTATGACCTGGACTTTCCGGGACGAACGAGGCGGCCACCGCAGATCCTTCGGATTGTTCGAAGATCACGAAGGAGAGACCTGCGATGGCCGCAGAACCGAGTTTGGACCTTGCCGGTTTGCTGGGCGCGCATTTGGAATCGGCGAGCCCTGATGTGCTGCAGTCCCTGGTCAAGACGTTCGCCGACGCGTTGATGTCCGCTGAGGCCGACGCCCTCTGCGGTGCCGGTCACGGCGAGCGCACCGTCGAGCGGACCAACTCGCGCAACGGTTACCGTCAGCGGGAGTGGGACACCAGGGCCGGCACCATCGAGCTGGCCATCCCGAAACTGCGTACGGGCTCGTACTTTCCGGACTGGCTGCTGGAACACCGTCGCCGCGCTGAGCAGGCCCTGGTCAGCGTCGTGGCGACCTGTATCTGCTCGGGGTGTCGACGCGGCGGATGCAACGTCTGGTGGAGCAACTCGGCGTCAAGTCGCTGTCCAAGAGTCAGGTATCGGAGATGGCCCGGCACCTCGACGTCCAGGTCGAGGCGTTCCGTAACCGGCCGCTGGACCAAGGTCCGTACACGTTCGTGTGGACCGACGCGCTGGTCATCAAGGTCCGCGAGCACGGCCGCACGGTCAACGTCCATGCGCTGGTCGCGGTGGGCGTCAACGCTGACGGCGGCCGTGAGGTGCTAGGCCTCGACAACCACAGAGCCCGTATAGACGAACGCTCTTGAGCGCGCCCCGCCGCCGCGCTGGCTGCGATCTACGGCCTACCTCGTCTGCCATGCCGCCACGAACTCACACCATCCGCACCGGCCCGAAACGCTTGGCGGCGGCCTCCGTGCCGATGCCTCATACCTCCCGGGCCACCTCGCCGGGGTCGGGTGGCCAGAGCGCCGCCGCGTTGTCCGAGAGCCGGGTGACCAGCGTGTCATCGGCGGCGAATGCCGGGTCGCTGCTGGCGTTGAGGTGGCCGGTGACCTGTGCGGTGAGCGCTCCGGTGGCGGTGACCCGGAGCCTGACGGTGTTGTCGTCACCGGCGAAGGCCGCGATCGTGCGGCCGTCCGAGGAGAAGCCGACGCTGTCAATGTTGTCTGGGCGTATACCGAACTGCCGCACCTGGCACGCACCGTCGTCGATGTAGAGCTCGATGCGGAGGTCCACGCCCACGACGGCGAGCTCATCGTCGATCTGGAGCACACCCGTTTCATCGACTCGCACCTGGTCGCCAGTCTCGTCGCCGGATACCAGGCGGCCCTGACGGCAGAGCGTGGGTTCACGGTCGTCAACGCCCACGGCATCGTCCGGCAGGTTCTCGACGTCACCGGCCGGGCGGGGCTGCTCTGCGCCTGAACCCGGCCCCAAGGAGACGCGAGGTCGCAGAGATGTCCGCCAGTGGGGTCTTTGGCACGTCGAGGACCGGTCGGGTGCAGATCAGGAGCAGATTCCCCGCGGCTATGGATACGTCCTGAAGGCCGTCACTAACCTGGACACGCGTTTCGCGGCCAGCGGTTGAAAAGACAGCCGCATCAATGGTGTGCGACCGTGGAGGTGGGCATGGCCATCGCACCGGAGACCGCCGCGGGCCTCGATGCCCGCGCCCAGCGGCTGCTGGGCGTGGTCCAGCAGTTATCTGCCGCTCATACCGATCAGGCGGTTCGTGACATCACCCGGCACGCCGCCCGCCACCTGCTCGACGCCGACGGCGCCACCTTCGTCCTGCGCGACGGCGACCAGTGCCACTACGTCGACGAGGACGCCATCGCACCGCTGTGGAAAGGTCAACGATTCCCCCTGAGCGCCTGCATCAGCGGCTGGGCAATGCTCAACCGGCAGAGCGTCGTCATCCCCGACATCTACGCCGACCCGAGAATCCCGCACGACGCCTACCGGCCCACCTTCGTCCGCAGCCTGATCATGGTGCCCATCCGAGCCCGTGACCCGATCGGCGCCATCGGCGTCTACTGGGCCGACCAGCATGCCGCCGGCCCCGACGAGGTCGCCCTCGTGCAAGCCCTCGCCGACACCACCTGCGTCGCCATCGAGAACGTGCGCCTCATCAACGACCTCGAGACCCGGGTCCGGGCCCGCACCGCGCAACTGGAGCGACTGCTCAGCATCGTCAGCCACGAACTCCGCAATCCCCTGCTGGCCGTGCTCGGCACCCTGGAAATCCTCGGCGACCAGCGACTGCCCGCCGACGTCGAGCCGTCGATACGCCTGATGCAACGCAACGCCGACCGCATGCTGCACATCGCCAACGACCTGATCGACCTCGACCGGCAACGATCCGGCACCTTCACCGTACGGCCCGAGCCCACCACCACCGGCGCCATCGCCCGCCAGGTCGCCGACACCGCCGGCCCCGTCGCCCATACCGCCGGCATCCACCTGGTCATCGACGTCGCCGACCATCGAATCACCGTCGACCCGCACCGCATCTGCCAGGCCCTGATCAACCTGGTCACCAACGCGATCAAATTCTCCCCGCCCGGCGGCACCGTCACCTTCACCGGGCACAGCGACCAGGCCGGAACCTCCTTCACCGTCGCCGACCACGGCCGCGGCATCCCCGGGGGCCAACTCGAGCGGATCTTCGAATGGCAGGCCCAGGTCACCCCGGACACCGACAGCCGCATCGCTCACGGCGCCGGCCTCGGACTGGCCATCACCCAGGCCATCGTCCATGCCCACCATGGCACCATCACCGTGCACAGCGACCCCCACCAGGGAACCCGCTTCACCGTCCATCTACCGCCCGGTGAAGGTGACGCCTTCTGTTGAACACCGCCTCGTGAAGGACGGCACACACTTGAGGGACTCCTCACAAGGTATCGGCTGACTGTGCCACTCCTCCGGGGATGTCCCTCCCGGGCCCCGCCCAGCGAACCCGCGAGTCCGGCAGCCGTTACTTCGCCGCGGTCAGCCATCGGGCGATGGGCACTGGGGGAACCGCTGTACGCCAAACGCGAGGACGGCAGCGTGTTGCCCGCCGAGATCAGCCTGTCCGGCCTGCACACCGACACGGGACTGCTGGTCTCCGCCGCGGTACGCGACATCAGCGACCGGCTGCGCGCCGAACCGAACGCGCCCGGCTCCGTGAAGAGGCCGAACGGGCGAAGCTACAGCACACGCAGCGCATCAAAAACCTCGGCCAGCTCGCCGCCGGGATCGCCCGCGACTTCAACAACCTGCTCGCCGTCATCATCAACTACACCGAATTCGTCACCGACACCAACGCCGAGCACCTCGACGAAGCCGACGGGCAGCGCTGGATCGGTGAGGTAAACCGCGATGCCCCTCAGATCCTGCGGGCCACCCGCCGAGGCGCCGATCTGACCCGCCAACTGCTCGCCTTCGCTCGCCAGGACGTCACCCGCCCCGAAGTCATCAAGGTCGCTGACGTCATCCACAACGTCGAAACCATGCTGCGCCGCTCGCTGTGCGGACACATCCTGCTCACCACCCACTGCCCCGGCGACTGCGGGCCCGTACTGTTCGACCCGGGTCAGCTGGAGCAGGTCCTGGTCAACCTCGCCGTCAACGCCTGCGACGCCATGCCCGGTGGCGGTGCGCTCACCGTCGACACCGCCAGCGTGCTCGTCGACGCCGGCTACCTCACCCAGCGCCCTGAACTCGCCGTCGGCGAGTACACCCGGCTATGCGTCAGCGACACCGGCATGCCCCAATCCGTCATCGACCGGGTCTTCGAGCCGTTCTTCACCACCAAGGCCCTCGGCCAGGGCACAGGCCTCGGCCTGGCCATGGTGTACGGGCTGGTCACCGCCGCCGGCGGCACCGGGCGCATCTACTCCGAAGAAGGCCTGGGCACCACCATCACCATCATGCTGCCCGTCACCGCCCAGCATCCCGCCACCCCTACGCGCGACCGCTCGTCGCGCACGATACGCGGGCACGGCGAGACCGTCCTGCTGGTCGAGGACGAGCCCGCCCTTCGGCAGGTGTCAGCGCCTGCTCACCGCCGGCGGCTATCAGGTGCCGGCCCCCGACGACAGCACCGCCGCCCTCGACACCGCCCGCCACCACGACGAGCGCATCGACCTGCTGCTGACCGATGTCGTCATGCCGCACCTGCTCGGCACCGCCCTCGCCGGGCAGGTCACCGCAATGTACCCCGAGACGAAAGTGCTGTTCATTTCCGGCTACGCCACCCCGGTGCTGGCCGCGCACGGGACCATCGGCCCGGACGTCACCCTGCTGGAGAGGCCCTTCACCCGCACCCACCTGATCGCCGCAGTACATGAGGCTATGCACGGTGATTCACCGGAAGCGACATCGCGGCGGTAATCGTCACGATCAGCCAGCCATCCCCTCCGTCAGACCACCACTGATGATCACTACGGGGATGTCACACGGCAGCGGATCGTCGCGCAGTGCGCGGCACAACCCCAGCCGTCGAGGACCGGCATGTCAAGGTCGGTGACCACGAGATCGGGTCGCCGCGAGCGGGCCGCCTCCAGCGCGGTGGCACCGTCGCCGGCGGCGATCACCTCGAAATCGGCCCGACGTAGCAACCGCTGCAGCAGTTGCGTGATGCCGGCGTCGTCCTCGGCGAGGAGTATCACGGACATGACATGACTCCCGGCGACGCGGGTGACCTCCGGTGCGGTCATCGACCTCCAGTCTGCGTCCCCGAGAGGCCTACAACCGGCGATCCCGTTCATGAAATCCCCACGGGCCTGTTGCAACGCCGGTGTCCGCAGATCGGAAAGCCGGGCCGCACGGTGCAGACATAGGGCGAGGTGGTGAACAGCACGACCAGCTCACCTATGTGGTGACCGGCCTCGACGGCCGGCCGGAACCGGCTGGCCGGGTTGATGGTGTACTCGTCGCGGCGCCCCACAGGTTCGCGGCGCGGACGACCGCCGGCTTGCAGGTCGGCGGCGACGGCATCCCTGTTCGGTAGTCACGTCCTCGGTGGCGACGTCGCGAGGCAGGACGGTCGGAACACGCGCAACGGCCAGTGGCACCTGAGCAGACCGTTTCGGTTTCATGGTCTCCCGGTTCAGGGGTCGGGAAGCTTCAGGTCGGGATCGGTACTGAGGCGTTTATACGTTTCGTAGCTGGTGCCGTCATTGAGGGCGAGATCATTGGCGGAGCAGGTGTACGGGTACGTCTCGTCCTGTTTCGGGTAGACGGTGACCGGTAGCTGGTCGCCGTTCTCGGTGATCTCGAGGGTCTGCCGGCTGACGATTCCGTCGAGGGTGAGCACACCGTTGTCGGTCCTCGCCCGCTGGTCGCGAGTGCCTCGGATGGTCTCGGCGTACTTGTTGCCGTTGATGGTGGCGGTCAGCGCAGAGGCTCGGCTGTAGTCATCGGTGGAATTGCCGTCCGGCCGGATGCGTCTGATGACGTCCTTGGCTCCGGTGACCGAGAAGACCTCCGTCCGGATCTTGAGCCTCTTGCTGAAAGCCACCGACTGCCAGGTCCCGACCAGACAATCGTCGAGGTCCGTGTCGCCGGGCCCGAGGCCGCCGGGGCGCGAGGTCTGCCCGATCCCGGAGGAGGACGGCGACGCGGTGCCGGACGTTGTCATCTGACCCGCTAGGCCGGCGTCGGTCGTGAGACTCGTCGTCGTGTCGTTACCCGCAGCGATCAGGTCGGGGTAGAGCCTCAGCAGGGTGCCGGCGAGCGCGAGGACGACCACGGCGGCGACGGTGACTGCCACAGTGCGCCGCCAGCCCCGGCGAGCACCAGACGCGGGCCCGGGATGGGCCGGCAGCGGTGTGGCGGCAGGCGGCGGGGCTTCGGCCGCCCAGGCATGGGCGAGGATGGTGGACCTGTCCGGCCCTGCAGGGTCACCGCCCGTATCGGTGGTCACGGTCGCATCGTCGAGGTTCGGCCGGGTCGGGGCGGCGACGGTCGGGGCCGGCGCGACCGCCGTAGGAGGCAGACCGTCGGTGTCGTCACTGTCGGTGTTGCGCCGTAGGAACGGCAGCCATGCGCGCGGGCCTGGGCTCGTGCCGCCACCACGGTCGGCGGCGTCCAGGTTCGCGATGACGTTCTGCAGCAGGGTACGGGCCTGTTCGATGTTCAGCCGTCGGGCCGGATCCTTCTCCAGCAGGCCTTTGATCAGCGGCCACAACCGCCCGGCGTAGGCCGGTACGGCAGGACGATGCTCGAGCACGGCCATCAGCGTGGCCGGGGTGCTATCGCGCTGGAACGGGGATACGCCGATGACGGCGGTGTACAGGGTCACCCCGAGGGCCCACAGGTCGGACGCGGCGGTAGCGGGCAGCCCGTTGATACGCTCCGGCGCCAGATAGGCCGGAGACCCGACCATCTGGCCGGTGGCCGTCAGCGCGGTCCGGTCGTAGATGGTGGCGATACCGAAGTCGGTGAGCACCACCCGGTCCTCGGCGAGCAGGATGTTGGCCGGTTTGACGTCGCGATGCGCCACCCCTTCGCGGTGCGCCGCGCGGAGCGCGTCGAGCACCTGGAGCCCGACCTCGGCGGCCTGCCGTTCACTGAGCAGCCCCTGCGCTGCGATGACGTCGGCGAGAGAACGGCCGTCGATCAACTCCATGACGATCCACGGCCGGCCGGCCTCCTCGATCACGTCATGGACCGTGATGATGCCGGGATGCCGTAGCCGGGCCGCTGCCTGCGCCTCCCGGATGACCCGGCGCACCACCGGATCGGACGGATCCATCGCAGCGTCGCCCGCCGCGGGCAGCCACACTTCCTTGAGCGCCACCCGCCGTGCGAGCAGAGTGTCCTCGGCCTGCCACACCGCACCCATGCCACCGCGCCCGAGCATCCGGCCCAACCGGTAACGCCCCCCGACCGTCCGCCCCGAGCCCGTGCCGCCGCCCTCGCTCATGACGGTGAATCTATCGAACCGGTCCACAAAGGTGGCACCATCGGGCCATCCCGCATCCGCAACGGGTCCGCGACGGCAGCCACCACCAGGAACGAACCCGCCGCTGCACCAGGCACGCGAACAGCCCCAACGGAACGAGGGCGGCGGCCCGCGGCAGCAGGTTCAGGAAACTGGTGTTGAACATCGCGATGATCACAATGGCGAGCAGGTCGCCGACCACCGCGAGTGTCAGCAGGAGGTACGCAACGCGGCCGGCAGATGCGTGGAGATCAACGCCGGCACCACAAGGGCGAACGCGATGTCGGCGGCGGTCGGCCACCGCCCACCCCCCGCAACGGCCCGCCCGCCACACCGGCGTTGACCGCGACTTGGATCAGCGCGGGCACGGCCATGCCGCTGACCCACCGCGGCGACCGGCAGCACCGCCCGCCTGGGATCACGTAGGTCCCCGGCAACGAACTCGCGTTTGAGTTCGAAACCCCGGGTTGGGTCGCCGCGAGCATCCGGACCGATCAACGACTGACCTGGTCGTCGGATGGGGGCGGGCAGCAGCAGTTCAGGTAGCTCTGCAGGTCGGCGAGCCGGGCGCTGATCGCCGTTGAGTCGGCGCGGTAGTGGACGAGTTTGCCGTCGCGACGGGAGGTGACCAGGCCGCTGCGGCGCAGGATGGCG
This sequence comes from Actinoplanes sichuanensis, assembly GCF_033097365.1. NCBI lineage: Bacteria > Bacillati > Actinomycetota > Actinomycetes > Micromonosporales > Micromonosporaceae > Actinoplanes > Actinoplanes sichuanensis. Next base: position 4,245,360 of record NZ_AP028461.1, read on the forward strand.
AGTTGTTCGCTGGCGCTGGATTGGCCGAGGCCGCAACCGGTGGCGATCTCGCCGACGGTGCGTTCGTCGCCGTCGGCGAACAGCAGCATGATCTGCTGGCGGGTCTCGCTGGCGAGGGCTTTGAGGAAGTCCTGCGTGAGCCCGTCGAGCGGGATGGGTGTGGTCATCGGCTTCCAGTGTCCCCTCATACCATCATTTCGTCATTTCCCGATGTGACGATACATTGCTGGTATGACTTCCGCTGACCTCGTCGTCATCGGTGGTGGCCAGTCCGGCCTGGCCACCGCACACGCCGCTCTGCGCCGCGGCCTGCGGCCGCTGGTCCTGGACGCGTCACCCGAGCCGGGCGGGTCGTGGCCGTCGTACTACGACAGCCTGACCCTGTTCTCCCCGGCCCGGTTCTCCGCATTGCCGGGCCGGGCCTTCCCTGGTGACCCGGACCGGTATCCGCTACGCGACGAGGTCATCGAGTACCTGGCCGCTTACACCGCCGGCCTCGACGCTGAGATCCGCTTCAGCACCCGGGTCGAACAGGTCACCACGGCCGACGACGGCACCTTCACCGTCGCGATGGCCGGCAGCTCGCCGGTACAGGCCCATGCTGTGGTGGCGGCCAGCGGTGGTTTCGGCACGCCGTACCGGCCGTCGTTGCCGGGTTTGGAGTCGTTCACCGGCCGGGTGCTGCACGCCGCCCAGTACCGCAACCCGGACGGCTTCGCCGGAGCGCGGGTGGTGGTGGTCGGTGGCGGGAACTCGGCGGTGCAGATCGCGGTCGAGCTCGCCGGGCTCGCGAGGGTCACCGTGGCGACGCGTGGGCCGTTGCGGTTTCAGCGGCAGCGGATTCTGGGCCGGGATTTCCACTGGTGGCTGACCCGTACGGGCTTGGACAGCTCGGTGCTGGGTCCGCGGCTGGTGTCCGGGTCGGTGCCGGTGATCGACGACGGCCGGTACCGGGCCGCGATCCGGGCGGGGCGCCCGGATCAGCGGCCGTTGTTCGAGCGGCTCGACGGTGACCGGGTGGTGTGGGCCGACGGTGCGGCGGAGCCGGTGGATGTGGTGTTGCTGGCTACCGGTTATCGGCCGGACCTGCCGTATCTGGCCGGGCTCGGCGCCGTGGATGCGTCGGGGGCTGCCTTGCATGATGGCGGGGTGTCGACGGTGGTGCCGGGGTTGGGGTTCGTGGGGTTGGAGCGGCAGCGTAGTTTCGCCTCGGCGACGCTGCGCGGTGCCGGCCGGGATGCCGCTTTCGTGCTGGACCGGCTGCTGCGTCGTGTGGGTCGGCATGTCGCGGTGGCCCGGTGAGTACGGCTGCGGTCGCGGTTCTGCTGGTCGCGTCGATGCTGGCCGTCGGCACGGCGGCGATCGTGGAGGACTTCCGTGCCTTGGTGCGGCGGCGCGGGCTGGTGGCGGTCGCTGTCGCTGCCAACGTGGTGGTGCTGCCGGGGTTGGCGGTCGCCTTGGTGACGGCTGCGGGTCTGGCTCCGGAGGTGGCGCTCGGGGTGGTGCTGGCCGCGGCGGCTCCCGGTGGTGGCACCGGTGCGTTGTTGACGTTGCATGCTCGCGGGGATCTGGCGGTCAGCACCGGCCTGCAGGTCCTGCTCGGCCCGCTGGGGCTGGTGTCCGTGCCGGTGTGGGCGGCGGCCGTGGGCCAGGGCGCGGTTCCGGCCGGTGGTGTGGGCCTGCTGGTGGTTGGCGGTGGGTTGCTGGGTCAGGTGGTGCCGCTGGCGGTGGGGATGTGGCTGCGCCGGTCGCGGCCGCAGACAGCCGCACGGATTCATCCGGTGACCCGGCGGGTGGCGGACGTGCTGCTGGCCGTCCTGGTGCTGTATTTCCTGATCACGGGCGTCGGGCGGCTGCCACAGGTCGGCTGGGCGGGCGTCACGGTGATCGCGGTCCTGGTGATCGTGAGCGTGGCGCCGGTGGTGCTGCCGTGGTGCGGTTCGGTGGCACAGCGGCGAGCGGTGGCGATGACGACGGGGGTGCGGAACCTGACGCTGGGCCTGTTCTTCGCAGCCGCCGCGTCACCGACAGTGGTGCTCGCCGTCCTGGCGTACGGGCTGCTCATGTACGGGATCTGTGTTCCGGTGGCGTTGACCTTGGCCCGGTCGAAACCGATCGCCGCGGCATGACGCGTCTCCGTCAGCTAGCCCGGGCGCGGGGAGGTGCGGTGTCGGCCCGGGCGAGGATCCCAGCGACAGCGACCAGGCCCGCGCCACCGATGACCGACAGGACGGTCCGGTAGTCGCCGGAGGCGGTGAGCAGGAAGGCTGCGGCCGCCGTCGACACCGACGAAGCGCTCGAGGCCGCCTGCACCGACCTCGCCGATCGCATCAACCGGATCACGCCCTCCCTCACCATCGGAGCCGACCATGGCTGACCTCACCCCACCTCCACGTCTCCGTGGACCAGCAACTCGCGCTGCACGCCGCCGCCGTCAGGCTGACCGGCAAGTTCACCGGCCTCTACAGCTCGGAAACCATAGAGCGGTTCCTGCACACCGGCTACGACCAGTTCGCACCTCCCACACCATCCCGAACTACCTGCCGCTGCTGACCGAACGCTTCGCCCGCCAGCGCCTACAGGCCCTGGCCCGCGCCGAAGGTCACGACCGCGGCGGCAAACCGGTCGTGCTGTTCCTGTGCACCCACAACGCCGGCCGCTCCCAGATGGTCCTCGGCTTCTTCACCGCGCTCGCCGGCGACCGGGCGATCGCCTGGTCCGGCGGCTCGGAACCCGGCACTCAGGTCGACCCGGCCGTGATCACGGCGATGACCGAACGCGGCCGAGCAGGTCCGCCCCATCCGCGACGACCTCGAACGCCGCGTCCGCCGACTGCTCGACCAGCTCGCCATCCCCCCGCTCCGACCACGTCCACCGACACGACCTGGAGTCACACCCCTGTCATGCACCCCGCTGCTGGTAACCGTTGTTGGGCCGACGGCCCATCAGTCCTTGTCGAACGGGCCGACAGGACCTGCATAGGCCGACGACGACGGGTGGACGCTGCAGGGGTGAACACTTCAACGGCGATTGCAGCAACCCCGATCGAATCGGCGGCGCTGCTGGACGTGGCCGCCGACCCGGTGCGGTGGCGGCTGCTCGCCCATCTGGGCGACGGCCGGACCCGATGCGTCTGCGATCTGCATCCGGTCGCCGCGGTAGCACCGAATCTGCTGTCGTACCACCTCAAGGTGCTGCGCGAGGCAGGCCTGGTGACCGCCCGGCGACGCGGGCGCTGGATCGACTACACCATCGCCGGCGACGCCGCCGTCCGGCTCCGCAACGCGCTGCCCGCCTTCCCCGGCAGGCCGCGATGACCAGCAGCCCGATACACACACCGGGCGTCGGCGGTTGGCACCGCCCGGCCGCCCAGGGTGGAGCCTTGGCGGCCGTGGCCTGCGTGTGGCTGGCCGCGTACCAACTGAACCAGCCGTGGTGGGATCTGGTCGTCTACGAATGGCTGGACCTGGACGCCGGATCCCGGCTGGGTTCGGGCGTGCACTTCTTCCTCTACGACAGCGTCAAGATCCTGCTGCTGCTCACCGGCATCATCTTCGTGATCACGATCGGACGCTCCTACCTCAGCCTGGAACGCACCCGAGCCCTGCTGGGCGGGCGCCGCGAAGGCGTCGCCAACCTCGCCGCAGCGGGACTCGGTGTCGCCACCCCGTTCTGTTCCTGCTCCGCGGTGCCGGCGTTCATCGGCTTCGTCGCCGCCGGAGTCCCCCTCGGCGTCACCCTGTCGTTCCTGATCGCCAGCCCGCTCATCAACGAGGTCGCCGTCGTGCTGCTCTACGGCATGTTCGGCGCCCGTATCGCCGTCCTCTACGTGATCTCCGGACTGCTGATCGCCACGATCTCTGGATACATTCTCGGCCGGATCAGCCCGGCGCGCTGGGTGGAGGACTTCGTCTACCAGACCACGCTGCGCGGCACGCCCGTCGTGCCGGGGCAACAGCTGACCTGGCCGGACCGCGTCACGATGGGCCGCGAGGAGGTCGTCACGATCCTGCGGAAGGTGTGGCCCTACCTGCTCGCCGGCATCGGCCTCGGAGCGGTGATCCACGGCTGGGCACCCGCGGACTTCTTCACCCGCGCCGCCGGACCGGAGAACCCGTTCGGCCCGCTGGTCGCCGTGGCGATCGGGGCGCCGCTGTACTCCAACGCCGCAGGCATCCTGCCGCTGGTCGAGGTCCTCTACGCCAAAGGCATGGCGATCGGCACCGTCCTCGCCTTCATGATGAGCGTCGTCGCACTCTCGCTACCCGAACTGATCCTGCTACGCCGCGTCCTCAAACCACCGCTACTCGCCGCCTTCGTCGGCGTGGTCGCCACCAGCATCGTGGTCACCGGCTACCTGTTCAACGCCATCCTCTGAAAGGAACGGCACCATGATCGTCAAGATCCTCGGGCCTGGCTGCACCAACTGCCACACCCTGGAGAGACTCACCCGCGACGCGCTCACCGAACTGAACCTGACCGCCGAGGTCACCAGCGTCACCGACTATCCGACCATCGTCGGCTACGGCGTCATGAGCACACCCGCCCTCGTCGTCAACGACCACGTCGTCCTGGCCGGACACATCCCCACCACGGACCAACTACGGGACCTGCTGATCAACGCAGCTGTCTGACCGCCACCAATTGACGGGCTCCCCATCCGATCGCCGTACGCCGCCGGTGAATCGGTCGACCGTCGGGACCACCGCGGACGAATCGAGACAACAGCAGCCGACTTCCGTATCCCGCCACCACCACGATCATGGATTCACCGGCCCCCGGCAGGACCGGCCGATCAGATGAAGATCACCATACGAGCGTTCGTGTCATCTCGGTACGTCCAAGGAATCAGTGGCCGACGTGCGGCGCAAGAGGTTCGGTCAGGTCTTGAAGTCGCGGCGGTTGAACCAGAGCGCACCGGCGACGACCAACAAAGGCCGACCTCAGCGCCGACCCTGGCATCGATCTCCGCCACGGGCAGGCACGGACCCTTCCGGCGACGGTCCCGCTCGATCGGGCGGAGCCCCCTCACGGCGTCGTTCCCGGGCCCGGTCCCGGCTGCCGGCAGTCTCCGCCCCGGCCGGAAGAGGTCGGCGATGGTCGCGATGTCGCGGGTGAACAGCCATGTCATGGTGGCCATCCGGCGAGGCCGAACGGGGATGGGGGCTTCGCGTTGACGCGATAGGTGCCAGGCCCGACGAGGACGGGCCGCCGGGCGCCGGGAGGGGCCAGGCCGGCGTTCTGGCCTACAGGGATCCTCAGATACAGCAGAGTGCGACCGTCGCCGGGTTCGGGGGCGGCACAGAGGATGTCAGGTGACTGCGGGCCGGGGCGAAGCCAATGGCAGTCGCCGTCCGGTTGAAGAGGGATGCCGTCCTCCGGCAGCCTGTCCCAGGCCGTCTCGGGGAGGTCAACGGCCTGCTGCGCAAAGATCAACAGGCCACCTCGGGACAGCGGCCCGGTAAGGATCGTTGGTTCGTCGGCGGTGCCGGTCTTCGCCGTGTCGGCACCGCGAGCGTCTCGCAGCTGGTGGAAGGTGTCGGCGGAGCAGCCATACAACCAGGCTGCCGCCGCCATGGGGTCTCTGACCCAACCGGGCACGGGTATCGCGTGCCGATCGGGTTCGGCGCAACTGCGGGGATCCTCATCGGTCAGCATCAGCACTTTGACATCGGCCAGATCGTCGAGGTCCCGGTAGAGGCCCAGGACGTGTGTCGGGTCGGCGGGATCTTGGGTGCGGGCGAGGAGGTCCCATCGGGCACGACGAAGGTAGGCGCTCCATCCGATGACGGCGATCGCCGCGCGCCGTACAGCACGGTCGTGCTGGCGGCTGATCGCGTCGGTGGTGCTCTGTTCAATGAGGTCGGCGGTGACGCCGGTGCCGCGCCAGGCGTAGAGCCGGAATCCGTCGGACCACTCGGCGGCTGGTTCGCCGGGATGGTGCAGGCGTCGGGCGCCCGGTGTGCCGGGCTGCCGGGTGGAGCCGATTTCCTCGAGGCGCAGCGTCGTCGGCGGATCGGCGATGACGACGAACTCGGTGTGGGGCCACCACCATCCCGCCTGTGACACACCGGCAAAGTCCTGCACACCGGAGTCGGTACCGCCGGTAAGCGATAGGCGCCCGTCGATGTGATTCACCGGGTAGGCGACGGGACCATTCGGCGTCATCTCGGCGAGCACCTGTTCGATGGTGATGGCTATCGTGTCGACGGGCTCCGAGACCCACTGGCGCTTCGGCGTTCCGGTGTTCCCCCCATCTGCTGTGGGCTGCAGGGCTCGCAGCAGCCGCAGGTGGGCGCGGTCGACGTACTTCAGGGAAACGGGCGGACCCCACCGCCACCGCATCACGGCCCCGACGATCGCGGCGAAACCGACGGCAGGGATCAGAGTCCAGGCCAGCAGCGCGGCGATCCAATCCTGCGTCAGCGGAGCCGAACCCCCGACGATCACGCTCACGATGAACCCGAGAACACAGCCGACAAGAGCAGACCCACCAGCAAACGGGATCACCGCGATACCCTCAGCGAAAGGCGGCGTGAACTCGCGGCCGGTATTGGCGAACACCGCCATGAACAGCACGATCATCAGCAGACCGCCGACGACCGCACCGATCCAGGCGCCGCGACCATGACCGGCTTCATGGCCGGCCGATGGTGGAAGGCTGTTCGGGCTCAGCACGCCCACCATGCCTAGTACCAGCACACAACAGGGCAACGCTACGGCCGCCGCGTAGACAACCGCGCCGTACACCGTGGACCGGACTGCCCGCGTCAGGAACGTGATCATCGCGGTGAACCGGGTGAGCATACGAGTATGCCCCCGGGCGAGGTCGGTGGCCAAAATGGCTCCCTGCAGCGGCGACGCCACCCAGTAAACTCGGCCCGGCCAGCGCAACCCACCACGGGTGTAACAGCGACGGATCGCCTCGACCACTGTCGCACGACCGGCGTCGTCCAGTACCGCCCTGTCGAGGGCAGGTTTCTCGCGTCCATCACCCGGATCCAGAACGTCGGCACCGCTCAGAGGCACCACGGAACTCCCTCCCGCCACCCTCCAAACCATCGTCGCACGCATCTGCGAGCAGGCGCCGCATCGTTTCAACAACACCGGTGATGATCGAGAACAGGGCGTCGAACTCGTGCGTCCACCCTGGAATGACGCCACCGAGGCGGGCGCCATGTCGGCGCTCAAGGAGCCCCCGGTAGGACATGATCCGATCACCCAATTTCTGTAGTCATCGCTCATTGTGACCGCCGCCATTCGCTGTACCCGGCCGACGAGCGCAAAGGCGAAGAACAGCATCGAGGAGCGGGCGAGGCAGTGACCACGGCGGACGCATCAATTCGCGATCATCGACGTGACGTGGCCGTCGTCCTCCAGAGAGAATCCGAGCCGATACCAGAGCAATGCCGTGAGCGAGCAGCCACACCACCCGGCGCCGAACCAGATCGGAGGAAATCCGCGCCGGTCTCGCGTTTGGAGATCGCGTTGAACGACTCGGCCAAGGCGTTCTCGGCCGAGCTGCCGACCTTGCTCATCGGCCGCCGGCCCCGACCGCCACACAAGCAGCAGCGAAGGCAATCGATGTGTACTGCTTGGTTCAAGGAGTCATAGTGGAAGTCGCGCCGGCCATGCCGCCGCAGATTCGCCGAGCGGCGATGAGGGCGTCGATGATCAGGGTGTGGTCGTCGGCTGCTCGGCGAACTCGCTGACGGCGGAACGGTTTCCATGTCCAGCCGTGTCCAACATTGCAGATCGGAGCTGGCCCATGGACCGACAATCAAGATCTCCCCGTCGGCGCGCACCACGGTCTGTGGTCTACCGAGGGGCTCTTACCCCGGCCGGTAGCGGCGACCATACTGCAGGGTGCCGCAGTGGTGACCGGCCATCGTCTGCAATGGGGAGACATCACGATGTTCGACCGATTCCGGAAGGCGAAGCCCGAACCCGTCGAGGCCGACCCACGCCCATTGATCGCTCTTGGCGTACAGGCCCTCCAGAACGGGGAGAAGGAACTGGCGGCCCAGTTGCTGACCCGGGCCGCAGCCACCACGGATCCGACCCTGCTCAGCGACATCGGCAGCCTGCTGTTGGAATGCGGCCGCCGGGACAACGCCTACACGGCCTTCCGCCGCGGTGCCGACCAAGGCGAGGCTGCGGCCATGCACAACCTGGGAGTGCTGTATAAGCAGGACGGCCTCCTCGACGAGGCCGAGCGGTGGTGGCGGGCCGCCTGCGAGCACGGCAACACCGAGACCCACAACAGTCTGGCGAACCTTCTTCGGCTTCGGGGCGATCCGGCCGGAGCTCTGCGACACTACCGGCTCGGAGCCGAGGCCGGATCACCCGACGCGATGGCCAACATGGTCTTGACGCTGGTCGCCGCAGGTGACCGGCAGGGTGCCGGCACCTGGGTGGAGTCGCTGATATCGCTGGGTCATCCGGCGGGAGACTTTCTCCGCCAGGTCGTCTCCGGCGCGGCGGACCGTGGTGAGGACGAGCCCGATTCCGCATCGCAGCCCCCACCGGGACCGCAGAACCAATCAGCGAGGCGGCCCGAACCCCGTCGGGACCCGATCTTTCTCGACGTCAGCGACCCGCTCACCACGGCGGAGAAGCTGCGGATTCAGGTTCAGAACAGCGACGACCCCCACCTGCTGGCCATGGCTGTGGAGGCCGCCCGTATCGCGGTCGAAGCCAGCCGGGACGATGTCGCAGCCACCGCGATGGCACAGGGGATCCTGTGCGTGCTTCTTCGCACCACCGCGGCACGCACCGGCGACCGGTCCGCACTGGACGAGGCGGTGCAGAGCGGGCGGAAAGGTCTCGCCGCCGCCGTGTCCAGCAACAGCCTCCCGGGCAGGGCCGCCGGCGCACTGGCCACCACCCTGATCGACCTGTACCAGATCACCCACGATCCCGACGCGCTCAGCGAGGCGGTCACGACCGCCCGTTTCGCCGGCTCGCAGCACTACCCGGACGACACCGAACACGCAGGTGCCCTGAGCAATCTCGTCAACGCGCTGGTACTGCTCCACCAGCAGAACCGAGACATCACCGTGCTCACCGAGGCGGTGCTCCACGCCCGCCGGTCGGTCGCGTTGGTCACTCCGGCCCACCCCCGATACCCGACGGTCGCCGTGGTGGCAGCCCAGGCACTCACACAATATTGTCTGGCCACCCAGACGCTCGATGCCTTCGAGGAGGCACGCGCACTGGCTCACCAGGCTCTGGCCACGACCTCGGCCGGACATCCCAACCGGCCGACGATCGCCAACCTCGTCGCCATGCTCGACGAGGCAGCCCGCCGCCGCGCTTCTTGAGCGAGGGCACCGATCGGCCGAGGGCAAGCCACCGGCGATCACGGCCCCTTTCGAGAGTTCCGTGAGACGTTCGCTCGAAAGATCACGCGATGGCCGCGCTCTATGCCGGACGGGATGTCCGGCGCAGACGATCACGCCAACCGCGTTACACCGCTATCGGGGACCCCACCGCCGACCACGGCGCAGTGTTGAGCGGGAAAGGCGCCGACCTCAAGACTGAGGTTTCACTCCTTTCAGGAGGATCACCAAAACGATCCTGGCGGTTCCAGCCGCGGGCATCCGGTGTGTGGCGTCGAGAGATAGCCGGGTGCCGGTTGCGGCAGTGACGCCACACACGTGGCGGAACAAGCGTTGACCAGTAACGGCAGCACGTCGGTGGCGACGCGCAAGGAGATCCACACCTGGTGCAGCTCGCGATTGACGGGACCGTCGCAGACACTGCAGGTACGGACCGCGTCCACGCCCCGGACAGCAGGGTCGAGACGGTCGGGCCGGTCGATGGTCGTGACCGGCGACAGATGCGGAAACGATGACCCGTTCCGGAAATTGCCGTACAGCACCCGCGTACTCACCGAACTGTCGCGCAGCCGGAGGCAGCGGGTCACCTCGTACGGAAACCATCGCAGCCGATGTGATTGATACGGCCAGAACTCCTCCAGGTTCGTCATGGCGCCGATCTCCGGCGGCAGCCGCACCAGACGAGTGTTGTAAAGGACCAGCCTTCTGACCTCGGTCAGTTTGGCAATGGTCGGCGGGAGGGTGACGACCTTGAGGCGTTCATCGAAACTCATCTCAGTGAACGGCTGAAATACCTCCCTACCGTCGGCGGCGGCCTCGTCGATCAGCGTGAGCAGCCGACGCCATCCCGGGCTGTCGGTGTCCTGTGGCATGGCGTCGAAGGCCACCGTCCGGTGCCGGGCTGCTGCGGCGTCGCCGGTGCATCGGCAGCGATCCGGATCCGCGCCTGGCTGGCCTGCCGGGCCAGCAGCAGGACCGCTGGGTAGCCGAGGATCCCCACCAAGCTCATTCATGCGCGTCGACCATGCCAGGGGCCTCCGCCATCTGTGCGCACAGTTCGGTGAGGACCGCGTGATGGTGCCGGACCAGCTCGATCGTCTCGTTGAACCCGCCCGGATGGGCGGCGGCGAGCCGCCGGTAGCGGGCCAGCGCCTCGCCCGCCGCGCTGAGCGCCGCCGGGTACCGACCCGCTTGATGCAGCGCGACGGAGTTCAGGTGGTTGGCCCGAGCCAGCTGTATCTCAAGCCGATCGAGGTGTGGCGTGGCCAGCCCGAGGTAGAGGGCAGTCGCTTGCTCTGCTGCCTGTGATGCCCGCAGCGGATCCTTGGACACGACCTGCGTGGCGAGGTCGAGCAGGGTGGTGGCGTACTGCTCCTGGTGGGTCACCGGATCGGTAGCGGCCAGGCCCCGGTATCGGGCGACCGCCTCCTCGACGGCCGTCACGCCGGCGTCGGGAGCGAGCGCCGCGAGCCGGGCCACCTGTTCCCTCGCCTTATCGACGTCGGCTGCGTGCTGCGCCGGTGACCCGGCGGCCAGTTCTGTGAAACGTGCCAGGGACTGCTCGGCGGGCACCAGAGCCTCGTCGTATCGGCCCGCGTTGGTCAACGCGCTCGCCAGGTTGGCCAGCGACATCGCCAGTGCCGGCCGGAATTGCTCTGGTTGGTCCTCGGCCAGCGCCCGGAAGAGCTCGACGGCCTCCGTCATCCGCTCAACCGCCTCGTCGTACCGGTGCTTCTCGCGCAGCATGTTTCCGACGTTGTTCAGGGCGATGGCCAGTGCCGGCCGGTGGGAGGCAGGGTCTTCCGCGGCAAGCCGACGGTTCCGGTCGACCTCCTGCCCGGCGGCCACGATGGCGTCCGCCACCGCACCCGACGCGAGCAAGTCCAGCGCGGAGGGCTCAGCCGGAACACCTGCCAGCGCCGAGACTGCGAGCAGCCCGGACCACGAGGCGCCCGGGTCGGCCGCACGCATCTGCCGGAACACACCGACCGCTTGCCGGGCCAGGTAGGCGGCCTCGTCTGCGCGGTCGGCCTCCGCGAGATACCGGGCCAGCTTCAACATTGCGTCGAGCATCGCTAACAGAGCGTTTCGGGTGTGGTCGTCCTGCGGTTCCGGCAACGGCGTCGTGGCTGCTTCCCGCCTTACCATCGCAGACTCGGCCGTTCGCCCCTGATTCTCCAGCGATGTGGCCACCCCGTCCGCCACCAGCAGGTACATCGACCGGTAGTCCGGGTCCGCGGCGAACAGCGCCCGATAGATCTCCAGCACCCCGATCCTGACCTCGAGTGCCTCGTCGGCATGTCCCGTCTCCCAGAGGACGACGCCGTAGTTCCACAGCGCCTCGGCGTAAGCGGCGTCGGGCACCACTATCGCTGAGGTGCCGGCTTCGGCACGGTACAGCCGAACCGCCTCCTCGAGCGGCGCAATCGCCTGCGCCGTCGAGCCGTCGAGGTGCTGCATGAAGCCGAGTCGGTTCAGCGCAGCGGCCAGGCCCGCGCGGTGCCCGGCCGGGTCGGTGTCGTCGACGGCCCGGTACAGCATCACCGCCTCCGCAGCCGCTTCCACGGCGTCGGGCATGCGTTCTGCTCTGCACCATGCCCACGCCATCACGTGCAGTTGCCCGGCCAGCGCGGGCCTGTATCGCGGCGGGTCCACCGCGGCGAGCCGACGGCTCTCCTCGACCGCGAGCTGGCACATGCCGACGGCGGTGCTGATCAGCTCGGTCTCGACCATCAGGCCGCCCACTTCCCCGAGAAGCCGCACGAACTCAGGGTCCGGCCCGGTGTTGACTGCCGGGTTCGAGTCGATCTCGGACCGACCCGAATCGGCCACCGGCGGTGCCTCCGCGTCGCCTGCACCCCTATTCTCACCTTGCCACCAGCGCACCAGCGCCTCCATATGCTGTCGATGCAACAGGTGACGATCTGTAGCCAGATCCCCACCGTGGTCATCCGGACCGCCACCGGTTGACCCGGCCCGGGGCGCCATGCTTGTCGAGCCGCGACAACCGGAGACTCAGCATCACTACATCGCTTGACGTCGACGGGTGGCCTGAGCGATCGGCTGCGGTCCGGACTCCAAGTGCCCGACTCGCAGGTGAAACTTGAGCCGTGTAGGGGGGCATGCTAGCGGCGGCGCATGCGCGGACAGAGCAATATTGGACACGGCTGGACAGTGCGGAGGGATCCCCCGACCTCAGGATCCAAGGTTCGAGTGTCCAAGCTCCCGGTGCAAGGCCCCTTTGACCACACGGGCGGGCCCTTCTCATCGCGGTGAGCTACCGGTGGTTGCTCAGGACGGACCTCCGCGCTGTCTGATCCGCTCCCGCCACGTGACCAGGTCACCGCCGTAGGCACCGATGCCAACCGCGTCCACCAACCCGTCCAGCAGCTCCGCCCAGAACGTCGGCACGGCACCGCCCCGCTCGGACACGAGCGCGAACATCACGTGGGCCTCCACACAGATGCGTACCCCCTCGGTGGGTGCAGCCGGCAGCGTGGCCAGCCCCACCCGCCCGAGCGCCTCGGCCCGCTCCGCCGCTCGCGCCGGTTCGCAGCGTTGTGACGGGGACACCATCGCGGTGCCCGGCTCGTCGGTGGCCAGGTCCAGCACGTCGGCTACACCGTCGACGCCGCACTCCGCGGCACGCCGCAGCGCGACCCCGAGGGAGAGGCCGAGGCGCTGCTGCTCTGCCGGCAGGTCCTGGACCACGGCGAGTTCCTCATCCGCGGCGGCTGCGTCGATCGCACGCGCCTGGCGGATCCGTGCCGCACCCGTCCCCGGCTGACCGGCCGCCACCAGATGCGCCCCGTGTCGCGCGACCGCTGCCGCCAGCCACCACCGGTGCCCGTCCCCGCCGTGCTCCACCAGACCCTGCGCGAGCTGCACGGCGATGCCGTCCGCCGACAGAGCCAGCCCCAGCCTGTCTCGGGCGGCATGGACCCGACCGGCCACCCGGCACGACTCCAACAGCGAGGTCAAGTAGGCCGTTGCCTGCGGGGTGGTGCCGAAGGCGGCAAGATTGGCCATGAAACTCCGGACAGCCTCGTCGGCGGATGCGCACGCCAGGTCCGGGTCGCCGGAGCGGGACAGGATCCCCGCGTTCATCCCCAGCACTCTGATCAGGTCGGGCAGATGCTGAGACCCGTCCGGGCCGGCGACCAGGTCGCGGTAGGAGGCCAGCGCCAAGTCGCTCTCCACCACCGCACTGGACGCCCAGCCCAGCAGCGACATCGAGGCGGCGTGGCGGACCCGGACATCGGCGATCAGTGGCACCATGCCCGGCTCGCCGGCCGCCTGAAGCCGCTCGTACGCCGCCCGGCTCTCCTGCAGAGCATCGACGGCCTCGAGAGCGCGGCCCAACCGGTTCAGGATCGAGGCCAACCCGTACAACATCGCCGCAAGTTCCTGCAGATGGACCGGTTCGCTGTACGCCGCAACGAGCTCACGGCCCAGCGCCACACCCTCCAGGACGCCATCCAGCGACTGCTCGGCATGCCCGGCGGCCTGCAGTTGCAGAGCCCGCTCCTTCAGCTGGACCATGCGGGCAACTCGAGGATCCTCCCGCCAATCCGGCGGCGGGGCCGGCTCCGCCAGCGGATGGTCCCGATCACCGCGCTTCCACCAGGCCATGCGTATCCCTCTCGATAATGACTCCGCTGTGCACCAACGGACCTTCAGGGTCTGTGGATCTTTGGCTTGTGGGTCTGCGGACGTTTTCGTGGGGTGGTGTTCATGATCGTCCGGGTATTGGTGGCGGAAGCCGCGGCGGCGGGCACGACCATGGCGACCAGGCCAGTGGCGGAGTGGTGGCCGCAGCCTTGGCGGGTCAGCAGTCGTGGAGGGGTGTTGTTGGCCTCGACCCGGCGCCGGACAGGCCACAGTCGAGCATGTTGTGGATCTGGTAGAGGTGTCGGCGGACGGCGAGTTTCGAGATGGATCTCGGCACCGAGAGCCTGACCGTCCTCGCCAACAAAATCATCAACGACGTACGGCTCGCGGACATGACCCGCTGGCGGTGGCCGGTGCTGTTCAGGCTGCCCTCGACCCGCCGCGAACTCAACCCCGTCAACTCCTGACCGACACCACGATCCCCAACCTGGTGGCCACCGCTGCCGGTAACCACGCCGCCACCACCGGGCGGTCACCTGCCGAGAACATGTGATGGCTGCACGGCTACCACAGTTCCCGACTACGCCTTTCCGAACTTCCTCATCACGTGCTACAGCGATGAGCGCCGGCGCCCTTTCTCAGCGGGACACCGGCCAGCGCAGCACCACGGCATCGAACTCGGCTCTCGGCCAGAACATCACCACCGGGCCCAGCGCACGGCCGCCCTGCCCAGCCACGGTGTCCCGCATACCGACGGACGATCATCCCGGCCGTCAGCATCGGCCAGAGGCTGTTCTCCAATACACGGCCGAGCCTGGTTTGCGACGCCGTCAGCCGAGCATCGTGGAGGACCGCCCGGGAACGGTGGAAACGGCAGAGCGGTGATCACCGAGCGCCAGACCGCGCCTCGTCACACCGCTCGACAGACAGTCCCGAGCAGATGCCGCCGTCCGAGTTGGCGGAGGACGGCATCGGTCGCGCCATGGGCCCGGCGTAAGCGGCGTTATGCCAGTGTGTAGCCGAGAAGGCCCTCGACCCGCTGGCCCTCGCAGTTGGAGTCATTGGAATCGAAATGCTCCGCCCCAGCCAGGCACCGGTACAGGCGCTTGGCGGCGACGCTCGCCGGTGGCGTCTGGTGGATGAAGCCCAGGCGGGTGCCGTACCGCTGGCCCTCGCAGTTGACGTCAGAGGAGGTGAACGTGTCACGGGAGCCGCTGGCGCACTGGTACAGCGCGACGGTGCCCGGCCTCTGTGTGCTGTGCAGCCTGCCGAGGTCGCCTTCGTAGGTGGCGCGGAAGGTGCGCCAGGTGGTGCTGAGATGTTCACCGTTGCTGATGTAGCGGTTGAGCATCATCGTGTCCGGCAGGTAGAAGGGTTCGCCGGTGCAGGTGACCCATACGGTGTGCTGGTACTGAGGGTAGCCATGGATCGTGAACGCGAGAAGTTCTGTCTGGGTCACGCGGCAGTCGGTAGTGTTCCAGGTAAGGCTTGCCGATTGGAACGCCGTGCGGGTTGCGCTGTCCAGTGACGCTGGCTGGCTCACGGAGGGATCAGATACCCCCACGAAGGTGTTGCTGACAGGCCCCAGGGCAGCGGCGGAAGCAGGGCTTGCCGGCGCGACTACAACGGCAAGCACGAGCCCGGCGGCCAGGACGGCCGCACCGACCTGGCGGCTCATGCCTTTGAGTGAACGGCGAACAGACGCCACGGCAAATCCCTTCTATCCCCGGCTTCTGCGTAACCGGGCCGATGAGAGAGACAGTGTTTCGCGGCCGCCCGCCCTGATCCGACGATGTTGGACATCAATGGACACGGGGTAACGACGATCTACAAACATGACCACGGCACGCACCGCGCCGTGACTGACGACCTGCGCCGGCCGCCAGTGCACCCGAGCCGGCATGGATTGCCGGACCCGGGCGCGCCGACCAGCAGCACCGACGTCGGCGCCTGCACGGCTGGCAGCACCGCAGCGGTCACGTCCGGGCGCAGGTGTCAGCCGTGCGCGCGGCACCAGGCGAAAGCCGGCGGGCTTGGCCCGCGACTACGAGATCAGCTCCGCGAGACCCCCTACGCTTACCTGCGCCCCGAAGTGTCCGCGAGCTGGCTGCATGCGCCACCGGGAGAGGTGCTGCTCCTGTCGGGCGCCGGCAGCCCGAATCCGCGGGCGGCCAGCAGACACCGGCTCCCTGCCTCGTTGCAGCAGGGCGACGATCGACGCAGACCGCTGCCCGAGCCACCCGATCGGCTGCGAAATCCGATGGTCCGTAATGGTGGAAACCCTCGCGTCGTTTAGGTTCTGGACGAACACGGTCAGGGAAGGGGCCTGTCGACTTATATGGCTGAGGCGGTCACGATCGATCAACTCATCGCAGGAACCCACGGCGACCTCGCAACTGATGTTGGACAGCATCAGTGAGGAGATCGCCGCAGCGGCAGCGGGAGGGTTCCCCACGTTACGGGTGACTGCCGACAGCTTCTTCCGGACGACCCGTGTCCCGATAGCAGTAGCCCAGGCCTTCCCATCCTCGTGCTGTACCGGCGCGGAGCCCAGCCGCCCAGAACATCTGCATTGCCCGCACCGAGAAATGCGAGGCGAAGTTTGCATCCCGGACAGTTGAACTCAACTTCGGGACTCCGGCCGTTCTTGGTACGGCTCAGCGTTCGGCGACGACAAGGTCAAACGCTTCGCGTCGTTGGTGTAGCGCTTCGGCGAGTCCGGGACTGGGGCCGCCGTCAGCCGAGTTCGGTCACCCGATCACCTGATCCCCGCGACACCCGGTCACAGGTCGGTCACTGCGACCACGGCTTCGGCGAGGACCCCCAGAGCGTTCTGCACGGCCTCGCGCGCGGATTTGATGTCGACGGCATGGGCCTTCTGCGCCTCGGCGGGCTGCCCCGGCGCGTCGGCCAGGGTTCGGGCGGTGACCGCGTCCTCAATCAGTTCGAGTAGGTCCTCGGCTTGATGCCGGACCTGGTCGGCGGATGCCTTGATGGCGCTGATCCGGTGCGGTCCGTCGGCACACACCTTCTCCAACCGATCACGGGACAGCACGGAGGTGTGCTTGGCTGCTCCGGACACGACCGTGATCACTGAGGCGGCGGGCGGGCGGGCGGCGGAGAGCAGGGAGTGGACCCGACGCGGCCGCGCGGAGATCGACGAGGACACCGGCACCACCGCCGGGGCAGCCGGGAACGGATGAGGGGTCTCGCCCCGCAGCATCGCGCGGTGAAGGCGCTGGAGCTCGGCACCGGGTTCGACGCCGAGGGCGATGGAAAGGCGGTCACGGATCCAGGCATACCTCGCCACGGCCTCAGCGGTGCGGCCGACTGATTGCAGGGCGCGCAGGTAGGCTACGGCCAGAGACTCGACCAGCGGATACTCGCCGGTGAGGTCGGCGAGCCGGCCGATCACGCCGGCCGCGTTGCCCACGTCGATCTCGGCGTCGGCCCATGCCGCGACGATGCCGAGGCGCTCCTGCGCCCAGGAGGCCCGCATCCGATCGGACCAGTCGCCGGTCAGCCCGGCCAGGGGCTCACCCCGCCACAGACCAACAGCCTCGCGCAGCAGGGTGACACGCTGCTCGGAGTCACCGCTCGGATGGCGGGCCTGCCCGGTGAGGCGGCGCATCCGGTGCAGGTCGATCCGTTCGGTGTCGACGATCAGTTCATACCCACCGTCGCCACGGACGAGGTGCACGGCGACACCCGAGAGCCGAGCCGCCGTGGCGAGGACGGCCCGGACCCGGGAGAGATGTGCGCGTGCCGACGTTCGTGCGTCGCCGGGCGGTTGCTGGCCCCAGATCCGGTCGACCAGGGTGGGCCATGCAACCGGGCGATTGGCATCCACGAGCAGAGCCGCGAGGACGTGCCGCTGTCGTGGCTGGAGCGCTCCGATCGGCCGGTCACCGGCTCGAATCTCGATCGGGCCGAGGACGCGGAACTCAGTCATGCACGCCTCCCTGAAATCGATACTTAACGATTTCATGGGGTTGATGTCCGATGCAATCACCGGAAGTGACAGGGGCTTGAACCCAACCGACGACACGGTGGCCGGGTCCGGTTTGCCGCGTTACCCCCGCGACACGCCCGTTCCACCGGCCCAGGTAACCGGGAATCTCCCGGAACAGCGCGTCAGATCTCCCCGCTCACCAGTAACTGATGCAGGTGCTCGCTGACGAAGGCCTGCCGATAGGAGTCGTTGAGGAGACCGACCTCCTCGGCCTCGCTCTTCGCGACCTTGCGCAAGGTTCCCGACGGGCTCTCGGCGGCCCCGAAATCACCGAGATCCACGTTCGGGAAGATCGGATCGGGGCCGTGGTAGATATCCGGGTCGGACGGGAACGAGCTCAGCAACCGCTCGTCGTGTCCGACCACCTTCCACTTCCCGCTGATGATGAGCTGATCATCGGTGTACACCGACCTCGTGGCAGCCGAATCGATCGACGCCGCGGTGAGGCGAGGAATCGCGGCCGGCCGCCCGAACAAGCCGATCGCCGTGCCGAAACGGTTCCTCGCCGTCACCACCGCCATCCGGTAACCGGATTCACGCACTCGTATCGCCAGGATGTCTCCGACTCTCGGTCTGACGGTGGACCGAGACACCACCGCCGCCAGCCGGCTGACATCGGGGCCGCGCACGTCCTCGAAGGCGACATCGTCGTCCTGAAGAACGTCGAGGACGGCCGCCGCGAACTCATCCGGCGAGGTGGCGCGCCCCCGCACCGCGCCGACGGCGACCAGGAACGAGGCCGTCTCGGCGAATATCGCGTCGTTCAGTTCCGGTACGCGCGAGTCCCGCTGCGGCTGGTATCGCTTCCGGCCGACCTCGGCGCTGAACCCGGCGACACCGGCCGGCAGGTCGCCGCCCTCGGAGACCGAGAGCAGCGCCAAGCCGATGATCTCCAGGAACTCACCGAGCGTCGGAAGACCGCCGATGTCATCCTGGTACGAGCTGATCACCCTCCTCAACCGGAGGCGCACCTCCGGCCGGCTGTCATCGGTCGGAGAGACACCGGCCATCAGCACACCCCTCCAGAGATCCGGCGCTCGTAGGCCTCGTACTCGGCGACTTTTGCCGGGTCCAGGGGGTTCTGGCGGTTACCGCGGTAGTTGTCGCCGTCACGGCCGATGATCGTACCGTGCTGCTCGGCCAGGCGCTGTTCCATGAGATGGGATTCGCCGTAGGTCCGGGTGCCCGGCATGACCCTGATCCTGTCGCCCTTCGCATAGTCGAATCGATCGTGGTTCTTCGCGTGGCGGGATTGCACTCCGGCCGCGTCTTCATTCGGACCGAACATCCCGGAGTAGTAGACGCGGTTGTCCTTGTCGACGAGCACATAGTTGCTGTATCCCGAGCGGTTCAGGTAGGTGAACCGCTCGTCTCCGTTGTTGTGGACGAGCACCGGGGTCTCGCCGGCCAGGACGTAATAGGTGTGAACGGTCGCGACGGTCAGGTCGTGCATCGTGCGAGCGGGGACCGTGTGGTTGCGAACCGTCTCGACCGTGACCACCGTGCCGTCGGCCGTCCGTAGCCGTTCTCCGGGCCGCAGGTCCGCGGCCTCCACCCAGGCCTGCCGGGTCTCGTCCCAGAACGGGTGGTGCCGGGTGGTTCGGATGACCGCGCCGCCGGTGACGGTCAGGTCGGTCATCTCCCGGTCCTGGTTGACGTGCTTGAGCGTGATCTCCCGAACGCTCGACTTCCCGGTCAGCGGGTCGGTGGCCACCACGGTGTCGCCGGCTTGAAGTTCCCCGATCGCAACGGCCGTCCCGTCGCCGGTGAGCACCAGGGTGTCAGCCGTGAACGAGTGACAGGACCGCGCCGGTGTGGGTGAATCGACCTTCTTGGCCGCCCCCGCCGCCGAGGGTGCCCGGGCCCCTCCCGGAAGCGGCCCGACCGCGCTGGTCAGCCCAGCCGCGATTGACTCGCCGAGGTTCTGCGACTCGCCGTTGACGGCCTTGGTGACGATGTCCTCGGCCGCTCCGGCGGCGACCTCGACGGCGCCCCGAGCCAGCAGCCCGGTGCCGAGCGTGGCGCTGCCGATCGCGCCGGACACCGCCCCGCCGGCGGCGGCTCCGAGCAGTTTGCGGGCGCTGAACTCACCGGCCCGGTACTGCTGGACGCCTTCCAACCCGGCGCTGATCAGGGAGCCGAAGGCGGCGCCGGCGGCGATGTGCACCCACCGCCCGTCGGGATCGGTGATCCGGACCGGGTTGTTCGAAGCGTACGTGTACGCGGCCAGGTTGCCCGGGTTGCCGACCCCTTCGGCAGGGGCGCCGTCGAGATACGCGCCGAGTTGCGGATCGGGCGTCTGCCAGAGTGCCGTCCGCGAGTCGTAGTAGCGGGCGCCGAAGTAGTGCAGCCCGGTCTCGCCGTCCAGTTCCTTGCCGGCGAAGCCGTAGGGGCTGGGAATCGCGGTGGTCCGCTCCCCCGCCCACGACTCGCCGGTCGGCAGGTACTTGGCGTGCTCGACGACCTTGCCGGTGTTGTCGGTGCCGTACGAGGTGGAGCCGAGATGGTCGGTCTGGAAGTAGAACTGCCCGTTCTCGGACGTCCCGCTGGACTGGACCAGCTTGGACACGAGCCGGTTCTCGCCGATGAAGATGTGCTTGTAGGCGCTCTTGTTGCGCTGGGTGAACGTCTGGCTCGGGTAGACCGAGACGTTGCCCGACCCGCCGTTCTTGACGACCCGTTCGCCCGCCCCGTCGTAGACGTACTCGACCGACTTGCCCTTCGACGGGTTACAGGACGAGCCTGTGTCGGCGACCAGTTCGATGTCACTGTCGGTATCGGTCTCGTCGGTGGCCACCCCGGAGCTCGTGCTGCACGTCATCTGGTTGGCGTCGTTGTAGGTGAGCTGCAGTTTCGCCTTGTTCGGCCCAGCGCGCGAGATCATGTTGCCGTTCAGGTCGTACTTGAAGGCGAATGGCCCGGCGGTACTCGGCGCGTGCGGCTTGTCTCCGGTGTAGGCGTACGCCTGCTGATAGCTCGTCTCGGTCTGCGGTGTGGCGACGGCGACGGCGGTGACCAGGTCATGGGTCTGGTTCTTGGCGGTGATGTTGCCGACCGTGTCGTAGGTCAGTGACAACCTGTACTGGTCGGTCAGTCCCGAGGCGGGCCGGTAGGCTCCGGCCGAGCCGACGAGACGGTTCAGGTCGTCGTAGCTGAACGTCTGAGTGCTGGTACCGCCGAGACCGCCGACCGGCGCTGCCGACCCGGTGATCGAGGTGATGTTGCCGACCGGGTCGTAGTCATACGTCTGACTCTGGAACGTGACGTTGTCGGACTGGGAAGCCGCGAGCGTCGCGAGCCGCCGGTCGGTGGCGTCGTAGGCGTAGGTGGTGCGCACCCCGTTGCCGGTCTGCATGAGCACCCGCTGCTCGAAGACGTCGTAGTCGATCTTCGTGAGGTACGGGTAGTCGGTCCCGCCCTTGACCCCGGTGGCACCGTCGACGAGCCCGCCGTGGTTGTAGCGGTAGGTGAGGACCTCCCCGTCCGGGTAGGTCATCCGCTGGATGCGGTTCCACGTGTCGTACTCGTACTTCGTGGTGTAGGCGGTGGCCTTGTCCAGCCCGGCCGTCACGGTGCGTGTCTCGGCGACGGTCTCGCCGAGCGGCCCGTAACCGCGGGTCACGGTGCCGGCGGCGTCGGCCAGTTTGACGATCCGGCCCGCGCCGTTGTTCGCGGCGCCGGGGTCGCCGTAGGTGTAGGTGACGTCCGCGGACGGGGTGCTCGGGTGACGGATTCCGGTCAGGCGGTTGTGGTCGTAGTCGTACTCGATCGGCTTCTTGCGGGCGGCCAGGTTCGCGGTCTGCGTCGCGATCAGATTGCCGGCCAGGTCGTAGGTGTACTGTGTCTTCCCGGTGTCCGGCGTGACCATCGACGTGCGCTGCCCGAACGTGTCGTAGGTCGCCTTGGTGGTATTGCCGTTGTCGTCGGTGACCGTGGTGATCTGCCCCAGCGCGTCGTACGCATATGACGTCCACGCCCCGGGCTCCCGCACCGCTACCGGCCGCAGGTGCACGTCGGTGTAGGTCTGGCTGGTGACGCCCTTCGCGTCGGTGACCGCGGTCTCGAACTGGGTGCCACCGGCACGGTCCGCGCCGAACCCGAAGGCGGCCGTGGTGACGGCCCCGTCCGGCAGTACCGTCCGGACGGCGCGGTCCAGCACGTCGTAACTGATCCGGGTCGGGGTGACCGGGTCGACCTTGGTGCTGAACCGGGTGTTGAGGACGCCCTTGGCCTCACTCACCGGGTACGACTGGGCGACGACCCGGCCCGCGAAGTCGTAGACGACGCGGCCGGAGACGGTCATCGCCTCGACACCACCGAGGGTGGCGTCCTTCTTGGTCTGGACGATCCGGCCGAGCCCGTCGGTGAAGGTGATGGTGTCGATCGAGTTGGTCTTGATCGAGCCGTCGGCGTTGCGGTCGACGTTGCGGGTGATCGCGTACGGGACGGCGGCCTCGGGGTGGTATTCGATGTCGACGGTCGGATGGTTGGCGGCGGTCTCGTACGGGCCGGTGATCGAGTCGGCCCGGCCGTACTCGTCGTACAGTGTCCGCTGCTGATGCCCGTTGGTGTCGGTACTGGTCTCGGGCCGCCCGAACTTCAGGTTGTGGCTGGTCTCCGACCGGTACCCGAAGCTGTCGGTGACCGAGGTGACGTGGGTGGTGAGCGCCGGGTCGTAGGTGTAGACGAGCTTGAACCGCTCCTTCTTCTCATTCTCCGGCTCGACGACGGTCAGTACGTTGCCGTACGCGTCGTAGGTCAGGTCGGTCTTGGCGACGCCGCCGTCGGCCAGAACGGCCCGGTGCTGCTTGATGTCGCCGGTGGCACAGTCCACGGTGGCCTCGGTGTGACGCATCAGCACCCCGCCGCCGCGGACGTCGACGGCCTTGACCGCTCCGACGATCCCGGACGTCTTGCAGGCGGTGTCCTCGTACGTGTAGCGGATCTTCGTCTCGACGTCGTCGTCGGCGCCCGCCTCGCCGGCCTCGAACGACCGGATGAGATTGCCGACGTCGTCATAGCTCATCTGTGACGACGTGGTCTTGCCCGGCGTCTCGCGGCCCTCGTAGAAGTTCTGCGTCGTCGCGACCAGTTGCGGGAACACCACCAGCGTGGCGACCTCACGCTGCTGGTAGGTGTTGACCGACTCGACGAAGAGCCGGCCCTGCCCGTCCGCGGTCGCGGTCCGCGTCACCAGGCCGCGTGTGTAGTGGCTGTCGGTGGCGTACTCGCTGGTGGTGACCCGCTGCACGGCCGACCCGGCGGCCGGCTCCCGCTGCTCGGTGACCACGTTCGTGTAGCCGCGGAAGAGCCGCTCGAAGCGGTCGTAGACGCCGCCGGCGTAGCGGAACGTGCTGACCTGGGTGTCCTGCCCGTCCCCGGGCCGCCCGTCGAAGAGCGCCACCCGCGACAGTACGAACCGTGACTGCGGCTGGTCGTAGGTGTTGCCGTCGCGGGTGTAGTCGAGGTCGATCCGCGACCCCATCGGCCGGTTCACGGTCTTGAGCAGGTTGGTCCGGCCGGTGGTGTTCTGCGCGACCGTGAGCTGGTTGTCGCGGGTGGAGCGCAGCTGGTCGGCGTACCCGTCGCCGTTGATGTCGCGGAGCGCCTGTTCGGCGCGCCCGATGCCGCTGGAGACGCTGGCACCCGGGTTGGTGATCACGCAGCCGGCGATGATCAGGAAGCAGGCGGAGAAGGTGACGTAGGCGCCCCCGCCGACCTGTGCGTTCGCGTCGTCGTTGATGCCGGCCGCGCCGCCGTGGAACGGCACCGGCTCGGCGAACCCGCTACCGGTGTTGATCGCGACCCGGATCGGGTTGCCCTCGAAGATCCGGTCGGCGAGCCCGTCTCCGGTCACGTCGAGCAGGCTCTCCTTGGTGGAACTGTGCCCGACGCTGTAGGAGGCGCCGCCCGCGAAGCCGTAGAAGTCGGTGTTGAAGCCGATGTTGGCGCCGCTGTTCTCGGTGGCGCCGTCGTTGAGAACGCCACCGGGCCACGGCTCCGGCGCGGCGAACCGGTAGCCCAGGTTCAGTGCAGCCCGCCCGTCGGCGTAGACCCGGTCGGGCAGGCCGTCACCGTTGATGTCGGCCAGGTCGAACGCGGTGTCCGAGGTGCCGGTGCCGAGGCTGCCACCAATGCCGAGCGGCGGCATGTCGTTGCCGCTCACCGCGGTGTTGGCGGTGTCCGAGGCGGGCGGTGCCATGTCGCCGAGGCCGGTGGTGATCGTGCGTGCGGCGCTGCCGGCGCTGGCGTTGCCGGCCATCGTGGAGGTACGCCGCACGGCGGAGTCCGGCAGGGTGGCCCGACGGTCGCCGAGGGCTCCGCTCGGTTCGGTGTACTGGATTCCGGAGCCGCCGACCACGTCCGGGAAACCGTCGCCGTTGAGGTCGAGATAGTCGGTGATGGCGCTGCTGTCGCCGGTGGACACGCTGCCGCCGACGCTGCCGACGGGTAGACCGGCACCGCCGGTCAGCGAGATCTGCTTCGACCGTGCGGTCCGCGGCACAGCGGTGGCGGTGGCGAGGTCCTCGGCGGTCGGCACCACGATCGACTCGGTGCCGAGCCGGGAGCTCGCGGCAGACGCGGGGCCGGCCCAGAGCCGCTCGTCTGCGCTCCACCGGTTGGTGGCCGGATCCGGGGTGTAGGGGAACACCTTCGGCGGGGTGACCCTCGGGTCGGCGGCGAACTCGTCGCGCTGCGCCTGCGGGTCCACGGACTCCGGCAGCTGGTCACGGTACGATTCGTCGATCACCAGGTCGGCCTGGACGATCGGTTGTGCGGCCCGGTTGCGGTTGCCGTTGTAGCCGATCACACCCCATCCGCGGTACGGCTGAGCGAACGCACCCTCCGCGACGGTGCTGTGCAGGGCGCTGGGTGCACCGGACAGTTCCTCCGGCGTGTAGCCGACCTGCACCGAGTGGCCGGCCGGGCGGGCGCCGCGGGTGCTGAAGTCGAAGAACAGCTCGTCGCCGGCGCTCACCGGCACGGTCACGGTGAGCCCTTCGA
The DNA here is from genome assembly GCF_033097365.1 of Actinoplanes sichuanensis. Classification (NCBI taxonomy): domain Bacteria; kingdom Bacillati; phylum Actinomycetota; class Actinomycetes; order Micromonosporales; family Micromonosporaceae; genus Actinoplanes; species Actinoplanes sichuanensis. The sequence continues at coordinate 4,270,329 of NZ_AP028461.1, forward strand.
TGACGGTCTCTTTGGCCAGCAGCGCGCCCCGCTTCTTCACCGTGAAGATCACCGGCTGGTCGGACTCCACGTCCGGGACGACGGTCAGTGTGCCGTCGGCCGGGGCGGTCCACGCCTGCTGCGGGGCATCGAGGCCGTCGTCGGGGTACATGTCGATGCTGTACGGCGCGTCGACCTTCAGTTCCGGCGTGGTGTAGGCCGCCTGCGGGACCCAGGTGAGCTTGCTGAGGTCGATCGGCGAGTCGGTCCGGATCCGCCAGGTGAGTTCCTGGCCCTTCTCGACCGCGATGTCCAGGTCGACCGGGATCTCGCCGGAGTCGGCCGCGGCAAGGGTGCGGCTGAATACGACCTGGCCTGCCCGGGTGATCTCGGCGGTCACGTCGTCGGTGGTGGCCGCGCTCTTGGTCAGGTTCCCGGAGAGGTGCAGGGTTCCGGTGACCGGGGCGAGCACGTTGCCGGCCCGGCCGCCGACGGTGAAGTCATCGGAGGCCGAGTAGGTGTACGGGTCGAGTCCGTTGACGTCGGTGGTGGCGGGCACGCCGGTGTAGGCGATCCGCGGGTCCCAGGTGACCCGGTCGGCGGTGCCGTCGAAACGGGACTGGACACGGAAGTAGAGGCGGTCACCGCGTTGGACGGCGACCGCACCGGTCGTGGGTGCGGCGTGGTCACCGGGATTCAGCACGGCCGACCAAAGTTCGCCGTCCTCGTGCTGGACGGCCACCCGTACCCCGTCGGCGGTCTGGTTCTGCTCTCGAACGAGAGTCACGTCACCGGTGATCGCCACGGTGCCGTCGTAGGGCGCTACCCAGCGACGGACCGTGTCGACCAGCGGATGCGAGTCGATTTCCCGTTCCCGGTCGGCGGTCAGGTCGCCGACCAGTCCCTCGGTGTCGACCGGCGCCGAACCGATCGGCGCCGGCGTCTGCGACGACAGGCCGTAGACCGGGGCGCCGTCCGCACCGATCCGGCCGAACAGCACATTCCCGCCGTTCACCACGTCGGTGATGCCGTCGGCGTTCACGTCGGCCAGGTATCGCTCGGTGGTGGTGAACGTGTCGACGTGGTCGAGTTGCGCGGCCACCCCGCCGAGGTAGCTCTCCACGCCGACGGTGGACGAGTTACTGCGCTGGCCGTGGATGCCGGGCAGATTCCGCAGTGGCGTCACCTCGTCGGCGAACCGGGCCGCCCCGCCCGGCCGGGACAGGTTCTTGCGATAGACGACGCTGCCGTCGCGGGTGAACACCTTGTCCGGCAGGTTGTCGCCGTCCACGTCGGTCAAGGCGAGCAGGCCGGAGTCCTCGGTACGGTTGAAGCCGGTCTTCACACCCACCGAATTGGTCTTGGAACGGGTCGCGCCGAACCCGACGTAGAGGTGGCCGCCGGCGCTGTCGCTGGTGTTGGCGTTGATCGCCGACGCCTGCCCGGCGGCCGCGTCGATCGCCGCGACCTTACCGTTGCGCAGACCGTCGTCCGGCGACGTCCAGCCGGTCGCCTCGAATGCCTGGTAGGCGCCGGCAGCGTCGCGGATGTCGTCGTGATAGCCGAACGTGTGCTTGTGGAAGACGGTGTTGTCCGAGCCGAACTGGGTCAGCGAGGCCAGCAGCGACTTGCCGAACGCACCGGTGGTGTACTCGAGTTCGTAGGCACGCACCGGCAGGTCGTTGAGGGTGATCTCGATCCGACGCAAAAGGTCGGCGGTGACCCGTTTGAAGCCGCCGCGCGCATCGATGGTCACGTCCCCGCGGCGGGGCTCCTCCAGCTCCCGGTCCCGGATGAACCGCACCGCATACGGGCCCTCGACCGAGGCCGTGCCGGTATAGGTGATCTCGCGCAGATAGATCTCCCGGCCCGTGACGGTGCCGCCACCGGTGTCCTCCACGATGACCGTGTGGAACCGCATCACGTTGCCGCGCGCGTCCCGGACCTCGCGCAGCACCCACTGGAAGATGTTGCCGGCATCGTCGCGCAACGTCGACTCGGCGGTGCCGCCGTAGAACGATCGCCTGCCCGTCTTGTCGATCGTCTCCCACGAATAGTTCGACGGGCCCGTCCCGTGCCGGACGACCTTCGTGAAGGCGGTCTGCACCCGAGGCTGGAAGACCTTTTCCGCGGTACGGGCCACGCGCTGGCCCCGATGCGCGACCGGCCCCAGCTGCTCGCCACCCATCAGATAGGTTTCGGTCTCCAGGCCGGTGTCGTAGCGCGGCACACCCCACCTGGTGTCCACCGTGACGGCTGTGGCCGCCAGGTTCCAGCCCACCCCCAGCCAGCCGTTCGCCGACGACGAGTCGTAGCCGACGGCGAGTTGCGGCTGAAGCCCGGCACGGCCGGGCGGAACCTCGATCGGGTACGACAGGCGCGCCTCACCGGTGCTCGCGGCAGCCGGCGGCGCCACCAGGTTGATCCCCTCGGCCGGGGAAGCCGCCTGAAGGTCCTTGATCTGCGTCGGGTTGAACTGGGTGCCCTGCGGCGATTCAGGCAGCGCGAGCACCGCGTTGACCATGTCGGTGAAGTGGTCGGTGCGGGAGATGATCAGGTGGTTCTTCTCGTCGACCGTGACCCGCTCCAGGGCCTTCCAGCAGCCGGCCGTGTCATCGAACCAGAAGGTGTGCACGTCCTGCGGGGTGAAGGTGGACGACACCGACGCCGGGTCGTACGGCAGCGCGACCTCGATCGGCTCGGCGAAGCGGTACGGGTGCGGAGTGAACCGCCAGCCCTTGCGCACGCCACCGGTGACGTTGGTCAGCTCAGCGGCCAGGCCGGGAAGATCCGCCACCGTCAGTGGCGTGACCCCGATCGTGACGGGGTTGTTCACCGCCTCCGGCCCGATGGTCAGGCGTGCTCCGTCATGCTCCACGGTGCGGGCCGGTGCGGTTGCCTCACCGGGCGTGACCGTCGCCCGAAACGACGGCCCGGTGACGGTGTGCACCGCCGGCCGTGTGGCGGCGCCGTTCGAGACGCACGTCTCCACGGGCGGGGCGCTCGCCGGGCTCACCGGCGGTCCCGAGGCGGTCACCGTCGGCGCGGGCTCGCCGCCGCCGGGCAGGGCGGTTGCCACGAGCACCAGGACGGTCAGGCAGGCCAGGATGCGGCACTGCGCCAGCGACAGTTTTCTCGTATGCATCACGGCCGACCCCGCACGCTCGATGACGAATCGGCGTAAGAATCGACCATCATCATGGTATGCGGCGTTGCGAAAACGTTGTGGAAGTGCTTCCCCGGCTACCGATGACGGACCGGGAGGTCACCGACAACCTCATCGCCTTGCGCAGAGCCCGGGCTCGCAGAGCTGCATGGGCGGCGCGCCGGCCCACGGTGGTGAGCCGCAACGGTTCGTCGAAGCGCCGCTCGGCGAAACCCATGTCCTCGACGAGGACATCGACTCCCCTGAAAGCCGTTCACCGGCGACGACGTGCTGCGCGAACTCGCCTCGGCCGGAGGAGACCAACTATGACAGCGACCGGCTGGCGCGGCCGTCCGCCGACAGCCGGGCGGTCACGCCAACCCCTGCCTGAGGTCTCCGCGGGCGGAGTCCTTTCGGGTACCGAGGGGTCGCGATACCTTCGACCGGGCCGCCCACGTGCGGCCTGCTTCGCCGTGTCTGCGCCATCGCCAGTCACCGATCATTCAGGGCGATGTCTCCACGTTACGAGGAGAAGCTGAATCCTTCGAGGTCTTTCTACGGCGTACGCCGCGCGGCCTGTCCGGTGGGACAGGCCGCGGATGGCTTCTCGTCACACCGGCAGCAGCCGTCGCAGCGGGACCGCCTCGGTGACCCGGCCGGTACGCAGCGAGTACCGGGTGGGGGTGACCGTCAGCCGGCCGGCGCGGACCGCGGCGTCGATCAGTGAAGAGCGCTCGGACAGCAGTTCCCCGGTGTGGCACGCGTGCTGCTCGACCGTCTCCTCGAAGGTCTCGGCGCCGTCGAGCCGGGCCCGCACGACGTCGGGGGCGATGCGCTCGGCCACCTCCCGGATACAGCCGGACGGCACCGCGCCCTCGTCGACCATGGCGATCGCCGCGGCCACCGCGCCGCACCCGTCGTGGCCGACGATCACGATCGAGGGCACCTCCAGACACTGCACCGCGTACTCGATCGAGCCGAGGACCGCGCCGTCGACGACGTGCCCGGCGGTGCGGACCACGAAGAGGTCACCCAGGCCCTGGTCGAAGAGGATCTCGACCGGCACCCGCGAGTCGGCGCAGCCGAGCACGATCGCCGCCGGCGCCTGAGCGCCCACCAACTCGGACCGGCGCTCCGGGCCCCGGCGCACGTCGGCCGTGCTCCGTCCCTCCACGTACCGGGCGTTGCCGGCCTGCAGAATCGCCCACGGCGATCGGGTGTCGTCTGTCGGCATGCAGAACTCCTGACTAGAAGGGCGAGGGACGCCGGTTCGCGGCAGAGTGCTCGGCAGGAAGAAGTCGGCACGGGGCCGGGCGATATGAGGACATCGGTCATACGTCGGACTTTGGCCCGTTTCATCCGCACCTCGGGTGGTTTCCTTCAACGCTGTCGGTGCCGGCCGAATGACCTGGCAACTACCAGACGAGAGAAGCGGAGAGTCATGGCGACTTCCAGGGTCAACCCGACCGACACCGATACCCAGGAGGCCCTCCTGCGGCAGGCGGAAGACGATCGGGGAAAGGTGGCCGCCCTCAACCGCTCCCAGGCGGTGATCGAGTTCGACCTGACGGGCACGATCCTGGACGTCAACGAGAAATTTCTCGCGACCATGGGCTACACCCGTGAAGAGGTGATCGGGCAGCACCACCGGATGTTCATGCCGGAGCGGGAGGCGCACGGCGCCGAGTACCGCGAGTTCTGGCGGGCGCTCGGGGCCGGCGAGTTCCAGGGCGGGGTGTACCCGCGGCTGGCCAAGAACGGCCGGCAGGTGTGGCTGCGCGCGACGTACAACCCGATCCTCGGCACCGACGGCAAGCCGGTGAAGGTGGTCAAGTTCGCCACCGACATCACCGCCGACCGGCAGCGCACCGCCGAGTTCGAGGGTAAGATCGCGGCGGTGAGCCGGTCCCGGGCGCTGATCGAGTTCGACCTGGACGGCACGATCCTGGACGCGAACCAGAACTTCCTCGACACGATGGGCTACACCCTCGACGAGGTCGTCGGCCGGCACCACCGGATGTTCATGCCGCCGGGCACCACCGACCAGCCCGATTACGTCGAGTTCTGGAAGAAGCTGACCCGCGGCGAGTTCTCCTCCGGCGAGTTCAAGCGGATGGCCAAGGGCGGCCGGGAGGTGTGGCTGCTGGCCTCGTACAACCCGGTGCTCGGCGCGGACGGCAAGCCGTTCAAGGTGTTCAAGTTCGCCGCGGACATCACCGAGGAGCAACATCGGACCGCCGAGTTCGAGGGCAAGGTGGCCGCGATCAGCCGGTCGCAGGCGGTCATCGAGTTCGACCTGGACGGCACGATCCGTACCGCGAACCAGAACTTCCTCGACACCACCGGTTACACCCTCGACGAGATCGTCGGACACCACCACCGGATGTTCGTCGACCCGGTCGAGGCCTCCGGAGCGGCGTACCAGCTGCTCTGGGAACGGCTTGCCCGTGGTGAGTTCCAGGGTGGGGAATACCGGCGCATCACCAAGAACGGCGAGGACGTGTGGCTGCAGGCCACCTACAACCCGATCCTGGACGCCGACGGACGGCCGGCCAAGGTGATCAAGTTCGCCATCGACGTCACGGCCGCCAAGCAGCGCACCGCCGAGTTCGAGGGCAAGGACACCGCGATCAGCCTCGCCCAGGCGGTCATCGAGTTCGACCTGGACGGCAACATCCTCGCCGCCAACGACAACTTCCAGCGGACCGTGGGCTACACCGCACGGGAGCTGATCGGGCAGCATCACTCGACGCTGTGCCCGCCGGACTACATCGTCTCGCCCGAGTACCGCGACTTCTGGCACCGGCTGGCGGCCGGCGAGATCCACAGCGGCCGATTCCACCGGGTCGGCAAGTACGGCCGGGAGGTGTGGATCCGGGCCAGCTACATCCCGATCCGGGACCTGCACGACAAGGTCTACAAGGTCGTCAAGTACGCGTACGACATCACCGACCAGGTCGTGCTGGAGCATCAACTGGCTACCAAGACCCGCGACATGAAGACGTCGGTGACCGCGCTGACCGCGGCGATCGACGAGATCACCGCGGCCGCCACGCAGGCGACCACGCTGGCCGACACCACCCACCACAACGCGCAGGAGGGGTACGAGGAGCTGCGCAAGTCGATCGACGCGATCGACCTGATCCAGAAGTCGTCGGAGCAGATCGCGGCGATCGTCACGGTGATCGGGGAGATCGCGGGCCAGACCAACCTGCTCGCCTTCAACGCCTCGATCGAGGCCGCCCGCGCCGGCGAGCACGGCATCGGCTTCTCCGTCGTCGCCGGTGAGGTCCGCAAGCTCGCCGAGCGGTCCTCGGCCGCGGCCCGGGAGATCACCCAGCTGATCCACGAGTCGGCGAGCCGGGTGAGCCAGGGCGCGACGGTCAGCCAGCGGGCGCAGAGCTCCTTCGGACACATCCTGTCCAACGTCGCCGAGACGAGCGACACGATCCGCCGGATCGCGGCTTCGACCGAGGAGCAGCAGACGGTGTCGCACCAGGTCGCCGAGCTCATCAACGAGCTGGTCAACAGCAACAGCGACCACTCGTGACCACGACGGCGGTCTCCACCCTCTATGGGGTCTTCCGCACCGGTGAGCTGCGCATGGCCCTACCCCTGGAGAAGCTGCGGGAGGTGATCGTCCGACCGTCCGAGTTCAGCGCGCTGCCGACCGCGGGCGCCGGGCTGCTCGGGGCGGTCAACCTGCGGCACACCGTGATTCCGGTGATCGATCCGTGCCTGCTCGCCGGGCGTGCCTCGGCGGCGGACACGGGCGAGGTGATCATCATCGTCTCCAGCGAGGGCCGGCTGTTCGGGCTGCTCGCCGACGCCATCGAGGGCTCCACCCACGTCGCGGCCGAGTCCCTGCTCGCGGTGCACATGGGCGGCGGCGGGCCGGCCCTGTTCTCGCACACCTTCGAGCGCGCCGACGACCAGGCCGTCATCGCGCTGCTGGACGCCGCCACCATCGTCGACATGCCGGGCATCCCGGCCATCGCCGACCCGGCCCAGCAGCAAGGCACGACCGACATCGCCGCGGGACAGCGGCAGGGCCCACGCCGGACCCTGCTGATGTTCGAGTGCGACGGCACCGGCCTGTCCATCGACGTCACCCACGTGCACTCGGTCGTGCCCGACCTGCAGTTGCACTCGTCGCCGCTGGACGGCCCGATCTGCCGGGGTGTGGCTCACCTGGCCGGCCACGCCGTACCGGCCATCGACCCGGTCACCCTGCTCGGGCTGCCCGAACGGTCGGCGGCCGGCGCTCACCGCGGCGTCGTGGTGGCCCTGCCGCAGGGGCTCATCGCTCTCACCGCGACCGACGTCACCGAGATCACCACCGTGCCCGCGGAGGACATCCTGCCGATGCCGATGGTGTCCAGCCCGGAGCGCGCCCTGCTGGCCGGGCTGCTCACCACGGACGGGCGGCAGTATCTGGTGCTGGACGGGCAGGCGCTGCGCGAGAACAGCGACCTGGCCGCCTTCGGCACGCTGAACATCCGGCTCGACTCGGGCCCCGCCGAGAGCGGCCGGACTCTGGGCGACACGGAGCGCGACGCGCAGCGGGTCGTCGCGAGCGTCCAGAAGTTCCTCACATACAGCGTCGGGATCGACGCCGCCACACCGCTGGAGCAGATCGACGAGATCCTGCCCTTCCCGAGCGTGCGTCTCAGCCTGGACGGGACGTCACTACTCGGCATGTTCACCCACCGCCGTAAGACGATTCCGCTGGTCAACCTCCCGGCCCTGCTCGGGCGCGGGCACACGCCGGAGCCGGAGGCCGACCGGGTGCTCCTGGTGACCCTGACCGGCGGCCCGACCGTCGGACTCGTCGTGCCCGAGCTGCGGGCCATCGAGCAGTCGCTCTGGCAGGAGCCGGAGAGCGCCGCCGGCGGGGTCCGGGAACGGCTGGTCAGCATCGGCACGCCCGAAGACCACCGGCTCCTGCCGTACGTCGACCTGATCGCCCTCGCCGCCGAGCACTTCTCGGGCGACGGGGCCGGCATCAGGGCGGGCCGGCGATGAGAGTGGCCGCCGGTCGCCGGTGAGGCGGGAAGACCGGGCGACATCCGGCGTTCGTCAGATGCGCCCGCCGCCCCGCCGGCCGGGCGGCTCGCCGTCCAGTCGCTGCTGCTCGCGCTCGGCGCGGGCGCGTTCAAGTCGCGCAGCTGCGGCTGGATCCGATCGTTCTTACCGCACTCGACGGTCTGAGCGTCCCCGGTCGGGTCCGCGCGGTTGGCGAAGCCCTTGGCCTGCTCGTCGGCGCTGGTCTCGTAGATGATCGCCTCCACGAGGCGTCGCGCGTCCGGCCCGGGGTGTCGGTCGCGGCGCGTTCCAGGGCGATGCCCACCTTGTCCAGCGAGCCGTTCTTGTAGTCGTCGCCGTCGGCCATCAGTTCGGCGGTCCAGCCGGGCACGCTGGCACGTCCGCGGTGGCGTTCCAGTCCCGGTCGGTGCGTAGGTGATCCAGTCAGCCCGGCGACAATATCCCCCGGATCATGCGTACGAGCAGGGCGATGAGTCATACCGGACCCAGCGACCGAGCAGTCCCGGCGGGGACGACTCACTAGGTAACGGGGTGGGTGTGCTCGGCTGACCCGGCTCTCAGTACCGGAAACTGGAGACGGTGGTGTCCAGGTCCTGGGAGATCCGCGCCAGCTCATCCGCGGCCGTCTGAGTCGACTGGGCGGCCGCGCGCGTGGAATCGGACAACTTGACGACCTCGTCGAGCTGGCTGCTGATCTGCGAGGTGCCGGTCGCGGCCCGGCTGAGATCGCTGGACATGCTGTTCGTCGTGGCGCTCTGCTGCTCCACGGCCGAGGCGATCGTGTTCTGGTAGTCGTTGATCCGCCCGATGACCTGCCCGATCCCGGAGATGGCGTCGACCGCGATGCGCGTGTCCGACTGGATCGCCTCGATCCGGCGGCTGATCTCCTCGGTGGCCTTGGCCGTCTCCTGGGCAAGGTCCTTGACCTCCCCGGCCACCACCGCGAATCCCTTACCGGTCTCACCCGCCCGGGCCGCCTCGATGGTCGCGTTCAGTGCCAGGAGATTCGTCTGCTCGGCGATCGCGGTGATCGCCTTGACCACGCTGTCGATCTCGGCCGACGAAGCACCGAGCTTGGCCATCACCTGTTCGGCCCGTCCGGCGCTCTGCACCGCCTCACTGGCGACCGTGGCGGCCTCGGTTGCGCTCATCGCGATCTCCCGGATCGCCGCGCCCATCTGCTCCGCACCACCGGCCACGGCGTGCACCCCTGCCGTGACCTCGTCGGCCGCCGCGTCGATGAGCTGGATCTTGGACGAGTTCTGCTCGGTGTTGCCGCTCAGATTCTGGCTGGCCGACTGCAGCTCACCGGCCCGCGCGGACAGGCTCGCCGACGCCGCGGCGAGGGTACTCATCGTCGCCCGCATCTGCGTGGCCACACGATGCACGGACCGCGACATCCGGCCGATCTCGTTCCCGGCCGAATCCGCCTGACGCTCGGTGAGATCACCATCGGCCATCGCGGCCAGGACAGCTCCGAGCCCGTCGAGCCGGCGGCTCAACGCCCGCGCCATCAGCACCGAGACGACCCCGGCAAGCAGTACACCGACCGCCAACGCAGCCAGGATGGCGATCCGGGCCGAACCCGCTGCGGACCGCGCAGCCACTGCCTGAGCCTGCGCCTGCTGCTGCGACAGTGTCCGCAGCGCATCCAGATCCGCGATCACCTGAGCAAGGGCGGGGTTGAGGGTGCTGCTGCGAAACGCCTGCCACTCCTCGAGTTTTCCCGCCTTCTTCAGAGCCGACGACTGGTCCCGCAGCTCCAGATACGTGCCCCACGAGTCCTCGAACGTCGTCATCGCCGCCCGTTCCGCGGCGGTGACGGTCAATCCGCGATATTCATCGAGGCGCACGGACACCAGATCAAGCTGGGCCTTGGTCTCGTCGGCGTACACGGCTGCCTTCGCCGGATCGGTCGCCGTCAGGTTCGACAGACTCGCCCATCGTGAATGCCAGATCAGCTGCTGAATGTCCTGGACGGTGCTGACCGGCACAAGCGACTCGGCATAGATGCTCTGCGCCCGGTCGGCAATCGCATCCATACGTTCGACGCCGACCACGGCAGCCACCACCGCCGCCAACAAGGCAACCGCCGAGGTCAACAACATGCTGGCCCGGAGACTCAAGGACCTCACCGCACCGCCCACGGCCATCGCCTCCACAATCCTCAGACCATTGCGACCCAGGCTCTTCTCTTCAGATCGGCCACAAACAGCCTGCGATGAGGGCGATGAGTACGAACATTTTCTCGCCTGCACGGCAGCCGACGCCAGCGCATCAAACGGACACTGCTCCCCCACTCGGGGGCTTCCCCGTCCGGCGCTGGTGCGCGGGCGAAGGGTGTCGGGACTGTCAAGAAACGCTCTGGCACAGAAACGGTGGTCGGTCGATGTTCGGGCCTCGGGCGGCGGACATCGTTGTCTCGCCCTCGTCGTTCGGAGAATTCGCGACGGTAAGAGTGCAACGCCGTTCGCTCTGCATGTCCGGACATAGTCACGAAACTATCTCTTGACGCGACGGACACAAGGCGGTGTACTTCGAGACAACGTTGTCCGAACCGGCGAGTTCAACGTCTTCCATCTAGTGGTCAGAGTCGCCGTCCGGAGTCCGCGGGACCTCGAGGCGTGCCGGTGCCGCTGATGAGCGGGATCGGTACAGGACCATGAGCGCCTCGTTCAGACCACGGTGCAATCCCCCTGTGTGGCCATTCGGCCACAGTGCCCGATCTGATGAACCCTCGCGAGCAGAACTCTGCGCCGCTGAACAAAGGTGAAGCTGGATGCGTGGAAATCCCCCCAGAGCGCGCCGCTCCTTCTCGGCGATGCTCTGCGCCGTCATGGCGGTAATAGGCCTCCTCGCCGGCCCGGCCGGCACGGCGCGAGCCGGCGAACCAGCCGACTATCCCGAGTACCCGTACTCACCGACCGACTACAACGAACCATTCCGCGGCCAGTTCCACTTCAGCTCCCAAAGCGGCTGGATGAACGACGTGAACGCGCCGCTGTACTACCGCGGCACCTACCACCTGTTCTATCAGCACAACCCACACGGCCTGAACTGGGACACCATGCACTGGGGCCATGCGACGAGTCCCGACCTGGTGCACTGGACCCAGCAGCCGATCGCCCTCGAGCCGGGCGTCCACAACGCCACACTGTTCTCCGGCGGCGGCTGGGTCGATACCGGCAACGTGACCGGCCTGAAGAACGGCGACCACGACCCGATCCTGCTGTTCACCAACACCAATGGTGTATCCATCGCGTACAGCACGGACGGCGGCAACCGCTTCCAGATGTACGACAGCGGAGCAAAGGTCATCTCCACGCCGTACGAGAGTCGTGACCCGAAGGTCTTCTGGGACGCGGCCCGTAACCGCTTCGGCATGGTCTTCTGGGGTGATGAGGGTGGCAACACCCTGAAGTTCTTCAGCTCGACGAACCTGCTGTCGTGGACATACCGCGGCGAGTACCGCGCCGGCTGGGCCTTCGAATGCCCGGACCTCTATCTGCTGCCGGTGGATGGCGACACCGGCAATCAGAAGTGGGTTCTGAACGACGCTCAAGGCGAGTACGTGGTCGGCACGCTAAACGACAGTGGCGTGTTCGTGCCGGACCCGGCGTTCCCGGTTCCGCAGCGCCTGGATGAGGGCCGCGGCGGCTTCGACGGATCATTCTATGCCGGTCTCACCTTCACGAACCTTCCCACAAACCGTGTCGTGCAGATGTTCTGGCAGCCCGGCAACCACGGCTCCACTTGGACCGGCAACGCCTCGTTTCCCGCGCGGTTGTACCTGCGCACCTTCCCGGAAGGCCTGCGGGTCACCCGGCTGCCGGTCAGCGAGATCGCCACAATCCGTCAGCCCGCTCAAACCTGGGGGCCACGGACGATCACGACAAGTGACAGCACAGACCCGCTGAACGGCATCACCGCAGACACCTATGAGCTCATCTCGGAATGGGATCTCACCGGAGCGACGGCGTCGGAGTTCGGGTTCCGACTCCACCAGCGCCCGGACGGCACCAGCGACCGGACCATCGCCTACAACCGCGGTCTCCAACAGATGGAATGGAAACCGCTCACACCGATCAACAACCGGATCAAGATGCGAGTGCTGGTCGACCGTGGTCAGGTCGAGGCATTCGGCAACGACGGCAGACTGTCCTACACCGAGAACACCGACTTCAACTCGGCTCCGGACAGCCTGGGCATCTCCGCCTACGCCGCCGGCGGCAACGTCCGATTGCTGTCGCTGACCTTCCACCGCCTCAACAAGACCTGGACCCCCGCAGCCGGCGGAACAGGCGAGATGCGCTGGAACGGGACGAACAAATGCATGGACATGGACCCGACGGGCACCAACGGCGCTGCTGTTCGGATCTGGGACTGCTGGAACGGACCTAACCAGCAGTGGCGACACAATGTGAATGGTGCTCTCAGCATCGGTGGAATGTGCCTCGATCAGCCGAGCGAGACCATCGGCAACGGCGCTCAACTTCAGGTGTGGGGTTGCAACGGCTCGCCCCAGCAACGCTGGACCCGCGTCGGGAGCAGCTATCGCAACGAGTGGTCCGGCCGGTGCATGGATCTCGCAAACGGAGACACCGCCAACGGCCGCCGACTGCAGGTGTGGGACTGCGTCGGAGGTTCACATCAGTCGTGGGGTTATCCCATCTGACGAGACCGGTACGGCAGTCGCCGTTCGTGAGGTGGCCTCGGGTCCCGGTGGACACGACATTCAACCTTGCGGGGGCCGAGAGCCACGGCGTAGTGCCTGCCCAGTGACGACGAACCATCGACCTGGTCATCGACTCGTTCGGCGGCCGGCTTCGTCACCGGACTGCTCAGCGACTTGGCGGTCAAGACCTGCCGGCAGGTCGCTGAACAGGCTGGACATGCCCGGCCGGATGCGATGCAACGGTTGCTCTACCGGAGCGAAGTGGGACGCCGACGCAGTACGTGACGACGTGCGGCAGGTCGTCGTGGACCGGCTTGGCGACCCGACGGTGTGCTGGTCGTCGACGAGACGGGTGAACTGAAGTAGGGCCTGCATTCGGTCGGTGTGCAATGCCAGTACACCGGCACCGCCGGGCGGATCGAGAACACCCAGGTCGGTGGGCGCAGGCCGGGATCCCGGACGACGTCGTGTACGCCACCCGGTCCGCGTCGGCCGTCGACATGATCACCGCTGCGGTGAAGACCCTGGTCCCGGACCGGCGGGTGGCTGCGGGCGAGGCTTACGGCACCAACAGTCGGCTCCGTGGTGAGCTACGCAGACTCCGCATCGCCTATGTCTTGGCGGTCTTCTGCGATCATCTCGTCCCGGTCGACGGAGGTGAGATCCGCTGCCGCGCTGACCGGCCGGCCGCTGGTCTTCCGGCCACGGCGTGGACCCGGCGCAGTGCCTGCGACGGTTCGAAAGGGCCACGATTCTACGATTCGGGACTGGCCGGCCGACGTCGGCGCCGACGGTGACCCGGACGACGACGGCCGGCACAGTCTGCTGATCCGTAGCAACCGTACGATCGGTGAGCTGCGCACCGCGGTGGTCGACTTCGTCCGCGGCCTGGACCTGCACGAGGTCACCCCGTCCGGCGAATCCCTCGGCGGCGCCCTGTCCCTCACCGCCTCCATCGATCTCAAAGACCGGGTCACCCGCGTCGTGGCATTCAACAGCTACGACTACCCCCGAGGCGGCGCACTGGGAAACCTGATCGCCCGGCTGATCATCAACAGCATCCTGGTGCCCATGCTGGGCCGCCCCGTCTTCGCCCTCGAAAGGCCCCGACACCATGGCCCGGATCCTGCTCGACGCAGCCGCACGCTGACCACAACGATCGCCGGCCGGTGGCGACCCAGTTGCCGAGCCCGATGTTCTTGGCGTTGAGCTGAGTCAGGATGACTCCGCCGTCGGCGGAGAACTGGGAGAGGCCGGTGACGGGGGTGCCGTCGTTGTCCAGCTCGGTGGTCCAGGTGCCGACCAGCCGGTCCTGCAGGGGCCGGCGCTCCGGTGCTTGGCTCATGTCACGTCTCCTGTCTCGCGGATGCCGTGTCACTGTGCGATCCGGTTCTGGAGGGCCGCTCGAAGCGGCCTGTAGATGGGCAGCGGCGCGCCGGCCGGCCGGTCAGGGAACGAGGACGATCTTGCCGAGCTGGGTGCGGGCCTCCATCAGCTCGTGCGACTTGACGGCCTCGTCGAGCGGGAGCCGGGCATGCACCACCGGTTTGACCTTCCCCGAGGTGATCATGTCGATCAGGTCACGCTGACCGGCGGCGATCGCCTCGGGACGGTTGTACATCATGGCGTAGAGCGCGAACCCGGCGACCGTCTTCATCCGGGTCAGCGCGAGCGGGTGGATCGGCTCGACGGCGCCGCTGGCGGAGCCGTAGAAGACGAGCCGTCCGAACTGGGCGGTGAGCTGCACGCTCTTGGTGAGGATGTCGCCGCCGACGGTCTCCAGGACGACGTCGGCGCCGCGGCCGTCGGTGGCGGCGCGGACCTGCTCGTCCCAGTCCGCGTCGGTGTAGTTGATCGTGACGTCGGCGCCGAGCTCCCGGGCGAAGTCGAGTTTCGCCTGGGTGCTGGCGGTGGCGATGACCTTGCCGGCGCCCATCGCCTTGGCGATCTGCACGGCCAGGTGGCCGACGCCGCCGGATGCCGCGTCGATCAGGATGGTCTCGCCCGGCTTGAGCTGTCCGGATTCCTTGATCGCGTGGTAAGCGGTCTGGGCCGGGCTGGGCAGCAGGGTGGCCTCGGCGGCGTCCAGGCCGGCCGGAATGGCGATGAGCCAGGAGGCGTCGGCGAGCACGTAGTCGGCGTAGGCGCCCTCGTGGACGTCGGTGACCACCCGGTCGCCGACGCTGACGCCGGTGACGCCCTCGCCGAGGGCCTCGACGGTGCCGGCGACGTCGCCGCCGGGTGAGCCGGGCAGGTTGGCGTGGCCGCCGATCCGGATCCCCTGCCGGCGCTGGACCTCGGCGAAGGTGACGCCGATCGCCTCGGCGCGGATCAGCACCTGTCCCGGTCCGGGACGCGGGTTCTCCGCCTCCTCGACCCGCAGGACCGACGGTTCGCCGTGCTCGTAGTAGCGGACGATGCGCATGGTGGTTCTCCCTCGTGGTGGTGCGGTGGAGTGCTAAAAACGTATGCATTACATCATGCATGTGTTGGTGACACTACATGCACCCGGAAGAGCGTCCGGACCGTAGGCCCGGATCCGGTCCGCCGGTCCTCGTGTGATCACCGGCTCGGAGGAAGGCGATAATGCTCCCCATGGAAACCTCAGCTGAGCAGCCGATGCGGCCCTCGGATCTGCTCGACGCCGTTGGGCCGGCGTTCTCCCGGCTGCGGCGGGCTGCGGCGCTGAACGTCGAGCGGCCGGTGTCCCGCAAGGACCTGACCCGGACCCTGGTGCTCAACATCGTCGCCGAGGGGCCGGGCCCGGACGGCCGGGAGATCACCGTCGGCGTCGTGGGCGAGCGCCTGGCGGTCGACCCGTCGGTGGCCAGCCGGATGGTCTCCGACTGCATCACCGCAGGCCACCTGGCCCGGGCGGCGTCACAGGAGGACGGCCGGCGCACCATTCTGGAGCTCACCACCAAGGGCGAGGAGACGCTGGCCCTGTTCCGACGGCATCAGCGGTCGGCCTTCGAACGGATCACCGCCGACTGGACCGAGTCGGAGCGACTGGAGTTCGCCCGCCTGCTGATCAAGTACGTGGACAGCGTCGCCGCGCTGCAGCCCTCGACCGAGGCGTAAGGGCCCGCGAGCCGCCACGAAAGTGGCCACCGGAGAACCGGCTTGACGAAATTTACTTCGGAGCCTAACAATCAGGCCATGAACAATTCTGACCGTGAGCCCACAGCGGATCAGTCGGTCAGCCAGCTGTTCGCCGCCGCTGCCCGGTTGTCCGGCAGCATGTGGGTCCGGTTACTCAACGAACGCCTCGGCATCGGATGGACGGCGTACACCGTCCTCACCCACCTCGAGACCCGCGACGGTCAGACCGCCAAGGAGATCGCCACCGCCTCGGCGGTCACCCCGTCGACCCTGACCGGCGTGGTGGACACCCTGGAGCGAGACGGCCTCATCGAGCGCCGCCGCTCCGACACCGACCGCAGAGTCATCCGCCTGCATCTGACCGATGCCGGCCGTCAGCGCGTGGCGGTTTCCGCCGACAAACTCAACGCGGAGTTCGACGCTCTCTTCGACCACGTCGACCCCGCCGACGAACCGGCGATCCGCCGCTTCCTCCTGGCTGCCATCACCCGCTTCGCCGGGGAACTGGGCATCCCGGGCGCCTGACCCGGCGCCGGCAGCCACTTCCACTTGGAGTCATCACATGTTGATGCGACTTCTTCGCATCCACCTGCCCCCGTACCGCAACATCATCGGCGTCATCCTTGCGCTGCAACTCGTCCAGACAGGGGCGACCCTCTATCTTCCGACCCTCAACGCCGACATCGTCGACCACGGCATCGTTCGCGGCGACACCGGCGCCGTCCTGCGCCTCGGCGCACTGATGCTCGCCGTGTCCGCCCTGCAGATCGGCTGCGCCCTGATCGTCGTCTACCTCGGCGCGCGGGTCGCCATGTTCGCCGGCCGCGACATCCGGGCCGCGGTCTTCGACCGGGTGCAGACGTTCTCGGCCCGCGAGATGGGCGAGTTCGGCGCGCCGTCACTGATCACCCGCACCACCAACGACGTCCAGCAGGTCCAGACCCTGGTGCTGATGGCGCTGACCCTGATCGTGGTGGCCCCGATCACCTGCCTCGGCGGGATCGTGCTGGCCGCCCGCCAAGACGTGCCGAGCTCGCTGATCCTGGTGGTCGCGCTGCCGCTGCTGGGCGCGGGCGTCGCGTTCATCCTCAGGCGGCTGAACCCGCAGTTCCAGCTGATGCAGACCCGCAACGACCGGATCAACAGGCTGCTGCGCGAGCACATCACCGGCGTCCGGGTGGTCCGCGCGTTCGTCCGCGACAAGCGCGAGCACGAGCGGTTCGCCCAGGTCAACGACGAGATCTCGGACGTCTTCCTGCGGGTGGGCCGGCTGATGGCGCTGATGTACCCGACCGTGCTGATCGTGATGAACGTGTCCTCGGTGGCCGTGCTGTGGATCGGCGCGCACCGGATCGCCGACGGAGCCATGAACGTCGGCTCGCTGACCGCGTTCCTGACCTATCTGGTGCAGATCCTGATGGCGGTGATGACCGCCACGTTCATGCTGATGTCGGTCCCCCGCGGGGTGGTCTGCGCGGGCCGGATCCTGGAGGTCCTGGACACCCGCTCCAGTGTGGAGTTCCGCGCCGACGCGATCCGTCTCCCGATCGCCCGCGGGCATCTTCAGCTGGCCGGCGCCGAGTTCCGCTATCCGGCCGCCGAACAGCCGGTCCTCAGCGACATCGACTTCGAGGCGCGGCCCGGCGAGGTCACCGCGGTCATCGGCAGCACCGGCAGCGGCAAGACCACACTGCTGAACCTCATCCCGCGCCTGGTCGACACCACCGCCGGCAGCGTGCGCATCGACGGCGACGACGTCCGGCAGATGGCGCAGGCGATGCTGTCCCGAGCCGTCGGCCTGGTGCCGCAGAAGCCCTACCTGTTCTCCGGCACGATCGCCTCCAACCTGCGGTACGGCCGGCCGGACGCCACCGACGACGAGCTGTGGCACGCGCTCGGCGTCGCCCAGGCGCGCGGGTTCGTCGAGAACCTGCCCGCGGGCCTGGACGCGGAGGTCGCCCAGGGCGGCACCAACTTCTCCGGCGGGCAGCGACAGCGTCTCGCCATCGCCCGCACACTGGTCCAGCAGCCCCGTCTCTATCTGTTCGACGACTCGTTCTCGGCGCTCGACTACACCACCGACGCCGCCCTGCGCGGCGCCCTGGCCCAGGAGACCGCCGGCGCCACTGTCGTGATCGTCGCCCAGCGGGTGAACACGATCCGGGACGCCGACCGCATCTTCGTCCTCGAGGAGGGCCGGGTCGTCGGCGCCGGCAGTCACGACGAGCTCATGGACACCAGTCCCGTCTACCGGGAGATCGTCCACTCCCAGGTCACCGAAAGTGAGGCCGCCTGATGTCCGTATCGGACACGAAGGTGCGAACCGCGCGGCCACCCGGCCCCGGTCCCAGAACCACGGAGGGCGCGGCCGCAAGGCGAGGCCCGCCGACGACTTCGCCGGCACCGTCCGCCGCCTGCTCGGCCTGCTCCGCCCCGACCGCACGTTCCTCGCCGCCTCGCTGGCCGTCTGCCTCATCAGCGTGGTGCTGTCGGTGGTCGGGCCGAAGATCCTCGGGCACGCCACCGACCTGATCTTCGCCGGGATCGTCACCGCGAGCCTGCCGGCCGGCACCAGCGCCGAAGGCGTCCAGCAGCTACGCGACCAGGGGCATCAGGCCCAGGCCGACGCGATCGCGCGCGTGCAGGCCGTACCCGGGGAAGGAATCGATTTTCATCGTCTGACCCTGGTCCTGTTGCTGGCGCTGGCGGTCTATCTGATCGCGGCGCTGCTGATCTTCGCGCAGGGCCGGTTCTCCGCGGTGGTGGTGCAGCGCTCGACGCACCGGCTGCGCGAGCGCGCCGAGGCGAAGCTGTCACGGCTCCCGCTCGGCTACTTCGACCGTCAACCGCACGGTGACCTGCTCAGCCGGGTGACCAACGACGTCGACAACGTCAGCCAGTCGCTGCAGCAGACCCTCAGCCAGATCGTCAACTCGGTGCTGACCGTGATCGCCGTGCTGACCGCGATGATCATCGTGTCGCCACTACTGGCGATGATCGCGGTGATCACCGTGCCGGTCTCGGTCTATCTGGCCGCGCTGGTCGGCAAGCGGGCGCAGGCGCATTTCGGCAGGCAGTGGGCGATCACCGGACGCCTCAACGGCCACATCGAACAGATGTACACCGGTCACAACCTGGTGCGGATCTTCGGGCGCGAGCAGGAGTCCGCGGCCACCTTCCGGGCCCACAACGACGCCCTGACCTCGGCGGGGTTCCGGGCGCAGTTCGTGTCCGGGGCGATCCAGCCGATCATGCTGTTCATCGGCAACCTCAACTGCGTAGTGGTCGCGGTGGTCGGCGGGCTGCGCGTGCTCTCCGGCAGCCTGTCGATCGGCGACGTGCAGGCGTTCGTGCAGTACTCGCGTCAGTTCAGCGCCCCGCTCGCCCAGATGTCCAGCATGGCCAACGTGATCCAGTCCGAGGTGGCCTCCGCCGAGCGGGTCTTCGCGCTCCTCGACGAGCCCGAGGAGACCCCGGACCGAGGATCACAATCGGACACCCCGCCGCGGGTACGGGGAGAGGTCGCGTTCGAGCACGTGTCCTTCGGCTACTCCCCCGGCAGCCCGGTCGTCCAGGACCTGTCGCTGTCGGTGACACCCGGCCAGACCGTCGCGATCGTCGGCCCGACCGGCGCCGGCAAGACCACCCTGGTCAACCTGCTGATGCGCTTCTACGACGTCGACTCGGGGCGGATCACCCTGGACGGCGCGGACATCGCCGGTCTGCCCCGCGGGCACCTGCGCGCCCAGTTCGGCATGGTCCTGCAGGACACCTGGCTGTTCGACGGCACGATCACCGAGAACATCTCGTACGGCGCCGACGACCCGACCACCGAACAGGTGATCCGCGCGGCCCGGGCCACCCACGTCGACCGTTTCGTACGCACACTGCCGCAGGGTTACGACACGGTGCTCGGTGAGGACAGCGGCAACCTGAGCGCCGGGGAGCGGCAGCTGGTCACGATCGCCCGCGCGTTCCTGGCCGACCCGCCGATCCTGATCCTGGACGAGGCGACCAGCTCGGTCGACACCCGGACCGAGGTGCTGATCCAGGAGGCGATGCACTCGCTGCGCCGGGGCAGGACCAGTTTCGTGATCGCGCACCGGCTATCCACCATCCGCGAGGCCGACACCATCCTGGTGATGGACGCCGGGCGGATCGTCGAGCAGGGCTCACACCAGGACCTGCTCGACGCCGGCGGGCACCACGCGCGCCTCTACGCCGCTCAGTTCGTGGAGTCGATGTCCACTTTGGAGTAAGGGGTCAGGGCAGGCGGTGGCAGAACAGGCCGTCGGGCGTGGGCGTGAAGGTAGCCGGGTCTGCCGGCGGCGGTCCTGCGCGTGCATCGGGTGTGTCGTCGACTTCGACGGCCTGGGTCAGGGCGCCGTCCGGCAAGGTAGGACCGCCCTGATCACCGCGCCGCGGCGGCGGGAGTCGGCTCCGCCGTCGCCCGCTGCTGACGGCGCACAGGTCAACGCCAAGGAGTCCACGACCCTGTTCGAACTCCAAAAATGAGCCATTTCGCGCAAGGTCATGACTACTGACGGTAGCCATGCAGTGCTGTCGTGCTCGATGTGAAGGATGGCCGCGCGGCGGCAAGGATCTTGCCGATCCGCCAGGGGTTGAGGCTGACGTGGCGCAGCGCTTTGAAGGTCATCTTGAGGAGCGAGTTGCCGCGTTCGCCGATCGCTCGCAGACTGTTGTGGGCCTTGTTGAACTGCCGCTGGATGGGGTTGAGCTTGCCGTTCTTCGGTTTCTTGAACGCGACAGTGATGGTGGTGGACTCGCCTTCGTAGCCCAGGTCGCCGAGGGTACGCAGGATATCGGCGTGGGTGCTGACGGCGGTGGTGTCGTATTCGCGGCCGGGCCGCACGTCGGAGGTCCAGATCGGCCAGCCCCTCGGGCACCGTGACGACCTGGACGTTGCCGCCGTGGTTGTCGTGTTTGCCGGGCGCCCGCATGGCTGCCGATCAGGCATCACACGACACGACCACGCCCTCGCCGCTTGACGAAAACCATAGGGACACCCGGCCTGGGTTCCGCAGAGGGTGTTCGTGGACAACCTGAAGCCCCTCAAGGGGTAGTCGTCGGTGGAGCTGCTGCACTTCCAGTCTTGGGCCCACCGATATTGACGATGTGGTGTTGTGTGAGTGCCGGTGCGAGCAGACCGTTTCCGGTGGGAAACCGCACTGGGAAGTGGCGGTTCCCAGTGGGGACACCCCGCCGCCGCCCCTCACCGATCAACCGTGTCTGATCACCCGGCCGAGCCGGCACGGCAGCACTCGATCCCTCAACGCAACAGCGCCTCGGTGGATGCGCCCGATGGCAAGGGCCGTCCATGATGGGCCGCATGCGACGTCGGGGATCCGGCTCTGGTGGGCCGCAGCCGCAGGAACAGCGGCACTCGCCGCGTGGGGCCTGTACCTACTGGTGACATTCCTGATGCGTCAGACGCTCGACAATGCCGACAAGGTGGCTAGCGTACTTGCGGCTGGATTCGGGTATCTGACTCTCACAGGCTCGGTGATTCTGTGGTTTGTCCGCCAGGCGAATGCACCCGCCGGCAGCGGCGGCGCTGCCGAGGAGGGAACGGGCCGAGCATCCGCACAACGTGGGCAGCCTCGTCCGGCCGGTCGGGTGTGGATGGTTCGCGCGCTGGAGTCGCGACTGATCCCGCGGGTCGATCTGACCTGCCGGGCGGTCGACCGGCTGACACAAGCCGGGACCACTGCCAAAGTGGTCGGCCTGGCCGGCACAGGAGGTTTCGGCAAGACCACGCTCGCCCTGCAGATCTGTCACGAGCCGTCGCTCAGCGAATGCTTTCCGGGCGGCGTGTTGTGGGCCGAGTTGGGCGAGGACGTCACCGGGCCCGCGCTCGCGGTTAAGATCAACGGCCTGTGCCGCCTGCTCGGGGACGACCGCGCCGCCTTCGATGATCCCTATCAGGCCGGCTACCGGCTCGGCGAGCTGCTGGATGAACGCGAGTCGATCCTACTGGTCATCGACGACGTCTGGTGGCGCGATCAGCTCAGACCGTTCCTTTACGGCGGCGCCGAGTGCGCCCGCCTGGTGACCACGCGCAGGCCCAGCGCTCTGCCGACCGACGCGGCTCTCGTGGTGGTGGACGAGATGGCACTCGTGGAGGCGGTAGCGGTCCTCACCTACGGTGACCTGCGGCTTGCCGATGACGCCCGGGACTGGCTCGTCGAACTCACCGGCCGTTGGCCGCTCCTGCTGGCGATCATCAACGGTGTTCTCCAGAAAGCGCCACCCGGGGCCTTGGATCGGTTCGGGCAGGACCTCGTCGCCCGGCTGGCCACCGATGGCCCTGCCACATTCGACACGACCGATCCCGGCGCTCGCGACCGAGCCGTCGGCGCCACCATCGAAGCCGGCCTCGTGCGACTCCCGGATCGAGCCCGCGCCCGGTACCTGGATCTCGGAGTCTTCGCCGAGGACGTGGACATCCCGTACGACGTGCTGGCTCTGCTCTGGAACGTGAGCCGCTGGGAGGCGGCTCGTACCTGTACGGAGTTCGAGAGTCTCTCGCTGGTCCAGGCACACGACCCGGCACGCGGCACCGTCCGGCAGCACGACGTCCTGCGCGCCTACACACGCTCAGCCGCACCCACCACAAGTACCTCCGCCCGGCTGCTCGACCAAGCCCGCTCGTTGATCACCGACCCCAGCGCATGGTGGGACCTACCCGCATCCGACGATTACCTGTGGGAGCACCTGTCTTACCACATGGTCGAGGCTGGACGGACAGTTGAACTCAACGCGCTGGTCACCGATCTGCGATGGGTCGAGGCCCGAATCGGGCACGGCGGTGTCGCCGGTGTCGAGGCCGACCTGGAACGAGCCGACAGTCCCGAAGCCACCGCGGTACGGCGCAGGCTCGGCCAGATCAGCCATCTACTGGTACCCGTTCCGGCGCCGGTGCCCCTCACCGACACACTGCTGTGCGCGCTCGAAGATGTCGCCGACGTCGACGCGGTCGTCAATGCACGCCGCCGCAACGACGGACCCCGGCCACTTCTGAAGGCCCGATGGCCACTCCCCGACCGCGATCCGACGCTGGTACGGGCGATGCATCACGGCACGCCGTTGCTCACCTGCGCCTTCCCGCCGGCCGCGGATCGTGTGGTCTCGGCCGGCACCGATGCGACGGTCCGCATCTGGGACGTCCGGACCGGAATCACGCTCACTGTTCTCGACGGCCACACGGGCAACGTCACCGACTGCTCGTTCTTCCCAGATGGCTCAAAGTTGATCACCTCAAGCGCCGACGGCACCGCACGCATCTGGGACCTGGACAGCGGTGTCACCGAGGCGGTACTCACCGGGCACACCGGACCGGTGTTCGGCTGCGCGGTCGCCCCGGATGGCGGATGGATGTTGACGGCTGGCGACGACACCACGGTGCGGCGCTGGGACCCGTCAGGACGCTTGCTCACCCGATTCGGTGGTCACACCGGACCGGTCTTCGCCTGTGCCGTGGCCGCCGACGGCACTTGGTTCGTGACGGGTTCCGACGATCACACTGTCCGTATCTGGTCAGTCGGCGAGTCTCAGGCGCGGTACGTCCTCGAGGGGCACGCCGATGCCGTCAACGCCTGTGCGATCGCCCCGGACGGCCGTTGGCTGGTGTCCGCTGGCGCAGACGGTACGGCACGGGTCTGGGACGCGGAGTCCGGAAAGTCCCGGGCCGTCCTGAGGGGACACAGTAGCGGGGTAGCTGGCTGCGCCGTCCTGTCGGACGGCTCAGCGGTGATCACCAGCGGTGACGACGGCACGGCTCGCATGTGGGAGACAACCGACTGGCGGTTGGTGGCGGTGCTGGAACGCCGCGCCACCGGAGTCTCAGATTGCGCCACTGCCGGAGTCGGACGTCTGGTCGCCACGGCGACCTACGAGTACGGCACGATCCGCATCTGGGATGCGGATGATGCTTTGAGATGGGGAACGGGTGTCCCCGCTGCGCAGGCCGCGACCGCGTATCAATCTGCGTTCGACGTCAACCCAATCCATGCCTGCGCCCTGTCGCCTGACGGAAGCATGATCCTCGCCGCATACCACAATCAGGTCGCGAAGATCTGGAACGCGAGTGCAGGTACGCTCCGGCTGGTCGCCAATGAGCACCGCGAACCGTTGACGGACTGCACGTTCACGCCGGACGGCGCCCGGTTCGTCACCGCTACCCGTGACGGCACGGTCAACATCTTCGACACCCACACCGGCGAGGTCGTCGATACGCCGGCACACGGACATTCCTCGGTGTCCGCTTGCACGGTCGCACCCGACGGGGTGCGACTCGTCATCGGCGCGGCCGACGGCACCGTCACGGTATGGGACCTCGACCTCGGCCAATCCCGTGCCGAACTCGTCGGCCACGAAGACCGGATCATGTGCGCTGCTGTCACCCCTGATAATGCGCTGATCATCACGGCATCCCGAGACGGAACGGCCAGGGTATGGGATTCGACCACCGGCAGTTGCACGACGACGTTTCGCGGGCACGTCGGCGAGGTGACGTCCTGCGCGGTCGCTCCGGACGGACGCTGGGTGGCGACCACGGGCAAGGATGGCACCGCACGCATCTGGGACCCGCATTCAGGTAAAGAGTGCCACACCTTGCGCGGGCACGACGGCTCGGTTACCGCCAGTGCGGTCGCATCTGACGGAGCGTGGCTGGTGACGGTGGGCGTCGATGGCCTGCTGTGCGTCTGGGCGTCGGCCGATGGGCGTGCAGTGGCGGCGCTCCGGGTCGACGAATCGCTGAACGACGTCTGCTGCCTGCCCGACGGCAGCAGCGTGTTCGCGGCCGCTGACCGCGGCATCTACCTCTTCTCCTACGAGCCGTGAGATCCACGTGGACTCTCAAGGAGAGAGAGGAGTGGGGCCATGGGAGCAGACATAATGAAGTTGTCCGACACCGTTGAGCTGTACAAACGTGCTCTTCGGCGCTGTTCGTGGACCTCCTCTGTGTGAACGTAGTCCGATCGTGCTGCTGACCAGTAGAAACATAGATTTGCACTGCTCAGCCGCGGGCGCCCGACGCTGCTGAACGCCGTCCGGCGTTGTTCGCCGCTGCTGATGTCAACCCCGTTCGCTCCCCGCCCGATCGTAGGTTTTGGGAGCAGCGCCGCACCGCTCACCCGAACAGCCCGATTTCATCGCGGCGGTGCTCCCCACCATCGTTGAGAATGGCCAATGAACAGTGCAAACAACATGGCGGGCGCCGAGCGGGCTGCTCCCTACACCGCCGACATCTCAGCCGACCCCAGCGACTTGGTCAGGTGAGCGCCGTGCTCCCCACGCCCTTCCATCAGTTGGAGCCGCCGCCGGACGCTGTGCGAACCACCCGTACCTGGTCCTCAGTAATTGGATTCACCGGGCCGAACCACACGGTGTCCCTGCTCGGCCCGGCAAACGGCCAATGGTGGGCGACAATGGCGTTCATGAGTGGACTCCATGGACACCAGGAGTGCAGGTGACGCCGGGACGGCCGGTGCGGGTGGTCTGTGTCGGGGACAGCAACACTCGCGGCCAGGCCGCCGTCGACTATGTCGAGTTGCTGCGCCGGCGGTTTCGTTCCCGCCCATTCGAGTTCGTCAATCGTGGCGTCAACTTCGACCTCGCCGCGAACGTGCTGGCCCGCCTGGACCGGGTGATCGCCGACGAGCCGGACATCGTCACCATCCTGATCGGCACCAACGACGCCAACGCCACGCTCAGCGACGAAAACCGCCGGGTCATCACTATGGCCAAGCGGCCGGCCCGGCTGACGATCGACGGTTACCGGGAGGACCTCCTCGGCATCGTCCAGCGGCTGAAGCAGCACACCCGAGCCCGGATCGGCCTGCTGTCGCTGCCGGCGCTCGGCGAGGAACCGGACTCCCCGGCGAACCGGCGCGCGGCTGAGTACAGCGCCGTCGTCGAGGAGGTCGCTGCCGCGGCCGGTGCCGCTTACCTGCCGTTGCACGAACGTCAGGTAGCGCACCTCCGCTCCCTTCCCGGGCCGCCCGGCACCGCCTATCGGTCCGGCTACTTTCTCGCGTCCACCGCCTCCCTCCAGCATTTCCTGCTCCGGCGCAGCCTTGACGCCATCGCCGCTCGCCGGGGCCTCTCCCTGACCACCGACACGCTCCACCAGAACAGCCGAGGCGCGGGCATGATCGCCGACCTCATTGAAGAGTTCGCCGACCGGACGGCCGGGGAGGTACCGCCCGGCGAGGAGTTCAGCGATGCGGAGTAGTCGAGCCGTGATGCACGAGTCCGCCGGCCAGAAGACGTGAAGAGTGCGGCTTGCTGCCGCCATTCCTCGTCACCGGGCTGCGGCGGCACCTCGACACCCATCATCCCCCCGCCACGCAGAGCCGAGATCACCGCTCACGTTCTGGAACTGACTCAGCTAGGACCGCTGTCCGCGGTGCCCTGCCACCTGGATTTCACCGTCAGAAACCTGATCGCCCAGCCGAATGGCGACCTGGCGATCATCGACTTCGAGCACTCCCGACGCGACCCCGCGACACGCGACCTCGTCCGGCTCGCCACCCGCACGTGGCCGCCTCGCCCAGATCTCGAAGAGGCGTTCCTGTATGGGTACGGCCCGCTGAGCGACCTCGATCGTCAGATCATCGAGCACTCCGCCCACCTCGACGCGTTGACCGCCATCGCGAGGCCGTACATGACTGCGCTGACGCTGGGACAGATGTCTGGCCGGACATGACCGAACAGCAGCGGCTGATGGGCGTTAAAGAGATCCAGCAGCGTTTACATCTATCCCGTCAGCGCATCCAGCAGTTGGCCGAGCAACCCGACTTTCCCGCACCCTGCGACGCGTTGGCTATGGGCCGGGTCTGGCTCGCCCGAGACATCGAGGCCTGGATCAGGATATACCGACCCGAACAAGCCGGCATGAGGGAGCCCGGACGATAAAGATCGATGGCCATGTGCGCTATTAGGGCCAGCCACTGGCGGTGACCAGCGGTGCCACGTCAGGATTGGTGCTGGGCCCACTTTGTGCACTCCGCGCCGTACTGGTCCGTGCGGTCGACGGCGTTGTCGATGAGGCGGTCGGTGAGCCAGCGTCGTTCGCCGTCGCCGGTCTGCTCGTAATTCAACACGTACGATTCGAGGTTCGCGCGGTTGTGGGGAACCTCGGTGACGCCAGCGTCGCGCCAGTGGCCACGATCGGTGCAGAACGTCACCCTGGCCTGGTCGGTGCCGGTCTTCTCCACGCCCATCGTCTTGACCCAGAGTGGGCCGCTTGACGGCTTTGCATTGTTGGTGACGTCGGCGAACGGCGCCAGGGATTGCTGGTAGAACCGGTCGGTGAACAGGAACCGGCCGATGGGCACGATCTCGGTCCAATCGGTCGAGCTGCGCTCCCAATACCAGAGAGCAAGGCTGCGCCGGGCGGCGAGGACTTCCTCGGATTCCGGTTCCTGAGGTTTCTCCCAGTTGATCGGTGCGTTCGCGGGCCCGTCGATCGGCAGTTTCCGGTACGCCTCCTCAAGAGTCATCGAGGACGCGGTGCTGCCGGGGTCGCTCGATGCGGACACGCCTACGTTGGAGGGTTCGTCGGAGTCGGTACACCCCGCCGTCACCACGACCCCCAACAGGGTCAAGACCACCGCAGCACGCCGCTTCACTTCGACACCTCGCTCTTCCAATCGCCCAGTGTGGTCCGGGTCCACTCGTAGCCGCCCTGGTACGAGTCTCCGGCATCGACCGCGGCGCTACCCAGCGTGCTCTGTCCAAGTCCGCCTTTGTAGGTCTGCCAGTCCTGGTAGTTCTCGTCGGTCCATTCACTGATCGGTTTCGGGTGGCCGTCCTGGATCAGCCCGGTCGGCAGGCCCTCGAGTTTGCCGCTGTTGTAAAGCGCGACCTCGGTGAGGTCGACGGCGGTGGTGTGGCCGGCGCCGAGCGTGGTGCCGACGTCGTAGGCGACGCGGCCGGTGTTGTCGATCTTCGCGCCCTTCTCCAGGTCTTCCATGATGTTGCCGGCGAAGCCGTTGATCACGTCACTGGCGCCGGGGACCTTCGCGGTCGCCGCTCCGACCACGCCCTCGACCAGCGGGCCGATGACCTTGTACCGGTCCTCGACGCCGTCGTTGTGCTGTTTGTCGAGGTCGGCGCTGGTCGCGTGCTGCGCCTCGGCGGCCCCGAAGTCGATGGCGCCGAGCACGCTGCCGTAGTTGCGGGAGACGACCTCCATCGAACGCAGGTTGCCGTTGATGTCGTCGTTCGGGTTCTGCCGGCCGGAGAGGATCTCGTCGTACTTGGCAGCGGCGTACACGGCCTCGGCGTTCGCGACCGTCTGGTGGGCGCCCTGGTCCTTACCGATGTCCGCCAGGAACCGGGTCAGATCAGTGCGATTGACGTCGAGGGTCTGATCGGTCACCGTCCGACTGTCGGCGATGTTGTGATTCACGTCGGCGATGTACGCCGAGACGATGTTGCCCATCGAGTCGCGCAACTCCGGGTGGATCAGATTGTTCTTACGGAACTCGACGGTCTGGGCGTCCTTGGACGGGTTCTCACCGTTGGCGTAGCCCTTGGCCTGCTCGTCGGCGCTGGTCTCGTAGATGATCGCCTCCACGAGGCGCCGCGCGTCCGGCCCGGGAGTGTCGGTCGCCGCGCGCTCAAGCGCGATGCCGAACTTGTCCAGCGAACCGTTCTTGTACTCGTCGCCGTTGGCCATCAGTTCGGCGGTCCAGCCCGGCCCGCCCGGCACGTCCGCGGTGGCGTTCCAGTCCCGATCGGTGAGCAGATAATCCAGCCGCGGCAGCCGACCGCCCTCGGGGCCGTCGCTGCTGAGGTGGGTGACGCCGGTGAGCAGGTCCCGGGTGGCCTCACCGTTGCGTGACAGGGCATCCATCAGCGGGTTGACCGGGTCGTAGCCGGCCGGTGCCTTGTCGTCGTCGTGGTCCACGGTCCAGTCGAGGCGGATATTCTCCCCACGGGCCTCGGTCCACAGCGCGCCGTCCTTACCCTGCTGCATCTCGAAGTCGATGATGTCCCCGCCGACCGTGGACAGGAACCCGGAGTCGAAGCTGTTGTTACGCAACAGCGGGCCGAGCAGCTGATATCCGTACACGTCGTTCACGGCCAGGGCCGGGCTGTCCGGATCGACGATGTCCATCTTGCTGCGCCCGGCGGCCATCAGGTCGCTGACCCACTGGCTGGACAGCTCGTACTGCCCGGGAATGTAGGTCTCCCCCCGCAGACCCGTCGTGGTCCCGGTCTCGGCGGTCGCGGTGCTCAGCATCATCCCGAGACCATTTTGAAGATCCTGCACCATGTACGCGGTGTCGCGGCTGAACAGCATGCCGTCGGCGTCCTTGCCGAGCTGGTCGGTCTGCAAGGTCGCCAGCCTTCCGGACAGCTCCAGCAGCCCCTTGGGGCCGAGACCGTTGAGCACGTCGTGCGCGAAGGCCGGGTCCTTGCCGTACACCTGCACCAGCGATCGCAACTCGTCGAGTTCCGCAGCCGTCGGATCGTACGCGGGGTCCTTGATCTTGTTAGCCAGCTCCTGCGCCCGCGTTATCTTGCTCGGCGGGGTCGTCCCGAAGCCGTTCTGCGGCGACGGCACGTTGCCCTTGATCGTGGCCGCCGTCGCATCGTCCTGTGATCGCGCGTAATCCACTAACAGTCGCAGATCGTTGAGCAGCGCGCCCGTTTCCCGGCCGGTGCGGTCCAGGTTGCCACCCGTGTACGCCGACGCGGGTGCGGTGATCGACATGGTCGCCGTGTCGACGGTGTAGCCGGCCTGCCGCGCCGACGCGACGATCTGCTCGGCCTGCGTCCGGTAACCCTGCATCGCGTACGCGTGCTGATCGAACGCGTCGGCGAGGCGCTTGGCCGGCAGATAGGTGTTGTCCGCCTCGGCCCGCAGCTTCTCGCCCTTCTCCATCGCCGTAGTGGAGCCGCGGCCCTGCGGCCACGCCCCGTCCAGGTCACGGGTGCACCGGGTCAGGTCCTCCGACGCGTCGTCGATCCCTTGAGCCAGCCGAGACCAGGATTCGGCCGCGGAATGCCACGGCCCGGCGTCGAAGCCGAGCAGATCCTGCAACGTCAGGCCACTCATCGTCCCGTCCCCGCCCCGCTGCGCCGCAAACCGTCAGCGTTCGCCTGGTCGGTGGCCCGGTAGTCCTGCGCGGCAGTGATCAGACTCGTGCCGTACTCCTCGACGCGGCCACTGAGCCCCTGTAGCGCGACCAGCCATACCTGTTGGGCTTCCCGGGCGGCGGTCGCAGCGTCGGAGCCCGGCTGCGCAGCGGGCGACAAACCGGGGCCAGCCGCTCTCACCGTCTCCCGCAGTGTCGTGGCGAGGTCGGCAACGTTCTTTCCGACACCGCGCAGCACCTCGACATCGACCTCTAGGTTTCCAGGTTGCACCGGTAATCCCCTCCCCCGAGGAACCTCACGGCCGCCGGCGCCGTCACGCCCGACTCACCACGGTCCGCGCCAAGCAGTGGAACGATCCAGCACTGCACCCATGCTGCGACCTCGACGATCCCCTTGGCACCTGACCACCTTCGATACACGAAGAGGCCAGGGTCTCCGACCTCAACGAACCAGGCAACCCCGCTGTCGGAAGATGGATCTACCGTACGGGGCCGCCACGAGCCTCGAAGTGGTGAACACCAACGGCAGGTCACAGGTTCAAACTTCTTCCCCCGGTGCGCCGGGTCGCTATCCTTGGCCAGGCCTGACCCTCCGCGAAGCCCCCGCGATAGGTCGAGCATCTTGCGGCAGGCGTCGGCGCGCGCCACGTCACTGATCGCCTGCCTTGCTTCGCTGGTCAACGTGCGCCATTCGAGCAGGTCGGTGTCCATCATCTCCGGGTTCAGACGGTAACGATCACCATTGCGGACGACTCCGCGATCCTCGAACGGCTGGGCACAGGCGGAACGACAGATGGCGATTCGGGCCCAAACCGCGACCGCCAGGCCGAAATGGCCCTCGCCGCGGTTCCCGCCGCGCCGGGTCATGTCACCCGGCCCAGGGTGCCGCGGCACTGATCGCCGAGGTCGTCGGCCTGACCGGCGCCGGGAACCCGGCTCGATGAGACATTGCCGGCCGCGGCCGACACCCGGCCTGGGCATCCAGGCCGGGCTCGCCGCCGGGATCAGCGCAGCGCGGCGACGACCAGGCTCGCCTCGGGGGCGAGGTCGTCCGTGTCGCCGCCGTCCGAGCTGCGCGGCAGCAGCCGGTCCAGCCAGGACGGCAGCCACCAGTTGGCCCGGCCCAACAGGGTCATGGTCGCCGGGACCAGCACCATCCGGACCAGCGTGGCGTCGACGAAGATCGCGGTGGCGAGGCCGAACCCGAACATCTTGGTCGACGGGTCGTTCGCGACGGCGAACGACAGGAACACCGCGACCATGATCAGGGCGGCCGAGGTGATGACCCGGGCGCTGCTCGCGATGCCTCGTACGATCGCCGTCGCGTTGTCGCCGGTGCGCAGGTACTCCTCGCGGACCCGGGACAGCAGGAAGACCTCGTAGTCCATCGACAGTCCGAACAGGATCGCGAACAGGAACATCGGGATGAACGACACGATCGGCACCGTGGATTCCAGTCCGATCAGCGACGCGCCCCACCCCCACTGGAACACCGCGACCATCAGGCCGTAGGTCGCGCCGATGCTCAGCAGGTTCAGCAGGACCGCTTTCAGCGGCACCAGAACCGATCGGAAGACCAGCAGCAACAGTACGAACGACAGCGCCAGCACCGCGCCGATGAACAGCGGCAGACGCTGGCTGGTCCGCTCCCCCACGTCCGACAGGCTGGCCGCCGCACCGCCGACGTGGGCTTTCGCCGGTCCCTGACCGACCGCGCCGGGCAGTACGTCGGCGCGCAGGCGGGCGACGGTGTCGGTGGTGGCCTTCTCCTGAGGTCCGGTGGCCGGGATGACCACCAGGCTCGCGATGCCGGTGGCCCGGTCGATCTGGGCCGGCATGACCGAGGCGACACCGGGATCCGCGGCGACGGCCGTAGCGAGCCGCTGCACCACACCAGGGTCGGCGGCGGCGTCGACCGCGATGACGATCGGCCCGTTCGCCCCCGGTCCGAATCCTTCGGCGACCAGGTCGTACGCGCGGCGCTCGGTGCGGCTCGTCGGCTGCGCCCCGTCGTCGGGTAGGCCGGCCCGCAGGCTGAACACCGGCAGGGTCGCGAGCACCAGCAGCCCGGCCGCGCCGACCGCGTACACAACGGGATGCCTGTTGACGTGCTTGATCCAGCGTTGCCATCCCCCGCCGCCGGCATCGGGTCGGCGGGCGAACCGGTGGACCCGGGTCAGGCGGCGCCCGGTGACCCCGAGGAAGGCCGGCAGCAGCGTCACCGACGCCACCACCATGATCGCGACCACGAGGGAGACGGCGATGCCGCCCATGGTCATGAACGGCACGTTCGCGGCCGCCATGCCGAGGATCGACACGACGACGGTCGCTCCGGCGAACAGCACCGGCCGCCCGGCGGTGGCCACCGCCCGTCCGGCTGCCGTGTGCGGGTCGACGCCGCGGGCCAGGTACTCGCGGTGCCGGGCGAGCACGAACAACGCGTAGTCGATGCCGACCCCGAGCCCGACCATGCTGCCCAGCACCGGTCCGAAGGTCGGAATCTCGGTCACCGACGCGAGTACGGTCATGAGGCTGACGCCGACGGTCAGCCCGAACAGTGCCATGCCGATCGGCAGTGCCGCGGCGATCAACGAACCGAACGCCAGGAACAGGATCGTCGCGGCGGCGAGCAGGCCGACCAGTTCCCCGATGCCGGCGCCGGCGTCGGAGAACGCGAAGAACAGGTCCCCGCCCATCTCGATGCGCAGCGGCAACTCGCCGCGCATCCGGTCGCCGAGGCCGACCAGAGCATCCAGGTCGGCGCCGGACAACTCGCTCTGCTCGGGGTACTGCACCCGGATCACCGCGATCCGCCCGTCCGCGGAGACCAGGCCGCCGGACTCGACGTCGCTGGTCGACAGCACGTGGGGCAGGGCACGTACCTCGGTCTGCAGACGCAGCAGAGCGGTACGGGCGGTGCCGTCGGCCAGGAAGGTCGCCCCGGCGTCGGTCGGGGTGACGACCACCTGGGCGGTCATCCCCTGTTGCCCGGTTCCCGCGCGTTCGAGCAGCTCCGCGGCGTAGCCGGAGTCGAGCCCCGGCGCGGTCATCGAGTCGGCGGTCTTGCCGCCGGAGGCGGCCGCGGCGGCGACGGCGATCATCGCGGTCAGCAGCCACAGCGCGATCACCCGCCAGGGGCGGCGTGCGGCCCCGGCACCGAGCCGGAAGAGGGTTCGGGAAAGCATCGGATTCTCCAAGTCGTCGGCGTCGATGACGAGAGTCGTCGTGATGCCGTCGCACGGGATCGGCCCGTGAGCCGCCGTTGCGCCGGTCCCGGAACCGAGCAGCGCACCGTTCTTTCGGCCGATGTGCGATCCCGGCCGATCCCTAGGCTGAAAAGGTGCTGCGAGACGACCTGCGAGCCTTCTGGACCGAACCCCGGCCACCCGACGCCCCGGTCCGGGTGTGGCGCGACTGGGTCCTTGTCGTCGCGGTCCTCTCCGGTGTGGTGTCGGAGGCCGTGCTGCGTACCGATGTCGTCTGGCTGCCGGTGGCCGTGACCGAATCGGTGTGGTTGTGCGTGCTGACCCTGTGGCGGCGGACCCGCCCGCTGGCGGTGGCCGCCGCCGGCTTCGGCTCGATCATCGTGCTGCAGGTGCTGTCGGTGGTCTTCGCCGCGCCGGAACCGGTCGGGCTGTACTCCGCGCTGGTCGTGCTCATCCTGGTGTACGCGCTGCCGCGCTGGGGGTCGGGACGCGAGATCGTCTCGGGTGGTGCGCTGATCCTGACGACCTTCGTGCTGTCGGTGCTCACCGATGACATCCCGGTCGCCGATCAGATCGGCGGCTTCGTGTTCCTGCTCATGCCCGCGGTCGTCGGGGCGTCGGTACGGTTCTGGGACGCCGCCCGCGAACGGCAGGTGGAACGGGCCCGGTCCGTCGAACGCGAGCGGATCGCCCGGGAGCTGCACGACACGGTCGCCCACCACGTCTCGGCCATGGTGATCCGGGCCCAGGCCGGGCGGGTCGTCGCCGCCACGGATCCGGCCGCCGCCGTCGTGGCCCTCGAAGGGGTGGAGGAGGAGGGTGCGCGCACGCTGGAGGAGATGCGTGCCATGGTCGCCGCGCTGCGCGACAGCCGCACGACCGGCGCCGACCTCGCCCCGCAGGCCGGTGTCGCCGACCTCGGCCGCCTGCTGCGCTCGCACGCCGGTCATCTGCGCGTCGACCTGGATCTCGACGGCGAGTTGGCCTCGCTGTCGCCGGCCGTGGACGCCGCGGTCTACCGGATCGTGCAGGAGTCGGTGACCAACGCGATGCGGCACGCGGTCGAGGCCACCGAGGTGGTGGTCCGGGTCGTCGGAGAACCCCGGCGGGTACGCGTCACGGTCACCGACGACGGTGCCCGCACCGGCCGTGGCCGCGCCGGATACGGTCTGACCGGGCTGCACGAACGGGCCGCCCTGCTCGGCGGGCGGTTACGGGCCGGTCCGGGCACCGACCGTGGTTGGCAGGTCGAGGCCGAGTTACCCAAGGGAAGGACGGACGGCCGTGTCCATTCGCGTCCTCGTCGCTGACGACCAGGCCGTCATCCGTACCGGCCTGCGGGTCATGCTCGACGCCCAGCCCGATGTCGAGGTCGTCGGGGAGGCGTGCGACGGGCGTGAGGCCGTGCGGATGGCCCGCGACCTGCGGCCCGACGTCTGCCTGTTCGACATCCGGATGCCCGAGTTCGACGGTTTGCAGGCCACCCGGCTGTTGGCCGGTCCCGGCGTACCCGATCCGATGGTCGTCGTCGTGATCACCACGTTCGACCTCGACGAGTACGTCTACGGCGCCCTGCGCGCCGGTGCCCGCGGTTTCCTCCTCAAGGACGCCGGGCCGGACCTGCTGGTCCAGGCCGTGCGGTCGGCCGCCGCCGGAGACGCGCTCATCGCTCCGAGTGTCACCGTGCGCCTGCTGCAGACGTTCGCGGACGTGCCGACCGGCCGGCCCGCCGTCCAGCCGATCAGCCCGATCACCGCCCGCGAGGACGAGGTGCTGCTCGCCGTGGCCCGGGGCCTGACCAACACCGAGATCGCCGACACCCTCTACATCAGCCTCAGCACCGTCAAGACGCACCTGGCGAGCCTGATGGCCAAGCTCGGCGCCCGCAATCGGGTCGAGATCGCGATGTGGGCCTACGAGACGCGCCGGATCATCCCCGCCACCTGATCCCGATCCGGTAGCCGACAGCCCGCCCGAGGAACGGCCACCAGTGCGCTACGTGCCGAGTCGATCGCCGCACGCCGAATTCCGGTCGAATGGCCGGTCCCGGGCAGGGATGTATCTATGACCGACGACGTGCGTAACGACGGCTGACTCCGGCCGACCCACGAGAGGCTCCGATCGGCCGATGGAGCCCGTCGAGCAGCGGGTTGTGCGGCGCCGGGTCGATGGTTGGGATCGGCTCGCTACCGTGGCGGCCATGAGCGAGGTGAAAAGGTCGAACCTACGGATCGGCGCACCTGAACGAGCCCTGGCGCGGACCGCTCTGGAGCAGCACCTGACCGATGGGCGCATCGATGGCGGCGAGTTCGAGCAACGGCTGCTGGCCTGCGAGACGGCTCGGACCCGATCCGAGATCAGGGCGGTCTTCGCCGATCTGCCGGACCCTCGACCCGACCTCAAGACACCTGCCGACGAGACCTACGACGAGGTCGGCATCACCTCCGGATGCATGGTGATCATCCTGGGCGTACCGGCCGCGATCCTCATGGGTGTCGTGTACGGAGCCTGGTGGTCGGTGGTGGTCGCCGTCGCGATCGCCCTACTGATCGGGTTCGCAGCAGAGCTCGTGGCGGAGTGGCTACGGCGACTGAGGTAGAAAGCACGGTCTCCGTGTTCGTTACCGCGTCGCGCCGCCATGCACGAGATGGTGAAGGTCGCACAGCCGCCGTCAACCGGAGCGGCGACGACCCCGCCCCCGTTACCTTTCTGATCGTCCCCGATGGGAACTGCTCGGTCGCTCGGTCCGGTATGACTTATCGCCCCTATCGTTCGCATGATCCCGGAGATGTTGTCGCCGGGCCGGGTGGCATCGGCGGACCGCTGATAGGGACCCGGCCAGTGCGCCACGAGGCGCTGTTGTCACTTCGGGTTCGACACGCCCTGGGACCTCGATGAAGGACCACATCTGGACCACCCGCCTCGTGAGGAACACCTTCGCGCTCGCCGCTCGCACCGAGGACGACTGAACGCCGGTACGGTCAACGCGGTGACCACCGAAAACCCGCCCTGGCACACCGTCAACCTGGTCGCCCTCGACCTGGAAGGCAGCGGCGCCCAGGAACGCGACCAAGAGCAGATCCTCGAGATCGCCGCGGTCCGGCTGCTCGACGGACACCCGGACATGGCCACCGCCTACACCACCGGCATCGATCCCGGCCGCACGATTGCCGCCCGGCCGTGGATCTCCTCCGGGCTGGCCGGCACCGCCCTGCACGGCCAGCCCACCCTCGACGACATCCGCCCGGCCCTGCTCCCCCGTCTCAACAGCGCCTGGCTCGTCGGCCACAACATCGCCGTCGACTGGCGCCTGCTGCACCGGCACCTGCCCGACCTGACCATCGCCGGCCTCATCGACACGATGCGCCTGGCAAAAGCCGCCGCCATCCCCGGCAAACTCGGCCTCACCGACCTGCTGACCCATCTCCAGCTGATGACCGCCGTCACGGCCGCAGCCCCAGGCAGCCAACCTCATCGAGCGCTGTGGGACACCACGGGCGCCGCACTACTGCTCCCCGCCCTGATCCGTCGCCA
This sequence comes from Actinoplanes sichuanensis, assembly GCF_033097365.1. Taxonomy (NCBI): domain Bacteria; kingdom Bacillati; phylum Actinomycetota; class Actinomycetes; order Micromonosporales; family Micromonosporaceae; genus Actinoplanes; species Actinoplanes sichuanensis. Next base: position 4,307,151 of record NZ_AP028461.1, read on the forward strand.
CTTCACCACCACACCGACGCTGGAGCAACTGACCGCCGTCGCCGCGATCCCCGCCACGCCCGCACATCCAGCCGCCCCGGGTACGGATCCGCGACCGACCCTGTTCGATTGAAAGGCCCTCGCGGCGCCGGACGCCATCTGACAGGCGCCCGATGACCAGCACCCCGACTCGAACCTTCACCATCGGCGGACCTGCCGGTCCGGCGCCTCGGCTACGGCATGATGCAGCTCACCGGCCCCGGCCATCACCGCCGACGGCTGGTTCACCCTCTGGACCGGGCGGGCCTGCACCGGCCATCCGACGGTGACCTACGACGCCACCGACGACCTCGGCAAGCTCGGTCGCGGCGCAGCGGTCACCTCGCTGTACGTCGCCGCGCGTTGATCTTTCGTCGATCACTTCACTGCACCATCTCAGGGATGAAGGAACAACCGGCGTGAGCGACGCCTTCCGCGACGCACCCTGGCCGCGCATCCGGGAACTGGTCGTCGACGTGCTCACCGTTGCCGCCCGCACGCACACCGGTTACGGGCTGATCGAGGTCGACGTCACCGCACCGCTCGCGCGGATCACCGAGCTCAAGTCACGGGTGCCGGGCGGTGTCTCGTTCACCGCCTACCTCACCTATTGTCTGGGCCGCGCCGTCGCCGCCCATCCGGACGTGCAGGCCTGCCGTTCAGGCGGGCGCCGGCTCGCGATCTACGACGATGTCGACGTCAACACGCTGCTGGAGAGGATCAAGCCGGACGGCACGTCCGTACCGGTGCTCCACGTCGTGCGCGACGCGGGCCGCAAGACCTTCGCCGAGATCAACGCCGAAATGCGCGAAGCGGTCCGCGACGACCTCCACGATCACCCGGCCGTGCGCCGGCGCAGGCAGATCCTGCGACTGCCCCGGCGCGCCCGGCGGCTGGTCTGGTGGTGGCTGCGCCGCGACCCGGTGCGCCGCAAGCGGCAATACGGCACGGTCAGTCTCTCCAACATCGGCGCGGCCCTGGGCGCCCGCCCGTCCTGGGGACTCGCGCCGTCGATCCTGCCCTGCTCGGTGATCATCGGGGGCATCTTCGAGCGGGTCGGCTGGCACGACGGGCAGGCGCGGCCGCGACAGGTGATGAGCGTGACCGTGGTCGTCGACCACGACCTGATCGACGGCATGCCGGGCGCCCGGTTCGCTGAGACGTTCGCCGGCCTGCTGGAACGCGGTGCCGGACTCGACGAGGTGCTGCATGGGCGGCGTTGAACGGCGGTCCGTCGCCGAACTGCGAGCCGATCTGCTCGGCGTGCAACGGCGGCTGCTGAAGACCCACGACGGCTTCGTACGGCTACGCGTTCTCCGGCGAGTCTTCACGCTGGTGTCCCGGCCCGACGTGGCGCACCGGATCCTGGTGTCCGGCGCCCCGGCGTACCGTCGCGGATTTCAGCACCGCAATCTGGGACTCACCATCGGCAAGGGCCTGCTCGTCAGCGACGGCGACGTCTGGGAGCGGCAACGACGGCTGACCCGGCCGGTTTTCGAGCGTGCGGTTCTCGGCCGGGTGGTGGACATCGCCGCCGAAGCCACCGGGGCACTGGTCGACCGGTGGCTCGAGCAGAGCAGCGGGCCGGTGGACGTCCTCGACGAGATGCGCCGGCTGTCGCTGCGGGTCATCAGCCTGGCCGTCTTCGGCGCCGAGCTGCCGGAACAGGCCGGTATGTTCATCGAGACGGCACGAGTCTCGCTGGCGGTGGCGTCGCGCCGCAACATCCTGCCGCTCTCGTTGCCGCTGTGGGCGCCCACCCGGCTGCACCGGCGCAGGCGTCGGTGCCTGGCCGAGGTCGACCGGTTCGTGTACGCCCGGATCGACGAACGGCTGGCCGGGGACGGGCACGACGACATCCTCACCCGACTGATCCGCGGCTACGGCGACCAGGCGCAGGCATCGCGCCGGGAGATACGCGATCAGGTGGTGACGCTCTACTTCGCCGGCTTCGAGACGACGGCGGCGGCGCTGACCTTGACCTGGCTGATGCTGGGCGAACACCCGCGGGTGGCGGACCGGCTGCGGACCGAACTCGTGGCGACCCTCGGTCACCGCCACCCCACCTACCCGCAGCTGAGCCTGCTCACGTACACCCGCAACACCCTCAAGGAATCGATGCGCCTGCGGCCACCGGTCTACACGGTGCCCCGGACCGCCACCGCGGACGAGCGGATCGGGGATGCCCATGTCCGCCGAGGGGACGACATCGTCGTGGCGACGCATGTGCTGCACAGCTGCCCCACCATCTGGGAGGCGCCGCAACACTGCCGGCCGGACCGATTCGAGCCCGGAAGACTCACCGTCGAGCAGCGCCGGGCCTACCTGCCGTTCGGGGCGGGCCCGCGCCGGTGCATCGGCGAGAGCTTCGCGATGGCGACGATGATGACGGTGCTCGCGGTCGTGGCCCGCCGCGTACGGCTACGCCCCCGCGACGGCCGTCCGGTCGTCCCCGCCACGGAGGTCACCCAGTTCCCCGCGAACGGCCTGCCGATGCTCGTCGACCCGCTGGTGCCGGATGCCGCCCGCTGACCTGCTTGACACCGGGGACATCGCCGCGGTCGAACGCTACGAACGGCACTTCTATCAGGCGTACACCCGCCTGACCGACAACCGGCTGGTCCGCCGGATCTGGATCTTCGACGACGAACGACAGCGGGTACGGACCTCGATCCCCTACCGCGACCAGGTCGTCTATCAGTGGCGCCCGGCTCCCGACGCCGAGCCCGGCTGCTATCTCGCGGTCAACCTCGAGGTGAAACGGGCGTTCCAGTCCGCTCACTACGGTTTCACTCCCGAGCCCGGTGAGACGTGCTGCGAGTTCCTCAACGTGATGACCGCGTCGCCGGTGCCCGCGGGACGGCTGTTCGCCGGGTTCATTCGCGACGTCGGCATGCGTGACCTCGTGGACCGGGGGTTCGACGTCGCCTACGGCACCTGCACCCGCCGGCTGCTCGCTCCGTACCTGCGGCTCGGCGCGCAACACGCCGCCGCTCGAACCATCGACGGCGAGGAACGTCACCTGTTGCGCTGGCCGATCGGCGAGCTGACCGCCCGGTCCGGCCGCGGATGACCGGCTGCGCCTGATTCTCCTGCTCGGTGGCGTGTCGTTGATGTGATGTCGATCGGCTGTCGGTTTTCCGACGGTCCACTGGGGCCGCACCGGAAGGAAATCCCCGCTGGCCTGTGGGACGGAGACTGACATGACCACCGTTGACGGATCTCGCGCCGTGGACGACACCGCGGCACTCCAGCGGACGGTGGCCGTGGTGGGCGTGACCTCGGCGTCCGATGTGCAGGCGGCGGTCCGGTCGGCGGCGTACCACCGTCGTCCGGTCATCGTCGCCGAGTCCGGGGCCGGGGCGCCGGCGGGCAGCGTGGTCATCGACACGAGTCGGATGCGGGAGATCCACATCGACCCGGAGACCCGGACCGCCCGCGTCGGCGCCGGGGTGTGCTGGCAACAGGCGCAGCAGGCCGCGGCGCACCACGATCTGACGGGGCTCGCCGCGTCGTCGGGCTCGACTCGCGTCGTCGGCTACACCGCCGGCGGTGGTCTGAGCCCCGTGCTGGGCCGGCGGTACGGGTTCGCCGCCGACCATGTGCGTGCCGTCGAGCTCGTGTCCGCCGACGGCGAGTTGCGGCGGGTCGACGCGGTCGGCGAGCCGGACCTGTTCTGGGCGCTCTGCGGCGGCGGGAGCGAACTCGGTGTGATCACCGCGCTGGAGTTCGCGTTGTACCCGCACGCCCATCTCTACGGTGGCGACCTGTGCTACGCCGCCGAACACAGCCGGGCGGTGCTCGACGCGTATCGGGAAGTCGCCGCCGCGGCGCCCGAGGACCTCACCGTCTCCTTCGCGTTTCTGCGGATGCCGGACCTGCCGTCGGTGGCGCCGACGCTGCGCGGCCGGTTCGGTCTGGCCGTACGCGTCGCCTGGCTCGGCGCCGTCCAGCAGGGTGAACAGCTGGTGAGGCCACTGCTCGACGCTGCTCCCCGTACGTTCGAGAACCTGACCGAGATGCCGTTCACCGACGCCTTCTCCGTTCACGGTGATCCCGGACCCGCTGCCGCGACCAGCCGGTTGCTGGGCGACCTGACCGATCAGGCCGTCGACGCCCTGCTGTCCGCGGCCGGCCCGGGACGGGACTTCCCGGCGGAGACCGTCGAGGTACGCCAGCTCGGTGGCGCCCTGAGCCGCAGTCCCCGCAGGCCGAACGCGGTGGCCGGACGCGACGCCCGATTCCGGCTGTCGGTGTCCGGGCTCGACCGTCGAACGAGCCGGCCACACCTGCGTGAGCTGCTGGACACCCTGTCGCCGTGGATCATCGGACCGCACACGGTCGATGACCGGCTGAGGGAGATCAAGGCCGCCCACGACCCGGCGAATCTGTTCCGGACCGCCCCGACCCGACGATGGTACGAGTGATCTGAGCTTCGTCCCCTCGCCGACCTCGGCTCCAAGTGCTTTCCGAGTCACGTCCCGATGATGGGTCGGATGTCGGGGGTACAGATGGATGCGGTCAGCACCACTACACGTTTCGCCGTGCTGGGTCCGCTGCGTGCCTGGCGCGACGACGAGGAGTTGCACCTGGGCACGCCCCAGCAGCGTGCGCTGCTGGCGATGCTGCTGGTCCGGGCCGGCAGCCCGGTGGTACTGAGCGAGATGATCGACGTGCTGTGGTCGCACGGAGCGCCGGCGACCGCGGTCAACGTGGTGCAGCGGTACGTGAGCCAGTTGCGGCGACTGCTTCCCGACGGGGCGCTGGCACGGTCGGCCGGCGGCTACCGCCTCGACGTCGCCGACACCGACGTCGACCTGCTGATGTTCCGGCGACTGCGGTCCGAGAGCGGGGCCGCGGCCACACAGGATCCGCACCGGGCGCTGGAACTCACCGTGGATGCTCTCGGCCACTGGCGGGGACCCGTGGCGGCCGGTGTCGACGAGGCGATCCGCAGCGCGCCGATGTTCGTCGCGGTGGGCAACGAACGTACCGAGGCCGCGTTGCATGCGTCCCGGCTGGCGTTGCACGTCCTCGCCGGCGACCGGGTCCTGCCCGCGCTGCGTACCGTGGCCGCCGCGGCGCCGCTCGACGAGCCGGTGCAGGCGGCGCTGGTCCGGGTGCTGGCCGCGACCGGGCGTCAGGCCGAGGCGCTGACCCACTTCGCCGGTGTGCGGCGGCTGCTGGCCGAGGAACTCGGTGTCGACCCGGGCGCCGAGCTGATCGCCGCGTTCAACGAGGTGCTGCGCGCCGAGCCGGCACCGGCCCCGCCACCGGACGCGGTCGCGGTCCGGTCCGCATCGGTGATCCGGCCGGCGCAGCTGCCCGCTGACCTGCGTACCTTCGCCGGGCGTTCGGACTGGTTGCGGCGGCTGTCGTCGTTTTTGAGGGCCTCGGCCGATACGACCACGGTCGCGGTCGCCGCGATCAGTGGGATGGGTGGCGTCGGCAAGACCACCCTCGCCGTGCACAGTGCGCATCAGCTTGCTTCCGCTTTTCCCGACGGTCAGCTCTACGCGAACCTGCGCGGATTCGATCCCTCGGTCAAGCGGGTGCCGGCGCAGGAGGTGCTGCGGGGATTCCTCGGTGCGCTCGGCATCAGCGACGCCGACATCCCGTCCGGCGTCGACGAGCAGGTCGGCCTCTACCGCAGCATGCTGGCCGGGCGCCGGATGCTCGTCGTGCTCGACAACGTCCGCGACTCCGACCACGCCCGCCCGCTGCTGCCCGGCACGCCCGGCAGCGCCGCCATCGTGACCAGCCGTGACCCGCTGACCGGACTCGTCGTCCGCGAGGACGCTCTGCCGGTCGCCTTGGACCTGCTCTCACCGGACGAGGCCCGGGCACTGCTCGCCCGCCGGCTCGGCCGGGAACGAACGAGTCAGGCCTACACCGAGGTCACCCGGGTTCTCCACGCGTGCGGAGGGCTGCCTCTGGCGCTGTCGCTGTTCTCCGCACGTGCGTCGTCCTATCCCGGTCAGGGACTGAGCAGACTGGCCGACGAGGTGGACGACTCACGGCGACGCCTGGACGGGTTCAGCCGCGCGGACGCCGAACACGACCTACGAGCGGTGTTCTCCTGGTCGTACGACCTGCTGAGCCCCGACACCGCACGGCTGTTCCGGCTGCTCGCCCTGCACCCCGGCGCCGGCTTCACCGTCGCCGCCGCCGCCAGCCTGCTCGGCACCCGGCCCGGCCACACCGACGTCCTGCTGCGTGAACTGTGCCGCGCCGGGCTGCTCACCGAACACCAGCCCGGCCGCTTCCGCCACCACGACCTCGTCCGCGCCTACGGCACCGAACTGCTCCGCGACCACGAACCCGAACCGGCACGCCGAGCAGCCGGCCGACGACTGATCGAGCACTACGCGCGCAGCCTGGTGGGCGCCGCGCATCTGCTCTACACGCTCCCGCCGCCACCGGTGGTCCACGAACGGGAACTGGACGGCGTCAGTTGCGAACGATTCACCGATCGCCGCGACGCCGAAGCATGGCTGGCCGACGAACGACCTGCCCTGCTGGTCGTCATCGACCGGGCCGCGGCCTCCGGCTCCGACGGCCTCGTCGTCAACATGGCCTGGGGCCTGGACCCCTACCTGCGGCGTCGCGAGCACTGGCCGGACTGGGAGAGCACCTATCTGAAGGCCCTGGACGCCGCTCGCCGCCTCGGTGATCAGGGTGTCGAGGCGGGCATCTGCTACACCCTCGGCTTCATCTACTGCGCGCAGAACCTGGCCGACGCCGACGCCAGCGAGAAGTACCTGCAGGAGGCCCTGCGGCTCTGCGCGGCCACCGGCAGGCACGAACTACAGGCTCGGGTGTGGATGATCGTCGGCGAGCAACGACTCCGGCAGGACCGGCCGGAGGAGGAACGCGCCGCCATGTCGGCGGTCGTCGACCTGTACCGGCTGGTGGAGGCCGAGGATCCGGGTCAGGTGCGACCCGACTTCGTCGCCTACGCCCACTGGCGGCTGGGTGCCCTCGACGACGCGTTGGCGTACGCCCTGCGTGCGGTCGACAGGCTGGCCGGCCGCGGCAGCTACTCCGAGGCGACCGCCTGGCAGACGCTCGCCTGCATTCACGCCGACCGCGGCGACCAGCAGGCGGCGCTCACCGCGAACGCCAGGGGCTGTGAGCTCTATCGGCAGCTCGGCGACGAGTACCTGGAGGGCCTGGCCCATGCCGACCTCGGTGCGGTTCTGCTCCGGACCGGTCAGTCCGGCACGGCTCGCGTGGTGCTCGGCAAGGCGATCACCATCCTGGAAGCCCTGGGCAGCTCGAAGGCCACCGAGGTCCGGCGCATGCTCGCGGGCCTCGCCGCCGGCCAGGCCGGTTGACCTCGTGGTCGACGGGTTGTCGTTCAGTCTTCGATCAGCCTTCTTACCGGTGGGCTTGCGTACGGTCCTCACCCATGAGCAACGATGCGATGCCCGACCCGCAGGCCCTCCGATTCTCGGTACTGGGACCGGTACGAGCCTGGCGCGGGACGGCAGAGGTCGCGCTGGGTTCCCCCCAACAGCGCAGCACCCTGGCGATTCTGCTGCTGCACGAAGGTACGACGGTCACGATCGAGCAGCTGACCACGGCCCTCTGGGGCGCCGAGAAGCCCCCGGCCGCGGTCGCCACCGTGCGTACCTACGTCTCGCGGCTGCGACGGCTGCTGGGATCCGGCGCGAGGATCAGGTCCACCGCCGGCGGATACGCGCTGTCCGTACCACAGTCTGCTCTTGATCTGACGCAGTTGCGCCACCACCTCGCGCTGGCGGCGGCGAGCACCCGGGCGCAGGATCCGTCCGCCGTGGCCGAGCACCTGGAAGCCGCTCTGGCGCTGCACCACGGCATGCCGCTCGCCGGCGCCGGTGGGCCGTACGTGGAGAACCAGCGCATCCGTCTCGAGCAGATGCTGTGCACCGTCGCCCTGGACCTGATGAGCGTGGAGGTGTCCCGGGGCCGGCACCGCGAGGTGCTGCCGGACCTCACCGCCATGGTGAAGGAGCATCCGCTCCGGGACCGGGTGCACGAGCTGTACATGACCGCGCTGCAGCACAGCGGCCGGCAGGCCGACGCGCTGGCCCACTACCAGCAGACCCGACGGCGCATGGTCGACGAGCTGGGCGTGGAGCCCGGCGCGCGGCTGCGGGAGCTGCACCGGCGCATCCTGGAGGGCACGACGACCGCCGGGGTTGCGCAGCCGCACCGGCATCCGGCGCGGGCGGCGCGGCTGCATCAGGTGCGGGCCCGGCGGCAGGCGTCACGGGCGCGGTACGCGGTGGCCCGCGACCGCTGAACCGGCTGCACGATCGACAGCGGGTCGACACCGATGTGGTGTCGACCCGCTGTCGATCGTGATCCGGGATAGTGGGCCGGTGGAACTCCGCCAGCTCGAATATTTCGTCGCCGTCGCCGAGGAGGGCAGCTTCACCAAGGGCGCCCGCCGTGTCCGTGTCGCCCAGTCGGCGGTGTCCGCCACGATCCAGAAACTGGAACGGGAACTGGGTGTGCCGGTCTTCTCCCGGGAGGCCGCCGGGATCACCCTCACCGACGCCGGAATGGCCCTGTTGCCCGAGGCGCGGGGGTTGCTCAGCGCCGAACGGCGGGCCCGCGACACCGTCGATCAGGTACGCGGCGGTCTGCGGGGAACGATCCGGATGGGGACCCTCACCTCGATCGCCGCCCGTCCCGCAGGCCGCGGGCTGATGGTGATCGACCTGCCGCAGGTCCTCGGCCGATTCCACGTCACCCATCCCCTGGTGACCTTCCAGCTGCGTACGACACCGCGCGGTTCAGCCGGGCACCTGAGTTCCATCCTCGCCGGTGACCTGGACCTGGCTCTGGTGTGCACCGTCGAGCGGCCCGACGGCATCCGCCTGCACCAGCTCGGGTCCATCCCGCTGTGTTTCGTGTGCGCCCGGCGTCATCGGCTGGCCGACGCCACCTCGGTGAGCCTGGAGGACCTCGCCGACGAGACCTTCATCGACTTCCCGCGCGGTTGGGGCAACCGGACGATGACCGACCGGGCGTTCGCCGCCGCGGGCATCGTGCGCGATGTGCCGTTCGAGGCCGCCGACCAGGACACCGCGCTGGGACTGGTGCGCAACGGCCTCGGCGTCACGCTGCTGCCGCGGGTCGGCAGCGAGGAGGACGGCATCCGCGTGATCGACGTCGACCGGCGCGACCTCGACCTGCCGGTGGCCGTGGCGCTGCCCACCGACCGGCAGCCGTCGGCGGCCACGGCGGCGCTGCTGGCCAGCATTCTGCGTGCCGCCGGCCGATCGGCCGGCGGCACGGTGTGACGATCGGCCTCAGTGGCCGGGTGCGATGTTGTGGTTGATCCGGAACATGTTCGCCGGGTCGTAGGCCGCCTTGACCTGCTGCAGACGCTCGAACGTGGCCAGCGGGTAGGCCGCGGCGACCGCCTCCGGCGTGACGTCGTAGCCGGTCAGGAAGTTGATCAGCTTGTGTCCGGTGGTCCACGGGCCGAGCGCGTGCGTCACGGTCTGCAGCGGCATCCGTACCGCATCCTTCATGCCCGGTTCGGCGACGGTGGCCACGAACAGGTTGAACCCGGCGTTGCGGTGTTCGACGGCGCTGGGGACCCGTGGCTCGCGGGCGAGCGCGCCACCGAGCTGACGAATCTCGACCATCAGGACCGGCAGCGTGACGTCCGGTCCGGCGGCGGCGAGCAGTGCGGCGGCCGCCTCCGCCGGGAAGTCGGCGAGTTCGGCCGACGTCTCGTAGGCGGGCATCGGGTCCACCGGGTCGGCATGGATCGCCGCGACCGTGGTGAACGGCATCGGGCCGACCGCGTCGATGAGCGCCGGAGCGGCCGCGCGCAGGGGCGCTACCAGGCGCTCCCCCTCCTGCGTCGAGCCGGCGTAGGCGATCCGCACGTGCACGGTGAAGCGGCCCCGCAGCGGCTCCGGCACGAACGGCAGCGGCGGCAGCCGCAGGAAGGCGATCGAGGCGGTGAGCTCGTCCGGGGCGCCGGCGACCAGGTGCCGGTACGCGTCGAGGACGGCGGCGGCGTGTTCGCCGGTGAAGAACAGGCCACCGCCGTAGATCTCGGTGACCGGGAACAGGTTGATGGTCAACGCGGTCACGACGCCGAAGTTGCCCTTGCCGCCGCGGATCGCCCAGAACAGGTCGGGTTCGGTGACCGCGTCGATCGTACGCAGTTCGCCGTCGGGTGTGACGACCTCGGCGGAGACGACGTGGTCGGCCGCGTAGCCGTGCAGCCGGCCCAGCATCGGGCTCAAGCCGCCGCCGAGAACGAAGCCCACGACGCCGACGTTCGGTGACGAGCCCGCCAGCGGGGCGAGGCCCTCCTCGGCCGCAGCGTGGATCAGGCTCTGCATCTCCACGGCGGCGCCCACGGTGGCGGTGCGGGCGGCCGCGTCGACGGTGACGGCGTCCATCCGCCGTACGTTGATCAGGACCGCGCCGTCGGCGGACACGAAGGCGCCGTGGCCGGTGGCGACGACAGCGACCGGCAGGGCGTGCGCCGACGCGAAGCGGATCGCGGCCTGGACGTCGCTGACGCAGGTGGCACCGACGGCGACCACCGGCTGGTGGGACAGCGAGAGGTTCCAGGTGGCGACCTCCGCGGCGTACCGCTCGTCGCCGGGGATCAGCACCGGGCCGACGACCTCGGCGGTGAGTTTCGCCAAATCAGTGGCATCGATTGTCATGTGCTCTACTCCAGGTTGGGTTAAAAGGGTGGATCAGGGGGTGCGAGCCGGGCGGAACAGCGGCCGTGCCGCGGCTGCCAGCAGGACCACCAGGCTGGTGGCGAAGACCAGCACCGAGGTACGGGTATCCAGGTGCTGAGCGGCGAGCCCGAGGCCGAGAACGGGCAGTGCAAGGCCGAGGTAGCCGACCAGGAACAGCCCGGCGAGAGCCTCACCGCGGGCGGCGGGTTCGGCCAGGATCGCGGCGGTGGTGACCGAGGCCTTGAAGGCGGCGCCGGCGCCGGCGCCGGTGAGCAGGCCGCCGGCCAGGAAAACCGCGAAACTCGGCGCCCAGATGCCGGCGATCAGGACGGCCAGGCCGACGATCAGGACCGGGACGGCGATACGCAGCTGGACCCGCAGGGCGAACCCGGCCAGCATCAGGTTGCCCGCCACGCCGGCGGCGAAGACCGAGAACGCCACGAGTCCGGCGACGGCGTGCGAGCGCTGGTCGAGGACGCCGACGAGAAAGCCCGGCGCCAGCGAGGTGAACAGGCCGAAGATGGCGAACGCGGCGAACGCGGTCAGACACGCGGCGGCGTACCGGCCGCGGTCCGCGGCGGGCACCGAGACCCGCTGCGGACGCCAGCGCACGTCACGGCGCTGGACGGTCTCGCGGGCGGCGAAGGTGCCCGCCACCGCCAGCGCGAGCAGCACCTCGAACACCAGGTACGGCACGACGAGCGGGCGCGGGGCGTATTCGGCGAGCAGGCCCGCCACCAGCGGCCCGAGGCCGATGCCGCCGATGTTCGCGGCGGTGGCGACCACGTCCGCCCGGCGCCGGCTCGCGTCCGGCCGCTGTGCCAGGTGCAGTTCCATCAGGTACGCGGTGGCGGTGGCGGTCAGCAGCCCGACGCCGAGGCCGGAGAGGAACCGGCCGGCCAGCAGGCCCGCCAGCCCGGGCAGCAGGAACAGCCCACCGGAGGCCATCGCGATCAGCAACGCCCACCGCATGACCCGGCGCCGGCCGAGCCAGTCCGAGACGTGCCCGGCGGTGAAGACACTCACCGCGACACCGACGGCGTACGCCGCGAAGACGACCGTCACGGTGAACGAGCCGAACCCGTCGCGCCGCTGGTAGAGGACGTAGAGCGGGGTCGGGGCGGCCGAGAACGCCATCATCACCGCGAAGGCGTAGGCGATCGGCCAGAATCCGCCGCCGCGGACGGTCCGCACCGGTGATGCGGTGCGGACCTTGGTGGTACTGGACACGGAAAGCTCCTAGTTCGAGAGTCGGTGAGGCAAGCCTCGTGGCGGATCAGGCCGTCGGCTGCCGGAACTTCCTCTCGGTCCGATCGCGATCGGCGATGTCACACGACGGTGGAGAGGCCGGTGACGGCTGCCAGCAGCCGGTCCCGCGACGAGCGGGCCGCGTCGCGCACGCCGCGTGCGTCGACACCGACCAGCTCCCCGCCGCGTTTGCGGAACTCGCCCTCGACCAGAACGGTGTGCACGTCGCGGGCGTCGGCGAACGTCACGGCGGCCTCGGTCGGCTGGGCCAGCCGCAGCGGTGATCGCGCCACGTCGACGCAGATCACGTCGGCGCGCTTGCCGGGAGTCAGCGAACCGATGCGGTCGTCGAGGCCCAGCGTGCGGGCGCCGTCGATGGTGGCGAACTCGATGGCCTCCCGCGTGGTCAGCGGGACCGTCTCCGGCGCGCTGCCGGCGGTCAGCTGACGGTCGTACTGGCGCAGGCGTTCGGCCTCCAGCACGGCACGCATCTCGTCGAACATGTTGCTGGGCACGCCCGCGACGACGTCCACCGACAGGGCCGGGCGGATACCGGCTTCCAGCAGCCTGCCGGTGGCCGGGAAGCCGTGACCCATCATCATCTCGACCCGCGCCGACACGGAGGCGTGCGCGCCGCTGGCGGCCAGCATCTTCAGCTCGTCGTCGGTGGAGGTGTTGGCGTGCAGGAAGATCAGGTCGGGGCCGAGCAGGCCGTGGTCGTTGAGCTGGGTGATCGCCCGCTGGCCGCCGAGCAGGCCGATGCCGACGTGCATCGACGCGCGGACGCCGAGGTCACGGGCGAGTGCCAGGTCGTCGGCCGTGGCTGCGATGGTCGCCATCTCCGGACCGCGGATCGCCAGGGCCAGAGTCAGCAGCTGGTCGGTGGAGTTGAAGTACCGGGTCGCCACCCGGCGTGCGTCGTCGGGGTGGCGCAGGTCGCTGCCGACGTACCAGGCCGGATCGTGGGTGGGGATGCTGTGCCCGAACACGGCGCGGATGCCGGAGGCGCGCAGCGCGTCCACGGCGGCGTCGGCGTGCTCGGGGGTGTTCATGATGTGTGCCCAGTCGAAGAGGGTGGTCACCCCGCTGTCGAGGGCCTCGACGGCGCCGAAGTGTGTGCCGTCGCGGACGTCCTGCGGCGTGAACATCGGCGACAGCCGGCCGATCACGCCGGTGAAGTACTGGTTGAGCGTCCAGTCCGCGGCGACCTGGCTGAAGGCGCCCTGCCAGGTGTGCCGGTGGGTGTCGATCAGGCCGGGCATGACGACCATGCCGGTGGCGTCGACGAGTTCGGCGTCGGGGGCGCTGATGCCGGTGCCGACCGCGGCGATGCGTCCGTCCTGGATCAGGACGTCACCGCCGATGTGGTCACCGACGCCGGGGTCCATCGACAGGACGTGACCGCCACGGATGAGTTTGCGAGACATCATCGGTTCCTTTCAGATTTGAACGTATTCAGGATCGGGGGATGCGGCGGCGACGCCGTACGCCGTTGCCGCTGGGGCCGATCGGGATCGGCGATGGGCGCGACGACTCCCGGCGCGGTCACCGGCGCAGCGCGGTGTCCAGCAGCACGGTCAGCAGTCCGGTGAAGGACAGACCGGTGGCTGCCCAGATCCGTGGCACCGGTGACCTGGCGGTCAGGTCCGGTACGGTGCTCACCCCGTGCAGTACCGGCGCCGTGTCCTCGTCGGCGAAGAAGTCGACGCAGGCCTGTCCCCGGCAGTCCAGCGCCCGGTACGCGTGCACCGCCTGCGCCCGCAGCAGCTCGTCCAGGGTGGGATCCAGGCGCGCCGGTACCCGCAGGACGGTGTCGCGGTCGCCGTAGCGGGCCAGATGGTCGAAGAACGCACGGCGCTGCGGCAGGACGATCTCCAACGGCGGGCCCGCCACCACCCGGCCGTCGGGGTGGGCGAGAACGGCGACGCCGATCTCGCGACCGGTCACCTCGGGTTCCACCAGCACCTTGACGTCGCCGGCCCGCGCCAGCGCGACCGCCGGCGACAGATCCGGCCAGCAGGTCACACGCGAGACACCGATACCGCAGCCACCGCGGGCCGGTTTGACGAACGACGGCAGACCCAGCCGGTCGCGGTCGGCCTCGGACAGGTGGTCGCGCTCGCCGAGCACGACGGTGTCGGTGACGGTCAGCCCGGCGGCCGCCAGCAGCCGGCGGGTCACCTCCTTGTCCAGGGCGGCGGCGGTCGACAGCACACCGCTGCCGACGTACGGCACACCGATCAGCTCCAGCAGAGCCTGTACGGTGCCGTCCCCGCCGCAGCGGCCGTGCATCACCGGGAACGCGACGTCGCAGCTGCGCAGCACGTTCTGCGCGTGCGTCAGCCCGCCGAGCGCGCAGTCGACGGTTCCGGGCAGCGGCTGACCGTCGACCAGCCACTGCCCGGTCCTGGTCACGTAGATCCCCACCGGGTCGAACCGGTCGCGGTCCAGATGCCGAAGGACCGCGGCAGCCGAGGCTCGGGAGATGTCGTGCTCCTGGCCGCACCCGCCGTACAGCACGGCCACCTTCGCCTTGCGTGCCATCGGGTCCTCCGTGAGAAACCGTCACGGCCCGGCCGGTGGGGCAGGTCGGCCGGGCCGTGACGGTGGCCGGTCAGGCGGGCGGGATGTTGTGGTTCAGACGGAACAGGTTGTACGGGTCGACCCGGCGCTTGAGTCTGCGCAGCCGGCGGTAGACGTGATCCGGGTAGGCGTGCGAGACCGCCCGGGTGGAGGCCTCGTCGACGCTCATGAAGTTGAGATAACTGCCACCGGTGCTCCACGGCCGCATCAGCCGGACCACCCGGTCCAGCGCCGCACGCAACGCGGGCACCTCGGCCGGGCCGGTCACACCGGCGCCGAACAACGTGAACCCGGCGTCGCGGTGGGCGACGGCACTGGCATGACGCGGCTGCCGGGCCAGCGCCCCGCCGAGGTGGCGGACCTCGACCATCGTGATCGGGTACGGCGCACCCGGTCCCGCGGCAGCGACCAGTGCCTCCACCGCGTCCCCGGTGAGCTCGGAGAGCAGCGCGGTCCGCTCGTACGCCGGCACCGGTCCCGCCGGGTCGCTGTGGATCGCGGGGAAGGCCGAGTACGGCTGCTGCGTGACCATGTCCAGCAGCGGTGTGGCGATCGCCCGCAGCGGCCGGACCAGTGCCTCACCGGTGTCCTGCCGGCCGGTCCAGCAGATGCGCAGGCTGACGATCGCCTTGCCGCGCAGTGGCGGCGGTGAGGACGGATCGTCCGGGATGTTCATCAGCGCCACCGACGACGACATGGCCTCCGGCACGGTCCGCACCCAGCGCCGGTAGGCGTGCAACAGCCGCTGCGCGTCCTTGCCGTCGAAGATGATCGCGCCGCCGTAGAACGTCGAGACCGGGAACAGGTCGAACTCGATCCCGGTGACCAGGCCGAAGTTGCTCTTTCCACCGCGGACACCGAAGAACAGCTCGGGGTCGTTCGCGCCGGTGACGGTGCGCAGCCGGCCGTCCGCAGTCACCAGGTCGATGCTGCGCACGTGGTCGGCGGCGTACCCGTACCGGCGGCCGAGAGTGGGACTGAGCCCGCCGCCGAGGGTGTAGCCCACCACGCCGACGGTCGGGGTGGAGCCGTTGAGCCCGGTCAGTCCCTGGGGCAGGGACCGGTCGAGAACGTGGGTCCACAGTGCGCCCGCCTCGACGCGTGCGGTGCGCCGCCGGGCGTCGACGGTGACCTCACGCATGTTCTTCGTGCTGACCAGGATCGCGTCGCGGCCGATCGGCACCGACGGCTGGTGGCCGGTGGCGAGCACCGCGATCGGCGCCCGCCGCTGGGCGGCCAGCCGCACCGCGAGTTGCACGTCGCGGGCGTTCTCCGCCGCGATGACCAGGCCGGGGGCCGGGGTCTGGACCAGGTTGAAGCCGGCGACCGCCGCGTCATAGCCGGGCCGGCCGGGCAGCAGCGCCCGGCCCTTGAGGCCGGCCGGGGCGCACAACGGGCCGGGTCCGCCGGCCTGCGCCGGCTCGCCGGTGGTCAGGACGCCACCCAGCACGGCGGTGGCGCCGGCGGCGGCGCCGAGGCCGAGTACGTGACGCCGGTCGACGCCGATCGAGTCTTGCTCGGTCATGGTGCTCCGTTCGCTCGGATGTCCGCACCAGGACACCGGCCGGATGTCGACATCCGATCGCCGCCGGATCGACGGCCGCGGCGAAACGCGCGGTGGACACGAAGTGGCCTTCCGGATGAACAACGGCCTTGCCGATGATCCCGGCTCGTTCCCACCTACCGATTACGTGGAGTGATGTGACGTGCCTCGCAGCATCCGACCGGCAGTGGCCGGACGCCGGCAGTGGATCGACGTCGCCAAAGGTGTGTGCATCCTGCTGGTGGTGCTGTGGCACGTCATCATGAAGCACTACCTGCAGGTCGGCTGGCGGCTGCCGGTGCCGCTGCCGGGCGTGTGGGGAACGTTCGGCGAACAGCTTCTGCCGCTGCGCATGCCGGTCTTCTTCACCATCTCCGGCATGCTGGCGGCCGGTGCGGTCACCCGCAGCTGGGCGCAGACCCGGCGTAGCCGGATCACGAAGTTCCTCTACCTGTACGCGCTGTGGTTCGCCGTGCACACCGCGGTGCTGTGGAATCTGCCGGGCTTCGACACGCTGGCGGCACGCAGTGTCGCGGACATCGCCGAGCAGCTGACCGTCACGCCGACGAACCTGTGGTACCTGATGGCGCTGGCCGTCTACTTCACCATCGCCCGTTCGACCCGGGCGCTGCCCGCGGTGGTGGTGCTGATGCCCGCGTTCGTGTTGTCCGCGGTCGCCGCCTCCGGGATGCTCGCGGCACCCGGCAACCGCGGCCAGCTCTACCAGAACCTGCTGTTCTTCCTGGCCGGGGTACGGCTCAAGCCGTGGATCGACCGGTGGGCACAGACGGCAACCCTGCGCACCTTCGGTGTCTGCGTCGCCGCGTACCTGGTGACGGTGGCGGTGATGCGCGTGGCGGGCGCGCAACGCTGGCCGGGCGTCTGGCCGTTGATCAGCGGCCTGGCCGTGGCCGCCGGTGTCGCCGGCGCCACACAGCTGGTCCGGCTGCGGCGGCTGAGCAACGCCCTGGCCGGGCTGGGGCGCAACACCCTGCCGATCTACGTCATCCACATGCCGTTGCTGGCGATCATCGACGCCGTGCTGCGCGACGTGTTCTCCGGTGCCGGCCCGGCGGCGCAGCTCGTGCTCGCCGCGGTCCTGCCGGTGGCGTTGACCGCGTTGCTGGTACTGGTCTGTGTGCGGCTGCACCGGTGGGCGCCGGCCGTCGGCGGCGCCTGGCTGTTCACCCTGCCGCAGCGCAGGGTCCCGGTCGCCGTCCACGAGCAGCCGACCGTGGAGCTTCCGGTCCTGCGGCCGGGACAGGACACGCTGCCGACGATGCAACTGCCGATACTCAGGTCAGCTCACGACGCCACAGTAGATCTGCGAGCACCCGGACCCCGCGGGTCAGATGACGGCGGTAGGTACTGAACGGCAACCCCAGCCGCTGGGCCGCCGCGTCCTGCGTGGGTGCGGTGCCCAGATACGTGGCCGTCAGCGCACGGTGCGCCTTACCTTCCCTGGGGTCCTCTCCCATGGCGTCCACCGCCGCACGCAGCACCGCCCGCAACGCCTGCCCCGGATCGGTGTGCTCGGCTGCGGCCAGCACCATCCGGCTCTGCGCCAGCGGGTTACCGGCGAGCAGGTCGGGACGCCGGTACTCGCGCAGAGCGTCGCGGACCGCCGCGTCGAAAGCCGTCCTGGTCAACGGCCGGGCGGCACCGCAGCGGCCGACGAGATCCCGCACCGCGTACGCCCTGGCCGGATCCCGCCAGTGCAGGTCGGTGCGCATCGCCCGGCGCAGGTAGGGCCGCAGGCGCACACCGACGTCGTCGCCGACGGTCCACGGCTGGTCGAGCAGCCAGTGCAGCAGAGCAACCGGATCGGCCTGCGGCACACCGGCATGCAGCATCCGCTCGGTGGCCGGGTCGGCATACGCGCACAGCTCCACCGCGCGGCGGTGCTCCACCGTCGGCAGGTCGTCCAGCAGCCGCCGGATCACCGCCCGGGCGCCGGTGAGGCGTACCTCGTCATCGGTGTGACCGGCGGCCACCGCCGCCGCAGCCGTGCTCAGCAGCAGCGGATGACCACCTGACAGCTCGCACAGCAGTAGGCGGCGAGCGGCGGGCACCGCCTCGTGATCGAGCCAGGCCCCGGTCTCGGCGGTGTCGAACTCGACGACCTCACGAATGCGCACCACGTCGCGCCAGCCCGGATCGGCGGTCCAGGCGACGTCCGGAGCGCCCCGGCCGGCGAGCATCACGACGGTGCCCAGGGGCAGGCCGGGAAAGAAGTCCTCACGCAACCACACCTCAGCCGTCCGCCACTGCTCGAAGTCGTCGAACAACAGCACCGGCGCGCTCGCGCCGGCCGGGATCAGCGGCTGGGCGGCCAGCACCGCGGCGACGATCCCCGCCGGATCGCAGCGGTCCATCCGCAGGACCACCCGCCCCTCGGCCTCGGCCTCGGCCGCGCACCGCCGCAGTACCGTCGACTTCCCGACGCCGGCGGTCCCGTGCAGATACAGCACCGTGCACCGCGCCACGTCGCCCAAGGCGGTCCGGAACAGCGCCATCTCAGCGTCGCGTCCGACGAAGGCCCTGCGCCGTCCGGCCCGCAGAACCTCGGACAGCCGCGGCACCTCGTCGACAGGCGTGTCCCCGGCACGGACGAGTCCGGCACCGCCGGTCCGCAGGTCGGCCGGCTCGATGTCGCGCATGGTCTCCTCCAGCAAGCGGGTGATGTCGCGGGAGTCCGGCCGTCAGGTCGAGGACTCCACCGCGCCGGCAGCCGCCGCGCGGGCCGAGGGGGTCTCGGGCGCTGGATCCGGGCCGGTCAGGACGCGACCATACCCGCACGTGATCGACCGGGCCACGAATGAACAGGGATTGACCGTCCACCTGAGCAGCGGATCGAGCCGGGACGCCGCGGTACCCGAGAGTCGTCCACTTGTCGTCGACCGCAAGTTGATCCCCGCCGGTTTGGCTGGGACGGTGTTAGCACAGGACGCACTGACCATCCGTGACCTACCGGGCCCACCGAGCCTGCCGGTTTTCGGCAACAAACTCGCTCTGGCCGGCGCCGGCGGTCCGAACCGGGCCCTGCAGAAGTGGAACGACCGTTACGGATCCACCTACCGGCTCCGGCTGCCCGCACCGGCCGTGGTCACCTCCGACCCCTTCCTGGTCAACGCGGTACTCAGGCAACGACCCGAGACGTTCCGGCGCAGCCCTCGCGTCACCTCGACCCTGCGTGAACTCGGTGTCCACGGCGTCTTCACCGCCGAGGACGACGAATGGCAGCGGCTGCGCGCCATCGCCACCCGCAGCCTCAACGCCGCCCACCTCAGCGCCTACTTCGGCACCCTCACCCGCTGCGCCGAGCGCCTGCGGCGCAAATGGCACGCCGCCGCGGCGGCCGGTGACCGCATCGACGTGCTCGACGAGATGATGCGATACACCCTGGACGTGACCGTCGGCCTGGCCGCCGGCGTCGACCTGAACGCGGTGGAGAACCACGGCGCCGGCCTGTCGCAGCGGCTACCCGAACTGTTCCCGGAGATCGGCCGGCGCCTGTACGCGCCGATCCCCTACTGGCGGTTCGTGCCCAGCGCCCGCCGCCGGCGGCTCACCAGGACGATGGACGAGCTCAGCGGCATCATCGGACGGCACTTCGAACAGGCCAAAGCCCGCGTCGCCGGCGGGGCCGCCCCGTCCAACTTCCTGGAGGCCCTCGCCGTCCCGGCCGACGGCGAGCCGGAACTGACCCACACCGAACTGGTCGGCAACGTCCTGACGATGCTGCTCGCCGGCGAGGACACCACCTCCGCGACAGCCGCCTGGACGCTGCACTACCTGGCCAACGACCCGCAGATGCTGCATCGGGTACGTGCCGAGGCGGACAACGTCCTCGGCGACCGGTACGTCGTCGACAGCCCTGCCACCCTGCGCAACCTGGAACTCGCCGGGGCCGCCGTCCGCGAGGCGATCCGGATGCGACCGGTGGCGCCGTACCTGGCGATGCAGGCCAAACACGACGTCCTGCTCGCCGGCCGGGACAACAGTCTGGTCATCGATGCCGGAACCATCGTGTTCACACTGATCAGCCGGGGCGCGCACCACGACGAGGCGCGGTTCCCCGAACCGGATCGGTTCCGCCCCGAGCGGTGGCTCGGCGCCGGCCCGGCGGCCGACAGCGTCACCGCCCCGTTCCTGCCGTTCGGCGGCGGACCGCGTTTCTGCCCCGGCCGCAACCTCGCCCTGGTCGAGACCACGCTGGTGACCTCGATGCTGTGCCGCGACTTCGATCTCGAACCCGACACCGGCGCCGGTCCCGTCGGTGAGCGGACGGCGTTCAGTGTCTTCCCCACCAATCTGCATGTCCGTGCACGGCTCCCCGAGCCGGTGCGCCCTCACCGCCTCTGACCGGAGACGACGGTGTTCCGAGTCGCTGAGCGCTACCTCGTACCGCTGACACTGTCGGCGCTGCCGGCGCTGTGCCTGGCCGTCGTCGTCGCGGGGCTGGTGCAGCCCGCCTGCTTCGACTGGGTCGAACGCTCGGTCAGCGCCATGGCCGCCCTCGACGCCGAGCACCGCTACCTGACCACCGCCGCGATGGCCGGATCGGGTGTCGTCCACCTGATCGCCGCCCTCGGGCTGACCGCAGCGGCCGTCTCCGGCCGTGTCCTGCTCGCCGCCGCAGGATTCTTCCTGCTGCTCGCCGCCGGATTCCCGCTGCCCGCGGGCGGCGCCTGGTCGATCGCGCACGCTGTCTTCGCCGGGCTCGCCGCCGTCGCCCTGGCCGCCTGGCCGGCGGTGGCGGGACGCTGCCACCCGTTCGCCGCCCCGGCCGGCCCGGCGGTGGCCCTCGTGTTGTTCGCCCTGCTCGGCTGGTACCTGACCGAGGTCGCCGTCGGCGGCGCCCTCGGCGGGTTCGCCGAACGGGCGGCGCTGACCGCCGAATTCGTCTGGCTGGCGGTGGTGGTCCGGGCCCAGGCCCGCACCCGTGTCCCGCCGGCCCCGCTCCCGCCCCCGATCCCGCTCCCGCTCCCGCTCCCGCTCCCGCTCCAGACAGGAACGACCATGAACGTACGCACACCGGCCGCCACCGCACCCGAGCGTGGGCGATGACCGAGCCCTCACCCGTGATGGCGTTGTTCCAGGACGCCGTCGCGACGGTTCCCGCCTACCGCCGATTCCTCGAGGACAACGGGGTCGATCCGGCCGCGGTCCTGGAACCGGCGGCGATCCCGTTGATGACCAAGGCCGGCTACCACCGCCGCTACCCGTTGCCGGACCGGTGCCGCCACGGGCGACTCGACGCGGCCACCGTCGTCGCCCTCTCCTCAGGGTCCTCCGGCCACCCGACGGTGTGGCCGCGCACCGAATCCGACGAGCAGACCGGCGTCGCACGGTTCGAGCAGGTCTTCCGCGACGGATTCGATGCCGCCGAGAGCAGCACGCTCGCCGTGGTCTGCTTCGCTCTCGGCAACTGGGTCGGCGGCATGTACACCGTCGCCGCCTGCCGACGCCTCGCCGCCGACGGCTACCCGATCACCGTCGCCACCCCCGGCAACGACCTCGCCGAGATCCTGCGCGTGGTCGGCGAACTCGGCCGCAACTACGACCAGACGGTACTGCTCGGCTACCCGCCGTTCCTCAAGAACGTCATCGACGCCGGCCGCGACCGCGGCCTCGACTGGCAGTACTACGGCATCAAGCTGGTACTGGCCGGCGAGGTGTTCAGCGAGCAGTGGCGTGACCTCGTCGGCGAACGCGCTGGCATCAGCGACCCGGTCACCGACATCGTCTCGCTGTACGGCACGGCCGACGCGGGAGTGCTGGGCAACGAGACGCCGCTGAGCGTTCGCATCCGCCGCTTCCTGGCCCGGCACCCGGACGTCGCGACCAGGTGCTTCGGCGACTCCCGACTGCCGACACTGGTGCAGTACGACCCGGTCACCCACTGGTTCGAGCCGATGCCGGACGGGACCCTCACCTTCAGCTGCGCCGGCACCGTGCCACTGGTTCGCTATCACATCGCCGACGAGGGCGGCGTACTGCCGTACGACGAAATGGTGTCGTTGTGCCGGGACCACGGCTTCGATCCCGGTGACGGCCCGCGACTGCCGTTCGTGTACGTCTTCGGCCGTTCACTGTTCACCGTCTCGTATTTCGGGGCCAACATCTACCCGGAGAACGTGACGGCGGGCCTGGAACGGCCGGCCGTCAGCGGCTGGACCACCGGTAGGTTCGTGCTGCGCACGGTCGAGGACACCGACCGGGACCGGCGGCTGTCCGTCGTCGTCGAGCTGGCCGCCGGAGCCGAGCCCAGCGAGGAACGGCGGATGCTCGCCGCCTCGTCGATCCGTACCGAGTTGCTGCGCATCAACAGCGAGTTCGCCCACTACGTGCCGGCGGCCTACCAGACTCCGCAGGTGGAACTCCGGCCGGCGGACGACGCCGAGTTCTTCCCGCCCGGTGTGAAGCACCGGTGGACCCGCCCGCAGACGCCGTGACCGGCTTCGCCGACGCCGAGGCGGCCGCCCGCCGTGCGGTCGCCGACGACGAGCGGAACCCCGCGGTGCGGCCCGCGGCCGGTACGCGCTTGTGGACTCACGGCGAGAGCCGGCCTCGTGCGGTGCTGCTGCTGCACGGCCACACCCACACCCCGCAGCAGGTGGCGCTGCTGGCCGAACGGTTCTTCGCCCGTGGATACAACGTGCTGCGCCGCGGGCTCCGCTGCACGGGCCGGCCGGTCCACCGTCCGGGCGGCTCACCGTCGCGGCGCTGCGGGCGTACTCCACCGGCGCCTGGCGCCTCACCACACGTCTGGGCGACGAGGCCGGAATCGTCGGCATCTCCGGCGGGGCCGTGCTGGGCACCTGGCTGGCGGCACGGCGGGCGGGCGAGGTACGGCGACTGCTGGCACTGGCCCCGTTCTTCCGGCCGCACCGGCGGCACGCCTGCCCGGTGGCGGTCGCCGCCCTGCGGTTCGCGTACGGATGCAGGCTCCTACCGGACCTCGTCGACCGCAACGGCTACTCCTACACGGCGCTCGCCCAGTATCTGCGTCTCGCGGCCGACGTCCGGGCACGGCCGGGCACCGGCCCGCGACGGATCGCCGTCGTGCTGTCGGCCGGTGACCAGGCGGTGGACCGGGCGACCGCGTTCGCCCTGCCCGCCGCGCTGGCCGCCGCCGGCGGATCGTCGTTCGAGGAAGTGCTGCTACCGGCGGCGATGGGCCTGTCGCACGACATCGCCTCCCCGGCCGCGCTCGGCGTCCACCGCGACGACCTGTACGCCCGCTACCTCGGCCTCTACGAGGCCGCCCCGTCGACTGCGCATCGACCGGGTATCGAACCCGGCCCGATCGGATAGCGGCATGTCCGACAGGCCTCGCTGGTATCGCGTTTTCCGGTTCGTCCTGCATGCCGTCGTCATGCTGGCCATTACGGCCGGTCTGTTCACCGCCCTGCTGTACGCCGCGACGACCACCGGTTTCACCGGTGCCTGCCTGTTGCCGCAGGTGTGCCCGGCGACCAGGCACCGGTGACCTGCCGCGGCTCAGCGCACCAGACGGCGATGCGAGACCCACGCCGGGCGACGACGGCGTGGGGAGCCGCCGGCACGCGGCCGACGCGGCCCGGCGTTCACCGTGGTCGGTGCGGGCGCCAGGATGTGGTGCATCGCGGCCCGCAGCTGGGCGCCGGGTTCGATACCGAGCTCGTCGACCAGAGCCCGGTGCGATCGGCGGTAGTGCTCCATCGCCTCGGCCGTACGGCCCATGCCGTGCAGCGCGGTCATGTACAGCGCCTGTACCTCCTCCCACAACGGGTGGGCGGCGGCCATCGCGGTGAGGTCGGGCAGGATCTCCCGATGCCGGCCGAGGTGGATCTCGGCCTCGATCAGATCCAGGTGCGCGGTGGCGATCCACTGCTCGAGCCGGGCACGCTGACCCTGCGCGTACGGCCCCTGCACTCCGGCGAGCGGTCTGCCGTCGGGCAGGGTGAGCGCGGAACGCAACTCGGCGGCCGCCGCACGCCGATCCCCGTGGCGGGTGGCCGCCGCGGCGCGCAGGGTGTGCGCCCGGAACCGGTTGATGTCGACGGCCCCGTCCGGCACGTGCAGGACGTAACCGCCGCCGCTGGACTCCAGGCTGGTCGCGTCGTCGCCCTCCTGCTGCAGTACCCGCCGCAACCGGTAGACGTAGGTCCGTACGGTGGTGACCGCCGAACGGGGCGGTTCATCGCCCCACAGTCCGCTGATCAGTTCGTCCAGGGTGACCGTGGTGCCCTCGCGCAGCAGCAGCATGGCCAGGGTGCCGCGCTGCTGCGGCGATCCGATGTCCACTTCACGGCCGGTCCGGGGCCTACCGGAGTCCGTCCGGGTGCACTGCCAGGCCTGGACAGGCCCGAGGAGGCTGAAGCTGAGGGTGGTTGACAGTCCGCTTTCGAGCATGGCCGAAGACTACGAACCTGCGATGGTAAGAACTCTTGGCGTTTTCTGAACGCCGCGTTCAGCCGGGTAGCCGCGCCAACGCCTCCTGTGCGGCCGCCTCCCAGTGCGGTGAGCCCCACCGCCGCGCGATCACCACGGCGTGCCGGAACTCCTCGGCGGCGCGATCGTCGTCGCCGATCAACCGGTAGAGACCACCGAGGGTGATCGCGACCGGCCCGCTCACCATCGACGTGCTCGTCACGCCGCCGAGCAGATCACGCAGCGGCAGCAGCCGGTCGATCAGCATCGGTGCGTTCTCCCGCTCACCGAGCAGCACCGCCAGGTCACCCTTGAGGCATCCGAAGTAACTCTGCAGGTAGTCATCGCGCAACACCAGGTCGCGAGGCACCGCCCGGGCCTCGTCCAGCCTGCCCTGCCGGGCCAGGACCAGCGCCAGCCGGTCGTTCTCCAGATTGCCGGTCGCGTCCTGGACGGCGCGGGTCAACGGCTCGGCCTCGGCGTACCGGCCTTCGCTCAGGTAAAGGGTGATCTGCACCGTGCTGTGAAACGTCCACGCGTGGATGGCGCCGACGGCCAGCATCCGTTCGTAGACGTCGTCGTAGAGTTCGCGGGCCTCGGCGAAGTCGCCGCGGATGTGCGCCAGCATCGCGAGCGTGGCCCGGTTCACCGCCTCCTGCTCGGCGAGGCCGTGCTGACCGGCGATGGCGATGCCGAGTTCGGCGTGCCGGCGCAGCCCGTCCGGGTCGGCGGCGGCGGCCCGGACGGTGCCCGCGATGTGCTCGGCGAGCCAGTGGTACACCGGCAGTCCCATGCCTCGGGCCAGGTCCCGCAGCTCGTCGGCGATCCGGCCGCGCCGCTCGGCACCATGCTCGTAGGAGGTGCACTTGGCGACCGCCATCAGCCCGGCGGCGATCAGTTCCGGCTCACCGATGTCGCGGGCCAGGGCCAGTTGCTCCTGCGCCGCGGAAACCGCCCGCGGGTCGAGATCGCCGTCGAGTTCGGAGACCAGCGTGTCGAGCAGCCGGCAACGCGTCCGCGGGTCCAGGGCACCGCGGCTCAGCAGCCGGTTCAGGGCGGTCACCGTCCGCAGGTCCACGGTCCCGTAGGCACGGCTCTGCCACGACGTCGGCTCGCTCCACGCCGCCAGCGCCTCGGCCAGCAGGTCGTCGCGGCCGGCGTGTTCGGCGTGATCCATGGCCCGCCGCCGGGAGGCTCGGGCCGCGCTCATCGCCCCGGCCTTGATCTGCGCGCGGACCAGCAGCGACAGCACCTGCACGATCCGGGCATCGTGGTCACCGGTACGCGGCATCCGACCGGCTGCCTCGACCGCCTGGGTGAGCAGTTCAGCCGCCACGTCGAAGGCGTAGACACGCTCGGCCGCGGCAGCGGCCAGCATGCTGTGGCGCATCGCCGGGCCCGCGGTCGCCGCCGTCAGCGCCCGGCTGTAGTGCCGGGCCAGGGCGACGTGGTCGTCGGGCCGCTCCCGTTCCAGCACTGCGGCGATGGCGGCATGCAGACGGGCCCGGCGAGGTGTCGGCATCTCACCGTAGATCAGGTCACGCAGCAGGGAATGCCGGAAGGCGGGATGCCCGGACGTGCCCTCGACCAGCAGACCGAGAGCGAAGGCGGTCTCCAGGGCGGGGGCCGGGTCGACACCGGCCACCTCGGCCAGGACATCGGGGTCGGCGTCGCCGCCGAGCAGCGCGGCCACCCTCAGCACATCCAGGTGCCGGTCACCGAGCCGGGCCAGCCTGCGGCGCAGCACCTCACGTACGCCGTCCGGCACCTCGGTGAGCGCGGATTGCGGCCCCTCGGCAGCCAACAGCCGAGCGCACTCGCCCACATAGAAGGGGTTGCCACCGGTCCGGTCGGTCAACGCCTCGACGGTCCGGTCGTCGGCCGGCACCCCGGTGACGGCGGCGATCAGGTCACCCACCTCGGCGCTGGTCAGCCCGGGCAGGTTGATCCGCACCGGTACCCGTCGCGCCACCCGGGCGAGGGTGTCGGCCACCCGCGATCCGGTCTCGCCCGGCCGGTAGGTGCCGACGACCAGGGCAGGGCGCCCCGCCAGCCCTTCGACGGCCCGCTCGAACAGGGTCAGCGTCTCACCGTCGGCGTTCTGCAGATCGTCGACGGCCACCACCAGCGGGCCGGCCGCGGCGGCCACACCCAGCCACCTCACCACCGCCTGATGCAGCGGAAACCGTCCGATGTCCGGTCCGGGCACAGAACCGGCGCCGACGTCGCCCAGCAACGGCGCCATCACGGCCGGCTCGGGCGGCGGCATCACCTTCTCCAGCGACCGCAGCACCTCCGTCCACGCCCACGCCGGTGGTGCACCCTCATACTCCGGGCAGCATCCGCTCAGTACCGTCCAGCCGGTGGCGGCCAGGTCCTGAAGGGCTCGGCCCAGCAGACGGCTCTTACCGATGCCGCTCTCACCGCTGATCAGCACGATGCCGCCGCCACGCAGCGCCGCACCGGTGGCCTCGTGAAATCGCCGCAGCTCACCGGTCCGCCCGACGAACGGCTCCGCCTCACCGGCGAACGGCACGACGGCCTTGGAGGGCTCACCGGGACGCAGGTCGTCGCGCTCGCTGAGGATGGCGACCTCGAGGTCGGCGAGACGGCGGGTCGGATTGAGGCCCAACTCGTCACGCAACACCCGCCGATGGGCGCCCAACGCCTCCAGCGCCTCGGCCCGGCGACCGGTCGCCCACAGCGCCAGAGCGAGTTGCCGCCAGGCCTCCTCCCGCAGCGGGTACTCCCGGGTCATCGCCTCCGCTAGCGGAACAGCGACAGCGCCCTGCCCGCTGCGTACGGTGGCGTCCAGCTGCGCCTCCCGCGCCAGCAGGTGCAGTTCGTCGAGACGGCCGACCTCCGCCTGCGCCCAGTCCGCGTCTGCGAACTCGGCGTACGCCGGCCCCCGCCACAGCCGCAGCGCCTCCTCCAGCAACACGGTGGCCGTCTCCGGAGGCTCCTTACGCGCCGCACGGACGAGCCGCTCGAAACGCCACGCGTCGACGTCGTCGTCGCTGACGCTGATCGCGTAGCCGGGCGGCACCGTGAGCAACGTGGTACTCGGGGTGCGCGGTCTACGATCCGGCTCGAGCAGGCGACGCAGGTTGGAGACGTAGGTCTGCAGCGACGTGGTGGCCCTCGGCGGTGGCCGTCCGTGCCACAGCTGCTCGATCAGCCGGTCCGCCGACACCACGGTCCCCCGGGCCGCCAGCAGCATCGCCAGCACCGCCCGCTGCAGCGGCCCGCCCAGGTCCACCGCCTGGCCCCGATACTCGGCGACGACCGGGCCGAGCACCTTCAGCTGGAGGGCGCGCGAAGGCATGAGTGAACTCCGATCAGGACGCGGACCGCGATCGCACGCCGCGCCACAGCCTTACCAACCATCGTCTTGAGGATAGGCAGGTCACCCTGCAGCCAGGCCCACGCCTGCTCGTGTCCGCCGAACTCCTCAGGTTCCGCCCCCGCCCGCAACACGCTCTGCCGGATCGGTGTCACAGTCACCGCCATAGTGATGGTCATTGTGGTCCGCCCACTCGGAATCGACTTGGAACCGGTCGCCGTCGACACTGCCGGATTCTGCGGCCGGTGTCGTAAGGCAATGGCGTTGACCCCCATCGCGATGTGCGATGACCCCCACCGGGCGGTGACGAAATCGTGCCTGCCTCTCCGCTGAGCCACCGAGCCCATAGCCCCGCCGGTGAGACCCTGACGAGCCGGCATCGACACCGGATCGGCAGCACATGGACCGGACGCGTCGAACCGCCGACACCGGCGCCGCTCTGGGTCTCGAACACGACATCGTCACCGTGGAACGGCTCGGGCCGGTGGCCGATGATCTGTACCCGCGATATGTCGACCTCTACGAGGCGGCCGCATGGTGATCTCACGCGGGAAGCGTCGATGCCGCGTATCGGCGAAATGCGTCTATTCGCCGTCGATGGCCCGTAAATCCGGGATACCCACCGTGGAGGGCATACCGACGAGAAACGGAGCAGCATGCGCACCGCGACACGCACACTGATCGCCGCCACCCTCACGGCGATCGTGGCATCAACCTCCCCCGCGACCGCCGCCCACGCGGCCGACCCCGGCCCGGACCAGTTCACCACCCGGGTGATCGCCACCGGCCTCGCCAACCCGTTCGAGGTCGCCAACGGCCCGGACGGCCTGCTGTGGGTGACCGAGCGCACCGCCGGCCGGGTGGTCCGGATCGATCCGGCCACCGGCGCCCGCAGCACCGCGCTGACCCTGCCCGACGTGCTGATCACACCGGGCACCCAGGACGGCCTGATGGGCATGGCCCTGCACCCCGAGCTGCTCACGGCCCGCAACCAGCATGTCTTCCTGGCCTACACCTACGATGCCGATCCCGGCGCCGCGGTCGACCGCCGGGTCAAGCTGGTCCGTTATTTCTGGGAGGCGGCCACCCAGCGGCTGATCCTGCCGATCACCCTGATCGAGGGTCTGCCCGGCAGCGACGACCACAACTCCGGCCGGCTGGTCTTCGGCCCGGACGGCAAGCTGGCGTACACGATCGGCGACGGGGGCCACAATCAGTTCGCCAACTACTGCAAGCCGATCCGGGCGCAGCGCACACCGACGGCGCAGGAGGTCCGCGATCGTGACTGGGTGTCATATCAGGGCAAGGTTCTGCGCCTCGAGGTCGACGGCACCATCCCGGCCGACAACCCGGTGATCAACGGGGTACGCAGCCACGTCTACTCCCTGGGTCACCGCAACCCGCAGGGTCTGACCTTCGGCCCCGGCGGCCGGCTCTACGCCAACGAGCACGGCCCGAAGAACGACGACGAGATCAATCTGATCCGGGCGGCAGGGAACTACGGCTGGCCGAACATCTCCGGCTACCAGGATGACCAGGCGTACGTCTACGCGAACTGGTCGGCTGCTCCCGGCTGTCCCTCTCTGCCGTGGGGTGAACCGGCGCTGCCGCAGGTCCCGCAGTCCACGGAGTCCAGCTTCACGGCCCCGAACCTGGTCGAGCCGCTGCGGACCTACTACACGGTCGGCGACGACTTCGACTTCCAGGACCCGAAGTGCGCGGCCGCCTACTACATCTGCTGGCCCGGCATCGCGCCTTCCAGCCTCGACTACCTGGCCGCCTCCCGCCTTCCGGGGTGGAGCAACTCGCTGCTGATGACCACGTTGAAGGACGGCACGATCTACCGGGTGCCGCTGACCGCGGACGGCCGGCTGGCGGCCGAGACCATCCCGGTCTGGAAGAGCGTCAACCGCTATCGCGATCTGACGTTCAACGCCACCGGCACCGTCTTCTACGCCGTCACCGACAGCAGCGGCCTGGCCCGTGACCCGCAGGGTGCCCCGACCAACGGGCTGACCAACCCCGGAACGCTGCTGGAGTACGCCCACAAGGGCTGATCCGGAGCCCGACGGCAGCGGGGCCCGCGGTGACGATCACCGCGGGCCCCGCTGTTTTCAGCCGGTCAGCTCCAGCCGGAGCAGTGCCACTCCTCGTACCATCCGGCAGCCTTCGAAGGCGACGGCCCGCCGCCCTTCGGGTCGTCGCTCTGGACCCAGTAGACGGCGCAGGCCTGGATCCGCCAGACCGAGGTATTGAGGTTCACCGACCGGGCCGTACGCGGCGCGACGTCGAAGGAGCCGATCTGCCCGTTGTAGAACTGGTACTGCACGACGCCACGGGACACGTGAGCCGGAGCGTAGCCCCACATCCAGGCCTTCGAGCCGTTGCCGGCGGCCGTGTCGAGCTGCCCGATGACCCCGTGGACGTCCTTGGTGTAGACGGCCGCGTGAGCCACGCCGGCGAACGTCAGCCCACCGCCGAGGGCACCTGCCGTCATCACCGCGGCAGCCTTGAGCGCCAGCCGTTTCGATTTCACTCGCACTACTCTTTCCCTTCCCTTCCCGGAATCACGAAAAACGAATGCATACCGTGGTCAGCTCCAGCCGGAGCAACGCCAGTCCTCGATGTAGCCGCCACCCTGGCTCGGCGGTTTTCCGTTGTTGACCTGGTAGACGGCACAGGCCCGGATTCGCCAGACCGAGGTGTCGAGGTTCACCGACCGCGCCGAATTGGCGCGCACGTCGAAATGGCCGACCTGGCCGTTGTAGAACTGGTACTGAACGACGCCGAACGACACTCCGTTCGGCGCGTAGCCCCACATCCACGCCTTCGATCCGTTGCCGGGGGCCGTGTCGAGCTGCGCCACCACCCCGTTGCTTTCCTTGGTGTAGACCGCGGCGTGGGCGGCACCCGCGAACATCAGCCCACCGGCGACGGTGCCGGCGACAGCGACAGCGGTCGCCTTCCGGCCCAGCCTTCTGGATCTCATCGACATCAGCTCCCTGTTCCACTGAGAATCACTTGCCCCTACATTCCGGGCGGTCGATATCAATGGCAGGTCAATGTCACATAAATGGATGCGCTGGGCAGGGAGAGCGTTTCGTGGTCAACCCGGGCATGAGCTCGGCTCCAAGTACTTTCCGAGTCGCTTTCCGATGATGGATCGCATGCCGGGGGCCACGTGACGGCTGTCGAAGACACGATGCGTTGCGCGGTCCTGGGCAGCCCGCAGCAACCCGTACGGTGGCGGCACGTCACACCGGGGCACACCGGCTTGAACACGCCACCCGGTCCCGTCGATGAGCCGCCGTCCCGCCGTCGGAGGCCGGAATACCGGGTGCGGGAACAACCTGCCAGTCCCACCACCGGCGAGGAATCATGGTGATGGCCGTGATAGCCGTATGCGCGATCGAGGCAGTGCCGGATCGGTCAGAAATCAAGGCCTTTCGGGGTGGTGGCGATCCAGGCGGCCCGCTGCGGGGTGACCAGCGGCCGCAGCACAGGATCGGTGAGCAGCGTCAACGGTGCGATGCGCAGTGGGTCGTCGCTACGCCACCGTGACACCGCTGCCGCCACGGCCGACCACGCGGCCTCGGATTCGCCTCGGCGTGCGAGTTCACGGGCTTGGCTCAGTGCCGCGGTGAAGTCGGGTGGTTCGGACGACATCGGCACCTCGCCGACCTCACCCAGCGCATTCTTGACCAGCCGCTCGGCCCGGGCGCCGGACTCATGCCGCAGAAAGAGCGGTACAAGCTCGGCGCGTACTCGCCCAGCGCCGACCGCGTCAATCACGTGTGGATGCCCGAGCACGTCGTTTCGTATCCTGTGGTGGACTTGGGGCTGCAAGAACGCCGCCATAACCACGGCGAGGTACTGCCCCGCTCCCGAGCCCTTACGGGCCGCGGCCTCGAAACACTCGGCCGCTCTCTGCGCCTCGCCCCGCAGTGCCAGTTGCCGCCCCTGCACAACGAGATCATCCGCCCCGCCCGGCTCAAGCGCCCGGCCTTCGCGCGCGTTGAGCTCCTCGAACGACTCCCGCTCGGCAGCGACCAGGTCGGCGAAGGAGTCGAAACGATCACCCAGGCCCGGATACCACGATGCCCAGACGTATGCCGCCCATTCTCCGTCAGCGTTGACATCCGCGGGGTCGAGAAGCCAGTAGCACGCATCCGCATCGGCGGACACCAGCAGCGTACGGGCCAGCAACTCATCGGCCTCGTCACCCATGTCGCACAGGTCGGGTTCGATTTCGCGCAGCCACCCGACGTCGGCTGTAGTCCGCATCGTCCACACGAACGGCCCCATCTCGAGCCATCCGTCTGAGGCCTCCAAGAACGCGCGATACCCCGCGGGAAGCGCCGTCCCGAGACGTTCCTCAACGGCAGTGAGCGCATCCTGATCAGCGCCGGCGAACCCGAGCCACCCAGAGCTACGTCGTTCAGCTCCGAGCTCTTGCAGACGATCAGCGTCGGCGACGCGGAGAAAATCGGCGCTGTACCCGGCAAGGTAGACCCGCCACTGCTCGGCAGTACGGGGCCGGCTGGTCACATCCACACCCCACCTTAGGATCATGCGGCTCCTGCGCATCAGCGGCATCCGGATTTACCGCGGGGCGCGGTCTCCAACTCCGCTGTCGGTGACACGATGCCGGCGTCGGGCCGGGGCGGATAGGCCCCGGCCCGGGCCAGGTCAGCCGATGGTGTACGCGCGTACGATCGTGACCTGCGCGTACTCATTCTTGGTGGTGGTGATCCGGGTACGGATCGCGACCGCGCCGGAGGCGGGGTTCGTGATGGTTGCCAGCCACTTGGTGCCGCTCTTGCGGACCGTGATCGAGCGCCAGGTCTTTCCGCCGTCGAACGACACCTGGGTGATGGCGGTCTTCGCGGTGACTTTGCCGAGTTTCAGGTCCACTTCCTTGTGGCGGCGATCCGGCCGGATCTCCAGCACGGTGCTGGAGCCGGGCCTCGCCCGGTTGTTCACGTCCAGCCCGGTGGGCACCATGCGGGGCAGGATGACGTCGGCGCTGCGCGGCTTCGCCTTCGGGTCCAGCTTCATCCCGAAGATCGCCTGAACGCGTGGTGACAGCATGTCGGCGGGGTGTTTGATGCCGGGGCGGTATCGCTTGGCGTCGACTTGCAGCGTGTACCAGCCCTTGGCCTTGATCTTCGCGTTGAAGTCGGAACCCCGGCCCTCCCAGTCGGTGCGCCACTGGGATTTGACCACCCTGCGGGCACTGTCGTAGAGCGTCACCTTGGACAGTTCACTGGCCTCGGAGTACATGTCGTAGCCGGGGTCGGTGAACATCAGGGAGGTGTCGAACGCGAGCCTTCCGGGGTTGGAGTACATCCGGGGCAGGCTGCGGCCCGGCCCCCAGCCGGCGTTGAAGAACGATTGGCCGTACGACCGGCCGGCGGTCAAGGTCAGGTTGCGGTTGTCGAAGCCCATCATGGCCGAATCGCCGTTGGTCTCGGTGCCCCACCAGTTCGCCGACAGCTGCCACTTGCCCGGGCTGACGC
This sequence comes from Actinoplanes sichuanensis, assembly GCF_033097365.1. NCBI lineage: Bacteria > Bacillati > Actinomycetota > Actinomycetes > Micromonosporales > Micromonosporaceae > Actinoplanes > Actinoplanes sichuanensis. The sequence continues at coordinate 4,340,532 of NZ_AP028461.1, forward strand.
GGAAGGTGGCGACCGCCGGGGTCTGGCCGGAGAACGCCTGGATGCCGTACCCGGCGTGGCACGAGGAGGTCTCCTCGAGGCGCAGGTCGGACTGGTCGCTGCCGGCCGGTCCGCGCTTGGCCACTGCTTTGAGCGTGGCCAGCGATGAGGTCCGCCAGGTGCGGGTCACCCCGGCCGGCACGGTCTTGGTGGCCGCCGATACCAGCCACACACTGTTCGTCGTGCTGTTGGACCAGGCGGAGTTGTAGGCGAATTGCAGGCTCTTCGACGCGTTCGGGATGACGAAGATCTTGCCGGGTGTGTTCCAGGCCCCGATCTCGGTGGACGAGGCCGACGCGTTGGCACAGATCTGCGCTCGCAGTTCCTGGTAGGGCTGGCCGTCGGGCGTCTTGTCCAGGGCCACCTTGATCGCCCGGCCGCGGCGCGCGTCGATCGTGGTGGCGGTCTTGCCGGACACCTTCAGCACCCGGGCACCGAGCGTGTCGGTGCCGTCCTTGGCCGAATAGATGTCGGTCAGCACTGCGTACTTGCCTTTCGGCAGCGTCTTGGCTTTGAGGCTCGTTGCGGTGTACTCGGCACCACTGTCCAGGTTGATCAGGCGCAACGGCACCTTGATCTTCGCTCCGGTGCGGTCATATGTGGTGACGGTCAGGGTCGCGGTGGCCGCCGACGCTGATCCGGTGGTGGTGAGCAGAGTGACCGGCAGCAGCGTGATGAGGGCCGCCGCCAGCACGGGAAGTCTTCGCAAAACCGTCCCCGTTCCGATGGATCGTGAGGCGGGATCGTAACAGCGATCAAGGCCGATGACCGGTGGCAGACGATGAATCGGCGGACGCACCCGGAGCGCCGTCGCCGACAAACCGCTCGACACGGGGCCGACCTACCCCGCGAACAGTCCGGCACGAAGGCGTCGGGACCGGCCGAGGTCCTGCTTGATTCTCCGCTGTGCGCCCGGATCACTCCCGCATGCGCGGGAAGCAGGCAGCCATTCGAGGGGGACCCCGCACGACTCACCGGATCACCCCCGCGCAGGCGGGGTGATCCTCTCCTCGGACCGGCCGCTCTTCGCCCGTGCCCGAGATCGGGAGTGGACTGCCGACGGATCGGACTCAGTGCCTCACATACAGGTTCAATTCGATCGGCGTGTCATCCGGGTCGAGGTGTTCGATGCCGAGGATCAAGAGCGCCCGGCCCGCCCGCCAGGATTCCGAGAAGACGAACGCGAAGGTCTCATCACTACGCTCATGATCTTCGGCACTCACCGGGTACCGCCTGGAGAGGGCGGCGACCAATTCACGCCCGATTCGCCGAGACTCCTCGATCTCAGCGGGATAGCCCGCCAACACGGATCGAACATACTCGGAGGACGACTCGGGGGCCGACCAATCACCCGCCCAATCCTCCAGAGAGATCTGCAAGGCGACCTCTCCGAGCGCCTCATATCCATGGAGAATGGCGACCTGCAATCCGCTCTTTTCAAGCCATGACGGGTACGGGGTGGAGCCGGCTCGATAGACCGTCCATCCCGTCCGGCGGAGTTCGGCCGAAAGCTCTGCCGGTTCCCAGTCCTCGTCCCTGGAGGCGAAGAGGTCGACCGTCTCCAGGACCGTCGCCAGGTCAGGTTGCGGCATCTCCTTCTTCCCTCTCGCGCACACGCGTGCCGAACCGAAAAAGCTCTCCGCTCGACGTCGGCGGCGATCGCCTCGGGCGGTACGGCACCCGCTGCACCATGACTCGCCGGTTCCTCCAGGCGAGCGTCTCATGCGAAGGCACGATCAACGGTGCTCCGCGACAGACGAGACCGCGGTTGCCTCCCTGCCCGGGGTCGAGGTCGGCGTAGTTCCGCACGCCACCTCCGCTGTGCTACCGGGCCGCCTGGGCGACGAGGCGTGACCGCACCTGCGGTGAGCCTGGGCGTCCAGTTGAAGTCCAGTTCCCGTCCAGTGGGCGCCGAGATCGTTGCGGGACCGACGATCTCGCGGAGAGGACGACATGCGATCACTGAGAAGGTGGCATCTCGGCGGCGGGCTGGCGCTGGCGACGATACTGGCAATCGCGCTCACCGGCGGTGCGGCACAAGCCGACGCGACCGGCGGTCAAGGCGCGCCGTCGCTACCCGGCCGGGTGGCGACGGCCAGGCCCGGAGTGTCCGTCACGACCCCGGCGACGAGCCTGCGTGCCGAAAGCGGGCGCTCCTTGGCACGTACACCGGATGGCCAGGGGATCACGCTCGGCAAGCAGCGCAACGGTCCGGCCCCGCACAGGGTCGAGGCAGGGCCGGATGATCCGCCAGGAGGTCTGGTCTGTGTGCCGTACATCAGCCGGATCGTGACCCCGAACGGCACGGCGTTGTCGCGGGTCGACTATCTGGCCGAGATCTTGTGCAACTTCTACCTCGCGGGCGCCGGTCAGGCCTACCTGATCGACCGGACCGGCGGCGTGCAGACCAGCAACCAGGTCGTCGCCGCGGCGCCCGTGTTCTCCTTCGCCAACTCCTACTACGGCGGAAGTCAGGGCGCCGTGTTGATCGACGGGCGGCTCTTCGACGGCGGGCGGCAGCTGGAGATCGGCTTCGATCTGGTGCTGCAGACGCTGAACGGGGCACCCTGGGGCGGCTGTTTCGCCCTCGCCGCACCGCAACGCTACCTGTCGCCGTGCATCGGCCTGGGCACTCCCACGCTGCGGGTGTCGGTGGGGTCGGGTGAGTTCGGCAGCGGACTTCCGGCGTACAACCCGGCGGCCTTCATCCGCGACATCCCCGGGACCGAGCAACTGACCTTCCACGTGGGCGGGCAGTCCGACCCGGCGTCCACGGCCCGGCAGAACATCGTCGACACCGCGGCCGGTTCGCCGGCCAAGACGAGTACGTTCAGCGACGTCGGCCAGACGGACGTGACCCTGCGGCGCGCGATGCTGGAGGCCATCCTGAGGACCCATCTGATCAACGGCCTCAGCTTCCGGATCACCGCGATCGCCGGCGGTGACCACAGTGCGACGTCCGCCCACTACTCCGGCAGGGCCTTCGACATCGACCGGATCAACGGCAGTCCGGTCAACGCCTCGAACCCGTTCAACCAGGCCTTCCGCAACGCCTGCGCCGCCTACGGCGCAACCGACGTGAGGGGTCCGGGCGACGAGGGTCACGCGACCCACATCCACTGCGCCTGGGACTGAACGGGTAACGGTGACGGCCGGCAGCCGACCCACCGTGTGGACCGGGCGATGTCGATCCACACGGCGGCCCGGTTGTCCGCGGCGTCGAGGTGCCACTCCTTGCACTGCCGGCAGCGACGAGAGGGGCGCCTCGATCCGCGAGATCGCCGAGAGCGCCAAGGAGGCCGCCCGGGTCGTCTGGGAGGCGGTGACCGTCGCCCAGAACACCGACGCGACCTTCTCCGACCGGGATCAGCGCGGAACTGCAGCAGGTCGTCGGCGGGCTCCGTATCTGACCCGGGACGCCGTCAGGTGCCTGCGGGCGAAGGTGTGAGAAGCCGGATGAGCTCGGCGGCGTATCCGTCGAGCAGGCGGGTCTGTTCGGGTGTCGAACGGCCGAGCCGGTGTTGACGTTCGAGCTGGTCACGGTAGTCACCGAGGGCCCGCACCGCCCGGTCGTAGTGGCGCCGCTGCCGTGCGGGGTCGGTCTGGCCGAGGGCCACGGCGAGGGTCGCGTCGTCCAGCAGGTGCAGCAACCGTTCGCCGCCGCGCTGGTAGAGGAACGCCGTGTGGTCGCGCAGCAGCTGGGTGGACGGCTGGATCGGGAACTGGGCGACGTTCGCGCACAGTTCCCGGCACTGCAGGTCGCGTCCGGCCAGGGAGGCGTGGGCGTCGCGCAGCATCTCGGCGGCGTCGGCCGGCAGCACGTGGCCGTCGCGGACGTTGCGGGCGGCGGCGATCGTGAACCGGCGCAGATAGGTCTGCCGGTCCGGATACAGCGCTGTCAGGGTGGCCCGGTCGAACGGGATGTGGGTGCCGTTGAGGAAGCACAGGCCGGTGCCGCCGGGCGGGTTCTCGTTGCTGCCGGTGTCGACGGCGACGGGCACCTGGAACGGGGCGAGTCGCAGCCCGCCGAGGGCGTTGCCGTGCTGGTCGCGCTGGACGGTCTGGCCGTCGGCGGCGAGGCTGATCAGCGGCGCGGTCGGCGGTGCGATCCCGTGCCGGGTCCAGCGGGTCAGGTGGTGCATCGCCGCGGACAGCGGGTACCGGTCGGGGCTGCGGCTGCGGCTGGGGCGGGCGCAGTCGTCCCGCAGCGGTGCGGTGGGCTGGTCGCGTTGCAGCAGGGCGTAGCGGACGGCGAACGAGGCCCAGTCGGAGTGGGAGGTGCCGGCGACGGCCCAGGTGCGCATGCGGTCGGTGTCCGGTTGCAGGGAGCTGATCTCGTTGGCTGACGGTGGGCCGGTGAACTCGGTCTCGGACAGCACTTTGAACACCGGGATGGGCAGGTCGTCGCGGAGGCGTTCGCCGCCGACGTAGAGCAGGGCGGCGTCGGCGACCGGGCGGGTGCGGGGTTGGACGGCGTTGACGAACACCGCGACGCGGCCGGCTGATTGGGAGACGCCGGCGGCGACGACGGTGCTGATCCGGTGCCGTAGTCCGCCGAGGACATCGGTGGTGCGGACCGCTTGCAGGCCCTGGGCGTAGGCGTCGAAGGACAGGGCGTCGCCGGCGGGCAGGTCGAGGTGGCCGTACCGCTGCGGGTCGAAGGCTTTGAGGCCGAGGACGGGGTGGGTGACGGGGGCGCTCTGCGCGGTGATGCCGACCCAGGCGTAACCGTCGCGCATCAGGAACTCGTGGGTGCGGAACCAGAGGGCTTCGACGTCGTACTGGCTGGTGGCGTTGAGCCATTCGACGATCACGGTGCCGTTGAACGCGGCGGGCCGCGCCGGGCGGCGCACGATCATCCGGGTGGTGTAGGGGTGGCCGGTGGAGACGATGTTCGCGGTCGGTGACGGTGCGGGTCGGGCGCCGATGCCGGGTGCGACCGTCGCGTCGTAGACGTTGGCGTGGCCGCTGTAGAAGTACTCCTGCTCGACGTAGCCGCGGGCGGGCAGGTCCAGGTCGGTGGCGAAGAACGGCCGGCCCGGGACGGGGCCGGTGACGGCGGGCGCCGGCACGGTGCCGGGGTGGGGTGCGGCCGTGGCGGGTGCGGGGCCGAGCAGCGCGAGCAGGAGCGGGATCAGCAGGATGGGCGGGGCTTTTCTCATGGTGGGCTCCCGGGTGGGAAGAACAGGACGGTGGCCGCCGCCAGGACCGGCACCATGATCACAGTGGCGGCGGCGGCGTAGGCGAAGAAGTGCGGCATGTGGACGCCCCGGTGTTCGGCGACCTCTTTGACCATCAGGTTCGGCCCGTTGCCGAGGTAGGTCAGCGAACCCATGATCACGGCGCCGCAGGAGATCGCGGAGAGCAGGTCGGCACCGGTGCTGGTGCCGACCAGGGTGCTCAGGTAGCCGGGATCGTCGATGGAGATGCCGGACCGTCCGGCGGCGACCGCGGTGAACGCCAGATAGGTCGGCGCGTTGTCGAGGACCGATGACAGCCCGCCGGTGGCCCAGAAGTACTGCCAGGGTTCGGTCAGGCCGGTGTGGGCGGCGCGGGCGTTGAGGATCAGCAGCGGCTGGGTCATGGTCACGAACACGCCGGCGAAGATGATCGCGACTGAGACGATCGGGCCGAACCCGAAGTGGTTGGCCTGGTGGACGGCGCGCGGTGTGAGCCGCCAGGAGGCGAACGTGATCGCCCACAGCGCTGCGGCGACCAGCGGTGCCGGGAGGCGGGCGACGAGCAGAAGAACGACTGCGGCGAGCAGTACGACGTTGCGGCGCCCCTCGACACGCAGCGGCTCGTGGACGATCAGCTGGTCCATCAGGCCGGTGCCGCGGTCCTGTCGTTCCTCCCGGTTGACGATGAACTGGTCGATCAGATTGAACAGCAGGATCAGGGTGCCGTTGACGAACAGCCACGGCGCCCACAGCCGCAGGGTCCAGTCGAATGGAACGCCTTTGAGGTAGCCGAGGTAGAGCGGCGGGTCCCCGATCGGGGTGAGCAGTCCTCCGGCGTTGGCGACGATCAGGATGAAGAACAGGACGAGGTGTGCCCGTCGTTGCCGGTGGGCGTTGGCGCGCAGGAACGGCCGGATCAGCAGCATCGCGGCGCCGGTGGTGCCGACCAGGTTGGCCAGCACCGCCCCGGCGGCGAGCATCCCGGCGTTGGCGAGTGGGGTTCCGGCCAGGGACCCGCGCAGGTGGATGCCTCCGGAGATTACGAACAGCGCGGCGAGCAGCGAGAGGAACGACAGGTACTCGGTCAGGGAGTGACCGAGCGCGGCCGGTCCGCCGTCGTCGGCCAGTAGATGGGCTGCGGCCGGGATCGTGAACAGGCTGATGATCAGGGCTTTGTGGTGCGGCCGGCTCCACCACGCGGCGGCGAGCACCTCGAGGAGGGCGACGGTGACCAGCAGCAGCACGAACGGGGCCGCCGACCACAGGGGCGGGTTCACCGGCCGGTGCGCAGCAATTCGGCGGAGTCGGCGAGCATCGCCGCCGGGACCGCGGGTCGGCCGGTGAACAGTTCGAACGCGGCGACCGCCTGGTGGACGCTCATCGCCACGCCGGGCAGGGTCGGTGCGCCGGCGGCGCGGGCGGCTCGGAGTAAGGCGGTGTCGGCGGGTCGGTAGACGAGGTCGGCGACCCACAGATCGGGGCGTAGGCAGCCGGGCGGCACCGGGGATCCGGGGTGGTGGTCCATGCCGACCGGGGTGGCGTTGATGACGCCGTCGGCGGTGTCCAGCAGGGCGGTGAGGCGGGTGGTCGATGCGGCGGTGATCCCGAATCGGTCGGCGTGCTGCCGGGCCCGGCCGGGTTCGGCGTCGACGACGGTGATCTGTCGGGCGCCGAGGGCGAGCAGGGCGTGGGTGACGGCGGCTCCGGCGCCGCCCGCGCCGATCTGGACGACGTGCCGGCGCGGTGCGTCGGGGAACTGTTCGTGGAAGGCGCGCTGGAAGCCGTACACATCGGTGTTGTGGCCTGTGGTCTTGTGGTCGTCGAAGACGACGGTGTTGACGGCGCCGACCGTGCGGGCCTGATCGGACAGTTCGTCGAGGTGGGTGATGATCTGCTGTTTGAACGGGTGGGTGACGTTGAGGCCGCGGTAGCCGAGGGTGCGGGCCCAGTGCAGCAGGGCGGGCAGGTCGTCGGCGCCGAGTCGGTGTCGGTGCGAGTCGATGGTGGTGTAGACGAGTCGGATGCCGTGCCGGTCGGCCTCCTGCTGGTGCAGCCACGGGGTGTGGGACTGGCCGATGCCGGCACCGACCAGTCCGATCAGCACGTGCTTCATCAGGCCGACGCTCGGATGCTCTTGTAGAGCTCCAGGTCGGCGCCGGTGTAGTGGGTGTTGAAGTAGGCCTCGGCCTTGGCGATGAAGGCCTGTTTGTCGACTTCGAGGACGGTACGGGTGGGGTCGGCCCGCCAGCCGTCGAGGACCTTGGTGGTCTCGTCGTCGACGCATTTGCGGTTCTCGGCGCGGATGTCGTGGACGGCCTTGGTGAGGGCGTCCTTCTGCGGTTGGCTCATCTTGGCGAGGGTCTTGTCGGAGACCACCACGTAGTGGGCGCCGACCTGGTGGTCGGTGAGGCTGGCGACTTTGAGGATCTCGTCGAACTTCTGCGCGTGGGTGGCGACGACCGGGTTCTCCTGGCCTTGGGCGACGCCCTGTTGCAGGGCCAGGTACAGCTCTTCGACGGCGATGGCGACGGCGTTGGCTCCGAGGGCTTCGGCGTTGGCCAGGAACTGGGGGGTGTTCGGGAACCGGATCTTCAGGCCGGCCAGGTCCTCGGGTTTGCGGATCGGCTTGGTGGCGGTGAAGGTGCGCATGCCGAAGTACCAGGCGTCGATGATGGTGGTGCCGGTGGCCTTGTTGAACGCGGTGAAGAACTGGTCGCCGTTCTGGTCGACCCATGTGAAGAAGTGGTCGATGTCGTTGAAGGCGTAGGCGGCGTCGAGGACTCCGATCGGCGGGTAGGCGGTCGACATGGCCGAGCCGCCCTGCAGGTCGATGTCGATGTCGCCGCTCTGCACGCTGGCGAAGCGTTCGGCGTCCGGGCCGAGTTGGCTGTTGGGGAACAGGTCGAGGGTGAGGTTGAGGTCCTGTTGGCCTTCGAGGCGCTGCTTGAGCAGTTGCATGCCGCAGTGGTAGTTGGGTTGGGTCTCCGGCTGTGAGCTGCCGATCTTGAGGGTGATCTGCGGGTTGCCGCCGGTCCCGGTGGTGGTGTCGTTGCTCTGGGTGGTGCATCCGGTGGCGAGGATCAACAGGATCGCCGTGGCGATCGCGGACCTTTTCATGGTTGTCTCCCGAATCGTCAGAATCCGAGGATGTGGGGCAGCCACAGCACGACGCCGGGTAGTGCGGTGACCGCGATGAGGACGATCAGCAGCGGGATCAGGAACGGCGCGATCCCGCGGAAGATGACGTCGACCGGTTTCCCGGTGACCGAGCTGGTGATGTAGAGGACGCTGCCGACCGGTGGGGTGAGCAGCCCGATCATCAAGTTGATGATCATGACGACGCCGAAGTAGATCGGGTCGATGCCGAAGCCGACCGCGATCGGCAGCAGCACCGGCACGGTGACCAGGATGATCGCGGTGGCGTCGATGAGGCAGCCGAGGATCAGCAGGATGATGTTGACCAGGATCAGGAAGACCCAGGGATTGTCGGAGACGCCGGTGAGGAACTCGGCGACGTCGCGGGAGACGTGGGCGCGGGTCAGGATCAGACCGAGCAGTGCGGCGGCGCCGAGGATCAGCATGATGCCGGCGGTGATCGCCGCGGTCTCGCGGGCGGCCTGCAGGATCACCGGGCCCTTCAGGGTGCGGTAGACGGCGCCGAGGATCAGCATGTAGAGCACGGCGACCGAGGCCGCCTCGGTCGGGGTGAACAGGCCGGACAGGATGCCGCCGAGCAGGATGACCGGCGTGAGCAGGGGCCCGACGGCGCCGATCGACGCCTTGGTGAACCTGGCCCGGTCGAACGGGACCGACGTGAACTGGGGCCGGCGTGCGGTCCACAGGTAGATGTAGATGCACAGGCCGGCGGCCATCGCGAAGGCGGGGATCACCGAGGCGGCGAACAGTGCCCCGGTGGAGACGGTGGCGGTGGCGGCGTAGATGACGGCCGGGATGCTGGGTGGCATCACCGGGCTGATCAGCGAGGAAGAGGCGGTCAGACCGGAGGCGAAGCCGTGCGGGTAGCCGGCCTTGACCATCTGCGGGATCTGCATCTTGCCGAGTCCCGCGACATCGGCCAGGGCCGAGCCGCTCATCCAGGAGAAGCCCACGGCGGAGCCGACGTTGACGTATGCCAGGTTGCCGCGCAGTCGGCCGAGGGCGGCGAGGCAGAACTCGTAGAGCCGGTCGGCGATCCCGAGCCGGTTGGCCAGCACGCCGACCAGGATGAACAGGGGCACGGCCAGCAGCGGGAAGCTGTTGAGACCGTCGAAGGTGGTCTTCATGGCGAAGCCCGGGGACCGGCCGTCGGCGAGCGCGTACCAGAGGCTGGGGCCGATGAACGCGAGGCCGACCGGGACCCGGATCAGCAGGAGGAAGGCGATCGCGGCGCCGACCATCCACAGTTCGAGGATCATCTCGCCTCCGCCGCGTCGAAGGGTGCGTCGGGGCGGCCGGCGACGAAGATGCGGACCGTGGCGCGGACCGCGCCGGAGGTGAAGCCGGCCAACGGGACCGTGTAGAGGATCCAGAGCGGGACGCCGAGTGCGGCGGAGCTGCGGTCGGGGTACATCAGGATCAGGTGGTACGCCTCCCAGGCCAGCAGCGCGCAGATGACCGCGGTGAACGCCGCCGACACCGCTTTGACGATCGTGAAGGCGACGCCTTTGGCCAGGTAGTCGATGATCTGGATCATGATGTGGCCGTTGTTGCCGATCAGGTAGCCGACCATCACGAAGGTCAGCACGATCAGCGAGTAGCCGGCCAGCTCCCCCACCCCGGGCCAGTTCAGCGCCGGGACGAATCGGCTGATCACCTGCCACAGAACGCTCACGAAGATCACCACCAGGGCGACGACGGCGACCCACAGCTCGGCCGAGCCCCAGGCGCGCAGCGGCGCCGGCTCACGCCACTCGTCGGATGTGCTCAACGAAAGGACCTCGCTTCCGCCAGCCAGATGAACCACTCTGCGGACCAATTGAACCGCTCAGTGGACTGGGTGTAACGTACGGTCGTCGATCCGTTCTGGCAAGAGGCCGGGTGCCGCCGGTCTGCGATCCGTGAAATGCAGCAGAATCTCCGGGTAGCACCGGATCGAGAGAGTGGGGCACCGTGGAGAAACCGGCCGAGTCCGTCGACCAGCAGGGTGTGCGCAGCGTCCAGCGCGCCCTGGGCATCCTCGGCCTGCTCACCGACGACCGCCCGATCCTCTCGGTGCGCGACATCGTCGAGGCCACCGGCCTGGCCAAGACCACCGTGCTGCGCCTGGTCTCCACCCTGGAGCAGAACGGGCTGCTCTGGGCCACCACCGGCGGCTACATGGCCGGACCCGGGCTGTGGCGGTGGGCGCACCTGGCCCGGCGCAGCTGGGAGCTGCCGCCGGAGACCCAGAGCAGCATGCGCGAGCTCGCCGCCCGCAACCGCGAGACCGTCAACCTGTACGTGGCCCGCGACGTCTACCGGGTCTGCGTCGCCCAGCAGGAGAGCCCACAGCCGTTGCGGCACGTCGTGCAGGTCGGCGACGAGCTGCCGATGTGGGCCGGCGCGTCGTCGAAGGTGTTGCTGCGCGACGCCGGCCCGGCCCTGCTGGAGCGGATCGCGAAGGGCTCCCCGCACGGACCCGGACACGCCGCCGTGATCCGCGAGTGGATCGACGAGACCGCTCAGAACGGCTTCGGCGAGAGCCACGGCGAACGCGAGGAGGGCCTGTCGGCCGTGGCCGCCCCGATCATCGGCCGCTCCGGCACGGTGGTCGCCGCGCTGTCGCTGAGCGGCCCGACGATCCGGTTCACCCCCGACCGGGTCGCCGCGTTCGCCGCCGACCTGATCGAGATGGCCCGGCAGATCTCCGAGCGCGGCTTCAACAGCCCGTTCGGCGCCTGACCCGCTCACCGCAGCTCCACGGGTCGTCCGGTGCGCGAGGACGCGTACACCGCCTCGACGATCTCCAGCGAGGCGAGCGCGTCCCGGCCGGTGACCGCCGGGTCCCGTCCGTCGCGGACCGCCGCCACGAAGTCGGCGACCTGCGCGGCATGGTACGGCTCGAGGTGCTCGTGGATCTCCGACAGCGGCCGGTCGGCGGGGCCCGGCCGGATCCACAGGTCGGTGCAGCCGGTGCCCTCCGGGTACTCGTTGATCCCGGCCGTGCGCCCGGCCGCGTCCGACACCCACAGTTGCACGCCCAGCCCCGGCCGGAAGGTGGTGCCGGCATGCAGGGTGGCGATCGCCCCGGAGCCGAACCCGAGCACGGCCGCCGCGGTGTCCTCGACGTCGATGCCGGAGCGGGGCACCAGCGTGGCGCACCGCCCGGACACCCACGCGGCCGGCCCCATCAGCCGGCACAGCAGATCGATGTGGTGGATCACCTGGGTCATCAGCACCCCGCCGCCCTCGCTCGCCCGCCGGCCCCGGCCGGGTTTGCGGTAGTAGGCGGCGTCCCGATTGAGGCGGGCGGTGATCCCGCCGGTCACCGGGGTGCCGACGGCGGCCCGCACCTGGTCCACGGCCGGCCAGAACCGGCGCTGGAACACCACACCGAACCGGATCCCGGCGGCCTCGGCGACCTCGATCATCCGCCGGGCCTGTGCCACGTCGAGGGCCAACGGCTTCTCGCACAGCACCGGTACGCCGTACCGCGCCGCCGCCCGGACCCCGGCCTCGTGGGCCGCGGCCGGCGTGCAGACGGTGACCAGGTCGAGTCCGTGGCCGAACAGCCCGGCCACGTCGCCGTGCGCGTACGGCACCCCGTGGTCGGCCGCGAACGCCCGCGCCCGCCCGGCGTCCACGTCGGCGACCGCGCACACCGTCACACCGGCCGCCCGCAGTGCGCTCACATGGTTACGTGCGATTCGGCCGCAGCCGACGATCCCGGCTCGCACCACACCCTCCCGGCCAGGCCGCGCATCGCGAGCTCGTACACCTCGGCACCGAACCCGGCGAGCAACCCGGTGGCGGCGGCCGCGGTCAGCAGTCTGCGGTAGAGCGGCTCGCGGGCGAACACGTTGGTCAGATGCACCTCGACGACCGGTTGCCGCACCATCCGCAGCGCGTCGTAGAGCGCCACCGACCGGGTGGTGAACCCGGCCGGGTTGATGATCACCGCGGCGTCGCCGTCGACCGCCTGATGCACCCAGTCGATCAGCTGCGCCTCGGCGTTGGACTGTCCGAAGAACAACTCGAAGTCCATCTCACCGGCGAGCGCCCGGCAGCGGGTCTCGATCTGCGCCAGGGTGACCCGGCCGTACAGGTCGGGCTCGCGGCGCCCGAGCATGTTCAGATTCGGGCCGTTGAGGATCGACAGCCGTCTCACGGCGCCACGACCTCGATCTTCCCGGTCGACCGCGGGCTGGCCGGGTCGTTGAAGAAGTACTCCCCCGCCCGGTCGAAGGTGTGGGTGAAGGACTCGCCGGGCGCCAGCAGCACGTCGAACAGCCCTTCGAAGAACTGGGTGACCCCGCGCGGCCCCGCGTTGCCCGGATGGTTGGTGAAGGTGACCGTGGTGCCGACCGGGACTCGCAGGTGGGTGGGGCTCATCGCGGCCACCCCGAACGACTCGGTGGTGGCGCCGGTGGCACGCCCGATGATCACCGTGTTCGCGACGGTCGCACCGTCGACCGGGGCGCCGGAGACCGGCCGGCGGATCACCGGCGGCGGGGGCGCGGGTACCGGCCCGAGCGGCCCGTCGAGCGCGAACGCCCAGAGGAAGTCGCCGCGGGGTGCCGAGTTGCCGTACGGGATGCCGGTCCCGCCGGCGAACACGGCCAGGTACTCCCGGCCACCGGCCTTGTACATGATCGGGCTGGAGCTGATCGCCGCGCCGGTCTGGAACCGCCACAGCTCCCGGCCGGTGCGGGCGTCCATGGCGAGCAGGTTGCCGTCCGGCTGGCCGATGACCAGCAGGTCGGTGGCGGTGGTGAGGATGCCGTTGCCGTGGGCCAGGGAGTACGGCATCCGCCGCTTCCAGCGCACCCGGTTGGTGGACACGTCGACGGCCACGATGCCGCCGGTCTGGTACTCCCCCGGTGGCCGCAGCCCGTTCGCGGCCTCGGTCAGCGAGTGCGCGGCGGCCACATACCCGAATCCGGTGTAGACCAGCCCGGTGCGGTGACTGAACGACAGGTGCGACCAGTCGGCGCCGCCGCCGTGACCGGGAATGGACAGGACCGGGACGTCCCAGTGCGGGGTGTAGAGGGCACCCTGGACGTAGTTGGGTACGGCCCGGTTCGGGTCGCCGGGCACCGACGTGCCCAGCGGCTGGTCGACGACCCGCTGCTCGGTCCAGCCGCCCTGCACCGGGAACGGCTGGGTGGGCCAGGTCTTCTGCCGCGGCTCCTGCGGGACCGGGCGTTCGACGACGCCGAGCGGGGCGGTGCCGTCGGTCCGGTCCAGGATGAAGAACATCCCGGACTTGCTGCCGTAGACGACCACCTTGCGCATCCGCCCGCGGATCCGCACATCGGCGAGCACCGGCGACATGACGTTGTCCATGTCCCAGATGTCGTGGTGGATCGACTGGAAGTGCCACCGATAGGCACCGGTGCGCAGGTCCAGGGCGACCAGCGAGTTCGCGAACAGGTTCGACCCGCCGCGCGCCGAGCCGTCCTGGGAGGAGTTGTTGCCACGGGCGTTGCCGAACGTCCAGTACGTCAGGCCCAACTCGGGGTCGACGGCCGGGTGGATCCACGGGGTGGCCCCGCCCTCGGCCCACGAGTCGCCCTCCCAGGTGTCGTTGCCGAACTCGCCGGGCCCCGGGGTGCCCCAGAAATGCCACACCAGGTCACCGGTGTGCGCGTCCAGAGCCAGGGCGGCGCCGCGCGGTCCGTCGTTGGTGCCGCAGAACAGCAACCCGTCATGGTGGACGACCGCCACCTTCTCGATGTTGCCGAAGCCGTCGATCTGCCGTTCCCACGCCACCCGACCGGTCTGCTGGTCGAGGGCGACCACGTAGTTGTCGTTCGACTTGGTGTAGACGTAGCCGTTGCCGACCGCGACCCCGCGCCTGGTCAGGGCGCCTCTGGTCTGGTCGTACCGCCAGAGGGTGCGGCCGGTGACGCCGTCGACGGCGATGACGTTGCCGAGCGCCGACTCGATGTAGAGCACCCCGTCGACGGCCACGGCCGTGCTCTGGCTGTTGCCGCTGCGCAGGCCGCCCTCGACCGAGTTGACCCAGGCGCCGCGCAGACGTCGTACCGAATGCGGGTTGATCTGCTGCAGACCGGTGTAGTTCTGGTTGCCGAGGTTCCCGCCGACCTTCGGGAAGTCCGCGCCGCCGGGGGTGTCGAAGGCCGCACCACCACCACGACCACTGTCACGGCCGGCGGCGGGTACCGGCACGACGGCGAGCGCTGCGGCGCCCTTCAACAGATTCCTTCGATCGATGTTCGCCACGCGAGTCCCCTCTATTCGAAGATCCCCTGGTAGATGTCCTTGATGTTCCAGTGCCCCGGGGTCGGGACCGGTTCGTTGACCATCGGTACGTCGATCACCGCCGGCCGTCGGGCGTCCAGTGCGGCGCGCAACGCGTCACCGAAGTCGGCGGCGCTGGTGACCGGGTAGCCGTCGGCGCCGCACGCCCGGGCGAGGGCGGCGAAGTCGGGGCTGTAGGGCAGCCCGTCCGGCCCGGTGAAGTCACAGCCGAAACTGCGGCCGAAGTTCGCCGCCTGCAGGTCGGAGATGGTGCCGTGCGACCGGTTGTTCATCACCACGAAGATCACCGGGGCGCCCTGTTCGACGGCCATCGGCAGCGCCGGCAACTGGGCGCCCATGCCGCCGTCACCGACCAGCGCGACGACCGTCCGGCCCGGCTCGGCGATCTGCACACCGACCGCCGCCGCCGGCCCGAACCCCATGGTGGACGCCCCGCCCGGGGTGATGAACCGCCCTTCGGCGGGCAGCTCGTAGCACTGCGCGACCCCGTTCTTGTTCCAGCCCACGTCGGTGACCAGCACCGCGTCGGCGGGCAGCAACGCCCGCAGGTCGGTGAGGATCCGCTCGGGCCGCAGCGGGAACGCGTCACTGGCGCCCCGGCCCCGGCTGTCGGCGAACAGGGTGCACCGCGCCCCGGTGATCGTCTCGCGCAGGGCCGCCCGACGGCGCGGCGTCGGATGGTGGGCGTGCACGGCCGTGCTGATCGCCTGCACGGCCCGGGTCACGTCGGCGACCGCCCCGATGGTGACGGGGAAGCTGCGGCCGATCTCGGCCGGGTCGATGTCGATCTGGATCAGCTTGCCCGGCGGGAACTGCCAGGTGTAGCGGCGGTCCCAGGAGCTGGCGTCGGTCTCGGCGAACCGGGTGGCCAGCGCGAGCACCACGTCGGCCTCCCGGGTGTGCCGGTTGGTCAGCTCCAGGCCCCAGAAACCGGGCATCCCGAGCAGCAGCGGATGGTCGTCGGGCAGCGTGCCCTTGGCCATCAGCGAGTGCACCACCGGGATGTCGAGGTGCTCGACCAGTGCCCGCAGCGCGGCCGGCCCGAGCCCGCGCCGCAGCCCGCCGCCCAGGTAGACCAGCGGCCGTTCGGCGTCGATCAGCAGGTCGGCGATCTGCCCGGCGAGCTCGGCGGGCAGATCCGGGCGCTGCGGCACGGCCGGCGGGTACCCACCGGCCTCGACAGGGCGGGAGAAGTGGTCCATCGGCACGCTGAGCAGCACCGCACCCGGCCGCCCGGAGGCCGCCGTCCAGAACGCCCGCTCGGTGTATCGGGCCAGGTCCTCCGGCCGGTGCACCTGCCAGGCCCGTTTCACGAACGGCCGGTAGACGGCGCTCTGATCGGCGTCGGCGTGCAGGTTGATCTCCTGGTGCGGATGCCGGCCGAAGTAGTAGGACGGCACGTCACCGGCGATCGCGACCAGCGGCACCGAGTCGAGCGCGGCCGTCATCACCCCGGTCACCGCGTTCGTCATGCCGGGACCGACATGCAACAACACCACGCCGGTACGGCCGGTCGCGCGCGCGTAGCCGTCGGCGGCGTGCGCGGCGGCCTGCTCGTGCCGGGCGATCACGAATCGGATGCGGCTGCGCCCGAGCGCGTCGAGCAGGGCGATGTTGGTGTGCCCGCAGGTGCCGAAGACGTGCTCGACGCCGTACGACTCCAGTTGCGCGACCATCGCCTCGGCTGCGGTGACCGGGCTCATCGGATCGTCTCCTGGTCGCCGTACAGCGAGATGCCGCGCAGGAGCAGCGTCTTGACCACCGTGTAGTCGTCGATCATCCAGCGTGGCGACTCGCGGCCGAACCCGGAGTCCTTCACCCCGCCGAACGGGACGTGGTCGAGCCGGAAGTTGGACGAGCCGTTCACGACCAGCCCACCGACCTCCAGTTCCCGCCAGGCGGTCACGATGCGGCGGATGTCTTGAGTGAACAGGCCGGCCTGCAGCCCGTACCGGCTGTCGTTGCACGTCTGCAGGACCGTGTCGAAGTCGTCGTAGGCGATCACGCCGACCGCGGCGCCGAACACCTCGTCGCGGATCAGTCGGGCGTCCGGCGGTGGCGAGGCCACGACCGTGGGCGTCACCGTCGCGCCGTCGCGGCGGCCGCCGGTGGTGATCGTCGCCCCGGCCTCGGCGGCCTGCCGGGTCCACTCGACGACCCGTTCGGCGGCGGTGTCGTCGACCATCGAGCCGATGTCGGTGCCGGCGTCGAGGGGGTCGCCGACCGTCAGTTTCTCCACCTCGGCGGTGAACGCGTCGAGGAACTGCCGGTAGGCGCTGCGGTGCACATACACCCGCTGGACCGAGATGCAGCTCTGCCCGGAGTTGGAGTAGCCGGTGACCGCGCAGACCCGGGCCGCGGCCGGGATGTCGGCGTCCTCGCAGACGATCGTCGCGGCATTGCCGCCCAGCTCCATGACCAGGCGTTTGGCTCCGGCGGCACGGGCCACGGCATGCCCGGTGGCGGGGCTGCCGGTGAAGCTGATGACGCCGACCTCCGGTGCCGCGCTCAGCGCCGACCCGACCGCGCCGCCACCGTGCAGCAGCTGCACCGCCTCGGGCGGCATCCCACAGTCGAGCAGCAGCGCCACGATCGCGGCGGAGGCGGCCGGGGCCTGCGGAGGCGGTTTGACGATGGTGGTGTTGCCGGCCGCGTACGAGGCGGCGAGCTTGTGCGCGAGCAGGTTCGCCGGTGCGTTGAACGGGGTGATCGCCAGGGCGACCCCGACCGGGGCCCGGTGGGTCAGCGCGGTGTTGCCGACCCCGCGCGCCCAGCCGGCGACCGGCAGAACCTCCCCGCCGATCCGGCGCGCCTCGGCCGCGGACACGGCGAACGTGTCGGCCACCCGGTCGATCTCCCCGCGCCCGTCCTTGACCGGTTTCCCGAGTTCCAGGGCGAGCAGCCGGGCCAGGTCGTCGCGGCGGCGCAGGGCTTCGGCGGCGGCCCGCTCAAGAACCTCGGCGCGGGCCGCGGGTGAGGTGCGGGCGACCTGCCGGGCGGCGTGCCGGGCGTAGGCGAGTGCCGTGCCGACGTCGTGGTCGCCGGCCTGCCGGGCGGAGCTGACGACGGACCGGGTCCACGGGCCGACCCGCTGGTCCTGGGGTCCGTCGTCGACCCACTGCCCGGCGATCAGGCATCCGGTCACGGTGGTGTGGTCCATCACGATCCCTTCACCGATCCGCTTGGTGGTCCATCTGGACCGTTCTGTGGACTAGGTGTAACGTACGGGCCGCGCCGCCCCCTGGCAATGGGTGATTTTCGATCTATCGAGGGGCCTCATGGCTGACGATCGACCGCTCTCCGGTGTCCGCGTCCTCGACCTGACCAACGTCCTCGCCGGCCCCTACTGCAGCTATCACCTGATGCTGCTCGGCGCCGAAGTGATCAAGGTGGAGCGACCGGGCGACGGCGACCTGGCCCGCACCCTCGGCCCCGAGCCGGCCCTCAACCGGGCCGGAGTCGGCGCCTCCTTCCTCGCCCAGAACGCCGGAAAGAAATCCGTCGAACTCGACCTCAAGGACCCCGACGACCGCGCCGTCTTCGAGAACCTGCTGCACGACGCCGACGTCCTACTCGAGAACTTCCGGGCCGGGGTCCTCGGCCGCATCGGCTACCCCTGGCCGACCCTGCACCGCCTCAACCCGAGACTGATCTACTGCGCCATCTCCGGCTTCGGCCAGACCGGCCCGATGCGCCACGCCCCCGCCTACGACCAGGTCATCCAGGGCCTGTCCGGAATGATGGCCATCACCGGGACCCCGGACACCGCACCCCAGCGCGTCGGGTTCCCCGCCTGCGACACCATCGGCGGGCTCACCGCCGCCATGGCCATCGCCGCCGCCCTGGCCGGCCGCGCCCGCACCGGCACCGGCGTGCACCTCGACGTCTCCATGCTGGAGACCTCCCTGTCGGCGATGGGCTGGGCGGTGTCCAACTACCTGGTCAGCGGGGTGCCGCCGGAGCCGATGGGCGACCAGAACGCCACCGCCGCACCGTCGGGCACCTTCCACGCCGCGGACGGACCGCTCAACATCGCCGCCAACCGGCAGGAGCAGTTCGAGACCCTCTGCCGTCTCGTCGGCCGGCCCGGCCTGATCACCGACCCGCGCTTCGCCGACCGGGAAGCCCGCAAACAACACCGCGCCGAGCTGAACACCGCCCTCAACGCCGCCCTGCGCGACCGGCCCGCCCTCGACTGGGAACAACTGCTCTCCGGCGCCGGCGTCCCGGCCGCCCGCATCCTCACCGTCGAACAGGCCGTCGAACTCGACCAGGTCACCGAACGCGGATTCGTCACCGACCTGCCGTTCCCCGACGACCCGGCACGCACCCTGCGGGTCACCGGCAACGGCGTGCTCGTCGACGGCCGCCCGCTGCGCCCGACCACCCCACCGCCCACGCTCGGCGAGCACAACAACGACTTCAAATCCTCGGAGGTACGGTCGCCGTGAGCCAGGACCAGCAAGCCGCCGACTGGTGGGCCACCGCGGTCTCCCGAGTCGAACCGAACGTCATCGAGCTGCGCGGGCACCCCGTACAGAATCTGATCGGGTCGATGGGTTTCGCCGGAGTGATCTGGCTGATGCTGCGCGGCGAGCAGCCCACCCCCGCCGAGGAGCGCCTCCTGGAAGCCGCACTGGTCTCGTCGGTCGACCACGGTCCGCACGCCCCCTCAATCGCCGTCGCCCGCATGGCCGCCACCTGCGGCATCGGCCTCAACAACGCCGTGGCCACCGGCGTCAACCTGCTCGGCGACGTGCACGGCGGCGCCGGCGAGCAGTGCATGCGTCTGCTCGACGAGGTCCGCGACAGCGACGACCCGGCCACCGTGGTCACCGCCTGGCGCGCCCGCGACCGCTACCTACCCGGTTTCGGGCATCGTTTCCACACCCGCGACCCGCGCCGCGATCCGCTGCTGACCGCCGTCGAACGGGCCGTCGCCGACGGTGTCGTCAACGGCTCCCACCTGCGCGCCGCCCGCACCGTCGAACGACTGCTGCACCCGGTACCGATCAACATCGACGGCTGCACCGCCGTCGTCTACGCCGAACTCGGCTTCCCGCCCCCGCTGGCCCGCGGCCTTTTCGTCCTCAGCCGCAGCGTCGGCATCCTCGCCCACGCCTGGGAGGAGACCGGCCAGGGCCGCCGCAACAAAGGACCGATCCCGCCGACGATCCAGCCCACCTACACCGGCCCCTGAGGAGTGACATGGCAGTCCACCGATTCGCCGGCGCCGTGGCCGCCGCGCTCACCGCCACCGTCCTGATCAGCGGAAACACCCTGGCCGCCGCACCGATTCGCGGCGCCACGGAGCTGGGCCGCGTCGACTACGGCGTCTGCCGCGGCACCGACCCCGCCTGCTACCACGACTGGGGCAACTTCGACCCGGCCACCGACGGATACCGGGTACTCGTCTACAGCCGCACCGCCGGGCCCCGCCACGCCCACCTCGGCCCGGCCCTGCCGGCCGGCCTCAACCCGCCGTTCACCGCGGCACACGCCGCCCAGAGCGCCCTGGTCAAACTCGGCGCCGACCACGGTTTCGCCGTCGACTGGACCGAGGACGTCACCCAGCTCAACAGCCCCGCCCGGCTGTTTCGCTACAACGCCGTCATCTTCATGAGCACCACCCGCGACACCCTCGACGACCCCGCACAGACCGCGCTGCGACAGTACATCCGCGGCGGCGGCGGCTTCGTCGGCGTCCACAACGCGTTCGGCACCGAATACAACTGGCCGTGGTACGAAGGCCTGCTCGGCGGAGCCAACTACTACGACCACGGCGCCAACCAGCCCGGCACGGTCGTCACCGCGAGCCGCCGCGACGCCTCCACCGGCGGCCTGCCGGCCCGCTGGGACTTCACCGACGAGTGGTACAACCTGGTGCCCTTCCCCTCCGGGGTGCGGGTCCTGGCCCGGGTGGACGAGTCCACCCTGCCCGACGGCGCCACCGGCGGCAGCGGTCACCCGGGCCACGGCCGCGACCATCCGGTCTCCTGGTGCCAGTACTACGACGGCGGCCGCTCCTGGGTCACCACCCTCGGCCACTCCGTCGACGCCTGGACCGACACCCCCACCACCGGCGACACGTACTTCACCACCCACCTGCTCGGCGGTATCGAGTCCGCCATGGGCCGCCGGCCGTTCTGCCGCTGAACAGGCGGACGTCCGCGGCGGGTCAGACCGCCGCCGGCACGTCCAGCCGCGCCCGGGTGGCGGCCAGCGCCATCCGGGCGTGCTCGGCCGCGCCGACCTGCGCGACCAACTGGGCGCGGGGGATCTCCAAGGCGTACGGGATGCCGGGCGGGAGCGCGGACAGGATGCCGTCGAGGTCGATGCCCCCCTCGCCCGGATAGAGCCGCTCGAACCGGGCGGTGTGGATCAGCTCCTCGTTGGTCGCCGGCACCCCCGGCGGCGCATCGCAGACATGCGCGAAGTGGAACCACTCGGCCGGCAGCTCCCGCAGGTCCGCGACACTCGACCCGGACCGGGCGAAGTGCAGCAGATCGATCAGCACACCGGCGTTGCTCTGCCCGGCCGCCCGCAGCACCCTGGTCGCCTCCGCGAGATCCGGCGTCTCGGTCCACGACGGGAACTCCAGGTCGACGGTCAGCCCCAGCGGCCGGGCCATCTCGCACAGTTGCGCGAACCGGTGCACCTTGCGGGCCCGGTCCGCATCCGGCAACTGGGTGATGACATGCCGGGCGCCGAGTTCGGCACCGGCCTCCAGGAACCGCTGGAAGTCCCGCGGATCCTCGTCCGGGCCGATCCGGGCCAGCTCGATGTCGAGCACCTCGACACCGGTCGCGGCCAGCCGCACCTTGGTCGTGCGCATCAGCGCCGGATCGGTGGCGAGCGGATAGTGCGGCTCCTGCGCGGTGACCCGGGTCAGCCGTAACCCGACATACCGGTATCCGGCCGCGGCGGCGGCCTCCACCAGCTCCGGCGGTGACAGGCTCAGTGCCGTCAGGTGCGCCAGCGAGTAGTCGTGCACCCGCTCGCCGGGGTGAGGTGCGGTGTCGCGAAGCCGTTGCAGTCGGTGATGCCGGTGCGCGGCCATCCGCACCGGCACCGTCGCCACCGAGCCGTACCCGGCATACCCGTCGACGCGCTGAACCACTTCGAAGAACAGCCGGGATCCGAGCATCTCGGTGTAGAAGTGCAGGTACTCCCCCGCCTCGTCACTGTCGTAGAGGATCGAATGCTCCCGCAACGTGGCCAGCAGCCGCGGCGGTGGGGCGAGCCTGGCGTCCAGGTCGTCGTAGTAGTTGTCCGGGATGGGCAGGATGGGTGCGGCGAGCGCGCGCAGAGCCCGGGCGCTGGCGATCACGTCGCTGCTGACGAACGCGACGTGCTGCGGACTCGGGGTGCCCGGCGCCCAGCTGCCACGGCGCAGCGGGGCGGTGTTCAGGGTGATCCGTACGGTGTGCCCGGCGTCGGTCGCCGACCGGCTGCGCAGCAACCCGAACGGGGCCGCGAACTCGGTGGTCGGCCCGGACGCCAGTCCCAGTACCGATCGGAAGAAGAGCGCCACCTGGTCGAAGTCGTCCACCGACTCGGTCAGGGCGATGTGGTCGGTGGCGGTGATCAGACCGTCTGCCGCGGACACCTCGCCGGTGGGTGCGAAGTCCGACAGCCAACTGCCCGGGCCGGAACGGCAGAAGAACACCGCGGTCCCGTCCGGCGCCGCCACCGAGCTCAGATCCACCTCTTGCGGCTGCCGGACCCGCGGCAGCACCGGGGCCAGCAGCCGGTCCGCGCGCTGCGCCGACCGGGCCGGGTCGTCGCTCTCCAGTCCCAGCGCGCAGATCATCGCGGTGCCGGGCGCCACCCGGCGCTGCGGCGCGTAGTTCAGCAGGATCCGGGCGGCACCCTGCTGCCACAACTCGACCGGCTTGGAGCGGTGCCGGCCGGTCCGGGCGAATCCCAGCGCGGTCAGCGTCCGCGCCGCCACCGGCCCGGACACCTCGTCGACGGCCAGCTCGGTGAACACGTGCCCACCCAGGCGCGGCGGGGACGGCAGGCGTACGTCGCCCGTCACCGCCTCGTTGAGCGCCAGCAGCGACCGCATGCCGTCGATGGCCGCCTGCCGGGGGTCGGCCTGCCGATAGATGTCGTTGAACACCTCCAGCGACAGTGGCCCGGTATACCCGGTGGCCTGCACCCGGCCGGTGAACGCGGCCAGATCGAACGCGCCCAGGCCGGGGAAGAGCCGGTGATGGCGGCTCCACTCGACGACGTCCATCTTCAGCCGGGGTGCGTCGGCCAGCTGCAGGTGGAACACTTTGTCACCGGGGATCACGGCGATCCCGGCGAGGTCGTCGTCGCGGGACAGCACGTGGAAGCTGTCCAGGCACAGCCCGAGGGCCGGATGTCCGGCGCGGCGCACGATGCGCCAGGCGTGGGCGTACGAGCGGACGTGGCGTCCCCAGGCCTGTGCCTCGTACGCGATGCGCAGACCGCGCCGGCCGGCTCGTTCGGCGAGTTCATGCAGTTGCTCGGCGGCGAGGTCGTCGTCGTCGATGGTCGCGGCCGATTCCGCCGAGCCGACCAGCATCGTGGTGGCGCCGAGCTGTTCCAGCACGTCGAACTTGCGCTCGGCGCGGCGCAGGTTGCTCCGCAGCAGGTGTGGTGGCACCGCCTCGAAGTCCCGGAACGGCTGGTAGGCCTCGACGGTCAGGTCCCGGCGCCGGCACTCCTGCCGGATTCGGGCCGGTGACCAGGCCGAGGCGATCAGGTCACTCTCGAAGATCTCCACCCCGTGGAAGCCGGCGGCGGCAGCGGCCGCGAGTTTGTCCTCGAGGGTGCCGGACAGGCAGGCCGTGGCGATGGACAGCCGTGGAGGACCGGCGGCGGTCGCCGGTGCCGGGTGGGTGTCGGGACGCTCGTCGATGAGCATGGCCGCTCCGCCTTTCAGCTCGGGCACGCCGCGGTGGACCCGGCACAGCCGAGGTCCACCAGGCGGTCCCAGCGGACCGAATTAATGTACCGGTTAGTTAGTTATAGACGACCGCCGCTCCCACCGGAAGACTCAACGAGCACCGCGGACACGGAGGATCGCGAGGGCGGCGACCCCGGTCAGGACCAGCGCCACCATCCAGACGGCGCGATAACCACCGGTGAGCGCCACGACCTGACCGGCCATCACCGGACCAAGGGCCTGACCCAGGTTGCCGGCGAGCGCGGCGATCCCCAGGTCACGCCCGGCGGCCTCCCGGTCCGGCAGGACGTCGATGAACAGCGCCTGGTCGACCGGCAGGTAGACGCCGAAGGCTAATGCCGGCCAGGTCGGCCTGCACGAACAGGGCGAGCAGCACAGCGGCACCCTGCATCGAGATCGCCATCAGCGCCGAGGAAGCCACGACCAGCGGCTTGCGCCGGCCCATCCGGTCAAGGTCTAGCCCGCCGGGTTCAGCAACGCCGGTGTGAAGCATGCAGCCCACGTCAGGGCGAGGAAGAGGTCGACGTTCGATGGCATGCACAGCCACACGGCTAAGCCGCGAGGGCGCTCCCCCGGTGTTGTGCGGTCGTATGCAGCATCGACCCGGGCCTCCAAAGCCGACGAGAGCGTCCACCGGACGCCACTGGCGATGCCGGCACCGACGGCGAACATGCCAATGCCGACAAGTACCGCCCCGGGGATCTCAGCGAAGTGGGTCAGCGACGGTATCCCCCACCGCAGATACGTTGTGACCACAAAGAGCAGCACCGCTACGCCGGCCGTGAACATCCAGGCGACTGCTCGTACCGAATTGGCGGTCTCGATATCGCCTGATCCTGCCGGACCTCGCCGCACATCCTGCCGAAACTCGTCCAGGCCGGTGCGCCGCTCCGGCGGCACACCGCGATTGAGCCACAACCTCAACATCGCCGGCGCCACCAGATACGCGACCCGGCCACCGACATCCCGCAACGGCGGCCCGGGCGGCCTGGGTGGCCTGCGGGCCCAGTCGGGAATCTCCACGCGGCCTCCACACCACGACTGAATGATCACGACACAGCAACACAAGCCCGATCTCGATCATGTCATCGATGGCGGCACGTTCAAAGGCGGATACCTCTGGATACCACCGAGGCGACCTGGCTTCCATCGCGTACGAAGCAGGGCTGGTCTCTGTTCATCGATGACCTTGCCGTCAAACCGGCTCGCCACCGAGCCTCCGCCGAACATCATTCACGTTCTGTTGCGCGATCTGCCCACATAAGACCCCGGAACAGCGTCGGTCAGCGTCCCGGTGCCCGAACGGTCGGACCGGCCCGCCGGCGCGATCGGCCTCCTTCGAGGACATCGCCGTACCCGCTTGATCGCCGAGCGTGCCGGTTCCGAATCCCCAAAACGTGCCGTCCCTCGATCATGACGGCTGCCGATCGGTCGCGCGCTTGTTGGATCAGCCTGTTTTGCCCACTCACGGCGCGGCTCCCCGGTGCTCTCATCCGGGCCGGGCGCGCCCCTCAACGGTAGGCGCTGAACGATGAACAGGCAGGAAGATCCGCAGCCGGCCCGAGCCGGCGCCCGTGTACCAGGCCCGACCGCACCGGTGGGGCGCGCCGCGGTGGGTGCGCCGGCCGGAAGGGCCGCGGTGGGTGGGGTCACCGCACGGGCCGCGGTCCGTCCGGTGCCGCCGAGTGAGCCGCCCGGCAGTCCGTCGGCGGTCGCCGAGAGCCCGCCCGGCGGCAAGAGGCCCGGTAAACGCAAGAGCAAGGCGGCCAGGAAACGTCGGCGGGCGAACCTGCTGATCGGCCTCACCGCCGTGCTCGTCATCCTGGCCGGTGGCGGCATCGTGGGCGGCACGGTCTTCTTCGACTCCGTCGAGGTGCCGCAGCCCACGGCCGAGGATCAGATGAACGTCATCTACTACGACGGCGGCAGGACGGTGCTGGCCAAGCGGGGGGAGGCCAGGATCAACCTGCCGTATCAGCAGATCAACCCGATCATGGCGCACGCCGTCGTCGCGATCGAGGACAAGAACTTCTACAACCACAACGGCATCGACATGAAAGGCATCGCCCGCGCCGCCTGGAACAACTTCACCGGCGGCGGCAAGCAGGGTGCTTCGACCATCACCCAGCAGTACGCGCGGCACGTCGCCGAGATCAACGAGGTCACCTACAGCCGCAAGCTACGGGAGGCGGTGATCGCCCGGAAGCTGGAGTCCAAGTACGACAAGGACGAGATCATGGCCTGGTACCTCAACTTCGTCGACCTGGGCCGGGGCCGTTACGGAGTCGAGGCGGCCGCGCAGGGTTACTTCGGCAAGAGCGTGTCCATGGAGGCCGACCCGAAGAAGCGGATCAACGCGTACGAGGCGGCGGTACTCGCGGCGATCATCCGCCAGCCCTACCCGGACGCCATCACAGGCCACCAGGGGTACGACCCGGACATCAACCCCACCGCGGCCCGGGGTCGCTGGGACGACACCCTCAAGAACATGCGCGATCAGGGCTACATCACCCCGGCCGAGTACGACGCGCGCAAGTACCCCACGATCAGCAAGACCAAGGCGGCCGGCAAGAGTTCGGCAGCCGCCGAGAACGGCCCGGACGGCATGATCGTCCGGCATGTCCGCTACGAGCTGCGGCAGCGCGGCATCACCGACGAGATGTGGGAGAAGGGCGGCCTGCGGGTCACCACCACGATCAACGAGAAGGTGCAGAAGGCGGCGGTGGCGGCCGGGTCGCGCAGCAACGCGCAGTCCCCGATGACCAAGGTCTCCAAGAAGTACCAGGCCGCCGTGGTCGGCATCGACCCCCAGAACGGGCGCGTGCTCGCCTACTACGGCGGCGACTCGCCGACCGGCACCGACTACGCCGGTTACATGGACGGCGACGGCAACGGCGTGCTGAACAACGGCGGCCAACCGGCCGGCTCCACCTTCAAGATCTACACCTTGGCGGCGGGTCTGCAGGACGGCGTCTCGTTCGAGACCCGCTGGAACGGTGAGCTACCCAAGACCGACGGCAAGACGATCAGTAACGCGGGCCAGGACCCGGGCAGAGTGTGCGACACCGGCGGCGGCATCAAGAACTGCGATCTGCAGACGGCCACCATCAAGTCGTACAACTTCCCGTTTTATTGGATCACCGAGAAGCTGGGAGTCGACAAGGTCCTCGGGGCGGCCAAGGCGGCGGGCATCAAACACATGTGGACCAACGAGGGCAAGCGGATCGACCTGACGACCGCCTCCCGGTCCGTGCTGAAACGCAGCTTCTCCCCGGAGGCGGGCTTCGGCCAGTTCCGGATCGTCCCGCTGGAACACGCAGCCGCCGTGGCGACCATCGTCGGGGTGGGCAAACAGCACGACGCCCACTTCGTCAAGGAGGTCAGCTGGCTCGACACTGCGAGCGGCCAACGCAAGACCGTCAACGACGCCTCGACCGGCAGACGGGCTTTCCCCGAGGACCAGATGTCCGACCTGCTCGGAGTGATGGCCGAGATCCCCAAGAGCACCGGCAACTCCCTCGACGGCGGACGGGACTCGGTCGCCAAGAGCGGCACCTGGGAACTCAGCCAGCAGGAATCGGACAAGAACGGCGACTGCTGGTTCGTCGGCGGCATCCCGCAACTGGCGGCCAGCGTCTGGGTCGGCGAGAAAGCGGATCCGGTCGCCTTGAAAGAGGCCGACGGCGACAAGATGTTCGGCTCCCTGACCCCGGCGAAGGTGTGGCGGCAGTTCCTCGACGAGGCCGCCGACGCGATGAAGTGGGACGAGGAGAAGTTCCCGGAGCGGCAGCACACCGGCAACGCGAAGCATCCCATCGCCAACGGTGTCGAACCGCCGCCCCCGCCGCCGGCGCAGGACCCGCTGATCTGTGCGAATTTCCCCGAGTTCTGTACCGGTACCAACCAGGACCCGAACCGCCCGCGCGGCGGTCGCTGATCAGCGGTGATGCGGCGGCACACCTCGTGCCACCGGGTTCGGGTGCTCCGCTGAGCGGGCGCAAGGTTCCCTTTGCGCCCGCCCAGCGGCCGCCCTCTCGAGGCCGATATCGCCGGCGTGGGACTTGGGATCGTCATCCCACGGCAGGCGACGACCGTACTCAGGTGATCTTTCCTATTACGTACCTCGCGGCCTCGGCGACGAGGGTGTTGTCGGCCGTGGCGTTGCGGCCGGTACGGCTCGACATGATGGAGATGAGGACGGGATCGGCGGACGGCGTGGGCCATACGAGGCCGATATCGTTCGCGATGCCGTAGAAGCTGCCGGTGCCGGTCTTGTCGGCCACGGTCCAGCGACGTGGTACGGCCGCCCGGATCCGTTCCTTGCTATTGAGGTTCTGGTCAGCGCGTTCCATCAGGTCACGGAGGTAGGCGCGGGCATCGCCGGGGAGTGCGTCGCCCACGACGACCTTGCGATAGTCGGTGCCGATGGCCCGTGCGGAGGTGGTGTCGCGCTGGTCGCCGGGTCGCCAATCCCGGTGCAGGCCCGGTTCGGTCCGCACGGACCGGGTCACCGTGTCGCCGAGCGTCCGCAGATAGGCCGTCAACTGAGCAGGGCCACCGATCTCGCGCAGCAGGAGGTTTCCCGCCGTGCCGTCGCTGAAGCGGATCGCCGCGTCGCACAGCTCGTCGAGCGTCATCCCGGTGGCCACCCGATCGCGGGTCTTGACCGAGTTGTTCACGTTCGGATCCACATCGGCCTGGGTGAACCGGACGCGTTTATCGAGCCCGGACAGCGAGACGGCATGCAGGACGGCGGCGGCTGCCAGGCCTTTGAACGCCGAGCAGAACGGGAACCTGTCGTCGGCCCGGTGCTCGACCGTGACACCGCTGCCGGACGCCACCGCGAACACTCCCAACCGTGCGCCGTACATCCGCTCCAGGTCGAGGAGCCGCTCGTGACGCTCCGCCGGGCGAGACGCAGCGACCGAGGGTGATGCGGGGGCCGGGGCCGAAGTCGGCTGCTGCTCTGGTCCGGTCGTCTTCTCCTGTGGCCTGGTGCACCCGGCCACCAGAAGTAATGCGGCACCGATCGCGGCTCTCCGGGTGATCACCGGCCACGGCCTTCCGCGCTTTCGACTGTCGACCGGAACAGCACATCGAAGATCATGCCGAGAAACCTACGGAACCGGATCGAAGAACCGACGCCGATTCCTGCAAAGAAGTCATGAGTCGCCGCTCGGCATTTCGTTGTGGGTGATCGATCAGCCGGCTTTCATCCCACCGGGTACGTGGTCAGCGCGGTTGCGGGGTTGCGGCGGGCGGGCCGACCGGAGGGTCGGCGGCGACGTTCATCGCCGCGGCGAGGATGGTCAGGACCGGGATCACCGCTTGGGGGGCGAGGTCGTACTCGCCGCGCCGCCTCTGCTGGATCAGCCCCGCTGCCTGCAACGCCCGCAGATGGTGGTATAGCTGGCCGCTCGTCGTTTCGCCCTGGATCGCGCCGAGCGCCTCCTGGAGTTCGACGTTGGTACGGCGGCCTTCGCGCAGCAGCGCTTCCAGTAACGCCAGCCGCGGCAGGCTGCCGAGGGACTCCAGGATGCCCGCGGCCGGCCCCCAGTCCGTCGACAGTAGCTCGGCAAGCGGTATCTGCCTGGCCCAGAGCAGTTCCCTGGCGGCCACGTACCCCGCATAACCCACCGTCCCGGGCAGGGACTGATCGTCAGCCTCGCGGCGCCAGGTGTGCAGCGCCCCCGTCAGTGGGTTCGCACTTCGCGCGATGCGCTCCGGCGCGACGGCGCCGTCGATCCGGCTTTCCAGGTGGGCGATCCGTCGCTCAAGTTCGTCGATCCTGTCGTCGCTCATGATCGCCTCCTACGCTGGTCCGTAATTACGGAATAGCGTATTGGAGCGCGCGATGAAACTGCAACGCCGTCCCGAGAAACACCTGGGGGCGATCCTCCTGCGACGATCACGGATCCATCCATCACGGGGTAGGGCAGCAGGGGCGGCGGGCCCCCTGCTGCCGGGACCCGCCGCGGCGGTACGTTGTGTCATCGGTCGTCGGAGGGAGAGTGTCGGATGGGAACCCGCACCGAGATCGCGGCGCTCGATCCGAACGCCGACCTGGCCCGCGCCGACTCCCTGGCCAGGGAGATCTTCGCTGACATCGCCAACAAGTGGGCGCTGTTGATCATCGAGTTCCTCGGGCAGCGAACGATGCGGTTCGGTGAACTGCGAGACGAGATCGGCGGCATCAGCCACAAGATGCTCACCCAGAACCTGCGAATGCTCGAACACAACGGCCTGGTCGAACGCACCGTGCACCCCACGATCCCGCCCCGCGTCGAATACACCCTCACCGAGGCCGGCGACGCGCTACGCGCGGTCGTCGACGGCATGTGCGGCTGGACCCAGACGTTCCTGCCCCACATCGAGAAGGCACGCTCTAGTCGAGCACCGCAGTAGCCTCGATCTCCACCAGGTGCTCGGGTACGTCCAACGCGACGATGCCGAACAGCGAAGCCGGCGGCGTCGCGGTGATGCCGAGCCGTGCGGCTGCCCGCTGCATGCCGTCGACCAACTGGGGCATCTTCTCCGGCCTCCAGTCCACGACGTGCACCACCAGCTTGACGACGTCGTCGAAGGTCGCCCCCACCGCGGCCAGCGCCGTGTGCACGTTGACGTAGCACTGCTCGACCTGCGCTGCGAGATCGTCGGCGCCGACCAGCGAACCGTCGGCGGTCCAGGAGACCTGCCCGGCGACGTGTACGAACCTCGATCCGGTCGCCACCGAGACGTGCCGGTACACACCGGCGTCGGGCAGGCCGGCCGGGTTCACCAGAGTTACCGCCATGACCACTCCTTTCAGTTGCTTTCAGTTCCTTGGTAACCGTAGGAGACCGGCACTGGGCTGGGAAGAAGGCACTTATTAGTAACCGCAGGCACCTTTTGGTAACCACTGAACCCGCTGCACGCCGAGGGCCCGAAGGAGGTCCCCGTCGAGGCCGTTCGTCGACCAGCCGCAACGGCATGGTGCGGGGGTGCCAGAATGCCCGGCATGGATCTGGAGCTTCGACCGATTCGGCGACAGGACGCGTCGAAGCTCGTCGGCTTGCTGAATCAACTGGGATACCCGACCACCGAGGCATCGGTGAACGAACGACTCGATCATTGGCTGGACGACCGCTCAAGCTGGCTCATCGGCGCTGACGACGATGGTGATCTGGTCGGTGTCGCGGCACTGCACGTCATGCCGATGCTCGAAGTGTCGGGAAAGCTGGGGCGGCTGCTCGCACTGGTCGTCGATGAGCGCTGTCGCGGCCGGGGCGTTGGCCAGGCGCTGGTCGCGGCCGTCGAAGGGCAGGCCCGCGCCGCGGGCTGCGTGAAGCTGGAGATCACCAGCAGCCGCCACCGAAGCAGAACCCACGAGTTCTACAAGCTCCTCGGCTACGAGGACATCTGCGTGTCCTCGGCCCGATTCATCAAGGGCCTCGCCGACGATTAGCCGTTCGCCCCTCGAGGGACGACAAAGAGTCCTACAGCCCGGGCACGTCGCCCATGCGAAGGTCCGGGCGACTTGTTGATCTCGCCGGCGTTTGTAGAGTCACTCGTCGCTGACATCACTCGGTCTGGTGCGTCTGCTGCGCCGTGACCTCTCACGGTCTCGCGCCGATTCCCGCGCGCATGCTCGATCGAATCCCACGACTGGATGAAAGTGGCCCAAGACGCCCGCAAGCAGCCGCCGACTGCAGACAAGTGCGACTCGGTTCCTCCAATGAGGGAAGCTTGCTCGTCAAGTCTTGTGCCACGCCTGTCTCGCCCAGTGACTCCAGCACGGTGACCGGATTGTTCATGGAGGTCAGCATGCCCGGATGTTCCTCACCCAGCACCCGGCGTCGCAGTATCAGCTCCTGCTGATGCAGGTCTCGCGCCGCGGCCGGCTAGCCGAGGCTCGGCGGCATCAGCGGTCCGCGGCATAGCCGTACTCGCTGTTAACATTCCAGCATGTCCGACCACAGGGATAGATATACGTAATTCTCGGAGCGCGAGGCCTGGAAGGCTCCCTCGACTCCCAGCGTGAGGGGCTGCTCCTGACACTCGAAGGTCTCGACGACGCGGCCCGAACGACCGAAAGCGCTAGCTCGTTGTCGCTGCTCGGGCTCGTCAAGCAGGCCGCCACCTGGGAGCGCCGCTGGTTCCAAGTCATCGTGGCCGGACGCTGTCTCCCGAGAAGTGGCCCGCCGTCATGCCTGAGCCCCGCGACGCCGACATGATGGTCAACGAGAGCGACGCCGTGGACCACTGGGTCGCGTACTACCGGGAACAGATCAAGGAATCCCGCGCCATCGTGGCCGCGATAGATCTTGATATCCCGTGCGCGCGGAAAGACATCATCGAGTGCAACGTGCGCTACGTCCTGCTCCACATGATCGAAGAGCCTGCCCGTCACGGCGGCCCCGCGGACATCATCCGCGAGACCCGCGACGGCACCCGCCAAAGCTGACCGCTGACCAGATCGACCGGGTCGCGGGCTGTCGGCCAAGAATCCGAGCCACCGTCGGTTGGGACGCCGCGAACGAGCGACCCCGCCGATCATCTCGACAAGCCCGACTGGCCCGCAGTCGCACTTCATTAAATGAAGTGGCTGTTGGTGATGCATGACGGTCGCAGCGAACGAGCGGGCGGTCCGACGGCGGCGCGGTGCCCGTTTCGGAGAAGAAGAGCCGACGGTCGGCGGTGACTGGGTGCAGGTCCGCGACGGTGACCATCGCGGTGGTCGGCGGGCTCGCGACTTCGCGTTCCCGCCGACCATGATCATCTATCACCCACTCGGGGAATCTACCAGTACAGTTCTCCACGCATATCGACTGCTTTGTAGAAGCCCCATGCGCTGAGTTTGCAGGCATCTCGATAGCCGTCGGCGGTCGGCACGCTGGCGCACAGGTTGTTCGCATCCCAACCGAGGAGCCTGTCGATTACACCTCTGTCCCCCCAGCTGCTGTGGTTGCGGTATCCGAAGTCGTGACGCTGGCAAGCGCTATGGAAGAACGCCGCGTTGAACCTCAGAACCTTGTCGACCTCGGGTGGCACGCTGCATCCATCGTCATTCCAGTTGAAGTTGTACTCCGACCACTCACCGCCGCTTTTAGCCTTGGCGGTAGACCAGGCGGAATACGAGTCACTCGTCGCAGCGGTCAGCAGGTGATAGGCCTGCGCCTTCGTCTTGGGCATGAAGATCGAGGACACGTCGGAATCGGTTTCCCCTCCTTCGTTGACGACGCGGACCTTGAATGAATACGTCCCTTCCAGGAATTCCTTGACGAACTCGTAATTCGACTCCATGTCCTCGCGAAAGAGTTCCTTCCAACCGTGCCCGTTGCTCACATACAGCCGGTAGCGGACATATTTCTCCGGGTTCTTGTTCCACTCCGCCTTGACACTGTTGACGATCATGTCCGCGAACGAGTCTCGTGTCAGTTTCAGGCCGGTCGGTTTGGAAGGTTTGGGAACAAACGGTGTGGCGGTGACGATGTTCGACGGGGTGGCGTCGCCGGCGGCGTTGGTGGCGATCACTCGGAACTCGAACTGCTGGAAGTTGGCGATGGCCTGCACGGTGAAGGAGGCATTCGGCACCGCAAATCGAAGCCGGTTCCAGGTGGCGGCGTTCTTTGCCCGGTACTCGATCCAGTATCCCGCGTTCGCGGTCGAACTCCTGGTCCATGTCAGTTTGACCTGCGCGTTGCCGGCTTCAGCCGACAGGCCCGACGCGGGCTGTGGGGGTAGTGGCTTGGGCGTGCCGCTGATGATGTTGCTGGGTGTGCTGGACAGGCCCCGGAGGTTCTGTGTCCAGATCCGGAATTCGTACTGGGTCGCGTTGCGCAGCAGCTTGACCGTGTACGAGCAGCACCCCACCGCGAGGTCGAGCTGGTTCCAGGTACCGCCGACCGGACGCATCTCGACCACGTAGTTGACCGCGCTGGTGCTGCTGGCGCCCCAGAGAAGAGTGATTTGCCCGTCACCGATGCCGTTCACCTTGAGGTTGCCGGGTGCTGCGGGCAGGGCCGGCATCGGCTTCGCTGTGGCGGGCTCGGTGGCCTTGCTGGTACCCGCCCATGTCGAGGCGGTCACCTTGAAGTCATATGTGACACCGTTGACGAGGTAATCAGCGGTCATGGTCGTGCCGGTGATCGACAGGGGCAGCAGCTTCCAGGACTCGCCGGCCTTGCGTTGGTAGATGTTGTACGTGACGCCGCTGTCGGTGCTGGCCAGCCAGCTGAGAACGACTTTGCCGTCGCCTGCGGTCGCGGTGAGTTTGCTGGGCGGCGCGACATTTCCGGTGGCCTTAACCTGGATCGTCGACGTGGCCGGCCCTTCACCGCCCTGGTTCTCTGCGCTGACCTTGTACTCATAGATGTTGTTGATCTGCAGGTACTCGAGGTCGATCTCGGTCTTGCCGGTCGGGAAGGCGGCCTTCTGGAAAGCCTGGCCGGTCGTGACGTTGCGGTAGTGAACCCAGTAGTTGAAGCTGCCGGACGACGGGGCATCCCAGTCGAGGTGGATGGCGGCGCCGCCGCTGGCCTTACCGGTCAGGTTCTTCGGCGCTGTGGGCGGGGTGTACTTCGCCGTGGCGCCGGCCACCGCGGACTGAGGGCCGGCTCCAGTGGCGTTGGTCGCCGCGAACTTGTACTCGTACGCGTGGTTGTGGGTGAGGAACTGGTCGGTGAAGGTGCAGCAGCTGGTCACCGGGGCACCAAGCTTGACGAACGAGCCACCGGCCGTGGCGTCGCGGCGGTACACGTCGTACCAGAGGTTCTCGCCGGCGTTGGTCCAGGTCAGCTTGATCGTGCCGTCGGTCTGCGCGGCCGCGGCCAGCCCGGTCACCTGGGCGGGCAAGGCCTGGAATGGCTTGGCCTGCACCAGGTTGCTCTTGGCGGATTCGCCGCCCTGACTCGTGGTGGTCACCGCGAACTCGTAGGTATGGCCGTTGGCCAGGTATTCCGGCGTGAACGAGCAGCAGGTGGTGACCGGCAGCTGCAGCGCCTTGAACGCCTCACCGAGGGTCACGTCCCGTTGGTACACGTTGTACCAGACGTTCGGTGTGGCGCTGGCCGTCCATTCGAGGCTGACCTGGCCGTTGCCCGCAGCAGCGGTGAGGCCGGTAGCCGCGGCCGGGACCGGGTACCCGGCGGTTGCCTGCGCCACCGCGGAAAGTGGCCCCTCGCCTCCGCGGTTGTCGGCGGACACCTTGAATTCGTACACGTGATTGTGGGTCAGGAACGCCGCCGTCATGGCCGTGCGGTCCGTTGGAACGCCCAGTTTACGGAATGCCTCTCCGGCGGTCGCGTCACGCTGGTAGACCCAGTACAGGACCGGCTGGCCGACCGCAGCCCACGACAGCGCAATCGTTCCGTCCCCGTTGGCGGTGGCCGTTACCGTGGTCGGAGCAGGCGGCAGGCTATAAGAAGCCGTAGCCGAGGTGGTGAGGGAGGCCGGGGATGAGCCGCCGCCGTGCACGGCGACGACGTGGAACTCGTACTGGTGGTTGTGCTCCAGCCACTGCAGGTGCTGGCTGGTGGATCCCCTGCCCAGGCGGGTCAGGAAGGTTCGGGTGGTTTCCCCGGCGGTCACGTCGCGCTGATAGATCTCGTAGTTCCAGGCTTCCGGGACGGCCTGCCAGCTGAGCCGGATGGCACCGAGGGTGTCGGCGACCGCGGTAACCCGGGCCGGCGCGGGCGGCGCGGTAATGACCGGGGTGGCGCTGGCGACCCGGGAGAAGGCGCTTTCGCCGGTGGCGTTGACCGCGGTCACCTTGAATTCGTAGGTGTTCTCGGTGGCGAGCAGGCCGATGGTCTGCGATGTGCCGGTGATCGAGGAACTGGCCCGTACGAAGTGAGTCTGACCGGCGCTGGCATTGCGCTGGTAGACGTAGTAGCCGGTGGCGCCGCTGACGGCCTGCCAAGTCAGCGCCACGCCGCCGGCC
Source organism: Actinoplanes sichuanensis (assembly GCF_033097365.1). Taxonomy (NCBI): domain Bacteria; kingdom Bacillati; phylum Actinomycetota; class Actinomycetes; order Micromonosporales; family Micromonosporaceae; genus Actinoplanes; species Actinoplanes sichuanensis. The sequence goes on from NZ_AP028461.1 coordinate 4,376,035, forward strand.
GAGTTCACGGTGGCGTTGATCCCGGTTGGCGCGGCTGGGACGGCGGCCGGGTCCGGCGTGGCGGGCGGCCAGGCAATCTCCACGAAGCGCGGCCGGTAGATGCTGACGTCGGCGAACGTCCGGGTGTCTTCGAGCGTGTTCACGTTGTACGACATCAGGAGCTTGCCGCTGGGGGCCAGGTTAGGGTGCAGGTGGGCGTCGTAGCTGACGATCGGCTCACCCGGCTTTTGCTCCGGCGTGGTGAACAGGTATTTCGGCGCGTCGAACGGCCCAACCGGTGAGGTGGCGGTGTAGATCGGGTACTGAGGGTCGAACAGGGCATTGTTCTCCTGCGTGGCCAGGAGATACTGGTTGCCGACCTTCTGCACGCCGAACGCGGTGCCGACCCCGCTGAGAACCTTCGTGGCGTCGGTTTCCGTCGACGACCATGCCGAACCGGTCCAGAACTGCCAGGCCCCGCCGAGCCCGCCCGCAGGCACTCGCGCGACCTTCGCGAACTTGAGCCCTGAGGTCTGGTCGGTGCCGTACACGTAGGTGTAGGCGCCGTCCTCCAAGATGGCGCCGCCCCAGGCGTTCTTGGCGCTCAACGGCAGATCCGTGACGTTACTCAGGGTTAGGCTGGGCAGCGCGAACGTGGCCAGCGAAGTCCCGGTGATCTCCATTTCGAGATTGCCGCTGCCGACCCGCTTGTAGCGGTTGTAGAGGACCTTCAGCGATCCGTTCTCCACGGTCCCGTCGGCGACCCAGAAGAACTCACCGGCCTGGGCCGGTTTGACGAGTGCTTCGGGCGCCGCTGCGGTTCCACCATGGAGTGTGCTGACCAGTGAGTCACCGCTCTGTACGACGATCGTGTTGTTCACTAGGGGCGTCCCGGTGGGCCGGCTGCCGTCGGCGTTGACGGTGCCGAGGAACGTGTCGGAGAACAGCCATGCCGTGCGACCGTCCGGCAGTGGCACCGATGCCGTGGCATCCGCGCCGGTCCAATGGCCACCCGCGTTGCCGTAGGTGGTGAAGAGGTTGTTCAGCTGTCCGGCTACCGAGTTGTCGGCGGCGAACCCAGGCCCGGCGTCGAGCCCCTGGGCTATTCCTGCCACCGCGAGGACTACGGCGGTCGTGGCGGCCTTCCATCTAAACGCGACGGAGGATCTGATTCTGCTCATTGCTTTGGGTCACTCACTTCGAAGGGTGGAAGTTGGCGGGGAGTTCGTCCCGAGATAGAGCGCGATGACAGATGCTCTCTACACGCCTCCGGTTTGTGTCGATAATCCGAACAGCAACCGTCGTGGCTACTCTCAGGGCGGCTGCATTAGCGAATGGGCTTGTCCGCTCGACAGGGCGGGCTACGTCGTACTATCCGAGGATGATCGATGTCGTATACATCGGCCGGAGCGCTGATCCTTTTACCCGCTGTGCGGTTAGGTACCGGCGTTGTCGGGAAAATGGGTTCACCCCGGGGTCGCTGACGCGGTCCATCACCTCCAACCCATGCCCCCCATGCCCCCCATGCCGAGCGTCACCAGACGAGAGACTGACGGATCCGGTGCTGCGACTTGGGAAGATCCTTCACATGACAACGAGATCCGACTACAAGGAAGTTCCAGAATCTGATCACGTGGAGATCGCCACAACAAGGGCCTGACCGACCTTCAGCTCTCAATAAGAACCAGGCGATGAAGCATTAGAGAAAATCGGTCTTAATCGGTGACTGAACCGCGAACGGCAAGCAGCAGGTGACGCGGTAGCGGCGCTCGGTTAACCTTCTTACGGGAGCCTGAGTCGGCAGCATGGGAGGGCGAGTCAGTAAACGCCTCCATGTGGCCTTGCATGAACGCCTCCTGGCTCTCGGTGAAGTAGACGCTTATCTGCACTGTCCTCGGGCATCGGCTGGCGGGCCGGACGCACTCGACGGGCGCTGCCACTTGCTGAAAGACCCGTACGCCTGCGCGATCTTCGTCGGCCACGACGAGTACTGGGCCTCAGCGATGCGCGACACCGTCGACTCGTTCGTTGACGCCGGTGGGCACGTGGCCCGCTTCGGCGCTGACAAGCCCGAAGACCTACAGCGTCCCGGAATACTGCTCCTCATGAGTTATGACCTGGCCGTTTGGGAGGGGCCGCAGCCCACGACCGGCGCCGACGCTGATTCGACCTTCGAGCGTCTGTTCAGCGAATATGTCGAGGACGACCGGCCGACGGAACCGGTCGCATCCGTCGCCGCCTTCGTAGAGGCCCTTCTGGCCCGTTGGCCCGAAGACTCCGAGGACAGCCCGTACTCGGCGCATATCTTCGCCTCCGGATCGATCGCATACATCACCCTCAGCTACAGCCGGGCCGGCGAGGTGACCCTCTACTCAGCAGAACTGGCAGCCCGGTTCGGGCTTGTCTGTTTCGACCCGCAAACGGGCTGGTCGCGGCCCGACGCTGGCGGCGAACCCGCCGACCACGGCCGTCGATAGGTCGGCAGGGGCGGCGGGTCCCCTGCTGCCGAGACCCGCCGCGGCGGTACGTTGTGTCATCGGTCGTCGGAGGGAGAGTGTCGAATGGGAACCCGCACCGAGATCGCGGCGCTCGATCCGAACGCCGACCTGGCCCGCGCCGACTCCCTGGCCAGGGAGATCTTCGCCGACATCGCCAACAAGTGGGCGCTGTTGATCATCGAGTTCCTCGGGCAGCGGACCATGCGGTTCGGCGAACTGCGAGACGAGATCGGCGGCATCAGCCACAAGATGCTCACCCAGAACCTGCGCATGCTCGAACACAACGGCCTGGTCGAACGCACCGTGCACCCCACGATCCCGCCCCGCGTCGAATACACCCTCACCGAGGCCGGCGACGCGCTACGCGCGGCGGTCGACGGCATGTGCGGCTGGACCCAGAAGTTCCTGCCTTCGCCGCGTTCGATGCGCTGCAGCAGGGGCTTCATGTAACGCTGGACGTGGCATTGGCCGGTGCGCAGGGTCAGGGACCGGTTCATCCAGGCGCCGGCCGGGAACTTGTCAAGGAATCCGCCGTAGACGCCGATGACGTGGAATGCGCCAGCAGGGTCAGCAGCACCGGTGCCGCACGTCTCCCTGGCGCGAACAACCGCCGCGCCACAACGATCAGCGCCGCCACGTACACGACGACCGCGACCACGATCCCGACGAGCAAGCCCCACAGGAAGGCGCCGAGCGCCGCCCAGTCGTTGTCCGCACCCGCCATCTGCGCGGCGCCCACCACGAACCCCGCCACCGTGCCGACCCCTACCCCGCCGGCGAGAACCAGCATCGGAGCGGCGGCCAACACCCACAACCGGGTACCCCGCCCAGGGTCGGCCACAGTCACCTCGAACCCTTCCTCAGACCATCTCACCAGCGATTCTCCCGGCGACACCTCCCGAGCGAGTTGACATCGCCGGAGATGCCCGGATCCCGGTCCGGCCCGGCGGAGGGGGCATGGCGCCGCCCGACCCGGTGGCAGCGGGAACCGGTCCGGCGACCCCTGGAGTCCACCCGGGCTTGCGCGGGCGGCACAGCCGCCAACCGCGCAAGCCCGGCGACACGGTCGATCACGGAAGACGCTTCGTGCGGGTGGGCCGGGTCAGCCGCGGCGCTGGGTCACCCGGTAGGTGTGCAGGTTCGGGTCGGCCTTGATCTGTGCCTCGGTGTACTTGATGGTGTCCCAGCCCTTCCGCGAGTAGAGCCTGGTCTGATCGGCGTACCAGGGCGAGTTCGGGTCGGTCGACTGGGCATAGGTCAGGATCTGCCGTCCCGACGGGCCGTGCCGGCCGAGTTCGACGGCCATCACGAACGATGTTCCATGGACGACCTGCGGGTATCCCACGCCCGGCACGAGCGGGTTGGTGATCACGTTGAAGGCGCCGGCCTCACCCCGGCCGCCGTGGATGGGGATGCGCTGTTCGCCGCGGCTGTCGGTGTGGATGTCGCCCAGCTTCGCGTCGAGCGGGATGCCGGCGAGCCGTTGCACGGCGTCGGCGAGCGCTGTGCGTACCCGTGGATCTGTGGTGTTGAGGCGGCGTGGGGTCCGCACCGGGTCGGTGACGTCGAAGGTGTCGGCGAACCTGATGCCGCCCGCGAGGGCGAACTCGGAGAACAGGTGCGCGCCGCGGCTGTTCAGGTCGACGCGCTCGTCGAAGCCCGACAGCGCCTCGCAGGCCGCGGTGAGGTCGACGGTGGCGCCGTTCGAGGCGGTCGCGGTCGGCTGCTGCCGGCACAGCGTGACGAGGTCGTCGCGGACGAGTTCGGCGCCGTGCACCCGGTTGCCGAACGTGACGTTCCAGAGGCGGGCGGTGGTGAAGCCGGTGCCGGGCAGGCCGTCGGTGCCGGCGAGGCGCTGCTGGATCTGGTCGAGCCCGAGCCGGGTACGCAGGCTGCGCTGGGTGCGCTCGCTGCCGAGGATCCGTGCGAAGCCCTCCAGCGGCGCGGCCGGGCTGGCCAGCCAGTGGCTGTCGTTGGAGTTGGTGACGTAGTCGTCGCGGAATCGCACCGGCAGGTTGGCCGGGCCGAGAATGCCGGGGACCGCGGCGTCGGGGTCGGCGCCGAGCGCGCAGTCCGACCGGGAGCCGTCCAGGACCGCCTGGCCGCTCGAGGCGTAGAGGGGCTGGTAAGGCGCCGGAATGCAGGCGGCCGCGAGCGCGTCGGTCACCCGAGGGACGACCGAGTGATCGCCGTAGAGCGCTTCGCCGCGGGCATCGGCGGCGATCACGTTGACCCAGGGCAGGAACTGGTGCCGGTCGAGGACCGCCTTGAGCGCTCGGACGTCCTTGGCCTGGCCCATCCGCAGCCACCCGTCGAAGGCACGGTTGTTACCCGCGTTGACGTCGGTGATGGCGTACGCCGTGGTGGGCGTCCAGTCGAACGTGCCCGGCACCACGACCACCGGGCCGTAGCGGGTGTCGTGGAAGGTCCGGCTGACCGGGCCGCTGCCGGTCGACACGGTGACCGTGCGGGTGCGCATCCTCTCCGGCCGGCCGTCGACGTAGTAGGAGGCGGGATCGCCTGGTACGAGGCTGAGGCGATGCCATACGAACCGGCGCGCGGTGGAGACAGTGTGACTCCAGGCGAGCGTGCCGTTGTGGCCGATCTCGATGAGCGGGTCGCCGATCAGCGCCGCGCCCTCGACGTCGTAGCGGCCGGGCACCTTGAGGTGCATCCGGTAGAACCGCTCGGCGCCCTGCCACGGGAAGTGCGGGTTGGCCAGCACCATGCCGCTGCCGTTCGTGGTGGCCTGCGCGCCGAGCCCGTAGGCGTTGCTCCCGATGCCCGCGCTCGCCCCGTCGAGAGCTGCGACGACGGCAGCAGCGTCGGGGACTGTCGAGGCTCGCGCGGGCCCGGCGGCTGTCGGTGGCGTTGCGGTGACGATGCCGTCGAGCAGGGCTCGGGACCCGGCCCGGACCATGCTGTCCCACGACGTACGCCAGAAGTCGATCTCGGAGAGCGGGCGCACCCAGGCCTTGCCTCGGCACGCCGGGTCGCTCAGGCGCTGCACGCCGGTACGGCGCAGGAAGTGGTTGTACCCGGCGACGAAGCCGCGGATCTGGTCACGGACGTCGTCGGACGGTGCCCGCACACCGTCGCGGCGGCCCTCGAGGAGCCGCTCGGCGACGCGGTCGTCGATCGCCTTGCGGTAGAAGAGGTCGCTGCGCACGTTGGGGTCGTCCGGCCCGGCCGCGCCGAACCACCGCGACCGCTCACCGTTGGCGGTCACCACACTCTCGGCGATGACGCAGATGTTGTCCTCGGCCTGGACGTACCCGACGCCGAAGCCGAGGCTGCCGAAGTCGTCGGCGGTGATGTGCGGGACGCCGTAGGAGGCCCGGCGGATCAGAGCCGAATAGCCGCCCCCATGGTGCGTGCCGGAGGCGGGCGACGGTACGGCTGCACCCGCCACGACCACACCGAATACGACCGTCGCTGCTTTCAGGCGCACGAACAAGGACGTCACAGCAGCATCTCCGTTACCTTTCAGTGCGCTTTAGCGAGCACACGGTTGGTAGTCCTACCTTGCGGCGGGACGGTCCCGGTCTGACCGACGAGTGTCGTGCCGGGTTCACGTTTCACGGCCACCTGCCCGCGTACGCGGGTCTTCTGGTCGGCTCCACGTGCTGCCACCGGGCCACTCCCGGCGGTGTCGAACTCGGCCGCGAGGGCGGCAAGGTTGAGTGCGGCGTTGCGGTCGCGGTCGATGACCAGACCGCACGCTTCGCACTGGTATTCACGCTCGGACAGGGCCAGCTTGGTTTTCACCGTGCCGCATGCCGAACAGGTTTTGGAGGACGGATACCAGCGGTCGGCCACCAGCAGCCGGCCGCCGTTCCATCCGGTCTTGTAGGCCAGTCGGCGGCGGATCTCTGCTAACCCGGCGTCGGCGATGTGTCGGGCGAGTTTGCGGTTGGCGAGCATGCCGGTGACGTTGAGGTCTTCGACCACGATGGTGCCGTGCTCGCGGGCGAGGCGGGTGGTGAGCTTGTGCAGACCGTCACGGCGCTGGTTCGCCACCCGGGCGTGCGCACGGCCGAGGCGGGCCGCTGCCCGTTCCCAGCGCTTCGACGCCCGTCGACCGGTGCGCCGGTCCGGGCCGGTCTTACGCGACAGCGCCCGACCCAGCGCACGCATGCGCTGCTGCACGGCCACAAGGTGACGAGGGTTGTCGACCAGTTCGCCGGTCGACAACACCGCAAGGTGCTTGATCCCGACGTCCACACCGACCACCGATGTGGGCCTGGCCGGGACGCGTTCGGCGCGTTCGATCTCGATGGTGAAGGAGACGTGCCAGCGCCCGCCGTCACGCCGCACCGTGGCGGACATGATCCGCGCGGTGCCCGCTTCGAGGCGGCGGGCCAGCTTGCGGGCCGACTCGTGCAGCTTCAACCGGCCCAGACGCGGGAGCACGACGTGCATGCGGTCCGGCTCGATACGGATCGCTCCGGTGGTGAACCGCACGGATGGTGAGGTGCGGCGGCGGGACTTGAACCGGGGAAACCCGACCGGCCGCCCCGCACGCGTGCCCTTGCGGGAGTCGGCCCAGTTCTTCAACCCACGGGCGAGCGCGTCCAGGCCGGTATTGAACGCCTCTTTGGACACCTCGCCCCACCACGGCGCCACCTCGGGCTTCGCGGCGTTCCACGCCTTACGCAAACCGGCCAGCGACCACGACAGCGACGGCGTCAACTGTTCGTCCGGCACACCGTACGAACGTTCCGCGCTCCGCTGGTCCATGACGGCCTTGACCCGAGCGAGTGCCCAGTTATGGGCGACCCGGGCCGCCCCGGCATGGGCGAGTACATCACGTTCCCGGCCCGGGTTGAGGTCGAGGGCGAACCGGTACGCCTGGATCGTCTTCACGCCGGTTCCTCGGTGGCAGCTTCAACAGCCCGCCGGGCACGGTTCGCGGCAGCGCGACGGCCGTACAGACGCGCACACAGACTCGTCAGGATCTCCGTCACGTCACGGACCAAGTCGTCATCGACCTCTGCGGGGTCGACCACCAGCAGGCGACGACCCTGCGCGGTCAGCGCGGCCTCGACGTACTCGGCCCCGAAACGGGCGAACCGGTCCCGGTGCTCGACCACGATCGTCGACACGGCAGGGTCACGCAGCAGGGCGAGGAACTCGCGGTGCCCGTCGAGCGCTGACCCGACCTCCGTGACCACCCGGTCGACGCCGAGTCTCTGCCCGGTGGCCCACACGGTCACCCGGGCGACCTGCCGATCCAGGTCCGGCTTCTGGTCGGCCGACGACACCCCGGCATACACCACGGTCTACCCGGCCCCGGCCGACGTTCCCGTGACCGGCTCACCGATCATGATGAGACGGCCGATCCGGTAAGTAGGAACGGGCAGCGTCCCGGCCGCGTAACGCCGACACGCTGTCGCGTACGAGATCCCGGTGGCCGCTGCCCATTCCTTCACATTCACGACGACAACCATAGCGAGCTAATGAAAACTACTGACAACCGAAACGCCAGCAGTTGTCAAACCCGTGGATGCGATACCCGGCAGCTCCATCGCGACGGGCGGGAGGGCACCGGCCGGCTGATGCCGTGGCCCTCCCGCGCGCCGCCGAGCTCGAGGCTGGTCCGGCGACCGTCCACATTCTCTCATCGCGCGCCCGTCGGCGCTGACCGGTTCAGATCCGGCCGGCGGGCGGTGGCACTCGTTCGAAGCGCACCCGGCTCAGGAATCCCGGCAGGTCGCTGAGCACGTACAACTCCCCCTGCACGTCGACGCCGAAGGCGGTCGGCTGGGTGGGGAACCGGCCGATGGTGGCGGATTCGTAGCCGCCGCCGGCCTGGGGGCGTACGGCGAAGGCGAGGGTCGAGCAGTAGTCGCTCGCGATGTAGACGCCGCGCGCCTCGGGGGTCCGTGATCCCCGGTACACCACGCCGCCGGTGACCGAGCAGCTCTCGGTCATGAAGTGCTCGTACTCGAAGACGGGGTCGACGTAGCGTACGCCCGGGCGGCACTGGTCCGGGTCGAACACCGGGGTGCCCTCCTTGCAGGACCAGCCGAGATTGGCGCCGCCCTGCCACGGGCGGATGTGGTTGACCTCCTCGATCAGGCCCTGGCCGACGTCGCCGATCCACAGGGAGTTGTCGACGTCGACGGAGAACCGCCACGGGTTGCGCAGCCCGTAGAGCCAGATCTCGGGTCGGGCGCCCGGCTTGCGGACGAACGGGTTGCCGGCGGGCACGCAGTAGGGCTTGGCCCCGCAGGCCCGGCCGACGTCGATCCGCACGATCTTGCCGAGCAGGGTGCCGAGGTCCTGGCCGGATTTGAACGGGTCGTTCGCGTGGCCGCCGTCGCCGGTGGACCAGTAGAGGTAGCCGTCGCGGCCGAAGGCCACCTGCCCGCCGTTGTGGTTGCCGTACTCGGCGTGCTCCTGGGTGAGCAGCACCTGCAGCCGGTCCGGGGCGCCGATCGGTAGTCGTGCCAGGGTCAGCGCACCGGCGGGCAGGCTCGTGTAGGACACGTAGAGCATGCCGGTGCGTACGAAGTCCGGCGCGGGCGTGATGCCGAGAAGGCCCCGTTCGTTGTCGGACGTGTCGATGCGGGCGGTGAGGTCGAGCACCGGTTCGGCCGCCAGTCCGGTGTCGGGGTGATACGAGCGGACGGTGCCGTCCTTCTCCGCGATCAGCATCCGACCATCGGGCAACCCGGTGATCGCGACGGGACGTTGCAGACCGAAGGCCACCTGCTCGGAGACGACGGTCAGCTCGGTCAGTGGCACCGGGGCGGCACCGGCCGCCGGCCCGGAGGCGGCCGGCAGTACGGACGAGACGAGAGTGAGCAGGCCGGCCGTCATGGCGGCCGTACGACAGCGCCATCGCACCATCTTCGGCTCCTCAACAGAGTGATGGATGAATTGCGGGAGCGCTCCCACCGTACCGTACATCGATGACTGGCGATGGGTGAGTGACCCGGTGCCGAAGGTCGCGGATCTCTTGGTCCGCCTGCCTGGCAGGCCAGGTCATAAGTGATCGCAAGCGCCCCGGCAACCTCCACCGGGCTTCGCCTCCAGACCCGAAGTCCGGATACGGCCCCGGCGGCAGATTCACCATCGCGCGGCCGGGCCCGCTGGTACCTGCCCGGGTGATCGACTGACACGAACCCTCGAAGATTCGATGAGCCGTCAGCGAGTGGGATAGTCGCGGTCCAGCAGCGCCCGCCGGGCCGCCTCACGCTCCGGGTAGAGGAAGGCCATCATCACCGCGATCGCCGACTCACCGGGCATCGGCGCATGGCCGTCGACAACCGCCTGAGCGTGCTGAAGACGTCGGTGCCACCACTGCGCGAACGTACCGGGCGCGACCTCATTCTCGACCCGCCGTACGGAGGGCTGGTGCCACTCGATCAGGTCGGTCAACCGTAGGCGCAGCAGCATCAGGGTCAGCTCCTCGGCGGTCAGCGGACCGACTGACGGACCCTGCGGCCGGTGCGGCGCCGGTGGGCGCGTCTGGGAGGCGCAGTCGGTGCGGAAGACCCACACGCCACGGTCGGTCGGCTGCCACGTCCAGATTCGGTCGCGACCGGCAGCGGCATACCGCCTGGCGACGGCGGTCTCCCACTCTCTGACAAGCCTGGTCGCCTCCGCCGACTCCACGGCACGCTCACGCGCGACCCTCTCGGCCTCGGCGTCGGCTGCCGCGGCCAACGCGTCGATCTCGGCCAGGACCGGAGCGTACGCGTCACGGGCGGCGGCCATCCGGCGACGGTACTGGTCAAGTGCGGCGCGGCGGCCCTTCGGCGTCCACGGCTCCCGGGGCGCGAAACGGCCGCCGCGCAGTTCGATCGCGGTGGCTTTCGCCTCGCGGAGATAGGTGATCGCGGCGGTGGCCCACCGGTCCGTCTCGGCCGGCGGTGCCGTCACCTGCGTGGTGCGGCGGTGGCCGACGATCAGGTAGTTGTGCTCCAACTCGCTGGAGATCTCCTGGCTGGTGACCGCACGGTACCGGCTCCAGCCGGGTGCCAACCACAGCCGGTGCTGTTGCTCGCCGAGCTGGTCGGTCCAGGTGACAAGGTGAAATGGCACCACGTCCATCGATCCTTCGTACCATCCTGCCGCCAGGATCAGGAACCGGCGTGGTCCGAGACGACTGTTACCGGCATGGTCACGGTGCCATGTGACGACCGGCTCAACCACAGCCGTATCGACGTGCGACAACGGTCGCAGCGGCTGCATGATCGGTCTTCGTATACTCCACCTGAGCGGGATTCACCCGGGTTTCGCATCACGCGTGATGTCTCGCAACCGCACGAGGACCTCGGTCAGCCGCGGTACGCCGTCCGATGCGGCCGTCATCAGTCGCCCTGCCGATGGGGGCCGTGGAAGGAGACCGACTGTGGACGGTGCCGAGACCGACGGGTCGCAGAATCCAGGGCCTGCCACGAACCGCAGCATCGCACGCACCCTGTTCGTCACCCTCCTCGTGGTGATGGTGGCGCCATGTCTCATCGTCTTGAAACCCTGGCAGAGGATCGGAACACCGGCCACGGTCGTGGTCACCCTCCTGGCCGTCGCCGCGGTCGGCTGGTTCTGCCTGATTCTGCTGCGACACGCGAACGCCAGGCCGGACTGGTACCAGGCCCGGATCTGGACCACCGTGCCCCAATCGTCGCCCGAACAGGCGGTCACCACCGTCGTGTGCACCGACCTGGTGGCTCCCGGACACTTCCGAGACTTCGTCGAGCGGCTCCGACACACACTCGGGGACGGCACCGACGTGGTGTTCGACGTCGAGCCGAGGAGCAAGCAGAACACGGTTCACGTGCACACCCCGCTCTCCGACGGGCTGGCCGTCCGCTCCGCGGCGATGGACGCGCTGAGATCGATCGGGGTCACCCGCATCGAGCAACGCCCCGAACCCTTCACCGCGGAGCAGCCGGGCCCGTAACACGAAACCGCCCCGTCAAAGCGGCGAGAATCAGGCAGAGGTGACCGGCACATCCGTGTCTGCGGTGGTGAGCCGATCACGAAAGTGGACGCTGTTCATCGGCCGGGCGAAGTAGAAGCCTTGCGCACGGTCGTAGCCGAGTCGAGCCATGCGGGTCGCCTGTTCTGCCGTCTCGATGCCTTCGGCCACCGCCTGCATGCCGAACGCACGCGCCATCTGCGCCACGGCGTCGGCGATGGCGTCTTGGCCGCCGTCACCGACGAAGGAGCGGTCGAGTTTGATCTGGTTCACCGGGCAGCTGGCGAGCAGGGTGAGTGTCGAGGCGCCGGTGCCGAAGTCGTCCAGGGACAGCCGCACACCCATGGCCCGCAGGTCGCTCAGGTTGTCGTGGGTCGCACCGCCGCCGACCGCGACTGATTCGGTGATCTCCACGGTCAGCCGTCGGGGCGGCAGGCCGCTGTCGTGCAGCGCCTCGGCCACCACGGCGGAGAAGCCGACCTCACGCAGCTGCCTGGCGGACACGTTGACCGACACCGTGTGATCGCCCGGCCAGGTCGCCGCCTCGTGGGTTGCGGCCCGCAGCACCCAGGTGCCGAGTGGGATGATCAGGCCGGTCTGTTCGGCGGTGTCGATGAAGGCGTTCGGGCCGAGTAGGCCGTCGACCGGGTGCTGCCAGCGCACCAGCGCCTCGGCTCCGGTGATGCGGCCGTCCGGCAACGTGACCACCGGTTGGTAGAACACCACGAGCTGGTCTTCGAGGATCGCCGTCTGCAGCGCGGCCGCGCGCCGGCTGCGTTCGGCGCCGCGGGCCTCCATACCCGGCCGGTACCGCTCGTACCCGCCCTCGCCGCGTGCCTTCGCCTCGTACATCGCGATGTCGGCCTGTCGGAGCAGGTCGCCCGCGTCGTCTCCACCCTGGCCCTCGACCACGCCGAAGCTGGCCCGGACGGTCATCGGCTCGCCGTCGACCACGGCCGGTTCGAGCAGAACGGTGCTGATACGGGTCAGCACCTGGTCCACGTGCGCGCCGGCGGAGTCTTCGAGGAGGATGGCGAATTCGTCTCCGCCGAGGCGGGCGACGGTGTCGGCGGGCCGGACGCTGGCTCTCAACCGTTCGGCCACGTGCACCAGAAGCGCATCACCGGCGGCGTGCCCTCGGGTGTCGTTGACGGTTTTGAAGTCGTCCAGGTCGATCAGCACGACGCTGACCTTTTGATCATGTGCCCGGCCGGTCACCGCTGCGGCCAGCCGCTTGTTGAACAGCGCCCGATTCGCCAGCCCGGTGAGGGTGTCGTGGCTGGCCTCATAGCTGAGCCGGTCCTGCACGTCACGGGTCTCGGTGATGTCTCGGGCATTGGTGACGATGCCGCCCACGCTCGGCTCGTGAGTCAGGTTCGCGCTGATCATCTCCAGCCAGCGGTATGTCGCGTCGGCGTGCAGCAGGCGCGCCTGGTAGGTGGCCGTGTTCCCCGGTGCCGCGGCCACCGCCGCGGCCTGCTCGGCGAACAGGGCCCGGTCGTCGGGATGTACGCGCAGTGCCACGTCGGTGCCGACCAGATCGTGTGGGTGCAGGCCGAGTACGCCGTGCGCGGCCGGGCTGGCGTAGGTCAGCGCGCCTGAGGGGTCGGTGATGGTGACCATGTCGGTGGAGTTCTGCACCAGCAGGCGGAACCGCTTCTCCTGGACACCGATCCGGGTGAGCAGGGCGTCGTTCTGCCGGAAGGCGATCAGCTGGCGGATGACCACCAGCATGGTGAGCGTGACCGCGACGGCGTCGATCAGCGTGCGGTCTCCGTGGCCGGTCAGGTTGTTGTAGATCACCAGGGCGTCGACGGCCGCGATCCCCACGTACGGCATGAGGCTGTAGCCGCGCGGGGTCCGCTGCGGCCGGTCGCCGGCTGCGGTGTCCACGACCTGGACCCGGGCGCCGACCGCTGCCGTGTACGCGGCGAGTGGGAGCACGAGGGCCAGTAGGTTGCCCTGGGGTTGTTGCGGCTGCAGGAAGCTGATGGCCGAGCCGAGTCCACCGATCAGCGCCGACGCGCCGATCCAGGAGAGCCCACGCCGGGCGAACGAGTCGACGCCGGCCAGCACGACCTTGGCGGCCAGGTAGACGCCGTTGAGGCCGGCGCCCATGATGACGATCGCCGAGATCACCCGCCAGGGGGTGATCTGGCCGTCGGCGAATTGGGCGGACGCGGCGAAGTGCCAGATGAGGAGCCCGGCGGCCGAGGTCAGGGTGCCGAGATCGAGCCGAACTCCGATTCTGCGGGCCCGACCCCGGGCGCTGAACGGCAGGCCCACCAACGGCACCGTGAGCATGATGCCGCCGATGAGGTGCAGCACGACCGAGGCCGGCAGCAACCAGGTTCCGACGCCCCACTCGAAGAGAATGCGCAGTCCGGCGACGGCGATGAACAGGGAGACGCCGGTTTGCGCTGTCCGCCAGTAGCGGCGTACGGCGGGGGCGGATGCCGGGTCGGTCTGGACTCGTCGGCAGAGCAGCAGGGTGGGGATGATGACCGCGATCATCAGCAGCCAGTTCACCGGGGTGGGCCACAACCGGCCGAGGTGTTCCTGCAGCAGGAACGCTGTGACGTCGATGATCGTCAGTGCCGTGACGGCCTGGAACGCGCGGTCGGCGAAGAGCGGAAGGCCGGCCGGCGCGTCAGACACACCGTTACTATCGACGCGGACGTGACCGAACTGAGAGTCGGACGCCTCCCCCACCCGGGGATCTTCCGCACATCAGCAGGTCGGACCACTGTTTCGAGTGGTCACGGGCCGGCGCCGTGGTCGCGCGGTCTCAGTTCGGCAGTGCGGGCGTGAGGTGGGCGCGTTCGCCTTGGGCGCCGAAGAGGGTGAGCAGTTCCGCGGGTTGTGAGTCTGCGCTGCTGATCTGGTGCGGCGTGCGGGTGTCGAACTCTGCGGCTTCGCCGGGCCCGAGCCGGTACTCCTGGTCGCCGAGGATCAGCCGGACATGGCCGTTGAGGACGTAGAACCACTCGTATCCGTCGTGGGTCTGCAACGTCTTGGTGGTCGCTGCGCCGGCCGGCGGGTAGATCACCTTGTATGCCTGGATGCCCCCGGGGCGTCTGGTCAGCGGTATCACGGTGAAGCCGGCCCGTTTGACCGGGCGCAGGTGGATACGAGGATCGCCGGTGGGCGGCGCGGCGACCAGGTCGTCGAGCGGGACGCCGTAGGCGCGGGCCAGCGGAAGCAGCTGTTCCAGCGTGGGGCGCAGCTTGCCGTTCTCGAGACGGGACAGTGTGCTCGCGGTCAGGCCGGTCTCGGCGGCGAGGGCGGCCAGGGAGATGTTGCGGCTGCGGCGCAGGGTGTGCAGGCGCGGGCCGACTCCCGCGAGGACGTCTTCCGAGGTGACCATCGTTTCATGATGCGGATCCGCAACGTTTCTGGCAAACCCGCAACGGGGCCGGACATGCTGAGGGCGGAGGTAAAACGATGCCCACAAGCACTGGAGTGCACGCCCTCGCGACCGCCGGCCTCACCACGAAGGAGAATCCCGAGTTCCTCACCGCTGAGCTGATGAGGCTCCTCGCGAGCGAGGCGGGCCGATGACCGAGGCAGTTCGACCCGAGACGTTCTGGGAGCAGCATTACCGAACCCGACACGACGGCGACGCCGCGCGCCCCAACAGGATCCTGACGGAAGTGGCCGCCACGTTGCCATGCGGCGACGCGCTCGATCTGGGGTGCGGGCTCGGCGGCGACACACTCTGGCTGGCCCGCCACGGATGGCAGGTCACGGCGGTGGACATCGCCGGCATCGCCGTCGAGCGGCTGCGGGCGCTCGCCCGGCGATCCGACCTACAGGACCGAGTGACCGTCGAACAGCACGACCTGGCCCGAACCTTCCCGACCGGGCACTTCGACCTGATCTCCGCGCACTACCTGCACACACCCTTCGCACTGGACCGCACGCGCGTGCTGCGGACCGCGGCGCACGCGCTACGTCCCGGCGGGCATCTGCTGATCGTCGACCACGGCTCGACCGCACCCTGGTCATGGAACCAGGACCCGGGCGCGCATCACCCCACGCCCGCCCAGATCGCAGCCCGACTCTGCCTCGACCCCGGCCGGTGGTCCGTCGTACGCGCCGACATGCCGCAACGCCGGGCCACCGGGCCGGGCGGGCAGACCGCCACCGTCGTCGACAACGTGCTGCTCATTCAACGACACGAGGGGACACCTGATGCCGCGTAAGGACACCGGACCCGCATGGACCGACCCCGGCGAGAAGGACACGCTCGTCGGCTTCCTCGATTACCTGCGCACCGCGCTCATCGACAAGGTCGCCGATGTGCCGGAGCCCGCCGTCCGCACTGCCGGCGTCGCCTCCGGCACCAACCTGCTCGGCCTGATCAAGCACGTCACGGCCGTCGAGCGGTTCTACTTCCTCGAAGAACCGATCACCGATATGCGCCGCACCTTCCGGCCCACGCGGGACGAGACCGTGCAGAGCCTGATCGCCGGATACCGGGCGACCATCGAGCAGGCCGACCGGGTCATCGGCGCTTGGACCGATCTGACCCGGCCCGCGCCCCGCCCGCCGGGTCGCGGCGCCCTGCCGCCGTCACAGCGGTGGGTGCTCGTTCACATGATCGAGGAGATCGGACGGCACGCCGGACACGCCGACATCCTCCGCGAACAGATCGACGGCGCAACCGGCCGGTGAACCAGTTCGTGAGGTGGTGGTCGAGTGCGGTCGACGCTGCCGCCGACCGCACTCGGGAGCACGCTCACGGTGCGGAAGTCTCCGGATCGGGCGCGGCGGTGGTGCGGGGCAGGGCGAGCATCGTGACCGCGGCCAGCAGGTAGGCGGCGACCTGCCAGGGCAGGACCTGGGCGAGGCCGTGGCCGTACAGCTGTGGGGCGCCCGCGGTCGGTGAGGTGTCGAGGGCGTTGAAGAACACGGTGCCCAGGACCGCGATCCCGGCCGCGCCGCCGATCTGTGTGACGGTGGACAGCACCCCGCCGGCGGCTCCGGCGTGCTGCCCTGGCACACCGGCCAACACGACGTTGACCAGGATCGGGGCGGCCAGTCCCAGGCCCAGGCCGCCGAGCAGCAGCGCACCGGCCAGCGGCCGGTAGCCGGGCGTGCCGCCGTCGCGGACCAGCAGCCACAGCAGCCCCTGGGATGCGGCGAGCGTCAGGGAGCCGGTGACCAGCAGGATCCGGCCTGCTTTCGCCGCGAGGGCCACCCCGGCGCCGGAGGTGAGCATCGAGCCGATGGCGTACGGCAGGATCACCAGACCGGTCTGCCACGCCGAACGGCCCGTGCCGGACTGCAGGTAGATCGACAGGACCAGGAAGAACGACGACAGGGCGCCGAAGAACAACACCGACGCGGCCAGCCCGGCGGTGAACGGGCGTACGGCCAGCAGCGCCGGATCGAGGATCGGCTGCCCACCCTCGGCCGCCACCCGCCGCTCCCAGGCGACGAAACCGACGAGCAGGACCAGGCCCCCGGCCAGCAGCACCCACCCCCACCAGGGCCGGCCCCAGTCGCGGCCCTGGACCAACGGCAGCAGCACCAGCACGACAGCGACCGCCGACAGCACCGCACCGGTGAGGTCCAGGCGGGCCCGTTCCGGCGCGGTGGACTCCGGCAGCACCCGGATGCCCAGTACCAGGGCGATCAACGCGACCGGAATGTTGATCCAGAAGACCGTGCGCCAGCCGAGGCCCCACAGGTCCGCGTCGACCAGGGCACCTCCGAGCAGCGGCCCGGCGACCGCGGCCAGGCCCTGCACCGCGCCGTAGGCCCCGAACGCCTTGGCCATCGCGGCCGGCGGGAACGACGACCGGATGATCCCGAAGACCTGTGGGACCAGGAACCCGCCCGCCAGTCCCTGTACCGCGCGTAGCGCGATCAGCGTCTCGGCGGTCGGGGCGAGCGCGCAGGCCGCGGACGCGACGGCGAAGCAGGTCAACGAGACGAGAAAAACCCGACGGCGGCCGTACGCGTCACCGATGCGCCCGCCGGTGATCAGGCCGGATCCGAGAGCCAGGGTGTAGGCGGCCACCGTCCACTGCAGTTGAGACTCACCGGCGCCCAAGTCGGCGGCGATGTCCGGGGCGGCGACCGTGACGATGGTGACGTCGAGTAGGTCCATGAACGAGGCGAACAGGACGACCAGCAGGGCGATCGAGGCCCGCCGGTCGCTGATCGCGGGCGGGTGGGACGCCGAGGTCGCGGCACGAGAACGTGTGGTCATGGCAGGCACCATGGCAACCATGGCGGTCACCGGCTGACCGCCATGTCTGCGATCGTGGATTTCGTGGCCGACACCTCCGCACGAATCCTGCGTCTGCTGTCGCTGCTCGAGGCACGCGTCGAGTGGCGCGGCAGTGAGCTCGCCGCCCGGCTGGACGTGTCGGCCCGGACCTTGCGACGCGATGTCGACACCCTCCGCGAGCTGGGCTATCCGGTCGACGCCGTGATGGGGGCCGGCGGCGGCTACCGGCTCGGTGCGGGCGGCCGGTTGCCGGCTCTGGTGCTCGACGACGACCAGGCGATCGCGATCGCGCTGGCGCTGCAGACGGCACCGGCGACGGTGTCCGGTATCGACGACGCCGTCGCCCGGGCGCTGACCACTCTGCGCCAGGTCATGCCGGCCCGGCTGCGGGCGGCGAGCGAGGCGTTCGAGGTCACCTCGCTGCGCAACTACTGGGAGTTCTCCGCCGCCCCGGTGGACGTGGCCACGCTGCGGACCGTGGGTGCGGCCATCCGTACCACCCGGGTGTTGTCGTTCGACTACCGCGACCCGGAGGGTGTCGTTCCCGATCCGGGCCGGCCGGGTTTCCGCCCGCCCCGCGAGGTGGAGCCGCATCACCTGGTCGTCTGGGCGGGCCGCTGGTATCTGATCGCCCGCGACCACCGCGACCGGTCCTGGCACACCTACCGGGTCGACCGGATCCTGCCTCGCACGCCGGGCGGCGGCGCGGTGTTCACCCCGCAGCCGCTCACCCGCGACGACCTGACCCGCCTGGTGGTTCAGAACCCGAACCGGGGTGACACGCCCGGGCAGTGGCAGTGTGTCGGGTCGGCCGTCCTCGATCTGCCCGCCGGTGTCGTCGCCCGCTGGGCGCCGGGCGGCTCCGTCGTCGAGCCGGTCGGCGAGGACCGGAGCCGGCTCACCGTCGGCGGCTGGTCCTGGGCCGGGATCGCGGGTCTGCTCATCACGTTCGACACCGCGCTCAGCGACGTCGAGCCCTCGCAGCTGCGCGACGTCATGGACCAGATCGGCCGGCGGCTGCGGGCGGCGACGTCGCCTGCCGACGCGGTGGACGGCTGACGGCGGCACCGACCCGCTTCTCGTCACTGATCAGCGATCAGCCGGAGAAGGCCTCCTTCTTGCACTGCATCATCTTCTCCGAGCCGGCGTCGCCGAGCGGCCCGATCTTGCCCAGGCCGAACTCGTTGGTGTCACGGTTCTCGATCCGCACGTCGTAACCCGCGTCCTTGGCGCACTGGTACCACTCGCGCATGTTGTCCTTGAACTCTGCCGGATCGGCGCGTTTCTGGTTGTCTTCGAACGCCTCGGGGTGCTTGGACTCGCAGGCTTCGAAGGTCTCCTTCTGGTTCGCCTCCACATCCGCCATGGTGATGCCCTTCTGCAGCATCAGTGTGGCCTGGCCCCGGTAGGACGGGCCGCCGTTGTCCACCAGGCAGTCCTCCCAGACGCGAGCCATGGCCTGGATTTCGGCGGCGGTGGCGTCGGCCGGGATCACGGGTCGGTCGGCCGCGGCTGCGGTGTCCGACGGTGCGGCCGTAGTGGACGGCCCGGTCTGCAGCGTGGCCACCCGCGAACCCGACTCGGTGTCGGCAGAACAGCCGGCGCTCAGCAGGACGAGCGCGGTGAACAGGGAGGCGATGACTTTCTTCGGCATGGGCGCAGCGTGGCAGAAGACCTTTAGATTCCTCTTAGGGTGCCGCCGAGCAGATGTTAAGGAACCTGTTAGATCTGCGCAGGAAACGGTGCGGGCCACTTATAGTCGTCGCCGTGCAAGCGTATCTACTGGTCGCCGAAGACGACCCGGCCCAGGCCGAGGGCCTGCGGCGATATCTGGTCGCCGAGGGGCATGAGGTGCTGGTGGTACACGACGGGCGGGCCGCGTTGGAACAATTCCGTCGCCGGAAACCCGACCTGCTGGTTCTGGATCTGATGATGCCCGGCGTGGACGGGCTGACCGTGTGCCGCACTCTGCGAAGGGAAACGGAAACCCCGATCCTGATGCTCACCGCGCGTTCCGACGAGCACGATCTGCTCACCGGACTCGACGGTGGTGCCGACGACTATTTGACGAAACCATTCTCGCCCCGGGAATTGCTCGCCCGGGTCCGGGCCCTGCTGCGTCGCGGCCGCGCCCACGACACCACCGGCTCCGGTCTGCTGAGCGTCGGCACGCTCGGCGTCGACGTCCACCGCCATGTGGTGCACGACGACGGGCGCCCGGTCGAATGCACTCCCGGCGAGTTCGCGATCCTGGCCGCCATGGCGGCCCAACCCGACCGGGTCTTCACCCGCGCGCAGCTACTGACCCACACCAACGGCGCGGAACGTGACTCGATCGAGCGCAGCATCGACGTACACGTCCTCAACCTGCGCCGCAAGATCGAACCCGATCCGCGGCGGCCGTCGCGTCTGCTGACCGTCTACGGCGTCGGCTACAAACTGACCGCGGGAACACCCTGATGGATGTGCCCCGGGTGCCGCTGCATCGCAGCCTCATCTTCCGGTTGCTGGCGGCCTCACTGACGATCGCCACCGTCGCGGTCGTCGCCACCGCCTGGCTCGCCACGCAGGCCGCCTCGCAGACCATCCAGAAACAGATCGGGCAGTCGCTGAGCGACGACAAGAACGTCTACGACGAGCTTCTCGCCCACGCCGCCACCCACCAGGACTGGTCCGGGGTGTCGCCGCTGCTCACCACTCTCGCGGCGAAGATCCAGCGGCGCATCACGCTGACGACCGACACCCTTCGGGTCATCGCCGATTCGGCACCGGGGCCGTCGCTGGCCGACGCCCGGCCGTCGGCGACCGTCGACGCGCTGGCGGTGGATGCCGCGCTCACCGGCCGCACGAACCGGATCGACTACCGCATCGTCGGCCCGTACCGGCTCACCGCCGCCGAGCAGCGCAGCATTCGCGAGCAGCTGACGACGGCGTTGGACTGCCTGCACGACGGGGGCGCCGAGGGTCGGATCGTCAGCGGCCACTTCGGCCGGCCGAAGGTGGCCGTCACGGAGTTGGGCAAGTTGGACTCCCTGTGCGAGTTGGTCCCGTCGACGGCGAAGAGTGAACAGCGGCCGCTTGCGCAGCTGCGGAGACTCGTCGCCGCGTGTGCGGGCGAGAAGGACCCCGAGCAGGTCTCCATCGCTGCGGACCTGACGATCAGGATCGTCGATCCGCAGACGTTCCAGAGTGATCCCGCCCGGGAGGCCGAGGCCACCGCCTGCCTCGACGGTTCCCTGCGTACGCAACTCGACCCGTATGTGGCACCACCCGCGCTGCTGTTCGTCACCGACCCCGCCGATCCGACCTCCGGACAGGTGTTTCCGCTGTCGCGGCGGAATCTGATCCGGACCGGCACCGTCACCGCCGTGGTGCTGGCTCTCGCCGTGGTCGTGACGGTCCTGGTCGGTCGCCGTCTGACCCGGCCCCTGCGGGCGCTGACCGAAGCCGCCCGCCGACCCGACGGCCATCCACGAGTCAAGGTCACCGGCCGCGACGAGATCGGCTACCTCGCCGCCGCCCTGGACGAGCTGGCCGAGCGCCGCGAGCAGTCCGAGCAGCAGCGCCGCGCCATGGTCAGCGACGTGGCCCACGAACTGCGTAATCCGCTGACCAACATCAAGACGTGGCTCGAGGCCGTACACGACGGGCTCGCCACGGTCGACGGGCCGGTGCTGACGCTCCTGCAGGAGCAGACCGCGCAGCTGCAGCACATCGTTGACGACCTGCGTGACCTCGCCGCCGCCGACGCCGGGACCTTCCGCATGCACCCGGAGGCGACCTTCGTCAACGACGTCGCCGCGCAGGTCGTCGACGCCCACCGTCCGAACGCCGCGACGGCCCGGGTGGGTCTGGCGACCGAGTTCGACGACGACCCCGAACTGCTGGTGGATCCGGTACGGGTGAGGCAGCTGATCGGCAACCTGCTCTCCAACGCCATCCGGCACACCCCACCCGGGGGCACCGTGACCGTCCGGACCAGCACCGGCGACGACCGGTTCGTCCTCGCGGTCGCCGACACCGGTGTCGGCATCGATCCGGGCGACCTGCCCAAGATCTTCGAGCGATTCTGGCGTACGGACCAGTCCCGCACCCGCCACACCGGCGGCAGTGGCCTCGGTCTTTCGATCGCCCGCCAGATCGCCGACGCTCACGGTGGTGAGATCACCGTGAGCAGCGAGGTCGGCGTGGGCACCACCGTCACGGTCAGCCTACCCGCGAGCCACGCCCCGACCGGATGACGCCCGCAGCACCGAACCGGACGGGACCGGTTCGCCTACAACGACAACGCCTCCGTGGGCGGAAGGAGTGCGGCCCGCGCCGACGGGTAGACGCCGGCCAGCACACCGACGACGACCGCACCGCCCAGCCCGGCCACCGTCGACCACACCGGGATCACCAGCGGCCAGTCGTGCTGGGCCGCGTACCCGACGGTGGCGAGAGCACCCAGCAGCGTGCCGGCCGCGCCGCCCAGCGAGGCCAGGGCCACCGCCTCGGTCAGGAACTGCCCGCGGATCTGCCCTCTGGTCGCGCCGAGCGCCCGGCGCAGGCCGATCTCGCCCCGGCGTTCGAGTACCGAGATCACCATGGTGTTGGCCACGCCGATGCCACCGACCAGCAGGGCCACCCCGGCCAGACCCAGGAACAGCGACGAGAAGGCGCTCTCGGTGGCGCGCTTGGCCGCCAGCGCGTCCGACGGGCGGCTGACCGTCACGCCGGCCGGGTCCTGTGGGCTGACGGTCGACGCCAGCACCGCCCGTACCTGCTCGATCGACGGTTCGTCACTCTGCACGTACAGGACGGTGGGGTGGCCGTCGAAGCCTAGTTCGGTCTGCGCCGTATTCCAGCCGACCAGTACCGACCGGTCGATCTCCGGGAGCAGCGGCACGCCGGCGAGGATGCCGACCACGGTGAACCAGCGGTCGCCGATCATCAGTTGCTGGCCGGGTCCCGTGACGCCGAGCCGGGCGGCCGAGACGGAACCGAGCACCGCGGTCGGGAACTGCGCGGTCGCCTCGTTCAGCCACTGTCCCTGTTGCACCCGGGCGTTGATGGCGGGCAGCAGATCGAGCCGGCCGGCCAACACGGTCAGGCCCGATCCGTCGCGCGGGTCGGTGCGGTCGGAACGACGTACGACGGTATGGGTGTTGGCGACCGCGCTGGCTTTGCGCACCGGGCCGATCCGCTGGACCATGCCGACCGATTCGGGAGGCAACAGCACCGGTGGCTGAGCATCGGGTTGGGTTCGTACTTCGAGCATGTTGGTGCCGAGAGCGGACAGCTCACGCATCAGGGCAGCCTGGCTGGACGCCGGAATGCCGGTGACGACGATCATCGTGGCGATCCCGATCGCGATGCCCAACGCGGAGAGCGCTGCTCGCGCTTTGCGAGTGCGGAGACCGAGCAGGCCCAGGCTGAGTAGGTCGAGCGGGGCGAGCCGGACCGGCCGGGCGGCGGCGGACGCGGCGGTGTCGGTTCTCATGCCACCCTCCGCCCATCTCTGATCTCGACCTGCCGGGGCAGGGCGGCCGCGATGTCGCGGTCGTGGGTGATGACCGCGATCGTCGTGCCCTCGTGGTGCAGCCGATAGAGCAGTTCCAGCACCGACTGCCCGGTTCGGGTGTCGAGCGCGCCGGTCGGCTCGTCCGCGAGCAGAAGCGCCGGGTTGTGCACCAGGGCGCGGGCGATGGCGACGCGTTGCCGTTCACCACCGGAGAGTTGGTGCGGAAGATGGGCGATGCGGTGCGCCAGACCGACGCGTTCGAGCGCTTCGAGGGCGAGTGGTCGCCGTCGGCGCCGGGCCACTCCCGCGTAGAGCAGGCCGGTCGCGACGTTCTCGCCGGCGGTGAGCCCGGCCGTGAGGTGGAACTGCTGGAACACGAAACCCAGCCAGCGGCCGCGCAGTGCGGACAGGCGACGGTCGGACAGCCCGGCGATGTCCAGTCCGCCCAGCTGGACGGTGCCGGCCGTCGGACGGGCCAGGGTGCCCATGATGTTCAGCAGCGTCGACTTGCCGGAGCCGGACGGCCCGACGATGGCCAGCATCTCACCCTCGTCGATGTCCACCGAGACGTTGTCGAGGGCGGTCACCCCGCCCGGGTAGCGCATCGACACGTCGCGTACCGAAAGGACCGTCATGAGGTGGTCACCACCTCGACGCCCTCGTCGATCCCGTCGCCGGTCACCTCGACCAGGCCCTTGGCGAACAGTCCGGTTTCGACGCCGACCAGCTTTCCACCGGCGAGCTGGACGCCGTAGCCGCCCTCGCTGAGCGCGACCAGGGCACCCACCGGCACCGCCAGGACGTCCTCTCGCGTCTCGCCGGCGAGGTCGACCTGCACCGCCGACTGTTCGATCCCGCCCAGGACCTTCGTGCTGTCGAGGGTGACGGTCACCGATCGCCTGGGCTCGGCCGGTTCGGTGCCGCTCTCGTCGGCCGGCTGCACCTGAGCGCTGACGGCTGACACCTCACCGCGCACCGACGTGTCGCCCGGCAGCCGGACGGTGACCTTGTCGCCCGCGCGGATCGTGCCCGCCTCCGACACCGTGGCCTCCGCGGTGACCACCCTGACCGTCGAGGTCACCGTCAGCAACGGTGTGGCGGCGCTGTCGCCCTTCACGGCCATGACCGATTCGATCCGCACACCGCCGGACAGCACCACGACGTCCCCCACGCCGATCGTCCCGGTCACGGGCAGGCCCGTGTCCCGCTGCCACCGTTTGAGGGCCGAGATCAGCCCTGCCGTCATCGCTGCTTGACCCCGCTGTACGGTGGCCCGCTCGATCCTGGTCCGCGGCGCGCTCTCGGCACCGGTCGCCGCATCGTCGTCCCCGGCCGCAGGTTCCGGTGCCGCCTCCACCGGCAGCGGCACCGTACGGGTGACGGTCTCCCCAACCTTCGGTTGGCGGCCGATCGGGTAGCCCAGAGCCTTCAGATTGGAGGCGACGATATTCACGTCGCGGCCCACCATTCCCCTGTCAAGGGTGCGATAGAGCGGCATCGCGCCGTAGAACAGCGGCACCGGCTGGTCGTCGGCCCGGAAAAGCTGTTCACCCCGATCGACCGAGGCACCGGTACGCGGCAGCCAGGTGATGACGCCCTCCTTACCGCCTTTGATCGGCTGCGCACGGCCGAAGCCGAGAGTGCCGGTCAGTGAGCGAGTGACGATGAGATCGGTCCGGATGACCGCCTCGGTCTGGGCGGCGACCGATTCGCCGGTCGACGGCTCCGGTCCGTCCCGGCGCGTCATCCAGAGAACGCCGCCGGCGACGATTGCCAGAACGAGGACCGACGCGACGACCCACCTACGGATCCGGCGCGACGTCGAGGGTTGATCGGATTTCACGACCGCGATCATGCCGAATGCTTTTTAGAAGCCGGTTAGCGTCGTCCGGCCCCTTCTGTGCGCCGGCGACAGCGCAGCCGCGCGACGCCGCCACCCGACTTCGATAGACTCCCGACCGCCGGATCCTTCGGCAGTCCCCGAGACGAAGGGATGGGTGAATGCTTCTCACCATGGTCACGGTCGCTCTCTCGCCCGAGGAGCAGGCCGCGTAACACGCTGCCCGGCCGGCTCCTCGCCATCGATGGTCTTCCTGGCTTGAGGAGCTTGTTTTGCGTGCCCTTCTTTCCGCGCGAATCGGCGCGGACTTCAACCGTCTCTGGACCGCGTCCGCGATCTCGAACATCGGCGACGGCGTCACCATGGCCGCCGGTCCGCTGCTGGTCGCCTCGATCAGCGACAACCCGTCCCTTGTCGCCGGCGCTGTCTTCGCCCAGCAACTGCCGTGCCTGCTGATCGGCCTGATCAGCGGCGCGTGGGTGGACCGTGTCGACCGGCGGACCACCGTCGTGGTGGTCGATCTCCTGCGGGCGGCCGCCCTGGCCGTTCTGACCGTCACGATCACCGCCGACACGGTCACCATCCCGATCGTCTACCTGGTGGTGTTCCTGCTCGGGGTCGGCGAGACACTGGCCGACAACGCGATGGGCGCCATGATCCCCGCGATCGTCGCGCCCGAACACCTGGCCGCCGCCAACGCACGGCTCGGCGCCACCTTCAGCATCGGTAACCAGTTCCTCGCGAAACCACTGGGTACCTGGCTGTTCGTGATCTCCGCGGCGCTGCCGTTCGGGCTGGACGCATTGACCTTCGCCGCGTGCGCCGCGCTGATCGCGGGCGTCCGCCCGGTCCCACCGTCGCAGAACCACGAACGGACCTCGCTGCGCCGGGAGATCGGCGCCGGCATCCGCTGGCTGTGGGACCACCGCCTGCTGCGGACCACGGCGATCACCATGGGCGTGGGCAACATCGCGTTCTGCGCGGCGTTCGCCGTGTTCGTCGTCTACTGCCGCGACCGTCTCGGCCTATCCGAGGTCGGCTACGGCGTCCTGCTCACCGCCTTCGCCGCAGGTGGACTGCTCGGCGCGGGGGTCGCGGCCCGTCTGAGCCGCCGCTTCGGCAATCCCACTCTGCTGCGCGCCGGACTGATCATCGAGGTGGGGGTCCACCTGACGCTGGCGGTGACCACCTCACCGTGGACGGCCGCCGCGGTCCTGACGGTCTTCAGCGTCCATACCATGGTGTGGGGCGTGATCACCGCGACGATCGGCCAGCGGACGGTCCCCGACCATTTCCGTGGTCGTGTGTCCAGCGTCTACTTCCTGCTGCAGACCGGCGGGGCGGCGCTGGGGTCCCTGCTCGGTGGCATCCTCGCGGGCGTGTGGTCGATCACCACACCATTCTGGATCGCCGCCGTCGCGATGGTGTTGATCACCGTGTGCGCCTGGCGCCCGCTCGGCGAAGCCTGATCGGGTTCCTGAGGTACGGCTTGTCCCGCGTGGCCGTACCTCAGGAACCGCTTCGGATTTGATCGGGGTCGCCCGCGGCAGACACCGGCCCGGCCTGCCGCGGTGATGGTGTCGGTGGTCCACGGCCATCGTGATGAGCCGGTACGCCCGGGGCCCGTCGACGCCGGCCCCTAACGGGTCTCGACCTCGCCCCGCCGACACAGACCAGTCGAACCTTTTGTACCTTTTGTAGCAACTAACCCGATTCCGGGATTGCCCAGTCGTATCCGAAAACAGGCGAGGACAAGTCATGGCTAAATACACGATCTTGCGCGATATGAGCCGACAGAACATGGCGGGCCCGTTCGAGGCCGAGATCTCCGAGCGGGAGGGCGCCGTGCCCAGCAGCGCCAGGATCGAGGTCGAGTCGCTGGACAAGCAGGACGTCCGCACACTCGCTCGCGATCCGCAGGTGCGGGCCATCGCGCCGGTCATGCCGATCACACTGATCCGGCCGGTGGACGTGGAGGGCGCCCAGCCGGAAGCCGCCGCGGCCGGCCCGACCTGGGGCGTCAAGGCGGTCGGCGCCGACGTCTCGGCCCGCACCGGCGCGGGGGTCACGGTGTGTGTCCTGGACACCGGGATCGACACCGGGCACCAGGCGTTCAGCGGGGTCACGCTGGTGCAGAAGGACTTCACCGGGTCCGGCAACGGCGACAAGGAAGGCCACGGCACCCACTGCGCGGGCACGATCTTCGGACGCGACGTCGACGACACCCGGATCGGCGTGGCGCGCGGGGTCACCAGGGCGCTCATCGGCAAGGTCCTGGGCGACGACGGCAGCGGCAGCACCGACGCGATCCTCAGCGGCCTCCACTGGGCGGCGGTCGAGCAGAGCGCCCACGTCATCTCGATGTCGATCGGGATCGACCTTCCCGGTTTCGTACGGCGGCAGGTGGAAGCCGGCATGCCGGCGGATCTGGCGACCTCGGCCGCACTGCAGGCGTATCGGGCGAACGTGCGGGCCTTCGACGCGTTGATGGCGATGATCCGCAGCCGCGAGGTGTTCGAGAACGGCAGCGTGATCGTCGCGGCGGCCGGAAACGCCAGCCGCCGGCAGGTGAATCCGAACTTCGAGATCGGCGTCGAGATGCCGGCCGCTGCGGACGGCGTGATCTCGGTGGCCGCCCTGCAGCAACCGGCCAGGGCCCTGCAGGTCGCCCCCTTCTCCAACACGTTCGCGAACATCAGCGCCCCCGGTGTCGGCGTCATCTCCGCCCGGCTCGGCGGCGGCCTGATCAGCCACAACGGCACGAGTATGGCCGCACCGCACGTCGCCGGCATCGCCGCACTGTGGTGGGAGCAGATCCTCACCACCGCGGTGCCCGCCACCACGACTCGCGCCGCGGTGGTCGCCAAGCTGCTGTCCAACGCGACGACGAACGCCTTCGCGCCGGGTGTCGACCCGGCCGACCGCGGGGTGGGCCTGGTCCAGGCCCCGTAGTCCGCCGGAGCCGTCGCCCGGCGAACCGCGGGCCGGTTCGGTCGTGCGGTGCGGGCGGTTCCGCGTCGGTGTCGCTTTCCGAAGTCGTCTGCACAGGTAGGTGAGGTGCCGGATCCCGCCATACAGCGCGGGATCCGGCACCCCGACGACTTTACAATGAAAACCGTTTCCAACAAGATGTTGGTGTGAGCGCGAACCCGATCACCGACACCCTGCCCGTCACCGTGCCGCCCAGCCTCTCCCCCGACGCCGTCCATGCGATCGCCCAAGCGCTGCCGCTCGCGAACCGGCACGACCTCACCGCCATCCGCGACGGTGTGCTGCGGCACTCGGCCGCCGAGCTGATCGAGGACGCCACCACCGAGCCGGCGCACGGCCGCGCCTCCTGCACCCCGCGCGAGGACGTGCCGCCCACCCCGATACGCCTCGCCGTGGAGCCCGCCTCCGAGCACTGCATCGTCGACGCCACCCCGGTCACCGCCGCGATCCGACTCGACTCCTACGCCACCGTCGTCGACGCCCTGGAGCTCAACCGCGTCGGCACCCCGGTCCACCGGCTCGAGCCCTGGTCGATCCAGGTGACCGGCACACCCTTCACGCCCTGATCGGCCTGCACCTCGACCACACCGCCATCACCGAACCGCTCCACGGCCGCCTGCCCACCGACCCCCAACTCGCCGACGCCTTCGACGCCTGGCGTCGCCCGCCGACCGACGACATCACCACCGAGGAGAACCCACCGTGAAACCCGGCATCCACCCCGACTACCACCCCGTCGTCTACCGCGACCGCAGCGCGGGCTTCGCCTTCCTCACCCGGTCCACC
The DNA here is from genome assembly GCF_033097365.1 of Actinoplanes sichuanensis. Taxonomy (NCBI): domain Bacteria; kingdom Bacillati; phylum Actinomycetota; class Actinomycetes; order Micromonosporales; family Micromonosporaceae; genus Actinoplanes; species Actinoplanes sichuanensis. The sequence continues at coordinate 4,404,805 of NZ_AP028461.1, forward strand.
GCCACCAGCGACAAGACCGTCGAATGGGAGGACGGCAACACCTACCCGGTGATCGACGTGGAGATCTCCGCAGCCAGCCACCCGTTCTGGACGGGCCGGAAGCGGCTGCTCGACACCGCCGGCCGGGTGGAGAGGTTCCGCGCCAAGTACGCCCGCAAGGCCGACCGCCGGCTCTGATCTACACGCCCGGGCATGGGGCATCCCTCACTTTACAATGAAAACCGTTTCCAAAATGCGGATCAGCTCTCAGTTCCGGCAGAAGAAGGACCTCCACATGGCAGTCGCGAAGCGGCACACCTCGCACACCGACACCCGACGACTCCACCCCCGCAACGGACAGCGATGAGCGCCACGACCACACCCGCACGCCTGCCGGTCACCGTCCTGTCCGGATTCCTCGGCGCCGGCAAGACCACCCTGCTCAACCACGTGCTCGCCAACCGCGACGGACTGCGCGTCGCGGTCATCGTCAACGACATGAGCGAGATCAACATCGACGGAGCCCTGGTACGCGACGGCGGAACCCTGTCGCGCACCGAGGAACGCCTCATCGAGATGACCAACGGCTGCATCTGCTGCACACTGCGCGACGACCTGCTCGGCGAGGTGGCCGACCTCGCCCGGCAGGGCCGCTTCGACTACCTGCTCATCGAGTCCAGCGGCATCTCCGAACCGCTGCCAGTCGCCGCCACGTTCGCGTTCGGCATCGACGAGCACGACCGGGTGCTGGCCGACATCGCCCGGCTCGACACCATGGTCACCGTCGTCGACGCACCGCACCTCATCGCGCAGATCAACGCCGGGGAGACCCTCGAGGGGCGCGGCCTGGCGGCCTTCGAGGACGACGATCGTACGATCGCGGATCTGCTCGTCGATCAGCTGGAATTCGCCGACGTCGTCGTGATCAACAAGACCGACCTGGTCACCGCCGGTGAACTCGCCCAAGTGCAGGCACTGGTGACCCGACTCAACCCGCGCGCCCGGCAGATCCGCTCGACGTTCGGCCGGGTCTCCCCCACCGACCTGCTCGACACCGGCAGCTTCGACATGGACGCCGCCGAGACGGCACCCGGCTGGGTCGCCGAACTCAACGGCGAACACATCCCCGAAACCATCGAGTACGGCATCGACAGCCTGCTGTTCCGCGCCCCCGAGCCCTTTCATCCGCAGCGACTGTGGGATTTCCTCGATCACGCGGTCACCGGGTACGGCGTACTGCGCTCCAAGGGTTTCCTCTGGCTCGCCACCCGTCCCGGCATGATCGGGTTGTGGTCGCAGGCGGGTCCCCACGGCCGCTGCGACCCCGCCGGCGTGCCGGTCGCCGTGTCCGGTGAATGGCCCGCCGACGAGGACGAACGCGCCGACCTGGAGCAGCACTGGCATCCGACCTTCGGCGACCGTCGGCAGGAACTGGTCTTCATCGGCGTCCGACTGCCCACCGACGAGCTGCACGAAGGCCTGCTCGGCTGCCTGCTGACCGCCGAGGAACTGGCCGCGGGCGAGGACGTCTGGCGCACCTGGCCGGACCCGTTCCCCGCATGGTCTCTCGACGAGGTGCAACCCCATGTCCACCAGCACTGACATGGTGTTCTGCGGGTTCTGGCCGCACGCCGTCGCCGAGGTGGCGGGCCGATTCGCCGTACTGCCGGAGACGGCCGAGCCGGATCAGATCCGCACCGCGGGCCGGCCGAACCCGCCCGTCGTCACGGTCGTACCCGCCGACCTGCTGCTCGACGGCCTGACCGACGAACGGTCGTTGCGGGACGTGGGACTGCACCGCGACGACGCCGACGAGCGCGGGATCGGTGATCTGATCGCCCGGCAGATCGAACAGGCCGACGCCGTCCTGTTGACCGGAGACCTCGACGACGACTGGGAGACCGAGCAGCTACGGGTGCTGCTGCGCCGGCTCGCGCCGTGGGCCGCGCACCCGCTTCCCGGCGACTCGCTGACCTCGGTCACCGGCAGCACGGAGCCGGTCGAGGCGACCTGCCGCGGGCTGCGCGGACACGCTGTCGGCGTCCACGAGCCACTGCCCGCGCACGGGGTGAGCGCCTGCATCTTCCGGGCCCGCCGCCCGCTGCATCCCGGCCGACTGCACGACGCACTCGACGACATCACCGCCGGCGTGCTCCGCTCACGCGGGCACTTCTGGCTCGCCAGCCGCCCCGACCTGGTCATGATCTGGGAGTCGGCGGGCGACCTCGGCATCGGGCCGCACAGTGGCTGGCTGGACCAGCTGCCCGCCGAGCACTGGGACGAAGTCGACGCCGAACGCCGGTTGGCCGCGGCCCTGGACTGGGACCCGTACTACGGCGACCGGCACCATCATCTGTCCTTCACCGGCATCGACCTGGACCCGGTGCGCCTCCATCGTCTTCTCGACGGTTGCCTGCTCACCGACGACGAGCTGTCGCGCGGCGAGCGGCACTGGCGCACCCTGCCGGACCCGTTCCGGCGGGCCTACCCCTCGGTGGCGGCGGACGTCTGATCGGCCGCGCCCGCAGGCAACAGCGCTTCGCTGAGCAGTGCGCAGGCGTCGACCCGCCGCTGCTGCGACGCACCCACCGTCGGTGAGCGCGTCGCGGCAGTGGCCGAGCCGGCCTCGGCGACGACTCAGTGCAAGGTGCTCAGGTCGATGTATCCGCGCTCGACCGCACGAACGAGACGACGGGGAACCTGATAGACGACGCCACCGACGTGGAGGGGCACCAGGTCGATCGGCGCGGCCTTCCAGTTCGAACGGCGATGGCGGGTGTTGCTGCGTGAGGTCCGCCGCTTGGGGACAGCCATGTGCGACTCCTTCGAGGAGGTTGGTCGCGGTCAGGAAGCCGTGCTTCACGCCGGCCCCCATAAACCGCTTAACGATAACGGTTTTCATTATATATACGGCCGGTCCCGCGTGAACCACCGCCACGCAAGGCGGCGTCCACGTCGACGGAACGGACAATTCGCACCTATGTGTGGTAGGCGGAACGGTGGCAATGTCTGCATAGTTCGGCGCCGGCCCCGCCGACGGCGGAAAGCTGGGCACATGGGAGCCGGACACAACCACGGGACTCATGCCTTCTTCGACAACAGCGGCGAACATCAGCGCCGCCTCTGGAGCGTGGCCGTCCTTCTGACGGTCTTCATGCTCGCCGAGACGGCCGCCGCGGTGACCACCGGATCACTCGCCCTGCTCTCCGACGCAGGCCACATGTTCACCGACGTGCTGGCGATCGCGATGACGTTGACGGCGATCACGGCCGCACGCCGGGCCGGCACCGACTCCGGGCGCACCTACGGCCTCTATCGGCTGGAGGTGCTCGCGGCGCTGGCCAACGCCGCCCTGCTCACCGGAGTCGCCGGCTTCGTGCTGGTGCAGGCGGCACGCCGGTTCACCGACCCACCGCACGTACCGGCCGGGTGGATGCTGCTGGTCGCGGTCGGCGGACTCGTCGCGAATCTCGCCGCCTTCGCCCTCCTACGGTCCGGAGCCCGGGAGAACATCGGCGTACGGGGCGCGTATCTGGAAGTGCTCGGAGACCTCATCGGCTCCGCCGGGGTGATCCTGGCAGCGGTGATCATCGGCGTCACCGGCTGGACGTACGCGGATCCCATCGTCGCCGTCCTGGTCGCCCTGATGATCCTGCCCCGAACCTTCGCATTGGGCCGATCAGCGATCCGCATCCTGGTACAGGCCGCGCCGGAGCATGTGGACATGGCCGAGGTCCGGGAGCGGCTGGCAGCCGTGCCGGGTGTCCGTGACGTCCACAATCTGCACGTCTGGACGCTCACCGAGGGCATGGATGTGGCGTCGGCACACCTGAGCCTGGACCCGAGAGCCGAGCTGAGCACGGTTCTCTCGACGGCCCGGGAGGCTTTGCACGAGGGTTTCCACATCGACCATGCCACGCTCCAGCTGGAACCGGCCGGGGAACAAGGCCACTGCACACCGACCAGCTGGTGAATGCGGCGCCCGGCTTCCGGCCGAGAGCCCGGAACGGTCCGTCGGCGCACACCTCGACGCCGCGCGGCCACGAACTCGCCGAGCAGGCGCACGGGGTCGACGCCCTGCTCGCCGAAATCCAGCACGCCGACGCCGGCCGCCACAACGACGACACCGCTGTCCTGTACCTACGCTGGCCTACCGATCGGCCGGCACTCAACCGACACTGACGCAGGCGATGGTTGTCCCTGGAGATCACAGTACCGTCCACGCCCTCATCGACCAGTTGCGGCTGCTGGAACAGTCATGGTCACTGAACGTCCCCGCAACGGCATGTTCGCGACCGTCTGCGGCGTCGGATCGGCGCTCGCGGCTGCAGGCCTGCTGCTCTTCGACGACGGGTTCATCGGAAGCTTCCGTGAGGACGGCGCCCCGCATTGGCGAGGCACCGTTGCGTCGAACTCGAAGTAGGCAGAAACCAGCGTCGATGCCCTGGTGGCCGTGGTCCGGCATGCCGACTCCGGATGCCACAACGACGACACCCGTCCTTTACCCGCGACGGGACCACCGATCGGCTGTCATCGCATGGACCCGGCCGGTAGCCGTGTCTACAGTGAGGCGAACGGATGGCGCAGCCGATGCATCGCCTGCTGATCACGGTCCGAGACCCGAACCTCGAGTGTCGGATCCTCCGCAACGGATGGAGCCAGGAACGGTGTCAGGCTTCCGACGGGGGTGACCGGAGCCGGGCGACGGAAACGCGAGAGATCAGAAAGGGAGCATGAAATGGGCGGGTACGGCACATTGGTGATCGTCGCCATAGGGGGCCTTTCTCGAACGGCACTTCTTATCGAAGCCCGGCCGCGATTTACAGGTTCGGAAAATGCCGACGGCGGCTCGCTGAACCAGTCGAGCCGCCGTCGGTGGTGATTTGAGGTCAGATGGCGCGGATGTTCTCGGCCTGCGGGCCCTTCTGGCCCTGCGTGATGTCGAACTCCACCCGCTGGTTCTCGTCGAGGCTGCGGAAGCCGCTCGCCGAGATCGCCGAGAAGTGGGCGAACACGTCGGGGCCACCCTCATCCTGGGTGATGAAGCCGAAACCCTTGTCGCCGTTGAACCACTTCACGGTACCTGTAACCATGTCTTTTCCTTAGCAAGCTGTCGGAGTCCGCACTGTGCGGACTCTCACGCCGCCGCGTTGATCACCCGCGCCGAACCGGCACGGAAAACGAAAACGCCTGGCGGGCTTCAGATAACCCATCAGGCGCCGAAAACGTCTACGGAAATCAAAACTGCAACGACGTAACCGTAGCACGGAAATTCGGCTCCGAGCCGAAATTCTGCCACCCGTTCCGGCTTGGCGCTCCCGGCACCGGTTTTTGCGGCCGACGTGGGCCTATCCGCAAGGATGAGACGGTGGATGTCGAGCCGGTGTTGACCTTTGTCTTGGCCGCTGTCGCGGTGGTCGCGGTGGTGCGGTGGGTGGCCGGCCGGACCGGGCTGCCCGCTGCCGCGCTGTTACCACTCATCGGCATCGGGTACGCCCTCCTACCAGGGCCGAAAATCCCCCTCGCCCCGGACATCGTCCTGGCGTTCGTTCTGCCACCGCTGCTGTACAGCGCCGCCCTGGACTCGTCGATGATCGCCATCCGCCGCAATCTGCGTACCGTGGTCAGCCTCTCGGTGATGCTGGTTCTGCTCACCGCACTGATGATCGGCCTGGGTTTCGCATGGTTCGTCACCGGCGCGACCCTGGCGGCCGGCATCGCGGTCGGCGCGGCGGTAGCGCCACCCGACCCGGTCGCCGCACTCGCCGTCGGCCGCAAGGTAGGGCTTCCACCCCGGATCATCACCCTGATCCAGGGTGAAGGGCTGCTCAACGACGCCACCGCGCTCACCATCCTGAGCGTCGCGGTCGCCGCGGCCACCGGAGACGGGTTCTCAGCGCCGGCCGCCCTCAGCCAATTCTTGCTCGCCGCCGTGGGCGGAGTGGCCGTGGGCGCACTGATCGCTTTCGGAGTGCGTCTGCTGTCCAGGCCGCTCAGCGGCGATCCGATGCTCGCGAACGCCGTGTCACTGGCCATACCGTTCGCCGCCTACCTGCTCGGTGAGGTGATACACGTCTCCGGGGTGCTCGCCGTGGTCGTGGCGGGACTGATCGTGGGGCACCACACGCCGCGGTCGGCGTCCGGGGCGGGGCGGCTGCAGACCAATGCGGTCTGGCGGCTGGTCGACTTCCTGCTCGAGGGCTTCGTGTTCCTGTTGATCGGCCAGCAACTGCCCGAGGTCATCCGAGGGCTGGCGGGATACGACGCCGCCGCCGTGGTCGTCGCGGTCGCGATCACCGTGGGCGTCACCCTGCTGCTACGGCCACTGTGGCTGATGTTCACCCTGCTGGTGCCCGGAGCGCTGCACACCCGTTGGAACCGGGGCGGACCGGACGAGAGGACGTCCGTGAGATGGACCGGCCGGGAGGTCGTGGTTCTCAGCTGGGCCGGTACGCGGGGCGTGATCAGTCTCGCGGCGATCTTCACTCTGCCGCTGGTCACCGAGACCGGAGACCGGTTCCCCACTCGGGACCTGCTGCTGTTCTGCACGGTCGTGGTAGTGCTCGTCACCCTGGTCGGGCAGGGCTTGACGTTCGCCCCGATGGTGCGGGCGCTGGGGCTTCGCGCGGACGACAACGACCAGGCTGTTCTGCGCAACGAGGCGCGGGCGGCATCGGTCGATGCCGCCCTGACCGCGCTCGACGAGCTGGAGGAGCAGGAACACGACGACATCAGCGGGCAGGTGATCGAGACGATGCGCGAGCAGCTGCGGGCCCGGCTGAGCCGCTACCAGGACCGGCTCTCCCTGTTGCGCGACAACGACTCGGCGATTCCGCCGATCTCGCCGCAGTACGAGGCCGCCCTGCACGTACGCCGGGTGGCCATCGACGCCCAGCGGGAGGAGTGCCTGCGCTGGCGTGATGCCGGACGGTTGTCCGACGTGGGTCTACGGGTGCTGGAACGTGAACTGGATCTCGAGGAACGGCTGCTGCCGGATCGGCCGGCCCGCCGGTGAATCGGCCCACGCCGTCAGCCGTTCAGGTAGGCCAGCACTGCCAGCACCCGGCGGTTGTCGTCGTCGGAGGGAGGCATGTCGAGCTTGGTCAACATGTTGTTGATGTGCTTGCTCACGGCCTTCTCCGTGATGCCCAGATTGGTGGCGATCGCGGCGTTGGACCGGCCCTGAGCCATCTCGCCGAGTACTTCCCGTTCCCGGGCGGTGAGCACCGCCAGCGGCTCCCGGCGGGCGACCAGTTGTGAGATCACCTCCGGGTCCATGGCGGTGCCGCCGCCGGCCACCCGGTGGACGGCGTCGACGAAATCGCTGACGTCGGCGACCCGGTCCTTGAGCAGGTACCCGACGCCGCCGTGCGGGGTGCTGAGCAACTCCCGTGCGTACAGTGGCTCCACGTGCTGCGACAGCATGAGAACCGGCAGTCCCGGCAGCCGGGTGCGGGCGGCGATGGCTGCTTGCAGACCTTCGTCGGTGAAGGTGGGCGGGAGGCGTACGTCGAGGACTGCCACGTCGGGCCGATGCTCGAGCAGGGCGGGCAGCAGTGCGGGGCCGTTGTCGACAACCGCGACGACGTCGAAGTCGAAGGCGCCCAGCAGCCGCGTCAAGCCGTCCCGGAGCAGGGCGTGGTCCTCGGCGATCACAACGCGCACGGCAGCTCCATGGTGATGATGGTCGGGCCTCCGGGTGGGCTCGACAGCACGAGCGTGCCGTCGAAGGCGGCGAGGCGGCGTTCGATACCGCGCAGTCCGGTGCCGGCGGTCGGGTCGGCGCCGCCTCTGCCGTCGTCGGTGACGACCATCGTCAGCAGACCGGCCGCGTGCCGGGAGAACACCGACCCGTGGTGGGCACGGCTGTGCCGGATGACGTTGGTCAGCGCTTCGGCGACAGCGAAGTAGGCGGCGGACTCCAGCGGCAGATCAGGCCGCGCCGGCAGATCGACGTCCACGGTTATCGGAATCGGCAGGCTGAGCGCCAGCGCCCGGACCGCGCCGTCGAGCCCGCGCTCGGCCAACACCGGCGGGTGAATACCACGGACGAGGTCACGCAGCTCGGCCAACGCCGCCCGGTGGATACCCGAGCCTCGGCGAGCATCTTGTGAGCCTCGGCCGGGTCACGGTCGATGAGATTGTCGGCCAGGCCGATCATCATGCTCAGCGAGGCGAGACGGGCCTGCGCGCCGTCGTGGAGGTCTCGTTCGATGCGGCGCAGCTCCGCCGCCTGGGCGTCGACCGTGCCGGCGCGCGTGGCGGTCAGCTGGGTGACGCGCAGCCGAAGCTCGGCCGCCCTGGTGGGCGCGAGCAGGAGCCGGGCGAACAGCGCGTCGACGCGGCGCAGCCACGGCGCCACCCACAGCCCGACGGCGAGGATGATCACGCCCTGCGGCACGGACAGCAGACCGGCGAGGAACGTGTCGACGGACCAGACCGCGCCGTAGCCGTACCAGCCGGTGCCGAGCCAGATCCACGACGGCGTCAGCGTCAGGCCCAGAAGCCCGTACAACGGCACCAGTACACCGACCGCTCCGAGAATCAGCCCGACGACGGCTCCGGGCGCCAGCCAGGCCAGGTCACGCCACGTTGCCGGATCCGTCACCGTCCACCGGAACCGTTCCCAGCCGTCGGTGACGGCACGTTCCGGCAGCGGATGATAGGGACAGGTGACCAGCACACCGGTCTGCGACGCACGGCGGCGCTCCATGTCGGTACGTTTGCGGACCAGCGTCATGGTCCACGGGACCAGAGCCAGCCCGAGATACGGCACCGGCGTCAACACCAATGCCACGACCGCGACGGCCAGCAGCGGAATATTGGTCAGCGCCAGGCCGACCGCCGCCACGGCGTCCAGGACGCTGCGCACGCCCCGCCGGGCACCACGGCCCAGACCCGCAACGTCAACGCGCATTCCCACGAACTCCACGGCCTCCCGTCGGTGTCGACTGCGGTGGTGGTGCTAGCACCACCAGGACGAGGGTCCTAGCGCTCCTGACGATGCGCGTCCCGAGCGGTTGGATGGACATATGACAACTCTGACATCGGCGCCGCGGACGGCGTCGACCGGCAGTGACTTCGCCGCCCTGGCTCGCCGCATCAACGCGGAAGGACTCATGGAGCGCCGGGCCGTTTATTACGTCGCCCGGATCAGCGTCGTCACACTCATGTTCCTCGGCGGGTGGACCGCGTTCTTCCTGATCGGCTCGTCCTGGTGGCAGATCGTGACGGCGGCGTTCCTGGCCATCACGTTCACCCAGGTGGGGCTGCTGGCCCACGACCTCGCTCACCGGCAGGTGTTCCGCACGAAGCGGCCGGGGGAGATCGCCGGCCGCATCGCCGGCAACGTCGGCATCGGGATGAGCTACGGCTGGTGGATGGAGAAGCACACCCGGCACCACAACAATCCCAATCACGACGACCTCGACCCCGACGTGGCCCCTGAGGTGCTCATCTGGGCCACCGAGTCAGCGTTGGGGCGGCAAGGGCTCAAAGGGTTCGTCACCCGGCACCAGGCCGCGCTGTTCTTCCCGCTGCTCACCCTGCTCGCCGTCGATCTGAAGATCTCCAGCATCAAGGCCCTGCGCAGCGGAATCGTGAAACGCCCGCGCCTCGAGAGCACGCTGTTGCTCCTGCATGCCGTCGGCTACCTCTGCGTACTGCTGGTCGTCCTGCCGCCTCTGCCGGCCCTCGGCTTTCTTCTCCTGCACCAGGCGCTGTTCGGCCTCTATCTCGGTATGACCTTCGCGCCCAACCACAAGGGCATGCCACACCCGGTCGGCGACGAGGACTTCCTGCGCAAACAGGTGCTGACCTCCCGCAACGTCCGTGGTGGCCGATTCACCGACGCGGCGCTGGGCGGCCTGAACTATCAGATCGAGCACCATCTGTTCCCCGGCATGCCGGCGCCCAACCTCCGCAAGGCCCAGCCCATCGTCGAGGCCTACTGCGCCCAGATCGGCGTACCGTACGAGCAGACCAGCCTCACCACGTCATACCGGCAGGCACTGCGATACCTGCACGAGGTGGGGGCACCTGCGCGTGCCGAGCACGCGGCACGAACCGGCCGGTGACGGGCGGTCAGGACCTCGCCGGTACGAGGCCTTCAGCAGTTCGGCCGCTCCGGCATTTCGGCGGTGACATCGGGTATGCGGGCGACGTCGTGAGGAGACGCCATGTCTGACAACACTGAAATGATCATCAGATTCCATCCGGTGGGCGGCGAGGACGTGGCCGTGCTGACCACCGACTTCCCGGGGCCGGACGAGGCGGTGGAGACGATCGCCCGAGCGTTGGACGAGCGTCGAAGCTTGATCCTCACCCGCGCAAGATACAACCGGGAGACCGACGAGAACGCCGTTCTGATCAACCTGGCCAACGTCGTATCAGTACGGGTGGCACGTCGGGACAGCGCGACGAGTGGCCAATACCTGTAGAGAAAAGACCGGCATCACCACTGTCACGCGGAGTGGCGGGGCAGACGAATGGTAAAGGTCGTCGTGTGCTCATCGGGTTCGCTCAGGGTCAGGGTTCCGCCATGCTGTTCGACGATTGCCCGGGCAAGCGTGAGACCGAGGCCGGCGCCGGGGATTCCGCTGTGACGCAGCTCGTCACTGCGGTAGAACAACTCGAAGACACGAGCATGCTGGTCGGCCGGGATCGGTGGACCGGTGTTGGAGACCGTGACCACGGCGGTGCGCTGATCCCCGCGTACGGTGACGTTGATGCGGCTGTCCCTCGGTGCCCAGGTGCGAGCGTTGCGCAGCAGTTCGTCGACGGCGGCGCGGACCCGGTCGGGGTCGGCGTGGACGGGTAGGGTTTCCGGGGCTTCGATGTCGATGGCGGCGGCCGGGTCGTCCCCGGTGGCAGCGGCTCGGACGACCTCGGTGAGGTCGATGCGTCGGCGATGCAGCGACATGTGTCCGGCTCTGGTGCCGGCAACGTCGAGCAGGGTCGCGACGAGCCTGTTGAGTTCCTCCGCCCGCCGGTGGATCACCTCGAGCATCTGCTGTCTTTCGGCAGCCGGCATGTCGGGTTCGGCTCGCAGCATCTCAGCGTTGGCCTGGATGCCGGTCAAAGGAGTACGCAGCTCGTGGCCGACCAGGGTGATGTACTCGTCGCGGCTGTGTTCCAGTGCGATGGAGGAATCGTCGGCCCGGCGTCGTTCGAGGAATTCCCCGAGGTGTACGGCGATGCTGCCGTGGATCGCCGTACGCATGTCGTCGGGCGTTTCGTCGTGGTCGCTGTAGCAGATCAGGACGCCGAGCACCGACGAGCCGCTGGGAATGGGAACGGCCAGCGCGGCACGCAACGGACCCCACTCGGTCTGAGCGGCGGTGAGCGGATCGGTGACGAGATCGGTGACCCACACCGGTTTTCTGGTCTGCCAGGCGCGACCGGCGAGACCCACGCCTTTGAGGAGATCACCGACGCGATCGAGCCCGGCCGAGTGACTGTCGTCGGCCTGCCAGCGGTTACGTCGCTGGATGACCTGGCCCACCCGATCGACGGACCAGAACTCGCTGGCGGCCCAGCCGAGCATGACCCCGACGATTCGCACGGCGGTCGCGATGATCAGACCAGCAGGTCCGGGCTCACCGAGGATCGCCGACACCCGGGCCACGCAATCCTTCAGCTGTTTAGCCCTGCCCAGCAGCGTGACGTCGTGAAAGGCCAGGACCGCGGCGAGCCGCCCGGCTCCGGTCACCGGACCGCCCTGGGCCAGATACATCCGGGCCGGGCTGTCGGCCGTCCGCACGCACACCTCGACGTGGCGCACGGATTCCCCGCGCAACGCCCGGGCGACAGGATGCCGCTCGCCGTCCATCTGCCGGCCCGCGGTGTCGAAGAGCAACATGCGGGTGTGCACGGCGTCGGCTCCGGTCGGCTCCCCGACCTCTTCGACGAGGGCTCGAGCAGCCGGATTCATCAAGATCACCCGGCCGTTACGGTCGTAGCCGAGAACCGCCACGTCAAGACTGTCCAGGACCGCCCGCAACGCCAGGCCCTGGTCGACGGATACCGAACCTACGGGGACCGTGCGCCGTGACGACCCGGGGTTGCCGGACCCGGCGACCGCGGGTTCGTGGGGGTCGTCGGGGAACACCGAGGACAGCGCCTCGGGCTTCGCCGCCTCGGTCACGATGTGCCCGCCCCCTCTGCACGGCAACGTGGCGTATTCACCAGGCGGTCATGCTCCGGTCCCGATCAGCATATGTCGTGAACCACCCGGAAATGGTGCAGAGCACGGAGGAACGGTGAGCGGTGCGCCGGGCGGTGTCCGCGCGCCTCGGAATGACGCGTGCTCCGGGATACGGTGACGCCATGAGCGAGGATGCCGGGAACGGCGCCGAGAGGCAGGAGCGCAGCCGGACTCTGGATGAGCGCGAGCACCGTATCAGCGTCCGCGAGACGACGGCCGACAGCAGAGACGCCGATGCCGACCAGCGGGAGATCGACCTGCAGGGCCGGCTGTGTGACGTGGAGGCACGGGAGGTTTCCGCCGATCAGCGTGAGTTCCTGCAGGCCTCGCGGGACGAGACGGCCGACAGCCGTGATCGGCGGGCCGAGCATCGCGATCTCGTCGCGGATGAACGCGACGCCGCCGCCGACGAGCGGGATTCCACGGCGGATGCCCGCGACCGGCTGGCCGACATCCGGGACCGGAATGCTGATCAGCGGGAGATCGATGCCGAAACCGCCCCGGGGCCGCCTGGTTGACGCGTGCGCTCATCGGCGGTTGAACAGGCAGCCGACTTGTTCACATGTCCAGACCGGTGCGCACCACTTACATGTCGCCCACGCAATCCGGGCAGCCGAACGCGACAGGCTGTCCGCGGTCGGGCGTGCTCGATGCACCGTACGCGATCATGTTGGTCTCCCAGATCAGGGGGGTTTCGGCGGCCGGCTCGCGGATGTTCCCGGCGTGCCGGCCATCTCCGCGACGGTCCCTCCAAGGTCGAACGCCGACGCTGCCACGGCGTCCGGCACGACTCTCAGCGCCGCTCTCGGCATACCGGGAAACCGGGCCTCCGCGGGATCCTGTACCAAGGCGATCCCCCGACGGCGACGATCGCTGCCAGACCCGCCGCTCCGTCGTCGAGACTGCGCGACAGCACCACCCCGACTACCCGGGGGCCGCACCAGCGGGCGGCCGACCGGAACAATGCATCCGCTGCCGGGCGCACCCGATTCTGCCGTGGACCGTCGCTGAGCCGCAGCACGTCGCCCTCGTCGACGATCAGGTGCCGGTCCGGCACCGCCACATGGACGCACCCGGGATCGAGCCGTACACCGTCGACCGCGGACCGCACCGGAAGCGCACACGATGAAGCCAGCGACCGAGCCGGCCCGATCCGGGCGCCGGACGCCATGTGCAGGACGATGAGCAACGCGGCGGGCAGGTCAGCGGGTAGCCGCGCCAACACCTGCAACAACGGTTTGTGAGAGCCCGCGGACCCACCTATCACGACCACATCGCGGCGCGTCATCGCCGTCCGCCTCTCCCCCGGGTCGTGCAGCATTCCCGCAAAGGCGTCCGGCAAACGATCGACAACTCCCGGTTCTGCGATCGGGCGGTGAGCAGCGGTGCGTGTTCGACACTGCCCGGTTGTCCGGCAACTCCTCGTGGATGCCCGGGCACCCCTCGAACAGGAAAGTACGCCGCGAGGACGTCCCGTACAGTCCGGCGTCAACGCCTTGAGCAAGGATGTGACGACGTGACCGGATCGATGCGTGGCACCTCGACGGGGCGCGATCTCGCGGCACAGATCCGCCGTTCCGGTGAACTCGCGGACGCGGCAACCGCATTGCAGGTCAGGGCGGCCTCGCCGACCGTCTGGTGACGAATTTCGTTCTGGCGGTACAGGAGTTGATGACCGACACGATCCGGCACGGCGGCGGATGGGGGCGTGTGCGGCTGCACTGTGACGGCCCGCTGCTGGTGTGCGTCGTCAGCGATCGCGGCCCGGGCCTGCCCGGCGACCTCCGGCAGTTCGGCCTGCTCGCCGGCGCCGACCCCGAGAGTGGACGCGGGCTGTTCCTGGCCCGGCAGTTGACCGACGACATGCGTGTGGCCGACAACCCGGCCGGATTGACCGTCACCGTGACCATGGATCTGTGCGTCCCGGCGGCGGGCGAGGCCGGCACCGGCGCACCTGCCGAGCCGGGTGCACCGGAGTAGGCTCAGGATTCGGTAGCCGCGGAAATCGTGATTGCCACCCTCACAGGAATGAGTCCGCCATGCGCTATCTCAGCGACGTCAACTTGCGTGCTGTTCTAAGTATTCTGGTTGCCCGCGAAGGTGGAACGGTGGACATCTCAAACGCCGATCTCTATGCCGCGATGCTACCCGGCGACGGACGAGGCGAAGGTTTCACCATCGAGGAGACGGGCACGGGAATCCGGATCTCCGTGGCCACCGGTTCACCCGGCCGGCAGTGAGCCGCCAGGTCACTCAGGGACCGCGCCGCACCGAAGACTTGCGCCTCGTGCCTGCGCTAACCCACCGTGTTCGCCGTGGCGCCACCTCGAACGGGTTGGCGCGTCACCGACCGGGTCGCCCCGCCTGGCGGCTTGCTCACTACTCACCCTACCCCGCACCACACGGGTCGGAACCGAGCAGAATTCGCGTCATTCTGTTCGTCGAAGCTGGCACCTGAAGGACGTTCCACCCGTGTTAGCGTTGGCCTGACGTCGCATTTATTTCTTTCTCGCAATGTTCTTTCTCGTTCGCCGTGAAGACCAGGAGTAATCATGACCTCCGGGACCATGAAATGGTTCAGTGCCGACCGGGGGTTCGGATTGATCACCCGGGACGACGGCGGCACGGACGTTTTCGCGCACTTCTCCGCCGTCACGGGTTCCGGCAGCAGCGGCATCGAGAAAGATCAGCGGGTGGAGTTCGACATCGCTCACAGCGATCGGGAGATGCACGCGGTCAACATCCGCCCGCTCCGGCCGTGCTCGGCGCGACCCTCCGGTGCCCCTCCCCAACCATCCTGAGCGGTCCTTTCTGAGGCGGCGAGCATCGATGTGCCACAGGGTGTGACGGCGCGATTCGCGGGTTTGGTGGTGGTCGGTTCGGACTGAGCCGCCTGGTTGGGTCGTACCTGTCGCAGGTCGCCCGCTCGGGACACGGCGGAGGCGGTTTCATGTCCAGCGAACGCGTTGCGCCGCACGGGATCTATCCACTCGCGGCCTTGACCGTCGACGTGGTCGACACCGCGAACAATGTCGTCTCCGTCGTGATCGCCGGTGAGCTCGACGCGGATACCGCTGCCGGCATTCGGACCTTGCTGCAAGCGGCCTGCACCGTCAACGCGTACGGCGGTGTCCTCGTTCTACGATGGCAGGCGCCGTTCATCCGATACGCCCTGACCGTGGCCGGTGCACTCGACCACGTCGATCTCGACGACGCGGAGAAGCCCGCGACCTGACCGCTGTCAGCGCTCACGCGGAAGCCAGAAGCCACCCGGCGCCACCGGGTGGCCGGAGACCTTGGTGACGATGTCGGCGGCCACGTCGTGCAGTTTGCGGTGGCGATGCTGTGACGCCGTACGCAGCAGGTCGAACGCCTCGTCCACGGAGCACCGCTGCTGGGCCATCAGAATTCCGAGAGCCTGGTCGATGACGCTACGCGAGGCCACCGCCTCGATCAGCTGCTGCTGCAGGTTCGCCTGATCAGCCAGCCGCCAGGCCACGGCCAGCGCCGCCGAGCACTGGGCCGCGAACGCTTCGCCGTGCCGACGGGCCTGACCGGCGAACGCGGCGCTCGTGCGGGCGTAGAGATTGAGAACGGCCACCGTGCGCTCCCCGACGATCAACGGCAACGACAGGGAACTGGCCACCCCGTGCGCGATCGCGTGCGGCCGATAGCGGTCCCAGCGCGTCTCCGCCGCCATGTCGTCGATCTGCAGCACCTGCCCGGTCTCCAGGGCCTCCAGACTCGGCCCCTCCCCCGCGCCGTACTGCAGTTCGTCGACACGTGCGGCGAACGGATCACTGACCGCCACGGTGACCGGATGATGATCAAGCCGGGTCGTGATCCCGCCGGCCGCTGCCGGGGCGATCACATCGGCCGCCAGCCGCACCGCCCGGGTCAGGAAATCATCCATCTGTGGCGTATCGCCCAGCAGCGCGAACAACCGGGTGAGGGCGGGCATCAGGTCCTGGTCGGAGACGGTCATGGGCGCCGGCTTCCTGGAGCAGCAGCTCCTCGATGTCCGTGCCACCGACAATGACCCACCTGGACAGTGGCGTCTGCGAAGATCACCGGCTACCACCGAGCGTACCTCTCGCCGCCCCGACGCACCTGAGGCCAACACGTTCGATCGGTACTCAAAACCCCTTTACGACCACGATCTGCCTACGAAAGGTGGTTTCGACATCATGCTTTCCGGGGGAAGTGGGAGAGGCGACAGGTTAAGCAACGGTCATCGGAGTGCTCGTTCGCTGTTCTGCCGGTCCATCGACCGACTGCGAGGAGCCCTCGGATGACCGTCATCGCCAATGCTGCGACCAGCACCGATCGAGCCAACGAGTTGATCGCCGCAATGGCGGCACTTCCCGCCGACCACCCGTCCCGGCCCGGCGTGCGCGACCAGGTCGTCAAGGCGTGGCTGCCGCTCGCCCGCCGCCTGTCGAGCCGCTACGCCAACCGGGGCGAACCGCGCGACGACCTCTGCCAGGTCGCTGTCCTGGGCTTGATCCAGGCTGTCGACCGATTCGATGCCGCCCGTGGTGTCGACTTCGTCGGGTTCGCGATCCCCACGATCGTCGGTGAGCTCAAACGGCACTTCCGGGACAAGACCTGGTCGGTACGCGTCCCCCGCCGGCTGCAGGAGCTGCGGCTGGCCATCACCGGCGCCAACAGCACGCTGGGCCACACCTTGGGCCGTTCTCCCACCGTTGCCGACATCGCCGGGCACCTGGGCATCAGCCAGGACGACGTCATCGAAGGCCTCGAAGGCGCCCGCGCCTACAACTCGACGAGCCTGTCCACACCGATCACCGAGGGGGGCACCGAACTCGGCGACACCCTCGGTGGCGAGGACGCCGGCTACGACCTCGCCGAGCTGCGCATCGCGCTGGGACCCGCATTGGCCGGCCTCGCCGAACGCGAGCAGAAGATCGTGAGCCTGCGCTTCTATGGAAACCTTACCCAGCAGCAGATCGCCGAGCAGATCGGCGTCTCCCAGATGCACGTGTCACGGCTGCTCGCCGGGGCACTGACCAAGCTTCGGCAGCAGCTCGACACCGACCACGTCTGACCACCTTCTCAACGGCGGCATTCGTCGGTTCTCGTCATCGACGGGGGGGCGTCACGGCGATGGGACCGGCACGGTCTCTCGTGGAAAATGCAGCCGGACCGACGTCCGGCCCGGTTCCGAACGCACCTCGACCACGTCGGCCAACTGCCGGGCCAGCCACAACCCGCGTCCACCAGCGACCGCGGCGACCGGATCAGGCCGTAGGTAGCCCGCGTCCACGGGAATCGGACGCGCGCCGGCATCGTCGCACTGCACCAGGAGCGTGCCGCCGTGATGCCAGGCACGAACCCGGACCGGTGGTCCCCCATGATGCAACCCGTTGGTAGCGACCTCGACCACCGCCATCACCAGGTCCTCTCGCGCCTCTGCGACGAATCGATACTCCGTCGCCCAGCCGCCCATGGCCCCACGCAGTCCACTGAGCTCCGCTACCTCGCTGACGCAGACATCGTGATCGACGTCTGCCGGTGGTGTCCGCATCGGCACGTGGTGGCGGTCAGCCAGGTAGCGCTCCGGGTGGAGATAACCTGATGACGGCGTACGGCCGGCGGGGGTGACCAGGTAAGGGTGTGTCGCCCGGACGTGGTCGATCACCGTGGCCGGGTGGTCGCGGCAGTCCCAGACGCAGGTGACGGTGGAAGCGCCCAGCGCGTACGTGCGGTTGCAGATCGCCTCGTACTCCAGGTAGGCGGCGACCCGATCGGCCCGCAGACCGGCGTCCACACCGCGGGTCAGATCGGGTTCGGCGATCACATGCGCCCGGCGTCCCGACCGATGCTCGTCGGAGAGATAGCGGCGGAACCGCTCGTAGGTGAATCCGAGCCGCTGGTAGAACCCGTCCTGGGCGCCCCAGCAGACCGCATCGGAAAGGTCCCCGGCGAGGCCGGCCAGCATCGCGCGGGTACGTTCACCGACGACCACCAGAACCCCGTCGTCGAGTTTCACCGCCCGAGTCAGCTCCGCCGCCAGCATGTCCAGGTCGCGGTCGGTCTCGATGATCACGGCCTCGTGCACGAACCGCGTCGCGAGCGGCCCGGTTCCGTGGGCCACGGTCATTCCCGGCCCGTTGGCGCTGCGGTAGGGGCGAGACTGGTCATGGTCGGCAACTTTCCGGTGCTCTAAGGCGCGGTGATCCGGTGCGCCTCGCCACCGCTGCTGTCACGCTCCGGCGAAGCGCGATCATCTGACGGATCCTGTTATACGGGTACCCCAGCGGCTGTTGACTACTCCGATCCGCCGACGACCGCTGCATGGGCGGTATCGACGGTCCACGGCCACCCTGCAGGCGGCCGGCCGCCTGTAGGGTCGGCGGATGATGGTTCAGCAGCACTGGTGGAACGGCAGCAGTACAGCCCGCTTCCGGCGCGACGTCTACATCCGCAGTGACGGCACTCAGTGGGACGTACTCGTCCAGATGGGTGGGTCGACGGGGCGCTACCGTGTGCAGGAGTGCCCGGGGCGTGGGTCGGCGCTGATCGTCGCCGACGCGTGGCGGGGCACGAACAAGGAGTGGCAGGAAGTGAAGCCACAGGCCGCCGCGGGCTGAGACCGGCGTCACTGCGTACACACCGCTCGCGGCGTTCCCTCGCCAGCGGTCAGGGCGATCACCGCGACGTCATCGTCCACCTCGGCGAACGTGGTGAGCAGCCCGGCGAGAGCGTCGACGGCCGCCGCCGCGCAGGCCGGGCGCAGATCGCGCACGAACTCCAGCAGCGCCCGATCGCCGTAACGCCTACCCGCCCTGATCTGGGCCTCGGTCAGTCCGTCACTGTAACGGTTCATGGTGTCGCCCACCTCCAGCGATATAGGTGCAATGCCGGTGCTCCGGCGCTGCGTAGTCCTGGTAGACGACAGTGTTGAGGTTGCGCAGCACGGTGACGGGGTCGCTGTCGTAGACGGCCGCGGCCCGCAACGTGTACCGCGCGGTAGCGGTCACCGCCGCGGCGGCCACCCCCTTCCCGCGGACGTCGCCGAGAAAGAATCCCCATCTGTCTCCGGAGAGCGGGAAAAGATCGTAGAAGTCTCCACCGACCTCGTCGGGAGAGGCCATGTGATAGAGCGACGCCGTGGTCATTTGACCTCGTTCCGCAGCCGCAGCAGTGGCTCACAGTGCGTCTCGTGGTAGAGAGTGCTACCGGTCGTGAGCAGATCTGCGAAACGCCGGCGGCCGACCAAATCGACGTCGCCGTACCCCAGCCAGGTGAGCAGTGTGGCGTTGACCTTGACGATCGTGCCGTCCGGCAGAGTGGGGACGAAACCACACGGGGCGTTGTCGTAGAAGTCGTCGAGATCGTCCTCTGCCAGCCCCGGTGAGGAGGCCGGCGCCGAATCCGGCCGGCCCGCGGGCCGGTCTGCCGGACGTGACCAGCGAGGCAGCGGCCACACTAGGCGCCGGCGCGATCGGCGACGCGGCGTACTGACTGCTTCACCCACCGAGTCTCGCACGGCAGACCTCGCGTCACCTGCGCGATTAGGCCGGCCGGCACCGCCTCCCGGGCTGTGCCCCGGCCGGACCAGCAGATCGAAGGCCGGCGAAGTGTTTCGTATCGCCCGGCGTGGGCATCCGGGTGGCAGCACCGCCGTTCCACGAGATGTCGTCAGCAGACGAGGTCCGTGCGAACGCGGGAGAGGACCGTCATGGGGCTCGACGACAAAATCGAGAACACCGCGCAAGAAACCGCCGGCAAGGTGAAGCAGGACATCGGCGAGGCTACCGACGACAAGGACCTCCAGGCCGAGGGCAAGGCCGACCAGAAGTCCGCGAACATCAAGCAGGCCGGCGAGAAGATCAAGGACGCTTTCAAGAAGTGATCATCGTACGCCTCGCCGGGGCCGGCATCCGCTGACGGAGCCGGCCCCGGCGTTGTTCGTGGCCGACGACTGATCCGGGAGAAGACATGATCATCGCGAAGGCGGCCGTGCTGGCCGCTCTCCGAGAACGCGGTCAGCACGGCCGGGCCGAATTCGTCGACCGCGAGCTACCG
Organism: Actinoplanes sichuanensis; assembly: GCF_033097365.1. Taxonomy (NCBI): domain Bacteria; kingdom Bacillati; phylum Actinomycetota; class Actinomycetes; order Micromonosporales; family Micromonosporaceae; genus Actinoplanes; species Actinoplanes sichuanensis. The sequence goes on from NZ_AP028461.1 coordinate 4,425,041, forward strand.
GACCGTATCGACCTGGATCGGCACGGTGGACTGCTCGCCATGCTCCGTCTCGACCCGGCGCAACTGGCGGACGACCCGACCGCGTGACAGAAATCGCCACCGTTGCCGTGTTCACCGTCCACCGACCATTGCGCCGCCGTACCTCAGTCAGAGGCTCATCCGCACCGCTCAGCTCGCCGGCATGAGGGTACTGCCCGAGACCGGTCATGGAAGTTCGAGGACAGGCCACCGTGGCACCCGGGAGCGGATCCGTACGGCTCATGCCGCCCCGGCCCTCGGCATGTGCGCCAGGAAGGGACGGTCCGGCATCTCATCGACCGTATAGCCGGCCGGCCTGGAATTGCTTGCCCGGATCTGTCTTGCCGCCTTCGAGGCCTTGTCCGCCTCGGCCGCGGGCCGTCCGGACGCCGCGGCCTCTGCGCTGCCGCCCATCCGCATGTCGGCGAACCCCTCTCGGATCGTGAATCCCCGGAGGCCGAACGGGACGAGATCACCCTCGATGAAAGTGAGCCACCTCGATGACGATGACGACCACCCGCACCAGCCCGGCGCCCCGATCGGCGGTCGTCGTCAACCCGGCCAAGATCGACGACATGGACGAGCTGCGTGGCACCGTCGACCGCACGCTGGCAGAGGCCGGCTGGCCGGCAGCACAATGGTTCGAGACGACCGAGGACGATCCCGGTCTCGGTCAGGCGCGAGCCGCCGTCGAGTCGGGCGCGCAGGTGGTGTTCGTCTGCGGTGGTGACGGAACCGTCATGTCCGCGGTGTCGGCGCTCACCGGCACCGACGTGTCGCTGGCCGTCCTGCCCGCGGGCACCGGCAACCTGCTCGCGGCGAACCTGGGGCTGTCCACCGATCTGGCCACCGGTCTCGCGGTCGCGGTGGGTGGAGGCCTGCGGCACATAGACGTCGGCACTGTCGACGGCCGGCACTTCGCCGTGATGGCGGGTATGGGATTCGACGCGGACATGCTCGACGCCACGTCGGACTGCGCGAAGAAGCACATCGGTTGGCCGGCGTACGTGCTCGGCGCGATGAAGCATCTCAAGGACCGGCCGATGCGGGTCATTCTCCGCATCGACGGCGGCGCACCGATGCGCCGGCGTGCCCGTTCGGTGCTCATCGCCAACGTCGGCCGTCTGCAGGGCGGGCTGAGACTGCTGAACGAGGCGCAGCCGGACGACGGCGTCCTGGATATCGCCGTCCTTACGCCGAACACCCTGGGCACCTGGATAGCGCTGGGATGGGCGCTGATCCGGCGCAGCGAGCGGGTGCCCGCCCTCGAGGTGTTCCGCGGCAGCCGGATAGAGGTGATCAGCAACCGCCCCCAGCCTCGTCAACTCGACGGCGACCTCATCCGCAGCAGTGACCGGCTGGCCGTCGGGGTCCTGCCGCGAGCGCTCTGGTTGTGCGTTCCCGAGCCGGCCTGCCACCCCGACCTCAGTGTCGACGCCGACGCCGCCACCGAGCATGCGAACGGGCCGCCCGCTTCGGCGGAGAGCAGGCGTTCAGCGTGAGCTCTCGCGAACCTGACGACATCAACGAAACCGTCACCACACCGGCTCCCGACGTCTCCGGACCGGACGAGGGTGACACCGCGGCCTTGCCGCGCCGGAAGCAACCGGAATCCGGTACGTCGACCACGATCGGGCGGCCGGACGATCAACCGCACGACTCCGGTCCGCCCTCGACGGGACGGCGGCGTCCGTTGCTGTTGCAGAACCACCACTTCCGGGAGAGGGGTACCGCTTTCCCTCCGGTCGCCTGACGATCCCGCAGCCGCGCCTCGACCGTACGAAATTCCGCCTTGAAGCAACAGTGAGCGCCCGTACGGGTGAACAGCAGTATCCCTGTTCCCCGGCTGTCGTGCCGGGCGAGCTCCGGGCCCGCCGGGAGGCCGTCCTGGGGGCCGTCGGGTCAACCTCCAGCGGCGGCCTACAGCACTTCCCTTCTTGCGGGAAGAGATCAGGTATCACCGATCTCCGGCCGGGACATGGAGACTTTGCCTATACGGCCAGAAGTCCGGCCTCCAGTCCACGACGCCTTGTTCGCCTGATTGATCAGGGAACCAGGGGAGCTGCGGCGTCCGGCTTGGCCCAGACGGACACGGTCAGACCGCGCCGGGTGTCGAAGACGTTGACGGTGCCGTCGACACCGCTGACCACGGTTCCCGTGCCGTCGAAGCGCAACGAACGGACCCGCTCGGTGGAGCGGGTGACGCCCTCGGCCGGTTTCCCGGCGAGGCTGTTGATCGAGCTGTCCGCCGTGCTGGTGCCGCCGGCCTCACCATGGCCGGCAATCTTCGCACGACATTCCCTTGATTTGATGAAGCAGGAGCGAAAGCCATATATATGCATGCCTGCCGGGGACGTCCCGCAGCGCGTCCTTCACGCCTGCCAGACGCTCACCGGCGACGATCGGAGCGCCCAGCGCTTTCGCTCGTGACCCGGAACGCGAGCGTGCTCGACGTTGTTAGGGTGGCGCATCGATCGGTTCGAGAGATGCTGAGGTGGAAAGCTCATGGTGCTCCAGTGGTGGCATCTTGCCGTCGTCGTCGCCGTCGGCGCCCTGATCATCTGGGGTGTCCGGGTGTCTCGGCAGCGGACGTTGCTCGGTGTGGCCGCCGCCCTGGTGGTCCTCAGCGGCTTCCTGCTGTACACCCTGGTCCTGGAGGAAGAGCCGTACCTCGAGAGTGACCTGAACGGTCAGCTGGAGACGGTCGCGCTCATCGGGATTCCCGCCATCCTCGGCGTCGTGCTTTTCGTTGTCGCGCTCCGGCGCGCCGGGACCCGCCGGGCCTGACCGACAGCGCCCTCAGTGCCTGGCCCGTTCGAGAGCGCCTCGACGGCGGCGTCGCAGCACCAGAACCATCGTCACGAGCACCGCCACGCCCAGGCCGACCACGGTCAGCTGCAGTCCGGTTTCCCCGATGCGGCCGGGCGGCGAGGCCATGGTGGCGGCGATCCAGCCGGCGAGGTTGTCGACGCGGGCGCTGAGGTCCGGACCGGTGTGCGGGCACGGCGGACCCGAGCTCACCACAGCCGCCAGGAGCGGGCTTCCATCGCGCTTCTGCGTGAAGTACGGGCCGCCGGAGTCGTGCGGGCACGGGCTGGTGTCGGCCTGTGGGGCGCGTCCCGAGGTCTCGATGAGCGAGTCACCGACGCTGTCGACGGTGAACTGCCCGGTCTGCAACCGGGTCGCCGGTTCGGAGCCGTCGACGTCGCTGGTCAACCCGTACCCGGTCAACCGCAGCACATCACCCGGGGCAGGCGGCTCCGTGGACACCTGGATCGGTGTGACACCGGCGATCGGTCGGCTCAGCTCGGCCAACGCGACGTCGGCCCCGTCCGCCTGAACCGCGTTGATCACCTCGGCCTCCTGACCGTCCCGGCCGTTCAGGTCGGCGCGCCCCACGACGGCGGTGGTCACCTTCGCCACGGTCCGGCTCACCCGCCGCCCCTCGGTGTCGCGGAAGCAGTGGCCCGCGGTGATGACCCAGGTCGGTGCGATCAGCGCGCCGGAACACCAGCTGTCGCGCGTGCCACCCGTGGCCACGGGCAGACCGGTCATGGTGAGCAGCACCGAGAACCGGTACTCGCCCACCGCGACGTCCGCGCCGTTGGCGATGGCCCGCGCCGGGCGGGGCGACAGCGGCACAGCGGTCACGGACAGCACCAGCACGGCAACGAGAATCCTGATAAACCTGAACACGAGATCCATCCGTACGTCGGTCGAGGTGCCGACCAGAATCGCGGTGACTGCGTCAAGGGAGCATCAGTGGCGCCTTTATCGGTCGCTGACAATCGCCGTGCGAACCTGAGCGGATCGGTGCGGAGACGGAGGGACTCGCCATGCGGGTGTTGGTGGCGGATGACGAGCAGTTGCTGGCCGACACGGTCGCCAACGGTCTTCGCAGGTTGTCGATGGCCGTCGACGTGGTCTACGACGGTGACAGCGCCTCCGAGCGCCTCAGCGTGAACCGCTACGACGTCGCCGTCCTCGACCGGGACATGCCGGGCCGCACCGGCGACGAGGTGTGCCGGGAAGTCGCCGGGTCCCCCGACGGCACCAAGATCCTGATGCTCACCGCAGCGGCCGGTATCCGCGACCGGATCGACGGGCTCGGCCTGGGCGCGGACGACTACCTGACCAAACCGTTCGCCTTCGCCGAGCTCGCCGCCCGCGTACAGGCGCTGGCCCGGCGTTCCGGACCGGCGTTGCCACCCGTGCTGCAGCAGGCGGGAATCGTGCTGGACAGCACCCGACACACCGTGACCCGGGGCGGGACGACGCTCGCCCTGTCGGCTAAGGAGTTCGCCGTCCTGCACGTTCTGATGCGCGCCGCCGGCCGGGTCGTCAGCACCGAGGAACTGCTGGAGCAGGCCTGGGACGAACACGCGGACCCGCTCACCAACACGGTACGGATGACGGTCATGACGCTGCGCCGCAAGCTCGGCGAACCGTCCCCGATCCACACCGTGCGCCGGGTCGGCTACCGGCTCGGCTCGTGAGCGGCCGTTCTCCGGCGCGGCGGATCCTCGCGCTCTGCGCGATCGTTCTCGTCGTGGCCCAGCTTCGGCCACGGGCCGTCGATCTGGCCTTCAACATGTGGCGGGAGCTCGGCCCCTCCTGGTGCACGATGGATGTCACCTTCGTACCCACCGAGCAGACCTCGACGGTGTGCACGCTCGTCTACCGGTGGCCGAGCGTCCCCGTGCTGCTCGTCTCCGCGATGGTGCTCGCCGTCATGCTGGCCGCGTGTTATCCGGCGATGCGCTGGTGCCTCCGGCCGCTGCGTGACATGGTGGCGGCGATCAGCGACGCCGGGCCGCAGAACCTCGGCCACCGGCTGCGCCTCGGCTCCGGCTCCGGCGAGCTCGCCGTGCTGGGCCGGGCGATCGACAGCATGATGGACCGGATCGCCGTCGGTTACGAGGCCCAGCGCCGATTCGCCGCGAACGCGTCACACGAGTTGCGGACCCCGCTCGCGGTTCAGCGGACCCTGATCGAGGTCAGCATGGCCGACGAACTCACCGCCGACCAGCTCGACCTGCTCACCGAGCAGTTGCTGAGCACCAACGAGCGCAACGAACGCCTCGTCGAAGGGCTGCTCGTCCTCGCCGAGAGCGACCGCGGCCTGGCCGGCCGGATGCCGATACGCCTCGACCTGATCACCGCCGCCGTACTCGACGCGCACCGCAAGAGCGCGGCCAAAGCCGGAGTGACGATCACCAGCGACCTGCAGCCCCGGACCGTGTTCGGCGAACAGGTGCTGCTGGAACGGCTGGTCACCAACCTCGTGCAGAACGCCGTGAAATACAACCGGCGCGACGGAACCATCGACGTCCGCGTCGGCGACGACCCCGCCCTGATCGTCGTCAACACCGGCGACGACGTACCGTCCGAGATCGTGTCGAGCCTGTTCGAGCCCTTCCGACGCGGGTCGGGCACCCGCGTCGACCACAGCGGCGGCGCAGGACTCGGGTTGGCGATCGCCCGGTCCATCACCCAGGCCCACGACGGGCTGATCACCGCCTCCTCGACCGGTCAGGACGGCCTGCGTGTCGAGGTCTCGCTGCCGACCGGCCCACTACGCGACTGACGCAGCGGGCACCTTCCGACCGGCGTGCGCCGTTCACGCCGGTAGCCCGTACTGCGCCACGGAGTGGACCGTTCCCTCGGCCAGCCGATAGGACAGGCCGACGACGGCGCACCGGCCGGCCGCCACCCGCGCGGCCAACGACTGCGAGCGCTCCACCAGCCCCGCGACGGTACGCCGGATGTGTTCGTCGACGAACTGGTCGATGTCGGTGAGTCCTTTGGCCCGCGCGGCGAGCACGCTGGGCATGACGCGTTCGACCACGTCTCCGAGGTAGCCCGCCGGCGCCGTGCCCCCGCGTTCGGCCGCCGCGGCCTCGATGACAGCGCCGCAGGAGTCATGACCCAACACGACGACCAGAGGCGCGCCCAGCACGGTGACGCCGTACTCGATGCTGCCCAGCACCTCCGCCCCGGCGACATGCCCGGCGGTACGCACCACGAACAGGTCACCCAGCCCACGGTCGAAGATGATCTCCGCGGCGAGGCGCGAGTCCGAACAACCGAACAGCACCGCGAACGGGCGCTGCCCCGGCGCCGACTGCGCGCGGCGATCAGCGTCCTGGTGGGGATGCAGACGCTCGCCACGCACGAAGCGTGAGTTGCCGTCCAGCAGCATGGCGTACGCCTCAGCAGGCGTGGACTGGCCAAGATCAGACATGCGACCAACCTAAGCCGACGGCGCCCGTACCGCCGCCGGATACCGGCTGTTGGACGCTCCGACACCGGCCACACAACGGATCCGGCCGTCAGCCGCGCAGCGCGTCACCGAGCCAGGCCCGCGCGTCGGCCAGCAGCGACGTCGCCAGTTCCGTGGTCGCGGCCCAATTCTCGAAGCCGTGCGCACCACCGGGCACGATCGTCAGGACGGTGTCCACGCCCGCATCCCGCAGCCGGGCGGCGTACTCCACGATCTCGTCGTGGAAGAGCTCGATGTCGCCGGTGTACAACCACGCCGGCGCGAGCCCGGTCAGGTCCGAGCGACGGGCCGGCACCGCATACGCGGGCACCTCCGCGGCGCCGGCGGGCCGGCCGAGGTAGGAACTCCAGCCGAACCGGTTGGAGTTGTTGTTCCAGACGAAGTGGTCCAGTTCGTCGAGTTCCGTCCGACCCGCCGTCCGGTCGTCGAGCATCGGCGCGAACAGCCACTGCGCGACGGGCTGCCGACCGCCCGCGTCGTGCAGCCGCTGCACCAGGCTCGCGGCGATGCCGCCGCCCGCACTCTCGCCGCCGGCCGCGATCCGCGCCGGATCCACACCGAGAGCGGCGGCATTCGCCGACATCCACTCCCACGATGCGAACGCGTCGTCCAGGGCCGCCGGATACAGCGCTTCCGGGGCCAGGCGATACTCGACTGAGACGACCGTGATGCCCTCGCGGCGCAGCTGCCGATGGATCCGGTCGGCGCCGTGAGTGAAGCCGGACGCCTCCCAGACCTCGTAGATGTTGGAGATCAGTCCGGGGTCGACCAGGACCCGGTCACACCGCTGCTCAGCCTGCTTGACCCACTGGAATTAGAGCGCATCTGACGGATCACGGTTGGCTCCGGTCCGGTTTGGCGCGGAGCCAAATCATGATCGAGGCGACGGTTACCGTTGCCTCGTAACGGTCTTTGAGCTTGTCGTACCTGGTCGCGACAGCCCGGAACTGCTCGAGCCGATGGAAGGCCCGTTCGACCCGGTTACGGTCCTTGTACCGCTGTGCGACAGTCGTCAGGGGCGTGCCCCGGCTCGGCTAGCGGGAGCCGGATGGTGATGGCCGTCCCGCCTGCGGGCGGTGAGGCGGCCGAGACGGTTCCGCCGTGGGCGGTGACCAGTTCGCGGACCACGGCCAGGCCGATCCCGGATCCGACGATCGACCGGGCGTGGCAGCCACGCCAGAGCCGTTGGAAGACGTGCGGGAGGTCGTCGGCGGGGATCCCGGGGCCGGTATCGGCGATCTCCAGGACGGCGTTGTCGTGCTCGGGATGCCCGCGGATGGTGAGGTGATCGCCGGGCCGGCAATAGCGTGCGGCGTTGGCGAGCAGGTTGGTGACGGCCTGGTGCAGCCGGTCCGGGTCGGCCCACACCGGCAGGGTGACCGCGAGGTCTGTGCGGACGTGCAGCCCGGCCGCGTCCAGTGGCGTCCGGTAGGCGGCCAACGCTGTGCGGGCGATGTCTGCCAGATCGGCGTCGGTGCGGTGCAGGGACAGGGCTGCGGACTCGGCGGCGGACAGGTCGGCGAGGTCCTGCACGACCCGGCCCAGGCGTAGCGTCTGGTCATGCAGGGCGGCGAGACGTTCGGTGTCCGGGTCGCGCAGGCCGTCGCGGAGTTCCTCGAGGCCCGCCTGCAGCGCGGCCAACGGGGTACGCAGTTCGTGGGCGACGTCGGCGGCGAGGCTGCGTCGGACCTGATCGGCGTGGACCAGATCGTCGGCCATGGTGTCGAAGGCGCGGGCGAGCTCCCCGAGTTCGCCAGGACCGTCGATGCCGGCGCGGGCGCCCGGTTGGCCGGCGGCGAACCGGCGGGCGGCGACGGTGAGGGCCTGCAGCGGGCGGGCCAGTCGTCGGGTCACGTAGCCCGCCGCGGCCAGGGCGGTGAGCAGGGCGAACGCGGCGGCGCCGAGAACCCAGGACCAGGCGACCGCCGAGCCGCCGGTGACCGCGGTGGTGAAGACGAGCCGGACGCTGCCCACGTTCTGTCCGCCGACCACGACGGATGCCTGCACGACCGCGCCCGTCGTGCTGTCGCTGTGCATCGTCGCCATGCCCGCTCCCATGCCTCGGCCCGGCCACACCATGCGGGCGGAGCGGTCGAGCACGATCAACCGGGCACCGGCAGCGCCGGCGGTCGCGGACGCGGCATCGAGGTCGGCGCCGTTCCAGCCGTCGGCGTGCTGGTAGGCGACGGCTGCGGCTTCGGCCGTACGTGCGGCGGCCTGCTCACGGTCGCCCTGCTGGGCGCTGGTCAGGCCGCGGGCGGTGCCGACCAGCGCGGCGGCGGTGAGGACGGCGACGGAGGACAGCGCGACGAAGAGAAACGCGGCGAACAGGCGTCGCCCGAGCGGGCTGCGGAACCATCGGTCAGCGGTCATGGGACCACCCGAGGCGGTATCCGACGCCGAGGACGGTTTGGACGATCTCGCTGCCGGGGTCGCCGAGTTTGCGGCGCAGGTTCCTCACATGGGAGTCGATGGTGCGTTCATAACCGGTGAACTCGTAGCCGCGGACCCGGTTGACCAGCTCGTATCGGGAGAAGACCCGGCCGGGCGTGGCCGCCAGAACGGCCAGCAGCCCCCATTCGGTCGGGGTCAGTTCCAGCACGGTGCCGTCGAGCGACGTCTCGTGCCGAGTGCCGTCGATGCGTAGCCGCCCACCGCCGTAGGTTGTCGCGTTCGGCTCGGCGGCGGCGCTGTGGGTGCGGTGTAGGACGGCCTGGACACGCAGGACGAGTTCGGTGGGGCTGAACGGTTTGGTGACGTAGTCGTCGGCGCCGCGGCGTAGCCCGTCGATGCGGTCCTCGACCTGGCTGCGTGCGGTCAGCACCACCACCGGCACCTCGTCGCCCTGGCGGGCGGCGGCCAGCACGTCGAGGCCGTCCACATCGGGCAGGCTCAGATCGAGGACGACCAGGTCCAGGCCTCCGGTCTCCAGCAGGCTCAGCGCCTCGGCGCCGGAGCCGGTGGTGTGCACGGTGTGCCCGGCTCGTTCGAGGTAGCGGCGTACCACGTCGCGTAGTTCGCGGTCGTCCTCGACCACGAGGACCGAACCGGGCATGGCTGGTGTCCTCCTGACGTCTCGGCTACTCGACGGTGACGGTGACGGCGGGTGGGTGGGTGAGGGTGTTGTGGACGGTGCAGTGCCCGGCCACGGCGGTCAGCGCCGGGAGGCGCTCGGCGGGAAAGCCCGCGGGTGGTTGGACGGTGACCCGGATGGCGGTGACTCGGGCGGGCCGGTCGGTGGCCATGTCGAATTCGGCTCGCACGCGTAGCCCGGTCCGGTCGTAGCCGTGCCGGTGAAGGTACCGGCCGGCGTAGAAGGCCACGCAGGCGGCGAGGGACGCGGCGAACAGTTCGGTCGGGGTGGGTGCCTTGTCGGTGCCTCCGGCGTCGGCCGGTTGGTCGACGGTGAGGTGGTGGCCGCGTACCCGGATCTGGTAGGTGTCGCCGTCGAGGTGGCCGACGTCGACGTGCCCGCTGGTCATGTCCGCCTCCGGGTCAGATGAAGAGAAGCTGGGCGCCGTCGGTCTTCTCGATGAAGTCGGCGGCGTTGATGATGTCCTCGACCTCTTTGTAGAGGTCGTCCTTGGTCAGGTGCATCATGTCGGCGGACATCCGGCAGGCCCACAGGTGGCCGCCGGAGGCGACGATCTGTTCGAGGAATTCGGGGATCTCGGGCACGCCGACCTCGGCGATCTGCTTGCGCATCTGGTGGGTGGCCATCGCGGTGATGCCGGGCAGGCCGCCGAGGCCCTGGGGCAGGTGGGTGGCGGTGTTGCCGAGTGGGGTGAATTTCAGGTCGGCCATCCGCGACTTCGTGATGATGTCGAAGCCCCAGAAGGTGAAGAACAGGTGGGTCTCGACGCCTTCGCCGAGGGCGGCGTTGGCCAGGATGAGGCCGGGGTAGGCCATGTCGAGGGTGCCCTTGGAGCAGATGATGGCGAGCTTGCGGCCGGTGGTGGACTCGTCGCCGAAGTCGGGGACGATCATCGGCGCTGCTGGGGTTGTCATGGCGAGTCTCCGTTCAGACGCAGCCGTGCGGTTTGGGCAGGCCGGCGATGTAGGCCATCTTCTTGGCCGGCTTTTTGGGGAAGAGCGTGAACAGTTCCTTGGTGGGGATGCCGCCGAGGGTGCTGACGCGGCGCAGGTTCGCGGTCTCGCCCTGGGTGGCGTAGTCGGCGCGCAGGAAGTCGATGGCCTTGCGGTGCGCGTCGGTCAGCTCGATGCCGATCTGCGCGGCGAGTTGCTCTGCCAGGTCGGGGTCCCATTCGTCGTACGTGGTCAGGAAACCTTCGTCGTCGACGTGGATGTCGCGGCCTGCGATGGTGGTGACGGGCATGGTGGTCACTCCTGGGGTGTCGGGATGTTCTTGCCGGCCATCGACATGTGCGCCGGTAGCGGGATCGGCCGGCCGGGGAGCAGGACGTGCCAGTACATCCAGCGGAACGCGAGCTTGCCCCAGTGGTTGACGGCGGCCTCGTCGAGCAGCCGGAACGGGCCGAGCGTCGGCACCGGGTAGCTGCCCGGCAGCGGCTCGGTGTCGTAGTTGAAGTCGATGAGCAGGGCCCTGCCGTCACCGGACTCGACGAAGCAGTTGGCGTGTCCGTCGAACGATCCGGTCATCGGCCGGCCGGCGGCGTACTCGAGGAAGTTGTCGATGAACACCTCGACGGCGAAATGGGCGACCGAGCCGGCCTTGGATGTCGGGATGTCGTTGGCGTCGCCGAGGGCGAAGATGTCGTCGTGGCCCTTGGCCAGCATGGTGTGCCGGTCCACCGGGACGAGGTTGAGTTCGTTGCCCAGCCCGGACCGGGCCACGTAGTCGGCGCCCATGTTCAGCGGCACCGTGACCAGCAGGTCGAACGGGATCTCACGCTCGTCGTACGAGACGAGGGTGGTGCCGTCGATCCGCTCGGCCAGGAAGTCGGCCTCGACGGCGATCTTCCGATCATCAAGCATCGAGCCGAGACGTGCGGACGCGACAGGCTTGGTGAACGCTCCCGGCAGCGGCGTCGCGTAGACCAGTTCAACCCGATCGCGTATGCCGCGCCGGCGGAAGTACGCGTCGGCGAGGAAGGCGAACTCCAGCGGCGCGACCGGGCACTTGATCGGCACGTCGGTGATGTGCACGACCAGCCGGCCGCCCTCGAACCGGTCGAGGGCCCTGGCCAGGGCGAGGGCTCCGTCGTAGGTGTAGAAGTCGAAGATGCGCTCACGCCACTGCCCGCCGTCGAGCATCCCCGGAGTCTGGTCCGGCCGTGGGGTCACCCCGGTGGCGATCACCAGGTAGTCGTAGGGCAGTTCTCGGCCGTCGGTCAGCAGCACGCGATTCCGGTCAGCGGCCACCCGGTCGACTTCGCCGTACACCAGGTCGACACCGTCGGTGATCAGCGGGCGGGTCGGCCGGGTCACCTGCTCGGGTGTATAAGCGCCGAACGGCAGGAACAGGTAGCCAGGCTGGTAGAAGTGCGTGTCGCTGGGCTCGACCACGCTGATCAGCCATTGGTCGGGGGCCAGACGGTGGCGCAGCTTGTTGACCACCATCGTGCCCGCCGTGCCGGCACCCACTACCAGAAGCCTGCGCATCGCCGCCACCTCCGCCACCCTCTGATACCCCCCACGGTATTCGCGGGGGTCGGGTGGCCGTAGGGGCCGAGGTCCCGTCCGGGACGGGACCTCGGGTCAGGCCGGCGACAGGAACAGCTTTTCCATTCGTTCCAGGTTGGCGCTCTGGTCCTCGCCCTCGCCGGCGGTCATGCATTGTTGCAGCCCACTGGAGATGATCTTGAGCCCGGCGCGGTCGAGCGCCCGGGAGACACCCGCCGCGCCGTGGTGATCGACCCACGCCGGGACATCGCCGAGTACCTTGCCGACGCCGTGGGCACCGTGCAGGGTGGGCGCCTCGCCGTGGGTGAAGCAGAGCACGGTGACCGGGACGCCACGCTCGACAAGTTCACCGATGACCGCGCCGAGGCCGAACGACTCGTCGTCCGGATAGCCACCAGGGCCAGCACCCCGTCATCGCCGGCAGGTCGTCGAGGGCCTCTGCTGCTCCGTTCTGCCGCGGCTGGGGCCGGGTCGCCTCAGCAGCGGCAGCGTCGTCTGCTATCGGTCCGCCCAGCGAGTGAAGGCGATCAAGTGCCGCTCGGAGGCTGCCCGCAGGTTGCTGTAAACCTGCTTGGCGTCCGGGGCGGCCAGCCCGCTCAGGGCGGCCTTCAGGGCGGCGATGTCGTCGCGTTCGACCTGCTGTCCGGCGGCCAGCGCCCCCGCCAGGCTCCGGCTTCCCTGCGCCAGCAGCTTGTCGTAGGTGGCCTGCACGGTCTTGTCCGTGAAGGTGCCGGCCGGCTGGTCAGCGGTCGGGTCGGTCACACCGTACCGCTGCAGCAGCGTCCGTACAGCGGTCAGGTGCCGGGTCTCCGCGGCGGCGATGTGGTCGAAGACGACCACGTCGTGACGGGCCACGAACGCCGCATACAGATCATGGGCCAGCTTCTCCTCCTGCGCCATCGACGCCAGCGTCGTCTTCTGCGCGGAGGTGAGGGTGCCCTTCTCGGCGGTCACGGCGACGCCCATGCAGGTGCCGCCACCGTATCCGGAACCCATGCCGTACCCGGATCCCATGCCGGAGCCGCGGCCCATCCCGTACCCGGAACCCATGCCATAGCCGGATCCCATGCCGTAACCGAGGCCGATGCCCTCCGCGGCGGCCGCGCTTCCCGGCCCGGCGAACGGGCCGACACCGGCCAGCGCAGGACCCGCGACAGCCAGTCCACCCAGGCCGAGCGCACCGGCCGTCAGAATCGTCGCCGTCCGGCGGGTGATGGTCTTCATGACTCCTCCTTCGGATCTGATGCCCTCACCGTGACTCGCCGGCATGGCGAACACATGCAACCGGTGTGCAGACGGCATGGAGAGGTGGAATCAGGGCGCCCGGGGCCGGCCAGGGCTCGTCTCCGCCGTCCGGGCCCGTCAGTCCCCCGCCCGCATCATCTCCGGCGGCCCCGCCGGATGCCGGCTTCGGCTCATGACGAGCGCAGCACCACCGCCGATACCATGGCGCACTCGTTCGTCGAGGCCTCCGACGAACGAGGTAGCCGCCTTCACCGCGTTCGCCACCGGCTCTCCGGCCGGCACCGTGTTGGCCACTATCGACCCGGCCGAGTACGGCCGACTGTTGTCCGTCAGCCTGTTCGGTGCCGGGGCACAAGGCCTCCGGGCTGCGGGACTGTCGGCCCTGATCGCCGCTGCCGGATCGGGCCACGCTGCAAGAAGGGGATCAATCGAAAGGGGACAGACATGCGTGCCGCGATCGTAACGAGTTTCGAGCAGCCTCTCGAGGTCAAGGACGTGCCGGTTCCCGAGCCGGACGAGGGCCAGATCCAGGTCCACATCGAGGCCAGCGGGTTGTGCCACACCGACATCCACGCCGCCCAAGGCGACTGGCCGGTCAAGCCCACTCCGCCGTTCATCCCGGGCCACGAAGGCGTCGGCATCGTGACGAAGGTCGGCGCCGGTGTCACCCTGCACGCCGTCGGTGACCGGGTCGCCATCCCGTGGCTGGGTCACGCCTGCGGCACCTGCGACTACTGCATCACCGGCTGGGAGACACTGTGCGAGTCGCAGCAGAACACCGGCTACACGATCGACGGCGGCTTCGCCGAGTACCTCGTCGCCGACGCGAACTACGCCGTCGCCGTGCCCGCCGGCATCGACCCCGCCGAGGCCGCACCCCTGACCTGCGCCGGCGTCACCACCTACAAAGCCGTCAAAGTCGGCGGCGTCACCCCCGGCGACCGCGTCGCGATCTTCGGCATCGGCGGCCTGGGCCACCTCGCCCAGCAGTACGCCCAGATCTTCGGCGGCCAGACCATCGCCGTCGACGTCACCGAGGAGAAACTGGCCCTGGCCAAGCAACTCGGCGCCGCCCACACCGTCAACGCCGCCACCACCGACCCGGTCACCGCCATCGAAGCCCTCGGCGGCGCCGACGTCGCCGTGGTCCTCGCCGCCAGCCCCAAGGTCCTGGAACAGGCCCACGCCTCGCTACGCCGCGGCGGACGCCTCGTGCTGGTGTCACTGCCCAAGGACAACGCGATGACGCTGCCGATCTTCCAGACCGTACTCAAGGGCATCCGGATCATCGGATCGATCGTCGGCACCCGCGCGGACCTCGCCGAAGTGTTCCGGCTGCACGCCGCCGGCCGCACCCGGGTCTTCTACGAACCCCGCCCTCTGACCGACGTCAACCAGGCCATCGACGACGTCCTGGCCGGCCGCGTCCCCGCCCGCCTGGTACTCATCCCGTAACACCTCCTCAAAGCCCACGAGAACGCGCACCCACACCCGGAGGTCCCGGCCACACCCGGCAGCCGGGACCGGACCGGGCGGCGCCGCGCCTGGCCGTGTGGGGCGCGTCCGTGTCCCGGCAGACCCTCGAGGCAGAGCGGAGAGGTGAGCGTGGCCGCACTGGTGGAAACGGACGCAGCAATCGTGTTCTTCGTCGGCGATCACGCGTACAGGCTGACGAAGTGGTGAATCTCGGCTCTCTGGACCTCCGCGAGCGTGCCGACCGGGAGGCGGTCTGTCATCGATCGAGCGCTGCGCCGGCCCGTAGCGAAACTCGGTGCGGTTGAGGCCCTCCTCCTCGCGGCGTTCGGCCTTGACCGTGAGAACCCCGTGCAGGGTGCTGATCTGCACGTCCTTGCCGGGATCCAGTCCGGGCAGTTCAGCGCGCAGGACGTACTCCTTGTCGGTAAGCTCGTCCTCGAATCGGATCGTCGGCAGCGGGCGTGGGAGATCAACCTCGAACCAGTCGGTGATCTCCTTCCTTCCTGTCTTCCTCCATCGGAACTCGGCTCGGCGTCTTCAGCCAGGGCCGGACGGCCGTGGAGTACCGTCCCGGCCCGCCCGCAGGGGAGCTCGACGACGTGGGGTCCATGGCGGCCGACACCGGGAAGGGTGCACGATCCGGCGAGCCCCGCTGCCCCTCAGGGGACCTTCGCCTCTTCACAGGCATGCCGGAGACCGGCACCGTGATGGTGGTGCCAGAGCGGCGCCGCCACCCCGCGACGGGGACGTCACCGACGACCTGCCGTAGACCACCGGAAAGGAAACCCGGCAATGACCGCCAAACACCTGATCGTCGTCGGCGTGGACGGCTCCGAAGGCGGTCGCCGCGCCCTCGAGTGGGCGCTCCACGAGGCCGACGCCCGCGGCAGCGCCGTCCAGGCGGTCACCGCCTGGTCCTGGGACGGAATGGAATACGGGCCCGCCACCGCTACCACCCCCGCCGAGGCCGAGGAACGCGCCACTCGTCTGCTCGACGACGAGATCCGGGCACTGGTCGCCCGGCACGGCTCACACATTCCGGTCGCCGCCGCGGTGGTCGAGGGCAGCCCGGCCGACGCGCTCGCCGACGCGAGCCGCACCGGCGACCTGCTGGTGCTCGGTAGCCACGGCCACGGCCGGACCCGGCACACCGTCCTCGGCTCGGTCAGCCAGTCCTGCATCGACAAGGCCGGCTGCCCCGTCGTCGTCATCCCGGTGCGCCACGCCGAGCAGACCGGTGAGATCGAACCGATGCCGCAGTAGGCAGGTCTCTGGTGCACCGGCAGTCTCGGGGAGTCAGGTTCCTCTTTCGGGTCTGCCGGCGCGCTCCTGGTCGTGGTGGGCGGCCAGGGTCGCGTCGTCGGCGTCCTGCTGGGTCGGCCGCGACTACTGCACTCTCGGGTGCATCGTAGGTCCGGCAGTGGGCGGGCGGCGATCGGCCCGGGGCTCGCGTTCCCGGGCCGTTTTTCTGTCGCCGCAGTACTCGGCGTGCCGTCTTCACGTACGCCGCTCCGACACCCTCGACGAGTTCGGCGCCTAGGGTCAGCGCGGACTTCATCCACGGCAGACGGATGATCTTCGCGGCGTCCTTCTCGAGGGCCGCCACGCTGGCCACCTCCCGCTCGTACAGGTTGACCGCCAGGGTGGCCACCTCACGGCCGACGTGCCGGCCCCGTGGCCGGTGCGCGTCGGGAGTCGTCGCCGTCTTGGCGGGCTCGGCCGTACGGACGGGCTTGGTGCTCGCAGCGAGATCACCGTACGGTCGGGCACACCGCCGCCGGTCGGAAGAGGGCTTCCTCTGCGTGACTCGTCCGCCCTACGCCGACCATTCCCTCCGGCCTGCCTTCAGCCGACGAGGAAGACCGGGCAGTGCGCGTGCTGGACCAGGGTTCGGCTCACCGAGCCGAGGGCCGATCCGGTCGTCCGGTGGCGGCCGACGACGATCGCGGAGGCGTTGCGCGACGCCTCGATCAGGGCGTCGGCCGGGCCACCGGTGACATAGGCGTGACGCACCGGTACGCCGTCGGTGTCCGACAGCGCGGGCGTGGCAATGTCGTCCCCGGCGTGCAGTATCACCAGATCGCAGCCGCGTCCCCGGGCCTCGTCGAGCGCGAACCAGACCGCGGTGCTGTCGTCGTGGTCGACGCCTACCACGATCGGCCGGCTGCCGAACTCGGGACCCGGCGGCCAGCCGGGTACCCGCACGACCAGCACCACGCCGGCGTGACCGGCGGCCACCCGGTCGGCCACGCTCAACCCGAACGCCGTACCGACCGTGCTGTGCCGGTGTCCCACGACGACCAGGCTCGCCGTCTGCGCCTGAGCCAGCACCAGCGCCGCTGCCCCGCCGACCTCCAGGCGGGAGGTCACCGGCACCGTGGGGGAATAGGCGTGTACCCGGTCGGTCAATCGCTGGAGCAGTCGCGCGCCTGCCTCGCGGGTGGGTGATCGCAGGCCGCCCGGTTGCTGGACATGCACGAGACGCAGGCCGCAGCCGCGTAGTTCGGCTTCGATCGCGGCGTGATCCACCGCCGTGTAGGTGGTCGGCGTATCGTCGACGCCGACCACGACCGACCCGACCGTCCGGCTCGCCGCCGCCGTCGGTCGATCCGGCTCGTCAGAACCGTAGGCCACCGCCCCCAGATACCGGTTGACGGCCTCCTGGTAAGGCGTGGTGGTCGTCCGGCCCGCGCCGGCGCGGTAAGCCTCCTGCTGAGTGCGATATTTGTCCAGGTCGCTCACGGCCCACCTCCGGAACCCGTTCGTGTACACGCTCCAGCACACGCCGGTGGCCGTGGCCGCCACAGAGTCGTTGGTCCCGGAGCTGGTGGCACTCGTCGATGAATCCGGCACCCTGGGTTCGCCCCTGCCCCCGAGGCCTACGGGACTCCACCGTCGCCGCACCGTCGACCCAGGGACGGGCCCGGTCACTCCCGGCTGCACCGGCGGATCAAGGACCGGGCGCCACGACGATCCCCGCCGTCACCGCGGGCCGGTCGACCGGGCGCCGCAGATGCCGTTCGTGCGCTCAGGGTCTCGGCGGGCAGGGTGGACGAGCGGCAGTGCCGGGCTGCGCCGTCGATCAGCCGGCGCCGTAGGCGAGTCCGGTGGCGATGATGGCGCGGTCGTCGTAGTCGTAGCGGATGTGGTCGACCACCTGGACGACTCCCGGGACGCGCCGAGTCAGCCGGACCAGTTCCTCGGCGGTCGACGCCGCCGCGACATGGCCCTGAAGGGTAGCCACGCCGTCGGACACCTCGACGGTGACCTCCTCGTCGCGCACGACGGCCTCGACGTCGTCCCGGATGTCGAGGTCCGGGCGCAGATGTACCTTCAGCAGGTCCCCGCGGGTCACAATGCCGACCAGGCGGCCGAGGTCGTCGACGACCGGCAGCCGCTTGACGTTCTCGTCGTCCATCAGCCGCGCCGCGTCGGCGATCGAGGTCCGGGCCGGTACGGTCACCGCCGGCGTGCTCATCAGTTCGGAGGCGGTCCCGGCCAGTGCCTTGCCGCGCTCCCCGCGCCGGCGCCGTCCCTCGAACAGGTGGGGCGCCTCATCACCCGCGTACTCGATCTTGCGAAGGAGATCCGCCTCGCTCACCACTCCGGTCACCCGCAGGAACGCGTCGACCACCGGCACCGCGCTGATGCGACGCCCGATCAGCAGGTCGACCACGGCACGGTAGCCGGCGGCCTCGTCTACGGAGGCGACCGCCCGGGTCATCACATCGTCCACTGTCCAACTCTTCATCACGGCCTCCCCTTCCTCCTCCAGGTTAGAAACGCGACAGGACACGGGACAGGGCGGAAGGTCCCGGCGCCACGGGTCGTGCGTCGAGGACGGGTCGGGTCGGCTCGGTGATCCGGGCGGCGCGGCTGAACACGCTCACGGCCACCGCGTACGACCAGGTCGGTCCCGATCCCGAACGGATCGAGACCGACCTGGTCTCCGGCATTCACCGTCGGCTGCCGGCCGAGGGCACGAACAGCGCGGCGATCCCGGCGCCGGCGGGGCCCGGAACGGTTCCGATGATCTCACCACGGTTGTTCAGCGCGGTGGCGCTCTCCGGAACGCGTGCCGGATCCAGGTCCCGCAGGACCCCGCGATCCCACAGGAACGCGTGATCCTCGAGGGAGTGCGGCCCGACATTGCCCGCGCCCAGGATCACGCCACGGTCGTTGATGTCGCGTGCTCCGCTGGCGTCTCCGTCCGGCAGCGTGCCGAGCATGGTGGATCCGCCCCGCCACCACCGCACGGCCAGGCCGCCTTCGGCACCGAAGACCTTGCCGACGACCACGCCCCGATCGTTGATCGCCCTGGCCTGGCCACCGTACCGCGAGGTCGGCAGCACGGTCACCGTCCCCCGCTGCCACAGGAACGCGAAGGCCGGCCGGTCCGTCGGCATGGCGAAGCCGACGACCTGATCGCTATTGTTGATGTCGGTCACGACCACATCCCCGCCGCCGGGCACGTCGAGGTCGGTCAATCGCCCGTCGCGCCAGAGGAAGGCGCGCAGGACACCGTCGGGCATCGTTCTGCCGCCGACGATCACACCGTGGTCGTTGACGGCGGCCGCGGAGGCGGACACCCCGCCGAGCGTACCCAGATCGGTGATCTTTCCGCCCTGCCAGCGGACCGCGTGCCGGACACCGCCGCGGTCGCTCTGGCCGACCGCGACGCCGTTCCGGTTGATGTCGGTGGCCATCCCCCAGCCGCCCTCGACCCGGTCGAGGGTGCCGAGATCCGTCATCCGGCCGTGCTGCCACAGGAATGGGTGCAGCGCGCCGCCTGCGGTGTTCGACCAGCCCACCACCGCGCCGTGGTCGTTGAGCGCAAGGGGGACGCCGGCCGCACCGCCGAGTGTGCCGAGCCGGACGGTCCGGTAGGGCGACGGGCACACGGCACCGGCGGCGGCCGGCCCTGCCGGTGACGCGGCCGTCAACGCCAGTGCGCCCATCGCGAACGCCAGTACCAAGCCGATACTCGACCGCACTCGTACGGCGCGGGCCCGCTCCCCCGCCTCGCCTCGTCTCGGATGACAGAACATGGAGATCCTCCGTTCCTTGACCCGACGCCTTCGACGGATGGCGGTTCACCGCATACCAGCACCGCCTCGATCACGAGGAGGCATCGAATAATCGCTAAACGTCACCGTGGCGAGCCGCTCGGCCACACGGAAGGGCCGATCGGCTCCTGCTGCCGGTCTTCGTGCCCCCTGTACCACCGGGTGTGCGTCAGCCGCCCAGCGGAGTGAAGGCCACCCGAACAGCGGTCACCCTGGTGATCGAGCCGTTGTAGGCGGACAGTTCGGTGGCCAGTACCCAGCCGAGATCGGTGCTCGGGGCAGCGAAGCCGATCTGCCCGGTGAAGGGCCGCATCACATCGCCGCCCCCGGTCACATGGCCGGCCCCGAGCTGCCGCACAGCGCCGTTTCGGACCTGTACCACGCGGACGTTCACCGTGCCCTCGAAGGCGAGCGCCGAGCCACTGATCGTCAGTGGCGAGGTGACGACCGTCAGGTCGCCCGGGGTGATCGCGGCGGCCGGCTGGTCGACGCGAATCGTGTCGGTCGTGACGCCGTAGACGGTGAAGCTGGTCTCGGACCTGCCGAGGACGACCCGGCTGAGCGGGCCGAGCCGGGTCTTGTCCTCGCCGACCCGGGTGCGGAAGTCGACCGTCGCGATGAAGTCGCTACGCCACCGTGATCCCGCGAAGGTGAGACCACGCATACCGACGACGTCGGACAGGAAGGTACGGCCCACCCGCTGAGCCTCGCCGAGTGTGGGGGTGGCGCTGTCCGGCGGTGACAGCTGAAGCCATTCGTAGAACGCCGGGACGTCGCCGTTGAGCGAGTAGAGCGTCCGGCGTACATTGCTGAACTGCTTGAACGTGGTGTCGAGCTCGGTGAGCATCGCCGCCGTGCCGGCGCTGGATCCGGCGCTCGGGACGACCGGCCGCAGATCGCGGAAGTCGGCGTAGCCGACCTGGTCCGCGACCCGGACGCTGCGCAGCATCCCGGCCGTCGCCGGACCGAACACCGACCAGTAACCGGCCGCCCGTTCCGCGCGGGTGGGCCCGGCCAGCAACTGGGTCAGCGCGGCCGTGGCCACCTTCGGGCTGCGAGGCACGGTGCGCCGTACCGCGACGACCTTCGTCGGGTCGTCGGACGGGCCGCGATGGAAGTAGACCGTGACCGTCATCGTGGCCGGCACGGTGCCAGGCGATGTAGGAGAGGTGACTCCCGGTGAGGTGGGAGAGGTGGCGCCGGGTGAGGTGACCGCCGGTACGGCCGCGGGCGGCCGTGTGCCGTCACCGTCGTCGTGGCGAACCACCAGCCAGATGCTGGTCAACACCAGCCCGACAGCGAGGAAGACACCGGTTACGGCTACCAGCCACGGATGCCTGTTCGGAAGTTTCATGATGACCTCCGGTGATCTCGGAGGGGCGCGGACCGAGCCGACGTATCACCGCGGGGACGCGGCCAACCGGGCCGGCCCGGCCGGTTGCGCACCCACTCCGACACTTCGACGCTAGGACCGGCGACGCACCACGGACCAGGGGACGAAGAACCAGCGTGACGGGCCGATGGTCGTGTGCTCGGGGGGCGAGTCAGAGTTCGCGTCGGTCACCGAACACGACAGCCGCGGCCATGGCCAGCACGGTCAGGACCACAGTCACCGCCACCCCGGGGAGATAGTCGGCCGCGGGCGCTCCGGCGGTGAGGTCGGCGAGGGCACCCAGCAGTCCGGTCGGCAGCCATTCGTCCACCCCGGCGACACGGCCGAGAATGCCGGTGAGCAGCAGCAGGACGAGGGCGACTCCGGCCGCTGCCGGTACCCCGCGCACCACCGACGCCGCGAGCGCGACCAACGCGACGGCGAACGCCTGGAAGATCACGCCGTACGCGATCCCGGTCAGCATCGCCCCGACCGGTGGGGCACCCAGCAGCACCGCCGTCTCGTACCAGGCACAGGCCGACCCGAGGACGAGCCCGGCGGCGGCACCGCCGAGCGTGATCCCGTAGGCCGCAAACACGATCGACCGCACGCCATCGACCCGGGTGCGTAGGAAGACCGCCATTTCCCGGCGCGCGTCGAACGCCAGCGCAGACGCGGCGACCAGCACCACGACGAGCAGGCCGATCTGTGCGGTGTTGCCGACGAACTGGGCGATACCGTCGGCCGGTGTGGGGTCGGGAAACCGGACCTCGATGCCCTCGGTACCGACGGCGCGGAGGATCTCCCCCAGATAGCGCGCGATCAGCGGACCGGTGAGGCCGAAGAACGCGTACACCGCGAGAAGGACGAACAGGCGGCGGGTACGCAGCAGCCGCAACCACTCCAGACGCCACAGGCTCATCGAATGCCTTCCGTGGAAACCCCTGGCTTTAGCCGTGGGGAGGAAACGGGACTCCTGCGGAGCAGGTCGGGGGTAGCCCATCCGCCGTCAAGGCGGATGGGTGTCTGGTCACACGTTGCGCTGGTTCTCGACATACCTTTTGATTACTTCCAGGGTTGCGCCGCCGGTCGTGGCGACGAAGTAGGAGTTCGTCCACAAGGTCGGCATCCGGGACTTGAGGTGCGGGAACTCCTGGCGCAGCAGCCGTGACGAGCGGCCTTTGATCTGTTTGACCAGACGGTGGATGCCGAACTGCGGGTCGACGACCACGAGCAGGTGCACGTGGTCGGGCATCGTCTCGATCGCCTCGATGAGGGCGTCTCGTTCGAAGCAGACCTCGCGGATGATCTCTTGAGGCGTTCGTCCACTTTGCCGTCGATGACCTCGCGCCGGTACTTCGGGCACCAGACGACGTGGTAGTGGCAGCGGTACACGACGTTGTTGTTCGACCTGACCTCGTCCACACTGGGACCATATAGGTCGATTCTGTATAGTGTCTGGTATGTCCGAGACGGTGCGTTACACCTACCGCCTGCGGCCCGGCCGCACGGCACAGGCCGCACTGCTCGACGAATGGGGCTGTTGCCGGTGGCTGTGGAACGAGGCCGTCCACCAGCAGAAGACCGGCCGGAAACCGACGTTCGGGAAGCTAATGTAAGCGTGACGCCCTGCCGAGCCTGGAGTACACCCGCAACGGTTTCGCCCTGGCCGACGGCCGCCTGCGGCTGCCCGGCAAGGTCTTCGTCCCGGTCGTCTGGTCCCGGGACCTGCCGTCCCGGCCCACCTCCGTGCGGGTCTACCGCGACAGCCTCGGCCACTGGGACGCGTCCTTCGTGGTCCGCCGCGAGCGGGCCGACACACCGGAAGCGGACCTGCCCGGGATCGGCGTCGACTGGGGTGTGAAGACCACCGCCACCACCACTGATCCGGCGTTCGACCTGCCGCACCTCGGCCACCGTCGCCGGTGTGCCGCCGAGCTGGCCAGGGCTCAGCGGAAGATGGCCCGCCGCCGCCGGCCGAAAGGCCAGCCGCAGTCGAACGGCTACCAACAGGCGAAACGACAGGCTGCCCGGGTCGCGAAGAAAAGCGGCCCGGCAGAACACCCACGACGCCCGCATCTGGGCCAAGAACCTGATCGACCACCACGCGCTGATCGCGGTCGAGGACTTCAAACCGAAGTTCCTCGCCCGGTCGCGGATGGCCCGCAAAGCGGCCGACGCGGCGATCGCCGCCTGCAAGCGGGAACTGATCGAGCGTGGCAAGCGGGCGGGCCGGAAGGTGGTGCCGGTACCGCCCGCCTACACCACGATGACCTGCTCCGGGTGCGGGGAGAGAGCCAATCTCCGCCTCGGACTGGGCGTACGAACCTTCGAGTGCACCGCGTGCGGCTACACCGCCTGCCGCGACCTCAACGCCGCGAGGACGATCCTCGCCACGGCTGAACGCCGCCGTGCCGGTGCCGACGACGTAAGACATCAGATCGCCTCCTTCCGGGACGGTGGATCAGATGCGGTCCGAGCTGGGAATCCAGGACCTACCGGTCCCGGAGGGAAATCCCCCGGATCTATCCGTGGGGATCGTTAAGTCGTCAGCTCCAGGAAGACGTCTTCCAGGTGCGCATCCTGCGGACCGAAACCGACGACCTTCGCAGCGGCCTCGGCGAGCACGCCGGCCAGGTGGGACTCCGCGTCGTCCAGTGTGCCCACTCCGACGACCAGGTCGTTGCCGTCGATCCGCACCGAGGTCACCCATGCTTGCCGTCGAAGCAGCGCCTCCGCCCGGTCCTGGCCGGTGCGCAGCCGGACCCGGTACGCCGGGGTCGCCCGCCCGACGAGAAGTTCGTCCAGCGTGCCCTGGAAGATCAGCCGACCGTCGCGGAGGATACCGATCCGGTCGCAGACCTCCTGTACGTCGGCGAGGATGTGGCTGGAGAACACGACGGTCGCGTGCCCGCGCAGCCGGGCGATCAAGTCGAGGACCTCCCGACGTCCGGCCGGGTCCAGGGCCGAGGCCGGCTCGTCGAGCAGCAGCAGCTCCGGCTCACCCACCACACTGGCGGCCAGACCGAGCCGCTGGAGCATGCCGCGGGAGTAGCCACCCACCCGGCGGTCCGCAGCGTCGGCGAGCCCGGTCTCCACCAGCACCGCATCGACGTTCCCGGCCGGCGGACCGGCCAGGTGCGCGGCCAACGCGACAACCTCCCGCCCGGTCAGCCACGAGTCGAACCGTGGGGTGTCCGGCAGGGTCACGACCCGGCCGGGCACCGCGTCGACCCGCACGATGCCGCTGGTCGGCCGCCGCAACCCGGAGAGGATACCCAGCAGGGTCGTCTTGCCCGCGCCGTTCGGCCCGACGAGCCCGTAGATCGAACCGGCCGGCACCGCCAGGTCGACGCCGTCGAGCGCGGCATGCGACCCGTACCGCTTCACCAGCGCAGCGGTCTCGACCATCATCGGTGCTCACGACCGGCGAGCAGGTAGACGATCCCACCGAGCGGAACCGAGATCACGCAGATCAGCGCCCACGCCCACTTCGGCAGGTACCGCACGTCGTGGCGGGCCAGATCGTAGAGGCAGAAACCGACGAACGCCACCGCGAGCAGAACCAGCGGCAGCGACGCCGCCACCGGAAGCCCGCCGTGCCCAGCCGTGTAACTCATGGCTCACGGTCCGGGAAAGGGCCGCACCCGACGGCGGCCGCATCGGGGTCCACACCGAGCATCAGCGCCGGTTCCACCCCGGCCGACGGCTCCACACCGTGCGACCGGCGCTGCGGTGCCACCAGGGTTGAGACCATGGCATCGAGCATGCACTGTCACCGAGACTTGTTGATGGACTGAAAGTCCCCTACCCCGGGACCCGACGTCCCATCGGACTCTGATCGTCTTCGGCGTTGTGCTGCCGCAGCGCCCGTGGACGGCCGGCCCGAGCTGAGCAACCGCATCAGTGGAGCCCCCTGCCGTGGTGCCCGGCCGCAGGGGCCAACGCACCTGGTGGCAAGACGCCGACCGGCCGACGTGAGGCTGGTACGTGCGTGTCGTCGGGCATCCAGCCCGTCGGATCGGCGCCGTGCCGGAGGTGAACAGACATGAATGGCTGGACCATCACTCTGATCATCGTGGCCGCCGTCGGGTTGTTGGGGGCGCTCTCGATCCGGATCGTCAAGCAGTACGAACGCGGTGTGGTCTTCCGCCTCGGCCGCGTCGTCGGCTCGCGGGAACCGGGCCTGCGTCTCCTCGTCCCCGTGATCGACGTCATGCGCCGGGTGTCGTTGCGGATCGTCACCATCCCGATCCAGTCGCAGGGCATCATCACCCGCGACAACGTCAGCGTGGACGTCTCCGCCGTCGCCTACTTCCGTGTCGTCGACGCCGTCAAGTCCGTCGTGGCGATCGAGAACGTGCACGCGGCCATCAACCAGATCGCCCAGACCACGCTACGCAGGGTCGTCGGCCAGCACAGCCTCGACGAGACGCTGTCCGAGACCGACCGCATCAACGTCGACATCGCCAGACCCTGGACACCACCACCGTCGACTGGGGTGTCGAGGTGACCCTCGTCGAACTCAAGGACATCCAGCTGCCCGACGCGATGAAGCGGGCGATGGCCCGCCAGGCCGAGGCCGAGCGGGAGAAGCGCGCGAAGATCATCAACGCGGAGGGTGAGGCCCTCGCCGCCTCCGCGCTGGGCGACGCGTCGGACACGATGATGGCTCACCCGCTCGCCCTGCAACTGCGCAACCTTCAGTCCTTGGTGGAGATCGCGGTCGACAAGAACTCCACCGTGGTCTTCCCGGCGCCGCTGATGAGCACTATCGGCGAACTGGGCAGTTTCCTGGACAAGGAGTCGGATGCCGCCGCGCGCGGTACCGAGGCGGCATCATCGGTCCGCACCCTCACGGCGACCCGTTGACCCGTTCCCGGCCCTGACGAATCCTCGGCGCCGCGCCAGCCGGCCCACAGGTTGTCCGGCGCGGCGACTCGAGCACTGCCGCTGTGATCCGGATCGAGCCACCGGGTCTATCTCAGCCGGTGAACGCAGGACTCACCGGGCGCCGCAGGTTCCGACCGCGATGGGCAACGGCGGTGTCTTCTCGATCGGCCGGCTCCGCTCGGATCACACCGCGCGTCACCGGTCGACGGCCAGACCGCGACGCAATTTCTCCAGCGCCCGGCGCAACAGCCGAGAGATGTGCATCTGGGACAAGCCGAGGTCCCGGCCGATCTCGTTCTGTGTCCGGTGGCCGTAGAAGTAGAGCGTCACGATGCGCTGCTCGCGCTCGTCGAGGGCGAGCAGCGCGTGGCACAGGTCGAGGTGCTGCTCGACCGTCCGGTAGCCGTCGTCCTCCGCACCGATCGTGTCGGCCAACTCGGTGCCGACCTGTGATCCCGGCTCCGACAACGAGACCATCCGACGGGCGCGAGCGCACTGCAACGCCTGCAGGACCTGTTCCACAGGGGCGTCCACGTAGGCGGCGATGTCCGTGACCGTCGGCAGACGCCCGAGGGGCTGAACGACATGCCGGTCGGCGTCCTCGATGCGCTGGTACAGGTCGTGCAGGCGGCGTGGGGCCCGCAGCGCCTGGTGCCGGTCCCGGAAGTACCGTTTGAGTTCGCCGCGGATCGTGGGTACGGCGTACCCGACGAAGTCTGCGCCCCGGGCCGGATCGAAGCCGTCGACGGCCTTGATGAGCCCGACCACAGCGGTCTGCCGCAGATCTTCCCGGATGTTGTGGTCGACGGCATACACCCGGGCCAGTCGGTACGCCATCGGCGTCCAGGCCAGGACGGCATCGGCCCGCATACCCGGCCTCTTGGGATCGTCGGGCGGGGTCCGGGCATAGGCGTCGATCAGGCGTGCCGCTGCGGCACCGGTCCTGTCGTGACCGACAATCCCAGGGCGACAGTAGAGGGTCTTCATGGATACCTCCGGGCACATGGGCGGCATCCGGTGGCTCGGTGTAGCAAGCCGGCGGCCTCGGTCATGGCCGGCCGGGTGCCGCCGGCAAGCGGTCATCGGGTGAGCAGCACCTTCAGCGCCCCGGTCTGGGCGGGCCGCGCGAACACGTCGTACGCCTGCTCGATCTCCTCCAGCGGGAACCGGTGGGTGACCAGTGGAGTGACGTCGATCTGGCCGGCGGCCAGCATGTCCAGCAGTCTCGGCGTCGTGCAGGTGTCGACCAGTCCGGTGGTGATGGTGAGGTTGCGGATCCACAGGTCTTCCAGGTGCAGGGTCGCCGGTTTGCCGTGCACGCCGATGTTCGCGACGGTGCCGCCGGGGCGGACCAGCGTGGTGCACAGTTCGAAGGTTTCCGGGGTGCCGACGGCCTCCATGACCACGTCGGCGCCCAGCCCTCCGGTGAGCGCCCGGATGGTGCCGAGGGCGACGCGCTCGGGGGTGAGGGTGACGTCGGCACCGAGCATCTTGGCGGCCTGCAGACGACTCTCGGCCTTGTCGACGGCCACGATGTGCGCGGGCGAGAAAAGCCGGGCGGTGATGATCGCGGCGAGCCCGATCGGCCCGGCACCGACCACGACCACGGTGTCGCCCGGCCGTACCCGGCCGTTGAGCACGCCGACCTCGTACGAGGTCGGCAGAATGTCGGCCAGCATCACCGCCGCCTCGCTGCTGACCTGGCGGGGCAGCCGGTAGGCCGACAGATCGGCGAACGGGATCCGGGCGTACTCCGCCTGGACACCGTCAACGGTGTGACCGAGGATCCAACCGCCGCCGGACAGGCACTGGCCGTAGCTACCCTCCCGGCAGAACCGGCAACTTCCGCACGCCGAGATGCAGGAGGCGAGCACCCGGTCACCGACAGCCAGCCCGGTCAACGCCGGTCCGACCTCGACCACGGTTCCGACCGCCTCATGACCGAGCACCCGACCCGGCGTCACCGCCGGCACGTCACCGGCCAGAATGTGTAGATCAGTGCCGCAGATGGTGACCGCGTCGACCCGGATCACCGCGTCACGCGGGTCCCGAACGTGCGCGTCCGGGATCCCGGTCCAACGTCGTTGCCCTGCTCCGCCGTACACGAGTCCTTTCATCTTTCCTCTCCTTCGCCGTTGAAGGAACCACTGCGTCCGCAGAATGCCCCGGTGCGACGGTCCCCGGTAAGGGCCGAAGGACCGCAACCAAGGCCGATGTGCCGCGGCGCCCGCGCGGTCACCGGGCAGGAGGAGTCCGGAACCGCCTCCGTACCGCATGTGGTAGCCGGGCTGACCGTGATGACCAGGGCTGCGGAGTGACCGCCGCGGATTCTTTCTCAGGCTGCGGCATCCGGGCGGTCGCTGCCGGGCACCGACATCGGGTTGCGCTCGTCGTCACGGGCCGCCAGCCGGCTCAGTGCCTGCTGGTACTGCGCCCGAGAAATCCCACCCTGGAGAAGCTGGGTCACCAGGGCGCCCTCCAGAGTGGTCGGGGCGGTCTCGCGGGAGACGCCGTCGTCGCCGGCACCGGCGGCTTCGTCCGATGGGGTGGCGTCGGGCGTGCGCCAGAAGACCACGGTGATTGTGATGATCAGCAGCACCACTAAGATGATCAAAGTCGCCATCGTCACCACCTCCCTCCTTCGCATCCTCGTCCGCATGGGCGTCGATGCGACAGGGACCAAGGTCCCGCGCCGGGGTGACGGGTGGCCGGCAGGACGGGTTCGCCTGCCGGCCACGGATCAAGATCGTGCCGAGGCCACCGAACCCGCGTGTCCGAGAGTCGATGTGGACCATCCCGGCGGGACGAGCAGGACCGGGCACAGCCGGCGCTCGCTCGGAACGGACCGGCCCAGGTGATACAGCATCTCGACCAGCCATCCCTTGTGACCCCGGCCGGCCACCAGCAGCCGGGCACGGCGGGACGCCCGTTCCACGGTGTAGGCGGCTTCCGCGTCGCTGATCAGCAAGCGGCTCACGACCACATCCGGCGACCTACCCGTCCAGCCCGCGAGGGCCTCGCTCAGCCGATCCTCGGCCGCCCGGCGCTCGGCGTCACCGGCGTCGGTCGCGGGGGCCCACACGTGAACCGCCACCAGGGGGCAGCCTGCGCGGGACGCGGCCTCGAACGCCGACCCCACGGTGGCGGTGCACCGGCCGGAGGTGGCGACCACGACGGGCCCCCGGTCCACCGTCGGGCCACGGAGGATCAGCAGCGGGCAGCGGCTGTGATGGGCCAGATACGCCGCGGTCGAACCCCAGCCGTGCCCGAGTGTCGCCTCGTCCCGGTGCCCCAACACCAGCAGGCCGGCGTGACCCGAATGCCGGATCAGCGCCTCGGCGGCGCTGTCGTCGGCCAACTCGGTCTGCACCGGAAGGCCAGCCACGACGTGCCGGGCCCGCAGGGCGGCCAGTTCCAGCAGGTGCCGGCCGTCCGCCAAGGCCGGTCGCAGCGCCCGATGTCGCGGCAGTCCGCCGTGACGTCCGGGCCAGGCGTGCACGATCCGCAGCGGCACACCCCGACGCGCGGCCTCCGCGGCCGCGACATCGACGATTTGCAGTCCGTCGGGCACGTCGTCGACGCCGACCACGACGGGTAGCCTCTCCTCGACTGACACGACACTGTGCATACCCGTACGGTAGGCCCGCCCGCCCCGGCGACGGCACGGTAGACCGGCATCAGAGTAGGGTCCTTATACCATCTCGCTGAACAGGACCAACGGCCCTGGGTACCGGCCTCGACGGCGCGCGATGCTTCGGTCAGACGCCCACCGCCGGACCGGAACCACCGGCTCGCGGCAGACCGAAACGGATGGCCGTCGCGCCACCAGACCCACCGTCGTCAAGACGGCGCCGGCTCCGGCGACACGGCATCGGCGGTGGGCGTCCCCGAGACCTCGCCGCCGTCGGCACCACGACAGGACCCGATCCCGGCGACGCCGCTACAAGTCGCACACCGTGACGGGACCTATGCCCCTGCCCGGCACGCATCGATGAGAGTGCCATAGAGGAGCAATGGTCGGACCCGTACGCCGCACCCCCGTGCGGCGCACGGCAGCGGAAAGGAGGTCCGTACCGTGCAGAGAGAAATCATCGTCGGATACGACGGCTCACCGCACTCCCAGGCCGCTCTGCTATGGGCGCTGGACGAAGCGGCCCGCACCGGCTCCTCCGTCGAACTCGTCTACGTCGACGCATCCCCGGTTCTCGCGCCGGCCGCGAGGCTGATCCAGGCCCCGCCCCCGCCGGACAGCTACCGCACCGAGGTCGTCAACGGCACGCTGGAACGCGCCGTCGCCACCGCGAAGAAGACCCAGCCACTCATCGACATCACCGCCCGGACGGTCTGGGCACACCCCGCGACCGCGTTGATCGACCTGTCCCGCAAGGCCCGGCTGATCGTCCTCGGCGGCAGCGGGCACAGCGCCGTCGCCGGGCTGCTCGGCTCGGTCAGCACAGCGGTCAGCGCGCACGCCCACTGCCCCGTCGTGATCGTCCGCGGCGAACCCGTCGCCGACGCTCCGGTGGTCGCCGGCATCGACGGCTCGGCATCGGCCGCGGCAGTGCTCACGTTCGCCGCCGAACAGGCCTACGCCCGCAAGGCCACACTACGGGTGATCCGCACCTGGCCACCGGTGACCGGGCTGTGGGAAGAGACGCCAATGGTCACCGGCATGGTCACCGACCAGGAACGGGCACCGTTCGACGCCCTCGTCACGACCATTCGCACCACCTTCCCCGACCTCACGGTCGAAACCGAGGCGGCGGTCGCCCACCCCGCCGAGGCCCTCACCGGCGCCGGCGATCACGCACAACTGCTGGTGGTCGGCAGCCGGGGACACGGTGCCGTCAGCGGTCTGCTGCTGGGCTCGGTCAGCCAGCATCTGCTGCGGCACTCGGCGTGTCCGGTCGTGGTGGTCCACCCACGCACCTGAGACACGACTTGCTGACCCGGTGAGGGCGGCACGTGGCGCGGACCGGTTCCCCACCGATGCCCGCCCGGCCACCTCATCGGCCACACCTGCACCGCTGCCGGATCATCGGAGGTGAGCCGTGGACCGGACCCTGTCGAGCATCGCGACCGACCGCCTAGCCGCCGCGGTGCTGGCACGGCTGGGCGACGATGGGCCGGATCATCTGCGCAGGTATCCGGAATGGGGAGCCGTCGAGGTGACGACGCAACCGTCCGGGCCGGACGCGATGGCGGTGGTCGCCGCCGTCACCGACGACACCGCACCCTGCTCGGTCGTCGGATACGCGCAACATCGGGCGCACACGCTCGGCCTACGGCTGCGGGTGACCCATGTCTGGAGCCGTAGGCCCCCGGAGGTGACCGACGTGTTACTCGCCTCCGTGCTGTACAACTGCCTGAATCCGCGCGACGCGGCAGCCGCCGAACGGGCCATCCTGCACGACCCCGACACCGGCCGTGCACTGCAGTCCCTGAGCCGTGGGGCGCGCCTGCTGGTGCTGTCCGCCGGGACGCAGATGCCCCGCTCCGGGATCCTCGGCGACACGGTCATCTCGCTGATCGGGCATACCCCATGCCCGCTCGCCATCGTGCTGCCACCACCCATCGCGTCCCCGGCCTGGTGGTCCGGGACGGCCGGCAAGGAGGCCACGGTATGACCACCTCAGCACGGACGGCTGGCAGCCGTGCCGACGGACGGCACGACACGGTTCACGCGTTGACGGCCGACGGTGGCATCGTCGCCATCCGGCCGGTCACACCCGAGGACGCTGCCGCGATCGCCGAACTGTACGCGCACGCCTCCGCCGCGAACCTGCGGCTGCGGTTCTTCGCCCAACCGAGTCCCAGGACGCTCCACACCGAGGTCGAACGGCTGTGCCGGCCCGAATCCGACCGGCATGTCAGCGTCCTCGCCCACGAGGCGGACGTGCTCGTCGGTGTCGGCTCCGCCGAGCGGCTCGGCGGGCGGACCGAAGCCGAGTTCGCCCTGTTCGTGGCCGACAATCACCACGGTCGTGGCATCGGCACCCTGCTGCTGGAGCACCTGGCCGACCGCTGCGCCCGGCACGGCGTCACCGACCTGATCGGCGAAGTGCTGCCCGGCAACGTCGACATGCTGCGGGTGGCCCGCAACCTCAGCTCACACGAACGCGACCGCCTGGACCGTGGCATCGTGGACGTCACGCTGCGGATCACCGAAGGGCCGGCCGACCCGATCATGGACGAGCGTGATCGTACGGCCGAGCGTGCCTCGCTGCGGGCCTTGCTCAGCCCGTCGTCGGTGGCGGTGGTCGGCGCAGGACGGCGGCCCGGGAGCGTGGGCCGGGAGACCCTGCTGTCGCTGGTGGACTATGGCTTCACCGGGACGCTGTACGCGATCAACGGGCGCGGCACCCCGGTCGGGCCGGTGGCCGGCTACCGCAGCCTGCTCGACCTGCCGGGCCCGGTCGACCTGGTGGTCATCGCCGTCCCGACCGACCAGGTCACCGGGATCCTGGCCGACGGCGCCAAGGCCGGGGCCCGCGCCGCGGTGGTGCTCAGCGCCGGATTCGGCGAAGCCGGCCCGGACGGCCGGGAACGGCAGGCCGAGCTGGTACGGCTGGCGCGGCACCACGGCATCCGGCTGGTCGGCCCGAACTGCCTCGGCGTCTTCAACTGCGATCCGCGGATCCGTCTCGCGGCCGGGTTCGCACCGCGGCTCCCTACCGCCGGCGGGCTCGCCGTCGCCGCACAGTCCGGCGCAGTGGCCATCGCCGTACTGAACCACGCGGAACGTACCGGCACCGGCCTGTCCACCGTGGTGTCGCTCGGCAACAAGGCCGACGTCAGCGGCAACGACCTGATCGCCTACTGGTACGACGATCCGGCCACCCGGGCGGTGGCGCTCTACCTCGAGTCGTTCGGCAATCCCCGCAAGTTCGCACGCATCGTGCGGGCGCTGGCCCGCCGCAAGCCCGTGCTGGCCCTCAAGAGTGGCCGTTCCATCGCGGGCCGGCGGGCCGGTGCCTCGCACACCGCGGCCGCCGCCGCCCCGGCGGCCACAGTCGACGCCCTGTTCGCCCAGGCCGGGGTGATCCGCACCGAGACCCTGGGCGACCTGCTGGACACCGCACGATTGCTGACCGGCGAGCCGCTGCCGGCCGGGCCACGGCTCGCGGTGGTCAGCAACGCCGGCGGGCTCAACGTGCTCGCCGCCGACGCGGCCGAACAGGCCGGACTGCAGCTGCCGGTCACCGGCCCGGGCATGCTGGAGAATCCGCTCGACCTGGGCGCCGGTGCCACCCCGGAGCAGTTCGCGGCCGCCGCCGAGAGCGCGGCGTCCAGCGCAGGCGCCGACATGCTGCTGCTCATCGTGGTGTGCACCCGGGCGAACCGGCCCGCGGAGATCCTCGGCGAACTGGGCCGGGTCATGGACCGCCATCCAGGCCTGTGTGCCGCCGCGGTGGTGACCGGCGCAACGGATCCGCCGAACCGGATCGGAGCCCGTGGCCTGCCCGTCTACGAGTTGCCCGAACAGGCGGTCCGGGCGCTCGGGCACGCCGCGTCCTACGCCGACTGGCGGCGACGACCGCTGGGTGGCCAGGCTGATCTACCCGGCATCGACCGCCGCCGTGCTCACGCACTCGTCGAGCAAGCTCTGCAGGCCGGGCCGGGCTGGCAGGACTATGCCACGACCAGCGACATCCTCGCCGCGTACGGGATCCGGCTCCTCCCCGCCGAGGTCGCCGTCGACGCCGGCGCCGCCGTGTCGGCCGCATCCCGCATCGACGGGCCCGTCGTGCTCAAGTCAGCCGATCCGCAACTGGTGCACAAGAGCGACACCGGTGGGGTGCGTACCGGCCTGGCCGGCGCCGCCGCCGTCACCGAGGCCTTCGCCACCGTCGCCGCGGCCGGCCGCCCCGGATGCGGTGTGCTGGTACAGCCACAGGTCAGCGGACCGGTCGAACTGGTCGCGGGCCTCGTGCACGACCCCCTCTTCGGATCCGTGGTCCTACTCGGCCTCGGCGGGGTCCGCACCGACCTACTCGCCGACCGCACCCTGCAACTGATGCCGATGACCGACCTGGACGCCGGCCGGATGTGGCGCTCCCTGCGCTGCGCCCCGCTGCTGACCGGCTACCGAGGGACACCACCGGCCGACACCGCCGCGTTGGAGGATCTGCTGCTGCGCCTGGGCCGGCTCGCCGAACAGCATCCGGAGATCGCCGAACTCGACCTGAACCCGGTGTTCGCCGGACCGGACGGAATTCACGCCGTCGACGCCAAACTGCGACTGACACCGGCGGGCATCGAACCCGACGCCGTGCTACGGCGACTACGCGATCCCGGATAGAGCCGCGCCGTGACCAAGACCCTGCCGCCGCCCGCCCAGGAGCGCTCTCCTGACTGGGACTACGCCGGCGAAGTACCACTGATCCTCAAGGACGTCGGGGTGACGGGCGTTGAGATTGCCCCAGCGCAGATATCTGTGCAGTTCACGACCGAGGACGGTGTGGTTCGGGTGGTTCGAGTTCGCCATGGTGAACATGCGTAGCGGCCCGAACTGCGCCTCGATCGGATTCGCCCAGGACGCACTGGTCGGCGTCAAACACAGCTCGACCCTGTCGCGGGCCGCCCACGCCCGGATCTTGGGGGTCTTGTCGGCCGACAGATTGTCCATGATCACGTAGATCGGGCCACCGTCCGGCAGACGCCGGCGTTCTTGCAGGCGGCGTTGAGGGCGGTCCCGCTCTTCGCCGATTCCGAGGTGTCGAGCGCGATGGCCGGTCCTTGGCCCCGGCGGCCTCGAGTGACGGGCGACGATCTCCTGCAGGCTCTTGGCGACGTCGCTGGTCCCGCCGTCGGCGGCCTTGGTGAGGGTCGCCGCGACGGTAGCGGATCAATGCGCACGACGATCACATAGGTTTCTCGCAACACCTTGGTCACGACACCGTCGCGGGTCTGGTTCGGACAGCCGGCATGGAACACGATCGATCAGCAGATCAATACGGGGGTGTCGTGCGGAAAACGTGTAGAAGGCTTGCCGGTGTACTGGCTCTGACCCTCGTGGCGGCGATGCCGGCCGGCTGCCGACCGGAGTCGGAGTCACGTTCCTACTATCCCGGGCTGGCCCGGATCGGCGACACCTACCAGCTCTTCATGCCGCTATGCCCGACCGACGGCCTGCTTGAGGTGACGGTTCGCGATGGGCGGGCGACCGAGGACGAGCCCGACTGGTGGCGGGTGGAAGGGCTGAGGGACCAGGCCGGCCTGAGCGAGTTTCTGGTGCTCGGCGATGACGGCCCATTCCTCGAGACAACCGGAAAGAGCTTGGCCCGGCCTCCGATGCCCGACCAGATCGTGGTGAAACTGCGCCAATCCGACCGCAACGGCAGCAGTGACGAGAACACTCTCTTGTTCAACTCGGCGGCCGTCCCGTCGTACCCGTCCGGCGCCGACATGCAGAGAATCCGTTACACGACGGGGACCGTTTCCTCCGAAGGTGACCTGGCCACTCCGGAGGAGATGCGCCGGCGGTCCGAATGCGCAATCGGCGGGCGCAGCCCTGGTCCCGCACCCAGTCTCCAGCCGGTCACCTCGCTACGGCCCGGCGCTTACAGCCGGGTGAAGAAGGCCACTCTCGGCACCGACGCGGTCGACTGGATGGAGGTGTACTCTGCGGCCCGGCCCGAGGAAGACATCGCCTCCGACGTCTGCGGCAACAGCCCGGCGACCGGTGCGGTCGTCTCGGCCCTTGGGCGGAGCGTGAGCTGGCAGGCCAAGACCGACGACGGATCCTGGGACTGGCGACGGTTCATCTGGAACTACGTCGGCGCCTACGGGACGATCAGCGCGGCCGACGCCGTCGAGCAGGTCGACGGCAGGCTGGGGTGCGGTCCCTACATCTGGGGCGATATCCGGCTCAACACGTCGCGTCGCGTCGGTCTACCCCCGCTGCCCGGAATCGACCGGCAGCTGCTCTTCTGCGAGCAGGGCGAACAGCAGGATGAAGAGATCGCCTTCTGCACCCTGCTGCTCGCCCGTCACGACATCCTGAGCCGCGTCGTCGTCAAGGCAACCACCGAGGAGGAGGCGGTCACCAGCGCCCGAGCCCTCGCCGACGAGGCCGCGGAAGCCCTCGCCCGGACCTGACCCGACACCAGAAGACCGGGTCCGCTGCCAGTTGATCTCCTTGGTCCGCAGGATCTGCCGCAGGCGTTCCCGGCTGATGTTCACCGTGCGGGTGGGTCCCGTTTCCTCCCCACGGCTAAAGCCAGGGGTTTTCCACGGAAGGCATTCGATGAAAGCGATGTCGTCGTCACTGATCAGGCGGGGACGACCTCCCGCCCACTGCGGGCCCAGGCAGCGAAGACCGATCTCGTTGAACGCGTGGATCACGTCGCGGACGGTGTCCTCATGCCCGGCGACCGGCCGGGCGATCGCCGGGACCGGAGTACCGGACGCCGGCGCCATGATGATCAGCGCACGACGTACCCGTACCGAATCGTGTTTGCCCCTACCGACAAGTTGCTGCAGCTTGCGACCCTCGTCCTACGTCAGACGTCTCCCGGTGTGTCGCTGACCCGGTGAACGTTCGTGGTCAACGCACTACACGCCTTGGTCGAGGACGCGGTCGGCTGCACCCTCTACGTCGGCTCGCCCGCCCAGGCCGTCGACTGCGCCCGACTTCGTCAGGTCCGGCACGACGCACAACATCTCGGCATACCGCTTGTCGTCTGGGCATACCCGCGAGGGGAGGCGGTTACGGCCCACTGCCGGTCGGTCAGGTCATGCCGCCTCGTCACCGCTACGCTGGGAACGAGGTCTCCGGTATGAGGTTCTTGCTTGGTCGCAGAACCAGATACCGGAGACCTCTATCAGTCATCGATCGTCGCCACGCCGGAACATCGATCAACCACCAGCTTCCAAAACACGCCTTAGGCCGACGATCCGCATGAACAGCAACACACCGACGATGACGAGCAGCACGTCCATGAGGTTCACCCCACCAGGAAGACCGGGCACAGGGCATGCTGGGTCAGCTGAGCCGCCGCCGGGTGCAGCAGCGAACCGGACCAGGCGCCGTGACGGTAGCGGCCGACCACGATCGCGGCGGCCCGGCCGGACGCCTCGATCAGGGCGGCGGTCAGGTCGCCGGAGATGATCCGATGGTGCACCGTGACGCCGTCGCGGGTCTCCAGACGCCGGGCGAGATCCATCCGGTCGCCGGCGACGTGCAGAAGATTCAGGCTGCAACCACGCACACGGGCCTCGGCGAGCGCGAACTCCACAGACTGCTGCGCGGGTGCCGACCCGTCGACGCCGACGACCAGCGGGCGCCTGCCGAACTCGGCGCCGGCCGGCCAGTCGGGCATCCGGACCACCAGGACCGGTCCGTGGTGATGGCGGGCGACGCGACCGGCGACGCTGCGTCCCAGTGCGGTCGTGGTGGCGCCGTGTCGATGACCGATGACCGTCAGTGCGGCCCCGTCGGCCTCGGCGAGTAGCACCTGTGCGGGGTTCGCGGCGACGGCGAGCGTGCTGTTGACGGCAACCGTGGCGGAGCTGGCGTGCATCCGCTCGGTGAGCCGCTGGAGCAGAGCCGCGCCGTTATCGTTGCCGGCGCTGTGCTGCACCGTCACCAGACGCAGATCCCAGCCATGCAGTTCGGCCTCGATCGCGGCGTGGTCGGCCGCGACATAGCTGATCGGGCTGTCGTCCACGCCGGCGAGTACGAACCCGTGGCCTGCCAGCGGTGGCGGGAGCTGGTGAATCGGGGACGGCAACGGCCGGACAGCGTACGGATCGGGGTAGTTCACCGCCCCGAGATAGCGGTTGATCACCTGGCTGTAGCGGTTTTCCCGTGACACGGCGCTGGAGTGGCGGCGTGCCTCGGTCTCCGCCTTGACGTTGCTCCGCTCGTTCATGGCGGCACCTCCGGACCAATGCCGGCAGCACCGGCGAGGTGCCGGCGCCCTCTGCCTTCATGGCATCACCGGGTCGCCTCCGGCGACAGGGCCGTTGGGCCCCGCTCGGCGGCCCGGGTGGCGCTCGCAGCCGTCCGCTCCTGCCACATGCCGGCACGTGGGCCCAACGGCTCTGCCGATCGCCTCCCCCGGCCAGCAGAGTGAGAGTCGGTGCGGGAGTGCGCACCATCCGGATCTCCCGCTGAGGCGATGCGAGGGGAGGGATCATGCAGATTCCGGCCGTCGTCGTCGGCACCGACGGCGCTGAGCCCGGCACCGCCGCCGTCCGCTGGGCCGCGACCGAGGCCGAGTGCCGGCGGCTGCCGTTGCGGGTCGTGCACGTGCTCGACTGGGACTGGTCGGTAAGCCGCTACGACTACCAGGGCATCTCCTATCGCAACGCACGGCGCCTGGCCGAGACGACCGTCCGGGAAGCAGCCAGCCGGGCGAGCGATATCGCACCGGCTCTGGAGATCGAGTTCCAGGTCGTCGTCGGCCACCCGGTCACCGCGCTGACCCGTCTGTCCACAGCCGCCGCTCTTCTGGTCGTCGGCGGCCGGGGCCGGGGCGGCTTCGCCGGACTGCACCTGGGCTCGGTGAGTCGGCGTGTCACCATGCACGCCCGATGCCCGGTCGCCGTCGTGCGCGGCCGTCATGCCGGGCCCCGAGATCCGGTGGCGATCGGGGTGAGCGGGTCCGACGATGCCGACGCGGTGCTGGAGGCCGGATTCGCCGCTGCCCACCAGCACGGTGTCGGCTTGGTGGCCGTCCGCTCGTACCGTCCCGGCCGGCTGCACACCGACGACACCACGGAACCGGAGCAGGACATCCTCGAGCGGGACCACCTGACGACCCGGCTCGCGCCGTGGCGGGCGAAGTTCCCCGACGTCGCGGTGGACACGCTCGTGTCGACCGACACTGCCGCCGCGACGCTCGTGGAGGTCTCGCACGGCACCCGGCTCGTGGTGGTCGGCAACCATTCCCACGGCCTGCTCAGCGGCGCGGTGCTCGGCTGCACCGTGGCACCGGTGCTGCACCACGCGCACTGCCCTGTGCTGGTCGTCCGAGAACCGAGAACAGGAGGATGATCATGAAAGCACGTATCGGTGACCGCGTCGTGGTGGAGGCTCTCCGCCTCGGCGCGGAACGGCGTATCGGCATCATCACCGGCGTCGACCATCAGGACGGCAGCCCGCCGTATCGGGTGCATTGGCTGAGCGACGGCCGTACCACCCTGTTCTACCCGGGCCCGGAGACCCACGTCGAACCCGGGCACGGAAAGCCGGGAACCGCGAACTGACGAATCGGCGGCGGTACCCGACCGGACGGTCCGGCACCGCCGCCGGGCGCGGGCCTGGCGCACTGACGGGTCTTTCGGCCCGGTCTTCTCGGGTCCAGCGGCACAGGTGACCATGCCGGGCTGCGGCGAATAGTCGGCCATAGACACCCGTCAGTCAAGGAGGACGCCATGACAGCCACCGGCCGCGACGCGGCCACCCACCTCGACCAGCCCCCGGCCCCCGGCACCGCACTCACCACGACGGCTGCCCGCTCGCTCGCCGTCCTGCGGATCTCGCTCGGATTCGTGTTCCTCTGGGCCTTCCTCGACAAGACCTTCGGTTGGAACTACGCCACCCCCGCCGAACGCGCCTGGATCGAGGGCGGCTCCCCCACCAAAGGCTTCCTGTCCGGCGTCGACGTCGGCCCGTTCGCCGGCTTCTTCAACGACATCGCCGGCCAGGCCTGGGCCGACTGGCTGTTCATGCTCGGCCTGCTCGGCATCGGCCTGGCCCTGATCCTCGGCATCGGCATGCGCATCGCCGCCGGCGCCGCCGCCCTGATGATGATCCTGATGTGGTTCGCCGAGTTCCCGCCCGCCCAGACCGACAACGCCGGCGAGGCCACCCACTCCACCAACCCCTTCATCGACTATCACCTCGTCTATGCCCTAGGCGCCGTCGTCACCGCCCTCACCTACGCGGGGCACACCTGGGGCCTCGGACGCCAATGGGCGCACCTGCCGTTGGTGCAGCGCAACCCCTGGCTGATCTGAACGACATCCAGCACGACACGCGGGCGGTCGCTTCAGCGGCCGCCCGATTCATGCCTGGTGACACGGACGGCGAGGTGTCGGACCATGTCCTCGACCCGGGCCGTCGCATCACCGAAGAGCATCGTGATGAGTTCGGCGGCCGGATACCGGGCTTGCGCGACCGCCGTCCCGTAGCCGGGCGTGATCACCACCGAGGTCGCGGCCCGCAGCAGGTCAGACCGTGACCTAAGGCCCTGCCACAGGCGGACGAGGAGCGCTGTCCTGGAATGGAATCTGGGAGGTGTCATGGACCTTTACCCGCTGCGGGTGGAGGCGCGCCGCGACGAATCCCTGAGCCGCTGGCTCTGGCTCGTCAAATGGCTGCTGCTGCTCCCGCACTACCTCGCACTGGCAGTGCTCTGGACCGGCCTGGTGGTACTCACCCTGGTCGCCTATCTGGCGGTGCTGTTCACCGGCCGCTACCCCGAGCCGATCCGCGCGTACAACCTGGGTGTTCTGCGCTGGACGTGGCGCGTCGGCTACTACGGCTATCAGGCGCTGGGAACCGACGCCTATCCGCCGTTCACCCTCGCCGACCACCCCGATCATCCGGCCCGGCTGCACCTGGACCCGCACGAGCCGCCGCCGCGGTGGCTGCCGCTGGTCGCATGGCTGTTCGCGGTGCCGCACCTGATCGTCCTCGGTGCCCTATACCGCACCACCGACACACCCGCCCCGTTCGGGCTCACCGCCGCGCTGCTGCTGATCGCCGGGCTCGCTCTGCTTTTCACCGGCCGCTACCCGGGTGGCCTGCACGATCTGCTCGTCGGCGTGGCCCGCTGGAACTTGCGCGTGGCCGCCTACCTGGTGCTGCTCGTGCCCCGCTACCCACCGTTGCGGCTGGACCAGGGTGGACCCGAGCCCGACCCGGCACCGGCCGGCCCGGTCGCGGCGCAACCATCCCGGCCAGACCCGCATCCGCCGGTCGCCGGGCCGGTGACCGCCCTGGTCGCCGGGGTACTGCTGCTCCTGCCGGCCGTCGGTCTCGGTACCGGCGGCGTGATACTGCTGACGGTGGACGCCGCCCGCGACAGCGCCGGCTACGTGACCAGCCCGGTCCAGCGGCTGCAGACGTCGACGGCGGCGATCACCGCCGAACACGTGACGCTCACCGGCACCGGAGCCTGGACCCGCCAGACGGCCGATCTCGGTGAGCTGCGGCTCGAGGTGACCGCCCCGGCCGACCGGCCGGTCTTCGTCGGGATCGCGCCCCAATCGGCCGTCGACACCTGGCTCGCCGGCACCGCCCACGACGAACTGACCGGTTTCGCCTCCGGAGCCGCCCGATACGATCGGTCCGGCGGGCCGGTCCGCCCGGTCTCCGCACCGGCCGCTCAGCCGTTCTGGATCGCCCAGAGCACCGGCTCGGGTTCGACGACCCTGCAGTGGACGGCAGCGGACGGTGAATACGCCGTGGTCGTGGCGAACGTCACCGGCGCCGCCGGGGTCTCGGCCGATGTCCGTGGCGCCGCCCGGATCCCCGATCTCACCGGCCCGGGCAGCGGACTACTCGCCGCCGGTGTCCTGATCGGCCTGCTCGCGGTCGGCCTGATCGTCATCGGCGGGACGGGACTCGGCCGCCGGCACAGCGCACCCGTACCCGGCCCGCAGAACGGCCCGACACCCCGGCTGAATCCGCCGGTCACGACCGGCTCATGAGAGCAGGAGCGGGTACGGCCATCGTGAACGGCTGGAAAGGACAGCGGAAATGACTCTCCCGGTCATGTCGGCAGCATCCGCGGCGCGGGGTCTGTCCACTGCCGAAGCGACCAGACGCCTTGCCGAGGACGGTCCGAATCTGGTGGCCGCTCCCCCACCCCGCGGTGTCGTCCGCCGGGTCGGCCGTCAACTGGCCGATCCGCTGGTGGCGCTGCTGCTGGCCGCCGGAGTGGTGACAGCCGCCCTCGGCGACGTTCCGGACACACTGATCATCCTGCTGGTGGTCGTCGTGAACACGGTGATCGGGGTGGCGCAGGAGGTGCGTGCCGACGCGGCCATCGCCGCCCTCGACCGGCTGGCCGCCCCGGTGGCCCGGGTCGTCCGCGACGGCCGTGACCAGGTCGTTCCGGCGTCCGACCTGGTACGCGGCGACCACGTCCGGCTGGAGGCGGGCGACGTGGTGCCCGCCGACCTGCGGCTCACCGAGGCTCAGCGGGCGACGTTCGACGAATCCGCGCTGACCGGCGAATCGGTGCCGGTGCCCCGGAGCACGTCGGAGCCGGCCGGTGCGGGAACCGTGCTGGCCGGTGGGCGCGCCGCGGGAACGGTGGTGGCCACCGGGCCGGACAGTGCGCTCGGCCGGATCTCCGAACTGGTGTCGCGTACCCGGCCCGGTCCCACCCCGTTGCAGCGCCGCATCACCGCCCTGGGCCGGGTGCTGGGCGTGACCGCGGTGGTGGTGTCGGCGCTGGTGTTCGCGGCCGGGGTGCTGGCCGGCCAGCCGGTGGCGCGGATGGCGATCACCGCGGTGAGTCTGGTCGTCGCCGCCGTCCCGGAGAGCCTGCCGGCCGTCGTCACTCTCGCCCTGGCGCTCGGCGCTCACCGGATGGCCCGGATCAGCGCGATTCCACGTCGGCTGCACGCGGTGGAGACCTTGGGCTCGGTCACGGTGATCGCCTCGGACAAGACCGGGACGCTCACCGAGAACCGGATGTCGGTGCAGTGCGCGATCACCGCGGACGGATCCCGTCACACGGTCCGCGGCACCGGCTACGACCCGGCGGGACAGGTCGACGGGCCGGGCGGCGAGCCGCTGCGGGCGCTGGCTCGTGCCGGGGCGCTCTGCAACGACGCCGCGCTGCTGCCACCGGACGACGACCGCCCGGACTGGGCGGCGGCCGGTGATCCGATGGAGGCCGCCCTGCTCACCTTCGCCGGCCGCTGCGGCCTGGACGTCGACGCTGAACGTGCCGCCGCGCCCCGGGTCGCCGAGCACCCGTTCGACCAGGACAGCCGCCGGATGGTCACGGTCCACCGGCTCCCGGCCGGCGGCTTCCTGGTGGTCTGCAAAGGCGCCCCGGAGGCGGTGCTGGATCCGCAGACCGACGCTGCCCTGGTGGCCGCCGCGGCGGAACTCGCCGCCGACGGGCTGCGGGTGCTCGCGGTGGCCACCGCCGTCGGCGACCACCAACCCGATCCGGCGGTACCGCCGACGCTGCACGCGGTGGGACTCGTCGGCATCGGGGACCCGTTGCGGGCCACCGCGCGCGACACCGCCGAGGCGTTCCGGCGGGCCGGCGTACAGCTGCTGCTGATCACCGGTGACCATCCGCAGACCGCGACCGCCATCGGGCGCCGGTTGGGCATCCTCGGCCCGGGCGACGTCGTCGCCCACGGCGACCAGGACGACCTGCGGGGTACGGATCTCGCGCACGCCCGGGTGTACGCGCGCACCCAGCCGGAGCAGAAACTCGACATCATCCGCGCGTTGCAACAGCGCGGTGAGGTTGTCGCGATGACCGGCGACGGGGTCAACGACGCGCCCGCCCTGCGCCGCGCCGACATCGGCGTCGCGATGGGCGGCGGCACCGAGGTCGCCCGGCAGGCCGCCGAGTTGGTCCTGGTGGACGACAACCTGGGCACCGTGGCGGACGCGATCGGTGAGGGCCGCCGCATCTACGACAACATCCGCCGTTTCCTGCGCTACGCGCTGTCCGGCGGCGCGGCGGAACTGCTGGTGATGCTCGCCGGCCCGCTGCTGGGCATGCCGCTGGCGCTGCTGCCGGCCCAGCTGCTGTGGATCAATCTGCTCACCCACGGCGTTCCGGGCGTCGCGCTCGGCGCCGAACCGGCCGAAGCCGACGTGCTGCGCCGGCCTCCACGCTCACCGCAGGAGTCGGTGCTCGGTGGGGGCCTGCTGCGTGGCGTGCTGACCGGGGCCGGTCTGTTGGCCGCCGTCACGTTGGCCGCCGGGGT
This sequence comes from Actinoplanes sichuanensis, assembly GCF_033097365.1. Classification (NCBI taxonomy): domain Bacteria; kingdom Bacillati; phylum Actinomycetota; class Actinomycetes; order Micromonosporales; family Micromonosporaceae; genus Actinoplanes; species Actinoplanes sichuanensis. The sequence continues at coordinate 4,468,920 of NZ_AP028461.1, forward strand.
CGTCGCCCAGCAGACCGGCCGGCCCTGGCAGTCGGTGATGTTCCTGGTTCTCGGGCTCGCCCAACTGGGGGTGGCCCTGGCGGTGCGGGCGAAGGCCACGCCGGGTACACCCCGCAACCGGATGCTGCCGGCCGCCGTGGCGGTCTGTCTGCTGTTGCAGTTCGCCGGCGTGCTGGTCGAACCACTGCGGCTGCTGCTGGGCACCGAACCTCTGGACGTGGTGACGATCGTGGCCTGCCTCGCCGTCGCCGCGATTCCCGGCGTGGCACTGCGGCTGTGGACTCGCGTGGTGGCCGGCCGAGAGGGTGACGGGTGACCGCCGGTCCCCGGAACCGCGTCTTACCGTCGATCGGTCTCCCGGTGCGGGCTCACGCCCGCGCCGGGAGGCCGAAGGTACGCCGGGACGGGCCGTCGGTCACTACCGTGTGCCGCCGCAGCGGATGACGCTGGGACTATGACGGCCATCGAAGTCGCTGATCTCTCCCGGGCGTATGGTCCGGTCCGCGCCGTCGACCAGATCAGCTTCACGGTCCACGACGGGGAGATCTTCGCGCTGCTCGGGCCCAACGGTGCCGGCAAGACCACCACGGTCGAGATCCTGGAGGGCTACCGGACCCGCGACGCGGGCACCGTACGGGTTCTCGGTACCGACCCCGCGACCGGCGGTTCGGCCTTTCGCGCACGCATCGGTGTGGTACTGCAGTCGGCCGGCTTCGAGGAGGAGTTCACGGTCCTCGAACTCCTCCGGCTCCAGACCCGCCTGTATCCCAAGGGCCACAACCCCGACGAGCTGATCACCCTGGTCGGACTGGCCGACAAAAGGACCACCCGGGTGAAAGGACTCTCCGGCGGGCAACGGCGCCGCCTGGACCTGGCGCTGGGCCTGGCCGGAGCGCCCGACCTGCTCTTCCTCGACGAACCCACCACCGGGTTCGACCCCGCCGCCCGCCACCACGCCTGGGACCTCATCGCGAGCCTGCGCGACCGGGGCACCACGATCCTGCTGACCACCCACTACCTGGAGGAGGCACAACGGCTCGCCGACCGGGTCGCCGTCATGCGCGACGGGCGGCTGGCCGCCGTCGGCGCACCCGACGAGTTGCGGGCCGGTTGCGACCTGCCGACCGACATCGGTTTCGATCTGCCGGCCGGGCTCACCATCACCGACCTGCCCACGCTGAGCGCACCACCCTCGACGACACGGCAACAGGTACGGGTGCGCTCGCGTGCGCCGGTCGAGGACGCCTGGATACTCACCGGCTGGGCCCGGAGCCGCGGCGTCTGCCTGCACGACTTCACGGTCGCCCCACCGACCCTGGAAGACGCCTACCTGGCGTTGACCCGAGACGAGTCCCGATGAACGGCCAAGGCACCGCCGTAGCCCTGTGGGCGCTCACCGGGCACGCCGTACGGGCCTTCTTCCGCAACCCGATGGCGGCGTTCTTCACCCTGGCCTTCCCACTGACCTTCCTGATCATCGTGGCGTCGATCGTCGGCGATCAAGACGCCGGAGGCGTTCCGATCGCCCAGTACCTGGTGGCGCCGTTCGCGGTGTTCGGCGTGGCGCAGGCATCGTTCGTCCTGATCGCCGTCGACACCGCGGCGCTGCGCGACCGGGGCGTGCTGCTGCGGCTGCGCGCGGCCCCGGTGCCACCCTGGACCGTGCCGGCCGCACGGGTGGGCGCGTCACTGGCCGCCTCCGGACTGGCGGTCGTGCTGCTCACCGTAGTGGGAGTGTTGGGCTACGACGTGCAGATCATCTGGCGCAAGGTGCCGGCACTGCTGGTGACACTGGTGCTGGGCATCGCCTGCTGCGCCGCCCTCGGCCTGGCGCTGGCCGCCTCGACCCGTACCGTCCTGGCCGCGCAGACTCTCGCACAGGGACTGCTGATCAGCCTGGCCTTCATCTCCGACGTGTTCATCGTCGGCGCCGCCCTGCCCCGCTGGCTCGACGTCCTCGGGTCGCTGCTGCCGTTGAAGCACTTCGCCCTGGCGCTGGCCGCGACGTTCGAGCCCACGGCCGGATCCGGTTTCGCCCCCATGCACCTGGCCGTGCTCGCGGCGTGGACGGTCGTCGGGATGCTGGTGGCACGTGCCCGCTTCTCCTGGCAGCCGGCCGGCGGATCCACCGCCCCCGCGGGCACCACCGCAACAGACGACCCGGGACCGGTACGCCTGTCACCGCCCTCGGCGCACCGTGGTCCGGTGCGGTCCCCGCTGGCCGGGCAGATCGGATACGCCCTGCTCGGACTGCGACGTGATCCGCTGTCGGTGTTCTTCTCGATCGTCTTCCCGGCGCTGCTGCTGGTGCTGTTTCCCACCGTGTTCGGTGACGGCCAGGTGCACGGGATGGCGATGGCCCAGTACCTGCTGGCCGGGATGATCGCCTACACCGCGGCACTCACCGCCTTCGTGGACATGCCGGAGTCCGTCGTCGGCGCCCGCGCCGCCGGGGTGCTCAAGCGGCTGCGCGGCACCCCCTTACCGCCACGCTGGTACTTCACCGGCCGGGTCACGGCTGCCCTGATCGTCACGGTGTTCGCGGCCGGCCTGCTGATCGTCGTCGGTACCGGTCTGCTGGGCGTGCACCTGCCGGCCACGCGGATCCCGGCGCTGCTGTTGGCGATCACGACCGGCTCGCTGTGCTTCGGTGCCCTCGGCCTGGCGATCGCGGCCCTCATGCCGGAAGCCCGCTCGGTGCTCGCCGTCACCCTCGGCACGCTGCTGCCGCTCTGCTTCGTCTCGGAGATCTTCGTCGTCGGGGATCGGCCCCTGCCCGGCTGGCTGACCACCGTCGCCGACGTGTTCCCGCTGCGCCATCTGCTCCGCGCGGTGCTGACCGCGACCGATCCGGCGGTCACCGGAGCCGGGGTGGCGGCCGGGCAGCTGGGCATTCTGCTGGCGTGGACCGTGCCGGCGCTGGCGGTGCTGTGGCTACGCCGGGCCGCACTGACCTGACGGGACCGGACACGGGTCCTACGCCCCTGCCCGGCCCGTGCACCCGCGAGCACAGTCGACAGTGACAGGAAAGGTGATCGCCATGACCGTCATCTGGCTGATCGTCTGGCTGGTCCAGGGCACTCCCCCGGTCGCCTCCTGGGGGCCCTGGAACGGCTGGGGCATCGCACTGTTCGTCTGCCTCGCCACCGACCTGATCGGTGCTCTCGGCCGGAACTCCGGTTCCCGTCCACTGCGCCGGAACCGACACTCGTGAAGGAGGTTTCCGATGTCCATCGGCACCCGCCTACGGCACCACGACACGCACCCCACCCTGACCGCCGACGACGTCTGGGCGGCGGTGTCGCACGCATCGTTCGCCGTGCTCAGCCACGTCACCCCGGCCGGTGCACCCCGCTCCAGCGGCGTCGTCTACGCCGTCACCGGCGACCGCATGTACGTGGTCGTCGCCGCCGACGGCTGGAAGGCCCGGCACATCGGCGCCGAAGCGACGGTCGCGGTGACCGTCCCGGTACGCCGCGGCGGGCTACTGGCCCTGCTCATGCCCATCCCACCGGCGACCATCAGCTTCCCTGCCGTCGCGACCGCCCACCCGGCGCAGATCATCGACCGCCTTCCCGGGCTGGCCCGGATCCTGCCGCCGGAACGGCGCACCGCCTGCACGGTCTTGGAGATCCGTCCCACCGGCCATTACGTGACCTACGGACTCGGCGTGCCGCTCATGACGATGCGCGACACCGAACGCGCCCGCGCCCGAGTAGCGGTGGACTGAGCCACCGCCATGCCGGCGATCACCCCATCGAACGGGCTGCCGGCCGCGCAGCGCACGGATCTGCTGCGGCGGATGTCGACTCTCCGGGGCGCGACCGCCCGGACGGTCCGGCCCGTCCCTCTGCTCATACCGGGGAACGAGGCCGTCCTGACCGGGGTTCTCGCCGTGCTCGGACCGCTGGACACGATGATCTCCACACTCCGGCCACCGGTGTTCGCCGGCTCCACGGCCGGGGACAGCGCCGACGCGAGCGTCACCGTCACGTTCGGCTCATCGGCCGCTCGGCACCGACCTGGCTCGATGTCGGTCCTCGTTTCCGGTCGACGGGGTGTTCCGCCGGCCGGCGGGGCCGCTGTCGACGTGTGGGACGTCGAGGCCATCCTGACGACCACGGCGCGATTCGCCTCGTCGGTCCGGGCGGGTGGCTCCGCCCTCCTGATCCGGCTGTGCGGCACTATGCCGCCGTCCCGGCGCGATCCGATCGCGGTCCTGGCCGGTCGCATGTACGCCGCACAGCAACTCGACGCGAGCGGCATGCAAGCGATCACCGCCGGTCATGACCTCGGCGGGCCCGGACCGGATCGCCACGGCTGTGCGCTCTGCCGCGCGGCTCGCCGGAGGCACGTCGAAGACGTCCGCGCCTGCCCGCGGCATTTCGTGGAAGCCCTGATCGCAGACCACGCCGCGCCTCTGCGCGCACGGGCGCGGCAGATGACGCACACCGGCACGTCACGGCCTTGACCAGGCGACCCCACGACGTTCCAGGGCACACCGGCGCCCGGCCCGCACCCGCCAGAACCCTCCGAAGGTCCTACGTCCCGCCGAAACGGTCTACCCGGCCCTGCCCGCCGGACATCGATGGGCGTGCGATGGAAGGAGAAACGGTCGGACCCGTCACCGCGTTTCCCGCGCGGCGTACGACGTCTGGGAGGAGGCCCGTACCGTGCAGAAGAGAATCATCGTCGGGTACGACGGCTCGGCCTACTCACACGCGGCACTGTCCTGGGCGCTGGACGAAGCCGACCGCACCGCGACACCCGTGGAACTGCTCTACGCCGACGAATGGCCTGTCCTCGCTCCCGCCGCGAGCATGGTCCCGTCCCCCGCTCTGCGGCCGGAAAGCTACGCCGCCGAGGTCATCACCGGCACGTTGGACCGTGCCGTGGCGCAGGCCGGACGAACGCATCCACTCATCGACGTGACGGCGACGACCGTCCGCGCGCACGCCACCGCCGCCCTCATCGAACGATCCCGCCACGCTCATCTGATCGTTCTCGGCGTACGGGGACGTAGTCTCGTCTCCGGGCTGTTCGGGTCGGTCGTCTCCGCGGTCGCCGCCCACGCCCACTGCCCGGTCGTGGTCGTCCACGCCGGTGACCCGCCCGCGAACGCCGCCGTCGTCGCGGGCGTGGATGACTCGGCCGCCGCCTCGGACGTGCTCGCCTTCGCCGCACAGCAGGCGGCGGCACGCAAGGTTCCGCTGCGGATCATTCGCGCCTGGCCGCCGGTGACCGGCCTGTGGGAGCAGACCCCGATCGTCACCGGCGTGATGACCGGCCCCGAACGCCGGCCGTTCGACGACATGGTCACCGTCGTCCGGGACACCTTTCCGGACCTGCAGATCGAAGCCGAGGCCCTGCGGGAGCACCCGGCTGCCGCGCTGGCCGCCGCCAGCGTCACCGCCCAGCTCCTGGTGGTCGGCACCCGCGGCCGGGGCGCGCTCCGCGGGCTGCTGCTGGGCTCGACAAGCCAACACCTGCTACGCCACGCCGCCTGCCCGGTCGTGGTGGTCCACGACATCGTCGATCAGCTCTGAGGTGGACTGGTGGGGGCGCCGGCCAGCTGGCCGGCGCCCCCACCAGTCCACCTCACGCCGTCACCCGTTCCTGCCTGTTCTCGGTCTGCTGCTCCAGGTGCACGGCGGCCACCCCGGGGACGGTACGGGCGAGGACCGTGACGACCGCCCGCTGCTGCTCGTTGCGGATCCGCCCGTGCACGGTGACGACGCCGGAGACCACCTCGGCGGTCCACAACCCGGACCGGCCGGCGTAGTCGTCGAGACGTAACTGCACGTCGGCGGCGAGTGTCCGGTCGTCGCGGACCATCGCCTTGAGGATGTCACGGCGGCTGACGATGCCGACGAGCCGGCCGTCGTCGAGCACCGGCACACTGCGCACGTCGTGGTCGAGCATCACCTGCGCCACATCGGCGACATCTGTGCGGGGTGTGGTGGTGATCGGGTACTGCGACATCACCTCCACCACGACTCCGGGCCGGCGCGGCGGCGGTTCGGTGTCCGGGTGCCGGCGCGGATCGCCGTGCGGTTCGGCCGGTACCCGGTGCCACAGCAGGTCGCTGTCGCTGACCATGCCGATCAACCGGCCGCCGGCGTCGAGGACGGGCAGGGCGGTGACCGCGTAGGTCGTCATCAGCTCGGCCGCGCTCTCCACGGGCGCGTCATGGGCGATGACCTGGACGGAACTGGTCATGAGGTCGCGGACTCGCATGATGGTGCCTCCTTCGTGGCATCGGCTCCGCGGCGGCGTCTCCAGGCGCGGAAGATCTCGTCGGCGCCCCAGACCAGCAGCGGGAAGGGCGCCAGGAACAGCAGCTCGGCACCACCGAGGGCGGCGGTGTCGAAGACCGCCTGCAACGGCGGCAGGTAGATCACGGCGGCGGTGAACACCAGTTCGAAGGCGATCCCGCCGAGCAGCAGCCGGTTGCTGAACACGCCGACCGACCGCAGGGAGGCGTGGTCGGTGCGGGCGGCGAACGCGGTGCCGACCTGGCAGGCGACGATGCCGGCGAACGTCATGGTGGTGGCCTGCGCGTACACCTCGCCCGGCAGCGTGGCGCCGGGTTCCCAGCCCGCGCGCCACAGGACCCAGAAGAATCCGGCCGTCACCAGTACGGCGGACACGACACCCAGCACACCCCAGGCGCGCAGCAGCAGCCGTCCGTCGATGACCCCGGCCTTCGGGGACCGGGGCGGCCGGCTCATCAGGCCGGGTTCCGCGCGTTCGCGGCCCAGCGCCAGCGCGGGCAGCGTCTCGGTGCCCAGGTCGATGGCGAGGATCTGCAGCACGGTCAGCGGCAACGGGACCGCTCCACCGGACAGGGCGAAGATCAGGAACGGCACGACCTCGGGTACGGCGTGCGCGAAGATGTAGAGCACGAACTTGCGGACGTTGTCGTAGACGCGCCGGCCGGCTTCGACGGCCCGGACGATCGTGGCGAAGTTGTCGTCGGTGAGCACCATCGTCGCGGCCTCCCGGGCCACGTCGGTGCCCGAGCGGCCCATGGCCACCCCGATGTCGGCGTGGCGCAGGGCCGGGGCGTCGTTGACGCCGTCGCCGGTCATCGCCACGATGTGGCCCTGCGAGCGCAGCGCCTCGCAGATGCGCAGCTTGCCCTCCGGTGACGACCGGGCGAAGACGATCTCCTGGCCGTCGCCGAGCAGGTGGTCCAGGTCCGCGTCGTCCATCTGCTCCAGTTCGGCGCCGGTGACCACCCGCCGGCGGCCGTCGCCGATACCGACCTGTGCGGCGATCTCGGCCGCGGTGGGTCCGTAGTCACCGGTGATCACATGCACCCGGATGCCGGCGCGGTGGGCGGCGGCGACTGCGGCGGGCACCGCCTCCCGGGGCGGGTCGACCATGGCCACCAGTCCCAGCAGCGTCAGGTCCTTCTCGGCGGCCTCGCGGCCGGCGGCGAGCAGGTCCGGTTCGGCGATGCGCTGCGCCACGGCGAGCACCCGCAGGCCGGTACGGGCGTAGCCGTCGACCGCGGCGGCGACCTCGTCGCGTATCGAATCGGTCAGTGCGGAGAAGCGCCCGGAGTCGTCGAGGAACCGGGTGCACAGCGGCAGCACCGACTCCGATGCACCCTTGACGTGCAGGTGACCGCCGGTGACGGTGGACATACGCTTGCTGCGCGGGTCGAAGGCGTACAGCACGGTCCGCGCGGAGTCCCGTGAACTCCCGCTCACCGGCACGCCCAGCGCCGCGGCCAGCCGTAACAGGGCCAGCTCGGTCGGATCACCGCCGCCTGCCGACACCCCGTCGCCGGGAAGGCGGGCCGTGGTGCAGGTGGCCGCCGCGACGGCGAGTTCCCGGCACAGCCGATCCCGGCCCGCGACCGCCACCGCCCACTCCCGGCCGGCCACCCACAGGTGGGTGACGTGCATCCGGTTCTCGGTGAGCGTCCCCGTCTTGTCGGTGCAGATGACCGTGGTCGAGCCGAGGGTCTCCACCGCGGACAGCCGCTTCACCACCGCACCGGATCGGGCCAGGGCACGCACTCCGGCGGCGAGGGCCAGGGTGATCGTCGGTAGGAGCCCTTCAGGCACGTTGGCCACGATCAGCCCGATGGAGAAGGTGATCGCGGCCGCCCAGCCGAGCCCGGCGAGCACACCGATCGGCAGGAACGCCACCCCGGCGGTGACGGCGACGGCCGCGATGATCCAGGTGGCCCGGCGTACCTGCCGTTCCAGCGGGCTCGCCTCGGTGTGCCCGCGCTGCGAGAGGGCGGCGATCCGACCGATCTCGGTGTGCATCCCGGTGTGGGTCACCACGGCCCGGGCCTGTCCCGCCGTACAGGAGGTGCCGCTGAACACCAGCTCGCGGGCCTCCAGCAGCGGGCCCGGCACGTGTTCGGTGTCCGCGGTGCGGACCGCGGGCAGCGACTCGCCGTTGAGGGTGGACAGGTCCACCGCCACCGAGCCGTCGATCAGGCGGGCATCGGCGCAGATCCGGTCGCCCTCGGTGATCTCGATGACGTCGCCCGGAACCAGGTCACGGCCCGGTACCTCGACCAGCTCACCGTCGCGCATCACCCGCGCCGACAGCGGCAGGAAGGCGGCCAGGGCCTCGACGGCCCGTTCGGCCTGCCGTTCCTGGACGAACGCGAATCCGGCGTTGAGCAGGATCACCGCCACCACCGCGACGGCCAGTGCCGGGGAGTGCCCGGCCCAGGCGAGCACGGCCGCCACCATCAGCAGGACGGCCAGGGGTTGGGTGAACTGGGCCAGCAGTTGCCGCGGCCAGATGCGGGCCTGGCGGCGGGAGAGTTCGTTGGGGCCGTACACGGTCAGCCGGCGGGCCGCCTCTCGCGATCGAAGACCGCCCGGGGTGGAGCGCAGGTGCCGGAACAGTTCGGTCGGCGGTTGGCGTTCGTCGACCTCGGCCGGAGCCGTAATCGTCTGTGCCATACCTTCGAGCATCTGCTCGCCGCCGGATCGGGGGCAGAGCCGAAGGGCCCGCGCGCACATGCCGATGGCGCCGGCATGTGCGCGCGGGCTGCTCGCTTGCTCAACTGCCGCGGACCACCACGACCGGGCAGCGTGCGTGCTGGACGCATTGCTGGCTGACCGAGCCGATCAGTGTCCCGGTGAAAGCGCCGTGGCCCCGGCTGCCGATCACCAGCAGCCCACAGCGGGCCGACAGGTCGATCAACACCTGCGCCGGGTGACCCGGCACGACGCTCTCAACCAGGTCGAGCTTCGACCGCTCGTCGCCGAACACACTGTGCACCGCTGCGGTGAGGGCCTTGCCCGCGGTGGCGGCCAGGTCCTCGTCGTAGGGCAGCATCGGTGCCCAGCCATAGTAGGACGGCAGTTCCCATGCGGTGACCGCATGCAGGCGCCCGCCGGTCAGCCCGGCCTGCCTCGCCGCCCAGCGCAACGCCGCCTTGGACGACGGCGACCCGTCGACCCCGACCACGATGTCACCGACACGTACATCCTCGGGGTTTCCCTCCTCGAAACCGTGCCATCACCCACCTCCAAGATCGGATTTCCTCCACGATGCCCGCAGCGGCTCGCCCGACGGCAGGGTCCAACGGCCTCTCCATGGCTCAACGATCACGAGAACACAAGCCGGACGACGCCCGGAGGGCACGGGCATGCGCCCGGGGTTCACCGGCCGGCGCCGCGATGCGGCACGACCAGTACCGGCCGACCGGCGTGGTGCAACACGGCCATGGCGACGCTGCCGAGGACGATCTCCCGCAACGCCGACCGACCGAGCGAACCGACCGCGAGCAGGGCAGCCTGTTCGGCCTCGGCCCGGCCGCAGAGGGCGGCGGCGACCGCCCGGCCATGCTCGACCGCGATGCCGGTCCGGGGGGCTTTCTTCAAACCCGTGGGGGTACGGCCGGACGGTGCGACACCGTCCTGCACGAGTACCGGCATCACCTCACGCAGCGGGAAGAACTCTGCGGCCACCGCGAACGCCGCATCGGATCCGGCCGACCCGTCCCAGCCGACCACGATCGGGCCATCACCGAGGGCCGCCCGCTCCGGCTGCAGCAACGGATGCGGCACGACCAACACCGGGCAGGACGCGTAGTGCACGATCACGTCGGAGACACTGCCGAACACGGCCCGCGCCCCACCCAGCCCACGCGCCCCGACGACGATCAGGTCGGCTCCGGACCGCTCAGCGACCTGCACCAGATGCAGTCCCTCACCGCCCACCGCACGTTCGACCAGCGGCTCGGCCTTCCAGCCGTACGCGGCGGCCAGGGTCACGCCCATGGCCGCCAGACGGTGGGCCTCAGCCTCGCCCTCCCGTTCGACCGCAGCGACGAACTCGTCGATGCCGTCGGTGCGGTGCCGGAGCCGATGCCGTACCGGGTCGCTGTCGTACGGAGGCGTCCACACCACACTGACGCTGGTTGACGCGTCCGGCAGCAGCGTGGCCGCCACCTCGATGGCGGCCGCGGCCGGAACCGACCCGTCGTAGCACGCCAGAACGTCGAGAGTGCCCTCGCCCATAACCCTGCCTCCTCGATACGCGTGACGACACCGTCGCTCAGTAGGCGAAGATCGCCGGTACCGGCTCGACCAGCTTGTGGTCGTCGAAGTCGAAGCGGACCTCGTCGATCACCTCGACCACCCCGGGGACCAGCGCGACCAGACGTGCGAGCAGCACCTTCGTGGACCACCGGTCGACCTGACCGGCCAGCGTGACCACGCCGCGTTCGACCGAGGTCCGGACGGCCGCGGAACTCTCGGTCAACACGACCTCGTCGATGGTGGATCGCACGTCGGCGTCGATGTCGGCGTCGGGACGCAGATGTTCCTTGAGCAGGTCGCTGCGGGTGACGATGCCGACCAGCCGGCCCAGATCATCCACGACCGGCAACTGCTTGAGGCCGGTCTCGTCGAGGAGCCGGGCAGCGGCCCGGATCCCGGCGCCCGGGGTGAGCGTGACCGCCGGAGCCGTCATCAACTCGCCGGCGGTCCGGGCGGCGGCCTTGTGATGCTGTTCGCGACGGCGGCGTTCGAACCAGCGGGGTTCGTCCTCACCCACGAACTCGATCTTGCGGAGCAGGTCCGACTCGGACACCACTCCGAGGACCCGACGGTCGTCGTCGACGACCGGGACGGCGTTGATCCGCCGGCCGATCAGCAGGTCGACCACATCCCGGTAGGGGGTGTCCGGCCCCGCAGAGACCACGTCGGCGGTCATCACGTCACTGACATGCCAAGTCTTCATGGCGTTACCTCCACACCCCACGCTAGGACGGCCCGACCCGAGCCGGCAGGGCCGCAGATCCCGGCCGGGCGGGCCATCGGCCCCGCCACGCCGAGGGGCGATGCGTTCACCGTGAGGTCGCCCCTCGGCAACGGCAGGTCAGGCGTCGGCGTCCTGCTCCGCCCCGATAGCCACGGACCACCAGGACCGGGCAGGCCGCGCCGGATTCAGCCGCTGAGGTGGACCGGACGATGGACCACGGCCTCGATGTCGGCCGCGGTCACGTCCAGCAGTTGGTAGGCCAGGTCAGCCAGGGCGCGGGCGGTGGCCAGTTCGTCGCCGATCTCCGGGACCTCACGGTCCCGGGGTGCCCGGCGGGCCACGCCTTCCCCGCGCACCTGTGGACGAGCCTCGGTACGCAGGACGGCGACGGCACGGGTACGGCGATCGTCCTCGTCCTCAGTGATGGTGACCTCGACCGTCCAGGTCCGGGTGTGCATCTTCATGCGCCTCCTTCACGGTCAGTACCTTCATCGCACTACGCCTGCTCGCGTACGCCCAGTGCTGTTGGTCCCGGATCCGGAAACGGATTGCCCGGACTGCCGGGATACGGCAGCCGAGGCTCCCCTTGGCGAACGATCAGGCCGGAGCCCCCAGTCGGTGGCGGTGCCCCGGGCCGTCGCCGCTGTGGCGCCCACCCGTCCCTGAGCCGGCAGCGCCCTGCGATCCCACACCCCCGGTCATGACTGTCGCGACGAACCACGGGCCCGCCGGATCGCGGCGAAGTCGGCAGCCGTCACCGGCGACCGCTCGAACACCATCGCCGCGACACCGAGCAGGGGCAGAGCGAGGCCGCTCGCCGCGCCGTACGCTTCCGACCGGCCGGTGTTCACGGCAGTGGGTGTCGGCTGCGAGTGACGGCCAGCGGGCAGTGGACACGTCGGCGGATCGCTCGGATGATCGCGTCCTCCCGCAGGCCGTGTGTCTCGGCCATCACCAGGAGTCCGCCATCGTGGGTGGCCGCGGCCAGCACGATCGCGGCATCCAGGCCGGCGTGGACCGTGACGGTCACCGGCACCGTCGGGTACTTCTCCGACCACCGCTCGATCACCTGATGCACCTCGTCGGCCGGGCCGGCGACCGCGGCCGCCCCGGCGACCAGGACGTGCAGCGGCACATCCCGATCACCGGCGGCTTCGAAGCCGTGTCGCAGCACGTCCTCGGCGGACGCGACCGCGAGGATGCCGGCAACGACCGGGCCGGGCATCTCACCCTCCGCTCCGGACCGCCGGGACCAGAGTGAAGTCGACGGCGGCGACGCCCGGCACGGTGCGAGCCAGCACGGCCACGACGCCCCGTTCGGTGGGGTCGTCGAAGTCTCCGGCGATCCGGGCGACACCACCGTCGACCGTCGCCGTCCAGCGGTGCTGCCCGTCGGCGTACTCGTCGAGGCGGTGTTGCACCTCGGCGGTGAGCACATCGTCGCCACGCACCATGGTCCGCAGGATGTCCCGCCTGCTGACGATGCCGACCAGGTCCCCGTCGTCGAGCACCGGGATGCTGCGCACGTCGTACTCCAGCATCGCCTCAGCCGCCTCCGCGACATCGGTGTCGGGCCGGGTGGTCACGGGATACGGGGACATGACCTCGGCGACCAGGCCGGGCCGCTCCGCCGGATCGGTGGCCGGCAGCGGCCGCAGATGCGCGGTCGGGTCGGCGGGGACGCGATGCCACAGCAGGTCGCTCTCGCCGACCATACCGACCAGAGCGCCGGACTCGTCGAGAACCGGCAGCGCGGTCACCGATTTCGTGGTCATCAGCGTGGCCGCGGCGGCCACCGGGGTGGTCTGCTCCACCGTGTACACCGGGCTGCTCATGATGTCCTTGACACGCATCGCCCTCACCTCACCTTCCGGCCATCTGCCGGGTCAGGTCGACCAGACGGTTGGTGTAGCCCCACTCGTTGTCGTACCAGCCGAACACCTTCACCAGCCGGCCGTGCGCCTGGGTCAGGCGGGCGTCGAACACACACGACGACGGGTCGCCGACGATGTCGGTGGACACCAGCGGCGCGTCGGCGTACCGGATGATGCCGTGCATCGGTTGCCCGGGCGCGGCGGATTCCTCGACGGCACGATTGACCTGCTCCGCTGTGGCCTCGGCGGCCAGCAGCAGCGACAGGTCGCTGATCGAGCCGTCCACCACCGGCACCCGCAGCGCCACCCCGTCGAGCCGGCCCGCCAACTCCGGCAGCACGAGCCCGACCGCTTTGGCCGCGCCGGTGCTGGTCGGGATGATGTTCACCCCGGCCGCGCGGGCCCGGCGCGGGTCCTTGTGCGGCGCATCGAGGATGTTCTGGTCGTTGGTGTACGCGTGGACCGTGCTCAGATAGCCACTCTCGATGCCGAACGCGTCGTGTAACACCTTCACCAGCGGCGCAACACAGTTGGTCGTGCACGACGCCGCGGACACGATCCGGTGACGCACCGGATCGTAGCTGTCCGCGTTCACCCCCGGTACCAGAGTGGCGTCGACGCTCTTGCCGGGCGCGGAGATGAGTACCCGACGGGCGCCCGCCTTCAAGTGCAGCGCCGCGTCGTCGCGGGTACGCAGCTTGCCGGTCGACTCGATGACCAGGTCGACACCCAGCTCCCCCCACGGCAACGTGTCCGGACGCCGCTCGGCGAAGGTCGGGATGTCGTGCCATCCGACGGTCAGCCTTCCGTCGGCGTAGGACACCTCCGTGTCGAGCCGGCCGAACGTCGAGTCGTACTCGAGCAGATGCACCAGCGACGCCGCGTCGTACAGGTCGTTGATCGCCACGACCTGAAGGCCCTGGTTCGCGAGAGTCTTGTCGGTGAGGCGACGCAGGTAGTTGCGGCCGATCCGGCCGAAACCGTTGATCGCGATACGGTAGGTCATCGCGGGCTCCCTCCGCGTTGTCGTCCTCCCTCCAGGCTTTCGCCGACCCGGCCGCCCGGGCAGGGCCGAAGGGCCCACTCGTACGAAGACCGGCCTTCCGCCGAATCGGCTGCAGCGTTTCCGACGCCGTGACGGCCATCGAGAAGGTGGCTACGACGGACGTCCGGGTCTTTCGACCCTGACGGACCCTCTCAAGGGCCTGCGACGGTGGAGGCACCGATGGACTCCGGAGGTGTTACCGATGACCGAGCCGGCGAACAACGTGACCCTTTGCGAGGCACGCGATGCCTTGGAACGCGCCGTTCGGGTGTCCCTTCGGGCGCCGTCGGTGTTCAACACTCAGCCCTGGAAGTGGCGCCTCGCCGGTGACGTGCTGGAACTGGCGTCCGATCCGGGCCGCCGCCTCGGGGCCACCGACGCCGAGGGACGGCTGCTGCTGCTCAGCTGCGGCGGCGCCCTGCACCACGCCCGGGTCGCCCTGGCCGCTGCCGGATGGCACGCCGAGGTGCAGCGCTTCCCCGAGGAGCATCGCCCGGACCTGCTCGCACGGATCCGTGTCACCCGTCGCATCACTCCGGACGCCACTGCCCGGGATCTGGCCGCCGCGGTCAGCCGGCGCCGTACCGACCGCCGAGCGTTCGGTGGGCGCCCGGTGGCCGAGCAGACACTGACCCGCCTACGCCGGCTCGTCGAGGCCGAGGGCGCCCGTCTGCGGGTCGTGCCGGACGATCGAGTGGTCGAACTGGCCGACTCGGTCGATCTGGCCGCCTACGTCAACTACATCGATCCGGCTCACCGCGCCGAACTCACCGCTTGGACGCACCGGCCCGCCTGGACCGGAGACGGCGTGCCGCCGCAGACCGTAGTCACACAGAGTCTGCGGCGGGTGCCCGTACGCGACTTCCTGCCCGGCGGCTCCCCCGGTCTGCCGGCCAGTGCCGACCAGGACGAGGGCGCCGCCTATCTCGTCATCTTCGGCGCCTCGGACCGGCCGGTGGACCTGCTCCGCGGCGGTGAGGCCATGTCCGCCCTGCTCCTGCAAGCCACCGCCGAAGGCCTGGCGACCGCCCCCATCAGTGAAGCGGTCGAGGTGATCTGGCCCCGTCAGTTGCTGACCCGATTGCTGGCCGGCGCCGGCGAGCCGTACCTGATCGTCCGGCTCGGCTACGTCGAGTCAGCCGAAGCCGTGCCCCCGTCGCCTCGGCGCACACCCACCGACGTCCTCAGCATCGAGGACTGACCGCGAGCCGATGACGGCGAGGATCGGATGTCCGGGTACGGCGGCTGCCCGGCCGGCGTTTCTGCGCCGGAGCCGTTGTCTGTACAGACCCTCAGCCGGCTGCGGCGACGAAGTGGCAGACCGGCGCCGTGGCGGAGACGTTGGTGCCGTCGGAGGTGCGGACGTACCAGCCGTAGGAGTGGCCGGCGATCAGGGTGGGCAGCGTCACCGAGACGGTGCCCGAACCGGTGACGTAGTTGCTGGCCGAACCCGGACCGCCCAGGTAGATGGGCTGCGGCTGGCCGGCGTCGGTGTTGTCCCAGATGGAGAATTCGCCGCGGACCGGGACCGTGGGGTCGTCGTGGCGGACGGTGGCGCTCAGGCGCGGGGTCAACGACGGCACCGTGCCGTAGCCGCCGTTCTGGTGGCAGCCGGGGTTTGCGGTGTCGGCGGCCGGGATGGTGTCCGTGCCGGTGGGCACGGCCGGCAGCATGGTCTGGCCGGCGCGCAGCTTGGTGATCTCCGCACTGGCCAGGGCGTAGGGGAAGAGCTGCAGGTCGTCGAGGCCACCCTGGTAGGCGGTGCCGACGGTGACCGGGGTTCCGCTCGGCACGCGCTTGGTGTGTGCCACGCTCCCGGCGAGGGTGCCGTTGACGAACAGGTTCATCTTGGCCGTCACGGGATCGTGGGTGGCCACCAGATGCGTCCACGCGCCGGGCTGGGCGGTGGCGAGGACCTGATCGACAGCGGCACCGGCGGCATCGGCGGTCACCATGGCGAACCGCCATTTACCCCCGGTATACGACAGGTCGACGGGGCTGCCGTTGTTGTTCGCCTGATTGATCAGGGAACCGTTGGGAGCCGCGGCGTCCGGCTTGGCCCAGACGGACACGGTCAGACCGCGGCGGCTGTCGAAGACGTTGACGGTGCCGTCGACACCGCTGACCACGGTTCCCGTGCCGTCGAAGCGCAACGAACGGACCCGTTCGGTGGAGCGGGTGACGCCGCCGGCCAGTTTCCCGGTGAGGCCGTTGATCGAGCTGTCCGCCGTGGTGGTGCCGGCGGCCTCATCGAACTTCCAGGTCAGCGCCTGCCCACGGGTGAACGCGAGCAGCGGTGCGTGGTCCGACAGGCCCGCCGGGTCGTCGGCTGCGGCCGTGTTGGTGTTGGTGTCGGCGAATTCGGTGAGCGAGTCGCAGTAGGTGAACCCGGAGGCCGCGAACACGTAGTCGAGCTTCTGCTGGGCTACTGCCGGTTCGGCGTCCGTGCTGTTGAAATGGGTCATCTCGTTGATCGCGTCGCCGGGTGCGTAGGCCTGCTGATCGCATTCGGGGTACGCGTCGAACAGCGGCCGGATCGGCGACGTCGAAGCCGAGCCCTGGCTGGTGTTGAAGTCGCCGCCGAGCACCGGCACCGCGACACCGCTGATCTTCTGCTTCAGCGACGCGGTCTCACGGGCGTACTCGGCGTCGTTGTTGTGCAGCAGGTGGGTGCCGCACGGCGTGTTCTGCCAGCCCTCGACCCGTACGCAGAGCAGGTTGGAAGTGCGTTTGGTCGTGGTGTCCGGATAGTGGTTCGGGTCCCCGGCGACGAGCAGCGGCGTCACCGTCGACGAGGTGATGGTGCCGCGGACGGCGATGACCTGACCGAGGGTGCCGATCAGGTCGCCGCCGCGACAGTCGGATCGGCCGTCCGGGCGGGCCACGACGGCGGTGCGGTAGGTCCAGCCGGGGCCGAGCGCTGCCATCAGTGGTGCCAGGTCGTTGCGGTCGCCGCCGCGGCCGGCGGCCTCGTCGGGGTAGCAGACCTCTTGGAGCATGACCACGTTGAGGTCACGTTGGCGGACGATCGTCTCGATCGCGGCGGCCTTGGCCTGCGGTCGCGACCGCCACGGACAGTAAGAGGAGCTGCCTCGACTCCCCCCGGCCTCGCCACAGATGTTCCAGGTCATCATGCGGACGGCTTCGCGCTGGTAGCCCAGTCCGTCGGCCGCGGCCGCCACCTGCACATTCTGGTGCTGTTGCTGCTGCGGAACGGCGATCCGGACGGCCGCGACGGTGGCCAGCACTGCTGCCGTCACCCCGACCATGGCCAGTAATCTTCGCAAGACATTCCCCCGATTTGATGAAGCAGGAGCGAAGATCATATATATGCATGCCTGCCGGGGGCGTCCCGCAGCGCGTCCTTCACGCCTGCCGGACGCTCACCGGCGACGATCAGAGCGCCCTGCGCTTGCGCTCGTGACCCGGAACGCGAGCGTGCACGACGTTTAGAACGCATCTGACGGATCATGATTGGCTCCGGTCCGGTTTGGCGCGGAGCCAAATCATGATCGAGGCGACGGTTACCGTTGCCTCGTAACGGTCTTTGAGCTTGTCGTACCTGGTCGCGACGGCCCGGAACTGCTAGAGCCGATGGAAGACCCGTTCGACCCGCTTACGGTCCTTGTACCGCTGTGCGTTGAAGTTCGGCGGCCGCCCGCCGCGGGAACCCTTCCCGGCGCGGCTTCTGCGCACATCATCGCGTTCCGGAATGGTGTGCGGGATCCGCCTGGCCTTCAGCGAACGCCGGTTGGCCTTCGACCCGTACGCCTTGTCAGCGGTCAGATGATCAAGACGCTTGCGGGGCCGGCCGACACCTCCGGGCCGGGCCACCGCGACGTTGTCGAGCAACGGCACCGGTTCCCGGGTGTCGGAGGCCTGCCCGGGTGTGAGCCGTCTGACCAGACTGCGGCCGCGTCCATCAGCAAGCAGATGCAGTTCGGTGGGCAGTCCTCCTCGCGAGCGACCCATCCCTTGGGCTGCCCGCGAATCCGCCCTGCTCAACCCCCTTTACGGGCCCCGGCGGCATGCTGGTGCGCCCGCACGATGGTGGAGTCGACCTGCGCACGCCAGTCGAGATCACCGGCCGCGTCGGCCTCCGCCTGCAGATACTTCTCGATACGTGCCCAAGTGCCGTCCTGCTCCCACCGGGCGAACCGTACCGATCCGGGATCTCATCCCACTTCGCGCCGTTCTCGACGCGCCACAGGATCCCGTTGATCACCTGCCGTTGATCACGCCACCCGACCACCACGCTGCGGTGCCATGGACGGCAGCAACGGCTCCAGCCGCTCCCAGTCCTGATCATTCAGATCACCAGCCACAACACACCAACGATCGACCACAGTCATCCGTGATGATCCATCAGATGCGCTCCAAACCTGTGCACGGCCGGGCCCTCAGACTGGATCATCATCGACCTGCATGACATCGACGACCCCTCCGGGGCGAGCGTGCCGTTCTGGCTCGCCGCCTGGCGCCAGGCTCGTCTCGAACCGCCGCCGACGCAGTTGGCGTTCACCCTGCCGGCTACGACAACGCTCGGCTGGCGGTTGCGCAACCTTCGAGGACCACAGCCACGCGTGTTGACCACCATGTACGAAGCCCGCAGAGCGATCGCCGGGCGCATGTCACGCGACAACCGGCTACAAACCCGCTTGCCCAGTCTACCGGCCTCCGTCCGTACCGCCCGCCACCTCGTCGCTCAGGGATGCCGCACCTGGCACCTGCCACACCTGCAGCATGACGCACTGCTGATCGTGTCCGAGCTGTCCACCAACGCCGTGCAGCACGCCGCAACCGACTTCGTCGTCACCCTGACACGTGACGACGCCTCCCTGCGGGTGGCAGTCCGCGACGGAGCCTCCCCGTTTCCGCGTCCCGGCGATCCCCAACTCACCGGTCCGCAGGCCTTGCTTGGCGAACGGGGGCAAGGCCCGCGGCTGGTGCACACCCTCGCTACCGCATGGGGCGTCATGTCGGCACACGGCGGTAAAGTCGTCTGGGCCAACGTGCAATGACACTCAAACCGATAGCTGCACCGGGCGGTCATCAATAGCGGCAGCGTCCACCGTCGCTGCCGCACCATCGGCCGTCTACTGCTCACGACCGGGCGACCGGCCCACGGCAACGGCTGGATTGAGGACGGCGCTCGACGGTCGAGCGCGCCGTTCTGGTGGCGTCGGCCAGGCCAGCACCGGACGTCGCACGTTTCGGGCGTGCTGGAGCCGGTGAGCGGTCCAGCCGGCGAGCACGCCGCCGGCCACCGGTGCGACCAGGTAGACGGCGAGCAGATGGAACTCGCCGGACAACAGGGCCGGCCCCAGCTGTCGTGCCGGGTTGGCGGAGCCACCGGTGATGGTCCCCAGCAAGGCACCCTGAAGCCCGAACAAGCCGCCGACGACCCACACCGCCCGCCAATGCGGTCGGCAGGCCGTCATCCAGCACATCACCCCCACTATGACCAGCAGAGTCGCCGCCTCAGCGACGGCGACCGACGCGTCAGGCCAACCCGGTCCCGGCTGCACCACCGCCCAACGGACAGGCCCCCCGGACACTGAGGGGCCCCAGGCGACTCTGAGGAGAGCCGCCGCGGCGATCGACCCAGCACTCTGGGCCAGGAGGTAGGGCAGGACACGCCGGGCCGGCAGGAGGCCGGCAGCGAAGACACCCAGGGTGATCGCCGGATTCATGTGCGCACCGCTGAACCGTCCCGGCCGGGAATCGGCGAACCCGACAATGGTCAGGCCGACGAGGATCGACACGGCGGCGACCCTGATGCGTAGTTCGTTCGCCGAGGCACTCGGCGGGGCGGTGCCGATCCCCCAGTGGACCAGGCTGAAAACGGTGGCCATGAACGTCGTGGTGAGGCCGAACTCGACTCCGGCGGCACGTGCGTCGACGGCGTTGGGCCGCATGGTCACGGGCCTTGCGATCTCCATGGCATGAGCATCATCGCGAGATCACGGTGTCAGCAGGGTCCAAGGTCCTGTCACCTCAGGTCGGTCAGGTGCCTGTCCACTGCCGCTACGAGGGGTTACCGGCCGAGGGCTGACAAGGGCCTTCATCGGCGCGAGTTCCCGCGCTGGCAGACGCCGTTCGCGCAGACGGAGGGGTGTGGCCCGGTCGCGGTAAGCCCTGCCGTGTCGGGTCGTTCGGCCCTGACTGCGTTCTGGGCAGCCGCCGTAGCGTCACCTTGGGGCTATGGCCGTTCTCCTCAATCGGGAGCCGAAATGATCGTCCTCAGAAGGTTGGCGTGTGCGGTCGGCCTGCATTCGGGGCAGCGGCTCCTTCCCGACTGCCGATGCGAAAGCGTGCGTGTCTGCACCACGTGCGGCAAGACCGACAAGATCGTCCGCCACACATGGGGCGGGTTCTCCTACGCCGATGCCGGCCGCTGCGAACAGGTCCGCCGCTGCGAGCGATGCGCGACGACGCAGTCCCGGACCCGGCATGAGTGGGGTCCCTGGCGGTATGCGAACACGGAATTCGGGGCGCCGCAGATCCACCGGTGCCACCGGTGCCACGAGACGGAGAAGACCGCCTACACGCTGCGATGAGGGCGATCGGGCGGGCGATGGCCACGGCATGCGCCGTGGTGAGGCCACGAGTCCGGAGGTTCCGCCATGACCACGCGAGACGAGGTTTTCCGTGCCGAGGCGCGTACTGCCCTGGAGGTGGCCGCTCGGGCATCGCTGCGCGCTCCGTCGGTCTTCAACACCCAGCCTTGGACGTGGCGTCTCACCGGCGATGTGCTGGAGCTGTCGTCCGACCCGGCTCGCCGGCTGGGGGTGACCGACGCCGAGGGCCGTCTGCTTCTGCTCAGCTGTGGCGGCGCGCTGCACCATGCACAGGTGTCGCTGGCAGCCGCCGGGTGGCACGCCGATGTACAACGTCTCCCGGAGGAGCAGCGCCCTGACCTGCTCGCCCGGGTGAAGGTGACCAAGCCCAGCGAACCGGATGTGGAAGCTGAACTACTGGCCGCCGCCATCAGCCGGCGCCGCACCGACCGCCGCGCCTTCGGTGACCGCCCGGTGCCCGAGGAGATCCTCACCCGCCTGCGCCGGCTCGTCGAAGCGTGTGGCGCCTATCTACATGTCGTACCTGATGAGCGGGTGCCGGAACTGGCGATCTCGGTCGACCAGGCGGCCGACGCCAACTATTTCGACCCGGCTCATCGCGGTGAGCTCACCGGCTGGACGCACCGGCCGGCCTGGACCGGTGACGGCGTGCCGCCCAGTACCGTCGTCCAGCCCAGCCAGCGACGTGTACCGGTCCGTAACTTCCTGCCCGACGGTTCGTCCGGTCTGCTCCCCGGCGCTGACCATGATGAGGGGGCGACCTTCGTCATCATCTTCGGCACCACTGACCATCCGGTCGATCTGCTCCGCGGTGGCGAGGCCATGTCGGCGCTTCTGCTGGGGGCAACCGCCGACGGTCTGGCGTCCGCGCCCATCAGTGAGGCCGTCGAAGTGGCGTGGCCCCGGCGTCTGCTGAGCCGACTGCTCTCCGGGATCGGCGAGCCTTACCTGATCGTGCGACTCGGCTATGTCGAGGAACCCGATGAAGTCCCACCGACACCCCGCCGTTCACCTTCGGACGTGATCTTCATCGAGGACTGATCGGCAGCACACCTTGCGGTACCGCTAACTCGGTCAGTGCGGATGCTCGCCCAACAGGCGAGTGGCCAGCACCGCCGCCTGGGTCCGGCGTTCGAGGCCCAATTTCGCCAGGAGACTGGAGACGTAGTTCTTGACCGTCTTCTCGGCCAGGAACATTCGGCCGGCGATCTCACGGTTGGTGAGGCCTTCCGCAACCAGTTCGAGGATCTTGCGTTCCTGATCGGTCAGCCCGGCCAGTTCGCGGGGTTGCTCGACACCGTTGCGGATACGTTCGAGCACGCGCTGAGTGACCGCCGGGTCCAACAGTGACTGCCCTGCGGCGACTCGGCGCACCGCGTCGACCAGGTCGTGGCCTCGAATCTGCTTGAGGACGTAGCCGGATGCCCCGGCCATGATCGCCGCGAAAAGCGCTTCGTCATCCTCGTACGAGGTGAGGATCAGGCCTTTGATCGATGAATCCACGGCTCGAACGTCGCGGCACACGTCGATGCCGCTGCCGTCGGGCAACCGGCCGTCCAGGACGGCGACATCGGGCCGCAGCGCGGGGATCCGTCGGGTCGCCTCCTGAGCCGATCCGGACTCGCCGACCACTTCGATGTCGCCGCCGGCCTGCAGCAGATCGACAAGACCGCGACGGACCACCTCGTGGTCGTCAAGCAGATACACGCGAATCATGGGATGTTCCTACCCTCCGGGGACAGCTGCCGCAAAGCCTGAAGCCATACCGATCACTTTCGCTCGTACCGCTACTGCGACATGGTCTCGCCGCAGACGCGTGTCCGAAGCCGAGCGCCGTGACGGGGCGCCGCAGACATGGGCGTCGCCGCTGAAAGGGGGGGAACGCCTCCGGATCGCCGCCCCGACCGACCCCGGCATCGGACACACGTTGGTGAGCAGTCGCCTGTCCGTAGCCGATCCCACCCCGTAGTGAACCACGGCTTCGTCGGCCAATGCGGTGGCAATTTATTACCTTGACCCACCCGACGACGCTTCGGCGTCATCGACGGACGACATCCGCCTTGCTGTGCCTGTAGCAGAACTGCTGGAGCCCGGACTACCGAAGAGAGGCGCTGCATTGTGGTGAAGGTGCAGAACCGCGTGGTCCTATTGCGGGGTGAAATCCCGTCTGTACAGGTGATTCGACCGGCCGACAAGATCGTCTGGAAGACGCCCGGTGTAGCCGACCTGTCGAATCAGCTGGTCGTTCAGCCTCCACGTGATGGGCCGCGCCCTGGCCCTCTGGAACGACGAGGTCTGCCTCACTGTTTTGACCAGTCCCGAAACGCCGTCCGATTGGACCCGAACCACGCCGCGAGAGCGGTAGAACACGCCAGGCGCAGCTCTATTCCCGGCTCGCCCCTTCGACGCGGGCGATGTCCAACTCGAGCCGGACGGTGCTCTCGCCCGGTGACGTGGTGCGTTCGACCCGTTCTTTGATGCCGAGCAGCATCCGCCTTTCCATGATCAGGCTGCCCGGTTCCATCACGAACCGGGTGGCCATTCTGTTCGCCCACGAGGCCGCGGGCGCTGCGATGCGGTTGCGGCTGATCAGGCGTGTCCCCAGGCCGTCGGGGCTCAGGTGGAAGGTCCAGACCCAGTTGCCGTCCTCGGAGCGGAAGCTCAGGGTCGTTGCGGGCCGGAAGATCGCGACGCGGACGCCGGGCCCGTCCGGCCCCAACGGCAGTACGTCTCCGACTGCCAGCTGCTGGAACTGCGGCACGATCTGGTCGGCGCTGTGCATGTCGAGGCCGAAGAGGTTCTCGATCCAGTCGTAGGTGTAGGCGCCACCGCGGCCGCTGCCCATCTGCACCAGCCACGGCCACACCGCTGTCGGCGGAGCGTCGATCGTGATGGCCCGGGTCGACTGCAGGGCTGGTTCGGCGAGCAGTTCGTCGCCGGGCAGCGAGCCGGCCGCTTCTTCAGAGGTGGCGCCCCACGTCAGGTACCACCGGCGGGCGGGCGGCGAGTACGCTGCGGCCGCCACGCCGGCGGCGATGATCCACGGGAGTCTCATCGCGACAGCACCACTTTGAGTGCCCCGGTGTGGATGGGGCCGGCGAAGACGTCGTAGGCCTCGGCGAAGTCGTCGAGAGTGAACCGGCGGGTGACCATGTGCCCGAGGTCCAGTTGTCCGGCGACGAGCATGCCGAGCAGTTTTGGTGTGGAGTAGGTGTCGACCAGGCCGGTGGTGATGGTGATGTTGCGGATCCACAGGTCCTCCAGGTGCAGGACGGCCGGCTTGCCGTGGACGCCGATGTTGGCGATGTTCCCGCCGGCGCGCACGAGGGTGGTGCACAGTTCGAAGGTCTGCGGTGTGCCGACGGCTTCCATGACCACGTCGGTGCCGGCCAGCACGGCGGTGTCGGCGCCGAACATCTTCGCCGCCTGCAGCCGGCTGTCGGCTTTGTCGATCACGACGATGTGGGCGGGTGAGTAGAGCCTTGCGGTGACGACAGCGGCGAGCCCGATCGGGCCGGCGCCGACCACGACGACGGTGTCGCCGGGCCGGACCCGGCCGTTGAGCACGCCGACCTCGTAGGAGGTGGGCAGGATGTCGGCGAGCAGCACGGCCGCCTCATCGGTGACCGGGTCGGGGAGTTGTAGGTGGACAGGTCAGCGAACGGGATCCGGGCATACTCGGCCTGTACCCCGTCGACCGTATGGCCGAGAATCCAGCCGCCTCCGCCGAGACATTGTCCGTAGCTGCCCTCACGGCAGAATCGGCAGATGCCGCACGCCGAGATGCACGACGCCAGCACCCGGTCGCCGGCGGCCAGGCCGGTCACGCCACTGCCGGTCTCGACGACGGTGCCGACCGCTTCGTGACCGAGGACCCGACCGGGCGTCACCTCAGGCACGTCCCCGCCCAGGATGTGCAGGTCGGTACCGCAAATCGTGACGGCATCGACCCGAATCACCGCGTCACGTGGCTCCTGGACGACCGGATCGGGGATTTCCGTCCAGGTTCTGACCCCCGGTCCGCCGCATACCAGTCCCTTCATGGTGCCTTTCCTTACGTAAATGGCTCCAGTTCCACCCTTGTCCGCTCGCCCGCGATCCGGCAGGGGCGTTCGGCCCTACTCGGCGGGGCGATCGCAGGTCTACCAACAAGAGAAAAGGACTGACCGCGAGCCAACGAGGGCGAGGATCGGATGTCCAGGTACGTGTACGACTTCATCGACGGCGGCAAGGATCTCAAGGACCTGCTCGGCGGCAAGGGCGCCAACCTCGCCGAGATGACCCGGATGGGCCTGCCCGTGCCACCCGGCTTCACCATCAGCACCGAGGCGTGCCGCGAATACCTGCGTACCGGGTCGATGCCGACCGGTCTGCTCGACGAGATCGAACAGCATCTGCGGATGGTCGAGGAGAAGACGGGAAAGCCGCTCGGGGATGCGCACGATCCGCTGCTGCTGTCGGTGCGCTCCGGTGGGAAGTTCTCGATGCCCGGCATGATGGAGACGATCCTCGACATCGGACTGCGTGACGCGAATGTCGCCGCGCTCGCCCGGCACAGTGGCGACGAGCGGTTCGCGTGGGATTCGTACCGGCGGCTGATCCAGATGTTCGGCAAGACCGTCTTCGACGTTCCCGGCGACGAGTTCGAGACGGAATTGGCCGCGGCTCGCGAGGGTGCGGGTGTGCGGTCAGACGCCGACCTGACCGCTGCACAGTTGCAGGACGTGGTCGGCGCGTACAAGAAGGTCTTCCACGCTCACACCGGGCGAGACTTCCCGCAAGCGCCGCACGAGCAGTTGCTCCTGGCCATCGCGTCGGTCTTCGAGTCCTGGAACGCCGAGCGGGCGGTGCTCTACCGGCAGCAGGAACGAATTCCGCAGGATCTGGGCACGGCGGTGAACGTGATGGCGATGGTGTTCGGCAACCGCGGTGAGGACTCCGGAACCGGGGTGGCGTTCACCCGTGACCCGGCCACCGGGCGGCGCGGCGTCTACGGCGACTACCTGCGCAACGCGCAGGGTGAGGATGTCGTGGCCGGGATCCGCAACACGATGAGCCTGGACGACCTGGCCACGATCGACCCGGCAGCGCACCGCCACCTTTTGTCGATCATGGAGAGGCTGGAGGAACGCTATCGCGATCTGTGTGACATCGAGTTCACGATCGAGAACGGGAAACTGTGGATGCTGCAGACCCGGGTCGGTAAGCGCACGCCGGCTGCCGCGTTCGTGATCGCCGGGCAACTCGTCGACGAAGGCACCATCACTCTCGACGAGGCGCTGCAGCGGGTCACCGGCGAACAGCTCGCCCACCTGATGTTCCCGAGCTTCGACACCGCGGCCGCCCCGGCGCCGCTGGCAACCGGAGTCCCGGCTTCACCGGGCGCGGCGGTGGGCGCGGTCGTCTTCGACTCCGCCGCGGCGGCCGCCGCGACCGAGCCGGTCATCCTGGTGCGCCGTGAGACCAACCCCGACGACCTGCCCGGCATGATCGCCGCGCAGGGCATCCTGACCAGCCGCGGCGGGAAGACCTCCCATGCCGCGGTGGTCGCTCGCGGCATGGGTAAGACCTGCGTCTGCGGCGCCGAAGACCTCGAGATCGGGCCGGACTCCTTCACCGTGCGCGGACAGGTGATCCGCGCCGGCGACGTCATCTCCGTCGACGGCACCACCGGCCACATCTTCGCCGGATCCGTGCCGGTACGGCCCTCCCCCGTCGTGCGCTACTTCGAGGGCGAGCTGACCCCCATGGGCGACCCGCTGCTCTCCGCCGTTCAGCGGCTCCTGGCCCACGCCGATCACATTTCGCGTCTCGGCGTGCACGCCAACGCCGACACCGGGATCGACGCCGAACGGGCACGCCGGTTCGGCGCCACCGGGGTGGGCCTCTGCCGCACCGAACACATGTTCCTCGGCGACCGCCGGGTACTGGTCGAACGGCTGATCCTCGCCGACGGCGACGCCGAGCGCGAGGCCGCCCTGGCGGACCTGCTGCCATTGCAGCGAGCCGACTTCGCCGAACTGTTCACCGCGATGGACGGCCTGCCCGTGACGATCAGGCTGATCGACCCGCCACTGCACGAGTTCCTACCCCCACTGGAGGAACTGACCGCCCGCGTCGCCCGCGCCGAGGCGCTCGGCGAGGACCCGGGCAGCGACAGCGCCCTGCTGACGGCTGTGCGCCGCATGCACGAGGCCAACCCGATGCTCGGACTGCGCGGCGTACGTCTCGGCCTGGTCGTCCCCGGCCTGTTCGCGATGCAGGTCCGGGCCATCGCGGAGGCCGCCGCGGCGCGGGTCGCCGCCGGCGGCGACCCGCGGCCGGAGATCATGATCCCGCTGGTCGGTGCGGTTCAGGAACTGGCGACAGTACGGGCGGAAGCCGAGTCCGTGCTCGCCACGGTGACCGGTGCGCCACCGATCCGGATCGGCACCATGATCGAGGTCCCGCGCGCTGCCCTCACCGCCGGCGAGATCGCCGACCACGCCGACTTCTTCTCCTTCGGCACCAACGACCTCACCCAGATGACGTGGGGATTCTCCCGCGACGATGTCGAAGGCGCGTTCTTCGGCCGCTACCTGGAACTGGGCATCTTCGCCGCCTCACCGTTCGAGACCCTCGACACCGGCGGCGTCGGCGAACTCGTCCGCATCGCCGTCGAGCGCGGCCGGGCCGCCCATCCCGGCCTGGTCACCGGAGTCTGCGGAGAACACGGCGGCGATCCCGCCTCGATCCGCTTCTTCCACCACGCCGGCCTCGACTACGTCTCCTGCTCCCCGTTCCGCGTCCCGATCGCCCGCCTCGAAGCCGGCCGGGCCGCCACCACCGTGGCCAGCGCCTCGGACAGCAGATAGGCCACCGCCATGACCACCTACCTCGACCGGCGATCCGATCTGGTCACCGTGCGCGCCGGACGACGAGAGATCGGGGTGTACGCCGTCGGCGCCGATCGAACCACGTTCGTACCGGCCGTCGATGTCACCGCCATCGTGCTCGCCTCGCTGGCGACCGCCGCCCTGACCGCGACGGCAGTGGCCGTCGCGGTCGCCGTGCGCAGGCAACCGGCAGTCGGCGCCGTCACCATGGGCCCTGGCGGGTGGGTCAGCGTCAAACGCAGTTCCTGCCCGCCGCTGCGGGCCGCGCCATCGCAGCCGCGGCCGTGGTGGGCGCACGCCTTACGGGCACACCGCCTGGTCGTCCAGCGGTGACCACGAATGCCGGGCTGCCTGTCGCACTACGGACGTCGTTGCTTCATCGCATGATGATCGTCCGGGAACTCGCCGGAGGATGCCGCGCGGCCGACGTGTTTCGTGACCGTCGTCTGCCGTCGATCGTGGAGTACAACGCCGAAGCTGCTGTCGTCGGCATCGCCGAAGCGCTCGGTCCACTCGACACGTTGACGGCGTCAGCGGGGCCGCCGCCGGCAGGGGGGCTTTCCCAACCGGGACGCGAATCCCGGTCGGCGCCGCTGACCATCTGGCTGAATGAGCAGGCAAGCCAGGACATACGGCAGTGTCTGTCGGCGCTGTTCGTTGTCCTGCACGACTCGCCTTCTCCCGAGGCTGAGGACGTCGCCGTCGACGGTGGGGACGTCGAGGCAGTGCTGGTGGCCGCCCGTCACGCCGCATACCTGGCCCGCGGGCACGTAACGCAGCTGTTGCATCTGCTCAACGACGGTCCGCAGGGCCCACGCGATCCCATCGCCGCGCTGTCGGGCAGGTTGCTGCGGGACCGTCAACTGGATCACAACGCCCTGGGCGCGATCAGCCGGGATGCTCGGCGTGTCGCGGCGGGTTTGTCAGCAACGGGTCTCCGACCGACCACCGGTCGCGGCGGCACACCGGTACCCCACGAGCTGCGGGCCGGTGCGCCGTTCCTGCAGGACTTCGCCGGGTACGTCCGCCAACTCACCCCGGCTGCATCGCTCGTGTCCGGCATCACCGATCCGGTACGTCGTTGATCAGTCCTCCGCCTTCGACCGATCGGCCCCCACCCGCCAGCACGGGTGGGGCCGATCGGTCGCGGAAGATCTCCGGGTCAGGTGTGGGCGGCGAACTGACGGGTCAGGTCGACGAGGCGGCTGGTGTAGCCCCACTCGTTGTCATACCAGCCGAACACCTTGGCCAGCCGACCGTGTGCCTGGGTGAGACGGGAGTCGAAGACGCAGGAGGCCGGATCGCCGATGATGTCGGCCGACACGATCGGCGCCTCGGTGTAGCGGATGATGCCGTGCATAGCCCGGCCCGGTGCCGAGGCGTCCGCGACGGCATCGTTGATCTGTTCCGCGGTCGTCTCGGTGGCGAGCATCAGCGTCAGGTCGCTGATCGAGCCGTCGACGACGGGAACCCTCAGCGCGACACCGTCGAGACGCCCGGCCAGCTCGGGCAGCACCAGACCGACCGCCTTGGCCGCGCCGGTGCTGGTCGGGATGATGTTGACCGCGGCGGCGCGGGCACGGCGCGGGTCCTTGTGCGGGGTGTCCAGGATGTTCTGGTCGTTGGTGTAGGCGTGCACGGTGGTCAGGTAGCCCTGCTCGACACCGAACGCGCGATGCAGGACGGCGAGCAGCGGCGCCACACAGTTGGTGGTGCATGAGGCCGCGGACACGATCTGATGCCGGACCGGGTCGTAGGTGCCGGCGTTGACCCCGGGTACCAGGGTCGCGTCGACGCCCTTACCGGGTGCGGAGATCAGCACGCGGGAGGCGCCCGCCTTCAGGTGCAGGGCGGCGTCGTCGCGGGTCCGGAGTTTGCCGGTCGCCTCGATCACCAGGTCGACGTCGAGGTCTCCCCAGGGGAGGGTGTCCGGTGTCCGGCGGGAGTAGACGGGGATGCTGTGTCGGCCGACGGCCAGCACATCGTCGTTGTGGCCGACCTCGGCGTCGAGGCGGCCGAACGTGGAGTCGTATTCCAGCAGGTGAGCGAGGGTCGAGGTGTCGTACAGGTCGTTGATCGCGACCACCTGAAGTTGCTGACCGGCCGGATCCTCGGACACCAGGCGGCGCAGGAAGTTCCGGCCGATCCGGCCGAACCCGTTGATGGCAACACGGTAAGTCATCGTTCCTCCAACCTTTCGTCACCGTCAGCCTCGCCCCAACGGCCTGACACAGGCCAGGGCCCAATGGCCCCTCAGCCCGGTTTCCGCGACAGTCAAGGGGCCGTTGGCCCCTGACCGGGGCCGGATGACGAGTGGACACTCGACAGTGGCTTTGTGCATGCGACGGGTTCGGGCCCCGACTCGGCCGGTGCCGCTGGGAGGTCAGCGATGGATGCCATCACGGTCACCGATCTGGTCCGCGGCTACGGGACAAGGTGCCCGCGCTGCTGGTCACCCTGGTCCTTGGGATCGCCTGTCTGGCAGCTCTCGGACTGGCCCTGACCTCGCCGACACGTACCGTGCTCGCCGCGCAGACCCTGACCCAGGGAATCCTCATCCCGCTCGCTTTCATCTCCGACGTCTTCATCGTCGGTGCCGCGCTCCCCGCACGGCTGGCCGTGATCGGCTCGCTGCTGCCTCTCAAACATTTCGCCCAGCCCGCGGCGGAGACCTTCCAGCCCGGTCCCGGCGCGGGCTTCTCCCCCGGCCATCTCGCCGTCCTGGCGGTGTGGACGGTCGTGGGAACGGTGATCGCCGTCCAACGGTTCAGCTGGAGCCCACGCAGGACGACCGGACTGCCCTCCTCAGCCGGGACCACCGCGCCCGGGCCGGTGGCGGCCGTGTCCGCGCCGCGGGTGACCGGCCCGGTGCTGGTACGTGCGCAGCGACCCGACTCCTGATCGACGCGGGCCGGAGGCACGGACGTGGCATTCAGGAAGCGCCGGATCGGCGGCCATACGCGTCGGCAAGGACATTCAGTTCTTCGGCGCCCGCGCCAACCTCGCCAAGGCCCTGCTCTACGTCATCAACGGCGGCCGCGACGAATGGCGCTGCACGACTACCCCGTGCACCGCTTCATGGCCACCGGCATCGCCGGCCTCTCCGTCGCCGTCGACAGCCTCTCCGACATCAAGCACGCCCAAGTCAAGGTGCTGCGCGACGAGAGCGGCCCGGCCGTCGACTACGCCATCGACGGTGACTTCCCGGCGTTCGGCAACAACGACGACCGGGCCGACACGATTGCCGTCGACCTCGTCGAACGGTTCATGGACAAGATCCACCGGCAGCCGACCTACCGCGGCGCCGAGCCAGCCTGTCCGTGCTCACCATCACCTCGAGCGTGGTGTACGGCAAGCACACCGGCAACACCCCCGACGGTCGCCGGGCCGGCGAACCATTTCGCGCCCGGGGCCAACCCGATGAACGGCCGCGACTCGCACGGCATGGTCGCCGCCGCCCTGTCGGTCGCCAAACTGCCCTACTCGTCGGCCCGCGACGGTATCTCGCTGACCATCACCGCCACCCCCGACGGACTCGGACACACCCGCGACGAACGCATCGGCAACCTGGCCGGCGTCCTCGACGGCTACACCGATGCGGCTACACACCGCTCTGGACACCAGCGGCTTCCTAGGCGACCGTGCCGACGACGCGCTGCTCGATGCCACCGACCTGGTGTTGCTCGACATCAAGCCCGGTGACCCCACCACGTACCGCGGGTTACCCGGACCGGCCGCCTTGCGCCCACCGTGCGCTTCGCGCACCGCCTCGCCGACCGCGGCATCCCGATCTGGGTCCGGTTCGTGCTCGTCTCCGGCCTCCCCGACGACCCCGCCAACGTCGACGCGGTCGCAGCCGGCGTGCCCACCGTCGAACGCGTCGAGGTCCTGCCCTTCCATCGCCTCGGCGCCGCTAAGTACGCCGCTCTCGGCCTGCCATTCCCCCTCTCCGGTACCCCGCCACCGGACGCCGGGCTGCTGGAACGGGTCCGCGGACAGTTCCGTGATCACGGGCTGGCCGTGATCTGACCCACCACGCGCCGTCCACGCTTACGCGCCATGGCCTGTGGAGGTGTTTCCTGCCGCATCGGGCCATACCCGGGACGCCATGTGAAGGCCGTTCCCCGGACCGCGGGTGCGGCATAGCCTGTCACCATGGGCTCACATCCGCCGAACGACGATCGGGCCGAACCGCTGTCGCTCGGGCTCAGCCCACTTTCCCGGGTCAGGCTGGATGAGCTTCTTCAGGAGATGCTCGACCGGGTCGGCGAGGTGATGACCAGCCGGGAACGGCTACGGGCGCTCCTCGGTGCGGTCGTCGGCATCGGCGCGGACCTCGGCCTGCGCGGCACCTTGCAGCGTATCGTCGAAGCCGCGTGCACCCTGGCCAACGCCCGGTACGGTGCGCTCGGCGTGATCGGCGCCGACCGCACCGATCTGTCCGACTTCATCACCCACGGCATCGACCCGGCCACCCAGGCGCGGATCGGGGACCTGCCACACGGCCGCGGTGTACTGGGCCTGCTGATCTCCGAGCCCCGCCCGGTCCGGCTGCCGGACATCAACAAGCACCCCGATTCGTACGGGTTCCCACCGAACCACCCGCCGATGCACAGCTTCCTCGGTGTGCCGGTTCGTACCCGCGACCAGATCTTCGGGAATCTGTACCTGGCCGAGAAACAGGACGCCACCGAGTTCAGTGACGACGACGAGGAGATCGTGGTGGCCCTGGCCGCCGCGGCGGGCGTCGCCATCGACAACGCCCGGCTGTACGAGCTCGTCCAGCGCCGGGAACGCTGGTTCGCCGCAACCGCGGAGATCACCGGTGTCCTGCTGGGAACGGTCCAGCGCACGGAGGCGTTGCGGCTCATCGCCCGCCGGGCCCGTGAGGTCTGCGACGCCGAACTCGTCCTGGTGATGCTGTACGACGAGGACAACGCTCAGTACACGATCGAGGTCGCCGACGGCACCGACCCATCCTGTGCCGCACTCGTCGGCAAGCTGGTTCCCGTGGATCAATCGGCGGCCGCCGAGTTCGGTCGGGAGAAATACCGCGACATCGCCGATCTTCGCGCGACCATCGACTGGCCCGGCCCGGTACCGGACTGCCCGGCGATGGCCGTCCCGCTGGCGGGCGCAGGGACTCTGCACGGCGTGCTGATCGTGACCCGGCCCGCCGGCCGGCAACTCACGGAGGAGGACCCGGTACAACTGTCAACTTTCGCCGGGCACGCCGCGCTCGCCCTGGAACGTGTCCGAGCGCAGGAGGAAAGGGAGTTGCTCGCGGTCCTCGGGGACCGGGAGCGGATCGCCCGGGACCTGCACGACGTGGTCATCCAGCGGCTGTTCGCGACTGGCATGCAGCTGCAGGGCGCGATTCCGCATGCGGTCAGGCCGGAGGTGGTCAGGCGGATCAACGCGGCGGTCGACGAGCTGGACGCGACCATCCGCGACATCCGACGGTCCATTTTCGAGTTGCGCACCACATTCGGGCCGTCGTTGCGCGCCGAACTCAGCGAACTGGTACAGGCCGCGGCGCAGACGCTGGAATTCCGGCCCGTCCTGGAGACCTCCGGCCCGGTGGACAGCGCGATACCCGACGACATCAAACCTGAGATCGTGGCAGTGCTGGGCGAGGCGTTGTCGAACATCGCCCGGCACGCCCGCGCCACCAGCGCCCGGGTGTCCGTGCGTGCTGCGGACGGCGAGGTCGTGGTGTGCGTCGAGGACGACGGCATCGGCTGCGACCCGGGACAGGCCCGCAGCGGCATCGTGAACATGGGCGAACGCGCACACGACCTGGGTGGCACCTTGGAGATCGGCTCGGCCTCGAAAGGCACCGGCACGGTGCTGACCTGGAGGGTCCCCACCCGCGAATGAGAAGGGACTTCCGGCCCTGCCCGGCCTGCGGTACCGGCCCGCACGATGAACCCGGGGCCCCTTAGGCGCCCCGGCACCTGCCGCGGCGCCAACAGCACAGGCCTGGTGGCACGGGGCGGTTGCCGCGCCGTCGCTGTCAGGGGGCAGGTTATTCGCTATGAGCTACTCGATCGGTGTCGGCATCGGCGGGTCCGGTGGATCGCCCGCGCTGGCATGGGCCGCCGAGCAGGCCGACTGGACCGGCACCCCTCTCGTGCTCGTGCATGTTTGTGCGCCCGGCTCGCCGCTGGAGCACCTCGCCGGCGACCCCGCACCGGCGCAGTTGGAGCTCATCGATCCGCCTCTCGCCCGCGCCTACGCGAAGACCCGAGCACGTGTTGGTGAGCGACGTGTCTCCCTGCGGATCTTCGGCGGCGATCCGTCGGACCGTCTGGCCGACGCGTCAGCGGGCGTCCGGCTCCTGGTGATCGGTGCCGGTGCAGGAGGCCGGACGGTACGGCGAGTGCTCCGGCAGGCGCACTGTCCCGTAGTGGTGGCCCGGGCCGCACCGCCACCGGTGTCCAGGGCTCTGTTCGGCGGACACGTGGTGATCGGCGTGGACGGCAGCTCGGCGAGCCAGACCGCGATGGAGTTCGCGGTCAGATACGCCGACGAGCATCGCCTGCCGTTAGCCGCCGTCCACGTCTCCGCGGCGAGCCCTGACGACTACTTCTACGACGACGTCACGCTGTCCACGCACTTCACCACCGAACCGGCCGCTCTGGAACTGCTGGCCGACGCGACGGAGCCCTGGGCTGTGAAATGCCCGGCGATGCCGATCAGGCGCGCCGTTCTGCACGGTCCGGTCATCGAATCCCTCACCCGAGCCGGCGCGGGCGCCCGGCTTCTCGTGGTCGGCGACAAACGCCGCGGTGTCATCAGCCGTGCCCGCACCGGAGACGTTCCGCTCACGGTGGCGACTGAAGCGTCGTGCCCGGTCGCCGTCGTTCCGGAGCACCAGCACGAGACTGGCCCGTTGTGACCGGGCCGGATCCGGAGCCGAACCCTCACAGGGCGGCACACCGTTGGACAACCCCATCGTCAGTGAAGGAGGCATAACCCATGACACGTACCACTTGGCAAGATCTACCGCGGTGGCAACGAGCGACGACGCTGGTGCTGGCCCCAGTAGAGCCGGCCTTGACCGTCGTCGCCGCAGTCGACCTGTCACGCCGCCCGGCCGGGCGGATCCGCGGCCCGAAAGCAGTGTGGTGGCCCACCCTGATCGTACAACCGCTCGGACCGGTGCTCTATCTGGGATGGGGACGCCGAACCTGAGGTAGCCCGGCTTGGGGAAGGACCTTCGGCATCATCGGGTATGACCTGTTGCCCTGACGATGCATATCGATTCGAATCACGATGAAGGGAGAGATGGAGAAGGAGGAGCCATGCGAACTCCCGCCATCGTCGTCGCCACCGACGGCGCCGCAACAGGCTCGGCAACAGTGCGGTGGGCGGCCCGCGAGGCCGCACGCCTGGACATGAATCTTCGTGTCGTGCACGTGCTGGACTGGGACTGGAACACCGCCCGCTATGAGTTCGACGGCGGCAGCTTCGAGATGGCCCGCAGCCTCGCCGAGAAGGTGACGGCGGCGGCAGCAGCGACCGCCCGGGCGGTGGCGCCGCGGGTCGAGGTCACGGAGGTGACCCTGATCGGCAATCCGGCCGCACGGCTGCTCGACGCGGCCGAGGCTGCGGAGTTGCTGGTTTTCGGCAGCCGGGGACACGGCGGCTTCGCCGGGCTGCTGCTCGGCGGGGTCAGTCAGCGGCTCGCCACCCACGCCCCCTGCCCGGTGGTCGTCGTGCGGGGACGCGCCGACGCCACCGAAGGACCGGTAGCCGTCGGCGTCGACGACTCCGACACGACCGAACACGTACTGTCCACAGCGTTCGCCGCCGCGGCTGGCCGCGGCACCGGCCTGGTCGCTGTCCGCACCTATCTACCGGCCGTGCCGCTGTACTACGGCTATGCCGTTCCGGCGGCCACGATCGCCACCCCGGAACAGGACACCGCCGAACGCACCCGCCTGCAGGAACAGCTCGCGCCGTGGCGGGTCAAGTACCCCGACGTCGCGGTCGAGACTCTGGTGTCGCACGACAGCGCGGCCGGCGTGCTGGTCGGCGTCTCGCACGGCACCCAGCTGGTCGTGGTCGGCAGCCGCGGCCACGGCGTGATCGTCGGCTCCATGCTCGGCTCCACCGGGCTGCAACTGCTGCACCACGCCGACTGCCCCGTCTACGTGGACCGTCCGCGCGAAGAACATCGGTGACTTCCCCGGACCGTCCGGCGGTTCCCGCGACCGTGGACGCGCTGACCGTGGACGGCGGGATCGTCTCGACCCGTGCGATCACCCCGCGCTACCGCCGGGCCATCACCAGCCTGTACACCGACGCGTCACCGGAGAATCTGCGCCTACGGTTCTTCGCCCACCCCGGCTGCGCCACCCTGGCCGCCGGGATCGATCGGCTGTGCCGCCCGGAGTCGGACAGGTTCCTGGCACTGCTGGCCTACGAGGGCGACCGTCTTGCCGGAGTCGCATCCTGAGGTCGGCAAACGACACGGTCCCGTCTACGACAGCCGGAACGCGCAGTCCGCGCCTTTGCGCTCATGCCGCCCTACCTTCCATAGCGAGCCCGGATTTGATATTTATCTGGGCTGACGCGGGCGAGGTAGGTATGGCTTTCATGCTGGCTGCCGTCCATGGTTCAGGTGGCATCGCCGCCTGCCTCGTCTGCTCTTCCTGACTGCTGATCGGGCTCTGCGATCCATCGCTGTGTAGGGCGTTGACAGCGGGAAGAGCGCGCGGTGACAGGCCATGGGAGAAGGGAGTCAGATGGCTGTCGCGGTCGGTGTCGACGTGGCCAAGGAACTGCACTGGGCTGCCATCGTTCACATCGAGAGCGGAAAGCTGCTGGTCAGCCGCAAAGTCGCCAACGAGCCAGCGGCGATCGAGGAACTGATCGAACAGATCCGTGCGGTCGAGGCCGAGCATGGCCCAGCGACCGTCGCGATCGACGTGCTCGGCGGGATCGCCGGGCTGCTGCAGGTCATGCTCACCGACGCGGGCCTGCGGCTGGTTCATGTATCCGGGCTGGCGGTCAACCGGGCTCGCCGGGCGACCCGCGGCGGGGAACACAAGTCCGACCCGCGTGACGCCAAGGTGATCGCTGACCAGATCCGGCTGCGCGCCGAGGAACTGCGTCCCGTCACGGCCGACACCGAAACCGACGCGCGGCTGCGGCTGCTCACCGGACGCCGACGTGAACTGGTGGTCGATCAGACCCGCCGCATCGGCAGGCTCCGCGACCTGCTCGCCTCCATCCACCCCGGGCTGGAACGTGTGCTGGACCCGACCAACAAGGCCGACGCCGCACTGCTGGCCCGCTACGTCACCCCGGCCGAGATCCGCCGCGCCGGCCGGACCAGGATCGCCGCCTATCTGCGTACCACCGGCAGGCACAACGCCAGCGTCATCACCGCTCTGGCCGACAAAGCGCTGACCGCAGCGGGCGGGCAGCGCATCACCGTGCCCGGTGAAGCCGTCGCCGCCGACATCGTGCGTGACCTCGCCCGTGAAGTGCCGGCCTGCCGGGACAAACTCACCACGATCGACACGAATCTCGCCGAAACCATGGCCGACCACCCTGACGCGGCCCTCATCCAGTCCCTGCCCGGGATGGGGGCAACCCTGACTGCCGAGTTCCTCGCCGTGGCAGGCGGCATCACCCGCTTCACCAGCGGCGACCAACTCGCCTCCGCCGCCGGGCTCGCCCCCGTACTGCAACAGTCCGGGAAGATGCACTACCTGCGCCGAGCGAGCGCCGGCGACAAAACCCTCAAACGGATCTTCTACCAGTCGGCGTTCTGCGCCCTGCAACGCGACCCCGCCAGCCGCGCCTTCTACGACCGCAAACGATCCGAGGGCAAACGACACCACCAAGCCCTCATCGCCCTGGCCCGCCGACGCATCAACGTCCTGCACGCCATCCTGCGAACCCGACAGCCCTACCGAACAAACTTCGCTCTCGCGGCTTGACTCAGGCATTAGGCTGCCACCTACGCCGCCTGGCGGCGGCAGCCCCACGGTGGATACGCCGACCTTCCCGGCATCGACAGGGACCAGGCCGGCACCATGCTCGGCAAGGCGCTTGCCGAGCACGCCGGTCGGCAACCACCGCAGCTGACCGCACAAATCCTCACCGCGTACGGGACCACGATCGGCGCTGGCACCATGGCCTTGGAGGACCTGTTGATGCGTCTGGGCCGACTCGCCGAGGACCAACCGGCGATCGCCGAACTCGCCGTGAGCCTCCTGCTAGACACCTTTCGCGGTCAGGGTCTGGCTGGTGATGGTGGAGATAGACCTGTTCCGGTGAGGTAGCCGTCGATCAGACGGGTGCGGTATTGCATGCGTTTGAGGCGGTTCTTCACCGCGGCGGCCAGGCCGGTCGCGGTGTGGTTGGCGAGGCTGCCTTTCATCGTCGACCAGACCTTCTCCACCGGGTTTCAGTTCCGGCGCGTACGCGGGCGGCTGGTAGACCCGCAGCCAGTTCCGGGCGGCGGTAGCCGCCCGCATCGCGGGTGTCCTGTGCGCCGACAAGCCGTCCCAGACCAGCACGATCGGCGCCTTCAGCTGCTGATGTGCGGCATCCAGCAGCCGGATCAGGTCCGGTGTGCGGAACCCTTTGGGGTCGCCCTTGCGGCCGCGGTAGAGCAGGGTGCGGTAGATCAGCCGGGAGCGTTCACCGGGCCGGTAGCAGCACAACCCTGCCACCGAGACGCGGACGGTGCCTTTGGCGGTCACCTTCACGACCGGGGTGACGCCGCGGGGCGCCCAGGTGGTGGCCTTGTGGGCTCTCAGCGTCTGGCCGCATTCGTCGGCGAACACGATCCAGGCGGACCTGCGTGCGGCGACTCTTTTACCGCCGGCCAACGCTGCTTTCCGATCCTGCGAACGATCCGGCTGTCACTGCCGACCGAGACCACCATGCTGTTGCGAGCGTCGATACGACTATCAGTCGCCGGGCCCGTGTGCCGGGGTCTTCGTGTCGAGGACCTGCAGACGTCGCGTGTACTCGTCTTCGTCGATGTCGCCGCGGGCGAACCGTTCAGCGAGCATCTGCTGCGGCACAGGTCCATGTGTCACCGGCCCCCTACGGAGCACGTCGCGGCCGGTATAGCGCGCCATAGCGACGATACCGGCGGCTACCAGCCCCCAGAACAGCAGGCTGTTCACGATCATGAGGAACATGCCCCACCCGTTCATGCCGTTGCCGTAATACATCATCGCGCTCTCCTCCAATGTCGCTCAGGTGGCCGGTGGCTGGCGCTGCCTGAACCGGCCGTCAGTAGGGGCAGCGGGCCCGGCTTCGGACGGCAGTATGTGAGTGCCAACGGACGTGTCCGAACGATGAGCCGATCGCCGTCCTCTCTGGTGAGGACACGTTCACCATGCTCAGCAATACTCCGCCTGTGCTACCGCCCAACGGCACCTCATGGAGAGCCGGAGGCCCTATTGCAGCAGCAGGGACGAGAAGGGCCAGACGGCGGGCTTTACGGTGCGAGGCTACAGGCGTCCAGGCGGGCCGATCCCCCGGATCGCTGGCCGAGCGTCGCCGGTGTGTACCCGTGATATTCCGAGGCCCGAGGTGGTGGCCCTCCGTCGCCCCTTCGGCCAGTGCTCGGGCTGCATCGCCATCTGACGAAGGATGTGGTCTGCGACCGTCCCTTTCACCCGGTTTTGGTAGCGGTGCCACGGAGACTGTCGTCGCCGTGGTCGCCGGTAAATCGCACGGCGGCCACCCCCGGCACCGTACGCGTCAGTACGGTGACTACCGTCCGCTGCTGCTCGTTCGGGAACCCGCCGTCGACCGTCGCGACGCCGGCCTCGACGGTGACGGTCCACCGGCCGTGGCTGCCGGCGTAGTCGTCGAGACGGTGTTGCACGTCTGCGGCAAGCACACTGTCGCCGCGGACCATCGCTTTCAGAATGTCGCGGCGGCTGAGAATACCGACGACCCGGTGGTCCTGCAGCACCGGCAGGCTACGCACGTCGTTGTCGAGCATCAGTTGCGCCGCGTCGGCCACATCAGCGTCGGGAGTGATGGTGACCGGGCGCTCGGACATCGCCTCCACCACGAGGCCGGGGCGGCGCTCCGCACCGACGCCCGCGTCCGGATGATGTCTCGGATCGGTGGCGAGCTCGGCCGGCACCCGATGCCATAGCAGATCGCTGTCGCTGACCATGCCGACAAGCCGTTCGTCGCCGTCCACTACCGGCAACGCGGTGACGGCGTACGTGGTCATCAGCTCGGCGGCGTCCTCCACCGGCGCATCGTGCCGGACGACGTACACCGAGCTGGTCATGATGTCGCGGACTCGCATGATGGTTCCTCCTCGATCGTGCACGCGCCGCGGTGCGACGCGAAACAGCTCCTCGATCGGTGCGGCGATGAGGGTCTGCCAAGACGGGATTCGAGGCAGACCGGAGGGCGCTGCTTACGGGTTGGTCCACAGCCGTTGTCGAGGGCCATGATTCGACCGTTCGCTGCGTCGCCAGGCACCGTCAGGGCCGAACGTCCCGGCAAGCCGGGACGTTCGGCGCACCGGCCCGCGCTACGGATCACCGCGGTCATCTCGCGGCGATCGGTGCGGGCGACGGGAGCAGACGTTCTCACCACGTCGAGCATCATCGAAACGCAGCCTCCGCCTCTTCGAGCTATAGCGCCGCCGACCACCTGCAGGGACATGTTCCCGCGTGCCACCAGGGGCGATAGGCCCTACGCCTTGTCGCCCGGTCGGCCTAGGTTGGAGCGCGGGAAGCCCACATGTCAGCCACCCGACTGGCCGCTGCGGCTGCTCTGGAGGTGAAGACATGAACACCTCAGCAACGACTCGCATCCTCGCCGGTGTGAGCGGGTCACCGGCCAGCCGCCGGGCGGTCGAAGCGGCCGCCCGTGAGGCGCAGAGCCGCGCCTTGCCTCTGCATCTGGCGCATGTGTTCAACTGGCTGCCGGACGCTACCGCCGATCCGAGGGCTGCCAGAAGCATGCTGCGGCGGGCGGCCGTCGCCACGGCCCGTATCGCGCCGACCCTCGACATCACCACCGAAATGGTGGAGGGCCATCCGCTGACCCGGCCTGTTGCACCTGTCCCGGCACGCGGCG
This sequence comes from Actinoplanes sichuanensis, assembly GCF_033097365.1. NCBI lineage: Bacteria > Bacillati > Actinomycetota > Actinomycetes > Micromonosporales > Micromonosporaceae > Actinoplanes > Actinoplanes sichuanensis. The sequence goes on from NZ_AP028461.1 coordinate 4,509,631, forward strand.
CTCACGGTCATCGGCGACGGGAACCTGAACGACTTGACCTGCATGCCTCGGGAAGCGATGGCCGTGCAACTCGCCGCGCGCGCCTTCGGCAGTGTCGTGGTCACCAGGGCGTGGCCTGCCCCGGAAGGTCCGGTCCTGGTCGGGGTGGACGGCTCTGCTGCGGCGGAGCCGGTTCTCGACTTCGCGTTCGACGCGGCCGCACAGCGGCGGCACTGGCTGCTTGTCGTGCATGTCCTCGAATCCGGGAACCGCGCGGACGCGCTTGAGAGGATGGTCGCCTCTCGTGCGCTTGCGTCCGGCATCGACGCGCGACTGCGCGTCCTGGATGGTGACCCGACTGCGGTAATGGCCCGGGAATCGCAGGAGGCGTCCCTGATCGTCGTGGGTGCACGTGGCCGAGCGCCCTTCCACGGGCTGCTGGGGTCGGTAGCCCAGACGTTGCTGCACCACGGCCGCGCATCGGTTGCCGTCGTCCGCGGTACCGTGCCCGAGTCCTGTCGGCCCGTGCATAGCGATGCGTCCACCAGCCACCACGCCATCGTATGTGCCCGAGTGGCCGAACCTCCGGCTGCCCGGCATGCACCACGGGCCACGTCCCGGTGAAAGCGGTGACCGATATGGTCGGCGCCGCTCCCATGCCGGCGTAGAGACCTCCGTTCTGCGATCCCGGCAACGGATTTGTCAAGTCTCCGTACTGGCGCGAAACAGTATTTTCCGGTCGGGACCATCGGCCCTGCCCCGCTTCGACGCCAGGCGCAACCGTGGATGGGCACGCTACGAACCGCGAGCCGCTCGCCCGCCGATCTCGGAGCGTGCTGAAGGAGTCCTCGATGAATACCCTGAGCACCGTAACGATCATCATCGCGGCGGTACTACTGCTAGTACTCGCTCTATCGGTACGCATCGTGAAGCAGTACGAGCGTGGGGTGCTGTTCCGTCTCGGCCGCGTCATCGGCGTTCGCGAGCCCGGGCTGCGACTGATCATTCCCTTTGTCGACATCATGCGCCGGGTGTCGATGCGCGTCGTCACCATGCCGATTCAGTCGCAGGGCATCATCACCCGCGACAATGTCAGCGTCGACGTCTCCGCGGTCGCCTACTTCCGGATCGTGGACGCGGTCAAGGCCGTCGTGGCGATCGAGAACGTCAAGGCCGCCATCAATCAGATCGCTCAAACCACCTTGCGCAAGGTGGTCGGCCGGCACACCCTCGATGAGACCCTCTCCGAAACCGACAAGATCAACGTAGACATCCGCACCATCCTCGACGTCACCACCGTCGACTGGGGCGTCGAGGTCACCCTCGTCGAACTCAAAGACATCCAGCTCCCCGAAACGATGAAACGTGCCATGGCCAAACAGGCGGAGGCCGAACGGGAAAAGCGCGCAAAGATCATCAATGCCGAAGGCGAATCACTCGCCGCCGCGGCACTCGGCGACGCCTCCGACACCATGATGGCCCACCCGCTCGCCCTGCAACTGCGTAACCTGCAGTCCCTGGTCGAGATCGGCGTCGACAAGAACACCACCGTCGTGTTCCCGGCGCCCTTGATGAGCACGATCGGCGAACTCGGCACCTTCCTGGCGCGCGAAGCCGCCGCCGCCACACCCGCCACTCCGGCACGCCCGCTGCCGCCCAACGGCAACACCCTGCCCGGCCTCGTGCCTCCGATCACCCCGACTCCATAGAGCCCGCGCTCGCGTTCACCCAGCAGCACTCTTTCCGATACATGGAAACGGTCGATGCACTGCCGACCAGACCTCCCAGCGCGCCTGCCGGCCACCGCCATCGAGCTGGCGCACCACCGCTCACCCGACGGGTTCAGCGACAACCTTCGGCCCGGGAGACCAACATCGGTGATACAGGCTGAGCAGATCGTGACGGCACGAAGCGATGGATACCGGAATCCTCGATCTCGAAGGTGAGTCGGTTATGAATGGTGAAGGCATCACCCGCCCGGGGTCCCCGGCTGGCCCCGCCGGCAGCTGTGCCCTAGCCTCGAGAGAACAGTCACGTGTCTGATGACCGTCTGTCGCTCCAGACCTCGGCGACCCCGCTCAGCCGATCGATGCTGGAGACTCGGATGCAAATAGTTCCCAGGAAAATCGTCGTGCGGCCAGCGCCTACGGCAGCGCCAGATTGCGCCGACTGTCGATCAGCGTCGCTGAGCGCGCACCTCAACGCGCTGATCGACCCCATCTCACGCGGAAGCAGGGACGCATTCGTCACTCTCTTCGATCACACGCGAGGCGCCGTGCGGGCCGGCATCGACGCACGCCTTCGCGACTCGCAGACCGCGACGGCAGTCTTCGCCGGCACCTACGTCGAGGTGTGGTGGCTCGCCGGCTGTCACACCAGCCTCAATGAGGACGTCATCACGTGGATCGACCGCATCGCCGAACGGCGCAGCGCAGAAGCCGGACAGCGCCCAAACCCACCAGCACCTTCGAGGGAACCCGCATCGGCTGACGTCGCCGATCCGCAACACCTACGGGTCGCGTTGGAACTCTCCTCGCTGTTGGGACGGCCAATGGATCCCCTGGCGCGCATTGATCTGGGACGGTGCTGACACCGGCCACCGCCCACCCGCCCAGCGCCCACCAGAATTTCATCGGGCGCCCAGGATGATCGTGTGGCGCGGCGCAACGGCCTCCTCGCACGGTCCGAGCCGCCGGGTGACGGAGCGCGACCTACCGGGCGTCTAGGACACGACAGGAACCGGCCGCGCCCGATGGACGATGCGCTGGAAGCCTATGCTGAACGCCTTCGGTGACTACACTGCTCGCCAGTGCGGAGCGCCGTCGGCCCCGGTCCGATGAAGAGGATGCACGCGAATGTTGATTATCCTCAACGCCGCCGCAGTGAGTTCACCGACTGGACGAATCGGCTGGCCTGGACAGGCGACGGCGTGCCTCCCGGCACCGCGTACAGCCCGGCCAGCGACGCGTACCCGTGCGAAATTGCCTGCCTGACGGCTCGGAGGGCTGCTCCCCGGCGTCGACGATGGAGGCGTCTCCTATGTCATCATCTTTGGCACCACCGACCGGGACATGGGGACGGGCGCCCGGCGCCGTGGCCACGAAGCGCCGAAGGATCGGCGGGCGCTCCAGCCACCTCGACTTCGGTGAGGTGGACCGGCTCCCGGGTACCACGCGCCAGGACGGCGACGCCGCCTGCCGTACGGACATCGGCAACCCAGTTCGCCCGCCTGCCGAACATCGACACCAGGAAACGCTCGCCCTCGTGGACGCTCATGACGAGCGGGCGGGAGACGATGCGCCCGCTGCGTCTGCCGACGACCTCCAGCGAGACCCACGTAGCCGGTGCCAGGCGCCCGGAGGCGAACTGCACGGCGGAGATCCGGTTGAGGATGCGGGCCAGCCAATTCGGGCGGCCGCCGCGATACATCCACCGCCGGAACCGCCCACCGCCGCTCACGACATCGCTCCGGAGCAGGCATAGAGCTCCATCAGCTGGAGGCGGGCCGCGTGCAGGCGTTCCGCCACCACGTGCCCAGGACCAGCCGAGCACCGTTTGGGGCCCGATCCGCTCGACGACGATGTCACCACGGCCGGGAACGTGACAGTCGATCACCACCTCGCCGACCTGCAGCGACCAGAACCGGTCGGCAACGGCATCCTCCCGGAACAGCCGTCGACCGGCCGGGAGATAGACCGGACGTCCCGCCGATGCCAGTCGTCGAAGCCACGTGGCGGGAAATTCGGCGACAAAGTTCATGCAGGGTCAGCTGGTCGAGAACACTGAGCGACGTCACGCCATCACTTCCGATGGATACCTGCGGTGCGGATGCCGGTGGTGCGGCAGCCCTACTCAAGCGACGCCGAAAACCGTGCCGGGGGTGAGCAACTCGCGATCGTCGACGTCGAATCCCAGCGCATCCACGACCTGAACCACTCCGGCGACCTGCCGGATGAAACGAACCAATCGTTCGGCTGTGGAACGGTGGCCGACCTGCCCGGCGACACTCACCACACCGGCCTGCACCTCGGCGGTGACCGGCTGACCGTCGCTCTCGTCGCCGAGAAGGCAGGCGGAGAGCACGGCCACCACGTCCGCCCGGATATCGTCGTCAGGCCGAAGATGGACCTTCAACAGGTCGCCGCCGCGGCCGGCGGCCTCGTCGTGCTGGGCCGGGCGATCGACAGCATGATGGACCGGATCGCCGTCGGTTACGAGGCCCAGCGCCGATTCGCCGCGAACGCGTCACACGAGTTGCGGACCCCGCTCGCGGTTCAGCGGACCCTGATCGAGGTCAGCATGGCCGACGAACTCACCGCCGACCAGCTCGACCTGCTCACCGAGCAGTTGCTGAGCACCAACGAGCGCAACGAACGCCTCGTCGAAGGGCTGCTCGTCCTCGCCGAGAGCGACCGCGGCCTGGCCGGCCGGATGCCGATACGCCTCGACCTGATCACCGCCGCCGTACTCGACGCGCACCGCAAGAGCGCGGCCAAAGCCGGAGTGACGATCACCAGCGACCTGCAGCCCCGGACCGTGTTCGGCGAACAGGTGCTGCTGGAACGGCTGGTCACCAACCTCGTGCAGAACGCCGTGAAATACAACCGGCGCGACGGAACCATCGACGTCCGCGTCGGCGACGACCCCGCCCTGATCGTCGTCAACACCGGCGACGACGTACCGTCCGAGATCGTGTCGAGCCTGTTCGAGCCCTTCCGACGCGGGTCGGGCACCCGCGTCGACCACAGCGGCGGCGCAGGACTCGGGTTGGCGATCGCCCGGTCCATCACCCAGGCCCACGACGGGCTGATCACCGCCTCCTCGACCGGTCAGGACGGCCTGCGTGTCGAGGTCTCGCTGCCGACCGGCCCACTACGCGACTGACGCAGCGGGCACCTTCCGACCGGCGTGCGCCGTTCACGCCGGTAGCCCGTACTGCGCCACGGAGTGGACCGTTCCCTCGGCCAGCCGATAGGACAGGCCGACGACGGCGCACCGGCCGGCCGCCACCCGCGCGGCCAACGACTGCGAGCGCTCCACCAGCCCCGCGACGGTACGCCGGATGTGTTCGTCGACGAACTGGTCGATGTCGGTGAGTCCTTTGGCCCGCGCGGCGAGCACGCTGGGCATGACGCGTTCGACCACGTCTCCGAGGTAGCCCGCCGGCGCCGTGCCCCCGCGTTCGGCCGCCGCGGCCTCGATGACAGCGCCGCAGGAGTCATGACCCAACACGACGACCAGGGGCGCGCCCAGCACGGTGACGCCGTACTCGATGCTGCCCAGCACCTCCGCCCCGGCGACGTGCCCGGCGGTCCGCACCACGAACAGGTCACCCAGCCCGCGATCGAAGATGATCTCCGCGGCGAGGCGCGAGTCCGAACAACCGAACAGCACCGCGAACGGGCGCTGCCCCGGCGCCGACTGCGCGCGGCGATCAGCGTCCTGGTGGGGATGCAGACGCTCGCCACGCACGAAGCGTGAGTTGCCGTCCAGCAGCATGGCGTACGCCTCAGCAGGCGTGGACTGGCCAAGATCAGACATGCGACCAACCTAAGCCGACGGCGCCCGTACCGCCGCCGGATACCGACTGTTGGACGGCGACCGCTACGCTCAGCCCGAGCTCGCCCGTACGGCGATCGCGCCGGAACCTTGCGGCCGAGAATACCGCCCATTGCGGAGCTCACGGCGCGGCTCGCGGGCCGGATCACGGGGAGGAGGCGACCTACCGATGCCACTGTCGGCGTTCTCGCCGGCCCGTTCTCGGTACTTGAGCGTGGCGGCGCTGGTCATGACGGTGATCGGGACCCTCCTTGGGGCACTCGCCGCCTGGCTGTTCTACCAGTCGGGAACGCACTGCCGCGACGGCTGGCCCACGCTGATCGCCGTCAGCTATCTGCTCTTGATCATGGCACCGGTAGCCGGCGTCGTGATAGCGCACATCGCCCTACACCAGGCCCGGTCCACCGGCCGGCGGGCGTCGGCCTGGGAGATCGCCGCCGTGGCAACCGGCTGGAGCGTGTTCGCCATCGTCGGTGGGGTCGCAGGCATCTTCGCCCTCATGATGATCCTGTTCAGCAACGGGCTGCCCTGCTAATCCCCTTCCTCATCACTTCAGAGCCGGTCGGAATCCGGAGCGGCGGAGAGCGACTCGGCCACTGCCGACGGCGTTGACCTGAACGAGCAGGGCGGGGGCAACCCTCGCCGTCATCATCTCCATGTCGGTCTCGGCGCACCACGCACGAGCCCGTCGGGTGTCGATCCAGCAGAAGGACCTCGGAGAACACCTGTCATTGTCGATAGACTCAGCGGCCATGGCGACGGAAGCGGTGCGGATGATCGCGGGCCGTTACCGTCTGGCGGCCGCGGTGGGCCGGGGTGGGATGGGCGCGGTCTGGCGGGCCTATGACACGTTGCTCGACCGGGAGGTGGCGGTCAAGCAGATCTGGATCGCCGGCGCCGACGAACTCGACGATCCGGACGATCCCCTGGTACGGCGGGCGTTGCGGGAGGCGCAGGCCACTGCCCGGATCCGGCATCCGCATGTGGTCACGGTGCACGACGTGGTCACCGATCGGGGCCGGCCGTGGCTGGTGATGGAGTTGATCAGCGGACAGTCCCTGGCCCAGGCCATCACCGAGCACGGCCTGCTGACACCGCGGCGGACGGCGCAGATCGGGTTGCCGGTGCTACAAGCGTTGCAGGCCGCACACCGGGCCGGGATCATCCACCGGGACGTGAAACCGGCGAACATCATGGTGGACGACACCGGCCGGGTCGTGTTGACCGACTTCGGGATCGCGATGGTGGGGGGCAAGACGGCGCTCACCGCGACCGGGCAGCTACTCGGTTCGCCGTCCTACCTGGCCCCGGAACGCATCAACGGCCGGCAGGCGGGCCCGGCGAGCGATCTGTGGGCGTTGGGCGTGACCCTTTACACGGCGGTCACCGGCCGGTCACCGTTCCAGCGCGAGGACACCCAGGCCACCGTCGCCGCGGTGCTGACCGCCGAGCCACCTGCCCCCGCCCACGCCGGCCGGCTCTGGCCGGTGATCAAAGGACTGCTGGCCAAGGACCCCGACCGTCGGCTGACCGCCGAACAGGCCGCACCGCTGCTGACGAAAGCCGCCGAGCCGGATGACACGTCCACCGGGCAGGGTCCCGGATCGGCCCGGCCGGCGACCGGCCACACCCGGCGCCGCAGACCGGCGGCATCACGCCGGACCGGCACCGACAGCCTCGACGACGTGCCGGCGACCCTCCACGCGCCGCCGCCCACCCTCGCTGCGCCCACCGGCCACCTGCCCTCAGCACGGCCGCAACCGCAGACCACACCACCAGAACCCCCACCCGTCGATCCCGGACACGAACTTGCCACCGTCACCGCCGTTACAGCGTCCTCCAGCAGCAGCCCACAAGACCTCGCCGACCGAGCCGACCTCGAACCGGACCGAGCACCGGTAACCGGCCACACGGCCGACACACGGCCTATCCCAGCCGCCGTGAGCGCGCCCGCCAACCCTTCAGCCATCCGGGTCACCGTGCTACCGGCACAGCGCATCCCCGCGGACCTCCCGTCATCACGGACCCGGGCGCGCCGCACCATCGCGGCAGGATTGGCCGTCATCGTCATCGCCGCCGCGGCAGCCCTCGTCTGGCAACTGAAAAGACCGGACACCCCCACCGTGGCCGGGCTGCCGACCTGGACCATGACCAGCACTTTCACCGGTCATTCCACCGCGGCCGGTACGGTGGCGTACAGCCCCGACGGAGAACACCTCGCCATCGCCGGCGACGACAAGACGGTACGTGTCTGGAACCTCGGCACCGGAGAAGTCCGCACCCTCACCGGCCACACCGGCGAGGTGCGTTCCGTGTCGTATAGCCCCGACGGAACCCATCTGGCCACCGCCGGCAGCGACAAGACGGTGCGCGTCTGGAACCTCGGCACCGGAAAGCCGAGCATCCTCACCGGCCATACCGACATCGTCGACAAGGTGGTCTACAGTCCTGACGGGCATCACCTGGCCACCGGCGGCTGGGACAAGACGGTGCGCGTCTGGGACCTCGGCACCGGCGAGTCCCGTGCCTTCACCGGCCACACCAAACTGGTCAATGAGGTGGTCTACAGCCCCGACGGGCATCACCTGGTCACCACCGGCTTGGACGACACGGCGCGCGTCTGGGACCTCGGCACCGGAGAATCCCGTACGCTCACCGGCCACACCAACATGGTCGCCGAGGTGGCATACAGCCCCGACGGGCGCCACCTGGGCGTCGGTAGTCTGGACGGTGCGGTGCGCGTCTGGGACCTCGGCACCGAAAAATCCCGCACCCTCACGGGCAACGTCGCTGCACCGCTCCATAGCATGGTTTACAGCCCCGACGGGCGTCACTTGGCAGCTACCGGCTTCGGTGACACGATCCGCGTCTGGAACCTCGACACCGGCCTATCACGCGTCCTCACTGGTCACATCGGCCCGGTCGGCGCGGTGGCGTACAGTCCTGACGGACGACACCTCGCCACCAGCGGTAGCGACAAGACGGTTCGCGTCTGGGACGCGGAGACCGGGGAATCTCAGCCCCTCACCGGCCACCCCGGCGTGGTCAGCGAGGTGCTGTACAGCCCTGACGGGCGGCACCTCGCCACCGTCGGCCTCGACAACACGGTTCGGATCTGGACCCGCTCGTAGCAGCTCAATGGACTCGCATCCGATCGGCCGGACGCACGCTCTCGCCACGGCAGATCGGGATGGAGGCCGCCGACCGTGCACCGCAGCTTCCTGTCGTGGACGGTCAGCAGCGGCTGACGGCCCGGCACGCCGTGACCGGATCATCGCGGCGAACCTCCCGGCGGAACCGGCTGGACACCTCCTCATCGCGGTCCCCGGTGCTGTCGCCTACAGGCAGCGCTGAACATCCTCGACGCCGGAAGAGGTCGCTGCGGCACGACATCGTCAAAGCTGTCTGCGGGCTCCTCGACGGCGAGGACGGCCTGCTCAGGTGATGCGCGTCTGTTGCCGGTAGACCGAGACCGGACAGCCGTGCCGCCAGGCGGCGGCCTCGACCGGGTCGTTGATGGTGGCGGGGACCGGCTCGGCGGAGTCGGTGGTGCCGCCGGTTGTCACCAGGACTCGCAGCGGGCTCAGCCGGGGCCTGCGGTCCTCGTAGAGGACCAGTCCGCACGATGGATCGGCCGGGTCCGGTGCGTCGGCGATCGCCCGCCAGCCGGCGCGCTGAATATAGTTCATCCAGCCGACCAGTTCCGTAGCCGCGCGGCGCACGTCGCTGTCGGGATGCCGGTCGATGGTGTCGGCGTCCCAACCGTCTTCGACGAGGTCCGCTGGGACCATGATGCCGTCGACGGCGTAGATCCGGTAGCCATCGGGCCACGCGGCGGCGGGTCCGACGGTGCTGTGCAGCCGACTGTTCAGCCGGTTGAGCGGCTGGCGTTTCGGCGGGCTGCGCCGCCAAGGGAAGACCTTTTCGTGCACGCTGTCGTCCGGTCGGATGTGCGGTGGTCCCGTGGTGGTGCGCATCGTCGTCGGGCGCTCGGCGATCACGACGAACCGGGTGTGGGGCCACCACCAACCGGCTCGGGAGGCGGTGATGAAGTCTCGGATGACGGTGACGGCGGTGTCCTGCTCAGGGTGGTCGTAGGTCGTGTGTGAGACGGCCCGGTCGAGCTGGTCGCTGTACTGGTTGTCGAAGTGGCCGACCGGGTATCGCAGAACCTGGCGGTCAGTGCCGACATGCTGGTGGACGGCCTTCTCGATGGCCTGATGCACAGGCCGGGCCCGGTCGTCGACATCCGAGCCCGGGCTGCTGAGACCGCGGCGGGCTGGGATCGCGGCACGAACGGTTCGGAGCGCGTCGTCAAGCCGGCTACCGAGCCGCTCCTGGGCCGGGTCGGCGCATCGCATCCGCAGCCCGGCGAGACGCCACCGGAACACCCCGCCGGCGACCGCACTTGCGACGACGGCCGGCACCAGCGTGACGACAAGCATCGTCACCACCCACGCCACCGCCGATCGGCCGTTCCATCCGGTGACCTCACCCACTGCCCATCCGGCCATCATCCCGACCGGCACGGGCAGGACGACGGTGAACAGCATCGCCATCCCCGCCATCTTCGACGTGTCGGCGATCTCGTCGAGAGCGGTCCGGACGGTAGGAGGTTCAGCCACGCCGTTCCTACCAGCCGTCTTGATCGCGGTGAGGATTCGCTTGACGGTCAGATCACCGGTAGTCCCGTTCGTGTCATCCATCCTGATCAGCGCGAAAGTCGCCATCGCCAGGAGGGCGGCGACGACTGCACCGACATAGGTGCCACGTGCCATCCACTCCACCGGTTGACCCTCGACGACGGCCATCACCGGTCCGCCCACGATGACGACCGCCAGGAGCACACTGGACACAGCAGCAGCGATCCCGTACTCGATCAGGCCGGCCACTACCGGCCCGATCGATCGCCGGGCCAGTGTTCTCCACGCCTGTTCCCGCTCGCTGCGTATCGTGTGCTGCCGGGAGAGGCCGGCCGCGAGCAGCTGACCGGCCGGCGGCGACGGCGCCCAGATCACCTGGTCGGGCCACGGCAGGGCGGCGTGGTGGTAACAGCGCCGGACGGCGGCGACCACCTCGGCCCGCTCGGTGTCGCTGAGAAGGCCGCTCCGGGATCATGGCCGGACCGGTTCCCGGGACCGGCGTGCGGTGGTTCGTCTCACGACACCCCCTCGACCTCTGTCGATGATACTGAGCCGAGAGGCATCGCGGGATCGTGAATGTCGGGTCGGCCGGACCTCAGGGCTTCCGAGCCAGGCCCGCCCAGTAGTAGGCGCCGTTGGGGTCCTCGGGCTGCTCGCCGTCGGGATGCCAGGCCATCACCGGGACCACGCCGGGATCCGCGAGTTCCCAGTCGCCGAAGAACCGTTGCACGCCGGCCCGGTCGCGGGGGACCAGGATCATGCCGGCGTCGGTGGCTGCCCGCACGATCGCGTCCATCGCGGCGGGGTCGAAGTCCTGACCGGGGTGGGTGATCGCCAGGTAGCTGCCCGACGGCAGCGCATCCATCAGGGTCCGGACCGCGGCCCACGGGTCGTCGCTGTCGCGGGCCAGCATCAACACGGCGATCATCAGCAGGGCGACCGGCTGATCGAGGTCGAGGACCGTGCGCAGATCGGAGTCGGCGAGGATCTGCTTCGGGCGGGTGAAGTCCGCGTCGATGTACGCGGTCCGGCCCGCCGGGTCACCGACCATCAGCGCCCGGGCGTGGGACAGCACCAGCGGATCGTTGTCGACATAGACGACCCGGCTGTCGGCCGCGATACCCTGGGCGATCTCGTGCACGTTCGGCCGGGTCGGAATCCCGGTGCCGATGTCCAGGAACTGGCGGACACCCGCCCCGGCGAGATACCGGACGACCCGATGCTTAACGATCCCCACGGATAGATCCGGGGGATTTCCCTCCGGGACCGGTAGGTCCTGGATTCCCAGCTCGGACCGCATCTGATCCACCGTCCCGGAAGGAGGCGATCTGATGTCTTACGTCGTCGGCACCGGCACGGCGGCGTTCAGCCGTGGCGAGGATCGTCCTCGCGGCGTTGAGGTCGCGGCAGGCGGTGTAGCCGCACGCGGTGCACTCGAAGGTTCGTACGCCCAGTCCGAGGCGGAGATTGGCTCTCTCCCCGCACCCGGAGCAGGTCATCGTGGTGTAGGCGGGCGGTACCGGCACCACCTTCCGGCCCGCCCGCTTGCCACGCTCGATCAACTCTCGTTTGCAGGCGCCGATCGCCGCGTCGGCCGCTTTGCGGGCCATCCGCGACCGGGCGAGGAACTTCGGTTTGAAGTCCTCGACCGCGATCAGCGCGTGGTGGTCGATCAGGTTCTTGGCCCAGATGCGGGCGTCGTGGGTGTTCTGCCGGGCCGCTTTCTTCGCGACCCGGGCAGCCTGTCGTTTCGCCTGTTGGTAGCCGTTCGACTGCGGCTGGCCTTTCGGCCGGCGGCGGCGGGCCATCTTCCGCTGAGCCCTGGCCAGCTCGGCGGCACACCGGCGACGGTGGCCGAGGTGCGGCAGGTCGAACGCCGGATCAGTGGTGGTGGCGGTGGTCTTCACACCCCAGTCGACGCCGATCCCGGGCAGGTCCGCTTCCGGTGTGTCGGCCCGCTCGCGGCGGACCACGAAGGACGCGTCCCAGTGGCCGAGGCTGTCGCGGTAGACCCGCACGGAGGTGGGCCGGGACGGCAGGTCCCGGGACCAGACGACCGGGACGAAGACCCTGCCGGGCAGCCGCAGGCGGCCGTCGGCCAGGGCGAAACCGTTGCGGGTGTACTCCAGGCTCGGCAGGGCGTCACGCTTACATTAGCTTCCCGAACGTCGGTTTCCGGCCGGTCTTCTGCTGGTGGACGGCCTCGTTCCACAGCCACCGGCAACAGCCCCATTCGTCGAGCAGTGCGGCCTGTGCCGTGCGGCCGGGCCGCAGGCGGTAGGTGTAACGCACCGTCTCGGACATACCAGACACTATACAGAATCGACCTATATGGTCCCAGTGTGGACGAGGTCAGGTCGAACAACAACGTCGTGTACCGCTGCCACTACCACGTCGTCTGGTGCCCGAAGTACCGGCGCGAGGTCATCGACGGCAAAGTGGACGAACGCCTCAAGAGATCATCCGCGAGGTCTGCTTCGAACGAGACGCCCTCATCGAGGCGATCGAGACGATGCCCGACCACGTGCACCTGCTCGTGGTCGTCGACCCGCAGTTCGGCATCCACCGTCTGGTCAAACAGATCAAAGGCCGCTCGTCACGGCTGCTGCGCCAGGAGTTCCCGCACCTCAAGTCCCGGATGCCGACCTTGTGGACGAACTCCTACTTCGTCGCCACGACCGGCGGCGCAACCCTGGAAGTAATCAAAAGGTATGTCGAGAACCAGCGCAACGTGTGACCAGACACCCATCCGCCTTGACGGCGGATGGGCTACCCCCGACCTGCTCCGCAGAGGTCCCGTTTCCTCCCCACGGCTAAAGCCAGGGGTTTCCACGGAAGGCATTCGATGAAGGCACGGTTCTCCCGGGCCATCTCCGGGATCGCCTGCGCGAACCGTGCGCCCATCTCCCGGTCGACGGCGAAGTTGTCCTTCCCTCCGATCCACCAGTCGTACATCCGGGCCGAGTGCGGAACGCTGATGTCCAGCCCAGCAGGAACCTGCTCACTCGTGCCGACGGCCTCGTCGCGTGACATGCAATGCCCCATTCATGCCTGTCTCGATCTGTCTGCCCGTATGCACCCTACCGATGCCGCATACCGTTGTGGATGCCGCCCGCGATGGCGAGGCGGCGCGGGTGGACCCGCGGCTCACGTCGGTCACCTCGCCCGCGCCATCGGATCTTTGTCGTAGCCCTTCGATACTGTGCCGCCCATCGTCCATCGAGGTGGGGAGACAGGGTGCGCAGTTTCGAACACCGGAGCGCGGAATCCGCGAAGTTCTGGCAGGTGTCGCAGGAGGGTGTCGCCGTCACGGTCCGATACGGACGGGCCGGTACCGCCGGGCAGACACGGGTGAAGGAACTCGCCACCGAGGAGGCGGCGAGCCTGCACCTGGCCGGCCTGGTCGCGGAGAAGCTCAAGAAGGGCTACACGGAGGTGACCACCACCGCCGCGCCGGCCATTGCGGCCGATCCCGCCCGCGCGGCCGAGCCGGTGCAGGACGGACCGGTCGAACTTCCGGACGAAGACACGTTCGTCCTGCCCGACGCGTGGGTGCGCAGGATCCGGCCACGGCGCGGCGGACGGCCGGGTGCCAAGCCGCCCTCGCTGGCCGGCGCAGTCGCCAAGGCCGACGACATCCTGGCGGAGACACGCGATCACCGGGAACGGGTGCTGGCCGACAGGAGCAGCGAACCGGAGCTGGTGGCCGCCGCCCGCGCGTTCCTCGACGGCAGCCACATCACGCCCCTCGGCGCGGCGGCGACCGCGTGGGCCTCCTGGGACGTCTTCACCGAACGGCACGTCAAGGCGGCGGTCGCCGACGGATGGGTCGCGGCGCACGGGCTGGATTTCGCGGCCCAGGCGGTCCTGGAGTTGAGCGGTCTGCAGAACGGAAGCGGCGGCCACCTGGGCCGTAATGAGCGCATCTCCTACTGGGTCGCCGGCCCGTGGCGGCTGACGGCGGAGCGCTTGCGGGCCCGCCTCGCGGTCGCCGACGATGCGGCATACGCGCAAGCCCGGCAGGCGATCGAGGCCTACCGGTCCACCAAGCAGCACATGCTGGCGGCGTTCCTGCTCCCCACCGAACCCGGGTGGCTCGGCGAGGACTGTCCGGCCGAGGTGCGCGATGACGCGCTGGCCGCGTTCGTGGTGTCCACCCCGCACGAGTGGGACCGCATCAGCCACCGCGTCCGCGCCTTCGACCTGTCGCCGTCGCTCGGCCTGCTGGCCACGGTCCTCGATGTGATCGGGCCGACGGTCGGCGCGCGTCTGCTCGATCTGGTGGGTAGGAACGGCAACACCGAGCAACGGCGTGCGGTGTTCACCGGCTTGACGCTGATTCCCACCGACGAGGCGTTCGAGGCACTGGTCCGCCATGCCGACGACGACCTGACCGAACCCGCGCTGATGGAGGCCGCGGAACGGTTCCCGGTGCGTGCCCTGCGTCTGCTCGGGGTCGCGGCCGACGCCCCGGGCAGCCACCGGCGCATCACCGAGCTGCTGCACCGGCGTGTCACCGCGAACCCGGAGGTCGCCCGCGCGGCGCTGCCCGTACTCCCGGAGGCCGCCCGCCGGCAGGTCGAGCCGATCCTCGCGTCGTTGTCGACGCTGCCGTCCGCACCGACCGAGCTGTTGCATCCGCTGCTGGTGACACCGCCGTGGACCAGGCCGCGCAAGGTGGACACGCCGATCGTGGTCGACGGCCTCACCCCGCCGGACGTGACCCGGGTGTCCTGGCTCCCCGGCGAACGTGAGGCGCAACTGGCGCAGTTCTCGAAAGACGCGCCGCTGAGCGGCCGAGAGCAATGGGAGCGTACGGCGGTCAACCTGCGCGACGGACACCGGCAACATCCGGCCGACGAGGAGAGGTTCTTCGCCGAGGCGCCACGGTCGATGACCGACGAGTTGCTGGCCCGCTGGCGGCCGACGATCTTCTGGTCCCCCCGGTGGACCATGCCCCGCCTGCTCGCCCGGTTCGACGTGGACGCCGTACCGGTGCTGGTGCATTGTGCCCGTCGCATGGATCTGTTGGATCTCTACGGTTCCCTGCTGCTGCCCGCCGAAGGCCTCGACGTCGCCACCCTGATGGCCGAGTGGCTGGGTGGCGCCAAATCGGTGCGGTGGATAGCGGTGTCCTGGCTGCGCCGGCACCCGGAGTCGGCGGCCCGCGAACTGGTGCCCGCCGCGGTCGGTCCGGCCGGTGCGGCACGCCGCGCCGCGGAGCAGGCGCTGCAGACGGTGGCCGCGGCGGGTCACGCGGACCTCGTCCGCGAGGCCGCGGCCGGCTACGGTCCCGCCGCCGCCACCGCCGTGGACGCCCTCCTGGCGACCGACCCGACCGAGACCCTGCCGAAACGGATGCCGGACCTGCCGGCCTGGGCCGAGGACACCGCGGCACTCAGCCCGGTCTTGCTGCTCGGTCGCCGCCATGCGCTGCCGGCGACGGCCGTACGGCACCTGTGCACCATGCTGGCGTTGTCGCGCATCGGCACGCCGTATCCCGGCGTCGCGATCGTCCGGGAGACCCTCGACCCGGCCTCGCTGGCCGAGTTCGGCTGGTCGCTGTTCCAGAGCTGGGAGTCGGCCGGACGCCCGTCGAAACAGAGCTGGGCTCTGGAGGCGCTGGCGCTGACCGGCGACGACGACACGGTCCGCCGGCTCACGCCGATCATCCGCGCCTGGCCCGGCGAAGGCGGTCACGCTCGTGCCGTGACCGGGCTCGACGTGCTCCGCGAGATCGGCTCCGAGGTGGCGCTCATGCACCTGCACAGCATCGCGCAGAAGGTGAAGTTCGCCGGGCTGAAGTACGCCGCACGGGAGCGCATCGACGTCGTCGCCGGGGAGTTGGGCCTCACCGCCGAGCGACTGGCTGACCGGCTGGTGCCCGACTTCGGGTTGGACCACCGCGGCCGGCTCACCCTCGACTACGGGCCGCGCCGGTTCGTGGTGAGCTTCGACGAGCATCTGCGGCCCTATGTGGTCGACGACGACGGCATACGGCGCAAGGATCTGCCCAAACCCGGAGCCCGAGACGACGAGGCGCTCGCCCCGGCGGCCTACAAGACGTACACCGGGCTGAAGAAGGACGTCCGCACGGTGGCCGCCGACCTGATCCACCGGCTGGAGACGGCCATGATGGTCCAGCGGCGGTGGACCGCTGAGGAGTTCCGGCGGCTGCTCGTCGGGCACCCGCTGATGCGGCACGTGGTGTCGCGCCTGGTGTGGGCGACGTTCACCGCGGACGGGACGGTGGGCACCGCGTTCCGGGTGGCCGAGGACGGCAGCCTGGCAGACGTCGACGACAAGGATTTCACCGCGGCCGACGACGCCTCGGTCGGCGTCGCGCACCCGCTGCACATCGAGTGCGACCTGGCCGCCTGGATGCGGTTGTTCGCCGACTACGAGATTCTCCAGCCGTTCCCGCAACTCGGTCGGCCGGTGCGGCGGTTGACCGCGCAGCAGGCCACCGAGCAGCGACTGACCGAGTTCGTCGGGGCGGCCGTCGCGGTCGACCGGTTGCTGAAGCTGGAGCGGCGCGGATGGTGGGTGCGAAGCGCGCCGATGGACGCGGGCATCCAGGACACCGTGGAGTGTCACCTGCCGGGCCGGGGCGCGTTGACCTTTCCCCTGGACCCGGGGATCAGCGTCCAGTTCCCGACCGAGGATCCGGTGCAGATCCTTCGTGACGCGCGCCTGTCCGGGGCGGAGAACTTCGCGGCCCTGGATCCGGCGACCGTCTCGGAACTGCTGTGCGATCTTCACTATCTCGTGCACGGCGGCGTGATGCGGTAACGAGCATCTGTCCTCCCGCGACGCCGGTCGGCGTCGCGGGAGGACAGATGCGAGTCCAGCCGGGGCCGACGATCCGGATGACGGTCAGCCGGAGTACGCCGGTGGCAGTTGGCCGGTCTTGCGATGCCGGAGCCACAGTCGCCAGGTCTGCGCGCTGAGAGCCGTGAGCCCGAGCGCCCCCAGTCCGGCTCCGACTGACATGTCGTGGCGGGCCTGGTCACAGGTGTCCTGGGCGTTGTGGGGATCCGAGGACACGTACCGGATCTGGATCGTCGCTCCGGGGTCCTTGAGCTCGCAGGTCTTCGGCGCGATGGTCGTCTCGATCTGCCGGCCGTCGGTCGTGGTGAATCGCACGGTGTTGTTCTCGGTGCGGCTGAACCTGTCGACCTCGGTGACCACGCCGGACACCACCACGCCCTCCTTCGCCAGGTGGTACGCCGACACCGCGGTACTGGCGAAGAACCACCACACGCCGACGGCGATGGCCGGTAGCCAGAAGCGCATCCACCAGACCTTCCGATAGGCGGTGCGGCCCTTCTTGCCGGCGTTGTCCGTCTCCCCCGTGTCGCCCATCCCCGCCCCCATTCGTGAATCTCGATCCACAAAGAAGGTTTCCGGATGGCGGCAGATCAAAACGTTCGGGCGGACCGCCGGTGATCAGGCGAGCCGTCACACCGGCGTGGGGCCCTGACGAGCATGCCGGCGGTGCAGGGCGGTGAGCCGGCCGAGCACGTCGACCACCTGTCGGCGCTCCTCCGGGGTGAGGGAGTCCGCCTCACGGTCGATGTCGTCGGCCAGCGGCTGGACCGCGTCAGCCAGGCGCTGCCGCGCCAGTGGCGTCACGGTGACCGTCTGCCGGCGGCGGTCGGACGGGTGGGCCCGACGCAGGACGTGTCCGGCCTGTTCCAGACGGTCGACGAGACCCGTCGCGGCGCCGGAGGTGACACCGAGCAGACGTCCCAGCTCGACCGGGCCCAATGGCTGCTCGGAGACGGCCAGGTGTTTGAGAGCGAGGTAGTCCCCGGCGGACAGGCCCATCCGCCGGGCCACGACGGCATCCAGCGCGGCGACGGCGACGGCGAGGTGGTGCATCGCCCAGGCGAGCTCGGATCGGTGCTGCTCAGTCACGCGAGCAAGCCTAAACTAGCTTAGAAACTAAGCTACTCAGAAGGTGAGGTTCCGATGTCCTCGACCGGCGACCACCTCCGCACCGCCACACTGGCCGGCGCCTGTGCCGCCTTCGTCGCCACCCCCACACTGGGGGCACTGTTCGGCGAGGGTGAGCAGACCCGGCGGTACGACACGGTGATCACTCCACCCGACTACGCCTTCGCCGTATGGGCGCCCATCTTCCTAGGCTGCATCGCCTCCACCGTCGGTCAGTGCCTGCCCGCCGGCCGTGACGCTGCGATGAGCCGTCGAACCGGGTGGCCGCTCGCCGGGGCGTATGCGATCAACGCCGCCTGGTCGGTGGCGGCCCAGCGCGACCGTTTCGCGTACACGCCGTACCTGCTGCCGATGGCCACCGCCTGCGCCGCCGTCGCGCACGCCCGGCTTCAGCAGGTCCGGCCGGACACCACATGGTCCGCGACGACACCGGCCGCCACCGGCCTGCTGCTCGGCTGGACCGCCCTGGCGAGCACCGTCAACGTCGCCGCCGCCGCGGTCGCCGCCGGTGTGGACCGGATGGCCCCGCGCATGGTCGCCGGCGCCACGGCGGGCCTGATGGCGGCGGTCACCGCGGTGGCCGCCACGGTCGCCGCCAGCCGTCGCGGTGGCCTACCACTGGCCGGCGCCGCCTGCTGGGGCCTGCTGACAACCGCCGCGACCGCGACCAGACCACGAGGCGTCCGCCTGACCGCCGCGGCCGGCGCCACAGCCGTCCTCGCCGCCCTGGCCCACCGGAGGCGAGTCGACCGGACCGCCTGACGGGCGGTCGCGAACGACCGGGCACCCGCATCCCCGGCGCGTTGACCTACGTCTGCGTCGAGGACGCGGGCGGCACGCATCGGTCCGCGCCGGTCGATGAACGAAGCCGCAGCACCGGCAGGGCCTTACCCGGGCCCGCGATCTCGCTCGGCACCTACCTTCAGGTCAGGCCGTCCAGCCAGGTTCGGATCGCGTCGGTGGTGGCCTCGGCATGGGTCGTCAGCATCGAGTAGTGGTCGCCGGCCACGTCGACCACCTCATGCGGCCGGGGCCAGTGGGGTTGCCACCGCCCGGCCGGATCGGTCTCGCGCATCTCCTTCGTCGGGGTCGCCCGCACCAGCAGGGTCGGCAGGCTGGACGGCTCCGGTTCCCAGCCGTCAAGGCGGTGGGGGTGTCGCCGATCTGCCGACGGGCTGCGGCTCGTCCTCAGAACCAGTTGCACCGGATGTCGCCGGCCATCTCGGGATGCGCCACGCAGTCGATCAGGCCGATTTTCTCGTCCACGGTCGCCCCGGCCAGAATCGACAGGTAGGGCTGCGCGGCCTCGCGGCACTTGTTGATGTCGGTGGCCAGGTCCCTGCCAAAGGTGCGCCATGTGCTGGGGTCGCAGTTCGAGAGTCCGGTGTCGATGAGGTCGACATAGGGAATTATCCTGTCACGCCATGCCTGCATGAGGTCGGCCATGGGAATTTCTGTGACTCTTCCGGCATCCCTGAGGTGGACGACCAACTTCTGGGCTGCGGTCAGGGCCATTTTATCGTCGATGGTCGCTCCAGCCAGAAGTGAAACGTATGGCTGGACGGCTTCCCGGCATCTGTTGATGTCGATTATCAGGTCGAGCCCGATGGAACGCCACGTGCTCGGGTCGCAGTGAGACAGCCCGGTGTCGATGAGGTCGGCATAGGGAATGATCTTGTCCCGCCATGCCCGGATGAGGTCGGGAAGGGCGGGCGGCACACTCTTGCTGACTTCTTCGAGATAAAATCGAACCCTTTCGGAAGCAGTTTTCAGCTTTTTCGCATTTCCGTCCACAATTCCGCACCAATGCTTCGGCAAGCCGCTCAGGTGTTTGCATCGGTCTGATGCCGTGATCGGCGCGGCGGTTGATGCCATTGCCGGGGAGGGGCCCGTCCCCAGAATCACCGCCGCGACGATGCCGGCCGTGAGAAATGACCTCATGATAATTCCTTTTGGATTCGCCTGGGCCGTCAGGAGGACAGACGGAACGAGGAGACGGATGCGATTCGTCGGCGCCTACTGGCCCGGCGGCGGTGCGGCGGACTTTCCTGATCTCCGCAGGTGGGATGGAGATTCCCGAACGCGTGGACCTCGGTCACGCATTTCCAGCGCAGGCACTCTTGGAGCTGCGTGCGGAAGCCTCGTTCCGCACGCCCTTGCGGCAGGCAACGGATCAGATCCTGATTGACACCAGCGTCACGCCTGCCCATGCTCGCAATCTCATGACTTCAGAAGAACCATGCGATTGATCGTGCTTCGCACTTTCTTGCCGTTCAGATTCACATCGACAGACTTGCGGAAGTTGATGGCCGCCATCGCAACAGCGAGAATCTGGTCCTGGCTGTTCTTCGCGTCGTACCAGCCGTGCTCGATCTCTCCGCTCGGGTCGTATAGCCAGACCCCGACCGTGCCGGTATCGGCCATCGCCGAAGCACCCTTGACCTCGCAGGAGCGGCACCAGAAGTCGTCTTCCATCAACGCACTGGAGTCAATCGCCGAAGCCGGCCCACCGAATCCGATGGAGAACGCGGTCATGGCCGCGATCGACGACCACAGAAATCGGCGACGCAGAGGCGACGACACATCCGGCAGGCTCATGATCTCTTCCTTCGATTCCTCGCAGCGTGGTATCCGAAGCGACGCTAACCGACCACCGCGAGCCGGGGCCGAGGATACCGAGGAACATAAGCCGAATGGGCCAATTATCGGCAAACACCGGCCACAGCACTCCTCACCACTGCCGTACCACATTGGATCTACGGGCTGCCATTCGACCCCTGACGCAGATACCTCAAATGGGTGACCATCGGCAATGTCCATCTTCGAGCGGCATGTGAGGTACCCCAGACAAGCGATCGGCACCGGTGCCACGTCACCGACGTCGGTCATCGCACCGTTCTCACCGGCGCTGCCGCTTGCGCCTCGGCCGAGGTCCGGCCTGCCGGCGACATGCCCGGCGCCTGGGTGGCCGGCCGTCTGATCGACGCCGAAGCCGGCCCGGCCGGCGATGACCGCCCCGTAGCCGGCGGCGAGGGGCGGGACCAGGCTACGGGCGCCCGCCCCTCGGGTCGCGAACACGTCGGCCGGGCCTGTCAGGCCAGGCCGTCCAGCCAGGTTCGGATCGCGTCGGCGGTGGCCTCGGCATGGGTCGTCAGCATCGAGTAGTGGTCGCCGGCCACGTCGACCACGTCATGCGGCCGGGGCCAGTGGGGTTGCCACCGCCCGGCCGGATCGGTCTCGCGCATCTCCTTCGTCGGGGTCGCCCGCACCAGCAGGGTCGGAATGTGGGACGGTTCCGGTTCCCAGCCGTCGAACAGGCGCACGTAGGCGCCGCCGGCGATCATCACCGCGTCGGAGAAGACCCCGTCGAACATCTCCGCCGGGCGGTTGCGGTCGGCGTCGACGAGCGCGAGCGCCCGCGGGTCTTCACGGCCGGCGCTGCTGTAGTGGGCGTCGGCCAGGACGACCGCCTGCGGCGGGGTGCCCGTCGCCGTCAGGTGAGCGGCGACGGCGTGGGCCACCGCACCGCCGGTGCTGTGCCCGATCAGCACGAACGGCCGGTCGCCGACCAGGTCACGGACCGTCGCGGCGTGCAGCCGGACCAGCGTCGACACGCTGTCCGGAACCGGGCCGGGCCGGGACCCGAAGCCCGGGTGGGCGAGCATGTACAGGTCGTGGTGTCCGTCGAGCGCCCGGCCCAGACCGGTCGGCGCCGGATCGTGCAACGCCAGATAGCCGGGCAAGAAGATCAAGACCGGTCGGCGGTACGAACGACCGGTCGCCAACCGCAGCGGGGCGGGTGTGTGCATGCCTCGGTGGTCGGCGTCGAAGGTGGGCAGCCCGTACGAGGCCAGATAGCGCAGGGTCATCGCCGCGGACGGGCCCTGCTCGCGGATCACCCGGTGGTAGATCGCGGTGAACCGCTCGCCGGTCGGCGGCTGCGTCGTCGACGGATCGTCGTGGCTGGGCTGGTCCGCGCCGGTGTCCGTGGTGGGGTCGCCCAGGACGGCTCGGACGTGCTCGGTGAGCTCGGCCAGCGTCGGGTGGTCGAAGGCGATCGTGGCGCTCAGGCGGACCCCGGTGGCGATGCTGAGCCGGTCGCGCAGCTGGATGGCGGCCAGTGAGTCCAGTCCGACGTCCTTGAAGTGGCGGCCGGAGTCGAGTGTGGTCGTGTCCGGGAATCCGAGCAGGTCGGCGATCACCGCTCCGATCAGTCCCGTGAGGGCTTCGCCGCGCTCGTCGGCGGGCAGACCGGCCAGGGTCTGTCGCCAGGTGATCGGCTTCGCGGCCGGGGTGCCGGTGGAGCCCGGGGTGCCGGTGGAGGCGGTGGGGGCCAGGTCGGTGAGGATCGCGGGTGCACCGGTGGCCGGGACGTCGATCGCGATCGGTACGAGCAGGGCGGCGGTGCTGCGCAGTGACCGGTCGAGCAGGGCCATGCCCTGCTCGGCGGTGATCGCACGGATGCCGCCCTGGGTCAGGGCGCGGCGCGCCGGGCCGGGTGACGGACGGCCGGCCATGCCGTGGCCGTCGCTGTCCCACAGTCCCCAGGCCAGGGACTGGGCGGCGAGGCCGTGGGCGGTGCGGTGGGCGGCGAGGGCGTCGAGGAAGGCGTTCGCGGCGGCGTAGTTGGCCTGTCCCGGCCGGCCGATCACCCCGGAGGCTGAGGAGTAGAGGACGAAGGCGGCCAGGTTCCGGTGTTTCGTGGCCTCGTGCAGGTTCCAGGCCGCGTCCGACTTGGGTCCGAGGACGGCGTCGATGCGTGCCGGGGTCATCGCGGTGAGGACACCGTCGTCGAGGACTCCGGCCAGGTGGAACACCGCGGTCAGCGCCGGCCCGCACGAATCGACGAGGGCGGCGACGGCGGCCCGGTCGCGCAGATCGCAGGCGGTGACGGTGACGTGGGCGTCGAGTTCGGCGGCCCAGTCGGGTACGGCTCCGGTCCGGTTCGCGAGCACCAGGCTGCGTACCCCGTAGTCGGTGACGAGGTGGCGGGCCAGGATCGTGCCCAGGGCGCCGGTTCCGCCGGTGATCAGGACGGTGCCGGCCGGGTCCAACGCGGGAGCGGTGGTGTCGTCGGCGTCAGCGGGAGCCAGGCGGGGTGCGTGGACGGTGCCGGCCCGGACGGCGACCCGGGGTTCGGCCAGGGCGGCCGCCTGGTGCAGCACTGCGGTGGAGGCGGGTTCGCCGCAGAGGTCGACGACGGTAAGTCGACCGGGATGTTCGGCCTGGGCGCTGCCGAGCAGTCCCCAGACGGCGGCGGCGGCCGGGTCGGGGTCGTCGCCGGTGGCCCGTTCGGTGACCACGACGAGGCGGTCGGGACGGTCGGCGGCGAGCCACTCGGTGACCCGGGCGAGAGTCCTCTCCAGCAGCGCCCGAGCCCGGACCGGCGGCGTCACGCCGCCGGTGTCGGCGGTGGCGTACCAGATCTCGTAGGGTTCGCCGTCCACGTCGGTGGGGGCGGCGGGCCAGGTGAGGCGGTACAGTGACCGCCCGCTGGTCGGGTCCTGGATGCCGATGCGGCGCGTCACCAGGGCGTCGATCGTGACGATCGGGCGGCCGAACCGGTCGGTCATGGTGACCCGGGTGGTGTCCGGGGTGAGCGGGGACAGCACGACCCGTGCGGTGGCCGCCGCGGTGGTGTGCAGTTGCACGCCTTCGAGGGCGAACGGGACCCTGAGCTGGTCGGGTGGTTCGGCCAGCAGGCTGGCGTGCAGGGCGGCGTCGAGCAGGGCGGGATGCACACCGAAACGGGCGGCGTCGGTGGCCACCGCCGGCGGCAGCGCCACTTCGGCGTACATCTCGGTGGGTCCTCGCCATAGGGCGGTGACCGCCCGGAACGCCGGACCGTAATGGAATCCCGCATCCACCAGCCGGGTGTAGTCGACGGTGACCGGGTGAGCGCCGGGCGGCGGCCACGTCGCCGGCACCGCGGGCGTCCCGCCGGTCGGGGCGGTGAGGGTGGCGGTGGCGTGGCTGATCCAGGGGTCCGTCGAGCCGGTGGGTCGTGACCAGATGGTCAGCTCGCGGTCGCCGGTGGTGTCCGGGTCCTCGAGGATCACCTGGACGTCGGCCGGGCCGGTGAGCGTCAGAGGTGTGCCCAGAGTGAGTTCGGCGAGCCGCACGCCCTTGCCCGGGTTGGACGGCATCGCGGCCTGGAAGGCGAGTTCGGCCAGGGCGGCGGCCGGGACCATCGGGTCGGCGCCGATCACATGGTCGGCCAGCCAGGGCTGGCGGGTGGTCGACAGGATTCCGGAACTGCGGGTACGCGTGCCGTCGGCATCCGGTTGCGGGTCGCCGAGCAGGGGCGGCCGGTCGGTGCCGTCCAGCCAGAGACGCTGCCGCCGGAACGGGTAGGTGGGCAGCTCGCAGCGTCGGGCGCCGCTGCCGGCGAAGACAACCGACCAGTCGACGGGCACGCCGTGCACGTGCAGGGTGGCGAGGTTGTCGAGGAATCCGGCGAGCGTGGCGGGGCCGGCGACGAAGGCGTCGGCCGGGACGCACCGCTCGGCCAGGACGGACAGCACGGCGGCCGGGCCGATCTCGACGAACGCGGAGACGGGTACGGCGGCCAGCTCGTCCATCGCGGCGCTGAAGTGGACCGTCTCCCGGACGTGCCGTACCCAGTGGTCGGCGGTGGCCGGGTCGGCCGATCCGGTCGACGCGCTCACCAGCGGGACCGACGGCTGATGGTAGGTGACCGATTCCGCGACCAAGCGGAACTCGTCGAGCATCGGGTCGAGCAGCGGTGAGTGGAACGCGTGGCTCACGTGCAGCCGGTCGTATCGGGCGTCGAGCCGTTCGGCCAGTGCCGTCACCGCTTCGTCGGGTCCGGCGATCACCACCGTGTCCGGGCCGTTGACCGCGGCGATCGCCACCAGGTCACCGGCGTCGGGGAGGAGTTTCGCGACGTCGGCCTCGGTGCAGCGCACCGCGATCATCGTGCCGCCGGGCGGTAGCGCGGCCATCAGCCGGCCCCGGGCGGCGACCAGGCGGACCGCGTCGGCGAGCGACAGCACCCCGGCGACATGGGCGGCGGTCAACTCACCGATCGAGTGTCCCGCGAGCCGGTGCGGGTGGACGCCGCACGCCCGGTAGAGCGCGTGCAGGGCCACTTCGAAGGCGAACAGGGCGGGCTGGGCGTAATCGGTGCGGTGCAGCAGCTCGGCGTCGGTACCGTCGAGGACCGCACGCAACGGCTGCGGAAGGTAGGGCGTGAAGGCCGTACAGACCCGGTCGAAGGTTTCGGCGAACGCCGGGAAGGCGGCCGCCAGTTCGCGGCCCATGCCGAGTCGTTGCGCGCCCTGGCCGGTGAACAGGAAGGCCAGGCGCGGCTCCGGCCGGGTCGCGACCCTGGTCACGGCCGGGTGCGGTGTGCCGTCGGCCAGGGCGTGCAGGCCCTCGCGGTCACCGGCGCGCACGGCGGCCCGGTGGCGCAGCGGCGCACGGCCGGTCGCCAGGGAGAACGCCACATCCAGCGGCGTCGTGCCCCTGTCCCCCGCTGCGGCAAGGTGGGCGGCCCGGTCGCGTAGTCCCGCCTCGTCGGCGGCGCCCAGCAGCCATGGCGCGGCACTCCAGCCGGGCGCCGGCTCCCCGGCCCCTGGTTCCTCGGCCGGCGGCTCTTCGATGATCACGTGGGCGTTGGTGCCGCCCAACCCGAAGGCGGACACCGCGGCACGGCGTGGACGCGGACCGGCGGGCCACGGCCGGGCGGCGTCGAGCAGCCGCACCGCGCCGGAGGACCAGTCGACGTGCGGGGACGGGTCGTCGGCGTACAACGACCGGGGCAGCACCGAGTTCCGCATCGCCTCGATCACCTTGATCACCCCGGCGATGCCGGCGGCGGACTGGGTGTGCCCGATGTTCGACTTCACCGAACCGAGCCAGACCGGTTCCGGCCGGTCGCGGCCGTAGGTGTCGACGAGAGCGTTCGCCTCGATCGGGTCGCCGATGCGGGTGCCGGTGCCGTGGCCCTCGATCAGGTCCACGTCGCTCGGGCGCAGGCCCGCGTCGGCCAGGGCGAGGCGGATGAGCTCACGCTGGGCCTCACCGCTGGGGGCGGTGAGCCCGTTGGAGGCGCCGTCGGCGTTGACCGCCGAGCCACGCAGGACCGCGAGGACGGGGTGCCCGTTGCGGCGGGCGTCGTCCAGACGTTCGAGCAGGACCATGCCGGCGCCCTCACCCCAGGCGGTGCCGTCGGCCCCGGCGGCGAACGGCCGGCACCGGCCGTCGGGGGCGAGACCCCGCTGGCGGCTGAACATGATGAACGACTGCGGCGACGCCATCACCGTCACCCCACCGGCCAGCGCCAGCCCGCACTCACCGGCCCGCAGCGCTTTGGCGGCCAGGTCCATCGCCACCAGCGACGACGAGCAGGCGGTGTCGATCGACAGGGTGGGCCCGCGCAGACCGAGGGTGTACGCGATGCGTCCGGAGGCGAGGCTGGCGGTCGAGCCGATGCCGAGGTGTGATTCGAGGGCGTGGGCTTCCCGGCGGGGGCCGTAGTCGCTGGGCATCAGCCCGACGAAGACGCCGGTGTCGGAGTCACGCAGGGTCGGCGCGGGGATTCCGGCGCGTTCGAAGGTCTCCCACGCGATTTCGAGCAGGAGCCGGTGCTGGGGATCGGTGGCCAACGCCTCGCGAGGCGAGATCCCGAAGAAGGCCGGATCGAAGTCGGCGGCGTCGTACAGGAACGCGCCGCGCCGGGTGACACTCGTGCCGAGCCGGTCCGGGTCCGGGTCGTACAGGCCGTCGACGTCCCAGCCCCGGTCGGTGGGGAACTCGCCGGTCGCGTCGACCTCGCCGACGACCAGCCGCCACAGGTCCTCGGGGCTGCGCACACCGCCGGGATAGCGGCAGGCCACCGCCACGATCGCGACCGGCTCGGTCTGCTCCCGCGACTGCCGGGCGGTGACGGTGGCGGCTCCGG
The DNA here is from genome assembly GCF_033097365.1 of Actinoplanes sichuanensis. Lineage (NCBI taxonomy): Bacteria > Bacillati > Actinomycetota > Actinomycetes > Micromonosporales > Micromonosporaceae > Actinoplanes > Actinoplanes sichuanensis. The sequence continues at coordinate 4,536,697 of NZ_AP028461.1, forward strand.
CGAGCCGCGCGTCCAGCCAGGTGATCAGGGCGGCCGGGGTGGGGTGGTCCCACAGCAGGGTGGCGGGCAGCCGCAGTCCGGTGCGTCGGCTGAGCCGGTTCCAGACGGTCATCGCGCCCATCGAGGTCAGTCCGAGGTCGGCGAACGCGGTGCCCAGATCGGTCACCGGACCGCACAGTGCGGCCACCTCGGCGCGGACCAGCGACGCCGACGAGGTGCCGGTGAACCGGTCGCCGGGGTCGGCGGAGAACGCCGAGCGCAGCAGGTGGCGGCGGGGCTTTCCGGACGGCGTACGCGGGATGACCGGGGTGAAGAGGATCTCCTCGGGGATCTTGTACGCGGAGAGTCGTCGCGCCAGGTCCCGCAGCAGAGCGGTGGGTTCGGCCGACTCGTCGGCCGGGACGACGAAGGCGACCGGCACCTCGCCGAGCAGCGGGTGGGCGCGCGCCACCACCGCGGTGTCGCGCACACCGGGCAGGGCGAGCAGAGCGACTTCCACCTCGGTGGGGTCGACGTTGACGCCGCCGCGGTTGATCACGTCGCTGACCCGGCCGATGACGCTGAGGTTGCCGTCGGCGTCGAACCGGCCGAGGTCGCCGGTGCGGTACCAGCCGTCGGTCAGGGCGTCGGGGCGCCGGTGGTAGCCGAGCATCAGGTTGGGGCCGCGCACGCTGATCTCCCCGTCGACCAGTCGTACCTCGACGCCGGGGGCGGGCCGGCCGCTGCTGCCGGGTGTGCGGGGTCCGCCGGGTGACTCGACGGCGATCATCCCGCACGTCTCGGTGCTGCCGTAGCAGTCGAGCAGCGGGGCACCGAGCAGCTTTTCGACGTCGGATCGCAGCGCCGGATCGCTGGTCGCGCCGGCGGTCAGGCACAGCCGCAGCGACGAGCCGTCGATCGGCCCCGCGTCGAGCAGTTGACGGTAGGTGACCGGCACCCCGGCGAGGATCGTCGGTGACTGTTCGGCGAGCAGGCGGGCCAGGGTGGCCGGGCCGGTCTCGGCGGTGACCCGGGCACTGGCCCCGGCCACCGTGATGCCCAGGACGCACAGGGAGTGGGCGAAGCTGTGTGCCATCGGCAGCGGCCAGAGCAGGTGGTCGGCGGCGGTCAGGCCGAAAATCGGGCCGTAGCAGGTGGCCGCGGACCACAGGGCGGCCCGCTGGGTGGAGACGACGCCCTTGACCGAGCCGGTGGTGCCGGAGGTGTAGAGCATGAACGCCGGCTCGTCCAACCCGAGATCGTCGGGGGCCGCGCCGTCGCCGACCGGGAGGCTGTCGGTCACCAGGACCCGCACTCCCCCGGCCACCCGGCGGGCCTGGTCGGCGTGCCGGTCGTCGGTGACCAGCACGGCCGGTTCGCAGTCGGCCAGCAGGGCGGTCAACTCGGCGTCGGTGGCGTGTGGGCTCAGCGGCACCCCGACGGCTGCCGCTCGTACCGTGGCCAGCACGGCCTCCGCCAGGTCCACGCTGTTGTCGAGCAGGAACGCCACCCGCTCGCCGCGGCCGGCGCCCAGCCCGGAAGCGAGCCGCGCCGTCCGGTCGGCCAGCTCGGCCCAGGTGACTCGCCGGTGGTCGTCAGCGAACGCGAGCCGGTCGCCGTACCACAGGGCATTGTCCTTCAGGACGTGCGGTAGCGGCCGGATCATGTGCTGCTCGAGCATCGGGAGGTTCCACCCTTCGATAACCATCCATTGTGGGCGCCATCGTGGCACACGCCTCGAAAGCCCCGGCCGCGCTGAGACAGCGGGGACTGCGGTGCCCTCCGGATGATCAGGCACACCCCAGGTCGTGGAGCCGGGCCTGGGACCGCTCTATGGTGACCGGGTGAGCACCCGTGACGTTCCCGCACAGATCGGTGACCTGCCGCCGATCGGACGCCCCGCGAACAGCGCCCTGCTGCACGCCGGTATCAGCACCCTGGATCAGGTGGCCGGTCTGCGCCGTCGCGACCTGCTCGCCATGCACGGTGTCGGGCCGAAGGCCGTGCGAATCCTGGAGGCCGCCCTCAGCGAACGCGGTCTTGCCTTCGAGAAGTAGAGCGGAACCGCTGCGGGCTCTGCCCGAACTGACGGGTGAACGCCCGGGAGAAGACACTCGGCTCGTCAAAGGCCCAGCGCGCGGCCAGCACCGAGACCGGCACGTGGGCGTTGCCGGGCGCCAATCGGCACCGGCATCACCCCGGTCGCGGGGAACAGCGCATATTCCGCGAAGGTGCCCTCTCCTACCCCACGACGCGGGATCCGACCAGGTCCTCGGCCACGCTGACCGACTCCTCGACGAGGACGCGCCCTTGAAGTTAGGTGATAGCTTGCGGAGGAAGAGGGTTGCGTGTCCACCGCGGTGAGCCGCCAGATCGTCAGCCCTTTCGCCGCGTCCTGGGAGAGATGCCATGACGAACAACGACACGCCCCGGAGCGCCGGAGCTCTCGGGATCTGGGCGAACATCGGAGTCTGGATCGCCCTTGGCGCTGCCCTCGGCGTCGCCGCCGGGGTGTTGTTCGACAACATCGTTCTCGGTGCCGCGCTAGGTCCCGGCCTGGGTGTGGCCGCCTGGGCCGTCTTCATCGCGGGGAGAAATGCCGGCGGCGAATCCTGAGCGCGGGGAATCACCGTCGAACGCCTTTCTCATCTCGGCAGAGCAATGCACAGTCCAGTCGACCGACGGTCCTGGCGTCGGCGGGCACCTGCGTGGTGCCTCGGCTTGCTGGTTGAGGCCGGTCAGGGGCACGTCGACGTCGAGGGCGGGGAGACGACCCGGATCGGGTTCGACGCGCTCATCAGTGTCCCGGTGGTCGACTCGCCGCCGCTGTGCCACCTCGTCGGCCTGTGCCGGGTCCGGTAACACGCGCCGGATCAGCCCGCACACCCGAGGCGCCACATGATCGGCGAGCCGCGCGAACGCGCCGAGTGGGATCATCACTGTCGTGGAATGTCCGATCGCGTGAGCGCGGCAGCCGATACCGTCACCACGCCGACGCGCGTCGCGTCGGCGGTTCGTGTGCCGTTGTGGCTGGTGCTGGTCATGGTGGTCACGGCCTACGGCGCCGGCGCCTCACTCGCGTTCCTGGGTTTCGGTGCCCCGGCGATCGTGGTGCTGTTCCTGCCGGCCGGTGTCACCCTGTCGGCGCTGGTGCTCAACCCCCGCCGCCGATGGCCCTGGATCCTGGCCGCGGTGGCCGCCACGGAGATCATCGTGGACGTCTCGCACGGCATGTCCCTGCGCTGGTCGGCGGGTTTCGCTCTCGCGAACACGGCTGAGCCGCTGGTCGGGGCGTTGCTGCTGCGCAGGTATCGACCGGCCGAGGTCGACCTGCGGCGCCGCCGAGACCTGGTCGTGTTCCTCGGCTGCTGTGTCGCCGCGGGACCGCTCGTCGGCGCCGCGATCGGCGGCACTCTGCTGTCCGCGAGTCTCGCCGTGCCGTGGCCGCAGTCGTTCGTGTCCTTCTGGGCGGGCGACGCGACCGGCGTGCTGACCGTGGCCGGCGCCGTTCTGGCCTGGCGATACAGCCCGGACACCGGTTCCGGGACCGTTCGGTGGACCGTGAGCATCGGGGCAGCGGCGACGGCGACCGTGATCGGCTTCTGGCCGCACGACGTGCCGTTGTTCTACCTGCCCATCCCGGTGCTGTTCGCGCTGGCGTTCAGCCAGTCGCTGGTGGTGACCCTCACGGCGGGCATCGCGATGATGGTGGCGGCGAACCTGATGACCAGCACGGGCCACGGTCCATGGGCCGCGCTGGACACCTCCGCGCAGATGATCACCATGTCGCTGCAACTGTTCCTGGCGACCACGATCCTCGGCGCCTGGGCTCTGGTCGTCGGGGTGACCGAACGCGACCGGGCCCGCCGGGACACCTCGGTCGAACGTGCCGCCCGGCTACGGCTGCACGCTCTCCAGGTGCTCACCACGGACCTGGCCACAGCGGTCACCTCGGAGGAGATCGCCGAAGCCGTCGTGCGCCAGGGCATCGGACTGATCGCCGACCACGGCAGTGTCGCCCTGCTCGCGCCGGACAGCGCCGACATCATGCTGTGGACCTCCCCGGACCGGCCCGACGACCTGACCTTCCACTACCAGCGACTGCCCACCGACACGGCCACGCCCCATCACGACGTGATCCGTACCGGCCGGCGCCTGCTACATCAGACGCAGGCCGACGCGATGGCCGACTATCCACATCTCGTCGACGTCTATCAGGCCCTCGACGTGCACAGCAGCATGTGCGTACCGATCCCCGGCGACGACACCGGCCCGCTGGGTTCGCTGGCGTTCAGCTTCCATCGCGACCACGCCGCAGACGCCGACGTCCTGGCCTTCGCCGAGGCGCTCGCGAGCCTGACGGGCCAGGCTCTGGACCGCGCCCGGGTCTACGAGCGTGAGCACGACGCCACGCAGCGACTCCAGCAGGCGTTGCTTCCGGACCTCGGCAGCCGACGCGACGGCATTCAGATCCACGCCGACTACCGGCCCGCCGACGTGGCCCACCAGGTCGGCGGGGACTGGTACGACGCGTTCGCCGTACCGCAGGGGCGGATCGGCTTCGCGGTCGGTGACGTCGTCGGACATCAGCTGGCCGCCGCGGCGGCGATGGCACGCCTGCAGTCGGCGTTGCGGATCCTGGCACAGACCGCGCCGGACCCGGCCCGGGTCCTCGACGACCTCAGCCGGGCCAGCGCCCTCATCCCCGACGCGACAACGGCCACCGTCGGTTATGCCGACTACGACCCGACCACCCGCGTGCTCCGATATGCCTGCGCCGGGCACCTGCCGCCCCTGCTGGTGACCCGGGACGGCGCCACCTATCTGTGGGACGGCCGATCACTGCCGCTGGGAGTCGGAAAACCCACGCGTCGCCACGGCCGGGTGGTCGTCCCGGACGACGCCGTGCTGGTCTGGTTCACCGACGGTCTCGTCGAACGCGTGGGCGAGCATCTCGGCGAGAACATGCAGCGGCTCGCCGACGCCGCCGGCAGCCTGCCCGACCCGGACGCGGCGAGGCTGTGCCGGCACATCCTCAGCCGCATGGTCGGTGACCGGCCGCTGGCCGACGACACCGTCATCCTGTGCGTCCAGTTCACCGGCGCGCCGTCGGGTGGTTGACACCCTCAGTTCGCCCCAACCATGCTGACCCCAGACATTCCGGGCCTGCCGCCCGTCGATCCGGAAAGGGCCCGTACACCAGAGATGTCCGTCTTCGAGGCACGCACCACCCGGGAAGCCGACACACTCGTGGTCGCGCTCGCCGGCGAGTGCGACCTGCGCAGCCGCGACGAGATGACGTCGGCGCTGCTGGACGCGGTCCGCTCCAGCCGAACGGTCACCGTCGATCTGAGCGACGTAGGGTTCCTGGACTCCAGCGGCCTACATGCGCTCGTGACCGCCCACCAGGAGGCGCTCGAACTCTCAGGCGTCCTGTACGTCGTCAACGCCACGGGGACCGTCGCGACCGTCCTGGAGATCACCGGCATCCTCGAGTTGCTGCAGAACCCTGCGCAGTCTCTCGACCAGGTGACCGGTGACTGACCCGCACCCGCCCTCGACACCGGCCGTGATGCCCTACCACGACGCCGACGACCTCCCGACGGCCCGCGCGTTCGCCCGACGCCATGCCGAGGATCTGGGACTGGCCGCCGACCAGGTCATGTCGCTGGTCATCGCTGTCAGTGAGCTGGTCACCAACACCTTGCAGCACACATCCGGCGGTGGCCAGGTCCGGATCTGGGCTGACAACGGCCAGGTCACGTGCGAGGTCATCGACGGAGGACCAGTGCGCGCCGTCGGCCGGGCGATGCCGAGGCCCGACGCCGACCGGGGCCGAGGCCTGGCCATCGTCGAACGGCTGTGCGGCCCGGTCGAAGTCTTCGCCGCCACGGAGGGCACGACTGTCCGGCTGCGGTTCATGACCGAACCGCGCCGCGGTAGTCCACCGGGCGGGGAAGCCGGATGACAGTGCGTGCATACCGGAATATCTTGGCGTATCTTCGTCCGGCGGGAACGCGGGACCCGCTGGATGAAGGGGTACGGGGTGATTTCTGAGCAGGCCCTCGAGTTCCTGCGCCGAGCCGGCGGCTACTCCGATGCGGTACGGCCCGATCTGATCCTGCTGGACCTGAACATGCCGCGGATGGGCGGCCTGCAGACCCTGGCCGAGATCAAGACCGACGAGGCGCTCGAAGCGATCCCGGTCGTGGTGCTGACCACCTCGGATGCGCAGCGCGACATCTTCTCCAGCTATCAGCATCACGCCAGCGCGTTCGTGACCAAGCCGATGGACCTCGACGCGTTCGAGACCGCGGTGCATCGGATCAACGCGTTCTACGGCGAGACGGCACGGCTGCCGCGTGTCTGACCGGCTCGACGACCCGGATCGTCTGACGTCACTGGTCCGCACCGGTCTCGGGGCGGCAGCCGACCCGATGTTCGACCGGTTCGCGTCGATCGTGCAACGAACTCTCGGTGTTCCGGTGGCGTTGGTGTCGCTGGTCGACGACGCCCGGCAGGTGTTCCCGGGTGCATACGGGCTGGCCGAACCGTGGCAGCAGCAACGGCAGACCCCGCTGTCGCACTCCTTCTGCCGGCACGTCGTCACCAGCGGTGAACCTCTGGTCATCACCGACGCCCGCGTCGACCCGCGTGTCGCGGGCAACCTGGCCATCACCGACCTCGGCGTCGTCGGTTACGCGGGTATGCCGTTGACCGACGGCAACGGCCGGACCCTGGGTTCGCTGTGCGCGATCGACGCTTCGCCCCGACAGTGGACCGCCGCTGAACTCGCTCTGCTCGCCGACCTGGCCGCAGCCTGTTCGGAGAGCCTGCGGCTGCGGATCGCGTCTCGGGCCGCCCTCAGCCGCGAGGAAATCGCCCGCGGAGAGCAAAAGGCCGCGAACCTCGCTTTCTCCCGAAGTCAGCTGCTGTTGCGTGCCAGCGTGGCGCTGGCCGACGCCAACACGCTCGCCGATGTCATCGGGACGGTCCGGACCCTGGTCACCGGCACCCTGGATCCCGACTATGTCGGGGTGTCTCTGCTCGACACCGACCGTCAGGTCAACCTGCAGTCCGGCGGTTCGTTGCCGGACCGGGTCGCCGATCGCTGGCGTCGCTACCCGCAGACCGCCCGCACCCCGTCGGCCCTTGCCGCGCACACTGGACGTCCGATCCTGCTGCCTGATCCGGCCGCCGTCGCGGAGCAGGTCCCGGACGCCGCCGCCACGTTCACCGAGATGGGCTGGCAGTCCGGCGCCAGTGTGCCGCTTCCCGGCCCGCGGGGGCCGATCGGTGCGCTGACCTTCGTCTGGAAGGAGCGCTATCCGCTGGACGCCGCCGAGCAGGCGGTCCTGGCTGCTCTCGCCGGTTACGTCGGCCAGGCCCTGCAACGTGCCGACTATCTGTTCTCCCGTGAGCAGGTCGCGACGTTGTTGCAGCAGGCCATGCTCAGCGACCTGCCGGACGCCACGCCGTTCGAACTGGCCGCCCGCTATTCACCGGCCGCCCGGGGTGAGCACGTCGGCGGCGACTGGTACGACGCCGTCCGGTTCGAGGACGGCCACCTGGCGCTGGTGGTCGGCGACGTCACCGGGCACGACATGCTCGCCGCCGCGCGGATGGGGCAACTGCGCAGCATGCTGCGGGCCTTCATCGTCGACCGACTCGAGCCGCCGTCGGCGTTGCTGCGTCGGCTCGACGCCGCGATGCAGGTTCTCGGCGATCCGACTCCGACCACGGCGTTGCTGGCCTACGTGCAGCCCGACGAGACCGGCTACCGGCTGCAGTGGGCCAACGCCGGGCATCCGTCGCCGGTCCTATTGGAAGCCGACGGTACGGTCAGTCCCCTGGTCGGACGCGACATGCTCCTCGGCGTGCGCCGGCGGCTGCCCCGCACCAACTACTCCCGCACGCTGCCGCCCGGATCCACCGTGCTGTTCTACACCGACGGCCTGATCGAGACCCGTACCGACACCCTCGATGATCGTAAACGGCAACTGCACGGGGTCCTGACCGGCCTGGCCGGCGCCCCTCTGCCCGATCTGCTCGACGAGGTCCTGAGCCGGCTGGTCGGCGACAGCCACGAGGACGACGTGGCGATGCTGGCCCTCCGCAACCCGGCCTGACCCTCTCGGACGCCCGGTTCGGTGGCGGGACCTGTGATCGCGTCGTGGAGTACGTCGGCGGTGGCCGGGTCGATGTCACCGCTCACCGGGGGGCGCGTCACACCGTACCGGTCGATGTCGGTGTTGACTTTGACATGCTCCTCCTGCCGCATCGGCCGGAATCATCCGGTCGCCCGGTACAAGCAGCTCCCGGCCTGGACCACAACGCCCGGTAAGCGGTGTTCAGGTCGGCGGCACGAACGCCCTGTCCGCGGCCGCGGCCCTTAGCGCGGCCGGCTCGATCAAGGCGATGACGGCGATGGCGGGCTCGAAGCTTTCCAGTCGTAACACTTCGGCCAGCAGGTCGCGAGCGAGAGCACGGGGATGCGCTGCCCATGCGATCGCGGCCAGGGCGTGAGCCCGGTTGTCGTCGTTCTCGTCGAACGCGCGTCGAGCCAGTTCGGCAGCCTGTTCCGGATCCTGCTCGGCGATCGTGCAGATCAGGTTCGTGCGGACGACGGCGGTCACCGGCCGGCGGAGCCACCGATATGCCCTGTCCACCAGGGCGGGCAGACGCTCGGCGTACTCGGCCGGTTCGGCGTGCCGAGCAAGCCACATCAGCGCCTCGGTCTGCCACCGTGGATCGTCGATCTCGTCGATCAGACTCTCTCCCCTGTCCGGGTCGCCGCCGGCGGCGACCGCGGAGGCCAGCTGCGACATCGCCTCGTCCCGCACGGATCCTCGACCGAGTTGTCGGGCGAGTTGCTCGGCGGCCTCGACGTGGCCGTCGTCGAGGAGGTCGTCGATCTCCGCCGACACCGGATCCGACGGGGGCCGGTATGGCCGGTCGGATCTCAGTTGGTCCAGGACTTCGATCAAACCCTCGTCATGGCCTTCGTCGGTACGGACGACCTGCTGGGCTTCGCGTACCAGGTGCGCGGCGGCGGTGAGGTCGCCGTGCTCAACAGCGGCCGCCGCCACCACCGCCAGCGCTGTCGCGGTCTCGAGGTACCAGTAGGCGGCACGCGCGACGGCCGCGGCCTCACCCAGGTCGCCGGCTGCGGCCAAGGCGGCAGCCGCGGCCGCGTGGGCCCCTTCCCACAGAACGATGTCGCTATCGCCGTCGAGGAGGTCCCGGCAGGCCAGGCCCAGACGTAGGGCATCGGCACGTCGACCGGCGCGAGCATGCGCGTGCGACACCGCGGCGACGGCGGAGATTCGGGCTGCGATTCCGGGAATCGACACGGCAAGACGTTCGGCGGCGACAGCGTCCACGCTCGCCATCTGGGCCGCGACATCAGAAAGAGCCCAGTCGTCGTAGGGGCGGGAGACGGACTCGGCGACGGCGATGGCGCGGTCGACTGCTCCAGCACCGGCCAGCCCGACGGCGATCTTGCGCATCGCCACACACGCCAGGATCGAGTCGCTGCCACGGACGGCTTCCACCGCATCGGTGAGCAGGGTGTGCACGTCGGCGCCGGGCAGCCGAGCGAGCCGAGCCGATGCGAGACCACGCGTCAGGCGGTTGTCGACAGCGCGAACCGCATCGTGTACGTCGTGGACCAGCTTCTGCCACCATGGGGCGGCGGCCGTCTGATCCGCGTCGAGCGTGCGGGCGGCGACCTCCAGGACGTGTGCCCGTGCGTCGGGTTCGGTGACACCCGCACCGAAGTCGGTGGGCAGGTCACCGAGTACCGCTGAGGCACGGACCTGGGCGAGGGCCTTGGCCACGGGCGAGCTGATCCGGTCGATCAGATGGAGGCACTGCGCCGGGGTCTCGGCGGCGTCCATGAGCTCGACGAGTGCCTGATCCCGGATGGAATCGAGGTCGCTGGACATCGCGAGATCGACCGCGCGTTCCCAGCCCTGTACGGCGGCGACGACCGGTGGGAGGGCGGCCGGCACCACGCGGGTCTGTCGCGTGAGGCGTTGTCGGTGTAGGGCGAGACGCAGCAGGGCACCGAGGTCGGGGGTGGCGGCCGTACGGTGCGCCGACTCGGCCAGCGTGATCTCGCGGAGCGCGGCGACATCGGCTCCGGTGTGCGAGAAGAGCCGATCGTGCCGACGAACGTCGGTCGCGAGCGCCAGGAGGCGTTGCGGTGACTGTCGCCGTGCCCACGGGTAGCTGTCCAGCAGGTAGCGAGGGGTGTTCGCGGGCCATCCGGCGGCTTGATGGTCGTCGGCCCAGGCGTCGATCCGGGCGTGGAAGGTGTCCAGGGAGTCGAACAGTTCGGTGACCGCGGCGTGCAGGTCGTCGTGGATCAGCACGTGACCGCCGTCGGGATCCTGGCCGATCGCCCGCGCGGTGCAGGAGGCGATCAGTTCGTCGACCGTGCCGGGGTCCTCGCCGCACAGTGCGGCGAGGTCGTGCCGGGTGAGCGCGCCCTGTGCGGCGGTGATGAGTCCCAGGATCTGTCGCCCGACCGGCTGGTCGCGCCACAGGCGGGTGGCTTCTACCCGGGCCTGGACGTGCTGTGTCGTCGCCGCCGGTGACGGTGTCAGCCGCGTCCACCCGGTCGCTCGCAACGGGTGATCGTGTTCGAGGTCTTCGGGCACCGGTCGCCGATCGCGGATCGACACCACGAAACGCAGCCCGACCGGAACGCGATCGGGAAGCAGACTTGCGATGCTGGGCTCGAACCGGGCGGCGGTGTCCTCGTCCAGACCGTCGACGACAACTACCAGAAGCTCTCCTCGCGCGGCGCATGCCGCTGCGGCCTGAGCCCACCGGGCCAGGAGCACTCCGTCGCGCAGCCCGGAGGGGCGCAGCGTCTCGGGGGCGAATCCGAACTGCTCAGTCAGCTGCGCCAGCTGGTCGTCGACGAAGGAGTGTCGGTGCTGCACTCCGCTGCGGGCGGTCACGAACGACGCCAGCACACGGACGCCTGCCGGTGGATGCCGCGCGAACCAGGCGAGCATTGCGGTCTTGCCCGCCCAGGCCGGCCCACGCCAGCATAGATACGCCGGTTCCTCGTCGGAGGTGCAGTGCCTGCCGAGCAGTTCGAGCTCTGCCTCACGGTCGGCCAGTGGACCTCGCGGGAGGAACCGGCCGATCGAGGCGGCCGCAGCCGTCGTCGGCAGGGTTGGGAACAGCGGGATCCCGTAGTCGAGGGCCAGCCGGTGCCGTAGACGTTCGGCGTCGGTGTCGCCGCCGCTTTCGGCGAGTTTCCCGGCGACGTCCGTGAGACACCGATACAGGTCTTCGGATCTGACACCGCGACCGTGGGTGACCGTGTCGAGGATGCGGAGGTAGTCGACGTCCGGGCTACGGCCGTCGCGGTCCACGATCCATACATCGAGTCGACCCAGCATTCGGTGGGCGTCGCGGTCGGTGATCCCCTGGCGCAGCGAGTTCCACTCGCGGCGTATCGGCATCGGGGTTTGACCTGGCGTCAGTTGGGCCCGGAAGGCGTCGAAGCTGGTCCGTTCGGCCAGCTCGGCCAATTGCCGTAGGGCAGTCGCCTTCGGCGACGTCCGTGTGACCAGTCCGACCCGGCAACGGCCGTCGATGAAATGGCTGCGGTTCATCCGCTGCATACGTGCAGCGGCGGTCATTACTTGGCGAAGTGCCGACGCCGTTGCGGTGATCTTGATCTGGCATTCGACGATGCGGCTGGTGGTGCCGGTGCCGATCTGCAGAACCATGTCGTCGAGCTGGGCGCCCGCGGCACGCTGCTGGACCGAGAGCGTGCTGATCGGTTGATTCCAGACCGGACCACGATGGCCGGTGAGCAGCAGGGCCAAAGCGCACGCGACGACTTCGGCTTCGTAATGGACACCGCTGCCGCCGGTAGCCTTCGGGGACATCGGCTGCACACGAGCTCCCGCGGTCGCGATCGTGAATCGTCGCCTGAATCGTACGGGGATCGACGATGCCGTCGGCCGCACCCGGCGTACGCCTTCACGTCGCGTGGGGTGTTCGTCTCTCCTCCTCCCGAACACAGCCGGCGACGCTCACGTTTCGCGGAGCCGGTGAGCTGCGGTTGTTTACTCACCCACGGGGCTACTGAACAACCTTGCCGCCCGGTTTGCTGACAACCGGCAACGTCGTCGCGAGATCGGGAGGACTCATGAACCATGTCCGGGCACGGATGACGAAACGAATGACGGCCGCATTGCTCGGTGCAGCCCTGGGCGCGGCATCGCTGGTCGCGACCGCCGCTCCCGCACAGGCGGCCTGGTCGCAGTGTCCGCAGTACTACTCGTGCTACTGGAGCCAGGTGGGCGGCACGGGCTCGTTCTGGCAGGCGCCCTCGTGCGGCCGGCACACCGTGCCGTTCACCGTGGTGTCGCTGTGGAACCGCGGCAACGGAACGATCTACTTCGAGGGGAGCGGCTATTCGTACGCGGTCGGCTACCGGGGCAGCAACGGCGCTCTGGCATATCGGGGAATCAACATCGCCTGCTGACCGGCCGGCCTCCTGCGCGGAGCCGGACATCAGTCGGCAAACCAGATGAAGCCCGGGAGATGTGAAGCCACCATTCTCGACGTCTTCCGAACGAGCAACCACGGGAGGAACTCATGCACAAGGCCAGAGCACTGCTCGGAGCCGCCGCCGCTTCCTTATTGACAACGGCCTTCCTCGTACCGGCGTCACCGGCCCTCGCCGGGCCCAATTGCGCCAGCGGCTATCACTGCGGCTGGGACATCGGATTCGACACCGGCAAGATCAGTTTCTTCAACGGCGATCGGGACTTCCGCGATAACAGGTTCCACACCGGCGTGATCGTCGACAACAACATCAAGACCGTCAGCAACTCGTCGAGTTCTAACTATGTGAGTCACTGGTACACCGAGGTGAACTGGGAAGGGTATGCCTTCTGCGTGAACCCGGGCAGTTGGGTGGGCAGTCTGCCCGACGATGGAATACCCGGCAACGGCGTGGGTTTCGCCAACGAGGCCAGTTCCGTGCGGCTGGAGGCCGGCGGCCCGTACGACTGGTGCTACTGATCCTGAGGCCTGTGGCTCACTGGTCCGGTTAGGATGCCGGATCCGGCACCGAACTCCGCGGCCGGCGGTCGTGGCGGCGTGTTCGACGGCCCGGGCGACGCCGGACCGGGCTGGGCTGCGGGACCACCCGCTCGCCCCGACGGCCCGGCGTCGCCGGTGACGGCGACGCGGCGGCGGATGCGGTCGCCTTGGCGGTGCGGTGCCCGGGCGGCCTGGCGGATCGGGCACGCTGCGGCCGCGGTTACGGCGCCGGGAACGGCGACTGGTGCTCGTGAAGCCGGTCCGTCAACGCACGTCACCCGCAGAAGACCACGGCATGCCGCCTTTGAACGGCCGAAACCCCGGATAGGGGCACCGTCTCCCCAGCCCTGCCTGCGTGGGCGGCTGACGTCTGCGGCGTGCCGGTCGGTCTCGGCGTCTTCCCACCGGCGGACCGCTGAAGGTGCTCACCTGGTCGCTCTGTGCCGCCACGTGACCAGGCGTAGGGATCATGGCCGTCGCGTCCGGCCTGTTCAGCGGGCGAGGTAGTCGGCGGCATGACGATGGGCGGCATCACGTGCGGCGGAAGCTCTGCAGCCAGTCCAGGATCTGGTCGAGGGTGACGTGGTTGTCCCGCAGGTCCCGATAGCCCTGTTCGACCAGGTCCGGGTCGACGCCGGCGGCTCGCGCCTGCTCGCGCACCTGCGCCAGGTCGGTCTCGGTGCGCAGAAGCCGGGCGATCAGGGTCTGTTCGCGGGCCAGGGCGTGCGCGGCGGCTTCCTGCCTGCCGCGGCCGAGGAGCAGCAGTCCGGTTGCCGGGCCGCCGATGAGCAGAGCGCCGGCGCCGAGGTAGTAGAGGATCGCAAGAGGCATTTCGCGACCTTTCCGAAAACGATAGAGGGATACAGGATCGTGTCGCGGAAGTCTGGCACGGAGCCGACGGCAGACGCAACACGATCCTGTACTCTTCTCTCGTGACTGAAGACGCGCTGCAGGTGGCTGCGGGCACCCCCGGGAATCAGCGGTTCGGTGCACTCCTGAAAGCCCTGCGTGAGCGCAGCGGCCTCACCCCGCAGGCGCTCGCCGACCAGGCGAAAGTGCACGTGTCGTTCGTCCGCGGGATCGAGCGTGGCGCCCAGGCCCCGTCGATGGCGTCGGCGCGGCCGCTCCTCGCCTGCCTGACCGAGCAGGACCGGATCCGGTGGGTGGAGGACGGCCCACACGACCTGCTGATCCGCGATCCCGACACCGATCGTGACGTCGCCTTCGAGTTCACGGCCAAAGTGAAGGGCCAGAATCGGCGCCCGGAACCGGTCGCCGTCGCCAAAGGGCTCGTCATCCCGGCGGCCGCACTTCTGGGTCTCGCCGCGGCGTTCCCGTGGAAGAACTCGAAAGTCGACACCGCCCTGACGGTGCTGGGCGAAGCGGCCGAGCAGTTCGGAAAACACCAGATCCAGTTGCCCTCCCCCGCCGATGAGGCCAGGTTCGGCAGGGTGGTCCGCCTTCTCGCCGCAGCCGACGACGAACTGCTGGGCCGCGTCGAGAGCCTGCTCCTCAAGGAACTCGACCCAGATTCATGACAAACCTCGGCGCCGCGTACGGCGTACGCCGTCCCGAGAACGACCTCGGCCACCGAAGACCCCAAGGAATCAATCGGCAGAGAGGGACCCGTCTGGCGGCAGCGGCGCGCTGGTGCCCTTTCAGTTGAAGCCGGCGACGATCTCGGCGAGATCCTTGAACTCGACCTTCCCGACCATGTAAAGAACGGCGCCGGTCACGATGACACCGACGACGGCCAGAGCGAAAACGCCCCGTTTGACGTGCTCCAGCTGATCGCTGACGGCGATGATCCGGGCCGACAGGCGGTCGGCGAACCCGCCGTGCCGTGCTGACCAGTCGGCGTCGAAGGCGTCCGGGTCGGCGACGATCGTCTGATAGACCGCGTCGTCGGCCGGGCCGGCGAGGACGACCAGCAACGCCACTGTCAGCTCCCGCATCCGGGGTGTGAGCCTCCCGGTCAGGGACTGCGGTGAGCGCAGGAATGCGCGGATCTCGTCCGCGGCGCTCCACATGATCACCGGTAGCGGATGGCGGGCCGGTGGCCTGCTCGTCGCCGTGACCCGCTTGCCGATGTCGTCCAGCTGTCGGGCCGTCCTGGCCAGACGACTGCGTAGCAGATGCCCGGCGTCGGCGATGCGCAGCGGCGGCGCGTCGGTCGGCTGTGGATCCCGGTCGGGTTCGGTGCGCAGGATATCGGTGAGCGCCATCAGGGTGTGCGCCACGACGAACGTCCGCTTCCAGAACCGGCAGGCCAGATACACGATGACGAACGGCAGGTACAACGACGCGTTCACCGCGACGAGGGTCAGTACGCCGGGTTCGGCCTGCAGGTGCGAACTGCGGGGCGCGATCATGTACAACACGCCCACTGCGATGGTCGCGCCGCAGCGCAGCCGATAGTCGACACGGTCGAACGTGACCCGCTGCCGGTGAGCCTGGCTGACCTGGTCGCCGGTCAGGGAGAAGTCCACGAGACGGTGATCCGTCACGGGTCGGCTGACAGCGTTGAGGCAGCACAGCACACCGATCTCGGTCAGCAACGCTCCGCCGATCACTGCCACGGCCGCCGTGAACTCGGATTCACGGACAACGAGGATGGGGGCAGCCACCCCCATCCCGGTGAGGAGGCCGTACAGCAGGCCCGTACGCTCCCGGCGCCACCGCAGATACCAGCGCAGACCGGCCCGGCTCCACACTCCGGCATCGCTCAGGTCCGCGAAATCAGGCCGCGCCATCTCGGCCTGAACAGTATGTTTCAGCGCTTGCACAGCCCCGAAGCAGGCGACGCCGATGGAGAACACCATGCCGACCGTGTACGTCAGCAGCAGGGCGGCCCACGCGGCCAATGTCACCCTCCATCCCCTGTGGGCGGCGAAACCGCCACCACCGCTGAATCCGGCCTACCGTCTCGAACGTTCTCGTTCACGGCATCGGGGACGGCGACTGCACCCAGCGGACCATGCGGATCTCCCGTACCCCGTCCTCGACCTGGACCGTCCCGTCGGCGATGAAACCGTGCTTACGGTAGAACGCTTGCGCGCGCGGGTTGGGGTCGGCGACCCACAGCGCCGCCGACTCTCCGGCGTCGATCACAGCGTCCAGCAACGCCTGGCCGGCACCCGTACCGTGCGCAGCTGAAACCACATAGAGCACATACAGATGCCGGGCCCACATCGCCGCAGCGTCCAACGGTGGACCTGACATCGCAACGCCGATCAACTCACCGTCCCGCTCGGCCACAGCCGTGCGGTTCTCGCGATATCGCACGTCGGTCAGAGCCGCGGTCCAGAACCGCTCCCGTGCCGCCGGGAAACCCGGATCATCGAGTATCGCGTCCGACATGAGGCCTCGATAGGTCTCCTGCCAGCACCGGACATGCACCTGCGCCATCCGAGCCGCATCCTCGACCCGGGCCGAGCGAACAGTCAATGAGGAACCCACCGCAGGATCGTAGGTTGAGGGGGCCGCACGGAAGGCCCCCTCAACCGCTCCAGATCTAGCGCCCTGCCCGGCCGCTAGTGCGGTGTCCACGAACGTTCGCCGGGTCATTGTTGTCGTACCCTCGTGCTGGAATGCCGGGTGTGCCGAGACGTCGTGATCCGTCGGGCCCGCCGGTGGTGCATCGCACCGCTCGTGTCGGGTTGCGGCTGACGCGTGCTCAACGGGAGCGGTGTTTCGGCCTGCTGCGTTCCGGCGCCGACGTGTGGGCCTGCGTCCTGGAGATCAACGCCTGGCGGCGGCGGCGCGCAGACACGCCGATGGCCGGTTATCAGCAGTTGTGCAAGCTGCTGACCCAGGCTGGTCCGGGCACCTTCGGGGAGTTGGACACCACCGGCGCCCGGTCGGTGCTGCGCCGCTATTCCGACGCCTGGTTCTCCGCGGCGGCGCGGCGCAAGGCCGGGCATGCGGAGGTGCGGTTCCCGCGTCGTCGACGCGGGCTGCTGCCGGTGCGCTGGTATCACGGCACGTTCGACCTCGACGGCCGCCGCCTCCGGCTGCCCACGGCAGCGGGTAGCCCGCCGTTGTGGCTGCGCCTGGACCGGCTCGTGCCCTACCCACCGGACACCGTCCGGTCGGTCACGCTGCTGTTCGACTGCGGCCGGTTGTGGATCGACGTCACCGCCGAGCTCCCGGTCACGGTCTACCCAGCCGAGCAGCGACCGGACCCGCAACGGGTGGCCGGGGTCGACCCCGGCGTCATCCACCCCTACGCCGTGGTCGGTCTGCACGGTCCGGCGCTGCTGGTCTCCGGTAGGGCGATCCGCGCCGAGCATCGCATGCACCTGGCCGACACCAAGGCCCGCCGCAGAGCCACCGCCGCCCGCGCCCCGAACCCCGGACAACGCGGATCACGCAGGTGGCGCAAGACCCGCCGCCGCGCCCGGCTCGTCGAGACCCGGCACCGCCGCAGGATCCGGCAGGCCCAGCACGAAGCCGCCAAGGCCGTGATCGGCTGGGCCGTCGACCAGCGCGTCGGCACCCTGACCATCGGCGACCCTCGCGGCGTGCTCGACAAACCCGCCGGACGCCGTCACCACCTCCGGCTACGGCAGTGGCAGATCGGCCGCACCCTGCAGATCCTGCAGGACAAGGCCGCCCTCGCCGGGATCCGCACCCACCTGGTCGACGAACGCGGCACCTCCTCGACGTGCCCGCGTTGTCGGACCCGTATTCCCAAGCCTCGGGGCCGCCGGCTGGTCTGCCGGTCCTGTCGGTTCGCCGGACACCGCGACCTCGCGGCGGCGTTCACCATCGCCACCCGCACCCCGGGCGGCGCACCCGTCACCCCACCGGAGCACATACCGGCCGGGGCGATCACGCACCGTCGAGCCGGCCGGCACCTCCCCGGTGCCGGCCGTTCCCGACGTGATCCACGCCGCCCCCGGGCGGCACCAGGATCAGTTGGCCCGCGGAGGCCCGCCCCACCACCAGGGGAGTCGCTCGCCCACCCCGACAGCAGTGAGCGAGGATCCACAACGAAAACCGGACCACCCGGCGAACGTTCGTGGACACCGCACTAGTTCGTCGGGAGGTCGAACTCGCCGGCCTTGGCGCCGTCGAGGAAGGCGGACCGCTCCTGCGCGGTGTACTGGATCGTCCCCGCCTTCGGGTCGGTGCTGTGGGAGACGGCGACGGTCCCGTTGTTCAGGTGCTGGACCTGGACGCAGTGCCCGGCCGAGCCGGACCTGGAGGACTTGAACGGCTTTCCGTCATTGAGCAGTTTCATACCGTTTCTCCTTACCTTGATGTCACCGGCGCCGGTTGACGCCGGGAGAATGAGATGCAGCTGTCGGGTCAGATGGGTGCCGCGTTCGGCCGGAAGTTCGCGGCCGTTGAAGAGGTTCGTGCAGGTCAGGCCAGCCGGAGCCGCGCAGGTCGGGCACTCCTGCCCGAGGTCTGTCCGCGCGTCGGCCTGGCCAGGTCGGCGATCGGTCATGGCGGGAACCGGGCGTTCCATTGGATGCGGGACCCCAATCGCCGGCTCAGCTCGGCTTCGGCGGCGATCAGCGCCTCCATCTCCGCGACCCGGTGCTCCAGGGCGTCGATGGTCTCCCCGAACGCCCATGGTTGCCGCGGCACGTCGTCGGGTTCACCGCGGCGAAAGTCGTCACACCGGCGTAGGCGTACGTAGTCGGTTCGTCGAGCGCCGAATCCGGCCGGCCGGTCCGAGCCCCTTCCGAGGTTCGGCGGCATCCATGAAGCACTCCAGAAGGGATGGTCACGGTCGAATCGCTCGCAGGAGTCCAGGGCCCCGGCCGGATAGGGCAGCCGCTGCGCCATGAGTCGTCGGTTCTTCCAGGCGAGCGTTTCCTGCGGGGGGACGATGGGTTCAGCCATGGCCCTCCCCCGCCGAGACGACCTGCGCATCACGGCTCGTTCGGAGAGCAGCCAGCACGAGCTCGAGGACCGGCGTCTCTGTGGAGATAGCCGGGACCTTGGCCACCCCGCGATAGCGCGGGCTCGGCTTCTTGAGCATCGGATGAAGGTGGGCGCCGGGAGTTCGCCGGTCCAGTGGGGCCTTCTCTACGCCGGCGTTCATGGCTGTCCTCCTCACAGCTTCGCCCATCCGAGAAACCGGCCGAAGAGGTCCTTGGGGACCGGGCTTCTGCTGTCTCTCAAGTCGTCGATTGCGGCGACGCATTGCATCGCCAGGTATTCCATGAGTGCGAGTTCGCAGTCCGCGTACTCGATGAGCATCGACTCTTTCGCGGTCGCGCACGGCCAAGCGTCACCGCAGCCGTTGCAATGCCACGCCGGCCGCACCGGCGTGTGCGGCGCGACGACCATGTCACCGACCTGGGCGCCCACGAGGGTCACGACCGCGCCGGCTTCCCCGACGTTTTCGCCGGCGTCCGACTCGTTGCGGCAGGCCCATGCGCAGGGCACTCCTTGGTGACCCCGCAACTGTCGCACCAGAGCTTCAGTTTCGCCGCCAGGAGCCCACCGACGAACCCGAGGACCAGCCCGGCGACGGCGGCGATGGTTGCCACGGGGATCACGCGCTCACCTCCTTGAAGGGTTGGCATCCCGAGTCATGGGCCACGCGGCCGTCGGGGGTGCCGGGAATCCGGAAGCGGACATGCCGCACAAGAAGGAGAGTGGCCCCCAGGCCTTTCCAAAGCAACGGTTGCAGGCCGATACTGCCCAGGAAGGGACGTTTGGGTGAGCCGTGTTACGAAGCGGCCCAGCGAAGTGTTGCGGAGCGACGGAACGAGAGGTTGCGCGGTGAACGCAAAAGGTGTTGCGCCATGACGACGACAGAGAACGGATCTTCGGTTCCCCGAAGGCAACTCGGCCGCAAGATGAAAGAGCTTCGGGAAAGCGCCGGACTGTCGATCACCGAAGCTTTCACCGCATTGGAATGGTCCCGGCAACGCCTGTGGCGCTACGAGACGGGACAGGTTGCGGTTCACCCCAATGATGTTGCGGTCATGGGTCAGCTATACGGCACCGACCCGCAAACCATTGAAGGACTGAAGGAGTTGGCCCGACAGTCCAAGGCCAAGGGTTGGTGGCACGCCTACAGCGACATTCCGGAATGGTTTGAGCTGTTCCTCGGCATGGAGGCAGCAGCCAGCCGAGCCCGCGAATTCGCAGCTGAAATCATCCCTGGACTGCTTCAATCACCCCAGTACGCGAAGGAAATCATCAGCCGTGGCCCAATAAGGTTGACCCCGGAGGCCATCGATGAACGAGTGTCCATTCGAATGCAGCGGCAACGCATCCTAACTCGGCCGCGACCTGCCGCGCCCCGCCGGGAAACCATCCTTAGCGAGGCCGCCCTCGTTCGCGGATTCGGGCCGGAGTTGATGGTCGATCAACTGGCACGCGTAGTTGCCGTCACTGAGTTGCCAAACGTATCGGTACGGGTAATTCCCTTCGGCGCCGGCGTGCACTCCGCATTCCAAGGGCCGTTTGTGATCCTAGATTTTCCACGAGAATCGCCCGTACGCGATCCCGAACCGACAACTGTCTACGAAGAATCGCCCACCGGCTCTTTGTATCTGGACAAGCCTTCAGAGGTAGACACCTACTCGTTCATCTGGGCTGACCTGAGTAGGGTGGCGCTGGATGAGTTCGAGAGCCGGCGACTCATTGAACAGAAAATGAAGGAGTGGTCACGGTGACCAGCACCAACCTTGACGGTGCCGTGTGGCACAAGAGCACCCGCAGTGGCCAGGACGGCAACTGCGTCGAGGTGGCAGATAACCTGCCACACGTGGTGGCGGTCCGAGACACCAAGGATCGCGACGGCGGCACGCTGACGTTCTCGCCCGAGGGCTGGGCGACCTTCCTGGACGCGGTCAAGGCCGGCGAGTTCGATTGCGACACGAAGTAACGGGCGTCGAAATGGATCGGCCGCACCGAGAACACGCGGTGGCGGCCGGTCGCTCACCGCGTTCGCCCGACAGGCCACGCGGTGAGCGACAGTCGACGTTGCTGGAAACCGTCTTCTATCCGGGTTCGCCGACTTCCGGCACTCGGGTGACGGCCGCGACGCCGAGCAGGCCGAGGATCGCGAGGAATCCGAACAACGCCTCGTAGCCGCCGAGTGCGAGCAGGGGCGGGGCGATGAACGGCACGATCGACTGGGGCAGCGCGTTGGCGGTGTTCGCGATCGCCATGTCCCGGCCGGTGTCAGTGTCGCTGGGGAGCAGACGCACGCACATCGCCAAGTCGATGGCGACGAAGGCGCCGGTCCCGACGCCCAGCAGACCGGCGGAGACGAAGACGTAGGTCAGCGACGGAGCGACGGCGAGCAGGGTCAGCCCGATCGCGGCGACGACTCCGCTGAAGACGACGAACGGCTTCTGCCGGCGCAGCAGGTCGGACAGGTATCCCACGACGACGCTGCCGACCGCGATCAGGACGATCGACAGCAGCGTCAACTGCAGGACCAGGTCGCCGAGGCGTTCCTGGGACACACCGAAACGCTGCAGCAGGTAGAAGGAGTAGTAGGTGTTACCCGCGTAGGCGCAGGTGACGAAGAACCTGACGACGCACGCCCAGCCGAACGCCGGGTACCGACGCGGATCGATCCAGAAGGTACGGACCAGAGCCGCTAGGTTCCACGGCTCAGCCGTGGCCGTCCCGGGCACATCGCGCAGCAACAGCACCGCGATCACCCCGGCGAGTGCCGTCACCACCGCGACCGCGATCCATTGCGCGAGCGAACCGGCCGCGAAGCCGTTGACCATGCCCAGCCCGACGAGCGGACCGACCGCGATGGTCATCCCGATCAGACCGGAGACACCACCGCGACGGGCGGCCGGCACCTGATCCGCGACGACCGCACCGGTGGCGGCCCCCTGGAAGGTCAGCAGCGCCTGCACCAGACACCAGAGCAACACCACCTGCCAGACCTCGGTGGTGACGCCGAGCAGAACCAGCGCGACCGCACCGCCGACCGCGCCGCCGAGGATCCACGGGCGCCGGCGCCCCAAAGGCGACACCGTCCGGTCACTGATCCGGCCGGCGACCGGATTCACGACCAGGGCGACCAGGGCGCCGACACCGGCCACGACACCGAAGGCACCGGCCGCGTCGTCCCCGGCGATCGCGGTCAGCCGCAGGGTGAGCAGCAACTGGATCGGTGTGATGACCGCGACGTAGAACCCGACCTGCGATACGAGCAACGCCGAGACCAGCCGACCGAACGACGTCCGCCGATCCGTGACGTCATTGCCGGCAGTGAGGTCGGGGGGTGACGCGGTCATGCGGGTGTTCTCCATCCGTCCGGCAGTCATGGCACTGGGCACTCCACCACCGCGGGATAGACATTCGATCGGCAGCCGCTGTACGGGCGACCACGAGCCATCCGATGTCAATCCGATGTCGAAGAGCTCATCCGGCAATGGGCGCGGCTCGCCGCGATCCGGCCGCTCGGGCCCGACCAGTCCTGCCGGGGAAGCGGAGCGTCACGGGGCGTTGAGTACGGCATTGGCATTGGCGGGCATCGCCGCGGCGGCGTGGGGTTCGGCCGATTTCCTCGCCGGGGTCGGCGCGCGCCGTCTACCGGTGCGCGCCATTCTGATCGGCAGTGAGCTGACCGGCCTGGTGGTGGCCGTCGTCTATCTGGCCGTCCGGGACGGGCCGCTGCCCACCGAGCCACGGCTGCTGGTGATCAGCGCGATCGCCGGGCTGCTGGCCGTACCGGCTATGGGTCTGGTGTATCGGGCGATGCGGGACGGGTCGATGGTCGTGGTCGCGCCGATCGCCGCCGGTGCGTCGCTCGTGCCGGTCGGCTGGGGGCTGTTGCAGGGTGAGCGGCTCGGTGTCGGTGGGGTGGTCGGGGCGATCGCCGCGATGATCGGTATGACGTGTGTGTCCTGGCCTGCCGGGCCGACCGGGCGGAGGCCGGCGCGGTGGCGGGCCGTGTGGTGTGCGGGCGGGGCGGCGCTCTGTTTCGGGACGTTCTTCGTGCTTCTGCATGAGGCGGCGCCGGGTGATCCGTACATCGCGACGGCTTATGTTCGTGTGGCCGGCGGAATCGCCGGTCTGCTTCTGCTGGCCGAGGCCCTGGTCACGCGGCGGATCCGGGTGCGGGCCGGGATCGGGCGGAGGTGGTTGTTGCCGGTGGTGGTCGGTGTGCTGGAGACCGTCGCGGACAGCACGTTCGCGGTGGCCGCCGCCGGTGTGGCGGTCGGTGCCGCCGCCGTGATCGCTTCGCTGTATCCGGCGGTGACGGTGCTGCTCAACACCGTGGTGCTGCGGGAGAGACTCCCGGCCGTCCATGTATGCGGTGTCCTCGCCGCGCTGGTCGGGGTGGTGTGTCTGGCCGGCTGAGCGGGCGGCCGGACACGACGGGCGGTCGCGTTCGTGGGGAATGCGGCCGCCCGTCACCGGGTCGAGGGCCGGTCTGCCACCGTCTTGAGCGGCAGGCGCACGGAGATGAGCGTGCCGCCTTGCGGGGCCGCGCCGATGTGGGCGGTGCCGCCGAGTTCGGTGGCGCGCTCACGGATGCTGGTCAGGCCGACTCCGGCTCGGTAGCGGTTCGGTAGGCCGGTCCCGTTGTCGCTGATCTCCAGGTGGAGGGCGTTCGGGTCGCGTTCGAGCCGTACCGAGCATCGGGTGGCGGCGGCGTGCCGGACGACGTTGGTGATCGATTCGGAGACGATGTGGTAGGCCGCCACCTCGGCGGCGGCGGGCAGCGGTTCGATGTCGGTGTCGGCCGCCACGATGATCTCCACCGTGTCGCCGCCCAGGTGGGTGGCGCGTTCGCGTAGTGCGGCGGTCAGGCCCAGCTGGTCGAGGGCGGGTGGGCGCAGCCCGTGAACCAGGCGGCGCACGTCGGCGAGGGCTTGCCGGTGCGTCTGCGGCAGCCCGGAGAGGATCTCGATGGCCTTGTCCGGGTCGGTCGGCAGGAGGCTGAGGGCCAGTTCGAGGCTCATCCCGGCCGAGGCGAGGGTCGGGCCGAGGCCGTCGTGGATGTCACGGCGCAGCCGGCGGCGTTCGTCTTCGAGGGCGGTGACGGTGCGTTCCAGGGACTGTTGCAGGCGGGTGGTCAGCAGCAGGTTGTACGCGGTGGCGCCGACCTGCCGGGCCAGGACGTCGAGCAGGCGCGAGTCACGGGCGCCGAACGGTTCCTGCCGTGGTCCGGGGTCGAGGACCAGACGGCCGATCTCCTCACTCTGGTGGATCAGCGGGACTTCGAGCGGTCTGCCGGACGGCCGTCCGTGCGAGAACGAGGGCAGATCGAGGCCGTCGACCTCGACCGCCACATAAGACAGCCGGAGGGTACGCGCGAGCGTCTCCACCAGCCGGGCCAGCACCGACTCGACGGAGCTCGCCGACTCCAGCCGCTGGCCGAGGATGGTCAGCACCTCGTACGGGTCGTCGCGCGAACCGTAGACCAGGCGACCCACCGTCCGGCGCAGATAGCGTTGGGCGGGCGCGAACGCGAGGGCGACCACGGCCGCGACCAGCACGCTCTCCCCCGCTCCGATCGCGGCGGCCACCGCCAGATAGGCGGCCATCAGGCCGACCGTCACCAGCCCGTAGACCAGTGGTCGGCGCAGGATGACCTGGATGTCGAAGAGCCGGTAGCGCAGCACGGCCATGCCGAGCGCGACCGGGAACGGAGCGAACACGAGAGTGGTCAGGACGTTCCACGGCAGCAGCGGGTGACCGATGATCCACTCGGGTATCCGGCCGAGCACCATGTACAGGGCGGCGCCGAGACCGAACGCGTACACGGCGAGCCGCATCCGTTCGCGGCCTTCGGGCCGCGACGCGAACCGGTAGCCGGTCAGGAACGCGGCGCCGATCAGGAACGGGAAGACGTTCGCCGCAGGTGTCGACAGCGAGACGAGTACCCGCAGGTCGACCGGCTGTGCGGTGATGACGGCGGCCGCGTACAGCAGGGGCGGCAACAGGTAGCCGGTGATGACGACCGTACGGCGTAGCGACCGGCGTGGCCACGGCTCGGGGAAGACCGTCGCGAAGTGCAGCAGTACCGACCAGAGCAGGCAGGACGCGACCTCACCGATCAGGTCGGGCCAGAGACGGCCGGTCACCACGTCGACGATCTGGTTCGAGTACGGGAAGGCCAGGCTGGACAGGAACAGCAGCAGGCCCATCGCGTACAGGGTGCGGGCGGACCGGTCACGGGGTCGCCGGACGATGACGAACGCACAGACGGCCCACATCGCGGCCCAGAACGGCGCGGTCCACAGGTTGTCGCGCAGCAGCTGCGGGATCGGATATCGGAACAGCGTGACCGGGACGTTCAGGGTCTGCTCACCGCGCATCACGGTGTACGTCACCGTGTCGCCGAAGGCGAAGGCCGGCTGAGTACGGGTCACCGGGATCCCGTTCACGGCCGTCACCAGGTCACCGGCGTGCAGTGGCCCCGCCGACTCGGTCACCCGCAGACCGGCCGTCGTCCAGCTCTCGGCGCTGGGACGGGTCAGGGCTCCGTCCGCCGGTGCGAGCAGCCGCACCGCGAACACCAGGGCCATCGGCACGATCCACGCCGCGTAGGCTGCCGCGCGTACCCACGCCTGCCGTTTCAACGCTGCGCCGCCCGCACGACAGGGAGCCGAGACATGCCCGACCTTCGTGTGCTACTCGCCGACGACCATCCGGTCTTCCTGGCCGGAATGCGCCAGCTCGTCGACGCGATGCCCGGCATGACCGTGGCGGCGGAGACGACGAACGGCACCGACGCGGTCGCCGCCGCCGAGTCGCTCGCCCTCGACGTGGCCGTACTCGACCTGCACATGCCCGGCCTCTCCGGCGTCGAAGCCACCCGCGCCATCACCACCCGCAACCCCGCCGTCGGCGTGATCATCCTGACGATGATGGACGACGACGAGTCACTGTTCGCCGCCATGCGCGCCGGTGCGAAAGGTTACCTACTCAAAGGCGCCGGCCCGACGGAGGTCGCGCAGGCGATCACCGCGGTCGGCAACGGCGCGGCGGTCTTCGGCCCGGGCATCGCCCACCGCCTGATCGACTACTTCGCCACGCCGCAACGTGCCTCGGCTGAGCAGATCAGCGGGCTGACCGCCCGCGAACGCGAGATCCTGACCCTGGTCGCCGACGGACACAGCAACGCGGCCATCGCCGAGCAGCTCTTCCTCAGTGCCAAGACGGTCCGTAACCACGTGTCCAACATCTTCGCCAAACTCCACGTCGCCGACCGTGCCCAGGCGATGGTCCGGGCCCGCCGGGCCGGCCTCGGCAGCTGAGACCCGGGACCGGAACCGGGACTCCAGCACCATCCGCCGGGACCGACCCCGGGTTAGCGTCCGGCCATGATGACGTTCTCCCTGCTCGGGCCGGTGCGGGCCGGTCGTGACGGACAGGACCTGCCGGTCGGCAGCCCACAACAACGCACCATTCTCGCGGTGCTGCTGCTGCGCGAGGGCATGGTCGCCACCGTGGAGGACCTGTCGGCGGCGCTCTGGGGCGAGTCACGGCCCCGAACGGCGGTCAGCGTCCTGCGCACCTATGTGTACCGGATGCGACTGCGACTCGGCGACGACGTCGACATCCGTACCTACGGGGACGGATACCTGCTGAACGTCGCACCCGAGGCGGTCGACGTCCGGCGTTTCCGCCGGCTCACCGATCAGGCGCGGCATGCGATGGGCCGCGGCGAGTACGAGGAGGCGTTCCGGGACCTGCGGGCCGCCATCGCCCTCGACCGAGGCACACCGCTGGCCGGCGCTGTCGGTCCCTTCGTCGAAGGCCAGCGTCACCGGCTCGCTGAGATGGTCGGTACGGCCCGCCTCGACCTGTATGCCGCCGGGCTGGCTCTCGGCCGGCACGGTGAGGCCGTGGCGGATCTGACGGCTCTGGCCGCCGAGCACCCACTCTGGGAACGTGTCCACGAGCTGCTGATGCAGGCCCTGTGCCAGGGCGGGCGGCAGGCCGAGGCCCTGCTCCGTTACCACGCCCTCCGCGGTCGGCTCGCCGACGCGCTCGGCATCGATCCGAGCCCCACTCTGCAGCACCTCTACCGGGAGATCCTGCTCTCCGACCGTGTCGCCGCCGGGGCCGGCCGGTGATCACCGAGCTGCCGTCCCCGCCCGCGTGGCCGGTTCTCGGCCACCTCCCGGCGCTGGCCCGCGGTGGGCGGCCGCACCGTGTCCTCGAGGAATGGTGCGACCGCTACGGCTCGACGTACCGACTGCGTCTGCCCGCCGGGCCGGCCGTCGTCACGGCCGACCCCAAGATCGTCCAAAGCATTCTCCGGGGGCGGCCCCACCTGTTCCGACGGGAACCGCACATCATCCGCACCATCGAGGCCACCGGCGTGCACGGGGTGTTCACCGCCGAGGGCACACGATGGCACGCCGATCGCAAGGCCGCGAACGACCTGCTGGCTCACGACCCGCACACGGCGGTCACGCGGGCGGTCACCCGCCTACGTGATCGCTGGTCCGCCCGGGCACAGGCCGGACAGCAGATCCCCGTTCTGGCCGACCTGATGCGCCTGAGCCTGGACGTGACCCTCGCGGTGAGCACCGGTCAGGACCTCGATGCGGTCGACGACCCGGACGGTCCGCTGCAAACGCTCATCCCGCGGCTGTTCCCCGCGATCCATCGGCGCATCAACGCACCGTTTCCCCTCCCCCGCGACCGGAATCTGCAGCGCCTGCTGCGCTCGGCCCGGGACCTGTTGCCGGTGGATCACTTCGGGACCGTAATCACCCTGCTGCTCGCCGGGCAGGACACCACCGCCGCGGCCGCCGGCTGGTCACTGCAGTACCTCGCCGCGGACCCCGAGGAGCACGCCAGAGTTCGCGCGGAAGCCGACGAGGCCTTCAGAGCAGGCGAGTTCACGGCTGAAGCCGTGACGGCCGGCCGGTTGCGGTACACCCACGCCGCGGTTCGAGAGGCGGTACGGCTACGCCCACCCGCGTCCCTGACCGTGGTCGAGGCGGTCGAAGCCGTCGAACTCCTCGGCGAGGACACCCTGGTGCATGCCCGTCCGGGGATCCCGATCTGGGTCCTGATGGCCTACGGGGCCCGTCGCTTCCCCGACGCCGCCGTATTCCGTCCGTCGCGATGGCTGACCGACCGGGCTCCGACGGACGCGCCTTATCTGCCGTTCGGCGGCGGCCCCCGGGTGTGTCCCGGCCGGGACCTCGCCCTGCTCACGGCCACCGCGGCCGTCGCGATGACCGCCCGCGACTTCGATCTGCACACCAGCGGACCGCCCCGGGAGCGGGTCGCGTTCACCATGCGCCCGGATCGTCTGACGCTGACCCTCACACCCCGCTGAGGCTGACGATCGCTGGGCGGAGGACCCCGATCCGCGTGTGGTGGGGTCCTCCGCCGGGAGATCTACTGGGTGACCGGGATGTCGCCGGTCTGGCCCCAGCTGCGGTAGATCGCGGTGCCGTTGCTGCCGTAGTAGGTGATCTTCCACTCGCCGTTCGGGTTCCACACCGCCCGGTCGAACTGACCGTCACCGTTGTAGTCACCCGGCACCGGGATGTCACCGGCCGCCGCGTTCAACTGCGGATAGATCGCGACGCCATTCGTGCGGTAGTACTGGATGTACCACTTACCGTCCGACGGCCGGTACAAAGCCCGGTCGTACTGGCCGTCGTTGTTGTAGTCGCCCGGGGTGGGGATGTCACCGGCCTGACCCCAGTCACGGTAGATCGCCGTACCGTTGCTGCCGTAGTAAGTGATCTTCCACTCGCCGTTCGGGTTCCACACCGCACGATCGAACTGACCGTCACCGTTGTAGTCACCCGGCACCGGGATGTCACCGGCCGCCGCGTTCAACTGCGGATAGATCGCGACGCCATTCGTGCGGTAGTACTGGATGTACCACTTACCGTCCGACGGCCGGTAGAACGCCCGGTCGTACTGGCCGTCGTTGTTGTAGTCGCCCGGGGTGGGGATGTCACCGGCCTGACCCCAGTCACGGTAGATCGCCGTACCGTTGCTGCCGTAGTAAGTGATCTTCCACTCGCCGTTCGGGTTCCACACCGCACGATCGAACTGACCGTCACCGTTGTAGTCACCCGGCACCGGGATGTCACCGGCCGCCGCGTTCAACTGCGGATAGATCGCGACGCCATTCGTGCGGTAGTACTGGATGTACCACTTACCGTCCGACGGCCGGTAGAACGCCCGGTCGGTCTGCCCGTCGTTGTTGTAGTCGCCGGTGGTCGCGGAGCGGACGGTCTCGTCCGCCCACAGCGCATCGGCGATGATCGTGGCGTTGTTCACCTCGAGGCTGTACGCGTCGGGATAGGCCGATACCTGTACCCGCTGGCAGATGGTGCCGATGTCACCGCTGTTCCACGCGTTGTCCGGGTACTTGTCGAGCATCGAGCCGAGGAACTTGCTGGTGGCGTAGGCCGGCTTGACCAGGTCTGCCGGGTCGCCCCAGCCCTGGGACGGGCGCTGCTGGAACAGCCCGACGCTGTCGTCGTCGCCGCCGTCCCAGTTGTGCAGGGTGGTCTCGGTGATCGCCGTGGTCAGCGCGATCACAGCGGCGCGTTCGTTGAGTTTGCGAGCCCGGACGGCCGCGACGATGGCTCGGGCACACGAGACCTGGTACGCGGTGACGGTGTCGCCCAGGCGAGGCGAGTTGTTGAGCCTGGTGTTGAGGGTGGCGGCCAGCTGGCTGTCCTGGGTGGTCGGCCCGTCGGGCTGGCACGTGACGGCGGTCAGGGCCAGCGCGACGACCTGTTCGGTGCTCAGTGGCTGGTCGGGTTCGGCAGCGGCGGCGGCCGGCGACACCGCGGTGATGAGTCCGACGACGACCGCCGAGACGGCCGCGAGGCGTGGGTACGGGTTCATGGCAGTGGTCCTCCTGGCGCACGAGAGGGAGGCCCCGGCCTGAGCGGCCGGGGCCGTTGCGAAGGGGGTTACTGAGTGACCGGGATGTCGCCGGTCTGGCCCCAGGTGCGGTAGATCGCGGTGCCGTTGGTGCCGTAGTAGGTGATCTTCCATTCGCCGTTCGGGTTCCACACCGCGCGGTCGAACTGACCGTCACCGTTGTAGTCACCGGGCACCGGAACATCACCGGCCGCCGCATTCAACTGCGGATAGATCGCCACGCCATTCGTGCGGTAGTACTGGATGTACCACTTACCGTCCGACGGCCGGTAGAACGCCCGGTCGTACTGGCCGTCACCGTTGTAGTCGCCCGGGGTCGGAATATCACCGGCCTGACCCCAGCCGCGGTAGATCGCCGTACCGTTCGTGCCGTAGTAGGTGATCTTCCACTCGCCGTTCGGGTTCCACACCGCACGATCGAACTGACCGTCACCGTTATAGTCACCCGGCACCGGAACATCCCCCGCCGCCGCATTCAGCTGCGGGTAAATGGCGACGCCGTTCGTCCGGTAGTACTGGATGTACCACTTTCCATCCGACGGCCGGTAGAACGCCCGGTCATACTGGCCGTCGCGGTTGTAGTCGCCGGGAACCGGAATGTCGCCCGCCTGACCCCAGTCACGGTAGATCGCCGTACCGTTGCTGCCGTAGTAGGTGATCTTCCACTCGCCGTTCGGGTTCCACACCGCGCGGTCGAACTG
Organism: Actinoplanes sichuanensis; assembly: GCF_033097365.1. NCBI lineage: Bacteria > Bacillati > Actinomycetota > Actinomycetes > Micromonosporales > Micromonosporaceae > Actinoplanes > Actinoplanes sichuanensis. The sequence goes on from NZ_AP028461.1 coordinate 4,567,287, forward strand.
ACCGTCACCGTTGTAGTCACCCGGCACCGGAACATCACCGGCCGCCGCATTCAACTGCGGGTGAATCGCGACACCGTTCGTCCGGTAGTACTGGATGTACCAGTTACCGTCCGAGGGCCGGTAGAACGCGCGGTCGGTCTGCCCGTCGTTGTTGTAGTCACCGATGGTCCGCCGCTGCTGCGGCGCCAGCCACTCCGCGACCGTCTCGCCGCGCAGAACGCTCAGCAGGGCTTCCTTGTTCTCGCGACTCTCGACCTTGTTGCGGTCTTCGCTGAGGTGGATGTGCCACAGGTGCGAGGAGTCCGACGACGACAGTTCGTCGGCACGGAAGTCGTAGCCCTCCACCGCGCTGTCGGTGTCGGCCTGGCCGAAGAACTCCTTCCAGCCGTTCAGCCGGGGGTCCTTGGGGTCCTGGCCGGAGGCGAGAAGCCGCTTGGAGTACTTCGCGATGCCGCTGTAGTCGGCGGCGGCCGCCTGGAAGTCCGCCGCACTGACCGGTCCGGCATAGTCGGACGCGGCCACGGCGGCGAGGTTGGTCGACGCGAGCTGAGCTTCGGGGAAGGTCCAGTCGTAGGCCGCCGCCTTGTCCGAGGGACCGCCCTGGTCCTCCTCGTGACGCACCGAGTAGTCGTCCGAGGCGTTGGCAGCACGGGTGTTGTGGTAACCCGGCTTATTGGCGTAGATACCGCCGTTCTGGCTGCCGGGTTCCAGCGCCAGCAGCTGCTCCATCAACCACCAGGACTCATCGGTGATCCGGGCCGGATTCGGATTCGCGGCGGCGCTGGCGGGCGTCGCCGGGCCCACGGCGAATACCGCGAGAAGTACCGCCGAGGCGGTAGCGGCGGTCAGCCGGGACATCCTTATGGAAATCCGGCGGACGGTCGAGGTGCGCAAGTAGCTTCCTCCCCATGATTGTTTCCCGGAATCGCGATCGATCCGGAGCATGATTCGGCGCCGGCACGTTTTCGGCAGCACGAATTACCGCCGCATACGCAATAGCGGCGGCGCACAGTTAAGTGAGAGCGTCAATGATGGACGCTAAATGATTACCACTGACCGACCCTACTCCCGGCAATCGCGCAGGAGAAAATGAGAGGCGTCGGAATGCAGAGTTTTCGTCCCCGTGTTCATCAGACTCGTCCCCGTGTCGAGATCCTTTACGAACGGTCGAAGCATATCAGGGGTCATCTATCTCAAATGGCGGCGGAAAGAACGTCAGGCAAATAGCGATCAACCGGCAAGGGCCATAGAGGTCGAAGGCTGACGGTCGCTGGCTTGGTAGGCCGCCCGGCACGGCCCCCGGGGCGACGTGATCTCCCCGAAGAAATCCGAAAATTCTGACTTGCGCGCTTCACGCCGGGCCTGCCGTATCGCACTGAACGGTGAACAGGACAGGCGGCACGGCGGAAGGTGACACGGTGATAGCGGCTCACGAGGTGATCGGCATCGGGTTCGGAGTTCTCGGGACGGTCACACCTTTGGTGGCGATCTGGCTCCGCCAGCGCTTCCGGCTCCAGCGGGAACGGGAACGGGGTGACTACCTGCGCGTGGCGACCACGCTGCCGCCCGGAAGCCGGGTTCAGGAACAGCGCGACGACGGTACCCGCCTCACCGTTGACATCGGTATCGCCTACCGAAACGAGTCCTGATGAACGGCGTCCTGGAACCTCCCGACGAGCACCGAGGCTCGGCGCCCCCGGCGACACCCAGCGCTCCGGCCGATCTCCGCCCCCAGGCACCGTCGGCCGATGATGTGGCCGCCTTCAGCACCTTCTACCGCCAGGAGATAAAACCCCTGGTCAACTTCCTACTCTGGATGGGTGCCGGCCTCGTCGACGCCACGAACATCGCCCAGGAGACGATGATCGAGGTCTACAAGCAGTGGCCGTCGATCCGCCGGCACCGGGCCTGGGCGCGAAGCGTCGCCTCCCGCAAATTCGGTCTCTGGCGCTTCAAGATCGGCCATGAGGTGGCCACGGAGCCGGAGATCCTCAGCCCACTGCTGCCCGCCTACGACAACACCGCCGCCTGGCGACAGCGGCAGGACGTACTGCGACTGGTGGCCACGCTTCCCGAACGGCAACAGCAGGTGATGGCCTGGACCCTCGACGACTTCACGCCGCAGGAGATCGCCGAGGAACTCGGCATCACCTCGGAGGCGGTCCGATCCAACCTGATGCTGGCCCGCCGCAAGCTCGTCGCCCGGCTCGCGCAGGAGGGAAGCAGCGAATGAACCACGACGAGTCGCCCTCGAGCCTGCACGCCGGCACCGCAGCCGACCTCGGCCGCCTGCTCGACGTCGAGGCGGGGCTTCGTGAAGTCCTCATCGCCGCACAGCACGCCGGCACCGAACAGGACCTCGATCTCGACGTCGAGGCCGGACTCCACGCCATCGTCCCGAGCCGAACGGAAGCCACGCCGGAACCGGCACCATCCTCCCCGATACAGCTGCGACGAAAGCCCGACCCCATGCCGGACCGACCGGAACTGCACAGCACCGTCGCTGCTCGACTGATGTCAATGGACAGCACCAGCCGACTCGCTCTGCGTAACCATCCGTCCGTCGTCTCCGTCGAGTTCACCCTGGCCATCTCCAGCGCGAAGGCGATCAACGACGTCATCGTCGGACTACTCGACCTCGAGCTCGACCTCGGCCGTAGTTCCGCCCGCGACGTCCGCGACCGCGCCTATGCCCTCACTCGCGACCTCAGCTCCGTTCGGGCCACCGCCGTCGGCACGGCCCTCGCCCCCGTCTTCACCCGCAACCTCGCCTTCGACCATGTCCGCTACCTCGCCGGCGACCTCTCCAACAGGTTGAGGCGCGAACTCATCAGCGGCCCGGTCCTCGACCCGGAAGCGGCAGTCGCCGACCTTGCCCGGGAGCTGGCGGCCGCCCTCATCCGCGCCTTGGATCGTGCCCGCGACCTCGATCACGTCCTCGGACTCGCCCGCGACCTGGGACACGTCCTCGACCTCACCCCCGTCCTCGGACTCGACCTCACCACCTATCGCGCCCTGCACCTCGCCCGCCTCCGCGACCTCGACCTCGCCCGCGCCTTCGACCTCAACCTCGATCACGACCGCCCGCGGGGCCTCGCTCGCGCCCTCGACCACGTCCGGGTGTTCGCTCTCTTCCGCGCGCGTTCCCGCAGCCGCGCTCTGGATCGTGCCCGCGACCTCGCCATCGCCGGCGACCTCGCCCGCGACTTCGGCCTCGACCTCGATCACGCCCGCAACGACTTCACGACGGCCGACCTCAGTGATGTGGACCTCACCGGGGTGTCGCTGATCGGTGTCCGCTGGTCGATGTCGAACACCCGGTGGCCATCAGAGCAATGGCGAGCCCAAGCACTCCTGACCTCGCGAGAACTCGGCGACGGGACGTACGAGATCGAAACCGGAACCACGAACGTTCCCGTCCACAGCCTCTGAAAGGCATCGGCGGTTCTGTCGGAGGGCACCACTAACATCCGCCGCATGCACTCAGTCGTCGTCGATCACGCCCTGAAGATCCTCGATCGGTTCACCACCGATGACCCTCCGACCGCGTCGGCTGAGGAGCGCACCGCCTGGGCCGAGGCGCTGCTCGACAGCGGGGATCCGACCGCGGCCGCCGAGCAGCTGATCACCGTGCTGCGGGCCGGGCCGACGCCCGACACGCTGCCGGAGGTCGCCCGTCGTCTGCCCTGGCAACAGGCGCGGTCGGTGCTGGCGGCCGCCATCGACAACGGCCGGGTCACCAGAGAGATCTCTCTCCGGCCACAGCTGGGCAGCGGGTTCGCTCGACTCGCCGCGGGGTCGGACGAGGCCGAGGAGGCGCTGCTACGGGCCGTGCTCGCGGTGGAGCAGTATGAGGAGAGTCCGCCGTACGGTCCCCATCGGGAGCGGAAGCACCGCGTCGCCGCGGTCGTGGCCGCGCTGGCCGAGGCGCATCCCGGCGAACCGGAACGGCTTGATCTGTGGGCGTCCATCCTCGGTGCGGCCGACCGACCCCGACTGGCCGCCGCGGCCCGCCTGCTCGCTCCGCTCGGTCTCGCCGAGATCGATCGGCGCTGCGGCGAGTTGGACGCTGACACCGAAGGCACCGAGGGAGTGGGCCTGGCGCGGGCTCTGGCCGAGGCCGGCCGGCTGACGGAGGCCTTGGAACTGGCCGCCCGGCTGCAACCGGACCCTCGACAGGCGGCTCTGCTCGCCATGGCCGAGGTCGTGACCGGCGAACGCGAGGCGAAGGCTGAGGTCCGGACCGGCGAGCGCGAGGCAAGGGCCGAGGTCCTGACCGGCGAACGCGAGGCGAAGGCCGTGGTGGCCGCTTTTCGGGCCTGCCCCAAAGGCGGTCGCGACCGCCACCAGCAGCTGGCCTATCAGCACCGTCTGACCGTGCTTCTCCTCTCGTTCGGGCGGGTCGACGACGCGCTGGCCGAACTGTCCAAGATGTGTGGCCGACCGTTCGCCTCGTCGGCCCCCATCCGGCTGGCGGAAGAGATCGTCGACCGGCTCGGCCGACGGCCGGAGCCGGTCACCGACGAGCGACTGCGGACCCTCCTCGACGCCTTGGACACTGCGAACCTGCGACCCTACGAACTCTCGCTCGAGATCGCCGACCTACTACACGGAGTATTCGTGCTCGCCGGGCCGGACCTGCGCGCCGAGATCCTCAGCACGCGCGCGGCGACGATCCGGACACGGCTGGCCACCCACGGCTCGGGTCATGTCGACATCGGTCTGGCAGCCGGGCTGATCGCGATCGGCCGCGCGGGCGAGGCGGCTGCCCACCTCCGCACCGTATCGGCCGCGACACCCGCCCGGCGATACGGCTTCACCGCGGAACTACTGATCGCGGCCGCCGCCGACACCGACCTACCCGAGTACGACCCGGATCTGTTCGCTGAGGTGTACGGCATGATCGCGGACCTGGCGGCGTACCCGCCACCGCAGAGTTCCGCTCCCGCCATCGCTCTCGGCCCCGCCGGCCGTGCCACGGCCGCCCGGCTGACAGATCGTTTCCGGCCCAACCGTCTCCCCCGCCGACTGACCGGCTGGCTGGCCGAGGCGGCGGCCCGGACCGGTGACTTCGACACCCTCGGCATCCTCCTCGAGAAGGCCACCGACGAGCCCCAGGCCTCGCTGGCCGCCCGCCACCTCGCAGCGGCCCTGGCCCGCTACGGCGACCGAGCAGGCGCCGACGCGGTGGCCGATGCCTGCGGCCTGTCACCGACCTCGCCGACGGCCGGCTGACCCGTGTCAGGGCGACCGCCTCCGTGACCGCTACCGGCGGCAACGCACCCGCTGAGCACGTCAGTGCAGGGCCGCCCGGAGGAAGTCGGCGACGGCCTCCCAACTGGGGGCCGGCGCGCCGACGGTGATGCGCTCGGTGCCGCCGGCGGTGCGGTAGACGGTGTGCCCGATGTGGTTGGCCGGGTCGAGGACCTCTCGTCGATCGTGGCCGGCGCCCGGCACCGAATAGAACGTCGCCGTCGCACCGGCCGCCCGCAGCGCGTTGTAGAGCAGCACACTCTGCCCGTGAGGGACGAACCGGTCGTCCTGCCCGTGCAGGATCATGATCGGCGGGGCGGCCGCGCTCGCGTAGGAGGCCGGGTCGGTCGCCCGTACCTCCTCCGGCCGGGTCTGGATCGGAAAGCCGAGCAGCGCCGACTCCGGTGACGCGGGGTCGTCGTGGCAGGCCGTCAGGCCGAACATGCTGTTGAAGAACTCACGGCCGCCGGGCGGCATCTGCTCGTCCATCTGCAGGAAATTCGTCGGCGGATAGAAGGCGACGGCGGCCCGCACCGCGCTCGGCGGGTCGTCGACGCCGGTGAGGGCGGCCATCGCGGCGGTCCAGCCACCCGACGAGTCACCCATGATCACGAACCGGGCCGGGTCGAGACCATAATCGTCGGCGTGCTCGCGCAGCCAGCGGATCGCGGCCTGGATGTCGTGCAGCTGCGCCGGGAACACGGCCTGGGAGCTCGCGCGGATGCTGACGCCCGCCACGGCGTACCCCATCGGGTTGAAGATTTCGGCTATCAGGTCGGCGCTGTCCTTGCCGTTGTCGGCCATCCACCCGGAGCCGCCGCTCCAGATCAGCACCGGCAGCGGGCCGTCGGACGTGGTGGCCGGCAGGTGCAGGTCGAGGAGGTGACCTCGGCCGCCGGGCGGGTCCGCGGGCGCGTAACTGAGTTCAGTGATCACCGGCACGCCGAGAAGCGTATCCCCGGGGCCGCCGATCGAGCCGATGAGATCATCCATCGGTGACACCCGACCTCGGCGCCATCACCGACCGCACGGCATGGACCTCACCGGACGCCGGGGCCTTCAACCCTCCCTACCTGACGACGTACGCCTACGACGGACCGTTCTCGAACGGCCTCCCCGCGTTCGACGTCAGCCACGACCAAACCTCACTGATCTACGGTACGAACTGGGGCTTCACCTGCACGATCCTCGGTGTCGAGGTGCTCGGCGACGCCGACATCGCCGTCCCGACCGGCCACACCCAGCTGTACATCCTGGAGAAGCGTGCCGTGGTGGACGCCACCGGCGCGGTGATGCGGATCTGGCCCGCGGCCCATCCGTCAGACGCGGATCAGGTCTGGCGGCTGATCGTGCCGCAGACCGCCGAACAGCGGTTCCGCAACCAGCAGGCCACCCCGGGAATCGGAGCCGGCGTCGATGACGCCGTGCAACTCGCCGCCCGGCTGGGCAGCCCGGTACTGCTGGCCCGCCAGGTCGGCGAACGCTACTGGCACTGAGGCGGCGTGTCAGATAGTCGATCGTGAGCTGCGAAGTTGCGGGGCAACGTCCAATTCACGGTTTCGCTACTGTCGATGGCATGCCGGAACCGAAGAAGAAGAACGAGATGAGCTACGTCGACGCGGGCGGCGAGCTGCGCCGCTACACCGGCGTGGCCGTGATCTTCTTCGGGGTCGGCACGCTGATGGTGTTCACCATGCTGGCGATCAAGATCGGTGAGCCGGACTTCCCGGTGGCTCCGGTCCTGGCCGCGGCACCGTTCATCATCCCCGGCATCGTCATCACCGCCATCGGCGTCTTCACCAAGGATCCGAAGCGGTCCTTCCGGCGGGTCGGCGTCGGGGCGGCTCTCATCCTTCTGGGCGACCTTTTGATCTTCGGCCTGCGCGCCGTACTCGTCTGAGACTCGCTCTGTTTTGAGAAAGAAGATCTGATGACGTTGCAGGTAGACCCGGAAGCGATACGCAACTACGGGTTCATGCTGGGCCGCGCCCACGACGACGCGCAGGACTGCAAGGCCTACTTCACCGCGCAGGTGCCCGAGATCGCCATGGGCATCGAGGGTGGCCTCATCAGCCTCATCGGGTACGAACACAGCACCGTCCGCCGCAAGCTCGGCGCGATGCTCGACCAGTTGACGGACATCCTCGACGCGTCACAGAAGGCGCTGTTCGACGCCGCCACCCACTACGAGCACACCGACGAGGACTCCGCCAGACGTCTCGACCAGAGCTACCCGTCCGTGCAGCGCCCGATCCCCGCGGTCAGCTGAGCATGGGATTCAGTGATCCGCAGGACCCGACCGCCTACCTGACCGCGCCCGCGGAACGCAGCGAGTCCATCTGGGGTCAGCCCTTCTCCAACCCCGGCACCGTGTTCGACTGGTTCAGCCCCACCCACATCATCAACGAGTTCATCAAGCAGGCGTGCGGCTACGACCCGGTCGGGGACGCGGCGAAGGTGTTCGGCGGCGACTGGGAGACCATCTGGCAGGCGGCCGGCGCCATCGCCAACCTCGCCGATGCGCTCCAGGCCATCGGCATCAACCTGACCAGCGGAAACCTCGACCTCGATGCCCAGTGGGAGGGCAACGCGTCCGAGGCCGCCTACGTCTACTTCATGCAGCTCGGATCCACACTCAGCTCCCAGCACGAGAGCCTGACCGATCTGGCCGACTCGTATCTCAAGGCCGCCGAGGGGGCCTACCGGCTCGCCGAGTCGGCGTCCGGCGTCATCAAGGACATGGGCGACGCCGCCATCATGGGCGTGATCGCCACCTCGGCCGGAACCGCCGCCATCGAGACGGGGGTCGGCGCCGTCGCCGGGTACTCCTACGCCGCCTATCAAGCGTGGAAGATCTACGAGCTCGGAGCCAAACTCAAGCTGATCATCTCGACCGCCTACAACGCCATCAACCTGCTCACCGGCGAGATTCAGGCGGCCTCCGCCGACACCGGCGCCCTGTCCCGGTATCCGCTGCCCGCCGCCTACCAGCATCCGGCCAATGCGGCACCGTTGTAGGAGATCATGAACGAGAACGCGGAACAGAAGATCCTCACCGGCTTGTTGCGCCACATCGCCGACAACAGCGACAACGAAGTGCTCCGCGAGTTCGCCGGCGAGGCCTTGCGAGGCAACATCGACGTGGCCGACGGCATGGCCTTCTCGGCGTACGCCGAGGCGCTGGCGCCCCACGTGGACGGGTTCATGCAGTGGCGCGACGGACTCAGCGAAACCGAGCGGGAGAAGCAGATCGGCGACTGTGCCGCCCAGCTGGAGAGGCTCGAGGAACAACTCGCCGAAGGCGCCGACGACGGCTTTCACCCGCGTCACGAACACCGTTAGGAAGCGTGGTAAGGGAGGTGAGGCTCTCGCGCACGTCCACGGTCGGCTCCGCGAAGCACGACCGACATCCGAGTCCGCCGACCGCCCGATTCACCTTTTCGGATGCAAGATCGTCTCGGCAATCTGCCGCACCCGTTCCAGGGTGATCCCGGTGCGCTGCTCTACGGCGAGCGGGTGATCACTCGGCCCCAGCTCGATCAGTAGACGCCGCCCGCAAGTTGAAGATGATCGCGGCCGCCGTTCCTCTGTCGGGCATCAATGAGCGAGCTCCATGGCCGCCGCCCCGCGGAGGGCTCCAACGGGGCGGCGGAGACGGCCGTGACCCGCCGGGAGACTGGCCGTGGTGGTCGCTCAACGGGCAGCCCTGGTCAGGCCGGCGTCGCGAAGTTCTGGGTCCAGTACTGGGTGCCCGAGGAGGACTTCGCCAAGCCGACGCCGATCTCCGTGTAGGCGCAGTTGAGGATGTTGGCCTTGTGGCCGGGACTGTTCATCCAGCCGTCCATGACGCTCGCGGGGCTGGTGTAGCCGGCGGCGACGTTCTCGGCGACGCCCCGCCATCGGTAGCCCTCGGCGGTGACCCTGTCGCCCATGCTCGCTTCCCCGGGCAGTTGGTGCGACATGGTGTTCTGCGCGGCCTGCAGCTCGGAGTGCTTCTGCGCCGCCGCCTCCAACCGCGACTCGCCACTGAGGCCGGAACAGCCGGCATTCTGCCGTTCGATGTTGACCAGCCGGATCACTTCGGCCGTGACCGAGGAGGAAGCGGTGCCGCCATTGGACGGTGCCGAGGTCGTCGCCGTCGGCGCCGGCGTGGCGGCCCTGGTCCGCCGCTTGGTGGACGACGTCGGCTGGGTCGACGGCCGGACGCTCGTCACGGTGCTCGGCGGCGGCACTACCGATGCGGATACCGACGGCCCGGCAGAATTCGATGCCACGGGCGGGGCCGTCGGCGACGTGCCCGGTAGAGCATCTGCGGTGTCGACTGGCCCGCCCGCAGCACTCGTCAGGGCGTCGCCGGGAGCAGCCGCGGTCAGGCGAACCTCATCGCCACCGGAAGCGGTCCCCGCGACGATCGATGCGGACCCGGCGCCGATCAAGCCGAGTGCACCGACAACAGTCAGGGTGTAACGGATCCGCCGGTTCGGGGGGATGGGCACGGACTTTCACCTCGTCGGCTCACGGCGCAGCGATGCTGCTGAAGCTTCCGGATCTCGGAAGCAGCCGACTCACTATTCATGCCCCGACCGGACAAAGATCGGTACTAAGAAATCATTAAGGTTTGCTTCATCGAGAACTAATCGTCACCGATCCTCCATTCAGCTGAGCCCATCCAGGCTCGCCGCGATGATCGTTACCTCCGGCGGGCTACGCTGCCTGGACCGCGTTTCGTCGGCAACAGATCGCAACGCCGGGCTGCGCCACCTACGTCGACCGGGCTACACCATCCAACTGCGCAACCTGCACCGCCGGTGTCCGGAGGTGCACGCGATCTGCGCGGCCATCCAGACCGAGACCGGCTACGGCACCTACGCCACCGACTTCATCACCCCGGGCGGTGGGCAAGGACTGCATCACCACTGGGACCAGAACATGGGTTTCGTCTACCAGCTCGCCGGTCGCAAGACCTGGAGGCTCTGGGAACCCAGGGTCGAGGAACCGCACCGTGAGCAGTTCGCGTCCAACCCCTCGCCGGGCGGCGAAGTCCTCGACCGCATGAAGTCGATGCGACCCGACTTCGAGTTCGACTTCGGCCCTGGCCAGATCTTGTTGCTCCCGCGCGGCTGGATGCACAACCCGCATGCGCGCAGCCAGACGCAGAAGAGCGTCCACGTGACGTTCGTGGCTCGCGAGCGCACGGGCTACTGGGGCGCCGGACAGCTGGCCCGGGTTGTTCTCGCATCGACCCCTCTGCGCCGCGTCATCCCGCCCGCCCGCGTCGTCGACCCTGCTGCCTTCGCCGGGCAGGTCACCGAGGCGCGTGACGTGCTGACGCAATGGTTGGCCAACGCTGACGTCAGCACGCTGACCGCCGATCTGCTGCAGGCAGCACGTGCCGAGCCGAACGTCGACTACGTCTCGCACGCACAGAGCCAGATCGGCAAGCGGCAGTCGGCTGGTGTGGAGTGCCAGGGTCATTGCATGTTCCGGTAGCTGCTGGTCACGGCCGTGATGAGGTCGTTTGAACGGCGGTCGGCGCGGCGGTTGGCGCGGGCGATGTTGGTTTCGCCGTTGATGCGGTGCCAGCCGATCGCGGTGTTACGCAGTGTCGCCATGACGGCGGGTCCGGTGCCGGTCCGGGCTTGATGAAGATCTTCACGGAACGTGACATCTCGGACGTTGTGGACCTGGTTCTCGATCAACCACTCCGATCTGGCCCACTTCTGCAGGTCAGCGGGCTGAGCGTCGGCAGCGGGAAGGGACGTGACCAGATAGGCGGTCTCCCGGCTGGTCTTGCCGCCGGTGGTGCGGGTCCGGGTGATCCGGACGGCTTGCCGGGCGTGCGGGAACGCGATCCCGCCCGGGGTCTGCAGGGTGACGGCCTTGACCGTGCGGGTCTCCTTGCGGCCGTGACCACGCTCGCGGGTGCGGTCACCGACCGGGATCTGCGCCCAGGGAACGGCTTTGAGCTGGGCGTGGAGGGTGGGCTGGTTGCCTTTGGCCTGCAGTAGCAGGTGTGCGCCGCGGCGGGTGATCTGCTCGGCGTGGCCGGTCTGGGTGTGCAGGGCGTCGGCGACTATCAGCACCCCGGTAAGGCTGCCCAGCAGGTTCTCCACGGCGTCGAGCAGTGGTGTGAACGACGGGATCTCGTTGCTCTTCGTATCGACCGTGACCTGGGCGAGGACGATGCCGGTGCTGGTGTCCAGCGCGGACAGCAGATGCGTTTGACGGCCGTCGGGCAGACGGGCGCCGCGCAATGTCTTGCCGTCGACGGCGATCACGGTCCGGTAGCGGCGCGGCCGGGGAACGGCGAGCGGTGGTGTGCGGGTGCGGAGCCAGCCCGCCAGGACGCTGCCGACCGGGGCATCGTCGAGTCGGGTCAATAGTCGCCATACCGTGGTGCCGGCAGGCAAGCCCCGGTCGAACCCGAGCCGTCGCTGGTCCGGCTCGTCCAGGTCGTACAGCCAGTCGGCGATCGCCGTGAACGAGGTGGCGCCGGCCAGGACGGCGCAGACCGCGACGGCGAGCAGCGCTGCCAGCGGATATCGCACCCCGCGAGGATTCCGCGGGTCCGGGACCAGGCTCGCGGCGGCCAGGAGCCCGCCGTGTTCACCGTCGGTGACCGGCGGCGGTGGCGTGTCGATGCCAGGGGTTGTCACGGTCAGTACGCAGATCAGAGATGATGCCATCGGCGGGTGGAGTCCTCGGTGGTCGTGCAGCGTCAAGAACTCCATGATCACCTTGAGGGCTTCACCCGCTCCATCCGCCTCCATATAGGCCGATCACTCGACATCATCCCAGCTCAGAGCGCCTGCCCGCGTGTGGAGTGCCGTTGCGGTATTAGGAATGATGACGTCAGCGACCGACATTCCTGATGGCGGCCTCGATACGCAGGAGAAGGCCACCGAAGATCAAAATCGCGCCAATCGGCAGCACTCCTTTGATTGCCGGTGTGAGCCATACATCCCAGATGATATAGATGCCTGCAAGTGTAGAAATTGTGCCAATGGCTTCCGGAATAATGCCCGGTCGTTGCAGCACCTTTCGCTCCTTGTGCATCTCTCGTTGTGCGGGAGTAGCGGCCGCGAGGATGACACCGGCGGCTGGGCACAATCTACGGCCTTGTGGTCAGGGCTCGATGATCGTAGCAACAGGTCGGACGCTCTGGGTAGTCCGAAGGACTCACTCAACGGGACACCACAGTGGACCGGAGGTTGGTACTCTCCGCTCTCCGGCATGCGCAGCCATCTATGGCCGAGCAATGGGTGCATCGAAGCCCGCGATGACCAGTAGCTAAAGGAGATCCATGCGACCAAGGGTGTTGACATCAACTATCGTCGTCCTTTTACTCGGTCTAACTGTCGGCACTGTCAGTTCCGGCAGCGCCGCCCACGCCGATCCCGATAAAGCGACTTCGGCGACCTGCATTCGCAAAGGCACTGCCCTAGGCCACGAGTCTGACGGTGAGAATGCAATGGGTTCCGCCATTGCTTCGTTACGCTCTCGTGGAGCCTCTACCGCGAAGATTGAGGAAGTCCTAACCAACGATTGGTGTCTACGCAAGATTTCGCAGGTCACAACCAGGGCGCCTCGTGTCGCTAATCCAAAGGCTGCCGCTGGAAATGACGTGGATCTTCTTGGCACAGGCGATGGTGTCGACCAGGGCGACGTCGAGTGGGACACAAGTCTACTTTACGACCCGCACGCGGGCCTCTATGTAGCCTCTGCAAGTTGGACCTGGTTAAACCACGACTATGCTTCTGACATAAACGATCACTGGGGATTCGACTGCCGCGAGGATGAAACCATCGGTGGCGAGGATGCGGTCGCTATTCGCCTTAGTGGAACGAACGACGCGAAGTACAACATTGAGTGGCAGGGAACCTACTGGTGGGGTGATCCAGACCTTGACACCATAGAAGGTAATTACGCAGAACAAAAATTTGAGGGCAACCAAGGCGAAGAATTCAACGAATATGGTGTCGCGCAGAGAATCCCAGACCGCGGCATCAGACTTTGGTCGGATTTGGGCCATGACTGTCCGGATTCTTTGACTGACATGAACGTCTATGGCGGGCAAATCATTATCAAATTTGAAACTATGAACGGCAAGTGTGAAAACACGAAGATTTTCGGCTACAACGTTCACACCTGGGCTGACACTTACATCAATTCAGCGGGTATAGGTATCGCTAACGACGGATTTTCTGTATCGCTTGGATGGAATACGCAAGTAGCTTCTGAAAAATGGGAAGCTGGTGGCGCTGTAGGCACTGTTTGCGGAGAAGGAAATGACGGTGGGCAAGGTGGAGGCTCAGATCCCCGGACGCGTATCATGGTTGTCGGCGACTCAATCAGTCAAGGACACGAAGGTGACTATACCTGGCGCTATCGCCTCGCGGAGCATCTGAAACAGAGCGACGAAGCGGTTAATTTCGTTGGCCCCTACCGTGGTACTACGTATCTTCCTTCAGAGCAGCCGGCAGGATTTCCAACAGTATCGGCGCCACCTAGTTTCGACGGCAAATACCGTAATAACCTAAGTTTCGACAGCGACCATTTTTCCCAATGGGGTCGCCAAGTCGCGCAGACCAAGAATGTTATTCGGGGGCGGGTGGCTGATTACAAACCTGACTATTTGCTCGTGTCTCTTGGCTTCAACGATCTTGGATGGGGCGTCTCTACTCCAGATGGCCTCGTCTCTGATATCCAAACACTTATTACAGAGGCGCGCGCGAGTAAGCCGGACATTCGCATCCTGGTGGCCAATGTTATCCAGCGGTCACCGATGTCAAATCTACCCGACCTGCCACGTATAACTGATGAGTACGCTAGCAAGTTGGCACCGAAGCTCGACTCGCTGAACACTGCGGCATCCCCAGTACGACTTGTCGACATTAAAAGCCAGATCAATTCCGGGCTTCACACATATGACGGCCTCCATCCTAACGGTGTTGGTGAATTCCGGATTGCCCGCGCATTCGCGAATGTCCTGAACTCGAGTTTTTCGTTGGGGAACGTATTCGGCACTATTCCAGCCAGCGTTCCTGACCTAGCTCCTACAACGCCAGCTTGGATTCGGGCTGTTACAACCACGTCGGGGATTAAGGTTACTTGGGAACATAGCTTTGCTGCGAGTGGATACTGGCTTTATCAACGTGATGCGACCGTCGGTGGGACCTTCACGCGATCAGCGCTGCAGATCCCAGCAGATAGTTGGCACGTTGGATGGCTTGATTCCGGACACCGATACGAGTTCTATGTCGTTCCCACCCACGGTGACAGTGAAGGCTCCGCATCGCCGACCGCCTCGGCCGTGGCTGATCTCCGAACCGCAAGCGGGCCCACGAACATCTCTGTTCATCCGGGCGCATCATACGTCGATTTCAGTTGGACTCCGCCATCGGGGGCGTTCAGCGACACGGTAGGCGCCTACCGCGTGTATTACTTCGACCTGTCGATACCGGATGCCGTAGTCGATTCGCGATATACAGCTGATACGAACTTCCGCCTCCTAGGCTTGGAGCCGGGGCATCGTTACGTGTTCCTCGTTGCGTCTGTTAATGCAGGCGGAGAAGGTTTCCCATCGGTCGCTGCCGAAGCATACTTCGGATTCGGTAGTCCGCAGCCGCCCTCACTTCTGGCGACTCAGATAACGTCGCCCACAGATGTCAGTCTCAAATGGTCACGGGCGACTGGCGCGACGTCCTACAATATTTACAGTCGGGACGTGGTTGCTGGAAACACCTTCGCCAAGCATGGTTCAGCGACCAATACCTCTCATCAGCTCGGCTGGCTCTTTCCCGGCGCGGATAGGTGGGAGTGGTGCATAGCGGCCGTCAATGGAACGCTGGAAGGCCCCAAGTCTCAGTGTTTGAGAAGTCAACTCGACAAGCCGGTTCTGAAATCGGCCAAGATGCTGACAGCTACCGACGTCGAAGTCCAGTGGGATCCGGTGCCGGGGGCGAGCAAGTACCGCGTCCTCAATCGAAATGTTCAGAATGGCGGTGACTTTACCGTCGATAATACGGTGAGCGGCACCTCGCACCGGGTCGGCTGGCTGTTTCCCGGTGCTCAGTATTTTGAATGGTGCGTCGTTGCGGTGACGGATAACGTCGAGTCAGTGCGCTCCAACTGCATGATGTCCCACAGCTAGGTCCTCCCCTGGGGCAACTTGCCGCAGCGCCGAAAGTTCGATGATTGAATAGTCTCCGGCGCTTCGCGCTCCTAACGGTCGCGCGAAGCGCCGGAGACCTCAAGGAGTTGTTCTCTGCATGCGCGTTATTCGGCTGCAATTCTTAGAGCGTCCGCGACGAACAGCACCTCGGCAAGACTGCCCAGCAGGTTCTCCACAGCGTCGAGCAACGGGCTGAACGACGGGATCTCGTTGCTCTTGGTGTCCACCGTGACCTGGGCGAGGACGGTACCGGTGCTGGTGTCAAGCGCGGACAGCAGATGCGTTTGACCGCCGTCGGCCAGCCGGGCACCTCGCAGCGTTTTACCGTCGACGGCGATCACGGTCCGGTAGCGGCGCGGCCGAGCCACGGCGCGTGGCGGTCTGCGGGCCTGGAGCCAGCCGGCCAGGACGCTGCTGACCAAGGCGTCGTCGAGGCGGGTCAGTAGCCGCCACACCGTGGTGCCGGCCGGCACGCCCCGGTCGAACCCGATCGTCGCCTGCCTTCGCTGCATCCACGTCGACGTCGGTGTGGGCGTTACGGTCACCGCCTCTTGCGTCGATCAGCGAGTGTGGGTTCCGATGGCGCGATGAGTCATCCCGCAGAGTCGAACTCGGAGATCACCGCTCCGCACGTGCCGATCGATGATGATGATCTTGATGGACGGGTGAGAGAGCGTGCCGCAGTAAGGGCTGCAGGAGAGAAGCCGACGCGCCGCGTGGGAGTGGACCTTCTTGTCGACGCGTGGGACGACGCGGATCCAGCTGCCGAGGCTGCGAAGGTCGTGGTCGCCGGCGCCCCCGACTGGTGGCTGTCCGATGCGGGTGTCGTCCGTGTATCCGCAGTCGTGTCGGTGACGGTAGGCAAGCAGCAAGGCTGGCCGGGATTCGCCGTATGGGCGGACCTTTCCACCGGCAAGCGGGTCCGGTTGCCGGTGGGCCCGTTCAAGCATGCCGAGTTCGCCAACCGGGTCGTGACGGCCTTGGTGGTGTCGGCCGCCTAGCGTCGCCGGCTGCCCTCTCGGCGCCGCTGCTCCCGGCCGCACGCTGAATCTCCTCCGACCAACTATCGGCCCGGATCCGCATCACGGTGGCGGTCAGGGCGGTGACGTCGGCCGCCGTTCAGGAAGCGGGAATCAGCGAGGTCGTCGAGTACCGAAGCCGAGACCTCACCGGCCAGGTCACCGATCGTTCCGGGCAGGTCGAGCAGGGCCGGCGCCGCGTCGAGCAGCGTCTGCCACCAGGAGTGGCGGGCGGAACGGCGGGGCTGATGCGATTTCGACATGCCGATGAGCGTGCCCGCTGCAAGGTGGACGTCTCGTCGGGCGTACGACCGAATCGGCCTCTGACTTTCGTTGACGTGCGGGGTGTGTGCGTTCGCACGATGGCCTGACGATCTGCGCCCCCGATTCCGGAAGTCTTCGAGTCCTCCCCAACAGCGACGGAGGAATCGAAATGCGCAAGGCACTCATCGTCATCGCGGTCGTTCTCGTGGTCCTGTGCGGTGGTCTCGGCTGGACCGCCTACCAGTGGATCGACGCCGGCCTGGACCTGAGCAAGGCCAGTATCACCCGCGCACAGTTCGACGCGCAGAAGGAGGGGACGGCGCAGAGTCAGGTGCTGGCCGCCCTGCCCGAACCGCTGAACGACATCGACGAGAACGACCTGCGCACCGGCGCACCGGCCGGCGCGGCGTGCGTCTTCTACGGAATCAGCCCGATCACCGGTGAGGGTCCGGACCTGTGGCGCTTCTGCTTCGTCGACGGCGAACTCGCCGAGAAGAGCGCCGTCACCATTCCGGCCCAGCGGTGACTCCGCTGATGGCCGCCGGTCTGGCGCTCGGCGCGGCCGGCCTGGTGATGTTGATCGTCGGCCAGTACCTGGGCCGTCGGGCGGTGACCGCACCCGATCCGGAGACTCGCCGGGCGGAGGTCCGCGACACTCTGGGTCGCGACGGCTGGACGGCATCGGTCAAGATCTACCGCGAGCGTACCGGTGCGGGTCTGCTCGAAGCCCACGACGCGGTCCGTCGGATCGACCGCGAAAGCCGCTGAGGAGATGCCGTGATCATCGCTCGCCAGCGTGCGCGGATCGCCGCCGCCGGTGCCTGGCGTCTGGCCTACGAGGCCGGGCTGCTGATCCTGGTGACGGCCGGCGCCACCGCCGGTGCCATCTCGGCCGACCTGTACCCGCTCGCGCCGTGGCTGGTCGGGCTCACCACCCCGGTGCTGATGGTGCTGCGGCTGGTCAACCCGCTCGGTGCGTACGTCACGGCGGCCCTGATCGGCCTCGGCACCGGCGGTCAGGGCGTCGTGCCGATGGTGGTGCTCAGCGCGTCCCTGAGCTACCGCGCCGCCCGGGCGTGGCAGGTCGTGGCCGGACTGACCGCGGGCTGGGTCTGCTTCGTGCTGTCGGTGCCGTGGGAGACCGCGCTGACGCTGGAGTGGGCGGTCCTGTTCTCGGCCCTCTACGCCCTGCTGGCCTGCGCACCGGCCGGGGTGGCCCGGCTGGTGCGCCGACGGCGGACCCTGCTCGCCGCGATGCATCACCGCAACGTGCAGCTGCACAGCGGACAGGCCGAGATCGCCCGGCAGGCGCAGATCCGCGAACGTGCCCGCATCGCCCGGGACCTGCACGACTCGCTCGGTAACCGGCTGACCCTGATCTCGCTCTACGCCGGGATGACACCGACCGAGGAGGGCGTGCTCATCCGGCAGGCGTCCGCGGCGGCGATGTCCGAGTTGCGGCAGATCCTCGGGCTGCTCGCCCAGGACGGCACCCAGCCGACCGTGCGGCCGCTGTCCGGCCTGGACGAGCTGGCCGAGCAGGCCCGGGCCTCCGGCGCGCAGGTCGAGGTCGAGCGGGAGGGCGAGCCGCGACCGTTGGCGGCGATGACCGAGCACGCCGCCTATCGCGTCATCCAGGAGGGCGTCACCAACGCTCTGCGGCACGCTCACGGCGGCACGATCACGATCCTTCTGCGGTACGAGGAGGACGCGCTGATCGCCCGGGTCACCAACACGCCCGGCCGCCGTACCGTGCAGGGCACCGGGCAGGGGCTGCTCGGGCTGGCCGAACGGGTCCGGGTCGCCAACGGTGTGCTGTTCCACGGGCCTACCCCCGACGGCGGGTTCCGCCTGGCGGCGACCCTCGCCTACACCGCCGACGAACCCTCGCCCTCGTCTGCGGTCGCGGCCACCGGGCCGGACTTCGCGGGTCTGGTCGAACGGCAGGGCCGCCGCTCCCGGATCGTCATGGCCACCACGGCCGTGTCCATCGCCGGATTCCTGGTGCTGTGCGCGTCCGGTGTCTGGCTGACGACCGCCATGGTGGCCGTCGACGGCGAGACGTACGACGCGATCCGGATCGGTCAGCCGGAGACCGAGGTGCGCGCGATGCTGCCGGAGCCCGACGAGACCGGCACGAAGGTTCCCGCCGGCTGTGTCGACTATCCGGCGGCCCTGCTCGACCAACTCCGTACCGAGTCCGGTGAGATGATCTACCGATTCTGCTTCCGGGACGGGGTGCTGGTGGACAAGCAGAAGCGGGAAGGGACACCGTGACCGAGGCACTGCGGGTGACACTGGCCGACGACGACTCGCTGATCCGCACCGCGATCGACGCGATCCTGCGGCCGGTCGACGGCATCGAACTGGTCGCCCAGGCCGCCGACGGCCGGGCCGCCGTCGACATCGCCGTGCGGCACCGGCCGGACGT
Source organism: Actinoplanes sichuanensis (assembly GCF_033097365.1). NCBI lineage: Bacteria > Bacillati > Actinomycetota > Actinomycetes > Micromonosporales > Micromonosporaceae > Actinoplanes > Actinoplanes sichuanensis. The sequence continues at coordinate 4,586,428 of NZ_AP028461.1, forward strand.
GGCACTGCTCGACATCCAGATGCCGGTCATGGACGGCCTGGCCGCGTTACGCGAGATCCGCCGGCTGGCCCCCGCGGTACGGGTGGTCGTGTTGACCACGTTCGGACAGGACGAGTACATCGCGCAGGCGCTCACCGACGGCGCCGCCGGGTTCCTGCTGAAGGAGACGGCCGCCGAGGAACTGGCGTTCGCGATCCGTGCCGCCGCGGCCGGGAACGCCTATCTGTCGCCGAAGGTCACCCGTCAGGTGCTGGACCGGTTGCCGACTCCACCCGTACGACCGGATCGGGATCTTGAACTTGTCGAGGGGTTGAGCGGCCGCGAACGGGATGTCCTGGTGCTGCTGGCGCAGGGTCTGTCCAACGCCGAGATCGGCCGGCAGCTGTTCGTCTCCGAGGGCACCGTCAAGACCCACGTCTACCGACTGTTCACCAAGCTGAACTGCGACAACCGGGTCCAGGCGGCGATGGTGGCCCAGCGCGCCGGCCTGCTCTGACCCGGACCGGATCGCGCGCTGTACCCGCGGGATCCGACCCCGCTACAAGCCGTCCGAGTCGCGTCTTCGACTTGCGGCCAGCACCGTCGCGAACCCGATCAGAGTCTCGGGATACAACTCGGCGAGCGTGGTGATCGACACGTCCCACGGGGCGACGGTGACCGCCTCGCCCAGCAGGCGGGCGGCCTCGGGTGGCCCGGCTGCCGCGGCCACGACCGCCAATGCCCGCGCCCTGTCCTTCGGATGGCCGTGCGCGCGAGCCAGCCGCGCCGCTTCCTGGACGTGGCCTGCGCGGGCCAGAGTCTCGGCCAGGCCGGTCATGACCCGTGCTCGCTCCCGAAGCGAGGGAATGGACCGGGCCGCCTCTTCCGCCCGACCGGCGAGGGCGATGGCACGGCGTGGCTTTCCGGCGTCGATCAGAACAGCGGCGAGGCCGCAACAGATTCGGGCTCGCCGCGCGGGGTCGAATATCTCGGCGACGAAACCCTCGACGACGCCGACCAGACGGAGAGCCGCGTCGATCTGGCCCGAGGCGACGAGGTGAGCAGCGACTCGGCTCTGCGTCTCGACACGTTCACCGATGTGGGCGATGTCGTCGGCGACGCGGCCGGCGGCGTCGGGATTTCCCTGCTGAGCCAGCGCCAGCGCCAGCGTGGCGAAGAGCCGCGCCTGTCGGAGCGGGTCCTCGACGGCGAGTATGGCTTGCCGGGCTCGTTCAACCCAGGTGCCGGTCTGGGTCTCGTCTCCCGCACGCGTGTGGGCGCGCGCCAACGTGATGAAGGCGGCGGCCCGTTGGTCGGGGTCGGTGATGGCCGTGGCCGTCCGTTCGGCGCGGGCCAAGTCGCCGTTCTCGGCCCACGAGTCGGTCAGCATGGCAAGGGTCTCGGCGTGCACGCGTCCCTGTCCGGCCAGGGCGTCGGAGAGTCCGTCCGCCCGGTCGAGGTGTCCTGTGGCGGCGAGCGCTTCCACCACGGCCATCAGCACTTCCGTGCGTCTGCCCGGGTCGGTCATCGCGCGGGCCGCGCTCTCAGCGGCGTCCAGAACGACGCAGGCCCGGCCCGACTCGCCCTGCTCCGCCCAGGCCTCTGCCACCTGGCACAGGGCCGGCACTCGGCTCTCGGGATCGGTGATGCGGCGGGCCAGGCTCTCGGCTCGGTCTGGCTCGCCGGCGTCGATTTCGGCCTCGACCAGGTTCAACAGAGCAACCAGCCGATTATCCTCGTCGGCGATGCCGCCGGCGGTCTCCTCGGCGGCGTCGGCCAGTTCTCGGGCCCACGCATGCTCCCCCACCCCGGCCAGGACGGGCACGAGGTCGGCGAGGACCTGAGCACGGGCCTCCGGCGGGGTGACGGCGAGAGCGGCCTGCCCGGCGGCGCGACCGAGTGCACCGACGTGATCGAGATGCTCCGCCTCTGCCAGCGCCGTCAACAGGGTCGTCAGCGCCACCGCGTCCGTGTACGAGTCCGGTACGGTCCGCGCTGTCTGTTCAGCGGTGTCGGCCCACTGCCCGGCCCGACCCGACATCCTCGCCTCGGTGAGGGCCTGGGCCAGCTGTGCCATCGCGTCCGCGCGTACATCCTTCTCGGTGATGTCGTCGATGACTTCCTCGGCCTGGATGAAGGCTCGCACCCCGGCCAGTGCGACGGCCGTTTCGGCCATGGCGCGTGCGCGGTGTGTCGGATGGAAGGCGGCCCGGGCGATCCGGTCGGCCTCGGCGACACGGCCTGCCTGCACCAACGCGGAGGTGAGACCGGGAACCATCATCGGGCGCCCGCTGGGCCCGTCCATGAACTCGTGGACGATCTCCCCGGCTTGGGCGAGGTCACCGATCTCCACCAGGACCTGGGCCAGCTTGTTCAGGACGAGGTCCCTGGCCATTGGATCGGCGAGATCGACAGCCACCCGCCGGGCAGCCGCGGTCAGGCCCTTGGTGCGCTCGCTGGGGCCGACCGCGAACAACTCGCCGACCAACACGGCCAGAACGCTTCCTCGGGAAAGGGCGTCGGCGACTGCACCGGCAGCCGTTTCCGCTGCGTCGGCGAGATTCCGCGCTCGATCGGCGTCGCCTGTCCGGTGGCACCTGACGGCGAGCGCGGCCAGTGCGCGTGCGCGTAGTTCCGGGTTCTCGAGGGCGCTCGCCAGCATTTCGGCGCGCTCGGCCAGTAGTGGAGCCCGGGCCGGGTCGAGCGTGGCTGCCGCCACGCACACGTCGATGATCATCGACGTGCGGAGGAACCCGTCGACCCCGTCGGCCGTGGCCAGATGCTCCGCCTCGTCGAGCAGGGCGCGGGCGGTTGTGCGATCACCGGTGGCGGCGCGTGCCTCGGCCATCTGGGTCAGTAGCCGCACGCGTGGCGAGGACTGCTCGACGGCCGGGATCGTCCGCTGTGCCTCGTCCATCAGGGCGTCGGCCCGCTCCGAGGCGCCTGCTTCACGAGCCAGGCCGGCAAGGTTGAGCAGAGTGGCGGCTCGGGCGGCCGGGTCGACGAGTTGGCGCGTCACCCGCAGCGCCTCGTCCGCCGCGCCGGTCTCCGCGAGGGTGACCGCCAGCGCCTCCAGTGCCTGCCTGCGGCTTGTCGTCTCCGGGATGGCGTTGGCGGCGCGTTCGGCGAGGGCGGTGAGTCGTGCTGATCTCCTCGTCCCGGCGAACGGTTTCACCAGTGCCGTCAAGGCCTTCGCCCGACGTTCCGGCGCGGCGATGCCGTCGGCCAGCGCCTCGGCCCGCGCCGGTTGGCCGAGTGCCGCCATCACCGCGGGCAGCACCACCGGAATGTAGGCGTTGCGCATCTCGATGCGGCTGTAATGGTGGCGGAGCCGCAGCAGCTCACTCAAATCGGCCTCGGTCACCTCCGGCCGGGCGAGCATCATGCCGAAGGCCGTCCGGATCTCGGCGAGGGCCGCCGCGTCACCACCGGACATGTCGAGCATCCGGTCGTGGCGCGCCCCATCACCCGCGAGCGCGAGCAGCCGCCGCACGTCGGCGGTGTCCTTCAGCAGTCGAACGTAGCCACGGAGCAGATATTCGGGAGTGTCGGCGGGCCAGCCGCGGTCGCGGTACGTGTCGGCCCACCGGTGCAGCATCGCCCGGTACTCGCCGAGGCGTTTCGGCCCGAGCAGGGCCAGGGCCTGGCGTTGGAGTTCCTCATGGGCGAGTACGAGAACGGTCTCGGAGTCCCAATGGCCGCGACGTTCGCCGAAGGTGCGTGCGGTCACCGCCACCAGCAGGTCCTGGATCTCCCAGAACTCGCGCCGGCAGATCTCGGCGAGCGCGGTCACCGAGAGGCCGCCGCCGGCGCTGGTCAGGACGCCGAGCAGGTCACGTTCCGCAGCCGTGCCCTGGAGCAGTCGTTTCAGCTCCCGTTCGCCGTCGATCCGCCGCACGGTGGCGTGCGACGACGTCGTCAGTTCCCGCACACAGGTCGGGGAGCGCAGCGGGTGGTCGTCCGGAACGTCGGACGGGATCGGTGGATTCGGTCGCCCGGTGACGACCACGCGCAGTCCACTCGGCGGTCGGGCGGGTAGGAGGGCGGCGATGCTGTACGCGTCCGCGCCGGTGGTCACGCCGCGGTCCTCGTCGAGGCCGTCCACGACGAGGACCAGCCGTTCGCCGCGCGCCCGGCACGCCTCGGCGGCGCGGGTGACCATGCCGTGCAGGTGCGTCTCCCTCGTCGCGTCCGTCAGCAGCGGCGGTAGCGATTCGCCGAGCAGCTCGGCGACCTGTTCGAGAAGGACCTCGGCGTACGCCACGCGATCGTTCTGCGCCGCCCAGCGGGCGGTGACGAAGAACGAGACGACACGCACCCCGGCCGGCGGATTCAGCACGAACGTCGACAGCAGCGCCGACTTGCCCGCCCAGGCCGGGGCGCGCCACCACAGGTAGGACGGCGACGGGTCGGCGGCGGTGCAGAACTCGGCCAGCACGGCCAGTTCCTGCTCCCGCTGCAGCAGTTCGCCCGGCGCGATGTGGCCCACCCGCTCCTCGGCGTAATGCGACCGTGGTGGCGGAGGGGGATGCACGACCAGCGTGCCGACCTTGCCGGTGACGGCGATGCCGCCGTTGGTGGCCTGCGCGTCGCCGGTGTCGCGGACGGTGTCGCCGCTTCTGCGCAGGTCCATTCAGTACCTGCTCCTCATGGGCGCCGGTCCTCGCCGCTGACCGCCCGGCCTCCGTCGCGGGCCTCGGCGCGGCCGGTGCGGCGTACCGTCGTGCCCGCCGCGTCACCCACCGAGCCGGTGATCGCCTCGCTGCCCGCGCCGGTCGCCACGGCGTCACCGGTCCGGCTGATCCGCCCCGGGCGGCCTGCGCCCTGGGCCGACGGCTGTCGAAGGGTGAGTACCAGGCCGGTGATCCCCGTGCCGGCGGAGAGGAACGCACCGATCAGCGACGTCCACTTCTCGGCCTTGTCCAGACCCTGGCCGCGCAGGAACCACACCGCGGCGATCATGCCCGCGACGATCAGCAGCGTCGAAGCGATCACTTTCAGTGTCCGGCTCACGTACTCATCATGGCAGCAGACCGCAGCCGTACGGACACGAGCCCGCGGTGTCTCCGACGAGGGTCCGCAGATTCCGCCGCCGATCCTTTCCGGACGGTACCGGTGTGCCCCGGCATGATCGGCGAACAATGGCAGATCCGCGTTCAAGGACCGCCGCTGGGCGTCGCCGGACCCGGGGGCGATCGTAAACAGACTTTAAACGACCTCGTTTCCCGAACGGCGGCTTGCAATTTTGAAAGTACGGCAACAATCCGCCCTTCGATCTTTAACAGAAGAAATCATTCGTCCTCGAGAAACCACAAAAGACGCATAACAACCGGACCAAGCGGTACGAATGACACGCACCGCCGGAGCATGTTGGGACACTGTGAAGAGAGTCGATCGCTCATATCATATCTATTTGCATCATTGCAATACTCGACTTGCTCATCTCGCCGAAGGTATAACGGACTGGGTGGCGGAGTCAGGTTGTCCGAGCCGGACTCAATGCCCACTCGAACCCGTGGCGACATATCAGAAAAAGCGAGTCACCGGGTTCGGTAATTTCTTCGGGGGACTCACATGGAGATCGAAGTGCTCGGCCCACTGGCCGCTGCACACAACGGCACCTCCTTCGCGCCGACCGCCGGCAAGCCGCGCACCGTGCTGGCGATGCTCGCCCTGCACGCCGGATCGGTGGTGACCGTCGACCAGCTGATCACCGAGCTGTGGCCGCACGGGCGCCCACGCAGCGCCAAGACGATCGTGCAGACCTACATCCTGAGTCTGCGCAACCGGATCGCCCGGTGCCGACCCGACGGCGAGGTGTCCCGGGCCGCCGCCAAGGGTCTGCTGGCCACCCTTCCCGGCGGCTACCAGCTGAACGCCCCCGACGCCCGGATCGACGTGGTCCAGTTCGAGAAGTCCGCCTGCGCCGGTCACCGGGCCCGCGAGATCGGCGACTTCATAGCCGCGGCCCGGGCGTTCTCCGACGCGCTCACCCTGTGGCGGGGCGGGGCGCTGATGGACGTCCAGCGTGGCCCACACCTCGACGTCGACGTGCAGCGGCTGGAGGAGGCCCGGCTCAACGTGCTCGACTGCCGCATCGACGCCGACCTGCGGCTGGGCCGGCACCACGAGTTACTCGGCGAACTGTCCGCCCTGGTCAGTCAGTACCGCACCCACGAGGGGCTGTGCGCCCACCTGATGCTGGCGCTGTACCGGTCCGGGCGGCGCGACGCGGCGGTCAACGCCTACGGCCGGTTGCACACCTGCCTGATCGGCGAACTGGGCCTGGAACCGTCCGCGCCGCTGCGGCGGCTGCATCGCACCATGCTGGCCGCCGGGCGCGACGGCCAGGACCTCGACACCAGCTGGCACGAGGCCACCACCGAAGGCCGCCACCGCATCGTGACCGGCGACTTCGTCCGCGGCCGCTGACCACGAGGACCGGCCGCCGGGCACGAGGACCGGCCACCTCGCACGAGGACCGGCCGCCGAACACGACGACCGGCCGCCCAACACGAGGACCGGCCGCCTACCTGAGCCATCCGAAAGGACGACCCATGCACTGCACGCTGATCCTGTGGAACCTCGAGCAGTCCACCCAGACCGTCCAGTCGCTGCGCGGCTACCTACGTGACCACGCGGTCGACGCCTACGCGCAGGTCGACGGACTACGGGAGAAGATCTGGGTGTCGTCGACCGGCCCCGAGGGCGAGACCTGGGGTGCGATCTACCTGTGGGACGACGAGCAGAAGGCGTACGGGCGCCCGCCGGGCGTGTCACGGGTGGTCGAACTCATCGGGTACGCACCGACGCAACGCACGTACTTCAGCGTGGAGGCGGCGGTCACCGGGCCGGGGGTGTCCGCGCTGCTCGGCGCCGGTATCGGTCTGGCGTTCGAGGATCCGACCGCCGCACCGCTGACCCGCCCGCAGGAGTTCGTGCCGGCCGGGGGCGCCGGCCGGCTGATCCACGCCCCGCGCTACGACTCAACCGGCGGTGAGCCCGGCGAGCACGGCGACCGGATCCACACCGAACAGTGACTCGCAGGCCCGGCCGACCGCATGGCACAGAAACCAGCGGTCGGCCAGCGACAGCCCCAGGTGGTGCAGGCTCAGATACAGCAGGCTGGTCAGCAGCCGGGTCGTCACGAACGCCGGATCGGTGTGCAGGAAGGCCTGCAACCGCGGGGAGCCGGCGGCGGTGGTGTGGAACTCGCTGGCGGTGAACGCGGCCGGGTCGCCGGACCCGTCGCGCACGGTGAGCGCACCGGACTCGACACGACCCCGGATGCCGGGCCGCGCGGCGACGACCGCCGCATGCCACTGCGCGGCCGCCGGGGACACCATCGGGCCGCGGCCGGCGATCTGGTCCAGGACCGCGGTCAGTCGCTGTTCGACCGGGTGGCGTACGGCGTGGAACCGCTCGTCGAACACACGGCGGGTCACCACCGGATCCCGGCTGGTGGCGATGAACGCGTCCGCGTGCGAGCGCAGGCTCAGCACGCCGATGGGTGCACCGCCGAGCAGCCCGGCGACCCGGTCCGCCCCGGGGACCGCCGGTGGCCCCAGCGCGGGCAGGTGCGCGGCCATCAGGTCGAGCGCCCCGGCGAGCCGTGCCGACGGCGGGGAGCCGGCCGGCGGGCACAGCGTCACCAGGGTCGCCGTGACGGTGGCGAGGAAGTCCCGGGTGACCTCGGCCAGGGCCGGGCCGGTGAACGCGGACCCCTGCAGGGGAACGATCGTGGCCGCCCGTACCGCAGCGGGGATCGTGTCGCCGGCGAGCCGGCGCAGCGCCGCCTCGGTCTCCCCCGCCGGGCCTCGCGCCTGCACGATCAACCGGCGGCGGCCGGGCTCGCCGGGTTCACGCAGGAACAGGCCCTGCTCGACGGTACCGGCCCGCTGCTCGGCGGCCAGCCAGGCGCCGATGGCGGAGACCGGGATCGTGTCCACCGGCACCGGCAGCTCCCGCCAGGTCACGCGCGTTCCGGCTGGGACATCGCCATTTCGAAGGCGAGCTCGATCAGGGTGAGGCCCGCGACGCGACGGTCCAGGCGGATCCCGCGGGCGTCCTCGACCAGGCCGCGGCCACGCAGGAAGTCGGCGAGCGGTGCGATGGCCGGGCGGTGCAGCACCTCGTCGAGGTCGGTGCCGGTGGAGATCCGCCACTCGGCGCGCAGGATGCCGTCGAACATGGCCAGGCCGGCCTGCAGGAAGGAGATCAGGACCCGGTCCTGTCCGGCGGGCACGTCGATGTCGAAGGCGAGCGGGTCGTCGGCGTACCGGTGCAGCAGGCCCTTCTGATGTGACGCGAACCGCTGGTCGACCAGCGAGATCGCCCCGGAGCCGAAGCCCGCGGTGTCGGCGCGCAACTGGAAGTACATGGCGGCGAACGGCGAGACGCGACCGAAGTAGCCGTTGGCGTACTCGGCCAGTCCGGCGTCCTCGATGCGGCGGCGGGCGCCGGTGAACAGCACCTGCTGGCGGCGCAGGTAGTCGCGGCGCTCGGCCGGGTCGAGGCTGCGGCGCAGGAACGTGCCGGGCGTGGGCCGGAACGAGTACAGCGACAGGTGGCTCAGCGGCAGGTCGAGCGCCGCCTCTACGGTGCGGTTCATCTCGTCGGCGTCCTGGTCCGGGAATCCGGACATGATGTCGATCGACACCTCGTCGAAGCCGGCGTCGCGGGCCGCGTGCACGATGCGGCGTGCCTGCCCGGCGTTGTGCCGGCGGCCCAGACGCCGCAGCCGGTCGTCGTCGAACGACTGCACGCCGCTGGACACCCGGTTGAAGCCGAGCCCGCGGTAGAACCGCAGTTTCGCCTCGTCGACGGTGTCCGGGCTGCACTCGATGGTGCACTCGGCGACGGTCGACAGGTCGAAGGCGTCGTGCAGGGCGCCCATCACCTGTTCGGTCTCGCGTTCGTCGAGGCTGCTCGCGGTGCCGCCACCCCAGTAGACGACGTACGGCACGTGCCCGCCGGCGGTCAGCGCGGCCCCGCGCTCGGCTATCTCCCGACACAGCGCGGACAGGTACCGCTCGCGTACCGCATCGCCGGGTTTACGCAGCAGATCCTTGGTGGGAATGGCCTGCACCCAGTCGCAGAAAGAACATTTCGAATGACAGAACGGCACGTGCACGTAAATCATCAGCATGCGTCTGTCGAGGGTGCTCGACGGCAGATCGGGAAGGTGCGAGGACAGGTTCTCGGTGGTGGTCGTCGACATGGGCCGTCCTTTCCGGGCGAATTCCGCGGCACGCGTTCCGGTGCCCCGCGGCGGGGCCGAGAAAATGCCGCGGGGCACCGGATCAGGCGAACAGGCGCGTCAGGACGAGCAGCTGCAGCAGCACTCGCACGTGGTGCACGACGCCGACATGACCTTGGCGACGACCTCGCTGTCCTCGAGGCGGTTGTCGTCGAGGAACTCGGAGATCTCGAGCGACTCGATGTCCAGCGCCGACAGGTCGGCGGCGTTCGTCTCGGTTGCCCTCAGCTCAGCAGACATGGAACACCTCACTTTCGCAATGGCTTGTCCACGGGAACGGCCCTGAGATGAAACCTAGAAACGCCGATCGCCGGGTGTCAACGCGGCGACCATTTTTCCGAGCGATTCGACCGGGCCGCTAAAACCTCGCTCAAAAAGCGCTATAAATTCGCCACAAGCGGGGTCAAGAAAGCTTGCCCACCGCAGGTTCGGCTCGATAGGAATGCGTTCGGCATGGAGGTTGCGCTGCAGAGAGGATTCGTCATGAACGACTACATCCCGCCGGACCTCGAGGAGGTTCGGGCCGAGGCGGCCACCGTCGACACACAGGCGGTCCTCGCGCTGAGCCCCGACGAGGAACCGCCGGCATCGCGGCCGGCGGTCGCGCTGGCACTGTGGCAGGACCGGCAGATCAGCACCGAACGACTGCAGCACGCCGCGGAACTGCGGGTCGCGCGGCTGCGGCCCCGGCTGCACACGTTCGTGCCGCTCTACACCACCAACCACTGCGACTCCGAATGCAAGATGTGCTCGATGCGCAAGGGCAACGCCCGGATGATCCGCAAGTTCTCCGGTAGGAACGAGATCCTCGACCAGCTGCGCATCCTGTACCGCAGCGAGGGTGTCCGCGGCGTCGGCTTCCTCACCGGCGAGTACCAGGACAAGTACACCCGGCTCAGTACGGCGTTCCGGATCGGCTGGGCCATGCGCTCCGCCCTGGACATGGGCTTCGAACGGATCTACTTCAACATCGGCAGCATGGAACCGGACGAGATCGACGTCCTGTCCGAGTGGATCACCCGGGACGAGCCGGTGACCATGTGCGTGTTCCAGGAGACCTACGACCGCGAGTCGTACCGACGGTTCATGGGCAAGACCAACACCGACGTGCCGAAGGCCGACTACGACCGCCGGGTCGCGTCGTTCGACAGGTGGCTGGACGCCGGGTTCCGCTACGTCAACCCGGGAGTGCTCGTCGGCCTGCACGACGACGTCGCCTCGGAGATCGTCCGGCTGGTCGCGCACGGCGACCACCTGCGTGGACGCAACGCCGTCGTCGACCTGTCCCTGCCGCGGATGCGGCCGGCGATGACCTCCCGCGACAGCACCCGCATCGGCGACGACGACTACCTGCGGATGATGGCCGCGGTCGCGTTCACCTGCCCCGACCAGCGGCTCGTACTGACCACCCGGGAACCGCAGGAATTCCAGGACCGGGCGATCGGCCTGGCCGGTGTGATCAGCCCCGGCAGCCCGGACGTGGCGCCGTACCGCGCGGACGCGCAGGCCTGCAACTCGGCCGACACCTCACAGTTCCTGGTCGCCGACCTGCGCCGGCCGCGGCACATCCTGAGCCGCATCGAGGCCGGCGGCACCGAGGTGAGCCACTTCGCGAACCCGGCCGCCACCGGGGTCGTCACGGTCGGCTGAGCCCGATGCCCTCACCACCGGTCTACCTGCTGCACGGGCTGCTCGGCACCGCGTACGCGCACTTCGGCGCCCAGATCCGCGCCTGGACCGGGCGGCACCGGGTGATCGCGGTCGACCTGCCGGGACACGGGCGCTGCCCGCTGGCCGCCACCGGCGCCTACCTGGACCGGGCCGGCGACTACGTCGCCACGGTGCTCACCCGGTTCGGGCCGGGCCGGGTCGTCGCCGCCTCCTACCTGGGCGGGCCGATCGCGATCCACCTCGCCGCCACCCGCCCGGACCTGGTCACGTCATTGGTCCTCACCGGGTTCGTGCCCGGCCTGGAGCAGGAGGCCTTTCTGCGGATGCTCGGCGGTTTCCACGTGCTCGCCGCCGAGCAGCCCGGCCTGGCCGCCGAGTACGAACGGCTGCACGGGCCCCGGTGGAAGGACACGCTCAGCGCCTACGGCGAGGACTGCGTCCGACATCCGCAGCGGGTGCTGCCCGGCCCGGCGGTCCTCGCGGCGCTCGGCGCCCGTACCCATCTGGTCAACGGGTCGCACAAGACCGCGGAGCGGGATGCGGCGCTCACCGCCGCCGCCATCGGGCCACGGGTCAGCGGCGTGGTCCTCGACGGCGCCGGGCACATCGCCGCCCACGACGCGCCGGAGGCGTTCACCGCGGCCGTCGAGGCCTTCTGGTCGGGCGGTCCGCGATGAGCCCGGCGGCGCTGCGCGCCGAACTCGGATCGCTGCTGCAGGAGCCGGACCCGCACCGGCACCTGGACTCCCTGGAGGTGGTGGTGATCCGCGCCTTTCTCACCGAACACGGCATACCCGCGGACGGTCCGGCCGAGGACCGTCCCCGCACGATCGAAGGGTGGGTGACGTGGGCCGTCCGGCATTCACACGTTTCCTGAACACCGCTCGCAGCCCACGCACCGGCTCCCCGGCCGGGGTCCGCCTCGGCGCGGAGTTCGTCACCTGGGAGGACCTGCTGCGCCGCGGCCGCGAGCAGGCCACGGCGATCCGGCCCGGCCACGCCTACGTCGTCGACCCCAGCGCCGGCCTCGACGCGCTGGCCGGGTTGTTCGCCGTCGCCACGGTGCCCGACACCACCCTGCTGTGGGCGGTACCCGGCCCGCTCGGGGTCGCCTGCCGCCCGGTCGCTCCCGCGGTGAGCGCGGTCGCACCGCCGGTGACCGGCGGCCCGGACCGCCCACTGTGGGGAGTGTGCACCTCCGGCAGCTCCGGAACCCCGAAGGTCGCGATCGGATACGCCGACCAGTGGGAGGCCATCGCCTTGCACTACGAACAGGCACTCTACGGTCCCCGCTACGCCGGCGACCCGGACACCGCGGTGGCGACCTGCCTGCCGCCGCAGTTCTCCGCCACCTTCTTCATGACCGTGCTGCCCAGCCTGTTCCTGCGCCGCGACCTGCTGCTGTTCGCACCGCACGACTGGACGGCCGTACACGCCCTGGCGGCGCGACGACCGACCGTGGTGCTGGCGGTCCCGGCGGTGGCGGCCGCCGCCTGCCTGGGCACCACCGCATCGGCCGACATGTCCCGGGCCACCCTGTTCCTCGGCGGCGGGCACGTCAGCGGCGAACGGGCCCGTCTGATCCGGCAGCGGTACACCGGCGTGGAACTGGTGAACCTGTACGGCACCGCCGAGACCGGCGCCGTCTCCACCGACCACGACCCCGGCCACAACCAGCACGTCGGCCGACCCGTCGACGGCAAGGCCGTGTGGCTGCACGACGTCGGCGACGACGGCGTCGGCACCCTCGCCGCGGCCGGACCCGACTGTGCCGCCTACCGGTGGCGTCCCGGCGAGACACCGATCGCCCACGACGGCTACGTCACCGGCACCGACTACGCCCGGTTCGACGACGACGGCCGGCTGTGCCTGGAGGGCCGGGTCGACGGCGGCGAGAAGTTCAACGGCGTGCTGGTCTACCCGCGGTCGGTGGAGCGCCACCTGCTCGCCCTCGACGGGGTGGTCGACGCCCGGGTGCTGGTCCGGCGGACCCCGACCGGGCTGGAACAGTTGGTCGCCCGGGTGGTCGGCCGCGTCGACGAGGGCACGGTCCGCGAACACTGCGCGGTGCTGACCCCCACCGACCAGCCGACCGTGGTCGAATGCGTGAACGAACGCGACGCCGCGCCGGCGTACAGCAGCCATGGCAAGCTCTGACATGGCCGGAGACGACCGGCGGTTCGCGATCAAGGCCGACGCCTTCTACGTACGCCACGACGACGGGGTGTGGCTGCGCAACAACCGAGGCTCGTTCACGATCCGCGGCGAGAGCGCGTACCCCCTGGTCGCCGCCCTGTTCAGCCGCCTGGACGGGCGACGCAGCGTCGAACAGATCTGCGCCGACCTGCCGGCACCGGCCCGCCGGTCGGTGTCCGGCCTGCTGGGCACCCTGCACCGCAACGGCTTCGTCAAACAGCTACACCATCCCCCCGAGCAGGTCCCGGACTGGATGCGCGAACGCTACGCCACCCACCTGGCGTTCCTCGACCACCACGGGGACCGTCCGGTCCACCGATTCCAGACCGTCCGGTCCGCCCCGGTCGTCTGTGCCGGTCAGGGCACCGCCCTCCGGGCCGCCGTCGGCGCGCTCGCCGAGTTCGGGTTCGCCGCGGTCACCGTCGTCGCCGCGGCGGCCGATGCCGCCGCCGTCGCACCGATCACCGGCGACGGCTGGCAGGTCGTGACCGCCCCGGACTGGACCGCCGTGGCCGACCTCCCGCACTGGCGGACCGCGGCGTACGTGCTGCTGGCCGTCGACGACGCGGACCCGGCCCGGCTGGCCGGGCTGCAGGTCCGGATGCACACCGAAGGCCGATCGGTCGCCGTCCTCGGCCGGTGCGGCGCCCGGGTGGTGGCCCTGCCCGGCGGGACCCTGCAACGCTGCTGGGAATGCGCGTGGCGACGGCTGACCCCACCGGTCACCGGCGACGCCGGCGACCTGCCGACCGCGCTCGTCCCGGCGACCATCGCCGCGCTGCACCTGGTCCAACGGGCGTTCGCGGCACTCGCCGGGATCACCCTCGCCGACGCCGAGACGGTCGCGTCGGTGGAACCGCTGGCACCCGTCGTGCGGGTGCACACCGTGCACCCGCACCCGTGGTGCCGCCACCACCCCGAAAGGCGGCCGCCCGACGCACCGGACGACGAGCCGGTCCGGCCCGACCTGCCGTTCGCCGAGGACGACCCGGCCCTGGTGGCCGTGTCGGACCGGATCGTCGCGGCCACCGGCGAATGGACCGACCGGATCGCCGGGCCACTGCTGTCGGTCGGCGAACAGGAGGTCGACCAGTTGCCACTGGCCGGCAGCTGCTGCCGGACATCCGACCCGCAGGCCACCGCCGACGACCACACCGAACAGACGCTGCTGTGCCGGGCCGTGTCACCGCGCGAGGCCCGCAACCAGGTGGTGCTGTTCACCCTGGAACACCTCGCACGGCAGCTGTCCGCAGCCGACCGCGTCGTCTACGGGGCCGGCTGGAGTGTCGCCGAGGCCGAATACCGGGCCGCCCTGGCCGCCGCCTACGCCGCCCCGCCCGGCGACCACCGCCGGCTACCGCCGGACAGCCGCGACGACCGGCCACTGCGACTGTTCCTGATCGAGACGCTCGCCGCCGCCGACCGGCCCTGGAGCGAGACGTCGCTGGAACACCTGGACAGCGGATTCGTCCGGGCCAGGGTGCGCACCACCGGCGGACCCGAGACCGTCGGCGTCGGCCTCGACGAACGACACGCCGTCGACCAGGCGCTGCTGCACGCGGTCACCCCGGGCACCACCGTCGCGCACCTCGCACCGCCGGCCGACACCTGGTCGGCGGCCCTGACCCGGATCCGCCGACCCCACCCGGCGCCCGCGCCGCAACCGCCGTTCCTCGCCGGGCACGCCCACCTCGCCGCCGTCACCCTCCCCGGGGACCCGACGTGACCGCCGCCCTGACCGCGACGGTCACCGTCGCCGGCTCCGGAACCCTGCCGGCCGTCCTCGCCGCCCGACTACGCGACGACCCGATCCCGGTGGCCCGCGACGTCACCCTGCTGGTCGCCGGCCTCGACGAGCTGAGCACCACCACCGAAACCCTGGTGGCGTGCCGCCGAGCCGGCCGGCCGCTGCTGTTCACCGGCCGATGGCGGTCACTGATCTACGTCGGACCGTGGTGGACGCCCGGCACCCCCGGCTGCCCACACTGCCTGGTGACCCGTACCGCCGACTCGGCATTCGGCCCGGACCGGCGCGGCGACCTGATCGCCGAGGCCGCCCACCGCGGCGACGCCGTCGCAGTGCTCGGCCCGGCACCGCTGCGGGTGACCGAACTACTGATCCGCGCCCGCCTCACCCGACCCGCCGAGCCGGGAGTCGTCCACGTCGTCGACGGCGCCACCGGCACCGTGGACCGGCAGATCCTGCTCCCCGACTCCACCTGCCCGGAATGCGGAGGCTCCCGCACCGACACGGCACCGACGTTCACCCCGACCGAGGTGGCCCTGACCAAACCGGCACCCGCAGCGCTGCGGACCCGCGAACTGGACGCCGACACCGTGGACCGCGACTACCTGTTCACCGGAATCGGCCTGTTCAAAGAACTGCGACAGGACCTGCAGAGCCCGTTCGGGGCCTGCTCGGTCGAACTACCGAGCCGGTGGGGACGGCGGGAACCGGCGATCGGCCGCGCCCGCACCTACCGCACCAGCCGTACCGTGGCCGTCCTGGAAGGCCTCGAACGCTACGCCGGCCTGCTGCGCGGCGGCCGCCTCGCGCCGATCCGCGCCGCCTACCGCGAGGTCGCCGACCGGGCCGTCGACCCGCGCACCCTGGGCACCCACCCCGAGTCCAGCTACCGCCTCGACGGTTTCCGCTACCAACGGTTCGACCCGGCGACGGTGGTCGACTGGGTCTGGGCCTACTCGGTGGGCCAACACCGCCGGGTGCTGGTCCCGGAACGGGCCGCGTTCTGGGGGCCACGCCACGACGGGGAGATCTCGTTCTTCTACGACACCTCCAACGGCTGCGCCCTCGGCAACTCCGTCGAGGAGGCGATGCTGCACGGACTGCGAGAGGTCGCCGAACGCGACTCCTTCCTACTCACCTGGTACCGGCGGCTCCAACTGCCGGAGGTCGACCTGACCGGCGTCGGCGGCCGACTCGGTGAACTGCTGCGCCGCTCGCGGCTGTTCACCGGCTTCGAGTTCCGCTGCTTCCTGTCCACCATGGAGTACCGGATGCCGAGCTTCTGGCTGACCGCCGAGGGCGGCGACCCGCACGGCCCGGCCGTGTTCGCCGGATCCGGTGCCCACCCGGACCCGGTCCAGGCGATCGTCGGAGGCCTCTACGAACTGGTCGGCACCATCCTGGCCGCCCGGCACGGCTATCCGCGGCAGCGGCCCGAGGCGCTGCGGATGCTGACCGACCCGACCCTGATCCGCCGGATGGAACACCACTCGCAGGTCGCCGCACTCCCCGAGGCCCGCTCCCGGTTCGCGTTCCTGCTCGACCACGGCCACGACCGGATCCGCCTGGCCGAGGTGCCCGCGACCGTACGCACCGGCGCCACCGACCTGCGCGCCGACCTGGCCACCGCCCTCGACGGGCTGCTCACCGCGGGCCTGGACGTGCTGGTCGTCGACCAGAGCATGCCGGAGCTGCTGCGCAACGGGCTGCACTGTGTCCGGGTGCTGGTGCCCGGGCTGGTGCCGGTCACCTTCGGCCACGTCAACCGCCGCACCGACAACCTGCCCCGGCTGACCGACGGCACCGCACTGCCGTACCCCAGTGGGCTGACCCCGGACGAGGAGGTGGGATGCGTACCGCACCCGTTCCCCTGACCGCCGACGCCGAACTGCTGCGCACCGACCCGCGGGCCGCGAATCCGCCGGACTGGCGGGTGGACTGGGCCGACGGGCCCTGGCCGGTCAAGGTCCTGACCGGGGCGGTCCGCCGACCCGCCGACGGATGGCTCGGCCGGCTGCTGTTCCACACCTTCGCCGTGTCCCGGATCCGCGCCGACGCGCACGGCGGGATGACCGCGACCCCGCAGCGGCCCGCACCGGCCGGGCACGCCGCACCGGTACTGCTGCGCCGGCCGGTGCCGTCCGGCGGATCCATGTACCCGACCGAGGTGTACGTGGCCGCCGACGGTGTGCACCACTACGACCCGTACCGGCACGAACTCGTCGACCTCGGTCGCCGGGCCGACCCCGCCCTGCCACCGGTCTGCCTGGTACTCACCAACCGGTTCTGGAAGAACTTCTACAAGTACGGCGACTTCGCGTACCGCCTCGGTGCCGTCGACGTCGGTGTCGCGCTCGGCCGGATCCTGCGGCTGGCCGAGACCGCGACGCTGTGGACCGGCTTCGACGACGCCCGCATCGAGCGGATGCTCGGTCTCGACGGCCACGACGAGGCGGTGTACGCCGTGGTCGACCTGCCCACCACGACACGGCTGCCCACCTCCGCGGCCCGGCCGCCGCAGGTCCTGGAACGCTCCCGCCACATCCGGCGATCGGCCCGCTTCGACGCCCTGCACCGGGCGGCCCGCCACCCCGGACCGCACCCCGAACCACCGGCCGAACCCGGACCGACCGGTCCCGGCCTGCCCCTGCCGCCGCACTCCCCCACCCCGTCCGGCCTCGCCGACATGCTGGACCGCACCTGCGCCGGCGCCCGCTTCGACGGCCGACCCGCCCACCCGCACGCCCTGGCCGACGTCCTGCACCACACCGCCGCCGCACTCGGCCCGCCGATCGCCCGAGGCCTGTCGCTGTATGTCGCCGTGCACCGGGTGACCGGCGTCGCCGCAGGCTGGTACCGCTACCGGCCGGACCGGCACGACCTGGACCCGGTCGGTGCCGGCCCGGCCGACGACACCGCGCGGGTGCTGCAGCGGGCACTGTTCGCGGCATCACTGAACATCGAACTGGCCGCGTTCACCGTCCACATCGGCGCCCCGGCCGGCGACCGGTGCCCGGACATGCGCCGCTGGCGCGAACAGCAGATGGCCGTCGGCATCGCGATCGAGGCGATCACGCTCCGGGCCACCACCGCCGGGCTGAGCGGCCATCCGGTGCTCGGCTTCGACGTGGGCCGCGTCGAGCAGGCGTACGGCCTGACCCGCGACGGGATCCAGGCGCAGGTGAGCGTCGGGTCGGCCCGCCCCGGCCTGACCTGGGAGGTCTCGGTGACACCACGATGACGTTCAGCCCGTACGTGTTGTTCCGACGCGGAACTCTGCCCTACAGCGCCCTGACCGGTCTCGTCCCGACGCAGACGTGGGCGCTACTCGACGAGGCCGACCACCACGACCGGCAGCGCACGGCGCTGGCCGCCGACCTGGAACAGGCGCTGCACGACGCGATACCGGACCTGCCGCCCACCGACCGGGCAGCCGCCCTGGCCGTACGCCGGGCCGTGCACAACGACCGGCCGCTGCCGAAGCCACCCGCCACCCTGCCGCACTCCTGCCGGGAGCAGGCCGACCAGTGGGCCCGGTCCCGGCAGCGCAGCGCCGACCTGCGCGCCGAGGCGCAGACCTGCCACGACGGCGAACTCGACACCGCCCGCAAGGTACTGGCCGAGGTGGCCCGGACCCCGGACTTCCAGGCCGGGCTGCAACTGTCCGGCGCCGACCTGCACCGGGAGGTCAGCGCGTACGCCGCCGACCCGTACGACAGGCGCCGCAAGGCCGCCCGCCGGCGGCGGGCGGAGAGCACCATCGTCAGCTACGCCTACCGGGTGGCACTCAAACCGTCGCCGTTCGGCACGTTCACCGAGATCGGCGCGCACCCGTGGACCGGACACCCGGGCGGCACCGGCGGCCGAGTGAGCACCGCCCGGCTCAACCTCGGCCTGGTCGCCTGGCTGGCCGACGCACTGCGCCGCGTCGACGGAGCGGACCGACTGTTCCGGATCCGGCTCAACCACACCCTGACCGTCGACGGTGACCGGGTGCTGTTCCTGCGCCCGCTGGACCGGGTGGTCTCGGCCCGGTACGGCGACCTGGTGCGCCTGCTGCAACAGACCCTCGGCGACGACGGCCTGCCGGAACACGAACTGCACCGGCTGCTGCCCGCCGACACCGTCGACAACCTGGTCAAGCTCGGCCTGTGCCACCGCGACCTGGGCCTGCCCGATCAGACGCTGCGCCCGGCGGAGGCCGTCGCCGACCTGGTACGCCCGATCCTGGGCGAGCGGCACGCGGACGGCTTCGACCGGTTGCAGCGCATCGAGGACGAGTTCGCCGGAGCCGACGTGGCCCGCCGCGCCGTGCTGCTGGACGACCTGACCGACCAGGTGCAGCGGATCAGCGGCGAACCGCCCCAGGCCGAGGCGATGCGCGCCGCGATCTACGAGGACGTCGGCACCCACGCGCCCTCGGCGACGTGGCGGCCCGACGTGCTGGAGGCGAACCGGGACGGCCTGGCCCTGTTCCAGCGGCTGCTGCCGCTGCTGGACGACGCGACGATGACCCGACTCGGCCTGTACCGGCTGTTCACGCGAACCTTCGGCACGGCCGCCGGCCCGGTCGACCTGCTGCGCTTCTACCAGGTGTTCGACGCGCTGACGCCGGACGAGACGGCCGCGCTGATGACCGGAGCCGACGATCCGCACGCCGTCCTGATCCGCCGGCATCGAACCGACTTCTACCGCCGGCTGCAGGACGGACGACTGGGCGCCACCGACGGCGACCGCATCCTCGTCGACCCGCGGCTGCTGCACGACTTCCTGGCCGGGCTGCCCACCGCATCACCCGCCTGGCGGTCGACGGCCTACCGGGTGCAGTTCGGCACCGCGGACGGGCAGACGCTGGCCGTGGTCAACGGAGTCACCACCGGGCACGGCGTGTTCTTCTCCCGCTTCTGTGACCTGCTGCGACGTACCGGCCCGGGCGACTGGGACCTGGGTACCGCGGTCGGTGCGCACCTGCACCGCACCGGACCACGACAGACCGACATCACCGCCACGCTCGGGCTCAACTTCAACCTGCACCCCCGACTCACCCCGTACGAGCTGCTGTATCCCGGGTCGGTGGCCCGGCCCGCCGCGACGGGAGTGCTGACACTCGCCGACGTCACGGTGGTCGCCGACCCGGACCGCCGCCGGCTGCGGCTGTTGTCACGACGCGACGGCGCACCCCTCGACCTGGTGCCGCTGAACTTCCTCTATCCGGCGGCGGCGCCACCGCCGTACCGGTTCCTCTGCGGCTTCGCGCCCACCCGCACGTACCGGGGCGGCCTGTGGGAACAGACCGACCGGGCCCACCCGCACGACGCGCCGCCGCACCGTCCCCGGGTGATGCTCGGCGATCTGGTGCTGGACCGACGGACCTGGCGGATCCCGATCGACGAACTGCCCCGGCCGGACGGCTTGGACGCCTTCGACCGCTGGTGGCGCGGGCGGGGCCTGCCGCGTACCGCCTTCTTCCGGATCGTCGCACCACCGCCGGACGGCCCCCGCGACCTGATCAGCGAAACCCGCCGGTGGGCGCTGGAGGCCCGCACCGCCCGACTGCACAAACCACACTTCCTGGACGTACGCAATCCGTTCCTGCTGTCCGTACTGGACCGGCAGGCCCGCGCCTGTCCCGACGGCAGCCTGATGGTGCAGGAATGCCTGCCCGCGGTCGGGAAGGACGCGGCCGAGGAGTTCTTCGTCGAACACGACCTGGACGGTGACCATGCCGACGACTGAACCCACCCGCTGGCACAGCCTGCACATCCACCGCTACGACCAGCAGGACCGGCTCCTCGCCGACGCCGTGGCGCCCCTGCTGGACCGGCTGCGCCCCGACGGGCACTTCTTCCTGCGCTACTGGAAGGGCGGCCACCACATCCGGCTCCGGCTGCGAGGCCCGGACGCTCTGGCCGACACCGCCGCCGAGACACTGCGCGACTACTGCGCCCGCCACCCGGCCGGCGCCGACTTCGACGTCGCGGCGTTCCGGCAGGCCCAGCTCACCATGGCCGCGCTGGAGGACGAACAGACCGACGACATTCAACCCCCCGACACGGTACGTGCGGCCGCGTACCAGCCGGAACACGACAAATACGGTGGCCCCGCCGGTGTCGCCGCCGCCGAACGGTTCTTCCAGGCCAGCAGCGACGCCGTCCTGACCGAACTACCCCGGCTGATCGACCACCCGGCCCGACGGCTGGGCACCGCGTTCGCCACCATGCTGCGCTCGCTCACCGCGGCCGGGCACACCCCCGCCGACTCGGCCCGGTTCTTCGCCGACTACTGCCTGCTGTGGTCGCCGTACGTCTTCGACGCCTTCCTGACCACCTGGCCACGGCTGCTGGCCGCGCACGCGCCCGGCCTGTCCCGGCACGCCGGCGCCCTGCTGGACACGGCCGACCCGGGACCGGTCGGCATCGCCGTGCGCACCGCGCTGAACGCCGCCGACCACGACGTGCTGACCGCGGTCACCCTGGCCGGCCCGGACGCGCCCCCGCACCGACGCCGCCAGGTGCTGCTCACCGGCTACCTGCACACCCACAACAACCGGCTCGGCCTGATCCCGCAGCAGGAAGCCCTGCTCGGCTATCTGGGACACCACGTCCTCAGCGGCCACGCGGGCCGACCCGCCGACCCCACCCTGATGGACCGACTCACCCGGCACCGCGCCGCCCGGCTCGCCCTCGCCTGACCGCTCTCCCCTGGAGGAACCCGTGGACGTCACCGCCACCACCTACCCGTTCACCCGGCACCGGCCGTTCGAGATGCCCCACGAGTTCGCCTGGCTGCGCGCCAACGCCCCGATCACCCAGGTCAAGCTGGCCGGCGGCGAACCCGCCTGGCTGATCACCCGATACGACGACGTCCGCGCCGCCCTGTCCGACCCGCGGTTCGCCCGTACTCCCCCGCAGGCCCCGGCCGCACCCATGGACGCCGGCTTCCCGGTCGACGCGTCGAGCCCGGTGTTCTCCTTCGGCAGCAGCATCTCCGAACCGCCCGGTCACACCCGCTGGCGGCGCATCGTCAACAAGGCGTTCACCCAGCGGCAGGCCGACACGATGCGGCCACTGATCCGGCAGCACACCGACGCGGTCCTCGACGACATGGCCGCCCGCGACCGGCACGCCGACCTGATGGACGACTTCGCCTACCGGCTGCCGCTGCGCATCATCTGCGAACTGCTCGGCATCCCCGACCAGGACCGGCCCGAATTCACCACCCTCGCCTCCGGACTGACCCGACGCGACCCGCAGACCTCGTTCGCCGAGTTCGGCACCACCATGCAGGGCATCGGCCGGTACGCGGCCACGCTGATCGGCCGTAAACGCCGTGACCTCGGCGACGACCTGCTCAGCACCCTGATCACCCTGCCCGACGACGATGACAGCCGGCTGTCCAACGAGGAACTGGTCTCCACCGTCATCCTGCTGTTGATGGCCGGCTACGAGAGCACCGCCGTCCAGTTCGGCAACGCGTTCTTCGCCCTGTTCCAGAACCCGGACCAGCTGGCCCGGCTGCGCGCCGAACCGGAACTGGTCGACACCGCGGTCGAGGAGATCCTGCGCTGGGCGCAGATGGGCACCGGCTTCGCGGTGGCCAAGTTCGCCGCCACCGACATCACCCTCGGCGAGGTCACCATCCCCACCGGCGCCACCGTGTTCGTCTCGATCGCCTCAGCCGACCGCGACTCGGCACAGTTCGGCGCCGACGCCGAACTGTTCGACGTGGCCCGCCGCACCGCGACCCGGCACCTGGCGTTCAGCAACGGCCCGCACTACTGCCTGGGCGCCGCCCTGGCCCGCGCCGAACTACGCGAAGGCCTGTCCGGGGTCCTCGGCCGGTTCCCCGACCTACGCCTGGACGGCAGCCTGACCGACGTCGAACTGGCCGCCAACCTGTTCACCTTCTACCCCCGCAACCTGCCCGTCACCTGGTGAGGAGGAGACCCGCCGTGCGCTACCCGTTCGAGCGACGCTGCCCGTTCCAGGAACCCGCCGAGTTCGCCGCACTCCGCGCGGGCGAGCCGGTCGCACCGGTGGCCCTGCCCTCCGGCGCCTCCGGCTACCTCGTCACCACCTACGACGAGGTCCGGCGGGTCCTCACCGACGACCGGTTCAGCCGGACCCCGGTCCGCGAACAGGCGGGCCGAGGCAACCCGGGTGGATTCGACTTCGGGCTGTCGGTCGCCGACCCCGTCGCCCACGAACGCTGGCGCCGGCTGGTCGGCTCGGTCGTCAACCCGCGGCTCGCCGAAACCCTGCGCCCGCGCATCGTCACCGCCGTCGAGCAACTACTCGACCGGCTCGCCGCGACCCCGCAACCCGCCGACCTGATGACCTGCTACGCCCGACCGCTCGCCCTACGCGTGCTGGGCGAACTGTTCGACGTTCCGGACGACCTGCGCCCGATGCTCACCACGTGGGCGGCCGGGATCGCCGCCGCCGGCGCCGACATGCGCGCCTTCGGCGCCGCCACCCAGACCCTGCACCACTGCGCCGTCGAACTGGTCGCCCGACCGCACGGCGGCCTGCTCACCGCACTGGCCGCGGCCCGTCACGACGGCCACGCCCTGACCGACGCCGACCTGGTACGCACGGTGATGCTGATGGCCATCGCCGGCTACGAGACCTCGGCGGTCCAGATCGGCAACGGCGTGCTGGCCCTGCTGCAACACCCCGAACAGCTCGCACTCGTCCGCGACGGGCACGCCGACGGGGCGGTCGACGAGATCCTGCGGTACGCCCAGGCCGGCACCGGGTTCGCCGGTATCACCTACACCGTCGAGGGGGTCGAGTTGGGCGGCGTGACCGTCCCACCCGGCGCGGCGGTGCTCGTCGCACTGGACTCGGCGGCCCGCGACGAACGGCGGGTACCCGAACCGCAGGTCTTCGACGTCACCCGCGGATCGGCCCGCTACCACCTGGCGTTCGGCAGCGGCGGCCACTACTGTCTCGGCGCACCGGTCGCCCGGGTGGAACTCGAGGAGGGCCTGACCCGCCTGTGCCGGCGTTTTCCGGGGTTGCGGGCGGCGTACGGCACCGAGAAGGTGGTCTTCACCCGCAACCTGCTGCACCACTACCCCCGCGAGCTACCGGTCCACACCGACTGACGACGCCTGACGGTCGTGTTCGGGCTCCGACTCCCTCGTGGGCAGCTGCGAGGTGCCGGGCGAAGGCGCTGACCGGTCAGGGCTGGGCCACTCCGCTCGGCTGGGGCCTGACCGGTTCCTGGCAGGTCCAGGAGACGGTGCCGCTGATGGCGGCGCCGGGCAGCCCGCCCTCACCGGTCTTCGCCAGTTTCTTGAACGTCCAGGTGCCGCTGCCCTTGCCGTCGGTGGTGGCTTTGCTCGCGGTGCTGTCCGGCCAGGTGCCGTAGACGGTGTCGTCGATTGCGATGCTCGGCCGGGAGCCGGGAGCGACGAGCCGGTCCTTGGGGTAGGTGCCCGGTCCGGCGTAGTCGGCGATCCACATCTCCATCGTGATCTTGTGACCGTCGACCGGTCCGTCGAGCAGTCCCGCCGCCAGGTACTGCCTGTCGGCGGTGCCCTTGGCGTACTCGTCGCAGTATTCGAGGAAGTGTGCGCCGCCGGACGGTGCGAGCGCGGTGGTCGTACCCCGGAAGGTCTTTGCTCCGGTGATGTCGAAGGTGAGGGTGACCCTGGGGGCGATGGAGAGGGCGACCTCGTCGGAGATCTCGCTGCCGGGAGGCCCGTAGTCGTAGATCGGTCCGGTCCCTTCCTCGGTGCTGCCGCAGGCGGCGAGGGCGGCGGCCGAGATGACGGCCATCAGGGCCGAGGCGGTCCGTCGAGCGCTGAACATGTTGTCTCTCCCTGTCTGACCTGTGCCAACAGCATGGAGAGCGCCACCAAAGAAACCCCAAAGACCGGGTGACTCGGTACGGGGGACAAGCTGTGTAGACCACGCTCGTCGCGGCGGCCGACCGGAGCGACCGTCCTAACGGGAGGCAGGGTGGCCATCAACCTTTGGTAAGGCTAACCTATCTCCCACGACCGCCTGTGCACGCGTCAATACAGGAGCATTCATGCCTACCCCGAGCCGGGCCGAGCCGGCAACCAGAAGAAGCGGCACGCCCGGACACCACGCGACGCCACTCGTCCCGCTGCTCCGCACCGCCTGACGGGGACACGTCCGTGTCGTCGCGCGTCACCGAGACCTACGTACGGATCATCCTGGAGCTCGAGGAGGAACGTGTGCCGCCGATCCGGGCCCGGATCGGCGAACGGACCCTCGCGAGCCTGCCTTCGGTCAGCCAGAACATCTCCCGGCTCGAACGCGACGGGCTGATCCACAACGACGAGAACCGCCGGCTTCGGCTCACTCCTCGTGGTCGCCGGATGGCAGTGGTCGTCCTCCGCCGACAACGGCTGGCCGAGTTGATGCTGGCCTCGCTCCTCGGCCTGCCACACGACCAGGCCCACCTCGAGTCGGTCGAGTGGGGACACGTCCTGACGACGGCCGCCGAGCACCACATCTACCAGCGCCTGAGCCGTCCCGGTCACACTCCTTGCGGCCTGCGCATCCCCGGCCTCGGCGACCTCGTCGGCGGAGCCGAGCCGCCGCGGGGGTGACGGTGAGGGGCCTTCAACGAACCGACGCGGGTCGATCAGAGGTTCTGATCGACCCGCGTCGACGACAGCTACCCGATCAGGGCCTTGCGGCGACGTCGCGCGGTGTCAGCGGCCGGCCGGCGAAGGCGCAGGCAGGCGACCCGAGCTCTGATCGTCCGAACCGGGGACCGGCTCGGCGAGGTCGTTACCCAGGGCGATGATGCGGTTGTCGGCGTCGACGTGGACGACCTTGGGCTGGTATCCGACGAGTTCGGACTCCTCGGCCAGCACGAAGGACATGATGATCACCAGGTCGCCGGGGTGGACGAGATGTGCCGCCGCGCCGTTGATGCAGATGTCGCCGCCGCCGGCGGGCCCGATGATGATGTAGGTCTCGAGGCGGGCGCCGTTGGTGATGTCGACGACCTGGACCTTCTCGCCTTCGATCAGGCCCGCGGCACGCGCGAGGTCTGCATCGAGTGTCAGCGAACCCACATAATGCAAGTCGGCCTGGGTGACGGTGGCGCGGTGGATTTTTCCGCCCAGGACTTCGCGAAGCATGTCCGGCTCCTCTGTGACTTCGTGTGGGTGGGATCTACGGGATCAGTCGGTGGTGTTCGTGCTGTCGTGCTGCGTCGTGCGTCTGTCACTGGGAGATGTGATCGCGCAGCGATTTCGGGCGGATGTCGGTCCAGTGCTCGTCGATCCAGTCGAGTACTTCCTGACGCGGCCTGCCGCCGGGCTCGCCGTACACGATGCTCCAACCGGTCGGCACCGGTTTGAACGTCGGCCACAACGAGTGCTGCTCCTCGCGGTTGATCAGCGCGTAGAAGGAACCGTTGTCGTCGTCGAACGGGTTCTGGGCCATGCGGGCAGCTCCTCGCTGTCGCTATCGGGGGTCGGTCCGGATCGCGGCGGGCGATCCTTGCCGGCCGGCGGGTTGGTCGGGCTGCTCGTCGGTGATCGCCCGCAGGATGTCGGCGGCGCGGACCGCGACGTTGGACAGCAGTGACGAGGTCAACCCGTGGCTGTGCTGGACCCCGCCGTTGAGGAAGATCCGTTCGGGAACGCTGCGTAGACGAAGCCGGTAGTCACGCTCGACGATCGGGAGATCCCCGTCGAACGAGGACGACCCGTCGATGCTCGGCCCGAGCATGGCGCGGGTGTCCGCGGGGCGGAACCCGGTGGCGAAGACGACGGCGTCGACCTCGAGCGTGGCGCTGCCCCGGTTTCCCAGGTCACGCAGCGTCACGGTGACGCCGTCGGGGCCCTCGCTCAGCTGCTCGATCCCGGTGACGCGGTGCACGATGAGCCGACGCACACCACGCGTGTTCTCGTCGTATTCACGCCGGTAGAGATCCTTGATCAGATCGGCGTCGACGGCCGAGTAGTTGGTCTGCCAGTGGTAGTCCAGCAGCTGCTGCTTGAGCTCCGGCGGCGCCGTGTAGAACTCGTCGACCGCCTCCGGGTCGAAGATGCGGTTGGCGTAGGGCGTGTCGTCGGCCGGGGAGTAGCCGAATCGGCGGAAGGATGCGTGCACGTCCGCATCGGGATACGAATCGTGCAGGTACGCGGCGACCTCGGCCGCGCTCTGCCCGGATCCGACGACGAGGAAACTGCCGTGCGGCCGCGAGGGCAGGCCGGCGAGGCTGTTCAGCAGTTGATGATTGTGGAACACCCGGTCGCCGGGCACGATCCCCTGGGGCAACACCGGTCGGCCACCGGCGCCGATCACGACGTGACGTGCCGCGATCCTCGTCTCCGAGCCGTCGACCACGGACTCGAGCGTGACCTCGAACCGGCCGCCGTTCCAGTCGATGCGGGTCGCCCTCGTACCGTAGGTGACCGGAAGGTCGATCCGGCTCGCGGCCCAGCTCAGGTAGCCGTGGAACTCACGTCTGGTCGGGAAGAACGTCTTGAGATTGATGAAGTCGGACAGCCGCCCCTGCTCGTGCAGGTAGTTCAGGAACGTGAACGGACTGGTCGGGGTCCGCATCGCGACCAGGTCTTTCAGGAAGCTGATCTGCATGGTCGTGCCGGGCAACAGCATCCCGTCATGCCATCCGAACTGTCGTCTGACATCGACGAATCTCGCTGTCAGGCGCCGGCCCGCACGACGACGCTCATTGAATTCCTCGATCGCGATCGCCAGGCTCAGATTCGACGGGCCGAACCCGATACCGAGAATGTCGACCTCGTCGCCGACGCGATCTCCCTCTTCAAGATGTCGATCGTCGCCTTTGATCAACTCATCCATCGCCATCCGGCAAGTGGCCCCTTTTATCCAGGTCGCGAACGAACGGCGCGATGACCGACCATCCCTCATCGAGGGCTGACTATAACACCACTACTTAGGTTAGCCTAACTTTGGTTGGAGGTGCGTCGCAAGCGTCCGCCCGGCGCCCTCCGAACCACACACCTGCCCGCCGGCCCGAGCGGCGGCTCAGGCCAGCGACCCGGCACGTCGCCCGATCACCATTCCCGCGGTCAGGCCGGCACCCGTCGGGTAGTTCTCGCTGAAGAGCCCCCCGAGCGTTTCACCGCACGCGAAGAGCCCGGCGATGGGCTCACCCGACCGATCGAGCACCCGGCCGTCGACGTCCCCGCGAACGCCACCGAAGGTGAAGCTGATTCCACAGGTCACCGGATACGCGTAGTACGGCGGCACCTCGACCGCGGATGCCCAATTGCTCTTGACGGGCTCCACCGCCGCTCTGCGGCCGTCCTTGATCGTCGGATCGAACGGACGGCTGACATCGATCGACGAGTTGAACTCCCGGACCGTCTGCACGAATCCGTCGACGTCGACACCCATGGCCACGGCGAGCTCTTCGACGCTGTCGGCGACGACCGGGTCGACGCCGGGCATCTCGTACTCGTACGCCGACAGCATCGGGCGCGACTGCGCATCGAACACCTGGAACGCCACCGAACCCGGCTGTTCGAGGATCACCTTGCCGTACTTCGCGTACGTGAAGTTGCGGAAGTCCGCGCCTTCGTCGATGAACCGTCGACCTCGGCGGTTGACGACGATGCCGAGCGGATAGCCGTACCGGCTGAGCCGGTTCGTCAAGGCACGATTGCTCTCGTTCTCGGGAAACGACGCGTCCCACGGGACACTGTGGCAGGTCGACCAGTCGCCGCCACGGTCGGCACCGATCTCCAGGGCCGCCTGGATCAGATCACCGGTGTTGTACGGCGTGCCACGCACCTTCGCGTGCTGCCAGCCGTCTCCGAGGTAGCGCTGACGCCATTGCGCATTCGCCTCGAAACCACCGCCGGCGAGCACCACCGACTCCGCGGGAAGCTCCTGATCTCCCATCCGAACACCGACGACCGAACCACCATCGGTCATCAGTCCCGTGACCGGGCAGTCGTAGCGCACCTCGACACCGAGTCGGGCGGCGATGCGCTCATGGACCGCCATCAGCCCCGGGCCGCCGTCGATGTTGGACACGTGCGATCCACCCCAGAACTCGAAGCTCCCGTCGGGACGCTCGTGAGCCTGCCGCTCGTACATCAGCTGGAACCTCAGTCCCAGAGCGTGCAGCCAGCGGACGGCGTCACGCGAGCCGTCGACGACGGCCTCGGTGAGTTCCTTGTCGCCGCGCCCGCCGGTGACCCGCTCCAGATCGGCCAGGAACTCCGTCGCCGAATACGGCGGGACCTCGGTACGCGCGTGACGGTCGTCAGGTTCGAGGATCTTCAGCAGGTCGTCGAGTCCGTCGTGCACCATCCGGATCGAACCCAGGGTGTAGTAGCTGTTGCCACCGGCATGGGCCCGCGGCGCCTTCTCCAGCAGCACCACGCGTCGCCCACGCTCGGCCGCCGCGTGGGCCGCGCAGTAACCGGCGTTCCCTCCGCCGACCACGACAACGTCCGGATCGAGCATGTGCCTCTCCCCCACCGACGACGTTGCTTCGGCTACCGAACGACGTCGTCTACCCAGATGAACCAGCGGCATCGACCGCGGTCAGGCAGCAACGTAGCTTAGCCTTACCTAAATTTGGGAGAGCGTGTGTCCTGGACCACTGCCACTGAGGACAGTCAACGGCGGGGGTCGCGTCGCGAACCAGCCGGCCTCCGGCGGCACGCGATGTACCAGATAGCGCCGCTGATCGCCACAAAAACCACAAAGGATCCGTTAGGTTGACGAACCCTGTCATGGGCACTGGAGCCGGGCAGTCAACATAGGTTAGCCTATCCAAATGAATCGAGTTGCAGTGTTGGGGGCTCGCGGCCGCATGGGCGTGGCGTCGGTCCGCGCGATCGAGGCCAGCTCCGACTTGACGGTGGTCGCCGAGATCGACGTTGATGATGATATTCAGGACATCGTCGACAAGAAGGCCGATATCGTTCTCGTGTTCTCGCCGCCCGGCGCGGCCCACGAGCAGGTCCAGTGGTGCATCAAGCAGGGGATTCATGTCGTGGTCGGGTCGTCCGGCTTCGACGAGCAATCCGTGGAGGACATCCGCGCCGCGCTGGTGGACCACCCTGACGTCAGCGTGTTCGTCGTACCGAACTTCTCGGTCAGTGCGGTGCTGATGACCAAGTTCGCCACGAAGGCGGCCCCGTACTACGAGTCTGTCGAGATCATCGAGATTCATCATCCGGGCAAGGTGGACGCCCCCTCGGGAACAGCGCAGCACACGGCCGAACTGATCGGTCTCGCTCGCGCCAAGGCGGGCTGCGCCCCGTCACCCGACGCCACCACCCGCGACCCGCACGGCACGCGGGGTGGGCAGATCGAGGGAGTCTCGGTGCACGCGGTCCGAGTCCGCGGGTTCATGTCCTCGCAAGAGGTGCTGCTCGGCGTCGAGGGCGAGATCCTGCGGCTGCGGTACGACTCCGTGACCCGCGAGTCCCTCATGCCCGGAGTGCTCACCTCGCTGCGCGCCGTCCCGAATCTCACCGGGGTGACCGTCGGACTCGACGCCGTACTCGACCTGGACTGACACGAAGCAGCGACAGGGCGACGAGTGGCCAGGGCGGCGCACGGGCGCCTCGACGAGGTGAACGGGCGCCGGACCGCCGGCTGTTCTCGATAGATCCGCGCGCATCCCCGAGGACCGGATCCAGCTCCACCGATGGCGAGAGATTAGGGTAGCCTACCCTAAACGCCTGCGGAGGCGGCTCCTCGAAGGGAACCCAATTGAGCATCGAACCGCTGGCCCTTGACGGGGTCGTTCCGTTTCCGCCGGAGACGGCAGCCAAATACGTCGCCGAGGGACACTGGCGCGACCAGACGTTGCCGGAGCTGTTGTTCGCCACCGCGGAGCGCTGCCCCGACAAACTCGCCGTCATCGACCGCAAAGCCGAGTTGAGCTACGCCCAGCTCACCGCCGAGGTCCTGCGCCTCGCCGCCGGCCTGCAGGATCTGGGACTGGGCCGCGGCGACCGGGTGGTGGTGCACCTGCCCAACATCTATGAGTACATCGCCTTCGTCTTCGCCCTGTGGGAGCTCGGGGCGGTTCCCGTCGTCGCTCCCATCGCGCACCGTCGTGCCGAGATCGAGCACTTCGTCGAGATCGCCGAGGCGCGTGCCTACATCACCGTCGCCTCGGACAGCGGCACCGATCTCGCCGCGATGGCCGCCGACCTGAAGCAGCGATGGCCCCACCTGGAACACACCATCGTGCTCGACCGTGACGGCGGCGGCGCCGAGTACACGGCGTTGCAGTCGAAGGGATCGCTCGACCACGCGCGCCGGTGCAGCCCGCAGGACGTCGCCCTGTTGCAGATGTCCGGCGGCACGACCGGCGTTCCGAAGCTGATGCCGCACACCCACCAGACGTACGGCTACGCCCTGCGCCGAAGCGTCGGGGAACGAGGCATCACCGAACGCACCGTACATCTGCTGGTCATTCCGATCTGCCACAGCATGTCGACGCGTTCGCCGGGGTTCCTCGGCGCGTTCAGCGTGGGCGCCACCATCGTGATCGCCCCGAACGGCAGCCCCGACGCGGCGTTCCCGCTGATCCAGAAGCACGGGGTGACCCGCGTCTCGCTGGTTCCGCCGATCCTGCTGGCCTGGCTGAACTCCTCGCTGCGCAAGTCCTACGACCTGTCCAGCCTGAAGGTGCTCATGTGCGGGGGCGCGAAGCTGAGCGAATCAGTGGCGAGTCGGGTCGAGCCGGAGTTCGGCGTACAACTGTCGCAGAGCTTCGGAATGGGCGAGGGCCTCGTCGTCAGCAATCCCGCCGACGTCGACCGGGCCACCAGCGTGCGATACCAGGGCCGTCCGGCCTCAGCGGCCGACGAGATCCAGGTCATCGACGACGAGGGCAACGAGGTGCCGCCCGGTGCACCCGGTCACCTGCTGACCCGGGGACCGTCGGTGATCCGCGGGTACTACCGCAACCCCGAACAGAACGCCCTGGCGTTCACCAACGACGGCTTCTACCGCACCGGCGACATCGTCGAGCGCGACGAGCGTGGATTCATCAGAGTCGTGGGACGCTCGAAGGACCAGATCAACCGGGGCGGCGAGAAGATCGCCCCCGAAGAGCTGGAGAACGCGCTGCTCACGCATCCCGCCGTCCACAACGTCTCGGTCGTCGGTGTCGACGACGAGGTTCTCGGCGAACGCGTCAAGGCGTACCTGATTCCCCGGACGCCGGAGAGCGCGGCCGAGCTCACCCTGGGCAAGCTGCGCCAGTTCCTGCGCGACAAGGGACTCGCCACGTTCAAGCTCCCCGATGTCGTGGAGGTCGTCGCCGAGTTCCCGTACACCGCGGTCGGCAAGGTCAGCAAGCGTCTGCAGCGCGAACTGAACTAGACACATGCCGAACAAGACCACACGTGTCCTCGTCGTGGGCGCGGGCCCGGTCGGAATGGTCTGCGCGCTGGCACTGAACCGGCGCGGCATCCCGGTGACCGTTCTCGAGTCCGAGCCCGCGCCGGTGCAGGATCAGCGCGCGGCGACCATCCATCCGAGCACGCTGGAGATGCTCGACGACCTGGGCATCACCGAGAAGATCCGACCGCACAGCCTGCTCTCCAGCACCTATCGCTTCCACGACCGCACGACCGGCGACGTCGTGGCGGAGTTCGACCTCGGCCGACTCGAGGACGAGATCCGGTTCCCGTATGTGCTGCAGTACGAGCAGTACAAACTGACCGCCGCCATCGCCGCGGAATACGCGAACGAATCCGACTTCGACGTACGGTTCTCCCACACGCTGACCGGTCTGACCGAAACCGCAGACGGCATCGAGGTGGAGTACACCTCACCGGCCGGCACGGAACGCATGGCGGCGGCGTACGTCGTCGGCTGTGACGGTGGCCGATCGACGGTGCGCAAGCTCGCCGGCATCGAATTCGAGGGATTCACCTACCCGGAGCGGTTCATCAAGATCGCGACCAGCTTCGACTTGAAGACCGTCAAGCCGGAGCTGGCGTTTCGCAACTACTTCTCCGACCCCAACGAGTGGGCCAACGTGTTCAAGGTGCGCGGAGAAGCACCCGGAGGGCTCTGGCGGGTCATTCTGCCGATCGGCCACGACGAGGACGACGCCACCGCGTTGTCGCCGGCGCGCGTCGAGGAGCGGCTGCAGAAGTTCCTCCCGAAGACCGGCCCGTACCACGTCGAGTATCGCAACGTCTACGGAGTCAATCAGCGTGTGGCCGCGACCTTCCGTCAGGGGCGCATCCTGCTCGCCGGCGACAGCGCGCACGTCAACAACCCGATCGGCGGCATGGGCATGAACGGCGGCATCCATGACGCGATCAACCTGACGGACAAGCTCACGAAGGTGATCGCCGGTGAGGCCGACGACGATCTGCTCGACCTCTACAGCCGCCAGCGGCGCCATGCCGCGGTGAACTACGTACAGGCCCAGACGATCGCCAACAAACGGTTGCTGGAGCAACGCGATCCCGAGGTTCGTCGACAGAACCTCGACGAACTGCGCCGGACCGCCGAGAAGTTCGATACCGCCCGCGCCTACATGCGCCGTGCGGCCCTGTTCGACAGCCTCCAGGACGCTGCCGCCATCACCTGAGCCATCGGCTCCGCTGTCTGGTGCGGTACCACGGGTGGTACCGCACCAGACAACGAAATCCACTCAGTCGGCCAGCAGGTTCCTCAGCAGCGGACCCCACTTCAGCAGCCCGGAATCGGGTTCGAGGATGGACTGGTGGTCTTCGTCCTCGGCGACGAAGAACGCATAGTCGCTCAGGTGGCCGTCCCATCCCAGCGCGTCCTCACGGCCCACCTCCGCCAGCCGGGGCGTGTGGGTCGCGGAGGACGCGATCACGAGCGCCTCGACGTCGAGAATGCCCAGCGTCGGAGTCGACGTCAGCACGTCACAACGACGGCCGGCCGTCTCGACGGCCTTCAACTGCTTCGCGTCGGCGAGCAACTCGTTGAACGCCTCCTCACCGAAGGCCTTGCGCATCTCGTCGCGCATCGACTCGGCGGATCCCGGTCGTACGAGCAGTTCCGTCGAGTTCTCCGAACCGGCGGGCATGGCGTCCACGATCACCAGCGGTCCGACGCGTTCGCCTCGGGCGAGGAGTTGACGCGCCACGGCGAACATGATGTGTGCGCCATAGGACCACCCCAGCAGCTCGTACGGCCCGGACGGCTGCAAACCCTGGATGACATCGGCATAGGTGTCCGCGAGGTCCGCAAGGTCATCGAACTCGACGTCCAGGCCGGCGATCGCGGGATCATCGAGACCGACCAACCCTACCTCGGGCGGGAGATACCTCGCCAGCTCCGAATACATGGACGAGGCACCGAACTTCGGATGCGCGCAGAACAGGGTGCGGCCGTTCAGAGATGGCGTGAACCGGGTCACGATCGCGGTGATGTCGACATTCGGATCCGCATCCGGATGCATCTTCGCGTCGACGACCGAACTCAGCTCGCCGATCGTCGACGCGGTGATGACATCCCGCATCGCGATGGTCACCGGGAACGTGCGGTTCATCTGCGAGGCGAGCCGCATCGCCGCGAGCGAATGCCCACCCAACCGGAAGAAGTCGTCGCCCGCACCCAGCACCAGTCCCTCATCGAGGTCCAGCACCGCACGGAAGACCGCGGCCACCGCGAACTCCGTATCCGACTCGAGCGCCCGACCCATGCCGACTCCGGCCGCGGCCACGTCGGCCGGCGGCAACGCTCGGCGGTCCAACTTTCCCGTCGGGGTCAGAGGGAAGGAATCCACCGCGACGAGGGCCGCCGGGATCATGTAGTCCGGCAGATACGTGGCCAGGTGGCTACGCAACGACTCACTGATGTCGAGGTCCGCCGTGGTGATGTAGTACGCGGCCAGTTGAAGCCCGGTGGAATGCTGGAAAGCCACCACCTCGGCGCGCGTGATCCCGGGGAACTTCTGCACCACGTCCCGGATCTCGTCCGGCTCGATGCGATAACCGCGAATCTTGATCTGCTCGTCGGCACGACCGAGGTAGTCGATCATCCCGTCGTCCTTCCACCGGGCGAGGTCTCCGGTGCGATACATGCGTTGCGCCGGCTCCCACGGACAGGCGACGAAACGCTCGGCGGTCAGCGCCGACTGGCCCCAATATCCGCGCGCCGTACCGTCACCGGCCAGGTAGAGCTCACCGGCCACACCGGGAAGGGCCGGTTGCAGGTTCTCATCGAGGATGTACGCCCGCGTGTTGAAGATCGGCGTGCCGACACTCGAGGTGGTGCTGTCGGCCAGATCGGCACCGAGAGCATTGATGGTGTACTCGGTGGGTCCGTAGAGGTTGTACGACTCGACTCCGGGTGCGTCGCGCAGCTGTTGCCACAGCCGATCGGGAACCGCCTCGCCACCGAGGGAGACGAACACGACACCGGGCGCATCGGACAACACCGACCGGCCGGCCGGCCGGTCCCGCTCCAGCAGGCCCTCCTCGACCAACAGCTGCCCGTACGACGGGGTCACATCGAACCCGTCCATCCGCACGTCGTCATAGTGAGCCAGCAGCCGCTGATGATCGCGCCGCATCTCCTCGTCGATGACGTGCACCTCGTGCCCGTTCAGGAGCCAGAACAGCTGCTCCCACGAGGCGTCGAAGGAGAACGACGTCGTGTGTGCGATCTTCATCCGGCGCCCGCGCTGGTGGTCCACCACCCGATCGAAGATCTTCTCGACGTGGTTGAAGTACATGTTCGTCAGTCCGCGGTAACCGACGGCGACGCCCTTGGGCCGTCCGGTGGTACCCGAGGTGAAGATGATGTAGGCGAGGTTGTCGAGCGAGATCTGCCCGCCTCGTTCTGCCGGCGTGATCGGATCGGTGGCGATCTGCGCGAGACGTTCCACCACCGGCGCGGACTCCAGGTTGATCACCTTACCGACGGTGCCGGTGAGCCGGTTCACGTCGCGGTCGGTCACCAGGGTGACGGTCGGCTCGGCGATCTCGATCATGTAGCCGATCCGTTCGTCCGGTAGTTCGCTGTCCACCGGAACGTAGGCGGCTCCGATGGCGAACACCGCGAACATCGCGATGACCGTACGCTCGTCGCGCGGCAGCAGCAGGGCGACCCGATGCTCCGGGCGTACTCCCTCGTCGAGCAGCAGACGGGCGTAGCGATTCACCTCGGCGGAGAACTCCACGAAGGTGAACACACGATCGCCGGCCACCAGCGCCGTCTCCGATCCGGACAGCCGTACCTGCCGGTCCAGCAACTCGGCGACCGTGACCGGTTCGATGTCACGGACGAGATCAGCGGCGATACCGGTATGCGGGGCAGCCTCGTCCGGCAACAGGGCGGACACCATACCGACCGGCTCGTCGAGCCGACGAGTGAGAGCAAGCAGCACCTGGACGTAGCGTTTGAGCAACAGCTCCGCAGCCGGGGCGCCGAAAACGTCCCGGCGATAGGACAGGCGAACATGCACGGTCGCCGCCCCGTCGCGTTCTTCCGGGTCGACCGCGAACGTCACGGGGTAGTGCGTCGCGTCATCGACCTTCGCGCCGACGACCTGTAGCCCGGCCGTGTCTTTCCCGGCAGCCTTGCCGAGCGGCACGTTCTGCACCACGAACAGCGTGTCGAACAGAACAGGAACGCCGGCATTGGTCTGGATCTGGGTCAGAGTGGCTTGCGGATGGTCGATGACGAGCAACTGCTCGGACTGAACCCGGGCGAGCAACTCCCGATTCGTTTCGAACGGGGGCACGCTCACCCGCATCGGGACCGTGTTGAACAGCAGCCCGATGATGCGGTCGGCGTCGGGCAGGGACGGCGGCCGACCGGAGACGGTGTTGCCGAAGACGACGTCGTTGCTGCCGGTGAGTCGGCTGAGCGCGATCCCCCAGGCGGTCTGCAGCACAGTGCCCACCGTGACCTTGGCGTCTCGTGCGGTGCCGAACACCATCGCGGCCTCTGCCGGGCTGAGGTCGAGGTGGAGTTCACCGGTCTCGCCCTGTGCATCACCGAGGTCGACGAAGTCCGGGCACAGCAACGTCGGACCGGTCAGTTCGGCGAGGTAGCCGTCCCAGGCGCGATAGGCGGTCGCGGGATCCTGGTCGTCGACCCAGTCCAGGTACGAGCGGAACGACGCCGGCCGCACGCGGTCGACGTAGCCGTCATCGGCGTAGATGCTGAAGATCTCGTCGAACACCGCGTTGATCGACCAGCCGTCCAGCAGGATGTGCTCGAAACTCATGACCAGAATCCACGAGTGGTGGCCGATTTCGAGCAGCGTGAACCGGATCAGCGGCGGGACCTCGAAGTCGAACGGCTCACCCCGCTCGGCAGCCAGGAACTGCTCCACATCGACGCCGCGGCCACTCCAGTCGGTCGATCGGATGACCCGCACCGGAACTTTGACACCGGACGGGATCACCTGCACGTCCCCGGGCGGAACGAACGCCGCCTGCAGGTTGGGGTGCCGGTCCATCGCGCTGGCGATGGAGTTCGTCATCCGCTGCGGGTCGACGTCTCCCGCGATCTGCCGGGTGATCTGCGAGACGTAGGTGTTGTGGTCGTCGGATTCCTGGGACCGCAAGAGGTGGTAGAACAGTCCGCGTTGCAACGGGGCCAGCGGAAGGATCTGGGCGTCGTACCCGTAGCGGGCACGGATGGACTCCTCTTCGGCGGGCGTCAACGCGACCCGGTCGGCGCGACGCAGCGTGAACGCGTCGCGAGGTTCGTGGCCGGCAACGGGGACTCCGACGCCGACGATCGCGTCGGTGATGGCAGCGGCCAGTGCACTCGTGTCGACATCAACGGTGTCCGCCGACTCCACCCAGACGCGGACCTCACGACCGGCCAGGTGGACCTGGATGCCGAGTCCGTCCTCCGGTACGCCCACACCCGCGGCGGGCTCGGTGATCAGCTCCGCTCGGCTACGGAACACACCCACCCGGATCCGCGGGGTCGGCAGATCATCGAAGAAGCGGCTGAACCGGGGGTGCCCGGCCAGCGCGGCGTATTCGGCCGCTCGTTCCGGGCTCAGTCCGAGGACTCCCCCATCGTCGACAAGGACGGGGAATCTGCGCGTCATCAGGGGACCGTCGGACTCGTGGAACTCCACGAGCAGATCACCGTCAGCGATTCCGGCCAAGGCCGTGGCCACAGCCGTCAGCACGACGGACGGCAGGGAGGTTTCGTCTGCGGCGGGAACCGGTCGTTCAGCCGTGCCGGCGTGCGCGTCCGAGCCGCCTCGCTGCCGCAGCACCGTGTCGGCCGCATCCGCGAGCCGGTCTACCCAATCCTCCCAGAACGGATCGTCGAGGACCGCCGCCAACTCGTCGTCCTTGTATCCCGCCGCGGCCGACGTGGACGGGGTGACGACCATCGGAATCTTCGCCTCATAGGCGGTGACCAGCTCGGGGAGCCTCTTCGCGACCGCATCCAGCATCTCCGGATTTCCGGTCTCGGCGACCAGTTCACCGGTGCCGCCGTCGCTGATCGCCAGTCGCAAGGCGAGGCTCGCGCCCGACAGGGCGTGACTGACATGGTCGATCGCCGCCCGCCAGAGCGGTGCCACGCTGATGTCGAAATCCTCGAGCGGCAGACGGAAACGGCGAGTGTCACCGACGCTGTCGCCGGCTCTGGCCCGGCCCTCGTCGCCGGCACGGACGATCTGGGCGAGTTGCTTGACGGTCAGATCCGGGTGCCGGGATCCGAGCACGAGGAAGCGCACCGTGTTCCGGAGCAGTCGTGACGTGGTCTCCGCCGAGAACAACTCGCGGGCCGCGTTCAGATTGATGCCGTAGGCCCCGCCGTCCAGTCTCTCGATACTCGACACCAGATCGAACAGCGCGGGCTGAGCGGCCAGCGGGCCGTCCGCGGTGGTCGAGGCGTAGTTGGTGAGCGGCCACGCCGCACTCGGCTCTCCTCCGCGATCCACGTAGGCGGCCATCACCTGGAACAGCGGACTGATCCCGACCTGCCGCGGCGGGTTCACCGCCTCGACGACGCGCTCGAACGGAACGAGTTTGTGGTCGGCGGCTTCGAGCATGCGATCGCGGCAATGGAGCAGCGCCGGTACGAAGCCGGCTTCGGCGTCGATGTCGGCGCGCACCACGACGGTGTTCACGAAGTACCCGATCAGGTCGTGCAACTCGGGCTGGTCACGCAGACTGGCCGGAGTGCCGATGGGAACGGTGTCGCCTGCCCCTTCGTCCCACAGCGCCAGGGAGAACGCCGCGATCAACGCCTGAAGCGGTGTCGCCCTGTGTTCGACCAGAAGTTCGTCGATCTTGGCCGTCTCATCGCCGGTGAGCGGCATGGTCGCCGGCCGGATGGTCCGCTCTTCGGAGACGTCACGTGGCTGGTCGAGAGGCAGGACGGTCTCCGTCGGGAGCCCCGACAGCATGTCTCGCCAGTACTGCAGGTCCGACTGATAGCGAGACCCCGGATCCTTCCGGTCGCCCAGGACATGCCGCTGCCAGACCGCGAAGTCGGCATACTGCGTCGGTAGGGGCTCGACTTCAGTGCGATCGCCGGTAGCCGCTTGGAGGTAGAACTCGTTCAGCTCACGGAAGAGGACCCCGAAGGAATCCGCGTCGGTGATGATGTGGTGCCCATAGGCGACGAGGACGTCGCCACCAGAGTGGCGCAGCAGATGAAACTTCAGCCCGAACTCGGAGGTGAAGTCGAGCGGCAGTGCGGCAACCCGGGCGATCTCGTCACCGAGCAGCTCGGAATCGACGTCCTCGACCTCCAGGACCCTGGTGTCGTCGTCGGGTGCCGGACAGATGATCTGGCGCAGTGATGAGGTCTCCTCGTCCGGCACGAGGATCGTACGCAAGATCTCGTGACGCGCGACGATCCGACGGATCGCCGTCTCCAAAGCATCCCGTTGCAGCCGCTGACCCGCCTGCAGCACGATTTCAGTCCGATAGACCGAACGTCCCGCGATCTGCTCGGTGAACCAGAGTGCTTGTTGTCCGTAGGAGACGGGGAGGACGGCGGGGCGTGGTAGGTCGCCGATTCGTTTGTCCGACGTTGCGGTGCCGGTCGCCTCGGTGGTGTCGGCGATGACGGCGAGTTCGCTGATCCGCGGGTGGTCGAAGACGTCGCGGAGGGTGAGTGCGGTGCCGAGCTGGGCGTTGGCGCGGGCGACGACCCGGGTCGCGAGCAGTGAGTGTCCGCCGAGGCTGAAGAAGTCGCTGTCGACACCGAGATCGATGTCCTCGCCGAGGTGCAGCACGTCACGGAAGATTCCCGCGAGGGCGATCTCGGTGTCGGTCTCCGGCCGCCTGCCGTCGGCGGCACCCGCGGTCAGATCCGGCTGCGGCAGCGCACGGCGATCCAGCTTCCCGT
Organism: Actinoplanes sichuanensis; assembly: GCF_033097365.1. Lineage (NCBI taxonomy): Bacteria > Bacillati > Actinomycetota > Actinomycetes > Micromonosporales > Micromonosporaceae > Actinoplanes > Actinoplanes sichuanensis. The sequence continues at coordinate 4,626,578 of NZ_AP028461.1, forward strand.
TCGCGGTGACCGGGAACCGATCCAGGCGCGTGAACGTGGTGGGCAGCATGTAATCCGGCAACGACCGTGCCAGATGGTCACGCAACGCGTCGACCGGCACCATTTCCCCGACCGTGGTCACGTAGGCCGCGAGGTACTTCCCACCTGCCGGATGATCCAACGCGAGGACCGCGGCACTCGACACGTCGGGGTGTTGTTCGAGGACGGTACGGATCTCGTCGAGTTCGATCCGGAACCCACGGATCTTCACCTGGTCATCACTACGACCCAGGTACTCCAGTTGCCCCTGCGGGTTCCATCGCACCACATCACCGGTGCGATACAACCGGGCACCGCGGTCGCTGAACGGGTCGGCCACGAACCGGCCGGCCGTCAGACCCGGACGACCGACATAGCCGTCCGCGAGTTGCACCCCACCCAGGTAGAGCTCACCCGCCACCCCGACCGGCACCGGACGCAACCACCCGTCCAGAACATGCGCGGTCGTATTCGCCACCGGCACACCGATCGCAGTACCGCCGGTCACGACCGTCGCCGTGCCGTCACCGGTGACCTCGGTCGAACCGTAGAAGTTGTGCAACACCGCCCGCGGCGAAACCGACCGCATGCCCTTCGCGGTACCGGCGGTGAGCGCCTCACCAGAGGAGACCCACGACCGAACCGACGCCAACGCCACAGACGCCCCGTCGTGACGGACCAGGACATCGGCCAGACTCGGCACCGTCAACAGATGCGTCACCCGGTGTCGGGCGATCGTGTCGAGCAGACCGGCCGGATCCTGCGCGGTCTCCGCGACCACGATGCGAGCACCCGCGACCATCGGCCCGAACAACTCGGTCACCGCGTCGACGAAACCCACACCACTCTTCGACAGCGCCACACTGTCAGCGGTGTAGTCCAGCACCCGGCCGCCCCATGCGAGCCTGTTGACCAGAGCACGATGTGTCAGAACGACGCCCTTCGGATCACCCGTCGTGCCCGAGGTGAAGATCACCACCGCTGCGTCGAGACCGCTCAACGGCCTCGACAACACCGGGGCGTCCTGATGTTCCGGCACACGTCCCTGCCATTCAGCAGTGTGCCGGTCGGTGATCACCAGCGCGGGCGCGGCGTCGTCCAGGATGCGTTCGATACGCGCTGCGGGATACTCCGGATCGATCGGTACGTAGGCCGCTCCCGCGCGGAGCACCGCGGTCAGCACCACCACCAGATCGACCGAGCGCGTCATGACGACCGCGACCCGGTCCCCGATCCGCACCCCCTGATCGATCAGAAGGTGGGCGAACGCGTTGACCCGCGCATCGAACCGGCCATAGGTCAGTTCGACACCGTCGGCGACGACCGCGACGGCATCCGGATCCGCCGCGACCCGAGCGCGCACCAGTTCATCCACCGTCACCGGCGCGACATCGAGCATCTCGCCCCGCACCCACGACGGGTCCGGACCGTCGGCATCAGATGCCAACTGGTGCAGGGTCAGACCCGACGCCCCGTCGAGAACGGCGTTGAGGAAACGGCTGAACTGCTCGGCGTGCCGCACGGGCTCGCCCGAAGCGGTGCCGGTGGACAACTCCAGCCGGATTCCGGAGTCCGGATCGCGGTAGACCGCGAGGTCGAGTGATCCGACCGGTCCGGTACTGATCGTTTCAGAGATCGCGACGACATCGCCAAGCCGCGGAGTCGATTCGAAAAGCCGGATATTGATCGTCGGGAGGCCCAGATAGGACCCTTGACCGCTCGGCCACAAACGAGCGAGCTGATGATCCTCGACAGTCGTGTGACGCCGGGAAGTCGTCAACTGCCCCGCGACGGCCTCGACCACGTCGGCGAAATTCTGATAAGGGCTGATCTCGGTGACGACCGGAATCGCCCGCGAGCGCGCGCTCGGTGTCCGCAACGACTCCCGGTCGTCACGCAACATCAGCGGAACCCGGACCGCCACGCAGTCACGACCCTCGACCAGCGCGGTATACACACCCCACAACGCGATCAGGGAATCCGTCCACGACACCCGCGCCGCCCGGGCGAACTGCTGAACCCTCGCATAGGCGTCACCGGGAAGCGGGACGACAACCGGCCGACTCGCCGATACGAAAACCTCCGACAAACCTTCCACGGGCTCGTGACCTGCAGAACCGACACCGAGGACGCCATCCCAATAGGCGACACCCTCATCAAGCCCGTTGCCGTCGGTGACGTTTTTCAGACTCCCGAACCAGCGGTCCGGAACCGCATCACCGGCCCGCTGCGCGGTGTAGACCTCGGCGACACGGCGAATGAAAAGAGAAATGCTGTAACCGTCGACGAGCAGGATATCGGTGATCAGGATCCACGCCCACGTGCCGTTCTCCCGGCGAATCAGGGTCGAGGAGGTCGCCGGTTCACCGCCGGCCGACGGCTCGGCCAACTGCTCGCGGGCCAGCATCCGGATCTGGTCGTCACTATGACCGGCATCGACGACCTCAGTCGACAGAGTCAATGCGGTGTCGACGTACTGGAAAGGAACGCCACTCTCGTCTCCGAAACGCACTCGCAGCGCGTCGGTCTCCGCGAAAACAGCACCCACCGACGCCACGAAAACGGCCGGATCGACCACACCGTCCAACCACAACAACTGGCCGGCACGAAACACCGAGGGCTCCGGCGCAAGCCGCCGAGCCACCCAGTTACCACGCTGACTCGCAGTCAACTCCACACGATCAGAAGCCGTCAACGGAAGCACACCCACTTCTCTTGAGACCAGACCGAGCCAACCGAGGCAACGATCGCTAGAACCCCAACGAAGGGTAGGCTAACCTTGCACGGTGCCACCACCCATCCCGCCATCCGAGCGAGGAGACGCGTCCATCAGGTACGACAATCGCCCCGCGACCACGGCCCGTCCATGTTCGATCCCGGACGGGTCGTTCCCACTCTCCGGAGCCCACCGGCGGCGAGTGTGGACGGCTGCGGCATGCACGCAGCACACCGGCGTCCCACTGCTTGACACGGACCGGAGACGGCCATGAGGGACACTTCGCACTCCGACCCGTCGGGGCTGGGTCGGGGACCTTTGACCCGTCGGTTACCTGTGCTGTGGCAGGTGCCCACCGTTCCGCCCGAGGTCCAGCCGTTCGAGGCCGGCCCGGGGACCACGGCCGGTCGATTCCTGTTGCGTGTGATCCTGTCGGTGCCGCGGGTCTCCGTTCCGGCGGCCCTGGCAGCGATCGTCTGGCAGGTGGGTGAGGCGGCGGTCCCGGTGGTGACGGGCCTCGCGATCGACCGGGCACTGGCGACCGGGGATGCGGGGCAGCTGGCGCTGTGGCTCGGCGCGCTGGTGGCCGCGTACGTCGGATTGACGGTGGCGGCGAAGTTCGCCACCCAACTGACCGCGTATGCGATCCAGCTGCTCCAGCACCGCCTCCGGAGCACCCTCTCGACCCGCGTACTGCATCCGGTCGGCGGCAGTGTTCACGCGCCGGGCGGCGGTGTCGTCTCGATGATGACCAACGACGTCGCCCGTCTGGCGAACGGGGTTCAGCTCGTGATCATGCCGATCGCGAGGATCACGACCATCGGGTTCATCGCGGTGTCGCTGTTGACGACACATTGGCTTCTCGGGCTTGCGGTGCTGGTGGGGGCGCCGGCGGCGGTGTGGTTGATGGGCGTGCTCAGCGAGCGGCTGTCCCGCGACACCCGCGAGTACCAAGGACTGTTGGCCACCACCGTCGGACTGGCCACCGATGTCGTGACCGGCTATCGAGTGGTCAAGGGGATCCGCGCCGAAACCGAGGCGACCAGAAGGTACCGGCAAGCAAGCCAGGAGACGCTGGCCGGCGCCAAACGCAACGCGGGACTGCTGGGCAGGTTCCTGATGGGCGCCGGTGTGGTCACCGGCACCTTCGTCGCAGCGGTGATGGGGCTGGCGGGCTGGTTCGCCGTGGACGGACAGTTGAGCATCGGCGAGCTGATCGCCGCGGTCGGCCTCGCTCAGGCGCTACTGCCGCAGATCCAGTCGATCGCGAACGACTCCATCCCCAACCTCGCCGGAGCCCGCGCCTCGTCGGCACGCATCCTCGACGCGCTGGAGACCGACGTCGCCGTGACGCCCGAGCCGGCCGACGCGGCGCGGCCGGTGGTGTCGCGGCTACCGGTACTGGAGGTGGCCACGCTCAGCACGACCATCCGGGTGGAACCCGGCGAACTCGTGGGAGTACGCACCGACGACCTGACCGCCGCACGCGTCGCGGAGGCTCTGCTGGATCCGCGGGGGCCCGGCGACGAGGTCACGGTACGGCTGGACGGGATCGCCGCGCGGGAGTTGACCGCACACGATTACCGCTCCCGGGTCACGTTCACGCCGCACCGGGTCATGCTGTTCAGCGGGACGATCCGCGACAACCTCACCGCCACCGCGGCCACACCCGAGCTGGTGACGGCTGCGGTGCGAGCCGCGGCATGCGACGATTTCGCCGCCGATCTCGACCTCCCGGTCGGCGAGGACGGCAACCGCTTCTCCGGCGGCCAACTCCAGCGTCTAGCGCTCGCCCGCGCTCTGGCCTGCGACGCGCCGGTACTCGTGCTGCACGACCCGACCACGGCGGTCGACCCGGTCACCGAACACACGATCGCGGAGCGGCTACGCGAGGTCCGCGCCGGCCGATCGACCCTGCTGATCACCTCGTCTCCCGCGTTGCTCGGCAGCTGCGACCGCGTCGTCGACCTGCTCGAGGACGCACCGACACCCACAAGGACGACGCTGTGAGCGCGACATCCACGGCCAACGAGCACGCGCTGCCGATCGCGAGCGGCAGGGAGACGGCCAAGCAGGTGTGGCGGCTCAGCCGCGGGCATCGGCTCCGGCTCGCCACGGTCGCAGTGCTGGGGCTCGTCAGCACCGGCATCAACGTGATCCCACCCGTGATCATCGGGTTCCTCGTCGACCAGGTACGGGCCGGCACCGCCGACCTCGGCACCGTACTGACGGTCACGGCCCTCATGGTGCTCTCGGCGGTTCTCGGTGCGGCCGGCACCGCGGTGACGATCGTGCTCGCCACCCGCATCTACCACACCATCCTCGCCGGACTGCGCGAACAGCTCGTGAGCCGCGCCATGACACTCCCCCAGCACCTCGTCGAACGCGCCGGGACCGGGGACCTGATCTCTCGGACCAGCGACGACGTCACCGCCGTGGTCGATGCCGCGCCCGCGGTGATCCCCGCGGTCACCGTCACCGCGTTCACCATCGTCGTATCGCTGGGCGGGCTCGCGGCGCTGCAATGGCAGTACGCCGCAGCGTTCGTCGTCGTACTGCCCGTCTATGTCCTCGTCATGCGCTGGTACCTCCGCATCGGCCCGCGGGTGTACGGCGCCGAACGCGCGGCGATGAGCGCCCGGGCGCAGCAGATCCTCGAATCCCAGCGCGGCTACGCCACCGTACTCGGGCTCGGGCTCACCGATCAGCGGCACCACAGCGTGATGACCGCCTCCTGGGGCGTCGCGGTGTGGACGCTTCGCGCGCGCATCGTGCAGGCCATGCTCAGCATCCGCCTGAACCTCGGTGAATGTCTGAGCCTGGCCACCGTCCTCGCCGTCGGCTTCTTCCTGATCAAGGCGGACGCGTCCACCGTCGGCGGCGCCACCGCCGCGACGCTGCTCGTCCTGCGCCTGCTCGGACCGATCAACGAGCTGGTGTTCGTCGTCGACGACCTCCAGTCGGCTCTGGCATCGCTCAGCCGCATGATCGGGGTGGCCACCATCGCGGAGGGGCCGGGCGAACCGACCGCGACAGTGGACACCGACATCGCCGTGCGGCTGCAGGACGTCGCATTCGCCTACGGCGACGGTCCCCGCGTCTTCGACAACCTCACCCTCGACATCCCCGTCGGTCAGCGTATCGCCGTGGTCGGCGCCTCCGGGGCCGGAAAGACGACGCTCGCCGCCGTCATCGCCGGCATCCACCTACCCGACGCCGGGACGGTGGCCCGGCCCGGCCGCACGACGTTGATCACCCAGGAGACGCACGTGTTCGCCGGCACCCTGCGCAGCAATCTCACGCTCGCCGCCCCGGACGCCGCCGACCACGACATCCACGCCGCGCTGGAGGCCACCGGGGCGGCCGGGCTCCTCGATCTGCTGCCGGACGGTCTCGACACGATGATCGGCACCGGCGGATACCCGCTCACCGATGCACAGGCTCAACAGCTCGCCCTCGCCCGGCTCCTGCTCGCCGACCCGGAACTGGCGATCCTCGACGAGGCGACCGCCGAGGCGGGCTCCACCCACGCCGGGTTGCTGGACCGCGCCGCCGAGGCGACGTTGCGGGGGCGCACCGGGTTGGTGATCGCGCATCGTCTCTCCCAAGCCGCGACCTGTGACCGGATCGTCGTCATGGAGCACGGCCGGATCATCGAGACCGGAACACACGACGAGCTGGTCGCCGCCGGTGGCGTGTACGGCGGGCTGTGGAGCGCCTGGAAGGCCGGACGCAGCATCAACAACAAAGTAGAAAGGACTGGCTCATGACGGGAAACGTTGTCGGCACGCCGGACAACACCGCGGTACGGACCGCTCTGTGGCGCGCCCTGCACACCTTGGTCGACGAGCCGCCGCACGTCCTCGAGGACGTGCTGGGTGCCCGGCTGGCACAGGACGACGACGGATGGCGTGAGCGCGGAGACATGGTCCCCGGCGACTCACGAGGAAAGCGCGCCACGATCGTCGGACGGGCACGTTTGACCGAGGAGCTGGTGGCCCAGGCCGCGAGCCGCGGCGTGGATCAGTATGTGATCCTCGGCGCGGGCCTGGACACGTACGCCCAACGTCATCCCGATGCGGGCTCGACCATGACCGTCTTCGAGATCGACCAGCCGGAGACCCAGGGGTGGAAACGGAACCGGCTGATCGAACTCGGATATGACATTCCGGATTGGCTGCGCCTGGTTCCGGTCGACTTCGAAGCGAATGACGACTGGTGGGATCGGCTGCAGGCGGCGGGATTCGATACCGCACGCCCCGCCGTGGTGTCCTGGCTGGGGGTCACCATGTATCTGACCGAACAGGCCACGGCGGCGACCCTCAAGCGGGTGGCGAGTCTGCCGTCCGGCTCGTCACTGATCCTCACGTTCTTCCGCCACCTCGAAGATCTCGCACCCGAGGACGTGCAGATCCGGCGAGCCTCCCGGGAGGGTGCCCGGCGGGCCGGTACGCCGTTCATCGGCTTCTACACTCCCGGCCAGATCATCGAGCTGGCGCGACAGGCGGGTTTCGCCGATGCCGAGTACGTCTCGGCAGCCGACCTGACCGAACGCTACTTCGCGGGCCGGGCCGACGGCCTGCGACCGTACAGCGGCGAGGAAGTCCTGATCGCCACCGTCTGACACGGCAGGCCGGAAATGTCAACAAAAAGTCACGCAAGCACTGAACGAGGAGTCCTGATGAGTCTGAGCACCGAACAGTTGATCGCCGATGTCGCCGACGTGTTGTTCCTCGAACCCACCGAAATCGACTACGAGTTGAGCCTCCGCGACCAGGGGATGGACTCGGTGCGTCTGATGGACCTGGTGGAGCGGTGGCGCACCGCGGGAGTGGACCGGATCGACTTCATCACCCTGGCCGAGGACTCGAGGCTGGGTCACTGGATCGAGGTCATCGAGAAGCTCCAGGCCGGTGACGAAGTAGCTTCCTGATCCTGTGGTGGGCGGCCGCCGGGTTCGTCGTGGACGACCCGGCCGGACTGCCCACCAGGCCGGCGGCCTCAGATCACGGTGCGAGCACTCGCAACGTGTTACCCCACCCCACGAGCGACGTCTGGATCACTGTCAATCCGGCGCCGGTGATGACCGCCTCGAGTTCGTCCTCGGTGCGGTATCCCGATCCGTGGAGCGTCAACTGCAGGATGTCACGCTCGGCGTCATGCTCGTCCAGCTCGTCGGGATCGAAGGTGTCCTCCACCACCAGCAGCCGGCCGCCGGGGCTCAGACTCGCGGCGGCCCGCTGAAGAATGAGCCTCGCCTCCGCGTCGCGATACTGCCCGAGCGTATCGATGATGAGTACGGCGTCCGCGGGTTCGGTCTTCTCGAACACCGACTGCTCGGCGATGCGAATCCGGTCGCGTCGCGTCGCCTCCGCGATGCTGGTCGTGATGTCTCGGCGGAACCAGTCGGCTGCGGTGGGCAGCGCCACGATGGTCACCGTCGCCTCCGGATGCCCCGCGGTGAGGTAGTCGGCGTACACCGCTGCACCGGCCGCGTGGACGACTACCGTGCCGACACCGTCGAGTACCGGAGACTTCGCGAGCGGCTCGGCGAGCACCTGCACGAACCGGGATTTGTTCTCCAGCCGTTTGTGCTCGAAGGTCACATCGGTGCGGAGGGCATCCCAGTCCTTGCCGGTCACCGACTCCAGCACCGGCTGGTCGTTGCGGACCGCCGCTTCAAGACCGTAGAAGGCCTGCGACATGCGAGACTCGACCCCACCGGAAGTCAGGTGATCGAGTACGGACTCGCTGGTCAGGAACTCGCCGGTCTCACTGAGCCGGTATTCGTCGCCCTTCTTCTCCAGGATTTCGATCGCCTGCAGGTACCGCAGGAATTTCGCCAGGGAGCGTTCGTTCGCGCCGGTGTGCTGTGCGAGCGCGGGCACGGTGCGCACTCCACGACTGATGCAGTCGGCGATGCCGAGGTTCGCGGCCGCCCGAATCGCCAGCGGCGGCAGCAGCTCGGACATCTCATGGAACTTCTCGAAGGCCTCGTCGTTGCGCTCCGGGTCCGGTATGGCGGGGTCTTCGTCCAACGCCACGACCTCGGCGCGCCGCCAGTAGCCGGTGAAGTCGATGTCGGCCTTGTCGACACCGCGCTCCTCGATGAGGTACCGCCGCAGGTCGCGTACCACCGACTGTTCCCCGGCGAGCCAGGCGAACATCGAGCCCTCTCGCCGCCCGGCCTCGCGTACCGCCTGCAGCAGCAGCGGCTGGGTGCCCGCTGCCGCTCCGTTGCGCACGATCCAGGTCACCTCGACACCGGGACGCGCGGGGAGATCGGTTCGGTGTGCCTGCTCGGCCACCTCGATGTAGACCTCGGCCGGTGTCTCGTCGGGCAGTTCCTCGAGCAACCGGCCGATCGCCGGGATGGCCGTGTCGTCACCGACGACGAGGAACCAGTCGTAGCCCTCGGGCCGACCACTGGAGACCGACGGTCCCCCGACGTGGAGCCGATCGCCGGGTCTCGCCCGGTACGCCCACGTCGTCGCGACACCCACACCGTGCTTCACGAAGTCGATGTCGAGCTCGCGAGCCTGCGCGTCGTAGCGCCGTACCGTGTAGACCCGCCACAACGCGGGCGGGTCGGCCGGCCACCGGAACTTGCCGTCCTTGTAGACCGGGAGCACCGGCTCGCTCTCACCGGGGTACGGGAAGATCAAGCGGACGCTGTCGTCGAACCCGCTGCTGGCGAACTCGGGGAAGGTCGTGCCGTCGCTTCCCACGAACGATCCCAGCTGATCACCGGTCAGGGTCACACGCCGCATCCCGGCAGTGACATCGACGACCCGCGCCACCTCCAGCTCTCGCAGGGCGATGGTGTGTACGGCGGTGGGGCGGGCACGACGCGGCAAGGTGACTCCTCATCGAGCAGGTGGCGTACCGAAACAGGGTCTGCCAGAAGTCAGACATCAAACCTTAGCATTGCCTAACCTAAGGCTTGACCGTACGGAGTCGGTCGGCCAGAGCCGCCCGGAGATCGGCAGCCACCTTCTCCGCGAAGCCGAGGAACGTGATCGCCGTCGTGTCCGGTGCGAGGTGATACCGGATGACCGCGCGATACAACTGCTCGGTGCCCTCCGGGACCGGCACCCCGCCGTCCGGCCCGTAGACCCGCGTGAGGATCACCGCGGGCGAGGAGGCACGCCGCAACGCTCGGCGCCCGGCCTTGTTGTGGTGACGCAGCAGCGCCAGCTCGGCGGTTCTGGTCGGCTCGGCCTCGTCGAGAGCGACGGTGGCGGCCGCGGTGAACGCACCGACCGGCATCGTGTCGCCATCGACGGTCAGCGGGACCTCTTCGTCGACCACACCGCCGATCAGGGCGGCGATTCCCGTTGACCGCAGCGCGTCGCGGATGGCTTCGCTGACGACGTCTTCGGTGAGCAGGCCGTCCCAGCGGAGGGTGGAGACGGTGCCGGAGGCGAAGGTGGGTTCGTCGATCGTCTGGGCTCGGGCGAGAAGGCCCTTCCAGCCGTCGAGGCCGTCCGTGGCAACCGCGTCGCCGGCTGCTTCGACGGCTTCGAGCGCGGGGACGAGCGCCGGCGGGCGGGACGTTTCGGCTACTCCGGACACTGCCTGCTGAAGCGTCTCCGCCAGACGGTGGAGCGAGGCTCGGTCGACGATCGCCGCGTGGACGGCGAGCACGGCCACCGTGTGCTCGGGGCTGTGTGCGTAGGCGAGGGCGGCCGGGCGGCCGGTCGAGATGTCGATGAGGTCGACGGCGGCCGACCTGATCGCGTCGACGTTCGTCCCCGCGGTCGACTCCACGATCGGGGGCTGGATCGTCTCCGGAGGCAGCAGGTAGGTGAACCAGAGCCGCCGGCCGGTGGCGTCGACCGACAGACGAAGCGCGTCGGTGTCGGCGACCAGTGAGCGGAAAGACGAGACGACCGAGGCACTCGTCGTCTGCGCGGGCAGGTTGATGAGTTCGGTGAAGACGTACCCCTCGGGCGCGGCCTCCGCCTCGCGCAAGCGCTCGAGGGCCGCGGAGGTCGGCACGAGAACCGGCTCGGCCGCGACGGCATCGTGGGTGGCCGGTGCGACCAGCGCAGCGAGGGCACCGATGGTCCGCTGCACGAACACCTCGGACAGTTTGAACGTCAGACCGCGCTCACGCGCGTAGGCGACGAGTCCTGCCGCGGAGATGCTGTCGCCACCCAGCTGGAAGAAGTCGTTGTCCACGCCGAGATCGATGTCGTCGCCGAGGTGCAGCACGTTGCGGAAGATGCCCGCGACGGTGATCTCGGTGTCGGTCTCCGGCGGCCGGCCGTAGGCCGCACCCGCGGTCAGGTCCGGCTGCGGTAGCGCGCGGCGATCCAGCTTCCCGTTCGCGGTGACCGGGAATTCGTCCAGTCGTACGAACGTCGTGGGCACCATGTAGTCCGGCAGCGACCGTGCGAGATGCTCGCGCAGCGCGTCGAACAGCGCCGGATCCTCGGCCGTCGTGGTCACGTAGGCCGCGAGGTACTTCCCACCGGCCGGATTGTCCAAGGCGAGGACCGCGGCACCCGACACGTCGGGATGCTGTTCGAGGACGGCACGGATCTCGTCGAGTTCGATCCGGAACCCGCGGATCTTCACCTGGTCATCACTACGACCGAGGTATTCCAACCGTCCCTGCGGGTTCCATCGCACCACGTCGCCGGTGCGATACAACCGGGCACCGTCACCGCTGAACGGGTCGGCCACGAACCGGCCGGCGGTCAGACCCGGCCGCGCGACATAGCCGTCCGCGAGTTGCACCCCACCCAGGTAGAGCTCACCCGCCACCCCGACCGGCACCGGACGCAACCACGCATCGAGAACACGCGTTGTCGTGTTCGCCACCGGAAACCCGATCGGCACGCCGACCGCATCGACGAGCTCGGCCTGAATCACCGGGTGAGCGGTCACGTCCACGGCCGCCTCCGTCGGCCCGTAGAGGTTGTGCAATTCCGCGTTCGTGAACAGCGCGACGGCACCGGCCGCGGGCGACACGGCCAATGCCTCGCCGGAGCAGAACACTCGCCGTACCGAATCCACCGACGTCCGGTCCGGGGCCGCGGTGAGGAAGGCCTGGAGCATCGACGGTACGAAGTGGGTGACCGTCACCGCGCGACGATCGATCACTTCGAGTAGATATTGCGGATCCTTGTGTCCGTCCTCCTGCGCCACGATCACCACCGCGCCGGTGACCAGCGGTAGGAAGAACTCCCACACCGACACGTCGAACGTGAACGGGGTCTTCAACAGCACCCGATCCTGCGCACCGATCTGGTAGAGATCACGCATCCACCACAGTCGGTTGACGATCGCCTGGTGGGTGACCTGCACGCCTTTGGGACGTCCGGTGGTACCGGACGTGAAGATCACGTATGCGGCATCTGCCGGGAGCAGTGGACGCGAGACCCGCGGCGGGTCGATCACGCCGGCGTCGAGGTGGTGCCGCACTGATTCGTCGTCGATGCACAGGATGCGTACCGGATGTTCGGTGAGCACCTGATGATGGACACCGGCGGTGTGCCGGTCGGCGATCACCACACGTGGTTCGGCGTCGGCAAGGATGTGCTTGACGCGTTCGGCGGGGTAGTCGGTGGCGATCGGCACATACGCCGCCCCGGCGCGGATCACCCCGGCCAACGCGACCACCAGATCGGCCGAGCGCGGCATGGCGACCGCGACCCGGTCCCCGACCCGCACGCCCTGCTCGACGAGCAGGTGGGCGAGAGCGTTGACCCGCGCATCGAAGTCGCCATAGGAGAGTTCAATGCCGTCATCAGCGATGACGGCGACCGCGTCCGGGCTCGCCGCGACCTGCCGACGCACCCACGCGTCGAGCGTCACTGCGGGAACATCGAGGGTCTCACCACACGACCACGCCTCGAGTCGCCGCGACTCCGGTGCGGGCAACAGGTCCAAGTCACCGACCCGCGTCTCCGGGCGGGCGGCGATCGCCTCCAGCACCGACGTGAAGACGGCGACGAACCGCTCAGCAGTGGCGTCGTCGAACAGATCGATCGTGTAGGAGAGTTTCCCCTTCAGCTCGCTGAGCGAATCGAAGATGTCGAGGTCGAGATCGGTCTTGACCGCGCCCACCGACGCGGAACCCGGTGTCGCCGTGACACTCCCGAGCTGCAGGCCGCCCGCACGGCGGCTGTCGGCGACACGGTGGGTGAGCATGGTCTGGAAGAGGGGGTTACGGCCGACGGATCGCCCGGCGCCCAGCGCACGGGTGATCTCTTCGAAGGGTGCGGCCTGGTGCTCGAACCCGCCGAGGACGGTTCGTCTGGTGTTCTGCAGAACGTCGGTGATCGAGTCACCGGCGTGGAACCGATGCCGGATCGGCAGTGTGTTGACGAAGTATCCGACCAGGTCCTCCAGGCCGTCCTCGGTACGTCCACCGGCCGGCGAACCGATCACCACATCCGCGCCGGCGCCCAACGCCGAGACGGTCAACGCGGTCGCGGCCTGCAGCGTCATGAACATGCTCACGCCCTGCTCGTCCGCGACCAGACGCAGGCCGGTGACGACCTTCTGATCGACGGTGAACCACAGATCCGCACCGCGGTGGGTCGGCGCCACCGGCCGGGTCCGGTCCAGCGTGATCGTGGACTCCTCGGGCGCGTCCGCGAGGGCGTCACGCCAGTAGGCCAGGTGCCGGGAGAGCAGCGACCGCGAATCCGACGCCTCACCCAGCACGTCGCGTTGCCAGATCGCGTAGTCCGCGTACTGGGCCCGCAACGGCGCCCATCCCGGCTCCCGCCCGGCGGCCCGCGCCTGATATGCGGTCGACAGGTCGCTCAGCAGCGACGGGAACGACCACTCGTCCACCGCGTGGTGATGCACCGCGACAACGAACACCCAGTCGTCATCACCGGTGCGAAGCAGCGCGACCCGGATCGGGATGTCGACCGCGAGATCGAACCCGGCCTGCACCACCGCGCCCACACGCGCATCCACGCCGGCCGCATCCACACCCGTGACATCCTCGACGGGCAGTGCGAGCCGGTCGGCTGCTTCGTTCGCCGGCATGACGACCTGACGTAGCGTGCCGTCCTTCTCCACCAGGAGCGTGCGCAGCGCCTCGTGACGAGACACCACATCCCGTACCGCCATGATCAGAACATCGGAATCCAGAGCGCCGCGCAAGCGCAGCACCACCGGCACCACATACCGCCCACCCGGCCCACCCAACTGATCGATCAGCCAGAGTGCTTGTTGCCCGTAGGAGACGGGGAGGACCGCGGGGCGTGGCAGGTCACCGACTCGTGTGCCGGCCGCCTCGGTGGTGTCGGCGATGACGGCGAGTTCACTGATCCGCGGGTGGTCGAAGACGTCGCGGAGGGTGAGTGCGGTCCCGAGCAGCGCATTGGCGCGGGCGACGACCCGGGTCGCGAGTAGCGAGTGTCCGCCGAGGCTGAAGAAGTCGCTGTCGACGCCGAGATCGATGTCGTCGCCGAGGTGCAGCACGTCACGGAAGATGCCCGCGAGGGCGATCTCGGTGTCGGTCTCCGGTCGCCTGCCGTCGGCGGCACCCGCCGTCAGATCCGGCTGCGGTAGCGCGCGGCGATCCAGTTTCCCGTTCGCGGTGACCGGGAATCGGTCCAGGCGAGTGAACGTGGTGGGCAGCATGTAATCCGGCAACGACCGTGCCAGATGGTCACGCAACGCGTCGACCGGCACCATTTCCCCGACCGTGGTCACGTAGGCCGCGAGGTACTTCCCACCGGCCGGATGATCCAACGCGAGGACCGCGGCACTCGACACGTCGGGGTGTTGTTCGAGGACGGTACGGATCTCGTCGAGTTCGATCCGGAACCCACGGATCTTCACCTGGTCATCACTACGACCCAGGTACTCCAGTTGCCCCTGCGGGTTCCATCGCACCACATCACCGGTGCGATACAACCGGGCACCGCGGTCGCTGAACGGGTCGGCCACGAACCGGCCGGCCGTCAGACCCGGACGACCGACATAGCCGTCCGCGAGTTGCACCCCACCCAGGTAGAGCTCACCCGCCACCCCGACCGGCACCGGACGCAACCACCCGTCCAGAACATGCGCGGTCGTATTCGCCACCGGCACACCGATCGCAGTACCGCCGGTCACGACCGTCGCCGTGCCGTCACCGGTGACCTCGGTCGAACCGTAGAAGTTGTGCAACACCGCCCGCGGCGAAACCGACCGCATGTTTTTCGCAGTGCCGGCGGTGAGCGCCTCACCAGAGGAGACCCACGACCGAACCGACGCCAACGCCGCAGACGCCTCGTCATGGCGGACCAGGACATCGGCCAGGCTCGGCACCGTCAACAGGTGCGTGACCCGATGCCGGGCGATCGTGTCCAGCAGACCTGCCGGATCCTGCCCGGCCACGACCACGACCCGCGAACCGGCGATCAAAGGCCCGAACAACTCGGTCACCGCGTCGACGAAACCCACACCACTCTTCGACAACGCCACACTGTCAGCGGTGTAGTCCAGCACCCGGCCACCCCACACAAGCCGGTTGACCAGAGCACGATGCCCCAGAACGACACCCTTCGGATCACCCGTCGTGCCCGACGTGAAGATCACCACCGCAGCGTCCAGGCCATTCAACGGCCGGGATAGAACGGGAGCGGTCTGCTGACCGATGTTCAGATGCTCCTGAACGTCGCGGTCATCGATACATAGTCCCGGCAACTCAGCAGTATGCCGGTCGGTGATCACCAGCGCGGGCGCGGCGTCGTCCAGGATGCGTTCGATGCGCCCTGCGGGATACTCCGGATCGATCGGCACGTAGGCCGCTCCCGCGCGGAGCACCGCGGTCAGCACCACCACCAGATCGACCGAGCGCGACATGACGACAGCGACCCGGTCCCCGATCCGCACCCCCTGATCGATCAGAAGGTGGGCGAACGCGTTGACCCGCGCATCGAACCGGCCATAGGTCAGTTCGACACCGTCGGCGACGACCGCAACCGCGTCCGGATCCGCCGCGACCCGAGCGCGCACCAGTTCATCCACCGTCACCGGCGCCACATCCAGCGACTCGCCCCGCACCCACGACGGGTCCGGACCGTCGACATCAGATGCCAGCCGGTGCAGGGTCAGACCCGACGCCCCGTCGAGAACCGCGCCGAGGAAACGACTGAACTGCTCGGCATGCCGCACCGGATCACCCGTGGCCGAGCCCGTGGACAACTCCAGCCGGATCCCGGAGTCCGGATCGCGGTAGACCGCGAGGTCGAGTGATCCGACCGGTCCGGTACTGATCGTTTCAGGAATCGCGACGACATCGCCAAGCCGCGGCGTCGATTCGAAAAGCCGGATATTGATCGTCGGGAGGCCCAGATAGGACCCTTGACCGCTCGGCCACAAACGGGCGAGCTGGTGATCCTCGACAGTCGTGTGCCGCCGGGAATCCTTCAATTGGCCTGCGACGACCGCAAGCACATCCTCGAAGGTCCGATAGGGGCTGATCTCGGTGACGACCGGGATCGCCCGCGAGCGCGCGCTCGGTGTCCGCAACGACTCCCGGTCGTCACGCAACATCAGCGGAACCCGGACCGCCACGCAGTCACGACCCTCGACCAGCGCGGTGTACACACCCCACAACGCGATCAGGGAATCAGTCCACGACACCCGCGCCGCACGGGCGAACTGCTGAACCCGCGCATAGGCGTCTTCGGGAAGCGGGACGACAACCGGCCGACTCGCCGATACGAAGACCCCTGACAACTCCTCCACAGTCTCACGGCCGGCCGACCCGACACCGAGGACGCCATCCCAATACGCGACCCCGGACTCGCCGGGATCCTCACCGTCGGTGACGTTTTTCAGGGCCCCGAACCAGCGATCCGGGACCGTATCCCCGGCCCGCTGCGCGGTGTAGACCTCGGCGACACGGCGAATGAAAAGAGAAATGCTGTAACCGTCGACGAGCAGGATATCGGTGATCAGGATCCACGCCCACGTGCCGTTCTCCCGACGCACAAGGGTCGAAGACGTCGCCGGCTCCCCCGCAACCGACGGCCCGGCCAACTGCTCACGGGCCAGCACCCGAATCCGGTCATCGCCATGACCCACGTCGACGACCTCGGTCGACAGAGTCGAACCGGTGTCCACGTACTGAAAGGGAACACCGCCGACGTCACCGAAACGCACTCGCAGCGCGTCGGTCTCCGCGAAAACAGCACCCACCGACGCCACGAAAACGGCCGGATCGACCACACCGTCCAACCACAACAACTGACCGGCACGAAACACCGAGGGCTCCGGCGCAAGCCGCCGAGCCACCCAGTTACCACGCTGACTCGCGGTCAACTCCACACGATCAGAAGCCGTCAACGGAAGCACACCCACTTCTCTTGAGACCAGACCGAGCCAACCGAAGCAACGATCGCCACAACCCTAATGAAGGTTAGGCTAACCTTGCAACGCCTTGCAGAACGGGTCCGCGGCACGGCTAGGATGGCGGGCGGTGCTGGTTCACCCCGTCAGCCAGGCGGGGTGTCGTAAGAGGGAACCCGGTGCGAGACCGGGACTGCCCCGCAGCGGTGAGTGGGAACGAAAGCCGTCATCAAGCACTGGACCGCAGGGTCTGGGAAGCGACGGCCGGTAGGAGGCGTGACGCCGTGCCCGCGAGTCCGAAGACCTGCCAACACTGCGCCCGTCGTCCGGTGGGCGCCGCCGGCGGTCTCTCGGGAGGACCAGGGCGGAAGCCGGCCCTCGGCCGCGTCTTCCCCTGACCCTCACGTGCCCGCCGGGCACTTCGAGGGAAGGAAATCCCTGGTGAGTAACACCTTCGGGCAGAGCACCGTGCTCGGCTATCCGCGCATCGGCACCAACCGGGAACTGAAGAAGGCCGTCGAGGCCTACTGGGCCGGCACCATCGACGCCGACGACCTCGAGAAGACCGCCGCCGGGCTGCGGGCCGAGGTGTGGCAGCAGCTGCGCAACGCCCGCCTCGACTCGATCCCGTCGAACACGTTCTCCTACTACGACCATGTCCTGGACACCGCGGTCGCGGTCGGCGCGATCCCGGCCCGGTTCGCCCGGCTCGGCCTGTCCGGCCTGGACACCTACTTCGCGATGGCACGCGGCGTGGACGCCGAACCCGCGCTGGAACTGACCAAGTGGTTCGCGACGAACTACCACTACCTGGTTCCGGAGATCGACGCGGACACGGTCTTCAAAGCCAACCCCACCAAGGCCCTCTCCGAGTACGCCGAAGCGCGCGCCCTGGGTATCGAGACGCGTCCGGTGCTGGTCGGTCCGGCGACGTTCCTGCTACTGGCCAAGGGCGCAGACCCGTTCGCGCGCCTCGACGACCTGGTCGACGCGTACGCGCGGATCCTCAACGCGCTCGCCGACGCAGGCGTGGGCTGGGTGCAGCTCGACGAGCCGGCGTATGTGGCCGACCGCACTCCGGCCGAGGTCGAAGGGCTTCGCCGCGCTTACACCCGGCTCGGGGAGCTGGCCAACCGGCCCCGCATCTTCGTGGCCACCTATTTCGGGGAGATCCGTGGCGCCCTGAGCGCTCTGCTCGACACCCCGGTCGAGGCGATCGGCCTGGACCTGGTCGCCGGGCCCGGTAACCTGCGCAAGCTCGCCGCCTCCGGGCCACTCGCCGGGCGGATCATCGTGGCCGGGCTCGTCGACGGGCACAACATCTGGCGCACCGACCTGCGGGCCGCGATCACCAACGGCGCGACCGTCACCGCTCTGGCCGACCATGTGGCCGTGTCCACCTCCTGTTCGCTGCTGCACGTGCCGGTCGACCTGTCAGTGGAGACCCGGCTGGCGCCGGAACTGTTCGAACGGCTGGCGTTCGCCCGGCAGAAGGTCGACGAGGTGGTGCTGCTCGGCAAGGCGCTGCGCGATGGAACGGCGCATGTGCCCGTACCGCTGCCCGGCGGTCCGCACGTATGGCGCAACGGTGACGTGCGCACCCGCCTGGCCGCCCTCTCCCCCGCCGCGCGGCGACGTGCACCCTTTGTGGAACGGGCCGCCCTCCAGCAGGCGCACCTGAACCTGCCGGAGTTGCCGACCACGACCATCGGGTCGTTCCCGCAGACAGCCGAGCTGCGCAAGGCCCGCGCCGAACTGCGGGCCGGCCGGCTGGACGCCGACGGTTACACGGCGCGGATGCGGGCCGAGGTCGAACACGTCATCCGCCTGCAGGAACAGCTGGGGCTGGACGTGCTGGTGCACGGCGAGCCGGAACGCAACGACATGGTCCAGTACTTCGGCGAGCAGCTCGACGGGTTCGCAGCGACCGACCACGGCTGGGTCCAGTCGTACGGCTCCCGGTGCGTGCGGCCGCCGATCATCTACGGAGACGTGGCCCGCAAGGCGCCGATGACCGTCGAGTGGTCGGGGTACGCCCAGTCGCTGACGGCCAAGCCGGTCAAGGGCATGCTCACCGGGCCGGTCACCATTCTGGCGTGGTCGTTCGTGCGCACCGACCAGCCGCTGAGTGACACCGCCGACCAGGTGGCGCTGGCGTTGCGGGACGAGACCGTCGACCTGGAGGCGGCCGGGATCCGGGTGATCCAGGTCGACGAGCCCGCTCTGCGCGAGACGCTGCCGCTGCGCCACGCCGATCAGGAGTCCTACCTGCAATGGGCGGTCGGCGCGTTCCGGCTGGCCACCAGCGGTGTCGCCGACGAGACGCAGATCCACACCCACCTGTGCTATTCGGAGTTCGGGGACGTGATCACCGCGATCGACGAACTCGACGCCGACGTCACCAGCATCGAGGCGTCCCGTTCGAAGATGGAGGTCCTCGGCGACCTGGCCGCCATCGGCTACAGCCGCGGCGTCGGCCCCGGTGTGTGGGACATCCACTCCCCGCGCGTGCCGTCGCACGACGAGGTGGTGACCGCGTTGCGTAACGCCGTCGCCGCCGTCCCGGCCCGCCGGTTGTGGGTCAACCCCGACTGCGGCCTGAAGACCCGCGGATATCCGGAGACCGAGGCGTCCCTGCGGCACCTGGTCGCGGCCGCCGCCGAGGTTCGCGGCAGCTGACCTTCCTCGGCTTACCAATGGACCGAGGGTGTCGAACCACCACCGGTCAGGAGAGACGGGCGGCTTCGGCGGCGGCGAGCAGGACGACGCCGACGCCGAAGTCGGCCCGCCCGGCCGGGCAGCCGTAGGGTCGCGCGGGAGAGAGCGCCCGCTGACACTTCACGACCTCGAAGGGTCACAATGGTCGGGCCCTCGACGGCGACCGACGGGTTGCGGGGACACCGAGAGAGGACCGTACCGGTGGACGATCCCCGACTGACGCCGTTCCTCGAGCACGTCGAGGTCCTCCGTCGGCTTGACCGGGGTCGCGACGTCTTCGGAGCCGAGCGCCACCACTGGCAGGTCCGACCGCCGCTGGGCGAGCAACCGGTCGCAACCCTGGAACAGGACCTCGGCTACCGCCTTCCGGCGGGTTACCGCACCTACCTCACCGCGTACGGCAACGGCGGCGCCGGTCCCCTGTTCGGCATCAGAACGTTTCCGTCGCACCTGTCCGCCACCGAGCGCACCCGTCTGCGCCGGCCTTTCCCCGGCATGGCCGCAGTACATCGCCGGTTGGCCTCGGAAGGCGTCGACGTCGATGCCGACGGCTACTTCGAAGTGGACGACGAAGCACTGCTGGAGACGCTGCTGAACGGCACCTGGCGGATCGCCGACGACGGATGCGGCCATCACGCGCGCATCGTGCTACACGGCGCGGACGCGGGGACGATCCTCACGGTCAATCTCGAAGGCGGCATCTACGACACCGGGCAGGACTTCCCCGGCTGGTCGTTGTCATGGCTCGAGCAACACCGGAAACGCTACGAAGCCGTCTGGGACCGCATGCTCCGGGCGGACCCGCCGGATGACCTGGTGACTGTCGACAACGCGGCAGTCGTGGCCGCGCTGTGCGGGACGAGTCTGGGGCTCAACGGATCCGGCTACGGCCGGCGCGATACGGCACTCGGGTTGTATCGGCGTTTCCTGGCCGATCGAGCGGCGTAGCGGTGTCCGCCACGTCGTCGTCGGCCAGAGCGAGCGGTTCCCGCGGTGCCACCGACGTTCCGGGCTCGAGGTGGCCGCGTACGGCACACAGGCCGAAGATCACAGACTCTAGGAGGCATGGACCGCGGACCTCGTCGCGTTCGTAGCCGCGCAGCCGCCCCCGCGGCCACCCTCACCACGACGGCCGTACGAAGGCGTCGCCGTCATGTGGACGGGTGACCGTCCCGGCGGTCGGACTCGCGGGCTGCGTAGTCGCGGGGTGAGAGGTCGTGGAAGCGGGTGAAGGCGGCGCTGAAGGTCGACAGGTGGGCGTAGCCGACCCGGCGGGCGACGGCGCTGGGTTTGGCGCCGCCGGCGAGCAGGTCGCGGGCGATGCGCATGCGGGCGGCGTAGCGCCAGCGGGCGAAGCTCATGCCGGCCTGTTCACGGAAGGCGCGGTGGGTCTCGGCGGGCACGTCGAGTCCCGACCCGCCGGACGTGCCGATGCTGCGCAGGTAGCCCATGGCCGCCGCCCGCGCCCGGGAGTCGGTCGGCATCGGCACCGACAGCGCCCGCTGTGCGGCGACCTGCTCGGTGAACAGGTCGACGACGTGGGCGGGGTCGTAGTCGGCCGGGCGCACCGGGGTGCGGGCGCTGATCGAGCAGAACATCAGGTAGTCGTCCCAGGCGGGCGAGAACTGGGCCTGTAGCGGCTCGGTCAGCTGCAGGTCTCCGGTGCCGGCGTTGCCGAGGGGCAGCGAGATCGAGTTCTCGCGGACCCCGGCGGTGTGTTCGAAGCCGGCCGGAATCCAGGTGGCGACACCCCGTTCCTGCTGGTAGCGGTGTTCGCCGAGGTCGACGTATCCGCTGCCGCGGTACGTCCAGATGAGCACGTGGACGTGGTTGGTGTGCAGTGGGGTGCGAGCCGCGGGCAGTGCTTCGGGCACGGCGGGGGTGTCCGCCGCGCGCATGATGCGCAGCAGGTCGTCGGTCCGGTGTGCCGGCCCACTCGCGGCGGGCCGGGTGGCGATGGTCCGGCCGAACTCGTGCGGGGTCTGCCGGAACTGCTGTTTGAAGGCGCGAGTGAAGCCGTTGAGGCTGGCGAAGCCCACGCGTGTCGCGACCCGGTCGGCGCTGTGGCCGGCGGCGAGGTACTCGACGGCGGCGTTCAGCCGGCAGTGCAGCCGCCACTGTTCGAAGGTCAGGCCGGTGTCGGCGCGGAAGTCGCGGAGTAGGGTGCGCGGGCTGGACAGCACCTTTTGCGCCCATTGCGCGACGGTGAGGTCGAGCGCGGGATTGCGGAGCAGTTCGGCGGCGACCTCCCGGGCTCCGCGGGCTCTCGGCATGACCGGCCGGGCGGCCCTCACCGGTTCCGGAGGGCGCGATCCGGGTCGGCGCAGCAGATCGGCGAGCGCGTCCTGGGAGTATCCGTGGCCGGCCAGTGGCGTGACCGTGAGGTTGAAGTTCTGGATCAGCCGGTCCTGCCAGCCGTCGGGGACCACGAACCGCCTCGGCTCGGACAGGGCCTCGGCCGCGACGGTGGGATGGGTCAGCAGCGGGAAGGCGACCGTGCCCGGCTCGGTGACGATCGTCCAGTGGTCGCCGACGTCGACCGGCATCCAGACGCCCTCGCCCGCGGCCAGCCGGAACTCCGGGTGGTCGGCCACCCGGACACACGCCGAGCCGGTGCGGACCCAGAGAAGCAGGTGCTCGTTCTGGTCCCAGAGGCCGCTCGACCGTACCCGAGGGATCGGCGGGGGTTGATCGATGCCCATCACGTCCTAACCATATGGCGATCGGCGCACACCATTGAAGGTTAGGCTCACCTAACTTACCGCCTCGAAGGGACCCTCCCCGGAATGCCGAAGACCTCACGCCGGATCACCGTGCGTCCCCTGACCCTGCGGGAGGTCGAGGTCGTCGAGGTGACGGATCTGACGGCGGGGATGCGACGGATCACCCTGGCCGGGGCGCAGCTGGGTGAGTTCACCTCGGCGAACGGCTTCCCGCAGCCGGCTTTCGACTCGACGGGCTTCGACGACGACATCCGGCTGGTGTTCCCCTACCCCGGCCAGACCGAGCCGGTGCTACCCGTACAGCGGGAGAAAGGTGTTGATCTGCCGCGCGACCCGCGGCCGCTGTCGCGGATCTACACCGTGCGGCGCTGGGACCCGGAGACGGGAAGGCTGGATGTCGACTTCGTCAAACACGGCATCGGCGTGGGTACGACCTGGGCGTACCGCGTCCAGGTCGGCGACCGCATCCACTTCTTCGGGCCCAACGCGTCCCGTTCCCTCCCCGACGACGCCGACTGGCTGTTGATCGCCGGCGACGACACGACGATCCCCGCGATCGCCCGTCTGCTCGAAGAACTACCCGAGGACGCCAGGGCCCAGGTGTTCATCGAGATCACCGGGAACGACATGCGCCAGCAGCTGCGCGAGCTGCCGGGCGTCGAGGTCACCTGGCTGGTGCGCGACGGCGCCACCACCCTCCTGCTGGACACGGTCCGCAACTGCGGCTGGTGGGACGGCAGGCCGTACGCATGGCTCGCCGGAGAGCACACGACGGTACGCGACCTCCGGCGCCATCTCGTCGAGGACCGGGCAGTGCCCAAGGAGGACGTCGGATTCGCCGGGTACTGGCGCCGCGGCGAGGTCGTCGCCCTGGAAGACGACGCCGCGACACCCGACCCCGAGAAGACCAGAACCCCGTTCGAGAAACTGCACGACCTGACCGAGCTGATCGCGCCGATGGCCATCCGCACCGCCGTCGAACTCGGCGTGCCCGAGCTGATCTCCCGTGGCGTGACCGACGTCGCGGAACTGGCCGCCAAAGCCGGCGCCGACCCGCGGGCGCTCGGCAAACTGCTGCGCTACCTGCACACCCTGGACGTCCTCACCCCGACCGGCCCGAACCACTACGGCCTGACACCCGTCGGTGAGGTCCTGACCGTCGAGTTCGTCGCCGGCGCGCTGCATCCCGCCGGGGTGGTGGGACGCGAGATGCTCGGCATCCGCGGGCTCACCGAGTCGATCCGCACCGGCCGCGCCTCCTACGCCTCGGTCACCGGGCAGACCTACGCCGACGTGCGAACCGAACAGGACTACGAGGACCGCTACCTGGAACGCCTCGCGCTGTTCCAGGCCACGCTGGCCGAGCCGATCGCCACCTCGGACATCCTCAACGGGGTACGGCACCTGGTGCTGCACTCCGGCGGCGCGGGCGCCCAGGCACGCGAGTTCGTCGCCGCCCACCCCGACCTACGCGTGACGATCTGCGCGCTGCCCGCCCAGGCCGACTGGCTGCGCCGCGACCTGCCCGACACAATCCCCGACGAGCAACAGCGCGCCCGCGTCGACATCGTCGAACAGTCCGTCTTCGAACCCGGCCCGGCCGCCGACGCGGTGTTCGTCATCCGCGCCTTCAAGGCCCTGGCCGACGCCGACGCCGCCCACGCGCTGCGCCGGGCCGCCGAGAACCTCCTCCCCGGCGGCCGGGTGCTGCTGGTCGAAGACCTCTTCGACACCGACGACCTCGACGAACACGACGGCGAAGCAGACCTGCTAGCCCTCACCGTGCACGGCTCCGGCCTGCGCACCGCCGCCGAACTCGACGCCGTCATCACCCGAGCCGGACTGGTCCGCAGCGCCACGCACACCGTCGGCTGGGGCGCCACCGTCCACGAACTCGCACCCTCACCCCGATAGAAGAGAAAGAAGAACACCCTGATGAGCAATCCCCGGAGACGACGCGGTACGGCACTGACCGCCGCCCTGCTGGGTGCCGCACTCGTGCTCACCGCCTGTGGCGGTGACACCGAGCCCACCACCGACACGGCCGCGGCCGCCAAGACCCGCACCGTCACGGCCGGCAACGGCGCCGTCGAGATCCCCGCCGCCCCGCAGCGGGTGGTCGCGCTCGGCAACACCACCCAGCCGTTCATCGACATCGGCGGTAAGCCGGTCGGCGTCACCGAGCTCTCCGCGTCCGAGCTCGACCCGATTCCCGCCGAGCAGAAGGCCACATACGAGGCCGCCACCAAGCTCGGGGCCGACACCGCCGAGGTCGACCTGGAGAAGCTCGCCGGCCTCAAGCCGGACCTCATCCTGGTCCAGGTACCCGACGACGAGTTCGAAGGGATCAAGAAACAGCTGGAGGCGGTCGCCCCGACGCTCTTCTGGGGACTCGACACCGAGTGGAAGGCCTTCGCTGACGCGCTCGCTCAGGCCGGCAACCTCACCGACGCCCTGAGCCAGCAGAAGACCCAGTTCCAGGACAAGATCGCGAAGATCAAGCAGACCTACCCCGCGATCATCGCCGACACCAAGTTCGTCGCGGTCGACCGCTGGGACAACTCCGATCCCGGTACGTTCGTCATCTCGGACTTCGGCTGCATCGAGATCGCCCAGGGCGACATCGGCCTGAACGCCCCCAAGGCGGCCGCCGGCGCCGACCCCCTGGGCTGGACCAACCTGCCGTTCGAGCAGATCGCCGGACTGTCCAAGTACGACGCGATCCTGTACCCGGTCGACGCCGCGGGACAGCCGAAGAAGGCCTTCGCGCCGGTCGTCGAGTCCAACACCTGGAAAACCCTGTCGACCGTGACCTCCGGCCACGCGCTCGGCGTGTTCTGCCCCGGCAACAACTCCTACGGGCCCGTCCTGCAGTACCTGGACTCGCTCGACCGGGCGCTGGCGGCCCTGCCCGCCAAGAAGTGACAATCCTCGCCCAACGGCACGACGGTCCGGACGCCACCACGGCGCCCGGACCGCGTCGTCGTCTGCTCGGCCTGGTCACGGCCCTGCTGGTGCTCTCGGCCCTGCTGGTGCTGAGCGTGATGATCGGATCGACCGAGATCTCGCCGTCGGTGGTGTGGGACGCCCTGTTCCATCCGTCGGCTGACATCGACCAGTTCGCGATCCGCGACTACCGGCTCCCGCGCACGCTCGTCGGTCTGGCCGTCGGCGTCGCACTCGGCCTGTCGGGCGCGCTGATCCAGGCGATCACCCGCAACCCGCTGGCCGATCCGGGCGTGCTCGGCGTCCATGCCGGCGCGTCCTTCGCGGTGACGGTCGCGGTGGGCGTGCTCGGCATCACCGACATCCAGGGCTACATGTGGTTCGCCTTCGCGGGGGCGCTGGTCGTCACGCTCATGGTGCTCGCCCTCGGATCGACGCGGCAGGGCCAGTCGCCGGTGGTCATGGTCCTCGCCGGGGTCTGCGTCGGCGCGGTGCTCGGCGGCGCCCGGGAGGCGATCCAGCTGACCGACCCGGAAGCCTTCGACGCGATGCGATCCTGGAACGCCGGTTCGATCGTCGGCCGCCCCCTCGACCTGCTGTGGCCCATCCTGCCGTTGCTCGCCGTGGCGCTCGTGCTCGCTCTCGTCGTGTCCGGCCCGCTCAACGCCATGGCCCTGGGCGACGATCTCGCCACCGCCCAGGGCGTCCACCCGGCGCGCACCCGCATCCTCGCGGTCGTCGCGCTCACCCTGCTCGCCGGCGGCGCCACCGCGATCGCCGGACCCGTCGCCTTCGTCGGGCTGATGGTTCCGCACGTGGCCCGCTGGCTCGTCGGCCCGCATCAACGCTGGATCTTCGTCTACAGCATCCTTCTCGCCCCGAGTCTGCTGCTGGCCTCCGACATCATCGGCCGCATCGTCATGCGCCCCGGTGAGATCCCGGTGGGCATCGTGACGGCCTTCATCGGCGCCCCCGTCCTCATCGTCCTGGTCCGGCGGAACAAGGCGAGCGGCCTGTGACCGCGCGCAGTGTCCTGGTGCTGCGGCGTCGGCGGGTCGCGGTCCGGCTCGAATGGCGCTCGCTGCTCGTCTGCACGGTCCTCGCGATCGCGGTCATGTCCGTGGCGGTGCTCGCGCTGATGACCGGCTCGTACCAGCTCGGCCCGGATCAGGTGGTCTCGGCGCTGGCCGGTGGCGAGACCGGGCTGGTGCACACCATCGTGGTCGAGTGGCGCCTGCCGCGGGTGACCGCGGCGGTGGTGTTCGGCGCCGCGCTGGGCGTGAGCGGGGCGGTGTTCCAGTCGCTACTGCGCAATCCGCTCGCCGACCCCGGCATCATCGGGTTCTCCCAGGGCTCGTTCACCGGCGCGCTGATCGTGATCCTCGTCGTCAACGGCACCTACCTGCAGCTCGTCGGCGGGGCGCTGGTGGGCGGCATGGCCACCGCCGTCGTCGTGTATCTGCTCGCCTACCGGCGTGGGATGCAGGGATTCCGGCTGATCGTCGTCGGCATCGGCGTCTCCGCGATGCTGGAGTCGATCAACACGTGGCTGATCCTCAAAGCCGACCTGGAAGAGGCGATGGCCGCGGCCGTGTGGGGCGCCGGGTCACTCAACGGCGTCTCCTGGGGACAGGTGGTCGTCGGCGGCGCCTGCATCGCCGTACTCCTGCTGCTCGCGGCTTCGTTGAGCCGCCCGATGCGGCAACTGGAACTGGGCGACGCCGCAGCCGCCTCCCACGGGGTACGCGTGTCGCCGACTCGTCTCGGACTGATCGTGGTGGGGGTGGCACTGACCGCGACGGTCACCGCCGCATCCGGACCGATCGCGTTCATCTCCCTGGTCGCACCGCAGATCGCCCGACGCCTGGCCCGTACCGCCGGGATCACCCTCGCCCCCGCCGCCTTCGTCGGCGCACTGCTGTGCCTGACGGCGGACTACCTCGCGCAACACGTCGCCCCGACTCCCCTGCCGGTCGGGCTCATCACCGTCATCCTCGGCGGCGGCTACCTCGGCTGGTTGCTGTTCGGCGAAGCCAGGAGACGCCTCTGAAACCGTTCGAAGTCGGGTGGGGGCCGACCGCCCCGGCAGGCCGGTGGCCCGCATCGCCTCCGGATCGGTGTCGCGGTTGTATTCGAAGGCGTCCCCGCTCGCTCCGCCGATTCAGCAGATCCGGGCGTGCCGCCGAAACAGCGCCAGCATGTCGCCGAGCAGGAACCGGAAGTCGATCGCCGTGCAGGTCCGGCTGCCGTCCGGGTGGTCGGTCCAGGTGCTGGACTCGCCGGAGAGCGCCGAGCCGATCAGCAGACAACTGTCCCCCAACGGCCACTCCGCGCCGACCTGCATGTGCTCCGGCAGCGGCAGCGTCGTGTACCGCTCCCACAGCCAGGCACCCAGCCTGCCGGCCGTCGACAGCGACTCCTCCAACTCGGCGACCGAGATCGCGCACTGCCGGTAGGTCTCCAGCGGAAACTCCCACCGGACCAGAGCGGGGGTCCGCCGCACGATCCGGGCCGCCTCCGGATCGGTGTCCCGGTTGTATTCGAAGGCGTCCCCGCTCGCTCCGCCGATCCAGGCCAGCGTCATCCGGCCGGCGATGTCCGGCGCCGCGCGCAGCGCCTCGGCCACATTGGTGAGCGGTCCCCCGCAGGCGACGACGAGCGGCAGCGGATCAGTCCGTCGCGCGGCGTCGATGATCGCCTCGGCGGCCGCCGACAGCTCCCGCTCCTCCCGGCCGGCCGGGGTGTCCGGGCCTGCGTGCACCCGCAGACCGTCGTGCCCGCCGATCAGGTCGATCAACCGTCCGGCCAGCGACGCGCCGGCCGCCGCCCCGCCGGCCGCCGCCCCGCCGGCCGGCGGCCCGAAGTCCGGCGAGAGCAGCGAGGAGGTGACGGCTTCGACCCGGTGCCCCGGCGACAGCAGGTGATGGGCCAGGGCGACCAGACCGTCGGGGTCACCGGCCCAGTCGTTGTCGATCACGACGCGGCTGCGACGGGCGATCCGTTCGGTGGTGAGCAGAGGAACCATCCGGTCCATGCGGCAAAGTATCCGCCGGCCGACCGGCGAGCACGGCGAGAACGGATGCCGTCGTGGTCGCATCTGCGACACCGCATTGACTTTCCTAAATAGCATCCCTTTCATCGAAGAGAGTGGATGTAGGGGGTATGCGGGGAGATGCCACGTCCGGAACGCGCCGTGGACCCGGCCGACGGCCCGGTCCAGAGGCTCGCCGCTGAGCTGCGTGAACTACGGCGCCAGGCCGGGAACCCGGGATACCGCCGGCTGTCCGCCGAGGCCGGCTACTCGGTGACCGCCCTGGCCAACGCCGCCGGCGGCCAACGACTGCCCAGCCTGCCGGTCACCCTCGCGTTCGTCCGGGCGTGCGGCGGCGACCCGCAGACCTGGGAGAACCGGTGGCGACAGGCCTCCGCCGAGTGGACCGCCGCCGGCAAACACGACGACGACCCGCCGTACCTGGGCCTGATCGGCTACGACGTCGACGACGCCGACCGCTTCTTCGGTCGTGGGCAGATCCTGACGCACCTGCTGGCGACCCTGGACGAGCACCGCTTCGTAGCCGTGTTCGGCGCCTCCGGCAGCGGCAAGTCCTCCCTCCTCAGAGCGGGCCTGATCCCGGCGTGGCAAGGCACCGGCGACCGGACGGCCGCGGTCGTCACACCCGGCTCCGAACCGTGCAAGACGCTGTACACCTACCGCCGACAGCAGCCGGACACCGACGCGCTGCTGGTGGTCGACCAGTTCGAGGAACTCTTCACCCTCTGCCACGACCCGGCCGATCGCGACACGTTCCTCACCGAACTGACCGCGATGACCACCGAGACCCGCATCGTCATCGGCGTCCGCGCCGACTTCTTCTCACGTTGTACCGACTCCGCCGTGCTGGCGCGCCTGCTGGCCGGCGCCACCGTCCCGGTCGGCCCGCTCAGCGCCGACGAGCTCCGCGAGGTGGTCGGCGAACCGGCCCGGCAGGCCGGACTGAGCGTGGAACGGGCCCTGCTCACCCGGGTGGTCGCGGACGCCGAGAACCAGCCGGGAGCACTGCCGCTGGTCTCCCACGCGCTGCTGGAGACCTGGCGCCAGCGCCGCGGCGACGTCCTGACGGCGGCCGGATACGAGGCCGCCGGCGGCATGAGCGGGGCCATCGCCAAAACCGCCGAGTCGGTCTACCAGGCGCTGAGCGAACCGGAACGCGACACGGTCCGGCAGGTGATGACCCGGCTGGTCGCCCTGGGCGACGGGGTGCCGGACACCCGCCGCCGGGTCCGGCTCGACGAACTGGACAGCCCCGACACCGAAACGGTGCTCACCACCCTCGCCGCGGCCCGGCTGCTGGTGATCGGCGCCGCCGAGGACTCCGGCACCGTCGAGATCGCCCACGAGGCGTTGATCAAAGCCTGGCCCCGGCTGGACGGCTGGCTGCACGACGACCGCGAGGACCTGGCACTACACCGCCGGCTGACCGAGGCGAGCCACATCTGGCAGGCCCACGACCGCGACACCGGCGCGCTCTACCAGGGCGGACCCCTGGCCGCCTGGGACGGCCGAAACCTGCACCGGCTGAACACCCTGGAACGGGACTTCCTGACGGCCGGCCGGGAACGCCGCGACCGTGAGCAGGCGGTCCGCCGCCGCCGAGCCCGCCGGACGATGGCCGGGCTGACCACGGCGGTGGCGGTGACCAGCGTGCTGGCCCTGGTCGCCGGCCTGCAGGCGGTACGCGCCAACGATCAACGCGACCTGGCCCGCTCCCACCAACTGGTGGCCAACGCCCGCGCCCAACTGGCCGTCGACCCGGAGGTGGCACTGCTGCTGGCCACCGAGGCGTACGACGTACGACCGACCGAGGAGGCGCAGACGGTGCTGCGGCAGGCCGTCGCCGACTCCCGGGTCCGGGCCACCATCGCCGCCGGGCACGGCCAGGTCATCGGAGCGGCGTACAGCCCCGACGGCACGCTGGTCGCGACCACCGGCGACGACGGCACGATCCGTGTCTGGCAACGCTCCGGCCCACACACCCTGCGCCCCGGTCCACGGGTCCTGCCGGCCGGTGCTCAGGCGGTGCACAGCCCGGTGTTCAGCCCGGACGGCCGGCGCATCGCCGCAGCCGGTTTCGACGGCGACGTCATCGTCTGGGATCTCAGCCGGCAGAACCCGGTCCGGCTCAGCGGCCACGGCCGACGGATCAGCGCGGTGGCCTTCAGCCCGGACGGTACGCGAGTGGCGAGCGCAGGCGACGACGGCACGGTACGGATCTGGGACCCGGACGGTAACCCGCCGCCGGTGATCCTGCAGGTCCCCGGCCCGCCGTTGAGTGTCGCGTTCAGCCCCGACGGCCGCCGGCTCGCGGTCGGCGGCCAGGGACCGATCCAACTCTGGGACGCCACCGGCAAAGGCACCCCGCAACTGCTGACCGGCCACGAGTCGACGGTCAAGGACGTCACGTTCAGCCCGGACGGCCGCAGCCTGGCCAGCGCGGGCACCGACGGCACGGTACGGATCTGGCCGATCGGCCACCGCGCCGAGCCGGTGGTGCTGCACGGCAACGACTCGTACGTGGAGAGTGTCGCCTTCAGCCCCGACAGCCGCCGGGTGGCCAGCAGTCACAGCGGCAGCAACACGATACGGATCTGGGGCGTCACCGGCGACCGGGACCCACTGGTGCTGCGCGGCCACGACGGCGCGGTGTGGAGTGTCGCCTTCAGCCCCGACGGCACCGAACTGGCCAGCGCGAGCGCCGACGGCACGGTCCGTCTCTGGGATCCGGGAGTCCCCGCGAATCCCCTGATCCTGCGCGGCGCCGCGGGCCCGGTGTGGTCGGTGGCCGCGAGCACCGACGGGCGCCTGATCGCCGCCGGCGGCGAGGACCGCACGGTACGGGTATGGCGCGAACCGTGGCGATCCGAGCCGATGCTGCTGCCCGGCAACACCGATGAGATCCTCGCGGTCACCGTCAACGCCGACGGGCGGTGGGTCGCGACCGGCGGCCGCGACCGGACCGTCCGGATCTGGGACACCACGACCGCCGCCCTGGCGACGACGCTGTACGGCCACACCGACTCGGTCCCGGCGGTCAGCCTCTCCCCCGACGGCCGCCGGGTGGCCAGCGGCAGCAAGGACGGCACGGTACGGATCTGGTCGCAGTCCGGCGGCTCGCCGGTGGTGCTGCAGGCGCACGAGGACGGTGTCCGTGGTGTCGCGTTCAGCCCGGACGGCCGGCGGGTGGCGAGCGTCGGCGCGGACGGCACGATCCGGATCTGGCCGGTCGACGGCGTCGACCCGGTGGTCGTCCAGGACCAGCCCGCCGGCCGTCAGGTGTGGGCCGCCGACTTCAGCCCCGACGGCGCCCGGCTGGCGGTCAGCGGCCAGGACGGCGCCGTCCGCGTATGGCGCGCCGACGGCCAGGGACCACCGGTGTCGATGCACGGTCACCGCGACGCGGTATGGAGTGTGGCGTTCAGCGCCGACGGCCGCCTGGTCGCCACCAGCGGTCAGGACGGCGACGGGGTACGGATCTGGCAGTCCGGCAGCGGCCGGGAACTGGTCACCGTCCGCGGGCACGGAGCGTCGGTGGAGCAGGCCCGGTTCCTACCGGACGGTCGGCTGGTCAGCGCCCACGACGACGGCACGGTCCGGATCTGGCGCTGCCCGGTGTGCGGCGCCGTCGACGAGGTCCGCGCGATGGCCGTGACCACCCGCACGCTGACCGACGAGGAGCGCGCCGCCTTCGTCCTGCCGGACCGCTGACCCCGGATGGCCGCTGACCCGCCCACCCCCGTCGATGGGCGGGTCAGCGGCCACCGAGGTCCACGGTCGCATCGCAACCGCCCTCCACGTGCTTGCTATGGGTGGCGATGACGACCGCACAACCCTGCCGGGCCATCTGCCGGAGCACGTCGATCACCATCGTGGCGTTGTCGCTGTCCAAGGCGCCGGTCGGTTCGTCGGCGAGGACCACCTTCGGCTTCTTGACGATCAGTCGGGCCAGCGCGACGCGTTGTTGCTCGCCGCCGCTGAGTCGGTAGACCCGATCGCGGCCACGTCCGCCGAGACCCACGCGCTGCAGTGCCTCCGCCGAGGACCGACGATCCCGGGTGGTCACCGCGACATCGAGGTTGAAGTCGACGGTGGCGTTCTCGATCAGGGCATAGTTCTGGAACAGGTAGCCCAGCGTGTCGCGGCGAAGTCGCCGCCGGGCACCGGCCCGCACCCGGGTGATCTCCCTGCCCGCGACGACGATGGCGCCGGAGTCCACCGGTTCCAGAGTCCCCAGACAGTTCAGGACGGTCGATTTGCCGCTGCCGCTGGGGCCGACCAGCGCCACCATCTCCCCCGCCTCGACGGTGAAGGACAGATCCGACCACAGGACACGGTCACCGAACGACTTGGTGATGCGGTTCGCGCTGATCATCGAGAAGCCTCCGTGGAAACCCCCGGCTTTAGCCGTGGGGAGGAATCGGATTTCCTGCGGAGCAGGTCAGGGATGGCCCATCCGCCGTCAAGGCGGATGGGCGTCTGGTCAGACGTTGCGCTGGTTCTCCACATATTTCTTCACGATCTCCAGGGTTGCGCCGCCGACGGTGGCGACGAGGTAGCTGTTGGTCCACAGGGTCGGAATACGGGTGCGGAGCTCGGGGAACTCCTGCCGGATGAGCCGCGAGGAACGGCTCTTGATCTGC
Organism: Actinoplanes sichuanensis; assembly: GCF_033097365.1. Taxonomy (NCBI): domain Bacteria; kingdom Bacillati; phylum Actinomycetota; class Actinomycetes; order Micromonosporales; family Micromonosporaceae; genus Actinoplanes; species Actinoplanes sichuanensis. The sequence goes on from NZ_AP028461.1 coordinate 4,659,707, forward strand.
TTGACCAGGCGGTGGATGCCGTACTGGGGGCCGCAGGTGACCAGCAGCTGCATGTGGTCGGGCATGGTCTCCAGTTCGGTGACGGGTGCGTTCCGCTCGTCGCAGACCTCGCGGATGATCTGTTTGAGCCGGGTGTCGACGTCTGCGGTGATGACCTTGCGTCGGTACTTCGGGCACCAGACGACGTGATAGGTGCAGCGGTGTACGACGTTGTCGTTCGATCGGGTCTCGTCCACCGCCGCAGCATGTGGCTTCGATTTGTATGCTGTTCAATGTGGACGAGACGGTGCGTTACACCTACCGACTGCGGCCCGGCCGCATCGCGGAGGTCGCACTGCTGTCCGAGTGGAGCAGGTGCCGTTGGCTGTGGAACGAAGCCGTCCACCAGCAGAAGACCGGCCGTAACCCGACGTTCGGGAAGTTGTCGAAGCTGCTGACCGAGGCGCGTTCCCGCAACTGCTGGCTGCGCGATGGTTCGCAGGTCGCCCAGCAGCAGGCCCTGCGGACCTACGGTGCAGCCCTGAACGATTCGTTCAAGGTCAAGGGCCGAGGCCGGCCGAAGGTGAAGCGGCTCAAGGACGCCCTGCCGTCGCTGGAGTACACCCGTAACGGGTTCAGACTGGTCGACGGCCGTCTGCGGCTGCCCGGCAAGGTGTTCGTCCCGGTCGTCTGGTCCCGGGAACCGCCGTCCGGCCCGTCGTCTGTCCGGGTCTACCGCGACAGTCTCGGCCACTGGTACGCGTCGTTCGTGGTCCGCCGTGAGATGGCCGAGACGTCGGACGCGGACCTGCCGGGCATCGGTGTCGACTGGGGCGTGAGGACCACCGCTACCACCACCGATCCGGCCTTCGACCTGCCGCATCTCGGCCACCGGCGCCGGTGCGCCGCCGAACTGGCCAAGGCCCAGCGCAAGATGGCCCGCCGACGGCGGCCCAAGGAGCAGAAGGCGTCGAAGGGCTACCTGACCGCGAAGCGGCAGGCCGCCCGGATCGCGAAGAAGGCCGCCCGGCAGAACACCCACGACGCCCGCGCCTGGGCCAAGACCGTGGTCGAGCACCACGCGCTGATCGCCGTCGAGGACTTCAAACCGAAGTTCCTGGCCAAGACCGGCATGGCCCGCAAGGCCGCCGACAACGCGATCGGCGCGTGCAAACGAGAACTGATCGAGCGTGGTACGCGGGCGGGCCGAAAAGTGGTGCCGGTGCCGCCCGCCTACACCACGATGACCTGCTCCGGGTGCGGCGAGAGAACCAATCTCCGCCTCGGACTGGGTGTACGGATTTTCGAGTGCACGGCCTGCGGCTACACCGCAGACCGTGACCTCAACGCCGCGAGGACGATCCTCGCCACGGCTGAACGCGACCGTGCCAGTGCCGACGACGTAAGACATCAGATCGCCTCCTTCCGGGAGGATTGGTCGAATGCGGTCCGAGCTGGAAATCCAGGGCCTCGCCCCGGAGGAAAATCCCCCGGATTCATCCGTGGGGATCGTTAAGCGTCGCTCCTAGGACAGGCTCGCCGAATGGGTTCTCACGAAGGTGGCGTTGATCCGCACCAGGACCAGCACGGTCAGCGCCAAGGCCGGCATCGCGATGCCGGCGGCCAGCAGTGGCTCCACGCCCTGCAACGGCAGCAGACCCGGCGGTGCCGGCGGGGCTCCGGGCGCCGTCGACCGGGCGATGGCCGTCGCGGTGCCGTGTTGACTCCACACCGCCATCCCGACGGCGAGCAGGCCTTCGAACACCAGGATCCCCCCGTGCGTACGCAGGAAGCTCCACCCGCAGAGGTACTTCACGTACAGCGTCTGAGCACGGCGCCGGCAGTACACGATCGACGACGCCGCGGCGGTGACCAGATAGACCACGACGGCCGCGACGAGGCTGAACACCTGTAGGCCGAACTGGTTGCGGAGGTCACGGTATCTGTCGGCCGCCTCCTGGGCGAACGCGCTCACCCCGGGTACATAGGTGTCCAGACCGGCGGCGGCCAGGCTCGCCATGGTGCGGTCGGCGTCCTTGACGAGGATCTCGCCACGACTGGCGGCGGAGGTGTACTCGTCGTCCGGAATCACTCCGGAGGCTCCGGACACCACCACGATGACCGGATCGTCGAGCACCGGGCCGCCCTCACCGGCCGAACCGACGAACACCGGCACGGACTGGTGGTCACGGAGCTGTTCCAGCCGTACCCCGGGAAGGTCGCCGCGGCCCGACCTGGCCGCCTGCGCCGTGGCCCACGTGGTGACCTGCGCGGTGATGCGCGCCGCGTCGGAGGCGTATCGCTGCGGCGACAGTATCCGTAGGTGGTCGTCGCCGGCCGGCCGGACCGGGGTGTCGGCGGCGGTTCGGATCTCGTGGTCGAGCAGATAGGCGTCGTTCACCACGAGCACGTCGGGCCCGGTCGTTCCGGCGAGCCGGGAACCGGGCCGGTTCAGCCACGCGAGCACCACCTCATCGCGGGTGTCGGCGTCGCGGATCCATCGGCCGATCCGGTCGTCGATCGCCGCACCGCGCTGCCCGTCGTCGATGACGCTGCTGATCCGCAGGTGGTAGGCATCGCCCATCGCGGCCCAGACCCGGGACCGGTTTCGCTGCTCCTGCACGGCGAATCCGGCGGCGATGGTCGCGGTGGTGACCGAGAAGATCAGCGCGACGGCCGCGATGCGCAGCACATACGTGCCGGCGCTCGCCCAGGCGGCCGTCACCTCGCCCTTGACGGCGTTCACGATCTCGTCGTCGTGCACGAGCGCCAGAGTGACGACATGGGCCAGCAGGGCGGCGAGCACGTAGACGCCCGCGAACGACAGCGCCACCGACGCGTAGGTGCCGATCTGGTTCAGATCGTTGTAGAGGTACAGCAGGGTGACCGTCACCGAGCAGGTTCCGACGGCGGCCACCGCGGCGAAACCGGCGAGCTGACGCAGGTCCCGGAACAGGATCCGGGCGTACGACTGGCCGTGCAGACGCTGAATGCCGTACGACTTGGCGTTGAGCGTGACGGCGCACGCCACGACGAGGATGACGACGAAACCCACCACGAGGAAGGCCCACAGCAGGGTTCCATTTCCGTAATAGGCCACGACGCCGGCCGGTGAGAACGCCGGTTCGACCTGACCGTGGTACCCCAACCGCGCGAACTCCCTCGCCAGCGCGACGGCCGCCGGTTCCGGTCCGTACACGTAGTAGAGCCCGTCCGGGTGAATGTTGACGATCTCCCGATACGGCCGCATCTCGACCGGAGCGCCACGGCTGAAGTCGGGGTAGCCCTGCGCCAGCCAACGGCTGGACTGCGCCTCGGGATCTCCCACCACCAGGTGAACACGCCGGATGCGCTCATCGCGCGGGTGTTGGTACAGACGTCCGACGTTGACGCCGTGGGCACGGGTTAAATCGTCCAGCATGTCGGCGACCCGCGGGCCGGGCGCCCCGTCGTCGGTGCGCTGGAAGCTGACGACGTACGAGGTGCCGGCCACCGTGGTCTCGTCGAAGTGGTGCACGACGATGAAGGCCAGCGCCGCGGAGACGGTCAGCAGAACGGCGTACGCGAATTTGATTCCCTTGTGCAGCATGAGACCTCTGCCGTGTCACCTTGTCGTGAACAATGGCGGGGCGCCGCCGGAAGCGGCGCCCCGAAGATCGTCAGCAGGCGTTGTTCCAGTACGCCTTGTTGCCGCTGACTCCCGCGTACCTCCAGGCGTCCGACCACAGGCCGGGGTCGGTGCAGGCGCTACGGGAGGTGATCCCGTTGGACTTGACCGACGAGGTGTGCCAGTTGTTCGGATGCCAGTACTCGGATCTGTTGATCCCGAAGTTGACGCCGTACGCCCAGGTCCCCCCACCGACGTACTCGGTAGTGGCCCATGCCGGTACGGCGACCGCGACCGCCGCCGTGGCACCCACCAGCACCGCGATCAGCGACTTGGGCATTCGCTTACGTTTTCGCATTGCCGTCGTCCTTCCCCTCAAGGTTGGTCGCCCATGAACTGGCTGCCAGTGAACTCAGCTGCGGCGTTGTCCAGTAGCCGTGTTCTGAGGTAAACAACCGCTGATGGGGCGGTCGGTCAGCCGATGACCCAGTCCACGGTCTGCACCGTCGAGGTCAGCCGCAGCCGCGCCAACCGGGCGCCCGGAGGTACGTCGAACACGACGTACTGGTCCGCCTCCTCGTCCGGCAGGACCCACTCGGCGGACGCCCACGACTCCGTCGGGAAGATCCAGCCGGTGTCCTGTGCGGCGCCGAGCACCCAACTGAACGGCAGTTGGAAGTTGCTGGAGCTCAGATTCCGGACATGGAGGCGCAACGTGGTCCGATCCCCCGCCGGGTCCTCCGACGCGAGGGCGGTGACCTCGCGCAGAGAGTTGGTGGCCCCACCGATGATCGCCGTGGTGCCGAGGACGAGCGTCTTGCACGGTGTGACGGCGGCCGCGTCCAACGCCAGGACGGAGGCGGGGCTGGGGGCCCGGTAACTCGGCATCCCACCCCGAGGTGTCGTGCATCGGTCGTCGGCGTCCGGGACGGCCACATATCCCTCACGGATCGGCCCGAACATGTTGAACGACGACGACCTCGGCGACGGGTTCGGGGACGGACTCGGAGACGACGTCGGCGACGCCGCCCGGGCTCGCCGTAGAGCCGCCAGGACGTCCGGGTCGAGGCGCTCGGTCACCGGGTTCGGTTCGCGGGGCAGCCGGTCGCCGGGGTTCGGTCCGGACGTCGAGGGGCGGTTCACCGCCAGGACCAGCGACAGCACGACGATCGCCGCGAGCGGGCCCGCGATCACCAGGCTCCAGCGGCGGCGAGCCCGTGGCACGGCGACCACCGCCTTCTGCGCGGGTTCCGGGACCGCCGGCTCGACTACCGGGCGGCGTCGAGCGACGCGCACCGCGAGGAACACACCGGCGGCGACCACGGCTACCACAGCCATGAGAGCGGCCCGGCGTCGCGACGGCATGGTCACTATCAACCGTTCGGCGTACTGTGACCGGATCTGAGCGGCTCCGTCGAGCGCGCGAGCCGCTCAGTTCGGGCCGCCTCCGGACGATCGGTTCTGGTGTGGGCACACCGTCCCGACGCCGCTTCCGGCGGGCGGTCGTCCTGGCCACGGGGGCGCTGGTCGCGGCCTGGGCGGGGTCGATCGTGCGGGCCGTGCACCGCCGGCGGATGACCGCTGTCCGGCCGCCCGCCGACGTGACGGCACCGCCGCGACAGGTCCCCGACCCCGTGGTGCCGGCACCGACATCCGTGCCGCACAGGTGGGTCCGGCTCGCCGCGGTTCCGGCCGTCCTCGTTCTGCTGCTCGCGGCAGCCGTGATCATCACCCGGCCCTCGGCGTCGCGCCCGCGACCGTACGACTCCCCCTCCCTCTCGTCGGACGAGAAGGCCCGCCTCCTGGAGGCGATCCGCGATACGAACCACGACGTACGACTGCCCGGCGCCGTGCCGACGTCGAGTCCGGTGGCGGAGAAATGCTCGGCGATGCCTTTCGGGGAGCCGGAGTTCCCGATCAACGACAAGTTGTCCACCGACAGCAGGTCCGCCCTGACCAGGGCCGCGTGCACGACGGTCGAACTCGGCGGGACCGGACGCATCGGCTTCCACACCGCCGAGATGACGGACGTGACCGCCCGCTGGGCCGTGCACCCGGACGAGCATCCGGCGACGCCCCCGGTGCCACCGGGCCGGCACCGGACATGGTTCCGTCTGCATTTCCGGAACACCGGCACCGCAGCCTTCCCTCTACCGCACGTGTGGGTCTGGGCGGCGTCGCCGCAGGAGGGCTGGAGAGTCGGTGTGGACCTGCCGATCGCGGCCTTCACCCTCCGTCCCGGCGACGAGGGCGAGCAGCTCGTGGCGTTCGACGTCGCCGACGGCACCCGCCTGACCCGGCTCCGGGTGGGCCCACACGGCACCGTCGACTGGCTGATCCCCGGTTGACCCGGCACACCACAGGGCCCGTCCCAGCGGTCCGTCAGCTCCAGGTGAGCGACAACCGAGGAGGCCGCCGTGAACATCGTGACGCCGATCGATCTGCCGTGGACCTGCCCGCAGTGCGATGCCGCGCAGCGATCCGCATGGCCGGCGGTACTGAGCCTGGAAGACGACCCGAGTTGGTATCGGCTGTTCCAGTCGGTCGCCCTGGAATGCGCCGATTGCGGCGAGCGCACGATGCCGGACATGCCGGTCGTGATCCTCGCGGAGAAGGTGAACGGCGTTTCTCCGATCTTCGCATTGTTGCCCATGCCGCCGGACGAATCGGGTCCGCAGGGCGCCGCCGAATATCTGGGCCGGTATCTGCATCCAGAGGTGGTCCGACGGGCCGTGCCGGTGCACTGGCCGGACACTGCCGACGAGTTCGGGGAACCTTTTCTGGCCTGCCTGCTGCGCCGCGAGTACGTGGCCGACCAGCTCGCCCTGATGTCGGACCGTGCACCGATCTTCGAGGGATTGAGCCGGTTGATGCTCGTCGGCTCGGCAGCGGAGACCCGCGCCGTGCTTTCGGAACATCCGATCCTGTGCGGCCCGCGGACGCCGCAGGCGCTGGCCGAGTACTTCGACCGGCTGCCCGCCCTGGACGGCGGCAACCCGCTCTGGGAAGCGATGACGACGTTTCTGACCGAGATCCGTGCCGATACGGACGAGGCCGCACTCGCCGCGTCGGTGGCCCGCTTCGCCGCCGCCCGCGGAGCAGCCGTCCACGCCATGGCCGACGCCGGACGTCGGCACGTCCACTGGCTGGCGGAACATTCGCATGAGGCCGGTGCGGAGTGGGACCGGATCGCTCGCGAGGCCGATGCCCTTCTCGGCTTCGGTGGCGCCGAGAAGGAACGGGCCGAACTCCTGGCGATCGTCGGAACCACTCTGCTGAAACGGCCGAGCCGAACCCCGGACGACGTGGAGCGGGCCATCGGCTACCTGGAGGAGGGCCGGGAGCTCGCTCTCGCCATCGGAGACGCGAAGACGGCCAACGCCGCGACCACCGATCTGGTCATCGGGTTGGCGATGTGCGTCGGTAGCCACCGTCCCACCGATCTCAGCCGGGCCGCGGACCTGGCGGCGGAGGTGATGGAATACCACCGGGCCGAGGGAGACGACCGCCGGTTCGCGCAGGCCGCCACGAACCGGGCCGTGATCCTGATGCGATCCGCCGACGGGGCGACAAGCCAGAGCCGAGCCGTTCTCGAGCAGGCGGCGGCGTTGTGCCGCGAAGCGCTTCCGCTGCGGCCTCGTGAGTCAGATCCGTTGGGGTGGTCGTACACCGCAGCGAACCTGGCGCTCATCCTGCAGCGTCTGGCAGAGGACCAGCCCGCGGACCATCATTCCGCGCTCCGCGAGGCGATAGGTCTGCTCCGTGGCGTGTGCGGCACCTTCACCGCGTGCGGCGACCACCAGGCGGCGACGCAGTCCACCCTCGACTTCGCCCAGGCCCTCCTGGAGCTCGCTCAACGGATCCACACCGCGGGCAGGGAACAGTCGGCGATCTTGGCCGTCGAGCGCTCCGGCGTCGTGATCCCGGTGAGCGAGGCGGACCTGGATCTCCGCTTCCTTCATCTGGCGGTGAAGAACCCGGCGAGGTACGGCATCGAGTCGATCGCCCCCGAGCTTCAGCGGATCATCGCGGCAGCACCGGAGGGGGAAGCAGCCGAACTCCTTGCCGAAGCGTCCGCGGTGGCGCAAGACGGCGTGCGGCAGGCCGAGGAGTTCGGCGATACGGAGTTTCGGGGCCGATTCGCCGAACTCGCGGCCCAGATCGACGAACTGCGTCTCGGCAGGACGGAGCAACTGATCGAGAGCTTTCGGCGGGCGCGATCTCTCATCGACCCGGACGTCACCCCGGCCGCCGCCCGCCGCATGGCCGCAGAGCTCGGCGCGCTGCTCTGCGATCACCGACGCTGGGCGGAGGCGCGCGACGCCTATGCCGACTGTCTTTCCTTACAGCAGATCGAGCTGCGCGGTGTCACCGGACGTGACGCGCGCCTGCAGGTGGTGGAGTCGTTCCCGATGGCGGCCAGAGCGGCCGCCTATGCCGCGGAGCGGACCGGCGATCTCGCGGATGCGTTGACGACGCTCGAACGGACTCGCTTGCAGGCGTTCGAGGCGATGGTCGGGGAGAGCGGACCCGGCCGCGTCGGCCTGCTCCGGTGGGACTCACCGACCATGGCCGACATCGGCCGCGCGGCGACGCTCGACCGGCCGCTTCTCTACGCGTGGAACACACCCGCCGGTGGCGCGATGGTGCTGGTCAGCAAGGACACCACCGGCGCGGTCGTGACGCGATCCTTTCCCGCGGCGGCCTCATCTTCGGACTTCGTCGCCATGATCTACCGCCTCGACGACCAGTCTCAGGGCCTGATGACCGCGCAAGCCGGCGGCGCCGACCTCACGGGTCCGATCGCCGAGATCGCGGACGCGCTGGGTGAGCTGATGCAGCCGATCGTGGATGCGGTCGTGGCGGACGGCCACGACCAACTGGCCATCGTGCCCTGCGGTCCGCTGGCCGTCACGCCGTGGGCCGCCGCCGTCATCACCGACCCGGTCTCCGGCCGCCGCTGCCCGGTGGTCGATGTGCTCACCCTCACCACCGCGCCATCGGCCGCAGCCCTGCTGCTCAGCCGTCGGCGGGTCGGGAACTCCCGACGGAAGCCGACCGACGGCGCCGTGGTGGTGCTCGCCGACCCCGAACGCCCGGGTCTGTCTCCGCTGCGTGGCGCCCGGCTCGAGGCCGACACCATCGCCCGGGAACTGCCCGGCCGAACGGTTCTGCTCAAGGGCACAGCCGCCACCGTCTCGGCGCTGACCGGTTATATCGAGGACTGCTGGATCCTCCACCTGGCCTGCCACGGCTCCAACAGGCTGGACGAGTCGGAGAACATGCGGTTGTTCCTCAGCGACGGCGACCTGACCCTCGACGCCATCACGGAGCTGCCGCGACTCGACACCCGACTGGTCGTGCTCAGCGCCTGCCAGACCGGTCACGCGGACATCACCAGACTCCCCGACAGCATGGTCGGTCTGCCGGTCGCCTTCCTCGCGGCGGGTTCGGCTGCGGTGGTCAGCTCGCTGTGGCCGGTGGACGACCTGGCCACCGCCCTGCTCATCGGGCGGATGTACCAGGAGCTGGCCGACATGGTCCGCATCGGCGGCACCGACGACGTGCCGCTCGCGCTGCGGCGGGCGCAGCGGTGGCTGCGCGATCTCACGGCGGACGAGGTGCCGGACCGGCTGCGATTGGCGCGGGACCTTTGTGTGGTTCCGGAGACGTCGTACGGCGACGACAGACCGTTCCGGGAGCCGTACTACTGGGCCGGTTTCAGCGTGACGGGGTGGTGAGCGATCGACCGATCTGACTATCTTGATCAAAATCAAAGATCCACGGGGGTACGGACGATGACGTCACAGAATCGACGAGGGCTGATCACTGGAACGCTGGCCGGTGCCGGCCTGGCCGCCGGGGGCATGATCTTCGGTCAGCCGACGGCCGCGCTGGCGGCGTCGGAGGGACTCGTCGTGATCACGCCGAGCGGCGACCCGACAGGTGTGACCGACCACGCGGCGATCCAGGACGCCCTGTCCGAGGTGAACCGGCAGGTACTGCTCAGCGCCGGCGAGTTCCGCATCAACCAGCCGATCGTGGTGCGGTCCAACCAGCGGCTGATCGGCGCGGGCGCGCAGGCCACCAAGATCATCCAGGTGGGCACCGGCCACGGCATCACCTCGGTGAGCAGCTCGGCGATCAACTATGTGACCATCGCGGGTCTGAGTCTCATCGGGCAGTACGTGCCGACCGATACGCCGCCGGCCGACGGCCCGTCCGGCATCCACCTGGCACCCGGGCCGGCCGAAGGCCCGTCGAACATCACCATCGAGGACTGCGTGGTCAAGAACTGGGGCGACTGCGGCGTGCACCTCACCGCGGTGATCGCGTCGCGGATCACCCGGGTGCAGTCGGTGAAGAACGGCGGCAACGGCTTCTACGTCACGAAGACCGCGACCGCGGCCGCCACCTCACTCTCCTTCGAGGCCTGTTACGTGCTCGGCAACCGGAAGAACGGCTACGAGCTCGACTATGTCAGCTATTCGACGTTGAACGCCTGTGCCGTCGACGGTGGCCTACGTGGCTACGCGCTGTACAACTGCTCGGCCGTCACACTCACCAGTTGTGGCGCCGAGGTCTTCACCGACGTGGGCTTCCTACTGCGCAACAGCAGGGGATGCAGCCTGTTCAGCCCCTACACGTTCAAGGGTGCGAAGACCGGCATCCACATCGGCGCCTCCACCGTCAACGTGACGATCGGCGGCGCCGTCCAGTCGGATCCGGCCTCGGCGACCGTACCGGCGCTGACGAATTTCATCGTGTCCGAGGCGGGTAGCTCGGCCGTCCTCTGGGGCGTCACGCGGACCAGCCCGAACGCTCTCGCCGGCAAGACGACGAACCTCGACGGGACGGCCTGACGAAGCGGATCGGAGCCGGCACGGACCTCGTCAGCCCTGCGCGGCGTGGGAGACGGGCTCCCAGTCGGCCCAGGTTTGCAAACGCTGGGCGTACAGATGCTTGACGATCTGGGTGGGCTGGGAGCCGAAGAGCACGCGCAGCGGCGGGTTCTCGGCGTCGACGATCTGGAGCAGGGCGGGCCCGGCGGCGGTCGGGTCGCCGTAGGAGGCGCCGCCGGCGCGGGCCGCCATGGCGTCACGGATCGGCTGGTAGGCCGGGTCGGGGGTGGCGTGCACGGCCGACGACCCGGCCCAGTCGGTGGCGAAGCCACCCGGTTCGACCAGGGTGACCTTGATGCCGAGCCCGGCGACCTCCTGCGACAGCGATTCGGTGAGGCCTTCGAGGGCCCATTTGGAGGCGTGGTAGCCGCCGAGTGAGGGGAACGCGCCGATGCCGCCGATGGTGGAGATCTGAATGATGTGGCCGCTGCCCTGTCCGCGCAGGATGGGCAGGACCGCCTGGGTGACGAAGAAGGCGCCGAACAGGTTGGTCTCGATCTGGTCGCGCAGTTGCTGCTCGGTGATCTCCTCCACCATGCCGAACAGGCCGTAACCGGCGTTGTTCACCACGACGTCGAGGCGGCCGAACCTCTCGTGCGCCGCGGTGACCGCGGTGGCCACCGCGTCCTTGTCGGTGACGTCGAGGGCCAGCGGAAGGATCGCGTCGCCGTATCGGGCGACCAGGTCCGCCAGGGAACCGGTGTCACGCGCGGTTGCGGCGACCTTGTCACCGCGCCCGAGGGCGGCCTCGGTGAAGTTGCGGCCGAAGCCGCGGGAGGTGCCGGTGATGAACCAGATCTTGCTCATGGGAATCCCTCCAGACGGGCACGCCGGGACGCTCTCGACCGGCGCGGCACAGCCACCATACACGATTTCTAGACTGCGTCTAATTATGTACGGCGTCTAGTGCAGGATATGATCCACCCGGAGGCGGTGTCATGAATCTGCGGGAGCGCAAGAAACTCGAGGCCTGGCGGGCCATCCGAGCCGCCGCCCTGAAACTGTTCGCCGAGCGCGGCTACGACGCCGTCAACGTCGAGCAGATCGCCGCCGCGGCCAACGTCTCCCGGGCGACGTACTTCAACTACTTCGCCAGCAAGGAAGCCGTCGTCTTCGACCAGGACCCCCAGGAACGCGAAACCCTGCGCGCGATGATGGACGCACGGCCGACCGGCGAATCACTGTGGGAGTCACTGTCCGCGATCATGATCGGCTTGAACGAGCGTCTCGCCGACCGGATGCCCCTGCAGCGCCGACTCAAGACGCAGTCACCCGCCCTGGCCCAGTCGACCCAGGACTTCGGCGAACAGTTCCGGGCCGATCTCACCGACTGGGCCCGCAACCGCGCCGGCGACAGCCTGACGACGACCCTCCAGCTCAACCTGCTGTCCGCGGCGACCGCCACCGCCTACCAGACCTGGAAACCGGACGAACCCTTCGAGGAGTACCTCCATCGCCTACGTGAGTGCCTGCGCCAAGCCGGTGCGGGCGTCTCCGCGTTGTAGGGTCCCGGCTCCGGGATGTTCGGCCACGCCGTCAAACCGTTAAGCGTCAGGTCGGCCCCTCTGGCGGATCGCCACGGAACAGCACATGGAAGTGCAGGTGCTTGGAGTCCTGGTAGGCGCCCTCGTTGGTCATCACACATGCCGCGCCGTGCTCCTGGCGGACCCGCTCGGCGACCTGCCGGACCACCCGCAGCACCTCCAGAAGAAGGTCCTCGCCGCCCTCACCCAGCCGGATCAGCGACGGCGTGTGCTGCTTGGGCACCACCACGATGTGAACCGGCCAACTGGGCCTGGTGTGCTCGAACGCCAGCACCGTTTCCGTCTCCGCCACGACCGTTATCGGTGTCCTGCCCGACAACGCCTGATCGCAGTAGAAGTCCGACACTCTCTCGGCCGGTTCGGCAGTCACCGATGCTCCCTCCGTCGAGCGAGATCAAAGGGCACGCCGCTACACCGGAACCGAACCGGCCGTCATCGGTGCGGGCATCAGCGCCCATACCGTCTTCCCGTCGGGACGGTGGCGTGTCCCCCAGTTCAGCGCCATGGCGTCGATGAGCAGGAGGCCACGGCCGCCGGCCTGGCGCGCGTCGGGGCGCCGAAGCCGCGGCGGCGTCGACGTGGTGTCCGTGACCTCGATCAGGATCCCGTCGTCGGTGCCGGACAGGGTGAGCTCGCCACCGCCGCCGGTGTGCTGGCCGACATTCTGCGTCAACTCGCTCACGGTGATCAGCACGTCATCCACCCACGCGTCATCGCCGTCCGCGCCGAGGTGCTCGATCAGCGCTGCTTGCACCATGCGGCGTAGCGGCGCCGCCGGGTCGTCGTGCCCGAAAGCTCTTCGAAAGATGAACACCATCGGGTCCCCCGCTCGAGTCATGGCTGCCTGTATAGACGGTAACGAGCGAACGCCCGTCAGAAAGACGCTGATCGACCACTTCGTGCCTCCCGCCGGGAAGACATCGGCGGGCATCAAGATCCTTCGCGGTCTTCGGTGACCCGCTCGGGCCCCCTCGGGTATCACCAGGACGTGCGGGGCGCCTTGTCGATCAGGACGTGCCAGATGCCGGGCGCCTTTCGCGAGGTGGGCCAACGCTTCGCCGGCGTGCCGAGTAACGGTGCCTCGCTACCGGACGGCCGGCGCGAGCGATCGAGCGAGTCTCACGGTTTCGGAAGTCGGTTCGGTGTCGAGGTCGATCAGGACGGTGGTGAGGGCCTGCAGCAGGGCACGGACCCCGTCGTGGTCGCCGAGGGCGTGGCGGGCACGCATGGCCGTACGGTAGAGGTCCTCGTTGTAGGGGTCGAGGGTGATGGCCTTGTCGAGGATCTCGGCGGCGGCCTGCGGCTCGTCCGGGAGCAGGGCCTCGGCCAGCAGCAGGTGGGCCTCGACGCCCCAACGGTGGGCGTGTCGGCGTTGGTCGTCGATCCATTCGTAGTCGTGGCCGTCGGCCAACGGCGCGACGTAAAGGTCACAGGCCTGCCGCAGCAGGTCCAGGCGTTCCGGTGCGGTCGTTCGGCGGGCCTTGTTGAGCAGGTCACGCAGTTGCCACAGGTCGACCTGGACGGTGGCCGGATCGAGGCGATAACGGTCGGTGGTGCCGCGTTTGAGCAGGTAGCCGCCGCGCAGCGGGCCACCGGCACGGGCCAGCACGTGACGCAGGTTGGAGGCGTTGGTGTGCAACCGTTGTCTGGCCTGGCGCTGGCGGGCGTCGCCGTGCAGGTGTTCGACGAGGGTGTCGCTGTCGGCGCCGTTGGGAAAACACGCAAGGTAGACGGCGAGTTCGGCGGCCTTGGCGCGCAGCGGCCGACCCGGGTGGACGATCCCGTCGATGCGCGGGACGCCCAAGACCCGGACCTGCACCGACGTGGCCGAGGCGGGCGCCGGGGTCTCGGGGATGACCGACACGGTGGCCGGTGTCGGGCTGATGCCGGCCAGGATGCCGAGGGCATCGTCACGGCCGATGACGTCCACCCGGCCGGGCAGGGCCCGTTCGTCGCTGTCGGAGGTGCGGCCGTCGGCGGTGACGGTGTGGGTGGTGCCGTGTGGCCAGCCGCCGAGCAGGACGGCGGTGATGTCCAGGCCGTGGGCGAGGCTGAGGGTGATACGGGCGTGTTCGCCGGTGGCGTCGGCGGCGCGGGCGACCACCAGGATCGGCGGCAGGGCCTGCTGACCTTGCCGTTCGGCCAGAACACGACTGCGGTGCAGCAGTTGCCCGTCGACGGCGGCGAGGGTGTCCGGGAAGTCGCGCGTGACAGACAACCGCGACCAGCCGGCCTCATCCGGGCCGAGCAGGTCGCCGCACACGTCGCGGTCGATGATCACGTCGGCGGGCTGGTCGGCGGTCAGGGCAGCGAGGATCAGGCCACGGACCGCACCGTCGGCGCCGGGGCCTTCGACCCCGACGGGATGCAACGGCAGCGATGGTACGGCCGCAGCCGGCACCGGGTTGCCGCTGACGTGGCGGCGGATCGTGTCGATCGGTTCCGGCACCGTCGGCGCGGGCAGGACGACGACCTCACCGGGTTGCGGGCGCCCGCGTCGACGGCGTGCCCAGATCAGCGCGGCGGCACCGGCGATCGCGGTCGCCGATCCCCAGGTCAGCAGGGTGCCGCTCGGCAGCCGGATGCCGTCCTCGCTGCTGGAAGCCGCGTCCGGAACAGGCGGATCCTCTCGATCGGGTCCCGGTGTCGTCGCGGTCGGCACCGTCGTCGCCGGTGAGGCGGTCGGCGTGGCGGCGTCTCGGGTGGGCGCGGTCGGCGGCTCGGCCGAGGTCTCCGGTGCCGTGGGACGCGTGGTGGGTGGCCGTGGCGGCGGTGTGGTGCGGGTACCGGCCGGTGGACGGGCGTCGGCGGGTAGACGCAGGTGCCAGCCGGGTTGGATCAGGTCGCAGTCGGTCAGGCGGGCGCCACCGGTCTGGTGGCGGTGGCGGTTGAGACGGCAGATCTCCGGCCAGCGGTCGGCGTCACCCAGCCAGCGACGAGCGATCCTCGACAGTGAATCGCCGCGCCTCACCTCGTACTCGAAGCGGGTCTGACCGACCATGACAGTGACCGTGCCGCGCGGCAGAATGCTGTCGCCGGATGTGGCCGCGGCCGTGGCGGGGCTCGGGGCCGGACCGCCGCCGGTCGGGGTGGTGGCGACGGCGACGACCGCGGTTCCGGCCAGCCCGAACAGCATCCGGTGCAACGGTGCCGGCAACCGCCATCGCGGCAGCCGCCATCCGGCGACGACGGTCAGGACACTGCCCGCCAGCAGCAGCATCATGATCGTCCAGATCAGCCACAACAGGACCGCGACCGCGCCGACGATCAGCCGGGTGCCGTCCGGGCGCCGACCGTCGGTGACGAATGCGGTGATCTGCGCCCACGACGGCAGCAGGCCGGCCGGTGGGCCGAAGACCAGGGTGAGCAGCAGCGGCGGCACGATCGCGAGGGCCAGGACACCCGGCAGTGCCCGCAACACCCGGCCCGTACGCCGACGGCTGTCGTCCGGTGGTGGGGGTGCCGGCCAGACGGTCGGTTGCCGGGTGAGCTCCGCGGTCTTGCGGCGCACGTCGTCGCTCATCGCCTGCCCTGGGGTCCGTGATCGAACCCTGATCTCTACCGGCCGCGCCCGATCATCGGCCACCGTATTCGCGATGGTCTATCACCATACGAAGAAGAACGTTTCAGGCCGACCTGTGTGATGTCGTTTTGCGACACTGCCCGGCATGCCCGCAACGGATCTTCACCTGGCCGTCGACATCGCACCCTGGTGGATCACCGCGGTCTACGAACACGACGGCACCGTCCATCCGGTCTACTTCGCGGGTCACGCCCGCCTGCCCAGCGGCGTAATCCCCGACCCGGCCACCGGCACGCTGCTCACCGGCACGACCGCGCTCACCGCCGGGCTCCGCGACGCCGACGACTACCGGCCCGACCCGATGGCCTCGGTCCACGACGGCACCGACACCACCGCCGTGGCCGCCGTCCTCGCCCACGTCGCCACCCACGCCTCCGCGCTCGCCGGCACCCCGGTGACCGCGTTGACGGTCGTCACCGCCACCGGGTGGGGTCACCGCGCCCGGCAGCGCCTGCAACAGGCGGCTACGCAGGTCGGGCTTCCGGTTCCCGGCATCGTCACCGCCGCCGCAGCGGTCAGCGCCGGTACGGCCACCAGCGGCCGATTCGTGCTGATCGCCACCGCCGCACCCGACCTGACCATCCTCGACCTCGACGACGGCTACCAGCAGGTCGCCCACACCGACATCCACGACCCCGCCCACCCCGACATCGACACCGCCCTACTCGCCCGACTCGCCGACCCACCACCCACCGGCTGGCCCGTCCACCGCGAGATCCACCAGGCCCGAACCGTGCTCGCCGACCGGCCCCGGGCGTCGCTGCTGCTGCCCCCACCACATCCGGCGGCGATCCTCGAACAAGCCGACGTGTCCGCGGCCGCCACCCCACACCTGGCCCGCGTCCCGGACGCCGTCAAACAGGCGCTGACCGACGCCGACCTCGACAGCGCCGATGTCACCACCGTCATCCTCACCGGCGACGACCCGATCCTGCCGTCGCTGGGCGCCGCCCTCACCGCCGCCGGGCTACCCGAACCGACCTTCGTCGACGACCCACACACCATCGCCCGCGGCGCCCTGCGCATCACCCGACCCACGACCGTCACCACTCCCCCGCCGGGAACAACCGCCGCGTCGGGGCGATTGCCGCGTACCCGCATCACCCTGGCCAACCTGGCCCGCGTCGCGATCCTGGCCGCCGCCGGCGTCGCGATCCTGCTACAGACCATCACCACCGCCGACATCGGCCGTATCGGCGGCGACATCACCGGCGTCCTGCTGCCGGTCGAGAACATCGGCTTCGCCGCCGCGTCGGCCGTGCTCACCGCGTGGACCGCCGCCCAACTGGTGCCCACCACCTGGCTGACCGCCGCCCACGCCGACGACGACATCACCACCGGCGCCCTCCTGCGCCGCGGCTATCTGGGTGCCGCCGCTCTCGGCCTCGCCGTCGCCGGACTCTGGGGCCTCGGCGTCGGCGTGGGCGTCGACTTCTACGACCCCGCCTACCTGAGAGCCGCCCTGACCTGCGCCATCCCCCTAGCCGCATGCGCCGCGCTCATCGCCCTGATCGCACCGCGAATCCCCCACGGCGCGATCGTCACGTGGCTCGGCCGGGCGAACCCGCCGGTCACCGCGATCGCCCTCGCCGCCGCCGGCGTCTACCTGCAACGAGCCGCGTTCACCTACACCTTCCCCGCCGATCTGCTGCCCACCTCCGGCCCGACCCAGATCGCCGGAGCCGTCCTGCTCGGCGTCGCGACCGCATTGACCGCCACCCGCCCGCCCCTGCTGCGCATCATCACCGGCGTCGTCCTCGGCGGCGGGTACGCCCTGGTCAGCAGCGTCCACACCATCGAATACCTGACCTGGGCCTACATCGCCGTCCTGCTCTGGTGGGCCGCCACCACCACGATCGCCACCATCACCGCGGCCGCCCCACAGGCCGGAACCTGGATCAAACGACTGACCTGACCGGCCGTCCTGGCAGGTCCGGGTTCTCTCCGGCGAAAGCATCCCGGAACCGACGACGCGCCGACGGCGACTCGGCTCAAGTCGGGGCGGTGCCGGCCGATGGTGCGGATCATGAGAGTCGGCCGGCAACGCGGTGCCGGTGTGCACCGCGCCCTGGTGCATGCCGGGTTCGTCGTGCTGGTTCTCGTCGCGGTGGCCGCGTGGGCGTTCGGTGGCCTGGCCGTACGACTCGGTGTGGTGACGGTGATCGGCGCGCTCCCGGCGGCCGGCATCGCCGTGGGGATGCGGATCAACCGGATCGTCAACCGCACCGCCTGGTATCTGCTGCTCGCCGCGTCGGTGCTGTTCACGATCTTCAACTACCTGTGGTTCGTGCAGCTCGGCCTCGGTCGCGACGTCGGGGCCGACGGACCGGCGAACCTGGTGCTCCAGGTCCTCGCCTACAGCAGCATCATGCTGTCGGCGTTGCAGGTGATCCGCAAACACGGCGAAGGCGACCGGGGCGGCATCATCGACGCGACCCTGCTCGGCGTCGGCCTGATCACCCCGGTCTGGGAGTTCGTGCTGCGCCCGCACCTGCTCGAACTGGACGTGTCAGGTCCCAGCCAGGGCATCTACCTGCTGAAGATGCTGCTGCTGACGGGCACGCTCGGCGCACTGCTGCGGATCGCGCGGACCGCCGGTACCGCCCGCACCTCGTTGATCTACTTCTTCCTCAGCCTCGGCGCGACCGTCGTCAGCGTGGTGTCGTCGTTGTTGTCGACCCGCCCGGGAAGTGACTACTACTCCCCGCTCGTAGACCTGTTCGCGATGATCGGCTATCTGGGGCTGACCGCCGCGGCGCTGCACCCCAGCTCCACCGAGTTCACCCAGCCGGCCGGATGGCGCCGCAACCGCCTGCGGCCGGTACGGCTGTCGCATCTCGGGTTCGTGCTGGCCATGGTGCCGGTCGTCGGCGGCATTCCCGAACTGTTCGGCGGCACCACCGACAACCTGCTGCTGACCTTCGGCACACTGCTGGTGATCCCGCTGGTCGTCTCCCGGATCGGGCTGCTGATCGCGGAACGGACCGCCGACCAGGAGGCACTTCGCCACCAGGCACACCACGACGAGTTGACCGGTCTGGTCAACCGACGCCGGTTCTTCACCCTGCTGGAGGAGGCGGTCAGATCCGGCGCCGGAGTCGCGGTTCTCTACTGCGACCTCGACAGATTCAAAGCGATCAACGATGAGTACGGCCACGAAGCCGGCGACGAGGTCCTGCGTGTGTTCGCCGACCGGCTGCGCGGCACGTTACGGGGCGAGGACGTGGCGGCCCGGATCGGCGGCGACGAGTTCCTGATCCTGGGCACCGGCACGACGGCCGGTGACGCGGAGGTGCTCAGGCGCCGGATCGAGGACGCCACCTCCGTACCGGCCGTGTGGCGGGGACATCACCTGTCATTCGGAGTGACCGTCGGGGTCGCGTACGGCAGTGACGCGGACACCAGCGCGGACGGGCTGATGTCGGCCGCCGACGCCGACATGTACCGGCACAAGAACGCCCGGCGAGCCTCCGGAACCCCAGCCTCATCGGCTCCCCGACCCGCACCTGATCGGCACGTACGAACGGGTGGTTCACTGCCGAACACCTGAAATCCGGCGATCGTTGTGGTGGCCTGTGGGCAAGGACGCCACCGATCGAAGGCGATGATCATGAACCAGGGCAGACGGCTGTTGACGACAGGGGCGGGACTGGCCGCCATGGTGATCGCTCTCCCGGCACCGGCACCGGCGACATCAGCCGGAGGCCCGCCGCCATCCGTGCCGTACTCAGCCGTGACGATGGGCGACGAAACTGATCAGACCTCGGACGCCGCCGTCAAGACCGTGCTCCAGAAGCTCGCCCAGCGGACGGCCGACGCACGAGGTCCGAAAAGGCCCGACAGGCTCATCACTCCCCTGCGCCGAGGGACGACCGGCAGGCCCTGACGACCACGGCGACAGCAGGGGATGCCCGGTCGAGAAAGACGACCCCGGTGGTCGTCGCCGAGGTGATCGCGTCCAGGTCCCACTGCCCCTTCGGGCTCCGTACTGGACTTCAGTGGCAGCACTGATCCCCGCACTCGTTTCCGAGGGCAGGGTTCGGTGGTGGCCCCACGGCGGCACACGACATCCGTTGCCCAAAGCCACCGTCCAGTGATTTCGCGCCGTCCTCGGCCCGATTCCGGAGGTACCCAGATGCGAAGGTTCATGTCCCCGGCCCGCAACGGCGTGGTGGGGTGAGGGCGACGATGGACCCGAAAGTCCAGGCGGCGCTCGCCCGGCGCACTGAGTGGTGGCTGATCCACCAGGGACTGCCCAAGTTCATCGCCAAGCAGACGCTGCGGACCCACACGCTGCCACGCATGTTCCCGCTGCTGAGTTTCTGTGTGCTGACAGTGCCGATCCCGAACGACTGGTTGGCGCTGGCCGTCGCGACGATCGGCTCGGCAGCGTTGTGGCTCGTGGTCACCCGGGCCGGTCGCCGACCGCCGCCGGTGTTGCCACGCTGGGTCGCGGCGCTGCTGCTCATCACCTACGTCGCGGTGCCTCTGGGCGCGGTCGCCCTGGAGGTGGCCAAGGACATGGCGGCCGTCAAAGCCGACACCGAACTGGAGAGCGACGCCGCCGTACAGGGCTTCTTCGCGATCCTGGCCGTCATCGCGCTCGGACTGGTGTTCGCGGTCGCGAACGTCGCCACCCGATACGGGCTGGTGTCGCTGGTGCTGCATTCGGTCCGGCACGTGGCCGGCGATCTGCGGAACAGTTTCGGGCTGCTCGGGCGGGCCTTGCCGATGCTGCTGTTCATCGTGGTGTTCCTGTTCTTCACCGCGGACATCTGGCAACTGGCCAACCGGATACCGGTCTGGCGGCTGGCCGGGATCTGCGCCATGTTCGTGGCGGTGACGCTGTTCGCGATCGCGGCGCGGCTGCGCGAGGAGATCCGCGACATCGAACGGTCGATGGCCCCCGACCGGCTCATCGCGGCCTGCCAGAGAACACCTCTGGAAGCGGTCGCCCCGGCGCTGGCCTCGACTGCCCTGCTTCCGCCGCTGCGCCCCAGCGAGCAGCGCAACATCCTGCTGATTCTCGGCACCCGGCAACTCATCCGGGCGGCCGTGGTCGGTGTGGCGGTGTTCGGATTCTTCGTCGTCTTCGGGCTCGTCGCGGTCAACCAGGCCACCGCGCAGCTCTGGACCGAGTCCACGCAGCCGACGTCTTTCGAGCCCGCAATGGTGAAGGTGGCGGCCCTGCTGGCCGGGTTCAGCGTTATGTACTTCGCGGTGTCGTCGATGACCCACAGTGAGTTCCGCCAGCGGTATTTCGCCGGAATCCTCGACGACGTCAGCCGCGTGCTCGCGGTTCGTGCGGTCTATCACGCACTCCTGCAGACACCGGAACCACCGGAAACCACCCCGCCCCGCGCGGAAACACCGCACCCGGCCACGGCGATCGCCTGAACCTCGCGCGGAAGCGTGAGGAAGAACCTCATCACACTGAGTAACGATAGGTGGTGGTTTGTCCGTCTTCTCACTCGCTTGGGGAAATCCGGCAAGCCACACCAGCTCGTATGAACGTCTACAACAGCCACCAGCCCATTCAACTCGGACTTATCGCTACCTACTGTGACGTCGACAAGTCGACTCCGCTGGAAGGCACCACATGCGTATTCGCGGCCTCCTGACCACCTCCGTCGCAGCCTCGGTCACGGCGATCGCCCTCGGCACCCCCGCGTTCGCGGCGGTCAGCCTCGACCCGGCCACCGGCAAGGGCTTCATCGGCAAGGGCGACGTCCAGACCGCCCTCGCTCTCAACAACGCCGCCCTGCAGAAGGCCGTCGACAGCAAGGGCCTCGCCTTCACCGCCACCCAGCCGACCCTGCAGCAGCAGTCACAGACCGCCACCCAGGCCGCATCACAGGCCGGCTCGCAGACCGGCGTCCAGACCGGCACCCAAACCGGCACGCAGTCCGCGACCCAGGTCGTGACCCAGACGCTGACCTGTGACTTCACCAACGGAAACGGCACCAAGACGTTCCACCGCAGCGGCGAACGCGACGCCCAGCGCACCGCCACCCGCACCGGCTCCCGCGACGGCCTGCGCACCGGCAGCCGCGACGCCTCCCGCGACGGCACCCGCTCGGGCAGCCGCGCCGGCGTCCTGACCGGCAACCTCACCTACGACCTCGACGTGGACGCCCGCAAGAGCAACCAGTACACCGGGTTCATCCTCAAGGGCTGGAAGGGCACGCCGGTACACGAGGCGGGCGCGACCACCTGGGACGCCGCGCAGTTCGGCGAGTGGACCTTCGGCACCTGGTCGTACGGCGCCTGGACGTTCAGCGACGCCTACACGTTCGGCGACTACACCTTCGGCGACTACACGTTCGCGCCACTGACCAGCACCCAGTGGGGTGCCTGGGACGCGGCTCCCGGCGAGAACCCGGACGACTGCCTGCGCTCCAGCATCGCCGACAAGATCACGCTGCTGAGCAACGTCGTCACCCCCGGCGCGGTCACCGACGGACCGATCAACGACGGCGCCGTGACCGACGGCGCGATCACCGACGGCGCAGTCACCGACGGCGCGGTCACCGAGGGCGCGACCACGTACGGCACAGTCACCACCGGCGAGATCACCTTCAACGGCCCGGCCAAGGTGCTCGTCAACGGCAAGACCCTCTGAGCACACCGGCCGCCCTTCACCGGAGCCGGCGAAGGGCGGCCGGGAGAGTCGACCACCGCAGCCGGACTGCGTCACGCGACCGGATGGGGCGGGTCTCCGTCACTGTCAGCGTGGTGTTGCGCGGCGGGCGAGCCAGGGGCCGAGTCCTCGGGCGTCCTCGGTGGCGATGAAGGTGCCCGGGGCATTGATTCGGGCCTCGTCGGCGTGGGTGAGGCAGCCCCACACGGTCGATCCCCAGGTGTCGGCGAGTTTGACCTCCGCGGCCTCGGAGCAGGGACGGCCGTCCGTCGTTCCGATCTGGCAGGAGGCGGGTGCGCCGCCGCGACGGCTGACCGCCTCCGCGGCCTGTCTGATCAGCGAGAAACGCGCCTCCGGGCCGGTGGGGTCGCTGCGCCCCTCGCCGGTGACCGCGGTCTGCTGGCCGACCAGAACCACGTTGCCGTCGGGGTCCTGGGTACGGATCTCCCCGTCGGGGGCGTGGTCGGGATAGCCGACGAGGTCGTGGGGGTGCCCGGCTTCGCCCAGGCGCTGCCGCACCGTCTCCAGTTCGGTGACGAAGAGGTAGATGAGCAGCGGCAACTCGACTTGAATCAACGCGGGTCGGACGCAGGCGAGCAGCAGGGTGTGTTCACCGCACTGCAGATACGACCATCGGGCCTCACCGTCGCCGCCCGCCTTGACCTCGCCGTATCCGAACAGCGCGTAGAACCGCCGGGCCGCTTCGACACTGCGGACGTACAGCATGGGCACCTGGCCGCGCACCCTGCTCTGCATGGTCGGCGACGTACCGCACCCGCCGGTGGTCCGCTGTGCGGTCGCCGCGGCGCGTCGGGCCGTGGTTCGGACCACCGGCTACCCGGCATGTCGAGCGATCGCGAACGGCGTGTCGGTGCGGCTCATCGTCGCCGTGCGCAGGTGACGGGTGAGCGCGTCGGCGGGCATCGGCCGAGCCAGGTGGTATCCCTGAGCGAGGTCGCAGCCGATCTCGTGCAGCGCGGTGAGGGTCGCCGCATCCTCGATGCCTTCGGCGACGACGGTGAGCCCCAGGGTGTGACCGAGTTCGACGGTGGAGGCGACCAGCGCTCGACTGCTGTGGTCGGCGGCCATGTCCTTGACGAACGAGCGGTCGATCTTCAGTTCGTCCAGTGGCAGTAGCCGTAGGTAGGTCATGGAGGAATAGCCGGTGCCGTAGTCGTCGATGGACGTCTTCACCCCGAGGTCGCGGATGCGTTTCAAGGTGGCGATGGCGGTGTCCGGATCGTTCATGACGCTGTGTTCGGTGACCTCGATGCACAGTTGGTCGCCCGGCACACCGGCCTGGTCCAGCAGGGTCGCGAGCCGGTCGGGGAAGGTGGTGTCCAGCAGTGATCGGGTGGAGAGGTTGACCGCCACCCGGACCGGGTGGCCCTCGTCGAGCCAGGCCCGGGCCTGCGTCAGGGCCTGCATCAGCACCTGATGGGTGAATCGGTGGATCAGGGTGGTGGCTTCCAGGACCGGGATGAACTCGCCCGGGGAGACGGGTCCCTTGGTGGGATGCGTCCAGCGGGCGAGCGCCTCCACCCCGGCCAGTTCACCGGTCTCGACGGCGATCTTGGGCTGGTAGTGCAGGCTGATCTCGTCGCCGTTGTCCAGGGCGCGGCGCAGGTCGCCGAGCAGGGTGAGCCGGGCGGTGGTGTCGTCGGCGGCGCGGCCGGGAGCGTACCGCTGGAATCCGCTGCGCTGCTGTTTGGCGTGGTTCATGGCGGTGTCGGCGTGCCGCAGCACCGTGGGGACGTCGTCGCCGGGGCCGGCGGTGGCGGCGCCGATGCTGACCTCCAGGTCCACGGTCAGATCGTCGATGGTGAACGGGTCGTCGAAGGCGCCGGTCAGTCGGGCGGCGATGTCCTCCCCGACGGTCGGGTCGGTGTCGCGCAGAAGCACCGCGAACTCGTCACCACCGAGCCGCGCCACGACGTCGTGCTCCCGGATCGCAGCCTGCAGGCGCCGGCTGACATGGGTGAGCAGCAGATCACCGGCGTGGTGGCCGAGCTGTTCGTTGACGTCCCGGAATCCGTCGAGGTTGACCACCAGCACGGTGACCCGGCCCCGCGCGGACCGCCTCCGGCGGCGCCGGTGACCGGCGATCTCGGTGAGCGCCGCGTGAACCCGACCGGTGAAGCCGTTGCGGTTGGGCAGGCCGGTCAGCGCGTCGGTGGCGGCGGTCGCCTCGATCTGCCGTCGGTGCGACCGTGTCGCATGCCCGAACAGCACGAGCACGGTCACGCTCAGCAGGAAGGCGAGGCCGCTGCCCCACAACAGCCGCTGTGAGTCCCGCAGGCCGGTCGCCTGCTTCGCGGCGTGGTCGGCGAGGTGATGCTCCCGCTCGGCCAGCACCGCGGTCATGATCGAGGTGGTGGCGGGTTCGATCGTCTTCTCGAGGGTGGCCTCGGCGGTCTCCCCGTCGCCGAGGTCGAGCGACCGCAGGTAACCGGCGATGTCCGGTTTCATGCCGCTGTGCGCCTGCACGAGTGCAGCGGCGAGCCGCTGGTGCTCGCCGTCGACGGACGCCATGTGTTCCATGGCGCGCTGGGTCTGCTCGTGGACGTCGGGAAGCTGCCGGCGCTCCTCACCGTCGGGCTCCCGCAGCGATGCCTGCAGCAGCGCCAGCTCCCAGCTCATCAGGTAGGCGGTGTCCTGGTAGGCGTCGGTATCGGCGCTGTCGTCGGCGAGATCCTGCACGATGCCCGTCTGCCGCCAGCTACCGAACACCGCGTAACCGGACAGACCCGCCATCACGACCGCGAGCAGACCACCCAGCCACCACGAAGCGCCCCGCGCCGAACCCATCGTCACCCTCCGCCGCCCACACCGTCCGTATTTTGATCGGCACCGATCGGGGGCGACCTGATGACAGTTCACCAGGTTGTGATCAGGGACATCCTCGGACCGCCGACCGTCGGCACCCACTGCTCCCGGTGGAAGCCGATGTCAGGCGACATCGATGCCGGCCACCGGCAGTGGATCCGGCAGGGAATGGACGACCGATCACTCAGCCGGGCGCACCTCACCACGGTGGCGGAGCCGGCCGTGGGCGACCAGCCGGTCGAGGCGACGCTGCTCCCGATCGGCCCACCACGCGACCCGGCCGGGGTCGAGACTGCCGCCGTGACCGACGTGCAACGACACCGGCTTGAGGGCCAGCATCGCGCGCAGACTGGCGAGGTTGGCGAGCCGGTCGTCGTGGAACGGCGGGTTGGCGGGGCGGCCGGTGATCGAACCCATGAAGGAACTGGCGATCAGATCGCCGGCCACCAGGTCGCCGTCGTCGGTGAGGACGGAGACCGATCCGGCGGTGTGGCCGGGTGTCGGCATGACGCGGGCGGCGACGCCCAGGTCGTCGAGGCGCTGCGGACCGTCCAGGATCAGGTCCGGCTCGACCGCGTGGGTGGTGCGGTGCAGTGCGGGCAGGCGGCTCAGCAGCGCACCGAACGGGCCGGTGGGCAGATACGGCTCACGGGCCCGCCCGGCCCGGTAGGGCTCCAGATCCGCGCGGTGGGCCGCGATCGGCGCCCCGGTCAGCCTTCGCACGTGTGCCGCGGCGCCGAAGTGGTCGATGTGGGCGTGGGTGAGCACGATCAGCGCCAGGTCGGCCGGGTCGACCCCGTGCTGGGCGATGCCCTCCACGATGCGGTGGCCGCTACCCGGGACCCCGGCGTCGACGAGAACCGGCCGACTGCCGAGCAGCAGGTAGGCGTTGATCGAGTGCCGACCGGCCACCGGGATGGCCCGCACGCTGACACTTCCGGGTCCGGCGGTCACAGCATCGCCCCGACTACCGCAACGGTCAGGACGGCGATCGCGGGCAGGTCGAAGACGGGCATCCGGTCGCCGGGCGTGGGGGCGTCTCGGCCGAACGTCAGGTCGTCGAGCAGCAGGGTGGTCCGGAGGCGGGTGAACCGGTATTCCTCGCCCGTGATGGTCGTCTGTGGCATGGGAAACTCCTCATTTGACTGATCGGTCAACTCGGTGGACATGAAAAAGCGGCCTTCCCTCTGGCTCTCGTCAGACGGAAGCCCGCAGAAGCAGCCGGATGTCGGTCTTGGCAAGCAGCACCAAGGTCGGGTCGTCGTGCGTCTTGGCCAGCAGCGTCAGCCCCTGCATCAGGGCCAGCACGCGGATCGCGGCGCGGCCGGGGTCGATGTCGGCCGGCACGTCGCCGCGGCCCTTCGCCTCACTGAAGGCAATGGCGAAGTAGCCCATCCAGCCGGACAGCACCCGCCCGGCCCGGGCCCGACCCTCATCGCCGTGCCCGGCCACCTCGGCGGCCAGGCCGCCGAGCGGGCAGCCGGGAGTGGCGCCGAACCGCTCGCGCATCACTGTGAGCATCCGCGCGAAAGCGTCGACGAACCGGTCGACGCGCTCCAGCGGCGGCACGTCGTCGGCGAAGGACTCGTCGAGCACGGCGTGCATCATGTCCCAGTTGTGGTCCAGGACGGCTCCGCCCAGCGCCTCCTTCGAGGGGAAGAAGTGGTAGAGGCTGCCCTTGTGAACGCCGGCGGCCTTGCAGACGTCCTCGGTGCTGACCTCAGCCAACGACGCGCCGTGGACCAGATCGCGCGCCACCGCGATGATGCGCTCGCGCGTGTCTCGCGCCACGGCCACCTCCTGCTTGACTGACCGGTCAAATCTAGATCGCGGTTGACCGGTCGGTCAAGTCAGCCGCCGTCGATGATGGACGAGGACACCGAGCCGCGGTGGGTGGCCGGCGCACCTCGGCCATGAAGTCGGTAAGCTGCCGCTGTACCACTTTGGCCGACGAAGTGCCCCGAAGTTGCGTTGAAAGCAAGACGGCCATGATTCGACACGCGGCTCGGGCGCGAACAGTACGAGGCGTGTCCGGGGTGGGTTCGATCAGGTCCGCTGCTACTCGGCCGTTCACCGGGCTGATGCGCACGTGGCCCGATTCGTTGCCTAACCTGAAACGAAACCCCCAGAGCCGAACCAGCACCTCTTTCGGCTCTGCCGTGTCACCAGCGGTAGAGGAACCCAACGCATGATCAGTGTGCAGGAGTTCGCCCGGCGACTCACCGACCTTGGCCCCAAGGTCGTGAGCAGCCACGACGTCGAAGACCTGGCCGATGAAGCAGGTGTGCGCATCGACCCGGGTCGAGGTATCGACGCCGTCCAGGCCCAGCGGCTGCTGGACCTGGTATCGCCGACGGTGCCGGTCACCGCAGCCGCGATGGTGGCGTCATCCTGGCCGCCGGCAGAGGCCGTACGCCCCGCTGTCGCTCCGGTGGTGTTCTCCAGCCCCGGCGCCGTCGACGCCCCCTCCGACCCCCCGACACGACCCCGCCGATCCGGGCAGAAACACACCGAGCAGCCCCGCTCACGCCGACGCCGGTGAAAGGGCCGGCGATCACTCGCTGATGGCGTCGATGAGGTCGCCGACCGGACGGTCCGGCAGCGCGCGAGCCACATCGGCGACCGCGACGATGCCCACCAACTGGTGACCGTCGATCCCGGCAGCCGGCGGACCTTGTGCCGGGCCATGGTGCGCAGGATCTCCGCGGCATCGTCGTCGGCGCCGATCGTGACCGGCTTGCCCTGGGCCAGTTCGGCGGCCGCCACCTCGGCCGGGTTGCGGCCCTGGCCGAGCGCCTTCACCACGATGTCGCGGTCGGTCAGCATGCCGTGCAGCCGGTTGTCGTCGCCGCAGATCGGCAGCGATCCCACGTTGAGGTCCGCCATCTTGCGTGCGGCTTCCGCGAGTGACTCCTTCTCCCCGACGCATGTGACGTCGGGACTCATGATTTCACGGGCGGTCGTCATGACGACCACTCCTTTCGCCGAGGTGACAGGGTCGTCACTGGGCGTACCCGCGGTCGGGGAACACAACCACGTCGACGAATATCGACTCCTCCAGCGCGGCTCGGCAACGCCGCCCGTGGCATCCGCGCCGACCGGATCATCCACGAAGTCCTGGCTACCGGCGGTGACCTCGAACGCATCTGCGTACTGTTCGGCCTCCCCGCCGAAGGCGCAGCCGTCTACACCGCGGTCCCGACAGTAGTCTTCCGCTGTGACCGACACCGACCGCGAGCGGCTGCGTACCACGTTCGGTGAGGACGCCGAGCTCTACGACCGCGCACGCCCCGGATATCCGCCACAACTGTTCCAAGACCTGACCGTGCTCGCCGGCCTGACCCCGCGATCTCGCGTACTGGAAATCGGATGCGGCACCGGCCAAGCCACCTACCCGCTGGCCCGACTCGGCTGCACCATCATCGCCGTCGAACTCAGCACCGACATGGCCGAGGTAGCCGGACGCAACCTGCGCCCCTTCCCGAACGTGGCCATCGAGGTGGCACCGTTCGAGAGCTGGACACCGCCGGCAACCCCGTTCGACCTCGTCGTCTCGGCGACCGCGTTCCACTGGATCGACCCGGACATCCGCGTTCAAAAGGCGGCGGACGTCCTTCGCCCAGGCGGCACCCTGGCCCTCATACACACCGAGCACGTCGCCGGCGGCACCGAGCAGTTCTTCATCGACGCGCAGACCTGCTACGAGCGTTTCGACCCGAAGACCCCGCCGGGATGGCGCCAGGCACCCGCCGCCGACATCCCTGAGGACTCGAGCGACATCGACGACTCTCAGCGCTTCGGCCCGGCCCGGTTCTATCGCTACGAGTGGGAACAGTCGTACACCACCCGTAGCTACCTCGACCTGCTCATGACCTATTCCCCGACCCGCTCGCTGCCACGACCGGCTCGGGACGGCCTGCTGACCTGCCTCGGTCGCCTCATCGACCGGGAGCACGACGGCCGGATCAGCAAGCGGCACCTCACCCAGCTGACCGCGGCCCGCAAGAGGGCCTGACGTCGACCGTGCTTCGGTTCGCGAACCACCCCCACCGCTCCCGACGCCGACCCGACCATGGTTCGCACCGACCGGGCCCGCAACGGTGGCCGGAGTCAGCCGCCCAACGCCGCCAGGGCGCCGTGGGCGCGCACGCGGACGTTGAGCGACGTGACGGCGACCCGTACCGATCCGGCGGTGATCTCGAGTGCGGCGGTGATCAGGGCGGCGAGGGCGACGGGTCCGTCCGCGTCGGCGGGGACGTCGGCGGCGTGGCACAGCCGCGACCACAGATGCGGATCGCCGTCGGAGGCTCGGGTGACGCTGGTGTGCAGGTCGGCAACGGTCGGACGGATCAGACCGTGGACGGGCGGAGCAGTGGCGTGAGGGGCCATGACGGGCGGTGTGCCTTCCGGGATGCGAGCGGTCGGGAGCTGTCGGCGCTGCGGTGACGAAGTCGGTCGGATCAGCCGTAGATGCCGGCCCGCAGCAGTTCGACAGCGCGCGACGCGAGACCGGTCAGGACGTCCAGGTCAGCGGTGGTGAACGCGTGCGGTTCGCCGCTCAGCACGCACAGCGAGCCGACCGGTTGTCCGTTCGAGTGCAGCGGCACCCCGGCGTAGCTGCGCACCCCGGTGATCATCACCAGTGGATTGGTGACATGCGCCGGATCGTCGTGGGTGTCGGTGATCAGTAACGGAGCGTCGTTGCGGACCACTGTCGCGCAGGGTGCCCATTCCGCCGGCAGGCCGCCGGCTTCGGCGAGCCAGCCGCTCACCCCATGGGTGGCGACCAGCATTCCCGCGTCGGTGAGAATCAGTGACACGCCGGCACAGGGTGCGTGCAGCAGCTCGGCGACGTGGTCGATGAACTGCTGCAGCGCTGCCGGGGTGCCCTCACCGCACGGCAGCAGCCTGCCGACCGCCTCCACCCGGTCGGGGTGGGTCAGGACATCAGTCTTCGGGGCGTAGCTGGAGACAACCATCGTGGGCCTTCTTACCTCGGGAGATCTCAACGCTATCGATGCCGGGTCGCCGGTCGGTGCGCCGATCGGAGCAGCACGGTTGCGGGTGGCGGGTCATCCGGTGGCAGCGCCGTCAGCGTGGTCGACACGACTCAGGGCGGGAGGGCCGCTTGGTGCACTCGGGAGGGCGAGCACGAACCGGCTGCCGTGCGGGACGACGGCTTCGTACCACAGGTCGCCGTGGTTGGCCTCGGTGAGGAGCCTCGACAGGTACAACCCGAAACCGGCGCCGGCCCGCGCCGCGCCGCCGCGGTCGGCCTGGGTGAAACGGTCGAACAGATGGGCGACGAATTCCGGTGGTACGCCGTTGCCCTCGTCGCTGACGGCGAACAGGACCATGGTGCCGGTGTCGTTCGGGGTCGCCGATATGTGGATGTCGCCGGGGCTGTACTTGACGGCGTTCGTGACGAAGTTGGTCAGGACTTCGTGGGTGTGTACCGGGTCGGCCCAGACGGCCGTACCGGAGGGGCCGTGGTCGGCGTCGAGGCGCATGCGTGCCTGCCGGGTCAGGTTGTCGGTGAGGCGGGTCAGGATCCGTTCGACCGGCAGTACGGCGGGCCGGGTCTGGATCTCGCCGCGCTCGGCGCGGCAGAGGGCGAGCAGGTGTGCCGCCATGCCGAGTAGGTCGTCGACCCGTTCGCCGAGTACCAGGGCCGAGGCGCGTCGCTCGTCGTCGGTGGTGAGGTCCCAGTCGTGGGTCAGTTCCTCGGAGTAGGCGGCTATCACCGCCAGTGGTTGGTTGATCTCATGGGAGAGGGTGGCGAGGATGTCGCTCTTCCAGGCGTCCGCGGTCTCCAGTTCACGATTGGCCGTCATCAGGTGGTCGGCACGTCGGCTCAGTTCGCGGTGCGCCCGGTGGAGATCGTCGTGGGCCGCCGTGAGCCGGCGGTAGAGGCTCGCGGTCTGGGCGAGCAGCGCCGTCAGGACCACCGCCGAGGAGAGCAGGAGGGCGACGCGGGCGGCGTAGAAGCCGACGGTGTAGCGCGGCGCGACCAGGGTGAGGATCGCGGCGGCCAGTGACGCGCTGATCGCCACCACCACCCACCGCTCCACCTGCGCGCGGTGCCGTAGGTCTCTGGCCACCATCAGCAGGCAGGCGGTGATGACCGGCAGAGCCGCCCCGTAGAGGATCCGGCCGAACGTGGTCGCGGACCCGCTCTGGTACAGGGCGGGGAACCAGGCGGGCACGCCGATGACGACGCCGGCGACGGCGGCCGCCGCTACCAGCGCGGCGGCGGCCAGGATCGCGACCGCGGTGGGCCGACGGCTCCGGGTGACGTCCCGGTGGCGGGACGGCACCGCCGTGACGAGCCACTGCTGCGCCACCACCAGTACCGGGAACCCCATGACGACCACCAGACCCAGCAGCGGAGCGCACACCTCCGACCAGGCCGAACCGCCATCGGTTTGCTGTGCTCGGGTGAACGCGACCGCGTACGCGATCATCACCAGGCTGGAGAACAGGTAGACCGTCGACAGGGTCAGCGTCGCCAGTCGCCCGTGGGCCAGGAACTGCTGCACCAGCAGATACGCGGTCAGCAGATCGGCGGTCGGCATGAGGACGAGAAATGCCAGGATCAGGTTCGGATGACTGCCGAGGTGGTGGTCGGCGAACGGCACGACAGCCGACGCGGCGGCGATCACGACCACCGCGTACACCCACAGACCTCGGCGGACCAGGGCGTCTTCCGGCCGTCCCGCTCCGTTCCCGGGATTCATCGGCCACCACCCCTCGACGTGTGGATCACTCATGTCGAGGCTAACGACACGGTCGCCTACCCATCGGCGATTCTCGGCCTTGGGAACCGTCGGTGACGCGACGGTTCCCGGCCGGAGTTCAGGACCGTAGGTCTCGGCGGCGGTATCCGCCGGCACCGATGGTGATCAACACGGCGGTGGTCCCGAGCATGACCGCTGTGGCCGTCATGTCGGCGCCGGTGAGCGGTACCGGTGCCAGGTGGGCGAACGGTGAGATGTCGCGGACCCAGGACGGTGCGCCGATGCTTTCGGCGAGCACCAGCAGCAGGAACCCGCCGACGCCGGGTAGAGCGCCGACCAGCCCGGCCCACCGGGGTGCCCAGCCGGCGGCGAAGACCGCCGCGCCCAGGCTGAGCAGCACGATCGGCAGAACGTTCCACGTTCCCCGCAGCGCGGCGGTCAGGGCGAGCCGACCGCCCATGACGGTGACCCCGGTCCAGGTGAGCAGGCCGGCGCCGGTGACCAGGACGGTGGCCGCCGCCGCGGTGACGGCGGTTTCGGCGCCGAGCAGCCGGATCCGGGAGAAGGGGCCGCTGGTCATCAGGGTCAGCCGGCGGTCGGCTTCGGCGGCCAGGAACGCGGTCGTCCGGACGGTCGTGAAACCGGCGACGGGCAGGGCGAGGATCGCGAACAGGGTCGCGGCGAAACCGGTGATGCTGCCGAGCCCGACGAAACCGGCCTGGGCCGCTTCACCGGCCAGGGCTGGATTGTCGCGCAGGAAGTCGGTGACCGACACCGCGGTCAGCCCGATCAGCAGGTAGTAGGCGCCGATTCCGATCATCCAGCCGGTCAGCGGTCGCAGTGCCCGGCGTACGGCGAAGGTCTCCACGCTGGTCAGCAGACGGGTCCGTGGGCGCCGCCCGGCCGCCACCGCGAGCAGGCCGCCCTGCACGTCGCGCCGGGCGGCTGCGGCCGACGCCGCGACGGTGACCAGGACGGTGGCCGCGGCCAGCAGCAGCAGCGGCAGCGTGCGGTCATGGACGTACGGGCCGCTGAGGGTGAGCAGCCCGAACGGTGACAGCCAGTGCAGCCATCCGAGGGCGTCGACGCCGTCGCCGATCATGCGGGCCAGCAGAGCGGCGCCGAGCATCGCCACGGCCGTGCCGGTCGCGGGCGCCCGGGCCGGGAAGGTCTGCGCGGTCAACGCGGCCAGCGCGGCGAAGAACATGCCGAGCAGCCCGGTGCCCGCGCCGTGGATGATCGCACCGGCCGCCGGCGTGCCGGCGGCCAGAAGGACGGCCGTGATGGTGGTCGCGGTGGCGGCCGAGACGACCATCACGGCGGCCAGGTGCCGGTTCAGGGCGTCGCGCAGACGGAGACGGCCGGACAGCAGTACGTCCCACCGCCCGGCGTCCTCCTCGCCGCGGGTGATCCGGGTGGTGGCCAGGATCGACCAGACGCCCAGGGCGATCGCGAGGACGGCGCCGACCCGCCACACCGTGAATCCGCCGGCGGTGTCGAGACCGACGGGGGCGCCGAAGAGAGTGCGGATCGCCGGGTTTCCGGCCAGCGCCTGCAGGCTGCCGGCCGCCGCCGGATCGGCCATCACCTGCGCGTACCCGGCCACCACCAGCGCGGTCACGGCCGCGCTGAGGCCGACCACCAGCAGAGCGCCGCGCCGGATCTGTCGTACGGCCAGCCGGGTGACGGCCCGTCCCGGGAGGGTGGCGGCGGTCATCGGGCCACCTGCTGCCCGTAGTAGTCGAGGAAGATCTCCTCCAGGCTGGGTTCCCGCACGGCCAGCGCGGTGACGTTCACGGTGGCCAGGACCTGCAACGCCGGAGCGGGAGACCCGGTGAGCGTGAAACGCAGCCGTCGCTCTCCGGCCGTCTCGACGGCGGCGACTCCGGGAACCGCGGTCAGGTCGGGTGCGGTGCCGGTGTAGGCGATCGTCACCTCGCAGCGGTGCAGGCCTCGCAGGTCGCTGATGGTGGAGACCTCGACGAGTCGGCCGGTCCGCAGGATGCCGACCCGGTCGCAGACGGCTTCGACCTCGGCGAGTTGGTGGGAGCTGAGGAACACCGTCTGCCCGCGGTCGCGGGCGCCGGCGACCGCGATACGGAACTGTTGTTCCATCAACGGGTCCAGGCCGCTGGTCGGCTCGTCGAGCACCAGGAGCGGAGCCCGGGTGGCGAACGCGGCGATCAGCGCGACCTTCTGTCGGTTGCCGGTGGAGTAGGTCCGGGCCGGTTTCGACGGGTCGAGCGCGAAGCGTTCGACCAGTTCGTCGCGGTAGGCGGTGTCGATGCCGGGTCCGGTCCGGGCTTGCAGGTGCAGGATCTCGGCGCCGGTCAGTTGTGGCCACAGCGCGACATCGGCCGGGACGTAGGCCAGGTGCCGGTGGGCGCGGGCCACGTCGGCGGCGTCGACGCCGAACACCTCGGCGCGGCCCGCGGTGGGGCGGGCCAGGCCGAGCAGCAGCCGGATGGTGGTGGACTTGCCGGCCCCGTTCGGGCCGAGGAACCCGAACACCTCCCCCGGCATGACGTCCAGGGTCAACGTGTCGAGGGCGGTGAGACGGCCGTAGCGTTTGGTGAGGTCGACAGCGCACAGTGCGGGATCGGTCATCGCGGGGAGGCCTTCCGGGTCGGGGCGTGGATCCATGACCGCCGACCAGACTTCCCGGCACACCTGTCGCTCACCGTACGCCTGTCGCGCACCGCTCGGGAAGGCCCACCCGATCGTTGACATCGACACCTGCGAGTCGATTCCGGGCCTGCCGGGGCGGTTTCGGGGATGGCGGCTGCACGAGCTGGGTAGGGCCCTGCCGTGGATGCCTTGATTTTCGGAGTGATCGCGTCCAGCGCCCTGGTCATCGGTGCGCTGGTCGGTGCGCGGGTGCAGCTGCCGAAAGCGGTGCTCGCGGCGATGCTGGCGTTCGCGGCCGGCGCGTTGATCACCGCGTTGGCGTTCGAGTTGTTCGAGGACGCCTACGAGCACGGCGGTATCTGGCGGGCCGGTGGCGGGTTGATCGCCGGTGCCGCCGTCTTCACCGCCCTCAGTTCCTGGTTGGACCGGATCGCCCAGGGCCCGCGCGAGCAGCCGCACGGCAGCGAGAAACTCGACACCGACGCCGCCGCGCAGCAACGGCGGCCTTCGACCGCGTCTACCGGCGGTGCGGCCGGACTGGCGCTGCTGGCCGCGGTGACGCTCGACGGCGTACCGGAGAATGTGGCTTTGGGTGTGTCGCTCGGCGCGGACTCGGGTGGGCTGGCGCTGCTGGCGGCGATCTTCGTGTCGAACTTCCCCGAAGCGCTGGTGGGCAGCGCTTCGATGCGCGCACAGGGACGGTCCCAGCGTTACATCCTCGGGTGCTGGGTGGCGTGTGCCGCGCTGCTCACCCTCGCCGTCGTGCTGGGTGCCGGTCCGCTGGCGAACACCTCCCCGGAGACGATCTCGTTGCCGTTGGCGTTCGCGGCCGGGGCGGTGCTGGCCTCTCTGGCCGACACGCTGATGCCGGAGGCGTACGAGAAGGGCGGCCCGATCGTGGCGATGAGCACCACCGCCGGTTTCACCCTGTCGTTCCTGCTGTCCATCCTCTGACGCGCGGGGACCATTCTGATCCGCCGGCGGCGGGCCGCCGGTAAGCGGCGTTGAAGTCGCCGTCCCCGTCGGCCGGGCTCCCCTGATCGGCAGAACGCGGTCTCAGCCCGTTTCGTGCAGGCACTGTGTCCAGACGATCATCTGGACGGTGGTGTCGGTGCTGCGGGACAGGGCGACCGTGTGGCCGTCCAGGAGGTCGATCTTGAGGTCGGCGGGTCCGGCCCAGGGGCCCTTGACCCACGGGTCGTCACCGGTTCTCGGGGTGAGACCGGCCTGTTTCCAGTGGTCGGTCAGGAGGGCGTAGGCGGCCTTCTCCTCGACGACGGTGATCGGCAGGTGATAGGTGCCTTGTATCCGGTAGAGCTCGTCGTCCGGGAAGTCGCTGATCATGCCCGGGCACGTGAGGCGCTTTTCCTCGGGTGCGTCCAGGGAGATCTCGGCGGTGGCGGCGACCCGATCGGCGTGCTCGCGAACCTGCCGTTGCGCCGTGGCCGGCGCGAGGTCCGGAGTGAAGTCGCCGCCGCCGCCCGCATCCGGGGTTGAGCATCCGCCCGCGCCCGCGAGCAGAGCCGCCGCGAGAACCGTCCGCCTGATCACGGCGGGCACTGTAGACCGCCGACGCAATGCGGTCGGAGCGTGTTCTGTCGATCAGCGACGTCGGATCGCGGCGGCCCCGCGCCGGGCGAAGTCGTCCGCGCTGGGCATCAGCGCGGCGGACCGCTCGGTCGCGGGGCCGGGATGTCAGAAGGTGGCGCTGTCGATGTGCTGGCGCAGCTTGCCTAGGGCCTTGGTGAGCAGCCGTGACACGTGCATCTGGGAGATGCCGATCTGTTCGGCGATCTGTTGCTGGGTCAGGTTGCCGTAGAAGCGCAACGTGACGATCTTGCGTTCCCGCTCGTCGAGTCGGGCCAAGGCCGGCCCGAGGGAGGTACGGGTGTCGACGGCCTCGTAGTCGTCGCTGCCGTCGGTGAGGGTCTCTCCGAGTTCGGTGCCGCCCTCGGCGCCGATCGGTGTGGACAGGCTGGTGGCGTTGTAGGCGCGGGCGCCTTCCAGGCCTTCGAGGACCTCGTCCTCGCTGATGCCGAGGTGGGCTGCGATGTCGGCGACCTGCGGGGAGCGGCCGAGGGTGTGGGTCAGGACGTTGTTGGCCTCGGTGATGGCCAGTCGTAGTTCCTGCAGCCGACGGGGCACCCGGATCGACCAGGTGCGGTCGCGGAAGTGGCGCTTGACCTCGCCGAGGATGGTGGGGATGGCGTAGCCGGCGAAGTCCACGCCACGGGCGGCGTCGAACCGGTCGACCGCTTTGATCAGCCCGATCGTGGCGGTCTGCATCAGGTCGTCGTTGGGTTCGCCGCGGCCGGCGTAGCGCTTGGCCAGGTGGCGGGCCAGCGGCAGCCACGCCTCGATCGTCCGGGCGCGCAGCGCGGGGCGGGACGGGTGCCCGGCGGGCATGGCGGCCAGGGCGTTGATGAGGTCGCCGGCGACATCGGAGGCACGGTCGTCACTGATCGTGTCGCTCTGGACGGCGGTCGTCGCGCTGCCCGCCGTGATGGATGTCGTGGTCATTCCGTCCTCCAGTTGCCCTGCCTGCACAGATGCCCGTTCGGCAGGACGAAGATAACCGAATAGTCGAGTGTAAAGCTAGCCGAAAGTACTAGTAGCTTTACGAAGTGGGTCAGTTACTGAAAGCGACCACGGGAGTGTCACCCGATATTGACAGGGGTCCTATCCTGAGTCCACTAGTCAACTAGTGGACCGGGTGATTTCTTGATCTTCAGGATCGACCGCCGAGCCGGAGTCTCGGTCCATGTCCAGCTGGTGCAGCAGGTCCGCCAGGCGATCCGGATGGGCCGGCTCAGCCCCGGCGATCAGCTGCCGACGGCCCGCGAGGTCTCCGAGACCACCGGCATCAATCCCAACACCGTGCTCAAGGCGTACCGCGAGCTCGAGACGGCCGGCCTGGTCGAAGCACGGCAGGGATCCGGCACCTACGTCCGCCGAGACCTGGCACCGCTGCCGGACGACGCCGCGGCGTTACGGCACGAGCTGGCGGACTGGGTCGCCCGCGCCCGACGGGCCGGCCTGGACCTCACCGACATGCAGGCCCTCGTCGCCGACGTGGCGGCGGGAACGGCACCGACCACGGAGGAGGCACACCG
The DNA here is from genome assembly GCF_033097365.1 of Actinoplanes sichuanensis. Taxonomy (NCBI): domain Bacteria; kingdom Bacillati; phylum Actinomycetota; class Actinomycetes; order Micromonosporales; family Micromonosporaceae; genus Actinoplanes; species Actinoplanes sichuanensis. The sequence goes on from NZ_AP028461.1 coordinate 4,697,266, forward strand.
TGTTCACTGACCACACGGTCCCGGCCCTGGACGTCGCCGACGTCACCCACCACTTCGGTCGGCAGAACGCGTTGGACGACTGCTCGTTCACGGTGCCGCCCGGCGCGGTCACCGCACTGATCGGACGTAACGGCGCAGGCAAGAGCACACTGCTGCGCGCCGCGAGCGGCCTTCTCCGGCCGGAGGCCGGCGAGGTGCGAGTGTTCGGCGAGACCGCCGGTGACGACTCACTTCCCCGGATCGGGTACGTGGCACAACAGGCGCCGCTGTACCCGATGCTGACGGTGGCACAGACACTCGCCCTGGGCGCCCGGCTCAATCCACGCTGGGACGCGGCCCGCGCGCGACGGCTCGCCGACGACGCGGCGCTGCCCCACTCGGCCCGGGTGACCACCCTGGCCCCGGGGCTCCGCAGCCGCCTGGCACTGGTGATGGCCCTGGCCAAGCGGCCCGACCTGCTGTTACTGGACGAGCCGCTGGCACCGCTCGACCCGGTCGCGCGCACCGAGGTCCTCGGCACACTGATGGCCGACGTGGCCGAGCGCGGAACGACGGTGGTGCTGTCGTCGCATGTGGTGGCCGACGTCGACGGAGTGTGCGATCACCTGGTGCTGCTGGTGGACGGTCGGGTACGGCTCGCCGGCGAGGTGGAGGCCGAACTGGCCGGCCATCGGATCGCCGTGGGCACCGGCAGCGAGATCGACGCGCTCGACGACAGGGAGATCGTCGAGATCCGCACCGCGGGCCGCGACGCCACCGCCCTGATCCGCACGGCCGGGACGGTTCCGGCCGGCGGCCTGGCGTGGCACCGGCCGACACTGGAGGAACTGCTCCTCGGCTACCTGCGCGCCGCCGGCTCCGCACCCCGAGAGGTTTCCGCATGAACTGGCTGGCCCTGCGCCTGCTGCGCCCGTACCTCATCGTCGTCGCCGGGCTGAGCGCGGTCTCGGCGACGTTCGTCCTCATCGGCGCTCTCGCCATCGGCCGGCAGGTCGACGCGCACGGCATGACGGTCGAAGGCTACGCGCCCGACCGTACCGGGCTGTGCGAGTCGGCCGCCGGCTGTCTGCCGGCCGGGGCGGCGAACAGTCTGGCGCAGGCGATCGCCCTGGTCGCCGCGTTCGCGCCGGTGCTGATCGGATTGATCCTGGGCGTGCCGCTGTTCGCCCGGGAACGGGAGGAGTCCACCGACACCTTCGCTCTCACCCAGTCGGTGACCCGGCGACGCTGGCTGACCACCAAGTTCTCCTGGGCCGTCGCCGCCGCCGTGATCGGCACGGCCGCGGTGGCCGTCGTCTTCCGCGTGACGGCCGCGCGTTACACGCTGGTCCTGGACGATCCGCGCTTCGCACTGCTGCGGGAGATCCACAAGAACAGCATCGCCTTCATGGTGATGCAGGCGGTGTTCATCACCGTGCTGGCCGGCGTCATCGGGCTCGTCAGTGGGCGTACGCTGCGCACGGTGGTGTTGTCCGCCCTGGCCTGGCCGGCGATGCTCGTCGTCGCGCAGATCGGCGGCCTGATCCTGGCGATGTCGGCGCTCCTGCTGACGTCGTGGTCCGAGACCCTGTCGCAGATGTTCGGGACGCTGGGCGAGGACGAGACCGCGATGTTCGCGGCACTCGCCCTCGCCGGTTACACGGTCGTCGCCCTGCTCATCGGGGGGCGCGCCACTCGTCGAACGTGATCTTCACCGCCGTCCGGCGGCGGACGTTTACGCAGGTCAGAACCTCGTCACGGAAATCTCCGTGACGGGCTTGACGACGCCGCTTCGCAGGATGTATCTGTAGAAGTAAGTTGAGTCTTAGGAACTCAACTACCGGGGAGACCCGGACTCTGAGTAGGCCTTTGGTGAAGGAGCACCGAGGAGGAGATGACCATGCTTCTGCGTACCGACCCGTTCCGCGACCTCGACCGCCTGTTCGAGCAGGTCACCGGCACCACCAATCGGCCCGCCGCGATGCACGTCGACGCCGAACGTGACGGTGACACCTTCTACGTGTACTTCGACCTTCCGGGCGTCGACCCCGACTCGATCGACGTGACCGTCGAGCGCAACGTCCTGCAGGTTCGCGCCGAGCGGCAGCGCCGCACCAGAGACAGCGCCGAGGCCGTGATCAGCGAGCGGCCGATGGGCGTCTTCAGCCGACAGCTGATCCTCGGCGACACCCTCGACACCGAGAAGTTGCAGGCCACCTACGACAACGGTGTCCTCACTCTGCAGATCCCGGTGTCCGACCGGGCCAAGCCCCGCAAGATCGCCATCAGCTCCGGCAACGGCGGGCCCCGCCAGATCAAGGGCTGACGCCTCGACCGCCGGCCGACGACCGCGCCGGCGGCCCCCGACCTCACTCCGGTCACCTCCAGAGCGGCCCGGCACCCGCGTGCCGGGCCGCGACCGAAAGCACACGCTGACCGTTCGCAAACCTCGTGGCCGTCACAGGGCCGCGTGGCGTCTGATCACCGTGATGGCGGCCTCCGGCGGCACCGGCTCACAGAACAGATACCCCTGCCCGTAGTGACAGCCGAAGCCGGCGAGCGCCTGATGCTGCTCCTCGGTCTCGACGCCTTCGGCGATCAGTTTCAGGTCGAGGCTCTGACCCATCCGCAGGATGGTCTTGACCAGCTGTTCGCTCCTGGGGTCACGACCGAGGCCACCGACGAACGACTTGTCGATCTTCAAAGCGTCGATGGGCAGCTTCGGCAGGGCCTCCAACGATGAGAAGCCGGTGCCGAAATCGTCGATGTGCAGTTCGCATCCGAGGGCGCGCAATCGGTCGAGGATCGCCCCCACCTCGTCGGGATCACGCAAGAGGACACTCTCGGTGATCTCGACCGCGAGGCTTCCAGGTGCGAGCCGATGCGTCTGCAGACAGTCGGCGATGTTGTCGACGAGATCGGGATTCCAGAATTCGCGGTCGGACAGGTTGACGGCCAGGTGAGAAGGCGATGAGTCGGGTGCCTCGAGTCGCCAGGCCGCCAGTTGCCGGCAGGCCTCCTCGACCGCCCAGAGTCCGATCGGCCGCATCAGATCGGTCTCCTCGGCCACCGACAGGAACTGGTCCGGGGTGAGCAGCCCACGACTCGGATGCCGCCAGTGCAACAACACCTCGAACGATCGGGTACGGCCGGTGCGAAGATCGATGATGGGCTGGTAATAGAGTTCGAACTCGTGTCTCTCCAGCGCTGCGCGGAGGTCGGTCTCGAACCGTAGCCGGTCGACGACCCGGGTGTGCATCGCCTCGTCGAAGATCGCGCTGGACCCCTTGTCGTGCGTCTTCGCGTAATACATGGCGATGTCCGCGTCCCGCAGCACGTCATCCGGGTTGGTGTATCGGTTGGTACCCACGGTGATACCGATACTCGCGCCCACCACCACGGTCTCGTCGTGGCTCGCCAGGTGGTACGGCTGAGACAGCACCGTCTGCAGCCGGTCCGCCGTCTCGCTCAGCATGCTCACGTCATCGACGTCCTCGACGAGGATCAGGAATTCGTCGCCGCCGAAGCGGGCCGCGGTGTCCCCCGCCGGCAACTGACCGGTGATGCGGGCGGCCACCTCGGTCAGCAGCGAGTCTCCCGCGTCGTGGCCGAGGCTGTCGTTGACCAGTTTGAAGCCGTCGAGATCCAGGAAGAGCACTCCGAAACGGGCGGTACTGCGCTGCCGGATCCGCTGAAGAGTCTCACCGAGCCGTTGCACGAACAGGGAACGGTTCGGCAGCCCGGTCAGGTGGTCGTACAGCGCGGCGATCCGGAACCGCTCCTCCTGGATACGCAGTGCGGCGAGTACCGCCTGGTGCTGAAGCGCGAACGTGAGCAGCGCCGCCCACTGATTGAGCGGTTCCCGTCCGCTGCTGACCCGATCCTCGATGCCGTCGACGACCGCGATCAACCCCCAGTCGTTGTCGTCGACTTTGACCGGCGCCACCGTCAGCACCCGTTGCGGATGCCTCCAGGTGAGTTCGAGCAGTTCAGGCGGCGGGAAGGCGGCAACCCGCAGTTGCGTGCCGAGGAGCTCGGACACCGATTCACGGTGGTCCGCGGTCTCCTCGCCGTCCCGGCAGAAGGCGCCGACCACCTCGAGCGATCGGGTGGGCCCGGCAGGCTCCTCCCGATCACGCCACAGAGCCAGACAAGCAGCCCATACGGGGGTACGGCGGAGCCAGGCCAGCCCTCGAGGGTCCTCCTCGTGACTGCGCAGCAAGCCGATACTGACCTCGTACTGCATGCTGGCCGACTTCTGCAGATAGTCCGAGTCGGCGTACTGGGCGCGGCCCTGCGCCTCCATCAGAGCCAGGATGATCTCGCCCACGTTCGTCACGGCATGCTGCCGGGCCGGATCGTCGAAGCCGAGTCCACCCACGGCGGTGATCGCGGCCGTGCGTATCCGATGCGCGATGCTGAGCAGCTCCTCCGGCCGGCCGCCGCTGAGGTCCCGGACCAGCTCGTGCCTAGCGTCACGGCTCAGCGGCCCGGTCAACATCCCGGCCAGGTCGGCCGGAAGCTGGATCTCCGGCGCGCCGTCGACACAGCCGCACGATTCTCGTACCGTCAGTCGCGTGTCGACGTAGTGGCGGTCGCCGTCGATCCGGCCGGTCCGCAACTGCTGCAACAGCAGCTGCGCGGCGCGCATGCCGAGTTCCTCGACCGGCTGTTTGATGCTGGACAGCCGCGGCGTGCAGTAGGAGGCCCCCTGCACGTCGTCGAAGCCGACGAGCGCCTGATCGCCCGGTATCGAGTAGCCCGCCGCGGTGAGTACACGCATCACGCCGAGCGCGTTCGCGTCGGTGCCGCAGATCACCGCGGTCGACGGCATGCCACGCTCGATCATCAGGCGGGCCGCCGCATCGCCGCCCTCGATCAGGTTGTCAGGCGCGGGAAACAGCAGCTCGGGGTCGGGTGTGATGCCCCGAGCCGCCAGCGCCTGAAGATATCCGTCATGCCGGAGGCGGACGTCGTCGGCGTCGAGGTAGCCGACGAATCCGATCCTTCGGTGGCCGTGCCCGATCAGATGCTCGACCGCTTCCCGAACACCCGTGGCGTTGTCCGGCAGAACCAGTTGACAGCCGATACCGGGATACTCGTGGCTGATCGTCACCACCGGTTTACCCGCCGCCCGCAGGCCCGCGAGGTAGTCGGCACGTGCCGCGTTGATGACGACGATGAATCCGTCGGCGTGATCGGTCCCGATGTGGTTGCCCGTCGACGGCGGCGAGATCACCTCGCTCTGCTCGGTGCCGGCGTCGAGTGTGTGCACGGCCAGCATGGCGGCGTCGTCACTCACGGCCACCCTGCTGATTCCGCTGAGCAGTCCGCCGAAGTACCAGCCGCCGATGAAAGGCGACAGGACGCCCAGGGTGAAAGGTCGCGACACCTGCGGTCATCCCTCTCGCTACATGCGGGTGAGGCCCATCCTCACTGCCCTTCGTCGCGGAACGCCGTCGTCTGAGGTTTTCGCGCAAGTCGCCGCTCGTGGACCCGGTGACGACCCCGGCCACACTGAGCGCTCAGGTGGGCGGCGGGCGCCGATCATCAATTGCTCGCACGCATTCCTCGTACGATGTCGCTTGATTTGACTGATCGAGCGGACTTATCCGTACAAGAATCGCTGAATTGTTTCTTGGCCTTTAACCCATCAACCGCCATTCGACCTGGACAGCGGATCAACCCGGGGTTAGGTTCCGAATAATAGGATCACCACCTTCTATCAGTTCGGCGAAGCACGCTCACACCGAGGAGGGTGCACCATGCGTGTTGTTGATTCCGCAGTCGCCCACGTGGCTGACGAACTCCCGAGCAACAGCGTCACCCGGCGGCGCCTGCTCGCCGGTAGCGGGCTGGCCAGTGCGGCACTCGCAGCGACCGGGCTACTCACGGCCTGCGGCAACGACGAGAAAGCCGTCGCCGGGGCGATCGGAAACTTCCCGAAAACGCCGAACTGGAAATTCGTCTTCATCAACCACGTCACCACCAACCCGTTCTTCACCCCCACCCAGTACGGCGCCGAGGACGCCTGCAAACTGCTCGGCTGCTCGTTCCAATGGACCGGCTCGGCCAACTCGGTGGTGGCCGAGATGGTCAACGCGACCAACACCGCGATCAGCGGCAAAGCCGACGGCCTGGCCGTCGCAGTGGTGGACAAGACCGCCTTCAAAACACCGCTGGACAACGCACTCGACGCCGGCATCCCGGTCGTGTCGTACAACGCCGACGGCGCCCGCGAGGATCCCGGCACCAACCGGCTGGCCTATATCGGGCAAGGACTGTTCGAATCCGGATACGCCCTCGGGCAGCGAGCACTGACCCAGGTGCAGTCGGGCGAGGTGGCCGGTTTCATCGCCACTCCCGGTCAGCTCAACATCCAACCCCGCATCGACGGCGCCCAGCAGGCGTTCACCGACGCCGGCGGCGCGGTGAAGTTCACCGCCGTCGCCACGAACGCCGACATCACCAAAGGGCTTTCCATCATCGACGCGTACGCCCAAGGGCACCCCGGACTCGCCGGTCTCCTCGCGGTCGACGCCGGTTCGACCCAGTCGATCGGCCAGGTGGTCAAGAAGTACGACCTGCGCAGCAAGGGACTGAAGGTCGCCGGCGGTTTCGACCTGATCCCCGAGACCCTCGCCTCGATCAAATCCGGAGACCTCGACTACACCATCGACCAGCAGCCCTACCTGCAGGGCTTCCTGCCGGTGCTCTACCTGTACCTCTACAAGATATCCGGCGGACTGCTGTCACCACCGCAGACCAACACCGGTCTGCTGTTCGTCACCAAGGACAACGTCTCCCCATATCAGAACACCCAGACCCGGTACGAGGGCTCGACCACCGACGTGAAGCTCGTCGAACGGTCCGGCCCGATTGCCCACCCGTGACCACCCTGATGTCGGCCCCACGCCGGGCCGGCTCCGTGCTGGTGCGCTGGCGTGAGGCGAGCGTCCTGATCGTCGCGCTCGCCATGGCCGTCTACTTCCAGACCGCCAACGAGGTCTTCCTCACCCACGACAACCTGCGCAACATCGCCCAGGCCACCGCACCGACCGCCATCGTCGCCGTAGGTATCGTGCTGCTGCTGGTCAGCGGGGAGATCGACCTGTCCGTCGGGGTGGTGGCCGCGCTCGCGCCCTTTCTCGTGCACTACGCCGTCGACTTCTACGGCGTACCGGTCGTACCGGCACTGCTGCTGGCCTTCGCCGTCTCCGCCGGCATCGGATTCTGCAACGGCTTCATCGTCACCAAGCTGAAGGTGCCGTCCCTGGTCGCCACGCTAGGCAGCTTCTACGTCCTGCTCGGCGTGCTGCTCACCACGTCGAACGCCTACCCGGCACAGATTCCCGAATCCGCGAAGGGCCGGATCCAGCAGATCTTCGGAGCCGCCGACTGGGCGTCGCTGACCTGGTGCCTGGTCGTCGTCATGTTCTTCCACATCGTGCTGACCCGCACCCGCTGGGGCCTGCACACCATCTCCGTCGGCGGCAATCCGGTCGGTGCCACCGAAGCCGGCATCCGCGTCGACCGCATCAAGATCGGAAACTTCATGATCGCGAGTACGCTCGGAGCGCTCGCCGGGCTACTGGAGGCCTTCCGGATCAACAGCATCGACCCGAACATCGGCGGCGGCACCGCCCTGGTCTTCACCGCCATCTCCGCGGCCGTCATCGGCGGCACCGCACTGGCCGGCGGTTCCGGCACGGTCATCGGCGCACTGCTGGGCGCGCTCATCCTCGCCGAGCTGCAGAACGGCTTCAACCTGATCGGTGTCAGCGCCAACCCGTTCCAGCTGATCCTGGGCGGCGCGATCCTGATCTCGATGATCGCGAACCAGTACCTGTCCCGGCTCCGCCGCACCGGAGGCGCATGATGACGGCCGAACCCGCAGCCGCCCTACGGGTCGAACACGTGGCCAAGCGATTCGGCGCGCTCACCGCGCTGCGCGACGTCAACCTGCGCCTGAACAAGGGTGAGGTGCTCGGCCTGATCGGCGACAACGGCGCCGGCAAGTCCACCCTGATCAAGATCCTCTGCGGATTCCACCGCCCGGACTCCGGCCGGATCAGCGTCAACGGGCAACAGGTCGTCCTGCGCAGTGTCGACCACGCCCGCTCCCTCGGCATCGACACCGTCTATCAGGGACTGGCGCTGGTCAACGAGTTGACCGTCTACCACAACATGTTCCTCAACCGGGAGCTGCGCATCGGCCCGCTGCTCAACAACCGGGCCATGCGCCGACTCGCCCAGCAACACCTCGCCGACATGGGCGTCGGGATAGCCGACGTGGGAGCCCAGGTCGCCAAGCTCTCCGGCGGACAGCGCCAAGCCGTGGCGGTGGCCCGAGCGGTCTACTCCGACGCCCGGATCCTGCTGCTCGACGAACCACTCGCCGCCATGGGCGCCAAGGAGGGTGCCCTGATCCTCGACCTGATCCGCGACCTACGCGACCGCGGTGACGTGTCGGTCATCATCATCGCCCACAACTACGCGCAGGTCCTCGACGTCTGCGACCGGGTCAACCTGCTCCAGCACGGCACCATCACCTTCGACCGCCCCACCGCCGAAGTGTCGCTCGAGGAACTGACCGAACTGGTCGTCGCCGAATACCGCAACCGCCGCCGACCCGCGTGACCTGCGCGCCGTCAGAGTACCCAGGTCCAGATCGTGCCGTCCCAGTGGCCGGAGACGACCGTGGGCCTACCGCCGAAGCTGCTGATAGCGATGGACTGCGCGGCCGTAGTCGGGCCGGTGAGACCGGCACCGTAGGGGCGACCGGTGGCGAGATCCCAGAGACGGATGGAGCTGTCGTCGCTGCCGGCGACCGCGACGGTCCGGCCGTACACCTCACCGATCACGACCGCCTTGACGGCCTTGGGAAGGGCGGCGAGCACCCGGCCGACAGGTGGCGAGAGGCCGAGCAACCAAAGGCGAAGCTCGCCGTCCTCACCGCCCGACACCGCGACCGGCTGTCCGCCCACGGTGCCGACGGCCATCGCCCAGACCGGGCCGTCATGGGTACCCAGCACCTGGATGAGACGTTCGCCGCTGACGTCCCAGAGGCGGATCCGGCCGTCGCCGCTGCCGGTGACCGCTGTCGTCTTGTCGCCGATGGTGCCGACCGCGATGCTGTTGACCGCCTCATCGAGTTTCTCCCCGAGAATACGCCCGGTGAGTTGAGGTTTCGTGGGGTCCCAGATCCGTACCGTTCCGTCGGCGGAGGCGGTCACGGCGACCGCCCTGCCGCCGACGGCACCGAGCGCGACGCCGTTGATCCCGCCGCTGACCACGTCGGTCGTGGGGGTACTCGTCGGTGGGTCGTCGGTGAGGTTCCACACCCGGAGGGTGCCGTCGACACTGGCGGATACGGCCATCGTGTCGTGCAGCGCGATCGAGTACACCGGACGGTGGTGCCCCTGGATCGGGCCGCTGCGTGGCACCCCCGTGACCGGGTTCAACAGCTGGACGGTGCCGTCGTCGCCCCCGACGACGGCCAGCGGCTCGCCCTTGAGCATGCCGACGGCCACCGACCAGACGGTGTCACCCGCGGGCCTCAGCGGCCGACCGGCGGTGACGTACGACCCGTCAGTGCCGGCCGGCGTCGGCGGCGGATCCGGTGGCAAGGTCCCCCACTGCGCGATCCCGGTCACGTACCGCGAGGCAGCAGCAACACCGACCACCCCCAGGCCCACCACGGCCGTCTTCGCCAGCAGCAGCCGACGTGGCAGGAGTACCAGATCATCGTGAGGATCGGGCTCGCCCATCACGTCGCCGAGAAGGATGTCACCATCGCGCACCTCGGATGCGAGCGCGCCGACGGTCGCCGACCCCGACTCGCCCCGCCGTGCCCGGCACTCGCCCGATGGCACGGAAAGCCCCTGACTTCGGGCCCCGAACCCCGACTGAGAGGACATCGACAGCTCACGGCTGTGCCACCACCGATGGGCCGCGGAAACGGCCATCGCCAGACCGAGCGCCACCACGGCGGCGGGCACTCCGAGTACAGCGTCACCGAACCGGCCCTCGTCGAGGATCGCGGTGATCCCCAGCATCAACCCGACGACGGAAACGGAAGCACCGAACACAGCCAGCAGCAGCACGAGGCGACGACCGAAGATCCGCGCTCCCTCACGAACACCCGCCTGAACCGGCAATCTCCCGGTGGGCCCCAGGATCCTCTCGAAACGCGTCATGATCAATCGCGGCCCGTCGCCCACATCTGCCGAACCGACTTGATCACATCGACGGTGATGTAGCAGGCGACGATGGCGAACGTCGAGACATCTCCGAAGATCCCGACCGCTTGAATCCACAACGGTGCGTCGAAATAGTCCAACGCCAGTTTCTGGCCGGCCGACAGCGCCGCCCAGATGGCGAGGAAGAGTAGGTCGAGCGCGGCGTTGAGGACCTGTTGCCCCAGCAGAGCCAACCGCTGGCCCGCATCCTTACGCAGTAGCCGCGCAGGCGAGACAGGATCTTGCAGCGCCGTGGCCTTCGCCGCGGACTCGGCTTGCGCACTCATCGTGCGGATCTCCTTGCACGCGACGAACCCGTGCAGAGGCTACGGAATCGAATGCCGGAAAGACATTTTCAGCCGAGGATTCCACCGTGCGAGTGCATTCTTTCGGTCTTCCGGGCACACCGACGATGACGATCCGAAGTGGCAGGTGCGCTAGCCGATCTCGGTTGTCGCGATGAGAAGCGAAGCCATACGATCCGGCCATGGCAGACCTCGCGACCGTCCGCGAATGGAACGACGACGAGGGCTGGGGAGTCATCGACTCTCCGTCGACCCCCGGTGGCTGCTGGGCCCACTTCAGTCACGCGGCGGTGGCCGGGGCCGTCACCTTCACGACGGGTGCCCCCGTTCTCCTGGAGTGGGAATCGCCGGGCCAGGACGGGTATCCGTACCGCGCCGTGCGTTTCTGGCCTTCGGGGTCCGAACCGGTCGACAGGGCAAACCGACCGGGTAACGGCGGCGCCTACCGCAGTGTCCTCACGATCTCGTTCGACCGAGACCACGATCAGTAGAAGCGACCGAGACCACGATCAGTAGAAGACGGTCACCCGCGGCGGCAGTTCGGGGAACGCGGCCTGCATGGCGCCGACCAGGCATTGGCCGAAGTCCTGGGTCACCGTCGCTTGGCTGACATAGTCGCCGTACGTGACCTCCGCGCCGTGTGCGGTGACGCCCTGCCGGTGCAGGCAGGCGACCGCGTCGTCGCGTAGGCGGGGATGCAGCGACGGCTGGTGGCTGCCGAGGTAGGCCGGCTCGACCGTACCCAGCTTCGCCTTCCGGTCGCATCCGGCGAGCCGCCTGTTGTATTCGTCCGGTCGGCCGTCGGAGGGCACGACGACGTCACGCAGGAGCATGCGCTGGTCCAACGGGCTGACAGCGGGCCCGGAGACCTGATAGCCGAAGTCCTTCATGCACTCCAGAAACGTCGTCACCGCGTCGCGATACATCGCCTCCGTCGCGGTCACCGGCGCGGCATGACCCTCCGCGCCGGCGCAGCGGGCGAAGAGGGCGACGATCAGGGCCAGCGCCGCAGCGCAGACGAACGTCATCCTCAGCCGTTTCATCAGTTCAGGCCGCCCATTCGTTTCAGATGACCGTCGGGCTGCAGGAGTTGCAACCCCAGTGGATGCTCCCGACGGCGTTGAAATTGCTGAGCTGCGTGTACGCGGAATCCCTGCTGCCGTAGACGCGGGGCGACTGATACCCGTCGTTCGCGCGCATGGCCACCGACAGGATGCCCTGGCAGCTGCCACCGTCCTTCGCCGTCTGTGCCCAGAAATTGCCGTTGCTGCCGCCGTTGGAGACGACATTCGTGCCGCAGGAGCGGTAGACGGTCAGGAATCGGTTGATGTCGGCGTGCGCCGGGGCGGCGAAGACCACTGTCGTGCCGAACACGACACCGACGGTGACACCGACCAGTTTCTTCATGATCATTTTCGAGACCCTTCAGGCTTGCCGGACGTCACGTCCAGGACGAATCGCAGGAATTGCAGCCCCAGTGAATGCCGTAGTGAGCGTTGAAGTTCCAGAGCTCCGTGTACGCCGACTGCCGGGTGCCGTACACGCGAGGCGACCGGTAGTTGTCCGAGGCCTGCATCGCCACCGACAGCGTCCCGTCGCAGTTCCCGCTGACCTTCTCCGTCTGCGCCCAGAAATGGCCGTTCCCACCGCCGCTGGAGATGTAGTTCGACCCGCAGGAACGCTGCACCGTCCGATTGCCGCCGACCGCCAGCGCCGGCGCGGGAGCAGCGAGAACCGCACCCAACGCCGCGGTCACCGCGGCGCACATCACGATGGATCCACGATTTCGTCTCTTCACATCTCGTCCCCGTTCGATGATCGGCCGCGCGCCTCACGCGGACTCGTTCGTTCAGCGTGGTCGACACGTCACCGGGACGACAGGAACGCCACCGGCAGCTCACCGGCAGCTTCGCCCGAACCGACGGCATCAAGCGACGACGCCCGAGCGAGCCCTACCATGCCCGGGTGACTGACGATCTCTCGCTGGCTCCGTTCCGCATCCACACCGTCGATGACGGATCACACCAGCTCTGGCTCTTCGACGGCGATATGGAAGAGGTCGCAGACGTCTTCGAGGATCGCGACGCCGAAAGCAACGGACACGGATGGGAGAGCTTCGCCAGGTGGCTGCTCGAAGCCGAGATGCCCGACAGCGCCGAGCGGATCTGGTTCGGCTCCGAGAGCGGCACCTTCGTGGCCGGGAGCTCCGACCGGACAGCGCTACGCCGGCTCGCCGAGCGCCTACACACCGCCTTCCACGACCGCCCACTACTGGCACGACTCGTCACCGAGGCCGAACTCGACTGAACGGCTCCGGCGTCGCCGGCGGACGGTGGCGCGACCCTGGTGGTCACGTCGCCGTCCGGACGTCCTCTCGCCTGCTTCGGACGTAGTCCCGGTATTCCTCGCCGACCACAGCGTGGTTGACCCAGCGGTCGGGGCGGGCGCCGGCCAGACGCTCGGCGAGCGACATCGCTTCCACCTCGTCCTCCGTCACGCCCAACTCCCGACCTTCACCGGCATACTCCTCGTCGACCGGGTCGACCGACATGAGGTTGGGCAGGTCACCTACCTGGCCGTCGTCAGGGTCCTGCACGGTGTGAACCGAGATGCGGTATCGCCCGTCGCCCGGGCTGATCTCCACCCACCGGATGACGGGCTCGCCGTCGATCTGCGCACCGCCGAGGAACTGTTCGATGCCGTTGCCACGACGCAGAGCGCCTACGGCGAACTGTCGGGTGAGGTGGCGCATCCGGAAAGCGTAGTGCTGAGCGGCTCGACTGTTGACCTCGAAGATCACCACAGCTCGGCGGTTCTGTCACTCAGCCGCTCTCGTGTCCTCTTCGGTCGTTTCTTCGGCGAGCAGGCTTCGTAGTATCTCCATGTCGACGATGTCCTTCTGCCGCCATGGCCGGCCGTGGCGCAGGCGCGGAAACTGCTCCTTCATCGCGAGCATCCCGGCGAGACTCATGGCCAGGACGGGTGTGCCGTCGAGCATCACGGGCACGTCGTCGAAGGATCCGGACGGAAACCGCCAATCCGCAAACCGCCCGAGCGGCTGATCGAATGATCGATCCGGCCGACGGTCGAAGTAGGCGGTGCTGAACGGCGTCCCGTCGAGGACGAACTCACAGGCCTCCTCCGGGGGCTGCGTCGCCAGAGCCGTACCGCCGATCCCTTCGATCAACGCTTTTGACTGCTCGGCGTGGACACGTTCGACCCAGAACTCCACGTCGCCGTGCTCGCGCGTGATCCGGCCGATCCTCGCGTCGAGTCCCCAGCCACCGAACAGCCACGCCGAAATGCCTGCAGGTTCTACGACCGCGACGACCTCGCGGATGACCTGCAACTGCGCCCGGGCCTTCGCGTCCATGGACCGATCCTGTCACGCGGTTCGATCGTCGAGTCGGGATCGGCCTGTCAACGGCCGGACGTTCGGCCGGGGAGATCAGTGGATATGGTGCGGCATGCTGATCAACGGGATGCCCGAACCGATCAAGGGAGTCATCTTCGACTTCCACGGCACGCTGGTCACGGGCGGCGACGCCGGTCGGTGGATCGACGCCGCCTTTCGCCATCTGGCGGTGAACGGCGGCCCGACGCCGGATCTGAGTGCCGACCAGCTCACCGGCCTGCGTGATCACCTGGACCGGATCTGGCAGCACGCCCACACGATCGACCCGGGAAGCGAGCGCGATCTCAGCCACGATCGTCACCGGGAGGTCTTCCGAGAAACCGTCGCTCTACGTCCCGAGGTCACACCCGATCTGATCGCCGCACTGTACGCGGTGATGCCGGATCAGTGGGCGCCCTTCGACGACACCCTGCCGGTGCTTCGCGAGCTGAAGTCACGCGGTGTCAGGATCGTGGTGCTGTCCAACATCGGGATCGACATTCGTCCGCACCTCGACCGGGCCGGGTTGGGCGCTCTGCTCGACGGGGTGATTCTGTCCTTCGAGGTGGGGCTGGTGAAGCCGGATCCGGCCATCTTCGCCCAGGCGCTGGAGTCGCTCGGCGTCGCGGGCGGCCAGACGTTGATGGTGGGCGACAGTCCCCGAGACGATGTCGGCGGGGCTTCGCTGCAGATTCGAACATTGATCCTGCCGCGTACGGAGGGCCCGGTTCACGGCCTGGGCATGGTCGTCCAGATGATCGGGGACGACGTCGGCGATCCGCGGTCTTCGTCCCATTAGTCCGTGCGGTGGTACAGGGTGGGTCCACCGGGCGCGGCCGCGAGGTTACGGTCGGACCCATGACCCTACGACGGACGCCCGACCCCACGGTCGGCGCGGAGATTCGTGCGCGCCGCCTGCTGCGGGGCTGGAGTGTTCGGTTCGCCGCCAGCAGGGCCGGTATCTCGCATGCCACGTGGAGCCGCATCGAACGAGGGTTGCAGACGGCCGACAACCGTTTCATGCTGGCCGGTATCGCCGGTGCGCTGGAGTGCACTCCGGCCGAGTTGGCCGGGGCCGTCGTGCCGGCCCCGGACCGGCTGACCGCAGCGGGCCGGGCCGGGGTGCTCGGCCTGCGGACGGCCCTGGTCGACATCGATCTGGCCGAGCCGCCCGCCGGGTCGGCGCCGCCGATCGCCGATCTTCGCGGGAGAGTCGCTCTGGTGGGCGCCCGGTATCGGGCGTGCGACTACGCGGGCGCGGCGAATCTGCTTCCGGATCTGCTGCGTCACCTGCACACCGAGACGGCCGGGCCGCATCCTCGGGAGGCGCTGCGGTTGCTCTGCGAGGCGACCCATACCGCCTCGTCGGTGCTGCGGGGTCTCGGATATGCGTCGGACGCGTGGCTGGGCGCGCAGCGGTGCCGGGACGCGGCGGACGCGGCCGGCGATCCGGTGCTTCAGGGGCATGCGGCGTACGTGTTGGCCAGCGCGGCGATCGCCTGTGGCTCGCACCAGCGGGGGCAGACACTCGCCGAGCGTGCGGTGGACGATCTGCGCCGGCACGTGGCCCGGTCCGGTGGGTTGGAGGTGCTCGGATCGTTGTGTCTGGTCGCCGCGCTGGCGAGCCGGTTCCGGCAGCGGTTCGACGACAGCCGGGATTGGCTGATGGAGGCGTCCGGTCTGGCGCGGCGCACCGGTGAGACCGACACGATGGGCATGTTCTTCGGCCCCACCAACGTGAACATCTGGCGGATGAGCATCGAGGTCGAAGGCGGCGACCCGGTTCGGGTCGTGGAGATCGCCCGGCAGACTGACTCGGCGGCGATTCCGGTCGGGGTGCGGCAGGTCTTCTACTACGCCGACACCGCGCGGGCCCTGGCCGGTATCGGCGGCCGCGACGGTGAGGCGATCCGTTTCCTGCTGATCGCGGAACGGGTTGCGCCGCAGCACGTGCGCACCTGCCCTGAGCTGGCCGCCACCGTTCGGCTTCTGCTGGATCGTTCGCGACGGCAGACGGGCGGCGCCGAGGTGCGGGCCCTCTACGAACGCATGCAATTGAACTGATCGGCGGCGGATCATGTCGACGCGTGCCGCGTCTGGCGTTGACGTCGTGGATCGCCAGGCGAGCCGCCGTTACTGTGCGTGACAGCCGCAAAGCCTAAAGTTCTTCGTCGTCGACGGCAGCAACCGCGCGGGGCCATCGCGTTCAGAGGGAGGAACAGTTCCCCCGCCCCGAGGAGTCACCGCAATGGCGATCAGCCGCCGCAAGCTCGAACTGGTGGGCGCCATGGCCGCCGTCGTGGTCGTCGCCGCCGGCATCGGCATCAGCACCGCGAACGCCGGCACCCGCGGCCCCTGGCACAGCGCCGAACCGACCAGGAGCACTCCGACCAGGGCCGTCACCACTCCCCCCGCACCGGCCGTCACCTCGCCCACGCCGAAACCGGGCACGTCACGCCCGGCCACCGCCACCGCGTCCACGACCTCACCCGCCGCGGCGTCCCCGGCCGTGTCGGTCTCGGCCACGACCGGCACGAACGCGGGCACCTGGACACCGCCGCCGGCCGACGCGACGTTCGACTATCAGATCGGCGGGGCCTACCCGCCGCCGGCCGGGGTGACCGTGGTCAGCCGCGACAGCGAGGCGGCACCGGCCGCCGGGCTCTACAACATCTGCTACCTCAACGCGTTCCAGGCTCAGCCCGGCGCCGAGTCGTGGTGGCAGACCAACCACCCGGACCTGTTGCTCCGCGACAGCAACGGCGACCTCGTGATCGACGAGGACTGGAACGAGCCGATGCTCGACTTCTCCACCGCAGCCAAACGCACCGCCCTGACCGGCATCGTCGGCGCCTGGATGGACCGGTGCGCGGCCAAGGGATTCCAGGCCGTGGAGCCCGACAACCTCGACTCGTACACCCGGTCCGAAGGTCTTCTGACCCAGAGCCAGGCGATCGCGTACGCCACCTCGCTGGCCACCCGCGCACACAGCAGGGGCCTGGCGGTCGGGCAGAAGAACACCGCCGACCTGAGCAGCGCGAACGCCAAGAAGATCGGGTTCGACTTCGCCGTGGCCGAGGAGTGCGCCGACTACGACGAGTGTGACGCGTACACCAGCTCGTACGGCGACAATGTGATCGTGATCGAGTATTCGCGCAGCGGCTTCGCCAAGGCGTGCGGCTCCCACGGCGACCGCCTGTCGGTCGTGCTACGCGACGTCGACGTCACCATCGCCGGGTCGAAGTCGTACGCCTATCAGGCCTGCTGAACCGCTGTCCCGATTCCGCAACGCCCCGACACCTCCGACGCCCGCCAGGCGTCCGGAGGTGTCCGGCGTCGAGGCGAACAGGCCACGATGACCACCGATTTCGATGAGTTCGTGCAGGGCCGAGGCCGGGCACTGCTCAGATTCGCGTACGTACTCTCCGGCGACGCGCACCTCGCCGAGGACCTCGTGCAGGAGGTGCTGGCCCGGCTGCACCGCCGCTGGGACCGGATCACCGCGATGGACAACGCCGAGGCGTACGTCCGGACCTCGATCGTGCGGCAGTTCCTGTCCTGGCGGCGGCGACGGGCGTACCGGGAAGCGGTCCTGGCCGACGTGCCGGAACCGGCGCCCTCGGACGCACCCGAGCACCGGCTTCTGGCCCGGGACCAGATGTGGCAGCTGCTGCGCGGCCTGCCCCGCGCCCAGCGGGCCGTACTGGTGCTGCGGTTCTACTGCGACCTGCCGGACGAGGAGATCGCCGCTCTGCTGGGCGTCGGCAAGTCGACGGTGCGTTCGCAGGCGACCCGCGCGCTCGCCCAGATGCGCACCATCTTGAGCCAGACAGGAGCCGGTGTCGATGGATGACCTGAATCGCATGCTCGCCGAGAGCATGCACGACGCGGCCGGACACGCCCCGTCCGACGCCGGGCTGCTCGATGCGGTGCACGGGCGGTCCCGCCGATACCGCCGACGCCGGCTGGTCACCGTCACGGCGACGGCGGCCGCCGCCGTCGTCGTGGCCGCCGGCATTCCGGTCCTGGTTCGACTGACCGGCCGGCCGGAGCCCGTCCTGCCGCCGGCGGCTTCGGTACCGGCGGGGCCGGTACCGCCGTCCGGCCCGATTCGGTCGTCGGCGCCGAGTGGTACTCCCCCCACCCCCGCTTCGTCGGCGCCGACGTCGAACGGAACGTCAGCGACCGGCACCGTGAAGCTGACCTCGGGGTGGACGGCGCCGGTGTTCCCGTACACGCTGCCGGCTTCCGACGGACTGAGGGCCCCGGTCGCGTCGGTGACCGGCGGAAACGTGAGCGCCTTCTTCGAGGCCACCGAGGACGAGCACCACGCGGACGTCACGATCACCGTCTCGACGCTCGCTCCCGCGTTCACCACCGCCGCAACCGAGACCACGGAGCAGGTACGCGGACACGTCGGCACCCTGCGGACCGTCGACGTGTCACCGGCCAGGCAACTCACCCTCTACTGGCAGGAGTCGCCGAGCCGGTGGATTCAACTCGCCACCGATGACACGTACACGCCGGAGCAGGTGGTGGCGCTGGCCGACGCGATGACGGGCTCGTCCATCGCCGTACTGCCGCCTTTCGACCTCGACCTGAGCCCGAGCGGGCTGCGGACCGACACGGTCACGGCATCCCGGATGATCTTCACGGCACCCGGGGGCGGCGAGTTCCGTACGGTGCTGCGCAAACGACGGCAGCTCACCGGCGTCAACCAGAAGGTCGCCGGACACGACGCCGTGCTGACCCGCCGAACCGGCCGGGTGACCCTGTCGGTCGACGTCCCCGACTGGAACGCGACCCTGCAGATCACCGTCGGCGACGGCCTGACGATCAACGACGACGATCTTCTGCGGTACGCCGCGGGCGTGCACGTTCTGAACCGCTCCGATCCGGAGTGACCAGGCGCCCTCAGGTGTAGTAGGAACTGAGATCGTCGTCGGTGACACCGCCGCCCTCCGGGTACGCGACGCCCAGCTCCTGGAAGAACACGTGCGCGAGCAGCTCGGTGTGGTGGTAGTAGATCATCGCGGCGCGCAGGGACGGGAACTCGCTCGGGCGCTCCTTCAGGTTCTCCAGCGCCTGGTGCAGGTAGCCGACCATCCGGTGCCACTGTCCCGAGTAACGCTGGTCCTCGTGGGTGCGGTCCTGGTCGGTGTGCTTCGTCGCGTTCATGATCCGGGCGGCGACAGCGTCGGCGTAGGCGGTGACATGCCGGGTCATCGCGGCTTCGCTGACCACCGTTACCGCATCCGGGCCTGCTGCGGCGCCGGCCCGTACCACCTCGATCGCATGGCCGTTGACCTCGTTGACGGCGCCGTCCCGCTCGATGCGGAACAGGGCGACACCGATCTCGTCGGCCGCCTCGACCGCCGCGGCGGTGTATCCGGACGTCGAGTAGAACAGGTGGTTCGCGGTCAGCGGCCGGGTGCCGCGCAACTGCTGCACCGCCGGCGCCCCGACCGGCAGCGCGGGCATCTTGACCTGCGCCACCGCGCCGGAGGCGGTGACGTCCAACCCGCCGTCCCGGCCGGGCGGGGTGGTCTCGGCGTCCTGGAATCCGAGGCCGCGCATGTGGACGCACGCGATCTCCTCCGCGGTACGCCAGTCGGTGGGCAGCGACGGTCGGACCGGTTCGGCCGGCCGGGTCGCGGCGGCGGCGAGGAACGCGGCGGCGTCCGGCATCGGCGGTACGGCGTCCGCCTCCGGAAGACGACGGATGTACGCGCCGGCGCCCTCCTCGAGGATCTTCTCGTCCACGCCGTCGCGCTCGTCGAAGAAGACCTTCATGGTGAACGGGCGCCCATCCGAGGTTCGCAGCGTGGCGGCCCGCCCGATGTCCGGCCGTGACGTCGCGAGTGCGGTGGACACGGTGATGCCCCCATCCGCCGGTCCGGGCGCGAGCACGACTTCGCCCTCGTGGCGGTCGATGAGGATCCAGCCCCGCAGCGTACGCACCGCGACGACCGGTTCGGCGTCGTCCAGCTTCCAGTCCGCCGCGTCCATCAGGTCGGTCTCGTCGGTGGCGACCGCGTCCGCGATCAACTCGACATGGTCTCCCGGTTCCAGAGCGGCGAGCAGGGCGCGACCCGACGTTTCGCTGATCCCTTGCGGTTGTCGTCGGGCGCAATAGCGGCGGTACGCCCACACGGTCCGCGCGTCGTCGTGCAGGAAGTCCGCCGCGGCCTCCTGCGAGGTCGCGTCGATCGGAGTCACTCCGGCCGGCGTCGGCTCGTCAGGTGCGGCTGTCGAGGCCGGCAGGTGCTCCGGTCCCGGTGACGGCTCGGCCGAAGCCGGCGGGTCGCCGACCGGCAGGGCGGTGTGCTCGGCAGCGAGCGGCTGGGCCGAAGCCGGCGGGTCGTCGACCGGCAGGGCGGTGCGCACGGCAGCGGGTGTCTCGGCGGGGCGCCGACGCTCGTACCTGATCCGCAGAGCGGTGATCGACAACAGGACGGCGCCGAGCGTACCCATGCCGAGGACCGTCTCCCTCTCGTCGTCGGACAGGCCCGCGGACCCGGAGGGACTCAAGGCCGTCTCCGAGGCGCCGAAGGCGCAGACGAGGCCGATCAGGCCGGTCGTCAGCGCGAGGTTGGACGGGCCGGGCAGCGCGGCGGTGGGATCGGCGCGGTACCGCCCGCGACGCAGACGCCACCAGTGGATCAGCAGCACTCCGCTGCCGCCGAAGATGAGCAGGTCCAGCACCCGGGCGACGGGATGGGTGATGTGTCCGGCGGCCTGGTGGGTGACGGCGAGGACGAGCAGGGCCACGCCGACGGCGAGCCGCCCGTTCCCGGGTCCGCGTGGCTTCGGTGCGCTGGTGGTGGCCTGCTCGGGCCCGGTCGGCGCGCTCAAGGATGTCCTTCCGACGAATCGTCAGATGATCTTGAGCAGTCGTCCTTCCATCGGTGTGGCCGGGGCGTCCGTCTGTGACGTAGACGCCCTGGCCATCCGGACGTTCCGGACCGAGAGCACCGAAAAGTCACGGCGCTGCCGGGTGCGGATCCCCGACGGCGCCGGACTCGGGGTCAGCTCAGCAGCGCCTGACGTAGCTGGAACGGCATCTCGCGGACCTTGCTCTTGGCCGGCGCCTGGACCGTCACCGGGACCCCGAAATCCGAATAGTTCGTCGTCACCGTGCCGCCGCCGCTCGACTCGCTGCGTGCACCCGCCTCGACGACCAGTTCGGTGAGCCGCCCCTGATCGTCGACCCGGGCCGTGAACGGAACCTGCTCGGCGGCCGGGCCGGGCGAGGCCGGTGCCGCGGTGCTCCCGGCCGAGACTGTTCCCAGGTCGAGCACTCCCTTGAAGCTGCCGGCGCCGACCTTCTCCGCCTTCACCATGCCGCCGAGGAAGGTCTGGGCGTCGACGATCTTACGAGGATTCAGCGGGCTGTCGGCGGGCACGTCCGACGCATCCAGGTGCAACCAATCGCCCTTGCCGAGGCCGAGACCGGCTGCCTCCGGCCCGACGATCTGCAGGTAGAAGTCGGCGCCGACCAGCAGCAACCGCAACTCCCGGTTCCCGCCCGCCTTACCGGCTTTCATGGTCAGATCGGCCCGACCCTTCTTCGCGTCGGCGACGCCGGACACGTCCATGGCGCCGGGCATCGTGACCGCGACCCTGAGCGACTGCTCCTCGAGCTTCTTCGCCGCGGCGGTCAGCTCGGCCGCCCCGTCGATCGGCGCGGTCGAACCCCAGGACGGGCCGGGCTCGGCACCGTCGTCCCCGCTGCAGCCGCCGACAGCGAACACGGTGGCCACCACCAGGCCGGCGACGGCGAACGGACGCATTCTCATACGGTGCTCCAGAGATCCAGGACGACGGAGCACCACGATATCGAGCCGGTCCGAGGTCGCCACCCACCTACCCGGGGACCCATCGCCATCGCACGCTGAACGGCGCCCGACCTGTGGCCTGAGTCACTTCCCGTCGGGGCCTTTCGCATCCCCGCCGTCCACTGCGACCGGCTGATGTACCACGAGTCGCGAACGGCGGCCCGCGAAGGCCTCTCGCAGCGCCCGGGCGTCGTAGTTCTTTCGGGCGAACAGGCCCGCTCGATCGACGTGGACGACGAGCACGTCGTGGCGGTCGATGACCTCCGAGATCCCCCTCGCCTGAATCGTGTCGCGCCAGGCGTCGACGTTTCGCCCGAACCAGGCCGGAAGCCCGCACGGGCCGGACACGGCGTCCCAGAAGTCGTCGAGCGTCTCGATCCTGCTGCCTCGCAGGTCGACGACCAGATCCTCGGCCACGTCACTCCCTCATCTTGATGTCCGGACTCCATTGACGGGGTTCACCGTAGCCTCGCGTCGGAGCATTCGGCCCGCCCGGACTCGTCCGCTGTGAGCGGGAGTGCACCATGGAGCGATGGCAGATCAGCAGCCGTGGGGCGACGCGGCACAGTGGTACCCGGACATCGTTGCGCTCGGGTCCGCCACCGACGCCTGGCAGGCCGAATTCGACCGGCGCGGGGCGCCGTTTCGGGTTCGCTCCCAGAACCCGACGAAGCCACGGACGGCGACCGTCGACAATGGCGAACGGACCGCGTATCTGAACCTCAGCCCGCGGATGCGCAGGATCACTCTCGGTCTGCGCCTGGAGCGAACCGTCATGCTCAGCGGTCACGCACCGGATCTGGCCGTCGCCGCCGACGCGGCCCACGCCTGGCTGGCCGGTGCACGACCACCTGACGTCGCGGCCACTCGGCCGTTCCTCGGGTCCGTCGCCCTGGCGACGGCACGAGAGCGCGGCGATCACCGCGAGGCCGGTTGGCTGCGCCTGTACGAGAATCACCGCGAGGAACGAGTGGAGACACGACTGCAGCCTTTCGTCGCACTGGCCTTCCAGGAGCCGCGGCTACGTCGGCTGCACCCCTACACCAGTGTCTGGACCCTGCGTTTCAGCACCACCTCGACCTGGCCCTACTCCGGGTCCTACCCCACGGTCACCCCGACCACCACGCCCGGCCGATACGTGGTGAAAACCAGTGACGGCCGCACCGCCGACGAGACGGACGCGGTCGACGCACTCGCACTCGTCCTGGCCGGAATCCCGCGGTGACGTGCGGATCCGGGCGTCCCCGCGGGGTTCCGGCGCGCCGACCCGGACGACGTCGCCGATGACAGGCCGGGACCCGCGAGCTTCTGACCTCCGCGGGTGCGCTCATCGGTCGGAGGCCCGGGCGCGGATCTCGCGGACCACCGTGGGCCAGATCTCCCGGGGCAGGTCGTGGCCGGTGCCGGGCAGTTCGACGTAGCGTGCGCCCGGCACGGACGCGGCGATGCGCCGGCCGGCGGCGGTGCGGCCCAGCGGGTCCTGTTCGCCGTGCAGCACCAGTGTCGGCACGCGCAGCTCGCGCAGGCGCGGGCCGTGCCAGGTGGCGCTGACCTGCCGGGCCTGGGCGCGGCTGTCGCGGACGCCGCTGGGCAGCCCGGCGTCGAGTTCGCGTTCCACCCGGAGGCGGGCGTCCCGCTCGTCGAACGGGTAGCCGGGTGAGGCGACCGCCCGTAGCAGGTCCAGGCCGGCCGCCACGTCGCCGTCGCGACCCGCGGGGTGGCGCATGCGCGCCAGACGGGCCAGGAAGGGCAGGCGCACGTAGCGCAGGACGGCGGCGCCGCGGACGTCGCTGGGAATCGCGGCGAACGTGGTCATGGTGTGCACCCGGTCCGGGTGGCGCAGCGCGGTGCGCTGGGCGACCAGGCCGCCCTGGGAGATGCCGAAGAGGTGGGCGCGCGGCCAGCCGAGTACGTCCAGGACGGCGACGGTGTCGTCGGTCATGTCCTCGGCGGTGTAGGCGGGCGGCCGGCGGCGGAACAACGCGGACACCGGGTCACCGACCGGGACGTCGTCGAAGTGGGTGGAGCCGCCGGTGTCGCGGCCGTCGAAGCAGGCCACGTGGAAGCCGGCGTCGATCAGTGCGCTGACCAAGCCGTCGGGCCAGTAGAAGCGGGAGACGCCGAGCCCCATGATCAGCAGCAGCGGGTCGCCGCCCGCGCCGCCGAGGTCGTCGACGGCGAGGTGCACGTCACCGTTGCGTGCGGTGTGCGCGATGCGGGTCATCTCCATCTCCTTACATCGGGAACAGCGTTCGCGAACACCGTAACCGAAATAGCGAACGGGATGCAATCGATGGACTCGTGGTGCAGGAAGAACAGCAGCGTGCCGTCAACCTCCCCCGATGCCCTGCTCGAGGGCCGCACGGCGGAGGCGTTGTCGATGATCTATGGCCGCGCCTGGTGCCACATCGATACGGCCGGGACTCGATCCCACCCGCGGTCACGCAGCACCCCCGCGATCACCCGCCCGGTGTCGGCAGGACAGCCAGTTCGGGGACGTAGGCGTCGCCGCGCATGTCCAGAACGGTCATCACCAGGGACGCCAACGTCTCCGGCTGGATGCACCGGTCGGGATCGAAGGAGTCGCCGAACGCGGAACGGACGTCGCGAAGCAGGTCCGTCGCGGTTCCGCCCGGGTAGACGGTCGTGACCCGTACCCCGTAGCCCGCCTCTTCCTTGCGGAGCGAATCAGCCAACTCCCGCAACGCCGCCTTACTCGCCGTGTAGGCCGACCATTGCGGCACGGCATGCAAGCCGGGCGCCGCGTTGACGAACACGACATGGCCTTCCGCCGCACGCAGCGCCGGCAGGAGTGCCCGGGTCACCTCTGCGGCGGCCGCCACATTGATGGTCAAAGTCTCCAGCCAGAGCGCGTACGAGGTCGCCTCGACGGTGGCGACCTCGGCGATGCCGGCGCAGTGGACGACAGCGTCCAGGCGGTCGAGCGCGCGCAGCGAAGCCGGTGGATCGGTGGGATCCCGCAGGTCGAGCACGAGAGGCCCGGCCCCGGGAACCCGGTCACACAGTGCGCTGAGCCGCACCGAGTCCCGGGCGGCGGCGAGCACCTCGTAGCCACGTTCGGCGGCTGCGCGTACCAACGCGGCGCCGATGCCACCGGTCGCGCCGGTGATGACGATGGTCCTGCTCATCGATCGATCCTGGCATGGTGACGTGGCCGGTCCGGCTACGGGTGAGCCGAGGCGGTCAGCTCATGTCGATGGCGTACGCCTCCTCGCGTACGTCCGGGTCCGGGTGCCGCCGCAGACCGGTCAGCAGGTCCCGCCACGGCTGCTTCCAGCCGAAACCGGCGCCGTGCCGGACCACCGCCACCGCGAACAGCCCTCCGGCGAGGTCGCCACGGCCGGCCAGCGCCCTGACGGTGCCGGCTTCTGAGCTCCTTCTTACAGTCCGGCGCGTTACGGCTCGCCGGGGCTGTGACGGTCTGTGACCGGTCTCCGGAGTGTCAGACGGGCTGAACACTGGCCGAAATGAGTGCGTATCGGGCCATGAAATTCGCTCGATGAGATCAGTGCAGCGCCTACAGCCCTCGAAGCATCGCCGAACGCGGGAAGACTGACGAATGACTGGACTTCCAGTTGGACGGTCATGGCATCATGCCGCGCATGGAGATCATCCCAGGTGAAGGCGTCGCCTTGGTGAAGATTGGAGAGCTCCGTCGAGTGGCCGAGGATCGGCTGGGGGTACCCGTGCATCCCGGGAGGAGCCGCAAAGCGGTTTACGACACCAGTCCGGGGCTCGTTGTGTCGTACGCCGAGGACGACACCGTGGAGATCGTGGAGATTGCCTACTCTGGTGATGGCGGAGACGAGGTGTTCTTCGACGGGGTACAGCTGACCTTCCGATTCATGGACGACGTCGTGGCCGACTTGGCAGCGCGCGGCTACGGCTATGAGCCGATCGACATCGGGTACCGCTTCGAACCGGGCTTCGCCATCTTCTCGATGCGGTCGCGTTCGGCGAATGAACTCGATCCCGCGGCCGCCGAGGACGACGGCCGCGCGATCTGTGAGGGCGTCTCCGTGGCACCGTACGAGTACTTCGCTGCACCGACCGAGGAGGAGATCGAAGCATTCTTCCGTGACCAGGAGGCCGCATGCGTGGACAGCCCATCGGACGATCCCATGCGGCGATACATGCGGGAGGTCACCGCCTGGATTCAAATCCATGGCACGACCGAACCAGGCACCCCCGAGGACGAGGCGAAGCGCCGACATTTAGATGAGATCCGGGAGCGCCACTTCGGGTGAGAACGGTGCACCTTGGGCGCCTAACTACGCGTCCACGACCCGCAGGACCACATGATCACCAGTCCAGCTAGGCCGCTATCCGCCACCGCGAACGATCACCCTGGCTGAAGTACGGATCTGCCGACGAGAGGGCATTGAGTAGATCGACAACCCCTGAGATGGCGTGATACTCGAAGCCCGCCCTGCATATTCAGATGCTGTCGGTGGGCCTGAATGTCACACTGCCGTGGTGGAGACCTTCCGGTGTGCTGAGTGCGGGAACGCGCTGAGCGTCCCGGTCCGGTTGGTGGAACTGCCACCGCAACCGCCCTCGTCGCTTCTCGACTGCCACCATGTCAATCCGCCACTTCTCGACCCCGGTACCTATGCGATCGACGAGACGGCGTATGGGTGCGATCAAGTAGTCGACACCGTCGTGCTATCGCCCGGCGATGTACGTGGTACTCGAATCGTCCACGACCTCGTTTTCATCGGTTGCTGGTCCCTCGCCGGCGGGAACCTGTCTGTGGCCTGCGAAAGTTGCGGCGTTCTGGTGGCTTCTCGGACGGACGACTGCCGGGTGGCTCAGGAGACGCGCTTCTACCCTTCCGTAGTCGTCCGGGAAGCCAACGTCGATGGCGTCGATGACACAGCCGACCCGTTCGCGCTGATCGCTGACTGGGACAACGCTCCGTCCGACACCAGACGGCACGCCTGGCTACCGAAACCGACGCGTCCGCGACCTGAACTCACCGCGACCCGCTGGGGCGGCCGAGGCGTGAGGGAAGATCTCTATCGAGACGATCCGCCGGCTTGACAGGAACCCTGTCGTGCCGATGAGAGGGCGCTCCTCGGCGCTAGTCTCCCGCAAACCAAAGGTACAGGTGAGAGCCATTCTCGACTTCCCTGCACAGCCTTTCGGCTTCCGCCGCGGCGCCCTCTCCGATGATGCCGATAATGTGCTGATCGGAGAGTTCCCGTCGCAGTCTCTCAGCTTGCCGCGAATTGAATATGGCGTCGGCGTACGGCAGAAGGCTACTCAAACACGGAAACCTTTCTGGATCTAACTCAGCCAACGCTTGAGACCATTTTATCCCCTGCGACCCGCGAGTCACTACTTCGCGATTCTCCCTACGCACTTGCATATCAATCATAAAGATCTCCTATGGTGGCCTCGTTAGTCTTGGCGTGCCTTGGCGGTCACCGTCAAACGGTCCGTCGGTCACGGCGGCAAGATCGCGGTTGCTGACGTTAGGAAGGTTGTCGCCGGTCGCCGCCGATCCAGGAACCAGCTGGTCGTAGATCGCCCGAGCGCTTTCAACTCGCCGCCGAATCGTGTGAGGGCCAGTAGCTCGGCACCCCTCGCGCGAATTATAGGACAGTCGAGAATCCGCAGGTTCCGCGGCGGGACCCGCCCTGGAATACCAAGTTCCGTTCGACTCTCATGGCACCCCTCTGTGTCAAGGTGTGGCGAGGAGCGGTGTTCTAAGGTGGTCTTCGGCGGGTCCGGGAAGTGACTTCTCCGAAGTGTCGATCTTGGGGTTTTGGTCGGCCGCGCTGGATTGCAGAGTCGCCCCCGCTTGTCCTCCCGGGCCCGTCCTGAGCCGCTTGGCGTCGGCGACCATCTGCCGGAAGACGACGTCGGAGAGCCGGCGTTTCAGTGCCCGCATGGCTTCCATCGTGGTCTTGCCTTCGGCGAGCTTGCGCCGGTAGTAGCGGCGGCCTTCGGTGTCGTTGCGGAGCTGGACGACGGCCATGATGTGCAGGACCCGGTTGATGCGCCGGTTCCCGGCCCGCGACAGCCGGTGCCGGTTCTGATCGCCGGAGGACGCGTCGATCGGGGCGGTGCCGTTCCAGGACGCGAAGTGCCCGCGGCTGGTGAACCGGCTGACATCGCCGATGTCACCGATCAGACGGGCGGCGCCGGACGGGCCGATCCCGTGCAGTTTCTGCAGCTCGCTGCCGGTGGATACGACCAGTTCGGTGAGCTCGGCGTTCGCAATCTTGATCTTCTTGTCGATGGTGACGAGTTCGTGGATCAGTTCGGAGGCCAGCCAGCGGCGGGTCTTGCCGACGACGTCACGCGGCCGGACGGTGTTGAGCAGGGCGCGGGCCTGTTGGGCGGACAGGAACTTCTTCGCTCCGCCGGGCACGAGCTCGAGCAGGAGATGGTGCAGCCTCGAGACGACCTCGGTGCGGGCCCGGCCGAGCTGGTCACGGCGGTCGACCAGCAGCCGCAACGCCACCGTGGTGTCATCGGCGATGACCCGTCGCAGCTCAGGAGTTCGCAGGGCGACGACGGCGACGCTGTGGGCGTCGACGGGGTCGGTTTTGCGGCCTTGGCCGGTGGAGAAGACCCGGGCTCGGGCGGACAGTTTCGCGGGCACGTCCAGGACGGTTTCGCCGTCGGCGACCAGGCGCTGGGCGACGTGCCGGCCGATGCCGCTGCAGCCCTCGACCGCCCAGATCCGGTCGGTGTGCTTGCGGCCGGCGGACAGCATGGCCTGGTAGCCGTCGGTGTCGGTGCCGAATCGGCCCTTGCCCTGAACGCGCTCGCGCTGGTCGATGATCTCGATAGTCGCGGAGCGTTTGTGCGGGTCTACGCCGATGATGACCTGGCCCATGTGCTTGCCTCTCCTCGAACCGACAAACGTGTCGGCGGGAGGGCAGCGCTACTTTGAGCTGGGCATACCCCTCTGGAGCCACTCCGCGCCGCGGTGACCGGCAGGCGCATGCCATGAGTGAGTCACACCAAGCCTGCGGTGGACAGCCGCGTGCGAGCGATCCCACCGGTCACCTCGACCAAGCCTGGCCGGGCTGCGGTCGTACTTCAATGAAACAAGTAGCCGCGGTCCGGGCGCGGCGAGGTTTGGCACCTCGGTCGAGCACGAGCAGGACGGCCCGCCAGCCGGCCTGAGCAGCTCGGTCAGCCGCGGTTGCCGACGTCCGCAACGAGCAGCAGCGAACGGAGAACCCGATAGGCGACCTCCTGCTGCTGCAGCACCCGCGCGTCGTTACGGAAGGACACGCTCCAGCCGGTCGGCAGATGGGTGAATCGAACCGACGCCGTGGCCGGATTCCGCGTGCACGCCATATCCAGCCGGACATCCTGGTCTCGCAAGGTCTCCGGATCATCGTCCTCGACCAGCGGGGCTACGGTGACGGTGACCTTGGCTGCCCCGGCGTGATGCCGGCCGGCCTCGGCGCGCAGCAGGCCGTACGCGTACGGCGCGGCCACGACTAGCGCTCCTTCCCGCAGGCGCCACTCCGGCGGGACGTCGTCGGGCACCACGATGACGCGGCCGTACCGCTCGGCCCATTCGCGGTATCGCCGCAGCACGGTTGCGACCATCGTCACCGCGTCCTCGTCGGTTCCGATGGCGCGAACGACGACCACGGCGCCCCGAAGGTCGTAGGGGCCGTCGAGGCGCATCCGGGTCTGCAGGTCCGCGATGGCGTAGCTCAGTGCGGCGGCCTCGGCCTGCAGGTCAGCGAGGACCGCATCGTCGTGGGTGTCGACCGCCAGCGCGAGTAGCTGTAGCGCATCGTCGAGCCGCCTACGCACCGTCTCGGCGCGGGTCAGCTCACGGGTGACGACGGCGAGACGGACGCCGACCGCCCGCCCACGCGCGGGATCCCTTCACAGATCCGCCGCGACCGCCGCGGTCTCCAGCTCAGCCCGGAGCCGGCGGAGCCGCTCGAGGCCAGGCGCGGTCGAGCGGACGACCGTGGCGAGGTCGTGCAGACGACTGGTCAGCTCTTTGGCGGTCACCCATCCAGTTTAGGGATCGGCACTCTGCAGCTCATGCTCGTTGTCGGCGATCTCTGCAGTCGAAACATCGAGATATGAACCGGCCGTTGTGGTGTGAGGGTGCACTGATCTGCCGTTGCGACACGAGGTCGCACTTTTGCGAGTGGACTCGCAGTTAGGAGGACCGGCGTGATGTCGGTGGTGTAGTCCCGGGCGCGTGCTCGTTGCCTGGCCCCTTCCCTGGCGTGCGTCGCTGGTAACGGCGGGGTGCGAAGCCCGGGGGAAAGCCGAAGGATCTCCGTCCCATCGTGGAGGTCACGGGTGAGGGGCAGACCGGACGGGTGAATTGCGTGAACCTTCGTTGATGCTCCGTGAATAGTGGCTCCGCGCGATGGGATGTTGAGGCGGGGTGTTGGGACAGGCCGCCCTCGTGGTGGCAGGCGCTGGCCGGGCACGGCATTCGGTCAGGAGAGCACCGCTGGTCCCCGGAGTAGAGAGGGCACCCACCCCGGTCGTAACTCGTGAGTGTGGAACGTGGAAACCCCGACGGGGTCCACCCGCCTGTTGGTGGGTGGTAAGCCGACCGTGAGGAAGGCCCAACTCCTCGGCGGGAACAGGATGACCCGAGAAGCGAACGCCGGTGGCCGAAAGGCGACAGGAAACCGAGAGCCGCATCGCTGGTCCCTTCTATCAGGGGTTCTCGGATAACTGGCCGGATACCGGGCCTGGGTGCCCGGCCGCGAAAGCGGGCTGACGCGGGTCAGGTGAGCCTGCGCGGAAACGTTGACGATGAAGCCAGTACCGATGGACAAGTTAGACACCGTCCCTCGGGACGGTGAACGGACCTGAGGACGATGCCGCTCACCGAGCTGGCACCGTATGGCGTCGGCTCAATCGATCTTCGCGGGCTTGCTTGAGCCGGATGCATGGAAATCGTGCACGTCCGGTTCTGAGGGGGCGGCGGCGCAGCAATGCGCCGTCGCTACCCGGCCGAGTCGTGTGCCGTAGATCGTCAGGAATCCTGAGGATCTCCGCTGCAGTCCGTTCGTGCTGATGTCAAAGCGTCCCGGCATCGCCCGAGATACCCAGCCACGGGTCGGCGCGTAGGGCGGCGAGAGTCTCCAGGTTGTATTCGGTGGCAGTCGCCACGAGCGCATCAAGGGCCGGGAACTCGTCCACGCCTCCTTGAGTCAGCCAGCACACCCGAGGCGGCGAGGCGATGTCGAGCAGGACGACGCTCAGGTTCGATTCGGCCGCACCAATGATGAGGTAGCGGTCGCGGGAAAGCCCGAACTGCCAGCCGCTGCCCTCGTCGTACGCCTCGACGATCATCCAGGCCTCTTCGGTCGCCGGCCCGTCGAGCAACTCTGAGATCGGGAACAGGTCTGTCTGTCCGTCGAGTCCAGTCCAGCCATCGCAGTAGGTCAGAAACTCTGCATATGGCGGGGGTAGGTTGACACGTTGTCTGAGCGCATCCAGCTTCGATGGGTCCGCGCCCGGGTTGGGGCCGCCGTGCCGAAAGATCGCATGAACGTCGGCCAGTGCGACGTCATGGTTGACGGCTGCTGCCCGGTCCATCACATCTCGGACCGTGAGTTCCACGTCAGCCTTTCCGTTGCCGGTAGTCGTCAGCCACGCCGCGGCGGTTTGTTAGATCGATGATCCACCGTTGTCGGCATATCAGCCGGACGAGATTAGGTGGTGGCTGACGGTTCGATAGGCATGGGTCCAAGAGTCAACTCTCATGGCCGCCGAGCGGATGGAGCGCGAGTTTGCGTTGAACGCCGACCCGACTGTGCAATGCTGCGAACGAGTCCGCCTGGGCAGGAAGCCCAGCGTTGACGGGGATGCTGGATTCTGAAGTCACGAGTTGTCGAAGCGGTAGGCGAACGGCCGGTCTGTGCAGCTCGTGCAGACGAACAGGTACATGCCGCCGACGTCGCCGATCATCAAGCCGGTGGGGTTCTGCTCCGTTGCGGAGTACCAGGCAGCACCGCTGGGAACGGGTGGGACGGGCCGGTCCTCCAGCGGGACCCATCGCTTGCCGTTGGCATCGTCGAAGTCCAGGCTCGCCACCGTCAGCAGGTGATTCATCACCTTGCCGCAGTCGCAGACGGGCCAGTCCGGCAGTTGGACCCACCCGGGGTAGCCGCCGATCTTGGTGCCGGGCGCCACCGAGAGGTCGGCTTCGTAGTCCCATCCGGTCGCAGACTTGAGCTGAGAGAATCGGTCCTCCAGCAGCTGCCGGACATCCTTCGGCAGATCCCATGACGGGTACTCAGTCACCCGTTCCGGATCGAGCAGGCAACGGCGTGGAACCCGCTCCGGGTCCGATTCCGGGTCCGGTTCCGGCATGGCGGGTCGGCGGGCGCCGACATCGGCGCGGCGACGCCACCGTAACTCCGGCCGGGGGAAGCTGTCGTGGTCGAAAGGGCACCACAGGACCTGTAGTACGTCCGTGCCGTCCGGGAAGGGGATCTCGGGCACGTCCTCGGCGAACAACTGGAGTATCGGCACGAGCGGTGGTTCCGGCTCCGCCGGGCTGACGTAGTCATGATCGTACGGATCGGCGTCGCAACACCTTGGCCACGGTTCATCGACCGGCCAGAGCAACGGACCACCGACCGAACTCTGATCAGCCGTCGGTTCGCCCGGCCGCGGATGGAGTCGAACCGCCACCCGGCCGAACGGACCAAGCTCAGGCCACAA
The DNA here is from genome assembly GCF_033097365.1 of Actinoplanes sichuanensis. Taxonomy (NCBI): domain Bacteria; kingdom Bacillati; phylum Actinomycetota; class Actinomycetes; order Micromonosporales; family Micromonosporaceae; genus Actinoplanes; species Actinoplanes sichuanensis. Next base: position 4,729,730 of record NZ_AP028461.1, read on the forward strand.
CAGTGAGACATCCATCAGGGCCGGCGCAGTGGTATGACGCTTCATGGCGACATCCTGTCAATCGGCCCCACAAGCCGGTGCACAGGATCACGATCGAGGCTGGCCTCAACGGGTCTATCAGGCAAACGAACTTAACTGGCCGCGAACCGATCGCCACGGAGCGTGGCGGCCAGCGGAGCAGTTCGGCTCGCGGACATGCCGATGTGAAGACGCCTCGCGGACCGCGGCTTACGATGACCCGAATGTCTGCTGGCGCTCGCGCGAAAGAGATGCAATGGGCTACAACTTCCACATGACGCGAGCCGCAGACTTCTGGGAGAGCGAGGAGACTCCCATCGACAAAGAAGAGTGGGAACAACTCGCCGACAACACGTCAGATCTGGTGCTCGAGGGGCACGTGGGCTGGAGCGACATTGGTCCGCAGCGCGTCTACGCCGTGTCTGGCGAGTCGTTTCTTGGCGGCGGGGTCAGGTGGAGATCGAGGGCTACTACTCTGACCGCGCTGAACGAATCGCCAACCAGCTCGCCATATCGCTGGGCGGCCGAGTTCAAGGCGACGACGAGGACTGAACCTCTTTGTCCGGGTTGTCGCTCGGCGTCTTGTCATGCCGATGTGAGTGCGTCGTCACTGCCGCTCAAGTGCGAGTCGCGCTCCGAATCCGATCATGGCAACGCCGGTTGTTCCATCTAAACAGCGGCGGACCTGCCTGCGAGCCAGCACTCTCCGAGCGCGGTGCATCACGGCAGTAAGAGTAAGGAGATACAACAGCGAGAGGGAGGCGTGGCTCAGCGCGAACAGCGCCAATGCCACCGTGCCGGCGCCGGGGTTCAGGAACTGCGGCAGAACGGCGACGTAGAACACCAGGACCTTGGGGTTGGTGATGTTCGAAACGAAGCCCTGACGCCATCCGCGCCGAGTGCCCTGGCCACCGCTCGCGCTTGGAACCGCATACCGGCCCTGCCAGGCGGAGCCCAGCAGCCGTAGTCCCAGGTATAGCAGGTAAGCAGCGCCCACCCACTTGACGATCTGAAACACCGGCTGCGCCCGAACGACCAGGGCGCCAAGCCCCAGAATCGCCGCAGTGCCCTGAACAGCATTTGACGAAGCGACTCCGGCAGCGCACCACATCCCCCGACGACGACCACCCGACATGGTGTTTCCGACCACCACGGCGAAGTCCGGGCCCGGGATTAGCACCACGACGACAGCGAAGGTCAGATAGGCGGCATACGAAGTCCAACTCACCGGCATCACGCTAACCGTGCCCACGAACGAAGTCTGGCGAGAAACGGACATCGCATCCCGGCTGATCGGAAACTTACTCTCGTGCCGCAGACAAAGAGCCCTACAACGGGCGGCAGTGGGCGGCAGTGGGTGCTAACTGGGTTGCCAGGCCTTGATCCTCCGGTCAGCGAACTCGGTCTGACCAGTCGGCCAAAACTGTACTCGCCAAGCGGGCGCTGTTGCGTTGGGCGATCAGGTGTTCTGTTGTCGGCTCGGCCGCGTACTCAGGCAGAGTTGATCAGTGAAGCCTGCAGCCTGTTCGTGTCAGTCGTCTCCTGCGACGTCAGCGTTCGCCGGCTTCCGGTTTCCGTCCGAGCCGCCGCCGCAGGACGCGCCGCCTGAACGGACAAACCTCAACTCAACAAGCTACGAAACGCCAATAAGAGACGAAACCGACCGATAAGCTCAAGCCACCAGGTGGGGACTTTCACCGAGCAGCCCTGGGGACTTCCGCGAAGCCTCATCAACGCGGCCCGGTTCGTCCGGCACTACCCGGGTGACCGCTGGTTCGTTGACGACACTCATGTGAAGGTCAACGGCGTCTGGCGATACGTGTACCGGGCCATCGACCAGCACGGGGCAGGTCATCGACGTGCTGGTGTCCGCCCGGCGGGACGCGGCTCAGCGGTTCTTCACCCGCGTCTTGGCCACGTTGAAGGTGGTGCCGGTCGAGGTGGTGACCGACGCTGCAGCCGTCTACCCCGCTGTCCTCGCCGACCTGGTCCCGGCCGCGTGGCATCACGTCGAACGGTATGCGAACAACCCGGTCGAGGCCGATCACGGTCGGCTCGAACACCGGCTCCGGCCGATGCGCGGACTACGGACCGACCGGAGCGCCCAGACCGTCATCGCCGGACACGCCTTCATGCAGAACCTCCGCCGCGGGCACTACGAGACCGTCACCCCGGCTTCGGTTCGTCGCCGCGTTCACCGAACTCGCGCCGGCGATCTGACTCAGCAGCCAGGCCGGGCCGAACGCGTCTCCCGATCGAACAACGCAACAGCGCCCGTCAGCGCCGCGGTGGCCGGCAACAGCCGGTTCATTTGTCGGCGATCGTCCGGTGCCCGAGACGTCGGGGTCGACAGCGCTTCGCCTCTGACGGAGCCGGCCAGGATGCCGGCCCCGTCAGAGGCGGGTAGGAGCTATCGGAAGGGCCCGCCGGTCACAACTGGCTGAAGAAGACGCCAAAGGTTCCCAGCGCGGACAGGATGGTGACGGGTACGCCCCACCATCGGATGCGCGGGATCAGAAACCACCACGCCCCCATGGGTCCGATCAGCAGAACCGCCGCGAGCAGGCCCCAAAAGACGGCGCCGAGTGTGGTACCTCGTTGTCCCGGCCAGGCGTTGACCTCCCAGAGCAGCTGAACGACGGCGCCGGCAGCGAACAGGGGTCCGAGCAGAGCGAGCATCAGTGCGGTCGTCACCCGCACCGCGGTCAGGATCACTCGGGCGGCCGGGCTCCCGCGGTAGGCCATGGGTGTCATTGCATCACCCGAACCTGGTCGGTGCCCACGAACGGAACACCGTCACGCAGTGTTCCGGATAGGGACAGGGCGGTGTCGCCGCTGCGCAGACCCAAGGCGGGGGTGGACACGTGCAGGAGCTGGTCCGCTCGACCATCACCGTTGACGTCCTGGACGCCGGCCTTCTCGACCGTGGCGGCGGCCGGACCGACGCGTACCGAGGCGACCTGCACCCGGGTGGCGTCGAAGTCCTCGGTCGACAGGATCGCGATGGGGGTGACGCCCTTGCTCTTGAGGTTGATGGGGTTGTCGGCCGAGCCCGGCTTGACATCGATGGCCACGGCCACCGCGGTCCGGGAGGTGAACGAGCTCGCCGCGTCGTTATCGGTGATCACCAGGGTGGCTTTGAACCGCTGGCCGGCCGGCAGTGTGGTGCCGGCCTTGGCGCCGTGAAGTACCCGCTCGGTCCCGTCAGCCAGTCGCACATACCAGTCATAGGAGGTGATGGTGCCGTCCGAATCGGTGGACTTCGAGGCGTCGAGCTTAAGCACGGTTCCGTCGACGCTCATGTCGAACGCTCCGACGGGGGCCTGGTTCGGGGCCTCGGTCTGGGTCACGCGCAGCTTGGCCTCCTCGCCCTGCGGATCGACGTCTGCGCCGTTCATCGACACCTGCCAGGTGCCCAGTTCCGGGTGCGGGACGGTCAATTGATCCCAGGTGGGACCGTGGGTGTTGGTCGCGCCATCGGGCTGTGCCGTCCGGTCGTAGGTCTTGCCGGAAGGCGACTTGAGCGTCAGTTGGATGTCGCTGCCCGGCCACTCGATACCGACGTTGACGGCGTCCTGCGGCGAGTTCACGTTGAAGCTGGTGGTAGCGGTCTCAAACGGCATGACCATGAAGTGAGGGCGGTCGTCGCTGGTCAGTTCCTTGAGGATCGCCTGGGCGATGGCAGCGTGGCCGGGTGGGGTGGGGTGAACCTTCCCGGGCTCGGTGACGCCGTAGAACCATTCGTTGGCGCTACAGAACTCATGGCCGGCGAAGTAGGGGTTCGGGTCCACGTAGCGGAACCCGTTGAGTTCGGCATTGCGTTTGATGATGGCGTTGAGTTCGAGGGTCTTCTCGTGGATCCATCGTTGGTCGGCCTTCTCGATCAACTGGCAGCTCCAGTCAGTGCCGTCCTTGGTGAAGAAGGTCGGGTAGCCGATGACGACACGTTCGGCGTACGGTGCCCTGGCACGAGCGCCGCTGAAGACGGTGGGATAGGGGACGACCTTCTGCAGCTTCCGGTCACCGTTGTCGCCGCCACCGTCGAGGCGGGTGAACGCCGCGGCCAAGGGCTTGGTGACCTTGTCATCTTCGTAGCAGTCGTTCCACGGCTGTAGTTCCATACCCAGTGCGCACTCTTCGTAGATGGTCGCGAAGCCGGAGTCGTTGCCGCCGATGGTGAAGGTGACCAGACGAGTGCTGTTGTCGAGGTGCGTCAACTGCGGCTTCTCGTTCCAGACCCCTTCGTCGTCCTCGTGGAGGTCTTCGTCGTAAGCGCGGGGGGTGTAGAAGTCCTGGGTCACGCCGCCTTGGCAAGCGTTGAAGTCCAGGTCCAATCCGAGTTTCTTCGCCACGATGTGGCTGTAGGCCAACGTCGAGCGCTGACAGTCGTTGTCGCCGCCCCAGGTGTCGGGGTGAGTGCCGGTAGCGTAGCTGCCCATACCGAAGCCGGAGGAGTACGAGTCGCCGAGGGCCACATAGCGGGTCAGCGGAGCGGCCCCGCCACGGATCCGAAAGACATGCCGACCCGGTTGTCTGCTCTCGGTGCTGTTGTTGGCGAGACCAGTCGCGGCGGAGTCGAGGAAGGCACCGTTGACTCCGGAGCCGGGCATTTCGAAGAAGGTGCCGGGCTGGCCGGAGCCGGAAGAGAATCCCGCACGGGCGGAGCTGCCACCCAGGCCTCCGCGGCCGCCGCTCGCGTCGCCGGTCTCCCATTGGACTTGGTCGTAGTTGAACACGATGTCCAGATCGCCGCTGTTGCCGTGCTCCACCAGCAGCAACTGGAAGGTGTTGGTCTTGTCGCTGTGGTAGTTGTAGTAGCCCACGGACTTCCAGCTGACGCAGACCGCGCGGCGCCCCTCGTAGACCGTGTTGCCCCAGCCGTAGCCGACGATCCCACTGCCTCCCCCGACGCGGGTGTCCACGTCAGCGAAGAACGGTGCGATGATCGGCGTACGGGTGCCGGTCAACCCGAACGGGGTGTACGCACTCAGCGGCGCGTCGAAGGTGACGTTGCCGTTGTTGTTGACGTACATCCGCTCATACGTCGCACCGTAGAAGTTGACCTTGAACGGCAGCAGTACTGCGGAAGTGGAGTTGTCGTCGTTGGCGGGCAACCAGTTCGCCATGCAGTTGCTCGAGTCGATGACCGCGCCAGAGGTTGCCGCCTGCGCCGCCGCCGGCGGGAGGAAGCCCGCCGCCAACGTGGTGATCCCCAGAGCCGCGATAGCGTTCGCCCCTCGACGTACCCAAGCCCGCCGTATGGCAGTAAACATTGACCGTCCCGCCTGTTCGATGACAAGAACCTCATGGCGCCGCAACACCTCGGATGGCCGCGGCGGAAGAGGTCATCGGCGGGCACGGCGTCTTGCCAGGGGACTTGACTCAAACTTGACACTCCGCTGAATCGAGACCACAGCGCCGGGACAGGCAAGGACTGGTCGACTGAGGTGGTGAGGTGTGGGACAAGACGCCGACCGGACTCCCGGGCAGGCGTCACCCGTACCACCGCGGCAGCCGATGCCTGCGGCATCAACGGCAAGCCGGCCCCGGACCGCAGCGGCCGCACCCGAAGGCGTGCTTGTCCCGCTCGGTCCGGCTACGGGTGAACCGAGGCGGTCAGCTCATGTCGATGGCGTACGCCTCCTCGCGTACGTCCGGGTCCGGGTGCCGCCGCAGACCGGTCAGCAACTCGCGCCACGGCTGCTTCCAGCCGAAACCGGCGCCGTGCCGGACCACCGCCACCGCGAACAGCCCTCCGGCGAGGTCGCCACGGCCGGCCAGCGCCCTGACGGTGCCGGCCAGCAGCATCGGGTCGGGCCAGTCGCGCAGGCCTCGCAGGCGGGCACCGACGTGTTCGGCGGTGCGTACGGCCAGGACGGGCCGGCCCGCACACCGGTCGGCGATCTCGTCCAGGTTGTCCAGCCGGCCGAGGTCGACCAGCATGCCGATGGCCGTACCGGAGAAAGGGGCTTGATCGGCGAGCCATCGCGCCGCCGCGACCAGCGCGGTCCGGTCGGCATCGACCGGCCGACTCCCGGACCGGACGACCGTACCCCGCGCCAGCAGGTTGATGCGTCGCCGCGCCGGTCGGTCCGAGACCGGGTCGCCGAGATGATCGTCGGCCGCGTCGCGGTCGACGAGCCGCTCCAGCGCGGTACGAAGTGTCGCGTCGCCGCCGGCCTTGAGGAGGGCGGCGACCTCGATGTGCACCATCGTCTCGCCGAGGTCGGTGAGCCGCTCGACGACCATCGCGGTGACCTCGTCGAGCCACGGTGACCATTCCCCGAGCCGGTTGAACGCGGAGCGTCGGATCTCCCGGTCGGGCGCCTGGCACGCTTCGACGACGAGGCCGCCGTAGCGTCGGCGGTGCCGTTCCGGGATCGTGTACGGGTAGGCGCTCAGGACCGCGCGGCGTTCTTCGCGGCTCCCGCCGACGGCGGTCTGCAGGATGCGCCAGCTGGTCTCGGAGCTCAGACGTCGCCGGGCGGCGGAGACGATCGCGGTGCGCAGATCGCGGTGCGCGTCCGGGTTCGTGTAGGCGTCGAGCAGCGAGGCCATCACGCCGGGCGGCCCGTAGTGGGCCAGGAGCCGGGCCGCCTCCTTGCGGCTGGTGACCTTCACGGGACCGGTGATCACCGGACCGAGCAGTTCGGGTAGCCGGGACGGTGGGGTGTGCCGGACGGCGCGGCCGGCCGCGTACAGCGCGACTCGTGCCCGGTCGCCGTCGGCGTACGACAGCAGCACCGCCAGTGTCTCGTCCGGTCGGTCGGTCCAGACCAGTGCACCCAGTGCCGCCTCCGCGATCGGCACCTCGGGGGCGTCGATGTGGCGTAGCACCAGTTCACGGCCCGCGACCGGCACTGCGGCTGCGGCCCGGATCGCCGCCGCCCGCTGCCATACCGGCTGCTGGGTGTCGGCGAGGATCAGCTCCTGCAGCTCCACGAACCGAGCCTGCTGGCGGGGCAGCCAACGTTCGACATGCGGCGCCCGGGCGGGCACCCACCGCGTCCCCGCCTCCACGAACCGTCCGCGCGGGGGGCGGCTCAGCACCCGGTCCAGCAGATCGGTCCGGGAGGCGCAGACGATCTCCCACACCTCGTGGATCGTCACCGCCGTCGGATCGGTCTGCAGCACCTCGGCGACCCGCTGCGAACGGGTCCGCGGGTCGTCGAGCCACAACCGGACGGCGGTGCGGGCCACCGACGCCAGCGTGCGGGGGCCGATCGCCCGCCGCAGCAGATCCTGCAGGTACGGCAGCCGCCGGGCCCGCCGGCCCAACGCATGGGTCAGCGCGAACAGCGGACCGTAGTGGCCGCGGCCGATGCCCGCCTCGACCCAGCCACGCAGCCGTTCGAAGACCATCGTCTCCTGTCCGCGGCGCAGGACCGTGTCGAAGCGGCGCAGCACCGGCGCCTGCGCGCCGGTGCTCACCAGGTCGATGGTCAGCAGCGCCCATTCGCACAGCTGCGGTACGGCGACATGGTGCTGCAGGACATCGGCGGCGAGGCCGCTCAACGCACTGGTGGTGGCCGTGGACGCGTCCCGGGCGTCGACGGCGTCGGTGGTCAGCCGCGTGAGCCCGGCCGCCGTGTCCGCGGTGAGCAGCGGCGCCACCCCGGCCAGCGCGGTGAGCGCGGAGGCACGGACCGGATCCTGCTCGTTGCGCAGCCGACCCAGCCGCACGATCACCTCCGCGACCGCCTGCCGGTCGCGGGACCGGCGCGCGGCCTCCACCAGCAGCGCATAGCCGCGCGCCCGTTCGTCGGCGTCACCCGAACGCAGTGCGACATCCAGCGCCGCGGACGCGTCCGGCCAGGCCAGGTAGGCGCTCCATTCCCGCACCTGGGCTTCGCGTTCCCGGATCTTCGCCAGGCCCAGCACGCGGGTCGCCTCACGGATCCGGACCGTGGCCGGTAGCACCTGCATGATCTCCGCGGCCGGAATCAGCGATGCCGTGTCGACCTCGGCCAAGGCCCGGTCGTACAGTTCCGCACGCCGGGCCGGGGCCACCGTGGCGAGCAGGCCCGCCAGCGCCCGGCTGTGTTCGCGGTACCGGGCGGCCAGTTCCGCGAGGTCGTCGGTGGGCAACGCCGCGAGGCGGCGCAGCAGAGCCTTCGGCAACACGGTGCGCTGCAGCCAGGCGGTACGGTCGCGGGCGGTGAGCAGGCGCACCACCCGACTCGCGTCGTGGGCGGCCAGGACGCCGTACGCGACGAGCGGGCCGGGCAGCGACTCCCGCGGCGCATACCGTTCGAGCAGGTCGAGCACCTGTGCCGGGTCACACCGCAGCACCGCGCCGGCGGCCTCGGCCCAGATCCGGCCGCGCCGCTCGGCGGGCGCCTCGGCCAGCCGCTCACGGACCCGGTCCAGCAGCGGGCCGGGGTGCCATCGGACGAGCCGCTCAAGGTGCAGCGCGTGTTCGAGGTCGGGCAGCAGTGCCCGTACCGTGTCGGCGCCGCAGGCGGGCAGCAGCGCGGCGGCCTCGTCATCGCCGAACTCGGCCCGCACCACGGTGATCAGCGCGTCGGCGACGTCCGGTGTGTGCCGCCGGCGCAGGGCCCGATAGATCCGCCGCCGCTCGGTCGCCGGCCGATCCGCGTGATCACCGGGTAGGGATCCGGTGCGCACGGCGGCGGTGAGAGCGGCCCCTCGGATCGACGGCTGCGGGTCGCGGGCCGCGGCGGCGACGGCCTCGGCGTCACCGGCCACCATCGCGGCGACCAGAGCGAGATGCCGCTCGTAGGGGCCCTGCCCGCGCAGTTCGGCGCAGACCTGCGCGCGCTCCGGCGCGGTACGGGCCCACTCGTTGAGCCGTTTCATCCGCTGGCGATACGACAACGGATCCAGCGACGTCAGCAGGGTACGGGTGGCGGTGAGCACGGCGTACATTGTGCCCACGAACCCACCGCGACGAGATCGATTATTCCCTCGCGCGGCCGCCCTCCGCACCGGTGAGTGATCCTGAGGCCAACCAGTCGGAGGCATGTCGTTCACGGTCCGCGGCGTCGATCGGTCGCCGTGCCCCGGATGTCGGGGTATCGGCGCGTGCAAGGATCCCCGCGACGGCGACCAGGCTGGCGCCGCCGATGACCGGCAGGACGAGCCGGTAGTCGCCGGTGGCGGTCAGCAGGAAGGCTGCGGCCAGGGGCGCGCCGGCTTTGGCGAGGGTGACGAACGCGGCGAGGGTACCGGCGATTCCGGCGTACGCGCCGGTCCCGTACCGGTCGGCGAGAAGTTGCGGGGTCGCGAGGCCGGCGATGCCGAACCCGATCCCGAAGCAGGTGACTGCGAGGACCGCGCCGGTCCGTGTGCCGGCGAGCTGCGGCAGACCGAACGACGCGAGGGCCTGCACGGCGAAGATCGCGGCGACGATGCGGTGCAGCCGGACACGGCGGGCGGCGGCGGTCAGCAGCAGACGGCCGGTGACCGACAGGATCCCGAGCAGTCCGGCCACGGTCGCGGCGAAGGTCGCCGGGTGCCCACGGCTGACGAGATAGCCGACCAGGTGGACGGTCATGGTCGTCATGGCTGCGGCGTGGGCGGTGAACGCGGCGACGATGCACCAGAACCGGCGGTCGCGGATCGCGGCCCGAATCTGGCTCCGCCGGTGGAGGGTGCTTGCGCGCCGCGATCCGCACACCGCCTCCGGTGGTCGACGGACCACGAGCACATGCAGTGGTACGGCGACGCTCGCGTACAGCCCGGCGAGCACCAGGAGGGTGGCCCGCCAGCCGTGGTGTTCGGTGAGCCGGCCGGTGAGCGGCATGAAGATGGTGCTGGCGAACCCGGCCACGACGATCATGCCGAGGATCGCCTTCGCACGGCGCCCGGTGTCGAACCAGGACACCAGCACCGGGGTGGCGGCCTCGTAGAGCGCCATCGCCATCGCGACACCGAGGCCGGCGAAGATCAGGTACAGCTGCCCCACCGTGCGGGCGTGTGCCCAGGCGATCAGCATGGCGGCGCCGAGCAGGGCACCGGTGGTCATCAGGGCCCGGCCGCCGTGCCGGTCGAGCCACCGGCCTACCGGGATCGCAGCCGCGGCCTGGGCGAGGATCGCGGTGGTGAACGCTCCGGTGACGGCGGCCGGTGTGGTGTGTAGGTCGGCGGCGATCGGGTGCAGCAGCACGGCGAAGGCGTAGTAGAGGGTGCCGTATCCGATGGTCTGGGTGACGGCGAAGGTGGCGACGATCCACCAGCCGTGGAACACCCGCCGACCACCGGCGGTGGTCGGCGGATCCGTGAGGTTCATGCCGGTCAGCAGCAGGTGCCGGGCCGGCCCTCGACGGGTTGGCTGCCCAGGGCGATCAGGTTCAGCGGTGCGCCGCCGCTCGGCTCAGCGCCGGCCTCCGTGGCCGGTGCGCCGCAGCAGCCGCCACCGTCGGTGATCGTGTCGTCGACTTCGACCGGGTCGCTGTTGCAGACGCCGGTCTCGGGCAGGTCGAGTTGGACGTCGCGGGCCGCCTCCCAATCACCGGCGAGTGCGGCGACGACCGAGCGCGCCTGCTCGTAGCCGGTGGCGAGCAGGAACGTCGGCGCCCGGCCGTAGCTTTTGACGCCGATGGCGTAGTAGCCGGGTTCGGGGTGGGTGAGTTCGTCGACACCGTGCGGCGGAACGGTGCCGCAGGAGTGCTCGTTCGGGTCGATCAGCGGGGCCAGCGCGCGGGTGGAGCCGAGAATCGCATCGAGGTCCAGGCGCAGTTCACTGGTGATGGTGTGGTCCGGGCGGTAGCCGGTGGCCACGACGATCCGGTCGGCGGTGACGGTGCGCTCTCCGTCGGACACCAGGACCGTGTCGCCGTCGTCGGTCAGGCGCTGCACCCGGAACTCGGTGAGCAGTGTGACGGCGCCGGTCTCGACGACCTGACGCAGGCGGGTGCCGAGCGCGCCGCGTTCGGGCAGGGCGTCGGCGCTCTGCCCGCCGTAGGTGCGGGTCGGGCTGCCGGCCCGCACGGCCCAGGTCACCGCGGTGCCGGGCTCCTGTTCGGCGAGGGCGGCCAGGGCCAGGATGGTGTTGGCGGCGGAGTGCCCGGCGCCGACGACGAGGATCCGGCGGCCCGCGAACCGGTCCCGGTCGCGACCCAAGACGTCCGGGAGGGCATTCTCGAGGTACGCCGTGACGTCCGCTTCGCCGTGCGCGGGAATGCCGAACGCACCGAGCACGTTCGGGGTGCCCCAGGTGCCGGAGGCGTCGATGACGGCGCGGGCGTGGATGTCGGCGCCGTCGGCCAGTCGCACGAGAAACGGTGTGTCCTCACGACCGGCGCTGCGGACCCGGTCCAGGCCGAAGCGGGTGATCGCGACGACGCGGGCGCCGTAGCGGAGGTGCGGCTTGAGCGCGGGCAGGTCGGCGAGCGGCTGAAGGTAGTCGGCGGCGAGTTCGGCGCCGGTGGGCAGCTTGTCGTCGGCGGGCCGTACCCAGTCGGCGTCGGCGAGCAGGCGGGCGGCGGCCGGGTCGATGTCGTATCGCCAGGGTGAGAACAGCCGTACGTGTCCCCATTCGCGGACGGCGGCGGCGGGCCCGTCACCGGCCTCGAGGACGACGAAGGGCAGACCCCGTTCGGTGAGCTGGGCGGCGGCGGCGAGACCGACCGGCCCGGCGCCGATGACCACGACGGGAAGCTGGGAGAGCTGGCTGGACACGGGAGGTGACTCCTGTCTGTGGAAGAGATACGTGGGAAGGCTCAGGTGATGTGCGGGCTGCGGCGCTCGATCAGGACCACGTCGCGCCACCGGCGGCGGTCATCGGCCGTACGAGCAGGCTCATGCGCAGCCGTCGCCGCTGGTCGGGGCGGGTTTGCCCATGACGACGTCGGCGGCTGACGGGAAGCAGTCGATGCAGCGGGCGTTGATCCGGTAGTGGCGGGCATTGCCGACCGGTTCGGCCAGCACGAACCGAACCTCGGCCAGAATCTTCAGGTGCTGCGAGACGGTGGACTGGGCCAGCCCCATGGCGGCGACGATCTCCCCGACCGGCATCGCCCGGTCTTCGCGCGCCAACAGCTCCACCAGCTGCACCCGGGACGGGTCGGCGAGCGCCCGGAACCACGATGCGTACATCTGCGCGGTCTCCCGCGCCAACAGCTCGGCCATTCACTCTCACCAGCTTCATCGTTAATCGCCGATCAACGATGAAAGTGTAGGGGTGCTCGTCGCGGTCAGCCAGACCGTCGCCACGACCAGCCGGCACACCGCCACGAGGGTGGCCGGGTCGACGCGCTCGGGAGTGTCGGCCGGACTGTGGTAGCCACCCATACCCGCGCCGATCCCGACCGCCGCGAATCCGGCGGCGGCGTACCGGCGGTTGTCCGAGGCGACCGGTCCGGCCGTCAGCGGCAGCCCGGTGTGCCGCCCGGCCTGGTCGAGTAATGCCAGCAGCCGGTGCGCCGGCCCACCGGCCTCGACCGCAGCCGCCGCACCGAGTCGCCCGGCACCGTCGACGTTGATCACCGACGGGCTCGCACCGGCCGCGCGAAGCCGGTCGGCATGGTGAGCGGAGCCGAGGGCGCCGAGCTCCTCCGCGTCCAGCAAAGCGACGGCCAGTCCGGCACCGTGCGGCAGTCCCGGACTGAGGATGCGGGCGGCTTCGAGCACGACGGCGACACCGGTGGCGTTGTCCGATGCTCCCGGCTGGCGCAGGTCGGGGTGGTCGCCGACACCGTCGTAGTGCGCCGTCAGCAGCACCTCCGAGATCGGAGGTCCCGAGGCGGGCCAGTTGGCGTGCAGGTTGGTGGCCGTCACGTCGATGCGGCGGATCGGAGCGTTCGCCGTGAACCATCCGGCACCGGCGGCTGCGATGAGCGCGGCGTGGGTGACGGGGTCGAGCATCAGGATCGGCAGTGGCCCGGGGTCGGGCCCGGCCAGGACCGTGTAGTGCCAGCCGTCCGGGTCGGTGTCGCGGGCGATCAGCAGCCCGGCCGCGCCGTCGGCGTGGCCGTAGGCGTCGAACAACGACATCCCAGCGGGAATGGCCAGCCACCGCCCGGCGGGGTCGCCGCTGCCTGCGACCGCCAGTTCGCCGTGGCGTGCCGCCGGCAGGTCGGCTGAGGCCGGATGTGGCATGACGCTGCGGCCGAACACCAGCCGGTGCAGGTCGATGCCGTCGTGCCGGCGCACCTTCGGTACTGCGTGTATCTGCGGAACGGCCCGGACCTCGAACGACACATCGTCGACCCGCGCCCCGAGGGAACTCAGCTGCTCGCCGAGCCACCGGCGTGCCTTGCGGCCGCCGGGACTGCCGGCTCGCCGGCCGGTGAAGACCGGTCCGGCGAGGGCGCCGACCGTGCCGACCATCCGGTCGGCGTCGACCTCGGCGAGCAACCGGGCCAGGTCGACGGGCGGGGTGCTCATCCGCAGCAGCCCTGACCGGCGGCGACCGCCTCGGTCTTGGCCTCGCTGCCGCAGCAGGAGCCTTCGGCGGTCGCCTCGGCCGTCGTGCCGCAACACGGCGCCGAAACCGTCGGCGCGGGTGCGTCGGCGGTGGCGGTGGCGGTGGCGGTGGAGACGCTGCCACCGCAGCAGCCGGTCGCGCCGGTGACGGACAGGGCGGCGGCCGGGTCGCCGGTGAAACCGCCGGTGCTGGTCGTGGTGTCGCTCATCGCTGGTTCTCCTCGGGTGTGCGTACGGCGATCGAACGCGAGATGGTTTCGACATCCATCGGATTCGACCGTTCTCGAAACCGAGAGTTGCATGCGGATTCGATCGTTGTCAAACTCGACTCATGTCGAAACCGGCCACCACCATCTCCGCCACCCCCGACCCGGGCACCGAGGCGCCGTGCTGCCCCCCACTGGCGCAGCAGCGCATCGACTCGTCCACGGCCGTGAACCTGTCGGCGGCATTCAAGGCCCTCGGTGATCCGGTCCGGCTCCAGCTGATGTCGATGATCGCGTCGGCGCCGGACGGGGAGATCTGCGTCTGCGACCTCACCCCCGCCTTCGAGGTGTCCGGCTCGACGATCTCCCACCACCTCAAAACCCTGCGCGAGGCCGGCCTGGTCGACGCCGAGCGCCGGGCCAGCTGGGTCTACTACCGGCCCCGCCCCGCCCTGATGCGGCAACTCGCCACCCTGCTCACCCCCACCGACTGACCGCACAAGACCGACGACGGCACGGGAGGGCGGTTCACCCGGTGTTCGTTTGACCGACCGCGAATACCTCAGCAATTATTGAGTCAATGAACGCTGATACTTCCTCGTTGCATGCGCGGGCCCGGATACACGCCGCGCTCGGCGACCCCGCCCGCCTCGCGATCGTCGACGCCCTCACCCTGGGCGACGCGTCCCCCGGCGAGATCGCCGCGGAACTCGGCATGCCGACCAACCTGGTCGCCCACCACGTGAAGGTGCTCCAGGACGCCGGCCTGCTGGCCCGCACCCGCTCCGAGGGCGACCGCCGCCGCACCTACCTGCGGCTGGTGCCCGGAGTGCTGTCCTCGCTGACCGCACCCCGGCTCGAGGGCACCGAGCGGGTGGTGTTCGTCTGCACCCACAACTCGGCCCGCTCCCAGCTGGCCGCGGCCCTGTGGCGGGACCGCATCGGCGGCGAGGTCGCCTCCGCCGGCACCATCCCGGCTCAACGGGTCCACCCCCGTGCGGTCCGGGTCGCCCACGAACACGGCCTCGCCCTGGACCCGGCCGGCCCTCGCCACGTCGACGAGGTGCTGCACGACGGTGACCTCGTCATCGCCGTCTGCGACAACGCCCACGAAGACCTCACCGGCGGAATCCGGCCGCGACTGCACTGGTCGGTGCCGGATCCCGCCCGCGTCGACACCGACGCCGCCTTCGAAGCCGCCTACACCGACCTCGCCGACCGCATCGACCGGCTCGCCATCTGACGCCCACCCACCCCGACACGACCCGGAGTCACCTGTTCATGCACCAGATCACCCTGTGGCGGCGGCTGCTCGCCGAGTTCCTCGGCACCGCGCTGCTGGTCACCGCCGTCGTCGGCTCCGGCATCATGGCGTCGAGCCTCTCCCCCGGCGACGTCGGCCTGCAACTGCTGCAGAACTCGGTCGCCACCGTGTTCGCCCTCGGCGCGCTGATCCTCACCTTCGGCCCGGTCTCCGGCGCCCACTTCAACCCGGTGGTCTCCGCCGCCGACTGGTTCCTGGGCCGCCGCACCGGCACCGGACTGACGATCAAAGACCTCGGTGGGTACGCCGTAGCGCAGACCCTGGGAGCCGTCGCCGGCTCGATCCTGGCGAACCTGATGTTCGACCTCGCGCCCATCACGATGTCGACCAGGGACCGCTCCGCCGGCAACCTGTGGCTCGGCGAGATCGTCGCCGTCGTCGGCCTGCTCCTGCTGATCTTCGCCCTCAGCCGGTCCGGCCGCGCCACCGTCGCCCCCGCCGCCGTCGGCGCCTACATCGGCGCCGCCTACTGGTTCACCTCGTCCACCAGCTTCGCCAACCCGGCCGTCACCGTCGGCCGCGCCTTCACCGACACGTTCGCCGGCATCGCCCCCGCCTCGGTGCCCGGCTTCGTCATCGCGCAGATCATCGGCCTGGCCATCGGCGTCGGTGTCCTGCTCGCCCTCTACCCCACCGCCGGTCAGAGCGCCGACAGGGTCGTCGTCGAACCCGACCGTTCCCACTGACCTACGCCCTCGCAGCACCGGCCCTCACGGAAGACGGAAAACCATGAACCACGCCAAGCCCACCGTCCTGTTCGTCTGCGTCCACAACGCCGGCCGCTCCCAGATGGCCGCCGGCTGGCTACGCCACCTCGCCGGCGACACCGTCGAGGTCCGCTCCGCGGGCTCCGCCCCCGCCGAGACGATCAACCCGGCCGCGGTCGAGGCGATGAAGGAGGTCGGCATCGACATCACCGACCAGACCCCCATCAAGCTGACCTGGGACGCCGCCCGGGAGTCCGACGTCATCATCACCATGGGCTGCGGCGACGCCTGCCCGGTCTTCCCCGGCAAACGCTACGAGGACTGGAAGCTCGAGGACCCGGCCGGTAAGGGTGTCGACGCCGTCCGCCCCATCCGCGACGAGATCAAGACGCGCATCGAGGTCCTGCTCGCCGACCTGATCCCCGCCTCCTGATCACCACCCGCTCGGTAGACCGGGACGGTCCATCCCGTGCAGAGGGCCATGGCGGGCGGGGTGGCCGCGCGCGCCGATCGCGGGCGCGGCCACCACCCGGTCAGGAACTCGGGTACCAGGCCTGCAGATCCACCACCAGGTTGGTGGTGCCCGCGCTGACGTTGCGGACGCGGATCTTGCCGTCGGTGCCGACCGGCACCTTCGCCATGCCGCCGCGAGCTAGGTCGGCGGTGGGCGGGTAGTTGGACAGCGACGTGCCCGGCTCGGTGCCGTCGGCCGGCCAGGCGTGCAGGTAACCGGCGGCCGTGTTGTCCACCACCACGAAGTTCACCACGGCGGTCGCGCCGGGCGGCAGGCCGGTGGCGATGTCGACGGTGCCGTTCGCCGGCATCGGTGCCGGGTTGCTGCGGGTGTCCACCAACCGCCGTGCCGCCAGGGTGCGCAGGCCGGCGCCGGTGGTCGGGGCGCCGGTGAAGTAGCCGGTCGCCGTCATCACCAGGTGGATCGGTGAGCCGCTGTTGTTGGTGAACGTGGCCCGTCCGTCCGTGCCGAGCCGGACCGCCACGCCGTGCGACGTGGTGCCCGGAACGTAGTCCATCACGCTGCGACTGGTGCCGCCGGTCGCGTACGTACCTATCCAGCCCTGTGCGGTGGCGCCGGTGGCGATCAGGTCGACGAACGCGGTGGACGCCCCGGCCGGGATCACCCCGCCGGTGAAGGGGAACGTCCGGCTACCGCCGCTGGGGATCGTCGTCGTGCCGCCACCGCCGAGCCCGCTGCGGGTGTCCACCAGCCGGGTCGGCGTGACCGGCACGTAGCCGCCGCCGGACGTGCCGGTGCGGGTGTAGTAGCCCTGCACGTCGACGATGATGTGCACGCCGCCGCCGTTGTTGTAGACCGACAGTTTTCCGCTGGCCGGCACGTTCACCACGGCACTGTTCGACAGGATCTGGTTGGCGGTCACGTTCAGCGTGGACAGCGCCGCCGGGCGGGTGGTGCCCTCGGGGAACACGGTCAGGTACATCCCGGCGGTCGTGGTCACCGCGGTGACGTCCACCAGTACCGCGGTCACGCCGGTGGCGGGCACCCCGCCGACACCGGTGACCTGAAACGACGTGGTCGCGCCGGCCGCTTTGACGCCCGGTGCCCCGCCGATCGAGCCGCGGGTGTCGAGGACCGCCGCGCTGGTGGGGAGGCGGACGAACGCACCGCCGCGGACGGTCTGCCGGACCCAGGCCGCGATGTCGTCGAGCCGGGTCTCCGTGGCCGTGGCGGTCGCGCCGGCCGGCGCGTCGAGGCAGCCGGCCTGACCGGACGTGGCGTGCACGCCGACGAGTTCGAATCCGGCGCCGCGCGGCCGCAGTGCCGGTCCGCCCGAGTCGCCCTTGCAGACACCGACCGACGCGCCCGCGGCCGGGGCGAGGTCGATCGTGGCGCCGCCGACGGTCTGGACGGTCAGGTCGCCGCGGTGCAGCCGGCGCGGCACCCAGGTGGTGGCGGTGCGCCCGTACCCCAGGACCTGCAGTGTCTCGCCGGCGGTCGGCGCGACGGCGGCGATCGGAACCGGCGCGACGTCGATGACCGGCGCGGAGAGCTTGGCCAGGGCCAACTCGCGATCCGGGTGCACCACCACGTCGACGACGCGGCGCTGCTGGCCACCGGTCGCGTCCAGGTCGGCGCGCCCCACGGTGACCGTGGTCGCCACGGTGGGCGCGCCGCCGACACCGGCGAAGCAGGCGGCGCTGGTGGCGATCCACTCCGGGTCGATCAGGGCGCCGGAACATCCGCGCACCGAATCACCGACCTGGACGTGTGCCGCGAACGTGTACCCGGTGGCCGGCGTGCCGCCGGTGACGCCCGAGGCCGGCGCGGAGCCCACCCCCGCGGCCAGGGTCAGCGCGGCCAGTGCGACGGCCAGGCCGGTGCGCCGTACGGTCCGTCTCGCGCGGCTGCGGGCAGCAACCATCCTCGTATCCATCGCCAAGGCCTCCCCGTGTCTCCCCTGAGTGGAATCCCGCAAGCCACCCTAGCCCTGCTTTTTCGCTTTCAGGGGGCGGTACGACCGCGCCTCACCGTCGTTGTCGGATAACCAACATCCATCGACTACCTCGAATCGCTGTGGCGACCCGCAGCGGGATCCCGGAAACACTATGCGAGCCCGGCGGTGATGACCTCCATCGATGCCTTGAAAGCCTCGACGGCCTGCGCCCGATACTGCGGTTTCTTGTCGCCCTTCACGTCCGTGGTGATGTAGTCGAACCGCGCCCTCACCGAGATGTCGCCCGTGACGGTCTCGAAGCGGAAGTTGTACTGGTACCCGTGGATGCCGTCCTTGCACGGCTCGTTCGCGCACGGCAGCTCGTCGGTCAACGGATCCGCCTGGTCGAGGGTGAGCAGATCCTCCGCCGTCTCGGGCGTGTACTTCGGATACCTGACCTTCCGGATGTCCTCGTCGGAGTATCTGCCGTAGTCGAACTCGGCACGGCCGAAGACCGATGCCTTGGTCGCCACGTCGCGGTACTCGCCGTCCGGTTCGATATCGCACATCGGTGCATTGGTCGCGAGTTTCGCGTAGTCGAAGGTGGCGGTGTACTGGACGGTCCCGTCACCCGGCAGCTTCACCGTCTTGTCCAGCGTGTCACAGACCGCGCGGAGCTGGGCCTCGGTGGCCTGCTGGGCGGTGGACGCCGCCGGAACCGGTGACCGGGCCGGCGGCGGGGTCGGCGACGTCGACTCGCCGTCGCCGGGATCGGCTGACGAGTCACAGCCCGCCAGCAGCAGCACGACGACCGCACCGATCGCCATTCGTCTCATCACCGGGTCTCCTCCGTCGTGTAGTCCTGGCCGCCCTGGTCGTTGTCGCCCGGGGTCGTGTCGTTGACATAGGAGGGTGCACCCGGAATGTGCACCTGCCAGCCGCTGCGGTCAGTATCCCCCGCCCAGTCACGGGCCTGAGCCGGAGTGGGGGCCTCGTCCCAGTCCGCGAGGACGGACTTGATGGCATCCCTGGCATCGTCATCGGTCACCGCGTAGGACTGTGCCGCCGCTTTGATCTGCTCGCCCGCAAGGTAGAGGCGCCCGCAGGCGGTCTTCAGGTATTCGCCGTACTCCACGACCATGGCCTTGACCTTCGGGTCGGCACTGCCCTCGGACCCGTCCGCCGTGGCCAGCGAGGCGTCGGCGGCCTGGACCGCGGCGATCTGCGGAATCAGGTCCTTCTCGTAGATCCTCGCGCACTCGAAACAGGTGTCGGCGATCTCCAGAATCTCGTCCACGTTGATGTGGAAGCCCGCGCTCTCACCGGTGCCGGTGGCGGTGTTCTCGGTCAGGTCGTACAACTCCAGGTTGAAGCTGTGATACCCGAAGACGGTGTCGCGGAGACTGTAGATGCCGTTGTTGTAGTCGTTCTCCCGGGAGAACAGGTCGTCGGACTGCTCGTCGAGATGACTCCAGAGCGTGTTGATCACCGCCTCCACACCGTGGGCGTACGCCGTGTGTTTGATGTTCGGCGCGAAATTCTGTCCGATGATGCCGATGAGCTGGACACTCGCACCGAAAGCCCCCAGGGCCGGGTTCCAGCCGCCCGCGATGCTGAGTGCCGTGCCCATCCCCTGGAAGGTCTGCCACATCGGGTTGAGGTCGGTGGTGACCTCCTTGGTCGCATCGAGTGCCTTGCCGGCGTCCCCGAGGATCTTCAGCGATCCGGAACGCATCTCCTGGATGATCGTGCCTCTGGCGCTGTAGAGGTTGTGGATGCTCGCGGCGATCCCGGCCTGGTTGTGCAGGGTCGGAGCGATCGAGGAGAAGAAGCCGTCCTTGAGCTTGTCGGCGGCCAGCCCGGTCCAACTCTGGTACCAGCCCGCGTTCTCGCCGTCCTCGCCGATGAGCTTGCGGACCTTGACGTGCAGGTCGGCGTTGCTCACGGGGGTGAAGCCGGCGTCCGAACCGGCGGCGGTCTCCAGACCGAGGGCACCGCCGATCACCAGGAGCGCCTGCTGCGCACTCTCGATCGCGCGCTGATCGTGTCTGTCGAACTGCGGCAGCTTGTTGAGGACCGCACTGCCCTCGGAGTACGCCCAGTACTCGACCTGCTGCATGATCGAATTCATGCCGCAGGGGATCTCGCTCGGCGCGACCACCTCGTTGCCGTAGCGATCGGTCGTGAACAACAGCCCGGAGCCGGACTGCGGGGCGTTGATGCGGCCGGGACAGGACGGCACACCGGTGCGCTGGTCGCCCTTCGCCCACTCGACGACCTCGCAGGGACCGTAGATCAGATGGAGCCGGTTGATCGGATCCCAGTAGTCCCAGAGATCCTCCCCGTAGGGCGCCTGGTACCGGTGAAACGCCGTCCTGAACGCGCTGTTCTGCCAGCAGGCGAGCGCGACCTCTTCACGCCACCGTTTCGTCAGGGCCTTCCGGAACGCGTTCACCTCGGCTTCGAGCGCAGCGTAGAAGTTGGTGTCGTAGATGATGCCGTCGGCCACGTCGATCCCCCCGTGAATCGCGGTCCTCTTCGTACGGTTGTCGGCCTCCGCTGTGGTACACGCCTACGACGAGCCGCGGGTTCACCCGCCGCCTATCTGTCCTGGAAGACAGATGACCGCAGGTCACGGACAGCAAGCTGTTGTCCGCCGCAGCCACCACGAACCAGCCTGGGAGTCGCCCGATCGCAACCCCGTCTGGAGGCGACAATGCAGTTCGGAGTCCTCGGTCCGCTGAAGATCTGGTGGCCGTCGCCCGCCGGCCCGCTGACCGCGCCCAAGCTTCGCGGGCTGCTGACCCTGTTACTGGTGGAGGACGACCCGGTGCCCGCGGGGCAACTGATGGAGCTGCTCCGGGGCCGCCGCGAAACCGGCGGCCCCACCGCGATGCACGTCTCGGTACACAAGCTGCGCCGATGGCTGCACGGCGGGCACCGGCTGGACCTGACCGCGCAGGGCTACACCGTCGACGTCGATCCGGCGCTCGTCGACGCCGGACAGTTCCGTCTGCGGCTGACCGCGGCGGACACGGCCACCGACCCGTACGCCCGCATCGAACTGCTCCGGTCGGCGGTGTCGCTGTGGCGCGGCCCGATCGGCGCCGATCTCGCCGTGCCGTTGCAGCAACGGGCGACGGTCCGCCGGCTGGAGGGACTGCGGGTGCGGGCGGTGCTCCAGCTGGCCGAGGCGTGCCTGGCGACCGGCATGCCGGGCACGGCACTTCCCTACCTGGACGATCTGGCGCACGGATCGCCGTTCGACGAGCGGGTGCAGGCACAGTTCGCGCTCGTGCTGGCGGCCTGCGGGCGGCAGGCGGATGCGCTGGCGGTCATCGCCGACACCCGGCGGTCCCTCGCCGATGAGCTGGGCATCGAGTCCGGCCCGCAGCTGCGTGAGGCGCACCTGCGGATCCTGCGCCAGCGCGTCCTGCCCACGTACTCGTAGGTCAGCTCCAGTTGCCGGCGACGGCGAGGTCGCCGGGCTCGCCCCAGTTGTTGAGCGTGGTCACGCCCCGCATGTACCACTGCTTCGTACTCGGACGCCGCACGCCGGGTTCGTCGATCCCGTCGGCGTTCCAGTCACCGGCCACCGGCTGATCACCGGGCTCACCCCAATTGTCGACATGACCGCCACCGCGCAGATACCAGCGTTTCTCACTGGGCCGGAACACCCCCGGCTCGTCACGGCCGTCACCGTTCCAGTCACCGGCCACCGGCAGATCGTTCGGCTCACCCCAATTGTCGACATGACCGCCACCCAGCAGATACCAGCGTTTCTCACTGGGCCGGAACACCCCCGGCTCGTCACGGCCGTCGCCGTCCCAGTCACCGGCCACCACCAGATCACCGGGCTCACCCCAGTTCTCGACATGCCCGTAGCCATGCAGATACCAGCGATGCTCACTCGCCCGGAACACCCCCGGCTCGTCGACACCGTCACCGTCCCAGTCACCGGCGACCGGCTGATCACCCGGTATACCCCAGTTGCTCAGCGAACCCGCGCCACGGAAGATCCAATCGTTCACGCCCGGCCGGAACACCCCGGGACGGTCCGCGCGTCCGGCGAGGGCGTCCAGGATGTTGTACGCGATGGTGCTGCCGTCGGACGCCTGCACCTGGTAGGCATCGGGAAACGCCGACACCTGCACCCGCTGGCAGATCGTACCGATCGGGGTGGCGGTGTTGTTCCAGGCGTTGTTCGGATACAGGGCGATCATCCGGTTCAGGAACGCGTTCGTCGCCCAGACCGGATCGGTGCGCTGCGCCGCCGTACCCCATGAGGCTCTTTGTTGGAAGAGACCGAGACTGTCATGGTCGACAGCCTCGCTGATGTTCTCCATGGTCGATTCGACAATGGTGGTCGTGACGGCGATGGCCGCGGCCCGCCGGGCGAGTCCGCGGTTGCGGACCGTCTCGACGACGCGCCGCGCGCACGACATCCGGTACCCGGTCAGGTAGCCCTTCAATTTGCCGTTGAGCAGCGGATTGAGCCGGTTCGCCAGCGCCGTGTCCATAGGCTGGACGGTGCCGCAGGTTTTCGTGGCGTACGCGGCCGCCGTCGCCGGGCTCATCCCCGCGCCGGGCGTGGCGGCCGACGCCGATACGCCCGGTCCGAGCCCGCCGGCCGCCAGCACGGCCGCGAGAATCAGCGTTCGAATGCGTCTCACAGCACTTCCTTTCATCGAGTGCGGTCGACGCTAAGTAAGGGTGCTTGCCGGGGACTTACCTGATGGATAAGCCGCCGGTAAGCGGCTTTTCCTAGCCTCGGAATCCGACCGGAAATCCGAGGGAGAGGAAAATCCGTGCGAAGAAGATTGCGCCGTGACGCGATGCTGACGGCGGTTCTGTCAGCGGCCGCCGTCCTGCTGACACCGGTCGCGGCCCGGGCGGCGACGCCGCCGGTCATCCCGCCGTTCAACCGGGCGATCGACCCCTACGCCGCCAACGACGAGGTCGGCAGCTGCGACGCCGGAATCAAACCCGGCATGCAGGACTTCCGGTCGTTCATCAAGAACCGGTACGGCCTGGGCAACTCGATCGACTTCGTGGAGGCCTGCGACCTGAGCGGCCCGGGCGGCCACGACCAGGGCCGCGCCTGGGACTGGGGCAACGACACGACCGACGCCGCCGACGTCGACAAGGTCAACACCGTACTGAACTGGCTGCTCGCGACCGACAAGTACGGCAACAAGCACGCGATGGCCCGCCGCCTCGGGATCAACTTCATCATCTGGAACCGGCGGATCATCTTCCTCACCCCCGGCGGATCGAAGACCTGGGAGGCGTACGCCTGCAACGGCTCGGCCAGCAGTGCCACACCAACCACGTGCACTTCGAGATGAGCTGGGCCGGCGCCCGCCGCCAGACGACCTGGTGGACGGCCCGGCAACCGGACGGCCCGGGCGTGTTCCGGCCCGGCGTCAACGACTGGATCTTCCGAGCCAACGGCAGCCTGACCAACTGGGGCATACCGGGTGATCTGCCGGTCGCCGGTGACTGGGACGGTGACGGTGTCGACGAGCCGGGGGTGTTCCGGGCGAGTGAGCATCGCTGGTATCTGCATGGCTACGGGCATGTCGAGAACTGGGGTGAGCCCGGTGATCTGGTGGTGGCCGGTGACTGGGACGGTGACGGCCGTGACGAGCCGGGGGTGTTCCGGCCCAGTGAGAAACGCTGGTATCTGCTGGGTGGCGGTCATGTCGACAACTGGGGTGAGCCGAACGATCTGCCGGTGGCCGGTGACTGGAACGGTGACGGCCGTGACGAGCCGGGGGTGTTCCGGCCCAGTGAGAAACGCTGGTATCTGCGCGGTGGTGGTCATGTCGACAACTGGGGTGAGCCCGGTGATCAGCCGGTGGCCGGTGACTGGAACGCCGACGGGATCGACGAACCCGGCGTGCGGCGTCCGAGTACGAAGCAGTGGTACATGCGGGGCGTGACCACGCTCAACAACTGGGGTGAGCCCGGCGACCTCGCCGTCGCCGGCAACTGGAGCTGACCAGCCGAGAGGACCGGGCGGCTACGGCCGCCCGGTACGAAACCGGCTGCCGCCCTCGTCGAAGACGACATCACCGGAGCGAACAGCGACTGACCATGATCTGACCTGGCAAGTGAGTATCCGCACCGCCGACTCTGGGTCCTCCAAGCGTCACCGTCCGGAGGCAACCCATGGTCCGATCGCTCGTTCCGCCGACAGACGACGCCACGCGCTCACCGATGTCCCCGCCCGCCGCCTGGACCGCCAGCCTGGCGGCCACCGCAGCGTCCACCTACGCGTTGGACGTCTGCGCGACCGCCGCCGGAGCCGGTCTGGTCGCCTCCGGGTCACTCGCCGAACTCGGCCATCGACCGGTGCTGGCCTTCCTCCTCGTGACCTACACGGTCTGGGTGTTCGGGCTGCACGCCAACGTGAAGGCGAACGCGTCTCTGCTGTCAGCGACCGGGACGAGCACCAACGTGCTGTCCAAACTGGCGTACGACATCACCCGACGCCGGTGGGGCGAGGGCCGCGCCGCTCGCCTGGCCGCCGCCGTGGGATACACCGGCACCGAGGTCGCCAAGGAGGTGCCGTACTACACGGCCGCGTTCGGTGCCGCCGCCGTAACCGACTCGATCACCACTGATGAGGCACTCGTCTTCCTCGCCGGCGCCAACCTCGGCGCCGCGCTCTACGAAGCCGCACTCGCCCGCCTCACCCGGATCCTCCTTCGCCGACGATGCGGACCCGCGTCGTTCGACACGGACTGGGTGCCGGCCGAGTACCTCACCGACTACTACCGCACCGTCGAGCCGGACGAGATCGCAACGATCGCGTTCCTCGTCGACGCGATGCGGCACGCCGAACGCGATCAGCCGATCCTCTACTTCGGGACCGGTCCCACCCTGCATCACGTGTTCGCGTGCGCCGAGACAGCATCCGAGATCCATCTCGGCGACTATCTGCCGGAGAACCTGGCCGAGATCCAACGATGGATCGACCGTGCACCGGACGCCCACGACTGGCGGCCATTCGTCCGCTACACCCTGCAGTGCGAGGGCAACACCGGCCCGACCGACGACGACGTGACCGCACGCGAAGACCTCACCAGAGCAAAGATCACCACCTTGGTACGGGTGGACGCCCGCCACCCACAACCGGTGAATCGGAACTACCCGACGGTGGTCAGCGCCTACTGCGCGGACTCGGCGACCGGCGACCGCGCCACCTGGGAACTGTTCATGCGTCATATCACCGGCCTGGTTCAGCCGGGCGGTCTCTTCCTCACCGCGGCATTGCGCCGGTGCCGCGGATACACGGTCGGCGGCAAGACCTTCCCCGGCGCCGACATCGACGAGCGTGACCTGCGGGCGGCCCTACGGCCCGACTTCGACCTGCCGCACGAGGGGATCGAAGTGATACACACGGCTCAGCACGATTCCCACGGCTACACCGCGATCCTTCTCTGCCGGGCATACCGCGCCCAGCCGGCCCGCACGCGGATTGTCGGCTAGTTGCCGGCACGGCCCCGCCGGGACGCCGACACTGTTCTTCATGGCGAACCTGGGCGACGTCATGGACGACGTTCGGTGGCAGGGCTTCGTCGGCCGAGCGGCGCAGGTGGCCGCCTTCGACGACGCCCTGGCCGGACGGTCGGAGCGCCGCGTGCTGTTCGTCCACGGTCCCGGCGGCGTCGGCAAGACCACTCTCCTGCTGTATCTGCGCAGCCGGGCGCGGCGAGCCGGCCGTCGCGCCGTCTACCTGGACGGCAGCGCTCTCGATCCGTCCCCGGAAGGCTTCGTGCACGCCGTCCAGTCAGCCGACACCGGCACCGCGCCGGTGCTGCTGGTCGACGGATACGAGCATCTCGCCCCGATCGACGGCTGGTTACGCCGCGACCTCATCCCCACTCTGCCCGCCGACGGTGTCGTGGTCGTCGCCGGCCGCGACGCGCCCGCGCCGGCCTGGCGGGCCGATCTGGGCTGGCGGGGACTGGTCGCCGTGCACTGCCTGGGCAACCTGGACGAGGCCGACAGCACCGCCCTGCTCGAGCGGGCCGGTGTCGCCGCACCGGACCGGGAGGCGATCATGCGGTTGGGCCGTGGCCACCCACTCGCGCTCGCCCTGCTCGCCGACGCGGCGCTGACCGGCACGGTGCCGAAAACCCTCGCCGACGCGCCGGACCTGATCTCGGCACTGATCGCGTCGATGGTGCACGACGCACCGACCGACGCCCACCTGGTCGGCCTGGGCACCTGCGCCAAGGTGTTGCTGACCACCGAGGACCTGTTGCGGCGGACGGTCGGCGACGACGCACCGCGGGTCTGGGAGTGGCTGCGGGATCGGCCGTTCGTCACCGTCAGGCCGCACGGCCTGACACCGCACGACTTGACGCGCGCCGTTCTGGAGGCCGAGTTCGAGCGGCGCTTCCCCGACCGTTACCGCGATCTGCACAGGATCATCCACGACTACGTCGTCACCGGTCTGCTCACCTCCTCCGGCACGCATCGTCAGCTGCTCGCACAGCAACTCGCCCAGCTGCACCGGGAAGGTCCGTTCAGCGCCCAGTTCCGCGCCGTGGCAACGGACGGAACCGTCGCACTGGCGCGGGCGCGCCCGGAGGAACTTCCCGGTGCCGCCGAGCTGATCGGCACTCATGTGGGTCCCCGGTCGGCCGAGCTGGCCCACGGCTGGTTCACCGAGCGGCCGGCCGGTGCCAGTGTGGTGCGTGTCGGGGACGGCATCGGCGGCTTCGTCTACCACGCGCGATGCCCGTCCGGTTCCCTCACCGAAAATCAGGATCCGGTGATACGTGCGATTCTCGATCATGTCGCCCGCACCGCACCCTTGAGACCCGGTGAGCAGATCGACGTATCGCGGTTCATGTTCGGTCACGACGGCGAGCAGAGTGACGCGTACGCGGTCTTCGCCGGTTCCATCTCCTCGATCATCGAATGGTGCGGCCGGCCGCTCGCGTGGGCTTTCATCGTGTCGGTGGAACCGTCGTTCTGGGGCCCCTTCTTCGACTATCTCGCCTTCCGCGAGATCCTCGAGGTGACCTTCGACGGCCGGCGTCACGTGGTGTACGGCAACGACTGGCGCCGCTTCGGAGTCCACGCCTGGCTCGAACTCATGCAGGAACGGGAGCAGTCCGGCGGCACCGGCCCACCACCGGACTGCATGCAACAGCCCGCGCCGCTGAGCCGGGACACGTTCGACGCCGCCGTACGCGCCGCGCTGCCGAACCTGTGCCGGCCGGACCGGCTCGCCGCGTCACGCCTGGTCGGCACCCATCTGGGCACCGACGCCGCCGCGGTGCGCACGGCGTTGCGCACGGCGGTGGACGAGCTGGCCGGGCTGCCGCGCGGTGATCGGCTCCGCGCGGTGCTGCACCGCACGTACGTCAGTCCCGCTCCCACCCAGGAAGCCGCGGCGGAGGTGCTCGGCCTGCCGTTCAGTACCTACCGGCGGCACCTCGCCAAGGCGGTGGACGAGCTCACCGAACGACTCTGGGCCGGCGAGACCGGACAGGAAACGACCGGCGACTGACCTGGAGAGTGAGCAGCGCTCGGCCACATCCTCGGTCCATGACGACGACAACGATTCTTGGTGCCGGCCTCGCCGGCCTGACCACCGCGATGATGCTCAACCGTGACGGTCACCAGGTGACCGTCCTGGAACGTGACCCGGCCGCGCCCGCCGACCGGCCGTGGGACGACTGGGACCGGCCCGGGGTGAACCAGTTCCGGCTGCCGCACTATCTGCTGCCGCGCTGGTGGGCGGAGTTGCGCGCCGAACTGCCCGACGCCGCGGCCGCCGTGCGCGAAGCCGGCGCCGTCGTGATCAACCCGTTGGCGGCCCTGCCGCCGGAGATCCGCGGCCCGGACCGCGACGACGACGACCGGTTCACCACGGTGACGGCTCGCCGCCCGGTCCTGGAGGCAGCGCTGGCGGCGGCCGCCGCCACTGCCGGGGTCACCATCCGGCGCGGCGTACGAGTCGTCGGCGTACGCACCGACGGCCGCCACCCGGTCCCCCGGGTCACCGGTGTCACCACCACCGGCGGCACGGTCGACTCCGACCTCGTGATCGACTGTGGCGGCCGCCGGTCCGCACTGCCCGCCCGGCTGGCCGCGGCCGGGGCACGGCCGGTCGCCGAGGAACGAGCCGACGCGGGCTTCGTCTACTACGCCCGCCACTTCCGGTCGCCGCACGGCCGGCTCCCCGAGATCACGTCGATGCTGATCCAACCGTACGACTCGCTGTCGGTGCTGACGCTGCCGGCCGACCACGGCACCTGGAGCGTCGTGCTGACCACCAGCGGCAAGGACAAGGTGCTACGGGCACTCCGCGAACCGGCGGTCTGGTCGGCGGCGGTGAGCCGCTATCCGGCGGCCGTACCGTGGCTGGGCGGCGAACCGATCACCGGTGTGGACGTGATGGCCGGGCTGGAGGACAGGCTGCGCCGGTACGTCGTCGACGGCCGCCCGGTAGCCACCGGCGTCGTCGCGGTCGGCGACGCGTGGGCCTGCACCAACCCGTCGCTGGGCCGCGGCGCCTCCTTCGCCATCATCCACGCCCGCGTCCTGCGCGACGTCCTCCGCGAGGTCGGTGCCGCCGACCACGACAAGCTGGTCCACCGGTTCGACGAGGCCACGGCACAGGTCGTCGAACCGCTCTACCGCGCCACCAGCTACGTCGACACGCACCGGCTGGCCGAGATCGACGGTGACGTCGCCGGTGTGCCGTACCGGCCGGACGACCCGCGCTGGCTCGCTTCGAAGGCGCTGTTCGCCGCCGCACTCCGCGACCCCGGAGCGCTGCGCGGCTACCTGTCGATCAGCTCGTTGCTGAACACCCCCGACGAAGTCTTCGCGACGCCGGGCCTGCGCGACCGGGTCCTGGCCCTCGGCCTGCCGGCGCCGCAGTACCCGCTGCCCGGGCCGTCCCGCGCCGAACTTCTGGACGCCGTCACCGCGGGTGCCCGATGAGAGCGTCGCCGAAAGGCTGCGGGTAGCCGGTCTTGTGCCGGCCCCGACCAGATCAAGCGGTGGAAAGCCGGCGGCCCGGGCCGGGCAGCATCGTGGCGCTGCCAGGTCCGGGCCTTCGCTCGTAGCCTGGTGGAGTCTTCGTCCCATCGAACGCGGGCACAGCAGTGGAAAGCGGTAACCCACCCGCGCGGTCAGGGCGCAGAGGATGTCAACGCCAGTCCCCCACCATCGGGCGGTCCGTGGGTGTGCCGTACGCCGCCCTGATGTCGGCGTCTCCGGACTGGTGTGTGTTGCGCAGGTTGAACTCCTTCGTCGACGGCCGCCAGATACCGACCGTGTCCCGGCCGTCGGCGTTCCAGTCGCCGACCACCGGCTTGTCACCGACCGAGCCATACACGAACGTGAAGTCGGATGCCCCGCTGCCGGTCAGTGCGTTACGCAGGTGGAACGACCGGTCGGCCGGCTCGTAGTAGCCCAGGCTGTCGCGGCCGTCGGCGTCCCAGTCACCGGTCAGCAGCGTGCTCGTCGACTTCCCGAACGACTGCGTCACCTCCGCCGAACCGGCCGCGTTGGTGTTGCGCAGCCGGACCAGCTGGTCGCTGGGCCGCCAGGTGCCCACGGTGTCCTTACCGTCGCCGTCCCAGTCACCGGCGATCGGCACGTCCCCGTTCGCCGCGTAGCCGGCGACGAAGACGATCTCCGGCGCCGCGTTCGCGTTCAGAGCGTCACGCAGGTGGAACGTCCGGTCGGCCGGGTCGAACCAGCCCCACCCGTCGACGCCGTCGCCGTCCCAGTCGCCGATGACCGGCGTCTGCGAGCCGTCACCGATCGCGAACGCGGGCACGTCGCTGTTACCCGGCGTGATGCTGGTACGCAGGTACGCCGTGTGGTTCGACGGCCGGAAGACACCGATGGTGTCGGCGTGCGTGACCGGCCCGGTGGCCGGCGCACCCGGTCCGAGCAGGCTGAACGCCACCGCACCGGTCGAGGTGAAGTCGAT
The DNA here is from genome assembly GCF_033097365.1 of Actinoplanes sichuanensis. Taxonomy (NCBI): domain Bacteria; kingdom Bacillati; phylum Actinomycetota; class Actinomycetes; order Micromonosporales; family Micromonosporaceae; genus Actinoplanes; species Actinoplanes sichuanensis. Next base: position 4,759,759 of record NZ_AP028461.1, read on the forward strand.
CGCCGGTTCGTTGCTCATCCACGCCTCCACCCGGTCCATGTAGCGGGCACCGTTGCCGTTGAACGCCGCGAACCGGTCCACCCCGTCGGCGGGGCAGGTGCGGACGTCGTCGCCGGGTTCGAGGTCGTCGAAGGTGTCGGTACCGTTGGGGCCGTTGACCGCCGCGCCGGCCAGGACGGCACCGGTGAGGTTGGCGATCTGGTGGTGCGGGCATTTCGGGTACGTGCTGCCGACCCCCACGATCAGCGAGACACCCCAGGGGTTGCCGCCGAGGATCCAGTTCGCCTGCTGCTGGGCGAAGGTCGCGTACCGGGTGCTGCCGGTGACGTCGCGGTAGCGGGCGGCCTGCGCGATGAGGCCGAACGTGTGCGACGTCGAGTCGTAGTCGTTGTAGACGGCTCCGGCGCGGAACCGGTCGGCGTCGGCTCGGGCCATGCCCGCGTCGAGCTGTTCCTCCAGCGCGGAGACGAGTTCGGCGCGGGTGACGGCGGCGCCCGAGCCGATGACGGTGGCCAGGTCGGCGATCGCCAGGGAGCCGACGTCGTACAGGTTGAGCGTGTCGTGCTCGTCGCCGTCCAGGTACTGCCGCGACCACTGGGCCGCCTGGGTGAGCCAGGTCGCCGCCCGGCTGTCGCCCAGGGCCTTGGCGGCGAGGTGCAGCTCGACGCCACCGAACGCCATGTCGTCGGTCCAGAGGTCCTCGCCGTAGTAGTCGTGCGGGAACGTCGTGACGAGCTCGCCGACCGAGGTGGTCTTCGCGAGACCGTAGATCGCGGCCGCCTTGGCGAGTTCGGACCGTGCCCGGGTGGGATCGCTGGTCGCGTGGACCTGGGCGGCGATCGCGAAGGCGGCCGACACCCGCCCGGCCAGGTTCGGGCTCAGTTTCGAGCCGGGCTCGTTGGCCCGGAACACCGGCCGGTGCCGCACGTAGTACAGGTCGGTGCCGGCCGGGTCGGTGATGGTGTCGTCGGTCTCCGGCAGCCGCCACGTGTCGTGGTCGCCGAAGTAGGTCTCATCGTCGCCGCCACCGATGCCGACCTGCGCGTACAGCACGTTGGTCTGGTCGTCCCACATCTTGTCGAGCCAGTCCAGACCGAAATCGATCTCGGCCGCCCGGGCCGCGTCCGGCGATCCGGATCGCTGCGCGATCAAGAGCGTGTCGAGGGTGTACGCCGCGGTGTGCGTGAATTTGAGGTAGTCCCCCGCGTCGAACCAGCCGCCCGACACGTCCACCGTCGCCGTCTGTGCCTTGGTCAACCCGCCGACGATGGCGCCCTCCTCGTTGAACGTCGGCGTCTTGTAGACGGTTGCCGACGTGTCCGCGAGGTGCGACGCCTTACGGTTCATCACGGTCGGTAGCACGTTCGTACCGTCGCGATTGGCTTGAAAGAATCTGGTCATCGTGGCCGACACCGGAGCGTAAAGACTGTTCGCCGTGCCCACCGAAAAGGTCGGCGAGGTCGTCACACCGCTGACCCGGATGCTGTACCGACCCGCGGTCCGCAGCGCCGAGAAATCGATCGGCGCGACCGCGGTGTAGGAGCTGTTCCACGAGCCGAGACTGGTGCCGACGGTGCCGGACAGCACCTGCGTCCCGGCCCCGTCGACGACCTGGAACGCGGTGCCGGCCTGCGCGGCCGTACCGAGCAGGAATGCGGTTTTCGGCCCGTCGGCCGGATATCCGACCTGGTTGACCCGGATGAAGGAGGTGACCGCGGCCGGTGCCGCGCTCACGCCGACAATGGTGCTGCCGATCAGGGCAGCGGCGGAGAGCCCTGCGAAGACTTTGAGTCTCACGTCGATTCCCTAACTTCCATTGATGAGATGTACGGCGAGCGCCGGGCTGAAAGTGCCGGCCGGAATGCCCGCACCGATGCCGCACGGCCCGTCCGAGTCGCCGGCGACCTTGACCCAGACCAGGAACTCCGCTCCCCCGCTCCCGACTTTCGAGGGGGCACCCAGCCGGGCGCTGGCCGGGTTGCACCAGTCGCCGGGTGTGCCGCCGGCGCCGTTCCGACTGGTATCGATCAGGTACGGCTTGCCCACACCGGCCCGGATGGCGTCGCCGTAGGTGGTGGACTGGGCGGTGGTGTAGAAATTGGAGACGTTGATCGCCACGCCGCGGGCGTCGGCGACACCGGCGCGGGTCAGTCGGGCCGACATCTCCTCGGCGCTCCACCAGTTGGCATTGCCGCCGTCGGCGTACGTCCAGGCGTGTCCGCCGAACGCGTTGATCGCGTACCTGATCAGGTCGAACCGGGTCTGCAGGTCGCCGCTGTCCGGGATGCAGCCGGAATGGGCCTGGGCCAGCGCGTCCGGTTCGATGATCACCAGAGCGGGGCGGTCACCGACACCGGCGGCGAAATCATCGATCCATTCCCGGTACGCCGTAGGGCTGCCCGCCCCACCGCCGGACGCTCCGCCACAGTCGCGGCCCGGGATGTTGTACGCGACGATTATCGGAACCTGGTGCACCGCCTCGGCCGCCGACACGTACGCGTCCACGGCGTCGTAGATGTCACCACTCCAGTTGCCGAACCAGCTCGCACCGGGACGCCCGGCGATCGACTGCCGGATCGGACCGGCGCGGGGGTCGCCGCTGTTGGCCGCGACCCATTGCGTGGCGTGGCCGGCCGGGTCGGCGTAGAAGCCGTAGACCCGGGCCAGCTGGGCCGGGTCGGGGTCGGCCACGTCGAGTCTCCAGTCGCCGGCCAGCGGCTGGTCTCCACTGCTGCCGGTGACATACGACGCCGTCACCGCGGCTGTCGCGTTGTTGGCGGCGAGCGCGGTGAACGTACGAGATGAATTCCTGTAGGCCCCGGCGGTGTCGATGCCGTCGCCGTCCCAGTCGCCGATGACCGGGAGGTCGCCGGGGTCGACCCGCGGGTGGTCGAACGCGTAGTTGGACGCGCCGGAGCTGAGGGCGTTACGCAGGTGGAAGTTGCCGGTGCCGGGTCGGAAGAGGCCGACGCTGTCCTTGCCGTCGCCGTTCCAGTCGCCGGCCACCGGTTTGTCGCCGGCCGCCCCCGAGGCGAACTGATAGTCGGCCGGGCCGCTGTTGCGCAGGTTGCGCAGTCGGAAGGTCAGATCGCTGGGGCGGTACGTGCCGATGCCGTCCCGTCCGTCGCCGTCCCAGTCGCCGATGACCGGGACGTCGCCGGGCAGCGCGAAGTCCGCGACGAACGCGTGGTCCGACGGGCCGGTGGTGTCGAGCACGTCGCGGAGGTGGAAGGTGTGGTCGCTGTTGCGGTAGTAGCCGGTGCCGTCGACGCCGTCGCCGTTCCAGTCGCCGACGACCGGGACGTCACCGCTGACCCCGATCACGTACGGCAGCACGTCCGGCGGTCCGGCCGACAATGAGGTGCGCAACCGGACCGTACGATCCGCGGGGTGGAATAGACCCAGGGTGTCGGATTTGACCGACGTCGTGGCGCCCGCCGCCGTCACGGGCGCCACGATGCCGGTGGCCATCACGACCGCCAGGGTGATCAGGCGGAAGTGATCGCGCATCAGTAATTCATCGTCCCGGACCAGAAGGTGTCCGTGCCGGAGGCCTGCTTGCGGGCCTGGATGGTGAAGACGGTGCCGGCCAGCACGCCGGTGGCCAGGGTGCGGGTCGAGTGGTCGGTCCAGCAGATGGTGTCGCTGAAGATGGCACCGGTCCGCACGCTCTTGAGCCGGATGCAGACACCCCCGCTGGACAGGTTGTTCGGCTTGAAGGTGATCGTGCCGCCGTTGACGTCGTGGCGCTGGAAGGTGTACGCCGTCCAGCCGGTGTCGGTGCGGGTGTAGCCCTCCACCGGGTTGGCCGCGGCCATCGCGGTGGAGGGGATGGCCACGGCGACGGAGGTCGCGGCCAGAGCGAACGTGGCGATCTTGGTGATGCGGTGCATGGTGGACCCTCTCGTGACGACTGATGTCCCGTTCGGAATCAGCCTCACGTCTGGCCCTTACCGCCCGCTTTCCTCCCACTTTCGCCGGCCCTTCACGGGTGGCCGAACACCGTCCTGTCGAGAGCCGCCGACCATGGCAGCGGACGTGCACTATGGAGTCCCGTGCGACAGGAGGATCAGTGTCTGCCTTCATGGAACTGCCGATCGACGATGACGAGTCGATCACCGTCGAAGTGAGTGATCTCGGCTTGACCCGAGTTCGCGCCGGCGAGAGGGTCGGAGAGGTGGCCGCCCGGTTCGACGACGCGGTGGCCCAGGTCGTCCGTATGGGGGCGACGGCGATCAAGAAGGTCCTGGCCACCCCCAAGCCACCGGCAGAGGTCGAGGTCGAACTGGGCCTCAAGGTGACGGCCAAGACCGGCTTCGTCATCGCGGAGTCTGCCGGCGAAGCGCACTTCAAGGTCATCATGCGGTGGCAGATGAAAGGCCCTGATCAGCCGTAGCACCCCGGCAAAAATCGAGAGATCTCGATCTCTAACCGCCGAAGCCGCGGCTAGGAAACCACCCACCGTCCACGTATGGTGGTCTGAGAGTCACGGTCGGCAGAGGGGATGAGACTCGTCGATGCCTCATGCCGCAGCCGCTCCGACGAACATGTACATGGTGATTCGGCAAAGGCGCCGTACTCCGGTGCCCACAGCCACACGGGAGGCCTGCCGATGAAGCACGCCGATGATCGGCAGAGCGAGTCTGTTTCTGACGGCGGACCTCCCCCTCTCCCTTCTCCGCTGGCCACGGCATTACGACGGCGAGAAATGCGGGAGGCACATCCCGATGAGATCTACGCGTGTTTCAGCAACTTCGGTGGGGATCCACCACCCAGCGATATGGCCATACCGGCAGCTCGACGTCGCGGCACTTCGGGGTGAGGGCTGGGAGCCCACCCCGTTTCGCGAGTTCGTCCTCAAGGTCCACCAGCTCTGCAACCTCGCGTGTGACTACTGCTACGTGTACGAAATGGCCGATCAGAGCTGGCGCGACCGGCCGAAGCTCATGTCCACCGCGGTCTGGCAGGCCGCCGCTCGACGGATCGCCGAGCATGTGCGCGACCACCGGCTCACACAGATCGGTGTCATCCTGCACGGCGGAGAGCCTCTGCTGGCGGGCCCCGATCGCCTCCTTCGCCTGATAGCCGACGTTCGGGCCGCGATTCCGGAGTCCTGCACCGTTGACATCGGTATGCAGACGAATGGTGTTCTGCTGACCGAGAATGTTGCGACACGGCTGGCCGATGCGGGGGTTCGGATCGGTGTCAGCCTCGATGGCACAGCGGAAAGCCACGATCGACGAAGGCGATTCCGCAACGGTGCGGGCAGCCACGCCGCCCTTGAAAGAGCGTTGGATCTGCTGCGAAGTCCACGGCTCCGTCCGGCGTTCGCCGGCATCCTGTGCACCGTGGACGTCGACGCGGATCCCGTCGACACCTACGAGAGTCTTCTCCGCCATCGCCCGCCGCACATCGACCTGCTTCTCCCCCACGCGAACTGGGCGTCACCCCCATATCGGCCGGCAGGGCGTGCTGAAGCCTACGGCCGATGGCTCATCGAGGTATTCGATCGGTGGTACTCCACGACGAGCCAGGAGACCGGGATCCGGCTGTTCGAGGAGATCATGGACCTCGTGCTCGGCGGGTACAGCCGATCCGAACAGGTCGGGCTGAGCCCGATCGCCGTGGCGGTGGTCGAGTCGGACGGGTCGATCGAGCAGGTCGACTCCCTCAAGAGCGCCTACCCCGGGGCCTGCGTCACCGGTTCGAGCGTGCTCACCGATCCGTTCGACTCGGCACTGGAGCATCCGGGGGTGGTCGCCCGCCAGATCGGCATCCGTGCGCTGTCCGCCGAGTGCATCGAATGTCCCGTACATCGCTTGTGCGGCGCGGGGCACTACGCACACCGATACCGGCCGGGCGACGGCTTCCGTCACCCGACCGTGTACTGCGACGACATGCTGGTGTTGATCGGCCACATCCGCCGCCGCCTGACAGCGGACCACCCCGAGATCGGGACCTGAGCGACTAAACAGGCGCCGACTCGATGTCGCAATCGATTCGCTTACCGAGATGCGCCAGCCGTACGTCCGGGTGTGCCTCGCCGAAATCGGGCAGCCGCAGCATCGCGTCGACGGCATTCCTGAGCATCGGTTCCCCCGTTCTCTCATCTCCGGAGGCGATCAGGTCGATGGCGTGGTTGACGGCGCAGACCAGGCTGTACAACTGGTCCGCGCCTCGCACACGCCGGGACCGTTCCAGAACCTCACCCGACATGCGCAACGCCTCGTTGACCTCACCGGCCGCCGCCAGGTCGTTCGCAAGGTTCGTGGCGCAGCACAGGGTGTACGGATGGTCCGGCCCGAGCAGGACGGTCAACCGGTCGAGTGCGGCCCTGTTGAGCTCGCGGGCACCGGCGACGTTACCGCTCTGGCGATACGCGATCGCCAGGTTCGTAGCACAGACGTGCGTCATCGGGTGGTCGGGCGACCGCTCCTGGTAGAGGCGCAACGCCTCCTCGCCCACCTTGATCGCCTCGACCAGTTCACCGTTGTCGCGCAGTGCGTTCATGAACGACTGCGCGACCAGAAGGGTGTTGGGGTGATCCGCGCCGAGACGGTTACGGAACGCAAGCCGAAGCGACCGGAACTCCTCAGCCGCGTCCCTCGCCTGTCCCATCTTGCGCAGGCTCATCACCATGGTGCGGCGGGTGCGGATCACGTGCGGGTGGTTGGTGCCGACGGCGGCCTCGTAGAGACCGATGTTCTCGCGCAGCAGCCGGTACGCCTCGCCATAACGGCCGAGGGCGTAGAGGTCCGCCGCGACACTGCCGGCCATCAGCAGGGTCAACTCGTCGGAAGGGCCGTAGGCGCGTTGCGCGGTGGCCAGTGTCTCCTCATCGAGGACCAGCGCGTTCTCATAATCGCCGACGAGACGCAGGTCGACGCCGAGATTGTTGGCCGTACGGATGGTCGCGCGATCGTCTCGGCCCAACACCCGGACGTGACGGGGGTAGTTGTCCTGGCTCAGGTCTCGGGCTTCGGCGTATCGGCCGATCACCCGGAAGTCCTGGCTGACGCTGTTCACCGTCGCCATCGTGTGCTCGTGGTCCGGGCCGAAGGCACGCTGGAAGCCGGCCAGCACGTCTTGGTCGATCTCCAAGGCCTCCTCGGCGAAGCCCAGCGCCTGAATCGCATTCGCCCGGTGCCGCCGCGCGATCAGGGTCAGCTCATCCTCCGGGTCGAATCGTGCCTCCCAGATGGCGAGTGCGTCGGCGGCCAGGTCTCGGCTGCTTTCATAGTCGCCGACCAGATACCGGAAGCGGATCTGGTCGAGAACCACCTGTCGAGCCTCGTCGTCATCCGATTCGATCACGCCGGAGGCAGTGATGTGCGCGGAAAGCTCGGCGTGCTTGTCCCGTTCCCTGACATTGATGCGGTCCGGGTTCCCGGGATTAGCGTAGGCGAGCATTGTCTGTACGGTTTCACGAACCTCGACCTGAAGTTGGCCGTCCATCTCAGCCTGCACCATACGTTGCACCAGCCGGTGAATCTGGAAACGCGAATTGCGGGTGTCGTTACGCGCTAATTCCCATCGTGCGATTTCCTTTACCGCCCGCTCGAGCGGCGCCTGATCTCGTAGGGTCCGACTCAGGCGCCTGGAGAACGGTGTGGCCAGCCGGCCACGGTGCAGCAGGTCCAGGGAAATCCATTCCGGCCCGAAATAGGAGGCGAGCTGCAATAGCTGCGCCGCATGTCCGAAACTCTGGCTGAGTTGATTGAAGGCGATACTCATGGCAGCCGCGGCGTGGCGCGGATAGCCGAGCGCGTCGGTCTCCTGACGGCGTTCGAGTTCTTCAGTGAACAGACGAAGATACTCGGTGACCGGCTCGCGTGTCTCGGTGTGCCAGGCGGCCGCCTGGGCTAGCGAGATCGGCAGGTCGCCCAGCCTGTCGGCGAGCGTATCGGCGTCGGCCGGCCGCAGCCCGCCGTGGCGCTCGAGCAGTGCGACGCTCTCCGACCTGGTGAACTTGTCGACCTGGACCGCGCGGCCCTGATCGGACCAGGTGTTCTCCCGGGTCGTCACCAGCACATGCCCGTGCCGGGGTGAGGGCAGCAGGCCGCGCACGGATTCCGGATCACCGATGTTGTCGAAAATGAGCAGCCAGTGCTCGGCTTTCCTACGTTCTTCCAGAGCCTCGTGGACACGCCGGATCGTGCCGAGAGTGTCACCGGTGACCGGCGTCTCCAACTGGCCGGCGAGTTCCACGAGGGATCGCCGGATCTCCGCCGGGTCTTCCGCGGCCACCCACCAGACCAGGTCGTAGTCCCCGCGATGACGGTGAACATATTCGATGGCCAATTGTGTCTTACCCACACCGCCGAGCCCGTATAGCGCTCGGGGCAGCAGAACCGCGGTCTGCGCACTGTTCACCAACATGGCTCGCATACGGCTGAGCATGTCGTCTCGCCCAACGAAGTTCACATTCTGGGGCGGGACCGTCTTCCAGCCGGCCGGTGCATAGCCGGACTCCCGAGCAGGAATAAACACCGCCGGGCTGGTGTAGTGGGTCATTGAAGGTCCACCCGCCAAATTCGATCGATTATCGGATGATGTTATGTACGAGGGCTGTTCGCGGTTCAGCAGCTCCCGTAGGCGTGCCGCCTTCTGCCGGTAGGAACCCCCGATTGACTCTAGAACATCTACTGCCACGGCCGCGAAAGCTCGGGCCCTTTGATCTAGATCTGCGACGGGATGTTGTGCTGCTAGAAGCGCTAAAAAATCGAGATTAGTGCCCATCCGGCTCACTAAATATCGGGACACCTCGACCAGCACGCTTAGGGCGTCCTGCCGAGTCAGGCTGCCGATCAACTCCTGGCGGGTTCCGCGGACGAAGTCGTACACCGTTTCCTCGGGGTCGGCCGCCGACTCGGTCACCTGTTCCAGCAGGCCGCCGAGGAAGACCTCGCGCAGCGCCGTCGGTGCGGCGGAGGGCAACTTCGCGTGCTGGACCAGCCGCATGACCGGCAGGGTGAGCGGAGCCGCGGCGGCCAGCAGCGGCGCCAGCCGCGCCGCGTCAAGCGACGCCGTCGCATTGAACCTGGTGACGATCTCGCGCGGGCCGAGCCGCGGTGCCAGAACCGCCTCCGGGTTCCCCGAGAAGACTCGTTCGTCCATCAAACCGGTGAAAAGAGCCCGACCCCGGTACGGACGGTCCGTCTCACCGGTCACCAGCCTCGCCCAACTCGCGAGCCACCGGACACCCAATTCGATGAGCGGGACCACGACGCCCGGAGTGCTGGAACCGTGCCCCTGGATCGTCTCGCCCAGCAGATGGATCGGTTCGTCGGACGGCTCGACCTTCAGGTTGGCGTTGGCGGTCACCGGCTCGACACTGGAGAGAGCCACCGACCGCACCGTAGGGCCGATATCGTCCCAGAGACGCTGCGGCAGCGGCTGTACGACTGCGACGGGGCCGGCCTTCGCCCAGATCTCCAGCGCAGCGGCCATCCGCCCGTCGCACCACGCATCGCCGAGGCAATCGGAGACCACAAGCACCACCCGGCGTCCCTGAGAGTCGATTAGTTCCGACGGTGCATGCTTGAAACTAGCTGAAGTTCCTTCCGCGGTCAGCGTCAAATGCGACTCGGCAGAGTCACTGTTCATGTTCCAGACTCGAACGTCCCGGAAGGCACCCAGCTCGTAGATCACGCCGATCAACTCGCGAACGGTCTGACCCGAGACGGCCATGGAGTGCGTGCGGTCGGCGACCACCGCCACGTCGAGCCAGCGGCCCTCGGCCGGCGCGAAAATCGGCAGCATTATGTCGTTCAGCGCCGCCTCGTGCGCGGTCGCGTCCGCGTCGAGTTCGCCCGGCTCCGTGGACGGCACGTGGCGCTTGAAGGGACGTAACGCCCGCGCGAGCGAGAGCCGGGCCAACGCGGGCGCGGTCGGTGCGCGGAAGGGGACACCGAGGGGCTGCGCGCCCTGCGGTTCGACGCGACGGACCTCGACCTCCGGGCCGACCACCTCGACCGCGGATTGATCGGCGGGGACCACCTCTCGGGGTGCGTCGACCGGTTCGGTCTCCCCGGGCAGTGGCTCCGCCGGTGACTTCGTGGTGACGGTGCCCTCCGGGGCCGCAGCGGTCGAAGGCCGCTGATCCTCGCCGGAGGGGTCGGTCGAAACGCGGATGTCGGCCGGGCCCATCTGGTCGGCCAACCAGAGCGCATCGGAGATGTCCGTTGCGGAGGGGGCCAACGCTGCACTCCGGGCTGCGGCCGCCAAACGTTCGACGACACCGTCGGGCGGCATCAGAGGTCGCCTGCCTCGCCTGAACGCAGCAGTGCCATGGCGAGGTTCCGGCGGGTCTCCGAATCCTCGGTCAATCCGGAGGTCGCCAGGAAGACCGCATTGAGCAGTTGATCCGTGGTGACACTGGCACCGCGGTCGCGGCGGCCGACGAACGAGCGGAACAGCTCGGTCGACCTCTCGAGCGCCTCGTCACCGAGCTGACTGCGCACGATCTCGGACAACCGGTCCTCGTCCGGATCGGAGATGGTGATCTGAAGGCAGCGACGCTTGAACGCATCGGGAAAGGCGCGCTCCCCGTTGCTGGTGATAATGATGATCGGGAAAGCGTTGGCCCTGATGTGCCCGCCACGAACCAGCGCCGACGCGCCGTCGTGGGTGATCAGGCTGACCGGTTCGTCGATTTCTTCGCGCGTCAGCTCGGGAATCGCGAACTGGCCCTCCTCCAAAACATTCAGAAGATCATTCGGCAGATCGATGTCGCTCTTGTCGAACTCGTCGATCAACAGGACCCGGGGTCGGTCCCGCGCCAACAACGCAGTACCCAGAGGGCCTAGCGTGATGAATGGCGCAGCGCTGGTCACCGGCGGACCATCCTGTCCCAGACGACGAAGGTTCGCCTCCTGCAACCGACCCACCGCGTCGTAGCGATAAAGGCTCTGCTGAAGCTGGGCGCGGCTGGTGATGGGCCAGTGCAGCACCGATCCAAGTCGAAGCTCCCAGGCTATCGAAAGTGCCAGGGTGGATTTCCCGGTTCCGGGCTTCCCTGTCACCAGCAGTGGCCGTCTCAGAAACAGAGCGGCGTTGACCATGTCGATAACAGCGCGGTCGGGCCGATAGTTGCGGGCACGCTCTTCCGCACCTGGACGAGGCTCCGCCGCGAAACCGTCCGGCGCGGCACCCGGCTGCAACACCTCGCCATCGAAACGACGCCAGGGAGGCGGCGGCGGAAGCTGCGAAATCCTGTCGTGCTGAGCGCCGGCACCATGGTAGATCCACCAGGTCGGGTCCGCGGTCACGGCTCTCCCCTCCTCGAGGGTGATCTCAAAACGCCATTACTGAACTGGACTTTCCGGTCGTAATCACAAGCGAGTACAGATACGTGACGGGCGAGTGCGGAGTTCACGGTGGAGTCGCCTACGTCGGACCGCCAATCCGCGATCCGACGAGGCAGATCACGCACCGGAACCTCCGCGAGAGCCTGCTCGACAGCGGCACGGAACTCCTCGGCCAGCGCCTCCTGCCTGGTCCACACCATGTACGCGACGCCCGAGGCGAGCGCGGCCACGTAAGCGTCATGGGGTCGCAGGTCCGCCTGCCCGACCGGCGGCCGTCCACACACCAGGGCGAGCTTGTCGTCCGGACGCAGCCGGGCCGCGATCTCGCTCGGTGTGGACCGGTCGGTCGGCTCGAGGTAGTGCACCCTGTCGGGCCGAGGTACCTGCTGTTCCTGAGCCAGCCGCCATTTCGCACGCCACGACGGCCACAACCGGTCTTGCCTCAACCGTTCATAGCTGCGTAGAACCACCGTGAATCGCGAGCCGATCGGCACGGGCAGAAGGTCGGTGAGGTCCCAGTGATCGATGGCCTCGGTCAGCAGAACCCGAGGAACGATCACCTCGACGATCAAATTCTCCGGTTCATAGCCGAGCTCGCGGTACACCTCACCGAACAGGGCATCGACCCGCCGCTTGATCACGTCGAGAGGATCGGCATCGTCTGAATTGACCAGCACGTGCTGCGGACGACGGGTACGCTGGAGCACCGCGCTGAGTTGGAAGAGCTCGGTCGGACGCAACGCGTCCGGCGCTATCTGAATCACCAGCGCGGGCGCCTCGGGCTCCCGCGTCTCCGCAATCGCGATGCAGGCGGCCCGCAGATTCGCCAGGTCGACGGACTTCAGGTGCTGACGCGCCGCACAGCGGTCGCTCCAGATACGCAGTTCACGGCACAGGTCCGGCAGGTGAGCCGCGAGGTGTTCGACGAACGTGAAGATGCGTGGCAGGGGTCCGCTGTCCGACTGCTCCTCGACGGCGCGCACCAGTGCCGGCAGATCGGCGTGCCCCGCACTCGTCGACGGCACGCCGGCATGTCGGCGGGCGTCCGCCAACGGAGCCGACGGAACTCCCCGCAACAGATGGACGAGGTCCTCGCGTTCCAGGTCGGTCAGCAGACTGTACGGACTGAGTAGATCCACGAGGGTCTCGAGCTGATCGAATTCGGGCCCGTGCGGCAGGTGCGTCAGGAGGCGTCGCAGACCACCGGCGATCGGCTGCAGCCTTTCGATCAGCGTCCACGCATCATTCTCGGCGTTCGCAGACGAGACGACGGACAGCCCGCGCCCGAGCCACGTCTCGATCTCGTCGAACAGAGCCGTTCGGCTCGTGCGCTTCCGGAAGGCCGGTTGCGACAACAGCACCCGATGCAGATCATTTCGGGCTCCGGTGCCCAACGGCGTCGGCTGTTCTGCTCCGGGCATCGACGGCGGCACCCGATGCGCCCGGAGCCGATCCTCCAGAGTCCCGGTGAGCAGGGCCTGAGTGTCGCGGTATCGCACCAGGTCAGCGAGGATGCGCATGTCGGCCGGACGACGGCAGAACCGGACAAGCTGCTGCACGGTCGGCACATCAGCGGACAGGTGCAAGCGAGCCGTCGACGGAAGCCGTTCGGCTATCCATACCCGGGTGTCGACCGAGGCGAGTTCGCCCACTCTTTCGAAGACCTGCGTCAGTTCACCCAGAACCGCGTCGCTCAGTGTCGTGCCGGGCTCCGTCTCGGTCAGCAGAGCGGCAGCCGTGCGCCAGTAGATCCCCACCGTCTCCATCGGGATCATGAAGGCGACGATCCGATCGCCGGAGAGCCGGGACGTGACCACGATGCCGACCACACGGCGGCTGATCGCGTCGATGACGCCCCCGCCGCTGAACCCCCGCTCGATCCGTTCCGGGGCGCCGTTGGCGCTGGCCGAGAGCTGGATCCGCTCGCCGACGCTCTCCACGATCCGAGTCTCGGTCCACACTCCCAGATCGAGGCCGTCGGGGTGCCCGAAGACGAGTGCCTCATTACCTCGTGCCCGCTCCCACGGAGCGAGCTCGGCGGGCAGGACGTCCTTGGGCGGCTGGCTGTCCATCTCCAGGATCGCGATGTCGCGCTGATTCGCGGCCTCGGGGAACCAGCCGCCCTGCATCACTCGCGCGGGTGAGGCAGTGCCCTCATTGGATCGGGGGAAGTCGACGATGAAGTCGTCGACGGGGTGTTCCATGCCGTCACTCAGCACATGCGCACAGGTCAGCACGTGTCGATCGGAGATGAGGACGCCGGAGCCGCACACCACACCGTCGGCATTGACGATCCGCGCCTGCCATCTCGGTAGTGAGGTCGGGAACGCCTCTCTCCCGGTCACCACCAGGTGCCGCCGACCCGCAGCCCGCGATGTCGTGGACAGCGATGCATGTCAGTCCCTCTCGGCAGTGGCGGCTGGGCAGGACCGGCGCCTGATAGTGCGCATTGTAGGGGAGCCACTTCACCGCGTGTCTAGACACTATGGACCGACGACGGCGACCCGATCGCCGCGGCGGCGATCGGGTCGCCGTGTGTTCCGTTCTCGGCGTGAGTGCGGGCGGGCCAGGCTCTCGATGGTCGCTGCCGGACCCACCCGCCGGGCTCACCAGTACGGCGTGAACTTGATCATCGCGCACCTCCCTCGGTCGGCCGGTCGAGAGGAAGTACATCGACAGCCACTGAACAGGCAGTGACCGACCGGACTTCGCGGCGGGAAGTGTTCGTTCAGTGGGCGACGCCATCGTGTCCGCAGTGGTCGCCGTGGACGACCGGGAAGGGGCCAACCATGACGTCGCTCGTACGCAACCGGGAATTCCGTGCCGTGGCGGTGACCGAACTGTTGTCGGTGCTCGGCGATCAACTGTCGCGGGTCGCGCTCGCCCTCCTGGTCTTCGCGCGGACCGGGTCCGCCGGTCTCAGCGGACTGACGTACGCGCTGACCTATCTACCCGCGGTCGCCGGTGGTCTACTGCTCTCGCCGATGGCGGACCGGCGACCCCGACGCGCGATCCTGATCGCGATCGACGCGGCCCGGGCGGTGATCGTCCTGGCCATGGCGGTCCCGGGCACCCCGCTGCCGATCCTCTGCGCGCTGGTCGCCGCGTCCACCTTCCTGAGCGGCCCCTATCAGGCGGCCCGTCTCGCGATGCTGCGCGACATCCTGCCGCAGGAGCAGTACGGGCCCGGCATGGCGATACGACAGTCACTGAATCAGGGCGCGACGCTGGCCGGGTTCGCCTCCGGCGGCTTCCTGTCCACCGCCTTCGCACCCACCACCTGCCTGGTCGTCGACGGTGCCACGTTCGCCCTATCGGCGCTCGTGCTGCTGCTGTTCGTCCGCCACCGCCCGGCCACTCTGCCGTCCGCCGCGCCGGCCGCCGTGACCACGACCCTCCGGCTCGTCTGGCGGTCACCGGCCCTGCGCGCGGTGTTCCTGACCGCGTTCTCGGCGCTGTTCCTGATCGCCCCGGAGGCCCTCGCCGTGTCGCTGGCCGCCGAGCTGTCGGTCAGCCCGCGATGGGTCGGCCTGTTCATGGCGTCGGCCGGGCTGTTCGCCATCGTGTTCCTAGCCTTGCTGGCCAGATACGTGACGGCGGCTCACTACGCGAAGGCGTTCCCGGTCGCCTCTGTGGCGCCCGGCCTGCCGTTGCTGCCGATGGCCGCGATCGACGACCCGTACCTCATCCTGTTGGTCTTCGGTCTCAGCGGCGCGATGTGGGCGGTGTCGATCGTCATCTCGGTGTCGTCGTTCGCCGAGCTGCTTCCCGACGATCAGCGGGCCCGGGGCATGGGCATCGCGGCCTCCACGAACCTGACGGCACACGGCGTCGGGGCGGCCGTCGCGGGGTTGATCGCCGAACGGATCGGCGCCGGCGCCGCGATCAGCGTCCTCGGCCTGGCCGGGGTGGCGTTCGCGATCCTGCCCGTCATGCTCTGGCGGCGGGCCGGTCACCCGGCTCGACACCCGGACACGGCCCCGGCGCTCACGCCGTGACGGCCGGCGTCCAGTCGGGAGGTGACACCCACCGACCGTCGAAGCCATCTACGATCCTCGTTCAGGCCACCCGGCGCCCCGGGCGGCCACCCACGACGAAGGACGCATCACATGCCGCAGGAGACCGCCGCACCGCAGACCGTGAAGATCGTCGCGGGTGGACTGGCGCTGCTCGGCGTGCTGAACATCGGCCGGGTCGTCGTGCAGACCGCTGTGGCGTACGGCGACTGGGCCGACGGCCCCCTGATGATGTACCTGTTCCTCAACGCGATTCCGGTCGCCGCCTCGGTGTTCCTGCTGCCCCTGGCCTATCAGCTGGTCCGCGGCCGGTCGTGGGCGTACATCACGGCCATCGTGCTGGTCACCATGGGCTGTGTCTTCGGCGCGCTCATGCTGCTCGCCGCCCTCGCCGCAGACGGTCTCCCGCTCCTCGGGCTCGTCATGTTCACCGCGCCCGTCGCCGTACTGCTGGGACTGATCATCCCCTCCTCGGTGCGGGCCTTCTTCGCCGACAAGCCGGCACCCGCCTCGTACCCCGTGTCCGGTTTGTGAGACAGCGCACGCGATGCCGGACTGGCACAAAACCGTGAGAATCACCGGGCGCGGACGACTCTAGGCTCCCAACGTCAAGATCACCATGCACGTTGGAGACACCATGTCCACCCGCACCATCGCGCTCCTGCTCGCCGGCGCCGGCCTGGCCCTGAGCACCACCGCCTGCACCGCCACGCCGACCACACCCACCGGTGCGCCGCCGAGCCGGTCGTCCACTCCCACCGGCCCATCGGACGGTCCGAGCGGGTCAGCGACTCCGGTGGCACAGGTGCGACTCGCCGACGAGGGCGCACACCCGTTCCAGGTGGCGCTGCTGAACCTGAAAGCCTCGGACGACGCCGGGAACCCCGCCGCCGACGACCGGGACCGGCTCACCTGCGGCGGCAGCCTGCTCGACGAACGCCACGTGCTGACCGCCGGCCACTGCTTCGACGTCGAAGGCGAGAACCCGCCCGACCCCCTGAAAGACATCCAGGTGGTGGTCGGCCGCACCACTCTCAGCAGCGGAAAGGGGCAGGTGCGCGGGATCGCCGACATCCAGGTGCATCCTCGCTACAGCACGCGGCCGCTCGCGAACGACGTCGCCGTGATCACCCTCGACGAGCCGGTGACCGGCATCGAACCGGTCACCCTGGTGCCGGCGGGCGACGACTCACACCGCGCCGGCAGCCCGGCGACCTTCACCGGATGGGGTGCCGTGGAGCCACAGCGCGACGGCGACGCCTTCGAACTGTCCTACTCCGACCGGATGAAGCAGGCCACAGTGCCGCTACTGGCCGACAAGGCCTGCAAGTCGGCCTACCAGAAGCACCCGGATCACGCCGCGCCGAACCTGCGGGTGTCGCTGTGCACCAGCACCGCCGACGAGATCGGCCACTGCCTCGGTGACAGTGGGGGCCCGTTGTTCGTCACCGACGGGGACCGGGTCGTCCAACTGGGCGTCGTCAGTTTCTCACCGGGATGCGGTGATCCCCGGTATCCGAGCGTCTACGCCCGGCTGAGCAACAGCGACATCAACGCCTTCGTACGGAAGGCCGCCGGCTCGAACGGGTAACCGATGCTCACCGCCGACCAGACGCGCGAATCGCGACACGGAAAAGGCGCCCGTCTGGTCGGCAGCGGTTCTGATCCACCTCACCGAATGCAATCATCGGCGTACCGAGACATCCGTTCGGTATGAACGATGCAGAACGCCTGCCGCCGTTATGCCGATAGCATTCGGTCCATGACCACTCCTGGCCGCCGGCGGCGACCGTTGGACACCTCCCACACAACGGGGGCGCCCATCCGTCGAAGGCCGGCCGGGCGGGCCGACGGCCTTCGGACGCGCCCCGATGACAGCGCGAATCCGATCGGACCTCGGATTGTCTCTGCTTTGACGATGCTCACTGCCGTGTGCGCGCTCCTGATATCTGGAATGTCGCTGCAGGTGACCAAGAAAGAACACCTGACGAGCCGGTTCTCCAACGCGATCGAGCAACTGGGCAGCAAGGAACCGGACACGAAGGTCGGCGCGATCTACGCCCTGGGGCGACTCGCCCTCGAATCGGGCGAGGACCGGCTGGTCATCACCGATCTACTCATCGACTTCGTCCGAGCGAAGACTCAGATGGATGGTTCGCAGATCGATCCGGCCAAGGTCTGTCGAGAGGGAGATGCCACACCTCGCGATGTCGTCGCGGCCCTCCGGCTGCTGCTCTTCGACCTCGTGGATGAGCGGCGAGTACACCGGGTGGATCTTCGGCGAGCGTGCCTCAAGGGGGTCGAATTCCCCGGCGCCGACCTCACCTGCGTGAGTATGGAAGGCGCCGTCGTCTACACCTCGGTTTTCGTGGAAGCGAACTTCGTTCGAGCGTCGTTGTCGTCCGCGCAACTGGAAGGTAGCGATTTCCGGCGAGCCGACTTCACCGGCGCGCTGGCCCATCGCACGGAGTTCGGCATCGGGATCGACCCGGTCATGGCCCCGGCCGACCTACGGGAAGCGAACCTGCGGGATGCGGACCTCTCCCGAGCGAAGGTCATCAGCGTTGATCTGTCGGGTGCGGATCTGACCGCGACCGTTCTTCGTGAGGCCGACCTGCGCGACACCGTGGTCAGCGGAGGGGTCCTGCCGACTTTCGTCGACGATGCGACGAATGTGCCTCCGGGGGTAAAGGGAACGCTCTCCAATGCACCGGCGGCACCGGGCAGGAATTGCCCGACGTGGTCGGTACCCCCGCCGGGTTGCCCGGAAACAGGAATTCCGGTTCCAGATTGGCTACGCTGCTGGTTGAGGGAACGGACCTGAGCATCCAGCGAAGGAGGAGGCCGTGCCGGGGAAGACCGAATCAAACAGGTTCGAGAGCGCGGCATCAATCAGCGAGATGGCTGCTATCGACGCTGCCGCCGACAACGCGGATCTGCCGAGCGGGTTCTACACGCTGATCTGCGATTCCAGCGTCATGGAGCATTTACCGAAGACAAGTCAACCGAAATACCCAAAATGCGAACACGGCTATTCCAGAAAACACTGGAAGCTGGTCAGCAACGTCAGCGACCCGCATGGCGGGCCGGACGGCACCGTCGATGCGTGAGCTTCCCCGGCCGTCAGAACCGCCCGAAGAACTCTTGATCGCGTCCTGGTAACCGAGGAGAGCCGGCCACCATGGTTGTGGAGTCCACCAACTTGATCTCCGACGTCAAAGCTCGGGCCTGGTCCGAGACCTACCTCGGCGGTAGCCCCGAGACCGAGAGACTGGCGTTCGACCGGCTCGCCCGCGACATCATGAGAGTTCAGCTCCGCAACCGTAAGGTCGCGAGCGCGCACGGCGTACCGCATGCGATCGGCCGTGCCCTCCACGTCAAGGCGACCCTCGCCGTCGAGGACGCCGAGCTGAAGTTCCTCGACCTGCCGCCCGAACTCCGGGTCGGCTTCGCCCAGCCCGGCGCTCGATACCCGGTCGCGGTGCGTTTCTCCAACGCCTCGGGGACCGCCAAGCCGGACACCTCCCCCGACCTGCGCGGCGTCGCGCTTCGCATCACGGTGTCGCCGGACGAACAGCACGACCTGCTCGCCACCAACTATCCGGTGTCCCACGCCCGCGACGCCTACCAGTTCGTACGGTTCGCGACCGCGACCGCCGGCGACGGGCCGTCCCGGGTGGCCCGCCTGATCCGTCTCGCCGCCACCACCGGACCGACCGAGACGCTGCGCATGATCGGCAATGTCCAGGCGGGCCGCAGCAGCAAGGTGTTCAGCGTCGCCAACGAGACGTACTGGAGCCGTGGGGCGATCACCTGGGGCGACGACCTCGCCGTCCGCTATCTGCTGCGCCCGGCGCCCGGCACACCGCCCGGACCCGAACCGGCCGTGCACGACCCCGACTACCTCTCCCATGAGGCGGCACGACGCCTCGCTGCCGGCGACATCCGCTTCGAACTGTGCATCCAGCGGTTCCGCGACGAAACGTCCACACCGATCGAGGACGCCGCCGTCGAATGGCTGGAACGTGCCGCGCCGGCCGAGCCGATCGCCGTCCTCACCATCCCCGCCCGACCGGCCGTCGAGGTGAACGCGCTGGACGGCATGAACTTCAACCCGTGGAACACCACGGACAGCTTCCGCCCCCTCGGCAACCTCAACCGGGTCCGCAAAGCCGCCTACGACGCCAGCGCGGCACACCGACACCAGCTGCGGTGGCAGACCGAGACACCGCCGCGCAACGTGGTGATCGGCCGGGCGGTGGGCTCGGCGTTCCGGCTCGTCAACCGATTCGTACCCTGGCACCGCCTGAGCACCCGGCTGGGCCTGCTCAATCTGGACGCGCTGCGCCAGGTCCTGCGTCAGTCGAACCTGATCGACACCGAACCGCGCGAGGCACCACCCACCGCACGCCCGGTCCCGGCACCACCGGACGAGACCGCCCGCGTCCGGCGCACCTTCGACGGCACCTCCAACGACCTGTCCGAACCGCGGATGGGATCGGTGGGCTCCGCGTTCGGCCGCAACCTGAAACCGGACTACCGCCCCGACCTCTTCGACGAGCCCAACCCGATCGTGGTCAGTCGCGAGTTGCTCCACCGCGAGACGTTCAAACCGGCCACCTCGCTCAACCTGCTGGCGGCCGCCTGGATCCAGTTCCAGGTCCACGACTGGGTCAACCACGCCCGGCACCCGCTGGGCAAGAACGACATCGTCGTACCCCTGCCGCCGGACGCCCCTCGCTGGTCGAACACGGCCGGCGGGCCGCCGGAGTCCGAGATGCGCATCGCCGGCAACATCAGCCTGGGCGTGGCACCGGACGGCACCGAACGACTCTTCGCCAACGCGGCGTCACACTGGTGGGACGGATCCGAGCTGTACGGCGGTGACAAGGCCAGTGCCGACGCACTCCGCGAGGGCGCGAAACTGCGGCTGACCGACGCCGGGTATCTGCCCCAGGACGTCAACGGGTTCGAGCTCACCGGCTTCAACGAGAGCTGGTGGCTGGGGCTCAGCGGCCTGCACACCCTGTTCGCCCGGGAGCACAACGTGCTCTGCGACGAACTGCGGGCCCACTACCGAGGCTGGAGCGACGACCGGGTCTACCACACCGCCCGGCTCATCGTCGCCGCGCTGATCGCGAAGATCCACACGGTGGAGTGGACGCCGGCGATCCTGGCCACCGAGGTGATCGACCTCGGCCTGAAGAGCAACTGGAACGGGCCGCCCGCACACGACTGGCTCACCCGCCTGGGCATGTGGGCCGTGGACCAGCACGCCGCGGTGGGTATCCCGTCCACCGAACCGGACCACCACGGCGTCCCCTATTCGCTGACCGAGGACTTCGTCACCGTCTACCGGATGCATCCGCTGCTACCCGACGACTATCAGTACCGCGACCACCGGACCGGCGAGGACCTCGGCCACCGGGACTTCCTGCAGATCCAAGGCAGCGCCGCCGACGACGAACTCCGCTCGATCGGGCTGGAGAACATGCTCTACTCGTTCGGCCGGTCCCATCCCGGGGCGATCACCCTGCACAACTACCCGCGCTCGCTACAGGCCTTCGAACGCAACGGTGAGCGGATCGACCTGTCCGTCGTCGACCTGGTGCGTACCCGGCGGCGTGGCGTCCCGCGCTACAACGACTTCCGGGCCGGACTGCACCGGCCGCGCATCAAGCACTGGGAAGAACTGTGCACGGATCCCGAGTCGGTGCGACGGCTCCGCTCGGTGTACCGGAGCATCGATGAGGTCGACACGATGGTCGGGCTCTTCGCCGAACCGCCGCCCGACGGGTTCGCCTTCTCGGACACCGCGTTCCGCGTCTTCATCCTGATGGCCTCACGCCGGTTGCAAAGTGACCGCTTCCTCACGGCCGACTTCCGCCCGGAGATCTACTCGCCGTTCGGTCTCGACTGGATCGCCGGCAACGGCATGACCAGCGTCATCCAGCGGCACTGCCCGGATCTCGCGGCACTGCTCCCCCGGGACGTGAGCGCCTTCGCACCCTGGCGGCCGGTGCAACCACGATGACGATCTCCGAGACCCGCGCCGGGTTCGACGCCCTGTTCGGACGACCCCTGCTGGAAACGATCTTCCGCCGCCGTACCCACCGCGTCAGCCGCGGCAGCTCGGTACCGGCCGGGTCGATGAGCTACGAGTCGGCCGAGCAACGCCTGCCGCTGACCGAACTCGAGGAGGCCGTCCTCATCGCGTTGACCGGCTGCACCGGACTCACGATGCCCGACCGTCCGTTGGTCGATCCGCGCGACGGCACCCCGATCATGTCCAAGCCCAACCTGAACATGGCGGGACGCACAGCGGGCAGTCCCGACAACGCCCAGGGCACGTCATTCTTCCTGATCAACGACACCGGCACCTACTTCCTGCGCCAACTGCCACCACCGGCCGACGCGGGCTCACTACTGGACCCCGACGACCTGGTCACCCGCGCCCGGGCGGCCAAGGTGCAGCTGCTCGACCATCGCATCGACGTCCCCGACCGGAACTTCCCCGCCTACCTGGACTCCAACCGGTTCCTGTCCAACCTGCCGGGAACCACCGTCCTGTTCCCCGTGGTCGACCTGTCCCGCCAGTACATCAACGGCCTGATGTATCTGCTCACCCAACCGGACGGCGCCCGTCCCACCATCGTCGACGACCGCAACTTCTACCGCACGGCCGGAGTCAAGGACTGGGTCCGCAACGGCTTCCTCAACCGGAAGATCAAGTTGCCACTCGGCGCGATCGGTCCGATGCGCACCCAGATCGAGGCCGACCTCCTCCTGCAGAACCTGATGCTGGGCGCCGAGGCGATGGGGCTGGGCGCGTGGATCCACGGCTCCATCTCCCCGCCCGTCATGCTGGGCCACCCGAAATATCGCAAGGCGTACGGCTCGATGCTCGGCTTCGACTGGGTCACCCCACCATGGCGACCGTCCGACCTGCTGCGCTGGCAGATCCCGGTGCCCTGGCAGGCGTCGATCCGAGCCGACGCCGTCGGCCTCCGTCACCAGGGCGAATACCTGATCAAGGCGATGTGCCCGCCGTTCTACGACACCATGGCCGACGCGGTGGCCGCCGTCGTCGCCGACAAGTTCGGCCCGGACGGGATCTACACCGACGACGCCCTCTTCGCCCGGATCTACCAGGGCGAATTCGGCGCCAAGTACCTCGCCGAGGCCAGCGACTACGCCGCCGACGTGATCGCCTGCGCCACCGACATCTGCACCTACATCTACGAGACCCACCGGCGCTTCCCGGCCCACTGCGAGGCGATCCATGTACCGGGCGTCTGGATCCAGGCACACCACGTCGACGAGCCCTACTACGACCGGTTCTTCACCACACCGCTGACCGACGCCCACCGTGACCACGACCGGGCCTGGCACCCGACGTCATAGGTCCGGGTTCAAGGCGACCCGCCAAGTGGCGGCGAACGACGTTCCCCGGGTACCGAAGGTCCACTCGCCGGGCCGACCGGTCGGTGCGGCCCGCTGCACCGGCGCGGTCGCCGACGACTCGGCGAGACGGTCCAGTCCGGTACTCGGCTTCAGGAACTGCTCGCCGCTGTGCACGTACAACGCCATCGGCTCCGCGTCGAGGAGAGCCTGCACGTAGAACTGCTTACGGAACACCACATTGTCGGAGAACCCGATACCCAGGGCGTCGCGCTCACCGACGTAGACGTCCATGCGGAAGACCGGGTCGCGGGAAGCGGCCAGATCGGCGTCGAGCCAGCCCTCCCAGACCAGCCGATCCGGCCCCGCCCACACATTCGTCTGACCGCCGCATTCCGCCAACGGCCGGCTGAGCTCGACATCCCGCCCGGGCAACGGGTCGTCGAGGCGACCGCTGCGGAACGGCCCGTAGCAGTTCTCCGCCTCGACGCTCTGATGGAACAGCTCGAAGTCGACGTACAGCGGCTTGATCGACACGCCCAGGTAGAACTCGCTCCGGCCGAAGACGTTGCCGCCACGACTCACCTCCGCCTCGTCGAGCCACAGGCAGACCCGATGCGTGCCATGGAAGAACCGCATGGCGATCTCGTACGTCTCACGCGAGCTCACCAACGAGTCCCGGCCACCGTGGCACTTGTGCACGAACGTACGCGGAGAACCCGGCAACTGGGCCGCCACCTGCTTGACCAGTCCGTCGCTGCGGTTGAGCAGCGAGCCCTGATCGATGAGGCTGACCATCCGATTGGCGAACGTCGCACTCCGGATGCCGTAGCTCTGGTAGTTGGTGCCGACGACGGTCAGGATCCGCTGCGGATCGAACCACGAGGAGATGCCGAGGAAGGCGGTACCGCACGGGTCGAACGACGCCAACTCGTCGGCGGCCTCGCGCACGCCGGGGATCAGGTCGCCCAGCCATCGCGGCAGCAGGTTGAAGGCGATGCCCCGGTGCGGGGTGCCGAGCGTGACGATGCGGTGCACCAGCCGGCCCGCGTCGCGGCCGGACTCCGCCATCGCCTGCAGCGCCGCGTTGACCACCAGGCCGCCCATACTGTGGGCCACGATGTCGACGCCGTCGAACCTCTCCCCTCGGCCGGCCGCACACTCGGCGATGATCTCGATGAGGCGGACCAGGCCCGCCCCGAAGCGCTCCATCGTCCGCGGCCGCAGATCGTAGTAGCGGTAGACCCACATCGTGCCCGCGACACCGTCGGCGAGCACGCGCGCGGCGACGGTGGGGTCGAGAACCACGGTCCCGGTGAGGATCGACTCGTCGAAACCGACCGCGTCCGGTGCGGCGACGATCTCGTCGGCGTAGTAGCCCACGACGTTCGTGGCGTCGCGGTACCGGTAGCGATGCGCTTTCATGGCGCGGAGCACGAAACCCTCATAGATGTAGTTCTCGCCCCGGCGTCCCGGGTAGACCGTGCCCTCGTGGAAGCCCTGATAACCGCTGGCCTGCTCGTCACCGACATCCGGTCCCCCGAAACCACGGATCAGAATGAGCGGCCGGGGATTCTTCGAACGTGTCATCCGTCAGCACCTAGAATTTCAGCCCGGGAAGGAACAGGGACAATACGCTGGCGATGAGTGGCGCCAGGAGCGCGTAGTTGGTTCGCACCGATTCCCACAGCCCTCGCGGCAACTGGATGAGCCGCTCCATGCGGTCCCGGTTCGCGTGCCAGAACTCGTCCGGCACGTTCGCCACCGGTATCGGGCACAGGGCGTCGCGCAGATGCCGCTTGTAATCGTTGAACGACACGTGAGTCGGCAGGTAGATGAAGGACAGGACCACGGTCAGCAGGAGCCCGTACAGGATCACCAGACCGAGCGGAAAGGCGGTGCTCTTCGGTGAATGCGCCAGAAAGGCGACCCGGAAAGCGGCGACGTCGAGAATCGACACGACCACGACCGCGCTGATCAGAACGGTGATCTTCTGCAGGGTCCGGGTCATGTAGAGCACGTCGGCGATCAGCGCTCCGACAGGCAGCGGCTCCCACTGCTGCAGAGCGCAGTGCGAGCCGACCCGGATCACCCAGGACCGGATCCGCCACAGGCTGACCAGTCCGGGAGCGATCGTCACGAGCATCATGACCTGGAGGATCGCCCGGCGGTACGGGTTGCCGTACAGTCCGCTGTGCACCGTCGGGTAGATGTGCTCGGCCATCCGGAACATCCCTGCGATGATCAGCATGGCTACCACCGCGGACCATACGCAACCCGTCCCCACCCGGGCCCGGACCTCGGTGCGAACGGCCCACAAGGCGCTGAAGAGATTGAGTCGCAATGCGACCTCGAATCCGACCACCGCACTCCAGATGGCGAACTCCGGAGTGTCGGCGAAATTCTTGCTGAGTGACGTGGCTCCGGACTGATACCTGGCGATGCCGCATCCGATCGCGAAACCCACCAGGGTCAACGCGGCCGTGTCGAGCCCGGCCCGCTGAATGAGCGGGTAGGCATCTTTCATCTTCACGTCAGTCATCGCCGTTCTCGCTCGGACGCCAGGGGCAGGCTATCCGCCGGGAACGTACCTATTTCAGGACTGAAGTTGTTTTACGCCTTTCGGGTCGATCATCCTTCTCGGAATACCGCACATCCTCAAGCCGCGTCGAGCCGGTCCAGGTGCTCACCGAAGGAAGCCACGAGACTCGCCAGGACCGCCTCGCCCTTCTGCACCGTCGCCGCCGAGGGCCGACCGATCACACCGCTGCTCGTGTAGCCGGCCATGCCTTCGATCAGAAGGTGCGGCCGTACGCCCGCTTGATGATCTGCAGAATCGAAGCCGTCGCGCAGCGCATGGGGTAGAACGGCCAGCAGGACGGAGGCCTCGAGCTCTTCTCCAGTCCTCCCGGCTGGGGAACAGGGTCATGGATCTGGCGTCGGTGGCGTTCGCCGTCTGGACCACGTTGCCGAGGAAGTAGTTCCCGCCGTGGCCGTTCACGATCGCCAGTTTCCGGATTCCTTGAGCGGCCAGGCCGGCGACCACATCCTCGACGATCGCGGTGACGGTCCGGTGGCTCAGACTGAGGGTTCCCGGCCAGGCCGCATGCTCGTGCGAGTAGGACATGGTGATCGGGTCGTGGCCAGCGTGATCAGGTTCATGACGGCGCTCCCGGCAGGGTGGCCCCGGCCTTTCTCACCGCAGGCCCGAGAACAGGTCGCCCTCCTCCGCCGGGGCGCCGGTGTCGTCGTGCACCCGCACGTAGCACTCGGTGCCCATCACGTCGGCGAACACCTGGCGGCCGAGGCTGAGGAAGAACGCCCCGTCGCCCTGGCTGGCGTGCGCCGACAGCGCGTTGAACTTCTGCTCCAAGACGTCGGCCACGTCGATCCAGACGGTGATCTCCTCGTCCGGCCAGCCCATCGGCTGCTGCTCGCCGGAGTCCGGGCCGTCCAGGCCGATGCCCATCTCGCGCATCCGCTCGCCGATCCGCTGCATCGCCGAGCGCGGCAGCGCGCTCATGTACACCTTCGCCGGGCCGTCGGAGACCAGGTCGACCGCGGCCATCGTGACCCGGTGCACCTGGATGTGGTCGGGATGGCCGTAGCCGCCGTTCTCGTCGTAGGTGAGCAGCACGTCCGGTCGGTAGGTCCGGATCAGCTCGGCGAGCCGCTCGGCGGCCGTCGGCACCGGGGTGGCCCAGAACGACTCCGGCGCCTCGTTGGTGGCCCACCCCATCATCCCGGAGTCGTGGTAGTCGAGCATCTCCAGGTGGGTCACCTTCAGCTCGGCGCAGCTCGCCTCCAGCTCCCGGCGTCGCAGGGCCGCGACCTGCTCCGGGTGGTGGCCCGGCTCGCCGGGTTTGACGCCGCCCGGCCCGTCCCCGCACCGGCCGTCGGTGCAGGTGACCACCACGGTGGTGACGCCTTCGGCGGCGTATCGGGCGAGCGTGCCGCCGGTGCTCGTCACCTCGTCGTCGGGGTGGGCGTGCACAGCCATCAGGGTCAGTGGGCGATCGCGCATTCGCCCACCCTAATGCTCGATCCACCGGCGCGGCTCCGCCCCGTCATTCGGGTCCCAGGGCTTTGCGCAGCAGTGCCGTCAGCTGGTCCTGCTCGCCCGGGGACAGGCGCGCGACGGCCGTACGGGCGAAGGTGAAGTTCGCGGCGAATCGATCGTTGAGTTCGTCGCCGCGTGGGGTGCGCGCGACCAGGCGGCCCCGACGGTCGCGGGGGTCCGGTTCGCGGGTGACGAGGCCGAGTGCCTCCAGGCGGGTGACGATCTGGGTGATGTTGGAGGCGTCGCAGCCGAGTTCCTCGGCCAGTGCGCCCATGCCGCGTCGCTCGTCGAGTCGCCCGAGCACGCAGGCCTGGGCGGGGCTGAGGGACAGCTCGGCGGCGGCCACCTCGTAGGCGCGGTCGTAGACGTCGACCATGTCGAACAGCGCGGCCTCGGCCTCGGACGAGGTGGTCACGGGTTTGTTCGGTACGGCCACGCGCCCCAGCCTAGAACAGTTACTTGATTCGCTCAAACAACTGTGCTTCGATAATGCTTGATCCGATCAAGTAATCATGGGGGTTCGATGAACAGCACCGACATGAACGCGATCGTCCTCGACCGGTTCGGCGCGGCCGCAGAGCTCACGCCACGCCGGATCCCACTCCCGGCGGTCGGCGACGACGACGTACTGATCCGGGTCCAGTTCGCGGGTGCCGCCTCCTGGGACACCGAGGAACGGGAGGGCCACTACGACAACATGTTCGGCATCCCGACGACCTTCCCGTACGTCCTCGGGTGGGACGCCGCCGGCACGGTGGCCGCAGTCGGCCGCAACGTCACCCGGTTCGACGTCGGCGACCGGGTCTACGCCGCCACCATGCCGGCCGCGCGCGGCGGCTGCTACGCCGAGTTCGTCGCCGTCGAAGCGGAATTCGTAGCCCACGTACCCGACCGGCTGCCGACCGACCAGGCCGGCGCGATGGCCTGGGACGCCGTGACCGCGCTGAGCGGCCTCGACACGCTCGGCCTGCAGCCCGGCGAGACACTCATGATCTTCGGCGCGAGCGGCGGCATCGGACACATGGCCGTCCAACTGGCGCGTCACCACGGCGCCCGCGTGCTGGCCGTGGTCTCCGGCGACGACGGCGTCGAACTGGCCCGACGGTCGGGCGCCGACCACGTGGTCGACGGACACCGCGAGGACGTGCCGGCCGCGGCCCGCGAGTTCGCCCCCGACGGACTGGACGCCGCCCTGGTCACCGGCGGCAGCGCAGCCGCCGAGAAGGCCCTGCACACCGTTCGGGAGTCGGGCCGGATCGCCTGGCCGAACGGCGTCATGCCGGTGCCGGCGACACCGCCGGGCGTGACGGCGTCGGCCTTCGACGGCGACCGCAGCCGCACCACCACCGACCGGCTGAACGCCATCATCGAGGCGAGCACCTTCCAGGTCCACCTCGCCGGGACCTTCCCCCTGGAGCAGGCCCGGGAGGCCCATCTCGCCCTGGCCGGGCACTACGTCGGCAAACTGGCCCTCAGCGTGAGTTGACGACTCGGGCGCTGCGCACGAGGTGGACGGCGCCGTGAAGGAGCACGTTGAGGATCGCGGGCGCCACCATCACCAGGTGCCGCACGAGGATGTGGGCGTCGTCGAGCATGTAGGGGTCCCACAGGAACGGAATCGACCACGGCATACCCAGCGCGGTCAGGGCCAGCATCGGCAACAACAGCGGAGCTCCGAACGGCGCCAGCACCACATACGCCAGCAGGAGTACGAGAACGGTGACGGCGTGGAGACGGAGCCGCCGACGCGCCTTGCCCAGGTTCATTGCTGCACCTTAAGGGGGCGCCGCCAGTTGGCGTACTGTGCGCGTGGTGAGCGATGCGAGCGAAGATCAGAACAGTGGTGCACGTGTGCTGGAGTCGCTGCTCGCGGCGGTCGCACGATGGACCGACATCGGCAGCCGGCCCCGCCTGACCCTCGACCGATGGAACAGTCTCACCGCCGCCGAGGCGAAGGCGTACCAGGACGAAAGCATCGCCGCCGTTCGTGCCGTCGCCGACTGGCGGTCGGTGACCGACCAGATCCGCGAGCTCGGCCGGCTGCGGTACGAGCCGGCCGTTCCGACCTTGATCGAGCTGTGGCAGCAGTGCCCGATCAACCCGGTCCAGGTGGCCGCGGCCCACGCGCTCTTCGACATCGGCACCGCCGAGGCCCGCGACACCCTGCGGCAGGGCATCCACGACCACGACCATCTGGGCCGGTTCATGGCCCTGAAGGTCATGTTCACCGATGACGGGACGGCCTGGGACAACGTCGGCCACCTGTTCTCCGACGAATGCCTGACCACCGCGGCCGGGCAGGCGGCCGCGGGCGAGGCGCTCGGATTCCCGGCCGTGACCCGCGAGCTGGTCGCGCAGGACCACCGCTGGCTCGAACTGTGTGTCGCTCTCCGCGACCACGAAGACCTGGGCCGGCAGGCCCGCCAAGCACTCAAGGACGCCGATCCCGCCGTCACCGGTCCCGCACTGGACGCGGCCCGGGCCAGGCGGGTGGCGCAGACTGCGACACCCGACGGCAAGCGCCTACGGCCGGGTGATCTCGTCGCACGCTATCGGGACGGGGATCACCGAGGGGTGTGGCGTGACCTCGGAGCCGTCGCCCACCTCGACGACGTGTGGCGCGCCGAGGCCGAACAGGTGGCCGCGCTGACCATGGACCGTGTCCGGCAGAACGCCGCCGCCCTCACCGCCGCTCTCATCGCGCGCGGCTGGCCGGTCAGCCAGGAGCAGGCGCTACCCGGCCCCGCCGCCGACATCGAGGACCGGCTGCGCCGGCTGGAGCAGATCACCGGATCACCCGTGCCTCCGGCGCCGGCCGCCTTCTGGCGCGTCGTCGGAACGATCGACCTCGTGCCCCGCACCACCTGGGACGGCCCGTTCCCGTCCGGCATTCCCGCCCAACTCGCGGTCGCCGATCCGCTGGAGATCATCGATCTCGAAACGGCGTGGTTCGACGTCGAGGAGTGGGAGGAGGAATCGGCGGAACTGCATCCCGAACTCGCCGGCCCGTTGGCGATCACCATCGCCGCCGACTACTGGCACAAGGCCGATATCAGTGGTGGTTCCCCGTACTCGGTCCGGCTGCCCGACACCGGCGCGGATCCGCTGGTCCGCGACGAGGAACACGGCCTCAGCTTCACCGACTACCTTCGTCACGCCTTCGCCGGAAAGGGCTTCCTGCGGCTCGACCGGCAGGACGAATGGGTCGCCCACGGCATGACCCGCGACCAGCTCGCGGAGTTGACCGGCTGGCTGGACGGCGTCGACTATCGGCATCTGGACTTCTGAGGGCCCCGGCGTACGCTCGGGGCCATGGCTCGCTGGAATCCATTCAAGACGAAGCGAGCCACTGGCGAGCAGCTGTATGCGGCCGGCCGCTTCGAGCAGGCTCGTGCGGCGTTCGCCGCGGCCATCGCCGAGAATCAGCAGCGGCTCCAGTCGCGCCCGGACGACCTGGAGCTCAACGCGGCGATCGCCCGTGACCTGCACAATCTGGGGCTGTGCCTGGGCGGTCTGCGGCGTTTCGGCGAGGCGGCCAAGGTCCTCGCCGGTGCCGCCACCATTTTCGAAAGCATCGAACAACACGACGATCCGGTACGGCGAACGCTGTGGCAGTCCTTGCGGGCCGGCACGGTGCAGAGCCTGGCCGGTGCGCTCGGCGATGCCGGCGACCTGTCTCAGGCGCTGGTCGCCAGTCGCCAAGCCGTCGACCTGCGTCGCGGCCTGCCGACCGTCGAGGACACCGAGATGGCTCGTACGCTGCGCATGTTCGCCCACGTGCGGGCCGAGGCGGGCGTGGAGCTGGACGAGGCGATGAGCGCCGCGAACGACGCGCAGACGCGGCTCATGAACGCGATCAGCCGGTCCCCCGACATGGCCACGGTCGAGGAGATCTACACGACCGAGCTGGTCATGGCCCGTGTCCTGGCCCGTCAGGGCAAGACCGCGGAGGCGCAGCGGGTGGAGGCTCTGGCCCGCTCCCGGCACCTTGACGCGCTGCCCGCGATGATGCGCAACCAGCAACGTCCGCCCGGTCAGTAGCGCACCGGTGATCGCCGACGACGTCGTCACAGGACGCGGCGGCCTCGGGCGAAGACCGCGCGGATGTGGTGCAGGGCGGCGAGGTCGGCCAGGGGGTCGCCGTCCACGGCGACGATGTCGGCGTCGAAACCGGGAGCCAGGCGGCCCTTGGTGCCGGCCAGGCCACATGCGGCGGCGGCCCGGGAGGTGGCCAGGGTCAGCGCCGTCGCGGGCGTCACGCCGAGCATCGCCGTCTGCTGGAGGGCGTGGCGGAGCACGTCGTGGGGTTTCGTCGGGCCGATGCCCGCGTCGGTGCCGAGGACCAGGTGCGCGCCCGCTTCGTACAGTCGCCGGGTGTTGGAAACGACGGCGGGCAGGCGCTTGACGATCGCGGGTGGTGGCGCGAGACCCGGGGCCTGCACGCTGCCCGCCGTGATGCCGACGGTCACGCCGCACCTCGCGATGCGGTCGATGAGATCGCCGGGCTCGTCGACGCCGTCGGCGGACCAGAAGGTGACGTGTTCCATGCCGTCGGCTCCCGCGTCGAGGCTCATCCGGATGGAGTCGGTGCCGTGGGCGTGTGCGGTGACCGGCAGGCCGTGCCGGTGTGCCTCGTCGACGGCGGCCCGCAGCAGTTCGGTGGTGAACTGGGAGGTCTCCTGGCGGGTGCCGGGTGTCATCGTGCCGCCGCTGGCCATGATCTTGATGACGTCGGTGCCGCGGTCGGCGCGTTCGCGGACCGCGGCGCGTAGTGCCTGTGGCGTCGGTTCGGTGGCGCCGCCGAGGAAGTGGCAGTGCCCGGCCGGTGTGGTGATCGGTGGGCCGGCCGCGACGATCGTCGGCATGCCGTCGAGGCCGCGCAGGCGCAGGGAGAGGTAGTCGCGGTCGCCGAGGTCGCGGACCGTGGTGATACCGGCGTGCAGGGCGGTGCGTGCGGCGGCCCGCATGACGGCGAGCACGGCGTCGTCATCGCGGGCGGCGAGGGCGGCGACCGGGTCGGGACCGCCGTCGAAGGCGAGGTGAACGTGCGTGTCGATCAGACCGGGCATCAGGGTCGCTCCGGGCAGGTCGATCACTTCCGCGTCGGCGGGCGGGGCGACCGATCCGGCGACCGAGACGATGGCCGGGCCGCTGATGACCAGGACGGGGTCGGGTGTGAGGGTGCCGGAGACGCCGTCGAACAGCGCCCCGGCACGGATCGCGATCGGTGTCATGCGGATACCTTCTCAACACACGCGCCCCGCAGCCACGCCGACGCCGACGCCGACGCCAAGGTGTTCTCGAAACTCTTCGCCGGTCGGCGCGCCCGGCCCAGCAGACCGTGCGCAACACACCTGGTTAGAGCAACAGCAGACGGCGCCCGCGGCGGCGGTGGCCCGGGGTGCTCCGGTCACGCGGTCGTTCAGGTCGGCGAAGAACACCGCGATCCAGTGCAACCTGATACCGGCGGGGCTGTCGCGTCCGAGCAGATCGGATCCTTGACGGGCGGTCTCGGCCCACATCGTGTTGGTCCGAATGGTGTCGGCCAACGCGGCCCTCCACATGCCGTCGTCGACCACGTAGTGTTCCCGGCGCTGCCCGGCCGGCCGCTCCCGCCGGATCATCGCGACGGTCTCCAGGTAGCCGACCGCGCGGGACACCGCCGCCCGGGAGACGCGGAGCCGTTCGGCGAGATCGGCAGCGGTCGCCGAGGCGGTGTCGGTGACCATCAGACGCGCCAGGACGCGAGCGGCCATCGGCGGCAGCCCGGTACGCAGCATCACCCGCACGAAGTCGTCGGCGAAAGCGTCCACGGCCTCCGAACCCGCCTCGGCGGGAGCGACTGTTCCAGGCGTTCGCCGGTGTGCCCGCCAGTCGGTGGCGTGCTGGGCGTGTTCGGCCCGGTACCGCTCCGGCCCCCCGTTGCGGAGCACCTCCCGGCTGATCGTGGACGCCGGCCGGTTCAGCCGTCTCCCGATCGCGGCGAAACTCATGTCGGCGGCGAGTGCCTCTTCGATCTGCCGCCGATCCCCGGCCGTCAGTCTGTTCCCTGGCATCGGCCCACTCTGGCGGCGTCCCGACAGCTTTGCAACCGCGCCCACTCCAGCAATGCGTTAACCCGCAAGCCATTGCAAAGGATTCACGGAAAACGCTGGAAAACACCCCACTCGAGAACACGATCCGTTGCAGCCTCCGTGAACGGAAATCTACGTTTCACGTATCGACACATCGACATGGGGAGACATCGTGATCGAGGCGAAGGACACCGCCCGCTGGCAGCAGCGACTCGACGAACTGTGCCGTGCCCACGCCGTTCCCGGCGCCGGCCTGGCCATCGCCGTCGGCGGCCAGGTCCACGAACTGGCCAGCGGGGTGCTGCATCTCGGAACGGGCGTGCCGGTGACCCCGGACTCGGTGTTCCTGTCCGGCTCTATCGCGAAGGTCTACACCGCCACCCTCGTCATGCGGCTGGTCGACGAGGGCCGACTGGACCTGGACGTGCCGGTGGTGGACGTGCTGCCGGAGTTCGCCACACCCGACCCCGGTGCCACCAAGACCATCACACCCCGGCAGTTGCTGTCGCACACCGGTGGCGTGACCACCGACTTCAACTTCGACGGCGGCCGTGGTGACGACTGCCTCGCCAACTATGTCGCGGCCGCCCGTGACGTGGCCCTGGACTGCCCGCCCGGCACCGCCGTCTCCTACGGTGGGATCGGCTACATCGTCCTCGGCCGCGTCGTCGAGAGGATCACCGGTCTCACCTGGGACCAGGCGCTGAAGAGTCTGCTGTTCGAGCCGCTCGGCCTGCACCACTCGATGACCCTGCCGGAGGAGGCGCTGCGGTTCCGTACCGCCATGAGTCACCTCGACGGCGCGCCCGCGCCGGCCTGGGACCTGATGCCCCGCTCGGCCGGCCCGGCCGGACGGGTCATCGTCTCCGCGGGGGACATGGTCCGCTTCGCCCGCATGCACCTCGACGGTGGCGCCGGTGTCCTCTCCCCCGCGGCGGTGGCCGCGATGCAGCGCCGCGAGGTCGACGTCCCGGACAAGTGGACGGTCAGCGCCGACGGATGGGGCCTGGGTTGGACGCTCTACGACTGGAACGGCATCACCGGGTACGGCCACGACGGCGCCGCCGTGGGCCAGTACGCCTACCTCCGAGTCGTACCGCAGGCGAACCTGGCCGTGGCCCTGATGACCAACGGCGGCGGGGCCCGGCTGCTCTACACCGACCTGTTCCGGGAGCTGCTCGCCGAACTCGCCGACGTCACCATGCCGGAACCGTTCGCCCCGGCTCCCGTACCGCCGCCGGTCGACCTCGCCCCGCTGCTCGGCACCTACCGCCGGGCCGGCGTCGTCATCACCGTCTCCCGAAAGGACGACGGCACACCCCACCTGCGGTACGAGTTCGTCGACGAGATGGCCCACATGTCCCCACCCCTGGAGATGGACCTGCAGCCGGTGACCGGCACGGTGTTCGCCGCCTCCGGTGCCGGCCCGTCCTTCAGCGAGGAGTACATGCCGGTCGTCTTCTCCACCCTGACCACCGGCACCAGGGTCTGTTACATCGGCATGCGCGCCGCCCCCAAGACCGATCAGGTGGGGATCTCACCGGCCACCGCGGCGGACCATCGGCGGTAGCCGAGGGCCGACGGGTGGAATCCGTCTTGCGCGAAGTAGGCGGGCACGAACGGCAGCAGCAGTTTCCCGGGGACCCACGTCACGGCCGGGCGGGCATCGCAGATCTGCTGGGCGACCTCGTCCAGGGCGACGGCCCGCCGGGCCAGGTGCCGGCCGAGGGTTCGGGGCATGCACGGCAGGTGTTCGAACGGTGGGATCCCGGCCACCATGACCTGGCCGGCACGGCGGCTCGACTCGTCGACGACGGCGGTCAGGTCCTCGGCCCATTCGTGTGGCTGCCGGCCGCAGAGTACGTCGTTGGCGCCGCCGACGATCACCACGATGTCGGCCTGTTCCGGGATCCGCGGCAGCAGCCGGTACCGGATGCGTCGGGCGGTGGCGCCGTACTGCCCGACCGCCGACCAGGCCACGGTCCGGCCGGTGAGCTCGGTCAGGTCGCGGGCCAGGGAGCCGCCGAAGCCCTCGTCGTGGGTGTGCACCCCGTAACCGGCGGCGAGTGAGTCGCCGAGGATGACGACGCTCAGCGGGTCCTGCGGGTCCGGGCCCGGTACGACGCCGGTGGCGGGGCCTTCGGCCGCGGGGATCGTCACCGTGCGGCGGCGTTTCCACATCGCCTGGGCGGCGACCACCGGCAGTAGCAGTGCATTCATCTGTTCGCCCATCACTGTGTTCAGCTGCCGGAGGTGAGTGCGGGGACCGGGAGCGGTGCCGGTCGTCTGGTCAGCAGGAGTCCGCAGGCGACGGCGGCGACCAGGGCGGCCACTCCGCTGATCAGGAAGACCGTCGCGACAGCGTCGTTGGTGGCGGCTCTGGCGATCTCGGCGGTCGTCTCCCGTACCCCTGCCGGAAGGTTCTGGCCGACGTGGCGGCCGAGCCCGGCGCCGATCTCGGCGATCAGCTGGTCCTTCGGAACGGGCGGAGCCATGGTGTCGAGCAGCGGCTGCGCGTTCTGCTTCGCCTGGAACTGCACGACGGCGCCGAGCACGGCGACGCCGGCGGCGGTGCCGATCTGGCGCATCGTGTTGACGGTTCCGGTGGCCATGCCGGCGTCGGCCGGTTCGACGGCGGCCAGTCCGGCGGACGCGGTCGCGGCGGCACCGACGCCCAGTCCCGCACCGGCCAGGACGAACCCGGGGGCCAGCACCGCCATCGATCCGCTCGTGTCGATCAGGGACGCGCCCAGCAGGCCCACACCGGCCAGCACCAGGCCGAGGACCAGCAGCGGCGTGGAGCCGAACCGGCGCAGCAGGGCCGCGGCGACCGGCGCGGCCACCAGTGCCGTCGCGGTCAGCGGAAGCACCCGCAGGCCGGTTTCCAGAGGCGAGTAGCCGGCCACGTTCTGCAGATGCAGCGCCAGATAGTAGGTCGCCGCGACCAGGGTGGCGGCCGTCGCGAAGGATTGCAGGGCGACGCCCGCGAAGGCGGGCCGGACCAGCAGCCGCAGCGACAACATCGGATCGACGGTCCGGCGCTCCCACCCGATGAAGACGATCAGCAGTACGGCGGCGGCGGTGAACAGGCCCAGGGTCGGCCGGCTGCCCCAACCGTCCTCGTTGCCCCGGATCAGGGCGGTGAGCAGCGCCAACAGGCCGCCGCTGAGCAGGGCCGCACCGGTCCAGTCGTTGCGGGGCGCCCGGTCCGGCCGGGACTCGTGCAGGCGCAGACAACCGAGCATGGCCAGCAGGCCGATCGGGACGTTGATCAGGAAGATCCAGCGCCAGCCGGGCCCGTCGACGAGTACACCGCCGATGAGCGGCCCGGCGGCGGTCGCGGCGGCATAGCAGGCGCTGAACACGCCGACCGCCCGTGCCCGCCGGGCCGGTTCGGGATAGGCCGCGCCGAGCAGCGGCAGCGCGGTGCCGAACAGCAGGGCCGCTCCCCGCCCTGCACCGCGCGGGCGGCGATGAGCGTGGCGGCGGTGTCGGCCAGGGCGCAGGCCAGCGACGCCGCGGTGAAGACGAGCATTCCGGCGACGAAGACCCGGCGCCGGCCGATCCGGTCGCCGAGGACGGCCGCGCTGAGCAGGCCGCAGGCCAGCGGCAGGGTGTAGCCGTCGACGACCCATTGCAGCGACGAGAGGGACGCGGCCAGTTCATCCTGGATCCCGGCGAGCGCGACGGAGACGATCGTCACGTCCAGGGTCAGCATGAAGATTGCGGAACAGACCACGACAAGCGTCCATGGTGCTCTCGACGTTGGCGTCGGCATCAGATCTCCTAGGTAGGGAGAGATCAGGATGTGGACTGTCACTTGGCGAAAACTTGGCGTTGCCGGGCTCGCTTAAGCTCCCGGCTCATGTTGTACGTACGGGTGCTGGGTCCGATCTCGGCCGACATCGACGGCGAGCCGGTCGATCTCGGGCGCCGTAACCAGCGGGCGTTCGTCGGGATCCTGGTCGCCGCGCGCGGTGACGCGGTCTCGGCCGACCGCCTGATCGAGGAGTTGTGGAACGGCCGGCCGCCGCCACGGGCGATCGTGTCGTTGCAGGCCTACGTGTCGAATCTGCGGCGGGTGCTCGAACCCACCCGGGTCAGCCGGGGCCCGGCGACCACGTTGGTACGCCGGTCGTCGGGGTACGCGCTGTGCCTGCCAGAGAACGCCGTGGACGCGTGGCGCTTCGAACAGTCGCTGGCCCAGGCTCGCAGCCTGCCCGCGGATCAGGCCCGCCCGCTGCTGCTCGAGATCCTCCGGTGGTGGCAGGGGCCGGTGTTCGGGGAGTCCCGCGACCAGCCCTGGGCGATCGCGGAGGCATCGCGCCTCGACGAGCTGCGACTGTTGGCCCGGGAGCAGGCGATTCAGGCCGCGCTGCGGGTCCGCGACCACTCCGCGGCGATGCTGGAGGCGCAGCGCCTCGTCCGCGACGAGCCGCTGCGCCCCGAGGCCTGCAGGCTGGCCGCGCTCACTCTGTGGGCGGTCGGTCGGGAATCCGACTCGCTGGAGGCGCTGCGACAGCATCGCGAGGCGGTGCGCGACGAGTTCGGCCTCGATCCCGCCCCCGCGCTGTCGACTCTGGAACAGGCGATCCTCAACCAGCGCACCGAGCTCCTGCACGCTGAGACGGAACCGGACCGGATCCGGCCGGCGCAGCTGCCGTTGCAGTTGGCCGTGTTCACCGGCCGCGACGCCGAACTGGCCGAGCTGACCGGGCTGGCGCGCGCGTCGGCCGGGACGGTGCTGGTCGCCGTGATCACCGGGATGGGCGGGGTCGGCAAGACGGCGCTGGCGCTGCGCTGGGCCCATCAGCACCAGGACGAGTACCCGGACGGCCAGTTGTACATCGATCTGCTGGGTTTCGCCCCGGCCGGTGAGCCACTGCCGCCCGCCGAGGTGCTGCGTGGTTTCCTGATCTCGCTCGGCGTCGCGTATGACGCGGTGCCGGTCTCGGTCCCCGATCGCGCCGCGCTGCTGCGCAGCATGGTGAACGGGCGGCGGATGCTGTTCATCCTGGACAACGCCCGCGACGCCGACCAGGTCCGCGACCTGATCCCGGGGTCGGCGGGCTGCGCTGTGCTGATCACCAGCCGCGCCCTGCTCAACGACCTGGTCACCATGCACCACGCGCACCCGGTGAACCTGTCCGTCTTCGTCGCCGAGGATTCCGGTCACTACCTGGCCCGGCGAGTCGGCGTGGCCCGGACGACGGCCGAGCCGGACGCGGTGCGGGCGATCGTCGCCGTCTGCGGTGGCCTGCCGCTGGCGCTGGCGGTGGTCGCCGCCCGGATCGTCACCAACCCCACGTTCACGTTGACCGCGATCGCCGGGGAACTACGCGGCAGCGAGGGTCTGGACGCCTTCGCGGCACCCGGTGTCAGCCGCGATCCGCGTAGCGTCTTCTCCTGGTCCTACCGGCATCTGCCGGCTGCGGCGGCGGCGCTGTTCCGCCATCTGGCCCTGCACCCCGGACCGGATGCCGGGGTCGCCGCCGCCGCCAGTCTCACCGGTGCCGCCCGGGCCACGGTCCGGACCTGGATGAACCATCTCGTCGAGGCGCACCTGATCCGGGAGCACCGGCCCGGCCGGTTCCGCTTCCACGACCTGCTGCGCGCCTATGCGGCCGAACTCGCCGACGGTCACGACGATGCCGGGACCCGGGCGGCCGTCGTACGCCGCAGCCTCGATCATTACCTGCACTCGGCGATGTCGGCGACGGCTCTATTGCTGCCCCAGCGTTATCCGATCACGGTCCTCCCACCGGCGCCGGGGGTCACGCCGGAGATCGTCGCGACCGAGGCGGAGGCGCTCGACTGGTTCGACACCGAGTACCGGAATCTGCTCGCCGCGGTCGCCGTGGCCGAGGACGACGACGACGGCCGGTACTGCTGGCAGTTCAACTGGGCGATGGCCCATTACGTGCAGGACCGTCGGGCCCGGCTCGACGAGTCGATCACCCATCTGCTGCGGGCTCTGGCTCTCGCCGAGAAGCATCAGGACGAGTGGTGGATCGTGAATCTGACACTGAACCTCGCCCGCACCTACTACCGGATCGATCAGCGTGCCGAGAGCCGGGCCTGGTACGAGCGGGGAATCGAACTGTCCCGGAAGTCCGGCGACCGGTTCCGGTTGACCCAGTCTCTGCTGGGACTCGCGGGAGTCATCAACGGCGAGCACCGGGTTCCGGACCGGCAGGCGGCCGAGGCGGCTCACCCGTACGCCCGGGAGGCCCTGGAAATCTGTCGGGGTCTTCCCCTCGACAACGGCCGGGTGCTCAACGAGGCAGTCGCCCTCGGGCACGTCGCCTGGTACGAATCCCACCAGCCGAACGGCTATCAGACCGCCGTCGATCACTTCGGGACCATCATCGACACCCTGCTGCGCATCGACTACCGAATCGGTGCGGCCGGTACGTCGCTGGAGCTGGGCCATCTCAACCAGCACGCGGGCGCGACCGAAGCCGCGATCGTGGCCTATCACCGCACCCTGGAGCTCGCCGGTGACGTGCCGGAGCTGCAGGCAGAGGCGCTCACCGGCCTCGTCTACTGCTACCGGGACCTCGGTGACGACGCCAAGGTCGAGGAGTTCCGCCGGGCGGCGCTGGCCGTCATCGAGCACCGGCATCACCCGGGGATGCAGCGGATCCGGGCGACGTTGGAGGCGTCGGCACGCTGAAAGACATTGATTGTGGTGACTACATCGGTAACTATTAACAACGTTTGCTAATCCTGGAGGAGGAGAAGGCATGCGTCGACCGATACTCACCGTCGCCCTGTCCATCGCCGCGTCGACCCTGATCGCCGCCCCGGCGAACGCCCATCCACGGGAGTGCGCGACCCCGTCGATCGGCCGCTACCAGCAGTGGCTGGCCAGCGGCGAGGGGACCACGGTGCCGGCCTCGAAATGGAGCGGCGGAGCCCAGTGGGCCACCCGCATCCCGTCCACACACGGACGCACGGTGACACGATTCTTCACCTTCCGGCCGTACGCGTGGGGGCCGGTGACCGAACTCGGCGCACCCACACACCCGTTCGCGACGGCACTCGCCGAGGCACGCGGTTTCGTGTTCGTCGGCAAGACCGCGAACCGCCTCGAATTTCGCGGCCTGCGCGTGGACGACTACACGCCGCCCTGCATCGACCCGGAGGGTCACGACCTCGTCGGCTCGCGATACTTCCCGACCGCAGCCCGCACCAGCATGACGTTCAGCAGCATGGCACGTTCGTAAGGACTGAGGTCGTACCCGTCCAGCACGTCGTTCTTCACCCTCTCCAGCGAGGGTCGGGAGATCGCGCCGAGCCCCACGCCGATAGAGCAGGCCACGAAAGCGACGTAGGCGATGACCTCCGCCACCTGCAGCGGAACCCTGAGTACCGCCAGCACGAAGATCGCTATCACCACCGCCGGAAAGAAGGCGAGTAACCGAAGCGCCCAGACCGACCGCCTGAAAGCCGGCGCGCAACGCAGACGGAGGCGGTCTTCCTCAGAAATCAGAACCAATCCCGGATCCTTTTCAGCGTGCGGTCAGCGGTGTAGGTGTCGACGCCATGGCGGAGGTCGGGGCCGAACACTGCGTCTGTCGGAAAGGTTCCCGCGCCAGGCTCAGCGAGTAGACCTCGCCGACAAGTTCGGGGTCGATCCATCCGGAGTCCTCGTCGGGCCACCACAGTTTCAGGTAGGCCGGGCTTCCGCCGATCGTCACGGCAGCACACAGGACATCCCCGGTGTCGACGGGTTCCGTCGGGTTCGGCGACGCGTCCAGCCGATGCAGAGCCCAACTCTGCCGCTCGGCGACCGCGCGGTAGAACGCGGCGACCGCCTCCGCGCCGATCTCCGTCTGGTAAAGACGCCCGGCATCCGGCCGGCCGACATCGTCGCAACCCGCCGAGTCGTCCACGAGTTCTGCGCCGGAGGGGTGTTCCGCGAGGATCGGTGCGCCGTTCAGCACAGCCGCGTCGGCGGCAGCGACCGAGGAACAGGGTGCGACTTCCGCCCGGTCCCATTCCTCGAGTTCGTCGCCGCCCCGGTGACAACCGGAGATGCTCAGGGCGAGCGTGAAGCCGAGAAGAGCGGATGTCGTGCGGCGCAGCATGTTCTCCCTGTTCCATCGACAAGATGGACTGGATGGTAGCCCGCGTGAACAACGCCGCGTGGCGAGCCACGAGTGCCACTCCCGCATCCGGGAACCGACCGAGCACCTACGGTGCGGGTCTGGTCTTGGTACGACGTTCGCGTTGCTGCCAGGTGGCCCGGACCATGGCCCGGTACATCTGCCGGGGTGCGGGCGGGTCGGCGAGCGGCAGGGCTGCCGGCGCGGCGCACGCCTGGATGAGGTAGCCGACGAAGCGGCGCCAGGTGTCGGGGGCGGCGTCGCCGGTGGCGGTGAGGACGCCGGCATTGGCCATCAGGAACATCGGGATGTCCTGGGTGACGAAGTCGGGCCGGAGCCTCCCGGCGGCCTTGGCACGGTCGA
Organism: Actinoplanes sichuanensis; assembly: GCF_033097365.1. NCBI lineage: Bacteria > Bacillati > Actinomycetota > Actinomycetes > Micromonosporales > Micromonosporaceae > Actinoplanes > Actinoplanes sichuanensis. The sequence goes on from NZ_AP028461.1 coordinate 4,801,093, forward strand.
CGACCGTACTGAAAGCGTGAAACGCCTCGTCGCGAGCCGCCTCGAACTGCTTTGCGGTCGGGAAGGTCATGGTCAGCACGGTGGTGAAGCCGCGGTCACCGGCCTGCATGCCGCAGATCGTCTCCAGGTGAACGCAGAACGCGTGCCAGGGATCCGGGTCGGCAAGTGCCTGCCGGGCCGCCTCGGAATAGGCGGCCATCTTCTCCTCGAACGCGGCGGCGATCAGATCGGCACGTTCCGGGAACCGGCGGTAGAGCGTGCCGACCCCGACACCCGCCCTTTTGGCGACGTCCTCGATCGGCACCTCGAGTCCGGATTCGGCGAAGACCTCACGGGCGGCGGCGACGATCCGCTGCCGGTTGCGTTCCGCGTCGACACGCAGACTGCCGCCGGGAGTCTCTGCTGGTAGCGAGGTCATGAACGTCACCCTACGGGCGACTGGAGGATGTCGTCCACTTCCGTGCTACGGTCGGCCCAGCAAGTGGAGCACAAGTTCCACTTACGTTCCGAGGGAGACCCCCATGAAGGCTGTCGTCATCACCGAGCAAGGCGCTGCGCCCCGGTCCGTGGACATCGCGAAGCCGCAACCAGGCGCGGGTGAGGTCCTGGTCAAGGTGCGGGCGTCGTCGATCAACGGCTTCGACACCGCGGTGGTCGCCGGCTACCTGGCCGCGATGATGGAGCACCGCTACCCGGTGGTGCTCGGCAAGGATTTCGCCGGCACCGTCGAGGCGGTCGGCGCCGGCGTGACCCGGTTCGCCGTCGGAGACACGGTCTTCGGCGTGGTCACCAAGGCGTTCCTCGGAGACGGCGGATTCGGCGAGTACGTGACCGTGCCCCAGGCGATCGGCATCGCCAAGCTCCCCGACGGCGTGGACGTGAACGTCGCGGGCGCACTCGGGCTGGCCGGTACGGCGGCTGTCGACGCGCTCGACGCCGTGGCGCCGCGGGCCGGCGAGACCGTGCTGATCAGCGGCGCGACCGGCGGAGTCGGTGCGATCGCGGTGCAGTACGCCGCCGCGGCCGGGGCGACGGTGATCGCCACCGCGAAGCCCGGCGCGGAGACCGAGTTCGTCCGTGGCCTGGGCGCGCACACGGTGGTCGACCACACCGGCGACCTGCCGGCCCAGGTCCGCGCCGCCAGCCCGGCCGGCGTCGACGCCGTGCTGCACCTGGCCGGCGACAGCGCCACACTGATCACGCTGCTGACCGAGAAAGGCCGCATCGCCAGCACCCTGGGCCCGGTCGAGCACCCCGCGTCGACCGCGGTGATGGCCACCCCCACCGAGACCACCCTCGACCGGCTGGCCGGGGATCTCGCCGCCGGGAGGCTGACCGTGCCGGTCGCCGGCACTTACTCCCTCGACGAAGTGCCCGCCGCGTTCGCCGACTTCGCCGGCGGCACCCTCGGCAAGATCTCGATCACCGTCGCCTGACCTCTGCGATTCGGAGACCCCCCACCCATGAACGTGTTCCTGTGGATCGTGCAGGCCGTCCTGGCGGCCGCGTTCATCACCGCCGGCGTCCTCAAATCGACCCAGCCGAAAGAGAGACTCGCCCCCAACCTGCCCTGGGTGCGAGACGTCTCCCTCGGCACGCTGCGGCTGATCGGTATCGCCGAACTACTCGGTGGCCTCGGGCTGATCCTGCCCGCGGTCACCGGCGTCGCCCCGATCCTGACCCCGTTCGCCGCGTCCGGCCTGGCCGTGATCATGGTCCTGGCCGCGGTCGTGCACCTGCGCCGCAAGGAGCCGTCCGGCATCGCCGTCAACGCCGTACTCTTCCTGCTCGCCGGGCTTGTCGCGTGGGGCCGCTTCGGGCCGTACGGCTGGTGAGCGCCGCGGAGTTAGGCATTCGACCTGCTGCCGCGACTACGTGACAACGACCGGCTCACCTCGACGCCCGCCGCCCGCGCGGAAACCGGCACCCCGGTCGCCCACGCATGACCGTCGACCAACCACGAAACGTTCAGGAGTCCTCCCGTGTCTGTCCTCGTCCTCGGCGCTACCGGCGCCCTCGGCCGCCTGGTGCTGACCGAACTGCGCAAGCGCGGTCTCACCGCCACCGACATCACCGCGGCCGGCCGCAAGAAAGACGTACTCGACGCCCTCGCCGCCGACGGCTATCGCACCGCGCAGGTCGAACTCGGCGACGCGGAACAGGTCCGTGCGGCCGTCACCGGACACGACCAGGTCGTGCTGATCTCCGGCATCGACCCCGACCGGGTTCAGCAGCACAGACACGTCATCGACGCCGCCAAGGACGCCGGAGTCCGGCACTTCTACTACACCAGCGGGTTGCGCGTCGACGACCCGAGCTACCCGCTCGGCGCCGACCACATCGCCACCGAAGACGCCATCACCGCGTCCGGGCTGACCTACACCATCATGCGCAATGCCTGGTACATCGAGAACTACATCCAGGCCATGCACGGCGCCGCACAGACCGGCGTCTTCACCGCCGCCGTCGGTGACGGCCGCATCGCCCCCGCCAGCCGCCAAGACCTCGCCGAAGCCCTCGCCGTCACCGTCACCACCGACGGCCACGACGATCGCACCTACCATCTCAGCGGCGACCGCGACTACACCTACCACGACATCGCCGCCGCCATGACCGAAGTCCTCGGCACCCCGGTGCGATACCAGCCGGTCACCGGCGAGCAGTACCAGGCCATCCTCACCGGTGCCGGCGTCGACGAAGGCACCGCCGCGTTCCTCGCCGTCCTCGACGGCAACATCGGCGCCGGCATTCAGGCCCATACCGGCGACCAGCTCACCCGTCTGATCGGCCGCCGTACCACTCCCCTGGCCGACGGCCTGCGCCAGAACCTCTGATCCGACATCGTGGACGGGTCGTCGACAACGCACCGGCGAATCCATCGTCTGCCCACCGGCCGTCGGGTGCCGGCATAGCGGCACCCGACGGGCCGGACATCCTCAGCTCCGGATCCCCGAACAGACCGGCCCCTCGTGGATCGCACCGGCCGGACGTTGCCCATCGAGTACGAGCATCGGTCTGACAGTGACGAAAACCGACTGATCCGATTACGTACGGTGTTAGCGTCATCCCCTGACGAAGCTCGAGCGCATCGGGGGCCGCCATGGCGATGACTGCTGCGGCCACCACTCTGCGGAGTCTGCTCACCCGCGGGGTCGGCACCGCCGATGCACGCTCCATTCTGGGCGCCGCCGTCGCGGCCGCCACGACGATGGGCTGCCTGCTGATCCGAAAACATCCTGACCGTACGACGATGGCCGTGACCGGCGTCAATCTCGGCCTGCTCGGCGGGTTCGGTGTCTACTGCCTGGCCCTCGTGGCGCGGGCCGGCCGAGCCCGTGCCGAGGCACACAACGAGGCAGCGGCCAGCCACAATCAGCTGCAGAAGCTGATCGACAACACCGAGTCGATCATCTACATGAAGCGGGTCGACAACGGCCGCTACCTGCTCGTGAACCGGGAATGGGAGCGGCTGTTCGGGGTATCGCGTGAACGCGTCGTGAAACTCGACGATCACGGCGTCTTCCCGCCCGAACTCGCCGGCGAGTTGCGTGCCAACGATCTGCAGGTCGCCGATGCCGGTCGAACGGTGCAGTACGAGGAGACCGCCGACAGCGTCGACGGCGTACGCACGTACATGTCGGTGAAGTTCCCGGTCCTGAACAGCACCGGCAAGCCCTACGCCGTATGCGGCATCTCGACCGACATCACCGAACGCAAACGGGCCGAGGACGAGATCCGTCGTCTCAACAGCAACCTCGAGACGCGGGTGGCGCAGCGTACCGCCGAATTGGAGGCCTCGACCAAGGAGCTCGACGCGTTCGCCTACTCCGTCTCGCACGATCTTCGTGCGCCGCTGCGGTCGCTGCACGGATTCAGCGACGCCCTGCTGGAGGACTACGGCGACGTTCTCGACGACGTCGGCAAGGACTACCTGAACCGGCTGCAACGCAACGTCAGTCGGATGGGCCGGATGATCGACGCGTTGCTCAATCTGTCGCGGGCCACCCGGGCCGACCTGGAACGCGCGACGGTGGACATCTCGGCGATGAGTCAGGAGGTGATCGGGGACCTCCGCGGTACGGACCCGGACCGCTCCGTCGAGTTGATCGTGTCCGACGGGCTCACCGTCGAGGCCGATCCCCACCTGTTCCGGCTCGCCCTGCAGAATCTGCTGGCCAACGCCTGGAAATTCACCGCCACACGCGACAACGCCGTCATCGAGGTCGGCCGGACCGTCCATTCCGGCGACAGCTACTTCTTCGTACGCGACAACGGTGTCGGTTTCGACATGGCCTACGCCGGCAAGCTCTTCGACGCGTTCCAGCGACTACACACGACCTCCGACTTCGAAGGCACCGGCATCGGGCTCGCAACCGTGGCCCGTGTCGTACGCCGTCACGGCGGCCACATCTTCGCCGAGGCCGAGGTGGATCGGGGCGCGACGTTCTACTTCAACCTGATGAGCCTGGCGAAGGAGGCAGGATGAACATCAACGGGAAGATCCTGCTCATCGACGACAGTCCCGACGACGTGGCGCTGACCCTCCGGGCCCTGAACAAGAACAACATCACCAACGCCGTGGACATCGCCAGCGACGGTGAGGAGGCGATCCGGTACCTGTTCCCCGCCGACGGGCAACCGGACACGCTGCCGGCGCTCGTCCTGCTGGACCTCAACATGCCGAAGGTCAGTGGTCTCGAGGTGCTGCGGCACATCCGCGACGACCCGCGGACCCGATATCTGCCGGTCGTCGTGCTCACGACGTCCACCGAGGAACGCGACATCGTCAACACCTACGACCTCGGCGCCAACAGTTTCGTCCGCAAACCTGTGGCCTTCGACGAATTTCTGGAGGCGGTACGCGTACTCGGCATGTACTGGCTGTTGGTGAACCGGCCGGTCGGACGACATCATGACTGACGAGCCCGACGGGATCCGACTGCTACTCATCGAGGACAGCGAGGACGACGCCGTACTGGTGGTCAACCGGCTACGCCGGTCAGGCCTGCGCGTCGACTACGAGCGGGTCGAGACCGCCGACGGAATGCGGGCCGCGTTGCAGCGCCACTCCCCCGACATCGTGATCTCCGACAACCGGATGCCGACGTTCGACGCCGAATCCGCACTACGACTGCTGCGCGACAGTCGACTGGACGTGCCGTTCATCGTCGTCTCCGGCCAGATCGGCGAGGAGTCCGCCACCGCCCTCATGCGGGCCGGTGCCGCCGACTTCGTCCTGAAGGACAAACTCGCCCGCCTTGCGCCGGCGGTACAACGCGAACTCCGCGACGCACGTGGGCGTCACGAACGCCGGCAGGCCGAGGCGGCGCTGGCCACCAGTGAGGAACGCTTCCGGCTGGTGGCGGAGAACCTCCAGGACGTGCTGTTCCGGTTCCGCCCCGGCCGGACCCCGGAACTCGAATACATCAGCCCGGCCGTGGCCTCGATCACCGGACTGACCCCCGACGAACTGTACGAGCATCCCGAACTGCTCTTCGACACCACCGATCCCGAAGACCGCGACATCATGCGGCGATCGTGGCAGTCACCACCGGAGGCCCCACTCGTCCTGCACTGGCCACGCACCGACGGCACCCGCGCCTGCGCCGAACAACGCCTCGTCGCGGTGTACGACGGCGACGAACCGATCGCCGTCGAAGGCATCCTGCGCGACATCACCGCCGAAGTCGAGGCCGCCGAACAGCGTCGCGAACTCGAACGTCAGCTCTACCAGGCGGAACGCCTCGACTCCCTCGGCCAACTCGCCGGCGGCGTCGCCCATGACTTCAACAACATCCTCGGCGTGATCAGCGGCTACATCGGCTTCGTCCTCGACGAACTCGGACCCGACCACCTGTGCCGCGCCGACCTGGAGAACATCGACGACGCCGCCCGCCGCGCCGCCGCACTGACCCGCCAGCTGCTCATCTTCAGCCGCCTGCAACCCTCGCAGCCCGAGGTGGTGGATCTCAACCACGTGGTCAGCCAGATCGAACGCCTGCTGCGCCGCACCATCGGCGAGGACATCGAGTTCGTCCTCGACATCGAGCCGGGCCTCGACAGCGTCATCATCGATCCCAGCCGCCTCGAACAGATCATCATGAACCTGGTGGTCAACGCACGAGCCGCGATGCCGGAAGGCGGAAGCCTCGTCATCCGGACGCGACGAGTCGACCAGGTCCCGGCGGCGGCGTTGGGCGCCCGGCCGTCATCGCAGCACTTCGTCAGTCTCACCGTCGCCGATACCGGCTGCGGCATGGACGAGGAGGTACGACGGCGAGCGTTCGAGCCGTTCTTCACCACCCGCGCCACCGGCCAGGGCAGCGGCCTCGGCCTGGCGACCGTCTACGGCGCCGTGCACGAGGCGGCCGGAGCGATCGCCGTCGACTCGGCGCCCGGCGCGGGAACCCGAATCACCGTCTACCTACCGGCGGCCGACCGGCCGGCGCCGATCACCGAGGCTCCGGCGGCCGCCGGTGAAGCCGCCCGCGGCCTGGGGGAACGCATTCTGGTGGTCGAGGACGACGACGACATCCGCGCCATCACCCGGCGGGTGCTCACCCGTGGCGGGTACCAGGTCGTCGATGCCGCCACCCGTGACGAGGCGTTGCGGCACGTGCAGGACGACCCGGCCCCCTTCGATCTGCTGCTGTCGGACGTCATCATGCCCGGCATGCCGATCCTGGAGTTCATCCAGACATCTGTCCGGGCCCGCCCGTCGATGCGCATCGTCTTCATGTCGGGTTACACCGCCGACAGCAACCGCCGGCTGCCCGACGGCGTGCCCATACTCAACAAACCGTTCAGCGCGGCAGCCCTGCTGGACCAGGTCAAGACCACGTTGAGCAGCGATTCTGAACGCTCCACGACAACGCACGCGCAGCAATGATCACTCAGCCGGGCTGGGCATCCCCGCCTGCCGACCGCAGAGGCGGGCGTCGGCGTCCAGGCCCGTCGCCTGCCACGAACGGTCAGGCCATCGCCTCGCGGACCTTGGCCGTGTCCACGAACTGTTCGAATCGAACGATCTGACCACCGCGTACCACGAAATGGTGCGCGACCCGGACGTCGATGGACCGGCCGGTCGCCTTGTTCACGGCGGTGTACCGGGCCAGGACCACGACGTTCTCGCCCTCGGTGACGTAGGTGTCGTCGTGGGCGGTCCAGTCGTCCCAGTCGGCGCCGAGCTTCTCCATGACGTTGCCGGTCACGCCCTCCGGTGTGCGGTAGGTGCCGGCCAGCGGGAAACCGGCCATCTCGGTCCACTCGACGTCCGGGGCCAGGGTGGCGCGCAGGGCTTCCAGGTCGCGGGTGGCCGAGGCCAGGTACTGGCGGCGGACGACGTCGGTGGGTGCCGTCGAGGTGGCGAAATCGGTCATGACCGGCTCCCGGTCAGGGCGGCCAGGCGGGCTTCGACCTGGGCGGGGGCGGCTTGGCCGTACGCGATCGGGGTGGTCTCGTCGCCGTGCACCGCGAGAAGGGTGGGGAAGCCGGTGACGCCGAGCCGAGCGGCGCGGCGGAAGTCGGCTGCCGCGGCGGCCGACGAGCCGGGGTCGGTGAAGGCCGCCGCGACGGTTTCGGCGTCGAGGCCGGTACGGGCCGCGACCGCCCGGTAGGTGTCCGGGTCGGACAGGCTACGGCCGTCGATGTAGAACGCGTGCTGAAGTGCGGTGGCCAGTTCGACGGCCCGCTCCGGCGCCGCCGCGCGCAGGACGGCGAATCCCCGGGCAGCGGCCTCGGAGTCCATGACGAACGAGCCGTCGGCGATGAGCCGCTCGTAGGCGTCGCTGAACTCGGCGCCGGTCACCTCGTGAATGTTGGCGTTCGCGCCCTGGACGTAGCCGAACTCACGGATCGGGAGCCGGCGCGAGCCGACGAACAGTCCGCCGGAGACGACCTCGACCGGCAGGTCGGGGTGGTTCGCCGTGATCTCGCTCAGGGTCGGCGAGAAACCGTGACACCACCCGCAGTAGGCGTCGAAAACGTAGATCAACCGCATGACGTCAACCCCTCCAAATCATCTGCCTAGACAGTAGCTGACTAGTCAGATATTGAGGAGGGGTGTGCCGAACACCACCTGACGTGGCGTTTTCAGCGCCACGTCAGCGCCGTCTCAACGCCCCCGCCACGATTCCCCCGATCTGCCGCAGCGAGGCAGGTCGATGGAACCGAAAGGACGGGGCGCGTGAGAATTCCCGCAACATCCATGTTCGCCGTAGCGGCGGTGGCGGTGTCGGCCCTGACGCCGGCCACCTCGGCCGTCGCCGCGCCGGCCGACCCGGCACCGCTGATCACCGCATCCGGCGAACCGGTCGCCGCCGACAGCTACATCGTCGTCCTGCGACAGGCCGCCGACCGCTCCAAAGCCGTAGCCCGCTCCCGCACCAGCGGCGTGAAGATCAAGCAGGAGTACCAGCACGCACTGCACGGCTACTCCGCCACCCTCACCGCCGACCAGCTCGAAGCCGTACGCAACGATCCGGCCGTCGCCTATGTCGCGGCCGACCAGCTGATCAACCCCGACGGCGTGCAGACCTCGGCGACCTGGGGCCTGGACCGCGTCGACCAGCGCGGCTCCACACTGAACGGCACCTACGCCGCCAGGGCGACCGGCGCCGGCGTGACCGCGTACGTGATCGACAGCGGCATCCGCGCCGGCCACTCCGAGTTCACCGGCCGGGTCGGCCAGGGCGTCGACTTCGTCGGCGACGGCCGCGGCACCGACGACTGCCGGGGGCACGGCACGCATGTCGCCGGCACCGTCGGCGGCACCACCTATGGGGTGGCCAAGGCCGTCACCCTGGTCCCGGTCCGGGTCTTCGGATGCAGCGGCTCCAGCCCGACCTCCACGATCATCGCGGGCGTCGACTGGGTGACCGGCAACCACACCGGCCCGTCGGTGGCCAACATGAGTCTGGGCGGCGGCGCCAACCAGGCCCTCGACGACGCGGTCACCCGCTCGATCAACTCCGGCGTGACCTACGCCGTCTCCGCCGGCAACGCGGCCTCCGACGCCTGCGCCCAGAGCCCGGCCCGCACACCGGCCGCCATCACGGTGGCCGCCAGCACCCGCTCGGACAGCCGCGACACCGGCTACTCCAACTTCGGAACGTGTGTCACGCTGTTCGCGCCGGGAACCGGAGTCACCTCGGCCTGGTTCACCTCCGACACCGCCACGGCGACCCTCGACGGCACCTCGATGGCCGCACCACACGTCACCGGCACCGCGGCGCTCTTCCTGGAGAGCCGCCCGACGGCAGCACCCGCGACGATCAAGTCGCTGATCGTCAACACCGCCACCAACGACGCCCTGAGCCAGATCGGCACGGGCTCCCCCAACCGGCTGCTCTACTCGGCCGCCGCCACCGGGACCGCCCCGGTGCTCGCCGGCGGCGACCTCAACGCCGACGGCCGTACCGACCTGGCCCTGACCGGCGGCGCCGGCTGGAACACCATGCCTGCCGCGTTCTCCGTCGGCGACGGCACGTTCCGGGTCACCAACACCGGCGTCGGCGACTTCGCCGGCTGGGCCGGGGTTCCGGGCGTCCGGCTCAACACCGGAGACTTCAACGCCGATGGACGTACGGACGTCGCGCTCACACCCGGCCCGAACACCCCCTGGTGGTACACCCAGCCGGTGGCGTTCTCCAACGGCGACGGCACCTTCCGCATCACCAACACGCCGCTGAACAACTTCGCCGCCTGGGCGCAGGAGTCCGGGGCGACCCCGGTCGCCGGTGACTTCAACAACGACGGCCGTACCGACCTGGCCCTGACCGGCGGCGCCGGCTGGACGACGGTGCCGATGGCGTTCTCCAACGGCGACGGCACCTTCCGGATCACCAACACGCCGGTGAGCGGTTTCGCCGCGTGGGCGCAGGAGCCCGGAGCCGGCCCCTTCGCCGGTGACTTCAACAAGGACGGCCGTACCGACCTGGCCCTGACCGGCGGCGCCGGCTGGAACACCGTGCCGGTGGCGTTCTCCGTCGGCGACGGATCCTTCCGGGTCACCAACACCGGTGTCGGCGACTTCGGCGGCTGGGCCCAGGCCCCGGGTGTCCGGCTCAACACCGGAGACTTCAATGCCGACGGCCGTACGGACATCGCGCTCACACCCGGCCCGAACACCCCCTGGTGGTACACCCAGCCGGTGGCGTTCTCCAACGGCGACGGCACCTTCCGCATCACCAACACGCCGCTGAACGAGTTCGCCGGCTGGTCGCAGGCCACCGGGGCGAGGACGGTGGCCGGTGACTTCAACAGCGACGGCCGTACCGACCTGGCCCTGACCGGCGGCGCCGGCTGGAACACCGTGCCGGTGGCGTTCTCCGTCGGCGACGGATCCTTCCGGGTCACCAACACCGGCGTCGGTGACTTCGCCGGCTGGGCGCAGGTCCCCGGAGTGACCGTGGTGACCGGCGACTACAACCGCGACGGCCGCACGGACGTGGCACTGACCCCCGGCCCGAACACCCCGTGGTGGTACACCCAGCCGGTGGCGTTCGCGAACGGTGACGGCACGTTCCGCATCAGCAACACCCCGCTGAACGAGTTCGCCGGCTGGGCCCAGGCCTCAGGCGCGATCGTGGTCGGCCGACGCGCAGCCGCCTGACCGACTCCCACCCCTCCGGGGAGACCGCACCCGCGGTCTCCCCGGAGACCGTTTCAGCAGGTCAATTTCAGGCAGAGACCACCCCTGAGCAGGTCTCATCCGTCGCCTCCAGGTCGACGACGGCCGCGCTGAGACGCCGCGGGACATGGCCGATTGTCGATCGATGGGGCATCATGGCCGATGGGTCCGGATTTGGTGTGGTGCGGGGAGGTCTGGTGCGGGAGACGTTGTCGCCCTGGTGGAGTGAAGTCCATGAGGCCGCACAACTGCTGGCGTCCCGCCTGAACGCCCTGGTCTCGCACGCCGCACAGAACGGCGCCTACACCCCGCCGCCCGGAACACCCGCGCCCCGCCGACGCCGGCAACCCGCCTCGCTGCGGCACCTCGCCGAGGTGATCCGGACCCACCGGCTGGCTCCCGGTCTGTCCGTGGACAAGAACGACATCGCGGCCGTTCTGGCCGGTGACCCGAAGTCGGTCACCGAGCCGGCGCTCGTCCTCGCGGTCGCCCGCGCCGCCCACCTCATCGCCGGTGCACCCCTCGACCCCGCCGACGCCGACCGGTTCGTCGTGGCCGCCGCCCACGTGTCCGCGCTGGTCGACGCGGCCCGGCAGGCGGACGAGCGGTCACCGGACCTCATGCCGGTACCCCACCGGGCGGCGCAGTCCGACGAGCCGCGGCGAGCGGAACCCGTGGTCATCGACGCCTATTTCACCACCCGCCGACCGGTCCGCCGCCGGACTCTGATCGCCGGCACCCTCGGTGTCCTGGTGCTCATCGGCGTCGCGGCGGCCGCCGGCTTCCACGGCCGGGAACAGCAGGAGCGGAAGGCCGCGGTGCCGGCCCCGGCTCCGGCCGCGGTGGCCGCGGTCACGCCCCTGGACCACGGGGACGCCCGGGACGACTACCTCAACCAGCGGCCGCTGCAGGACGCGCTCGATCACGGATTCACCGGTATCGACGTCGACGTCGTCCTGCACGACGGCACCCTCGTGCTCTGCCATCACCTCGACGGCGACGTCTGCCGGGACCCCGGCGGCAACCGGATCGAGGCGAAGCCCTTCGACTCGACCTACCTGCAGAGCCTCCAGACCCGGGTGAGCAGCCATGGCGGCCGGGTGTATCCGGGTTTCCACCAGCCGGTCCTGCTGTTCGTCGAGATCACCTGCGTGGCCGACACCTCCGGCTGCGTCCTGCCCGCCGACCGGGCCGCGGCGGCCACCGACGCCAACAACCCGCTGGTGGTCGCCCGCACGATCATCGACGCGCTCGTCCCGTACCAGAGCATGCTCTTCCATGTCGACGCGGCGGGACGCCGCTGGGGTCCGGTGCAGGTCGTCGTCACCGGCGACCACAACAACGACCGGCTGCCCGCCGGGACCGGCGACGATTCGGTACGCGAACTGCTCACCCGACAGGCCGACCGCTACGCGTTCCTCGACGGAAGCTTCGCCCTCGACCGGGACCAGTACAACGCGGACCTGGTGCCGGTGATCACTTTCCCGAACCCGGTCACGGACCAGAACTGCACCGGGCCCGGCGAAGAGCCGATCCAGCTCAAGCACTGGGACGACGTCATCACGGCACAGACCACCGGCCATCACGTACGGGTGTGGGACCCGCACGACTGCACCAACCGCAGCGACTTCTGGACCGACGCCCTCTACGGCAGCGTCGACTATCTCAGCAGCAATCACCTGGCCCTGCTGGGCGACTGGCTGCACACCACCGCCGCCGGGGGCGGTGGCGGCGACTGCAGCGTTCCCCAATGGATCGAGGAGCACCGGCTCACCGGGCAGTACTGCACCCTCGCCACCGGCGACGTGCCGGTGATGACCCACCCGGATCCCACCTCCGCGCCGGTCGGATCACTCGCGAAGGGCGGCTCCACCTGGTTCCTGGGCCAGCAACCGGGCGAACCGCACACCTTCGATGCGACGCACAACTTCTGGTGGGCCTTCACCCGGGCCGACAACGGCCGCTGGGGCTGGGTCTCCGTGATCCACTTCAGCGACGGCCTTCTCGACCAACCCGCGAACGGCCTGCAATACGGCTGCTACGACGCACGCCCCAAGGAAAGCGCCGACTGCCACGCCATCGCCTAGTTGTTCTGACCACGGACGTTGGTAACGCGGTGGAGTTCCTGAAATAGGTGAGGACCTCCGGGTGAGGTGGAGCTTGTCTAAGGTTCCGTTTCACCCGGGAGGCCCTCTATGCCCCACGCTAATGCCACACTGACCGAACGTGGCCGATTGCGGCTGGCACGGTGCGTCGTCGATGACGAATGGCCGTTGCGCCGGGCGGCGGACCGGTTCCAGGTGAGCCCGACAACCGCGAAACGCTGGGCCGACCGCTACCGCACCGACGGCGCCGCAGGCATGGCTGACCGGCCCAGCCGGCCCCACACGAGCCCGAACCGCACACCCCGCCCGGTCGAACGTCGCGTCTTACACCTGCGCCGCAGCAAACGACTCGGGCCGGTACGGATCGGCTGGCGACTGGGTCTTGCGGCCTCGACCTGCCACGCGATCCTGCGCCGCGCCGGCGCCGCCCGCCTGTCTCATCTCGACCGGGCCACCGCCGAGCCGATCCGCCGCTACGAACATCAGACGCCCGGTGACCTGATCCACGTCGACATCAAGAAACTCGGCAACATCCCCACCGGCGGCGGCTGGCGCACCCAAGGTCGCCGCCAAGGCAATCTCAACCGCACCGCAACTCCCGGACACGCTAACGGCAAGAACGGCGCAGCCCAGCTCGGATACGCCTACCTGCACACCGCCCTCGACGACCACTCCCGGCTGGCCTACACCGAAATCCTGGCCGACGAAACCAAAGAGACCGCCGCCGGGTTCTGGCGACGCGCCCACGCCTGGTTCACCAGCCACGGCATCACCGTCGCCCGGGTCCTGACCGACAACGGATCCTGCTACAAAGCCCGGCTCTGGACCGAGACCTGCACCGAACTCGGCGTCCGGGTTAAGAAGACCCGCCCCTACCGGCCACAAACCAACGGCAAGGTCGAACGCTTCCACCGCACCCTGACCGAGGAATGGGCCTACGCCAAGCCTTACACCAGCGAAAACGCCCGACGCAAAGCCCTACCCCGATTCCTGCACACCTACAATCACCACCGCCACCACACCGCCATCGGCGGACCACCCGCCAACCGCGTTCCCAACCTCTCTGGGCAGAACACCTAGTCTGCGAACATGGGGGCTGACTATTTCCGGCTGCGGGCGGCCGCACCCGCGGAGGCCGGGCTACTCACCGATCTGGTGCTGCGATCAAAGGCCGCTTGGGGGTACGACCAGACGTTCCTGGACACCTGGCGCGAGCAGTTGCGGATCCGGCCGGACGAGGTACTCCCCCGACGGACGGTGGTCGCCGACCGCGACGGGACACCGGTGGGCGTGGCCACCCTGGACGGTCGTCCGCCGTACGGTGAGATCGGTCTTCTGTTCGTCGACCCGCCGGACATGCACCACGGGATCGGACAAGCTCTCTACCGGCATGTCCTCACCGAGGCCGGGCGGCTCGGGTTCCACCGGCTCACCATCGACGCCGACCCGCACGCCGTCGCGTTCTACCGCAGGCTCGGCGCCGAACCCGTACCCGGATCGGAGCCGCCGGGCCCCGGCGAGCTGGTCCGGATGCAGGCGTGGCCGCCGACGCCCGACCCGTCGTGGTCGGCGGCCTGGACCGGCGGCCCCGGCCGGCCGATCGTGGTCGGCAACGCCGCCGAGTTCAACGCCCAGTTCGGTGGACGGCCACGCGGCCCCGACCACTACTCGTGCCTGGCCGTGTTCGGCGCCGACCGGCCCGCCACCGTCCTGCTGCCGATGCCGGTCGACGACTGGTGGACCGGCCACGTCAGCGAGATCCTCGGCTGGACCGACACCGAGGTGATCAGCGGTCTCGCCGACGACGGGCGGATGGACGCGGCCATCGGCGGGTCGCCGACGCTGACCCGGCGGATCGCGGCCGGCCGCCGACAGGTACGCCCATGGGGCTGGACGCCGGGTCTGGCGGCGATCGCCCTGTGCCCGGACGACGTGGTGCGGGCGATGCGCAAGTACGAGTCCAAGTCGAAGGCGAACGCCCTGTTCCACGCACTGGCCGCGGACCATCCGGGCATCGCCGTCCTGGACCAGCGCGAGATCACCTCGTTCCGGCGGCTGAAACGCGAACTGGCCCACAACGGGCGGATGGTCCTCAAACGCCGACACGGCGTCGGCGGTGCCGGCACCCTGATCGTGTCGGCCGACACCCCCGACCTGCGCCGGCAGGTGTGGGACTGGATGTACGGCGGCGCCCTGCTGGAGGAGTTCGTCGAAGGCGACCCGGCCCACCGTGACGTCACCTTCGACGCGGTCGTCGCCGCCGACGGCTGGGTGCACCCGGTCGGCACCGGCCTGATGCACGTCGAAACCACCGCCTACCGCGGCGTGACCGTCGGGCCCGGCGTCCTGCCCGACGACGTGGCCCGGATCGCCGGCGCGTTCGGGGTCGCCGTCGGCCAGGCGCTGGCCGCCGCCGGCTACCGCGGCTGGTACGACGTCGACTTCGTCGCCACCACGTCCGGCCGATTGACGCCGACCGAGATCAACCTGCGGCTGACCGGACCGTCGGCCGCCTTCCACATCCAGGCCGCGTTGGACCGCGAGCGGGGCGGCCGGCACATCGTCCGCACCGTCGACCAGCTCCGGTTGGGCGCCCGCCTACCGTCCGCCGCCCTACGCGAGCACGTCGCCCGACTCACCGAACACTGCGCGAGTCTCGACGCGACGCTGCTGGTCACGATCCCCACCGCCGCGTTCGACGCCGCGCCCTACCTGGGTGTCGCCCTCGCGGCCCGCACCGTCCAGGCGGTGACCGACGCCGAAACCGCGGTCCGTCAGGCCGCTACGGCACTCGGCGACATCTTCCGCGACACGGAGCTCAGTCCCGGCGACGGCCGAACAGGACGAACACCGCCAGCGTCGCGGCGGCCAGCATCAGCGTGATGTTGAAGCCGTACACCAGCGCGGCCTGCCGCGGCCAGTCGAACTTGTCGGCCAGCCGGTAGAAGTTGTCCTGCGGCCACCACGCCACCAGCAGCCACCCCAGCGACAGATGCACCGCCGTCGTCCACCACGGCCCGCCGGCGAGCCGCGCCACCGAAGCCCGACCGACCAGCAGGAACACCAACCCGAACGAGAACGACAACCACTCGGCCAGGTAGAGCCCACGAAACAGCCACGACCACGGCGACGGCACGTAGGTCAGGTCGGTCGAGCCGGGCCACAGCACATCGGTCAACGTCGCCGGGGCGACCAACGTCACCGTCAGCATGACGACCGCGGCGAGCAGAAACCACGGATGGACATCGCCCGCAGCGCTCTTGCCGACCGCCGCGACCGGCAACGGCGGCAACGGCAGCCCGGACCGATCCACCTCACCGGACACCGACAACGGCAGGACCGGCAGCGGTACGACCAACTGCGGCACCGACTCCGCGGGGAGTCCGGCCGCCAGCAGATACGCCCGGATCCGCGCCGGCTGCAGGTCGTCGCCCTCGACGTAGGCGATCATCGTCGACCCGGACCGCTCGGTGGCCGTGACCACGACAGCACTCCGGCGCACCTGCGGGTGCTCCTCCAGAACCGCCTCGATCTCGTGGTGTTCCATCCCCGACCCGCCCCCAGCCATCCGAGATCACCCCACCCTATCGACAGGCCGCCACCTGACCGACCGCGCGGACCGGCGCGCACTCGGTCAGGTGACCGCCCGCCACGACACGCAAAGGCCGAACGCGCTGTATTGGTTGGTGAGACGCTAAGTGAAAGGGGTTGGACGCGGGATCAGAAAACGCCCGAACGGGCCGTTCGAGCCCTATAGTTCTCGCTCATGCCCCCAGGCCTGATCACCGAGGCGAATGACCCCCCGGAGACACATCGGGGAGTCACGCTGTCTACACAGAGCCATTCCGGTCAGGTCCGTCGACGCGACGGCGTACGCCTGCGACCCGAGCCGTTCGGTGCCCTGGTCTACGTCCCTGACCGGGATCACTTCGTGGCCCTGGACCGCAAAGCCGCCCACCTGCTCGACACCGGAGACGTCGAGAATCGGGCATTGGCCGCCGAATTGGTCCGCGTCGGGGTACTCGACATTCCGTCGGTTCCAGAAAAGCGTTTCAGGTTCGGGCGGGCACTCATCGGTGATTTCCCGGATCTGCCGGAAGTCACCGAACCATTGGTGGTCAATGCGTTCGCGACCGCCCTTTGTCCGCTGCGGTGCGGTTATTGCCACGCCGACGATCTGATGCAGCCGTTCCGGGCCGGCGAGACCGACGACGACGTCGACCGGGTGGCGATGACCGCCGCCGCCGTCCCGGCGATGGTCGCCGTGATCACCGGCGGGGACCCGATCCTGCGGCCGGACCGCACCGAACGCCTGATCATGGCACTGGCACCGGAGAAGGCCATCGTCATCGACACCTCCGGGGCCGGCGACATCACCCCGCTGCTGCCGGCGCTGAAAAGCGTGCAGGGCCACCTGCGCGTCTCGGTGGACAGCGCCGACGCCGCGGTGCACGATCGGCTGCGCCCGATCAACCCGCGGCTGCTGGCGCGCGGAACGAGCTCACACGCCGCGGCCTGGACGACGATCCGGCGGGCCGTCGCGGCCGACATCGCGACGACCGTGCAGACCGTCGTGTCCAGCGCCAACGAGGATCGGGCGGCCCTGCTCGCCCTGGCCCGACGGCTGGCCGGGGAGGGCATCCGCCAGTGGGTCCTGCACGTGGCCGTCCCGGCGGGCCGCGCCGCCGAACCCCGCAGCCACCGGCTGCTGCCGAGCGGCGACGTGTCCCGGCTACTCGACGACGTGCTGGCCGAGATCGACGCCGATGCCACGCTCTGCGGGCTGCGGGTCCGGGTCACCGCGACCCACACCAGTCCGAACGCCGTGCTGCTGGTCGGCAGCCGGGGTGACGTCTACGCCGAGACCGGGCCGGGCGGCAAGGTCCGGGTCGCGGCGGCGACCGGTGACCGGGACACGCTGCGCCGGCTGTTCCAGGACAGGATCGACAGGCGCGCACACGCCGACCGATACCTCGGCGGGACCGATCCTCAGTGGGCGTAGGACACGCGGTGGTCGCTGAGCCATTTGCTCGCGGCCTCGGCCAGCCCCGCGCAGAGCCGCTCGTCGTCACCCTGGTCCCGGATGATGCGGGCCGGAACCTCGTCGGGCTGATGACCGAACCGCAGCCAGGTCGCCACCGACCCCAACGCGTTCTCGATCTGGAAGGCCAGGATGACGCGGCGGACCGCGGCCAGTCGCGGTGCGGCGCCGCGGAGCTGGTCGCCGCCGACGCGTAACCGGGCGCGGTGTTCCTCGACGGAGTCGGCGTTCGCCAGGTAGGCGGTCACCGACTCGCCCAGGACCAGCTCGCAGAGCCTCGCGTCGGTTCGCACACCCTCATCGACCGCCATGCCCCGACCGTATCCGGATCAGGCCATCATCGCGAGCATCAGTTCGGTCCCAGGTACCGCTCGGTCGCCCAGTCGGCGAGCCGGTTGAGCACCGGCAGGTCGGCCTCCATGGCCGCGGCGAAGGCCGCCCACGAGTCGATGGCGAACCCGTCCACCTCCGGGATACGGCGGCGGGTCAGATACGCCGGGAGCAGCACCGCGTTCTGGAAGAGCCAGTGCAGGTACCGACCCTCCTCATGCGATCTCGGCACGGTCTGCAGTTGGCGGGCCAGCTGTTCGGCGGAGCTCCAGCGCACCATCCCGGACTCGTGCGACACGCTCTTGATCCGCGGGTTGTAGAGCGGGCTGAGCCGGTGCCGGAAGATCTGGTGCCACTGATCCCAGAACAGGCCCTCGTCACGGCCGCTGATGGTGATGACCGAAGCGTCCGGAGACTTCCGCAACAGCGAGTGCAGGTACGCCCAGATGGTCATCGGGGTGAGGATCCGGCGGGCACCCTGCTGCTGCAGGTTCTGCACGATCATGGCGGCGCTCTCCTCGATGTCGAGGTCGAACGGCGAGAGATGCGGCAGTGCCTTGACCGCTGCCAGCGCCGTGTAGAGCGACACCGGGCGACCGTAGAATTCGCGCGCCACGACCCACGGATCGGTCGGCCGCAACATGTCCTCCGGCCCGCGCATCCGATCCCGGTTCTCGACGTACGCCCGCAGGGACTGGAAGGTCAGGTCCGGATCCGGAGTCACATGGGTGATCCACCGGCGCAGCTCGGCCTCGAACGGTCCGCGCAGGGCCGCACTGTCCGCGACGCTGAGGTCGTCGAGCGCCACCACGATCCGCGCGCCACGGCCGGCGAGCGCACCGACCGCGAACGCCTGCGCCATGTGGATCACTGACGGGCGACGCAACCGCACCGGCCAGTAGACCAGCGGCGACGCACCGATCGGCGGCGCGTCCTTGGGCCGTCCACTCTTCCACCCGAACCGCCGCTCCAACTCGCGGAGAAGGTCGTCGATCGGCTCCGGCGGCTCACTGTCCGGCTGCGAGACGAAGATCCGCTCCCAGTTCGGGTGCCGGGCCTTCACCGTCTCGGTCGGCCCCGACGGCACCCGCACCGAGAACGCCTCCGCGAGTTCCGGAAACAACCGCGCGTTGTCCACCGGACGCAGATGCCGCACCGACGACAAGCCGACGATCTCGGGATCCGGCGCGTCGGGCTCGTGCGAGGCCCACAGCACCGGCAGATTCCGGCGGCGGGTCTCGGCCAGCGCCGCCTTGATGGTCGCGCCCCGGTCGCTGGAACCCAGGACGCACACCAGGTCACCCTCGATCAGCGGCGCCGCGTGCCGGGCGATGCGCGTGACCGCGGACTCGTCGATGTGCTCGGTGAGCCGCCCCGGATCACTCTGCGGCAACGGACGCCAGAAGCCGTGCAGGTGGTGCACCGCGACGACCCGGTCACTGGTCTGCGGGTACGGGATGCCGGTGCGGTTCGCCACCTTGCTCACCGCGGTGCCGCCCGCCCGCCGGATCGCGATCTCCAGTGCCGGGTCGATGTTGGTGGTCAGCACCCGGGCACCGAACAGCTCCGGGCGTTCGGCCAGCAGCGCGCCGAGCGCCCGGATCGAGCCGGACAGCTGCCAGGAGTCGTGGTCCTCCTCGATCTCCTCACCGAGCAGCATGGTGATCGGCTGCCAGAATCCGTGGCTGCCCAGCGGGCTGGCGATCAGCTCGGGTGGCCGGTACCGCTTCAACACCGACAGCTGGGCGATCGCGTCGAACTCGTCGGCGGAGATCCAGTCGGCGAGTACCCGGCGGTACCCCTCGTAGAGCGCCGCCGGGCCGCCTTCGCCGGTGCTCTCCCGGACCCGATGCAGCGCCTCGGTGAGGTCACCGTCGTCGTCGCGGCCCCGCGCGTACTGCTCGGCGAGGCGGATGACGTCCACGAGGCGGGGCGCCGCCGGATCGCCGAGGCCGGAGCCGACCACCAGCGTGATCCGCTGCCCCATGCCGTACCGGGCGACCAGCTGTTTGATCAGGTCTTCCTCCGCGTCCTGCAGCGGTCTCACCTGTTCGGTCACGAGCCGGTCCGGGTGAACGGCGCCCGCGCGAAGGCCGCATGGAACGGATTGGTGTCGGTGATCCGCAGCCGGCCGTGGGTCACCAGGCGTTCCAGGGCGCCCGGACGCCAGCCGAGATAGCCGCGGAAGATCCGCAGATCGGCGATGCGGTCCCGGGCCGACTGTTGCGCGTCGGACAGCGGCAGCGACCCGAGCAATCCGGTCACCTCGGTGAACCGGATCGGACGTTCCTCGTGCTCCCGCAACCGGACCAGCGAGATGAACCCGTCCTGGGCGACCGGGCCGCCGTCGAAGAGCCGGTCGGGCAGGGAGACGTGATCACGCCACCCGTCGAGGGCCGCCGGCAGCGGACCGAAGTCACGGTTGAGCCGTACGCCGAGCGCGCCGCTGTCGTTGTGCCGCAGCACCAGAATCACGGCGCCGCGCAGCTCCGGGTCGGTGACGTCGGCGGTCGCCTCCAGCACGACGCCGGTCAGGTCGTGGGGGCGCAGACGGGCGTTGCGGACCAACGGCGCGTCCACGGCGGCGTTGGCGGCCCGGAACTCCGGCCGCCGGTGGCCTGCGGCGACGACCCGCCGGATCACCTTCTCCGCGACGGTCCGGATGCTCAGCACCGGGTCGGCGGTCTCCGAGCCGGTGGTCAGCACGTGCAGCAGCGCGCTGGTGAAGGCGGTGTGCCGGTCGTTGAGCGGCGCCTTGGCGAGCTCGTTGGGACCCACCGCGACCAGCAGATAGGTCTCCTCCGCGGAGATCTCGGCACGGCCGGCGATCTGTTTGACCGCGTCGCCCGCGTCGAGCACCTCCCGGCCGGCGCGCCCCGCGAAGCAACAGTCGAGGATCACCACACGGCGCAACGCGATCGCCAGCTGGGTCGCCTGGCGGATCTTCGGGTAACGCAGCCCCTTCTCGTCGGGAAACTGCGGGTCGACCTCGCGCAGGCCGAGCACCAGGTCGTCGTCGTAGGGGAAGCCGTGCCCGGCGTAGTAGACCAGGAACAGCCCGTCGTCCCTGGTCGACCTGGCGGCGGCCCGGATCGCGTCGTAGACGCTCGCGGGGTCACGTTCGTCGCGCAGCACGGTGATGTTCTCCGCCGGAACCCCCCAGATCCCGGGGTCCAGCAGCGCGTCGTACAGATCGTCCAGATTGGCACTGACCGAGGGCACCCTCTCGACGTCCGCGTGGTCGTACTCGGCGGTGCCGATCAGCACCACCGCGGAACTCCCCGGGTTGGCGACCTCGTTCATCGAACCGATCAGCCGCCTTCGAGCCGGCGGATGACCTCGTCCTTCAGCGCCGGGTCGTGCAGTTCCAGGCGCAGCACCGTGCCGTCGGGCAACTCCCGGGTGAGGACGAAGACCGGCGGCGCGGCCGGTTTCGTCCGGCGGAAGTTGAGCAGCTGCAGTACGAGCCCGGCGGTGGTGAGGGTGCCGGTGACGGCGATCGACAGCACCTGAAGGTCCACGCCGAGATGCTCACGTTCCTCCGGCCGCCCATACCGGAGGTCACCGAATCGCTGGACGTCGGGATCCGCCTCGAGAAACCTCCGCAGCTGTTCCGTCGCGTCGGCGTCACCGTCTACTGTGAGCTGCAGTCGCACAGGGCGACGATATCCAAGTGCGACAGACCTGTCACCATTCGTGACCTCCCGGTGGCACGGCCGCACTCCAGATCGTCAACGCCCGGCGGACCAGATCCGCGTTGTCGGCGATCGGCTCGCCGGCCGGGCCGACCAGCGTGTCCTCCAGCCCGATGCGGGTCGGTAGTCCCCGTCGGCCCGCGTGCGCGACCAGCGGCCAGCAGGTCGCTTCCTCGCCGTGCAGCAGCCGCGGTGCGGACAGCCCCGCATCATCCAGGGCGGCCAGAATCGCGTCGGCCGTGGCCACGGCCGACGCGGCCGAACCGTCGATCACCTCGACCAGGATGCGCGTCACCGGCGTCCGGACGGCGGCCAGCATGTGCGCGTCGGCGGTCGACCACACCCCGGCCTCCACGCCGACTTCGGCCCGTCGCAGCACCTCGGCCAGCTCGGCGAAGCCCGGCTCACCGACGTTGACCGAGGCGAAGTCGGGCCGTGCCGTCGACGGCAGAGCGGCCCAGCCGGCCACCGTCGTGAGCCGCCGATCGGCGTCGCCGTCGCTGATCCACAGTCCGGTGGTCACCCCCACCGGCACGCCCGGGCAGGCCCGGCGCACCGCGGTCACCGCCGCCGCCACATCGTCGGGCCGCAGCGACTGCGCACCGCCGGGACCGCGCGGATGCAGGTGCAGCGCCTCCGCACCGGCGGCCACCGCGGCGGCCGCCTGCACCGCCGACTCCTCGGGCGTGACCGGCACGGCCGGATGCTCGTCGCGGAGCCGGCCACCGTTGAGACACGCCTTGATCCGCTCGATCCGAGACTGCAACGAGACTCCCTTCGCCGATGGCAGCCACCCTAACGAGAGGCACCGACAAAACCGCCGAACGGTGTCGCCGCGAACCGGAACCCTGCACGAGTCGACCGGTGGCACCCGTCTGGCACCGTGTGGCCATGGTCGACACCGGCGCCCTGCTGGCCGCCTACGACGCGCAGATGCGCCTGCCGACGGGCGCGGTCCCGACCGGCATCACTCACGAGTACGACGGCCCGGTCTTGCGGATCGTCGGCGGGCACGTGGGGCGCATCCGGGCGCCCCGTGACGTCGGTGTCACCGGCGCCGGACTCGACCGCCTGATCGCCCGCCAGCGTGACCACTTCCAGGCCCGGGGCCAGGGCGTCGAGTGGAAGGTGCGGGCCCACGATCTGCCCCCGGAGCTTCCGGAGCGGCTGGTCGCGGCCGGGTTCGTACCGCAGGAGCCGTCGCAGGTCCTGATCGGTTTCGCCGAGAAGGTGGCCGCCGAACCGGTCCTGCCCGCCGGTGTGGTGTTGCGGCGTCTCGCCGCGTTCGAGGACCTGCGCCGTTTCGCCGATCTGCAGACCGAGGTGTTCGGCGTCGACTGTTCCTGGGTCGCCGACGACCTCGCCGCCCGGGTGTCGGCCGATCCCGATCAGCTCACCGTCCTGGCTGCCCAGGCCGGTGACCGGCTCGTCTGCGCCGCCTTCGTGGACTACTGCCCGGGCACCGACTTCGCCGCGCTGCTCGGCGGCGCGACCCTGCCCGACTGGCGGGGCCGCGGTCTCTACCGGGCCATGATCGCCGCCCGGGCGCGGGAGGCGGTCGCCCGCGGCTTCCGGCTGCTGCACGTCGACGCGTCCCCGGCCAGTGCGCCCATCCTGCGCCGCTGCGGCTTCCACGTGATCACCACGTCGACGCACTACCAGTGGGCTCCGGAGCAGCCGCTATCGTCGGGCCATGAGTGACAGATCCACTGTGGTGCATGGGGTCGCCCCGGCGCTGGCCTTCACCGGCGGCGCCCTGGCGGTGGTCGGCACGACCCTGTACTGGGCGCGGGTCGCCGACCCGATCCGGGTGAGCTATGTCGTACGGCTGCCGGATCTGAGCCATGTCGCGGCGCCGATGGCCGTGCTGTGGGTCGTGCTGCTGGCGGGCGGCCTGCTGGTGAGCCGGGGATCCTCGGTGTGGTCGTCGTTGGCCCGGCTCGGCATCATGATCAGCGGGACGACGGCCGGGGCGTTCGTGACCGGGTTGACGCTCTTTCTGAGCGAGGGCACCGAGGTCATCGCCCACACCGGTACGACCGACGAGGCGACGAAGGTCGTCGTCTGGAACGCCGTACCGGATGTGGGTCTGCTGCTGTACCTGTTCGGTCTCGCGCTGGTCGTCACCGGCGCCGTGTTCGTCGAGATCGCGGTCAACGACTCGTTCCGGTTGCGCCCGCTGCCCACCGGCGGGTTCCCGCTGGTGCACCGGCTGCTGCTGGTGGCCGGGGTGGTCCTCGCCGCGGTGTCGCTGACGCTGCCCTGGTATCGAACCGCCGTCGGAGAACAGGTCGTCCCCTGGGGCCAGATCACCCCGGACATGATCCGTGACGACGCGCAGGCGTGGCTCGGCGTCTACCGCGTCGGGTTCCTCGCCTGCCTGGTGATCACCGTGCTGGCCCTGATCTGGCGTCGGCACGCGGTTCGGCTGCGGCTGGTCGGGGTGATCGTCGGCACCGCGGTGCTCGTCATGCTCGCCACCGGCTACCTGTCCGTCTGGCAGAAGACCGCGCTGCCGACGACGTTCGACCTGGTCGGTGCGGGCTTCCACCTCGCCGCCGGCGCGATGCTGCTGATCACCGTCAGCTTAACCGCGCTTCCCGCGAGAACGGACACGCCGCAGCAGGACGACGAGGGTCGGGAACCGGCGGACGAGCAGGTCGAGGAGACCGCGTGACGAAGGCGGCGCGTAAACGGACCGTATCCGCGAAGAAGAAGGATCAGGCGCGGCGCAAGCCGGCGCCGACGCCCGAGGAGACGCCGCAGAACGGCTGGCAGAAGCTTTCCAACGGTACGAAGGCACTGCTCGCCCTGATCGGCACCACGGTGGTGGCCACCGCGGTCCCCGGTGTCCTGCCCTGGGTCACGGATCACGTACAGGACCTCGCCGGTTCGCCGATCGTCGAGATCCAGGAGAGTTTCGGGAGCACGAACCGGGGTCTGAGCATCGCGGCCGGTGAGGCCGTCACCACCGAGCCGGCGATCACCGACCCGCGGTTCGTCCCGGCCGGTTTCGCCGACACCCGGCTGATCCTGGAGGGGAACCGCTCGGCCAAGGTCACGGTGGTGGACGCCACCGTCGAGGTCGTCGACCGGGTCCCGGCCCGCCGGGGCACCGTCTACTTCATCAGACCGCAGGGCGAGACCGACAACACGACCGTCGAGCTGAACCTGGACGCACCCCGGCCGATCCTGACCGCCGCCGGCGGCGCACCCTACTTCACCGGCAAACACATCGACGTCGGCCGCGGCGAGGTGTGGGTGATCAACGTCGACGCCCGGGCCACCAAGCAGGAGTACGCCTGGCGGCTGCACCTGTACCTGCGCTACCGCGGCGAGGACCGGGAGATCGTCGTCCCGGCCGCGGACGAGCCGCCGTTCCGGATGACCGCCTACGTCAAGCCCGGCGAATACCGGCAGCAGTTCGTCGTGGCCGACAACGGGTCGATCGTCCGGCATGACTGCGCGACCGACCAGGCGGCCTGCGCCAGGACGGTCCTGCCCTCAGTACAGCCGGGCTGATCGCCGAACAGAGCAGTCAGCAGAACCCTTCCAGATTGCGGACGCTCGCCTCCCCGAGCGCGGTCGACATCACCAGGATCTTGTCGATGCCGTCGCCGCCGTCGGGGACCAGGAAGACCACCGAGTTGCCGCCCTCGTCGAGGAAGTACGCCCGGACGTAGGGGTTCTCCTTCGCCTGGAACAGTCGCAGCGCGCTGCCGTACGCCTTCTTCAGCTCGGCTTCGCTGCTGCCGACGTGCACCCCCGTGCGGGTGGTCAGCTTCGGCGAGTGGATCCAGAGCTGCTCCACGATCGTGCCGCCGGGGTCGGTGTAGGCCGCCACGTCGGCCAGAGCCCCGGATCCGGACAGTGTCGTGTCGCACATGGCGGCGTCGCCTTTGCTGAACAGCCCCGCCGTGACCAGCGGTGCCACGGCGCCGTTGAGCAGCGCCGGCCCGATCCCGGCCGGGGTGATCGACATGGGCTCACCGGTCGGCGCCGCCGAAGCCGGGGCGACCGGCGAGGCCGAGGCCGGGGCCGGGGCTGGGGCTGGGGCGGCCGTATCCGGCTGTTTCAGTACCGATGCCGCGGCGACCGCGATCCCGGCCCAGAGGAGAACCACACCGATTCCGATCAGCAGCCACCACCGGCGCCTCGATACCATGGCCTGATCCAAGATGGACGAAGCGAAACGGTCAATCCGTTATCGGTCGAGCACCCGCGTCTGACGAGACGACGGGGTTGAACGAAGAGTCGGCGGCGACGCCGGACGCGTTCGAACCCTGAAGGCCGGATGAGGCTTTTCCGCGAGTCGCCGCCAAACGGACCCGGTATGTCGCAATATCTGCGGTATGGGCATTGTCAGCATCGACGAGTACACCGAGCAGAACACGCGGCTGCTGAACCGGCACCGCATCAGCCGCCGCTCGGCGTTACAGGCGGTGATGGCCGGCGCCGGCGGGATCGCGGCCGGCCAGTTCCGGCTCGCCGACGCCGCGTTCGCAGCCGGCGGCGGTAGGGCCGGCAAGGCCGGTGTGGTCGTCTCCGGGCGGCACCTGTCGTTCGTACCCGCCGCCGACGGCTCACCGAGCGCCGCCATGGCCGTCACCGCCCAACTCGTGAGCAGCACCGGCAAACTCCCGAAGGACCTGCGCGCCGTCGTCGAGGTCGGCCGCGCGCCGGGTGACTACGGCACCCGCCACGACGCGACCATCCACCACCTCACCGGCACCGACAAGATCGTCGGCGGCCCGGTGTGCAGCCAGTTCTACGTCAAGGCCATGCTCGGTGAACTCGACCCCGGCGCCGTCCACCACTACCGGATCCGGCTCTCCGACGGCACCGTCAGCGGCGACGCGCACTTCTCCGCCGCACCCACGTCCGGCGTCGCCAAGCCCTTCACGTTCACCGCCTTCGCCGACGTCGGCACCCACAACGCGCCCACCGACCCGCGCCACTCCTGGCACCAGCAACCGGCCGCCGTCCTCCGCGCCGACGGCACCTGGCCGGCCGGCGTGTTCGACAACAACTCCTACTGGAGCACCGACCCGGTCGCCGGCGCCAACGGCACCGACCCCTGGCCGGCCGTCACCCAGATCGGCCTGATGGGCACCCAGAAACCGGCGTTCACACTGCTCGCGGGCGACATCTGCTACGCCAACCCGACCGGCTCCGGCCTGCCCGCCGATGACACTCTCGCGATGTCCAGGACCGCACCGCCGGGAAAGAACATGTTCAACCCGTACGTCTGGGATGTGTTCCTGAATCAGATCGAACCGCTGGCCGCGCACATTCCGTGGATGTTCACCACCGGAAACCACGACATGGAGCCGATCCACGGTTCGCACGGTTACGGCGGGCATCGCACCCGGCTCGACATGCCGTCCAACGGGCCGCACGACTGCCCGTCGGTCTACCGGTTCGTCTACGGCAACGTCGGTTTCCTCTCGATCGACGCCAACGAACTGTCCGCCGAATTGCAGACCAACACCGGCTATTCCGGCGGTGCGCAGGCCACCTGGATCGAGAAGGTGCTGGCCGAATGGCGTTCCGGCAGCAGAATCGACTTCATCGTCGCGTTCTTCCACCACTGCGCGTACGCCACCTCGAACAACCACGCCTCCGACGGCGGCGTGCGCGACGTCCTCGACCCGCTCTTCTCCCGCTACCAGGTGGACCTGGCCATCCAGGGACACAACCATCAATTCGAAAGGACCGACCCGATTCGGTACGGCCACAAGACCCGTTCGGCACCGGACGGTTCCACCATTCACCCGGCCGTCGACGGGGTGACCTACATCTGTGCGGGTTCGGGAGGCCGGCCCCGCTATCCGTTCCGACCCGCGCCCGGCCCGTCGGCGCCCGCCCCGAAAGGTGTCAAGGTCAGCGGGCCGCAGGCGCTGGCCGAGGGGGAACGCTACCGCGGATACCGACCGGCGAACCCGGAGAACACCACCGAGACCGTGGCCAACAGTTACGTCTGGGCGGCCAGTCCGGCCAACACCGCCAAGGGCGGGCAGGTGAGCGGGACCCGCGTGCCGGAGTCGGTCGACTGGTCGCAGGTCCGCTACGACGGATACGCCTTCCTGGCCATCGACGCGGTGCCCGCGGCCCCGGGCCGGCCGACCACGCTGACCATCCGCACCCTGGCCGACGGCCTGCCCGGCACCAAACAGCCACACACCGAGATCGACCGCATCGTGCTCTCCCGAACCGCCGGCCGCGGCCGTCTCACCGCCGGCCTGATGTCGCCCCGCTGACCGACCGGAGACTTCTCCTTGACGACGTGTCATTCAGGTCGTCGGCGCGACGCTTCTGATCCGCTCCAGGATGTACCTGGCCAGCTCATCCGGTGCCTGTTCGGGAATCCAGTGCGAGACGCCGTCGAGGACCTTGAAGTCGAACGGGCCGGTCACCCACCGGCCGGTCAGTTCCGCGGCACGGCGACCGATGGCGATGTCGTCGGTGCTCCAGACATACGTCGTCGGGACGGTGACCGCGCCGGTCCCGAGCCCGACGCAGGTGTCCAGCGGCATCGCGCGATACCAGCGCAACGCGGCGGCCAGCCGGCCGGGGTCGGTGCTGAGCCGGTCGACGTACGCCCTCGCCGTCTCAGCGTCGAGACCGGATCGCTCGAGCATCGCCACCGCGAGCCGGCCATCCCGCGACCGGATGGCGGCCTCGGGAAGCCATGGCAGCTGAAAGAAGCCGACATGCCACGCCTGCCAGGCCTGCCGACCGGTCAGCATGGCCTTCACCACCGCACGCGGGTGCGGCGCGGAAACCGCGGTCAGGGTGTGCAGCCGATCCGGCCGCATGGCGGCGAACATCCACGCCACCCCACCGCCCCAGTCGTGGCCCACCAGGTGAACCCGCTCGGCCCCGGCGGCATCGATCAGGGCCACGACGTCGGCCACCAGCTCGTCGAGCCGGTAGGCCCGCCGGGACCGGGGCCGGGCCTGCGGGCTGTAACCACGCTGGTCCGGCGCGATGACCCGGTAACCGGCCGCCAGCAGCGGCCGGGAAACGCCGATCCACGATCGAGCACTCTGCGGGAACCCGTGCAGGAGCACCACCGTCTCCGCACCCACCGGCCCCTCGTCCGACACGTCGAACCGCATGCCGTTGCGGGAAAACGACTCCACGACAGCGACGCTACGCCGGGTGGGCGAGAAGCGATGCCCGTGGTTCAGCGGCCCGCGGTGGACGACCAGCCGGAGCGCAGCAGGTTGCGCAGGCCGGAGAAGAACTGCTCCAGGCCCGCCTCGAACGGGGTGTCGTCGACGACGTAGGTCCAGGTGGCGCTCGGGCGGTCGATGACCGGGTCGGGCGCGGCCGGGTCGAGAGCCCCGAACGCGTCGGCGGCACGCTGCTCGGCCGCCGGGATCAGCTGCCGGAAAGCGGGGATCGCGGCGCGGTGGAACTCGTCGAGCGGGTCCAGGTTGGCGATCGAGCGCAGGTGGATGCCTTCCCGGAGTTCGGCCATGTCGGACAGGTGATCGGCCCACGCCTGGTCCAGGTGGAACAGCAGCAACTGCCGGGCCACGGCCGTGAGCCGCCGGTCGACCGGGTGGAACCGGGCCATCACCTCCGGCGCGCGGTCGGTGGTGAGGATCTGCTCCCGGTACGCGGCGATCGTGGTCCGGTGCTGTTCGAGCAGGTAGTGGTAGCGCCAGGTGTTGCGGTGCACCTGGAGATCGACCTGTTCGGCGAGGCGCTGCGCGTCGGCGGCCGGGCGTTGCCCGTACCGCAGAAGCAGCTCGTCCTCCCTGCTCACGAAGAACACCGAGCCGCCCGGATCACCCTGCCGCCCGGCCCGGCCGCGCACCTGATCGTCGACGCGGCTGCTGTCGTGGCGGCCGACCCCGATCACGTAGAGACCGCCGAGCGCCGCAACCCGCGCGTGGTCGGCCTGGTCACTGCCGCCGAGCCGGATGTCGACGCCGCGCCCGGTCATCTGGGTGGAGACGGTGACGGCCCCGGGAAGCCCGGCCTCGGCGACGATCGCGGCTTCCCTGGCGTCGTTACGGGCGTTCAGGACGGTGCACGGGATGCCCGCGTCGCTCAGGCGCGCGCCGAGCGCCTCCGAGTCGGCGACACTCGCCGTCGCCAGTAGTATCGGCCGGCCGGTCGCGTGGGTCCGGGCGACCTCCGCGACGACGGCGGCGTCACGCTGCCCGGCGGTCTCGTACACCCGGTCGGGTGCGTCCAGGCGGATGCACGGCCGGTGCGGCGGCAGGACGGCGATCTCCAGGCCGTAGAACTCGCGCAGCTGCTCCCCGACCGGCAGGGCGGTGCCGGTCATCCCGGCCACCTTGCGGTACTGCCCGAGCAGCGCCTGCAGGGTGATCGTGGCCAGGATCGTGCCGCCGCCGCTGCCGGTCAGCCCCTCTTCGGCCTCGACCGCCGCCTGTAGCCCGTCCGGCCAGCGGCGGCGCCCGGCGACCCGGCCACGGAAGCCGTCGACGAGTTCGACCCGGCCGTCCCGGACGATGTAGTCGACGTCCCGGGTGAGCAGCGCCGACGCGTACAGCGCCAGATTGACGGCGGTCAGCAGATCCAAATTCTCCGGCTGGTAGAGGTCGACACCGCCGAGACCCTCCTCGGCGAACTCGATGCCGGCCGGGGTGAGGTGCACGGCCTGATTCTCGTCGGCGACCGTGTAGTGCTCGTCGCGGATCATCGCCCGGACCAGCACGGCGATGCCCGGCGCCAGATCAGCCTCCATGCCGGTGGAACCCGCCAGCACCAACGGCACCCGCGCCTCGTCGACCAGAATGGAGTCGGCCTCGTCGACGATGACGGCGTGCAGGGGTCGCTGCACCCGGTCCGCGGCGTCGGTGCAGAGCCCGTCGCGGAGGAAGTCGAAGCCGACCTCGTTGACCGAGACGTAGGTGACGTCACGCGCATACGCCATCCGCCGCTCCTCCGGCGTGCAGGCCCCGGTCACCCAGCCCACGGAGACGCCGAGCCGCTCGTAGAACGGCCACATCCACTCCACGTCACGCCGCGCCAGATAGTCGTTGACGGTCAGCACGTGCACCGGCCCGCCCCGGCTGAGCTCGGCCGCGGCGATCGCGGCGGTCAGGGTCTTGCCCTCACCGGTCGCCATCTGCACCACCCGGCCGCCGATCAGCGCCAGAGCCCCGACGAGCTGCTCGTCGTACGGCCGCAGCCCCAGCGTCTGCCATGCCGTCTCCCGGGCGACCGCACAGAGCTCGGCTCGTGGCGTGCCCGTCCCCCGCGCCTCGGCCCAGAGCGGCCGCAGGTCGACGGCCGAACCGGGCGGCCGCACCACCCGACGCCGCAGGGACTCCACCCAACCTGGAAGCGCCACCGTGTCCCCCTCACGTGCCGGCATCCACTGTGCCCGACCCACGAGACCGCTGCCACCCTGATCCTTCGGATCACGACCAGATCAAGATCAACGACATCTCCCGGGTACGCCCGGAGCGGCACCGCCGTACCGTCATCGATGATCTTGCAGGAACGTCGGGATGTCGGCGCGCGTCGGGTAGTTCGGCAGCGGCGCCGGCCGGCCGTCGAGGAAGGCGGTGATGACGCCGGCCGCTCGTCGGTTGTTGTCGTCGAGGCCGTTCCACATGCGGTGTCCGACGCCGGGCAGGTACTGAGTCCGTTCGACGGCGGGCCCGGCCGCCAGGACGGCGGTCGCCCACTGCCGGATCTGCGAGGAGCACTCGGCGATCATCAGCATCGTCGGGGTGCCGGAACTCCCCAGTCGCGGGGCCAGGGACGGCGAGTCTCTGATGGTCTGCTGCACTCGAAGACTGGCGGCGGCGTTGAAGGAGAAGTTCTGCGGGTCGTCCTCGACCGGAATGCGGTGTGCGTCATGTGCGCAGTAGGCGGAGGCGGTGTCGCTGCCGAGGTCGGCGGCGGTGAACGCGTTGACACCTTCGGCCTGGCCGACCAGACCGTTGTCGAACCCCAGGAGCCCGAGGCGCAGGAGGCCGAAGGCCACGCCGTATCGGGGTAGGTGGGTGGAGCGGGGGCCCGCCGGATCGGGGGCGGCTCCCCGGGCGGACGGTCTTCCCGGGTGCCCGTCGATGCGCGCGGTGGGGCCGTCCATCGGGCCCGGTTCGGCGATGATCGCCCGGCGTACCCGGGCGGCCTGCCGGGGGTCGGCCAGGGCCCGGGTGAGAACGATCGCACCCGCGGAGAACCCGAGCACGTCGACCTGCCCCCGGCCGCCCAGGCGGTCGAGGAAGTCGCCCAGGTCGGTGGTCAGCCGGTCGATGCCGTACTCGTCCATGCGAAGCAGGTCGCTACGTCCCGCGCCGGCCTGTTCGTAGGCGTAGACGTCGTGGCCCTCGCGCGCCAGCAGTTGCAGGAAGGCGTGGTCGAGCAGGGAGATGCCGCGGATCGGGCCGCCGTGCAGGTACACGAGCGGTGTCGGGCGGCGCGGAGAGCCGGGGGCGGGCGGGTAGTGGTAGACCGCGACTCGGCTGCCGGAGGCCAGCTGCCAGTGTCGAGCCGCGGCGAAGGGCAGGTCCACGGGGTGGCGCCGCTGGGTGGGGACGGTGGGAATGCACACCGTGATGGTCAGCGCCGCGGCGGCCGCCACCGGCAGCAGCCGCCTGAGCCGGATCCGCCGGGTGTGCCGTCGGCCGAACCCGAGCACGGCCGCCGTCGCGGCGAGAAACGTCAACAGCCAGGCGACGAGCCCGTTTCGAGCCCCGTCGGTGGCGACGATCAGCACGAGGAAGAGCAGGACGAGTCCTCCGAACGCACCCACCGCCAGGCAGAGTCGCATGCCGCATCTCCTCCAAGTTTCTGAACACTGTTTTGAAACACCGTATCAAAACAGTGGAGAGGTACGCCGCACGGTGAACGACGGTCGCCCGGCAGGCCCGTAGGCTGGGCGTCGTGGGCAGGCCGAGAACCAACGACGACGCGGTGAAGGACCGACTGGTCCAGACCGCCACCGAGATGCTGGCCACCCGCCCCAGCGAATCGATCAGCATCCGCGCCCTGGCCACCGCCGCGGGCGCCGCCACCGCAGCGGTCTACACGCTGTTCGGCAGCAAGGACGCGCTGATCGACGAGGTCCGCGCCAGAGCGGTCGCCGGACTGTTCGCGGAGATGTCCGCCGTCCCCACCGGAGCCGATCCGCTCGCCGACATCCACGCACTCTGCCGTGCCTACCGGCACTGGGCGGTCCGCAACCGTCACCTCTACGCGGTCCTGTTCGGCGGCGTCCAGTCGTTCGACCCGTCCGGCCCGGCCGGTGCCGGCGACCCGGTCCGGCCACTGCTCGACGCGATCCACCGAGGCCTGGCCACACCGGTACTCGACGGCGACCCGACCGCCATCGCCCTGTCCCTCTGGGTCACACTGCACGGGCTCGTCGCCCTCGAACTGGCCGGGGCGCTCGACAGCACCACCGCGGACCACGGCTTCGACTCGGCAGTTCACGCCATGTTGCGCGGCTGGGCCCCCCGAGCGTGACCCACGGCATCGACTGTCCGGCCTTGCATCGGCGCCTGTATGCCGGGTTACGGACCGGGCTCCTGGTTCTCGGGTGGGTGGTTCGGCGGCGGGCGGTGCTGTCGACCACGGCACTACTGACCGCCGTCGCCCTCCAGGTACTGCCTCGGTACGCCGAGAACGGCCATCACCTAGGGTTCCGGCTCGCGGTCGGCATCCTGCCCGCCATCCCGTTCCTGCTGTGCTCGGCCTTCGCCGCCCGCGTCTTTCATCCGGCGAAGCTGGTGGCACGGCCCGAGGCGTCCGCCTTCGACGTCCCAGTCGGCCCGAGTGCGGTCCTCGCCGCGACGGGTCAGACGTTCTTCGTGTTCTTCCTGCTGGGTGGGCCGGTCCGGGCCGTCGCGGCGGACGAGGGACTCTGGTGGCTCGCCGCGATCCTCGCGGTTCTCCTCACCGGTCAACTGGCCGCCTTCTGGCGGGCGGCGCTGGGCCGATTCGGAACGCGACTGACTCCGGACGGGATCGAGTTCCGGGATGTTTTCGGATCTCTGTTCCTACCTTGGCAGGCCCTGGCCACTCCCCGTTCGGCCCGACCGCGCGACGCGCAGCAGGTGACCCTCCATCTCGCGCATCCGGAACTGGTGCGCCGGCGCGGCTTTCGATACAGCGGTCCGGCGCTACTGCCGGCCGCGGGCGTCGACGCGCAACTGCTGGCACGCGCGATTCACGAGTACGCGAACGACGCCGACCTTCGCTCGACCATCGGCTCGACAGCCGAACTGGACAGATTCCTGGCGATTCCGCACATCACCGACCATGCCGACCGGGCCCGAACCTGATCGATGCCAAGCGATTCGTCACCTCTGCCACCGTGAAGTCCCAGCCCACCAGGCGTCATGCTCTCGGGACGCAAACCACCGCCCCAGATCTCGGCCGCTCGTTGAGCGCGAACCGGCGACGACCAGAACGGCATCGCCCGTACGCCGGTGGAAACCTCCGGTGCCGGGCTTCCCTGATCGTCTCGAACCCACCATACGACCTGATGGCGCGCCACCTCGCGAAAGAACGCCGCTGCTTGGCTGCCGCTTTGACTCACGAACCGTGACGGTAACAGCGGGGGCCACCCGTTGCACCAGATGATGGTCGTTGGACGGCGGCCGGTCGACGTCCCTCCCCCGCCGGCAGCCGGCCACCTTTGCGGCACCATGATCGGATGCGAGACACACCACCTACGCAGCCGTTGCTCGTCACGCCGACCGGAGCAGAGGTCATCGGGTTCCAGGCTGAAGGCGACGAGGCCCTGCGGTGGTGGGAACAGCTGCGGCTGGCCCATCCCGCGAGTGGGCTTTGGCCGCTCCTGATGGATGTCGACACCCCTGGGCAGCTGACCGAGTCGTACCCCTCCAACAACGGACAGGTCTGGTCGGCAGCCGACGCGCAGGCGCTGAACGGCGCCGCGCTTCTGGCCGAACTCGGCGAGCGGTACCTGAGCACCAGTTCCCCGAACTACGCCGCGAAGCTGCGCGCCGAACTGGCCGGTGAAGGAGTATGGCCCGAGAAACCAGAACAACCCGGATTCGGGCTCCCCTACAGCTGGAACGGGGAGCCGGCCGAAGTCACCGTCGCCCTGGTGCCCGCCACCGCACCGTGGCTGGTGCCGGTGACCCTGCAACACAGTGTCTTCTGGTCCCCGGACCCGGCCGAGCATTCCGCGATCATGCGTTACTGGCACGGCCGGTACGGAGCCGAACCGGTCGTCTGGACCGACACCACCCTCGAATACGCCGTCGCCCGCCCGCCGACCACCCCGCCCGACGCACTGGCCCTGGCCTGGGAATACCGCCAGTACAACGACGGCGGATTCGACTACTACCACGCTGACACTCTCACCGAACTGGCCGCCGGTCTGATGAATGCCCCCGTCTGGCGCGTGTGGTGGGACTGATCTGATCGTCCGGACCGTTGCTCCGCCGGTCATCGCTCGACGCCCTCTCGGAACTCCGGCTTCGGAACCGTCTTCGCCCCGGCGGTGTCATTGAGTACACCCACCGGAAGGAGACGGCCGTATGCCCGCCACACCGCGTCGTGAGCTGATCGTCTGGAGCGAGGCCGGCCCACACGACGAACCATCACCCGACCCGCGAGGGCCGACAGCAGACAGGTGGTACCGGCGAGCCGGCGGTGCCGTCATCGCCACGGTGTTGCTGGCGGCGATCGGCGTTGCGACGACGGATGCGGCAGGCGACAAGCCCAGCCGGAGTGACGGCGCGGCGCTCGCGCAGGCGATGCCTTCCGACGACGTCGTTGCCGGGGTGGACACCGGCGAGGTGAACGGACCGCATTTCGGCGCCCTGTTCGTCCAGTTCGTCGACCGGGATCACGGGTTCGCGCTGACCTCGACATGCCCGGACGAAAAGCAGCCCTGCTCGTACGGATTGGCCGTCAGCATCGACGGAGGCCGCACCTACCAGCATCGGAGGGTCCCGTTGGCCGAGGTCCCTCCGCTCGAGGGCTACAGCGCCGACCTGCACGCCGTCACCGCACAGACCGTCGTGATCGAGGATCGCGGGACATGGTGGGTAAGCCTCGACGCCGGGCGTACATGGCGTTCGGCGCCGAACTCCGTGACGCGAACCGTTACCGCGATTCCAGCGAAGGC
Source organism: Actinoplanes sichuanensis (assembly GCF_033097365.1). Lineage (NCBI taxonomy): Bacteria > Bacillati > Actinomycetota > Actinomycetes > Micromonosporales > Micromonosporaceae > Actinoplanes > Actinoplanes sichuanensis. The sequence continues at coordinate 4,836,998 of NZ_AP028461.1, forward strand.
GCGCCTTCACACCCACTGTGCCGACCCGAACTGCGACAGGCGCGAACTGACGGTGATCGACCCGGCGACGGGTATGCGGTTGAAGGTGGGCGACGTACCGCTGGAGAGCGTTCACGACTCATCGGAATCCACGATCGCCCCCGACGGCACTCGCTGGATCTCCGGCATCGCCCGGGGCGGCGCTCCCGCTCTGGCCATTACGCGCGACGGTGGCCGTACCTGGTCGGTGTCTCGTCTTCCCAAGCCGGAGAAGCTACTGTCCGGGCCGAAACTCCTGGTAGGCCCCGGGAAGCAGCGGTACGCGGTGTTCACCGTGCAACGCCACGGCGTCAAGAACGGCTTCGGGCCCCTGTACGCCAGCACGGACGCCGGCCGAACCTGGACCCGGATACGAGACGGCGAAGAGCAGCCCGCCTCGATCACCGGCGCGATCATCCAGCCGGATGGACAACTGCTGATCGGGACGGAACGGGACGGTCCGATGATCAGCGCCGACGGGGGCCGCACCTTCACCACCCCCGACACCATGCCCGCTGTCTCCAGTTTCATCGAGCGCGGCGGGATGATCACGGCCATGACGAGCGCCGGCACCTACTGGACATCGCGGGACGGCGGAGCGACATGGTCACCGATCTCGGTGCCGACCCCGTAGCCGGAAGCAGCACGAAAGTATGTCGGCCGACGCCGCAGACGGCGTCGGCCGAGTGCCTCGACGGGATTCGAACCCGCGCCTCCGTGTCCCCGAAGGGCGCACGGGATCCTAGGCCCCTAGACGACGAGACTGAGGGAATGTACCGCAGGCGAAACGGCTCCCTGTGCGCGGCTACGAAAGTCGGCAGCCGACGGGGTCGACTGGCGGTGGAATACCGCCGCCGCCTTTGGACTAGTCCCACCAGAGAGTCATGAGTCGTTGTCCTTCGGGTATGGGAATCTCGATGGCGGGCGGGCTGCCCGTCCACCAGTCTGATCCCAATTCCGGCTCGGGGTGGAGCGCGGCAGTGGAGCGCAGCACCTCGGCCGCGGAGGCACTGGCGACGACGTAGACATGATCACTGAAAGGCCATTCGTCGTCGCCCATGACCTCGCTGATGCCGACCCGTACGTCGTCGACATCGGGTCGCTCCCGCAGCGCGAGTAGGGTGGCATGGAAATATTCGATCCCTGGATGATCGGCCAGGTTGCAGCCGATCGATCCCAGATCGTCGTTGCCTTCGAAGAACAACTCCAGGCTGACGACCGACTCCAGCCCCACGCCGGTCTCGCAGCCACTTTGCCGCTGTATCTCCGCCAGCAGGTCTACCAACATGAATAGCCCCCATCCGGTGCCGGTGGGCTACTGCCCGAACGTGTACCGCAGATTCGCATTGATCAGCTCATTGATCCGTTTGCGCATGTGTCCGAGGTTCGAGGAGTCCGGCAGCGGCTCGACGACGAGCAGAGTCCACCCCAGCCGGGTGCCACCAGTGCCGTCGGCTGCCAGGTCGAACCGGATCTGCGCGTCGGGCCGCTTCGCCCACAGCGAGGACCAGACGACAGAATTCGGCTGCTCGGCGGCGATCACCCGCGGTGGTTGCTCATCGTTCAAGAGCAGTAGCCATCGACGGGCCGGGTCGCGGTCCGGTTCGGTCAGCGCTTCGAAGACGACATGGGGCGGTGCCGGCTGGCTTCGCCGCCGACCACCTGCTTCAAGCACGATTCCAGACTAAACGAGCAGGTGTTGCCGACAGGCCGGTCCGGCTCCGGTCAACCGAGCGAGCCGCCCTCAGATGCCACGATCCGCTCGTTGACCCGCGTTCAGCCGCTCGTTGACCTGCGTCCAGGCGCGAGTGGGTGCCGGCCAGTGCCCGCTCGCGCCGATCAGCGCGCGCCTAGCCTGGGCCCGCTATGCCGCGCATAGAGCCGTGGCAGGATGATGGAGTGCTGGCCTGGACGCTCGCCCAGCGCATCATCAGCCGGCAGGTCGGCCATTGTCTTACAAGGTGATCGACGTGATGGGGTTCTGGCGTCGTGGTACCTCCCGGTCGACCAGTTCTGAGTTCAGCGCGGAGTCTTTAGCGACACGTCCTTGGAAACCCCACCTGCCCCAGAACGGTCCGATCGATTTGTCGATGCGGAGGACGGCCCGTGTACGACCTGCGTGGGCCACCACCGCATAATCGACACCCGTCCAGACCCGCGAGCGGGGATTCCATTTCCAAAACAGTCTGGCGGCGTTGAGCAGTTCGGCATCGCTCATGCCTTCCCGGTAGCCGTAGCCTGTCCGGGTCTCTTGGGCGTCCCCACCCCACTTCGACTCGTCCCAAGTGTCTTCCTCGTCCGTCCACGGTCCGAGGCTGATCAACATGACGCGACGCCCGTCCGGCGCCGCGGGGGCAGGTTCCTCATCAACAAGAAAACGGTGGTTCGGGAGGGCTCGCGCGTCTCGCGGAATCACCTGGGCTGCGGCAGGGCTGATCGGCTGATCCTCGGGCAGGAGCAGGCGCACCGCGGGGATGTCCCGGGAGTTGGCCGACCCGTCTTGCCGGTATCGCACGGCCAGCCCTTCGCCAGTGAGTTCCCGGACGGCTTCCCGCATGAAGCGGAAATCCATGCTGTGAACGGGCTCGTCGGCGTAGATAGCAGCCCAAAGCCAAAGGTATAAGACGGCGGAGGGAGAAAGGCTGGACCGGTCGATCGTCACCAGCCCTTCCAGAATTTCTCCTTCCGCCGTTTCGGCGCGTAACGCGGAATCTCGGGTAAGCCGCAGGACGGACGTTGCATTGTCGCGGTCGAAGCTGAACACAGCGGGCCACACTTGTGCGGCGGCATTGAGGTGCAGGGCCGCGACCAAGTCGCACAGCCATGCAGTGCTGTGTTCGAGTTTGCCGACCAGCACAAAGAACGGCACAGCCCGTAACCGACCTCGCGAGCTCGCCTCGGCGGCGAGCTTGTCGGAGATCGTGGTGATGCTGTCTTTGGTACTCAGCCGAGTTTTAATCTCCCCGACCGCGGTCAACGCATCGATGTTGAGCTGCCTGATCAACGGTGGAATGGATTCCGGGAAGACGCCGACGTCCAGTTGCTTCCTCGTCTCGTCCGTTCCCGCCAGGAGTACGCTCCGCGCGGTGTAGGTGCCCGGCAGCATCTCGTGAATGATCTTCAGGACGAGGTCTTCGAACAACGCCCCGGCCTCGCCGTGGTGGAACAGCGCACGCGCCTCGGCCAGTGCGGCCTCGAAGCGAAGATCTCGACTTGCCAGGACGTCCTCGAGATATGCCACGAAGTCCCCCCAGAAGACGCAATGACCGGGCCACCAACCAACATAACCGCTTCTTGGCCACCCCGGAGCCAGGCGCTCGAGGCTGTAGTCGGGCAACAGCCCCGCTGGCGGAGCGTTTATTGGTCGGAGTGGGTGCCGACCGAGATCAGCTCAGTCCCAACCTTCGCGTCTAGTTTGGCGATGGCGTGCCGCGCCCTCAGGGTGGTAGACCGGCTTTGGCGCCGATGCTCTTGGCCAGAGGCTGCAACTCGACACGAACGCAGGGAGACAACCGATGGCTGGCTACGGGCGCAGCGACGAGGAGTGGGACCAGCTAACCTCCGTCGGCTTGGCGTTCCTCGTCGAACGGGCACGCCTTGAGAACACCACGACGTACACCGAGCTCGATGCCACGCTACGACGGCGGACCGGCATACGCGGATTCGATTTCGACCAGGACAGCGAACGTGCCGCTATGGGTCACTTGCTCGGTTTGATCGTGGAGCGTAATCGTCCGACGACCAACCTGCTGATATCGGCCTTGGTTCAGTATTTGAATGCCAACGATGCGGGGCCCGGTTTCTATGTCTTGGCGGTCGAGTTGGGCGTGCTCCCGCAGCGGTCGTCTGCAATGGCGAAGCAAGCTTTCTGGATCGGACAGCTCAACGCGCTGTATGCCTTCTATAAGGCCAAGCGGTCGGGTGCCTAACGCTTGGTGATCAGCCGAGGTCAACGCGCTCATCTGCCGCCGATCGGGCGCTGGCGGTGCCGGATACCGGGCAGGGGTGGCTGATGGTCGGCATCCGAGCAGCGTGTATACAAGTGCCCACGACCCTTCGTCGGCTAGCCGACGAACGGCTGATACCGGAGCGCCTCGTCAATGACTTCATCGTCAGTAAGTTCGGGCGTGTGCCAAAACAGAAGATCGCTGACTCGCGGATACAGCAGCAGCTTCTCCAACTCGTCTAGCAGCTCAGCAGCAGCTTCGTCCGGCAACTCTGGGTGCCTGAGGCGTCGGATGAGGTGATGTGCTCGCTGCCGTTGTACGTCATCAAGCGTGCGAGCCGGCTCTCCCGAGTGGGTGATCATTCCGGCACGTTAACGAAGGTGTGACGAGAACGCCCTCACATGCCGCAGACAACGCGCGCTGGATCCCGTCTCTGCCTCTGCCGTAGCGCGCAACAGCCGGAACTCGCTGTAAGCGTCGTTGATGACGCGGCGATTGCTTCGCAGCCACGCTGGTCTGGAGTCGGCGACTACGGTCACGGCGCAGCGAGCAACCCGATCAAGGCGGTGCCTCCGCCGAGGACCGTGATCAAGCCGGCGCACCATCCGGTCAGGAGACCTGTCCCGAAGTACCGCCCTCGGTTGTGCAGCAGGACTACTCCCAGCGTCATGCAGACGACGAAGAGCATCAGTTCCAAAGCTCCCGTCAGACAGACCACCATAAAAATCGATTCAGGCCCGGCGTGGACGGTGAAAGCAAAAAGGCTAGACAACCACGGGCATGCAGCGACGATATGGCCGATGAAAGCACTACCGATGCCGACGGTGACCCGCATCCGGCGTTCCGAACGGCCTGGTTCTTGATCTGCAATCACAGCTTAAGAATGTTGATGGTCTGAAGGGCGCGCCAGTCCATGGCGGCGTCCTTCACGGAAGCTCCCAAGGTTACGTACACAATCCTCGCATTCCTGCGACGACCTCTCATGTAGCCGCTGTCCGCGCTCGCGTTGGCCGCCGCCATCACGACCGGTGGTCGGCCGTTACTGGCAGGCGTCTTCTGGTACCGAGAGGAGTGCGTCTCTCGAGTCAGTCGCCCACGAACCACAGGTAAAGATGGGAGCCGCTCTCGACTTCCCTACTCAGCCTTTCGGCTTCCATCGCGGCGTCTTCTCCGATCACGCTTCGAACATATTGATCGGAGATTTCCCGCCGCAGCCTCTCAGTCTGCCGTGAGTTGAAGATGGCATCCGCATATGGCAGCAGGCTACTGAGACACGGGAAGATCTCCGGATCCAGCCGCGCTAGCGCGTCGGACCATCGGATGCCATGGGAGCCATGAGCGACTACCTCACCGCTCTCACTACGTACCTGCATGTCGATCACTACAACGTCCTCCCGTCGCCCAATTCAGCCTCGCCGGCGACACACTGTCATGCCGTTGCGACACGAGGTCGCACTTTTGCGAGTGGACTCGCAGTTAGGAGGACCGGCGAGATGTCGGTGGTGTAGTCCCGGGCGCGTGCTCGCTGCCTGGCCCCTTCCCTGGCGTGCGTCGCTGGTAACGGCGGGGTGCGAAGCCCGGGGGAAAGCCGAAGGATCTCTGTCCCATCGTGGAGGTCACGGGTGAGGGGCAGACCGGACGGGTGAATTGCGTGAACCTTCGTTGATGCTCCGTGAATAGTGGCTCCGCGCGATGGGATGTTCGGGCGGGGTGTTGGGACGCGCCGCCCTCGTGGTGGCAGGCGCTGGCCGGGCACGGCATTCGGTCAGGAGAGCACCGCTGGTCCCCGGAGTAGAGAGGGCACCCACCCCGGTCGTAACTCGTGAGTGTGGAACGTGGAAACCCCGACGGGGTCCACCCTGCTGTTGGTGGGTGGTAAGTCGACCGTGAGGAAGGCCCAACTCCTCGGCGGGAACAGGATGACCCGAGAAGCGAACGCCGGTGGCCGAAAGGCGACAGGAAACCGAGAGCCGCATCGCTGGTCCCTTCTATCAGGGGTTCTCGGATAACTGGCCGGATACCGGGCCTGGGTGCCCGGCCGCGAAAGCGGGCTGACGCGGGTCAGGTGAGCCCGTGAAAGTGATGATGACGACGAGGCTGGAACCGAAGGACAAGTTGGACACCGTGGCGGCCGAGGCTGTGGCGGTGAACGGACCGGAGGGCGTCCCTGACTGGTATGCGATCGATTGGCGTGTCTGTGAGGATCACGTACGGCGTCTGCGTCAGAGGATCTTCACGGCGTCGCAGGCGCAGGACCACAAGCGGGTCCGGAATCTGCAGAAGTTGATGCTCCGGTCCCGGTCGAACACGCTGTTGGCGGTGCGGCGGGTCACGGAGATCAACGCTGGGCGTTTGACGGCGGGCATGGACGGCAGGATCGTCCTCGACGGCCAGGACAAGGCTGCGCTGGCGGACGATGTTCAGCGTCGGCAGCAGCCCTGGCAAGCCCGGCCGGTCAAACGGGTGTATCTCCCGAAAGCGGACGGCCGACGCCGGCCGCTGGGCATTCCCGTGATCGTCGACCGGGTCATGCAGGCCCGGGTGACGGCGGCGATGGAGCCGGAATGGGAAGCCCGGTTCGAGCCGAGATCCTATGGGTTTCGGCCCGGCCGCGGCTGCCAGGACGCGATCCAGGCCATCTTCGCCACCGTCAAGGGCCGTAATCCGGTCCGGCGGTGGATCCTGGACGCGGACCTGAAAGCGGCGTTCGACCGCATCGACCATCACCATCTACTCGGCCAGCTCGGCGGGTTCCCGGCCAGGGAACAGGTCGCAGACTGGCTGACAGCGGGGGTGGTCGAGCAGGGCCGGTTCACCCCGACCGAGGAGGGAACTCCGCAGGGTGGGGTGGTCAGCCCGCTGTTGTTGAACGTCGCACTGCACGGGATGGAACACGCCGCCGGGGTCCGCTACCGCACCGCCGGAAACGACGGCGCGGCCACGGCCCCGGGCAGCCCGGTCCTGATCAGATACGCCGATGACTTCGTCGCCTTGTGTCGCACCAGAGACGAGGCGATCCAGGTCAAAGCACGGCTGGCCGCGTGGCTGACACCCCGGGGACTGACCTTCAACGAGGACAAGACCCGCGTGGTCGACCTCGATGAGGGCTTCGACTTCCTCGGGTTCAATGTTCGCCGCTATCACGGCCTGTTGCTGATCAAACCGAGCAAGACGGCGGTCAGACGGATCCGGAAACGGCTACGCACCGAGGTGCGGGCACTGCGCGGCAGCAACGCCGCCGCGGTGATCGCCCGGCTCAATCCGATCATCCGGGGCTGGGCGGCCTACTACCGGACGGTGGTGTCCAGCGAGATCTTCAACGCGCTGGATCACTACCTTTGGAGACTGGTCTACAAATGGGCCAGACACTCCCACCCGAACAAGCCGACGAGCTGGGTCGTCGCCCACTACTTCGGCATGTTCAACAAGTCCAGGCGGGACCGGTGGGTATTCGGTGACCGCGACAGTGGCGCCTACCTGCAGAAATTCACCTGGACCAGGATCGTGCGGCACCAGCTGGTCCCCGGCACCGCATCGCCCGACGACGGCACTGACCGACTACTGGCACGCCCGACGGCGACGCCCGAGGACGCAACCCCCGGTCGACCGCACCACCCAGCAGCTGCTCGACGGCCAGCAGGGCCGGTGCACCCACTGCGGGGACTTCCTCTTGCACGCCGAACGCCCGCCACAAACCCCCGGAGAATGGGAACAGTGGTACGGCGGCCTGCGGAAAGCGATGGACCACAACGCCATCAGCCTACGACAGGACGGCAGCCGTCACGATCCGCAACTCCGTCTGCTCCACACCTACTGCCATCGCCGGGCAACCAGCAAGAGGCAGACCAGCAAACTGCACGCCAGCACGCCATAGGGCTTGCTTGAGCCGGATGCATGGAAATCGTGCACGTCCGGTTCTGAGGGGGCGGCGGCGCAGCAATGCGCCGTCGCTACCCGGCCCGGTCGCGCGTTCCGGTCATGCGCACGGGCAGGGCCCGGTCCGGCGCGGATCGGGCAGCTCGACGCATGTAAATCGAGTAGGAAGGCACGCGGTCGCAGCGTAGCCTTGCCGCGTGCCTTCGCCGCTGACCATCCGACGGGTCCGGTTCGACGTTCGACCATGGGGCGACGACGCTGACCCCGCGCGTGAGCTACATCCATTTGTCGACAACGTCAGTTTGGTCGAATTGGTCGCCGGCTACGAGCGCTCCTCCGGGTTTGACGTTCCCGGCGCGTACGCCGGGCTAGTGCTCGATCACTTCAACTTCGGTGATCTGACTGCATACCTCATGGGGGAGCCAGAGGCCGCCTATTGGACGCAGCGAGGGACGATCGCTCTGCTTGGCTGTGACTGCGGCGAAGTTGGTTGCCGGCCTTTCGAGTCTCGGGTTCTCGTCGAGAAAGACCTCGTCATTTGGCGCGGTTTCACACAGCCCTTCCGTCCGCAACGTGATTACGGCAGCTTCGGTCCCTTCACGTTCCGCAGGAATCAGTACGACAGCGCGGTCCGCGAGGCGGCTGCCGTCGTATCGGAGCGCGCTGACACCTAAATCGCCCGATCGTTTGCTCTTGCCAACCAAGTTCGAACGTACTGTAGCCGCTGACCGCACCTCGATGAGTTGCCGGCCCGTCACTCGGGTGACGCACAGAGCTTCCGCAAAGGTTGTACGGGGCTACCGGCCGATGCTCTCGATCACAGCGAGGGCATCTCTCCCCAACTGGGCCGACTCGTCGTCCCCGAGTTCCTCGTAAATCGGGATACCGTGGCGGGCCTCATCGGCAGCGAACGTCCATTCGGCCACGGTCAGTCGGATCGAGATCACCTGGTCCATCGGAGGCCATGCACCGTTGACCCAAGGTACTTGGTCCCAGCCGGCCCGGCGGATCCGCAGACCCACCTCGACCGCTGCCTCGTCACCATTCTCGGCCTCCGACGAGATGACATTGTCGATTCCCGCGTCGATGCCAGCCCAAATCCGCGCTGGCATGTCCAGCGTCACTGGGTCGTCGTTTCGCATCTCCACGAAACAATCGTCTCGTACCCGCCTCAAGGAGATCGTTCCGGGTCGCGCCGGGTGGCGGCCGTTGGATCCCGCACCCCCGGTCAGGACGTGACTACGCGACCAGCTCAGCAAGCTCCCGCAGACGTCCGCTCGACGTCCTCTTCTGGCCGCCGAGCGTAGGCAGCGACCGCCACGCCGTCACGTTGCGTACGACCGGACGTCGACTGGCGTCGGCTCGCCGCCGTGGAGCGGCATACGTCTTGCCGGCACCATGTGGTTTCGCCTTGGTAAGTCGGGCACGTAGGATTGGCCGCCGTGACCGACTTGAGGGCGTTTCGTCGCGCCTGCTACGAGGCCGCGCGACGAGTCGGCGGCGAGCTGACCGAGTTCCGGATCAGTGACGAGCCGACGCCGAACTTCCACCAGGCGATCATTACCTACTCGAGCCGAAACGTCGCGGTGGTCTGTCTCCGGGACGCCCCACTCTTGGCGCTCGCCGTTCCCCGCATCATCGAGTTCTCGCCGGCACGTGAAGCGGGTCCGTTGACTTTCGTCGACGACCCCGACCTGGTCGCCGCGTTGAGAGCGTCACCGGGATTCCGCCTGCTGACCGCCACCGAACTGGGCGGGCCGATCGACGCGGCACAGTGGCCACGGATCAGTCGATACGACATGCGCTACTGGCAGCCCGAGACGTTGGGCGAGGGGCTATTCAACTACTGGGACTAGCCCAACGATCAAGAATGCTCTTCTGCCGCGAAGCGCGCTGGCGACTACGTGCCTTCCGGTCCTCGCCGGGTGATGTCCTCGGCACCGGCCAGAACCTCGGGTGCGAGTTTTCCGCGTGCATCGAGGACTTCGATGCCGACCAGGCGGCCACTTGCATCGAAGTCGATGTTGATCATTCCTTCTGCATCGACCGGGTCGCACGCGTACATCTTCGCCACCGGAGTACCGGGAGCCTGGAGGTACAGGTAGGCCGCGTTGGCGGTCGAGTCGTACGTGATCTTCACTGGCGCCATGGCACAGAGTCTCCCAATCTCACGCCATCCGTGCGTCTTCACGACTTCGAGCGACTGACTCGATCATGTCCCTTTCGATACCGGATACGGTCCGTCCGCGCGAGTGTCGGCGGTCAAGGGGAATTGCCCAGCGGCGGCCACTTGGCGGGGAGGTGTCCGACCGCCGGTGATCACTCTGCGTTCCCGGATGGTTCGTCGTTCTTGATCGGTCCCGGCGGCAACCGGGGCCTGGCTCCGGTGGCACCCGGGACGGGGTTGTTGCACATGCCGTAGCGGCATGTGGTGGGGTCGGGGGCACCACAGCACGAAAGGCTCCGTCTGCGATGTACCCCTCCCTCACGCCTCCCCGGCAGGTCAAGATCGGTGATGCCGCTGCGTTCGCCGGGATCACCCCACGCGCCATCCGTCACTACCACGAGATCGGCCTGCTGCCGGAACCCGAGCGCGGCGGGGATGGCCGCCGCCGCTACGGCTATGACGACATGACCCGCCTGCTGTGGATCCGCAAGATGGCCGATGCCGGTATCAGCCTGGACGACATGCGGACCGCCTTCGGCGAAACGCGGGACGAAGCCCTGGATATCGAGTCGGTCCTGGGCAGGCTCGCGGAAACCTTGGCGGCCCAGGAGGCCACCATCAAACGTCGGCGCGCCGCTGTCCAGCGCCTGCAGGCGGTGGGCAGCCCGCTGGGGCTGCTCTCCGAACTGGTCACGGACCGGCTCAGCCACCTGCCCCCGGGCGCGTTGCGCCCCTCCGATCTGGACACCCTGCTGGTCACCGAACGGATCTTCGGGCCGCTGGGCGCCGCGATCCAGGCCGGCACGTTCATCATGCTGGCCACCCACCCCGACCTGCGGGCCGAGGAGGACCGTCTTGAGGCGGCCGAGGCCGCCCTCGACGACGGCGTCGAACCCGACGACCCGCGCGTCGAAGAGCTCGCCGTACAGCGATGCGCTCACCTGATGGCCCTGATTCGGGCCATCGAGGCAGCCGGCCTCCACGCGGACGAGGAGAAGATCTTCGAGACCTACGACGCCGCCCTGACAGCGGAGGAGGGCAAGGAGATGAGTGCCGCCACGGCGATAACCAAGATGCCGTACGACTTCTCGCCTGCCCGGATGCGCTGCGTGGAACTCGCCGGACGGCTCTTCGGCGAGGCCCTTGCCGACGCCCACTCGGCGGACAGCTGATCGCCTCTGTCCGGCGCTGACGTGGCCCGAAAACCGGTCCCTAATCGTCGTCTGCCGACAGCCCGTTCGTGGACGGGCGGGCCGTCCGGCACAGCCGCCCGACCAGTAACGCCACCGCCACCACCGCCGTCAGCACGGGCAGCGATCGTTGCCAGGTTGCGTGATAGACCGAGCAGGACCCCGCCGGGCAGTCCGCCGTCGGCCGATAGACCAGCCGTTGCCCGTGTAGCCACCCCGCGATGTAGGTGCTGAGCTGGAACCGTCCCTGCGGCAGCCGTGACCCGAGCGCTTCGGTCACCGCCCACCCCACCAGGACAGCGAGCGCCACCAGGCCTGTCCGGGGGCGCCGGCCGAGCCGCTCGGCGATGCCGCGAATCGCGTATCCAAGCGTGACGCCCAGCATCATCAGCACCAACCCCCGCAGGGCGAGCCAGGTCATCCGCTCCCAGAAGGCGGGCTCCAGCACGCTATGCGTCCGATCGATCCGCCGGTGACCCCACCGCAGCGCCCCGCCCAGGGCCGCCAACGCCAGCGCCCCACCGGTACCCGCCACCAAAAGTGACCGCCATAGCGGCTGGACGACCGCCCCCACGGCCGGCGCCCACAGCAGCAACACCACGCACGCGGACGCCAGCGTGTCCCGAATCTCACCGTCGTCGTTGACGAACTCCTGGCTCCCCCTGGCTGCGTGGTACACCCACAGCAGCGGCAGAGCGGCCACCGCCGCGCCCCAGGTGGCCAGTACGATCCGCCGAGTCCGCTGTTCCCCCACAGCCCTGATCATGCCCACCGTACGAGGGCTCCGGCGGTCGCTCTGAGCAAGTGCGGCGCCATATCCAAGCACCCAGCCGTGACCGCCGAACTGCGTATCCCGGCACATTCTGCGCCGTACCTCCGTGACCACCACGCTCGAGGCGGGCATCAGCCTCCGCGACGTCCAGATCGCCGCCCACCACGCACGACGATCCGCCACGACCGCGGCCGCAAGAACTCCGACCGCCACCGGGCGCGTTGTGGCAATGTGCGGATCTGCCGGGAGTCTCCACGAGGCCGTCATCGGGGGCCTGACTTTCGCAGGGCCGTTGCGTTCTCGCGGGCAGGCGCTCTGAGCTGGGATGATGTCGAGTGATCGGCCTATATGGAGGCGGATGGAGCGGGTGAAGCCCCCAAGGTGATCATGGAGTTCTTGACGCTGCACGACCACCGAGGACTCCACCCGCCGATGGCATCATCTCTGATCTGCGTACTGACCGTGACAACCCCTGGCATCGACACGCCACCGCCGCCGGTCACCGACGGTGAACACGGCGGGCTCCTGGCCGCCGCGAGCCTGGTCCCGGACCCGCGGAATCCTCGCGGGGTGCGATATCCGCTGGCAGCGCTGCTCGCCGTCGCGGTCTGCGCCGTCCTGGCCGGCGCCACCTCGTTCACGGCGATCGCCGACTGGCTGTACGACCTGGACGAGCCGGACCAGCGACGGCTCGGGTTCGACCGGGGCTTGCCTGCCGGCACCACGGTATGGCGACTATTGACCCGACTCGACGATGCCCTGGTCGGCAGCGTCCTGGCGGGCTGGCTCCGCACCCGCACACCACCGCTCGCCGTTCCCCGGCCGCGCCGCTACCGGACCGTGATCGCCGTCGACGGCAAGACATTGCGCGGCGCCCGTCTGCCCGACGGGCGTCAAACGCATCTGCTGTCCGCGCTGGACACCAGCACCGGCATCGTCCTCGCCCAGGTCACGGTCGATACGAAGAGCAACGAGATCCCGTCGTTCACACCACTGCTCGACGCCGTGGAGAACCTGCTGGGCAGCCTTACCGGGGTGCTGATAGTCGCCGACGCCCTGCACACCCAGACCGGCCACGCCGAGCAGATCACCCGCCGCGGCGCACACCTGCTACTGCAGGCCAAAGGCAACCAGCCCGGCCTCCATGCCCAGCTCAAAGCCGTTCCCTGGGCGCAGATCCCGGTCGGTGACCGCACCCGCGAGCGTGGTCACGGCCGCAAGGAGACCCGCACGGTCAAGGCCGTCACCCTGCAGACCCCGGGCGGGATCGCGTTCCCGCACGCCCGGCAAGCCGTCCGGATCACCCGGACCCGCACCACCGGCGGCAAGACCAGCCGGGAGACCGCCTATCTGGTCACGTCCCTTCCCGCTGCCGACGCTCAGCCCGCTGACCTGCAGAAGTGGGCCAGATCGGAGTGGTTGATCGAGAACCAGGTCCACAACGTCCGAGATGTCACGTTCCGTGAAGATCTTCATCAAGCCCGGACCGGCACCGGACCCGCCGTCATGGCGACACTGCGTAACACCGCGATCGGCTGGCACCGCATCAACGGCGAAACCAACATCGCCCGCGCCAACCGCCGCGCCGACCGCCGTTCAAACGACCTCATCACGGCCGTGACCAGCAGCTACCGGAACATGCAATGACCCTGCTGACTTTCGTGAGATCCAGCGGCCCACACCGGCGAGACGAATAAGCGGATCTGCCGAGTTGAGTGCGTGGCTCACGACTATTCGATCGGCCTACAGGCTGCGAAAACGCCGTTTCAAACGGCGCCGTACGTCGCTGCGCCGAGGTTGGGCGGAAGGTGTTGTACCGCCAGAGAAACGGCAGCCTCGGCCGTCGAGGTCTGGCCTATTTCATCTCCTGTATAGCCCATCGTGACGACGTAGTCCTTGCTCCTCCCGGGATGTATGCAGACAAGTATCTCGCGGGAAAGGTGAGGGCGAGTTCGGGTGGAGAACCGCAAGGACCAATGACTGGTGAAGGGATAGAGACGACGCAGTCGTGGTTCGTCGTACGCAGCGTCAATGAGAGCGCGATACTCAGGCCAGTCCGTGCCGGCCGCTTCCACCAGAAGGTGCTGCCATTCGGATTCGACCATGCCGGCGGGATCCCGCCCGAGCACCTCGAACCGCCCGGTCAGTTCCACGAAAGGCGCCAGCTGGACGATCCGGGCCAGGGACTCCCCGTCACGCCAAGCCCGCGCAGCCTTGACGATCTGGTCGAGGTCGGTCGTGGCCCCTTCGATCAGCGCCATGTTCTGATCTGGCTCGCAACCCGTGACGGACCACCGACGCTCCACCCGACTGGCGGACACCTCGAGGGCCAGACGATGCGGCACAATCGTCGGGACGACCGCACCAAACAGTGGCGAATGCTCCACGACCTCGACCGGCAGTGATAAGTCTTGCCGGTCGGCCACAACCTGCAGGGCCCCGGCGAGGCTGCCCATCGCAGCGACCTCCGGATATAGAACAGCGGCGTCAGGGTACGTCGGCACGTTCGCATTCTGCCGCACGCCCCGGCCGACAGAACCCTCGGTCGTCGTGACAACCGACTGAACGTGATCGGTGGCAGATCGGGCGCCGGGCGGAGTGCATCGCTCGGGAAGAACCACACGAAATGGACCCACCGCCCGGCACCCGAAAGCGTTGATGCCCGCGCCATGTCAGCCAGACACCGAGCCGCCTGAGTATTGATCTGCCGCGATCCGGGTGCGTTGGAGAATTGCCGAACTACCGCTTGCCGGCACCGGCCTTGCGCCGCACCACTAGCAGCGCAATCGCTGTTGCGAGGAGGGCGCCGGAGCCGCCGAGCACCACGAAGTGGAGCACGGGGCCGCCGAAGTTATCGTAAGGATCGTCGAGCAGGCGCGATACAAAGATGGCCGTCGAGGACAAGGCCACCGACCACAGCACCGTTCCGTTGTGCCACCAAGGACGCTCCTCCGGCACGTTACCGCTCCCGACGACGTCGACAATCCATTCACTTCGGCTGATTGTGCTATGTCATCGTGACTTCTGCAGGCGACGCGCTCTCGTAGCCGCTGATCGGTCGCACCGGCTATGAGCAGGGTTCATGCGGCCTGCGCGTCGATCGGCGACCATGATGATGTGGGTGAGATGTTGACGGTCGGCCGGCTGAAAGATCTGATCTTGGACGACGACCGGGTTTCCCTCGACGGTGAGCGTGGCGATGAGACGGGCCGGCGCTGCGGTTCGTCACTAGATTTGTCTCTGGAGGTGACCAACCGCTACTGCCACTGCGTGGCCACCCGGTCGGGGCGTCCGGATTTGCCGCGAGTCGCGCGTTCGGCCTACTCAATCGCCGATGAACACCAGTTCACCGCGCTGCTCCACGCAGCGCTCCGCCATCGATCGAAGCCGGATCAGCCCACGGTGCTCAGCGCCCGTCTTCGCGAGGGTGAGCAGCAACTCGACGCCGGCGACCAGCTGCTGCATCTGGCTGGTGCCGAACCGTGTCTCTCCATGGGGATCGATCTGGCCCAACAACCCGAGTGCTGGATTTCCGTTGAACACCAACCGGTCGAAGTCGCCGGCCGCATCGAAGGATCCGCCGGCCGGATCCGGTAGCCGTCGCACCCGCTCGCCGGCCACACGCAGCTCGACCTGAATGCTCATCTCCTCATGATCCACGATGTCGAGCCGGCGTCCTCATCTGAGGGAGCACTCATCTCATCCGGGGCAAGGCGGCCATACAGCTCGGGACTGGCACGGCTGGTGGAGCAGGGCCATTGCGTAGTTCGGCGGCGGGCCGTTGACCAGGGAGTATGAGGCGTTAATAGCCTATGTGGAGGCGCTGGAAGCGGGTGAGGCCGCATCGGTGATCATGGAGTTGCGACGCTTCACGACTCCGAGGAAGACCCCACCCGCCGATGGCATCATCTCTCATCACCGCACTGGCCGTAACGGCACCCACCTCCAACTCTCCGGCCGCACCGGTCACCGATGGTGAGCGCGCCGGCCTGCTGCACGCCCTCGCTGCGGTTCCCGATCCCCGCGACCCGCGGGGTGTGCGGTACCCGCTGAGCGCGCTGCTCGCGGTCGCGGTCTGCGCGGTCATCGCCGGGGCATCATCGTTCGCCGCGATCACCGATTGGCTGCATGACCTCGACGAGGACGCTCAGGCCCGGCTCGGTTTCACCCGCGGTGTCCCCGTCGGCACCACCGTCTGGCGACTGCTGATCCGCCTCGATGACAGCAGGCTGTCCATCATCCTCGCCACCTGGTTGCGAACCCGCACCTCGCACGTCCCCACCAGGCCGAACCGATATCGCACAGTGATCGCCGTCGACGGCAAAACCTTGCGGGGCGCCCGCCTGGACGGCGGCCGTCAGGTACATCTGCTGTCCGCGCTGGACACCAGCACCGGCATCGTCCTCGCCCAGGTCACCGTGGACGCCAAGTCGAACGAGATCCCGGCATTCGCTCCCTTGCTCGACGCCATCGAGACCGTCCTCGGGACCCTGACCGGGGCGCTGCTCATCGCCGACGCCCTGCACACCCAGACCAGCCACGCCGTCGAGGTCACCGCCCGCCGAGCGCACCTCATGGTCCAGGTCAAGGGCAACCAGCCGACCCTGTTCAAGCAGCTCAAACGGCTGCCCTGGGCGCAGATCCCCGCCGGGGACCGGACCCGCGACCGCGGTCACGGCCGCCGCGAGACCCGCACCGTCAAAGCCGTCACCGTCGCCACACCCGGCGGTATCGGATTCCCCCACGCGCAGCAGGCCGTCCGGATCACCCGCACCCGCGTCATCGCAGGTAGGACCAGCCGGGAGACGGCCTACCTGACCGTGTCCCTGCCCGCCAGCCAAGCCCTGCCCCGCGACCTGCAGACCTGGATTCGCCGGCACTGGCACATCGAGAACAAGATCCACAACGTCCGCGACGTGACGTTCCGTGAAGACTTGCACCAAGCCCGAACTGGCACCGGACCCGCCGTCATCGCGACCCTGCGTAACACCGCGATCGGCTGGCACCGCACTACCGGCGCGACCAACATCGCTCGCGCAACCCGCCAGGCCAACCGCCGATCACGGGACTTGATCACCGCTGTGACCAGCAGTTACCCGAGAACGCAATGACCCTGGCTGGTGGAGTCGATTACGTGCCAGGATCTCGGACGTGACGATCGCGGAGCCCTGGTACATCGGCAGTTGGTTGGAAGTGGTCGATCGTCCGGAGACCGTTGACGAAGCCTTCGAGCGGAACGACGAATACGCCGGCGTTGCGTTGCTTGCTCTCGTGCTCAACCATCCTGAGGCAGAAGTCGTGCTTCCCCGGATCAAGCGGGCACTGGGTTCGCCGCGCCCCCAGAACCGGGCCAACGCTCTGCAATGTGTGGGCCACTACTCCCGGCTGCATGCGTCGATCGATCACGAGCTGGTAGCGCTGCTGCGTCGTGCCTTGAGTGACCGAACTCAGGTGGATGGCTTCGGAATTCGCGGCCACGCAGGGGCCGCCGCCGACGACGTCGGTATGTTCGCACCACGGCGGAGGCTTCCTCGGTGGTTCCGCCGCAGATTCCCGGGGCCAAGGCGTTCCAGCCGTTGGTGATGCGGTGCGACGTCCTCTTCGGCCGCCGAGCGTGCGTGTCGGCGGGAAGCCGCCGTGGCAGGCTGTGGCGACGGCTGGAGTCGGCCGGGTGGTGCCCTTGAGGCTCAGGGAAGCAGGGTCACCTTGCCGGTCGTTCTGCGGGCGAGGAGGTCCTCGAAAGCGCGGCGAGCGTCCTCAAGGGGATATGCCGCATGGACCATCGGTTTCAGCGTGCCGTCGGCGGTGAGCTTGAACATCTCCGTCAAGGGCTCGGCATAGGCGCCGGGAACGGCAAGAGCCGGACGTAGCCAGAAACCGATCACGGCCGTGTTGCTGTCCGAGAGGGCACCCGGGTCGACCGGTGGGCGTCCCTCACGGGATGCGTTGCCGAACGTGACCAGACGTCCGAAGTTACCCAGAATCTCGAGGCCGGCGCCGAAGACGCGACCGCCGACCGACTCGAGAACGATGTCCACCGGCGCCCCGCCGTTGGCATCGAGTACGCGCTCGGCGTACCCATCCGCGTCGCCGGATACCGCGGCGTCGGCACCGAGAGACAGTGCCAGGTCACGTCGGGCATCGGTGGAGGCTGTCGCGATGACCCGCCCGGCACCGAAGTACTTGGCGAGTTGCACAGCGAGGGATCCGACGCCCCCGGCCGCCGCGTTGACGACAACCGTCTCGCCGTCGCGTATCCGTGCGCAGCTTCTCAGCACGTGCCAGGCGGTCAGTCCCTGGACGAGCAGCGCGAGTGCTTCGGCGTCACCCACCCCTTCGGGCAACGTCACGGCGTCGGCGTAGTTCACCACCGCCCGCTCGGCGAAACCGCCACCACCGAAGATCGGTGCGAGCACGCGACGGCCGTCAGTCGCTCGACCGACCACCTCGGTGCCCGGAATGAATGGCAACTCAGGCACCGGTCGATACGATCCGGCAACGCGACTGGTGTCGGCGAAGTTGACCCCCGCCGCGCTCACCTCCACGAGCAGTTGCCCCTCGCCCGCTTCCGGATCCGGCACCTGGACCAGGTCCAGAACGTCAGGGCCACCGAAACGGGTGCATTGCACGGCTCGCATGATCAGCACCGTATACCGCCGCCGACAGCAACCGAGTAACCCACAAGCCACCGACATCCGGATCTGCCGCGATCAGCTCGCAACCAAGAGTCACGGCGGACGCCCGCCGGCCAGCCGTCCACTCGTGCCAGGAAAGTGCGCCGGTAGCCTAGATTGGCGAGCGTGGATCATGATGACCTCGTCCGGACAGTGGTCGCGGTGGCCGCTGCCGCCGACCGGCGCGCGATCGAGCAGGCGTGGCTTGCGAGCCTGGTCACGAGGGACCAGCGTCGGCGGAGTGTCTGGCCACGGCTGACGTTCCTGCGGCACCTGCCCCGGCATGGCTTCGTGCCGTCGCAGCATTTCCACCCCACGAGTTGTGGGGTGTGCGGTATGCGCGAGAGCGAAGATGCCGTCACCTCCGAGTGCCTCGCCGGCGATGCCTTCTGGCTCCGCCCGATGAATACTCAGTGGGCCGGCGCTGCGGTGGAGCATTTCGACGGAGTAGACGATGACCACGATGTCCACCGGGGCCGAGCAGTGCTGGAAGATATCGTTGATGCGATCCGGTCACTGCCCGAGTCCGCACAGTTGACGGAGCTGAACGCAGCCCTGATCGGCAGACTCAAGTCGAACAAGCGAGAGCGGACTGTTCTGCTCGAAGCTCTCGGCTACGCCGGCGCCCTGCCCGCGGGCGGATACCCGAGCTATGCGACAGAGTTCGTATCGTACGACGACGCGAACACGCGAATGCCCAGCCAGTTCTACAAGAAGGAATGGGCGTACCCCGTGCGGTTCTGGACCGGCGTGGACGGAGTCGATCCCGCTCGTCTGCCCACTGGTGAATGATGGAAGGCTACCGCGAACCCGGCCGTCGGCTGACCCTCATGCCGGCAAGCCGTCACGCGCACTGGTGCCGAGATCAGAGCGGCCCTCGCATCACTCGGGTGCGCTACCGATGAAGGCCTCCGGCCGGCACAGCACGGTGATTCGATAGGACAGGCCGATGTTGGACCAGATTCGACCCCGAAGCGTGAGGCAGATGCCGACCCGGTCGTCGTGCTCCGGGTGTTCGAAGAAGTCCGCACTCGGGTCCGCGATTGCGCCGACCAGCCCTTGTGAGCCCTGTGCGGTGCCCGGCACCTGGAGCAGACCG
Organism: Actinoplanes sichuanensis; assembly: GCF_033097365.1. Lineage (NCBI taxonomy): Bacteria > Bacillati > Actinomycetota > Actinomycetes > Micromonosporales > Micromonosporaceae > Actinoplanes > Actinoplanes sichuanensis. The sequence continues at coordinate 4,856,741 of NZ_AP028461.1, forward strand.
GCGGAGATCTGGATCTCGGCGTCGTCCAACTCGCTGACCGTGTACCAGTGGGTGTCCGGCAGAAACAACTGCGAGTCGACAACACGCCGCTGGTAGTTCGGTCCCATCATCCCGGAATCGGGATCGGGGATGTCACCGATCCAGGCCGTCCCTGCGAAGTCGGTGCGCAGCCGCTGGGTGTCGGAGCGGAACTCCGTCACGAGCGTGTCGATACGAGGCTGAGCGGCGAGGTGCACGGATGCGTCGGTCATGATCACACTCTATTCGGGGCCGGTGACACCCGACGCGGCCGCCGGTGATTTGCCCGCAGATCCTGCGCCACCCGTTCGTTCCCGCATAGAATGCGCCACCTCAAGCTCAGCGGCGGCGTCGAGGAACGAATTGACGGCGGCGACGAAATCGTCCGGCGCGTCCCGGTGAATCCGGTGGCCGGCTTCGATGGTGACGAGTCGGCCTGCCGGAATGCGGGCCGCCACGGCCGCGATCGTGTCCTGTGGCAGGAAGCTGGCCGACCCGCCCGCGAGGACCAGCGTCGGTGCGGTGATCGTGTCGAGGCTCGCCCACCAGGCGGGATCGGGCGTGTTGAGGTCGCGCAGGATCGACGGGCGGATCTCACGGTCGTAATACGGTGCGGAGGCGTCCACGTCTGCCGGAACCGTGATGCCGAGCGGGACCGGCGGTGGACACTCCTCGAGGACCAGTGCGGTCACCCGGTGCGGCGCCACCTGGGCGGCCAGCATCGCCGCGAAACCGCCCAGCGAATGACCCACCAGGATCACCCGATCCAATGCGAGCCGGTCGAGCAGCAGCAGCACCGCGTCCCGCATGACCGTCATCGAGTACGGCCCGGTCCGGTCGCTGCGGCCCATGCCCGGCAGATCCGGAACGTACACGGTGCGCCGTTCGGCGAAGGTCGCCACCAGGTCATCCCATGTGGTGCCGTCCCCGCCGCCGCCGTGCAGAAGAATCATCGGGACGGCCTCGACGGTCAGGTCCGGGGCGGGGTCGAATTTCCGGTACGCGAGCCGGCCCCACCCCAGGTCCATTTCCTGGTAGTTCTGCACCGCGTGAGCTTACTGGGCACCGAGGCGAACGGTTCGTGGCAGTCACTGTGCCACACCGGTGAGCAGCCAGCGTGCTACAGGAATCTCCAGGAGAACCCGCGGCCACTCGCGTTCGACCGGAATGGTGATGTCCCAGTCGTACTTCGTCTTGAAGAGCTCGGTGATGTGCGGCGAGAAGTCATACGGGTGAAGCGTCACCCGGCCTTCCGCCACGACGGGCGCGTTTCCGCCCTCCAGCGCGACGGACACCCGCGGGTCGAGGCGTACGTTGCGCACCTTCTGATTCTTTTCGGCGCTACAGATCCACAAGTTCTGGTCATGGAAGACAAACCACACCGGGGTCAAGTGTGGACTTCCATCCCGCCTGAGCGTGCACAACCAGGCGAGCGGCTCTCGCTGGAGCCGTTCGAGAATGCCTTCGTCAAGCCGGCCGGACATGTCCCCCCATGTGCTGAAGATCGAGGCACACTCTCTCATGGCAGACGGGACCCGCCGTGGGACACGCTATGCGGATGACGGTGAATGGTCTGCACCCCGACGGGACGATCGCGCGAGAGGGCGGGCTCGATCGAGTGCCGGCCGCCTTTCGTTCAGTGGTCGACGCGGCACGGATCGAGGTCACCTCGGGCTTCGGGGCTGATCGACTGCACAGTGCCTACCTCTACGGCAGCATCCCTCGCGGGACGGCGATCCCCCGCGTTTCCGATCTCGACGTCCTGCTCGCGTTCCGGGACGAGCCGGGCGACGCTGATCACGCCCGCGTACGCGCCATGGAGGACGCACTCGATCAGCGTTTCGAGCAGGTCAACGGCGTCGGCATTCTGCTGTGCAGCACCGACAAATTGCTCAGCGACCTTGAGCGTTACGACCTCGGATTCTTCGTCGCCTGCCTCTGCACGTCGTGGATCGGTGACGACCTCGCCGCACGGCTGCCGGCCTACCGGCCTACCTCCCTGCTGGCGCGCGAGACCAACGGAGACCTGGATCTAGCCCTCGTACGCTGGTCGCGACAGGCCGCCGAAGCCACCACCAGCACCGATGTCGAGGCACTGACCCGGGGCATCGGGCGCCGGCCCGTCCGCACCGGCTTCACTCTGATCATGCCGCGTTGGGGTGGCTGGACCAGCGACATCAGGCAGGCAGCGGAACTCTTCGGCACCTACTATCCCCATCGAGCCGCGCAGATGGCGATCGCTGCCGTCGTCGCCCGCCAACCGTCGGCTGATCTCTCCGTGGCGGAGATGCTCATCGACGACCTGGGGCGATGGCTCGCCGACGAATACGTCGCCGTTCACGGTAAGAAGGCGCCTCGCCCGTGAAACGAACGCAAGAGCTGAACGGTTCGCCGGACTTTCACGACTCGACACGACGCCTCGTCGTCGATCTGGTGCGGCGGATCGAGCCGGCGCAGGCCGAGCCTGGACCCCGAGGCGGGGATCACGGTCAGTCGCCGAGGAACCACAGGTAAAGGTGGCGGCCGTCCCGCACCAGGGTGGCGAGGCGGCGGACCTCTGCACGAGCGGGCTCCGGGATCAGGCCGTCCGGGAGTCGATCACCACGCCACGATAGCGGCACCTTCCCGGATGAGACCGGTCACGGCGCCTATCGTCGACTCGTACCTTATGGAAGGGATTGACCTTGAAATCTCGGACGCTCACCGGCGGAATCCTCGTCACCGCGATGATGGCCGTCGGCTCGCCGGCCCTGGCGACGCCGCCCGGGCCGGGCATGACCGCCACCGTGATCAGGAAGGTCACGGCCGGCGGCACCGACTGGATCCTGCGGGAGATCACCATTCCGCCCGGCCAGGCCACCGGGTGGCACTGGCACAGCGGCAAGGTGTCCGGCCTGGTCAAGCAGGGCACGCTGAGCCACTTCGGCGCCGACTGCAAGTCCGACGGCGTCTACCAGACCGGCGGCGTGATCCAGGAGGAGAGCGGCCCGGGATACGTCCACATCGGTGTCAACCGGGGCACCGTACCCCTGATCCTTGAAGTTCTTTATGTTCAGCCGACCGGGGCGCCGTTCGCGAACGACGCACCCAATCCCGGCTGTGACTTTCAATAGGAGTCGGGCCGGGCCAGCGCCGCCTGAACGATGTGGACCGCCTCGGCGGCGTCGATGCCGAGGCTGGCGATGACCGCGGCGTATTCGGCGGCGGCGCGGCGGGCCCGTTCGCGGCCCTGCTCGCCGGCCGCGGACACGAACGAGCCGGCCGCGCCGCGGGTCTCGATCAGGCCGGCCTCCTCCAACTCCCGATAGGCGCGGCCGACCGTGTTGACCGCCAGCCCCAGGTCGGCGGCCAGGCGGCGGATGGTCGGCAGCCGGGTGCCGACGGCCAGCGTGCGCTCCTGGATCTGGGCGGCGAGCTGGGCGCGGAGTTGCTCGAACGGTGGGACGGGCGACGCCGAGTCGATGACGATCATGCGGTTCACCGGGCGGTGGAGCCACGCTGGGCGGCCAGAGCGCGGCGCCCCTCCCCCACCGTGATCAGCATGAGCGCGACGACGCTGAGGACGATGAAGACGAGCCACGCGGTGTTCCAGGCATCGAGCCCGGCGTCGAAGACCGAGACCACGGGCAAAGACCAGACCACGGTTGGTACGGCCACCTCGCGCGCGTCCTCGACCCGCATGAGCAGGTCGGCCTTCAGCGAACCCTCGTCGTCGGCGACCACCGGGTGGGTGAGCACGTGACGCAGTTGGACGGCCGTACCGACGGCGACCCCGCACAGCCCGATGAGCAGGATGACCGCCGCATACCGTGCGGCGCCCACACGCCCGATCAGGGACGCGACCGTCAGCACCGCACCGCCGGCGTATGTCGCCGCCAGGAACGCGGCCCGTGGGACGCCGAGCACGGTTCGCCAGCCGGGCCGTACCGAATGGGTGGCTCGTCGCGGTAGGTCTGAGCCGGCCTGCCGGTCGACGCGGCGCACCCACCGGTTCAGCAGTGACAGGCCCAGCACCAGCCCGGCCACCAGGGTCGTCAGCACCACCAACTGCGGGCCGAACCCGTCACCGGCCGGCTGGAGCGGCAGGGCCGAGACGTAGACGAGAGCGGTCGCGACGAGGAACACGGCCGGCAGGATGGCCGCGCCCAGCCGGGCACGTCGGCGGACGGCCAGGCGGGCGGCCAGCATCGGTGTCGGCTCGACGCCGGTCAGGCCGTGCCCGGCCAGCCATTGGCGGGCGATCTCGAGCGCCGTGGGACGCACCTTCTTCGACATGGCACCCCTCCCTTGTCTCAAACCTTGTCTCACCATCTTGCGACAAGACTTGCGACAAGTCAAAGGCGCCGAAGAATTCCCGAAACCTCGATCCCTAACTTGCCCCGCATGAGAACAAACCGATTCGCCGCCCTCGTCGCCGCCGTCCTGGCCCTGGCGGGTGCGCAGGTCGTCACCGCTCCCGCCCAGGCCGTCCCGGGCCGCGTCCGTATCGCGGCCACCTCGGCGAACAACAACTCCACCCTCAAGTCGGTCAACGCCGTCTGTCCCGCACCGACCCGCGTCGTCGGCGGCGGCGGCTGGGCGTTCGACAACGACGCGAACAAGGTCCGCCTGATCCGGCTGGAGCCACTCAGCAGCTCGTCGCAGAGCAGCTACTTCGTGCAGGCAGAGGCCGAGATCGGGTTCACCGGGAACTGGTGGCTGGAGGCCTACGCGATCTGCGCGACGACACCGGCCGGCCACCAGATCGTGCAGGCCACGAGCACCCCGGCCTCCGGCACCTTCGTCTCCCGGATCGTCGACTGCCCGACCGGTAAGAGACTGCTCGGGACCGGCGCCACCATCCTCGGCGGCAACCGTGAGGTCGGCCTGCAACGTACCGGCTCCGACAACGGCCTGACCCGGTCGCTGGCCACCGCACGGGAGGACGCCGACGGATATGCCGGCAACTGGACGCTCACCGCGTACGGCGTCTGCGCCAATCCGGTCTCCGGAGCAGGCCTGAAAACGCAGCAGACCTCGGGCAGCGTGGCCAACTCCTCCTGCACGAGCGGCCTGGTCCACTCGGTCGGTGGCGGCGGCCCGTTCTTCGACGCCGGCCCGGTCTTCCTGATGAAACTCTTCCCGTCGAGCAACGGCAGCAGCATGGGCAGCGCCATGACCGGCACCCCCTCGCACGGCATCACCGAGGTCAACGCGATCTGCGCGCCCTGACCGAGTGAACTGGCCCGGCACCCTGATGCCGGGCCAGTTTCGCGCGCACCTCACCGGCCGGAAGGCCCAGTTCGTCCAGCAGGATCACCGCCTGCTGCCAGGCCTCGCGCGCCCGCCCCAGGTCACCGGTGGCACTGCACGAGTCACCGAGCAGGGCCAGGCACTTAGCCTCCTGCGGCCGATCGTGTGCCTCCCGGAACAGCCGTACCGCCTCGGCGTAGCCGTCGGTCGCCGACACCCGTTCGCCGCGCTGCTCGTTGAGGTGCGCCATGTTGAGCGCCGTGTTGGCCTGGCCGTGGACGTCGCCGATCTCCCGGGACAGCCGCAACGACGCCCGACACGCCGTCAGCGCCTCGGTGTACCGGCCGACCTGCCCCAGCCCCCACCCGATGTTGTTCAACGCGCGGGCCTGCCCGGCCCGGCTGCCCGACTCCTGATAGAGCCGCAGCGACTCCTCGTCGTGGGACAGCATGCTGTCGAGGTCACCCAGCCGCGCGTACATCCGGGCGAGGTTGACGTGGGTTTGCGCCGCACCGGCCAGGTCACCGACGGTGTCGAAGAGCGCCAGCGCCGCGGTCAGGTCGGCGCTCGCCTCGGCGTCGCGGGCCAGCACGTCCCGCACCCGACCCAGCGCGCGCAGGGCATGCGCCTCCCGCCGCGGATCACCGATCCGGCGTGCGGCGGCGACCGCGCTGCGCTGGACGAGCTCCTGGTCGTTCCAGCGTCCCTGCAGGTTGAGCACGTTGGACAGGGTCCACGCCAGCTGCCAGACCGCCTGATCGGCCAGGCCCGCGACGGTGAAGGCGCCGATCAGGGCGTCGTGCTCGGCGGTGAACCAGGCGAGGGCGGCATTACGGTCGGTGAACCGCTCGGCGACCACCCCGGCCACGGCGGGCGGCGGTTCGATCGGTTCCCGGGAGGGATAAACGAGCAGGTCGGCGCGATGCGCCGACTGCACATAGTGGTCCAGCAGCCGGGCACACGCACGGTCGGCCCCGGGGTCACCCGTTGCGAGTTCTCTGGCGTACGCCCGGAGTAGATCATGCATCAGCCAGCGGCCCGGCAGATGCTCCTGGATCAGGCCGGCCTCGGTGAGCACGGCCAGCGCCGCCCGCGCTTCGGCGACCGGGACACCGGCCAGACCAGCCGCCACCGGAGCCGTTACGTCCCGGCCCCAATGCAGGCCGAGCAGCCGGAACAGCGCCGCCGGCCCGGCGTCCAGAGCACGCACCGAACAGTCGAACACGGCCCGGATGTCGATCGCGGCGTCGTCACCGGCGAAGCCGTACAGGGTGGTGTCCAGTTCGGCGACGAGCTCGGCCAGCGGCAGGGCCGGGCTGAGCACCGCGCGCCCGGCCACGATCGCCAGCGCCAGCGGAAGCCGGGCGCACCGCTCGACGAGCCGTCGTACCGCCTCCGGCTCGGCCGCGACCCGCGCTTCGCCGATCCGACGACCGAGCAGACTCACGGCCTCCTCGGCGGTGAGCAGATCGAGCTCGACCGGCTGGGCGTTGTTCAGCGCGATCAGCCCCGGCATCTGATGACGGCTGGTCACCACGACGACGCAGCCCGACGCACCCGGCAGCAACGGCCGAACCTGACCCGCCTCGCGGGCGTTGTCCAGCACGACCAGCATCCGGCGGCCGGCCAGCAGACTCCGATAAAGAGCGCCACGCGCCTGCAGGCCGTTCGGTATCCGCCCCGGCTCGACGGCCAGCGCTCCCAGCAGGTCCAGCAGCGCCTCCGCGGGGCTCAACGGGGGCGACTCCGGGTCGTAGCCACGCAGATTCACGTACAACTGCCCGTCCGGGAAACGACCGGCGACCTGATGCGACCAGTGCACCGCCAGGGCGGTCTTACCGACGCCCGCGGTGCCGGTCACCGAGGAGATCACCACGGCGGTGGCCTGTTCCCGGTCCAGCGCGGCGTCCAGCCGGGCCAGGTCCGCGGTCCGCCCGGTGAACGCCTGCGGCGCGGCCGGAAGCTGCCGTGGAACCAGTGGTGTCGACGGTGCCGGGGACTCCCCGGCCACCATCTCCTGATACAGATCGCGCAGCCCGGCGCTCGGATCGATACCCAGTTCGTCGGCCAGCCTGGCCCGTAGCCGGCGGTAGCGTCGCATCGCCTCGGCCGACCGGCCACTGCGGTGCAACGCGGTCATCTCCTGCGCGGCCACCCGCTCGTCGAGCGGATACCGGGCCGAACACCGGGCGAGATCACCGAGCAGCAGCGTGTGCTCGCCCCGGCGCAGGGCGACGTCGTGGTGGTCGAGTTCGGCGGCGAGCCGGTCGACTTCGAGAGCCCGGCGCACGTCGTTGAACCAGGGCGTGTCCAGCGTCGCGAACGCCTCCCCCCGCCACAACCGCGCCGCCGCCGCGAACAGCCGCGCCGCGGTGGCGTCGTCGGCGGCCGCCCGGGCTTCGGCCACCAGCCGCCGGAACCGGTGCAGGTCCACGCTGTCCGGGTCGGCCAGCAGCGTGTATCCGGCCGGCCCGCGCTGGATCGCGACACCGGACAGCACCTGCCGCAGCCGGGACAGATACCCGGCGAGAGCGGTACGCCCGTGGCGCGGCAGCCGGTCGGCCCACACCCGGTCGATCAGCGTGTCGGCGTGCACCGGCTGATTGACATCCACCAGGAGAGCCGCGAGAACCGCGCGTTGGCGTGCGTGCCCGACTCCGACGGCCGTGCCGTCCACGGTCGCGACCACGTCACCGAGCACCCGAAAATCGACCGTCACCCATACCTCCCGGGCGATTATGCCGGGCGGGTCACAGCGCCGACCGATGACCGGACCGAGCCGGCCCGCGTTCGGATCAACAGCCGTGGCAGACCAGCACTCCGGCGCAGGCCGGGTCGCTGAGGTCGACGGCGGCGTCGATGCCCCGGTATTCGGCGGCCAGCAGCTCCGGCGGCTTACGCCGGGGGTCGCGCAGCCAGGACCGGACCGCCGCGACCGCCTCGGCCGGTTCCAGCCCGTCGTCGACCAGCGCGGTGTGCAACATCCAGTAGACGAGTGATGCCACTCGATCGTCGACGGCCGCGGTGAAGCCGATCACCGAGGTGAACCCGCCGGTCAGCAAGGCCTCGGCCAGCGCCCCGAGGGCGGCCGGTGTCGGGGGCAGGATCGCCACGCCACCCGGACCCGGCGACGCGGACACCGCGATCGTGGCCGGAGTCAGAATCGTGCCGTCGGCCAGTTCGAGGGCACCCTCGACGGTGACACCGCAACCGAGGTGCAGCACCGACGCGTTCAGGTGCGCCATGACCTGCGCGGGGGTCGCCTCGCCGTGGTTCTGCTCGATCGTGTGGCCCAGGCCGGTCGAGCGAGGGTAGAAGGCCCGCCGAAGCCGAAGCACGTCGACGGTGGCGCTTTCCCGGTCGGCACGCGGGTTGGCGACGAAGACCGCCGCCTCGGCGATCGGGCGGCGGCCGCGGCGGATCAGCGTGAGCAGCTGGGCGGCGGTCCGGACCTGCGACACCGTCGCGTCACCGGTGATCGGCGTGGTGGCGGCGACCCGGCCGGTCCAGTCGGCGCCGGGCACGACCGGTTCCCAGGTTCCGGCGGCGGTCAGTGCCCTCGACGGATAGACCAGCGCTTTGAGGCCGGCGTCCCGCATCGCGGCGGCGACCTCGGCGAAGGCCGCTTCCAGAGGTGCGGCGCCGGGCAGGTCGGCGGCGATACCGAGGGCACGCTCGACCTGTTCCGCGGGCATGCCGGGCAGGTCGGCGGCGATCCGTTCGAGGCAGCGGGCGGCGGCGTCCAGGTCACCGAGGCCGTCCGGTGGTTCGGCGCCGTCGTGGTGATGGCGGGCGATCAGGGCGACGGCCAGGGTCAACCGGTCGGCGGGTCGGCTGCCGGGAGCTTCGACGGTCGCGGCGGCCAGGGCGACCTGTTCGTCGACTGTCGGCGAGCCGGTCCGCATCAGGGTGCGGAGTTCGGCGGCGGGTGTCGCGGGGATCGGGTCCGGCTGAGGGCGAGGCACCGGGCCGCCCGCCGGGATCGGGCCGTCGACTACGGCGACACGGCCCGGGTCGAAGGGGATGTCGGGTCGGTCGCGTTCGTCGAACGGCCGCCCCGGTCTCGCCGGTTGCGCCGTCGGCTCCCCGGCCTGATCCGGGTCGGCGGGCGTCCCCGGCGGCCCAGAGGCGGCGGGCGTCCCCGGCGGCGCGGGGGTGGCGGGCGTCTCCGGCGGTTTACGGGGAGCGGGGACGAAGGCCGGGATGTCCGGCATCGGCGGCGGCGTCATACCGCGGCCACGCATCTGCTCCTGCAGCCTCTGCATCGCCGTGACCATCTGGGCGAGCCGTCCGAAATCCATGCCGCCGGAACCGCCGACCAGCCCGCGCAGCAGCTCGGCGACCTCGACCAGGGTCCGCGCCGACGAGGTCAGCTCCGCGCTGACCGGCGGCCCGTCGGCGACCTCCCGGAACAGGGCGATCGCCCGGTCGATGTCGCGGGCGTCACCCGCCGGGCGGCCCGGCAGCAACGCCCCCGGCGAGGTCATCATCGCGGTCGCCCCGGCCATCAGCAGCTGACCGAGGACCAGTCGGGACCCGCCGCTGAGCACCGGTGACTGCCCGGGGAAACCCAGTGACTCGTCCAGCAGGTGGATGCCCGTGGTGCGGTCCCGGGGGTCGCCACCGTGCAGCAGGTGCCGCATGCCGTACAGCCATCCCAGCTGCGCGGCGACCTGCCCGCGCAGCTCCTCACCCGGATCGACCCGCTGGTAGGCCTTCTCCAGCACACCGATCGCCTCGTCCAGGTACTGGCGTGCGCCCGCCGACCCCGGCCCGGCCCGCAGGTACCGGTTGGTCAGCTCGGCACCCTTCTCGACCTGCCCACGCAGACTCTCGTAGTCGGACATCCCTGGCTCCTCTCGGTCGTCACCGGCCGCCGTGGACGAACGCGGCCCACGAGGCGACCGCGGCCAGGTCGGCCCCGGCCAGCCGGTCGCGTAGCACCGCGGGCATGTCGTCCGGGATCTGCCGCTTCGGGTCGAGCATCCACAGCTGGGCGTCCCGCAGCGCCGCCCACGGCGGGCGACCGGCCACCCGCAGATTGCGATGCACCATGAACATCAGCGCCGAGGTGGCACTGTCCGGGACGTTCCACTGGCTGGACAGCACGGTGCGGGCGCCGCCGGCCAGGAACGCGGTGCCGAGGCTGTACGCCTCGTCGAAACCGCTGAGGGACAACCCGGTCTGGCAGGCGGCGAGCACGACAAGACCCAGGGCACGTTCCGGTACGGCGGTGAGCAGTGCGATGAGTTCTTCGGCGGTCAGCTGGCCGGTGTCCCGCTCGTCCGTCGCGAGCTGCAGATAGGCGGTGGCGCGTGGTCCGCCGGTACGGACGAACCCGTGACATGCCAGGTGCAGCATGCCCCCGGAGACCGGCCCGGGAGTGGTCAGCCAGGACCGTACCTCAGCGGACGTGCCACCGCCGCTGCGGCTGGGCGTGCCGTCCGGACGGCGGCCCAGGTAGCGGGCGCCGGGGTAGAAGAACTGGCGGATCGCGTACGCCTCGAGCCGTGCCGCCGGCAGTGCCCGCACCCGGGCGCCGGCCTCCGGGTCGCCGACGATCAACCCGGTACCGGACCGCGGAACGGGCGCGAGAGAGGCCGAGCGCACCAGCATCCGCGCCGAGGCCGCCTGCGAGACGGCGATCAGCTCGACCGCGTAACGGCCGTCGCCTCGCCGGGCCGCCTGCCACGGGACGCGCGACAGGTCACCCATCGGGATCAGCACGATCCGGTACGGCCGGCCCGCGGTGGCGGGCAGCCTCGGCAGGTACGTCTCGATCAGCGGCCGCATCACCGCGTCCCACGCCCAGCGGCCGATGTCGGCGAGTCGTTCGGTGAGTTCGTCGTCGTCCTGCTCCTCGGCGTCGTCGAGCTCACGATCGACCACGTGCCGGCTCAGTACCGTCAGGTACTCGTCGATGCGAGGTGCCATCTCGGCGGTCAGGCCCAGGAGGGTGAGGAAGCTCGGCGGTCCCACCACCGGCGCGATGACGGCATGCCCGGGCCGCACCCTCTCCCCCGGCACCAGGTAGACCAGCGCATCCGCTTCGAGGTCGGTCAGCGCCTGCTGGATCTCGGCGTACCCGGGCGGGTCGAGCAGCCCGCCGGTGGCGCTGGTGCGGCTCAACGCGGTCATCACATCGCGGCGAAGCTCGGTGGGCAGGGCGGCCGGGTCCCCGGTCGACGCGGCGACCCGCCATCGGTCGGCGAGCGCGATCTCGCCCGCCTCGGCGAGACGGTCGGCGAGCGATCCGGTCACGGTGGCGGCGAACAGGGCCAGACCACGCCCGGCGTCGAGCGCGGTGATCGCCGCCGCCGGGTCGGTGGCGGCCAGACACTGCCGGGCCACCTCGATCGCCTCGTCACCGGCATCGCGTACCGCGGCGGTCGCAGCGACCAGGTCGGGCTGGACCAGCACCTGCCAGACCCGGCCGCGCAGCCCGTCGAGAGCGACCAGGTGCGCTGCGGGACGGTCACCGAGGTGGCGGCCGATCTGCCCGGCCATCTCGCTGATGATCTGCCACTGGGGATGGTGCGGCCCACCGGCGAGTGCCCGGGCCTCGTCGACGATCCCGGCCGCCTCGCGCAGCGCCCGGCCGTCGCCGGACAGCTCGTGGCGGTGCATCAACGCGGTGGCCAGGGTGCCGAGGTGCACGACACGCATCGGGTCGTCCGGGCCGATCAGGGCGAGAGCCTTGCGTAGCTGGTCGAGGCCGAGTTCGAGGCGCGCGGGGTCGGTCTCGCGGCCCGCTCGCAGGGCGGTCAGACCGGCCTGGCTGTGCAGCAGGGCCCGGTCGGCGGGGGCCAGGCCGGGCCGCTCACTGTGCGCGACGAACGCGGCCATCTCCTCGTCGGAGGGTCGGGGCGAGTCGTCGTCGATCAGGCCGGCGAAGGTGGCGAGACCGGGCGACGCCTCGTCGAACGCGGCCCGGACCGGTCCGTCCGGGAGCGCGTCGATGGTGTGCTGGATGACCGCCGGGTCGTACCGCCGGTCGGCGAGCATGCCTGCCATGCGGGTCAGCACCGCGGCCTCGGGCTGATTCGCGAGGTGTGGAGGCAGCCCCGCCAGGAACTCCGCGATCTCCTCGGGCAGGTGAACCATCGCCCCGGCATCTGCGCGACGGACGCCGACGGCGAACCGCAGTGCCGTCCGTGCCGAGGTGAACAGTGGCTGCAGGACCGCGTCGTCGGGGTGCTCGGCGGCCAGCCGCTCCAGGCGCTCCAGGTTGCCGGCGGGATCCTCGTCGGGCTGGGCGAGCAGCAGAACCTCGGCGGCGACCCGGGTCCGCGGCCAGCCCGGGGTGGCCGGTGGATCGCTGTCGGCCGCCGCGAGCAGCCCGGGCATCGCCCGGGTCGGCACGGGGCCGGGCACCGTCCCGGTCTTGAAGATCGCCTCGATGAGGCCGGCGGCCAGCCGGGCGCGGCCGGGCGCCCCGTCCGGCAGCTGTTCGAAGTCGCGCACCGCGGCGTCGAGGTCGCCGTGCCCGGCAACTGCGGCGGCGATGGCGGCGTACCGCGCGACCACCGCGTCCTGATCGCTCACCCGGTCCTCCGTCCGATCGATCCGTGCACTCCTGTTCTGACGGACCGGTCGCCGTCCGTCAGAGCGAGCCATCCGACAGAGAGCCGTCCGTCAGAGAAAGACGTCCGTCAGAGAGAGACGGGTCTGGGAGGGGAACCGATGATCGAGGATCTGCACGCCGATGAGGTGCTCGGCCACCGACCGTTGATCGCGACGGAAAGCCGCGATCCGGACAGCGGTCCGGCCGTACCGGTGGCGGGGGTGCGCTGCGGTCACCCGCTGGTGTACCCGATCGCGGCCGGAGACCTGCCCGGCCCGTGGGCGGCCCGGGCCGCGGCCACCGGCTGCCGATACCTGGGGATGCTGCTGGCGTTCGACCTGGATCTGCCACCGGCCGGTGGGCGCTACACGGCGGCACGGTTCGAGGTCACCCTGACCACCCCGGGAGCACGGGCGGTACGCCTGGACGACGGCGACTCACTGGGCGTCACCTTCGAGGGGGATCCCGCGTCGGCGGTCGCCGCCGGGACCGTACGGGCGGCACGGGCCCGGCCCGGCTGGCTGCGGCGACTGACCGGTCGGACCGGCGCACCCCGGGCATGGGCCACCGGCGTGCAGTCCCCGTCGTTCGGCTGGATCTACGACGATCCGACCGGTGAGCTGCTGATCCCGCGCAACTTCGGCATGCACGCGACGGTGGAGGTCCCGGCCGGAGGCACCGCGGTGACCGGCTTGATCACGGTTCAGGCCGAGGTGACCACCGGCCGGGCCCGCCAGTCGGCCGAGGTCCGGCAGGCGGTGGAGTTCACCGAGCCGCTCGTACCCGGCGAACCGCCGGAACCGGCCGGCGCGTCGGTACGGCTGTGCATGGCCGCCGACGTCGCCGGATACAGCAGGCGCCGCAACGACGAGACCGAACGGATCCAGGAACAACTGGTCGAGTCGCTGGCCCAGGCCCGCCGGGCCGCCGGGATCGGCGAGGAGCAGGTCCGGCCGCAGCCGCAGGGCGACGGGCAGTTCACCGTGCTGCCGGCCGGTGTGGACGAGTCCGTGGTGATCCCCCGGTTGCTGACCGCGCTGTCGGCCGCCCTGCACGAGATCAACGCCGCCGCCGACCCGGCCGACCGGATCCGGCTGCGGGTCGCTCTGCACCGCGGTCTGATCAAGGAGGGCCGCAACGGCTGGATCGGGACCGCCCCGATCGCGGTCCACCGGATCCTGGACAGCCCGCCGCTACGACACGCGCTCGCCGAGCACACCGACGCCGGGTACGTACTGGGTGTACCCGACATGCTCTACCGCGACGTGCTGGCGCACGGGGACGGGCCACCGGCACCCGCCGAGCTGACGGCGATGACGGTGGAACTACCCGACAAGGGCTTCCACGAACGGTGCTGGCTCTACGTGGCGCCGGAAACGACCCAATGAGCACGATCTACGCCCTGCTGGTCGGCGTGGACCGGTACGCCGCCCCGGATCTGCTGGTCCCGGGCCTGCACGGGTGCGTCAACGACGTGGTCGACGTGCTCGCCATGCTGACCACCACGCTCCGCGACGGCGTGACCCTGGCCCCGCTCACGCTGCACGACGAGCGGGCCACCCGGGACGCGGTGGTGGCCGGGTTGCGTACCCATCTGGGCCAGGCCGGACCGGACGACACCGCCCTGTTCTGGTTCAGCGGGCACGGCTCGCAGGCCCCGGCGCCGGTGAGCGCGTGGGCGGTGGAGGGCACCGGCATGCTCCAGACGCTGCTGTGCCACGACAGCCGTACCGGTGGCGTCCCGGATCTGTGGGACAAGGAGCTGTCCGGACTGCTCGACGTGATCTCCGCCCGCGCCGGGCACGTCGCGGTCGTGCTGGATTCCTGCCACTCCGAGGGCGGCACCCGCCAGGTCGGCTCCCGGTGGCGGGTGGTGCCGCCCGGCCCGGCCCGTGACGTCGGCACGCTGCTGCCGGAGACGCCACCGACGACCGGCCCGGTCACCGACGGCCCCGAACATCTGGCGCTGTCGGCCTGCCGCCGGGACCAGCGGGCCGAGGAACGGGTCCTGGACGGCGTCGCACACGGCCTGTTCACCTGGTCGCTGCTGCGCGCGTTGAGACGGCTCGGTCCGGCGGCCACCTATGCCGCGCTCCTCGCCGCGACCCGCAGCGAACTGGCCCAGCGGCAGGCGTTCGCACAGTCCCCGCAGCTGTATCCGGCCGCCTCCGCGCTGACCGACCTGATGTTCCTGCGGGGTGCGGCGGGCACGACCGGCACCGGCGTCGTGATGTCCTACGGAATCCACGGCTGGCAGATCGACATGGGACGGGCACACGGCCTGCCGGCCGATCCCGCCGGCCTGTCCTTCAGCACCCGCGGCGGCGGTGACCGGGTCGAGGTCGACGCGGTACGACCGGAACTGAGCCTGGTGACGCCGAAGGGCTGGCATCCGGACCGGGACCGGCAGTACCCGATGATGGTCACGACCCTGCCCCGACCACCGGCCACCGTCGCCGGTTTCGACGTGCCGCCCTCGCCGTACGTGCGGACCGCCCGCCCGGACGAGCCGGTGTCCCTGTCGGTGGCGACCGGGCCCGTCAGTGCGCGGATCACCGACCGGACCGGCCGGTGCGCCGAGGTGGCCGCCACGCCGGAGCAGATCCTGGCGGCGCTCGAACACATGGCCCGCTGGTGGTGGCTGCGCGACGAACTGCGCAACCCGGCGTCGGGGCTCGGCGAACCGATCCGGCTCGAGGTGGTGCCGGCCGGTCCGGACGATGTCGTCGAGGTCGGCGACGACGGCGTCGTCCATGCCCGGTACACGTGGACGACGTCCGGTTGGGTGGCCCCGGAGGTGCACATCCACCTGCACAACACCTCGGACCGGCTGCTGTACGTCACCGTGCTGGACCTGACCCCGCGGTACGGGGCCGGCGCCCACCTGTTCCCGCCCGCACCGATCGGGCCGGGCCGACGGACGGCGGCACGCCTCGGCCGGCGGATCCGGATCCGGCTCCCGAAGGACGAACCGCCCGTGCCGGGACGTGAGGCGAGCGACTGGCTGCTGGTGGTGGCCGCGGAGGAACCGTTCGAGGCCGGCCCGTACCTGTTGTCGCCGGTGGACGGGTTCGTCGCCTCGACGCGGGACGCGGAACCCGCCGAACCGCCGGAGACCGACTGGACGGTGCAGCGGTACGAGATCCGTACGCGGGTGCCGCGGCTCAGCTGACGTCGGCGGTGACGGTGATGGAGGTTTACGGTCGTGGTGAGGCACACTGACCTGATGATCGTTCGCTGCGGTGTCCGGCCGTCTCGATGACGCTCACCGAGCAGCAACGACAGCGACTGCACCGTCTGATCGCCGACGAGCTACGCGCCGCACTGTCCGGCGAGGACCGCGCCTCGCTCGCCGCGACGTTGGCCGCCCGACGAGACGCCCTGGCCGCCGATCAGCGGCACGTCACCGACGATCCGACCCACGACCCCGGCGGGCGGCTCAGTGATGACGGCCCAGGATCGACAACGTCGTGCTGACGACACGCTGCATGGTGGCCGTGTCGGTCAACGCCCGGCTGACGTCGCCGAGTGGATCGGCGGCCGTGTGCGGAGCCTGATCCAGCCCGGCCGCGCCCACACCGCCGAACACCGTACGAATCACCTCGGCGACGGCCTTCTCCGCCGGCTCGCCACCACTGAGGCGGGCCTCGACGGCCTGCACGGCGTCGGCCGCCAGCTGCAGCAACTCGGTCTCGATCCGATCGTCCGGGTCGTTGAGCGCCAGCGGGGTGACGACCTCCCCGGCAAAGAGCGCCACCGGCGGCTGCTTGGCGCCGAGCGGCCGCTCCACGTACGACTCGTACCACCGCGGGCGGCGGCGGATCACCGCCAGGACCGTCTCGACGTCCCGCGCCGCCACGGCCGGGGTGCTGCCCGCCCAATCGCCGGTGACCGCCGCCCGACGCTGCGCCCAGGCCTCCACCGGCCACACCTCGGCGCCCGCGGTGACGCTGACCCCCACCCAGGTGAGGATCTCCAGCGCCAACGCGGTGAGCCACGGGTCGCGGCCGAGACCGTCGGCGATCCAACCGGGTACCCGCGGCCGTTGCAGGGCGCCGCGCGCGCCACGGCGACGCCGGTGCCCGTCGACGGTCGCCGCGACCAGACGCCGGCTGATCCACGCCTCGAGCCCGCGCACCGGCCGGCGGGCGTGCTGCAGCAGGTCGGCCACGACGGCTTCGACGTCGTCGTGGAACCGGTCGAGGCACTCGTCGGCCAGGTTCGCCACACCGGTGGCGCAGACCGGGTGCCCGCGCAGCAACTCGAAGCGGCGGGTGACCCGGGCGTAGACGATGGGCCAGGCGACGTCGTACGCCGCACCGGTCAACTCGGCGCGCTGGGCCGGATCGGCTGTCGCAGCCGTGGCGGCCAGCCTCCCGCTGTCGGCGAGTTCCCGCAGCCGTTGGACCCGGTCGGGCCGGGTCCGCTGCCGGGGGATCGCGGTCGCGGCGCCCGGTGGCCCGTTCGGGGTACGCCCGTGCGGCTCACGGGACCCGGCCGCGGCCGGCCGTCCGTCCGCTCTGTTCGCGATGCCCACCTGCGCTCCTCACCATTCGGCACCGGCATCCGGTCGTCCACATCGGCGGCCCGGCATTCCGGATGCATGACCCGGGCACGATCGGCGCACGGAGCACCCTGTTTCGTCTGACCGGGCACAGACCGCCTATCCGGTACGCGGAGCGGGCACCGGTTTGGCGCGGAGGGTGGTCAGCAGGCTCTGGGCCTCCAGCGCGTAGTGACTGTCCGGCCGGAAGGTCTGGCAGCGCTGGCCGTATGCCGCCTGCGCGGCCCGCACCGCCTCCTCCGGGCTCCAGCGGCTGACGCACTGGGCGACGGTCAGCATCGGCCGGGCCGGGTCGAAGACGTGCACGTTGCCGTACATGGCGTAGACCCGGCGGGCCAGACCCGCGGCGTCCTCGTGGCTGCCGGTGGCGGCGAGGGCCTCGGCGTGCAGCACCCGCGCCGGGGGCAGGTTGTCGAAGGGCAGCACGTCGGCGTCGGCCAGCGGCACGATCGACTTCAGGGCCTCCTGCGCCGCGGCGAGGTCGGTGGTGGCCCGCGCGAGCAGGACCTCGACCCGGATCAGCTCAGCGGTCATCGTCGACACCTGGTCGAAGCGGGAGCGGCGCAGTTCCACCTCGGCGTCGATCAGGTCGAGGGCCTCGTCGAGGTCGGCCTGCGGGTCGTGGTCGGTCAGGTCGGCGTACCCGCCGAACCAGGCCCTGTCGCGCAGCGCCCAGGCGAGGTCGGCCGCCGCCGGACCGTCGGGCCACCGTTTGGCCTCTTCCCGGCAGAGGTCCACGGTGCGATCGAGGTCGTCCGGGCGGCCGCAGCGGCGGGTCTGGCGCAGGCACCTTTCGCGAATGCGCTGGGCGACGCGGGATTCGGGTGGTTCGGTGCGGTCGGCGCGGTCTCGCAGTTCGTTCCAGGCGAATGTCGAATCGAGCGCCGACCGGTCCTCGTCGCGCAATTCCTCCCACCGGTATTCGATGTCGAGACTGATCGTGTGGTCGGCGCCCAGTTTGTTGCGCGCCTCGATGAGCAGCGCGTGGAAGTCGTCCGGATGGCCGCCGACCCCGATCAGGGTGTGCAGTCGTCCACTGATACGTCCGGCGTGGTCGCCGTCGTTGCCCGTACGCGGATACATGGTCACCGTTTCGATTCGAGGACCCGGATCGCCTCGCTCAGCAGAGCGACCGCCTCCTGCCGTTCGGCGGGGTCCGTGACGTATCTGATGACCCGGTCGATGGCGGTGGCGAGTTCCTGCTGCGGCGGGACCGTGCGCAGTTTCGGTCGGTAGAGGGAACGCAACGTGTGCAGGACGCCCTCGATGCTGCAGCCGGGCGGGGTGATCCGCTGCCGGATCCCGTCGCGCAGCAGGGCCACCGCGTCCACGGTCAGCAGCTCGCCCCGCCGGACGATCAGCAGATCCTCGATGGCGCAGATGGGCGGGGCGTAGTCGTGCGCGGCGGCCAGGTGCGGCTGCCGGCCGGCCCAGTCGAGCAGCACCCGGACCAGGCTTTCGGCGATCATGGTCCGGTTCAGGTCGTTCATGTTGTCCAGCTGGTGCATCCAGCCGGACCGGTGCGGGAAGAAGCTCCACACCTTCGTCTCGTCCACCAGCAGCTCGGTCTTGGTGTCGCGGTTGAGCTGGTCGACCAGGTCGCGGGCCGGGCCGACGGCGTCGGCGTACGCCTCGCGCAGGGCACGACGGGTGCGGGGGTTCGCGAGGTCGAAGAAGGTGGTGCGGGAGCCACCGGCGGCGTCGACGATCTCCTGCCAGGACAGGGCGCTGCCCGGCGCGTCGGCGAGCAGACCGTCGACGGCCTGGTAGTAGCTGTCCCGGGTGGTCCAGTGTCGTGACGGGTACGGCTCGGAGCCGAACAGGTTACGACGCCAGACCACCGCGACCGTCTCGCGCAACTCCTCCAGAACGGACGACAAGATCACCTCGGTTGGTGTGAACAGGTGCCGGTTTCGGGGTCGTCCGGACTGAACGACATCGACACATTGGCACACGGCCACCTGAGTGACCCCCTACGAATAGGGAATGTGTACGAACTTTCGAGGGGGTACTGGAGGAACGACGTACCCATTCCGGCTCACCGCCCATGGTGGCGGAACGCCGCCCACGCTGCAACGTCGGACAACTCGTTCGGGTCATTGAGTCCATCGAGGAGATCTGGTACGAGATCGGGTGCACGCCTTTGTGGATCCAGCATCCACAATTGCGCGGCCCGAAGCGCGTCCGCCGGCGACATTCCATCCGCCGCCATGAATACGTGAAACATAATCATCAAATACATGGTGGCCCGGTCACCGACCGCCCACTGGGATCCGACCACACTGACCGCACCGGCCGCCACGAAGGCCGTCGACAGGGTGAGCGTCTCGTCCGCCAGGTCCGGGGTCAGGTCGCTCTTACAACTGGCGAGGACCACCAGACCGCCGGGTACGTCCGGCCGGCGCCCGTACGCCTGATCGAGAATGAGCGAAACCGGCAGCGACTCGCCGGCCAGCTCCAGACAGGTCGCGTGGGGCCGGACGCCGATCCGGCCGTGACAGCTCAGGTGCAGCATCGACGCGCCCAGACGGTCGATGCCCGGCAGCTGGGCGAGAACGTCGCGGGCCGAGCCGGTCACCTCGGCCGCGTTCGGGTAGACCTCGGCCATCAGGTGCGCCACCTCCTGCGCCGACCAGGGCAGGTCACCCGTCGGGTTCACCAGGACGGCCGGCGCGGCGGCGACCGGCATCGGCAGCCGCCCCGCCACGTCCACCAACTGCCGCGCCGACGCCGCGTAGGAGAACACCGCGTCCTCGCAGGCGTAGCGCAGTCCGTCTGCGGTGTCCCGGCGGGCGGCGTGCCAGGGCACCTCGCCGAGCGCACCCACCGGCACCAGGACCAGCCGGGCCGGGCGCTCCAGACGCCAGTCGGCGACCAGCGTGAACAGCGGTTCGACGGCGGCGGTCCACGCCCAGTCGCAGAGCCGGCCGACGTCGCCGTGCCCACGCCGGGGCACGGTCGCGGTGGCCTCCCGCGTCGCCTCGTCACCGCCGTCGGCCGCGCCGGGCGGCTCGCCCAGCCCGTCGAGCCGCTCGGCGGTCACCGACCCGTCCGCCCGGATCACCACGATCAGCCCGGCGGCGAGGTAGACCAGCGCGTCCGCGCCGACCTCACGCACCGCGGCACCGACGGCAGCCGGGTCCGGCGCCTGCAGCAGCGCGTCGTCGGTGTCGGCCAGGACGGTCAGCACCCGGCGGCGCAGATCGGTCGGCGCGTACCCACCGAGAACCGGCTCACCGACCTCGGTCAGCTCGGTCAGGGTCAACCCGCCGAACCCGGCGACCCGCTCGTGCGGATGCTCCGACCATTCCCGGGCGAGTTCGGTGTGCCCGGCCGCGGTCAGCAGCTCCGGCACCCGCCCGGCCGACGTCACCGCGTGCAGCGCCAGACCTCGTCCCAGTTCCAGCGCCTGCGCGGCGAGCTCCGGCTGCGGATGGCGAGGATCCGAACACCGCAACGCCACCCGGTACGACTCCGCCGCCGCTCCTCGTGCCACGGTCAGCGCGTCGGTGTCGTCGATCTGCAGCAGCACGTCCCCGACCCGGGCCCGCAGTCCGGCCAGCCCGGTCCACACCGCCCGGTCCAGATCGCCGACGCCGGCGCGCCTGTCGTAGGCGTCGGCGAGCCGGTGCAGCAGAGTACCCGCCACCGCGGAGCCGGGCCGGTCGCCGATCAACTCCCGGGCGTGCTCCAACTCGGCGATGCCGGCGTCCAGGTCCACCCTCCGCCCGAAACGCTCGTACAGCGCCAGCCGGGCCAGTGCCCCGGCGCCGTACACCCCGATCCGCTGGGTGGCCCCGAACACCTCGGTGCCGGCCGCCTCGGCGAACCGCTCCCCCGCGGCGGTCAGAGCCTGCTCGTCGTCGTCGAGCAGGCCGCGGATCAGCAGTGCCACCGCACCGAGCGCCCGGAGGGTCGGCTCGCCGGACGGCTCCACCGCGGTGCCCGCCGCTGCCGCCGTCATCTGCTCGGCCGCGGCCCGCAGCGCGTCACGGTCGCCGTCGGTGAGTGCCTGCGCCAGCCCGGCCAGTCCGAGGGCCGCTTCGATGCGCGAGCGCCACGGGAAGTCGACCGGTAGGTCCCGCAGGGCGTCCCGCAGCTCGCCGGTGGCCGCGGCGAGTTCCTCGGGGGTACCGTGCCGGACGGCTGAGGCGGTGCGGCCCAGCGCGTTCAGCGCGGTGATCGGTGCGACGTCACCGGACAGGGTGCCGGCCTTGCGGTGCAGTTCGGCGACGTGCGCGGCCTTGCGCAGCCAGTCGCGTGCGGCGGCCTGGTCCTCGAGCACACCACCGGCGAGACCCCGGTCGTTGAGCAGGGCCCCGAGCATGCCGACGATGCTCGGGGCGAGCGGGTCGGACGCCGGGACCTCGTCCAGCGCCCGCCGCAGGTCGCCGATCGCCGGCAGCAGGCCGTCGGCGTCGCCGTCGCGGTGGGCGCGCAGGCTGCGGGCCATCGCCCGTAGGAACAGATCCCTACCGCGCACGACCGGGTCGTCGCAGGGCAGCGCGAGCACCTGGTCGGCCAGGTCGATGACCCGGTCGACGGCGTCCGCGTCGCCGCGCAGCGCGGCCTGGGTCAGCACCGAGCCGGCCAGCCGCCGCAGCGCCTCCGGATAGAGGTCGTCGGTGGGCTCCAGGTCCTGCAGGGCCAGCTCGAACCGGCGTACCGCTTCGCCGTGGTCGTCGGGCGGGCCGTGCCGCAGGTCCGACAGCCCCAACTGCTGGTGCACGAACGCCCGGATCTCCCCGGCCGGCAGCAGCGGCGCGATCCGTTCGAGTTCGGTGACGTTCGCCGGGGTCAGGTCGTCGGCCAGCACACCGAGCAGCATCGAGGCGGGGTCGCGCAGCGGATCGTCGGTGGACATGGCCGTGGTGATCTCGCCGAGCAGCGCCATCAGTTCGACGAGTGAGACGTCGCCGTCACCCATGGACATCTGCATCGCGAGCAGCCCGCCGAGCATCGGGCGGGCCATGGCGGCGAGTTCGGGATGCGGAGCCGGGCCGTCGGTCACCGCCCGCAGGTGGGCGACGGCCGCGGACAGGTCGGCCCGTTCCCGCGGCCCGGTGCCCGGCTGCAGACCGAGGAACATGCCCAGCTGGTCGAGGGACGGCGGCTGAGAGGTCAGCGCGGGAAGGGGCATCACCCGCAGCATCAGCAGCAAGCCACTGCCCAGGTGGGAGATCTCCGCGTCGGCGGCGGGGAGCCCGTCGGCGTTCAACGACTCCTCGAACAGCCGGATCGCCTCATCGCGGTCTTCGACGGCACGGTCGCCGCCCGGCCGCAGATGCCGGATCAGCAACAGCCGTCCCAGCCGGTGGGCGGCCGACGCGACGGTGTCCGGGCCGGCGTCGGCGTACGCGGTGGACGCCTGCGCGATGGCCTTGTCCAGGCCGACGGGGTCGATCGGGCCGAGGGGTCTCAACGGTCGCTCCTGGTGGGTTCCGGGCCGGGCGGCGGCTCGTGGGCGAGGAGGCGGACCTCCCCGGAGAGGCTGGCGCCGAGCCGGATCCGGTCGCCGTCGCCGAGTTCTCTCTCGTGCCCCGGGGTGAGGCGTTCGGACCGGTGCAGCGTCCAGTTCGTCGAGTACTCGTCGCGGATCGAGGCCCGGCCGTCGTTGTCGAGCGAGAGGCTGGCGTGCCGGCGTGACACGTTCGGGAATCGGCTCAGGTAGGCGGCGTGCGGGGACAGCTCCGGGTCACGGCCCAGCACGATCCGCTCGCCACGGCGCAGGGTGATCACGTACTGGTCCGGCTGGAACATGATCCGTATCGCGATGGTGGCGCGGGCGAGCGTGGCCAGGCAGTTCGGGCAGCGGTCGGCCGACGGGTCGACCGCCGTCCGGCATTCGCGGCAGACGACCGTAGGCTGCGGGTCCACGTTCTCCGGCGGGCGCGGCTCGTCCATCGGCACGCCCTGGGTGGTGGTCGGCTCGACCGCCGTGGTGGCCGGCGCGCTCATCGGGATGAGCAGACCCCCGTCGATGCGGCACACCGTGTCGGTCTCGGCCGCCGGGTGACCGCAGTCGTTGCAGATGCGGTACGTCGTGGTCGACGGGTCGGTCATCGCCGCCGCTCCAGTCGGAAGTCGCCGGCGTTGACGCCGGTGAGCAGGAGCCGGCTGCCCGGCGGCTGCGGCTGGTCGAACAGCAACCGGCCCAGCGGGTTGACGATCTGCGACTCGACCTTGTTGCCGATGCCGCGGCCGCCGTCGTTCAGGTTGGTCGTGCACCTGGCGAGCAGGTGTCGGTCCATCTCCGGGGACAGCTCGATGTCCACGTGGTGCTCCTCGCGCAGCCGGCGCAGCACGTGGCTCAGCTGCAGCCGGAAGATCCGTTCGGCGGTGGTACGGCTGATGAAGTCGAAGACCACGATGTTGTCGCCCAGCCGGTTGAGCAGTTCGGGCCGTACCAGCTCGTAGGTGAAGTGGTGTTTGATCGCGGCGTTGACGGTCTCGACGACACGGTGGTAATCCGTGCCAGGATCGATCAGTTGGACGACCTCACCGGTCCGCTTGTCCTTACGCAGGATGCCCAGGTTGGAGGTGAAGATCAGGACCGACTCGGAGAAGTAGGTCGTGGTGCCCTGCCCGTCGGTGAGCCGGCCGTCCTCGAGGATCTGCAGGAACTTGTCCAATACCGACGGGTGCGCCTTCTCGATCTCGTCGAACAGGATCACCCGGAACGGCTGCTGTCGCAGGGCGTTGGTGAGTTGGCCGCCCGCCTCGTAGCCGACGTAACCGGGCGGTGCGCCGATCAGCCGGTCGGCGGCGTGTTCGGCGGCGTACTCGCTCATGTCGAAGCGCAGGCACGCCGACTCGTCACCGAAGAGCAACTGGGCCACCGACTTGGCCAGCTCGGTCTTGCCGACCCCGGTCGGCCCGGCGAAGAACAGCACGCCCCGCGGTCGGCTGGTGGACCGGCCGGTCTGCGCCCCGGACAGCCCCATCGCGGCGCGTTTCAGGATGTCCAGCGTCTTGTCGACCGCCGCCGGCTGGCCCTTCACCCGCCCTTCGAGCAGGCCCTGGTGCTCGGCGATGCGACGACGCAGGGTGTCCTGCCGCCACGGGTTCTCCACCACACCCAGCCGATAGGTCTGCACCGCCTCGGGCAGCCGTTCGAACGCGATGCCACGCTCCTTGGCGAGCCGGGTGACGCCCGCCATCGCCTTCAGGCTCATGCCACCGGACTCCACCGCGAACGTCTCGACCACCTCCTGCGGCGGACGGCCGTCGGTGGCGGTGCGCTGCAGGTCGCGGGTGAGCAGATCGGCGGCGTGCATCCGGTCGCCGAGGCTGGGGTGGGGGATGCCGACCGTACGGATCTGCACGTTGCCCGCGGTGAGCCAGGGCGGGAGGTCGCGTTCGGAGTCGACCAGCCAGATGACCGGGTTGTAGAGCCGCCCGGCGAGCGCGACACCGGGCGGCGGGGTCGCGGTGGCGGCGAGCTTCGCGCAGGCGAGGAAGAACTTCCGTTCGTCGTCGGTCGGGTCGATCGGGCTGCGGGTGAGCCGGGCGGCGTAGTCGATGACCAGTCCCACCCGGTCGTTCGGCGCGGTCGCCACCGCGGTGATCGTCTTGCGGAGCTGGTCGAGCGACAGGTCCTTGGCCGACAGTCCCGGCAGTAGGCGCTGCGCGGTGGAGCGGGCCGCGTCGGCGCCGGGCCCCCGGGCCGGCAGCACCTGCAGTCCGTCCACCGGGTCGTAGGCGATCAGGCAGGCGTAGCCCTGCCCGCGCAGCGCCTGCCACAGCAGCGACGGCATCGAGGACAGGTACTCCTCGCTGCGGACCACGTACTGGTCGCGGATGTTGCCGTGCAGGATGTACTGCGAATGCACGCTCAGGGTGTTCTCGATCTCGCGCAGCCACGCCGGCCACGCGGCGTGCGCGGCCTGCGGGGTGCCGTTCCGAACCGGGATGTGGTCGATGCTCATCGGCTGCGTTTCCTCTCCTTCGGCGGTTGCAACCGGCGCTCTTCGGTGCTCTTGCCGGTGGTCGTCTCCTCGATCGGGGTGTGCCGGATCTCGCCCAGGACGACCCCGCGCTCGGCGAACGCCTTGCGGTTGATCTCCATCACGTCCCTGGCCCACTGCAGAAGCTGCTGGTCGTTGCCCGGCTCCAGGAACACCGCGCGGGTCTCGTCCTTCGCGACCACCACGCGTGCGCCGGCGCCGTCCCACGACGCGTGGCGGACCGTCATCGCGGCGAACCCGGACCCGGCCTTCGGCTCCTCGACCGTGGTGACGTAGCCGAGGTCCGCCAGCGCCGCGCGCCAGGTCTCCCGGATCAGCAGCTGGTCCGCCATCACCTGGGCCTCGGCCCGCGCGTCCTCGGCCCGCCCGGCCAGCGTGCCGTCCATCCGACGGCGCCCGGCCACCACGTCCTCCAGGGACTGCCGCAGCTCCGCCTGATGGGCGAGCCGAGCCGGGCTGATCAGTCCGTGGCTGCCGAGGTCGGGACGCAGGCCCTCCAGATAGCGGGCGGCCCGGTCGGCGTCGGCCCGACGGGTGACGGCCGCCCGGTTGATCTCACCGACCCGCAGATACAGCGCGTCCATCTGCACCTTCGCCGCGGTCATGTCGTCGGTGCCGGTGACCCGACCGGCGATGGTCAGGGCCTCGGTGCACTCGGCCGCGGTCGCCTCCGGGTCGAGGCCGCCGAGGATCGCCTCGACCATCGGCACGAAGTCGCCGCCGCCGGTGCCCCGGACCGGCCGGCTCGGCACCGGCGGACTCGGCACCGGCGACGCTACGGCGCCGCGGCGCGCGTGGTCGGCCATCCGGGTGCGCAACCGCTCGGCGAGCCGGCCGGTCGCCGGGTTGCGCTGCCCGGCCGGGATCCGCCTGATCGCCTCGTCGGTGGCCCGTTGCAGCATCGTCGCCTCAGCCCGGCGGATGTGCCGCTCGACGTCGGCGCACATCTGGTCGACCTTGAACCGGGGCAGCCCGGCCGGGCTGATCGGACCGGGCAGATCACCGCCACCGGAGTCGGCGAGCCGCCCGCGGACCCGTTTCAAACGGGCGTTGCAGGCCACCACCTTGGCGTAGACAGCCTCCCACTCGTCGAGCTTCTCCTGCTGCGCCGCCCAGGTCTGGTAGCTGTCCTCGAGACTGTCGCCGAGCCACACCAGCCCGCTCATCGCCGCCCGGGTCAGCACCACGGCACCCGCCGCGACCACCACCGCGCCGACCACCACACCGGCCACGGTGAGCACCGGTGCGAGGGCCGCGCCGACGCCTATCGACGGCGCCGCCGCCGGGATCACCGTGGCGGCGACCTGCGTCGCCACCACCTTCTCACCGCTCATCGTCTGCTTCCTCCCATGGGGACGACAACGTCGTCGTCGGGCACCCGGTCGGTGCCGCCGGTCACCCGGGCGTACCGTCGCCGGTAATCGATCTGCCAGGTGCGGAACCGTCGCCGGGCCGACGCGAGGTGCACCGGAACACTCACCGCGGGCACGATCCACGGCATCCAGATCAGCACCGCCACCAGCACGGCGCAGACACTCGCGAGACCGATCAGGCCGGCGATGCCGCGCCGGCGGAAACGCAGGCCGACCACCCGGCCACGACGGCCGAGGTCCAGCAGCAGCGAATAACCCGGGTGGTACGGCGAACCGATCTCCGCCGCGACCCAGAACTCGATCACGGCGTGCCACACGCTGGTCACCAGCACCACGATCCAGGCGACGAGGATCGCGCCCTCCCCGGCGAACGGCAGCGTGTCGGCCAGCATGACCATGCCGATCAGCGCGAGCATGATGCCGGCGACGGAGACCGCGGCCCAGCCCAGAGCGACCGGGCGATCCAGCCGCCGCCACGCCTCCCGACGCCGCCACGCCTGGTGCCGCGCCTGGATGCCGTGCCGCCGCTCGGTCTCGTCGTCGGCCGTCCGCTGAGCTTCGCCCAGCGCCGCCGGGGTGACCGCGTAGGCGGCCAGCCGGTCGGTCGGGTCGATGGCCGCCGCCACGATCTCGTCGAACCAGTCCAGCCGCCCACCGCCGAGCCGGGCCCGCACGGTCCGCTGTGTCGCCGCCAGTTCCCGGTCGAGCGCGGCCAACGAACCGGCCGGGTCGGCGGCCGCCCAGAGCAGCCAGGCCCGCAGCTGCGGTCCGTCCCACCGGGCGAGGACCGGCTCGAGGTCGGTGTTGCGGCCGATGATCGCCCGGCGGGCCTCGGCCCAACGCCGGGCACCGGCCCGCCATCGGGCGTCCAGCCCGGCCAGACCGCGGCCGCCGGGCGCACCGTCGAACTCCGGCAGCAGCCGGTAGTCCCACAGGTCGGTCAGGATGGCCTGGTGCTCGCCCGGACCGCCCCGGGCCGCCGCCTCGGCCAACTCCACCAGGTCCTCCTGGGCCAGGGAGACACCGCGATACTGCGGTGGCAGCGCCGGGTCCAGACGCGCCACCATGCGGGCGAGCGCCACCTCGGCCGGCAGCGCCGGGTCGGTGACGTGCGGCCCGGCACGGTCGGCGAAGGACCGATGACCCGGCCGGTCGAACTGGGCGGCCCAGTCGACGAGTTCGTCCCAACCCGCGCCGCCGGGGCGGAAGTGCCGGGCCGCCAGGCTCCACTGATCCACCATCGCGATCGCCAGCGCCGCGGGCGACCGGTAGTCCTCCCCCGCGAAATGCAACGGCCGGCGGTCGTCGACCGGGGCGCGCTGCTGCGGCACATCGGGTATGTCCGAGCCGTTGATCCACCGGCTGACCTCGTCGGCACCCCACCGCTCGTGGTGGTTGCCGACCAGCAGTCCCAGGCAGAGCCGCCGGATGCGGGGATCCATCGTCTCGGCGACCGGGACGGTGTTCTGGACGATCTGGATGCGTACGGCCGTGTCGCCCAGATCGGCGAACGGGTGCCGGCCGGTGGCCAGTTCCGCGGCGATCATGCCGAGCGCCCAGTAGTCGGACTTGGCGGTCGCCGAGCGCACCAGCATCTCGGGCGCGGCGTAGCGCACGGTGAGGCCGTTGTTCGTCGTCTGGATCAGCGGTTCGGTGAGAAACGCGCTGACCCCGAAGTCGATCAGCCGCAGTTGCGGCACACCTGATCTGTCGTCCTCGACCAGCACGTTGCCCGGCTTCAGGTCACGATGCACCACCCGCACCTCACCGAGGGCGCCCAGAGCCTCGGCGAGCTGGGCGATCAGCGCGCGGGCCAGGACCGGGTCGAGCCCGTCCGGATGTTCGGCGATCAGGTCCGCCAGGGTCCGGTGGCCCGCGTACCGGGTCACCTCCCAGGCGTGCCCGGCCAGATGTCCGAACTCGACCAGCCGCACGACGTGCGTGGAGTCGACGTTGCGCCAGGCCTGCCACACCTCCCGGGCGGGGCCGGCGCCGGTCTCGTAGATCTTCAGGACGCGCCGCTTCGCCAAGCGGTAGACCGCGACCGCCTCGGCACCGTGCTGGGCCAGCGGCTCGCCCTCGATCGCGAAGCGGTCCTCGAACTGTCGGGGCAGCCGCCAGCCGTGGTCCTCCGGCCGGCTCGGGATCGGACCCGGCACGCCGGGGTCACGAATCGTCACCGGGACCTGAAGCCGAGCTCCGGGATCGAGCACCGTGCGGTCGGGCTGCATCAGCGTTCTCCTCCTTTCACCGGTCGTTGCATCCGAGCAATCTCTATCGCACGGATCACCGTTCCGGCAATTCCGGAAGTCGTCGCCGATTCGAGGAATGCGCCCGTTCCGGGAAACTCCCGGATTTGCCGGAACGGATCCATTCCGCGAATTACCCGGAGTCGCCGGAATGACACATAACCGCAGCTCAGAGCGATATTAGAATTGAATTTGGCGAACCCTGAAAAGCGTGTAAAACTCTTTCCTCAAGCCGCGCCTCGCGGACGCAGGCAAGGAGTGACCGTGTCGAAGAAGATTCGTTTTGGCAATCGTGTACCGGCCGATGCGGCGGTGCAGATGAGGCGTGTCAGCCGCGCGGACGGCCGGCGCGCCCGTAGTGCCGGGTCGAAAGACGGCCGGGACGGCATCCCGTACCCGTCCGTAGTGGACGAGCACGGCCGCAGCGCACCGGCGACCTCACCCTTCATCCGTGACGAGTGCCATGGCGCGGAGGCGTACGCCAAGCAACGCCTGCACGAGCTGATGGCCCGCAACCAGGGACTCCTCAACGAGATCTCGCTGCGGTCCTGCCTGCTGGTGCGCGCCTACGACCAGGGCGACCGGGAGACCACCCACCTGCCCCGGTTCAAGGAGGCACTGAGCGTCTGGGCCGCCCTGGTCAACGCCGAGCGGCTACACGTCGAGGCCTACGCCGAGCACCGCAACCGGGTGATCGAGATCTACTGGTCCGCCGTGCTGCGCACGCACCACGTGGTGCGCGGTTTCGCCGCGGCACAGCGGGAGGCCTCCCGCAACGGCCAGGTCACCCCGGGCGGCGTCCGGATCAGCGTCCCGGGCGACGACCAGGTCCGCGTCCTCGACCTGAACTCCTGGCAGCCGCTCAAGGTCGCCTCCGACCTGCGCCACATCACCCCGGTCGAGACCCTGCGCGAGTCGCTGCGGGCCGGTTTCATCACCGACCTCTACGACTACGGCACCCTGCCGCGTGCCCTCGACATCATCAAGACCGTGCTGTCCCCGACGGGAGCCCACTGATGACCGACCTCACCCGCCGCCTGCTCGCCGGCACCGCGGCCCTGACCCTGATCGGCACCGCACTCACCGGGTGCTCCGAGGACCGGCTCACCGCACCGTGCGCCGTACTCATCGACGGTTCCGGCTCGGGCGACAAGTTCGACGCCGCGAAGCGCCTCGACGACACCTTCAACTCGTTCCTGCTCGACAACGGCTGCGGGTCGGTGGGGTTCGTCCCGATCGACAGTGCCCCACTGGCGTCCACCTGCTTCATCAAGACCGTCGACATCGACCCGGACCTCGGCGGCAACAGCGACCCCGAGACCGTCCGCGGCGGACGACGCAAACTGGCCCTGAAGAACGCGCAGGAGATGCTCGCCTGCGCCAAGAAGAATCCGTACTCCGACGTAATGGGCGGACTCCAGCGCGCGGTGCAGCAGAAACCGACCGGCACCGGGACCTACCAGCTCCTGGTGGTCAGCGACATGTTGCAGAACACCCCGCAGTGGAGTCTCTACAAGACCGACCTGAAGACACCCGCCGCGATCGCCAAGGCGGTCCAGGAGCGGGCCGCGAACGCGCCGAACCTCGCCGGCGCCCGGGTCTCGATCACCGACTGCGGTGTGACCCTCGGTTCGAGCGAGCAGGCCCAGCAGGTCCGCAGCTTCTGGACCCAGCTGTTCGGCAGTACGCAGGCGGGCAACCCGGAGGTGAGTTTTGAGCGCTGACCGAGAACCACGACGCGAACCGATGCCGCCGTACCCCGGTGACATGCCGCCCGGCGTACGGGGCGAGGCCACCCGGGCCGGCTGGCGCGCCGCCCACGAGGGCCAGTACGACGAATGGTCCTTCGCCGACGCCGCCCGACTCCCCTACCTGCAGGAACTCGACCACCGGCGGCGGCAGGCGGTGGCGCAGGAGAACGACCGCACCGCCGCCGCGGCCTCCGCGATCGTGCCGGAGAACCAGTCCCAGCGCCGCACCGAGAACATCGCCCGCCGCTACACCGCCGAACTGGTCGACGTACTACGGCGCCGGCGTGACAAGGCACGGCTGCAGGAGGACAAGACACTGGCCGGCCTCGACGTGCTGGCCGGTGTCCGCGGCCCGCTCGTCCGCCGCGACTGGGACGACGACCTCGAATGGGAGTCCACCCCGGACGACGCGACGGCCACCGATGAACCGGTCGAGGAACGGCCCCGCACCGTGGGCTGGATGGGCCCGGCCGGCGGACACCTGGCGCCACCGATGCCGCGCTGGCTGAAACTGTTCATCATGGTCGCCCTGTGCGCCGTCGAGATCCCGATCTACCTGGAGATCTTCAGGTACTTCCACGCTCGTTCGGAACTGCTGCTCTGGTCGTTCACCCTGCCGGTGGCGTTCGGGATGATCGTCGCACCGCACCTGAGCGGTGTGTGGTGGCGCAAACGGCACACCCTGCCGTACGAGCGGATCCTGCTGTTCCTCGTGCCGGCCGTGCTGGTGATCTGGACGGCCTCCGCGGTCCTGCTCGGATATCTGCGACAGAAGGCGCTGCTGACACCGCAGATCGACCCGGAGACCAACGAGAACGTCGGCGGCGCGCAGGCGCTGGGCATCAACCCGTGGACGGTCACCGCACTGTTCACCTTCATCCTGCTGCTGTCCGGTCTGATCGCGGTCATGCTGGGCCTGGCCGAGGACCACCCCGGCGTCGCCGCCTACCGGGCGGCCGGCGAGACCCGGGAGGCAGCCGAGGACGCCTACCTCGAGGCGGTACGCGAGCAGGCCGGCACCGAACACAGCACCGTCGTCGGCGAGGACGAACGACGACAGGAACTCAGCATCCGGTCGTCCGAACGAGCCACCGCCATCAGCGCCGAGTTCGAAGCGGCCAAGGCGGCCTACCTCGACTCGATCGCCCTCGGCCTCGCCCGGCCCGCCGTCACCGAGGCGGCCGGACAGTCCCTGCCGCCGGTCTCCGTACCGCGCGTCCCGGACCCCCGATGATCGACGCCCCGGTGCTCAACGTCGCCGCCCTCACCCCCGGCACCCGAGCGCTCGGCCCCGGCCTGCGCTCGGTGCTGTGGGTGCAGGGCTGCCCGTTCCGCTGCCCGGGATGCATCGCCGAGAACTGGATCCCGGACCGGCCCGCCACCACGATGACACCGGCGCAGGCGGCACGTGCCCTCGCCGTACAGCCGGATCTGCAAGGGGTGACCTTCTCCGGCGGTGAGCCGATGGAGCAGGCCGCCGGTCTCACCGAGGTGATCACCTCGATGCGCCGCGACCGCGACCTCGACCTGATCTGCTTCACCGGCTACCGCCTCGAACGACTCCGGGACCGGCCGCCGAACCCCGGCGTACCGGGACTGCTCGCCGCCGTCGACGTGCTGATCGACGGGCTCTACCGCGACGACCGCAACGACGGCCGCGGCCTCCGGGGCAGCACCAACCAGCGCGTGCACCACCTCACCGACCGGCTCACCGGCACCGACTACGACTTCACCGGACGCGCCCGGACGATCGAACTGCAGCAGGCGGGCGACGACCTGCTGATGGTGGGCGTCCCCGACCCGGTTCTGGCCTCCGCCTTCCGGCCCGCACACCGAGAGGACTGATCACCCGTGGCCCGACTCTATGCCCTTCTCGTCGGCGTCGACCGCTATCAGACCGTCAAACCCGACCTGAGCGGCTGCGCCAACGACGTGGAACTCGCCGCGAACCTGCTCCGGGAACGGATCGACGCCGCCGAACTGGACCTGAAGCAGCTCTGCAACGAACAGGCGACCCGCACGGCGGTGATCGACGCCTTCCGCAGCCACCTCGGGCAGGCCGGGCCGCAGGACACCGCGCTCTTCTGGTTCAGCGGACACGGCTCGACCGCCCCGCTGCCCGCGGAGATCTGGTCCACCGAGGAGTCGGGCGAATGCCAGACCACGGTGCTCCACGACAGCCGCACCGGGACCGTACCGGACCTCTACGACAAGGAACTGGCGCTGCTCGCCGACGAGGTCGTGGCCGGCGGCGCCCTGATGCTGTCGATCCTGGACAGCTGCCACTCCCGCAGCGGCATGCGCGGCGAGGACGACCTGCCGCCACGCCTCGCCCCGGCGCTCAAGGACCCACCGGCACCCGACGATCTCCTGCCCGGACTCCTCCGCGCCGCCTCGACACCCGGCCACCGCCCCGGGCGGCACATCACGCTCGCCGCCTGCCAGGAACACGAGGTCGCCAACGAGACACACCCGCCCGGCACCGGGGTGCACGGCGCCTTCAGCCACGCGATCGGCCAGGCGCTGAGCCGGGTCGGGCCGACGGCCACCTACCGCGACGTGTGGAGCCACGCCCACGCGCTCGTCGGGGCACGCTTCCGCGGCCAGTCACCGTCGCTGGAGGTGTCCACCGAGGACCTGGCCGACCGCGAGTTCCTCGGCGGGACCCTGCGCCGGCCGGCCGCCGACGTGACGATGCGCCACCACCGCGGCGCGTGGGAGGTCAACGTCGGAACCCTGCACGGCCTGGTCTGCGTACCGGGCGAGGAGACGACCCTGGCCGTGTACGGCGTACGCCCGATCCGCCAGGTCCGGGTCGTCCGCCCCGGCGACCTGCGCAGCCTGGTCGAACCGATCGGCTGGGAACCGGAGGTCGAGACCCAGTACCGGATGATCCTGACCGAGGTGCCCTTCCCACCCGTCACCGTCGCCCTGGACGTCGACCCGGACCTCGGGGAACGGATCAGCACCGCGGTACACACCGCGGGCCCCGGCGGCCGTCCGTCACCGCACATCCGCATCGCCGACGACCAGGACACCGGCCACACCGGCAAACTCCTGCGAGTACACCGTCCGGAGCCCGGCGACCTGCTGATCACCAGCGCCGACCGGGTCCCCCTGACCGGGCCGCTCACCACCGACACCGCCGGCGTGACCCGGACCGTCGACCACCTCGAACACATCGCCCGCTGGCTGCAGATCCGCACCCTGAACAACCCCCGCTCCGCCCTGGACGACCGGATCAGCCTCGAGATCGTGCCGGCCCGGCCCGGCGAACGGACCCTGCCCGCCGACCGGGAGGCGCTGCCTTCCGGCCGCGTCGAACTCCACTACCTGAACACCGGCTCCGGCTGGACACCACCGTCGGTGTTCGTCCGGATCCACAACACCGGCCCGAACCGGCTGTACTGCGTACTGCTGGACCTCACCGACCAGTTCCGGATGGACCCCGACCTCTTCGACGGCGCCTTCGTACGCTCCGAATGGGCCGCCGTCGCCGGCCGCGGCGGCCCGATCACCATGTCACTGCCACCCGACCGCCCGATCGTGCCCGGCAGTCACGTCACCGACTGGTTCCTCCTACTCGCCTCCGAGGAGGAGTTCAGCTCGGAGAGCTTCTACCTGCCCCGGCTCGGGGAGGCACCCCGATCGGTCCGATCCGCCGGGACCGGCCTGCGCGGTGTGCTCGGCCGCCTCGGCCTGCTCGCCGCCCGCCGCGACGGCAGCATGAACCTGGACGCGATCACCGACTGGACCGCGAAGATCGTCGAGGTCCGCACCTCGGTGCCGGAGGCGAACCGATCATGACCAACATGTCACACGCCGAGATGGTCACCGCCCTGCTGATGACCGGGCAGCACCGCATCGACCCGGTCGCCGCCGGCGTCGCGAAGCTCCCGGCGACCGAGGTCGCCGCCGCGCTCGCCGCCGGTGAACCCCAGCGGGCCGAACGACGCCTCGGCGACCTGCCCGACGACGGCGACACCGCGGTGCTCGGATACGCCGCGACCGTCCTGGACCACCAGTGGACACCCCGCGGCGCCGGATCGGCGCTGGCCGACGACACCGCGGGCGCCCTCGCCGCCGCCGGCCGCCGCCTGACGGACACCGCCCGGGACACACCGCTCGGCGCCCTCGCCACGACGGTCCTCCCCGAACTGCTGGTCGCGCAGGCGATGTCCGCCGACGAGCGCCGCTCCGGCCTCGCCGCGCTCGCCGGGCGCACCCGCGACCGGCTCGCCTCGATCGAACGCGAATGGCCGGCACTCGGCCCGGCCGCACAGTCCTACGCGACGCTGGCCCAGGCCGACCTCGCCTTCCGCGACGGCGACGTCACGACCGCCACCAGGCTGCTCGGCGAGGCCCGCTCCTACTCCGGCGGTGACGCCGCCGCCCAGGCACACATGGCACTGACCCGCGGCGACTGGTTCGCCGACCCGTTCGGACACCCGGACACCCTCGGTCTGGCGTTCGGCGCATCAGCGGCACTCGACCGGGCAC
Source organism: Actinoplanes sichuanensis (assembly GCF_033097365.1). Taxonomy (NCBI): domain Bacteria; kingdom Bacillati; phylum Actinomycetota; class Actinomycetes; order Micromonosporales; family Micromonosporaceae; genus Actinoplanes; species Actinoplanes sichuanensis. Next base: position 4,891,959 of record NZ_AP028461.1, read on the forward strand.
CGCTCACCGCGAACGCCGCCGCACAGGCCGCCGAGTACTACGCCGAGGCCGACCTGCTCTGGTCGGCGATCGGTAGCCGTTCCGGCACCGCCACCGTCGCGATGCGCCGAGCACACCTGGCCCGGACGCTCGGCGACACCACCACCCGCGACGAGGAACTCGCCCGCGCCCACCGGCTCGCCACCGAAGCCGGTGACGGCGGTCTGACCGCGCTCATCGAGGTCCACCGCCTGACCGACGTGATCGCCACCGACCGCCACGCCGACCAGGACCGGATCGACCCGGTCCGCCGCTGGTCGGAAACCGACGGCAGCCGCTCCTACCACCGGGGTCTGGTACATCTGCTGGCCGTCCGGGCACGCCGCTGGCGCGACGACGGCGACTTCACCCGGGCGCGGGCGACACTGGCCCTCGCCGACCGGCTCGCCGGACCGGACGGGTACCGCCACGACGGCGCCTCCGTCTCGATCGACCTGGCCGCCCTCTACGGCGGCACGGGCTACCGCCGGGCCCGGTTCGCCTTCGCCGACATCGAGCTCGCCGAGGCCCTGTCCACAGGCCGGATCCGGACGGCGGTGGAATGGGTACGGCTCGCGGTGCGCGCCACCGAACTGAACACCGAGGCGAACGTCCAGGCCGACCCGGAGCTGGTGGCCACCGCGGCCGGGCGGATCCAGGAGGTGATCGCCGCACCCGTGCAGTTCGACGACGACGAGGCCGACATGGTCGTCGCCGCGCACCACGACCTCACCGGCCAGCTGCGTTCCGCGCCGGCCACCATCGCCTGGTTCTACGCTCAACAGCTGCGCGACGCCGGCGACGAGGACCAGGCCCTGGCCGCCTTCGGCACGGCCCTGGACCGATCCGGCCACGATCCACTGCTGCAATGCGCCGTGATGACGTCGGTCCCGCTACGCGCCGGCGCCCTCGAACTGGCCCGCCTGCTCGAACCGCACCTGCCGCCGCTGCCGGCGACCCGCCTCTACGTGCGCCTGGAGGAGCCGGACGCCGCCGAACGCCTCATCGGCCGGGTCGAACCGGTACCACCGCCCTGGACCCGGCCGGCCCTGCTCGCCGGGCTGTGCCGACTGCAACAGCGCCACGCCGAACAGGCCCGCCACGCCGCCGAAGCGGTCGACCTGTTCGAGCAGCGACAGAACGACCTGGCCCGCGACCTGTTACGCAGCGCGGCGACCGACGACTGGACGGTCGCCGAGGCGTACCGGGACCTGGTGACCGGTCTGCTGGCCGGCGGACGGGTGATCGAGGCGCTGGCCGCCGCGGACCGCGCCCGGGGACTTCCCGCCGCCCTGCTCACCGACCTCGCCACCCTGCCCGCCGCGTCCCGACGCGACGCCGGCGACTGGTTGGCGGCCAACTCCCGCTGGGCGGCGGCGTTCGAGGAACCGCAAGACCGCCGACGGACCGTCCTGGACGCCGCCGAGGCGACCCTGGACGCCGCCGAGGAACAGGTCCGCCGCACCGCCCCCGAACTGCTGGAGAAACGCGTCGCCCAGCCCGGCGACCTGAGCGGCACCGTCCGCAGGCTGCCCACCGGCACGGCCCTGCTCGCCTACCATCACTTCCGCGGCGAACTGGTCGGATGGGCGGTGACCGGCGACGGTACGGTACGCACCTGCGGCCCGATCACCACCGAGAACCTGACCGGTGTGATCGCCGGATGGCATCGCGCGCTGCGCCGCGGCCACACCGACCCACACGCCGCACAGAGGCTGTCCGACCTGCTGCTGAGCCCGTTCCGGACGGTGCTGGAGAACCATCAGCGAATCGTCGTCGTACCGGATCGTGACCTCTCGCTGGTGCCGTTCCACGCCCTGCCCTGGGCCGACGGTGTCCTCGGCGACCGGCACGACGTCTCCACCCTGCCGGCGGTGGCACTGCTCGACCGGCCGGGCACCGGACGTCCGGTCGACCTCAACCGCGGTGTCGTGCTGCTCGGCGACCCGGACAGCCGATCCGGTCTGCCGCCGCTGCCCGGCACCAGATGCGAGATCCTCGGCATACAGCGGCACCTGCCGGACGCCGACCTGCTGCTCGGGCCGCAGGCGACGCTGGCCGGTCTGCGGACCCTCGCGACCGGCCGCGGCGTCGTGCACCTGGCCTCGCACGCCATCGTGCGGCCGGGACAGCCGAACCTGTCGAACGTGGTCCTCGCCGGCGACGACCGGCTCACCGTCGCGGACCTGCTCGGCGGCGCGGCCACCGGTGAACTGCTGGTGCTGTCCGCCTGCCAGACCGCACAGGGTACGTCCACCCGGGCCGGCGACATGTCCGGTCTGGTGCGGGCCACCCTGATCGCCGGATTCGCCCACGTGGTAGCGACACTGTGGCCGGTCCAGGACCAGATCGCGGCCGTCGTGATGGAGAGGTTCTACGCCCACCTCGTACCGCAGGGCGATGTGTCGCACGCCCTCGCCGAGGCTCAGCGGGAGGTCCGCGCGATGGCCCCGGCCGACCTGACCGACGCCTACGCGAGCCTGCCCGGCGCCGACCCACGACACGCCGCGGCGATGCGCGACGCCTCAGTGGCGGGCCTGCACCTGCCCGACCCGGCACACGGCTGGGCCGCCTTCACCCACGTCGGGTTCGGCGGACCCCGGTGAAACGGGCGTCATCGATGCTTGCGTTCGGAATGGGTCTGCCGTACAACATGCCGCATGGCGTTCACGGATGAACCCGATCTGCAGACCGATGTGCCGCACGCGGCACGTATCTGGAACTACTGGATGGGAGGGAAGGACAACTTCGCCGCCGACCGGGCCGCCGGTGACGCGGTCGAGCAGGTCTACCCGGAGATCGTGCTGATGGCGAAGCAGTCACGCCGGTTCCTCATCCGGGCCGTCCACCATCTGGCCGCCGAGGCCGGGATCCGCCAGTTCCTCGACATCGGCACCGGGCTGCCGACCATGCAGAACACTCATCAGGTCGCCCAGGCCGCGGCCCCGGAGTCCCGTGTCGTGTACGTCGACAACGACCCTCTCGTGCTCGTGCATGCTCGTGCGCTGATGGCCGACTCGACCCAGGACGGGCGCACCGTCCACGTGCACGCCGATTACCACGACCCGGAGAAGATCCTGGTGGCGGCCGGTGAGGTGCTCGACTTCGACAAGCCGGTCGCTGTGATGTTCATGGGCGTCCTGGGCTACGAGCCGGACCTCGGGGTGGTCGCGTCCATCGTGGACCACGTCATGGCGGCGGCGCCGCCGGGCAGCCACCTCGTGCTGTGGGACGGCACGAACACCACACCTGCCGTCGTCGAGGGAGCCGAACGCCTGGCCCAGAACGGCGGTGTGCCGTACATCCTGCGGTCGCCTGAGGAGATCGGTGGCCTCTTCGACGGGCTGGAACTGCTCGACCCGGGCCTGGTGCAGATCCCCGCCTGGCGCCCGCAGGGCAGGACCGAATGGCTCGATGCGTACGGGGCGGTCGCCCGCAAACTCTGAGGACGCCGAGCCTGGACCGGCACGGGCCCCGGGACACAGGTCCCGGGGCCCGCGACTTCAACCCGTCCGTTACCGGCGACCCGCGTGCAGTTGTGACACCTGCTCGGCGCTGAGCTCGGTGCCGTACAGCCGGAAGTCGTCGATCAGGCCGTCGAACCGGGGGTCGCCCCAGCTCGTACCGCCGAGGAGGTTGGCGGTGGTGTTGCCGCCGACACCGACGTCGCCGATGTTGATCGGGAAGTCGGTGCGGACGGCCTGTTGGACGCCGTTGAAGTAGATCTTTCCGGTGGAGCCGTTCATCGTGAACACCACGTGGGTCCACGCGTTCAGGGGCAGGTCCCGGCCCGCACCGAGCAGCAGGCGTTCCTGCGCCGCCACTCCGGGTGCTTTGAAGGTGGCGCCGAAACCTGTGGTCCCGCCGTTGGTGGCCGACTGGAGCAGGAAGAACGTGTCCGTGCTGCTGCCGATCTGCAGCAGCGGGACCCAGTTCGGCAGGGCGTCCGGGCGGGCCCAGAACGACACCGTGAACTGCTCGTCCAGACCGGCCTCCAGATTGTCGGGCAGCCGGACCTGGTTGCCCGAGTCGGCGGCCCCGCCGGGCAGCGACACCGCGCTGCCGGAGCGGCCCGCGGCCCACGACGTGGTGCCCTGCAGGGTGGCCGCGCCGATGGACGCCTTCGCCCCCGAGTTCGCGGCCGAGGTGCCGCTGTTCTCGTCGAACAGGTAGCGCACCGCGACACCCTCGTTGTACAGCGCGGCCACGTCGGCCCCGCTCAGGGCGAAGGTGTACAGGCGTACGTCGTCCATCAGGCCGTCGAACGCCGCGTCCGGATAGCCGTTGCGGCCCAGCCAGTTGTCGGCCGTCGTACCGATCTGGGCCATCCCGATCGTCAGGTCGTTGCGGGTCGCGATCGCCTCGCCGTTGAGGTAGAGCGTCCCGACCGAACCCTGGCGGGTGAAGGCCACGTGGTTCCACTGGCCGGCGGCCACGTCCCGGGCCGGTGTGGCGTAGACCCGCTCCTCCGGGCCGGTCTTGGCCTTGAAGGTGGCGGCGAGCCCGGTGCTGCCGCTCGCCTGGGTCTGCATCTGGATCTGGAAGTAGCTGCCGGCGGAGCCGAGCCCGTCCCCGATGTTGATCAGACCGGTCCAGTTGGCCTTGGTGTCGGGCCGTACCCAGAGCCCGGTGGAGAAGTTCGTCGCGTTCTGGAGCAGGTTGTCCGGCAGGTCGACGGCGTTGGCGGTGCTGCCGCCGGGCAGGTTGATCGCCTTGCCGACGACCCCGCCGGTGGACCAGCCGGTGGTGCCGGTCAGGGTCGCGGCGCCCGGCCCACCGGCGGTGCCGGTGTCGGCGGCCGAGGTGCCGGTGCCCTCCTCGAACTCGTACCGGGTCAGCGAGGTGGGCGGCGGCGGAGGTGCGTCGTCGCCCACCACGACCAGGTCGTCGATCATCAGGCCGACGGCGGTGCCCCGCAGGCTGAGCGTCGCGGTGCTCGACGCGGCCGTGAAGGTGCCGGAGTACGTGCTGTAGTTCGCCGTCGACGGTGACGTGCTGCCGGCGGTGAGGGTCGCGGTCAAGTTCGCGACCGACAGGGTGCCGGTCGCGGCGGCGGTCCCGCCGGCCCGGCTGTCTCGTGCGTAGCGCAGCGAGACCCGGTAGGTGGTGCCGGGGGTGAGGGAGCCGAGGGTGCGTTGGATGTTGCCGGCGGCACCCAGGCTGAGCTGGTAACCGGTGAGCCCGAGACCGCCCTGACCGGCCACGGTGCCGCGGACGAGCTGGACCTGGCTGCCGACCGTCCACGGCGACATCCGGGCGTTGCCCGCCGCGACGTCGACGGTGGCCGGCGGGTTGGCGGTGCGCCACTCGGCGGGGACCCGCGGATATTCGAACTGGTCGACGACCCGCGGGTTGAGCTGGGTCATCTTGACCGCCGGGTCGATCTTGACGATCTTCGCGACCGACGGGGTGCCGGACGCGTCCCAGACGAACAGCATGTACGAGCCGGGCGGCGCGTACGTGCCGTCGGCCGGCGCGTTGACGGTGACCGTGCCGCCGGACTGGGTGAACGTCAGGTCCTGGAAGTTCTGGTCGTTGTTGAAGCCGTGCGTCACCGAGCCGTTGCGTACCAGGGTGACCCGGGAGACGGTACCGGTCGCGGTGATCGCGAAGCCGCCGTTGTAGCCGATCTTCGCGGGTGCGGTGTTGATGACCGGGCGCGGGGCGAGCTGGTCGCCGTTGAACAGGTAGGACGGCGAGTAGTACTCGACGTCGGTGTAGCTGCGCGGGCCGGGGGTGCCGCCGCCGCCCATCATCACGCGGCCGTCGGGCAGCAGCAGGGCCGCCGAGTGGTAGAGCCGGGCGTGCTCGTACGGGACGGCGACCTCGCTCCAGTTGCCGGTGTCCGGGTCCCAGATCTCGGCGTTGGTGACGTATCCGCCGTTGCCGTTGTTCTCCCGGCCGCCGCCGGTGACCAGCACGTCGCCGTCGGGCAGGACGGTCGAGGTGGCCCAGTGGCGCTGGTACTTCATCGGTTTGGTGGCGGTGACGACCGGTGTGGCCGTACCGCCGGTGATGTCGACGGTGAAGCCGGCGCGGGCGCCGTCGGGGCCGCCGCCGTTGGCCCACCAGCCGCCGCCGACCTGCAGGATCTTGCCGGGGCGGTACATGGTGGCGGTGGAGGTGGCACCGACCGGGTTGCCGTTGGCGCCCTGGTTGGCGATGCCGCCGGGCAGGGTTCCGCGCAGCGTGATCTGTCCGGTGCCGTTGTTGCCGGCCGGGTTGAGCTCGTACATCTGGGTGCCGGTGATGTTGAACAGGGTTCCGCTGCCCGGGGCGACGAACGCCCGCGGGTACCACCAGCGGTTCTCGTCGGCGCCGGCGTGGTCGGCGCCGCCGTCGCCGTACGCGGCCGGGCTGCGTGCCCCGTCGAGGGTCTTCCAGCCGGAGCCGGACTGCGGGGTGTAGATCTCCGGGGTGAGCACGCCGGGTCCGCCGGGTCCGCCGCGGAGGCTGCCGCCCTGCACGACGATGTCGCCGTTGGGCATGGTGGTGCCGGTCGGGTACCAGCGGGGGTAGTTCATCGGGGCCTTGTTCTGCAGCCCGTTGTTCGTGGTGTAGCCGGTGACGCCGATGGCCGCGTCGTTGGGGCTGTTGCCGCCGAGTCCGTCGTCGCCGCCGATGGTCATGGTGGAGTGGTCGTGCGGGTTCTGCACCTGCATGGCGCAGAACAGGTCGGTGTAGGTGGTGTTGGGCAGGATGCCGGCGCGCAGGTTCGTGAGGTTGCGGGGTGTGGCCGGGTCCCAGATGTCGACCTCCATCTGGCCGCCCTGGGTGACCGAGGAGTTGCCGGTCCAGTCGTAGGGGGTGGTGTCGGTGCCCCAGCCGCCGACGCTGCCGAACGACTGCACCTTGCCGTCGGAGGTCAGTGACATGTTGATCGGCACGAGCGGCCACGGTGTGACGCCGCTCCAGGCGCCGGCCTGGTCCTTGACCGGCGGGGAGCAGTCGGCGGCGAGCAGCCCGGCCGCGTACGCCAGGCCGTTCTTCATCTGGGCCCGCATGTAGGACTCGGCGTAGGCGGTGCCCTCGTGGCCCATCGAGGTGTACCAGGAGCGGCCGGAGTCGATCTTCTGGCACCAGGTGACCGGGTGCAGGGTGCCCTGCCGGCCGCCGCCGTAGGACGCCTCGTCGGCGGCGATCAGGGTCCGCACGTTGGGCGCCGGGTTGACGACCCAGTCGTACCATTCGTCGCTGCGCGAGATCGTGGTCGGCACGCCCTGGGTGAGCGGGTGGCCGTTGTCCCGGACGTTCACGGTGCCCGGCCGGACCCCCGGGTCCTCCGGGTGGCCTTCGGAGACGGCGCCGACGAGCCGGGCGTAGAACGGGTTGACGTCGTGCTCGCTCTCACCGACCGACCAGCCGGTGTAGTGCAGACCCATGAAACCGCCACCCCCGCGGATGTACGCCTCCAGCGCCGACCGTTGAGCGGCGTTGAACAGCACCCCACCGGTCTGTGCGAAGACGACGGCGTCGCGGGCCGCGAGGTTGGCGGCGTTGAAGACCGCCGGGTCGTCGGTCTCCTGGATCTCGACCGGCTGGTTGTACTGGGTGCCGAGCTGGGTGGCCAGGTCCCGGACGGCCTGGCGGGCCTGCACGTTCGAGGCGTGGAAGTTGGGCTTGTAGAAGAGCAGGACGTTGAGCCGGCCGTCGTCGACCGCCGCGGCGGCCTGGACCGGCGACACCGATCCGGCGACCAGGAGCAGTGCGGTGAGGGTGGCGAAAAGGGAGCGGAAGGATCTTCGGGGCACTTTCATGCGGGGTCCCTCGGAGTTCGGCTGACGTGACAGTGAGGACGGTCACTGGCACTGGAGGGCCTGAAACTATGACGTCCGCATTACAACGTCAAGAACTGCGTCTACATACTTAGATGCATTTTTTATCTGGTACGCATATGTGAACTCAGTACATAAACAGGCAAGCCTGGCGGAGAGAAATCCTCCACCAGGCCTGCCTGATGACTACCGGCGTACGCGGGCGCTGCCGCCACCGGCGAGCGCCCACACCTCCTCCCGGGTCGCCATCGAGGTGTCCCCGGGCGTGGTCATCGCCAACGCGCCGTGCGCCGCCCCGAGCTCCAGACAGGACTGCAGCGACTCACCCTCGAGCAGGCCGTAGATCAGCCCGGACGCGAACCCGTCGCCGCCACCGACCCGGTCGAAGACGCCCAGATGGTCGCGGGCCACCGACGACAGCACGCCCGTCTCCGGTGACCAGGCGATCGCCTGCCAGTCGTTGTCGCCGGCGGTGTGCACCGTCCGCAGGGTCGTCGCCACCACCTTGAGCCACGGCATCTTGCCCGCCACCGTGCCGACCATCTCGGCGAAACTGTCGATCGGCAGCGCCGACAGCCGCTCGTCGACGTGCGCGACGTCGAACCCGAGAGCCGCCGTGAAGTCCTCCTCGTTACCGATCATCACGTCGACGTGCCGGGCCAGCCCGGTGTTGACCGCCCGCGCCACCTCGGTGCCGCCGATCCCGGACCACAGGCTGGGCCGGTAGTTGAGGTCGAAGGAGACCACCGTGCCGTGCCTGCGTGCGGCGGCCATCGCCTCCTCGGCCACCGCGGCCGAGTTCTCCGACAGCGCCGCGAAGATCCCGCCGGTGTGCAGCCAGCGGACCCCGCGCCGGGCGAACAGGTCGTCCCAGTCGATCGTGCCCGGCCGCAGACCGGCGATCGCCGTGTGGGCCCGGTCGGAGACCCCGAGCGCGCCGCGCACCCCGAACCCACGCTCGGTGAAATTGAGGCCGTTGCGGACGGTCCGGCCGATGCCGTCGTACTTCTCCCAGCGGATCAGCGAGGTGTCGACACCACCCTGCATGATCAGGTTCTCGGCCAGCCGGCCGATCTCGTTGTCGGCGAACGCGGTCACCACACCGGCCCGTAACCCGAACACCTTGCGCATGCCACGGGCCACGTTGTACTCGCCGCCGCCCTCCCACACCTCGAACCGGCGGGCGGTACGGACCCGGCCCTCACCGGGATCGAGCCGCAGCATCACCTCACCCAACGCGACGATGTCGAACTCGCACTCGGACGCCGGACGGAGGTCGATCACGATGTCACTCCCTGCACCGCACACCTCGCGGTGACCTCGTCCCATTTACCGGCGGCCAACAGGTCGGGTGCCACCATCCAGCTCCCGCCGACCGCGGTCACGGCCGGATGAGCCAGATAGGTGCCGGCGATCTCCGCCGTCACTCCCCCGGTCGGCACAAACCTGACCTGCGGGAACGCCGCGGACAGCGCCTTCACCACGGGCAGCCCGCCGCTGGCCTCGGCCGGGAAGAACTTGACCGTGTCCAGGCCGAGGTCCAGCGCCGCCATGATCTCGGTCGCCGTACTCGCGCCGGGGATGACCGCCAGACCGAGCGCCTGGCAGCGGCGCACGACGGCGGCGCTCAGCCCGGGTGAGACCACGAACTTCGCACCCGATTCGTACGCCAGGTCGACCTGCGTGGCGGTCAGCACCGTGCCCGCGCCCACCACCAGGTCACCGCGCGCGGCCAGACGACGCAGGACGGTCGCCGCCTCTCGCGTGCGGAAGGTGACCTCGGCGATCGGCAGGCCGCCGGCCACCAGCGCGTCGCCGAGACCGTCGGCCGCACCCGGATCGTTCAGGACCACGACCGGCACCAACCGGTGCCCGCCGAGGACGTCGACGGCGCTCATCGCAGCTCGGCGATGACGGTCTTGAGCTCGGTGTAGTCGTCCAGGCCGAACGAACCGAGCTCCCGACCCCAACCGGACTGCTTGAAACCGCCCCGGGGCAGGGTGACGTCGTCGGCGTGCCAGGTGTTCAGCCACACCGTGCCGGCCCGCAGCCGGGCGCCGACCCGGTGCGCGGTGCCGATGTTCTGCGACCAGACGCCCGCGGCCAGGCCGTACACCGTATTGTTGGCCGCCGCGACCACCTCGTCCTCGGTGTCGAACGGCACCGCGGTGACGACCGGGCCGAAGATCTCGTCGGTCTGCACCGCCATCTGCTCGGTCACGCCGGTGATCAGCGTCGGCGACACGAAGAAGCCACGGTCACCGACGGCGTCGGCGCTGCCCGCGTTCAGTACGGCGCCGTCACGCACCGCGCCACGGATGTAGCCGAGCACCTTCTCGTGCTGCTCCTGGGAGACCAGCGGACCCATCTGCGAGGCCGGGTCGAACCCGTCGCCCACGGTGATCGCCCGGGCGGCCGCCGCCACCCCCTCGACGACCTGGTCGAAGACACCACGCTGGACGTAGAGCCGGGAGCCGTTGACACAGCACTGGCCCTCGTTGAAGTAGCCGCCCAGCACCGCGCCGGCGATCGCGGCGTCCAGGTCGGCGTCGTTGAAGATGATGTTCGGGGCCTTGCCGCCGAGCTCCAGGGAGACCTTCTTCAGGTTGCCGGACGCCGCGGCGGCGATCTTCTTACCGACCTCGGTGCTGCCGGTGAAGGCGACCTTGTCGACACCGTGGTGGTCGACCAGGGCGGCACCGGTGTCACCGAAACCGGGCAGGATGTTGACCACACCGGCCGGCAGCCCGGCTTCGAGCAGCAGCTCACCGAGGCGCAGCGCGGTCAGCGGGGTCTGCTCGGCCGGCTTGAGGATGACCGTGTTGCCCGCGGTGATCGCCGGGACGATCTTGAAGCAGGCCATCAGCAGCGGGAAGTTCCACGGCACGATGCCGGCGACCACGCCGACCGGCTCACGGCGGGTGTACGCGTGGAACTCGCGGCCCGGCACCGACATCGGGATGGACGTGCCCTCCATCTTGGTCGCCCAGCCCGCGAAGTAGCGGAACAGCTCGGCCGAGATCGCGACGTCACCCTCCCGGGCGGCCGACACCCGCTTGCCGTTGTCCAGGGCCTCCAACTGGGCGAACTCGTCGGCGTGGGCGTCGATCAGGTCGCCGATGCGCCACAGCAGGTGGGAACGGTCCCGCGGGGTCATCCGCGACCAGGGCGACCCGTACTCGAACGCGGTGCGGGCCGCCACGACGGCGCGGTCCACGTCGATCGAGGACGCGTGCGCCACCTGGACGAGCGTCTCCTCGGTCGACGGATTGACGGTGGCGAAGGTCCGGCCGTCCTTCGCGTCCACCCAGTCACCGTCGATGAGCAGCCCCTTGGGCGAGGACAGGAACGAACGGACGGCGGGCAGGAGAGCGGAGTTCTCGTGGGGCATGATGGCCTTCCGTGGTCGGAGCAACTACTTGATTGTCGAAACCTTCGACCCGTCGAGGGTCAGTGCGACGGCGACGACGATGATCGCGCCGTAGAGGATCTGTTCGTAGGCGGACGGCACCCCGACGATCGGCAGACCGACCCGCAGCAGCGTCACCACGAGCGCCCCGGCCAGGCTGCGCCACACGCTGCCGTGACCGCCGGTGATCGCGGTGCCGCCGACGACGATCGCCGCGACCGCCGGCAGCAGCAGGTTGTCGGCCATCGTCGGACCGCCACTGAACTGGCGTGAGACCAGCATGACCGCGGCGAAACCGGCGCAGGCGCCGGACAGGCAGAACGCGCCGATCTTGACCAGGTCGACCGGGGTGCCGGCGAGCCGGGCCGCCGACTCCGAATACCCGGTGGCCGACACCCAACTCTGCAACGGGGTCACCTTGAGCACCACCGCGATCAGGGCGACCAGCAGGATCGCCATCGCGGCCGACGTCGGCAGGAAGCCACCGATGTACAGGTCGAGCCAACCGACCGTGGAGTCGTCGACGACCCGGACGGTGCCGGCACCGGACACCACCAGGGCGACCGCCGACAGGATGCTCATCCCGCCCAGGGTGACGATGAACGACGGTATCCGCAGTAGGACGTGCGCCGTACCCTGCACCGCGCCGATCGCCGCCGCGATCAGGATGACCGCCGGCGTGGCGAGCCCGCCGAGGTCCGGCAGCCACAGGGCCAGCAGGACCGTCGACAGCGAGGCCAGCGCCGCGATCGACAGATCGATACCGCCGCAGAGTACGACCAGGGTCGCCCCCGCCGCGAGCACGATCAGCGGCGCCGCGGTCCGCAGGGCCGCGGTCAGGCTCCGCTGGGTGAGGAAGTCCGGGTCGACCGCGGTCAGTGCCGCCGTCAACGCGACCAGGGCGATCAGTGGCATGAAGCCGGTGAACCGCCCGGCTCGCAGAGCGACGCTGGACGGCCGGGTGGCCACGGGGGTGCTCACACCATCACCTTCACTAGGTCCAGGGGGCTCGGTTTGCCGCCGTTGGGGCAGGCGACCTCGGTGGCGACCCGGCCGTCGGTCATCACCAGGATCCGGTCGGCCATCCCGATCGCCTCCTCCAGGCTGTCGGCCAGCAGCACGGTGGCCACTCCGGTTCCGGCCAGTTCACGCATCAGCCGGTACACCTCCGAGCGGGCGCCGATGTCCAGGCCACGGGTGGGATGGTCGAGCAGCAGCAGACGGATGTCGCCGCCGACCAGCCAGCGGGCCAGCACCACCTTCTGCTGGTTGCCGCCGGACAGCCGGCCGATGGCGGTGTCGCGGGTGGGCGTACGAATGGAGAGTCTCTTGATCCATCCGTCGACCAGGCCGGCCTGTTTCCGAGGCGCCACGAACGGTCCGGTGCAGCGGGCCCCCTGCTTGCTCAGGGTCATGTTGTCGGCCACCGACATCGGACCGACCATGCCCTCGATCTTGCGTTCGGCCGGGACGTAACCGATACCGGCCGCGCAGGCGGCGCGAGTGCTGGACAGGTCGACCTTCTTACCGTCCATCCGGATCTCGCCGCCGGTGGTCGGCTCGGCGCCGAACAGCGCACGACAGACGTCCTCCCGGCCGGAGCCGTGCACGCCGACGATCGCCACGATCTCACCGGCCGCGACATCCAGGTCGATGTCGCGGAACGTGCTGCCGGACAGACCGCGGATCGACAGCCGGGGCTGCTCGGCGACGACCGGGACGGCGGCGTTCTCGTGGTAGTGGTCGTCGGAGCCGGTCGAGCCGATCATCATCCGGTGCAGCTCACCCGGTACCGCCCCGGCCGTGGCGACCTCGCCGACCGACCGACCGCCGCGCAGCACGGCAACCCGGTCGCACACGTCGAGCACCTCGTCGAGGCGGTGCGAGACGAAGACGACCGACGCGAACTCGCGCAGCCGCCGGATCTGCGCGAACAGCGTCTCGATCTCCTTGGACTCCAGGACCGACGTCGGCTCGTCCAGGATGATCACCGGCGGGTGCTGGCTGCGTTCCTCGATGCGCAGCACCTTCGCGATCTCGACCATCTGCCGGTCGGCGAAGGACAACGAATCGGTACGGGCCAGCGGGTCGATGTGCGAGCCGATCTTGTCGAGTTGCTCCTGGGCCAGCCGGCGCATCGCGTCCCAGCGGTAGATGCCGCGCCGGACCGCCGGGCCCTCGCTGCCCAGCACGATGTTCTCCGCCGCGGTCAGGTTGGGCACCAGCGACTGCTCCTGGAAGACCATCCCGATGCCGTGATCGGCGGCGTCGACGACACTACGCAACCGGACCGCCTCACCGCGGACATAGATCTCCCCCGCATCCGGGGTGACCAGCCCGACGAGCGCCTTGAGCAGCGTCGACTTGCCCGCGCCGTTCTCCCCGGCCAGACCGAGCACCTCGTGCTGACGGACCACCAGGTCGACGCCGTCGAGCGCCTTGACCCCCGGATAGTGCTTGACGAGGCCGCGGACCTCCAGTGCCGGGACACTCATTTGACCACCTGGTTCCTTCGTCGCTGCGGGATGACCGCGGCGGCGACCGCGGCCACGACGATCAGGCCCTCGACGCCGCCCTGCCAGTAGGGGCTGACACCGACCTGCACCAGACCGTTGGTGAGCACCATGACCAGCAGGACACCGACGGCGGAGTGCAGGACACCACCGCGGCCGCCGGTGAGCAGCGTTCCGCCGACCACCGCGGCGGTGATCGCCGAGAAGTCATAACCGTCACCGGCCTGCACGAGACCGGCGCCCAGCTGGCTGGTCACCATCACCCCGCCCAGACCGTAAAAGGCACCGGCCAGAGCGAAGACCCCGATCTTGTACGGCTTGACGCGCACCCCGGAGAGGGTGAGGACCTCTTCGGCGCCGCCGATCGCGTAGGCGTACCGGCCGAGGCGGGTGTACCGCTGGATCAGCCAGCCGACCAGGATGCACGCGGCCGCGATCCAGGTCAGGTAGGAGAAGCCCAGGAACCGTTCGATCGCCCAGCTCTCCAGCATGGCGTCGGTGATGTTGGGCTGGACGCCGGCGAACATCAACGTCGCGACGCCGAGCCCGACCGCCGACACCCCGAGCGTGGCCATGAACGACGGCACTTTCAACAGGACCAGGGCCAGCCCGCTCAGGCAGCCGAACGCGCAGCCCAGCAGGATCGCGATCAGGATGCCCAGCAGCCCGAAGTCGTTGTCGTTGCGGTTGTTGGCGACCAGCAGTGACACGGTCAGGGCCGAGGCGCCCATCACCCCGGCCGCGGACAGGTCGATCGACCCCATCATCAGCACGAACGTGATGCCGCAGGTGACGACGGCGAGCACCGCTGCCGCGTCCACGATGTTCCGGACGTTGTCGACACTGCGGAACTGCGGGCTCAGCGCCGCGAAGATCAGGAAGATGACGATCAACGCGAGCGGTGGGCCGGCGTCCCGGAGCGACGCGCCTCGCCGAGGAGTACGGCGAGGCGCTACGGCGACCTCGGTGGTGACGGTCATGTCAGGGGGCCGGCCACGCGGTTGAAGACGTTGGCGCACTCGAAGTCGGCCGGGTTCGCCTTGGGCGTCGCGTACTCGGCGGCGTTGTCCTTGGTGATCAGGAACTGCTCGGCGAAGAACGCCCGGTTGGCCGGGGCGATGTCGGCGACCTTCAGTTTGCCGGTGGCCACGCAGTAGCCGATGGCCAGGCCGATGCCGCCCTGCCAGGTGCCGTCGCTGGAGACGGTGGCGGTCATGTCGCCCTTCTGGACGGCGCTGACCGCGTCCGGGACGGCGTCGATGCCGACGACCGCGACCTTGCCGGCCTTACCCGCCTGCTGGAGTGCCTCGAGAGCGCCGAGGGCCATGTCGTCGTTGGCGGCCCAGATGCCCTTGACGTTGTCGCCGTGCTTGGTCAGCAGCGTCTTGGTGACGGTGAGCGCCTCGGCCCGGGAGAAGTTGGCGGCCTGCTGGTCGAGCAGTTTGACGCCGGTGTTCTTGGCCAGTGAGGCTTCGAGGCCGGCGAACCGGTCCTTGGCGGCCGCGGTGTCCAGGACACCCTGCAGGGCGATGATGCCGCCGGAGCCGCCGATCGCGGTGGACAGTGCGTCACCGATCTGCTGGCCGGACTCGACGCCGTTGTAGGTGATGTGGCTCAGCCACGTCTTGTGGTCGGCCGGTTTCAGGTCGGCCGGCTTGTTCCACTGGGTGACCAGGTAGGCACCGGCCTGGTCGGCGCCCTTGACGATCGGCGCGGTGTCCGAGTCGCCGTTCGGGAGCACGTTCATCACCAGGCACTTGGTGTTGCCGGCGAGGATCTGGCTGATCTGCTCCTGCTGCTTGGTGGAGTCGCCGTCGTAGGTGAGGCGTTCCTGCTTGAGACCGACCGACTGGGCGAACGCGTCGCCGCCGGCCAGCCAGGACGCCTCGTACGGGTTCGACTCGTTGCGGACCTGGCCGACCAGCCGGACATCGGACGAGGCGCAGGACTCGGAGCCCGCGGCGGCGGTGCCCCCGCCGGACTCCTCGCTGCAGCCGGTGAGGACGGCGGCGAGCAGGCTGAGACTGACTATCGCGGCAGGACGAGGGGTGATTCTCATGGTTTCTCATTTCGGGAACGGAGGGAACGGAAGGAACGGAGCGGAAGGTCAGCGGGCCATCCAGCCGCCGTCGACGACCAGGACGTGGCCGTTGACGTAGTCGGCTGCGGCGGAGCTCAGGAAGACGGCGGCACCGGCGATGTCGGCGGGGTCTCCCCAGCGGCCGGCCGGGATGCGTTCGAGGATCGCGCGGGAGCGGTCCGGGTCCTCGCGCAGCGCGGTGGTGTTGTCGGTGGCGATGTATCCGGGGGCGATCGCGTTGACCTGCACCCCGAGCGGACCCCACTCGTTGGCCAGGGCCTTGGTGACTCCGGCGACGCCGTGTTTGCTGGCGGCGTACGACGCGACGCGGATGCCGCCCTGGAAGGAGAGCAGGCTCGCGACGCTGACGATCTTGCCGTGCCCGCGACGGGTCATCGGGCGGCCGAACTCCTGGCACAGGAAGAACAGGCCGTTGAGGTTGACGTCGACGACGCGGTCCCAGGACCGGCGGGTCACGTCGGTGGAGTCCTGGCGGTCGATGATGCCGGCGTTGTTGACCAGGACGTCCACCTGGTGGTCGCGGTTGACCCGGTCGGCGGCCCGCGCGATGGCGTCGTGGTCGGCCACGTCGAGGTCGACGATCTCGACGTCGCGGCCGAGGGCGGCGACCTGGTCGCGGGTCGACTTCTGGCTCGCGGCCCGGCCGAGCAGGATCAGGTCGGCGCCGGCTTCGGCGAGTCCGACGGCGATGGCCCGGCCGAGGCCGCGGCCTGCGCCGGTGACCACCGCGCGGCGGCCGGTCAGGTCGAACGGCGACCTGGTCACAGGTCCTCCAGGGGAACCGGGGTCAGGTCGGTGTACTCGTTGTTCTCGCCGCCCATCGCCCAGATGAAGGCGTAGGAGCCGGTGCCGACGCCGGAGTGGATCGACCACGGCGGTGAGATGACCGCCTCGCGGTTGCCCATCACCAGGTGGCGGGCGGCGCCGGGGCGGCCCATGAAGTGGAAGACCCGGTCCTTCTCGTCGAGGTCGACGTAGAGGTAGACCTCGGTACGCCGGTCGTGCAGGTGCGGCGGGCAGGTGTTCCACACCGAGCCGTCGGCGATCACGGTGACGCCGAACTGCAGGACCGCGGTCTGCAGCTCCTGGCCCCAGGCGTACCGGTAGAGGCTGCGTTCGTTGGCGCCCGCCGGCGAGCCCAGCTTGACCGGCTCTACCGCCGCGTGGCTGAGCAGGACGGTCGGGTACGTGGCATGCGCCGGAGCCGACACGAAGTAGAAGGCGGCGTCCGCCCCGGCGAACACGACCTCGCTGCCGCGGCCGACGAACAGGCCGTCGAGGTGGCCCAGTTCGAACTTCTCGTCGTCGACGAGCACGTGGCCGGGCTCGCCCACGTTGACGATGCCGAGTTCGCGGCGGGCCAGGTGGGTGCCGGTGCCGAGCACGTCCCAGGCGGGCAGTTCGAGCCGGCCGGTGCCGGGGACCGCGCCGCCGACGACCAGCCGGTCGTCGTGGGTGTACACGCCGCGGACCTCGCCGATGTGGAACAGGTCCGGCGCGAGGAAGTCCTTCCGGAGATCCGCGTTCGTCGCCGTCTCCACGCCGTGAGGCGATGCCGAATACCTGACCTCGATCAAAACTCGCTCCTCGTTCGTGAACCGCGTTCAGCTATGTGAACTGAGATCGACCATACCTATGGCGCCGATCACAGGTCAAGGGGCTGAATTTTGTCCACCTATGTGAACCGTGGTGTAAGGTTGTGCGACTCGAATGAAACGTGCCACAACCGATCAGGAGGTCTCGGTGGACCCGGAGAAGGCAAGCAGCGGCAGTTCCGCCACGTCGCAGGTCAAGTCTGCCGCCAGGGTCCTCGACGTCCTCGACGACATAGCCGCCAACGGCCCCGGCACCCAGCTCCAGCTGGCCAAACGCCTCGGCATCCCGAAGAGCAGCCTGCACGCGCTGCTGCGCACCATGTGCGCCCGCGGATGGCTGGACACCGACCAGACCGGCAGCATCTACCGCCTCGGCGTGCACACCCTGACGGTCAGCTCCGCCTATCTCGACGGTGACCCGGTGCTGTCCCGGGCCAGGGCCGTGATGGACGAGATCGCCGCCGCCACCGAGGAGACCGTGCACCTCGGCCGGCTCGAGGGCGCCGAGATCATCTACACCGCCAAGCGCGAGTCCAAGCACCCGCTGCGGATGTATTCAGCGGTCGGTCGGCGCCTGCCCGCCTACAGCACCGCGCTGGGCCGGGCGATGCTCGCCGAGCTGCCCGAGGGCGACCGCGGCGGACTGGTCCCGCACGAGATCAAGGCCTTCACCTCGCAGACGATCACCGACCGGGACGCGCTGCTGGCGATAATCGACAAGGCCGCCCAGTTCGGGTATGCGGAGGAGAGCGAGGAGTCCTGCCTGGGCGTGCGGTGCTTCGGTGTCGCGCTGCCGTTCTCCCACCGGTCGATCGACGCGATCAGCGTCGCGGTCCCGATCAGCCGCCTCAGCCAGGGCCGCGAGGATCTGATCATCGAGACGCTGCTGAGCGTGAAGGCCCGACTGTCCGCGATGCGCGACAACCGCCTGGTCCGCTGACACCCCGTTCGCCCCGACTGACGCCGATGGGGTCGGGCAGCCCACCGGCCGCCCGACCCCATCGGTCGCCTCGCCACTAACCCTTCTTGAGCGCCGCCACCACGCCCGCCCGGCTCTCGTCCTCGCTGGCCAGCACGCCGCCGTTGGCCACGTCGTCCGCGGTGATCTCGGTGAACACCATGCGGACGTCCTGCCGGCGGGCGCCGAGGATCTCGACGGCCTGGTCGGCCACCGCTCGGGCGAACGCCTTGCGCTGCTCGAGGGTGCGGCCGGCGAGTAGTTCGACGGTGATGTTCGGCATGTAGGCCAACTCCTATCGCTCACATCAGGGATCTCAGTTCACTAATGTGAACCGAGGCTACCTTTCCGTCCCGGAAGCCGCAATGCATCCGTCACCAGTTCACATCCTTGACATGAGTTCGACGGGTTGCTCCAATGTGCGGCATGCGGCGCGAGGACAACGGATCCGGCGGAAGTCTCTGGTCACGACGTATCGCCCGGGTCGGCGCGGTCGCCCTGGCCGTCACCGTCGTCGGGCTCGCCTCCCCGGCGAGCGCCCACGTCACCGTCACACCCTCCACGACCGCGGCCGGCGCCCACGCCGTCCTGCAGTTCAGCGTCGCGCACGGCTGCGCAGACTCACCGACCACCGGGATCACCATTCAGATCCCCGCCCAGATCACCTCCGTCACCCCCACCCGCAACGCGTGGTGGCAGGTCTCGAAGCGAACGGAGAAGGTCGACCCACCGGTGACCGACGCCCACGGCAACCAGATCGTCGAACGGGTCACCGCCGTCACCTACCGCACCGACACCCCACTGCCGGACGGCTACCGCGACGTCCTCGAACTCGCGGTCCAACTACCCGAGACCCCCGGAACCGACCTGTTGTTCCCCACCGTCCAGACCTGCGCGACCGGCGAATCGGCGTGGATCGAGGTCCCCCAGAACGGGCAGACCCTCCACCGACTGGACCGACCCGCCCCGGGATTCGTCGTCTCCGCGGGCATCCACCACGCCGCCGAAACCCCGCCCGCACCCGCACCCGCACCGGGCAACGGCGTCACTCTCGCCGCACTACTGGCCGGGCTCGTCGGGTCGGCGCTCGCCGCCGTGTCGCTCTTCCAGCAGCACCGCCGGGCATGATCAGGCGACTCGGCGCCACCGCAATGCTGTTCGCGGCCGTGCTGCTCGGCACCGCCCAGCCCGCCGAGGCACACGCCGACCTGGTCCGGACCGATCCGGCTCAGGGCACGGTCGTGGCCACCGCACCGACCCGGATCCTGCTGACCTTCGACGAGGCCGTCCGCGGCGTACCCGACGGCGTGCAGATCTTCGACGCCCGAGGCGAACTCGTCGAGGCCCGCACGACCGTCACCGGCACCGAACTCGCCGTCACTCCGACCGGACCGCTCGGCACCGGCACGACCGTACTGACCTGGCGGGTCGTCTCGGACGACGGTCACCCCATCAGCGGCGCGCTCACCTTCGCGATCGGCGCCCCGACCACCCCGGCCGTGACGATGCCGGCCGGTGAGCCGAGCACCGTCCCGAACGCTCCCCGGCAACTCACCCTGGCCCGGTGGCTGGGCTACGCCGGCCTACTGCTCGCCGCCGGACTCGTCGTGTTCATCGCCGTCCTGCTACCCGCCGACCAGCGGCCCGGCTCCGGCCGCCTGTCCCTCGCGCTGCGGACCACCGCCGCCGTCGCCGCCGGAGCCTGGATCATCGCGGTCCCGATCACCGCGATCTACCTGCTCGGCGGCGGTCCGGGCCTGCTGACCCGGGCCGACACCTGGTCCTCGCTGCCACCGGCGGAGTGGGTCGTCGCCGCAACCGTGGCCGGTGGCCTGGCGGCAGCGGTCGCCCTCCTTCGACGGCGACGACCCGCCCCCACCGCGGAGGCCGACCGGCCGGTCACCGTCACCGCGCCCGGACCACGACGACGCATCGCCGCAGTGGTGGCCGCGACCATCGCCGCCACAGCACCCGCACTGACCGGGCACACCCGGGCAGCGAACCCGCAATCCCTCGTCATCGCCGCCGACGTGCTGCACCTACTCGCCGGCAGCATCTGGCTCGGCGGGCTGCTCGGGCTGGCGCTGACCCTGCCCGGTCTCGCCGGCCGGGCCGCCGCGGCCGAGACACTCGCCAGGTTCTCCACCGCGGCCGCCATCGTGCTCGCCGCCCTGGTCGCCACCGGAACACTGCTCGGCTGGCGGATCCTCGGATCGTGGAGCGCCCTGGTCACCACCGACTACGGACGGCTGCTCCTCACCAAGATCGCCATCGCCGTCGCCGTCGTCGTCGTCGCGGCATGGAACAGATGGTCGTTACTCCCCCGGCTTCGACAGGCGTCGCGACGACCGGAACGCACCCGGCCGATCGTCCGCGCCGTCACGATCGAGGGGACGCTGCTGCTGGCCGCCCTGCTCGTCACCGGATTCCTCGTCGACACCAGCCCCGACAGCACCGCCACGCCCGCCTCCGCCGTCGCCGATCCCGGCCCGCGCACCACCACCTTGGGCGACATCCAGGTACAGGCCGACCTCGCACCCCTGACCCGCGGCACCAACACCATCACCCTGCGGATGACCTCCGCGACCGGCGAGCCGGCCGAGGGCGTCGCACCACCTGTCGTACGGCTGAACACCGACCGTGCCTCCCTCGGCGCCATCCCGCTGACCCAGGTATCACCGGGTTTCTACACCGCGCAGGTGGTGATCCCGGCCCCCGGCACCTGGCGACTGCAGGTGTCCCTGCGGGTCACCGAGTTCACCAACCCGGTGGCCGAACTGGACTTCGAGATCAGTTGACGCCGCGCTTCCCAGGCCCGGGAAACACCAGGCGCATACCGAGGTCGCGATAGCGTGCCGGAATGACAGGTGGACCGGCCCGGTTCGGCGGGCGTGAGGATGTGACGCTCGTGGTGGTCCTGGACGTCGCCGACCTGGACCGGGCGGCGACGTTCTGGGCCGGTGTGCTCGGCTATGACCCCGGACCCGACTCCCCCGGGATCTACCGGCAGGTGCTGCCCGCCGACGGCAACGGCATCGAGCTGCTGTTGCAGAAGGTCACCGAGCCGCACGCCGGCAAGAACCGCATGCACCTGGACCTGCGCGTGCCCGACCTGGCCGCCGAGCTGGCGCGGGTGCAGGCACTGGGCGCACGCCGCCTCACGAGCGAACCGATCGAGGAACACGGCTGGGTCTGGCACGTCCTGGCCGACCCCGACGGCAACGAGTTCTGTGTGCTCCAGCCCCCGGCGGATGGCAAGTGAGGCCGGTCGCGCTGCGCGACGCAGGCGGATCTCTCGCCGTCACCCCGACCGTCCGGGCGGTGCCGCCGGCGGGCACGGCCGCGCACGTGTGGTCGTGCCCGCGATCCCGGCCTACGCTGGCCCGGGAAGATCCACGGATCGCTGGAGGAAACGTGACCGTCCATGACGTCCAGATCGCTGATCTGCACGGAAAGCCGCTGGACCTCGCCGAGTTCCGGGGCTCGGCGACGCTGGTCGTCAACGTGGCCTCCCGGTGCGGGCTGACGCCGCAGTACTCCGGGCTGGAGCAGCTTCACGAGCGGTATGCGGACCGCGGGTTCAGCGTGCTCGGTGTGCCGTGCAACCAGTTCGGCGGCCAGGAGCCGGGCACCGCTGAGGAGATCGAGGAGTTCTGCAGCACGACGTACGGGGTGACGTTCCCGATGACCGAGAAGATCGAGGTCAACGGCGACGGGCGGCACCCCCTCTACCAGGAGCTGACCACGGCGTCCGACGCCGAGGGGCACAGCGGTGACATCCGCTGGAACTTCGAGAAGTTCCTGGTCGGGCCGGACGGCACGGTCCTGGCCCGGTTCGGCCCGCGGGTCACCCCGGATGACCCTGAGCTGGTCGCGGCGCTTGAGGCGGCTCTGCCGTCGAGCGATTAGGACGTGGACTCGTCGTCGGCCCGCGATGGACGGTCCGGCGAGGCCGGTCGGCCGTTCGGGAGCGTTTTGCGGCCGAACAGGCGCGCCAAGCCCTGTTTGACGCCGTCCTGGGCCAGGGCGAGGACGAGCGCCCACACGAAGGCCAGCACCCAGCCGGTCCACTCGGCCAGCGACACCTGGGTGATGCTCCGGACCGGCTCGTGCCGGGACACCGGACTCAGCAGACTCAACTCCACCGATGAGTCTCCGCTGACGATCCGCCGCTGCTCGCCGGCCGGGACCGGCTCGGCCTCGCTCGGTGGGTTGGTGGCCGCGATCACGTTACGCCCGGCCTCGATCAGGATCTCGGAGTCGTCCGCCGGGGTGAAGACGACCCGCCGGGCCCACGGTGCGGGCGAGCCGGGGCCGGTGGAGGCACTGAGCGGCGTCGCCGCGAACAACTCGATGTCGGGGATCGCCAGCGACTGGCGGGACACCAGCGGGAACATCCCGCCCTGGGCGGACTCGACGCTGCGGCGGCGGGTGAAAACGGCTTCATCCCCGTCCAGGATGCGGGTGAAGACCCAGCCCTGCTTCGCGAGGATGCCCTCCAGAGTCCGGAGGTCCTCCGCCAACGTGCGGCGGAACTCCTCCGGCGCCGACGGGTCGATCTGGTCGTCGAACCAGGCGCCGTCGGCCGCCACGGCTTCGACGACCCGGTCGGCCGGCACCGTGATCTCGTCGACGATGTCCCACCGGGTGCCATCGGGGATGAGCGTGGCCGCCACTCGGTAGTGGATGCTCCAGCCGAATTCGGCCGGGGCACAGCCGGCCAGCCACAGCAGGGCGATCACCAGGGTGAAGGCGACGAACTTGAAGGCGTAGGAGATACGCCAGAACAGGAACGCGAGCAGCACCCCCACCCCGACCGGCACCAGCAGCCGCACGTTGGCCACGACCAGGGCGAGGGTGCCGACCGTGATGACCGGCAGGGCCATCGGCAGGCGCCGGTCGACCGCCTTCCGCCATGGTGTCCGCTGCATGCCATTGATCCTGCCCCAGGCGTGCCACTGAGGGATCGTCGGCTTTCCGCATGATCACATGGTGGCGTCGTGGTATACGGGGCGCCATTCGCTCGGACCGTCGTTTATCCCTCTATAGTGGAGCATCGCGGGACGGCCGGCTGAAGGCTATCGCCGTTTGCTGGCGAGAGGGGCCCGCAGTTGGGCGCGCAATCCGGTGAGGACTCCCGGGACGGATCAGACCTCGCCGACGTGCGTTCCGTCGAGGATCTGGCCGGGGTACTACGCCAGTTGCGGCGACGGCAGGCACACCGGCAGGCCCGGCCCGCGCTGACGTATCGGGAGCTCGCCGATCTGGCCGGCTGGTCGCACGGCATCATCGGCGAATATCTGTCCGGCAAGATCCTTCCGCCGCCGGATCGGTTCGATGTGCTGGTCGAGCTGCTCGGTGCCGGGCCGGCCGAGCGCGGCCGGCTGGCGACCGTCCGGGACCGGGTCGACGACACCCGCCGAGTGTTCGCGCAGGCCGGTCTGCCGGGGCCGCAGCATCCGGTGCCCCGGCAGCTTCCGCCGGACATCGCGTCGTTCGCCGGGCGCGCCGACGCCCTGGCCGCACTGGACGCCGCGCTGGCCGATCAAGCCCGGCAGCGCGCCGTCGTCATCGCCCTGATCTGGGGTGGGCCGGGAATCGGCAAGTCCGCCCTGGCCGCCCACTGGGCCCGGCGGGTCGCCGACCGGTTCCCCGACGGCCAGCTGCACACCGCTGTCGGCGACGGTTCCACCGACGCCGCCGAGACGGTTCGGGGACTGCTGGAGTCTCTCGGTGTCCCGGCCGACGGGATACCCGGCCCCCTCGATCAGCGTTCGGCGCTGTTGCGCAGCCTGTTGTCCGGACGGCGGCTGCTCATCGTGCTGGACGACGTCGCCACCGCCGAACAGGTCCGCCTGATGCTGCCCGGCACGCCGGGCAACATGGTCCTGGTGACCAGCCGGACCGCGTTGACCGGCCTGGTCGCGATCGAGAACGCCCGCCCGGTGCCGCTCGGCCCGCTGTCCGCGTCGGAGAGTCGGCTCGTGCTGGCCCGGCGGCTCGGCGACGACCGGCTGCGGACCGATCCCACGGCCGTCGATCGTGTCGTCGACGCCTGCCGAGGGCTGCCGCTGGCCCTGGCCGCGGCGGCCGCCTTCGCCGCCACCCGCCCGAGTTTCCCGCTGAGCACCCTCGCCGACGAGATCACCACCCACGGCTGGACGGCCCTACTCCCTTCGACCGACCGGAAGCCGGCAGCACGAGGAGCGAACAATGACTGACGGCCCGGAAACGGCGGCGGCCCAGGTGGCCACGATCGACGACCTGGCAAAGCTGCTGCGTACGCTCCGGGCACGGGCGGCCGGCCCGAGCTATCGCGACATCGCCGCACGTGCCGGATGGTCCACCGGCATCATCGGCGCCTATCTGAGTGGAAAGACCCTCCCACCGGCCGGCCGCTTCGACATGCTGGTGCGGCTGCTCGGAGCCACCGAGCAGGAGATCGGCCCGCTACGCGCGGCCCGGGACCGGGCCGAGGAGAACCGCGGCGGCGTACGCCCGGACACCGGCCCACGCCCGGTGGTGCGCCAACTGCCCGGCGACGTCCCCGCGTTCACCGGCCGCACGGAGGCCCTGGCCACCCTCGACCGCCTGTTCCAACCGGCTTCCGGCCACCCGACCGTGGTCATCTCCGCGGTCTCCGGCGCGGCCGGAATCGGCAAGACCGCCCTCGCCCTGCACTGGGCGAACCGCTCGATGCGCTCGTTCCCGGACGGTCAGCTCTACGTCAACCTGCGCGGCTTCGACCCCGGCGGACGGCATCTCGCACCGGAGACGGCGCTGCGCGGTTTCCTCGAAGCCCTGGGCGTACCCGCCACTCAGACACCGACCACGAGGGAGGCGCAGGTCAACCTCTACCGGAGCCTCCTGGCCCGTAAGCGGGTCCTGGTCGTGCTCGACAACGCCGCCTCCGCCGATCAGGTCCGCCCGCTGCTCCCGGCCACCCCCGGCTGCGGCGCCCTGATCACCAGCCGCGACGAGCTGCGCCACCTGGTCGCCGTGGTGGATGCCAAACCGCTGATCCTCGGCCTGCTCAGCCACCCCGAGTCGGTGGCCCTGCTGGCGGCCCGTCTCGGCGCCGGCCGGGTGACGGCCGAACCGGAGGCGGTCGACCGGATCGTCACCGCCTGCGCCCGCCTGCCGCTCGCGCTGGTGGTCGCGGCGGCCCGCGCGGCCCTGGCCCCGCAGGCACCGCTCGCCGTGCTCGCCGACGAACTGGCCGCCACCGCCGGCGACCGGCTCGACGCTCTGGACGGCGGCGATCCGGCGGCCGACGTCCGTACCGTCTTCTCCTGGTCCTATCGGCATCTCAGCCCGTCGGCGGCCCGGCTGTTCCGGCTGCTGGGTCTGCATCCCGGCGCCGACCTGACCGTCGCCGCGGCAGCCGCTCTCGCGGCCGAGACCATCACGGGGGTACGCCCACCGCTCACCGAACTGGCCGGAGCCGGACTGATCGAGGAGCACCGGCCCGGCCGCTACACGTGGCACGACCTGCTACGCGCCTATGCCACGGAACTGGCCGGCGCCGAGACGGCACCGCAGCGGGCCGACGCGACCGGGCGGATCCTCGACCACTACCTGCACACCGCGCACCGGGCGGCCATGCTGCTCAATCCGCACCGCGACCCGATCACCCCGCACCCGGCCGCCGACGGGGTGCTCCCGGAGCAGATCACCGACCGGGACACCGCTCACGGCTGGCTCACCCGAGAGCACGCGAACCTCCGTGCCGCCGTCGACTGCGCCGCCGACACCGGCATGGACCGGCACGCGTATCAGTTGGCGTGGACGCTCACCGACTTCCTGCACGGCCGTAACGACTGGGCCGGGGAGATCGCCACGCAGCAGGTGGCGCTGCAGGCGGCCCGCCGGCTGGACGACCCGGCCGGGCAGGCGCGGGCCCACCGCTACATCGGCCGGGCGAACGCCCATCTGGGCCGGCACACCGAGGCGATGACCTGGCTGGAGACCGCGCTGAAGATGCACTCCGAGCTCGGCGCCGACACCAGCGCGGCCCGCACCCACCTCAACATCGGCTGGGTACTCGACCAGCAGTCCCGGCACGCGGACGCGCTGCACCACACCGAGCAGGCGCTGCGACTGTTCGAGTCCCGTGGCCATCGGATCGGGGTGCAGTACGCCCTGAACGGCATCAGCTGGTATCACGGTCTGCTCGGCGATCACGGGAAGGCGCTGGCCACCGGGGTCGCGGCGCTGGCGGTCGCGCGGGAACTCGATGACCGGCTGGCCGAGGCGTGCACGCTCGACAGCGTCGGGATGGCCCACCATTACCTGGGTCAGGACGAGCGGGCCACCGCCTGTTTCACCGAGGCACTGGCGATGTATCGGGAGCTGGGCAACCGGCATCTGGAGGCCGATCTGCGCATCCGGGTGGGCGACCACGACGCGCTTCGTGGGGACGCGGCTTCCGCCCGTACCCAATGGGAATCCGCTCTCGTGTTGTTGGAAGCCCTCGACCACGCCGACGCCGCCAAGGTCCGGGCCCGCTTGGACGACCTGGCGTGACGGCGGGCAGCCGTGGGTGGCTCCCACGGCTGCCCGGGCGGGTCAGAAGGACAGTTCGCAGTTGGATTTGACGTCGATGTTGTTGTCGCAGCGGTCGATGGTTCCGGCACCGCCGTCACCGATGTCGGCGCCGACCGGGTCGAGCAGGAAGTCGTCGCCGTTGCCGCCGCGCAGGTCGTCGTTGCCCTCGCCGCCGGCGATCACGTCGCCGCCGCCGTCACCGCTGACCAGGTCGGCGCCGGCGCCGCCGTTGATCTGGTCGTCGCCGTCGCCGCCCAGCAGGTTGTCGTTGCCGGGGCTGTCCAGCAGCGCGTCGTTGCCGGCACCGCCGTTGACCCAGTCGTCACCGTTGCCCGGGTAGACGTTGTCGTTCTCGGCGCCGCCGTTGAGGGTGTCGTTGCCGTCGCCGCCGAACAGGGCGTCGTTGCCCGCGTCGCCGTTCAGGCCGTCGTTGCCGGCGTCGCCGTTGATGACGTCGAGGCCGCCCTCCCCGAAGATGACGTCCTGGCCGTCGCCGCCCTGGGCGACGTCGTTCCCGTCACCGAGACAGATCGTGTCGTTGCCGCCCAGGCCCAGTACCACGTCGTTGCCGGCCAGCGCGGCGATCACGTCGGCGCCGTCGGTGCCGATCAGGTTGTCGTTACCGATGCCGCCGACGATCGTCGCGGTCAAGCCGTTGCAGAGGGTGGCGGCGTACGCGGCGGACGGCCCGGCGACGCCTCCCCCGGTGCCGGCCGCGATCAGCAGAGCAGCGGCCGCCGCACGCCGGGCCCATACCTTCGGCAGTTTTTTCACGTGTTCCTCCCGATGTCGACTCCGGTGACCCTTCGGGGCCATCCGGCTGCCCTGGATCCTGGTCGGCGACGGGAGCATTCCGGTTCGGAATGGACAACGCTGGACAGCACCGCCCGTTTACCGGCGACGCGGGCGGGTAGGCGGTTCCGGGTTCACGGTGATCATGAGACGGATGACGAGGTAGCCGAGCAATGCACATCTGGCCGGGCAATCCGTACCCGCTGGGGGCGTCCTACGACGGTGGGGGTACGAACTTCGCACTGTTCTCCGAAACGGCCACACGGGTGGAACTGTGCCTGTTCGACGAGGACGGCAAGGAGACCCGGATCGACCTGCCGGAGCGGGAGGCGCTGGTCTGGCACGGCTACCTGCCGCGGATCGTGCCGGGGCAGCGGTACGGCTACCGGGTGCACGGCCCCTACGACCCGTCACGCGGACTGCGCTGCAACCCGTCGAAACTGCTACTCGACCCCTACGCGAAGGCCGTCGACGGCGACTACCGCTGGGATCAGGCGCACTTCTCCTACGACTTCGGTGATGAAGACTCGTACAACGAGGCCGATTCGGCGCCCTTCTCACCACGCTCCGTGGTGATCAACCCGTATTTCGACTGGGACAACGACCGGCCGCTGAAGGTGCCCTTCCACCAGACCGTGATCTACGAGGCACACGTCAAGGGCATGACGATCCGACACCCCGAGATCCCCGCAGATGTACGGGGCACCTATTCCGGCCTGGCCCATCCGGTGATGATCCGGCACCTGAAGCGACTCGGGGTGACCGCCGTCGAACTGATGCCGGTGCACCAGTTCGTCCACGACAGCACCCTGGCCGACCGCGGACTGAGCAACTACTGGGGCTACAACACCATCGGTTTCTTCGCCCCGCACAACGGCTACTCCAGTTTCGGCGGCGACGGCGGGCAGGTCCAGGAGTTCAAGGCCATGGTCAAGACCCTGCACCAGGCCGGCATCGAGGTGATCCTGGACGTCGTCTACAACCACACCGCCGAGGGCAACCACCTGGGCCCGACACTGTCGTTCCGCGGCATCGACAATCCGGCGTACTACCGGCTGGTCGACGAGGACCGGCGTTTCTACTACGACACCACCGGAACGGGCAACAGCCTCAACGTCCGCCATCACGAGTCGCTGCGGCTGATCATGGACAGCCTGCGCTACTGGGTGACCGAGATGCACGTCGACGGGTTCCGGTTCGACCTGGCCGCCGCCCTGGCCCGGGAGTTCCACGAGGTGGACCGGCTGGCCGCGTTCTTCGACCTGGTCAACCAGGACCCGGTGGTCTCGCAGGTCAAACTGATCGCCGAACCCTGGGACGTCGGCGACGGCGGTTATCAGGTCGGCGGATTCCCACCCAACTGGACCGAGTGGAACGGTAGATACCGCGACTCGGTCCGCGATTTCTGGCGTGGTGAGCCGTCCAGTCTCGGTGAGTTCGCCTCCCGTTTCACCGGCAGTTCCGACCTTTACCAGGATGACGGCCGCCGCCCCATCGCGTCGATCAACTTCGTCACCGCGCACGACGGTTTCACCCTGCACGACCTGGTCTCCTACAACGAGAAACACAACGACGCCAACGGCGAGGACAACAACGACGGGGAGAGCCACAACCGGTCGTGGAACTGCGGCGTCGAGGGCGAGACCGACGACCCCGAGATCCGCGGACTCCGGGAACGCCAGAAACGGAACTTCCTGGCCACCCTGCTGCTCAGCCAGGGCGTGCCGATGATCGCCCACGGCGACGAACACGGACGCACCCAGCACGGCAACAACAACGTCTACGCCCAGGACAACGAGATCTCCTGGACCGACTGGGCCGACGCGCGACACCAGACGGACCTGACCCGGTTCACCCGGCACCTGACCCGGCTGCGCGCCGAGCATCCGATCTTCCGCCGCCGACGGTTCTTCACCGGCGAGCCGATCGGCGAGGCCGGGCTCCCCGGGATCGCCTGGCTGCGCCGCGACGGCGAACCGATGACCGAACACGACTGGGACGCCGGTGCCGACCACACCCTCGCGGTGTTCCTCAACGGCGACGGCATCCCGGAACCGGACGCCCTCGGCGAACCGATCCGGGACGACTCCTTCCTGCTGATCTTCAACGCGTCGCCGCAAGACGCCGAGTTCGCGCTCCCGGGACCGGCGTTCGGGCAGATGTGGGAGGTCGTCGTGGACACCGGACGGCCCGAGGCCGACGAGGAGATCGTGAAGGCCCAGACGACGGTACGCGCCGAGTCCCGCAGCATGCTGGTGTTACGCCGACGGTACTGAACCAGGCGGCCGGGTGACCGCGGACGACTCCCGCGAGCGCCGAGGGTCGAAGACGGCATCGGGCCCTTCCGGGTATGACCAGT
Organism: Actinoplanes sichuanensis; assembly: GCF_033097365.1. Taxonomy (NCBI): domain Bacteria; kingdom Bacillati; phylum Actinomycetota; class Actinomycetes; order Micromonosporales; family Micromonosporaceae; genus Actinoplanes; species Actinoplanes sichuanensis. The sequence goes on from NZ_AP028461.1 coordinate 4,922,026, forward strand.
CACCACGATCACCGGCCTGAGGCACTGGTCGAAGCTAGTCGATGGTCGGTTCGGGCCTGACCTTCCAGAGGAGTCCGGCTTCGCGGGCGGGAATGTGTGCTGCCAGGAGTGCTCTCAAAGCCGCTACTTCAGTGAAGCCGAGCGCTTCGGCCAGCCGTCGGTAGGTCACGAAGTCGATGTTCCGCCGACGAGCCTCTCTCTCCCATTCGGGCAGGACGGCGAGCGTGTCGGCGGAGGCGGACCGGTGTCGTCGACGCTTCGCCGCTTTGGCTCGCTCGGCCTGCAACTCGGTGGAGCCCATAACCTCTACCGCGAGTCGCTCCGCGTCGAACATGGACTCGCTGGTGGCGAGGAGGCGAACCAGTGGATTGATGTCGGCGACCGTGGCCAGGTCGAGTTCGAGGACGGTCGGGCTTCGGTCGGTCAGGTGTACGGGTAGCCCGGCATCACGAATCTCGACCGTCCCGCGGAGGCCGAGCGTTGCGCAGGCGAGCAGTGCCGTGGCCTCGGTGGGGTGCCAATCGAGGATGGGCAGGTAGGGCTTCCACAGCTCGGGTACGAGGGTGTGCACGGTGACGTGGTCGCGTGCCCGCTCACAGACGACGTCCTCGATCAGCTCCCCGTCGAGCCCGGGGCCGGCGATCCATGCACTGCTGGGAAGTGCCAGGCAACCGGCAGCCGTCAGCGCGTCGGCGAATGGGCTTCGCAGACCGACGTCGCCGGGCCGTCCGAGCAGGTCACCACCGACGTCGACCAAGCGGAGGTGATCGGCACCCAGTTCCGTGGCCGCGTCCTGGATCTGTTGTCGCATGCCGTGAGCGCCGCGGGTCGGATCGAGCAGGATCAAGGGGAACGGAATCTCGCCGGCGAGGCGCGGCAGGGTGGATCCGGCAGGCGGGATGGGCCGGGTGTGGGTGGTGACCTGCCGCCAGCCTCGACGGGTCTCCAGCCCGGTGAAGTCGGCTGCACCTCGTGGGCCCGGGAGCGGGTCGATGATCAGCCGGTCCCAGGCCATCGTCGCGATCCCCACGGCCTCGTCCGAGGTGAGAGCGGATAGGGCCGCCGCCGCGATCACATCGCCGCCGCCGCCTGCGGCGACCAGTAGCGTTCCCATCTTGTCAGCCTATCGATGACATACTGACCGCATTGGCCAGTGGGCTATGCCAGTCACAGAAGGTAGCGAGTTGCCGGAGATTCAGCAGGTCCTGCCCAAGTACATGCAGATCGCCAACTTCGTGCGCGATCAGATTCTGCGTGGTGACCTCCAACCTGGCGACGAGGTGCCGTCGGAACGGCAGATCGCTGTCGAGTGGACTGTCGCCCGACCGACCGCCGCGCGAGCCTTGGAGGCTTTGCGCCACCAGGGTTTCGTGGAGAGCCGGCAGGGTTCGGGCACGTACGTGCGCGACCGCATGCGCCCCAATCGGCTGGCTCGGGAGCGCTACTCCCGGTCGAGGGACACCGGGAGGATCTATCCCGAGAACGAACGCGCGGTGATCCTTGCGGCGGACTACGACACCGCTCCGGATCATGTGGCGGAGGCACTCGGCCTCGATGCCGGCGCCCGGGTCGTACGCCGACAGCGGTTGATCCATGCCGATGACAAGCCGGTCGAACTGTCCACCGCCTGGTATGCCGGTGGCATCGGAGAGACGGCACCGAACCTGCTGATCCGGGAGCGGATCCGCGCCGGCACGATGGCCTATGTCGAGCAGGTGACCGGCCGCCAGGCGCGGTATGCACGGGATGAGATGAGTAGCCGGCTGGCGACCAATGGCGAGCGCGATGCTCTGCGTCTGCCGGAGCCATCGGCGGTCCTGGTCGTGCGTCACGTGGTGTACGACGTCGCCGATCACCCGTTGGAGTTCACCGAGGCGGTGTATCCGCCGGAACGCTGGGCGTTCGAGGCGACCTACCCGGTGGCGTGATCACCGGCTCCCGCTCCTGAAAACGAATCACTCGGCGCGCGTTTGCGTGCCGAGACTGGCCTATGCCACACTCCACAAAAGTGGCATAGGCCAGTGTGGTTCGGCCTTCCGACACTCGACCATCGGAGACCAGTGATGTTGGTGCCACGAACGGACCACCAGGCTGAGCGCCCCCTGTGGGACTGCACGACGTGTGGCGAGCCGTGGCCCTGCGCCGTCGCCAAGGTCGAACTGGTCGAGCAGTACCGGGATTTCCCGCACGGACTGGCCGTCCTGCTCGGTTCCTTCCTGGTCGAGGCGATCGACGACTGGGCGGCCGCGACAAGCGGTCCACCGGCCGACCTGTACGAGCGCTTCCTCGGCTGGTCGAAACCGTCCTCCGCACCCCGCCGTACCCGGACCGGCAGGCCCGAGATCGGGATTCCACATGTACCGGGTCGGCTCGATACCACCGGGCCGCATTCCGCCCGCGTCTACGACCACTGGCTCGGCGGCAAGGACAACTTCGCCGCCGACCGCGCCCTCGGCGACGCCATCACCCAGATGATGCCCGGCGTACGCCACATGGCCGCAGAGAGCCGCAAGTTCGTCAACCGGATCGCCCGTGACCTTGCCGCCAAGGAGAGCCTCCGCCAGTTCCTCGACATCGGTGCCGGGCTTCCCGCCCCGCCGAACCTGCACGAGACCGTCCAGAGCATCGATCCCACCACTCGGATCGTCTACGTGGACAACGACCCGCTCGTCCTCGCTCACGCCCGCGCGCTGATGACGAGCCACCCCGACGGCCGTGTCACCCACCTCGAAGCCGACCTGCGCCGACCCGCCACCATCCTGACCGCGACCGCACTGCACGACACCCTGGACCTCACCCGCCCCGTCGGGCTCACCCTGATCGCGATCCTCAGCCTGCTGCCCGACGCCGACGACCCCTGGGCATGCCTCGGCCGGCTACGCGACGCCCTACCGTCCGGCAGCTGCCTCGCCCTCACGCACCTCACGGCCGACCTCGACGCCGATGAGGTCAACGCCGCGGCAACCATCGCCACCAGCGCGGGCATGCCCTGGTTTCCCCGCACCCGCGACGCCGTGGAGCGGTTCTTCGGCGACTGGGAACTTCTCGACCCCGGCATCCGCACCGCATCGGCGTGGCGCTCCGACGAACCGGTCGACGCCTCGGAGGCCGCCACTGCTGGGCCGGCGTCGCTCGAAAGCCGTGACCGCCTGGTCGACCGCCACCCGTGGCCGTCAGTAGTCGGCTGCGGCGTCGTAGCCCGGGATGTCCACGGCCGCTGTCAGCATGAGCGCGATGACCATCGCGACGCCGATCAGAGAGCCGACGCCGACCACCGTGAACAGGGCGGTCCGCCCCAGCATGAGCACGCCGTCCAGGATCGCCCGGCTCAGCGGCGGGTGGGCGTGGGCGGCGGTCAGCAGCGGCTGGACGTCGATCTGGCTCGCGTTCATGCCCGTAACGATCGGCCCGGCACCTCAAGACGACCTCCAGCGACCGTCAGACCGCGCGCAACGATGGTGATCCGTCCGCCCACCTCGGATCGGCCGACCGCGGTGCCCCGGCCCCCATCCCGCGCAGGGCCTCGTACGCCCCTCTGACCTCGACGGGCACGGTCACGTGGGCGATGAACCCACGCCCGGCCGGGCCGTAACCGTCGGCGTCGTCGGTGAGCCGCGGGATCTCGCCCATCAGCAGGGAGACGTACCGGTCGACCGGCCACATGCCCTCCGGCGGCGTCGAGAACCCGAGGTCGCCGCCGATCAGGTCGATCGGTGTCCGGTGGGCGGCGAAGTTCACGATCCGCGCGTCCGGCGCGTGCAGCCGGAACCCGGCATCCATGCGCCGCTGCATCGAGGCGTCCTGAATCAGCAGGATTCGCTGGTGCGGTACGCCCTCGGCGGCGAGCAGGGCCAGCGCGTTACGGACGTTGTTGCCACAGTTGGTCGATTCGTGTTCCAGCACGTCGGCGCGTACGCCGTACCTCTCGTCGAGATATCGGTCGAAAAGGGCGGCCTCGGTCAGGCCGGCCACGTCGTCCCAGCCCATCCGGCGCCGCATCGCGGTGCGCAGCACGTCGGTGGAGTGGCCCTGACCGCCGACGATCATGAAGTGGGCGGCGATCCGGTCGCTGACCGCCCGGGCGAACAGGTCCCCACCGGCGAGGATGCTGCCGCCGAAGAGGATGGCGACATCCAGCTCGCCGACGGCGGCGCGGGTCAGCACCTCGACGTCACGCCGGGCGCAGAAGCCGACGAGGGTGTTGAGGTGCGCGACGGCCTCGGCTGCGATCATGGCCCCGAGGGTAGTCCGCACCGCGGTCTCTCGTTTCCGCTGCTGAACCTCCGGATAGGGTGCCCGCCGTGGATGCCGACGATCTCGACCGCCGCGCCCTGACGCAGACCGGATGCATTCCGCCGGCCATGGTGTCCCGGCTCGTCGAGCTCGGGCACGTCGACGAGGTGCGGTCGCTGGCCGGGCGCGGGGAGTGGTTCTGCGCCCGGGAGTGGGCACGACGGCTCGCCGGGCAGGGGCGGCAGGCGGAGGCGCTGGAGGTGCTCGCCCCGTACGTCGCGACGGGCTGGTGGGCGGCAGCCGAGGAGACGGCGCACCTGTTGGAGGGCTGGGGCCGGGTCGACGAGGCGATCGCCCTCCTGCGAGCGCGTGTCACCACCTCGGTCGACAACCGTGACCGGCTCGCCGACCTGCTGGCCCGGCACGACCGGATCGAGGACCTGCAGGAGTACGCGGCGGCCGAACATCACGGGCACGCCGCCCAGCGTCTCGCGGAACTGCTGGAGGAGCGCGGTGACGTGAACGGCGCGATCGCCGTGTACCGAGGGTCGACGAGCCGGCAGGGCAGCGGGCAGGTGCGTCTCGCGGAGCTTCTGACCCGTCATGGTCGAGGTGAGGAGGCGTTGGAGGTACTCCGGACGCTGGCCGACGCGCACAGCTCGGACGACTGGATCGTGCACACGCTCTGTGAGCACTACGCGGCCCTGGGGCGTCCCGAGGACGGTCTGGCCTACCTCGACGCCCGGAAGGAACGCCGGGGAGCCGAGGAGTGGGAGTTCTTCTGGATGCGGCTGCCGCTGATGGTCGCGTGCGGCCGTCGTGCGGAGGCCATCGAGCTCACGAAGGCGCATCCGGAGGGTGATTCCTGGTACGCGGCCAGGTCCATCGCCGAACTACTGGCCGACGAGGGACGCCACCAGGAGGCCGTCGACATCCTGGAACCGCACGACCTCGGCGACCTCATGGCGCAGCATCTCATCGAACTGGGACGGGTCGGCGACGCGGTGACGCTGCTGCAACGGCCCCGACCGCGGCCACCGGCACCGATGTGGACCGGTTCACCGGACGACCCGCCGCCGTTCTGAGGCCGGCGGAGCCCGACGCCGACCTTCGCGGGCGACCGTCGAGCCGCCGCCCGCGTCGGCCAAGGCCCCGGTCGCGCGCCTACGTCTCGTAGTAGGCCGGGGTCCGGCCGGCTCGGGCGTAGGCGAGCCAGTCGTCGACGTCGCGTTCGAGGCCGAGCCCGACCTCGTCGAACAGGTCCACCGTCCGGTCCGGGTCCCACGAATACGTGCGGCCGCTCGGCTGAACGCCGAGTTGCGCCAGAGCGGCGTTGATCGGCCACTGTTCGCGCGGGCCGTCGAACTCGTCGTCGAAGACCGGACCCCAGGCCGGCGCCCCGTCGCGCCACACGATGGCGCTCTGGTGTCCGTCGCCGCCGAAGAAGTCGGCCCGCACGAAGGCGACCGGTCCCGCGACCGACCACTCGGCGAGGGCCTGGCCGAACCGCGGGTTCAGCTGCTCGGCGAACGGCCCGCCGGCCGAGGTCCCGGCCAGTTCCGCGAACAACGCCTCACTCACCGGCGCCATCGCCAGGCCGTGGCGGAGTACGGCGACCGTGCCGTGGTCCACGCGGTCTCGCAGCAGGCCGGCCTCGGCGATGACAGCAGCCAGTTGGTACACGGGTCCCCCGAATCTTGAGCAGTCCACAGTCGATACAAATCGACGCGTTGTCAAGTACGAAAATCATGAATTCGTTTCAACACTCCCTACTTTCGCACGCCTCGATGAAAGTTCCGTTCACTCTCCTCGAAGATCTGGACCGAAACGCGAAAGACGCTTTACTGTGACGCCCTTCACACACTCGCGTTCGCCGATCCACCATCCACCGGAGGAGAACGGATGCTCAGGCCGTACCGAAGAATCATGTCCTTGATCTTGACCCTGGGCCTCACCGGCACGGCGGGCGCGCTCACCGCCTCGACCGCCCAGGCCGCGCCGCCCCCGCAGGAACCGGGCGTGACCCTGCGGATCTTCGACGTGCAGACCGCGCTGGACAAGCTCTGCACCCTCAAACCCGCGCAGACGCCGAACATCGACAAACTGATGCCGACCGTCAACTGGACCGGCGGCGACTTCGGCATCGAGGACAACTTCGTCGCGCAGGTGCTCGGCAACGTCACCGTCCCGACCGCCGGCGCCTACACGTTCCGCCTGACCAGCGACGACGGCTCCCGGCTGAGCGTCGCCGACACCCTGGTGATCAACCACGACGGCCTGCACGGCGCGACGGCCAAGGAGGGCGCGATCACCCTGGCCGCCGGCATCCACCCGCTGCGCATCGACTACTTCGAACGCGGCGGCGGGCAACAGCTCACCCTGGAGTGGCGTGCCCCCGGCGCCTCCGCCTTCACGCTGGTGCCGAACTCCGCGCTGAGCACCGACTCCGGCGTCGTCCGGGTGACCGCGCCCGGCCGCAAGGAGTGCGAGAGCGCCGGCGACTCCCCCGGTGACGGCCTGCCGCTGACCGGCGTGCACCCCGGTTACGACCTGACCAACCTGCGGCCCGGCGCCTTCCAGCCCAAGGTCACCGGCATGGACTGGTTCCCCGACGGGCGGCTCGCGGTGCTGACCTGGGGCGGCTCGGACGACTCGGGCACCTCGTCGGCGGGCGAGGTCTACATCCTCGGCAACGCGACGGGAAACACCGGTCCCGGCACCGTGACCACCAAGAAGGTCGCCGGCGGGCTCAAGGAACCGATGGGCCTCAAGATCGTCGACGGTGTGCTCTACGTGTCGGAGAAGACCAAGCTCACCCGGCTCGTCGACACCACCGGCGACGGGGTGACCGACCAGTACCAGACGGTCGCGACCTGGCCGTACGGCGGGAACTTCCACGAATTCGCCTTCGGCCTGCTCTACGAGGCGCCGAACTTCTACCTGAACCTGTCGGTGTCGATCAACTACGGCGGCAACACCACCAATCCCCAACCCGCGGCCAATCGGGGTACGACCATCAAGGTCAACAAGGACACCGGCGCGGTCTCCTACGTCGCCGGGGGTCTGCGCACCCCGCACGGCATCGGCTGGGGACCGGAGAACGGCCTGTTCGTCACCGACAACCAGGGCGGCTGGCTGCCGTCGTCGAAACTGTTGCACATCAAGCAGGACCGGTTCTTCAACCACTACATGACCCCGCCCGGCCCGTTCGACGCCAAACCGGTCACCGCGCCGGTGCTGTGGATGCCGCAGAACGAGATCGCCAACTCCCCCAGCACACCGGTGCTGGTCAAGGAGGGCGTCTTCGCCGGGCAAATGCTGATCGGCGACGTCACCTACGGCGGCATCCAGCGCGCCTACCTGGAGAAGGTCAACGGCGAGTACCAGGGCGCCCTGTTCCGACTCACCCAGGGCCTGGAGGCGGGCGTGTCGGAACTCAGCATCGGACCCGACGGCGCGATCTACGCGGGCGGGCTCGGCGCCGGCGGCAACTGGGGACAGACCGGCAAACTGAGTTACGGCCTGCAGAAGCTCAGCCCCAACGGCAAGAGCACCTTCGACATCCTGGCCATGCGCGCGAAGAACGGCGGCTTCGAACTCGAATACACCAAGCCGCTGTCCACCGAGACCGCCAACGCGCTGGCCGCCCGATACACCGTGAAACAGTGGCGCTACCAGCCCACCGCCTCCTACGGCGGTCCCAAGATCGACGAGCAGACCCTGACCGTCACCTCGGCCACCCTCTCCACCGACCGCAAGAAGGTCACGCTCACGATCAACGGCCTCAAAGCCGGGCATGTGGTGTACGTACGATCGCCGCGCCCCTTCTCCGCGGACACCGGTGAATCGCTCTGGAGCACGGAAGCCTGGTACACCCTCAACTCGCTGACCACCGGCGCACCGCCGGCGACCAGCACCTACCAGGCGGAGGACGCGGGCCTGTCCGGTGGCACCGGCGTGGCCACCGAACACGCCGGATACACCGGCTCCGGATTCGTGGCCGGCTACGGCACGGTGGGCGCGACCACGACGTTCACCGTCAACGTCACCTCGGCCGGCAGCTACGACGTGGCGCTGCGCTACGCCAACGGCCCCAACCCGTTCACCGGCACGAAGAAGATCAGCGTGTACGCCAACGGCGTCAAGGTCGGGCAGACGAGCCTGGCCGACACCGGCGCCTGGGCGAACTGGGCCACCAAGTCCGAGAGCATCCCGCTCAAGGCCGGCGCGAACACCATCGCCTACCGCTACGACACCGGCGACGACGGCCACGTCAACCTGGACGCGATCACGGTCAGCGGCGGCACCGGCCCGATCGTCGGGCTCGCCGGCAAGTGCCTGGACGTCAACAACGCCGGCACCGCCGACGGCACCAAGATCCAGCTGTGGACCTGCAACAGCAGCACGGCTCAGAGCTGGAGCCGGGTCGGCACCAGCTTCCGCGCCCTCGGCAAGTGCCTGGACGTCGACAACAGCGGCACCGCCAACGGCACCAAGGTGCAACTGTGGACCTGCAACAACTCGGCGGCACAGGCCTGGCAGCCGCAAGCCAACGGCTCCATCCTGAACCCGCAGTCCGGCAAGGTCCTGGACGTCCTCTCCGGCAGCTCCGCCGACGGCACCCAGGCCCACATCTGGGAGTACGCGGGCGCCGCCAGCCAGCACTGGACCCTGAGCGGCGGGTCCGGGTCGGTCGTGCTGTTCGACGGCGGCAACCTGAACGCCTGGCAGAAGACCGACGGCACCGCGGCGACCTGGCCGGTGTCCGGCGGGTCGGTGGAGGTGCTCGGCGGTGACATCCGCACCAAGCAGACCTTCACCGACTTCAAACTGCACGTCGAATGGTGGGAACCCACCCTACCGTCGGACGTGACCGGCCAGCAGCGCGGCAACAGCGGCATCTACCTGCAGGACCGCTACGAACTCCAGGTCCTCGACTCGTACGGCGACACCACCCTCGCCAACGACGAAGCCGGAAGCATCTACCTGAAGAAGGCGCCGGACAGCAACGCCGCGCGGGCGCCGGAGACCTGGCAGACCTACGACATCACGTTCCGGGCGGCCCGTTTCAACAGCTCCGGCACGAAGACCGAGAACGCCCGGGTGACAGTCGTCTGGAACGGCGTCACCGTCCACAACAACGTCGCGATCGACGGCCCCACCGGCGGCGGCGCCGCCGAGAGCGCCACACCGGGCTCGATCCGCCTGCAGGACCACGGTGACGCGGGCGCCAACGTCCGCTACCGCAACATCCGGATCGAACCGCTCGCCTGACCCTGCACACCGGCAGCCGCCGCCGTCGTCGACCGGACGACGGCGGCGGTTGCCTCCGTCTATACCTAGATCTACTATGCATTGCACTTCAAGGCATAGCACTTCTAGGTATCGACGGAGGGGAGCACGGCCATGCGGGTCGCCAAAGACCTGGTCGCCGCGTCAGCCACACCGATCGTGCTCGGCATTCTGGCTGATGGAGACAGTTACGGCTACGCCATCCTGCAGCGCATCAACGAACTGTCCGGTGGCGAGCTCGACTGGACCGAGGGTTTCCTCTACCCCCTGCTGCACCGCCTCGAACGGCTCGGCCACGTCGAATCGGACTGGCGGACCGCGACCGGCGAACGCCGGCGCAAGTACTACCGACTCACCGAGCAGGGCCTCGCCGAACTGGCCGAGCAACGCCGCCAGTGGGCGACCGTCGTCGAGGCGCTCAAGCAGGTCTGGCCCAGCGTCGGCGACTTCAACCCGCTGATCATCCCCAGGGAAGGCACCGCATGACCGTGACCAACGATCCGGACGAGTTGGAGGCACAGTTCGCGCAGTGGCGCCGCTACGTGCGCCGACGGCCCGAACTGAGCGAGAGTGACGCCGACGAACTCGAAGATCACCTGCGCGGCTCGGTCGGCCAGCTCACCGCCCTGGGCCTGCACGACGACGAGGCGTTCCTGGTCGCCGTGAAACGGATGGGCGGGCTCGACGAACTGTCCCGCGAATTCGCCCGGGAACACTCCGAACGACTGTGGAAACAGCTGGTCCTCACCGGTGACACCGGACCGCGGAGCCGTTCCCGTACCGACCTGATCGTGATGTTGATCTGCGCTCTGGGCGCCGCCGTCTCGGTCAAGGTCCCCGAGCTGTTCCAGCACAGCATCGGCTACGACCTGGACGGTTTCTACAGTCTCAACTACTCCCTGTTCGCGCTTCCCTGGCTGGCCGCCTTCCTGCTGTGGCGACGACGGGCCGGAAGACTCGTGTGCGGCGTCGTGGCCGCGCTGTTCGTGGTCGGAGCCGCCGCGGCGAACCTCTATCCACTCGACACCGAGTCCCAGTCGATCGACGTCGTCGCCACCCACCTACCGATCGCGCTGTGGTTCGTCGTCGGCCTCGCCTACATCTCCGACGGTCTCCGCTCGGCCCGCCGACGGATGGACTTCATCCGGTTCAGCGGTGAGTGGTTCGTCTACCTCACCCTGATCGGCCTGGGTGGCGGGGTGCTGACGGCGTTCGCGATGGGCGCGTTCAACGCCATCGGCATCGATCTCTGGGAATTCACCAACCTGTGGCTGCTGCCCTGTGGCCTGGTCTCCGCCGTGGTGGTGGCCGGCTGGCTCGTCGAAGCAAAACAGGGCGTCATCGAGAACATCGCACCCGTTCTGACCAGGCTGTTCACGCCGTTGTTCACCGTCGGGTTGCTGGCCTTCCTGGTCACCATCGGCTGGAACGGTCGCCGCATCGACGTCGACCGGGGCAACCTGGTGCTGTTCGACCTGCTGCTGGTCCTGGTGCTCGGCCTGTTGCTGTACTCGATGTCCGCCCGGGACCCGATGGCCCCGGCCGGCAAGTTCGACGTCATGCAACTGGTGCTGGTGGCAAGCGCCCTGGTGATGGACGCACTCGTGCTGTTCACCATGACCGGCCGGGTCGCCCAGTATGGCAGCACCCCCAACAACTCCACGGCGCTCGGCGCGAACATCGTGCTGCTGGTCAACCTCATCTGGACGGCCTGGCTACTGCTGCGTTTCGTACGCCGCCGGCAGCCCTTCGCGGTGATCGAACGCTGGCAGACCACCTACCTGCCGGTGTACGCCGGATGGATGTGGATCGTCGTGCTGGTCCTGCCGCCGGTCTTCGCGTTCCGCTGACGGAGGCTACGCCGCCACCCGGTCACGGCCGGTGTGCTTGGCGACGTAGAGCTGACGGTCGGCGGCCGCGAGCAGCGGGGCCGCCACCGTCAACCCCGGTGGCGCGGCGGCGACGCCGATACTGGCGGTCACCGGCAGCGAGCCGGTGACCGCGGCCCACTCGAAGTCACCGATCAGGCGGCGGACGTCCTCGCAGAAACGGGCGGCCTCGACGATGTCGAAGCCGGGCAGGATCAGCAGGAACTCCTCACCGCCGAGCCGGGCCGCCACGCCGATGCCGGTCATGACGTCCTGCAGCAGGTAGCCCACCTGCTGCAGGACGGCGTCACCGGTGGCGTGCGACAGGGTGTCGTTGACCTGTTTGAAATGGTCCAGGTCGACGATCGCCACCGACAGCGATCCCCCACGCCCGAGCAGCTCCGCCAGCTGCTGGTCGACGTGCCGGCGGTTGTACAGGCCGGTCAGGGCGTCGCGGTGGGCCAGCTCCCGGAACTGTTCGGTGGCGCGCCGGGCCTCGTCGGCCTCGAAGAGCGCCTGCATCGCCCGGGCCCGGGCCTCCCGCTGCGTGCTCTGCAGAGCGGCCAGGCTGTCCTGGTAACGCAGCAGCTCCTCATAGGCCTCCCGGTAACGGTCGGTGGCCGCGAACAGGGCCGCCTGTTCACGGCGCACCTGCACCCGGGCCCGGGCCAGATCCCGGAGCTCACAGAGTTCGACCGCCCGGTCCAGCGCGTCCTGGGCCGCCTCCGGACGGCCGCTCAGGCGGCGCGCCTCGGCCAGGGTGAGCAGGCATTCCGCCGTACCATCGCCGTCGACGTCGACAATCGTGCCGGTCAACGCACCGGCGAGTGTCGCCTCGAGGGCGACGAACCGCCCACCCATCATCTCGACCCGCGCGATGGTGTCGATCTCCTTCGCGGCAAGACCGCGACCGCTAACGGCGACTTCCCTCATGCGTACGGCCAGAGCGCTCGCCGCCGGCTCGTCCCCCCGCTCGTACGCGTTGTAGGCCATGTTGTTGAGCGCCCGCAGAGCCAGACCATCGTCGCCCACCTCGGCCGAGATTCGCAGCACCTCGGCGTAGCGCACATCGCTCTCGTCGAACGAACCGTTGTCGTCCAGGGCGCAGCCCAGCTGGAGCAGGTGCCGGGCCCGGACCGCCGGCGACGCGTCAGCCGGCAGAAACGACACACCCTGAACGCCGTGCGCGAGCGCCTCGGAGAAGTCACCGAGCATCCGGTAGAAGTTCGACAGCATCCGGTGCGCGCGTGCCCGAAGGTAGGGCCGGTCATGCTGCTCGGCCCACTCCAGCGTCTGCCGGGCGCTGTGCCCACCCGGCCCCAGATGCCCCTCCCGCATCAGGACGTCCGCGATGACCATGTCACAGCGGTGCACCGACTCGTCGTCCCCGGCCTCGACGGCGAGCGCGCGCAGCTCGGCGGCCTGCTGCCGGATGGCGGCGAACTCCTCGATGTCAGGCGTGCCCTCCAGCTCGGTGAGGAGCGTGACGAGATCACGGACCGCGGTGCCGGCCGACATCGCCACCTCCGTTCGCCCGAACGTCTGGACACCGCGATCGTCCCTCAGAACGGGTGGCGGAGCGACCCAACGCGGTTGCAGTTGGGTTGCCACCGGCCCCGCGGCGCTGCCGACCGTCGCCGCGGGGTCACTGGGTCTTCTGGAAGGCGTCGAGCCGGTCGCGAACCTCGGCGCTCATGTCCACGAACAGCAGGCGGACGTCACCGAGCTCGTCGCTGCCGCGCACATGACAGTCGAGGTCCGCGGGGCCGTCCGGCAGCAACACGGACAGGGTGACCGACTCGCCGGGGGCCAGGCCGTCGACCAGGTCGATCAACGCCTCCTCGCCCAGGTCGTCGACGTCGAGATCGACGATGACGCGGGCTCCGCCCAGCGACAGGTCGATCGCCAGGCCGGGGAACATCTGGCCCGAGGGCAGGATCAGCACGACCGGCACCTGCACCGAGACGCGGCGGGAGCGTCGCCGGTCGACGGCGCCCACGGTCGTGTCGACCCGCATGTACACGCCCGGCACGGCACCGGCGGGCGGAGGCACCACCGTGCCCACGATGCTGAAGCCGGTGCCGTTCTGCGTCCAGAGCAGGGCCACGTCGACACCGATCATGGCGAACCCGGTGAGACTGAGCCGAAGCGTGCCGTCGCTCTCCCGCGAGACCCGGCAGGCCCGGGCCGGGCCACCGCCCAGCGACGCGCTGGCGGTCGGGGCGGTCCACGGCTGCGGTTCCTCGGTGGTCTTGACCATTGATGTCGGATCTTTCTGGGCGTACGAATCGGTCCGGTCGGGTCCTCTCCACAGAGACGGTACCGTCGCGAACGGCCCTTCAGGTGCAGGTCAGGACGCCGGACGGCGTCACCACACCGCCCCGAGCAGCACAATCGCTCCGGCACCGACCGTCGCCATCAGCCACACCACCACGGTCTCGGTCGACGAGCCGGTACGAAACCGCATCCACCGCGGGGTGCCGACCGGTGACCAGCGGCAGCCGCGGATCCGGATCGGCCAGCACAGGGGCACGGCGGAGAAGGTGAGCGCGTCGCCGAGCGAGTGGGCCAGGCAGCCCCAGAACACGGCCAGGCCGAGCCACCACCAGGAGCCGGCACTGCCGTGGATCGCCGCGACGAACACGGCGGCGACCAGGATCGCACCGACCGCGGCGGCGAACCGGTGGGCGCCCTTGCCGAGGCGACGGAAACGGCCGGGGAGCAGCATGTCCCCGATCCGGGCGCGGGTCCTCGACGACAGGGCGGCGTGCGCGGCCAACCATACCGAGAGCCCGACGATCCACAGGCCGACGACCGGTCCGGTCAGGGCACAGAGGATACCGACGGCCAGGCCGAGGACCATCGCACCGAGGGCGGTGTGGGTGATGCCGCGGTGCCCGCCCCGGGCTCGGCCGGTGAGACAGTGCCGGCACGACACACCCCGCAGTCTCGCGGCGGTGGCGGCGACCCCCCGAGCGGTCCAGCGGGTGATCGGCCCGAGGGTTCGGGCGACAGTGGATTCGGGATGATCGAGGTCCGGGGCGAGAGCCATGCCGGTGGACACGGCCGCCCCGGCGACGACGGCGACGGCGGTGGGGGCGTGTCCGGCGGCGGCGAGCAGAGCTGATCCGGCCAGCCAACCGACCCCACCGGACAGGGCGTGGGACTTACCGAGCATCGACGGTCACCACTCCAGCTTCGCCGGAGCGTGCAACCACGACTACGCAGCGTCCCGGCTACTCGTCGGGCCACGGCGGGCGGGCAGGCCGGGTCTTCCGGAGCGAGTCGGTCGGTTCCGCGGGGGCCGATGGCCAGAGACCGCGCCTCCCGCGCAGGGAGGAATCCCATAGGGGCAGGGGCTCAGATCGGCCGGCGCGCCGCGCCTCCCACGCGCGGGAGGAATCTCCTCGGGCAACTCGATGAGGACCGCGCGGGACGTACGTCCGGCCCGACCGCATGCCCGGGATCAGGCGCGGTTGCCGTCCGGGCCGCGCAAGTCGAGGTGGAAGGGGTTACGCAGGCGCTGCATCGCCTGGGTGCTGCGGTCGGTTTCCGGCCTGGGCTGCGCGTCCTGGACGGGTGGCTCCTCGACACGAAACACCACTGCGTGAACTGACATACCGGCTCCCGTGATCGGTTCGACTGTTGCGCGGCAGTATTACCCGATCACACCCGTTTGGGAACCGGTTTTGTCGCTGACTTGTCGGTCATGTGGAGCGACGGAACCGGCGAGGAAGATGTCCACTCCGGCGAGGAACTGTTCGCGGTCGTCGTGTTCGGATATCAGCGAGGCAGCCTCCCGTACGAGCGGATCGGTGTCGAGTTCGGCCCATTGCGCGGCGAGACGGTCGAGGTAGGCCTGGCGAGAGGTCGCGTCCGGGGCTCGGCGGGCACCTGCGGCGTGCTGGGCGGCGGCTCCGAGGATGTAGTTGACCAGGGCGGATCCGGCGTCGGGCAGGGCGGCGCCGCGGACGCCGAGGCGGACCAACCGTACGCCGACGCCCGTCCAGATCCGCAGAACCGCGGGTTGCAGCGGTTCGCGCGACAGTTGGGCCCCCACCCAGGGGTGCGCGTCGATCGCGTCGAAGATGCCCAGGGCCAGCGTGCGGATCGCTTGTTTCGGGTCCTCGTCGTCGGCGGCCGCGGCCATGACCCGGCCGATGACCCCGTCCGCCGCCGCGGCGAGCAGGTCGTCCTTGCCGGCGACGTGGTGGTAGATCGCACCGCGGCCGGTCGCGAGGTGGGCGGTGACCGCGCGCACGGTCAGGCCGTCCTCGCCCGCGGTGTCGAGGATCTGGATGGTCGCTTCCACGATGCGCTCCCGGGAGAGTGCGTCACTGCGCCGGGTGGTCATGATTCTCATCTTGACATGTTTGGACCGCTGGTCCAATAGTGGTGGCAGTGGACCGCTGGTCCAATCTTGGAATGAAAGGCAGACCATGACCACTCCAGTCACCGTCATCGGCGCGGGCCTCGGCGGCCTCACCCTCGCGCGGGTGCTGCACCTCAACGGCGTGCCCGTCACCGTCTACGACGCCGACCCGACCGCCGACGCCCGCAGCCAGGGCGGGCAACTCGACCTGCACGAGCACAACGGCCAACGGGCCCTCGAGATCGCCGGGCTCACCAGCGAATACCGGGCGATCATCCACCGGGGCGGCGGCGCCCAGCGGGTCCTCGACCGGCACGGCACGACGCTCGCCGACCTACCCGACGACGGCTCCATGGCACGCCCGGAGGCACTGCGCGGCGACATCCGACGCATCCTGCTGGAGTCACTGCCGGCCGGAACCGTGCGGTGGGGCAGGAAACTCCGGTCCGCCGCCTCCCTCGGCCCGGGACGTCACGAGCTCACGTTCACCGACGGTTCGACAGTCGTCTCCGAACTACTCGTGGGCGCCGACGGGGCCTGGTCCAAGGTCCGCCCCCTGGTCTCCGCCGAGGCCCCGACGTACGCCGGCATGAGTTACATCGACACGTACCTGCACGACGTCGACGTACGCCACCCCGCGGCGGCGAAGGCGGTCGGCGACGGCGCCATGTACGCGCTCGAACCGGGCTGTGGCTTCCTCGCCCACCGGGAGCCCGGCGACGTCATCCACACCTACGTCGTGCTCGACCGGCCGGTCGAGTGGTTCGCCGCCATCGACTTCACCGACCCCGGCGCCGCCCGCGAACAGATCGCCGCCGAGTTCCTCGGGTGGGCGCCCGAACTCGTCTCCCTGATCGCCGACGGCGACACCCCGCCGATCCTGCGCGCCATCCACCGGCTGCCCGACCGCCACCGCTGGGACCGCGTCCCCGGCGTGACACTCCTCGGCGACGCGGCACACGTCACCGTCCCCGGCGGCGAGGGCGCGAACCTCGCGATGCTCGACGGAGCCGAACTCGGCCAGGCGATCGCCACACACCGCGACGACCCGGAGGCCGCCCTCGCGGCGTACGAGCGTGTCCTGTTCCCCCGCAGCGAGGCGGAGGCCGTCGCCGCACACGACACCATCGACCTCGTCTTCGGCGCCGGAGCACCGCACCGGCTCGCCGATCTCTTCACCGGCACCGGCGAGCAGGGCGGGTAAGGACCACGATGCAGCGGTACGGACACCGGCCCGGCCGTGGAGACCTGGGGGGATCGCCCACGGCCGGGGGCACGGGGACCCGACGTCCGGGTCAGTCCACGTCACCGAACCTGATCCGGCGGCGTCGGACGGCGAACATCGCGGCGGCACCGAGCACCACCGCGGTGGCACCGAGGCCGGCGATCGCGGCGACCGGGGAGCCGGTGAGCGGCAGCCCGCCACCGGTCCCCCCGCCGGTGCCCGGAGCGACCGTCGCCGACGGCGAGACCGACGCCGACGACGGCGGGACGGCCGGTGCCGGTGCCGACGTCGCGGTGGCGCTCGGTGTCGGGCTCTGCGCGGGGCGGGTCGTGGTCGCCGTGGGGGTGGGCGTCGGCGGTTCGGCGACCAGCTGCCAGTCCTGGGAACCGTCGGTGGCGGAGTTCTGCAGCGTCAGCGGCGCGCCGGTACCGGCTCCGGTGAGGTAGACGGCGGTGTTCTTGGCCGCCTGTAGCCGTACCTGGGCGGCGCCCCGAACGTGCAGGCCCCCACGGTGCTCTCGGTCCCCGCCGCGGAGGGCGGACCGGCCGTCGCCGAGATGACCCGGCACCTGCTCGGGCTCGGCCACCGCACCGTGCACCACATCGCCGGACCACAGCAGTGGTGGGCCGCCCGGGAACGCCGGCAGAGCTGGCACGACACCCTCGCCGCCGCCGCGTCGAGCGTTCCGGAGGCCCGCATCGGCGACTGGACGCCCCGCAGCGGCTACGAGATCGGCCGGGAGCTCGCCCGCGACCCCGGCGTCACCGCGATCTTCGCGGCCAACGACGACATGGCCATCGGCGCCGTCCACGCACTGCACGAGGCGGGCCGCCGGGTACCGGACGACGTGAGCGTCGCCGGGTTCGACGACATCCCGGTGGCCGCGCACGTGACACCACCACTGACCACCGTCGGCTCCGACAACGCCGAGTTGGCCGAGATCGGCCTGAGCTACCTGACCGCCTTCCTCGCCGATCCCGACCACGAGCCGACCCCACCCCGGACCCATCGGCACCGCATCGTCCTCCGCAGCTCGACAGCACCTCCCCGAGCCTGAACCGACGCCGCGTCACACCGCGTCGAGGACCAGGGCGGTCCGCCGGCGCGCGGTCCGGACCACGGTGTAGACCAGCAGGCCGGCGGCGACGCCGAGAATCCCGCCGAGGACCATCGGCGCACCGGTCGGCGCATCGTTCGGCGGGGCGAGGACGACCAAAACCGGCGAGGTGTACGCGGCCACGCGCCGAATCCGGTCGGAGCCGGCCGCCGCCAGCGGGACCAGGCCCCACAGCAGATACCAGACGTGCACGACCGGACTGAGCACCACGAACGCCACCAGGGCCACCCCGCATGCGGCGACCATGTCCGAACCGGTGCCGACCCGATGCAGCAGGACCAGCGTGAGCACCCCGGCCAGCAGCAGCCCGGCCAGCCACACCGCCTCCTGCGCGCCGAACAGTCCACCGAGATGCGTGGTCAGCGACATCCAGGTACGGGCCCGCGTCGGCGCACGCAGAGCGGGCACCCACCCGAAACCGGTCCCCGCGACGGTGGTGACCGCGACGGCCGTACCCCCGCAGAGGAGAAGCACAGCGCCCCCGGCGCGAAGCAGCCGGAACCGTCCCGGCAGCCGCCCCGCCCAGAGCACGCCCACGAACGCCAGTCCGAGCAGCGCCGGCCCCTTGACCAGCCCGGCCAGGGTGATCAGCACGACGCCGACGACCGGTCGATGACGCAACGCCAGCAGCAGCCCGGCACACATCAGAGCGACCATCACCGCGTCGTTGTGCGCGTCCACCACCAGATGCAACAGCACCAGCGGGTTGAGCACGCCCAGCCAGAGCGCCGCAGACGGATCGACACCACACTCC
Organism: Actinoplanes sichuanensis; assembly: GCF_033097365.1. Taxonomy (NCBI): domain Bacteria; kingdom Bacillati; phylum Actinomycetota; class Actinomycetes; order Micromonosporales; family Micromonosporaceae; genus Actinoplanes; species Actinoplanes sichuanensis. The sequence continues at coordinate 4,940,887 of NZ_AP028461.1, forward strand.
CGGGCGAGCCGCGGGACGGTCACCGCGAGCACCGCGACCCCGGCCACCGCGAGCAGCCGCATCCCGATCAGGCCCGGCCACAGTTCATTCCCGGTGAGCGTGGTGACGGCACCGGCCAGGCGCAGGAACACCGGCCCGTACGGCGCCGGGGTGTCCTGCCAGATCGGCGGCACGTTGGCGGACAGCTCACCACTGAGAACCTGCGGCCCCCACCGGTACGGATCGATCCCGGCCGTCGTCATCGCACCCTGCGCCAGGTAGCTGTAGACGTCCCGGCTGAAGATCGGCCCGCTCAGCGCGAACGGAACCGCCCACATCACCCCGGTGCGGATCAGGACCGCGGGCTCGGGCCGGAGCCGCCCGATCATCCACCAGGCCAGGACCAGCAGGGTCATCCCCAGGTAGGCGACCGCCATCGGCCACAGGATCGCCGCGACCGCGTCCGGCGGCAACTGCACCGCGTCATTCGACGGCCCGACACCCACCCGGAGCCCACCCACGGCGACCAACGCGCTACCGGCGACACCCAGCCACTGCCACTTGCGCACGGTCAACAGTTCCCTCCATCGGCCCCGGCGCGGCTCACCGTAGCGATCAAGAGGGAACACACGACACAGTCACGGTGAACGGCAGAAGCCGATCAAGACCTTTCAGCGGTACGGCTACCCGCTCCCCCGCCGACCCGGCCCCGGGTCTGGGGCGCCGACAGCGCTCAGGCTCCCGCGTCGTCGGGGCGATGACCGGCGCGTTCGGCGTCGGAGCGTTCGACGCAGAACTCGTTGCCCTCCGGGTCGGCGAGCGTGACCCAGCCGGTGCCGTCGGGCCGGCGGTGGTCGCCGACCAGGGCGGCCCCGAGTTCGAGCAGGCGGGTGACCTCCTCGTCGCGGGTGCGGTCGGTGGGTTTGAGGTCGACGTGCACCCGGTTCTTCACGGTCTTGGTGTCGGGCACCCGGACGAAGAGCATCCGCGGGCCGGTGCCGGCCGGTGGGATCACCGAGGCCTCCGGGTCGCCCGGAAAGTCGTCGTCGGCCAGCGGGTCGCCGGTGACCGCGCTCCAGAACCGCGCCAGATCGTACGGGTCACCGACGCAGTCGACGGTGATGTGATTGACGGCTGAGCTCAACGCTTCTCCCATGTCCGGCGAATCGACACTGGAACAGTATTCGAACCGTCAGCAGGCGCCGCCGCCGAGGGCGCCCTTGGCCAGGGTCACGTCCCGGCCCTCCAGCTTGATCAGCAGGCCGGTCGGGGTCACCTCCACGCTCTGATAGGTCAGGTTGGTGGGCAGTTCCTGCAGCGGGTACGTGGTCGGAGCCGACTTCACCTGGGACAGCACGCGGGCCGCCGGGAAACGGGTGCCGAACATCTCGATCTCCTGCGGGGAGATGTCCAGAGTGTTCCCGGTGATCTTCGGTTGGGCGTACAGCTGGATCTTGGTGTCCTGGGTCGAACCCTTGGTCGACGCGGTCAGGAAGCCGCCCTCGGCGCCGAACGTGGTCGGCTGTCCGCCCTCCGGTTGTTTCAGGACGGAGAACGACTGGATCGTGGTGCCGCCGACCGTGACGTGCACGCCCTGCGGGTCCACCTCGACCGCCTGGTATCGCACTCCGGACGGCAGGGCCGGGAGTTTGCGGGTCAGGTCCTTCTCGTCGATCTGGGAGAGCACGATCTTGGAAAGGAAGTCGTCGGTCTCGCGGTCCTTGCCGAGGATGTGCACCAGGCGCGGGAACAGGGTGAGCGAGTCGCCGTCCAGCCGGGGCTCGGCGCGGATGGTGAGCGGCACGTCGATGATCGGTTCGACCTTGATCGCGGTGGAGATGCCGAGCAGCCCGTCGGCCGCCGAATAGGTGACCGTCTGGTCGCCGACCTGGGTGGGCAGGGTGTTCAGGGCCTGGGTGGCGACCCCGGCCAGCGCCACGTGCAGGCCGTCGGCGCGCGGGGTGATCGACCGGTAGGTCACGCCGGCCGGCAGTTCGGGCAGGTCCTGCTTGCGTACGCCGCCGGTCAGCGACGAGGCCTTGGCCGCGGCCACCTTACGACCGAAGATCTCCAGCTGCTGCGGCACCGCTTCGGCGCTGTCACCGGCGATGCGCATCTTGAGGAACAGTTTCGCCTTGACGTTCTCGGACGCCTCGGCCGGCACCACGGTGTCGACCATCAGGCCGCCGTCGTCGGCCCGCCGGTAGGTGGGGGCGGTGGTCCCCTCGACGGTGGGCATGTTCGCGAAGCCGATCGTGATGGCCGCGTTCATCGCGCCGACGTGGGTCTGGTCGTCGGCCGGTTGGCTCACGTCGTGCAGGGTGGCCGTGAACGACGCGTGCCGCACCCCGGAGAGCGTCGCGTCCGGCACGGTGAGCCGCACCTCGGACAGGGTGCCGGACAGCGCCTGGGCCAGCAGACGGTCACCGCCGACGGTGACCTGCGCACAGGAGACCTGGGCGCTGACCCGGTCGACGACCTGGTCGGCGACCAGCCGGTCGAGAAACGGGACGGGCAGGGCGTAGGCGGCGCCGCCGAGGGCGATCAGGACGGTGGCACCGGCCCCGATCCGGATGATCCACCGTCGGCGGGTGGCCGGGGCATGCGCGGCGCGATGGAGCAGTCGGCCCAGCCCAAGGCCGGTGAGCAACGTGGACATGCCACCTCCGCGACGGTCGGGTTCCGTAAACGCGATCAGGCAGGAGTACGGCTTAAGTTACTCATCAGTTCACCTGGATGTGGCCCGTTCAGGAACCGAGCACGTACTCCAGCTCATATGCGCTGGAGTCGAGCACCATCTCGTTGACCTCCACGCAACGCCTCATGGTGGTGTACGCGAAGCGGGTGATCGCGATGACCGGTGTACCCCTGGGCAGGGCCATGAGTTCGGCCTCGGCTGACGTCGGCATCCGACACACCAGCGTCTCCCGAAACGTCTCGGGGCCGAGGCCGGCATCCGCCATCCGGGCGTACATACCGCCGGCCCCGGGATTGGTATAGCCCACCGCCGGTGCCGCGGCTACCACGTCCAACGGGATGTGACTCGTCGCCAGCTGAACGATGCGATCCTCAACGGCGAACCGACGTGCACGCGTCAGCACCGCCGCACCCGCCGGGACGGCAAGTGCCTCCGCGACATCCGCGGTCGCGGGAACCTCCTCGACAACCACGTTCACAGCGCGGAGTCGCCCGTTGGTATCGCGATCCTGAATCGACTTACCCTCACCCCACCAGGACCTCGAAAGGCGATCGGGGGACGAACGAACGATACGTCCGAAGCTCCGGACATAGAGACCTCGACCATGCCGGGCCACGATCACGCCATCAGCACGGAGAACGTCAACGGCCTTGGCCACGGTGCCGGTAGGCACTCCGAACCGCTGCGCGAGTTCGCGAACGGTCGGCAGGCGGTCGCCCTCCACCAGGCGACGCGCCTCGATGTCGCTGCGGATCGCATTGGCGACATCTCGGTACGCAGGTTCACCCATGTGTGTTCATGTTACTCGTGTTCAGCGTGAACACACATGGAGTGTTCACTTCACACTTGGTCGGATGGGAGGAGGTGACGCACGGGGCGGCTGGAGGCAGAGATGGCACGACGATCGATTCTGGTGGTGGGACCACGTGACCTGCCGGCGGATGGGCTGGTGAGCGTCTGGATCGACAGCGGCTCAGGTCCCGGTTACACCCGGCAGGTTCGGGCTACCGACCTCTCGCTGTCCTCGAAACATGACGACGGCCGAGACGACGACGCGATCTACGCGTTGACCCTGGCCGAATGCGATGGCTGACCATGCAACCCCCCAGGCAGGCGGTCGGGGTTCGACTCTGGACGGCGGCCGTGGAGTGGCTCCCGTACCGCAACCGGTGGGGGCTCAGGGGCGCCGGGGCGGCGCCGAAAAGGGCCGTATGCCCCTGTCGCTCCGCCGGTTGCGCCTCCCTGAGGCTTTGCTCGGCGTCGCATCGTTGACCGCGCTGCACGCGTTGGGGCTCGCCGTGCCGGGCGACATCTGGTTCTTCAACGCCTTCCTGCTGATCGGTACGGTCGTGGTGACCGCCCTGGCCAACGCGCGCCCCGGTCTGCCGACCACCGCGCTGCAGCTCGCCCTCACCGCGGTGGTGCTGTATCTGACCGGCTGGGGGCCGGTGATGACGTTCGACTTCGTCATCGTCGGCTGGCTGGTCTGCGACGACTTCGCCCGGCGCTGGCGGTCGGTGGTGGCCCTGGTGATGGTGGCGATCACGGCCGGGCAGGCCGCGGTGTGGGCCGGTCTGGCCCCGTCGTACCTGGACAACCGGGCAGCGCAGTTGGCCGGTCTGGTCGGCGGCACGGCGGTGCTGACGGCGATGGTCCTGATCGGTCGGGAGGCGCAGGCGCGGGCCGAGGCCGAACGGGACCGCGGCATCAACGAGGAACGCTTCCGGGCGGTGCTGCAGGGCTCGCACGACGTCACCGTCATCACCGACGCGGAGGGCACCCCGGTCTTCGTGAGCTCGGCCGTCGAACGGGTGTTGGGCGTGACCGTCGAGCAGCACATCGCCCGTCGGGCCGACTTGATCCACCCCGACGACGCCGCCGTCACCGAGCAGATGTTCCAGCAGTTGCTCGCCGGCGGCAGCGAACATGTCGCCGAGGCGCGGCTGCGGCACGCCGACGGTTCCTGGCGTTGGCACGAGATCTCCGCCCGCAACCTGCTCGACAATCCGGCGGTACGCGGTCTGGTCTTCAACCACCGGGACATCACGGCCCGCAAGACCTACCAGGAGAAGCTCGCGTACGAGGCGACCCACGACGCGCTGACCGGGCTGGCCAACCTGGCCGCGCTGCGTACCGGTCTGACCTCGTGGTGCTCCGGCGAGAGCTACTCGGCGCTGGGTGCGGTGCTCTACCTCGACCTGGACGGCTTCAAGCAGGTCAACGACGAGCTGGGCCACGCCGCCGGTGACGAACTGCTGGAGTTCACCGCCCGTACGCTGCGCGCCTGCGTGCTCGGCAGTGACCTGGTGGCGCGGCTCGGCGGCGACGAGTTCGCGGTGCTGCTCACCGAGATCAACGACCCGCACGACGCGATCACGGTGGCCGAGCGGATCATCGACCGGCTGGCCGAGCCGGAGCCGCTGGCCGGGCACATGCTGCGGGTCCGGGCGAGCGTGGGTATCACGGTGTGCCGGCCCGGCGAGCACGGTGCGGCCGAGCTGCTGCGCCGGGCCGACGCCGCGATGTACGAGGCGAAACGCACCGGATCGCACGGCTGGCGCCTGCACTCGATGGTCGGCTGAGCCGCCGGACGTCGGTCCGGCCGCGTTCCGGAGTCGGGTTGAGCAACTGCTCAAACTGTCGTAGCCTCGATTTGAGCAAGTGCTCAACAGCTCGGATCGAGACGAGGGACAACAATGAAGGTCGTCATTCCCGGCGGAACCGGGCAGGTCGGCACGATCCTCGACCGGGCCTTGACCGCGGAGGGCCACCACGTCGTGGTGCTGACCCGCGCGCCGAAGGGCGACCGGCAGGTCTACTGGGACGGCACGACACTCGGCGACTGGGCGACGCAGATCGACGGCAGCGACGTCGTGATCAACCTGGCCGGACGCAGCGTGAGCTGCCGGTACACCAGGGAGAACCTCGACGCGATGATGAACTCCCGGGTCGACTCGGCACAGGTGGTCGGCAAGGCGATCGCCGCCGCGAACCGGCCGCCCGGGGTGTGGTTGCAGATGAGCACCGCGACGATCTACGCACACCGGTTCGACGCACCGAACGACGAGCACGACGGCGTGATCGGCGGCAGCGAGCCGGACGTGCCCGACTACTGGGGCTTCAGCGTGCGGATCGCCAAGAACTGGGAGGCCGCCCAGTTTCGGGTGCCGACTCCGCACACCCGCAAGGTGGCGCTGCGGGCGGCCATGGTGATGAGCCCGGACCGCGGCGGCGTGTTCGACGTTCTGAGCCGGCTGGCCCGACTCGGCCTGGGCGGGCCGGTGGCGGGCGGCCGGCAGTTCGTCTCCTGGATCCACGACCTCGACTTCGTCCGGGCGGTCCGGTTCCTGATCGAGCGCGACGACCTCACCGGGCCGGTCAACCTGGCCTCCCCCGGCCCGCTGGCGCACCGGCAGTTCATGCGCGAGCTGCGGTCGGCCTGGCGGATGCCGTTCGGGCTGCCCGCCACCCGGCAGATGGCCGAGCTCGGCGCGTTCGCCCTGCAGACCGACACCGAGCTGCTGCTCAAGAGCCGCCGAGTCGTCCCGACCAGACTCACCGACGCCGGATTCACCTTCGAGTTCCCGCAGTGGCACGCCGCGTCCGCGGATCTCGCCGCACGACTGCGGTCGGACTCACGCGTCGAGGCCCTGTCCGGTTAACAACGCCACCACGATCAGCACCGCCAACAGCACACCGATGATCATGAGAAGTTGCACCCACCACGGCATGTCGTCGCGGCCACCAGCCATGCTTTCCTCCGCCCTGGAGTACAGAGTGCTTCGAGCATAGGCAGTTCGATGGTCCTTGATGTGCCCACTCGAAACAAAACGACCATCGACTGCAACCGCCGAGGGGCCGGCGAACGAAGTACTCGGAGAGCCCTTGGTGGGAAGGAAGGAGGTCGATGAGTTCCGACGACGAGCTCGCCCAGCGGTTACGCGACGGCGACCAGACAGCACTGCGCGAGACGTATGACAGGCACGGCGCGGCCGTGCTGTTTCTGGCCCAGCGTCTGCTGGGCAACCGTGCCGACGCCGAGGACGTCACCCAGGTGACGTTCGTGGCGGCCTGGACCGGCCGGGACGGCTTCGATCCGCAGCGCGGCACGATCCTGGCCTGGCTGCTGGGCATCGCCCGACGCAAGGCGGTCGACCGGATCCGGGCGGCCACCCGTGAGCAACGCACCACCGAAGCGGTGCAGGCGCAGCAGCCACCCGGCCCGGGAGCCGACGAATCACCCGAACGGGTCGTCGACCGCCTGGTCGTCGCCGACGAGCTCGGCCGGCTGCCCGCCGATCAGCGGCGCACGCTCGAACTGGCGTTCTTCGACGATCTGACCCATCCACAGATCGCGGCGGTCACCGGGCTGCCGCTCGGTACGGTCAAAAGCCATCTCCGACGTGGAATGGCCAACCTGCGACGCCGTTGGGAGGTGGACGGTGCAACATCTGGATCCCGATCGGCTGGTCCTTCTCGCGCTCTCTGAAGAACTCGAGGACGACACCGAGGCCGACCACCTGCGACAGTGCGCCGACTGCCGGCACGAGATGCAGGGGCTGCGGGACGTCGCCGACCTCGGTTCGCAGACCGCTGAACTACGTGATCTGCCCCCGCCGCCGGAGCATCTGTGGCGGGCCATCGAGCACGAGATCACCGCGCCACCGGCACCGGTCGTCGACCTCACCCGGCATCGGGTGCGACGGTCACGGCCGCGGTGGCTGACACCCGCGCTCGCCGCGACGGCCGCAGCGGTGCTCGCAGTGGCCGGGACGGTCGGGTTCGGCCGGGTCTTCGACCGGGCCCCGGCCGAGCAGGTGACGGCTCGGGCGACACTCGCCCCGTTGCAGACGGTGTCACCCGATGCGGGCGGTGCCGTGCAGGTGCTCTCCGACGGGCAGCTGCGGATCGGCGTACACAATCTGCCGTTGACCTCGGGTTTTCAGGAGGTGTGGCTGCTCGATCCGGACACTCCCGGGAAGATGGTGGCGGTCGGGAACCTGCCCGCGTCGGGGGATGCCGTGCTGTCGGTGCCGCCCGGGACCGATCTGAACCGGTACCGGCTGGTCGACGTCAGCGACGAACCGCATGACGGAGACGCCACACATTCCGGGAAGAGCCTTCTACGGGGGACTCTCACGAAATAGCCGAGCCGATGCCGACGGAGTACGGGTGGTGGCTGCCGCAGCCGCCACCCGTACCCGATCGGAAAGAAGCCCCGTCCGGTGTCAGATGTGACACCGGACCCGGGCGATCACCGCATCGTCCGGCACCGAGTCGAGGTGGCCGTCCATTTCCAGGATGTGCGTGTCCCAGCCGCGGTCGTCGGTGTATTCGGTGAACCATCGCCCGTCCGAGGTCAGGTAAGCGTGCGTCGCGATGGCCTGGGCGGCCGCGCGGGCCAGGAAGTGACCGCGGTCTCCGGCGAAGACCACCACGGGATCGGCGGTCAACAGCGAAAAGGTGAAGTACGGATGGTCCTGCGAGGCCGCGGCCTGCGCGAACTCCTGCACGGCCGGCTGTTGGAGCCAGGCTCGCTGAGCCGACTCGGGATCGTCGTGGATCTCGTCGAAACGCGCGCGCGGCAATGCACCGGGATGGGCGCGGACGACATCGGCCCACGCATCCCAGGTGCCTGCCGCATGATCGCGGGCCGATCGGCGCATCGCGGCGAAGTCGATGATCCGCTTGGGGGCGGCGACCACGACCCCGTCCCCGACACGTAGCGCGCTCGGGTCGTCCGCGTATTCGGGTCGCAGCGGCAGCAGGCTCTGCTGAGGCAGCTGCCACCAGTCCCATGCCGCGTCCACGTCGAACGGCTCGTGGGCATAGTCGTTGTAGTCGAACGGGGCGAGTGCCGCCGTCAACGCCGGAACGACCAGCTCAGGCCCGACCGGCGCGAGGAACACCGTGGTGTAGAACTTCACGCCGCATGGTAGAGCCGCCGATCAGGCAAGATCAACTAGGAACCGGCGGCCCGGGTTCGGTCCGGGGGTGGCCGTGATGCGCAGCGGCCGGCCCGGATGCGTCGGTGTGACGGTAAGGTGCCGCACCAGCAACGCCGCCGTCGCGACCGCGAGCACCTCGGTCATCCCCGCACCGAGACAGGTGTGGCCACCGACCGAGAACGGCGCGTACACCGAGGCCCGGCGCCCGGCCGTGAAATCCCGATCGATGTCGAACCGATCCGGCTCCGGGAAGAACTCCTCGAGGTGGTGCGGGACACAGGTCGCCACCAGCACCCGCCGCCCCTCGGCGATGTGCCGACCTTCAAAGTCAAAGGCCCTGGTCACGGTACGGGCGGAGCCGGGCGCCGGCGGATAGACGCGCAGGGTCTCCAGAACCAGCCCACGCAGAGCCGGAAGTTCACGCAGCCGCTCCCACGTGATCGGCTCGGCACCGACCTCGTTGGTGACCCGTTCGAGAACGGCTGGATTGTCCAGAAGCGCCCGCAGCATGAAGCTGTACAGGTAGGCGACCGTGTTGACGCCCGCGAAGTACCCCTGCAGGGCCATGCCCGCCCGAACGTCGAGCGGATACTCCACACCGTTCTCGTCCACCGCGTCGAGGGCCTGATCCAGCAGGTCACGCGGCCCACCGGTCGGATGCGCGGCCCGGTCGGCGAGTGCGTCCCGCGCGAAAGCGAGGATCTCGGCGCGCGCCCGCCGGTACGTGGGCAGCCGCAGCGCCGCCGCCGGCCATTTCCCGGCGATGGTGACATCGAGAACCAGCTCGAACGCCGATCGCAGCGTCGCGAACCGGGCCGCCGAACTGGCGCCGGTGAACGCGACGGACAGCTGCGCGGCGGCCAGCCGCTGACAGGCGTCGACCACCGGCAGTGCCCGCCGCCCCCGCCAACCGTCGAAGGTCTGCTCGGTCTCCCGCACGACGTCGTCCCAGCGCGCGGCCAGCAGGTCCCGGGACAGCCCGGTGGCGAGAACCTTGCGCAGATGCCGGTGCGGACGCCCGCGCAACACGTGCACCCGCATGCCGAACTCCCGGTTCAGCCCACCGAAACTGACCTCACTGGAGAACACGTCCTCGCCGTGTTCGAGCAGAAACCGGTTGGCACGCTGCCCCGCCATGATGACGAACGCCTGGTTGAGGGCCTTCACCCGATAGACCGGACCGAGCCGGTGGTAGGTGTCGACGAAGAACCGCTGAACGTCGCCCATCATCGGCAGGGCGTTGCCGAGCAGGGGCAGTCCGGGCACTCGCGGGGGCGGCGGCGTCATCAGATTACTCCCGGTGATACTCCGGCTTTCAGGCCGGGGAGGAAGCGGAATGTCCTGGGGAGCAGGGCAGGGATGGCCGATTCGCCGTCCGGGCGGATCGGTGTCAGGATGGCCGGCCCGCCGCGTTTGTGTTCATACGGGTGTTCCATCCTGTGTGGATGGTCAAGGGAGTGGAGCGCGGATTCCGGTACCGCTTCTACCCCACACCTGCTCAGGCGCAGTTGTTGACGAGGACGTTGGGGTGCGTGCGGCCGGTCTACAACCTGGGGTTGCAGGCCCGGCGGGACGCCTGGCAGTCCCGGCGGGCGACGCTCGGCTATGCGGCGACGTCGTCGCTGCTGACCGGCTGGAAGCAGACGCCGGAGTTCGCGTTTTTGAATGAGGTGTCGTGTGTGCCGTTGCAGCAGACGCTGCGGCACCTCGACACCGCCTACCAGAGGTTCTTCAACGGTGAGGCGCGGTTTCCGCGGTTCAAGTCGAAGAAGCGGTCGCGGCGGTCGGCGGAATTCACGAGCAGCGGGTTCAGCTACCGTGATGGTGAGTTGCGGCTGGCGAAGCTGATGGACACACCGTTGGCTGTGGTGTGGTCGCGGCCGTTGCCCGCCGGTGCGGTGCCGAAGACGGTGACGGTGTCGCAGGACCGTGCCGGCCGCTGGTTCGTGTCGCTGCGGGTTGAAGCACCCGTCGCCACCGCCCCACCCGCCACGAAGATGGTCGGGATCGACGCCGGTATCAACCGGCTGCTGACCATGTCCGACGCCGATCCGGTGGACAACCCGCGGCACGAGCGGCGGGAGCGTGCCGCGTTGGCGCGGGCGCAGCGGGAGTTGGCGCGGAAGGAGAAGGGTTCCCGTAATCGGGAGAAGGCGCGGTTGAGGGTGGCGCGGGTGCATGCCCGCATCGCCGATCGGCGTCGGGATGTGTGGCATCAGGTGACGACTCGGCTCGTGCGCGAAAATCAAGTGCTCGTGATCGAGGACCTCGCCGTGGCCAACATGCTCAAGAACGGTCGGCTGGCGCGGGCGATCAGCGATGCGTCGTGGGGCATGTTCCGCACCCTGCTCGAATACAAGGCCGAAGGGTACGGGCGGACGTTGATCGCGGTGCCGCGCTGGTATCCGTCGACCCGGCTGTGTTCGGTGTGCGGGGTCCGGGCGGAGAAGATGTCCTTGTCGGTGCGGGCATGGCGCTGTGCCGGTTGTGGGACGCAGCATGATCGGGACGTGAATGCGGCCCGGAACATTCTGGCCGCCGGGCTGGCGGTGACGGCCTGTGGAGCTGATAGAAGACCTCAACGGGGAACCACCTCCCGGGCGGGCAGTCGGCGATGAAACAGGAAACACTCTGGGGCGACCCAGTGGAATCCCCGTCCCTTCAGGGCGGGGAGATGTCAACCGTGCATTGTGGATCACGGCAGCCACCGAAGGCCGTCGGCGGACAGTGGTGGCAGCCGGTCACGCGCCGCGGGCCGCGGATCCGGGCCGCGGCCGATCACGTCCATGCCGGCCGGGGTCACCAGCGACCGGTCGAAGGTGAGCACGATCAGTTCACCGTCGTCGCTGAGGTGTTCGACCCGCCATCGGCTGGTCAGCAGCCCCAGGACGCCCCGGCCCCGCCAGGTGAACCACCCGGTCGCCGGGTCGAACCGGTCGACACCCGAGATCCGCCGCTGCCGGCCCGCCCGGGTGCGATAGGTGACCTCGTCACTGAACCGCAGATCCGGGGCGGGCAGCAACCCGTACGAGAAGACGGGGTTGATCTTGCGCCCCGACAACCACATCGGGAAGGTGGTCGCCAGCACCCGCCACTCGCCCGGCAGTGTCGCCCGCAGTGTCTCCGCGTCGATCATTCGGCGATGATGCCATTCGCCGGGCTGTCGCGCTGATCGCTCAGCCACCCCCGTCTGCCCGCCAGCACGGCGAGCTGGAAACGGGTCCGGGCGCCGAGCACGGTTGCGGCATCGCTGATGTGCTGCTGAACGGTACGACGGCTGATGTCGAGGATCCGGGCGATCGTCTGGTCCTTCATTCCGGCCGCCATCATGCGCAGGATCTCCCGGGTCCGCAGGTCGCGCCCCGAGGCCGGCGGGCCGTCGTCGGTGTCCGGCAGGTCGTGCCGCCTCGCCGGCGACACCGGCTCGGCGCGGTCCCACACGCTCTCGAACAGGGCCACGAGCGCCGTCACCAGTGCGGGTGAGTGCACCACCAACGACCCCGACGACGGGCGGTCCGCCCAGATCGGCAGCAGGGCCGACGCCCGGTCGAAGATCACCAGTTTCACCGGGATCTGCGAGGTCAGCCGCAGCCGGCCGCCCTGTCCCGTTCCGCGCAGAGCGGTCGACAGTGACACCGCGTCGGTCAACCCGTCGGTCTCGTACACCGACCGCATCCGGACACCGGGCGTCACGCCCACCGGATCGGCCGACGTGCTCGTCACGTACGGCGGCTTCGCCAGATGCAGCACCTCGACCGAGCTTTCGGCCAGCAGCCGGCGATAGCGCGCGGGCACCTCGCCCTCATCCTCCAGCACCTCGACCATGCCGGTGGCGCGTGGCGCGGCCACCGCCTCGTGCGTCTCGAAGAGGCGCTCGACGAGGTCCTCGACCCGGGCCAGTTCGGCCCGCTGCCGGGCCAGCAGCGCACCGAGCGACGGTCGCGGCGGCGCGGCCGCCCATCGAGGTGTCACGCCACCGAGGCGGGACGCCAGTGCCGAGTCGGTGAGCAGCCGCAACGCCCGCTCCGCCGCCGCCGGTGACAGCCCGGCCGCCGACGCCACCTCGTCACGGTCCGCCGATCGCACCGCCATCAGGTGCTCTAGCACCCGGCCGGCGGACGGATCGAGACCCGTCACCGACCAGGGTATGTCCGTTGTCGTCATGCGCAGTTACACCCCTCGATCCCGAGCATGCTCGGATCGAGGGCGGCTCGGGTGAATCGGGGATTACGGCTACGTAAGAACCCGTCCGTCGGGCATGGACGGTCTGCGCACTTGCGCAAGTGCACAGGGTCGTCCTTGTGACGGCGGTCGAGCCCGCGGTGAGGTGGGCGAACCGGATCCTGTTCACAACCTCGCAGGAGCACCAGTTGCGCAGACCCACGGCACTACCCGCAATCGCCGCCCTGACGGTGGCCGCACTCCTCGCAACCACCGCCCGGCCGGCGAACGCGGCGACCCCGCCGCCGGCCCCGGACGAGTCCGTCCCCGTCACCGTGGCACCGGAAACGGACACCCCGGCACTCGTGGACGATGTGGCCGACCCGGTCGACGCCACCATCGCACCCGACAGGGCCGCCAAAGCCCACCTCGCCGGCCACCGGGATCGCTACCGGATCGGTGATCCGGCCGGCACGCTCACCACCGCGAGCGTCGAGACCGACGGCGAGCGCGAGACGGTACGGCTGAACCAGCGGTACAAAGGCCTGCCCGTGTTCGGAGCCCAGTACGTGGTGCGTACCGAGAAGACCGCCGGCGAACGCACGGTGACCGGAACGTCGGGCACCTACTTCACCGACCTGGACGTCGACACGACGGCCACCCCGATCCCCACCGCGGTCGCCGTCTCCCGGGCGGTCGAGGAGGTGCGCAGAAGTCTGCACCCCGGCGCCGCGGTGGTGGCCTCCGCCCCGCGTCCCGGCACGACCGCGACCGATCTCGTCGGCACCGACCAGGGGCTGCTGGTCATGCCGACCGGCACCGGTGTGCTCGCGCGCCGCGTGCTCGTCAAGGGCACCGACACGGTGTCCGGCCGGCCCGTGCTGCGCGATGTGTACGTCGGCGCGACGACCGGGGTGCCGCTGCTCAGCGTGAGCCGGCTCAAGTCCTTCGCCGCCGAGCAGCAGCCCGTCGCCGCCACCTCGCCCGCCACAGCCCCGCAGCATCAGGCGAGTACGGGAACCGGGTCGGTCATCGGCCAGGGCACCACGCTGCACGGCACCACCGTGCCGATCTCCCTGCTCGACGCCGGGTCCTACCTCATGATGGACGTCACCCACCGCCGGCCGAGTGGGGCGACGGTACCGATCACCACCTGGGACGGCCGTGGCTGGGACTACTACGACCTGCTCGACAGCCGGTTGCCCGAGGGGATGACGCCGTTCGCGTCGCCGTCCACCACGCTCGGCGCCGACCTCACCGACGCCGGTGCCGTCGACGCCGCCTGGGACGCCGCGCAGGTCTTCGAGTGGTACCAGGCGAAACTCGGACGCGACAGCCTCGACGACGCCGGCATGCCGATCGACTCGGTCGTCGGGATCACCTACGGCGGCAACCCGTTCGTCAACGCCTACTGGGACGGCCTCCGCATGGTGTACGGCAGCGGCGACGACGAATACCTGTCCCTGGCCGCGGACCCGGACGTGGTGGGCCACGAGATGACCCATGGCGTGGTGGAACACACCGCCGACCTGGTCTACGCCGGGCAGCCGGGCGCGCTCAACGAGGCGATCGCCGACTACTTCGGCAACGCCATCGACGTCGACGTGTCGGGCACGCCGATGTCGGATCCGCAGGCCGGCCTGCTCGGCGGCGACCTGTGCCGGACCCTGGCGCCCGCCGACTGCGCCCTGCGCGACCTCGACGACGGCGCCACCACCGCGGACTTCCAGCACCTGATCGACATCGCGTCGATGGATTACGGCGGCGTGCACCTCAACTCGACGATCGTGTCCGGTGCGCTGTGGGACCTCCGCCAGGCACTCGACAAGACGCTCGCCGACCGGATCGTCTACCGCGCCCTCACCGACTACCTGACGCCGATGTCCGACTTCGTCGACGCACGCGACGCCGTGCTCGCCTCGGCCAAGTCGTTCCACCTGAGCAAGAAGGACCTCAAGGTGGTACAGACCGCGTTCGACTCCCGCGGGATCACCGCGAAATGGAAGGCGAACCTGTACGGCAAGGGCACCAAGATGCTGATCGACCGGCTCAACACCGGCATGTACGCCGACATGAAGGCGAGCGCGGCGGGCGGCTGGTTCACCGTGCCGCGGTCGGACGCGAACCGCACCGAACCGACCTCGATCTGGGTCGGCCGCATCGACGGCAAGGGCACCCCGTACCGGATCTCCCCGGACGACGGCAGCACCAACGGCTTCCCGCACACCGACGGCAGGCGGGTGGTGTGGCTGTCGATCCTGCTGGACCCCGACTCGCCGACCTGGGAGACCAACCGCATCCTGTCGGCCCCGATCGGTGGCGGCCCGGTCCGGGAGCTCTACCGCTCCCCGTACCGGATCGACGGCCTCGGCTTCGACCGCGACGTCGTCACGTGGAGCCAATACGATCCGGCACAGCAATACCTCGACGTGGTGCGCTACCTGCGGATCGGCTCGCCGACCGTGCACACCCTCACGCATCCCGACTGGTTCGGCAACGCGACGGCGCCGAACGTCGAGGGCGGGAAGATCTCCTACGTCCGGTACGAGATCTTCCCGCAGCCCGACGCGAACGGCCACTGGTGGTCGCTGGGCGTCGAGGTGCACGACCTGGCGACCGGGCGGACCACCTACGCCGGCGGTGATGCCGGCGCCGAGCGGATGAGCTACCCGGACCTGTCCCGCACCGGCGTCGCCTGGATGACCGACCGCGACTACGGAACCATCGTCGACGGCGAGTGGAGCAAGGGCGCGTTCCACAACTCGGTGCGGCTCTTCGACCTCGCCACAAGCACCAGCCGGCTGCTCTTCGAGGAGAACTCACCGCAGGCGATCCGCGCCGACACCGTCGCGCTGTCCGACACCACCCTCACCGTCACCGAGGAGGCGCCGGTGAGCGCCTGGCTGGAGAACGGCGGCTACCCGGACAACTCGCTGAATCCGAAACTCAAGCAGTACACGTTCCAGGGCAGGTACATCGGCCCGGCATCGTGCAGCCCCGGCGCGCAGATGTTCGCGACCGCGGCATCGGGACGCGAGGTGATCTTCATGGACTCGTCGGCGGCCGGCTTCGGCCTGGCGTACGCGTCCGGAGCCAGGTCCTGCAGGTGACGTCCTGGTGAATCGGCGTGCCGGGACCTTCTGCCCCGAAGGTCCCGGCACGCGCTGCCGTGCCGTTCGGGAGCCCCCGCGCGGGCGGAAATACGTTTCTCCGATTGCATTCGCTCCCTAGGATCCTCGGTGATCAAGGGGGATGACACGGTGGGCGACTTCCAGCAGTTCGTGGCGGATGTGACTTCGCGTTTGACGGCGATGTCCAAGGGTGAGTTGTACGTGGTCGGCGACCGGCTCGACCGGGATTCGCTCTGGCTCACCTTCCTCGAGTCGTTTCCCGCCGGCACCAATCTCCGATTCCGGGAGCGGTCCGAATACGACTGCTCGACGTGCCGCGTATTCGTCAAGAACTTCGGCACCGTCGTCGAGATCCGCGACGGTCGGGTCCGTACCGTCTGGTCCGGGGTCTCGGCTTCCGATCCGGTCTTCTCAGTCGTCGCCGCCGCCCTGGACGAGTTCGTCGGCTCGCTGCCGTTGTCCGGCATCTTCCGGTCCAGCGAGACGCAGTACGGGACGAAGACGACCCGGTCGCTGCGCGACGGTCAGGTCGAGGTGTGGCACCACCTGCACGGCCAGGTGGCTAAGCAGCACCGGACCACCGACGTCGGCCCGGCCCGGGGCGCCTTCGACACCACGGTGCAGGTGTTTCAGCGCGGTCTCGACGAGCTGACCGGGCAGGCTCTGGACACCGTCGTCGACCTCATCGACGACAACGCCCTCTACCGGGGCGCCGAGCACCGCCGGGCGGTGACCGAGTTCCGGTCGCTGCGCAACCGGTGGACCCAGGCGACCGACGCACGGGCCTTCGTGTTCGCCAACGCGATGAACCCGGCGGCCCGGTTCCGTAACACGGTGATCGGCACCCTCGTGCAGGATCTGTCCGAGGGCGTCGACCTGGAGCATGCGGTCCGGTCGTTCGAGACGAAGGTGGCGCCGCAGAACTACCAGCGCCCCACCGCGTTGATCACGCCGGCCATGGTGAAGGCCGCCATGAAGACCATCGACGAGCTGGGCATCGAGGAGTCGCTGCAGCGACGGTTCGCCCGACTGTCCGACGTGTCGGTCAACAACGTGCTGTGGGTCGACAACGACACCCAGTCGCGGATGAAGGACGGCATCGAGGGGCTGCTCATGCAGGCGGCCACCACCGGGGCCTCGGCCGCGCGTCTTCGTGACGCGAAGCCGGAGGAGGTTCCCGTGCTCACCTTCATGAAGGACATCCTGCCCGGTGCCGCGAGCATCGACCTGTGGGTCGCCAACAGTCACGAGCCGCACTTCGTCAGTCTCACCACCGGCCGGCACCCGGACGCGCCGCGGTTGTTCAGCTGGGATAATGACTTCGGTTGGTCGTACGGCGGGAACGTCACCGACTCGATCAAGGAGAAGGTCAAGCGGGCCGGCGGCAACGTCACCGGCAAGCTGCGGGTCAGCCTGTCCTGGTTCAACCACGACGACCTCGACCTGCACGTGTACGAACCCGACGGCACCCACATCTGGTACCAGGACAAGCGCCACAAGCTGGATGTCGACATGAACGCGAGCAGTCCGCTCTCGAACGAGCCGGTGGAGAACGTCACCTGGGCCGGCCGGATCGCCGACGGCGAGTACCGGATCGAGGTGAACCAGTTCCGCAAGCGGGACAGCAGCCGGGGCGGCTTCGTGATCGAGACCGAGAGCGACGGGAAGATCGAGCACTACAGCTACGAGCGGGCGGTGGGTCAGAAGGAGACGGTCGAGGTGGGCCGGATGACGGTCGTCGGTGAGGTGATCACCGCTTTCCGGCCGGGTGCGGGCCTGCAGTCGGGCAGCGCCGGTAAGGATCTGTGGGGTATCACCACCGAACAGTTCGTGCCGGTGTCCACCGTCATGTACTCACCGAACTACTTCGACGACAACGAGGTCGGCAACCGCCACTACTTCTTCATGCTGAAGGGGTGTGTGAACGACCAGCCGACCCGCGGCATCTACAACGAGTTCCTCCGCGGTGACCTGCACCAGCACCGCAAGGTGTTCGAGGTGCTCGGCGACCGCACCAAGTGCGAGCCGTCCACGGATCAGCTGTCCGGCCTCGGCTTCAGCTCCACGGTCCGCAATGCGGTGGTCGCCAAGGTGACCATGACCGGCGGCCGGCGCCGCCTGATCAGCATCCAGTTCTGAACTCCTATCCGGACATCCGAGAGAGGCCATCGTGACCATTTTTGAAGCGGCCACGCGGGAGAAGTTCCGCTACCCGTCGACCAAGGGCCTGCTGACCACGGAACAGCTGTGGGAGCTGCCGCTGACCGCCAAGTCCGGCTTCAGCCTCGACGACGTGGCCAAGGCCGTGCACGCCGAGCTCAAGGCCGTCGACACCGAGTCGTTCGTGGCCACCGAGACCAACCCGGCCAAGGCGACCTGGGAGACCAAGCTGGAGGTCGTCAAGCACGTCATCGCCTTCCGGATCGCCGAGGAGCAGGCGGCGAAGGCGGCGGCGGCCAAGAAGCTGGAGAAGGAGAAGCTGATCGCGGTCCTGGGCCGCAAGCAGGACGCGGTCCTGGAGAACCTGACCGAGGCCGAACTGCTGGCCCGGATCAACAACCTGTAGTCCATGGGCGGACCGGATGCCCGTTCGGGCATCCGGTCCGACAGTGTGGAGAGGGTCAGCCGACGGTGGCGGGGAAGCGTTCCCACACCCGGTGCGAGGCCATCAGCTTCTGTACGGCCGCGAGGACACCTGTGGCGGTGTCGTGCACGACGACTCCGGGACTGGCGTCCAGGCCGGTGTCGCGCAGCAGCTGTGCGCCGGCGCCCCAGCCGCCGATCGCCTTCGCGTGCCGCCAGCACTCGTCGATCAGCAGGTTGACCCGCGGGTCGACACCGGCCGTGCCGGGTGCGCCGGACTTCTCGTCCCGGGCCACGAACGCGTCCGGCGCCGGGACCGGGGCCGCGGCCAGCAGGAGGGCGTCGAACTCGATCGAACGGGCGGTGGCGAAGGTGCGCTGCACGATCAGAGAGTCGATCTTGCCACCGTGCGGGGCGATGATCAGCGGCACCATGCCCGCGGCGAGGATCGCCTCCCGTACCTCATCGGCGTCTTTGATGTCGGTCTCGTCGACGACGATGCCGATGATCCGTCCGTCGGCGGGCCACTGCCGACCGACCTGCGACAGCACCGGGCTCGGGGTCACCTCCGGCAGTTCGATCGTCGGTTTCGGCGCGGGCAGGCCCAGGCCCAGGGCGACCGACGCGCACAGCACCGGGTCGATGTTGGCCAGGCACTGCAGCTGCCGTTCCTTGATCGCCTGTTCGTAGCATTTGCCGAGCTCGAAGGTGTAGGCGCGGATGATGTGTTCCTGCTCGACGGCGCTCATGCTCTTCCAGAACAGCCGAACCTGGGTGTAGTGGTCCTTGAACGAGACCGGCAGGTCGCGGACCTTCGGCGCCTCGGTGACGGTCACCGGGACGTCGACGAAGCCGTCCTCGGCCGGGAACGGGTTGCCGCCGTCCAGCGAGTTCGGCCGGTACGGTGCGACACCA
The DNA here is from genome assembly GCF_033097365.1 of Actinoplanes sichuanensis. Lineage (NCBI taxonomy): Bacteria > Bacillati > Actinomycetota > Actinomycetes > Micromonosporales > Micromonosporaceae > Actinoplanes > Actinoplanes sichuanensis. Next base: position 4,960,302 of record NZ_AP028461.1, read on the forward strand.
CCGTGCACGGCGTGCTGGTGGAAGCCGTCGCGGAGCATGTCGTTGACCGGCGCGTGCGGCCGGTTGATCGGGATCTGGTGGAAGTTCGGCCCGGCCAGCCGGGTCAGTTGGGTGTCGAGGTAGGAGAACAGCCGGCCCTGCAGCAGCGGGTCGTTGGTGACGTCGATGCCGGGCGGCAGGTGGCCGAGGTGGAACGCGACCTGCTCGACCTCGGCGTGGAAGTTGGTGGGCGTCCGGTTCAGCACCAGCTTGCCGACCGGCTGCACCGGAGCGAGTTCCTCGGGCACGATCTTGGTCGGGTCGAGCAGGTCGATGCCGGCGAACGTCTCCTCCGGGGTGTCTGGGAAGACCTGCAGGCCCAGCTCCCACTCGGGGTAGGCGCCGGCTTCGATGGCGTCGTAGAGGTCGCGGCGGTGGAAGTCGGGGTCGACACCGGAGGCGAGCTGCGCCTCCTCCCAGACCAGGGAGTGCACGCCCAGCTTCGGCTTCCAGTGGAATTTCACCAGCACGGTCTCATCGGAGTCGTTGACCAGCCGGAACGTGTGGACGCCGAAACCCTCCATGGTCCGGTACGAGCGGGGGATGCCCCGGTCGGACATGTTCCACATGGTGTGGTGCTGGGCTTCGGTGTGCAGCGAGACGAAGTCCCAGAACGTGTCGTGGGCGCTCTGCGCCTGCGGGATCTCCCGGTCCGGGTGCCACTTGCCGGCGTGGATGATGTCCGGGAACTTGATCGCGTCCTGGATGAAGAACACCGGCATGTTGTTGCCGACCAGGTCGAAGGTGCCCTCGTCGGTGTAGAACTTGGTGGCGAAGCCGCGGGTGTCGCGGACCGTGTCGGCCGAGCCGCGCGAGCCGAGGACGGTCGAGAACCGTACGAAGACGTCGGTCTCCTTACCCTTGGCCGCGAGGAAACCGGCCCGGGTGAGGCCGGCGGCGGTGCCGTAGCTGGTGAACACGCCGTGGGCGCCGGCGCCGCGGGCGTGCACGACCCGCTCCGGGATCCGCTCGTGGTCGAAGTGGGTGATCTTCTCGCGGAAGTGGTGGTCCTGCAGCAGGATCGGGCCGCGCGGGCCGGCTTTGAGTGAGTGGTCGGTGTCGCGCAGTCGGGTGCCCTGCGCGGTGGTCAGGTAGGCGCCCTGCTGGGCGAACGCTTCCGGCGCGGCACCGGTCGGCACGCCGGTGGGGGTGACGGTGTCCGGTTGCCCCTGTTCGTGGCTCGGGGGTAGTGGGGCCGCCGGTTCGGTCGGCTCGGCGACGGTCGGGGTGCCACTGCCGGGCTTACCCGGGATCTCGGGCTTGCCGTCGCCGGTCACGGCCGTGACCGCGTCCTTGATCACCTCGGCGGGGGTACGCGCTTCCATCAGGACAAACTCCTCAATACGTACGATGCGGTCGCCGTTCGCATACCCGGCTGCCGGACCGGCAAACGGACCTGTCACGTGCCCGGCGCATACCACCACCGCGTCGCCCGAAACCCCGACGTCGCCGTGATTGGACCAGGCATCCGGGGGGATCCACCGTCGGTGACGACAACGAGCGACGAACTCCACCGGCTGGGCCGTGCACTGCGCGAAAGCGGCTACGAATTCACCACGGTCACCCCGGCGACGCACGCCCGGGTCAACCGGCGGCCGGACAACACCGAGGCCCGCGACCTGCGCGGGGTGTTCGGATGGAGCCGGCCGTTCCGGCCGGAGACGGTGCCGGGCGAGATCCTCGACATGCTGCGGGCCGCGGACGCCGTCGAGAGTCACGGTTCGCTGTGGCGCAGCAAGATCCGGTTCTCATCGTACGGCGGAGAGCTCTTCGTCCACTCGGCCTTCCCGACCGACGCGGCCGATGCGGTGTTCTTCGGCCCGGACACCTACCGGATGGCCGACGCCGCCGTGGCGCACGTCGGCAGCCGATCCGAACCGCCGGCCCGGGTCGCCGACGTCGGCTGCGGCAGCGGCGCCGGGGCCGTCGCGGTGGCGAGATCGGCCCCGCACGCGCAGGTCGTCGCCGTCGACATCAACCCGGCCGCGCTACGGTTCACCGAGGTCAACGCCCGCCTGGCCGGGACGGCGAACGTGTCGCCGCAGTACAGCGACCTGCTCGACGCGGTGGACGGCGACTTCGACCTGATCATCGCCAACCCGCCGTTCATGATCGACCCGGCCGGCCGGACCTACCGCGACGGCGGCGGTCCGGACGGCAACGACCTGCCGCTCTCGCTGATCGACACCGCCGCGAAACGCCTGACACCCGGCGGAGCGCTGGTGTTGTTCGCCGGCACCGGCATCGTCGACGGCCGGGATCCGTTGCGTGCCGCGGCCGCCGAACGCCTCCACGGGACCGGTCTGACCTGGACCTATCGCGAGGTCGATCCGGACGTGTACGGCGAGGAGCTGGACGGTCCGGCGTACGCACACGCCGACCGCATCGCCGTGGTCCTGCTGACCGCCACCCGCCCGCGGTGAGGACCCTCGGCGGCGAGCCCGACGGTCGGACCTTCAGCAGCGATCACGTCGTGCCCACCTTCGGCGGCGATCACGTCGTGCGGACCTTCGGGGTCGAGGAGGAGTTCCTCCTGCTCGACCCACGAACCGCGCAGAACGTACCGCTGGCCGACAAGGTCGTCGCCGCCCTGCCGGAACCGTTCCGGGAACGCAGCCGCCGGGAGTTCCGGCCCAGCATGATCGAGATGGTCACCGACGTGTGCACCAGCACCGACGACCTCTCCCGGCAGCTGCGCGACGCCCGGGCGGCGGCCACGGCGGCGGCACACTCGGCGGGCGCGACACTGACCGCGATCGGCGCCACCCCGGTCGCCGAAACCGACCCGCGGTCCAGCGACGACCCACGGTTCCGGGCGATCACCGACCACTATGGGCCGATCGCCCGCGACCCCGCGCTGTGCGGCTGCCACGTCCACGTCGGTGTCGCCGACCCGCACCTGGCCGTCGACATCTGCACCCGCCTACGCGCCGACCTGCCCCTGCTACAGGCACTGACCGCGAACTCACCACTGTGGCTCGGCACCGACACCGGCTACGCGAGCTGGCGCTGCGTACAACTGCGGCGGTGGCCGACCGTCGCGCCGTGGCCGCACCTGCGGTCGGTCGCCGAGTTCGAGCAGACCGTGGCGGCGCTGGTCGCGTCCGGCGACATGATGGACGACAGCATGGTGCTGTGGTGGGCCCGGCCGTCCCGGGCGTTCCCGACCGTCGAGGTCCGGGCCGCCGACGTCTGCCTCGACCCGGCCGACACCGCCCTGCTCGCCGCCCTGGTCCGGGCCATGGTCGACACCGCCGCCCACAGCACCGCCCCGCCGGTCCCCGACGTGCTGCTCCACGCGGCCCACGGCAGCGCCGCCCGGCACGGCATGGCCGGCACCCTGCTCGACCCGCGCACCGGCCGGGCCGTCCCGGCATGGGACCTGGTCGGTGCGCTCGTCGACCGGATCACGCCCGCCCTGCGACACCACGGCGACCTGGAGACGGTCACCGCGGGCCTGCACCGGATCCACGTCGACGGCACCGGCGCCGAACGGCAGCGCCGCCTGCTCGCCCGGGGCCTGTCGATCCCGGACATGCTGGCCCGCACCTCAACCGCGCAGTGAGGAACCGCCCGCCGCCCACGCGTCCAGCACCGACCGCGCCCACAGGTTGTCGACCGCCAGCGCGCAGCGGGCACCCCACAGCACCTGCCCGGCGAGTTCCGGCTCGCTCACCGCGAACGACCCGCACAGGTCGTGCGCGGCGATCTGCTCGTGCACCGCGTCCGCCTCCACGTGCTCGTCATAGAAGGCGGTCGCGCTCGCGTCCCCGCCGAGACGACGCAAACCGTTGCCGTACGCCCGGTTCGGCAGCGACGACGTCATCTCGTACGCGGCGAGATGACCCAGGATCGCCCCGCGCCGAGCCCGGTGCAACGCGAAGAACGACATCAGGTTGTTGACCGCCAGCGTGGTCGCCGGAACCGTGTCGACATAGGCGCCGTAGGTCAGGTCCAGACCGAACCAGGTCATCGTCTGCTTGAACAGTTCCTGATGCATGCGTTCGGTGACGCCGGCCCCGTACTCGTCGAGCTGGATCTCGATCAACGCGGCCTTGGCGCGCCCACCCAGCCGCGGGATCGCATAGGTGTGCGGATCGGCCTCCCGCAGGTGATACACCGACCGGTGCGTCACGAACTCACGGAACTGCTCCAGGGTCGCCCGGCCCCGCAGATAGCCCGACAGCGACGGCCCGTCGTCGGCCGCGACCAGCCCGCCGAGCAGCTGCGGCACCGCCGCCGGATCCACCTGCGGCACCGCGCCGACCAGGTCGTTCAGCCACGCTCCGAGACGGAGCTCCAGCCCGGTGCGCAGCCGCAGCAGGTCAGGGTGATGCTCCCAGGCGTCGTCGACGCCGTCCCAGCCCCGGTAGGCCAGTTCGTAACAGACGAACAGCGACAGATGCAGATCCTCGTCATCGTCCGGCGCGATCCCGGCGATCGGCGACACGTCACCACCGAGAGCATCGATCAGGGCGCTGGACAGGGAACCTCGCGGTACCGGCAGCTTCATGCCGGACCGGATTCCCGTTTGGCGAACCCGGAAACGGAAATCCGATCACCATGACGTCGACCATCACACCGTACGAGGACGGTCCGCTGATCATCCGCGGCGACTTCGAACTGCGCACGCCCGACGGTGAGCCCATCGACCCGGGCCGCCGCACGATCGCCCTCTGCCGCTGCGGCAAATCCGCAGCCAAACCGTTCTGCGACGGCACCCACAAGACGTTCCGCTTCCGCGCCGGCACCGGCCGCGACTCCCCCACACCCCGGACTACGGGCTGACCTGCCCCTTTTCGCGCGCGATGACCGTGGCCGTGATGTGTCAAGATCAGCCGATGGAATCCGGTCGGCCCCGTGTCCTCTACGTCAGCGACCTGGCCTACCAGGCCCGCGGACGCCGGTACTGCGACGAGGACATCTACCTGACCGCCCGGCTGCGCGGCCGGTTCGACCTGGCGATCTGTCATCCGCTGGACGCTCGCGCGTTGATGCACGGATTCGACGCGGTGGTCGTCCGTAACAGCGGGCCGGTGCTGCACTACCGGGACGAGTACGACGCATTCCGTTCAGCCGCCACCGAGACCGGCGTGCGGGTCTTCACCGAGCTGACCGGTAACGGTGACATGGCCGGTAAGCAGTACCTGCTCGACCTGTACGCCCAGGGCCACCCGGTGATTCCCACCGTCGACCGGCTCGAGGACGTCGGCCGGCTACCGGACACCGACGTCTACGTGGCGAAACCGAAGTTCGGCGCGGACTCGGCCGGTCTGGTCGTCGTCGCCCGGGGCGACCTGCCCGGGCTCGACTTCACCGACCTGCTGGTGCAGCCCCGCATCGACTTCGAGTACGAGGTCTCCTTCTACTTCATCGACCACGAGTTCCAGTACGCCCTGTACGCGCCCCGGCCGCAGCAGCGGTGGGAACTCGAGACCTACCAGCCGGACACCGACGACCTCGCCTTCGCCCAGCGGTTCATCGACTGGAACAGCGTCGAGCACGGCATCCAGCGGGTGGACGCCTGCCGTGCCCGTGACGGCGCACTGCTGCTGGTGGAGCTGGAGGACCTCAACCCGTACCTGTCACTGGACCGGGTCGACCCGGCCACCCGCGACCGGTTCGTCGAAGCCCTGACGGCCGCCCTGCTCCGTCTGGTGGCCCGACCGTGACGATGTCGCCGTCGTTGCGCACCGCGCGCCTGAGACTGGACGCGTTCACCACCGACGACACCGCCGAGTTGCACGAGCTCTTCACCGATCCGGCCACCCACACCATCGGGTCGGGGCCCTTCGTCGCCCTCGAACAGACGCAACGCTGGATCGCCGATCGCAGGGCCGCCCAGCACGATCACGGCCTGTGCTGGTATGCGCTGCGGTGTGCCGAGACCGGGCTGCTGATCGGCAACTGCGGGATGCTCAAGGGCCGCACCGGTTTCCAGGAGCCCGAGATCGGCTACCAGATCCGGGCCTCCCACCGAGGTCACGGCTATGCCGTCGAGGCGGCCGAGGCGGTGCTGCAGCAGTGTCGCGCGGCGGGGATTCGACGCGTGTGGGCCACCGTGCGACCGCACAACAGCGCCTCGCGCCGCATCCTCACCCGCCTCGGCATGCACCTGGACCGGACGGCGAGCGACGACCGTGGCGACCTGCTCTTCTACGTCATCGAAACGACGTCGGCTCGGCCGGTGTCGTCATGACCCGCCCCGCAACGCCCACCCGGTTGCGCCGACACGGGCGGCGTCACCGCGGTGATCAGATTCGGTAGATGGTGGAACCGGTCGGGGTGCTCGGGGGTGATGACAGGTATGAGCGACTCGTCCGCCGCGTCAGAGGCGGTCTCCGACCTGTTCCGTTCCTGCTATGCGCGGCTGGTCGGCGTCGTCGCGCTGGCCTCGGGCAGCAGGACGGATGCCGAGGAGTGTGTCCAGGAGGCGTTTCTCAAGGCCTTCGACAGGTGGGATCGCGTCTCGGGGTTGGAGTCGCCGGAGGCCTGGGTCCGGACGGTGGCGCTGCGGCTGTCGTCCAACCGTCGGCGCAAGGCGCGGAACATGGTGAAGGCGCTGCTTCGTCTCGGGCCTCCGCACGAAGACCCGCCGCCCGACACGAACCGCCTGGATGTCGTCCAGGCGTTACGGGGCTTGCCCGGCGGGCAGCGGCAGGTCGTCGTCATGTACTACCTGCTCGGGTTCGACGTCGATCACATCGCGCAGGCCCTGGGAGTCGCGTCCGGAACAGTGAAATCGCGGTTGAGTCGGGCCCGTGCAGTCCTCGGTCCGCTGCTGCGGGAGGAGAGCTTCCATGTCTGACATCAAGTCGCTGTTGGCCGCCGAGGCGGAGAAACTGCGTCCGGCGTACGAGCCGGAGTTCGCCGAGTTGCTGGCGGAGAGGACGAAGCGCCGGCGGCGGTACGCCGCGGTCGCCGCGTCCGCGGTGGCCGTGGTCCTGGTGGTCGGCTCGGCACAGTTGACCCAGGGACCCGGGCCACGAGATCGGCAGCCCGCAGACATCCGGAAGCCGCTGCCGGCCGGAGGGGTCATGGACGTCACGGTCACCGGGATGATGCGGATGGTCGGCGGGCCCCTGGGCAGCGGACCGTCCGGGGTCGCGGGCAAGGTTCACTTCGGGTCGGCCGACGGTTCCGTCACCTCCGCCGAGGTGAGCACCGAGGGCAGGTTCAGCGTGGCGCTCCCCGCCGGGCGCTATACGGTGACCGGTACCCCGATCTCGGCCGAGAGCCCGATCTGCCAGGCTCGGGACGAGGTCGTCGTACCGGCCGGCGGCCTCAGCGGTGTCGAGGTGGACTGCCACATCCGATGACGGCACACGGAAAGAGCACCTGATCTCAGGCGGCGAGCAGAGTGTTCTCCCGCAGGTGGCGGGTGAGCGCGTGGGCGGGCATCGGGCGGGCCAGGTGGTAGCCCTGGGCCAGGTCGCAGCCGAGCTCTCGCAGGGCGTCGAAGGTCGCGGCGTCCTCGATGCCCTCGGCCACGACCGTCAGGCCCAGGGTGTGGCCGAGGTCGGTGGTCGAGGCGACCAGCGCCCGGCTGCCGTGGTCGGTGGTCAGGTCCTTGACGAACGAGCGGTCGATCTTGAGCTCGTCCAGGGGCAGCCGCCGCAGGTAGGACATCGAGGAGTAGCCGGTGCCGTAGTCGTCGATCGCCGTCTTGACGCCGAGTGCGCGGATGCGGCTGAGCGTTGCGATGGCGGTGGTCGGGTCGCTCATGACGCTGTGTTCGGTGACCTCGATGCACAGCTGATCGCCCGGCACACCGGTCTCGGCCAGCAGCGCGGCGAGCCGGTCGGGGAAGCCGGTGTCCAGCAGTGAGCGGGTGGCGAGGTTGACCGCGACCGGGACCCGGTGGCCGTCCTGCAGCCAGGCGCGGGCCTGCGTCAACGCCTGGGTCAGCACCTTCTCGGTGAACCTGTCGATCAGCGTGGTCGTCTCCAGGACCGGGATGAACTCGGCCGGCGGGACCGGTCCCCGGGTGGGGTGCTGCCAACGGGCCAGCGCCTCCACGCCGACCAGGGCGCCCGTACCGATGCTGAATTTGGGTTGGTAGTTGACCGTCAGTTCGTCGGTGTTGTCGAGGGCGCGGCGCAGGTCGCCGAGCAGGATGAGGCGGGCGTCGCTGTCGTCGCCGGCCCGGCCGGCGGCGTAGCGGCGGAACCCGAGGCGCTGTTGTTTGGCCAGGTTCATCGCGGTGTCGGCGTGGATCAGCAGCGCGGGCACGCCGTCGCCGGGCCCGGCGGTGGCGGCGCCGATGCTGACCTCCAGGTCGATGGTCAGCTCGTCGATCCGGAACGGCTCGTCGAAGGCGCCGGTCAGGCGGGCGGCGATGGCCTCGCCGATGGTCGGGTCGGCGTCGCGGAGCAGGACGGCGAACTCGTCGTTGCCGAGTCGGGCGACGACGTCCTGCTCGCGGACGGCGTCCTGCAGCCGCCGGCTGACGTCGGTGAGCAGCCGGTCGCCGACGACGTGACCGAGTTGTTCGTTGACGTCGCGGAACCCGTCGAGGTTGACCACCAGCACGGTGACCCGCCCGCGCCGGGTCCGGTGGCGCCGCCGGCGGTGGCTCGCCTCCTCGGTGATCGCGCGCCCGGTCCGGGCGGCGAACGCGACGCGGTTGGGCAGGGCGGTGAGCGGATCGGTCGCGGCGGTCGTCTCCACCTGCCGTCGGTGGACGCGCGCCGAGTAGGCGAACAGCACGAGCACGAGCAGGCTCGCCGCGAAGGCCAGGCCGCTCCCCCACCGCAGGACGCGTGACTCGTCCTGGGCGGCCGACTGGAGCAGGGTGTGGTCGTCGAGGTGACGCTGCCGCTCGGACACCACCGCCGCCATGATCGTCCTGGCGGCCGGTTCGATCGTGTACTCGAGGGTCGTCTCGGCGGTGTCCGAGTCCCCGAGATCGATCGACCGTAGATAGGTCGCCACCTCGGAGTTCAGGGTGCGGTGGGCCTGGACGAGTCCGGCGGTGATCTTCGGGTGATCGGTGTCGACGGCCGCCATCTTCTCCAGGGCGCCCTGCGCCTGGGTGTGTACGGCGGTGAGCTGCCAGCGTTCCTCGCCGTGCGGTTCCCGCAGCGACGCCTGGATCAGTGACATCTCCCAGCTGAGCGCGTAGGCCGCCTCCTGGTAGGCGTCGGTGTTGGCGCTGTCGTGGGCGAGCTCCTCCACGATGGCGGACTGCCGCCACGACCCGAACACCGCGAACCCGGCCAGACCGGCCAGCACGACAGCGAGCAGCCCGACCAGCCACCACGATGTCACTCGCGCGGACATATCTTCGCCTTCCCGCAGCCACCCGTCGCGTCACCATCGGCCTCAGTGTGGCGGACGTGACACTCTTCCCGGTTGCGCTCCGGGTGCACCCGGCTGATCGGCGTCCAGGCAGCGCTGCAGGCGGACCAGGCCCTCGTCGATCCGGCTCTCGTCGATCATGCCGTAGCCGAAGACGACACCCGGCGGGTCGGCCGGTGCGGCGGCGATCTCCGGGAAGCTCGCCACACCCACCCCCGCGGCCTGTGCCCTGATCAGCGCTTCGGCGGCGGTGGTCGTGCGTACCATCGCGCTCAGGTGTAGTCCGGCGGCCGACGGGACCGCCGTGAGATGCGCCGACAGTGGGCCGGCGAGCGCGGCCGCGATGCGGTCGTGGCGCTGCCGGTAGATCCGGCGGACCCGCCGCAGATGTCGGACGAACAGTCCCTGCTCCAGGAAGTCCGCCATGGCGGCCTGAACCGGCAGGCTGGTGTGCCAGTCGGTGAGGAATTTGGCGGCGTGCAGGGCGTGCCGCAGCGACGGCGGATGCAGCAGGACACCGAGCCGTAGGGTGGGCAGCAGAACCTTGGAGAACGAGCCGACGTACAGGACCCGCCCGCCGCGGTCGAGACTGTGCAGCGGCTCCAGCTGCTGCTCGGTGTAGCGGAACTCGCTGTCGTAGTCGTCCTCGACGATCGCCGCATCGTGTCGCCGCGCCCATGCCAGCAGTTCCATGCGCCGTCGCAGCGACAGGGCGACGCCGGTCGGGTACTGGTGCGACGGCGTCACGTAGACCAGGCGCGCGTCGTCGGGCAGCGCGTCCACGATCAGGCCGTGCTCGTCAACCGGGACACCGACCACCCGGGCGCCCTGGGCCGCCCAGATCAGGCCCGGTGGGGCGTAACCGGGCTCCTCGACCGCCGCCGTCGCGCCGGGTTCCAGCAGCACCCGCCCGATCAGATCGAGGGCCTGCTGCACACCGCTGGTGATCAGCACGTCTCGCGGGTCGGTCTCGATGAGTCGGGACATTCGAAGATGACGGGCGGTGAGGGTACGGAGTCCGAGGTGCCCGGCCGGTTCGACGGGCATTCCGGTGCCCACGGCCGACAGGCGGAACTGGTCGGAGAGCAGCCGGCGCCAGGCCGCGAACGGGAACAGGCGGGAATCCGGTGCGCCGACGCGGAAATCGAACTCCGGGGCGGTTCCGAAATCGGGCGGTACGGGCATCGACTGGATCAGGGCTCGGGGAGTCAGCGGGCCGGCCGGCAGCTGCGGGACGGCCGGCTCGGTCAGTGACAGGGTGTTGACGAATGTTCCGGCGCCGGGCCGGCTGGTCAGGTAGCCCTCGGCCACCAGCCGGTCGTAGGCGGTGGTCACCGTGTTGCGCGAGACCTTGAGCTGTTCGGCCAGCTCACGGCTGGACGGCAGGGCCTCGTCTCGACGCAGCCGGCCGTCCAGGACGGCGTCGCGCACCTGTCGGTAGATCTGCCCGGACAGCCCTCCGGTCCGGTCCAACCGGATCGCCACATTCACGTTCGTAGATCATAAGTGGCACCGTCAAGAACCCGTCGAATTGGCCCTGGGAGGCGGACGGCAGCGCTTTTACGGTGGTCGGCAGCGGTCGAAACAAATCGGCGCTTGGTGAACACAACGGGGGTATCAAGTGAACCGGAAAGTGTGGAAGACATTGACTGCGGTCGCGGTCTTCGTCGGAATGTCGGTTCCGATCGGCGGGGCTGCCCAGGCGGTGTCGAGTCAGGAGGCGGCGCTGGCGAAGGCGCCGAACGCGGCCGTCCGCCAGCAGATGCGCGACCAGCTCGACCGGGCGCCCGGCGGCAAGGTGACCGGACCGGCCCAGATCACGTACGGCAACGGCGCCTTCGTGGTCGACTTCGCGCCCCCGGCCGGCGCCACCACGGCGGCGGTGCTGGCCGCGCCGAACTGCCCGCAGTACTGGGTCTGCTTCTACGACCTGACCAACTACGGCTACCCGCGCGGCAAGCTCCAGGACTGCGGTCAGCAGGACCTGGCCACCTGGGGTTGGCGCAACCGGGCCAACTCCGGCCACAACAACCACACCGCGTCGTCGCAGCTGTGGGACATCGACGCCTACATCGGCTACGTCGACATGGTGCCGGGTCAGGCCGTCTCGGACTTCGGCAACGCCAAGAACCGGACCGACCTGATCAACATCAACTGCGGTTGATCCAGCGGTACGGCCGGTGGCCCGGGACGTCGTCCCGGGCCACCGCTCGTCGGGGTGGTGCGTCGGTCAGAAGTCGTCCGGGGTACGGATGCGGTCGCGGATCCAGGCGCCGGCCGGCTTGAGGCGGGCCGTGCCGGAGTACGCCCCGGCCGCGCAGGTGCCCTCGGTGAAGACCGCGCCGGAGCGCATGTCGTCGGAGTAGTTCCAGTTCACCCAGCTGACCTTGTTCTGGGCCATCAGGTCGAGATACCGCTGGGCGCGGGCGAAGTCGTTGCCGCCGTCGCCGGTGGCCTCCTGCGTGCCGAACTCGGTGACGAACATCGGCAGCTTCGCGATCGCGTCGCGGAACGTGGTGAGGTAGTAGTCGTCGTGCGAGGCGGCGTAGAAGTGGAACGTGTACATGATGTTGGTGGCGTTCACCGGGTTCGCCAGGATGCGGGCCACGCCCTGACCGTCGCCGGAGGCGCCGAGCGAGGACCAGTCCTCGGTGCCGACCAGCACGACGCCGTCGGAGTCCTGGGCGCGGATCACCGGGATGATCTGGTCGGCGTACGACTTGATCGACGACCAGTGGACGTCACTCGGTTCGTTGGCGATCTCGTACAGGATGTTGGTCTTGTCCTTGTTCTTCGCGGCGACCTGCTGGAAGAACGTCTTGGCGCGGGCCAGGTTGAAGTTGGGGTCGCCGGGGCTGAGCATGTGCCAGTCGACGATGGCGTACATGCCGCGGTCGTAGGCCTTCTGGATGTAGTCGTTGACCTTGGCGGTGAACCCGGCCGGGTCGGTCTCGTAGCCACCCTCCTGGATGTACATCGAGATCCGCAGGACGTCGGCGCCCCACTCCCGGGCGAGCACGTTCAGGGAGTTGTCGTTGACGCAGTTCGCGTACCACTGCAGGCCGTGGGTGCTCATGCCGCGCAGCTGGATCGGTTTGCCGATCTGGTTGCACAGCTGCCGGCCGCAGACCCGGAGCTGACCGTTGCGGGCCAGCGGTGTGGCGCCGGGGATCGGGGTGGTGATCGACGGCGACGGGGACGGGCCGGTGGTTCCGGTGCAGGACACTCCGTTCAGCTTGCATCCGGCGGGAGCCGCGGGCCCCGTACCGAGGAATCCGAATTTGACCGAGGCGCCCGGGGCGATGGTGCCGTTCCAGGATCGGTTGGTGAAGGTGAAGTGCCCGCCGGAGGTGGTGAGCAGGGCGTCCCAGTAGGAGCCGACTCCGGTGCCGGCCGGGAGGTCGAACTCGACCGTCCAGGAGGTGATGGCGGAGCTGCCGCCGTTGGTGATGGTGTATTCGCCCTGCCAGCCCGAGGTCCAGTCGGACGTCTTGGCGAAGGTGGCGGTGGTGGCGGCCGCTTCGGCCGGACCGACCGCGACCAGGGCGAGGGCGGCGGTGGTCAGGGCCGCGGCCATGGACAGGATGAGGGAACGGGGGCGGGACAAAGGGGAACCTCCGTATCGATCGACGGAGGTCTAATTATTAGTTAACTTAACTGACATGTAAACCCCTCGCGCTACTGTGTGCCATACAGTACGATGTGGCGCATGGTAGGGGATGTGCACGACAAGCTGGAGCTCGAGCTTCGCCGCGGGGTCGTGGTGCTCGCCGTCCTGTCCCGCCTGCGCACCCTGCAGTACGGCTACGAACTACGCCAAGCACTGATCGCCGCCGGGATGCCGATCGAGGAGGGCACCCTCTATCCCCTGCTGCGACGACTGGAGAGCCAGGGCGTGCTGACCAGCGAGTGGCGCGCCACCCACGGGCCGTCACGGCGCTACTACGTGCTCAGCGACGCGGGCCGCGACCTGCTCACGCGACTCACCGCCACCTGGCACGGCATGACCAAGGCGATGGACGACATCCTGGACGAGAGGCGGGGCGATGACAGCTGACGAGATGATCGACGGGTATGTGGCCGAGGTCGTGCTGCTGACACCCCACCGGCAGCGGGCAGACGTGGCTCGCGAACTCCGCGACGTGATCACCCAGGAGGTGGCCGACGCCGCCGAGACCCGACCCGACCGCGACGCGGCGGTGACCGCGGTGCTCGCCGGGTTCGGCCGGCCCGCCGACGTGGCCGCCCGATACCGGGCGCCGCTCATCGTCATCGACCCGTCGGACTCCCGGCGCCTACTCACCCTCGTCATCGGCGGGACCACGCTCATCCTGGCCGGGGCGGTGCTCGGCGAGCTCATCGATCACGTGCCGCCACACCGTGACCTGGCAGCGGCGATCGACCGGGCCACACCGTTCCTGTTCGCATGGCTGGGCCTGCTCGTCGCCTGGTTCGCGGTCGCGGCCTGGTGGCGTCGGCGGCATCCGGACACGGCATGGAAACCCCGGCCGGTCCCGACCGACCGGATCAGCCGGGCCGGGCGGACGGCCGCGCTGCTCTTCTACATCCTCGGCACGCTGTCGCTCGCCGACCCCGCGACCATGCTGCGCGTCGTCTCCGGCGGGCACGCGGCACCCGCCGCCTACACCGCCATGGCGTACGACAGAGACTTCCTGGCCGTACGCGGGCCGATCGTTCTCGGTCTTCTGGTTCTGAGTCTGCTACTCCAAGCGGTGCTGATCGGACAGGGCCGCCGACAGTCCTGGAGCGACCAGACCGAGATGGCCCTGAGCCTGACCCTGTGCGCGGTGCTGACCTGGGTGCTGGCCAACCCGGTGTTCGTCTCGGCGGCGGCCGACCGCACCGCCAAGGAGATCGTCGCCGTGATCATCCTGATCTCCCTCGCCGACCTGGCGTTCAGCCTGCGCCGCCACCGGGTCCGGCAGGCCGTGCTGAGCCACTAACCCAAGGCGAGTCTCCGCAGGCCGAGGCGATCCAGGGTCCGCATCTCGGTGTCGGTCACCGGGGCGCGGCCGGTCGCCCGGCGCAGCAGCAGTTCCGGCGGCCAGCCGGAATCGGTGACCGCTTTCCGCCACGTCGGGCCGAAGAGCAGGCCGAGCACCAGGTCCGACGCCTCGGTGGTCAGCCACGGTTCGCGGCCGGTGGCATCGGCGACGTCCAGGCCGTGCAGGGCCAGTTCCACCACGCGAGTGATGAGGAAGTCGGTGAGCAGCATCGCGTCGCCGTGCCTGGTCCGGACCAGCCGCCCGGCCGGCTGAGCCGCACTCAACGCGGCCGCCGAACGGCAGACCTCGGCGAACCCCTCCGCGTCGGCGGCACGCTGCCGGGCCGTGTACACCCGCTCGGCATTCGACGCGTCACTGAACCGTTCGTCGGCACGGTAGTAGCCGGTGGCGGTGGTGTCGGCCCGCTCCGGTGCCGGGGCGGCGATCATGACGGGCGTCCGGGCCACCGCGGTGATGACATGCCCGACCAGGTCGCGGACCAGCCACGGGACGCATCGGGTCGGTGCCGCCCAGGCATCCGGCGGGAGCTCCCGCAACGTCGCGGCGAAGGCGTCCGCTTCGGCGGTGAAGACGTCGCTCACAGCTCGACCACGCCCGACCAACCGACCGCGTCCCGGACCGCCGCGGCGACTTCACGGACCGACTTCGTGGTCGCGTCGACGGTGACGTCCTCGACCCGGGCCCGCTGGAGGATCTCGTCCAGCTCACCCGATCGGTCGAGGTGCCACCGCAGCCCGTCCGGATCCTCCTCATGCCGCCGGACCAGACGCCGCCGGACCGTCGCAAGGCCCACGGTCAAGCGGCAAACCGCCAACGGCACACCCAAGGCGATCTGGTACGCGTCCCGCTCGGCGTGGCTTTCGATGACGCCGGCCAGAACGAGCCGCAGCGCACCGGCCTCGACGTGGTTACGGGCGACGGCACGCAGATTGCGCAGGGTGATGCCCCGGTTGAACCGGTCACCGGGCGGACTGGGCCACGACCGGCGAAGCCAGTCGACGTCGATGACCGCGTTCGGGATCCGATCCTGCGCCAGCAGGTCACCGAGAGTCTCGGCCACCGAGGTCTTCCCCGAGCCGACGGTCCCGGTGATCAGCAGCGCCCTGGGTTCCTCCACCAGCACGAGACTAGGCTCTTTGCCCGTGACCTACGACCTCTACTTCTGGCCCGCCGGCAGCACCGACGAGCCCGGTCCACTCGCGGACCGGTTGGCCGAGGAGGACGCCACCGGACTCGCCGCGGATGAGCGGGTCTCGGCATTCCGGTCGGAGCTTCTGCGCCGCTGGCCCGACCTGGCGGACACGATCGCACCCTGGCACGACGACCTGGAGTGGCGCCGGCCGTGGGGTCGAAAGGATCTCGCCGATCGTTTCGTGGTGCTGACGTTGCCGTACCGCTGGAAGGACACGGCGGCCCTTCCGGTGATCGCCGACGCCCATGGACTGGACTGTTACGACCCGCAGGCCGATGAGCTGCTGCGCGGCCGATCCGGATCGGGCGACACGTCGGCGGTCGCCGGGTGGGTGTTCGAGGACAACGTCGTGCGGCTGATGCGACAGGTCAGCACGTACATCGGCTATTCCTACGACGACCACGACGAGGCGGCGCTGACCGGCGCACTCGACGAGACCGACGACGAGTCACCCGACAGATGGTTCGAGTACCCGCTGTCCGGCGAACCCGAACTGACGATGCACTTGGCGCAGTCATCGGGCGGCGCGGTCGTCAGCGTCCGGGTGGAGGGTCCCATGGACATCGTGCCGGCCACCAGGATCGAGACCTTGTTGGACGTCCTGTAGCTGATGCCGCTCGCCCGAGTGTCCGTCGAAAGGCGGAATCTCGGTCGTGGACGAGGTGAGGTTACGCCTGCTCAACCGGGAGAGACGAGGCCGGCGTCGCGTCGTGCCCGCCGCGGTGCCCTGGCTGCTGCGCGCGCTGCCGGGAAGACTCACAAAACTGTGACGACCTACGACGAATACCGGGAACAGGGCCGACTCAACGCCCGATATCGGCGCGAGATCCGCGGCTACGGCACTCATGGCGACCCGAAGGAGGCCATGATCGAAGCTGAGCTGACCGTCTTCGGCGACCTCGGAAATCCCAGGCTGTCGCACCACTACGCCGGTGTGTACTTCATTGCCAGCGGTTCCTTCATCAAGATCGGCGAAGCCACCGATCCGTACAAGCGGATGCGCCCCTTCCACACCGGCAACCCCCACGGTTTGGAGTTGCTCCATGTCATCGCCGAAGACGGCCGGTATGCCCGCAAGCGACTGGAGGCCGAGCTCCACGAGCGTTTCGACCACCTGCTCGTGCCTGGCCAACGCGAGTGGTTCCGGAACCACCCCGACCTGACGGGGTTCATCAGTTTCCTCTGCTCCGAGGATTGCCACCCGTGACCAGCGGCCTCGGTGTGCTTCGCGAGACCAGTCGGCATAGCCGTCTCCGCTGTGCGGCGGGGCGACCTCGCCGTCCTGGCTCGGTCGACGGCGGGCGGAAGAGGACCAGCCGTGGCCGGTCAGGATGCTGGTGACGGCGCGTAGTGGCGGGCGAGCTCGATGACGAGGGCGCGGAGGTGGGTGCGGGCTTCGGCGGGGCCGTGCACGGTGACGGCATCCCCGAAGGGCAGTAACGCTCGCAAGTCCTCCAGATGCAGGAAGCGAATCGTCACCCTGTAGCCGGTGCCGGATTCGTCCGTGTCATCCCGGACGAGGGCGAGCCGAGGGCCGAAAATCCGTCGGGCGCGCTCGATCTGCGGTCCGGAGACGGTGGCGCTGACCTCTATCGCGTGGTCGTGGGCCCACTGATCAACGAGCGCCGCGGCGACGGTGGCCAGGGTCTGGTTCTCGCGGGTCCGTCGTGGCTGGTCGACTTCTTCCCACGTCGTGATCCGTTCGAGTCGATACATCCGTGGCACTCGGGCACAGTCGGCGACCAGATACCACCGGCCGGCCTTGGCGACCAGCCCGTAGGGATCCACGACCAGGTCGCGTGGGTACGACTCGCGGGGACTGTCGTACCCGATCCGTAGCCGACGGCCTCGCCGCACTGTGCCGATCAGCGCGGCCGGATTCGTGCCGGAGGCTCGGGAGTGGAGCCAGGGACGGCTGTCCACGTGCACGACATCGGTGAGCGGCAGCAGCTCCCGACCTCGCCGGGAGGACGTGGCGGCGATCTTGGCGAGCGCGCGTCGGCTCTCGTCCGATGTGTCGATTTCCGCGCGTTGTCTGTCGTCCAGCCCGATGAGCGAGAGATGTTCGCGCTCGTCGGGCGTGAGTCGGGTGAGGTCGAGTCCGGTTCGGGGCAGCATGGTCACGCCGCCGAGGCGGCCCCGGTGGGCGGTCACCGGCAGGCCGGCGTCGCGGAGCCAGTTCAGGTCGCGGGTGACGGTTCGCAGGGAGACCCCGAGCGCCGAGGCGAGCTCCTGTGTGGTCGCGCCGTCTCTCGATTCGAGGAGCAGCATCAGGGCGAAGAAGCGGTCCGGGGTCACCCACCGAGCTTTCCAAGAAATCACGCCAGGATGTGGCGCATTTTCCGGCCAGGCTGTGGGTCGCACCTACGATCTGCGAAGCAGGAGACCACCATGACCACATCCGTCGTGTCCATCGTCTATGTGAGCGACGCGCCCGCCGCGGCTCGCTTCTACGGCGAGCTTCTCGGCCTGAGCCCTTCGCTGGAGACTTCCGGATACATCACCTTCGACCTGGGGCCGGGAGCTGAGCTCGCGGTGTGGTCGGGCCGGTTCGCGAATCTGTCGCCGGAGGTTCCGCGGACCAGTGAGATCTGCCTGGCCATCGAGGGTGGACGCCCCGACGAGATCCACGCGATCTTCGAGCAGTGGCGGTCCAAGGGCGTCACGATCCTGCACGAGCCGCACGATGCGGGTTTCGGGCTGACCTTCCTTGCGGCCGATCCCGACGGTAACCGTATCCGGGTGGCGCCGAAGGACTGACCCGAACCGCGGCCGGGTCGTCGGGCGGAGGAGAGCCGGCTCCGAGCAGGCCGTCACGGCGGACCGCCCCACCGGCGAACCTGTCGCATGGCGGGGCGGTCGAAGTGCCGTCGGGTCAGCGGGTCTGGAGCCGGGCCGAACCGGCCAGCGGCGCGGTGCCGCTGCGGCAGTTGGCGTAGTTCGTGGTCGGCGCGGCCTTCCAGCCACCCCACTGCAGGTACGACTGGCCGCCGGAGCCGAGGATCAGGCAGGTGGCGCCGACCCGGAAGCTGCCGGAACCCGAGCAGGTCACGCCGACCCAGTTGGCGGTGTAGTTCGGCGCGCCGCAGCTGACGGCGGCCTGGGCGGCGACCGGGCTGACCGCGACGCCGGCGAAACCGGCGATGGCTGCTGCCGCGACGCCGAGGATCCTTCTGCGCATGATGTGGCCTCTCCTTCTTCCGCCCCCGTGTAGAGCGGCGATCTCCCGCTCCGATGTGGAGCGGTTCCGAAAAAGGTAGCGGCATTCATCAATCAGTAAGGACCCCTAACAGTGAGACATAGATCACGGACCGGTAGCGTCGAAACAACGATGGACGTCACTGATTGACCGGTGTCACGGTGGGCGGTTTACTGCCTCATGCGTATCCCCCGGGGTCGGCCGTGTTGACGTCGCCGGCCGAGGCCGCGGCGAGCGGCGATCTGGACGCGCTGATGAGGGACCCGGAGTTCCTGCTGGCCTGGCCACCCGAGCAGATCCTGCGGCACCGGCACACCCTGGTCACGGCCGAAGGCGTAGCGGCCGCGGCGGCGCTGGACGGCGCCGCGCAGCGGGAGGCCGACGACCGCCGCTGGTGGCTGCACGTGTGGGCACGCCGGACCGGCGCCACCGCGCTGGCCGAGGCCCTGGCCGGATCGGCGACGGACCGACCGTGGCGGGTCCGGGCCGGGTTCTGGTCCACCGGCGCCCACCGCCGGATGGACGGTCTGGCCACACCGATCAACGCGCTGACGGTGCTGCCCGGTCCTGGCGGCCGGCCGCTGGTCGCCGGCGCGGGCGACAGAGTCGTCCGGGTGTGGGACCCGGACACCGGCGGCCAGGTCGGTCCGGTCATGACCGGCCACAAGTTCATGATCTATGCGTTGGTGGCGCTGCCCCGTACGGACGGTTCCGCCCTGATCGTCAGCGGCGGCGACGACCGGACCGTACGGGTGTGGGATCCGGAGACCGGCGCGCAGATCGGCGCCGAACTGACCGGCCACGTCGGCAGTGTGCGGTCGGTCGCCGTGTTGCCCACCCGGATCGTCAGCGGCGGCGAGGACGGGTCGGTACGGCTGTGGGATCTGGAGACCGGCGCGCAGATCGGCCCCGCGCTGACCGACCACGGACGGGCGGTGCGGTCGGTGGCGGTCCTGCCCCGGGCCGACGGGCGCTCACTGATCGTCGCCGGCGGCAACCACGGCACCCTGGGGTTCTGGGATCCGGAGACCGGCACCGAGGTCGGCCCGGAGCACCCCGGCCACACCGGCTACGTGTGGTCGGTGACGGTGACGACCAGCCGGGACGGCCGCCCCCTGATCGCCAGCGGCGGCGGTGGCGACGTGTGGGTGTGGGACCCGGAGACCGGCGAGCCGGTGGGACCGGCGATGCGCGCGAACGCCCGGTTCCTCGCCGCACTGTCCGGCGTCGACGGCCGTCCGCTGATCGCCACGGCGTACGACATGCTGCAGCTGTGGGATCCGGAGACCGGCGCCGAGGACGTACAACCACGGGATGAGCGCTCTGGCGGCCCTGCCCCGCCCTGATGGTTCCGCGCTGATCGTCAGCGGCGGCGTCAACGGGGCGGTGCAACTCTGGGATGCCGACACCGGCGAGCCGGTCGGCCCGGCTCTGACCGGTCATGACGGCCCGGTGTACGTGATCGCCGCGCTCGCCGGCCGGCTGGTGACCGGCGGCGAGGACGCGACGGTGCGGGTGTGGGACCCGGCGACCGGCGAGCAGGTCGGCCCGGCGCTGCTCGGTCATACCGGGCCGGTGCTCACACTGGCGGTGGTGCCCCGACCCGGCCGGCCCGCGCTGATCGTCAGCGGCGGCAAGGACGAGAGCGT
The DNA here is from genome assembly GCF_033097365.1 of Actinoplanes sichuanensis. NCBI lineage: Bacteria > Bacillati > Actinomycetota > Actinomycetes > Micromonosporales > Micromonosporaceae > Actinoplanes > Actinoplanes sichuanensis. The sequence continues at coordinate 4,980,708 of NZ_AP028461.1, forward strand.
GCTGGTCTGGGAGCCCGCCCCGGAAGGAGCCGATCAGCGCGCGTCGTCGTGAGAACGCGGCGGCATCAGTCGCTGGAAGGCGGGAACCGCGGCGACGGCGACGCCGAAGTGCATGAGGATCAGCGCGATCACGCCGCCGGTCGTGGTGCCGGGCTGGGATTTCGAGCTCAGCAGCAGCACGTCCGGGATGAGCGACAGCACCAGCACGACCGGGACCAGGATCCGCAGCACCCCGGCGGCGTTACGGCTGCGGTTGACGATGCTCCGCCAGGCGATCGCGGCGATCAGCGCACCGATCACCGTCAGCGGCCCGTAGACCGGCAGGGTGAGCTGCTGGAACTCGTCCGGGGCGCCGAGGGCGCGAGCGGCGACGGCGATCAGGGTGTTGACGACCAGACCACCGACCGCCCCGATGGCGGCGGCGGCGAACGTGGCCTTCCAGGTGGCGCGGCGGGTGGGTGCAGCGGTCGCGGTCATGGCGGAGCTCCTTCGGATCACTCAACTGTTGAAGTGAACCTAGGGCGCAGGTAGTTGAAGTTTCAAGCAGCCCGGTCTAAGAAACGTCTAAGCGATCGGGTCACTCAAGGACCCCCTCCACCGGAGGAAGCCCTTCGGCCTCCCGATAAGCAGCAGCGAGGCTACGCCGCGACCTCAGGGTGTGCGGGTGGCTCGTACCGAGCAATCGACGCCGGTCGTCCAACACCGCTTTGAACGCGGCGATCGCCTCATCGAAGCGCCCCGCGGCTTGGTAGGTGGCGGCGAGACCATGCCGCGCCTTGTAGGTGTTCGGGTGATGGTCGCCGAACACCTGCCGCGCATCGACGAGCACGCGCTCGGAAACCGCGATCGCCTCATCCAACCGCCCTACCGCCTGGTAGGCGCCGGCAAGGTTGCTCCTAACGGCCAGGGTGTTCGGGTGTGATTCGCCGAGCACCAGCCGTGCATCGGCGAGCAGGCCGACGAAACCGGTGACCGCCTCATCCAGGCGCGCCACCTCCCGATACACGAGGAAGAGATTGTTGCGTGTGGCCAGCGTGTCCGGATGCACACCACCGAGCAACCGACACCGGTCGGCCAGCACACCCTCCAGCATGGCCGCCGCCTCTGTGAAACGCCCCGCTGACTGATAGGCACCGGCGCAATCGTGTCGTACGGCCAGCGTGTCCGGATGGTGCTCGCCGAGCACGTGTCGCGCATCAGCGAGCACGCTCTCGAAAGCCGTGATCGCCTCGTCCGACCGCCCCGCCTCCCGATAGGCGAAAGCGAGGTGGTGCCGTGAGGTCAGCGTGTCCGGGTGGTCGTCACCGAGCAGCCGACGCCGGTCGGCGACCACGCCTTCCAGCGCGGTGATCGCCGCGTCGAGCCGCCCCGCCGCCAGGTAGGCGAAAGCAAGGCTGTGCCGCGAGGCCAGCGTGTCCGGGTGGTCGCCACCGAGCAGCCGACATCGGTCTGCCAGCACACTCTCGAACTGGGCGATTGCTTTGCCGGTCTGCCCCTGATGCTGCCGGTAGGTGGCGAAACGAGCCCCGAGGCGGGGAACATCAGGATTCCGGTGATCGTCTGACACGTGAGCGAAGAGCGCATCACCGTGCGGCAGCAGGGCAGCCCAGCGCGGCCAGTCTCGGATGTCGTTGATCGGATCGTTCGGGATCGCCTCGATGAGGAGCCTGACAGCCTGCCGCTGAACGATCTCGTCGGTCTCGGCGATCTCCTGGCTGTTACGCGTAACGGCCTGAACCAGCCGGTGCACGCTCACCGTCCCCCCGTTACGGCTGATCATGCAGTAGGAGGCCAGGAGTGCCAATGCGTCATCGATGTCGAAAGGATCGTCGGACAACCCGCCGAGGACGTCATCGGGCAGGTCGTCCGGAGCCAGCCAAGCCAGCACGTCCATCACCGACGACGTCAGCGGACTCGCGTCGGCGATGGCGGCCATCGTCAACGTCCACACCGTTGCGACGGCTCCACTGTCCCTTCCACCGAACCCGCTACTGCCCGCGACCCTCACGAAACGCCCCGCCAACAGGTCGCGGTAGTCGTCGAAACTCATCGACTCGTGCTGACTGACGTACGCGGCGGCCTGTTCCAACGCCAGCGGCAGATCCCCCAGATCGGCCGCCAGCCGATCAGCGCCCGCGTCGTCGGACCGGCCGGTCAAGCGGGTCAGCAACCGCACCGACGCCGCCCGGGTCAACGCACTCAACCGGAACGGCGTGAAGCCGAGCACCGTCCACCGGGCTGTGCCCAGGTCCCGCCGGGTAGTGACCAGCACCTGCCCCTGAGCAGCGACGACACCCAACAGGTCGGCGATGTGAGTGACGTCCTCGACGTTGTCGAGGACCAGCAACCATCCGGAGTTGGCCTGCAACCACCCCATCGCCCACCCTTGGGCGTCCGTCAACGTCGCCACCGGATGCAACCGGCGGGTCAGCGCCGTCAGCCCCAGCTCCAGATTCTCGACGCTGTCCGCGGTGACCCACCACACCAGCGAATATCGCGTGAGATACGCCCGTGCGTAGTGGTTGGCCAGCTCACTCTTGCCGATTCCACCCAGCCCGTGGACCGCGATCACGCGCCCGACAGCCACCCCCGCGTCATCACTCAACTGATCGGCCAGCACCTGCAGGTCCCGACCCAGGAAGACCGCCGATGCTCGCGGCAGGTTGTGCACCGTCCTGCCGACACCCGGAGTCTGCGGCGCGGCCGGCCCGTCCGGGTACACGACGATGATGTTCTGCACATTGTGCGAGCCGATCTGCACGCCCTGACCGCCCGCGACCTCGACCTCGAGGTGGTCACCGCCGCTCGACGGCGAGTCCGCGCCCACGCCGGTGTGGTGACCGTCGACCATGGTGATCAACTCTCCTCACACAGCGCCACGGATCGAGCCAGAGCAACCGGGGTACCGATGCCCGCACCGCAAACCACCGGCGGCGGTACGGGTAGCCGTACCGGCGCCGGGTCTTCCATTCGTTCGGAGAACGATCAGCGAGCGATTCCGGTACGCCGCCCGGCCCGGCGGGCGGCGTCGACCACCGGATCGGTCTCGTCGTCGAACTGGCCGATCACCTGCTCCAGCAGGTCTTCGAGGGTGACCAGGCCGACCACCGTGTCGTCGTCGGTGACCAGCGCGAGATGGCTGCGCCGGGCCCGCATCGTGGCGATCGCGTCCAGCACACTGGTGTCGGCCGGGATCGGCAGCGCGGCCGTCATCAGGTCGCGTGCGGTCAGCGTCCGCAGCCCGCCGGTGGCCTTGGCGGCGTCGCGCACGTGCACCACGCCGACGATCGTCCCGGTCCGATCGGTCACCGGCAGCCGGGAGCGACCGGTCTCGGTGCTGCGCACCTCCACGGCACGGGCGTCGGCGTCGGCGGGCACGTCCAGGATGTCGGCGGTCTCGACCATCACCTGTCGTACGGCCATCGACTGCACCTGCAACATGGCCGACAGCAGCTCGTGCTCGGCGTCGGCGATGGTGCCGTGCTCCTTGGACGTCTCCAGCAGCATTCGCAGCTGGTCGGCGTTGTGCACCTGCGCCAGTTCGTCCTGCGGGGGCACCTTGATCAGCCGCAGGCAGGCGTTGGCGAGCCCGTTGAGCGCCACCAGCACCGGCCGGAACACGGTGGTGAACCCGACGAACGGGATGGCCAGGATCTGCGCCGAGCTCTCCGGGTGACTGATCGCCCACGACTTGGGCGCCATCTCGCCCACGACCACGTGCAGGAACCCGACCACCGCCACGGCCAGGATGAACGCGACCACATAGGCGGCGCTCCCCGGCAGGCCGAGGGTGGTGAACACCGGTTCGAGCAGATGCGCCACGGTCGGTTTCGCCAGCGCGCCGAGGCCCAGGGTGCACAGGGTGATGCCGAGCTGGGCACCGGCCAGCATCATCGACAGCTGCCGGGTCCCGGCCATCGCCGCCCGGGCACCGCGGGAACCGTCCGCGGCCGCCGTCTCCAGTCGGTGCCGTTTCGCCGCGACCAGCGCGAACTCGGCGGCGACGAAGAATCCGTTGGCGGCCAGCAGCAGCACCGAGACGATCAGGGACCAGGTGGTGCTCACGCGGTCACCCGCCCCTCGGCGAACTCGTGCACGACGGTCAGCGCGACCCGGTCCGGCACGTGCCGACGAACCGCCAGAACCGTCAGTCGGGCCACCCCCTGCGGCACCGGCCGCCCGTCGGCGTCGACCATCGGCGGCAGCGGCACGTCGAGTTGCTCACGGGCGGCCGGCAGGTGCCCGAGCCGGGCCAGGATCAGGCCGGACACGGTGTCGTACATGTCGTCGTCGGGCAGCCGGACCGCGGTGGCGTCGGTGATCTCGTCGATCCGGGCGCGGCCCGGGATCACCCAGGCGCCGGCACCGTCGGCCTCGATGGCCGGTTCGGGCAGGTCGTCCTCGTCACGGATCTCCCCCACCAGCTCCTCGGCGACGTCTTCGAGCGTGATGATGCCGGCGAAGCCGCCGTATTCGTCGACGACGATCGCCATCTGCCGATGGGCGCTCTTCAAGATCTCCAAAACCTCCGGCAGGCGTACGGTGCCGGGCAGCGCGACAGGCGCGGTGGCCAAGGCGCCGACCGTGGTGGTGGATCGGGCGGCCGCCTCCAGGGTGACCACGTCGGCGATCGAAACCACACCGATGACGTCGTCGACACCGTCGCCGATCACCGGGAACCGGGAGTGGCCGGTGTCGAGCAGGTCGACCACTCGCGACGCCGGCTCGTGGGCGCCGATCGTGACGACGTCGACCCGGGGGCGCATCGACTCGACCGCGGTCCTGGTCCGGAAGGCCAGACCGTGGTCCAGCAACCGGGCGGCGCGGGCGTCGAGGGTGCCCTCGCTGCCGGCGGCGGCGATGATCCGGTCCAGGTCCTCCGAGGTGGCGCCCTGCGGCAACTCCTCGATCGGCTCGATACCGACCGCGCGGAGCAGCCGGTTGGCGGCGGCGTCGAAGACCCGGATCAACGGCCCGACCACGGCCAGGTAGATCAGTGTGGACCGGGACAGCGCCCGGGCCAGCGCCTCCGGTTTGGCGATGGCCAGGTTCTTCGGAGCCAACTCGCCGAGGACCATCTGCACCACCGTGGCGAACAGCAGTGCGAACACCATGGCGATGGTCGTGCCGGCGGCCTGCGAAAGGCCGGTCAGCCCGAGCAGCTCGGCGGTGCCGCGGCCCAGGAACGGCTCGGCGACATAACCAGCGAGCAGGGCGGTGACGGTGATGCCGACCTGCGCCCCGGAGAGCACGAACGACAGTCGGCGGGTCACCTCGAGGGCGCGCTGTGCGGCGGGATCACCGTCGTCGGCCATCGCGCGCAGCTGCTCCCGGTCGACGGCGACGTAGGCGAACTCCTGGGCCACGAAATATCCGGTGGCGGCGGTCAGCACTACGATCGCGAGAACACCTATGGTGATCAACACGTGGGATCACCGCTGTGTGTGAAGTGGGGCCGGGTCACTCCCGGCCGGGTACTACAACCGTCAGGCGTACTGTTGGACACCGCCGCAAACTAGCACGTGCAACTGTACGGTTGCTGGAAGCCGAGACGCCGGGAGGTAGACCCAGGTGAGCGACCTGCTACGGATCGGCGAGCTCGCCGCGCAGGCCGGAGTCAGCAACCGCACCGTCGACTACTACACCCAGCTCGGCCTGCTGCAGACCGCCGAACGCACCGGCGGCGGCTTCCGCCTCTACGACCCGTCGGCGGTCGACACCATCGCCACCATCAAGCAGCTGGAAGAACACGGCCTGAGCCTGCAGACCATCGCGAACGCGCTGAACGGCGCCGGCGACACCGACCTGGCCGCGAAGCTCGACAGCCTCACCGCCGGCCTGCAGGCCCTGCAGGAGGCCGCCGCCGATGCCCCGCAGGCCCAGGCTCTGCTCACCCTGTTGAGCGGCCGCGCCCACGCCCTGATCGACCTGGCCCTGACGATCGTCGACTCCCCACTGATCTGACCCGGCCCAGAACCGCAACCGGCCGACCGGCGGCCGCAGACCTCCGGGCAAGATTCACCGGATGACGACCGAGCACGGAGTCCTCTACATCATCGCCTGTGCGGCCGGCCCGGCGGGCGAAGTCGGTACCCTCGTCAAACTCGCCCAGAACGACGGCTGGACCGTCCAGATCATCGCCACACCGTCGGCGCTCGACTTCATCGACACCGCCGCCCTGGAACAGCAGACCGGCCGTCCCGTCCGCAGTCGGTACCGCAAACCCAGCGAGCCCCGCAGCCCCCGCGCGGACGCCGTCATCGTCGCCCCGGCCACCTACAACACGATCAACAAGTTCGCCAACGGCATCACCGACACGTACGCCCTCGGTCTGCTCGCCGAAGCCCCCGGCCTGGGCATCCCCGTCGTCATCCTGCCCTTCGTCAACACCGCGCTGGCCGCCCGCGCCCCGTTCCGCCGAAGCATCCGCCGGCTGCGGGACGAGGAGGGGATCCGCGTCCTGTACGGGCCCGGCGAGTTCGAACCCCACGAGCCGGGCACCGGCGACACCGTGCTGAGCACCTACCCCTGGCGGCTCGCGCTGCAGCAGCTGTAGCGCGGCGAGCGGCCGGGCCCGTCCGGCCCCGCTCCGACAGTCAGTTCTCGGCCATCGATGGCGGCCATGGGCCCGGTTTCGGGCCGTAGGCCAGTTCTCTGGCGGAGACGTTGTCGGGGGCGAGCTCCTGCACCACACGACGGGCCGCGTCATCCTCGTCTCGGTCCCGGAGGATACGAATAAGCAGGTAGAGGGCGGTTCGGTCGCCGTCGACCGCTCGTGCTCGCAGTTCGTCGGCCCGCCCCTCCTGGTGCAGCTGCCGGTCCAGGCGCCGACGGGCCTGGTGGTCGGTCTCGGCGAGGGCGGTGAGTTCGTCGAGTCGCCCGGACCGGGCCAGGGCGTCCAGGCGCCCGAGTTTCGCCTCGTAGACGGCATGGTTCTGGGCTTCGTCGAGTGCGGCCCGGTGGGCCGCGGTGGGGAACTCGGCGAGGACCGACACATACATCTCGATCGCCGCCGCATAATCACCACGCTCGGCCGCCTGGTCGGCTGCCCGCACCGTCGACAGCGGCGGTTCGAGGTCGGGATAGGGGTCGACGTCCATGGCCACCATCATGCCGAAGCCGGGAAAGGGCCCGGCCGTCCCGGACGCCGCCCGTCAGGTGCGTAAGCCGCGCCGCGGGGTGAGGGATCCGCTGGACAGCGCACTCAGGCCGCACCCGTGGCGGGCAGGGCGATGATCATCGTGAGTCCCCCGCCGGGGGTCGCCTCCGGGGTGAGGGTGCCGCCCATCGCCTCGGTCAAGCCCCGGGACAGGGCCAGGCCGAGGCCGACTCCGCTGTGGTTGTCGCGGTCGCCCAGGCGCTGGAACGGCAGGAACACGTCGTCGCGGCGGTCGTCGGGGATGCCGGGGCCGTGGTCGATGACGCGGAGTTCGACGGTGTCGCCGTGGCTGCTGCCGGTGATGATCGGTGGCCGGTCGGGTGGGCTGTAGCGCAGCGCGTTGGTGACGATGTTGACCAGGATGCGTTCGAGGAGACCGGGGTCGGCGTGCAGTAGCGGCAGGTCGTCGGGGACGTGCACGATCACCCGGCGACCGTCGGGGCCGATGTCGTCGAGGGCCCGGGGGACGACCTCCTCGGCGCCGACGTCGATGGCGGCGACGCCGAGGGCGCCGGCCTGCAGGCGGCTCATGTCGAGCAGGTTGGCGACCAGGCGGTCCAGACGGTCGAGGGATTCGTCGGCGGTGGCGAGCAGTTCCGCGCGGTCGTGGTCGTCGAATCGCACGTCGGGGCTGCGCAGACTGGCCACCGCGGCTTTCGCGGACGCGAGTGGCGTACGCAGATCATGGCTGACTGCCGCGAGTAACGCGGTCCGCAACCGGTTCGCCTCGGCGAGGGGTTTCGCCGTCGCCGCCTCGGTGGTGAGGCGTTCCTGGCGGAGGGCGACGGCGGCCTGGGCGGCGAAGGCCTCCACGATGCGCCTGTCGGAGGCCGGCAGGATCCGGCCTTTGAGCAGCACCAACAGGCCCTCACCGGCGTTGACTTCGACATCGGCGTCCAACGGCCGCGCGCAGGCGGGCTGACCGACCGCGGTGACGACCGTGCCGTTCTCCACGAGGGTGACCGAGTCCAGGCCGAAGGTCTCCCGGAGCCGTTCGAGCAGTGCGGTCAGCGGCCGGGCACCGCGCAGGACACTGCCGGCGACGGTGGCGAGGGTCTGCGCGTCGGCGGTGGCCTCGGCGGCCTGCCGGGTCTTGCGGGCGGCGGTGTCGACGACCCAGCTGACCGCGATGGCGACGACGACGAAGATGGCCAGCGCGAGCAGGTTCTGGCCTTCGGCGATGGTGAACCGGCCGACCGGCGGGGTGAAGAACCAGTTGAGCAGCAGCGATCCGGTGACCGCGGCGAGTAGGGCGGGCCACAGGCCGCCGATGATGGCGACGCCGATGACCGCGACCAGGAAGAGCAGGATGTCGTCGACCAGCGGCAGGGCGGGGGCGGTCTTGAGCACGACGGTCAGCAGCGGCAGCCCGAGCACGGTGGTGACGAACCCGGCGACCCGGCGGCCTCGGGACAGCGCTTCCGGCATCGGGCCGCGGCGGCGGCCCCGCCCGGCGCGTTCGTGGGTGACCAGGTGCACGTCGATGGATCCGGACCGGGCGATGGTGGTGACGCCGACCCCGGCCGCGAACAGTTGCGCGAACCGGCCGCGGCTGGACGCGCCGAGGACGACCTGGGTGGCGTTGGCGCCGCGCGCGAAGTCGAGCAGCGCCTGCGGGATGTCGGTGCCGACGACTTGGTGGTAGCTGCCGCCGAGGCTCTCCACCAGGACCCGCTGCCGGGCCAGGGCGGCCGGGTCGGCGCCGGCCAGGCCGTCGTTGCGGGCGACGTGCACGGCCAGCAGGTCGGCGCCTTTGGTCCGGGCGGCGATCCGGGACGCGCGGCGGATGAGGGTGTCGCCTTCGGGGCCGCCGGTGAGTGCGACGACGACCCGTTCGCGGGTCTCCCAGGTGGAGTCGATGGCGTTGTCGGTGCGGTATCGGTCGAGCTGGTCCTCGACCTGGTCGGCCAGCCAGAGCAGGGCGAGTTCACGCAGCGCGGTGAGGTTGCCGGTGCGGAAGTAGTTGCCGAGCGCCGCGTCGATCTTCTCGGGCCGGTAGATGTTGCCGTGCGCCATCCGGCGCCGCAGCGCCTCGGGGGTCATGTCGACGAGTTCGACCTGTTCGGCGGCGCGGACGACGCCGTCGGGGACGGTCTCGCGCTGTTCGACGCCGGTGATCCGGGCCACGACGTCGTTGAGCGACTCCAGGTGCTGGACGTTGACCGTGGTGAGCACGCTGATGCCGGCGTCCAGCAGGTCCTGGACGTCCTGCCAACGTTTGGTGTTGCGGGAGCCGGGAACGTTGGTGTGAGCGAGTTCGTCGACCACGGCGACATCCGGGCGCCGTCGCAGGACGGCGTCGAGGTCCATCTCGGTGAAGGCCGCGCCGCGATAGTTCATCTCGCGGCGCGGCATCACCTCGAGGTCGTCGAGCATGGCGGCGGTGTGTCTGCGGCCGTGGGTCTCGACCAGGGCGATCACGACGTCGGTGCCACGTCCGGCGCGGCGGTGGGCCTCTTCGAGCATGGTGTACGTCTTGCCGACGCCCGGTGCCGCGCCGAGGTAGATCCGCAGTTCTCCGCGTGCCATGAGATGTCCCCCGCTATCGGCCGTCGAGGGCCAGGTTGAGTTCGAGGACGTCGACGACGGGCTCGCCGAGGAAGCCGAGGGCCCGTCCGGTGGTGTGTTCGGCGATCAGCTCACGGACGCGTCCCTCGTCGATTCCACGTTCGCGGGCTATCCGGGGAACCTGTAGTTCGGCGTAGGCGGGGCTGATGTGCGGGTCGAGGCCGCTGCCACTGGCGGTGACGGCGTCGGCGGGGACCACCGGATCGGCCGGGGCGTCGCCGCGGATGGGGGTGATGACGCCGCCCAGCGCCCGGTAGTCCTCGCCGTTCTTCGCCGGTTCGACGGCCACGCCGTCGTAGGTGGCCAGGAACGGGGCGCCGGTCTGGTTGACCGAGACGACCCGGGTGATCGGCCCGGTGAAGCCGTCGCGGTGGAAGACCGCCAGGACCGCGCCGACACCGTCGACGGTGCAGTAGGGGCGGCGGCCGTCGACGCCTTCGAGCTCGCCGACGGCGAGGCTGCGGGCGCAGACCTGGGTGAGCAGGCTCTGCGACGCGGTCTCCGGGTCGTCGGAGAGGGTGTCGACGACGCTTTCCGGGCCGAGGTTGCTCGCCGCGGTGGCCGTCGGGTCGTAGCCGTCGCCCGCGGCGGAGGGGCGGGACTGGAAGTAGCGGGGCACCGGATCGCCGTCGGCGTCGGTGAACGACTGGCCGATCAGGGTGCTGCCGACCGGTGTCATCGACCCGGTCGCCTTGTCGGACAGGCCGGGGATCTTGCCGACGCCGACCAACAGCAGCGGGTAGGCCAGGCCGAGGACGGCGGTGAGGACGAGCAGGGCGCGCAGGGCGGCGAGGTGCTGGGCGAGCCAGGCAGGAAGTCGCATTCTGATCAGATCCCGGGGATGAACTGGATGAGCAGGTCGATGAGTTTGATGCCGAGGAACGGGGTGATCACGCCGCCGAGTCCGTAGATCAGCAGGTTGCGGCTGAGTAGGCGGCTCGCCGACGACGGCCGGGAGCGGACGCCGCGCAGCGCGAGCGGGATCAGGAAGACGATCACGATCGCGTTGAAGACGACCGCGGACAGGATCGCCGAGCCGGGCGAGTGCAGCCGCATGATGTTGAGCGTGTCCAGGCCCGGGTAGACGCCCGCGAACATGGCCGGGATGATCGCGAAGTACTTGGCGATGTCGTTGGCGATGGAGAACGTCGTCAACGCGCCACGGGTGATCAGAAGCTGCTTGCCGATCTCGACGATCTCGATCAGTTTCGTCGGGTCGGAGTCCAGGTCGACCATGTTGCCGGCCTCTTTGGCGGCCGACGTGCCGGTGTTCATGGCGACGCCGACGTCGGCCTGCGCGAGGGCGGGCGCGTCGTTCGTACCGTCGCCGGTCATCGCGACCAACCGGCCGCCCGCCTGTTCCTTGCGGATATAGGCGAGTTTGTCCTCGGGGGTGGCCTCGGCGAGGAAGTCGTCGACGCCGGCCTCGGCGGCGATCGCCGCCGCGGTGCGCGGGTTGTCGCCGGTGATCATCACGGTCCGGATGCCCATCCGGCGCATCTCGTCGAACCGTTCGCGCATCCCCGGCTTGACCACGTCCTTGAGGTGGATCACTCCGAGCACCCGATCGTTTTCGGCCACGACGAGCGGAGTGCCACCGGTGGAGCTGATCCGGTCGACGATCGCGTCCACCTCGATGTCACGGACGCCGGCCCAGTTGAGCACCGCCGTCGCGGCGCCCTTGCGGATCCGCCGGTCGCCGATGTCGACGCCGCTCATCCGGGTCTGCGCGGTGAACGGCACGAATGTCGCGTCACCGATCGGTACGTCTTCGGCGCCGGCCAGCGCCACGATCGACCGCCCCTCGGGCGTCTCGTCGGCGAGGCTGCTCAACCGCGCGGCCTCGGCGAGGACCGCGAGATCCACACCCGTCAGGGGTACGAACTCCGCCGCCTGCCGATTGCCGAACGTGATCGTCCCCGTCTTGTCGAGCAGCAGCGTGTTCACATCTCCGGCGGCCTCGACCGCGCGGCCGCTCATGGCGAGGACGTTGCGCTGCACGAGCCGGTCCATACCGGCGATGCCGATCGCCGACAGCAGCGCACCGATGGTCGTCGGGATGAGACAGACCAGCAGCGACACCAGCACGATCCCGGTGACCCCGTTACCGTCGATCGCCGCGGTGTCCGGCGCCGCCGTCTGGTAGGCCTTGGAGTAGATCGCCAGCGGCTGCAACGTGACGACGGCCAGCAGGAAGATGACCGTCAGCGCGGCGAGCAGGATGCTCAGTGCGATCTCGTTCGGTGTCTTCTGCCGGTTCGCGCCTTCGACCAGGGCGATCATCCGGTCGACGAAGCTCTCGCCGGGTTTCTGGGTGATCCGCACGACGATCCGGTCGGACAGCACCTTCGTGCCGCCGGTGACCGCCGACCGGTCGCCGCCCGACTCGCGGATGACCGGAGCCGATTCGCCGGTGATGGCCGACTCGTCGACGCTGGCGATGCCCTCGACGACGTCGCCGTCACCGGGGATGATCTGCCCGGCCTCGACGACGACCAGGTCGCCCCGCTGGAGTTCGGGTGCCGGGATGTCCCGGCCGTCGGTGAGGTGGGCGACGGTGTCCTGCTTGGCCGATCGCAGTGCGGCGGCCTGGGCTTTGCCGCGGCCCTCGGCGACGGCTTCGGCCAGGTTCGCGAAGACGACGGTGAGCCACAGCCAGATCGTGATCGCCCAGGCGAACAGGGTCGGCTGCACGATCGACAGGACCGTGGTGAAGACCGCGCCGACCTCGACGATGAACATCACCGGGTTGCGCCACATCACCCGCGGGTCGAGTTTGCGCAGCGCGTCGGGCAGGCTCCCGCCGACCCGCCTGGAGGGTGGCCGGGGTGCCGGGTCGACTGCGATGAGGTCGTTCAGGGTGGTGGTCACGAGAGTCCTTCAGCGAGGGGGCCGAGCGCGAGTGCGGGCAGGAAGGTGAGGGCGACCAGGACGATCGTCACGCCGGCGACCATGGCGACGAACAGCGGCCGGTGGGTGGGCAGGGTGCCGTCGGACTCCGGGGCCGGCTGCTGGCGGGCCAGTGATCCGGCCAGCGCGAGCACCAGGACCAGCGGCAGGAACCGGCCGAACAGCATGGCCAGCCCCAGCGCGACGTCCCACCAGGGCGTGTTGACGGTGATGCCGGCGAACGCGCTGCCGTTGTTGTTGCCGGCGCTGGTGAACGCGTACAACACCTCGGAGAGACCGTGCGGGCCCGTGTTGAGTGCCGTGGAGTTGTTGCCGGTGGCGAAGGCCGCCGCCGTTCCGGCGAGCACGATCAACGGGGTGACCAGGAAGTACAGCGAGGCGAGCTGGATCTCGCGGACGCGGATCTTCTTGCCGAGATATTCCGGGGTACGGCCGACCATCAACCCGGCCACGAAGACGGTGATGGTCGCCAGGACCAGCATGCCGTAGAGGCCCGACCCGACACCGCCGGGCGCGACCTCACCGAGCATCATGTCGACCATCGGCATCATCCCGCCGAGCGCGGTGTACGAGTCGTGGAACGAGTTGACCGCGCCGGTCGAGGTGAGGGTGGTCGCGGCGGCGAAGGTGGCCGAGTTCGGGACGCCGAAGCGGGTCTCCTTACCCTCCATGGCCGCGCCGACCGCCTGCGGCACGGTGCCGGCGCCGTGGGTCTCGAAACCGACGGTCAGCGCGATGCCGCCGAGCGCCAGGATCGCCATCACCGCGACGATGGCGTAGCCCTGCCGGTTCTGGCCGACCATCCGGCCGAAGACTCGGGGCAGGCTGAACGGGATGAGCAGGATCAGGAACACCTGGATCCAGTTCGTCCAGGCCGTCGGATTCTCGAACGGGTGGGCCGAGTTGGCGTTGTAGAAGCCGCCTCCGTTCGTACCCAACTCCTTGATCGCCTCCTGGGAGGCGACCGGGCCGCCGGTGAGGTGCTGGGCCGCGCCGGTCAGGGTGGTCACGTCGGTGCCGGCCGACAGGTTCTGCACGACGCCGCCGACCATCAGCACGATCGCGAAGAACACCGACAGCGGCAGCAGGATCCGCAGCGTGATGCGGGTCAGGTCGACCCAGAAGTTGCCGAGCGTCTCGGATCTGCGGGCGGCGAAGCCGCGCATCAGCGCGACGGCCACGGCGATGCCGACGCTCGCGGAGACGAAGTTCTGCACCGCGAGGCCGGCCATCTGCACGAGGTGGCCCATCGTGGACTCACCCGAGTAGGCCTGCCAGTTGGTGTTGGTGACGAAGCTGACCGCGGTGTTCCAGGCGATGTGATCGGTCACCGCCGGTAGCCCGAGGGACAACCAAAGCTTGTCCTGAAGCCGGAGGAAGGCGTAGAGGAACAGGATCGAGACGGCCGAGAACGCGAGCACGCCGCGGGCGTAGACGCCCCAGGTCTGTTCGGCGTTCGCATCCACGCCGACCAGGCGGTAGACGCCGCGTTCGACGCGGTTGTGGACGCGGCCGGTGACGACCCGGTACATGTGGTCGCCGAGCGGGCGGTACACCGTGACGAGCGCGGCGATCAGCGTCAGCACGAAGAGCCAGCCGGCCATCAGAATCGCTCCGGGAAGAGCAGGGCGGCCACCAGGAGGGCGGCCAGGAGTACGGCCAGGATCAGGCCGATGGTGTTGACGGCGTTCACCAGCGTTCGACCGCCTTGATCAGCACGGTCAGCACTGCGAACAGCGCCACCGTGAGCAGGACGAACAGAAGATCAGCCACGAGGGACTCCCAGGGTGGTTCGGATGTTGCTCCGCTAGCGAAGCTCGCCCGGGGCCGCGTGAAAACGGTTGTTCACGCGTTGCGTACGCCGGAACCCGAAACGTTGACGCGTTGTTGACGCCCCGGTATTCGGTGATACCGTATAGCGGTACTCGGTGGTACGAGGTACCGGAGGGGAGCCGCCGTGGAAGACCTGACCGAGATGCTCAAGGGCACCCTCGAGGGGTGCGTGCTGGAGATCATCTCCGGCGAGGAGACCTACGGGTATGCGATCACCCGCCGACTCAACGACCTCGGCTTCACCGACGTCATCGACGGGACCGTCTACACGATCCTGCTGCGCCTGGAGCGCAACGGGCTCGTCCAGGTCACCAAACGACCGTCCGACGTCGGCCCGCCCCGCAAGTTCTACGCGCTCAACGACGCCGGCCGCCGCGAGCTGGCCACGTTCTGGGCGAAATGGCAGTACGTCTCGACCCGCATCGACAGCCTCAAGGAGGGCAGACGATGAGCTTCTGGGAGACCATCACCGGCAGCGACCTCACGCGCGAGTGGACGGCGTTCGCCGCCCGCGCCGACGCCCTGCCGGCCGACCATCAGGCGGCCTGGGCACAGATCAGCAGCAGCCTGCTCCCGCACGGCGACTTCACCGGCCGCAACCTGCCGCCGATCGCCGACGCCGCCCTCGGACTGCTCGAACAGGCCGCGGCCGACGGCCAGAGCAGCCACGAGGTGCTCGGCGACGACATCCCCGGCTTCTGCACCGCGCTGGCCGGTGGGCACGGCGCCCGCACCTACCGCGACCGGTGGCGCGAGCAACTCAACAACAACGTGGCACGCAAACTGGCCCGGCTGGGAGGCTGATCATGAGCATCCACGACATCATCGAGGGCAAGCGGCAGTGGCGCGCCCACGTGGCCCGGGTCAAGGCGCTGCCACCCGACTACCGGATCGTCTACCAGGAGATCCAGAAATACCTGTTCAAGGTCGGCCCGGTCGACCTCGCCGAGAGCAACCTGCTCGCTGGCATCGTCGACTTCTTCGCGGAGGGCGCCGCCTCGGGGCAGAGCGTCACCCAGCTGATCGGCACCGACGTCGCCGCCTTCGCCGACGGCCTGATCAAGGACTCCCCCACCTACGCCGAGCGCTACCAGTCGTCTCGCGGCGGTCGCCCCTGATTGAATTCGTGGGGTGCGCATGATCACGAGCGAACGCCTGCTGCTGCGCCCCTGGCAGGAGGACGACGCCGACTTCCTGCTCGACCTGGAGTGCCGGTGGGAGGTGGTGCGGTTCCTCGGCGCCCATCCGGCGACCATGCGGACCAGGGCGGACGCGCTCGCGTCGATCCGGCGCCGGCGGGCCGTCGACCATCCGGTGCACGGCATCTGGGCGATCACCGCCACGGACGGATCATTGGTCGGCAACCTGCTGCTCAAGCCGATACCGCTGTCGGCCGGGGAGTCGTCCGACGGGCCCACCGACGTGGAGATCGGCTGGCACCTGCATCCGGACGCCTGGGGCCACGGTTACGCCACCGAGGCGGCGGCCGCCGTCCTGCGCGACGCGGCCGGGCGCGGGCTGACCAGAGTCCTCGCCGTGACCGACCCGGAGAACCACGCCTCCCAAGCGGTCTGCCGGCGGCTCGGCATGACCGCTCTCGGGCGCACGACCAGGTACTACGACACCGTCAACGACCTCTTCGAATCAGCCGGGGTGAGTCACGAGGCCTGACGCGCCGGGCGGTCCGTGCGGTCGCCCTCGACGAGCAGGACCGCATCCCGCGGTGGTGCGCCGGTCAGGCGTAGCCACAGAGCGGTGCCGTAAAGGATCAGGGATCCGATACCGAGGGCCGCGCCGCCGACATAGGCCACCTCCAGCCCGCCGCCCGCCAGGACACCCAGAAAGAGCAGGACGGCACCGGCCGCCGTCATGCCCGTGGCACCCAAGGCGCACTGGACGGCCGCACTTCTGGATCCGATCATGGACCGCATTGTTCCATGGCGACACGAAGTCACGAGAGCGTCGCCGTCCGGCCGGCCCCGCCGCGGCACGACGAGCGGCGGCAGCCCGGCGAGCCGGAACACGGCGCCGGTCCGCTGTTTTGTTAACGCCTTTTTGACGCCCGCCGGCGGGCACACCACCCGCGGCGTCGGAGAGAGTTAGCCATGAGGATCACCGACGAAGCCGCGCCGACGGAGCCGGGCAGCAGCACCCCGTCCACATACGCGATACCCGCGGTCGTGGACACCCCGGCTCAGCACCCGCAGCGCGGTGGCCCCCTGACCCGGTGGCTGCTCCGGCACCGGGTCCAGCCGGTCGGCCCGGCCGCCGGTGAGGCGCACGCCGAGCAGCACGCCTGGTGGAAGGTGATGTGCCTGACCGGCGTCGACTACTTCTCCAGCCTCGCCTACGTGCCGGCGATCGCCGCCGCGGCCGCCGGTGTCGTCTCCCCGCTGGCCACCCTGCTGATCGTGGCGCTGACCCTGCTCGGGATGCTGCCGATGTACCGGCGGGTGGCCGAGGAGAGCCCGCACGGCGCCGGATCGGTGGCGATGCTCGAACGGCTCCTGCCGTTCTGGCGGGGCAAGGTGTTCGTACTGGTCCTGCTCGGGTTCGTGGCCACCTCGTGGATCATCACGATCACCCTGTCGGCCGCCGACGCCAGCCTGCATCTGCTGGAGAACCCCCACACCCCACAGGCCCTGCACGGGTACGCCGTACCGCTGACCGTTTTTCTGCTCCTGCTCCTCGGCGGGGTGTTCCTGCTCGGCTTCAGCGAGGCGGTCAATGTCGCCATCCCGCTGGTGGCGGTGTTCCTCGGGCTCAACGCCGTGATCATCGTGGTCGGGATCGGCGAGATCGTCACGACTCCGGGCACGTGGTCGGCGTGGACCACGGCGCTCACCGCCGGTGGCGGAGCCGGTGACCTGATCGTGCCCGCCGTGCTCGCGTTCCCGATGCTGGTGCTGGGCCTGTCCGGCTTCGAGACCGGCGTCAGCATGATGCCTCTCGTCGCGTCCACCGGCGACGACGACGCGCAGCGGCTGCGCTCGCGCATCCACAACACCCGCCGACTGCTCACCGGCGCCGCCCTGATCATGAGCGTGTACCTGCTGGCCAGCAGCCTCGTCACCACCCTGCTGATCCCGCCCGCCGAGTTCGCCGAAGGCGGCGCCGCCAACGGTCGAGCCCTGGCCTGGCTGGCCCACGAGCAACTCGGTGAGGTCTTCGGCACCGTCTACGACATCAGCACCGTACTGATCCTGTGGTTCGCCGGAGCCTCCGCGATGGCCGGACTGGTCAACATCGTGCCGCGCTACCTGCCCGGTTACGGCATGGCCCCGGAGTGGGGCCGGGCGGTACGCCCGGTCGTGCTCGTCTACACGATCATCAGCGTCGCCCTCACGATCGCGTTCGAGGCCGACGTCGAGGCCCAGGCCGGCGCGTACGCCACGGGCATCCTGGCCATGATGGTCTCCGGCGCGTTCGCCGTCACGGTGACCGCGTTCCGCGCCCGGCAACCGCTCGCCGGGACCGGATTCGGGCTGCTCACCGCGATCCTCAGCTACGCGCTGGTGGAGAACGTGATCGACAAGCCGGACGGGCTGGCCATCTCCGCGATGTTCATCGCCGGCATCATCGTCGTCTCATTGATCTCCCGGGTCTCGCGCACCACCGAACTCCGCGCCGACCACATCGAGTTCGACGACGACGCACGCCTGTTCATCACCGACACCATCGCGTACGACGGCCGGATCACTCTCATCGCCAACCGCCGGCAGGCCGGCGACGCGGCCGAATACTCGGCCAAGGAACACGAACAACGCGGCGACAACCCGGTGCCGGGCACCGCCGACGTGATCTTCCTGGAGATCGACGTGGTCGACCCGTCCGCGTTCAGCGAGACCCTCACCGTCCACGGCGTCGAAGTCGACGGCCATCGGGTGCTGCGCGCCGCGGCCCCGGCCGCCCCGAACGCCATCGCCGCGATCCTGCTCGCGTTGCGCGACACCACGGGGGTACGCCCACACTGCCACTTCGCCTGGGCCGAGGGCAGCCCCCTGGTCCACATGATCCGCTACTTCCTGCTGGGCCGCGGCGACACGGCCCCGGTGACCCGCGAGATCATCCGCGAACACGAACCCGACCCGGACCGGCGCCCCGGCATCCACGTGGGTGCCTGACGCCTCGCGCGCATGGCCCACACACGGACGCGCCGGAGACCCCCGTGGTGCAAGGGCCTCCGGCGAGGCGGTTCCGTGCCGTGGATCAGGATCCGCGAAGGATCAGGTTGCCGTTGTCCGCGGCTTCATCCCGCCGGCGTTTCGTTCAAATCCAAACCACGCAGGACGTCATCGCGGTTCGCGTTTCCGCGCAGCTCGGTCAAGGACTTCAAGCGACCCAGCAGAGTCGTGGAAGACGCCGGGCACTTCAAGTCCTGAATCGCCGACAAGGTCTTCTCAAAACGCTGGATGCGGCTTTCCAGGTCCGTACCACTCGGGAGGTTCGCATTCTTGAGCGCCACCTGCGCGTTCACCTGCGCCTGAGTGGGCGGACAGCGACCGGGGACATTCACCCCGGTGGGGCCCACCCGGTCGGCCGTCGCGTTCGGATCGCCCGGACTGAAACCCAGCGCCGGCACCAAAGCGTCGATGCTACTACCGGAGCCCGCTCCGGCGTTCCCCGTCGCTCCACCCGCGGCCGCGTCACCGGATCCTGCGGCGGCTCTATCCGCCGGCGTTTCGTTCAAGCCCAAACCACGCAGGACGTCATCGCGGTTCGCGTTTCCACGCAGCTCGGTCAAGGACTTCAACCGGCCCAGCAGAGTCGTGGAAGACGCCGGGCACTTCAAGTCCTGAATCGCCGACAAGGTCTTCTCAAAACGCTGGATGCGGCTTTCCAGGTCCGTACCACTCGGAAGGCTCGCATTCTTGACCGCCACCTGCGCGTTCACCTGCGCCTGAGTGGGCGGACAGCGACCGGGGACATTCACCCCGGTGGGGCCCACCCGGTCGGCCGTCGCGTTCGGATCGCCCGGACTGAAACCCAGCGCCGGCACCAGAGCGTTGATGCTCCCGGAGCCGGTGTTGCCCTGTTCGGCGGCTTGGCCCAGCCCCGTGCCTACCGCGAGCGCCGAGCCGAGCAGCGCTGCGGCGGCACCTCCGATCACCAGCTTGCGCGTCCGGCTGCTGACTCCGCGTCGATAGCTGCTGACTCCGCGTCGATACATGCACGGCTCCCCTTCGTCCCGGTACTGCCTGTGCCGAGGAATACGGGCAACCGATGTGCAGCCGTTCATGATGTTGAGGAAGCTTTCCTTAAAGTTTCTTTAACGAGACTCCCGGGGCGGGCGGAGCCGGATGGGGTCAAGCGGCGATCGCCTTCTCCGGGCCGAGATCGAGCAGCAGGCGGACCTGCTCGGCGGTCTGTGTGGCGAGCCGGTCGCGTTCCGGATCGGACAGGTCCCAGGCCAGCGTCCGCAGCGTCGCGGCCAGCCACCGCTGCGGATCGGCCGGGTCGAAGGTCGCCCGGATTCGCGCCACCACGTCCGGATCGTCGCGCACCGGCACGTCGCCGAGCACCCCGGCGTATCCGGTGAGCAGCGCGGCCAAGGCGTAGGTGGTCAGCGGTGCGGTTCCGGTGGCGCGCCAGATCGGCAGGTTACGGGTCTGCCACTTGGCGGTGGCGTTCAGGGCGATGTCGGCCAGCCGGTGGTCCAGCGCGGGGTTCGCGATGCGTTCGAGGATGGCTACGGCGTACCGCTGAAGGTCCTCGGGTCTTCCCGGCAGAGCCGGCAGAACCTCGTCGGTGACCAGGCGGCGCACATAGCCGCCGACGACCGGATGGGCCATCGCCTCGCTGACGCTTCGGCAGCCCAGAGCGGGTGCGACGGCGGCCAGCGCGGTGTGCGCACCGTTGAGGATGGAGACCTTCTTCTGGCGGTACGGGCGGACGTCGCTGAGGAATTCGACCGGAAGGCCGGCGCGGTCCAGTGGGAACTCGTGACGGATCGCGTCGTCGCCGGCGATCGCCCAGCTCGCATAGTGCTCGGCGCGGACGTCGAGGCCGCCGGGGACGACAGTGCCGGGGACGATGCGGTCCACCATGGTGTCGTAGAACCGGCAGTGGTCGGCGACCCAGCGTTCGAAGGCGGGTTCGAACCGGGCGTGCCGCAGGATCGCGGCCCGCAGGACCTGACCGTTGTCCTCGATGAGTTCGCACGGCAGGAACGACAGCGCCCGGTCCGGGTCGCCCGCGAAGTGCCGCCAGCGTTCGTGCAGCAGGGCGGCCATCTTCGCCGGGAACGAGGCGGGCGGTCGGGCCGTGAGGTCCTCGTCGAGGTAGACGATGCCGGCGTCGGTGGTGTTGGAGATGACCAGGCGCAGGTCCGGCTGGCGGATGATGGCGAGGCAGGCGTCCCAATCGTCGTGGGCGCCGGCGTACTGCCGCACCACGTCGACCCGGGTGGTCTCGGTGAACGGCACACCGTCCCGAGTGCCGTCGAGGACCACGTCGAAGCCCTCGGTGATCCGGACCGCCTGCGGGTCGTGCCGGGGCGTCACCCGCATCACCGCCACGCCGTGGTTCAGAACGCCGGCGTCGTTGCCTTTCTGGATCATCCAGTCGGCGAACCCGCGCAGGAAGTTGCCGGCACCGATCTGGAGGATTTTCGTCGGCAGGCTCAAGCGGGCCCCTTCGGGAGGAACGGCAGTGGCGTGCAAACGTTCCCACAATTTCCATCAATACGAAAGGGGCATTTCGCCGCCGACTAGGGTGTTGCGGTGACGCTGCTTCTGAAACTCCTGCTCGCACCGCTGCTCGTGGTGGCATCGTCGCTGGCCGGACGCCGATGGGGCGACCGAGTGACCGGCGTGCTGGTGGCGTTCCCGATCGTGGCCGGACCGATCCTGCTGATCACCTGCCTGGAGCAGGGTGTGGAGTTCGGCGCCCGGGCGGCCGCGGCGTCGCTGCTCGGGCTGGTCTCGCTCGCCGTCTTCTCGGTCGTCTTCACCTACGCGGCCCGGCGGTGGCGGTGGCCCGCGGCGCTGGCCGTCTCGTGGGCGGCGACCGGGATCGCCGACGTGGCGCTGGCCGGCCGGAACCTTGCGGCGGGCTGGGCGCTGCTGCTGGTCGCGGCGGCCATCGTGGCCGGGCGGTGGCTGCTCGCCGCCGTGCACGACGGCACTGCCGACGGCGGCCGAGTGCGGCCGCCGTGGTGGGACCTGCCGGGCCGGGCGATCGCCACCGCGGCGCTGGTGCTGTTCGTGACCGGGATCGCGGCCACGGCCGGGCCGGTGGTGACCGGGATCCTGGCACCGTTCCCGATCGCCACGAGCGTGGTGGCGGCGTTCGTGCACGCCCAGCAGGGTCCCGCGGCGGTGGCCCGGACGATGACCGGGGTGCTGCAGGGGCTGGCCGGGTTCGCGGTGTTCTGCTTCCTGGCCTCGGTGCTGCTGGTCCCCCTCGGCGTCGGTGGCGCCTTCGCGGCGGCGGTCGCCGGGGTGCCGGCGTCACAGGCGGTCGTCATGCTCGCCACCGCCCGAAGGCGTTCCCCGGTCTCAGTTCATGGATCGCGACGCGGTTAGGAAGGCGACGGCCATCGTGCTGCGGGTCGGCGCGCCGGACGCCGCGCGGGCCGTCATGTAGGTGTCGAGGCGGTCGCGTTCGTCAACGGTCAGTGCCGCGGCGATCGCCTCGCCATACGTGGGGGCCAGGGGGTTTGGTGCCGTCTGCTTGAGCGCCGCCCAGTCGGCGATCGGCTCGGCCGGCACATCGACCTGCGCGCGGTACTCCAACCTGACCGCCTCGAAGCCCGCCGCCACCGCCCAGTCGAGCAGGTCACGCTCGTCGAAGTCGACAATCAGCCGCTCCGCCTCCTGAGTGGTTCGCCGGAAGGCATCGTGAACCCTGGTGAGCAGGTCATCCACCGGAGTGCGGCCCAAGCCGAACAGATCGCCGGGGCCCTTGCGCGCCGCGAAGCGATTGATGGGCTCGAAGAGCGACACCCGGCCGCCCGGTCGCAGCACCCGGAAGAACTCCGCGAACGCGGCCGCCTTGCGATCGGAGTACATCAGGACCGAACGTGTGGAGACGACGTCGACGGAAGCGTCGGCGACACCGGTCAGGTCTTCGGCCGCGGCCCGCACGAAGCTGCACCGCTCGTCGCCGTCGGCGGTACGGCGGCACTCGTCGAGCAGTTCCGGTGAAACGTCGCTGAAGATGACGCGGCCGTCCGGTCCCAGACGCTGAAGTGCTCCGAACCCCACCAGTCCGGTTCCACAGCCCACATCGAGGACCACATCATCCGGCCGCAGGTCTGCTCCGGCGAGAACACCATCACGTAGAGACTCCAGTTCGGGAGCGAAGCGGGCCCGCAGCACCTCGCTTCCGCCGTCGCGCCGGGACAACAACCACTGCGCCCACCTGTCCGTCGTCATCGATCAACGATAGAGACCCGCACGGCACCACGATGCCCTCGGCTACGACGCCCCGGAACGCTTCTCCGCTCTCGCGATCCGCTCCTCCAGCCGCTTCTTGAGCTCCGGCCAGTCGTCGTCCACGATCGCGTAGAGGACCGTGTCCCGCCAGGACCCGTCCGCGCGGCGGCGGTGCTTGCGCAGCACACCCTCCTTCTGCGCGCCGAGGCGTTCGATCGCTGACTGGGCTCGCACGTTGCGGATGTCGGTGACCAGCGGTACCCGTACCGCCGCAAGGGTCTCGAAAGCGAAGGTCAGCAACAGCAGCTTCGCCTCGGCGTTGACCCCTGTCCCCCACCACTGCCGACCGAGCCACGAATAGCCGATCATCACGGTGCGCAGCCGCGGATCGGGTTCGGCGAACGAGGTGGTGCCGGCGAACCGGCCGCCGGCGATCTCGATCTGGGCGTACGGCAGACGGCTGCCCCGGGCCCGTCCGGCGAGCGCCGCGCTGATGTGCCGTTCGGCGTCGCGGGCGGTGACCGGGCATTGCAGCGCCCCGCCGGGCGGGCTCTGCCACCGGAAGATCTCCGCCGACTGCTCCGCGGTCCCGGTCGCGGCGAGATACCCGGCGGCATGGTCGAGGGTCAGCGGTTCGAGCTTCACGAGCCGCCCGGTGAGCGTCGGCATCGCATACCAGAGATCGTCGTCGCTCACGTTCGTCACTCTCCTGATCTCGGGCCTCGGTCAGCCGATCCACCGGCCCCTCCGCCCCTTCCGGGGCCGGCTCAGGCCACGGCCTCGTTCGGGTCGTCGACGGCCGATCGGCGCGGCCGCCACAGCACGCTGACCAGGGCTGCGACGGACACCAGCGTGATGAAGGGGTGGATCAGGATGAGGTCGACCCGCATGTCGTAGCCCTTGCCCGTCAGCTCGGCCTCCCACAGGGCATACAGCACCCAGAGCGCGGCCACCACGAAGCAGGGCCACGACCGCGACAGGATCGGCCTGTGGCGCCGCCGGCTGACGAGCGCCAGGATCCCCACCGCCGCGAACGCCCCGGCGACCAGGAAGACCAGGTCCGGCCGCTCCACCAAGGAGGGATGGATCATCAGGAACTCGACGAGGTCTCCCACGGTGGCCGCTCCTTAACCCGAGACAGGACGACGGTAGATCATCTACTGCCCGGAAGCCATGGCCGGCCGGTGGCCGACCGAGCAGTGGTAGCAGTGCTCCACCTGCTCAGTCGCGCGGTACCACTCGTGGTTCCCGCAATCGGTCGCACCCTTGTCGGCGACGCCCCGGTTGATCAGTGCCCACGGAAGATGCCGGCGGATCCTGGTCCGCCAGCGGAAACGGCCGCGCCGAGAGTTGAACACATGCCGAAGGTACGGGCTGCCGAGCCCTCGACGACAGCCGATTTCCGACGGCCGCCCGCTCCCGGGCCGGTCGTCACCGTGCCGCGCTCGGCGACTCCGCCCTGAGCCCGGGCAGCCCCGGCTTCCTGCCCTCGATCGGCGCGGCGGCCCTGCTCGCCACCGGAAGCGCCGGCGCGGCGCTGCTCGTGCGACGATCCGCGCGGCCCGCTCCGGTCAGACGGGAACCTGAGTCGGCGTCGACGCCGGGCTGATGCGGCGGCGCCGGGCCGGGAGCATCGAGGTCGGGTGGGACATGCTCCAGGCCGCGGCCCGGCAGATCAGCTCCTTCGCTCGTGCCGCCGAACGGCCGGTGATCGCGGACGGCTTGGGCCTGTCGTCCGGGGTCACCCACTGCAGGATGCCGTCGCGGCGACCCAGGCTCATGCATTGGGCGTTGTAGCCGATCCGGTTCGGCGGGATCGGGCGGCCGGTCAGGCGGGCGGCGATGGCGTCGGCCGCGTGGTGGGCCGACGGGACGCCCGAGGCGCACGACATCCGCAGGGGGATGCCGTGCACGCCGTGGGCCAGCGCGGCGTCGCCGACGGCGTACACGTCGGGGTGCGAGACCGACCGCATGGTGTCGTCGACGACGATCTGCCCGGTCCCGGAGACCTCCAGGGTGGTCGCCGCGGCCAGCGGGTGTACGGCGAATCCCGCGGTCCAGACCGTCACCCGCGCCGGGATCGAGCGGCCGCCGGCGGTGACCACCCGGCCGGGTTCGACCGTCTCGACGTCGGTGTGTGCCAGCACGGTGATGCCGAGCCGGTCGAACGCCGTACGCAGATGCTGTCGGGCCTTCTCCCCCAGCCAGTCGCCGAGCCCGCCGCGAGCGACGAGCGAAACCGCGAGGTCGGGCCGGGCCTCGGCGATCTCGGTGACCGCCTCGATGCCGGTCAGGCCGCCGCCGACGACCAGCACCGCATCGCCCGCGGTCAGTTCGGCCAGCCGGTTCCGCAGCCGGAGCGCGGAGCCCTTCCCGGCGATGTCGTACGCGTGCTCGGTGACACCGGAGGCGCTGCTGCCGAGGGCGTAGACCAGCGTGTCGTAGGTGATCTCGTCCGGTCCGTCGGCGTCGACGACCTGGACGGTACGGCTGTCGGCGTCGATACCGGTGACCCGGGCGATCCGCACCCGCACACCGGTGCCGGCGAACACGTCGGTGAGGGTGCGGGGCGGAAGGTCCTGCCCGGTGGCCAGCTGGTGCAGGCGGACCCGCTCGACGAACTCGGCGTCGGCGTTGACCAGGGTGATCCGCGTGTCGGCGGGGTGCAGGCGCTTCGCCAGACGGGCGGCGGCGTTGGCTCCGGCGTACCCGGCTCCGAGGACGACGATGTGACGCTGCATGGCTTGCTCGCTTTCTCTCCGGTTCGTGGTGTCTCTTGAACCGGAGAGCGACGCGAACCCTGACACTCCTGCAGAGTGATCCAGGTCACCAGTCGGTGTGCAGCGGCTTCCCGTGCTCGGTTGCCGCCCACCGGCGGCGTACGCGGTCCAGCTTCGCCGGGTTGACCTGGGCGTGGACGGCCGCGATGCCGTCCACGGTCAGGTCCAGGGTGACCACGCCGACCACCCGGTCGTCGACCTCCAGCACGAGCGCGGGCATGCCGTTGACGACCGCGGCGAACAGCACCGGCCGGCCGCCGATCATCGCCCACCTGGCTTCGCTCGGCGCGAACAGCCCGGCCAGGAAGCGTGCCACCCGGACCACGCCGGTGATCGGCTCGGGCAGGGAGAAGACGACGCCACCACCGTCGCCGACGCTGATCACGTCGTCGCTGAGCAGCCGTACCAGCGTGTCGGTCCGTCCGCTGAGCGCCGCGGCCAGGAACTCCTCGACCACTTTGCGGGCCGCGGCCGGATCGACCTCGACCCGGCGCCGGTCGGCGGCCAGGTGCTGCCGGGCCCGCCGGAGGATCTGCTGGCAGTTGGCCTCGGTGAGGTCGAGCAGTTCGGCGATCTCCGCATGGGTATGGCCGAACGCCTCCCGCAGCACGTACACCACACGTTCCCGGGCGGCGAGCCGCTCCAGCAGGGTGAGCATCGCGATCGAGACCGATTCCCGCTGTTCGACGGTCTCGGACGGGCCGAGCATCCGGTCACCGGCCAGGACCGGTTCGGGCAGCCACTGACCGACGTAGGTCTCGCGACGGGCGCGGGCCGAGGTGAGCCGGTTGAGGCAGAGGTTGGTGAGCACCTTCGTCAACCACGCCTCGGGCGTCTCGATCAGCTCCCGATCGGCCGTCTGCCAGCGCAGATAGGTGTCCTGGACGACGTCTTCAGCGTCGGATGCCGAGCCCAGCAGGCGATACGCGATGGCTTCCAGCCGTGGCCGGGCACCCTCGAACAGTTCGACCGCACGCGTATCGACTCCCACGGACCGCATTCAACCACTCACCGTCGAAAGGCGTCGGCCTCGCCTGGCAACAGTACAGCTGTGGCGTGGCGCGGCGACGCCTGCGAGTGCGCGCACCGCGGATGACATATAGTAGTGTACGCATATAAGCATGATTTAACGAAAGGGCAGGTCATGGGGCACGGACACAGCCACGACCACGGCACGGTCACCGCCACCGGACAGCATCGCGGTGTGCTGACCGCCGCCCTCGGCGTCTCCGTGGTGGTCTTCCTGGTCCAGATCGTCGGCGCCGTGATCACCGGCAGCCTCGCGCTGCTCGCCGACGCCGGGCACGTGCTCGCCGACGCCGGTGGGGTCGCCCTCGCCCTGGGCGCGACCCTGCTCGCCGCCCGGCCCGCGAGCGGGCGCCGCACATTCGGCTGGGCGCGCGCCGAGATCCTCGCGGCGGCGGTCAACGGGCTCGTCCTCGCCGGCATGGGGGTCTACGTCTTCGTCGAGGGCATCCGCCGCCTGATCGAGCCCGCCCCGGTCGCGGCCGGCGGGATGGCGATCTTCGGACTCATCGGCCTGATCGGCAACCTGATCGGCGTCGCCCTGCTGTACCGGGCCCGTGAGGCGAGCCTGAACATGCGCGGCGCGTTCCTGGAGGTCGCCACCGACGCCGTCACCTCGGTCGGCGTACTGGCGGCGGCCGCGGTGATCGCGCTGACCGGCTTCACCCGGGCCGACGCGATCGTGTCCATCCTGATCGGCCTGATCATCGCCCCGCGCGCGGTGAAACTGCTGCGTGAGGCGGTCAACGTACTACTCGAAGCCGCACCGGCCGACGTCGACCTGGACGAGATCCGCGAGCACATCACCGAGCTCGACCACGTCACCGGCGTCCACGACCTGCACGTCTACACGGTCACCTCAGGCCTGCCGGTGCTGACCGCCCACGTCGTCGTCGACGACTCCTGCTTCCACGACGGGCACGCCCCGCAACTGCTCGACCGGTTGCAGACCTGCCTGGCCGGCCACTTCGACGTCGAGCACTCCACATTCCAGTTGGAGCCGACCGGTCACGCCGGACACGAACACCCCACCCACCACTGACTCTTTCAACCAGCGTTCAAGATCACGACCTTCTTCGGTACGCCGTACTCCGGCACCGTCGTCGCCGGCACCACGGGCCGGCTCAGCCGCTCCTGCAACCGGGCGTGCCGGAACTGGTAGACCGGGCCGACAGCGCGTAGGACACCTCGGCGGTGGGCGTCGTCGAGGTGGCGCGGCAGGTTCCACGGCCCGTACCCGGCGGCCCGCATCTGCAGCCCCACCAGGAACGTCTGCCAGGAGTAGCTGGAGATGACCGCGAACAGGGGTCCGCCGAGCACACCCAGCAGAAGCACGGTCTCAGCGGCGAACAGCACGTCGACCATCCATGGACTCACGCTCTCGCCGGCCGGCGTCGGCGACAACATCGCCGACGGAATCGCCGGAAGGCTGAGGGCCAGGCCGAGCGCGCATCCTCCGGCCAGCCGGGAGCGCAGTTCGGTTCGCATCAGCCGCAGTGGGCTGGCCGGGACACCGCCGTCCGACGGGTCGCGGCGCGGGAGCAGGCCGATCACAGGCAGGACGACGAGGAAGAACATCAGCCCGGCGACGACGGTGATCACCGCACGAGACGACACGTCACCGGTCCGGGAGTCGACCAGCATGAACATCGTCAGGAGCCCGAAGCCGGTCGCCGCGAAAATACCGATCAGCAGGGTGCCGCGTCGACGCAGCCGCCCGAACGGTACCGGCGCGATGGCGCGGGGCGGCTGAAGAAAAACGATCAGCAGCCCGTTTGTCAGGGTGCTTCCCACGGCGGAGCCGAACGCGAGCATCACCCCGTCGGGCAGAAAGCTGATGAATGCGCCGAGGAAGACGCCGGCTACACCGGCGGGCAGTGACAAAGCTGCCGGATCGACGAATACCATCCGCAATCGTCCGCCGGCCCCACGGCGCAACATCGGCGTCTTGGCCAGGAGAAGGGTGAGCACTGCGCTCCCGGCCAGCCCGAACAACGCGGACTCGAGGTCGACCGCCGCGAGAACCGCGACGGCGCTGATCGCTCCGCAGACGCAGCCGGTAAAGATCACCGTTCGGGAGAATCCGGCCCGACGCCTCGCCGTCGCCTGGTGCCCGGGTTGAGCGACAGCCAGAGCAGCGAACATCGCCGCCATCGGGCCGGTGAGCAAAGCGGTGAGCAGCGTATCCCGGATCGATCCGTAACCCGCGCCCAGGATCCATCGGTCGGAAAACAGCATCGCGCCGTTGCCGAGTCCCCAGAGGAGCCCGGCGAAAAGGGCGGTAACCAGCGTCCGTGGCCCTCGGGGCAGCCACTTCGGCAGGTCCCACCAGGCGAACTCGCGGACGCCCTGCCTGGTCAGGTTGGCTGCCAGGAAGTGCAGCAACTCGTCGACCCGCGGCGAGACCGGCGCCGACCGGTAGGACAGTGGAATCACTCGATCGAGCAGGCCGTCCTCGATGTCCTCGGTGTGGTCCAGCTCCAGTAGTTCGTGGACATCGTCGTCCGCGGCGAGACGGTCCCGCAGCAGCGCCAGCATCAGCGGCTGGGCCACGGCCCGCGCGAGGGGGCCGTCCGGGGCCCGCCTCAGCCGGCTGGTGAGCGCCCGGCAGCCGGGTCGTAGCGGGGTGACGCTCACCCGTACCAGATAGTCCGCGGCTTCTTCGGCGGACACCGGCAGCAGTTCCAGGGCGGCGGCACCGGAGAGATGGGCGCCCCGCGCGGTCCGCACCATCTCCTCGACCCGCGTCAGCAGCACGATCCGGTGTGTGACCTGGTGATCCAGAGCTCGGACCACCACCGGGCGAAGGTCCTCCGGGATCTCGTCGAGTCCGTCGAGGAAGACCGCGATGCGGCCGTCGCGGACCAGCGCGGCCACCGTGGAGCGTCCGGCGGCCGCCAGGTCCGGGTAGTCGCCGAGCAGGCGTTCGGTCAGCCACGACGCGAAGTCCTGCCGGCGCGGGTCCCAGCCGTAGAAGGTCAGCAGAACCGGCACCGGGACACGGTTCCGGTCGGGGTTCTCCTGCTCGGCGCGGTGGCGCAGCGCCCGGAGCAGGAGCAGGAGGCCGGCGCTGGACTTTCCGGCGCCCGCCTTGCCGGTCAGCAGGATGCGGCCGGAGTCCAGGCCGGCGTAGACCCGGAACAGGTCTTCGAGATCGCCGCCGCCGAGGTCGTCGCGGGTGATCCGGCGGGTGCCCGGCAGTGCGATGATCCGTGCCGCCGCGGGAAGTCCGGCGGCGTCCTCGATCGAGGCGGAGATACATCGGGTGGACCAGCGCCAGCGCATCGGGATGGGCGCCGGGTAGCGCAGGCCGCGTTCCATCACCGCGCCGTCCCATTGCCTGGTCACCGCCTCGGCGAGCCGGTCGAGGTGTTCGCCGGTGTCGCTCGCCGGCCGGGCGCGGCCTCGGGTGAACCGCCACAGCGCCGCACCGCAGACGCCGGCCAGGGTGATCGTCGCGGCCACCGCCTGGATGATCGACCCGGCCAGGGCCCGGTCCCGGGACAGGGCCAGATATCCGAAGGTGAACGTGACGGCTACGGCCAGGATCGCGGCGGCGCCAAGCGCGACTCGTGTACGACTCACGGCATCCTCAATGTCGACGGCATTCCCGGGCCGACGACCGCGGCTGAGTCGACAGTCGGCGCTGGACCGGGCAGGACGCTACAAGGGCCGATTCCGACGTCGCCATCGGAAGAAGAAGGGATGCCGTCCGTTCAAAGCCGGTCTGTCGGGTTTCCGCAAGATCCGTCGCCCACGTTCGGCCCGGGGCCAGGGGGGGGCGGACGTCGATGCGCCGTTATGCTCCCCGTTGTGCCGCACGACGACGAGGGGAACCCGGTGCGCCGGCCGGCCGGCGCGCTCGAAGCCGACATCCTGCGCGTCCTGGTGAGTGCGAGTGAGCCGCTCACCCCTCGGGATGTGCTCGACCGGCTGCGGCTGCCGCTGTCGTACAGCACGGTGGTGACGATTTTGACCCGCATGCACGACAAGGGCATGGCGGCCCGCTATCGCGACGGGCGTTCGTTCCGGTATGCGCCGCTGACCGACGAGGCGTCGGTGGCGGCCCAGCGGATGAACGCGGCCCTCGGCGCGGGCAAGGACCGGGCGAGCGTGCTGCGCCGATTCGTGGCCGCGCTGCAACCGGGCGACGAGGAACTGTTGCGCCGCCTGCTCGACGAGGACTGACTTCTCGATCTTCCAGCGCTGTTCACTCCACCCGAGGTGGGGCGGACGACCCTGGACAGTGAGGCTAGCCAACCCTAATCTACAGTCTGTAGGAGCAAGGTTAGGCAAGCCTCATCTGAGAGGGATCCATGCTCGCCACCTACCTCATCGGCCTACGCGAAGGGCTCGAGGCCACCCTGGTGGTCAGTATCCTGATCGCCTTCCTCGTCAAAGCCGACCGCAAGGACCGACTCCCCCAGGTCTGGGCCGGGGTCGCGCTCGCCGTCGCCCTGTCCGTCGGGTTCGGAGCGCTCCTCAGCTACACCTCCACCACCCTGCTGCGCGACTACGACCAGCGGGAACTGTTCGAGGCCGTCACCTCGATCCTGGCCGTCGTCTTCGTCACCTGGATGATCTTCTGGATGCGCCGGGCCGCCCGCAGCATCGCCGGTGAACTGCGCGGCAGACTCGCCGACGCGCTCGCCGTCGGCTCGGTCGCGGTCGCCGTGATGGCCTTCCTGTCCGTGGTCCGCGAAGGACTCGAGACGTCACTGATCTTCTACTCCGCGGTGCAGGGCGCCGACGTCAACGGCGGGCCGCTGTTCGCCCTGCTCGGCGGCATCGCCACCGCGATCGTGATCGGCGTTCTGATGTACGCGACAGCCGTCCGGATCAACCTCACGGTCTTCTTCACCGTCACCGGCGTGCTGCTCATCCTGGTCGCCGCCGGCATCGGCAAGTACGGCGTCCACGACCTGCAGGAATCCGGCGTCCTGCCGGGACTCAACACCCTCGCCTACGACGTCAGCGGCACCCTCGACCCGTCCGCCTGGTACACGGCCCTGCTCACCGGCATGTTCAACATCACGCCCACGGCCACCGTCGTCGAGACCCTCGTCTGGTTCGCGTACGCCGTACCCGTGCTGCTGCTCTTCCTGCGTCCCACCGGCCGTAAGCAGGCCGCCGTCCCCGCACCACAGTAAGGTTTTAGGAGATAATCGTGCGCCCTTCGCATATCCTCGCCGCCCTGACCGCCGTGCCGCTCGGCCTGACCCTCACCGCCTGCAGCGACACCACCACGGACACCGCCGCCGCCGGTGCCGGTGGTCCGATCGCGGTCAAGGCCACCGACACCGCCTGCGAGGTCGCCACCACCCAGGTCGACGCCGGGACCAGCGTCTTCGCCATCACCAACGGCGGCCAGAAGGTCACCGAGTTCTATGTGTACGCCCCCGGCGACCGCGTGATGGCCGAAGTGGAGAACATCGCCCCCGGCCTGTCCCGCAACCTGCACGTCGAACTGCCGGCCGGCACCTACGAGACCGCCTGCAAACCCGGCATGATCGGCAAGGGCATCCGCGGCCAGTTGACCGTCTCCGGTTCGGCCGCCCCGCTCACCGACGACGCCGCGCTGCTGGCCGCCACCGACAGCTACTCCCGCTACGTCAAGAGCCAGACCGCGGCGCTGCTGGAGAAGACCACCGAATTCGTCGACCTGGTCAAGAAGGGCGACGTGGCCGGCGCGAAGGCGATGTTCCCGATCGCCCGCACCTACTGGGAGCGCATCGAGCCGGTCGCCGAGATCTTCGGCGACCTGGACCCGCGCATCGACGGCCGCGAAGAGGTCACCGAGGAGGGCCTGAAGTTCGGCGGCTTCCACAAGATCGAGCAGGACCTGTGGCAGAAGAACGACATCTCCCAGTCCGGCCCGATCGCCGACCAGCTCCTGACCGACGTCAAGGAGATCGTCACCAAGGCCGACGCCGAGAAGCTGTCCCCACTGCAGCTCGCCAACGGCGCGAAGGCGCTGCTCGACGAGGTCGCCGCCGGGAAGATCACCGGCGAGGAGGACCGCTACTCGCACACCGACCTGTGGGACTTCAACGCCAACGTCGACGGCTCCAAGGCGGCCATCGCGTCGCTGCGCCCGGTCCTCGAAGAACGCGACCCGGCACTGGTCAAGACGCTGGACACCGAGTTCGCCAACGTCGACACGGCCCTGGCCAAGCACCGTGCCGGCGACGGCTGGAAGCTGCACACCGACCTGACCCAGGCCGACCTCAAGGAACTCTCCGACGCGATCAACGCGCTCGCCGAACCGATCAGCCAGGTGGCGGCCGTGGTCGCCAAGAAGGCATGAGCCGGGTCTCGCGGCGGCGCGCCCTCACCCTCGCCGGGGTGGGGGCCGCCGGCCTGGCCGGCGCCGCCGCACTCACCCAGCTCAAGAACGAACCGGAACTCACGACGGCCGCCTCGGCCACCGACGCGGTGGCGTTCACCGGCCCCAACCAGGCCGGCATCGTCACCCCGGCCCAGGACCGGCTGCACTTCGTCGCGTTCGACGTCGTCACCAAGGACCGCGACCGGCTGATCAAGCTGCTCAAAGACTGGACCGCGGCCGCCGCCCGAATGACCGCCGGTAAGGACGCCGGGGTGATCGGCGCGGTCGACGGCATCCCGGAGGCGCCGCCGGACGACACCGGCGAGGCGATCGGCTTGCCGCCGTCCGGGCTGACGATCACCATCGGGTTCGGACCCACCCTGTTCCGGGACGCGTCCGGCAAGGACCGGTTCGCTCTGGCCGCGCACCTGCCGCCGGCGCTCGAACCGCTGCCCAAGTTCACCGGCGACACCATCGACGACGCCATCTCCGGTGGCGACATCGCCATCCAGGCCTGCGCCAACGACCCGCAGGTGGCGGTGCACGCCATCCGTAACCTGGCCCGGATCGGGATGGGCGCGGTCAGTGTCCGCTGGTCACAGCTCGGGTTCGGGCGTACGTCGTCGACGTCCACCGGGCAGGCCACACCACGCAACCTGTTCGGGTTCAAGGACGGCACCCGCAACCTGAAGGCCGAGGAGACCGACCTGCTGCGCGAGCACCTGTGGGTGCAGCCCGGCGACGGCCCGGACTGGCTGGCCGGCGGTTCCTACCTGGTCACCCGCAAGATCCGGATGCTGATCGAGACGTGGGACCGGTCGCCGCTGGCCGAGCAGGAGATGATCATCGGCCGGACCAAGGGCACCGGCGCCCCGATGGGCATGACCGGCGAGTTCGACGAGGTCGACTTCGACTCGGTCGGCGCCGACGGGCAGCCGCTGCTGGCGACCACCTCACACGTACGCCTGGCGCATCCGCACACCAACAACAACGCCCGGATGCTGCGACGCGGCTACAACTTCGTCGACGGCTCCGACGGGCTCGGCCGACTCAACGCGGGACTGTTCTTCATCGCCTACCAGCGCGACCCGCGCAAGGCGTTCATCCCGGTCCAACGCAGCCTGGCCGCCAACGACGAGATGAACGAGTACGTCCGCCACGTCTCCACCGGCATCTTCGCCTGCCCACCGGGCCTGACCGGTCCCGACGACTTCTGGGGAAGCGCCCTGTTCGCCTGACCTCCTAAGATCGCGGCATGGGTACGGCAGGGCCGCTGGCCGAGCGCCTGGCACGGGCGGGGATCCACGATGTCGTCACCGTCGTGCCGGTCAGCGGTGGGCTCGCCGCGATCGCCGGGATCGCCCGTCGTGTCGATGCGCCCTCGGTCTTCGTCAAAGGGTTCGCCGACACGCCGGGCGGCGACCCGTTCGCGGCGGAGGCCGAAGGCCTCGCGGCCCTCCGGGAGCTCGGCGGGGTGCCGACACCCGAGGTGATCCTGGCCGACCAGGAGCTGCTCGTGTTGTCGCTGCTGGAGCCGCGACCGGCCGACGAGGACTTCTGGGAACGGTTCGCCCATGCGCTCGCCCACCTGCACACGAGCACCGTCCACCCCCGTTTCGGGTGGCATCGCGACAACTGGCTGGGTCGCCGCCGGCAGGTCAACACCTGGGCCGACGACGGGTTCGGGTTCTTCGCCGAACGCCGGCTGCTGCGCTGGCTCACCGAGCCGCGTGTCGAGGCGGCGCTCGAACCCGCCGACCGGGCCGCGCTGGAACGGCTCTGCACCCGCCTTCCGGAACTGCTGCCGGAACGACCCGCCTGCCTGACACACGGCGACCTGTGGGCACAGAACGTGCTGGCCACCACGGACGGGCGGGCCGCGCTGATCGATCCGGCGGTGTCCTACATGTGGGCCGAGGTGGACCTGGCCCACCTCTGGACCACGGCGCCGCCGCCGGAGTCGTGGCGGTTCTTCGACGTGTACGCCGAACTGACCGGCCTCGACGACGACTGGCGGGCCCGCATGCCGATCATCCAGTTGCGGCAGCACCTGGCGGTGGTGGCCCAGTTCGACGACGACTGGGGTGCCGCCGCGACGATCCGGGCCACGCTGGCGCCGTTCCGGTCACGGCCGGTCGTACAGGCTCCAGTGGTCCAGCTCCATCAGCGCCCGGGCGTAGGCACGGATTGAGGTGCCCGCCGTCAACCCGGCGACGCCGACGTGCTCGGCCGCGAGCCGCTCCGCGTCGGCCGGATCGGCAGGCGGGCGCGGCACCGTGAAACCGCAGGCCAGGCCGATCACGGTGGGCTCCGCCCGATACCTCTCGAACCATGACCTTGCGGCGCTCGTCATCACTTCCGATCGCTGCCCCAACAGACCGACATACCCGTCGACGTACGCGAAAGCCGCCCACGGTTCGGGCCGGGGGACGATGACCAGCGCTTCAGGCACGCCGAACGACTCCACGTCGTACGCATCGAGGTCGTAGCCCTCCTCCCCGGTTCCGAGGAGCTCCGGATCCCGCCCGCGGGCGCCGGGCATCTGCGACCCCGGCCGCCGCGTCAGATGGTCCTCGACGTCGAAGCCCTGCGCCAGGCGGATCACCTCGGAAGGCGGGAGCGGGTGATGGAAATCGGAGTCGGTGACCAGGAACCCCGGCGACACCAGCACCGGATAGTGGTCGCTCAGCCCGGCCCGCGCCGTACGCCACATCTGGTGAGCGTCCCCGACGATGTCGACCACGATCACCGTCTCGTCATGAACGCGGTACGGCTCGGCCGGGTGTGATGCGAGGCCGGCGGCCTCCAGGATCTGTCGCACCCCGGGATGCTATGGCAACGTCGTCATCGGAACGGCACTGCTCGACGCGTACGGCAAGGTTCGGCTTCGGGGAGGCGCGGATGCGTAGAGAGCCACCGATCACCTTTCGCGGCGCCCTTCAACTGCTGGGTCACTACGACCGGCCGCTGGTCGACCGACTGAACCGTCTGCTGGGCGGCGTGATCCTCACCGCCGGAGCGCTGGCGACGGTCCCGGCCCTGGCCCCACTGGCGCCGCTCTGGGGCTGGGTTGATCAGAAGAACGAGGCGACCGGTCTGTTGCGGGCCTGCCTGGACCGGGCCCAGGACCGGCTGTCCGGTGTACAGGGTTACGAGCGAGTCGAATTGGTCGCCGCCGCCCACACCATGATCGTGTTCTCCGCGTTCTTCGACACGATGCGCGAGGTGTTCGGAGCCGACGATTTCGACGCGCTGGAGATCAGCGCGGCGGAACAGGAGATGCTGGCCGCCGGCCGGTGGCGCAAGGCCGATGAGTCGCCGCTGGGCTTCCTGTGGGAGGCCGAAGTGCCGATGCCCGGTGCCACCAGCGGTTTCCTCGAGAATATCGAGCTCGTGGGCAGCTGGCTCCGCATGCTCGCCGCGAAGGTCATGGTCTTCGTCGAAGGCTTGGCCGGCGGCGGTGACCTCATCCGCCGCCATCTCCCGGACGGGCGGAGCTCCCGTTTGGCGGACCGAGCCACCGAGCGGTACCGCACCTACTATCTCCAGCTCGCTCGAACCGTCCCGGACTTCTGGATCTGGGCGCAGTTGGAGGAACACCGGGCCACCCGGGTCGGAGTCGACGACGCTCGCGCCGAGATCCGGGTCGCCGCTGACGAGGTTCGTTCCGAGGTGCGAGCGGCCCTCGATGGTTCCAGGGCGGCTCTGGCCCGGATCGAGACCCTGATCAGCACGGTTGTACGGGGCGCCGGAAGGACGAGCGACCGACGTCAGGCGCTGCTGCGGGCCAACCGTGACGTCCTGAACCTGCCGGTGGTGCGGTGGTCAGCCGGAACGGACCACCCCGATGCGCTCACCTTCCCCACCGTCGAGGAAAGCTATGTGAGCCCGTCCTACCGCTCGACGAAAGCCTTTCCCGGGACCGCCCCCGGGGACGAGTCGTGGTGGAGCGGACAGCCCCTACGCACCGATCTCGACCTGATGCTGACCACCCAGTTCACTACATTCGATGCCGTTCGGTGGCCGTTGTTGGTGCTCGGGCATCCCGGCGGCGGCAAGTCGATGCTGACCAAGATCCTCGCCGCGCGGCTGTCCTGCGACGGTTACACCGTCGCCCGGGTGCCGCTGCGGCAAGTGACGGCGAACGCACCGATCCACGACCAGATCCGTGAGGCCCTCGACATCGCCGCGCATGGTCGGGCGGGAAGCTGGTTCGAACTGGCCGACGACGACGAGGGCATCGCCCGGGTTGTGCTCCTCGACGGCCTCGACGAACTTCTCCAGGCGACCACTCACGACCGCTCCGGCTACCTGCACGAGGTGATCGAATTCCAGCGGGTGGAGGCGGCGCAGGGCCGACCGGTCATGGTCGTGGTGACGTCGCGGACCGTCGTCGTCGACCGCGTCGACCTTCCGCTCAATCTGCCGATCGCCAAGCTGGAGGAATTCGACGACGCACAGGTCGACCAGTGGCTGACCTCGTGGAACCGGAGGAACTCCGCCGCCGTGGCGGCCGGTCGGCTACGGCCGCTCACGTCCGAGGCCGCGCTCGCCCATCCCGGACTGGCGCGGCAACCCCTGCTCCTGCTGATGCTGGCGATCTATTGGGCCGACCTCAACGAACCCGTCGAGGACGGCGACCTGTCACTCACCGCGCTCTATCGGCGACTGATGACCAGCTTCGCGGTACGGGAGGTGCACAAGAAGCCCGACGCACGGCTTCGAGGCACCGCCCTGGACGAGGCGGTCGCCGAACAGCTGTATCGGCTGTCGATCGCCGCCATCGGTATGTTCAACCGTGGCCGGCAGGACATCACCGAATCCGAACTCGGCACCGACCTGGTCGGGCTGCGGGACGGCGACGCGGCCGCCGGCACGGAGTCGCTCGGGCAGCGTGTGCTCGGCGAGTTCTTCTTCATTCACGCCGCCGAGGCACGCGTCCGTGTCGAAGGACGCGAGGTCCGGCGCTGCTACGAGTTCCTGCATGCCACGTTCGGGGAGTACCTGATCGCCTCCCTCGTCACCGAGACGCTCGCCGATGTCGCCGACGCGGCCTTCGGCGGATCCCGAGGCCGGCGGGAGCCCGTCGACGACCTGCTCTTCGCGCTGTTGTCCCATCAGAGCATCGCCTCACGCCAGCCGATTCTCGACTTCGCCGGCGAACTACTCGACGCCATGCCGGAGCGGGAGCGATCACAGATCTCGCAAACCCTCGAAGTCCTGGCCCAGGGCTACGACCGCCGACTGATGAGCCGCCGCCATTCCGGATACCGGCCTCTGCCCGAGAGCAATCTCAGGCCGCTGGCGGCCTACTCCGCAAACCTGATCCTGCTGCGCGTCCTACTCGACGGCAGCGTGCCACTCGACACGCTGTGCCTGGACCACGAGGTGCCGATCACCAGATGGCGGACGACCGTCACGCTGTGGCGGGCCGGGCTGGACCCCGACGGCTGGCAGGCGATGCTGGACACAGTGGTCCTCGATCAGGACCACACGCGGATCCGGCTAGGAACGACCCCGCTCCCACCTCAGTTCAACGAGATTCAGTACATGCGCCTCCTCGGCGACCGGGATGCCGAACTCCAACTGCGCATCGGCTCGGCCTTTCACCGCAAGATGCTGTATCACGTGGACGGTGAGCGGTGGGCCGACACGATGATGAGCTGGCTGCTGCCCGCGATCGCGCTCCCCGTGGTGGAGCAGCCGGGTTTCCTGCTCATCGACCCGCCGTCGGACACTCCGCAGGAAGACATCGCCAAGATCCTCGACATGATGTCCATCGCCCTTGTCCGGCACGCCGGCCAGTGGTCGAGGCAGTTCGTGGAAAGGCTATTGGATTGGGTTGACCGGAATGCTGGCTTCCCGGACCTGGCTCCCGTCGCAGTGGCGGCCGCGCACCTGGCCCATTCCGGCCTGCCGCACATGGACTACCCCGGTTTCCTCTCCGATCCGGCCTCGGATTGGCTGCTCTGGGCCGAGAGCACCTCTGATCATGGGGGGCGCTGGGCGCAGGTGCGCGACATCGTCTCGACGGCCGCGGAGGCACCGCAAGCCGCTCGTACCTCCATCAGGAACCTCGTCAGGCAGGTGAACCGAACAGTCGACCGCACCCCTCTTCCGCTCTGGGACAACGGTCACTCCATGAGTGTCTACACCGAGGACGACCGGTTCGTGGCGCTGGGATCGACGTCCGAATTCATCCCGGCCGGGGATTCCAGTCTCGATGGTCGCGGTGCTCGGGAACCATTCGCGCTGGATGATCCGCAGGCCGACGGCTTCACCTAGCGCCGGGAGTCATGGCCGAACCGATTGCGACCGAGCTCTTCGTGCCGTGATGCCGCAGACCCGGCCGCATCCGCTACCGCCTTGCCCTCTCCGCTGGCGTTCGGTTCTCGCGGCGGATCACCAGGCGCAGACCCGACCAGACGTCGTCGATCGCGCACACCTTGTTGTCGACCAGCCCGGTCGGCAGTGCGACTTCGCGGATCACATCCTCGGTGACGTCGGTCGGCACCTTCGACGCTCGCTTCGGCCAGGCGACCCAGAAACCGCCGTCCTGGGCCATGCCGCGCCTCACCTCGTCGAGGCGGGCCTGCAGCTCGTGTCGCTCGGTCACGAACAGCACGATCACGTCGGCCGGTGCATCGCCGGTCAACCCGGGCCGGATGACGACACCGTCCGGCAGGCCGTCGAGGGTGGCCGCGAAGCCGGTCGGCGCTTCGAGCAGCGCCAACCGGTGGCCCGGCTTGATGCCGAGCTTGCGGTGCAACGGCGTGCCCGAGTAGCCGGCCATGTCAGCCCTGTCGCCTTCGTAGGTGTCGGATGGTCGGGGACATCAGCGCGTCAGCCGGCGTCGTCGAGCGCGACGCTACTGCGTGTCGGGTTGCTCGCCCACGCCGTTCGCAGAGCCGGGTGTTGCGCCAGCCGTTGCTCGACGGCGCGGACGGCACGGTCCCGGTCCGGGCCGGGCGCGCTGAAATCCAGGCCGGTGGCCCCCTGTCCAGGCCCGCCGAGCCCGGCCAGTTCGGGCGTGTCCGGGAAGACCATGTCCAGGTTGACCTGCCAGATCTCCGGCTGGTACCAGGCTTCGTCGGCGGTCCACGTGTCCCGGACATCGACCGCGAACTCCCGAGTGAAGGTCACACTGGGCAGTCCGTCATTCCAGCTGTACCGGCCCCACTGCACCATGAAACCGTCGGCGTGGTGCTCCACCGGCTCCAAACCGTCGACCGGCAGCGCCAGGAACTCGGTGAACGCCCGCCATGCCGCCGCGACGTCGTGCACTCGGTCGGGTTCGACGCCATGTCCACGAAGCAGGCCGGCAAGCACTTGCGCCGAATCACGCCACACGAGTCCCACGACGGGCCACGCTACCGGACGCCGCCCGCAGAACAGCCACGCACAGCGATGCGTGATCGGCGAAATCGGTTGCCGCCCTGTCGATGTGTGGCACCGTGTTGCTCGCCGCCCCTACCGCGAGGACACCGTGACCATCTACTTCTACGGCGCCGACGATGTTCCGTACGGCTGCTTCTCCAACTTCTCCTCGCACGGCTTCGACCTCGACGGGCACTGGTGGCCGACCGCCGAGCACTACTTCCAGGCCCAGAAGTTCGCAGGCACGCGCCAAGCCGACGCGATCCGCCTGGCGGCCGGCCCGTTACGCGCCGCCGAACTGGGCCGTGACCGGTCCCGGCCGCTACGCCGCGACTGGGAACGGGTCAAGGACGACGTGATGCGTCGGGCCGTCGCGGCCAAGTTCACCGCCCACGACGACATCCGCGCCATCCTGCTCGACACCGGCGACACCGAGATCGTCGAGGACACCGGCACCGACCACTACTGGGGACGCGGCCGCACCGGCACCGGCAAGAACATGCTCGGCCGGATCCTGATGCGCACCCGCAGCCGGCTACGCGCCGACCCCACCTCGGACGAGAAGTCCGGCCGGATCCGCTGAATGAGGCTGGAAGCCGAATCTTGCTCCCCGGTTATGGCTGCAACGCATTTCGACGTTCGATCCGATCAGTGGGGACTCCGCACGGGGAGCGACCTTCTCGCCTTCCCGAGCTCCAACCGCGCCAGGCTGGTCGGGTCGGTGTTTCTCACCCTGCACGACGGGTGTCCCCATGCCTCACCGGCTGCGTTCGGCGCGGCGCCGCACATTCGGGGCGGGGTCGCGAAGGGCTGATCGGCACCTCTCGCGGTGGCCCGGCACTGCGAGCCGGCGAAGCAGTTCGAGTGAGATCTCACGACGATACGAACTGTCGGCGGTCAGTCCCTGCCGGCCCAGTTCGGTGATGGTGGCCGCCAGGTGGGCGGATCGGCGGGCCAGTGTCCGCAGGCTCGCCATCGCGGCACCCTGGACCGAGGGGTCGGGGTCCGACAACCCGGCCACCAACGCCTCCAGCACGGATGTGTCGACCTCGCGGATCTTCCGCAATCCGATCAACGCGGCGCACCGCACCGGCACCCGCGCATCGCGTGATGCTGCGACAAGCATCGGGACGGCGTGGCTCGAATCGAGCTCGACCAGCGTACGGACCGCCGCTTCCCGGACGGTGTAGTCGTCGTCCAGGATCAGCGGCGCGACGGTCGCCGCGGCGGGCTGCGGAGTGAGCCTGGCCAGACCGCGAACGGCTCCCAGGCGTACCCGCACGTCGGCGTCCTGTGCGGCGCAGACGAGCGCGTGAGCGATCGCCTCCTGCTCCGCGCTGCCCGAAGGCGACCGGCGGGCGGCCGTCGCGATCCCCCGGACCGCCGTGCGCCGCTCGAAGACGGTGGTCGCCGCGAACCGCCGCAGCAGAAACGCCACCTCGTGACGGACGGCCGGCGTGGACTCAGTCATGCCTCGATCATCGCGCCGAGAGGCAACCAGCGGGATCGACCGAGGGCCGCGACCTGTGAAGAAGCCTTGGACACCGGCGGTCAGGGTGCCCGAGGCCGGGCCGGACAGACCGTCAGGTGTACGGCCACGGCGTCCGATCAGATCGGCGGGCCGCCCCGGCAGACGAAGTACGCCGGGTCGACCACCCGGCCCGCGGCCGTGTCGGTGACCGTCGCCGACACGGTGTAGGCCCGGCCCGGCGTGCACTTCCCGGACGCCCCGGTGGTGTAGACCTCGCTGAACGAGGCGCCACTCCAGACCGTGGAGTACGGCGCGGTACCTCCGGCGATGCCCACCCAGCAGATGAACGAACCGGCACCCTCGGCGTAGCAGACGACGCCGGCGGTGAGCGGGGCGGCAGCCGACGCGGCACCGACCGGCGCTCCGGTCAGTGCGACACCGGCCGCCACGGTCACCGCCGCGGCACGTCGCAGCCATTCTCTGGTTTGAGTCATGCCGACCAATCAAGCACCACCCGACCGACCCCGAGCCGCATCCTGGACAGAATTGGACAGGACCGCATGGTGCGACGGACGGCTACGGCAGAACCGGCTCCGCCCAGGCGGTGAGCGTGAAAGTCGGCTCGGACGGGAACGGACCACGCCCGAGCGTCAGGTCCGCGACGTGAGCGCCGACATGCCCGTCTGGGACCGTCATCACCCGGCCACGACCGCGAAGGCCGACCCGGATCAGATAGCGCAGGCGCTCCCGAAGACCAGGCGCCGATCATGCCAGATCGGCGATCGCCTAGTTGATCAAGACGGAGCGGGAGGCCATGCTGGTACGCGTGAGCGACAGTTACCTCCGATTGATCCCCACGGACAACCGGTGGCAGCCGGATCCCGGAGCAGCGGCGGCGGCAGCGAGCTACGTGACCCGGCTCTTCTCCGGGCCGCAGGATGACGTCGAGGAGGTGGAGACCGAGTTCTACGACGTGGTGACCCTGGTCGACGCCGGCGAGAACACCACCCGGATCTCCTGCCCGGACTGCGACGGCGACATCGAGATCGACTGGTTCCTCGATCTGGTCGAGGAGACGGGCGAAACGTTCGGCACCCTGGATGTCGAGGTGCCGTGCTGTGGATCCGTCGTCGCACTGGACTCGCTCCGCTACGACTGGCCGGTCGGGTTCGCGCGTTTCGAGATCTGCGTGATGAACCCGGTCCGGGCCGAGTACGAGCTCGACTCCGCCGAGCTCGCCGAGGTGGCGAGACTCCTGGGACACCCGGTCGCCCAGATCCTCGCGCACTACTGATCGGCGGGCGCCGGGATCACCACAAGACGACGGCGCCCGGGAAGGCTGCCGGGTGGACCGGAGCGCTGTCACGGTCACCCTCGTCGGGAATCACCGCCACCCGGTCGTCGGCCAGGGGCACCACGACCGACGGGATCCCGGCGGCACGCAGCGCGGCCACGGTGGCGTCGAATCCGGCGGCGACCAGCAATGTCTCGTATGTCGATCCCATCAGC
The DNA here is from genome assembly GCF_033097365.1 of Actinoplanes sichuanensis. NCBI lineage: Bacteria > Bacillati > Actinomycetota > Actinomycetes > Micromonosporales > Micromonosporaceae > Actinoplanes > Actinoplanes sichuanensis. The sequence continues at coordinate 5,024,047 of NZ_AP028461.1, forward strand.
GGCGAACCTTAACCGATCACTGTCAGAGCAGGCCGCCCACGGACGCCACGGCGGCCTGGACCGCGGCGGTGATCGCGCCCACCGCGGTGACGTGTTCGCCGGCCCGTCGCAGGGCGGCCAGGATGCGGTCGGGTTCGGGGCGGCGGGCGGTCAGCTCGGTGCGGGCCATCTCCACCTCGGCTCGGGCCAGGTCGGGTTCCGGCAGGGCGGCGCGGTGCTGCTCGATCAGGCGCAGCACCTCGTCGAGCTTGGTCGCCACGTCGTCGGCGGCTCCGCCGGCGTGTACCTGGGCTTCGGTTCCGACGGCCAGGTTGGTGGCCTGGATCCGGGCGCTGCCGCCCGCCTGGATCCCGTAGTTGATGTTGGACATCCGCTCAGCTCTTTCCCACGCCGACGACCTTGCTCATCATGGCGGTCGCCTTGGCGTTGATTCCGACGGCCATGTTCTCGGCCTTGATCTGACTGTTTCCGGTGGCCAGCAGGCCATTGTTGATGATCATGCTCTGTCGTTCCCGGACGTCCGACGAGTCGACGCCGTGCGCGACCAGGAACTGTTCCAGTGAATCGAGGACCTTCCGTTCGATGATCCGCAGGTATTGGTCCTTGTCGGCCCGCTGGAAATGGCGGTGATAGCTGTCGTCCATCGCCATCTCGCGGGCAGCCATCGGGGCGCCGTAATTGAACGTGCGTTCCTCGGTGATCTCGCGCCGGATCCGGCGCTGCTCCGAGTTCATCGTCAACGGGCCGAGGATCTCGGCGAGGATGACGAACGGGGCACGGATCTGCCTGACGAACGCGATCGGCAGCGCGGCCGTGACGATCCGGCCGACCTGCCGCAACGAAGGTCGGTCCCGCAGGTCGTCGACCGAGTGGTAGTCCTTGCGCATCGGCCCGAGCAGCCGGTAGTCGGCCTCGGTGTAGAGCTGCTCGTCGCGGTACTTCACGAACCGCACGAACATGGTCATCACCAGCTCGCCGCCCCAGCCGGTGACCCGCAGCGCCAGGTAGGGCCGGGCCTGCTCGTGCGGGTCGTCCCACTGCCGTCTGATGGTCGAGCGGTCGACCTGCTGGCGGGGCGGCTGGAGCGGGTCGGGCAGCAGTTGGGCCGCGACCGCCGGCATCGAGTCGTCGAGCAGGTCGTCACCGGCTGCGAAAAGCCTGTCGTCGACTGTCACGCCGGGCAGGTCGAGTGCGCTGACCGCCGCCGCGACGTGGTCGTGCACCTCGGCGACGGTGAATCGGCGGATGGTCTCGCCGTGGGCCGGTTTGCTGATGTCGGCGACGAACGACCACTCGTTCTGTTTCGCTCCGAAGCCGAGGAACGGGTCGTAGTCGGAGTAGATGGTCACGTTGCCACGGTCGCGGGCGGCGATGTCGGCGATGCGGTGGCGTATCCGGTCGGAGGCGGGCTCGGGCGCCTGCGCCGGGTCGAAGACGGCGTGCCGCAGTCTCGGGGCGAGCACCCGGTAGGAGGTGCGGAACCGTTCGATCGCGACGACCAGCCAACCGAACAGCAGGCCGAGCCCGAAGAACAGCCAGAACGGAAGCAACAACAGCAGCAGGATGTCGGTGATCCGCTGCCGGCGGCGGGCATGGACGCCGTATTTCAGTACGGTCGCCAGGTCGACACCGGGCGAGGAGGCGATCGCGCGTAACGGCTGATCGACGGTGCCGGCGAGGATTCGCCGATTGAGAGCACTGTCGAGTTGTACGGCCGCACACATGTACCGGGTGGCGTCGCGGGCGAAGTTCGGCGTACTCCGATGAATTATCTGTGCAGTCGGCGGCGAAAAGCCGCTCGGCTGTTGAAAGGGGATCGACCGGGTGGCGTTGCCGCCGTTCGGTGGTGTGATCAGCCGAGGTTGCCGGCAATGGGCGCAGAGCAGGAAAGCGTCGGCATTGTCGCCGCCGCAGTGGGTGCAGCGCATGACGAGGCGCTCCTCAATCAGGTCGGACGTTGTAGTGCGGTGGCGTTCTGTCAGGTGTCTCGGCCGGCCGGGTGACGGGCGGTCGCGGTGTCGGTGAGGCGTTCCCGATCAGGTGAAGTCCCTGGACCACGCCGCCGAACAACAGCGCGGCGAGCCCGGCGGCGACCGCGATCCCGGTGGTGTCGATCCGGAGTGGGCGTTCGACGGCCATCAGTCGAGGTATTCCAGCGGCACCGACTTGTACCCGGTCGCCTGCGCCGGAATGAGCAGCTCGTCGGCCTGTGCCGAGGCGACCAGCGAGTTGAGCATGCTGTGCAGAGCGGTGGAGAGCGCCTCGTCCTGCCCGGAGCTGCCGTCGGCCACGAACGCCGCCTTGGTGGCGATCCGGCTGAGCACCTCTTCCGGTGCCGCGCCGAATCCGTAGGTGACGACGTGCGGCCGCCGACGTCGCCCCTTGTCGACGAGTGCGCGGAAGGCGCTCTCCCACTCGCTGTCGGTGGGTGCCCCGTCGGTGAGGAAGAACATGATCGGCCGCAACACCGCCTTGCCCTGGGCGGTGAGCGCCGGCAGGTCGATGTCGATGCGCTCCCGGACGAGGTCGAACGCCGCCCCGTAACCGGTCATCCCGTCGCAGGCGACCTCGGGCATGCCCGGCACGTACTCCATGTCGGTCATCTCGATGACGACCCACGGCTGGGTGGAGAACGCGATGATCGACATGTGCGCGAACTCGGACACCCGGGGGCTGTTGGCCAGGGTGCTGTGCAGCTTCTTGAGCGTCTGGTTGAGGGTCTGCTCGTGCGGCGACATCGACGTCGACACATCGATGACCAGATAGGTGGGCAGGCATTTCTGCCGCATGTGGTGCATGCCGTCAGTCATCGGCGAAGGTCCAATCGAGGTTCGGTGACTCAGAGCGAGGTCAGATAGACGGCCAGGCCCACGATCAGCAGGGCGAAGACCACGGCCGCGAACCACCGCCCGACATGGACGGGCCGGTCCACGACGACCGGGGCCGGAGCCGGGTCGGCGACATCGGGTGCGGCGGCCGGCACCCGGGTCGGCGCGACGGCCGGACGGGCCGGCAGCGGCAGCCGCTGCACCGGCATCCGCAGGTACGGCCGCCCGTCGAGCACCGCGAGCAGCGTGGCCGCGGCCGGCCGCTGGGCCGCCGTGGTGGCCAGCAGACCGTCCCGCAGGATCTCGGTGAGCGCAGGCTGGGGCAGATCGGCGAGGGCGTGCAGGGCGTGCACGGTGGCACGTTCCCCGGTGAGCACCCGCGCGACGAGCAGCGCGACCCGGTAGCGGTCGGTGGTGGCGTCGGCCGGAATGCCACGCGGGGTGTGCGGGTCCTCCCAGTTGGGCTGGAAGATGTTGCTCATCCGGTGCCGCCCGCAGCCGTCCAGGTCGATCACATAGGCACTGAAGTCGGTCGGACTGTAGAAGGCGTTGGAGTACGACCAGTCGGAGTAGACGAGCCCGTAACGCCCGAGCAGCACCGCGACCGACACGAGGTCATGACTGACCCGCAGTCGCTGCTCCCACGTGGGCGGGGTGAGCCCACGCCGTACGAACGACGCCTCCGGCCGGGCCAGCCAGTCGATCTCCAGGTAGCGCTCGGCGCCGTCCGGGGGCATGGCCGCCCGGAACTTGGCCGGCGCCCGCGGCAGCACGCACCCGATCGTCTTACCCCCGTCGACCAGTGCGGCGACCGGCCAGGACGTCGACGCGACGACCCGGGCCCGATCAGTCGCCGGCATCGACGGCGGCAGCCGGATCAGCCAGTCCAGGCAGGCGGCCGCGTCGGTGTCGGCGGGTCGGTGATAGAGCTTGGCGAGCCAGCCGTCGTGTCCGGGCAGCGGATGGATCCCGGTGCTCTGCCCGGCGCCGAGACTGATCGAGGCCGGCAGCGGGCCGAGGTCGGCGAGGTCGACGGCGGCGGCCAGCGGCCACCCGGCGGTGGCGGTCACCGCCCGGCCCAGACCGTGACGGCGGTGCGATCGTCCTGGAAGCCACGCGCGTCGTAGCCGACGTCGTTGAGGTAGGCGCCGAGCGCCGGCGGCTCCGCCCACTGCCGACCGAAGTAGGCGTTGGCCTCGGACATCATCGTCCAGGCGTCCCCGATCCCATCACTGACCAGCGATATCACCGCCCCGACCGGGAACCGGTGGCGGCGGTGCTCGGCCCGGCCCGGGTGCAGCGGCAGGCAGGCGTTGACCGCGTTCGACGAGATGTCGCCGTCGTCGCTCTTGACGTCTCCGGCGAACGCCTCCCACCGCTGACCCTGCAACTGCCAGCCCGATACGTCGCCGATCCACATGAACCAGCAGTCCCGCCCGTCGGCACCGGAGTGGGTGTCGAACACTCCGGCGATCAGCACGGCACACATGTCGTGAGCGGTGAGTCCGCGCCGGGTGGCCTCCTCGGTCATCCGGGCGGCCACGCCGTGCAGGATGCGTTCGCTGTCGAGCACGGCCGGGTCGGCTTTGCGGGCCAGGGCCCGTCCGATCAGGTCGACCGTGGTCTCGGCGGCGACGGCGGCGCCGAGATCGGATCGCGGGCTGCTGGACAGGCCGTCGGCGACTGCCGCGATCAGGTAACGGCCGCTGGTGTCACGACCCAGGGAGTACGCGTCCTGCCGGGCGACGGCCGGTTCCTCGCAGCGATGTCCCGGGCCGAGCAGGGACGCGGCACGGACGGTGAGGTCACCGAGGCGGGCCTCGTCGGCGGCGACACCGGATTGGGCGACGGGTTTGGGCAGCAGCCACGGCAGCGCGTGGGCCCGGGAGGGTCGCCGGCCGAAGAGCGGCGGAGTGGGATAGGCGGCCTCCCGGAGCAGGGTGACGACCGGAGCGACCGGAGCGACCGCGACTGCCGCGCCGATGGGTGCCGGGGGTGGACCGGGTCGCCGTGGCGGCGGGGGCATGACGTGTCGTGGGCGGGGACGGCCGGCGGACAGTGGTGCGACGGTCCGGCGCCCGGCCACCCATGGACCGATCAATTCGATCTGCAGCGCCACTCCACCGGCCAGGATCGCCACCGTCCCGGCCAGGGTTATGAGAAATTGATTCGCAAACAGCTGCAATTCCAGGAATCCACCGAAAAGAATCCCCAAGATCGCCGCCATTCGATTCGCACGAGGCGCCATGGCGTTGCACGATAGCAGGCGTCCAGGTCCGCCGTTCGTGCCATTTTTAAAAGAAGATCCGGCAATCCGAGAATGATTCTCACCGCTGACTTCGGGATTGTTTCCCGCCGGGTCACCGCCTGTCCAAGAGCGGCTACGGAGCGGCGCAACCCTCGTTTATGCGCCGCGTCGACACCATTTAGGCGACGTCGACCGACGGGCACCGAATGGCTCGGGCCGTCCGATGTGGCGCTCGGCGTGCCGTGGACTCCGACCGTCGGTTCACCGGCTGAACGACGAGGACGGCCCGCGTTACGCCCTCGTCGGCGAGTCGACCCTACTGATCTGCGCCTCGACGGCGATCCCGCCAGGCGGTGGCCTCGCTGGCCAGCCACACCTTGCCCTGCGCGAGATCCGCGACCGGCTCCGGAAAATCCGCGCGCTTGGTGATCTGGTAAACCCGCTGCCGACTGATCGAACCGAACATCACCCGGATCTCATGCGCACCCACCAGGTCGATTTTGACGGCTTCCCGCTGCCCACTAATTGTCATGCGCCAACTTTACAAGCGACTGGTCCCCCGCTCAAGAAGACCACTCAGCCGGACACCCGATCCGGCGAACGCGTCCGCTTCCGACCGAGGTCGACCACCGCCACCGTCAAGGCACCCGTTCGAGGACCTGATCGAACTGATTCACCGCAGACCCGGCCATCGGGGTGGTTCGCCGCCGGCCAGGTGGGCCCGTCGGATCGCGGCCTCGATCGACTGCGGGTCGGCCGGGGACCGGGAGTGGTAGGCGGCTTCGGCGGAATTCCGGAAGCCGGTCAGGCGCCGTGCCACCACGGCGAGACCGGAGTCGAGGGTGGGTGGCGGAGCGGGGATCGCCACCGGCTGAGCGTCGTAGCGGTCCTCCTGGAAGTCCAGCCGCCATCCGGGCCAGCACCGCGACCAGCCGCCGGCCAGCCCGGACGCTTCCAACGTCGTCCAGCCGACGGCCGAACGAGAGGCCGGGTCGAGGTGCAGACCGGTCTTCGGGAAATCCGGGAGCACGGTGACCGGGGTGGCCGCGGACAACCTGTCGAGCAGTTCGGGACCGGCCCAGAACACGTCGGTGGTGTCCGACCAGATGCCGTACGCCCGGATGGACCCGTCCGGCTGTGTGACGGTCACCAGCGAATCCGCGTCGTCGAGATCGGCCGGATCCAGGACGGCCAGGGCCGCTTCGGGTCGGGGATGGTCACTCGCGGCGGCGGGCACACCGGCTGCGGTGGCGATGTCGTCGACACCCGCGTAGGCCCAACGCAGATCCCAGCCCGGCCAGGTCTGGCCGAGAACCGCTTTCCAGGCGGCGCGATGGGCGTACCCGGAAAGATGCCAACTGAAGACCGCCAGCAGGCGGCGGGAGGTGTCGATCAGCGCGCCGGCCTCGATCCAGACCGGTTCGCGGAGTTCCTCGGTCGGGTCGTAGAGCCGGCGGATCTGCCGGCAGGCGGCGTCCGGTCCGGCGATCAGGTCGATGTCGAGGGCACCGGCACCCCACACGGTGTAGAGGATCTCGGTCTGCCGGCCGTCGGTGATGACGCACTGGGCGCGCTCTGCCATCAGCACACCCTCCCATGTCGGCGGTCCTGCGGTTCTGGCCGGACGCCCGACCCCGAACGCGACCGCCAGGAATGGTCTGACCTCGATGAATTCGGAGGTCAACCGCAGACGCCACCGGCTCATCGCGCTGCGCCCGCGCCGGGGACCACCTGATCCAGAGCCGGAGTTGAGCCGGAATTGAACTCTCCCCGGCAGGATGAATCCGGCCGGGGAGAGGAGAGCGACGATCAGGGCAGGCGGATCTCGGTGACCGCCGACAGTTCCGGGGTTCCGGCCCGGTAGGCGACGACCTGGTAGGCGCCGGAGAGCGCGCCGCCGGCGGTCCACTGCTCGGTCATCGACCCGGTGACCAGGCCGATCCGGTCGATGAGGTGCGACTCACCGGTGACGGCCTTCTCGACCATGAGGTACGCCTGGACGCTGACCGTTCCGGCCGGTGCGACCGCCGAGTAGGAGCTGGTCACCCATCCCGACGTGCTGTCGACGGTCGCGACGTTGGCGCTGCCGAGGCGGGTCACCTTCCCGGCGGCGTCGGTGAAGGCCAGTCCGGCGCGCACCTGGCGTCCGGTGGAGACGGCCGAAAAACTGGCGACCGAGGTGTACGTGGTACCGACGACCGCCGCGACCGGGCTGCCGGACGCGCTGAGCTGTCCGTCCTTGAGCGCCGTGACCTGCAGTGCGGCACCGCCGACGGCCGCGGCCGCGGTGGACCGGGAGACCTTGGTGCCCGATCCGCCGGCGGTCCAGCCGGCGGTTCCGGCGGTGGCCGACTCCAGCCCGGCGGCGTCGGCGTCGAGCAGGTTCGCGGGGACGGCGGCGCTACCGACCGGCAGGTCCGCGACCTGCACCCCGTTGCGGTACACCCGGTAGCCGGCCACCGTGTTGCCCGTGGCGTACGACTCGGGCCAGGTCAGCGTGGTACCGGCGGCGGCCGATGTGGCCGGTGCCTCAGGGGCCAGGGCGACGGTCCGCACCGCCCCGGCGACGACACCGGTGGTGGTGTTGGTTCCGAGGGAGAGGTAGGTGGGACGCGTCGAGTTCTTGCGAGCGCCGATGTGTACGCCGTACCAGGTGGTCGGTTCGGCCTGGTCGTCGATGACGGTGTTGCCCTCGATGACGTCGCGGCTGCCGACCGACAGCCCGATGCCACTGGTGTCGAAGAAGCCCGCCCCGGTGTTGTAGGTCGTCGACCCACCGAATCCGGCGTTGCGGACCACGTTGCCGGTGATGGTGTCCGGGCTGCTCTTGGCGGCGGTGCTGCCGTACACCAGGATGCCCGACTGACGTGGGCGCTCGATCACGTTGTCCCGGATGATGTTGGCGCCGCCCGGCCGTACCACATGGTCTGTCGTGCTCGTGCTGTTCTCGGACCAGGCGCCGGGGGTTCCGGCGGTGCCGTCGGCGTCGAGGTAGTCGTCGTAGGCGACCGCGACGCCGACGGTGGCCGAGTCGCGGATGACGTTCTCGGCGACCAGCAGGTCACGCGGCTCGGTGACGTCCCGGTTGACGCCGGAGTGGGCGTAGTCGGAGTTCGACTTGAGCACGATGTGCGACCCCTGCAGGAGGTTGCCGGTGATCGTGCCGCCGTAGACCGCCTCGAAGTACAGGTTGCCGTACTCGGCCACGCCACGGGCCGCGGCGACCGCCGGGGTGGTCCGGACGACGTTCGCGCGTACGGTCGTGTCCTGCGCGTTGGTGAAGTCGAACGCGTTGCCGTTGATGGTGGCGTCGAACTGGTTGCCCTCGATCACGGTGCCCGAGTTGCGGCCACCGCCACCGATGTTGTCCTCACCGTCGGATTCGGCGCCGCCCCGGTTGTCGAACCGGTTGTCGAGTACCCGTACCCCGGTGGTGCCGTTGACCCACAGCTTGAAGTATTCGAAGTTGGTGAATCGGACCTGCCGGATCGTCCAGCGGTCGCCGGCTGAGATCCCGCCGCCGGTGTTGGTGTGTGCGCCGAGCGTGCCCCGGAAGTCGCACGCCTGCCCGGGACGTCCGGGCGCGGTGGCGTCGTCGAAGGCCCCGGCGTCGGTACGGCAGTTGCCGTTCACGGTCAGGTCGGAGACCAGGTTGGCACTGCCCGCCTCGGTCACGCCGTTCGGCAGGATCAGGTAGCTGTAGGCGAAGTTGCGCCAGTTGACGGTCGGGTCCATCAGGATCGTGGTGGTCGCGATCCCGGCGCCGCGCAGGTTGACGTTGGGCGGCAGCTTCAGTCCGCGGGTGATCCGGTAGGTGCCGGCCGTCAACAGCACGGTCGCGCTGGTCGCGGGTGTGGTGACGGTGCCGTCGGCGGCGACGACGGCCGGGGTGGTGCGGCCGGCCGCGGTGGTGATCGCCTGGGTGAGCGCGGCGTAGTCGTCGAGGGATCCGCCGCGCGGGGCCGGAGCCAGGACGCAGGTGCCGTCCGAGGCGCAGTCGGCGGCGGTGAGCGCGGCGGGGCCGCCGGTCGAGACCAGCGAGTAGGCCGGTGGCTCGGTGGTCGGGGCGGCGGCCGACGCGGCGGTGGCCGGAGCCACCACGGCGGTCAGGCAGGCGGTCGCGACCGCGACGTCACGGGCGAGCACACGGGAAACCAAGCGCATGTACGTTCCGTAATCTCGGAGGGAAGCTGCTACGGAAAGTCACTCTATGCTGCGATCTTTACGGGTAAATCAGCTGTTCGGCGCCTTATCTCGTGACCACTAGTAGTTGTGACCGTTTCGGGGTGACGTGCATTTCTCGTGCGGCATGTGCGCGACGCATCGATCGGGGTCGACACGTCACGCCCCTCGAACCTATGGTCGCGACGAGTGACCAAACGGGGGGAAAGAATGGACAGTCGTAGATATCGACCTTCCGCTGCCCGCTTCTCGCTGGTGGCCCTGCTGAGCGTCGGGCTCGCCGTGAGCGGGACCGCGCAGCCGGCCGCGGCCGCGCCGGTGGATCCGGTGGTGGCCGACCGGACGACGGCGATCAACCTGATGTGTACCGGCGGACCGGCGGTGGCCCGCGCGGCTCAGGCCGCCCTGCTGGAGTCGGACGCCGCCGTGCGGCGGTTCCTGGAGACCGAACTGGCCGCCCTCACCGCACTCGACAACCGGGTCAAGGTGACCGAACTGATGGCCCTGTCCGGTCCGGCCATGACCTCGGCCGGACAGACCGTATTGTCCGGTTCGGACGCGGACGTGGCGGCGTTCCTGGACGGCGGCCAGAACGAGCCGATGCACACCGACTTCCGGATCCGGATCGCCCGGATCATCGCCGCCGGCGGCACCACCACCCGCACAGCCGGTCAAGCTGCGCTGTCCGGCGGCGACGAGGCGATCTCCCAGTTCCTGCTCGAAGGCCAGTACACCGCCGCGCGGACCGACGACCGGATCGCGGTGGCCCAGCTGATCGCCGTCGGCGGACCCGAGATGCAACGGATGGGCCGACTCGCCCTGGGCGGCACACCACAGGACGTCACCGACTTCCTCGCCCAGGGCCAGCACGTCGCACGGGCCCGGGACGAGGAGATCGCCACCGTCGCGCACCTCGCCGAACTGGCACGACAGGCACAGACCGAGGCCGCGGCACAGACCGAGATCGCCCGCACCGAGTCCGAACGGGCCGTACAGGCGGCGAAGCTGGCCAAGGAGGCGGCGCAGAAGGCCGCGGCCGAGACCGCCGCAGCCGGCGCCTCGGCCCAGCGCGCGACCGCGGCCGCGGCCCGCGCCGCCGACGCGACCCGCCGAGCGGCCGACGCCGCCCAGGACGCGATCGGCGCGGCCCGCGCCGCCAACGAGGCCGCCCGGGTGGCGTCGGGCGCGGCGAGCCGCGCCGCGACCGCCGCGGTGCTGGCCGGACAGGCAGCGACACAGGCTCACCAGGCCGCCGCCGCGGCGGCCGGCGACGCGACCAAGGCCACAGCGGCCCGGCAGGCGGCCGAACAGGCCCGCGCGGCTGCCGCTGCCGCCGACAGCGCGGCGGCCGCCGCAGCACAGATCGAAGTGGCCGCGGCAGCGGCCGGCAACGCCGCCGGAGCCGCCCGGGGCGCGGTCGACAACGCCCTCGCGGCGGCCGCCGCGGCCGAACAGGCCGGCGGACAGTCGAACGTGGCGAGCGCCGAGGCCGCCCGGGCCCGCGAGGCCGCCGCCCGGGCACGGGCCCTGGCCGCCCGCGCCGACCGGGCCGCGAACGCCGCCCAGTCGCTGGCGGCGCAGGCCGCGGCGGCCGCACGGGAGTCCATGACCTGGGCCCGCGACGCGGCCGCACACGCCCGCGCGGCGGCCGCGGCCGCCGACGAGGCCGCCGCACACGCCGGAGAGGCCGCCGAAGCAGCCCGGCGCACCGCGGCCGCCGCCGAAGCCGCCGACCGAGCCGCCACCGTGGCGGCCGGAGCAGCCGACGCCGCACAGCGGGCCGAACAGACCGCCCGCGCCGCCGACACCGAGCGGCTGCGCGTCCAGACCGCCGAAGCGGTGGCCGCGGCCGAGGAGGCCAAGGCGATCGCGGCCCGGCGTCCGGCCACCATCCTGTGGGACGACCCGGAGTCCGTACGCGTCGACGAACGGACCGCGGCCCTGCTCGCCGAGGCCGTCGCGACCGGCACCGACCCGCAGGTCGCGGTACGCAGCGGACGTCAGGCGGCGCTGCGGCTGATGACCGCGGGCGGGCCGTGGAGCCGTTCCGCCGCCGAATCCGCGCTCGGCGGCACCGAGCAGGACCTGCGCAACTGGCTCACCGAGGGCCGGGAACTGGCCGCCGAGCAGGACGACCGCAGCCGGGTCGCGCAGCTGGCCGAGAACAGCGACAAGGCGGCGTTCAAAGCGGCCGCCGCCACCGCGCTCGGCGGCGACCACGCACGGGTGCTGGAGTTCCTCCGGCTGCCGATGTACGAGGGCAAGGTACTGGACGACCGGATCGCGGTCGCCCAGATCATGAGCCGGGGCGGGCAGGCCACCAAGTCGGCCGGGCAGGCCGCACTCCGCGGCACCGTGGCCGACGTGCACGCCTTCCTGCGCACCGGGCAGTACCCGGCGGCCGACCTCGACGACCGGATCGCGGTGGCCGCCGCGATCGAGGCCGGCGGTCAGGAGGTGGACGCGGCCGCGCAGGTCGCGCTCGCCGGGCCGCGCGAGTACCTGCGCCGGTTCCTGACCGTGGAACTACCGCGGGCCCGCCAACGTGACCACGATGCCGCCGTGCACGTGGCCACCGTCCGCCGGTACGTCGCGGAGGCCTCCGAGTCCGCGGTCACCGCCCGCAAGGACGCGGCCGAAGCGGCGTACCTCGCCGCGATCGCGCGCCAGGCCCAGGAGGAGGCGGCACGCTGGGCCGAACAGGCCCGCCAGTCGGCGGCACAGGCGGCCGACTTCGCCGAGCAGGCACGCCAGGCCGCCGTGGCCGCCCAGCAGTCCGCGGACCAGGCGGCCGCCTCGGCCACCGCCGCACGTCAGGCCGCCGCCGACGCCGCCCGCGCGGCGCAGACCGCCACCAACGCGGCAACCCGCGCCACCGCGTCCGCGGCCCAGGCGAAAGCCTCGGCCGACAGCGCCGCCACCGCCGCCGCGCAGGCCCGCGACGACGCGTTGCGGGCCGGGCAGGACGCGGCCGCCGCCGCACAGGCCTTCCTGGACACCTACCAGATCTGGGTCCAGAAGCAGCGCGCCGAGGACCTCGCCAATCTGAACAACGGGGCGGGCCGGGACGTGGTGACCTACGACGACGGCGACGGCGATCCCACCACGCCCGGCGACAACGGCCCGTTCGGCGGCAAGGACATCCCGTGGGACGAACCGACGGCGGCCATGGAGATGCGGGCCCAACTCTGGGTGACCATCCAGGGGGTGTGCGCGGTGAGCGGCTACAACGGCCAGGCCTGCGCCCTGTGGCGGCACTACTACAACCGCAGCGGCGCCGACTTCATCGCCAGCGTCGACAACTACCTCAAGGACCGGCAGTTCAAGGCGGCCGTCGACGAGTCCCGGGAGCAGATGCTCGCCCAGGCCCGCAGCAAATGCATCAGCAGCGGCCGCGCCACCTGCGAATACTGGATGGACAGCCGCTGGTTCGGGGTCAGCATGACCGAGAACATCGACTACCGGCTCGGGGTACGTGGCGTCCAGCTACGCATCCGCGGCCCGATCACCGTCACGGTCACCAACGGTCAGGCCACGGTCAGCGGCCAGTACGGCGTCGACGTCTACAAGGACTGGAACTTCGACCACGGCGAGGAGATCTGGGGCATCTCGTTCGACGACTACGCCGACATGCACAGCTACGGGATAGCGCGGGAGTTCACTGTGCGCGGTCGCAGCAGCGTGCAGACCATCTAGGGTCGGTCCCTGTGAAATGGCGTCTTGTCACGGCCGTGGTCGCCGTGGTCGTGGTGGTGACGGGCGGGACGCTGCTGGCCACCCGGGGGGCCTCGCTGTTCGATCAGCGGGCCTACCCGGGCAGCCGGCTCGGCAGCAGCCTCGACGAGTTGCTCACCCAGTTCGGTCTGCACCTGCCCGGCTGCCCGGTCGAGGAGCTGCGGTACTGGTCCGGCGACAACATCGAGGACACCCTCTACCTGAGGTTCACCGCCGAACCGTCATGCGTCACCGAGTTCCTCGCGGCCAACGGCCTGACCCCCGGTGAACCACTGCCGGGCGACAGACTGGCCCTCGGCCAGGACGACCGGGTACGACAGTGGGGGTGGCCGTTCACGGAGGCCGGGCTCTACGCCACGTACAGCGGCCAGCCGAAACCCGAGGTCGATGTGGACGTGGTCGTCGATCCGAGCGGGCGGCACGTCTACGCGTACGCCTTCGAGATCGGCTAGCCCGGCGACCGGGCCGTAAGACAGCGCGGTCGGCGCCCGCATCGGGCGCCGACCGCCTTACTGTTGCCCGCCGCGTCTCAAGACCGGCGAGAAGACCTGGTGTCGTGCCAGTGTCGTCCATGCCCTGGCGATACGGCACCGATCGTGCCGAAAACCACAGTCGGGACGAGGCGATGACTTTCGGCCCTGCCACGTTCGGACGTCGAGGTCTGTGCTGGAGGAGACCCACCGCCCGGTGGCCGAATCGAGGAGATCGCGATGAAGGCAATCGTCGTCTACGAATCCATGTTCGGCAACACCGCCGTGATCGCCGCGGTGATCGCGGACGGCCTCTCCGAGACCTACGACGTGACCCTCACCGACGTCCGCGACATGCCGCCGGTGGCCGGCTTCGACCTGCTCGTACTGGGCGCACCGACGCACGCCTTCGGCATGAGCCGGCCCCGCACCCGCGCCGACGCGGCCGACAAGGGCGAGGTACGCCCGGACACCGAGAAGGTCGGCATCCGCGAGTTCCTGGCTCAGTCACCGCCGCTCACCGGGCTGGCCGCGGCGGCGTTCGACACCAAGGTCGACAAGCCGATGACCGGGTCGGCGGCCCGCAAGGCCCTACGCCGGCTGCGGGCGCTCGGCTGCCGCACGATCGCCCCGGCGGAGAACTTCCACGTCACCGGCATGACCGGCCCACTCGCCGTCGGCGAGGTCGATCGCGCCCGCCGTTGGGCCCGGACGGTCGGCGCAAGTCTTGCACCTCAAGCCACTTGAGATCGCATAGTGGTCGGCGTGACCACGAACGAGATGTACGGCATCGGCGACGTCGCCCGGCGGACCGGCCTGAGTGTCAGCGCCGTCCGCTTCTACGCCGACGCCGGTGTCGTCACCCCGGCGGCGATCACCCCGGCCGGCCACCGGCTGTACGACGTCGCCGCGATCGCCCGCCTGGAACTGGTCCGTACGCTGCGGGAACTCGACGCCGGCCTGGACGACGTCCGGCGAGTGCTGGCCGGCAAGACGACACTGCGTGAACTCGCCGCCGCCCACCTGGAACTGCTGACCCGGCAGGAGGCCCGGCTGCGCAGTCGCCGCGCGGTGCTGTCGGCCATCCTGCGCCAGGACACCACGGCCGAACAGGCCACCCTGATGCACCGGCTCGCCGGCATGTCGGACGAGGAACGCGACCGGTTGATCGACGACTTCTGGACCGAGGTCACCTCCGGCTGGGAGCCACCGGAGCGGATGGTCGAGTGGTGGCGCTCGGCCCGTCCGGAACTGCCCGAACATCCCACCGCGGCCCAACTGGAGGCGTGGATCGATCTGGCCGAACTGGTCCGCGACAGCGAGGTGCGGGTGGCCGTACGCGAGGAGCTTCGACAGACCTGCACGACCGGAGCCGGGCCGCTGATGACCTCACCGCAGATGCTGGACAACCTGGAGGCGGCCACGCCGATCGGGCAGGCGGCGATGGACGCGGCGCGGACCGGGATGCCACCGGGGTCGCCGGAGGCGCGCGAGATCGCCGACCGATGGATCGGCTGGTTGACCGGCATCTTCGCGACACCGGACAGCCCCGGGATGCCCGATACACCGGAGTTCCGACTCCAGGCTGCCGATCACATGCTGGCCGGCGCCGAATGGGACCGCACTCCCCCGGAGTCACCCGGTCCGTTCGACACATACATGGCGCTGGTCACGGTGATCAACGAGAAGGAGGACGAGCGTTTCCCGTTCGAGTGGCTCGCGGCCGCCTTACGCGCCTCCGCCTGAGACGCTCATTCCTGCGTGGTACGTCGATCGCGTACCCCCGACGGCTGTTCGGCCGGGATCGGCTTGCGGGCCGATCCGGGCCGGCGCCGGACCACGAGCTGCACGGCCGGCCAGACCGCGACCGTTCCGTACAAGGCGACCTACGTCTTCTGGGACGCCCTCGCCACCTGACCGCGAGCCACGATCCGGGCGTGCGGCCTCAGCCCAGGCGGGCCGCCGCCACGGATCGCGGCACCATCCCCGTCCCCGCGAACCGCCACTGGGTGAGCTGGACCTCGTCGACGTCG
Organism: Actinoplanes sichuanensis; assembly: GCF_033097365.1. NCBI lineage: Bacteria > Bacillati > Actinomycetota > Actinomycetes > Micromonosporales > Micromonosporaceae > Actinoplanes > Actinoplanes sichuanensis. The sequence continues at coordinate 5,039,543 of NZ_AP028461.1, forward strand.
ACGGTGGCCAGCTCACGGTCACGACGAGCCGCCACCCAGTCGATGAGCCGATCGGGATTCCGGATCCGGTCGGCGAAGTGAACGAGGTTGGAGTACCAGAACTCCCTGGTGAACTCGTTCTCGTGCGTTCCGTCGGCGCCGAGTGCCCGGCCGTAGGCGGCGGCCAGCCGGTCGGCGCCGTCGCTCGAGGGCACCGCGCACGCCATCACCGAACCGGGCGTCAATGTCAGGCCGACAACTGTGAAGGTCAGCGGCCCGATACCGGTCACCGCGACCGCGAGCGCGGCGGCGTAGCGCTGGACCAGAGGGTCGTCCTCGGCGATCGTGTCCCGCCATGCCTCGAGCGAGCGCAACGTCAGGTGCGAGCTGGTCACCGCGCCGGTCACCCAGTGCTCACCGCCTGCCACGCCGGCCGCCTCGCGGGACAACCGGTCCAGATCCGTGGCGGAAGACGGGTCCGGCCTCAGCAGCGCGGACAGTCCCCAGCGGAGCCCTCCTTCGACGGGTGGTCGCTGCATCCGATACTCACCTGCCGACACCGCGGACCGTCCCTCGGCGTACAGAGCGTCGAATGCCTCGCGGCTCACCAGACGCGGCTCAGTCCCCGCACTCACGCTCAACCTCCGCATAGCCGTCGACATGAACGGATCACGAACGGTACCGCTCGCGCTCCAGGGCGAAATTCGATGGATCAGAGCCGGGCGTACGGCTACCGTGCTGCCCGACTCAATGGACGAGGTGGGGACGCGCCGTTGTACCTCCTGTGAGACATCCCAAGCGCTGATCTGTAGCGCGCCGCGCCATGCGCCGCGCGCCTTTTTGCTGCGGAAATTCTCACTGGAATCGGTGTATCTCCATGTCTCTGACCTGGGCCGTCGTGCCCACCGACATGCCTCTCGTCCTCCGCCGCTGTCATTCGTGTGCGTCGCGGCTTTTCCGGCCGAGCGGCAAGTTCCGTGTCAACGCCAATCACAAACTGCTCGACGTCTGGCTGCTGATCCTCTGCACCGGTTGCGGGGACACCGCGAAGCTCACGGTTCTGGAACGGATGACCGTCCGTTCCATCGCGCCCGAGTTGCTCGACCGCCTGCACGACAACGACCTGGCCCTGACCGCCGAACTGCTTCAGGATCCGGTCGTGCGACATCGCAATCGGATCGCCCTCGACTGGGACGGCGCCTGGCGTCTCGACACCGGCGCGTCGGGTCTCCCGGACGACGATGTGCTCGACGTCTCGGTCCGCTTCGAGGCGAGGATCCCGGTCCGGCCGGTCCGGCTGATCGCCGAGGGTTGCGGTCTGCGCCGGGCCGAGGTGGACCGGCTGATAGCCGACGGCCGAATCGTCTCGGCGGTCCGGTTGACCGGCAGGCTCACCGGCGATTTCACCTTCACGCTCAAACACTGATCCGGCTCATCCGGAGGCCTGCCCGGCGATCACCGCCGGGCAGGCGCGTGTTTCGCGACATGGACGGCGTACGGGTCCAAGCCCACTTCGGCACGCCGCTGATCCATCTGTTCCGGATCCACGCACGGCCACGGAACGGGTACGCCGTCGACGACGCCCGCGATCTGGGTGCCGTAGATCTGCGGGTGGCCCTCGTTGACCAGGAGCCGGTCGCGCAGCATGGCCACCTGGGTTCGGTCCTGCCCGGTCTCGGTCATCAGGTCGAGGACCCGTCGTTGCAGGTGGAGTTGCCGGTCGGCGTGCTGGGCGATCAGCCAGGCCCGGCGGGCGGCCTCCGGGCCGACGAGTTCCGGGCCGGGCCACCCGTACTCGTCGATGATCTCGGAAAGGCGATCGCCGTTGCGGACGGTGACCCGCCGGTGGGCCAGTCGGGCCGCGAAGTCGTCGCCGAGGGCGCCGGCCTGCAGTCGCCGGTCCTCGTCGGTGATGTCGATCAGTTCTTGCGCGAGTGCGTCATCAACCATGCTCCGCACGCTAGAGGAACGCGATTCCACCACTCTCCACCCCGAGCCACACATAGATGCATATGGATTATAAATAATCGTATAGGGAGCCCCTTTCGGTGGAACCGAGGTTCCGCGGGGTCGAATCTGAGACAGGTGGCTCGTGATCACCGGCGCGACGGCGTACAGGTGAGGCCATGTGTCAGAAGGAAACGTGTTCGTCCGCCTCGGAACTGACGTTCGGTACGGACGGGGAACTCATCACGACAGTGGACGAAGCCGGGCCGTGTGCGATCGAACTACTCAACGGCTCGTGGCTGATCGAGGTCCAGCCGCGGAATCCGACCGTTCTCACGCCCGTGGTCCGCGGACACCTGCGGATCGAGGTCGCCCCGGCGGCCCTGCGGGTCTCGGGTGACATCTACACCCGCCGGGCCGGCTTGGTGCCGCCGGCCGGCGCCTCGTCGGCGGTCACCCCGGAACCGGACGAGGCCGGCACCGTCGCGCCGTGGTATCCGAGTTTCCCGAAGTCCCAGTACTCCTGGTATCTCCGCTCGGCCGGCGCCACCTACGCCGACGGTGTCCTGACCGTGACGATCGTGCGTCACCTCTGGAACCGGTCCACCCAGGAGTTCGCCGCCACCGACACCGGCACTCTCACCCTGCGCTGCCGTCGCGGCCTGATCGCGGGCCCGCAGCAGATGCCGGGCACCCTCCGGGTCGGGGGTTCGGTCTCCACCGTCCAGGTCACCAAGACGTCCACGTTGTACCGTGGCTGCCACGTCGAGGTGGACGCGATGGTCAACCGCCGGTTCCCGGTGTCGGCGACGATCGGTTCGGGTGCGGTCGCCACGTTCCAGTCCGTCTACGCCACCGCCGGCTGGGATCTGCGGGTCACCACCGACGAGATCAACCTGCCGGAGGACTCGAACCTCACCAACCCCGAGCTCCAGGCGCTGCTCACCGGGCATCAGCAGTCCTCGGACGACGAGCTGTGGCGGCTCTGGCTGCTCATCGGCTCGGCTCAGGGCGACGTGCTCGGGATCATGTTCGACGACGACACGGCACCTCGACAGGGCGCGGTCGGGTTCGCCGACGCCCGCCTGGGCAACCGTCCGGAGATCGCCGCCTCGGCGCGCGACCAGCCGTTGAACAACGTGCCCGCGGCGTTCCTGCGGACGCTGGTCCACGAGGCCGGGCACGCGCTGAACCTGTTCCACCCCAAACACGACGTGCACGCGCCGGGCATCGGCACCGAGATCATGAACCAGACCGGTGACGTGCTGGGTTTCGCGAGCGCCGGTAACCCGTACCCCGGGAATGCCTCGTTCCTCTTCAGCGAACACGACCGACTGTCGCTGGTGCACGCACCGGACCCGCAGGTGCGGCCGGGCTGGAAGAACTTCGGCTGGGGTCACGGCACCCTGTCCGCAGGCCTGCCGACGGCGGTGGACGTCGCCGGGCTCGCCGTCGAGGACGACGCCGACGGGCTGGAGCTCACGCTCGGGCTGCCGGCGCAGGCGTACGTCGGGGAGTTCATCACCGCCGAGGTGGTGCTGACCAACACCGGCGGTCATGCCCGCGAGGTGACCGGGCTGCTCACGCTGGCCGAGGGTGACCTGGTGTTCTTGCGCACCTCACCGCAGGGGCGGCTGGATCACCTGCTCGACGTCACCGTCGGGTGCGGGCCACGACCGATGGTGCGTCTCGGCCCCGGCGAGTCGGTCACCGGCCGGGTGCAGGTGTACTTCACCAACCAGGGGGTGACCTTCGAACTGCCCGGCCGGCACACGGTGGTGGCCCGCCTGGTGGTCGACCCGATCACCACGGTGTCGTCCGAGCCGGTGCCGATCGACATCCGGACACCGGCGTCCGACACCGAGGTCGCCATCTCGGCCAAGACCCTGTCCCCGGGCGTCGGCCGGGCCCTCGCGCTCGGCGACTTCACCCGCGACGAGACGGCCCGCGCGATCCTCACCGACCTGGCCGAATCGCATCCGGACACCGACACCGGGGCCGCGTCGGCGCTCGTGATGGCGAACTCGCTGGCCCGCTCGTTCACCGACTTCCGGGCCGACACCACGAGGGCGGCCGACCCGGACGAGTCCGCGCGGTTCCTCGACCTGGCACTCGGCGGGCGTTCGGCGGCCCGGGCGGTCGAGCTGGCGGTGACCGTCGCCGCCCCGACCGAGAAGGACGCCCCGGTCGTCGCGGATACTCTCGCCCGGCTCCGTCGTCAGGCCGCTCCGACCGCCGACGCCGGTGGCGACGGTGACCTCGCCGCGGCGGAACGGGTGGCCGAGGACTTCATGCGGGTCCGCGCCCGCTGAGGCGTTCGCCGAGGAACCGGTAGGCGCGTTCCCGCATCACCGGGGTGAAGACGTGCCCGGCGTCGTACATCGCCAGTTCGGCCCGGTCGCCGAGGAGACGCTGGACGCCGACGAACAGTTCCTCGGCGCCGCGGCTCCATTTGTCGGTGGTGCCGGCCGAGATGAGCAGTGCCGTCCGGTCGAAGAGGGCGACGACGTCCTCGAGGTCGTGCTGCTCGGCGAACCCGGGCAGCACGAACTCGGCCTGAATCCCGGTGTCGTGGGTGTACGAGTGCCGGTACGGGATGCAGCCGCAGTTCGACACCGAGGCGACGATGCGCGGGTCGTGGGCGGGCGCCCAGAAGGCCATCCGCCCACCGTAGGAGTGCCCGATGAACCCGATCCGACGAGCGTCGACTTCGGGCCGCGAGATCAGGTGGTCGAGCGCCACCGAGACGTCGTGCAGGCAGGACGCGAGCAGGGTCCGTCCGCGGACCAGCCGGGTGGACAGCTCGAACCAGGTGACGTTGCCGGCGCCGTCCGGGCTCCAGTTGCGTTCCTCGAACCCGACCGCGTCCGGCGCGATCGTGACGAACCCTCGCTCGGCCAGCTCATGGGCATACGCCTGGTCCGGGTCGCCGGCCAGCCCGACGACCTCACTCTTGCCGAGGTCGAAACGGGACGCGTGCTGGTGGTGGCAGAACACGGCCGGGGCCGGCCCTTGAAGATCATGAGGAACGCAGACGTACGCCGAGACGCGCTCCCCCGGCCCGACCGAGTACCTGACCTTCTCCCGCACGTAACGACCACAGTCGACCCGTTCGAGGCACTCGACGTCGAGGTCGCACCGCTCCGGCAGAGGTCCGAGAAACATGGCCGTCACGCGTGCATTATCGCCGCCACGAGATAGCCGGCCGTCGCGAGGAGGGCACCGACCATCGCGTGCCCGATCGTCACGCCCAGCACGGTCACGTAACCGGCCGCCACCACGAGCCCTTTGCGCCGGGGCGCGAGATCGTCCGGTAGCAGCGCCACCAGCAGCACCGACCCCACCGCGACCGGCAGCCAGTAGTAGCCGAACGCCAGCGGATCGGTGACCACCCGCAGCAGCCCCACCGCGGCCGGTGCCGCCGCGACCGCGATCAGTCGCCCACGCAGCAGCCCCGCGACGACCGCGCAGCCGCCCGCCACGAGCACCGCCTGCCCCAGCCGGGTCGCCCACGTCACCTCACGCAGCCCGAGCAGATACGGCAGCGTCCCCGGATCCACCGGCCACACGTGTCCGAACATCTCGAACCGGCCGCTCAACACGAACGGCAGATACCCCACCACCGCGATCCCGGCCGCGACCAGCCCGGTCCGCGTCGCCCGCCCGATCCGGCCCGCCGCCAGCAGGCACGGAAGACCCAACACCGCGACCGGCGCGATCCAGACCGACACTCCGAGCAGCAGCGCGGCGGCGGGCCACCGACCCCGACGATCAACCACGATGGCGTACGCCCAGAGCACCGCCATGATCGACTCGGCCGGATGCCCGGTCCACGGCATCGGCCCGATCAGCCACAGCAGCGCGAGCAGGGCGACGACGACCTCACGCACCGGCCGCCCTCGGCAGGCGGCCATCGCGCCCAGCATCAGCGCCACGTCCACCACGACCATGACCAGCGGATGCGGCATCCCGTCCGCCGCACCGGCCATCAGAACCCGGCTGAGCACCAGCTGCAACGGCCCGGCCTGCGTGAACGTCCCCGCGTAGACCTCATCGAACCGCCCGGCCAGCACCCGCCCACCGAGCGCGGCGAAGTCGACCAGATCCGCCGACGACACCGGCGGCACGACCAACGACGCCGACGCGGCCAGAAGCGCGGCCACCCACCGCCGCCGGTGCAGCAGAAACGCCCCGACAACGGTCACCTCAGTACGATCGGCGCGTTCAGCGCCCGGCCTGAGCCACCAGCCGGCCCGGCCGCCCGGCACGCACCTGGGCCCCGCGATCCACCGACACCGGTTGCGGTTCGCAATCGGTGCACTAGGATGAAACTGATTGCAAAGCGCAATCAGTTCGCGAGAGGAGCCCGAGACCATGAGGTTCGTGACGATCGGATACGGGGATCAGGCCGGTTACGACAGCACCGACACGGCCGTGCTCGACGCGGCGCACGCGCACGACGCACGGCTGCGCGAGAGCGGGGCGGTCATGGGGATCGCCGGTGAGCCCGTGCAGGTTCGTAACCACCAGGCCGCCGAGACGACCACCCGGACCGGGGCGTTCCTCAGGTCCGAGCTGCCCTTGGCCGGGTTCGCCCTGATCGAGGCCCCGACACTGGCCGACGCCGTCGCGATGGTGTCGCAGTCCCCGTGCGCGGTCGCGAACGGGGTCGTCGAGGTGTGGCCGCTACAGGACTGACGGCACCCGTTCGGACATCGCGTCTCGCAGCTCGGCGATGACGTGCCGCGGCGACAGCGGCTTGAGCAGGTAACGGTCGGCGCCCGCGGCCAGACCGGCCGCGATGGCGTCCGGGTGCACGTTGGCCGAGAACATCACGATCGTGGTGTCGCGGCCCGCCGGGCCCTGCCGGACCAGGCGGCACAGGTCCAGGCCGTCCATGTCCGGCATCTCCACGTCGAGGATGATGGCGGCCGGTTCGGCGGTGACCAGCATCCGGGCTGCGGTACGGCCGTCCGGTGCACCGACGCACTCGTACCCGGCGTTGGTCACCAGATGCGTCAGCAGCTCACGCATGTCCGCGTCGTCCTCCACGACGAGCACCATGTCCCGGCTCACTGAACCCCCTCCAGCACGTCGTCGTGCATGTCGAATTCGGGCAGCGTGATACGGGCGGTGAGCCCTTCACCGGGTGGGCTGGTCAGGGACAGGGTCCCGCCGTGGGCGTGCACGATGCCCCGGCAGATCGACAACCCCAGGCCCAGGCCGGGAACCTGATCGTCGCGGGCCTGGGCACCCCGGACGAACGGGATGGCCAGCGCGCCGAGTTCGGCCTCACCGAGCCCTGGCCCGCTGTCGCGGACGGTGACGACGGGCGACGGTCCGGCGGTGATCGAGACGGCCACCGGGCAGTTGGTGCCGCTGAACCGCAGCGCGTTGCTCAGCAGATGCCCGACCGCGACATGGACGAGCCGGGCGTCGGCCATCACCGGCACCGGGTCCTCGGGAAGGCGCAGGTCGAGTCGGCCGTCGGGATCGTCGGCCGCGGTCACCGCCCGCGACACCACCGCGGCGAGATCGACGACCCGCCGTTCCCCCACGAGCTGCCCCATCTGCAGGCCGGCCGCGTGCAGCAGGTTGTCGACGGTGCGGCACAGCCGATCGGTGTTCCGCCGGATCGCGGCGACCCGGCGCTCGGCGCCCGGCAGGTCCGCGGGCGGCGTGTCGACGAGCATCTCGGCGAACCCGACGATGTTGGCCAGCGGCGTACGGATCTCGTGGGAGATGGCCGACACGACGTCGTGGTGGTCGGCCGCCGCCGGGAACGGCTGGTTCGCCGACCGGTGCCGCAGCCTGGTCTCCTCGTCGACCCGGCGGGCTAGCGCGGACAGCAGCCGTCCGGTCTGTTCGCCGTCCGGGCGAGGTGCGTCGCCGAACACCCCGAGGGCACCCACCAGGTGCCCTTCGTGGTGCAGCGGGGCCGCCGCCATGAACCGGCCGCCGTCGATGACGACGGCCCGGCCGGTGGCCTGCACGTGATCCCACAACAACGCCGGGAACTCCGCCGTGTCGTCGATGCCGTAGGTGACGGCCCGGTCGGCGCCGGTGGTGACCACGATCAGGGCCGTGCTCGCCTGACAGGCCTGGGCTGCGAGCTCCAGGATCTGCGGAACCTCCGCCATCGCGGCCCGATATCGGGCGGCGGCCGCTCGTCGGGCGTCCACCGGCCCGGGCGTCGTCATGACCGTCACTTGTTCTCCTCCACGCCCACACTCACCGGGGAGTCAGGCGGTATTGAGAATCGGCCGGGTCCTGGTGATCCTGAGAAGGATCGTCAGCCGGCCACGTGCGCGGTGTTGTCGAGCCAGTGCCGGGCCAGGCCCGTGTCGCCGGTGATGTCGGCGGCGGTCAGCGGGAGCCGCCGGGTCAGGATCAGCAGCAGTGCCGACGCCGGGCCGGCCACCGTCACGTCGGCCGGCCGGGTCGCCGGCTGCCAGGCAGCGCCGTCCGGGCGCCGCTCTACGAACCAGCCACCGTCGATGTCGGTGGCCCGCCACTGCAAGGTCTGGCCGGTGCCGCGGAGGGCGTTCGCCGACTCGGACCGCAGCATGGTCCAGGTGGGCGAGGTGAGCATCGCCAGGTGGTTGCCGACCAGCGCGGCCGCGACCCCGGCGTCGACCTCCGGGTCCCCGGACACGTCGAACCCGTGCACGATCGTCTCGTTGAGGACGCTGGACATCCAGAATCGGGCCCCGGTCCGCTCGTCACCGGCGGCGTTGAACACCTCGGCGTCGAGTGCGTCGTCGCTACACGCGTTCACGACCCGCTCGGCGGATCCGGCCAGCCACGCCGGCCACTCGGCGGGGTCGCCGGGCAGCACGGCCATTTCGGTGGGCAGTTTCGTCGGGTCGGTGATGCGACGCTCGATGATCTCGGCGACCCAGTGCTGGGTCTGGCCGAGGTGTTCGACGACCTCGGTGACGGTCCACCCGGGGGTGGTCGGCACGACGGTGTCCGGCCCGGCCGCGGTGGCGGCGTCGGCCATCCGCCGGGTGTATTCGACGATCGCACGACGGGCCAGTTCGGCGGTCAGCTCGTTCATGGGAGGGTTCCTCTCGGTAGCGGCTCTGCGGGTAGGACCGGCCACGCCCGCCGAACTCATCGGCGGCCCACATCGGCATTCGCGAGGATCGCCGGCGGCCGACGGGGAGTACCGCGACCGCGGTACACCACATCACCGCCGCGGGTTGACGATCCGGCGCACCCGTGACGCGACGCTGATCAGGCCCTGTTCGACCGCCTGAAAGGCCACCGCCTTGTCGACCCTCGCACACTGGTGCTCCCGCCGCCGGTTCGCCGTGCTCGGAGCCTGGATCGTCGCCCTCGTGGCCCTCGCCGCCCTCGCGGTCGGCGGCGGAACCGCCTTCACCGACGCCGCCGAACTCCCCGACAGCGAATCCGCGACCGCCTACGCCCTGCTCGGCGACTCCACCGGACAGACCGGCCAGATCGTCTGGCACACCGAAGGCGCCGCCGTCGACTCGGCCCAGGTCAAGGCCACGGCCGCCGAGATGCTTTCCAAGATCGAAGACCTGCCGGGGGTACGGGCGATCACGAGCCCCTACGACCGGGCCGGATCGGCACAGCTCGACACGACGACGAACACCGCCTACGCCCGGATCGTCCTGGCCGACGACGCCGACACCACACCGGTCACCGACACCGCGTTCGCCTACGACACGGCCGGCTTCGACGTCGAGGCGGGCGGTCAGGCGTTCACCGAACAGCCCGGCGCCTCGCACGGCACCGAGGCGGTCGGCATCATCGCCGCGCTGGTCATCCTGGTGCTGATGTTCCGGTCCGGCTGGGCGGCCGCCCTGCCGATCCTCACCGGTGTCGTCGGTGTCGCCGCCTCCCTGCTGCTCGTCATGATCGCCTCGCACGTGGTCGACCTGGCCGCCACCAGCCTGACCATGGGCGCCCTGATCGGTCTGGGGGTGGGCATCGACTACGCGCTGTTCATCGTCAACCGGCACCGCAAGGGCCTGCTCACCGGCCGCTCGGTCCGCGACAGCGTCGCCGACGCCCTGGACACCTCGGGCCGGGCGGTGGTCTTCGCCGGCGCCACCGTGATCGTCGCCCTGCTCGGCATGTTCGTCGTCGACCTCGGCATCCTCACCGGCATGGCCCGGGCCGCCGCGGTGACCGTGCTGTTCACGATCCTGGCCGCGGTCACCCTGCTCCCGGCGCTGCTGACCATGATCGGCCACCGGGTGCTGTCGAAGCGGCAGCGCGCCGCCCTGACCGCGGGCGCCTACCCGATCGCGTCGCACCGGCCCACCCTCGGCTACCGCTGGGCCGCGCTGATCGACCGGGCACCGTGGCGGGCCGCGACGGCGGCGCTCCTGGTCATCGGGGTCCTGGCGGCCCCGGTCACGATGATGCGAGTGGGCGACGCCGACGCGAGCAGCGACCCGGCCGGTACCCCGGCCCGCGCCTACCACGATCTGATGGCACCCGCTTTCGGCGACGGCTTCGACGCCACGTTGCTGCTGGTGGCCGAGACGCCCGATGCGGCGGCGAGCACCGCGTTCACCGCGCTGGCCGGTGAACTCAGGTCGGTGCCGGGAGTCGCCGCCGTCGCCGCGGCGGGCCGGAACGTACTCACCGTCGTACCGACGACGAGCTCTCAGCAGCAGGAGACCGCCGACCTGGTCCACCGCCTGCGCGATCGGGTGATCCCGGCCGCCGAGGCCGGCACCGGCCTGCGGGTGTACGTCGGCGGCACCACCGCGACCAGCATCGACATGTCCGACGCGCTGCTCGGGAAACTGCCGCTCTACCTCGGTCTGATCGCCGTGCTCGGTTTCCTGCTGTTGGCCGTCGCGTTCCGCAGTGTCCTGGTCCCGCTGGTCGGCGCGCTCAGCAACCTGGCCACCATCCTGGTCGGTCTCGGCGCGCTCACCGCGATCTTCCAGTTCGGCTGGGGCTCGCAGCTGCTCGGCGTCGGCTCCGGCGCCCCGATCATGTACCTGATCCCGGTCCTGATCGTCGGCGTGGTCTTCGGCCTGTCGATGGACTACCAGGTGTTCCTGGTCAGCCGCATGCACGAGGAGTGGACGCACACCCGCGACAACCGCCGCGCGATCCGGGTCGGCCTGACCGAGACCGGCCAGGTGATCGCCGCCGCGGCCACCATCATGCTCTGCGTCTTCGCCTCCTTCGGCTTCAGCGGCGAACGCATCGTCTCCGGAATCGGCATCGGCCTCGGCATCGCCGTGCTGGTCGACGCGTTCGTGGTCCGGCTGACGCTGATCCCGGCGCTGATGCGCCTGATCGGGCGGGCCAACTGGTCCTACCCCCGGTGGGCGGACCGGATCACTCCGCGGGTGGCGATCGAGGGCCCGATGGACGTCCCGGCCGAACCCGACATGGCCACCGCCGGCCGATGACCGCCAGGACGAGGCCGCCCATCTCGCCGTGGGCGGCACGTCCCTGCGCAGGTCACCGCTGAAGGAGCCGTACCGTGTCGCCGGGTTTGATCGTGCCGGGGACGACGACCCGGGCGTTGAGGCCTCGCAGGCGCAGGTTCTTCGCCTCGTCGGTCCAGACGAACTTGTGGGCCTCACGGCCGAACCGGGCGGCGAACTTGGCGCAGCCGGTGTGCGGCTGGTCGGTCACCTCGATGACCGCCTCGTCGCCGATCGCCAGGCGGGAGCCGGCCGGCAGCGCCTCGAAGCTCAGGTCGAAGTCGACGTAGAGCTGGTCGCCGGCGAGCGCCCAGGCGTCCCGGTCGGGGCCGGCGATGAGTTCGACGAACCGGGCGTTGATCACGTTGAGCTGCATGTCCGGATGCGGCGAGTTGTCCGGGGTGCGGGAGTTGGGCCGGCTGCTCCAGTTGTCCCCGACCAGGCCGGTGACCAGGTCGAGTTCGGCCTGGTCCAGCACTTCCCGGGCTCCGGTGGTGGGCCGCCGAACGGCGAGCTTCAGGGTTCCGGTGTCCCGCGGGGACTGCCGCACGAGGTGGAGTCCGTCCTGGATCTCCGCCAGCGATCGATGCCGTACTGCGATGGTGTCGTCCACGCCCCGACTCTGCCCAGATCCGCGAACGAACTCCAAGCCGATTTCCCGCTCACTGGAAAGATGATCACGTGACCATCCGAGTGCTTCTCGCCGACGACCAGGCCCTGCTGCGGGCGACGTTCCGCCTCCTGCTGGACGCCGAGGCCGACATCGACGTCGTCGGTGAGGCCGGCACCGGTGCGCAGGCCCTGGCCCTGGCCCGCGAGACCCGCGCCGACATCGTCCTGATGGACATCCGGATGCCGGACATGGACGGCATCGAGGCGACCCGGCGGATCACCGCCGACGACGACCTGGCCGGGGTCCGGGTGCTGATCCTGACCACCTTCGAGACCGACGAGTTCGTGGTGGCGGCGATCCGGGCGGGCGCGAGCGGTTTCCTCGGCAAGGGCGTCGACCCCGAAGATCTCCTGCAGGCGGTACGGACGGTGGCCGCCGGCGAGTCGTTGCTGTCACCGAGCGCCACCACGGCTCTGATCGGGCGCTTCCTGGCCCAGCCGGATCCGGCGCAGGTGACCGTCGCGGCGGCGCTCGGGGAGCTGACCGTCCGGGAGCGGGAGATCACCGCCATGGTCGGCGCCGGGCTGTCCAACGCCGAGATCGCCGACCGGCTGACGATCAGTGTCGCCACCGCGAAGACCCACGTGAACCGGGCGATGATGAAGACCGGCGCCCGCGACCGGGCCCAGCTGGTGATCTTCGCCTACGAGAACGGCCTGGTCCGGGCGGGCACCAGGTGATCGACACCGGACGGTACGCCTGGCGGGTCTGGGGGCCGCCGCTGCTCGTCATCATGATCATGATGGCGACGGTGTCCTACCAGCACGGCCAGGTCATCCGTAAGCCGAGCGACGCCCAGCTGATCCTGATCCTGACCGGCGCGCTCGCGCTGCTGTTCCGGCTGTGGCACCCGCTGCCGGTCACCATCGTGACCGTGCTGGCCGGGGTCGCCCTGCCGTCGGCGGCCGGTCATCTGGTGCTGGTCGACGTGGCGGCGGTGGTGGCGTTCTACACGCTGGCCACGCGGCGCGATCGCCGTACCGCATGGGTCTGTGGAATCGTCGGCGCCGTGGCGCTGACCGCGGCGGCCGTCCCGTGGCAGCCCGGCGGTCTTCTCGATCTCGCCAACCTCGTCCCGGCCAACTACGTGCTGATCGCGGTCGCGCTCGGGGTGGCCGCCAGTGATCGGCAGGCGTTGCTCGCCCGCACCCGGGAGCAGGGTGAGCAGGACGCCCGCCGGCGGGTCCGGGACGAGCGGATCCGCATCGCGCGGGACCTGCACGACGTGGTCGCCCACCACATCACGCTGGTCAACGCCCAGGCCGGAGTGGCGCACCACCTGATGGGCGCGCATCCGGAGCAGGCCCGGCAGGCGTTGGCCGGGATTCGCGACACCAGTCGGGCCGCCCTCGACGAGCTGCGGGCCACGGTCGGGCTGCTGCGCACCGACGACGACCCGCCGGACAGCCTGCGACCGGCCCCGTCGCTGACCGAGGTGGACGCGCTGATCGACGGCTTCCGGCAGGCCGGCTACCAGATCCGGGTGACCCGGACCGGCACGCCCCGGCCGCTGACCGGCCCGGCCGACCTGGCCGCCTACCGGATCGTGCAGGAGGCGCTCACCAACGCCGGCAAACACGGCACCACCCGGCAGGCCGACGTGACGTTCGAGCACGGTGACACCGGGCTGCGGATCAGCGTCGTCAACCCGGCCCGTCCCGGTCACCGCGGCGACGGCACCGGCCACGGCCTGATCGGCATGCGGGAGCGCGCCGAAGCCGCGGGCGGCACCCTGACCAGCGGGCTGCGCGACGACGACACCTTCGCCGTGCACGCCGCCCTGCCCGGTCCGGTCAGTCGTACAGGCTGAGTTCCTGTTCGTCGGGCGCCTCGAACTGACCCCGCCAGGTGTCGATGTCGGAGCGCTGGATCGGCGGGTCCTCCCGGCGGCGTGCCTGGATGCGCCGCCACAGTTCGTCGTCCGGCACGTCGAGGTACACCAACCGCACCGAGGCACCGAGCTCACGCGCCCGGGTCCGGAGGGTGTCGCGTTCCGAGCGCGCCCAGGTCCCCCACTCGATCACCACGGTGCCGCCCGCCCGCAGGACGTCCTGGGCGACCGACCACTGAAGTGCCTCGACCCGCTCCCGTACGGCCGAGTCCCACAGGTTGACGTCGAGCGCGGTCATCCAGTCGTCCGGGCCGAGCCGCACGCCCTGCCGCCAGCCGGCGATCTCGGTGGCCGTGGTGGTCTTGCCGCTGCCCGGCAGCCCGCAGACGATCACGAGCGTCGGCCGCCGACGGCGTTGCGCGAGCACGGCGAGGACGTTGTCGACGAGTCGCTCGATGTGGCCGGGTGCCTCCGGTGACTCCGGTGGCCGCCGGCCGTTGCTCATCATCGCCGCCACATACACCGGGAAGTGGATCAGCTCGACGATGTCCAGCGGAGTCAGCTCGGTGGCCCCGGCCCGGTCCAGCAGCAGCTGGAACCGGTCGGTGCGCGGCTGCCCGAACTCGCGCACCCCGGCCAGGCCGACCGCCGGATCGGCGGCCGCCGCGATCAGCGCCCGGGCCACCCCGAGCCCACCCGGCCGGTGCACCGCCTCGACCAACCGGCGGCCGTAATCCAGCAGGTCGGCCTTGAGATCCCCGGTGACGGGAACCGGCGACCACCGACTGGCCTCGGTCATCGCCACGTCCAGCAGAAGGGCCTCGACCGTACGCCACCGGCGGTAGATCGTCGCCTGATGAACCCCCGAACGGGCCGCCACCTCGGGCAGCGTGATCACTCCCGACTCGGACTCGTCCAGCAGCTCACGCACCGCGGCGTGGACGGCGTCACGGGTGCGCGCGGTCCGCCCGCCGGGCCGGGTGGTGCCGCTGGCCTGTGTCATGGCGCCGACTCTAACGCGAATTCTCTTGCGTTAACACCTACCGTTGAAGCGAAGATCTTCGCATTAGGAGGAACGATGAACGTCCTGATCGTCGGCGCCGGCATCGCCGGTGACACCCTGGCGGTGCTGCTCGGCCGGGCCGGGCGGCAGGTCACCGTGGTCGAGATCGCCCCGCGGCTGCGCACCGGCGGGCAGACCGTCGATCTGCGCGGCGACTCCCGCGACGTCCTCGACCGGCTCGGCCTGCTCGACGAGTGCCTGGCCCATCTGGTCAGACCCCGGACGGGGTACGGGTGACCTTCCGCCACCACCCGGCGACCACCTACGACCTGGTCGTCGGAGCCGATGGCGCGCACTCGAAGGTCCGGTCACTCGCCTTCGGGCCGGAGCCGGAGTACCGCCGCCCGCTCGGCTTCGCGCACGCCTGGTTCACGCTCACCGAGAAGCCCGGCACGCCCCGGCTCGACGGCTGGTTCCTGCTCTGCAACAAGCCCGGCGGCCTGCTGGTCGCGGCCCGTCCCGGCCACCCCGGCGAGCAGGAGATCGGCCTGTCGTTCCCGGCCACCGAGCTACCCGCCCGGGGCGACCGCGAGGCCCGGTTCGCGCTGCTGGACCGCACGTTCGCGGGCGCCGGCCGGCGTACCCCGGAATTCCTCGCCGCCGCCCGCACCGCACCCGACTTCGCCCTCGACACCTACGACCAGATCGTCGTCGTCGACGGCTGGCGCCGCGGCCGGGTCGTGCTGCTCGGACCGGCATCCGCCTGATGACCGGCATCGTGCGCCTCGTGCAGACCCGCCCGGTCAGCGCAGCCCTCAGCCGGATGGCGATCTAGGGTGATGACATGACGACCCTTGCCGGCCGCACCATCGCGGCCCTGCGCGGCGAACACGACGACCTCGCCGGCCTCGTCCCCACACTCTCCGCCGAGCAGCTGACCGGCCCGTCCGGCGCCTCCGAGTGGACCATCGCCGACGTGCTGTCCCACCTCGGCAGCGGCGCCGAGATCACCCGGGCCGGTTTCCGCGCGGCGATCGGCGAGGCCGACGCGCCCGGCCCCGACTTCAACCAGGGCGTGTGGGACCACTGGAACGCCCTGAGCCCCCAGGACCAGGCCACCGGTTCCCTCGCCGCGAACGAGGCCCTGGTCACCGGCCTCGAATCGGTACCCGAGGCCGACCACGAAACCCTCCGCGTCCGCACGTTCCTGCCCGACCCGGTGCCGTTCGCCGCGTTCACCGCCCTGCGGCTGAGCGAGGTCGCCCAGCACACCTGGGACGTCCGGGCCGGCCTCGACCCGTCGGCCACCGTCGCCGCCGGCTCGGCCGAGGTCCTCGCCGAGCACCTGAGCGGCAGTCTGGGCTTCCTGCTCGGTTTCATCGGTAAGCCGAAGGAGGCCCCCGAACCGGCCGTCGTGGAGATCAGCGGCACCCCGTACCGCATCGTCATCGACGACTCGGTCCGCTTCACCACCGAGGCCCTGCCGGCGACGGCCACGTTCACCGGCTCGCTGGAGGCGGCGCTGCGCCTGGTGTACGGCCGCCTGTCCCCCGCACACACTCCGGCCGGCGCCGACGTGACCGGCAACATCACTCTGGACCAGCTGCGAGCCGTCTTCCCCGGCTTCTGAGGCGATCCGCGCGGAGGCGTCCGGCAACGGCGCCTCCGCGCGTCCCCCGACCCGCAGATCCGCCGACTAATGTCGTACCCGGCCTCTATTCTCCCGGGCATGATCGAACGACCTACTGTGCGCTGGCGTGACCGGATCACCACCGAGGAGGCCGAGGTCGCCGCGGGCACCCTCGCGCCGGAGAAGGCGTATGCCGTGCAGCTGTGGCCGGTGGCGTTCATCGCCGCCGTCGACACCGTGCTGGCCGCCTACGAGCAGGAGGTCGCCGACATCGACACGGCGTCCGACGACGCCGTCTGGGCCGCGGTCGAGCGGGCCGTGGTGGGGCTCAACATCGCCGACGAGTCGTTCGGGGCGATCGAGACCGACGAGCGTGAGCAGCTCGCCGAGTACCTCGACGTGGTCCTGACCCGCGCCGGTGTGGATGTGCCGGCGCTGACCGCCCGCGCCGGCCGGGATCGCGCCGAGCTGACCGACGCGTGGCGCGACTGGTGACTGGCTCGCATCGACCAGAATGAGTCGATGGCCGTACGCCGGTGGCGGCCCGGAGGAGGGCCGATGACCGACATCGAAGACCTGCGCGCCGCGGCCGGGCACCTGCGCGGACCGGCCGCCGCGTCACCGACGGCGGCCCGGGAGCTCGGCTCGATCCTGTACGCGCTCGGTGAGCACGAGCGCGGTGCGGGAGATTTCACCGCGGCCACCGCCACCCTCGACGAGGCCGAGACGGCCTACCGATCGCTCGGGGACGGCGGCGAGGTGACCCAGCTCGTCGCCGACGTGGTGATCCGCCGGGCCCGGGTGCACGCGGAGGCGGGCCGCCCCCTGTCGGCGATCGCCGACACCCAGCAGGCCGTCCTCGGCTGCCTCGAACTCGCCACCGGCGCACTTCGCTCCCCGGCCCGGCTCGCCGTCGCCCGGGTCCTGGCGCACGCCGCCCACGTCCAACTGATGATCGGTGGCGACCCCGACCTGATCGCCGGCGCGGCCGACTTCGCACTCCGCGAGATCATCGGCGGACTCGCCCCGGGTGACGGCCTGGAGCTGTCCCCGGTCGACGCGGGCACGCTCGGGCTGGCCGGCCGGGTCGCCGCCATCGTGCACACCGCCGCCGGGCGCCCGCACCTGGCCGAGGCCGCACAGTGGCTGGCCGGGATGGTGTCCGGCGGCCCGGTCGCGCCGACGCCCGCCGACGTGGCACAGGTGCGCGACGGCCTGCCGACGCTCGCGGCGGTGCTCACCGAGACCGGCAACGACCGCTACCTGGGCATTCTGACCGCACCACCGACCGAGGTACGCCTGCTGGTGCCGGCCATGCGGGTCGGCACGGGGGTCGCCGCCGCCTACGGGGCGGTGCTGGGCCGGCTGCAACCGGCGACGAGCGGCCCACAGGAACGCCTGGTCGGCCTGGAGGCGCACGCCCTCTTCGCGTGGGCGTCCCAGCAGGGCGACGTCAACATGCGCCACCAGTTCCAGACGTTCGGCCTGGAGTGGCTGAGCGCGGTCGTCAACTACGGTCAGCGTCACGCCGAGGAGGCGCTGTGGCCGGCCGCTCTCGACGCGTCGGCGTGGCTGACCGGCATCGTCGGCCGGCTGGCCCCGTTCACCCTGTTCGACGCCGATGTGCGCCGCAACGTCCTGGCCGTCATGCAGTGGCAGGAAATGATCTTCAACTCCACCGGCGACACCGAGGCCGCGGCCCGGGTGGCCGAGGCCCGGGCCACGATGGATTCGCCTTCGGCCGGCTGACGGCCCGAAACCACCCCTTCCCATCCGCTCCGGAACTCGGCAGGGTGGGCACGGTCCCGTACCCGCCAGTGAACGGAGAGTCCGATCCGTATCGCCATCGCGCAGACACCGGTCACCGTCGACCCGATCGCCAACGGCGCCGCGATCCGCGCGGCGCTGCGACGGGCGGCCGACGACGGCGCCCGTCTGGTGCACTTCGCCGAGGGCGCCCTGACCGGGTACGCCGGTGCGGCCAAACCCCACTACCGCGGCTGGCGGATCGACTGGACCCCGGTCGCCGACGAGCTGGCCGCCACCATGGCCCTGGCCGGTGAACTGGGCGTCTGGGCGGTCATCGGCGGCAATCACCGACTCACCGGCGACCATCGGCCGCACAACTCGTTGTGGGTGATCGACGACGGCGGCGAGATGATCGACCGCTACGACAAACGCCTGATCTCCCACGCGGAGATCACCGACTTCTACACCCCGGGCGACCACCCCTGCACCTTCGAGGTGGACGGTTTCCGGTTCGGCTGCCTGCTCTGCATCGAGGTCAACTTCCCCGAACTGTGGCAGCAACAGCGCGACCTCGGCGTGGACTGCGTGCTGTTCTCCACCTACTCCGAGGACCCGATCTTCGAGATCATCGCCCGTGGTCACGCCGCCTCCCACGGCTACTGGGTCAGCATCGCCGTGCCCGCCCAGTGCGCCCCCGCCGGTTCGTCGGCGCTGATCGGCCCGCACGGCTACCTGCTGCGCCGCGCCGACCCGGACCGTCCGGACGTGATCTGCGTGGACCTCGACCGTACCGACCCCGATCTGGACCTCGCTCTGCACAAGGCCCGCCCGTGGCGAGCCACCGCCCGAGCCGGCGACATCTACACGGCGCACCGTGTCAGCGACCCCCGCAGCCTCGACCGGAGCACCCCGTGATGGACGAGGACCCGCTGCTCTGGGCCTTTCTCGGGGCGCTGCGGCCGGGCCGGCGCCTGTCCGGCACGGTGGTGGCCGTCGAGAGGTTCGGCGTCTTCGTGGACCTGGACGAGGGCCCGAAGCATCCCACCCTGCCCGGCGTCGGTTTCATCACCTGGCCCGAGTTGTCGTGGCGCAGGTTCGACGACGCCTCGGAGATCGTCTCCGTCGGGCAGCGCGTCACCGGCGAGTTCCTCCAGTTCGACACCTACAACGGCGAGGCGCGGATGTCGCTGCGCGCGCTTGAGCCCGACCCGTTCCTGGATTTCGCCCGCGACGTCCGGGTGGGTCGGGTGCTGTCCGGGACGGTGACCAAGCTGGTTCCGTTCGGGTTCTTCGTCCGGGTCCAGGACGACATCGAGGGCCTGGTCCCGACCGCCGACCCGTCGACCCGGGTGGGTGACGAGATCATGGTCGCCGTCGAGGAGATCGACGTGCCGCGGCGTCGTGTCCGGCTCTGCGCGGAGCCCCGGCCGTGAGGCGCGTCGCGGTGTTGCTCGCGGTCGTCCTGGCGGTGGTGCCGTTGACGGGCACGCCGGCGGCCGCCGCACTGCCGGACGAGCTGGCCCACGTCGGCGACGCCCGGCAGGTGATCGTGGTGTCCGGGCGGAGCTGGACGTCGACGTATGCCACGGTGCGCGCCTACCAGCGGGGGACGGACGGCCGCTGGCGGCAGAGGTCCGCCTCGATGAACGCCCGCATCGGATACGGCGGCTGGAAGTGGGCCGCGAACCGTCGGCAGGACACCGGTCAGACGCCGGCCGGCACGTTCACACTGACCCAGGCGTTCGGCGTGCGCGGCGACCCGGGAACCCGGTTGCCGTACCGCAAGGTCGACGGCAACGACTACTGGACCGGCGACGATCGGGACGCCAAGACGTACAACCTCTTCCAGCCGTCGGCCTCGCCGACGCGCACCTGGCGCATCTCGCGGTCCGAGCGCCTCGCCGCCTATCCCCGGCAATACGCCCACGCCGTCGTGATCGATTTCAACAGACCTTCGGGGGTACGGTGGGACGCCGCCCGAAAGCAGTATGTCGCCTCGAAGCGGGCGGACACCCGTCTCGGCTCGGCGATCTTCCTGCACGTCGGTGGCAGCGGCTCGACCGCCGGTTGCGTGTCGGTGAGCAGGGCCGACATGGTCCGGCTGCTGCGCTGGCTGGACCCGGCGGCCAGGCCGCGGATCGTGATGGCCCCGGCGTCGGCGATCAGGCGGGCCTGACTCCTACGAGGTGAGGTGCCGTTCGAGCCGGCTGAGCAGGTCGGCGCACTGCCGTACCGCGTCCAGGTCGTCGCCCAGCGCACCGGAGAGTTCCCTGGTCCAGCCCTCGCGCAGGACCTGGAGGTTGGTTTCGGCGAGTTCGGTCGGGTGTACCGCGACGCCGCGGCCGTCGGTGGCCGTACGCAGGATCATGCCTTTGCCCTCCAGGCTGCGCAGCGCGGTGCTGACGTTGGTGCGCTGCAACCTGGTACGCCGGGCGATCTCGCTGGGCGCCGCACCGGGGTAGAGGTCGACGACGCGCATGACCTGCCGTTCGGTTTCGGTCATCGGAACCACGTGGGGCGCGTCGTCGGGGGTCCGGGCGCGCACCAGCCGGCCGACGTTGAGGATCAGGTCGGCCAGGTCGGCCAGCACGGCGTCGTCTGAGGGCATGGCCCCACCGTAGTGGATTATGGCAAGATAATTATGTGCTCATAACAAAGAGTCGGCCACGGCTCGTCCTCGTGCTCGGCTCGCTGAGTGCCTTCGGCGCGCTCACCATCGACATGTACCTGCCGGCGATGCCCGGGATGGCCGGTGAACTGCACACCAGCGCCCTGCAGGTGCAGCTCACCCTGACCGTCTTCGTCGTCGGCCTCGCCCTGGGCCAGGTGATCGTCGGCCCGCTGTCGGACACCTGGGGCCGGCGCCGCCCGCTGCTGATCGGGATGGCGCTGTATGTGGCCGGATCCCTCTGGTGCGCGGTGGCCCCATCGGTCGGCTGGCTGCTGGCCGGGCGGGCGTTGCAGTCGCTGGGCGCGGCGGCCGGCACCGTGCTGGCCCGGGCCGTCGTCCGGGACCTGTACGAGGGCACCGCGATGACCCGATTCTTCTCCACCCTGATGGTGGTCAACGGGGTCGCGCCGATCGTGGCGCCGGTGATCGGCGGCCAACTGCTGACCGTCACCACCTGGCGGGCGGTCTTCGTGGTGCTGGCCGCCATCGGAGCGGTCCTGCTGGTCGCGGTCACCGTCACACTGCCCGAGTCGTTGCCCGCCGACCGCCGGGCACCCGCCGACCCGCGGGCCACGCTGCGCACCTTCCGCACTCTCGGCACCGACCTGCACTACCTGCGGTACGTGCTGGCCGCCGCCCTGATGTTCGCGGCCGTCTTCGCGTACATCTCGGGGTCGTCGTTCGTCCTGCAGGACGGTTACGGGCTGTCAGCCCAGCAGTTCAGCGTCGTCTTCGGCGTCAACGGCCTCGGCATCGTGCTGTTCGGGCAGGTCAACGGCCTGCTGGTGGGCCGGGTCGCCGACGAGCACACCCTGCTGCGCGTCGCCCTCGCCGTCGCCACCCTGGGTTCGGCCGGAGTCCTGGCCGCCGCGGTTCTCGCGCTGCCGCTGCCGGTGCTGTTGATCTCCCTGTTCGTGGTGGTGTCGATGCTCGGCATCGTTCTGGCCGACGCCACGTCGCTGGCCCTGGCCGGGCACGGCTCCGCCGCCGGCGCCGCCTCCTCACTGCAGGGCCTGCTGCAGTTCCTGGTCGGCAGCCTGGCCGCCGCCGCGATGAGCCTGTCCGGCCACGTGACCGCGACCGCCATGGGCACCACCATGGTCATCTGCTCGCTCGCCGCGCTGACCCTGCTCCTCGGCAGACGAGCGACCTGATCGACCACGCCCACCCCCGAGAGGCCACCGGC
This sequence comes from Actinoplanes sichuanensis, assembly GCF_033097365.1. NCBI lineage: Bacteria > Bacillati > Actinomycetota > Actinomycetes > Micromonosporales > Micromonosporaceae > Actinoplanes > Actinoplanes sichuanensis. The sequence goes on from NZ_AP028461.1 coordinate 5,061,640, forward strand.
GACGACCCGGCCGACGCACCGCGCCGACGTCAGTCGCGGCCGCGGCGGAAGGTGTCGGCGGACAGCCGGTAGACCACGCTGTGCCTCAGCGGGCCGGGCGGCACGCTGAGGTCCTGGAAGTCCTCGGCCGGGTCGTGGACCATGCCGAGGCGGCGCATCAGCGCCCGGGACCGTTCGTTGCCGGCCACCGCGATGGCCAGGATCTCCGGCAGCTCCAGCACCTCGAACCCGTACGCGAGCACGGCCTGGGCGGCCTCGGTCGCATAACCGCGGCCCCACGCCGAGCGGGCCAGCCGCCACCCGGCCTCGACGCCACCGACCGGAGCCTCCTCGTCGACCGGGTCGAGCCCGGCCATACCGATGAACTCGCCCGTCGCGACCACCTCGACCGCCCACCAGCCCCAGCCCCGCGCGGCCAGGTCGCCGCGGAAGCTCTCCATGCTCGCGGCGGCCTGTTCCCGGCTCAGCAGGTCCGGCCAGAACTCGCGGACCCGCGGATCGGCGTTCATCGCAGCCCAGGCGTCCAGATCGCCGGGCAGCCACTGCCGCAGACGCAGCCGCTCGGTGGTCAATTCGGCCGTTGCATCCTCGGGTGCGGTCATCCCGTACACCCTAGAGTCCTTGATCTTGAAAGATGTCCGCGCCCACCCGGCGCGGGTGGTTCGGAAAACGGTTCGAGCCGCCACCCCGGGGACGGGGTGGCGGCTCGGACGGGTCAGCCCAGCTTCACGTTGAAGATCGGGGCGGCGGCCAGCTTGCGGAACGCGGCCAGCGAAGCCGGGGTGCTGTCGATGCTGATGTCACGGTTGCCCTGGTCGTCGTGCTTGGTGTCGAAGTGCACGATGGCCTTGATCGCCGGACGCTTGGCCAGCTGCGGGAGCACGCTGTCGTACACGGCGGTCTTGTCGGTGGTGCGGCCGATGCGGTGGTAGCCACCCCACTCGGCGACCATGATCGGCTTGCCGGTGTGCTTGGTCGTCGCCCACTCGTAGAAGCCGAGGCCACCACCCTTGGGCTTACGGTCCAGCAGGTCACCGAAGGTGCCGTAGTGGTAGTAACCCTTCTCCACCGAGACGTACGAGTCCAGGCCGATCCAGTCCACCACGTCGTCGCCCGGGTAGAGGTCCTTCCACCAGGACTGCGCCATCCACTTCTCGTTGCCCATGTAGGCCATCACGTTCACCACGTTGTCGGCACCCTGCGCCCGCAGACGCTGGATGGTGTGCCGGTACATGGCGGCGAAGTCCTTCGCCTCCCAGCCGGAACCCTTGCGGGCCACGACATCGTTCTCCGGCTCGTGGTTGAGAACCAGGAAGACCTTCTTGTCGTACGCCTTGATGCGCTGCGCGAACGCGTCGATCCGCTTGTTCTGCTCACCCCGGGCGACCTTGGCCCAGTTCGAGCCGTACGCGATCTTCCAGTTGAGCAGCAGCACCCGCGGCTTGGCCGGGTCGTTGGTCATGGCGATCTCGGCCTTGGTCGGGAACGGCTCGTCGCCCTTGTGGTACGTGTGGAAGATCGTCGCGGTCCGACCGCTCAGCTTCTCCCAGTTCCGGTGCTCCAGGTCACGAGGCTTGCTGGTGAACCCACCGGCCGCACCGCCCCACATCACGCCGCAGGACGGCACGAGCTTGGCGTCGGTGGTGCAGTTCTCACCGGTACCGGCCGCGGACGCCGCGGTCGGCGCCAGGACGGTGGTGACACCCGCGATTACGGCGGTCAGAGCTGTCAGGAACATCGGCAGCTTGGCGCGTCGCAAAAATCTCTCCCCCTGTTGTCCGGCCTCGTGTCGGCCGGGCATGTGAAAGAGATTCCAGGGCGGCGGTTGCCCGTCGAGTACCCGTACCGGTGCCTCCCGGTTGCGGGAATCCAGGCCCCGGGCCGTACGACTCGCCACGGGTGATCGACCACCGATGCCCCGGGTTTAGACAGCTCAGGCGAACGCCGCGACGTTGCGGGCGGCCCACGCCGCGAAGCTGTGCGGCGCCCGCCCGAGCAGCTGCTCGACGGCCGGGCCGGCCTGCTGCTCGGCGGGTTTCGGGGTGCCCAGGATGTCGAGCGTGCTCGCCACCACCGGCGCGGGCATGAACTCCCGCATCCGCGCCGCGGCCTCCTCCCGGCTCTGCTCGACGAACCGCACCGGCTCCCCCAGCGCCGCGGCGATCGCCGCGACCTGCTGACGCGGGGTGATCGGGGCCGGGCCGGTCAGCACATACGCCCGACCCGTGTGACCGTCCCCGCGCAACGTCACGGCGGCGACCTCGGCGATGTCCAGTGGGTCGATGGTCGGCAGGGCGACGTCGCCGAACGGAGCGGCGACCTCCCGCCGGGTACGCACCGACTCGGCCCACGCGAACGTGTTGGAGTGGAAGCCACCCGGCCGCAGCAGCGTCCAGTTCAGGTCCGAGCCGGTCAGCGGGTCCTCCAGCGTCGACGGGTGACTTCCGGTCGCCACGCCCTGGGAGGACAGCATCACCACCCGGCGGACCCCGGCCGCCCGTACCACGTCGAGGACCTTCCCGACGTCGCCGCCTGCGGCGATGAAGTCGCCGGAGGTGAGCAGAAACAGCGCGTCCGCGCCGTCCAGCACAGGGGCCAGAGTCTCCGGCTCGGTCAGGTCGACGCGGGGCACGCTCCGGCGCGACACCGCGGTCACCTTCTCCCCCGCTTCGATCAAAGCCTCCACCAGAGGCCGTCCGACATTGCCCGTAGCACCCGTCACCACCATCATTTCGCCAGCCAACCAGCGCGGTGCTATTAGGTACCTAGAGGAAAGTAAGGGGAGGGAATGGAAATCGTGACCGACACCACGCCGCCGGAGCAGGCATGCCCGATCGCCCCGGTGATCGACATCGTCTTCAGCCGCTGGACGACGCCGATCCTCTGGGCGCTGAACGAGTACGGCCGGCAGCGGTTCGTCGAACTGGAGCGGCGGATCACCACCATCTCCCCCAAGGTGCTCACGCAGCGGCTGCGGCAGCTCGAACGCGACGGGCTCGTCGTCCGCACCTATCACGCCGAGGTTCCGCCCCGGGCGGAGTACGAGATCAGCGAGCTCGGCCGCAGTCTGGCCCCGCTGTTCGCGTCGGTCGCCGGCTGGTCGGCCAACCTGGCGAAGGTCGAGCAGGCCCGGCACGTCTACGACGCCCGGTCGAAACGGGGCAGTCGGTAACCGGTCCGGTGTGGAATCATCCGATACGTGCTCACCCGTCGTAGTGTCCTGACCGCGGTCGGCGTCGCCGCGATCCCGACGGTCGTCGCCGTCGGCGCCCGTCCCGCCCACGCCGCCGACTTCTACCCGTCGAACACGGCGCTCTACGCCGACCCCGAGCTCACCGAAGGCGTCCACTACTCCCGGCGCTTCCGGCGGCACGCGGCGCTCGACGACACCGAGGCGCCCGGCGCCGGCTACCCGGACACCGTGGTCGTCGCACTGCACGGCGGCGGCATCGAGGTCGGCACGTCCGAGCTGTGTCTGGCCGTCGCCGGGTACCACCCGGCCGGCGGCGCCACCGGCGGGCCGGTCTACGACTACTGGATGTTCGAGGGCCTGCTCTCGACCGGCAACGGCAAGCTGCACGTCACCTCCTCACACTGCGACGATCCGGCCGCGCTGGCGACGGTCGCGGGCAGCCGCCGGGCGGTGTCGCTGCACGGGTGCAGGCCGGAGGAGGCGGGGCTGCCCGCCGACACCGCCGCCGTCCTGGTCGGCGGACGCGACACCACCCTCAAGACCGCGCTCCTGCAGGCCTACTCGGCCGCCGGTGTCCAGGCGATCGACGCGGTCTCGGTTCCGGACCTCAACGGTGACGACCCGGCCAACATCGTCAACCGCACGCTGACCGGTGCCGGCGCCCAGCTGGAGATGACCACCCCGTTGCGCACGCAGATGTTCGGCGTCAACACCCGCGCCGGCCGTAAGAGCTCGACGCTGCCGGCCTTCTGGACGTTCGTCGACGCGACCCGGCAGGCCCTCACCGCCTGACCCTTGCCGGGGGTTGCCACCATCGAGCCGTGTCGTTCCTTGATCGGGTCATCCCGTACCTCTGGATCGCCGTGGCCGTCGTCACCATCCCGGTGATCGCCGAGGTGGTCGGCGTCGTGCAGCAGATCCCGGTCCAGCGGGGCATCGACGCGCATCCCGTACGCCTCGACGGCACCTTCGTCGAGCTGCAAAAACGAGGCAAGACCCAGGACGACAAACACATCATTTCGTACGCCTACCACGATCGTGGCTACCGGACGGCCCTGCGCGGGCTCCCCGGGAATCCGGACGTCGGCACGAAGGTCTGCATCGAGATCGACGGGACCCGGCCGGAGAACATCCGTCCCTGTGACACCCTGGGTGGTCTCGGCGACAGCCTGACCGGCCTGGCGTGGGGCGGCGGTGTCATCGCTGTCGCGCTGCTGATCCTGTGGTCGCGCAACGACTTCGCGTTCGGCTTCGACTGGCGGGGCGAGTCCCGGCGCCCGGAGCGTCCGCACCCGTCCAGCCTGCGCCGCAAGCCGACCCGCCGGGACCGGAGGCGGGCCCGCAAAGCCGAGCGAGAGGCCGCGGACGAGTTGTTCCGCTGGTGATCACCCGCATTGGTATCGTTCTATTAGTCTGATCGTTGCCGGGCGTTGCGGGACGGCCGCGATATTCGCAGCCATGGACAGACGAAACCTCATCCGTGCCGCTGTGGCCGCACCCGCGGCGGGACTGACCGTGCCCCTGGTCACCGCCACCGGGGCCGAGGCCACCGCCCGGGGCGCCGACAGCGAGAGTCCCCGGTTCGCGATCGCGGTGCTACCCGACACCCAGTACCTGTTCGACGCGGACAGCGCCGACCCGGAGCCGCTGCGGGCGACGTTCCGCTACCTGTTGCAGCAGCGTGCGGACACGAACATCGTGTTCATGACGCATCTCGGCGACATCACCGAACACGGCACCGCGCAGGAGCTGTCGCTGGCCGGGACGACGTTCCGGGCGATCGACGGCCGGGTGCCCTACAGCGTGCTGGCCGGCAACCACGACATCCCCGGCGGCACCGACCAGCGCGGGCGTACGCCGTACCTCGATGAATTCGGTCCTGATCGGTTTTCTCGCATGCCGACGTTCGTCGAGGCGACCGCGGACGGATACAACAGTGCCCACCTGCTGCGGGCCGCCGGCCGGCAGTGGCTGATCCTGGCCCTGGACTGGCGCATCTCGGACGCCGGGCTGGCCTGGGCGCAGCAGGTCATCGACCGGCACCCGCAGGTTCCGGTCATCGTCACCACCCACGACCTGGCCTACGCCGACGACGCCGGTCAGGCATATCTGTCCAGCCACGGCACCCGGCTGTGGGACCGGCTGATCAACGACAACGACCAGATCTTCCTCACCCTGAACGGGCACTACTGGCCGCCCGGGCGGGCCACCCTGCGTAACCGGGCCGGGCATGACGTGCAGGTGCACATCGCCAACTACCAGGACCGTTACTACGGCGGCGCCGGGATGATCCGGCTGTACCACTTCGACCTCGCCCGCAACGTGATCGACGTGGAGACCTTCGCGCCCTGGTTCCTGGCCCGAGACCCGGATAGGCGCAGCGTGCTGGAGGCCGAGACGATCGAGCTGACCGGGGACGTCGACAGGTTCAGTGTGGACATCGACTTCGAGGCCCGGTTCGCCGGTTTCGCGCCGCCGGTGCGGCCCGCGCCCCGACCCGCGGCCCAGGTCGTCGACCGGCACACCACCGCCTACTGGCGGTTCGACGCGGTCGGGCAGGTGGTCACCGACTGCTCGGTCGTGCGGGATCTGACCGGTCACGGCAACGACCTGACCGTACGGCGGTTGGCCGGCGGCACCGCCGACACGCTGAGACCGTCCGCCGAGCATCACGTGGGCGCACCGGCGCACGCCAGCCTGTACTTCGACGGCGGCAGGAGCCCGGACCGCGGCGCGATTCTGCAGACCGGTCCGAACGCGGCGATCAACAGCGACAAGTTCCTCGGCGGCTACACCATCGAGACGTTCCTCAAGCTGCCCGAGCCGTTCGTCGGTGACCACGCGTGGATGGGCATCCTGAGCTGGGAGGGCCGCAGCGGCGACGCGGGCAAGCAGAGCGGGTACTCGCCGCTGGAACCGACGTGCAGTCTCAACCTGAGTCCGGAACGGTTCCTGCAGTACGTCGTGTACAGCGAGATCGGCGACATCAACCCGACGTCGTGGAGTCACACCCTCCCGATCGGCCGCTGGATGCACGTGGCGATCGTCAACGACGGACGCCGTTCGGTCGTCTGGGTGGACGGCTCCCGGATCGCCCGCAATCCGGCCCGCGAGGCCCGGGGCATCGCCACTCTCGGTCGCCCGTTCACCATCGGGGCGACCTCCTGGGACCTGAAGTACGGCCAGGGTTTCTACGGTTGGATCGGCGACACCCGGATCACCTCACGCGCCCTCGACCCCACCCGGTTCCTCCCGGCCGGTCATTTCTGATCCGGAGCCGCTCGGATCCGGCCGAGCCACTCGGCGGCGAGGCGGCGGCCGTCCGGGAGCCGATCGTCGCGGTCCCAGCGCCAGGCGGTGATCATCGCCAGCGTGAGGAGCCGACAGTCGCGCAGCAGGTCGTGATCGACGCCCGGATAGTGGTCGCCGACCTCGTCGGGCGCGTGTGCGAGATCGAACTCGACCGGGCCCCGGCAGCACGTCTCCAGGTCGATGAAGAGGGGACCATCGGTGGTCTGGAGCACGTTGCCGGGGTGGGGTTCGCCGTGCAGGACCTGCTCGGGGCGGCCGCGCTCGGTGACTCTCCGACGCAGCTCGCGCAGCGTGACATCGAGGAGGTCGCGGTCATCGTCGGGGAGGTCGGGTGAGCGCTCGCGGTCCGCCACGAGACGTTGCGCCTGCTCGACCCGGTCGGTGAAGTGGGGCGTACTCACTTCGAGACCGCGCATCCCGGCATGCAGCCGGTGGAGCGCCCCCGCGTAGTCGACCGGTGTGATCTCCCCGGTCAGCGGCTCGTGGTAGGTCCACAGTGTGACCGCATGCCCGTCCCGCTCGTGGACGATCGGCGGCACGCGCGGATCGGGAGCCGCCACCGGACTCCCCTCGGCGGTCAGACGTCGCGCGACCTCGACCTCGAAACGGGACGACTCCGGTGCCTGCGACACCCGGGCGAGCACATCACCCGGCAGCAGCCGCATCGTGATCCGGTTCGACTCCTGCAGGACGGTCGCCTTCTCGGCGGCCAGCCCGACTTCCGAGGCGACCGAGATGGCGGCGGCCACAGCACTGTCCGCAGTCAGCCGGTCGACACGCATGCGCCGATCCCAGAGTTCCTATGGACGTCGGCGGCCGCGTCGTTCGTCTGGAGCGTGAGCATGCCGATCATGACCCCGTGCCCCGCTCGTGGCGGGTGGTCGGCAGGGTCGCGGTCAGTTCCCAGCCTCCGCCGGGGCGCGGGCCGGCGGTCAGGCGGCCACCCAGCGCGGTGACCCGCTCGTCGAGGCCGGTCAGGCCGAAACCGGTGCCGCGTGCGACGTCCGGTGGCGCCGGAGTGGTGCCGTTGTCGCGGACGAGGACCGTCAGCCGCCGCTTGGCGTAGCGCAGCTCGACGGTGACCTCGCTGGCGTCGGCGCCGTGCCGACGCACGTTGGTCAGGGCCTCCTGCACCACCCGGAACGCGGCGACCTGGACCTCATGCGGCAGATCTTCCGGCATGTCGGGGTACGGCAGAAGCGTCACCACCGGACCGGCCCGGCTGAAACCGTCGACGAGACCGGGCAGCGACGCCAGGTCACCGGCCGTCCGGTTACCGTCCGCCGTGGTGCCCGGCTCGGTACGGAGGACGTCGACCGTACGCCGCATGGATTCGAGCGTCTCCCCCGCGGCCCGTTCGATGCCGGCCAGGATCGGACCGAGGCGCTCCGGATGCAGGGTGAGCACCGCCTGCCCCATCTGTGCCTGGACCAGGATGCCGGTCACGTGATGGGCCACGAAGTCGTGCAGGTCGGCGGCCATCGCCAGCCGCTCGGCGCGACGGGCGTCGACGAGGGCGACACGCCGGCGCCGGTACCGCTCGTCCACCGTGCGCAGATAGCCGCCCAGCCCGGAGAAGACCGCCGCCAGCAGCGCCAGCACCGCGGCCACACCGAACTGATCGTCGAAGACTCCCGGATCCGCCGCACGCTCCCGCAACGGCAGCGCCACGACGGCGAGCGCCACCAGGGCCGCGATCGGCGCCAGCCGCGCCGGATGGGCTCTCCGGATGGTGATCAGCAGCAGACACAGCAGCGATAGCGCCTCGCCCGGACCGCCGAGCTGCGGCCCGCCGGACAGATGGTTACCGACGGTGAACGCCAGCGAGGCGGCCGCCGGAACCGCGGCCCGCAGCTCCGGAGTCAACCAGGACGGTCGCCGCGACACCGGCCAGATCACCGCCGCGACACTCGGGACGAGGATCACCAGCGGCCAGAACGTGCCGTCCGCCGCGGTGTTCCACACAGCCGTGTCGATGACCGCGAGGATGCACAGGACCACGGTGCCGACGATGCGCGCGACACGCCAGAACCCGTTACGGGGCGGCGTCGGATCATCCGCACCGTCTGCCACGTCGCCGATGTTACGCTGCCGGACCACGGTCACGGTCGGAGTCGTTCAGTGAGCATCACGGTCATGGTCGTCGACGACCAGGCGATGGTTCGCGAAGGGGTGGCCGTACTCCTCGGGCTGCAACCCGACATCGTCGTGGTGGCCGACGTCGCCGACGGGCAGCAGGCGATCACCGCCGCCCGCGAGCACGATCCGGACGTCATCCTGATGGACATCCGCCTGCCGGGGATCGACGGGCTGGAGGCGACCCGCCGGATCCTCGAGGTGCCGCCGGGCCGGCACCGGCCGCGCGTGATCATGCTGACCACCTTCGAACTCGACGAGTACATCTTCGCGGCGTTACGGGCCGGGGCCAGCGGATTCCTACTCAAGGGCGCCTCGGCGGCCGATCTGGCGCAGGCGGTCCGGGTGGTCGCGGCGGGCGAGAGCCTGCTTTCGCCGTCCGTCACCCGCCGTCTCATCGAGGAGTTCTCGGCACGTCCGGCACCACGCACCTCCAGCGGTACGGCGGTGGCCGCCCTCACCGCACGCGAGACCGAGGTCCTGACCCTGATCGCCGGTGGTCTGTCCAACGCCGAGATCGCGTCGCACCTGGTGGTCGCCGAGGAGACGGTGAAGACCCACGTCGGCCGGATCTTCACCAAACTCGGGCTGCGGGACCGCGCCCAGGCCGTCATCGCCGCGTATGAGGCCGGTCTCGTCGTCCCGCGCTCCTGAGCCTTCACGGGCTCGCCTCGCTCGCGGTAGCACCGGCGGACCGGAGTAGCTCCGTGGAGCTACGGCCGATCCGGCTCTCCGGGGCGACGACCGCGCCCCCTCCCGACGGCGAAACTCTCCGGACCGACAACCGGAGGAGCCACGATGGCCGACGTCCACCCCGTACTGTCCCCGTTCGCGCTGGCCGACGCGGCGGATCTGTACCGCGCCTACGCCGCCGATCTGGCCGCCGCGCGGGCCGCGCAGCGAGCCCTGCTGGCGCCGGGCGGTCCGCGGCTGCACCCGAAACTCGACGACATCGAGGCCGAGCTGACCTACCTGCTGGTCCGCCACCACCGGCCGCGCCTGGTCGCCGAGATCGGCACCTTCCACGGCTGGTCGACCACCTGGCTGCTGCGGGCGCTGCGCGACAACGGCGAGGGCGAACTCCGCTCGTACGACATCGTCGATCATGCCCGGCGATCGGTGCCGGCCGAACTGGCCGACGGCCGTTGGACGTTCCACCACGGAGACGTACGCCAAGCGGGCCTCACTCCGGGGCTGATCGACTATCTGTTCATCGACGCCGCGCACACCGCGCCGTTCGCCCGCTGGTACACCACCGGGCTGCTGCCGCAGTTGCGTCCCGGAGTGCCGGTCAGCGTGCACGACGTCTATCACCGGCGGCGGGCCGGCCGGTTCAGCGAGGGCCGGGTCGTGCTGGACTGGCTGGCCACCCGCGGGCTCGGCCATTTCACGGCGTCGCGGGCCGCCGCCCCGGCCGAGCACGCCGCGTTGCTCGCCGTCCGGCGGGAACTCGGTCTGGCCGAGCCGGTGCACCGCGGCGACCACAACCCGATGATCTTCTTCCGGCTCGGCGGGGCCTGACCGGTGCGCGCGATCCGTCTCCCCCGACTCGACCTGGCCGGTTCCATCGCGGCGACCGTCCTGCTCTGCCTGTCGTTCACGCCGTCGCTGCTGCCACGCGGCTGGATCGTGCAGGGTGTCGTCGGTGGCCTGTGCACGGCGACCGGGTACGCCCTAGGCTGCCTGCCGCGTCTCGTGCTGCCTCGGTGGCGGGCGGGGGTCCGGGCGTGGTCGGTGTTCACCGCCGTGGCCGTGCCGTCGACGCTCCTGGCGGCCTACCAGGGCCGGCACTGGCAGCAGCAGGTCAGCGCGATGGTCGGGGTGGACGGGCCGCCGCCCGCGACATGGTTTCTCGCGCTGCCGCTGGCGGTGGCCGTGTTCGCGGCCCTGCTCGCGGCGGCCCGCCTGCTACGCCGCGGCGGGACCGCGACCCGCACCCGTCGGCATCACCGTCATCACGCCGCGCTCGTCGCCGCCCGGAATCACCCTCATCGCGCCGCGCTCGTCAACTCTCGGGATGACCGTCATCGCGCCGCGGCCCTCGTCTTCTGGGAGCGCCGGTATCCGGCGGCGGCCACGCTGGTCATTCTCGCGTTGCTGGTCGGCGCATCACCACTCGCCGCCCTCTCGACCGTGCTGGACGGCCGGGTCACCGACCTTGCGGCTCCGACCGAGGCGACCCGGTCGGGCAGCGCGGCCTCGCTCGTCTCGTGGGGCACGCTGGGCCGGGAGGGCCGGGCCTTCGTCACCGGCGCGTCGGCGGTGCGGCACACCCGCCCGCCGATCCGGGTCTACGTCGGCCTGCGCACCGCGTCGACCAGCGAGGACCGGGCCCGCCTGGCGGTCGCCGAACTCCAGCGGACCGGCGCGTTCGACCGTAGGGTGCTCTGCCTGGTGGTGCCGACCGGGAGCGGGTGGATCGACGAGCCGACGGTGGCCGCACTGGAGGACACCCTCGACGGTGACACGGCCGTCGCCGCGATCCAGTATTCGGCGCTGCCCAGCTGGCTGTCCCTGGCCGCCGAACCCGAACGCGCCGAGACCGCCGCCGCCGACCTGATCACCGAGGTTCGGCGCGTCTGGTCGGCCATGTCCCCCACCGACCGGCCGAGACTGCTCGTCTACGGGCACAGTCTCGGTGCCCGCGCGGTCCAGGCCCCGTTCGGCGACGCCGACGGGCTCCTCGACCAGGTGGACGGGGCACTGATCAGCGGGCCGCCCAGCGGGAGCCCACTACGCGACCGGTTGCTCGCCGACCGCGGCCCGGCCGGCACCGAGGTAGCGCCGATCCTGCCCGGCCGCCCGGACATCCGGTTCGCCACCGGCCGGACCGACCTGTCCACGGCGGCCGGTACGGCGTACCCCCGCGTGGTCTTTCTCCAACATGCCACCGATCCGGTCGTCTGGTGGTCGCCGGACCTGCTGCTGCACCGCCCGGACTGGCTGCGCAAGCGGCGCGGCGACGGTGTGTCGCCGCAGACCCGCTGGTGGCCGATCGTCACCTTCTGGCAGGTGACCGGCGACCTGCTCACCGCCCAGAACGTCCCCGCCGGCCACGGCCACCGTTACGGCGCCGAGGCCGGCGCGGCCTGGAAACTCCTCATCGGGAACGCCCCGGCTTCTCAACGCATCTGACCTGTCTCCGGGCGGGCCTGCCTTTCCCTAGCCGAGTACCGTGGGCGAGGGCCGGTGCCCGACCCGACCGCCGCGTGGACGGCAGTCCGGGAGGATTCGGGGCAGGTTGGGCCGCTCCCCTTTGGTCGCTTCGTCATCAGTCGACATGATTCGGCGCGCCGAGCGGGGACTCTGTCGAAGGGCTCGCCGGCGCCGCTGACTCGACCGGCTCCCCACCGATCGCCGATTCGTCGGCAGCCGAGACTCCGGGTACGGGCACGGGAGAAGGAGTGGGCGTAGCTACGGGCTCTGCGACGGGATCGGGCTCGCCGGTCGTCGGAGCTTCCCCGACCGGCCCGCCGCTCGACGCGGTCTCTGCGGCCCATCCGCCGGAAACAGGCTTGGCGGCGGCCTTCTCGATCTCGACGAATCGCTGGTTGACCAGCAGACATCCGGCGACCCGATCGCCCCCACGGACCTTGACCGACAGGACCGGCCATCCCTCGGTGAGCACGATCGTGTCGCGGCGTTCACCAGCGGGGACAACGACGTCGCTCGAATTCGTCTCGGCCGCATCCGCCTCCATCCCGTCCGCACCTGCGAAACGCCAGAAGCAGGGCGTCCGATCGGTTGACCACAGCGTCGCGACGAACCGTGATTCGGCTTCCGGCTGGAAGCGAAGCTGCCGCCACCCGTCCTTGCCGGAGAGGGCGACCAGGGCGGAGAACGATTCTTCGGATCCGTCGCCCTGGCTCACCGAAAGGTGGGGGTCGGAGACGGAAGCGGGGCGGTCGACGGACGCCTCGGAACTCGGGGGGAGAGTCACCGCCGTCGTGGATGGCCGTGACGCGACAGTGGTGTAGGGCTGGGCCGACGAGGTCGTGCGAGGGTGCTCACCGGCGGTCGGCGCAGGTTGCGGCCGTTCCGTGGTCGGCAGCGCCACCTCCTGTCTCGGGCCGATGGGCGCGTTACTCAATCCGGTGGGCACATAGGTGTCCGGCAACGCGTCGAGATGCGTCGCCGTTTGCCGCGCCCGGATTCCGGCGAACAGGCTGGACACGAGGATGAGAAGCACAGCAGATGCCGTCAACCACCTCAGGAGTGGGCGCAGGCGCACCCGCCATCCACTCCGGCTGTCGTCGCCCGGCGCCAGCCCCGATATGCGTGTGCATGCGGCGATCCGGGTATCGCCGGATTTGTCAAGAACCGCAAGATCCTCGTCGGCTGCGGCCACGCCGTGTCGGGACCCGAGCCGGAGGTAGTCCCGGGCCATTGACCGATCTCCGTGCGAGAACCAGAAATGGGCACGCCGGTGCGCATCGTAGCCGCCCAGAATGTGCTCGATCTCGATGGCTGCGTCTTTAGTGTTTACTTCGGCCATGAGTCACAGCTCTCCATTCAGTTGTTCGACCCAGACGGTACGCGCTTCTTCCAGAAGGATCGCAACCTCGCCCGAACCGATGGGGGCCGCCCGGCCTTTGCTGACCGTTTGGGCGATCTCATCGTCGGTGAAGCCATTCAAGCCTATGCAGTCGGGACATGGAATAAACATGGTGGAGGGGTGGGTCCACACAATTCCCCCGTAGGTGTGCCGGCTCATCTCCGGATCATCGTCACGGCTTTCGCGGCAACCAGCGCCGAACCCCATGTCGTGGCGAAGAAGGAGAATCTCGGCGCGTTCCGCTCCCATGATCTGGAAGGCCCGTTTGATCGCAATCTCAGCATCTTTGCGCGTGTCCGCGGGCAGCCCCGCCAAAAATTTGGAAGCCATGAAGGTGGCGGCCGTTTCCACAGAAGCCGTGTCGCGCCACAGATTATATTCATCCCGGACATACCGGACCGCCATACCGGCAAGCATCTCCATGATCCGATCATCGTCTTCCAGATTGATCTTGTAGAGCTTTACCCTCAGCCTCATCAACCTACAAACTTCATCCAAGGGACTCTTATTTTTCCTGCACTTTCCAACCGATGAAGGAATTTTCGCGACTAAATAGTGCCCGACCTCAGCGGCGGGCCGTTTAGGAAACCTTATTCTTGTCAATCTAGTGAATTCTCCAAACGCGGCCGAGTCGAAGTCTGGAATGTGTCGACATGCCAGAGTTTCGTGGCGTGCACCGAAAGGCTCCACCGAACGAAAACGTGAAGAAATTGTTCGTGCTTTGGAAGCGGGAGCGCTGTTTCGTGGCCCTCCGGGCCTTTTCGTGCCGCCACGCTTCGCACGACTAGCTGGGACGATGACACGTCCTCTGCCGCAGATGAAGAATATCAGAACTGGTCGGGGCGCCGCCGAGGACACGCCCGTTCGATCACAACACGTGGTTGAGCCGGCGCGACGCGAGTTGCCACCAGTACGCACAATCGAAGGCAGCGCGCGCGGAGGAGGAGCCATGCCCTTGCCCACCATCAGCCCGGCACGCCCGTTCGTCGATATCGCCGCCAAGGTCGGAATAGGGATGCTGCTGGTCCTATTCGTGACGGGTATCGCGATCTCACCGATGGCTTTCAGTGCAGTCGATTCGACAAACCTCGATTGGAACCGGCTCAGTGACATCGGGCAGGCTTATGGTCTTGTCTCCGCCCTGCTCTCAGCCGTCACGCTCTGCCTGGTGATCCTGTTGCAGCGCCATCAACTGCGGCACGAACGCATCAGCGTTGTTCGAGACATGCATCTGAACGTGGTGGGCATGGCTCTCGACAACCCCGAGTACTGCCAATGCTGGGGTGTACGCGTAACCGAGGATGACGAGCGCCTGTTCTACTACACGAACATGATTCATCTTCTGTGGTGGTACTCGTTCGAGATCGGAGACCTCAGCGAGGCGCAGGTGCGCAGCTACGCAGGAGGAATGTTCGACAGTGAGGTTCCCCGCGACTACTGGCGGATGCACGGCCGATGGCGGCTCTCGGGCTCCCGAGGCCGCCGCCGGAAATTCCTTCTCATGATCGACGAGGCGTTCCGGGCCGCGGAGGCGAGCGGTCCGCCCGCTCGTCGACGGGAACGGCCACATCGGACTCCGCAGCCCGGTCGTACCTCGCACCAGGCGAGACGCCTCCTGAGTCAGCCGACGGTCAGCAGGCTACGACACCGCCCACGCTGACCGAATTCGCAAGATCAGGCAGCGCCACGCTGCCGGGGTGAGACACAAGTAGAGATCCGGTTTCTGCGAATTTCGCAGATATACACAGCTGTCACCGTATGCCCATTCCACGCAGTGAAATTCGCCGACACAGAAGCGTGAGCGTTGCCAGTCCAGACCGTCACACGGACCGAGGCCGTCACCCATGTAGATGCTCTCCCATCAGTAACTCCACCCGGCCGCCGGCTAAGCGAACCTCTGGGTTGGCGTCGTCGATGACGGCCGGAGTGGGATCTGCCTGCGCCTCGGCGGGTGGTGATGAAGATCGAACACCCGCGCCGATCGGCGCATCACATGATGTTTCCTCGTGCTGTGGGATGGCGATTGACTCTGCCACGCTGGGCCATTGTGAGGCTGCCAGACCGCACGACTAGCTGGAGCTATCTCCATGCCGCACCTCTGATTCTACCGAGTCGGCCGGCATGAGAACCCCGCAACACGCGGGCCACCGACAAGATCTGACGGACGCTTGACCCTGACGCAGCGTCAACCTTGCATGCTGCCGGCATGGGTGAGTCATCAGCGGGCGGCGCTATCGAAGTGCGGGGCCTGCAGAAGTCGTTCAAGGAACTCCACGTGTTGCGCGGGGTGGATCTCGCGGTCGCTCGGGGCAGCATCGTCGCGCTGCTCGGGTCCAACGGGGCCGGTAAGACCACTCTGGTGCGGATTCTGGCCACGCTGCTCAAGGCTGATGGCGGGACCGCGTACGTCAACGGGTTCGAGGTGGCCGCCGACGGGGCCGACGTGCGGCGGTCGATCAGTCTGACGGGGCAGTTCGCGGCGGTCGACGAGGTGCTCACCGGGCGGGAGAACCTTGTCATGGTCGCCCGGCTCCGGCACCTCGACCGGCCCGGGGCGGTCGCTGACGAGTTGCTGCGCCGGTTCTCGCTGGTCGAGGCGGGCGGGCGGCGGGCCGTGACCTACTCCGGTGGCATGCGGCGACGGCTCGACATCGCGATGAGCCTGATCGGTGAGCCGCCGGTGATCTTCCTGGACGAACCGACCACCGGGCTCGACCCGGAGGCCCGCCTCGAGGTGTGGCAGGCGGTCAAGGAACTCGCCGCGGGCGGCACCACCGTGCTGCTGACCACCCAGCATCTGGAGGAGGCGGAGCACCTGGCCGACCGGATCGCGATCCTGCACGACGGCCGGATCATCGTCGACGGCACCCTCGACGAGCTGAAACGGCTGCTGCCACCGGCCCGGGTCGAGTACGTCGAGAAGCAGCCCACCCTGGAGGACGTCTTCCTGAAGCTGGTCGGAGGTAAGTCATGATCGGCGACACCCTGGTCCTGCTCGGCCGGTCGCTGCGGCACATCATCCGCAGCCCGGACACCATCATCACGACCGTGCTCATGCCGATCGCGTTCATGCTGCTGTTCGTCTACGTGCTGGGCGGCGCGATCCAGACCGGCGCCGGGTCGTACGTCGACTACCTGCTGCCCGGCATCCTGATCATGACGATCGCGTCGGGGATCTCGTACACCGCGTACCGGCTGTTCCAGGATCTGCAGGGCGGCATCTTCGACAGGTTCCAGTCGATGCCGATCGCCAGGTCGTCGCTGCTGTGGGCGCATGTGCTGACCTCGGTCGTCGCCAACCTGGTCTCGGTCGTCGTGGTGGTGCTGGTGGCGCTGGTGATGGGCTTCCGGACCGGCGCCGACATCTCCGCCTGGCTGGCCGTCGCCGGGATCCTGACCCTGTTCACCCTGGCGCTGACCTGGATCGCGGTGATCCCCGGGCTGACCGCGAGGTCGGTCGACGGCGCGAGCGCGTTCGCGTACCCGCTGGTCTTCCTGCCGTTCGTCAGTTCGGCGTTCGTGCCGACCGAGTCGATGCCCGGGCCGGTGCGGGCGTTCGCCGAGAACCAGCCGGTCACGTCGATCGTGGACACGATCCGGGCGCTGTTCACCGACCGGCCGGTCGGCTCGGGCATCTGGACGGCACTGGCCTGGTGTGCGGGCATCCTGGTGGTGGCGTGGGGTCTGGCCGCGATGACCTACCGGCGCAAGATCTCCTGAGCGGGGCAGGATCAGAGGCATGCTGACGATCGGGCAACTCGCGTCGTACGCCGGGGTCACCGTGCGCGCGGTCCGGCACTATCACCAGGTCGGCCTGCTGCCCGAGCCGGACCGGGACGCGTCGGGTTACCGGCGGTACGGTGCGAGTGCGGTCGTCGCCCTGCTGAAGATCCGCACGCTGGCCGAGGCAGGGGTGCCGCTCTCCGAGATCGACTCGCTGTTGCGGGCCGGCGAGGCGGATTTCGCGGCGGCGGTGGACCGCATCGATCATCGGCTGGCCGACGAGATCACCCGGCTGGAGACCAGCCGCCGGCAGATCGCCCGGCTCGCGGCCGGGAACAGCGGTGCCCTGCCGGCCGAGGTGCTGGCCTATCTGGACCGGCTCCGGACGATCGGGGTGTCCGAGCAGCTGGTGGCGGCCGAGCACGACGGGTGGATCCTGATCGCGGCCCGCTGGCCGGACCAGGTCCGCGAGTGGGTGCCGGTCAAGGTCGCGCAGTTGGAGGATCCGCGGATGGTCCGGCTCTACCTGGTGTTGTCCGAGCTGGTCGACGAGGGGCAGGCCGGTGGGACGCTGCGCGACGAGGCCGCCTTCCGGCTGATGGAGGAGGCCGCCGACATCATGGCCGAGCTGGCCGAGGAATCCTATGCGGCGGGCGAGACCGTCGGCCGGAGTGATCCGGCCGACGATCTGCCGTTCGAGTTGCTCGACGCGCTGGCCGACGAGCATCATCCGGGGGCCCGGATCATGCGCGATCTGATGCGCCGGCGCGGCTGGTCCAGCTGGACCAGGCAGGAGAAGGTCCCGCCTGGTCCGGGGCGAGAGGCTACCGGCGCGGCACCGTCGTCGGTCGGCCGATGACGGCCGGGGCGATGGTGATCTTGTCGATGTCCGGGGCGTACGCCTGCGGGTTGCCGAAGGTCAGCGGGCCGTCGGCGGTGGTCAGCGTGATCGGGACGGTCTTCTCCAGGAAGCTGTTCCAGGCGTACGTGTACCGGAAGTAGCCGTGCGCGGTGCCGCCGCCGGTCTCGGTGATCTCCAGTCGTCGGTCGATGACCTGCGGGTTGTAGTCGTGGTGCCCGCCGAGCTCCGCGTTGGCATAGGAGACGGCTACGTCGTACAACCCCGGCTTGTCGAAACCGGGACCACGGGTGATCTCGAACGTGTTGGCGGCGCCGAGCCCGACGTAGCCGATCGATCTGCCGCCGGAGGCGTTGCTGCCCGAGGAGTCGGCGTGTGTGGTGATGCTGACCGCACCGTGCCGGATGGTGTCCTCGGCCTCGATGGTGACGGCGGCCGTGTCGGCGGCGGCGACCCGGGTGGTGGTGAGCTGCTGCAGCAGGAGGCCGCGCTTCGAGCGGATCTCGATCTCGTTGATGCCCTGGCTCAGGTGTAGACGTGCGGTCGACCGCCAGGCACCGGCCCTGGGCGCCGACACCGTGGCGACCGAGCGGCCGTTCACGGTGACGTCGACGTCGGTGCGGCCGGTGCTGCGGTAGTCGAGCCCGACGTCGTAGTAGCCGGTCTCCCAGGCCTGGATGTACGCGTCGGCGCGCTGCCGGTCGCCGCGGATCTCGGCGTGGCCGCGAGCCTTCGCCCTGTCGTAGGTGACGCGGGCGCCGCCGAAGTAGCGCAGCGTCGAGGCCGGGTAGGCGGTCGGCTCGCCGTCGGTGATGTCGGTGAGCAGGAACTTGTCCAGGGTGATGTCCGAGTTGGGCAGCCTGCTGATGCCGTCGAGGCCGGCCCGCAGTGACAGGGTGTGTGTGCCGGCCGTCAGCGCGACGGTGACCTCGGAGCTGCCGCGGTACTGCCAGCGCTGGACGTCGGTGAGGGCCAGGTCGGCGGTGTACTGGACGATCTGCGGGTTCGCGCCGTCGACGAAGAGCGCGTGCCGGCCGGGTACGCCGGGTGCGCCGCCGATCACCTGGAACCGGTAGCGGCCGGTGCGGGGCACGGTGACCGTCCACTCGGCTTTCGAGGTGGGGCGGTTGAACGAGCCGACGTCGCGGCCGCCGGAGGCGAGGAACTTCCAGCCGCCACCGGCGAGCGGGTCCTGGTCGTAGACGGTCGCCGCGGTGAGAGTGGTGTTCTCGGCCTCGATCGAGGTGCTCCAGACGGCGGCGGCGACCGGGGTGCGGTCCTGCTCCGGGGTGATCAGGACCTGGTAGGCGGCGTACCTGTCGTAGGTGGGCACGTTCAGCTCGATGGTGCCGCGATCGAGGCGTACCCCGTCGAGGACCTTGACCACCCGCGGCGTGCCGGCGACGCCTTCGGCTCCGGCCAGGGTGATCTCGCGGACCTCGATGTCGACCCGCTTGCCGAAGATGTTCCGGTCGAGGCCGGACAGGCTCAGCGTGACCGGATCGTTGCCGCCGCCATACAGGACGGTGGCCCGCTTGTTGCGCTTGTCGACGGCGGCGATGCCCTGCAACGTGTCGACCGTGTTCAGCGCGGGCGGCGTCACCGCGACGGTACGACTGCCCGCCAGGTCGCCGTACCACTTGAACATCCACCAACCGGCGTTCGCCGAGTTCGTCCGTGCGCTGTTGTCGCTGAGGTTCCCGGCGTACGCCCAGTAGGCGGTCTGGCCGTCGATCTTGAGGTCTTCCATGATGGACAGCCACTGGACCAGCTGGCCCGGCGTGCCCATGTCGCGCAGCATGCCCCACTCGGTGATGTTGACGTGCATCGGCGTCAGCCCGAGCCGCTTCTCCAGGGCCCGGTAGTCGGTGTAGTGCGAGCGGAACGTGCGTAGGTTGTCGATGCCGAGCTCGTGCCAGATGAACACGTCCGGCAGGACGGCGTTGGCCTTCGCGTAGGTGAGGAAGTCGGCCGACCGCTCGGGCTGCCATCGGGTGTCACCCGGGCCGCCGATCCGGGCGTGGCCGAGGCCGTGCCGGGCGTACACCTGCTGGATCTTGTCGTAGGTGGCCTTCCAGTCGGCCAGGAAGGTGTCCTTGAGGGTGCCCCAGTTCGCGTACCAGTTGCCGCCGTCGGGTTCGTTGAACGGGATGAACACGTAGTCCTGCGGGCGCTTCGAGGTGGTGGCGACCGCCTCGGTCACGAACTCGACCACCTCGAGGTAGTCCCAGACACCGTTGGGTGTGTTCGTGTACGTCCCGTCGGCCTGGCGGTAGGTGCGGGTGTCGCCGGGACGGACGCCGCCGTGGTACGACCAGTCCGGGTAGTAGTCCTGGACGTAGATGTACATGTCCCGACCGTGCTTGTGGAAGAAGCCGTCCTCCACCTTGATCGCGTCGCCGCTCGGGTGCTGGGTGCCGTAGGGCGCCTTCTGCGAGGTGTTGGTGATGTGCGCGCCGTCGATCAGCGCCTGGGTGGGCGCGCCGTCGTCACCGAAGCCGTACAGCGTCCCGGTGGCCCCGCCCCGGAACTCACCTGTGCTCTTCGCGAAGTCGACGCTCAGCACGTCGGTCGCCGCCGCGGCCGTCCCGGGCGCCGACAGGACCCCGGCCGCGAGCGTGACCCCCGCAACCAGCATGGCAAGCCCATTCACAGATTCTCTCCACTCCTCGACCCATGTGACCGGTCACTCGAACGCACTCGCAGTGTGACCGGTCACATCGATGGGAGGAAGTGCGCGTTACGGAGTTGTTACCGGCATGTCAGATCGACCTCTACTGTGGGACGGCCCGGACACCTCGTCGAAAGAGACCGCATGCCATCCGCCGACGAACTCATCGGCCAGCACGTCGTGGCGAACCTGCTCACCGCGATCCAGGCCGCCGCCCCCGAAGCCGACCTGACCGCCCTGCGTGCCGCCGGTGAGCGGATCGGACCGCTGGCCCTGCGCGAGCGCGCCGACCTGCTCCGGGACGCCCTGCTCACCGACCTGCCCGGCGACTACGACACCCTTGAACGGACGATTCGCCACGCGCGGGAGCATGCGCCTCAGTTCACCGGCTGGCTGATCTGGCCGGTCACCGGCGCCGTGGCCACCCGCGCGGTCCAGGACGGCGGCACCGACGCCTTCGACCGGGCGATGGCCCTGCTCGCCGACCTGACCGGTCGCCTCACCGCCGAGTTCGCCATCCGGACACTGCTGCGGCACGACCTCGACCGGGCGCTCGACATCGCCGGCGGCTGGACCACCTCAGCCGACACCGATGTGCGCCGCCTGGCCTCCGAAGGCACCCGGCCCTACCTGCCATGGGCGGCGCGGGTCCCGGGCATCCTGGCCCGGCCGGGCGCGACCATGCCGATCCTGGACGCCCTCTACCGGGACGAGAGCGAATACGTACGCCGTTCGGTCGCCAACCACCTGAACGACCTCAGCCGCGACCACCCCGACCTGGTCGTCGACACCGCCGGGCGCTGGCTGGCCGATCCCGGACCGGAGACCGCACGGCTGGTCCGGCACAGCCTGCGCACGCTGATCAAACGCGGTCACCCGGCGGCCCTGGGACTTCTCGGCTTCACCCCGGCGACCGTCCGGGTCGACGGCCCCCACCTGGACCGGGCGACGGTTCCGTTCGGCGGCAGCGTCCGCTTCCGGGCCACGGTCCACAACACCGGTCCCGAGCCGGCGAAACTGGCGATCGACTACATCGTCCACCACCGCAAGGCCAACGGCACGCAGACCGGCAAGACGTTCAAGCTCACCACCCGCGTCCTGGCCCCCGACGAGAAGATCGAGGTGGTACGGGAGCACTCGTTCCGCCCGATCACGACCCGCCGCTACCACCCTGGTCCGCACGCGATCGCGCTGCAGGTGAATGGAGTCGAGTCGCCCCGCGCCGCCTTCGATCTGGGCGACACCTGACCGGCCACCCCCGCCGCGGGTCGAGGAGGACCTGTGAAGGCATCGGGGAGACCGTGTGGGCAGCACCGGCCACCACGCGAATGCGGCATAACCTCCGGGCATGTCCAGGCTCATCGACGGGGTCGTCCTGTCAGCCGCCGTCGCCGTCGCCGCTCACTGGAGCGGTCTGCTGCTCATCGTGGGGACGCATCCGGTTCCCGGGTGGGCGCCGGGCGGCGCCCTGCTCGGGGTGGCACTGATCGTCGGACTGAGCCGGCGGTCGGCGCCCGCCCGGCCCGGCCCGAACCGCTGGCGGTGGGCGCTGGCCCTGCTGACCCTGATCGGCTGTCTGGCCGGCGGACTGGCCGATGCCTTCGCGAGGTATCACCTGCTGGAGCCGTACGGGCCGGGTGGCTGCCGGGCCGTCGCGAGAGAGACCGCGTTCCTCTTCGCCGGCAGTGGCCAGGTGTACACCGGTCACGTCATCGGTCCGATGGGGATCGCGTGGCGCGGCACCTCGTGGACCGCGGACGACGGTCACCGCCCCATCGCCGCCGGCGACTACGAACTGTCGTGGGGGTTCGGTGGCGGCTCCCTGGTCGTCGAGGGCAGCGACGGCGACCCGGTCTGGCCCGCCCTGCACGGTGTCGACTGCGGCTGAGGCCGGCCGGACTACCGCACCCGCGGTAGTCCGGGGCTGCGACGACCGCGGCAGCGGGTGACCACGGCTGCACGATGTCGGCACGATCACGGCCGGACAGGATGGAGGCATCCAGTCCGCACCGCCTTGGAGGGCACCGTGGCCGCGTACACCCTGACTTTCGACCGTGCCGTCGCGACCGTGGCCGCGATCGCGGCCCTGATCGCCCTGATCGCCGGCGTCCTGGCCCTGATCCGCGGCCGGGATCCGCGAGTCGCGCTGATCGCCGGTGCCCTCACCCTGCCAGTCGGTGTCTGGGTGCTGGCCACCGCCGACGGCGGCCCGGGCACCGGAAACGGCGTGGTGGGCGGTTATGCGAGCGTGGCGTTCGGCCTGACCGCCGTCATCCTGGGCGGCCTGGCGCGCACCCGCTCCAGGTCAGAGCGTAGGGAACACCACGCTGAAGAACAGCGTCAGGGCGATCGCCCAGATCAGTGAGCCGACGAGCGCCGTCACCCACGGCTGGCGGCTCTTGACCAGCAGGAACGGCGCGTGGATCAGGAACGCGAAGATCTGTCCGAGGACGCCGGTCTCCCGGATCACCTTCAGTAGCTGGTCGGAGACCGTGTCCAGATGGCTGACCTGGAGCCCGGCCTCCATACGCTGCGCCACCAGGCCGTAATAGCCGAACACCGTCGGGAAGAGCCAGAACGGCGTGATGCGTACGAGGATGGTCTCGGACAGGCTGCCGAACGCGACCGTGTAGATCACCGCCGCCGACCCGAGACCCAGCACGATGAGGCTCGCGTAGAAAACCCGCAGCACCCTGCTCGCCGGGGTCGCCTGCACCGCCGTGGCCGTCGCCGTCCGGACCGGTCGGTGCGGGTGGCCGCACTGCGGGCAGGCAGTCGCCGCGACCGAGATCTGCCGGCTACACGCCGCACAGGCGGTGAACACCGGCGCGGCGTCGACCGCTCCGTCAGCCGGCTCGCCCGGCCTGCGCCGCCCGGTGACCAGGACCACTATGCCGCCGACCAGACCGGCCACCCCGGCCGCGAGCAGCATGTTCCGGTTGTACTCGGCGTCCTCCTGACGCCGCAGGGTGCTCTCGGCGTATTCGCCGAACCGCTCGCGCTCCTGCTGGTCGGCCACCGTGCGGGCCTGCTCCAGCTGCCAGGCGCGGACCCCGGCTTCGCGATCGGCGTCCTGCCAGGACGTGATGCCCAACAGCAGCAGCGGGATGCCGAGCACGAACAGCAGGATCCCGGAAGCGCGGCGCGACATGCGTCTCCTCTACGTGGACGGCCCCGTGTCGAGGCCACACCGTAGTCGAAGACCTCAAATGTCCGCCGGGTACGAGTCGTCGAGGACCATCTCGCGGACCTCGATCAGGCCGGGCCAGTGGCGCGAGACCGGGTCGGTGCCGCGGCGCAGCCAGAGGGTGGTGCCGTCGGCCGCCACCGCGGTCTCGATCACATGGTCGGCGTCGCCCTCGATCCGGCCGGTCTCGACCGGGCCCAGGCCCAACCGGCCGGACTCGGTCAGCGGGTCGCCGTGGGTGCGGTAGACCAGGGCGGCACGGCCTCCCCGGTCGACGCTGACGGCGGTCGGGCCGACGCGGGCCAGCCACGGCCGCAGGGCCTCCGCCGTCGCGGTGAGGGTGGTCGCCGGGACGGTGACGAAGAGCCGGGCGACGACATCGGTGTCGACCGGCTCGACGTCCAAGGTGCGGTCGGGGGTGAGGCCGTGGCCGTGGGTCGCACCCTCCCAGCCCATCTCCTGACCGGCCCGATCGATCACCAGGCGGGTGGCCGGCAGGTCGAGGGTGGGTACGGTGGTCTCGGCATAGCGGACGTTGCGGGAGTACACGAAGTCCTCCTCGCGCCAGCCGAAGCGGTGCAGCAGCGGCCGGGCCATGGCGTGCATGGCGGCTGCCTCGTCCACCGCGGCCCGGGTGCCGGACAGCAGCAGGTCGGCGCGTTCGACGTCGACGTCGATCCCGTCGGCACCGAACTCGTCGGCGAGCGGGGCGTAACGGCGCAGCGTCTCGGCGGCGCTCGCGGTGCCGCGGGTCAGCCGGAGCATCGCCGTCATCGCGAACTCCACGTCGTCCTTCGCCACAGGAACTCTCCTCACGGTGATGGGGCCTGGCGGACCAGGCCCCATCATCACTGAACCGTCAGTGGGTCACTCGGCCGGTCGGCGAGATGTTGGCGTGCTTGGAATCCTTGCCGAAGAGATCCAGGCCACCCTTGCCGGGCTCGAGCTGGACGTCCCACTCCTGCTTGCTGGGGTCCCAGCGCCACTGGTAGCCGTACGCGTCGACGTATCCGCCGTTGACCTTGCGCGGCTTGGCCGCGTCCCAGCCCTTCGGCGGTACGAAGACGATCGGCCCCTGGGTCGGCAGCCGCAGTTGCTGCGCCGCCTTACGGGCACCGGGGTTCGTCGCGTAGAACTCCGCGGCCTCCTTCAGCAGCGTGTCCATCACACCGAGGGCCCGGTTGGCGCGCGCCAGCCCGGCGTACTCCACGTTGTGCGCCAGGTTCTTCAGGAACTCCAGGTTGTGCGCCCGCTTGGCGAGCGCGGCGAAACCCTTGAGGTCCTTCGCGACCTTGGCGCTCTTGGCGAACGCGTCACCGAGGTACGGGATCATCGAGGCGGCCGAGAGACCGGCGCCGAGCCAGTCACCCTTCCACAGCGAGATCGCCCCGGACGTCCCATCGGCGACACCGGTCGGGTCGAAGATGCCGATCAGGTCGAGCAGGAGCTGGGCGATGTCGGAATCGCTCATCCCGACCGCCTCGGGCATCTGGCGGGTCTCGACCGGAGTACCGGAGGTCTCGGTGTCACCCCCCGTGGGCGCCGGCGGGTTCGGGTTCGGGTTCGAGGTCGCCCACGACTCGAGCAGCTTGCCGGTGGCGACACGCATCGCCTCCAGCGCGATGGTGGCCGCCTCGGCTGCGCTCTTGCCGGCCGCGATGGCCGACGCGTGGGCCTGGGCCGCCGACTCGTACGCGGCGTCGGCCGAGGCCCGCGCCGACGCGGCCGAGGAGGTGGCCTGGTCCGCGGACCGCTGGGCGGCGGCCGCCGAGGCCCGCGCGTCGGCGGCCGCGGTGTTGGCGGTCTTGGCCGAGGCCGCCGCCGCGTCCGCGGACCGCTTCGCCGAGGCCGCCGCGGTGGCCGCCTGAGCGGCGTAACCCTCGGCGGCCTTGGCCGAGTTGGCGGCCTGCGTCTTGTACTTGTCCGCCTCGGCGGAGGCGCCGTTGGCGCGGGCCGCCAGCTCCGCGGCGAGGGCCGCGTCCTGGGCGGCGAGGTTCGCCGACTGCGCGGCCGAGGCGACCAGGGCCTGGACGGCCGACACGTGCGCCGCCGTCTGCTCGTCGCGCAGCTTGGCCCGGAACCGCTCGACGGACAGGAACTTCGATCCCATGAAGGTCGGACCGGCCAGCGCCACCTTGGCGGCGGCCTGCACCTCGGGTCCGCCGGCGTCGGAGATGTCGGCGATCGCGATCCGCTCGTCGGCGGCGGCCGCGGTGTCCTTACCGGACCGCAGGAAGCGGTATCGGTCCAGCGCCGTGCCCTTGAGCGCCGCCTTGCCCGCGGTCACGGTGGCCGGCCCGCCGGTGGCGATGATGTTGGAGATGGCGACCCGGTCCTGAAGGTCCCGGCCGGGGTAGTTCGGGAAGGCGAGGAACGCGACGATCTCGGCGTGGCTCTTGTCGAGAACCGCCT
Organism: Actinoplanes sichuanensis; assembly: GCF_033097365.1. Taxonomy (NCBI): domain Bacteria; kingdom Bacillati; phylum Actinomycetota; class Actinomycetes; order Micromonosporales; family Micromonosporaceae; genus Actinoplanes; species Actinoplanes sichuanensis. The sequence continues at coordinate 5,087,688 of NZ_AP028461.1, forward strand.
TGGCCGCGTCGGCCAGAGCCGTGTTCTCCGGGTTCTGCGAGATCATCTCGAGCACCCGGGACCGGTCGTCCTGAGTGGCGGCCTCCTCACGGCCGGCGGTCAGGAAGGTGCGCATGCTCTCGGCGTCGCCGGACAGCACCTCCTCGGCGGCCTGCGCGGTCCAGGGTCCGCCCTGCTCGCGCAGCAGCACCGCGGCCTTACGGCCGTTGGTGAGCATGGTGTCGGTGGAGGCACCGCTCGCGGTCGCGGCGGCCAGCAGGCCGGTCGTCTCGGCGGAGACCCGCTGCGCTTCGGGCACGTCGGCCATCACGTCGGCCGGTTTGGCCAGCTCGACGGCCCGCAGGGCGGACGCGTCGGAGAGGGCGTTGGTGGTGTCGGTGGCGAGGCTCTGCGTCTCGGCGGCGCGGGCCGCCGCCTGGACCGCTTCGGCCTGGGTGGCCGCGTCGGCGGCGTCCTTGGCCGCGTTCAGGGCCGCGGTCGCGTGCTGGGTGGCCTTGGCCGCGGCCTCCTGGGCGGTACCGGCGAAGACCGCCGCGGCTTCGGCCGCGTCGGCGGCGGCGTCGGCATGTGCGGCCGAGCGTTCGGCGTACGTCTTGGCCTGCCGTGCCGCGGTGGCCGCGGTACGGGCCAGCGACTGCGCCTCGTTGGCCGAGCGGGTGGCCGAGGCGGCCAGCCGCCGTGCGCGGGCGGCCTGTTCGCGGGCGCGGGCCGCTTCCGAGTCGGCGACCGCGGCGTGCCCGGCGGCCTCGTCGGCGGCGGTGGCGGCGGCACCGGCGTTACCGACCGCGCTGACCGCGGCGAGGGCGGCGTTCGCGGCGGCGTCGGCGGCCGCCACGGCCACGTTGATGAAGTCCAGGATGCCCTTGACCTGGTTGGCCGCGGCCCGGGCCTCCTGGGCGGCGGTCTTGGCGGCGTCGGCCTTCTTCTTGTCACCGAGCGCGGCGGCGGCCGCGTTGTAGGCGCGGGTCGCGGCCTGACCGGCGAGGGTCGCGGCGTTGGCGGCCCGGGCGGCGGCCTGGGAGGCGATCCGGGCGGCCTGGCGGGCGGCGGAGGCGGCGTCGACCGCGTCCTGTGCGGCGTCGGCGGCCCGTCCGGCGGCGTCGGCGGCCCGTCCGGCGGCCGCGGTGGCCTTCTTCGCGTCCTCCTTGGCCGCGGCGGTCTCGGCGGCGGCCTTCTCGGCCGCCTTCTTGGCGGCGGCCGCGGCCGCGACCGCCTTGTCGGAGGCCTGGCGGGCGGCCAGGGTCTCCTTGGCGGCCGTCTCGCGTGCCGCGCGGGCGACCTCGGCGAGGTCGGTGAGCGTCATGATCTCCTGGTCGCGGGCCCGGGCGACGTCCTGGCCACGCAGCAGGAAGTAACGGATGTCCTCGGTGGTGCCGGCGAGCGCGGCCTTGCCGTCGGCCTGGACCTGCGGGCCACCGGTGGCGACGATCTCGGAGATCCGGACCCGGTCGTCCTGCACAGCGGCCTCGAAGGAGGTGCCGAGCAGGAACGCGCGGACCGCCTCCGGGCCGTCGGCCAGAGCCTGACGGCCCGCGGCGCCGGTGGCGGCGCCGCCCGCGGCGATCGTGTCGGAGACCTGGAGCCGCAGGTCCTGTTCGAGTGCCTGCTGGAAGCCACCGTCCAGGAAGGCGCCCACCTGGGCGTCGGTGCCGGCCTGGACCGGCAGGGCGGCGCCGGCCATGGCGGGGCCGCTGGAGGCGACGAGCGAGTCCAGGCGGGCCCGTTGGTCCAGGGCGCGAGCGGCGTGCTGGCCCTCGGCGACGAAGGTGCGCACCTCGGTGTCGGTGCCGGTCAGAGCGGTCGCGGCGGCCCGGGAGAGGACCGGCCCGCCGTCCCGGAGTAGGGCGACGGCCCGCGCGCGAACGACGTCGATGGGGTCTTCGGCCGCATGGGCCGGGACCGGTGCCACGCTGACGGTGACCGCGGTCGCCAGGGCGGCGACCAGCGTTGATCTTATTCGCATTATCTCCCCCGTGGTCTGGCCGATCCGACCAGAGAGGACGAATCGGCGCAGCCGAGTCAATCGCAGGAAGTTGACGCGAATCAATGTTTTCCGCAACCCTGGCACTATGGCGCAGATCACAGCGCCAAGGGTCATGCCCATTGATGGCCCTCACTAAGGTGCTTAGCGTGCACACCCACGGGGAGGAAACAAATCATGCTCACCACCCGTAGAAAAGTCCTGATCACAGCCGTTGCAGGCGCAGCCGTGGCCGGTTCCCTGGCCTACGGAGTCTCCGCTCAGGCCGAGGAGGCCGCCGATCAGCCGGCCAGTCTGGTCGAGGACTTCAGCTACCCGGGCGCGGCCCAGATCGAGGCCGACAAGAAGATCAAACTGATCAAGGGCGACGGAAAGATCATGCTCGCCGAGTGCGGGTCGGCCACCGACCTCATCCAGGTCGAGTCGTACAACAATCTGTCCGAGCCGGTGTACTGCTTCAAGGTGCTCGGCTCGACCGGATTCCTGACGCTGGAGATCCCGAACGTCTTCTTCATCTGGGCCGGCGACGAGAAGGTCACCGCCACCGTGACGGTCGGCGGTGTCGAGAAGGACCCGGTGGTGGTCGACGCGAACGACGGTGAGCCGGTCGGCGCCGAGGACCCGAAGAACCACGCGGTCCTGCTCGAGCTCCGGGTCTGACACCAGCCACGCTCGTCGATGCGGACCGGGATGCACCGGCCCGCATCGACGACGACTACCAGTCGACCGTCAGAGCCTGCCCCAGATCTGGTTGGTGGTGCCGGCGCAGTCCCAGAGTTGCAGCTTGGCGCCGTTGGCACCGTTCCAGTCCTTGATGTCGACGCACCGGCCGGAGGAGACGTTCTGCAGGGTGCGCGCCGAGGTGAGGGTGAACCGCTGCACCGGGTTGGCATTGCAGTCGGCCAGCTGGATCGGGGTGTTGTTGGTGAGGACTCCCCCGGCCGGGTCCATGCACTTGCCCATCGCCCGTACCGTGCCGTCGGCCTCGAACGTCCATTTCTGGGCGGCGGTGCCGTTGCAGTCCCAGGTCTGCAGGACGGTGCCGGAGTCGGGCACACCGCCGGGGATGTCGATGCAGCGGCCACTGAAGTTGGACTGCAGCATGGTCGCGCCGGTGGTCGGCGGTGTCGGCGTGCCACCGGGGTCGCAGTCGTTGGCGGCGACCACGTTGTCGGTGTGGGTGGTGCCGCCGGCACGATACGTGTTGACCGCGGCGGTCGCCTGAGCGGGCGTGAGCACCTGCTTCTTGGCGTGGTAGACGTAGTCGACCGACTGTAGCCAGGTGCTGGCGCCGCCGGTGTGCCCGGCCAGGTCGATGAACCACTGGTTGAAGTCGATCGACATGTTCTGGCGGGGGTAGACCTTGCCGGAATGGTCGCCGACGAGCGCGCCGTCGATGTAGTACTTCACGTGGCCGCCGGAGACGGTGGCCATCACGTCGTGCCAGCCGTTGATGCTGCGCGACTGTTGGCTGTGCACGTTGTCGGCGTACCAGGGGTCGGCGACATAGGTGTACCAGGTGGTCTGATAGTTGATCGGGCCCGCCTCGCCCCAGCCGCCGTTGGGCAGGTACTCGGAGAAGTCCATCTCGGAGTAGAGCGGGTCACGTGGGGCGGCGAGCGGGGAGATCGTGTAGAAGGTCTGGTTCACGTGGTCACCGTCGGCGCCGCCGGCCGGGGTGTCCGAGAACTTGATCCGGGCGAGGTAGGTCCCCTCGAAGAACCGGCGATTCGGCTGCGAGAACTCGGCGTGCGACGTGCCCGCGGCGGTGCCGTCGGTGACGGCTTTGAGCTGGAGGGCCTTCTGGCCGTCGACGATCGGGAAGGACACGTTGTCGGGTAGCCACCGGGCGCCGCCGACACCGGGGCCGCCGGCGTTGCTGCGGACGCTCCAGCCGCGCTGGCCGAGGGCCGCGTCGGTGCGTGACGAGTAGTTGAAATCGTCGAAGAGCACACCACAGCCGGCGGCGGCGTTGCCGCTGGGAGCGGCGGCGATCCCGATGCCGGTCAGGGTGGCCACGGCGACGGCCGTGACCGTACCCATGACGATCTTGCGGTTGGGGGTTGATCCCATTGGGGGTGGGCTCCTTCGGGGATGAGGCCAGAACTGACCACTGGTAAGGGAATCGGCCGCCCGGTTACTGTGATCCGAACCAGTGGTATGCGTCAATAGACTGCGGAAAAGTTTCTTTACAGTGAGATTCGGGGGGACACGATGCGCCGCGCTGAGGTGACCGACCGGTTGCGGGAGCTGATCGACGCGCGGGCGCCGGGTGATCCCCTACCGTCGGAACGTTCCCTCTCCGAGTCGCTGCGCGCGTCCCGGCCGACCGTGCGGGCGGCCATCGACGAGTTGGTCCGCGGTGGGCTGCTGGTGCGCCAGCACGGACGGGGCACGTTCACCAGCCCGCACAAGATCTCCCAGGAGGTCCCCGCGTCCGGGCAGCCCGTCCCACCCGCCGACGGCGACTGGACCAGCGAGGTGCTGGAGTTCCGGACCGAACCGGCGGGCGCCCGACTCGGCCGCCGGTTGCAGGTGTCCCCCGCCGCCGAACTGCTCTACGTCAGACGTCGGCGGATCGTTGACGGCGAACCGATGGCCATCGAGCAGATCCGGCTGCCGGCCGCGGTCGTGCCCGACATCGCGGCCGCCGACTTCGTCTCCGGGTCGCTCTACCGCCGGCTGCGTGAGCAGTACGGGGTACACCCGACCGAGGCGGTGCAGACCGTCGAACCGACGGTCACCGACGCCGACGAGTCCCGCCTCCTCGAGGTGCCGCTGCACTCACCGGCCCTGCTCTTCGAACGCACCACCCAGGACGACACCGGGCGGCTCATCGAGTTCACACAGTCGATCTACCGCGGCGACCGCTATCGGATCACCAGCCGGCTGCGCCTCGGACCCGACTCGGGCTGAGCCCCATATGATCTGCCGCGTGCTGACGTGCAGGGTCCTGGGGCCGGTCGAGATCGAGGTGGACGGCCGCCCCGTACCCGTACGGGGCCCGGCTCCCCCGGCGCCTGGTCACCGCGCCGGCCGCCGCTCAGGGGCGCCCCGTCAGCCGCCGGCCAACCCGAAGAGCTCCCTGTTCTTCTACGTGTCCCGGCTGCGGGCCGGCTTCGGCGCCGACCGGGAGGCGCTGGTCCGGAACACGCCGCCCCGTACCGGGCCCGGCTCGCCGAGCTGCGCATCGTCGCCGAGGAGGAGCGGTCGGCCGGCGACTCGCGGCCGGTGACGCCGTCGTCGTGGTCGGCGATCTCGAGGCGGCGGTACGGGCCGAGCCGTACCGTGAGCGCCGCTGGGAACTGCTGATCCTCGCCCAGTACCGCAGTGGCCGGCAGGCCGACGCGCTGTCCTCGCTGCGCCGTGTGCGTGACCTGCTCGCCGAGGAGCTCGGCCTGGACCCCGGCCCGGCCCTGCAGGACCTGGAACGCCGCCTACTGCTGCAGGACCCCCGCCTACTGCTGGACACCCGCCCGCCACGGACACCACGGCCGCTGTCCGCGTTCCTCGGGCGCGGATCACCGCCGCCCTCGCCGACCGGCCCGCCACGCTGCTGCTCGACAACTGCGAACATCTCGTCGAACCGGTCGCCGACCTGGTCCTGCACCTTCTCGCGCACTGCCCCGGCCTGCGGATCCTGACCACCAGCCGGGAACCGCTCAGGGTCAACGGCGAGCAGCTGCTCCCGGTCGACCCGCTACCCGCCGAAGCGGCGATCGCGCTGCTCACCGACCGGATCGCGGCCCAACGCCCCGGTTGGCGACCGGACGACACCGACCTCGGCCACCTGGCCCACATCGCGGCCGCCCTCGACGGCATCCCGCTCGCCCTGGAACTCGCCGCCGCCCGGTCCCGGATGATCGGCCTCGGTGATCTCAGCGCGATGCTCGACGATCGGTTCCCCGCGCTCGGGACCGTCCCGCGCGGCGCGATCACCCCGCACCAGACCCTGGAGGCGGCCGTCGCGTGGAGTGTGGATCTGCTCCCGCCCGACGACCGGGCACTGCTGTCGCGGCTGTGGCCGTTCGAGGACGGGTTCCCACCGGCCGCCGTCGACGACGACCTCGACCGGCTGTCCGCCCTGGTCGCCCGGTCGGTGGTGGCCGCCGACCTCGACGTGACACCGACCCGCTACCGGCTGCTGGAGATCATCCGGGCGTACTGCCGAGCTCATGATCCACAACCGGCCGCCAGCCGGGAGACCCATGCCGCCTGGGTACGGGAACTGGTCGCCCGCTGGGTCCCGGAACTGATCGGCGAGCACTCTCCGCACGCGATGCGGGTACTGCACCGGGATCTCGCGAACGTGCACGCCGGCATCGAACACGACCTGACCGCGTCACCCGAGGCCGCGCTGCGTACCGCGTCGCTGATGCCCTGGTTCTGGTTCCGCGCCGGTCACACCGCCACCGGCCTGCGGCTGCTCGACGCCGCGCTGACCGCCGCCCCGGACGCCCCGGTCGCCGACCGGGCGAGAGCCTTCGGCGCCGGAGCGACGGTACGGTTCATCAGCGGTGATCTGGTCGGCGCCGGGCAGTGGCTGGAGCAGGCGCACACGATCCTGCCCGAGCCCACCGACCGGGCCGAACGGATCGTGTACGTCCAGATCCACTACTACGACTCGGTCGTCCACCACGGCGCCGAGGACTACGCCGCCGCCGGCCGGCAACGGCAGGGCTGGGCGGCGGCGCTCGGCGAGATGGGACTCGGCCGGCTCGGCCTGATCGGCGCCACCCTGGGCGGCGCCGGATCACCCGTCTACCCGGATGACGCGCTGGCCGCGATCCGCCGCTCGATCCGCCTGTTCCGCGTCGAGGACGACCTCGGCAACCTGCTCACCTGCCTGTGCATGGGCGCGCAGGCGCTCGCCCTGGCCGGCCGCCCGGACACCGCCGCGGTGCTGCTGACCGCGGTGCGCGGCTACGCGGTCCGGCGGGGCATCGACCCGACGCTGGTCGGTCCTCAGTTGACGGCGGCCATCGAGGCGATGCTGCGCGACGCCGACTGGGCCGCCGCGGCCGAAGCCGCCCGGAATCTCGGCGAGCAGCAGATGATCGAACTGCTCGGCTGATCGGTTTTGTCGTACCCCACGGCTAAGTTCATCCGCGTTCCCCCTCCTGCCGAAAGGTGGCCCGGATGCCGGCCGAAACGACGTACCTCGAACTCTCCGAAGACAGCGGGAGTGCCCACAAGTTCTACGAGGTGACCGTCGACGGCACCGACCTGACCGTCCGTTATGGCCGCATCGGCGACCGGGGGCAGGTCAAGCAGTCGTCGTTCACCACCGAGGACAAGGCACGGTCCGAGGCCGCGAAGAAGATCGGGGAGAAGGTCCGAAAGGGCTACGCACCGGCGGTCATCGGCCGGCGGCAGCCCCGTTCGGTCACCCGACGGCAGATCGTCAGCACCCGGTCCACCGCCAAGAGCGCCCCGGTCCTGTGGCGCTACCGGTCCGGCAGTCCCGCGTTCGGGGTGTTCGTCGACGACGACGTCTGCATGGTCGGCAACGAGGCCGGGCTGATCACCACGCTCAACCACAAGGCCGAGGTGCAGCAGCAGTTCCGGCTACCCGACGGGGTGAAGTGCATCGTCGCCGACGACCGCTGGATCTACGCGGGCTGCGACGACGGCAACGTCTATGACCTCTCCGGCAAGGTGCCCCGTCTGGCCTATCGGATCGCGCCCGAGATCGACATCTACTGGCTGGACATCCACGACGGCGTCCTCGGGGTGTCGGATGCCAACGGGGGCATCTCCGCGATCGACCACGAGGACGAGTTCCTCTGGCAGCGGCCCGGCCGCGGTTCGTCGGCGTGGATGGTCCGGTGTGACGACAACGCCGTCCACCACGGGCACAGTGCCGGCGTGACCAGCTACGACTGGCGGACCGGTCAGGAGTTGTGGCACACCGGCACCCGCGGCGCGGTGCTGTTCGGCTGGCAGGAGCGCGACACCGTCTACGCGGGCACGTCCGACCGGCAGGTGGTCGAGCTCGGCAAGGACGGCTCGCACCGCCAGAGCTACCGGTGCGACGCCGCCGTCTTCTCGTGCGCCGCCGCCGAGGACGGCCGTTACATCTTCGCCGGCGACAGCTCCTCTTCGATCTACTGCTTCGACGCCGCCGGGAACCGTCTGTGGAAACTGGCGACCGGCTGCGGCTCCGCCTACTCGATGCAGTATCACGACGAGCGCCTCTACATCGTCACCACCGACGGTTCGCTGGCCTGCATCGACGCCGGCGAGCAGGCGATCCGCTCGGCAGTCGACGGCACGGTTCCCCAGGTGGTGGATGTGAAGGCGCCGCCGCGGATGGCCGAGGTGGCCCCGTCCACGACTGTCGAGATCGTCCACGACCCGGCCGACGGCATCGTCGTCGAGTGCGTCGAGGAGTCCGGTCGCCTGCGCATCCGGGTGGTCACCGCCGGCTACCGCAACGACTGGCAGGTCCAGTTCCCGAAGGGCATCCGGGAGAGCGGCAGCCGCTACGTCGTGACCGGCATCCGAGAGGCCTCCCGGGGCGGCTTCTACCGCGCCTACGGCGACATCCGCCGTCTGAGCTGATCCCGGCGAGCCGGTGGTGGGGCTAGCACCACCACCGGCCGGGAGTCTGTTCCATCGTGCCCGGGTGCGGATCGCGAAAGGCTGAACCCGTCGAAACAAGACGGGGGAGGAACGATGCGAAGCTCAGAGGCACAGGTGATCAGCCGACGGGCCGTTCTCGGTGGAGCGGCCGCGGCCGCCGCGGGGATATGGCTCACCTCGACCGAGGCGGCCTCGGCGAGCGACCAGGGTGCCCTGGCGGTGGAGCGCGAGGCCGCCCGGCTGGACGGTTCGCTCGTCGCACTGCGACGTGACCTGCACGCCCATCCGGAGCTCTCCGGTCAGGAGCAGCGGACCGCCGGGGTGGTGGCGGCGCGCCTGCGGGCGGCCGGGCTCGACGTCACGACAGGCGTCGGCGGGCACGGGGTCGTCGGTGTTCTGACCGGGACCCGTCCGGGCCGCACGGTGGCGTACCGGGCGGACATGGACGCGGTCGGTCCGGACGACGGGGGCGGCGGCGCCACCGGCCCGGCCCACCTGTGCGGGCACGACCTGCACACCACGATCGGGGTGGGGATCGCCGAGGTGCTGGCCCGGCTGCGCGAGCGGCTGTCCGGCCGGGTGGTGTTCCTGTTCCAGCCGGCTGAGGAGAACCTGACCGGGGCCGCCGCGATGATCGCCGACGGCGTTCTCACGGCCACCCGACCGAGCGAGATCCACGCACTGCACTGCGGCCCGTTCCCGGTCGGCCGGTTCGCGACGACCGCCGGCACCGGCATGCCCGGCCAGGACCGGGGCCGGATCGTCCTCACCGGCGCCGACGCCCCGGCGCGCGCTCAGCGGCTGGCCGAGAGCATCAACGGCATCGGCACGGTCCGGCGCCCGGCCGGTCCCGCCGACCTGGAGCAGTTGCTGGCCGACCTGCAGACTCCCGGTGGACCGCTGGCCCGGTTCGTCTTCATGCAGGCCCAGGCCGTCGGCGCGACCGTGCGGGTCGCGTCGCGGTGCTGGCCGGAGCACCGCTACACGGAGGTGCGGGCCGAGATCAGACGCCGCGCCCGGGCGGCCGGTCCGGCCACCGTGGACTTCCCGACCGACCCGTTCCCGGCGATGCACACGCCGCAGCGAGCGGGCCAGGCCCTGGACCGTCATCTCCGACGCACGCTGGGCACCGAGCGGGTACTGGCGCTGCACGCCACGATCCCGTTCAGTGGGGAGGACTACGCCCTCTTCCTGGACCGGATCCCCGGCACCTACACGTTCCTCGGTGTGCGGGCCCCGAACACCGGGATCGAGACCAGCTATCCGCACCTCGCCACGTTCCAGCCGGACGAGAGCGCCATCGGCCACGGCGTCCGGGTGATGTCCGGCTGGCTGCTGACCCGCACCCGCTCCTGACCGGAGTCGCTCAACCGCCGAGGATGACCAGTTCGGTCCGGCCGCTCGCGGCGCCGGTCTTCTGGACCATCATCAGGTCCGGGCGGGTGTCGGCATTCCAGTCGGTGACCAGCAGGTCGAGGTGGGCCGAGACGCCCGGCGCGGTGTCCACCTCGGCCAGCGGGCGGCCCAGCTTGGCCGCCCCGTCGAGGACCCGCAGTTGCGTCTTGCCGTCGGCGGTCACCGACGCCCGCATCACCACCACGTCGGGGTGGCGATCGTTGTTGTAGTCGGTCACCGCGATCCGGCGGTCGGCGTTCGCCGGCTCGGCGGTCGCGGTCACCGGCAGCAGGTGCCGCTGGAAGTCCGAGGCGCCGTCGAGGACCTGCACCTCCATCTTCCCACCGGCGGTGCCCGACGCCTGCGTGACCACCAGATCGACCCGCCCGTCGGCGTTCCAGTCGGCGGTGGAGAACCGGAACCTGTCGTCGGTGGCGGGCAGCCCCGTGGCCAGACGGTCGACCAGCAACCGTCGGAAGGCCGTGGCTCCGTCGAGGACACTCACCTCGGTGCGCCCGCTCGCGGTGCCGGACCGCTGGACCACGACGAGGTCGGGCCGGCCGTCACCGTTGTAGTCGGTCACCGCGTACACGTGCCGGTCGTCGGTCGCGCCGAGCGCGGTGCTCCTGGTCAGCAGCAGGGTGGCGAAGTCGGTGGCACCGTCCATGATGCGGACCTCGGTCTTGCCGGTGGCCGCCGACGAACCCTTGACCAGGATCAGGTCGGGTTTCTTGTCCCCGTTCCAGTCGGCCAGAGCCAGCTCGTGACGGCCGTCGAGAGCCCCCAGCTCGGTGCCCGCCGCGACCAGCGCCTTCTGATACGGACCGGACGGCACCGCCTGCGGCGCCGGAACGACCGGCGCGGACGCGGGCCGGGCCCACAGCGCCGACACGATCAGGGACGCGTCGTGGGCCTCCGGCGCATACGCCAACGGGAACGCCGAACCCTGGACACGCTGGCAGATCGCGCCGATGTCGCCGCTCATCCAGCTGTCACCCGGATGCTTGCGCAGCATCGAGTCGAGGAAGGCGTTCGTCGCATACACCGGGTCGAGCAGCTGGTCGGGCCGTCCCCAGCCCTGCGAGGGCCGCTGTTGGAACAGCCCGAGACTGTCATGGTCGTAGGCGACGGCATGGTTGTGCAGTGTGCTCTCGGCGATCGCCGTGGTCACCGCGATGACCGCCGCACGGGGACCCAGCCCGCGCGCCTGAACGGTGCCGATGATGGCCCGGGCGCAGGCGATGCTGCGCGCGTTGACCGACGAGCCGAGGCGCCGCCCGTTCATCGACGGCCGGACCTGATCGGCGACGGCGCCGTCGTCGGCGGTCACCACGCTCGGCCGGCACGGCGCCAGCGCGTCCTGCGACGGCGGCCGGACGGTGACGACCGGCCCACCCGCCTGCGCGGCGGTGGGCGGATAGAGAACCGCAGCCGCGATCGTCGCCGCGGAGAAGCCCGCTCGCCGTGCCCGTTTCGATGCCATGTGGTACCCGACCCCCGTCGTCGACCTACGTGCCGCACCAATGTGCCACAGATCCCCGTTCACCCGAAAGACGTAGTGCGGGGCGCGAGTCCGTTCTCGTAGGCGTAGACCACGATCTGCACGCGGTCCCGGAGTTCAAGTTTGGCCAGCAACCGCCCGACGTGTGCCTTCACGGTCGCCTCGGACAGGTGCAGGCCGGCGGCGATCTCGCTGTTCGACAGCCCTCCGGCGACAAGGGTGAGGACCTCGCGTTCCCGGTCGGTCAGCCGGTCCAGGCGTTCGTCGGTGACCGGCCGGGGCAGGTGCGGCAGGGCGATGTCGAGCAGTCGCCTGGTCACGGCCGGGGCGACCACCGCGTGCCCACCGACGACCGCGTGGATGGCACTGATCAGCTCGGCCGGCGGCACGTCCTTGAGCAGGAAACCACCGGCCCCGGCACGCAGCGCCGCATACACGTATTCGTCCAGGTCGAACGTGGTGAGGATCAGGATGCGGGCCGGGCTGCCGGAACCGACGATCTCGCGGGTCGCCTCGATCCCGTCGAGGACCGGCATCCGGACGTCCATCAACACCACGTCGGGCCGCAACGCCCGGGTCATGGTGACCGCCTGGGCGCCGTTGCCCGCCTCACCGACGACGATGATGTCCGGCTGCGCCTCCAGCACCAGCCGGAACCCGAGCGACAGCAGCGGCTGATCGTCGGCGAGCAGCACCGATACGGTCACGACGGAACCTCCAGACTCGTGTGCACCCGCCACCCCGGCCCGTCGCGTGGACCGGCTTCGACCCGGCCGCCGTACGCGGTGGCGCGCTCCGCCATCCCGGCCAGCCCGTGCCGGTCCCCCACCCGGGCCGGCCGCGCGGTCCGGCCGGCCCCGTCGTCGACGACGGTCACCTCCACCGTGTCCGGGCGGTAGCGCAGCCAGACCTCGGCTTCGGCGTGTGGCCCGGCGTGTTTGAGGGTGTTGGTGAGCGCCTCCTGCACGATCCGGTAGACGGCCAGTCCGGTGCCCGGCCCCCACTCGCCGGGTGTCCCCTCGCGGTGCAGGCTCACCCGTACCCCCGCGGCTTCGACTCTCTCGACCAGCGCATCGATGTCGCCGAGCCCGGGTTGCGGCACCCGGCTGCCCGGCTCCGACCGGGCCGTGCCGCGCAGCACACCGACCAGCCGCCGCATCTCCCCCAACGCCTGCCGGCCGGTCGCCGAGACCTGGCCCATCACGTCGGCGGCGCGCTGTGGCGCGTCGGTCGCGGTGACCGCGGCCCCATCGGAGAGGGCGACCATCACCGCGAGATGGTGTGCGACGACGTCGTGCATCTCGCGCGCGACGCGCGCCCGCTCATCGGCGACGGCGAGCCGGGCCCGCTGATCACGGTCCTGTTCCAGTCGCTGGGCGCGATCTTCCAAAGCCAGCAGGTACGCCGCACGCGTCCGCTGGTTGACGCCGACCAGCACGGCCGTGACCGTGACCGCGGACACCGCCGCGAACGCGCCCCAGGCCGGCCCGTCCTCGATCCGGTTGCCGAACCCCGGCAACACCGTGATCACGGCGGCCAGCCACGCGAACCGGGCGGGCCGGTAGCGGGCGACCGCGTGCAGGGCGGTGAGCGTGACGGCCAGCGCGGCCGGCGACTGGGCGCCCATCGCCTGGGAGACGATGAACAGCCCGGTCGCCGCCGCGAAGACCAGGACCGGCGCCCGGCGGCGCCAGATCAACGGCACCGGCAGCAGGACGACCGAGATCCAGTCCAGCGTGTCGGTCGGTTCTAGGGTCGCGCCGGTACGGCCGGAGAGCACCAGTCCGCACGCGAGCGCCACGAGCACGGCGATCCCGGCGTCGGCCTGCCGCGGGTGGCGGCGGGCGGCGGACCGGAGGGCACTCGGGCTCACCGTTCCATTGTGGCCCTTCTCCCCGTCGCCTGTCCGCTCGGTGATCACGGATCGCGGCGCCACAGCATCGCGCCACCGGCGGCCAGGATCAGCACGATCCACGTGAGGACGGTCAGGGCGGCCGGGCCCGGCGCGAGCATCTGGAACGGGTTGCCGGAGTCCACGGCGTACAGGGCCTGGGCGGCCGCGACCGGCACGTAGCGCACCACGTCGTCGGCGAGGTGTTCGGGCAGCGTCGGCTGCAGGATCGCCGGCAGCACCAGCATGCTCAGCACGTAGACGGTGATCGCGGCCGCGGTGTGCCGGATCAGCGCACCGATCCCGAGCCCGATCAAAGCCAGCACGACCGGGGCGGCGGCCGCTCCGAGCAGAGCACGGATCGGGATGTCGGCGTGCTGTCCGGCGGGCACCAGCGCCTGGCCGGCGAGCAGCGCGACCATGCAGGCCGACAACGTCACCGGGAACGCCACCAGGATCAGCGCGACCGCCTTCGCGAGCAGCACCGGCACCCGGCGGGGCACGGCCGCGAACGTCGCCCGGATCAGCCCGGAGCCGAACTCACCGGTGATCATCAGAACGCCGAACACGCCCAGGATCAGCGAGATCACGTCCACGCCCAGGAACGTCTGCGCGGTCAGGGCACGGGGTGAGACCTCGGCTCCGGCCGTACGATAGACGTTGATGTTGATCGCGATCGCCAGGCCGACGGTGATAACCGCGGCGGCCGCGAGCACCGCCCAGGTCGAGCGGAGAACGATCAGCTTGCCCCATTCGGCACGGGTCACCCGGGCGAACGAGATCCGGTGGGCGCTCATCGGGTCAGCTCCATGTAGGCCTGTTCCAGCGAGGCCCGGTGCGGGGTCAGCTCGTACAGGATCGCCCCGTGCGACGCCGCGACCTCGCCGATCCGCTCCGCGGCCAGCCCCTCCACGACCAGCGAATCCGCCTCGCGGCTGGTGATCGTCGCACCGGCCGCGGTCAGCGCGTCCCGCAGGACGTCCGGATCCGGCGAGCGGACCAGGCACCGGTTCGTCCCGGCCCGCGTGATCAGCTCGTCGATGCCGACGTCGGCGAGCAGCCGCCCGCCGCCGATGATCAGCAGGTGGTCGGCGGTCACCGCGGTCTCGCTCATCAGATGGCTGGACACCAGGATCGTCCGGCCCTGTGCCGCCAGGTCTTTGAGCAGCGTGCGGATCCAGAGCACGCCGTCCGGGTCGAGGCCGTTGACCGGTTCGTCGAGGATCACCACCGCCGGGTCGCCGAGCAGCGCCGACGCCACCCCGAGCCGCTGGCTCATGCCGAGCGAGAACCCACCGGCACGCCGATCGGCCACCGCGCCGAGACCGGCCATCGCAAGAACCTCGGACACCCTCCGGGCGCCGATCCCGTGGGTACGGGCAAGGCCGGCCAGATGCTGCCGGGCGGTACGCCCGCGGTGCACGGCCCGTCCCTCCAGCAGCGCGCCCACGGCGCAGAGGGGTGCCGGCTGTGTCCGATAGGGCCGGCCGCCGACGGTGGCCGAGCCGGCGTCGGGCCGGTCCAGGCCGACGATCATCCGCATCGTGGTCGACTTGCCGGACCCGTTGGGCCCGAGGAACCCGGTGACCCGCCCCGGCCGAACCGTGAACGACAGCCCGTCGACAGCGGTCGTCGCACCGAAGCGTTTCGTCAATCCCCGCACTTCAATCATGCGGTCGACGCTATGAGCGGACTCCCCCGCGTGGGGAGCGCCCGAGGTCGCGTTCCGGAGCCCGCCGGCTACGACCTGGGTAGCATCCGGCGGGTCAGAAGACGATCGAGGTGACGTCGAACCCGAGCAGGTACGCCACCGACGTGATCGCGATCGCGATGACCATGGCGAACCCGATCAGCAGCCCGAGCCCCGCCCCACCGATCAGTACGGTCCGCCCGACGGTGAGCGAACTGTCGATGATCGTCCGCCCGAGCGTCGGGTACACGATCGGAGCGGACTGGAAGGGCGGGAGCGGGATGCGAGATGCGTTCATGCCGAGAACGATCCACCCGCCACCTCAAGCCGGGCTCCAGCCCTCGTCAAACCCGGCGCAATCGTGAGCGGGTGTTCACCCGGGGGACGGATTCACGACCGCCGGTTCCCAAACCCCTTGTCGTTGGCCTATAGTCTTGTGCATGGCAGAAAGCTCGCTCACCTGCACTGATGTCGGCTGTCCGGGGTGCGTCATGCCGCCCATCTGACGAAGCGCTCCACCAGCTCGCCCACCGGCTCGTGGCGCAGCGGCCCCATCACGGCGTGCTCCAGCTCGTTCCACATCCGGATGGCCAGCTGCGGGTGGTCGTGACCCATGGTGACGATCAGATATTCGCGGGCCGGGTCGCACGGCCACGGCTTCAGGCAACACAGGCACTGGTACGACGTACGGTCCGCCTGGTGGGCCAGGCCCATCTCCTCAACGGTCACGACGACCACGCGCCACGGGCTCGGGCCGGCAGACCATGCAGTCGAGGGTTCGGCCGCATTCCGGGCACCATCGGCCCCGATTTCGTCCGCACATCAGGCCGGCGATCAAGCCGGTGCAGAGTCCCACAATCGCAGCGATGGCGAACATCGTCCCTCCCGAGTGGTCGGCTACGTCTTGCGGGTTCCGATATTCGACGTTTCGGATTTCCGATGGCAACGCCTCAGACCAACTTTTTCGATTTGATCAAGGCAATTCACCCCGATAGACAAACGACCTATCAGAATGACGCTCGACACCTTCCAATCTGTAACCCCGACACCTCTCAGAAAGAACAGGGGAACATGTGTCAACGTCCACCACCGTCGGTTCCACCATTCCCCGCCGAACTCTCGGGATCGCTTTACGCCGAGCGCGTGAGGATGCTCGGGTCACCATGACCGACGCGGCCGAGGTGATCGGCCAGACCGTGCAGAGTCTGCGCCGCATCGAGCACGGCGCCGTCTCCACACCCAAGGGAAAGGTCACCCTGCTGTGCCGCTACTACGGCGTCCCGGAGACCACGCGCACCGTCCTGGAACAACTCGCCGGCGAGACCCGCGCCAAGGGCTGGTGGCACTCGTACGGCGACGTCGTCCCAGCGTGGTTCGAGCTCTACGTCGCCCTGGAGCAGACCGCTGACCGGATCCGGACCTTCGAACCGTGGCTGATGCCCGGCCTCCTCCAGGACGTCGGGTACATGGAGGCGGCGATCCGGGCCGTCGAGCCGGACCTGCGCCCCGAGCAGATCGCCGCCCTCGTCAAGGTGCGCCGGTCCCGCCAGCGACAGCTGACCCGGGCGTTCCCGGCACCACCCCGATTCGAGGCGATCATCGCCGAGTCGGTTCTGCTCGCCGAGTTACCGGCCGGCGTGATGCGGGCCCAGATCTGGCACCTATTGCAGGCGACCGAACTGCCCCATGTCTCCCTACGGGTGATTCCACTCTCCGCGGGTCTACATCGGGCGTCGGTCACCGGAGCATTCGGTTTACTGGACTTCGCAGCCGAGCACGGGAATACGCCACCCAGCACCGTTTACAGCGAGAGCCAGACCGGCGCAATTTATCTAGACAAACCCGCCGAGATAGCTGTATATATGGACGTATGGGCGGCTGTGGAAAACGCCGCACTCACCGAATCCCAATCGGTAGAGTCAATGTCACGAAGGTTGAAGGAGCTGAACGATCATGAATGCTGATCTCACCGGTGCAGAATGGCGCAAGTCGGCCCGATCCGGCGGCAGCGGTAACTGTGTCGAGGTCGCTCTCGACCTGCCGAACGCACCCGGCAGCGTCGCGGTCCGGCACAGCCAGCGGCCAGGGGCCGAGGTGATCGTCTACACCGACTCGGAGTGGGCCGCGTTCGTCGACGGCGTGCGCGACGGCGAGTTCGACAAGTAGTCACCGGGCCGGTCCGGTGGTGGGCGCCCGCCACCGGACCGGCCTGACATCGAGCGACTTCTTGCGTACCCCGGAAAACGCCGTAACGTCGACCCGACGCGGACCGTGACCAATCCGCCCCGCAGTAGGCTCTCACCGGGGGGGTGGGTGATCTTGGTGGCGCGTGGTTCCTGGCAGCCCCCTCGTCGGGCCGACCACACCGCGATCGTGGGTTGCGACCTGTTCGTCGACGGGGTGTCCGTCGAGAGTCCCGGTTCGACCGCCGACCTCGAGCAGCTGCACGAGAGGGCGCGGGAGCACGATGACGGCTTCGTCTGGCTCGACCTGCACGAGCCGACCGAGGCGGCGCTGACCAGGGTCGCCGGGGTGTTCGGGCTGCATCCGCTCGCCGTCGAGGATGTTCTGCACCGTGAGCAGCGGGTGAAGATCGAGCGCTACGACGACGTGGTGTTCCTGGTGATCCGGGCCGCGCACTATGCCGAGCACGAGCAGTTCACCGCCACCAGCGAGATCGTCAGTACCGGGTTCGTCAGACTGTTCGTCGGTCCACATTTCGTGATCGCGGTCCGGCAGGGCACCGTCATGGAGCTCAGCTCGCTGCGGTTCGAGTTGAGCGCCGGCGAGAAGCGGCTCGCCGGCGGCCCCTGGTCGGTGGTGCACGAGATCCTGGACCGGCTCGTCGACGTGTACGGCGATGTCGCGGCGGCACTGCAGACCGACGTCGACCTGATCGAGGCGGCCGTCTTCACCCCCGGGCGCGAGGTCGCGATCGAGCAGATCTACCAGCTCAAACGGCAGCTGTTGCGGTTCAAGGCGGCGGTGCTCCCGCTGCACCGGCCGCTCGCCGCGCTGGTCGGGAGCCAGTTCGCCGACCTGCCCAAGGAGACCCGCCGCTATCTGCGTGACGTCGCCGATCACCACACGTCGGCGGTCGAGGAGGTGGTCGCCCTCGACGAGGTGCTCAACGCGCTGCTCCAGGCCCGCCTGACCCAGCTGAGCGTGAACCAGAACAACGACATGCGCCGTATCGCCTCCTGGGCCGCGATCGCCGCGCTGGTCACCACCATCGCCGGCGTCTACGGCATGAACTTCGCCTACATGCCCGAGCTGAGCTGGCGGTACGGCTATCCGAGCGTGGCCCTCTTCATGCTGATCAGCGTGTCCGTCCTCTACCGGGCCCTGCGCCGGGCCGGCTGGTTGTAGAGCCCGTGTCGTGGTCCGGCATGCCAGGATGGGCGCATGCTTGTCGATCAGCTCGTCGAGACCCTCCGAATCGATGGGGAGAGACTGGCCGGGGCGGCCGAGCGGGCCGGTCTCGATGCCACCGTGCCGACCTGCCCCGGCTGGCGGGTGACGGACCTGGTGCGGCACATCGGCGGTGTGCACCGATGGGCGACCGCCCACGTCGTCGAGCAGCGCCGAAACCCGTTCGGGCCGGATGACGAACGCGGCTTCTTCACCGCACCCGACGACGACGGGCTGCTCGACTGGTTCCGGGACGGGCACCGCGCCCTGACCGTCGCCCTCGGCGCCGCCGACCCGCGGCTCGACTGCTGGACTTTCCTGCCGGCCGGGTCGCCACTGGAGTTCTGGGCCCGACGACAGGCCCACGAGACCGCCATCCACCGCGCGGACGCCGAGTCCGCCATCGGCGCCCGACCGCAGTGGCGTCCCGAGTTCGCCGCCAACGGTGTCGACGAGATCCTGAACTGCTTCTTCCAGCGCCGGCCGGAGCGGCTCGCCGCCGACCCGCCGCGGAGCGTGTCCCTGCGCGCCACCGACATCGAACAGTCCTGGACGATCCGGATGGAGCGGGACCGGCTGTACGTCGACGCGGGTCACCGGTCCGCCGACCTCGATCTCAGCGGCCCCGTGTCGCTGCTCTACCTGCTGCTGTGGAACCGCACCGGCACCGAGGACCTGACCGTCGACGGTGACCCGGAGGTCTGGGAGTCCTGGCGCAACCGAGCCACCATCACCTGGAGCTGACCGTGGAATCGCTGGCCACCGCGCTGTCCGCCGGTCCCGTCGTGCTGGACGGCGGCCTGGCCACCGAACTCGCCGCCGCCGGTCACGACCTGTCCGACCATCTGTGGTCGGCCCGGCTGCTGCACGACCAGCCGGAGGCGATCATCGCCGCCCACCTGGCGTTCCTGCGGGCCGGGGCACAGGTCGTGATCACCGCGAGCTATCAGGCCACCTTCGAGGGGCTGGCGCGGGCCGGGTTCGACGACCGGGCGGCGACCACGCTGCTCACCCGGAGTGTCACGCTGGCCCGGGAGGCTCGGCAGCGGGTCGAGACCGCGGGGCCGCTCTGGGTGGCGGCGTCGGTCGGGCCGTATGGCGCGATGCTGGCCGATGGTTCGGAGTATCGCGGACGCTACGGCCTGAGTGTCGACGAGCTGGTCCGGTTCCACCGGCGGCGGATGGCGGTGCTGGCCGAGGCGGGTGCGGACGTGCTGGCGCTGGAGACGGTTCCGGACGTGGTCGAGGCCGAGGCGATGCTGCGGGTGGTCCAGGAGTCGGGGACACCGGCGTGGCTGTCGTACACGATCGACGGCGACCGGACCCGGGCCGGCCAGCCCCTCGAGGAGGCGTTCCGGCTGGCCGCCGATGTGCCCGAGGTGATCGCGGTCGGCGTGAACTGCAGCGATCCGGGCGATGTGGCGCACGCGACCGCGGTGGCCGCCGAGGTGACCGGCAAGCCGGTGGTGGCCTACCCGAACAGCGGCGAGATCTGGGACGCCACCGCCCGCACCTGGACCGGTGAGCCGGGTTGGGGCCCGGAGCCGGTGCGCACGTGGATCGACGCCGGCGCCCGCCTGGTCGGCGGCTGCTGCCGGGTGACCCCGGCGCAGATCACGGACCTATCCACCCACCTGCGGAGACGATAGGCTGCCGATCCACAATGGATCGACGGCTGCAGACGGGTGGACATGGACTCAACGATCGTTGTCGCATTCGTCACCTCGATTTCGAGTCTGTTCGTCGCCGTCGGGTCAGCCATCTGGTCCAGACAGAACCAGCGGGATCTGGGCCGCCAGCAGACTGCACTCGAACAACTGAAAGACGATCATGCCCGCCGGATCCGGGACGAGGATCGCGGTCGTGGATGGGTGACCTCGTCGCAGATCTGCACGCTCCGGACGTACACCGGAATCCGCGTTTGAAGGCCCTGCAGGATCTGCTGTCGCAACTGGTCCGCAAGCTCGACGACGAGAAGGTCCTCGTCCATGTCGACGAGGATCGCCAGGTTGTCGCCCCGGGATGGATCGCCCGGTCGGCGTGAGTGGTTCTCAGGTGGCCGGTTTGCTGATCGCCTCGATGTACAGCCGGTAGGCGAGGGGCGCCAGCTGCTCCTGCCCGGCGACCTCGGTGAATTTGATCGGCCGCGGCCAGCCTCCGTTGTGCCGGAAGGCGAAGACGGTGCGTGCCTTGGCGCCGACGACCTTGACCTGCATCTGGAGTGGTACGCCCATGCCGTCGATGCGGTCGAGCCGGTGCCACGGGATGGTGCGGATGACCCGGCCGGACGGGCCGGTGGCGACGTAACCGCCCGGGTAGAGGTAGATGGCGCGGCGGGTGACGTTGCCGATCGCGAGTTGCGCGAGCAGGTAGGCGAGCCCACCGCCGACGACCGTGTAGATCAGGACGACCAGCCACTCCGGTTCGCGGCCGGAGCCGGCCAGATACATGCCGATCGACGCCAGCATGACCAGCAGCAGGCCGGCGACCATGGCGAAGTAGGCCCAGGTGATGATCGCGAAGACCCGGGCGTTGGGGTGCCGGAACCGTTGCACCAGCGGTCCGAGGTCGGCGGTCTCGGCGGCGTTGTGGACGCGGGGCGGAACGGTTTCTGGCACAGGCACTCCCGAGGGCGGCGACGTCGCGGCCAGCGTAGACAGCCGATGCCACCATGCATCGAAGTTTGTCATTTCCTGTTATCCGGGCGCGCCTCCCGCATCTGCAACTCGAAGGCAACTCCCCGTCCCCCAGGAGAGCACCATGAAACGAACCACGGCATTCGCCCTGGCCGTCGTCACGGCCGGGGCCGGGCTGCTCGTCGCCGCGCGGGCCGACGCCGCCGCCGGATGCTCGGTCAAGTACACCGTCTCCAACTCGTGGCCGGGTGGCTTCGGGGCCACCGTCGACGTCACCAACCTCGGTGAAGCGATCAACGGCTGGACGCTCACCTTCGCCCTTCCCGGTGGCGGGACGATCTCTCAGCTCTGGAACGGCACCGTCACCCAGTCCGGCACGGCCGTGTCGGTCAAGGACGCCGGCTACAACGCCGCCCTGGCCACCAACGCGACCACCGGCTTCGGGTTCAACGCCACCGGCGACGCCGCCACCCCGGGCGCGTTCAGCCTCAATGGAGTGGCCTGCACCGGCGGCACCGCGCCGACGAGCGCTCCGCCGAGTTCGGCTCCGCCGGCCGGGCCGGTCAAGGCGTTCCCGACCGCCGTCGGTTACGGCGCGGCGGCCACCGGCGGGCGCGGCGGCACGGTCTATCACGTGACGAACCTCAACGACTCCGGCGCCGGGTCGTTCCGGGACGCGGTCAGCGCGAACAACCGGATCGTGGTGTTCGACGTCGGCGGTTACATCAAGCTGTCGTCGACGGTGCTGGTGAAGAGCAACATCACGATCGCCGGCCAGACCGCGCCCGGTGCCGGCATCGGTGTGCAGGGCGGTGAGGTGTCGTTCAACAGCGGCACCAACGTGATCGTCCGCAACTTCCGGTTCCGGATGGGCACCGAGGACGCCGACCAGAAGAACAACGGTCTGAACTGGCTGGACGCCAGCAATCTGATCTTCGATCACGTCTCGATCGAATTCGGGGCCTGGAACAACATCGACGCGGTACGGGCATCGAACATCACCGTGCAGTACTCGATCGACGCGAACCCGATCGGTCAACAGTTCGGCGCCCACACCGAGACCGGCCCGTACACCTGGTGGCGCAACCTGTGGGCGAACTCGCACAACCGCAACCCGCTGGCCAAGGCGAACACCCAGTTCGTGAACAACGTGGTCTACAACTACCAGGCCGGGTACACCGCAGGTAACTCCAGCGGCCACTTCCTGCACGACGTGGTGGGCAACTACTTCATCACCGGCCCGCGGACCACGAGCGCGTCGAACTACTACTACCAGACCGGTAACCAGCAGATCTTCAACCGGGACAACTGGGTCGACAGCAACAAGGACGGCCAGCTGAACGGTTCGGCGGCGGTCGTGCGTGGCGGCGCGACCGAGTTGTCCGCGCCATACTCGGCGGACACCGCGGCGATCCCCACGCTGTCTGCCGCGGCCGCCTACACCGACGTGGTCGCCAAGGCCGGCGCGATCCCCCGCGACGACGTCGACAAGCTGGTGGTGGCCGACGTGACGTCGCTGGGCGCCAAAGGCGCGCTGTGGAGCTCGCAGACCGCGACGGGCCTGGGCAACAACGGCTACGGCACGCTCGCCGGCGGCACCCCGGCCACCGACACCGACCGGGACGGCATGCCCGACGCCTGGGAGACCCGATACGGCCTGGATCCGCAGATCAACGACGCCAACGGCGACTTCGACCGGACCGGGTGGACCAACGTCGAGAAGTACGTGAACGGCCTGCTCGACAACCAGTACCCGTGACTCCGGAAGAGTGAGGACTAAAGTCCCGACTTCCGCGGATATGCACGGTGTTCGCCGGTCGGCGTGATCAGCTATCACACGTCGCGGCGCTGCGGTTCCGGTTGGTTGCTTGATCCGCTAGCGGTAAGGGGCGCTCGATAGCGCTTCTGCCGTGACCACCGCTGCCTCGAGTTCCGCCGAGGCGCGACGGTGACGGTGCCGGCCCGGGAGTTCCTCCCGCCGGCACCGTCACTGGGGTCGCCCGATTCCCGATTATCTGAGCCAGCAGTTACTGTTGGATCAAATACCCCTCGGGAAGCGGAGGCGCCGATGCACCGACAGCCGAAACCCACCTACCAGGGACGCCCACTCCCCCGACCCGACGAGGAGCTGACCGATCAGGGCCTCGGCTTCGACCTCGGCACCCTGCTCGGCCGGCGGCAGCTCCTCCGCGCGTTCGGGGCCGGCGCCGCGACACTCGGCATCGCCGCATGCAGCGAACCGTCGCCGGCCCGGCCCGGCACTCCCGCGCCGAACCGGTCCACCGGCGGGCCGACGGTCGCCGGTTCGGCACCACCGGCCGAGATTCCCGAGGAGACCCAGGGGCCTTTCCCCGGCGACGGCTCCAACGGGCCGGACATCCTCGAACGCAGCGGTGTCGTCCGCAAGGACATCCGATCCAGTCTGGGCGGGTCGACCCTGTCGCCGGGTGTCCCCCTCGACCTCGAACTGACCCTCACCGGCGTGTCCGGCGCCGCGGTCTACATCTGGCAGTGCGACAGCAACGGTCGCTATTCGATGTACGGCGACGGCGTCACGCAGGAGACCTTCCTGCGCGGTGTACAGATCACCGACGACACCGGCCGGGTCGGCTTCACCACCGTCTTCCCCGGCTGCTACCCGGGCCGCTGGCCGCACATCCACTTCGAGGTCTACCCCGACCAGGCGAGCATCACCGACCACCGGACGGTACTGGTCACCTCACAGCTGGCCTTCCCACAAGAGGTCTGCGAGAAGGTCTACCGCCTTTCCGAGTACGGACGATCGGCCACCCACCTCGCCGACATCAGCCTCGACACCGACATGGTGTTCCGCGACGACCACGCCGCCCGGCAGACCGTCACCGTCAGCGGCGACGTCACCACCGGATACCGCGCCACCCTCGCCGTCCCGGTGAACGCCTAATCCCGGCCGGACGGGGCGGCGAACCGGAGAGTGGTCAGGATCAGGTTGGGATCCTGACCGGTGAGGTAACCGGCGCTGGTCACGTACGCGGTGGCGCCGCGGACCGCGACCGACGTCGGGTTCTGGAGGCCGTCGGCGGCGGTCAGCAGGGTGGTCGCCCGGCCGGCCCGGTCGATGGCGGCCACCGTGTTCTGGCCGACGAGCGCGGCGATCACCGTGCCGTCCGGGGTGATCGTGAAGTCGTCGATGCCGGTCAGGCCGGTCGCCCGGACCTCGACCTTCGCCGGCCCGCCGTGGCGCACCGGGATCCGCAGCAGCGTGCCCTGGTCCAGGTTGGTGGCCCAGACCGCACCGTCGCGGACCTTGATCCCGTTGACTCCGAGGAACCCGGTCGAGGCGAGTTCCGGCGCCGACGACCACACCGTCGCCGGTCCGCCGGACTGCCGTACCGCCGAGATGGTGCCGTGTACCGAGTCGGTGATGTAGAAGGTTCGGCCGTCCTCGTCGAAGGCCAGCCCGTTGGGCAGACCGTCGGCCGGTAGCGCGGCGACACGCTGCGGCGATCCACCGGGCCGGAGCCGGTACAGGCCCGTCGTCCCGACGTCGCCGCTGGCGTACAGGAAGTACAGGGTGCCGTCCGGCCGCCGGACGATGCCGGTGGTCAGGGCGAAGCCGAGAACCGGCGCGCCGACCCCGTCGGCCGGGGCGGGCAGGGTCGCCAGGATGCGGACCGTTCCGTCCCGGCCGATCGCGGCGACCTGGCGGGCACCGGCGAAGGTGACGTAGGCGGTGCCGTCCGGGGACAGCACGATGTTCTCCGGCATCTGGCCACCGGCAAGATCGAAATGCACAGCGATGCGGGTACGGGCGGGTCCGGCCCAGGCGGGGCCGGCGCTCAATACCGTCGTCACCGCGAGGCCGGCGGCGATCATGCTCTTACGCACTTTTTCCTCTTTCTTCGGGGGCGTGCGGGCGCGTCCCGACTGTGGGCGGCCCGATCGGCGGGTTTCCGGGAGTGCGCGGCCCGTTTTCGGGCGCGCTGATTCACCGCACCCGGAGACGGGCGCGGTCAGAAGGAGACGACGATCAGTGAGCGGCGGAGGCGTGCATCAGCAACGTCATCGCCGCGTGGGACGGGGAACCCGCCTCGGTGGTGGCGATCACCACGTTCTGGCCCAACTCGGTCCGCAGGCTCTGCTGGGTGACACTCATCAGACCGACGAGGGGGTGCCGCATCTCGTACACCGGTTCACCGCCGGATTTCACCCGGTGCGCGACCCACATCCGGCTGAAGTCCGGGCTCTTGACCGACAACTCGCCGATCAGCGCGGCCAGCGCCGGATCGTCGGGATGCTGCCCGGACGCCATCCGCAAGGTGCCGACCACGGCCCGGGCCTTGGCCGCCCAGTCGACGTACAGATCGCGGGTGTGCGGGTCGAGGAACACCAGGTGGGCCATGTTGGGCCGGGTCTGCGCCCGCTGCGGGGCGTCGAGGTCGAGGTGTCCGGCGAACAGGGCGTGCCCGGCCCGGTTCCAGAGCAGCACGTCACTGTGCCGCCCCAGCACGAGGGTGGGCACCTCGCCCATGGCGGCGATCAGCTGCCGCACCGCCGGGGTGACCCGCTCCGGCGCGACTCGCCGGCCGGTGGGCCGCCGCCGGGTGCCGTCGGCCAGGTCGTGCAGGTGCCGGCGTTCGGTCTCGTCGAGGCGCAGCGCACCGGCGAGCGCGTCCAGCACTTCGGCCGACGCGTTCGACGACTGCCCCTGTTCGAGCCGGGAGTAGTAGGACGAGCTGACCCCGGCCAGCAGTGCCAACTCCTCCCGGCGCAGCCCGCTCACCCGCCGCCGGTCACCGTAGGTCGCCAGGCCGACGTCCTCCGGCTTGAGCTGCGAGCGGCGGGTCTGCAGGAACTCGCCGAGCTGTCGTTTCGCGTTCACATCACGAAGTATTCGGCCGTCCGCGGCCGCCAGCCACACCCTGTGAGGGACACCCTCACCGGCTGCGGCGCGGCAGCTTCCAGTCCGGCCGCGGGAAGTGGCAGGTGTAGCCGTTCGGGATGCGCTCCAGGTAGTCCTGGTGCTCCGGCTCGGCCTCCCAGAACGGACCGGCCGCGGTCACCTCGGTGACCACCTTGCCCGGCCACAGCCCGGACGCGTCGACGTCGGCGATGGTGTCCTCGGCGATGCGCTTCTGCTCGTCACCGTCGTAGAAGATCGCCGACCGGTAGCTGTCGCCGATGTCGTTGCCCTGCCGGTTCAGGGTGGTCGGGTCGTGGATCTGGAAGAAGAACTCGAGCACATCCCGGTACGACGTGACCGCCGGATCGAAGATGATCTCGATGGCCTCGGCGTGGCCGGCGTGGTTGCGGTAGGTCGCGTTCTCCACGTGGCCACCGGTGTAGCCGACCCGCGTGGTCAGCACTCCGGGACGCTTGCGGATCAGGTCCTGCATCCCCCAGAAACAGCCACCGGCCAGAACCGCCTTCTCGGCTGCCATCGTGCACCCCTCTCGTCGTCGTGCCCGTCCAGCATGCCCGATCACCCTCCGAGGCCGCGTGCGCGCTCCCATGCCGTTGGAAACAGTGTTCCCGCGAAACGTCGAGCGGATTGACTGACGCTCGATTTGTGTATGGCGACTAGATTACTGTCATGTCAGTGTTCGACCGCGGCACGGAGTATCTCAGCGTGCTGCGAAGGTGTGGGGCGGCCACCACGGTGACCGACGATGAGTTCACCATTCTCTTGGCGCAGCGATACCGGCTGGGCACTCCACTGCGCGACGTTGAATGCGAACTCGCGTCCGACCATCCACAATGCCATGTCGCATTCGTGATGGCGGCGGAAAACGGTGAGCACTGGTGGTGGGTGCGATGGAATCCGTTGTCGCACGAGGTTACCGCCATGGAAATATGTCCGGCGGTGTCCGGGCCCGGACAGGACGACTGCCTACTGCCGGAGGGCCATCCGGGCGGGCACAGCTTCGACTTTCTGCTCTGACCGGTTCAGCGGTCGACCCGTACCTCTGGAAACGCCTTGTGCGGGCCGTCGAGGAGAGGTTGCCGACGGCCGCACAGATGCCGGTCGAAGAAAGCGAGAGGATAAGCCTGCTGGATCCGGACCGCCCGGTCCGGGGCGAGAGTGCCGATCCATCCGGCGAGTTCTTCGTCGCTCATGTGGAGAATACGGGCCAGTTGCGGAATCAGCCATTGGTGATCGATGTATGACGAATGCACCGCACCCTCGGCACGCACGTCGCATTTCCAACCCCGCAGGTAGTGATTCCACACCTCGGCGACACTCGGTTCGGCGTCCCGGGTGTTCTCGGCGGTCATCAACATGAACGGCCTGTCGATCACGTCGACCGGTGGCTGCGCCTGCATCGGGCCGTCCAGGGCGAGCCCGGCCCGGACGCGCCGGTCGACGTTCATCGTGACGGCGGTCGCGGTGGCGCCCTTGGACCAGCCCGCCATGCCGACCCGGCGCAGGTCGAGGGCCGCCCCGAGACCGGCCGGCAGGGGCCGGTGCCCGGCGTCGGGGTTGCGGCCGGCCGCGATGTCCTCGATCCGGTCGAGTACGAAACGGACGTCGTCGCTGTGGTCCCACGGCGTGTAGCCGATCTCCTCAGACGGCACGGTGAGCCGGCCGTCCGGGAACTCGCCGTACCCGTCGTACGTGGTGTCCACGGTGACCACGACGAACCCGTGACTGGCGAGTTCCTGCACGATGATCGTCGCCTCGGCGCGGGTGCTGTCGTTGCCGTGCGAATACATGATCACCGGCAGCCTCTCCCGGGTCCGCAGCACGGGTGCGGCGAGGCGGGCGGCGGTGAGCGGGGCGGTCGCGGTGTCGGCGCCGAAGTCGGCCGAATCGAGCAGGGCCCGCCACGGGGCGGCGGGCAGCCACGGCACCCGGGGGTTCACGCTCGCCCCCGCCGGGTACCAGACACCGGCCATCAGCTCACGGCCCGGGCCGACCAGGTGCAGGGACACGGTGCCGATGCGGTGCGGCCCGGTAGGTCGGGGCAGCACGAGCCGCGGTGCGGTGGCCGTGGCCGCGTCGACCGGCAGCACGGCCAGGGTGGCGGCCGCGACGAGCAGGCCGCGACGGGACAGAGTGGGCTTCACTTTTCCTCCCGGGTGGTTTCGACACGTGCGATGAGCTGCTTCAACCTGTCGATCTCGGCGGCCAGTGCGGCGTCTCCGGCCGCGGTGAGGGTGATCCAGGTACGGCCGCGCTTACCCTCGTATCCCTTCTCGATCTCGACGAGACCGGCCGTCTCCAGCACACCGAGGTGCTGGGAGAGGTTGCCGGCGGTCAGCTGGAGCTGGGTCCGCAGGTAGCCGAACTCGACCTTGCGGGCCTCGTGCGCGATGGTCAGGATCCCGAGCCGGACCCGCTGGTGCACCACGTCGTCGAGGCCGGTGACCGGATGCGCGTCGGACGCCTCGGCGGTCATCGGCGGCGACGCCGGGTCAGGGCGAACACGGCCGCGCCGAGCAGCAGCACCACGCCGTTGAACACCTGCTCCGGCACGAAGGCACCCCGGCCGCCGGAACCCATCAGCCAGTCGACGCGGAGCGGGGCCAGCACCGCCGCGAGGTAGACGACGGTGAAGGCGAGCAGGCCCGGGTTGCGCTCCAGCCAGGCCAGCACCAGCAGCGCGATCCCGATGGTGCCGGTCGGTGCGACCAGGCGGTCCAGCACCAGCGTCCACTCGGGCTGCGGGGTGGGCTGCGCCTGGATGTCGACCCAGAGCCGGAAGCCGACCCAGATCACGACGTAGAGCAGGGCCAGGGCGGCACCCGTGTACGCATACGGCAGCACCCGGGCGCCCACCCCGCGGGTCCGGGCGATCCGCACATACCAGTACGCGATCGCCGCGTAGGCCAGCAGCAGCGCGGGCGGCCAGAACCACACCACCCCGTCGCGGGACAGCCGGCACTCGGTGTCGTTCACGCCCTGGCACTGCACGTCCATACCGAAGTAGTCGGCCGGGATCGCCAGGAACGTGACCACGGCGAGCACCAGCAGGGCGACCCAGGTGACGCGTTGGTCGCGGCGCACCCGGTGGGCGAGCGCGCGCGTGTCGGACAGCAGCCGACGAGGATCCTCGCCGGGCACCGCTTCAGTTGTCATGCCAATAGGTTTCCACAACAAACCTATTGGCGCTAGTGCACGGGCTCCGGAACCCGAACCCGCAGCAGCACGACGGCGAACGCCACCAGCCATCCACTCCACAGCACATAACCGATGAAATTGGCGAAATCGACGCCCGGCACCTGCAGCGGCGACACCACCCCGGCCGCGATCAACACCGCGGACAGCCCGCCGAGCAGCGTGAACCAGCGGCCGGCGATGGTCGCGCCGACGGCCACGAGCACGAGGACGGTCCAGGCGGCGGTCAGCGCATACCCGAGCGTCTCACCGATCAGCGTGCCCAGAACGTGATGGGCCGTGGCGAAATCGTCGGTCGCCCCGTCCGCCGCGAAACCGGGCACCAGCAGCGGCCAGCGGGCCAACCCGATCACCTGGACCACGGCGGCCGCGATCCCGACCGGCACCGCCGCACGCATCGCCGCCGACCGCGACAACCGCCCGACACCGATCGCGACCGGCGCGAACAGGGCGGCCGAGAACGCCAGCACGCTGAACCACCCGACGATCACCGCCTGATCGGCCCGGAACGCGGTGAGGATCTCGTCGACCGGCCTCTTCAGCACATCGGGATAGTCGAACACCGATCCGAGCACGGTGAACGCCACATTGGTCAGCACCGCGGCGAGGATCAACAGGCAGGCGGTCAGCTTGCGGTTCATGCGAAAACCTTTCCGGAGGTACGGGTGAAGCCACGAACAGCCTGGCGAAAGGGGCTGACGCGGCACTGACGCACGGCTGCGCCCGGCCCTATGCTCGCCTCGTGCTGACCGTGGCGATCCTCGGGCCGGTCGAGGTGCGCCGCGACGGCGAACTGCTCGCCGTCCCCACCGGCCGGACCACCGAGGTGCTGGTCCGGCTGGCGATCGAGGCGGGACAGCCGGTGCGGGCGGCCACCCTGCTCGAGGATCTGTGGCCGGGCGAGGTCGGCGTCGCCCCGAACTCGCTACAGGCGAAGATCTCCAAACTGCGCCGGGTGCTGGGCGATCCGGGACTGGTCGTCTCCGACGGAGGGGCCTACACCCTGCACGTCGATCCGGCCGACGTGGACGCCCTGGCGGTCCTGGGCGAACCGGCCGATCCGGTGGCCGCGCTGGCGATGTTCCAGGGCGAACCGCTACCCGCGGCCGGGGCGTGGGCCGAGCCGTGGCGGGTGCGCCTCACCGAAGCCCGACTGCGGCTGACCGAGGAGAACGCCCCGGACACCGTTGCCGAACTGCGCGAACTGGTGGCGGCTCACCCGTACCGCGAAAGGTTTTGGGAGCTTTTGATCACCGCCCTCTATCGGAGCGGCCGGCAGGCCGACGCTCTCGCCGCCTACCGGCAGGTCCGTGCCCTGCTCGCCGACGACCTCGGCCTGGCTCCGGGACCGGCGCTGCGGGAACTGGAGAGCCGGATCCTGCGGCACGACACCACACTGCGCCCACCGACCGGAAATCTGCCGGTCACCGGCGGTGACCTGATCGGGCGGACCGACGACCTGACCGAACTGGCCGCGCTGCTCGCCGACGAACGCCTGGTCACGGTGACCGGGCCGGCCGGTGTCGGCAAGACCCGACTCGCCGTCGAGGCGGCCCGGCGGGCCGGCGGCGCCTGGCTGGTGCGTCTGGAGAACGCCCGCCCGACGACCATCTGGCCGACCATCGGTGAGGCGCTCGGGCTCAGCGAGGCGACCGCCGAGACGGTCCTGGCCAGGCTGCCCGGCCTCGGCCCGCTATTGGTGCTGGACAACTGCGAACACCTGGCCGACGCCCTCGCACCGATCGTCGACCGGATTCTGGAATCAGTGCCCGGCCTGCGGATCCTCGCCACCAGTCAGGTGCCGCTCGGCACCGCGGCCGAGACCGTCCACGTGCTGCGACCACTGCCGTTACCCGATTCGATGATCCTGTTCCGGCGGCGGGCGTCCCGGCAGCGGCGGACGTTCCAGGCCGACGACGCCGTCGTCGAAGCGCTGTGCCGGGCCCTGGACGGGCTGCCGCTGGCCATCGAACTGGCCGCGGCCCGAGCCAAGGCACTGTCCGCGGCGGAGATCGCCCACCGACTGGACGACAGATTCACCCTGCTCAACGACCCGACGAGTCGCCGACCGGTCCGGCAGCGCACCCTGCACGCGGCTCTGGCCTGGAGTCATGACCTGCTGCTCCCGGACGATCGGCGCGGGCTGTGGGCGCTCGCGTGGTTCGCCGACGGCGCCCACCTGGACGCCGTCGAGCACGTCCTGACCGCCCTGGACGTGCCCGCCGCACCGACCCTGGACGTGATCACCAGGCTGGTCGACCGGTCGCTGGTGATCGTCGACGAGTCCCCGGACGGCCGGGTCCGCTATCGACTGCTGGACAGCGTGCGAGCGTTCGCCCGGCAACAGTCACCGGCACCCGAGGTCGCCCGCCGGGCCCACGCCGAATGGTTCGGCGCGGCCGCCACCCGAGCCGCCATCGGACTGCGCGGTCAAGATCAAGGGCAACACCTCGCGAGGGTACGGACCGAGCGCGCCGACATCGAAGCCGCTCTCACCTGGACCGCCGACCACGACCCGGCGCTGGGCCTGCGCATCGCGAACGGGTTCGGCTGGGCGTGGGTGTTCCTCGGCGGCGGACGCGACGCGGCCGCACGGCACCGGGCCGCCCTGGACGCCGCGGTGGACGCGCCGAAGCCGGACCGGGTCGACGGGCTGCTGTTCACCGGCTGGTTCGAGGCGTCCGGCGGCGACCTGGCCCGCGCCGAAGCCGGAATGCGCGAGGCGATCGCCCTGGCCGACACCCCGCAGTCGCGGGCCCGCGCCCACCTGTTCCTGGCGTTCGTGCACAGTCAGCAGGGCCGCCCGGCCGACGCCCTGACCGCACTCGCCGAGTACCGCACCCCGACCGCGCCGACGGCCGACCACCCCGCGACTTCCTCCGCCCTCGCAGGTGCTCCCGAAGCGGACTGGGAGAGCGGCGCGGCCTGGCTGCTGACCGCCTGGGCCTCGCTCGCTTCCGGCGACGTCGCGGCCGCAAGGCAGGCCTGCGACGAAGCGGTCCGGCGGCTCGGACCGACGGGCGACGCCTGGGCCCTGAGCCACGCCGAAGCACTACTCGGCGGCCTGGCCCAGGCCGAGCACCGCTTCGCCGACGCGGTCACCCACCTCTCCCGGGCGGTCAAGGCGGCGGGCGCTCTCGATTTCGGCGCGGCGGCTGCCCTGCACCGGGCCAACCTCGGACGCGCTCAGCACCAACTAGGCGACCTGACCGCCGCCAAGACCACGCTGAAGCGCGCCGCCGACGACGCCTACACCGCCGGTGACCTGCGGATCGTGGCCCTGGCCCGGGTTCGCCTGGCCCGCATCCTGCGTGCCGAAGGCCACCTGGACCAGGCGGAATCCGAGATCCACACGGCCCTGCACTGGTACGCGACAGCGGGCGGCGGTGACGGCGAACGCCTGGCCGAATACCTGTCCGCCGCCCTGGCCGCCGACCGTGACGCCGCGGAGGCGGGCGCCGAACTGGACCGGGTCCTGGCCGCCGCCCGGGCCGACGGCGATGTGGAGATCACCCTGCTCACACTGGACCGGTTGGCCCTGCTGCGGTCCGACCCGGCGCTCGCCGCCGAGGCCGACACCCTGTTCCCGACGGCCCGCCACCTGATCACCGACGCTGACCGCATCGATCGGGCAGCTCGTCGAGCCACGCCCGGATGACGGCCGTACCCTCGCGGAAGTGACTCGCCTTCGGTTTGTTGAGGAATCCGTGCGAGCTGCCCCTGATGAACGTCGAACTGACCGGGATCCCCTCAGTTTCCAAACGCCTGGCGTAAAGCTCGCTGGACGCCCGTAGCGTGTCCCCGTCCGCGTCGACGAACAACGTCGGCGGGATCGGTTCGACCGCGGCCGTCGCCGGGCAGGCGGCAGTGTCCGCCAGCACCGACGCGTCACCCACGAAGTTCAGCGTGATCCGCCGATAGACCTCTGCGGTGAACTGCCGTTTCACCCCCGAGGCGTCGATGCCGGCCCGCAACTCGGCCGGGATCTCCGGCAGCTCGACGTGGAACGCCCCGTAGGCGAGGATCAACCCGGCCGGCCGATGCTCCCCCGCCCGCAGCGTCGCCGAGGCGGCCAGGTTCGCACCCGCACTGGCCCCGCCCAGCACATGCCGATGCTCCGGATAGCGCCCGACCGTGTCGAGGTAGGCGTCCAGCACATCCTCCACCGGCACCGGGAAGTTGTTGCGGTGCGGCCGGATCGGGCGTTTCGGCAGCAGCAGCGGCAGCATCGACACCTTGCGATAATCCACCGCGACGACCGGCCGACCGGTGCGGGCCAGTTCCAGCGCGACCGCGTGCGACTCGGCCATCCGAAGACTCCCGCCGACGTAGGCGCCACCGTGCGCCCACACGACCACCTCGGCGTCCGGGCGTGGCACCGCCGGCAGGTACTCACGGGTACGCACCGGCCCGTGCCGCCCGGCCACCGTCCGGGAACGCCAGGTCACCTTGACATCCGTCATGCTCGAACTCTCTCTCCGCGGTCCGGGTCCATCCTGACCGCGCATTGTCGCCGAACGCCTCGGACAGGCCCACTGGAGTAATAGTGAACGCGCCGGATCTGCCGGTAACCGACGCTCCACAGTCCTTGAACAGCGTCCTCCTAGGCTCCCCGCCGAAAGGTTTCGACAAGGAGGATCAGTGAATTTCTCAAGCAGGCGATTCGCCACCACCGGAATGGCGATCGCCGCCGTGACCGGATCGCTTCTGGCGATCTCCCCGCCCGCTTCGGCCGCCTATGCCTGCCCGGCGAGGCAGGTGTGCTTCTTCCAGGACTATCAGCAGCAGGGCAGCCCGGCCACCCTGTCCGGGCTGGTCGAGGGAGCCGGCGGGGTGAGTGTTTTCGGCGACCACAAGTTCCACAACGGCGTGAACCTCAATGACCAGGCGTCGTCGGTTCACAACAACACCGGCCTGTGGCTGCGGGTCTATGAGAACAACGGTTACGGCGGCCGTTCGCAGCTGATCTCGCCGTACGGAAAGGCGAATTTCGGCGGCGACGTCCGCAACGACAAGGCGTCCTCGGCACGCTTCGAGGAACCCTGCCGGCCGAACGAGCCGTGGTGCGTCTGAGCACGCGCCGCTGACCCGAGACGGCATCGTGGTCCCGTCCCGCGCGCAGTGATGACGCGCCGCCTCGGCCTAGGGTAGGGCTGTGGAACTACGGCAGCTTCGCTACTTCGCCGCGGTCGCGCAGGAGTTGCACTTCGGGCGGGCGGCTAAACGGTTGCACATCTCCGGGCCGGCGCTGTCGCAGCAGGTCATCTCGCTGGAGCGGGAGCTCGGGGTGGCGCTGTTCACGCGGGATCGACGGTCGGTGGAGCTGACCGCGGCCGGCCGGTCGCTGCAGGAGGACGCGCGGGAGTTGCTGGCGCTCGCCGAGGCCGCCGCCGAGCGGGCCCGCCAGGCGAACGGGGAGACCACCCGGCTGCGGATCGGGTATGTCAGTTGGCTACCCGACAACATCGAGGCCCTGGGTGTGTCGCTGCAGGTGGACAGCTGGGTGCTGCCGTCGCACGCGCAGGCCGATCGGGTCAGTGACGGCAGCCTCGACCTGGCCATGGCGTGGGTGACGACGTCCGGTGCGGCCGAGCGGAAACTGTCCGCGCATCTGCTGTGCGCGGAGGAGTTGCACGCGGTCGCGCCGGGCGTGACGGCGCACGAGCCGTTGCCCGCGGCGGAGTTGACCGTGCTGGTCGACGCGGACGAGGCGGCCTGGTCGTCGTGGAACGTGTTCGCCGAGGAGTTCGCGGCGGCGGTCGGCGCGACCGTGGCCCGGATCAGCGACGGCGGGGTGGCCGGGCCGGCGTTCTACGCCCACGTGAGCCGGCTCGGGCGGCCGGTGCTCGCCTCACCGAAGCGGCTGGCCGGTGCGGCGCCGCCCGGTTTCGTCAGGCGTACGGTCGCCGGCCCGGTCCCGCTGTGGACATGGTCGCTGCTGCACCGGGCCGACGACGATCGCCCGGCGGTCCAGGCGGCGGTCGAGTCGCTGGTGGCGGTCGGGCGGGGGCACGGCTGGACGTCACCGCCCGGCGAGAGCTGGTGGGTCCCGGTCGACGACCCCCACCGGCTGTCACTCGCCCAGTAGGACCCGGATGTTCGGCCACAGCGCGTCGAGGCGCCGGATGTCGTTGTACAGCTTGGCGAACATGATCTGGCCCTCGATCTGCGCGACCACGGCCCGGGCCGTATCCGGGCCGGTGAGCTGCGCGATCATGTCGACCTGGGCGTCGAAGACCTCCCGGAGGCGGCCGCGGATCGTCTCGGTCCGCTCGTTGCTGAGCTCTAGGGCGAGGTTGCCGTAGAGACATCCGGCGATCGGTTCGGCGGTCAGGCTACTCACGATCACCTCGGTGAGCCGACGCAGGCGATCGATCGGCGGGTCGTCACTGCCCAGGATCCGCTCCCAATCGGCCCGCTGCGACTCCCACTGGGTGTCGATCACGGCGAGTGCCAGGGCATCCTTCGATGCGAAGAAATAATAGAAACTCCCCTTCGGTACGCCCGCCGTCGTGCAGATCTCCGCGACGCCGATCTGCGAATATCCCCGAAGCTCGATCAGCTCCTGCGCGGCGGCGAGGATGCGCGTCTTCGAGTCACTCCGGCGTCCCATCCCGGAATCCTATCCCCGCTAGACGACTGGTCGGCTAGGAGCCACGCCTTCTCAGCAGGGAGGAAAGCCGTCCTGGAAGACCGCGGCCGACCCGGTCACGATGAGGTAGACAACCGGTCTACTACTCACCTCCTCAGGAGCCCGACCATGACCGACCTCAGCCGCATCGTCACCGAGACCCTCGACGGTTGGAAGAACGGCATCGACCGGGGGCGGCCCGCCGACGTCGCCACCCAATTCACCGAGGACGCCCTGTTCCAGGGCGCGCTTCCGGACTATTCGATCGGGCGCAAGGGGGTCGAGGAGTACTACGCCCGCCCGCACGCCGCCGGGCTGCGCGTCGACTACGTGATCCGGGAGATCCGCCCGCTCGCCGACGGCGTGGTGTCCGCCTACGTCGATCCGACGTTCAGCCGCCCGGACGGCAGCGTGCTTCGTTACCACCTGACCGTCATCCTGAAGCGGATCGACGAGCACTGGCTGATCAGCCACTACCAGGTGTCGCCGATCGCCTGACGCCGAACGGCCGCGGACGCGGTGTCCGCGGCCGTTCCACCGGTCAGTGACCGGCGTTCTGTCCCCCGTCGACGTGCAGGATCTCGCCCGTCACGAACGGGGCGTTCTCCAGGTAGAGCACGGCGTCGACGATGTCGCTGACCTCACCCATGCGGCCCATCGGGTGCAGGGCGCCACGCTCGGCGTACGTCTCCGGCGGGTTCATCGGTGTCTTGTGGATGCCGGGCGCCACCGCGTTGACCCGGATGCCGCGGGTCGCGTACTCGATGGCGAGGGCCTTGGTGGCCGATTGGAGGCCACCCTTGGTCAGCATCGCCACCGCCACCGGCAGGTTGCGGTCGGCCTGGTCGACGAGACTGGTGGTGATCTGCACGATGTGGCCGCCGCCCTGCGCGAGCAGGTGCGGGACGACCCGCTGCGTCATGTGCACGAACCCGGCCAGATTGACCCCGACCAGCCACTGGAAGTCCTGCTCGGTGTACTCGGTGAACGGCTTCGCGGCGAACACCCCGGCGTTGTTGACCAGCGTGTCGATCCGGCCGAACCGCTCGATCGCGGTGCGGACCACCCGGTCGGCGGTCGCCGGGTCGGCGATGTCGCCGGCCACGGTGACCAGCGCCGGGTCCGCCGACTCGCCGACCGACCGGGACGTGCCGACCACCGCGTAGCCCGCTTTGCGGTAACCCGCCACGATCCCGGCCCCGAATCCCTGCGACGCACCCGTCACGATGGCGACCTTCTGCGAGTTCATGACCTTGCGCTCCTTAGTAGTAGACCGGTTGTCTACCCACTTCTAGCGCCGCTGCCCGAGCCTCGTCCACGACCGATCTCCTCCCTGCTGGGAAGCGCGGCCTCTCAGGCTCAGGACGAGGGGACGACGCCGATCGCGTCAGCCGTGCCGGTTGACGAGGGCGACCACCTGGTCGTAGTCGCCGCGGACCTCGGCGTACCGCAGGAATCGGACCCTCTCGACCTGGATCTCGGTGGCCTCCGGCTGAGTGCTGATCAGCTCGACGACCTCGCTGATGTACTCGTCGAGCGGCATCGACGTGGGGTCCTCCCGCTGCCCGGGCGTCAGATCGGTGGCCACCTTCGGCGGGACGAGTTCGAGCACCCGCACCGACGTGTCGGCCAGTTGCAGGCGGACCGCCTCGCTGAGTAGGTGGATCGCCGCCTTGGTGGCGCTGTAGGTCGGGTTGGGCGCGAACGGGATGAAGGCCAGCCCCGACGACACGGTGACGATGGTGGCGTCCGGCCGGGTGCGCAGGTGCTCGATGAAGGCGGCGATCAACCGGATCGGGCCGAGCAGGTTGGTGGTGACGATCTCCTCAGCCGGTCCGAGGAAACCGGCCGGGGTCGTCCAGTCCTCGAAGCGGATGATGCCGGCCATCGGGATCAGCACGTTCACCTCCGGGTGCTCGGCGATGACCTGTTTGGAGACGGCCGCGATGGCGTCCGGGTCGGTGACGTCGAGGCGGTACGCGTGCAGGCCGGGGTGTTCGGCGACGATCCGGTCCAGCAGTTCGGTGCGGCGGCCGGCGATGATGACCCGGTTGCCCCGGGACCGCAGTTCGAGGGCGAGGGCCAGGCCGATTCCGCTGGTGGCGCCGGGGATGAAGACGGTGTTTCCGGTGATGTTCATGGTCCCCAGCGTCGGCGGGGCGCGGATCGCGTACCAGAGATCGGATGTCGGGGGATCAGCGATCCCTGTCTACCGACCACCGATCCCCGGATACTTCCCGCATGGATCGTGATGGCCTGGCCGAATTCCTCGTCCGCCGTCGGGAGGCGTTGCAGCCGTCGGACGTCGGCCTCAGCCCGGGGCCCCGGCGACGCGCGGCCGGGTTGCGCCGTGAGGAGGTCGCCCAGCTCGCGACCATGTCGACCGACTACTACACGCGCCTGGAGCAGCGGCGTGGTCCGCAGCCCAGCCCGCAGATACTGGCGTCGCTGGCCCGGGCGCTGCGGCTGACCGCCGACGAGCGGGACTACCTGTACCGGGTGGCCGGGCACAGCGCCCCGGACCGGGTGGCGGTCACCGACTACGTCGCGCCGGGGTTGCTGCGGATCTTCGACCGGCTCACCGACACCCCGGCGCTGATCTTCAACGCGCTCGGCGAGACCCTGGTCCAGAACGAGCCGGCACGTGCGCTGCTCGGCGACGCGAGCCACTTCTCGGGTCTGGAGCGCAGCAGTTTCCACCGGTGGTTCTCCCGTCCGGAGCTGGAGCGACGTTCCTATCCGCCGACCGACCACGATCGGCAGAGCCGCGCCCAGGTGGCGTCGCTGCGGGTGGCGTACGGCCTGCTGGGTCCGGCGTCGCGGGCCGGTGAGATGGTGCGTGACCTGATCGCGCGGAGTCCCGAGTTCGCCCGGCTGTGGGAGGCGCAGGAGGTGGCCCGCCGATTCGAGGACCACAAGACGCTGATCCATCCACGGATCGGGCCGGTCGAGGTGGATTGCCAGGTGCTGTTCACCGAGGACGAGTCGCAGGCCCTGCTGGTGCTGACCGCGGCGCCGCGCAGCGAGTCGGAGAGCAGGCTACGGTTGCTGACCGTGCTCGGCACTGAGGAGTTCGCGGGCTGATCCGGGTGGTCAACGAGCGCGCAGACCGTCCAGGATCAGGGCCAGCATCGGCCCGGTACGGTCCGGCGCGGCCCGCCACAGGGCACCGGTGAACTGCAGGAAGTCGACCGGCTCGGCGTCCGCCCGGATGCTGCCGTCGTCTTTGCCGGCGTCGAGCAGGCTGGTGATCGCGCCGATCACCGGTCCGTAGCTGCGGGCCGCGATCGACTGGTGCGTGTCCGGGCTCAGGGCCGAGCCGAACGCGTGTTTCCTCCGCATCCCGTCGACCAGTTCGAGGGTCCACTGCCGCAGTGCCTCCACCGGCGCAAGCGTGGCCGACAACTCGGACACCGAACCCACCAGCCGTTCGATCTCCTCCTGATATATCTCCAGGATCAGTGCCTCCCGTGACGGATAGTTCCGATACAGGGTGCCCGGACCGACCCCGGCGAGCTGCGCGATCCGGTTCATCGAGGTGTCGTCGTCCTCGGCGAACGCCTGCCGTGCGGCGGCCAGGATGCGGGCCCGGTTCTGGCGGGCGTCTGAGCGGACCATGCCCCTCCTTGCGATCCGGAGATCTCTCCGTTAATTTAGTGGAGACCTCTCCACAACTTACTGGAGCCGCATGCGCGACATCAAGCGACGCCGCTGGTTACGCCGCACCGCAGCCGGCGTCGGCGCCCTCCTGCTCCTCGCGGTCGTCGGCGGCCTCGTCTACGTGCGGACCGAACCGTTCGGCGCCTCCCCCACCGGCGACCGGCTGGCCCGCAACGAGCAGTCCCCGCAGTGGCAGGACGGTGAGTTCGTCAACCCGCAGCCGCAGTGGCTCTCCCTCTGGGCGGCCACCACCAGCTCGATCCTCGGCTCCGGTGACACCAGCAGCCCCGATCGACCCCTCGAGATCAAACCCACCGACACCGGGGTGTACGCCGTGCGCCCCACCACCGGACTGCGGATCACCTGGTTCGGCCACTCCTCCACGCTGGTCGAGATCGACGGGGCACGGGTGCTGCTCGATCCGTTCTGGGGCGAGCAGTCCGGCCCGGCCGGCCTGATCGGCGTGCAGCCGTTCTATCCACCACCGGCCGCCCTGACCGCTCTCGGCCCGATCGACGCGGTCCTGATCTCGCACGACCACTGGGACCATCTGGACCAGGCCACGGTCACCGCGATGGCCGACTGGACCACCACCTTCGTCGTACCGCTCGGCATCGGCGCCCACCTGGAACGCTGGGGCATCGCCCCGGACCGGATCCGGGAACTCGACTGGTGGCAGACCACCACGGTCGGCCCGGTCGAGCTGACCGCCACCCCGTCCCGGCACAGCTCCGGCCGCAACCCGCTGCACAGCAACGAGACCCTGTGGTCGGGCTGGGCACTTCGCGGCCCGCAGCACCGGACCTGGTATTCCGGCGACTCCGGATACTTCGCCGATCTCGAACAGATCGGTAGCCGACTGGGCCCGTTCGACGTCACGCTGATCGAGTCCGGACAGTACGACCCGGGATGGCCCGACAACCACCTCGGCCCGGAGCTCGCCGTGAACGCGAACGCGCTGGTCGGCGGGAAGCTGATGATCCCGGTGCACTGGGGCCTGTTCAACCTCGCCCCGCACAACTGGACCGAACCGGTCGAACGGGCCCGCGCCGAGGCCCGCTGCCGCAACCAACCGCAACTGGTGCTGGTCCCGGGCGTACCGACCGAGCCCACCCCGGACGCCGTGGCCGCTCAGCAGCAGTGGTGGCCGCACCTGTCCTGGCGTACCGCGGCCGACACGCCGCTGCACCCGACCGTGGCCGGCGACCCGGACCGGCGGATCGACTTCACCCCTTGCGTGCCGAGCCGGGAGCAACGCCCAGGAGGGTGAAGGCGAACGTCAGTACCCGACCGATGAGGTGGTCCGGTTGATGCGGCCCGAACCGGGGTATAGGTGATCGCTGTCACGGGGGACAGGGAAGCCGATGTGGTCAGTGAATTGAATGCCGAGATCGAACTACCGGACGGCAACGGCGCGGCGTCGACCGCCCGGGCTGCGCTGCGGGCACTGCTGGCCGGATGGAGACTCACCGACGAGGCCTGGCTGTACGACGCGACGCTGATCGTCAGCGAGCTGGTCACCAACGCGGTCCGGCACGGCGGCGGCTGCCTGGCCCTGCACGTGCACGCCGACGACGGCGACGTCAGCCTGGCCGTGACCGACGGCTCCGCCGAGATGCCACACCGCCGCACCGCCGACGAACGCAGCGCCGGCGGCCGTGGCCTGGTCTTCGTCGACGCCTTCGCCGAGACCTGGGGCGCCCACCCGCACGGCGACGGCAAGCAGGTCTGGGTCCGGCTGGCCCCCTATCCGGCCTGACCGGGTCGGTGCTCTTCGCGCACCACGGTTTCGCGCGTCCAGGCGACGGGCACAGCAGACCCGTGGCGGGGACTCGTTCCGCCGACCGGCATTTCCGAACGCGGACAGGAGAACGAAACGATGGCGATGATGAAACTGGTGGCCGGGCTCGCGGTCGGTTACGTCCTCGGCTCACGCGCCGGTCGCGGCCGGTACGAGCAGATCGCGGCGACCGCCCGCAAGGTGAACACCCATCCCACCGTCGTGCAGGCGCAGGAGAAGGCCAAGGCGCTGATCAACACCGGCACCGAGAAGGCCACCACCCGGCTGCACGCGATCGCCGCCGACGAGCCGGTCCCCGCCGCACCGGTCACCGGCCGCCCGGCGCTGTGACGATCGGGTCGAGGGCGGTCCGGTCCAGGGTGTACCGGCGCTGCAGGAGGACGGCGACCGTCATCAGGGCGGCCGGGACCAGCGTGAAGCCGTAGCGGACCGCGGCCAGGGCGCCCGGTGACTGGGTGATCTGGTCGCCCGCCGCGCTCGCCACGAAACCCCCGGCCAGCAGAACCGCGGAGAACACGTAGGGGCCGACCGCGCCGCCGGTGGCCTCGGCCGCCGTCCACAGGCCGGTGTAGGCGCCGGCCCGGG
This sequence comes from Actinoplanes sichuanensis, assembly GCF_033097365.1. NCBI lineage: Bacteria > Bacillati > Actinomycetota > Actinomycetes > Micromonosporales > Micromonosporaceae > Actinoplanes > Actinoplanes sichuanensis. The sequence continues at coordinate 5,129,553 of NZ_AP028461.1, forward strand.
CCGGGCCGCCCGGTCCGGACGCGGCGATCACGTCGGGCACCATCGACAACGGCATCAGCTGCATCGCGGCGAACGACACACCCAGCAAGGCCATCGCCGCGACCAGGACCGGCAGGCCCGGCCCGGCCCCCAGGGCCAGCACCAGCGAACCCGCCACGAAACCGGACTGGGCGGCCAGCAGGCAGCGCTGTTTGCCCAGGCGGCGGGCCGCCACCACCCACAGTGGCGTGGTCAGCACCGCCGGGCCCATGAACAGGGCGACCAGGGCCGGGGTGAGTTCCGGTCGGCCCAGCTCGTACTTGGCGAAGTACGGCAGGGCGGCCAGCACCAGATTCATCGTGACCGCCATGGTCAGGTACGAGGCGGCCAGCACCCGGAACTGCCGGTCGCGCAGGGCCGCCAGCAGTCCACCACGGTGCGCGGAGGCGACCGCCGGAGCCGACGGCGCGGCCCGGTTGAGCCGGCCCACCCCCAGGATGCCGGTCAGCATGGCGGCCAGCATGACCACGCCCAGGATCGCCGCCATCCGCCCGTAGTCGCCGACGTCCGGCACGGTCCCGGTGAGCAGCGGCGCGACCACCCCGCTGAGCAGCACACCGATGGTGATGACGGTGTTGCGGAACCCCATCAGCCGGGTCCGCTCGTGGTAGCCGATGCCGAGGTCGGCCGGGGTGGCCAGGTACGGCACCTGGTAGGCGGAGTACAGCAGGTTCCCGACGACCAGCGCCACCGCCACCCAGATCGCGGCCGGTGTCCCGCGCAGTCCGGCCGGTACCGCGAACAGCGCGACGAACGTGACGACCACCGCGCAGCCGACCAGCATCACCCGCCGGCGGTGACCGACGGCGGCCCGGTCGTCGTCGGTGACCCGGCCGATCCACGGATGCAGCACGATGTCGGCGATGTTCGGGACCAGCAGAGCCAGGCCGGCCACAGCCGGTGGCACGGCCAGCACGTCGGTCAGGAAGTAGAGCAGCAGGATGCCCGGCACGGTCACCCAGATCCCCATGCCGATCGAGCCGGTGGCGAACGGGAGGACGGCACGCAGAGGCAGGCGGCGATCGTTCACAGGTTGTCCCTTCCGGGGAGCCGACGGAGCTGATGATAGAGACGTCGATGTGTAACGGCGGCGCGGTACGATCCGCCCGGAGGTCGAGAAACGTGCCGGTCGATGCCGTTGATGAGCTGCGGTTTCAGGTGCTCGGCCCGTTGCGGGTCTGGCGCGACGGGGCCGAAGTGGACAGTGGTCCCCGTCAGCAGGCGCTGCTGCTCACCCTGTTGCTGACCCGGGTCGGGCGACCGGTCAGCACGGCCGAGCTGATCGACCTGATCTGGGGTGACGAGGCGCCCGCGAGCGCCCTCAACGTCATCCACAAGTACGTGGGGGCGCTGCGTCGTGTCCTCGAGCCGCGGCTGCCGGCCCGGGAGTCCGGCGGCTACCTGCATCGACGCGGCAACAGCTACCTGTTCACCGCGGACGCGGACCGGCTGGACCTGGTCGCCTTCCGCGGACACGTCCGCTCGGCGGCCGCCGCGGAGGTCCGGGAGGCGGCGCTCGACCACTACCTGCGGGCGCTGGATCTGTGGCGTGGCCCGGCCGGCGGCGGTACGGCCACCGCCCTCGACGACGAGTTCTACCGCGCCTGCACGGCCGCCGCCGACCTCGCCGTGTCGGTCGGCCGCCCGGACCGGGTGCTGCCCGCCCTGCACTTGGCCACGTCGATGGCGCCGTTCCACGAGCCGGTGCAGGCCGCCCTGGTCACCGCCCTGGGCGCGGCCGGGCGGCAGGCGGAGGCCCTCGCCGTGTTCCGCACGGTCCGGGAGCGGCTCGCCGACGAACTCGGCATCGATCCGGGCCCGGCGCTGCAGCAGGCGCACCACCACGTCCTGGCCCAGCCGCCGCTGCCGGTCACCACCGTCGAGCCGGCCCGACCGGAGAGCGACCTGGTCGGCCGGGTCGAGGAGTTCGCGCTGCTCCGGCGTACCGTCGAGGGTGCTCTGACCGGGGGCTCCGCGATCGGTGTCGTCGAGGGTGAGCCGGGTGTCGGGAAGACCCGGTTGTTGCAGGAGGCCGCCGCGGTGGCGACCCGGGGTGACGCCCTCGTGGTGTGGGGCCGGTGCCTGGAGGGTGCGGGCACCCCGTCGATGTGGCCGTGGGAGCAGGCGCTCGGCCGGATCGTGGCCGGCCTGCCCGCCCCGGCCCGGGAGAAGTGGCTGGCCGGCGAACTGGGCAGCATTCTGGAGCCCCGCGACGGCGCCGATCGGACGCTGCCCGACGGCAACGCCCAGTTTCGACTCTTCGAGCAGGCGGTCGCGCTCGTCGGTGAGTCGGCGGCGCAGCGGCCGATCCTGCTGATCCTCGACGACCTGCAGTGGGCCGACGTCGCGTCGCTGCAGCTGTTCCATCACCTGGCGGGCCGGCTGCCGGGTGGCACCGCGATGATCGCCGCACTGCGCGACCGGGCGCCGACGCTGAGCCCGGCCCTGTCCCGGGTGCTGGCCACCGCGAGTCGGGTGCCCGGTCACCGGCGGCTGCGGCTCGGCCCGCTCGGGCTCGGTGAGGTGGCGGCGCTGGTCCGTACCGAGGTCGGCCGGGATCCGGACGGTGAGCTCGCGCGGGCCATCCACGACCGGACAGCCGGAAACCCGTTCTTCGTTCTGGAACTGTCCCGGCTGCTCAGCGAGAAGGGTTCGCTGGGTGTGCCGAACACGATCCGGGACGTGGTCCGCAGCCGGATGGCCGGGCTGGACGACCACGCCCGTGACCTGTTGCAGGTGGCCGCGCTGATCGGCCGGGACGTCGACCTGCGGCTGCTGTCGCGGGCCACCGGTGTCGGTGTCGCCGACTGCATGGACCGGCTGGAACCGGTGCAGGCGCTCGGCCTGCTCGAACCCGGGCCCGAGGATCCGTCGTCGATGCGCTTCGCCCACGACCTGGTCCGCGAGTCGGTGTCCGAGACGACGGCGAAACAGCAGATCATCCGGCTGCATCTGCGGGTCGCGGACGCGCTGGAACAGACCCACGCCGACGACGAGGTGGTCGCCGAACGACTCGCCTACCACCTGTGGGCGGCCGGTCCGCTGGTCGAGCCGGTACGGACCGCGGAGGCGCTGATCCGGGCCGGTCGTTGTGCGGCCGGCAAGCTGGCGTTCGACTCCGCCAACCGGCAGCTGCGGTACGCCGTACAGGTGACCAGATCGTCGGGTTTGATGGATCTCGAATTGGCGGCGCTGACGCTGCTGGCGATCGTGGTCCGGCGGCAGGCCGGCTTCGACGCCTCGACGGTGGACCTGCTGGACCGTGCCGAGTATCTGGCCGGCACGCTGGGCCGGGCCGCGGAGGCCGCCGACTTCCTGTTCATCCGCACCATGGGCGCCTACACCGCTCTCGAGAAGGACCGGGACCGGCTGGCCCGCCGGATGCACGAGATGGGGCAGGGTTCCACCGATCCGGCCGTGCGGCGCTACGGCCGGCAGTCGTGGGGCCTGCATCAGTGGGATGTCGGCAACATCGGCGAAGCGGTTCGTCTCCTGTCCGAGAAGGATCACGACACCGGTGTCCTGGCCGCTCCGCAGACCCCACTGCGCCGCGACGGCGCCATCCCCGGCGAGGGCCCCGGCTGGTGGGCCGTGACGACCGCCCTGCACGACGACGTGCCGACCGCGCTGGCCCTGGTGGACAGCTGGGACGCGCCGAACGACCCCTACGCCGCGTCGGTCTGGGTCTACTACACCACCATGATCGCGTCGATGGCCGGGGACGCCGACCTGGCCCGCCGTGCCGGAGAACGCTGGGCGACCGAGGATCTCGAACGGCTGAACGCCCAGATCGGCCACTACGTCCGACAGAGCCGCTGCTGGGCGCGGGCGCTGACCGGCGACGATCCGGCGGGCGCCGCCGCCGAGGCCGAGGAGCACCTGGCCGCGAACCTGGCCGATCCGCCGCAGTGGGGTGTCGCGTTCCATCACGCGCTGGTCGCCGAGATGTGGCTGGCGGCTGGCCGCTGCGACCGGGCCACCGCCGCTCTGGACCGGGCCGACAGAGCCGCCCGGGAGTACGGCCAGCGATACGCCGAAGGCCTGTCCCTGCTGCTCAAAGCACGCCTCCTACAGGCGAGAGGGGAACCGTCGACAGTGGTCCGGGCAGCCGCCGAACAGGCGTCGAGTCGCTCCCGGTCGGGCGGGGCACTGCTGTTCGCCCGCCGCGCCGATGAGTTCCTCGCCGGATGAGCGGGCTGTCCGAAATCGCCCGCGGCCTGTCGGCGCCGCAGGGGTTCGTCGTCGCCAGTCAGGCCGTCGCCACGCCCGACGCGATCCGGCTGGTCGGTGGTGTCCCGGCGGCCGAGGCGCTGCCGGTGCGGGAGTTCGCCCGGGCGTCGGCCGAGCTGTGGCAGGACCCGGCGGCCGCTATCGCGAGCCTGCAGTATTCGGCGCCGCACGGATTCCCCGGCCTGCGGGCGTGGATCGCGAACCGGGAGGGTGTCGACCCGGACCGGATCGTGATCACCAACGGTGGCATGCACGGCCTCACCCTCGCGGTGCTGACGCTCGTGGAACGGGACGCGACGGTCGCGGTCGACGACCCGGTGTTCCCGGGCTTTCTGTGGGCACTGGAGGTCGCCACCAAACGGGTCCTGCCGGTGCCGCTGGACGCCGACGGGCTCGACGTCGAGCACCTGGCCCGGCGCCTGGCCGCCGGGGAACGGATCGCCGCCGTGTACACGGTGCCCGACTTCCACAATCCGGCCCAGGTCTGCCTGTCCGCCGACCGGCGACGAGCCCTGGTCGAGTTGGCCGACCGGTACGGCTTCCACGTGATCGTCGACGACCCGTACCGGGAGCTGCGGTTCGCCGGCCGCGACCAGGGCGTGCGCGCGTTCCACGATTCGGACCGGGCGGTCCACATCAACACGTTCACCAAGACCCTGGGCCCGGGCTGGCGGGTCGGCTGGATGGTGCTGCCCGGACACCTCGTCGACCCGGTCATCCGCCTGCGCAACCGGCTCGACGTGCACACCGGCTCGGTCACCCAGGCCCTCGTCGAACGGGTCGTCACCAGCGACGACACGTGGTTCGACGGGCTGGTGCGCGATGCCGCCGCGATCTACCGGGAGCGCGCCGGGGTGCTGGTCGACGCGCTCCACGAGCATCTTCCCGGCGCCTTCGAGATCAGGGCGCCGGAGGGTGGACTGTTCCTGTGGGCGCGGCTCACCGACGACCGCCTCGACCCGGCGGACCTGTTCCGGCGGGCGGCCGCCCGCGGTGTGCTCTACCAGCCGGGACAGTTCTTCGCCGCGGACCCGGACAACAGCTCGTCGGACCGGTTCCTGCGGTTCGCCTACAGTGACCGGTCGCCGGACGAGTTGCGGGAGGCGGTCCGGCGGCTGGCGTCGGCCTTCAGGTCCGGATGACCCGGCGGGCCGCGGCCCGGACGCCCCAGACGTGCGCGATCAGCCCGGCACCCCAACCGATGATCGACCAGATCGGCCAGAAATGCAGATCCGGGGTGAACAGCCACCACACCAGGACCTGGATCAGGTTGGCGGTGAAATAGCACAGGGCATGGATCTGTACGCCCCGCCGCATCCCCTCGTCACTCTTGGACATTCTCGGCGACCGCCTTCTCGATGAGGGCCACCGCGGCGGCCGGGTGGGAGACGAACACCAGATGAGAGGCGCCGTCGACGACCGTGGCCGTGGCGCCGGAACGCTCGGCCATGAACTCCTGCGCGGCCGGCGGAATGATCCGGTCAGCCCCGCTGATCAGGTTGTAGGTGGGAATCGAGTGCCACGCCTGCGGCCCGGAGGCCGGTTCGCCGAGGGCCGCACCGGTCGCCGGTCGCTGGGTGAGCGCCAGCAGCGCGGCCTGCTCGGCGGGCAGGTCACCGGCGAAGTTCCGGTGGAACACACCCGCATCGATGTACAGGTCGACCTGCCCCTCAGCCAGCGGAACCGGCCTGAGCGACTGACCCACCGTGCTGCCCGGAAACCGCTCGACCAGCTGCTGCACGCTCTCCCCGGTCTCCGGGACGAACGCCGCCAGATAGACCAGCGCCTGGACGTCGTCGGTGGCGGCAGCCGAGATCACCGCACCGCCGTACGAGTGCCCGACCAGAACGATCGGTCCGGCAATCGACGCCAACAGCGCCCGGACCTGGGCCGCGTCGGACGACAGCCCGCGCAGTGGGTTCGGTGCCACCACCACCGGATATCCGCCGGCCACCAGCTGTTCGATGACCGGCTGGAAACCGCTGCCGTCGGCGAAGGCCCCGTGCACCAGCACGATCGTCGGCTTTGTCATGTCTGAACCTCTCTGTCAGGTGTCAGCGGAAAGCTAACGGCGGCCACTTGACGGGAAATGGACCGGATCATTCAGTCGAAATAAAGTCGCCGTCACCAGGCTGACCCCGAAAAGACATTGATCTGAGGGGTACGGATGGACGCGCTCGAAGAATCCGATGTGGTCGTCATCGGATCAGGAATGGGTGGTCTCGCGGCCGCCCGCACGATCGCACAATTCGGCCGGCGACGCGTTCTCGTCCTGGAGCAGCACTACACGCCGGGCGGGATGACCCACGAGTTCACCCGCGACGGCCGCTACCGGTTCGGCACCGGACTGCACTACATGAGCGCCGACGCCGGCCCGTTCCTCGACTTCATGACCGACGGCCGGGTGCAACTCAACCCACTGCCGGACGACTACGACGTACTGCACTTCCCGGATTTCGACTTCACCGTCCCGGCCGGGCGCGACCGGCTGCGCGACCGTCTGACGCAGTGCTTCCCGGACTCGACGGGCGAGATCGACAGATTCTTCACCACGATCCGGCGGGGCATGACCGGCCTGGCCGCCCGCAACGTCCTCGCCGCCATGCCGGCCGGGATCCGCCGCCTCGGCACGCCCGTCGTCGAACGGCTCTACCCGTCGACGTACCGGTCGCTGGCCGAACAGATACGCCTCAGCTTCCGCGACCCCGAACTGCGGGCCGTCCTCGCCGCCCGCTGGGGCCTCTACGGAATCCCACCGCGATCCAGCGCCTTCGGCTACCACGCCGCGGTCCCGTTGACGTTCTTCATGAACGGCACGGCCCATCCGGTCGGCGGTCCCGGCGAGATCGGCCGGATCATTCTGGAGACCCTGCAGCGGTACGGCGTGGAAGTGCGCCCGAGGCAACGCGTGCAACGGGTCACCGTGGACGGTGGCCGGGCCACCGGCGTGGACGTGGTGGACACCGCGAGCGGGCGCCGCTACCACGTCGAAGCCGGCACCGTCGTCTCCGCGACCGGGGTACGCAACACGTACGCCCTGATCGGCCGGGAGAACGAACTGGCCGAACTGCCCCCGGAGCCGTCGGCCGCCATGCTGTTCCTCGGCATGAAACGGTCCCCCGCCGAATTCGGGCTGCACGGCGAGAACCACTGGTTCATGCCCGACCTCGACGGCGGCGACGGCACCCTCTACGTGTCGTTCCCGTCGCTCAACAATCCGGCCGCCCGGACCCACACCGTCGAGGTGCTGGAACTCGTCGACCCGGCGATCGTCGACAGATGGCGGACGATGCCCGCCGACCAGCGGCCGGACGACTACCGACGGTTCAAGGAGGAGACCACCGAACGGCTGCTCGACCGACTGGAACGGCAGTGGCCCGGGTTCCGGGCGGCGATCGAGTTCACCGAGCTCGCCACCCCGCTCACCTTCGAGAACTACCAGCACAGCGTGCGCGGCTCGTTCTACGGCCTGGCGGCCACACCGCAGCGGCTCCGATCGTCGCGCGCGGGTTGCCGTACCCCCGTGAAGAATTTGATCGTCGCCGGTCAGGACGCCTGGGGCTCCGGCGTCGTCGGGGCGCTGGCCGGCGGATTGATGGCCGCGAACGCGGTACTCAGCCCGCGCCAGACCGGGCGGATGTGGCGGACCGTGCAGTCCGCCATCCCGGTCCGGAATCCGCAGACGCCCTGGTCGGGATACCTGCGGGTGGCCGCGATCGAGGAGCTGACGCCGACCGTCCGGCGGATCCGGCTGGCTCCCCTGGACGGCGCGACGATGCCGTTCACCTTCGTCGCCGGGCAGTACCTCAAGATCGAACTGCCGGTCGCGGTCGAACCGATCGAGCGCTCCTACTCGATCTGCAGCGGCCCCGGCCAGACCGGGTTCGTGGAGATCGCCGTCAAACACGAGCCGGGCGGACTCGGATCGGGTTTCCTGCACACCGAACCGGAGACCGGCCAGGCGCTCCGGGTCAGCGGCCCCCACGGCGACTTCACCTGGCAGCCGGGCGACGACACCGGGACGCTGCTGCTGATCGGCGGCGGGGTCGGGATGACACCGCTGATGAGCGTACTCGCGGCGGCCGCCGACGCCGGATACGACGGGCGGATCGTGCTGCTCGCCGCCCACCGGTCCGAAACGGAGCGACTCTTCGGCACCGAGCTCGCCGCCCTCCAGGAACGGCTGCCCGGGCTGCGGAGGCTCACCTTCGTCAGCGGACGCAACGGGCGGATCAGCGCGGGCACCCTGCGGCCGTTCGTCACCACCACGACCCGGGCCCACCTCTGTGGACCGGCGCCGATGATGCAGGACCTGATCGGACACCTGATCGACCTCGGGATGCCGCGGGACCGAATCCACACCGAGGCCTTCACATCCGGGCGCAGCCGGCAGACCCGCAGGGAGAAAGCGCAGGCCATCGCCCGTACCGCCGAAGAAGCCGGAATCGCCGCGTTCCGCATCGACGTCCAGGACTCCGGGCCCGGCTTCCCGTGTCGGCCCGGGCAGACCGTCCTCGACGCGGCCAACCTGGCCGACGTCAAGCTGCCGCAGTCCTGCGGCGAGGGCTCCTGCGGTACCTGCCGGGTGCTGGTCCGCGCCGGCGAACACGAGACCGACAGCCGCGGCATGTTCTCCACCGCCGAACTGGCCGAAGGCTGGCGGCTGGCCTGCCAGACCCTGCCCACCGGCGACCTCACCATCGCACTCGACAAATGAGGGATCGATTCATGACGACCACCCGACGCACCTTCCTCGCCGGTTCCGCCGCTGTCGCGGCCGGCATCCGGACACCGTCGAAGCCGAAACCGACGATCGTCCTGGTACACGGCGCGTTCGCGGACGCGAGCGGCTGGAATCAGGTCGCCGAACGGCTCCTGTGTGACGGTCATCCGGTCATCGCGCCGGCCAATCCGCTACGCGGGGTGTCCAGCGACTCCGCCTATCTGGCGAACATCCTGGCCACCCTCGGCGGACCGCTCGTGCTCGTGGCCCACTCCTACGGCGGCATCGTCGTCACCAACGCGGCCACCGGCAACCCGAACGTGAAAGCGCTGGTCTACGTGGCGGCGTTCGCGCCCGACCAGGGCGACACGCTGATCGGGCTGCAGACCCGGTTCCCCGGCAGCCGGCTCGACGAGGCGGCACTCGACTTCCGACCGTACGGTGACGGGCTCGTCGACGGATACCTCAAGCGTGACGCGTTCCGGCCGGTGTTCGCCGGCGACCTGCCGTCGACCACCACGTCGCTGATGTGGGCCGGTCAGCGCCCCGCCGACACCCGCACCCTGGGTGAGCCGTCAGGCGCACCGGCCTGGCGGAGCATCCCCTCGTGGTATCTCGCGGCCCGCGACGACCGGGTGCTGCCGGTCGCCGCGCAACGGTTCATGGCGCAGCGGGCCGGGTCACGGCTGCGGGAGGTCGGCGCCTCGCACGTCGCCATGATCTCGCAGCCCGCGGTGACCGCCGAGGTCGTCAAGCGCGCGGCGAGCTGACCGGCATGCAACCAGCTCTCCTCGCGCTTGCGCTCGGCACGTTCGCGATCGGCACCGGTGAGTTCGGCAGCAACGGGATCATCCAGTTGTTCGCCACCGACCTGGGCGTGTCCATTCCGGTCGCCACCCACGCGATCACCGCGTACGCCGTCGGGGTGGTGATCGGTTCGCCGGCCATCACCCTGCTGGCGGCGCGCGTCAACCGCCGTACCCTCCTGCTCGGTCTGATGGTGTTGTTCCTGATCGGCAACGCCCTCTCGGCGGTCGCACCGAACATCACCCTGCTCGTGGTCTTCCGGTTCGTGGCCGGATGTGTCCAGGGCGCGTTCTTCGGAGCGGGCGCCGCCGTCGCCGCCTACCTTTACGGGCCCGGCCGCGGAGGCAAGGCGTTCGCCACCGTGATGGGCGGGCTCACCATCGCCACCATCGTCGGGTCGCCGCTCGGCACCCTCATCGGCCAGCAGGCCGGATGGCGGGCGATGTACTGGGCCGTCGTCGCGATCGGGCTGGTCGCCGCAGGCGCCCTGTTCATCTGGCTGCCGCGCACCCGCGACCTGCACGGCGGCTCGATCACCGGCGAACTCGGGGCACTGCGCGCGGCCGCCGTCTGGCGGATGGTCGCGGTCGCCTCGCTCGGCATCTCCAGCATCTTCGCCGTCTACACGTTCATCGGGCCGTTCGTCACCGACGCGGCCGGGCGGGACGCGTCGCTCGTGCCCATCGCACTGGCCGTGTTCGGGGTCGGGATGGCCGTCGGCAACAGTCTCGGCGGGCGGATCGCCGACCGATCCGAGAGCAACGGCCTGATCCGAGGGTACGGGGTGACGCTGCTCCTGCTCGTGCCGATCGGTCTCGGCGGCGGCGACATCGCGGTCCTGTTGCCGTGCCTGTTCGGGGTGGGCGCGGCGATGATGTTCGCGATCCCCACCATTCAGGTGCGTCTCACCACGCTCGCGCCGGGCGCACCGACCCTGATGGGTGCCCTCAACCTGGCCGCCCTCAACCTGGCCAACTCGCTCGGCGCGGTCGGTGGGGCCGTCGCCCTCGACGCCGGCGGCGGCACCCTCTCCACGGTGTGGGCCGGATTCCTCCTGACCACCGCCGGGTTGCTGCTCTACCTGGTGCGACGGCGCCCGTCCTCTTCGGCCCGGCAGCCGTCGTCCTCGGCCCAGTGCCCGTCGTCTTCGGCCCAGCAGCCTCTCTCTCCGACCCGACTGCCTTTCTCTTCGGTGCCGCGGCCGTGAACGACGAACAGTTCCGCCGCCTCGCCGCCTACGGTCAGGCCGAACACGCCGTGCCCGGCCGGGATCTGTTCACCACCGGCGACCGGTCCTACGACCTCTTCCTGCTCGAAACGGCAGCCGTCGAGATCGTCCGCGATCAACGGGTGATCTTCCGAGCCGGGCCCGGTGACTTCCTCGGCGAACTCGGCCTGCTCACCGGCCAACACGTCTACCTGACCGGCCGGGTCATCTCGGCGGGCACCGTGATCCGGCTCGGCGCCGCGAACCTGCGCCGTGCCCTGGCCGAACACGCCGACCTCGCCGACCTCCTGATCGAGGCGTTCCGGCAGCGACGCGAGGTGATCCGGACGACCGCGGGCACCGCCCTGCGGCTCGTCGGTCGTCCGGACACCGCGCTCGCGCTGCGCACCTACCTGGCCCAGCTCCTGCTCCCGCACGCCTGGCAGGAGACCTACCCCGGCCTCACCCCCGACGACCTGCCGGCCGCCGTCATCGACCGGACGGTGCTGCGCCGCGCGACTCCCGGCGCCGTCGCGGAAGCTCTCGGCCTGACCTACCGCCCCGACGACCGCGAGGTCGACCTGGTCGTCGTGGGCGCCGGCCCGGCGGGACTGGCCGCCGCCGTCTACGCCGCGTCCGAGGGCCTCAGCACGGTGTTGCTCGACCGCGGCGGCATCGGCGGCCAGGCCGCCAAAACCGCCCGAATCGAAAACCATCTGGGCTTTTCACACGGCATCAGCGGCGACGAACTGACCCGCCTGGCGATGCTGCGGGCCCTCAAATTCAACGTCAGAATCCATTCCCCGTGTACGGCCACCGCCCTCGATCTCACCGATCCGCACCGGCCGACGGTCCAGCTCGACGGCGGTGCTCGGATCAGGTGCCGCGCGGTGATCGCCGCGACCGGAGCGAACTACCGCCGCCTCGACATCCCCGGCTGGGCCGCGTTCGAGAGGGCGGGCTGCATCCGCTACGCGGCCACCGAACCGGACGTCCGCGACTACGCGAACCAGCCGGTGACGGTCCTCGGCGGCGCCAACTCGGCCGGTCAGGCGGCCCTGTCGCTGGCCGCCCACAACGCCACGGTCGACCTGATCGTCCGAGGCACCCGTGTGGGAGCCAGGATGTCCACCTACCTGGTCGACCGGATCCGGGCCCACCCACTCATCCGGCTCCACCTCGGCAGCACCGTCGACGCGCTGATCGGCGGCGACACCCTCAGCGGCGTGGTCATGTCCCGAGCCGAGACCCTGGACAGCCGAGCGCTGTTCTGTTTCATCGGAGCCACCCCGGAGACCTCGTGGTTGACCGGCGTGGCCACCGACGACAACGGTTTCCTCCGCACTCCGGGCCCGCTCCCGTTCCAGACGAGCACCCCACGGGTCTTCGCCGTCGGCGACCTGCGCGCCGGCTCCACCAAGCGGGTGGCCACCGCCGTGGGCGACGGAGCCGGAGCCGTCTCCTCGGTACACACCGCCTTGGCCGCCCGACTCCCCACACCCGCCACCTAGAAACGGTGGAGGCGCGGGATGCTGTGCAGCGTCACCGGGAGGTCGACAATGGCCGGACCCTCGACGGTCGTGCCGTCGTCGGTGAACCAGGTGCCCGGTGGGACGGCGATGCGGCGGGTGGTCGCGGACGGCGACAGCACCGGGGCCACCAGCAGGTCGGGACCCAGGAGGAACTGGTCGACGACCTCGGCCAGTTCACTGTAGTGGTAGGCCATCGGACGCAGGATCGGCTCTCCCGTGGTGGCGGCCGAATCGATCAGCGTGTCCAGTAGGGGCCACAGCGCCTCCCGAACCCGTAACGCCTCCCGGACCGCTGCCTGGTGAGGTGGGTCGAGACGGTCCGGGAGGACGGAGAACTGCATCATCGGCGTACACGCCGCCAGTTGCGCGTATCTGACGTAGAGCTCCTGGTCCCGGCCACCGGCCACACTGACCGCGCTGATCTCCCCGCCGCCGACCATGTCCGGGCACGTGTAGGCGTACCCCAGAAGTGATTGTGCGGCCATCTCCGGAATCAGCGACCGCAACCCGTCGTTGCCCCAGGTCGGGGGTTTGTCCCGGAGCCGCTGGGCGAGCGGCTCGCCGCCGAGCCCCCAGCAGGCCCGCACCTCGTTGTACGGATACCCGAGCCCCACCGAAGCATCACCGCGAACCCGGCTTCCCGCAGCGTCGCGATCATGCCCGGCGGGTCGGGGAACCGGGCCCGGTCGAAGACCCATGTCCCGTACGCCGGCGACCACGAGTCGTCGATCATCAGCACGCCCGGCGGCATCCCCAGGTCGAGGATGCGCCGGGCGTACCCGAGGACCGACTCCTGGGTCGGCGTGTACGGCATGTCGATCCACGTGTTGTACTGCGGCGCCCGGAACATCCGCCGTGCCGGTGCCCGCCCGGCGGGCCGGATCTGGGAGAGGTAGGCGTCAGCCGAAACGGCCAGGTCCCGGGCGAACGCGGTCCGTCCGAACGGCATGGCCGTCCCGTCGAGGACCGCGCCACCCCACCAGAGTTCCCCCGGCAGCAGGGGTATCCGCAACGTCATCCGCCCACGTATCTGATGTTCGGCTGGGCCGGGGTGCTCATCCCGGTACCGAGGAAGTAGTCGACGTGATGGGACTGGAGGTAGCCCTTGAGGGTCATCGCGTTGCGGTACGCCGGGTTGTGGGCCGGCGTGTACAGGCGCGTCGAGGTCGGCTGGTCGGTGGTGAAGATGACCAGCTCACTGGAGTCGGCGTTGGTGAAGACGACCTCCTCCCGCCAGTCCCCCAGGATGTCGCCGACCATCGCCGGATAGGTCGTGCTCGCGTTCACCGCCCCGAACTTCCACGTGGTGACCAGCCGGTTCACTCCCGCTGCGGCCGGATCCCACTTCTCGATCTTCCCGTCGTTCAGTAGTTCCATCCCGAGGTCGCCGTCCCACCACAGGCCCTGCTGCGGCCACGGGCCCGCGGTGCTCGACTGGGTGAGCCGGTTGGTGGGCGCGTTGTAGACGCCGGAGAACGACCACACCTCCATTCCGGGGTGTCGGGAGTCGATGTCTCCGGCCATTCCACGGGCCACGTCGGCGACGCCGGATTCGACGTGCCGCCACAGCATCGCCCCGGTTCGCGCGTCGTAGTAGTACTCGCGCAGGCCGCTCGGATTGTCCTGCTGTACGCCGTACCCCTGTAGGCCGGCTCGGCTCGGGTCCATCTTGGCCAGGTGATACCGGTCGCCGTGCACGATTCCGGCGCCGCCGAGGCTGTATCGCAGCGTGCCGTTCCCGTTGAGCAGGAACCCGATCTCGGCGACCTCGTCGATTCCGTCACCGTCGACGTCGATGATCCGGGTGTTGTGGCCGTCGGCGGCGTTCAGGCTGCCGCGCAGCCATTTCCACTTCAGCTGAAGGGCGCTTCCGGTGAAGACCCAGGCGGATTCCATCAGGTTGAAGGCGCCATCGGCTTTGCGATTCTTCATGTACGCGACAAGCGTCGGCGTGGTGCCGTCGAGGTACCCGACCCCGAGCCGGGCACCCATCGGCCCGTCGGCGAGGTAGTCGGTCGGCACCGCCGCGGTGGCACGCGGCGCCCCGGTGCGCCCGTCGAGGATGGCCAGGAACTGTCGATTGTCGTCACTGTTGGTGAACGTCGTGCCGTCGCCGAACGTCACTCCGTCGGCGATCCGGACGGCCACCTCGGCGTACCCGTCGCTGTCCAGGTCGTAGACGGTGACGCCGTCCCAGTGCCCGACGTCGATCGCTGAGCTGCCCGGCTCGATGTTGTCCTGGTTGACGCTGTTGGCCCCCAGGTTGATCGACCACAGGAACCGGCCGTCGTTGCGGTAGGCCTCCACGGTCTGCGGCGACGTCTGCCTGTCGACGACGTAGTCATACTGTCCGTCACCGGTCAGGTCACCGACCCAGACGAACTTGACCTTGCCGCCGGCCCGCAGCGGCACCCGGACGACGGGTTCGATCGCGTGGTTCGCGGTCAGCGTGAACGAGCCGCTCGCGGCGGTCTCGGCTCCACCGACGACCGGCCGGACCCGATAACGATTGGCGACGGTCGGGTCGGCGGTGGTGTCCAGATAGTTGGTCCCACCGGTGAGAACAGCGGCATTGACCTTGGCGTACGTGACACCGGCGTCCACTGATCGGTAGACGTTGAAGCCGATTCCGGCCGGGTCGAGGCCGAGCAGCCGCCAGGTGACGAGAATGCCGTCGGCCCGGCGGACGGCGACGACTCCACGGCCGAGGTTCTCCATCGGCCGTGGCGCGGCGGCGACGGCGGCCGTGGGGGCGGCACCGACGGTGAGGACGAGGAGCGCTGTCATCAGAATGCGGGGGATGTGGCGCATCGAAACCTCCTGGAGGTTCGAGATCGGGGATGAAGAGCCACGCATTAAAACGTTTACAGGCCCGTCATGAAATCAGCTCCGTCGATTAATAGTCAAGCCCCTCGAAAATGGCTCCCGGAAACGACTGATAGCCACTCGTCTCCATTGTCGACAAGCGGCTGAACAGTGCGGAGAAATCAATTCAGGGCGGCTCCCAGTGCGTCGATCAGGGCGGCCCGGAGTCTGCCGCCGAGCCTGGTACCGGGCATGCCGAGGTAGCCGTGGACCGCTCCCGGCTCGACATGCAGCTCGGTGGGGACGCCGGCCCGCATCAGCCGCCGCGCGTAGTCGACGTCCTCCGCCAGGAACAGGTCGAGAGTCCCGACGGCCAGAAAGGCCGGCGGCAGCCCGTCGACGTCCCGGTTGTGCAGGGCCAGGGCCGCGGCGAGCCCGGCACCGGCGCTGCTGCCGCCGATCGCGATGCGCCCGGCGTCCGCCCCCGGCGCGTCGTGGTGCAGCCAGGCGAGCACGTCCCGGCCGTCATTCAACCCATGGGGGTACGGGTACTCGGGCGCGAGCCGATAGTCGGGCGACACGATCACCGCCCGTAGCTCGTGCGCCATCCGTTCGAGCAGGTCCTGCCCGTGCTCCGGCAGCCCGGTCAGATACCCGCCGCCATGCAGCCAGAGCACCGCCGGAAGCCGCTCCCCCACCGCCCCGACCGGCCGAACCGTCAACACCCGACAACCGGGTCGCTCCTGCCCGACCGGCCGAACCGCCGGCACCCGCCGGCCGAGCCACTCCTCACCGACCGCGACCGGCAGCCCGGTGACCACACCCGGAACCGCGGGCCGGTCCCGCTCCGCCCCGGCCCGGACGCGGGCCAGTCCGAATCGTCGAGCGCGAGTCTCGGCCCCGGATCCATGGCCAGAGCCAGTTCCGGATCGAGCAGCCGCCGCACCTCCCCGCTCACCGCCACTCCCGGCAAGCGGGGTGAACGCGCGAGCGAGCGGACGCACGAGCCAGACGAAGGCGCGGGCGAAACGGGCGCACGAGCCGGACGAAGGCGCGAGCGAAACGGGCGCCGCGCGTCCCGGGCGGCATCAGGCGATCCAGGCGAGGTGGTCGAGGTGGATCCGGCCGCGCAGGGGGTCGCCTCGCAGGAATCGGGCGATCTCCGCGGTGGCGAACTCGCCGAGGCGGCGCACCTCCGGGCCCTCGGCTCCGGCCAAGTGCGGGGTGATGAAGACGTTGTCCAGGGCGAACAGTGGATGGTCGGTCGGCAGGGGTTCGGGGTCGGTGACGTCGAGCAGGGCGGAGATCCGGCCCGTGACGCATTCGGCGACCAGTGCGGCCGTGTCGATCAGGGCGCCCCGGGCGGTGTTGATGACGACGGCGCCGTCCGGGAGCAGGGCCAGGCGGCGGGCGTCGAGCAGGTGGCGGGTCTCCGGCAGGGCTGGGGCGTGCAGGCTGAGCAGGTCGCTGTGGGCGCAGAGGGTGTCGAGGTCGCGTAGTTCGGCGCCGAGCGACCGGGCCTGACTCGCGGTGACGTGCGGGTCGGCCAGCAGCACGGTGGCGTCGATGTCGCGGAGTCGTTCCAGGACGAGGCGGCCGATGCGGGAGGCGCCGACGATGCCGATCGTGGAGCCGAGCAGGCCGGGACCGCGGTCGGCGGGCCAGCCACCGGCCGGGCGGGGTGCGGCGTAGCGGCGGGCGCGGGTGAACGCCGCCTTGGCGCCCAGGGTCAGGGCGGCCATGGTGAATTCGGCGACCGGCAGGGCGTTGGCCTGAGCGGCCGAGGTGACGACGATGCCATGTTCGAAGACCGCTTCGTCGACATGCCGTTTGACGGTCCCGGCAGCATGCACGACGGCCCGCAGGCGGGGCGCGGCGGCCAGCACGCCACTGTCGATGCGGGGCGCTCCCCAGCCGCTGATCAGGATCTCCGCGTCGGCGAGAGCGGCTCGGGCGGCCGGCGAGTCGAACGTGGTGAACGTGACCGCGGGGTCGAGGCGGACCAGCCGGCGGAGGCGGTCGAGGACGGGTACGGGGAACGCTTCCTGTCGGGCTCGCTCGGAGAGCGCGAAGACCGCGGTGGGTCGATGGGGCACGTCGGGCACCTCCAGATGTTTAAACGTTTTCTAGCACAGGCGGCACACTCCGCCCAGCCCGCGGACTAAGTCCAGCAAGCGAGCGCGGGAAACTCTTGACCGTCGATTGAAAGCGTTTTATCTTTCTGGCACCTTGTTTCCGCGAGGTTAAAGATCACGACCGCGCGGTCAGAGATCACGAGAGGTGAGGCCCGGATGGTGACGGTTACCCCGGCCCCGGCCAGCGCTGACCGGAAACCCGACGAACCGGCTGCCGCGCCCGCTCGCCCCGGGCGGCGCCAGCGCATCCGGGCCGGCCGGGCGCTCTACCTGCTGCTCCTGCCCGGGGTGCTGTACTTCCTGGTGTTCCACTACGGAGCGCTGTTCGGCAACGTGCTCGCGTTCCAGGACTACGTGCCGTTCCTGGGGCTGCGTGACAGCGCCTGGGTGGGGTTCACCCACTTCGAGCGGATGTTCGGCGATCCACTCTTCTGGAGCGCGGTCGGGAACACCGTACTCATCGCGCTGTTGCAATTGATCTTCTTCTTTCCGGCCCCGCTGGCGCTCGCGCTGCTGCTGCACAGCATCGTCGGCGACACCATCCGCCGGTTCGTGCAGAGCGTGGTCTACCTGCCGCACTTCCTGTCCTGGGTGATCGTGGTCGCGCTGTTCCAGCACATGCTCGGCGGCGCCGGGGTGGTCAACGGCTGGCTCGCCGACCTCGGTGTCGGCGGCATCCAGGTGATCGGCGATCCGGACCTCTACAAGCCGCTCGTGGTCGCGCAGGTGATCTGGAAGGAGTGCGGCTGGGCGACGATCATCTTCCTGGCCGCACTGGCCAACGTCGACGAGCAGATGTACGAGGCGGCCGCGATCGACGGTGCGTCGTGGTGGCGCCGGCTGTGGCACGTCACGCTGCCGGCCATCCGCCCGGTGATCATCCTGCTGCTGGTGCTGCGGCTCGGCGAGTTCCTGTCGATCGGCTTCGAGCAGTTCTTCCTGCAACGCCAGTCGGTCGGTGCGGAGGCGGGCGAGGTGCTCGACACGTTCGTCTACTACACCGGCTTCGCCGCCGGCGACTTCGGCTACGCGGCCGCGGTGGGCCTGTTCAAGGGTGTCATCGGCGTGGCCCTGATCTACGCGGCCAACCGGGTCGCCCACCGATTCGGCGAACAGGGGATCTACAAATCGTGAGCAGGTACGCGTATCCCGCCTGGCAGGGCCGGCCGAGCCTGGTCGTCCGTACCGCCAAGATCATTGCTCTTGCCGTGATCGTCGCTCTGGTGATCTTCCCGTTGTGGGCGGTCGTGTCGACCAGCCTGGCCGACCCGCAGCAGGTCATCGACAACGGCGGCTGGGTGATCTGGCCGTCGCAGTGGGACGCCGGCGCCTACCGGGAGATCCTCGACGGCGGCATCGTCACCCGTGCCCTGCTGGTCAGCGCCGGCATCACCGCGGTCGGCACGACCCTGAGCCTGACCTGCACGATCGGTCTGGCTTACGCACTTTCCCGACCGAGGTTGTACGGCGGGAAGCCCCTCCTGCTACTGGTGCTCTTCACGTTCCTCTTCCCGCCCGGCATGGTGCCGTTGTTCCTGGTGGTCAACGGGGTCGGCCTGTTCGACCAGTACGCGGCCCTGGTCCTGCCGTTCCTGATCAACGTGTTCAACCTGGTCGTGATGCGCGGCTTCTTCCAGTCCATCCCGGAGGAGCTGCTGGAAGCGGCCCGGCTCGACGGCGCCGGCGAGTTCGCGATGCTGCGCCGGATCGTGCTGCCGCTGTCCAAGGCGGTGATCGCGGTGGTCGGCCTGTTCTACGCGGTCGCCTACTGGAACCGGTTCTTCGAGGCGATCATCTACTTCAACGACCAGACGAAGTGGCCGATCGGCACCGTCCTGCGCCAGTACGTCACCGGCGGCGCCGCCCTGGCCGAGGGCGGCGAGGGCACCGTCTCCTCCCCGCAGTCCATTCAGATGGCCGTCGTCGTGCTGGCCACGCTGCCGATCGTCTGCGTCTACCCGTTCCTGCAGCGCTACTTCGTCAAGGGCGTCCTGACGGGGGCCCTCAAATCCTGAAAGGTTCGCGATGAAGCGACGTTCCCTGCTCCAGTTGACCGGTGCCGGCGCGCTGGGCGGCCTCGCGGCGTGCAGTGGCGGCGGCTCCGATACCGGCAACGTGGGCAACGCCGGCAAAGACCTGGCCCCGTGGCCCACCTACGTGCCGTTCGCCGGTCCGCAGCCGGACGCACCGGGTGACGACAGTGTCGGCGTCCAGCCGCTCTACCTCACCTATCCGGCCCAGCTCACCAGCGCGTACACCGAGGCGCCGGGTGACGGCAGTGAGGTGACCGCAATGGTCGTCACCTATGAGGCGCCGCCGAAACCGCTCGAGCAGAACAGCTTCTGGCAGGAGATCGGTAAGGCACTCAACGTCAAGCTGAACGTGGTCGTGGTGCCCGACCCGGAGTACGCGCAGAAGATGACCACGCTGATGGCCGCCGGCGGCGATCTGCCGGACATCGTGATGTTCACCAACCTCAACCTGCCGCGCCGGGCCGAGTTCATCCAGCGCGGCTGCGCCGACATCTCCGACCTGGTCGCCGGGGACGCGGTCAAACAGTTCCCGGGCATCGCGAACATCCCGACCTACGCGTGGAAGGGCATGGGCCGCATCGGCGGGCGCATCTACGGCGTACCGCTGGAACGCCCGATGCCCGCGAACAGCATGTTCGTCAACCGCACCCGCCTGGACGAGGTGAAGGCCCCGGTCGACTGGAACCACGACCAGTACCTGTCGGCGATGCGCGACCTCAGCTCCGGCCGCCGCTGGGGCACCGGCTGGTACAAGACCCTCTTCACCGGGCTGGGCGGCATCACCTACCACGCCGGGACGTGGGGTGCACCGAACATCTGGGCGGTGCAGGGCGGCGCGTTCACCCACACCGCGGCGACCCCGCAGTTCGAGCAGGCGCTCGGCGTGATGCGGGAACTGACCAGCGCGGCCACCCACTATCCGGACAGCCTGACGGCGAGTTCGACGGACATGCAGAACAATTTCTACAACGGTACGGTCGCCAGCCTCCCGAACGGGTTCGGTGCCCTCGCCCTGCCCAACCTGCAGAAGATCGGCAACCGATACACACTCGGACTGGCCCGGCCGTACTCGGCACAGGCCACCCCGTGGCG
Source organism: Actinoplanes sichuanensis (assembly GCF_033097365.1). Lineage (NCBI taxonomy): Bacteria > Bacillati > Actinomycetota > Actinomycetes > Micromonosporales > Micromonosporaceae > Actinoplanes > Actinoplanes sichuanensis. Next base: position 5,150,156 of record NZ_AP028461.1, read on the forward strand.
CAGCCTCGGCAACTTCGGGTTCGCCACGTTCAAGAAGGCCGCCCCGGAACGTCTCAAGGTGCTGCTGCGGATCGTCGACCATCTCAGCTCCCCGTTCGGCACCAAGGAGTACGAGCTGATCAACTACGGGGTGGAGGGTAGGCACTTCACCAAGGAGAACGGGGTCATCACCACCACCGAGCTGTACAAGTCGGAGAACAGCTCGACCCTGCCGATCCGCTACATCGGCACCGCGCCGACCGTCCTGCACCTGCCCGGCTATCCGGAGGTGGCGCAGGCCGCCCACGAGTGGGAGAAGGCGGTGATGCCCCGCAGCATCGCCCAGCCCGCGGCCGGACTGCAGTCGGCCACCCAGTCCAGCAAGGGCGCCCAGCTCGACCAGATCCTCGGCGACGGGATCGCCGCGATCACCTTCGGCCGCAAGCCGGTGTCGTCGTGGAAGGAGACGCTCACCCAGTGGAAGGCGGCCGGCGGCGACCAGCTGGCCGAGGAGTTCGCCAAGGAGTACCAGGCCGCCTCCTGACCACCCCACTCGCTGCGCGGCGTCGTCTCGCGAGCGCTCGCTACAGTCACGGACCATGAAGCGGGTATTGATCACTCTGGTTGTGGTGGCGGTTCTGGGGATCGCGGCCATCGGGGTGTACGGGCAGGTCCGCCGGATGAACCGGGAAGCCGCTCGGCAGGCGACCATCGATCGGTTCGTCGCCACCCACCCGCTGGAGACGACCGCGGCGGCGATCGACTGGGAGCGGCGCCACGGGCGGGCGACGCACTTCGCCCTGGTGCCGCAGAACAGGCCGCCGGCCCTGGTCCGGATGGATCCGTCCGAGTCACTGGTCGATGGCGGGGTCACCGACATCTACACATACGACGGTCTCAAGGTCGTCGTGAACTTCACGGCCGTCCCGGGTGCGCATCCGTGCGGCGATCAGCCCTGCATCCGGGACGCCGACTTCACCGTCCGCACCGAGGACGCGCCGAGTCTGCAGCACGCGGCCGTCTGGATCACCGGCGCCACGTCACCCGTCCCGGCCGAGATCCGGCAGTTCTGGGCGAAGACCGCCTGGGTGCCGATCGCCGACGCGCAGTGGTACATCGAGCTGGCGGAGAAGGGCTCGATCACCCTCCCCGACTGACCGAGAAAGGTCCGCGTCAGGCGGCGGCGTCCAGCACGAAGGAGCCGTCCGTGGTGTTCAGGCGGAACGGGCGGATCCTGGTTCGAGCCAGTCTCGGGCCGACACTCGGCAGTGTGCGGCCGCGCACGTGCGCGGTGACGAACAACGAGCCGGTCAGAGTCGCGGTGGTCTTCGGCCGCTCGATGACGGCGAACACGGTACGGCTGGTGGAGAGCAGGGGCTGACCGGTCGCGGCGAGGAAGGTCCAGCCGAAGCAACCCGTCCCACGACCACGGGTGGTGATGACCGGCTGGAGTTCCTGATAGCGGAACACCCGCCCGGTCTCGACGCCGGGCGCCCCGGGCACGCCGACGAAGGTGAGATCGACGTCCACCGAGAAGGTACGCGACCGTTCGACGTCGATCGGCGTGCTGACGGTGTCCGGCCACAGGCTGCGAGCGATCACCCCCGGCGTGTCCAGGGTGACGACGTAGTCGGCCTGCACGTACCGGCGACTGCCCGGCAACGGATCGAGATCGAAGGGGAACTCGACGATGTCGAAGGCGAGCCCGTTGATGTCGGGTCGCCGTCTGGTGAGGGCCGGCAGATCGTCGAGTGCGAGCGGGTAGACCGTCAGGTGACCGAAACCGACCCCGCCCTCGTCGATCAGCCGTGGCCGGTCGCCGGGGCCCAGGGTCTGGCTCTCCGAGTAGAGCTTCTCGTGACCGGCGACGGCGTCGGCCGGCAGCGGACCCGCGGCAATGGTGATCATGTCAGTCTCCGGTCCCGTAAAGCATGAAAGGCAGCGACATCGCGCTGTCGCCGGCGAAATCCGTCATCAGGTCACACAGTGCGGTGCGGAACGCCTCGTCGGTCCGTTCCCCGTGACGCCAGAGTTCGAGGAATCGGTAGACCATGGTCAGCGCCGCCTCCTCCTCCGCCCGGTACATGGTGAGGAACAACGCGCTCGCCCCCTCGACCAGGAACGCGCGGCTCATGCCGAGCACACCGTCGCCGGTCACCCGGCCGGCCCCGCTGTGGCACGCGGACAGCACCAGCAGGGGCGCGTCGAGCCCGAGGCCGGTGACGTCGTCCAGACGCAGCAGCCCGTCGTGGGTCGCCGTCGGGGCCAGCGCGATGTACGACTCGACCGCCGGGCTGAGGCTGTCCGCGGCCTCGGCATGGGTGGCGAGCAGGACCACACCCGCGGCCGGCCCGGCCCGGCGCAGGGCCTCGAAGGTCGCCTCGGCTCCGATCCGGATGTCGCGGTCGGATCCCGCGAAGAGGGCGGCCACATCGCCGACGTGGTTCCGTGTCCGGGTCAGCGGATTCAACCCGGGCAGCGGCATGGGCTCGGGATCGACCAGGGCGAGCAGACCGCCCGCGCGCAGGTCCGGCCGCTGCCGGTCGAGCAGCCGATCCGCCGGCGACAACGCCGGCAGGAAGGTCAGCGCGCGCTGCCTGATCAGCGGTACCCCGGACCGGTCGGGCAGAGCGGCGAACGGCACGCGGAGCAGGAAGAGGTGCGGTACGACCGTGATCGGAGCGTCCCCGGCCGACAACGGCAGGAGCGGCCACCAGACGTGCTCCGCGATCCAGGCCAGCCGACCGGTGATGGCCGTCTCGATGCCGGTCAGCTGATCCGCCGTACCGGACGAGCGCTCCTCGATGAGCCGGTCCAGGTCGGCGACCGCGTCGTTCAGGGTGCTCGTCGCGACCGGGTGCCGCATGCACCGGATGTCACCGTCCGGCCGGATCACCCAGGCGACCAGTTCGTCGGGCCGGACGAAATACTCCACCACGCTGTGGCCGAGCCTCGCCACGACCGCGCGGATCTCCTCCACGCTCGGCACCGGCGTCGGCGCGTCGAGCGGGCCGAGCAGGTCCGCGGTGGCCCGCGCCCGGGCCAGTTCGGCGGCGACGAGCGCCTCGTCCACCGCATCCAGGTCGAGCAACAGGCCGACCAGCGCGTCGTAGAAATCGAGCGCGTGCTCGACCGCGAGGATCCGGTCCCGGTCCTGGTCCAGTCGCCCGCGCCATTGCTCGACATAGCCGGACAGCCGGGCGGCGCCGTCACGGTTGCTGCCCCGCCGACTCGTCAGCGCGGCGAGTGGATCGGCCTTGTCGAGGTACCGTTTCGACTCGGCGATCTGGGCGGCGGCCGAATTGATCGCCACGCCGGTCTCCATCTGCGACCGCAGCAGCTGGGCGAGGCCCGGCACCGCACCCGCGTCCCGATGGACGGCGTCCAGGAAGCGAGCCTCGGCGGCCTCGATCTCATCGACCGGCGACTGCGGGTGGACACCGCCCGCGAATGTCGCGATCATACCGTCCCGGGCCACCACCAGGTGCGGAACCACCGCCACCGCCTCGGCGCCGCCGACCGTTGCCGCGGCGACCAGCGCGTGCAACGTCCCGGTCGCCTGTTCCAGGCCCTCGGCGAGTGCGGTCACGGCGGCCGCGTCCGCACCGGTCGGTCCGGCGACCAGGATGTTCGAAAGCCGGATCAACTCGGCCAGCACGCCGAGCGATTCATGCAGCGCGACCCGGAGCGTCCGGAACGCGGCGGTGAGCGTGTCCGGGGCGTGTTCCTCGGCCGCTGCGATGTAGGACGTGAACCCTTCGAGAACGCCGGACACCTGACCGAGAGTGTCGGCGATCGGCCGGATCAGGTTACGCACCATCACGTCCGAGGACAGCCGTCGACGGAGCACCACGGCGGATCGCAGATGCGTGAGCAGGGCCGGGTAGTCGCGCATCTCGAAAGCGACCCGGACCTGATGGTTCAGGAGCAGGGTGAGACTGATCAGGTCCGGTTCGGTTCCAGTCGGGCCGGTGGCCGTCCCCGCCTCGACGGCCTCGTTGATCAGTTCGGCCGCTCGCGCCATCAGCGGGGCGGCCTCCGCCTGCCGACCGGCGATCGCGAGATCCTGGGCGAGAAAACGCAGCGACTCGCGGTCATCGACGGTCATCGACGGCAGGCGGTACGGCTCGGACTCGCGCCGCCAAGCCCGGAACGCCACCTCGCCGTCCACCCGGTCGACACCGGCCAGCAGGTCGAGCCCGGGCACCAGCCGGACAGCGGCGCCCGAGTCCAGCACGACCAGCCGCGGGCCCGCACACGAAGACGAACAGCCGGCGGCCGACGGCACCGTCACCGCACCACCCGACCCGATGACCGGCGCCCACCGACCGACGGCGTCCGGGCGCGCGATCTGCTCGCGGAGACGCTGCACCGTACGCCCACGCAGCGTGCCGACGAAGGTGACCCGCAGGTCGGCCCCGAGTTCGAGCACGCCGCTCACCCGGTGTTCACCCGGCTCGAAATCGACGTCGAGCATCGCCTCGTCGATGCGGATTCGCCGGCCGTCCACCCGGTGGTCCGGCACGTCGTCGCCGCGGCCGGTGATGACGATCCGGGAGCCCACGACGGTCTCGGCACGGTTCAGACCCTGCGGGTTCCAGATGATCAAAGTCGACGCGGCGGCGTCCTTCACAGCGAAGGTGACCGCGATCCGCCCGGCCTCGTCGGTCCTCAGGATCAGGCGGCCGGACACCGCGAGATCCCCACTGGACAGGCCGGTGAGGTGGTAGAACGGGAAATCGACGTCCAGCGCGGACACCGGCGCGGCGTTCGGCAGCGACCCGTCGGGCAGCGGCTCGGTGTCGGCTTCCTCCCGGCTCTCGTCATCGACCGCGGAGAGGGTCGCCCGGGCGTAGGCGACCACCGCTCGGGCGCCGAGCACGTGCACGATGTGGACGGTGCTCTCCCCGTCGACGACGAGGCCGTCGAAGGTGTCCCACACTCCGCCGGGGTGACCGGCGGCCGCCCAGAACCGGAACACCCCATCGCCACGTGACCACCGACCCACGAAGGTGGAGGGCGGAAACGGCTGACACGAGCCGTCGGCACGCCACCGGAACTCCATGCCGTCCAGGACATCGCGAACCAGACGCGTCTGACGTGCCGAATCGGACAGCCGGAATCCGGCCCCCGGCCGCACCGGCTCCAGAATCCGGAGCTCGGACAACGACAGTCGAACACGCCCATCCTGGCCGCTGAGCCCGATCAAGCCAGCCATCCCCAGAGTCGCACGATCAGGGATCCAGCTTTCCAACGATCCGTCATCCGCGCTACGCCGACGGCACACATTCGACTCAACGGGTCCGGGCCCGCGACGACCCGACGGTTCACGCGGGGGCGGTACCGGCGCTCACCACGGGTGTTCCATGCCGGCGGCCGCGTTCAGCGGCGGCGGACGGCGGGGCGGACCGAGTCGCGGACGACGATGTGGGTGCCGAGCATGACGTGGCCGGTGGTGTTCTCGCCTCGTTCGAAGGCCAGGCGGGCGGCGGTCCGGCCCAGCTCGTCGTGGGGTACGTGGACCGTGGTCAGGTCGATGTCCTCGGCCGGGGGCAGGTCGTCGTACCCCATCAGGGAGATGTCGTCGGGGACCCGCAGCCCGTGCTCTTTCAGCGCCCGCAACGCGCCCGCCGCGACCAGGTCGTTGGCGGCGAAGACGGCGGTGAAGTCGGGTGGGCCGGCGGCCAGGCGGCGTTTCATCAGGCGGTAGCCCTCGGTGCGTTCGAGAGTGCCCTCGACCTCCAGCGACGGGTCGTGCGGGACACCGAACGCGGCCAGCGCCTCGCGGTAACCGGCGATCCGGCCCTCCGAGGTGGTGTACCCGGCCCGGTGGGCCAGATACAGGATCCGCTCGTGGCCCGCCGACAGCAGGTGGCTGGTCGCCGCGCGGGCGCCGCCCACATTGTCGAACTCGACACCGACGGACGGGACATCGGCGCCCAGCGGGGGGCGGCCACAGAGCACCAGCAGGGAGCCGGCGGCGGCGAGCGCGTGGGCGTACTCGCTCATCCGGGTCTTGTAGTCCTCGTCGTCGACGACGTTGCCGACCAGGATGACCGCGTCGGCGCCCTCCTCGCGCATCAGCCGCACGGTGGCCAGCTCGCGGTCTGCGTCGCCGCCGGTGGTGCCGATCAGGCAGAGCCGGTCGTGCTTGGCCGCCTCGGCCTGCACACCCTGGGCGACGTGCGCGTAATACGGCGACACCACCGAGTTGAGCACTATCGCGATCGTCTTGCTGGTCGCCCCGGTCAGCGCGCGGGCGTGCGGGTTGGCCACGTAGTCCAGCTCGCGGACCGCGCGCATCACCTTGTTACGGGTGGCCGGGGCGGGCGGGTAGGTGCCGCCGAGGATCCGGGAGACGGTGGCGATCGAGACGCCGGCGCGGGCCGCGACGTCGCGGATGGTGACCCGGCGCGACGCGGGTTCGGGGGCGCTGGCCCGTGGCATGGGATCTCCGTTCAGGAGGTCGGGGTGCGGGAAGTTTAACCGGTTACATGGTCGGCCCCGAGGACGACCAGGAAGACGTAGTCGCGGGTGCCGCCGGGATGCCGGGCGGTCAGGAACGGGGTGGCCGAGCAGGGGCCGAACGGGTCGGCACCGGTCCGGTCGTCGACACCGGCCCCGGTGAACCCGATCAGCCCGGTCACGCTGCTGCCGAGTCCGTCGGCACGGGTGACCTTGGCCGAGGTCGCGGTGACTTCGCGGGTGGGTGGCCGGGTGTCGGCGAGGGCGTGGCCGCTGACCCGCACGAGGTGCCCGGCCGGGGCGGTGACCTCGTGGATCCGGACCTCGGTGGTGCCGTCGACGACCGAGGTGGTGACCACCTGGACCAGCGCGTCACCGTGGCGTGAGGTGCCCCTGGCGATCCGCTCGACGTGTCGCCGCTCGACGATGTCCGGCGGAGTCTCGCCGAACTGCGGGGCGGTGTGTGTGCTGTACGCGAACCGGGTGTACAGCGGGTCGGGCGGCCCGTCCGGCGGTGTCTTCGCGGCCCGGTCGCTGCCGTGGTTGATCAGCCGGACCACCCCGTCGGCGCGGGTGCCGGACAGCAGCCAGCCGGGCCCGGGCAGCGCTACCGTGACATCGCCGGTGTCGATCGCGGCGGGTTCCTCGGGTGCGGTCCAGACCGGGTGTTCCGGCGGCAGCAGAAGACCGAGAAAGGCCTTCGACGCCCAGTACGGCGAAGCCGGCCCCGAATACGACTGGACCATCGGCCGGAACGGCCCGTGCCAACCCAGAGTCAGCAGGCCACGGCCGTCGATCGCGCCGCGCTCCAGGAAATGCCGGAGGGCCCCGGAGGCGATCCGACGGGTCCGCCCGGGCGGCAGTGGGGTGGCGTCGACCAGCGCACCCAGCCACAGCGGGGCGACGGTGGCGAACCGGTAGGTCAGCGACCGGCCCTGGAAGACCGGGCTTCCGTCGGCGGCGAAGAAGTGCTGGTAATCGTCGAGGAACTCGGACAGCCGGGCGGCGTACGGGCCGGTGCGGTCGGCCATCCGCGCCCACAGCACCGGATACAGGTGCAGCGCCCACCCGGTGTAGTAGTCGAAGTTCTGTCCCGGCCCATCGGAGTACCAGCCGTCGCCGGTGTACCAGTCTTCGATCCGCTGCAGGCCGCCGTGGATCTCGGCGGGCTCGTGCGGGCCGCCGACCGAGGCGAGGAACTGTTCGACGATCACCCGGAACAGCACCCAGTTACTGTCCGGTGTGCGTTTACCGATGATGCCGGCCAGCCAGTCGACGATGCGTTCCTGACGGTCGGGGGCGAGCCGGTCGTACAGCCAGGGCCGGGTCTCGTGCAGGGCGATGGCGATGCTCGCCGCCTCGACGATGGGCTGCGACATGTCGGTCAGTGCCGGCCAGGCGTACCGGTGGCCGGAGTCGGTCCCGGCGATCAGCCCTTCGGCGTAGCGGTCGAGCAGCGCGCCGGGCGCCGACCCGTTCGCTCCGGCGATCCGGAAGGCGGCGAGCAGGAACGTACGGGCGAAGCCCTCCAACCCGTCGCTGACCACTCCGGCCCGGGACGCCGGTCCGGGCAGCCGGTACTGGGCGAAGCCGTCGGTGGCGTACGGCTCGACCGAGGTGAGCAGGTGATCGGCGACCGCCTCCCAGTGCGCGCGGGTCCAGCCGGTCAGCGGCGACAGGTCACGATCCTCGGAAGGCAGGCGCATTGTTAAAACGTATCCCCCCACCTTGACAGGTGTCGATATCCCGTGTTCCGATCGCAGATCTTAAAACGTTTTACCGATGGAATCCACAGCGTCCTGATGGGAACCGTCATGCCCCTGTCCCGCCGTACCCTGCTGCGCGGTACCGCCGCCACCGGCGCCGCCGCCTACCTCCTCGACCCCACCCCAGCCGCGGCCGCGGCGGTCACCGGATCCGACGGCACCACGCTGACCTGGGTGGACGGCACCATCCCCGCCGCCCTGGCGGCCGGCACCACGTTCGGCGTCCCCTGGCCGCGCGGCCGGTTCACCAGGGACCAGACCTTCGCCCTGACCACCGCCGACGGCACCGGCGTGCCGGTACAGACCTGGGCCACCGGCTACTGGCCCGACGGCACCCTCAAATGGACCGCCCACGCCACCGGCCCCGAGATCCCGGCCGCCGCCGGATACCGGCTCACTCCCGGCACTCCGACCGCTCCCGCCATCGCCGTCCGGGTCACCGACCGCCGAGACCGCGTCGAGGTCGACACCGGCGCCGTCCGCTGTGTACTCCCCCGTCACGGCACCGAACTGATCTCCGCCATCACCCGAGCCGGCAGCACCGTGGTCCGCGCAGCCGAACTGGTCTGCCTGCGCCGCGACTCCCCCGGCGACGACGACACCGGCACGATCCGCACCACCCGGTTCGAGAGCGCCGTCGAGAAGGTCACCGTCGAGCAGACCGGATCGGTCCGCGCCGTCGTCCGGGTCGACGGGAACCACCGGGACCAGCGCCGCCGCTGGCTGCCGTACAGCATCCGGTTCTACTTCTACGCCGGATCCGACGGTATCCGGGCGGTCCACTCGTTCACCTTCGACGGCGACCCGAACCGGGATTTCATCGCCGGGCTCGGCCTGCGGTTCCGAGTGGCGATGAGCGGCGAACCACACGATCGGCACATCCGCTTCGCGGGTGCCGACGACGGGATCATGGGCGAGGCGGTACGCGGCATCACCGGCCTCCGGCGCGACCCGGGCACCGCCGTCCGCGCGGCACAGATCGCCGGCCAGACCACCCCACCGACCGCCACCTGGGACAGTCGGGTCACCTCCCGCCTGCAGTACATCCCGACGTTCGGTGACTACACGCTCAGCCAACTCAGCGCCGACGGCTTCCAGATCAGCAAACGCACCGGTACCGGACACGGCTGGATCCCGGTCGACGGCGGCACCCGCGCCGGTGGCCTCGGCTATGTCGGCGGACCCGATCGGGGCTGCGCCTTCGGGATGCGCGACTTCTGGCAACTGCACCCCACCCAACTCGACATCCGGGGCGCGGCCGGGCCGGAGGCGGAGGTGACCGTGTGGTGGTGGTCGCCACGGGCGAAACCGATGGACCTGCGCTTCTACCACGACGGCATGGGCCAGGACACCTACCCCGAACAGCTGGAAGGCTTGGAGATCACCTACGAGGACTACGAACCCGGCTTCGGATCACCGTACGGCGTCGCCCGTACCACCGAGTTGATGATCTGGGTTTTGGACGGCACCCCGCCGGCCTCGCGACTGGCCTCGCTGACCGACGCCGTGCGGACGCCGCCGCTGTTGACCGCACCGCCCGCGCACCTGCACGCGGCCGGGGTCTTCGGCGACTGGAGCCCGGTCGACCGGTCCACCCCGGCCCGCGCCGAGATCGAGGACCGACTCGACGCCCTGTTCGCCTACCACCACGGGCAGGTCGACCAGCGTTCCTGGTACGGCTTCTGGGACTACGGCGACATCATGCACAGCTACGACGGCGACCGGCACGTGTGGCGCTACGACGTCGGCGGCTACGCCTGGGACAATTCCGAACTCTCCACCGACCTGTGGCTCTGGTACCACTACCTGCGCACCGGCCGCCCCGACGCGTTCCGCTTCGCCGAGGCGATGACCCGCCACACGTCCGAAGTCGACGCCTACCACCTCGGAAGATACCGCGATCTGGGTACGCGCCACGGCGTCCAGCACTGGGCCGACAGCGCCAAACAGACCCGGATCAGCAACGCCGGCTACAAGCGGTTCCACTACTTCCTGACCGCCGACGAGCGGGTCGGCGACCTGCTGCACGACCTGTACGACTCGGAACGCACCTTCCTGGTCCTCGACCCCAGTCGCAAGATCCGCACCGAGCCGTACACGCCGGATCCGCACGCTCTGGGCATCTCGACCGGCACCGACTGGGGTGCGCTGGCGCTGGCCTGGCTCACCGAGTGGGAGCGCACCGGCAGCCCCGACGCCCGCCGCAAACTGCTCGACAGTGCCCGCAGTCTGGCCGCGCTGCCGAACGGGTTCATCCAGGGTGGCGGGTTCATCGACCTGGACACCGTGACGTTCAACCCGGACGTGCCGAAGGTCGGTGTCGGCTCGTTGCAGGCGGTCTTCGGGCTGGTCGAGGTGTGCAGCGAGATCATCGCCCTGACCGGCGACGCCGACTTCACCGACGCCTGGCTGCAGTACTGCCGCCTCTACAACGGCACCGCCGCCGAGCAGCAGGCCGAGACCGGGGTGGCGTTCGGCAGCCAGAACCTCCGGCAGGCGCACGCCCGGCTCACCGCGTACGCCGCCGCGAAACTCGGCGACCCGACCCTGGCCGCCCGCGCGTGGCAGGAGTTCTACACCGGCCACGCCGGATATCCCCGCAACCAGAACTGGGCCGTCACCCGCGTCGCCGGTCCGGCGGTGCTGAAGCCGATCGACGAGGCGGGCTTCTCGACCAACGCGTCAGCCCAGTACGGCCTGGCCGCCATCCAGTGCCTGGCCCTGATCGGCGACAAGCTCCCGTAACGACGGACGGACCGCGGCCTTCCGCGCACGGCTGCGGTCCGTCAGGTGGCTTCCGCGACGTCAGGTGGCTTCCGCGATGCGGTCCAGCCAGTCGGCGAGCAGGGCGATCTCGCTGGTCGTGAGGGTTGTGACGTCGGGTAGGGCGGCACGCAGGGTCACCGCCGCCGCGGCCGGGCCGCCAATGCCGGAGGCTTGCTCATCGGTGAGGACGGCTGCGCAGACCGAGTCCCAGGCGAGGTCGGCCAGGGTGCCGTCGCGTTCGTCGTCGGGCTGGTCGATGAGGGCGAACACGACCCCGACACCAGCCGCGTGGATGAGGTCGACGGCGCGGCGCTCGGGCACACGCAGGCGGCCGGCGCGGGCGACTCGCCGCACCCGCTGCCGGAGGACCTCGGTGCCGGAGTCGACGGTGGCCTGGCCCTCCGGGGTGCGTTTCGCCGTGTGCATGAGGCGGAACAGGGCCGGGTTGGCCAGGCCGAAACCGACGTGCAGGTGCCAGCCGGAACGCAGTCCCTCGACCGGGTCGGTGTCGGCGTCGACAGGTGGTTTCTGGGCCGTGTAGGTCGCGAACCCGTGCTCGGCGACCGCGTCGAGCAGGCCGTTCTTGTCACCGAAGAGGCGGTAGATGGTCGGCGCCTGAACGCCCGCGGCCAGCGCGACGGAACGGGTGGTCACCGCGTCCGGCCCCTCGGTGGCGAGCAGGTGGGCGGCCACCTCGACCAGGCGGGAACGGACGGCGTCGCGGGTGGGCTCCTTCACGTTTCCGATGTTAGCGGCGGATTGCTATCGCTGAGATTCCGGTGTTAACGTTTGTTTGTTATCGGCGATAGCAGGGAGAGATTCGCATGATCGTCATCACCGGGGCCACGGGTGGCCTCAACGGCGCCACCGTCGACCACCTCCTCGACCGGGTGCCCGCCACCGAGATCACCGTCGTCGCCCGCGACGTCACCAGAGCCCAGCGGTTCGTCGAGCGCGGGGTGACCGTGCGATACGGCGACTACGCCGATCCGGATTCGCTTACCGCCGCCTTCGAGGGCGCCGACCAGCTGCTGCTGGTGTCGTCGAACGATCCGGGCGCCGACGCGGTCGCCCTGCATCGCACCGCGATCGACGCGGCCGTCACCACCGGAGTCGGTCGTGTCCTCTACACCAGCCATCAGAACGCGAAGCTCGACACACCCTTCAAACCCGGCCGTGATCACGCCGCCACCGAAGGGCTGCTCGCCCAGTCGGGACTCGCCTGGACATCCCTGCGCAACGGCTTCTACCTGCACAGTCTCACCTGGCTGATGGGGCCGTGGCGGGAGACCGGCGTCATCGCGGTGCCGGGCGACGGGCCGGTGTCGTGGACGGCCCGCGACGACTCCGCCGAGGCCGCCGCGGTCATCCTCGCCTCGAACGGCGCGTATGACGGCCCGACCACGATCACCGCGGGCTCGGCGCCGACCCTCGCCGACCTCGCTGTCGTCGCGTCCGAGGTCGCCGGCCGGACCATCGGATATCGGATCCTCGACGAGGACGAGTGGCTCGCGGCACAGATCGCCGGTGGGACGCAGGAGTTCATGGCCCGTTTCCTGCTCGGTTTCCACCAGGCGGCGCAGCGCGGCGACTTCGCCGGCGTCGACCCGCTACTCGGTGAACTCCTCGGCCGCGACCCGGTCACCGCCCACGACTTCCTCAGCCGTCCCGCGGCCGACACTACTGCTCGGAGAGGCTGATCACGACCGCGCCCAGTCGTTGCTCGGACTCGACCCGGCGGTGTGCGACGGCCACCTCGGCCATCGGATAGACCCGGTCGACGATCGAGTGGATCTGACCGGCCTCGATCATCTCGGCGAGCGCCGTCAACGCCTCGGGCGTCTCCGGCGCGAAGGCCACCGTGACGTTCCTCGTCGACACGGAGCGAACCATCACGGACAGCCGCGGGTTGCCGTTCAGATATCGGCCGCCGGGTTGCAGCATGCCGAGCAGGCGGCGGTACGGGCTGTCGGCGACCATGTCGAAGATGACGTCGAATCGGCGGCCGGTGTCCGTCACATCGCCGGCGGTGTAATCAAGGAAATCGGTGGCGCCGAGACGACGTACCAAATCCTCTTTGATGTGGTGATCGACAGCGGTGACGTGCCCGCCCATCGCCCGCGCGATCTGAACGGCGTGGGAACCGATGCTGCCACCGGCGCCGTTGATCAGCACCTGCTCCCCCGGCTGAATCCGTGCCCGCCGCATGAAATGCAACGCGTTGAGCCCGCCGAGCGGAACCGCGGCGGCTTCGACGTACGTCATGTTCCGCGGTTTCGCGGCGAGAGCCGCATCCCCGGGAAGGACCACATATTCGCCGTAGGCCCCCAACCGCAGGCCGGCCGAACCGTAAACCTGATCCCCCGCCGCGAAACGGGTGACCCGCTCCCCCACCGACACCACCTCACCGGCGAAATAGCCGCCCAGGACGTGCCGCCGCGGCCGCCGCACACCGATCACGAGCCGCATCATCGGCCGGGTCCACATCACCGGGAAACGCAGACTCCGAAGCTCGCAGTCGGACTTGGTCGCCTCCGCCGCGTGCACCCGGATCAGGATCTCCCGGCCATCGGGAACCGGCGCGGGAATCTCGGCGAGACGAAGAACATCCGGCCCGCCATAGCGGGTGTAAACGACGGCCTTCACCGCACCATCGCATCCGCTCACCGGCTCGCCGTCAAGAATGCACGGCGAGCCGGATCTGATCCCTACCCCTTCACGATCCGCAGTAGTCGAGTCACCGCGTCGGTGAGGGGGATGACCTCCTGCTCGATGCGGCGGAACGGGGTGGGGCCCGCGGTCGCGATGGTGGCGTACGCGATGCTCTCGGCCTCGGTCAGATTCGGTAGGAGCTCCCGTGACGCCTTGATGGGCCGGCCCGCCCTGTCGTGGTTCACGCCGTGCGCGGCGTAACGATGCAGGTCGGTGGCCTCCATGAGGATGGAGGTGACAGGTTTGGCCGGTGCCCCGTCCGGTGTGGGCACGGCGAGGGCGGCACGGAATCGGTCGAGGATCGCGTAGCCGTCCGCGTCGATGTCGCCCCAGTAGAGGACATGCTCGGCGGAGCGGATCCAGGGCACGTTCGCGAGGAGGGCGGCGGCGGCCTTGCCACCTCCCTCGACCACGATCGTGTCGTCGACCGGCGGAAACCAGAGACGGGAGTCGCGGTTCTCGACGACGAGGACGATGCGCGGCCGGTAGGCGAGGTCGTGCACGTCCCCGGTGGTCCAGGCGTCGTGCCTGCGCCGACCCGACGCAGCATGGCCCGGGTCGACATAGGTCAGGTGCACGACGGTCAGCCGGGGGCGGACCTCGTCCCGGACATCACGTCCGGCGACGTCGCGCAGCAGCCCGCCGTGTGTGTCGAGCCATTTGGTGTGCATCCCGGGCACCGGAAGTTGCCGCAGTGTCCACTCCCCGGCGTCGGGATGCCCGCGTAGCCAGGTCACCGCGTTGACGAGCACGTCCACGTCGTTGGCGTCGAGGTCGTAGACGGCCCGCAGTGTGGCCGGGGTGAGAATGGCGCCGGCGGAGTGCAGGGCCGCTGCCCGCGTGCGGGCCCGGCCGATGTCGACGATCGGTGGTTCAGCGCCGTCGAGGAGCGCGGCGACACCGTCCAGGTCTGCGGTGAGCATCACCGGGTAGTCGCCGGTGACTCCCCGGATCGTCACCGCGGCCCGAACGACCTCTACGCCGTCGGGAAGCCGACCGGTGAAGTCGCGCCACCGCATGTGCCAGTCGTGCCAGGCGGCGTACCCGAGCTGCTCGACCGCCCTGCCCGTCCGCACCCCGGGACGCAGCCGAACGGAGAAGACCGAGTGCTCCCCGCACACGGCCTCCGACCAGTTGTCCTTGAGCTTGCCGCGGACAGCCGCGACGGCGTCTTCCGGGGTGACGAGTCCGCTCATGCGTCCGGAACTCCGACCAGGAGCTTCGCCCACGAGCGGCCCTGGGTGTTCTTGAGGATCACGTACTCGGCGTCCACGTGCGGTTCGATAGCGCTGTGCTTGTCGTTCGGGGCGCCGATGACCAACTGGAAGCCCAGTCCGCGCCACGCGCCGATGGCACGGCCGGTGAAATGCGCATCCGCCTTGATCAACGCCTCGTCCAGGAAGACCGGGGCATAGCGGGGCCGGGTGGCGCCCGCATCGCCCAGCTGGTACCGCAGTGCGGCACCGACGATGAACGCGACGAGCTCCTGCGACTCACCGCCGGACTTCTCACCGATGTGGTCGTAGACGGCGACGTGCGTACCGTCGAGGTCGATCTTCTCCGCACTGATCCGCACGTGGTTACGCACGTCGACGAGGTCGGCGAAGTCGGGTGCGGTCCGGCGGATCCGGTCGATCACCTTGGTCATCCGGTGATAGGCACGTTCCCGGTCGTCCTCGGTCTCGGCCTTGTCGATGAAGGCGCGGACGTCGCGCAGCTCCTTGCGGAAGCGGGCGCGGGACGCGGAGTGGCTCTCCTGCGGGTCGATGCGCAGCCGGTGTCCGTCGTCGGCGAACGGTAGGTCGGCGAGGATCCGGTTGACCGGGTCGATGCGGTCGCGGATCTCCCGGACGGCGGCCGCCAGCTCGCTGTCCAGGCCGGTCAGGTCGTTGCCGGACAGATTGAGCAGGCTGTCGCGCCACTCGGTCTCCAGCTCGTGCAGGCCGCTGGTCTCCAGGTCGGTGAGCAGATGGTCGAAGTCGCGGTAGGAGGCGTCCGGGTCGACGCCGAGGTTGGGGTTCGGCCAGCGTTCGAGGAAGGTCGAGAAGGTGTCGAGCAGCGCCTTCCTCGACCGGCCGATCGACTCCGTCGCGGATCGCCGGTCGGTGTCGACCCGTTCGGCGGCGCGTTTCACTCCCGCGTCGAACCGGGCGAGCATGTCCGCCGGGCCGGTGCGGTCGGTGTCGCTGTCGAAGAGGGTTTCCAGGTAGTCGCGGTGTTCCGGGCTGAGCTCGACTCCCGACTCCTCGGCCTTGTCGAGCGCCAGTTGGGCGCTGTCCACCTCGTCGACGGTCGACGCCCAGGACTCACCGACCGCCTTCACGATCTCCTTCTGCCGGCCGACACGTTCGGTCAGTTCTCTGACCTGCTGCTTGAGGGTGTCCAGTTCGTGCTGCAGCTGATCGATCTCCGGATTGCCGGCTCGGATCTCCTCGATGACCCGGTTCCAGCGTTGCTGTTCGGCCCGGACCGCGTCGACGTCCACCTGCTTCCACGACAGATCGATCAGGGTCTGGTACGCCGTACGCCGGGCCTCCATCGAATTGAGGCTCGTCTCCTGCCTCGACACCCCGGCGGCGGCCGCCTCGACGCGTTCGCGGGCACGGCCGATCCGGGTCTCGATGTCGGCGAGCGTCCTGCTGTTGCTGAAGCCGAGCACGTTGGCCCGCCCGTGGCCGCCGTGCGCACCCCGGCCGCCCTCCGACGTCTGACCGGTGATCGTGAGTGCCTTGGCGTACTGCGGCAGCAGCCTCGGCGTGTCGACACAGACGTACGCGAACCGTCGGGCGAGCTCGCCTTTGAGCCAGGCGGTGAACGGCGACGGCCGGTAGTCGAGCCGGCCGGGCAGCGTCTTGCCGTCGAGTCCAGCCTCGTCACGCTGCCCGGTCCGGACGCCCTCGAACTGGATGCGCCGCGCGGTCGGCACCGCGTTGATCGCCTCGCGGAACGCGTTCAACCGGCCGATGTCGATCAGCATCCGGGTGGCGAAACCGCCGAGCGCCAGGTTGAACGCCTCACGCCACGGCTCGAACTCGGTCCGTACCTCGATCAGCTCGCCGACGAACGGCAGGTCCTCCGGGCTGAGGCCGGCGGCCTCGGCCAACGCCGCGCGGGCCGCGTGCAGATCGGTCGGGATGTTGCCCCGCCGGGTCTTGACCGCGGTGTGTTCGGCGCGCAGCCCGTCCAGCTCTCGATCGGCCTCCTTCTTCTCCAGCATCGCGTCGGCGTAGACCTGCTGGGCGGTCCGCCGGGCGTCCACATCGGATAGCGAGCGGTGGGCGGTGTCGACCAGGGCGGCGAAGTCGTCACCGGTCGAGACGGAGGCCCCGATCGTGTCTAGCACCCGGTCCAGTCGCTCACGGGTGCGTTCGACGTCGCTCAGGCGCTGCTCCACGACGCGGATCTCCCGCTGGGCGGTCTCCATCCGGTCGCCACCGGACGCGCGAATGGTGTCGGCGATCCCGTCGTGTCGCGCCTCGGTGGCTTTGACCAGGGCGCTGGTCTCGGCCAACTCGTCCTTGGCCCGACGGTGCCGCTGGTCCAGGTCCTCCTCGGCCGAGCGCAACAGGTCGAGCCGGCGTTGATGGCGCCACAACGCGGCCGGCGACGCCGCATCGGTGAACGACCCGATCTCGTCGATCGCACGCAGCCGGTCCACCGCCTCGTCGATGGTGCGTCGGTGTTCGCGGATCGGGGCCAACGCCTTCACCTGCCGGCGGGCGGTGATCATCCGGGTCCGGGTGCCGGACAGCTCGTCGAACTGCTGCACCACCGCGTCCGCGGTGGCCAGCGTGGCCGGCTCCTCCAGGACCATCGTCTTGTACAGGGCGTCGACCGTGGTGATCTGCTGACCGGCCTGGATCCGGCCGAGCAACGCGATCGCCTTGTGTCCGTCGCCCGCGGCGCCGATGCCGAGCGTGGTGTGCAGCCGTGCGGTGAACTCCCGGTCGGTGTCGCTCCAGGTCAAACCGGTTGCCACGACGTCGGTACGGGCGAACTTGTCGCCCGCCGGGCCTTCCAGCGTCCGCAGTTGATATGCGTGGTCACAGGTGGCGCGGACCGCCACGACGTCGTCCAGGTTGCGGGCCGACGACGGCACATACCAGGCCCGCAGCGCGGTGAACTCGGCGCCGGTGTGGTCCACCCAGGTCATCGCGATGGCCGACCAGGTGTCGCGGCCGTCGCCACGCAGCACCCGCAGCTTCGTCTCACCGTCGGTACGCGACTCGTCGAGCTTGCCACGGGCGTACGAGAGGATGTTCCGCTGGTCCTTGCCTCTCGGCCGACCGACCACTCCGCCGTTGGACGCCCCGTTGAAGGGAGTCGTGTGCGGCATGAGCAACGCGATGTACGAGTCCATCAGCGTCGACTTACCGGAGCCGGAACCGCCGCTCAGCAGTGTCGCGCCCGGTGCCAGCCGCAGGTGGTGGTACCCGTCGTAGCCACCCCAGTTGACCAGTTGCAGGTCACGCGCCACCCACTGCTGGCCCCGTGACGCCGCGGGCACCAGCCCGAACAGCGTGTCGATCATGCTCACGCGGTGACCTCGTTCTGGTCGCGCAGCCACTGGTCCAGCTCGGCGAGCTTCTCCGTACTCAGTACGACCTCCACCAGCGGGGTGATCCGATATCGGCCCGCCGACTCCTCGGCCAGCAGTCCTTCGGTGACCAGTCTCGGCACCGCGTTGCGGACCTCCTGCTGGCGCCGGGCCAGGTTGTGGTCGTGCGGGTCGAAGTAGGTCAGCACGGTCTGCTCCAGTTCCTCGATGTCCACCCGCGCCGATGTCTCACCGGTACCGCGTTCGCGTTGGAAGACCGTGCGGAGATGGACCAGGACCAGGGTCTCGGCCCGGTTGTACGGGTCGTCCTTGAGCAGGATCGGCACGTCCATCTCCACCGACCGCACCTGCTGTTTGTAGGCGACACCCCGGTCGTGGTCGACCACGAGGCGGACGAACAGGTCGTGCATCCGCGATTCGATGATCTGCTGGTTCTCCAGCAGGGTGCGCCAGTGCGCCGGATTCTTCTCGGCGAGCAGGAACTTGCGTCGCAGCAGCTGGACCAGCACGCGACGTACCTCCGCGTCCAGCGTGCCGGCGTCGCCGGCGAACAGCTCGGCGGGATCCTCCTCCATCGAGACCGGGTCGATGAACCCGGCCGCCTCGCCCACATCGATCCCGTCCGGCTCACTCATCGTCACCACTCCTCGGATTCCCCGTCACCACACCGCCCAGCGCGAATCGTCGCCTGGTCCGGTCCGGGCGCACCGTCTCGACCACTTCGATCTCCGCCGTCTCGGTCATCCCGGCGTCGTGGGCGACCTCCAGCAGACCGAGCAGATCGACCGGACGTCGGATCTCCTCGTCCGCGGCGCGGAACGCGGCCACCACGTCGACGCTCGCCGCCCCGCCCGCGAACCTCTCCAGGTGGGCCCGCAAGTCGGCGTAGCGAGGGCCGCCCCACGCCCGGGTGTCCGCGGCCGGTACGTCCTCCGGCTCGTCCCAGTCCCGCAGCGGCGCGGGTGGCTGCGGCGGCCGCGGGTCACTCATCCGCTGGCGCAGGTGCCCGACGTCGGCGACCGGCAGGCGACGAAACGGGTCGACGGCCTCACCACGGCGAGAACCGGGGACCCACCGGTGCAGGCCCGACATCACATCCCGCAGCAGCTCGTCGACCTGACGGTCACGCATCGGATCGTGGTTGCGGACCTGGGTGGTGATGACGTGCGACGCCTGCCGCTGGGCGGCCAGCACCTCCTTGACCCCCTGCTCGATCCGCCGCGAGATCTCGGTCAGCTCGCGCCGCTGCTGCTGCGGCAACAACTCGGTGAACCGATGCCGCAGCACGGTACGCAATTGGCCCCACAGGCCGTCGATCTGCGCCGGGTCACCGATCAGGCGCAGCGCCCCGGCGAACGCGCGACCCTCCGGTGTCGCGTCCAGGATCCGCTCGCCACGCGCGAGGTACTCACGCAGCACCTCACCGGTGGGCCGCACATCGTGCCGCAACTCGGCGACGACGTCACGCTGAATGGCTTTGATCGACTCGGCCACACGGGCGAAATCCGCCGGCAGCTCCCGCGCCAGGTGCAGCACGTTCTCGGCCGCCTCGAGCAGCTGCTCGTCGTCGACCGTCTCGACGGCGCCGCCCTTCTCCAGCCGGGTCAGCTCCCTCTGCCGCTGCTGGATCTCCTCGTGCAGACGCACCATCCTGGACATCAGGTCCGGATCGGCGTCCTGCGCCAGTCGCTCGATCGCCTCCAGCAGGGTTCTGACCCGCGATTCCGACACCCGGGTACGGGCTCCGCCGACCCGCCCGGCGACTTCGAGGGCACCGACGCCGTACGCCGAAAGCCGATACACCTCCGCGTCGTCGTCGGACACCTGCCGCACCAGCCAGCCCGCCTGCACCCACTGCCGGCAGAGATCACGCGCGGTGCCCACCGGCAGCGGCTGGCTGTCCTCGTCGCCGTAGCCGGCCGCCCGCAACTGGTCGAGGGCGTCGTTGATCTCCGCATGCGCGTCGGCCACCGCGACGGTCGGGCGCTCCGCGGTGAAGACCATCGCCAGCACCGTCACCACGAAGGGCGCGTGCGTCTGGTGAAGCAAGGCGAGCATCGGATTCTGAAACGCCCGGAGCGCTCCCTGGTAAGCGCCTTCAACACCTCGTGTAGCCATCACCGGACAGCCTACGGCGCAGGTACGACACGGTCCGGGTCCGCACTGACGTAAGCGTTTCGTAAGCGGTCCGGCCTAGTGATCACGATCGCGGGCCGGTTGACTCGGAGGTGTGATTCGCCGACTTCTCAGCAGACCTGTCACCTGGATCGTCGTCGCGGTGCTCGGGATCGGCGGCGCGGGGGCGCTCTACTGGTTCGCGCCGTGGCGGTTGTTCACCGACACGGTCGTGACCGACACTCTGACCGTCGTGCCGACCGCGACGCCGTCCGCCGTACCGCAGCCGTCCGGCACCACCGAGGCGCCGCCGAAGGTCGGCCCGGTGGTGATCGCGCAAGGGGCGTTCATCACCCACGAGCACGACACCAGCGGTACGGCCCGACTGGTCCGCAATCCGGACGGCAGCCACCAGCTGGAGATCGCCGGACTGGACACCAGTGACGGCCCGGACCTGCGGGTGTGGCTGTCCGACCAGCAGGTGCGTTCCGGCACCGCCGGGTGGCGGGTCTTCGACGACGGCGAGTACGCGGAGCTGGGCAGACTCAAGGGCAACCACGGCGACCAGGTGTACCGGCTGGACGCCGGCGTCGACCCGGCCGCGTTCCGCAGCGTCAGCATCTGGTGCAAGCGGTTCGCCGTCTCGTTCGGCGCAGCCGAGCTGACCGCCGTCTGACCGGACCGGTGGACCGGGGTCACCGCCGCCCGGCCGGAGCTCGCCGACCGGACGGCACCGGACACCCGGGCCGGTCAGCGTGGGTCTCGGTCGCCGCCGGTGACGAAGCCGAGGACGCCGTCGATCAGGCGGCCCGTCGACTCGTCCGGCAGGGAGTAGTAGACGCGCTGACCCCGGCGGCGGCGCAGGACCAGGCCGGCGTCGGTGAGGTGGCGCAGGTGGTGGGCGATCGCGGTGGGGTGGGCCGGAACGATCCCGTTGAGGTCGGCCGGGGTCGCCTCGCCCCCGCGCAGGACCAGCAGGATGTGCAGGCGGTGCTGGTACGCCATGCCGCGCAGGACCAGGACCGCGCGGTCGAGGTCGGACGGGTGGATCACCGGGTCGATGGTCATGCCGGCACCGCCGATCCGGTCAGCTGTGCCGAGGTGGGAGCGATCAGCCGGCGCAGGCCCCACGAGCCGACGAGCACGAGGGTCGCGGCCAGGGAGATGCTCGCGCCCGCCGCCACGTTCCACCGCGCGGAGACGTACAGCCCGGTCAGCCCACTGACGATGCCGAACACGACGGCCAGCCCGGTCATCGCCGGTAGCCGGTCGGTCCACAGGCGGGCGGCCGCCGCCGGGGCGACGATCAGCGACAGCGCGAGGATGGTGCCCACCGCGGGCACCACGGTCACCACGACGAGCACGATCGTCAGCAGGAGCGCCACGTCCCAGCCGTCGACTCGGAGGCCGGCCGCGCGGGCGCCGACCGGGTCGAAGCCCGCATACAGCAACGGCCGGGCGCAGAACCCGAGCACCAGCGCGACCACGACCAACACGCCCGCGGTGACGATCAGGTCGGCGGAGGTCACCGTCAGGATCGAGCCGACCAGGAACGACGACAGGTCCCGGCTGAACCCGCTCTGCGTGGCCACCAGAGCGGCGCCCAGCGCGAACCCGCCGGACACCAGCACCCCGGTGGCCGCCGCCGCGTCCTGGCCGCGCCGCCGGGTCAGCGCGGCCACCCCCAGAGCCACGACCGCACCGGTCAGGACCCCGCCGAGCAGCAGGTTGACCCCGATGATCGACGCGGCCACCACACCCGGAAAGGTCGCGTGGGTCAGCGCCATGGTGAAGAACGACAGCCGCCGCACCACCACCTGCACGCCGATCAGCCCGGTCAGCACACCGACGAGGACCACCTCGATCACGGCACGAGCGATCACGTCAGACCTCCGGTGAGGGATCGGTCACGCCGGCGGCGTACCGGCAGAAGCAGCAGGTAGGCCAGGACCAGCATCAGGACGACGGCGGAGGCGGAGGTCAGCGCCACCCCGTAGCGCAGCGACGCGGTCCAGCTCAGCAGCAGCCCGGCGTATCCGGCGACGAGGACGAGCCCGCCGCCGACCACGGCCATCACCGCGGGGCGGCCGGTCACCATCCGGGCCGCCGCGGCCGGGACCACCAGCAGCGCCACCACCAGGATCGTGCCGACCGCGCGGACCGCGGCGACCACCACCAGGGCGATCAGGACGTTGAGCCACAGGTCGAGCCAGCCGATCCGCAGTCCGGCCGCGGCGGCCCCGGCCGGGTCGAAGGCGCGGAACAGCCAGGCCCGGGAGCCGACCGCCAGCGCCACCAGGATCACCGCGGCGAGCACGGCGGTCTCGGTTATCTGCCGCGGCGTCACGGTGAGCAGGCGGCCGAAGAGAAAGGCGGTCAGATCGGAGGTGTACGACGTACGCCGTGACACCAGAACCACCCCGATCGAGAACATCGCGGTGAGCACGACCGCGGTCGCGGCGTCGTCGGTGAGCCGGGCCGACCGGGTCAGCACGGTCAGCACCACCGCGGTGAGCAGCCCGGCGACGAGCGCCCCGGCGAACAGGCCCTCCATGCCGCCGGCGACGAACCCGATCACGACTCCGGGGAACACGGTGTGGGTGAGCGCGTCGGAGACGAACGACAGTCGCCTGACGAAGACGAACACGCTGACCGGCCCGCAGATCAGCGCGAGCAGGGCGATCTCGGTGAGGGCACGACCCATGAACGGTACGGCGAACGGCTCGATCACGGCTCGACCAGCACCATCCGGCCGTCGGCCAGGTCGAGGGCGGCGTGGGCGTACGTCTCGCGCAGTGGACCGGCGGTGAGGGTCTCATCCGGCGTGCCCACCGCCCACTGCCGGCCGTTGACCAGGCAGACCAGGTCGGCGAGGTCCCGGGCGACGGCGAGGTCGTGGGTGCTGAGCACCAGGGCGGTGCCGTCGGCGGACAGTTCGCGCAGCACCCGGAGGATGGCGTCCTGACTGACCGCGTCGACGCCGTTGAACGGTTCGTCGAGCAGCAGCAGCCGGGGTCGCGCGACGATCGCGCGGGCGAGCAGGACCCGCTGCCGCTGGCCGCCGGAGAGCAGCCCGAACCGGTCCCGGGCCCGGTCGGCCAGACCGACCCGGTCGAGGGCCTCGGCGACGGCCTGCCGGTCGGCGCTGCGGGCCGGCCGCCACCAGCCGAGTCGCCGGTAGCGGCCCATCATCACCACCTGGCGGACACTGATCGGGAAGTCCGGGTCGAGGTTTCCGGTCTGCGGCACGTATCCGGTGTGCGAGCGGGCCCGGTCCGGTGTCCGGTCCAGGACGGTGGCGGTGCCGGCGAGGATCTCGGCCAGGCCGAGCACCGCTTTGATCAGGGTGGACTTGCCGGCACCGTTCGGGCCGACCAGGGCGAGCCGCTGCCCAGACCTGAGTTCGAGGTCGACGCCGGTGACCACGGGCCGGCCCTGGTAGCCCACGTTCACGCCGGTCAGGCGCAGGGCGGCGGTCGCCATGTCAGCCGGCCAGAGCGTCGACGATGACCTGCGTGTTGTGGCGCTCGGCGCCGAGGTAGGTGCCCTCCGGCGTACCCGGTGCGCCGAGGCTGTCGCCGAAGAGGGCGTCCTCGCCCGCGATCACCTTGACGCCGGCCTGCTGGGCGATCGCCTCGGTGGTCTTCGGCGGCAGGGAACTCTCCGCGAAGATCGCCTTGGTTCCGGTCGCCTTGATCTTCGCGACCAGATCGGTGAGCTGCTTGGCGGACAGTTCGGCCGAGGTGTCGAGGCTGGGGATGACCGAGCCGACGAACTCGAGTTCGTAGCGGGCGATGTAGTAGCCGAAGGCGTCGTGGTTGGTGACCAGCTTGCGGTCGGCGGCCGGGATCTCGGCCCAGGCGGCGGCGTTGTCGCTGTCGAGCTTGTCGAGCTCGGCGGTGTAGGCGGTGAGGTTCTTGGCGAACGCGTCGGCCTTGGCCGGGTCGGCGGCGGCGAGTCCCTTCTGGATGTTCGTCACCATGATCTCGGCGTTGCGCGGGTCGTGCCAGATGTGCGGGTCGTGCTCCTCGCCCTCCTCCTCGGCGTGCTCCCCCTCCGCCTCCTCCTCGTGGTGGCCGCCCTCGCGCAGGGTGACGCCCTGGCTGGAGTCGACGACGGTGCCCTTGAATCCGGCCGACTCGATCGTGCGGTCGAGCCATTCCTCCAGGCCCACGCCGTTCTTCACGACCAGTTCGGCGCTCGCGATGGCCTGCAGGTCGGCGGGCGTCGGCTCGTACTCGTGGGGGTCGACGTTGGGTTTGATGATCTGGGTGACGTCGACGTCGGCGCCGCCGATGTTGCGGACGAAGTCGGCGACCTCGGGGGTGGTGGCCACGACGGCGAGCTTGGTGGCGGCCGGAGCGGAGGCGCCGGGCTCGGCGGCCGCGGAGCCGCAGCCGGCCAGTACGGCGAGAGTCGCGGTCCAGACCAGAAGGTGGATCTGTTTCATGGCGGAACGATAATCATTGTCAAAATTTATCGTCTAATCGCAAACTGACGATATGTTCAGCAGCGGTCAGGCCACGGCGGCGAGAGCGGCGTGGGCACCCCACCGCCAGACGACGCCGGCCTGCCCGAAACCCGCACTCAGGGCGGCCGAGCGGTGCCAGTCGGCGGGCGGCGCGAACTCGGCGGGCACCCGGTCGGCGAAGACCGACCGCCGCTCGTCCAGCAGCGGCCGCAACGACTCCTCGGCGTGCAGCCCGTCCCACCAACCGACCCAGGCCGGTCCGGCGGCGGGCTGAAGGCACTCCGTCACCCGGTCCAGGCCGGGCTCGGGCATCAGGTCGGCGACGATCAGCAGACCGCCGGGCCGCAGCACCGAGCGGGCCGCCCGATAGAGGGCCAGCGCCTGCTCGGGGGCCAGGTAATGGATCGTCATCACGATGGTGAGCAGGTCGTACGGCCCGTCCGGCAAGGCCCGCGCGGCGGCCAGGTCACCCCGGTGGACCCGGATCCGGTCACCCGCCGCCACGTGGGCCAGCGCGAGCAGGACCGGGTCCAGGTCGATCATCGCCACGTCGGCGCCCGGCCAGCGGGCGGCCATCCGCTCGGCGAAGACGCCGGGGCCGCCACCCAGGTCGAGGATCCGGCGCGGACACCCGCCGCACACGGCCTCGGCGACGGTCGGCAGCATCTCCTCGAAGCTCGCCGTGCCGGGCAGGAAACCGGCCATCACCTCGTCCCAGGCGCTTCGCCAGCGGTCGACTGTCGCCCGATCGATAACGGGCAAAGCGGGAGAAGACACGGAGCCACTCTAACGGAAGTCGTTTTCAATAAGGCGGAACCGGTCAACCTTCGGCGTCCAGCCGGGTCAGCAGCTCGACCAGGCGGTCGATCTCCTCGATCGTGTTGTAGGCGTGCACGCTCACCCGTACCGATGCCGTCTTCTCGCCTTTCTCGGCCTGGCAGTGACCGTCGGCCCGGACCAGGAAGCCCTCTGCGGCCAGGATGAAACCGAGATCGTTGGAACCGATCCGGCGATGCCGGAAGGTGACGATGCCGTGCCGCTGCTGCACCGGCGAATCCACCGCGAGACTGCGCTGACAACCGAGCACCTCGTACGCGGGCAGGCGCGCCAGAGCGTCGGTGAGGCGGGCGCCCAGCGCGACGGTCCACCTGGCGATCCGCTCCACACCGGCCTTGTCCAGCCAGTCGAGGGCGGCGGCGAGGCTGACGATACCGCTGGTGTTCGGAGTGCCCGCCCAGCCACCGGGCGCGAACCGGGCACCGCGCCGGTTGGCGGCCCAGATCGCGCCGGTGCCCGGCAACGCCATCGCCTTATGACCGGAGAAGACGACGAAGTCGACGTCGAGATCGGCCACCGACAGCGGCAGGTGCCCGACCCCCTGCGCGGCGTCCAGGCAGATCACCACGTCCGGACCGGCGGCCGCCCGGATCCGGTGGATGTTCATGTCGCCGCCGTAGACGTGATGCACGTGCGTGACGGCGATGAACCGGGTCCGGTCGGTGACCAGCGACGGCAGCGCCCGGTGGTCGTAGTCGTGGGCCGCGTCGTAGGGCAGCTCCACGATCCGGACGGGCACACCCTCGCGGGCCGACTGGTCGGCCGCCTCCCGCCAGGGCAGCGCGTTCGCCTGGTGATCGGCGGCGGGCACGATGATCTCGTCGCCGGCGCGGAGGTGGCGCGTCAGCCAGTCCCGGGCGATCAGCCGCAGCCCCTCGGTGGTGCCACTGACGAAGTGCACCCCGGAGCGGTCCGGGTCCGGGTCGCCGAGAAAGCCGCGGACCCGCTGCCCGGCCTCCTCGACGAGCGCGGTGGTCCGGTTCGCCCACGGGTAGGTGCCCCGGCCGGCGTTGGCGTTCTCGCTGGTCAGGTAACTGATCACGGCGTCCAGCACGGCCTGCGGCTTCTGCGCGGTGGCGGCACTGTCCAGATAGGCCGTGCCCGGGTTGCCGACGATGATCGGAAACTGCTCCCGCAGCCCCGCCTGCCAGGTGCGCAGTTCCTCCATACTCAGTCCCGCACCAGGGTCGCGCCGGCGTCGCGCCAGGCGATCACCCCACCGTCCAGGGACCGCACGTCGGGATGCCCCATCCGGGTCAGCAGTGCGGCGTACCGGGCGGACTTCTCCCCCACCGGGCAGACCAGCAGCACCGGCTGCCGCCGACTGAACGGCAGTCCACTGTGCAGCATCTCGCCGAACTGCTCGTCGACGATGTTGATCGACCGGTCGATGTGCAGCGCCCGGTAGGCGAACGGGCTGCGCAGATCCACCACCAGCGGTCGTTCCGTGTCGATCCAGGCCTGCGCCCCGGCCACGTCGACGGTGTGCGCGGCCGCCAGTTCGGCGCCGGTGAGACTGTGCACCGAGTTGGCCCGGGCCGGCTGCCGGAACAACTCGGGACGGCGCTCGCGCAGGTAGCTCATGTAGCTCTCGACCCGGTCGCAGACGATGAACACCGCGGTCCGCCGCTCGGTCAGTTCCTCGTCGACACCACGCAGGTGACGCACCGCACCCTGGTAGGCACCACCACCGGTCGGACCGGCCAGGGTGCCGCACCGGCGTACCAGGGTGAGAAGCCCGTCGATCGCGTCGTCGGAGCTGACCGCCTCGATGGTGTCGTAGGTCTCCGGATCGAAGAGCCCGACCTCGTGCACCTCGTCGATGTCGCGGATGCCGGGGATGAAGTCGGATTTCTCGGCCACCAGCCCGACCACGGTGACCGTCGGGTCGTGTGCCCGCAGCACCCGGGCCACCCCGCTGGACGAGCCGGCCGTGCCGACGCAGGCGATGAAGTAGTCGGGCGCCCGCCCACCCAGGTCGGCGATGATCTCCGGCCCGGTGCCCTGGACGTGCGCCTGCACGTTGCGGTCGTTGAAGTACTGGTCGGTGTGCAGGTAGCCGGCGCCGTCGGCGGACACCGCGTGGTACATCCGGGTCAGCGGATCGTCGGTGTCGGTCGGGTCCAGGCACTCCGACCGGCCGGGCAGCTCGTCGATCTGGGCGCCGAGCAGGAGCAGGAGATCCTTGATCTCGGGCACCCGCATCCGGTTGGTGACACTGCGGAACGGCAGGCCGTGCATGCCGGCGATCACCGCGAGCGCCTTGGCCGTGTTGCCGCTGGACAGCTCGACCACGGTCTCGCCGCGGTCGGCCGCGCCGGGCAGCCGGTCGCGCACCATGTTCCACGCGGCCCGGTCCTTGACCGAGCCGAACGGGTTGAACAGTTCCATCTTCGCGAACAGGTCGATGTTGCGGAGCCCGTGCACCGCCGGGTCGATGCGCACCAGGGGCGTGCCGCCGATGATGTCGGTGACGCTGTCGTACCTCACCCGATCTCCTCACGACCCGTCACGGGCCAGTACCCGTCGTCCAGGCACCACCGCCAGGCGTCGCCGGCCCGGTAGGCGGCGATCGTGCGGGCGGTGGGCTGCATCAGCGCGCCACCGGCGCTGAAGTCCATCAGGTAGCCCGCCGTGTTCGCGAACACCAGCAGGTCACCCCGCTGCGGGAGGCTCGGCAGGAACACCTTGCGGCGGGTGATCAGGTCGGCCTCCAGGCACAGGTTCCCGGTCAGATGAACCCCGGCCGGCTGCGGGTCTGCGCGGGTCTTCCCCGCCCGGGGCACGAGAATCGGATCCATCAGTACGCCGTGCTGCTCCAACCCGACGTCGGTGCCGTTGCCGGCCACCCGGACCAGCGTCTCGCCCCGCCCGTCGTCGTCCACCTGCTCCACCCGCAGCAGCACGGCACCGCACTGGTCGAGCAGGGCCCGGCCCGGCTCGACATGAAGGTCGTAGAGGTGGTCGAGCACCGACGCGCCCAGCGGCCGCCGGTACACCGTGGACTCGGTGCGCAGCAGGGTGTCCAGATAGTCCGGTCCGGTGACGCTGCGATGCGCTGGGTAGACGCTGAGCGCGCCGCGGACCGTGCCGCCCTCGTTGCGGAGACCGTAGCCGTGCCCGTTCCAGGTCAGCGACGGCCGCCGGCCGAGGACCGCGGCGGTGTGCTCGGTGGTCCAGGACTCCCACTCGGCCGCGTCGGCCAGGTAGTTCAGCCCGAAGCCGCCGCCGATGTCGATCGCCCTCGGGTCGAGCCCACGCCGCCCGGCCTCGTCCATGGCGGCCAGGCAGCCCTCCAGCGCAGCCGCCTTCTCCGGCAGGCCGACGGTGTCCAGGTGGTACGCCACACCGAGGAAGTCGAGCCGGTCACGATGCTCGCCGAGGACGTCCCAGAGCGGGCCGGTGGCGGTGGCCGGAATACCGAAGCGGCTGGCCCGGGACAGCACCGCGGTGTTGGCGAATCCGGACAGCCGGGCCATCACCCGCACCCTGGGCAGCCGGTGGGCCACCACGATCGCCGCCAGGTCGGACAGTTCCGCGACCGAGTCGGCGTTGACCGTCACCCCGGCCCGGGCGGCCAGCCACAGATACTCCCGGCTCTTCGGCCCGGTCGCCATGATCCGCTCCGGGGTGAAGCCGGCACCGAGCGCGTGCTGGAGTTCACCGAGCGACGCCACGTCGATCCCACAGCCGGCTCCGGCCAGTGCCCGGACCAGCGCGTGCGACCGGTTGGCCTTGTGTGCGAAGTAGACACCGCCGCTGAGGTGGTGGGCCGCGAGCACCCGCTCGAACCGTTGCACGTTACCGATCACCTGCTCCGGCAGCACCAGGTTGAGCGGCGATCCGAGGGCGTCGGCGACCTGGTGGAGCCACGCGTGATCGTCCAACAGGGACCGCAGGTCACCCTCCACACGCGGCTGCAGATATCGGACCAATCCCACTCCCCGTGTCGTAGACGGCACAGCCCGAACGTAATCCATGAAAGGCACCGGGCCAAGAGGATCATCACCTGAACGTGATCA
Organism: Actinoplanes sichuanensis; assembly: GCF_033097365.1. Taxonomy (NCBI): domain Bacteria; kingdom Bacillati; phylum Actinomycetota; class Actinomycetes; order Micromonosporales; family Micromonosporaceae; genus Actinoplanes; species Actinoplanes sichuanensis. Next base: position 5,179,847 of record NZ_AP028461.1, read on the forward strand.
TCCAACTACGCTATGCAACCTTGCGCATATGGCCAGACATCTATCCCTCCGCGGCGCGGACGCGGTGACCATCGGCACGCCCTCGAAACGAAAGGCCGAACATATTAGAAATTGAGCATCAATTGATATTCACAGGCGGATCTTGCACCCCGGCCGATATTCGGTAAGTTATTGACGGCCGTGACTGCTCACTCGTCCGGCGGATAACGAGGAGCGAATGGTGCCGACGATTTCCCAGGAACGCTCTACCTGGCGTTTCGGGTCCGTGGAAGTGTTGGCGCTCCTTCTCGTGGCGCTCGTCGCACTACGCAATCCACTGGCCACTCTCGTTTCCGATCCCCGACTTCAGACGTGGACCACGGTTTTCGTCTCGGTGATGGTCCAGGCCGTGCCGTTCCTGATATTCGGAGTCGTGCTGTCGGCGGTCATCGCGGTGTTCGTGCCGCGCTCGTTCTGGGCGAAGGCCCTGCCCCGTCACCCCGCACTGGCGGTGCCCGCCGCCGGCCTGGCCGGAGTGGTCCTGCCCGGCTGCGAGTGCGGCAGCGTGCCGATCGCGGGTTCGCTGATCCGCCGCGGCGTGACCCCGGCCGCGGCCCTGGCCTTCCTGCTGGCCGCCCCGGCGGTCAACCCGATCGTGCTGACCGCGACCGCGGTGGCCTTCCCCGGCAACCCGGAGATGGTCGCCGCCCGGGCCGTCGCCAGCCTGATCGTGGCGATCGCGATGGGCTGGCTGTGGCTGCGCCTGGGCCGCAGCGAATGGATCCGCCTGCCGCACCGGTCCGGCCTGGACGACGCCTCCCGGGCCCGGGCGTTCTGGGCGTCGTGCCGGCACGACGTCATGCACGCCGGTGGCTTCCTCGTCATCGGTGCGGCCGCCGCCGCGACCATCAACGTGGTGGTGCCCGAGTCGTGGCTGCAGACCCTGGCCGCCCACCCGGTCCTGTCGGTGGCGGCGCTGGCCACGCTGGCCGTGCTGCTGTCGATCTGCAGCGAGGCCGACGCGTTCGTGGCCGCCTCACTGTCCCAGTTCTCGTTGACCTCCCGGCTGGTGTTCCTGGTGGTGGGCCCGATGGTCGACCTGAAACTGATCGCGATGCAGACCGGCGTGTTCGGCCGGCGGTTCGCGGCCCGGTTCGCGCCCGCCACGTTCGTCACCGCGGTGCTGGTCGGCGTCGGCGTGGGGACGGTGATCTGGTGAACCGGCGGGCCCAGGCGATCGTGATGGTGCTGTTCGGCGGGGCGATCCTCAAGGCCAGTCTCACCGATGTGTACCTGCGGTACGTCAAGGAGAGCCTGCAGCCGTTCCTCATCGCGGCGGGTGTGTTGCTGCTGGCCGCGGCCGCGATGACCCTCTACTACGAGATGCGGCCCGGCGACTCCGCAACGGACCGGCACGTCCACCACGAGCCGCAGGTCGGCTGGCTGCTGATCGTCCCGGCGCTCGGCGTTCTGCTGATCGCGCCGCCGGCGCTCGGCTCGTACGCCGCCGGCCAGTCCGGCACCGCGCTGGCCGCCGCGCAGGTCGAGTCGGAGTTCGCACCGCTGCCCCCGGGTGACCCGGTGCCGCTGAGCCTGATGGAGTACGCCACCCGGGCCGTCTTCGACCAGGGCCGCACCCTCGACGGCCGGGAACTGCGGCTCACCGGGTTCATCAGCCCCGGCCCGGACGGGCGGCCGATGCTGACCCGGATGACCGTGGCCTGTTGCGCCGCCGACGGCCGCCCGATCAAAATCGGACTCGACGGTGACGTCCCGGTCGACGCGCCGGTGGACACCTGGATCCACGCCGTCGGCGTCTACAGCAGCCGGGTCGAGAAGGATCCGGTCAACCAGGCCGAGGTGCCCTACCTGAGGGTGACGAGCTGGCAGCAGACCACGGCACCCCGGCGGCCGTACGAATGAGGACCTCGATCAAGAGCACCGTCGCCGTCGTCGTCGCGCTCGGCGCGGTCGGCGCCCTCGTCTTCCGCGGCAGCCCGCCCGAACCCGCGCCGGCACCCGCGCCGTCGACCGGCACCGTGCGGATCACCGCCGCGACGGCCTGGCCCGCCGCGGAGTCGGCCACCTTCGCCGACCTACCGCTGCGGCCCCTGCTGTTCCTCGACACCGCGACTGTCGTGGGCGTCGCGACCAGCAACGACGACCGGCACCTGCGGCTGCTGCTGCGCGGCGCCGACGGCACACCACGGGAGCTGCGACGACTGGACGCCGCGGCCAACCCCCGATTCGAGAACGTCATCTCCGCCGGAGACGACGTGGTGTGGACCGAGTTCGCCGACTACGGACCGCCGCAGATCTGGGCCGCGAGCGTGACCGACCCGCGCCCGGCCCGGCGACTGGCCGCCGATGTCGGCAACGCGGTGTTCCACGGCAGCGAGCACGACCTGGTGCACCACGCCGGGCGGGTGTATTGGACGGCCGGCGCGGCCGACGGCTCGACGACGACCGAGGTGCGTTCGGTGGCGACGACCGGCGGCCGTGTGCGGGTCGACCGGGTGCCCGGCGAGTGGTCGATGGCGCCGTGGCCGTGGCTCGACGACGGCGCCGGCGGCGGTGTGGCGGCCACGTTGATGCGCAACACCGACACCGGCCGGGAGATCACCGTCCCGACCGCCGGCTCGGAGTTCGCGGCGTGCAGCCCGTCCTGGTGCCGAGTGACCGTCATCGAGGGCGACACCCTGTCCCGCATCGACCTGATGCGCCCGGACGGCTCCGAGCGCCGCGAGATGGCCACCGGCACGATCCGCACGGCCGTTCCCGACGTGGCGATCCTCGGCCGCTTCGAGATCCTGGCCGACCCGCTCCCCGGGGCGGCGGCTCTGCTCGCCTACGACATCACCACCGGGACCACGGTCGAGGTGGCCGCCACGGCGAACGACGCCCAGTGCCGCAACGGCCTGCTCTGGTGGTTCAGCGGCGACGGCGGCCCGACCAGGTGGCACGTGCTGGATCTGCGTACCGTGTGACACCCTCGGCGCCATGGCGACGACCCGCTCCGACGATCTCGGCCTGGCCACCTGGCGCCGCGACCCGGGCACCGTGATCCGGCGGGCCGTGTCGGTGCCCGCCGGTGACCTGACACCGCTCGCGATCGTGGCCGGGTCGGAGGTGACCGGGCCGGCGACCGACTGGCTGCCGCACTCGCATCCGCGGCACGAGCTGGTGTGGGTGCGCGGCGGCACGCTGACCTCGCGGATCGGCCGGCGGATCGTCACGGTGCCGGCCGGGTTCGGGCTGTGGCTGCCCGCCGACGTGGTGCACGGCGGACGACTGACGGCCGGCGCCGAACTGCACGACGCGTTCTTCGACCCGGACCGCACGCCTGTCGAGTTCGGCGGGCCGACGCTGATCACGATGACGCCGCTGCTGGAGTCGCTGCTGGTGCGCCTGGCCCGGACCGACCTGGACGCCGGGGCCCGGGCCCGGACCGAGGCGGTGGTGTTCGACGTGCTCGATCCGGCGCAGCGGCAGTTCGCGCTGGAGCTGCCGGGTGATCCGCGGATCGACCCGATCGCCGAGGCACTGCTGGCCGACCCGTCCGACGATCGCGGGCTGCTGGAGTGGGCGACGCTGCTGGGGCTGAGCGACCGGACGATCACCAGGGCGTTCCGGGAGACGACCGGGCTGTCGTTCGGCCAGTGGCGGCAGGTGCTGCGGGTGCACGAGGCGGTGGCTCTGCTGTCCGGCGGCGCCGACGTGCGGGAGGTGTCCGAGCGGCTCGGTTACGCCCAGCCGAGCACGTTCATCGCCGCGTTCCGGCGGGTGCTGAACGTGACCCCCGGTGTTCTCGCGCTCGATGTCCGGAATCCCGTATCAGCTGTCCAGGGTGCAGGATTGCCGACAACTTGATGATCATCTAGCCTCGGTTAGGCAAGGCAAACCTTAGTAACCGGAGCTGTCCGATGTCCCCGACCGTCCTGCGCGGTGACCAGCTGGTTCTTCGCTACGGTAAGACGGCGGTGGTGCACGGCGTCTCGGTCACCCTGACCCCGGGCCACGTGACGGCACTCGTCGGGCCCAACGGCAGCGGCAAATCCACCCTGCTGCGCTCACTGGCCCGGCTGCACCGGGTCGAGGACGGCGAGATCACCCTCGGCGAGCAGGACGTCTCGCTGCTCAACGCCCGCCGATTCGCTCGTGAGGTCACCCTCTTCGCCCAGTCCCGCCAGGCCCCGCACGGCCTCACGGTGACCGAGGTGGTCGCCTTCGGGCGTCATCCGCACCGGCGCCGGTTCGCCGGCCCCTCCCCCGACGACCGGGCCGCCATCGACCACGCCATGCGGGTCACCGGCGTCCACGACATGGCGGCACGGGCGGTCGGCGAACTGTCCGGCGGCGAGATGCAACGCGTCTGGCTGGCCGCCTGCCTGGCCCAGCAGACCGGCGTCGTGCTGCTCGACGAACCCACCAACCACCTCGACCTGCGCTACCAGATCGAGACCCTCGACCTGATCCGCGACCTCGCCGACGACCACGGCGCCGCCGTCGGAGTCGTCCTGCACGACCTCGACCACGCGGCCCGGGTCGCCGACGCCCTGGTGCTCCTGCACCACGGGCGCATCCACGCCGCCGGCCACCCGCACGAGGTACTCACCGCCGAGCACCTCAGCGAGGTCTACGACCTGCGCGTCGACGTCGAAACCGATCCACGCACCGGCCGACTGCGCATCGACCCTGTCGGGCGGCATTCCGCCCGTACCCGTACCACCCTCGGAAAGAAGCCCTGATGAAACGCCTCCTTCAGGTCGCGGCAACCGCCGCGGCCCTCGCCGCGGTCGCGGCCTGCGGCACCACGACCGTCGCCGAACCCGCCCCGGTCGCGTCCACGCCCACGTCGCAGACCTGCGCGAACGACACCACGAAGACGGCGACCGGCCCGGTGTCGATCACCGACGGCGTCGGCCGCAAGGTCGAGCTGGCCAAGCCCGCCGAGCGGGTCGCCGTGCTGGAATGGCAGCAGACCGAGGACCTGCTCACGCTCTGCCTGACCCCGGTCGCCGCCGCCGACCCCGAGGGCTACGGCACCTACGTCAAGGCCGAGGCCCTGCCCGCGAGCGTCGTCGACGCCGGTCAGCGCGGTGAACCCGACCTCGACGCCATCTACGCGCAGAAGCCCGACCTGATCGTGGTCGAGGCGTTCAAAGCCGACGACGAGATCATCGGCAAGCTTGAGAAACGCGGCGTCCCGGTGCTGGCCACCGTCGGCGCCGACGCGAGCGGCCAGATCGCCAACATGAAGAAGGTCTTCTCGATGATCGGTACGGCCACCGGCCGCACCGAACGCGCCGACCTCGTCCTCGCGCAGTTCGACGAACACCTCGCCGCCGCCAAGCAGAAGGTCGCCACCGCGAGCCTGACCGCGAGCGTCACCGCGAAGGACTTCCTGTTCTTCGACGGCTGGATCGAGGGCGGCAACGTCGTCATCCGCCCCTACGGTAAGGGCGCCCTCTTCACCGAACTCGGCGAACAACTCGGACTCACCGCGGCGTGGACCGAACAGATCAACGCGACCTACGGCAGCGGCGGCGTCGACCCCGCCTACGGACTCGCACAGACCGACATCGAAGGACTCACCGCGGTCGGCAGCGCGACCCTGTTCTACTCCGACGACGCCACCCCGGAAAGCTACGTCCCCGAGCTGCGCAAGAGCCCGATCTGGACGGCCCTCCCGGCGGTCGAGGACGGACGGGCGTACGCCTTCCCGGCCGGCGTGTGGGGCGCCGGCGGCCCGCTCTCCAACCAGCAGGCCATCGACGCCTACGTGAACATCCTGACCAAGGGGTGAGCAGCCCCCGCATCGGGCTCGGTCGCGGCACGAGCGGGACGGCAGTGCTGGCCGTCCTGCTCACCGCGGTCGTCGTGACCGGCCTGTGGCACATCACCCAGGGCACCTCGGGAATCGGATTCGCCGACCTGATCCGCTACCTCCTCGGTGCGCGGGAACAGGTCGGCGGCGTACCCGTCACCGACGTCCTCACCGGATCGCGGCTGCCGCGGATGCTCGCCGGCATCGCCGTCGGTGTCGCGCTCGGCACCGCCGGAGCCCTGCTCCAGTCGGTCACCCGCAACACCCTGGCCGCGCCGGACACGCTCGCCGTCACCGCCGGGTCCTACTTCACCCTCTGCGCGGTCGCCGCGTTCGGCCTGGCCGTGCCGCTGTGGGCGTCCGGGGCGGTCGCCTTCACCGGCGGGCTGCTCGCCGCCGGCCTGGTCCTCGGACTGGCCGGAGCCGGCGTCGGCACCACCCGACTGATCCTCGCCGGGTCGGCGGTCGCGATGGCCCTGGACGCCGCCACCGCGACGCTTCTCATCCTCTTCCAAGAGAACACCACCGGGTTGTACGCGTGGGGCAGCGGCAGCCTGGCGCAGCTCAATCTGGACGCCGCCACCCGGGCCGCGCCGGTCGTCGTGGCCGGGATCGTCGCCGCGCTGCTGCTGTCCCGACGACTCGACGTCCTCGGCCTCGGCGACGACACTGCCGCCTCCCTCGGCGTGCCGGTCCGGTCGACCCGGGTCCTCGCGATCCTCGGTGCCGTCGTGCTGACCAGCATCTCGGTGACCCTCGCCGGTCCGATCGCGTTCGTCGGGCTGGCCGCGCCGGTCGCGGTACGCCTCGCCGCCCACCGGATCGGCGCCCTCCACCGACACGCCTTCCTCATCCCGGCGTGCGGGCTGGCCGGGGCACTGCTCGTGCTGCTCGCCGACGCCGTCCTACGGGCGGTCATGGGTGCGCAGGCGGCCGCGTCGATCCCCACCGGCATTCCCACCTCACTGCTCGGCGCGATCGTGATCGTGGTTCTGGCGCTGCGGATGCGGGACGTCGGAGCCGGGCGGGAGACGCCTCGGGGGCGGGTGGCCGTACGATCGCGTCGCCGTTTCTGGCTGATTTTGATCGTCTCGGCCGTGCTGCTGGCGCTGGCTTCGCTGGCCGGGCTGCTGCTCGGTGGTCTGTGGTTGCGCACCGGCGACATCGTGCTCTGGGTGCAGGGTGCGGCGCCGGATCTGATCGGCCCGGCCCTCGACGATCGAGCCCCACGGGTGGCGGCCGCGGTGGTGGCCGGTGCGGCACTCGCGCTCGCCGGAACCGTCGTGCAGGGCACCGTCCGCAACCCGCTCGCCGAACCCGGTGTCCTCGGGATCACCGCCGGGGCGGGCCTCGGGGCGGTCATCGTGGTCACCTCGGCCGTATCGGGTGGACGTCCGATCCTGATCGTGACCGCGGTCGTGGTCGGGCTGCTCACCTTCGCCGTCATCGCGGTGCTGGCCTGGCGGGGCGGGCTGATGCCGGACCGGTTCCTGCTGATCGGTATCGGCTGCGGCTACGCGCTCACCGACGTGTCCACGTTTCTGCTGCTCCGGGCCGATCCGTGGGACACCCCGCGGATCCTGACCTGGCTGTCCGGCACCACCTACGGCCGCACGTTCGCCGATGTCCTTCCGGTGCTGATCGTGCTGGTTCTCGCCGCGCCGGTGGTGCTGGCGATGCGCCGCCAGCTCGATCTTCTCGCCGTCGACGAGGACACCCCACAGATCTTCGGCGTACGCCGGGACCGCGCGCGACTGGCTCTGCTGACGCTGGCCGCGGTCACCGCCGCGGTCAGCGTCGTCGCGGTCGGGGTGGTGGGATTCGTCGGCCTGGTCGCGCCGCACATCGCCCGCAACCTGGTCGGGGTCCGGCACGGGCGGGTCGTGCCGGTCGCCATGCTGCTCGGCGGTCTGCTGGTCTGTGTGGCCGACACGATCGGGCGTACCGTCATCGCGCCCTCGCAGATACCCGCCGGGCTGATGATGGCGTTGATCGGGGCGCCCTATTTCGTCTGGTTGCTGCGCCGGGGCTGACCGTCCAGGAAGTCCCGGATGATCGTGCTGATCAGATCCGGTTTCTCGGCGACCAGGCCGTGTGTCGTACCCGGCACGATGCACAACTGCGCGCCCGGGATCGACGTGGCGATGAGCAGGGTGTGATCGGGGCGGATCGTGTCCCGGTCGGCCGCCATGATCAGCGTGGGCGCGGTGATCCGGGCCAGATCCTTCGGGTCGATGTTCGGTTCGGTGGTCCACAGGCGGAACAGCTTCGCGAGTACGACGTCCGCGTGCTCCGGGCCGTCCGGCGAGAGCCGGTCGTAGTGCATGCGCTCGACATCCGGTTTCGGCTCGGCCCCCGCCGCCGGGCTACTCTCCCCTGCCTGGCGGCTCTCCGTTGCCTGACCGCTCTCCGCTGCCTGGCGGCTCTCCGCCGCCTGACCGCTCTCCGTCTCCTGGCCGCTCCCCGTGAACGCCGTCGGGTCGAGATTCGCGCTGATGGCGGTCAGAGAGCGAACCCGCCCCGGATGGTCGAGGGCGAGCAGCAGCCCGATGATGGCCCCGTCGCTGTAACCGACGACATGCGCCGACTCCAGACCGACGGCGTCGAGATAGGCCACGGTGTCGGCGACCCCACGCTCGTACCCGAACTCCTCGTCGATGTCAGCCGACCGGCCGTGCCCCGGGCGCTCGAACGCGAACACCTGATAGCCGGCCACGAGCACATCGGACTGAGCCCGCAGCGACTCCAGCGAACAAAACCCGCCGTGCAACAGCAGGACCGGCTCACCCGCTCCGGCAACTTCGCTGTACAGGTCGCCATCACCGATCCGCAGGTACGCCACCCGCCGGATCCTACCGACCGGCACCGGCGGCACCGCTTGATCGCCGGGATGGTGCAATGGCGTCATGGCGATCAGCGAGATCGACGGATGGCAGGTCGGGCTGAACGTCGACGACCTCGCCGAATACGCGAAAGCCGAGGGCGCCGAGGGATACGACGTGCACGAGGTGCGGCTGTGCCGGTGCGCGTCGTGCGGCGGCCGGGTCTTCGGTCTCGACGGCGACCTGACGGAACACACGGCCAGGCGCACCTGCCGGGGATGCGGCGCGGAGCACTTCATCGCCGACAGCGGCGAGTACTGGCAGGACCGCAAGGCGGGCGTCATGGTCTGCGAGTGCGACGGCGACGCCGACGAGGAAGACTTCAACCTGGCCGTCGGCTACTCCCTCTACGACGGCGGCGACGGCATCCGGGCGCTCGCCATCACCAGCCGCTGTGTGGCGTGCGGCCGGCTCGGCTACTGGGACGACTGGATGATCCGAGGCGGCGACCTGCACCTCCTGGAACTGGCCTGACATGTGCCAGACCCAGGATCAGCGGTTGTTTTTGATCACCTTCATGGTGAGGTGGGACTCGACTCGGAGCAGGCCCGGCTGCCCGATCAGTTTGCCGCTCATGAAGGCCTCGTAGGCCGCGTGGTCGGCCACCGCGACGCGCATCAGGTAGTCGGGGCGGCCGAACATCCGGCGGAATTCGATCACCTCGTCGAAGGCGGCGACCGTGGTCTCGAACTCCTGGACCGTCTTCAGGTCCTGTGCCTGGATCTCGATGTCCAGCAGGACCTCCAGGCCGCGACCGGTGGCGGCCGGGTCGATGATCGCGCGGTAGCCGGCGATCACACCCGCGTCCTCGAGCCGTTTGACCCGGCGCAGGCACGGCGGCGGAGTCAGGCCGACCCGTCGGGCCAGCTCCACGTTGCTCAGCCGGCCATCCCGGGACAGGTGAAACAAAATTTCATGGTCAACGGCATCGAGTCGCATTTCATTTCCCACATCCAAACCCTAGAGCAATAAATTGAAACCATATTAGGTACGATCGGAAATAGAATTGCTTCGTGAAAGAGGCATTCAAAACCTCGCTGTCCGTCGGTTTGGGGCTCGGTCCGCTCGGGGTGGCGTTCGGTGTCCTGGTCGTGCAGGCCGGCCTGCCGTGGTGGTGGGCGACCGTCTTCACCGCCGTCGTGTATGCCGGGTCGTTCGAGTTCGTGCTGGTCGGCCTGGTTGCCGCGGTGGCGCCGCTGGCCACCGTGGTGACGACCGCGTTGCTGGTCAACGTGCGGCATCTGTTCTACGCGCTGTCGTTTCCGCTACACCGGGTGCGCAGCCGGCCCGGCAAGGTGTACAGCACGTTCGCCCTGACCGACGAGGCGTACGCGATGACCACGAGCGACCAGGCGCAGCAGTGGCCGGGTCGCCGGATCGTCGGGCTCCAGGTGTTCCTGCACCTGTACTGGGTGGTCGGCGGGACCGCCGGCGCGCTGCTCGGCTCACTCATCCCCGACCGGGTCGTCGGGCTGGACTTCGCGTTGACCGCACTGTTCGTGGTGCTGGCCGTGGAAGCGGTGCACGACGTCACCACTCCGGTGATCGCCCTGCTCGCGGCACTGACGGCACTCCTGGCGTTTCCACAGCAGATGCTGCTCGTGGCGTTCGTCCTGTTCACCCTGGCGATGCTGACCCGGCGGACGGTGGCCCGTGCCTGACACCGGTTATCTGATCGGGGCGGTCGTCGTGTCGGCCGCGGTCACATGGGGGCTGCGGGCGCTGCCGTTCGCGCTCCTGGCCCGGCTCCGGACCAGTGCGGTCGTCACCCATCTGGCCACCGTCATGCCGGCCGGGGTCATGATCATCCTGGCCGCCTACTGCCTGCGCGACCTGCCGCGGGCCGACCGCACCGGACTCCTCGCGACACTCCTGGGCGTCACCGTGACCGCCGGGCTGCACCTGTGGCGGCGCAGCGCCCTCCTCAGCATCCTGGGCGGCACCACCACATACATCCTGCTGGCGAATCTGCTTCTCTGAGGCGCCTCCGGAGTCGAGGCCGACCCACCGTCGATCTTGCGAGGTGACGCCCTCAAGAAGCCTCACCAGACGGTGACCGGCGGATTCAGCCCGGCGGTCGCGTTTCGGTTTCGACTGTCGCCTGCGTCGCGTGGCCGCCACGGGCGGCGTGGTGTGGCAAGGCTGCCTACGGCGTACCGAATCAAGGGGCGTAACCGCGCAAGATGAACGCGATCGTCTCGTCGACGCCCGCCTCGATCTCCCCGGCGGGGAACCCGCCGCTCAGCGCCAGCTGAGTGAGGCCCTGGAGGGCGACGAAGAGCGGCAACGCCAGCAGGTCGAGCGGCCCCTCGCGGACCTCGCCGCGGCGCTGGCCCTCCGCGATCAGGTCGGTGGCCAGGTCTTTCAAGCGGTGCATGGCGGCGACGAGATCGGCGCCGGCGTCCGGCTCGTGCTTGCGGCCATACATCAGATCGAGCAGGGCCCCGTTGGCGGCGGCGAAGTCGAGATAGGTGCGGGTGAGCGCCTCCAGCCGATGCGCGAAGGTCTCCCCGGCCCGGTCGAGGGCGGTGTCCATGGCCGCGGTGAGGCGCTGGAAGCCCTCCAGCGCGAGCGCGTCGAGCAGCACCTGCTTTGTCTTGAAATGCCGGCTCGGCGCGGCCGGGCTGACCCCCGCCTCACGGGCCAGCTCACGCAGCGACAGCTCGGCCGGGCCGCGGGCGCGCAGGGTGTCCTCGGCGAGCGTGAGCAGGGCGGCGCGGAGGTCTCCGTGATGGTAAGGGCGGGCCTTCATGATCCCCATCCTAGCGTGATGTAGGCGACGAACACATTGTGGGCGTTGACTACATTGTTATCGCTGCCTACATTCGAAGCAGCCTACAGGTCCCGCCGCCGTAGCCGATTGACGGACAGGCCCAGCAGAAGGAGTCGCCCGCTCATGGACAACCGGTTCAACATCGCCGCACAGATCGGCGGGAAGGCCACCGGGGCCCGCCGCGCCCGCATGGAGGCGTCGCCGCAGTTCTCCGACGGCCGCTTCCGCAACAACGTCCCGACCAGCACCGGCATCTCGCTGTCGGCCGTACCCCGGGTCGCGGTCGCCGCCTTCACCGGCGGCGACGCCCGGCGACCGCACCGGCCGGTTCCGCTCGCCGAGGCCCCTGCCGGCGGCGACGCTCAGGGACTGCACATCACGTGGTACGGCCACTCGACCGCCCTGGTCGAGATCGAGGGCCATCGTGTCCTGCTCGACCCGGTGTGGAGCGACCGCTGCTCCCCCACCCCGCTGGCCGGCCCGCGGCGCCTGCACCAGCCGCCGGTGGCCCTGCGCGACCTGCCGCCGATCGACGCCGTGGTGATCTCCCACGACCACTACGACCACCTCGACATGCCCAGCATTCAGATCCTGGCCGACCTGCAGACCACCATGTTCGTGGTGCCGCTCGGCATCGGCGCCCACCTGGAGCGCTGGGGCGTGCCCGAGTCGCGCATCACCGAACTGGACTGGCACGAGTCGACCCGGGTCGCCGGCCTCGAACTGGTCGCCACCCCCGCCCGGCACTTCTCCGGCCGCGGCCTGACCCGCGACGAGACCCTCTGGGCCAGCTGGGTGATCAACGGGCCGACCCGCAAGGTCTTCTACTCCGGCGACACCGGCTACTTCCCCGGCTTCGCCGAGATCGGGGCGACGTACGGCCCGTTCGACGCCACGTTGGTGCAGGTCGGGGCGTACGGCAACGACTGGTCGGACATCCACATGGTGCCCGAGGACGGGGTCGCCACCCACGTCGACGTCCGTGGTGGCGTGATGATCCCGGTGCACTGGGCCACCTTCGACCTGGCCCCGCACCACTGGTCCGAACCGGCCGAACGTGCCTGGCGCGAGGCCAAGGCCCGCGACGTCAAGCTGGCCATCCCGCGGCCCGGTCAGCGCGTCGACGTGGACAACCCGCCGGAGATCGACGCCTGGTGGCAGCAGGTCGTCTGACTCCGGCTCGGGGCGGGCTGGACCGCCATCGGTGGCAGTGGGAGCCACGTGGCGGGGATGTCGCGCATCAGCAGGCCGCAGTCCGGGATCGCCGAGCCGGGCGGGAAGCGTGCCGGGTCGTCGAAGAAGCTCGAGTGCACCGAGGTCAACTCGACCGGGGTGACCTGCCAGTCTTCGGCGACCAGGTCCACGCCGTCGAGTCGGGCCGGATCCGGGGTGGCCGAATATCCGGCGCCACCGCACCGGAAGAAACCGGACGCCTGGGCGGTGCCGGGGAACAGCCGGCTGCCCTCCAGGGCCGCGGTGGTGCGGGCGTGGACCTCTATCCGTACCGCATCGTCGTGGCTGTCGACCTTGATCTGGACGTCGTCGGTGCTCTCGCGGACGTCGAATCGGGCGCGGTGGTGACGGCCCGGGAAGATCCGGCCGCCGGCCCAGGTGGTCAGCACCGAATCGGTGTCGCGGCGCGGGATGTAGACGCCGTGCGCGATGCCGTCGGCGGTGTCCCACTCGACCGCGATCCGGTGCGCGGTGTTCTCGCTGCGCAGACCGCCCGGCATCGGCATCGACGCCGGGCGGACGGCGCCCAGCCGGATCAGGCAGATGCCGGCGACCGCCCAGCCGTCGATGATCCGCGGGCGCAGCGGGGCGGGCAGCAGGCGCGCGGTGATCTCCGGGTCGGTGCGGTAGTTCACCAGGAGGCGCCGCTCGATCATGCTCGCCATACGGGGAGCCTTCATCAGGACATTCTCCTTCCTTCGCGATCCTTTTAAGCGGTTGCTCAAACGCTAACACATCAAATTGAGCGACCGCTCAAGACGAGGGGGCTAGAGTGGCGGCCATGGGTTGCTTCGCCGCCATGAACATTCGCGCCGCCGCGTAGCGGCGGTATCGCGACAGCGGTAACGCCGGATCAGTGTCCTGCCGGCGCGCTTCCTCCTGCGCTGCCGGATCACGCTCGACGATCCGGAGAAACCAGATGACCCGCAATCCGACGGCCCGCGCCGTCCTGATGGTCGGCCTTCCCGGGGCCGGCAAGACCACCAGAGCGCGGGGGTACGCCGCACTGCGGCTCACGCCCGACGACTGGATGATCCCGCTCTTCGGCGACTCCTACGCCGACGGCAAGCGCTGGACTCTCGAGGGCCGGCTGATCCTGGTCGCCCTGCCTGCGCTGCGGCTGGGAACCGACGTCGTGCTCGACTTCGGGCTGTGGGGCCGGGACGAACGGTCCGCCCTGCGCTGGCTGATCACGTCGATCGGCGCCGACTGCGTCATCGACTATCTGCCCGTCGATCGGGAGGTCCAGCTCGCCCGGATCGCGCACCGGCAGGCGACCGAACCGTCGACGACGTTTCCGATGAGCGAGACCGAAGTCGATCTCTGGCGCGAGCAGTTTCAAGCCCCTGACCAGGCCGAACTCTGCGGCGGCGAGATACCCGCAGCACCGGAGGGCTGGTCCGACTGGCTCGCATGGGCCATCGATCACTGGCCGCCACTCACTGAACTCGGGCTCCGTGCGCGGGGCCCCGCGGGAACGGACGCCGTCGCCTAGGGTCGGCTGTCGTGACGGATACCCGGAAGTTGATCGACGGATTCAACGACGCCTGGCTGCGCGGCGATCTGGCAGCGGTGTCAGCGGCACTCGACGACGACGTCGCATTCTGCCCGAACGCCTGGGACGGCCCGGCCGCCACCGTCCGCGGCCGAGACGCGGTGGTCGAGATCTTCGCCGGGCAGATCGGTCCCGGCGAGGGTCCGGTGCTCGGCGACGTCTACGGCAAGATCACCACCTCCTGACCGATCCTCGGCGCCGACGATGCGGCCGGACTGCCTTGGGGAGAATCCGGTGGGCGTACGGCGTACCGCTAGAGAAGGCCGACATCCCGCGCCTGGGTGACGGCCTCGCTGCGGCGAGCGACGCCAAGTTTGCGATAGATCGCACGCATGTGCGCCTTGACGGTGTTGACGGAGATGCCGAGGTTCGCGGCGATCTCGGCGGCGCTCAGCATCGTCGGCAGATGGAGCAGCACGTCGGCCTCGCGTTCACTGAGCACGTCGGTGGCCGGGGTCTTGCGCATGGAGCGGATCTCCGAGCGCAGCTCCTCCAGGAACATGCTCTCCGGCGCGGCCAGCTGGAGACGGTGCATCAGATCGTCGAGGCGACCGTCGGCGTGGATCAGGAACGGGCGGCGGATCTGTTCGCGTTCGGCCAGCTGAAGGGCGTCGCTGAGCAGGTCCGTGGCCTGGCCCGCCTGCCCGCGAGCGTCGGCGATCAGGGCGATGAGCAGACCCGCTTCGACCGAGGCGGCGGTGTGGGTACGGGTGCCGGGACCGGGAACGAGCAGCTGCCCGGCGCGCCGGGAATCCTTGTAGGCGAGCGCGACCCGAGCCTGGACCACCTGCTGGGCCAGATCACCGTCGACGATCGGGATGCTTGCCGGCGGCGGAACGGGCCGCCCGATCGCCAGGTCCACTTCGATCTCGATGATCCCCAGCCAGCGGTCCAGCCACGGAATCCGGGTTCGCGGGCTTCGTTCGGCGCGGGCCGTTTCGAGGAACATCTGAGCTTTGGCCGGCTCACCCCGCGTCACGGCCAGCCTGGCCTGCGCTCCGAGCAGCACGACACGCTGCGCGGCCTCCGGTTCGCTGTAGTGCGCCTGCCTGCCGATCTCCAGCGCGGCGTCGGCGTCGGCGAACTCCCCGCGCTCCAGGTGGACGAGGGCCATCGCCAGGTGCGCCGCCACCGACTGCACGGTCCGCTGCCAGCCCCGCCGCTCGGCGAGTTCGCGGGCGTCGCCGGCCAGTCGTGCGGCCTCGGCGACCGACCCGGCCATCACTTCGAGCAGGGCGAGGTGTCCGGTGGCGTTGATCTCGGCGAGTTCCAGACCGGCGGCCCGGGACGCGCCGGCCGACGCCCACAGATCACGGACGGCCGCACCGAGGTCACCGCTCCACAGATGGGCGAGTCCACGATTGTTGAGGGCGATCGCCCGCTGCCGGGTGACGGCGGCGCCCCCCGCGGCGCCGTCGTCGGTGAGCAGGGCCAGCAGTTCGGTGCACCCGGCACGGACCGCGGGCATGTCGCCGACCGCCCGGTCGGCGGCCAGTTGCAGGGTGAGCCGCATCAGTTCGACGGGCCGGTGTTCGTCGCCGGGACGCCTGCGGAGCAGCCGGCGCGCATGGTTGAGGCGGGCCGGGATGGCTTCGTAGTCGCCGTCGTGGAAGAGCAGGACGGCGGCGCAGATCATCAGTTCGGCGCTGCCGCCGAGCCGGTCCTCGGGCACCTGCCGCAGCAGCCGGACCAGCGCGGGGCGGTGCGCGGAGAGGATCAGCGGCGCGGCCTGGCCGGTCACCAGCTTGCCGATGTACGCCCAATCGCCCGCCGACACGGCGTGGGTGAGGGCCTCCATCACCGAGTTGTTCGCGGCGTGCCACCGGGAGGCTCGCCGGTGCAGCTCGGCGATCACGGTCGGGGTCTCCGCCCGCAGCCGATGCCCGAGCGCGTCGCGGAGCAGGTGGTGGTAGCGGAACCACACCGGACGGTCGCCGAGCCGGATCACGAAGTCGTTGTCGTGTTCGATCTGCTCCAGCAGTGTCTGGCCGTCGCTGCCGGTGGTGATCGCGTCGGCCAGTCCCGCGCAGACCCGCTCGCAGATGCTGGTCTGCAACAGGAAGCGCCGCTGCCGGCCGCTACGGCCGGTGAGGACCTCGGCGGTCAGGTACTCCTCGACGGCCCGACCGTCGCCGTTGAACTCGGTGACCGTACGGGTGGGATCCCCGGCCAGGAATCCGGCGCCGAGGTGCAGGCCGATCGCCCAGCCCTCGGTACGCCGAACCAGGTCGGTCAGGTCGGCGGCGTCGAGAGTGACCCGGTGGCCCCGGACGATGGCGTCCGCTTCGGCCTCGGTGAACGCCAGGTCACTGGCGCGGATGTCGGTGACCAGTCCCGCCACCCGCTGCCGGTGCAGTCGCAAGGTGGGCTGGACCCGGCCGATCAGAAACAGTCGCAACGGTGCGGGTGGATGTCGGAACAGTTCGCTGACCTCATCGAGCACGACTGGGTCGTCGATCTCGTGGAAGTCGTCGAGGATCAGTACGGACGGGTCCGGAAGCCGGCTGAATCCGGCCGCCAGGATGCGTATTCGTTCCTGCTCGCAGGCCGGCACGGTGGTGATCGTGGCCAGTGGATTCTCCGGGCGGATCAGGCCGGCTGAACGCAGGGCGGCCACCACGTACGCCCAGAAGGTCTGCGATTCGTTGTCATGCCTGTCCAGATTCAGCCAGGCGACCGGGTGCTGCCCGGCCCGCGCCCAGGCCGAGACCAGCATCGTCTTGCCCCAGCCGGCGCCCGCGCTGACCACCGTCACGGGCGTGTCCATCGCGGCGTCGAGCAGGTCGAACAACCGGCGCCGGTCGACGCCGGCACGAGCGACCCGCGGCTGCGCGATCTTGACCGGCACAAACGGCATCTGGACAGCCCCCATCCCACTCAAGTCCATCGAAATCCCCCCGGAGACGCCGTATGCGTCAGCGAAACATGATGAAGCGTTGAAGTCCATACCGGACGCTCATCGGCTGTGTCCGACTTTGATCGCGACATGAATCACAGCCGCGGCGGCACCGGCGGCCAGCCCGCCCAGAGCCGGCCCGTAATCACCGAACAGTTGGTACGCGTACGCCATCAGCAACGGGCAGGCGAACCCGGCCAACCCACCGGCCGCACTGGCCAAGCCGGTGACCAGCCCGACCATGTCCGGCGGCGCGACCCGGCCGATCTGCGCCAACACCGCGGTGCTGGCCACACCCACCCCGAGTGCCAGCGCCGGCAGAGTACCGATCAGCAACACCGGCAGCGGCGGTGTGGTCGCCTGCACCGCGGTACCCAACGCCACCAGGGTCAATGCCGCGACCAGCGGCCGCGCCGGCGTCCACCGGTCCGCGAGCCAGCCGCCGACCGGCCGCATCAGCACCGCGACCAGCATGAACACGGCCATCACATCGCCGGTACGGTCGGCCGCCATCCCGTACGCGTTGACCAGGTACACCGGCAGGAACGACGTGAACGTCACGAACACCGCGAAGTTGACCGTGTACCAGGCGACCGCCTGCCGAGTGATCGGCAGCCGCAGCGCTTCCCTTGGCCGTGGCCGAACCTGATCAGCAGAACGGCTCGGTGGGTCCCTCAGGAGAGTGAGCGCGATCAGCCCGAAAAGGCCGACCGCCACCGCCGTGACCAGGAACGGCGCCGCCAGACCGTACGCCGAGGCCAGCCGCACCCCACTCGCCCCACCCAGCGCCCCGCCGCACAGCCCCAGCCCGAGCACCCCGAACGCCAGCCCCCGCCGACCGGGCGGAAACCAGCCGCCGACGAACGCCACACTCGCCGCGAACATGGCGCCCGCCGCCCCCAGCAGCACCCCGCCGACCAGCAGCCCGCCGAACGAGCGATGCCCGATCAGCGCCAACTCCAGCAGGGCCAGAACCGTCGAACCGAGGATCAGCAGTTGTACGCGGCGCCCGCCCAGCCGATCGGTGAGCGCCCCCGCCGGCACCCGCGCGAGCGCGCCGACCACCACCGGAACCGCCACCACCAGCGCCTGCCGCATCGGCGAGAGCCCGAGCGCGTCCCGCAACATCGGCGCCAGCGGCCCGAGCAGAGTCCACGCCCAGGAGGTCAGCAGGTACCCGGACACAGCGAGACCGAGCATCACCCGATTGCCGGTCTGGGCAGGCGCCATCACCTGCCGGGTTGTCGCCATGCCGCCCCGTCCGTCCTCATCGTTCAGTCGACGGTCCGTATCCTCGCCGAGAGCGCAACCCTCTTCAATACCCCTGAGCTGCCGAGATGCTGCGAATGTCAAGAAACTTGCATGGTCACGGCAGAAAGAGCGGCCGGGTGACCCGATCATCTCCGCACCACGCACCCTCGATCCCTGGCTACGCTGCGGCACTGGTCCATACGAGCGGGGGTTGCCATGCGGATCGACGAACGGATCCAACAAGCAGGGACGACGTACGAGCAGGCCGTCTTCGCCGGTGACACCGGCGGACTGGACGGGGCCGAACGAGGACTGGACGCGATGGAGGCCGACATCGCACTGGCCCGGGGCCGGTTGCTGCACGCGCGGTTCCTGAGCGCGCGCGCCGACCGGGCCACACCCGTCGAGGACCCGGCCGAACTGGCACTCTTCGAGCGTGCGGCCACGACGTACCGGGAACTGGGCGATGTACGCGGCGAAGGTGAAGCACTGTTCTGGATGGGGTGCCTGCACCAGGTGGTCCGGCGCGACGACGACGTCGCGGTGCCGCTGCTGGAGCGATCCCTCCAGCTGGCGACACGGGCCGACGACAAGGCGACCCAGGCCGAGGCGCTGCGCCATCTCGGCATCGCCGCGCACGGCGCCGGCCGGCTCGACGAGGCACGTGAGCGCTTGGAGGAGTCGTCGCGGCGGTGGCGGGCGGCCGGAGTGCTCCCGGGTGTGGCGGCCAACATGATCGGGCTGGCCGTCATCGCCACCGCTCAGGGGCGGCCCGCGGACCCGATCCTCGACGAGGCTCTCGTCATCGCCCGGTCGGCCGGCGCCCATGCCGTCGTGCGGCAGATCGAGGAGGTCCGGGCGGGGATCCAGGCGGGTGCATGAACCGACGGATATGACAATCGGTGACATGCTTTCGGATTACCGACGGCTAAGTGAATGATCGTCGCGGATCGGTTTGTCTACCGACCTCGTCGGAATTGATATCCGCATGCCGGATGTGGTGGGCAGAAAACGATTCTACGAGGCGTCTCATACTTTTCGGTGGGCTGTCGGAACGAAATTCGTGGTTACCTACCGGGCAGGTCGTCGGCCTTGCGGTTGACAACTGTCCTTCGCGTTTGCGGGGTGCGGTGAGGTGCGTGTTCGCTGTCGCCGTACCACTCACCGAAAGCGCTTGGAGGGACACGGATGAAGACACTGTCGCGCATGATCGTCACCGCCGGCCTGGGGCTGTTCGCGGCGCTCAGCGTCGCGACGGGTCCGGTTCAGGCCCATCCCGGACATGGTTGGGGGCACTCCCCGCGCGATCCGTTCGGGGGATACGCGGTCGGCTATTTCCCCTCGTGGCGAATGTGCGAGGCCACCGGGCTGAGTGGCGCGAAATTCCGTCGCTGGAACGACTACGTCTGTGGCTACGCTCTTCTCGGGCCGGGTGGCAGCACGTGGGCGCTGCTGGTCGTGCCGGGACACGGCCGACTGCGATACGACCCGCGGCTCCGGCGGTATCCGAATCGGCCGGCGTATCCCGGTCCGGTGCGGCCCGGTCATCCGCAGCCGCTCTGGCCGAACTATGAAACCACGCCCGGATATCCCGGTCGCGGTCATTCCGCCCCCGGGCCGGGCGTGCCTGGCCACGGTGGCTGGGGCCAGCCGGGCGGGGGCCAGCCGGGCGGGGGCCAGCCGGGCGGGGGCCAGCCGGGCTGGGGCCAGCCGGGCGGGGGCCAGCCGGGCGGGGGCCAGCCGGGCGGGGGCCAGCCGGGCGGGGGCGGGGTGAAGCCGTCGCCCTCCGGCAATGCGACTCATCCCAGCCCGTCGCCGTCCGGCAACGCGACTCAACCGAAACCGTCGCCCTCGCCGTCCGGCAACGCTACTCAGCCGAAGCCGTCGCCGTCGCCGTCGGGTAATGCGGGACAGCCGGGCGGCGGCGTCCGACCCGGTTCGGGTTGGTCGGGACAACCGGGCCCGGGTGGCGTTGGCCGGCCCGGCTCCACTGGTGGCGGCCAGTGGGGACCGGGAAGCAACGGCCGGCCCGGGACCAGCGGTGGCGGCCAGTGGGGGCCGGGGAACAGCGGTGGCGGCGGGACCCGGACCGGGCTGACCGTGTCGACCCGGTGATCCGCACCCGGTGAAACACGGTCGCGGCCCGGATCCGGCTTCTCTCTCGTGCCGGTTCCGGGCCGCGACCGTCTGATCAGGAGGCGTAGATGTACTGCACTCCGGCGACCGGGGTCAGCCAGCGGTTCGTGACGGTCCACGCGTTCGGGAAGTTCATCTCGGCCACGTAGATCTGGTTGCCGGAGACCTTCTCGACCCAGGCGGCGTGCCCGCCCTCCATCCCCGCGCCGTTCTGCCCGCCCTGGAAGATGACGATGCTGTCGACCCGCGGCGTGGATCCGACCGACCACCCGTTGGACGCCGCGCTGGCCGCGAGGTACTTGGCGTCACCGAACGCCTTCGGGTACACGCCGGTCAGCTGGTGGAAGCGGTCCAAGGCGTAGTAGGCGCACGACCCGCCGTACCCCTGGTTGTAGTTGATCGTCGCGCCGCGAGGCGCACTCGGGGTGGACGGCGCGGGCGTCGTCGGCGTGGTGGTCGGTGGGGTCGTGGCGGGCGGCGTCGAGACGGGCGGGGTCGAAACCGGCGGCGTTGACACCGGCGGGGTCGTGACCGGCGGCGGTGAGACCGGCGGGGGCGTTGACACCGGCGGGGTCGTGACCGGGGGCTTCGTGACCGGCGGCGCGGGGGTCACCGTGGTGCCGCAGGTCGGCTCGCCGCGCAGGAATCGGTCGGGACGGGGGACGTCGGTCTGCCAGGCCGGGAGGTAGCCGCTGACCGGCGCGGTGATGTGGTGCCAGACGACGTCGCGGCCGCCCCGGCGGACGCGGATGCCACAGTCGATGGTGATCGCGGTGCCGCGGGTGAGCGTGCCCACGGTGACCGGGCCGGCGACGCGGGGGTCGTTGACTATTTTCGAGCCGGTGCCCGTCACGTGGTAGCCGGTCGCGCCCGCGGCCTGCGCGGGAACGGCGAGGCCGAGGGCTGCACCCACCGCGACGCCCGCCACCACGAGCGAACGGGTCAACTGGCGCTTCGACATGCGGTCTCCTTCAGGATTGCGACGTGTGTTCGTCCCCCTTCCTGTCGGCGTGGGCCGACGGTTACTGGTGGGAGCGCTGGTGCAGCCGGGGTGCGGGAAAGTGTCATACCCGGGCGGCAGGATGTGGGCATGAACCGGAGGCGTCTGCAGTCCGTGCTCGTTCCGTTCCTCGACCGCGTTCCCGCACACACCGAGTTCCGGCTGGTCGGGACGGCGTCGGCGGTCGCCCGCGGGGTGCCCCTGTCGGTCGGCGACGTCGACGTCCTGATGAGGCGACGCAGCGATGTGGACACGATCGCGGCGGCGCTGACCGACCTGCCCTGCCGCGTCGCGCCGACCTGGCTGCCCGAGGCCCGTCAGTATTTCGCCGCGTTCACCGTCGACGGCATCGCCCTGGAGATCAGCACCGTCGAGTGGCCGGCCGACACCGACACCCTCGAGTGCGCCGGCCCGGGTCCATGGGCGCACTACGACCTCGTCGAGCTCGGCCCACGCCGGGTCCCGGTCGTCAGCCTGGAGTTGCGCCTGGTCACCGAGCTGGTCCGCAACCGCCCCGACAGATTCAAACCCCTTCTGACCCACATTCGACGGTACGGCGGGGAGCACTCGCTGCTGCTGAGGGCCATGCGCGATCGCCAGGTCGACCCGGCGCTCCGAAAACACGTGGCCGATCAACTGGCCACCGTGCCTTGACGCGAACGCCCTCGGCCCGGGTCCGACCGTTCGACCTCGGTCCGGGTCCGACCGTTCGACCTCTCCCCGGGCAAGCAGCTGAGCCCTCGATCCAGCCCGGGAGGTGGTTTCAGAAGGTGAGGCGGTAACGCTGTTCGAGGCGCCCGCTGCGGGGGTGAGGGGCGGCGTCGCCGTGCGGGAGCCAGCCGAGGGCCTCGTAGAGTTCGACCGCCCGCGGATTGTCGAGGTAGACCTCCAGCTCGCCGTGGGTGTAGCCGATCGTGGTGAGCAGGGTCGGGAGTTCTGTGGTCAGGTGGCGGCCGACGCCGCTCCCCCAATTCTCGGGGTCCACGCCGAGGTAGCGGATGTGGGCGGTCGACTCGTCGGCGGGCATGGGTTCGACCGCCGCGAAGCCGACGATCCGACCATCCGCCTCGGCGATCAACAGTCGTGCCCGGGGAGAGCTCTCGATCACCCGCTCGATCAGGGGGAGAGCGAGACTCAACGGCGCGACCTCGGGGTCGTTGTCACGCGCCGCCGTGGCCCGGGCCCAGATGGCGGCCGCCTCGGCCAGATGCAGTCCCGGCTCGGCCACGTAGATGTGCGTCTTCGTCACGCGCCGGATCATGCCATCACCGTTCGAGGGAAGCGCTCGAGTTTCGATCGGGCCGCCACACCGGGGAAACGGGGACGAGACGACAGAGCGGTGAGGCCGACTCACCGCGAAACCCGAAAGTCGACGACGGAACGGGCGGGCCGGCCCGCCGCGAAACCTGGAATCGGCGGCGGCGGCGCCGGGACGTCGACCACTCTGGGGAGGTAAGCGATCGCCGAACCTCCGGGGTGTGCCGATGCCCGACAGCGACTCCGAGGACGTGCCGGACGCGACCGGGCCGGCTTCGGTCGAGGAGGAGGGGCCGGGTGGCTGGTCCGGGTTCCGGACCGGGGCCGCGCTCGGTATCGCCCTCGTCGTCGGTTTCGTCGGCGGCCGGTTCGTCGACTCGCCCATCCCCCGGGCGGAGCCGGCGGAACAGGCGGCAGGGGCGGGAGCGGCAGAACAGGCGGGAGCGGCCGGAACGGCGGCGTCCACCGCGCGGGCGGCGCCGACCCCGGATTCGGTGTTCTACGTGACCGGCGCGCCGACTCATCAGCACGGAACCGCCTCCGGCGGCGGCGATACTGCCGGGCTTGCGCGCAGTGCCGGCGGGCTCAGCCTCGACTCCGGGACGACGGCGTTCGAGGCCGACCGGCGGCAGGCGTTCCGGTTTCGGGTCGTCGCGGCCGGTGGGGCGCCGGTCACCAGCTACCCGACGGTGCATGAGCGGCCACTGCACCTGGTCGTGATCCGGCGTGATCTGACCGGCTTCCAGCACCTGCACCCGACGATGGCCCCGGACGGCACCTGGAGCGTCGACCTGACCCTGCCGAAGCCGGGAACCTACCGCGCGATAGCCGACTTCACCGCGATCGTCGGCGGCCAACCGCTGCCGGTGTCGCTGGGCGTCGACCTGACGGTCGCCGGCGGTCGGATGGTCCCGGTCCCCCTTCCGCCGCCGGCTACGCGGGTGGAGACCGACGGTCTGGCGGTACGCCTGGACGGCGCCCCCACAGCCGGTCGTGAGAGCGAACTGACGATCCAGGTCACCGCCCGGGACGGCAGCCCGGCGAAACTCGAACCGTATCTGGGCGCCGCCGCCCACCTGATCGCGTTCAGCGAGGGCGACGTCGCCTACCTGCACACCCACGCGGAAGTCGGCGCGGCCCGCTTCCGCTGGACCCCGCCGGGACCCGGCCGGTACCGGCTGTTCGCCGAGTTCCAGCTGGCCGGCCGGGTGCACGTGGCGGCCTTCACGACGCAGGTGCGGTGAACCGTCAGTCGACCACGTGCTCGTTGGGATAGCCGAGCACCGGCCCCTCGCCGAACGACGTCAGGGTCCGGGCGCCCCAACAGCTCACGGCCCCGTCGATGCGGGCCGCGCAACTGGTCGTCCCGTTGGTGGCCAGGTGCGCGACGAGCATGATCCCGGTCTGGTCGTAGAGCACCTGGGCCAGTGGCTCCCCGGCCC
The DNA here is from genome assembly GCF_033097365.1 of Actinoplanes sichuanensis. Lineage (NCBI taxonomy): Bacteria > Bacillati > Actinomycetota > Actinomycetes > Micromonosporales > Micromonosporaceae > Actinoplanes > Actinoplanes sichuanensis. Next base: position 5,204,078 of record NZ_AP028461.1, read on the forward strand.
GCAACAGGCCGTTGCCGGTCTGCCCGCCCGCGCCCACGCCGAAGCACCACCCCTGCGGGTTGGGGCTCTTCACGCAGGTCAGGTCTCCGGCCACGGCGAGCCGGGAGGCCTTGACGTCCTCGACCACGGTGGGTGTGGTGCGTCCCTTCAGGTCACCGAGTCCGAGTTGTCCGGATTCGTTGGCGCCGAAGCACCACAGCGCCCGGGTCGGGAGCAGAGCGACGGCGCAGGTGTGGGCGCGGCCGACGCCGAGCGCGATCACCCCGTACAGATCGGGGACCTTCCGGGCGACCGGCGACGCCGGACCGGCCATGCCGAGCTGGCCGTCGCTGTTGGCGCCGAAGCACCACAATCCGCCGGACGTGGGCGCCGACTCGAGGTACCGCTCGGCGGCGCACACGTGCCCCGGCCCGACCGCCACCTGCGAGATCGCGACGAGCGGCTGCCCGGTCCCGTCGACCACCTGGACCGGTTCCGGGTGCGGGGCCCGGTCGGTGAGCCCGGCACCGAGCAGGTCGGCCCGCCCGAAACACCACAGGCTCCCGTTGGCCCGCCGCACGCAGGTCACCTGATCACCGACGGCGATCTCACCGGCACCCTTGATCGGCACCAGGGCCGGCGTGACGGTGGCCGCCGCGGGCTGCCCGGCCTGCCCGGACGCGTTGGCCCCCCAGCAGTAGACCTCGGCGGCCTCGGACAGCACGCAGCTGGTCCCGGTACCGACCGCGACGGTGCGCGGCTTGACCCCGTCCGGCAGTGGGATCTTGGCCGGGTGCGCGACCGGCACACCCGGCACTCCCCCGGCGGCGCCGAACCGGTTGTCGCCCCAGCACCACACCGCGGTGTCCCGGATGACACAGCCGGCGTCGGTGCCGAGCGCGATCCGGGTGGTGCCGCCGAGCCCGGCGATGGGTTCGCTGGGTCGCGACGAGCGGCTGTCCGCACCGGTTCCGAGCTGCCCGGACCCGTTGGCGCCGAAGCACCACAGTGACCCGTCGCGGGTGAGCGCGCAGCTGGTGGCGCCGGTGCCACCGGCGGCGGCGACGCTGGTGGCGGTGTCCAGGTTGAGAACCGTCATCGGCACCGCCCAGTCCAGCCCGGCGCCGTCGCCGAGCTGCCCGGCCCGGCCCGCGCCGAAGCACCTGGCCTGCCCGGAGAGCAGCGTGACGCAGGTGTACCGGTTTCCGGCGCTGACCGCGACGGCGGCCGGCACGTTCACCGGGGCGGGGTCGCCGGTCGGGGCGACGGTGCGGCCGAGCTGGCCGACGTCGTTGGCGCCGAAACAGGACACCGCGATGCCGGTCAGGACGCAGGTGTGATCGGTTCCGGCGGAGACCGCCGAGATGCCGGTCAAACCCGGGACCTTCGCGGGGGTACGGGGCGCCGACGTCCCGTAGGTGCCCCAGCAGGCGATCGTCGCGCCGGTGAGCAGCGCACACGCGTGCCCGCCGCCGACCGTGACCGCCGTGGCGGTCTCCGGCAGACTGATCTTGACCGGGCCGGCGCTGGACGCCGCTCCACCGAGCTGCCCGCGGCTGCCGTCGCCGAGGCACCAGACCGCACCACCGGCGACCGCGCAGGCCGTACCGCCGTCGGTGTCGACCGCGGTGACCCCGGTCAGCCCGGCCACCGGGACCGGACGGGTGGTCTGGTCGGGCTTCCCGCCGAGCACCGCGCCCCAGCACCACAGCGCGCCACGGTCGGTGACCGCGCAGGCCTGCCGGGTGCCGGCCGCGACCTGGGTGACCCCGGTCGGTCCGGTGACGATGACCGGCGCCGCGGTGGAGTTGACCGTGGACAGGTCGCCGAGTTGCCGGCTCTCGTTGGCGCCCCAACAGCGGGCGGTACCGGACTGGTGGACACCACAGGCGAACGCGCTGCCGACCGACACCGACTGCCAGGGGGCACGGGGTGCCGCGACCGCGACCACCGACAGCGGCGAGAGGCTGCCGTCGTCGTACACGCTCTGCACCTGGTACCGGTACGCCCGCCCGTCGGTGAGCTGCCGGTCGGTGTTCGCCGACTGGGTGGTGCGGGTGATCTCCACACCGTCGCGCAGCACCCGCCACTGGGCCGCCGTTCGGCCCTTCGGGGCGGTGAAGGTCAGCTGGGCCGCCTCGTGCTGTCCGATCGCGGTGACCGTGGGTGCGTCCTCGGCGGGCGGGGTGGGCCGGGCCGGGACCCGCGCCGACGGCGCCGACTCGACACCACGCGCGTCCAGGGCGGTCACCCAGTACTCGTAGGTGGTGTCGTTGTCGAGGGCACCGTCGCGAGCGGGCGACGAGGGCACCTCGGCGACCCGGGTGCCGTCGCGGTACACCCGGTAGCGGGCCGCCGCGGGCAGCGGCATGTCCCAGGTCAGGGTCACCTCGGTGTTTCCGGCGACGGCACGCAGGCCGGTCGGCGGGTTCGGCGGGATGGCCCGCGGGGTGGCCGCCACGGCCGCAGACGGGGTGGACCACTGCTGGTCGGCGCCGACCACCACCAGCGCGTACCGGTAGGTGATGTCGTTGACCGCGGACGTGTCGACGAAGCCGGTGCCGGTGAGCACCCCGCCCAGCGCCGAGCCGTCGCGCAGCAGGACCCAGCGGCCGGTGCCGCCGGTCGGCCAGGAGAGGGTGACCTTGCTGTCCCCGGCGGTGGCCGAGGGCGCGGCCGGGGCGCCGGGGGCGGGGCCGGGCACGGCGGTGACCACGGCGCTGCGCGGTCCGGCGGCCTTGTTCGCGTTGTACGGCAGCAGCTGGTACTGGTACGCCTTCTTGTTGACCAGTCCGGTGTCGGTGTGGCTGAGCATGGTGCCCGGCACCTCGGCGACCTTGGCGTTGTTGCGGTACACCTCGTAGACGGCGACCGGGTCCTCCGGCTCGGGCCAGCTCAGCAGCACGGCGCCGTCGCGCGGCTGGGCGGTGACCGGGCCGGGCGCGGCCGGGATCGCCATCGGGGTGGCGACCTTGATCGGCGACGGCCCGGACAGCTGCCCGGAGACCATGACCCGTACCTGGTACTTGTAGGTGACGTTGTCGGTCAGCCCGGTGTCGGTCGCCTTGACCGTGGGTGCGGCGACCGTCGAGATCATCTCGCCGTTGCGGTAGACGTGGTAGCGCTGCGCGCCGGGCACCGGCTGCCAGCTCAGGTCGACCCGGCCGGCCCCCGCGGTGGCCACGAGCCCGAACGGGGACCGCTGGTCCTCCTCGGTGGGGATGGCGGTGACCTGGACCGCCTTGCCGGCGCTTCCGTTGCGGTTCACCGCGGCCAGGCTGATCAGGTACGACTTGTCGTTGACCAGATTGCCGACGGTGAGCGTCGTCGCGGAGGCCTTGGCGCTGCCCGCCGGGACGCCGTCGACGCGGGCCTGGACGGTCGCCGCGATGGTGTTCTTCGGCTGCTGCCAGGTCAGCGTGACCTGCCCGTTCTGGTTGCGGACGGCGACGCCGTTGAGAGCCGGCGGCGGCGCCTGCGGGGTGACCGTCTTGGTGGCGCTCTTGGTCGAGCGGTTGCCCTTGGCGTCGACGCTGCGCAGCGCGAACTTGTAGGTGGCGCCGTTGCGGACCACCTCGGTGGTCCACTTGCCGCCGGGCACCTGCTTGGCGAAGACGGCCCCGTTGCGGATGATGTCGACGCCCGCCGACCCGGCGGCCCGGGTCCAGGTCAGGGTGACCCGTCCGTCGCCGGCGACCGCGGTGAAGTTGGTCGGCGGCGCGATGCCGGCCGCGGCCAGAGCCTGCGCGGCCACCCCGAAGACGGCGGCCAGGATCAGGATCAGCAGGTACGCGGCGGGGCGCCGGTACCCGGCACGGATCAGTGGCATGTTCCGGTACCCGCGTCCTGGAAGTCGATCGGGGCGGGCTGGGCCTGGACGAACTCCCAGGTGTAGCTTCCCTCGGCCAGACGCATGAACAGCATGCCGAACAGGGCGATCGAGGTGCCGGCGTACTTGGCCGCGATCCGCCCGGCCAGGTCGGGCCGCTCGTGCTCGTCGGCGACGTCGTAGTTGTTCGCGCCGCCGGTGCCGACGATGAACTGGCGGATGCCCTTGTCCTCCGGGACGACCACCGGCGGCGCCATCGCCGTGTCGCTGTTCGCGGTGGCCTTGCCGAGCGGCTCGAACCGCTGGTAGTTGTGGTCGTGGCTGACCAGGACGACGTCGACGCCCCCGTCGAGCAGGGCGTTCCAGACCGGGGTCAGCGGCGCGTAGTCGCCGTGGTGGCCGGCCGACCACAGCGGGTGGTGCCAGTAGGCGAGCGTGCACTTGTTGGGGTGGGCGGCCATGTCGTCCTTCAGCCAGGTCATCATCTTGCTGCCCTTGTCACAGCGGTTCTGTGGGCTGCACAGGTTCGAGTTGACCGCGATCATGTGCCAGCTGCCGATGTCGTAGCTGTAGGCGCCGGGAACGCCGTACGTGTTCTCCTGCTCGGCCTGTTTGCCGAAGTAGCCGTAGTAGCCGGCGGCCTCGGCGGTCTGGTACTCGTGGTTGCCCGGGACCGGCCGGCTGATCGCCTTGTACGGGCCGAAGAACTGGTCGTACACGTTGGCGAACTCCTCGGCCTTGCCCTTCTCGTACTGCAGGTCGCCGAGTGGCAGGAAGGCGGCCAGGCGCTGACCGGCGAGCAGGTCGGCGACCTTGTTCTCCCGGCAGCCGGCCGGACTGCCCTCGCCACCCCGGTAGACCAGGTTGGTGGGCGCGCACGCGATGTCACCGACGGCGGCGATGAGTTCCCCGTCGGCGTCGGCGGCGACCTGTGGCACGGCGGTGCGGGTCGGGCCGGTCTTGGGGTCGGAGTCCCCACTCAGCGCGGCATAACCGGCGGTCGGCAGGAGTACGGCGGCCAGCAGCCCGGCGATCAGACCGGTATGACGCCGGCGCCGCCGGCTCAGTTCGAAACCCACCCCAGCACGATCAGCGGTGCCGGTGGCCGGCCGGGCACGGGTACGGGTGCAAACGGGTTGCCGTGCCCGGCGCCGCCGGAACTCCTGCCCGGCAACTCGCGGGTGACCCGGGCACACCCGCGGACCGGCAGAGTCGGTACGCATGACGATCAGCTCGGGCCGCGTGCGGATGCTGGCCTTCGTGGCGTTCACCGCGATCACCCTGGCCGGGTCGGTCGGGTATGTCGCCGACGCGTACGGCGACCGGATCGACGCCGCCACGGGCGCGGTCGGCGACACCGGCGGCGACCCGGCGGCCGTCGCCACGAAGCCGCACGTGGTGTTCCGTAACACCGCCGCCGGGCCGGGTGCGGGGCACGTCGCCCTGGTCACGCTGGACGCGCCGGGCGGGGCCCGGGCGATCACCCCGGCGGTCTGCGACCGGGTGTACGCGACCCGCGCCCGCACCGTCTGCCTGGCCGCCACGGCCACCGCGGTCAGCCGCACCTACCGGGTCAGCCTGCTCGACCGGGCCTGGGTCGGCGAGCGTGACCTGGACAGTTTTCCCGGCCTGTCCAGCCGGACCCGGCTGGCCCGCGACTCGGCACACGTGGCGACCACGGCGTTCGTCTTCGGTGACTCGTACAACGAGCCGGGCCGGTTCTCCACCCGGACCACCATCAGCGACGTGACCGGGGCCGGCCGGGTGGAGCTGGAGGACTTCGAGTTCCGCGTCGACGGGCGGGTCAACAAGCGCAGCGATCGCAACTTCTGGGGTGTCACCTTCGCCCCGGACGGCGACACGTTCTACGCCACCGCGGCTTCGGCCGGCCGGACGTGGCTGGTCCGGGGCAGCCTGTCGGCGCGTACCCTGACCGCTCTGCATCCGGATGTGGAGTGTCCGTCGTTGTCCCCGGACGCCACCCGGGTCGCCTACAAGAAGCACGGTGACCTGCCCGACGGGCAGTGGCGACTGGCGGTGCTCGACCTGCGTACCGGGCGCGAGACCGTGCTGTCGGAGACCCGCAGCGTCGACGACCAGGCGGAGTGGCTCGATGACGAGCACGTCCTGTACGGGCTGCAGACCGGCCCGGTCGGCAACCGGCGGTCCGACGTGTGGGCCGCTGACGCCGACGGCGGCGGGTCGCCCCGGCTGTTCATCGAGAACGCCTGGTCGCCCGCCGTCGTACGGTGATCGTCAGCTGGGAACCGCGTTGAGTTTGATCTTGCCGTCCTGGCGGGTGCAGGTGCCCCAGCCGTTGGCGGTGGTGACCTTCAGGTAGTAGGCGCGCTTCGGGTCGAGGCCGGTGAAGATCTTCGAGAACTTGGCGTTGGTCCAGCCGGTCTGGGTGGCGGTGGTGGTCGTGATGACCTTCTTGTCGATGATCCGGACGAGCTGCAGGTTGAGGGTGACGCCGATGGTCGGGGCCTTCAGGTTGTCCGACTGGGCGCCGCCGGTCGGCCCGCCGAGGTATCCCTTCCACTGCGGTGCGGCCATCTCGAAGGTGGCCCGGGTGCGGTCGGCGGCCCGGTAGGCGCGGGCCTTGGTGACGATCGTCGGTGCGAGGGTCTTCTCGGTGACGGTCACCGACGCGCCCTGGCCGATGCTGTCCTCGGCCCGGACCGTGATCCGGTAGGTGGCGCACTTGTCGGCGGTGGCGACGGTCAGCTTGTACCGGCCGTCGACCTGCGCCGCGGTCGCCTGCACCAGGTAGTTGGTGACGGTGCTGCCGTCGGTGACCTTGACCCGGTAGCGGGTGGCGTGGGCGGCCGGCTTCCAGTAGACGTCGGTCTGGGCCGCGTTGACCGTGGACCGGACCTGCTGCACACCCATCGGCGTGGTGGGCACCTCGGCGGCGGAGACGGTGGCCGCCGACGCCGCGTGCGGCACGGCGAGCAGGCCACCGGCGACGGCGAGGCCCAGCATTGCGGTATGACGCCAGAACTTCATGATCACTACCCCGTGTTGTTCCGTGTTGACCCGACTAATCTGACGGCCGAATCTCAAGGCCTGGTCAAGCGCGGTTCTGGATCCGTCACGGTTTCACCGTCCGGACCTCCGTGATCGCGCCGAAGTCGCCGTTCTGGTGATACGCCACCACGTGATAGGTGGTGCCGGCCGGTGCGCCCGGGTCGGCGAACTGCTCGGTGCGGGTGCCGCTCACCAGACCGATCCGGTCGACCAGGTGCACGTCGCCCTTGAGCGTGTCGTCGACCGACACGTACACCTTGGCGTAGGCCGCCCCGGGTGGCGCGACAGCCGTGTACGAGCTGGTGATCCAGTTGCCGCGGGTCTCCACCGAGCCGATGTTGGCGGTGGCCAGCCGGGCGACCAGCACCATCTTCGAGTTGTAGAACTCGACGCCGGTGCGGGCCCGCCGGCCGCGCCCGGTCAGCACCTGATACGACGCGACCGCGGTGTAGTTACGGCCGGCGACGACCGCGACCGGCCGGCCGGCGGCGGCGACGGTTCCGGCGGTGGTGGCGGTCAGCGCCAGCGACGAGGTGCCGACGGCGCCCGCACCGGTGTACCGCGCGACGGTGGCGCCGCTGACCGGGGTGAACGCCGCGAAGTCGGCGGCGGGCATCAGGTTGCCGGGGACCACGGCGCTGCCGGTACGCAGGTCGGCGACCGCCCGCCCGTCTCGGAACACCCGGTAGCCGGCGATCGGGACACCGGCCTGCGGGTCGCTCTCGGCCCAGGTGACGGCGCCGGGGGCCGCCGCCGGGCTGCCCGGTGCGACCGGGACGGCCAGGCCGCGGTTGAGGTGGCCGAGCACGCCGATGGCCACGTTGGCCGCGCCGTTCGGGCCGGTCAGCACGGTGTTGCGGACCGTGCTGGGCGCCGACCGACCGCCCAGTTGGACACCGAACCAGGTGGTCGGGGTGCGGTGCTTCTCGTCGATCCGGTCGACGACGGTGTTGCCGTAGATCCGGTCGCCGTCGCCGATACCGACCGCGATGCCGCTGGTCTCGAACGTTCCGGCACCGGTGTTGTACTCGTACGATCCGCCCGTACCCGCGTTCTCGATCAGGTTGCCGGTGATCGTGTCGGGCGCGGTCTTGAGCCGGTCCGCCCGCCCGGTGACGATCACCCCGGATTCGGCCGGCCGCACGATCGTGTTGCCCTGCACGACGTTGCCACCGCCGGGCCGCACGATGTGGCTCTGACCGCTGTAGTCGCCGTAGGTGATGGTGACGCCCGCGTCGAACGAGTCGACGATACGGTTGCCGGAGACCACCGATCCCCGCGGATTGGTGATGTCCCGGTTCGCGCCGACGTGCTCGTAGCCGCTGTTCGACTGGAGCACGACGTGCGCGCCGTGCAGCACGTTGCCGGTGACCGACGCCTCCGGCACACCCTCGAGGTAGATGGTCCCGTAGTCGCTCACCGACCGGGCGGCCGCCACCGCCCGGTCGGTGAAGATCGAGTTGTTGCGGATGGTCGGCCGCAGCGCGTTGGTGAGGTCGACGCCGTTGCCACGGATCGTCCGGTCGAACTGGTTGTGTTCGATGATCAGGTTCTCGTTCTGGCCGCCGCCGATGTTGTCCTCGTCGCCGGACTCCGCGCCACCCCAGTTGTCGAACCGGTTGTCGACCAGGCGGACGTTCTCGGCGTCGTACACCCAGATCTTGAAGTATTCGACGTTGGTGACCCGGACCTGCCGGACCGTCCAGCCGTCGCCGGCGCTGACGCCGCCGCCCATGTTGGTGGTGGCGCCCGGCAGGCGCCGGAAGTCGCAGTCCTGCCCGGGTCGGGCCGGCAGGGCCGTCGGCACCGCGGCGCCCGCCCCGGTCCGGCAGTTGCCGTTGACGGTGAGGTCGGAGATCAGCTGGGTGCTGCCCGGCGAGGTGACGTCGTTGTGCCGGATGATGCTGCTGTACAGCCAGTTCGCCGGAATCGACGGATCCATCCGCAGCACGGTCGCGGTGATGCCGGCACCGCGCAGGCTGACGTACGGCGGAAGCCGCAGACCCCGGTTGATCAGCCATTCCCCGGCCGGCAGGAACACCGTCACCGGCACCGGGCCGGACCCGATGGAACCGTCGGCACCGAGACCGGTCCGGACCCGGGCCGCCTCGATGGTGTCGGTCAGCGCGGTGTGGTTGACCCTGCTGTCGGCGACCGGGGCCGGGGCGACCACACAGTTCGGGTCGGCCGCACACTGGCCGGCGGTCAGCGGTGCCGGGCTGACCGTGGCGGCGAGCGAGTAACCGCTCGGCGGCTCCTCCCCGGACCGTGCCGGTGCGGCCAGCATCGGAACCGTGACCAGTGACAACAGTCCTGCTCCAACGGCCCGGCGCACGGGTCTGGCGAATGACGACGGCATGACCGAAGCATCGGCCCGCCGCCTCAAGCCCGGCTCAAGCGGAGCGCAGGACCACGTCAGGCCGCGACCGACGACAGCCACCCCGCCATGCGCTCGATGCCGCGGACCGCGGCCGGGTTGTCCGGCTCGTTGAGGTGGCCGTGACGGGTGCCGTCGTCGCGTAATCGCAAGGTGGCGCCGGCGGTCAGAGCACCCCCGGCGCTGGCCCCGCCGATCGCCCAGCGCCGCGCCGCGGGTCGCGAGCACGCCCAGGCGAAGGCGACGCCGACCTCCTCGGAGGCGACCGGATAGTGGAAACCCTGCCGTCCGGCGCTGCCGGTGGTCAGTCCAGGACCGGCGCCAGGCGATAGTCCACGGCCACGACCGCGATGCCGCGTTCGGCGAACTGCCGGGCGGCCCAGTCGCTCTCCGGCATGTCGAGGTCACCGCCGAAGAAGGCGCCGCTATGCGCCCAGACGAGTCCGGTCCTGGTCTCTCTCGACGGCGTGTAGACGCGTACGGGTATCGGGCCGTACGGTCCGCCGGTTCTCGATCCTGATGTCCACGCAGTGCCTTCCGCCGGGTCAGACCGCCGCAGTGGTACGCCGTACGACCAGGGTCGGGGTCAGCTTCACCTGGGCGGTGCGGCGGTCCCGTCGGCCGATCCGCTCGACCAGCAGACGGGCGGCGTTGGCGCCCATCTGGCGGCCGTCCTGGTCGACGCTGGTCAGCGAGATCGGCCCGAACGCGGCGAGCGCACTGTTGTCGTAGCCGGCCACCGAGATGTCGCCGGGCACCGACAGTCCGGCCTCGGCGATCGCCTCGAGGGCGCCGAGCGCCACCACGTCGGCGCCGGCGAAGACGGCGGTGGGCCGCACCGGGCGGGCGAGCAGCTGTTGCGCGCCCAGGTAGCCGCCCGCCTGGGTGTAACTGGTCGACGCGATGTCGATCTCGGCTTCCAGCCCGTGGGCGATCATCGCCTGCCGGTAGCCGTGGGCGCGCTGGGCGTTCGGCATCTCGGCGAGCCGCACCCGATCGGTCTCGTGGTGTTCGATGTGCGCGATCCGCCGGTGGCCGAGGCCGACCAGGTGGTCGACGACCAGGGCGGCGCCGGCGATGTCGTCGTCGGTGACGCTGTCGTACGCGGGTGAGGAGCCGTGCCGGCCGACGACCACGGTCGGTACGGCGGCGGCGACCTCGTTGAGGCGCTTCTTGGCGGAGACCGGGGCGATCAGGACGAGGCCGTCCATGCTGCGGTCGATCATCGCGTCGATGACCTTGGCCTCGGCCTTCTCGCCGTTGCAGCCGGGTGCGAGCAGGACCTGGTAGTCGGTGTCGCCGAGCTGGGTGGTGATGCCGTCGAGAATGTCGGCGAAGAACAGGTTGCGCAGCTCGGGAAGCATCACGCCGATGGTGTACGTCTGCCCGCGCAGTCCCCGGGCGGCGGCGGACGGCCGGTAGCCCAGCTCGTCGATGGCCTGCTGCACCTTCTCCCGCATGGCCGGGCTGGCGCCGTACGCGTTGCGCAGCACCTTGGAGACGGCTGTGGTGGACACGCTGGCGTGCCGCGCGACGTCGACGATGGTGATGCGACGGGGCGTCGGCTTGTCCACCAGGTCTCCTTCGTGGTCGGGGTTCCGCAAAGCGTACTGATCAGCGTGGCGGACCGGTCGTGGCCCGGACGACCGGGGTGGGGGCGAGTTTCACCCGCGCTGCCGGACGGCCGGGATCGGTGATGCGGTCCAGCAGCAGCCGGATCGCCGTCGTGCCGATCCGGTGGCCGCCCTGGTCCACGGTCGTCAGCGAGATCGGCCGGAAACCGGCCAGCGTGATGTCGTCGTACCCGCTGACCGAGATGTCACCGGGCACCGACAGACCGGCCTCGGTGAGCGCGTCGAGGACACCCAACGCGACCACGTCGGCGCCCGCGAAGATCGCGGTGGGCGGTACCGGGCGATCGAGCAGGATCCGGGCACCGTGATAGCCGCCGTCGCGGGTGTAACCGGTCGAGACGATGTCGATGTGCTCCCCGAGGCCATGCGAGAGCATGGCGTGGCGGTAGCCGTCGGCGCGCAGCGCGTTGGGCATCTCGGCGAGCCGGACCGGGTCGGTCTCGCGGTGCTCGATGTGGGCGATGCGGCGGTGTCCCAGCCCGGCGAGGTGCGCCACCATCAGCCCGGCACCGGCGAAGTCGTCGTCGTTGACGGTGTCGAATCCCGTCGAGCGACTGTGCCGGCCGATCACGACTGTCGGCACGGTACGCCCGACGCGTTCCAGGTGTGCCGGGCGGGAGACCGGGGCGATCAGGATCAGGCCGTCCATGCTGCGGTCGATCATGGCTTCGGTGACCCGCGCCTCGCTCGTCACGTCGTCGCAGCCGGACGTCATGAACAGCTGGTACTCGGTGCCGTCGAGGTGTTCGGCGACGCCGTCGAGGATGTCGGCGAAGAACGGGTTCCGGACGTCGGGCAGCATCACGCCGAGGGTCCATGTCCGGCCGCGGAGGGCCCGTGCGGCGGCCGAGGGCCGATAGCCGAGCTCGTCGACGGCGGCGTTCACCCGGCTGCGCATCTGCGAGCTGGTCCCGTACGCGTTGCGCAGCACCTTGGACACCGCGGTCGTCGACACACCAGCGTGCCGGGCCACGTCCACGATCGTCACCCTCCGGACGGTGGCCGGTTGATGGTGCATGAACTCTCCCTGCTTAGTGAAACGTTACCCACCATAGAGATGATCAGCTTCTCAGGGAAGCGGTTGCCGACGGGTGGAGCAGCTCCAGTACGAGCCGATATTGCTGGCCACCAAACCCTTGACGCTGTTCGGCACGCGCTCGTAAGGTCGGCGAAACATTTGGAAAACGTTGCCCACATCACTCCGGCGCCGCCCCGGCCGCCTCGCCACGGCGCTGACGCCGCGGCCGTTCCACCTGTCTATGAAACGATTCAGCAAGGTGGGTTTCCCGTGACAACCGATCTCCAACCGCGCCGCCGGACATCTGCCGCGCCACCCTGGTGGTTCACCCTCCCGGCGCTGCTGCTGTTCGCCTTCGTGGTGCTCGTCCCCAGCGCCCGAGGCGTCTACTACGCCTTCACCGACTGGGACGGCCTCGACCCCGACTTCGCGTTCATCGGCCTGGACAACTTCACCGCCATGGCCGACGACCCGGACGCGTTGCAGGCCATCTGGCACACCCTGCTGATCGCGGTCGCGATCACCGTGCTGCAGAACGGCCTGGGCCTGCTTTTGGCGCTCGGCGTCAACACCGCGATCAAGAGCCGCAACCTCCTGCGGGTGCTGCTGTTCGCGCCGGCCGTGGTCACGCCGATCGTCACCGCGTACCTGTGGCGCAACCTGCTGGGCCCCGACGGTGCGGTCAACAGCCTGCTCGGGGTGTTCGGTGTCGAGGGCCGGAACTGGCTCGGCGATCCGGACCTGGCGTTGTGGATGATCGTCCTGGTGGTGGTCTGGCAGTTCGCCGGCTACTCCATGGTCATCTTCGTTGCGGGTCTTCAGTCGATCCCCAAGGAGATCTACGAGGCCGCCGCGATCGACGGCAGCGGACCGGTCCGCCGGTTCTGGTCGATCGTCCGGCCGCTGCTCGCGCCCGCCGTCACGATCAACCTGATGCTGTCGATCATCGGCGGGATCAAGCTGTTCGACCAGGTGTACGCGCTGACCGGGGGCGGTCCGGGGCACGCCACCGACACCATCTCCACCCTGATCTACAAGGACGCGTTCACCCTCGGCGAGTTCGGCTACAGCATCGCGCTGGCCGTCGTGCTCACCGCCATCGTCGCGGTCATCTCCGCCGGCCAGTACACGGTCCTGAACCGCAACGAGAAGGCGGCCTCATGAACCGCTACACGACGAAGACGTTCGCCCTCGAGATGCTGATGATCGCCGTTGCCATCGTCTTCGCGTTCCCGGTCTACGTGCTGGTCAACCTCGCCTTCCGAGCGCCGAGCGACACCTCCTCGCCGATCGCGCTCACCCAGAGCCCGACTCTGGCCAACTTCACCGACGCGTGGCGCGAGGGCGGCCTCGGCGGCGCCCTGATCAACAGCGTGCTGGTCACCGCGGTGAGCGTGCTGATCGTCCTGACCGTGTCGTCGTTGGCCGCCTATCCACTGGCCCGGTCGACCGCGCACTGGTCCCGGGGCACGTTCCTGCTGATCATGCTCGGCCTGATCCTGCCGTTCCAGCTCGCCGCGCTGCCGCTCTACCAGACGATCCGCGACCTGGGTCTACTCGGCTCGGTCTGGTCGCTGGTGCTGTTCTACGCCGGCCTGCAGGTCCCGTTCACCACGTTCCTCTACGTCGGCTTCCTGCGGGCGCTGCCCCGCGACTTCGAGGAGGCCGCGACCATCGACGGCTGCGGACCGCTGACCGCGTTCCGCTACGTGATCCTGCCGATGCTCAAACCGATCACCGTCACCGCACTGGTCCTCAACACCGTCAGCGTGTGGAACGACTTCTTCACCCCACTGCTCTACCTGTCCGGCAGCGACCAGCAGACCATGCCCGTCGCGGTCGCCGGATTCGTCGGCCAGTTCGTCTCCGACTGGAACCTCATCTTCGCCGCCCTGCTGATCAGCATCGTGCCGGTCCTCGCCGTCTACCTGTCTCTGCAGCGCAGCATCATCAACGGATTCGCGGGAGGGCTGAAGGGATGACCCCCTACGGCTTGCAGACCGAACAACGCACCGAACCCCTCGGCCTGGGCGAAACGAGCCCCCGCCTGTCCTGGAGACTGCGCGCCGACCGGCACGGCGCGGCACAGAGCGCCTACCGGATCGTCGCCGCGGAACGCGCCGACGACCTCGACGACCCGGCCCGGCTCATCTGGGACAGCGGCCGCCGGACGAGCGACGAGACCCTGCTGATCGACTGGGACGGGCCGGCCCTTCGTTCGGCCACCCGGTACCACTGGCGCGTCGAGGTGTTCGACGAGACCGGATCACCCGCCGGCACCGCACAGACCTGGTTCGAGACCGGCCTGCTGCACCGCGAGGACTGGACAGCCGCATGGATCGGCCGCGACCCCCGCCGGCTGCCGCTGGTGGACCCACCGACCGACGACGACCTGACCTCGCCCGGCCCGACCGAAGCAGCACTGCACCTGCGGCACGCCTTCGCGGTAGCGGACCGACCGATCCGCGCCCGGCTCTACGTCACCGCCCGCGGCGTCTACGAGGCACAGCTCAACGGCGAACGCGTCGGCGACCACGAGCTGGCGCCCGGCTGGACCGAGTACCACCACCGGATCCAGTACCAGACCCATGACGTCACCGGGCAGCTGCACGCGGGCGAGAACACGATCGCCGCGACCGTCGCCGACGGCTGGTGGAGCGGCTACGTCGGCTTCGACCCCCGCCGCCCGGCCCGTCACTACGGCGACGCCCCCGGCTTGCTCGCCCAGCTCGTACTGGACTTCGCCGACGGTTCCCGGCAGGTCGTCGCCACCGGCGGCGACTGGACCGAGCATGACGGCCCGATCCGCTCGGCCGACCTGTTGATGGGCCAGTTCACCGACGGCCGCCGCGAACTGTCCGCCCCGCGCCCGGTCGCGGTCCTGGACACCGAGCCCGGCCCGCTGGTCGCCGAGCCGGACGAGCCGATCCGGGTCACCGCCGAGGTGCCCGCGATCACGTTCGAGAACGGCGTCTTCGACTTCGGGCAGAACCTGGTCGGTCGAGTCCGGTTGACCATCCGCGACGCGGAAGCCGGACAGCGGATCACCCTGCGTCACGCCGAGGTCCTCAACCCCGACGGATCGCTGTACCTCGACAACCTGCGCCGGGCCGCCGCCACCGACACCTACATCTGTGCCGGCCTGCCGATCGAGGTCTTCGAGCCACGATTCACCTTCCACGGCTTCCGGTACGCCGAAGTCGACGGCCACCGGCCGCACCCGGACGATGTGACCGCCCGGGTCCTGCACTCCGACACCCCGTGGACCGGCCGGTTCGAGTCCTCCGACCCGACCGTCAACCGGTTGCACGCCAACATCGGCTGGGGACAGCGCGGCAACTTCATCGCGGTTCCCACCGACTGCCCGCAGCGCGACGAGCGCCTCGGCTGGCTCGCCGACGCGCAGGTGTTCGCGCCGACCGCCACCCGCAACGCCGACGTGTCGGCGTTCTTAGCCCGCTGGATGCGCGACGTCGTCGACGGCCAGGACGACGACGGCGCCTTCCGCGACATCGCCCCGATCATCGTCCTCGACCGGGAGGGCGCACCGGCCTGGGGCGACGCCGGTGTCATCATCCCGTGGCTGCTGTGGCGCACCTACGGCGACCGCCGGGTGCTGGAACGCAGCTTCGACGCCATGGCCGCCTGGGTCGAGCACATCCACCGGCACAACCCCGACCTGCTGTGGGAACACCGCACCGGCAACTCCTACGGCGACTGGCTCCAGATCGACGCCGAGACCCCCCGTGACGTGCTGGCCACCGCCTACTTCGCGCACAGCGCCCGGATCGTCGCCGACGCCGCCGACGTGCTGGGCCGCCCGTCGACACGGTACCGGCAGCTGCACACGGCGATCCGGGACGCGTTCATCGACGCGTTCGTCGGTGACGACGGCAGCGTGAAGGGCGGCACCCAGACGGCGTACCTGCTGGCGCTCGCCTTCCGACTTCTGCCGCCGGACCTCGTACCCCCGGCCGTTGATCGCCTGGCCGCCGACATCGAAAGCCGCGGCAACCGGTTGACCACCGGATTCGTCGGCGTGTCGCTGCTGTGCCCGGTGCTCGCCGAACACGGTCGCGCCGATCTCGCCTATGCACTGCTGCACCAGGACGAATACCCGTCGTGGGGCTACTCGATCCGGCACGGCGCCACCACCGTCTGGGAGCGCTGGGACGGCTGGACCGAACACGGCGGCTTCCAGTCCGCGGCCATGAACTCCTTCAACCACTACAGCCTGGGCAGCGTCGGCGACTGGCTCTACGGCCGGGTCGCCGGCATCGACCAGACGCCCACCTCGGTCGCCTACTCCGAGCTGCTGCTGCGCCCCACCCCTGATCCGACCGGCCGCCTGACCTGGGCCCGCGCCGCCCAGGAAACCGCCCGCGGCCTGGTCGAGTGCGGTTGGCGCAGAGAAGACGACCGGCTGACCGTGACCGCCACGATCCCGCCGGGAAGCACCGCCGTCCTTCTGCTCCCCACCAGCGACCCCGGCGGTGTGCACGCTGCCGGAACGCCCGGGGTTCAGCGGGCCGAACCGTCCTCCGCCGGGCTCACCCTGCGGCTGACGTCCGGCCGATACACCTTCACCACCCCCCTCTGACTCGTCTCCAACGTAGGAGAAGATCAATGCGAAAAGTCCTCGCCGCGGTCGCGGCAGCGTCCCTTCTGACCGCGTGCTCCAGCGGCACCGGCTCCGGTTCCAGCTCCAGTGATGACAAGACCCTGACGATCGCCTCGGTCGACCAGGGTTCGATCGAGAAGGTCGTCGAGGCGTTCAAGGCCGCCAACCCCGGCATCACCGTCAACCTCACCACCAGCGGCGCCGACCAGTACCAGCAGCAGATCCGCACCCAACTCGCCTCCGGCACCGCCCCCGACGTGATGACCGTGTGGCCCGGCAACGGCAACCCGGGCGCCACGTACGTGATCGCCAAGCCCGGCTACCTGCTGGACCTGTCCGACCAGCCGTGGGCCGCCCAACTGCCGGACGCGTTCAAGAAGGTCGCCCAGTACGAAGGCAAGACGTACAACGCACTGTTCGGACTCAACGGCATCGGCGCGGTCTACAACGACGAGGCGCTCACCAAGTCCGGCCTGAAAGCGCCGGGCACCTGGACCGACCTGCTCGCCTTCTGCCGGGCCGCCGCCGGCAAGGGCACCCCCGCCTTCGCTCTCGGCATCCAGGACAACTGGGTCACCCAGATCGCGCTGTACGGCCTGGTCGCCACCACCGTCTACAGCGGCGACAAAGACTTCGACGCCGAGATGGCCGCCGGTCAGGCCACCTTCGCCGGGTCGCCGTGGACCACCGCGATGGCCAAGTACCAGGAGATGAACAGCGCCGGCTGCTTCCAGAAGGACCCGCTCGGCACCAGTTACGAGGCCAGCCAGACCCTCGCCGCCACCGGCAAGACTCTCGGCATCATCCAGGGCAACTGGATCATCGGGCTGCTCAAGCAGAAGAACCCGACCGGCACGTTCACCATGAAGGCACTGCCGGCCACCGACGACCCGGCATCGTTCATCATGCCCGCCGCGGCCGGCGCCGGGTACGGCGTCAACGCCAAGGCTGAGAACAAGGACCTCGCGCTCAAGTTCATCACGTTCGTGATGAGCCCGGCGGGCATGAAGACGTTCAACGAGGCGCAGGGCAGCCTGCCGACGCTGCCGGGCGCCGGCACCACGGTCGACCCGGGCCTGGCCGAACTCACCACGTTCGTCGAAGGCGACAAGACCGTGCCGTTCATGGACCAGCTGTGGCCGAACGCCAAGGTCCAGCAGACCATGCTCAGCGGCCTGCAGGAGATCTTCAGCAACCAGGCCACCGCCGACGAGGTCCTGAAGGACATGGACACCGACTACAAGGCCGGCGCGTGAAACGGCGAACGGCACTCGGGATCTCCATCGCCGCCCCCTCCGCGGCCCTGTTGACTCCTGGTCCCGCCTTCGCCGGCGCCCCCCGCCTGCGTGTGGTCGGGTTACGCGTCGACGGCCGCGAGGACCAGCCGTCAGGCCTCGACAGCCCGAACCCGGTCTTCGGCTGGCGTTTCGCCGAGACCTCCGCGCCGGCCGCGGACCGGCAGACCGCCTATCAGATCCGGGTCTACGACACGGCTCGTCACCGGCTGCTCTGGGACTCCGGCAAGGTCTATACGGCCGTCCAATCCGGGGTCCGCTACGACGGTACGGCGCTGACCTCACGGCAGCGGCTGAGCTGGCGGGTCCGTGCCTGGGACGCGAACCGTCGGGCCACCGACTGGAGCCGGGCGTCGACCTGGGAGACCGGCCTGCTGGAGCAGAGTGACTGGGGTGGTGCGCGCTGGATCGAATACCCGGGCCGCACCGAGACGCAGCCGATGCCGATCTTCGCCCGGCAGTTCACCGTCGACGGCCACCGCAAGGTCGACCAGGCCCGGCTCTACCTGTCCGGGGTCGGCATGCACCTGGCTACCGTCAACGGCCGCACGCTGACCGACGAGGTGCTCGCGCCCGGTTACTCGAATTACCAGCTCTCCAGCGAGTACCGCGTCTACGACATCACGGACCGACTGCACAAAGGCCACAACACCGTGGGGGTACGGCTGGGCAGCGGCCCCGCCTACGTGCGGCGCAGCGTCACCAACCCGGCCGTCGGACGGACCGCGCCGTACTCGTGGTGGCAGAGCCAACTCAAGGGCAACGGCACCCTGGTCGGCGGCGCCGAGGCCGGGGCCACCACGGTCACGGTGAGCAGCGTGACCGGCTATCACGTCGGCGGGACCGTCAACGTCGACACCGGTGGTGGCGGCGACGACCTGGAATCGCGGGTCATCACGGCGATCGGCGCGGACGGCATCACCTTCACGCCGGGCCTGTCGAGGTCGCACCCGGCCGGCGTCACGGTCACCGGATCCGGCAACAACATCGCGGCGAGCGACGCCGGCGCGGGGGCGGCCGTGACACCCCGGTTCATCGCGCGACTCGAGATCTCGTACACCGATGGCCGCAAGACGGTGATCGTCTCGGACCGCACCTGGCGCACGGCGCTGGGCCCGCTGATCACCGACGCCTGGTATTCGGGGTCGGACTTCGACGCCCGTCGCGAACAGCCGGGCTGGGACCAGCCGAAGTCCGACCTGTCCGCCACCGCGAAGCGGCGCGACGGCACGCCCACCGGGTGGATCGCCGCCGGGTTCGCACCGCCGCCGAACCTCGCCACCAGGCTGGTGGCACGGACGGCTCCGCCGATCACCATCGCCGACCGGTACGAGCCCGTCTCCGTGACGAACCCGGTGCCCGGCACGTGGGTGTTCGACTTCGGGCAGAACATCGTCGGGTTCCCGCTGCTGACGCTGACCGGCGGACTGCCGGCCGGCACCACGGTCCGGGTGTCGCCGGCCGAGTCCCTCGCCGCGGACGGCACCGTCGACCAGGCGTCGCTCCGAGGCGGTGGCGGCAGCCGGGGCGTGGACCTGTTCAACACCTACACCACGGCCGGGCTGCGCGGCGGAGAGCGATGGCGGCCGGACTTCAACTACTTCGGCATGCAGTGGGTGCAGGTCACCGGCCTTCCCGAGGGCTATGTGCCGACGAAGGAGACGATCACCGGGCTGCGGGTCCAGGCGGAGACCCCGTCGGCCGGCGCGGTGACCACGTCGAACGCGCGGGTCAACCGGCTGCACCGGATGGCCTGGTACTCGTTCGCCGGCAACATCATGAGCGTCTTCACCGACTGCCCGGGACGGGAGAAACTGTCCTACCCGGCCGACTACACCATGCCGATGGGGTCGATCCACCGGAACTTCGACCTCGACGCCTACCTGCGCACCCACGAGCGGCACCTGGTCGAAGGTCAGTCGATCGCGGACACCCCGATGGCCGGCAACGTCGCGCTCAAGACCCCGGTCTACGACTGGGGCTACACCGGGCGCTTCGGCGACGAGATCAACTGGGGCAACGCGATCATCCTGGTCCCCGGGTTTCTGCGGCAGCTCTACGGCGACACCGAAACCGCGGCCCGCTACTACGAGCCGATGGTCCGCTTCGCCGACTACATCGCCCGGCAGAAAGCAGTCGGCAACATCGTCGACGCGGCCCTGGCCGACTGGGTGTCGGCCGAACCGGTCTCCGGGAAGATCACCGGCACCTGGGGCTACTACATGATGATCAGCGAGCTGGCGAGACTCGCGCCACCCGCGGACGCCGCGAAGTACACCGCGCTCGCGGCCGACATCAAGGCGGCGTTCCACCAGGCCTTCTGGGACCCGACGCGCAAGCTCTACGCCGACGGCGGCGCCGTGTCCCAGTCGGCGCAGGCGCTCGCCCTCGACGCCGGACTGGTGCCGGAGTCCGAACGGCAGGCGGTCCTCGACGGCCTGGTGGCGATGATCTACGCGTTCCACCCCGACGGCGACGGCCCGCACTTCAGCGGCGGCACCATCGGCATGGCCCCGACCGTGCGGGTGCTGTCCGCCGGCGGCCGCGACGACGTGCTCTGGGATCTGATCCACGAGGACGAACAGCCCGGCTACGGCCACTTCATGGCGTCCACGGTCGCCAACCCCGGCGGCATGACCACCATGGGCGAACGGTGGACCCGCGGCGACTCGAAGAACCACATGATCCTCGCCCAGATCGAGGAATGGTTCCACGCCGGCCTGGCCGGCATCCGGGCCGCCGACGGCACCACCGCCTACCGCGACCTGGTCGTCCAGCCGAAGGTCGTCGGAGATCTCACCTTCGTCAAGGGCCACTACACCACCCCGCAGGGCACCGCCCGCTCGGAGTGGAAGCGCGACGGCGACCGGCTGCGGCTGGCCGTCACCGTCCCGCCGAACACCACCGCCACCGTCCACGTACCGACGCTGGGCGGACGGGTGACCGGCATCCCGCACCGCGCGAAGTTCCTGCGCAACGCCGACGGCTACGCCGTCTACCGGGTGCCGTCCGGCACCTACACCTTCAGCACGACCTGACCGAGCGGCCCGGCCTCTGCCCCCTGGAGGCCGGGCCGCTCGCCCGAGAGGACCCGCGTGAGATTCCCCGACGGCTTCCTGTGGGGCAGCGCCACCTCGGCCCACCAGGTCGAAGGCGGCAACCACAACAACGACTGGTGGGACTTCGAACAGAACCCCGCGTCTGCCGCGAGATGGTCGTCCGGCGACGGCATCGACCACTTCCACCGGTACGCCGATGACTTCGCGCTCCTGGCCTCGCTGGGACACACCGCACACCGGCTGTCGCTGGAATGGTCCCGGATCGAACCCGCGCCCGGCGAGTTCAGCCGCGCCGCCATCGCCCACTATCGGCGGGTCCTGACCGCGCTCGCCGGCACCGGGATGACCGCCTTCGTCACCCTGCACCACTTCACCCTGCCGCGCTGGTTGTCTGCTCGCGGCGGCTGGCTCGCGTCCGACGCGATCTCCTGTTTCTCGCGGTACTGCGCGCGCGTGACAACGGAGCTGGGCGACCTGATGCCGTACCTCTGCACCATCAACGAGCCGCAGATGATCGCCCTGCACGGCTACCTGGAGGGCTACCACCCACCCGGCGTCACCAACCCGGCCCTGTGGCGGCGTGTCGGCGGTGTCCTGCTCGACGCCCACCTGGCGGCGGTCACCGCGATCCGCGCCGCCGGCGGCACCCGGATCGGCCTCGCGGTGCAACTGCCCCTTCTCGCCGGCGAGGGCACCTTCCTCGAACTCATGCGCCACGAGATCGTCGACCGCTACCTCGACGGCCTGACCGGCGTCGACGGCGGCGACTGGCTCGGCGTCCAGTACTACCGCAAACAGTGGGTCGACGCGTCGTCCCCGTTCTTCTTCGCGCCGCCACCGCCCGCTGTGCCGGTGACACAGATGGGCTGGGCCGTGCACCCCGACGGGCTGCGCGAGATCCTGCACCGCGCCGCGAAGACCGGCCTACCGCTGTACGTCACCGAGAACGGCATCGCCACCGAGGACGATACCGAGCGCATCGCCTACCTGCGCTCGCACGTAGCCGCCACCGCCCAGGCCATCGCCGAAGGCGCCGACGTGCGCGGCTACCTGCACTGGTCGGCGTTCGACAACTTCGAGTGGTCCGAGGGGTACCGGCCGACGTTCGGGCTGATCGCCGTCGGTGACGACTTCACCCGCCACCCCAAACCCAGCGCGTACGCCTTCGCCGACCTCATCCGACAAGGAACCCGCCGGTGAATCCCACTCGCGAGGAGAAGGCCGCTCACCGCCCGGACCGCGTTCCCGGTCCGGGCCTTTCCGATCCCGACCTGGCGCACGCGGTGCGCCTGTCGAAGGAGGTTTGATCGTTCATGGAGCGCAGAACTCTGCTCACCGGATCGCTGGCGGTGGCCGCCACGGCCCTCGCCGCGGCGCCGGCACAGGCCCACCGCGGCCGAGGGAAGGACGAGGCGGCCACCCGGTACGGCCGGGTCCGTGGCCGCCGCGAGGGCGGCATCGTCAAGTTCCTCGGCGTCCCCTACGCCATGCCGCCGCTCGGTGAACTCCGGTTCCGGGCACCGCAGCCGTTGAAACCCTGGCACGGCGTCCGCGACACCGTCGACTTCCCGAATCCGGCCTACCAGGTCGCCGGCGGCGAGATGGGCCCCGCCGGCAACGGCCGGATGCCGGCGCCGTCGGAGGACTGCCTCTACCTGAACATCTGGACCCCGGCCGTCGACGGCAAGCGCCGGCCGGTGATGTTCTACAACCACGGCGGCGGCTACATGATCGGCTCAGGCTCCGCCACCGGGCAGGACGGCGGCAACCTGGCGCGCCGGTACGACGTGGTGGTGGTCGAGTCCAACCACCGGCTCGGCCTGCTCGGCTACCTGTATCTCGGCTTCCTCCAGGACGGATACGCCGCCAACCAGGGCATGCAGGACATCCTCGCGGCGTTGCGATGGACGGCCGAGAACATCGAGAACTTCGGCGGCGACCCGGACGACATCATGGTCTGGGGCGAGAGCGGCGGCGGCGCGAAGACCGCGGCCGTCTACACCATGCCGGCGGCCTCCCGACTGTTCCATAAGGCGTCGATCGAGAGCGCCGCACCGCTGCGGTTCCCCACCCGCGACGGCGCCGTCAACCGCGCCGACCGCACCCTGCACCTGCTCGGGCTGACCCGCCGCGACATCCGGACGCTGCACGACATCCCGGCCGCCCGGCTCCTGGAGGTCCAGGTGTCCGAGGCGGCGAACGGTGTCGCCCCCTGGGGCGACCCGGACCCGGTGCTGCCCGGCTTCGGCGCCTTCGTCGACGGCCGGATCATCCCCCGGCATCCGTTCGCCGACGGCGCAGCGCCGTTCTCGGCCGACAAGCCGCTGATGGTCGGCACCACCCGCGACGAGACGGTGTTCTTCAGCCTGTTCGGCCCGAAGGACGTCTTCGGCATCGACGACGCCGGTCTGCGTAGCCGGTTGAGCGGCACCTACCAGGGCGCCGAACTCGACGAGATCATCGCCACGTTCCGCCGGTCACGGCCGCGAGCCACCCCGGCGCAGCTGTACTTCGCGATCACCACGTCACCGATCTGGCGTGACGCCATCAAGATCGCCGAAGCCAAGGCGGCACAGCGCCGTGCGCCGGTGTACATGTACCAGCTCGCCTACCCCGACCCGACCCTGGTGCCCGGCACCGACTTCCCCCTCGGCTCGCCGCACGCCTCCGACATCCCGCTCAAGTTCGCCAACACCGCTTCGGACAAGCCCGCGGGCGAGCGGGCCACCGCACGGCACATGAGCGCGCTCTGGGCCGGCTTCGCCCGCGACGGCCACCCGAACGCCCCCGGGGTGCCGCACTGGCCCGCCTACCACCGCCGGGACCGCGCCACCATGTGGATCGACGCCACCTGCAAGATCGTCAACGACCCGGACCGGAGCGAACGGCTGTACTGGGAAAGGCGGGCGTGACCGATGCCGCCGGTTCCGGGATCCCCGGAGCCGGCGGCACGCCGCGTCACGGAGCCGAGGCGGTAGAGTGCGGCGCTCGTGACGCGGGAGCGGAAAGTTTTTGAAAAAAGTTCGGTCACTTTGCATCCGCTGTGCGGTCCGGCGGCCGTCTAGTCCTCGGACAGACAGGAGCCCCGGCTGGTGAACAGTGATGAAGAGGCGAACTACCGAAGTTTCGTCGACGCGCAGGCACATGCCCTGCGCAGACTCGCCTACCTCACCTGCGGTGACTGGCAACTCGCGGAGGACGCGGTCTTCACCGCCCTGGCCAAGCTCTACGACAGGTGGCGGCGGGTGGACCGGCCGGAGAGTTATGCCCGCAGCATGGTGGTCCGGGCCGCCATCGACGAGGTCCGCCGGCCCTGGTGGCGCCGGGAGCATCCGGCCGGGCACGCGATTCCCGAGCAGGTCGGCGCGGACACCGCCCCGGACGTCGACGAGCGTCTGCGGATCCGGGCGGCGCTGGCCCAACTGCCCGCCCGTCGTCGGGCGGTGCTGGTGCTCCGCTACTTCGAGGGGCTCTCGGTACAGGAGACCGCCGAGGCACTGAACTGCCCCGAGGCGACCGTGAAGAGCCACACCGTCCGCGGCCTGCGCACGCTGCGTGACGTTCTCGGGGTCGACGCCGACCTGTCCGCCGACGATTCGAACGGGATGGAGCGCTATGCCTCTCGACATGCATGAGTTGCTGGCGTCGGCGCACGAGGGCGAGCCGCCGATGCGGCACAGCACCGACGACTTCGTGACGGGCGGCCGGCGGCGGCGCACCCGCAGGCGGATGACCTGGGTCGGCAGTGCGGCGGGGACGGTGTTGGCGATGGCCGCGGTGACGTTCGTACCGCAGATGATCGTCGGCAACCGGACGGTCCCGGCGAGCGGTCGGCCGGTCATGTTCTACGCGGTGACGGCGTTCAACCAGAGCATCAGCGCCTTCGAGGTGAGCGACATCGAGGTCAGCGATCCGGTGAACGTCACGCCCGGCTATCAGCAGTCGGCCATCCGCCGGGTCGGCGAGGCGACCCGATACGAGCGGGGCGACGGCCTGACCGAGCAGGTTCCGAAAAGCGAGTCGGTTCTCACCGTCTACCGTCCGGGGGTCTTCGATCCGGCCCGGTTCGGCGACGCCGAGTCGGTGGCCGTCGGTTCGGAAGCCGGCCGGTACTCCGCCGACGAGCGCTCGCTGGCCTGGCAGTATGCGCCGGGCGCCTGGGCCGTGATCCACTCCGGGCAGGGTCATCTGAGCAAGGCCGACATGCTCCGGCTGGCCGCGGCGATGCGGACCACGCCGGACCGTCCGGCCACCCTGCCGTGGCGGATGACCTACCTGCCGGCCGGTTACCACCTCAGCTCGATGGGGACCAATCCCGACTTCGCGGTGACCGGCGACCAGCTGCAGCGGGGTGCCGCCCGTTTCACCAAGGAGCCGGAGGAGTACGCCTCCCTGACGCAGCCGCTGACCGGCGACGGCCTGTCGAACCTGCGGGTGACCGTCTACCCGCGCTGGGTCGCCGAGTCCCAGTTGACGGGTTTCCTGTGGGCGGGGGCGCAGGCCGACCCGTCCGGCGGCCCGTCCTTCGACCCCTCCCCCGGCGTCTCGGACTGGCCCTCGTATGAGCCGTCCTACGAGCCGTCCTTCGAGCCGTCCCACTGGCCGACCTACGAGCCCTCGCACACACCGCCGTCGGCAACCGATGTCGAGCCGTTCTGCGTGCCGGATCAGAGCGTCTGCTACCGGGTCACCGCGGACGGGGCGTACGTCGTCGAGGCGACGGCCACCGCCGAGCCGGACGGCACCGAGCTGCTGAAAGTGCTGCGCGGCATGCGGATCGCCGATCCCGACGACACCTCCACCTGGTCCGTCCTCGGCGAGGCGCTGCCCGCCACCAGCGGCTGACACCCGGGCCCCGGCCCGCCCGAACGACACCCCCATTCCCACCCTCGGTGGCGAATCGCTTCGCCATGCCCGTACGGAGCTCTCATGATCAACATGCAACGACGTGTCATCGCCGCACCCGTGGCCGTCCTCGGCGAGATGCTCGACCGCCTGGCCGGCCCGAACGACACCCTCTGGCCTCACGACGAACCGCTGTGGCTGGACCGCCCTCTCGACACCGGCGCGAACGGCGGCCACGGGACGTGGCGCTACACCGTGACCGCCTACCAGCCGGGTCTGCGGGTGCGGTTCGAGTTCCCGGCCGACTCGCCGCTGGCCGGGTACCACGAGCTGTGGGTCCGCGCCATCACCCACGACCGGGCCGAGATGGTGCACATCCTGGTCGCCCAGTCCCGGGGCGCGATGCTGCTGCTCTGGCCACTCGCCGAACGCCGGCTCCACCAGGCGCTCGTCGCCGACCTGCTGGACAACGC
This sequence comes from Actinoplanes sichuanensis, assembly GCF_033097365.1. NCBI lineage: Bacteria > Bacillati > Actinomycetota > Actinomycetes > Micromonosporales > Micromonosporaceae > Actinoplanes > Actinoplanes sichuanensis. Next base: position 5,230,238 of record NZ_AP028461.1, read on the forward strand.
CGAACGCGCCGCCACCGGCACGGTCCGCCGCCCGGCCCGCCGATCGCTGTGGGTGCAGCTGTTGCACGCGATCAGACCGACCCGGCCCGCGGAGACCGCCCGATGACGATGACCATGCCGGCCATCGCCGCGAGCCGCCCGGCCGAACCACCTCACCGCCGCGGTACGCGCCTGCCGGCGCTCGACCTCTTCCGGTTCACCGCGGCCCTCGGCGTCGCCGTCTTCCACCTGGTCGCGGTCGCCGGCACCGGAGGCGTACGGATCTGGGGCGACCCACCCGAAGCGGTGTTCGGCAGCCTCTACACGGTCGCGTCGTACGGCTGGGTCGGCGTGCCGTTCTTCTTCATGATCAGCGGGTTCGTCATCTGCATGACGGCCTGGGGCCGCACCCCCGGGCAGTACCTGCGGTCACGGTTCGTCCGTCTGTTCCCGGCACTGTGGGTGTGCATCGCGATCACCACGATGGTCGCCGCCGCGTACCCCAGGGTGTTCGGCCCGGTGCCGTTCCGCGCCCTACCGGCGAACCTGTTCCTGCTGGCCGACCCGCTCGGGGTGCCCCGCGTCGACGACGTGTACTGGACGCTGTGGCTGGAACTCAAGTTCTACCTGCTGTTCCTGGCCGTGGTGTGGATCGGTCTCACGTACCGCAACGTCGTCGCCTTCTGTCTCTGTTGGAGTGCGGCCTCGATCGTGGCCGCCGAGCTGCAACGCCCGTGGCTGGACGCGTTGGTGATGCGCGGGAACTCGCACTACTTCGTCGCGGGAATCGCGTTCTACCTGCTCTACCGTCATGGTTCGCGGCTGGAACCGTGGCTGCTGGTGGCGTTCAGCTGGGCCTTGTCGATCCACTACTACGAGGGCAACCCGTGGCAGGCGAGTCACGGCGCGTCCTACACCCCGTCGAGTGTTCTGGTGACGCTCTGTTTCGTCATTCTGGCGCTGCTGGCCACGCACCGCCTCGACTGGATCCGGTGGCGTCCGCTGGCCGTCCTGGGCACGGCCACCTACCCGTTCTATCTGCTGCACTACGTGGCCGGTTTCGCCGCCGTCCACTTCCTGCGTCACCACACCCCGATCGGCCCGATCACCCTGCTGGCCCTGATCCTCACCGTCCTGATCACCGTCGCCGTCCTGGTGAACCGCTACGCCGAACAGCCGATCGCCGCCCGGCTTCAGGCACCACGCGGATGAGGGCATGATGACCCACTGTGGACTTCGTGCGGAGCTGGTGGGAGCTGCGTCTCCCGTTCTACGGGCTCGGGGCGGTGGCCGGGCTGCTGATGGTCTGGCTGCCCTATCAGACCCATCTCGACAACGTGGCCTGGGGCGAACGGCTCCGCCAGGAGGGTGCGCCGGCTCAAGCGGTCGTCTACGACCTCGAACATCAACCCCGCAACAGCAACACCATGCATCTGCGGTACGACGCGGGCGGCGCCCGGCACTGGACCGAGGTTCCCTGTGAGCAGGTCTGTCATCCGGCGGGCACGCCGGTGGCGATCTGGGTCAGCCCCGCCGATCCGAGCGACTTCGTCACCGACTTCGGGGTGCTGAGCGGGCATCGCGGGCGCGTCCAGGGCGGTATCGGGGTGGTCGGGTTCGTGCTGTTCGTGTCCATGGCGCTGCTCACCCTGGACCGTTTGAGCCGGCGGCGGCGGGACCGCCGGATACGCCGATAGGGAACATCACCAACCGCCGGCGGCCCCGTTGTTCAAGGCAGTACCGACCGGCGGAAGAAGGATGCTCGATGACGGCCGCTAAACCGAATCACCTGAAGGCGCGGCGGCTGCTGCTCGACCATCTCGATCGGCATCCGGACCGTACCGTCAAGAACGATCTTGATCCGCATGAGGCCGGGATCGTCGGGGACGCCGCACACAAGGCCGGCGGCGACTCCTACCACCTCGGCAAAGACCGCATCCGGGCGCGGGCCGGCCGGGACCGGTACTCGGTCGACGAGTCGCGACGGGACCGGGACGGGCTCGACGATCACGCGTCGGCGATGGACATCGGGTTCTTCAAGGTCCGTACGCCGCGCGGCACCTTCGATCTGTACGACTTCAACGCCTGGCTGGTCGAACTGTGCAAGGCGGACCACCCGGACACCCGCGACCTGCGTGAGGTCATCTACAGCCCGGACGGCCGCACGGTCCGCCGCTGGGACCGGCTCGGCCGGCGCTCCAGCGGCGACGACAGCCACCTGACGCACACCCACCTGTCCGAACACCGCGACGCCGACGGTCACCGCATGGTCCGGCTGGCGAACCGGTGGCTGCGTCACATCGGGCTGATCACCGCCAAGATCCAGGAGGAGGCACCCGCCGCCTGACCCACACCGGCTACCATCCCTGGGCATCAATGGGATGGGAAGGACGAAGTGGTGACGGAACACGCAGCCGGGTCGAGACCACCCGCAATCGACTCGAGCCGGCCGCACCCCGCCCGCCGCTACAACTACTGGCTCGGCGGTAAGGACCACTTCGCCGCGGACCGGGAGTCCGGAGACCAGATCGCCGCGGTGATGCCGTCGATCCGGACCGCCGCGCTGGAGAACCGGGCATTCCTCGGCCGGGCCGCCGGACACATCGCGCGGCAGGGCGTGCGGCAGTTCCTGGACATCGGCACCGGCATCCCGGCGCCCGGCAACACCCACGAGATCGTCCAGGCCGTCGACCCGCAGGCCCGGATCGTGTACGCCGACAACGACCCGCTCGTGCTGACGCATGCCCGCGCGCTGATGGCCGGCACGCCCGGGACGATCGCCTACCTGGACGCCGACCTGCGCGACCCGGCGTCGATCCTGGACCACCCCGACCTGCACAAACTGCTCGACCTGAGCGAGCCGGTCGGGCTGCTGCTGATCGCGGTGCTGCATTTCGTGCGCGACGACGAGGACGCTGACGGTGTCGTGGCGCAACTGCTGGACCGCTTACCGGCCGGCAGCTGGGTCGCGGCCAGTCACGCCACCTGGGAGCACACCCCCGAGCACGTGGTCGCCGAGCTGCAGAAGTCGAACCGGGACGGCCGGTTCGTGCCGCGTGACGGCCACCGGTTCGCCGACCTGTTCGCGGGCCGGATCGAGATCGTCGAGCCGGGCGTCGTCTCGGTCGCCGACTGGCACAACGACAACCCGGCCCGTGCGGCCGCCGCCGACGTCATGTGCAACGCGCTGGTCGGCCGCAAACCGTAGAAGCCGCAAACCGTAGAACGACGTCAGGCGGGCAGGGCCAGCCGTACCGGGGCGTACCGGGTGCGGCCGGCACCGGTCGTGAACGCCCAGTACCGCTCGCCGAACGACCAGTGCCACCACTCGGTCGGATAGTTCACCAGTCCGACCGAGGTCAGCGCGGTGATCAGGGTCCGCCGATGGCGACGGGCCCGGTCCGGGATGTTCTCGGCGGCCGTGAAACAGGCGTTGGCACTGTCCACCGGGGTCGCGTCCAGCGGTGTACCCATGTCGACCTCGGCACCGTCGGCGTCGCACAGGGTCAGGTCGACGGCGCCGCCGGTGCTGTGCGGGGCCACGTGCACCGGCGAGACGAACTTGGTGGCCTCGACGTAGACCCGTTCGGTGTCCCACTCCGGGTGCCGGGCGGCCAGCTCGTCGAGGTAGCCGTCGAAGATCTCCTGTTGGCGGTCCAGCGGCCGGTACCCTTCGGTGATCAGGAACCGCAGCCCGTCGGGCAGGCTCGCCTGTGCGTCCAGTAGCCGCGCCACCACACCCTCGCGGAGGTGGCCGTACGCACCGTCGGCGTCGGCGTACCGCCCGTCGAGCCGTAGTTCCGGTATGTCCCGCAGGTCGACCAGGGGCTCCTCGGACTCCCCCAGCGCGATGGCGTCGATGCGACTGTCGGACAGCAGGACGTACGGCTCGGGCGGCATTTAACTCCATCCGTGGGCGGGTTCCTGCAGTACCTTGCGGTACCTGATCTGTTCGGCGCAACTCGCTGCCGGGTAAGGGACGACGCGTGTGGTTGCGGGATCGTGAATGGGTCGATCACCTGGTGCGGGCGGCGCGACGGTACGACCAGGCCGACGGTGGGCGCCTGGCCGCCGCCGTGACGTACTACGCCTTCTTCGGCACGTTCGCGGCCTGGCTGCTGGGCTTCGCGGTGTTCGGATTCGTGCTGGACGACCCGCAGGTACTGCGCGAGGTCGAGCACTATCTGGCGCAGGACCTGCCGAGCGTCGACGTGGAGGCGATCCGCGATGCCCGTACCACCGTGGGGGTCGTCGCTTTCGTGGGGTTGCCGGTCACCGGATGGTTCTGGACCGACGCGTTCCGGTCGTCGATCCGCCGGATCTGGGAGCTGCCGGAATATCCGGGCCGGCTGGTCGGGCGGATCCTGGCCGACCTGGCCGTGCTGGCCGGCCTCGCGGTGCTGCTGGTCGCATCGGTGGCGGGCGCGTATGCGACAACGGTCGTGGCAGGCCGGATCGCCGAGGTCGCCGACGCGGGCGACACGCTGTCGCGGGTGCTGCTGGAGGTGGTCGGGTTCCTGGCCGGCACCGGCGTCAACACCGCGCTGGCCTGCGGCGCGCTGGCCGGGCTGCCGCGGGTGCGGATGTCGTGGCGGCGGCTGATCGGCCCGGCGCTGCTGACCGGCGTGGTCATCGAACTGCTGAAGACCCTCGGCGGGTTCTACGTGCGGGCGGTCGAGGCCAATCCGGTGTACGGGCTGGTCGCCGGCTCGGTCGGGTTACTGGTCTTCCTGAACCTGGTCAACCAGGTGATGCTGTTCGCCGCCGCGCTGACCGCGACGAGCACCGTGGGCCGTGCCACCGACCTGGCCGTCCGAAGCTGATCACTCGCGCGGGGTGGTGCACAGCGGTTCCGGGGTGCCGTCGGTGCGCACGCACGGGGCGTACTGCTGGGCCGCGATCATCGACCGGGCCTCCACCCCGACCAGGTAGTTCGCGAACGAACGGGTCAGCGGGTCGGTCCGGTCCAGGTCGCCGTAGCTGTACAGGTACTCGACGGTCCAGAACGGGTAGCCGGCCCGGATGTCGTCGACGGTGGCCGCCTGACCGCCCAGCCGCACCTGGTCGACTCCGGCGGTGAGCAGCGCGTTCGGGGTGTCGACGTAGCCGATGGCGCCGGCCCGGGTGCGGACCTTGGTGAGCACGTCGCTGGTGGTGGTCTGCTCACAGATCACCGGCTGGTCACGCGGCACGCCCTCACGCAGCACGTCGCACGAGTCGCTGGTGGCGCCGGCCTGACGGCCCTTCAGCACGAACGTCTCCAACGCGCGGCGGCTGCCGGACCGGTCGTCGCGGGCGACCACCCGGATCGGGCCCGGGTTCAGCGCCGGATCGACGTCCCGCCAGTCGGCGACCTCACCCCGGAAGATCCGGCGCAGGGTCTCGGCAGGCAGGTCAGTCACCGTCACCCCGTTGTTGACCACGATGCTGTACGGGACGACGGCCAACCCTCGGCTGGGCACCAGATCAGCGAACCCGATGAACTTGCCGTCCGCCAGGGCGAGCCGTTTGGGGCGCTGTTCGGGGGCGACGTTCTGCAGGTGGTCGAGCCCTTCGAAACTGCCCGCCGCGACCACGGTGATCTTCGCGTCGTCGCAGTAGGTCATGTACTGCTCGGCCAGGTGCGCGGCGATCCCGGCGAACGCGCTCGACCCCTCCACGGTCAGCTCGCCGGAGGCGCAGACCGGCGCGCCGGCCCCGGTGCCCGCCTTGCGGTCGGAACTGGCGAACAGCAGCGTCGCGACCAGCGCACCGGCCAGCAGGATGCTCACCGCGGCACCGGCGATGGTGGTACGGCGGGTGCGTGGCGTGTCGGCCTGGGTGACCACACCGCCCTCGGCGAGCCGACCGATCGCCTTGGCCGCCGGGTTCGGGCCCGCACCGTCGTTGGAGAGCAGGACGACGACCTTGTACTCCTCGTTCGGGTTCAGGTCGACGCGTGGCAGTTCCAGCGTCGACTGGCCGAGCTGCCAGCGGAAACCCTTGAACTCGCCGGCCAGCGCCTCCGGTTTCTCCTCGGTGAGGCCGGCCGCGATCGTGCGGCGGTCCGGGAAGTCCAGCTCGAACGTCTTGTAGTCGTGCTTGGAGATCGAGGTCCGCCCGACGTTCTTGACCCGGGCCACGACCAGCGCCGGCTGCTCGATGTGGGTGTTCTCCTGGTCCATCACCCGGGCCACCAGCCGGGCGTAGGCCGGGCTGAACCCGAGCGGTGAGTTGAACCGCACCCGGAACGACAGCACCCGCCTGCGCCGGGCCTGGAACTGGTTGAACAGGGTGAGCCCGACCGCCAGTATCAGCGCGGCGATGAGACTGCTGACACCCTGCTGGGCACTGAGCCAGTCGACCAGGACCGACATCGCCACCGGCACTCCCCTCGGCACGTCAATCCATCGACTCTCCTCGGTGGATGTGAGCTGCGGGGATGCGTCAGGTTAACGGGGAATCACACATCGGCGGCACCTGTCCGGCGGCCGCGGCGGGCGAGCTGCCACAGTTTGGCGACCGCGACGATCGACCAGACGCCGTTGAGGATGACGAACCCCCACGTGGTGGAGAGCAGACCGACGGTGGTGAGCAGCGCCGCGCCGACCAGGTTGAGTAGCTGGTAGGTGACGGTGTCCACGCCGAGCCGCCCGAGTTGGAGCCCCACGAACGCGGTGAGCACGAGAAACGCGCCGATCAGCGACAGTGTCTGGATCATCGGGCGACGGTAACCCTGGCCGGCGGCGCTCAGCGCGCGGGTGAAACTGACGATGGGTACTCAGTGACAGCAACGAGCGCGGTGGGGGCACGGCTGCGCTCGGCCGGGACGCTGACCGTTGCGGTCATCGTAGTGACCCTGATGATCGCCGGGGCCACGTTCGCGGCGATGACCCGGGGTGACGACGAGACCGCGCGGCGGCTGCTGCAGCGGCGAGCCAGTCAGGTCACCGCGGCCGTGCAGAGCGAGGTCAACCGGTATCTGGACGCGCTCAGCACGACAGCGGCCGCGGCGGGCGCCCACGACACCCTCACGAACGCGAAGTTTCTGCAGCTCAGCGCCCCGCTGTCGGGGATGCGGCTGTCCGGGGCGACGGCTGTCGGGTTCCTGCTGCCGGTCCCCGACGACCGAATCGCCGAGACCCAGCGGCTGTGGCGGGACCGGGGTGTCACCGATCTGCTGCTCCGGCCGGTCGGTTCCGGGGAGCACATCTTCACCGTGATGGTGCGTGTGCTGGACGCGCTGCTGGTGCCCCGGGCCGGCCTGGACGCCACCCAGTCCCGGCCGCTGTGGGACACGCTGCGCGCGGCCCGCGACACCGGCCGGCCGGCGATCTCCGAGCCGTACGGTCTGGTCGTCGATCAGAATCTGCCGCCCGCCCAGCGGCAGTTGTCGTTCACCCTCGCCGCACCCGTCTACGGGCTGGCCGCCCCGGACGGCAGCCGCGAGTTCCAGGGCTGGGTGACGATGAGCCTGCGCAGCCGCAACTTCCTCGGCACGGTGCTGCCCGCGCTCGGCGACGGGCTGCGCGAGGTCTCCCTGTCCACGTCACCGGAGGAGTACGGACCGCTGGTCGCCGCCTATCCGAGAGCCGACGCCCACGAGCCGGACATGTCCGATTCCGGGACGGTGACGGTGGCCGACCGCACCTGGTATCTACGGATCGGCGGCGCCCGCCGGGAACTGATCGGCTCCAGAGCCCTGCCCCGGGTGGTCGCGGTCTCGGTGTTGGCGCTCGGTCTGGTGCTGGCCGCGCTGGTGCACGTGCTGGCCACCGGCCGGGCCCGGGCCCGGCGGGCGGTCGAGCAGGCCACCACCGAGTTGGCGGCGGCCGAGTCCCGGGCCCGGGAGCAGGCGTTCCTGCTGACCACGATCCTGGACGCGATGAGCGACGGGGTCGGGGTGGTCGACGACAGCGGCGAGTTCCTGCTGCACAATCCGGCCGCCAAGTCGATGCTCGGGATCGCCGAGGACCGCAGCGGCCCGCAGAACTGGCAGGAGCACTACGGCATCTTCCGGGTAGACGGCAGCGGCCCGTTCCCGACCGAGGAGCTGCCGCTGGTCCGGGCGTTGGCCGGGGAGCAGTGCGATCTCGTCGACATGCTGATCCGTAACGTCACCCACCCGGACGGGCTCACCATCAGTGTGTCGGCCCGTCCGCTGCGGCTGCAGGGTGGCCGGGCGGCCGCGGTCGCCGTCTTCCACGACATCACCGCCCGCAAGGCCGACATGGCCGCGATCGAGGCGGCCCGCGACCAGCTGGCGGCGCAGAAGGACTATCTGACCCAGGTGCTCGACGCGTTGCAGATCACGGTGGTCACGTGTGACACCGACGGGATGCTGGTGCACACCAACGCCACCGGGGGCGCCCGGGTCGGCGCGCCGATGACCGGGCGGCACATCGACGAGGTCAGCTCGGGGATCACTGTCACCGACATGGACGGGCAGGTGATCGCTCTCGCCGACATGCCCATTCCGCGGGTGTTGCGGGGTGCCGACGCGATCCGGCTGGAGGCGATGGTCCGGTTCGGCAGCGGTCACACCCGGGCCGTGGTGCTCAACGCCCAACCTCTGGTGGACCGGACCGGCGCCCGGATCGGCGCGGTCGGTTCGTCGTACGACATCACCGCCCTGCGTGAGCGGGAAGCGGATCTGGCCGCGTTCGCCGGGGTCGCCGCGCACGATCTGCGGGCTCCGCTGATGGTGATCGCCGGGTACACGGCCCTGTTGGAGGAGGATCTGGAGGACGGGGCCGACCCGGAGTCGATGCACCCGACGGTGGCCCGGATCGGGGCCGGGGTGCGCCGGATGCAGCAGCTGATCGACGATCTGCTCGCCTACGCGACGGCCCGGGACGCGCGGATCAGCCTGCAGCATGTCGACCTGCAGGAGGTGGTGGCCGACATCGTCACCGAACGGACCCTGCACCTGCACGTCGCCGACGGCGGCGGCCCGCCCCCGGAGATCACGGTCGGCCCGCTGCCGGTGATCGACGCCGACGCCAGCATGATCCGGCAGGTGTTCGACAACCTGATCGGCAACGCCCTGAAATACACCAGGCCCGGCGAGCCGGCCCGGATCGACATCGCCGCGAGCCATCCGGACGGTGACCCGGCGACGATCCGGATCACCATCGCCGACCGTGGCATCGGCATCCCGGCCGAGGAGCAGCCGCACGTGTTCGACCAGTTCCATCGGGTCGCCGCACACACCAAGTCCTACCACGGCACCGGGCTGGGCCTGGCGATCTGCAAGCGGGTGCTGCAACGGCACGACGGCACGATCCGAGCCGCCGACAATCCGGGCGGCGGCACCTGCATGATCATCGAGATGCCGTACGCCGGCCGACCGCTGCCCGCCCCGGTCACGGTGTGAACGCGGGGAACTCCTCGACGCCGAGCACCCGCAGCAGATCGAGGCGTTCCCGGGCCTCGTCGTCGGCCGGGGTGAGCACCAGCAGCTTCTGACCCAGGTCCGGGGTGAGCAGTGTTTCGCAGTCCATGGTCAGCGGGCCGACCCGCGGGTGCCGGAAGGTCTTGCGGTCGGCGCGGCGCACCGCGACCTCGTGTTCGGCCCACCGCCGCCGGAAGTCGGCGCTGACCGCCAGCAGCCTGTCGACCAGGCCGGTGACCTCCGGATCGTCGGCGCGGCGGCCGGCCACCGCGCGTAGGTCGGCGACGTGCCCGCGGGCGTGCCGGTCCTGTTCCTCAGGCGTCGCGACGGCGCGGGCCTCCGGTTCGGTGAACCACCGGTAGATCAGGTACCGACGGTCGCCGGCCAGGCCGGTGTGGTCGCCGCTGAGCAGGATCGACGCGCGGTTCTGGGCGAGCACCTCACCGAGGTCGGAGATGATCATGGCGGGGGTGTCGCCGAGCAGGTCGAGCATCCGAATCAGGCCGGCGCGGGCCTGCACGGCCGGTCCGGATGCGGGTGGCGGCTGGTGGCCGGCCAGGCGGAACAGGTGAGCGCGTTCGTCGTCGGACAGCCGCAGCGCGCGGGCCAGCGCGGTCAGCAGCTGGGTGGACGGCCGGCTGCTGCGGCCCTGTTCCAGACGCACCACGTAGTCGACGGAGACGCCGGCGAGCATGGCCACCTCCTCGCGGCGCAGCCCGGCGGTCCGGCGGCGGGGTCCCTCGGTGATGCCGACCTGGGCGGGGCGGACCGCGGCCCGCCGCCGGCGCAGGAAGTCGGCCAGCTCGTCACGCTGCATGGGTCCATGCTCTCCCGGGCCGGCCCGCGGTGACAGGGAGCGCCGCTCCCATGATGAGTGCTCCTCTTCCGGGCCGGTCGGCGGCGGCGCAGCCTCGATGGCATGCAGACACGAACTCTTGGCAGCACCGGTCCGGTCGTCTCCGCGCTGGGGCTGGGTGCGATGGGCATGACCGCCGGCGCGTACGGGCCGGCCGACCGGGCGGAGAGCATCGCCACCGTGCACGCCGCCCTGGACGCGGGCGTCACCCTGATCGACACCAGCGACCACTACGGCACCGGGCACAACGAGATGCTGGTGGCCGAGGCGCTGCGCGGCCGTGACCGCGACGACTACCTGCTGAGCGTGAAGTTCGGGGCGATGGTCGGGCCGGGCGGGGTGTTCCTCGGGCAGGACAACCGGCCGGCGGCGGTGAAGGACCGGCTGGCACATTCGCTGACCCGGCTCGGTGTGGATCACGTCGACGTGTACCGGCCCGCCCGGCTGGATCCGGAGGTCCCGATCGAAGACACCATCGGGGCGATCAAGGAGATGGTCGACGCCGGGTACGTACGACATGTCGGGCTGTCCGAGGTGGGTGCCGAGACGATCCGGCGGGCACACGCGGTCCATCCGATCGCCGATCTGCAGATCGAGTATTCGCTGGTCTCCCGGGCCGTGGAGGCGGAGGTGCTGCCGGTGTTGCGGGAGCTGGGCATCGGCATGACCGCCTACGGGGTGCTGAGCCGAGGCCTGATCTCCGGGCACTGGAACCCGGACGCGGTACGACCCGGCGACCATCGGGCGATGCTGCCGCGGTTCTCCGGTGACAACGGGCGGCACAATCTGGCCCTGGTCGAGGCGGTGCGGCGGATCGCCGACGGGCGCGGCTGCACGGTGGCGCAGCTGGCGATCGCCTGGGTGGCCGCGCAGGGCCCGGACATCGTGCCGCTGGCCGGAGCCCGGACCCGGGAACGGTTGTCGGAGGCACTGCCGGCGCTGGACGTGCGGCTCACCGCCGAGGACCTGGCGGCGATCGAGGCGGCGGTACCGGCCGGGTCGGCCCGCGGCGACAGATATCCGGCGGCCATGATGGCATCGGTCGGCGTCGGCAACTGACCGCCTCTCCCGGCCCGACCAGGCACTACTCTTTCCGCATTGGCGGCTGTCTCCGCCTGTCGGCCGTTTCTCGTCCTCCGAAAGATCGATTAGCGGATCATCGGCGGATAGTGAACGACCGATTCGGTTACCGTGTCGGAATGCAGCTCAGCCCCGATTCCGGTGACCCGATCCGTGTCGAGATCACTCTCGACGGCGAAGATTCCGACAGCGCCCTCAACGAGCTGCGGAAATGGCTGCTCAGCGACGAGGACCTGGTCGGTGTCCGGGTGGATCCGGTGACCGCGGCGACCCGGCCCGACCTGATGTCCGGCGGGCTGGTCGAGGCGCTGGTCGCGACGGTCACCGATCCGGGCCTGATCGGGGCGGTGTTCGCCGGCGTGGGCGGGTGGGCCGCCGCCCGGGCGTCCAACCGCCGCACCCGGGTGCGGGTGACGGTCGGCGACCGTGAGGTCGAGGTGGAGGGGCCGGACCTGCGCGATCCGGAGGGCATGGCGCGTCGCCTGCGCGAGGATCTGGGCGAGGCGCCGTGACATGGGGCTACCCGACTTCACCAGGTCGCGGGCCGTGCTCATCGGCACGGCGAAATACCGCAGCGCCAATCTGCCTGATCTTCCGTCGGTCGCTCACAACATCACCGCACTCAAGGCCCGCCTGACCGATCCGGAACTGTCCGGTTTCACGAATGAGAACTGCGCCGAGATCCTGAACCCGAAACTTCCCGGCCAGATGCTGAAACGGGTGCGGCAGGCCGCCAAAGAGGCCGAGGAGTTGCTGCTGGTCTATTTCGCCGGGCACGGGCTGCTGGATCGGGACGGTGAACTGCACCTGGGCGTGCGGGATTCACACGAGGAGGAGCCGTGGACGAGCGTGCGGTTCGACGCGCTCGCCGGGCAGATCCTGGAGAGCCCGGCCACCAGCAAGATCGTCATTCTGGACTGCTGTTACAGCGGACGGGCGTTGCAGCATCTGCACATGTCCGAGGACCGGCTGGTCGAGCGGGCCACCGCCCAGCTCGGCATCGACGGCCTGTACGTGGTCACCTCCAGCGCCGCGAACAAGCCGTCGCTGGCGCCGGCCGATGACGAGTTCACCGCGTTCACCGGCCGGCTGCTGAAGTTCATCGACGCCGGCCTGCCCGGCCCGCAGGAACTGCTGACCATGCACGCGCTGTACACGGCGGTCCGGCAGGACATGCAGCGGCACCGGCTGCCCCGCCCGCAGCAGTACAGCGGCAACCTCGCCGGTGAGGCGGCGCTGGTCCGCAACCGCGCCTACGTGCCGGCCGCGCCCGCCGAGCCGACCGACGAGCCGGTGAGTGTGCCGGTGGACATCCGGCGGGCACGGCGGCCGGCGTTCCTGGCGGCGCATCCGCGATGGCGGCGGGCGGTCGGCGGCGGGCTGGCCCTGGCCGTGTTGGGCGGCACGGCGAGCGCGTCGGTGGCGGTGGCGGCGGCTCCGTGCGCGGCTCCGGCGGCGATCCGGATGCTGGTGCCCCTGGACACGGTGGAGATGTTCACCGACGTGGCCGACGCCTACGAGTACGCCACCCGCGGCGCCGGTTTCTGCCAGCGGGTGCGGGTCAGTGTCGCCGGCGCGTCGCGGGACGATGTGGCGCGGGCGTTCGCGTTGTCGTGGCGTACCCCCGCCGACGCCTCGGCCGACGATCGTCGGCTGCTGCGCCGGGTCGGTCTGCCGCCGGACGTGTGGGTCGCCGATCTGACCGCGGACATGGCGGCGGTGCAGGCCGCCCTGACCGGAACCGCGGACGCCGGGGTACGGATCCCGGGTGACCCGACCCGCTGGCCGATCGCCGAGTCCCCGATCGTGCTGGCCGAGCCCGGTGCGCCCGGCGGCACCCCGGCGGCCCGCCCGGCCGCGTCGTGGACGAGTCTGGTCGCCGGTGGCGATCCGCGGCCGCCGGTGGCCGGGATCGTGCGCCCGGACCCGGACACCACCACGGTGGGTCGGCTGGTCGACGTGTCGTTGTTCCCGCCGGGGCAGAGCCCGGCCGTGGCCCGTGGCCGGGTGCAGGTGCCGCTGGACGCCGCGGCGGTGGCCGCCGGTCAGGGTATCGGCGTGCCGGACATCGCCGCGCTGCTGTGTGCCGCGCCGGCCGGTCCGGAGCGGCGCAGTGCGGTGATCGTCGCCGAGTGGCAGTTGGTCCGCCACAACCTGTACCGCCAGGATCGGGGCCGCTGCGGCGGGCGGGCGGTGCCGTGGAACGCCTGGTATCCGGGTGACACCCGCTGGCTGGACTATCCGATGGTCCAGCCGCAGTGGTCGCCCGCCACGGGTGCGCGGGTGCGCCGTACCGCCGATGACTTCACCGCGTGGATCCGCTCGCCGGCCGGTGGTCGGGCGCTGGCCGATCGTGGGCTGCGGCCTCGCAACTCCGGGCCGGACACCGGGTTGATCAGCCGGAACGGGGCGTCGGCGAACTGGTACGCCAGACAGGGCTACGAGACCGACATCTCGGACCTGGAGCGGGCCGCGAAGTCGTATCAGGCGGCCCGGAAACCGGCGACGGTGCTGGTCGCCGTCGACGGGTCCGGGTCGATGGCCACGACCGGTGGTGGGCGGACCCGGTTCGACGCGGCGCTCGACGGGATCGCGGCGTCGGTCGGCGCGATGGGCCCGCGCGACAGGTTCGGCCTGTTCATCTTCTCCACCGCGATCCGCGGCGAGATCACCGAGATCGGCGGGGACGCCGCGAAGCTCACCGAGCGGGCGCGCGGATATCGGCCGTCCGGCAGCACACCCCTGTATCTGGCGGTCGATCACGGGGTCCGCAAGCTGCGCGACGACCGGGCGTCCGACGACAGACATCGGGTGCTGGTGGTACTGACCGACGGCGACGACACCACCGGACACGCGCTGCCCCGACTCGACGACGACACGATCCGGGTGGTGATCGTCAACGTGGGCGCGTCCGGCTGCCCCGATCCGCGGCTGGCCACGCTGACCCGGGAGCACGGCGCGTGTGTCGGGGTGCCGTCCGGGTCGGTCGACGTCCAGGTGGCCGAGCAGATCGAACGACTGTGGCAGAAGGAAACGACGTGATCAATGCGGTGGGCCGGCGCACCTGGCTGCTACTCGGCGCCGGGCTCGCGGCCGGTGTGCTGCTCGGCGCCACGGTTCCGGCGCTGTTGCGTTCCTCGGCGGACACGTCGGCCGAGCTGGTGATCGTCAGTGGGGTCGAGGACGGTGAGGGCGGCGCCCGACAGACGCTGATCGACCTGTGGAACCGGATGCACCCGGACCGGCGTGCCCGGATCGAGCTGGTGTCCGGCAGCGCCGACGAGCAGCACGACGCGATGGTCCGCTACGCCAAGGGCGAGGAGCAGGTGAAGGCCGACATCCTCAATCTCGACGTGACCTCGATTCCGGAGTTCGCCGAGTTCGGGTACATCGCGCAGTGGCCGTCCGGTTCGCTGCCCAGCCGACAGCTGGCCGAGTTGCTGGCCAAGCCCCGGGAGAGCTGCTTCTACGACGGGCGGTTGTGGGCGCTGCCGTTCAACACCGACGCCGGGGTGCTGTTCGCCCGCCGCGGGCTGCTGCAGCCGCCACCGGCGACCACGCCGACGGCGTTCACCTGGGCGGACATCGCCGGTCAGCGTCCGGCCGACGGATCCGGCACACCCAAGGCGGCGTACGCGGGTCAGCTCGACGGCTACGAGGGCCTCACGGTCAACGCGCTGGAAGCGCTGTGGGCGGTCGAGCGGGAGCAGGGCGGCTCGTCGGAGGAGCAGCCGCTGGGGGTGCCGGACGATCCGGCGATCTGGACGGCCGCGGTGGACCGGCTGTTCGGCACGGCCGACGCGGCGCGGGTGGTCGATCCGGGGTCGACCGCCTACCGGGAGAACGAGACCACCGAGGAGTTCCTGCAGCGCCGGCTGGTGTTCATGCGCAACTGGCCGGTGGCGTTCCGGGCTCTGGTGGAGGGCAGCGACCAGCGGGCCACGGTCGCGGCAGCGGACATCGTGATGACACCGCTGCCGGGTCCGGCGGTGCTGGGCGGGCAGAACCTGGCGGTGGTGTCCGGGTCGACTCGCGGCGACGACGCCCGGGAGCTGATCACGTTTCTCGCCGGTGAGCCGTCGCAGCGGGTGTTGATGCAGGTCGGCGGCTATGCGGCGGCGACCGGCGCGACCTATGACCGGCCGGAGATCAAGGCCGCGCATCCGTACGCGGCGACGATCCGGGCGGCGATCGAGAACAGCCGGCAGCGGCCGCAGACGCCGTACTATCCGCGGTTCAGTGAGGAGGTCCGGCAGCTGGTCACCGAGATCCGCAACAGCGGCGGAAAGCAGGTGCCGCCGGACCTGCGGCAGCGGCTCACCGACGCCGCGCAGGGCCGGCTCCAGCCCCGGTGACTCAGTCCTGGTAGAGCTCGACCTTGTCGACCGACCAGCCGATGAACTCGGCGATCTCCTCGGCGTCGCCGGACAGCGCCCAGTCCTCGATCACGTCGGCGAGACCGTCCGGCAGGTCACCACCGTCGACCTGGGTGAGGTCGGTGTCCTCGAGGACCCGGTCGTAGTGGACCCACTTGTCGTCCGGGTCGAGTTCCTTGCCGGCGGCGAGGTACCCGTCCAGGCCGTCCTCGCCGGCGGCGAGGATCTCGTTGGTCCGCCAGTCGACGATGTCCCAGGTGGTCTCGCTGATCTGGCCACCCGCGACGATCCGGCGGCCCTCGGCCTCGAACCGCGCGATCTGCTCCTCGATCTTGCCGTTGTCGGCGTGGTTCGCTTCCAGGACGTCCTGGATGAAGGTCTTGAGGTCGCTCACGACAGTCCCCCCGTTGATCACGTTGATGGCGCCGTGCAGCATACGGCCGTCCGCTCGACGGCCCGGGAACGGGCAGCCGTCCACCCGGTGAAGGATCGGCTCAGCCGGCCGGCTTCAGGATGACCGTCGCGGTGCCGGTGTCCAGGGCGTGCGGGTCGAGGGTGAACGTGTAGGTGCCGGTCACCGGCGTGATGAACCCGACCGAGCCGTGCTTGTTGTCGCCGATGGACTCCGGGATCCAGCTGACCACCACCGCCGTGCCGTCCGGGGCGGTCACGACGAGCCCGACCCCGGCGTCGTTGGTGAGGCTGCCGAGTGCGGCGGCGATGTTCAGGTGCTGCCCGGCCTCGGCCGGGAAGGTGAGGTACGCGTTCTCGCCGGGCCGGCCGATCGTCACCGTCGTGGCCGGGCCGCCGCTCGTCAGGGAGCCGGCGACGCCACCGACCAGGTTGACGGTGGCGGAGACGGTGTCCAGGTGGCTCGGGTCGATCGCCAGGGTGTAGCGGCCGCTGACGGTCGCGGTGACGTCGACGCCCTTGTCGTACTGGTCGTCGGCGGCGTAGTAGAGCGGGCCCTCGCGGAGGAGGCCGCCGTCCGGGCCGTGGATCTCGAAGGTGACCGCGTTGTCGAAGTCGATCCCGCGGATCCAGGTGACGACGCTGAGACGCTGCCCGGCGGCCGCATCGAATTCGGCGATGCCGCGCATGCCGGGACGATCGATTCTCAGTTCGGCGGCCGGTCCGTTGCGGGTGAGCGCCGCTGTCCGGCTGGCAAGGAGCTGGAACGTCACCGCCCCGGGTCCGTCGGCGATCCGGGCCACCTCCACGGTGTGCGCCCCGGCCTCGGGCGTGACGAAGTGACCGATCATCGTCCGGTCGACGATCTCCGTGGTGACCGGCACCGCCGCACCGGCCGCTCGGACCTCCAGCCGGTATCCCCCGACGTCGTCGGTGTCGCCCACGCTGAGCAGGAACCCGAAGTCCTGTCCGGCCCCGGCCGTGAAACAGACCCGTTGCCGGACGCCGGCGGCGGGGAAAGTCAGCTTCACCGGCTCCGCGCCGACGTCGGCACACGACATGACGGCATCGCCTGCCGTGGCCGGGGATGAGGCGAACGCGGGCACCCCGACGAGTACCAGGGCGACAAGGCCGGCGATGATTCTCACCAGCGGATCCTATGGCTGGTCAAGCGGTCTTTTCCGGCGCTTCGCGATGGTGCTCAGGCCTCGCCTCCGTCCCCGCCGTCATCGCAGTCGTCGCCGTCCGGGGTGGACGAGGGGTAGCTCGGGCCGGACGATCCGGTGAAGAGGACGAGACCCCAGAACAGGAAGAATCCCAGCGGGATCAGCCAGGCGAGATCCACGAACATCGCCACCTTCTATATTGACTAGACAATGTGTACGAGGATGCTCCCACCCGATCTCCACACCGTCAAGAGACAATGCTTAGATTGACTAGACATTCGAAGTGGACCGGAGGTGGCCCGTGGAGTCCCAACCCGCGTACCAGCGGATCGCCGCGACCTACCGCACCCGGATCGCCTCCGGTGAGCTGCGTCCGGGCGATCAGCTACCGACCGAACACACCATCGCCGACCAGTTCGGGGTGGCCCGGCAGACCGTCCGCACCGGCCTGAGCCTGCTCGTCACCGAGGGCCTGATCGTCGCCCGGCGCCCGCACGGCTACTTCGTCCGGCAGCGTGAGCACATGATCTACCGGCCGCAGGAGAAGTCGAGGCCCCGCCCGCTGGTCCCGGAGATGGACCGATTCTCCCAGCAGATCGCCGCCGAGGGCCGCTCTCCCAGCCAGCGCATCGAGGTGTCACTCGTGCAGGCCGGCCCGGACCTGGCCGAGCGCCTGCGGGTGGAGCCCGGGGCGATCGTGGTGGCCCGCCGCCGGGTCAGGTTCATCAACGGCGAACCGACCAACATCAACGACTCGCATTTCCCACTCGACCTGGTCAAGGACTCCGAGATCATGTCCCCGGCCTACATCCCGCGCGGCACCGACCAGGTCCTCGCCGACCTGGGTCACCGGCAGGACCGGGCGATCGACGAGATCCTGGTGCGGATGCCCACCCCCGACGAGATCCACCGGTTGACCCTCGGGCCGGGCACACCCGTCGCGGTGCACTTCGACACCGGCTACACCGCCGACGGGCGGCCGGTGCGCTGCACCGTCAACGTGCTGCCCGGCGACCGGCACAGGATCGTCTTCGAGCGGAACTGGCAGGAGGAGCCGGTCAGTTGATCTGCCGGTCCCGGCCCTGCCAGTACGGCTCGCGGAGCTTGAACTTCTGCACCTTCCCGGTGGCGGTACGCGGCAGCGCGTCCAGGAACTCGACACGCTTGGGGCACTTGTAGCCGGCGAGCCGTTCCCGACAGTGGGCGATCAACTCGTCCGCGCTCACCCCGCCGTCGGTGACCACCAGAGCGGTCACCCGCTCACCCCATTTCTCGTCGGGGATGCCGATCACCGCCACCTCACGGACCGCCGGGTGGCCGCTGACGGCGTCCTCGACCTCGATCGAGGAGACGTTCTCGCCGCCGCTGATGATCACGTCCTTCTTGCGGTCGGAGATGGTCAGGTAACCGTCGGTGTACACCCCGCCGTCGCCGGTGTGGAACCAGTCGCCCTCCTGGACGCGGGCGGTCTCCTCCGGGTTGTTCCAGTAGCCGTCGAGGTTGTGGTTGGAACGGGCCAGCACCTCACCGTCGGTGCCGACGGTCAACTGGACGCCGAGCGCCGGGGTACCCGCCCGGCCCAGCCGGCGAGCCTGCTCATGCGGTTCGAGACCGGCCCATTCCGAACGCATCCGGTTGACCGTGAGCAGCGGTGACGTCTCGGTGAGCCCGTAGATCTGGATGAACTCCCAGCCCAGCTCGGCGCGCACCCGCTCGATCGTGCGGGTCGGCGGCGGCGCCCCGGCCACCACGATGCGGACCCGGTCCCGGCCGGGGATCGCACCCGCCCAGGTCCGTGCCGCGTCGAGAGCCGCGTTGACCACGGCCGGGGCCGCGCAGAGCAGGGTCACCCCGTGCTCGTCGATGCGGCGCAGGATCTCCGCGCCGTCGATCTTGCGGAGCACGATGTGCCGCCCGCCCAGCCCGGTCACGACATACGGCATCCCCCACCCGTTGGCGTGGAACATCGGCAGCGTGTGCAGCAGCACGTCGTTGTCGCCGGCGGTGATGTGCAGCCCGAACACGGTCGCGTTGAGCCACAGGTTGCGGTGGGTGAGCTGCACCCCCTTGGGCCGGGCGGTGGTGCCGGAGGTGTAGTTGAGGGTGGCGGTCGCCGCCTCGTCCCCGGCCCACGGCCGCGGCTCACCCGTACCACCGAAGATCTTGTCGTCGTCCTCGCCGAGCACGAACGTGTGGTTGGCGCCGACCGTGTCGAGCAGGCCGCGCAGCTCCGGGTCGACCAGCAGCACCTCGGCGCCGGAGTGCTCGACGATGTAACCGACCTCGGCCGCCGACAGCCGGAAGTTGACCGGCACCAGCACCCGCCCCCACCCGGAGACGCCGAAGAACGAGGCGAGCATCCGGGCCGAGTTGTGCGACACGATCGCGACCCGTCCACCGGCCGCCACCCCGAGCGCGTCGAGGGCGGCGGCCTGGCCCCGGGCCCGGGCCGCCAACTCGCGATAGGTCAGCGATCCCCAGGACGCCGCCGGCTGGTCGGGTTCGTCGACCACCGCGATCCGGTCGCCGTAGACGAGCTCGGCACGGTCCAGGAAGTCACGGACACCGAGGTTGACGAACATCCACAGCTCCTTCGGTCACGGCCCGGGGAACCACTCTCCTGCATGGACCCTAACCCGGTCCGCGGATCAGGAGCAGTTCCTTCCCTTGTTGATGCAGGTGGCGATGCGCTGCATGGTCCGCGCTGAATTGACGTTGATGAAGTCGTCGTGGTCGGAGAACGGGTTGTGGTTCTCCTCCGGGAACGAGTCCAGCGCGTACTGGCCCTTCATCTGCACGTCGCGCGGGATGTCGTACGAGATGGTGATGCGCAGTTGGGGAATGGCCCGGAAGCCCTGCGGGCAGGCGCCGGTGGCCTTGTCGGCGAAGGCGACGTGTTTGCGGTGGTTGTCGCTGTCGATGTTCGCGCCGTCCCAGCAGCCGGGGAAGTCGTGCACCCGCTGGACGCGGCTGCCGGTGGGACAGATCGTGTACTTGTCGGAGAGCCGGTCGCCGAAGCCGGAGCAGCTCCAGCTGCCGCGAGCGTTGGCCGGGCCGCGGCTGGTCGGTTTGGCGTCACCGGTCAGGGCGCGAAGGAACTTCGGCATGGGTACGACCTGGCCGGCCGCGTTGCCCCGGTACTCGATGAGGACCTGCGCCGGACGGACGATGCCACCGGTGTTGCCGGGCAGTTCGAGATTCGGTCCCTGCGGGTCGGGCAGCGCGGACGCAGCGGCCGACGGGCTGGGGGCAGGTGCGGCCGGCGCGCCGTTCACGGTGCAGGTGGCCAGCTCCGCCAGGCCCTGCGGTCGGGTGGTGTGCCGGCCGATGGCGATCCCGATCCGGTCGAGGACGGCGACTCGCTTGGCGCGCAGCGGCCCGAGGACCGCGTTGCCGACGTCGGCCCGGCTGCTGACCAGGCGTTCGTTGGCCTCGGAGATCTGCCGGTCGAGTTCGTCCAGGTTGCGGTTGACCTCGGCGACGGCCGGCTGGGGCACGCCCGGCAGCTTGTCGCGGACCGTCGGGCACTGGATTTGCGGGTTCGCGACCGGGGTGGCGGCGCTGTGCGAGGCGCCGTGCATCGCCGCGTGCATGCCGTCGTAGCTGACGTCACAGTCGACCAGCGACACGAGGCCACGGCCGAGCTGCCGGATCAGGGTGGCCCGCCGCTCGCGCAGCCCGTCGAGGATCTTCTTGTTCAGCCGAGTGTCGATCCGGCCGCGGCTGGCGGTCATCGCCCGGTTGGCGTCGGCGGTGAGGCGGTCCAGTTCGGCCAGGACTTGGCTCACCCGGCGGCCGGCCGAGGCGGGGACGGCCGGCAGCCGGTCGCGGACCGAGGGGCAGACGACCATCGGTTGCGTCCGAGCGAGGGCCTGTTTGACCTGTTCGCCGCTGCGGACGCTCTTGTCGATGCGGACCACCGGCCAGAAGTACGACGACTTGTCGCCGTTACGGCAGGTGGTGCCGGACGCGTCGAGGTCGGCGTTGGACGAGTTCGCGGTGATGGCTTTGTTGCCGACGAAGTCGTGGACGTGCTCGGCGCCGTTCTTGATACCGGGCTGCGCTACCGGGTTGTCCGGGCTGAACTTGCCGTTGCCGTTGGTCCCGCAGTCCACCGTGAATCGGCCGGTGGCCGCATCCGGGCCGGCCTGCGGCGCCCGCACGTTCGGCTGTACCTGCTGGATCGGCACGTACTGGTCCAGGCTGGTGGCGGCGTCCGCCGTGCTGTTGCCGCCGCTGGTGACGAACGTGACGGTGAGCGCCCCGGTCGCCGCCAGCACCGCCGCCGCCATGGCGATCCGGGCGGGCCGGTTGATGCTGCGTTTCATCGGTCCTCCTCGTGGGTGTGTCGTCGGGTGGTACGGGCGGCGGCGGCCGAGCGGGTCAGCTTTATGCGCTTACGTCATTGTTTGGTAAGAAATAGCCGGGTTACCAGTTCGTCAGCAGCAGGTGGTTGACCGCGAGAGCGACCGTGACCTGCACGGCGAGCCAGAATCGGCGGTCGGCCTGCGGGATCAGAGCCGTCCCGGACAGCAGCCACACACTGAACGGCAGCCAGATCCGTTCCACCTCGGCCTTGCTGTAGCCGGACAGGTCGGCGGCGACGATCGCGGCCGCCGCCGCCAACGGCAGCAGCGCGGCACCCGGTCGGCGCGCCTCCGGGACCGCGCGGCGCAGCACGACCGCCGCGACCGGCCCGGCCGCGGCGACCACGCAGGCGAGGTCGGCCCACACCCAATAGGCGTACGCCCGGTCGGTCGCGATGCCCTGGTAGTAGCGCTCGATCAGCAGGTGATAGCCGTCGAACCAGTCGAACCCGAAGGCGGTGAACACGACCGCCACCGGCAGCGCCCCGGCCACCGCCCACCCGGCGGCCGCCCACCGGCGCGACAGCAGCACCACGGTCAGAGCCAACGGCGCCATCAGGACCAGCCCGTAGGACAGGTAACAGCCGAACCCGAGCAGTGCCCCGCCGCCGATCGCCGCGACCGCCCGGCCCCGCACCGCGCCGTGCGCCAGCAACCCGATCCCGGCCGCGGTCACGCCCATGAACAGGCCGTCGCCGGACGCCCCGGTCCAGACCGCGCCAGGGAACAACACCACGAACGGCAGCACGGCGCGGGCCGCCTCGTCGGTGCCGAGCAGCCGTACGGTGTGTGGCACGGCGACCGCGGCCAGCCCCGCGACCAGGACACACAGCAGACCGGCCCAGGCACCGCCGCCGAGACCGATCCGGTCGAGCCAGACGAAGACCAGCAGCGCCCCGGGCGGGTGCGCGGACACGTGGGTGGCCCAGGAGTCCGGTTGGAAATCCAGGATCCGGGTGGTGAAGACGGCCAGGGTGGCCGGGATGTCGGTGATCCCGGGCACCTCGTGCAGATATTCGTGTTCGGTGGTCAGCCGGCCGGCGATCCCGCGCTGCCAGCCGTCGATCAGGGCCAGCGACAGTGTCCAGGCGACGGTGGCCAGGTAGGACAGGACGAGCAGCCGCCGCCACGGCAGCCGGGCGGCCAGCCGTGGGCCGTGGATCACGGTCAGGACGGCGACCATCAGGGCCAGGGGTGTACCGGGGCCGACGTGTGGGAGCCATTTGGCGAACAGCGGGGCCGCGGTGGCGTACACCGGCCGGCCGGTCAGGGTCAGCACCGCGCCGACAACCGAGGCCAGCGCGAACAGGCCGACCGCGACGGTGGCGGCGATCCGGTCGGGGCGGCTGCTCAGCCGTTTTCCGGCGAAAGGGCTGCTCGTCGGCGCATCACCACGGCTGCTCGTCGGCGCATCACCACGGCTGCTCATCCCCGCACCGCCACGGCTGCTCATCCGCGCAGCGCCGCGTGCGCGAACTCGGCGACGCCGTCGGCCAGGTGCACGGCCGCCTGGAAGCCGAGCTCCTCGGCGGCCCGCGACGGTGCCGCGACCACGTGGCGCACGTCGCCGAGCCGGAACTCACCGGTCACCACCGGGGCCGGGCCCCCGGCGGCGACCGCGAGTTCGGCGGCCAGTTCGCCGACCGTGGCGGGACGGCCGGAGGCGACGTTGTAGGCACGCCAGCCGAGACCCGTACCGGTCGCGTCGAGGGCGGCGAGATTGGCCGCGGCCACGTCGCGTACGTGCACGAAGTCGCGGCGCTGGCCGCCGTCCTCGAACACCCGGGGTGCCCGCCCCGCTTCCAGCGCCGACCGGAACAGGGCGGCCACACCGCTGTACGGGGTGTCGCGGGGCATGCCCGGCCCGTACACGTTGTGGTAGCGCAACGCGGCCACGCTGCCGCCGGTCTGCCGCGCCCAGGCGGCGGTCAGATGCTCCTGGGCGACCTTGGTGGCGGCGTACACGCTGCGCGGGTCCACCGGCGCGTCCTCGCCGATCAGCCCCGGGGCCAGGGTCGCACCGCAGTGCGGGCAGCCCGGTTCGAACCGTCCGGCGGTCAGGTCACCGACCGTTCTGGGCGCCGGACGGACCGTCTCGTGGACCGGGCAGGTGTAGGCGCCTTCGCCGTAGACGACCATGGAACTGGCCAGCACCAACCGGCCGACGCCCGCGCGGGCCATCCCGGCGAGCAGGACCGCGGTGCCGAGGTCGTTGCAGCGCACGTATTCCGGCAGGTCCTCCAGGTCGACACCGAGACCGACCATGGCCGCCTGGTGGATCACCGCGCCGACACCGGTCAGCGCGGCGGCCACCGCGGCCCGATCGGTGAGATCGGCCCGGTGCAGCACGGCACCGGGCACCGCGTCCGGCGGGGTGCGGTGCGCGCCGGGATGGCCGCTGTCCAGGATGGTCACCGCGTGGCCCGCCTCGAGCAGGGCCGCCACGACATGGGTTCCGATGAAACCGGCGCCGCCGGTCACGAGCACATGGGTCACGGCGCCGACCGTAGGACCGCGGGCCGCTTTCCGGTCCCGTTCGCGGCCGAACGTCAGCGGTTCGTAAGAACTGGCTGCTCACGTCATCGTTTCGTAAGGGTTCGTCATCGGCGGGTAAGGATTCGCGGGCCGGATCGTGTTTAGCGTCGGCTGTCATGACCGATGTGGTTCTTCCCTGCCGTGACGAGGCGCCCGCCCTGCCGGATCTGCTGGCCCGGATGCCGGCCGGCTACCGGCCGATCGTGGTGGACAACGGCTCGTCCGACGGCACCGCCGACGTGGCCCGGGCCTGCGGCGCCCGGGTGATCAGCGTCGCCGAACCCGGATACGGGGCCGCCGTGCACGCCGGAGTGCTGGCCGCCGGCCCGGCCGACGGGGTGGTGTGCGTGATGGACGCGGACGGCTCGTTCGATCCGGCCCAACTGCCCCGGGTGGCGGCGCCGGTGCTGACCGGTCGCGCACACCTGGGCACCGGGCGGCGGCGACCGGCCGTACCCGGGGTGTGGCCGTTGCACGCCCGCGCCGCCAACGCCGTCCTGGCCCGTCGGCTGCGCCGCACCACCGGTCTGCCGGTGCACGACATCGGCGCGATGCGGGCCGTGCGCCGCGACGACCTGCTGAACCTGGATCTGCGGGACCGCCGGTTCGGCTACCCGCTGGAGCTGCTGATCGCGGCCGGCCGGGCGGGCTGGCGGGTGGTGGAGGTCGACGTCGACTACCACCCGCGGGCCGCCGGCACCCGGTCGAAGGTGACCGGCACTCTGCTCGGCACCGCCCGTGCCGTCCGTGACATGAGCGCGGTGCTGGCCCGGTGAACGTCTCGCAGATCCTGGTCCTGGCGAAGCGGCCACTCCCCGGGCGGGTCAAGACGCGGCTCTGCCCACCCTGCACTCCGCGGCAGGCGGCCGACATCGCCGCGGCCGCGCTGGCCGACACCCTCGACACCGTGTCGGCCGCCCGGGTGGACCGGCGGATCCTGGTCGTCGACGGCGACCATCCGGCCCCACCCGGCTGGCTGACCCTCCCCCAACGCGGCGGACCGCTGGACGAGCGGCTGGCCAACGCGTTCGCCGACACCGCGACCCGCGGCGCCGCGACCCTGCTGATCGGCATGGACACCCCGCAGATCACCGCCGACCGGCTGGAGGCGGCGGCGGCCCTGCTGAGTACGCCGGACGGCCCGGACGCGGTGCTGGGCCCGGCCGTCGACGGCGGCTGGTGGGCGCTGGGCCTGCGCGACGCCGATCACGCGACGGTGCTGCGCGGCATCGTCACCTCCACGGCCGACACCGGACAGCACACCTTCGCGGCGCTGCGCGGGCACGGACTACGGGTGGAGACACTGCCCTGGCTGCGCGACGTCGACACCGCGGACGACGCTCGAACGGTGGCCGCGCTGTGCCCGCCGGACAGCCGGTTCGCCACGGCCACGGCGGTGATCGGGTGACCGCGACCGTGTTCGACGCCGTCTTCAGCCGGGCCGCGGCCGGGGTGCCCGCCACGTTCTCGGCCCGGCACGCCGACGGCGGGATCCTCCACTTCGACCCGGCCACCTGGTGCCGCGACACCATCGCCGGCGATGACGGCCTGCTCCGACGATGCACCGGCGCCACTCTCGACGTCGGTTGCGGGCCGGGCCGGCTCACCGGCGCGCTGCTCGGCTCCGGCCGGACCGCGCTGGGCATCGACGTGAGCGCCGCCGCGGTACGCCTGGCGCTGCGCCGAGGTGCGGTGGCGATGCATCGCGACGTGTTCGGCCCGGTCCCCGGAACCGGCCGGTGGCGGCACCTGCTGCTGGCCGACGGCAACATCGGCATCGGCGGCGACCCGCGCCGGCTGCTGACCCGCTGCCGGGAACTGCTGGCCACCGACGGTCGAGTCCACGCCGAACTGGCGCCGCCCGGCACCACCGGCTGGTCCGGGACCGCCACCGTGCACGGCTCGGCCGGCGGATCGCTGCGCTGGGCGTGCGTACCGTTCGACGACCTGCACGGCATGGCCGGGGCGGCGGCGATGCGCGTGCTCGACACCTGGACGGAGGCGGGACGATGGTTCGCCACCCTGAGCCCCCGGTGAGCACTCTCCGATCGCACCGGCTGACCAGCCTGCTCGGGATCGCCCTCGGCGTGGCGTTCGGGATCTGTTTCCTGACCGGCCTGGTCAGCCACTTCCTCCAGCATCCACCGGCCGGGATCGCGTGGCCGTCGCGGCCGGTCGGCTTCTACCGGTTCACCCAGGGCCTGCACGTGATCACCGGTCTCGCGACGGTGCCGCTGCTGGGCGCCAAACTGTGGTCGGTGTATCCGCGGCTGTTCCAGTGGCCACCGATCCGGTCGATCGCCCACGCCGCCGAACGGCTGAGCGTCGCCCTGCTCGTCGCCGCGGCGTTGTTCCAGGTCGTCGGCGGCATTCTGAACGTCTCCCGCTGGTATGCGCCGATGCCGTTCTTCTTCACCGCCGCCCACTACTGGGTGGGCTGGCTGGCCGTCGGCGCGCTGCTGGTCCACATCGGCGTGCAACTGCCGGTGGTGCGGACCGCGCTCACCCGGCCCGCACCCGAACCCGGATCGGCCGGCCTCACCCGGCGCGGGCTGCTCGGCGCCGTCGCCACCGCGGCCGGCCTGATCACCGTGGTCACCGCCGGCCAGACGGTCCGGCCACTGTCCGGCCCGGCCCTGCTCGCCCCACGCCGACCCGACATCGGCCCCCAGGGCCTGCCGATCAACAACACGGCAGACGAGGCGGGGGTACGGACGACCGCGCTCGACCCGTCGTACCGGCTGACGATCACCGGCCCGCAGCGGCGGGTCGACCTGGACCTGGCCGCCCTGAACGCCCTCGACCAGCACACCGCCGACCTGCCGATCGCCTGCGTAGAGGGCTGGAGCGCGACGGGCACCTGGTCCGGGGTGCGGCTGCGGGATCTGGTCGCGCTGGTCGGCGCCGATCCGGACCGGTCCACGGTGGTGGTGGAGTCGCTGGAGGCGGCCGGCCGCTACCGCACGTCGACGGTGGCCGCGCCACACGTGCGGGACCCGCTGACCCTGATCGCGTTGCGGCTCAACGGCGAGCTCCTGCACCCCGACCACGGCTATCCGGCCCGTCTGATCGCCCCGAACCGGCCCGGCGTGCAGCAGACCAAATGGCTCGGCACGATCACCGTACGGGAGGACTCGTGAAGATCCGGGTAGCGCTGACGGTCGCCGGTGTGGCACTGATCGGTTTCGCCACGGCCGGGGCACTCACCGATCCGGACGTCGATCCGGTCGGCGTGCTGCTGTTCATGGCGGGTGTGCTGATCGGCCACGACGTCCTGTGGATGGCGGCGGTCGTGGTGGCCGGCACGGTGATCACCCGGCTGGTCCCGGTCCGGTGGCGGGCGGTGACGTCGGCCGCCACGATCGTCGCCGCGGCGGTCACGGTGGTGGCGTTCCCGCTCGTCCTCGGGTTCGGGCGAACCGCCGGCAATCCCTCGGCGCTGCCTCTGCCGTACGGCCGGAATCTGCTCTTGATCCTGCTGTCGATCGTCATCGCGGTGCCGCTGTCGAAGCTCGCCCGACGACCGCCGAAAGGATGACCGGCGCCGGCGGGTGAGGTTGCCCGCGGGCGCCGGTGGGCATGTGCCCCTCTGTGAACTCCGCGACGGCAGAACTGAAGCCCGCCTTGGACATCGACGCCCGTCTCGCTGAGATCGAACGCAGCGTGGACCTGCTCCTCAACCTCACCCCGGTCAACGCGGCGGAGGCCTGGGCCGACTTCGAACTGAGCGACTTCCGTTCCGTGCCCACTCTCCGGCTGCGGCCGTTGGGTTTCGAACCCGACCTGGCCCGCCGTGATCTGTACAACCTGGAGATCGAGAAGGTCGCCGATCCGGCGCTGCACACGTTGCTGCGCACCAAACGCGACGAGATAGCGCGACAGATCACGGCGCTGGAGGACCGCGACACGTCCAGGTTCGTGCACGGGTCGCTCCAACTCTACGGCGGGATCAGCCCGTCGCTCAGGTCGGCCGCGGAGGACCTGCTCGCGGCGATCCCCGCCCAGTCGCCCCCGGCGCCCAGCGTCACGGCCGGGGCGTTCGCCGAAGCGGCGTACGCGGAGATGAACCGCTATCGCGCCGACCACCCCGACTTCCCGGTGCACGTCGACGTCCGCGACGACGTCTCCGAGTTGATGGTGTCGTTCGGCCGGCTGCTGATCCCCGAGTCCGCGGTGTTCCGGTCCGACCGGGTCGCGCCGCTGCTTCACCACGAGGTCGGCACCCACGTCGTCACCTACCAGAACGGCTCCCGGCAGCCTCTGCAACTGCTGACCATCGGCCTGCCCGGCTACGACGAGACCCAGGAGGGTCTCGCGGTGCTCGCCGAGTACCTGACCGGCGGCCTGGACCCGCGGCGCCTTCGCGTGCTCGCGGCGAGGGTGGTGGCCGTCGGCGACATGCTCGACGGCGCCGGATTCCTCGACATCTTCGACGACCTGCAGAGCCGGTACGAGATACCCCGCCGGACCGCGTGGATCATCGCCATCCGGGTCGTCGTGGCGGGTGGCTCGGTCAAGGACGCGATCTACCTGCGGGGCGTCAGCCGCCTGCTCGAGGCCTTCGCGGCCGGCGTCAGCCTCGACGCGCTCCTGGTCGGCAAACTCGCCCTCGACCACCTTCCGCTGATCCAGGACCTCCTCGATCGCGAGGTTCTCCAGCCCCCGTGGATCCGGCCGCGCTGGCTGGACGCACCGGACGCCGGACAGCGCCTCGACCGGCTCCGCGCGGGCCTGACGGTCATGGACCTCTACGAAGGAGAAGCAACGCCGTGAAGATCGCATTCTTCGTCAACGACGTGGCAACCGAGATCGCCGAGTACGGCACCACCCGGCTGGCCCGGGCGGCCGGCCTCGGCGGCCACCAGGTCTGGTACGTAGGGGTCGGCGACGTCGAACTCGGCGAGAGCGACGGACGGCTCGTCGCCAACGCGCACGCCGCGGTGTTCCAGGAGGGCGACACTCTCGAGACCTTCCTGAAGGCCACCCGGGACCGCGACGCCGAACACCTCGTTCTGGACGACCTCGACGCCCTGTTCCTGCGCAACGAGTCGATCGACGACCTGCAGCATCGGCCGTGGGCGAGCCCGTTGGGCGCGGTCTTCGGCCAGATGCTCAAAGCGCGCGGTGTCACCGTGGTCAACGATCCGATGTCACTCATCCGCGCGACCAGCAAGCTCTATCTCGAGGAGTTCCCCGAGCAGATCCGCCCGCGGTCACTGGTGACCCGCGACCCGGCGGCGATCGAACGCTTCGTCGCGGCGGTCGGCCGCTGTGTGGTCAAGCCGCTGTACGGGGCGAAGGGCCGCAACGTGTTCATGGTCGGCGACGTGACGGAACAGAACCTCGCGCAGATCACCGAGGCCGTACTGCAGGACGGTTATGCCCTGGTCCAGGAGTTCGTGCCCGGCGGCGAGGACGGCGACGCCCGGATCTTCCTGCTCGAAGGCAGACTCCTCGAACACGACGGGAAGGCCGCCGCGTTCCGGCGCGTGCCGTCGGGCAACGACCCGCGCGCCAACATCAGCAAGGGCGGCCAGCCGGTTCCGCTGGAGATCGGCCCGGTGGAGCGGGACGTCATCGCCGCCATGAGCGCGAAACTCGTCGCCGACGGCATGTTCTTCGTCGGCGTCGACGTGATCGGCGGCAAGGTCGTGGAGATCAACGCGGAGAGCCCGGGCGGGTTGCAGAGCGTCGAATGGCTCTACCAGACCGACATGTGCGACATCGTCATCGAGGCCCTGCGACACCGCGTCGACCAGGCCGCGCGGGTGAGGCCGCTACTTGGGCCTCCGGTTGCCGCACAAGGCGCAACTTCGTGAACTCGCCGGGAAGCTGTGGCCGGAGAACCAGGGCTTCTTCCCGTTCGGCGGATACACCAGGGGCATCGGCGCGCGAGCCACCGATCACCTGCCGCCGTCGTCGGCCGGTGTCGCTGCGGCGCCTGCCTGCTGCCGGGTGATTTCTCTCAGCTTCGGGTCGCTGCTGCCGACGTAGCGGCCCATGGCATCGACTAGCAGATGGGGTCGCGCGATGGCCGCGATCGTCGGCATATCCGCGCTTCTGGTGGCGTCGATAGTGGTGACGAATCGACTCTACGATCGGACGCGGTTCGACCTTGCCGGGAGAGACTCGGGTCAGGATCTTGCGGGTGACGAGCAGGCTCTGACCAGAGAATTCCGTGACGCTCAGGCGATCTATCTCGACTCCGTAACGCATCGGAATCGCGTTCTGGGGCAGATCCAGTCCGACCCGGAACCCGCGTGGACCGAGCTACGAATCTTGGCTGCCGAGATGAAGGTGGCCGAAGAGGAGCAGCTTTCCAAGCTGGAGAATGGGACCTGGCCGGAAGTGTCACGATCCGCCATTCTCGATCTTCAGGGGGAGATTCGCCTGGCAATTCCGTACTGGCAGAAAGCTGCAATCTCCGGCAACTCGGACGAGGTTCATACCAACATCAGGTCCGCGCTTGTCTATTGCGGCGGTTCGCCTGCCGCCAATGCCCGTGCTGCGCTCCGCCTGCCCCCGGCATGATGAAACGATGAACGTGGGCGCCGCGCAAGCGGCGCCCAGATGGTCAGGCGATCGGGGCCAGACCGATGTCGACGACGACCACGCCGGCGTCGGGCACCTCCACCACGGCGCTCCAGCCCCGGTTGTAGTCACCACCGGTGCTGCCGACGACGTCCGAGTCGGTGGTGCGGTGCCGCTGATCGTGCCTTCGGCGTAGTAGTTGGTGGCGCCGCTGCCCGTGTTGTTCTCGGTGTTCTCCTCGGGGCTCGTGGTGGCCGCGGTGGCGGTGAAGACCAGCGGCCCGTCCGGGGTGCCCGGTCCGGCGACCAGCCGCAGCCGCAGCAGGTTGTAGATCTGGGACACGTCGTACGCGCTGTCGCGGGCACAGTCGACGACCCGCCCGGCGTCGGCCAGGACGCAATTCCACCCGGGATGTTCGGGGTCGAGTGACACCGCCCGCACGGCCGGGGCAGCGGAACCCGCACCGTGACATCGTGCGCCGGGCTGCCTCCGGCGGTGTCCATCTCGACGAGGACTCCGAACTGTTCGTTCGCCTTGATCCGCTGCGCGGGAACGACTGACACACTGTTGACCGCGATGTCGGCGGGGCGCGGCACGACGTACCGGAAAGTCGTCTGACCGCTGTTGTTTCGCAATGAACGCTCGGGCGTGGTGGTGGACACGGAACCGCTCATCGTGACCGTGTCGCCCACCGTTCCGGCCGGGAGCAGGACGGTCAAATTCAAAGCCTCGAATTCACCGGGCCCGACGGTACGCCCATTGGTGCAGGCCCACGCCGGGTTCGAGGTGTCGCAGGTCCAGCCGAACTGCTCGTTCTCGGCGGGATCCATCGTGCTGCCCGGCGGTGGGGTGAAGTGGAACGTGACCCGGGACGCGGCCCGGTTGCCGGCATTGGTGGCGACCGCCTGGACGTACGCCCGCGCACCCATGCCGCCCAGATACGACACGTCGGTGGACTCGGGACGCACCACCGCTTCATCTGCTGACCGCAGATCGGCTTGGCCGGCGGTCCCGATCGGCTCGAAGGTGGAGGCGACACGCAGGGCCGATCCGGAGGAGAGAGATCCATGCATCCATTGACTGCCGCGACACCGGGCGGAACCGGGTCCGTCGACGACCAGCTTTCCGTCCAGCTGCTGCACCAGCGCATCATCGTGCTCGGAACCGAGGTCGACGACCCGATCGCGAACCGGATCTGCGGGCAACTACTGCTGTTGTCGGCGGAGGACCCACTGAGCACCATCAACCTGTACATCAACTCGCCGGGTGGCTCGGTCACCGCCGGCCTGGCGATCTACGACACCATGCGGCTGATCCCCAACGACGTCAGCACGCTGGCCCTCGGGCTCGCCGGGAGCATGGGGCAGTTCCTGCTCACCGCCGGCACCCCGGGCAAGCGGTACGCGCTGCCGCACGCCCAGATCCTGATGCACCAGGGCTCGGCCGGGTTCGGCGGCACCGCGGCGGACGTCGAGATCTACGCCAACCAGCTGGAGCGGCTCGGCCAGACGCTGCTGCGCCTGACCGCCGAACACACCGGGCAGCCGATCGACACGGTGGAACGCGACAGCCGGCGGGATCGCTGGTTCACCGCCGACGAGGCACTCGAATACGGCCTCATCGACCGGGTCCTCGACAGCGTCGACGACGTGCGTCCCGCGGCCGCCCGCCAGCCGATGGGACTGGGCGCATGAGCCACTACACCATCCCGACCGTCGTGGAGCGGACACCGAGCGGGGAACGCGCCTTCGACATCTACTCCCGGCTGCTGTCGGACCGGATCATCTTCCTCGGCACCGAGATCGACGACGGGGTCGCCAACGTGGTGATCGCCCAGCTGATCCACCTGGAGTCCGCGGCGGAACAGGAGATCGGGATGTACATCAACTCCCCCGGCGGCTCCTTCAGCGCGCTGACGGCGATCTACGACACCATGAACTACATCCGGTGCGACATCGCCACCACCTGTGTCGGCCAGGCCTCGCAGGCCGCCGCGGCGCTGCTGGCGGCTGGAACCCCGGGCCGGCGGTCGGTGCTGCGGCACGCGAAGGTCACCCTGCACCAGCCGTCCGGCCAGGCCCGCGGCACACTGCCGGACCTGGCCGTGGAGGCCAAGGAGGTGGCCAAGGTCCGGGCCGAGATGGATCAGATCCTGGCCGAACATACCGGCCACTCGGTTGCGAAGATCCGCGACGACACCGACCGCCGGATGACCCTGGGCGCCGCCGACGCCGTCGCCTACGGCCTCGCCGACCGGGTCATCACCCGACGCGAGCCACGCGGTTACCGCCTCAACGCCGCCTGATCAGGCGGCCAGCAGGACCACGTCACCGGGCCGGTAGCCGCGCGGCGCCTCTGCCGTCCGGCGCAGCCGGGCCGTCTCCAGCCGCAGGACCGGGGCGCGATGCACGGTGAGGTCGCGCCCCACCTCGGCCAGCAGGTCGGCCAGCCCGATGCCCAGCGAATCGCAGACGGCGGCCACGATCTCCGAGCTCGCCTCCTTGCGGCCGCGCTCCACCTCGGACAGGTACTGCACCGAGACGCACGCGTCCCGGGCTACCTCGGCGAGGGTCCGCTGCTGCTCCAGCCGGCGACGCCGCAGCACCTCACCGAGCAGGGTGCGCAACAGGGGCCGGGGTTGGTACGTCACGTCTGCCATGTGCCGACGGTAGTGAGCCGTCCCGGTCTCCGGCACCCGATCGAGCCCGGTTCTGCCAGCAGCAGAGGAACACCCCGTCAGGGCAATGAGAGAAGTGCTCACGTTCCTCAGGAAGGATGGTTTCCGTTTTCGCCCGAAGGGCATCATGAGCGCCATGAGCCCGTTACGGATGCTTGCGCTGCCGGCGCACACCCGGACCGAGGTCATCTGGCGACTCGAGAGTGACAAGGGTCTGCGTTCGATCCGCGAGGATCTGCTCCACCATCTGGCCTCGACCCGCGGAGAGGATCCGGCGGCGATCACCACGGCGCAGACCATCGGTCTGGTCATGACCGAATTGGCGGGCAACGCACTGCGACACGGAAAACCTCCCGTTCTGGTACGGCTACTCAGCGACGACGACTGCCACCTCCTCCTCGACGTCAGCGACCGTGCCATCGACCGCATCCCGCGACAGCCCGGACCGCAGCAGAGTCTCAGTGCCGGTGGTCGCGGTCTGCGCATCGCCCTCTCGGTTGCTCAGGCGGTCTGCTGGTACGTCGACGGGGACGTCAAACACGTCTGGGCGACCTTTCCCCGCCAGGGCGGGCGTTGAACGCCGGCCACCGGTAGGCCGCACGTCGTACCCCTGTGCTAAAAAATGCAGGGTGACCTCCCCCGCGTACACCATCACCCACGAGCGGACACCCACCGGCGCCCTGCGGGTGATATTGACCGGCGACTTCGACATGAGCATCGGCGACGCTCTCTCCACCAGCCTCCTGGAGGCCGCCCACCGACCGGAGATCACCCACATCGTCGTCGATCTGGAGCACACCCGGTTCATCGACTCGCACATCGTCGCGAGCCTCGTCACCGGCTATCGGGCGGCCCTCACGGCGAAGCGCGGCTTCACGGTCGTCAACGGCCACGGCACCGTCCAGCAGGTCCTGGACGTCACCGGTCTGTCCGAGGTCCTGTGCACCTGACGACAAACGGTCCCTCTCGTGGTGGAGAAGGACCGCGCGTGTCGGGATTTCGGGGTGTCAGTCGTGTCAGGTGGCGTCGGTCGGCTGCCGGCACTCGTGGTCGCGGTTGAGACGAAGGGCTTCTTCGAGCTGGTCTTCGAGGACGATGATCCGGCAGGCGGCCTCCAGGGCGGTGCCCTGGTCGACCATCTCCCGGGCCCGCGCGGCCAGCCGTAACTGGTAGCGGGAGTAGCGGCGGTGTCCGCCGCCGGACCGGAACGGGATGATCAGTTTTTCCTCGTCGAGCCGGCGTAGGAAGTCCTGCGAGGCGCCGACGATCTCGGCGGCGCGGCCCATGGTGTAGGCGGGGTAGTCGTCGTCGTTGAGCATATCGTCGGATTGGGCCATACATTCCTCGTCATGAACGAGGGCCCCGGCGCGGATGCGCCGGGGCCCAGGGCTACGGGTTCGATACACCATCTACCGACAGGTTCGTCGGGTTCTCTTTTCCACACAGCTCTGCCATGTACTGCAGCGAGTGTGAGGATCGCGTAAGCGTGACCGGAGACCACCTCACTTTCGATGGGACTACGGTGTCCGCCACAGAACTGGCACTACGTCCTGACGGCGGGCGATCCAACGGCGCCAAACCCTCCCTTTCCTCTACTTTCAACTTCCGGTGGCACTACCCCCCGGTGTCGGAGCCCCACGCGACTTCATGGCCCCACACACGTACGGCGGATCTCTTGCATTGCCCTGACCTGGAATTACGTCAAGGTCTTGTCGTGCACCTACCTGTTGCGTGCGGCGATCTGTCTCCACCGCGCAGGCCGGGCGAGCCACGAGAAACTTCCGGGCCCTGCTTGACGCTCGGCCTTGTCTCGTCTGCGTCTTCTACAGATCTCTGTCGTCAACGGAAGCTACGTTACCCAGACCAACCAAGAATGTCTAGTCTCCAGAGACCAGATTTTCTGGGCCCGACCAGAGCCCTCTCGCCGGCCGTCGCCGGCGCACCGCCGAGCTGCGCGTCGTCGTTCAGGCAGGACGGCGGCCGCAGTCGCACGGTTGCCGTCCCGGCTCATGTCCGTTCGCCAGGGCCTGGCTCAGGCAGCCCAGCAGTTCCGCCGGCCGGAACGGCTTCGGCAGCAGCGCCGTGGCCGCCACCTCCTGCGGCCGCCGGTCGCCGGGCATCAGACTGCCGCTGACCAGGATCACCGGCAGGCAGGCACGGTCCCTGTCCGCTCGGATGCATCGGCACAACTCAAGGCCGGACATCACCGGCATGTCGATGTCGGTCACCACGGCCTCCACACCGGGGCGGGCCAGAACCTCCTGCAACGCATCCGCGCCGTTGTCCGTCTCCACCACGGTGTGGCCGTCGCGCCGGAGGAGGCGCAGAAGCACATCGCGGATGTCACGATCATCCTCAGCCACGACAAGCAGTGCCACGGTGCCCTCCCCTGGGACCTGCCCTGTGCCGAGTCGGCCGACCCGGCATCGCATGCCGGTTCGACCGCTTCGCTGGACCGCTTAGCGCCTTTCGCCGCCGAACAGCGCCGACGGGCGGAACCGTGACCGACGACACCCTCCGCAGGCGCGAACGGTTGCCGTGGATCGGCCTCCCGGCGCAGCGGGTCGGACGGGTACCCCACGACGGCGCTATCGCGCGTACGCGAATGATCCCTTGCCGTTTGCCTTGGCCTCGTACATCGCGGCGTCGGCCTGCCGCAGCAGCTGGTCCGGATCATGGAGCGCATCGGCATCGACTGCGACGCCGATGCCGGCTCGGACACGCACTTCGTGGCCCGCGAGGACGCACGGCGCGTGCAGAACGTCGATCATGCGCCGGGCCAGAGTCTCCATCGGCTCGGTCAGGGGCCAGGAGAACAGGACCGCGAACTCGTCGCCGCCCAGCCTGGCGACGGTGTCGACGTCCCGGACATCGGCCGTCAAGCGAACGGCGACCTCTTTCAGAAGGAGATCACCGACGTGATGACCGAAGGTGTCGTTGACCGGCTTGAAGTCGTCGAGGTCGATGAGCATGACGGCAACCGAACGCCCGCGCTCGCGGGCCTCGGCGTATTCGTCGACGATCCGTTCGGTGAACAGGGCGCGGTTCGCCAGCCCGGTCAGACTGTCGTGGAACGCCTGATGACGCAGCGCGGCGTCCAACGCATCCCGCTCGGCGAGAGCGGTACGGAGCGCACGTTTCTGGTCGTTCAGTTCGGTCACGTCGCGGGCCACCACGACGCGGCCGATGTACCGGCCGCGGTTGTCGGTCAGATCGCTGGATCGCGCATCGAGGTCGATGGTGCGGGCGCCGATGTCGACCGTGTACTCACGGTCTTCCAGTTCACCGCTTCGCAGGAGCCGATGCGACGGCAGTTCGATCAGGTTTCGCGGAAGATCGGGTTGCATGAGCCGTACGAGGTCGGCGGCCGCCGGATCGAGGTCCAGGACCCGGCCTTCGACATCGATGACGACAATCGCGTCACTCACCCGTTCAAAGATCAAACCGCGGGCGACGGGTACGAGTTTCAGCAGTCCCTGCCGGAAAACCGCCCAGCTGGTGACGACGCCGGTGACGACGAACCCGAGGACGGCGAAGTCTCCCCCGCCACCGGAGGCGAACTGGATGAGCGTGACCGCGTTCCCGAGCACCGGGAACAGCGCGGCCCCCATCACCGTGGCGAGCTGACGCCGGTGCAGCGACGACGCCGTACGCCAGGTTCTCGCAACACCCAGCAGGGTGATGAAGATCAGGGTGTAGTTGTACAGGTCCGGTCGCTGAGGGTGCGGCAGAGCCGGCAGAACCCGAGGGCCGCGGCGCTCGTACCCGGGAATCGGGCCAGCGCCAGATTGGTCCGGGTCGTCAGATCGGTGCTGAGTGAACCGATGGCATCGGTCCCCGCCCACAGCACCAGGCCGGACATGACGACCAGCAGGGCCATGGCGGCCGGCGTCGACCGGCGGCGGTGCCACGCCAGGCAGGCGGCCACCGCCGAGATCACGGTTCCGCTCAGCGGAAAGAGGGCGTACGCCTGCCATTGCAGCATGTCGGCGAACCCTCCTCCGCGCCTCGGTGCAGTGCCGGCACCTGGCGGCTTCAGCCCACCAGCATCAATCGGCTCGATTCCGGC
Source organism: Actinoplanes sichuanensis (assembly GCF_033097365.1). Lineage (NCBI taxonomy): Bacteria > Bacillati > Actinomycetota > Actinomycetes > Micromonosporales > Micromonosporaceae > Actinoplanes > Actinoplanes sichuanensis. The sequence continues at coordinate 5,267,658 of NZ_AP028461.1, forward strand.
AGGCCTGAGAAGATCGCGGCCGGGCACGTCAGCTGAGGCCCGAACTCCCGCAGGGCTGCGGCAGCGCTCACCTGGAGGGGTCGGCCGGCTGATCATCGGCGCTGGTGATCCGGTCGCGGCCGTTCGCCTTCGACTGGTAGAGGAATAGATCGGCCTGGTGGAGCAGGTCTGTCGCCGTGCCGTGACCGTGTCGGGTGCTGGTGACACCGATGCTGGTGGTCACCGGCAGGCTACCGGTGACCGGCCGCCAGTCGTGCTCGCGGATGGCCTGGCGCAGCCGGCTCATCTGCGCGACGGCCTCGGCACCGTCGATGCCGGGCATGACGAACAGGAACTCCTCGCCGCCCAGCCGGGCCCCGAAGGCGCCGTCGAGAATCTGGGCGCGGGCGCTGATCAGGTCGGCCACCTTCTGCAGAACCCGGTCACCGGCACCGTGGGAGCACGTGTCGTTGATGCGTTTGAAGAAGTCCAGGTCCAGGACGGCAAGCGACAACGCGGTGTTCTTCTCGGCGGCCCGGTGCAGCAGCACCGGCAACTCCGCCTCGACGAAACGTCGGTTGTACAGGCCGGTGAGTGAATCACGCATGGCCATCTCCTGCGCTCGGCGTCGCGCCTGACGGGCTTCGTCGATCTCGTAGACGGCCTGCAGGACACGGGCACGCGCGTCACGTTGCCCCGAGTGCAGTCGCATCGCCGCGGCGTGGAAGTCCTGGTGCGCCAGAAACGCCTCCTCGAAACGTCTCTGGGTGGCGAGCAGCTGCGCGTACTCGCGGAGCACTTCGAGTTCCACACCGGCGAGCCCTCGTTCGGTGCAGAGAACTCGGCATCGTTGCAGGGCCATGTGCGCCTGGTCGAGCTCGCCGACGAGGCGGTACGCCTCGGCCAGGGTGACCAGACAGGAGGCGACGGAGTTCGCGTCCTCGTCCGGGCCGGTTCGGTCGATGCGGGTGTGCCGGATGAGATCGATGGCCTCGGTGTGACGGCCGGCCGCGAGCCACACCTTGGCCACGGTGTCGAGTGTGCTGTCGTCGAGTCTCACCTCGTGCCGGTGAGCCAGGGTGAGCATGCGGTCCGCGGCTCGGGTGGCCGCGGTGAGGTCGCCGGCCTGATGCTCGGTGTAGGCGAGGTTGTTCAGGATCGTCGTGTGCGCCCGGATGTCGTCGACCTCGACCGCCAGCCGCTCGGACTCCGCGTAGCGTTCCCGGGCCGAAGCGAAGTCGCCGGAGTCTCCGTAGGCGTCGGCCAGTGCCATCGTGCAGCGCAGACGCAGCATCACCGAGGGTGCCGGCATGGCGTTTACCGACTCCATCGCGCCGACGGCGTGTTGCAGCTGGCTGGTGGCGTCACCGAGCTGGGCGAACAGGGACGCCAGATGCCAGTGGCTGAGCGCCAGCAGGTGCGCGTGCCGGCGCTCGACGGCCCAGGCATGGACGTCGTGAACGATGCGGCCGGCGGCGGCGAGGTCGCCTTGCCGGCCCCGCATGTCGGCCATGATCAGCTGAGCTCGGTGGTGGAGATCCGGGCGGCCGAGGCGGCGGGCGTCGGCCTGCAGGTCACGCACCCGAAGGATCATGACGGCCGGGTCATGGTCGAGGCGCGGCTGCTCCTCGATCGACTCGATCGCCGCCGACAGGCGATTCTCATCCCGTTCCGTCGGCTCGGCCTCAGTCAGCATGGTGGCAACGTCGGACAGTCGGCACGGTTCATGACCTTTGAGGGTTGTGAGTAGCATCTCGTGGCGGTTGAGAGGCGTAAGGAATCCGAAAGACCTCGACCGGGGAGTACGGGTGAGGCCGCTCGGTAACGTGGCGGGAATGGGACATCGGGTGCTGGTGGTCGACGACGACCCCACGGTCAGTGACGTGGTCCGGCGCTATCTGGAGCAGGCCGGCTGTGAGGTCGAGCTGGCCGCCGACGGTGCCGACGGTCTGGCCGCGGTCGCCGCGCGCCGGCCCGACCTGGTGGTCCTGGATCTGATGATGCCCGGCATCGACGGCCTCGAGGTGTGCCGCCGGCTGCGGCGCCAACTGCCGGAGCTACCGGTCGTGATGCTCACCGCGCTCGGCGAGGAGGCCGACCGGGTCCTCGGGCTGGAGGTCGGCGCCGACGACTACGTGACCAAGCCGTTCTCGCCCCGTGAGCTGGTGCTGCGGATCCGCTCGGTGCTGCGCCGCACCTCCGGCACGGGCGGTCCGCCGGCCGAGCCGACGATGATCACCGACGCGGAGTTGACCGTCGACACGGCACGCCGGATCGCGGAGACCGGCGGCATGCCGCTGGCGCTGACCGTGCGGGAGTTCGACCTGCTGATCTTCCTGATGCGCCACCCGGGCCGGGTCTGGTCGCGCACCGATCTGCTGGAGAAGGTCTGGGGCTGGCAGTTCGGCGACCAGTCGACGGTGACCGTGCACGTGCGGCGCCTGCGGGAGAAGATCGAGAAGGATCCGGCCGCCCCGAACCGCATCCGCACCGTCTGGGGTGTCGGCTACCGGTACGACCCGCTCGACGGGGGCGCCGCCGCGTGAAGGACACCCTGCTCATCGGGCTGTACGCGCTGCTCGCCGGCGGTGTCGTCGGGTTGGCCGGCGCGGGGGCGCTGAAGCTGATGCGCGGCCGGTCGATCCTGGTGCACGTGCTGGTGCTGATCGCGGTCACCGTGCTGGCCGTGGTCGCCGGTGTCGCCACGGTCGCCCAGGCCATGTTCCTGTCCGCGCACGACCTGTGGGTCGTGCTGGTCACGGTGACCGCGTCCGCGCTGATCAGCCTGGGGGTGGGTGCGGTCTTCGGCAGTCGGCTGGCCGCCGCCGCGGTGTGGGCGCAGGCGGCCCGCGACCGGGAACGCCATTTGGAGGCGGGGCGCCGGGAGCTGGTCGCCTGGGTGTCGCACGATCTGCGGACCCCGCTGGCCGGGCTGCGGGCGATGGCCGAGGCGCTGGAGGACGGCATCATCGCCGACCAGGCCACCGTCGACGAGTATCACCGGCGTATCCGGGTCGAGACCGACCGGATGACCCAGCTCGTCGACGACCTGTTCGAGCTGTCCCGCATCAACGCCGGTGCGCTGCGGCTGATGCCGACGACCGTACCGCTGGGCGAGGTGGTGTCCGACGCGCTGGCCGGTGTCGCGCCGCTGGCCGCCCGCCGCCGCATCCATCTGGTGGCCGCCGACAGCGGCTGGCCGGTCGTGCGGGGCGGGGAGCGGGAGCTCGCCCGGATCGTCAGCAACCTGCTGATCAACTCGGTGCGGTACACCCCGGAGGACGGCACCGTCCAGATCGCCGCCGGCCAGGAGCACGGTCACGTGTGGCTGACCGTCTCCGACACGTGCGGTGGCATCCCGGAGCCCGACCTGACGCGGGTCTTCGATGTCGCGTTCCGCGGTGAACGCGCCCGCACCCCGGCCGCGGCCGGGACCGGCGCCGGCGGGGGTCTCGGTCTGGCGATCGTGCGTGGCCTGGTCGAGGCGCACGGCGGCCGGGTGGGCGTCCGCAACATCGGTCACGGCTGCCGTTTCGAGGTACAGCTACCCGCTTGAAACGATCGTTTCCGATCACATGCGTCCGGCTCCGATCGTTTGTGCTCGTTCGAGCATTGACGTGCGTTGTTGTGAGCGGTTTACTCCCGTAACAGGTTCGTCACCGAAGTGATCTGGCCCGGGAGTCGCGATGAGACGGTGGATGGCAGGCTGCGCCGCGATGACGGCGGCACTGGCGTGGACGCTGACGGTGGCGCCACAACCGGCGGCCGCCGCGGACGACCCGGTCGACGTGGTCGTCGACGGCCTCGACGTCCGTCCGGACAACGTGAACGGCCTGCCCTACAAGGGGCTCGGCCTGATCAGCGCCAACAGCACCAGCAACCTGCTGATGGACTACAAGGCCGAGCAGCCCGACCGCTACCGGCAGATGATCGACGTGCTGTTCGGTGGTGACCACCCGCTGATCAACCACGTCAAGGTGGAGATGGGCTCGGACACCAACAACTCCACCGGCGCCGACGCCGCGACCATGCGCACCGCCACCGAGCTCGCCGACGCCACCCGCTCCCCCGGCTTCCAGCTCGCCGCCGACGCCAAGGCCGTCAACCCTCGGCTGAAGGTGTCGATCCTGCGCTGGACCATGCCCTACTGGGTGCAGACCGCATGGAGCGCCGGTACCGGCCGGGACGAGATGTACAAGTGGTACAAGGAGACCATTCTCGACGCGTACCAGAAGTACGGCTACATGGTCGACTACGTCAATCCGGACACCAACGAGACCGGCACCCCGGACATCGGATTCATCAAGTACTGGAAGAACGCCGTCGTCACCGACACCGACTTCGCCGACCCCCGGTACGGCATCCCCGCCGAACAGCAGGCAGCGGTCGCCGACGCGTACCACAAGATCAAGATTGTCGCCTCGGACGAGAACCAGACCAAGAACATCGGACCGGCGCTGCTCGACGACCCGGCCCTGTTCGAGATCGTCGACGCGGTCGGGTACCACTACAACACCGACGACCGCTACGACGGCGCCACCACGAGCAACACCTATGAGCCGTACACGAAGCTGGCGACCGTCCGCGACAAGGAGGTCTGGTACAGCGAAGGCGTCGGCTCGTTCGGGTTCACCGACTACCGGGTCAACAACAACGAGGGCCCCGGCGGCGCGAGCACCGGCATCGGCGGCCTGCAGAGCGCCCTCGACCTGGCCAACCGCAGCGTCAAGGGCTACCACCGGTCGAAGCGCACCCACTACATCTTCCAGCCGGCGATCGGCTCGTTCTACGAGGGCGCCCAGTACAGCCACAAGGAGCTGCTCAGCGCCCGCGACCCGTGGTCCGGCAGCATCCACTACGACGCCGCGATCCACGTGATGCAGCACTTCACCAGGTTCGCCACCACCGGCTGGGAGAACGACACCAACACCGCCGGCATCTGGCGCACCGTCCCCGAGGCCAGCTACAGCGGGGTCAGCGGCACCGAGAACATCGACGGCTCCAACGGCGCGGCCAGCTACCTGACCCTCGCCGCGCCGGACCGCACCGACTTCTCCACCATCGCCGTCAACGACAGTGACCTCACCAAGACCTACCGCCTCAAGGCCGAGAACATGAACCTCGGCGCCGAACCCACCGTCCAGGTCTGGGAGACCCGCGCCGCCCACTACATGCGCAAGGTCGACACCCTGCAGCCGGACGGCGACGGCCACTACGTCTATCAGGTGCCGCCACGGTCGATCGTCACCTTCACCACCCTCGACACCGCCGCCGCGCAACCACTGCCCGAGACGCGGCCGCGCACGGTCCTGGACACCGACGACACCGGCAAGACCCACGACACCCGAGACCAGATGTTGTACGCCGACGACTTCGCCTACGCCCAGGAGGCCCCGTCGTACCTGGCCTCGCGCGGCGGTGAACCGCGCTACCTGGTCGACCAGACCGGCGCCTGGCAGGGCGACGGCGGCGTCCTGTACCAGCTGATGGACCAGTCGATGAAGGACACCGCCGCCTGGAACCGCACCACCCCCAACACCCTGGTCGGCGACTTCCGCTGGCAGAACTACCGGGCGAGCGTCGACGTGCTCCCCGACCCGGCCGGCGGCACCGCCGGAATCGGAGTGCGCCAGCAGACCGGCATGACCGCCGACAGCGCCGCCTACCTGCTGCGCGTCAACCGAGCGGGCGCCTGGACCTTCGCCCGGCACGGCACCACCATCGCCGCCGGCACCGGGACCGCCGCCGACTCCCACCACCTCACGATCGAGGCCCGGGGCGCGACCATCACCGCGTTCGTCGACGGCACCCGGGTGCACACCTACGTCGACCCGGCACCCGAACTCGCCGGACGCGTCAACCTGTCCAGCGACTTCTACCGCACCGGGTTCGACAATCTCAAGATCGAGAAGATCAAGGGCTTCTCGCCGTACGCCGAAACGCTCGTCGACAACATGGACGGCGCGCTGGCGTACACCGGCACGTGGAGTCACAAAGCCGCGGCCGGTGACGCGATGGACTGGCACCGGTCGACGTCCACCAGCAGCGCCGCCGGCTCCACCGTCACCGTCGGATTCACCGGCACCGGCCTCGACCTGATCGGCGGCAACACCGGCACCGCCACCCTCGACGTCACCGTCGACGGCGTACCCCTGGCCGCCGCCACACCCACCCGCAGCACCGGCAAGCGGCAGGCGACGTACACCCTGCGGGGTCTCGCCGACGGCCCGCACACCGCGACGTTCACGCTGCGCGGGGGCACGCTGGTCCTCGACGCCGTCACCGCGATCTCCGGCGCCGTCGACGGACCCGTCTCCACCACCCCGATCCGCGACGCCCTGACCGCCGTCGGCGACCCGGTCGAAGCCGACTGGTCACCGCAGACCTGGGCGGTGTTCGCCGCCACCCGCGAGCAGGCCCGGACCGCGCTGCCCGGCCTGCCCGGCCTGGACACCGTCGGCGTCACCCAGATCGCGGCCCGGCTCACCGCCGCCGCGGACAACCTGCGGCCCGCCGACGTCACCGACACCCGCCGCGACCTCGGCCTCGCCGGAGCCGTCCGGACCAGCGGAAACCTGCCCGCCACGGTCACCATCGACGGCCAGGCGTACGAGGTCACCTGGACCCCGGCCAGCCGCGCCACCACCCGCACCGCCTACACCACGGTGTCTGTCGAGGGCTGGACGAACGACGCCTACGTCGACGGCCGCAAACAGGCGTTCACCGCCCGCTACGAGGTGGTCCCGCCGTCGCTCGCCTACTACATCGACTCGGGGCTGGCCGCCGGGCAGAGTTCACCCCAGTTCCAGGCGGTCGCCGGGTCCGTCCCCGAACTGCGCAACGGCACCGCCGACCAGATTTCGGCAACCGCCGACACCTGGGGATACGTCAACGACGGCATCACCGTCAAGGGCGGCACCGACCCGGCCGACAAGTTCTCCACCGGCTCCTGGGCGGGCAGCAACAAGACGATCCGCTACCGGCTGCCGCTCGAACCCGGCGACTACGTGCTGACCGCCGGATTCACCGAGTGGTGGGCACAGACCCGGCCGATGTCTCAGACCGTCACGGTCGGCGGCACCACGGTGACCGGCACCCCGATCAGTCTCTCCTCCGGCAGCACCCGGGCCACCGGAACCGTGCCGTTCACCGTCACCACCCCGACGGTCGTCACCTACACCGTCGCCAAGACCGGCTCCCAGGACCCGGTGATCAGCTGGCTCGCCGTCGCCCGCCGCACCGTCGCCGTCAGCGGCCCGGCCGAGGTCACCCCCGGCGACCGGATCACCCTGTCGGCCGTCTCCTCCCCCGTGCCCGACCAGGCGGTCACCTGGCAGTCGTCGGACCCCACCGTCGCCACCGTCTCCGCCGACGGTGTGGTCACCGGCGCCGACTACGGAACCGTGACCATCACAGCCACCGCGACCGCGCTGACCTCCGGAACGCACCAGGTCACCGTGGTGCCGGCGGCCTGGTCGGCGGAGACGGTCTACGTCACCGGCAATCGGGTCCGGCAGGACGGCCGCGACCACGTCGCCCAGTGGTGGACCCGGGGACAGAAACCGGGAACCTCGCCATGGGGTGCCTGGGCCGAGATCGGTGCCCCGGTCACCTGCGGGGACGGCGTCGTCCCGGCCTGGACCACGTCGTGGATCTACACCGGCGGCGAGACCGTCCACCACGACGGGCACCGGTGGCAGGCGAAGTGGTGGACCCGCAATCAGGAACCCGGCGCACCGTACGGCCCCTGGCAGGACGCGGGCGTCTGCTGAACGTGACCGGGGCCACCGCACCGACCCCCCTTAACCGGTGCTTTACATCGATTCGACCAGGATCGCGCGGTGCGGTACGCGAAGATTGTTCGTTCGATGGCGGCGGCCGGGGTGGTCACCCTGCTGGCCGCCTGCTCGGCGGACCCGGCGCACCCGTCGCCCTCCGGATCACCCGTCCTCGAATCCGCGCCCGCCGCGGTCTCCCCGGCTCCCTCCGGGCCGGACCCGGCACAGATCCTCGCGGCCCGGCGGGCGCGATACGGCATCCCGAACTTCGCGCCCGCCCCAACACCGCAGCCGATCACGCTGCCCGAGGGTGACTCGGTGCAATACCTGCACCGCATTCCGACCGACCAGAAGGTCGCGTTCCTGACCATCGACGACGGTTACCTCAAACTGCCCGAGGGCCAGGAACTCGTCGCCGCCGCCGGTGTGCCGGTCACCCTGTTCCTCACCACCGACGCCGTCCGTGACGATCCGGCCTACTTCCGGCCGATGATCGACGCCGGCGCGGTCGTCGAAGCGCACACGGTCACCCACGCCGGGCTGCGCGGGAAGTCCTACGAGTTCCAGAAACGCGAGATCTGCGACTCGGCCGATGAACTGGGCGAGTGGTTCGTCCGGCGGCCCACCCTGTTCCGGCCGCCGTACGGCGAGAAGGACGACACCACCCTCCGCGCCGCCAAGGACTGCGGGATGACCGCGGCCTTCATGTGGACCGAGACCGTGCACAAGGGCAAGGTCCGCTACCAGGAGGGCAAGCCGGTCAAGCCGGGCGACATCCTCCTGATGCACTTCCGTGAGGCGTTCCGCGACGACTTCATCGGCGCGCTCAAGGCCATCCATCGAGCGGGGCTCACCCCGGCACTGCTCGAGGACTACATGCCGGCCCGGCCCCCGGTGGGCACGCCGTCGGCTCCGACCGTCACCCGATGACGGCCACCATCGCGATCGAGACGAGGAGTCCGGGGCGGTCGACCCCGATTCTGCTCACGCAACGCGGTGGGCGTACCGCCGGAAAGAATTCGTCGAAGACGTCGATGAGTGCGTCGGCGTCCTCGGACCGCAGCAGCAGCGTGTGGACCATGACGACGTCGGTCAGGGTGGCGCCGGCGGCGGCCAGGATGGCCTGGCAGTTGCGCAGCGCCTGACGGGCCTGCTCCTCGACGGTCTCGCCGGCGAGCCGGCCGGTCTTGACGTCCATGCCGATGGTGCCCGCGACGTAGACCGTGTCGCCGGCCCGCACCGCCTGGCTGTAGGCCGGGAACGACGGCGCGTCCGGGGTGAAGATGACTTCCTTGGGCATCACGCACTCCTCAGGTCCTCCGGCACGGTGCCGCCGGGCCGGTGCCACGCCCGGTCTCCGGCCGATCCGCTCACCCTGCCGCCGGACCGTGTGAGCCGGCATGTGACCGCTGTCGGATGGGCGGCGGCGCGGCCGGGGCGGACGGTCCACAATGGCGCCGTGGCCGCGATCATCCAGCTGCTCGGGCGCCCCGGCATTCACCGTCCCCACCACGAGACCGGCCGGCTGCGGGGCCGTAAGACGTGGGCGCTGCTGGCCGCTCTGGCGCTGCGGGGCCATCCGACGACCCGGCGCGCCCTGGCCGAGCTGCTGTTCCCGGCGGCCGACGACCCGGCCGCCGCCCTGCGCTGGGCGCTGTCCGAACTGCGCCGGGGGCTCGGCGGTGACGCAGTGGTCGGCGGCGACCCGGTGACACTCGATCTGTCGCCGGGCACGTTCGTCGACGCTCAGCTGATGCTGTCCGGGCAGCCCCCGGCCGACGACGATGCCGGGGAACTGCTGGCCGGTCTGGTCCTTCCAGACTGCCCGGAGTTCGAGCTGTGGTTGTCCCACCAGCGCGAACGGGTATCGCTGGCAACACAGGCGGCGTTGCGCTCGGCGGTCACCGCCGAGCTGGGCGCGCGACGGCCGGCCGAGGCGGTGCGGCTGGCCCGGCGGCTGGTTCAGCTGGCGCCTCTGACCGAGCGGCATCAGGAGCTGCTGGTCGGCAGCCTGGCGGCGGCCGGTGACCGGGTCGGGGCGAGGGCCGCCGCCGACGCCTGCACCCGGCGCTTCGAGAGCGAACTCGGCGTTCGGCCGTCACCCCGGGTTGCCCAGGCGGTACGGGCGCCCGCCGCCGGTCTGACCCTGTTGCCGGACGGCCGGCGATTGAAGGCCCGGCTGGAGATCGAAGCGGGCAAGGTGCTGGCCGCGGCCGGTGCGGCCGCCGACGGTCTGGAACGGCTCCGGTCGGCGGTACGGCTCGCCGACGACCTCGATGATCAGGTGATCCGGGGCGAGGCGAACGCGGCCCTGGGCACGACCGTGGTGCACACGGTGGCGCTGACCGCCCCGGAAGGGGTGACGGCGCTACGCCGGGCCCGCGACCTGGCCCGGGCTTCCGGCGACCGGTCGACGGCGGCGAGCGCGGGCCGGGAGCTGGCCTTCGTCGCGACCGGTGCCCGCCGTGGAGCCGGCGCACTGCTCCGGCAGGCCCGAGAGCTCGCCTACGGCGACGACGCGAAACTGGCCGCGACGCTGGGAGTGGAGGCGATCGCGCTCGTCGACAGCGGCCGCCACGAAGCGGGGGTGCGCCGCTTCCAGCGGGCGATCGATCTGGCCGAACAGGCCGGTGAACCGCGCAAGGCGGCGCTGTCGCTGACCAATCTGGCGCGCGCGCATCTGACCGCCGGTGATCCGGCCGCCGCGCGGGTCTGCGTGGACCGGGCGCAGACGCTCGTCGCCGAGCAGCGGTGGACGGCGTTCCTGCCGTTCCCCCAGGCGGTGTCGGCCGAGTTGGACCTGTTGGAGGGCCGGGTCGACAGCGCCGGGGAGCTGCTGGCCTGTGCCTGGACGGCGGCCGTGCAGCTGGCCGACCCGTGCTGGCTGGCCATCACCGGGCGAGGGCTGGGGCTGCTGGCGGCCCGGCAGGGCGACGTGACCGCGGCGATGCAGTGGCTGGACAGCGCGTACCACCGGACCGGTGCCGGGCTACCGCAGGTGTGCCGGTGGATCGACGCGGCCACCATCGACACGATCTGCGAGGTGGCGACGGCGCACCGGCTGCCCCGGGCGGCGGCGAGCGTAGCCGAACTGGAGGCCCTCGCCGTCCGCGCGCGGATGCCCCGGTATGCGGCCCGGGCGCACCACCATCGAAAACTCTTGACCGGTAAAGAGAGCGGGGCTACTGTACCGGTATAGAGACCTGAAGGAGCCCATCGTGAACCTGCCCGTCGCAGTCATCATCGCCGTCGACGCCACCCGCGAGCAGATCGGCAGCGCCCGGCCGGACGCGCCGGTCGTCGCACACATCGAGCGACCCCGCCGCACCCGAACCCTCCGCGCCTTCCGCGCCGGGCTGGCCGACAGCCTGATCCGCGCCGCCCACGTCATCGCCCCGACGTGAGCGCCTGCTCCGGTGCCGCCCGCTTCTCCCCGGCCCGAAACGACCGCCCGGTCCGCCACCGGCCGGGGTGACGGAGCTATCGTGGCCGCTGACGGCGAATCGGCAGCGAACAGGACCGGCGGTGACGTGGCGACACGGGTGACATTGCAGACGATCGCCGACCGGGTCGGCGTCAGCCGCATGACCGTCTCCAACGCCTTCTCCAAGCCCGACCAGTTGTCGGCCGCGCTGCGCTCACGCATCCTGGCCGCCGCCGACGAACTCGGCTACGCCGGCCCCGACCCGACGGCCCGCGCCCTGGCCAAAGGCACCACCGGCACCATCGGCATCGTGCTGACCTCGTCGCTGCAGTACGCGTTCACCGACCACATCGCCACCAGCTTCCTCGGCGCCATCGCCGGGCAGCTCGCACCCACCGGCCTGGCCATCACCCTGCTCACCTCGGCCGACAGCGGCGCCATCGTCCCGGCCCGCGACCTGGCCATGGACGGCGCGCTGATCTACTCCTGCGACCCGACGTCCTCGGTCGTCGACGTGCTGGCCCGACGCAGACTGCCGCTGGTCTACGTCGACCAGGACCCGGCGCCCGACATCTCCAGCGTCAACGTCGACGACCGCACCGGCGCCCGAGCCGCCGCCCAACACCTGATCGACCTCGGCCACCGCCGCATCGGCCTGCTGCTGTCCGGCCTGCACGGCCCACACGGCGTGGTCGACCCCGACGTGCGACCCCTCGACGGCCACGCCTCCCGGCAGCGTCTTCAGGGCTGGCAGGACGCCCTGCGCCCGGCCGGCATCACCCCGCAGGCGGTCCGCCAGAACGGCACCGGCCTCGAAGCGGCCCGCGACGGCGCCCGCCTGCTACTCGACCGCCCCGACCGCCCCACCGCGATCCTCTGCTTCTCCGACGTCGTCGCCCACGGCGCGCTCCAGGTCGCCGCCGAACTCGGCATCCAGGTCCCCCGCGACCTGTCGCTGGTCGGTTTCGACGACAACCCGATCGCCGTCCAGGTCCAGCCCGCCCTCACCACCGTCCACCAGGACGTCGAGGCGAAGGGCCGCGCGGCCGCCGACGCACTCACCGCGGCCATCGCGGCGACCCGCACCTCCGGCACCCTCACCGCCCGCCACGTGCTGCTCCCCACCGGTCTGGTGGTCCGCGACAGCACCGCCGCCCCCTCCAGCGGCACGCCGTAGGCCGCCGACCCGGACACCAGAGCCGGAGAGCCCGGGAACAAGCGGCGACCCCACCCAGGTGGCGACCGATTCGGTGAGGGTTGCCGGCCGGGCCCTCCCGGATGGGAGTGGAGCCATGACGACGACCTCGCCCCCTCCTAAGCCGCAAGGTTGTCGTCGTCGGCCGTGAGGCTGGACGCACGTTCGCTCGCGTAGGGAATCCACACAAACCAGGGAGCGAAAGGGACAAATGCTGCGCCACGCGTCGCCGTCAGGACGCTTTCGAACAGCACCAGACCCGGCAAGGTTCCGGCCTCAAGTAGGTCGGCACACTCGCGCTCCAGCTCCGCCAGGTCGACCGATGCGTATGGATCCCATCCGACTCGGGCAGCCCGATAACCGCTGAATTCGCGGAGCAACCCATACAACTGACTGCCGAGGTCAGTCAACTCTGCGGCCGACAGCCGCACCGGCTCGTGCCCGCGATCCAATGGCAAACCCCGGCCGACGCCGATCGGCAGAATGCTCATCAACAGGTACGGCACGCCATCGACATCAGCGTCCCAGTCGAGCTGAGGTGGGTGTAGAACGACTTCTCGGTGCCCGACAGCGAATGATCCCGAACCGAGAACATGATCGCGTGCCGACCATGCCGCTGCTTCGTCAACCCCGAAGTTCACCACCAGCCCGAACGCGATCCCCATGCCACCCTTGATACCGGGAAAGGTCCGCCCGCGCGAGGTCCCAGCCCGGCCACGACAACGCTCAAGTAGCCGCCTAACGCACGATCGCCGACCATGTCAGCGCCCTGCGGCTAATTCTCGGAAGCTTCGATGACGCCTTGGCGCTCATCACCGGTGTCGAAGAACGCGTCGAGATACGCGGCCGGTTCCAGACGGCTGTCGCGGAGCAGGGAGAACAGCTCGGCGCCGTGGCCGGGTTCGTCGGCCAGGGTGTAGACCTGCGCCAAGCCGAGATATTCACCGCCCACGTCGACGGCGTACTCGCCGGCTTCCGCCTCGGCCAAGATCACCGCCTCCTCGGGTGAGGATGCGCGCCAGAGCGTTATCCGTTCCTCGTACGTCGCGGGCGGTTGCGCGTCAAGCCGGAACAGGCACCGGACCGACGCCATCGCCCCGCGCGGTGGTGGCGGTGGCCGACGCTAGTCACGGCGTTCGAGGGCGGCGCGGAACCGGCGGTAGCTCGGCTCGCCGATGAACCGCCAGACCAGCCCGACCGGTCCCGGAAAATGTTTGCGCAGCCAGGACCGGCCGCCGTCGGGCTGTGCCGAGATGATCGCGCCGACCATGTTCCAGCCCTGGCCCTTCGGGGTGGCCTTCCGGCCGTGTTCGCCGAACCACTCCATCTCCTTCTGGGTGACCACGTGCTCGATGGCGGGGACGATGTTGGCCTCCTCGTCCGGGAAGTGTGCGGCCAGCGCAGCCGAGACCCCGCGCAGGGCGACCCGGATCCGTTCGGCGTCGGCCGCCCGGGCACCGGCGCGCCAGGCCGGGATCGCCCGGTCCAGGCCCTGCAGATGCCCGAGCATCTCAGCGTGCTGCACCTTCATCCGTTCCACGTGTAGGAAGCAGGCGGGTGCCCGGGTGTCGATCATGTCCCAGAGGCGGGCGTCCTCGCCCTCGTGGTGGGCGTGCAGCGCGTTCGAGATCAGGTTCAGCTGGACGGCGACGATCTCGGCATGGGCGGTGTCGCCGTCCCGGACGCCGTCGACCAACCCGGCCGCCTCGTCGAATCCGTTCTGCAGGGTGCGGTGGATCTCGAACATCCCGCTCGCGTCGCAGGTCTTGGGACCCGGGAAGGACGGCCGGCCGGTGGAAGGAGTCGAACTCATGCCCGCATGATCACCCGGTGCCGTTGCAATCGGACTGCAACAGGCATGCAGCGCGGTCCTCAGCCGGGGCCGATCAGTGCCCTGATCTGCTGTTCGCCGAGCCGAGCGGCGGCTTCGGCGGCCTCCGCCCGGTCGACGCCGCGCAACGCGGCCGTCAGGGCCGCAGCGAGGCCCGGGCCGGTGACGTCGAGGCCACGCCGGTCGGCGCACCTGTCGGCCCCGGCCAGCACGATCGCGCCGTCCCGGGGCCGTCCGTCCAGGGCCAGCGCGAGTGCCCCGGTCCGCAGCCCGACGAGGGTGTTGCTGACGTCGTCCTCCTCGGTGAAGCAGGCCAGCGCCGGCCGCAGCACCGTGAGCGCCCGCGCCGGGTCCGGGTCGCCGACCAGCAGGGTGCGGGCCAGGCGGAGCCGGCTGAGCGCAGCCGTCCAGTTCTGGTGGGACGCGATCGCTTCCTCGGCTGCCCGGGTCAGCACTCTCCGGCCCTGTTCGACCTGCCGGTCACCGGCGAGAGCCGCGCCGAGGGCGACCGACGCGGCCGGCAGGAACCAGTCAGCGCCGATCGCGCGGGCCTGGGCCACCGCCTCGCGGGCGCTGATGACGGCCCGGCCGAAGGCGCCTTCAGCGGAGTGGAACAGCGCCGCGTAGTAGGCGGCCTGGGCCCGAAGCAGACGGATCTCATCGTCACCGGAGGCGGAGACAGAAGCGGAGGCGGAAGCGAAAGCGGAAGCAGAGGCGGAAGCGAAAGCGGAAACGGAAACGGAGACAGAGGCGGCGGAGGCCGAAGGCGCGAGCAGCTCGCCGGCGGCCCGGTGCGCTTGCCAAGCCCCGGTCCAGTCCCCCACCAGAGTGTGCAGGGTGGCCGAACAGAGCCAGGCCCGCGCCCGGTCGCTGCGGGCGGCGGCCGGTGCCGTGTCGAGGGCCGCCCGGAGCAGCGGCAACGCGATGCCGGCGTGCCCGCCGCGATGCCAGAACCATTGCAACCGCCCGGCGGTCCGCAGTGCGGCGGCCGGTGCGGCGCCGAGGTCGTGCCGGATCGCGGCCAGCAGGTTCGGCAGCTCCCGGGTGAGGGTGCGCATCGCGTGGGCGGAGTGCTCGCCGCCCACGTCCGGCGCCTGCTTTTCGACCAGCTGACGAACCCAGGCGGCGTGGGCGGCCCGGCTCGCCGACGGCTGCGGATCCTGGTCACGGCAATACGCGCGGACCATCTCCAGCAACCGGTAGCGGGCTGGGCTGATCGTCGTGTCGGCGACCACCACCGAGCGGCTGATCAGGGCCGACAGCCGCTCCAGGTCGTCGACGGCGGCCAGCGGAAAGCCGCCCTCGAACGGCCACAACCGCAACAGCAGGGCCCGGTCGGCGGGCGGCAGCGGGTCGACGCTCCAGGCGACTGCGGCTTCGAGGGTCTGGTGTGGGGTGAGCGCGCCGCGTGGGACCGGTCCCAGCGCCGGGAACCTGTCGTGCAGCGAATCCAGCAGCTCACCGGGGCCGATCGCCCGCGCCCGGGCGGCGGCCAGTTCGAGAGCGAGCGGGATGCCGCCGAGCGCGGTGGCGAGCCGGTCGAGCTGGGCGGTCTCGGTGTCGTCCGGCCGCCAGCCGGGGCGGACCGCGGTGATCCGGTCGGTGAGCAGCGCGACCGCGTCCGGTCCGGGCAGCGGGCCGATCGGCAGGAGGCGCTCGCCGTCGACCCCGAGCGGTTCCCGGCTGGTAGCCAGCACTCGCAGGCCGGGACAGCGGGCCAGCAGCGTGAGCACCAGATCGGCGACGGCGGCGGTGACGTGTTCGCAGTTGTCGAGCAGCAGCAGACCGGCGCTCTGCCCGAGGGCGGTGACGATGGCGTCGGCGGTCGTTCCGCGTACCCCCATCGCCGTCGCCGTCGCGGCCGGAACCCGGCCCGGCTCGGTGAGGTCGGCGAGCCGGACGAACCAGGGATCTTCGTCCGCGGCGAATTCGATCGCCAGCCGGGTCTTCCCGGCTCCCGCCGGTCCGACCAGGCTGACCAGGCGGTGGCCGGCCATCGCGGTCAGCGCGGCGAGTTCGGTGGTCCGGCCGAGAAACAGCGACAGCGGGCGTACGGGCGGAGACGGCCGTGCAACGAGCAGCAGCCGCGGGTCCTGGGCCAGCACCTGGCGTTCCAACGTCTGTAGAGCCGGACCGGGGTCGATGCCCAGCTCGTCGGTGAGCCGGGCGCGGACCCGGCGCAGCGCCGCCGGCGCCTCGGCCTGCCGGGCACCACGGTAGAGGGCGAGGATCAGCAGTTCCCAGCGGCGCTCCCGATAGGGGCCGGCCTCCACGGCGGCCTCCAGCTCGGCGATCACCCCGGTCGTGTCGCCGATGGCCAGGCGCGCGGCCAGGTACTCCTCGGTGGCGACGGCGTGGAGTTCGGTGAGCGCCGTCCGGGCGTACGCCTGCGGTAGGTCTTGAAAAGCCTCGCCGCGCCAGCGGCCGAGCCCCGTCTCGAAGACCCGCAGCGCCTCGCCGGGCCGTCCGTCGCCGAGAAGCTCTCGCCCGCGCCGCACCTCGTCGGTGAACCGGCCTGCGTCGGTGCCGTCGACGGTCAACCGGTAACCGTCGCCGACCCGGGTCAGCGCGTCGGCGCCGAGCCCGCGCCGCAGCCGGGAGACGTACGCCTGTAGGGAGACACCCGGGCTGGCCGGCGGCCGGTCACCCCAGACCGCGTCGGCCAGCGCATCCTCCGACACCGGGCGCCCGTCGGCCGCGAGCAGCGCGGCGATCAGCCTACGGGGCAGCGGGCCACCGAGCTCGGCGTCGGTGCCGTCCCGCTCGATCCCGGTCGGCCCGAGCACCCTGCCGATCAGCACAGCAGGAGCATACGTGCGCTGGATCCCGGTGGAGCTGTCCCATGGTTGCCGCTTCGGGCGGGACTTCAGGGTGAGCTGTGAATGTAACGTGGGCCGGGTGAGCGAGACGCCGCCCGAGGTGCCCGGCCCACCGCCGATGACCGTTCCACCGCTGCGCTACGAGCCGCCATCGGCATCCGGACCGACGGTCGCGGCCGCCGAACCGGTCGCTCCGGAGAAACCGTCACCGTCTCCTGGCTCGACTACGGCAACACGCCGACCCGTGTCGTCATCCGCTGAGACCGGCCGGGCCATGGACTGGGTGCTGGCCGAAGCACGACCGGCCGACTACGACGAGATCGTCGCGGTCGTCGACGCGTGGTGGGGGCGGCCGGTCGCCGGGTCGCTGCCCCGCCTGTTCCTCGACCACTTCCACAAGACGAGCCTGATCGCGCGGGACTCCGGCGGCGGCCTCGCCGGGTTCCTCGTCGGCGTGCTGTCGCCCTCGCGAGCCGGTCGGGCGTACATCCATTTCGTCGGTGTCTCGCCCGGTGCTCGCGGCACCGGTCTCGGCCGGTGTCTCTACCGAGAATTCTTCGCGCTTGCACGGGACGCCGGATGTGTCGGGGTCGGAGCGATCACCGCGCCCGTCAACACCGCGTCGATCGCGTTCCACCGGAGCATGGGTTTCACGGTCACCGGACCGGTCGAGGACTACGACGGGCCGGGCCGGCACATGATGGTCTTCGACCGGGCTCTCTGAGACCGCCGGCCGACCACCGATGAGTTCCGCGGACGGGTGCGGTCCAATAGCGTATGACCGAACCTGTGAAGGGCCCCGCCAGCTACTTTCCGTCGATCGAGAAGAAGTACGACCAACCGATCGAGCACTGGAAGGAGCTCATTCGCGCCTCCCCGTTGAGCCGACACGGTGAGCTGGTCACCTGGCTCAAGACCGAGCACGGCCTCGGCCACGGGCACGCGAACGCGCTGGTCGCGCACACCCTGGCCGAGGTTGAGGGCTGACCGCCGAGCCGGGCACAGACAGTGCGGCGTCGGGACGGACCCGGCGCCGCGTGGTCACGTCTACCTGGTGCCGAGTACTCCCGCCGAGCCGAGCCGGGCCCGCCCGGCACAGCCGGTGACGGTGAGCCGAACATGACGGCCGAGTCCGGTGAACTCGGTGCGCCCGCCGGTGACGTCGCGGGCCACCGTGGTCCAGTGGCGCCCGTCGGCCGACGTCTCCACCCGGTACCGGACCTGACGTGCCCCGGTGAAGACGGTCTCCACCCCGGTGATCTCACGCGGGCGGCCCAGGTCGACCCGCCACGAGGACGGGCCGGCCGGTGCCCAGCGACGGCCCTGGGCGTGGTCGGTCGGGATCTCCTCGGCGGTGTAGCGGCTGTAGTTGTAGAGCCGTTTCGCCTGTGGCAGCGGCCGTCCGGTGACCTTGGCCGACAGGTCGCAGGGCCCGCCGGCGTACAGATGAGCGTGATCGCCCATCACGTAGTCGACGACCTCGGTCCGGTCGTCGCCGCAGATGTCGCCGCGCATCATCCGGCCGTCGACCGGGAACGTCGCGATCCGCTGCCCGTCGGCGTTCCAGATACCGGCCACCTCGCCGCAGCCGCGGTTCCAGGAGAGCAGCAGGTCGGAGTATGTGCCGTCCCAGTTGTGCAGGGGTTCGAGGACGGTGCCCCAGCAGCCGAGGGTGTTGCGGTTCTCCTTCCACAGGGTCTCCCCGGTGGCCGAGACCAGGTAGAGCGCGTCCTTACCGGTGGTGGCCGTCCGGTCCACCCGGTCCAGACCGGCCACCTCCAGCCCGGGTGACGCGGGCCGGAAGTCACCGAGTCCGACCTGCTGCGCCTCCACGGCGTCGGTGTTCTGCCAGAGCAGACCGCCGTCCGACCGGTACGCGTTGGTGCTGTCCCCGCCTTTGCCGGCGCCACCGAACACGATGTCCTCGGCACCGTCACCGTCGATGTCACCGACCCCGATCGAGTCGGGATGGTCGGCCATGTCGGCGGTCCACAGCAGTTCGCCGTCCGGGGTGAGGATGTCGTATCCGGCGATCAACTCCTGCCGTCCGTCGTCGTCGAAGTCGTGCGGATAGGGCCGGTGTCCGGTGACGCCCCGGTGGGTCCAGAGCAGGTTCCCGTACTCATCGGTGGCCCAGACCTGCTCGTACCGGTCCTTGAAGACCAGGTCGGCAGGATGATCGAGCCCGCGGAAGTTCGCGATCACGATGGTGTCCCAGGCGTTGGGCCCGGGCACCGGGAACTCCCGCACGAGCGTGCCGGTCCGCCCGTCGAAGACCCGGAACAGGCCCTGCATCACGGCGAGCACCTCGTTGTCGCCGTCACCGTCGAGGTCGTAGATCTCGGCCGGGATGTCGGTCCCGTTGTTGGTGACCCGCGGGTCGGGCGTGCCGACCTGCCACATCGGTTCCCCGGTCCCGAAGTCGTAGGCGGTGAGTGCCTGCACCTGACGCCCGATGTAGGTGTCGCTGGCCAGGTAGGTGGGTTGCATGGTGACCAGGTCGAGGCGCCCGTCCCCGCTGACGTCGCCGAGCAGCAGCCGCGCGCCGGTGCCACCGGCGCTGGTGTCGATACTGGTGATCAGCTGCGGTTCGGCCGTGGCCGCCCGGGCCGGCGCCCCCGGGACGAGGGCGACGGCGGTGAGCAGGGCGACGACGGTTCTCACAGCAGGTATCCGGCGAGCGGGATGTTCTGGGTGCGCAGGGCGCCGGCCACGAGTCCGGCGATGCGCTGGGCGCCGTACGTCTCGAAGTGGGTGTGGTCGTTGCAGAAGTACTGCCCGACGAGTCCGGTCGTGTAGTCGCCGTTGTTGGGGCACAGTTTGACCGAGTTGTAGTGGTTGACGCTGAGCGTCTGCAGGTCGATGACGGGTGATCCGGTGGCGGCGCCGGCCGCGGTGGTCTGGGTGACGTAGCCGCGGTTCTTGACGGCGGTGCTGCCCGAGCAGGTGATCGCGGCGACCGCGGTGAGCAGCACCGGGTGCGCGCCGCGGGCCTTCGCGGTCTGCGCCATCATGGTCATCAGCTGCTGGTATCGGGCGGTGCCGACGTGTCGGGGGCAGGTGGTCGAGCCGTCGTTGATGCCGAACTGGATGAACAGGTAGTCACCGGCCTTGATCCCGTCGAGCACCCGCTGCCAGCGCGCCGACGGGGTGGTCGAGCTGAGCACGCATTCGCCGCCGGAGCCGATGGTCGAGGTGACGTTGCCCTCGTACAGCCAGGTCTGGATGCTGCGGCCGCCGAGGGCCAGGTTGTTGACCACGACGTCGCTGTTGAACAGCGCGTCGAACTGCGACCCCCACCCGACCGGGCAGGTCGCGGACGGGTTGGCCATGGTGGAGTCGCCGGCGAGCCAGACGGTGGTGGTCGCGGCGGCGGCCTCCGCGGCGGCCGCGGGCCGCGCGCCGCATCCGTCGAGTCCGGGTGCGATTTCGGATGCGGCTTCGGGCACGGCGAGAAGCAGCGGTACGGCCAGAGCGGTGGCGATGAGATGCCGGAGCAGGCGCATGGTTCCTCCGTGTGGGGATGCACGTCTGCCGGCCGACCGCGGTGGTCAGGGGATGCGGTCGAACCGGCAGGCCGTGGAACGAGGGGGATGAATCGTTTCACGGCATAAGGACACCATGAGCCTATGTATCGATAAACATCGATGTCAAACTCGGTCTGGCGACGGGCGCCAAGGGCGGATGGTGTCGCTACCGAGGGATGGCCGTCCCGTGCCGGCAACCGGAACAACCGACGGCGCTCAGGCCGGTCCAGGTGTTGAGGTCGGAGCTGGTCGCGGTCCAGAGGCCGCCGTTGGTGTACTTGTCGACGTAGATGCGGTACTGGCCGTTGTCCAGGCGCACCAGCGACGGCCCCTCGTAGCCGGAGCTCCACAGGTTGCCCCGGTTGATCCAGCCGCCGGTGAGCCGGTCGGTGCTGGTCCAGTGCTCGATGTACTTGGTGGTCTCGTTCTTGACGAAGGAGTGCCAGGTGCTGCCGGACTTCACCACGTACGCGTCGATGTGGTTGAAGCCCAGGCCCCACATCTGCTGCGGGCCGCTCCACGAGGTGAGATCACCGTTCTGGGCCGTGTAGACGTACGGCCGGAAGCAGTTGGAGCAGGTGGTCTGCGCGACGTTGGCGATGATGTTGACCGTCGAGCCCTCGATGTAGAACTCCGGCGCCCAGGTGAACTTCGTGCTGCTGATCCCGGACGGCACGGTGGCGATGTTCGTCCAGTTCAGCAGGTCGGTGCTGCGCGCGACGGCGAAGTACGTCGAGTTCGTCGTCCAGGACTGCCAGGTGTAGGCGATGAAGTACGTGCTGCCACGCTTGATGATGCTCGGGTCGCGCAGCACGCCGGTCGGCCCGCGGAAGTTGGTGTCGTACAGAACGTTGTAGCTGGTGCCGCCATTGGTGGACTGGTAGATCCACAACTCCTGGTCGGCCGCCCCGTCACCCTTGAAGGTGGCGTAGATCAGCGTGGTGGCGGCCGCGGCCGGCTGAGGAACGGCCAGGCCACCGAGGACGAAGGCGACGACGCCGGCGAGCGCCATCAGGATGCTTCTGCTTCTCCGGAGGTCCATCACCGCAATATCGGCAGCCGGACCTGGTACGTCCATCAGTCGATCGGCAGCGTTCAATACCGATCGCACTCGAACACCGGCCGGCGGTACCGCTCGACGAGGGCTTCGCCGAGCGCGGCCAGGCGGTGCCGTACACCCGGCGGACCGGTCACCTCGACCCATGCGATCAGGCCGGCGAGTTCACCGGCCAGCATGTCCTCGTCGTGGCCGCGGATCACCACCTCGATCCGGCCGTCCGCGGCGGCGCCACCCACCTCCAGCCGGCCACCGAACGCGATCCGGAGGTTGCCGATCCAGTGCGGCGCACACACCGCCTGGGCCTCCATCGGCGTTCGTCGGCGGTCGACCTCGTCGGCGATCTCGCGCCAACTCGCGGCCAGGTCGAACCCGTCGGGGCGGTGCACGGGCTCGCCGGTCGGTTCAGCGGACGACACCCGGTCGACGCGGAAGGTCCGCCGGCCGGCCTCGGTGCCGCAGACGAGATACCAGGACGGGCCTTTGGCGACGATGCCCAGCGGGTGGACGGTCCGCTCGGTCTCGGCACCCCGGCTGTCGACGTAGCCGAGACGCACCTGCACCCCTTGGATCACAGCGTCCTGGAGTTCGTCGAGGAACCGGGGCGGCCGCTGCCCGACCCGGCTCGATCCCCATCCCCGATCGTCTCTGACCAGAGACGACGCCGCCGCCTCAGCCTGCGCCCGGAAGGGCTTGGGCAGAGCCCGGACGAGCTTGCGCAGCGCCGCCTTCACGGTCGGCGTCGCCGCCGAGGCCGGGCCGGCGACCAGGAACAGCGCGCGGGCCTCGGGTGCGGTCAGACCGGACAGGTCGGTACGGGCGCCGCCCACCAGCCGCCAGCCGCCGCCCCGGCCCTGCAGGGAGTACACCGGCACCCCGGCCATGCCCAGGGCGTCGAGATCACGGCGGGCGGTGCGCTCGGAGATCTCCAACTCCCGGGCGACGTCGGCGGCCGTCACCTGCTCACGTTGCTGCAACAACAGGAGGATGGCCATCAGGCGGTCGGCTCGCATGCCCCGACTCTTCCCGGAAAACAGGTCAGGAGATGACCGGTTTCGGTCGGCAGGATGGCCCGCACGGCACACCGCCGACCGATCAACCGGAAGAGATGACGAGAACGATGTTCGATCCAGCCGATTTTCCCGAACCCACCCTCATCGCCGTCAACGGCGTGGAGCTGGAGGTCTTCGAAGCCGGGCAGCAGAACCGGGGAAAGCCGATCGTGCTCTGTCACGGCTGGCCGGAGCACGCCTTCACCTGGCGCTATCAGATGCCCGCCCTCGCCGCCGCCGGCTATCACGTCATCGTCCCGAACCAGCGGGGCTACGGGAATTCGTCCCGCCCGGCCGAGGTGACCGAGTACGACATCGAGCACCTGACGGGTGACCTGGTCGCGCTCCTCGATCACTTCGGCTACGCGGACGCCACCTTCGTCGGTCACGACTGGGGCGCGATGGTCGTCTGGGGCCTGGCCCAGTTGCATCCGAGCCGTGTCAACGGCGTGATCAACCTGAGCCTGCCCTACATCGAGCGCGGCGAGAGGCCCTGGATCGAGGTGATGGAGCAGTTCCTCGGCGACGACTACTACTTCGTCCACTTCAACCGGCAGCCGGGCGTCGCGGACGCGGTGTTCGACGAGAACACCTCCCGGTTCCTCCGCAACCTGTACCGGAAGAACGAGCCGCACCGGGAGCCTGGGCCGGGCATGGCGTTCATCGAGCTCGCGCGAGCGGAGACACCGCTCGGCGAGCCGGTGATGAGCGACGGCGAACTGGCCGTGCTCGTCGCCGCCTTCGAGTCGACCGGGTTCACCGGCGGCATCAACTGGTACCGGAACCTGGACCGCAACTGGCACCTGCTGGCCGACGTGGACCCGATCATCCACCTCCCCGCGCTCATGATCTACGGCGACCGGGACGCGATCCAGAAGTCGGCCACTCTGGCGGACTACGTCCCGGGGGTGGAGGTGGTCGATCTGGACTGCGGCCACTGGATCCAGCAGGAACTGCCGGAGGAGACCAATCAGGCCATCCTGAAGTGGCTGGACCAGCGCGGATTTGTCAACGCTTGATCGAATGGGTTATCTCCATGCGGTGACCACAGGAGACGGGGAGACCGCAGCGGGCGTCCGGGGCGAGCCGATCGGCCCGGACGACCCGCATCGGATCGGCGGTTATCGGGTCCTGCGGCGGCTGGGCAGCGGCGGCATGGGCACCGTCTACCTGGCCGAGAGCGACCCGGGCCGGCTGGTCGCGGTCAAGGTGGTGCGCCCGGCCCTGGCGTCCGATGAGGCGTTCCGTGACCGGTTCCGCACCGAGGTGCAGCGGGCCCGCCAGGTGCCGCCGTTCTGCACCGCCGAAGTGCTCGACGCCGACCCCGACCACGAGCCGCCCTACCTGGTGATCGAGTACGTGGACGGGCCGAGCCTGGCCGACGTGGTCCGCGACCGCGGGCCGTTGACCCGCGCCAACCTGCACGGTGTCGCGATCGGCGTGGCGACCGCGCTGACCGCCATCCACGCCGCGGGTGTGATCCACCGTGATTTGAAACCGGCCAACGTCCTGCTGCCGCCGGGCACCCCGAAGGTGATCGACTTCGGGATCGCCCGGGCCATGGACGCCGCCACCCAGCACACCCTCGCCGACCAGATGGTCGGCACCGTGGGTTACATGGCGCCGGAACGTTTCCGGAGCGGACCGGGCGAGCCGCTGACCGCCGCCGCCGACATCTTCGCCTGGGGCGCGGTGGTCGCCTACGCCGGCACCGGCCGCAGCCCGTTCGGTGGTGGGACACCGCTGGAGACCGCGACCCGGATCACCACCGGGTCACCCGATCTGACCGGCCTGGACGGCCCGTTGCGTGACCTGGTGGCGGCGGCACTGCAGAAACGGGCCATCGACCGGCCCGACGCCCGGCGGCTGCTCGACCTGCTGCTCAGCGCCGGAGTGGGCGCCGAGTCCGCCATGGCGGCGCAGCCCGCCCTGCGGGAGGCGGTCCAGGAGGTACAGACCACGTTCGCCGGGCGGCCCGCTCCGATCCCCCGGAGACGGCCGTGGCTGCTCGCCGCCGGGCTGACCGGGGTGGTCGCCATGGCCGGGCTCGGGTTGGCGCTGCGGCCGGCGGAGGACACCCCGGCCGCGGTGCCGCCCTCGACGAGCCCCTTCCCGTTCGCGGCGGACGCCGCCGTGGGCGACCCGCTGACCGGGCCTGTGCTCATCCAAGCCAACAGTGACGGCGGCAGCTCCTGCCGGTACGACGGCGAGCTGGTGGTCACGGTGATGCGCGACGGCGTCTACGAGTGCGGCTCGGCCGGGCGGGCGTTCGCCGGCGACCAGCGGATCTCGGTCGATGCCGAGCTGCGTACCGCCGGCGGCTGCGCGTCGATCAAGTTCCTCGGTGCCGATCCCGGCTCGTACGGGGTCAACGTGTGCGCCCACGCCTACATCGTGAGCTGGTACGAAGGCGACAGCGTCGAGGTGCTCGGCACGTTCCTGCTGCCGGAGCGGATCCGGCTGAACGAGTCGCACCGCATCACCGTCGTCGTCCGCGGGAACACCGCCCGGTTCCTGCTCGACGCCGACGAGGTGGCCTCCGTCGAGCTGGCCGAGAGCGTGCCGACCGGCGGTGGGCAGGTGTTCATCGGCGGTCATGGCGACCCGGCCGGCGGTCCCGCGCCCTACCGCGTCGCGCTGCGCAACCTGGAGATCATCGCCTGACCGGACCGGCGCTCGCGCCCTCGACGACCCGGGTCGGCAGGATCAGCCCGGGAGCACCGGTGGGCCCGGTCTCGATCTCGCGGCGGCAGCGTTGCACCAGCTCGTGCGCGATCTCCTCAAGGGGGATGTGCACGCTGGTCAGCACCGGCTCCATGAACATCCCGACCGCACCGCCGTCGAAACCGGTCACCGCGACGTCGGCGCCGACCCGCCGCCCCAGCGCGTGCGCGACGTTGACGACGACCGCGGCCACGGCGTCACTGCCACACACGATGACGTCGGGCACCCGGGTCCGCGTCAGCACGCGCCGGGCGAAGCGCCGGATCCCGGCGTCGTCACCGTGGAACACATCGCGCCCGGCCAGGCGCAGACCGTGCGCGGCCAGCCCGGCCACCGCACCGTCGAGGCGTTCGGTCTTCCAGTACTCACCCCCGTCGGCGCCGGCGTAGGCGAACGACCGGTGCCCCCGCGCCACCAGATGATCGATCAGATCACGCATGCCGGCGGCGTTGTCCACGTCGACCCACTGCTGCGGCAGGTCGGCGGCGAGGCGGCCCATGCACGCGAACGGGATGCCCCGGTCGGCCAGCAGACGCGCCCGGGGGTCGTCGACCGCCGACTCCGACAACACGAAGGCGTCGATGGTGCGCTGCGCGACCAGGTCGGTGAAGGTCCGCAGCGGATCGTCCTGGTGAGTGAAGACGACCACCTGGTAGCGGTCGCGGGCCGCCTGCCGGATCAGGGCGTGCAGGAACTGGGCGAAGAAGCCGTTGACCACCCGCAGATGCTCCCCGGACAGGTGATAGCCGATCTGCATCGAACGCCTGGTACGCAGATTCTGCGCCGCCCGGTTGGGCTGATAGCCGAGCTCGGCGATGGCGGCCAGCACCCGGTCGTAGGTGTCGCTCGACACGTTGGTGCGCCGGTCGTGCAGCACGTTGGACACCGTCTGGCGGGACACCCCGGCGTGGGCGGCGACGTCGATGATGCTCGTCCGCCGGCCGTGCGGCGAGTCGTCCGGCATGAATCCCCCAAGATCTGGTGCGGCCAGCGTACCGGGACGACCTCCGGCCATTCACCGCCTTGACTGGCTTCGCGGCCTGCAAGCACACTCCGTGGAACGTTCAACGTCCCCCCAGTCGGAGAGCAGAAATCCCCATGCGATCTCGCCTACCCGCCATCGCGGCCGTCCTCGTGACCGCCGCCGCCACCCTGGCCGCGTCCCCGTCACCGGCCACCGCGGCCGAAGGCAGCCCGGCCGTACGCCCCCCGCTCGGCTGGAACAGCTGGAACACCTTCGGCTGCGACATCAACGAGGCCAAGATCCGCGCGGCCGCCGACGCCATGGTCTCCTCCGGCATGAAGGCGGCCGGCTACCAGTACGTGGTGGTCGACGACTGCTGGCAGGCCACGACCCGCGACAGCGCCGGCAACCTGCGCGGCGACGCCGTCCGCTTCCCGTCCGGTATGAAGGCCCTGGGTGACTACATCCACGGCAAGGGCCTGAAGTTCGGCATCTACCAGGCGCCCCGCGAGAAGACCTGCGCCCAGTACTTCAACGCGATCGGCGGCTCCACCGGCGCGCTCGGCCACGAGCGGCAGGACGCCACCACCTTCGCCGCGTGGGGCGTCGACTTCCTCAAGTACGACTGGTGCTCACCGTGGGGCACCCTCGACGACCAGGTCACCGGCTTCACCACGATGCGCGACGCACTGCGCGCCACCGGCCGGCCGATCGTCTACTCGATCAACCCGAACAGCGCCCACAGCAACACCGCGCCCTCCTACAACTGGAGCGCGGTCGCCGACATGTGGCGCACCACCGAGGACATCACCGACAGGTGGACCACCGGCTGCACCGCCGACTGCTTCATGGGCGTCACCGAGATCCTCGACGTCCAGGCCCCGCTGT
This sequence comes from Actinoplanes sichuanensis, assembly GCF_033097365.1. NCBI lineage: Bacteria > Bacillati > Actinomycetota > Actinomycetes > Micromonosporales > Micromonosporaceae > Actinoplanes > Actinoplanes sichuanensis. The sequence continues at coordinate 5,294,896 of NZ_AP028461.1, forward strand.
ACACCTGGGCCGGCCCGCAGCACTGGAACGATCCCGACATGCTCGAGGTCGGCGTCCGGGGCACCTTCACCCCCACCGAGAACCGGGCCCACTTCGGCATGTGGGCGATCATGGCGGCGCCGCTGATCGCCGGAAACGACATCACCACCATGCCGGCCGACGTCCGGGCCGTGCTGACCGACCCCGACGTGCTCGCGGTCAACCAGGACAGCGCCGGCCGTCAGGCCCGGCGCGTGCGCGACAACGGCGAGACCGAGGTCTGGGCCAAGACCCTCAGCGACGGCTCGGCCGCCGTGGCACTGCTCAACCGCTCCGGCACGACCGCGACGATCTCCGCCACCGCCGCAGACACCGGCATCGCCACCGCGAGCGCCTACCACCTGTTCGACGTCTGGACCAAGTCGGTACGCAACACCACCGGCACGATCAGCGCCACCGTGCCACCGCACGGCGTGGTCATGTACCGGGTGCGAACCGGCTCAGCGACCGCGACCGACACCTTCAGCCTGCGCGGCGCCGGATCCGGCCGCTGCCTCGACGTACTCGGCGGCGCCCCGGTCGACAACGCCCAGGCGGTCATCTGGGACTGCAACGGCGGCGTCACCCAGATCCTCACCACCGACGCCGGGCGGCTGCGTATCGGCGGCAAGTGCCTGGACGCCGAGAAGAGCGGCACCACCGACGGCACCCGGGTCATCCTCTGGACCTGCGGCACCGGCGCCAACCAGCAGTGGACGCTCCAGGCCGACGGCACCGTCCGCGGCGGCCAGTCCGGCAAATGTATCGACGTGAACCAGGCCGCGACCGCCAACAACACCCCACTGATCCTGTGGACCTGTTCCGCCGCCGCCAACCAGCGCTGGACCCGCCTCTGACCGGGCGGGCGCGATCACTGCGCGATGTTCAGCACCTGCCGCGGCTGCCGGTCGGTGAGCGGCCAAGGTCGCCGCGAATCAGTCGGTACGCCGAGCGTGTCCAGCCGATGCAGGATCACCCCTTCCCGTAGCGCCCAGGGACAGATGTTCAGCTCGCTGATCTCCAGGGCCCGCATGGCCGACCCGGCGACCAGCGCGCCCGCCACGAGCTGGTGGGCGCGCCCGGGGCTCACCCCGTCCAGTCCGGCGAGATCGGGCGCGGCCATCCGGCTGATGAAGCCGAACAGCTGGCGCAGCCCGGCGTCGGTCAGGGTACGGCGGACCCGCGGCCCGGCGGCGGACGGCGCGGCACCGGCGAGCCGGGCCAGCGAACGGAACGTCTTCGAGGTGCCGACCGCGAGGTCGTACGGACCGGCGGCGCGGATCTGCCGGGCGATCGGGGCGAGAACCGCGTCCACGTGAGCGGTCAGCGCCTCGATCGCCTGGCGCTCGGGCGGATCACCGGGCAGGCGGGCGCGAGTGAGCCGACCGGCTCCCAGCGGCGCCGACAGAGCCACCTCGGGATCCTCGTCCCGGCCCACCGCGAGTTCGAGCGATCCGCCGCCGATGTCCAGCACCAGCAGGCGTCCGGCGGACCAGCCGTACCATCGGCGGACCGCGAGGAAGGTGTAGCGGGCCTCGTCCGCACCGGACAACACCCGCAGGTCGACGCCGGTCTCGGCCCGCACCCGGGCCAGGACCTCGGCCGAGTTGTCGGCCTCGCGCAGGGCGGACGTCGCGAAGCCGACCAGTTCCACGCATCCGGCGGTGGCCGCGATCGTCTTCGCCCGCGCCACGGCCCGGATCAGGCGGCCGGTGCCGGCCTCGGTGAGCCGTCCGTCCTCGACCTGTTCGGCCAGCCGCAGCTGGGCCTTCTCCGAGCGCATCGGATCGGGGTGGCCGCCGCGATGCGCGTCCACGACGAGGAGGTGCACCGTGTTCGAACCGACATCCAGCACGCCGAGCCGCATACCTCGACGCTAGCTCCGGTACCAGCGGTGATCAGACCACCACCGGGCCGGTTTCATGGAGTGTTCCGGGACTGTTCACCCGGCCGCCTCCAGCGTCAGTTCGAAGACGCTGCCCCGGGGCCGGTTGTCCCGGTGGGCGACGGTTCCGTGGTTGGCTCCGGCGAGACTGGCGACGATGTGCAGGCCGAGCCCGTGGCCCTTGGCGGCGCCGGTGTCGGCGGCCCGCGTGTAGCGGTCGAACAGGGTGGGCCGCAGCGCCGCGGGCACACCCGGCCCCTCGTCGTGGACGGCCACGGTCACCAGCCCGCCGGCCGCCCGCACGGTGATCGCGGTGGCGCCACCGCCGTACTTGGCGGCGTTGGTGATGAAGTTGACGACGATCTGCGTCAGGTGGGCCGGATTCACCAGCACCCACGTTCCGTCCGGGCACTCGACCGGGATGTCGGCCTCGACCGCGTCGACCGCCTCCCGCAGTGCCGGGGCGAGCAGCACCGGCTGCCGGCTGGTGGTCAGCGTGCCCGAATCGAGGCTGCACATGGCCAGCACGTTGTGGCGCAGCTCGTCGATGCGGTGGGCGGACCGGCGGATCCGGGAGACGAGAAAACGCGCCGGTTCCGGCAGCGGGTCGTCCAGCAGCAGCTCGCTGTAGCCGGTGATCGCGGCCAGCGGCGTGCCGATGTCGTGCGAGAGCATGCCCATCAGGTCGAGTTTCAGCAGGTTCGCCTGCTCCAGTTGGCGGTTGCGCTGCTGCAGCTCGCGCTGGGCCGCCCGGCGGGCGCTGATGTCGTGCAGGAACGAGTGGTAGACGGGATTGCCGATGTCGGTGATCTGCACGGTGAACTCGACCGGGATGCAGGTGCCGTACCGGTCGAGCACCGGCATCTCCATCCGGCGCCCGGCCAGCTCCGACTCGCCACCGCCACGGACCCGGGCGACGTCGGCGGCGAAACGTACCCGATCCTCCTCCGGGATGATCAGTTCGACCGCGTCGGCGCCCACCGCCTCGTCCCGGGACCAGCCGAACAGCGCCTCCGCGGCCGGGTTCCAGTCGAGCACGCGACCGTTGGCGTCGGTGGACACGTACGCGTCCGGCGACGCCTCCAGCACCGCGCGCATCAACGTCGCGGCCCGTTCGGCGTCGTCGGCCGCCATGATCAGGGCGATCTCCGAGCCGACGGCCGCGCCCAGGTCCTCCAGGGTCTCCAGGTCGGTGGTGCTCCACGTACGCGGCCGGCTGTCGATGACGCAGAACGCGCCGAGCGTGTGCCCGTCCAGCCGGATCGGCACCCCGGCGTAGGCGACCACCCCGGCGTCGCCGATGGCCGGGTTGTCACGCAACCGCTCGTCGGCGCGGGCGTCGGTGACGATCAGGGGCACGTCGTCGTCGACGACGTACCGGCAGAACGAATGTGTCAGTGCGGTCCGGGCCGCGACGCCGTTCGAATCCGGGAACCCGAAGCGTCCGGCCAGCACCTGCTGCTCGTCGGTGACCAGCGACACCGCCGACATCGGCGTGTCCAGCAGCCGTGCGGTCAACCGGGTCAGCCGGTCCAGCCCGGGTGCGGGCGGCACCTCGAGCAGGCCGGTGGACGCCACTGCGGCCAGCCGGTCCGCCTGCGCGATTCGCCGTTCCCCGTCCAACCCCGGTCCTTCCCGATTCCCGTCTGACTGTTCGGCAGAAACCGGTCCGGACCTGAGCCGGTGGTTTCCGGGCCGCCCTGCGGGGGCATCGATGATCTCGATGAACACCGGGGACCTGATCGACGGCCGGTTCCGGCTGCGGGGCCGGCTCGGCGCCGGCGGCATGTCGGTGGTGTGGCGCGCCCACGACGAGGTCCTCGGCCGCGACGTGGCGGTCAAGGTGCTGGCGCCGGCCCTGGCCCGGGACCCGGCCCGGCTGGCGCACATCCGGGACGAGGCACGGGCGGTCGCCCGGCTGAGGCATCCCAACATCGTCGAGGTGTACGACTACGGCGAGGCCGGGTCTCTGCCGTACCTGGTGATGGAGGTCGTCGAAGGCCGCACCCTGGCCCACCTGCTGACCGCCGGCGCCCTGCCCTGGCCGACCGCCGTGATCATCTGCGCCCAGGTGGCGGCCGCGCTGGCCGCCGCCCACGAGCGCAGCGTCGTGCACCGCGACGTGAAACCGGCGAATGTCGTCGTCTCCCAGGCCCGGGTGAAGCTGCTCGACTTCGGCATCTCCGCGGTGTCCGGCGACGACGACCGCAGCGCGGGCGAACTGCTGGGCACACCGGCCTACCTGGCCCCGGAACGCCTCGAACACGGTGTGGCCCGTCCGGCCACCGACGTGTACGCACTGGGCCTGCTGCTCTACCGGGCCCTCGCCGGACGGCCGCCGTGGCCGGCGTCGACGGCCACCCAGATGCTCCGAGCGCACCGCTATCAGGAGCCGCACGACCTGCCGCCGGTCGCCGGGCTGCCCGCCGAGGTGGCCGAACTGTGCCGCCGCTGCCTGGCCAAGGATCCCGATCAGCGGCCCGGCGCGGCAGCGGCGGCGGCCACGCTGGCAACGGCCGTCGCCCTGGACCCGGCGATCCTCGCGCTGCCCACCGGCACGCCGGATTCTCCGGGCCGCCGTTCCGCGGGCATACCGGCCGGGGTGGCGGGCCGTCCGGCCGGAACCGACCCGGCGATCACGGCGCGACCGTCCCGGCCCGGGCCGACAGTGGACGTCCGGACCTCCGGGCATCGCCGGCTCACCGTTCTCGCCGGGATCGCGGTGCTGGTAGCCGGCTCGGCCGCGGCGATCACTCTGCGCCCGGACTCCCCCGGCCCGGTCGCCCGGGCCGCCGCACCGGCCCCCTCGACACCCGCCCCATCGTCGGTGGTGGCACCCGCACGGCCGGAATGCACCGTCGGTTTCGTCGTGGCGACCGGCGACGGCCACTTCACCACCCGGGTCAACGTGGCCAACACGGGTGACGTGCCGATTCCGGCCGCGCCGCTCACCTTCGTCCTACCGGCCGAACAGCGGCTGTCCGGCGGCACCCCGGGCGTCTGGCGGCAGGACGGCCGCACCGTGACCGCACGGATCACCCGGCTCGCGCCGGGGCACGATCACACCGCCACCGTGCGCGGCACCTATCGAGGCCCGGGCACCACGCCCGGCGGATTCGCACTCGACGGCATCGCCTGCCGGGTCGCGCTGGCGGTGACCAGACCCGAGCCGGCCGCCGCCGATCCGCCCGAGCCGGCGACGGCCGGAAAGACTCCCAAGGCACCCAAAACGCCGAAAACGAAGGCACCGAAGCCGAAGGCCTGACCTGTCGTACGCCTGCGCTACGCGGACCTCGACACCGACGGGTGCGGGTCGTCACTGCGGTCGGCGCGGTCGCCGGCCCGGCGCAGGATCAGGGTTCCGGTCAGCGCGGCGAGCAACTGACCACCGGCGATCACCGTCAGCAGCAGCGCCGGGCCCGTGCCGGACAGCAGACCACCCACCGCGGCTCCGGCCGCGGCCGAGGTGACCTTGATGCCGGCGCCGAGTGTGAAGACCTGGGTACGCACCTCTGGGGGCGACTCCCGGTCACGGACCGAGAAGAGCGCCACCGTGATCGGCCCCATCAGCAGACCGGCCATCGCGATCAGCGGCCACGCGCCGGGCCGGAACGCGGCGGCCAGGAACGGCACCGACAGCACGGCCGTGCAGATCAGCAGAGTGCGCTCGGGTCGGCGGTGGAACGCCCGGATGCGGGTCGTCAGCAGCGAACCGGTCAGGCTGCCGGCCGCGGTCACCGCCATGATCACGCCGGTCAGCGGCGGGTCATGCCGGGTGGTGGCGATGGCCGCGGCCGCCAGGGGCAGCGCCCCGAAACCGAACTGGCTCAGGCCCGTGGTCACGGTGACCGCCCCCAGCCGGGGCCGGTCGGCCATCACCGAGAACGCCGCAAGTGGCTTGGCGGGACGGGCCGGGCGTACCCCGGATGGTCGTGGCGGCAGTGGCAGCGTGAGAAACGCAGCCGCGCCGAGCACGGCGAACCCGGCCAGGGTGATCACCGACCAGGTGGCGCCGGCGAAGCCGGCGACCGTGGCGGCGAGCGCGGGACCGACGATGCCCGCCACCGAATAGGTGGTCGCGTCGAAGCCGAAGGCCCGGGCCGGGTCGCCGGGAACCAGTTCCCGCAGCAGGCTGCTGAGGCCGCCGAAGAGCAGCGGCGCCAGGCAGCCACCGGTGAACAGCAGGATCGCGGCGGCCCACGTGGCCGGGCCGACGAGCAGGGCGGCACCGGTGAGGCTCAGCGCGTGGACGGCGAAGGCGACCAGGTAGAGCGGTTTGCGGCGGCGGGCCCGGTCGGCGGCGGCGCCGGCCAGCGGGGCGGCCGCCACGTGCGGAACCATGAGCGCGGCGACCAGCAGGCCACCGACCGCCGGGCGACCGGTCTGTTCGATGGCGAGCAGTACGAGCGACACCCGGGCGCCTTCGTCGGCGAGGCGGGCCCCGACCGCGGCAGACAGGTATCGAGTCAGGACCGGAAGCACCAGCGCACCTTACCGCAGGGTGCCCGGAGGCGCCCGCGACCGGATTCAGCGGGTCACCGGGCGGATCCACGGGTCGAGGATCAGGTGGTCGAGGCCGATCGTGACGAACCGGTCGTACAGGGCCTCGGTCAACTGGACCATGTTGACCCGCATCCGCCCGTCGTCCGCGTTGGCCGTGTAGATCTCCCACGCCTGTTCGTTCATCAGCTCGCCCACCGCCTCGCCGGTGGTGGCCTGCAGCTGCTCGTCGGCGGCGATGCTGCGCTCGCCGGGCGCCGCGACCACGCAGAGGTTGGCGGTGTAGATGGCGTCCAGCGCCTGCCGGGCCCGGTCCACGTCGCCCTTCACCACCGTGACCACCATGATCCGGGCGCCGTCGAGGTGTGTCACGTACTGCTCGGCGAACTGGTCGGCGTGCGCGTGCAGGTAGTTGCGGAGCGGGTCCTCGACCTCCGGGCTACCCCAGTCGGTCGCCGTGGACCAGCCACCGGCCGGTGCCGGGCACGGTGGCGTCTCCGGCAGCGCGGCGGGCAGCCAGCCCGCCCCGGCCGAACTCGGCGTGTACGGCAGCACCTGAATGTCGGACAGCCCGTCCGGATGCCATCGGCCACGCACCGTGACACCTGTCGCCCCCACGGTCCCCGGCACCTTGATGCCGTACGGGCAGTAATCGCCGCCGACCGGGGCCGGAGCACACAGTTTCCCGTCCTCGACCCGGCCGCTCACCTCGACGAGATCACCGTCCCGCACGATCAGGTCGGCCGGCCCGGTCGGTCCGGTCGGCCGGGTGGGAACGGCCGACCCGGCCGGAACCGACGGCCGGTCGGCAACGGTCGGCGCCGTCACCGGAGTGGGCTCCAGTACCGGCCCGGCTGGTGTCCGCTGGGCGGCGAACACCATGGCTCCCGCGGCGAGGACGGTGGCGGCCGCCGCTCCGGCCGGCACCAGCCGGCTCCACCGCCTCGGTGTCACCCACCGGCCGGCATCGGGTTCGGGCGGTGGCGGCTGGGCCGCCCGCCAGCGCTCACCGGCTGTGGTGAGCAGATCGTCGATCGGGTCGTCAGTCGTCATCCGGTCACCGCCAGGAGAGTTCGGAGCCGCAGCCGGGCGTCCGCGAGGGTGGATTTCACCGTGCCGACCGAGCAGTCCATGACCGCCGCGGTCTCGGCCGTCGACAGGCCGACGAAGTAGTGACAGTCGATGGCGAGCCGCTGCCGGTCGGTGAGCTGCCGCATCGCCCGGCGCACATCCATCCGCGCGTCCCATTCGGCCGCCACACCACCATCCGGCACCTCGGCGGTGGTCCCCCGGAACCGCCGGGCGGCCTTGCGGGCCTGATCCGCGGTGATCGCCAGCAGCCAGGCGGCCGGGGTGCCCCGCGCCGTGTCGTACTGGTGCCGTTTGAGCCAGGCCCGGGCCAGCGCCTCCTGCACCACGTCGTCCCGGTCGGCGTACGGCGCCAGCCGGGCCGCGAGCCGGGCCATGGCGCCGAGATGCGGCCGCACCCAGTCCTCGAACGTCACACTCACACCTCTACTACCCGCGCCGAGCCACCTCGGTTGGGTGCGACCGGCATGTTAATTTGGCCGGCATATACATCGCTGACGACCCGCAATTGTCCGCCCGTGCCCGGCACTTCCTGCACACCCGTTCGCGTCGTGGTCCATGGATCAGCGGAGCCGGGTTCGGGTCCGAGCAGGTAGCCCGGTTCCAGGAGCGTTACGGCGGTCTGACCTATCCGGTTCTGGGCGGCAACGACATGGAGTACGGGGTGGACGGCGACCCCTCGTTCCACGACACCCCGCTGGGCCCGGCCTTCCTCGGGATCCTGGACGGCGACTGGACGTGGAGTCTGAGCGTGCTCACCGACGGCAGCACCGCCATGGGCCCGGGAAGCTGGCCGTACCGTGTCATCGATCGATCAGTGGAACAGCGGATCGAAAGGCACGCCCTGGTGGTCGAGGTGCGCGGCCGGCCGCACCGGACCTTCGAGTGCCGCACGCCGCCCGGTGTTCAGCCGATCGTCGAGGACAGCATGCTGCCACCGGCGGCGCCGGAAGCGAGTGGACCGGCGGAGCTGTGGTGGAGCGGCGACGACGTCGCGGTCCAGGCCACCCTGAGCGCCTGGCCGCCGGGTGGGGACAGCTGGACGATCCGCTACTTCGCCCGGCATCCGATGCGGGTGACCGCCGCGAATGACACCGTTCGCGCGGCGGTCTTCCACGAGACGGTCCCCGCGGTCTGGTGCAGTCTGTGCAGCCGAGACGTCGCACCCGGCGCGACCTGCATGCGGTGATCTGGATCGGAGCCGCGCCCGGGGCTCGCCAGACATTGACGAATATCTAAGTGACCCTTAGCGTTCAGGCACGCACACCGAGGCGCGTGCCGACCCCCGCGCGCGCTGAACACTCCGCGCGAAAGGGCCCACCCATGCTCCGAGGAGTACGTCGCATCACGCTCGCCGCCACCGCGGTCCTCCTACTGGCCCTGGCCGGACCGCCGGTCGCGGCGCACGACCCGGACACCCCCGAGGGCCGCGCCGAACAGGCCGAGATGCTGAGGATCTACGAACCCGCCTGGCGCAGCGGCACCCCGCTCGTCGCCGCCGCACCGGTGACCTGTGTGAACGGCAAGGCCGGGACGTACCCCTGCAAGAACGTCGACCTGCTCAGCTTCCTGCCGCAGTCGTCGCTGGGCGGCGGCGGATCGTCGAGCATGTGGTACTGGACCGACACCCGCGACAGCAACGAGTACATCCTGTACTGCCGGTCCAACGGCGTCTCGTTCGTCAACGTGACCGACCCGTCGAACCCGCGCTACCTGGGCAACCTGCCGTCCTCGAACGGGGTCAGCTCGTCCTGGTGCGACGTCCGGACGTACAAGAACTACGCCTACATCGGCAAGGACTCGGTGTCGCACGGCATCCAGATCTTCAACCTGAACAAGCTGCAGGGCGTGACCACCACGCAGACGTTCACCGCCGACGCGCGGTTCACCGGGCTGACCAACAGCCACACCCTGCAGATCAACCAGGCCACCGGCTTCCTGTACGTGTCCGGCGCCAACACCTGCAGCAAGGGCCTGACGATCTACGACATCAAGACGCCGCTCACCCTGACGCAGGCCGCCTGCTACAGCCGTGAGGTCTACTCGCACGAGTCGATCGTGGTCAACTACGCCGGACCGGACACCCGCTACACCGGCCGGGAGATCGCGTTCAACTACACCGGCCAGGGCAAACGCTTCCAGATCCTGGACGTGACGAACAAGTCGAACATCGTCGTGCTGTCCAGCGTCACCCACCCCGGCGCGAGCTTCATCCATCAGGGGTTCCCGACCAGCGACTTCAAGCACATGATCGTCAACGACGAGACGATCAGCACCGCCTCGGGCAGCCCGGACTTCGTCTACAACATCGAGAAACTCGACGCCGCCCGCTATGTGGGCCGGGACAACGGCACCCGCGGCACGTTCGTCAACCACAACGGCTACACCGTCGGCAACCGGCACTTCCAGGCCGCCTACCGCGGTGGCCTGCGGATCCTCGACACCACAAACGTCGCGTCGGCGACGCTGCCCGAGGTCGGTTACTTCGACGTCGACCCGTCGTCTAACGCCAGCGGCTACAGCGGCAGCTGGATGGCGCTGCCGTACCTCAAGAACGGGGTCGTCGCCGTTCAGAGCATCGGCGTCGGGCTGTTCCTGGTCCGGCCCACCGGCGCGGCGGCAGTGAGCTGACCGGCCAGAACGCGCGTCACCGCCGCCTCACCGCGGCGGTGACGCTGGCCGGCTTCGTCGGGGCCGCCTACCTGTTCCTGGACAGTCGCGCCCCCTCGGCCGCCCCGGCGCCGGCGCCGTCTCCCGTCGCGTACCACAGCGACGGCCTCTCCGACGCCTACGACGGTTTCCGCGCCGAGGCCCTCTCGCTGCCCACCGGCCGCGGTCCGGCGACGGTGTCACTGCGGATCACCGGCCCCGGCGGTCCGGTCACCGACTTCCAGAAGATCCACACCAAACCCGTGCACATGTACGTGCTACGCGACGACCTGTCCGGCTATCAGCATCTGCACCCGGACGTGGCCGACGGAACGTGGACCGCCCCGGTGACGATCACCGACGGCGGCGCCTACCGGGTGTACCTGGAGTTCGTGCCGCACGGCCGGACCGGCGGCCCGGACGGTCCCGAGCCCACCGTGCTGGGCGTGCCGTTCGTGATCGCGGGCGACACCAGCATGGCCCCGGTGCCGGCCCCGGAAGCGGAGGCGCGCTCCGGCCCGTACACGGTGCGCCGCCTCGACGGCACCGCCGACCTGACCTCGGGCACCCCGACGGCGCTGCGGTTCCAGGTGCTGCGCGACGGACACCCGGCGACCCTGGAGCCGTACCTCGGTGCCTACGCGCACCTGTCCAACTTCGAGGTGCGCACCCAGGGCCTCAAGCACCTGCACCCGATCGCCACCAGCGCCGACGGGTCCGCCCCGGCCGACGGTGTGCTGGCCTTCCACGCCGCCTTCGCCGAGCGCGGCGACAAGCGGATGTTCCTTCAGTTCCAGGCGGGTGGCCAGGTGCGTCAGGTGGAGTTCACGATCTTCACGACCTGACCCCGATCTTCTGATATGACCATAAAGATATATAAGATCGTCTCTATACCCGCGCCATAATTCATCTACACATTGCCATGTGTAGATGTCTGGTTCGGGAGGAACCGCGTGAAGAAAACCCTCGCGCTGGCCGGTGTCACCGCGCTGGTCGGCAGCGCCCTCGTGGCCACCGCCGCGAGCACCTCGGCAGCACCGCCGCAGCCCAAGCCCCCCACCGAAGCCCAGGCCGTCACTCGTTCCGACGGCCTGGTCACCGCCCGCCCCGCAGCGATCGCCGGGGCGAGCGGTGAGTCGTACACCGCCTACCGCGCCAAAGTCGACGCCGACGGCGACGCCCATGTCCGCTACACCCGCACCTACCAGGGCCTCCGGGTGTACGGCGGCGACTTCGTCGTGCACACCGACGCCACCGGAAAACTCACCGGCACCTCGGTGGGCCTCGCCGCACCCCTGACACTGGCGACCACCCCGAAGGTCTCCAGCGCCAAGGCGTCGGCGGCGGCGAAGTCCCGCTTCGAGGGCACCCTGACCGCCATCGACCAGCCGGAACTGTTCGTCGACGCGAGCACCGGCCGCGGCCGGCTCGCCTGGGAGACGATCGTCCGCGGCTGGGCGCCCGACAAGCAGACCCCCTCCCGTCTGCACGTCATCACCGACGCACTGACCGGCACGCACATCGGCGAGTACAACGAGATCGAGTCGATCGCGGGCACCGGCACCGGCATCTACTCCGGCGCGGTCGCCGTCGAGACCACACTGTCCGGCTCCACGTACAGCCTGATCGACCCACTCCGCGGCAACGGCCGCACCTGCGACATGAACAACGGCACCAGCACCTGCACCAACTTCACCGACGACGACAACGTGTGGGGCACCGGCGCCAACACCAACCGGCAGTCGGCGGCCGTCGACGCGCACTTCGGCGCCGCGGTCACGTACGACTACTTCAAGAACGTGCACGGCCGCAACGGCATCTTCGGCGACGGGCGCGGCGTCCCGTCCCGGGTGCACTACGGCAACGCGTACGTCAACGCCTTCTGGGACGGCGCCCAGATGACCTACGGTGACGGCTCCGGAAACGCCAAGCCGCTGGTGTCCCTCGATGTGGCGGGCCACGAGATGTCACACGGCGTCACCGAGAACGTGGTGTCCGGCGGCCTCACCTACTCCGGTGAATCGGGCGGCCTCAACGAGGCCACGAGCGACATCTTCGGTACGGCCGTCGAGTTCTACGCGAACACCACGTCGGACCCGGGTGACTACGACATCGGCGAGAAGATCGACATCCGGGGTACCGGCGCGCCGCTGCGCTACATGTACAACCCGACGCTCGACGGCTCGTCGCACGGCTGCTGGTCGACCAGCACGAACAGCGTCGACGTGCACTACTCGTCCGGCCCGGGCAACCACTTCTTCTTCAACCTGGCCGAGGGCACCGGCGCCACCGCGTACGGCACCTCGCCGGTCTGCGGCAACGCCGCCCCGGTCACCGGCATCGGCCGGGAGAAGGCGGAGAAGATCTGGTTCCGGGCGCTGGACGTGTACTTCACCTCCAACACCCGCTACGTCAACACCACCACCCCGGCGAACACCTCCCGCGCCTACACCCTGTCCGCCGCCACCGACCTGTACGGCCTGTGCTCGACCGAGTACAAGGCCGTCCAGTCCGCGTGGACCGCGGTCAACGTGGCCGGCAACGACCTGGAATGCCCGGTCACCAACGACTTCTCGGTCGCCGTCGACCCGACGACCCTGACCCTGGACCCGGGCACGTCGGCCACCGTCACGGTGACCACGGCCAGCGTCAACGGCGAGGCCCAGAGCATCGACCTGACCGCGTCCGGCGTGCCGGCCGGGGTGACCGCCACGTTCAGCGAGCCGTCGGTGACCGCCGGCGGGACGTCGACGCTGACGCTCACCGCCTCCGCGGACGCCGACAGCGGCCAGTACACCGTGGTGGTCACCGGCACGTCGCCGGCGACGATCCGCCGGGCCGAGGTCCGCCTCACCGTCAACGGCCTGCCCGGCTGCTCCGGCAGCAACGCCACCGACGTGGCGATCCCGGACAACACCACCGTCGAGTCGACCGTGGTGATCAACGGCTGCGCCGGGAACGCGTCGGCGAGCAGCACGGTCGAGGTGCACATCGTCCACACGTACGTCGGTGACCTGGCAGTGTCGCTGGTCGCCCCGGACGGCACGGTCTACTCGCTGCGCGCCCGCAGCGGCGGCAGCGCCGACAACATCGACGCCACCTACACGGTCAACCTCTCCACCGAGGTGGCCGACGGCCCCTGGAAGCTGCGCGTCCAGGACGCCGCCAACCTCGACACCGGTTACATCAACAGCTGGACCCTGAACCTCTGATCGACCGGCGGTGGGTCCACGGGCACGTGTGCCCGTGGACCCACCGTCATCCGGCCATCTCCGGCAGCGGCCGGTCGGTGCGGGCCACGTGACCGATCCGGGCCGTCACCCTCCGCAGAACACCGAGACTGCCGACCCGCACGGCCAGCCGCAGCGCCCGTACCCCGAGGGCAGAGTCCGGGTAGAACAGACCCGGGGTACCGGGCGGCAACTTCTGGGCGTCGTCGATCAGCGGGCGCATCCATTGCTCGTAACGGGTCAGGGCGACGTCCGGCTGGGCTTGGGTGAGGCTCGCGGCCAGGACGTAGCCGCCGACCATGGCCAGCGAGGTGCCCCCGCCACCGAGCGGGGTGACGCACCAGGCCGCGTCGCCGGTGACACAGACCCGACCGGCCGACCAGGACGGCATGCCGATCTGGGTGAGACGGTCCAGGTAGACGTCATCGGAGGCGGCGAACCCGGCGACGACCCGGTCGGCCTGCCAGCCGGCGCCGCGGAAGACGTCACGCAGCGCGGCGCGGGCCTCGTCGAGCGGCAGCGCGGCCAGGTCCCGGTCACCGCCGGTGAACGCCAGCGTGGCCCGCGTGGTGCCGGTACGGTCCGGGCGCAGGGTGATCTGCCGTCCGCCCGCGGCCGAGTACCAACGCCACCAGCGGTCGTCGTCGCCGGTACGGGGAATCGTCCCGTAGGCCATCGTGACGCCGAGTTCGCGGCGGCCGACGGCGGAGCCGAAGACCAGGTCGCGGGTGCGTGAGCGGACCCCTTCCGCGATGACCAGCAGGTCGTGGCGCTCGGTGGTGCCCGATGCCGACGTCACGTCGACGTGGGAGCCCTCGTCGCGTACCCCCACGATCTGATCGTCGTAACGCACCGTGACGTTGCCGGGAAGCGCGTCCAGGATGACGCGGGCCAGGTCTCCGCGCAGGATCTCCAACTCGGCGGTGGGCCCGTCGGGGTCCTCGACCGGGAACCGGGCGATCACCCGCCCGGCGCCGTCGAGGACCGCGGTGCCCTCCTCGGTGGTGCCGCGGCTGCGGACGGCCTCCTCGAGCCCCATCCGGCTCAGCACGTCGCGGGCCGCGCCCCGGATGTCGATGTTCTGCCCGCCGTCGCGGAACGTGCCGAAGCGCTCCAGGACGGTGACGTCCCAGCCCGCCCGGCCGAGCCAGAAGGCGGTGCTCAGCCCGGCGATGCCGGCTCCGGAGACCAGCGCACGTGGTGAAGTCATGCCGATAGTTTTACCGTCAAACCATTTCACCGTCAAACCATTTGATGATGGTACGGTCTCCGCGTGACCAGCACACCTGACGACGCCACCGGGCAACGGGACCGGCTGCTGGCCGCACTACGGGCGCACGGCACCGTCTTCGCCGAGCTGGGGCGGCTCTTCGGCGCCCGGGCCGGCCTGCACACCACCGACGCGAGCGCCCTGGTCGAGATCCTCTCCGCCCAGGACCGTGGCGCACCGCTGACCCAGGCCGCCCTCGGCAGCCGTGTCGGTCTGACCGCGGGCGCCACGTCGTCACTGCTCAACCGCCTGGAGCGGGCGGGTCACGTGATCCGGGTGCGAGACAGCACGGACCGGCGGGTCGTCACCCTGCGCGCGGCCGACGGCGTCGACGCACTGGTCGACCGCTTCTTCGCACCGGTGGTCGACCGTGTCGACGCCATGCTGGCCGGCTACTCCCCCGCAGAGCTGGCGCACGCCGAGCGGTTCCTCACCGACTACGTCGCGACGATGCACCGCTTCATCGAGGACCTCGACCGACCGGCGTAGCGCTCGCCTCGGCACCGGCCGCCGGTTCCCGGCCCGGACCGGCGGCGTACTGCGCGGATCCGGGGTTTGAAACGCGATCCAGTTGTTAGGCTCACCGCTTGTGACCAGCGCTGATAACACTCCGGAGTTCAACCGCTTCGGACCGTGGATCGACGAGGTCCGGACCGTCGACGAGCTACCGCGCCTCTATCGCGGGGCCGGGATCGATCCCTCGGCGTACCGGCGGGTGCTCAAGGTGCCCCGGGACATCGAGGGACGAAACACCCACCCCACCATGCATCTGTACGACTACCTGCTCGCCGTCAACGAGGAGACGTTCACCGTCCTCGCCCGCCGCGACGAGGCCTACTACACGGTGCACGTCCCCCTCGACCGGATCTCGGCGATCGTCGACAGCGTGCGCCTGCTCAACGGCCGCCTGACCGTGCACACCGTCGACGGCCCGGTCGTCACCGTGGTGTACAACGCCTCGGCGAGCGCTCCGATCCGCGAGTTGATGTTCCTGCTGCGCCGCTGGTATCTCCCGGAGAGTCTGCCGGTCGCCGCCGAACCGCCCCGTGGCCCGGCCCCGACCCTCGACATCGCCGACACCGGCCTGCTCACCGACTACGAGCGGCTGATCGCCGAGGAGCCGGGTATGCGCCTGGTCAACATCGCCGGCCGCCAGGTGGTGAACCCGCTGAACCGGCCGGACCGGCTGCGCGGCGGCCAGTGGCCGACCACCCTGCACGCCTCGATCACCGTGGCCGACCACCGGGAGGTCCAGATCATCCACCGGCGCGACTGGTTCACCGGTAACGGCGACAAGCTGTCCCTGGCCCGGAGCGTGCTGCCCAAGGCCAGGATCACCGACATCCGGGTCACCCCACATCAGCGGTACGCGAACGTGCACGTCCTGACCATCCAGGCCGGGGCGACCCGCCTGGAGTTCCCGCTGGCCGCCGGGCCACTGGTCGAGGCCAGTCTGGCCGGCGACACGGTGAGCATCTAACGGCCGTACGCCTCCAGCAGCCGCAGCCACACCTCACTGACCGTCGGGTACGCGGGAACGGCGTGCCACAGCCGGTCCAGTGGCACCTCGCCGACGATCGCGATGGTCGCGGCGTGCAGCAGGTCCGCGACGTCCGGCCCGGCGACGGTGAATCCGACGATCACCCGCCGGTCCTCGTCGACGACCATCCGGGCCCGGCCCCGGTAGCCGTCGGCGTGCAACGCGGAACCGGCGACCGCGGCCAGGTCGTGGTCGACGACCCGGATCCGCAGGCCGGCGGCCTCGGCGGCGGCCGCGGTCAGGCCCACCGCGGCGATCTCCGGGTCGGTGAAGACCACCTGCGGTACGGCACGCTCGTCCGCGGTCGCCACGTGCCGGCCCCACCGGCCGTCGTCGACAGCCGCCCCGTGGGCGCGGGCCACGATCACGTCACCGACCGCACGGGCCTGGTATTTGCCCTGGTGGGTGAGGAGCGCACGCCGGTTGACGTCACCTGCCGCGTACAGCCCGCCATCCCCGTCGACGACCCGCATGGTGTCATCGACGGTGAGCCACGAACCCGGTTTCAGACCGACCGTCTCCAGCCCGATGTCCCCGGTGTTCGGGGTCCGGCCGATCGCGACCAGAACCTCGTCGACTTCGACCCGGTCGCCGTCGTCGAGCTCCAGGTGGACCGTACCGTCGCCGTCGCGTTCGACCGATCTCACCTCTACGCCGGTGCGGACGGTGACTCCGGCCTCCCGCAGCGACGTCGTGACCAGCTCACCGGCGAACGCCTCGACCTGTGGCAGCACCCCGTCCCGGACGAGCACCGTGACCTGGGCACCGAGGCTGGCGTAGGCGGTCGCCATCTCGGTGGCCACCACTCCCCCGCCGATCACCGCGAGCCGGGCCGGGACCGTGCCGGCGGCGGCCGCGTCCCGGCTGGTCCAGGGTGCCGCCTCGCGCAGCCCCGGAATGTCCGGCAGCAGCGCGCTGCTGCCGGTCGCGACGACGACCGCATGCCGTGCGGCGAGGACCGTGGTCGCGCCGTCGTCGCGGGTCACCTCGACGGTCAGCCGGCCGCTGATCCGGCCGTGGCCGCGGTGCAGGGTGATCCCGGCCGAGTCGAGCCAGGCGACCTGCCCGTCGTCCTTCCAGTTCGAGGCGAACGCGTCCCTTCGGGCCAGCACCGCGGCCACATCGAGGTCCCCGGTCACCGCCTCCCGCGCTCCCGGCAGCGCCCGCGCCGCCCGCAACGCCGCCGAGCTGCGCAGTAGCGCCTTGGTCGGCATGCACGCCCAGTATGAGCATTCACCGCCGACGAGTTCGCGTTCCACGATGGCGGCCGTCAGGCCACCCTTGACGACCCGGTCGGCGACGTTCTCCCCGACCGGTCCGGCGCCGAGCACGATCACGTCGTACGTCTGGTCGGTCACTGTTTCTTCGCCTTTCGTCGTGCGGCCGGGCACGAGCTCGCCGTGCCCCATTGTCAGTCTCCCTTCGCGGCGCGACCGAGGCGGATGGCCGCGACCAGGAAGAAGATCGCGCCCGGGATGGCGTAGCCGGCCGCGTTGGCCAGTGACGGCGCGGCGGCCGAGGCGGACGCGACGAATGAGCCGCCGGCCAGCACGGACAGGCCGCCACTGAAGATCATCGGCCACTGGCCGCCCATCTTGCGGCGGCTCACCCCGACGAGCAGCTGGATCACACCGGCGACGATCGCCCAGGCACCCCACACCCGCAGCATCGCCGGCGCGCCGGAGGCACCGGCCACGGCCAGGCCGATCGCGGTGAGCGAGCTGACCGCGATGTTCAGGTAGAGCAGGGTCGGCGAGCCGGTGCGGCGCGAGGCGCGGGCGTCGACGATCGCCGCGGCCACGTCGAACAGCGGATAGAGCACGAAGAGCGCGACGGTGAGAGGGCTGATCTCGTCGGCGACCGCGGTCGTCACACCGGCCCAGACGATGGCGAACGCGAACCTGACGAAGTACAGCCGCCGCAGGGCGGCGGCCGTCGTCGAGATGCCGGGGGCGGTAACGGTGGTCATGGCAGTCCCTCACAGGTAGAACGAACGTTCTGTCTCGACCAAAGATGACGGGCGCTCTACCTCATGTCAAGACCGAACGTTCTATCTCTCAGCGCGGCTATGATCGGCCGATGACGACTTCCGAGGCCCGGCTCCGGTTGCTGACCACCGCGAGCGGGATCTTCTACGCCGAGGGCATCCACTCGGTCGGCGTCGACCGGATCATCGCCGAGGCCAAGGTGACCCGGGCGACCTTCTACCGCCACTTCCCGGGCAAGGAAGACCTGGTCCTGGCCTATCTCCAGGCCGCCGACCAGGCCATCCGCACCCAGGTCGAGACGGCCGTCGTCCCCGGCGCGCCAGCCGGCGACACCGTCCGGGCCATCGCCGCCGCGATCGCCGAAGGCATCGGGTCACCCGGCTTCCGCGGCTGCGCCTTCCTCAACGCGGTCGCCGAATACCCCGACCCGACCCACCCGGTGCACCGGGCCGTCCTCGCCCACCGCCAGTGGTTCCTAGACACGATCACCACGCTGATGACCGATCTCCAGGCCACCAAGGCCGACAAGGCCGCCCAGCACTTCGTCATGCTCCGCGACGGCGCGATGGCCGCCGGATGCCTCTTCGACCCGGCCCTGATCTGCGAAACCTTCCTCCGCGGCGTCGACGGCCTGGTCGAAATTCACGGCGGCACGCGAGTAGCCTGACCCCGCTCGGGCGCTCCCCCGAAAAAACTTCGACGCCCGATGCAACCGTACCGAGGAGGTGTTGGTCCTTCCTTGGACGGGCGCCGACGACGGGGACGAGCGCTGACGACGGGGAGGGTGAGTGGAGGCTGAGGACGCGGTACGCCAGGCGTACAAGGCCTATTACCGGCGGCTGGTGACGCAGGTCTTCGGTCTCGTCGGTGACCTCGCCGAGGCCGAGGACGCCGTGCACGAGGCGTTCGCGCGGGTGCTCGCGTCACCGCGGTCCTTCCTGCGCGCCGACGACGCCGAGCGGTGGCTGCGGGTCGCCGCGCTCAATGTGGCCCGCACCCGCTACCGGCGGCGGTGGCTGTTCGACCGGCTGGTCCGGTCCGGCCGGGTCGACGTCACCCCGGAGTCGGTGCCGGGCGTGTCCGGTGACCGGGTGGCGCTGGTCGCGGCACTGCGGCAACTCGCCCGCCCGACGCGGGAGGCGGTGGTGCTGCATCATCTGGCCGACCTCTCGGTGGCCGAGGTCGCGGCCACGCTCGGCGTTCCGGTGGGCACGGTCAAGGCGAGACTCACCCGGGGCCGGGCCGCGCTGGCCGCCTTCCTCTCCGACGACCAGCCGGTCTCACTGCCTGAGGGGGTACGCCATGCGTGAACCACAGTTCGACAGGCTGCGGTCGGAGGTCGCCGACGCGGTACGCCAACCCGAGTTCAGCACCGTCCAGGCGCGGGCCGGTAAGGTCAGGCGCCGGCGGGCCGCCACGACGAGCGCCGTGTTCCTGGTGACCGTGCTGGCCGCAGCCAGTTTCGGATACACCGTGCAGAACTCCCCGCCGGACTACGGCTCACTCGATCCGATTCCCGAGGTCACCTGCACGCAGGATTGCAGCTGGCCCTGGATAACGGCGTCGGCGAGCACCGGCTCCGAGCTCTACGGCCTCGTCGTCACCTGCCAGGACTGCGACTCCGAGCTGTACGTGTCGTCGGACGACGGCGGCTCCTGGCAGGCGCGCAGTGTACCGCCCGCACCGGGCGACGTACCCACTCCCCGCGAGGTGACGCTGACCGCGCCGGGTCCCGGGCTTCTCGTCTGGAGCGAGCGCACGTTCACCGGGGGCGTGGTCGAGACGCAGAGCACGGGCGGCCCGACCGCCGGCCCGACCGCGCCCGCCTCGATCCTCAAGACATGGATCAGCAGGGACGGCGGCAAGAACTGGATCCGGCCCGAGGCCACCACCGAACCGACCGGCGCCGTTCCGGCGGGCGCCCGGCCGGTCGACTGTGACCTGGTGGAGGCCCCGGACTGCAAGGTCGGGGTACTCGACCCGGCCAGCGGCCGGTTCAGCCCCTTGGCCACCCAGCCCACCGGCATCACCGTCGAACCCGGGTGGAGCGATCGGGTCAGGGTGCCGATCAGCGACCGGCTCTGGGTGTCGGGACTGGATCCGGTCACGGAGAAACCGGCGGTGGCGACCAGTTCCGACGCGGGCCGAACCTGGAAGACCCATGTCTTCACCGATGGCGCGGTGATTCCTGCCGGCAACGGATGGCCGGCCTCGATGTTCGCGCCCAAGATCGCGGCCGGCCCCGATGCGACGGCGTACGTCGTCACCCAGGGAGACGACGGGTTCAGGTCTCACTACACCGCCGACGGCGGTGCGACGTGGCAGACGGGCCAGCTCATCGAGCGCGCCCGGGCGTGGCCGGGCTACGTCACCGCCGACGGCGCACACATCGTCCCGACCGACCAGGGAGCCGTCACCGCCCACGGCACCGGCCGATACACCCAGGTCACCCTGTCCGGCATGCCCGAAGGCGCGATCCGGACCGTGGAGATCACGACCGGGCAGGCCGACCTGCCGTACCTGATGCCCACGTCGGGCGCTGAGGCGTACCTCTCGAAAGACGGTATGACCTGGCAGCAGGTCCGCCTCCCCTAACCCCCCACCGTCACACCGCGTAGCGGACCGGCCGTAGGCCGCGTCCGGCCGGCGGCGTGCGCCCGAAAGGCAGGACCCGATCGTGAGTGTCTTATCCGCGCACCGGACGGCCACCGTCACCGAACCGCCCCGCGACGACCGGCGAGTGGCCGGGCTGGACGGTATCCGAGGCCTGGCCGCCCTCTATGTCGTGGTGCATCACTGCTGGCTGCTGGCGTTCCCCGGCTACCCGGCCAACACCGGGCCGGCCTGGCTCGGCTGGCTCATACACGGACGGCTCGCGGTTGTCGTGTTCATCGTGCTGTCCGGGTTCTCGCTGGCCATCGCCCCGGCCCGGAACGCGTGGCGCCTCGGCGGAACCAGACGGTACGCGTGGCGGCGGGCCCGACGGATCCTGCCCGCCTACTGGGCGGCCCTGATCGGCAGCGCCCTCATCGCGACGCTCGTCCCGTACCTCCCGCACAGCGAACCGCCGACCTTCGGTTCGTTCGCCGTCTACGCCCTGATGCTGCAGGACGCCGTCGCGGCGCCCGCGCCGAACGGCGCGTTCTGGTCGATCGCCGCGGAGGCCGGCCTGTACCTGATCTTCCCGCTGATCCTGCTGGTACGGCGACGGGCCGGCGCGATCGTGACGATGGCCGTGGTGACCGCGCCGGTGGTGCTGGCCGGACTGGTCTTCCCGGAGCTGTCGACCGGGTCCCGGGCGGTCGGTTACACCCTGGAGCTGGCGCCGCTGTTCGCCGCCGGGATGCTCGCGGCCGGGGTGGTCACGGCCGGTGACCGGATCCGGCGGCTGCCCTGGCTGGGCATGTCGGTGCTGGCCGGGACACCGGTGCTGGCCCTGATCGCGATGCGGGGATCGGTGTGGACGATCACCAACTACTACTGGGTGGATCTCGCCGTGGGTCCGGCCATCGCCCTGTTCCTGGCGGCGGTGGCCACCGGCCGGATGACCCGGTTCCTGAGCAGCCGTCCGTTGCAGGCGCTCGGCGACTTCTCGTACAGCCTCTACCTGATCCACATGCCGTTGGTCGCCCTGGTCAGCACGCTGGTCGTCAAGCCGTACACCGGCCCGGGGTTGCTCGGCTTCGTCGTCACGGCCGTCATCGTGGTGCCGTTGTGTCTGGTGGCGGCCCGATTGTTCGCCGCCGTCTTCGAGAAGCCGTTCCGGTCCTACAATGCGTGATCATGGCGACCGAAGTGCTGATCGGGGCGGTGACCTGCCCGTCCGGGCAGCTGGTGATCACCGACGGCGGCTACCTGGAGATGTGGTCGGGTGCTCGGGTGCCCGACGACGAGGACCATCCGGCGACCGACTTCGAGGTGGTCGGCCCGGATGCCGAGGCGGCCGCGGAGTCCTTCGACAGGCAGACCGGCACCCGGCTGTACGACATTCCGGCGCACGCCACCGCCGAGTTCGTCGCCGAGTTCGACGAACACTGCCGCGCGCACCGGCACCGGGCGAGCCTGCGGCCGTTCGAACAGCAGGTCCCGCATCGGGAACGGGTCCGGCACGCGGTCGAATCCCGGGAGCCCGAGTTCATCGTCATGGGTGTGCCGGTGCTGCCGATCGAGGTGCCGGCCGACCGACCACTGCCGGTGACCGCGGTCCCGGCCTCGCATGGCTGGCGGTCGATGCGGATCGGCTTCAGCGACGAGCCGGTGGCCGACTCGTGGGTGTTCGGCGAGCTCGGCATCGATCACGCCCGTTTCGTCTTCGCCGACGCCGACGCGCTGAACTCGTGGGAGCACGTCCTCCCCCTGGACGGCCTGGCCGACCTGGTGCTGTGGGGTATCGACGAGGAGCGGATCGCCACCGAGTTCGAGGTGCCGCGACTCGACGACCCCGAGGCCCGTTACGGCTGGACGGACCTGCCGGTCGAGGACGCCTACCAGCGGGCGCTGGCCCTGGAATCCCGCCGCGAGGAGCCCGGCGCACCGCGATTCGCCGCCGATTTCCGCCCACACTCACACCACTGGCAGGTGATGCGGGCGGTCCGGGCCGCCGAACATCAGGCAGGCGTGATCCGGGTGGCCGGCGCCGACATCATGATGGCGATGACCTCGATCGGCGACGGTTTCTTCCCGGTCCACCTGGACGTGGACGCCGACGGTCTCCCGGTGGCCCTGCGCATCGAGATCACCGCCGAGGACTGACCGTCACCGCTACCGCCTTTCGACGTCGCGGGCCAGGCCGCGCAGCGTGGCGGCGAAACCCGCGCGGCCGATCAGTGTCACCAGCGGCCCGGCGTAGCGGGTGAGGCGACGTGGGGAGACGGTCACGTCCTCGATCCACTCGACCCGGCAGCGGAGGGCGGGAAGGGGCGTCACCGAGAACGCGGCGCTGCCGTGCACGACCCGGCCGTGTTTGGTGATCTCGCAGCGGCCGGGCGGATCACCCGGGTCGTCGCCCCCGGGTGGCTCCCACGTCACCACGGTCATCGGGTCGTCGAAGCCCAGCGGGCCCACCCCGGTCCGGGCGACGAACCGGGCGCCGACCCCACCTGCCCGCTCGCCCTCGACCCGGAGGACGGTCAACGGCACCCAGTCACCGTGCCGTGGCCAGTCGACGAGCGTCTCCCACGTGGCGGTGGCCGGCGCGCGCACATCTCGGCTCACGGTGAATCGGGGCATCGGTGACCTCTCCTGCCTTCTGGTGAGGATCACGCTACCGGTGGGGTAAGACATCCGCGTGGATCATGTGCGCTTGCGTTTCGACGGCTGGATCGCCGGGCTGGGCACCGTCCAGGGCACCCGGCTGGTGGTCGGGCACTGGCCGGATTCGCCGTTCGGACCGGTCACCGACGTGATGATCGAGGAACCCGGCGGGCGTCGCCTGCTGCTCGCCGAGACCGGCGAGCTGGCCCGGTTCGTCGCCGAGACCTACACCTTCGACGAGGTACGGGTGGTGCCGATCACCGTCGACCGGGCACCACCGGCGTGGACGGTGACCGCCGGGCCGCTGCGGCTGCGGTTCACCACGGGCGGCCGGGGCGTGCTGGGCCGGCTGCTGCACGCCGTCCCGCCGCCGCTGGCCCGGAATCTGTGGTGGGTGCGGCTGATCGACCTTCCGGCCCGGCTGTTACCGGGTGTCCGCACGCACGGCAGCGCCGGCAACGGCCGCCGCGAGTGGTACGCCGTCCGCGACCTGCACACGATCACCACCGCCGACGCGGTCCTGGACGGTCTCGACCTCGGCCGGCTGGCCCCGGTCGACCCGCCGGTCCGGTTCGGCTTCGGTTCGGCCCCGCGTTCCCCGTCGCTGGCCCGCATCACCACCACCGTGGAGGTTCGGTCAGGCGACCAGGAACGTTCCTGACATGAAGACGACCAGGAAGACCGCGTGCAATCCGATCCCGAACGTCATCACGACCCGGTCGACCAACTGGTGGGAGCCCATCCGGGCCAGGACGAAGAAGATCGCCACAGCCTCCATCGAGTAGCGGGCGGCCGACTGCATCGACCGGCCGCCGACCTCGGTGGACAGCAGCATGAACAGGGTGATCGCCCCTTGCACCACCAGATAGACCTGATCCCGACGGAACCGCCACCGCCCGGTGAGACAGAGGACGAGCAGCACCACCGCGACCAGGGCGGTCCCGGCGTCGAGGATCGCGCCGATCGTGGCCGGGTGCTGCAGCCGGTGCCCGAGACCCTGTTCGATCGCGGTCAGCCAGGCCCCACCGGGGATCGTGTACTGCCGCCCCCACTGATCCTGGGCGATGCTGAAGGCGAACGGGCTGCCGAGATCCACCAGGCAGTAGACGCTGTAGGCGACCACACCGAGCGGCACCAGGGCGATCCCGAGCACGTCGGCCCGCACGGCCCGCGGCCGCCAGCCGATCTGCCGCAGGTATTCCACCGCGAGCGGCAGCATGAGCAGCACCCCGAACAGCCGGGTGGCCGACGACAACGCGCCGAGGGCACCGGCGAGCCACCAGTGTCCGCGCCGCCCGGCGTAGAGCACACCCAGCGCCAGCAGCAGGAAGAGCGACTCGTTATAGCCGATGAACAGGTAGAACCCCATCGGGAAGGCGGCCAGGTACCAGGTGGCGCGCTGGGCGACCGCCGGGCCGAACTCGTGGTCGGCCAGCCGGTGCAGCATGACCAGCGCGCCCCAGGCGGCGAGGTTGGCCACCAGCAGGGCGGCGATCAGCGGGCCGCCCGGCACGATCACGTCGAAGGCGCGAATCAGCAGCGGGTAGAGCGGGAAGAACGCGGGGAACCCGGGGCCGATGTGGTAGCCCTCCTCGGCGATCCGCACGTAGTGCCCGGCGTCCCAGCCGTTCCAGGCGAGGGCGATCGACCACAGGTCGGGGGTGCTCTCGCCCATCCGGGGCAGCCGGGCCACCGCGCTGACGGCCAGGTGCAGGACGGTCATGACGACCCAGACCGCAGATCCGGTGCGGTACGCCGTCCGCCACGGCCGAAGCACCGGTGCCGGTGCGCTCACCGGCCGGGGTGGTGCGAGGGTCAGAGTTTCCACGCCGCGCCTCCGTTGCCGGCGGTCTCCATCAGCGGGCGGCCCGGGGTGGCCGAGTCGAAGGTGACCACGTAGGGCGGTCGCCCCTGGAGGGTGGTGAAGATCCGGGCCACGTATTCACCGAGCAGCCCCAGGCAGAGCAGTTGCAGCGCGCCCACGAACATCACCGCCACGACCATCGAGGTCCAGCCGGGGACGACGGTGCCCCACAGGTAGGCGGCCAGCGCGCCCCCGCCGATCAGCAGGCACAGTGCGATTCCGGCGGTGCCGAGCCAGGTGGCGACCCGCAGCGGGGCGGCCGAGAAGCCGGTGACGCTGTCCAGAGCGAGCCGGATCATCTTGCCGAGCGGGTACTTGGAGCGGCCCGCGGCCCGTCGTTCGCGGGTGTAAGTGACCTTGCCGCTGGGCAGGCCGAGCCACGGCACGAGCAGGCGGTGGACCGGCTGGTGCTCGGGCAGTCCGGTGAGCGCGTCGACCGCGTTCCGGGAGAGCAGTCGGAAGTCGCCGGCGTTGTGCGGGACGTTCTGCCCGACGACGCGGCGGATCATCCGGTAGTACATCCCGGCGGTCCACCGTTTGAACGGGCTGTCGGTGCTGCGGTCGGCGCGTACCCCGTGGACCACGTCGAGGCCGGCGCCCTCGGCCAGCCGGAGCATCTCGCCGATGGTCTCCGGCGGGTCCTGCAGGTCGACGTCGATGCTCACCACGTACTGTCCGCGGGCCCGGTGCAGGCCGGCGGTGAGCGCGTTCTGGTGTCCGCTGTTGCGGCGCAGCCGGACGACGCGCAGTTGTGGCCACTGTCGGCGCAGGCCCTCCAGGACGACCGGGGTGGCGTCGCGGCTGCCGTCGTCGACGGTGAGGACCTCGTAGGTCACGCCGAGCCCGTCGAGGACCGGCCGCATCCGCTCCGCGAAGAGCGGTAGCACGTCCTCCTCGTTGAACACCGGAACCACCACCGACAGCCGTGGTACGGAGACGTCCATGTGTGCCCCTCACTCTCATGATCGTCGCGGCGGGGAGAAGGTTGACCTGCGAGGCGATCGAAGTATGGCCATGTCGGGGTGGGGTGGCACGTTCCTGGGAGACCCGCGGAGATCTGCCTCTCAATCGGCGATGAGCTGCCATCCGAGGCGCCTCGGCATCCGTCTGGGGAACCCGGTCGCGTAACACGGCGGACACAGTATTGAAGTGGGAGCGCTCCCATGTAACGATACTGGTCACTGTCTTACGAGTGGGGCCGCCGCATGTTGAAGAAGCTCGCCACCGTCCTGACGGCCGCCGCGCTCGGCGCCGGTGTGCTGTGGGCCGCCGTACCGTCCGATGCCGCCGCCGCACCCCATCGCTACGGCGAGGCGCTGCAGAAATCGCTGCTCTTCTACGAGGCCCAGATCTCCGGAAAGAAGCCGGCCTGGAACCGGGTGTCCTGGCGCGGCGACTCGGCGATGACCGACGGCGCCGACGTGGGCCGGGATCTGACCGGCGGGTGGTACGACGCGGGCGACCACGTGAAGTTCGGCCTGCCGATGGCGTTCACCACGACGATGCTCGCCTGGGGTGCCGTGGAGAACCGGGAGGCGTACGCGAACTCCGGGCAGTTGACCCACCTGCTGAACAACCTGCGGGTGCCGAACGACTACTTCATCAAGGCGCACCCCTCGGCCGACGTGCTCTACGGGCAGGTCGGCAAGGGCGACGACGACCACAAGTGGTGGGGGCCGGCCGAGGTCATGCCGATGGCGCGTCCGGCGTACAAGATCGATGCGACCTGTGGCGGCAGCGAGCTGGCCGCTGAGACGGCGGCCTCGATGGCCGCCTCCTCGATGGTCTTCCGCCCCACCGACCCGCAGTATGCCGACACCCTGCTCACGCACGCCAAGCAGCTGTATTCCTTCGCCGACCGGGTCCGCAAGAGCTACCACGAGTGCATCACCGACGCGACCGCGTTCTACCGGTCGTGGAGCGGCTACGCCGACGAGCTGGTCTGGGGCGGCATCTGGCTGTACCGCGCCACCGGCGACGCGTCCTACCTGGCCAAGGCCGAAGCCGGTTACGACGCACAGGGCAACGAGAACCAGACCACCACCAAGATGTACAAGTGGACGATCTCCTGGGACAACAAGCAGTACGGCAACTACGTGCTGCTGTCCCAGCTGACCGGTAAGCAGAGGTACCTCGACGACGCGAACCGCTGGCTCGACTGGTTCACCGTCGGCGTCAACGGCGAGAAGGTCCGCACCTCACCCGGCGGCATGGTGGTCGTCGACTCGTGGGGCGCGCTGCGCTACGCCGCCAACACCGCGTTCGTCGCGCTCGTGCACAGCGACCACCTCACCGACGCGACACGCAAGCAGCGCTACCACGACTTCGCGGTGCGGCAGATCGACTACGCCCTCGGCGACAACCCGCGCAGCTCCAGCTACGTGATCGGGTTCGGCGACGACTCCCCCGAGAACCCCCATCACCGTACGGCGCACGGCTCCTGGTGGGACAGCCAGCAGGTGCCGGTGGAGACCCGGCATGTGCTGTACGGCGCCCTGGTCGGCGGCCCGTCGTCGCCCGACGACAAGTACACCGACAGCCGTGGCGACTACGTGATGAACGAGGTCGCCACCGACTACAACGCCGGGTTCACGTCGGCGGTGGCCCGGCTCTACGGCGAGTTCGGCGGGGCGCCGCTGACCGGCTTCCCGGTCGCCGAGACGCCGGACATCCCGGAACTGTCGGTCGAGTCGACGATCATGCAGAACGAGACCCGCTCGACGGGCGTCAAGGTGATCGTCTACAACAAGTCGGCGTTCCCGGCCCGCGCGCTCACGGCCGGTAGGTTCCGCTACTACTTCACCCGCGACGACAACTCGACGTTGCAGGTCAGCTCGCCGTACACCCAGGGTTGTCCCGGGCCGACCGCGGCGAAGCAGCATTCCGGCGACGTCTGGTACGTCGAGGTGGACTGCACCGGCTACCCCATCGCCCCGGCCGGGCAGTCGGCCCACCGGATGGAGGTGCAGCTCAAGATCGGGGTCGCCGAGGGCGGCGTGTGGAACCCGGCCAACGACCCCTCCTACCAGACGGCCTCCGGCCTCAACCCCACGATTGCGCTGTACGACGGAACGACGCTCGTGTGGGGTGCGGTGCCCGGCGGATCATCTCCTTCGCCGTCACCCTCCGCCTCGGTCTCCGTCCCGCCGTCCCCGTCCCCGTCGGTGTCGGTGTCCCCCTCGGTGTCGGTGTCCCCGTCGCAGTCGCCTGCCGCCGGGTGCCGGGTCGCCTACACGACGAACGACTGGGGTTCCGGCTTCACCGGGAACGTGACGATCACCAACGGACCGGTCGCGGTCAACGGGTGGACGCTGACCTTCGGATATGCCGCCGGTCAGAAGATCTCGCAAGCGTGGTCGGCCACGGTGACCCAGTCCGGGACCCAGGTGACGGCCACCAACACGTCCTGGAACGGCAGCCTGCCGGCCGGTGGCACGGTCAGCTTCGGCTTCAACGCCACCCACACCGGCAGCAACCCGGCGCCCGCCGCGTTCACGCTGAACGGGACGGTCTGCGCCAAAGCCTGAGCCACGGCCGTCGGCAGTGGACGGGGCGGGCCGGGCCGGCCGCCCCGTCCACCATCGCCGGCGATTCTCGCGTTCGGGCCGCTCAGCTCGTCCTGCTCGGTGACGGGGCGGGGCGCCGGCCGTCGGGCTTCGGACCGTGGCCGCCCGGGCCTCGCTTACCTTCGGTGACGGTCGTCAGGTCGGCGCTCACCTCGAAGTGCACCCGCTCGCCGCCCTTGGTGCCGAGCACGTGATAGGCGCCGTCCGGGCCCTTGACCACACGCGACACGGTGACACCGGTGTCCTTCGCGGTCACCGCGGCGGTCACCTTCGCCGCCTCGTCGCCGGTCACCTCCGTACCGCCGCCGAATCCGCCGCCGGGACCGCGGCCCGGACGCGCCTCACGCTCGGTGACGGTCTTGAGGTCCGCGCTCACCTCGAAGCCGATCCGCTTACCGTCCTTGGTGCCGACGACGTGGTACGAACCGTCGTCGTCCTTCAGCACGCGGGCCACCGTGACGGCACTGTCCTTCGCGGTCACCGCGGCCGTCACCTTCGCCGCCTCGTCGCCGGTCACCTCGGTGTGCTTGCCGCCGTGCCGACCGTGACCCTCGCCTTTACCGCCCGGCCGACCGTGACCGTCGCCCTTGCCGCCCGGGCCGTCCGCCGAGGTGCTCGGCGTGGGGGTCGCCGGAGCGGCACTGGCCACGGCGGCGCCTCCGAGGGCCAGACCACCGGCGGCGACGGCGCCTACGGCGAGCACACCGATCTTCTTCACGGACACGGGAGACTCCTCAGGCTGAAAGGGGCGGACTCGTCTGTCCGCAGCGTCGCCGAACCACCTGTCAGGAACCTGTGGCCGTCATGGGTGCGGGCTGGCGATTTGACGGGCAATTACGATTGCCGATGCCGTCGAGAGCAGAGGAAACCCCGTTGCCCAAGTCATACACGTCGATTGTCCTAGCCACGCTCCTGCTCGCCGGCCTGGCCGGATGCACGAACGGCGAGCCGAAGTCCGCGCCGTCGTCGCCCGCCGCGTCCATTCCGCCGTCGCCCGCCGCGTCCACACCCTCGTCGCCCGACCCGTCATCGTCGGCACCGGCCACCGCCGGGTCTCCGCCGGTCGCGGCGGCCTTTCCGTTGACGGTCAGCCGCCAGGGCGGTTTCGCCGGAGTCGACGATCATGCCGAGATCGCGGCCGACGGCTCGGTGACCCTGACCGGCGGCGGCAAACCGGCCGAGAAGACGTCCCTGCCCGCCGCCTCCGTCGAGAAGCTCAGCCGGTGGGTCACCTCCCCCGAGTTCACCGCCGGTTCCGGCAAGTCGGATCTGCCGGTCTGCAACGACGGCTTCGAGTACAAGATCGCGACCGCGGCGGCATCGGTGACCGTGCACGACTGCGGCCGGCCCCACGGGGAGCCGATCGACAGCATCCTCGCCATCGTGACGCCCCTGTTGAACGCCTGACCGCCCGCCGCCCGCCGCCCGCCGCCCGCCGCCCGCCGCCTGCCGCCGTCCGGATGCAGGGCGGCCTCACCCATGCCCCACCCGCCAGTCGGCCTTACGCGCGCTGCACGGCGGGCGCTTCTCACGGCGGGCGGAAAGGGGTGGAATCGCTATGTTGTGATCAATTCATGGGACTCGACTTCGAATGCCTCACCGTCCGTCTGGACAACGAGCCGATGCGACGGATTCGCGCCGACCCGGCGCTGTGGGCGGTGGTCGAGGACCAGCCCCCGTTCTGCGGACCCTGGCCCGGCGAAGAGCTGCCGGAGATCACCCGGCGGCTGCTGGCCGTGCTTCCCGAGGACACCCGCCGGAACCATGACTTCTTCGGAAGCCGGAACCACTCGCAGGCCGAATACCTGCTGGACCCGGTCGCCTATCGCACCGAGCGAACCCGGCAGCAGGCCGAGCAGACCCGCGCTCACCAGGCGATCTTCGGCGCGGAGGTCTTCGCTGCGCACGCCCGGAGCGGCCAGGGCATCACATACCGGTGTTCCACCGCGGCCCAACTGACCGACGCCGTCCGATTGATCGACGAACTGGACGTCACCGTTGCCCGCCGGGAGTTCTCCGTGGCAGAGATGTCCGACCTGGCCGTCTACAAGGTCCACCGCGACGAAGACGACGACCAGAGCTTCGACCGCAACCTGCACGACCTGCGCGCCTGGGCCGACCACTGCCGTACCGTCGCCGCCGAGGGCCTGGACCTGATGATCACCCTTTACTGACTCGAGGGAGGAGCCATCGTGACCACGGTCGTGCCGGTCACCGTCACCGATCCCACGTTCGAGCAGGTGGCCGCACTGTTCGACGACTATCGGGCGCACTACGGCCGGGCGCCGTCCCCCACGGCCACCCGCGCCTGGCTGCAGGATCAGCTCGCCGACCGCCGGATCTCGGCGGCCGCCGCCGTCCGGGCCGGCCGGGTCGGCGGTTTCATCACGGCCCTGGTGACACCGGCGTCGCTGATGCTGGGCTCGGTGTGGTCGATCCGCGACCTCTACGTGGCACCCGAGCATCGCCGGATCGGCATCGCGAGCACCCTCCTCGAGCACGTCGTCGACAGCGCCCGTGCCGCCGGCGCACTTCGCGTGTCACTGCAGACCGAGACCGTCAACACCCCGGCGCTGCGGCTCTACACCGACTTCGGTTTCCGCCCGGTCACCGGCCTGGAGTTGCTCAACCTGCCGCTCGACCCACGGCGTCCGGAGGCCACCGGATAGCTACCGATCCGTCTTGCAGGCGACGCGGTCACCAGCGCCGGACAGACTCCGCACGGATCACCGCCCGATGTCGCGGTGCTGGTGTCGGCGGGTCGAGGCTAAGGGAATGGACGGGGTACTTCGACCCAGTTGTCGTCGACGTATGCGCAGTAAAGGACGAACGCCAGAATGGCGACGAATTCGTTC
This sequence comes from Actinoplanes sichuanensis, assembly GCF_033097365.1. Taxonomy (NCBI): domain Bacteria; kingdom Bacillati; phylum Actinomycetota; class Actinomycetes; order Micromonosporales; family Micromonosporaceae; genus Actinoplanes; species Actinoplanes sichuanensis. The sequence goes on from NZ_AP028461.1 coordinate 5,326,603, forward strand.
CGGTAGGAACCCTCGCGGAGGCGGGTGACCAGGTCGTAGGCAGCCTCCCGGCAGTCAATTCCCAACTGCCCCATCGGTACGGTGTGCGCCGGCCAGTCGAGGTGTTCCGCCACCCAGACAGCGAACGGCCGATCCGGGTCCTCCTCGGTCCAGACCTCGTCATCAGGGTCATGCCAGTAGGCGTCGAGCAGCATGGTCGCCAGCCTTCGGGTGAACCGTTGCCAGCGATCCTTACTGTCTCTCGCCAGAAGCCCGTCGACGATTTCGGCGGCAAGGGCCTCGCATCGGCGCCCCAGGCGATCGGCGAAGTCCAGCTTTCCGGGAACCGCCACCTCTACCGCGAACCCCTCGAACCAATGGTTGAAGGGCAGATCTGGATCCTCGGCATCATGGACGTCTTCGTCCGCACGATCCCCCGGCACAGACGATGACGCTAGCCCATTCCCGACCCGGTCAAGGCGGGAATGCGCGCACCGACAGATCCACTGCCCGGGACGCATCGGCACCAGCGGCAGGGGCTGGATCCTGCCGGTGAAGCTCTCGGCTCCTTCGTCGGCGGTGCGGACGTAGCGGTTTCGCCGAAATGCACGTTCATCTATATTTGGGAGCGCTCCCATTCCCGTTCCCGAGGAGGCATCCCCCATGCGTCTCCGTTCTGTGCTCACCGTCGCGGCGGTTGCCGTCGCGTCCGGTGGGATCGTCGCCGGGCTGCACGTCCCCGCAGCCCAGGCGGCCACCGTCTGTTCCGTCGACTTCACCGTCAACCAGTGGGCGACCGGGTTCACCGCGGACGTCAAGCTCACCAACACCGGACCGGCCGTCACGGCCTGGACCCTCGGCTGGACGTTCGGTGGTAACCAGACCATCTCCAACGGCTGGAACGCGCAGATCAGCCAGTCCGGCACCAGGGTGACCGCGGCCAACCTGGCCTGGAACGGCTCGCTGGGCACCGGGGCGGCGACGTCGTTCGGGTTCCAGGCGACCTACTCCGGCACCAATGCCAAGCCGACCGACTTCACGCTCAACGGCGTCTCCTGCGCGGGCGACGTGCCACCGTCCAGCCCGGCACCGTCCAGCGCGTCCCCGAGCCTGTCCACGTCCACCTCGACCGGGCCGACGCCGAGCTGCGGAACCGGGATCCGCTGTGACGGTTTCGAGAGTCAGGCCGCCGGGACCCCGGGCGGGGACTGGGCGGTCACCTACCCGGACTGCCAGGGCGCCGGCGCGGCCACCGTGGACAAGGCCGTGGCGCACAGTGGCAGCACGTCCCTGCGGGTGAACGGGGCGACCGGCTACTGCAACCACGTCTTCGTGCGGAACACCGCGATCCTCGGCGACGCCACCTACGTCCGGTACTGGGTGCGGCACACCACCGCCCTGCCGGCCTCGCACATCACCATGGTGGCGCTGAAGGACGCCAACGACGGCGACCGTGACCTGCGGTTCGGCGGGCAGAACGGCGCACTGCAGTGGAACCGGGCCTCGGACGACGCCACCCTGCCCGAGCAGAGCCCGGCCGGGGTCGCCCTGTCCCGCCCGCTGCCGGTCGACTCGTGGAACTGTGTCGAGTTCAAGGTGAACGGCGCGGACGGGACGATGGAGACCTGGCTGAACGGCGTGTCGGTGCCGGGCCTGCTCCAGGACGGGGTGGCCACCCACGACATCGACGGCCAGTGGCTGAACCGCACCTACCGGCCGCGACTCACCGACCTGAAGCTGGGCTGGGAGAGCTACGGCGAGGGTTCGGACACGCTCTGGTACGACGACGTGGCGGCCGGCTCCTCTCGGATCGGCTGCTGAAACACGACCCGCAGGCGCTGGGCGGAGGGTGCGAGCCGGTAGGCCGGCAGCACCCCCTGCCCGCACGACGCCGTACCGACCCCGGAGGCCGCCGCGTCCACCGAGATCCACGTGGACGTGGCGGCCGGCAGTTCGTGATCGTGCGCGGTGGCCGCGACCGTCTCCCGCGACCACGGGCGCACGGTCAGCGGCACGTCGACGCCACGCACCCGCAGGCCGGTCCCGCCGACGTCGATCAGCGCGTCGTCGATCCGGCGGGCGCCGTGCTCCTGCGGCCGTACCGTGCGGACCGCGTAGGAGTCCCGGTCGGCGGTGAACGTGCCGTAGCGGGCGCCCTGCCCGGTGTCCGGGTACTGCGGGCCGGGCCCCCAACCGGTCCAGGTGACCTGCGTCGTCGGCCGGTCGAGGCGCAGGTCGAGACCGGCCCGGGCCCATCCGCACGGCCACTGCCCGTAGGGCGCGATGGTCAGATCCAGTGCGAGCGCGTCGCCGTCGCTGGTCCAGCGCCAGGTCACGTCCACCCCGGCGTCGATCACCGGCGGGCCGCTGCGGGTCCGCACGACCAGCTCGGGACCGTCGGCGGTGATGTCGATCAGGCGGGTCCGCAGGTCGTCGAGGCGGGCCGCGGCCCAGCGTTCGGCCATCGACGGCAGATCGTGCTCCTCCCAGCCGCGACCGCGATCGTTCTCGGTCGGCGCCCGCCACAGGCCGACCGCGACGTCGTGCAGGTCGAGGTCACCGAGCCGTACCGGCATCCCGGTCCGCGGATCGAAGACGGCCGGTCCCAGCCGCAGGTCCGGCGACGGCGCCGCGGTCGCTTCCACCGAAACCCGGGCGCGCGGCGGGACGTGCTGCGCCCAGGCCACCTCATGCCCGAGTTCCCGATCACGCAGAACGACGTTCAAATGCCGGGTGGGTACGGTGACCGAAGCGCCCGCCGGGACATCAGGCAGGGGGAAGTCCGCCTCCAGGTGCGACAGGTCCAGGCTGTGGTAGCGGTTGACGATCGTCAGCGTGGACCGCTCGGCGTCGATGGTCAGCTCGACCGGCGCGAACACCCGGGCCACGTCGGCGAGCCCGGGGCCGGGCGTCTTGTCGGCGTGCACCAGCCCGTCGATGACGAAACTGCCGTCGTGCACACGTTCGCCGAAGTCGCCGCCGTAGAGCTGGACGGTCCGCCCGTCCTCAGTGGTCCCGCCGTGCAGCGCGTGCTCCACCCACTCCCAGATGAACCCGCCGGCCAGCCGTGGATGGCGGTGGAACAGCTCCTGGTACTCGCTGAGCCCGCCGGGCCCGTTGCCCATGGCGTGCGCGTACTCGCACAGCAGGAACGGCAGCCTGCGCCGGTGCTCGTCCTCGGGTTCGGTGCCGGCGCCGATCCGCTCGACCTCGTCGGTGGTGGCGTACATCCGCGAGTACACGTCGACGTGCAGCGACCGGCGATCACCCTCGTAGTGCACGAGCCGCTCCGGGTCGCGCTGCTTGGCCCACTGGGCGATGGCGTCGAGGTTGGCGCCGGTTCCGGCCTCGTTGCCGAGCGACCAGAAGAGCACGCTGGCGTGGTTCTTGTCGCGTTCCACGGTGCGGCGCATCCGGTCGGCGTAGGCGTCGCGCCACTGCGGGTCGTCGCTGGGGTTGCCGCGCCAGGCGTTCATCTCGAAGCCGTGCGTCTCCAGGTCGTTCTCCACCATCACGTACAGGCCGAGTTCGTCGGTCAGGTCGAGGAAGTCGGCCTGTGGCGGGTAGTGCGACGTGCGTACCGCGTTGATGTTGTGCTGTTTCATCAACAGCAGCTCACGCCGGGCGGTGTCGAGGTCGACGGTCCGGCCGTGCAGCGGGTCGTGTTCGTGCCGGTTGACGCCGCGCAGCAGCAGCGGGCGGCCGTTGAGCATCAGGGTCGCGTCGTCCACGTGCACCGTCCGGAAACCGGCGCGCAGGGTGACGACCTCCGACTGGGTGTGGACGCGTACGGCGTACAAGAAAGGGGTCTCCGCGGTCCAGGGGGAAACGGACCGGAAGTGATGGGACTGCCCCGCGCCCAGGTTTTCGGCGCCGAGAGCCGGGACGTCGACGGTGACCACCGCATCGCTGTCGACCTCGACCCGCAGCGTGCCGGAACCGTCGCGGTGGTCGTAGGCGGCGTGCACGAAGACGTCCCGGATGCCGCCCGCGGGCCGCGCGAGCAGGGTCACGCTGCGGAAGATGCCGGGCATCCACCACATGTCCTGGTCTTCGAGATAGCTGTGCGCCGACCACTGCGCCAGCCGCACATCCAGCACGTTGGTCCCCGGGCGCAGCACCGCGGTGGTATCGAATTCGGTCGTCAGGCGGCTGCCACGCAGGGTGCCGAGCTCCACGCCGTTGAGCCACACCGTCGCGGCGCCGTCGACACCCTCGAACCGCAGCACCGACGGGTGGGCCAGCACCGCCGGGTCGGCCTGGAACTCCAGCCGGTGGTCGTGGACCGGATTGTCGTCGGGCGGGAACGGCGGGTCGACCGGGAACGGGAACTGCACGTTGGCGTAGATCGGCGAACCGTGGCCCTGCAGGGGCAGATGGCCCGGTACGCGGATCTCCGACCAGCCGCCGTCGGGATGCCTGCGCACCTGCCAGACGCCGTCGAGCGGCTGCCGGGGCGCGTCGGAACGCAGGTGGGCGCGGGCGGGCAGACCGCCGCGGCCCGGCTGTGGGGAGGCCAGTTCGGTGCGAAACGATGTCACGGGTACATAGTCTTTCGTGATCAACGCCAGACGTGAAGGAGTTCGAGAGTGACCCGTGCCCATCTCACACTGCACCCGTCGTTCGCGGTCGGCCCGGTCGACCGGCGGCTGTTCGGTGGCTTCGTCGAGCATCTGGGCCGGCACGTCTACGACGGCATCCACGAGCCGGAGCATCCCACGGCCGGGCCGGACGGGTTCCGCCGTGACGTGATCGAGCTGGTCAAGGAGCTGGGCGTCACCACGATCCGCTACCCGGGCGGCAACTTCGTCTCCAACTACCGGTGGGAGGACGGCGTCGGCCCGGCCGCCGAGCGTCCCCGCCGGCTCGACCTGGCGTGGCACTCCACCGAGACCAACCAGGTGGGGCTGCACGAGTTCCAGGACTGGCTCGACCTGGTCGGCAGTGAGCTGATGCTGGCCGTCAACCTCGGCACCCGCGGTGTGCCGGAGGCTCTCGACCTGCTCGAATACGCCAACGTGCCGTCCGGGACCACCCGCTCCGACCAGCGCCGGGCCAACGGGCGCGAGGAGCCGTTCGGCGTCACCATGTGGTGCCTCGGCAACGAGATGGACGGCCCGTGGCAGGTCGGGCACCGCAGCGCCGACGACTACGGCAAGCTCGCCTCCCAGGTCGCAAAGGCGATGCGGCTGGTCGACAACCGTCTCCGGTTCGTGGTGTGCGGCTCGTCCGGCCGGAACATGCCCACCTTCGGCGCGTGGGAACGCACGGTGCTCGAGCACACCTACGACGACGTCGAGTACATCTCCTGCCATGCCTACTACCAGGAGACCGACGGCGACCTGGGCAGTTTCCTCGCCTCCGGGGTGGACATGGCCGCCTTCATCGAGGAGGTGGTGGCCACCGCCGACCACGTCCGGGCGGTCAAACGCTCCGAGAAGCGCATCCAGATCTCGTTCGACGAGTGGAACGTCTGGTATTTCACCCGCTGGAACGCGCAGGAGGGCAAGTTCACGATCGACGACTGGCCGGTCGCGCCGCGCCTGCTGGAGGACGTCTACACGGTCGCCGACGCGGTCACCGTCGGCGGGCTGCTGATCACCCTGCTCAACCACGCCGACCGGGTCACCTCGGCCTCGCTCGCCCAACTGGTCAACGTGATCGCGCCGATCATGACCGAACCCGGCGGCCCCGCCTGGCGGCAGACCACCTTCTTCCCGTTCGCACTGACTTCGAGATCGGCCGGGGGTACGGCACTCGCGGTCAACCTCGACGCCGACACCGTCACCACCGGCCGGTACGGTGACGTGCCGGCGGTGGCGGCGGCCGCCACCGTCGACGACCACGGCACGGTCCAGCTGTTCCTGCAGAACCGGGACACCACCGGCGCGGCCACCGTGACCGTCGACCTGACCGGCTTCCCCGCGCGCTCGTCGGTCACCGCGACCGGCATCTGGGACGACGACCCGTACGCCGCGAACACCCTGGCCGAACCGGAGCGGGTCACCCCGCGCCGCAACGACACCGCCCGGCTCTCCGGCGACGTCCTGACGATCACGCTGCCGGCGGTCTCCTGGACCCGGATCACCGTGGCCTGAGCCCTCAGCATCACCCGGAACCGGCCGATGGGGAGATGTCGACCGTCCTCCGGGAGGATGCGGTGAAAGGTGGCTACCGGCGCTCCCTCGTCCGGACGGTGTGCTTCGCCCTGGTCTACGCCGCCGCCTGCTACGCCGGGCGGCGGCTCGTCCTGATCGGCAACCACAACCTCGCCTGGCCCGCCGCCGGGGTGGCGGTGGTCTGGTTCTGCGCACACCGCCGGGCACCCACCCGGCGGCTCGACATGCTGTTACTCGCCCTGATCCTGGGCGCGGTCAACTGGTGGACCGGCACCAGCCCGGCCGTCGGTGTGGTCGCCGGGCTGGTCGGGCTGGTCCAGGCGCTGGTCTTCCTCCGACTGCTGGGCCATTGGAGCCCGCAGCTGTGGGGCGCCGGCGGCGACGCACCGCTGCGCTCCCCGCGGGATCTGTGGGCGCTGCTCAAAGCCGGGTTCGCGGCGACCATCGCGGCCAGCGCGGTCAGCCTGGTGGGCCGCTGGCTGGTCACCGGCGCCCTGCCGCTCACCGTCACCACCATGTCGGTGGCCCGGCACACCGCCAGCATCCTGGTCCTCGGGTCGGCCGGGATCTGCGCGGGCGCCGCCCTCAGCCGCGGCCGGCGACCCGGCCGGGTGCCGCCCCGACGGATCGCCGAGATCGCCGGAATCGGGGTCCTCAGCATCGCCGCGCACCTGGCCGTCTTCGCCTACGAGCAGCAATTCCCGATGTCGTTCGCGCTGCTCGCGATCACCGTGCTGGTCGGGGTACGGCTGTGCACCCCATGGGTGCTGCTGCACAACCTGGTGGTCAGCGTCGTCGCGCTGCGCTACACACTCGACGGATACGGCCCGTTCGCCCACGTCGACGACGTGCCGCTACGCGCCGTGGTGGTGCAACTGTTCGTCGCCCTGGTGGCCCTGGTCGGCCTGGCCCTGGCACTGGCCCGAGAGGAACGGCAGGCCCTGCTGACCGCCCTCGCCCAGGAGAAGGAACAGGTCAAACACCACGCCGACCTGCTCACCGCGATCATCGACTCGATGGCCGACGGCCTGGCCGTGATCGGCCCGGACGAGCGGGTGACGCTGCGCAACCCGGCCGTCGCCGACATGCTCACCTTCGATGACGTCGACCTGGCCCGCCTCCGCGGGCTCACCAGCGCCGACCTGGCGGTCCACCACCCGGGCGAACCGGAGAGCCGGATCCTCCGGGTGACCGCCACCGCGCTGTCCCACCCCGACGGCAGGGACAGCGCGGTGCTGCTGTTCCACGACGTGACCGCGGAACGGCGGCACCGCGACGAGCTGACCAGCTTCGCGGGTGTCGTGGCCCACGATCTGCTCAATCCGTTGACCAGCGTCGACGGGTGGACGCTGGCCGCGATGGAGTCACTGGAGGGCGTGCCCGACCATCCGGCGGTGGGTGAGGCGTACAACGACCTGACCCGGGTCGCCCGGTCGTCGGCCCGGATGCGCGGCCTGATCGACGGGCTGCTGTCCTACGCCACGGCCCGGGAGGCGATGGTCTGCCCGGCCCCGGTCGATCTGGCCGAGGTGGTCGCCGACATCGCACTGGCCCGGGCCGACGCGGCGGTGGCCTCGGGAGCACCGACGCCCCGGTTCGCGATCGGGCCGCTGCCCCCGGTCCAGGCCGACCCGGTGCTGCTCCGGCAACTGCTGGACAACCTGATCGGCAACGCCATCAAGTACACCGCGCCCGGGGTGCACCCCGCGCTGCGGATCACCGCCTCGAAGGACGAGGCGATGGTCACGGTCCGGATCGTGGACAACGGCATCGGCATCCCGGCCGGTCAGCATGAGGCGATCTTCGGCAACTTCCACCGCGCCCACCTCGGCGGCGACTACCTGGGCACCGGGCTCGGCCTGACGATCTGCAAACGGATCGTCGAGCGGCACGGCGGCACGATCACCGCCGACGACGAGCCCGGTGGCGGCTCGTGCTTCACCTTCTCGCTACCGATGCGGTCACTGGCGGCTGGAGTTCGCCCACAGGTTGATGCCTGACTCGGTGGCGTACTTGTCGATCTCGGCCAGCTCGTCGGCGGTGAACGACAGGTTGTCCAGGGCGGCGACATTGGTCTCCAGCTGGCGCACGCTGCTGGCGCCCAGGACCGTGGAAGTCATCCTCGGGTCCCGTAGCGCCCAGGCGATCGCCGTCTGGGCCAGGCTCTGACCACGGCGCTCGGCGATCGTGTTCAGCGCCCGGATCTTCTCCAGGTTCTCGTCGCTGAGCAGGTCGGTGCTCAGCGACTTGTCGGCGCCGGCCCGGGAGTCCTCCGGCACACCCTTCAGATACCGGTCGGTCAGCATGCCCTGTGCCAGCGGCGAGAACGCGATACAGCCGGCGCCCACCTGCTCCAGCGTGTCCAGCAGGCCGTCCTCGATCCAGCGGTTCAGCATCGAGTAGGACGGCTGGTGGATCAGCAGCGGTGTGCCCAGGTCACGCAGGATCGCCGCGGCCTCGGCGGTCCGCTCCGGCGAATACGACGAGATGCCGACGTAGAGCGCCTTGCCCGCCCGGACCGCCGCGTCCAGGGCACCCATCGTCTCCTCGAGCGGCGTCTCCGGGTCGAAGCGGTGCGAGTAGAAGATGTCGACGTAGTCCACGCCCATCCGCTTCAGCGACTGATCCAGCGAAGCGGTCAGGTACTTGCGGGAACCCCAGTCGCCGTACGGGCCGGGCCACATGTCGTAACCGGCCTTCGTCGAGATGACCAGCTCGTCGCGGTGCTGCCGGAAGTCGGTGGCCAGCACGCGGCCGAAGTTGAGCTCGGCCGACCCGTACGGCGGACCGTAGTTGTTGGCAAGGTCGAAATGGGTGATGCCGAGGTCGAACGCCCGGCGCAGGATCGCCCGCTGGGTGTCCAGCGGCTTGTCGTCGCCGAAGTTGTGCCACAGGCCGAGAGAGACGGCGGGCAGCTTGAGGCCGCTGCGCCCGCTACGGCGGTATTCCATGTCGTTTCCTCTTCGGTTACGGAAGGACGGCCAGGTCGTCGGCGGTCAGTTCGAGCGTGTCGGCGGCCAGGGAGTCGATGATCGTCTCCGGGCGGCTCGCGCCGGGGATCGGGATCGACACCGGGGACTTCGCCAGGTGCCAGGCCAGGCACACCCGCTGCGGGCTCACCCCGTACCGCTCGGCGACCTCGGCGAAGGCCCCGCCGAGCGAACCGGCCGCCCGGATGCCGCCCAGCGGCGACCAGGGCAGGAAGGCGATACCCAGCTCGGTGCAGAGCTCCAGCTCCGGCTCCGACGACCGGAACGCCGGCGAGAACTGGTTCTGGACCGACACCAGCCGCCCACCCAGGATCTCCTGAGCCTGGCGGATCTGCTGCGGGTTCGCGTTGGAGATGCCGGCCAGGCGGATCTTCCCGGCGTCCAACAGGTCCCGGATCGCGCCGATCGACTCCTCGTACGGCACCTTCGGGTCCGGCCGGTGATGCTGATAGAGGCCGATGGCGTCGACGCCGAGCCGCTTCAGCGACGCCTCGCAGGCCTGCTTCAGGTAGTCCGGTGACCCGTCGACGGTCCAGCTGCCGTCTCCCGGGCGCAGGTGCCCGCCCTTGGTGGCGACCAGCACACCCGAGGTGTCCCCGCCGTAGGCGGCGAGCGCCCGGGCGATCAGCGACTCGTTGTGGCCGACCTCGTCCGCGCCGATGTGGTAGGCGTCGGCGGTATCGATCAGGGTCACACCGTTGTCCAGCGCGGCGTGGATGGTGCGGATCGAGCGGTCCTCGTCCGGCCGGCCCTCGATCGACATCGGCATGCCACCGAGTCCGATCGCGCTGACCTGCACGTCACCGATGCGACGGCTCTGCATGGGTTCCTCCCGAAGATGTGTACGCCTTCCACACTGGTATGCCCGCCCACGCGACGTCCAACAGAAGAAAGCGCTCGGATTCAGCAGTTAAAGTGATCGGTCGTGGAACTGCGGCATCTCGAATACTTCGTGGCGGTCGCCGAGGAACGGCACTTCACCCGCGCCGCCCAGCGCATGCGGGTCGCCCAGTCAGGCCTGTCCGCGTCGATCCGCGCCCTCGAACGGGAACTCGACGCCGACCTGTTCACCAGGCACACCCGCCGGGTCGAACTCACCGACGCCGGGCGGGCGCTGCTCACCGAGGCCCACCGTACGCTGGCCAGCGCCGCCGCCGCACGCAACGCGGTCGCCGCCGTCCGGGGACTGTTACGCGGCAGCATCGCCATCGGCGCCGAACAGTGCCTCGGCGTGATCGACATGGCCCCGCTGGTCGCATCGTTCCGGCGAGCCCATCCCGGTGTCGAGGTCCAGCTCCGCTACGCCGGGTCCGGGCACCTGGTCGAACAGGTGCGGCTCGGCGTGCTGCAGGCCGGGTTCGTCGCGCTGCCCGGTCCGGCGCCGGACGGCGTACACCTGCTGCCGATCGCGGCCGAGACGATGATGCTGCTCTGCCATCCGGCGCACGCCCTCGCCGACAGTGCGACAGTCGACGTCGGTGAGCTGGCCGGTTCCGAATTCATCGACTTCAGCGCCGACTGGGGCGCCCGCCGAGTCAACGACCTGGCGTTCGCCCGCGCCGGCCTCGAACGCCGGGTCGCCGTCGAGGTCAACGACGTGCACACGCTGCTCGACTTCGTGCACCAGGACCTCGGGGTGGCGCTGGTGCCGGCCCCGGTTACCCGAAAACCACAGGCCAAGGGCCTGCACGCGGCACCGGTCACCGGCCCGGTCCCGGAATGGCGGGTGGCGGTCGCCCTGCCCGCCGCCACACCCGCCGGGCCCGCCACCGAGGCCCTGCTACGCCTGGCCCTGCCGAACGACTGACCTCAGTCTCACGGCCCTCATTTCTCACCGGTCGGACCCGTCGGCCTGAGGTCGGCGACGGCAGCCTCATAGCGCAGCAGGGTGTCGACGAAGGTTCGCTGTTCCTCCGAGGTCAGCGGGGCCAGAGCCCGGCGCCAGGCCTCGGCGCCCGGAGCGAGCCACTCGGAGATGGCCTCGCGGCTTTCCGGGGTGATGTCGATGATCCGGCGGCGGCGGTCGTCGTCGTCCTCGCGGCGGGCCAGGACCCCTCGGCGGCTCAGGTCGCTGACGATCAGGCTGATCGTGGTCGGCGCCACGCCCAGCACCTCGGCCAACTGGGAGACCGTCTGCGGGCCGTCGAGCAACAGCAGGGACAGCATCGACAGGTGACGTGGGGCCAGGTCGAGCGACTGCAACTGCTCGGGCAGGGGCAGCTTCTTGATCCGGCCGACCATCCGTGGCATCACCAGCAGCAGTTCCCGGACCCGGTCGTCGTTTGACATCCGCCCGCTCTCTCGAATAGCTTTGCTTGCAAAGGTGTTTTGTTGTCAAACCTTTTCACGGGGGATGGTATGCCACACCTCAGCGTCCACGTGCTGGAGAGCGACCTGGCCGGCCGCGAGACCGATCTGATCGAGAGGCTGACCGACGCGGTCGTCACCGTTTACGGCGAGTGGGCGCGCGGGCTGGTCGACGTCAAGCTGATCGGCCTGCCACCGGCCCGCTGGGGCATCGGCGGCGTGCCGGCGCGGGCGCCTTCGCCATACGTCACGTTCGGCATCAAGGAGGCGGCGTTCACCCGGCCCGACGCCGACGAGATCGTCGCCCGCCTGATCGCCGTGGTCACGGACGCGATCGTCGACGTCTTCGGCGAGCGCGTCCGTGACGGCGTCACGATCGACCTGGTGGCCACCGTCGCCGGACGCACCGGCATCGGCGGGGTGGTCGTCACTTCCTAGGACCGCACTCCCCTGGCCGGCCCCGACGAGAGGTGCCAACGGCCGAGCCTCCTGTCGGCACCAGCACGGGCCGCCACCTGGCCGCCACTGGCGAGCCGCGCGAAACGGCGCCCCCCTGATCGACAGCGGCGAGGGGCGTCGGGATGATGGCCCGCTGGCCACCACCCGCACGAGCCGTCCGAAACGGCAACCCCCTCATCGACGCCGGCGAGGGGCGGCGGGATGGCGGTCAGCTCTGGCCGGCGCCGGCGGGGGCCACCGAGGTGCTGGCCGGCGGCGGATTGGCCGGGTCGGCGGCGCGCTGGGCGTCGGCGGCGCGGTCCTCCTGCTCGGCTTCGTCGTCGTCGGTGGGTTCTGTGCCCGGGGGTTCGCGGTCCGGGGTCGGCTCGCCGGACGGGTGTTTGACCAGGTATCGGATCGCGGTGTTCAGCACGGCCAGCAACGGCACCGCGATCAGGCCGCCGACGATTCCGGCGACCACGATTCCGGCGGCGATCGCCAGGATCACCGCGAGCGGGTGCAGGGCCACCGCCCGGCCCATGATCAGCGGCTGGAGTACGTGGCCCTCCAACTGCTGGACGGCGATCACGATGATCAGCACGGTCACGGCGGTCACCGGGCCGTTCGCGACAAGGGCGACCAACACCGCCACGGCGCCGGTCAGGGTCGCGCCGATCACCGGGATGAACGCGCCGAGGAACACCAGGGCGGCGAGCGGCAGGGCCAGCGGCACCCGCAGCACGGCCAGGCCGATACCGATGCCCACCGCGTCGACGAAGGCGACGAGCACGGTGGCGTGTACATACGAGACGAGGGTGTGCCACGAGTAGTGCCCGGCCCGCGCGGTCGGCACCTGGGCCTGGCGTGGCAGCAGGCGGCACAGGAAGGACCAGATCTGGGCACCGTCGCGCAGCAGGAAGAAGAGCGTGAACAGCACCAGGAAGAAGCCGGTGATCACTTCGCCCAGGGTGGTCGCGGTGGTGATCGCCCCGCTGGTGACGGCGCCCTGGTTGGCGGTGAGCGCGTTCCGGGCCTGATCGACGTACTGGCTGAGTTGCGCGTCGGTCAGGTGCAGCGGGCCGCGCGACAGCCACGTCTGCACCTCGTCGACGCCCTCGGTGACCCGTGCCGACAGAGTGTCCAACTGGGAGATGAAGGTACGGACGATCAGCCCGAGCCCACCGAAGACCACGACCAGACCGCTGACCAGGACCAGTCCGGCGGCCAGGGACCGTTTGACGCCCCATCGCACCAGTGCGGCGCTGGCCGGCTGGAAGAGCGCCGCCAGCAGGATCGCCACCACCACTGGAATGATCACGACGCTGAGCAGCGAGATCAGGCGCAGCAACAGGTAGGTGGCGACGACGAACAGGATGAACCGCCAGGCCCAGGCGCCCGCCGTGCGTACTCCGGGTGGGAGAACGTCTTCGCTGGTCGGTCGTCGGTCCACGACGACCACCGGGGCGACCGGATCCTGCAACTCCGGGCCGACGGTGAACGGCGGAGGCAGATTTCGGCTGGCCGCCGAGGCCAAGGTGGTACGGGCTCGCTCTCGAACCGCCTGCGCCCAGCTCATGACTCTCCTCGTTACGCCACGTGACTCTCCCCCCTCACTTCCCTGTCACGGGCAGACACGAACCTCGGAACCCGAACCCGGGACCGAAGCCGGGGCCAGGACCGAAGCCGGGACCGGCACCGAAGCCGGAGCCGGCACCGAAGCCGGGACCGGCACCGAAGCCGGAGCCGGATTCGCGGGCGGCCAGTCAGCGGCCGGGCGGCCGAGGTAGAAGCCCTGGCCGAGCCGCACCCCGGTGTCGCGCAGCACCTCGATCTCGCCGGCGGTCTCCACGCCCTCGGCGACCACCGTCGTGCCCAGGGAGGCTGCGAACGCCGCCATCGCCGCGGTCAGCGCGCGGCGGGCCGGGTCCTCGTCGGCGTGGCCGACGATGCTGCGGTCGAGTTTGATGATGTCTGGCCGCAGCGCCAGGATGTGCTGCATCGTCGCGTATCCGGCGCCCGCGTCGTCGACGGCGAGCCGCCCACCGCGCAGGCGGATCCGGTCGGCGATCTCGAGGAGGAGGCCGTAGTCGTTGACGACGGCGTGCTCGGTGATCTCGACGACGATCCGGGCCATGTCCGCGCCCAGGTCGTCGAGCATGGCCAGGAACCGGGGGTCGACCAGGGTGTCGGGGGCGACGTTGACCGACAGGTAGGCGTCGGTGGGCAGCTCCGGGAGCCGGGCCAGGGCCTTACCGACGGCGTGCAGTTCCAGGTCGGGGCCGAGACCGGTCTGCCAGGCCTCGTCGAACCAGACGTTCGGCGGGCGGTACGGCTCGGCCGTGAACCGGGACAGCGCCTCTGCCCCGACCGGCCGCCCGGTGTCCAGGTCGACGATCGGCTGGAGGACGATCCGCAGCGCGTCGTCGTCGGCCAGCAGCGCGGTGATCCCGGCCCGGAGTGCCTCGTGGCGTTCCCGATCGCGGCGCTTCTCCTCGGTCGCCTCGACCTCGACGGTGACGTCGGTGCTGAATCCGTGATAGCCGACGATCACACCCTTGCCGTCCCGGAGCGGGGTGGCGTTGCTGCGCAGGTGCCGGATCGTGTGGTCGGTGTGCCGGGCGCTGTCCGCCCACTCCGCGGTGCCGGTGGCGGTGTTCGCCCGTACCGCCGAAAGGGCCTCGGTCAGCACCGCATCCAGGGGGCCGCCGACGACCTGGTCCGGGTCGAGGCCCAGCAGCGTGGTGACGCCGTTGCTGGAGTAGGTCACCCGCAGGTCGGCGTCGGTGCGCCACACCCAGCCGGACACCGTCTGAACGGTGCTCTCGAAGGCCTGCACCGCGGCCCGGGCGACGGCCCGCATCCGCCGGTGCAGGTCGAGCAGCCGGATCAGGGCCAGGGTGATCACCGGGAGCCAGCAGATCGAGATGACCGAGAGCCATTCGTCGAGTTCGGCGGGCTCGCCGTCGACGATGACGTCCTCCCACTCCCACAGCGACAGCACGAGCGTGAGCAGCATGCTGACACCGAGGACGACGATGACTCCGGCGATCAGCCGGTGGGCGGGCTTCTCGATCTCGGGCGAGGCGACGGCAGGACGAGGGGGTTCCGACACGGTTCACCGTTCGGCGGTGGCCCGTCGGCGTTGAGCATCGGGCCGGTGGCAGTTCAGGGGCAGCTGACGAAGAAGCCGTCCAGCGCCTCGGCGACCAGGTCGGGAGCGGTCATCGTGACGAAGTGGGACTGGCCCGGCCAGATCACCCGCCGCAAGCCGGGAATCACCTCGGCCAGGGCGTTCATCGTGGCGGGCATCGGCTCCCAGGTGTCGGCGCCCTGCATGAGCAGGGTCGGAACGGTGATCGTGGACCAGGTGGCCGGGGTCGTGGTGTCGTCGGTGAGGGCTTCCAGATCGTGCAGCCAGCCGACCGAGGAGGCCGGGTCGGGTCTGCGGTCGCCGGCCGCGGCGCGGAACGCGGCGACGACCGCCGGCGGCACCCGGGTCACCTCGTTGAGCACGTTGAACATCCCGGCCGCGTCGTCCGCGTCGAGGGCCGCACGGTAGCGGTCCAGCAGCGGTCTCACCCCGGAGCCGGCGGCGAACAGGGGTGGCTCGAACAGCGCCAGCGAGCGCAGCCGGGCCGGCTCGGCGGCCGCCACGTGCGGGGCGAGCGCGGCCGCCACATGCAGGGCGAGCATCGCGCCGTACGAACCACCGACCAGGTGGACCGGACGGCCGATCGTGTCGAGCACGGCGAGCACGTCGGCGACCTCGTGCCGCAACGACTTGCGGCCGGGCGGGACATCGCTCGGATGGTAGCCCCGGCGGGCCGGCATCCACAGCTCGAACGATCCGGCCAGCCGCTCGGCCACCGCCGACCACGAGTGCAGGCCGCCGCCGGAGCCGTGCAGCAGGACCACCGGATCGCCCGCGCCGGTCCGCCGCACCACCAGGCGGGTGCCGTCGGCGGACTTGATCTCCAGGTCAGTGCTGGTCATCGTCTTCTCTCCAGTGTCGAAGGGCGGTGTGGACACCCGCGACGACCCGCTGCCACGACGCGTCGACGTCGCGTGGATGCCCGAAGCCGGCGGCGATCTCCAACGTCGCGAAGCCGTGCAGGGTGCTGCGCACGAACCGGATCGCGTCGGTCAGCGCGGGCTCGTCGAGTCGGTAGGCGCGCAGCGTGGCGTAACTGATCTCGATCATGCGGAGGTGCCCGCCCGAGGCGCGGCCCACCTCGGGCGGCAGTTGCAGCTGGGTCGCGGTGTACTGCCCGGGATGGGCGACCGCGAACGCCCGATACGCGTCGGCGAACCCGGTCAGCGCCGCACGCCCCGACCGGCCGGCCACGGCGAGCCCGAGACGGTCGGCGAACGTGGCCGCGGCCCGCACCGCGACCTGCTGCACCAGCGCCTCCCGGCTGCGGACATGCCCGTAGAGGCTGGCGTCGGCGACCCCGAACCGACGGGCGACGGCGGCCACGGTGAGCCGCTCCAGCCCGAGCTCGTCGGCCAGCTCGGCGGCGGCCGCCGCGACGCGCTCGGTCGTCAGACCCTGTCGTGGCATCCCAACCTCGAACCCCTCGATTAAACCCTAGGGGCCCTAGGATAGCGGATGCGAGTGGAGCGCTCGTGAGATGGCTCGGGCGCTCGACCGCACCAGTGGGGACAGGGCGTGCGGCGAGACCGTGCCGTATCGCACGACCAGAGACAGCGCCGCGACCACCGCGCCCTGCGGATCGCGGATCGGGGCGCCGACGGACAGCGCGTCCTCGGTGACCTGGCGATCGCTGACCGAGAAGCCGTTGGTCCGCACGTCGGCCAGCATCCGGCGCAGCGCGGCCGGGTCGGTGACGGTGTACGGCGTGAACCGCTCGATGGGCGCGCCGATCACCTCCTCCTGCAGCGCCTGCGGCGCGTGGGCGAGCAGCACGAGGCCGACTCCGGTGGCGGACAGCGCGAACCGGCCGCCGACCCGGGTGTGCACCGGCACCGCGCGGCGGCCGGCGATCCGTTCGACGAACACCACTTCGGCGCCCTCGCGGACCGCCAACTGGACGTTCTCGTGGGTGACCTGGGACAGGTCCTCCAGGTAGGGCAGCGCCCGTTCGCGCAGGCCGAGACCGCGCGGAGCCAGCGAGCCGACCTCCCACAGGCGCAGGCCGACGCTGTACCGGCCGCCGGGATCGCGTTCCAGGGCGCCCCACGACACCAGCTCCCCGGCCAGCCGGTGCACGGTGGACAGCGGCAGCCCGGCGCGGCGGGCCAGGTCGGTGAGGGTGAGCGTGGTGTGCCGCGGGCCGAACGCCTCCAGGATCAGCAGGGCCCGCCCGAGCACGGGACCGGTCGCGGCGCGCTTCACCATCGCCGGGCTCCTTCCGAATGTCGGAAACCCAGGATGACCCGTTGCGACTCAGGTCACAAACTGCCGGGTATGACGACGGCATTCGTTCAGGACCAGTGGTACGTGGCGGCCTACACCCGTGAGGTGAGCCGGGAGCTCTTCTCCCGTACCGTATGTGGTGAATCGATCTTGTTCTGGCGCACCGGCGACGGTGCCGTGACCGCCATGTCGGACCGGTGTGTGCATCGCCGTTTCCCGCTCTCGGAGAAGCCCAGCCACCTGGTCGGTGACACCGTGGTCTGCGGATATCACGGCTTCACCTATGGCGCCGACGGCGTGTGCGTGGCGGTGCCCGGGCAGACGCGGGTGCCGCGGACCGCGCGGCTGCGTACCTACCCGGTCGTCGAGCAGGACTCGTTCGTGTGGGTGTTCATCGGCGACCCGGAACTGGCCGCGACCACCCGCATCCCGCGGGCGCCGTGGCTCGACCTGCCCGGCTGGACCGTCGTCTCCGGCATGGAACCGCTCGCCGCCCGGGCCAGTCTGCTGGTCGACAACCTGCTCGACCTGTCGCACGAGACGTACCTGCACGGCGGCTACATCGGCACGCCCGAGGTCGCCGAGACGCCGATCACCACCGAGGTCGACGAGGAGGCGGGCATCGTCTACGTGTCACGGCACATGGCCGACGCCGCCTGCCCGCCGTTCTACGCCAACTCGACCGGCATCACCGGACGGATCACCCGCTGGCAGGACATCGAATACACACCACCCTGCCTGTACCTGCTGCACAGCCGGATCGCGCCGGCCGGTGTCCTGCCCAACGCCGACGGCAGTGACCCGGACGCGTTCCACGTCGAGGTGGTCTACGCGATCACGCCGGAGACCGAGAGCTCCACCCACGACTTCTGGGCGGTGGCCCGCGACTTCGCCCTCGACGACCAGGAGGTCAGCGACTATCTCGCGGAGAGCAACCGGACCGTCGTGCTCCAGGACGTCACCGCGCTCGACACCCTGGAGCGGGTGATCAGCGGCGAACCCGACGGCTACCAGGAACTCTCCATCAACATCGACACCGGCGGCCTGGCCGCGCGTCGCATGCTGGCCCGGATGCGCGACAAGTGACCGGCGCGATGCTCCAGATCACCTGGCTGCCCGGCGACGACCGGCTGCGCGGCCGCTGCCACTGCGGGGTACAGGCCGAGGCCGACGAGCCGGTCGCGATGTGGGAATGGCTGCTCGCCCATCCCGACCATCCGGCCGGAGGCCCCGCGACGCCCGATCCGGCTGCGATCCTGCCGCGACCCCCGGCGCATTTCGTATGAATACGGTACGGGTCACCCGCATCACCGTCGTCGCAAAAGGCGTCGTCGCGCTGGAGTTGCGAAGCGCGGACCACCGTCCGTTGCCCACCTGGACACCCGGCGCCCACATCGACGTCCACCTGGGTCCCGGGCTGACCAGGCAGTACTCGCTGTGCGGCGACCCGGCCGACAGTGCCGTGTGGCGGATCGCGGTGCGTCGCCAGGAGAACGGGCGCGGCGGCTCCCGGCACGTCCACGACAACCTGTCCGAGCAGGACCTGATCGAGGTCGGCGAGCCCCGCAACCACTTCCCGCTCCAGCCCGCACCCCGCTACCTGTTCCTGGCCGGCGGCATCGGCATCACCCCGATCCGGCCGATGCTGACCGCCGCCACCGCACCCTGGGAACTCCACTACGCCGGCCGGACCACGCCGGCCATGCCGTTCCACGACGAGCTGGCCGCCGACCCCCGGGTGACCCTCTACCCGAACGGCCGTTTCGACCTGGACGCCCTGCTCGACCGTCACCCACCGGGCACCCGGGTCTACTGCTGCGGGCCGTCCGGCATGCTCCAGGCGGTCGAGCAGGCCTGCGCACGCCGGCCGGACCACCCCCTCCACCTCGAACGGTTCACCGCCGCACCGGCCGGTCGGTCGGAGGCGTTCGAGGTGGAACTGGCCCGCACCGGCCGCACCCTGCGCGTACCGGCCGACCGGTCGATCCTCGAAGTGGTCGAGGCGGCCGGGGTCCCGATCCTCTCCTCCTGCCGGGAGGGCACCTGCGGAACCTGCGAGACCGCAGTCCTCGCCGGCACCGTCGACCACCGTGACACCCTGCTGACCCCGGCCGAGCAGGCGGCCGACGACACCCTGTTCCCATGTGTCTCCCGCTCCCTCGGTCCCCGGCTGGTCCTCGACCTGTGAGCCGTGCGGCCGTTGGCTAAGTTGTCGATCATGACGGCATTCGACGAGTACGAACGTGAGCTCTGGGCGGGGCGGGCGGAGGCGTTTCTGCGAAGCTCCGCCGCTCTCTGCGCACATCCAGCCGGGGACCTGCTGGACGCCGCATCGGTCGGACGCGGGGATCGGTTGCTCGACGTCGGGACCGGCACCGGCACCGTCGCCGGGCTGGGCCACGACCGGGGCGCCGAGGTCACCGGAGTCGACGCCGAACCCGGCATGATCGAGGTGGCGCGGCAGCGGGTCCCCGGCGTGGAGTTCCGGCACGCGCTGCTGCCCCGGCTGCCGTTCGCGGACGGTGAGTTCGACGCGGCGGTGGGCAACTTCGTCGTCAACCACGTCGGCGATCCGGTGGCCGCCGTCCGCGAACTGGCCCGGGTCGTCCGCCCTGGCGGGCGGGTCGCGGTCACCATCTGGCCGTATCCCCCGCCGCCCGCACAGCAGCTCTGGGCCACCATCTTCGAGGCCGCCGGCGTCGAACGCCCGGCCGACCTGCCCCGGGTGGCTCCCGACCGGGACTTCCCACGCACCGCGGACGGTCTCACCGACCTGCTCGGGCGGGCCGGTCTGACCGAACCCGGCTGCGACACCATCACCTGGGACCACCGGACCGACCCGGAGACCTGGTGGAACGGCCCGGCCGGCGGTATCGGCTCACACGGCGCGATCCTGCGCCGCCAGACCCCGGCCACGGTCGAGCGAGTCCGGGCCGAGTTCGACCGGCACACCGCGCCCTATCGCGAGGCGGACGGCCTGCTCACCCTGCCGACCGCCGCGTTACTCGGAGTCGGCGTCGTCGGCTGACTCGCACAGCGCGGCGTAGACCTGCTCCCACGGCAGCGCCGGGTTGGCGGCGGCGTATCGGGCCAGGTCAGGGTCGTCGAGCAGGGCGAGAAGACGGTCGACGGGCAGGTACCGGCTGCAGGCCGCCCACTGCGCCACACACCGGTGCGGGTCGGCGGTGAGACGGTCGACGACCGTCGGGTCGACCTCGGGGTCGAGGGTGGCCAGCAGGCGCAGGTGCGGGTCGGGATCGTCGGCGAAGCGGGCCAGCCCGGCCGCCGGGAACCGCGGACGCGACAGCAGAGCGGACTGACCGGAATCGGCCAGATACGTGGCCAGGAGCAGGCCGGCCGGAGCATCGACCTGATGCAGCGCCACGTTCTCCCGTACCTCCGCATCGGGGTCTTCGGCAAGAACCGTGACCAGATCGGCGGGCAACTGCCGGGATCGCGCCGCCCACCGCCGCAGCCGTGGGTTTTCCGACCGCGCCCATCGCGCGGCCTCGCCCGGGTCGAGGTCGGCCGCGCGGGCCAGGATGTCCCGTTCCTTTTCGGTCAGGTACGCGTGAGTGGCGACCGCCGTCCGCACCTGTTCGGCGGGGTCCGCGCCGAGGCGTTCGATCTGGCCGGCGGTGAGGTCGCCGCGGCGCGCGATCTCGGCCCGGACCTCGATGTCGGTGTGACCGGACAGTTTCTGGACCATATCCGCCGGTAGGGTCCGGTTCCGGGCCATGCACCGCACCGCTTCGAGATCGCCGGCGGCGGCGACCTGCTCGGCCAGGGCACGGGACAGCCGTTGCTGTCCGAGCATCCACCACAGGCCGTGGGTGTGATGGGGCGGCAGGTCGGCCGGTTCGGCCGGCCGGCCGGAGGCGAGGAGCTTCTCGACCGCGGTCGCCGAGACCTCCGGATCCGGGTCGGCCGCGAGCATCTGCAGATCGGCCCAGCAGGCGTAACCGGCGGCATGCACGCGGGCCCGCCGATCCGGATGGCGGACGGCGACCCGGACCCGCCGCATGCCGTCGGTGAACAGGAAATCGT
This sequence comes from Actinoplanes sichuanensis, assembly GCF_033097365.1. NCBI lineage: Bacteria > Bacillati > Actinomycetota > Actinomycetes > Micromonosporales > Micromonosporaceae > Actinoplanes > Actinoplanes sichuanensis. The sequence goes on from NZ_AP028461.1 coordinate 5,347,860, forward strand.
CGAGCAACTCGCTGATCGTGAAGAAGGCGCTCCAGGGCTCCGGCGTGTCGAACACGTCGGACAGCAGCCGGGTGAGGGCCTCGTCGGGCAGCGGGGGCTGCCGCACCGTCTCGAGGAACCCGGACCGCACCGACCATTCCGGGTCGTCCAGGAGCCGGTCGCGGATCGCCGGATCCATCGGCTGGTAGCGGACGAAGACACCCCGGACCGTCGCCGACGGGTGCGCGGCCAACTGTTCCTGCACATCGAGGGTGAGGTCGTCGCGGGTGACCAGCCCGACGGCGACCGGCACCGGCCAACGACGCAGCAGTCGTCGCCGCATGTCGTCCGGCAGCGCCGGGTTCTCCGCCATTCCGCTCAGCACGAGATCCGTCTGCACGGAGGCGATCGTAGGCCCCGCTGCCCGAACGCGGTCACCGACTGTGGTTGTCGATGTGGGTCAGACTCGGGTGGCCGTCCCACGATTCGGGTGGCCGTCCCACGAGAGGAACCAGGTGCCCGAACCCATCGACCGCACGCCGGCCGCGGCCCAACTGGCCGCGGTCTACGTCCTCGGCTGCCTGACCCTGCCGGCGGGCGCCTTCGCGTTCGTGACGCTGATCTTGGGCGGCGGCGCGCTCGCGGGACTGGCGACGCCGGCCGCGGCGACCGGACTGATCTACCTGGCCGGGACGCTGACCAGCCGGGCCTGTCCGGCGACGAGCACGGCGGCCGGGCGGATCTGGTGGGCGGTGGCGGTCACTCTCGGCGGGGCGGGCGGCGTCGTCGTCGGGGCGTGGCTCACGGTCCTGTTCGACGTCGAGTACGGCGAACTACTGCCGTGGATACCGCTCGCCGGGCTGCCGTACGTCCTGATCGCCGCGCTGTTCATCGGCCGCCGCGTGCGGATGGTCGCCCTCGTCGCCATCCTGGCGCTGATCGGTGGCGGCTTCTACGCGGTGCGGCAACAGACCCGGCAGGACCGGGCCGAGGCCGACCGGGCGCGGGTGACGACCATGCTGCGGGCCCCGCTCGACCTCATCTGGACGACCGAGATTCCCGGCTACCGGCGCAGGGTCGCCCCCACCGGCGACAGCACCGGCTACGAGCCCGCCGACCCGGCGGCCGTCCGGTACTGGGGTGAGCGGGACGTCCTGCTCACCGTCTCGCACACCGCCGTCGAGGGCACCGACTGCGGCCCCGCCGAGCTCTATCGCCCGGTGCCGCCGCCGAACCAGTCGCCGCCGGGTCCGGCACCGCGCGGCGAGGTCGTCTGCCAGGACCGCGGTGACCTCCTTCGCTACCGGCGCGGTCCCGGGGCACATGAGTTCATCCGTACGGCGGGCGGCACGGTGGTGCGGGCCGGCGCGAGCACGGTCGTCGACGAGGGGCTGCTCAAGGAGGCGGTGCTCGCCGCCCGCCCGATGACGCTGGACGAGCTGGAGATCGAGCTGTTCCACAGATGAGCGTCGGGAACCCCTCGGGGCCAACGTACGCACAGTCCGTCACCGTGGCACAGCGGAGCGCCATGCTCGGGTCGACGGAAGGCGATGGCACCGACCGGCCCGGTCGCGCCTGTCGCTAAGCTCTCCACAGAGCAGGAAGATCCACATTGGAGCCGACTGCTTCCGCGTTCACGACAGGGCAGCTCAGGAGCCTTTCCCAAGCTGGTGACCGGGAGACCTGCACAACACCGGGATTGGTGGCCAACCCGGCAATCCGGCAGGTACGGTACAGACTTCGTAGTCGGTGATCTTCTTCCGCTCCGATACGACACGAGGCTGATTGGGGAGCAATCGATGCCTGCGGCAGGCCGCTGGACGAACTGGTGGCGCAGGCGGCAGCCCGAACCGGTCGAGCCCATCGAGCCCGCCGAGGTGCCGGAGGAGCCGACCCCACCGGAGGATCCGTGGCGGCCGGTCGCCGGCGAGTTCGCCCTCCGGCTACTCACCCTCACCTGGGAAGCGGTCCACCACATCGGTGAGGCCGAGTTCCGCGAGCAGGACAGCGAGCGTCGCAAGGTCCTGTTCCGCATCGACCACTCGGTCACCCGGGTCCGCCGCCTCGCCGAGAACCTGCGAGTGCTCACCGGCGAACCGCTCGACGACCCGGACCAGCAGGTCACCTCACTGCAGGACGTCACGCACGCGGCCGGCGCCGCCGTCGAGAACTACGAGCGGCTGCATTTCGGCCCGATCGCCGACCTCGCGGTCGCCGCGGTCGCCGCCGACGACGTGATCCGCATCCTGACCGAGCTGATCGACAACGCCGACCGGTATTCACCGCCGACCGAGCCGGTGACCATCGCCGCACACCTCACCGGCGACGGCGACGTGGTGATCCGGGTCGAGGACAGCGGCATCGGCGTCAACCCGGCCCACCTGCCGTGGATCGAACGGCTCCTGGACAGCCCGGACGGTCCGCCCACCGACGAGCTGCGGCCCGCCCACCTCGGCCTGTCGGTGGCCGGGGTGCTCACCCACCGGCATCGATCGCTGCGCGTACGCCTGGTGCCCCGGCAGCCCCGCGGCACCGTCGCCATGCTGCTGATCGGCGCCGACCTGCTCTGCGAGACGCCACGGGTGGCCGAGCCGGAGCCTCCGCAACCGGCCGTCGAGGCGGTGCCCGAGCAGCGTCGGCCGATCGCCGGCAACGAGGTGACCATGGTGCTGCCGATGCAGAAGCAGGCCATGCCGCGCCGGGTGCCGGCCAGCGTCCGCGGCACCGACCCGCCGCCGCCCCCGGTCACCACCCAGGTACATCAGACCACCTGGCACGACGACGCCGCCGACTTCAACGCCGGTGTCGACGCCGCCCGTGCCAAGGTCCCGCACCGCAACGAGCGCCCCCCGAAAGCCGAAGGACCGCGATGAACGACTACCACTCCACCGCCGACGGCGGCCAGCCGGACGTCACCTGGCTGATCGACCAACTCGTCCGCGAGGTTCCGACGATCACCGCGGTCGTGCTGGTCTCCGCCGACGGGCTGCAACTGGCCTCCTCCGGGCACCTGAGCCGGGAGCACGCGGAGAGCGTCGCCGCGCTGGCCGCCGGGTTCCTCGGCATCACCGGCCAACTCGGTGGCCTGCTCCAGCTCGGCGCCCCGGAGAACCTGAGCATCCGCTACCCGCACGGCCACCTGGCCTTCCTGCGCATCGACGACCCGACGGGCGACTTCGTCGCGGCACTGCTGGTGGCGGCGCAACCCCAGACCCAGATCGGACACCTGGGGTACGCGATGACGACGTTCAGTCAGTCCGTCGGGCACGCCCTGACGCCGGAGACCCGGCACGCACTGCACCAGAACACGCTGCCCGCACCGGCACGCCGCTAGGAGGCAGGGCATGGTCCGAAGGCCGGGGCTGCACTGGAAGGTGCGCCCGTACATGACCGCCCGCGGGCGGACCGGCAGCCGCAGCCCGCTGCTGATCCACACCCTGGTCTCCACCGGCAACCGCTACGACCCGGTGCTCGCCGCCAGCCTCGCCCCCACCTCGCGGACCCTCTACGAGCACGCCCGGCGGATGTGCTCGGTGGCCGAGCTGTCGGCGAACTGCGGGCTACCCCTCGGCCTGACCCGCCTGCTGATCAGCGACCTGCTCAAGATCGGTCAGCTGGAGGTGCACGACCCCCGCTCCTCACAGGATCTAGCACTACTGGAGAGACTCCGTGCCGGCCTTGCCCGACTCACCTGACGGCGTACGGATGAGCAGCCAGATGACCTCGGCGAAGAACATGACCTCGGCGAAGATCGTCGTAGCGGGTGGTTTCGGGGTGGGCAAGACCACCGCGGTCGGCGCCATCTCGGAGATCCCGGCGATCCGCACCGAATCCTGGATGACCGCGGCCGCCGCCCAGATCGACCGTCTCGATCCGGGCATCGACAAGGTGACCACCACGGTGGCCATGGACTTCGGCCGGGTCACCATCGACGAGACCCTGGTGCTCTACCTGTTCGGTACGCCCGGCCAGCCCCGTTTCTGGCCGATGTGGGACGACCTGGTCCGGGGCGCGGTCGGCGCGCTGGTCCTGGTCGACACCAACAACCTGGCCAACTCGTTCGCCGCCGTCAACTACTTCGAGAACGACGCGGACGTACCGTGGATCGTCTGTGTGAATCTGTTCCATGGAGTTGCCACCCACGAGCTGTCCGAGGTGCGGGACGCGCTGGCGCTGCCCGCACACGTGCCGTTGATCGCCGCCGACATCCGTGACGCCCGCAAGGTCGCCCGAGCGTTGCTGGCCGTCGTGGACCACGCGGCGAAACAGGCCATCGGATAGACGGAAGAGCTCAACAGGAGGCGGATTAATTTGCGCAACATTCTCATCGTGGGGGCCGGCCAGGCCGGTCTCCAGCTCGCCCTGAGCCTGCGGGCCGAGGGCTACGAGGTCACCCTGATGTCGGCGCGCACCCCCGACGAGATCCGCACCGGCTGGGTCATGTCGACCCAGGCGATGTTCGACATGGCGTTGGAGACCGAGCGGGCGTACGGCCTGAACCACTGGGAGGACGAGACCCCGCCGATCCACGGCCTGCGGCCCACCCTCGCCGCCCCGCCCGGTCAACTCGCCCTGGAGATCATCGCGCCGCTGGACAAGCCGGCCAAGTCGACCGACCAGCGGATCAAGATGGCCCGCTGGCTGGAGGACGCCCAGGAGCGCGGCGTCGACGTCATCTACAACGCGGTCACCACCCAGGACCTGGACGCGATCACCCAGCTGGGCCGCTACGACCTGACGATCGTGGCGGCCGGCAAGGGCGATCTGGTGGCGATGTTCGACCGGGACCCGAACCGGTCGCCGTACACCGAACCGCAGCGGGGCCTGGCCGTGGCCTACGTGCACGGCCTCGAACCGGACCCGAAGTGGCCGGTGCCGCACGTCGGCTTCCACGCCATCCCCGGCATGGGTGAGCTGTTCGTCATCCCCGGCCTGACGCACACCGGTCCCTGCGACATCCTGTTCTGGGAGGCCGTACCCGGTGGTCCGCTGGACCGCTGGGCCGGGCACACCGGCCGGATGGTGCCCGAGCAGCACCTCGAACTCACCCTCGGCCTGATCCGCGAATACCTGCCGTGGGTGGCCGAGCGGGCCGGCAACGTACAGCTCACCGACGCCAAGGGCACCCTGCACGGCCGGTACACGCCGACCGTCCGCCGGCCGGTCGCGCACCTGCCGGGCGGAGGTAAGGTGCTCGGCCTGGCCGACGTGGTGATCGCCAACGACCCGATCACCGGCCAGGGCAGCAACACCGCGGCCAAGGCTGCCGACCACTACCTGAAGGCGATCCTGGCCCGCGGCGACCAGCCGTTCGACGAGCAGTGGATGACCGACACGTTCGAGGGCTTCTGGACCGCGCACGGCCAGGCGGTCACCGGCTGGACCAACGCCATGCTGCAGCCGCTCCCGCCGCACGTGCAGCAGCTGCTCGGCGCGGCCTCGCAGAACGAGCGGATCGCCCGCCGCTTCGCCGCGGGCTTCGTCGACCCCAACGATTTCCTCAACTGGTTCGTCGACCCGGAGAAGGCCACCGCCTATCTGGCCGAGGTGAGCTGAGCGGTACGCCGTAGCCGGAGGCACACCCAGGGCGGTGTGCCTCCCCCAGGACTACCCGTGCCGGAGCGCCTCGCCCTCGGCCACCGCCGCCTGCAACTGCTCGACCAGCAGGCGCAGGCCGGCGTCCAGGTCGACCTGGTCGCCGGTCTCCGCGACGATCTCGTCCCGCACCTCGTCGACGTACGGCTGCCAGGTCTCCAGGGCCCGTCGGGTGAACTCGGCCGCGACCTTCTCCCGCTGCTCGGCGGCCGCCCGGTCCTGGTTCGCCCGCGCACGATCGGCCAGCCGTCCGCCGACCGCGTCGGTCAGGTAGACGGCCAGTGGCAGGAACGCCTCCGCCGTGCCGAGATGCCGCCCCCAGCCCTCCGCGGCCTTCACGATCCGGGTCTTCCGGCCCGAGGCCGACCCGGCCGCCTCGCTCGCCACCTTCAACGCGCCGAGCAGCATGGTGCCGACCTTCTCGACATGTTCCGCGGCACCGCCGCCGGTCCGGTCCGGGCCCGGAGCCTCACCGGACTCCAGTGCCGTGACCAGCGACGCGAAGTCGGTCCACGACGGCCGAGCGCGCTCCCGTTCCCGGGTCTTGCGGATCGACTGCCGCAGCCGTTCCAGACGTACCTGATGCCGGGTGAACCACTCGTCGAGGCTGTGCTGGATCTCGCCTTGCGGGTCGCCCGCGCCCGGCTCCCCGGCCCGCCGCAGCACCTCGTCGACCAGACCGTCGAGCCCGGCCCGGGCGGCCTGATCGAGGGTGTCGAGCTCCTTCTCCCACCCGTCGCGACGGGCGACACCGTGGGCCGCCTCCCCGGCCCGCGCCGTGTAGTCGGTCAGCTGACTGCGCAGCTCGGTGACGGTCTCATCGAGGATCGCGGTCCAGTACCGCTGCCCGGCCGCGGCCCGCCGGGCCGGCGACGGAGTCACCGATTCCAGGGCGTCGGCCAGGCCGCCCATGCCGTCCCAGGCGCGGAAGGCATCCCAGGTCTCCGGGCCGAGATCGGTGTCCGGCCCGGCCGTCTGGAACGGATCCTGGGAGACGACGAACACCGGCACCCCGTCGTCCAGGCCGAAAAGCTCGCGCAGCTCACGCACCTTGCGGTCGCTCAGTTCCCGGTACTGGTCGGGGTCGTACTCCGGGTCCACACCGGCCTCGTCGAATCGGGAGATGACGAACCACATCGTCCCGGTCGGCCAGCCCTGGGTGAACAGACTCTGCAGGACGTCCCGTTCGGCGGTCACCAACTGCGGCGTGAGCACCGCGATACCGACGTCGGTGAGTCCGACCGCGGCCATCGCCCGGCGCGAGTTGTTCTGTGCACGGATGTCGGACCCGCCGACCACGAACCCGGGCGTGTCCCGGACGACACACCCACCGATCTCGACGTCGTTGACCGCGAACGTCTCGTGACGTGCGCTGATCGTGAGCCAGTCGGGAACGTCACCGCCGGTGTCGACGAGCAGACGGCGCAGCAGGGAGCTCTTACCCGTGTCGTAGGAACCGAACAGCGTCACCACCGGCCGGTCCAGCGCCGTGAAGGCGTCCCATTCGTCGGCGTGCTCCCCGGCCGGCGATCCGCCCGGCAGCCGCGAAAGCCAGTCCCGCACTGCGCCGATGTCGACCACTGTCACTCGTTCCCCTCTGCTGTGCCGATCTTCTCGGCGGCCACGATCAGGGCCTCGGTCACCTCGGCCCGGGTCTGTGCCGCCGCCATCCGTGCCGTGATCGACGAGGCGAGGGCCGACTGCTCGTCGCGCAGTTCCCTGATCGCCGCGGCCCGCTGGTCGAGCTCACCGACCGGGCCGTCGCCCTGCTCGCCGTGCAGGATCCGGTCGACCAGGCCGGCCGCGAATTCGTCGATGGCCTGGAGCGCCGATTCCTGCTGCCGTTTGTGGTCACCGGCCTTGCGGTGGTCGCTGACCATCGACGCGGCGTCGACGACGGCGGCGACAGCGCCGAGGAAGGCGGCGCCACGAGCCACGTTGCCGGCGCCCTTCACCGCGCCCCACGGCTTGAAGTTGTGGCCGATGAACTTGCCGATCGCGTAGACCGCGTCCCGGCTCGCCAGGGCGGTCGCCACCGTCGCCGCCGCTCCCGCCACCGTGCCGGTGCCCTCGGCGACGGTCTCCTGCCAGGTCAGGCCGTGCGCCTCGAACTCGGCCGCGAACTCGGGCGTCACCGAGAACGCGGCGGCCCGCATCTCCCGGCCGATCGCCGCGATGTGGTCGTTCTGCCACTGGTCCAGTTTCTGCGACGCGACGGCCAGATACCGTTCCAGGTCGGCGGCGACCGCCGGTGCCTTCCACCAGGAGTCGACCAGCTCGGCCAGCTTCGCGGCGTCCTTCCGATCGAGTTCGGCGACCGTGGATCTGGCCGCCGCGGCGTGCCGTTCCACCATCCGACGGGCGTCCTCGCGCAACGAGTCCCCGAGGAACTCGGCGTCACTCACCGCCGCCCGGAGGGTGGTGATCAGCGATTCCACCCGGGCGAGGTCCCGCGTGCCGTCGGCCTCGACCCGGCGGAGGGTCTGCCGATGCCGTTCCAGGCCGGTGACCGCGGCGTCGAACGCCGCCGACGACGACGCCGCGGACAGCTGCTCGTCGGACAGGTCCGCCAGCACGCCGGTCACCGCGGCCACGCCGTCCCACAGCCGGTTCTCGTCGAAGTCGGCGGGCGCCACCGTCGTGTCGCCGCTCACCAGGCCGAACGGATCACCGGACAGGCAGTGCACCTGCTCGGCCGCGACCTCCACGGAACGGGTGGCGAAGGCGGCCCGCAACTCCGCGCGCTTGTGGTCCTGCGCGTTCAGGAACTGCTCGGGCGCGGCCATCGGATCCACACCCAGCTCGTCGCACCGGTTGACGAGGAACACCAGCCGCGCGCCCTTGGCCGCGGCCAACTGCTCCAGCAGCGCGGTGTCGCCGACGAACAGGTTGATGTGGACGACGACGAAGACCAGGGCGGCCTCGACGACCGCTGCCATGGCGGCGTCATCGTGGCCGTCCTGTCCGCTCTGCAGGCCCGGAGTGTCCACCAGGTCGACCCGGCCCAGCGGATATCGGCGTGCGACGGCGGTCGCGGGCGACGCCCGGATGTCGAAGGCCGCGTCCGGCGTCCGGCCGCCGTCCACCACAAGCCGCCGGATCAGCGAGGACTTGCCCGAGTTGTAGTCGCCGAGCACCGCCAGCGCCGGTCGCGCCCCGTCGACCCGCCAGAACGTCCGGACGATGTCGAACAGAGCCGGGTCGTGCCGGGCCGCCTCCTCCAGTTCGTCCCGCCACGCGTGCAGGCCGATCGTCGACGATGGGTTCCAGGCCGCGGTCAGGGCCTGGGTCAGCCGCAGCTCGTCCTGCTCCCGGCGACGCGAAAACACCTCGTGGACGGCCGGGTCGATCCGTGCCGGACGATGGTCGGCGGCCGACCCGAGCCAGTCCTCGCCCAGCAGGATCCGGGTCACCTCGGCCGGCGACTCCCCCATCCGGCGTAACGCCCGCCGCAGGACGCCGGTCACCGCGGGGGCCGGCTGGATCGACTCGGAGTAGGCCCGCATGTCGGCGATCAACCGGACGATCCGGTCGCGAGCGGTACGAAGCTCGACCGCGGCGCGCAGCGACTCGCCGACAGCCGGCGCCACCAGTGTCCACGCGTCGGTCCGGCTGTCCCGGACGAGCGTGTCCTCGTAGTCGGCGAACGTCTGCTCGACCGCGCGATGGCAGTCCGCGATGGCGTCGGCCTTCGCCTTCCGGGCCCGCTCGGCCGCCTCCTGGCTCATCTTCTTGCCGAAGTACTGCTGCACCTGGGTGGCGATCCCGATGCCCGCGGCGACCGCGCCGAGCACCCAACCGGCCGGGTTCCAGATCAGGGCGGCCGCGACGGTGCCCACGCCCAGGGCGATGCCGGTGCCCCGGACGACCTCACCGGTGACACCGCCGCCCTCGTCGCCGAGGATCTTCGCGGCGTGCGACACGGCCGGGCCGCTCTGATCGGCGGTGCGGTCCACCGCGATCTCCAGCTCACGCCGTAGGAACTCCCGGCGCCCCGACCAGACGGCCGCCACCGCGGCGGAGATGGCGTCCTGATCGAAGACCGCCTCGGTGAACGTCGCCTCGTCGATCGCCTTCTGCTCGTCGAACGCCGTCCGGATCAGGTCGTCGGCCCGGGCCTTCGCCTCCCGGCGGCAGCCCGCCAGATGTGAGGCGGCGAGGTGCCGGACGAACCGGTCCAGTGCCCCGCCGGCCGGTGACGTATAGGGCACCCCCCGCGCCCGTTCGGCCTGCTCGAGAAGGTCCGCGCCGAGAGGATCCGCGCCGGACAGCCACGCGGCGCGTTCGGTGTCCTCCGGGTAACCGACCAGGTCGAACAGCGACTCGACGTCCTTCTCGAGCGTCTCCGCCTCCCGGTCGAGCTGTGCGGCGAGCGCTTCGAGTTCACCGATCCCCCGGCCGCACCGGGATCGCAGGTCCTCACGCAGCGCGGCCAGTCGCAGGTCGGCGCTGCCCTCGGCGATCGACGTGACGATGAGGCGTTCCAGCGTCGCGAAGTTCGACCACCGCTCGAGATAGTCCGTACCGAACTCCTCGCGCTGCCGGTGGAACGCCTTCTGCAGCGTGTCGGGTCCGTGGAAGGGGGTGGTGGCCCGCGCGAACAGCGCCCGCTGACTGTGGATCGCGACGACCGGGATGTCCGGCAACCCGATCTGGGCGAGCTGGGTACGGATGTTGTCGGCGTGCTGGCGTACCGCCTCGGACGGGTTACGCCGCTGGGCCTCGGGGACGATCGCCGGGTGCCGCCACCGCGCGTTGCGGACGTTGAGCACGGCCACCGCCGGTTTGCCGTGGTCCCGGATCCAGGCGGCGATCTTCGTGAACTCCATCTCCTGCTGGGCCTGGTTGTCGAAACACAGCAGCACGATGTCGGCGATCTCGACCGCCCGGCGGGCCTCGGCCTCCAGCGAATCGCGGCTCCGGGTCCGGCCCCAGCCGTTGATCCCCGGTGTGTCGAACAGCCGGCAGTCGCGCCACTCGATCGGCTGCACCTCGGTGGTCCAGTCGCTGACGCCGGGCGAGACGTACTCGCCGTCGAGTCGGCCGAACACCGACAGCAGCGTGCTCTTGCCGACGCCGGTACGCCCGAAGAACGCGATGTTGAACGATCCGAGCGACTCGCGTTCCCGGTCGAGGTGCCGGCGCAGGTCGTCCGGGAACCAGCGGAGGAAGCCGTCCAGCCGGGCGACCGGGCTGGGCGAGTCCGGTCCGAAGGCGGCGGCCAGCTCGTCGGTGACGGCGTCCAGACGGGTCAGTTCCGCGTGCCCCTGCTCGACGGCCGATCGAACGGCCTCCTCGAGCGACACCTCTTCGGTGCTCAACGTGTGTCCCGCTCCTCGCCACCCATGATGATCTTGGATCATGCTGCCGCGCCGAACCGCGCCTGACCATCCCCCTGAACTGTCGGACGATTCGACCGGATGCCGGATGCCGAACGACCCCGAATCGGTCATGCCGGAAGACTACGAGTACGACTCAAGTCGTACGCCCGGGTTCAATCTCGGGGTGGACGCCGTCGATCCGTCGCCTGCCTAGCGTCGTTGACGTGTCTACCCAACCCCTACTCGCCGCCGACGACGTCACCAAGTCGTTCGGCGCCACCCAGGCCCTGACCGGCGCGTCGTTGCAGGTCTTCCCCGGTGAGGTGCTCGCACTGACTGGACCGTCCGGGTCCGGCAAGTCGACCCTGCTGCACTGCCTGTCCGGGATTCTGCGACCGGACGGCGGCCGGATCGGCTACGACGGCCGCGATCTGGGCGCGCTCGGTGACCGGGAACGCAGCGCGCTGCGCCGGAACGCGTTCGGTTTCGTGTTCCAGTTCGGACAGCTGGTTCCCGAGCTGACCTGTCTGGAGAACGTCGCGTTGCCGCTGCGGCTGTCCGGTGTCCGCCGCCGGCGGGCCGAGCAGTCGGCGGGTGAGCTGCTGGCCCGGCTCCAGGTCTCCGACGTGGCGGGCAAACGGCCCGGTCAGGCGTCGGGCGGGCAGGCGCAGCGGGTCGCGGTGGCCCGTGCCCTGATCACCACCCCTCGGGTGATCTTCGCCGACGAGCCGACCGGCGCACTCGACTCCCGCAACGGCGAGCAGGTGATCCGGCTGCTGGTGGCGGCGGCGAAGGAACGTGGCAGCGCGGTCGTGCTGGTCACCCACGAGGACCGGATCGCCGCGTGCGCCGACCGGGTGGTCGTGTTCCACGACGGCGCGAACCTCGACGCGGCGGTCACCCGATGACCGCGCTGCTGCTGGGCGTACGGCTGAGCGTCGCGGGCGGACGGTCCGGGTGGCTGCGGCTGGCGCTGATCGCCGCCGGGGTCGGGCTCGGCGTGGGGATGCTGCTGGTGCTGGCCGCCACACCGACCGCGGTCGCGGCCCGCGAGGAACGACGCGACGACCGCGCCTCGGGCGCCGCCGCCGAGTCGGCCGGGCCCGCAACGCTGCTGGTCCTGGCGGTGGAGAGCCGGTTCCGGGAGGAGGCCGTCCGCGGGCGGATCCTGCGGCCCGACGGTGACCGGCCACCGGTTCCGCCGGGACTGGACCGGGTTCCGGCGGCCGGTGAGATGTTCGTGTCCCCGGCGCTGGCCGGCCTGATCGCCGGACCGGGCGGTGACGTGCTGGCCGGACGCTGGTCGGCACGGGTGGCCGGAACGATCGCTCCGGAGGGTCTGTCCGGGCCGGACGAGATGTGGTTCTACGCCGGTTCCGACACGCTGACCAGCGACGACGGCGCCGAGCGGATCAGCTCGTTCGGAGCCGACCGGACACCGACGACGGACGGCACGATCGTGGTGCTCGCGATCATCGGTGCGGCGATCATGCTGATGCCGGTGCTGGCGTTCGTCACGACCGCGGTGCGGTTCGGCAGCGAGAGCCGGGAACGGCAGCTCGCCGCGATCCGGCTGGTCGGCGCGGACGGCCGGATGACCAGGCTGATCGCGGCCGGGGACACCCTGATCGGCGCGGTCCTGGGGCTCGCCGTCGGCGGTGCGGTCTTCCTCGGGCTGCGCAACGTGGTCGGGTCGTTGTTGCCGGCCGACTTCAGCCCGTACCCCTCGGATCTCCGCCCGGTTCCGGTCTTTGTCGTTCTGATCCTGCTGGTCGTGCCGGCCGGCGCCGTGCTGGTGACGCTGACCGCGCTGCGCCGGGTGGTGATCGAGCCGCTCGGCGTGGTCCGGCAGAGCGTGCCGCGCCGACGACGGCTGTGGTGGCGGCTGGTTCCGCCGGCGGCCGGGCTGGCGCTGCTGTATCCACTGGCCGGCGGCCTGCCCGCGGAGATCGGCGACGGCACCCGCGGGCAGCTCGCGGCCGGGGCGATCCTGCTGCTGACCGGGGTCGTGGTGCTGCTGCCGTGGCTCGTGCAGGCACTGGTCCGGCGGCTCGGCGGCGGTGGCGTGGCCTGGCAGTTGGGCGTGCGGCGGCTGCAACTCGACAGCGACACCGCGATCCGGTCGGTCTCCGGGATCGCGGTGTCGGTCGCCGGTGTCATCGCCGTTCAGGGCCTGCTCGGTGCCTCGATCGCGGCGACCGGCGGGGCACAGGCGCCGGCCGAACGGTTCCAGGCGGTCGCCTACACGAACGGCGCCGACGGCACCGGATGGCAGGCGGCCCTGACGGGCACGCCGGGGGTCGCGGAGGTGCGATTGTCCGGCTACGGCTCTCTCCGGACCGGTGCCGAAGAACAAACCGGGGCGACGGTACGGGTGGGCGACTGCGAAGTTCTGCGGCAGTACGCCCCGCTGCCCTCGTGTACCGACGGTGACAGCTTCTCGGCTGTGATGCCGGGCTGGGACAAGACTGTCGAAGAGCCGGGCTCCTCGTTCTACGGCGCCGACGAGAACACGCCACTCTCCTCATGGACCGTGCCGGACGGGGTACCCGAGGTCACGCTCTATCCGAGTGAGGCCGGGCCGGCCGACTACCTGGCCACCCCGGGCGCCCTGAAGATCCGCCCCGACCTGTCCGGCCTGATCACCGACGGTCATCTGGTGCGGCTGGATCCGGCCGCCCCGGACGCCATCGAGCAGGTCCGCAACACCATGACCAGGCTCGCCCCGGCCGCTCCCCTGCAACTGTTCGACGACCAGCGGATCGGCAACCAGTTCGCCGGAGCCCGCCAGGTGGCCCAGGCCTGCGCCGTACTGCTGCTGCTCTTCATCGGCGCCAGCATGCTCGTGAACGTGACCGAACAGCTGCGGGAACGGCGCCGGCTGCTGGCGGTGCTGGCCGCGTTCGGCACCAGACGACGGACCCTGTCGGCGTCGGTGCTCTACCAGGTCGCCATTCCCGCGTCGGCCGGGCTGCTCCTGGCGGTGCTGGTCGGCGGCACCCTGTCGGCGGTGCTACTGGCCGCCACCCGGGCGCCGGTCACCGTCGACTGGTCGGCGATCGGCCTGGTCACCGCCACGGTCGCGGGGATGATCCTGGCGGTCACCGCGGCCGGTCTGCCGCTGCTGTTCCGGCTGCTTCAGGTCCACGAGCTGCGCAGTGAGTGAATCTCCTAGGCTGGGCGGCATGCCGGTCCGTCTGCGTCTCTCACCGGCCGATCTGCTGGTCTCGGTCTTCGTGGTCGTCCTGGCGACCTGGTGGTGGCACCAGTTCCGGGCCGGTGGGCTGGCGTTCGGCCTGCTCGCCGGGACGGTGCTGCTGTGGCGCCGCCACCACCCGCTCGCGGTGCTGGCCGGTGTGTCGGCGCTGACCGTCGCGACGGCGACGGTCGAGGTCAACGACTCCCAGCTGCACGAGGGGATGCTGCTGATCACGCTGGCTCTCGCGATGTGGGCGGCCATCGTGCACGAGCCGACCCTGCGGCGTGCGGTGGCCGGTGGAGTGGCCGCTTCGCTGGTCGCCGCGCTGGTGCTGCCGCTGAACCAGACCGCCTCCGGGCTGCACGCGGTGACCCTGCTGGACATCGCCGACGGTTTCGGGGTGGTGGTCGGCTACGGGGGCGTGGTCTGGGCGGCCGGGCTCAGCGTGCGCTACCTCAGCCAGTTGCGGGCCAACGCGGTCGAGCGACGGCTCAGCGCCGAACGCGAACGGCGGGACAACGCGCGGATCGCGGTCGCCGAGGAACGGGCCCGGATCGCCCGGGAACTGCACGACATCGTCGCCCACTCACTGTCGGTGATCGTCCTGCAGGCCAACGGGGCGGCGTACGCGTTCGACCACGATCAGCAGCGGGTGCGTGAGGCGTTACGGACCATCGGGGCCACCGGGGCCGACGCCCTGGACGAGATCCGTCAGCTCGTCGAGATGCTCCGCAGCGACGGGGGCGCGGCGTCCGACCGTACCCCCGCCGCTCTCGATCAGGTCGAAGCCGTCGTTCAGCGGGCCCGCGACGCGGGCCTGTCGGTGACCCTGGCGGTGCACGGCACGCCGCCCGACGTGCCCGGCGGTGTGGCGCTCGCGGTGTGCCGGATCGTGCAGGAGTCGCTGACGAACACGCGGAAACACGCCGGCCGGGACTCGGCCGCCACGGTGACCGTCGACTACCGCCCCGGCCGCATCGACATCGAGGTCACCGACAGGTCGGTGGGCGCCTCACCGGCGCCCCCGGCCCGCGGTGGGCACGGGCTGGTCGGGATGCGGGAGCGGGTCGCCCTCTACGGCGGGACGTTCGAGGCCGGGCCGCTGCCGGACGGCGGCTGGCGGGTCCACGCCGGGCTGCCGCTCTCCGGTGTGCGAGCGGTGTCCGCATGATCCGGGTCGTGCTCGTCGACGACCAGCACCTGGTGCGGGCCGGATTCCGGATGGTCCTCGACTATCAGGACGACATGGCCGTCGTCGGTGAGGCCGGGGACGGCGCCGAGGCGTTGCGCCTGCTCCGGGACACCCCCGCCGACGTCGTGGTGATGGACCTGCGGATGCCGGTGATGGACGGGGTGACCGCGACCAGGCGCATCTGCGCCGCCGGGCCGCTGCCCCGGGTGCTGGTGCTGACCACGTTCGACACCGACGAGGAGGCGTTCGCCGCGCTGCAGGCCGGGGCGAGCGGCTTCCTGCTCAAGAGTGTGCCACCGGACGACCTGCTCAAGGCGATCCGGGTGGTGGCCGGTGGGGAGGCCGTGGTGGCACCCCGGGTGACCCGGCGGCTGCTGGACCGGTTCGCCGGCCGCTTCACCGCCGACGAGCAGGCCGCCTCCGGCCCGCACGGCCTCACCGACCGGGAGCACGAGGTGCTGCTGCTGGTCGCGCAGGGCCTGTCGAACCTGGAGATCAGCGGTCGGCTCCAGGTCGCCGAGGCCACCGTGAAGACCCACATCGGCCGGATCCTCAACAAGCTCGGCCTCCGCGACCGGGTCCAGGCGGTGGTCTTCGCCTACGAGTCGGGTCTGGTCCGGCCCGGCAACCCGTCCTGACCGACGCGGATCTAGGGTGGACCGATGGGGACGGTTCGCAAGGTTCAGGTCACGTTCGACTGTGCGGAGCCGGAGCGGGTGGCTCGCTTCTGGTGTTCGGTGCTCGGGTATGTCTCCGGCGGGGACTTCGGGGATGCCGCCGTCGCGCAGGATCCGGCGGGTGAGGGGCCCCGGCTGTATTTTCAGCGGGTGCCCGAGGGCAAGACCGTCAAGAACCGGGTGCACCTCGACGTGCGGGTCGGGACCGGGCTGGTCGGGGCGGAGCGGCTCGCCGTGCTCACCGCCGAGAGTGAGCGGCTCGTCGCGCTCGGGGCGACGGTCTTCCAGGTGCTGGTCGCCGATGAGGAGAACGAGTCGTGCATCGTGATGCAGGACGTCGAGGGCAACGAGTTCTGTCTTGACTGATCGCTACCAGAAGGCGTTCGACACGGCCGCCACCGACTTCGAACGGCTCGGCGAGCATCTGTGGAAACCCATCGGGCGGGCCACCGTGGAGCGGACCGCGCCGGAGCCCGGTGATCGGGTCCTCGACGCGTGCTGCGGCAACGGCGCCTCGGCGATTCCGGCCGCCGTGCGGGTCGGTGACCGGGGGCTCGTCGACGCCGTCGACAGGTCACCGGCACTGATCGAGGATCTACGGTCCCGAGCTTCGGGGCTGACGTCACTGGCCACCCATGCCGCCGACGTCACGTCCTGGCCCGGCCGCGGGTACGACGTGGTGCAGGCCGCGCTCGGGATCTTCTTCTTCCCGGACATGGCCGCGGGCACCGAACATCTGATCAGCCGGGCCCGGCCGGGTGGGCGGGCCGGGTTCACCATCTGGCGGCGAGACGCGATGGTCGCACCCGGCACGTATCTGCGGCAGGCGGTCAGCCGGGTCACCGGCAACCCGCCCGAGCCGCGCCCGTCCGGGCCGGTCGAGGAGATCGACGTCGCCGGGGCGTTCCGCTCCTGGCTCGCCGAACGCGGCCTGTCCGACGTCACCGTCACCACCCATGAGCTGCGGCTGGCCGTCACCCCGGAACTCGCCTGGCTGGTGGTCACCGGTTCGGGGTTCGTCACCGTGCTGTCCGGGCTGGACGAGGCACAGACCGCCGAGGTCCGTGCCGTCTACCTCGACTCGCTGTTGCGGGACGGGGTCACCGAGTTCGACGCCACCACGCTGGTGGGGGTCGGCTACTCGCAGGGTTCGAACGCGTTGGTGATGTAGGCGATCCGGCCCGAACCGTCCTCGTGGTCGCCGGCCCACATCATCGCCGGTTCGGCCGGGGCGGTGATCCAGTACATCTGGAACACCTCATCCCACTTGGTCTTGGCGCCCGGGATGGCCCGGACCGCGTCCCGGACGGTCGTCGCGTTGGTGACTCCGTGCGGCAGCGTCACGTGCGGCGGGATCCGGCCGACGCCGATCGTCCAGCCGACCAGGCGGCCCGCACCGGCGGGCGCGAGACTCACCGTCAGGGCACCCCACGTGAGGGTACGGCGTGGGTCAGCCGTGGCATCCAGCTCGCAGCCCTTGCTGTCGATCGCCCGGTCGGGTGGCCCGAGAACGCGGCGGAGCATCTTCTCCGCGGCCTTGGCCGACCCGCCCACGGCGATCCGCCCGACCGCCGCCGGGGTGAGCTCCAGTGTGGCGTGCTCGACCGGAGCAGGCCTCTCACCGAGTGCGGGCGCGGTCAGGGTGGCGAGCAGCGTGACCGCGATGGCCGGGAGACAGGCCAGGCGTACGGCGTAGGAGGACGGCATCGGTTCATCATCGGACGCCGACGCCGGATCACCGCCCGTCCGGGCCACCGGTTCGCCCGTCCGCGTGACGCCACCTCAACTACACTGCGCTGCCGTGAACACCGTCGAGATCCTCGCCCAGTTCGACGAGGCCGCCGAGGAATTCGAGTTCCCGGACCTGAACAACGGCTACTACTACGCCGTCGACGTCCGCCTGCACGCCTACGGCGATGCCGAACGGTGGGCCCTGATCGTCGAGGCGGTCGGTTATTCGCCGCGGGCCGGGGATCTGATCGACGTACTGCACGTCTTCGGCAACTGCCTGACCTCGGGTGAACCCGGTTTCGACAACGGCGACTTCCTGGGCCGGATCGACAACTGGAACGATATCGAGGACTGCGACGAGCCCGAGGGCTACACCGGAGCCCCGCTGGTCGTCCGAGGCCGGACCGTCACCGTGCCGGGTAGGGCCGGTGAGGACCTGATCGACGTGCTGCGGCGGCTCGTCCCCGAACACCGGGAACTCCTCCTGGCCGACGAGACCGAACTGCGCCGCCGGATCCCCGCCGATCTTCCCGAGATCCTTCGCCTCGACGAATGGCGCCAGCCGGACCTGTACGAGTCCGTGCCCAGCGAATCGCCTTTCTACCAGCAGATCGCCGAGGTCCTGGCGACCGGTGACCCGGGCCGGTACATGCCCGCCGGACGGCCGAACACCCACTGGTCGTTCTGGCCCGAGTCGGGGAGTCTGTGAGGTGATCGAGGCGGGGCGGCGTGAGCTGCGGCGGATGCGGGAGTCGGCGGAGGCCTGGCCGGAGCTGCGGGACGAGGTGCGGCGGGCTCAGGTGTTGTGGGCGCTGCAGTACGACCGGCGGCCGGAGGATCTGGCACTCGTGCGGTGGCTGGCCGCCGAGGAGGCGCGGTGCCGGCGGGAGGGCGGCTTCCAGGGGCTCACCGAGGGCGTTGAGCTGGCCGGATTCCTGCTCGCCGAATACCGGCAGGTCGAGGACGTCTGGACGCAGTGGGAGCTGAAAAGGGCCGACTTCGACACGTGGTGCGGCTACGACGTCGAGCACCTGGTCGCCGCCGGGGTTCAAGCCACGATCGATTTCGTACGCGGGAGCGTGCACCCGTACCAGCAGGAGGTTTTGGAACGTCTCCTCGATGACGACGGCGAGCCGGAGTTGTCCGAGGAGGACGTCGCCGAGTGGGCCGAGCAGAGGCGGCTGTGGTTCCCCGCCGATCCGGCCGACGAGGACCCGCTGACCTGGGCCGAACGCGCTCGGCTGGTCGGTGACAAGGCGCTGGCCCGGGAGTGGCTGGACAGGTGGTCGGCGGGCCGCCCGCGGGACCGGGACACGCTGTCTCGGCTGCGGTATCAGTTGGCCGATCTGGACGCGTTCGCGGAGGCGGCCGCCGCGCAGCGGGAGCTGGTGACGTTCGCCGACAGCGACTGGGACCGGGCGTCGGCGTGGCAGGACCTGGCCGGGCTGGAACGGCGGGCCGGCGATCTCGGCGCGGCCTGGGCCGCTCTGCGGGAATCCGGTCGGGCGATCGACGACGTGCCCGGGTGGACCGAGGTCGGGCTGGGCCGGATGTTCGTACACCAGTTGTTCCTCCTCGCCGCCGCGGCCGGTGACGATCTCGCCGGCCCGGTGTTCGCCGAGGCCGACCGGCGGGCGGCCGTCGTGCCGCGTCTGCCGGTGGTGGTGTTACGCGACGCCGTCACGGCGGCCCTGCGGGTCGGCGACCGGGGCCGGGTGGCGCATTACGAGCGGCTGCGGGATGCCGAGCAGGACCGCATCGACACGGAACTCAAGCGGTGACCTGAAGGCGTTCGGCCAGGCCGCGCAGTTCGGTGCCGCCGGCGCTGCGGTTCGAACGGTCCAGCAACGTCCGGGTGGTCTCCCTGGTCATCGCCGAGGTGTGCACGTGCTGGGGCGCCAGTCGTTCGGCGGTGAGCAGGAACCGGACCGCCTCCCGGTCGCGTCCACGCAGTCGGGCCAGCGCCCGCGCGGTGTCCGCGTAGTAGAACACCTGCCGGAACCCGAGCGGCAGGGCCGCCGGATTCGTGGTGCGGGCGACCTCGGCGGCCCGGCCCGGATCGCCGCCGTCGGCTTCGATGCCGATCCGCCAGAAGTCGACGTTCGTCGGGCCGAAGTACATGCCCATCGTGGAGGTCTCGCCGGTGCGGGCGGCCAGTTCGGCGGCCTCGGTCAACCAGGTGCGGCTGTCGTCGGGGCGGCCGCAGCCTCGGCTCGCCAGGGCGCCGATCAGCAGCAGCGAGCCGAGCACCTCGGCGACGCCGGGGTGGCCGGCGTGCGGTCGCAGGTCG
Organism: Actinoplanes sichuanensis; assembly: GCF_033097365.1. Lineage (NCBI taxonomy): Bacteria > Bacillati > Actinomycetota > Actinomycetes > Micromonosporales > Micromonosporaceae > Actinoplanes > Actinoplanes sichuanensis. The sequence goes on from NZ_AP028461.1 coordinate 5,367,844, forward strand.
TCGACCGCGCGTTCGGCCAGGGTGAGTCCGCGCTGGTAGGAGCCGCATCCGGTGGCCGCACAGGCACGGGCGTAGGCGGCGTACCCGATCAGGGTGGGGTCGCCGGAGGCCTCGGCGGCGTCGCGGCAGCGTTCGGCGCCGAGCCAGGCGTCGGCCTGGCGGCCCAGGTTCCGCAGGACCGACGAGGCGATGAAGGTGACGTCGCAGAGCAACCTGATCGCGGCTGTACGCTCCGGGCCGGCGGCCGCCGCGTGCAGGCCACACAACAGGGCGGGGATCAGCCGGGCCGCACCCGCGTAGTCGCACGCCTGTCGCAGTTCGTCGACGAGCGCGACGGTACGGGCCATCTCCTGGACCGGCGCACCGGACGGAGCCGCAGGCTCGGACAGGTCGGTGTCGATCAGCGCCTGCCGGACGGCGTGCACGTGGGCGTGCGCGGCCACCACCTCCCGGTCCGCCGCCGGGACCGGAACCCCGGTGAGCTCGGCCGGCGCACACTCCAGGGCCGTGGCGATGTCGGCGAGGGTGAACCTGTTGTCGGCGGCCTGTCGACCCCGTTCGATCCGGCTCCAGGTGGCGTGTGAAAGCCCGGCCCGGCTGGCGGCGTACCGCATGCTCCATCCACGAAGCAGGCGACGTGCCCTGATGCGCTCCCCGATGCCGGGGTCACCGCTCGTTCGAGGTGTCATGCCTCGGACCGTAACCCGCCTCCGAGCCGGGGCCGGTACATGCGTGTACCAGCACCGGTCCGACCCCGGCCGGTCAGCGGTCGCTGTCGCCGGGGCTCACGCCGTAGACCAGGCGCAGGATGGCGTCGGTCAGGGTGTCCAGGAGTTCGTCCTCGTCGTAGGCGGCCGGGTCGGCGTACACGTCGGAGAACATCGTGCTGCGCAGGTTGACCGCCATCCGGGCGAGCAGGGCCGGTGAGCCGCCGACGGTGAGCCCGGCGCGGGCGTCGCGTTCGATGCGGGCGCTGAACAGCGTGCACCCCTTGTCGACGAGTCGGTCCCGGACCTGCATGACGTCCGGCCCGGGGTCGGGGGCGAGGAACGCCTCGCGCAACCACCGCCCGTCGACCTTCCACCGCGCCAGCCCGGCCGCCAGCCCGCGCCGCAACGCCGCCCGGTCGAGACCGTCGGAGCCGAGCCACTCGGCCAACTCCACGTCGGCTTCGGCGATGCCCTGGTCGACGACCGCGGCGAGGAGCGCCTGCTTGGACTCGAAGTAGAAGTAGAACCCGGACCGGGTGATCCCGGCCGCCCCGGCCAGCTCGTCGATCGTGACCTGGTTGATCGGCTTGTCCCGGAAGACCGCCCGGGCGGCGTCGACCAGGGCCTGCTCCCGCTGGTCACCTTTCGTGGGGGCACGACGACTCTTGATGGCTGGCACGGCGACGACTCTACAGCCCATCAAATGTAATTGACGACGCATCTTCAGTTTTTGACACGACGTTGAAAATCCTTGGCGACGGGTCTACGTTCAGCGCATGTCCTTCCGAACGCGCCTGGCGCTGCCCGTCGCCTCGTACGTCGTCCTGCTCGTCTCCGCCCTTCAAACGCTCGTCGTCCCGGTCGTCGCCGACATCCAGGCCGACCTGGACGTCACGACCAGCGCGGCGAGTTGGGTGGTGACCGCGAACCTGCTGGCCGCGGCGGTGCTCACGCCGATGCTGGGCCGGCTCGGCGACCTCTACGGCCGCCGTACCGTGATGCTCGGTGTGCTGGTCGCGGTCCTGCTCGGTTCGGTGCTCGCCGCCACCACGTCGAGCCTGCCGCTGCTGCTCGTCGCCCGGGTCGCCCAGGCCGCCAGTTTCGGGCTGTTCCCGCTGGCCATCGGCGTGCTCCGGGAAGAACTGCCGCCACACCGCCTGACCGGCGCGATGGCCCTGGTCAGCGGCATGCTGTCGGTCGGCGCCGGCCTGGGCCTGGTGATCACCGGCCTGCTGATGCGCCCGGGCGGCGACTATCACCGCCTGTTCTGGCTGGCCACCGCCCTGACCGTGATCGGCCTGATCGGCGCCTGGCTGCTACCGGCCCGCCCGGGCGCGGCCACCGGCACCCTCGACTGGGCCGGCGCGGGCCTGCTCGGCCTGGGTCTCATGCTCCTGCTCCTGCCCCTGGCCGAGGGCAACGGCTGGGGCTGGGACTCGCCCCGGGTGGTCGGCCTGCTGGTCGGCGCGGTGGTGGTACTCACCCTGTTCGTCCTGTTCGAACGCCGGGTGACGCATCCGCTGGTCAGCACCCGGATGCTCAGCCACCGCCCGATCGTGGTCGCCAACGCGGCCGGCCTGTTCCTGGGTTTCTCGATGTTCGCCGTGTTCCTCGCGGTCTCCACCCTGGTCCAGACACCGCCCGCGGTGGCCGGTTACGGTTTCGGCGCCTCGGTGCTCGCGACGAGCCTCATCTACCTGCTGCCCGGCACCGCGAGCGGCGTGTTCACCGCGCCCCTGGGCGGCCGACTGGTCGCCCGCTTCGGCGCAAAGGCGACACTGGTGATCGCGGCGACGCTGGCCGGCTCCGGTTTCGCGTGGCTGGCGGTGCTGCACGCGGCCACCTGGGAGGTGATCCTCGGAGCGCTGGCCGTCAACACGGCCGTCACCTTCGGGTACGCCGCCCTGCCGGCCCTGCTGATCGCCCACGTGGAACCGGCCGAGACCGGCATCGCGAACAGCGTGAACTCGATCGCCCGCTCGGTCGGCATGTCGCTGGGCACCGCGTTCGTGGTCACCATGATGACCCGCAACCCGATCCCCGGCCCGGTGCCGCTGCCCCGCGAAGCGCAGCTGGTGACGGTCTTCGTGGTCGGCGCCGCCCTCGCCGTGGCGGCCGCCGTCACCGTCGCCCGGCTACTGCCCCGCGCCCCGCAGCCGCAGCCGCAGCTGACCGTGGCCGAGGTGGAGGCCGACGAGGTGTTGGGCGCCGCCGGATTAGAAGTCCCGGTCCGCCGCTGAGTAACGGGTGGTCACCCCGAACGTCTCATCGCGCAGTTCCACGAAGGCGAGTTGCGGGATCCGGCCCGCCAGCTGTCCGAACAGATGGCGGGCCACCAGCTCGCAACGATTGGCCGTGAGCGGCACGAACCGGCGACGGCAACCCCTGAATCGCCGGGAACCGCCGCTCGATCTCCACCCGGAACGCCGTCACCACCAGTAATTCTCCTGAGGCCGGTAGGGGCTCTCCAACGCGGTGATCTCGTCGTCGGTGAGCGTCAGGTCGAGAGCGGCGACCGCGTCGGACAGGTGATGCGGCTTGGTGGCGCCCACGATCGGGCAGGACACCGCCGGTTTGGCGAGCACCCAGGCCAGCGCCACCTGCGCCATCGGCACGCCACGGGCCTCGGCGACGGCCTGGACCGCGTTCACCACCGGCTCGTCGACGTCGCGGTCGAAGGACTCGGCGACGACGTCCGACGACGACCGGGTGGTCCGCGCACCCCAGGGCCGCGCGGCGCGGCCTTTGGCCAACGGGGAGTACGGGGTGAGCCCCACCCCCTGATCCAGGCACATCGGGATCATGTCCCGCTCTTCCTCGCGCTTGAGCACGTTGTACTGATCCTGCATCGCCGAGAAGGGCGTCCACCCGTGTACGACGGCGGCGGTCTGCATCTTCGCGAACTGCCACGCCCACATCGACGAGGCGCCGAGATAGCGGACCTTGCCCGCCCGAACCAGATCGTCGAGCGCCCGCATGGTCTCCTCGACGGGCGTCTCCGGATCGAACCGGTGCACGTAGTAGACGTCGATGTAGTCGGTGCCGAGCCGCCGCAGCGAGGCGTCGACCTGTTCGAGGATCGCCTTCCGTGACAGCCCACCGCCGCCCGGCCCGTCGTGCATCCGCCCGCTCACCTTGGTGGCCAGCACGATGTCCGCCCGCCGGGAGAACCTGTTGATCGCCCGCCCGACGAACTCCTCCGAGCTGCCGCCCTGGTAGACGTTCGCGGTGTCCCAGAACGTCACCCCGAGCTCGACGGCCTGCCGGAAGAACGGGGCCGCGGCCTCCTCGTCCAGGGTCCACCGGTGCAGCCCGGCCCCGGCCACGCCGTAACTCATGCATCCGAGCCCGACCCGACTCACCTTGAGCCCGGTCCGCCCCAGCCTTGCGAACTCCACCCCCACCGCCGTTCCCGGCCGACCCCCTAAGCCGTCACCGTCAGCCTAGAGTCCGCCCACCGCGCGAGCCACGTGGCTACGGTTTGGCGACGGTGAGCAGGACGACGCTGTCGTGGACGGCTTTCAGGCTGTGCCGGGCGTCCGGGATGGCCAGCAGCTCGCCGGTGGTCGCGGCCTGTTCGTCAGCGCCGGCGATCAGGCGGACATGGCCGTGCAGGACCTGGAGGGTGGCCTCGCCGGGGCTCTCGTGCTCGTCGAGTTGCCGGCCGCCCGCCAACGCGATCAGGGTCTGCCGCAGCACGCCGGCGTGGCCGCCGTGCACGGTCTGGGCGCTGCGGCCGTTCGATGCCTGGCGGGCGATGGCCAGGTGCTGCTCGGCCAGTCCGGACAGCGACTCGGTCTTCATGGGGGGCTCCAAGGGATAAGCCGCAAGAGGTCAGCGGCAAGGGACAGCGACAGAGAGGGTCAGCGGCGTGGTGCGGCCGGGCGTTCCCAGCCGGGGCGGGTGGGGCGTAGACCGCCGCGCGGGTCGCGGTAGCGGTAGACGACGTACGGGCGGGTGAGGTAGCCGACCGGTGCACTGAAGGCGTGCACGAGTCGGGTGAACGGCCAGAACGCGAACAGGGCGAACGCCGCGATCACGTGGATCTTGAAGGTGGCCGGGACGGCGGTCATCAGCTCGGCGTCCGGCTGGAAGATGAACAGTGACCGTAGCCAGGGCGAGACGGTCTCGCGGTAGTCGTACCCACCGCCGGCGATGTTGGCCTTGACGGTCGCCCACAGGCCCAGCGTGATCACGGCGGCCAGTACGGCGTACATCGCCTTGTCGTTCTTGGTGGTCGCGGCGAAGACCGGCCCGGTCAGCCGGCGCCGGGCGATGAGCAGGGCCATCCCGATCAGGGTGCAGAGGCCGGCGACCGTGCCGACGAAGACGGCCATCAGGTGGTAGGCGTGCTCGCTGATACCCGCCGCCTCGGTCCACGATTTCGGGATGAGCAGACCGCCGATGTGGCCGAGCAGCACGAACAGCACCCCGAAGTGGAACAGCGGGCTGGCCCAGCGCAGCAGATTGGTCTCGTAGAGCTGCGACGATCGGGTGGTCCAGCCGAACTTGTCGTAGCGGTACCGCCAGACCGAGCCACCGATCAAGATCACCATCGCGAGGTACGGGTAGATCACCCACAGGAACGTGTTCAACGGAGACTCCCGAACGGCTGGAGGCCGACCTGCTCAGCGGGTGGGCCGGTGCGGGCGAGCGTGGCGGCGGCGGTGAGGTCGCCGGTGGTCGGCGCGGGCAGCATGACCCGGACCGCGTCGACGGCGTGCCGGTAGACCGAGCCGTCCTTGGCCAGCGACGCGCTGAGCAGGTCGAGGCCGACCCGGTTGGTCTGCAGCAGCCGCCAGCCGGCGTCGTCGGAAGCAGCCAGGTCGAGGACCGCGGGCAGGTAGTCCGGGAGTTCCCCGTCGACCACCTCGAACCCGGCCCGCCGGAAGACCGAGGCGAAGTCGGCCAGGGCCTCGCCGCGCCGGCGGGTGTCGCCGCAGGTGTAGTAGGTCAGGTGCAGGCAGGCCCGGCGGCGGAAGTCGAACTGCTCCACGTATTCGGCGCGCAGGGTGCCCGGGTCGGCGCCGGCCCGGTGAGCGGCGACCTCGCCGAGCAGCCCGGCGACGGGCAGGCCGGGCAGAGCTTCGCCGATGAGTGGCCCGGCCGCGAGGACGGTCTCGTCGGGGTAGCGCAACAGCAGCGACGCGGCCCGGGCGGCGACCGGCCGCCAGTCCCCGCTCATGACGGGTCCGGCCCGTTGTCGCGGCGCGGCGGGAACAGCCCGGCGGCGTCACTGTTGCCGTCCCAGTTGAGCAGGTTGACCCGCCGCGGCTCGTCGCCCGGATCGGTGAACCCGTCGGAGGTCTGCCGGCTGCGCAGCATGTGGAACGTCTCCACCTGCACCGGCACCGGGGTTCCGGACGCCTCCCCGAACGGCCCGGTCTGGTACATGCCGGGGCCGCCGTCGTAGTCGAGCGAGCACTCACCGGCAAGCTGTTCGAGGCGGTGCGCGTCTTCGGCGTGAGCGGCCGGGATCACGTACCGCTGCTCGTATTTGGCGATGGCCAGCAGCCGGTACATGTCGTTCATCTCGTCCGGGGTCATCCCGACCGCGGCCGGGATCGAGCCGTCGGGTTTCTCGCCGAGGTTGATCCGCCGTTGGTGGGAACGCATCGCGGCGAGCCGGTTGAGGGCGGCGCGGACCGGTTCCGGGTCACCGGCGGTGAAGAGTCCGGCCAGGTATTCGAGGGGGATGCGCAGGGCGTCGACGGCGCCGAACAGGTTGTGCGGGTCCTCACCGTCGTGACCGGTGTCGCGGAGCACGTCGACGACCGGGGACAGCGGCGGGATGTACCAGACCATCGGCATGGTCCGGTACTCCGGATGCAGCGGCAGCGCCACCTCGTACCGCATGATCAGGTCCCAGACCGGGGACCGTTGCGCGGCGTCGATCCAGTCGTCCGGGATCCCGGCCCGCTGGGCCGCCGCGACGACCGCCGGGTCGCGGGGGTCGAGGAAGACCGAGCGCTGCGCGTCGTACAGGTCGTGTTCGTCCTTGACCGCGGCCGCCCGGGCCACCGCGTCGGCGTCGTAGAGCATCAGGCCGATGTAGCGCAGCCGCCCCACACACGTCTCGGAGCAGATGGTCGGCTGGCCGATCTCGATGCGCGGGAAACAGAAGGTGCACTTCTCGGCCTTGCCGGTGCGGTGGTTGAAATACACCTTCTTGTACGGGCACCCGGTCACGCACATCCGCCAGCCCCGACACCGGTCCTGGTCGACGAGCACGATCCCGTCCTCGGCCCGTTTGTAGATCGCCCCGGACGGGCAGGACGCGGCGCAGGCCGGGTTGAGGCAGTGTTCGCAGATGCGCGGCAGGAAGAACAGGAACGCCTTCTCGTAGTCCTGCCGCACCTGGTCGGACACCTGCTGCAGGATCGGGTCGGCGGCCAGCACCTCGTTGCCGCCGCCGAGGGAGTCGTCCCAGTTCGCCGACCAGGTCACCTTGGTGTCCTGCCCGGTGAGCAGGCTCTTCGGGCGGGCCACCGGCAGGTCCGTGCCGGCCGGCGCGGTCAGCAGGTGCTCGTAGTCGTACGTCCAAGGCTCGTAGTAGTCCCGCATGGCGGGAAGTTTGGGGTTGGCGAAGATGCTGAGCAGCCGCTTGACCCGGCCGCCGGAGCGCGGCTTGAGCCGGCCGCTCGCCGTGCGCACCCAGCCGCCCTGCCACTTCTCCTGGTCCTGGTAGGTGCGTGGGTAGCCCTGGCCGGGCCGGGACTCGACGTTGTTGAACCACACGTACTCGACGCCGGAGCGGTTGGTCCACGCCTGTTTGCAGGTCACCGAGCAGGTGTGGCAGCCGATGCACTTGTCGAGGTTCATCACCATCGCCATCTGGGCCATCACGCGCATCAGTACTCCACCTCCTGCGAGCGGCGGCGGATCACGGTGACCTCGTCGCGCTGGTTACCGGTCGGGCCGAGGTAGTTGAACGCGAACGACAGCTGGGCGTACCCGCCGATGATGTGGGTGGGTTTGACCAGCAGCCTGGTCAGCGAGTTGTGGATGCCGCCGCGCCGGCCGTTGATCTCGGCTTTCGGCACGTCGATGACTCGTTCCTGGGCGTGGTACATGTAGGCCGTGCCCTCGGGCATCTTGTGGCTGACGATGGCCCGGCAGACCACCACGCCGTTGCGGTTGACCGCCTCGATCCAGTCGTTGTCCAGGATCTTCACCTTCGCCGCGTCGGCCTCGCTGATCCACATGGTGGGGCCGCCGCGGGACAGCGTCAGCATGATCAGGTTGTCCTGATATTCGGAGTGGATCGACCATTTCGAGTGCGGTGTGAGGTAGCGCAGGGTGATCTCCAGCTCGCCTTTCGGGCCGAGCCGCGGCTCGCCGAAGAGCTGGTGCATGTCCAGCGGCGGCCGGAAGATCGGCAGCGCCTCCCCCGCCTCGTGCATCCAGTCGTGGTCGAGGAAGAAGTGCTGCCGCCCGGTGAGCGTGTGCCACGGTTTGAGGCGCTCCACGTTGATCGTGAACGGTGAGTAGCGACGGCCGCCGGACTCACTGCCCGACCACTCCGGGCTGGTGATCACCGGAACCGGCCGGGACTGGCAGTCGGCGAAGGTGATCTGTTTGCCCTCGTGCTCGGCGGCCAGATCGGCCAGTTTCACCCCGGTGCGTTTCTCCACGTCATGGAAGCCGACGGTGGCGACCCGGCCGTTGGTGGTGCCGGAGAGCGCGAGGATCGCCTCGCACGCGTGGATGTCCTTGGCCAGCGACGGCCGGTCGCCGAGGACCGTGCCGTTCTTGCGGCGCAGGTATTCGACCTCCGGGTTGACGTCGACCGCCACCCCCTTACCCAGGGTGCCGAGCCGGTCCATCAGCGGGCCCAGGGCGGCCAGCCGGTCGGCGACGGCACCGTAGTCGCGTTCCACCACCACGATCTTCGGCATCGTCTTCCCCGGCACCGGGACCTCACCGAGGGTCTTCCAGTCCCGGACCCGGCCGTGCGGGGTGGCCATCGCGTCCGCGGTGTCATGCAGCAGCGGAGCCGCGACCAGGTCCTTACGGACCCCCAGGTGGGTCTTGGCCAGGGCGGAGAAGCTGCGGGCCAGAGCATGGAAGATGTCGAAGTCGGTACGGGTCTGCCACGGCGGGCTGATCGCCGGCGTGAACGCGTGCACGAACGGGTGCATGTCCGTGGTGTTCAGGTCGTGTTTCTCGTACCAGGTGGCGGCGGGCAGGACCACGTCCGACAGCAGCGTCGTCGACGTCATCCGGAAGTCCATGCTGACCAGCATGTCGAGCTTGCCCTCGGGCGCCTGCTCGGTCCACCGCACGTCCTGCGGCCGGTACTCCGGGCCGGCCTCGGTGGCACGCAGGTTCGAGCCGGTGCCGAGCAGATGCCGCAGGAAGTACTCGTTGCCTTTCGCCGACGAGCCGAGGATGTTGGCCCGCCACACCGTGAACACCCGAGGCCAGTTCCGCTCGTCGTCCGGGTCGGTGCAGGCGAACCCCAACCGGCCCTCGTGCAGGGCCTGCGCGACATAGGACCCGGGGTCGTCGCCGGCCTCGTCGGCCAGGTCGAGCGGGTTGCGGTCGAAGGTCGGCATCGACGGCATCCAGCCCAGCCGCGCCGACTGGGCCAGCAGGTCCATCGTGTGCTTACCGGCGAACAGCCCGGTGCCGGTCGGCGAGGCCACCGTGTCGGCCGAGTACGTGTCGTACCGCCACTGGTCGGTGTGGGTGTACCAGTACGCCGTGCTGATCATCTGCCGGGGCGGGCGCACCCAGTCCAGGGCGAACGCCAGCTGCTGCCAGCCGGTCACCGGACGGCACTTCTCCTGGCCCACGTAATGCGCCCAACCGCCGCCGTTGACGCCCTGGCAACCGGTCAGCGTGACCAGCGCCAGAATGCCCCGGTAGGTGGCGTCGCCGTGGAACCACTGGTTGACACCGGCGCCGAGCAGGATCATCGACCGGCCGCCGGACCGTTCGGCGTTGTCGGCGAACTCGCGCGCGACCCGGGCCACCTGCACCGCCGGGACACCGGTGATCGGCTCCTGCCAGGCCGGCGTGTAGGGCACCGCCGCGTCGTCGTACCCGGTCGGCCACTGCCCGGGAAGTCCCGCCCGGGACACCCCGTACTGGGCCAGCAGCAGGTCGAAGACGCTCGTCACCAGCTTGCCGTCGACCGTGCGGGTGGGCACCCCGCGGCGCAGCACCCCGGCCGGGGTGGTGTCGAACCGGGGCAGTTCCACCTCCACCGACTCGCCCGTCTCCAGACAGGTCAGGGCCGGTTCGATGGCACCCAGGTCCAGGTTCCACTCCCCCGGCTCGCCGAACCGGTGGCCGAGACTGCCACGCGGCGCGACGGCCGCACCGGTCGCCGAGTCCCACAGCAACGGCCTGAACGGGTCGTCGTCGCCGGTCAGGAACCGGCCCGGCCGGTAGGCTCCGTCCGCGCCCGGCTCCAGGGTGACCAGGAACGGCAGGTCGGTGTATCTACGGACGTAGTCGACGAACCGTGGGGTTCGCCGGTCCACGAAGAACTCCTTGAGCACCACGTGCCCCATCGCCATCGCGAGCGCGCCGTCGGTGCCCGGCTGAGCGGGCATCCACTCGTCGGCGAACTTCACGTTGTCCGCGAAATCCGGGCTCACCACGACGACCTTCTGGCCCCGGTAGCGAGCCTCGGCCATCCAGTGCGCGTCCGGCGTGCGGGTCACCGGCACATTCGAGCCCCACATCATCAGATACGAGGCGTCCCACCAGTCACCGGACTCCGGCACGTCGGTCTGATCCCCGAACACCTGCGGCGACGCCACCGGCAGATCCGCGTACCAGTCGTAGAACGACAGCATCGTGCCGCCGATCAGGCTCATGAACCGGGCCCCGACCGCGTGCGACACCATCGACATCGCCGGAATCGGCGAGAAACCGGCGACCCGGTCCGGACCGTACCGCTTGATCGCGTAGACGTGCGCGGCCGCGACCATCTCCAGCGCCTCGTCCCAGGTCACCCGCACCAGGCCGCCCATACCCCGGGCTCGCTGATAGGTTCGCCGCTTCGCGGCATCACCCTGGATCTCCGCCCAGGCGAGCACCGGGTCACCGAGCCGCTTACGCGCCTCCCGGAACATGTCGATCAAAACCCCGCGGGCGTACGGGTACCGCACACGCGTCGGCGAGTAGGTGTACCAGGAGAACGCCGCCCCACGCGGGCATCCGCGCGGCTCGTACTCCGGCTTGTCCGGGCCGACACTCGGATAGTCGGTCTGCTGCTGCTCCCAGGTGATGATGCCGTCGCGGACGTACACCTTCCACGAACAGGAACCGGTGCAGTTCACCCCGTGGGTGGAGCGGACCACCTTGTCGTACGACCATCGGTCCCGGTAGAAGGAATCGGCCTCCCGCCCGCCGATCTGATACAGCGCCCGGCCGTCCGGGGACACCGCCGCCCGGCGAACCAGCCCGCCCACACCCAACAACGCCCGGCCAGCAGCACTCGTCGTGTCTGTCACGCTCACCCCCAGGTTCGGATGACCTTGTCGCCCACGTTCGTCGCCTCTGCCCGTCCGTGCAATCCGATCGCCGTTTTCGGCCCGGCAGAAATCACGATGTCGTGCCGAGGGTCCCGTGGGCCAGAGTCGGAAGTCCCTGCCCGAGGTGCCACGTCGTTGGTAAGCATTGGCCTATGAGCACCTCACCGGCCCGTCGGCCCGAGTTGATGCTGGCGTTGGCCACCGTCGGGTTCGCCGTCAACTTCTGGGCCTGGGCGCTGCTCAGCCCGCTCGCCGTCCGGTTCACCGCGGCCCTGCACCTGACCTCGTTCCAGCAGGCCCTGCTGGTGGCGGTCCCGGTGGTGGTCGGCTCGGTCGGGCGGATCCCGGTCGGCGCGCTGACCGACAGGTTCGGTGGTCGGGTGATGTTCCCGCTGGTGTCGCTGGCGACCATCGTGCCGGTCCTGTACCTGGGCCTGTTCGGGCACGACGCGCTCACGTCACTGCTGGTCGGCGGGTTCTTCCTGGGCATCGGCGGCACCGCGTTCGCGGTCGGTGTCCCGTTCGTCAACGCCTGGTTCCCGCCGAACCGGCGCGGGTTCGCCGTCGGTGTGTTCGGCGCCGGCATGGGCGGCACCGCGATCAGCGCGCTCACCACGGTCAAACTGGTCGACGCCGGGAGCACCGCCACCCCGTTCCTGATCACCGCGGGAGTGCTCGCCGTCTACGCCGCCGTGGCGTGGGCCCTGCTGCGCGACGCACCGGACCGGTCGGTACCGACCGCGCCGCTGCTCACCCGGCTCGGCACCGCCCTTCGCCTCAAGATCACCTGGCAGGCGTCCGCCCTGTACGCCGTCGCCTTCGGTGGCTACGTCGCCTTCTCCGTCTACCTGCCCGCCTACCTGAAGACCGCCTACGGCCTCACCCAGGCCGACGCCGCCAACCGGATGGCCGGCTTCGTGCTCCTCGCCGTGATCATGCGCCCGATCGGCGGCTGGTTGTCCGATCGCTTCTCCGCCAGCCGGGTCCTCGCGGTGGGTCTCGGCGTGGTCGTCCTCGGTGCGGTCGTGCAGTCGTTCACCCCCGGCCTGGCCCCGATCGGCACCATCGCGTTCCTGGGCATGGCGGCCGCCCTCGGCGCGGGCAGCGGCGCCACCTTCGCCCTGGTCGCCCAGACCGCCCCGGCGAACCAGGTGGGTTCGGTGACCGGCATCGTCGGCGCGGCCGGCGGCCTCGGCGGTTTCGTCCCGCCGCTGGTGATGGGCACGATCTACGGCCAGCTCCAGTCGTACGCCCTGGGCCTGGCCCTGCTCGCCGTGGTCGCCCTGGCCGCCCTGCTGCTGGACGTCCTCTCGGTCGGCCGGGACCGGACCGCGCATGTGTGAATACTGCGGCTGCCAGGAGATCACCGCCCTGGGCGAGCTGACCCGCGAACACGACGAGGTCGTCGGCCTGATGGCGGATGTCCGAGCCGCCCACGCCACCGGCGACATCGACGCCATGGCGGAACTGGCCCGCCGCATCGCCGCGATCCTCGGCCCGCACACGGTCGTCGAAGAGGAGGGCCTGTTCCCGCTGCTGGCCCCGGAGTTCCCGGATCAGGTGGCCGTGCTGCGCGCCGAACACCGCCACGTCGAGTCCGTCCTGAACGCCGCCGCCACGACGACCCCGGCCGACCCGTCCTGGCCGTCCACCTTCGTCGCCGTCCTGGACGAGTTACGCACCCACATCCTCAAGGAACAGGACGGCGTCTTCCCGGCCGCCCTGACCACCCTCACCCCCACCGACTGGGACACCGTCGACGCCGTCCGTGCCCGCACCGGCGGGGAGTTCGTAGATGCGGATCACGCCCTTTCCGGCGGCCTTCGCGGCGTACATGGCGATGTCGGCCCGGCGTAGCAGCTCGCCCAGCGGGTGGGGGCCGGCCGCCATGCCGATGCTGCCGCCCACGGTGACCTGCTCGCCCTGGATCGGTATCGGGGCGGACACCGCGTCCAGGATGTCGACGCCCAGCCGCCGCCCGGCGGACACGGTGGCGGGGGCCGCCAGGACCACCGCGAACTCGTCACCGCCCAGGCGCACGACCAGGTCGCCGGGGCGGGCCGCCGCGGTCAGCCGGGCCGCGACCGTGACCAGCACGTCGTCGCCGGCGGCGTGACCCAGGCGGTCGTTCACCGGTTTGAAGCCGTCCAGGTCGATCAGCAGGACCGCGCCGCCACCCGGGGCCGAGGTCATCCGCGGGCCGAGGTCGTTGAAGGCGGCCCGGTTGTGCAGGCCGGTCAGCGCGTCGTGGTGGGCCTGGTAGGCGAGTTCGGCCTGCTGTTCCTGCAGGGTGACGGCGAGGCGGCCGATGAACGCGACGGTCATGAACTGGCGGATCAGGACCAGGCTGAACGTGGTCAGCAGGACCCAGACCAGCGGCGCGGCCAGGGTGTCGTCGTGTACCAGCTCGACAGCGGTGGCCACCACGGCCAGGACGATCGGGACATACGGCAGGATCACCCAGCCGCCCGCGAAGTGACGGTGGGTGCCGACCGGCGCGGACTCGGGCGGCCGGACCCGACTGGCGATCATGACCAGGCCGGCGGCGAGGATGAACCCGGCGCCGGCGCCGCCGTAGTGCCACGGGTGCCCGGCGCCCTGGTTGCGCAGGGTGAGCAGGGCGCTGAACGCCAGGACGATCGCGGCCGAACCGAGCAGCCGTGGGCCGTCGCCGGAGGCCTCCGGCAGGTTGCGCGCCATCATCACCAGGGCGACCGTGGCCGCGACGACCTCGGGGCCGATCAGCCCGAGGGTGTAACCGCCGTTCGCCATCATGTCGGCCGTGCTCTTCGCGGGCTCCAGGACGTACATCCAGGTGAGCGCAAGGACGGCGCCGGAGACGGCGGCGACGTCGAACAGGACGCGGATGCCCTCGGTGGCGTTGACCGGCGGGCTGCTCAGGTGCATGCCGACCGGCAGGGCCAGGGCCGCGACCACCGACAGCACGGCCGCCGCGACGAAGACGAACGTCACCGGGATCAGCTCGTTCACGAGGAACAACGCGTTGGCCGACGCCCAGGCGGCGGCACCGATCGTCGCCACCACGGCGGCGGCCCGGCTCCGGCCCCGGTCGGTGCGGATGCGCCGTCCGAATCCGAGGAGGGCACCGCCGACCAGGACCACGATGACGGCGTCCGACACGGCACGGCCCGCCGACAGGGAGACGAACGGCACGATCGCCTGGAAGACGGCCGCAACCCCGGCCACCACCGACAATCGTGCGCGCAGAGACGTCGTCACGCCCCCCACAACGGCTACCGGGGCATCGACTTTAGAGAACCCGGCTTCATTGACATATTTCATTTGTTACGTCAAAGATGGGAGCGCTCCCAACATCCCCTCGTTCGTGGAGACACCGTGAAGATCCCCTCCCTCGCCGGTGCCGTGCTCCTCGCCGCGGTCACCGCCGTCCTCCCCTCCTCCAGCGGCGCGTCCGCCGCCGCGGCCGCCGACACCCGGATCGACATCGACGTACGGGCCGGACTCGCCACCGTCAGTGACACCGCGGTCGGCGTCAACCACGCCATCTGGGACTCCCAGCTCGGCACTCCGGCCGTGTCCGACCTGCTCGGCGACGCAGGCGTGAAGATGCTGCGCTACCCGGGCGGCTCCTACGCCGACATCTACCACTGGCGCGACCACACCGCCCCCGGCGGTTACGTCGCGCCGAACACCGACTTCGACACGTTCATGGCGGGCGCTCGGCGCACCGGCGCCCAGCCGATGATCATCGCCAACTACGGCACCGGCACCGCCCAGGAGGCCGCCGACTGGGTGCGCTACGCCAACGTCACCAAGGGCTACGGCGCCGCCTACTGGACCATCGGCAACGAGAACTACGGCAACGGCCATTACGGTTCGGCCTGGGAGGCCGACGACCACGCCGACAAGAGCCCCAAGGAGTACGCCGCCCACGTCGTCGCCTACTCGGAGGCGATGAAGGCGGTCGACCCGACGATCAAGGTCGGTGCCGTGCTGACCATGCCCGGGAACTGGCCGGACGGCATCATCGGCGCCGGCGACACCGGCACCTGGAACCAGGAGGTGCTGACCCGCGCCGGCTCGGCCATCGACTTCGTGGACGTGCACTGGTACCCGGGCGGCAGCACCCCGGCCGAGACCCTCACCCGGACCGCGCAGATCCAGGACGCCGTGCACCTGCTGCGCCAACAGATCAACCAGTACGCGGGCACCGGCGCGAGCCGGATCGGGATCAGCATGACCGAGACCAACGTCGAGGTCGGGCGCAACACCCAGCCCGGTGCGCTGTTCCTCGCCGACGTGTACAGCGGGCTACTCGCCCAGGGTGTGTTCACCGTGCAGTGGTGGAACGTCCACAACGGCCTCGGCACCGTCTCCGAGGTGGCCGGCGAGACCGACTACGGCGACTACGGGCTGCTGTCCAGCGGCAACTGCAACGCCGACAACACGGTCTGCCAGCCCGCGCTCAACACGCCGTTCGCGCCCTACCACGCACTCTCACTGGTCGGCGACCTCGCCCGGGCCGGGGACCGGTTCGTCGGGACCGGCAGCGACAACGGGCTGGTCAGCGCGCACGCCGTGCGGCGGACCAACGGGGATCTGGCGGTGCTCCTGGTCAACAAGGACCCGGACGCGGCGCACACCGTGTCGCTCAACTATCAGGGATTCACGCCGGCCTCCGGGGCGCCCACGGTCGCGTCGTTCGGCAACGGGGACGACGCGGTCAGCACCGCGGCGGTGGGCAGTGCCTCGACTCAGACTCTGGAGCCGTACTCGGTCTCGCTCGTCACGGTGCGCTCCGGGCGTACCGAATCAGGATCGCCGAAGGCGCCCGGTCAACCCTCCGCGACGGTGACCGACCGGACCGCGACTATCTCCTGGCCGGCCGGCGCGGCCGGGCTGAAATATGAGGTGTTCCGGCAGAACGCCGGCGTCGGCGAGCAGCTCGGCGAGACCACCGGCACCTCGCTGACCATCGGCAACCTGCAGCCCGGGCGCCGGTACACGATCAACGTGCTGGCCCGGGACGGCTCCGGCCGGCAGTCGCAGGCGTCACCGCCGCTCACCTTCACCACCGGCACCCCGGCCACCTCGACGTGCACGGTCAAGTTCCGCGACGTCAACGACTGGGGCAACGGGTACGTCGGCTCGATCGACATCACCAACAACGCGACCGCCCCGATCAACGGGTGGACTCTCGCGTTCACCTGGCCGACCGACTGGCAGAGCGTGAGCAGCGGGTGGAGCGCCACCTGGAGCCAGGAGGGCCGTACGGTCCGGGTGACCAGCGACGCCGCACTGGCCGCCGGTGCTGCCGCGAGCGTCGGGTTCGTCGGCAACTACAGCGGGCCCAACGTGCTGCCGACCGTGTTCACCCTCAACGGCACGGTCTGTACCGGCGCTTAGGGTTTGTTGTCGTACCTCGCCGCTACTCTTCGGGCTGTTCACACGGGGAGGGCGGTTCGGGGTGGGTGTCGTCAAACGCAACAGGTTCGTGCGTCGTGGCAGTGTGGACGTTCCGCCGTTCGTGATCGACACGAGCGGCGGGGCGTCCGCCGCACGTCGGTCGGCCGCTGATCGTGCCGCTCTGCTGGCCGTCCTCGACGATCAGGGGACGTCCGCCGAGATCACCGCGGCCGGCCGGGCCTGGCTCGACGACGAGGCCGACGCGCCGCCGCTCGGCGCGGCGGCGGAGGTCACGGCTCTCAGTCCCCGGGTCCAGCACCCGGAGAAGCCGGAGGAGGTTCTCACCCCCTTCGCCGACGTCTGGCTCGGCCGTCGGGGCCTGGTCTTCGCCGCACGGGCGGCCATCGAGCACGCGCTGCTGGCCGGGCACGAGCGCGAGCGCCCCGACCCCTATCGTCACGGCCCGATCCACCTCACCGAGACACCGATGACGCAGGGCGGCTTCCGGGGGCCGGTGCGGGCCATCCTGCTCCGGGTCCGGGCCGCCGTCGCCGCGGCCACCGACAGGGAGTATGCGGAGATGCTGGCGGCGGTGCGGCCCTACCGCGACCGGGGCTGGACCGCGCGGGTCGCCACCTCCGTCCTGCTGCCGAGCGAGAGCGACTGGGTCGAGCAGGACATCGCCCGGGCCGACGGGTCGCAGGCGGCCGAGCTCCTGCTGCTCGCGGCGGGCACCAAAGCACAGGCGGAGGCGCTCGCCCCGTTCGTCGTCGACTGGTGGCACATCCCGGTGCTCCCCTTCGCCGCGACCGTCGCCGACGGCGTCGGTCCGGACGCCGCCGGTGCGCTGCTGACCTGGTTCGACATTCCGTACATGCGGGCCGAGATCCAGCAGCGGATCCTCTCCGTGGTCGCCGAACTGGACGGTGACGCCGCCTTCGCCGCTCTCCTCGACCGGCTCGACCGGCGATATGTGCAGGCGGCGGTGCTCGACGCGGCCGCGCGGTTCCCGGCCCGGGCGATGCGACTGTTCGCCGAGGCCGACACGCCACTGCTGCGCGCACACGTGCCGGCCCATCTCGACCTGGTCGACGAGGTCCGGCCCCGCCTGACGCCGGCTGCCGCCGAGCGGGTGCGGGAGCTGGCCGACGCCGCTGCCGCCGTCACCTACGCCCCGGCCGAGGCCGTCCCGCCGGTCCTGGCGAGCCCACCCTGGCAGCACCGGGTCAAGGCCGCGAAACCCGTCGTGATCACCGGCCTGAGCTGCGACGATCCAGCGACCGTGTGCTGGCGCCCCGGCGAGCGGGACCGATGGCTCAACACGCCCGGCAACTGGGAGGCGCCGTGGATCTCGTGGGAGCGGGCCGCCGAGGTGGTGGCATCGGGTCACAACGAGGGGTTCGCGTCGATGGTCTTCACCGCCGGCGCCGACGACCTCGCCCGGCCGCTACTGAGCTGGCGGGCGAGCCGGCCGCAGTTCTACGACATCTGGCTGCGGGTCGCCGCCGCACGGTTCGAGCTGGCGGCTCTGGGGCTCCTGCAGGACGCGGCCGGGCGCTCTCCCGCGCTGACCGACGTGCTGCTGCCGTTCTCGTCGCCCGCGATCGCCGTGTTCATGGCCGACCGCTACACCCGGATGAAAAGCGCCCGGCCGGCGGCGCACTCCTGGCTGCGGCGGCACGCCGTCTCGGCCGCCCGGGCGCTGGTGCCGGCCGCGCTCGACAAGGCCGGGCCGGCCCGGCGGCAGGCCGAGACGGTACTGCTCGCCCTGCCCGCCGACACGGTCCACGCCGCGGCCTCCGGCTACGGGCCGGAGGCGGCCGCGGCGATCGCCGCGCTGCTGGCCCGTGACCCGCTGACACAGCTGCCCGCGCGGCTGCCGGCGAACCCGGCGTGGGCGGTGCCCGCGATCCTGCCGCCGGTCCGGTTGCGCGACGGCTCGGGAGCGCTGCCACCATCTGCCGTCGACGCGCTGATCACCATGCTGGCGATCACCAAGATGGACGAGCCGTATGCGGGGATAGCCCTGGTCGCCGACGTGTGCGAGCCCGGTGACCTGGCCCGGTTCGCGTGGGGGCTGCTCGAGGCCTGGCAGCTCGCCGGGGCCGACCCCAAGCAGAGCTGGGTGCTCGACGCCCTGGCACTGCTCGGCGACGACACCACGGTCCGACAGCTCACCCCGCTGATCCTCGCGTGGCCCGGCGAGGGCGGCCACACCAAGGCGGTGGCCGGGGTGCGGGCGCTGGCCACGATCGGCTCCGACACGGCGCTGATGCGGCTCTACGGCATCTCGCAGCGGGCGAAGTTCAAGGGGCTCAAGACGGCCGCCGAAGAGAAGATCATCGAGGTCGCCGACGGGCTCGGCCTGACCGCCGAGCAGCTGGCCGACCGGCTGGTGCCCGACTTCGGGCTGGCCGCCGACGGCAGTCTGACGCTCGACTACGGGTCACGGCAGTTCACCGTCGGGTTCGACGAGCAGCTCAAGCCGTATGTGTCGGAGACCGACGGAAAGCGGCTCAAGGCGCTGCCGAAACCGTCCGGCCCGATCGCCGAGGAGGCACAGAAACGGTTCTCGGCTCTGAAGAAGGACGTCCGGACGGTCGCCGCCGATCAGGTGCGACGGCTGGAGCAGGCGATGGTCACCGGCCGCCGGTGGACACCCGACGAGTTCGCCCGCTACTTCGCCGGCCACCCGCTGCTGTGGCACATCGTGCGGCGACTGGTCTGGACCGTGTCCAACGGCGACTCGTTCCGGGTCGGCGAGGACCGTGGTTACGCCGACGTCGCCGACGAGCCGTACACGCTGCCCGATGACGTCACGGTCGGTGTCGCACACCCCCTCGACCTCGCCGCCGGGTGGAGCGAGGTCTTCGACGACTACGAGATCCTCCAGCCGTTTCCGCAGCTCGGGCGCGAGGTCTACACCGAGACCGACCTCAAGGACCTGGTCGGCGCCGAGGTGCCGACGACACGCCTGCTCGGTCTGGAGCGGCGTGGTTGGCGGCGCGATACGCCAGAGGACGCCGGAGTGCAGAACCGGATCGAGCGGACCATCGCCGGCCGCACCGTGATCGTCGAGCTCGACCCGGGCATCCCGGTCGGTATTCCGGACGAGCTCGGCGACCAGACCCTGACGGAGATCCAGGTGAGCACCACGTCGGGGCGGCAGCCGTTCACCGCGCTCGGCCCGGTAGCGGTGTCCGAGGTGATCCGAGACCTCAAGACGGTCGTCAATTAGCTGCGGGGCCGCCGGGTGGGCGCCCCGCAACACGGCGCCCACCTACTCGGTCATGAAACGTCGCATCGACAGGCCGAGCGTGGCCAGGCCCAGAAAGACCGCGAAGGCCGCCCCGAGTGCCTGCTGAAGCGAGGCCCCCGCCACCCTGACCACCAGGCCGCCGGTCACGGCGGCGAGACCTCCACCCAGCAGAATCACGGCCAGCCACAGGCCACGCGACACTGTGTCGTTCTTGCTCACTCGGTTCCCACTCCTGTTTCGTAACGGTGCGGTCATCGCCGGCGACCACGACTCGATGCGGGGGGAGATTCTGCCCCCGTCAGACTCAGCCTCCGAACCGAGCCGGAGTCCCGACTGGGTCGTCGTCACTAGCGAGACCCACCGTGACATCTCGAAAACTGCAGGTCAAACGGCTGGAACGACGTTTACAGCGGAGTCCGAGCACCATTTGAGCAGGGCATTAGGGTGCCTCTGGCGGAAGGTTTGTACGTTTGCGCTGCCGCGCATTCGCGGTCTCGGCGCCGAGGAATAGGAACGTCCGTACCCCCAGACACCCAATACCCCCTTACCCCCTGTTCCTCCTTCAGGAAGGTCGAGTTCTTGTCCGATGAGGAGCGACGCGCCCGCGCTGTCGAGTTGCTGTCCGCCGCTGCGGCCAAGGCCAAACGGGCCGGGAACGTGCCTTTTGCGCCGGCCTTCGTGATCAGTGCCGAAGACGGCGAGGAGACGCCGCTGGCACGACTCATCAAGGGCGGACGCGGCGGTCAGGTCCGGCTCAAGCTGTACCTGTGCATCACGATGATGGCGACGAGTCCTCCTTACGATCTGCGCAATGCCCCGACACCCGCGTCGT
This sequence comes from Actinoplanes sichuanensis, assembly GCF_033097365.1. Taxonomy (NCBI): domain Bacteria; kingdom Bacillati; phylum Actinomycetota; class Actinomycetes; order Micromonosporales; family Micromonosporaceae; genus Actinoplanes; species Actinoplanes sichuanensis. Next base: position 5,388,523 of record NZ_AP028461.1, read on the forward strand.
GGGCCCGGTTGCTGGGGCTGGATCCGGATACCGGCCCACGACGCGTCAGCAGCAACCTCAGGTGGCTGGCGGACAACGGCTTCATCTCGCTACGCCCGCGGCCGGGGAGCACCGCGGTGATCACCCTCCTGAACCCCACCGTCTCTCGCGCGCAGCGGGAGTTCACTGCCCAGACAGGTATCGCCCCGCGCCGCAAGTACGAACGCCCGTCCGGCAAAGGCCGCTACATCGGTGTACCCGTCGAGCTGTGGACGAAGGGCTGGATCCTGGATCTGTCCACGACCGGGCTGGCGATTCTCATGGTGCTGATGGAACTGCAGGGCGGTCACGCCGGCCCCCGCTACGTGACCCGGCAGCGACATGAACGCTATGGGCTGTCGACCGACACCTGGACCAGGGCGCGAAAAGAGCTGGAGCGTCACCAGCTACTCACGGTCACACGGACGCCGCAGGGCAGCGACTTCGACTACCAGCGCATGCGAAACCTGTACCGGGTGCACGTGGAACGGATGAAGACCTCGCCGGAGGCCTCAGCCCGTCACAGCGTGTGAACCTCGGGGCCGTTTGTCAGGGCGGCGCTGATCGCCTCGCGTAGGTCGGTGGCGGTGAACGGCTTCGCGATGATCGTGCGGTCCGGCTCCAGAGAGGTGCCGTCCTCGGCGATCAGCGCCTCGGCGAAGCCGGAGATGAAGATGACCTTCAGCTGGGGTCGTGCGCTGATCAGGTGATGGGCGAGTTGCCGGCCGTCCATCTCCGGCATCACCACGTCGGTGACCAGGCAGTGGATCGGCCCGGGGTGGGTCTCGGCCAGCGCCAGCGCGGCCACCCCGTCACCGGCCGTCAGCACCCGGTAGCCGGCCTTGGCGATGAAGCGTTCGGCCGCCTTGCGCAGCGGTTCGTCGTCGTCGACGAGCAACACCGTGGTCTCTCCGGCGCGGGCCCGAGCCTCGGTCGGCGGGACGTTCGGCTGCTCCCCCGGCCCGACCGTCGCCACGGCCGGCAGGCGCACCCGCACGGTCGTACCGGATCCGGGTCTCGAATCGAGGGTGATCTCGCCGCCCGCCTGGGTGGCGATCCCGTGCGCCGTCGACAGACCGAGCCCGGCGGAACGCACGTCCCGCTTGGTGGAGAAGAACGGCTCGAACGCGCGCCGCTGCACCTCGGGTGTCATCCCCCCGCCGGTGTCGGCCACCTCGATCACGGCCATCGCGCGTACCGGATCGTGCACCGCGCTGATCGTGACCACCCCGCCGTCCAGCATCGCCTCACCGGCGTTGCGCAGCAGGATGTGCAGCAACCGGTCCAGTCCGCGCCGATCGATCCGGGCCGACGGCGTGTCGTCGGACAGCCACACGGTGACGCCGACATGCTCGCCGGTCAGGTCACCCGCGAACGCCGTGATGAACGCCTTGAGGTCGACCACGACCGGCTCGTTGATCTCCCGGCGGCCGAACGCCAGCAGCTGCTCGGTCAGTTTGGTGGCTCGGCGGCCGCCCTGGGTCACCTGCCGCAGATCCTCCAGCATGGTGTCGGCGGCCGCCTTCGCGATCCCGCCGTGCTCGGACTCGTCACTGATCGCGTCACAGACCAGCTGGGTGAACCCGAGCATCGAGCCGAGCAGGTTGTTGAAGTCGTGGGCGATGCCACCGGCCATCCGGCGCAGGCTGTCCAGGCGTTCGGCGTCGTGGCCGGCCGCCTCCTCCTGCCGCTGCCGGGCCTCGTACTCGATCCGCTTCTCGGCCGCCGCCACGTCGGAGATGTCGTCGACCATGACCACCGCACCAGCCATGCCGCTGCCGGTGTCCGGAAACGGCCGCAGGTGCACCCGCAGCCACCTGTCGGACAGGTCCTCGCGGATCAGATGGGTCCGGTACCGGTGCTCGATCGGCGCCGCGGTGGTGTGCCGGACCGCTTCGACCGCCTCGCCACGGACGGCCGGGTCCAGGCAGATCAGCCAGCCGCTCCCGCCGAGGCGCTTCTCCGGCCGGCCGGTGATGTCGGCCAGCCGGGGATTCACGTAGGTCGCGTCACCGTCCGCGTTGAGCAGGGCGATTCCGACCGGTGACACGGTCGCCATCGCCTCGAACTGCCGTTCCCGGTGGCGCAGGGCACGGTCCTTCTCGACCAGCTTGGCGCTGACCGCCTTGCTGTGCACCCGGGCGAAGTCGGCCGCGGAGCCGACGCTGACGTCCACCGGGCCGGCCGCCAGCACCTCGTCGACCGCGTCGAGCAGTTCCCGCGGGTCGGCGCCGCGCAGCACGACCCGGGACACCCCGCAGGCGTCGGCGATCGGCCGGGTCTCCGGCTCCAGGTAGTTGGCGGTGTAGAAGATGACCGGCGAGCTCGCGGTCACCGGGTCCTCGTCGGAGCGCAGCCGGTGGACCAGTTCCAGGCCGTCGATGCCGGGCATCAGCACGTCCGAGACCACGATGTCCGGATGCTGGGCGCGCACCACGTCCAGCGCGTCGACTCCGTCGCTGGCTTCGAGAACCTCGTGGCCACGGCAGCTCAGCAGCATGGTCACGAGGTCACGATTCTCGGCGACGTCGTCGACGACCAGAACGGTTGCCATGACGGCCTCCTCGTAAGTAACGCTATTCAGAATCTTCCTCGCAAAGCACTCTGAAAGTGGTAACTCAAAGAAATGCCTCCGTTCGCTGCACGGCGTACGCCTGCGATGTACCAGCTCGCAGCCGGAGCACTCGCCCTGATGCTCGGGTTCTTCGCCGGAGGATGGGGATTGACCTCGGCGGGCGCGGCGATGATCGCCATCGGTCGACTCACCCGGCCCTGGCCGCGCCGCGTCGCCCTGCTGTTTCCGCTGCTCACGATGGCCGCGGTGCCCTACAGTCCGGACGGTGCGATCGCCCTGCTGCCGCTGGCCGTCGCACAGGCGATACTGCTGGCCGGCGCGTCCCGGCCGTGGCTGCGGTTCACCAGCCAGTGCCTCGCCCTCGCCGGGTGCGCTCTCACCATCGTCGACTGTTATGCCGTACTCTTCGGCGCTGCCGACCCGAAGCAGCTCGCGCTGGCCGCCACCACGTTCCTGGTCGCGCTGGCGACCCTCGCCGACAGTCCGGACTCGGGTATGGGCCGGCTGCTCTTCGACCGCTCGGTCAGTGCGGTGCTCACCCGGCGGTTGGCCGGTTCGGCACTGATCGCGCTGCCGCTGATCGGCCTGGTGCTGATCGTCGGGCAGGAGGCCGGCCTGTACTCGCTGCCGACCCGGTTCGCGCTGATGGTCGCTGCCAACGTCACGCTGGTGACCGTCATCGGGCTGTTCACCGGCGCCCGGATGGAGGCCACCGACGCGGCCGCCCAGCGGGAGCTGCGCCAGCGCCAGGAGATGGGCAACATCCTGCACCACACGCCGACCGCGTTCTCGGTCAAAGGGCTGGACGGCCACTATCTGCTGGCGTCCGCCGCGTTCGAGAAACTGCACGGTCTCGACGAGGGGAAGGTCCTCGGGCTGGCCGACCACGACCTGCACTCGTCCGAGGAACTGGCCGAGATCGTCCGGCGGGACCGGGCCGTCCTGCAGCGCGGCGAGGCCATGACGTACGAGGACGAGATCGGTAGCCGTACCTTCGTGACCTCGATCTTCCCGATGCGCGACTGCGACGGGGAGATCATCGCGATCTGCAACGCCATCACTGAGATCACCGAGGTTCGGATCGCCGAGAGCAAGTTCAAGGGTCTGCTCGAGGCGTCGCCGGAGGCGATGCTCTGCGTCAACGCCGAGGGCCGCATCGTGCTGGCCAACAACCGGGCGCTGCAGGTCTTCCAGTACGAGCGACACGAGCTGATCGGCACCGCGGTCGAGACACTCGTGCCGGCCGCCCTGCGGGCTCGGCACATCGCGCACCGCCGCGAATACACCGCGAATCCGTCGCCGCAACGGATGGGGCACGGGATGCGGCTGTCCGCGGTCCGCAAGGACGGTACCGAGATCCCCGTCGAGATCAGCCTGGCCACCGTCGACGGCGACAACGGCACCGTGGTCTTCGCCGCCGTCCAGGACATCACCGACCGGCTCGCCCAGGCCCGGACCGACGCGCAGCTCGCCGCGATCGTCGACGCGTCCAATGACGCCATCGTCAGCAAGGACCTCGACGGCATGATCCTGACCTGGAATCCCGGCGCCGAACGCCTCTACGGCTACACCGCCGCCGAGATGATCGGCCGGGACGTCACGGTCCTGCTGCCGTCGGACCGGCCCGGCGAGGAGCAGAACATGCTGACCCGGGTCCGCCGCGGCGAGCTGATCCGGCACCACGAGACCCAGCGGGTACGGCAGGACGGCCAGACCATCTACGTGTCGCTGAGCATGGGCCCGCTGCGTGACCCGGCCGGCGTCATCATCGGCGCCTCCACCATCTCGCACGACATCACCGCGGCGGTCGAGGCCGAGCAGCGGCTTCGGGTGGAACGTGAACAGTTCCAGATGATCATGACGGCGGCCAGCGACCCGTTCGTCAGCATGGACGCCCGGGGGCGGATCACCGAGTTCAACGGCCAGGCCGAACGGCTCTCCGGCTGGCAGCGACACGAGGTGGTGGGCCGCCCGATCCTGGACATGATCCTGCCGATCCGCTACGCCGAGGGTCTGGGCCGGGTCCTCGACGGCCGGTGGGACTGGCTGCTGGACCGGCCCACCGAGATGTACGCACTGCGCTGCGACGGCGCCGAGGTGCCGATCGAACTGACCCTGTGGCGGACCGAGCGGGACGGCCGTACCACCTTCCATGCCTTCGGCCGCGACATCACCGCACGCCGGCAGACCGAGATCGCCCTCGAACAGGCCCGCGACCAGGCGATCGAGATGGCCCGGCTGAAGTCGCAGTTCCTCGCCTCGATGAGTCACGAGATCCGGACCCCGATGAACGGCGTCATCGGCCTGAGCGGGCTGCTACTGGACACCAGCCTCGACGACACCCAGCACCGGTACGCCGAGGGCATCCGCAACGCCGGGCTGGGCCTGCTGTCGGTCATCAACGACATCCTCGACTTCTCCAAACTCGAAGCCGGCAAGGTGCTGCCCGAACGCATCGACTTCGAGGTGTGGCGGCTGCTCGACGAGGTCGTCGCCCTGGTCGCCGACACCACCGGCGGCCGCGACATCACCGTGGTGGCCCGCTGCGACTCGCGCCTGTCCCAGCCGGTCAGCGGTGACGCCGGCAAGCTTCGGCAGGTGCTGCTCAACCTGCTCGGCAACGCCGTCAAGTTCACCGAACGGGGACGGATCGAGGTGACCGCGGTGCCGGTCACCGACGCCGCCGGCCCGGAGGTCCCGGTGCGGTTCGCCGTCACCGACACCGGCATCGGGATCGACCAGGACAAGCAGCGCCGGCTGTTCGAACCGTTCACCCAGGCCGACGCCAGCACCACCCGCCGCTTCGGCGGCACCGGTCTCGGCCTGGCCATCTGCCAGGAACTGGTCGCCGTCATGGGCGGCACCGTCACCGTCACCAGCCGGCCCGGTCAGGGCAGCACGTTCGCCTTCACCGTTCCGCTGAGCCCACCGGAGGATGCCACGCCCATGCACCACCCCGTCCTGGAGGGCCTGCGGGTCCTCGTCGTCACCGCTGACGACGACGAACGCCGTGAACTGCTCGACAAGCTCGGCGCCTGGTCGATGGCCGCGGTCACCGCCGAGGACGGTGGCGCCGCGGCCCGCCTGCTGATCCGCGCCGCGGCCGCCGGCCGGCCGTTCGACCTGGCCCTCTGCGACATCGGCGTGGCGGCCACCCTGGCCGGCGCCGACGTCACCCCGGCGCCGAAGATCGTGCTGATCACGACGGCCGGCAGCCCGCCACCGGACGGCAGCGGACCGGCCCTGACCAAACCGATCCGCCAGTCACAGCTGTACGACCTGCTCGTCGACGTGGTCGCCCCGGCCACCGAGCACGCCCTCGACGACATGCCGGGCAGCCTGGAGAAACAGGGGCATGTACTGCTCGTCGAGGACAACGCGATCAACCAGACGGTCGCCCTCGGCATCCTGGCCCGGCTCGGCTACAGCGCCGACGTCGCCCCTGACGGCCGGGTCGCCGTGTCGATGGCGACCACCCACGACTACCTGGCCATCTTCATGGACTGCTTGATGCCGGAGATGGACGGTTACACCGCGACCGCCGAGATCCGCCGCCGGGAGGAGCCCGGACAGCACGTCCCGATCATCGCGATGACGGCCGGCGCCATGCCCGAGGACCGGGCCCGCTGTCTGGACGTCGGCATGGACGATCATGTGGCCAAGCCGGTCATGCCGCAGGACATCGCCGACGCTCTGCGACGCTGCGCCGGTGGACGGGTGCCGACGCCCGAACCGGCCGCCAAACGCCAGATCGAACAGCGCCTGGCCCTGCTGCGCGCCGCCGCACCGAACCTGGACGACGCCGCGCTCACCGGGCTGCTGCAACGGCTGACCGCCCAGGTGCCGGCTCTCGTCGAGGACGCCTTCCAGGCCCTCGCGATGGACGACGCGACCGCCCTGCGCAACGCCGCCCATCAACTCAAGGGCGCCGCCGGTAATCTCGGCGCACAGGACCTGGCCGACGTCGCCGACCGGGTCGAACAGGCCGCCCGGGCCGGTGACCTGGACACCGCGGTGGTCGCGGTGACCGAGCTGCGGTCGGCCGCCACCGTGACCCTGGAGGCGGTCCAGGCCATCACCGGCGATCTGTCGAGAAACCCCGCAGTGCGCTGAAACCGAGATCAAGAGCAGATTCCAGATGATCGGTACGGCCATTGGCAGCAGCAACAGCACCCCACCCTGGATACCCGCGAGCAGCCCGGCCGCCGCCCGGTCGGAGTCCAGCTCGCCGGACATCTCCCCGGCCGCCTGCATGTGCCGGATCCCGTCCGCGAGCGCCGCCTGCCAGCGGCTCATCAGTCCGTCCACCACCGACTGGGCGGCCGCCGACCGGCGCCCGGTGTGCCCCATCACGATGCTGAGCGGGCAGTCGGTGCCCTGCGCCCGATAGCGTTCGATCACCCGCTCGCGCCACCGCTCCCACGCGTCCCACGACGTCAGATCGCCGAGCATCGGCTGCTGGTCGTCGAGCACCCGGTCGGCCTCGTACCGGGCCACCGCGAGCAGGAGCTGCTCCTTGCCGTCCGGGAAGTAGTGGAACAGCTGGCTCTTGCTCGTCCCGGTCCGGGCCATCACGTCCTCGAGGCGCACCTCGTCCACGCCCCGCTCCCGGATCTCGTCGGCCGCACCGGCGACGATCCGGGAACGCGTCTGCTCACCCTTACGCGTGAGCACCGTTCACCACAGGTGGAGCGTAACCGGCCGGCTTGTCCCCGATCGTGAGTCCGGGGCTGACGATCCACGACTGGTACTGCGGGGTGAACATCGAGTACGGCTTCGGCAGCGGCCAGGCGGCGGCCTCGTCCAGCAGCGCCCGCGCGTCAGCCGGGATCGTGAAGTCGAGGGCCGCCAGGTTGGCGTCGAGTTGGGCGACGGTACTCGCCCCGATCACCGCCGAGGCGACGGCCGGCTGGGTCACCGCCCAATTGAGCGCGACCTGGGCCATGCCGTGCCCCAGACCGTCCGCCACCTTCTCCAGCGCCTCGACCACCCGCCAGTCCCGGTCGCTGATCTGCGCCGCCCCGGCGAGCCGGCCCTCGCCGCTCACGCCGTCAGCGGTCCGCCGGTACTTGCCGGTCAGCAGACCGCCGCCGAGCGGGCTCCACACCGACAGGCCCATCCCGAGGGTCTGCGCCATCGGCACGAACTCCGGCTCGATCGCCCGGTCCACCAGCGAGTACGGCAGTTGCACGGTCACCATCGGGGTGAGGCCGTGCGCCTCGGCGACACTCTGGGCCCGGGCGGCGTACCAGGCCGGCACGTCGGACAGCCCCGCATACCTGATCTTCCCGGCCCGGACCAGGTCGTCGAAAGTCCGCACCACCTCCTCGACCGGGGTGATCCGGTCCCAGGTGTGCAGCAGGTAGAGATCCAGATGATCGGTGCCGAGCCGCCGCAGCGACTCGTCCAGTGCCCGGATCATGTGTTTGCGCCCGTTGCCGCCGGCGTTCGGGTCGGCCGGGTCGATGCTGTTGGTGAACTTGCCGGTCAGTACGAGCCGGTCACGCAGGCCGATGCGGGCGATCAACCGGCCGAGGATGCGCTCGCTCTCCCCCGCCGTGTAGAAGTCGGCGGTGTCGATGAAGTTGCCGCCGGCCTCCACGTACCGCCGGAAGATCGCCTCCGCCTCCTCTTCGGACCGGCCGTAAGCGGCGTGGAAGCCGCCGACGCCGAAGTTCATGGTGCCGAGAGCGAGCCGGCTGACCCGGAGCCCGGACCGGCCGAGCAGGTAGTAATCGTTCATGGGCCCGACGGTGCCTCGCCGAAAATGGACCGGCAAGTCCAGAAGACCCCAGGTCGGAAAATGGTTTGTCGCGGCCGGGCGGTCGCACTAGTGTCTCTTTCAACGAAGTGAGCCGCACCGATGGAGGAGGGTCCCGATGTACTGCTGGCAGCAGCCTTGTCACTACCCCGGACCCATCGGGAGGCGCAGCTAGCGCCCGGCTTCCACGCCGCCTCCCGGTCACGGGACGGCGGCTTTCTTCGTTTCACACTTAGGGGTGTGGCGCAATTCGGTAGCGCAGCGGCCTCCAAATCCGAAGGTTGCAGGTTCGAATCCTGTCACCCCTGCTTTCGCATTGTCCGGAACCATTCTCTCGTAGTCCAACTGGTAGTGACGCCCGGCTCTGGACCGGGAGATCCAGGTTCGAATCCTGGCGAGAGAGCTGCACCATCACACGCGGGAGCGCCGACGTTGGAGAGTCGGGGCCGGCTGTAAACCGGTTGCTTCGCTGAGCGGGTTCGAATCCCGCCTCCCGCACGCGTTTCCCGGCCTCGGTGGGTCCCCGGTGGGGCCGCCCGTCTGCAAAACGGGTCCTTCGGGCGCTCCGGTTCGACTCCGGCCCTGGCCTCGGCGGTCAGCCGTCGTGCCGTCCGGCACCGGACGGCACGACGGCGACCGGATTCACTTCATGATCGATTTGGTACGGGGTGTGACCGGCGCCGCCACGATGCACAGGACGCTGCGGTCGTCGTTCCAACCGGCCGCGTTCTCCGGGTACAGGTAGTAGATCTCCAGGTCCTCGTTCTCCGGGGTGTCGTACGGCTCGTACGCCGTACCGCATCGCTCGTCGCTCTCTTCTTCAACCGCTTTCTCGCCGGGGTAGGCGCCGGCCGGGAACCGGAAGACGTGATAGACCTCGGCCTTGTGCGGCTTGTCGCACGGCACGACAGGCATGTCGTAGACGGCGGACGACTCGTCGAGGCTGCTGATGCAGTCGCCCGGCTTGAGTTCGGTGGTCTCGACGGCCTCGATCCCGGCGGCCCTGTTCCGCATCTCGTCGAAGATGTATCCGGTGATCCCGATGATGCTGATCACCAGGGTGATGCTGGAGATGACGAGCGCGGCGACGGCGAGCCCGAACCCCTTCTGCGGCCGCCGCCGGATCTGCACCAGCGCCGAGATGCCGAGCACGAAGCCGAGAATCGTGCCGAGGCCGAGCCCGCCGCAGATGCTGGCCACCAGCGCGCCGATCGCGAGCCCGTTGGGCCCGGACGCCACCATCGGCTGCGGGCCCTGAAACGTCCCCAACTGGGCCGGTCCGCCGAACGGCGACGGAGCACCGAAGGCCGCCGGGCTCCCATAGGGCCCCGGGCTCCCGTACGGCGGCGGACTACCGTACGGCGCCGCACCGGCGTAGGGGGCCGGGCCACCGTAAGGCATGTCACTGGCGGCGTAGGGCGGATGGCCCCCGTAGGGCGGAGGCGCGGCGGCGTATGGCGAAGGCTCGGCCGGCGGCTGAGTGGGATCAGGGGGAACCTGGTTGTGCACGGTCGCACGTTAATTGCGAGCGCGGCTCACGTCACGTCCATATCGATCTCGACTTGACATCGGCACCGATCCGGGGATCAGGCGGGCGGCGTGTTGGTGTGTCCGGGCGCGACCGACGCCTGAACCACGAGCGCGGCCGCACCGATGCTGGCGGCGTCGCGCGGCTGGGCGGACAACTCGACCACCACCGGGTGCCGCTGCCGAGCATGCGCGGTGCGTTCCAGGTGGGCCCGCAACCGGCGGGCGTGGATGGCCCCGGCCAGGGCGACGCCGGGGCCGGTGAGCACGACACGCCCCAGGTCGAGCAGGTTGACCATGGACGTGACGGCGACGGCGAGATGCCCGGCGGCCCGATCGAGCAGATCGAAGGCCACCGCATCACCGTGTACGGCAGCCCGCGCGACCGTGTCGTAGGCGCTGGAGACGGTCGCCGCCGGATCGAGCCGGAGCCGGCCGTCGGCCCGGGCCGCGTCGACCACCGCCGCCATCGACGCGTAGCGCTCCACGCAGCCCCGGTTTCCGCAGGGGCAGGGCAGCCCGGCGTAGTCGATCGACATGTGCCCGAGCTCACCCGCGTCGAAGCTCGCCCCGCGGAACAGCGCCCCGCCGAAGACGAGCCCCGCCCCGATGCCGCCGGCTAGATAGACGCACCCGAACGCCTGCTCCCGGGAGACCCGCCGGCTCCAGAACTCACCGAGCGCGGCCGCGGCGGCGTCGTTCTCCACCATCACCGGCAGGCCCAGCCGATCGGCGAGTTCCGCCCGCAGGGCGTGCAGGTCAGGGGCTTCCGGACCGCCCGGGTACGGCGTGGGCGCCACGATCGCGAGCCCCTCGACCCGGTCGCGGGGCAGGTCCAGCCCGGCCGTGAAGTCGTCGAACTGCCCGGCCAGCCGGTCGGCCGGCTGGCGCGGCACCACCTCACGCCCGACCACACCACCGGTCAGGTCGACGGCGACGCAGGTGACCGTGTCCGGCCCGAGGTGGAACCCGATCCCGAACCGGAACGCCTGCTTGATCGAGATCAGCTTGCGGGGCTTGCCGCGGATCGAGTCGGCCGAGCCCACCTCGTGGATGATCCCGTCGGCGATCAGGTCGCGGACGATGTTGGAGATCGACGGCTGGGTGAGGCCGGTGAGATCGGCCAGCTCGACCCGGCTGATCGCAGCCGCGGAGCGGATCACGTCGACGACGAGGGCCCGGCTGCCCGGTCCGGCGGCGGGCGTTTCGCGACGTGCCATCGAGGTAGTGTCTCCGAGTCTCGTGCCGACAGCGACACCCTACCTGGAGGAATCGGTGCCCAAGGCGTCCCGTCGGGTCGGTCTGGTGCTGGAGCGCGCGGCGCAGGTGCTCGGCGAGGAGCCGTATTACCACGAGTTCCTGGAGGGACTGGAGCGGGTCCTGACGCCGGCCGGGGTGTCGGTGCTGGTGCAGGTGGTTACCGACCGGGCGGCCGAGACCGCGACCTACGAGCGGTGGGCGGCGCAGGCGCGGGTGGACGGTGTGGTGCTGGTCGACCTGGGGCCGGACGACGAACGGGTCGAGCTGGTCGCACGGCTCGGGCTGCCGGCCGTGGTGCTCGGCGACCCGTCGACCGCGCAGGGTCTGCCGACGGTGTGGACCGACGACGCCGGGTTCGCCCGGGAGGCGGTCGGCTACCTGGCCGGGCTCGGGCATCGGGTGGCCGGGCACGTCACCGGGCCGCCGGCGTTCGCGCACACCCAACTGCGACGCGGCGGGTTGCAGGCCGAGGCGGTCGAGCGCGGCATGACGCTGCTGGTGGCCGAGGGCGATTATTCGTACGACGGAGGCCGCGCGGCCGCCTTGCGGTTGTTGACCACCCATGCCGTACGGCCGACGGCGATCGTCTTCGACAACGACGTGATGGCGCTCGCCGGGCTCGAAGCCGCCGCCGAATGCGGTCTGAAAGTGCCGGCCGACCTGTCCGTCGTCGCGTGGGACGACTCCCCGCAGTGCCAGCTCGCGGTCCCGGCCCTGTCGGCGATGAGCCACGACGTGGAGCGGATCGGCGAGCTGGCCGCGCAGGCGGTGTTGGCCGCGATGGCGGGCGCTCCGGCCGAGGTCTACCAGGCGTCGCCCGCCCACATCGTGGTGCGCTCGAGCACTCAAGCCCCCGCCTCCTGACGCTGTTCCAGGGCTGGGCTCACGTCGCCCTCCGACTACATAAATTATTAATTTAACCTTGACGTGGCCGCAACAGGGGCACCAAGCTGTGCCCTCAACGGGCGGCCGTCACATCCGCTCGGGTCGATCAGATGACGAACGGATGAGCGCGATGACTGATAGAAGGCGATTCCTCGGGTTCGGTGCGGCGGCCGTGCTGGCGCTGGCCACCGGCTGCACCGGCGGCGCGTCCGAACCGGGGCCGGCCGACTTCTCCGGCCAGATCACCGGGGACATCACGGTGCTGACCAACCGCACCGACCTGGCCACCACCGCCCTGCCCGAGTACGCGAAGAAATTCCAGGCCGAGTACCCCGGAACGAAAGTGACCTTCGAGCCGGTCACCAACTACGAGGGCGACGTCACCACCCAGCTCAGCTCCGGCGAATACGGCGACGTGCTACTCATTCCCAACACCGTCGCCGTCGACCAACTCGGACAGTTCTTCGAACCGCTCGGCACGATCGACGAGATCCGCGCCGAGTATCGATTCGCCGACGAGAAGGCGTACGACGGCAAGGTCTACGGGTTGTCCCTCGGCGGTGTCGCCAACGGTTTCGTGGTCAACAAGCGGATCTGGGCGCAGGCCGGAATCACCGCGCCGCCGAAGACGCCCGACGAGTTCCTGGCCGGCCTGAAAGCCGTCGACGAGAAGACCGACGCCATCCCGTTCTACACCAACTACAAGGACGGCTGGCCGCTCAGTTTCTGGAACAGCCAGCGCGCCGTTCTCGGGAAGGCCGACGCCAACGAGACGTTCCCGGCGGACCCGAATCCGTGGCAGCCCGGGAAGATCCAGCACATCACCGACGGGCTGCTGTTCGACATCGTGCACGGCAAGCTCAGCGAACCGGATCCGCTCACCACCAACTGGGAAGGGTCCAAACCGATGCTCGGCACCGGCAAGGTCGCCTCGATGCTGCTCGGCTCGTGGGCCCTACCGCAGATGCGGGACGCCGCCAAGGCCGCCGGTTCGGATCCGGCCGACATCGTGTTCTGGCCGTTCCCCTATCAGACCGACGGGAAGTTCCACGCCCGCATCGAAGGCGACTACAAGGGCGCCGTCAGCAAGACCAGTAGGAACAAGGCGACCGCCAAAGCCTGGCTGGAATGGTTCGTCACCGAATCCGGGTTCGCCGCCGACCAGCAGTCCATTCCCCCGGCCGTCGACCAGGAACTGCCCGCCGCGCTCAAGGACTTCCAGGCCACCGGTGTCGAATTGATGGAGCTTCCGGCCGCCACCACCAACAGCGGCAAGGAGGACCAGATCATGAAGTCCTCCGAGATCGACCTGACCGGGAACATCTACCGGCAGAAACTCGTCGACATCGCACGCGGCGCCGCCGACGGTGACAAGGACTCCTACTTCGCCGAACTGAACAAGCGGTGGAGCGAGGCACAGTCGCAGGTCATGAAGTGACACTCGGGCAACGCCGCTGGATGCCGTGGCTCTATCTGCTCCCGGCGCTCGGGCTGCTGATCACCTTCACCTACGTGCCGGTCGGCAACATGCTGCTCTACAGCTTCACCTCGTGGGACGGCCTGGACGTCACCATGGAACCGGCCGGGCTCGACAACTACGTGCGGGTGTTCACCGACGAACGATACTGGCGGGTCTTCCTGGTCAGCGGCTACTACTTCGCCGCCTCGTTCGTGCAGATCGCGATCGCCCTGTACTTCGCGGTCATCCTGTCCTTCGAGACCCGCTTCCGGAACCTGTTCAAAGGGATCCTGTTCTTCCCGTACCTGCTCAACGGGGTCGCGGTTGGTTTCGTCTTCCTCTATCTCTTCCAGCCCGGCGGAACGCTCGACACGGTTCTGGGCGGAATCGGTCTCGGCGAGCACACCCGGTTCTGGCTGGGCGACCCGGACGTCGCGAACATCTCGCTGGCCGGCACCTCGGTGTGGCGATTCACCGGCCTGAGTTTCGTGCTCTTCCTCGGGGCGATCCAGTCGATTCCCGGCGAGGTCTACGAGGCCGCGGAAATCGACGGGGCCGGGCGGTGGCACCAGTTCCGGCACATCATCGTGCCCGGGATCCGCCGGATCATCAGCCTCTCGTTCATTCTCGCGATCTCCGGCAGCCTGTCGGTCTTCGAGATCCCGTTCATCATGACCGGCGGCGCGAACGGCACCCGCACGTTCGTCGTCCAGGCCTACGAGACCGCGTTCCAGTTCCGGCAGATCGGTCTCGCGTCGGCGATGGCCGTGGTGCTGCTGATCGTCGTCCTGATCGTGACGTGGGTGCAGCGCCGGCTCGTCCCCGACGAGGAGGTGCAGCTGACGTGAAGGCGTTCGCCAAATACCTGTCCCTGGTGGCCATGTCGGTGGTAGTGCTGCTACCGCTGACCGTGCTGTTCTTCGCGGCGTTCAAGACCCACGCCGAATACAGCGCGACCGGGCCACTCACCCCACCGTCGAACTGGCTCAACTTCGACAATTTCGCCACCGCCTGGTCGGAGGGGCGGATGCTGCTCGGGTTCTGGAACACCACGGTCATCCTGGCCGTCTCGTTGACCGGGACGATCCTGGTCGGAACCCTCGCCGCCTACGCCATCAACCGGTTCGAATTCCCGTTCAAGCGTCTCGTTCTCGGTTCGTTCCTGGTGGCCGCGCTCGTTCCCGGGGTGACCACACAGGTCGCGACATACCAGATCGTCAAATCGATGGGCCTGGTCAACACCTCCGGTTCGGCGATCGTGCTGTTCCTCGGCACCGACATCATCTCGGTCTACATCTTCCTGCAGTTCATGCAGTCCATTCCGCCGAGCCTCGACCAGGCCGCGATGATCGACGGCGCGTCCCGCTTCACCGTCTACCGACGGATCGTGCTGCCACTGATGAAACCGGCCATCGCCACGGTGGCCATCATCAAGGGAATAGCGATCTACAACGAGTTCTACATCCCGTTCCTGTATCTGCGCTCCCCCGATCTGGGAGTCATCTCCACGGCCCTGTTCCGCTTCAAGGGCCCATACGGAGCGCAGTGGGAGACCATCGCCGCCTGCACCATGATCGTCATCCTCCCCACGGTCGTGATCTTCCTGCTGCTGCAGCGGCTCATCTACAACGGCATCACCGCGGGAGCAACCAAATGATCAAATCCCTCAGCGGTACGTGGACCCTGCGCCCCACCAGCCCGAACATCCCGGCGTCCACCATGGACACCTCGGCTTTCCTGGACATTCCGGCGGTCGTGCCCGGGTGTGTGCACACCGACCTGCTCGCCGCCGGCTTGATCCCGGACCCGTTCCTCGACGACAACGAGTTGAAGGTCGCCTGGGTAGGTCGCACCGACTGGACCTACAGCCGCCCGATCAGCTGGGACGGCCCCGCCCACGACCAGATCGACCTCGTCTTCGACGGCCTGGACACGGTCGCCCGCATCGAGATCGACGGCCACCTGGTCGGCGAGACCCGAAACATGCACCGCTCCTACCGCTTCAACGTGACCGAGGCCCTGAAAAGGCCGAAACCCGCCCAAAACACCGCAGTCCCCGCCGCGGCGGGCGGTGACGACGCGGGCGGCGAGCGGATGCTGAGTGTGCACTTCACCTCGGCCTATACCGAGGCGGAGCGGGTGCGGGAACTGGTCGGGCCGAGGCCCAACGCGTATCCGGAGCCGTTTCAGTTCATCCGCAAGATGGCGTGCAGCTTCGGCTGGGACTGGGGGCCGACGCTCGTCACCGCGGGCATCTGGCGCGGGGTCCACCTTGACGGATGGAGCATCGCGCGGCTCGCTACGGTTCGGCCGCTCGCCACCTACAGCGGTGGTGTCGGCCGGCTCGACCTGACGGCCGACATCGAGCGCACCCGGGATCGGCCGCTACGGGCGCGCGTCCTGGTGGACGACCGCGAGATCGCGGTGGTGGACGTTCCGGCCGGGCAGAACAACCTGCATGCGCGGGTCGATGTGCCTGGTGTGACGCCGTGGAGTCCGGTCGGCCACGGCGAGCCCGCCCTGTACATGTTGACGGTCATATTGACTGATGTTGACGACGGCACTGAGCTTGACCGCTATCAACAGTTGACGGGATTCCGCAGCGTCAACATTGATTCCAGTCAAGATGAGGCGGGTACGCGGTTCGTCGTTCACGTCAACGGTGCGCCCGTGCTGATCAAGGGTGTCAACTGGATCCCGGACGACATCTTCCCGTCCCGCATGACACGGGAACGCTATGAACTGCGGCTCCGTGAAGCGGTCGCGGCCGGGGTCAACCTGATCCGGGTCTGGGGTGGCGGCATCTATGAGGACCGCGACTTCTACGAACTGTGCGACCGGCTCGGGTTGATGGTCTGGCAGGACTTCCTGTTCGCCTGTGCCTGCTATCCGGAAGAGGAGCCGATCCGGTCGGAGGTCCTCGCCGAGGCACGTGACAACGTGCTCCGCCTGTCCCCGCATCCGAGCCTGATCACCTGGAACGGCAACAACGAGAACCTGTGGCTGCGCGGCGCACACGGCTGGACCGACGACCCGGGCGGTGACCGGAGCTGGGGCGAGGCCTATTACTTGTCGCTACTGCCGGACCTGCTGTCCGAGTTGGATCCGTCGCGGCCCTACCAGGCAGGCAGCCCGTGGTCCGGGTCCTGGGAGCACGAGCCGAACGATCCGGCGCATCAGACGTTCCACTCGTGGGAGGTCTGGAACCGTCAGGACTACCTGCACTATCGCGACAGCGCGCCGCGGTTCGTGGCCGAGTTCGGGTGGCAGGGACCGCCGGCGTGGCGCACGCTGCGCGACGCGGTCTCCGACGAGCCGATCCGGCCGGACTCGCCGGGAGTACTGCACCACCAGAAGGCCGAGGACGGCAACGGCAAGCTCGCGCGCGGTCTGGCCCCGCACTTTCCGGCGCCGTCCACGGTGGAGGTCTGGCACTATCTGACCCAGCTGAATCAGGTGCGGGCCGTGCGTACCGGAATCGAGCATTGGCGTTCGTTCTGGCCGCACACCGCCGGGACCATTCTGTGGCAGCTCAACGACCTGTGGCCGGTCACGTCGTGGGCGGCGATCGACGGCGCGGGCCGGTACAAGCCGTTGTACTTCGCGCTCCGCGAGATGTACGCCGAGCGCGCCCTCACCATTCAGCCCCGCGACGGCGGCCTGGTCGTGGCGGTCCTCAACGACTCCCCGCACCCGTGGACCGGCATCCTCCAGATCAACGAGGCCGACGTCGAGGTCTCCGCACCGCCGCGCTCGGTCGCCCTGATTCCGGTGCCGGCCGACATCAGCGGCGATGCGGCGAGGGTCGACGGCGAGGGAGACCCGGCGCCGAACGGCGGCGGTCCGATCGTCGCCGAGATGGACGGAACCCGAGCGCTCTGGTTCGCCGACGAGGCTCGGTCCGATGCCGCGAGGCAGGTCACCGCGGACATGGTGTTCGGCGGGGATCCCGGGCTGACCGTCTCGGCTGAGGTCGTTCCCGGTGGGCTGGACGTTCAGGTGCATGCCACCGGCCTGGCCCGGGATGTGCTGCTGCAACCCGATCGCATCCATCCGGAAGCCGTCGTCGATCGCGGCTTCACCACTCTGCTGCCCGGCGAGTCCACCGTCTTCGCCGTGCGGGCCCGGGTCGAGCTCGACCCGGGCTCGATCAAGGCGCCGTGGGTGCTGACCGATCTCTGGTCGGCGCTCCGGCACGACTGAAAGAAGAAGTACGGCACGACCGAAAGAAGCACGACCGAAGGAAGCACGACTGGAAGAAGGAGGTAACACCCCGTGCGAGTCCCCCTGGCGATCGGTGCGGCGCTGCTGCTCGGCGCCGCCCTGCTCCCCGTCCCCGCAACCGCCTTCCCGGCGACGAGTAAGACCACCGTCCTCAACTATCTGCGGTCGATCACCGGCAACAAGATCGTCTCCGGTCAGCACAACAAGGAACCGGCGAGTTCCCCCGGCCAGTACACCAAGCAGGTGTACGACGTCACCGGACAGTGGCCGGGCCTCTGGGGCGGCGACATGATGTTCCGTGCCGACGACGTCGGCAACCGCCAGCGCGTCGTGGACCAGGCCAGACAGGAGTGGGCCAACGGTTCGCTGGTGGCGCTGACGTGGCACGCCTGTTCGCCGACCGTGGGTCGGACATGCGAGTTCGAGGGTGGTGTGAAGACGCAGATCTCGAACGCCCAGTTCCAGCAGATCGTCACCGGCGGCACCGCGCTCAACCAGACGTGGCGCAGCCGGATGGCCGAGGTCGTGCCCTATCTGCGGCAACTGCGCGACGCCGGGGTGCCGGTGCTGTGGCGCCCGTTCCACGAGATGAACGAGACGTGGAACTGGTGGGGCGGCCGGTCCGGCGCGAACGGCGGCGCGAAGATCTACCAGCAGATGAAGGACTACTTCGACAGCCAGGGCCTGACCAACCTGATCTGGGTGTGGAACGTGCAGGACAACCCGGCGGGCGGATGGTCGGGCTACTACCCGGGTGCGAGTTACGTCGATGTGGTGTCGCTCGACGTCTGGTACAAGGGTCACCCGTCGGCCGGCGACTACCAGCAGATGCAGACGATCGCGGCGGGCAAGCCGATCGCGATCGCCGAGATGGGCAAGGTGCCGAACGCCGCGCTGCTGACGAGCCAGACGCGGTGGGCGTACTTCATGGTGTGGTCTGAGCAGTTGCGCGGCGGCAACAGCAACGCCGAGATCCAGGCGGCGTACTTCCATCCCCGGGTCTTGAATCAGGGTGAGCTCGTCCTGCCGTAGGTATACGCCGGTGCGGCCGGGGATCACCCGGCCGCACCGGCCCCCTCTACCCGGTAATGCAGGAGACGATGCGCGGGCGGGCGGAGCTGTTCCCGTTCATCATCGTCGTGAAGCCGAACGTGTTGCCGCTGCCGTTGGGGCGGACGGTCAGCGTGCTTCCGCTCGACGTGAAGCTGCCGCTCCAGGTGGTGGTGACCTGCTGCGGTGCGGTGACGGCGACGGTCACCGTCCAGCCGGTACTGCCGGACACCGTGACGGACGTGTTGTAGCGGTCACCCCAGACGGTTCCCGGGGTGATGGTGGCGGAGCAACCTCCCGAAGACGGCGGCGGCGAGGACGTCGGCGGTGACGTCGGGCCTCCGCTCAGGTTCGGGGTCGACCACGAGCGCCACTGCGACAGGTCGCCCTGCTTGCGGCTCGAGATCCGGAACGTACCCGTGCTGCTCCCGGTCTTGAGAAGGAACTTCTGGATGTTCTCCTGGAGCGGGCCGCGCCATTCGCTGCGGGAGGCGCAGTGGGTGCCGTCGCTGACGTCGGACCAGTAGCTGATGTTGCCGCCGACGCCGAGGGCCTTGTAGATCTCCGCCCCGCCGAGCGCGGCCACGCTGCCGGATCGGGCGGCGAGCCAGTCGACGTGCGGGTTCTCCATGATGAACAGTCCACGCGGCGCGACCAGCCCGACGAGTTCGTGGGTGTCGACGGGCAGGCTGTTCGGGTTGCCGGTGTAGGAGCTGAACGCGTCACCGAGCCACGGCTGCTCGTTGTAGGCGCTGCTCAGCGGTTGGGCGCCGGATTCGCCCGGCACACCGCGCAGAAGGGGTACGCCCGCGGTACCCGACTCGATCGGCATGGTGAGGGCGAGCCGTTGGTCGAAGGCCCCGGCCGCGAAGGCGCCCTTGCCGTAGCGGGAGCAGCCGGTGACACCGAGCGAGTCGGCGCGCAGGATCGACCCGCCGGCCTGCTCGATGACGTCGATGATCCGGCTGACGCCCCAGGCCCAGGCCATCAGGATGCCGGTGCCGCTGTTCGAGCCGTAGAGCGTGTAGAACGCGCCCTGCTTGTTCGCCCGGCCGGTGCCTTCCTTGCCGACGGCGAGCGGGTCGAAACTGATCACCGCGGCGCCGGCGTTGCGGATGGTGGTGGTGTCGGCGCCGAAACCTCCGAAGACCACGACCGCGGGGTACGGCGCGCTGCCGGTCGTGGGCAGCTGGACGCTCGCCGAGAAGCTCGCGGTCCGGCCCTGATCGGTGACGTTGACGTTGATCGACGACGTGCTGACGGTGCCGGTGACGGTGGACGGACGGGCGGGTTTCTGGCCGTACACATGACGCTCGGCCATCTCGCGGATCTCGGCGCGGCGGCATCGCCAGTCGCCTGTGGTGGTGATGCGGGTGCCGTCGATGCGGGTGAACGGGTCGGGGAGCTGGGCGGTGCCGGTGTTGGGTGAGCCGGCGACCGGGCAGTCGGCGCCGTCGTCCTCGACGGCCGCGTGGGCGGTGGTGGGAACGGCGAACACGATCGCGGCGGCGCCGAGGACGGACACCGCGATCATGGTCGCTCTCGTGCGGAGCTGTGTCACGGGGGAAGCTCCTTCCTGGGGACGGGGAGAGCGATGGCCGTGACGTTACGAAGATGTATCGGTGAATTCAAGTGCGTGAATTCGTATACGCGCCCGGAACCCGAACTGAAACTTTCGCCATTCGGCAGAAGTTCCAAGGCACAAAAAAGATCAACGCCGGCCCCGGCGGGGCTCGGCGCTGATCGCGGTCGGGGCGGATTACCTGGCGGCGAGTTCCCTCGATACTCGCTGGAACAGGTCGTCCCACTGGGCGGCGATGACGGGCATCTCGTAGCCGGCGGCGGTCGCCTTGGCCGCCGCGCCGAAGGCCGCCCGATCGGCCGGGCTGTCGATCATGCGGGACAGCCCGTCGGCCAGGCCGGGCACGTCCTCAGCCGGGATGAGCAGACCGTTCACCTCGTCCTGGACCACGTCGGCCGGGCCGGTCGGGCAGTCGAAGGACACCACCGGCAGGCCGGTGCCCATCGCCTCGAGGAGCACCATCGGCAGGCCCTCCTTGCGGGAGGACAGCACGAAGATCGACGACTTGGCGAACTCGGCGTCCAGGGTGCGCGACATCCCGCGGAGTTTGACCACGTCACCGAGGCCGTGCTCGGCGATCTGCTCGGCCAGCTTCGGGCGCAGCTTGCCCTCGCCGAAGATGTGCAACCGCCAGTCCGGGTGTCGTTCGTGGACCCGCACCCATGCCTCGATCAGCAGGTCGAAGCCCTTCTGCCGGAACAGCCGACCGGCCGCCACCACGACCTTCGCCCGGTCACCCTCGGGCGCCGCCTCGCGGGGCGGGATGCCGTTCGGGATGCGGGTCAGGTTGACCGTGTCGCCGACCGCCGCCCGGTACGACTCCAGGTCGGCGTGGGTCAGCACGGTCACCGCGTCGAGCCGGGGGTAGGCGCGGACGATCTGGGCCTGCAGGTTCGGCTTGTAGCTGCTGAAGTTCATATGGTCCTGACCGATCCTGATCAGGCGACGCGGGCCGAACCAGGCGGACAGCAGATTCAGCGCGGGCCGGGTGCTGATCAGGATCCCGTCCCGCTGCGCCCGCATGTACCGGATGATCTTCAGGTCGACCATCGGGTCCCACCTGTTGTACCGGAAGTCGTTGCCGTGCGGCAGCGGGTTGGGCAGCATCCGGGTCCGGCGCAGCAGCCGGCGGCGGCGATCCGGCTTGCCGGTCCATCGTGAGCCGTCGTTACGCAGGCCGGTGACCGAGACCAGCCGGACCCGCGGATCGAGCGGGAAGGCCGGGGTCTCCGCGGTCCGGTACACGCTGGCGATCTCGACGTCGTGGGTGGCGCACAACGCGTTGGCCTGATTGAAGACCGTACGGATCGTGCCACCGACCCCGTACGCGTTGTGGAGGAGGTACCTGATCTTCACGGGCACAACCTAGATACCGCTGTCAATCAGCTGTACGCGGCCGAATAGTCCCCGGCCATCGGGGTAGCCGACGGCCATGACAGAGCAACCCTGGGTCACCGAGGAATCCTGGTGGATGGAGTCGACATCGAGGACATCCTATCCCCGGCTCGCCGCGGACACCGCGACCGATGTCGTGGTGATCGGCGGCGGCATCGCCGGACTGTCCGCCGCATGGGAGCTGACCGAGGCCGGCCTGCGGGTCGCGCTCGTGGAGTCGGACCGGATCGCGGCCGGCGTCACCGGATACACCACCGCCAAACTGTCCGCCCTGCACACCCTCATCTACAGCGACCTCCGCGACACCCATGGACCAGCGACCGCCGAACTTTATGCACGCTCGCAGCGGCAGGCCATCGACCGAGTCGTCGCCGTCACCGCCCGGCTGGGCATCGACTCCGAACTGGAACGGGTGCCGGCCTTCACCTGGACCGAGTCAATCGACCAGATCGACCGGATCCGGGCCGAAGCCGACGCCGCGGCACAGGCCGGACTCGCCGCCTCGTTCGTCACGGAGACCGGGCTGCCGTTTCCGGTCGCGGGCGCGGTCCGGATCGAGGATCAGGCCCAGTTCCATCCGCGTAAGTACCTGTCGGCGCTGGCCGAGGACCTGGTCCGGCGCGGCGGGATGATCTTCGAACGGACCCGCGCGACCGGGCTCGACGACGGCAACCCCTGCACGGTCACCACCGAGAACGGCCACACGATCACCGCCGAGCAGGTGGTGGTGGCCACCCACTACCCGGTCTTCGACCGGGCGCTGCTCTTCGCCCGTCTGGAACCGCGGCGGGAACTGGTGGTCGCCGCGCCGATCCCGGCCGGCGACGATCTCGGCGGCGTCTACCTGACCCCGGACGACGACACCCGGTCGGTACGCACGGCGCCCTACCGCGACGGGCAGCGCCTGCTGATCGTCACCGGCGAGCACTTCACCCCCGGCGACGACGACGTCACCCAGCGCTGGGAGCGGCTGGCGGCGTGGACTCGGGAGCGGTTCGGGGTGACCGAATTCGCCTATCGATGGGCGGCACAGGACAACACCACCACCGACCGGGTTCCGTTCGTCGGCCGGCTGCACCCGGGCACCCGCAACGTGTACGTGGCGACCGGGTTCGGCGGCTGGGGCATGAGCACCGGCGTGATGTCCGGGCAACTGCTGGCCGCCCGGGTCACCGGCGTCGAACCGGAGTGGAGCGGGCTCTACGACCCACTCCGCCTGCATCCGGTGCGGGAGGCCGTACCTCTGCTGAAGTCGGGGGCCGGAGTGGCCGCGCATTTCGTCGGTGACCGGCTGCGCCCGTCGCACGCCGATTCGGTCGACGACGTCGATCCGGGCACCGGAGCCGTCGTGCGGGTGCGCGGGCGGCAGTGCGCCGTCTACCGCGACGACGACGGCAAGGTCCACGCGGTGTCCGCCCGTTGCACCCACCTGGGCTGCATCGTCCGGTTCAACGACGCCGAGACCGCCTGGGAGTGCCCCTGTCACGGGTCCCGCTTCGGCGTCGACGGCCAGGTGCTGCAGGGGCCGGCCAACCGTCCACTATCGACCGAGGAGGGTCTGTGACCAGCCGATTCACCCAGTGGACGCTGGACGTGCACGATCTCGCGCGGCAGGCCGAGTTCTGGTCGGCGGCGCTCGGCTACACGGTCGACTTCGGCGACGACGGCGACGCCCACCTGTGGCCGCCCGCCGGTGGGCTGAGCGTCTGGCTCCAGCCGACCACCGCGCCCAAGTCCGGCAAGAACCGCAACCATCCCGACCTGGTCGTCGCCGACGGTGACGTGGACGCCGAGGTGGCCCGCCTGCTGGCGCTCGGCGCGACCCCGGTCGACGTGGGTCAGACCGGCGACGAGGGTTTCACCGTGCTGGCCGATCCGGAGGGCAACGAGTTCTGCCTGCTGCACGTTGCCGACCGCGGGCCGGGTCGATACGGTTCGGATTCGTGAGCAGAACTCTCGTTCTCGGCGGTGGCGGCGTCACCGGCATCGCGTGGCATCTCGGTCTGATCTGCGGCCTCCAGCGCGCCGGTGTGCGCCTCGGCGACGCCGACACGATCATCGGCACATCGGCCGGATCGGTCGTCGGCACCCTGCTGGCCGCCGGCGTCGACGTCGAGACCGCGGTGGCCCAGCAGCAGGCGGCGCCGGCCGAGCCGCCCCGCACCGGCTCCGGTCCGGGCCGTGGCGGCGAGTGGCTGACCGCGATGGCGGTGCTGCTCGACCCGTCGGTCCCGGCACGGGAGGCCCGCGCGCGGGTCGGGGCGATGGCCCTGGCCGTGGGGCTGGACGAGAACACCTACCTGACCCGGATGGCCGAGCTCCTTCCGGGCACCGAGTGGCCGGAGCGGGACCTTCGGATCGTCGTGGTCGACGCCGCCGACGGGCGGGACGTGGTGCTCGACTCCGGTTCGGGGGCGACGCTGCTGCAGGCGGTGGCGGCCAGCTGTGCCGTACCCGGTCTGATGCCGCCGGTGACCATCGGCGACCGCCGCTACATCGACGGCGGGGTGCGCCTGGGTGCCGGGGCCGACCTGGCCGCCGGCAGCCAACGTCTCGTCGTGCTCGCCCCGCTGGCGATGCTGGGCCGGGACCGGATCGTCGAGGAGATCGCGTCGACCGGCGCCGGCAAGACCCTGCTCATCGAACCGGACCAGGAGACACTGACCGCGTTCGGCCCGAACTTCATGGACGCGTCCCGCCGCCCGGCGTCGGTGCTGGCCGGACTTCGACAGGGTGCGGCGCTTGCCGACACGGTGCGTTCCGTCTGGTCCTAGACTGCGCCGGTGACGACTCCGGCTGACATGGCGTTCGGGCTGCTCCGCGAGGGCCGCTTCGGCGACGCCGAGACCTTGGTGACCCGCGAGGTCGAGGCGGTCGCCGCCCGACACGGCCACGGCAGCCCGGAATGGGCGTCGGCGCAGTGCGACCTCGGCAACGTGCTGCTCCAGGCCGACCAACTGGGCCGGGCGATCGAGTGTTTCCGGCAGGCGGCCGCGGTCGCGCCGCGTGACCACGAGACGCACAAGGACCGGTTGACCTATCGGCTCAACGTGGGCTTGGCGCTGCGGATGGCCGGGCGGCTCGACGAATCCGAGGCCGAACTGCGCAAGGGCGCCGAGGAGCGGCTGGCGTTCTACGGGCGGGAGCACGCGGGGTACGCGTTCGGCCTGGAACCACTGGCGTCGGTGCTACTGGAACGCGGCGACGTACCCGGCGCCCGGCAGGTCGTCGAGGAGACGGTCGCGAACTTCTGGAACAACGGTCACGAGCGGGTCGCCTCGGCGCTGGCGCTGCGCGCGGCGGTGGTGCTGGCCGGCGACACCGGTGAGCCGCCGTTCGCCGGCCTGGACCGGTTGCCCGACCACATCGTCGAGCAGATCGCCGCCGACGCCGGCCGGCTTCCGATCGAGGACGGCCCGGCCCGCAAGCGGCTGCTGACCGAGCTGGCCGCGGCCATGGAACAGCGTCTCGGCCCGGACCACCAGGGCACCGTGAACGCGCTGTCGACGCTGGCCAACGTGAGCCGCGACATCGGCGACGAGTCCGGCCGGGTCGACACGATCAGCCGGGTGCTGGCCGCCTACGACAGGCAGGGCCGCCAGGAGGAGGCGCTGATGGCGGCACTCGGACTGGCCATGGCGCAGGACGACGCCGGTGACACCGCCGGATCGCTGCGGACGTACGAGTCGGCGCACGAGAGGGCGCGGCGGATCGACCGTCCCGAGGTGTCGAGCCAGGTGCTGCGCAACTGGGGACTCGCGCTGAAGGAGGCCGGGCAGACCGGTCCCGCCGAGCAGCGGATGACCGAGGCCCTGGAGACGGCGCGCCGGGGCGCCGACCACGAGACGGTCGGCCGGGCCGGGGTCGCGCTGGGCCTGTTCCTGCAGCACGAGGGCCGACTCGACGAAGCCCGCGACACCCTCGAGGAGGCGCTGGCCGTGATGGACCCGGTGCACCGGGACGCCATCGTCGGCCGGAGTCATCTCGGTGCCGTGTTGGACGGCCGTACCTGCGGGTGCGGCGACATGCCGGAGACGATCGCCGCCGCGTTCCGCGAGTTCGTGCTCACCCGACTGCCGGCCGACCTGCTGGACCATCTGGACGTGGCGATCGTCGACGGCGACTTCAAGATCGACGTGCATCTGCGGCGGGAGCCGACCGAGGCCGAGATCAACCGGCTCAACGAGGTGTTCGGCACCGCCCAGGCCGAGTTCCGGCACCGGCTCAGTGACTCCCGGTACGCGGGCTGAGCAGCCCCGACTCGTAGGCGAAGACGACCAGTTGGGCCCGGTCACGGGCGTGGAGTTTGGTCATCGCCCGGTTCACGTGGGTCTTGGCCGTCAGTGGGCTGATCACCATGCGGGTGGCGATCTCGCCGTTGGACAGGCCGCGCGCGACCAGCACGACCGCCTCCCGCTCGCGGTTGGTCAGCTCGGCCACGAACCGGTTCGCCCCGCCGCCGGGTGGCTCGTTCACGTAGTGGCTGATCAGTCTCCGGGTGATCGACGGGGCTAGCAGCGCGTCACCGCGGGCGGCCACCCGTACCGAATGCAGGAAGTCGTCGGGGGTGATGTCCTTGACCAGAAAGCCCGCCGCGCCCGCCCGCAACGCCTGGAAGACGTGTTCGTCGTCGCCGTAGTTGGTGAGGATCACCACCCGGACCCCGGCGAGGGCCGGGTCCGCGGCGATCCGCCGGGTGGTCTCGATGCCGTCCATCACCGGCATCTGGATGTCGACGAGCGCCAGGTCCGGCCGGTGCATGCGGGCCAGGTCGACACCTTGTCTCCCGTCGGCCGCCTCGGCGACCACGGTGATGTCGTCCTCGGCCTCCAGCAGCGCCCGGAACCCGCTGCGCAGCAGTGGCTGGTCGTCGACGAGCAGTACCCGGATCAACGGACCGGCTCCAGCGGCAGCTCGGCCTGAACGGTGAAGCCGCCCTCTCGGCGCGGCTCGGCCCGCAACCGGCCACCGAGCGCCGTCACCCGTTCCCGCATGCCCTGCAGGCCGACTCCGGGCACCGGAGTCACACCCGGTTTCGCGGTGCCGTCGTCGTCGACCCGGATGGCCAGTGCGTCCGGCCGGTAGTCGATGTGGACGGTCGCGGTCGACGCGGCGCCGTGGCGGGCCGTGTTGGTCAGTGACTCCTGCACGATCCGGTACGCCGTCCGCCCCACCGCGTCGGGCACGTCGGCCCGCTCCCCGGCGATCGTCAATTCGGTCCGCAGCCCGATGCCCTCCGCCCCGGCCAGCAGCTCCGCCAGATGATCGAGCCCGTGCGCCGGCGGATCACCGGCCTGCCGCAACGTCGCCAGCGTGGCCCGCAACTCACCTGTCGCGGCCCGGCCCGCCGCCTGGATCGCCAGCAGCGAGTCCGGCACCTGCTCGCCCCGCTTGCGTGCCAGGTGCACCGCCACCTCGGACTGCACCTTGATGATCGAGATCTGGTGGGTGAGCGAATCGTGCAACTCCCGGGCGATGTGCAGCCGTTCCTGGGTGGCCCGCAGCCGGGCGGTCTCCTCCCGGGTCCGTTCCGCCTCGTCAGCGCGCCGCTCGGCCTGCCGCAGCGCCTCCCCGGCGAATCCCGCGGCGACCACCCAGGCCAGCTCCAGCACCCCACGGGCCTGCGCGAACGCCTCCTTGACGGCCTGCTCGGCGGGCGACGCCAGGATCGCCACCGGCAGCGCGATCAGCAGCAGCGCGGCCGCCGCGAACGTCACCCTCCGGCGCCCGGCCCGGAATCCGCCGTAGACGGCGACCAGGAACGCGAGCGCCGGCACCGGGAACCCCACCGCCGTGTATCCGACGACGCACAACCCGGTGACGGCCAGTACCGCGCCCGGCGCCCTCCGCAGCGCGACCAGGGCCAGCCCGCTCGCCACCACCAGTGCGAACCCGAGAACGTCCAGATCGGACGGCGGGTGCCGCTGGGCGAGGGCGGCGGCCACCAGGGCACCGGTCACCCCGAGCGCGATCAACCAGTTCGCCGTCCGCATAGGCGCACTTTAACGCCCGCGAGAGGAGAGAAAACTACCGCAAATGCAGTACCGACCCGGTGATCGTACGATCGGAGAAGCCCTCGACCGCACCATGACCGCCCCGCCCGCGCCGCGCGACCATCCGCCCGGTCAAGGCCGCGACGCGGCCGCCGGGCTGGTTGCCCGCTCACCACCCGAACACCCGGCGCAACGCCGCGAACTGCCGTTTCGTCAGGAACGGCCGACCAGATCGACGCGGTCGGCGTTGCCCTTGATCAGCCACGCCCCGAGCTCGCCCGCGGTGACCCGGCGATCAGTCATGCTCATCGGGCGCACGGACGGTGGTGACCGGCGTGCTCGCGCCGCCGTGCGACGGCGTGTCCGCGGTCGGCTCGGCGTCCACCGGCATGTCCTCCGTCTCGTCGGCCCCGGTGACGTGCTGATCGGTGCTCGCGCCCGCAACGGTGCCCGGCTTCTCGTCCACGACTGCCCCTTCCACTCGGAACCGCTGGGATACCCGCCCAGCTCCCCGCGAACCCTCACTGCGGCCCGCCGGAACCCCATCCGCACGGCCGGCGACGGCCGTACCGCCGGAGGATCTGACGGTAGGGGAACGCCTGCCCGGGGTAGCCCTCCTCGGGTGAGTGTCGAATCGTCGGCGTGGGCGCCGTTGCGGGTGGCGGCGTTCCGGAGTCTGTGGCTCGCCCTGCTGGCGAGCAACATCGGGACCTGGATGCAGACCGTCGGCGCGCAGTGGCTGCTCGTCGAGAAATCCGGGACGGACACCCTGGTCGCGGTCGTGCAGACGGCCAGCACCCTGCCGATCGTGCTGCTGGCGCTGCCGGCCGGCGCGCTGGCCGACATCTTCGACCGGCGGCGGCTGCTGATCGCGGTCCAGGTGTTCCTGACCGGAGTCGGCGCGCTGCTCACCACTCTGACCGTATTCGATCACATGCCGCCGACCTTGCTGCTGACCCTGACGTTCGTGCTCGGCGCCGGGCAGGCGGTGACCGCTCCGGCCTGGCAGTCGGTGATCCCGGAGCTGGTTCCGCGCCCGCAGCTGGCGTCGGCGTCGGCGCTGGGCGCGATCAGCATGAACCTGGCCCGCGCGGTCGGCCCGGCGATCGCCGGCCTGCTGATCGCCCGGGCCGGAACGGGCGTCGTGTTCGGCCTGAACACCCTGTCGTTTGCCGTGTTCGCACTGGTCCTGTGGCGCTGGCGGCCGGGGCCGGGCAGCGGGCCGGGCGTGCCGGAGCGGTTCGCCGCCGCGGTCCGGGCGGGTGGCCGATATGTGCGGCACTCTCCGGTGGTCCGGCGGATCCTGCTGCGAGCCGGCCTGTTCCTGATCCCGGGCAGCGCACTGTGGGCGCTGCTGCCACTGGTCGCGAGCCGCGGTCTGGGTCTGGGTTCGGGCGGCTACGGTGTGCTGCTCGGCGCGGTCGGGGTGGGCGCGGTGGCCGGGGCTCTGCTACTGCCCCGGCTGCGGTCGCGCTGGTCGCTGAACCGATTGCTGCTGATCGCGAGTGTGCTGTTCGCCGGGATCCTGGCGGTGCTGGCGACCAGCCATGTGCCGGCCGTCGTGGTGGTGGTGCTACTGCCGGCCGGAGTGGCCTGGGTGATGGTGCTGTCCAGCGTGAACGCGGCCATGCAGTTGTTCCTGCCGAACTGGGTCCGGGCCCGTGGTCTGGCCATCTATCAGATCGTGTTCGCCGGGGCGCAGGCGGCGGGCGCACTGGCCTGGGGTGTGCTGTCGGACGTGGCCGGCCTGGCCACCGCCCATCTGACGGCGGTGGTGATGATGCTGGCCGGTGCGGTGACGTTGCGCTGGTGGCCGCTGCGGGACACCGCCGGTCTGGACCGGGACCCGGCCGTCTACTGGCCGGAGCCGCACCTCGAGCTGGATCCCGACGGTCACGACGGCCCGGTGGTGGTGATCGCGAGCTATCCGGTGAGCCCCGACCGGGAGGAGGCCTTCGCCGAGGCCATGGAGGGGGTACGCCGTAGCCGTATGCGTACCGGCGCGGTCCGCTGGGGCCTGTTCCACGACGGCGAACGGACCGGCCGGATGGTCGAGGTGTACGTGGTGCCCACCTGGGACGAGCACCTGCGCCAGCACACCGGCCGCCTGACCGGCGCCGACCGGGACACCGAGGAACGGGCGCTGGCGCTGGCCGACGGCCCGGCCGAGGTGACCCACCTGCTGTCGGCGCGCGGCTGACCCGCGTCGGAGATCTGTCCACCATCGACGGAGACCGATAGAGTCCCTGACATTGAGATTTACTGATCTCTATGGGGGACTGAGAATTGAACATCTTCAGTCAAGGAAACCTCCGCCGCTCGGTGACGGTCCTCGCGATCGGGGCGACCGTCGTGGGCATCACCGCACCGGGGGCATCCGCCAAAGCACCGGACGGCCCGGCCGAGCGGGCCTACCAGCAGATCGCCGCACTCCAGGACATCAAGAAGTCACTGACCCCGGCCGAACGCAAACTGGACAGCCGCCTCGCCATCGAGCTGCGCAAACGCACGAACCAGGCGACCACCAGCGCCCTGCCCGCGCTGGGCACCGGGGTGCCGGTCAGCAAGTCCGGCACCACTGAGGTCGAGATCCACGCCGACAAGGTCGGTGACGAGTTGCTCGACCGGTTGCGCGACGCGGGCGCCGGCATCCGCTTCCCCTCTCCGGCGACCGGAACCGTGCTGGTCGAGGCGCCACTGACCGCGCTGCCGACGATCGCCGAGTGGAAGGACGTCACCAGCGTCAGCCTCAAGTCGGGCGCGATCACCGCACGGATGACCGATCCGAACGTCAAGCCGAAGACCGAGTCCAAGGTCGACAAGACGGCCCGGATCGAGTCGGCACTGCGCGCGGCGCAGGCGACGGCCCCGAAGAGCGCGGCGGTCACCGTCAGCCAGGGTTCGGTGGTCTCCGAGGGCGATCGTACGCACGCCGCCGACACCGCCCGGACCAGATTCAAGGTCACCGGAACCGGCGTGAAGGTCTGCGCCCTCTCCGACGGGGTCGACTCGCTCGCCGACTCGCAGGCCGGCGGAGACCTGCCCGCCGACGTCGACGTGCTGCCCGGCCAGGAGGGCAGCGGCGACGAGGGCACCGCGATGCTGGAGATCATCCACGACCTCGCGCCGAACGCGAAGCTCGGTTACGCCACCGCGTTCACCAGCGAGGCCAGCTTCGCCGAGAACATCCGGGCGCTGCGCTTCGACGCCGCCTGCGACATCATCGTCGACGACATCATCTACTTCCACGAGAGCCCGTTCCAGGACGGCGTCATCGCGCAGGCGGTCAACGCGGTGACCGCCGACGGGGCCTACTACTTCAGCTCGGCCGGCAACGAGGGCAACGTCATCGACGGCACCGCCGGCAACTGGGAGGGCGACTTCGTCGACTCCGGCCGGGGCATCGGCAAGTTCGCCGGTGACGCCCACGACTTCGACCCCGGCGCCGGAGTGCAGGAGTTCAACCCGCTGTCGCCGGGCAGCGCCGGTCGGGTCGTCACGCTGTGGTGGGCCGACGCGCTGGCGGCCTCGGGCAACGACTACGACCTGTACCTGATCAACTCGCTGGGCAACGTCACCTCGTTCTCCCAGGACGTGCAGGACGGCGACGACGACCCGTGGGAGATCCTGCAGGCCGCCAACAGCACCGGGCAGCGGCTGGCCGTCGTCAAGTTCGCCGGCGCCGACCGCTACCTGCAACTGTCCGCGTTCCGCGGCCGGTTCAAGGACACGCCGGACGGGACGCTCAAGGGCTTCTCCACGCCCGGCATCACCCGCGGGCACAGCGCCGCCGTCGACGCGTTCTCGGTGGCCGCGGCCCCGGCCAAGGACCCGCTGCCGTTCGACCTGGAGACCGGTGACCCGGCCAACCCGGCCGGCCCGTACCCGAACGTGTTCATCCGGCAGACGCTGCCCGAACGGTTCACCTCGGACGGCCCGCGGCGGGTGTTCTTCAACGCCGACGGCACCGCCATCACCCCCGGGAACTTCTCCTCGACCGGCGGCTTCGTCCGGGCGAAGCCGCAGATCACCGCGGCCGACGGGGTGGCCACGTCGGTGCCCGACTTCCAGCCCTTCTTCGGTACCTCGGCGGCCGCTCCGCACGCCGCCGCGATCGCCGCGCTCACCCTCTCCGGCAACCCGGGCCTATCCGGCGCCGAGATCCGGGCCGCCCTCACCGGCACCGCCCTCGACCTCACCCCGGCCGGCGCCGACAACCGCACCGGTAGCGGCGTGATCCGCGCCGACCTGGTGCTGCGCAACACCGGCGCCACCCCGCAGCCGCTGGTCCAGGCGGGCACCCCGACGGTCACCCCGACGACCGGGGACGGCGATGCCTTCCTCGAGCCGGGCGAGCAGGCCACCGTCACCCTTCCGGCGAACAACGTCGGCGACGGTACGGCCACCGGCGTCAGCGTCGTGGTGGACTCCGACAGTCCGCTCGCGACCGTCACGCCGCGCGCCCGCTCGTACGGCAACATCGCCGCCGGCGCCTCCAAGACCAGGGACTACACCCTGAAACTGGCGGCCGGGTACCCGCTCGGACGTCCGGTCGGCCTGAACGTGCGGGCCACCTTCGCCGGCACGCTCTCCCCCACCACCGGCACCGTGACGGTGGCGACCGGACAGCCGTCGTCGACGGTGCAGAACTTCGCCTACGCCGGCGCGCCCCTGCCGATTCCGGACAACGACCCGACCGGCGTCAGCGCCACCGTGGCCGTGACCGGCGTCGGGTACGCGTCGTCGCTGACCTTCTCCATCGACGGCACCGAGTGCAGCACCACGACCGGAGCGACGACCGTGGGTGTCGACCACACCTTCGTCGGCGACCTGGTCGGCACACTGACCGCACCCGACGGGCGCCGGGCGACGCTGTTCTCCCGGACCGGTGGAGGCGGCAACAACCTGTGCCAGGTGGTGTTCGACGACACCGCCGCGACACCGTTCTCGTCGGCCCTGTCGACGAACGCGCCGTTCACCGGAACCTGGAAGCCGAACGACCCGCTGGGTTCGCTGCGGCTCTCCGCCGCCGACGGCACGTGGACCCTGCACGTCGCCGACCGGGTGGGCTCCGACATCGGCTCCATCCGGGCGTTCGCCCTGCACCTGACCGGTTACGAACCGGCCTGAGAAACAACCGGCCGGGGCGCGTCGCGACGCGCCCCGGCCGGTCCCCACTCACGCCGCGGCGTCTCCCCACACCGCCAGCTCACCGTGGGCCAGACAAACGATCAGGTAGCCGTCCGGGCCGGTCACCGCCCAGGACTCGGCGTCCGCGTCGGCGTCGACCACCAGGGTCGCCCCACTGGTGAAGGTGATCTCCAGTTCACCGGTCTCCCGGCTCCGGGCCGTCCGCACCACGTCACTGAGCAGCGTCGCGACCGCGTCCGACGGGTCGTCCCCGGGTTCCACATCGGCCGGTCCACCCGGCCCGTCCAGGTGCGCGACCGCCTCGATCAGCACCTGGCAGCCACCGGCGAACCCCAGCACGACGGCGTGCCCCAGCCACACGTACTCCAACTTCCGCCCGGCCAGCAGGTCGAGCGTCCGCCCCTGACGCGGACGCCAACCAGCGCCGTTGTCGGCCACCATTACCGGCACCACGACCCACTCCGATCCGCCCGTCGGACAACTGACGGCAGGACCGTAGCCAACGCTTTCCTAAAAAGACCTTAAATCCAGACACCGACCGGGTAGCGGCACGACGCGGCTCCTTCGGGCCGATGTCGATCTCCCGCTCGACCGGCGGCATACCCGGACGGGCGGATCAACGAACCGGTCACAGTCGTTACGTGCCGGGCCGGGGCGGCGGGGAGGATCGACCGCATGGCGGGGGTGCTCAGCGGGTTCACGACGGTGTGGGCGCTCGCCGCCCTCGGCTATCTGCTGGCCCGGGGCCGGGTGCTCGGCGAGCACGCGCCGCAGGTGCTGGCCCGGCTGGTGTTCTCGGTGGCGGCGCCCGCTCTGCTGTTCGTCACGTTGAGCCACACCAGCCTGGACCGGATCCTCACCGGGGCGCTGCTGGCGTTCGTCGGGTCCACGGTTCTGGTGGCGGCGGTCTACGTGCTGGTCGCGCGACTGGTGTGGAAGCGGGGTGTCGGCGCCACCACGATCGGGGCGCTCGGCGCGTCGTACGTCAACGCCGGCAACATGGGGCTCGCGGTCGCCGCCTACGTGCTCGGGGACGTCTCGCTGGTCGTACCCGTGCTGATTTTTCAGGTCCTGCTCGCCGGACCGTTCGCGCTGACCGTTCTTGATCTCGCGTCCGGTCAGGGCCGACCGTCGCTGCGCCGTCTGGCGCTGCTGCCGGCCCGCAATCCACTGATGATCGCGTCCGGGGCCGGGGTCGCCGTGGCCGCCTCGGGCTGGACGCCGCCGACACTGCTTCTGGAACCGTTGTCCCTGGTCGGGGCGGCCGCGGTGCCCGCCGCGCTGCTCGCCTTCGGGATGTCGCTGCCCGGCGCGCGGCCGTTGCGACCCGGGCCGGACGCCTCGGACCGCTATCTCGCGGTGACGTTGAAGATCGTGGTGCAGCCGCTGCTGGCGTACCTGATCGGCCGGTTGATCGGCCTGGACCGGCCGGAATCGTTCGCGGCGGTGGTGACCTCGGCGCTGCCGGCCGCACAGAACGTGTTCGTGTTCGCGCTGCGCTACCGGCAGTCGGAGTCGCTGGCCCGGGACGTGGTGATGCTTTCCACCCTGGCGTCCGCTCTGGCCATGATCGTCGCGGCGCTGTTCCTGACCTGACCTAGATCTGTCTTTAGGTAATGGTGAAGACACGCCACGCAGCGGTAGAGGACGGACGCGGAACGGCGTAACGTGTGCGCACTCGCGACGGCGTTTCTAGGGAGAAACATGCCGCTCACCCCTGCTGACGTTCACAATGTCTCCTTCACCAAACCCGGCCGTGGTGGTTACGTCGAGGAGGAGGTCGACGCGTTCCTGGACGAGGTGGAACGCGAACTCGCCCGGCTGATGGCGGAGAATTCGGCCCTCAAGGGCCGGGTCCGCGGTGGCGCCGCCCCCGACGACGACTACGAGGCCGACGTCGACTACGACGAGATCCGGGAGCTGGCCGCCCGGCTGCGGATGCTGGAGCAGGCCCGGGACCGGGCCGAACAGCACGCCCGGGAGCTGGCCGCGCAGGTGGAACAGGCCCGGCGGGCGGAGATCGCGCCCGCCGACGACGGCCGTCACCTGCGGGTGCTGGCGATGGCGCAACGTACCGCCGACGAGCATCTCAACGACGCGCGCCGCGAGTCGGACGAGATCATCGCGACCGCCCGGGACAAGGCCGAGCAGCTGGCCGCCGAGGCCCGGGCGCGGGCGGCCGACATCGAGGGTGACGCCCGGCGGCGGCATGCCGAGGCGATGGACGGGATCGCCGGTCGCCGGGCCGCGCTGATCGACGAGGTGGAGCAGCTCAGCGGCCTGGCCACGCACTACCGGCAGGCGTTGAGCCGGCATGTCGACCATCAGCTGGAGGGCACCGAGGGCACCCCGCGCCTGGGTTAAGCCGGGGCGGCCCGGGGACCGATATTGATCAGGTGAGCCCGGGATCGTTCCTGCTGCGCCGCCGGCGCTGGGTGGCGGGGCTGCTCGCCGCGCTGATCGGCCTGATCGCCCAGCCGCGGCCGGAGGACCTGCTGGCCTTCGCCGACCTGGGGCGCAAGGTGCTGGCGGGCCGGCTCGACGAGGTGTATGCGGGCGCGTTCACCCAGGCCGGGCCGCTGCAACTGGTGCTCAGCCGGTGGCTGCTGATCGGCGGCGAGGCCGCCATGCCGGCGGCGGTGGTGCGGATCGTGGTGGATGTGGCGCTCACGCTCGGCGCGATGGCCGCCTGCCGGGGCCGGCCGGTCCGCGAATGCGTGGTCGCGGTGCTGGCGCTGCTGTGGCTGCTCGGGCCGACCCCGTGGGCCGGGCACCCGGTCGAGGTCGCGATACCGATCCTCTGGTGCTGTGCCATGGTGTTGCAGCGGGACGGCCGGTGGGTCGTCGCCGCGACGCTGCTCGGCGCGTCGGTGCTGATCGCTCCGATCGCGGTTCTGGGGTTCCCGTGTCTGCTGGCGGTGGCCGGCCCGGTGCGGGCCGCCCGGACGGCGCTGATGGCGGCCGGGATCGCGCTGTCGGGTTTTCTGCCGTTCGTGGTGAGCGGCGAGTTCGGGATGTTCGGGCACGTGTGGCCGGTGAACCCGGGCACGCTGCCGTATCTGCTCGGCCTGCGTGCGGCGACCTGGACGGCGCGGCTGATGCAGGCGGTGGTGGTGTCCGGCGGGTGCGCGCTGGCCGCGGTCCTGCTGCGCGGGCGGCCGGTGGCGGTCGCCGCGGCGCCGCTGGTGGCGGCCCTGCTGCGCCTGGCGACCGATCCGATCATGTTCGACTACTACTGGCTGCCCGCGTCGGTGGGTTCGGTGCTGCTGGTGGCGCTGCTGCCGGACGATCTGCGGCCGGCGTGGCAGGTCTCGGCGGTGGTGCTCGGTTACCTGACGATGCTGGCGGCGACGACCGATCAGGGTGCGATCGGCGCCGCGGCGATGCTGGCCGGCTACCTGGCACTGGCGGTGTCGGTGCGGCCCCGGCGGGCCACCTACGTGTGATCACCGGCCACAAAGTGGAATGATTCCAGAAAAGGGGGCTAAGGTCGGGGGCATGACGTCCGACTTCGAGGCTCGGCTCCGGGCGGTCTCGTTGCGCGTGACCCGGCCCCGGCTCGCGGTGATGGCCGCACTGACCGACCACCCCCACGTCGACACCGACGCCGTGATCGCCCTGGTGCGAGCGGATCTCCCGACCGTCTCCCACCAGGCGGTCTACGATGTGCTGCGTGCGCTGACCGACTCCGGTCTGGTGCGGCGCATCCAGCCCGCCGGTGCGACGGCCCGCTACGAGATGCGGGTGCGGGACAACCATCACCACGTCGTGTGCCGTTCGTGCGGCGCGATCGCCGACGTCGACTGCGCTGTCGGAAACGCCCCTTGTCTGACCGCCTCCGACGATCACGGGTTCGTGATCGACGAGGCGGAGGTCGTCTATTGGGGCAGCTGCCCCGCCTGCGTGAGTAAACGTCCGGAAGGAATGTCATGACCGACGCTCAGGACAACGGCACCGCGAAGTGCCCGGTCGCCCACGATTCGGTGACCGCGCACGGCAGCGAGAGCGAGAACCCGGCGATCGACTCGCCGACACCGAAGACCGGCGGCCGCCCGCGCTCCAACCGGGACTGGTGGCCCAATCAGCTGGACCTCTCGGTGCTGCACGCCCACTCGTCGAAGGGCAACCCGCTCTCCCCCGACTTCGACTACGCCACCGAGTTCGAGAAGCTCGACGTGGAGGCGCTCAAGGCCGACATCACCACCGTGCTGACCACCTCGCAGGACTGGTGGCCGGCCGACTTCGGCCACTACGGCGGCCTGATGATCCGGCTGAGCTGGCACGCCGCCGGGACGTACCGGATCCAGGACGGCCGTGGCGGTGCCGGTGACGGTGGCCAGCGCTTCGCCCCGCTGAACAGCTGGCCCGACAACGCCAACCTGGACAAGGCACGCCGCCTGCTGTGGCCGGTGAAGGCGAAGTACGGCCAGAAGATCTCCTGGGCCGACCTGCTGGTGCTGGCCGGCAACGTGGCCCTGGAGTCGATGGGCTTCAAGACGTTCGGCTTCGGTTTCGGCCGCGTCGACGTCTGGGAGCCGGAGGAGATCTTCTGGGGCCCGGAGGACACCTGGCTCGGTGACGAGCGGTACGCCTCCGAGAAGACGATGTCCGAGGGCGTCGGCGCGACCGAGATGGGCCTCATCTACGTCAACCCGGAGGGCCCGAAGGGCAACGCCGACCCGGCCGCCGCGGCGCACTTCATCCGCGAGACGTTCGCCCGGATGGCGATGAACGACGAGGAGACCGTGGCGCTGATCGCCGGCGGTCACACCTTCGGCAAGACCCACGGCGCGGGTGTCGCCGACAACCACGTCGGCCCGGAGCCGGAGGGCGCGCCGCTGGAGTCGCAGGGCCTCGGCTGGCTGAGCACGCACGGCTCCGGCAAGGGCGCCGACACCATCACGTCCGGCCTGGAGGTCACCTGGACCGACAAGCCGACCCAGTGGAGCAACCGGTTCTTCGAGATCCTCTTCGGGTACGAGTGGGAGCTGACAACCAGCCCCGGCGGCGCGAAGCAGTGGGTCGCCAAGGACGCCGAGGCGATCATCCCGGACGCACACGACCCGTCGAAGAAGCACAAGCCGACGATGCTGACCACCGACCTGTCGCTGCGCGTCGACCCGGCGTACGAGCAGATCTCCCGTCGTTTCCTGGCCGACCCGGACGAGTTCGCGCTGGCCTTCGCGAAGGCCTGGTACAAGCTGCTGCACCGTGACATGGGCCCGGTCGAGCGCTTCCTCGGCCCGTGGGTGCCGGAGGCGCAGCTCTGGCAGGACCCGGTCCCGGCCGTCGACCACCCGCTGGTCGGTGACGCCGAGGTCGCCGACCTGAAGGCGAAGGTGCTCGACTCCGGCCTGAGCGTCGCACAGCTGGTGCAGGCCACCTGGGCGGCGGCGGCCAGCTTCCGCTCCACCGACAAGCGCGGCGGGGTCAACGGCGCCCGGATCCGCCTGGAGCCGCAGCGCTCCTGGGAGGTCAACCGGCCGGTCATCCCGGTGATCGACACCCTGGAGAAGATCCAGCAGGAGTTCAACGCGTCCGGCGACGCGAAGATCTCGCTGGCCGACCTGATCGTGCTGGCCGGTAACGCGGCGGTGGAGAAGGCCGCGGCCGACGCCGGTGTGCCGGTGACCGTGCCGTTCCACCCGGGCCGTACCGACGCCACCCAGGAACAGACCGACGTCGAGTCGTTCGCCGTCCTGGAGCCGCGGGCCGACGGGTTCCGCAACTACCTGCGGCCGGGCGAGAAGACCCAGCCCGAGGTGCTGCTCGTCGACCGGGCGTACATGCTGAGCCTGACCGCCCCGGAGATGACCGTGCTGGTCGGCGGCCTGCGGTCGCTCGCCGGCGGCGAGCACGGTGTGCTCACCGACAAGCCGGGCGTGCTCACCAACGACTTCTTCGTCAACCTGCTCTCCCCGGGCACGCGGTGGGCGGCGTCGAAGGACCGCGAGCACGTGTACGAGATCCGCGACCTCGCCACCGACCAGGTGAAGTTCACCGCCACCGCGGTCGACCTGATCTTCGGCTCGAACTCGCAGCTGCGCGCCCTCGCCGAGGTCTACGCCAGCGCCGACGCCCGGGAGAAGTTCGTTCAGGACTTCGTCAAGGCGTGGACGAAGGTCACCGAGCTGGACCGTTTCGACCTGGCCTGATCATTTCCGGTCCGCCACCGATCTGACTCCGGTCAGGTCGGTGGCGGTGCCGATCCACTCGATGACCTCGCCGTCGTCGTCGAGCAGCGGCACCGCCCGCGACAGGGTCCGGGCCAGTGTGCCGTCCGGCCGGCGGACCCGGTGTTCCAGCTGGAAGACCCCCTTGGCCTCGATGGCCGCGTTGATCGCCGCGAGCACCTCGGGCTGGTCGGCCGGGTCGATATAGGTCTCCAGCCAGCTCGCCGTCGGTTCAGTGGTGTCGGTCAGGAAACCGCGCCCGTCCAGGGCGTGCATGCTGCTCCAGTCGGCGCTCATCCGGTAGACGACGTCGAAACCGGCCTCCCGCAGGGCCCGGAACCGGCGCTCACCGGCGCGCCGCAGCCGCGCCATCTGCAACTGGGCGTCGATCCGGGCCACCAGCTCCCGCGCCGCGAACGGTTTGACCACGTAGTCGTCGGCCCCGGCCAGCAGCCCCTCGATCGCGGTCTCCTCACCGGCCCGGGCGGTCAGCAGCACGACCGGCGTCGCCGCCAGCGACTCGTCGGCCCGCACCTCGCGCAGCAGAGCGAACCCGTCCATCCGGGGCATCATCACATCGGCCAGGATGAGATCCGGTATCTCCCGCCGCGCCACCTCCAGAGCCTGCTCGCCGTTCGAGGTGACGAGGATCGTCCATGACGAGCCGAGCAGCCGCGTCAGATAGTCACGCATGTCGGCGTTGTCGTCGGCGACCAGCACCCGCACGTCCGAGGTGAACCGCACCGGCAGATCCCGGAGAGTCGCCGCATCGTCCGGCCCGGCCACCTCGTCGCCCTGGCACGGGGTGACATCCCAGTGCGCGGCCTCCCGCGCCATCGACTCGGCCAGCCCGCCGACCACTACCGGCTCCGGCCTGCCGTCGGCGGGATCGGGGCGGCGGCCCATCGGGATCCACACGGTGAACGCGGTGCCGACGTCCGGGCGGCTGGTCACCCGGACCCGGCCGTGATGGCGGCGGACCAACTCGTCGACGAGCGCCAGGCCGATCCCGGCGCCCTCGTGGGTGCGACCCCGGGCATCCCGGACCCGGTGGAAACGCTTGAACACGTACGGCAGGTCGCCCTCCGGGATACCCACTCCGCTGTCCCGCACGATCAGCTCGGCGTGCCGCTCGACCGGCCGCAGGATCACCTCGACCCCGCCCTGCCAGGTGAACTTCAAGGCGTTCGACAGCAGGTTGGAGACGATCTTCTCCCACATCTCCGGATCGACCCAGACCGGCCCGGGCAGCGGCGGCGCGTCGATCGTCAGGTTCAGGCCGGCCGCCTCGGCGGCGCTGCCGAACATCGACGCGATGTCCGTGGTCAGCGCGGCCAGATCGGTCGGCGCGAACGCCGCCCGCAACCGGCCCGCCTCGGCCTGCGAGAAGTCGAGCAGCGTACCGACCAGCCGCAGCAACCGCTGCGCGTTGCGATACATCAACCCGACCTCGCCCACGTCTATCGGTTCGCCGGGCCGGCGCAGCATCTCCTCCAACGGACCGAGCATCAACGTCAACGGGGTACGGAACTCGTGGCTCACATTCGAGAAGAACTCGGTCTTGGCCCGATCCAGCTCGGCCAGCTTGTCCAGGCTCTGCCGCTCGCGGTGCCGGGTGTGCGCCAGCGCCAGAGCGGCACCGATCTGCCCGGCCAGCAGATTCAGGAAATCCCGGTAGGCGTTGTCGAACGGCTGATGCCGGTTCAGCCCGGCCACCAGCACTCCGGTCGCCGTGTCGTCCGGGCCGGCCATCATCGGCACCAGCAGCGCGGCGTCCGGCGGCATCGCACCGGGCAGGCCGGGCAGCGGCGCCAGCACCCCGCCGAGCCGCTCACCCAGCCCGTCCAGCAGCAGCCCGCGCCGGGCGGCCGGTGCGGCGAGCAGGGCCGGCAGCGGCCACACCGGGGTTTCGCCGGCCAGGTCGATGACGCGCGGGGCGGCGAACGACCCGGCCTCCAGACCGGACGCGCCGGCGAGCCGCGCCTCCCGCCGGTTGTGATCGATCACGTAGAGCAGCGCGAACGGCACCTCGGCGGGCACCCGCGTGATGGCGGCCGCGGCGAGCTCACAGGCGTGCTCCGGCTGGCGGGCTCCGGCGGTCTCGGCCGCGACCGTACGCAGCAGGGCCATCCGCCGCTCGGCGACCATCGTGGCGGTGGTGTCCAGAATCGAGTTCTGCACACCCAGGACCGAGCCCCGGTCGTCGGTGATCGGCGAGAAGGTGAAGGTCACGTAGACCTCCTCCAGAGACCCGTTGCGGTCCATCAGCATCGGCATGTTCTCGGCACCCGACGCCACCCCGTTGGACTGGGCGTCCGCGATCATCGGGCCGACCACCGACCACAGCTCGGGCCACGTCTGGTCGGCCCGGCCGGCGAGGGCCTGCGGATGCTTGGTCGAGCCGAGGAACTGCCGCCACGACTCGTTGTAGACCTGGATCAGCTCGGGACCCCACCACACCGCGGCCGGGAAGCCGGAGTCCAGCGTGATCCGGACGGCCGCCCGGAGCACCTCGGGCCACCCGGTGACCGGCCCGAGCGGGGTCACCGACCAGTCCTTGGCCCGCAGCAGTCGCTCCACCTCGCCCGGCCCCCGGAACAGCGCCGCACCCGCCTCGATCTCGGTCCGGGGCCGGGGCAGCGGACGGCCGTCGACCAGGTCGGCGAGCACCCCACCGATCTGGCCGAGCGGCAGCACCAGATGGGCGCCGGCCTCGGCCGCCTTCGGCATCGATGGGAACTCCGCCGTGTCGCCGTCTTGCACGATCACCAGACCGCCGGCGTCGCGAACCGCGGCGGCGCCGGCGGCGCCGTCCCGGCCCATGCCGCTGAGCACCACGGCCACCGCCCGCACGCCGTACGCGTCGGCCAACGACCGCAGGAACCAGTCGTGCGGATGGCTCCGCGCCCCGGGCTCGTTGCCGATCAGCTCACACGTGCCGTCCGGCAGCACCTCCAGCCGGAAGCGTGGCGGGCACACCACCACCCGGCCCCCGGCGAGCGCGGTCCCGCGCTCGGCCCACACCACGTCGTGGCCGCTACGCTCCCGCAGGATCTTGACGAGTGCGCTGCCGTGGGCGCTCAGGTGCTGCTGGACCACCATCGCCACCGGCCGGCCACCCGGCAGGTCACGCAGCACCGTGGTCAGCGCACCGACCCCACCCGCTGAGGTCACCAGAGCGATGACCGGGTCTCTCCGCATCGAAAAGGCTTCCGTGGGACGGGCTCACATCTCTCGTCAAGCATGTCAGAACCGGCCCGTCCGTGCTTAAGTCCATAGATCGTGCCGCGTGCACGGATGAGTGACGCCACCCGCTGCGGGCCGATGTTTGGATCGGTGCGTGCCGATCGAGATCCCGACCACCCACGAGGCCCCGCAACGGGGTGCCCCGTGAGTTTCCGGATCCGGGTCTTCGTGCTGATGGCGCTGGTCGCGCTCGGTGCCACCGGGACGACCGTGGCACTCACCTGGTGGCAGGCCCGCGACCAGGTCAGTGAGGCGGCGTCGGCGTCCCGGGAGACCACCGAGCTGATCCAGCGGGAGCTGCGGGAGCAGGCGCTGCGCAACGGCACCTGGGAGGGCGTGGACCAGACCCTGCGGCGGCTGCGCGGGATGACCGGACAGCGGCTGCGGCTCGTCGACCCGTACGGCATGGTGGTCGCCGACACCGACCATCTGGACCGCCGGGTGGCGCGACCGCCCGGATCGGTCGCGGTGTTCGTCGATCCGCTGCCCGAGCTGATCGTCGCCGACCGGGCCGACGGGCGGCAGGCGACGCTCGCCGCCATCGACACCTACCGGACCGAGACGTTGCTGGCCGCCTGCCTGTACCGGCACGGCTACGAACTGATCGTCACCCCCGGTCCGGACGGCGTGCACCGGCACGGGCTGGCCGACGGTGGCGAGACCGCTGCGGTCGAGGAGTGCCGTCCGGCCCGGCCGGCGCCCTGGCAGCGGGCCGACGACCTGGCACAACTGCGGCAGTGCGGTCCGGTCCAGGCCGACTGCCTGCGGGCCGCCTTCCGGCGGCAGATCGCCACCGGCGAGATCGCTCCGGCGCCGTTGCTGCTCACCATCGGTGCGGGCAATGAGCCGGTACGTACGCTGGACGCCGGCCCGGTCCTGCTGATCACCCTCGTGGTCGCGGCCCTGGCCACCGGCGGCGCGCTGCTGATCAGCCGCCGGGTGCTGCGCCCGATCGGCACGCTGACCGCCGCCGCCCGGCGCCTGGGCAGCGGCGACCGGGACGGCCGGGTGCCCGACGAGGGCCGCGACGAGCTGGGTGAGCTGGCCCGCGCGTTCAATCAGATGGCCGATTCGGTGCGAGCCGCACAGGACGACCAGCGGCGGCTGATCGCCGATGTGGCGCACGAGCTGCGCAATCCGCTGGCCAACGTCCGCGGCTATCTGGAGGCCCTGCAGGACGGGGTGGTCGAGCCGACCGCCGACCTGTTCGCGTCGCTGCACGAGGAGGTCGTCCTCAACCAGCGGATCGTCGGTGACCTCCAGGAGCTGGCGCTGGCCGAGGCGGGGGCGCTGATCTACCACCGGTCACCGACCGACCTGGCCGATCTGATCGGGACCGTCCGCAACACCC
This sequence comes from Actinoplanes sichuanensis, assembly GCF_033097365.1. NCBI lineage: Bacteria > Bacillati > Actinomycetota > Actinomycetes > Micromonosporales > Micromonosporaceae > Actinoplanes > Actinoplanes sichuanensis. The sequence continues at coordinate 5,432,173 of NZ_AP028461.1, forward strand.
ATCGGGCCGCCGCCGACGCCGCCGAGGTCGCCCTGGTCGTGGACGCCGACCGGCCGGTGATCGCCGACGTGGACCCGGACCGGATCCGGCAGGTGGTCGGCAACCTGGTCCGCAACGCGGTGCGGGCCACCCCGGCCGGCGGGACGGTCACGCTGACCGCGGCGACCGACGGGGACCGGGCGGTGCTGCGGGTGACCGACACCGGCACCGGGATCGCCGCCGAGCATCTGCCGTTCGTCTTCGACCGGCTGTGGCGGGCCGACCCGTCCCGGGGCCGTGGCAGCGGCGGCAGCGGGCTCGGTCTGGCCATCGTCCGGCAGATCGTGCACGACCACGGCGGTGAGGTGTCGGCGGAGAGCGCCGAGGGGGCCGGTGCCACCTTCGAGATCCGGCTCCCGCCTGCCGTCAACCCGGGACGATCGCCCAGGAATGAGGCGGGACCGGGTCGTGGTGGCCGTACCCGAACGGCTTGTCGGCCAGGTTGAGCAGCAGTGCCAGGCGCTGACCGGCGGGACCCTCGGCGATGATCGCCACGGTTTCGTTGGTGAGGCCGTCGGTGCTGATCCGGGCGCTGGTCAGCCACGAGTCGCGGCGGCGGATGCCGATCAGACGTTGATACTCCTCGCCGCCCCCGGCCGGGACCGGCGGCATCGCCGGGCGGACCGCGTCGTCGCCACCCGGCCGGTCCTCCTTGACGCCCTGGTAGCCGAACTCGTCGCCGTAGTAGACGCTCGGCACGCCGGGCAGGAAGAACAGCAGCGCGGCGGCGTGGCCCCGGTGCCGTGGATCGGTGAGCCGACTGGCGATCCGGGTGACGTCGTGGTTGCCCAGGAAGGTCAGCGGCAGGAAGTCGGCGGTCCACGCCCGGTGCCGGTCCAGTGCCCAGGCCAGCTCGAACAGGTTCCGGTCGTTCAGCGACGACCAGACGGCCTTCCACAGTTCGTACTGGGTGACGGCGTCCAGGCTCGACCGTTTCACGTAGTCGCCGTAGTCGCCGTGGATCATCTCGCCGACGAACCAGGCCTCCGGGAACCGCTCGCGCACCCGAGGCAGGACGGCCGCCCAGAACTCCGGGTCGACCGCGTAGGCCGCGTCCAGCCGCCAGCCGTCGGCGCCGCGCTCCAGCCAGTGGCACATTACGTCGACCACGAAGTCACGCACCACCGGCGACGTGTGGTCCAGGGTGATCAGTCGGTCGTGGCCCTCGAACAGGTACGGATACTCTCCGCTCCACCTCACCCACTCCCGCGGCCCGCTGCCGTCGAGAGCGGCCCGCACCGGCGGGAACTCACGGCCGGCGTGGTTGAACACCCCGTCCAGCAGGATCCGGATGCCGCGCTCCCGGCAGGCCGCCACCAGCGCGTCGAAGTCGCCGTCGTCACCCAGCCGCGGATCGACGCGCAGATAGTCGACGGTGTCGTAGCCGTGGGTGCCGGAGGCGAACACCGGACCCAGCGCCAGACCGTTGCAGCCCAGCCCGATCAGGTGGTCGAGCCACTCGGTCAGGTGCCCGAGCCGGTGCGTGACCCCGGTCCCCGGACCGGCCTCGGGCTCGGCACCGACGAACCCCAGCGGGTAGACGTGCCACCAGATGACGTGCCGGACCCAGTCACCGCTCATGATCCGACCCTATCCGTCGATGCTGCGGGACAGGTTCGCGATGCTGGTCACCAGGGCGGTCAGGTAGGCGTCGATGCGCCAGGTGGCCGCGACCATGGTGCCCAGCCGGGACACCAGCACCGGCAGCGGCACCACCGCCGGGTCGGCGACCCAGCCGCTCACCCGGGCCACCAGGTCACCGATCAGGCCACGAACGATGTCACGGGCCAGCAGGATCAGGTCCCCCGCGGCCTTGGTGATCACCGTCATCGCGGTACAGGTGGCGACCAGCCCTCGTAGCGCTTCGACGTTGTTGCCCATCAGCGTCAGGTAGGCCCGCACGTCCGGGCCGTCCTCGCCGGCGAAGTCCGCGTCCAGGCAGCGCCGCAGGTCATCGCCGATGACCCGCAGGTCGCCGGCCATGTCCGCCCACAGCCGGGCCTGCTCGGCCACCACCTCGGGCATCCCGGCCAGGTCGTCGACCATCCGGCGCAGCGGCGGGATCCGGTCCATCGCCACGTCCAGCCCACCGGCCCGGACCGCGGCCTCGGTGTCGTCGAGTGGGATCGCGAACTCGGCGACCGGCGCCTCCTCGGCGAGCAGCGGCTCCACCCACTCGCGGCTCTCCACGGTGGCCAGCACCCCGTCGATGATCTCGGTGGCCGAGCGGGGGCCGTCGTCCGGCTCGCCGACGAACTGGGCCAGGCTCTGCCGTCCGTCGGCCACCCCACGCAGCCCGTCGACGGTGATGACGAACGTCTCCTCCACATAGGCGATCAGCTCGTCGTGGCGGAGATGGCGTTCACCCAGTCCGGTGAGGACCCAGCCGCACAACGCCCCGAAAGCGGTCTGGTCCTTCTCGAACCGCTGGACCACCGCCCGCACCCGGCCCAGACGGACCCGCAACTCGTCCAGGTGGGCGGCGTGCAGGCGCAGCCGGGCGGACATCGACACAACAGGCACGGTAGCCGCCGACATGCCCGTTGTGCCCACCGGAGCCGGACAGTTTGCCGACATGCGGCTCGGGACGCTATCCCGCCCGCGGCCGGTGCGGGGCGTAACCGGGCGGTTGACGGGGAGCGGGGAGTGCCGGTTGCAGAGGGACCACGGGGCGGGTCACCGCCTCTCCCGTGGACACGGTCACGCGTTCGCCGTACAGCATGAGGGTCATCTCGCCCTCGCGGAGCCGCAGCCGGACCGCCTCGTGGTCGGCCTCGACCTCCAGGCGCACGCCGCTGTGCCGCAGGTTGAACCGCAACCGGGTGATGCCCGTCGGCAGTCGCGGCGCCAGCGACAGCACCGGGCCGTGATCGCGTTCACGCAGACCGCCGAAGCCTTCGACGACCGCCGACCAGGAGCCGGCCAGTGACGCGATGTGCAGACCGTCACGGGTGTTGCCGTGCAGGTCGCGCAGGTCGACCATGGCGGCCTCCCACGCGTAGTCGTGGGCGAGCTCCAGATGGCCGACCTCGGCGCACATCACCGCCTGGGTGCACGCCGACAGCGACGAGTCACGCACGGTGATCCGTTCGTAGTAGTCGACGTTGCGGGCCTTCTGTTCGTCGGTGAACGCGTCCGGGCACCAGTGCATGGCCAGCACCAGGTCGGCTTGCTTGCACACCTGCCGCCGGTAGAGCTGGAAGTACGGGGCGTGCATCATCAGCGGCTCGCCCGGGTGCTCCGCCGGGAAGTCCCACGGCGCGTACCTGGTGAAACCCTCCGACTGGGAGTGCACACCGAGCCGATCGTCGTAGGGGACGTGCACGGCGTGCGCACACGCCCGCCACACATCCGGCTCCTCCGGCCGCACCCCCAGCCGTTCGGCCGATTCCGGGTGGCGGCGGCAGGCGTCGGCCGCGGCCCGCAGGTTCCGGGCCGCCATCAGGTTGGTGAAGACGTTGTCGTCGGCGACCGCGCTGTACTCGTCCGGGCCGGTCACCCCGTCGACATGCCACACCCCGTCCGCGTCGTGGTGCCCGTGCGACACCCACAGCCGGGCCGTCTCGACCAGGATCTCCAGGCCGCACTCGCGTTCCAGCGACTCGTCGCCGGTGACCAACCGGTACCTGTCGACCGCGCGGGCGATCACCGCGTTCAGGTGCAGCGCCGCCGTGCCGGCCGGCCAGTAAGCGGAACACTCCTGACCGTCGATGGTCCGCCATGGGAACGCCGCTCCCGCCAGCCCCAGCGTCCGCGCCCGGTCGCGGGCCGCCGGGAGGATGGTGTGCCGCCAGCGCAGAGCGTCCGCGGCCGCCCGCGGAGTCGTGTACATCAGCAGCGGCAGCACGTAGCCCTCGGTGTCCCAGAACGCGTGCCCGTCGTAACCCGGGCCGGTCAGCCCCTTACCCGGGATCGCACGACGCTCGGTGCGGGCACCCGCCTGCAGCACGTGGAACAGACCGAACCGGACCGCCTGCTGCAGACCGGCGTCACCGTCGATGGCCACGTCGGCGGCGTCCCAGAAGTCGTCGAGGTAGGCGCGCTGTTCCGCGACCAGACCGTCCCAACCGGTGTGGCGGGCGCCGTTCAGCGCGGCCGCCACCTGGTCGCGCAGGGCCTCGGTGGAACGGGAGGTGCTCCAGCCGTACCCCAGGAACTTGACGATCCGCAGCCGTCCGCCGGGCGGCAGGACGGTGACCACGGTGGTCCGCGCCCAGTCCGCTCGGACGTCGGTCTCCTCCTCGTAGTCGCCCGCGGTCTCGACGATGTGGTCCATGCCGGCGGCGAGGAGAAGACCACTTCGGCGGGTACGGTGCAGCAGCACCGCTCCGTGCTGCTCGGTGTCCTGCTCGACGGCCCGCAGCGGATCACCGAGGGCGGCCGCCACCCGCGGATCGTCGGAGACCTTGACCTGCTCCTCGTCGGCGGCCAGGCAGGACTGCACGGTGATCCGCACCTCCTGCTCACCGGCTTCCACCTCGTAGCTGATCGCGGCCACCGCACGCTGGGTGAACGACACCATCCGGCGGCTGCGGACGGTCACCCGTCGCCCGGCCGGTGACTCCCACTCGACCTCGCGCCGCAGCATCCCGGCCCGCAGATCGAGGACCCGCTCGTGCCGGTGCAGCACGCCGCGCCCGATATGGAACTGCTCGTCGTCGACCATCAGCCGGATCAGCTTGCCGTCGGTCACGTTCACGACGGTCTGGCCCTGTTCCGGATACCCGTAGCCGCCTTCGGGGTACGGCAGCGGCCGCTGTTCGTGGAACGAGTTCAGGTAGGTGCCGGAGATCTCGTAGGGCTCACCCTCGTCCAGGTTTCCGCGCAGCCCCAGATAGCCGTTGGCCAGCGCGAACACCGACTCCATCGGACCCAGCAGCGAGGTCTGCAGGCGTGTCTCCCGGACCTGCCACGGGTCGGCGGGACAGATCTCCTCATCGATCATGAGTCTCTCGATTACCGCGTCACACCCTCGAGAAACTGCGAATTCGCTGTACGGGGCGCCCACCTCGCGATGGACGCCCCGGCCGGTGACGAACTACTTGTACGTGATGTCGCTTTCCTTGACCTTGCAGTTGCTGTCGTTCCAGCCCTCGCCGAGGTACTTGGGCTCACTGCCCTTGGCCACACCCTGGTACTTGCCGCAGACCGTGAGGTCCGAGCTGTTGGTGACGGTGACCCGGGTGATGGTGGCGGTGTCGCCCCAGTTGCTGTTGATGCCCGCGACCATGTCGATGTTGTTGACCAACACGTTGTCGATCTTCACGTGCCGCTGGTACGACGTGGTGCAGTTGCCGCAGCCACGGTACAGCTTGCCGGAGCCGCTCAGGTAGAAGCCGGAGATGCTGACCGTGCCGTTGCCGTTGTGCTGGAACGTCTTGTCGCTGCCGTTGCGGGCGCCGCCACCGATGACGTAGCTCGTACCGCCGCCGGTGCCCTTGAACGTCGCCGCGTCCTCGCCGATGTCGTTCCACCAGACGTTGCGGATGGTGCAGGTGCCCTCACAGTGGACGCCGTCGCCGGCCGGGGATCCGATGATCACGTTCTGCAGGGTGCCGCCGTTGGCGATCTTGAACATCGGGTCCTGGGACTCGTTCTGCGAGCCGTCGCCGATGCAGCAGTAGGTCTTCATGCCGCCGTCGAACGTGCCGGACACGCTGACCGTGCCGGAGATCGAGACGTTGCCGGCCGAGGACGGCCAGGCGCCGGTCGGGGTGCCGGTGCCGCCGGTCGGGCCCGGCGTCGGGCTGGTCGGCCCGGAGGTGGGGCTGGTCGTCGGCGTGGAGCCGCCGCTGGAGTACGTCTCGAACTCGGAGATCCGCGGCGCGCTGGACGCGCTGGTGATCTCAAAGGTGAGCTTCTTCAACGAGGTCGACGAGAAGTTGATGGTGCTCGGACTGCCGCTGCCACTGGCCAACTGCGAGCCCGAGTCGCCGTTGAGCACCCGCCAGGCGCTGATCGAGCCGCCGCCGGAGGCCTGCTTGATGACGGCCGAGGAGACCGTCGTGGCGCTGCTCCACTTGACCGACACGTAGCCGGTGGTGGCGTTCGGCGCCCAGTAGGTGCCGGTGTTGCCGTCCTTGACGTTGCCGTAGCTGGTGCCGCTGGCCTTGCTGGAGCCGTCGGCACCGCCGCTGAGGCTCAGGTTGTCAGCTGCCATGGCGTTGGTCAGCGGCAGGGAGAGGGTGATCGCGGCGCTCGCGGTCACCGTCACTCCGACGGCCAACCACCGTAGGGCGACTGGTCTTCTCATTGCGGTTCTCACCTTCATCTGGGGATTGGGCAGCGCCTTCAAGCGGGGGGAAAGCGCTTTCCTGGCGAGGATAGACAGCAATTGATGTGATCACAAGCAGTGACTTTCCGCGGCCTAAGCGTCGGTCCAGATGATCAGACGGTCCACGAACGCGGCGACCACCCGGTCGGGGTCGGCGTCGGCGCCGATCGAGGCTCCGAGCATGTCCAGCAGCAGACCGTCGAGCGCGTAGTGCAGCAGGGCGATCTCGAAGGCGCCGCCGGGCAGTCCGGTGGTGGCGTGGAACGCGACGTCGTCGTGATACCCCTGCCGCAGGGTGCCACCGAGGATCTCGCCGAGTCCGGGCCGACGAGCCGCCTCCAGACGCAGCTCGATGAGCGCCCGGGTGAGCTCGGGCTCCCGGGTGGTCCGCTCGACGATGTAGCGCAGGTAGTCGACGAACAGCTCCCGTCCGGGTGGGCGGGTGGACAGCGCGGCCACGACGGCGGCGTCCGGCGCGAACCGTTCCATGATCCGCTCACCGAGGGCGCCGAGCAGCGCGTCCCGGGAGCGGAAGTAGTTGGACGCGGTCCCGGCAGGCACTCCGGCCTCGGTGTCGACGGCCCGGTGGGTGAGCCCGCGAGCGCCGGAGCCGGCGAGGACCCGGAGGCCCGCGTCGGCGAGCAGCCGTCGACGGTCTGGATTTCTCGGCATGATGAGGTAACTTTAAACCACTACAGGCATAGTGGTTAGGGGTTCCCATGCGAAAGCTCGTCTACTTCGTGGCCGCCAGCATCGACGGCTACATCGCGGCGCCGGACGGTTCGTGGGAGTTCTTCGGCGCCCCGGACGCGTCGATCGGTTTCATGGTCGAGCAGTTCCCGGAGACGCTGCCCACACACGTGCGCGCGGCGCTCGGCGTCGACGTGCCCAACCGGGTGTTCGACACGGTGCTGATAGGACGCCACACCTACGAGCCGGCGTTACAGGCCGGGATCACCAGTCCCTACGCCCATCTGAAACAGGTCGTCTTCTCCCGTACCCTCGCCGGGTCGGACGGGGTCGACGTCGTCGCCGACGACCCGCTCGCCTTCGTCGAGAAGCTGAAGCAGCAGCCGGGCGGCGACATCTGGCTGGCCGGTGGCGGCAACCTGGCCGGGCAGCTGCTCCCGGCCGTCGACGAGCTGGTGCTCAAGCTGAACCCGGTGATCGCCGGCGGCGGCATCCCGCTGGCCGCGGCCGGTTTCCAGCCGCACCGATTCGTCCCGACGGGCACCACCGTGCTGGCCGACGGTGTCCAGGTGATGCGTTACCGCGCGGCCTGATCCGCGCTCTGCAGCGCCCACGACGCGAGCAACCCGAGCGCCTCGGCGGACGGCGAGCCGGGCTCGGCGGTGTAGACGGTGAGGGTCAGATCGGGTTCGGCCCGCAGGTCGAGGCTCTCCCAGGCCAGCGTGAGGTCGCCGACCACGTGGTGCCGGAAATGCTTGGTCCCGGTCGCATGGGTGCGGACGTTGTGCGACCCCCAGCGGCGGCGGAAGTCGTCGCTGCGGGTCGACAGCTCCCCGACCAGGTCGTGCAAGCCCTTGTCGTGCGGGTTCTTACCGGCCGCGGTGCGGATGTTCGCCACGGTCATGTCGGCGAACAGCTCCCAGTCCGGGTAGAACCGGCGGGCCGCGCTGTCCAGGAACGTGAATCGGGCGAAGTTCGGCGTACCCGTCGAATCGGCGTAGGCATCGCTGTACATGGCCCGGCCCAGATGGTTGGCCGCCAGCATGTCCTGCCGGGGATTGGCCAGGATCGCCGGACTCGTGATGGCCTCCAGTGACCAGCGCAGACTGGGCCGCAGCGTCCACTGCCTGGTCCGGCGGGCCGGCCGCAGGATGGCGTTGCTGCCGTTCGCCTCGTGGGCGAGGCTGACCAGATGGGCCCGCTCGGCCTCGTCGAGCTGAAGCGCCCGCGCGATGGCGTCGAGCACCCCGGCCGACACCCCGGCGAGCGCGCCGCGTTCGAGTTTCGCGTAATACTCCACGCTCATCCCGGCCAGCGCCGCCACCTCGCTGCGGCGCAGCCCTTCGACCCGCCGCTGCCCGAAGACCGGCAGGCCGGCCTGCTCGGGGCTGATCTTCGCCCGCCGCGTGGTGAGGAAGTCACGCACCTCTGCCCGGTTGTCCACGCTTCCGACGGTACGACTCCCCGCCCGGATCAGGGATGTACTGGGAGTACACCCATCGGCAGGGACTTCTCCGGTACGGGCGGCGGCGGTGTGCTGGACGGCGTGACCACACGAGTTTCGAGGGAGAACCGATCATGCGTGGTGTCGTCCTGCACGCTCCAGGTGACGTCCGGGTCGAGGACCGTGATGACCCGCGGATCGTCGCGCCCACCGACGCGATCATCAGGCTGACCGCCACCTGCGTCTGCGGCTCCGACCTGTGGCCGTACCGTGGCATTCAGGAGATCGACGGGCCCACCCCGATGGGCCACGAGTACGTCGGGATCGTCGAGGAGGTCGGCCGCGACGTCCGTACCGTCCGGCCCGGGCAGTTCGTGGTCGGCTCGTTCTTCGCCTCCGACAACACCTGCGAGATCTGCCGGGCCGGCTATCAGTCGCGCTGCGCGCACGCCCGGCCGGTCGGCGAATCCGGCACGCAGGCCGAGTTCGCCCGGATCCCGCTGGCCGACGGCACCCTGGTCGCCACGACCGACGTCCCGGACGCCGATCTGATCCCGTCGCTCCTGGCCGCCTCGGACGTGCTGGGCACCGGCTGGTTCGCCGCGGTCGCGGCCGAGGCCGGCCCCGGCAAGACGGTCGCCGTGGTCGGCGACGGCGCGGTCGGCCTGCTCGGCGTCCTGGCCGCGAAGCAGCTCGGCGCTGAGCGGATCATCGCGATGAGCCGCCACGAGTCCCGGCAGAAACTGGCCCTGGACTTCGGCGCCACCGACATCGTCACCGAGCGCGGCGACGAGGGCGTCGCCAAGATCAAGGACATGACCGGTGGGTACGGGGCACACAGCACGATCGAAGCGGTGGGCACCCAGGAGTCGATGATGCAGGCCATCCGCTCGACCCGCCCGGGCGGTCACGTCGGCTACGTGGGTGTGACACACGGCGTGGAGCTGCCCGGCATGGAGTTGTTCTTCTCCGGTGTGCACCTGCACGGCGGCCCGGCCCCGGTCCGCCGATTCCTGCCCGACCTGCTGGACCTGATCACCGAGCGGACCATCGACCCGGGCGCCGTCTTCGACCTGTCACTACCGCTGGACCGGGCCGCCGACGCCTACCGGGCGATGGACGACCGTGCCGCGATCAAGGCCCTGCTCCGTCCTTGAGGATTAAGAACGCCGGCGGCGGGCATATCGATGGGTGGACGGACAGGCAACGCCAGGAGGCATCACGATGACCACACTCGACAGCACCACGGGCATGAACACCGCCACCGCCCAGGAGAAGATCAAGGACGCGGTGGAGCCGGTCCGCAAGCGGCCGGTGGCGTCCTCGGCGACCGCGCTCGCCGTCGCCGCAGTCGCGGCCGCGGGTGTGATCGGCGGCCGGAAGTACGCCCAGTCGCGCCGCTCGCGCAGCCGCTGGCAGCAGTTCCTCGACAAGCTGCCGCTCGGCCGGTTCCGCTGAGCCACCCGGTCCACTGACCCCGTCCATCCCTCGATGGGCGGGGTCAGGGTCTTCCCTGAGGAGGAATACCTCGAAGGGCGACCGGACCCGCCGGAAAACTTAAGGAGGCCCTCCGGGGTCGCACCGGATCCGGACGTTTTCCCTGGAAAATAGCCTTCTGGTGTGTCCACAATCCAGCCCCGCCGGTGGCCGATAGCCCTGGTCCGAGCGTTCTCGATCATCACTCTGCTGCAGGTGTTACTGCAGGCCGCACTGGCCGGCGGTTTCATCAGCGGCCACGTCGGCTACCTGACCGCGCACAGCGTCAACGGCACTCTGCTCCCGGTCACCGCGATGTTCCTGGGTCTCTCGACGGTCCTGCTGTTTCGCCCCGGCCGCGGCCCGTGGTGGCCGATTCTGCTCAGCGTCCTCCTGTGGTGGATGATCGCGATCCAGGTCGGTGTCGGCTTCGCCCGGCTGGTCGGTCTCCACATCCCGCTGGGCGCCGCGATCCTGGCCCTGACCGGCGCGTTCGTCTGGTGGTCATGCGGCTACCGGCCGCGGCGGGTGACGGCATGAGGGTCTCCCGGCGCGGTGTCCTCACCCTGGCCGGCGCCGCCACGCTGGCCGGCTGCACCAGGCCGGTCGACGGCCCCGGCACCGGCGAACTGCTGGCCGGCGAGCTCCGGCCGGAGCGGTTCCAGGCGAAACTGCCGATCCCGCCGGTCGCCCGCCCGGTCAAGGTCACCGCCGACACCGATCACTACCTGGTCACCCAGCGGGTCGCGCAGGCCGAGCTGATCCCCGGGATCAAAACCGAGATCTGGGGGTACGACGGAGTCTTCCCGGTCCCACGTTCCGAGCCCGCAAGGGGCGGTGGACGGTGGTGACCGTCCGCAACGAACTGCCCGTGCCGACGTCGACGCACCTGCACGGCGGCGTCACCCCGGCCGAGTCGGACGGCTTCCCCACCGACCTGATCCTGCCGGCCGGCTACTCCCCCGCCCCGCCCGGGCACCACAGCGCCACCGGCCGCCATCACGACACCACCCGTGACTACACCTATCCGATCACCCAGCGGGCGGCCACGCTCTGGTACCACGACCACCGGATGGACTTCACCGGCCCTCAGGTGTGGCGCGGCCTGGCCGGACTGTTTCTGATCACCGACGAGATCGAGTCCGCGCTACCGCTGCCCCGCGACGACCGGGACCTGCCACTGATGATCTGCGACAGGTCGTTCGCCGCCGACGGCTCGCTGAAGTATCCGCAGCGCGACATGACCCATCCGGGCGCCGACGGCATGTTCCACGCCGGCATCTTCGGCGACGTCATCCTGGTCAACGGCGCCCCGTGGCCGCGCACCGAGGCGGCCGCCGTCCGCTACCGGTTGCGTCTGGTCAACGGTTCCAACGCCCGCCGCTACCGACTGTCACTGTCGGCCGGGACGATCACCCAGATCGGCAGCGACGCCGGCCTGCTAGCAGCACCCCTGCCTCGGGAGGACGTGCTGCTCGCGCCGGGTGAGCGGGTCGACGTCATCGCCGACTTCACCGGCCTGCCGGCCGGGACCGAGGTCACCATGGCCAACACCCTCGGTGAGGGGCCGACCGCCGACGTCATGCGTTTCGTGATCACCGGCCCGGCGCCCGACGACACCCGCATCCCGGTCACCCTCACCACCCTGGAAACCCTCGACCGGACGCGGGCGGTGGCCGAGAGGCGATTCGACTTCCGGTTCGGCGGGGGTCGCTGGACGATCAACGATCAGCCGTACGATCCAGCCGCCACGATGTGTTCGGTCCGGGAGGGCACGGTCGAGCTGTGGCGGTTCACCAGCGACTTCCATCACCCCGTCCACGTGCACATGGGGCACTTCCAGGTGCTGTCGCGTGGTGCCGGCGGCCCCGAACCCGGTGACGCGGGGTGGAAGGACACGGTGGACGTGCGGCCGTACGAGACGGTCCAGGTATTGGTCGACTTCACCGGGCACCGCGGGCGTTACATGCTGCACTGCCACAATCTCGAACACGAGGACATGGCCATGATGGCCAACTTCGACATCGTTTGAGGGGGATCCGATGGGACGCTCGCACCACTACGAGGTGATGGTCAGCTGGACCGGGGAGACCCGCTCGTACCGGTCGTACGAGCGGGCCCACGAGGTGACCGCCGCCGGCAAGGCGCCGATCGCGGGCAGCTCCGATCCGGCGTTCCGTGGCGACCCGGCCCGCTGGAACCCGGAGGAGTTGCTGGTCGCGTCGCTGGCCCAGTGCCACATGCTGTGGTTCCTGCACCTGTGTGCCGCCGACGGGGTGGTGGTCACCGGGTACACCGACTCCCCCACCGGCGTGATGGTGGAGGCCGCCGACGGTGGTGGCAGCCTCGAGGAGGTCGTGCTGCGTCCACGGGTGACGCTGGCCGACCCGGGCCAGACCGATCGGCTGGCCGGTCTGCACGAGCGGGCCCATGAGCTGTGCTACATCGCTCGTTCGGTGAACTTCCCGGTCCGGCACGAGCCGGCCTGAACCGTACCCGGGGCGGCGGGGTTCAACTTTCTGACAGCCCTTCGATGAATCACCGGTCGCCGGGCGGTCTCCATATCGGTAGAGCACGTCGCCTCGAAAGGAGCGCCACCATGACCGCCAACCTCACCGCCGCCCGAGCCGAAGCCCTGTTCACGACCGGTCTGGCGACCGGCAGCAGCCCGGCCTTCGAAGTGGTCGACGAGGCCATCCGCACCGCGGTCCGCACCCGCGGCGGGACCCGCGCCTGCGCCGCCGACATGGCCGCCGAGTTCGGTGACCATCCGGAGCTGGCCGTACCCCGGATGCGCTGGGCCCTGGAGACCGTCACCAGGCTGTACCCGCCGCGCCGCCGCCAATGGGCCCTGGTCGCCTGATCCTGTCTTTTATCACTCTTCCCGCTCAGCGCGCCTTTTCTTCCCGCTCAGCGCGCTTCTCCTCCTACCCACCGGGCTACCTCTTTCGCGCTCAGCGCCTTTCACCTCTTCCCGCTCACCGCGCTTCCCGTTCCTGGCTCACCGCGCTTTCCGTTCCTCGCTCATCGCGCTTCCCGTTCCTCGCTCACCGCGCTTCTCTTTCCTCGCTCACCGCGCTTCTCTTTCCCGCTCACAGCGCTTCTCTTTCCCGCTCACCGCGCCGTGGGGCTGATCAACTCGTCGGCCGTCCACTCGGCCACACCGGACGGGTATGGCGGAGTGAGCCCGAGAATGATGTGGCCGAATCCGGCGTCGATCGCCTCACGGATCTTGTCGCGGGTGTCGGCCGGCCGGTCATAGGAGACCGGCAGATGGATGGAGCGGGTGATCGTCGCGGGGTCGCGGCCGATCTCCGCGCAGTACCGGTCCAGTAGGACGCTGCGACCGACGACGTCGGTGATGTCGCCGCCGCCCGGGATGTTCCACAGGTCGGCGTGCTCGGCGACCACCCGGAGCAGCGCCGACGACCGCCCGCCGATCATGATCGGCGGATGCGGCCGCTGGACCGGCTTGGGACTGCCGAACGCCCCGGTGAGCTGGACGTGCTCACCGCGGAAGTCGAACGGCTCGGCCCCGGTCCACAGTCTCCGGATCACCGTGCAGGCCTCGTCGAGAGCCGCCACCGAGGACGCGAAGTCGTGGTACGGCAGGCCGTGCGCCTCGTACTCCCGTCGGGCCATGGGGTGACTCGGCCGTGATCCGGCGCCGATGCCGAAGTCGAGACGGCCTCCGGAGACGATGTCGACGGTGGTGGCGATCTTGGCGAGTATCGCCGGCGGCCGGAACCGGTTGCTGGTCACCAGCAGGCCCAGGCGCAGCCGTCGGGTCTGTGCGGCCAGGGCCGCCAGCAGGGTCCAGCCCTCCAACGCCGGGCCGCCGGGATCGCCGCCGATCGGCATCAGGTGGTCGAACAGCCAGGCGTGCTCGATCTCGGGGATGCCGTCGGCGTCCCGCCAGACCTGCTGAATGTCCTGGTAGCCGACCTGCATCGGCGCGGTCATGATGCCGAAACGAACCCGCCGGACTCCGCGTGCCGCCTCTACGCCGCCGGCCATCTCAGCACCGGCCTCCACTTCGTTGCCGCCGGCCGCCGCTTCGGTGCCGCCCACCATCCCAGCGCCCGCCGCCACTTCGGCGCCGCCGGCCGCCATTTCGGCGCCGCCGGCCGCCATTTCGGCGCCGCCGGCCGCCGCTTCGGTGCTGCCGGCCACCTCAGCGCCGCCGTAGCGAGGCGTCGAGCAGCGACGGCGGGGTGTCGATCTTCTCGTCCGGGGCCAGGTCGACGCCGGGTGCGACGATCGCATCGATCGCGTCCAGGACGTCGGCGGACAACACCGTGTCGGCCGCGGCGACCTGCGAGTGCAGGTGGTCCAGCGTGCGCGGGCCGATGATCGCGCTGGTCACGCCGGGGTGCGCGGTGACGAACCCGAGTGCCAACTGGATCAGCGTCAGCCCTGCCTGATCGGCCACCTTGACCAGTTGCTCGACGGCGTCGAGGCGAGCCCGGTTGGCCGGGACGGTCAGGTCGAAGCGCTGCTGGAGCAGGCCCGCACGGTAGGTGCTGATCTCCTGCCCGGCCCGGATCGCACCGGAGAGCCAGCCTGACGCGAGCGGGCTCCAGGCGAGCACGCCCATGCCGTACTCCTGGGTGGCGGGCAGCACGTGGGTCTCGATGCCGCGTTGCAGGATGGAGTAGCTGGGCTGCTCGGTGACGTACCGGCTCAGGTGATGTTCGCGGGCGGCCCACTGGCTCTGCACGATGCGGTAGGCGGGGAAGGTCGACGAGCCGAAGTAGCGGATCTTCCCGGCCCGCTGCAGGTCGGTCAGCGCCGACAGGGTCTCCTCGTCGCTGGTCGCCGGATCCCAGCGGTGGATCTGGTAGAGATCGACGTGGTCGACGCCGAGCCGGCGCAGGCTGTCGTCGAGGGCGGTGACCAGCCAGCGCCGGGAGCCGCCCTGCTGGTTGCGGTCCGGTCCCATCGGCAGGGTGGCTTTGGTGGCCAGCACGAGGTCGTCGCGGCGGCCGGCGATGGCCTTGCCGACGATCTGCTCGGACTCGCCCTGGCTGTACATGTCGGCGGTGTCGATCAGGTTGATGCCCGCCTCGAGGGCGGCGTCGATGATCGCGCCACCCTCGTCCTGACCGGTGCGAGCCATCGCGCCGAAGTTCATCGCGCCGAGCGCCAGGGTGCTGACCTGGACGCCGGTCCGGCCCAAACTACGGTACTGCATGGTCGTTCCTCCTGGGTGTCTGTCATGCTGAGGCTAAGCGGAACAACGTTCCGGCCCTGCGACAAACATACGGAACAGTGTTCCGTTTACCAAGTGGGTTCCGTTCCCAAGAGACGTGACGGGGGTAACAGTTCAGTGGTGGAGAAGCGGGCCGACGCCCGCCGCAATCAGGCGACCCTGCTGTCGGCTGCGGCCGCGGCGTTCGTCGAGGCCGGTGTCAACGTGCCGGTGCGGGAGATCGCGGCGCGGGCCGGAGTCGGGGTCGGCACCATCTATCGACACTTCCCGACCCGGGCCGATCTGATCGTCGCCGTCTACCACCACCAGATCGAGGCGTGCGCCGAAGCCGGTCCGACTCTCCTCGCCGCCGCGGGCACCCCACACGCGGCGCTGGCCGAGTGGATCGGCCTGTTCGTCGACTTCCTGGTGACGAAACACGGCCTCGCCGGAGCCTTCCACTCCGACGACGCCGCGTTTCAGAAACTGCACTCGTATTTCCTGGACCGGCTGCTACCGGTCTGCGCCGACCTACTGAAAGCCGCCGCCGACGCGGGCGAGATCCGCCCCGATGTCGGCGCTCTGGAGTTGATGCGCGGCGTAGGCAACCTGTGCATCGGCGACGGCGACGACCCCCGCTACAACGCCCGCCGGATGGTCGGCTTCCTGATCGCCGGCCTGCACACCTGACGCCCACCATCCCGGCCTTGCCGACTTCCCCGGCCTTGCCGACTCCGCGGCGTTGGCGACTTCCCCGGCCTTGGCGACTCCGCGGCGTTGGCGACTTCCCCGTTCGTCGGCCCAGTTGCCTGCCGCTCTGCCGTTTGCGCCGCGGGCTGCCGCCTTCCGGTCCGGCCGCCCTCCGGCCCGACCACTCTCCGGTTTGGCGCCTTCCCTCTCGGCCTCCGTTTCGCTCGGTTCTCGACGGTCAGGGCAGGCTGGAAGGGCGGTGCGTGGTGGCGGCGGAACCGGCGTGCACGATGACCGACAGGGTGTCGACCTCGCCGCCCTCGGCGCCCGGCCACCAGGCCGCCCACCAGCCGCCCTTCACACTCGCCTTGACCAGCGTGCCGTTGTCGAGACGCACCTCGACCGCGGTGACGTCCGGCGCGGCGAGACCGACGATGTTCGACCATTGGTCGTCGCCGTCGCCGTAGGAACTCATCGTCTCCAGATTGACGGTGCCCGCCTGCGGGGCGACGATCGCCGCCTCGTCGATCAGGCTCATCGAGGCGGCCCCGTCACCGTCGCCGACCATCAGGCACTCGACGATCGTGCCGCCCTTGCGCTGGATCAGCAGCGTCGCCTCGCCGCGCTGCTCGGCCAGGAGCACGTCGGACGCCTTCGCCACGGTCTCCCCGGCGACACCGTTGGCGGCACAGGCCTGCGCCTGCGGCAGCACCTGGTCACCGGTACGCGCGGTGGGCTGAGCGGTCCACGATGCGACGGCCCGCTCGGTCGCTCCCGGAACCAGCGCCGGCACCGCGACCGCGGCGACCGCACCGAGTGCCGTGGCGGCCGCACCGGCGAACAGCCAGCGCCGCATCGGCGGGCGGGTGACACTCTCGGCCGACCCGCTGATCACCCGCTCGACGAACGCCTCCGCGCGGGCCCACTCCATCGGGCTGGGCTCCCGGTCGCGAGCCGGGTCGAGGACGGCGAGACGGTCCAGGTCGTTCATGCGTTCGTCCACGACTGCTGCTCCTTGATGACGGGGGTCGGTGTCGAAGTGAGGTGGGCTCCGGATGCCGCCTGCGCAGGCTGCGAGGCCGCCTGCGCAGGCTGCGAGGCCGCCGAGACCGGGCTGAGTGCGGTGTGGAGGCGCTTGCGGGCTCGGGTGAGCCGCATCGCGAAGGTGGAACGACGGCACCCCAGAACGGTGGCCGCCTGCTCGGAGGTGAGCCCGTCGAAGGCGACCAACGCCAGGACCTCACGGTCGGCGGGGCTGAGGGTCCGCCAGGCCCGCTCCAGGTCGATA
Source organism: Actinoplanes sichuanensis (assembly GCF_033097365.1). Taxonomy (NCBI): domain Bacteria; kingdom Bacillati; phylum Actinomycetota; class Actinomycetes; order Micromonosporales; family Micromonosporaceae; genus Actinoplanes; species Actinoplanes sichuanensis. Next base: position 5,449,265 of record NZ_AP028461.1, read on the forward strand.
CGCTCCGCGGCCGCGGCCGAACCGTCCGGCACGTGGCTTTCGGCGCCGGTCAGCCGTACATCCAGAGCCTGACGCCGCAACCAGCCGCGGGTCTGGTTGGCCATGGTCCGCCGGGCCACCGCGAACAGCCATGGCCGGGCCTCCGCGGGAACGTCGGCGAGCCGCCGCCAGGCGGTGAGGAAGACGGTCGACACGACGTCCTCGGCCTCGTCCGCCGGGATTCGCCTCTCGACGAACCGCAGCAGGTCAGCGTAGGTGTCCCGGTGCAGCGCCCGGAACCGCTCTTGTTGGTCCATGCCCCCTACCTGTCCGGGAGGCGGAAGTCTGCCACACCCCCGCGTCAGAAAAATGCTTGATTCATGTCCGTCACTATGTTTTGACTGTCGGGGTGGCCTTCACACCGCATGAGATCGAATCCCTGCGCGCGAGGTATCGGACCGAACGGGACAGGCGGGCACGCCCGGACGGCGGAAGTCAGTATCGGCCGACGACCGGTGAGTTCGGCTTCTACGCCACCGATCCCTGGACCGAACGGGTGGAACGGGAGGCGGTGACCGACCGAGTCGACGCGACGGTCGTCGGCGGTGGGTTCGGCGGGCTGCTCAGTGGCGCGCGGCTGCGGCAGGCCGGCCTCCAGGACCTGCGGATGATCGACGAGGCGGGTGACTTCGGCGGCACCTGGTACTGGAACCGGTATCCGGGCATCCACTGCGACATCGAGGCGACGGTGTACATGCCACTCCTCGAAGAGGTGGGATACGTCCCGAAATGGCGGTACGCGCCGGGCGACGAGATCCGGCAGCACGCCGTGGCCATCGCCAAACGGTTCGACCTGTACCAGCACGCCCTCTTCCACACGAAGGTCACCGACCTGCGGTGGGACGACGACGCTGCGGAATGGACGGTCACCACCGACCGCGGCGATGTATTCCGCTCTCGGTACGTGGTGCTGTCGTCCGGGCTGCTCACCCAGGCCAAGCTGCCGGGCATCCCGGGCATCGCGGAGTTCGGCGGGCACACCTTCCACACCAGCCGCTGGGACTACGCGTACACCGGCGGCGATCAGACCGGCGGTCTCACCGGGCTCGCCGACAAGAGGGTCGCCGTCGTCGGAACCGGCGCGACCGCCATCCAGGTGGTGCCGCACCTCGGCCGCGACGCCCAACACCTCTATGTCTTCCAGCGCACCCCGTCGTCGGTCGACGTGCGCGACAACCGGCCCACCGACCAGGCGATCCTGGATCGTGTACGGCCCGGCTGGCAGCGGGAACGGATGGACAACTTCCTCACCGTGGTGACCGGCGGGCAGGCCGACGTCGACCTGATCGACGACCGCTGGACCGCGACCGCGAAACTGCAGCGCACCTTTCTGGCCGGCACCCCGACCGAATTGACCGAGGAACAACTGGAGCTCGCCGACTTCGCCACCATGAACGACATCCGCGCCCGCGTCGATGAGGTGATCACCGACCCGGCCGTCGCCGAGATGCTCAAACCCTGGTACCGGTACATGTGCAAACGGCCCACGTTCAGCGACGAGTACCTGCCGACGTTCAACCGGGCGAACGTGACGCTCGTCGACACGTCCGGACACGGCGGCATCACCCGGATGACCCCGACCGGCATCGTCGTCGGTGACACCGAATACGAGGTGGACTGCGTCGTCTTCGCCACCGGCTTCGAGGTCGGCATCTCCGGCATCCTGTCCGGAAACCTGCAGGTGTACGGGCGCGGCGGGAAGCACATCTTCGAACACTGGGCGAACGGGTTCCGTACCCTCCACGGCTTCACCTCTCATGGTTTTCCCAACCTGTTCCAGCTGGGGCCACTCCACAACGCCAGGGCCGTCAATTTCGTGCACATCCTGGATGAGCAGGCCATCCACATCGGCGCGCTGGTCGACGCGGCCGAGAAGCGTGGCGCTCGCCGGATCGAACCAACCCTCGAAGCCGAGGACGCGTGGTCGGCCACCATCGACGCGACCGCCGCCGACAGCTATCGGTTCCAGAGCGAGTGCACCCCCGGCTACTACAACAACGAGGGCAACCCGTTGCCGCTGAACGTCTCCTTCGGCCCCGGCCCGATCGCCTTTCATGAACTCCTGCGCACGTGGCGCACCGACGGAAGTCTGGAGCAGCTGCTGTGGAACGACTGATCGCCGCCACCCCACTGCGCGGCTCCAACGGAATCGCCTTCGGCCCCGACGGCCGATTGTGGGTCGCCGAATACCTGCCCGGCCGGATCAGCGCCGTCGACGTCGCCACCGGCCGGGTCGACGTGATCGTCGCCCCTGACGGGCCGCTGCAATCCCCGGACGACCTGGTCTTCGACACCGATGGCAACTTGTGGATCACCGATGTCGCCCCCGGCCGGGTGTGGCGTCGCAGCCCCGACGGCGAACTCACGATCGCCGCTGGCGGCATCCTCAATCCCAACGGCATCGCCGCCATCGGCAACCGGATCTTCGTCAACGAGATGGTCCCCGGCGGCCGCGTCCTCGAACTCACCACATCACCCCCCATTCCGGCGCCGTCGCATGGCACGTCTTCGCCTCGTGTGCTCGTCGAAGGTCTGATGCTGGGCAACGCCATGCAGGCCGGGCCGGACGGCAACCTCTACTACCCGCACATGTTCCCCGGCGAGGTCTACCGGATCAGCCCCGAAGGCGGCACCCCGACGCTGGTCGCCGAGGTCGCCCAGACGGTCGCGGTCCGCTTCGACCGCAACGGCGTGCTCTACGTGCTGTCGATCGACGAAGCCGGCACCATCACCCGCATCGACGGCGAACATCGCACCGAGATCGTCACCGGCATAGCCGGCCTGGACAACGCCGCTTTCGACGCCGACAACCGGATGTACGTCTCCAGCTTCAGCAGCGCCGGAATCACCGAGGTCCGTCCCGACGGCAGCCTGCGCGAGGTGGTGCCACGCGGCCTGGCGGGCCCCTATGGCATCGCCGTCGACCCGGCCGGCGAACTCCACATCGCCGACCACTACCGGCTCGACGGCGCGTTCCTGCCGTTCGCCCACGCGGTCGCCGCCGCCGGCGACCTGCATTTCACCTCCCAGTACGGCCAGGTCCTGACCCTGTCCCGGGCCGAGACCCGCACCCGGGCCGAAAACCTCGATCAACCCCAGGGCCTCGCGGTACGCCCGGACGGCACCCTTCTCATCGCCGAGGCGGGTGCGGGTCGCGTGCTGTCGATAGCTCCCGACGACGCGCTGTCCGTCGTAGCCGAGGGCCTGGGCCGCCCAGTCGACGTGGCGGTCGACGCCGACGGCCGCTGCTACATCTCCGACGAGGACCATGGCACCGTCTACCGCCTCGAGGACGGCAAGCCGACCGTGGTCGCCGACGGCCTGCACGCCCCGCAGGGCCTGGCAGTAACCGCCGACGGCCGGATCCTGGTCGTCGAGGCCGGCCGCCGCCGCCTCGTCTCGGCCGCCCCGCAGGTCAGCGTCCTGCTGGAGGACCTGCCGGTCGCGCCACCCCGGCCCGTCCAGCCGGCGCTGCTGATCGAGGGACTACCCGGAGTCCCCCGCCAGTTCGCCGCCCTGGCCACCACACCCGACGGCGCCCTCCTGCTGGGCGCCTCAGCCGACGGCAGCATCCTCCGCCTCCCTGTCCCTTGACGCACCTGTGCCACCCACGACACAACAGCCCCCGCCGGGCGGCGGCCGACCGGCCGGCAACCACGACGCTCAGCGCTGCCTCATCCGGCAGCCTGCCGCTCAACCGGCGACCCAAGCCGCTCAGCCAGCGACCCAAGCCGCTCAGCCAGCGACCCAAGCCGCTCAACCGGCGACCCAAGCCGCTCAACCGGCGACCAGACGGAGTGGGGAGATCCGGCGCAGCGCCTCGGCGCTGCGCTCGTCGGCTGGGAGGTAGACCAACAGCCGCATGCCGTGGTCGCCGGGAAGCACCATCACCTCGTAGGCCAAGCGCAGGCGGCCCGCCTCGGGATGCTCCAGGCGCAGCACGCCGTGGGATCGGGGCAGGCCGGGCACCCGCTCGGCTCGGCCCGTGAACTCCTCCCCCGCCAGCGCCGTCAACTCGCCGGCGAACTCCGGGCGGGCCGGACCGTCCTTCAACGCCGCGACCTGTTCGTCGGCGACATGCGCCCAGTCGGGAAAGGCCACCCGCGAGCGCGGATCGGCGAACACGTAACGATTCACATTCGGCTGGTCGCCGTCGAGCAGGCCGATCGGCCCGGCCAGGCGCCGCATGCCCGTTGTGCACGCCAGCACATCACCGACCTGGTTGACCAGCATCGCCGCCGCCGGCTCCAACTGGTCCAGCATCGCCCGCAGGCCGGGACGCACGCTCCGGGCCGGGTCGGTGACCAGCCGACCGCAGGTCACGGTCGACGCTCTGGTCAGCCGGTAGAGATGAGCGCGCTCCGCAGCGGTCAGTCGCAACGGGCCTGCCAGCGCGGCCAGGACCTGTGGTGACGGATGCCGGTCGCGACCCTGCTCGAGCCGCGTCAGATACTCCACGCTGATCCCGGCGAGCAACGCCACCTCGGCCCGGCGCAGACCGGGCGTGCGCCGCCGGTCACCCGGCGCCAGCCCGACCTCGGCGGGCGTCACCTCGGCCCGCCGGGCCCGTAGGAAACCGCCCAGCTCGTTGTCGCTCATGCAGACGAATCTAGCCACCTGCCGTGCCGATAGGGTGGCCCTGCCACTACTACCCGGGCCGTTCCCAGCCCTGGCCCGGCCGCCCGCTACCACCCTCGGGCGACCCTTCCGGCCCCGGTTCGGTACCAGCCTTCCCAGGGCTATCCCCGCCACTACCAGCCCGGACACGGCCTCCCTACCGGCCGCCGGGCGCGCCAAAGTCGAGACCAACCAACGGAAGGTGAGTCTCGACATGGCTCCGAAAGTGGTAGTGGTCGGCGGCGGCTACGCCGGCATCGTGGTCTCCCGGTCCCTCGACGACGTCGCGGAGGTGACGCTGGTCGAGCCGAAGGAGATGTTCGTGCACCACGTCGCCCATCTGCGGGCGGTGGCCGACCCCGCCTGGATCGACAAGATCTTTTTTCCGTTCGACGGGCTGCTGGCCCGCGGCCGGGTGGTTCGTGACACCGCGACCGAGGTGCGGCCCGACGCGGTCGAGCTCGCCTCCGGCGCCCGGCTGGAGGCTGACTACGTCGTGTTGGCCACCGGTTCGACCGGCCCGTTCCCGGCTCGACTCGCCGCCACCGGCCGTGCCGCGGCGGCCGAGCAGATGCATGAGCTGCACGCGTCGCTGGAGCGATCGTCCGGGGTTCTGCTGCTCGGCGCCGGCGCGATCGGCCTGGAGTTCGCCGGTGAGATCGCGGCTGCCTGGCCCGGCAAACCGGTTACCGTCATCGACCCGGCGCCCGAGTTGCTGGGTGGCCGGTTCACCGGAGAGATGCGCGCCGAACTCGCCCGGCAACTCGACGAAATGGGGGTGCGGGTCCTGCTAGGCACCAAGATCGACGCCCTGCCGGACACCCCGGCCGGCACGGTCCGCCCGTTCACCGCGGCCACCAGCACCGGCGAGACGATCGCCGCCGATCTGTGGTTCGCCTGCTACGGCTCGACAGTGCCCGGCGATCACCTCGGCACGAGCCTGGCCGCGGCCCGTCGGCCCGACGGGCGGTTGCCGGTGACCGAGCACCTCCGGGTGGTCGGCCACGATCGGGCCTTCGCCGTCGGTGACCTCAATGACACTCCGGAGCTGAAGACCGGTCGCGCGGCCGGGCGCCAAGCGGAGGTCGCCGCAGCGAACATCCGAGCCCTGATCGAGGGCGAGACACTGACCACGTATGAGCCGTTCGCAGACGGCATGATCCTCACCCTCGGCCCGTCCGGCGGTGCCGGATACGCCCCCGAGTTCGGTTTCTTCAACGCCGAGGCGGCCGCTCAGTTCAAGGCCACCTTCCTGCTGGATCACTACCGGTCTCTGCTCGGTGCCGACCAGCCGTTGGGGATGGAAGCCGCTCAGCCGTCCAAGGGGGGTGGCCTCCCGTGACGGGTGACGGAATCAAAGGCGTCGAGAGTGCGGTGGAGGCGTTGACATCGACGTCGGTTGGCATGCAGCCCGTCTTGCCGCCATCCGACCGGCGGTAAAGGCTGAGATTCCTCCCTGGCCATGGCGGCTGCTGTCGCGGAACCTGCCGACCGCCTGGCCCTGATCCGCGCTGTGATGAGGGGAAATTTCAATGGGACGTTTGCCGGGCACTACCAGGACACTGATCGCGGTTTCCGGTCTACTGGTCATGGGGGCGACCTCCTCGGCCGCCGCCGCACCCACTGCTGACGGGCCGACGACCCGGGCCAGTGTGTCCAGTTCGGGCGCCGAGACGGACGCTGAGAGCTTCGCTCCCTCGGTGAGCGGCAACGGCCGATATGTGGCCTTCTGGTCGGCGGCTTCGTCCCTGGTGAGCGGGGACGCCAATGCCACAGCCGACGTGTTCGTCCGGGATCTACGGACCCGGACGACCAGCCGCGTCAGCGTGTCCACGGGCGGCGCGGAGGCTGATCAGGAGGCGTCCGAACCGTCGATCAGTGGTTCCGGACGGTTCGTCGCCTTCTCTTCCCATGCGACGAATCTGGTGCCCGGCGACACGAACGAGCGCGGCGACATCTTCGTCCGTGACCGCGTGACAGCCACGACGACCCGGGTGAGTGTCACCGGGGCGGGCGCGGAGGCAGACAACACCAGCCACAGCCCGGCGATCAGCGCTGACGGCCGGTTCGTGGCGTTCGTGTCGTATGCCGCCGACCTGGTGCCCGATGACACGAACGGCGTCGAGGACGTCTTCGTCCACGATCGGCAGACCCATTCCACCCGGCGGGTCAGCGTCTCCACCGCCGGTGCCGAGGCAAACGAGCGGAGCATCGGCCCGACGATCACCACGGACGGTCGATACGTAGCCTTCGGTTCCCTCGCTTCCAATCTCGTGCCGAGCGGTGCCGGCGGCGTCTTCGTCCGGGATGTATGGCGGAACCGCACTGAATTGGCGAGCGTCACCAGTGCCGGCCAACCTGCCGGAGGAAACCTCGGGTTGGCCGCGACGATCAGCGCGGAGGGCAGGTTCGTGGCCTTCTACACCGACGCGCCCGACGTCGTACCAGGCGACACCAACGACGTTCAGGACATCTTCGTCCGCGACCTTCGCACCGCCTCGACCAGTCGTGCCGGCCTGACCAGCAAGGGCCTGCAGGGCAACGACAACAGCTCCATGCCCGCGATCAGCGGGGACGGCCGGTTCGTGGCGTTCGTGTCCTACGCAACGAACCTTGTGCCGGGCGACACCAACGGCGTCGAGGACGTCTTCGTACAGGACCGGTGGACGGGCTCAACCCGGCGGGTCAGTGTCTCCGCCTCCAACGGTCAGGGCGACAGCGTCAGCAACTCAGCTGCTTTGAGTGCCGACGGCAGTCGCGTGGCGTTCGTGTCCTACGCAACGAATCTGGTGCCGAACGACGGCAATCAACTCCTCGACGTGTTCGCACGAGGGTGGTAGGGGCGCGGGAGGTGAAGTGCGGGACGACCGATTGCACCTGGTCGCGGAGGATTACTTGTCAGGTGGCGTTCAGGAAGGTCAGGACAGCCATCACCCGGCGGTTGTCGTCGTCGGAGGGTGGCAGGTCCAGCTTGGTGAAGATGGCGGCGATGTGTTTGCTGACCGCACTGTCGCTGAGGAAGAGGCGCTGGGCGATGGCCGCGTTGGAGCGGCCCTGGGCCATCAGTTCGAGGACCTCGCGTTCGCGTGGGGTCAGGCGGGACAGCGGGGTCGCGGCGCCCCCGGCGGTCAGCAGTTTGGCGATGACCTGAGGGTCCATTGCGGTGCCGCCGGTCGCTACTCGGCGGACCGCGTCGGCGAACTGGTCGCCGTTGAGGACGCGGTCCTTGAGCAGGTAGCCGACCGCTCCGGCACCGTCGGCCAGGAGTTCACGGGCGTAGAGCTGTTCGACGTGGGCGGACAGCACGAGGATCGGGAGGCCGGGTGTGGCACGACGGGCTTCGAGGGCGATCTGCAGGCCCTCGTCGGTGAAGGTGGGTGGCAGGCGTACGTCGACCACTGCCACGTCGGGACGATGGTTGCCGAGCGCATCACGCAGAGCGGGACCGTCGGCGACGGCGGCGGTGATGGTGAATCCGTGGCTCTCCAGCAGCAGGGCGAGGCCGTCTCTCAAGAGGTGGAGGTCTTCGGCGATGACAACGCGCACGGCACCTCCATGATCACTACGGTGGGGCCACCGGCGGGACTGTGCAGGGTCACAGTGCCGTCGAAGACACCGAGCCGCCGCATGATGCCGCGCAGACCGGTGCCGGCTGACGGGTTCGCACCGCCGGGGCCGTCGTCGGTGACCACCATACGCAGCAGGCCGTCCTGGTGGCGGAGGGTGAGCGTGACGGTGGAGGCGATCCGGGCGGCGTTGGCGAGGGTTTCGCAGACCGCGAAGTAGACGGCCGACTCGACGGCTGGTTCGAGGCGGCCGGGTAGGTCGGTGTCGACAGTGACCGGAAGGGGGGTGTCCAGGGCGATGGCGCGGACGGCGTCGGTGAGGCCACGTTCGGCGAGGACCGGTGGGTGGATGCCACGGACCAGGTCGCGGAGTTCGGCCAAGGCGGTCGCGGACGTCTCCTGTGCCTGGGTGAGCAGTTCCCGGGCCCGGTCCGGGTCGGTCTCCATGAGGCGGGCGACAGCTCCGAGCCCGAGACCGACGGCGACCAGTCGAGCCTGTGCGCCGTCGTGCAGGTCGCGTTCGATCCGCCGTAGCTCGGCGGCGGCCGCGTCCGCGGTGTCGGCCCGGCTGGAATGGAGATGTTCCACACGACCGGCGAGGACGTCATGACTGCTGTTCAACTCGTCGAGCTGGAGGGCAAGGTCGGTGGCGGCGGTCGGGCGCAGCAGGAGGGTGTCCCACCAGGTGCGGGCCCAGGTCAGTGGGGCGGCCAGGGCCAGGCCGAGCAGGGTCAGGGCCAGGCCGGCCAGGAGGCTGGTCCAGCCGGGAGCCATGCTGGGGACGGCGCCGCCCAACTCCAGGGCGTGCCACAGATAGAACGGGGTGATCCAGTAATCGGTGAACAGGCCGATCGGCACCGCCCACGGCGCCCAGGTGATCGGCTGCCAGAGCAGGCCGAAGAAACCGGCGGACACGAGGATCGCGGGAAGCAGCGTGATCGGCGCCCAGAGGACGGCACCCCACGCCCACAGCTGGTCGCGCCAGGTGGCCGGGTCGTGGCTGACCCATCGGTAGCGCTGGAGGCTGATGGCGAAGTCGGGTTCGGCGTAGAGGGTGCGGCCGTATCGATAGTTGCCGTCCTCGTCGGGTTCTGGCGGCGGCGGAAGCGGGCGATACGGGCTGGGCAGGAGCACACCGGTCCAGTGATGCGCGCGGCGCCGATAGATCTCGGTCAACGGGCGGGTGAAGGTGGTGACCGTCGGCAGCAGGCCACCCCAGGACAGGATGACGGCGCCGAGGGTCAGCACGGCGGCGCCGAGGGCGGCCAGATGCAGTCCGGCGAGGCCGGCGAGGCGCCAGGTGACGGTCCAGGCTCGGCTGATCAGGCCGCGGCGGGGCGGGTGCGGGCGTTCCTGGAGAAGAGAGCGCGTGCTCTGGCCGTAGCAACGCAGACACGTAGGGGCGACCAGCAACGCCGCGGTGATCGCTGCTCCGGCCACGAGCCAGTCCCATGGCCCGGTACCCACCGCCAGGAGACCAAGCGTGATCAGCGCGGGTGGCAGCAGGGCCGGAACGGCGCTGGTGACGGGGGCGACGGTGAGCCATCGCCATTCCACGGCGGCGAGAGGGTCATTGCCGTAATGATCGAATTTGGACATCCAGTGGGCGGTCCGCGGGGATCGGTAGAGCGTCGCGCCGTGCTGGTACCAGCCGTCGGCGCGGCGCTGCGGTGGAGTCGGCGGCGTTCGCCGGACGTCCGGCACGTCGGCGCCGGTCCAGCGACGGACCAGCCGCCGCCCGAACGCGACGAGTCGTTGCTGCCCGGCGACCGCCGCGGGAAACGGCACGACGAGGGTCACGGAGATCAACATCAGCAGGGCGTACGCGAAACCGGCGACCGTGAGCAGCGAGAGGCAGGCACATCGTAGGACGGCGAGCGCGTGACGGGTCATGAACCGAGTCTTCGCCACGGCGACCGCCAGCACATGCCAGCAGGCTACCGAGCACGGTGGAGGTAAGTGCACCTTGATTGGGCAATTTGTCCTATATGCTCGCTTCTGGCAGCTACTGCGGGTTTGGATTCTCACATGCGATACATCGTTCACGAGGCGCCACTGCGCCGGGCGCCGTCGAATATCACCGCCATGATCGACCTGGAGCCGTTCGGACTGCCCGGTGAGATGGAGCAGGTCTGGATCACCCCGCCGTCCGGGACCACCGCGGCGATGGCGTGTGTTCCGTTCCGGGCCTACGGGCTGGCACTCAACGATGTGGTCGGGCTGGACACCCATCGGCGGCGGGTTCGGCGGCTGCTCCGGTCGTCCGGTCATCAGGCGTTCCGGCTGCACTTCTCCAAGTGTTCCGAGGAGGATGCGGCGATGCTGCGGGCCGGAGTGGAGGCGACCATCGAGCGGATGGGCCTGGGCTGCGAGTGGAGCGGCGACCGGCACGTGGTGATCGACGTACCGCCGGGTGTCGAGCTCGACCCGCTGGAGCCGGTGATCCGTGACCATGTCGACACCGGTCGCGCGTCCTGGGAATGGAGTCATGTCGAGGCCTTCCGGATCTAGGAGCAGCTGATGGCGATCACCGCGTTCATCCGTGAGTGGCACGACGATGAGGGATGGGGTGTACTCGACTCCACCGAGACGCCGGGCGGGTGCTGGGCGCATCGCAGCAACGCCGCGGTCCGGGGGTATGCGACGTTCACCGCCGGCCAGGAGGTCCAGGTCGAGTTCGAGGCCGCCGGTCAGGATGGCTATGCCTTCCGGGCGTTCCGCTTCTGGCCGGCCGACCAGGTACCGGACCGGCCCACCGCGACGTCCGCACAACCAGCGAAGGGCCCACCGGCCTGACACGATCGCCCGGTCATCGGGCTCGGGTGAGGGTGTTGCGTGCCCGCGGTGCAGGTGGCCGGGGGCGGTTGTGCCGAGGGCGCGCGTCGACCCGCACACCCGGGCGACCAGACCGGCCCGGCGCGGAGTCGGTACGACCAGCGGAGAAGGCCACCGGCTTGAGACCGGCCAGGCCGGCGGAAAAGGACACCAGCCCGAGACCGGCCAGGCCGGCGGAAAAGGAGACCGGCCAGGCCGGCGGAGAAGTCACCGGGACCGAAGACGACCAACATCGGAACGAAGCGAACCCCCAGGCCGAAGACGATCAACCACGAGAGCGGGCCGGATACAGACCCGGAGGCGATCAGCGTTTCAGGGAGCCGGCGGTCGTCCCCGTCAACTGGTGGGCGAAGCACAGCACACCATCGTCGCCGGTGAAGCCCAACTCGCTCATCCGCGCGGTGAAGACGAAGTAGCCGGCCCCGTCCGGACGCTTCTGCCCGGTGTACTCCTCGAATCGCTGTTCGCAACCGGCCTCTGCGGTCTCCTCGGTGGCCCCCGGCAGATCGAAGATGCCAACCACCTCACTGCTGTGCGCCGACGTGCAGGGCAGTACGTCCACAGAGCGCCCGACCTGCTCCTCGAGATCCTTGACGCAGTCCCCGGCCCGCAGGTCCCGCAACGCGATGGACCGTTCACCGCGGATGGCTCCGGCAGCGTCCCGGTCCGGCCCGTCTGCGACGTCGCGGACGACGGCACGGACCCCGGCGACCACGACGAGGATGATCAGGATGCCGTTGATGGCGAGCCCGGCGATGGCGAAGAACCGGCCGCGCTTGTCCCCGTTGCGGATGCTCTGGACGAGCCCGATGACGCCGAAGACGAGGCTGAGCACACCACCGCCGAGGCAGATCAGCGCGAGTGTCAGTGAGGCGATGGAGAAGCCATTGGTCTTGCCGTTCCAGCGTGGCGGCGGCATGGGCGACGCGTAGGGAACGGCGGGGTAACTCTGTTGATCCACCGGGATCAACCTACAACCACGTCGATATCACCATGCAGAGGGCCGAACCGATATGCCGCATTAATCGACGTTTCTCGATATGAAGGGAGGGTCCCTACCCCCGTTCCCCCGGAGGAAGCCATGCTGATCCGCAAGATCGCGGCAGCCGTCTTCGCGATCCTCGCCCTCGGCGGCGTCCAGGCGGTCACCGCCGCCCCCGCCACCGCGGCGCCCCGCATCCTGTACTACGACGCCAGCCAGGCCCAGGAGTTCAAGGCCGTCGTCGACCAGGGCGCCCAGATTTGGAACAACAGCGTCACCAACGTTCGCCTGCTCCCGGTGACCTCCGGCCGCACGCCGAACATCCGGATCTACGCCGACAACGGCTGGCCGCGCACCTACTCCAGCTCGCTCGGCAACGGCTACTGGTACATGGGCCGCCAGGCGGTCAACCAGGGCTACAACCCGCCGCGGATCTCGGCCCACGAGTTCGGTCACATCCTCGGCCTGCCGGACCGGCGGACCGGGCTGTGCGCCGACCTGATGTCCGGCAGCAGCGCCCCGGTGAGCTGCACCAACGCCAACCCGAACGCCACCGAAGCGCGCACCGTCAACAACAACTTCGCGAGCGCCGCGATGGCCGTACCGTCGAAGGTCTATGCCTGGCAGTAGAAGAAGCGGGCCCGGGGGCGAGACGTCCCCGGGCCGCGCGACGACCTAGACGCCGGGAGCGTCCCAGAAGACATAGATCGAGCCGTACGGTACGGACGCCTTCTCCCCGGCGACGCAGCTGCCGGACGGGGCGACCCCACCGGACGTGCGCAGCCGGTTGATGAAGTCGGCCCGGCTGAGAACGCCCTTGCCGGAGTGGGTCTCGACCTTGAGCAGCAGCTCCGGGATCGCGCCCTCGACATTCGACCCGTTCACCCGGGACGCGGTGACCAGCGAGCCGTCCCGCAGCGACTGCCAGCTCGGCCCGCCGAAGTGGTGGATGCGCCCGCCGGTGCCGATGAGCTGGGCCTCCGGCACCGACGGGGTGCCGGTGAACACGCCTGTCGTCGCGCCGGCCGGCACCGCACAGGTGTAGGTCTGGGTGCCGCTGACGACGATGTACGCGCCGACCAGCTTGGACCCGGCCGGCGGCCGGATCTCCTTGGCGATCAGCGGCACCCCGATCTGGCGGGCACCGGTCTCGACACTGTCGTTGTGCACTCCGGCCAGCGCCGGGCTGGCGACGGTGGCGACACCGATCGCCGCGGCGACCGCGACAGCACTGATCCGGGAACGGGTGGTGAGCATGACTTTCCCCTGCCTGCTCGAAAACGTATGAGGCGGCGGCGGGTGGAAGCAGCCCGCCGTCCGCGACATGACACGGATCACGGCCCGTGACGGTTCGAAGAAGTCGGGGAACTGTCCGTTTGTTTACTCGGCAAGAGGAGAACGGACTCGACCGGCCACCGAGCCGAGCCCGATCACCGAGCCGTCCGGTCCTGGCGCGGTCGCGCTGATCACCACCTCGTCACCGTCGGCGAGGAAGGTCCGCTCCGAGCCGTCGGCCAGGCGCACCGGCTTCGTGCCGTTCCAGGAGAGCTCGATGAGGCAGCCGGGTGAGCCGCCGCTGATCGTGCCCGAGGCGAACAGATCGCCGGTACGCAGCGAGGCGCCGTTGGCGGTCATGTGCGCGAGCATCTGCGCACCGGTCCAGTACATGCCGGCGAACGACGGCTGCGACACGACGTGCCCGTTGAGCCGGATCTCCAGGCGGATGTCGAAGCCCCACGGCTGCGCCTTCTCGTCGTCGAGGTACGGCAGCAGCGGCACGGTCCGCTCCGGCGGGCCGACCCGCGCGTGGTCGAGGGCGGCCAGCGGCAGGATCCACGGCGAGATCGAGGTGGCGAAGCTCTTGCCCAGGAACGGGCCGAGCGGAACGTACTCCCAGGCCTGGATGTCGCGGGCGGACCAGTCGTTGACCAGGCAGACCCCGAACACGTGCCGGTCGAAGGCGCCCAGCTCGACCGGCTCCCCCAACACCGATCCGGCGCCGACGACGTAACCGAGCTCGGCCTCGATGTCGAGCCGCCGGGACGGCCCGAAGGTGATCTCGCCGTCCGGGCTGCGGCGCTGGCCGCTCGGCCGGGTGATGTCGGTTCCGGACACGACGACCGTGCCGGCCCGGCCGTGGTAGCCGATCGGCAGATGCTTCCAGTTCGGGGTGAGCGGCGCCTGGTCGGGCCGGAACATCCGGCCCAGGTTGGTGGCGTGCTCCTCGGAGGCGTAGAAGTCGACGTAGTCGGCCACGGTGAACGGCAGGTGCATGATCGCGTCGTCGCGGACCACGAGATGAGAACGGTGCACCTCGTCGGTGACCCAGGTGGTCAGCAGTCCGCGCAGCTCCGCCCAGACGGCCGGCCCGGCGGCGAGCAGCGCGTCGAGCGACGGCCCGGCGACCGCGCCGGCCAGCGACGGGGCCAGCCGGCGGACCGTCGCGGGCAGGTCGATGACCAGGTCACCGATCGCCACGCCGGTCCGTGGGTGCGGGTCGGCCGGGGTACTGAACACACCGTAGGGCAGGGCGGCGACGCCGAACGGGTGGCCGGACGGGATGTCGAGCCAGGTCACAGCGTTGCCTCCGAGATGAGTCCGTAGCGTCGCAGGCCGGCCACCGGCTCGTCGATGCTGCACGTGCCGAAGCTGATGAAGTGGTGCCGGACCGCCTTGGCCAACACGTCGTCGATGCCGGCGACCGCGGCCGCGACCCGGTCACCGTCCTGGTCGGCGAGCGCCCGCTCGATCGCGTAACCCTGCAGGGCGCGGGCCGTCGCGAGCAGCACGTTGAGGAAGCCGTGATGTTCGAAACCGGTCACCGGGTCACGATGACGGATCGGGTCGTGCAGACCCGCGGTCAGCTTGAACGCGAGACCACCACGCACCGCCGCCCAGATCGCGCCGGCCAACTCGGCCTCGCTCGGGAACGCGTCCGCCCGTACCCCACCGGTCCTGATCTTCAATCGCAAGCCCGCGTCGCGCAGGGCCGCGACGCGCGTCGCGGTCACCTCCGTGCAGGCGATTTCGGTGTACGTGGTGAGGGCGCCCCCATCCAGCGCGGGCCCTTCCAGCGCCACGATCCGGATGCCCTCGGCGACCGGCAGCTCGTCGACCGGCCCCGGCAGCACCAGCGACACGTCCAGGTCCGGGCCGTCCGTCGAACGAGCCGGCTCCTCGAAGCGCGCCGGCTCGTCGGAACGCGCCAGCTCGTCGAAGCGCGCCAGGGAGCACACGAACGGCCCGACCAGCGGCGACCCCTGCCGGGCTCGATGAGCGGCGACCGCCTCGCCCATCGGCAGGTTCCCCGGCGGGAAGATCGCCGCGTCGTCGAACAGCCCCGCGAACAGGGCGTTCATGAGTTCCGCGCCCAGGTCCAGGCGTAGACGCCGTCGTCGCACAGCCGTCCGGCCTCACCGAGCCCGAGCGGCCGGAACGTGTCGACCATGACCGCCAGCTCGTCGAACCGTTCCGCGCCGAGGCTCCCCTGGATGGCACCGGGCTGCGGCCCGTGCGAGTGCCCGCCCGGGTGCAACGACACCGAGCCGACGTTGATCCCAGATCCTTTTCGGGCCTCGTAGTCACCACCGACGTAGAACATGACCTCGTCGCTGTCGACGTTCGAGTGGTAGTACGGGACCGGCACGGCGAGCGGGTGGTAGTCCACCTTCCGCGGCACGAAGTTGCAGATCACGAAGTTGTTGCCCTCGAAGACCTGGTGCACCGGCGGCGGCTGGTGGACCCGCCCGGTGATCGGCTCGAAGTCGGCGATGTTGAACGCGTAGGGGTACAGGCACCCGTCCCACCCCACCACGTCGAACGGGTGGTGCGGCAGGACGTGCACGGTCCCGGCGAGCCCGGCCGGCCCGTCGCCCCGATGCTTGATGTAGACCTCGACGTTCTCCCCTTCGACCACATGAGGGGCCTCGGGGGTACGCAGATCGCGTTCGCAGTAGGGCGCGTGTTCGAGGAACTGGCCGTACCGGGAGAGGTAACGCTTCGGCGGCGCGATGTGACTGTTCGCCTCGATCGTGTAGAGCCGCAGCGGCGCGTCCCCGGACGGCACCCACCGATGCGTGGTGGCCCGCGGAAGGATGACGTAGTCACCGCTTCCGACGACCAGATCACCGAAGACAGTCTCGACCGTGCCGGTACCGGCCTCGACGTAGACGCACTCGTCGCCCGTGGCGTTGCGGTACAGCGGCGACGCGGTGCCGGCCACCACGTACCCGATCCGCACGTCGGCGTTGCCGAGGACCAGCCGCCGATCCCGGACCGCGTCGCACGACTTCCACTCCTCGCCGTCGAAGAGCTCGTGCAGGCGCAGGTGCCGGGGCAGCAGCGGCTGGTTCGCCTCGGTCGCCTGGTCGGGCAGCTGCCAGATACGGGCGCCGGCCACCCCCGACGGCACGTGCCGGTGGTAGAGCAGCGACGAGTCGGAGGAGAAGCCCTCCTCGCCCATCAGCTCCTCGTAGTACAGCTTCCCGTCCGGGTCGCGGTGCTGGGTGTGCCGTTTCGGCGGGATGTCACCCGCTCGCTGGTAATGAGCCATCAGAAGTTCCCGCGTTTCGCCTGCTCCCGCTCGATGGCCTCGAAAAGGGCCTTGAAGTTGCCCTTGCCGAACCCGAGCGACCCGTGCCGCTCGATCAGCTCGAAGAACACGGTAGGCCGGTCACCGGTCGGCTTGGTGAAGATCTGCAGCAGATAACCGTCCTCGTCCCGGTCGACCAGGATGCCGCGCTTCTGCAGTTCCTCGATCGGCACCCGCACCTCACCGATCCGGGCCCGCAGCTCCGGGTCGGAGTAGTACGAGTCGGGCGTGGCCAGGAACTCGACACCCTCCTCGACCAGGGCGTCCACCGCACGCAGGATGTCGTTGGTAGCCAGCGCCAGGTGCTGCGCGCCGGGCCCGCGGTAGAACTCCAGGTACTCGTCGATCTGCGACTTCTTCTTGCCGACGGCCGGCTCGTTCAGCGGGAACTTGACCCGGTGATTGCCGGACGCCACCACCTTCGACATCAGCGCCGAATAGTCGGTGGCGATGTCGTCGCCGATGAACTCGGCCATGTTCGTGAAACCCATGACCCGGTTGTAGAACTGCACCCACTCGTCCATGGCGCCCAGCTCGACGTTGCCGACGATGTGGTCGAGAGCCTGGAAGATCCGCTTCGGCGCCCCGGGCCGCTTCCGGTGCGTCGTGGTCCGGGCGACATAACCGGGGAGGTACGGGCCGGAGTAGTGCGCCCGGTTGACCAGGGTGTGCCGGGTGTCCCCGTAGGCGGCGATGGCCGCGATCCGGACCGTGCCGTGCTCGTCGGAGACGTCGTGCGGCTCCTCGAGGATGGTGGCGCCCTGGGCGCGGGCGTGCTCGATGCACTTGTCCACGTCCGGGACGGTCAGGGCGATGTCGGTGATCCCGTCGCCGTGCACCGCGTGATGGGCGATCACCGGGCTGTCCGGGTCGACCCCACCGTTGATCACGAACCGGATCGCGCCGCTCTTCAGCACGTACGACATGTGGTCACGGTTGCCGTTCTCCGGACCGGAGTAGGCGATCAGCTCCATCCCGAAGGCGGACTGGAAGAAATGCGCGGTCTGGGTGGCGTTGCCGACCGCCCACACGATCGCGTCCCACCCGGTCACCGGGAACGGGTCGCCGGCGGAGTCGTACTCGACCAGGCCCACCAACTGTTTGAGGGTGTCGAGATCGAGTTCCGCGAGGCGTTCCTCGTTGGTCAGCGTGTCGTTGACGGACATCGGCGCTCCCTTCAGCGGCCTGCTCTGCCCACAGCTTTACGAGACGCCGGTCACTGCACAACAAGTACGATTTTCGCCTGACAGATTGCCCAGAACGGCGGGTCGTTGGTCCTTTTCCCTGGTCAATCTGCCCAGACTCGGCCGCGGCCGTCGTGCTTGGCGTGATACAGGCTGCGGTCCGCGTCGGTCAGCAGGGCGGGCAACTCACGCCGGCTGCCATGGTGCACGCCGATGCTCACCGAGACCTTCAGCCCGACCGCCAGGTCGTCCCACGGGTGCGTCCGGACCGCGTCGAGGATCTGCTGCGCCCGGGCGGTCGGGATGTCGGTGTGCACGTCGGCCAGGATCACCACGAACTCGTCGCCGCCCAGCCGGGCCGCCAGGTCGATCGGGCGCACGTGCAGCGCCAGGATCTGCCCGAGCCGGGCCAGCACCAGGTCGCCCACGTCGTGACCGAAATTGTCGTTGACCGCCTTGAAATGGTCGACGTCGATCATCATGACCGCGTAGGCCTGCTCGTCCGAGAGGTTCACGTCACCGCCCAGCCCGGACAGGTACGCCTGGTAGCCACGACGGTTCGCCAGGCCGGTCAGTTCGTCCACCACCAGGTCCCGGCGCAACTGTTCGTGGTCGCGGCGGCGGCGCTCCACGGCGATCGCGTCGCGCATCCCGGACATCCGGTCCAGGCGGTCGTTCCAGCGCAGTACGGCCAGCTCGTCGCCGTACCGGATGGCCTCGGGGTTGGTCCCCGGCCGTTTCGCGGCGATGCCGAGGCGCAGCAGTTTCGTGCCGGTCGGCAGCGGGATCCCGACGTCGTCGCCGGCCTGCACGGCCAGCAGCGCGGCGGTCTCGGCGGCACCCTCACGGGCCGCGGTGATCGCAGCGCCCAGCGCCGCCACCCGCCCCTCGGCCGGAACCGGCTCGTCACCGGCGATCGTGGCCAGCAGATGCCGCATGCCGTGCACCTCGCCGACCCAGCCCGGCGGCCATTCCGCATCGGTCGGGTCCCCGACGGCGAGGACGGTACGCGCCCGGGCCGCCGCCTCCTCCCACTGACCGATCCCCGCGAGACAACTCGCCCAGTCGAGCGCCAGGTCGAACGAGTTGATCGACACCACCCGGGCCTGCCGGCGGATCGTCTCCGCCCAGCGCGGCTGTGGTGGCGCGAGCGTCTGCTCGGTGAGCTGGTAATACTCCTGCGCCAGCTCCCAGAACCCCAGCTCGTGGGCGACGCAGGCGACCTCGATCAGTGCGTTGGCCCGATGCAGCACCAGCCCGGTGCCGTCCGCCTCGTCCAGCAGCACCACGGCCTCGACCAGCAGCGCGGCCGCCGACTCCCCGGTCGTCGCGAGCCGGCGGCGGCTCGCGCAACGCAACGCCTTGAGCGCGATCGACAGGGCCAGCAGGTCCGGATCGCCGAGCAGCAGGGCCGTGTCGAGCATCGCGTTCACATGCTCGGTGTCGTCGACCCCCGCCTCCAGACAGGCCAACGACCGGGCCATGTGCAGCAGCAGCCGCACGTCCTCCCAACCGCAGGCCCGCGCCTCGTGCTCGGCCCGTTCCACCGCAGCCGGGTCGTCATGACCCTGAGCAGCCTCGATGAGCTGGTAGGCATGCTCGATCGCAGCCTCGTGTCCGGTACTCATCGGGTCGCGGTCAGGCACCCTGTCCTCACGTTCCGCCGCGAGCGGCGATCACTTTCCGCCGCCGTCACCATACCGGTCACTGATCGTCGAAGTACGCGAACCGGCCTCGACATCGTGCCCCGGCAGCCCCCGCCCCGGTCGCCCGGCCACCCTCGACATCGATGGCCGATTGATGGAACCTTTCCGCGCGGTGATGCCTTTCGGGAGGGTGACGACGGATCGGACCGAACGGAGCGGGGATGACGGAACGTCTCAGACAGCTACTGGACGACGCGGTCGGCGAGCTCGAACCGCGCGACCCGGACCCGGTCGGATCCGTCCTGCGCCGTGGACGGGCCGCCCGGCGGCGGGCCGTGACGGCCGGGGTGGCCGGGGCCGCCGTGGCGGTGCTGGCCGTCGGTGCGATCACCACCAGTGGCCTGATCCGGAACGGGCCCACCCCGCAACCGGCCGAACCGCGGCGGACCGCCGACGCCACGCCCACACCCCTGGTCATCGACGGGAAGATCGTCGCCGGCGCCCTGAAGATGCCGGTGCCCCCGAAATGGCGGGCTCTGACGACCGAACAGGCGGCGTCGTGCGTCCCGCAGACATGGCAGACCCTCGTCATGGTCGTTCCGAGCGGGGACGGCCGCTGCCCGAAAAAGCAGATCCTGGTGTACGGATCCGGCGAACGCAGCATCGACCGGATGGGACGCCGGCAGCAGGACGCCGACGGTGTCGTCAGCATGGTGACCGACCCGCCAGTGACGATCACCCTGCCCGGCGGTGAACCGGCCTGGCTCGCCGTCGACTTCGACAACAGGTACCTGAAGCCGGGCATCCCCACCGCCCGGAACCTGATGGTCATGCCGTGGTCGCAGGTCACCGTTCACTGGTTGATGGACGGCCCGGCGCAACGCACGCTGGTGTCGACGATCCGGACCACACCGACCGGCGCCGGCGTCCTCCGGCTGCCCGACACCGCCGCCGACGCCTACTGGTCCGGCCCGGACGGGCACGGCGATCTCGACGACAGCGCCGCCGTCACCGGGCTGATCCAGACCCTGCGCGCCCAGACCGACGTGGTGGCGAACGCGGACGCCTGCGCCAACGAGTCACAACAGACCGCCGAGATCACGTTCCTGCCCACTGCCGCCCCATTGACGCAGTTCCACTCCCCGGCCGACCCGACCGTGTTCCGGGTGGTGATCTCGCTCGGCGGCGGCTGCCAGGAGGCGGTCTCCTCACACGGCGGCCGGGTCCGGCTCAGCGACGCGACGGTCACCGAGCTGAAGACGGTCTTCGGGATCGGTGCCGAGTGACCGACGACGAGTTCGCCGCGTTCGTCGGCGCACGCTATCCGGCCCTCGTCCGCTACGGCACGCTGCTCACCGGCGACCGCGGGCACGGCGAGGACCTCACCCAGGAGGCCCTGGTCAAAACCCATCGCGCCTGGCGGCGGCTGCATCCCGACGGCGACCCCGAGGGTTACACCAGGCAGATCATGGTACGGGCGGCATGGCGCGCCGGACGCCGGTTGTGGCGTCGTGAACTGCCCGCGGCCGCGCCACCGGACCGCGCCGTCGACGGGGATGCGTACGACCTGCGAGACACCACCGAGGTGGTCCTGGCCGCGCTGCGTCAACTGCCGGCCGGGCAGCGGATCGTGCTCGTGCTGCGCTACTGGGCGGGTCTGTCCGAGCAGGAGATCGCCGGCCAGCTCGGCTGCTCCACCGGAACCGTGAAGAGCCGGGCCAGCCGGGCGATCGCCGAGCTGCGCCGGACCGGTGGGCCGCTGACCGAGGCCTTCGCCCACGCCGCCCCCTGAACCGGCCCGCACCCCGGACTCGTTCGACGGCCGGGGTGCGGGCAAGATCGGGGGCATGTCGTCGCAGAGCGTGCCGCCGGTACTCGTCGAGGTGATCGGCGGGCTCGGCCGGGTCACCCTCAACCGGCCGGGGGCGATCAACGCACTCACCGCCGAGATGGTCGGGCTCCTTCGGCGTACGCTCGCGGACTGGTCGGAAACGGACCGGGTCCGGGCCGTGCTGATCGACGGTGCCGGACCGCGCGGCCTGTGCGCCGGAGGCGACCTGCGGGCCATGCACGCCGACGCCGTCTCCGGAGGCAGCGGCTCGCTGGACTTCTGGGCCGACGAGTATCGACTCAACGCCGAGATCGCCGAGTATGCGAAACCGGTCGTGGCGTTCATGGACGGCCTGGTGATGGGCGGTGGCATCGGTGTCTCCGCCCACGCGTCGCTGCGGATCGTCACCGAACGGTCGCGGTTGGCGATGCCCGAGGTGGGCATCGGCTTCCACCCGGACGTGGGCGGATCGTGGCTGCTGTCGCACGCTCCGGGCGAGATCGGCACGCATCTCGCCCTGACCGGAGGAACCATCGGTGCGGCCGACGCCATCGTCGCCGGTCTCGCCGACGTGTTCGTGCCGTCCGCCCGCCTCGCCGATCTCGCCGTGGCCCTCCGGACGTCGGATGCCGCCGAGGTGGTGGCCTCGTTCGCCGAGACACCGCCGCCCGGCGACCTCACCGGCGGTTTCGCCGCTGCGGTCCAGAGCGGCACCGCCGCTGCCGTCCAAGGCGACACCGCCGCTGCCGTCCAAGGCGACACCGCCGCTGCCGTCCAAGGCGACACCGCCGCTGCCGTCCAAGGCGACACCGCCGCTGCCGTCCAAGGCGACACCGCCGCTGCCGTCCAAGGCGACACCGCCGCCTTCCGGCCCGGTGAATTCGGTGGCGCACGCGGATGGATCGACGAGTGTTACGCGGGCGACGACGTCGCCGCGATCATCGACCGGCTGGCCTCCTCCACCGCGCCCGGTGCCCAGGCGGCGGCCAAGGAGATCGCCACCAAGTCACCGACGTCGCTGGTCGTGGCGCTGCGCTCGATCCGGTCGGCGGCCGGTCTGTCGACGCTGCGCGAGGCGCTCGACCAGGAGTACCGCCTGTCGGCGGCGCTGCTGCGCCTGCCCGATCTGGCCGAGGGCATCCGAGCCCAGATCATCGACAAGGACCGGCGCCCCCAATGGCGACCAGCCACCCTCGGCGAGGTCTCCCCGGCGCTGATCGACGCCTGCTTCGCTACGAGTTGACTCCGGAAACCTTCACTTCCGCCGACCCCGGGAACCTTTGCTGTTGCCGACCCCGGGAACCCTCGCTGTTGCCGGCCCCGGAAACCTTCACCACCGCCGACCCCGGGAACCTTTGCTGTTGCCGACCCCGGAAATCCTCACCACCGCTGACTCCGGGAACCCTGGCCGCGTCAGACCGGGCGACTCCTAAGCACGGAAACCGGGCTTTCCGGGGCGGCCGTTCGTGGGCTTGACCTGCGCGGAGGATGGCGGTCGGCTGGATCGGTCGAATGTCGGCACATCATGGCGGGAACTAAATCGATCGGGCCGACGACCACCTGGTAGCCCGCGCCTAGGGTGAACCGACTGCCGCCGCGTACTCGTACCTGAACGCGGAACCACGACAGCGAGAGGACGCCCGCATGGCCGACGCCGACCTGACCGCTTATGCGTTCGCCGCCGGACGCGGTGACCGGGAAGCGGCAGCCGACCTGATCCGGGCCACCCAGTTCGAGGTGGCCAGATTCCTGCGGACCCTGTCCGGTGAGTCCGACGTCGACGACCTCGTCCAGGACACCTTCCTGCGCGCGCTGCGGTCGCTGCCCGATTTCGAAGGCCGTTCCTCGGTCCGGACGTGGCTGTTCGCCATCGCCCGACGGGTTGCCGCCGACCACATCCGGCACATCACCCGCCGCCCCCGGATCGCGGCCGTCACCGACTGGGTGACCAGCGCCGACGCTGCGGAGTCGGACGGCCGCCCCCGATTCGAGGAGGAGCACGCGCTCACCTCGCTGCTCGCCGGTCTACCCGACGACCGGCGCGAGGCGTTCATCGCCACCCAGGTGCTGGGCCTGTCGTATGCGGAGGCCGCCGAAGTCTGCGACTGCCCGGTCGGCACGATCCGCTCCCGGGTGGCCCGCGCCCGCGAAGACCTGGTCACCGCCCTGGCCGCCACCCACACCACCCCGGCGCAGCGCGCGGCCCCGTCCGCCATCTGACCCCCACCCGTCGCCACCACCCGCGACCACCCGACCGCCCAGGACCTGCTCGAACACGCCGGCAGCCTCCCTTACGCCGGTAAACACACGGGCCGGGCCGCATGGTGACGGAGCCCCGCCAGAGCCGCCTGACCCCGCCCCACAGCAGCCCACCCGCGGAGCCGCCGCCCACACGGCCGAGGCCGCGCGAACCCGCCCCACAGCAGCCCACCCGCGAAGCCGCCGCCCACACGGCCGAGGCCGCGCGAACCCGCCCCACAGCAGCCCACCCGCGGAGCTGCCGCCGCAAAGCCAAAACCGCGCGAAGCCGCCCCACGCCAGCCCACCCACGGAGCCGAAGCCCGCACGGCCGAAGCCGCGGCAGCCCGCCCGGAAACCAGCGGCACCGGTGAACGCCGCGGACCGGTTCCGCGGCGGTCAGGCCGTCACGTCGGTCAGGTCGCGCAGGATCTCCGACGCGGCGATCGGATCGAGCACACCGAACGGCAGTGTCTTGGCCCCGGTGAGATCCCACGGGCTGACGCTGCCGTCGTGCAGGAAGACCGCGACCAGGCTCTGCTTGGCGTGGTAGCCCACCTTCCCGACGATCCCCGGATCGATGTGCACGGTGAGGACCCGGCCCGGCCCGACCAGCCGATCGAAACCCGCCTGAATTCCGGCGTTGACCGCTTCGTGCCGGACCCAGCCACGCCGGTCCAGGGTCAGCACCTTGGTGGTCGGCACGGTGACCCCTTCGAACCGGGCCAGCCGCCCGGTCGCCCGCTCCGCCTCGGTCAGCGCGAACACCGGCCGCCCGACCTGCGGGAACGGCTGAAGGACCTCGTAGTCGGCGAACACCTCAGCCCACCGGGCGGCGTCCTCGCCGAGGTGCAGCGGATGCGCGACACCCACCACGTCGTCGTCACCGAGCCGGACCGGCTCGTCGTCGGCGCCCGCGAAACTGCGGTCCTCGGCGATCCGCAGCGCACCGGCCACGGCCCCGGTCTCGTCGAAGCGGGCCCAGAGGAGCCGGCGCCCGATGTGCCACATCAGCGGGTGCTCGACGAACAAGCGCCGGAAGTCGGCTCCGCTCCACCGGCGCTCGGCGACCATCGCCTCCTCCAGCCGCCGGACCTGATCGGCCGAGATCTTCCGGACGGCCCGTTTCAGAACGGCGAACCGCTGGTAGGCCGCCGCGGCCGGCTCAGCGTCATCCCGGACCCCGGGTTTCGGCAGCTCCTTGAGCGGCTTGCCGTCCCCGCCGGTGACGAACGGCCGCAACTGCTCGTCGAACCCGACGACGAACTGCCGTGGCCCGTAGTCGAGCCGCAGGCTCCCGTCGGAATCCAGGCCGAAATCCGGGATCAGCCGGTCGGCCAGCTCCTCCGAGGTGAGCCCCAGCCCCTCCGCGACCGCACTGATCCGTGCGGCGGCGGCCTTACGCAGCGGTGTGGACTTGGCCCGCTGCGAGATCCGGTGCAGGTGCATCAGCGCCCCGTCGGTGCCGATGCCACCCAGCACGGACAGCCCCGCGATGGCCCTGGCGTGCAGGCCCTCGCTGGGCCAGGCCAGGATCAACGGGGCGAGCCGGTCGGCGATCTCGTCGGTGCCGGTCAGGGCGACCGCGTCGAGCACCCACCCGTCCTTGGCCGGAGCGCCGGCGGTCTGCCACTGGTGGAACAGCGCCCACCCGAACTCGGCGAACTCGGCCGGTGTGATGGCCTCCCGGACGAGGGCGAGCCCCGCATACGGCTCGTCGGATCGGGAGATCATCAGCATCTGGACCAGGTGGGTGACCGCCTCGGCCGGTAGCGCCCCGGAACCGTCACGCAGCCGCACCGGTGGCAGCGCCCCGGGTGCCGCCCACACTGGCGGGTTGGGCATCCGGGCGGGCAGTGCCAGCAGCGGATCGGCGGTGAACAGTGCCTCCACCCCGGCGGCCGCCTCCGGCCCGAACCCCTCGGCGGTCTGGCGGAGCAGTGCTGTGTGACCGTTGCCGTGCAGGAGGAGCAGCGCGCGCTCAGCCTGCCGCCGGGCCAGCCCCGCCTTACCGAGAGCGGCGGGGATCAGGGCCCGGGCGGCCGGTGCGGGATGCCGCAGCAGCCACCCCTGGGCGATGCTCCGCACCGACTTGAGCCGGGCCGACCAGTCGGCCATCAGCACCGCCACCTCGGGCGACGTGAACGGCATCAGTAGCGCGGCGTAGTCGGCGGGCGCCGTGCGGGCGAGGGTGAGCAGCGCGGGCAGCACGCCGGTCCCGAAACGGACCGCGACGGTCGGGAGCCAGGACGGCGTGTTCCACTCGGCGTGCGGTTTCCACCTGGCGAGCGTCTCGCGGGCGATCTCCTCCGGCCCCCGACAGAACAGCTTGCCCGGCTCGTCCCACCGGCGGCGACCGCCACCACCGAGCGCGCGCTCGGCCATGGCCGCCCAGTCGGTCCCGGCGGCCACGTGGTAGCCGTCTCCCTGCGCCCACCCCTCCCGCTCGCCCGGCAGCCAACTGACCGCGGCCGGATCGGAGCAGGTCAGACCGGCGACGACGGGTGGTTTCGCGGCTTTCTTACGGCTGCGCCACGGCGGGTCGGCGAGCACCGGCGGAACCGCGGACGCCGGCGCGGTCACCACCGCGGCCCACGAGTCCACGATGGCCCGCACCCGGCCGGCGGCGGCCGGGCTCAGCTGCGGCACCACCTCGTCGACCAGGTCGACGTGGCGGACGACGTGGACGCGCAGCAGGTCGGTGGCATCCTGCTCGGCGAGGACCCGCAAGGCCCGGCCGGGGAACCGCTCGGCCGCCTCCAGCAGGGCCGCCTTACCGGCACGCGAGTCGTCGGCACGAGCCAGCAGCCAGGTCAGCACGTCGTCGCGCGGGATGGCGGCCACCACGGAGAACAGCCATCGCTCGGTGCCCGCCCCGGAGAACTGAACGACCCGCTGGTCGAGCCAGTAATACAGAGTGGACACCACCTCCGGACCGACCGCGGCGAGGAGGGTGAAGACCAGGCTCCGGTCGACGTGAATGGACCACGGCTCGGGGATCTCGGCCAGCTGCCGGGCCTGGCGCGGATCACTCGTGGCGTAGAGCAGCATGCGTGCCCGGACCGTGCAGCGGTCCGCGAGAGCGTCGGCCACGTCGGCAGCCACCCAGTCGGGCCGGGGCACCAGCACCGAACACGCGGCCCGCGCATGGGGCAGGCCCGCCCGGAACGGCGTCAGAGCCGCGACGACCTGCTCGAACTCGTCATCCGTCGCCACCGCGAGCGCGGCCCGGACCCGCAGGAGGACGGACGGCACGGTCATCGAGGACTCCGGCGACTCACCGGACCGCAGGAACCTGACCCCGAGGTCGGACGACGGGTAGCGCTGCTGACCCGCCCCGGCGTTGTCGTCGATCAGCACCAGTGAGGCCATCTGGACGGCGGCGACCGCGGCGAAGACCAGCCCGTGCTCACCGATCCACAGGTCGGCGAACATGGCCGGGTCGACCCCGCGGTCGTTGCGGCCGCTCGCCCGGATGACGGCGACGGCGGCCGCCCCGACCGGCGTGGCGTGACCGGCCGCCCACTGCTCCGCGGCGGCCCGGACGTCGTCGGGAGTGGAGGGCGCGGCGAGCACTCCGGCCACCCCGCCCGGCCGTGAGGGAAGAAGCCGATCGGTCCGCGCCCGCGCGCGCCGGTCGGCGGTGAACGGCCGCACCCCGGCGCCGCCGCGACGCGGATGCACGTGCTCCAGCCAGGCATCCGGCAGGACGAAAGAGGCCCCCGTGAGTTCCATGCCGCGCAACCTATCCTCCGGGTACGACAAGATCCGGGTACGACGAGAATCGTCAGCCGGCGATGTCGGTCAGATCCCGCAGGATCTCCGACACGGCGACCGGATCCAGGCTGCTCAGCGGCACCCGCCCCCGATCCGGGCCGGCCCACCCGCTACCGGTGCCGTCGTGCAGGAACACCCCGATCAGTTTCTGGTCGGCGAAGTGGCCGGCCTCCCCGGCGACGATGCCCGGATCCAGCTCGATCGAGATCACCCGCCGGGCCGCGACGGTGCGCTCGATCGACCCCTGTACACCACCGTCCTGTGGGTCCTCGCGTCGCCAGCCACGCCGTTCCAGCCCGAGCACCCTGGTCGTCGGCACGGTGAGCCCCTCGAACCGGGCCAGGTGGCTGCCCTCCGCCTCCGCCCCGGTCAGGGCGTGGACCGCCCGCCCGAGCTGCGGGAACGGCTGCCCGATCGCGTAGTCGGCGAACAGCTCGGCCCACGCGGCGGCCCGGTCGCCCAGATGCAGCGGATGGGCGATCCCGACCACGTCGTCGTCGGCGAGGGCCACCGGTTCGTCGTCGGCCCCGGCGAAGCTGCGGTCCTCGGCGATGCGCAGCGCGCCCAGCACGGCCCCGGAGTCGTCGAAACGGGCCCACACCAGGCGCCGCGCGATGTGCCACACGAGGGGGTGGCCGACGAACAGCTCCCGGAACTCGGCGCCGGTCCAGCGGCGGCCGGTCACCATGGCCTGTTCGAGGCGGCGGACCTGGTCGGCGGCGACCGTGCGCACGTCCTTCTTCAGGGCGGCGAACCGCCGGTACGCCTCGTCGGCCAGTGCGGCGTCGTCTCGTACCCCCGGCCTGGGGAGGGTCTTGAGCCGTTTGCCGCCGCCGTCGATGACGAGGGGCTGCAACTGCTCGTCGAACCCGACCACGAACTGCCGGGACCCGTAGTCGAGGCGCAGGCTCCCGTCGGCGTCCAGGCCGAAGTCCGGTACCAGCCGATCGGCCAACTGCTCGGCGGTGAGCCCCAGCCCCTCGGCGACCTCGTCGATCTTGGCGGCCGCCGCCGACTTGAGGCCCTTGAACCGCGCGCGCTGCGCGATCCGGTGCAGGTGCAGGAGGGCCACACCGGTGCCGATGCCGGCCAGCACCGACAGCCCGGCGACCGCCTTGGCGTGCCCGCCCTCACCGGGCCAGGCCAGGATCAGTGGGGACAGCCGACGGACCGTCTCGTCGTCACCGGTCAGGGCGAGCGCGTCGAGCACCCAGTTGTCCTTGGCGGTGGCACCGGCCGACTGCCACAGCTGGAACAGCGCCCGGCCGAACTCGGCGAGGTCGGCCGGCTCGACCGCCTCCCGGACGATCGCCAACCCCGCATACGGCTCCGCGGGCGGCGAGATCATCAGGATGCCGACCAGGTGCCCGGCGGCCTCGGCGGGCAGTGCCCCGGATCCGTCGCGCAGCCGCACCGGTGGCAGCAGGGCGGGCGCCGCCCACGTCGGTGGCGCCGGCATCCGGCTCGGCAACAGCGTCAACGGATCCCTGGTCAGCAGGGTCTCCACCGCGGTCTCGGCGGCCGGCCCGTGCCCGGTGGCGGCGGCGCGCACCCGGTCGGCGGGCAGGAGCAGCAACGCTTTCTCGGCGTGCCGCCGGGCCGGACCCGGCTTGCCGAGGGCGGCCGGGATCAGCGCGCAGGCCGCCTCCGCCGGGTGCCTCGCCAGCCAGGCTCGGGCCAGGCCACGCATCGGCTTGAGCCGGGTCAGCCAGTCGGCGATCAGCTCCGCCACCTGCGGCGACGCGAACGGCAGGAGGAGTGGCCCATACCCGGCCGGGCGCTCCCGAGCGACCGTGAGCAGGCCGGGCAGGGCGTCCGTCTCGTATTTGGCGGCGGTCACCCGCATCCACGACTCGGCGTTCCACGAGGGGCGGGGCCGCCAGTGGACCAGGACCGGCCGCGCGATCTCCTCCGGGGCCATGGTGAACAACTGGTTCGGCTCCCACCAGCACGCCGACCCGTCGGCGACCTTGGCCGCGACCTGCGGCCAGTCGGCCGACATGTCACGAAAATACGGCAACGGGCTGCCCGCCCACTCCTCGCGCTCGCCCGGCGCCCAGCGCACCGACGGCTCATCGGTGCAGGTCAGATCGGCCACCACGGATGGCTTGGCGGCTTTGACACGGCGCCGCCACGGCGGATCGGCGAGCACCGGCGGCACCCGCGACAGCGGTGCGGTCACCACCGCGTCGGCCGTGTCGACGATCGCCCGGATCCGGTCGGCGGTGTCCGCACCGAGGCCGGCCGACACCCGATCGACCAGGTCGGCGTGGGCGAGCACGTGGGCCCGCAGCAGCTCGGTGACGGCCGGGGTGGTCGCCTCCTCGGCGAGGATCCGCATCGCCCGCATGGGGAACCGCGCGGCCGCCTCGATCAGGGCCGGCTTGACGTCGGTGACGGCGACCCGCCTGATCAGACCACGGATCACGTCGTCGCCGGGCAGCACGGACAGCACCTGGAGCACCCAGCGCCGGCCGTTGACCCCGAGGATCGCGGCGACGTCCTGATCGATCCAGTGGAACAGGGCCGGCCCGGCCTCGGCACCGAGCGCTTCGGCCGCCGACACCAGCGCCGTCTGGTGGCGCAACAGCATCCACGCCCCGGCGACCTCGACCAACCTCGCGGCCTGCGCCCCGGTGCACGCCGCGTAGAACAGCATCGCCGCCCGCACACCGTCGGCGTCGGCGACCACGGCGGCCACGTCCTCCTCCACCCGGTCCGCCTGCGGGACCAGCACCGAGCACGCGGCCCGCGCGTGTGCCGACCCCGCCCGATGCCCCTCCAGCGACGTCACCACCTGCTGGAACTCGGCCTCCGGGGCGACCGCGAGCGCCTGACGCACCCGGAGCAGCACCTGCAGCGGCGTGTCGGCGAAATACTCCGGACGAGCCTCCCCGGCCCGTAGGTAGCGGACCCCGGCGTCACGGGTCCGCTGGTATCGCTGTCGCGTCGGCAGCGAGTCGTCGATGACCACCATCGCCGCCATCTCGACGGCGGCCGCCGCGGCGAACGGCAGCCCACGCTCGGTGATCCACAGGTCGGCGAACAGACTGACGTCGTCACCGTTGCCCCGCCGATGGAACTCGATGATCGCCGCGGAGGCGGCGGCGCCGGCCGGTGACGCCTCCGGATCGCCCGCCTCCCAAGCCAGACCGGCGGCTCGCAGCGACGCGTCGGTGGCCGCCCGGTCGAGGACCTCGGGCACCGAGCCCGGCTCACCGGCACGCATGCGGTCGATCCGGCCGTGGGCCTGCGGCACCGGCACGAACGCCGGCACACCGGCGCTCTCCCGCCGTGGCCGCCGGTGCCGCAGCCAGGCCCGGGGCATCTCGACGACATCCTCGGAATCGCGCACACCCGTCCCCGTTCTCGATCGACCGCCGTCCGTCCCGACGGTCCGCGAACGGTACCGCCGGAGTACGACACTCCCCCGGGTGGACCGGGCCGCCGAACCGCCGACGAAGCCGCCGAAAACCGCCTAGCGTTGGCTGACGTGCGAATTCTTCGCCGCCTTGCGGCGGTCGTCACAGCTGCGGTGGTCGTCGTCTCGCTGTCCGGCGCGACGTCCGGGCCTCTCCGGGCGTACGCCGACCGGGTGCTCACCCTGAACGCGGAGCCGATCAGCACGAACCGGGCCACGTTCCACGCCGACGACGGCGATCGCCTGTCGGTGGTCCTGCGCCGGGGCACCCTGCCCGCGGACAGCCGGCTCGCAGTCGACATCCGCACCCCGGACGGCACCCCGGTCCACGAGCCCGTCGAGGGCGTCGGCGATCTGCTGGTGACCCACGTCGACGCCTTCACCGGCGGGACGTACACGGTCGCGGTGGTCGACCCGACCGGTGGCACCGGCACGCTGCAACTGGTCGGCACCACCCGGATGACCACCACGGTGAACGGCCCGCCGGTCGTCCTGCCGATCAAACGGCCCGGCGAACGTGTCTTCGTCACCTTCCCGGCGGTCGCCGGCCGGGAGTTCACCGTGGTCGGGCGCGGCAACCCGGAGATGGTCGAGACGGAGGACGAGCTGCGGCTCACCGTCAACGAGCCGGGCGGCCGGGAACTGGGCCTGCTCCTCCAGCCCGGCTACGACTCGCTTCCGGTCGCGATGGACTTCACCGCCCCGGCGACCGGCACCTACTTCCTGGAGATGACCACCGACGACGACACCGTCGGCACGATGACCGTCCACGTGACGGCGCCGGCCGAACCGAAACCGATCACCGTGAACGGTCCGGACCAGCCACTGACGTTCAGCCGGCCCGGGGAGAAAATCGCCGTCACCTTCCCGGCGACCGAGGGGCGGCACCTGTTCGCGGTGGCCCGCGGCGCCGCCCTGAAGAACACCGGATTCGTGCAGCTGACCGCCGAGGGACCGGACGGCCGTACGCTCGGCGCCGCCGCCGCGGAGACACCCGACCTGACCGTCCTCGACTTCGACGTGCACGCGACCGGCCGGCACGTCCTGCGGCTGAACGCCGCCCCCCTCGCGCACGGCAGGGTGGACCTGGCCGTCTTCGAGGCCGCCACCGCGACCGCCGCGATCGGCGGTCCGGCCGTCGAGGTCGACATCGACCGGCCCGGCCGGCCCGCCTTCGTCACCGTCCCGGCCAAGGCCGGCGAGCAGCTCACCGCAATGATCAACACCAAGAGCATCTCCTCCGACGAGGGCCTCATGCACGTCACGGTCCGTTCGCCGCACGGCACCGAGATCGGGTACGCGACACTGGGCGCCGGACCACGCGGCGACTACGGCGACGCCCCGTTCACCACCCGGACGGCCGGCCCGCAGACCGTCGAGATCAGGCCGCCGGGAACGACCACCGGCCGGTTCACGGTGCAGATCGCCGGATCGTCCACGATCCGTACGAGGGTGGGCCGGCCCGCGGTGACCGCCCGGGCGGAGCCGGGTGGACGGGCCTTCGTCCGCTTCGACGTGACCGCCGGTCAGTGGCTCGACGTGGTCGTCCGCCCGGACCGGGTGCCGTCCGACGGCATCTCGCTCCGTCTGCTCGCCCCGGACGACGTGACCGGCCACGGTTCGGGCACCACGCTGTCCGCCGGAGACACCGACGGGGAGACCATCACGTTCCGCCCGCCCGCGTCCGGCACGTATCAGCTGGAGATCGACCCCGATGAGGATCAGGGCGGCTCGGTGACCGTACAGATCAAGAGGCATTAGATTCTGCCGTTGTGACGATCCAACTGTGTGTGCTGCTGTGGGCCCGGCCGGGCGCGGCCGACGCGATGGCCGCCTACGAGGACACCGTGCTCGCGCTGCTCGCCGAGCATGACGGCCGCCTCCTGCAGCGGGCCCGCACCCGGCCCGGCGGCCCGGACGGCGCCCCGGACGAGACCCAGCTGATCGAATTCGGCGGCCAGGCGGGCTACGACGGTTTCCTCGCCGACCCGCGCCGGGCCGCCCTGGCCGCCACCCGGGACGCCGTGATCGCCCGCACCGAGCTGTTCCCGGTGACCGTGCTCTGAGTCAGCCACGCTTCCGAGGTACCGGGTGGGTGGGGGTTCGGGCCGTAGCATCGGGCTGGTGGTGCGGTTTGAGGTTCTGGGGCCGGTCCGGGTGTGTGCCGGTGACGACGAGCTCGCGCTGCCGCCCAAGCCGCGCGCGCTGCTGGCCGTTCTACTCGCGGCCCGGGGGCGGCCGGTCACCGTGGACCGGCTGCTCGGCGAACTCTGGCCGGACGGCGCGCCGTCCACGGCGAGCGCGACCCTGCAGATGCACGTGTCGGCGCTGCGCAAAGTGGTCGGTGATCGGATTCGGACCGCGCCCGGTGGCTATCAGCTCGATCTGGACGGGGCCGGGTTCGACGCCGCCGAGTTCGAGGACCGCGCCGATCTGCGACTGTGGCGCGGGGACGCCTACGAGGGCGTGACCGCCGGGCCGTCGGTGGCGGCGGACGCGGCCCGGCTCAACGAGAGACGACTCGCGGCCCGGCTCCGGTGGGCGCAGGAGGCCCTCGACCAGGGGCGGCACGTCGCGGCGGCGACCGAGCTGGCCGGGTGGGCGGCCGAGCAGCCCACCGATGAGGGCCTCGCCCGGTTACTCATGTTGGCCCTGTACCGGTCGGGGCGGGCCGGGGAGGCGTTGAGCGCGTTCGGGCGTACCGCGCAGGCTCTCGAAGATCTCGAGACCCGGCCTGGTGGTGAGCTGGAGGCGCTCGCGGCGGCCGTGCGGCGGCAGGATCCGACGCTGGACCGGCCGGTTCCGGGGCTTCCGGCGCAGCGGAACCGGTTCATCGGGCGGCGGGCCGAAATCGATCGACTGCTCGCTCTGCTCGGCGAAGCGCGGCTACTCACCGTGGTCGGTCCGGGTGGGGCCGGGAAGACCCGGATCAGCCTGGAGGTCGCCCGGGAGATCGGCGACGAGTACGCCGCGGTGCACGTCGTCGAGCTGGCCGAACACCGCGACGGGCCGCTCGCGGTGCGGGTCGCGGCCGCCGCCGGCATCCGCGAGGAACCCGGAATCCCGGTCCTGGACACGGTGATAGCCCAGCTCAGCGGCCGGATGCTGGGCCCGGCAGCGGAGCCCGGCGGGCGGGTGCTGATGATCCTGGACAACTGCGAACACGTCCGGGCGGAGGCCGCCGAACTGGCGCACATCCTGCTGGCGGCATGTCCCGGCCTGCGGCTCGTCGCGACCAGCCGCGAGCAGCTGGGCCTGCCCGGTGAAGTGATCTTCACGCTCGGCGGTCTCACCACTCCGTCACCGGGCGTGACCGATCCCCAGACGGACGCGGTCCGGCTGCTCGCCGACCGGGTCGCGGCCGCACGCGGCGGTACCGAGCTGTCACCGGCCGAGCAGGTCGTCGCCGCCGAGTTGGTGCGGCGGCTGGACGGTCTGCCGCTGGCGATCGAACTGGCCGCCGCCCGCCTGCGGGCGCTACCGCTGGCCGAGATCATGTCCCGGCTCGACCGGCGGCTCGACCTGCTGAAAGGCACCTCCCCGGTGGCCCGCCACCAGACCATGCGGGCGGCGATCGACTGGGGCTACGACCTGCTCGACCCGACCCAGCAGGACCTGTTGCGGCGGCTCGGGGTGTTCGCCGGCGGTTTCGACCTGACGGCGGCCGAGGCGGTCTACGGCGACGACCCGTTCGACCCGCTGACGCAGCTCGTCGACAGATCCATGGTCGAGTGGCGCGACGGGCGATACCGGCTGATCGAGACGATCCGCGCCTACGCCCGCGAGCGCCTGACCGGCGACGAGCGCGTCCACGCGTACCAGCGGCTCGTCGATCTCTGGGTGGAACGCCTCGCGGTGCCGCCGCCGTCGGACGGACCGCAACACACCGCCTGGCTGAGCGGCATCGCCGCCGATCATGACACGATCGTGGCGGCGATCGACTGGTCGTTGCGGGACGGTGTCGCGGAACGCGGCCTGACCGTCGCGTCCGGCATGTGGTGGTACTGGTGGATCGCCGGTCGCATGATCGAGGGCCGGGAGTGGCTGGGCCGGGCCCTCGCCGCGGCCCCGGCGGCCGCTCCGGCGCTGCGCGGACGAGCGCTGCGTGCGGCTGCCGCGCTGGCCCGGAACTCCGGCGACCTCGCCGAGGCACGCACGCTCGGTGAGCAGTGTCTGGTCACGTTCCGTGAAGCCGATGACCGGATCGGTGTCCTCGCCGCCCTCAACAACCTGCTGATCACCGCGCAGGCGCAGGAGGACTATCCGGCATCGCTGGAGTTCGGGCGGGAGGCGATCCGGGCCGCCGAAGAGGCCGGCGATCAGCGGATGCTCGCCGCCGCGTCGAACAACACCGCCGGGACACTGCGCTGCATGGGCCGTCTGGACGAGGCCGAGCCGCTGTTCACCAGAGCACTCGACGGCTTCCGGGCGCTCGGCGACAGACGTGGCGAGGCGGCCGCGCTGACCAACCTGTCGACCACCCACAGGCGACGCGGGCGGCACGCCCCGGCGCGGGAGGCGATGCTCTCGGCACTGACGATCTACACCGACCTGGGCATCACGGAGGGTCAGCTCGACGCGGTGGAGGGCCTCGCACAGTTGGACATCGCCGCCGGCGACGCGTCCGGCGGCCTGCGCCTGCTGGCTCTCGCCGAACGCGAGCGCGCCGCGCTCGGCGCCCCCAGTTTCACCCCCGACGAGATCGCCGACAAGGAGTCGGCCGAGGCCACTGCAAGATCATCATTGGGTACGGCGGAACGCGCCACGATCTACCGGGAGGCCGACGCCCTGACTCTTTCGGATGTAGTGAACGCCCTGCTCAGGTGAGTCTTTGGGGTTTCTTTGGCGGGTGGGCGGATCGTTCTCGGCAACGGCAACCGCCTCACTTCTTCCCACAGGAGAAACCCATGAAGCACCGCCTCGTCGCCCTGACCGCTGTCGTCGCCGTCGCGTTCACCGGCGGATGTGGCGTGCTCGGCAACGCCGCCGCCGGCGCGTCGGACATCGCTTCCCACAGCACCCCGGGGAGCAAGACCAGCACCACGGAGAGCAAGACCAGCACCGCGACCCCGACGAGCAAGGCCACCCCGAAGAGTGCGACCGCCGAGCCGACGACGCCCGCCGAGAAGAAGCACAGCACCGGCTTCCCCGACCCGTGCACGCTGCTGGACGAGACCGAGGTCGTCGACCTGACCCACCGGGAGATCACCCAGATCGACGAGGACGGCGGCGCCCCCGGCGACTCGACCCGCTACTGCCAGTGGCAGCAGTCCGGCGGCCAGCTCGCCGTGTTCCTGAGCCGGACCACGCCCGAGGACTTCCAGGTCACGATCGACGAGGCCGAGTGGGTCGACGGGATCGGCGAGGACGCCTACACGCACTCCGGCCACCTGTACGTCCGGTCCGGCACGGTCCAGATCGACGTCTACTCGCGTGGCGCCTCGGACGCGAGGAACCTGGCCGACGCCAAGGCGGTCGCGACGACTCTGATCCCGAGGATCTGAGCCCGCGGGGCCGGATCAGCCGAACAGACAGGTTTCGGCTGATCCGGCCCGCGGGTCGTGGCCCGGATGGTTCCCTGGACCGTCAACTGCGACCGCCCGGGGAGGCCGACCATGTCGAAATCAGTCACCGTGCTGGCGAGCCTGGCGCTCGCCGTCCTGCCGGCCCCGGCGCACGCGGCCACCCGCGCCGCCGTGCCGGGTGAGGTGACCTGGGAGGCGACCCAGCGGCGCAGCCCCGACGCGGACACCCTGTGCCGGGACGGCCGCGCCAACATCAGGGCCAAGTACACCGGGGTGCACGGTCTGACCGCCATGCTGGTCGGCGGCGCGAAGAGCGACTACGCCGACTACCCGGCGTTCGTCCGCGGCCCGCTGATCTTCTCGTCCAGCACGTTCACCGGCCCGGACAGCCACCGGTCGTGGATCAGTGTCCCGGCGCCGTCCAGCCCCGGCGCCGAGGACGGACCGGCGGTCCTCGGCGTGGAGGTGCTCGACATCGCGCAGTCCAGCCGGCTGCTCTGGTTCCAGAGCTGGGACTTCCCGCTGGCCTGCGGTTACGACTACGAGGTCACGATCGAGGACGTGGACCAGCAGTCGGCCGCCGCTGTCCCAGGGGCGTGAACCGGGCGCCGAGCGTCGGCACCGACACCGGCTCCGGAGCCTTCTCCCCGTCGATGATCTCGGTCATCCGGCGGATCGTCGGGTCACCCTCGTCGGCCACGTAGTCGTGGTCGTGGGTCTCGTCACGGCCCTCCGGCACACGGGCGTTACGGAACACCGGGGTGAGCGCGAACGTGACGATCAGGTTGACCGCGAGCGCGACGACTCCCACGTAGATGCTGGCGTCGCTGTCGATCCCGATGGTGTCGAGGGGCCAGGCCGAACCGCCGAAG
Source organism: Actinoplanes sichuanensis (assembly GCF_033097365.1). Lineage (NCBI taxonomy): Bacteria > Bacillati > Actinomycetota > Actinomycetes > Micromonosporales > Micromonosporaceae > Actinoplanes > Actinoplanes sichuanensis. Next base: position 5,486,389 of record NZ_AP028461.1, read on the forward strand.
TGCTCCCGTACCACAGTGGTGCCGTTGGTCTTGGGAATCTGATAGAGCATGACTATGCCGACCAGCAGCCCCGACCCGATGCCCCAGGCGAGGGCCGATCGGTGGAACCAGTTGGTGTAGAGGCCGAGCGCCACGGCCGGCAGCGTCTGCATGATCACCACGCCGCCGATCAGCTGGAGGTCGATGGCGAACTGCGTGTTGAGCAGCAGGATCACCAGCAGCGCACCGAATTTGACGGTCAGCGAGACGGTCTTGCTGACGTATGTCTCCTCTTTGGCGGTGGCGTCCGGCCGGATGTAGACGCGGTAGATGTCGCGAGTGAAGAGGTTCGCCGCGGCGATCGACATGATCGCCGCCGGCACCATGGCCCCGACGCCGATGGCGGCGAAGACCATGCCGGCGGTCCAGGCGGGCGCGTTCTCGTCGAACCACTGGGGTACGACGGTGTTCGCGTTCCCGCCCACCGCCTCGGTGCCGCTGTAGATCGCCGCGAACCCGACCAGCATCAGCACGCCGAGGGTGAGCGTGTAGAGCGGGAGCACCGCCAGGTTGCGTCGCAGCGTGCCCCGGTTACGCGAGGCCAGCACCCCGGTGAGGGTGTGCGGGTAGAGGAAGAGCGCGAGCGCCGATCCGAGGGCCAGGGTCACGTAGTTGAGCTGGCTCTCCGGGGCGAGTAGCAGTCCGTCGTCGACGCGGGGCGAGGCCGCGTACTTCGCCTCGGCCAGCCGGAACACCGGGTCCCAGCCGCCGGGCATCATCGACACGATCATGATGACCGACAGGACCGACCACAGCACCAGCGTGTCCTTGACGATCGAGACGAGCGCCGGCCCGCGCAGCCCCGAGTTGAACGTGTAGAGCGCGAGGACCAGGAACGCGATGGTCAGCGGCCAGCCCTTGGGCAGGCCCATCACCTCGAAGACCGCTTCGATGCCGATCAACTGCAACGCGATGTACGGCATGGTGGCCACGATGCCGAGTACGGCGATCCCGGTGCCCAACCCCTTGGAGCCGAACCGGGCGCGGACGAATTCGGCGGGTGTGACGAACCCGTGCACGTGACAGACCGACCAGAAACGGGCCAGCACCACGAACAGCATCGGGTAGACGATCACCAGGAACGGCACCGGGAAGAACCCGGCGGCGCCGACGCCGAACACCAGGGTGGGCACGGCGACGAAGGTGTATGCCGTATAGACGTCCCCGCTGAGCAGGAAGAACGTCACCCAGTTGCCGAACGCCCGGCCGCCCAGTCCCCATTCTTCGAGGCTGTGGATGTCGTTGGGGCGCCGCCAGCGGGACGCCGCGAATCCCATGATCGCGACGACCCCGAAGATCAGTGTGAAGACGATCAGTTGAACCTTCTGATCGCCCATGGTCATCGTGTCCTGGTGTGCACGTACGCGATGACCATGCTGGCCAGGAACGCGAAGCCGAGCTGGGCCCAGTAGAAGAACGGCAGCCCGATGAACGTCGGCTCGACCCGGTTGTAGAGGAACGGCGTCAGCGGCACCACGATCGGGATCAGCAGCAGCCAGTTACGCCGGTGCGCGTCGGGCCGGCGGAAGAAGCCGCGCAGGGAGCGGAACTGCCGGGGTGGTGCGGCGTGCCGAGGCTGTACGGGCCAGGCCTGCGATGGGCTCTGCACGGCGTGGTGCCGGTCGGGAGATCCTGATCCGTATCGCCTGTCCACCATGGCAGCCTCCGGAGGGTGATCATGCGTCCACCGGCCGCAATGTTTGCAGGTGACGCACGTCACGATCACCCAACTTTCGGACGATGCCACCTCATCCGAACGGCTGATTAATGGTGAGTAACGTTGGTTATTTAACGCGGGCTGTACCGGCTTCGTGCCATGCGCCCCGCCACCACCCACACCGTGATCATGGTGACCCTAGAGTGCCACGAAAGGCGCACACCACGGAGGAACGGTGACAGAGCAGCATGAACCACCACGATCAGCGAAAGGCGTCCGCCGGTTCCTCGTGACCCTGCTGATCATGGTCGTCCTGGCCGTCGCGGCCGGAGTCACCCTGTCCCGCATCCACACTGATCCGCAGGCCTCTCTCGAATGGTTCGGGGCTATCTGAACCGCCGTGATTCATAGGCGCGGGAAATGCTCCTCGACGTCGTCCTCGTCCAGGTCGTCGTACTCGTACTCGAAGTCTTCCCGCAGCTCAGGGGCATCCTCCACCAGCCACCGCGGCATCGGCAGACGGAGGCCGAGAAATTGGATGTCCGAGGGGACGGCAAGCGACATGGGAACTCTCCGAAAACGAGCCGGTATTTCGTTGAGAAGACCGTAGGAAAGCTGAACGGAAACCGTCAACGCATTCCGACACTCCCTTACGTCATTCCTAGTCGATGCACAGTGCTCGCACAGTGGAATTCACCGATCCACCCCGCACGTGGAGTGATCTTGACGTCTCCCCCGGTAGGGCTTGCGTGACCAGGGGTTTTAGGGCAGCCTAACGAAGGTAAGGCTAAGCAAAACGAAGGATCCACGGTCGATGTACGTCTGTATATGCCACCACGTCCGCGAACGCGAGGTTCGCGCCGTCATCCGACTCGGCGCGCGCACCGAAGAGGCCGTGGGCGACGCCTGCGGCGCGGGGACGGGTTGCGGCAGCTGCCTCGACCGGATCTGCGACCTGATCGAAGAGGAGACCACCGACACGCGCCTATCAAAAGTCGCATAGCGTCACCGATCCGTTACGCTCAACCCCAGTTTGGCCATAACTGGGGGTATTTGGCATGCAAGGTGACGCCCGTGTCATCGAGTTTCTCAACGAGCAGCTCACCGCGGAACTGACCGCGATCAACCAGTACTTCCTGCACGCCAAGATGCAGGAGAACTGGGGTTACACCGTGCTGGCGAAGCACACGAAACACGAATCCATCGACGAGATGCGGCACGCCGAGGTCCTCACCGACCGCATCCTCTTCCTCGAAGGACTGCCCAACTACCAGAAGCTGTCCGTGCTGCGGATCGGCGAGACGGTCAAGGAGCAGTTCGAGTGCGACATGAAGATCGAGGTCGAGGCGGTCGACCGGCTGCGTCGCGGCCTGGAGTACATGCGCTCGATCGGCGACGTCACGTCCGCCCGCATCTTCGAGGACATCCTCGCCGACGAGGAGCACCACGTCGACTACCTGGAGACGCAGATGGCCCTCATCGAGAAGCTCGGCGAGGCCCTCTACCTGCAGAACGTCACGGAGCACCCGGAAGCCGGGTAGGAGGTGAGGCGCGCTAGCCGGCCGCCAGTTCCGACAGCGTGACGGGCTCCAGGCCACGGCGCTTGAGCCCGGCGAGGATGGCCGGCAGCGCGTCGTCGGTGTACAGGGCGTTCGCCTCGGTCACGTGCATGATCACGACCGAGCCCGGCTTCACCTGCGACAACACCGCATTCACCACCGGGTCCGGGCCGCGGGCGAACGGATCACCGCTCACCACGTCCCCGTCGACCACGGTGACTCCGAGCGGCGCCAGCGCCCGCAGCGCCGCCCGGTCATGGCACAGACCCGGGAACCGGAAGTACCGGGTCTGCCGCCCGCCGAACGGTTCCAGCACCCGGAACGTCTTCGCCACGTCCTCGGTCATGTCGGCCGGCTTCACCCGCGGCAGGTTGTAGCAGTCGCCGGTGAACGCGGCGTGCTCGTAGCTGTGGTTCGCCACCTCGAACCGCGGGTTACCCACGATCCGCTTCATGACCTCGGGATACTCCTCGGCCCACTGGCCGGTGACGAAGAACGTGGCCGGGATCCGCCGCTGCTCCAGGATGCCGAGCAGGCGCAGGTTCGCGTACGACTTCACCTCGCCCCGGCGCAGCCGGGCCGCCATCGCGTCGGTCATGTCCGCGTCGAACGTCAACGCCACCCGCTTCGAGCTCCGCGGCCCGTGCTGCATCACCGCGGGAAGCGCCCCCGCCGCGACCGCGCCGGGAACGGTCGAAGGCACGGTGGACGGCGCGGTGGTCACCACGGGGGCCGCCTCGACCGTCGGCGTCGACACCGCCGGCCCCGGCTCCGGCGCCGGCTCCGCGCAACCCGCCAGCATCAGCACCGTGACGAGGGCGAGCATCCGCCGATCGAAGAACATGCCGGCAAGGATGGCAGGCCTACTCCTTGATCGCGACGCCGCAGTATTGATTCACGTCGGCGCCCGGCTCACCCTCCGGCCGCCACCTGTTGCACGGCACCACGCCCGGTTCGAGCAGCCGCAGGCCGTCGAAGAACTCGGTGATCTGCGCCGAACTCCGATACTTGATCTTCGGGGTGCCCCGCTCGTTCCAGAAGTCGACGATCCGGTGCGCCTCCGCGGTGTTGATGTCGTGACAGCCGTGCGCGATCGCGAGGTAGCTGCCCGGCGCCAACGCGTCGACGAGCTGCCGGATCACCGCCCGGGCCGCCTCGTCGTCCCGGATGAAGTGCACGATCCCGAGCAGTGTCAACGCGATCGGCTGGGAGAAGTCGAGGGTGTCCCGGGCCGCCCGCAGGATCGACTCGGGATCGTTGAGGTCGGCCTCGACGTAGTTGGTGCCGCCCTCGGGGGTGCCGGACAGCAGGGCCCGGGCGTGCACCAGGACCAGCGGATCGTTGTCGACGTAGACGACCCGGGTCTCCGGCGCCACGGCCTGCGCGACCTGGTGGGTGTTGTCGGCCGTCGGCAGACCGGTGCCGATGTCCAGGATCTGCCGGATCCCGCCGTCGCGGACCAGGTGCTCCACCGAGCGGCGCAGGAACCTCCGGTCCTCCCGGGCGAGCGCCACGATCGACGGCAGCATCCCGGCGATCGCGTCCCCGGCCTCCCGGTCGGCCTGGAAGTTGTCCTTGCCACCGAGCCAGTAGTTCCACAACCGCGCCGAATGCGGCGTACCGGTGTCCAGATTCGTCCCCGCCGCCTCAGCCACGAACATCCTCCGTCAGTCCACAGTGCACATCGACGGCGCCCATGATGCCGCACTTCCACCCTTATCTCCACCCCGCGGTGGTGCCGCTCCACCCGGCACTCTCCGTAACGTCCGGGCCATGGATGAGAACCGTAGGAAAGCCGTCAACTACCTGCTCACCGGCGACCGGGAAGGCAGCCCGACCACCCGGATCGCCGGGGAGATCCTGGGCCGGGCCACCGCCCGCGACGGTGGCCGCATCACCGGCCGGGTCATCGTCGCGGGCCTGGTCATACTGGGCGTGGCGGGCCTCGCCTTCGTCGCCTACCGTCTGCTGATGCTCGACCTGATCCTGACCCTGGTGGGAGAGTCCGATTGACCTTCCGGGACGGCGTCCGCCGGCTCCGGGCCGACGATCCGGAGACCGGCTGGCTGGTCCGGATCGTCCTCAGCGCCCTGATGCTGTGGGCCTTCCTGACCGCGGGTGCGGCGAGCCCCGGCGTCCGGCCGGTGCTCGCCGCCGCCCTCACCGGGTGGTTCGTCTTCCTGGCGGCCGATCACCGCTCGCCGCGGGTGTCGCGGGCGGCGCTCGCCGTGGCGGCGCTGCTCCCGGCGACGGTCGCCGGGCTGCCGGACGACGCGCACTCGCTGCTCTACCTGTATGCGGCGCTGTTCACGTTCGTGCTACTGCCCCGCACCCCGATGTGGGCGATCCTCACCCTCACCGCGGCGGTCCTGATCGCCCTGCTCACCGGGCTGTGGCTGGCCGGGCGCGGGCCCGCCGCGATGCTCACCCAACCGGCACTGATCGCGGTGCTCGTGCTGTTCAGCCTGCATCGGCGCGAGCATCGGCTGCGCGCCGAACAGACGGCGCTCCTGCTCGAACAGACCTCCCGCACACAGCAGGCGCAGGCCCGGGCGGCGGCCCTCGACGAACGCGCCCGGATCGCCCGGGAACTGCACGACGTCCTCGCGCATTCGCTGGGCGCTCTGGGCGTACAGCTGGAGGTCGCCGAGGCACAGCTGACCGAGAGGGGCGACGTCGTCGGAGCCGCCGCCCGCATCCGGAGGGCCCGGCGCCTCGCCGCCGAAGGCCTGGCCGAGGCTCGTTCGGCGGTCGCCGCCTTACGCGCCGACGTGCCGCCGCTGCCGCGGGCACTGGCCACCCTGGCGGCGGCCTTCCGTTCCGATCACCACGCCGCGATCACGCTGCGCTTCGAAGGTGACCATCGCTCTCTGTCGCCGCAGGCCGAGATCGCGCTGCTGCGCATCGCCCGCGAAGCCCTGACCAACGCATCCCGGCACGCTCCCGGCGCCCCGATCACCCTGACCCTCGGTTATCTCCCGCAATGCGTCCGATTGACGGTCCGCAACCCCTTTTCTGGTACGGCCACGCCCGACCCGATCGAACCGGGCGAACCTCCTCCCCCAACCGTCCGCACGACCGCCCCCGGCGAGACCCCGCTGGCCACGCACGGGTTGATCGGGGTGCGGGAACGGGTCGCGCTGGTCGGTGGGACCATGCGTGCCGGTGTCGAGGGCGGCGAGTGGCTGGTCGGCGTGGAGGTTCCGGAGTGAGCGAACACCCGCTGCGGGTCGTGGTCGCCGACGACCAGGCGCTGGTCCGGGAGGGGCTGACCGCGCTACTGGAGCTGACCGAAGGCATCGAGGTGCTCGGCGCCGCCGCCGACGGTGAGCAGGCGCTGACCCTGGTCGCCGCTCATCGGCCGGACGTAGTGCTGATGGACCTGCGCATGCCGGTGCTCGACGGGATCACCGCGACCGCCCGCATCCGTGCCGAGTTCCCCGAGGTCGCCGTGGTGGTGCTGACCACCTACGCGGACGACGACTCGATCGCGGGCGCGCTGGCCGCCGGGGCTCGCGGCTACCTGACCAAGGACGCCGGCCGAGCCGAGATCACCCTGGCCCTGCGAGCCGCGGCGGCGGGGCATGCCATGTTCGATCCGGCCGTGGCGGGCCGACTCGCCGACGCGATGTCCCGCCCGATCCCGAGCGCTCCGGTGGATCGACTACCCGACGGCCTGACCCAGCGCGAGGCCGAGGTCCTGGGACAGATCGCCGCCGGCCGGACCAACGCCGAGATAGCCGCCGCCCTGTTCGTGGCAGAGGCCACCGTCAAGACCCACATCAACAACGCCTTCGCCAAGATCGGCGCCCGCAACCGCACCGAGGCCGCCGGTTACGCCACCCGCCACGGCTTGACCCGGTAGCGCCGCGCCCCGAACCGCCCGGGGTGGGGCCGTCCCGGTGGGGCCGTCCCGGTGGGGCCGTCCCGGTGGGGCCGTCCCGGTGGGTGCGGGACCCGCTCCGGGGGGGGCCGAGGTCAGGCAGCGTGGCCGGATTGGGCGGCGTGGGCTATCGCCCGGCGCAGGACCGCCACGGAGACGGTCAGGTCTCCGGCCATGTCGGTCAGGCCGAGCTCGATCCACTCGCGGATCAGCTGGGAGTAGGGAATGCCGGCCTGATCGGCGGCGGCCCGCACGCGCTGCGCCAGCACCGGCGGGACGCGGATGCCGAGGGGCACCATGGGCTCGGTCTCCGGGGCCGGGGGCAGGCTCACCCGCACACCCTCGTGGTAGGTGACGTCGCCGGCGGCGAACGCCGCCGCGGCCGCCGAGATCTGCTCGTCGCTGTACTGCTGACTCATGACGCGTCCGCCTCCCAGGCCTTGAACCGCACCAACTCGTCGGGGGTCATCTCGCGGGCGCCGATGATCTGCTGCCGATGCCCGCCGAGCAGCCGCACGGCGACGACGAGGGGACGGCCGGTGCCGGTGCGCCCGCTGATCGTCAGGAAATGCACCCCGGCGCTCTCCGCGGCCAGCGGCAGACGCCGCTGGGCGGACAGAACCTGGGTGACCTCCTGCGACTCGATGTCACGCAGACGCGCCAAGGCCTCGGTCAGCCACTCGTACCCCACACCACCAGCGTAAAACGTTCGTCAGACGGCGTCCAATGGCCCCTTCGTGACGAGTCTGTGTTTATTTGCTGGTAGACAACTATCCGTGGCGGACGACTACTACACCATCGCGCTGGAACCAGCGGGCGGAAGCGCGGCGTCGCGTGTCCGGCTCGCCGGCGCGTTCGACATCGGCACCCGCGAGGACCTGCGCAAGGCGCTGCACGACCTGATCGGCGGTGATCCCGGGTCGCGGATCGTGGTGGACCTCGGGCGGGTGACGTTCATCGACTCGGAGGCGATCAACGCCCTGATCGAGGGATACCTCGCCGCCGAGCGGGACGGAATCGAGTTTCGGCTGGCCGGAGCGCGGGGCATCGTCGAACGGGTGCTGCGGGTGATCGGGCTCGACCACCTCCTGGACCCGCCGGAAGCCGGTGGTGATCAGGACCAGGTGTGACCGGGCGCTAACCTCGGGGCGCGGACAAGCACGAGGGAAGGGGCCACGGGGTCTTGGGGAACGGGGACGACCTGCGGCTGCTGCGCGCCTACGAGCCGGTGGCCAGGTTCACCGAGGGTGAATACTTCTTCCCCGTCTCGGTCGAGCGCTATGTCAGCCGCGCCAGCCTGTGGCGCCACGAACCGGGCCAGGGCCCGGTGCAGATCGCCGCGCCCGGTGACCTGAGCCTCGACAAGCTGGCCACGGCCGGAGGGGCCGAACAGGGCCTCGGCCACGCGCTGTCCGGCATCGGCACCGGCGACAAACACCTCACCCACATCCCGCTGCGTGACCGGCCACCGCATCTGTCCCGGTCCAGCCGGCTCGGCGCGGTCGGGCTCACCGGGCGGATGGTCGACACGCTCAACCGGTTCTCGCTGCTGTTCCGAGGCAGTGTGCCGGGTGGCTCGGCGGCCCGCTCGTTCCTGCTGCAGCGCGACCATCTGGAGACGAATGAGCCCACCTACTACGGGCGGGTGGTACGGGACGGGCCGTGGATCGTCTGCCAGTACTGGTTCTTCTACAACTTCAACAACTGGCGGTCGGCGTTCGGCGGGGTCAACGAGCACGAGGCCGACTGGGAGCAGGTGACCGTGTTCGTCGACGCGGCCGCCCCGGACGGGCCGGACGGGCTGCCGGCGCCGTCGTGGGTGGTGTTCTCGGCGCACGACGAGGTGGGCGACGACCTGCGGCGCCGCTGGGACGACCCGGATCTGACCACGGTCGGCGGCCGGCATCCGGTGGTGTTCGTCGGGGCGGGCTCGCACTCCGGGGCCTATCTGCCCGGCGACTACCTGATCACGGTCCGGCCGCCACGGCTGCGCGGCCTGGTCGGCGCGTTGCGGTGGTCGGCGCGGCTGCTGGCGCCCTGGTCCCCCGAGGATCAGAGCAACGTCGGGATTCCGTACGTGGACTACGCGCGCGGCGACGGCCGGGCGGTCGGCCCCGGCCAGTCCGAGGCGTGGCACCCGGTGCAGATCGGCGACGAGACCGGCTGGGTACGTGACTTCCGCGGCCTGTGGGGGCGCGACACCCGGGACCGGCTCGGCGGCGAGCGCGGGCCGGCCGGGCCACGATACGGGCGCGACGGCACGGTCCGGCCGGCGTGGGCGGATCCGGTCGGCTGGGCCGGGCTGGCGAAGGTCGTACCGGATCAGGCCGAGGAGCGGCGGCTCGTCGCCATCCGTACCCAGCGTGATCTTGATCGTCTCGCCGAGTTGGACGACGAGATAGACGCGCTGCGGCATGAGCTGACGGTGGCCGCCGCGGGTCTTCCGGCGGCCGCGCCGGAGGTGCGGTCGCTGGCCGCCCGGGAGCAGAAGCTGCTCGCGCTGCGGATGGAACGCACCCGGCTGGCCGACGAGCTGCGGCGGGCCACGACGGCGACGCCGGTCGCTCAGCATCCGCACGCCCACCTGCTGCACCGCCGGCTGCCGATCGATCAGGTCGGCGGTTTCCTGGGCCGGGCGCTGTCCTGGTGGGCGGTGCTGAGCACGCCGCTGATCCTGCTGGCCATCGGTGCCGTGGTGGCGCCGCCGCCGGTCTCCGGCCAGCTGACCGCCCTGGTGCTGCTGCTGGTGATGCTCGGCGTGGAGGGGCTGGTCCGGAAGAAGTTCCTGGCCGTGGTGCTGCGGATCCTGCTGGCGTTCGTGCTGTTCATCGTGCTGGCGGTGCTGTGGCTGGAGGGCCGCTACGTGGTGACGTTCGCCTGCGCGGCGGCCGCCCTGCTGGTGCTGCTGGTCAACATCCGCGAGGCCACCCGACGCTGACCGGCCCGCGCGGGACCGCCGCCCGGTATCGTCGCCCGGTGGCCACCGTCCGTGTTGAGACCTCCCTGTCCGTTTCCGCCCATGTCGCCTGGGAGGCGGTGGCCGATGTCGGGGCCGTTCACGAGCGGCTGCTGCCGGGCCGGGTCGCCGCCGCCCGGATCGACGGTGACACCCGCATCCTGACCATGCCGGACGGGTGGGAGGTGCGGGAGCTGATCGTCGCGGTCGACCATGAGCAGCGGCGCCTGGCGTACGCCGTGGTGGACGGTCAGCGGATGCCGCTGACCTACCATCACGCGTCGTTCCAGGTCCTTCCGGAGGGCGACGGCAGCCGCCTGGTGTGGATCACCGACGTGCTGCCGCACCCGATGGCCGCGCACGTCGAGGCCCGGGTGTCCCGCGGCATCCTGGAGATCAAGCAGGTCCTGGAAGCCGCCGCGGCCCCGCCCGCCCCGCCGGGATGAGGCTCGCCCGTGCCGCTGAGTGCCGACGGCCGATCGCCCAGCGGCACACCACGGCTGCTACCGCCCACCACCCCACCACCCAGCGACACACCACGGCTGCTACCGAGCCGTTTTAGCGTTCCCGCTGTGCCGCTGGCCCACGAAAGTGCCGTTTTAGCGTTCCCGCCGTGCCGCTGGCCCACGAAAGTGCCGCTCTAACGTTCCCAGCTCACGTCGCTGGCCGGCCGCCCGGAACTGCCGATGTCGAGATCCCCGGCAGCTCCGCGAACACGGCGGCCGCTAGTACGGCAGCCGCCATTCGTGATCATGGTTGGAGTTCGAGGGTGAGGCGGCGGGCGTAGTGGGCTCGTCTGGCTCGTGCCTGGTGGCGGCGTCGCCAGTTTGACCAGCGCAGACGGTAGGCGATGCTGCGGGTTGGCCGGATCAGCAGGACGTTGATCAGACGGCGGATTTCGTTGACGGTCAGGTCGATCATGTCGGGCTGACCGCGACGATCTGCGGTGCGGGCGTCGGCGGCGCAGATCGCGAGGACGGCGAGGGCGGCCAGGGCCAGGGTGGTGAACCGGTGCCAGGACGTCCACCGGCGGACTTGGTGCTGGTCAAGGCCGACTTGGCCTTTTCCGGCCTGAAAGCTTTCCTCCACGATCCAGCGAACTCCCGCGACCCGCACGAACTGGGCGAGGGTGGCCGGCCCCGGTGCCCAGCAGCGGTAGAAAGCCAGCTCACCGGTCGTGGTGTTACGTCGGATGAGCAGGCTGTGCCGGCCATCGTCGTCGGGGTCACCGTCGGCGCCGACGTCGGCCAGCCAGGCCCAGTCGTAGAACCGTGGTCCTTTCGAGCCGTCACCAGCGCTGCGCCGGGTCCAGGCGGTGGCGGGCAGGTTCTCGGCGAGGCGGTCGACGCGGCAGCGGGTCTTGCCTGCGTCGATCGGCACGAGGTGATCGCAGGAGACTGCCAGCACGTAGCCGAGGCGGAGTTTGCGCAGTTCACTGCGGAGCCGGGTGTTATTGCCGTAGGCCTCGTCCGCGGCGACCCACCGGGCTGGGACCAGGGCATTCACCGCGGCGTTGATCATGTCGTCGGCCAACTCCGAGCGGGTGGCGAACGTGACGTCCTGCGGAATGCCGGCCCGCTCGCACCGGTCACGGTCATCGGTCCAGGACTTCGGCAGGTAAACCCTGCGGTCGATCAGAGTGTGACCGTGCCTGCTCGCATAGGCGAGGAACACTCCGACCTGGGCGTTCTCGATCCGCCCGGCGGTTCCGGTGTATTGACGCTGGACACCGACCGAGTGCACGCCCTTCTTCAGATCGCCGGTCTCGTCGACCACGAGGACACCGTCAGGGTCACCGAGTCGGTCAGCGACGACCTTGCGAACGTCGTCACGCACCGCGTCAGCGTCCCACTTGGCCCGGTAGAGCAGCCGTTGCATCGCATCCGGTCGGGCATGTCCGGCCTGCTCAGCCACCTGCCAACACGTCTTGACCTCCAGGTCGGCAAGCAGCCCGGTGACGAACCCGGCCGCCGCCCGGCGGGGCTCAACCCGGCAGAACCGGCCCGCGAACGAGTCGATCACCAGGTCGATGGTTCGTCGCCACCGAGCAGGCTCTACGCTGTGGCTCTCGGCCACCGCAAGGTCTGATGTTGTGTCCACAACGCACAGACGATCATGCGGTGGCCGTCCTTGTTCCCGCAGGATCCGAGGTCACCTCACGAACGGCGGCTGCCGTACTAGGGGGTGGGGAACTCCTCCTCCGGCCGATCCTTCATGTAATCGGCGAGAGTCTCGTAGACGGCCGGGTTCACGATGCCGTGTGACATCCGGTCGGTGTGCGCGGCCCAGTCGGGGTTGGCCAGGTATCCAGCGACGACCAGGTCGCGGGTGCCGACGACCAGGGCGGCCGTCTTGTCGCTGTCGGTGGTGCCGGTCTTGCCGAACACCGGGTGTCCGACCACGCTGCGGACCTGCGGAGCGGTCGATCCGCCGCAACTGCCGAGCTGGGCGCGGTCGCCGACCGGGCAGCGAGCCGCGTCGAGGGCCTTGCGGGCGACGTCCTTGGTGGTGGCGCGGGTGCACGTCGACTTCCCGGTGTCGATCTTGGTGCCGTCGGCGGTGGTGATCTGCTGGATCGGGGTGGGCGCGCAGTACATGCCGTCGGCGGCCAGGGTGGCGTAGGCGTTCGCGATGTCCAGCGGCGTGGACGCCGAGACACCGAGGCTGAAGGCGCCCCACTCGTGCGCCTGAGCCGGGTCATTCGCCCGGGTCGCGTCGTCGGCCGACCGGAACTGCACACCGAACCGCTTGGCCACGGCCACCACGTTCTCCGCGCCGGCCCGCTCCTGCAGCGGAATGAAGTAGGTGTTCACCGACCGCCCGAACCCGGTCCACATGTTGAAGTTCCCGGCCTCGCTCGCCGACGCGTTGCTCGGGCAGTAGTAGCCGTCGCATCCGGCCGGTGCGGCCGAGTCGAGGTAGCGGGACTTGTAGCGCTGCGGCGAGTAGATGGTGGTGTCCAGGCCCATGCCCTTCTCCAGGGCGGCGACCATGGTGAACATCTTGAACACCGAGCCGGCCTGGTAACCGGGGACGCCGGTGCTGCCGGTGATGATCGGGTTCGTGGTGTTCGGGTAGGTGCCGCGGATCCCCTCGCGGGCCTGATCCGGGTTCGACGACAGTTTGTTCTGCGGGTGCTCGGCGTCGTCGATCTTGAACTTGCGGTTCGCGGCGAGCGCCCGGACCTCGCCGGTGCCGGGCTCGACGGCGGCCAGCATCAACGCGTTCTGGCTGGTGTCGGCGATGTGCTCGGTGACCCGCTTACGCGCCGCGGACTGCGCCTCGAGGTCGAGGGTGGTGACGATCCGGTATCCACCGCTCTTCAGGAGGCGCTCCCGGTCGTACGTCGTCTCGCCGAACGCCGACTGCTCGAGCCACCACCGGTAGAAGTAGTCGCAGAAGAAGCCCCAGTGGTTCTTGGCGACCGACACGCAGCCCCGGCTGGGCCGCTTCGCGGTGCGCGCCACCTTCTCCTTCTTCGCCTCCGCACCCTGGGCGGCGGTGATCTGCCCGAGGTCGACCATGTTGTCGATGATGTAGTCGCGACGGGCCACCGCCTGCGGGTAGCCGGTCTCGGTGGTCGGGTCGAACGCGGTCGGCGCCTTCACCATGCCGGCCAGCAGCGCGGCCTCGCCGATCGACAGGTCGGCCGGCTTCTTGCCGTAGTAGACCTGGCTCGCCGCGTTCACCCCGTAGGCGCCGTTGCCGAACGGAGCCATGTTCAGATAGCGCTCCAGAATCTGCTGCTTGGACAGCTCTTTCTCGACCTGGATCGCATACTTCATCTCGTTCAGTTTCCGCTCGGCGGTGTCCTTGGTGGCGTTCACCACCTCCTGCGGATCAGTGGTCGAATAGGCGAGAGCCATCCGCACGTATTGCATGGTCAGGGTGGAGGCGCCCTGCTTGCCGCCGCCCTGGTTGTTGTTCACGAATGCGCGGGCCACACCTTTCAGGTCGACCCCGTTGTGCTCGTAGAACTTGTGGTCCTCGGCGGCGACGATCGCGCCCTGGATGTTCTCGGACATCTGTGACAGCGGCACGTCGCTGCGGAACTCGTCGTACATCAGCGCGATCTGGGTCTTGCCGTCCGACGCATACACCCGGGAGACCTGCGGCGACGACTGCTCGACCAGCGCCGGGGGCAGCTCACCCAACTCCTCCGCACCGGCCTTGGCCGCCAGCCCGGACATCGCGACCGCCGGGAAGGACGCCGCGGCGACCACGAGACCGGCTATCAGGCCGCAGGTGGTCAGGATTGCCACGCTGCGGACGACACGACGTTCAGGAACAGGCATTCCGGTATTCACTCCACTCAGGCTAACGAGCAGGAACGGCAACGTTCAGGGTTAGGGAAATCCGTCACATGCGGTATCCCGGAACGGAGTTGCGCAAACCTGTAGGCAGGCTGAGAAACGGCTATGAATCATCCGCCGGTGATGCTCCAGTGCCACGCCTCCGACGGGAGGTTCACGAAGCCGTATTCGGCGGCGTGGGCGGTCATCCACTCGAACGCCTTGCTCTTGCGGGTCAGCGTCCTGCCGCCGGAGGTGACGTCCACGGCCAGGCCGATCTCGTGCAGCGAGCGGCCCGGGATCGCGGTCGGCACCCGGCACGACGAGGCGGGGGCGGTCCAGACGTCCGGGCAGCCGTTGATCGTACGCAGCTCGATCTGCCGCTCCTTGGTACGGAAACCGCCGCCGGACAGCGCGATGCCGTCGGCCTTCGCGTCGTCGATCAGGCGCTTGAAGGCGTACGCGATGTTCTTGTGCACCGTCGTGCCGTACACGCTGGTGGTGTCGGCGACGGTGAAGACCGGCCGGACCTCGTCGACGACGCTGCGGCTGATCGTGGCCGCCTGGGCGGCATAACCGGCCGCCGTGCCGGCCGTGGCGATCCGGTTCTGGGTCTGCTCGACGGCCGCCGAGGTCTGGCCGACCGAGGCCAGCGAGTTGACCACCGCCGAGGTGGTGACCCCGGCGATCTTCTTCGCCGAGCGCAGCTCGGCGGCGGCCTGGTGCAGGCGGGTCCGGCGGGCGTCGCGCACGGTCGTGGCCGCGGTCACCGCCCGCTTGGCCCGGGCGATGGCGGCGTTGTTGCGGGGCTTCTGCTTCGACTGCCGGGCCAGCGCGTTCTTCGCGTCGGTGAGCGCACGCTCGGCCGACTTGAGCTTCTCGAACACCGCGGCGTGCCC
Source organism: Actinoplanes sichuanensis (assembly GCF_033097365.1). Classification (NCBI taxonomy): domain Bacteria; kingdom Bacillati; phylum Actinomycetota; class Actinomycetes; order Micromonosporales; family Micromonosporaceae; genus Actinoplanes; species Actinoplanes sichuanensis. Next base: position 5,501,674 of record NZ_AP028461.1, read on the forward strand.
GGCGGCCACGGTGGCCAGCTTCTTCTGCGCGCCGACACTCGCCTTCTGGGCCTTGGTCGCGTCGGCGCTGCGCTTCTTCAGGTCGGCCTGCTGTTTGACGAGCGTGGCCCGCAGGTTCGCCATCGTCGCGTCAGCGGTCAGGCTCCGGTACATCAGACTCGCGTAGTTCTTCGCGACGCCGGGCACCGCGGCCTGCGCCGCTCCCGGCGCGGCGGCCACGGGCGCGAGGCTCCCGAGGGTCAGGGCCGCAGCGGCGATGAGACGGATTCCACGGTTGCGCTTCTTCACCGGGCGTACGCTCCTCAAGCTCAGTCGTCAGTGCGGTTCCGACTGTGCGCAGCGGGAGGTGCGATTACGGCCCGGTCGAAGTGCGGATCGGTTGCACGGCTCTATCCGGCGGTGAGTCGCCCCACCAGGGAGTGCGCGGCCGCCGTGGCCAGCCCCCGGTCGTAGGTGACCACGAACTCGAACTGCCGGTCCGGGTCCGCGCCGGTGTCGCCCAGGTCGAAGGCCATCAGGGCGGCCGACGTGTGCGCGCCGAGCACCACCACGGTCCACTCCCGGGCGAGCGGATCGTCCGGTTTCAGCGCGGCGCCGCGGACTCCGGGCGCCGGGGCGGGCGGCATGCCGACTCCGAGCGCGGCGACGAACGGCAGTCGCGCGGCCAGCTCGGTGAACCGTCGGGACGTCGACGGCCGGAAGAACCTGAAGTCCTCGAACGCGGCCAGCACGACCGGCGGCACGCTCGCCTCCAGCGCCATCAGCTCCAGCGTCTTGGACACCGGCACGAGCAGGTGCTTGGGCGCGTGCCGGATCCGGCGACCGGCGCCGATCAGCTGGTACGGGGTGGCCGCCAGCGCCGCGCCGATCGGCCGGGCCGCGAACCGTCCGGGCAGGGACACCGACGGCGGGAAGACCCGGTCGCCGCGCCCCCACAACCAGCCCTGCCCCAGGGTGGCGCCGAGCACCTGGGCCCGGATCAGGTCGTCCGGGGTCTCGATGCCCTCGGCGACCACCTCCGCCCCGGCCTGCTCGGCGTAGGCGCGGACCGCCCCGGCCACCGCCACGGTCGCCGGGTCCTTGACCGTACGCAGCAGTTTCAGGTCGAGTTTGACCACCTCGGGCCGCAGCAGCGGGATGAAGGCCAACGACTCCGGGTGCACACCCACGTCGTCCAGGGCGATGGCGCACCCGGCCGCCCGCAGCTGCTCGGCCCCGGCGAGCACTCCGGCCAGGTCCGCGGCCAGCGCCCGCTCGGTGATCTCCACGACCACCTGCACGTGCGCGGGCCGGGTGGCGAGCACCTCCAGGACGACGTCGCGCCGCCGGGTCAGCGTGTCCGGCTCCAGGTTGACGAAGAGCGTCATCGGCCGGCCGTGGGAGAGTCGCTCGGCGTCGGCGAGCGAGGCCCGCAGCGACGCCCGTTCCAGGTCGGCGAGCCGTCCGGTGGCCCGGGCGGTGTCCAGCAGCTCGACCGGCGACTGCCAGCCGGAGTCGGCGGGCGCCCGCAGCAGCGCCTCGAAGGCCGGCACCACGCCGCTGTCCACGTCGACGAACGGTTGATAGACGCAGTGCAACAGCCCGTCGCGGAGGAGTGCGTCGAGACTGATGCGGTGGACGGTGCTCGTGGAACTCACCAACCACCTATCGGCACCCGGACCGCACCGCTGAGTCAGTCGTCGATCACGTCACCCAGCGGTCGGCGCGGGGTGGACACCGTCGGGCGGCCGTATCCGGCGCGCAGCACCATCTGCGCCCACACGCCGGAACCGGTGTCGCTGAGCTGTTCCCGGATCGCCGGGATCTCGACCGGCTGGCTGATCGGGGTGGTCGCCAGGTTGTGCCAGGTCGCGGTGAGCAGCACGCGCTGCAGCGCCTGCCCGGCCCGGAGCCAGGCCGGATGGTCGTCGCCCGCGGTGGCCAGGACCATGATCACCGGGTACGGCTCGAACGCCTCGGCAGGCCGGGCCGGGCTGGGTTGCAGCAGCCCGAAGTCGCGGATCGGCATCGTCTCCAGTGCGTCCCACGGCCCGACGGCGGTCTGCGGGACCCCGTCCCGGTGCGGTAGCCGATGGGTCGTCCAGCGGGCCAGTTCCGCCCGGTATCCGCCGGTGGCGCGCAGCCGCCGGTCGGCGACCTGGGAGAGGGCGATGATCGCGTTGCGACTGACCGGGTCGGCCACGGTCAGGGTGGCCTGCTCGACGGCGGCCGCGGCGGTCATGCTCTCCACGATGTCGGCCGGGATGACCGCCCGGGCGAACGGCTGCCGGTTGGTGTGCCGGTGCTCGATCGCGGCGGCCAGGCGGAGCACGTCGCCGGGAGCCGGGACGGTGTCGCCGACGGTCACCCGGGCGACCAGGTCGGGCTGGTCCGGGTCGGGGAAGTAGGCGGGTGCGGGCAGCCGGCCCTCGGCCCGTAGTCGCAGGCGCAGGTTGAACACGGCCGCCCCGACACTGATCATCAGCTCCCGGCCGCCGGGGTCCAGCACGTCGAGGCGCCGGCCCGGATCGGCGAGGACGTCGACGACGCCGGCACCGATCCGGAACCGCCAGGGCTGGCTGTTGTGCAGGGACGGGGCGAGGGTGGCCGCCCGTACGCACTCCTCCAGGAGGAGCCGCTGCTGCACGCTGTCATCGACGATCATCACGGCCTCCCGGGGCTGGCGTTGCTCTCGACGACTCCGAGTGTTCGCCGGATGCACCCTCCGGCGAGAGGGCCGTTGGACCCGCCCGGAGGGGCCGCTCAGACGCAGGGGGTGGTGCCGTTCCAGTTCTCCACCGTGGCGTACGCCCACAGGGTCCCCTCATCGGGCAGGGTGACGACCCGGTTCGCGGTCTCGGCGCACTCCCGGTCCTTCTCCACGGTGGACCAGCCGCCCAGGGTCAGTTTGAAGTTCACCGTGGTTCCCGGCGTGACCCCGGCCAACTGGATCCGCCAGGCCGGGGTACCGGTCCCGTCCCACGAGGTGCGCCGGTAGCGCATGGCCTTGACCGCACCCGGATCCCAGTCGGGCCGTCCGGTGCCGAGAACCGACAGGTCACCGGCCAGATGGACCGGGCCCGGAGTGTCCGCGGGGACGGTCAGGTCGACGATCGCCGCCGATCCGGCGCAGACCCGGCACTCGCTGCCGGAGATCATCCGGGCCACGTCGATCAGGCCACCGCCGATCGGGTACGGGCTGTTGTACCACCCTCCACCGAGTGGCAGCCGGTGCGCCCCGGCCGCCAGGCTCTCACTCACCTGGGCCGGGGTGAGGCCGGGGCGGCGGGACAGCAGCAGGGCGACCGCCCCGGAGACGTGCGCGGCGGCCTGGCTGGTGCCGCGCATGACGGCGTACGTGTCACCGGCCGGCTCCCGGGCTCCGGCGTCGACGGTCGACAGCACCCGGTGCGCGGGATCGTTGTTGCGCCAGTAACCCCACCCGCCGGGCGCGGCCACCTCGACCGTGTCGCCGTAGTTGGAGTACGACGCCAGGTACCCGTCGTCCCCGGTGGCGCCGACCGTGATGACGCCGTCGCAGTTGGCCGGGTGGTAGGCGGCGGCGTCGGCGGCGGAGTTCCCGGCCGACACGACCACGCTCGCGCCGCGGGACATCGCCTTGTCGACGGCCGCCTGCAGGGTCGGACCACACGGCCCGTACCCGCCCAGGCTCATGTTGATCACCCGGGCCGGAGTGGTGTTGATCGGCGCACCGGGGACCGGCGCACCGGAGGCCCAGACGATGGCGTCGGCGATGTCGGAGTCCAGGCCGCCACAGGTGCCCAGGACCCGTACCGGCTGGATCCGGGCCTTGGGCGCGATCCCGGCGACGCCGATGCCGTTGTCCCGGACCGCGGCGATGATGCCCGCGATGTGGGTGCCGTGCCAGCTGCTCGGCGAGAACGCGGTGGCCCCGCAGTCGCCCTCGTCGTTCCAGTCGCCGGGGTCACCGGCGTCGCCGTCGCGGCCGTCACCGTCGGCGGTGTTCGCGGCGTCGGCGATGAAGTCGTAGCCGGCCACCAGGTTGGGCGTGAGGTCGGCGTGCGGGCGGATGCCGGTGTCGAGCACGGCCACCGTCACACCGCTGCCGTCGGCACCGGTGTCCCATGCCTCGTCGACGCGGAAGGCGCTGTCGGTCTGGCCGTACACCTGCCAGAGCGGCCACTGCTCGCCGTAGCGCGGGTCGTCCGGGGTGGAGGTGCGGGCGACCGGGAGGTCCGGTTCGACCGAGGCGACGCCGGGCGCGGCGGCCAACTCGGCCATGAACGCGCGGGCGCCGGCGGCGTCCAGAGGTTCATCGGCCCGGACCGTCTCGCCGCCGGTGGCGAGGGTGCGCACGCCGGACACCGCGGCGGCCGCCCCCGGCTCGGGTGTGACGATGAACGAACTGTAGAGCCGGCCGTCCTGCAGGCCGTCGGCGGCGACCGGCGCCGCGGACACCGGACCGGTCGGCACCGCCATCGGAACGAACCCGCACATCGCCGCGGTGAGCAGCGCGATCGTGCGTCGACGCCGTCCCATCTCGATCCTCCTCGGAAAGATCTTGCTCCTATTGCAAGAACAATCAGGCTCTTACCCGAAGGAGGCTGGCCCGACATCAGCGCCGGGTCAATGGCGCAGAACACGATCAATGCGGCCGGAAACGGTTACAGCCCATTAAATCGGCCTACTGAACTGGTGTTATGAAATGAATGAAAACATCTCGATGGAATTCAGGAGCCGCGAAACACGGCGGCAAACTGTCCCGAACATCACTGCAAGAAGTTGCGTAAAAGGTTTAGCCAGGCGTCGGTGTATCAGGGCGAGGGCACCGCCCGGCATGATGATCCCGGCACAGGAGGGGCGCGATGGGCGAGCAGGCAGAGATCACGACGGCTGGGGACGCGGCGAACCACGAGCTGGTCCTCGCGTTCGGCCGATTGCAGGGGGCGGCGAACCGGCTCGAATACATTCTCGGCCGGGCGCTCGAGGAGGAGTGCGGCATCAGCCACCTGATGTTCGAGGTTCTGCTCATCCTCGGCCGGGCCGGCGACGCCGGCTTGTCGATGCGGTCGATCGCCCAGGAGCAGGTGTTGACCACCGGCGGCGCCACCCGCCTGGTCGACCGGATGGAGGCGGCCGGCCTGGTGGAACGCGCGGCCGACCCGGCCGACCGGCGCGGCACGTTGGTCCGGCTGACGCCGGAGGGCGAGACCACGGTGGTACGGGCGGCGCAGGTGCACGTGACGAACATCCGCCGTTACTTCGTCGAGCCGCTCCCGGCCGACCACCGCACCCGTTTCGCCGAGGACCTGCGCCTGCTCAGCCACTCGGCCCGCGACGCTCTCCCCCGCCTCCGATAGCGATGGCCAGAACCCGTTGAGGTGCGGCTCGACGGCCACTGTCCGGTGCCGGTGGACCGTACTTGGATCGTCGGTATGTCTGTTCTTGTTCCGCTGCTCATCGGGGTCGTCTACGTCCTGCTGAGCTCGCTGATCCCGGAGCCGCACCGACGGCCGTTCAACGCGATCATGGTGGCCGGAGCCGGCGCCGCCTATCTCAGCGGCGGCGGCCTCGGCGTGGGCGAGGTGCTGTTCACCTCGGTCATGGCGCTCGTGGCCTACCGCGGGCTGACGTCCTGGCGGTTCATCGGCCTCGGCTGGCTGCTGCACACCGCCTGGGACGTCGTGCACCACCTGCGCGGCGAGCCGATCCTGCCGTTCGACCACGGCTCGTCGTTCGGCTGCGCGATCTGCGACCCGGTGATCGCGCTGTGGTGCCTGGCCGGGGGGCCGTCGTTCGGCACGATGACCGGGTGGCTGCGTCAGTCGGTGTGGATCGGCAGGCGCATCCGGACCCGGTAGCCGCCCTCCTCGGTCGGGCCCGATTCCAGGGTGCCGCAGAGCAGGTCGGCCCGCTCCTGGAGGCCGATCAGGCCCTGGTGGGCGCCGGGCAGCGGGAGCGACGGGCGCGACGGCGGGCCGTTCGTCACGGTCACCCCGACGAACTTGCCGTCGTGCCACAGCTCCACCGTCGCGGCGGCGCCGGGAGCATGCTTGCGGACGTTGGTGAGCGCCTCCTGGACCGTACGATAAATGGCCCTCTGTCGTGGGGTGCCGACGGCGAGGCTGAGGTCTCCGGTCAGGTCGACGTCGATGCCGCTGTTGCCGATCAGGGTGCACAGGTCGGCCAGGGTCGGCTGCGGGGTCAGCTGGGTGACGTCGTCGCCCGACGCCCGCAGCAGAGTGACCATGGTGCGCAGCTCGTCGAGGGTGCCGACACTCAGCGACCGGATGGTGCGGGCCGCCTGCCGGGTGTCGTCGTCACCGGCCGACACCTGCAGCGCCCCGGCCTGTACGGCGATCAGGCTCACCTGATGCGACACCACGTCGTGCATCTCCCGGGCCAACTGGGCGCGCTCCTGAGCCAGGATGGCCTGCGCGTGCAGCACCCGCTCGTGCTCCTTGACCTCCTCTATCTCCTCCAGCCGGCGGGACAGGTCGTGGCGGGTCTGCACCAGCTGACCCAGCAGCACCGGCAGGACCACGGTGGCCAGGGCGTAGACGAAGTAGATGACACTGTCGCCGATCGGGTCGCCGTCCGGTTCCAGCGGTGACGGCGAGGCCGACGCGATGGCGGCCAGCACCACACAGACCGACAGCAGCACCCGGTTGCGGGAGCGCTCAGCCAGCGTGTAGAGGGCCACGCACGGTGCGACCAGGGCGGCCTCCAGCAGCGTGGCGGGCAGGGTGAGCAGCACGACCGCGAGCGGGAACCGCCGCCGGAACGCCAGGGCGGCACACGCCACCACCGCCGAGCCGATCGCCACCGGGTGATCGCTCCACAGGTCCACCCAAATGTCGGCGGCGGCCGCCGCGATCAGGACGATCTCGATCAGGCGAACCTTCATCGCCCGGTGTCCAGCAGCCCGGCCCGCTGGGCGAGCAGCGCCGCCTGGACCCGGCCGGAGACCCGCAGCTTGGTGAGCAGCGCGCTGACGTGGTCTTTGACCGTGCCGGTACCCAGATGCAGGCGGACCCCGATCTCGGCGTTGGACAGGCCCTCGGCCAGCAGCACGAGCACGTCGCGTTCCCGGTCGGTGAGCCGTTCGACGCGGGTGTCGGCCCGGTCGGCGCCGGCCTCGTCGGTCCGGGGCAGGCTGCGCAGCAGGGTCCGGGACGCCTTCGGCGACATCACCACCCCGCCCATCGCCAGGGTGCGCACCAGTTGGGCCAGGTGCTCCGGCTCGGTGTCCTTGAGCAGGAAGCCGGCCGCGCCCAGATGCAGGGCCTTGAGCACGTACTCGTCGGCGTCGAACGTGGTCAGCATCGCCACCACGGGCGGTTCGGGCAGCTCACGGACCCGGCTGAGGACGGTCAGCCCGTCCACGTCGGGCATCCGGATGTCGACCAGGACCACCTCGGGCTGGTGCTCCCGGATCGCCTCGAACGCGCCCGCACCACTCGTCGCCGCGACGACCTCGATGTCCGGCGCCGCGTTCAGGATCAGCCGGAAACCCGACCTGACCAGCGCCTCGTCGTCGACGACCACCACCCGGATCACGTGCACCGCCGCTCTGCCCCGTTGAGAATGCCGGTAGCACCCTAGAGCGTTCCCGCCGGCCGGCCACTCCGCCGACCGGCGGGAACGCCCCCGCCACCGGGCTGGATCAGCCGGCGATCCCGTACACCTTCGGAACCAGGAGGGTCCGCTGTGCGGCCGTACCGCCCAGAATGATCCGGCGAAGTGCCGTGTTGTTGGCGGTGCTCAGCTCGCCCAGCCGCTTCGCCGGGTTGGCGACGACCTGGATGTAGTAGGTGCCGTTGGGCAGATTCGTCACGTCGAACGACTGGCCCGGACGGTCCTGGCTGTAGGTGTCGCCGTTGCCGATGTCGAGGACCTCACGGACCGCGACGACGGTGTTGGCGCCGCACGAGGTGGACAGGTCGGTGTTGTCCGGCCGCCACTTCGCGCTCTTGATGGTGTAGTCGACGGCGTCGGTGTTGGCGAGGCAGAACGCCTCCTTGCCACTGCGCACCGCGAACCTCTTGTCCGCCTTCAGCAGGTTGTACTGCGCGAAGTCGGTGAAGTGCCAGTGCATGTGGCCCTCCCGCGCGTCCCACTGCATGGTGCCGGCGGGCCGCGAGCCGACCTGCTTGCCCTTGGCGTCGAAGTAGTACTGGTAGGCGTCCATCACCTCGGTACCGGTCCGCCGGAACCCGTCCACCACCAGGGGCGACGTGCCGGCGTTCCAGACCGTGGCGCCGAAGTTGACGTAGGTCCGGTTGTTCTCCCGGGACATCGAGATGCCCCATGCCGGCAGCGACCGCAGGTCCGGCTTGGGGCCGGCCTTCGGGGTCGCCTTCAGCGTGGCCGGACGGCTGGCGGCCGCCCGGAACTCGGGCCGGAACGCCGACACCTGCCGGCTCGCGTCGCCCTCGGCGGTGTGCCGGTCGTGACCGGCGGCCGTGGTGGCCAGCGCCAGGGCCGGCTCCTCCCGGGTGTCCGCCGACCGGGCCGCGGCCAGACCCGACTCGTCGGTCTTGACGTCGACGACGTTGACCGTGATCTTGGCGGTGGCGTTCTTGGCCGGGATACCGAACGCCTTGCGGTACTTCGGGTTCACCGACGCCTCGGCGGTGTACTTCCCGGCGGCCAGCTTGGCCAGCGGCGCCGACGAGGCGGGCTGGTCCGGCACCTGCGCGTTCCACCCGGCCTGGACACCCCAGACCGAGCCGAGCGTGAACGGGTTCTCGCCACCGCACCGGGTCGGGTACGGGTTGGTCGCCGGAGCGTCCCGCCGGGTCCGCGCCGAGCTGTACGAGTTCCCGCAGAAGGACGTCTTGTAGCTGGTGACGACCTTCCCGGACCTGTCCTTGAAGGTGATCGTGGTGAAGTCGGTCAGGCCGGTGAAGTCCTTCACCGTCCCGGCCGGAAGCTTGACCTGGGTGTTCTTCCCGTTCTTACGAACCGTCCGGTACGCCACGATCGGCTTGTCGTAGCCGGTGCGCTTGGCCCGGACCTCGAACGGATCCTTACCCGCGATCACGTGCAGGCCCAGGTCCAGCGAGACGTACACCTCCCCTTCGGCGGCGTACCGCTCCGCTGTCACCGTGCCGGTCGCGGCGACGAAGTTCAGCGCGGGTGGCGTCGCGGCCGCCTCGGCCACGCCGACCCCGCCTCCGGCGAGCACGAGCGCACCCGCCGCTACGCCGACCACCGGCCAGCGTGACCGCCGACGGCGGTTCTGCGCGTCAGTCATCCGTTCCCCCCTCGATGTGGCCGGAGGTGTTCCGGCCCTGTGAGGGGGATCCCACGCGACCGCCTGTGAAGGCCCTGTGAAAAGCACCCTCCGGGGCACGAATCCGGTAGAGAGTCCAGCCGGTCGGCGGGGGTCGCCCCGCCGGGTGACGGGAACGAACGCATCGGCGCATTGACATGCACCGGTACCGCCGGAAGGCTGGCACCGGAGTCTGAGGAGGCTGAGTGGGCGGGTTCATCCTCGGTGTGGCCGTCGCGCTCTTCGTCGGGATGCGGCTGGCCCGCCTGATCGACGGCCGCAAGGGCGCGAAATCCGGCTACAAGAAAGCCAACACCGACCTTCCGGGTGCCCGGAAGAAGTCCTGGGCCGCGTTCTTCGCGCTGTTCCGGTTCGTCGCGCTGCTCGTCGTGATCGCGGCCGCGGTGATCTACGGATTCGTCAAGGCCAACGCGCCGAGCTGAGCTCACCTCTCATAGGCCCACATCGCGACCTCCACCCGGTTGCGTGCCCCGAGCTTCGCCATCAGGCTCGCCACGTGCGTCTTCACCGTGCTCAGGCTGATGTGGAACTCGGCCGCGATCTCGGTGTTCGTCCGCCCCCGGGCGACCGCGCCGAGCACCTCCTCCTCCCGGTCGGTCAGCGGGTCCACCGGCTGCCGCGGCGGCCCGGCCGGCCCCGAACCGGCGAACGCCTTCAGCAGCCGGGTCGTCACGTTCGGCGCGATCAGCGCGTCCCCGACGGCGGCCGCGTGCACCGCCTGGGCCAGCAGCGCCGCGCCGGCATCCTTCAGCAGGAAACCCCGCGCCCCGGCCCGCAGCGCCGCGTAGACGTACTCGTCGAGGTCGAAGGTCGTGATGACGACCACCGCGAGCGGATCGGCGACGCCGGGCCCGGCCAGCCTGCGGGTCGCCTCGATGCCGTCGACGCCGGGCATCCGGATGTCGAACAGACAGACGTCCGGACGCAGCCGCCGGGCCAACTCGACGGCCCGCAACCCGTCCGCGGCCTGGCCGATCACCTCGATGTCGGGCTCCGCGTCGAGGATCATCGTGAGCCCGGTCCGAACGATCTCCTGATCATCGGCGACCACCACCCGCACGGTCATGCCAGGCCCCGCGGCAACTCGGCCGTCACGGTCCAGCCGCGCCCCTCACCCGGACCGGCCTCGCAGACCCCGCCCAGCAGCGCCGCCCGCTCCCGCATCCCGGCCAGCCCGAATCCGCCGGACCTCGGACCGCCGCCGTCGCCGTCGTCGGTCACGCACAGCCGCACCGTCCCCGCCCCGGCCGACACCCGCACCGAGATCCGGGTGGCGTGCCGGGCGTGCCGGCGGGCGTTCGTCACCGACTCCTGCGCCAGCCGGTAGATCGCGGTGCCCACCGCCGGCGGCAGCTCGCCCAGCCCCGCGTCGATCTGCACCTCGACCTCCGGGCCCTCCGGCGACGGACCGGCCAACCCGGCCACATCGGCGACCGCCGGGCTCGGCGCCAGCTCGGCCGGATCACCACCGCGCAGCGCCCGCACCATCGTGCGCATCTCGCCGAGCGCCCGCACCGCCTCCGCCTCGATCACCCGCAACGCGTCGACCGCCCCCTCCGGTGAGGTCCGCGACACGGCGATGCCCGCCTGTGCCCGGATCGCCATCGCCGACACGTGATGGGCCACGGTGTCGTGCAGGTCGCGGGCCAGCCGCTCCCGTTCCAGCAGTTTCGCCTGGTCCAGCTCACGGACCCGGAGCCGCGACCGGTAGCGCATGGCCGCCGCCACCGCGAACACCACGGACATCACCAGATAGCCGGCGATCTGGTCGGTCGCGGTGATCGCCCCGGTGACCGCGGACACCGCGATCTTGGCGAGGATCAGCGTCGCACCGGCCACGATCTCCCGGCCCGAACCCCAGCGCACCAGCGCGTACGCCAGCAACAACACGAACGCGCCGGACACCAGGGCCGGCTGGTGCCCGGTGAACAGCGGAACGATCCAGCTCACACCGAAGACGATCGCGACCGTCGACAACGGCCGCTGCCGCCGCCACAGGAGCGCCGGAACCAGCGCCAGAGTCATCACCACGGTGGCCACCCGAGCCGGAACGTCCGGCCGCAGCAGGCCTTCGGCCAGCACGGCCACCATCAGCACGGCGACCAGCACCCAGTCGCGCCGTTGGCGAGCCGGCGCATCCGGAGGACGAGGCTCGGCAAGCAACGGTCCCAACACGATCCGATCGTACGCAGCGCGCGCCCGCCACGGACTGGCCTGAAGTACGGCCCTTCTCCCCCACTTTCGGCCGGTGCGACAGCGGCCCCGGCACCGATGAGAACGACCCCGTCCGACAGCCAGCATCGACGTCATGAAGTCCTCATCGCACTGGCTCATCCCGGCCGGGCTCCTGGCGCTCACCCTCGTGCCCGCGGTCGCGGGCTCGCTGCGGCTGTCCGAGATGGCCGGCGGCGCCGCGGTGATCCCCGACGGCGAACGGGTCACCCAGTCCCCGGTCGCGCTGGTCGCGCACATCGTCAGCGTCATCGTGTTCGGGGTGCTCGGCGCGTTCCAGTTCGCGCCCGGCGTACGCCGTCGTTTCCGCAGGTGGCACCGCACCGCCGGCCGCATCGTGGCACCGGCCGGTGTGATCGCCGCGGTCAGCGGTCTGTGGCTGACCGTGTTCCTGCCCGCCGCCGCGGCGGACAGCCTCGCCCTCTCCCTGATCCGGGTCGTGGTCGTCGGGTGGATGGTGACGGCGCTGATCCTGGGCGTGGCCGCGGCTCTGCGCCGCGACTTCGGCGCGCACCGGGCGTGGATGATCCGCGGCTACGCCATCGGGATGGGCGCCGGCACCCAGTTCTTCACCCTGACCGCGTGGCAGGTCACGGCCGGCGAGTTCACCCCGGCCGGCCGTACCGCCATGATGGCCGCCGCCTGGTTGATCAACGCCCTGGTGGCCGAATGGCTGATCCGCGGCCGGCCGGCATCGGGGCGCCGGGCGAACCGTCAGAAACTGTCCAGATCGACCGTGGGCTCCTAGCCCAGGACGGCCATCGCATGCACGAGGGTCAGGGCCACCCAGATCCAGACGACCACCGCCGCGACGGCCAGGACGATGATGCGGGACCGCCGGGACTCCGGGGTCTCCGGCGGGAGCGGCAGTCGCCTCGATTGCCCGGTCTGCTCCGCCGGCAGGACGGTCCACAGACCTCCGACGGAGCGGCGAGAATCCGGGCTCGGCGGCGGAGGCGGGGGCTTTGGCGCCTCCGGGAGTGCGGGCTCCTCGGCGGCCGTCCGGCGGCAGACCGCGATGGCGGCGACCGCCGCGAGGCCGGCGACACCCACGGCGGCCAGCGGCAGCCACCGGGGCAGGCGGGAGGCAGATGGTTCGGTCACGGGCCACCGCATCGGCAACCGAACACCAACCTGAAGGAAACCGGAGGGTCAGTAGCCGCGGCAACCAGTCATGGCCCAGCTGCTGAGGTCGATCTCGTCATCCAGGTCGTCGTCCTCGAACTGAACGACGTCATGGCCGAGGCGGGCCCCATCCGACGAGGCCCACTGCCGGTCAGCTCGATCGCACGGGTCGGCCAGCGCGTTGTGGGCGACGGCGGTCACCCAGACACAGACGACCGCGGCGGTGATGGCCAGCAGGATCGCGCGGAAGCGTGGAGAGTCCGGCTCCTCCGACCGAGGCGCCGTCTCCACCGGTTCCGGCTGTCTCGCCTGGTCCGGGTTCGGCTTCTCGGCCGACAGGGCGCCCAGGAAGGCCTCGACGAAGCGCCGGGCATCCGAGGGTGGCGGCGGGGGCGGCGCGACCGGCGGTTCCGGGACGGGCGACGGCCGGCAGCGGACGGCCACGGCGGTCACCGCCGCCACGCCGGCGATACCCACGGCGGTCGCGGCGGCCAGCCGCAGCCACCGGGGCAGGGTGGGCTCGGACGGTTCGGTCACGGGCCACCACATCGGCAACCGAACACCAACCTGAGGGGAACCGGACCTCAAGGCCGGGCCGTGCAGGAGCCGAGGACGATGTCGAGACCGCCGTAGACGTTGCTCGCGACATCAGACGAATAGTCGTCCACCGTTCGATAGGCGTCTACCTTGAGTTCCGCTTCCCGGTGATCCGGGCGGTAGGAGGCGGCGCCGCACACCGATCCGTACGACTCGTTGGTGTGGACCGCCAGCGCCCACACCCCGACGACACCGGCCGCGATCGCCAGCAGGACGGCCCGGAACCACGGCGGGTCGGACCGCTCGGCGGGCGGGCCGGGCGCCGGCGGTGCCGGGGGCGGCGACGGCCGGTCGGGTTCCTCGGCGACGACCGGCTTGCGGCGAAGAGCGACCGCGGCGGCCAGGACCCCGATGACGGCCACCGCGGTCACGGCGGCCGCCGGCAGCAGGCGGGGCCGGGTGGGCTCGGACGGTTCGGTCACCGGACGCCCCTCACCGGCACTCGTCGGGGAGGCTGCTGAGACTGCCCATCGAGCCGCCTCCCACGCTGAAGGACGAGGACGGATAGCGGGATCGGGACGCCCGGGCCTCCGCGCACTCGGCCTCGACCGAGTCGTGGTGGAGGACCGCCAGCCCCCACCCCGCGGCGACACCGACCACGAGCGCCAGGAGGACCACGCGGACACGCGTCCGTCGCACCGGCGGTGCCGACGGCGGGGGCGGCGGCGGGAGCGGCGGGGGTGTCGCCTCGACGACGACGGGGACGGCCGGGGCGGCGGATTTCCGGCGACGGGCCATCACGGTGGCCGCCGCGGCGAGGCCGGCGACGCCCGCGGCGGCCAGCGGAAGCCACCGGGGCAGCACGGACTTGGGTGGTTCGATCACGGGCCACCGCATCGGCAACCGAACGCCAACCTGAAGGAAACCGGGCGGAGTTCCGCGGCGCCCGTCGATACATTGGCGCGATGACGTCGGACGAGGTGCCGCCCCGGGTGTTCGTGAACCAGTTCGCCGATGCCGTCGGGCCCGGCCCGCAGCAACTCGCCCGGGACCATTGCCGGTGTGTCGGCTCGTCGCGGGCCCGGCCGGTGGCGGTGGCCTTCCACGGGGAGCGTCAGGACACCTCGTCGGCCGGGTGGCTGCGGATGCTGGAGCTGATCGACGAGGCGGTGGCCGACGAGCGGGAGGTGTTCCGGCCGCTGGTCGAGATGACCGCCGCGCAGCGCCGCGACCTGATCACCCTGCCGCGCGAGATCGGTCGGCTGACCAGGGTCAAGCACCTCGTGCTGTACGGCAGCAACCTGGTCCGGATCCCGCCGGAGATCGGGCGGATGAGCGCTCTGGAACGGTTCGACCCGTACACGTCGTACCGGCTGCACTGGTTCCCCTACGAGCTGACCAGGTGCACGGCGCTGATCGACAGCACGGTCAGCACCCGGGCGATCTACGGCAACTTCAAGCACCGGCCTCCGTTTCCCGCGCTGCGCGCGGTAACCCGCGGCGATCTCACCGATCTCGACCCCTATCTGCACGGCACCGAGGGGGTACGCACGTGCAGCGTCTGCGACCAGCCGGTCGGCGGCGAGATGCGGCAGGTGTGGATCTCCCGTGGGGCCGGCACGGACGTGTGGCCGTTCCTGGTGAACGCGTGCTCGCAGGCCTGCGTGGACGCGCTGCCCGTACCGGCCCGCAACCATGTGCCCACACCGCACCTGGGCGGCCCCGACGTGGTCCAGCCGGAATCCGGCTGGTGAGGGCCGCGCGGGCCGCGGCTGTTCACGATCCCAGCGTCCGCGGACGGCCCGTTCCAGCCCGCGTGACGATCCGTGGCGCGGATCGTCCGAACGGCTGAAAGGTCAAGAAAAGCTCAAGGCCGGCGGCGATCGTGCCGATGCCAGGCACCATGCCGAAGTTCAAGACGATCGCCTTCCCCGAAGCCAGCATTCTGGACCGCCGGGTCGCCGTCATCCTGCCGCCTCAGCACGTGTGGGCCCGTGTCGTGGACGAGGTGCCGGACCCGGTCGCCGTCGGGCTACCGGAACTGCCCGTGGCCGTTTAGCCGATGGCCGCACGCTTCGTGTGGGCCGCCGGACTGGTCCTCGCCGTCGCAGGCTGCGGCACGGCGCCCGACCCGCCGACGGTCGCGCAGCCCGGCCGGCCGACATCAGTGATTCCCACGTCCGCCCTTCCCACGTCCGCCTCTCCGACCTCAGCCGCACCGTCCCCGTTCCCGTCCACATCCGCTTCGATCTCCCCCTCGACAAGCAGCAAGCCGTCCGCGTCGACCGCACCCACCGGCCGGACCAGCACCGACTGGGAGATCACCGTGTACTACACGGCCGTCGAGCGGTTCCACGACGGCGACCCCACGACCGTCACCGGCTGCCCACGACTGGACTGCTCGGACGGCGACGACGACCTGGGCACCTATCCGGCCGACTTCGTCGACGCGGTCCGCGACGAAGGCACCGGCCGCACCATCTCCGGGGAATACCTCAACTGGTCGTACGACACCGGGTTCTGGCTGGACTCGGCGCCGCGTACCAGTGACGGCGGCACCCTCGTGCCGTTCGTGTCGGCCGCCACCGACCCGGACGTGCTGTCCCGCGGCACCCGATTCACCGTGTCCGGCTGCGGCACCCTGGAGGACGGCTCCGCCGCTCCGCGGAAGGTGTGCGCGGCCCTGCGCGCCGCCGCCTGGAAGATCACCGACGAGTTCACGCCGGGACTCGGCGGACCCAGGCACCTGGACGCCTACATCGGCGAGGAGACCGGCCCCGGTTTCACCGACTCGCAGTGGTACCTCACGCTCACCGGTGCGCGCCTGCTGCTCGGCTAACCTTCGGTTCATGCTCGCACCCGGGGACACCGTCTGGCTCCGCCACCTCCAGCGCCGCCGGATCGGCCTCGTCGTGCCGTTCCAGGCCGTGGCCGACCTGGGCGACGCCGTCCTGCTGTGGGCGCCGGCCGATAACGCGGCCTGGCACTTCACCCTGCCCGACGGGCGCGGCATGGGCGAGGTGCCGCTGCCCGAGTGGTCGGCTTCGGACCGGATCCCGGTGCCGCACACCATCGACCACGGCGTGCTGAGCTGGCATCCCCGCGAGCGCGACTACTCGATCCGCTGGTTCTTCCGGCCCGACGGCACCTTCTTCAGGTGGTACGCGAACCTGGAGGCCCCGCCCGCACTGTGGCGCCACGGCGACCTGACCGGCCTCGACACCACCGACTGGGATCTGGACGTGGTGGTCGAACCGGACCGTGGCTGGCGCTGGAAGGACGAGGAGCTGTTCGCGACCCGGCTGACCATGCCCGAGGCGTACTGGGCCGACGACGAGGACCGGGTCCGCCGCGCCGGCCAGGAGGTGATCGCCCTGGCCGAGGCGGGCAAGTTCCCGTTCGACGGCACCTGGCGTGACTTCCGCCCGGATCCGGCCTGGCCGCCGCTGCCCCGCGAGCTGCCGCCGGGCTGGGACCGGATCCAAACCTGATCGACGATGAGCGATCCGTGAACAGCTGAGTCCACCATCGGCAATACCTGCGGAACGGTCGCTCACGGACGCGACGGGCCGGCCCGGGCGGCGTGACGATGACCTGGTGACCGAGACAACCGTGATTCTGCTGCTGGTGGTGGTCACCGCCCTCGGGTTCGACTTCACCAACGGATTCCACGACACCGCGAACGCCATGGCGACGTCGATCGCCACCGGCGCGCTCCGGCCCAAGGTGGCCGTCCTGCTGTCCGCCCTCCTGAACCTGGTCGGCGCGTTCCTCTCCGTCGAGGTGGCGCTGACCGTGACCAACGCGGTGATCCGCATCCAGAACTCGGACGGCACGCCGAAGTCCGAGCTTCTGGACGGCGGCGGAACCGCGCTGCTGCTGATCGTGCTGGCCGGCGTGATCGGCGGCATCCTGTGGAACCTGCTGACCTGGCTGCTGGGCCTACCGTCGAGCTCGTCGCACGCGCTGTTCGGCGGTCTGGTCGGCGCGGCGATCGCCGGCCTGGGCTGGGCCGGCGTGAACTGGACCGGCGACGGCAGCAAACTCGACGGTGTGGTCGGCAAGGTGGTGATCCCGGCGGTCATGTCGCCGGTGATCGCCGGTGCGGTGGCCGCGGCCGGCACCTGGCTGATCTACCGGATCACCGTCAGCGTGGCGACCCGGTTCACCGAGCAGGGCTTCCGCTGGGGCCAGATCGGCAGCGCCTCCCTGGTGTCGCTCGCGCACGGCACCAACGACGCGCAGAAGACGATGGGTGTGATCACGCTGGCACTGATCGCGGCCGGCGAGTGGACCCGGGCCGGGGAGATCCCCCTGTGGGTGAAGGTCTCCTGCGCGCTGGCGATCGCGCTCGGCACCTATCTGGGCGGCTGGCGGATCATCCGTACCCTCGGAAAGGGTCTTGTCGAGATCGCCCCGCCGCAGGGGATGACGGCCGAATCGGCCGCCGCCGCGGTGATCCTCTCCTCCAGCCATCTCGGGTTCGCGCTGTCCACCACGCATGTCGCCACCGGGTCGATCCTGGGCAGCGGCGTCGGACGGCCGGGCGCGAAGGTGCGGTGGGCGGTCGCCGGACGGATGGTGACCGCCTGGCTGATCACGCTGCCCGCGGCCGCGGTGGTCGGCGCGCTGATGTGGTGGGTGGCCGACCTGATCGGCGGCACGGCCGGTGCGGCGACGATCTTCCTGGTCCTGGTGGCCCTCTCGGCGCTGATGTGGATGCGCTCGCGCCGGGCCCCGATCGATCACAACAACGTCAACGACGACTGGGACGCGCCGGTCCCCGGCCGTGAGCCGGCCGGCGCGGCGAGCTGAGGAGGCTGCGGCATGCACAATCTGACCCTGGCTCTGGACGCCGCCTGGAAGGTGCTTCTCGCCGGCCTGATCCTGGGCGCGGGCCTGCCGGCTCTCTTCGCCGTCGGCATCAGGTCCCTGGCGTACGGCACCGACGGCCCCACCCGCAGGCCGGTCGGCACCGCCGCGGGCTACCTCTGTTTCGCCCTGGTGTTGCTCGGTGTCGCGCTGGGCATCACGTTCATCGTGGCGTCCGGTTTCGGCAAGCAGCTCTCCGTCGACGGCGTGCTTCCGACCATCACCGACAAGGGGTGACGCGGTGAGTGAGGACCGGTCCAACTTCGTCAAGCGCGCGGTCGAGTGGCTGCGGGCCGGTTACCCGGAGGGGGTGCCCCGGCAGGACTACGTGGCGCTGCTCGGCCTGCTGCGCCGCAAGCTGACCGAGGACGAGATCCGTGGCATCGCCCGCAGCCTGGCCGGCCGGCACGATCCGATCACGCCCTCGGACATCGAAGACATGATCAACAGCACGGTGCTGCAGGACGCGAGCCCGGAGGACGTGGTCCGGGTCTCGGCGCACCTGGCGGCGGGCGGCTGGCCACTGGCCGATCCGCCGGCCGACTGACCGTCAGTCGCCCTCCGGCTGGAGGACCTCGTCGAGGGCCCGACGTGGGGAACGGCCGCAGACCCGGCCGTACCCCACGCGCAGCACCATCTGCGGGCAGGCTCCGGCCGATCCGCCGAGCAGCGCCGCCCGTACCGCCGGGACCTCGACCGGCTGGCTGATCGGTGTGGTGGCCAGCCCGAGCAGCGTCGCGGTCAACAAGACCCGCTGCAGGGCCTGACCGGCACGCAGCCAGTCGAGCGGGGTGTCGCCGTCGGTGGCGAGCACCATGATCGTGGTGTGCGGCCCGAACATCGGTGCCGATCCGGCCGCCCAGCCCGGCACCCCGTCGTGTCTGGCCTCCGGTCCGGTCCAGCGGAGGAGTTCACGCCGGTAGTCGTCCTGGGAACGGAGCCGGCGGTCGGCCGAGCGGGCGAGTTCGGCGACGACCGACGGGTCGGAGACGGTGAGCGTGGCGTCCTCCTTGGCGGCGGCGTCCCGCAGCCGGGCGAGGGCGGCGGCGGGCACCGGCACCCGGGCGAACTCGTCCCGGTTGGTGTGCCGGTGCGGGATGGCCGCGGCGAGCGAGGTGGTGAGTTCGTCGGCGGGCGCCGGATGGACGGCGACGGCCCGGGCGGCGAAGTCCGGGTCGGCCGGGTCGGGCAGCAGGTGGACCTCGATCCGGTATCCGGCCCGGCGGAGGGCGAGGCGCAGGTTGAGGATCGCCGCGCCGACGCTGATCAGTTGTTCCCGCCCGGCCGGGTCGGCGGCGGCGAGCCGGCGGGCCGGGTCGGCGCGGACCTCGACGGCCGGCCCGGTGATCCGGAACATCCACGGCTGGCTGTTGTGCAGTGACGGCGCCGCGATGGCGGCCCGCACGCAGTCGGCGAGCACCCGCCGTGACGGTGGGGCGAAGGATCTGGTCATCGCTGCTCCCTTCCCGTTCAGAGTGCGCGCCGGGACGTCCCGGCCGATAGGGACCTGGGGCCCGGATGTGATGTAAGCAACCGTTTACTTCACCGAGAGTAGGCCTATATTAAGTCAGCGATTGTTTACTACTAGCGTCGAGGACGACATGACCCCCACGATCGAAAACCGCGGCCGGGGCGGCGGCCTCCTGGTGCTCTACCTGGCCCTGGGCGGTCTGGCGTTCGCGTGCCTGCAGTCCCTGGTCTCGCCCGCGCTGTCCACCATCGGTCACGAGCTGAACGTGTCGACCAGTGACGTCAGCTGGATCGTCACCGCGTACCTGCTGTCGGCGTCGGTCCTCACGCCGATCCTCGGGCGCCTCGGCGACATGGTCGGCAAGCGCAAGATCCTGATCGTCGTGCTGTCCATCCTGGCCGTCGGCACCGTCGTCTCGGCGCTGGCCACCAACCTGACCGTGCTGATCCTGGGCCGGATCCTGCAGGGCGCCGGCGGCGCGATGATGCCGCTGTCGATCGGCATGGTCCGCGACGAGCTGCCCCGCGAGCGGGTCGCCACCACGGTCGGCATGATCTCGGCGATCTTCGGCGTCGGCGCCGGCATCGGCATCGTGGCGGCCGGCCCGATCGTCGAGCACCTCTCCTGGCACTGGCTGTTCTGGCTGCCGCTGGTCCTGGTCGGGATCGCTCTGATCGGCGCGATCTTCGGAATGAAGGAATCGCCGGTCCGCACCCCCGGCAAGCTCGACGTCCTCGGTGCCACCATCCTGTCGGTGTCACTGGTCGCCCTGCTGCTGGCGATCAGCAAGGGCCAGTCCTGGGGCTGGACCGACCCGGAGACGATCGGCCTGCTCGCCGGCGGTGTCATCGGCCTGGTCGTGTTCGTCATGGTCGAGCTGCGGGTCAAGGAGCCGCTGATCGACATGAAGCTGATGCGCATCCGCGGCGTCTGGGCCACCGACCTGGTCGCGCTGATCCTCGGCTTCGCCATGTTCGGCACCTTCCTGCTGGTGCCGACGCTGCTGCAGCTGCCCGAGGCGACCGGCTACGGGTTCGGCAAGTCGGTCTCCGAAGCGGGCCTGTTCCTGCTGCCCACGGTCGTCATGATGGTGGTCTTCGGCCCGATCGCCGGTCTGCTCAACCGCCGGTTCGGCCCGAAGGTCCCGATGTTCCTGGGCTCGGTGCTGGTGGTGGCGGCGTTCGCGATCCCCGCACTCGGGCACGGCGAGATCTGGCAGGTACTCGCCTCGGGCCTGCTGACCGGCGCCGGTATCGGCTTCGCGTTCGCCGCGATGTCCAACGCGATCATCGAGAGCGTGCCGCCGGCCCAGACCGGTGAGGCGACCAGCGTCAACTCGATCGCCCGGACCATCGGCAGCAGCATCGGCACCGCCGTGGTGGCCGCGGTGATCACCTCGAACACCACCCCGCAGGGCCTGCCGACCGACGCCGCGTTCACCGACGGTTTCTGGGTCTGCACCGGCGTCGCCGTCCTGGCGATCGTCGCGGCACTGCTGCTGCCCGGTGCGCACAAGCGCCACGAGCAGGCCGTCGCCGCGGGTGTCACCGACGTGCCGGACGAGCCCGAGGAGATCCACGTCCTGCACCGCACCAACGCCTGACGGGACCTTCGGCCCTGCCCATCGAGGCCACCTCCGACGAAGCTGTGCATCGACGGAGGTGGTCTCTGGTGTTGGTCACGCTCATCATTGTCGGGATGGTCCTGCTGGTCACGTGCGCCGCACTGTGGCCGGAGCCGGAGGAGTCCGGGTCGACGCCGACCGCGACGGCGGCACCGGAGCCGGAGCCACCGACGACCCTGGAAGGCACGCTCACCAGCCAACTCCTCAGCGGCAAGATCAACAAACGGCAGTACCGAGCCGAACAGGCCCGGCTGGCGGCCCGCGACGCGGAACGACACCCGCTGGCGCTGCCCGACGACCGGCTATGACCCGGTGACCTCGCCGATCGCCTGATCCAGGATCTCCAGGCCGAGATCCAGCTCGCCGGTCGTCGAGGTGAGCGCCGGCGCGATCCGGAACACCCCGCCCATCCCCGGCAGTTGCACCACGTTCATGTGCAGCCCCAGCTCCAGGCAGCGCCGCGTCACCGCCGCGCCGATCTCGTCGGCCTGGCGGCCGCCGTCCTCGACCAGTTCGAGACCGATCAGCAGCCCGCGGCCCCGCACGTCACCGATCACCCGGTGCCGGGTGGCCATCTCCCACAGACCCTTGGTGAGGTACGAGCCGAGCTCCCCCGCCCGCACGTCGAGCCGTTCGGCCGTCAGCACGTCGAGCACGGTGTTGCCGACCGCCGCCACCAACGGGTCCGACGCGTGGGTGGTGAAGAACAGGAAACCCCGCTCGTGGGCGGTCCGCTCGATCTCCGGGCTGGTCACCACGGCGGCCAGGGGCAGTCCGGCGCCGAGCGTCTTGGACAGGGTCAGGATGTCCGGCACGACGCCGTCGCGCTGGAACGCGTACCAGTCCCCGGTCCGGCACAGCCCGGTCTGCGCCTCGTCCAGGATCAGCAGCCCGCCCCGCGCGTGCACCCGGTCCCGCAGTTCGCCGAGATAGCCGGGCGGCAGGTCGATCACCCCGCCGGAGCTGAGGATCGGCTCGACGATGCACGCCGCGAGACTGCCCACCGACTGCGCGTCGAACAGCTCGAACGAGAAGTCCAGCTGCCGCCGCCAGTCGAGCTCCCCGTCGGCGGTGGTGAAGTCCGGCCGGTACGCGTTGGGCGTCGGGATGGCGAAGTTGCCGGGGGCGGCCGGGCCGTACCCCTTGCGCCCGGAACTGTAGGTGGCGCTCGCCGCCGCCTGTGTCATGCCGTGCCACGACCGGGCGAACGAGATGATCTCGTGGTTGCCGGTGACCAGCTTGGCCATCCGGATCGCCGCCTCGTTCGACTCGGCGCCGGTGGTCAGTAGCAGCACCTTGCTGAGCGGGTCGGGCAGCGACTCGGACAGGCGCCGGGCCAGGTCGACGACCGGGCGGCTGAGCATGCCGCTGAACAGATGGTCGAGGGTGGCCGCCTGCCGCTGGACCGTCTCGACGACGGCCGGGTGCGAGTGCCCGAGGATCGCGCTCATCTGCCCGGACGTGAAGTCGAGGATTCGGCGACCGTCGGCCGTCCACACGAAACCACCCTCGGCCCGCTCGATGATCTCCGGCGTGAAGCTGCTCGCGCCGATGTAGCGGACCAGGTGACGCTCGGCGTCGGACCAGAAGGTTTCAGACATACCCCGACGCTAGAAACCGCCGAGCGTCACGTCCATCTCACATTTCTGCCGTCGCTGTTAAGCGGAGCCGTACAGTCCGGGGTCGTGACCCTCAATCCGTGGCGGCTGCGGCTGCTGACCGACCTGGCCACCTACGGCACGGTCCGGGCCGTCGCCCAGCGCGGCAACCTGAGCCCGTCCGCGGTGTCCCAGCAGCTCGCCACCCTGGAGCGGGAGACCCGGACCACGCTGCTGGAACGTACCGGCCGCCGGGTCCGACTGACCGCCGCCGGAGTGCAGCTGGCCGGTCGGGCCCGGGAGATCCTGGCCCTGATGGACGCGGCCGAGGCCGAGCTGCGCGGGCTGGCCGACGAACCGGCCGGCACGGTCACGCTGGCCGCCTTCCAGAGCGCCGTGCACACCCTGGCCGAACCGGCGATCACCCGCCTGGCCGCCCTGCACCCGGACGTGACAGTCGTGCTGCACGAGCTGGAACCGCACGACAGCATGCCCGCCCTGCGCCGCGGCGACGTGGACGTCATCACCACCACCGACTTCGTCGGCACCGAACTCGACCCGGCGATCGATCTGGTCCCGATCGCCTCCGACGAGATAGTGCTGGTCCTGCCCCCGGACCATCCGCTGACCGCGCACGAGACGGTGCCGATCCAGGCGTGCGCCGACCAGCGGTGGACCTTCGAGGCGACCGGTGCCTACATGTCCGAACTGGCCACCCGCCTGTGTCGGGAGGCCGGGTTCGAGCCGGTCGTGGTCTGCCGTTTCAACAACTACATGCTGGCGCTGGGCCACGTGGAGCGCGGCCGCTCGATCACCCTGCTGCCAAGCCTGGCCGTCGACTCCCGTTACCGGGTGACGACGAGACCCCTGAAACCGCCGGTGACCAGGCGCATCATCGCCGCCGCCCGACGGCCGCCGACACCCCGCCCGGAGATCACCGCCGTCCTCACCGCGTTGCGCTCCTGATCCGGCTCAGTGCCGGAGCAGACCGGTGATCGGGACCGGCGGGACGTGCCCGGTCGGCGGGAGCGTCAGCGCCAGCGTGATGCCGATGTCCACCAGGGACGAGCGCGGCCGGGACCGGACCTCGGACAACGGCGTCCAGCACGGCTCGGTGGTGTCGCCGTTGGGTTCCGGGCGCAGCGTGCCGCCGGCGATCCGGATCCGGTAGAAGACACCGACGTTCTGGTGGTCGTCGGTCCGCTCCAGCCGCTCGGCCGCCGGGATCACCCGGGAGTCCACTCCGAGCAGGCGCTCCACCACGGCCTGGTAGCCGGTCTCCTCGGCGACCTCCCGGATCACCGCGTCGAACGGGTCCTCGTAGAGGTCGACACCGCCGCCCGGCAGCGTCCAGTGCGTGACACCGTACGGCGACACCCAGCGGGCCAGCAGCACCTCATCGTTCACGATGCACACGCCGTAGGCGGCGAGCCGGAAGGTCACGCAGCGACCTTAGCCGCAGCCACGGCAGAAGACCGATCAGGAGCAACAACAGCAGCAGCGGTACGCGCCAGCCGGCACCGATCACCGCGTCGGGTGCCGCCGGTGTCGGGGTGGTCCACGGACGGGCCGCCTTCGACCAGGCCAGGAACGCGTCCCCGATCGGGAGCAGGCCGAACGCGTACCGCTTGGTGTCGAACGTGGTCAGCGGGATCCCGGCCACCTCGCCGAACTCGGCCAGCGCCCCGGCCAGCGACTCGTCGCCCTGCGCCTGGGCCGCGCCGATCGCGACGACCGTCGTGGACAGGCTGATGCCACGGATCAGCGGACCCGAGTCGACGTCCCCGGCACCGTCGACGCCGTGCGGGTACTCGCGGATCGCCGGGCCCAGCCACAGTGGCCGGTCCAGAAACCGGTCCCGGAACACCAGGTACTGCTCGCGGGCGAACACCGGATCGACGTCGACCAGGAACCGCTGGATGATCGCCTGCGACGTGCCGCGCGCCCCGTCGACCAGCGCGCCCGTCGCCGGGTCCACATAGTGCGGGAGCAGCCCGGTCGCCGGATCGAGCAGCCCGCGGGCCCGGGTCACCCAGCGGTCCACGGTCGGCGCGAACCGCGTCCCGGCCAGCCGTAGTGACGCGATCGCCACGGTCGAGTCGCACGGCCAGGCCTGCCCCGGATACGCGGTCAGGAACGGTGACGGCGACGCGTCGAACGCGGCCGCCAGGGTCTGCGAGTCGGCTTCGAAACGGGCCCGCTCGGCCGGATCCTCCCGCAGTGTCAGCAGGCCGCCGCGCAGCCAGTTGGTCCAGCCCGCGTAGAACACCCCGTACGCCGGGATCGCCGCCGCGTCGAACGGGGCCCGCCCGGCCGGAGACTCCATCCGGGCCAGGGCCCAGGCGGCCTCCTCAGCGGCCCGGTCCGGCTCGACGCCGCGTTTCCCGAGGTCGACCCAGGTCAGACCGTAGAGCACATTGAGGAAGAAGTACCCCTCCGGAAAGAGCGCCTGAGCATCGGTGTCAGCGCCGTCGTCGAGCTGCTCGCGCAGAAAGGCGAGTTGCCGCCGCACCCCGTCGGTCGAGGTGGCCGGAGCGACAAGCCGAACGATCCCGACAACCGCAAGGATCGTCAGAACCCCCGCGAACACCTTCCGAACCCGCGACACCGGCCCACCCTACCGATGCCTTTCCACCTCGGCTGGTCCTCAGTGCTCCCGCGCGGGAGCGAGAACAGCACTGACGACCAGCCGGATCTCTCATGGTCAGATCTGGGTCTTCCGCCAGATCTGGGCCGCCGTGTTGTTACAGGTGTACAGCTGGGGGCGGACGTTGTTGTTCGGGCTGCTGCCGGGGATGTCCAGGCAGCGGCCGGACTGCGGGTTGAGCAGGGCTCCGGCCGCGGTGTGCTGCCAGCGCTGCGCCGGGTCACCGTTGCAGGTCTCCAGCTGGATCACCGCACCGTTCGCGGTGGCGCCGCCGAGGACGTCGAGGCACAGGTCGTTGCGGGTGAGGATGCGCTCGTCGGAGTGGATCCACTGCTGGGCGGCCGTGTTGTTGCAGGTGTAGGTCTGCGGGCGCACGGTACGGACGAAGTTCGACTCGGGCACGTCCAGGCACTTGCCGAGGGCGCCGGCCAACGTGATCGAGTAGGTGGCGGTGTCCCACAGCGGCGTGCTGTCGCGGTAGAGGACCAGGTTGCCGTCGTCCTGCAGGCGCAGGGTGGCCGGGCCCTTCCCGGCGGTTCCGGAGGCCCAGATCGCCGGGTTGGCGTAGGCGTCACCGGCTTTCACGGTGTGGTCGCGGGTGTGGTCGTAGAGGACCAGGTTCCCGTCGTCCTGGGTGGTCAGCCGGTACGCCTTGAGCCCGCCCCGGGCCCACAGGACCCGGTTGCCCTCGTAGAGGACCAGGTTCCCGTCGCCCTGCATCCACAGGTGGTACTTCCCGTTGGTCGAGCGCAGCGCCGAGCCACGGAACAGCGAGCGACCGGGCGCCAGCGTCGACGGCCACGGGTCGCCACGCAGCGCGATGCCGACATCGGTGTACATCGGTTCGCGTGGCACGCCGCCGGCGTCCCGCAGCCCGAACGCGCACTCACCGGGGATCTCCGTGCAGATCGAGGCGGCCGGGTCGGGATTCTGGAACGCGTAGATGAACAATGGCCCGGCGTACGATCGGGTGCGCCAGTTGCGTACCCCTTCTTCGAGGGCGTCCCGGACGTAGCGCAGAGCCAGCGGGTCACGCGGCCCGAGGGTGGAGAAGCCGAACTCGGTGGCCCAGATCTTCTTGTCGCCCTGCCCGTGCCGTTTCAGCACGTCGTGAAGCGCCGCCGCGCCACCGCACTGCGGATCGCCGTCGGGACCGAACCCGGACCAGAACCGATACCAGATCGTCCCGGTGCAGGTGGTCTTGGCGAAGGTCGGCAGGTGACCGCCGCCCATGTCGGGGTACGGGTGGTAGGTCACGGCGTCGAACTTGCCGCCCATTCCGAGGGTGTACCCGTGTTCGAGCCAGTCCGCCGCCTCGTTGTCGTTGCGGATCGGGCTGACCGTGGTGTCGGCGTCGCCCCCCGCGGACCCGCCGGCCAGAACCACACAGTCGGGGCACTTCGCGTCGATCACGTCGTGCGCGATCGAGACGAGCTCCCAGTAGCGCCCGGCCCGCTGAGCGAGGCTGTTGTCGCCGTAGTTGCCGAACGTCTTGAGGTTGGGTTCGTTCCACACCTCGTACGCCTGCACCTTGGGTCCGAAGTGTTCGACGGTCTCGGTGACGATGGTCCGCCAGTCGTCGTCTCTGGTCGGGAACCAGTTGTGTTTCTCCTCGTGCCCGCCGGCCCAGGACGGCGCGTAGTCGAGGATCAGCAGCACCCGCACGCCCTGCTCGTAGGCGGCGTCGACCCGGTCGTCGAGGTGACCCCTGTTCCACGTGATCTCACCGCCCCGTTTCTCCTGGATGAGCTCCCAGAACAGGTCGAGGCGCAGGATCGGCTTCTTGGGGCCGAGGTAGTCGTCCATCTCCGCGATGCGGCCGGCGGCGGTGGTCGAGTCACCGCCGTCGGCGAAGCCCACATCGTCGACGGTGAAGACGTAGGGGTCGGGTATGGGGACCGGGTCCACGGTCACCACCGGCAGTGCCAGCAGAGCCGCGAGTACGGGAATCAACACAGAGAGATTTATAGCGATAAGTGCGCTACTTCACCGCCCCGCTCGTGATGCCGGCGATGATCTTCCGCTGGGCCAGCGCGAAGGTGACGACCAGCGGCAGGCTCATCAGGATCACGTACGCGAAGATGAGATGCCAGTTGTTCAGGTAGAGCCCGGCACTGGCCACCTGGAACAGGTTCAGCGGCAGGGTGTCGATGCGCCCGCCGATCACGAAGAACGCGTAGAACACGTCGTTCCAGACGTACAGGCAGATCAGGATGGTCGCGGTGGCCAGCACCGGGCGCAGCAGCGGCAGCACCACCCGCCGGAAGACCGCGACCGGTCCGGCGCCGTCGATCCGTGCGGCCTCCTCCAGGGCTTCCGGGATGGTACGCACGAAGCCGGTCACGAAGAAGATGACGGTGGACAGGTAGATCCCGACGTACACCCCGATCATGCCGGTGACCGTGCCGGCCAGGCCGAGCTGCCGCAGCAGCAGGACGACCGTGACGACGGCCGGCGGCAGGATGATCCCGCTGATGCCGAGGGCGTAGAGGATCGCGGTGAGCCGGGTCGAGCGCCGGGCCAGCACCCAGGCCGCCATCGAGCCGATGATCAGCACGATCGCGACGGTCGGCACCACGATGAGCATGCTGCCGAGGAACGCGGCCGGGATGTCGGCGTCCACCCACACCTGCCGTAGGTTCTCCCACAGGTGCCACGTGGTGGGCGGAGTCAGGTCGGGGTCGACGGCCTCGCCCTGTGACTTGCCGGCGGTGGCCACGACCAGCCACAGCGGCACCCCGATCACCACGGCGACCAGCAGCAGCGCGACCACCGGTTGCAGGCGGCGGGTCACAGGATCTCCTCCCGTTTGCGGAGCACGTAGATGACCGGGAACGCCATCACCGCGACCAGCAGGAACAGCACCAGGCTCATCGTGGTGGCCTGGGCGAACAGGCCCTGCCCGAAGGTCCGGTAGATGAAGATGTTGAGGATCTCGGTGGTCCGGGCCGGGCCGCCACCGGTGGTGGCCTGCACGATGTCGAAGCCGTTCATCGAGCCGAGCAGCGCGGTCGCCACGTTGAACGTGACCGCCGGCGCCAGGAACGGGACCCGCACCGACCAGAACGTGCGCCACTGGGAGGCGCCGTCGATGTGCGCGGCCTCGGTCACCTCGAGCGGGATGGTCTTCAGCCCGGCCAGGTAGATCAGCATGGACAGGCCCATCCACTTCCACGCGTGGATCAGCGCCACCACGACGATCGTCCACGTGGTGTCGGCCAGCCATTCGGTGCCTTTGAGCAGCGCCTGGAAGATGTAGCCGACGGCGAGCGCCGACATCAGCACCGGGATCAGGAAGAACACCCGGGCGATCCGGTTGACCAGGGTGTCGCGTTCGAGCAGGACGGCCAGCCCGAAACCGAAGAGGTTCTGGAAGACCGCGACCAGCACCGCGTACACGATGGTGATCCGCAGCGACCGGAACAGCGTGCCGTCCGAGGTGAGCTGGACGAAGTTGTCGAACCCGACCGGGTTGATCGCCGCCTTGAACCCGGACCAGTCGGTGAACGCGTAGACGAAGTTGAAGACGGTCGGCAGGAAGAAGAAGACGAGCAGCAGCACGTACGCCGGGACGAGGAACCAGAGCGGGTGGGTGCGCCGGACGATGGAGCCCGGCGCACCCGCGGAGAGGATCGTCACTTCAAGTAACCGGCGGCCTTCGCGAGCTGGACGAACTGGTCCTGGGTGGCGGTCGCGACCTGTTCCGGGGTCATCGTGCCGGCGATCATGTCGGCCAGGTTGATGTAGAGGTCCGGGTTGGCCACCGCCAGGGCCTGCATCGAGCCGACCGAGGTGGGCAGCGAGGCGTGCACGTCGAGCAGCGCCTTCGGCACACCGGCCGGGCTGGGCACGGCGGGTTCCAGCGAGACGGTGTTGCGGTCGGTGACGAAGGCCTGGTAGCCCGGGCCCATCCAGTAGGCGAGCAGCTGGCGGGCGGCCGCCTCGCGCTTGGCGTCACCGGTCTTGAACGCGACGAGGGCGTTGGACTGGTCCGGGATGAACGTGCCGATGTTGCCGGACGGCGCGATCGGGAAGAAGCCGATCTTCTTATCCAGCGTGGCGGTGTCGGCCTTGGCCTGGAGCTGTCCGAAGAACGAGTTCACCTGCACCACCATGGCCGCCTTGCCGTCGAGCAGGGCCGTACCCTGATCCTCGAATTTCGCGGTCTTGATGTCGCTGTTGAACAGTCCCTCCTTGATCAGGTTGTCGTAGGTCTTGATCGTCTTGACCACGTCCGGGTCGGTGAACTTGGCCTGACCGGTGTTGATCCGGTCCCAGAGACCCGCCTTGGCCGCGTCGGCCAGCTGCACCTGCACCCACCACTGGGTGGCCCAGCGGTCCGCGCCCATCTCGTAGAACGGCGTGACGCCCTTACCCTTCAGCGTCTTGGCCAGGGTGATCATCTCGTCGAAGTTCTTCGGGGTGGCGGTGACGCCGTTCGCCGCGAAGACCTCCTTGTTGTAGTAGACGCCCTCGACCGCCGGGCTGGTGACCAGCGCCGCGTACCGGGTGCCGTCGAGCAGCCCGGTGATGTCCTTCAGCGACGGATCGAGCTTCGACAGCCACGGCGCGTCGGTGAGCGGCTGCAGGTTGGTCTTGGCGTTGATCGCGGTCAGCATCGACGCGGTCGGCTGCCAGAACGCCAGGTCCGGCTTGTCGCCGGTGGCGACCTTGGTCTGCACGCTCTGCTCGTACGGGTCGGGCACCGTGACGACCTCGACCGTCGCACCGGTGGCCTGCTGGAACGCGTCGACGACCGACTTGGGGACGGTGTTGCTGTTCTGCGCCGCCCAGATCGTCAGCTTCACCCCGTCCAGCTTGGCGGTCGGGTCGGCCCAGGTGACGGTCCCGGTGGCGGTCTCCGGCGCGGCGGACGGGTCGGAGCAGGCGGCCAGCCCGAGGGTGAGGGCCGCGCCGAGGGCTATCCAACGTTTCATCGTGATCCTTCGGTTTCAGGGAGGACGCGGATCCGCAGGATCCGCGCGGCATACAGCTCGTCGGGTGTGGTGGTCACCGTCAGTGAGCCGGTTTCGGTGTTCCAGTGGTACGGCCAGACGACCGCCCGACTCGGGTAGAGGACGTCGAGTTCGACCCGCCGTCCCCGCAGGTTGTCAAGATCGATGGTCACTTCGGCAGAGGCCCCGGGACGCCGCCACAACCCGAGATACGTGGTGGTGCCGCTGTGCAGTCCGAGGGCGAGCCAGGTGTCGTCCCAGCCCGGCAGCCCGAGCGGCCACACCGGAACCGCCGCGGCCAGGTCGGCCCGGATCGCCCGGAACGTGTCCACCCCGTCCCGGACCAGTCGCTGCTGTTCCGGGGTCATGGCGTCGAGCCGGCCGGACAGGTATAGCCGCCCGAGCAGCCCGGTGCACATGGTGAAGGCGATCTCCGCGTCGGTCATGTCCGGCTGCGGGTAGGCCCAACTGGCGGCCTGCTCGGGCAGGATCGACAGCGGGGCGGACACGGCGATCGGCGGATACTTCCGGAAGTCCTGCTGGTCGCTGGTGGACTGCAGATGCATCCGGCTGAGCAGCGCGTAGTCGGCGCGCATCCCGCCCGAGGCGCAGTTCTCCAGGATCAGGTCCGGGTGGCGGGCGAGCACCCCGTCCAGCCAGGCCAGGTGCGCCCGGTTGTGGTCGAGCAGGCCCGCCCCGGCGCTGTGGGTGGCGAGATCGGTGCCCGTACCCGGATCGATGTTGTAGTCGAATTTGAAGTAACCGGCACCGAACTGTTCGACGAGCCGGTCGACGACCTCGTCGAGGTGGGCGACCGCGGCCGGGTGGCGCAGGTCGAGGTGGTAGCGGCCGTGTTCGACCAGCCGGACGCCGCCGCGCTGCAGGAACGCCTCGGCCGGCAGTTTGTCGGCCATCGGGCTGCGCACGCCGATCACCTCGGGCTCCAGCCACAGCCCGGGAATCATGCCGCGGTCCCGGATCCGGTCGACGACCTCGGCCAGGCCGCCGGGGAAGCGGGTGGTCGACGGCTGCCACTCCCCCACGCTGTCCCACCAGGTGGTGTCGTTGTCGTACCAGCCGGCGTCGATGCAGAAGATCTCCGCCCCGGCCGCCGCGGCCGCGTCGATCAGCGGGCGCAGCTTGGTCGTGGTCGGGTCACCCATCAGCGTGTTCATGTAGTCGTTGAAGATCACCGGCAGCGTCGGGTCGGGCCGGCGCAGGGCGCGCCGCTGGGCGGTGAGGGCGGCGACCGCGCCGTGCCACCCGTCGCCGACCGCGATCGAGGCGGGCACCGTGGTGAACGACTCGCCCGGCGCGAGCGGCTGCTGCCACTGGTGGTCGATGTCGTTGGGCCCGGTCAGCGCCAGGTAGGCGCCGCCGAGTTGTTCGCCGGTCTCCCAGCGCCACGGTCCGTTGTGTTCGACCTGCCAGGCCACCGCGGCGCCGGTGACCCGGTCGGCGAGCACGCCGGCCGGTTGGCGTGCTCCGGTCGACCAGGTTCCGGTGCTGGTCACCGCGTACCGGCCGCGGCCGTCCTGGCCGTGGATCCGCAGGTTGAGGTCGGGCACCACGTCGCGCAGCGGCCGCCTGGTCCAACGGCCCTCGCCCAGCCATTCGCCGTCGCCGGACACCAGGTCGAGGTCGTCGACCGGCCCGAGCCCGAGGGCGAACGTCGTCACACCGAGCAGCAGGACCGGCACCGGCCCGTCGTTGATGATGGTGGTCCTGGCCTGGAGGCCCGAGCTGATCACGACCTCCGCGGTCAGCCCGCTCTCCGCATCGTGCAGCCGCAGCCGCAGCTCCTCCGCGCCGGAGTAGCTGTGGGCGAGACGGAACCGGCGGCCGATCACGGTCTGCGAGAACCGTGCCGAGACGTGCCCGCGGCCGCTGCCGGCGGTGAGCACCTCGACGATCGGCTGGTTCGCGGCGCCGGCGGCGTTCGCGAGACGTGCGGTGACCGGCCCGTCTGCGGGGGTGTCGATGACGAGCGGACCCCAGGCCAAGCTCACTGATGACTCCTCAAGGATCTCGTCGGCTGGTCGTGGGTGCTGTCTCGGCCGCGCTTCGACAGCCCTCACGACCAGCCGGATCTAACGGTCAGCCGAGTACGGCGGCGATCTGAATGCGGTCGATGTTCGGGGCGTAACCGGTGGAGGCGTTGCCGAACGTGATCGTGTTGGCCCCGGCGGCCAGGTCCACGTCGACGACCGTGGTGCGGTAGGTGTTCCAGGCCAGCGTGTTGCGGAAGTAGTGCTTGCGCGCCGTGCCGCCGTTGACGCTGATCTCGGCATACCTGTCGACGATGTTGTTGTTGTAGGCGTGGTCGCCGACCACCTCGGCGTTCGCGTAGCTCACGACCAGCCGGTAGCGGCCGGCCGCCGGGGCGGTCACCCCGTTGAACCGCAGCGTGTTGGCGCTGCCCGCACCGATCCAGCCGACGTGGTTCCCACCGGAGGCGGCGCTGTCGGCGGTCACCACCGCGGTTCCACCTCGTGTGTTGGCGCTGCTCTCGGCCTCGTAGGCGGTGACCGTCCCGCTGCCGGGGGCGAGGTCCAGGTAGTCGAGGTTGACGGCGTCGCGGTCGTCGGAGGCGTAGGCGTTGTACTCGATCCGGCTGATCCCGGCCGGCAGGTACACCTTGGTGGTGACGGTGTTCCAGGTGTTCCAGTTCGCGGTGCCGGGCAGCGCCACGTCGGTCAGGTCCGAGCCGTTGACCCGCAGGCGGATCGACCGGGCGGCGGGTGCGCCGGTGTAGGGGCCGGCGCTGTAGCGCAGGCTCAGGTTGTAGTAGCCGTCATTCGGGGCGGTCACCACGAACTTCGTCGAGGCGGTGCTGCTGGCGCCGTACCCCTCGGTGAAGTAGGTCCCGGAATATCCGGTGTTGGTGCCGTAGGTGATCCGCGTGCTGCCGCCGAGGGCGGCATATTCGGCTTCGTAGCGGTTGGTCACCGCGGCGGTCAGGTCCCGGTCGGGCGTCAGGATGATCTGGTACGCCGAAGCGCCTCTCAATCCGGTGAGAGGCACGGTGAGCTGCCCGTTGGTCGTGCTGAAGTCGCCTTCTTTCACGACGTACGGACCGCCGGACGGGTTGGTGCCGGTGTTGTCGACACCCCAGACCGTCGCGTGCACGGTCGTCCCCAGGTAGCTCGGCACACCCCGGACCACGACGTCGGTGTCGTAGGTGCCGGAGGACGGGTTGTTGCCGCCGAGGATGATCCGGGCCTGTCGCTTGGCCGAGTCGACGGCCCCGAGCCCCTGGAGGGAGCCACCGGCCGACGGCGGGGTGACCGCGACGGTGTTGCCGGTCAGCTCCCCGTACCACTTGTAGAGCCACCAGCCGCCGGTCGCCTGGTTGTTGCGGGTGACCAGGTCGTTCAGTCCGCCCGCGGTGGTCCAGTAGGCGAGGCAGCCGTCGACCTTGCTGTTCTCGAACTTGGCCACGTACTGCACCAGGTTGCCGGGGACACCGAGGTCACCGTTGATCCGCGCGTACTCGTTGATGGTGATCGGCCGCGCGCTGATCCCGAGACTCGTCTCGATCGCCCGGTAGTCGGCGTAGTGCAGGTGCCAGCTGGAGTAGAAGTCGTCGCCGAGCTCGTGCCAGGCCATCACGTCCGGCAGCACGTTGTTGTCGCGGGCGAAGGTGAGGAAGGTCCGCAGGTCGGCCGACCGGTAGGCGGCGAAGCCCGGGCCGGCGATCCGCGCCGACGGGTCGATCGAGCGGATCCGCTGGAAGACGGTCTTCCAGTCGGCGAGCAGCCCGTTCAGGTTGCCGCCGTACCAGATCTGGTCGGGTTCGTTGAACGGCACGTAGACGTAGGAGCTGCGGTACGGGTCGGCGATCACCTTGCGGACCTGGGTCTCGACCTTGGCCAGGTAGTCGTTGATGCCGAGCTTCTCGTACGGCCACTGGGCGTAGACGTCCTGCATGTAGATCTGGATCTCGCGACCGCCGGCGCGCTTGAACATCGGCGCGATCCGCAGCGCGTCGCCGTTGGGATGCTGCAGCCCGTCCGGCGCCTTCTGCGCGGTGACCTGGGGTTTGAGCGCGGCGAGCATGGTCTCGTTGGGGATGCCCTCGTCACCGAGGCCGTAGAGGAACCCGGTCGCGCCGTAGCGCAGCGGGCCGGTACCGGTGGCGAGGTCGAAAGTGATCTGGGCGGGAGCGGCCTGCGCGGGCAGGGCGGTGAGCAGGCTCGCGGTCATGGTGGCGACGACCGCGCCGGCGATCTTGCGTCTCATGGTGCTCCTCTGTCCGGGGTTGACAGTTGTCCATGTGACCGGTCACACGAGTGGAGGACGTGGCTAGTGTGACCGGTCACACGCCGCGACCGGAAGAGCGCGTTACGGTTTCGTTACCAAGGTGTGGGGTCTCCGTTTCGTCAACGCGGTCCGGCGGTCGACTCCCGGACCACCAGGTGCGGCACCTGCGGCGCGACGATCGGCTCCCCCACCAGCTGCTGCACGCACGCCCGGCCGAGGCCCAGGAAATCCATCCGCACGGTGGTCAGCGCCGGTGTCCAGAAGGCGGCACCGGGCACGTCGTCGAACCCGATGATGCTCACGTCACCCGGCACGTCCCGACCCGCCTCGTAGAGCGCCCGGCGCACCGCGAGCGCGGTGTCGTCGTTGCCGCACAGGATCGCGGTGACCGCCGGATCGGCGGCCAGCTCCCGCCCGGCCACGTGAGCCGACGCCACGTCCCAGCCCGCGGCCACCACCTCCGGCACCTCCCGGCCGGCCCCCTCCAGTGCGTCCCGCCAGCCGCTCTGCCGGGCACTGGCCCGCGCCTCGGACGGGATCGCCACGTGATGCACGGTGCGGTGGCCCAGCTCCAGCAGATGCCGGGTGGCCTCGGCGGCGGCCTGCCGCTCGTCCAGGAACAGCATCGCCCGGGTCGCGCCGGACAGCCCGCCCGCCTCGGTCGCCGCCACCACCGGCACCTCCTCCGGCAGCGCGCGCACCACCGCCGCGCCCGCCGGGTCGAAGGCGACCACCACCACGCTGCCGGCACTCGGATCGCTCACGTAGTCGGCCGCCTGGCGCACGTCACCGGGCGCCTCCGACTCCACCACCCGCACCCCGACCGCCAGACCGAGCTGCCGGCCCGCCTCCTCGACACCCTGCAGGACGCCGGCGTAGCCGTACAGCGTGGTGTTGGCGGTGACCACGGTGACCGCGTTGGCCCGCCCCGAACCGAGGGTCTGGGCCGCCCGGTTCGGCCGGTATTTGAGCTGCTCCATGGCGTCGAGCACCAGCTGCCGGGTCTCCGGCCGAACCCGGGGCGAGTTGTTCAGCACCCGCGACACGGTCTGGTAGGAGACCCCGGCGGCGGCCGCCACGTCCCGGATCTGCGGCCCCGGTTCCCGCCGCCGGCCCGGCCGATCAATGTTGTCCACGAACTAACTTGTATCCGAAACGAACTGTGTCGTACGTCCCGGCCCCACGCCGTACCGGAATTCTCAGATCAAAATCGGCCGTGCCGATTCACGATCTGCGGCGGAACTCGAGCGGAAATGGGAGGCGGACGTGGCCCTTCCTCGTTGGCGCTCCTGGTTCGTGCCGATCGCGACGCTGCTCGCGGTGACCGAGGTCATCCTGATCATGGTCGGCCAGCACGTCGCCTTCCACAGGTTGCTGGTGTGGATCCCGGCGGTCGGCGGCGTCGCGATCGCGGTGGGCGCTTTCATCGCGACCGCCGGCGGGGCCCCGTCCGGCAGCCCGCTCGACCGGTTCTGGCGGCGGGTGGCGGTCGCCATGGGCGCCGTCTTCATCGGCGCGGCGAGCCAGACCGTCGACGTGGCCGTCGTCCCGTTCAACGGGATGCCGCCGCTCGGCTCACGCACCCTGCTCTGCTACGTGATCGGCACGCTGCTCGCGATCATCGCGCTGCTCCGGCTCCCGGGCGGCGGCCGGACCTGGCGTCAACTCACCACCGCCGTGCTGGATCTGGCGGTGGTCGCCGTGACCGCGGGCGTGGCCGCCTCGGAGTACCTGGGCTGGGCCGTCGACAAGTTCGACGGCCGCGCCTCGGCGTGGTGGCTGAACCTGGCGATGGTCGCGATCGGTGTGGCCGGGGTGACCGTGGTCGTCAAGATCATGTCAGCCAGCCGCAGCCCGGCTGCCCGCACCGCACTGTGGTGGCTGGCCCCGATCGGGATCGCCGGCCCGCTGTCGGTGATCCTGATGACCGCGTTCCGGCCCTGGCCCCACCTCAACGGCAGCGCCGCGGTGCTGGCGTTCGTCGGGCTGTTCGGCGCGCTGGCCGGAAACGCCCAGCAGCGCGCCTACGCCGGGCACGGTGCCACCTCGTCGCGGGTCGCGCACCCGGCCGTGTACCGGCGCGGCGCCGCCATCCCGCTCATCGCGACCGGACTGACCAGCCTGCTCGTGGGCACGGTCTACCTGCGTACCGGGCACCTCACCACGATCCAGGTGGCCGGCACCACGCTGCTGCTGCTGCTCGTGGTGACCCGGCAGGCGTTCGCCCTGGGTGAGAACGCCACGCTGCTGGAGACCGTCGCCCACCAGGCCATGCACGACGAACTCACCGGCCTGTACAGCCGCCGGTCGTTCACCACGGCGGTGGCCGGGGCCGAGGGCCCGCACACCGTGGCGTTGATCGACCTCAAGGACTTCCGGGCGATCAACGACAGCCTCGGGCCGGCCGCCGGTGACGCGCTGCTCACCGAGTACGCCGCCCGCCTGACCCGGCTCGCCGGTGACCGCGCGGTGGTGGCCCGGCTCGGCGGTGACGAGTTCGGCCTGCTGCTGCCGGGCGCCCCGGAGCAGACCGCGACGATCGTGGACCCGCTGGTGGCCGCCGGTGACGAACCGCTGTCGGCGGCCGGGCACGAGGTGGTGGTCGAGGTGTCGATCGGGATCGCCGACGGCCCCGACATGTACCGGCGGGCCGAGATCGCGCTGCGCGAGGCCGGTGCACATACCGACGCCCGGGTGGTCCGCTGGGACGCCTCCCTGGAACGACACGTCAACCAGCGCGCGACGATCGCCGCCGACCTGCGGCGGGCGCTGCACGCGGGCGAGTTCCACATGCTCTACCAGCCGATCGTGGCGCTGCCGCACGGCCTGATCACCGGGGTCGAGTCGCTGATCAGGTGGACTCGGGCGGACGGCCGGACCATCTCGCCGGCCGACTTCGTTCCGGTGGCCGAGGAGACCGGGCTGATCCTGGAGCTCGGCGAGTGGATCATCGACACGGTCTGCGCGCAGGCGGCCGAGTGGCGGCGCCGGTACGGCGCGGACGCCCTGGACTCGGTCGGCGTCAACGTGTCGGCGCGCCAACTGCTGGACCCGGGCCTGCCCGAGCGGGTGGCGGCCACCCTGGCCCGACACGGGCTGCCGGCCGAGCAACTGACCGTCGAGATCACCGAGACCGCGGTGTTCGGCGGCGGCCGGGCACTGGCCACCGTGCAGGCGTTGTCCGAGCTGGGTGTGCACATCGCCCTGGACGACTTCGGTACCGGCCACTCGTCGCTGGGCCTGCTGCGCACCTGCCCGGTCGACGTGATCAAGGTCGACAAGTCGTTCGTCGACGGCCTCAACGGGACACTCCACCAGGAGGCCATCGCCGGGGCGATCGCCGACATCGCCGAGAAGATGGAGCTGGGCACGGTGGCCGAGGGCGTGGAGACCCCGGAGCAGGCCCGCCGACTGTACGAGCTGGGCTACCGCCGGGCGCAGGGTTTCCTGTTCGCCCGGCCGATGACGGTCGCCGCCATCGACGAACTGCTGGACCCGGGCGTGGGGATGGCCGCCTAGCGACCCCTATACATGAAGTCATGCACTGAATGCGGCTCTTACGCCGATTCGGAGCGGATTGCTGCGGTAGACGCCTATAACGGGTATAGGCCAGAAGTATCCGCATCCGTAGCCGAGGAGCTGTTGCATGACTACCGTCGCGCCGAGGCCGGTGCCCATCCGGCCTCATCCGATTCGCCGACAGGTGAAGGGTTCGGCGCTGGCCCGCATCCTGCGCACCACCGATGCGAAGCAGATCGGGATCATGTACATGATCACGTCGATCGTGTTCTACATGGTCGGCGGTCTGATGGCCCTGCTGATGCGGGCCGAGCTCGCCAAACCGGGCATGCAGATGCTGTCCCCGGAGCAGTTCAACCAGTTGTTCACCATGCACGGCACGGCCATGCTGCTGTTCTTCGCCACGCCGATCGTCTTCGCCTTCGCCAACTTCGTGATCCCGATCCAGATCGGCGCACCGGACGTGGCGTTCCCGCGACTCAACGCGTTCGCCTACTGGCTGTACCTGTTCGGCACGCTGACCGCGATGAGCGGGTTCATCATGCCGGGCGGGGCTGCGGACTTCGGCTGGTTCGCGTACACCCCGCTCAGCGACAGCCTGCACTCGCCCGGCATCGGCGGTAACGCCTGGGTGGTCGGCCTGGCGATCGGTGGTCTCGGATCGATCCTCGGCGCGGTCAACCTGATCACCACCATCCTGTGCCTGCGGGCCCCCGGCATGACCATGTTCCGGATGCCGATCCTCACCTGGAACATGCTGGTCACCAGCCTCCTGGTGATCCTGATCTTCCCGTTCCTGGCGGCCGCCCTGTTCGCCCTGGCCGCCGACCGGGTACTGCACGCCAAGGTGTTCGCCGTCGAGACCGGCGGCCCGATGCTGTGGCAGCACCTCTTCTGGTTCTTCGGCCACCCCGAGGTGTACGTCATCGCGCTGCCGTTCTTCGGCATCATCACCGAGGTGGTGCCGGTCTTCAGCCGCAAGCCGGTCTTCGGCTACAAGGGCCTGGTCGCCGCGACCCTGCTGATCGGCGCGCTGTCCATGTCGGTGTGGGCGCACCACATGTTCGCCACCGGCCAGGTGCTGCTGCCGTTCTTCAGCTTCCTGAGCTTCCTGATCGCGGTCCCGACCGGCATGAAGTTCTTCGTCTGGATCGGCACCATGTGGCGCGGCCAGATCAGTTTCGAGTCACCGATGCTGTGGGCGATCGGCTTCATGGTGACCTTCCTGTTCGGCGGCCTGTCCGGGGTGCTGCTGGCCGCCCCGCCGATCGACTTCCACGTCTCCGACTCGTACTTCGTGATCGCCCACTTCCACTACGTACTCTTCGGCACGATCGTGTTCGCGGTGTTCGCCGGCATCTACTTCTGGTTCCCGAAGATGTTCGGCCGGATGCTCGACGAACGCCTGGCGAAGATCCACTTCTGGCTCACCATGATCGGCTTCCACGGCACGTTCCTGGTGCAGCACTGGCTCGGCACCAAGGGCATGCCCCGGCGGTACGTCGACTACCTGGAGAGCGACGGCTTCACGTTCCTCAACACGTTCTCCACGATCGGCGCCTTCATCCTCGGCACCGCGACCCTGCCGTTCGTCTACAACGTGTGGAAGTCCTACAAGATGGGCAAGGTCACCACCGCCGACGACCCGTGGGGGCACGGCAACTCACTCGAATGGGCGACCAGCAGCCCACCGCCGCTGCGCAACTTCGACCGGATGCCGCGGATCCGTTCCGAACGGCCCGCCTTCGACCAGAAGTTCCCGCATCTGGCGGCCGGCGAACAGTCGCTGGCCGGGCCACCGGAGGGCGGAGCACGGCCGTTACACAAGGAGTCCGACGGCGGCGCCACCTACGCCGAGGACATCGCGTCGGACCGGGATCGGAAGAAGAAAAAATGAATCAGCGAAAGGCCGGGCGATTCGCCCGGCCTTTTTCTTGTCGGGAAGACGACAACGTGCAGAAGGAGCATGAAGCGATGGCCTGATCGGGCCGGCGGCAGTGGATACTCATTTCGCCCCCGGAGCGCAGAAAACGCGCCCGAGATCATTTTCGGATTCGGGCAGGAGATCTATATGCCAACGATCGTATATGTGCACGGAAACGGTAACAAGATCGCCTCCGACCGGCTGCGCGGCGAATGGGACCGTGCGTTGTTCGGACGCGACATGGGCGCCCGCTCCCGGATGGCCTACTGGGCACCGGTGCTGCATCCGAGCCCGCTCGGCATGGCCGAGGCCGACGAGATCCAGCAGCTGCCGGTGTCGCCGCTGGAGTCGTTCGTCCCCGAGTCGCCACCACCCGACGAGTTCACCGCCGAGCTGCTGCTCGAGGCCGGCGACAAGGCCCGCCAACTCGAACCCTGGCTACGCGACCTGGTCTACACCGGAGACGCCATCGTCGACGGGGAGAACGCCGCACCCCCGGTCTCATCCCCGTTCGAGGCCCTCCCACTGCCCAAGCCGCTGCGCCAGGCGGCCTTCCGGGAGCTGGTGAAACGGACCTTCAAGGATGTGTACGCATACTTCTTCGACAACCGCGGCGACGCCATGCGCCAGGTCCTACGCGACACGCTGGCCGGGCTGGACGGCCCGGTCGTCGTGGTCGGCCACAGCCTCGGCTCGATCATCGCCTACGACGTACTGCGCGAACCGGCCTTCCAGACGCTGAACGTGCCGCTGCTGGTCACCGCCGGATCACCGCTCGGCGTCACCGAGGTGCAGGATCTCGTGGTCCGCCCGCTGCAGGTTCCGGCACCCGTCGCACAATGGCGCAACGTCTCCGATTTCCGCGACCTGGTGGCGCTCGATCACACCATCCGCCCGGAATTCACTCCGGCCGCCCGATGTGCTGATCTCGCCGTCGTCAATGACAGCTGGAATCATCACGGTATCGGCGAGTATCTGGCCGGCGTCGCGGCCCGCCAGCCGATTCTGCAGATCTTCCAGCAGTGACCGGGGAGGTGCCCGGAAAGATGACCGAAATCAAATCGGTGACCAAACCACGGTCACCGCTCGAAAGCATCGACACGGCTCCGGTACGCCCTGCGTCCACCCCCGGATCCCTCGGCACGGCCACCGATGAGCGGTCCCGGTCGGTGCGTTTCCTGACCGTGAAAGGCCGCAGCGGCCCGATCCTGCCACCGTTCGAGTCGGTGATCGGCCGCGACGAGCGGGTCCGGATCCTGGACACCGACCTGACCCCGTGGCGGATGATCTGCTCGCTGCAGATGCGCGGACCGACCGGGTCCGGCGCGATCGGCACCGGCTGGTTCGTCGGCCCCCGAACCGTGCTGACCGCCGGGCACTGTGTGTTCAGCGACTTCTTCTTCGGCGGTTGGGCGTCCACCATCGACGTCATCCCGGGCCGCAACGGGTTCGGCCCGCCCGCCGAGTCGGAGCCGTTCGGCCGGGTGACCAGCACCGGCTTCTCCACCGTGGACCGCTGGCAGAGCACCGAGGACCCGGACTTCGACATCGGCTGCATCCACCTCGACGAGCCGCTCGGCGCGACCGTCGGCTGGTTCCCGGTCGGGGTGCGCACCGCCGAGCAACTGGAGGGTTTCCTGGTCAACGTGTCCGGTTATCCGGCCGACCGGGGTGACGGGGCCGCGCAGTTCCACGGCCACAACCGGATCCTGCGGGTCGGCGAGCGCCGGGTCTTCTACGAGGTGGACACGTTCGGCGGGCAGAGCGGCGCACCGGTGTGGATCTACGAGAACGACGACGTCACCAAGCCGGTCGCGGTGGGGGTGCACGCGTACGGCACCGGTGGCACCCCGGCCTCCCTGGGCATCACCGCGAACTCCGCCCCGCGAATCACCCCGGAGCTGCTCGCCCTGGTCACCGAGTGGGTCGCGCAGGACGGCGGATGGCCCGCCGCCTGAGCTCGTCCCCGGAACGGGTCGGCCTGGTCCTCGACGAGTCCGGCCGGCTCGTTCCGTACGCCATCGTCGAGGACACACCGGCCGAGGACGAGATCGTGAGCAGAGTCCATCGACCGATGTAGAACCGCGGTCTGACGCGGCCCGCCGGATGTCCGCCCGCGGGCAGACGATTCGAGGCTTCCGCCGTTCCTAGCATCGCGGCATGAAAACAACCTTCCTGGC
The DNA here is from genome assembly GCF_033097365.1 of Actinoplanes sichuanensis. Classification (NCBI taxonomy): domain Bacteria; kingdom Bacillati; phylum Actinomycetota; class Actinomycetes; order Micromonosporales; family Micromonosporaceae; genus Actinoplanes; species Actinoplanes sichuanensis. The sequence goes on from NZ_AP028461.1 coordinate 5,543,880, forward strand.
GGTCTGCGCCCTCGCCGCAGGCCTGCTCACCCCGGTCGCGACCGGGACCGCGGCGCTCGCCGCCGAGCCGCTGCAACTGTCGGCGCCGACCGGCCGGTTCCCGGTCGGCGCCACCGAGCTTTACCTGAAGGACACCTCCCGCCCCGACCCGTGGGTGCCCGAGCAGACCGCCCGGGAGCTGATGGTGACCCTCTGGTACCCGACGAACACCCCTCAGGGCACCCGCACCGAGTATCTGTCGGCCGAGGAGTCCCGCCTGCTGATCGAGGGCAAACATCTGGACGGCGTACCACCGGAGATCTTCAGCACCGTCGGCACCTACGCCATCGACGGCGCGAAACCGGCCGGCCGGGCCCACAGCCTGCCGCTGATCGTCCTGTCGCCGGGCTGGACCCAACCGATCGTCACCCTGACCGGCCTGGCCGAAGATCTGGCGAGCCACGGATACGTGGTGGCCGGGATCAACCACACCTACGAGACGTACGCGATCACCTTCCCGGACGGCCGGATCACCGGGTGCGCGGCGTGCGCGTTCGACAACGACCGGAAGTTCTTCGGCAAGCTCTACCAGAGCCGGGCGGCCGACGTGTCGTTCGTCCTCGACGAGCTGACCGGTCGGCACCCGAAGTGGCCGGGCGCCCGGCTGATCGACCCGAGCCGGATCGGCGTGGCCGGGCACTCGGCGGGCGGCGCCTCCGCGCTGGCGGCACTCGTGCGGGACCGGCGGATCGACGCCGGGATCGACGTGGACGGCACCACGAACTCCGGTGGCGACCCGGTGGTCCCGGTGACCGGGGTGAACCGGCCGGCTCTGGTGCTCACCAGCGACGACCACCTGCCGGACGGGCACGACCAGTGGCTGGCCGCGGACTTCACGAACCTCACCGGGTGGAAGCGATGGATCGCGGTCACCGGGGCCGACCACGCGTCCTTCACCGACCTGGGCATCTTCGCCGATCAGCTGGGCATCGACATCGGCGCGACGACCCCCGGGGTGCGGGCCACCGAGATCACCCGACGGTACGTGCGGGCGATGTTCGACGAGCACCTGAGGCACCGCCGGCAGCCCCTCCTGAACAAGGCGTCGAACCGCTACCCCGAGGTGAGCATAGTGGCCCGGTGAGAGACGGGCGGGCCACCGGATGTTAGCGATCACTTGGAACCTGTCAAGGTTTCCGCTAAGTTACCGGCAGCCCGCCCTCGCTCGCCATCATAAAGCTTCTTATCGATGCGAGCAGGGCGTTGACGTGCTGTTGATCCGCATGCAAAGCTGCCGTCATTCAATCGAAGCAGTTCGATAATTCGATCTCTACCCCCGACGAACCGGGGGTCTTTTCTCGCATGCATATGAAACGTTACACGGGGAGGACTCCCATGACGGTCAGCAGGCGCACCCTTCTGCGCACCGGCCTCGCCCTGGCCGGCGCCGGGCTCACCACCACCGCGTGCAGCAGCGACGGCGGCGGCGACGGCAAGACCACGCTGCGGTTCGCGTGGTGGGGCAGCGAGGAGCGGGCCAAGCTCACCCAGCAGGTCGTCGACCTGTTCGTCGGCAAGAACCCGGGTGTCGAGGTGAAGACCACCTACGCCGCCTACGACCCGTACTTCCAGAAGCTCGCCACCGAGATGAGCGGCGGCAACGCCCCGGACGTGCTCCAGATGGGCGACCGCTACCTGCGCGAGTACGCCGAACGCAACACCCTGCTCGACCTCACCCCGCACCTCGGTAAGGAGGTGCAGACCGCCGACCTGGAGAAGAAGCTGTTCCCGGCGGGCAACATCGGCGACAAGACGTACGGCCTGCCGATGGGCCAGACCACCCACGTGCTGCAGTACGACGCGAAGCGCTGGGAGGAGGCCGGGGCCAAACTGCCCGCCGAGGGCTGGACCTGGGACGACCTGAAAACCGCGGCCGCGCAGGTGTCGGCGAAGTTCGGCCCGAAGGTGAGCGGGCTGAGCGACCCGTTCGGCATCGAGGACTGGTTCGGGGACTGGCTACGCCAGCAGGGCAAAGACCTGTACACCGCGGACGGCAAGCTCGGCTACGGCGAGGCCGAGGTGGTCGCGTGGTGGAAGCTGGGTGTGCAGTTCCGCGAGGCGAAGGCGATCACCCCGCCGGAGATCACCGCGAACACCACCCTCACCCCGTTCCCGCGTAAGGAGTCGACCGCCGAGTTCTGCCCGGACAGCACCGTCGGCATGACCTCGTGGGAGACGTACGGCAGCGAGTTCGCGCTCACCCAGTTCCCCACCGCGGGCACCGGGATCGGCCAGTTCACCCAGCCGCCGATGATGCTCAGCGTCGCCCAGCGCACCAAGAACAAGGACGTCGCCCTCAAGTTCGCCGACTTCTTCATCAACGACCCGGAGGCGGGCGCGATCCTCGGCATGGCCCGCGGCCTGCCGCCCAACCTGAAGATCCGGGAGACCCTGTCGGCGAAGCTGACCGACGAGTGGAAGATGGTCGCCGACTACGAGGCCAAGGTGTCGCCGCAGCTGCTGCCCGCCCCGGCCCCGCCGCCGAAGGGCGCCGGTGTGGTGAAGACCCAGTTCCAGCGGATCTACGACGACGTCATGCACGGCAAGGCCACTCCGGAGGCGGCGGCGCCGCGCCTGATGAGTGAGATCCAGCAGGCCCTGGGCGCATGACGACCGTGCTCGACCGGCCTGTCCAAAAACCCAGGTCAACGTCTACACCAGCGAGGAGGTACGGCGAACGCCCGTCGATCGCCTACCTCTTCCTCACGCCGTGGGTCGCCGGGGCGCTGCTGCTCACGCTCGGCCCGATGCTGTGGCTGCTGTACCTGTCGTTCACCGAGTACGACCTGTTCACCGCCCCGCGCTGGGTCGGCCTGGACAACTACGTACGGATGCTCACGGTCGACCCGCACTTCTGGAACGCGGTCTGGGCCACCTCCAAGTTCGTGCTGATCTCGGTGCCGGTACAGCTGGCGGCCGCCCTCGGGGTCGCCCTGCTGATCCACCGCAAGAGTCGGGCCCAGGGCTTCTACCGGTCGGCGTTCTACGCGCCGTCCCTGCTCGGTGCGAGCGTCAGCGTGGCCCTGGTCTGGCGGGTGATCTTCCACGACTGGATCGGGCATCCCGACCGGGCGCTGCTGGCCCTGGTGCTGCTGGCGGTCTGGCAGTTCGGCGCGCCGATGGTGATCTTCCTGGCCGGGCTGCAGCAGATTCCGCAGGAGTACTACGACGCGGCCGCGGTCGACGGGGCCGGGCCGTGGCGGTCGTTCCTGAAGATCACCATTCCGATGCTGTCGCCCGTCATCTTCTTCAACCTGGTGCTCGACACGATCCGCGCATTCCAGGTCTTCACCGGCGCCTATGTGGTCAGTAACGGCACCGGCGGCCCGAGCGACTCCACCCTTTTCTACACCCTTTATCTGTACGAGAAGGGCTTCGTCGAGTTCAAGATGGGTTACGCGTCGGCCATGTCATGGTTCCTGCTCGTGGTCATCGCCGTGATCACGGCGCTGCTCTTCCGTACCGCCAAGGGTTGGGTCTTCTATTCCGGGGACGAGTCGTGACCGGGCGGCTGCGGGTGACCGGCCGGCATGCCGCCGTGATTCTGTTGTTGATCCCGCTGCTGTATCCGATCGCCTGGCTGTTCCTGGCGTCGTTCAAGTCCGGTTCGGAGATCGTGCAGAGCCTCGCGCTGCTGCCCCGGGAATACATCCTGGACAATTACCTGGCGCTCGGTGACGACCTGGCCGGGGTGCCGGCGTGGACGTTCTTCGTGAATTCGACGATCGTCGCCGGCGCGTGTGCCCTGGCCAACGTGGCGAGCTGTTCGCTGGCCGCCTACGCGTTCGCCCGGCTGCGGTTCCGCATGCGCGGGGTGCTGTTCGCGTTCACGCTCGCCACCATCATGCTGCCGGTGCACATCATCACCATTCCGCAGTACTCGCTGTTCCAGAAGCTCGGGATGGTCGACACGTTCTGGCCGCTGATCCTGCCGAAACTGCTGGCCACCGACGCGTTCTTCATCTTCCTGATGGTGCAGTTCATGCGGACCATTCCTCGGGAACTGGACGAGGCGGCCCGGCTGGACGGCTGCGGCTCGATCCGGATCTTCGGCACGATCATGCTGCCGCTGGTCCGGCCGGCCCTGGTCACCACCGCGATCTTCACGTTCATCTGGACCTGGAACGACTTCTTCACCCAGCTCATCTATCTGTCCTCGCCGGAACGCCTGACGCTGCCCCTCGCGCTGCGCCTGTTCATCGACACCACCGACTACAACGCGTTCGGGCCGATGCTGGCGCTGTCCGCGCTGGCCATCGTGCCGATCCTGCTGTTCTTCGCCGCGTTCCAGCGGCTGCTGGTCGAAGGTTTCGCCACCTCCGGACTCAAAGGTTGATCCCCATGCAGGAATTCTCCCGCCGTACCTTCGTCCGCGGCGTCGCCGCCACTCCCCTGCTCGCCGCGGTCCCCGGTTCCCCCGCCGCGGCCGCGCCTCCCCCACTGCGTGCCGCTTCCTTTCCGGCGCCGGAGACCGTGACGCTGAAATGGCTGGAGGACCAGCCCGGCACCAATGTCGGCAGCACCTGGGGCGTGCCGTGGCCGCAGGGCGCGGTGTCGGCCGACTCGCCGTTCGCGCTGACCAGCGCGGAGGGCGCCGCGGTTCCGGTGCAGAGCTGGCCGATCGGGTACTGGCCGGACGGGTCGCTGAAGTGGAGCGCCCACGCGCTGCCGGCGAATGCGCCGCTGTCCGGGTCGTACACACTCTCGCGGTCGGCCGGCGCGCCGGTCACCACCGCCGTCACGGTCGCTGAGAAACACGACACGATCACCGTCGGCACCGGTGTGATCAACGTGGTCATCGGCCGTCGCGGCTCCGCCCTGATCAAGTCGATCACCCGGGGTGGCGTCGAGATCGCCCGCGAGTTGGAGCTCGTCAGCCTGCGCCAGACGACAGCCGACGACGAAGACGAGCGCCGTACCGCACGGGAGCGGCTGACCGGCAACATCCGGCGGGTCACCGTCGAGCAGCGCGGGCCGGTGCGGGCGGTCGTCAAGATCGAGGGAGACCATCGGCGGCGCGGGCGGTCCTGGCTGCCGTTCATCGTGCGGCTCTACCTGTACGCGGGGGCCGAGCACGTACGTGTCGTGCACACGTTCCTGTTCGACTCGGAGGGGCAGAAGGAGTTCGTGGCCGGGCTCGGCGTGCGGGTCGGGGTGCCGATGCGCGACGAGGCCTACGACCGGCACATCCGGATCTCCGGGGACGGCGACGGGCTCCTGCGTGAGGCGGTCAAGGGCATCACCGGCCTTCGCCGGGACCCCGGAGCGGTGGTACGCAACGCGCAGCTCGCCGGCCAGAAGTTGCCCGACCCGGCCACCTGGGACCAGCGGGTCACCACCCGACTGCCACTCATCCCTACCTGGGGTGACTACACGCTCGCGCAGCTCAGCTCGCAGGGGTACACGATCCGCAAGCGGACCAAGGCCGGGCACGGGTGGATCGACGTGGACTCCGGTCAGCGGGCCGGTGGGTTCGCCTACGTCGGCGGGGTCGGTGGCGGGCTCGGCTTCGGGATGCGGGACTTCTGGCAGCGGTATCCGGCGCAGCTCGACATCCGGGGTGCCGACACCGCCGAGGCGCAGGCCACGATCTGGATGTGGTCGCCCGAGGCGGGGCCGATGGACACCCGGTTCTACCACGACGGGCTGGGCCAGGACACCTATCCTGAGCAGCTCGAAGGGCTCAACATCACCTACGAGGACTACGAGCCCGGATTCGGTACGCCGTACGGCATCGCGCGGACCACCGAGCTCAGCTTCTTCGCGCTCGCGGCCACCCCGTCCTCGGTGGAGGCGGCGGCTCTGGCCCGTACCGTCAAGAATCCACCGCAGATCGTCGCGCCGCCCGCCCACCTGGCCGCCGCCGGAGCGTTCGGGGGTCTGTTCGCACCCGTCGACCGGTCCACGCCGGACCGGGCCAAGATCGAGGACCGGCTCGACTTCCTCTTCGACTACTACCGTGACCAGGTCGAATCCCGCCACTGGTACGGCTTCTGGAACTACGGCGACGTGATGCACACCCCGGACGTGGACCGGCACGTGTGGCGCTACGACGTCGGCGGCTACGCCTGGGACAACTCCGAACTGTCGCCGGATCTGTGGCTGTGGTTCGCCTACCTGCGGTCCGGGCGCGCCGACATCTTCCGGTTCGCCGAGGCGATGACCCGGCACACCGGTGAGGTCGACGTCTACCACCTGGGTAGATGGGCCGGGTTGGGCACCCGGCACGGGGTGCAGCACTGGGCCGACAGCGCCAAGCAGCAGCGCATCAGCACCGCCGTCTACCGGCGGATCTTCTACTTCCTCACCGCCGACGAGCGGGTCGGTGACCTGATGCACGAACTGGTCGACTCCGACCGGACGTTCCTCGCCCTCGACCCGCTCCGCAAGATCCGCACCGAGCCGTACACCCCGGATCCGCACGCCCTGTCGATCGGCCTGGGCACCGACTGGAGTGGTCTGGCCGCGGCCTGGCTGACCGAATGGGAACGGCGTGGCCCGAAAGCCGCGATCGCCGAGAAGAAGCTGCTCGCCACCATGCGCACGATCGGCCGGATGCCGAACGGCTTCGTCACCGGCAGCGGCCTCTACGACCTGGACACCGGGGAGTTCGCGGTCGCCGCGAAGACGGTCAGCGTGTCGCATCTGAGCGCCATGTTCGGCCAGGTCGAGGTCTGTGCGGAGCTGATCGCACTGGTCGACATGCCGGAGTTCGAGGCGGCGTGGCTCCAGTACTGCAGGTTGTTCAACGCCACCCGTGCCGAACAGGCCGCCGAGACCGGCGCCGACTTCGGCAACCTGATCCTCAAGCAGGGCCACTCCCGGCTGACCGCGTACGCCGCCGCCCGTCTGGGCGACGCCGCCCTGGCCGCCCGGGCCTGGAAGGAGTTCACCGCCACCGACGGTTACACCGATGCCAACCCGTGGCGAACCGTCCCGCTGACCGGCCCGGAGGTCCTCAACCCGGTCGACGACGCCCCGTGGGTCGACACCAACACCACGGCCCTGTACGGCCTGGCCGCCATCCAGAACCTGGCCCTGCTCCGCTGACCCGTTCCACCGTAGCGCCGGCAGGTGTGCACCCATCACCTGCCGGCGATATCGGCCCGTCGCGTCGGCCTTGCCCTCGAGAATTACCTGGTCGAGCGTCCGCGGGAGGGAGTGAAGATGGCCGGCGAGGTCTTCCACCAGGTACCGATACCGGAGAGGTTCGTTCTTCGGGTGATGTCCTCGATCACGGAATGGGTCGAGCAGGAGATCGACACCGAAGAACCGGCGAGGACTCCCGCGGGCCGTGAACCGGTCATCGCTTTCGAGCTTCCGCCGATACCGGACTTCACCGGCGAGGCCGATATCTGGCCTGCCGAACATCTGCTTGCGCTTTCTCGTGATCACCAGGCGAAGACCGCCGGCATCATCACCAAGATGCTCGATCATCTCTCGGATCAGCCGGGTCGGTTCTACCCATCCAGTCTCATCGCTCAGGAGATCGACGTACCGGAAGGCAGCGTCACCGCCGCCCTGAGGTGGCTGAACCGCTACATACCGTCGCGTTTCGGCCGTAGCGACAGACCCTTCTCGCAGGTCAGCGGCACCTACGGCGTCACTGCGGCACAGGCGGAGGCCTGGCGCGCGGTTCGCTGACCGATGCGGTCACCGCCGGAAGGTAGCGGTAACGTTCGGGGCCGGACCGGACATGGACGTGACGTGATCTCTCCTGAGGAGCGCTTCCGGCGGGTCTACGCGGCCAACTTCGAGGCGATGCTCGCCTATGCCATGCGGCGCGTCGAGCAGGCCGAGGACGCCTCGGACGTCGTCGCCGAGACGTTTCTGGTGGCCTGGCGGCGCAGCCGTGAGCTACCGCCCGACGACGAGGTCACCCTGTGGCTGTACGGGGTGGCCCGTCGCGTCCTGGCCAACCACCACCGTGGCGGCGTCCGCCGGGAACGTCTCGGGGAGCGGCTGCGTCAGCGGATCACCAGCCTCATCGCCGTCGATCCGGGACATGAGGTGCCGCAGCGGCTCGCGGTGCGGGCGGCGCTCGCCCGGCTGCCGGAGACCGACCGGGAAGTCCTCATGCTCACCGTCTGGGAGGGACTCCAGCCCCGGGAGGTGGCCGAGGTCGTCGGGCTGAACGCGGGTGCGGTACGGACCCGGCTGTCCCGGGCGCGGGCACGGTTACGGGAACTCGTCGGTGACGGTCCGCCGACGCCCGGACATGTACTCGACGTCCTGACCGCGACCGTCCCGGAGGAGGGCCGATGAACGACGAACGCCTTCTCGACGCAGACCCGTACCGGCCTGTCGCAGGCCGGCTCGACGGGGCGGAGCAGAGTCTCCTGGAGGAGATCATGTCCGTTCCCGCCGTCCCGTCCATCCCGCGGCGCCGCCGGCTCGCCGGGGCGGTGGCCGTGGCCGCCGCGGTGGCCGGGATCCTCGGCGCGTCCACGCTGCTGCCGGATCGCCGCCCGCAACCCACCCCGCTCACCCTGCCCAGCAACGGGCCGCAGGTGTCGCCGAGCGCCTCGACCGGCGGCGCGGGGGCCGGTCATCCACTCGATCTGAGGTACGCCGCGAGCCATCCGCGCCTGCTCATCGACCAGCCCGGGTGGAAGCTACTGGTGATCTACGGGTTCGCCGACGGGACCGGTTCCGTCGACTACGAGTACGGCCCGCGGACCGTCGGCATCACGTGGTATCGGGCCGACCGCTATCAGAGTTACCTCGAGGACCGGCTGCACGTCAGCAAGCCGAGGGCCACCCGGGTGGCCGGAGTCGCCGCGAAGGTGTTCACCTACAGCCGCAACGACTTCGCGGTCATGCTCGACCCGCGTGACGGCACTTTCGTCGAGCTCCGCGTCCAGGGCGACGGGGTGAGTCCCGCCTTCTTGGACACCCTGCTCAGGCGGATCAAGCGGGTGGAGCCGGAGGAGTTCCTGGCCTCGCTGCCACCGGAGGTGGTCACCCCCGGTGAGGCGACGGCCGAGGGCGAGAAGGCTCTGGCGGGGGTGCCGCGCCCGCCCGGGTTCGATGCCGGGAAGCTCGGACTGGACGGGGCGTACACGCCGTACCAGTTCCAGGCCCGGGTGGTGAAGCTCGTCGCCTGCGGCTGGGCCGCCGAGTGGGTGCGTGCCGACAAGGCCGGTGACGACGCCGCCGCCGAGACCGCCGTCGCGGCGCTGCGCAGCAGCGAGAACTGGCCGGTCCTGAGCGACATGGACGAGTCGAAGCGCGGGGACTGGTCCAGGATGCTCTGGGACGCGACCAGTGGACAGAGCCGGGACATGCCGCGCGACGTGCAGAACCTGGCGGGCTGCACCGAATAACGGGGTCAGCCCGGCCGGTCGGATCCGGGGCGGCCGCCCCGGGTCGACCGGTCGATCGAGGCGGGTACATTCGCGGCATGTCCGCGGGTTCGGCGCGTGTGGTGGGTGGCCGGTACCGGCTGTCCGGATGGCTGGGCCGGGGCGGCATGGGTGCGGTCTGGGCGGCCCACGACACCCTGCTCGGGCGCGATGTCGCACTCAAGGAGATCTTCCTGCCGGAGGAGACCGCCGGCCCGGACGATCCGTCGATCCGGCGTGCCTTCCGCGAGGCCCGGGCCGCCGCCCGGCTGCGGCATCGGGGCATCGTCACCGTCCACGACGTGGTCACCGAGGACGGCCGGCCGTGGATCGTGATGGAGCTGATCGACGGGCCGTCGCTGGCCGCGGCCATCCGTGAGCACGGCACGATCGGCGAGCGGCGGGCCGCCGACATCGGGTCGCAGGTGCTCGACGCGCTCCGCGCCGCGCACCGCCAGGGTGTCCTGCACCGGGATGTCAAACCGGCGAACATCCTGCTCGACACCGACCGGGTGGTCCTCACCGACTTCGGCATCGCCGCGATCGACGACGCCACCTCGATCACGTCGACCGGGCAGATGATCGGCTCCCCCGCGTTCCTGGCGCCGGAGCGTGTCAACGGGCGGCCCGCCTCGGCCGCGACCGACATGTGGGCGCTCGGCGTCACCCTGTACACCGCGGTGACCGGCCGCTCGCCGTTCCCCGGTGACGATCTGCAGAGCGCGATGGCCGCGATCCTCCACCACGATCCCGAGCCGCCGGCCGGCGCCGGTCTGCTGTGGCCGGTCATCGCGGGCCTGCTCCTCAAGGACCCGGCCGCGCGCCTGACCGCCGACCAGGCCGCCCCGATGCTGGCCGCGATCATCCGCGACCGGCCCGAGACGGTCGCCACCGGCCGGCAGCTCGCGGCCACGCTGCCGGAGCCCACGCCGGTCCGTACCACCGTCGCGGTCCCCGCCCGGCAGCCGGCCGGACCCGCCCAGCGAGCGGCCGGGCCCGGCTATCCGGCGGGTCCCGCGCACAACCCGCGGCGCGGGTTTCCGTGGCAGGCGTTCTGGGTGCTGGTGCTGGTCGTCTGCACCCTGACCGCCGCCGGGGCGATCCTCCGGACGACATGGCTTCAGCTGGATGGATCGGCCGCACCCGACCCCGAGGTCAGCCCCACACCGAGCAGCTCCCCGTCGTCGGCGGCACCGCAGGCGATCCCCGCCGCCTTCGTCGGGAAGTGGTCGGGAACGGCGAAACAGCCGATCGGTGTGGTGGACTCGTGGCAGGTGACGATCACCTTCACCGCGGCCTCGCCGACCGGCGCCTTCGACACGTCGCTGGCCTGTGACGGGACCCTGGCCGTCGTCGAGCCGTGGCCCACCGGCCGGGAGATCCACCTGCGGCAGCAGACCGGCTGGAACCCTCGCGGGACCTGCGTCGACGCGGCCAAGGTCACCCTGCGCATCGGCGACGACGATCGGATGGAGATGACCTGGCAGGACCTCGGCGAGCCGCTCAACATCGCGACCGCGTCACTGACCAGGTCGTGACTCAGCGGGACGGGACCAGGCGCTGATCGGCGGTGCGACGCACCAGGTGGACGAGCGCGGCCAGCCGCACCTCCGGCTCGGCCGACTCGTCGGCGGACACCCTGGTCAGCCAGGGCAGGACACCCTCGAAGCCGGCCGGCAGGGCGGCGACGGCCTGCACCACACGCAGACGCTGGACGGTGTCGGCCGCGGCCGCAAGGTCAGGAAATTCGAACATGCCCCGCATCATGCCCGGACCCTCTGACATTTCTGGAAGCCCGGCGACAGGATCGGTGTATGCATCCCGACACTCGCGTCGTCAACATCCGCGTCCCGATCCCGGACAGCACGCCGCTGAGCGTGCCGCTCTACCAGACGTCGTCGTTCGCGTTCGACGATCCGGATCCGCTGGCCGACGGTCTCCATCGGCCGGACGGATCGTTCGTCTACTCCCGCTTCGCCAATCCGACGGTGCGCGCTTTCGAGGAGACCATCGCCGAGTTGGAGGGCGGGGTCGCCGCGATCGCCACCGGCTCCGGCATGGGCGCCGTCTCGCTGCTGCTGCACAGTCTGCTCCGGGCCGGTGATCACGTGATCGCGCAGCACACCCTCTACGGCGGCACGCATGCCGCGCTGCGCAAACTCGCCGACCGCAACGATCTCACGGTGACCTTCGTGTCCGGGCACGATCCCGAGGAGGTACGGGCGGCGATCACCCCGCGTACCCGGGTGCTCTATCTGGAGACCGTGGCCAACCCGACCGGCCACGTCAGTGACCTGCCCGCGCTCGCGCCGATCGCCCGGGCGGCCGGGATCGTGACGATCGTCGACAACACGTTCGCGACACCGCTGCTGTGCCGCCCGATCGAGCACGGCGCCGACGTGGTGCTGCATTCGGTGACGAAGTTCCTGGGCGGGCACAGCGATGTGACGGGCGGTGTCGTGATCTTCGCCGACGACGCCCGCTATCGGGAGGTGTGGTCGGAGGCGGTCGAGTTCGGCGCCACCCCGGATCCGTTCGCGGTCTGGCTGACCCTGCGCGGCCTGCAGACGCTGCCCCTGCGGATCACCCGGCACACCGAGAACGTGGCTCGGGTCGCCGGTTTCCTGGCCGGCCATCAGGCGGTCGAGCGGGTGTCGTGGACCGGCGCCGCCGATCATCCGAGTCACGCCATCGCCTCGGCGTTCGTCCGCGGCTTCGCCGCGCCGTTCTGTTTCGACCTGGCCGGTGGTCACGAGGCGGGTCTGCGATTTCAGAAGGGGGTACGGGTGATCAAGCTCGCGCCGTCACTCGGCGGCACGCAGACCCTGATCCTGCACCCGGCGTCGAGTTCGCACCGCCAACTGGACGCCGCAGCGCTACGGGCCGCGTCGATCGGCCCGGGCACGATCCGCATCGCCGTCGGCATCGAGCACCCCGACGACCTGATCGCCGACCTGGACCAGGCACTGAACGCGACCTGAAGCCCGGCACAACCGAAGAGCTCAGCGCGACCGCGCGGGCTCAGCGCAACCGGGCAGGCTCAGCGCGACCGGGCGGGCTCAGCGGAGCTTGACGACCCCGCCCACGCGGGTCGTGCGGCCGTCGGTGTCCGCCCGGACCGCCGACGGCCGTCCCAGCGCATCCCCCTGCCACACCTCGACCGGCCGCCCGAGGTGGGCGGCGAGGCAGCCGGAGCTGTTGGCGTTGGCCACGTCTTCGTCGACACCGATCGCCGGCGCGAACAGCCGGGCCCACGCGATCGGGCCGTCGAGGTGGTAGACGAAACAGCCGAGCAGGCCACGGGCACGGCACTCGACCGCGAGCCGGGGAAGGTCGGGGGCCAGCGACATCAGCCCGGCATACGGGATGAGCAGGCGCGGAGTGCCGGGCGAGGCGACCACGATCCCGCCCGGATCACCGTCGATGCCGAGAGCGGCGAGCACTCCCCCGAGATCGCCGGCCGGCGGCGAGACGGTGACCGGCCCCTGGTCGAACCACACCTCGACACGGCCGCCGGCCAGCCGCGTGGCGGTCGCCTCGAACGTACGCCCGCCGGTGTGCTGGACGACCCGCTGTTCGGCCCGGCCACTGCGGTCCAGCAGGACCGCGTGCGCCGCGATCGTTCCGTGTCCGCAGTTGCGCAACTCCTCCGTACCGGTGAAGAAGCGGACGACCGGAAGGTCGAGGAAAGCGCCGTGCGACGCTCCACCGGATCGGACGATCGCGCAGCGATCGGCGTCGCTGAAGGCGGCGTCGTCATCGGCGACGACGGTGGGGCTGCCGCCGCTTCCGTCCCGGACGCACGCGTCGACCACGGTGACCACATCGGCCACGGTAGTTTCCCGGCCGCGAAAGCGGGCAGGAATAGGGGTGCAACGACAGTCACACCGGACGAGGAGGCCCCCCGATGGCCGGCAACGAGCACGAGGTCAACCGCAGCGCTCGCAGCGGGCGGTTCGTGAAGGAGAGCACCGCGGAGCGGAACCCGGACACCACGACCACCGAGAAGGTGGGCGGTGACGCCGAGCGCGGTGACCGCGAGGTCAATCGCAGCGCGAAGACCGGCAAGTTCGTCACGGAGACCACCTCTGAGCTGCACTCGGCCACGACGGAAACCCAGAAGCTCTGATCCTCTTCGGGAGAAGCAGCCCCCTGTCGTACGTTCGACAGGGGGCTGCTTTGCACCTAGTGCAACGATGCACTTAGTGTAGAAGCGTGACCATCGATCGCCGGTCGGCCGTGAAGGCCCGTCATCGGCGGGCCATTCTCGACGCTGCGAACGCGCTCATCTCCGAGGGCGTCCGGTTCAGCGTCGACCAGCTCGCCGAACGGGCCGATGTCTCCCGGCGCACCATCTTCAACCACTTCGCGTCGATCGACGACGTGGTGATCACCGTCTGCACCGAGATGCTCCACGTCGTGATCGACGGATTCCGCACCACCGTCACCTCCGGCGAGCGGGAGTCGATGTTCACCGACGTCGCCGGAGCACTGCGGGCCACCGACGTGCCGGGCATCATCGCGTACCTGTGGCGCGCCCTGGGCGGTTTCACCCCGGACGACCATCAGGCGTCCCAGATCTTCCTCGCCACCGTCGCGCGCACCTCCGAGGAGATGGCCCTCGAACTGGCCCGCAAATATCCCGAAGCCGACCCCCTGGATGCCGCGATCCTGGTCAGCTCACTGATGAACGGCACCGTGGTGATCGCCATCCACTGGCTCGCGGTGACCGCCGCGGAGATCGACGAGCAATCCCGCGACCTCTGGCGCAACCTGCTCGAACGCATGATCGGCACTGTCCGCACCGGCTACTAGCTCGAAGGAACGAACCACATTGGCCGAGCTCCTCTACCGCCTGGGCCGCTTCTGCGCCCGGCGTGCCGGCGTCGTCCTGGCCTCCTGGCTGGTGGTCCTGGGTCTCGCCGTCACCGGCTACTTCGTCGCCCGGGGCGAGCTGTCCCCGGTCGTCGACATCCCCGGCACCGAGACCGCGAAGGTGAGCGACCGCCTCGGCGAGCGGCTCCCGGTCGCGGCCGGCGGCAACGGCAAACTCGTCTTCCACACCCCGGACGGCGCTCCGCTCACCGACTCGCAGAAGACGGCGATCTCCGCCCTGCTCACGTCGACCGGGGAACTGGAGGGGGTCGCGTCCGCAACCGACCCGTTCGCGATCTCCGAGCAGATCTCCGAACGGCACGCCCAGGTCGACGACGGCCTGAAGCAGATCGCCGCCGGTCGTGCCCAGATCAACGACGGCCAGCAGCAGATCAACCAGGCCAAGGGCCTCTGGGACGACCTGGACGCGGCGACCCGCGCGAAGGTCGACGAGCAGCAGGCCCTGCTCATCGAGAAGAGCACCGAGCTGGAGACGCAGGCCGCCAAGCTCGCGGTCGGCCAGCAGCTGCTCACCATGTCGTCGCCGATCCGGCAGGTGTCGGCGGACGGCTCGACCGCGGTCGCGCAGGTGCGGTTCACGGTTCCGCAGCTCGACGTCACCCCGGAGACCAAGGAACGCGTGGTCAGCCACGTCGACGCGGGCCTGCCCGGCGGGGTCGAGGTCGAGTACTCCAACGAGATCACCCAGGGCCTGCCCGAGATCGTCGGTGTCGGCGAGGTGGTCGGCCTGGTCATCGCCGCGATCACGCTGCTGGTCATGCTGCGTACGCTGATCGGCGCCGCCCTGCCCATCCTCAGCGCCCTGGCCGGTGTCGGCATCGGCGTGACCGCGTCGCTGGCGCTCTCCGGCGTGGTCGAGATGCTGTCCATCACCCCGGTCCTCGGTGTCATGTTGGGGCTGGCCGTCGGCATCGACTACAGCCTGTTCATCCTCAACCGGCATCGACGGCAGTTGCTCGACGGTGTCGACTTCCACGAATCGATCGGCCTGGCCAACGGCACCTCCGGCAACGCGGTGGTGTTCGCCGGATCCACGGTGCTGGTCGCCCTGCTGGCCCTCAACATCACCGGGATCCCGTTCCTGGGGCTGATGGGCACCGTCGCGGCGATCTGTGTGGCGGTGGCCGTACTCCTGGCCGTCACCCTGACCCCGGCCCTGCTCGCGCTGATCGGTAAGCGGGTCCTCAACCGCAAGGCCCACGCCGTGTCGAACACCGGCGTCAAGCCGATGAGCACCGCCCGGGCCGTGGTCACCGTGCTGGCCCTGCTGGTCGCGCTGATCACGGTCGCGATCCCGGCGATGTCGATGCGGCTGGGCCTGCCGGACGGCTCGTCCGAGGACACCGCGTCCACCCAGTACCAGGCGTACAAACTGATCGCCGACCGGTTCGGCCCAGGCGTCAACGGCTCGCTGGTCGTCGTCGCCGATCTGCCCGCCGCCGTCACCGGTGACGCCCAGCAGGCCGAACAGGCCCGCCTCGGCAACCTGCTCCTCGCCCAGAACAACGTCGCGGCGGTCGCCCCGATCGGCGCCTCGGGGGACGGCCGCACCCTCGGCTTCCAGATCATCCCGGAGACCGGCCCGACCACCGCCGAGACCGAACAGCTGGTCCACGACCTGCGCGCGCTGTCCCCGGTGTCCGGTGACGTCACCCTGGGCGTGGCCGGTTCGGCGAGCGGCAACATCGATATCTCGGAGAAGCTGGACAACGTGCTCCCCCTCTACCTGGGGGTGGTCATCGGCATCTCACTGATCATCATGATCTTCGTGTTCCGGTCGATCCTGGTACCGGTGACGGCGACACTCGGCTTCATCCTGAGCCTGTTCGCCACGTTCGGCGGCATCACCGCGATCTTCCAGTGGGGCTGGCTGAGCGCCCTCTTCGGCATCCACGACCCGGGCCCGGTGCTGAGCTTCCTGCCGACGATCCTGATCGGCATCCTGTTCGGCCTGGCCATGGACTACCAGCTGTTCCTGGTGTCCGGCATGCGCGAGGCCTACGCACACGGCGCGCCCGCCCGGCTCGCCGTCCAGCAGGGCGTGCACGCCGGCCGCACGGTGGTCACCGCCGCCGCGATCATCATGATCTCGGTGTTCGGCGGCTTCATCTTCTCCAACACGGCGATGATCCGCTCGCTCGGTTTCGGTCTGGCGTTCGGTGTCCTGGTCGACGCCTTCCTGGTCCGGATGCTGCTCATCCCGGCGGTCATGCACCTGCTCGGCCGCTCGGCCTGGTGGATCCCCGGCTGGCTGGACCGCATCCTGCCCAACGTCGACGTGGAGGGCGCCGCTCTCGAACGCGCCCACCCCGTCGTCCACCACCCGTCCCACTCGGAACCGGCTGAGCCGGCCCTCCGCTGACCTTCCGGAAAGGCTGCCGGGTCACCGTTCCCGGCAGCCTTTCCGACCTTCTCCGGTACGGGTCAGACTCGCTGCTGGAAGCGGTCTAGCATCGCCCGGACCTCGGTGGCGTCGCTGTTGGCGCCGAACAGCTCGGTGCCCGGCTCCATCCGGACCCCCTCGGCCAGTGCGCCGGCCACGACCGGGTCGAAACCGAGCCGGTCGACGATCGCCGCGACCTCGGTCAGGCCGGCCGGATCGTCTCCGGCGATGGCCACCGCCTTGCGCCCGGGGGCACCGGCGGGCCGGGCCTCCTCCTCGAGGACGTGGTAGCCCACGTGGTTGAACGCCTTGACGACCCGCGACCCGGGCAGGAGGTCACGCACCAACGAACTGGTGTCCGACCGCAGGTCGTCACGGATGCCGTCGACCTCCCACCAGTAGTTCATGGCGTCGATGACCAACTTGCCGCGCAACGCCTCGGCCGGAATGGTCCGGTACTTACCGAGCGGCAGCGCCAACACGACCACGTCAGCCTGCTCGGCGGCCTCGACCGCGATGACGGCGGTGGCACCGGGAGCCAGCACCGTGACGATGAGCTCGATCTTCGCCGGGTCACCGGAGCCGGCGATCAGCACCCGGTGACCGGCCGCGACCGCGAGCCGGGCCAGCACGGTGCCGAGTTTCCCCGCTCCGAGAATGCCGATGGTCGTCATGGCTACCCCTCCCAGGTGGTTGACGTGTCATCCAACCGGCCGGAACAGCCGATCATTCCCCACCGTCGAGCAGCTCCCGGAAAAACTCGGCCGGAACGATGGACGCACCTCCACGGCCGTGTGAAGCCGGGTGCAGCGGACGCCGTCCGCCGGTGCGTCTTCGAGGGTGATGGCTACTGATGAGGCAGTGATGACGTTCGAGAGTTTCGTGGCCGAGCACGGTCAGTCACTGATTCGGCTGGCGTTCGTGCTCACCGGCGACCGGCAGCACGCCGAGGACCTGGCGCAGAGCGCGCTGGTCGACACCTACCGCAACTGGGCGAAGGTGTCGGCAGCTCGAAGACCCGACTCCTACGTCCGCAAGGTGCTGGTCAACGCCCATCTGAGCTGGCGACGACGCCGCTGGACGACGGAGCGCCCGACCGAGATGGGCGAGGCCGCGGCCGGTCTGCTGCCCGACCCGGGCGACGCCCTCGCCGAGCGCGATCATCTGCGGACCCTGCTGGCCGGCCTGGCGCCACGGGCCCGGACGGTGCTGGTGCTGCGCTACTACGCCGACCTGCCCGACGCGGCCATCGCCGAGACCATGGGCATCACCGAGAGCGCGGTCCGCGCCACCGCCTCCCGAGCCTTGGCCACGCTCCGCGGCAACACCCGCACCACCGCCGCGGGCACCGCACCGACCGCGTCGACGACGGGGCGGATCACCGCGCCCGGGAATGTCCTGGAGGGACGATGAGCGACCTGATCGAGCAGCAGTTGCGTGACCTGTTCGCCGCCGACGCGGACGCCGCCCCGCGACCAGCCGACCTGCTGACCAGGACTCGACGTGCCGCCCGTGCGCAGCGACTGCGGACGGGCGCCTGGGCGCTGGCGGCGAGCGTCGTCGCGGTCACCGCCGGCGCGTTCGCGGTGTGGCCGTCCGCGCCCGAGCCGGTGCCGTTCCCCCAGGTGGCGGCCCCACCCACCGACCCGGTCCGGGCGCCGGGAACGCTGTCGGCGACGCCCGGCTACGGACCGGGCACGCGTCTGTCGATGCGGCCGGTGGCCCAGGTTCTGGACCTGGCCGCGGGCACCGCCGCGAAGGCGGCCGACGTGGTTCCCGAGCCGGGCCAGTTCCTGTATACGCGGACGGTGGGCCGGGACGGCCGGATCCTCGCCGAGCGCTGGTATTCGATCGACGGCGCCCACGACGGTCTGGGCTTCAATGTGGAGCCGGGCGGTGTGGTCGATCGGTTCGCGTTCCCCGGGTGCCGCGACGGGCGCCAAATCTCCGGGCCGGACCGGGGCGGGCCGTGCGAGGCGGATCCCGCCTACCTGCCCGATCTGCCGGAGGACGCCGAATCGATGGCCGGATACCTCGACCTGTCGTCGGCTCACCTCGACGACGACCCGGCGGAGAACAAGACGAACGGCATCGCCAAGGACATGTGGACGCTGGGCTCGTCGAAGTTCCTACGGCCGGCACAGCGGGCGGCGCTGTTCCAGGCGACGGCCCGCATTCCGGGGATCACGGTGGTGGACGACGCGGTGGACGCCGCCGGGCGGACCGGCACCGGGGTGACGTGGACGTTCGGCAAGCACAGCATGATGTGGATCTTCGACCCGAAGACCCACGACTTCCTCGGCAGCGACGTCGACACCACCGAGCAGGCGGTCGTCGACGAGGTCGGCGAGCGACCGGCCCGGTGACCGCCGCCGGTGGCACGCCACGAGAGGCACACCACCGGCGGACCGGCCCGCGACCGATCCGATCCCCACCGAACCGATCCGGCGACGGGCCGGACGGGGATCCGGGAGGTCAGCGGGCCAGCCAGCCTCCGTCGACCGGCAGGACGGTGCCGTGGATGTAACGGGCCGCGTCGGAGGCCAGGAAGACGACCGCGCCTTTGAGGTCGTCCGGGGTGCCCCAGCGGCCGGCCGGGATGCGGTCGGTGATGGCTGGGGCCCGGGTGGGGTCGGCGCGGAGCTCGGCGGTGTTGTCGGTCTCCATGTAGCCGGGTGCGATGGCGTTGACGTTGACGCCGAGGGCGGCCCACTCGTTGGCCAGTGCCCTGGTCAGCCCGAGGATGGCGTGCTTGCTGGCGGTGTAGGCGGGCACCCGGATGCCGCCCTGGAAGGAGAGCATCGAGGCGATGTTGATGATCTTGCCGTGGCCCTGGGCGATCATCCGGCGGCCCGCGGCCTGGCTGAGGTGGAAGGCGGCGTCGAGGTTGACCGAGAGGACGTCGTCCCAGTCGTCGGCGGTGACCTCGGCCGCCGGGGCCCGGCGGATGATCCCGGCGTTGTTGACCAGGATGTCGATCTGATCGAGTTCGGACACGTAGGCGTGGAGGTCGGCGGTGGCGAGATCGAGTTCCTTGCTGCCGACCGCGATCACCGAGGCACCGGCCTCGGCCAGGGCGTCAGCGCACGCCCGGCCGAGACCACGGTTGCCGCCGGTGACCAGGGCCACCCGCCCGTCGAGACGGAAGCTGTCCAGGATCACCGGTCAGAGACCGAGGTTCCGGAGGGTGGGGACGGTCTGGCCGACCCACTTCAGGGTGGTGTCCTCGTGGGCGCCCTGGGTGCGCTGGGTACCGGCCAGGAACCACAGGTAGTAGGTGGTGTAACCGGGAGCGCTGACCACCGTGTGGTACCCCTCGGGCATCATGTGCATGCCGTGGTCGCGGACCGTGAAGTTCTCCTCGTAGCCCTCATCGGTGTAGAGGCGGCAGATCCCGAAGCCGCCCTCGGGCGCGACCCGGAAGTAGTACATCTCCTCGTGCGCGGCCTCGGCCGGCAGGTTGTCGGTCTTGTGGCGGTGCGGCGGGTAGGTGCTCCAGTTCCCGGACGGCGTGTACGTCTCCCCGACGATGAGGCGCCGGGCGGGCAGCGACGGCTGGGCGATCTCGGTCAGGATCTGGTGGTAGTTGCGGCCGAAGTTGGCCCCGCCCCAGCGTCCGTCGGCGACCTGCGACGGCTCGATGACGTACGGGTCGGTGACCAGGTCGCTCGGGGCGCTGGGCAGGGCGATCTCGACCGCGCTGACCGCCTCGATCGAGATGTCGGCGTCCCGCGGGATGTAGACCGAGTGCGGTTTGCCGCTGAACACGTCCGCCCGGCCGCCGACCGACGCGAACTTCGACCCTCCGACGGTGAAGTTCGCGGTTCCGCCCAGGATCACGGCCAGGATCTCCCGGTCGCCGGAGGACCCGGTCCAGGTCTCGCCGGGCGCGAGGGTGAGCAGCTGGAAGTCGAGCAGCTCGCACGGGTTGAACGGCAGCGTGTTGAGGCCGGACGCGGCCGGGATGTAGCAGTGGTACTTGTAGTCCATCTTCAGGTGCTCCTTTACCAGGGGTGGGTCCAGCCGGGCCGGGTCACGCGGGCGAGGGCTTCCAGGTAGAAGTAGTCGCCCCAGAGGTTTCCCTCGTCGACCCCGACGGCCTTGGGTTTGTCGTAGACGCCGTGCAGGAGCAGGGCGTTGGAACCGGGGTGGTGCAGAGTCGAGTAGTCGTCGATCAGCGACCGCAGAATCCGCCCGGCCGCAGCCCGATAGTGATCAGCCAGCGGCGACGGGACGAAGGTGGCCAGTTCGAGCAGCCCGTTGACCGCGATCGCGGCCGCCGAGCTGTCCCGTTCCTCCTGGAGGGAAGGGGAATGCGGCGAGGCGAAGATCAGGTCCCAGTACGCCACCCCGTCCGGCGGCAGATGGGCCAGGAAGTAGTCGGCACACCTGATCGCCGCGCGCAGCAGTGTCGGATCCCCGGTGTACTGGTGGTTGAGCGTGAACCCGTAGATCCCCCACGCCTGTCCCCGGGCCCAGCAGGACTCGTCCGCGCTGCCCTGCTCGGTCTCCCCGCGCAGCGGCGCACCGGTGACCGGATCCCAGTAGAACGTGTGATAGGTGGTGTCGTCCGGCCGCAGGATGTGATCGCGCAGCTGGGCCGTGTGCCGCCGGGCCGCCGCCGCGTACCGGGGGTCTCCGCTGGTCCGGCTGGCCCAGAAGAGCAGCGGCGTGTTCATCAGGCTGTCCACGATGGTGCGCCCCTGCTGCCGCGGGTCGGCGAGGTCACCCCAGGCCTGGATGATCCCGGCCGACGGGAGCACCCGCCGCATCAGGTGATCGGCGGCGGACAGCGCGGCCCGTTTGGCCTCCGGGTCGCGGGTCCGCCGCCAGGCGGTGACACACGACAGCGTGTAGAGGAACCCGAGGTCATGGGTGTCCAGGTCGATCTCCTGATCGACGCGCTCGACGAACGACCGGACATGCCCGGACGCCGCCTTCTGATAGCCCTCGTCCCCGGACAGGTCGTACGCGAGCCACAGCATTCCCGGCCAGAAACTGGTGGTCCACCCGGTGTTCGCGGGCCGCGGCCGATAACGGTCATCGACGGTCGTGTCATCCGGGTACCGATCCCCGAACTCTGCGATGTTGGCGTCGATGGTGCGCAGGGCGGCGCTCACCGCGGTTCCGGTCTGGTCGGCGATCGCCGTCATGTCGTCCTTCCGGTAGTGGTCAGGGTGAACCGGCTGTTCGCCCACACGATGTAGAGCAGCGGACTGGCCGCCACACCGATCGCGATCGCCGGCCGGGCCGCCAGCAGCACCTCGAACAGCACCAGCACGACCAGCGAGAACAGGCTGAGGTACCAGCGGCGCAGCCCCAGGTAGGCGCCGATCCGGGCGAGGTCGCGCAGCCGGGCGTCGGGTCGTTCGGCGAGGGCCACGAGCGTCAGCACGGTGGTGATCACGATCAGCGTCATGACCACCGCGACCACCGGCAGCAGCACGGCGCCGGCGGTGCGCCCGGCGAGCCACGCCGCGTCCACCCCGAGGACCAGCAGCGCGACGGTGGCGAGCGATCCGGCGGTCAGCGCGCGTCGCGCCGAGGCGCGCCAGGCGTTCCAGAAAACCCGGGAGACGCCCTGGGGGTACGACCGGAGCACCGCGAAGACCGCAACCAGCGCCGGCCCGCCGAGCGGCGCGAACAGCACGAGCAGTGGCCAGGTCCGTCCCGGGTCGGTGGCGAGCACGACCAGTACGAGCGGCGCGCAGGCGATGGCCAGCAGCAGGTTCGTCAGCAGTGCGACGTGCACCGCCTCGAAGATCCGGCCCCAGTTCATCCTTTGAGCCCCGTGGTCGCGATGCCCTCGACGAAGTACCTCTGCCCGAGCAGGAAGACCACCACGATCGGCAGCACCGACAGCACCGACCCGGTCATGATCAGCGCGTATTCGGCGTTGTACTGGTTGATGAACGACTTGAGCCCGATCTGGATCGTCCACAGGTCGGGGCTGCGCAGGTAGATCAGCGGCCCCATGTAGTCGTTCCAGGTGGTGACCGCGGTGATCAGGGTGAGGCTGGCCAGCGCCGGAACGGACAGCGGCAGCATGATCCGGCGGTAGATGCCGTACTCGCTCATCCCGTCGATGCGGGCCGCGTCGAGCAGCTCGTCCGGGATGGTCTCGTAGAACTGCTTCATCATGAACACGCCGAGAGCGCCGAACGCCTGCAGCGCGACGATCGACCAGAGCGTGTCGGTGAGCTGCAGCTTCGTCATCATCACGAACTGCGGAACCATGTAGGACTGCCACGGCACAGCCAGGGTGCCGATGTAGGCGAGGAACAGCACGTCCCGCCCCGGGAACTGGATCTTGGCGAAGCCGTACGCCGCGAAGCTGCCGGTGAGGACCTGGAGCAGGGTGACGACCGCCGACAGGAAGACGGTGTTACCCAGCCAGGTGGTCATGTTCGACTTCGACCAGATGTCGGCGTAGTTGCTCCACACCGGGTCGGTGGTGATCCACTGGACCGGGATGGTGAAGACCTCGTTGTTGGTCTTCAGCGAGGACAGCACCATCCAGTAGAACGGCAGCAACACCACGATCCCGGCAGCGCCGAGAGCGCCGTACCCGATCACACGCCACCAGCGTGACGGCCTCCGCGGAGAGGAGGCGACGTCGACCTTCTCCGAGACCGAAGCGGAGAGGAGGGTGGTCATCACGACCTCCTGCGTTTGTTGACGACGAACTGGATGACCGTCACCACCAGGCAGATCGCGAAGAGCACGATGGAGACCGCGGACGCGTACCCGAACTGGTTCTCCTCGAAGCCCTTCCGGAAGATGTACTGCGCCAGCACCAGCGTCGACTGCCCCGGCCCGCCGTTGGTCATCACCAGGATCAGGTCGAAGACCTTGAAACTGCCGATGGTCAGCAGCACCGTGATGAAGAAGGTGGTGGGCCGCAGGCCGGGCAGGGTGACCGCCCGGAACCGCTGCCACGCCGACGCGCCGTCCACGGTGGCCGCCTCGTAGAGCTGGCCCGGGATGGTCTGTAGCCCGGCCAGGAAGAGCAGCATGTAGTAGCCCATGTCGCGCCAGGTGCCGACGATGATGACGGCGGGCATCGACCAGTCGGCCGAGGTGGTCCAGCCCGGCGGGCTGTCCACGCCGATCCACCGCAGCAGCTCGTTGATCGGCCCGAATCCCGGGCTGAACAGCATGTTCCAGATCTGCGCGATGGCGACGATCGAGGTGATGTACGGGAAGAACGCGACCGTACGGAAGAACGCCACCCCGCGCAGTTTGCGGTTGAGCAGGAGCGCCAGCCCGAGCGAGACGCCCAGGGTGAGCGGGATGTGGAAGGCCGCGTAGTAGAGGGTGTTGCGCAGCGCGGTCCAGAACGTGGTGTCGGCGGCCATCTGCCGGAAGTTGTCCAGCCCGGTCCAGGTGGCGCCGCCGAACACGTTCCATTCGGTGAACGCGTAGTAGAACAGCAGGCCGACCGGGATCAGGGTGAGGATCAGGAAGCCGATGAGGTTCGGCAACAGGAAGCTCAGCCCCACCGCGGTGTTACGCCACCGCCGGCGGCTCGTCGTCATCGTCGTCATGAACGGTCTCCTAGAGGTACCGCGGGCCCGGTCCCCGTGCCGGGCCCGCGGAGAATCACTTGTTCAGGACCTCGTTCTTGGCCCGGTCCTGTGCCTTGGTGATGGCGGCGTCGATCGGTGTCGTGCCGGACAGCACCTCGGTGTGCAGGTCCTTGAGGATGTTCTGCAGCGGCGCCGTGTACTTGGAGACCGGGTTCTCCGGCTTGGTGTCGTGGGTGGCGAAGGTGAACTTCGACAGGTCGTCGGAGGGCGCGCCCTTGAGCGAGAAGATGGTGTCGGCCACCGAGCTGTTGTCGGCCGGCGTGACACCGATCCCGGCCAGAGCCTTGGCGGCGTCCGCGCCGGCCGCGTAGGCCAGGAACTCCTTGGCCGCGGCGATCTTCTTGTCGCTGATCTTCGGGTTGATGCCGAGACCGGTCGGGTCGGCGAAGGTGACCGGGGTGGCCGAGGTGCCGGTGGTGGTCTTGGTCAACTGCGGCGCCGGCGCGATGCCCCACTCGAAGGCGTCGGCGTCACCCTTGGCCTGCTGGTTGAGCAGCGTCGCGATGTACCAGGTACCCATCACCATCATCGCGGCCGACTGCTTACCGAACTGGGCCTGGTAGGTGAGGCTGTTGGTGGTGGCGTCACCGAGACTGACCTGGGCGCCGGCGTTCTGCAGGTCGAGGCTGGTCTCGTAGTACGGCTTGAGGAACCCGTAGTCACCGCTCTCCAGGCTGGCCCCGGCACTCTGCGCCAGCGCGAAGCCCTGGTCGGTGGACTGCCAGGTGTGCTGGTAGGTCCCGAGCGCCTTGTCGCCGGCCGCCTTCAGCTTGGTGGTCAGCTCCTTGGCGGCGGTCGCGTACTCGGCCCAGGTCCAGCTCCCGTCCGGGTGCTTGACGCCGGCCTTGTCGAACAGCGCCTTGTTGTAATAGAGCACCCACGAGTCGGCCCGGTACGGAATCGCCCAGGTCTTGCCGTCCACCTGGTACGCGCTGACCCCGCCGACCTTCGGCCCGAGCTTGGCCGCCACGTCGGAGACGTCGACCAGCTGCTTGCCGTCCTGGTAGGTGAAGAAGTTCTTCAGGTTCTTCTGCACGTAGACGTCCGGGGCCTTGCCGGCGGCCAGGTCGGCGATCATCTGGGTGTCGTAGTTGGCGGCGTCGTATTCCTTGAGCTCGACCACGATGTCCGGGTGCGAGGTCTTGAATCCGTCGGCGAGGGTCTTGAACTCCGGCGTGGTCGCCAGGCTCCACCCGGCCAGGGTGAGGGTGACCGGGCCGGACTCCTCGGCATCACCGCCGCTGCTGCAGCCGGTGATGCCGAGCAGGAGCGCCGTGACAGCGGCGAGGGAGCGCTTCATCTCTACTCCTCTATGTCGATTCTGGTGTGTGTGAGAACGGCGTCGGGCCAGACGACCCGGACGTGCCCCTGGTGGATCTCGGTGCGGCACGTCGTCTCCGCCGGGTCGGTGGACAGCTCGACGAGCACGGCGATCCAGCTCTCCGGAATCGGGAACTCGATCCACGGCACCCGGACCGGGCCGCCGAGCGGGGACGCGTCGTCGTGTTCGGTTTCGCCCGCCGCGCCCGCGCCGATGATCGGCGTGAGACGCGAGACGAGCCCCCTGGTCGCGGGCCAGCCGCCGATCCGCAGACGGACGGCGTCCGGCGCGGCCTGCTCGACCCGGACCAGCCGGACCTCCCAAGGCCCCCGGACCAGCGAGAACGTGGTGATCCGCCCGGCTCGGCGGAGCTTTCCGGTGCGGCCGGAGCCGTGGTCGCGGCCCGGCGGGTCCGGATCCAGCCAATGCGCGTCGGTCACCGATCCGGCAAGACCCAAAGACCCTCGGCGCGTACGACCAGAGTGCGCATGCCGGTGCGGTGCGAGTGCCGCCCGCCCGCGCAGACGAGAACCACCGACTGGTCCTCGGGGTCGGTCCAGCCGCTCTCGTCGAGCACGGGCGTGGTCGCCGTCGAGTAGCCGAGCCGGGCGTAGAGCGGTGAGTCGCCGCCCGGCACGCCCTCGTCGCCGTGATCGGTGCCGTGGTTGATGACGCGGACGATGCCGTCGGCGCGGGTGCCGGCGATCAGCCAGCCCGGGGCGCGGACGGCGCGGAGCACGTCACCGGTCTCCACCGGCAGCGGCTCGGCCGGGGCGGCCCACACCGGATGATCCGCCGGGAGGGCCACTCCGAGCAGTCCCTTGCTCGCCCAGTAGGGCGAGCCTGGACCGGAGTAGGACTGGGCGAGCCGCGGCCACGGCCCGTGCCAGCCGAGAGTGAGCAGGTCCCCGTGCGGTTCGAAGTGCCCGACGATCTTCCCGGCGGCGTTGCGCAGCCGACCGGGCGCGTGGGAGGGGACGTCGGCGAGGATGCCGGCCCAGAACGGGGCGGCCGCGGCGAACCGGTAGATCAGGCTGCGACCCTGCAGCAGTGGCGAGCCGTTCCCGCCGGTCAGGGTGAGCGCGTCGGTGAGGAACCGGTCGAGCAGATCCCGGTCGATCGGGCGCAGGCTGGGAGCGCCGGTCATCCGCGACCAGAGGACCGGGTAGAGGTGCAGGGCCCAGCCGGTGTAGTGGTCGTAGGCACGTGACGAGCCGTCGGACAGCCAGCCGTCGGCCCGCCGGAACGTGTCGTGGGTGGCCAGGTCCTCGGCCATCTCCGCCGCCGAGTACGGACCGCCGACCGAACGCAGGAACGTCTGCACGACCAGGCGGAACCAGACCCAGTTGATCCGCGGGTAGGTGTCGTCACCGACGGCCGGGGCCAGGTACTCGACGATCCGCTCCTGGACGGTGGGGTCCAGGCGGTCCCAGATCCAGTCGCGGGTCATGTCGAGAATCAGCGCGATCGACGCCGCCTCCACTTTGGCCTGGGCGTGTTCGGGTAGCCGTACCCATCGATCGGGGTTTGTCGGATCGGTGCCCGCGGCGAGGCCGGCGGCGTATCGCTCGACCAGGTGGTCGAGGCCCTGGCCGCGCTCGCCGGCCAGGCGGAAACCGGCCAGCAGGAAGGTGCGGGCGAAGCCCTCCAGACCGTCGACCGCACGCCCGTAACCGCCCTCGGCACCGGGCAGGGTGATCAGCGCGTGCGACGGCGACGCGTGCCGGGACGCGGCGGCGAGCAGACGGTCGGCGAACCCCGTCCAGTCGGCACGGGTGTCGAAGGCAGGTGGCACTTCACGCTCCGGAGTCGGTCGGGCGGGTACCTGTGATCGGTTTCCGGGAAGTAAAACGCTCACAATCGACCATGTCAATGAGTTCTTCGCTCAGACAGCGACAGAAGTGATCGGATAACGCCGTGACCTGGCCGTTTAGGACGACTTACAGCTAGCCGATCGGCTCCCCGAGCGCGACCTGATCGTCACAGGACGATTAAAGTGATCTGATACGATCGCTTTCGATCACGGGGAGGTGACCATGCTCGTGCCGGCGGCGACCGACCGCGCGGTGTGGAGATCGGCGGACGAGCCGACCCTCCACGAGTTGTCCGAGCGCGCCCGTGCCACCCTCGGCACCCCCTGGCCCACTCCCCTGGCCCGTGACTTCGCCCGCTACTTCCGCGACGGCGACCGGGACACCTATGAGCAGGCGATCTGGGGCCGGCATCAGCGGCTGGCCCGGGCCGTCGTGCTGGCCGCGGCCACCCTCGACCCGGTCTGGCTCGACGAGGTCGCCGACGGGGTCACCCTGTTCTGCGAGCAGAGCACCTGGTGCTGGCCGGCCCACGACGACACCTTCACCCGCCACGGCTCGGTGCTGCCGACGGTCACCGATCCCTACCTCGACCTGGGCGCGGGTGAGGTCGCCGCCGACCTGGCGTGGACCGACCACGTGCTCGGCGCACAGCTCGACGAGCGCTATCCGGGGTTACGCGCCCGGATCCGGCACGAGGTCGCGGTGCGCGTGCTGCGGCCGTTCATCAATCGGCGCGACTGGCACTGGCTGGGCCTCGACGGTCGCGTGCACAACTGGAACCCCTGGATCCACAGCAACGTCCTTCTCGCGGCGACCTTCCTGGGCTTCCTCGATCCGGAGCTGACCGACCTCATCACCGAGGGGATCGGTTTGTACGGCGCGGCCGTGCCCGCCGACGGCGCCATCGACGAGGGATACCACTACTGGTGGCACGGCGCCCTGCCGTATCTGGAGACCCTGGAACGGCTCGGCCGCGACCTCGACCCGGCGCTGATCGACTTCCCACATCGCGTCCACCTGGGCGGTCCCTGGTATCTCAACCACGCCGACGGGCCGGCCCGCCCGTCGCCGCATCAGCCGTGGCACGTGCTGCACCGGCTGGCCCGCACCGTCGGCGCCCGCGACGCCCTGGCCCACGCGGCCGCCCACCGACGGCCCGGCGAGGCGGTCGCGCACGAGAGTCACGGGCTCGGTCACCTGCTGCAGGCGGTCCTCGACCGGGACTGGATCGCCGCCATCCCGGGCCCGTCGCCGCTGCCCCGTGACGTGTGGTTCCGGTCCACCCAGGTGCTGCTCGCCCGGCCCACCACGGGTAGCGCCGCCGGGCTGACCCTGGCGATCAAGGGCGGGCACAACGACGAGAACCACAACCACAACGACGTCGGCAGCTTCATCGTGGCCCGCGACGGGGTGCCGGTGCTGGTCGACCCGGGGCGGCCGACCTACACCGCACAAACCTTCGGGCCGCGGCGGTACGAGATCTGGACCATGCGATCGACCTGGCACAACACGCCGTCGATCAGGGGTACGGAGCAGGCCGCCGGCCGGTCGTTCGCGGCCCGTGACGTGGTCGTGGACCTCGACGCCGGCTCGTTCACCGCCGATCTGGCCGGCGCCTACCCGCGCGACGACGTCCGGCGCTGGATCCGTACCGCCCGGCTCGACCGGGACACCGGCACGATCACCATCCGTGACTCGTGGGAGCTGCGGCCCGGCACCGGCCGGACCGTCCTGCACCTGATCGTGGCGGGCGAGGTCACCCTCACCGGCGGCGGCGCCGACGTCAACGGCATCAGCGTGACCTGGGGCGACCGGCCCTGCACGGTCACCAGTCGACGACTCGACGACCCGATGCTCACCGAGGTCTGGGGCGACCGGCTGACCCGTCTCGACATCGACGTCACCACCCTGGGTCCCGTCGGTACCCTCGAACTGTCCGTGAAGGAGAAGCGGTGAGCAACACAGACAAGCGGGGGCCGTTGCAGGTGGCCCGCCGGGCACGGCTGCTCGAACAGTTGCAGCGTGACGGCGTGCTACGGGTCTCCGACCTCACCGACGCCCTCGGCGCCTCCACGGTCACGATCCGCCGCGACATCGCGCAGCTCGCCTCCGAGGGCCTGGTCCGCCGGGTGCACGGCGGCGTCGCCCTGCCCAGCGGCGATGAGCAGCGCGACAGCGAGGACGTGTTCAGCGGCAGCATCGGCATGCTGGTGCCGTCGCTCGACTACTACTACCCGCATGTGGCCCGCGGTGCCGAGGAGACCGCCCGCGAGCTCGACCTGCGGATCGTGCTGCGCGGCTCGTCGTATCAGACCGAGGACGACCGGCCCCAGCTCAACCGGCTCGTCGACCAGGGTGTCGACGCGCTGATCGTGGCACCGCGGATGGACGCGCCGACCGCCCAGCAGACCATCGAGTGGTTGGCCGGCCTCGGCATCCCGATCGTCCTACTCGAACGCACCGCCACCGCCGGGCCGCACCACGCCCACCTCGAATCGGTCGTCTCCGACCACGCGCAGGGCGCCGGGATGGCCGTGCGCCACCTGGCCGGCCTGGGCCACCGCAAGGTCGGCGTGGTGCTGGCCGCCCTCAGCCCGACCAGTCCACACATCCACCGCGGCTGGCACGAGGCGGTCACCGAGCTGGGCCTGGACACCACCGGGACGGTCGACGAGCTCGTTCCCGACGCCCGCACCCCGGACAGCAAGGACGCCCTCGACAAGGCCCTGGACCAGGCGTTGTCGACCGGCACCACAGCGCTGCTGGTGCACGCCGACGCCGAGGCGATCGCGTTGGTGCAGCGTTGCGAGGAGCGCCACCTGTCGGTCCCCGGCGACCTGTCGGTGATCGCCTACGACGACGAGGTGGCCGGATTGTTCAGCCCGGCCCTGACCGCGGTCCGCCCGCCCCGGGGTTCGATCGGCCGGGCCGCCGTCCGGCTGGCCGCCGACCGCCTGGCCGACCCCCAGCGCCCCACCCACCGCATCGTGATAAGCCCTTCGCTACGCATCCGCGACTCCGCCGGCGCCCCGAACCCGTAAGCCCGCCGGCCGTCGCTCCGCACGGGAAAACAGCGCGCGTAGGCGACGGCCGGCGGTGGTGGGCTTTGCGTGAAGAGCGGGACGGGGTGGGCGCCTCAGGAGAGGCACGGGTCACGTAGCCGTACCGGGAGGGGATTTGAGGAGGGAGACGGCCTCCGGGAGAAACCGCCGACGCCGGACCGGATGGCCGTGGCCGCGAAGCGGATCAGGTCGATGTTGACGCCGGCCGCGCCGGTCGGGTCGTGGACCGAGAGTTTCAGGTCGACGCTGACCTGGCTGCCGGCCCAGCCGACCGCCTCCAGGTTGATGTGGGCGATCTTGCGGGAACCGAGCTGGGACAGGTATCCGAGGGGCGCGACCTGGACCCGTTCGTCGGCGCCGAGGGCGTTCAGCTTGGACTGTTTCTTGGTCTCGGGACGTTCGACGAGGTTGCGGAAGTCCTCGGTGCCACCCAGGTTGACCTGATACGAGCTGACCAGGGTGAGCCCGCGTTCGGTGAGCAGCCGGAGCAGTGCCGGGTGCAGAACCGACGTGCCGAACTGCCCGCAGCGCCGCCTCGGCGTAGGCGCGGGCGATCAACGGGTGGCCGCTCGGCGCCGAGTAGAGCAGCACCTCGGCGCCCTTGATCGCGTCGGCGACGGCGTCGATGCCGGTGTCGTCGGTGAGTCCGCGCCGGACGGTCACCCCGGCCGGCGGCAGCGAGCCGTCGAGGCACGGGTAGTTGTTGGGCGGGACGAGGATCGCCTCGTGCAGGTCCCGGCCCACCTTGGCGTCGGAGACGGCGAACGCGGCGACGAACTCGATGTCGCCGACGCCGAGCCCGTCGATCACCGGGCGGCTCAGACCGGTGTCACTGCCGGTGCGGCGGTAGAAGTCGATCCCCTGGGCCAGCGCCGAGGTGTTGTTGCCCACCCCGGCGACGGCGAGTCTGACATTTTCGGTCACACCCGGATTCTGCGTGACAACGAGGACTGCCGGACCACCAGGTCGGGGGCGACCAGGACACCCTGGACCGGGCGTCGGTCGCCGTCCAGCAGTCGGGAGACCATGAGCTCGACGGCGAGCCGGCCGACGTGGTTCTTCGGTGGGCGGATCGCGGTCAGCGCCGGTTCGGCCAGGTGGGCCACCTCGTCGTCGTAGGAGACGATGGCCAGGTCGTCGGGGATCCGGAGGCCTTGGTCGGTGGCGTTGCGGGCGATCGCGATGGCCTGCGGGTCGCTGTGCACGATCAGACCGGTGAGTCCCTTGAGGCCGGTGTTCACCGCGTCGCCGGGCAGGCCCAGGTCGGCGCACGCCCGGTGCCAGCCCTGCAGCAGGTACATCGAGGTGGGGCTGCCGCCGGACAGTTGCAGGCCGATCCGGCGGTGGCCCTGCTCGTACAGGTGGTGGACGGCGATCTCCAGGCCCAGGGCGTGGTCGCTGCGCACCCATTCGATCTGTCTCGGGGTGCTGGTCCAGCCGCGGGGCTGGCGTTCGACGAGGATCGTCGGGACCGGCAGCCGGCTGATCCAGGTGAGGGTCCGGTCGGCTTCGCCGTCGTCCAGGCCGGGCGCCAGCAGCAGACCCTGCACCTGGCCGGCCTCCACGAGCCGGCTGATCTGCCGCCGGTCCTCCTCCGGGTCGTAGCTGGAGCCGCGCAACTGCACGTTGACGCCGAGGGCGGCACCGGCCGCACGGGCTCCGGCGACGATCGGTGGCCAGTAGAAGTCCAGCGACGGTACGACCATGCCGATCGTGAACGCGGTCTTCGGCACCGGGGACGGCCGGACCGGGGCGGGCAGCGTGGCACCACCGTGGACACGATGGCACAGGTTGCGGGCGGCCAGGGCGGTGATGTCGCGGCGGATGGTCAGCTCGCTCACGCCGAGATCACGGGCCAGATCGCTGACCCGGACCGCACCGCAGCGCCGCAACTCGGTGAGCAGCCGCTCGTGCCTCTGCACCTGGAACAGGGCTGTTCGATTGGTTGCGTTTGCGACCGAGCGGGATCGCACCATGGCATCACCGTTTCCGACCGTTTACGAAGACGTTACGCACATTCTTACGCATCGATCGGGGTCCTGGATGAGACTTCTCGCCGCCGTCGCGGCCTTCCTGCTGATCGTGGTGCTGCCGGCGCCGGCGCAGGCCGCACCGGTCACGGTCACCAACGGGGTGCAGTTCACCGACACGTCCGGGGCCGGGGTGCACGCCCACGGTGGCGGGGTGCTCAAGGTCGGCTCCTACTGGTACTGGTTCGGGGAGAACCGCAACTCCGACGACACGTTCCGGGCCGTCTCCGTCTACCGGTCGACCGACCTGCGCAACTGGGAGTTCCGCAACGACGTCCTCACCTCGTCGTCCGCGTCCGAGCTGGGCAGCGCCAAGATCGAGCGTCCGAAGGTGATCTACAAC
Organism: Actinoplanes sichuanensis; assembly: GCF_033097365.1. Classification (NCBI taxonomy): domain Bacteria; kingdom Bacillati; phylum Actinomycetota; class Actinomycetes; order Micromonosporales; family Micromonosporaceae; genus Actinoplanes; species Actinoplanes sichuanensis. Next base: position 5,576,701 of record NZ_AP028461.1, read on the forward strand.
GCGTCGACCGGGCGCTACGTGATGTGGATGCACAAGGAGAACGGGACCGACTACGGCGAGGCCCGGGCCGCGGTGGCGTCGTCGGCCACGATCGACGGCACGTACACGTACCACGGTAGTTTCCGGCCGTTCGGCACCTACATGTCGCGGGACATCACGCTCTACGACGACGGTGGCACCGCGTACATGATCTCGGCCGCCGACGAGAACCGGGATCTGATGATCTACCGCCTGACCGCCGACTACCTGCAGGTCTCCACCGTGGTCGGCAACTTCTGGGACAACGCGACCCGGGAGGCGCCGGCCATGTTCAAACGCAACGGCGTGTACTTCCTGGTCACGTCGGGCACGTCCGGGTGGAACCCGAACCAGTCCAAGTACGCCACCGCGACCAGCATCAGCGGGCCGTGGTCGGGCTGGACGAACGTCGGCGACTCGACCACCTACGGTTCGCAGCCGGCGTACGTCCTGCCGATCACCGGCACGTCCGGCACCGGTTACCTCTACATGGGCGACCGCTGGGCCGGCGCCTGGTCCGGGCCGGTCAACGACTCCCGTTACGTCTGGCTGCCGATCAGTTTCCCCAGCTCCACCTCGATGTCACTGACCTGGTATCCGACGATCACCGTGGACGCCGCCGCGGGCACGATCACCGGGAACGCGGCCACCTATTACCGCGTCACCAACCGCAACAGCGGAAAGGTGATGGACGTGGTGAGCGCGTCGCAGGCCAACAGCGCCGAGATCAAGCAGTACACCTGGAACAGCGGAAGCAATCAGAAGTTCGAATTCCGGGACGCCGGCAGCGGCTATTTCCAGATCGTCGCCCAGCACAGCGGGAAATGCCTCGACGTGGCCTCCTCGTCGACCGCCGACGGCGCCAACATCATCCAGTACACCTGCGGCAACGGCACCAACCAGCAATGGCAGTGGGTCGCCACCGGAAGCTATTTCCAGATCAGGGCCCGCCACAGCGGCAAATGCCTCGACGTCGTCTCGGCCAACACCGCCGACGGCGCCGACATCCAGCAGTACACCTGCGGTTCCGGAACCAATCAGCAATGGTCGAGGACAACCTCATAGGGTACGGGGCAGGGTCATTGCGTTCTCGGGTAGCTGCTGGTCACAGCGATAATTAGGTCGTGTGATCGGCGGTTTGCTTGGCGGGTGGCGCGGGCGATGTTGGTGGCGCCGGTGATCCGGTGCCAGCCGATCGCGGTGTTACGCAGGGTCGCGATGACAGCCGGTCCGGTGCCGGTCCGGGCCTGGTGCAGATCTTCACGGAACGTGACGTCGCGGACATGATGGATCTTGTTTTCGATGTGCCAGTGCCGGCGGATCCAGGTCTGCAGATCGCGGGCCGTGGCGTGGCCGGCGGGCAGCGATACCGTCAGGTAGGCGGTCTCGCGGCTGGTCCGGCCTGCGATGATGCGGGTTCGGGTGATCCGGACGGCCTGCTGCGCGTGTGGAAAGGCGATGCCGCCGGGTGTGGCGACGGTGACGGCTTTGACGGTGCGGGTCTCACGGCGGCCGTGACCACGGTCGCGGGTTCGGTCACCGACCGGTATCTGCGCCCAGGGAAGCCGTTTGAGCTGTTTGAACAGGGTCGGCTGGTTGCCCTTCACCTGGACGAGCAGGTGTGCGTTGCGGGCGGTGACCTCGTCAGCGTGTCCGGTCTGGGTGTGCAGGGCATCGGCGATGAACAGCACCCCGGCCAGGGTGCCGAGCACGGTCTCGACGGCGTCGAGCAGCGGCACGAAAGACGTGATCTCGTTCGACTTCGTGTCCACCGTGACCTGGGCAATCACCAGCCCGGTGGAGGTATCCAGAGCAGATAACAGATGCACCTGGCGGCCGTCGCCCAGACGGGCGCCGCGCAGCGTCTTGCCGTCCAGGGCGATCACCCGGCGATACCTGCGCGACGGCGATCCCGGCCGCTGGGCGCGGGTATGCAGCCAGCCGGCGAGAACGGTGGCCAGCAGGGTCGGATCGAGACGGATCAACAATCGCCACATCGTCGTGCCGACCGGCACGGCGTCACCGAAACCGAGACTGGTCCGGGCATGTCCTTCGAGGTCATGGAGCCAGTCGGTGATCGCCGCGAACGAGGACGCACCGGCCATGACCGCGCAGACCGCGACAGCCAGGACTGCGGACAGCGGGTAACGGATTCCGCGCGGGTCACGCGGGTCCGGAATCTTCGCCAACGCTTCCAGCAGGCCGTTGCGTTCACCGGCGGTGACCGGGACCGGTGCGGCGGTGGTGTGGGGTGTCGTGACGGTCAGTGCCGTGATGAGAGATGATGCCATCGGCGGGTGGGGTCTTCCTCGGAGTCGTGAAGCGTCGCAACTCCATGATCACCGATGCGGCCTCACCCGCTTCTTATGCCTCTACAGAGGCCACTCACACCGCGAATCCGCAGCTCAATGCCTTACCATCAGACTACGCAATCGCCCTGGGGTACGGGGTGAGCCGCCCCGCAGAATCCACGCCGCCCCGGAACCACGACGCGACGTGACCTCGGCCCCGGACCGCAGCGCGAGCTGCGGGCCGGGGCCGAGGTCACCGCTTTCATCTCGCCGGGACGGCCGGCCGTAGTGCGTCGAGTCCCGTGGTGACCGCGTCGAGGGCCGACCCGTCCGGCGAGTAGCAGATCTTGGTGCCGTCGCGGCGGGTCTGCACGAGCCCGGCCTGCCGCAGCACCCGCAGATGCTCGGAGATCGTCGGCTGGCTGACCCCGAACGCCGTGCCCAGGTCGCAGGCACACACCTCGCCCTGCTCGAACAGCTCCCGCAGGATGCCCAGCCGCACCGGGTGAGCGAGCGCCCGCAATCGCACCGGCAGGTCGTCAGAGATCGTCACAGACGGATCCTACCTTGATAATTAGCCAGCTCGCTATATAGCCTTTCGCCTATGAATCTCACCGCCCCGCGACTGCGATTACTCGCCACCTCGATGACCCTCGACGCTCTCGGCAGCGGCCTGTTCGGCCCGTTCGGCCTGCTCTACGCCCACGAGGTGGCCGGTCTCCCGCTCGCCGTCGCGGGGGCGGCGATCGGAGTGGCCGGCACCGTGGCCCTGACCGCCGGCCCACTGGCCGGAGCCCTCGTCGACCGCCTCGGCCCGGCCCGCGTGGTGATCCTGGCCAATGCCGTGGCCGTACTCGGCGGCCTGCTCCTGCTCACCGCCCGCGACCTGTGGCTGTTCACTCTGGCGTCGGTGCTGGGCGTGGCCTCGGCCCGGATGTTCTGGTCGTCGTTCGCCCCGTTGGTGGCCGCGGTGACCGCCGACCGCGCCGAACGCTGGCTCGGCTACCTGCGAAGCGCCCGCCTGACCGGCGTGATGCTCGGCGGCTTCGCCGCATCGGCGGTCCTGACCCTGGACCGCCACCACGGCCTGATCATCATGCTGGCCGTCGACACCGCGACCTACGCCCTGGCCGGCGTCCTCACCGCCGTCGCCACCGCCCCACTCCGTCACACCGCCCCGCTCGATCCCACCGCCCCACTCGATCCCACCGCCCCGCTCGATCCCGCCGAGCCGCTCGATCCCGCCGCGCCGCCACCCGCCCCGGCCTCCTACCGCGCCGTGCTGCGTGACCGCGCGCTCCTGCGGCTCACCGTGCTCAACACCGCATGCACGCTGCTCGTCTCGGCGCCGATCATCGCCATGCCGGTCTACCTGATCGACTCGGTGCGGGGCCCGGCGTGGCTACCCGGCCTCGCCGCCGGCCTGCTCACCGGCCTCGTGGCCCTGGCCATGACCCGCACACCCCACCTGACCCGGGGCACCGGCCGCCTGCGTGTGCTCGCCCTGGCCTGCCTGCTCTGGGCGGCCGGCTGCCTGGTCCTCATCGCGGCCGGGCTGAGCCCGATCCCGGCCGCCCTGACCGCGACCGTGGTCCTGGCACTGGCCCAGGCCTTCTACGAACCGACCGCCGACGCCGTACCCCTGGCTCTGGCCCCGCCACACCTGACCGGCCGCTACACCGCCGTCTACCAGCTGGCCTGGGGCGTTTCGAGCGCGCTGGCCCCGCTGCTGGTGGGCACCCTGCTGTCGATCGACCCGACCGCCCTGTGGCTGACCCTGGCCGCGACCGCCGCCGTCACCGCAGCCGCCTACCGCCTCTCCGGCACCCACCTGACCCAGCGGGTCGGCCACTCCGGCACCGCCCTGACCTTCACCTGACGAGCTTCCGCAATCGGGGCGGGCGCAGCCGGTAGATCGGCATCAGCCGATCCGCAACCCCGCCGGTGCCGGCTCGCCCGCCCCGGAAAAGCACTGGCGGCCGGCCCGGGGAGGTCGCCTAGGATGGCCGCGTGTTCGAGCTTCAGCGGGTCCGGGATGATCATGCGGCGGCGCTGCTGGAGTTCGAGCTGGCCAATCGGGAGTTCTTCGCCCGCAGCATCGACGACCGGGGCGACGAATACTTCGCTCGTTTCGATGAACGGCACGCCGCCCTGCTCGCCGAGCAGGAGACCGGGACCTGCCACTTCCACGTGCTGGTCGACGAACACGGCGCCGTGGTGGGCCGGTTCAACCTGTTCGACGTCGCGGACGGCAGCGCCGAGCTCGGCTACCGGGTCGCGGCGCGGGTGACCGGTCGCGGGGTGGCCAAGCTCGGGGTGCGTCAGGTGATCGACCGGGCCCGCGACGACTACGGCCTGACCCGGCTGACCGCGGGCGCCGGCCGGGCCAATCTCGCGTCGCTGGCGGTACTGCGAGCCACCGGTTTCGAGGCGGTCGGCGACTCGGACCGAGGCGGCATCCGGCACGTCCGTGACCTGACGACGCCCTGACCGCCGCGATCCGAAAACACCCGCACAGTCGCGGTCCGAAAACACCCCGACTCTCACGATCCGATGACGCCCCGACGGTCGCGGTCCGAAGCGACCACCACAGTTCGCGGGCGCCCCGACCGTACGGTGGACAAATGATGCGCAAGATCAATGACCGGCTGATCAGCTGGGCCAGCATCCTCGAAGAGGAGACGCTGCGGCAGGCCGAGAAGGCGTCCCTATTGCCGTTCATCCACCCGCACATCGCGCTCATGCCCGACGCGCACCTCGGCAAGGGCGCCACGGTCGGGTCGGTGATCCCGACCCTGGGGGCGATCATCCCGGCCGCCGTCGGCGTCGACATCGGCTGCGGGATGGCCGCCGTCCGCACCCAGTACCACCGGGACGATCTGCGCGGCGACCTGAGCCGGTTACGAACGTCGATCGAGCGCGCGGTGCCGTTGTCGGCGGGCGCGTACAACTCGAAGCTGACCGACTCGGCGAAGCAACGGGTGGAGCGGCTGACCGCGGAGGCCGAGGCGGCCGGGTTCGACCCGGCCCAGTACGCCCGGAACTGGACCCTGCAACTCGGCTCCCTGGGCAGCGGAAACCACTTCATCGAGGTCTGCCACGACGAGAAGGGCGCGGTCTGGCTGTTCCTGCACTCGGGTTCGCGGGGCGTCGGCAACAAGATCGCGAGCCATCACATCCGGGTGGCGCAGACCCTGATCACCGAACGCGGCGTCACCCTGCCCGACCGCGACCTCGCCTACCTGGAGGAGGGCACCGAGCAGTTCGACGCCTACCTGCGGGAGCTGCGATGGGCACAGAACTTCGCACTGCTCAACCGGGACGAGATGATGGACCGGGTGATCGCCTGCTTCGGTGAGTTCGTCGGCGGGCCGGTCGAGCAGCGCGAACGGGTCCAGTGCCACCACAACTACACCGAGCAGGAGACCCACTACGGCGAGACGGTGTGGTTGTCCCGCAAGGGCGCCATCAACGCGGCGAGGGGTGTGCCCGGCCTGATCCCCGGTTCGATGGGCGACGCGTCGTACGTGGTGGTCGGCAAGGGCGACGCCACCGCCCTGAATTCGTCGCCGCACGGGGCGGGCCGGGCGTACTCCCGTACCCGGGCCCGGAAGACCTTCACCCGCGACCAGTTGCGCACCGCCATGAAGGGCATCGAGTTCCGCGACACCGACGCGTTCCTGGACGAGATTCCGCAGGCGTACAAGCCGATCGACGTCGTCATGCGCGACGCGGACGATCTGGTGGAGATCCGGCACACGCTGCGCCAGATCGTCAACGTCAAGGGCGACTGACGAGGTGAGATCTGCCCCGAACTCCTTCGCCCCGAGCCCGACCGGCCGAATGGACTGGTGGAACGGCTGATCGGCGGAGACGGAGGGGAACAACGGATGGAGGAGCGGTACCGGGGCGTACACACCCGCCGCGCGCTGCACCGACGCCGGAGGTCCCGCCGTACCCGTGCGGCCGTGGTGGTGCTCGCGCTGGCCGGCGCCGTCGCCGCCGGGGTCACCCAGACCGGGGTGCTCCGACAGCCGGCCCAGCCGGTGACCGCACCCGCCGGATATTCGGCGCCGGCCGGACCGGTGGTCAGCGAGCCGGTCGCCGAGGCCCTCTACGACGCCGACGGCTACCGGAAGGCTCTCGAGGGCCAGATCGGTCATCATCTGTCGGACACCGGTTTCGCCGAGATCGAAGAGGTCGCCGAGCAGGTCTGCGGCTGGGACCGGGAGGAGTTCGCGGGCTGGGTGGCGGTCAACACGGACGACGGAACCCTGGCCGACGTGCACCTGGACGTGGAATACCGCTGCCCGCAGCGGGAGACCGAGATCGCCGAGGCGCTGCGGGTGATCACCGAGGCGCGGAAGTCCTGCAGGATGCCGAAGACCGACGACCCGGAGATCCGCGAGATGATCGCCGGGAAACCCGCCCAGGCGGCGTTGACCTGCGTCTATCTGACAAAGCCGATAACCGACGGCTGAGGCGGTACGGTCGTCCGCGTGGAAGAGGCCACCGAAGAGGCACTGTCGGGCGGGTTCGTGGCGGCCGCGGTCCGGGTCGGTGACACCGTGCGGAAACGGCCACCGCGCGATCCGGAGTTCGTGCACGGGTTGCTGCTGTTCTTCGAGCGGTCCGGCTGGCGTGGCGCGCCGCGGTTCCTCGGCAGTGACGACAGCGGGCGCGACGTGCTGGAGTTCCTGGACGGAACGGTGCCGTGGCAGCGTGCACCCGATTCCGGGCTGGCGGCGGTGGGCCGGCTGATCCGGGAGTTCCACGACCTGACCGCCGGCACTCCGTCGGCCGGTGACCAGGAGGTGGTCTGCCATCACGATCTGTCCCCGAAGAACACCGTCTACCGGGGCACCGAACCCGTCGCGTTCATCGACTGGGACGACGCGGCGCCCGGCCGTCGGGTGCAGGACGTGGCGCACGCCTGCTGGCAGTTCGCGAGGCTGGGCCCGGACGCGACCGACGCCGGACCGAAGATACGGGCGATCGCCGACGGCTACGAGCTGAACGCCGCCGACCGGGCCGTGCTGGTCGACACCATCCTGTGGTGGCAGGACGCCACCTGGCGCGGGATCCTGGCCGGTGCGGACGCCGGTGATCCGGCCATGGTCCGGCTGCGCGACGACGGGATCGTCGACCAGATCCGGGCCGCGTACGAGTGGACATCACGGCACCGCGCGGAGCTGGAGCCGGGGTCACCGAAAGTCCTCTCCTGAGCGGCCGGACGGGCCGACCATGGACGTATGGGAGAGACACACGTACCGGAAGCGCCCAAGAAGATCCACGGCGACAAGCTGGCCGAGGCGTTCCGGGAGCCGAAGCCCGACATCAGCCGGCTGCCCAGGCATCCGGCGAGCACGGCGGCCCCCACCGAGGCGGAGGCCGCCGGCACGGTCAGGCGTCGTACTCCCTGAGGAAGGCCAGCAGATCGTCGCCGAGCTGCTGCTTGTGCGTGTCGGTGATGCCGTGCGGAGCGCCCGGGTAGACGATCAGCCGGGCGTCCTTGACCAGCTCGGCCGACGCCTTGCCACCCACCTCGAACGGCACCACCTGGTCGTCGTCGCCGTGGATGACGAGCGTCGGCACGTCGAACTTCGCCAGGTCGTCGCGGAAGTCGGTGGCTGAGAACGCGGCGATGCTCTCGTAGGCGTTGCGGTGCCCGGCGGCCATCGACTGCAGCCAGAACGCCTGCCGGATGCCCTCGGACACGTCCGCGCCGGGCCGGTTGTTGCCGAAGAACGGGCCGTCGGCGAGGTTCCGGTACAGCTGGGAACGGTCGGCGGCGGACCCGGCCCGGATGCCGTCGAACACCTCGATCGGCACCCCGCCGGGGTTGTCGTCCTGACGGACCATCAACGGTGGCACCGCCGAGACCAGGACCGCCTGCGCGACCCGGGCGCTCCCGTGCCGCCCGATGTAGCGGGTGATCTCGCCACCACCGGTGGAGAAACCGACCAGGGTCACCTCGGTCAGGTCCAGGTGGTCGATCACCGCGGCGAGATCGTCGGCGTACGTGTCCATCTCGTTGCCGTGCCACGTCTGGCTGGACCGGCCGTGTCCGCGACGGTCGTGGGCGATCACCCGGTAGCCGTTGTCGGCCAGGAACAGCTGCTGCGCCTCCCAGCTGTCCGAGTTCAGCGGCCAGCCGTGGCTGAGCACGACCGGACGGCCGGCACCCCAGTCCTTGTAGAAGATGTGCGTACCGTCGGCGGTGGTCACGAAACTCATCGGGCGGCCCTCTCGATCAGGTCGGCGACTGCTTTGGGCTGAGAGACGAGAGCGACATGCGAAGAGCGGACCTCGACGGTACGGGCACCCGCGCGCTGAGCCATGAAACGCTGCACGGCCGCCGGGATCAGCCGGTCGTCCCGGGCGACCAGGAAGTACGACGGAATCGTCTTCCACGCCGGCTCCCCGGACGGGGTCTGCAGGGTGCTGGTGTCGCCGGGCCGCTGAGTGGCCCACAGCAGATCGGCGTCGGCGGGTGACAGGTCACCGGCGAACACCCGGTGGAAGAACTCCCGCTTGACGTAGCCGTCGAGTCCGCCGGGATGCGGGCGGAAGTCCAGGGCGTCCAGGGTCAGCTCGGTGCCCGGGAAGTGGTTCTGCAGGTGGGCCAGGTCCTCACCGGATTCCGGCGCGAACGCGGCCACGTAGACCAGCGCCTTGACGTTCGGGTTGCCGGTCGCCGCGTTGGTGATGACGAAACCGCCGTACGAGTGCCCGACCAGCACGATCGGTCCACTGATGGTGGCCAGCACACTGGCCAGGTAGGCGCTGTCGGAGACCACGCCGCGCAGCGGGTTCGCCGGAGCGAGGACCGGGTAGCCGGCGCGGATCAGTCGCTTGACGACACCGGACCAGCCGGCGGAGTCGGCGAACGCGCCGTGCACGAGCACGATGGTGGGTTTGACCTGGTGGCCGCCCGCGGCGGCCGGGGCGCCGGTGGCGGCGACGGCCACGGCAGCCGCCGCGGTGCCGGCCAGAACGGTACGACGGGAAACGGAACTCATACCGTTGAGCCAACCGTCCCGCGGCCACCCGGACCATGCGGAACGACCGGCAGAAACCGGTCCGCCGCCTCAAGCCGCCTGGTCCAGCAGCCACCTGTTCATCCGCTGCCGGGTGGCGACACGGGCACCCTCGGGTTCCTCGACGCGCAGTCGTTCCGCGGCGAACAGGCGGATCAGGTCGTGGAAGCGGTACCTGTCGGCGCCCTCGGCCTGCAGCAGGCCCAGCTCGACCAGTTCGTCGAGACGGTCCTCGGCGTCGTGCGGATCGGAACCGGTCAGGACCGCGACGATCGGAGCGGCGAAGTCGGGGCCGGGCACGTGAGCGAGCCGCCGGAACAGGGCCCGCCCCTCACCGGAGAGCTGGGCGTGCGACAGCGCGAACGCGGCCGCCACACCGGTGTCGCCGGTGCTCAGGACGGCCAGGCGGCGGTCCGTGTCGGCGAGCCGGTCCAGCAGGTTGCCGACGGTCCAGGCGGTACGGGTGGCCAGTCGCGTGCCGGCGATCCGCAGCGCCAGCGGCAGATGGCCGCAGAGCCGGGCCACCTCGCCGACCTGCCCGGCCACGGACGGGTCACCGGCCTGCCCGGCGATCGAGCGGAGCAGGCCCGCCGACTCGTCCGGGGCCAGCGGGTCCAGGCCGATCCGCAGCACCCCCTCCAGACCACCGAGCATGCGGCGGCTGGTGATCAGGACGGTGCTGCCGCCGGGGCCGGGTAACAGCGGGCGCAGCTGCGCCTCGTCGGCGGCGTTGTCGAGGATCAGCAGGCAGCGTCGTCCGCCGAGCTCGGCGCGGATCTGGCTGCACCGCTCGTCGGGGTCGTCGGCGATCCGGCGCGGGCTGATCTCCAGGGCGCGTAGCAGCTGGCGGGCCGCCTCGCCCGGTTCGAGGGGTTCCGGGTCGACGCCGCGAAGATCGAGATACAGCGACCCGTCGGGATGTCCGGGCATCCCCGCCTTCGCCGCGTGCACCACCAACGCGGTCTTCCCGACGCCCGGCTGACCGTGCACCACGACAATCCTATCGGCGCTTCTCGATATCTTCCCGATTTCTGCGACGCGGCCGATGAAGTCGTCGACCGGCCGCGGCGGCTCACACAGGCGCGGCCGGACCGTCTTCATCCGCTGCGCGCGCGCCGACCCGGCGAGCAGATCGTGCTCCTTTTCGGTCACTCCCAGAGCAGAGGCGAGAGCAGCGAGGGTACGGGGCTGAGGCGCGCGACTGTGCCCGCGTTCCATGTCGCTGATCGCCCGAACACTGACCCCGGACGCCTCGGCCAGTTGCTCCATGGTCAACCCGGCCCCGCGACGCAACGAACGCAACCGCCCCCCGAACCCCGTCACGTATCCAATCTAGATCCCGTCCGGACCCGTGCGTCCTCGGCCGGATAGTCGAACCAGCCCTCGGGGTCCTCCGGACGGTTGCGCAGCAGCCAGTCGATCTCCTCGGTGACGGTGGCCGCGAAGTCACCGACCGGCCGGTAGCCGAGGTCGGCGGCCGCGGTCATGTCCAGCACGATCGGCGGGATCCGGTGCCACGGGTGCCATCCGGTCTGGTCGTCGATCTCCGTCCAGGTGTGTCCGGCCCGGGCGGCGATCACCCGGGAGATGGTGCGGCCGTCCGGGGCATCCGGGTCGGCGGCGTTCAGGATCCGGCGGCCCGGCTTGTCCGCCACGCACGCGACCAGCGCGGCGATGTTCGCGGCGGCCGACGTGTGGTCGACACCCCGGCCACCGTCGGCGAGCAGCACGAACGGGCGGCGGTCGAGGGCGCGCTTCAGGAACCACCAGGTACGTGCCGGGTTCGAACCGGCGCCGTGCACCTTCGACGGGCGCAGCACGGTCACCGGGGCGCCACTGTCCAGCAGCAACCGTTCGGCGGCGACCTTGTTCGGCCCGTAGCCCTCGGCCGAGTCGTAGTCCATGTCGCCGGGCGGCAGAGTCGCCTGCTCCTCCGTGATCGGACCGTCGAAACGCGGCGGCTCCGGCGAGTTCACATGGTTGCCGGCGTCGTCCACGTAGACGGCCTTACTGGAGATCATCACCGCCGAACCGGCGTCGCGCATCAACGGCAGGACCTGCGCGGCGTGCGCGGCGGTGTAGCAGGCACAGTCGACGACAAGGTCGTACTGGCCGGTGGGCAGGGTGTCGTGATCGGCCAGGAGCAGGGTGGCGCCGGGCGGGACCGGACGCGGACCACGGCCGGTGGCGGTGACCCGCCAGCCCGCTTCGATCAGGTGGCGGCTGACCGCCCCGCCGATCATCCCGGTGCCGCCGATGACTAGAGCATGTCGCATTGGATAGATTCAAACAGGTGAGCGATCACCTGGCACCGCATTGGGACTCCGCGGCCCTCGTCGTCATCGACATGCAGGCCGACTTCACCGGCATCGAGGGCACGGTCGAGGTGATCCCGCAGGTCGGTGCGCTGGCGTCGGCGTTCCGTGCGGCGGGACGGCCGATCGTGCACATCGTGCGGCTCTATGCGCCGGGCAGTGACGACATCGACCTTCCCCGGCGAGCCCTCGACAATCCTCCGGTGGCACCCGGCAGTCCCGGGTCGGAGATCATCGCCGGGTTGCCCGGGCCGGTCCCGCTCGATCCCGCGCTGCTGCTGTCCGGGCGGCCGCAGACTGTCGGCGACGACGAGATCGTGCTGTTCAAACCACGGTGGGGTGCGTTCTACCGGACCGATCTGGAGGCCTGGCTGCGCGAGCGCGGCGTGGACACGGTCGTGGTGGCGGGCTGCAACCTTCCGAACTGTCCGCGTGCCACCCTCTTCGAAGCCAGTGAGCGCGATTTCCGTACCGTCATCGTGTCTGACGCAGTCTCGCAGACCAGCGGTGAGCGACTCGCCGACCTGGCCTCCATCGGTGTTCAGGTTCTTTCGGTCGGGGCCGTCGCCGATAGTCTGCCCGGGTGACCACACGCGCCGAGGCCGTCGAACTCTGCCTGGAGGCGCTGGCCACCGGCCGCGTCCACGGCGTCTCCCCCAATCACGATCCCGCGCACGCCCCGTTCTTCCAGACCGTTCTCGGCGACCACGGCATGGTCCGCGACTTCGGCCTGTACGAGGCCCACTACACCCGCTGGACGGTGGACCAGCCGTGGCAGTGCCAGTTCATCGTGGTCCAGGCCCACCGGATGCGGAAGCCACCGAAATGGCGACGCCTGCTCCGCGAGCTCGGCGACTTCGACCTGGTGCCGGGCGATCTCGCGGTGCCCGGTTCGGAGTACATCCGGGTGGTCGCCTCGGACAGCGAGGCGTGCATCGACGCGGACACCGGGCGCCTTCAGAAGATCAGCATTCCGGCCGCGCCGCCGCTCACCCGTCCCGCCGCGGCTCCCGCCCACCTGCGCCGCCGGGTCCGTGCGGCGGCGGCCGGACCGTCGAGCGAGTGGCCGGGGATTCCGCCGGCCGCCTGGCCACACGTCATCGCCACCGTCCACAACCTGCATCGTGACGAGCCCGCGCGGAGTCCGGTCTGGACCGCCTACGGTCTCCGGGTGCTGGAACGGGCCGCCGAGGTGTGGCCGGCCGACGAATGGGCGTGGCGGTGGTCCCGGTTCGTCCTGGAACGGCCGGGCACGGTTCCGGTCGGCGAGGTCACCCGGGTGTGCCTGGCCGCCCTGCCGATGACCGCCGACGAGGCGGCGGCGCTACCTCGCGACTGGCGCACCCGGTCACCGGACGTGGTCCGCCGCTCCCGGATGACGCTGGCCCTCCTCCGTTGCGCCGCCGACGACGTTCCGCCACCACCGCCACCGGCCCCGGAGATGGCCACGTGGCGGCCCCTGTTACGCCACATCGGCTGACCGCGATCCGGGCTGATCGCCCGACGGCGCTCGGCGGCTGCCTCCGGGCCCGATTCTGCGACCGTGGCGCGCCGCCGAGGTCGCTGGGGCGTTGATGTCGGCTCCCGACATTCCGGTGGGACGTGATCGGCCGCCGGAACGGTGTAGTGGGTGGGTGATCGATGGCTACCGCCGACCGGGAAGGTTCGGGGATGGCGAAGAATGTCGCCATGAGCAATCCGGCGAGGCGGGCTGTGACGATCGCACTGATCGAGCTGGCGACAAGTCGCGACGTCAGCGATCGGGCGGATGCCGGTCGGAGTCTGGCCGGGTTCGTGGCGGACCCGGACGCCCGCGCGGCCCTGGTGGATCTCCTTCTCGATGCCGCGGACACGTTCGTGACGCGAGTGACGGCGGAGGCGCTACTCCGTCGTCAGGACACCGCCGGGCTGGCGGTGGTGGCGACGGCTCTGGCCGGGGCCGACTCCAACCACGCCGATTGGATTCAGACCGCGGTGCTCGACGTGTTCGGGGTGTTCGGGGACGAGCGGGATGCCGTGCTGCTGCTGTGTGAAGCTTTGCCCCTGGATCCGGATGACCGCGTTCGCGCCGGAGCGCCTCAGCTCATCGCGATGCTCACCGATATCGATCCGATGCTCCTTCCCTCCCGCGAATAGTCCGATCCCCCTCCCCAACCGCGGACAATCCGATCCCCCTCCCCAACCGCGGACAATCCGATCTGCCTCCCCAACCGCGAATAGGGCTCGGGCGAGTTTCGTGGGGGCGGTTCGGGCCCGGGCGAAACCCGGGCCCGAACCGAAAGCGGCCATGTCGTCAGGGGTGTTCGGGCAGCGGGTGGGTGGTGGGGCGAGGGTTGGTCGGCTAGCGGGTCGTGGCCAGCAGGAAGGTTGCGGCGGTGGCGAACAACGCGGCGACGGCGAAGATCAGGGGCGGGTGGCCGTACCCGATGAGGGAACTGAAAAGGACGCCTGCGACGACCGGGACGCAGGCCTCGGCGATCGCGCTGACGCTGGTCAGCGCGCCCTGGACGGTGCCCTGTTCGGCGGCGCCGATGGTGCGGGAGATCCAGGATTGGGCGGCGGCGCCGGCGAACGAACCGGCCACTCCGACCGCCTGCCAGGTGTAGAGCATCCATGGTGTCGCCGCGAACGCGATTCCGGCCAGGGAGACGACGCCGATCAGGCTGCCGACGACCGCGGCCCGCCGATCACCGAGCACTCGGACGATCGGGCCGGTCGCCCACGACTGGAAGGCGGCGCCGGCCAGTGCGCTGACGGCCATGACTACGCCGACGTGGGTGGTGTTCCAGGCGAACTGGACGGTCAGGAAGAACGTCCACACCGACTGGTGGATCATGCGGGCGATGTCGGCGCACAGGCGGGCGTAGGTGAGGCGGCCCAGCACCGGACGGCGCAGGACGACCCGGACGGCCCCGATCGGGTCGGCGGTCCGCAGCGTGATCGGTGTGCTGCGGTCACCGGGGCGTGACTCCGGCAGGACCAGCCAGCCGTACGCCACGTTGACGAAGCAGAGCAACCCGGCGACGAGGAACGGCAGGCGCACGTCGACCGCACCGAGCAGCCCGCCCGACACCGGTCCCGCGACGAAACCAAGACCGAAGGCGGCACCGATCAGACCGTACGCCCGGGCCCTCCCGTCCGGCTCGGTGACGTCCGCGACATACGCATTGACCACGGTGTTCGTGCCAGCGCAGGCCCCGGCGACGGCGTGGAACGCCAAAAGTGTCCAGGGCCCGGACGCCGACGCGTGGGCGAGCCAGTCGACACCCAGACAGGTCAGCGACACGAGCAGGACAGGCCGCCGGCCATACCGGTCGGAGATCCGGCCGAGCAGCGGCGACGCCCCGAACTGCAACGCGCCGTAGGTCGAACCGAGCACTCCGGACCAGAGGACCGCGGTGGCCGGATCGGCGGTGACCTCGGTCATCAGTGCGGGCAGGATCGGCACGATCAGACCGAGCCCGAGCATGTCGAGGAAGACGGTGACGAGCAGGAATTTCAACGTCGGCTCCGTGAGTCGAGGTGGGCGAAAGCCCCCCTCGCAGGCACGGAGGATCAGATTATCGGTGCCGTCAAACGATTTTCTCCTGACGTTCGTAATACGAGGTCACCGCCGGTTGACCGGTGTAGTTGGGCCCGGCCCGGTCGTCGGCGCCGAGGTAGCGGTAGGGCAGATCGAGCTCCCGTGGCCCGGTGCAGGTGATCTGTTTGCGCCGCCCGTCATACCTGATCCCGGCCGCCCGCAGCCGGGCGGTCAGTGGTCGCCCGCCCGGCCGGACGGACGCGAGATCCAGGTCGGCGACGAACATCCCACCGGGCGTCAGCCACTTCAGGATCCGGGCGAGGACCCCCAGTTTGTCCCCCACGTAATGCAGCCCGTGCACGCACGTGATCAGGTCGAACTCGCGGCCCGGCACCCATGTCTCGAGCGGCGCCGCCACCAGGGTCACCCCGGGTGGGGCGGGCCGGAACGCGTCGACCAGATCCACCCCGGTCAGCGTCACGCCGTCGGTCTGCTCAGCGGCCTGGATCAGGGCGCGCCCGCTGCCGCAGCACAGATCCAGCCATGCCGTTCCGGCCCGGGTCAGCGGATCGAACCCGAGCACCTTCGCATAGCTGTTGACCCCGCGCAGCTGCCGTTCCCGGTTCATCGCGTTGTTGGCGACCACCGACGAGGCGTGCAGGGTCTGATCATCGAGAAGATCCACCTCGACACCCTTCCAGGAATGATCGGATCGGGCCAGAACGATCGGGCGCCGGCCTGGCCCCGCGGACGAGAGTGGAAGCCGAAGGGAGACCTCATGATCTCGGCACTCAACCGGCTCATCGACATGGTCGAGGCGCATCTCAGCGTCGACGGCCGCGGCGCGGAGCTGGACCTCGGCGTGGTGGCGAAGACACTCGGCACCACCGAATACCACCTGCGGCGGATGTTCTCGTCGCTGGCCGGGATGCCGCTGTCGGAATACGTCAGGCGGCGCCGGATGACGGTGGCCGCCGGTGACGTCGTCCGCGGTGAGGACGATCTGCTCAGCATCGCGGTCCGCTACGGATACGGCTCGACCGAGGCGTTCGGACGAGCCTTCCGGGCGGTGCACGGCGCCGGGCCCGGTGAGGTGCGCCGGGACGGAGGTCCCCTTCGGACCCAACCACAACTCAGGTTCCGCCTGACCGTCGAAGGGAGCACCCCCATGGACACCCGAATCGCCGAACAGCCCGCTTTCCGGCTCGCCGGCCACGCCGCGAGGGTTCCGCTGATCTACGAAGGCGTCAACCCGCACATCCAGCAGCACATCGCCTCGCTGCCACCGGAGGCGCATCAGCGGCTGAAGGCGCTCGGCAACACCGAACCGGCCGGACTGCTCCAGGTCACCGACGGCGTCGAGCCGGACGCCCCGGAGGGCAGCGAGCTGACCTATCTCCACGGGGTCGCCGTCACCGGGCAGACACCGCTGCCGGACGATCTCGACGCCATCGAGGTGGCCGCCGGGAAGTGGGCGGTGTTCCGCGCCAGCGGCCCCTTCCCGGACGTGCTGCAGGCGACGTGGGCGGCGACGGCGACCGAATGGTTCCCGTCCAACCCGTGGCGGCTGCGGCCGGGACCGTCGATCGTCACGATCCTGGAACGGGCCGACGATTTCAGCACCGCCACCACCGAGCTGTGGCTTCCTGTCGAACCGGCCTGACGGTGTTTGATGGAGTCCATGCGACTCCATCGGGTTGATCTGAACGAGGTGGATTACGGCACGGCCGTCACGTGGATGGCGGGGTGGGCCGAGGAACGCCGGGCGGGCACCGCACCGGATCGCCTCTTCCTGCTCAGCCATCCACCGGTCATCACCTACGGCCGCCGGACCCCACCCGGTGACCTGCCGGAGGACCTGTCGGCGATCCCGGTCGTCGAGGTGGACCGGGGCGGCAACGCCACCTATCACGGGCCGGGACAGCTTGTCGGATATCTGGTGATGGACCTGCGTGAGTGGGGACCTGTCGACGTGATCCGCTGGCTGGAGAACGGCCTGATCGACGCGCTGGCCGGGCTGGGCTTCACCACCGAGCGCCGGGACACGCCCCCGGGCTCGCCCAGCCTGGTCGGTGTGTGGACACCCGACGGACGGAAACTCGTCTCGATCGGCATGCGCATCCGAGGTGGGGTGACGACTCACGGATTCGCCCTCAACATCGACCCTGACCTCTCTGTCTTCGACCGATTCGTGGCGTGCAGCCTGGACGACGTGGCGATGACCTCGCTGCGCAGGCTCGCCGACGAACAGGGCCTGCGGATGCCGACCGAGGCCGAGATCCGTGACGCGATCACGGCCGAGCTGACGGCGGGCGCCGCAGCCCGCGAACAGCGCTCACCCGCCCACGAACAACGCTCACCCGTCGGCGAGCAACGCTCACCCGCCCGCGCGCAGTGAGGCGTGCATCTCCCATGGAGCCTGTGGCAGGACGTGGCCGGTCTCCAGCAGTGACTTGAGGTTGGCCATCACGGCCGGCCAGCCGTGTGAGACGGCCTCCACGTCGGCGTCGGTCGCCAGCCGCACATGGGTGACGGTCAGCCGGACGATCTCCTGATGCGGCTCGATCAGGAAGGTGACCGTCGACGCATCGGGCCCGGCGCCGGAGCCCGGCTCGCCGAACGTCATGACGAGCCGGGTCGGCGGGTCGACCTCGAGGACCACGCCACCACCGTCGGCGATGCCGGACCCGTCGGTCCGCCGATGCTCCCATGGCGAGCCCGGCCGCCAGTCGGAGACGTTGCTGTGCCCCCAGAACTCGCCGGTCAGGTCGGCTGAAGTCAGCGCCTCCCAGACCCGCTCGGGGGTGGCGTGGATATACGTCACATACACGAAATCAGGTTTCACCCTGTGCTCCTCCGCGTGCCGCCGGACGTCGTAGAGGATCCGCAGCCGCGACTCCTCGAACGGGGCCATCCAGCGCATCTGCAAGTCGTAGATCGGGACCGGATTGAGGTAGTGCAGCTTCTCCCGCCCGCGCCGGACGGTGCTGATCAGATTCGCCTCCTCCAGCACGGTCAGGTGCTGGGTGACGGACTGCCGGGTCATGTCCAGGCTCTCGCAGAGCCGGCCCAGCGTCTGCCCGGTCTCCTCGCGGAGCCGGTCGAGCAGTCGGCGGCGGGTCGGATCGGCGAGCGCCCGGAAAACCAAGTCCATGACGTGCATTATGCAGTCCGCAGACTGCATAATGTCAAACATGCCTCCCGCCGACGTTCGCGATCATCCGATGCAGCACCTTGAGGGCCGTCACGTAGTCCGCGTCCGGGATGCCCTCGTGGATCCGGGCTCGGATGGCCGGGCCGGCCTTCTTCATCTCCAGGCGGGCCGTCTCACCGGCTCCGGTGATCGACAGCCGATCGCCGTCGCGGGTGAGCCAGCCGCGCTCCACCAGCGCCTCGGCCTCGACGACCAGGTCGTCCTCGGCCCGCAGATAGCTGCTCATCGCCGCTTCGAGTTGGGCGATGGTGCGCCCTGCCCCGTCCGGCGAGAGGTCGTTCGGAGACAGGTTGCGCAGCAGCCAGAATTGCGGCTGCCGGAAGCCCGCCTCCTCCTGCCGGGCCCGGGTGAAGGCGATCAGCGCTTCGTAGGCGACCCCGGTCCAGTAGGCGGCGGGCTGCCCGGCCAGTTCGTCGTCGGATAGCTGGTGAACGGTCATGCGGCGAACGGTAGGACGTCAACCGGGCTTGAGATCAAGCCCGACGGCTGGCGGGCGCGGGCTACCGTGGTCCCGTGATCGATTTCTCCAGCCCGTCGGTATTCAAGCTCACCCAGGTCGACCCCGGGGCGGTGTATTCACAGGTGGCGCCGCTGCTCATCCAGGGCGAGCAGCTGATCTACGCGTTCAAGACGACCCGCGACTTCGTGGCGTTCACGAACAAGCGGTTGATCGCCGTGAACGTGCAGGGGATGACCGGCAAGAAGGTCGACTTCACCTCCCTGCCGTACAACAAGATCCAGGCCTTCTCGATCGAGACGGCCGGCAATTTCGACCGGGACGCCGAGCTGGAGCTGTATTTCAGCGGCCTCGGCAAGGTGCGGCTGGAGTTCAAGTCCAGTTCGGACATCCGCGCCCTGGGCCAGATGATCGCCGCTTTCATCCTCTGACGGCACCCGAGAGGCCGGTACCCGAGAGGCCGGCACCCCCGGGGCCCCGGCACCCGGGACGCCGGCAACGGAGACATCGACGGACGGGCCGCGGCGGTACCCTCGCGGGATGATCAAGGCAGTCGTGATCGACGTCGACGACACCCTGTGCATGACCGAGGCGGCGTCGTTCGAACTGGAGAACGAGGTGCTGGCCGCGATGGGCCGGCCGGCGATGCCGCGGAGCCTGCACCTGGCGACGTGGGGCGAGCCGCTGCTGGAGGCGATGCCGCACCGTTCGCCGGGTATCGATCTGGCCGTGTTCGCACCGCTGTTCCAGACGATGATGGACCGCTACCTGGAGCAGGGTCGGCTCGACGTGATCCCGCCGGAAAACCTGGCCGCCCTCGACGAGCTGGTCCTCTCCGGCCGCAGCGTGATGCTGCTGACCTCCCGCGAGGGCCACGAGGTCCGGCACATGCTGGAGCCGGACCATGTGCTGGCGACGCGGATCAGCGGCATCTGGCATCGCGGCAACACCAGGCATGGAAAGCCCGACCCACGGGCCTTCGACGAGTTGCTGGCGCACACCGGGTTGTCGCCGGCGCAATGTGTCTACGTCGGCGACTCGCCAGGTGACGCGGTCGCGGCCGGTGGGGCGGGTCTCGCGTTCATCGCGTGCATGCAGAGCGGGGTGCGGCGTCCCGACGACTTCGAGAGCCGTTACGTGACGGCGTCGGTCGCCGCGTTCCCCGAGGTGGTGGCGGTGGTGGAGGCGCTCGGCACAGGTCGGCGGTGACCTGGCCGGTTCAGCCGAATTCGACGCTGATCCGATGCCCGCTGGACGGCCAGGCCGGTACCGGCAACCGGGTCAGGCCGCCGCCGCGTTCCTGCGCCACGATCGACACCGTTCCCCGGGCCGAGGCCGGGATGAACAGGTCGACCCCGGAGATGAACGTCTGCGCGATGAACTCGGGCAGCGGCGCGGTCAGGTCGCTCACCCCGTCGCTGCCGTCGTCGAACGCGAACACGCCGATCACCCGGCGGTTGTGCGGGGCGGTCGCCGGGTTCAGGATGTCCTGCCCGTTGATCCACAGATGGTCGCCCTCGCCACCCCACCACTCCTTCTGCCGCTGGAACGTCAGCGCCGTGTGCCGGTCACTGGTGTCGACCAGTCCGCCGAGGCCTTCGCCGGGACGGCTGGTCAGCAGTCGCACGAACGAATCCGAGCGCCGGAACGGCTGGAAGTAGAAGTGGTGGGTGGACTGCCCGGCGCGGAGCAGCGCGAACTCGTACCTCTCATGGGGTGAGAGCGCCACCGGCCCGAAGCGGCCGTCGGCACCGACGGCGGCCGGTCCGACCGTCGACCCGGAAGATCTCCAGCGACGCCTCGGTCACGCCGGCGTTGCTGGGGAACAGCACGGCCCGGCCGGAGACGTGCGCGACCCCTTCCCAGCGGACGTCGGTGGTGTGCGGCCGGTGCCCGCGCAGGAATCGGAAGACCTCCCGGAACGACTCGGTCGACGACACGGTCTGCGTGTGGGACTGATCGGAAAGGTACACGTTTGATGCGCCGACCACGGTTCGTGACGGGTCGCCCTCGCCCCAGATCGCGAGCGTCGGCACACCGCCGGGCAGCGCAGTGGCGGGTCGCCCGTCCAGGTTGACGTAGTGGGCGACCCGGGCCGCGCGCTCCGGCGAGCTGTTGAGGTAGCCCTGGGTGACGAAGGTGCCGAGCGAGTGCGCGGCCAGGTCGACCTGATCAGATCCGGTCAGCGCCAGGAGGCGAGTGATCCGCTCGTCGAGGCTCGCCCAGACCTGTTGGACGATCGTGGCGATGTTCGGCGAGTCGTACTCGTGGGCCTCGATGATCTTCGCTGGATAGCCGTTGCTCGCGAAGCGTTTCGCCTGGACCCGGAACTGCATAGCCGACCCTGCGCTGCCGTGGATGAAGATCAGCGGGCGTGGTGGCCGACCTCCGCCCGCCAGTGCCGGTGCGCCCGTTCCGGCGGCGAGTGCCACGCCGGCCGGGACCACCATCAGACTTCGGCGAGTAATCCCCATCGACCCTCCCGATAGACAGCCGTGATTTCTGCACGGTCTGTGCAAGTATTACGGGCGGGTCAGGGCTGGGCAATATCCGCGGCCGGAATCCCATCGACACACGTCACCGTCATGGTGATCACGTCGTTGCCGTGCTTGAACGCGACGCTGGTGGAAGTCGACGGGCCCGGGTCGACCGACTGCACGCGGTAGGACCGGGCCGGCGTCCAAGACAGCAACCGGGCGGTCGCCGGGTCGGTGCACGTGGCGACGACGGTCCCGCCGTCGGAGGAGAGCGTGCGCTCCACCGTGGGGGTGGGCGACGGCGAGGCGGTGGTCGCGGTCGGCGCCACGGTGCCCGGCGACGGAATCTGCTGCCGGGACGGCGCCTGCTCGACCACTGCCGGACGGGATCGCTGCTCAGGCTTCGTTCCCGGGGCCTGGCCGGCGGTCGCGGTCGTCGCGCCGGCAGTCGCTCCGGGCGGGACGGGCGGGACCGGCGCCGAGGAGCCCGCCGCGACGGTCCGGTCGTCGGCTTGGGAGGCCTCGTCGATCGGCCGGTCGGCGAGCAGCCAGACACCGACACCGACTGCCGCGATCACGGCGAATGCGGCGGCGATCCACCAGATCGCCGCGATTCGCCGACGCGACGGCGACAATTCGGACACCGAACCGGACGGCGCACCCGAAGAGACAACAGACGACGCCACCGGCGGCGCCCCCGAAGAAACAACAGACGACGCTACAGGCGGCGTCGCGGAAGAAACAGCGGACGACGCCACAGGCGGCGTTGCGGAAAGCAGGGGAAGCGCCGCGGAGGGCGATTCGGAATTCGGAGGCGCCGGAGCGGCATCAGCGACGACGCGGATCCCCGCCCCATGCGCGAGAACCGAAGCGGCTTCCTCAGCGCTGGGCCGTTGCCCCGGATTCTTGGCCAGGCACCGATCGGCGAGCCGCACCACATACTCCGGAACCCCGTGGACGGACGGCAGCGGCGCCGGCGGAATGTAAAGATGCGCCCGGACCATCTGCCGGGTGTCCTCACTGCTCCACGGCGAACGCCCGGAAAGCATCCGATAAAGCACGACGCCGAGCGCATACACATCGGAGGCGGGCACCACCGAATCCCCGACGAGCCGTTCCGGCGCGAGATAGGCGGGTGTGCCGAGCACCTCCTCCGGATCATCGGGAAGCCCGGACCCGTCGGGTGCGACGGCGGCCGCGATCCCGAAGTCGACGACCTTCGCCCCGGTCGGAGCGAGCATCACGTTGCCCGGCTTGATGTCCCGATGCACCAGCCCCTCAGCGTGCGCGGCGGCGAGCGCGGCCGCGATTTCGGCCCCGATCCGCATCGCGAACTGAGGTGCCAGCGCACCCGCCCGAAGCCGGGCCGAAAGGGTCCCGCCCGGAACGACTCCATCACCACATACGGGAAGACCTGCCCGGCCAGACCGGTCTCCCCGTAGTCGTGAACCTGCGCGATATTCGGATGTGACAATGCCGCGGCGGCTCGGGCCTCACGCCGAATCCGCTCTCGGGAACGCGCATCGCCGGTGTGCGCCGGAGCCAGCAGTTTCACCGCCACAGCCCGCCCGAGCACCTCGTCGCGCGCCTGCCACACGACGGCCATCCCCCCGACCCCGACCGGTGCGACCAGCCGATAACGCCCGCCGAGAAGCAGCCCTTCGTATGCACCGGGATCTTTCATCCCCGCCAGTCTGCCGCCAATGTCGACCATTCGCAGCCCCAGGAAACCCCGATTCCGAACAACCCTCATCCGGTACGGCCACCCAGCCCCGCCGAACCCGGGCCGTCCCGAACTACGACGCGACGCAGGCGTCTCCTCCTGCCCACCAGGGCGCCTCTCGGGCGGAGGCGGCCCCTCACCGAAGATCCGGCTGGTCGCCGGGGGCGGGTAGCCGTACCGGAATCAGGTCTTGATCTTGGATTTGAAGGTCTTGGTGTTTCCGGCGCGGTCGGTGACGGTGAGGGTCAGCGGGTTGGTTCCGTGGCGGGTGCCGGGCTTCCATTTCAGGGTCCACGGGGACTTCGCGGACGCCTGGGTGATCTTCTTGGAACCGGCCGTGATCACCGCTTTCACCTGGTGGAGACCGATGTTGTCCCGGATCGACGGGGTGATCGTCACGGTCCGCGAGGAGCGGGTGATCTTGACTTTCGAGATCGTCGGGGCGGTGTTGTCGAAGAGGAACGTCCGGTTCGCGGTTCGGGTGTTGCCGGCCCGGTCCGTCGCGCGCAGCGTCAGCGTGTGCGTTCCGTCGAGGCCGGCACTGTCAAAGGTGAACGTCCACGGCGCCGTCGTGTCGGTGGCGACGACGCGCCCGGCGCGGAGCAGTTCGACGCAGGCGATTCCTGACGTATCGGTGGCGGAGGCGGTGACGCCCATCTTCCCGCGACGCGGGGTGCTGCTCGCGGAGGGTGATGACCAGCCCACCGCGGGCGCGGTGACATCGGGTGGGAGCAGGGCGTGCACCGTGCCGGAAGCGTTGACCCGCCCCCTGTCCACCCACGAGCCGACCGGATCCGCGGTCGTCTCGATCGCCGTCCGTAACTGCGCCGCGGTCGCCGAGGGACGCGCCGCGAGACCGAGCGCGGCCACCCCGGCGACCATCGGCGCGGCCGACGAGGTGCCGGAGAACCAGTAGTAGGCGCCGTCCCGCCCCTGCGCCACGTTGACCCCCGGCGCGGCCACGTCGACCCAGTCGGAACCGTAGTTGGACCAGTCCTGCCGGGCGTCGGCAGCGGTGGATCCGGCGACCGCGACGACGCTCGGATAGGCCGCCGGATACGACCGGGTGGTCACTCCGTCGTTCCCGGCCGACGCGATCACGAGCACCCCGCGCTCGGCCGCGTAGTCGACCGCGTCGGACAGGATCTGCGACGCCCCGGGCCCGCCGAGCGACATGTTGATCACGTCGGCGCCCTGGTCGACGGCGTAGACGACGCCCTTCGCGATGAGGTCGTGCCCGCCCGAGCCGCTCGCGTCCATCACCTTGACCGGCAGGATCCGGCAGGTCCAGCAGAGACCGGCGAGGCCCGCGCCGTTGTCGCCGGCCGCCGCGATCACCGAGGCGGCCATCGTGCCGTGCCCGTTGTCGTCGGCCGGGTCGGCGTCGTCGTTGACGAAGTCGTATCCGGGCAGCACCCGGCCCGCGAGTTCGCTGACCGCGGTGACGCCCGTATCGAGGACCGCCACGGTGACATCGGCCGACCCGGTCGTGACATCCCAGGCCGCGGTGCCTTCGGTCACCAGGTTGCCCCACTGCTGCGATTGCAGCGGATCATCCGGGGTACGGGTGACCCGCGCCACCGGCACCGGTTCCACATAGCTCACCTCCGGACGACCGGCCAGTGCCGTGGCCACATCGCCGGTGACGTTCACCGTGACCGCGTCCAGTTGCGGGGACACATCGCTGTCCAGGACCCGGACCGTCGGGTCCGCGTCGAGGGCCGCGACCGTGCCGGCGGCGGACGCACCGGTCCGCAGGCCGATGGTCACGGTCGTGCTCGTCGCGGCTGCTTCGGCGGGGGTGACGCCGGTCAGGGAGGCCGCGGTCAGAGCCGCCGCGACCGTCAGGGTTCGATACCGCATGGTTCGAAAAATTACGGAGGCCTGAGTGCAACAGCCGTGCGGATCGGTTGCCGTCAGGTATCAGTCGGACATTACCGGCACGCTCCCCCGAACCTTCTCGGAGCGGACCGCCCACCAGGCCAGCAACAGCACCGTGACCACCTCGGCCAGGCCGAGCAGCCGCTCCACGGTGCCCAGCGGAATGGCCCGCCACCAGCGCTCCCCGGTCCACGGCTCGGCCAGCACCGCCCACAGGATCGGCGTGAGGCAGAGCAGCGACACCACCCCGCCGGCGGCCACCCAGCGAGCCGCCCCGGCTTTGCGCCCCGCGGCCAGTAACGCGCCGATCGGCAGGCTGAGGAACGCGACCACGCTCGCCGCCCGGTGCACGGTGCCGCTCGACGACGGGCCGGCCTGCCAGTTGTGTTTCTCGAACCAGACCACCCCGACCAGGCCGACCACCCACAGGGCGAGCACCGTCAGTGCGGCCCGGGTCAGCCGGCCGGTCCGTTGGAGAGCCACCAGGATCGCCGCCGAGCCGGCCGCCAGCAGCAGGGTCGCGGCGTCGAACACCCAGCCGTCCGGCATCAGCGCGTACTGGCTGATGGTGCGGCGGGTCCAGTCCAGTTCGGCCGAGGGCGGCAGCACGTGCAGCGACGCGTACAGGCCGAGCGAGACGAGGACACCGAGGACACCGAGGCCGGCGAGGGCTTTCATCCGCCAAGGGTGCAGGATCTTCCTGTGAGTGTTCTTGAGGTGGTGCGGGCCCTGCCCGGTGCCGAGGAGCTGCGGCGACGGTCGCAGGCGCTGGCCATGTGCGAGGCGATCATCAGTCCCGACTGGGAGAGTCGCTACTACTCGTACGACTCCAGGTGGAGCATCGAGCGCGGCGAGCACCTGGCGTCGATGCGAAACGGGTCGGGTGACGAGTACTCGATCGTGTTCTCCCCCGCCGGAGTCTGGATCCGTGGGCTCGACCACGAGGCGCACCAGGATCCGGGGCTGTTCGACGACGTGCCGGCGGTGTTCGCGGGCCAGGTCGGCGAACCGGCGTTCAGTGGTGGCGCCAACATCTGCCTGTGGCGGGAGACCGGCGACGAGCAATGGCACGGCCGCGGGCTCGACGACGTGTCGTGGGTGTTCGAGATGCTCGTCGACGGCACCCCGGAGGCGTACCGGGAGTTCGCCGAGGACTACTACGAGGAGGACGTCGACCTGGAGGCGGTCACCGCGGTCTTCGGGTTGCGGCCACTGACCGACGAGCTGGTGCGGCGGCTCAACCCGGACGTGACGGTGGAGTACCTCGACGACGACATCGCGGAGATCGACTATCCCCGGTGATGGCGTTTGACGAAGGTGTAACCCGGCTCCAGCGTGAAGCCGTCTATCTGCTCCTTCTCGATCGCCTTCTGATGCAGGCTCTGCTGTTTCTTCGACGCGTGGGCGCCGGCCGGCAGGCGCCGCACGAACCCGTTCACCCAGTGGTCACGGCGATCGCCGGCGTCGCCGTGACCGTCCCCGCCGCCCTCGCCGGGTAGCGGCGCCTCCTCCACGAGCGGGGCGTAGAACAGCAGGTCGATCGGGTCCTCGCCGTCGACCGCCGGATAGTTCAGCTCGCCCTCCGGCCCGGTGCTGCCGGTGACCCGGGTGACATAGCCCTCGCGCAGCAGCTGGTCGACGGCGTTGCGCAGCAGGAACGTGCCCTTCTTGCCGCGGCCCAGACCGCAGTGGGCGGGTAGCTCCGCCTCCGGGAACACCGCCGAGCCGTCGTCGAAGACCCGGCCCAGCCGGCGGACCGCTTTCAGCACCTGCCCCCGATTGGAAAGCCCCGGATCGAACTCTCGGGTGATCACCTTCGGGTCGTAGTCGTGGAAGTAGTCGACGCCGTCGACCCGCAGCGGCTCGTCCAGAGGCGTGGTCTTGACCACCACATACTCCTCCGACGGGCGCCAGGCCACGGTGACCAGCACACCCGGGCGCACGTCGGCCGGCCAGGCGATCCCGGTCAGGTGCAGCCCCGGGTCCGGTGCGATCGCCGACTCGAACGACTCGCGGACCGGGGTGACGCCCAGCTCCCGGTGCTCCAGCACGACGGTGACCGACTCACGGCCGGCGACCGTCGCGGCCAGATCATCCGGCAGAGGGCAGACCGTATCCTCCAGATCCGCCCGGACCAGCGCGAACCTACGACTTCTCACCAGGAGAGATTACCCGGCCGACGGAGGGTTGACCTGAACCCGACTTCAGGCTGGAGGCTGGGCGGATGCGTGTTCACGGAATCTCCTGGGTCGGGGTGAAGACCGATTCGTATCGGGCGATGCGAAACTTCCTCGCCGAGGTCGCCGGGTTGCGGCTCGACGGTGAGCGGGGTGAATTCGCCGTGTTCGGGCTGCCCGACGGTGGCAAGGTGGAGATCTTCGGGTCCGGCGCGGATGATCCGCCGGAGCAGTTCGCCCGGGAGAAGGTCGTCGCCGGACTACTCGTCGACGATGTCGCCGCGGCCGCCGCCGAACTCCGGGAGGCCGGAATCGAGCTGATCGGGCCGGTGGAGGACGGCGGCGACGGATATCGGTGGCAGCACTTCCGGGCGCCGGACGGCAAGGTCTTCGAGCTGGTGCAGAATCCGGTGGCGCTACGACGGTTCCATCAGCCGAGCCCGGAGGCGCTGCAGTAGGGGCAGCAGCCCGTACACCACGATCGGCACCGCGATGGTGGCGGTGATCAGGGTGCGGACCACCATCGGGGCGTCCCGCAGCAGGTCACCGAGGAGCAGTTGCAGGACGATCAGGGTCGGTGCGACGGCGAGCCAGATCATGACGGCCGTCTGGTGGCGGCTCGATTTATTCGGCATGGCGATTTCTCCTGGTCAGTGCGTGTTGGCGAGGATGGCGGCGACCCGGCGTTCCTGGGCGGCCGAGAACGGCAGGGCGGCGCGGACGTCCTCGTCGACGAGGTCGGCGTTCAGGTCGATGGCGGCTGCCGAACCAGCCCCGGCCGCGGTGATCACCTGGGCTCGGGGGTCGACGGCGTTCCCGGCCGCCCACACGCCGGCGACGCTGGTCCGGCCGGTACGGACGTCGATGACCTCGGCGCCCAGGGCGGCGAGCAGGCCGTCGGCGGGGACGAGCCGGGGCCGGACGAAGAGGGCGTGCGGGGCGACCACGCTCGCCCAGTCGAGCTCGATGCCGGCCAGCCGGTCACCGTCGATGACGATCCTGCTCACCGCCCCGTCGACGATGCGGATGTCACGGGCGGCGAGGCGCTGCCGTTCGTCGGCGGTCGATTCATAGCCGTTCGAGAAGAAGGTCACGTCGTCCGACCACTGCCTGATCAGCAGGGCGTGCCCCACGGTCTCGGGGCTGCCGCCGAGTACCCCGAGCGGACGGTCACGGACCTCGTAGCCGTGGCAGTACGGGCAGTGCAGCACGTCGCGGCCCCACCGCCCGGCCAGGCCGGGGATGTCCGGGATCTCGTCGCGCAGCCCGGTGGCGACGACGATCCGGCGGGCGAAGAGGAGACGACCCTCGGCGGTACGGACCCGGAAGCCCTCGGCGCCGGTCGGAAGGAGCTCGCGGACCGTACCGCTGATCAGCTCGCCGCCGTATCCGGTGACCTCGGCCCGGCCCGCGGCCAGTAACTCGGCCGGGGGCATGCCGTCCCGGGACAGGAACCCCTGCATGTGCGCGGCCGGAGCGTTCCGGGGCCGGCCCGCGTCGAGCACCGCGACCCGGCGCCGGGCCCGGGTCAGGACCAGGGCGGCGCTCAGTCCGGCGGCGCCGCCACCCACCACTACCACGTCGTATTCGTTCATGCGGCCAAGCGTCGGGTGGGCCGCCGGATCCGGCAATCATTGTTGCCGTTTCCGGGAAATCACTGCCGCAGGCGTGTCGCGCGTCGCAGATTCAGCAACCCGGGTTGCCGATTCCGGGACGGCGAGGGTGCAATGGCCGGGTGGAAGAAGCGATCACCGCCGCACTGGCCCAGGTGGGGCCGAGACTCCGGCGGCTGCGCACCCAGCGCAACATCACCCTGACCGCGCTCGCCGAGACCACCGGGATCTCCAAGAGCACCCTGTCCCGGTTGGAGAGCGGCCAGCGCAGACCCAGCCTGGAGCTCCTGCTGCCGATCGCCCAGGCGCACCGGGTGCCGATCGACGAGCTGATCGGGGCGCCGCAGATCGCCGACCCACGGGTCCGGCCGGCGCCACGGCGGGTCAACGGGCGGATCGTGCTGCCGTTGACCCCGCACGCCGGCTCGCTGCAGGCCTGGAAGGTGATCATCCCGGCCGACCAGACCGAGCCGGAACCGAAGACCCATGAGGGCTACGAATGGCTGTACGTGCTGTCCGGACGGCTACGGCTGGTCCTCGGCGACCACGACTTCGTGATCGGTGCCGGGGAGGCGGCCGAGTTCGACACCCGGCTGCCGCACTGGTTCGGTAGCACCGGCGAGAACGCCGTCGAGATCATCAGCATCCTGGGTCGGCAGGGCGAACGGATGCACGTCCGGGCCAGATCGACTACGCAGCGGGAAGACTCTTGATGAGGCTGCCGTACCAGGCGACGCCCTTCAGGTAGGCGTCGACCGTGATGTGCTCGTCGTTGGTGTGGATCGACTCGCGCTGCCTCTTGGTCATCTCGAACGGGGTGAATCGGTAGACCCGCTCGCTGATCTTCGTGAAGTGGCGGGCGTCGGTCGCCGCCATCATCACGTACGGCGAGGTCAGCGCCTCCGGGAAATGTGCCGAGGTGACGTCGGCGAGCAGGTCGAACGCATCGTCCAGCGGTGACGACGGGGACGGCTCGCCCTCGTCGATCACGGTGATCCGCACCTGCGGGTCCTTGATCACCCGGCGGACGTGCCTGATCACCCCGGCCATCGTGTCGCCGACCAGGATGCGGATGTTCACCCCGGCGGTGGCGGTCGCGGCGACCACGTTCATCGCCGGGGAACCGCTGAGCGTGGTCACCGCGAAGGTGCTGCGGGCCATCGCCGCCGACTCGGGACCGGCCGCCAACAGCAGCCGGGTCAGCAGGGCACGGCTGCGGACGGCGGTCGTCAACGCGTACCGCATCGGAGGTTTGGCGTGTGGGGCCGCCCGCCGGAAGAGTTCGACGGTGGCGTCCGGCGCCGATGCCCGCATCGGCGACCGGTCGAGGCGGGTGATGGCCCGCGCGAGACGAGCGGTCGGGCCGAGCGGCGCCGGGGTGGACGCGTGCCCGCCGCGGCCGTCGACACGCAACTCGAGGGAGGTGATGCCCTTCTCGGTGACGCCGATGACCGCGATCGGTTTCTCCACACCGGGGAACGCGTCATAGGCGACCGCGCCACCCTCGTCGAGCACGAACCACGGGGTCACACCACGTCGCCGCAACTCCTCGACGGCGAGCGGTGCCGCGTCACCGGCGACCTCCTCGTCACAGCCGAACGACAGCCACACGTCCTGCGTGGGGGTGTGCCCGGCGGCCAGCAGGTCCTCGACGGCCTGGCAGATCGCGACGAGGCTGCCCTTGCAGTCGAGGGTGCCGCGGCCCCAGACGATCCCGTCCTCGACGACCGCGTCGAACGGCGGATGGGTCCACTCCCCCTCGACCGGCACGACGTCGCTGTGGGCCATCAACACGATCGGTTTCGCACTCGACGTGCCCGCCCAATGGAACAGCAGACCGTGCCGGCCGACCCGGGTCAGCGGCAATTCGTGCAGCCGCGGGAAATGCCGCTTCAACGCCTCCAGGAAGGCGTCGAAGGCGGCATGATCCCAGGCAGCGGCATCCCTGGTGGAAACCGTCGGAATGCGGAGCAGGTCACGGAACGCCTCGATCATTCAGCGGCCGGCAGCGTGTCCATGAACGAGCTGACCGAGAAGACCGCGTTACCGGCGCCGGGCGGGCCGTAACCGGGCGGACTGCTCAGTCCGTTGGCCTCCATGGTCGCGCGGTACGCCTCCAGGAGCCGGATGTGGTACTCCAGGGGAGCGCCCTCGGGGTTCATCTTGCCCAGCGGGGTGGTCGGCTCCGGGCACCAGGTGGTGAACCGCGGAGTGATCCCCCGGGACATGAAATATTGCAGGCCCTCGGTGGTCGACGCGATCGCCTCGTCGACGGTGGTGAATCCGAACGGCGCGGCCATCTCGATGCCGGCCACGAAGTTCGGGATGACGTTACGCGGCCCGAACACCTCGGCCGACGTAAGGATGCGGCGGTGCCATTCCTCCCGGCCGACGTAGCGTTCCTTACCGGGACAGTAACGTTCGAAAAGATACTTGTCCCACACCTCGTAATTGGGGTGGTAGATCCGGATGCCGTAATCGTAGAAGCGCTGCACGTCCTCTTTCGGGAGCGCCTGCGCGACGACCTTGCCGATCCACCGGCCCGGGAACCGCTCCTCGATGGCCTGGGCGTACCGCCCGTAGAAGTCGGCCTCGGCCAGCCCGTCGACCTTGCTGGTGACACTGCCGCCGGTCAGCGTGTAGGCGTGCGACGTCTTGGCGGTGTCGTACTTGTCGATGATCGCGAGCGCCTCGAGCACCTCGTCGACCGGTTTCACACCGGTGTAGGGCCGCCCGGCCGCCTTGTGCTGACGCCAGTTGTGGTTGATGTCGCAGTACTGGCATTCCTCTTTGGCGCCGAAATACTGGCAGACCCGGAAAACGGTGAGATAGACGAGATAGCCCCACTGAATGGTGGGCGCGACCTCCATCACCTGCTTGCCGTTGGCCAGCGTGTGCCGGTAGTAATCCGGCATCGGCGGCAACCCGACGTCGGCGATCGGCCGGTCGTCGAGGTGCAGCATCAGCTTGCCGTCGTCGGTCGGTTTGACCCGATAGGGCGACGACGGGTTGATCCGCACCGACACGACCGTGCGGCGCAGGTCATACGGCCCGCCGGTGAGCACGATCTCCTCCGGCGGCCGCCGCAGGGCCGCCTCACCCAGCTCGGGCAGTGTCCGGTGGTCGAACGAGAAGATGAAGTAGGACTTCGGCTTCACGTCGCCGTTCTCGTTGTCGGTGAGCGCCGAGTCGTCGAACGCCAGCCCGCCCCGCAGCAGGTCTTCCTTGATCACCGCCTCACGCGGGATGTGCGGGAACCGTCCCATCAGATCTTCGATGAGATCCGTGCGCCTTTGCATGCGTCCTCCCCGACGGACCGTAGCACGCCCAGGTCCTTACACCCGGAGCCAGGCACCCGTGTCACAAATCACCAAACCCCAGGTCAGCGGCATGGTCACCACTTCCGGGCAGGTCACGATCGGTCCGGGGCCTGGTCGGGTGTCAGGCCGAGCAGCTCGACGACACGCAGGGCGCGGCGGACGATCCCGTCGACCACGGACGGGTGGATCCACGCCTTCGGTACCTCGATCGTGAACAGCGTGCGGCCCCGGGCGGTCCACGGCGGGATGTCGTCGTTCAGCAGCGCGAGCCGCAACGCGGAACTGTCCAGCATCGGTGAGTCGCCGACCCGGTCGAACCTGTTGCGCATCGCCATCGACGGCACCTCGGTGGGCAGGTGGACGATCACGAACACGCCCTTGCCCCGCTCCGGGACGACCGCGCCGGCGAGGGCGTTACCCGTCCATTTGATCTCGCCCGCGGTGATCGGGAAGCCGCTCGTCTCGAACGACCACGCCCGCAGCACCCGGATCGTGCCGCGCAGCCGCAGGTCGGTCCACGGCCACTCCCGGCCCACCGGATCGATCGGCTGCCAGTCGGACTCCTCGATGTGCCGGTCCATGGCCAGCACGGCGCCGGTGCGGTTGATCAGCCGGACCAGGAACGGGATGGCGATGATCAGCAGCAACCCGCCCCAGGTCGGTCCCGGGTAGCTGTAGAAGAGCGTCCGCAACCCCCAATCGACGTACGACATCACGTACCCGACCAGCAGAGTGCCGAACAAGATCACGGCGACCACGCCCAGGAAACGGCCCACGGCGCGCAAGGTCAGGCCGCCACACCGGCCCGGCCGTTGGATCTGACCTCGGTGGTCAGATCCAGCAGCGAGGCGACCAGCCGGGCCCGCCGGACCGCCGAGCCGATCAGGGCCGGGGTGATCCCCTCGTGGGCCGGCTCGACGGTGAACAGGCACTGCTCGCGGATCGTCCACGGTGGGATCCGCCGAGTCAGGAACGCCTTGCGCAGCTCGACCCGGTCGAGCAACGGCGAGTCACCGATCCGCTCGAACGGCACGTGATAGGCCATCGACGGCACCGGCGTGGACAGGTGCACCACCACGACCACACCCCGACCGTCGGCGTCGTCGGTGGCCCCGCCGAAGGCCCGGCCGGTCCAGCGCACCTCGCCCGCCGTGACCGGGAAGCCGCCGGCCGTGAACGACCACGCCTGACGCACCCGGATCGTGCCGCCGACCGGCTCGGCCCACGGCCACTTCCGCCGATCGGTGTCGGCCTGTTCCCAGCCGGCCGATTCCGCGTGCCGGGCCAGCACCCCGCCGGGCCGGGTGCGGTCGGCCAGCAGGGTCAGGAAACAGGCGGCGACCAGGAGCAGCCACACCGCCCACATCCGGCCCGGCGTGGTGTCGCTGAGCGCGCCGGTGCCGGTCATGAAGATCAGCCCCAGCCCGCACACGGCGCCGAACCAGGTCACCGCGGCCAGGACGGTCAGTGCCCAGCGTCCCAACAGCCGGGTCCAGCGACGCAACGACATCGGCATTCCCCATGATCGAACCAGCGGGCGCCGCACACGATAGCGACGCTCGTCACCACGATCGAGCCCAGGGCCGTACGCCGCAAGACCCGGCCGCCACATCAGGGCAACAGGATCAGCGCCGCCCGGGCCAGAATCCGCACCCGGTCCCATTCCGGACGGGTGGCCAGCGCCTCCGCGGTCCACAGCACACGCTGATGATCGCCGCCCATGTCGGCCAGCTGCCTGTCGAGTTCGGCCAGTGCCGGCACCGCCCCGGCGTCGATCCAGTCGCGGTCCACGAAGGTGGACAGCAGCCGGAACCCCTGGTCGAACTCCAGCACCAACTCGTCGACGACCGCGTGCACCCGGCTCAGCCAGGCCACCTGCACCTCGGCGTCGGAGGCGAGGACGGCAACGGCACGCACGAACCCGAGCGCGGCCCGGGCACCCGGTTCTCCCACCCGATCAGCCTCGCGCAGGTCGGTCACCATCGGCAACCCCTCGACCCCGACCGGTATCCGCCGGTCGTCGTCAGTATCGGTCGCCGTCAGTAGGCCAGGTGCTTGCGGGTCAGCTTGGCGACCTTCTCGACCAGGGTGACGCCCGCGCTCATGTTCTTGTTGCGGCGGGTCAGGACGGCCACCGACACGTCGACGGTGCCGTTCTTCGCGGTGATCCGGCCGATGGTGTTGACCGCCCACAGGCCGCCGTCGGCCGTACGCGTGTCCCATCCGTTCTTGACCGTGAAGACCTCACCGGTGCGGGCCAGCACCGGGACGCCCCAGTCCTGCGCCGTGGAGACCGTGTTCATCAGGGTGAACGCCGTCTTGCGGGAACTCGCCGACAGCGGCCCCCGGGTGTCGACCAGTTCGGACAGTAGGACGACCTGATCGGCGGCGGTGGTCCGGGTCAGGCCCCACCGGCTGTTGACGACGGTTTGCGTCAGGCCGAGCCGCTTGTTGCATCTGGTGACCGCGGTCTTGCCACCGATCCGCTGGTAGAGCGACGTGGTGGCGGTGTTGTCGCTGAGCCGGATCATCGGCCGGGCCAGCTTCATCTCGGCGGCGGTCGGTGCGCGGCCGGCGTCCTGGGCCTTGAGCAGCATGCAGGTCAGGATCTGCACCTTCACGATGCTGGCGGTGTCGTATTGAACGGAGCCGCGATACACGTACCGCTGACCGGTCTTGCGATCGAGAACCGCGACCGCGAAATCGCCCTTGACCGCTTTCAATGCCGCGTTGAGATTCTTCACCCGGGTGGCCCGGTCGATCGCCGCGGAGGAGGCGACCGGAGAGCCGGCCGACGAGGCGACCGGAGCGGCCGAGGACGGCGCGGGTGTCGCGGGCCGGACCACCGCCGCGGCGACCACCGGACCGTCGTTACCCCGCTGGGCCGCCTGCGGTGCGTCGTCCGTCAGACCGGCCACGATCAGGCCACCTCCACCGAGCGTGACGACCGTTGCCACCGCGAGAATCCAGACCTTCATGGCGGCCCACTCTATGGCACCGGCAGGAAATCCGCGGTCAGGGCGATCAGGGCACGCGCGGCGGCGCCCGGCGGACGATCCGCCGGAACCGCCAGCGACAACGGCCACCGCAGATCGGCGCCGGTCACCGGAATCGTCGCCAGTCCCTTTCCACCGGCCAGCAGAAAACGCGGCAGAAGAGCAACACCGAGACCATTTCGTACGTAATCCGCACTCGTTCCGATGTCGGTTATCTCAATCGTCACGTGCCGGCGCACACTCGCCGCCGTGAACGCCCGGTCGGCGACGTCCCGGTTGCCGTAACCGGCGGGCAGATCGATGAAGTCGAGCCCGGCCAGTTCCTCGATCGGCACCGAGGCCCGCCCGGCCAGCGGGTGATCGGGCGGCACGGCCAGATCCATCACCGAACTGGTCAGCTCGACCAACTGCACCCCGGCCGGCCGCGGCCCGGGCACCGACACGAACGCCAGGTCGAGCCGGTGCTCGGCGAGCAGGCCGACCAGCCCGCGCGAGCCCATCGGCGACACCGCGGTCTGGATCAGCACCCCCGGATGCCGGCGGTGGTACTCGCCGAGCAGCGCGGGCAGATCGATGACCCGGATCGAGGTGAGCGTGCCGATCCGCAGCGTGCCACGCAGGCCGCCGCGCACCTCGGCGACCGCGTCCCGGGCGTCGCGGGCCGCGTCCAGGGCGACCCGGGCCCGAGGCAGCAGGGCGTGGCCGGCGTCGGTGAGCCGGACCCGTTTGGCGTTGCGGTCCAGCAGCGGTGCGCCGAGCTCCCGTTCCAGCGACTTGATCGCGGCCGACACCGCGGACTGGACCACGTGCAGGCGGGCGGCCGCGCGGGTGAAGTGCTGCTCCTCGGCGACCGCGACGAAGTATTCGAGCTGGCGGAGTTCCACGCATCGAAGTATCAACGATCGCGATCGGTACGGTCATCGACTTTCGTTGGCGGTGATGATCGGTGCGGCGCACAGTCGGCGCATGGCACTTCTGGAAGCCCGGGTCCCGACCCGGAACGCAGGATTCTGGCCGGTCGCGTTCGCGTTCACCGTGGCGATGGCGTTCTCGACGGTCCCGGCGCCGCTCTACCCGCTCTACGGCTACTCGACGTTCACCGTCACCGTCGTGTTCGCGGCCTACGCGGTGGGGGTGGTGGTCAGCCTGCTGCTCGCGGGGCACGTCTCCGATCAGATCGGGCGGCGGCGGATCCTGATCCCGGCACTCGGTCTCGAACTCGTGGCGGCGCTGCTGTTCCTCTCCGGGACGTCACTGCCCGTGTTGCTCGCGGCTCGGTTGATCACCGGGCTCGGGGTCGGGATGATCACCGCCACGGCCACCGCGCATCTGCTCGAACTCAACGGAGCCTCGCCCGCGCGCTTCGAGATCGTGTCGACGGCGGCCAACATCGGGGGCCTGGGGCTCGGTACGCTCGTCGCCGGCCTGATCGCCTCTCTCGTGGCCACGCCGCTGCGTACGCCGTACCTCCTGTTTGTGTTTCTGCTGATGGCAGCCATCGCGGCAGTCGCGTCGGCACCGGAGACCGTGCGTCCGAATCCCGCCTACCGGTACCGGCCGCAGCGGGTGAGCACCGGCCACGGCCCCGCCTATCTCGCCGCCGCGACAGGTGCCTTCGCGGCGTTCTCGGTGTTCGGCTTCTTCACCTCGGTCGCGCCCGGTTTCGTCGCCGGCACCCTGCACCACGAGTCACGCGCGGTAGCCGGCCTGATCGTCTTCGCCGTCTTCGGCGGCTCGGCGGCCGCGCAGACCCTCACCACCCGGCTCGGCGCGCGACGCCGCACGACGCTCGGCCTGGCCGCCCAGGCGGTCGGCACGATCACCCTGGTGACCGGAATGCATCAGGCGAGCCTGCCGACCTTCCTGCTCGGCGGCCTGCTCGCCGCCGCGGGCGCCGGCGTCCTCTTCAAAGCGAGCATCGGTACGGTCGCCGCCCTCGCCACCGCACCGGAGCGAGGCGCGGCACTCGCCGGGATCTTCCTGATCGCCTACGTGGCCCTGGCCGTCTCCGCCCTGGCCATCGGCATCGCCGCCGTGACCACCCCGGTGATCACGGTGATGACCTGGTTCGCGGGCGTCCTGCTGAGCATGCTGGCGGCGGTCGCCGCGCTGACCCGTCAGTCGGCCGCCTGACCGTCCAGCCGCATGATCGTCTCCTCGATCTCGGCCCCACGTCCGTTCGCGTAGGAGACCTCGGTGCCGATCACCTCGAACCCGGCCCTCCGCAGAACCCGCAGCGAACCGGCGTTGTCACCGGCCACCCGGGCGAACAGCGGCCGCTCCGGAACCGCCGCCAGCAGCAGCGCGAGCGCCCGGCCCGCGATGCCCTGCCCCCAGCGGGAGCGATCGATCCAGTACGTCACCTCGGTGTCGCCCTCGATCACGAAGGCGGCGACGGTGCCGACCAGCGTCCCGTCGGCGGTGACCGCCCGGTGGGTGACCCCGGGTGACGTACGGACCCGCGCCATCTGCGCGTCGAAGGCGGCCCGATCGTCCGGATCGGCCGCGGTGAAGGCGGCCATCCGGACCGACTCCGGGTCACGCATCTGCTCGAACAGCGCGTCGAGGTCGGCGTCCTCGACCGGCCGCAGTGCCACTTCAGTCACCGGTTCCCCTTGCCCTGGCTTGAGATAGCGTTCTACCGCAGATGCGCACGGATCGGGGGGCAGATCGTGGCCGAGACGACGGTGACCGGACTGATGGCGGAGCTCGCAGCCCTGGACGATCCGAAGGCGCGAGCCGTCAACGAACGGCACGGCGACGACCACGGGGTGAACCTGGGCGCGCTGCGGGCCATCGCGAAACGCCTCAAGACCCAGCCGGAGCTGGCCCGCGAGCTGTGGGCCACCGGGGACGGCGCGGCCCGTCTGCTGGCTCTGCTGATCTGCCGTCCGCGGGCCTTCGAGCGCAACGAGCTGGACACCATGCTGCGGGAGTCGCGCACCCCCAAGGTGCAGGACTGGCTGGTCAACTACGTGGTCAAGAAGAGCCCGCACGCCGAGGCGCTGCGTGTCACGTGGACCGCCGACCCGGACCCGGTGGTGGCGAGCGCCGGTTGGGCCCTGACCGTCGAACGGGTCGCGAAGAAGCCCGACGGCCTCGACCTGGACGGCCTACTCGACGTGATCGACGCGCAGAT
The DNA here is from genome assembly GCF_033097365.1 of Actinoplanes sichuanensis. Lineage (NCBI taxonomy): Bacteria > Bacillati > Actinomycetota > Actinomycetes > Micromonosporales > Micromonosporaceae > Actinoplanes > Actinoplanes sichuanensis. The sequence continues at coordinate 5,614,885 of NZ_AP028461.1, forward strand.
GAAGGACGCCCCGGACCGCCTCCAGTGGGCGATGAACCACTGCCTGGCCCAGATCGGCATCTCCCACCCGTCGCAGCGGGCCCGCGCCCTGGAGATCGGCGAGCGGCTGGAGGTCCTGAAGGACTACCCGACCCCGCCGAACTGCACCTCCCCCTACGCCCCGATCTGGATCACCGAGATGGTCCGCCGCGGGCAACCGGCCTGAAACCCTCCTTTTCGGCCACGATCGGCCGATGCACCGGGTCATGACGACGCCACGCAAGCCGCCACGCCGGGTATGGCGGGTGGCCCTGATCGCCGCGACGGGCGTTGCCGTGGCCGGAGCAGCCGCGGTGTACGTCGACCGACGCTTGCGGGCCGCGGCGCCCCCTGACCCGCCGCTCCCGCCTGGCCTGCCGCTCCCGCCTGGCCTGCCGCTCCCGCCTGGCCCATCCGCCCTGGAACCGCGGTCCGCGCCGCGGCGGACGAGGACACCGGTCCGGATCGTCACCGGGGCGGCGGCTCTGACGGTAGTGGCGGTCGCCGCTGCGGTCGGCGTCGCCGCGATTCCCGAGGACGCGCCGACCGCCGTCGTGCCGTCGCCGCAGACGACGCCCCTGTCCCTGGCACGTTGCCAGGCCGAGCTCCTCAAGCAGTGGACCAGCCGCTCCGGGCCGGATTGCGGTTACCCCACGACCGGCGCACGTCACCCGAATTACCAGCCGGCCGCGGACTTCTCCGATCTCCGGTACTTCGGGGCGGCATTGCCGACCGACCTGGCCTCCGACGGCGCCATCTGCGCGACAGGTCCGAACCGGCCCGTGCTGGAGACTGTCTCCCCCAAACTCACTGCCTCCTTCACCGAGGTGCCCGGCCTGACCACGGTCTATCCGACATTTCAGGTCAGGGGGCTCGGCCGGGCCATCACCGTCGACCTGCTCACCTCGGGACAGCCCACCGCCTCCGGGCTCACCGCCCAACTCGACTTCCACCTGATCCGGCCACTCGAGCACGGCGAGACGTACCGGTGGCGGATTCGTGGTACTCCGCAGCAGATCGCCGGCGACGACTGGTCGCCGTGGTGCGAGTTCACCGTCGCCGAGAAGACGCGCGACGATCTGGGATTGACGAATGATCAGGAATACTCGGTCGAACTGCCCACTGAAGACTGGCGGACCGTCCTGGAAGCGATGGGACCGGTCATCAACCATGTCGGCGACGGGGCGTCGGTTCACGTGCCGATCGAGAACGCGGTGAAGAAGGCCAAGCGGAAGACCAAACGGATCACGGTGACGCTGACCGGCGGGGACTGGCATGAGATCGTCCACGATCTGGCCGCGAAGGCATGGGACAGGAACAAGGAGGAGTACTGGACGGTGGTCGACGCGATCTCCTCGGCGCTGGGCTCCCACCCCCACCCGACGATGGGCTTCGCCCGCCCCGCGATTGATCAACCGGCTTGATCGCCACAGAGATCACCAGCCGCTCAGCGTCAACGGCGTGCTGGCCCGCCAGGCCGTGACGCACGCCGCCGAATACGGGTAGGTCGAGGCCGGCCATTGACCGTCGGCATAACCGGTGCCGGAGCGCAGCGCCATCAGGACATGCTCACCGTCGGTGAGCAGGAGCAGCACGTCGACCGGATGCGTCGGGCGGCCCGGACGGCGGGGATGCGGTGCGTCGGCATGCCCGGATTCCACCACGGGGGTACGACAGAAACCCGGCGCCGGTGGCGTTGACGGGACGCGTTCATCCTGTCGAGACTCTTCATCATGGGCTGCCGGTCGCGCACCATCGGGACGGGGAACCGACCGTGCCGGTGACCCCGCTGCTGGCCGGCGACCCGGAGCGGCTCGGGGAGCACGTGCTCGCCGGACGGCTCGGCTCCGGCGGGATGGGCACCGTCTACCTGGGCCGGTCACCCGACGGGCGGCGGGTCGCGATCAAGGTGGTCCGTCCGGAGCAGGCCGCCGATCCGAGGTTCCTGGCCCGGTTCCACAGTGAGGTGCGTCGGGCCCGGCAGGTGCCGCCGTTCTGCACCGCGGCCGTGCTGCACGACGACCTGGAGCACGATCCGCCATACCTGGTCGTGGAGTATGTCGACGGGCCGAGCCTGGCCGAGGTGATCCGGGAGAACGGGCCGCTGCCCCCGTCCGAGGCGTACGCGGTGTCGGTCGGCGTGGCCACGGCGCTGGTCGCCATCCACGGGGCGGGTGTCGTGCACCGGGACCTGAAACCGGCGAACGTGCTGCTCGCGGTCGGCCTGCCGAAGGTGATCGACTTCGGGATCGCCCGGGGCACCGATCTGAGCGCCGAACTGACCGGCCCGGACCACGTGGTGGGCACGATCGGCTACCTGGCGCCGGAGTGCCTGGACACCGACCGGCGCGGGCGGGTCGGCCCACCGGCCGACGTGTTCGCGTGGGGTGTCCTGGTCGGGTTCGCGGCGACCGGCCGTACCCCGTTCGGTGGGGAGTCCCCGCTGGCGACGATCGGCCGGATCCTGACCCAGCCGCCCGATCTGGACGGTGTTCCAGAGCCGCTGCGCCGACTGGCCGCGGCCGCCCTGGAGAAGGACCCGGTCCGGCGCCCGACCGCGAACGAGCTGCTGGACGCCCTGCTCTCGGCCGGTCGCCCGGACATGACCCCGGAACTGCGTCGGGTGGCCCTGGCCGCGCAAGCCGGGAACCGCCGGACCCGCCGCTGGCTGGGCCGGGCCGCGGCCGTACTGGTGGCCGGTCTGCTGGTGGCGGCCGGTGTCGCGGTGGCCCGTTCGTCGGACGAGGTGGTCCGCCAGGACCGGGCGCTGGTCCAGCGGGATCTGCTGGACCGGTCGGCGAAGGCTCTGGAGACCGATCCGGGGCTGGCGTTACGCCTGGCGGTCAGCGCGGAGACGGTCAGCCCGTCGGACCGGGGGCGGGCCGCGATCGACGCCGCCCTGGCCACCGGCTACGAGGGTGAACTGAACCCGGACGAGGCCGTCTACACCACCGAGTTCCGCCCGGACGGGGCGATGGTGGCCGCCGCCGGAGCCGGTGACGTGGGGCTGTGGTCGGTCCAGGGCACCCGCTTCACCCGGGTCGGCACGTTGGCGACGGCCGGTCAGGAGACGACCGATCTGTCGTTCAGCCCGGACGGACGGACCATCGCCACGGCCGGGGCCCGGCTGCAGCTGTGGGACACCGCCGGGGCGTATCCGCTGGCCGAGCTGACCGGGCAGGCGTGGGACGGAGTGCAGTTCAGCGGTGATCGGCTGCTCACCGTGGCGGATCGGCTCGAGTTGTGGGACGTCCGGGACCGGGCGCACCCGAGATCGGTCTGGAGCGCCCCGGCCGGCACCGCGACCCGGGGTGGCGCGCGGCTCAGCGCGGACGGTCGGCTACTCGCCGGAGTGGCCGAGGGTGAGCTGCTCACGGTGTGGGCGGTGGACGGCACTCCGCGGCGGCTCGCGGTGATCAACGACGCCGACGCGGTGATCAACCTGGCGTTCAGCCCCGACGGGAAACGGCTCGCGGCGGCGACGGTCAGCGACGGGGTACGCCTCTACGACCTCGCCGATCCGGCCCGGCCACGGCTGCTGTCGACGTTCGCGGCCGACGGCGGTACGGCGACGACGGTGGCGTTCGACCGGACCGGGACACTGCTGGCGGTCGGCAGTGAGCAGCGCACCGTCGGCCTGTGGAGTGTCGCCGAACCGGCCCGTCCCCAGCCGCTGCGGACACTGCGCCGCGACGGCGGCTGGATCTCCTCGATCGACTTCACCCCGGACGGGCACCGACTGCTGATCGCGGGCCGGCAGGGCACCGCCCGGTCGGCGGCACTGTGGCGGGTGACCCCGTTCGCCCCGGTCCAGCGGTCCCGGATCGACGCCGCACCGGACCCGATCCGGCTGGTCGGCGTCTCCAGCACGGACGTGCTGGCGGTGGCGGCCCCGGACGGCGGGCGGGTCGAGTTCTGGGATCTGCGTGACCCGTCCCGTCCGGTCCCGGCCCGGCCGGGGTTCACGTCGTCGTCCGGCGCGTCCCGGGTCCGCCCGTCGACGGGGCTGCTCTTCGCCAACGGCTCGGTCTACGACCTGTCCGGAAACGATCCCCGGAGACTGCTGGCCGGGGTGGTCGACGCCGACCCGGACCGGGGCCTGGCCGCGGTGCTGCGCGACGGCGAACGGGTGCTGATCTACCGGCTGGCGGCCGGTGCCGAGCCGATACCGCTGGCCGAGATCCCCGCCGCGTACCTGGCCGCGGTCGTGTTCGACCAGGTCACCGGCCAGGTGGTGATCGCCGACGACAACGGTGGCGCGGAGTCGGCGCTGACCGTCTGGGACCTGACCGCCCCCGTCCCACGCCGGGTCGCGGTCCTCGCCGCTCAGGGCGGGGTGCAGGCGCTCGAGGCCCGCGCCGGCACGGTCGTCACCGTCGACCGCAACGTGGTCACGTGGGCCGCCGGCACGGTCCGGTCCGCGCCTCGGCCGGGCAACCGGGTGGCCGGGGTCGGCGCGGTCACCCTGTCCGCCGACGGCACGCTGCTGGCGATCACCGGCCGGTCCGGCACCGAGCTGTGGAGCCTGCCGCCGGGTGCCGACCCGCTGCTGGTGGCGGTGCTGCCGGGGGAGCCGACGTCGGCCGCGTTCAGCCCGCGCGGGCCGCTGCTGGCGGTCGGCGATCCGGGTGGCACCACGGTCTGGGACGTGAGTGCCCTGCAGATGACGCTGAGCGATCCGCACTCCGAGGCCTGCCTGCGGCAGGGCGGTCTCACCTCGAGCGAATGGGCCGGTCAGGTGCCCACACTGCGCTACGAACCGGCCTGCTCCTGAACCGATCCGGCCAGACTAACGTAGTGTTGACGATCTATCACTATGCGTGGAAAATTCCGGACAAGGAGTGCCAGAAGATTCGTCCATTTGAGACACTGCCGGACATGCCAGCGACGGATCTTGTGGTCGTCGACATCGCCGCATGGTGGGTCACCGCGGTGTTCGAGTCCGAGGGTTTCGACCGTCCCGTCCTCTTCGACGGGCGGGCCCGCGCACCCAGCGGGGTCTTCCAGGGATCCGGTGTCTACACCGCCGGTGCCACCGCCCTCCGCGCCGGCCTCGCCAACCCCGAGGCATATCGACCTGATCCGATGACACTGCTCCGGCACGGCGGCCCACCGGCGGCCGTCGCCGCGGTCCTCTCCCACGTCACCGAACGCACCGGACGGCCGGCCGCCCTCACCGTCGTCACCGCCCAGGAATGGGACCGCCCGGCCCGCGCCCGCCTCGAACAGGCCGCCGGCACCGCCGGGCTCCCCCGCCCCCGCATCGTCTCCACCGCCGCCGCGGCCGCCGCGCCGGCCGGGTCCGGGCCGGTGCTGGTGTGCGTGGCCGGCTCGGCCTGGCCGGAGATCACCGTGCTGGACGGTCAGCGGCAACTCGCCACCTCAGCCGTGCGGGCGCCCGGCGCACCGGCCATCGACGAGGCCCTGCTACGGGTGGCGGCGACCCGCGGCGGCGCCGAGGCCGACCCGGACGACTGGCGGCTGACCCGCGAGATCGAACGCGCCCGGGCCACCCTGGGCCTGCAGCGCCGAGCCGCGATGCTGCTGCCCGAACCGCACCAGGCGGTCGTCCTGACCCGCGACGACCTGGCCGCGACGAAGGCGGTCCACCTGGACCGCCTGCCGGACGCGGTCAAGCTGCTGCTCGCCGACGCGGGCGTCGACCGGGTCGGCGCGGTCGTCCAGGTCGGCGAGGACGCCCAGGTCAGCACGGCCCTGTCGGATCTGGGCCTGGCGCCGGAGCGGACCGTCCGCGACCCGCACGCGCTGCTGCGCGGGCTGGCCCGGACCCAGCCGCCGGCCAGGCGCCTCTGGTGGCGCCGCTGACCTCTACTGGAAGACGATGGTGTGGTTGCCGTGGCGGATGACCCGGTCCTCGGCGTGCCACAGCACCGCCCGGGACAGGACCGCCCGTTCCACGTCGGCGCCCCGGCGGCGCAGCTCGGCAACCGTGTGCGCGTGGTTCACCCGGACCACGTCCTGCTCGATGATCGGGCCCTCGTCCAGGTCCTCGGTCACGTAGTGGGCGGTCGCCCCGACCAGCTTCACGCCGCGGTGCTGGGCCTTCGCATACGGGTCGGCGCCGATGAACGCCGGCAGGAAACTGTGGTGGATGTTGATGATCGGCACGCCGACCTTCTCGATGAAGTCGGCGGAGAGGATCTGCATGTAGCGGGCCAGCACGATGAAGTCCACGTTCCCGGTCAGCAGCTGCAGGTGCTGAGCCTCGGCGGCGGTCTTGTCCGGCCCCTGCGACGGCACGTGGAAGAACGGGATCCCGAACGAGCGCACCTCGTCGGCGGTGTGCGCGTGGTTCGAGATGACCATGCTGATGTTGATCGGCAGTTCACCACGACGGTTACGCCACAGCAGGTCGAGCAGGCAGTGATCGGCCTTGGACGCGAAGATCGCCACCCGCTTCGGGACCGACAGGTCCCGCAGGGTGTACTCCAGCTCGAACCCGTTCGCCAGCTCCCGCCGCAGGTCCTCCTCGATCGCCGGGAGTGCCGCCTTCAGGTCCGGACGGCCGAAGACGGTCCGCTGGAAGAACGCCCCACCCTGCGGGTTGTCCGAGTACTGGTCGAGCGACACGATGTTCGCCCCGTGCCGCCCGAGCACCGCACTGAGGGCCGCCACGATCCCGGTCCGGTCGCGCCCGTGCACGATGAGCACGGCCTGGTCACCGGGGCTCGGCTGCGTCTCGTGCGAGGCGGGGGCGTGCTGGGTCAGGGTCACGTCGAGGCGTCCTTCCGCGATTCGTCCATCGGCCACCGAAGTCTAGAAACCTAACCCGCCCGCCCGGCGGAAGGTCACCCCGCGAGGCAAGCATCACCCCGAGATCAAACCCGTGCGGCGGTACGGCCGGCCGTACCGCCTAGGGGGTCGGGAGGTAGCCGTTCGCCTTGGTCACCACGTCTCGGATCGCCTGCCGAGGGTCGGCACCCAGGCTCGCGATGGCGACCAGCGCGGTGAAGACCACGTCGGCCAGTTCGCCCACCACGTCGTCCCTGGTGTGCGTCACGCCCTTGCGCGGGTTCTGGCCGAGCATGCCGATCCAGGCCTGGGTCGCCTCACCGGCCTCCTCGGTGACCTTCATGATCCGGCAGGCGATCTCCAACGGGTCGTCGCCGTTCTGGTCGTCGAGGAACCGCTGCCAGCGGCGGGCGGCGTCCCAGATCATGTCGTCCATGCGTGTCCTCGTAGAGTGGCCTGATGTCACGGTTCGGGGCTTCCACTGCCTCGCCTCGGGCGCCCATCGTGCCCGACGCGCTTCCGGAGGTTCTCTTCGACCTCGAGTCCGAGGATCTGCACGAGAAGGTGATGTTCGCCGACGCCGACCTGTCGGGGGTGTTCGCGCAGTCGGTCGAGTTCGGTCAGGTCCGATTCCGATCAGCGCGACTGGCCGGGGCGACGCTGCCGAAGGTGCGGCTCACCGACTGTGTGGTCGAGCGTTGCGACTGGTCGAACCTGCGCGCCGAGAACGCGACGATGGAACGGGTCGCGCTGACCGGCTGCCGGATGACCGGCCTGGCCTGGAACGGCGGGCTGCTCCGCGACGTGACGGCCACCGACAGCAAGATCGACCTGACGAACTGGCGGATGGCCCGCTTCGACGCGGTCACGCTGACCGGCTGCAACCTGACCGGCGCCGACTTCACCAACGCGGACCTGCGCGGCGCCCGGTTCACCGACTGTGACCTGACCGGCGCCCAGTTCAGCGGCGCCACCATGCAGGGCGCCCGGTTCGAACGTTGCGAACTGGCCGGGATCGGCGGCATCACCAGCTGGACCGGCGCGATCGTCCACCCGGACGACCTGATCGGCCTGTCGTATGTGCTGGCCGGGGCGCTGGGCATCGTCGTCCGGAGTTAGGCCAGGCCGGCCTCGCGGGCCAGGATGGCGGCCTGGACCCGGGAGGTGCAGCCCAGTTTGGCCAGCACCCGGGAGACGTGGGTCTTCGCGGTGGCCTCGGTGATGGACAGGGCGGCGGCCAGGTCGGCGTTGGAGAGGCCACGGCCCAGACCGGCCAGGACGTCGCGTTCGCGGCCGGTCAGCCCGCTCAACTCCGCGGGCGCCCGGGTCGGGCGCGGTGTCGCGCCGACGAACGCGCTGAGCAGACGGCGGGTCACCTCCGGCGCGAGGAAACCGTCCCCGGCGGCGACCCGGCGAACCGCCTCGACCAGCGCGGCCGGCTCGACCGACTTGAGCAGGAACCCGGCCGCGCCGGCCCGCAACGCACCGAACAGATAGTCGTCCAGGTCGAACGTGGTCAGGATCAACACGTCGGCCAGCCCGGCCGCGGTGATCTCCCGCGTGGCCTGGATGCCGTCGGTGCCGGGCATCCGGATGTCCATCAGCACGACGTCCGGCCGCAGCGCGTTCGCCTGCCGGATCGCGACCGCGCCGTCGGCGGCCTCCCCGACCACCTCGATGTCGTCGGCCTGCTCCAGCATCAGCCGCATCCCGGCCCGGATCGCGGCGTGATCGTCGGCGACCAGGACCCGGATCATGCGGCGGCCGTCGGCAACGAGGCGTGGACCCGCCAACGGTCGCCGGAGCGGCCGGCGGTGAGTTCGCCGCCGAGCAGGGCGGCCCGCTCGCGGATGGACCACAGGCCGGTGCCCGCACTCAGCGCCTGATGGTCGAGACCGGCCCTGGTCAGGGTGTTCGTGACGGTGACCGTGACCCGACCGCCGGCACGTCGCACGTCCAGATCGACCTCGGAACCGGGGGCGTGCTTACCCGCGTTGGTGAGCGCCTCCCGCACGATGCCGTAGACGGTGTGCGCCACCACCACCGGGATGTCCGGGACGTCACCGGTGCGCACGTCGACCCGCAGTCCACCGGCGGTCGCGGCGGCCACCAGGTCGGGCAGCCGGTCCAGGCCGCCGGGCAGCACCGCGTCCCGGTCCGCGGACGAGGCGGCGGACGTGGCGGCGGCACGTAGCAGCAGGATCATGGATCGCATCTCCTCCAGGGCGGCGAGGCTGCTGGTCCGGACCGCCTGCAGGGCGGCGCGGTCCCGGCCGGTGTCCGGGGGCATGGCCAGCGCCGCGCCGGAGTGCATGGCCGTGGTGGCCAGGTGGGCGGCGATCACGTCGTGCAGGTCGCGGGCCATCGCGGCACGCTCGGCGACGACGGCCTCCCCGGCGATGCGTTCCGCGTCGAGCGCGCCGATCTGCTGCTGCTGACGGATGTTGGCGGCCCACCACAGCGGCACGAACAGCACCGACGTCAGCTGCAGGACGAGGAACACGGCGATCCGTATCTGACCGGTGGCCAGCCCGCCGACCACGCTGACCGTACCGACCAGGACGAACACCGCGGTGGTCACGGCAGCCCGGGCCCGGGGCGACGCGAACCGGCCCACCGAGAACAGCAGATCGAAGATCACCAGGATGAACGCGATGCTGCCGCCGAGCACCAGGTCGGCGGCGAACGCGCAGGTCCCGGCGGCGAGCGCGAGCATCGGGTGGCGGCGGGCGCCGAGCATCGCGAGGCATCCGGCGGCCAGCGGAACCAGATGCCAACTCTCCGGGGCCTCGATGTGCGGGACGTCCCAGACGTCGGTCAGGCCGACGATGTCGAGCAGCACCCCGGCCGCGAACGTGCCGAGCGCCGGGACGTAGTCCTTCCGCAGCAACTCCCGCACGTTCACGACGACCATCCCATCACGCCCGGTCACGTGCGGCGTCCATCGAAAGATGTATTCCGCCGCGCATCCTTCGGCGGACGCGCCCGGCCGCCGGGACGGCCATCGTGACAGCCATGGATGCCACCCTGCCGGCCTCGCTGGCCGTCCTCGCGCTGATCGACTCGACGAGCTTCGGGACCCTGCTCATCCCGATCTGGCTGCTGCTGCATCCGGGCCGGGTGCGTTCCGGCCGCATTCTGATCTTCCTGGGTACGGTCGCCGCCTTCTACTTCGCACTGGGCCTGATCGTCACGCTCAGCGCCGGCGCCCTGCTCCCCCAGATCAGTTCCCTGCTGGCGACCCGGCCGGTGCAGTGGGCACAACTGGTGCTCGGGGTGGCGCTGTTCTTCTGGAGTTTCGTGATGGGCCGCAACAAGAAACCGGCCGGGCAGGGGCGGATGCACAGGTGGCGGGAGCGGGCGCTGAACGACGAGGGTGGCGCGCTGCCGCTGGCCGGGCTGGCGCTGACCGCGGCCGCCGTGGAGGTGGGTTCGATGCTGCCGTACATCGCCGCGATCGGTCTGATCACGACGGCGGCGCTGCCAACGGCCACGGTGGCTCTGACGCTCGCCGGCTACTGCCTGGTGATGATCACGCCGGCCCTCCTGCTGCTGGCCGGGCGGCTGCTCGCCGGCAAGCGCCTGGACCCGCTGCTGACCCGGATCGGTGACTGGATGTCCAACAGCGAGACGATCGCCTGGATCGTCGGGATCGTCGGTTTCCTCCTGGCCCGGGACGCCGCCGCCAAACTGATGCTCATCGGTCGCTGAAATTGTAGCGAAGTAATCACTCAAAGGCGTCGACAGTCCATTTTGTAAATGACGATCATGACCGTTAGCATGATCGCGTCGTCACGGCTCCCGGACGCGGGAAACCGTTGCCGCACCGCCTTCGCATGCGGGCGTCAAGGTGCGGTTTCCCACGCGTTTCCGGAGGTCATCGTGGCCTGGTTCATCGGCCAGTCGCTCGTCTTCATCCTGCTCGCATTCGTTCTCGGCGTCATTACCGGACGCCTTTCCCGATGGTCCGCCAAAAAGGCACCGGAACCGGCGGTGACAATTGACGACGAATTGGAGCGGATCGAAGGCGTCGGGCCGGCCATGGCGAATGCACTGCGCGCCGCCGGGATCCGCACTTTCGAACAGCTCGCCGAATCCGGAGACGACACCAAGCGGGACGCCATCCGGGTCGCCGGGCTCAGCTTCGCGCCGAGCCTGACCACGTGGAGCCGGCAGGCACGGCTGCTCGCCGACGGAGACGAGGTGGCGTTCGCGGAACTCACCGCCCGACTGATCGCGGGCCGTGACACGACCCGGGCCGGCACGACCCAGGCGGCGGGCAAACCCCGGCCGAGGCCGAGGCCCCAACCGGCCGGCACCGAGGAGAAAGCCGACGCCCACGAGAAAGCCGACCCCCACGACGAGGCCGACGCCTCCGAGAAGGCCGACGCCCACGACAAGGCCGGCACTCACGAGAAAGCCGACGCCCACGACAAGGCCGGCGCCGACGAGAAGGCCGCCATCCGATGAGCCGGGCCGTCAGCCGCTGGATCGCGGGCCTGGCCGTCCTGCTCGGACTCGCCGCGATCATCACCGTCCAGCTCGGCCCGAACCGCCACCACATCGAGGACGAACTGACCCGCCGCGCGACCGCCGCCCTGACCGCCGCCGGCCAGACCGGCACCCGGGTCGAGTTCACCGGCCGGGACGCTCTGATCACCGCGTCCGAGGCCGACGCCGCTCAGGCCCGGACGGTCGTCGAGGCGGTGTCCGGGGTGCGCGCGGTCGACACCCGCCTGGTCCCGACCGCGGTGGTGGTGACCCATGCCGCCCCGCGACAGGTACTGGCCATGACCGAGAACGTCAAGGCCACACTTGACCTCTTCGTGCTCCGCGAGCGGCTTTCCGCCGTACCCCCGCTGCGGTTTAGAACCGGTGGTGACGAACTGACCGCCGAGTCGCGCGCCGCCCTCGGCAAGGTCGCGGCCGCGCTCGCGGACCATCCGGAGGCCCGGATCAGGATCGACGGGCACACCGACGCTCGGGGTTCGAAGGAGCCGAACCTGCAGCTCAGCCGGGATCGGGCGGATGCGGTCCGGTCGGCGTTGCGGGAATTCGGGGTGACCGCCGACCGGATGGTCGCGACCGGCCACGGCGAGGCCCGCCCGGTGGTGCCGAACGACACCGCCGAGCACCGAGCCGCCAACCGCCGCGTCGAACTGTCCGTGGCGTGAGGGAACCGGCCGGTTGTCAGTGCCGTCCCGGCCCGGCTGGGACAGCACCGACGACCGGCCTCAGGAGGACGTGATGTGGGACGCCGTCCGCGAGGCCAGCGCCATGATGGTGATCATCGGGTTGGTGCCGGACGGTGTCGGGAACGCCGACGCGTCGCCGATCCACACGCCGGGCGTGTCGTGCAGCTCCCCGCGCGGGTCGGCGACACTCGTGGCCGGGTCGGTTCCCATCCGGCAGCTGCCCATCTGGTGCGCCGAGAACAGCGTCATCCCGCCCGCCCGCAACGGCACCCGCTTGACCTGCGCGATGTAGGCGTCGAGGTCGTCACCCTCGGTCCACGGGCCGAGTCCGCGCCCGAACGCCTGGATCCGCCGCGCCCCACCGGCCCGGTGCAGGTGGATCTGCGCCTCCAGCGCCCGGTGGGTGTTGCCGATGTCGCGTTCGTCGGTGAGGTCGTACCAGGCGACGGTGTTGCCGGCCGGGTCGAGGGTGACCCGGCCGTGCCCGTGATCGCGGATCAGCCCGATGTACGACCCGTTGTCGCGGTACCCGGCCATCGCCTCCTTGTGCTCGGCGGGCGAGGTGAACGGCACCGACGACGCGCCGAGCCCGGTCGCGTACTGGACGCTCTCCATCAGGAAGCCGTAGCCGTCGTCGACCTCGGCGAACTCGTTGACCAGCCCGGCCTGCGGTGGTCCCCACCAGCCGCGCATGTCCTCGCCGTAGTCACCCATGGTGACCGTGCACGGGTGCAGTCGCAGGTACCGCCCGACGGCCGGGCCACCGATCCCGGACCGCAGCAGCACCCCTGGTGATTCGAGGGCGCCGGCCGCGACGACGACGATCGGGGCACGGACCGTGACTGTCGCATTCTGGGAGCCGGTCCGCCCGACGACCCCGGCGGCCCGCCCGCCCTCGACGAGGATCCGTTCCACCCGGCAGTCGTCGATCAGCCGGGCGCCGTGGTCGAGGATCGCCGGCTCCAGGTAGACCTTGAGCGTCGACTGCTTCGCCCCGGACGGATCACCGAACCCGAGATGCCCGGCCACCCGCGCGTCATGGCGTTTCTCGTCCCAGTTGCGGAAGATCGTGGCGAACGACCAGCCGAGCTTCTCCGCGCCCCGCGCCATCGCCTCGTGGATCCGGTTGAACTCCGAGCACCTGTCGTTGACCGACAGCTCCCGCCACACCGCGTCCAGGTGCCTGTCGAAATCGCTCGTCGCGACATCGGTCAGACCGTGCTCGGTGGCCCACTGTCGCCGTACCCCCGCCCTGGTCTTCAGGCAGTTGGTCCAGTTGATCACCGTGCCGCCGCCGACGCCCGCGCCGGCCACCAGGTTGATGTTGCCGTCGGCGGTCGGCACCGGTCCGCCGCGCCAGTAGGACGCCTGGTACGCGGCGAGTTCCAGCTGGTGGAAGTCGGCCGCGGTGCGGTGCCGGCCGGCCTCCAGGACGACGACGCGCAGGCCGGCGGCGGCGAGCCGCCCGGCGATCAACCCGCCTCCGGCGCCGGATCCGATCACCACGGCGTCCGCGTCCAGGTCCTGGTCCCCGTCGATTCTCAAAACCTCGGCGGTACGGCCACCCGGCGCCGTGACAGGCGCCGGGCCCGGATAGCCGAACCGGGTCCAGTTCGGGTTGCGCCCGTCCGGCCCGGCCAGGCCGTACGTCATCAGCAGGATCATGCTGACCAGCGGGCCGGTCTCCGGGATCGCCGCCAGCATCTGCTCTCGGGCGGCCTGCGGGCCGGTGGTGAAGCCGTTGGCGGCGAGTGCGTCGAAAAGGGCGGCCAGGCCCTGCCGGTGTTCGGCCGGCAGGCCGCCGATCAGGGCGAGGACTCCCTGGTCGGCGCCGGTGTCGGTGGCTTTACGGGCCCAGAACCCGTCGTGGTCGTCAGGATGGTCGAGAGCGGGAACCACGGTGTCGCAGAGCAGTCGCAAGACGTCGGTCTGTTCCGGAGTGAGCACGTGTCGGTCCTCCTGCTTCGGTGGAGAAGTGCCCACAATGTAAATCGAGAATCACACTTTGCGGTACGGTCCGCCCTGCTGATCATGCACGTGCGACGATGGGAACGTGGATCTCTCCGTCTCGGTCTCCGATGGTGTGGCGCTGCTCGAGATGCGGCGTCCGCCGGCCAACCACTTCGACGAGACGCTGATCGGCCAGGTCGTCGACGCGGCGACGGGCCTCGATGACGACCCGGCCTGCCGGGTGATCGTGCTGGCGTCCGAGGGCCGGCATTTCTGCGCCGGCGCGGACTTCGGCGGCGGCGACTTCGCCGACGATCACGTGGCGGCGGCGGAGCGCCTCTACCGGCGGGCGGCGGAGCTGTTCGACGTGCGTACCCCGATGGTCGCCGCCGTGCAGGGCACCGCCGTCGGTGGTGGGCTGGGGCTGGCCTGCGCCACCGACTTCCGGGTCGCCGAGCCGTCCACCCGCTTCGTGGCGAACTTCGCCCGCCTCGGCTTCCATCAGGGTTTCGGCACCAGTGTGACCCTGCCGGAGATCGTCGGCCGGCAGGCCGCGGCCGACATGCTGCTGACCGGCCGCCGGATCACCGGCGAGGAGGCCCTGCGGATCGGCCTGGCCGACCGCCTGGCCGCTCCCGGCACGTTACGGGAGACGGCGTTCGCCCTGGCCACCGAGATCGCGGCGGCGGCCCCACTGGCGGTCCGCTCGATCCGGGCGACGCTACGGGCGGGCCTGGCCGCCCGGGTCCGCGAGGCCCTGGCCCACGAACTGGCCGAGCAGAAGATCCATTGGGCCACCGAGGACAGCGCCGAGGGCATCGCCGCAAGCCTGGCCCGTCGCCCCCCGATCTTCCGAGGCGTGTGACCGCCCGCCCCTCGCCGCGGCGTCGATGACACGGCCGCGAACCACAGCTTACGAAACAAAGACGCAATGGGTGCAAGAACTTGCAAACCCATCGACCTTCACTAAGCTGACACCGCCCCCTCCACTGAGGAGGCTCCGGCTGATTCACGCTGTTCAGCCGGACCATCGTCATTTCGGGAGAGCTATGCGCTCTGTCAGCAAGTTCTTGCTCGCCCTGCTCGTCGGGCTGGCCGGCGTTCTGGCGGTCGCCGGACCGGCCTCGGCGTCCCCGCCTCCGCCCACCGACCTCGGTGGGCTCGACCTCGGCGCCTACTGCCGGTCGATCGGGTACTCGGACGCCACCCTGACCGGGTCGACGGCGTACGACTGGCACTGTGTCAGCGGCAGCGGGCAGCAGGGTTCCCTCGCCTTCGACGCGGCGTGCCGGTGGACGTACTCCTCCGACTACGCGGTCGACCGGATCGGCGACTTCTACGACCCGACCTCGGTGCGCTGCTGGCTGGTGCAGCGGGACGTGGTCACCCCGGTCTTCGCCGACTACTGCACCGGCAAGGGCTACAGCGACGCCGCCCTGCTGGGCACCACCGTCTACGACTGGCACTGCGTCCAGTACAGCCGGGCCGGCCCGACCTACTACGACATCGACATCGCCGCGGCGTGCAACACCCTCACCCACGGTTACGCCAAGCTGGACCGGTTCGTGAACTTCTACGACGCGTCCACCTGGCAGTGCCGGGTCTGACCCGGTGAAAGGCCGGCGCCGCGACCGGCGCCGGCCTCAGCCGTCTCCGGGGTAGGCGCGGGTCTCGGCGGCCTTGACCGCCACCCACAGCTCACGGCCCGGTTCGAGATGCAGGTGGGCGGCCGCGGCCGGGGTGATGTCGGCGGACACGCTGATCGGACCGTCCAGCCGGACCCGCAGGTTGTCCCCGTGCCGCTGCACGTCGGCCAGGACCGCCGGCCAGGTGTTGCGCGGGCTGCCGTCCGGGCGGCTCGGGTGCAACGCCACGGCCGCCGGCGGGAAGGCCACAAAGGCATCCCCGTCGACCCGGTCGGTACTGGTCAGCGCGAAGTCGTCGGTGATCGTGACGGTGTGGCCGTCGCCGCGGCCCCGGTAGAGGTTGAGGCCGACGAGCCGCGCCACGTAGTCGGTCCGCGGCCGGGCGGTGATCGTCGCCGCGTCACCCTCCTGCACGACCCGGCCCTGTTCGACGATGACGAGCCGGTCGGCGAGCACCAGGGCGTCGAGTGGATCGTGGGTGACCAGCAGAGTCGCGCCGGGATGGGCGGACAGGTGCCGCCGCAGCTCACCGCGGGTCTCCAGACGGGTCCGGGCGTCCAGGGCGGCGAGCGGCTCGTCGAGCAGCAGCAGGACCGGGTCGACGGCCAACGCCCGGGCCAGCGCGACCCGCTGCGCCTGCCCGCCGGACAGGTGCCGGGGCTTGCGGCGGCCGTGCTCGGCGAGTCCGACGCGGTCGAGCCAGCGGTCGGCCACGGCGTACGCCTGCTTGCGATCCTGACCCTGCCGTCGTGGGCCGAAGGCCACGTTGTCGCGGGCGGTGAGGTGCGGAAACAGCAGGTAGTCCTGGAAGACGACGCCGATCGGCCGTCGTTCCGGCGGGTCGTCGCGGATGTCGCGGCCGTCGAGGGTGAGGTGGCCGTCGTCGAGCGGCGCGAGCCCGGCGAGGGCACGCAGCGCGGTGGTCTTCCCGGCGCCGTTCGGCCCGAGCAACGCCACCGTCTCGCCGGGAGCGATCCGCAGCTCGATGTCCAGGAGGAACGTGCCCCGGCGGACCACCAGGTGGGCGTCCAGCAGGGCACTCACGGCGCGGTCAGCCAGCGGTCGCGCAGCCCGGCCAGGATGGCGACCGAGACGATCAGCAGGATCAGGCTGAGCACGACCGCTCCCTCCAGGTCACCGCTCTCCATCGTCTGGTAGACCGCGAGCGGCATCGTCTGGGTGATGCCCGGATAGTTTCCCGCGAACGTGATCGTCGCCCCGAACTCCCCCAACGCCCGCGCCCAGCACAGCACCGCACCGGCCGCGATCCCGGGCGCCACCAGCGGCAACGTCACATGGGTGAAGGTCGTCCAGCGGGTCGACCCGAGGGTGGCGGCGGCCTCCTCGTATCTGCTGTCGGCGCCGCGCAGCGCCCCCTCGACCGCGATCACCAGGAACGGCAGCGCCACGAACGACTCGGCGATCACCACCCCGGTCGTGGTGAACGGCAGCGTGATCCCGAACGTCGAGTCCAGCCACTGCCCGACCAGGCCGCGCCGGCCCAGCGCCAGCAGCAGCGCGATGCCCCCGACCACGGGCGGCAGCACCAGCGGCACGGTGATCAGCGCCCGGACCAGACGCCGCCCCGGAAACGTCACCCGGGCCAGCATCCACGCCAACGGCACCCCCAACACCAGACACAGCACCGTCGCCATCGTCGAGGTGAGCAGCGACAACTTCAGCGCCTCGACCACCTGCGGCTCGGCCAGCCGAGCCGGCAGGGTCGACCACGGCGTGCGCGCCAGCAACCCCACCAACGGCAGGATCAGGAACAACAGACCCAAAACCGCAGGCACCAGCAGGGGTACGGGTACACGTGCCGTCTTCATGGTGATCAGGGTGCCTGGAACCCGGCCTCGGTGAGGACCCGGCCGGCTTCGGCGGACAGCACGTACCGGATGAACGCCTGCGCCCCGGCCGCGTTCTTCGCGTCCTTCAGAGCCACGATCGGGTAGTCGTTGATCGCCTTGGCCGACTCGGGGAACTCGACCGCGTCGACGTCGGCCGCGGCCGCCCTGGCATCGGTCCGGTAGACCAGTGCCGCGTCCACCTCGCCCAGTTTCACCTTGGACAGCGCCGCTTTCACGTCCTGCTCCAACGTCACCGGGGTGACCTTGACGCCGGCCGCCTCGATCGCCGTCTTCGCGGCCGCACCGCACGGCACGGCCTCGGCGCAGAGCGCGACCTTGAGGTCCGGCCTGGTGAGGTCGGCCGGCCCGGCGATCCCTTTCGGGTTGCCCTTGGCGACCGCGATGACCAGCTGGTTCTTCACGAATGTGGTGGGCGTGCCCTCGCTGTTGCCGGCGTCGACGACGACCTTCAGGTTCTTCGGGGAGGCCGAGGCGAACACGTCCGCCGGGGCGCCCTCGTTGATCTGGGTGGCCAGGGCCGAACTGCCGGCGAAGTTGAACACCACGGTGGTGCCCGGGTGGGCGGTCTCGAACTGTTTGCCGATGGTGGTGAACGACTCGGTCAGCGACGCCGCCGCGAAGACGTTCACCGAGCCGGTCACCGCGCTGCCGGAGCTCGTCGTGCCCGGCTCGTCGGTGCCGCTGTCGCCGCATCCGGCGAGCGCGATCAGGGCCGCCAGGCCGATGGCCACGATCCTCAACTGGGCCTCCCCTTGTGGGCCACCGTCGGGTGCGAACGCTCCACCACGACAGTGGTCGATTTGATCACTGCCACGGCGACCGAGCCGACCTGCAGGTCCAGCTCGTCGACGGCTTCCCGGCTCATCAGCGACACCAGCCGGAACGGCCCGGCCTGAATGTCCACCTGAGCCATGACGGTGTCCTTGACGACCGCGGTGACGATCCCCCGGAGCCGGTTGCGGGCCGACGACTCGTCGGCCCGATCGTCCGGATCGTTGCCCTTGGCCCGGACGAACCCGGCCAGCTCCACCCCGTCGATCACCCGATGACCGGCCTCGTCACGTCCCGCGGGCAGCCGACCGGCGTCGATCCACCGGCGCACGGTATCCGCGCTGACCCCGAGCAGCTCTGCCGCCTCACCGATCCGAAACTCCGTCACGGACGGCACTCTATCGGTTTCGCACTTGCAACCATAGGCGGCCTTGATCACTGGCAGATTCGGCCCTCACCGCATCTCTATCATCGCACCTGCGAGGTGGCTATCGAGCCGGGGCAGGCTGCGGGAGGGCCGCCACCAGGCGTTCGATCTGGGATCTGATCTCCGGAACGGCGGTGGACTCCCAGGAGCGGCCGCGCCGAAGCGGACCGACCAACCACAGGCCGGTGCGGATCCGGCCGTCCGGGTCGGACTCCAGGCCCAGGCCGTGCGGACCGGTTTCGACCAGGCCCGCGGCGAGCAGGTCGGAGAGCAGCGGTCCGGCCGAGGACGGCAGCGGGGCCGGGCCGGTGCAGGAGATCACGGCGGCGTAGCGGCGCGGTGCCTCGCCCTCGATGTGAACCAGGAGGCCGCCGCGCGGGTCCGGTTCGATCGAGAGCAGGCGACCGGAGCGGATCCGCAGGGTGCCCTGTTCGCGGAGGCGGGTGATCCGGGCGGCGATCGGCGGGGCCATCCGGTGCCGGTGCACCTCCCAGTACCGCTGGACGTGCCGCAGGAACCGCTCCTGAGCGTCCGGATTCAGGCCGTTCCACAACCGGTCGGCGTGGTGCCTGACGTACTCGACGACCGCGGTCCAATCGGCGCCTTCGGCGACGGCGGCCCGGACGCGGCGCAACAGTGGGCCGAGCTCGGCTGCCTCCGGCAGCGCGAGATCGACGGCGGGCGCGGGTCGCTGCGGGTGGGTCCGCGGCAGCAGTCCGCGGCGAGAAAGAGCCTCCAGCTGTACGCCGCGCACCTGCTCGTTGATCGTCAGCGCCACGTCGATCGCGGTCAGCCCGGTGCCGAGCAGCAGCACCGACGCCGGACGGCCCGTACCCGGCGTGGCGTCGGACGTCGCCTCGGAGACGGCATCGGCGACGATCCCGGCCGAGACAGCGCCGGTGCCGCTCGGGACGGCGGCGGCCCCGGCCGAAGCGGCGGCCAGGGCCCGGGTCAGGGCGCCGGGGATCCATGGGTCGGCTACGAAGGCGGGGCTTCGGCGGGCGGTTGCCGAGACCGCGGACGGCGGGCTGGGCGGCGGGTTGCCGAGAGCGAGGATCACCTGGTCGGCGTGGATCCGGCAACCGTTGGCGTCGGTGATGGTGTAACCGGAGTGCTCTGGCCGTACCTCCACTGCGGTTGATCGGTGATGGACGAGCCGGGAGCCGGCCGCGGACGCCGCGGCAGCGAGATGGTCGGAGAGGTAGTCGCCGTACCAGGCACGCGGGAGGAAGGTCGCCGCGTCGGCCGGAAGGCCGCGGGTCCGGCACCAGCGCAGCAGGTGCTTGGGGTCGGCCGGATCGGCGGACATCGTGGCGACGCGGGAGTTGAGGAGGTGCCAGGGTTCGGCGGCGCCGTAGGCGACACCCCGGCCGGGACGCTCCTCAGGTGAAATCAGAACTGTCCGCCATGCGGGATTTCGCGTGATCGCCGCCGCGGCGAGAGCCCCACTGAACCCACCGCCGATGATCGCGACGGTATTCCGATGCCGTCCGGTTGCTGCGGCCGTGACCGTATTGCGGGCAACGACACTGGTCATCGCGCTGCCACCTCGATCGCCGGCCGCTCGGTACAGCAACAGTGCATTGGTTCCTCCTGCGGTTCGCTCCCGCCCCAAGCAAACCACATAACCCGTCGGCTTTATAGGCTATCTGGAGCGAATTCAGTTGTTAACATTTACGGCCTTCCCTGTCCAGTCCAACGTGGATATGGTGATCACCGCCTTTGGCACTACGGGGGGTAACCGAAGCGCAACAAACTGATACCCCCTTCCCTCATTCCGGAAGGACATTTCGTCTTGTCTGAGACTCCGTTGTGGCTGCAGGGCCGGTCGGCCGTCATCGAAGCCGCTGACCCGTCGGAATTCCGGCACGGCACGCCCGACTACCACCTGTCACACACGGTCATGCCCGGGCAGCGCACCACCGACCACGCGCCCGGTTCCCTGGAGGCGATCGTCGAGTCGATCGTGCAGGTCTTCGAGATGGAGGTCTCGCACAAGCACGACCCGGCGACCTGGGTCTCGATGGTCTCCGAGAAGTTCCGCACCAACATCAACGGTGGCGGCTGGGCCTCCGCGCAGGACATCGCCGACCAGGGCAGCTACAACGTGCTCATCGGTGACAGCCCGTTCTACCGGGTCGGCAAGGAGTCGTTCGACAGCCAGCACGACATCTTCCACGGGGCGTTCCCGGGCGGCTTCTACTGGGAGGTCCTCCAGGTTCTCAGCCCGCCGCCGGTGGTCGCCTTCAAGTGGCGGCACTGGGGCGCCTTCGAAGGCGAGTACCACGGCTTCCAGCCGAACGGTAAGACCATCGAGATGTTCGGCATGAGCGTCGCCAAGGTCGACGACGACCTGAAACTCCTCGAGGTCGAGCACTACTACGACCCGAACGCGTTCCTCGGCTCGCTCACCGGCGGCTGCCCGGTCGCGCACTGACGTCCCGTTCCCGGGCCGGCCTCCCCGCCGGCCCGGGCCGTTTCATTGACCGGCCCGGTTACCGTCCGAAGAATGACCGGCTACCTCATCGGCGGGATCGGCGCGGCACTCCTGGTCATCCTGCTCGTCACCACCCTCCTGGTCCGGCGCACCCGGGCGAACCGTCACCCCGCGGACCGCGACGAACTGCTGCGTCGCGCCCGCCAGGCCTCCGGCCAGATCACCCGCGACAACAAGCGCCTGCAGAAGGGCTCCCTACGAGGCGGCGGCCTCGGCGGAGGCTCCTCCTCCCCCACCGACTGAGGCGTATTCCATGAGGCGGTCAGCGCCACCAAATCGCGCGAGGGTGCGTTCCCTGACGGCGCGGTCGCTCGACGGCACGGTGCGTGATGCATCTGTAGGCAACCTGGAGGCACGCTTGAGCGCAGCTTGAGGTCGCGGCCGATGGTTCCCTGAGTCAGCACGAAGACTCGAAGGGAAGTCCTCATGAAGATGTCGCGCCTCGTCGCCGCGCTCGGTGTGGCCCTGGCCGGCACCACCCTGGTCGCCCCGCAGTCCGCTTACGCCGCAACGGCGTCAGCTCCGGGCGCACTGAAGGGAATCGCGGCCGTTCGGGGAACCCAGGCCCCGAACAATGCCGCCCTGCTGGGCGAGAAGACGTACGTGCAGTGGCGTTCGCAGGCGGACGCGACCCGTTACCGGGTCTCGGTCGTGGAGGGCACCAAGACGACAGAGTCCGTCGTGCCCGCGGACGTGGCCGCCGGGCAGATGATGGGCCTCACCATCGCCACCCCGGACAAGTGTGCTTCCTACCGCATCACGGTGACGCCGGAGAACGCGAACGGCGCCGGCAAGCCGCAGAGCTCCTGGATCGGGTCGCTGATGCCCTCCATGGTCGTCAAGGCGAAGGCGGTCCGCGGCACCGACCCCGCCACCGCGACCTTCTCCTACGACTGGCCGCAGTGGCGGGGTATGTCCGGCAGCCCCAAGATCGGGATTCGCTGGCCGGACCACATCATGCCGGTGTCGGTCGCGATGACCCCGACGCTGATCCGGATGGCCGACAACAGAGTCGTCACCTCGACTCCGACCGCCACCTACACCGCGAACGGTCGCAGCTTGAAATACACGGGTCTGGACCCGAAGAGTGCCTACGTGCTGAAGGTCAGCACCGCCAACGACCGGTGGGGCGGGTGCACGCGCTCGGACGGCAAGATCCTGTTGAAGGCCGGCAAGTAACGGCTGTCGCTCGGACGATGGGCCGGCTACCGGGTGGGTAGGGGCAGTGGGGCGGAGGGTTTCGTCACCCCGAAGGCGAAGGTCGTCTGGATCGAGGCCAGGGCCGGGATGGTGCGCAGGCGGGTGCGGACGAAGGTCTCGTACGAGGCGAACGAGTCGATCGTCACCTTGAGCAGGTAGTCCTGGTCGCCGGCCAGCAGGTAGGCCTCGACGATCTCGGGGACCTGGCGGATCTCCGATTCGACACGTTCGACCGCGTCGCGGCCGTGGGTCTCCAGGGTGATCCGGACGAACGCGGTGATCGGCAGGCCGACCGCCGCCTGGTCGACGACCGCCCGGTAGCCGGCGATCACCCCGGCCTCCTCCAGCAGGCGGACCCGGCGCAGGCACGGTGACGGGGACAGGCCGACCCGGTCGGCGAGGTCCTGGTTGCTGATCCGGCCGTCGCGCTGCAATTCGAGCAGAATCCGGCGGTCGATCTCGTCCAAGGCTTTCACGTGGCAGATTCTGCCAAAGCCGGGCCGCTGCGAGCACGAATTGGCAATCGTCTGCCCCGACCGAAAGCCTAGCGTTTCAACCCATGGGTAGAGGGCTGATCGCGATGGCGATGACCGTCGTGGTGTGGGCGGGATTCGCGCTGAGTGTGCGCGGAATCGGGGCGTCCAGCCTGACCACGATGGACGCGGCGCTGATCCGGTTCACGGTTCCGCTGCTGATCCTCGCACCGTGGATTCCGCAGACCGTGAGGGCAGTGCGGCGGGAACGGCCGATCGTCCTCATCGGGCTGTTCGTCGGCGCGGGGCTGCCCTACTTCCTGGTGGCCGCGGCCGGTGGGCGAATGACCAGCGCGGCCCTGGTCGGCCTGATCATCCCGGGGACCGTCCCGATCTTCGTCACGCTTCTCACGTACCGACAGAAGATCAGTCTGCCGCAGCTGGCCGCACTCGGCGGGATCGTCGCGGGTGTCGCCGTCGCGGGCGGCGGGCCGCCCGACGCCGGCACCGCGGTCCTTCTCCTGGCGGGCTCCATCTGGGCGGTCTACACCCTGTCGCTGGGGGCCGGCGTTCTCGACCCCAGGGGTACGGCCATCGTGCTCTGCCTGCCGTCGTCCCTGCTGACCGCCCTGCTCATCACGACCGGAACCGTCGATTCGAACCTGGTCCACGCGAACCCGGCCGACCTGACGCTCTACCTGATCGTGCAGGGCGCGGGTGTCGGCGTGCTGGCCGGGATCTGCTACCCGATCGCGATCAGGCGCCTCGGTAGTCGCACCGCCGCGACGCTGGGCGCGCTGAGCCCGGTGGTGACCGCGCTCGCCGCCGTCCCGCTGCTGGGCGAACCGCTGACCGGTCTTCCGGCGCTGGCCGTCGTGGTCGCCGGTGTCATCCTCTTCAACCTGCTGAAACGAGAACCGCATGCTGTCGACGACCGCCCCCGACCCGCTCTGGCAGTTGACGGCGGACTGCGCCGCTGACCCCCGCCCGGACCGGTTGGACCTGCTCGTCGGTGTCTACCGGGACGACTCGGGTGCCGCCCCGGTGCCGGCCGCGGTCCATGCCGCCGAACTGCGGCTGGCCGATCGTGCCCGGTCCAAGGAGTACGTGGGCCCGTCCGGCAACATTCGCTTCCGGCACGAGATGACCAGGCTGCTCCTGGCCGACCCGGCATTGGAGGCCCGGGCCGACGGTCTCCAGACGGTCGCCGGCACCGGCGCGTTGCGGCTGCTCGCCGAGCTGCTGGCGGCGACCGGCCCGGACCGCACGGTACTGCTGGGCACACCCGCCTACGTGAACCATCCGGCCATCCTGGCCGCCGCCCGCCTGCGCACCACGCGGTATCCGGTGACCGCCGACGGTGCCGCGATGCTGGCCGCGGTCGACGCCGCGCAGCCCGGTGACGTGCTGCTACTGCAGGGCTGCTGCCACAACCCGACCGGTCTGGGCATGTCGCTCGCGCTGTGGGACGAGCTGGCCGCGGCCCTGAGCCGACGCGGTGTGGTGCCCTTCATCGACCAGGCCTATTTCGGTCTCGGCGACGGCCTCGACGAGGACCTGGCCGGTATGCGGCGACTGCTGCGGGTCGTGCCGGAAGCGGTCGTCGCGGTGAGCGCGTCGAAGGCGTGGGGCCTGTACAGCGAACGCACCGGCTGCGCGCTCGTGCTGAGTGCCGACGCGGGGCGGCGACAGCGGGCGCGGACCATGCTGGAGACGATCGCCCGGATCTCCTATTCGCAGCCACCGGCGCACGGCGCGGCGATCGTCGAGGAGATCCTGACCGATCCGATCCTCTCTGTGAGCTGGCGCGACGAGCTCGAGGGCATGCGCCGTCGGCTCGGCCGCCTGCGTGACGGTCTGGCCACCGGCACCGGCTTCGCCGGGCTCGGAAATCAGCGCGGCATGTTCCTCACCCTCCCCCTGGACGCTGCGGCGATGCTTCGCCTACGGCAGATCCATGGGGTGTACGGGCTGCCGTCCGGCCGGATCAACCTGGCCGGCATCCCGTCCTCCCGAATCGAGGCGGTCGCCTCAGCCATCAGGTCGGTTGGCGTACGAAACCACGAAATGTCGGCCTAAGCGGGTTACCGTTCGCGTTATTCGGCGAAACGGGAAGGTGGTCATGCTTCCGAGAGTCAGCGCCCTGGCCGCCGCGACCGCGGCCGGAGCCGGGCTGCTCGGCTGGCTCACCGGCCGCTACCTGCGCGGACCCGCCGCCGGCTACACCCAGGAGCGGGAGATGCTGGCCGCCGTCGCCGACCAGTCCGCCGACGCGATCATCGCGTGCACCCTGGACGGCACGCTCACCGTGTGGAACAGCGGCGCCGAGGCCATGTACGGCTGGCTCGCCGAGGAGGTGTTGGGCACCCCGTTCCGCGGAATACTGCCACCCGGTGCCGGTCCCGCTCTCGACCAGGCGCTCGCCGTGCTGGCCGCGGGCGGGCACATCCACCTGGAGGAGAGTCGCCGGGTCCGGCGGGACGGCAGCACCCTGCTGGTGTCGGTGACCGTCTCGCCGATCCGCAACGAGCAGGGTGTCGTCGTCGCGGCGGCCGCCACCGAACGCGACATCACCGAGAAGCGCCGGTTCGAGGCCGAGGAGAGACAGGCCATGGAGCGGTCGGTACGGGCGGCCCGGCTGGAGAGCCTCGGGCAGCTCGCCGGCGGGGTCGCCCACGACTTCAACAACCTGCTCGCGATCATCCTGAACTACGCGGACTTCCTGGCCGACGAGGTCACCGGGGACGGTGCGGCCGACCTGTCCAGGATCCGCGACGCCGCCGACCGGGCCCGCTCCCTGACCGGGCAGTTGCTGCTCTTCGCGAAACGCGAACCCACCCAGGTCGAGGTGGTCGACCTCAACGAGGTGGTGACCGGCTCCGGGGAGTTGCCGGCCCGGACCATCGGCGCCGACATCCGGCTGGTGTGCAGGCCGTGCGGGGAGACGGTTCCGGTCCGGGCCAACCGGGGACGGCTCGATCAGATCCTGCTCAACCTGGTGATCAACGCCCGGGACGCGATGCCGGACGGCGGGGTCGTGGTGGTGGAGACCGACCTCGTCGAGCTTCGGGGCGGGTCGGGCGTACCGCTGCCGCAGGGTCGTTATGCCCGGCTGACGGTGAGTGACACCGGAACCGGGATGACCGCGGAGGTCCGTGATCGGCTCTTCGAGCCGTTCTTCACCACGAAACCCGCCGATCGCGGCACCGGACTGGGTCTGTCCACGGTCTACGGGATCGTCGGTGACGCCGGAGGGCACATCGGCGTCGACTCGACACCCGGGGTGGGCACCACGTTCCGGATTCTGCTGCCGCACGCCGCCGGGCGGGCGGACCGGGCCGACGGGCAGCCGCTGCGGGCCTGTCCGAGCGGCGACGGGCGACGGGTGCTGGTGATCGAGGACGAGGATTACGTCCGCGACCTGGTGGTCCGGATCCTCCAGGAGAACGGCTACCGCACCACGGCGATCAGCGAGGACGCCGTGGGCGCCGCCGATCTGACCGACGTCGCCCTGCTGATCACCGACGTGGTGCTGCCCGGCCGCTCCGGCCCGACCGTCGCCGCCCAGTTGCGAACCCGATGCCCCGCCCTACGGGTGCTGTTCATGTCCGGCTACAGCGACACCGAGCTGCGCCGCCGCTACGACATCCCACCCGCGACCCGCATAGTCCAGAAACCCTTCACCGCCGTAGAACTACTGGCCACCGTCGGCGAGGCGCTAGCCCCACACCTCGTCGGCGGTCTCGGCGATCAGTCTTAGCTTGGCGACCTGCTCGTCGTAGGTGAGGACGTTGCCCTCGACGGTGGAGGAGAAGCCGCACTGCGGGGACAGGCACAGTTGCTCCAGCGGCACGTAGCGGGCGGCCTCGTCGATGCGGCGTTTCAGGTCGTCCTTGGACTCCAGCGTGCCCCGTTTCGTGGTGACCAGGCCGAGCACCACCATCTTGCCGGGCGGCACGAAGCGCAGCGGGGCGAAACCTCCGGAGCGGTCGTCGTCGTACTCCAGGAAGAACCCGTCGACGGCCAGTTCGCTGAAGAGCGCCTCGGCCACGAAGTCGTAGCCGCCCTCGGCCGCCCACGACGACCGGAAGTTGCCGCGGCACATGTGGGTGGTGACGTTCAGCCCGGCCGGGCGGTCGGCGATCGCCGCGTTGATCTGCCTGATGTAGCGCAGGTGCTGGTGTTCGGCGTCGTCGCCGCGGTCGGTCAGCAGCCGCCGCTGGGCCGGGTCGTTGAGGTAGGCCAGGCTGGTGTCGTCGAGTTGCAGGTAGCGGCAGCCGAGGGCGGCGACCCGGCGGATCTGCTCGGCGTAGGCTTCGCTCAGGTCGGCCCAGAACTCCTCCTCGTCCGGGTAGACCGCCGGATCGATGGCGGCCCGACCGCCCCGGTAGTGGACCATGCTCGGTGACGGGATCGTAAGTTTCGCGGTCACCCCGTCGGCGGTCTCCGCGTTCAGGAAGGCGAAGTCGTCGCCGAAGATCGTCTCGGTGAGTTCGATCGGGGCGTCGACGGCCAGGGCGGCTGATTCGAAGTCGAGTTCGCCGGTCGCGTTGCGGAAGTGGACCTGGATCTTCTCGTCGGTCGGGCGGATCCCGCCCAGCCGGTAGATGAAGTCCATGTGCCAGGACGTTCTCCGGAACTCGCCGTCGGTGGCCGAACGCAGGCCGACGTCGCGCTGCATCCGGACCACCTCGCGGATCGCGTCGTCCTCGACGAAACGCAACTGCTCGGCGCTGATCTCACCGAGAGCGCGCTGCTCACGGGCCCGCAACAGCTGCGGTGGCCGGAGCAGGCTGCCCACGTGGTCGGCCCGGAACGGAGGTTTGTCACGGAGCGTCATCGGCTGGCCTCCTCAGTAAGGTTCCGATGTCAACCTACGCCGGAGGATGATCAATGACCATCGATGTCGCAACGTTCCGCGTGTCGATTCCCCGAGCCCCTCTCGACCAGGCGCGGCGACCGCGAGGCGGTGGTCGTCAGGCCGGGTGGGCGGGCAGTGGAGTGAGCCGGCCCGGGCTTGTCGTCCGGCGGTGGGCGGTGGCCAGCAGGTAGCCGACCGCTCCGGCGGCCAGCCAGGCCAGGGTGTGCGCGACTCCGGTGGGGCCGAGGCCGGCGTCGGCGGTGATCGCGCGGATCGCCAGCACCGGGCCGTGGCCGGGAAGCAGGCCGTCGAGGGCGGTCACCCACGGGGGCACGCTGGAGACCACGGCGGCGGCGAGGGTCAGCACCGGGACGATGATCGCCAGTAGGCGGCCGCCGCTGCTGAAGGCCACCGCGATCGCCTGGTTGATCAGCAGGAACGTGACGGCGACGAGGATGTCGACCAGCAGTAGGGCGAGCAGCTCGACCGGGCCGGGCGTGAGCAGCGCCCCGGCGACGGCGGTGACCAGGACGGCCTGGCCGGCGGCGAGCAGCAGGGGGCGGCGGGCGTTGCGGAGGGCGAGCCGTGCCGTGCTGCCGTGCCAGGCCAGCGGATCGTGGGCGGCGGCCGGGAGGAGCTGGAAGATCAGCATGGAGCCGATCCACAGTGCGATGGCGATGACCGCGCCGGCGATCAGGTCGCCGATCCCGGCGTCGTCGCCGGTGACCGCGGCGACCGGGGTGGCGGCGACGGTCTTGAGGTGGTCACGGTCGGCGTCGGTGTAGGTGGGGACCTGGTCACGCCCGTCGCCGAGCGCCCCGGCGAGGCTGCCCGCACCTTCGGCGAGCTTGCCCGATCCGTCGGAGATCTTCTGCCCGGCGGCGCCCGCCTCGTGGGCGCCGCCGGTGAGCCGTCCGGCCCCGGTGGCCGCCGAGGCGGTGCCGTCGGCGAGCTGCTGTGCCCCGGAGGCGGCGTCACCGGTGCCGGAGGCGAGCCGGCCCGCGCCTTGGGACAGCGTGTCCGCGCCGGTGGACAGTCGCCGGGCGCCGCGGTCCACGGAGGCGGCGCCGGTGGCGGCTCGGCGGGCGCCACGCTCCAGCGAGTCGGCGCCGGTCGCGGCCTGGCCGATGGCGGTGACCAGGCGTGGAGTCTGTCCAGCGAGGGTGGCGGTCCCGTCGGCCACCTTCTGCGACCCGTCGGCCAGGGCGGTGATGCCGTCGCGGACCTCGGTGACCTGACCCCGTACCCCCGCTTTGGCGTTTTCGGCGTCACCCGCCCGGGCGACGATCCGGTCGGCCAGGGCCCGCAGCCGGGTGCACAGGTCGGCGGGGGTCTCGCACTGCTCGGCGAGCTGCCGGATGCGGGCCGCCTCGGCGGTCAGGTCGGGTAGCGCGTCGATGCCGTCGACGGCCCGGTCGGCGAGCGGGACGACGGTGTCGGCGAGTCTCCGGTTGCCGTCGGCGACCTGCCGAGCCCCGTCGGCCAGCGCCCGGGTCTGTCCGGGCAGGGCGGCGGTGCTGTCGGCGAGGGTGCCGAGCCCGGTGGAGAGCTTTCCGGCGCCGGTGGCGAGCTGCTTGGTGCCGGTGGCGAGCGCGCCGGTGCCGCGGGCCAGTGCGGTGGCGCCGGAGTCCAGCTCGCGGGCGCCACCGGCGAGGTCACCGGCGCCGTCGTCGAGTTGTTCGAGCCCGTCGGCGAGTTCCCGGCTGCCCGCGTCGAGCCGTCCGAGCCCGGCCGCGAGTTCGTCGCTGCCGGTGGCGAGCCGGTTCAGGCCCACCACGAGGCGTTCGCTGCCGTCGGCGAGCCGGCCGGCGCCGTCGGAGAGGTCACCGGCACCGTCGGCGGCCCGGCCGAGCTGGTCGTGCATCCGATTGAAGCCGAGGTACACGTTGTCCAGATAGGTCTCGACGATGGTCCGGTTGAGGGTGGTGACGGCCGAGTCGGTGAGGGTGCGGGTGATGACCGGGTCGACGCCGGTGACGGTCCGGGAGGCGGTGACGTCGATGCGGGCCTGGGCGGCGGCGGAGGAGGGGCCGCCGGTGGAGACGGCCGCGGCGGAGAAGTTCGACGGGATGGTCACGGCGACGGCGTAGGCGCCGGTGCGCAGACCCTCGGCGGCGTCGTCGGCGTCGGTCAGCACCCACGTGTAGTCGTCGCCGGTGTGGTTGACGAGGCGTCCGGCGAGCTCCCGGCCGAGCGGCACGGTCTGCCCGTCGCGCTGCACCGGTTCGTCGTCGTTGACCACGGCCGCGGTGACCGTGCCGAGCCGGTCCGCGGGGCCCTCGAAGGCGCCGATCAGAGCACCGGCGATGACCACCGGCGCGAGGAGGATGCCGATACGGCGGAGGCGGGTCATGCGTACACCTCGGAGGGGTCGAGATCGATCGTGCGGGTCGCGTCGAGACGCGGATCGTGGTCGCGGGCGGTGACGATCACGGTGGTTCCGGTGCGGGCGGCGGCCCGCAGGGCCCGCTGCGCGTCGTCCCGGTCGGCGCGCCCGGAAATCCGGTCAAGGCCTTCGACCAGCAACAACGGCGGCGCCAGGCAGGCGGCGGTCACCGTTTCCCGGCCGGGTTCGGCGAGCGCGGGACACCTGATCAGGACCGCCCGTCGTCGTACGGCCGAAGCGCGCTGTGGCAACACGAACCCGAGCGTCTTCGCGGCCCCGGGAAGGTCGGTGACCCGCCCGCCGATCGCGTAGAGCAGGTCCCGGGTGACGGCGGGCTCCCCCACGATCTCGACGATCTCGCCCGCACCGATCCGCAACACGTCGGGTGTGAACCCGGCGACGGCGACGATGTCGTCGGCATCGGGTGCGGGCCAGTCGGCGAGGGCGAGTTCCCGGGTGAGCCCCTCCCCTTCGACGTCGAGGGAGGGCAGCGCCCGGTCGAGTCGCGACGGCAGCCACCAGGCCCGGTCGCCGAGGAGCCGCAGCACCGCCGGGACCAGGGTCATCCGGACGATGAACGCGTCCACGAACACCCCGACGGCCAGGGCGAACGCGATGGGTTTGATGGTGGCGCTGCCGTCCGGCACGAACGCGGCGAAGACCGCGAACATGATCAGCGCGGCGGCGACCACGACCGGGGCGGACGCCTTGAATCCGGCGTCGATCGCGTGGTCGGCGTCCCCGGTGTGCACGTATTCCTCACGGATCCGGGAGACGAGGAACAGTTCGTAGTCCATGGCCAGGCCGAACAGGACGCCCATCAGGATGATCGGCAGGAAGCTGATCACGCTGCCGGTGTGTGACACGTGCAGCACGTCGGTGAGCCGGCCGTGCTGGAAGACGAGCGCGGTGGCCCCGAACGCGGCGCCCACCGACAGCAGATATCCGGCGGTCGCCTTGATCGGTACCGCGATCGACCGGAACACCATGGTCAGCAGCACCAGGGACAGCCCGACCACGAGCAGCCCGAACGGGACGAGTGCGCCACCGAGCCGGGCCGACACGTCGATGCCGACGGCGGTGATCCCGGTGACCGCGATGTCCGAGCCGGCGAAGTGGTCGCGCAACCGGAGTACGAGGTCGGTGGTGGCCGCCGAGTCGGGGGCGCTGTCCGGGATCACCTGGACGATGCCGACCTGGCCCTTCGGGTCCGGGGTGGCGAGGGCGACCAGGGCGACGCCGGGTAGTCCGGCGATCTCGGTGCCGAGCCGGTTCATGTCACCGACCGGGTCACGGCTGGAGATGATGTTCGCGGTGACGAGTAGCGGGCCGTTGTAGCCGGGTCCGAAGTGTTCGGTGATGGTGTCGTAGGTGACCCGGGCCGGGCTGCCGTGGGCTTCGCTGCCGTTGTCGGGCAGGGCGAGGCGCAGGTCGGCGGCGGGCAGGGTCGCTGCGCCCAGTCCGAGAACGATCACGAGGATCGTGATGATGGGCCGGCGGGTCGACAGCCGTACCCAATGATCGAAGATGTTGATCTTCCGAAGTCGGCTCTTGACAGGGCTGCGGGGACGGAGCCGCTCGCCCGCGACGGACAGTAACGCCGGGATGAAGGTGACCGCGATCAGCACGGCGACCACCACCGCGAGGGCGGCGGTCAGCCCCATCGTGGTGAGGAACGGAATGCCGGCGACCATCAGCCCGACCAGGGCGATGATGACGGTGAGCCCGGCGAAGACGACCGCCGAGCCGGCCGTGGCGGTGGCCCGGGCGATCGACTCGTCCACGTCGAGGCCGTCGCGGAGCTGGTCCCGGTGCCGGGAGAGGATGAACAGCGCGTAGTCGATGCCGACGGCGAGGCCGAGCATCACGGCGAGCATGATCGCCGTCGACGGCACCCCGGTGAACGCGGTGACGCCGTAGAGCAGCGACACGGACAGCCCGACGCCGAGGACGGCGGTGAGCAGCGGGATCCCGGCGGCGAGCATCGAGCCGAAAGTGATCAGCAGAACCATGAGCGCGACGAGCAGACCGAGCCCTTCGGTGGGGCTGAGTCTCGGCACCCGGTCGGCGAAGGCGTCGCCGCCCGCGAGCACCTGGGCGCCCGGTCCGGCGTCCCGCCGGAGTTCGTCGGCGACCGCGGCGAGGCGCTCGCGGGTGACCGGCTGCACCTCGGTGACCGAGACGTCGAGCTGGACGGTGATGATCGCGGCGGTCCCGTCGGCGGAGACCGCGCCCTTGATCCGTTCGTCGTAGGGCGAGACGACGGCGACGACGTGCTCGACACCCTTCGCCCGGTCGGCGGTGTGCTCGACGGCCTCGCGGATCTGCTGGTCGCGGACGTCGCGGCCGTCCGGCAGGGTCAGGACGATCTTCGCCGACGCGCCGCTGACCTGCGGGAATACCCGGGAGAGGGTGTCGAGGGCGGCCTGTGACGACGAACCGGGGATGGTGAACTCGTCGTCGGCGCCGGCCGAGATCAGGTTGCCGGCGCCGGCCAGGGCGAGGATCACGAGGAGCCAGATGCCGATGGTCCGGGCGCGGCGCCGGATCACGGCTGCGGCGACGCGGTACAGGGTCGTAGACAGGGCCGACCTCCGGTGAGCAAAAACTGCACAGTCAAGTGCAGGTTACTTACTTGCTCACCGGTGTGCAATTACGGGTTACTCGCCGGCCTCCCGCCGACGCAGGTCCTCCTCACGTTTCCGCAGGTCGGCCTCCCATTTCTTCATCATGTCCTCGTCCTCCTTCCGGCTGCGCTCGGCGACCCGCTTGAGGAACTCGGGATCGTCGTCGGGCGCCATGGGGCGGGGCCGCTCGTTCTCCGGGAAGCCACTGCCGGGCTTCCAGACGGTGCCGTTGCTGAGCTTGATCGGACGAGCCGGACGCCCGGCGACGAACCAGGCGATCGGGCCGATCGGGGAGAAGAGCAGGATGAGGATCACCCAGACGATCCGCGGCAGGGCCCGGATCTCATACTCCTCGGCGGACAGGCAAGAGATCAACGCGCAGATGATCAACACGAGGTCGATCAGCGCGAGCAGTGAGTAGAGGCGAATCACGCCGGAGATGATGACAGAGCATCACCCCCGGCGTGACCCCATTGCGCAGGTGCTAACTCCGGTCGTGACGCAGCGACGTCCGGGCGGTCTCCTTCGCGGCGAGCACCGCGACCACGGTCAGCACCGACGCGACGGTCATGTAGATCGCCACCGCGGTCGGGTTCGGGTCGGTGACGTCGCCCAGCAGCTTCAGCGCGATGATCGGCGCCAGCGCCCCGGCCAGGATCGACGCCAGCTGGTAGCCGACCGACGCGCCGGTGTAGCGCACCGAGGTACCGAACAGCTCGGCGAAGAACGCCGCCTGCGGGGCGTACATCAGCGCGTGCAGGAACAGACCGACCACCACGGCGAGGATGATCTTCGGTTCGGAGCGACTCTCCAGCAGGCCGAAGAAGACGTACGACCAGATCGCCAGCCCGACCGCGCCGGCCAGGTAGAGCGGGCGTCGGCCGACCCGGTCGGACACCGCACCGAGCAGCGGGATGATCACGAACTGCACGCCCGACCCGATCAGCAGGGCGGTGAGGATCATGCTCTTGTCGGCGCTCGTTCCGGCGTACGTCGTGAGGTAGGTGATCGAGATGACGGTGATCACGTAGTAGCCGATGTTCTCGGCCAGCCGCATCCCCATCGCGACCAGGATCTCCCGCGGGTAGCGACGGATCACCTCGCGCAGCGGCTGGTGATCCTTCTTGACGGCGGCCTGGGCCTCCTTGAAGACCGCCGACTCCTCGACGCTCAGCCGCACCCACAGGCCGACCAGCACCAGTACCGCGCTGAGCAGGAACGGGACCCGCCAGCCCCATGCCTTGAACGCCTCGTCCGACTGCACCAGAGCGAGCAGCCACAGCACCCCGGTGGCCAGCAGGTTGCCCAGCGCCACCCCGGCCTGCGGCCACGACGACCAGAAGCCGCGCCGCGCGTCGTCACCGTGCTCGGCGGCCATCAGCACCGCACCACCCCACTCACCGCCGACCGCGAAGCCCTGCGCCAGCCGGCAGACCAGCAGCAGCACCGGCGCGGCCAGGCCGATCGTGGCGTAGGTGGGCAGCAGTCCGATCGCGACGGTGGCCAGGCCCATCAGGAACAGCGACACGACGAGCATCCGCTTACGGCCGACCCGGTCACCGAAGTGGCCGAACACGATGCCGCCGAGCGGGCGGGCGACGAACCCCAGCGCGTACGTGCCGAACGCCAGCAGGGTGCCGGTGACCGGATCGGACGACGGGAAGAACAGCGTGCCGAAGACGAGCGCGGCGGCCGAGCCGTAGAGGAAGAAGTCGTACCACTCCACGGCGGTACCGACCAGGGACGCGAAGACGACCTTGACGATGGGGGCCCGTTCGGTGGCGATCGTGGCCATGGGCGATCCTCTCGGATGTTCACAGGATTCGGTGGTACCGGGACGCTACGTCCGGGACCAACCGTGAACCCATGGATCCGGTCCACACATTGACGGCCGTTCAGGTGTCGGTGTCCGCCAGGGGGCCGCTCAACCGGTGCAGCCGCAGCGCCAACTGGAGATCGAGAGCACGAGCCGGGCGCTGCCAGTCGTCGCCGAGCAGCTGGGCGACCCGCTCCAGGCGCTGGTTGACCGTGTTGACGTGCACGTGCAGCGCCTCGGCGGCCCGGGCCAGCCCGCCGCCCGCCTCGAAGTACGCCTCCAGAGTGCGCACCAGCGCGGTGCCCCGCCGCAGGTCGTAGTCGATCACCGGACCGACCGTTCCGGCGACGAACCCGGTCACGTCCCGGCGGTCACCGAGCAGCAGGCCCACATACCCCAGATCGGCCGCTCCCCCGCCGCCGCCGGACCGGCCCAGGGTGACCAGGGCGCTCAGGCATCGAACGGCCTCCCGATAGGCACCGGCCACCCCCGCCGAGCCCCGGCCCGGTCCGGCGCCGCCGGCGGTGACCGGCCTCCCCAGGGTCCGGCTCAGCTCCCTCGCCACCAGCCGGGCGGTCCCGGCCGGATCGTCACCCGGCAGCAGCAGCGCCACCTGCCCGTCCCGGGGCATCGCCAGCCCCCGCCTCGCCGCCGCGAACGTCCGCGCCCACGACGCGGCCCGCTGCCCCAGCCCGTCCCCGGTGTCGTCGCCGGCCGCGACCACCACCCAGGGGGCGTCCACGTCCAGGCCGAGCCGGGCGGCCCGGGACCGGACCGCGTCCGGGTCACGGACCGGGCGGCTGATCAGGTCGTCCAGCAGGTCGCCGCGGACCTGCGCCTCGGCGTCGGCGACGGTCCGCCGGAACAGCAGCAGCAGAGCCGTCACCTGGGCGGCCCGCTCCAGGATCCGCTGATCCACATCGGCCAGTGGCCGCTCCGGGCGGAACACCAGCGCACCCAGGTTGTCGGCGCCGGCCACCACCGCGGCGATCACCAACTCGCCCCGGCGCACGCTGCGGCCCTCGCCCCGGGACGCGGCCACCGCCTCGCCGACCGTGGCACCGGTCGGCTCCGGCACCTCGGCCGACACCTCCGGGCTGCGGGCCGTGGTCAGCGCCCGACCGTCCGCGTCGATCACCAGCAGCGCGCCGGCCAGCACGTCGACCAGGTCGGCGGCGACATCCTCGACCCCGCCGCCGCGCAGCACCACGGCGGTCATCCGGTCGTGCGCCGCGGCGGCCCGTTCCACCGACGCGCTGTGCGCCTGGATCACCGCGTTCGCCGCGGACAGTTCGGCCAGCGCGGTCTGCGTCTCGGCGAGCAGGCGGGCCGTGTCCAGCGCCACCGCGGCGTGTGCGGCCAGCGACGACAGCAGCGCCACCTCCTCCCGGGCGAACGGGCGCTCGGCCCGGTTGGCCGCGAAGAGCACGCCGATCACGGCCGACCCCAATCGCATGGGTACGCCCAGAATCGCGACCAGCCCCTCGTCGGCCACCCCCTGATCGATCTCGCCGGTGTGCCGGAACCGTGGATCGGTCGGGTAGTTCGCGGTCGCGTACGGCGCCCCGGTCAACGCCACGAGACCACCCAGCCCGGCCCCCGGCGGCAGTCGCAGCGCCTGGAAACTCGCCGCCACCGACCCGTCGGTGATCCGCATGTACGTGTCCCCGCGCTCCGCGTCGTCCAGCGTCATGTACGACACGTCCACGTTGAGCAGTGTCCGCACCCGATGGACGATGGCCCGCAGCACCGCGTCCACATCACGCAGCCCGGCCAGGTCACCGGCCGTGTCGTAGAGGGCGGACAACTCCTCCTCACGCCGACGGCGGCGTTCCAGCAGGGCCCGTACCCGGAGCGCGAGGATCTTGGCCTTTTCCAGATCGTCGAGGGCCGCGCCGGACGCGCCCGCGGTGCGGGCCGCCACCACCGGCCGCTCGAACTCGATCAGCGCCGCCTCACGGGCCAGCAGGTCCAGATAGTCGAGGCCGTCCGGCATGTCAGTGCGCGGTCCATCCGCCGTCGATCGGCACCGACGCCCCGGTGATCAGGGCCGCGGCCGGCGTACAGAGGTAGGCGACCAGCTCGGCCACCTCCTCCGGGGTGATCAGCCGTTTGATCGCCGCCCGGTCCAGCATGATCTCCTCGACCACCCGGTCCGCCGCGATGCCGTGCACCCGGGCCTGGTCGGCGATCTGCCGGTCGACCAGCGGGGTCCGCACGAACGCCGGCCCCACACAGTTCGAGGTGACCCCGTGCGGCGCCCCCTCCAAAGCGATCACCTTCGACAGCCCTTCCAGGCCGTGCTTGGCCGCGACATAGGCCGACTTGAACGGCGAGGCGATCACCCCGTGCACCGAGGAGATGTTGACGATCCGACCCCAGCCCCGGGCGTACATGTGCGGCAGCACCCGCCGGGCCAATCGGAACGGAGCGTCCACCATCACCTTCTGCAGATGCGCGAACCGGTCCGGCGGGAAATCCTGGACCGCCGCCACATGCTGCAGCCCGGCGTTGTTGACCAGCACGTCCACATCCGCACCGACCCGATCCGCGGCGCCCGGATCGGCCAGATCGACGACCAGCGGGCGCCCGCCGACCGCCGCCGCCACCTCCTTGGCCGACGTCTCGTCGACGTCCGCCACCAGCACCTCGGCCCCCGCCGCGGCGAGTCGGGCCGCGCAGGCCCGGCCGATGCCGCTGCCGGCCCCGGTCACCAGTGCGGTCCGGCCGTCGAGGTCCAGCGAGACCACTCGCGTCGTCATGCCGCACACCCTACGAGCCGCACACGACACACATCCATGTGTGAGATCGACATCCCGGCCGCCCCAGATATGGCCTCCAGCCACAACACCGGCCCGTTTTCCCCGCAATCAGCCTGTCGAGCCGGTGGCGATGGCCAATGATTCCTTTCGGGGCAGATTCCAGACGAGGGGGACGACGTCATGAGCGAGCCCGTACCATCCGCGGCCCGCCTGGCCGGCAACGTGCGCATCGGCACCAAGATCCTGGTGGTCGTTCTCATGGTGGCGGCGCTCGGCGGCGCGGTCGGACTGTTCGCGCTGCGCCAGATGAGCACCCTCTCCGACGCCGCCGAGGGCGAATACGCCCAGACTCTGAAGGCCCAGGCGATCGCCGACATGCGCTCGGCCTTCAACCGGACCCGGATCAACGCGCTGGAATACCTGCTCGCCGGGGACGACACCACCCGGGCCACCGAGCAGAAGGAGTTCCAGGACGAGGTGGCGAACATCGCCACCCTCACCGATGGCTACCAGGCCCTGGCCGGGACCCCGGCCGAACGGGACAGCATCGAATCGTTCACCGGCGACTGGACGAACTACCTCGCCCTCGTCACGGACCGACTGTTCCCCCTTGCCGAACAGGGCCGGATCGATCAGGTCCGCACCATCCGCGCCCAAGACATCAAGCCACTCGTCGACTCGATGCGCGACGATCTCACCGCGCTCTCCAACGCCGCCGTGGCCGAGGCCCGTGACTCTCACGAGGGCGCGAACGGTGCGTACAGCAGCGGCCGGGCCATCATCATCACCTCGATCGTGGTCGTGCTACTGGTCGGGTCCGCGGTCGCGGTGCTGTTCGCCCGCGGCATCACCCGGCCCCTGGCGCACTGCGTACAGGTGCTGCGCCGGATCGACGACGGTGACCTGACCGCGCGTACCGAGATCGGCGGCGGCGACGAGATCGGCGAGCTCGCCACCGCCCTCAACCACACCGCCGGGGCGGTCGCCACCACCGTGCGGCAGGTCCGGGACGACGCCGAGGCCCTCTCCAGCACCTCGGCCCGGCTGTCGGTGATCGCCGAGGAACTCACCAGATCCGCGCAGACCACCGCCGAACAGGCCGGGTCGGTGTCCGCGGCGGCCGAGGTGATCTCCTCGAACGTGCAGACGGTGGCGGCCGGCACCGAGGAGATGAGCGCCTCGATCCGGGAGATCGCCACCAGCGCCGGGGCCTCCGCCCAGGTCGCCGGCTCGGCCACCACGGCCGCCCAGCGGACCAGCGACACGATGGCCAAACTCGGTCAGGCCAGCGCCGAGATCACCGAGGTGATCAACGCGATCACCAGCATCGCCGAGCAGACCAACCTGCTCGCCCTGAACGCCACCATCGAGGCGGCCCGGGCCGGCGAGTCGGGCAAGGGGTTCGCCGTGGTCGCGTCCGAGGTCAAGGACCTGGCCCAGGAGACCGCACGGGCCACCGAGGACATCAGTAAACGGATCGCCGCGATCCAGTCCGACACCGACGCGGCGGTCGCCGCGATCGGCGACATCGGCGACGTGATCGCCCAGATCAACGACTACGCCACCACGATCGCGGCGGCCGTCGAGGAGCAGACCGCGACCACCGGCGAGATGGGCCGCAACGTGGCCGAGGCGGCCAGCGGCTCCGGGCACATCGCTGCCGACATCACCAACGTGGCCGCCACCGCCAACCAGACCACGCAGAGCGCCGACGAGGCCCGGACCACCGCGGCCGAACTCGCCGGGATGGCCCAGCGGCTCGGCAGCGCGGTCAGCAACTACCGGCTGTGAACTCCGCGTCCCGGCTGCCGACCGTCGAGCATGTCGTCCTTCCGGCTGCAATCCGAGCGACGAGCGTACGTTGCCATCGGCCCGGTTCTCTGCCCTCCCAGATGACACGCACCCGAAGATGACAGTGGACGTTCGGGCCCGAAGAATCGGTGCCTGGCGGCCGTACCGTCGCCTCGGGTTTGATGGCCCGCATGCCCAAAGTGAAGATCACCGACGATGCGTTCACCGAGTTGGAATCGGCGGCCTCGGCTGCCGGGATCTCGCCCCGGCAGTGGCTGGACCAGGCCCTTCGCAACCGGACATGGCTCGGCGACCCGCGTGCCACCGACCTTCTCCGGGTCTGGTCGGACGCCCTCGACGAACTGGCCGCCACCGTCCACTCGCCGAGCCGCATCACCGTGCTGCGGGAGGCTCGGCTACTCGCCGTCGTGGGTGGGACGGCCCTGATCTGGGCGCCCGACCATTACACCCAGATCATGATCGAGAGTGGTGGCCTGCGGGCGGATCTCGCGCTGGTCCTTTCCCGACTGCTCGATCGGCCGGTCGCGGTGGCCGCCACCCTCCAGCCCGCCGGCACCCTGCCTTCGGCTCGCTTCTCCGCCCCTGCCACGGCTCCCTCACCGACCGCCGCCTCACCTTCGAGCGCTGTCCTCTCTCCCGCGTCCTCGTCCCCCGCCGCGGCCTTCCCCGCCGGTGCCGGCCACTCACCCGCCTTCCCCTCCCGCACCGCGACATCCTCTTCGGCCACCGGCCTCCCATTCGCCTTCCCCTCGCCCACCGTGGCCCCCTCTTCGGCGGTCGTCGTCCCGGCGGAGGCCGCCGAACGGCGGCCTCAGTTCGGCGAGGTCCTCGCGCTCGCCCGTAAGCTCGCCGCGGACATGGAGGCGCTCACCTCTCCGCCTCGGCGGTGAGGTGCAGTCGGGGCCAGGTGGCCAGGTCGGCGAGCAACTGACGGTCGTGAGTGGCGACCACGACCGCGGCCGGGGTGGTCAGCAGGGCCTCGGTCAGCTCGTCGACCAGCGCCGAGGACAGATGGTTGGTCGGCTCGTCGAAGATCAGCAGATCCGGGCCGCCGGCCAACCGGAGGGCCAGGTCGAGGCGGCGCTGCTGACCCTGGGAGAGCAACCGCACCGGGGTACGCAGCGCCTCCGCGTCGAGCAGTCCCAGGCCGCCCCGACCGGCGAGCAACCGGTGTGCCGTGGTGTCCTCAGGCCAGTCCGGGACCTCCTGGGCGATCAGCCCGATCCGGACCTCCGGGGAGCGGTGGACCGTACCGAATGACGGCTCCGAGCGCCCCGCCAGCAGCGCCAACAGTGTCGACTTGCCGGCGCCGTTGGCGCCGGTGACCAGCAATCGGTCGCCGCCGTCGATACTGAGGGTGACCGGCCGGTCCAGGCGGCCGGTCACCCGCACCCCGTCGGCACGAAGCAGCGGCACCCCTTTGCGGGTGTTCAATTCCGGCCACCGCAACACGGCGGGCGGCGTCGGAACGGTGATCCGATGTGCTTCCAGCGCCTCCCTCTCCCGGTTCAGCGCCTGTACCACACCGGGCGTGTGTGACTGTCGTTTGTGCTTGTTGACGCCCTTGTCCGGACGCCAGCCGGTGCTCAGCCGGGACCGCGCACGATCGACGGCCTCGGCCAGGCGACGGTGTTCGGCCTGCTGCTCGTCGAATTCCTGCGACCATCGCTCCCGGTCACGGCGACGGCCGCGCTGCCACTCGTCATAACCGCCGGCATAGGTATGGGCCCGCCCGTCCCGACTCGGATCCAGATCGACGAACTCGTCCGCCACGTCGCGCAGCAGTTGCCGATCATGGCTGACCAGCACGATCCCGCCGGGATGGGCCCGCAGCCGCCCGGTCAGGAACGCCAGCCCCGACGCGTCCAGATGATTGGTCGGCTCGTCGAGCAGAAGCAGGTCGTGGTGCGCGCCGAGCAGACACGCCAGCCGAACCCGATATCGCTGCCCGACGGAAAGGGTGAGCAGCTCACGGTCACGTTCGGTACACGCGCCGAGCGCCTCCAGCGCGATGTCGACGCGGCGTTCGGCGTCCCACGCGTCCAGCCGCCCGGCGGCTTCGAGAGCCGCCGCATACCGATCGTCCGCGCCGGTCCGGCCCGCGACCAGGTCACCCGCCGCCACTTCAAGATCATTCAGCGCGGTACGGGACTCCAGCAGCGCCGCCGACGTGAGGCTGCCGACGGTGTCACCGACCCCGGCCTGGAGCGCCTGGGCGGCCAGCCCGATGGTGCCGGCCCGATGCACCTGCCCGGCGTCGGGGGCGATCAGACCGGCGAGGACGTGCAGGAGTGTGGTCTTGCCACGCCCGTTCTCCCCGACGACGGCAAGGCGGTTCCCCGCCGAAACGGTGACGGACACGCGGTCGAGGACAAGTCGAGCACCGAGACGAACGGTGACGTCGTCGGCACGAAGATGCGCAAGGGACATGGATGTGCTCCGCAGCTCGAGAACGAGCCGGGTAGCCGGATGTGGCCGCCCGGCAGAACGCCGAGACGGCGGGCAGTTCGCAGATCAGTGTCGAAGCGCCGCCGTCAGCGGCCGCCGCGAATCCTCATGAACACGAACCCCATGTGCACAGCTCCTTGAGACATGCCGACGAGGCTAGCCGCCCACTCCGGACCACGGCCACAGGATTTCCACTCGGATGTTCTCATCATCCCGATGGTGGAGGTATCTTGGCGGCATGGTTCGGTTGACGAGAGTGCAGCAGCAGGCCCGCACGAGGGCCGCCGTGCTCGATGCCGCGGTCGAGGAGTTCGCTGAGCATGGGTTCGCCGACGCCAAGATCGATCGGATCGCCGCGCGCGCCGACCTGACCCGCGGGGCCGTCTATTCGAATTTCGCGAGCAAACGGTCGCTCTATCTCGCGGTCCTGCTCGACTACGCGCCGCCGGGCGCCCCGCTGACACCGGCCGCCGACATGCCCGAGGTCATTCCGCTGGCGACGGCCGTGGAGAGCTTCGCCCGTGCCTGGCTCGAGCATCTCCCGCTGGCCGGTGACACCGCGGCCGGCGGGCGGCTGCGATCACGATCGGTCACCGGCGTGTTCGATGACGAGCCCGGCCGCGCCGCCCTCGCCGAGATCACCCGACTGGAGGCGCTGCTGCTGGCTCTCGCACTGGAGTCCTGCCCACCGGTCGCGCCGCGTCGGGTCCGGCTGGCCGAGCTGATCCTCACCCTCCTGCACGGCGCCGACCATCTGGCCGACACCGCTCCCGGCTTCGGCGACCTCTTCGACCTCAGCCGCGCCTGCGCCCATCTGGCCGAGATCACTCTGGACGATCACTGGGCTCCACCTCACCTGCCGTTCGTGCGACCGGCCGAGCTGTGCGACGCCCCGTGGGAGCCCGCCGACGGCATCACCGATGACGGCCTGTTCGTGGTCCTCGGCACGGCCCGTCTCGGCGCCGCCGAGGAGGTGATCCGAGCGGCCGGCCCCGACGACCAGGTCACCGTGGCGGTGGTCGCCGGCGACCCGGCCGAGACCGGAGCCCTGGTCCGCCTGCGGCTGACCACCCTGACCGCGCGCCTGCGCCGGTCCCTCCCACCCGCCGTCGCCCGCCCACTGCACATCGAGCTCGACGACGGCCCAGCCCTGGCCACCGCCATCGCCGCCGCATTCAGCGCGCCGCCACTCCAGCCCCCGTCAACGTCGCCGCCCCAGCCGCCATCGGTTTCGTTGCACGGCACCCCATCAGCCGCGCCGCCCGAGCCTCCGTCAATTTCGCCGCCTCAATCCCCAACAACGTCGCCGCCGCAATTCCCAACAACGTCGCCGCCCCAGCCCCCCTCGGCCCCGTCGACCGGCGCCTCATCAGCTTCGCCGCCCCAGCCTCCGTCAACGTCGCCGCCCCAGCTCCCATCAGCCCCATCGCCCGGCACCCCATCAGCGTCACCGCCCCAGCCCCCATCAGCCCCGTCGCCCGGCACCCCATCAGCGTCACCGCCCCAGCCTCCGTCAACGTCGCCGCCGCCATCGGACTCGGCGCCGGCGCGCCTGTCGAACGCCGCACTCGGCGCCACCGATGACACGCCAGCCGTTGTTCCGGTGCCTCGGATCGCGTCGCAGTGGGCGAGTGCCGGCGACTGGGCGTGGGCCGACTTCTCGGTCGGGGATGACACCGAGATTGCTGTGCGGGTCAAAGATGGCCGGGTTGTCGCCCGGGCCTCGGGGCGTGGGGCCGGGCATGCGGTGGCGGTTGCTCTTCGTGACGGTGGGGTGAGTGGTCGTGACTGATCTGCTGGTGTTGCACACCCTGCGCTGTATGGGGTTCACCGATCTGGAGCGGATCGCCGAGGCCGCGGGGCTGGACACGTCCGACGCCGAGTCACGGCTTATTGATCTTGCGGTTGAGGGGCTTGTCACCCGTACCCCCGGAGCGTTCGGGGGTTGGGGTCTCACCGACGCCGGCAAGGCCGCGGATGCCCGGCTCGTGGCGACCGAATTGGACGACGCCGGGGCACGGGATGCGGTCGGGGTGGCGTTCGAGGCGTTTCTGCTGCTCAACCCGGAGCTACTTGATCTCTGCACGGCTTGGCACATGCGGCCGGTCGATGGGGTCAGCGAGCTCAACGACCACAGTGACGCCGCCTACGACGGGCGGGTGCTGGCCCGGTTCGTCGATCTCGATCAACGGGCGGCGGCGGTGTGTGCGGCGCTCACCGTGGCACTGCCCCGGTTCGGGCGATATCGCGGGCGGCTCACCGGCGCGCTCGATCTGGCGAAGTCCGGCAAGCTGGAGCACCTGGCCGACACCACCACGTCGTATCACAACGTCTGGTTCCAGCTGCACGAGGATCTGCTGGTCACGCTGGGGATTCCGCGATGACCCACATCCATCTGCTGGACCCGCGGACGTCTGCCGACCCCGACCTGCTCGGCGGCAAGGGGGCCGGGCTGGTCACGATGATGCGGCTCGGGCTGCCGGTGCCGGCCGGGTTCGTGGTGTCG
Source organism: Actinoplanes sichuanensis (assembly GCF_033097365.1). Classification (NCBI taxonomy): domain Bacteria; kingdom Bacillati; phylum Actinomycetota; class Actinomycetes; order Micromonosporales; family Micromonosporaceae; genus Actinoplanes; species Actinoplanes sichuanensis. The sequence goes on from NZ_AP028461.1 coordinate 5,658,904, forward strand.
ACTGTGGCGTGCCGGGAGTTCCTGCACACCGGACGCATGCCGCCCGGTCTCGAAGCCGCGCTCGCCGACGCGGTACGCGATCTGACCGCAACCGTCGCGCCGACGCATGACGAGCAGGCGTCCCCCGCGCCGATGCACGACCCGAACACAGCCACCGCACCAGAACACAACCGACAGGCGACCCGCACGCCGAACACAGCCACCCCGCCGGGACACGACCGAAATGCAGCCCCAGCGCCGAACACAGCCACCGCACCAGAACACGACCGACAGGCGACCCCCACGCCGAACGCAGCCACCGCGCCGGGACACGATCGGCGTGTGGCTCGCGTGTCGGTGCGGTCCGGGGCTTCGGTGTCGATGCCGGGCATGATGAGCACCTTTCTGAATGTGGTCGGCGAAATCGGCCCGGTCCGGGACGCGGTCGAGGCGGTGTTCGCGTCGTGGCACAGCCCTCGCGCCACGTCGTATCGGGAGGTGCACGGCATCCCGCACGATCTGGGGACGGCTGTGGTCGTACAGCTGATGGTCTTTGGTGATCTTGATTTAGGTAGTGGGAGTGGGGTCGCGTTCAGTCGAGATCCCCGTTCCGGCGACCGCACTCCGTATGGTGACGTGCTGTTCGGGCACCGGGGCGACGACGTCGTGTCGGGCCGGGTCGCCACTCGGCCACTCGGCGAGCTCGCCGAGCGTGAACCGGAGGTGTGGGCCGCGCTGCTCGACGGGCTCGGGCGGGTGGAGCGGCATCACCGGGACGTGTGCCACGTCGAGTTCACGTTCGAGGCCGGGCGGCTGTGGTTCCTTCAGGTGCGGCCGGGTGGTCTGGCCGGGCGGGCGGCGGTGCGGGTGGCGGTCGACCTCGCCGACGAGGGAGTCATCGACCGGGCGACCGCGGTGCGGCGGGTCTCCGACCGGCAACTGCGGGCCGCCCGCACCCCACGGATCCGTGCGGGAGCAGAGGAGTTGGCGCGGGGCATCGGAGCGAGTCCCGGGGTGGCTTCCGGCCGGATCGCGGTCACGGCCGACCGGGCCGCCCGGATGGCCGCCGCCGGGCCGGTCATCCTGGTCCGGCCGCACACGTCGCCGCTCGACATGCACGGCTTGGCCGCCGCCGCCGGCATCGTCACCACGATCGGCGGCCCCACCAGCCATGCCGCGGTCGTGGCCCGTTCGATGGGTCGGCCGGCCGTGGTCGGCGCGGCGGCCCTCACCGTCGACCCGGACGCCGGTTGTGTGCACACCCCGGCCGGTTCCTTCCCGGAGGGCACCGTGATCACCATCGACGGCACCGGTGGCGAGGTGGTGGCCGGTGATCCCGGGAGTGTCACCGGTGACGCCGATCCGCACCTGGATCGCCTTCTATCCTGGGCCCGTGCCTATGGATGAAGTCATCGACCAGCCGCTTCGGGTCCAGTGGGAGTCGTTCCTCGAGGAACATCGGACGGCACTGCACGACAGCCTGGACGGCTTGACCGAGGAACAGGCCAGGCGCCGGCTCGTGTCGTCCGAGACGACGCTGCTCGGCCTGGTCAAGCACATGACCTTCGTGGAGAGGGTGTGGTTCGACGAGGCGATCACCGGGCGGCCACGCAGCGAGATCGGGATCCCCGACACGCCGCACGAGTCGTTCGCGCTCGACGAGTCGGACACCATCGCCGGTGTTCAAGCCGCGTATCGGGAGGCTTGCGAGGCGTCCCGGGCCGCCGTGGCGAACCTTCACCTCGACGACATCGTGACCGGCAACCGTCGTGGGCCGGTGCCGCTGCGCTGGGTCTACCTGCACTTCCTGCGGGAGATCGCCCAGCACTGCGGGCACGCCGACATCCTCCGCGAGCAGATCCTGGCCCAGCCGGCCGACAGGTGGGCGCGGTCCGACTGGTGGGGTGTGGTGCTCGACGGGCCCGACATCGACGCGCTGGCCACGTTCTATGCGGAGTTGCGGGGCTGGTCGATCTGGCGGCGGGATCCGGGGCACATCGTGCTCGACGCCGGTGAGGGTGTCGGTTATCTCGCGGTGCAGGAGAATCCCGATTTCGTACGCCCGGCGTGGCCCACCGAGAGCAGCCGCCAGCAGATGATGTCGCACCTGGATTTCGAGGTCACCGACCTGGAGGCGGCGGTGGCGCACGCGGTCGGTCTCGGCGCGGAGCTACCGGCTCACCAGCCGCAGAAGAACGTGCGGGTGCTGCTGGATCCGGCCGGTCACCCGTTCTGTCTGTACTCGGCGTAGGCCTCGCGGCTCGCCTCGATGCCCGGGGCGTTGGCGATGGCCCAGCCGGCCAGCGCCAACGCGGGCGGGATGAGGCTTTCGCCGGTGGGGGTGAGCGCGTACTCGACCCGGGGCGGCACCTCGGCGTGGACGGTCCGGGTGATCAGGCCGTCCCGTTCGAGGTTGCGCAGCGTGAGGGTGAGCATGCGCTGGGAGATGCCCGGGATCTGATGGTGTAGGTCGGTGAAGCGCAGTATGCCCTGGTCGAGGGTGGCCACCACCAGCAGCGTCCATTTGTTGCAGATCTGGTCGAGGATCGCGCGGAGCGCACGGCCGCCGTCGCCACGGATCATGCAGGTGTGCTCGTACTCCACGGTGACACCCCTGTCGGTCAGGCACATTTCTGTGCCTTTTGTAAGGCCCTCGAAAGTACCCCATGATGGGGTCACTTACCGATGGTAACCATCGATTTCGAAGGGCCTTTCCATGCTTATCGCCTACTGGGTGCTGGCTGTCCTCCTCGCGGTCTTCTACGGCTACGCGGGCGGCAAGAAAGTCAGCCAGAGCCGGGAACAGCTCCAGCCGATGATGGGCTGGGTCGACTCCATGCCGATGCCGCTGGTCCGGACGATCGGCTGGCTGGAACTCGCCGGCGCGGCCGGTCTGATCCTGCCGCCACTGACCGGCATCGCACCGGCCTTGGCAGTGGCCGCGGCGGCCGGACTCACCGTCGTTCAGATAGGCGGGATCGTCGTGCACGTCTCGCGTGGCGAGGTGAAGGTGATCGGGCTCAACATCGGGCTGCTGATCGCGAGCGCGGTCACCGGGTGGCTGGCCACAATCTGGCTATAGGAGCAGGTCAAGGGCGGTGACGATGTCGGCTGCCGTATGCGTCGGGCGGTAGGCGGTCTCGGGCCACGGCCGCCCCGCGGAGATCCAGACGCTGGTCAGGCCGAGCGCGGACGATCCGGCGATGTCGGCGTGCGGCGAGTCGCCGATCATCCAGGCACCGTCCAGATCCGGGGCGGCGGCGCGGAAGATCGCCGGATCGGGCTTCTTACAGCCGACCGTCTCGGAGACGACCCAGCCGTCGACCAGGCGGTCCAGCCCGGTGTTACGGATCTTGGCTTCCTGCTGGACGGTACGGCCATTGGTGACGATGACACACACCCAGCCGGCGGCGCGGACCCGGCGGAGGGCGTCGGCGGTAGCCCCGGTGAGGGTGGCTCGATCGGCGGCACCGACGTCCAGAAGAGTCCGGACGGCCCGCCCCGAGACCCGGAAGCGGCTGGTCATCGCGTCGGCGACCACGGACCGGGCAGCGTAGCCGCTCGCGTCGACGCCCATCACCCACTCCACGTCGGCAGCCGGCAGCCCGTGCTCGTCGAGGAACTCCACCACCGCTCCACGAAACGCCGCATCCCGGTCGATCAGCGTGTTGTCGAGATCCACGAGCAGCCGCGACACGGCATCACGACTCGCAGATCGCGTCGGCGCCGTTGAACACGAGCAACCGCCGCAGGCCGGGCGAGCAGCCGACGACCCGCAGCCGGGGTGCGCCGGCGACGGCGACCTCCAGCAGGATCCGCACCGTCGCGGCGTCGGCGAACCGCAGCTCCGACACGTCGACGACGATCGGCTGGTCACCGGCCGGGGTGTCGTCGACGAGGCGTTCGAGCACGGATCGCAGCGCCTGCCGGTTCGACAGGTCGGCCTCGCCCCGGATCCGGATGCCGGGTGGGTCGCCGAGGCGGGCGAACCGGAGAGCAGGCTCGGCCTCGGCGCCCGTGTTGTGGTCGACGGCCGCCGGGTGCGCCCAGGTCACTCGTTGCAGCTCGGCCGGCGAGAACAGCCGCCGATCGTAGAGACAGATCGCCATCGCCTGCCGCTCGGCGAACACCCGGTTGACGTTCGCCTCATACCAGGCCAGGCGTTCGGCTCCGGCGACCGGACCGGCCGCCCACGACATGTCACCGATCGCCCGGAGGCTCCGGAATCCGTCGGCGCGGGCCCGGGCCGCCTCGGTGCGCCAGCCGTCCATCGTCGCCTCGGGGTCGAACCGGCCGCCCGCGAGATAGGAGTCCTCGGCCGTCACCATCACGACCTGGCCGCGGTCGATCGCGTCGTGCACGCCCAGTTCGTCAGCGAGCCGCTCCGGGTCGGGTCCGAAATAGAGGATTCGCTCGTCGGCACGGATGCCGGCGTTGATGTACGTCGCCAGGCCTCTGATGCGGACGTCGTCATCGTCGATGATCACGCATGCGTGGTCGCCCGGCCGGAGCCGCCCGAGCATCCCTGCCTCGATCATGACGACCCCTCTGTCAGCTGACTCGGTAATGGTAACTGTGGGAGTGCGTGAAGCCGACTTTCCCGTACAGCGCCCGGGCCGCCGCGTTGTCCTCCTCGACCTGGAGATAGAGCAGGTCGGCGCCCTGCCCGGCAGACCAGGACGCACCGGCCCGCAGAATCGACTCGGCGTATCCCTTCCGGCGGTGCCGCGGATCGGTGGCCATGCAGAACACCCCGCTGATCCCGTCCGCCACGACGAACAGCCCGAGCGCGGCGATCTCATCGTCCACGGTGACCGACGCATAACCGGTGGTCACGGCGATGTGTTCGAGGACGTGCTCGCTGACCGCCGGGTTGCCGTAGGCCGCCCGCCACTGCGGTGTCAGCTCCGGCCCGATCACGACGACGGGATCCGCGGCGGCCACCTCGGCCACCGGCGCGGTCAGCACCAGCGTCGGAGCGTCGAATCGGTAGCCCCGCCCGGCCAGCGCGGCGTCCAACTCGGCGTGTTCCTCGGCCGGGCTGATCTGCACGATCACCGGAATGTCGCGATCCCGATAGAACGCCTCGGCCACCTCGACGGCCACCTCGGCTCCGGACGGCAGCGCCGAGTTGTTGCGCCGCTTCCCGACGCCCGGTGTGTGCCGCAGCAGCCAGCCCCCGGCCTGTTCAGCGTGGGTGGCCGGCCAGGCGGCGACGGCGTGTTCCTCGATCCTCGCGATGCTTCCCATGATCGATGATCTTATGGATCACCTGCCGGAACGGTTTGCCGCGTCCGATACCTTGGGCCGATGCCGAGAGCCGACGAGCCCCACGAGTCCGCCCCCGACTGGCTGCTGTGGCCGGTCCGGGCGGTCGCGGTCGTCGTGGTGCTGCCGTTCCGCCTGCTCGGCATGGCCTTCGAGGCGATCGGCCGCTTCCTGCACCGCTACCTGATCATGCCGCTGGCCTGGCTGGGCCGCCACCTGATCGTCATCCCCGCGCTCTGGCTGTGGCACTGGCTGATCGTGGTCCCGGCCACCTGGATCTGGCGATGGCTGATCGTGGTCCCGCTGACCTGGCTCTGGATCAACGTGCTCCGCCCACCGGCCCGCTGGCTCGGAAAGGCCCTGGTCACAGTCTTCGGCTGGCTGCTGGCGATCCCGGTGATGCTGATCGGCGTACCACTGATGTGGCTGTGGGAGAACGCCGTGGTCCCCCTCTACCGCCGGGTCCTCCGCCCAGCCGGCGTTCTCCTGTGGTCGTGGATCCTGGTCCCGATCGGCCGCACCCTGCTGTGGTTCCTGCAGACCGGCTGGGACGGCACGACCTGGCTGTTCCGCCAGATCTACCGCCTCCTGCTCCGCCCACTGGGCATCGCCATCGCGGTGACCTGGCGATACACGTTCGGCGCGGTCTGGCGCCACATCATCACCCCCACCGCGCGCTGGCTCCGCGACGAAATCCTCCGCCCCACCGGCGCCGCGATCCGCTCCGCCCTTTCCGCCCTGGGCCTCCGATAACCCCTCATCTGGTACGACCACCCCAGACCCGACCGCACGAGAGCCGTCCCCGAACTACACCGCGACGGGGCTGCCCACTCCCGCCCGCCCCCGCGCCCGCCGGGCCGATCCCCCGGCTCACGGTCACCCCGGATGTCCGCCCCACCAAGCCGAGACGCCGACCACCCCACTACGGCCACCAGCGTTCGCACCCGGGCGAAGGGTGCCTGGCGATTCACCCGGACAGACAGCTACGTATGTCTACGGACCCGAACCGGACGGCCAGTACCGTAGGTGACCAGTCGACAGCAAGCTCACCGTGTGAACTTGCCGCCTCCCCAGGACCCATGGGCCGGCCAGCCGGGACAACCACCGCAACCACGTCCCGGTAACGGTCCGCCCACCCCACCGGCACCACCCACGGCGTCGAACGACCCGAACCACGACTACGGTCCGCCGATCGCCCCGGGCCGGCCTGGCGTGCCACACCCGGGATACGGCCGGCCACCCGCCTACGGCCAGGCAGCCGGTTACGGCCGGCCGCCGGTTTCCGGGCAGCCCGCCTACGGAACGCCGCCACCCTTCGGCCCACCGCCGACCGCGATGTTCGCGGCCCAGCCAGCTCCGACCACGAACCGGAAATCCTGGCACAAACCGCTCCTCGGCGTGCTCGGTGTGCTGACGCTGTGCGTGTGCGGGGTGGCCCTGTTCAGCCCGGACCAGGAAACCGACAAGACATCGGCGCCGGCGGACAGTCCCGAGGTGGCCGCACTACAACAAGCCGCCACGAAGACCCCGGAAGCCGGGGCGACCCCGGAGGCCGGGCCGACCACGTCGACAGCCCCGAAGAAACCCACTGCGACGACGAACCCGAAGGCGACCCCGACCAGGACGGCGTCGAAATCACCGAAGGCCGTCTACTACGCGAACTGCGACGCCGCACCGGGCGAACTGAGCCGCAGCGACCCGGGCTACCGCAAGGCCCTGGACCGGGACGGCGATGGAATCGCGTGCGAGTCGAGCGGCGACGACGAGGAACCGATCGAGGACGACGAGCCCACCGGAGGAACCGACCCGCGCTTCTCGACCTGCAAGGCGGCCAACAGCGCGGGCTACGGCGATTACGTTCGCGGCGTCGACCCGGAGTACGACTGGTACCAGGACCGGGACGGCGACGGGATCGTCTGCGAGAGATGACCCGTGACCGAAAACCCGATCGGTGACGACCCCGGGCGACGACCAGCGGCCGAAGACTCCAATCGGTGACGACCCCGGAATGGTGACCAGCGGCCTCAGCCCGGAACTCGCGCTGCGGCCGCGCCCGGCAGCACACCTCGCGCGGTAGCCGACGGGACGACCCACATCAACTCGACGCTTTGTCCCGTACCAACAAATTTGTCCTGAATGAAATCAACCAGGAACGCGAAACCGCCGGACCGGACCGCGCCGAACGAATACGGACAGCGGGTCCGGGCGTGGACGCGGGCGATTTGCGGGATCATGACCGGTGTGAGTGGTGGGCGCACGTTCGGGATCCTGTCGCCGTTCGTCGGAGGGGACTACTACGGGGCGATCATCGAGGGGATCAACGCGGCGGCCGTCGCCGGCGGGGACCGGGTGATGGCAGTGCAGACGCTGGACCCCGGCGCCCACAGCGCCGACCGCAGTGGCCTGCCGGAATTCCACCGGCCGGTGGCTTGGCGGCATCTGTCGGGGCTGGCGGTGCTGCCCGGCGCGGTGGGTTCGGAGTATGCCGAGGCGGCTCGCCGGGCCGGGCTGCCGGTAGTGCTGGTGGCGGCCGAGACGTCCGGCGAAGGCATGTCCGTGGTGGCCGCCGACAACCGCAGCGGAGTCCGCGACGCCGTCGCCCATCTGATCGAACACGGTCATGAGCGCATCGCCTTCGCCGGCTACATGGTGCATTTCGACCTGCGTGAGCGACTTGCCGGGTATCGCGCGGGCCTGGCCGAGCGTGATCTGAGCCCGATGGTGTTCGACACCGGCGACAACCACGAGTCGGGTGGCGAGGCGGTGGCCGACGCACTGATCCGGGCCGGCATGCCGGTGACCGCGATCGTGCTGGGCACCGACCGGAACGCGATCGGCCTGATCGGACGGCTGACCGCGGCCGGCTACGACCTGCCGAAGGACCTGGCGGTCGTCGGGTTCGACGACATCGCCGACGCCGCCTACCTGAAGCCGGCGCTGTCGAGTGTGCGGCAGCCGCTCGACGCGTTGGGCGCCACGGTCTACGACCTGATGTCCGAGCCGCCACAGAAACGCCAGGTGGCGACCCTATTCGAGCCGCGCGAGTCGTGCGGCTGCGCCTCGGATGGGCTGCCCTTGTCGGAGGCGAACACCCGCGAGCTGTTCGGGCAGGTCCGCTATCTGCAGGACACCCTGAACGTGCAGTACGAGCTGGGTATCGCGCTGCTCGGCGAGCAGGGCGGCGACCCGGCACACCTGGACTGGCTGGACCGCACGCCGGCCCGGGCCGGTTGTCTGGGCATGTGGCATCCGGACGAACCGGAGAAGCTGGAGACGGTCGGCACCTTCCGCTTCCCCGCTGCCGGCGGCCGGGTCCTCCCGGTGGATGAATTTCCACCCGCCGAACTGTTCGCGCTCGCCGATGGGACGGACGGCGACATCGTGTTCACCGTGCCGGTCCGCAGCCGCATGCGCGACTGGGGGATGCTCGCCGCGGTGGGCCGGATCCAGTCGACCACCCCACCGGGCCGGGAGATGATGAACCATTCCGGGTCGCTGCTGGCGAAGGCCCTGGACTACCGGGTGGTCGAGGAACGGCTGCGTACGGCCGCGATGCACGACCACCTGACGGGTCTGCCGAACCGGCTGCTGCTGGAGGACCGGCTCGCCCAGGCCGGGTTGCGGGCGGCGCGCGAGCCCGGTTACCGGTTCGCGGTGCTGCTCATGGACCTCGACGGGTTCAAGGCGATCAACGACGGTCTCGGGCACGCCGCCGGAGACCAACTGCTGATCCAGGTGGCGAGGCGGTTGACGGCGCTGTTGCGGCGCACCGATACGGTAGCTCGGCTGGGCGGGGACGAGTTCGTCGTGTTGATCGACGACGTCTCCGGGCCGGGAGGGGACAGTGTGGTCCGGGCCGGGATCGAGGCCGCGGTGGTCGAGCCGTACACGATCGACGGGCATGTCGTCGAGGTGGGGTTGAGCATCGGGTCGGCGGTGTCCGGCGACGGGTCGGCCGACCCCGACCTGCTGTTGCGGGAGGCCGACGCCGCCATGTACCAGGCGAAATCGGCCAGCCGCCGACGATGACGGATTTCGTGGAGAAGCGCGACGTGACGACCGACCAGCCCGGCCAGTTGGCGCGCCGGGGTCACCCCGAGGCCTGGCACGAGCAGTGGACCGATCTGAACCACTTCCTCATGGTTTACAAGTTCGGCCTCGCCGAGATCAACACGAAGATCACGATCCTGGCCGAGGAGCTCACCCACCGCGGTTCCGGCAACCCGATCGAGCACGTCAGCCCACGTCTCAAGTCACCGGCCAGCATCACCGCGAAGGCGCACCGCCTCAACTGCCCGCTGCACTTCGACGACCTGCGCGCCCGGATCCGTGACATCGCCGGCATCCGGATCGTCTGCAGTTTCGTCTCGGACGTCTACACGGTCGCGAACATGCTGACCCGCCAGCCGGACGTCAATCTGGTCGTCACCAAGGACTACATCGCCAAGCCGAAGGCCAACGGCTACCGCAGCCTGCATCTCATCGTCGAGATCCCGGTCTTCATGTCCGACCGGGTGGTCGCCGTGCCGGTCGAGGTCCAACTGCGCACGGTCGCCATGGACTTCTGGGCCAGCCTCGAACACAAGATCTACTACAAGCACGATCCGGACGTCGTTCCACCCCGCCTGCGCGACGAGCTGACCGCGGCGGCCGAGGATGCCGCGCGTCTCGACATCCGGATGGAACGGTTACACCGCGAAATCCACGGACCAAGACGCTGATTCGGTACGGCCACACCGCCCGCCGAACCCATCCCGCCCCGTCTGCTCCGCGCGAGATCCGCGGCGGGTCACGACCGAAACGCGACCGCCGGGCTGATGCGGTGGTTCAGAGATCGGTGATCCGCCCGCCGTCCCCGAAAGCCTGCACCGCGCCGAGCAGCTTCTCCAGAAAGTCCGGCAGGTCACGGGCGATGACCGTGATCCCCGGCCCGTCGTATTCGCCGCCGGTATAGGCCGCTTCCCGCAGCCGGAGGACCCGGCCGTCGTCGAGCGCGATCGCGTACTGAGCGCCGCCGCCGTCCCCGCCGAACACCACGACGTCCACCTGATGCGGTCCGGCGAGACGATCCGGCCGGCCGTCGTCGTGGTCGACGACACCGGTCAGGCCACGGACGTCGTACAGGAAGTAGCCGTTGCCGATGTCCGGCAACGACACCGGTCCCACCGACCGCTGGAGGGCGACCAGCCCGTCCGGCGCCCACGGCATCCGGCTGAGCAGTTCGCTGAGGTCAGCGGCGGTGGTGGGCGGCCCCACCGAGTGCTCGTCAGCCTCGAACGGGAATGTCGACACGACGTCGGTCAGGGCCTGCCGGACGGCGTCGTCGAGGCGGGCGGCCCAGCCGGCCGGCCTGTCGTCGGTCAGCACGCCGAGCACTGTAGCCGGGGCGCGGCAAGATGCTGAAAATGCATTGCCCGGGTGGGGTGCGGGTGCTGGGGTTGAGCACGTGGATCATCAAAAGGTGCTGGACCTGTTCGACAGGCAGATGCGGCGGGACATGCGAACCGAAGGTGACGGGTCCCGGATCGAACGGGACGGCCCGGTGGTGCGACACGTCGGCAGCGGCCCGCAGGCCTGGAACGCCGTCGTCTGGTCGGATCTCGACGAGACCACCGCGGACGAAGCGATCGCCGGTTCGGTGCGCCGTTTCGCCGAGCTGGGCTTTCCCTTCGAGTGGAAGCACTACGGCTACGACAGGCCCGCTGACCTCGGTACCCGACTGACCGCCGCCGGTTTCGTCGCCGACGACGAGGAGACGCTTATGATCGCCGCGATCAGCGATCTGTCCCTGGACGCCGACCTACCCGACGGCGTTCGCATCGACCGGGTCACCGATCCGGCCGGCGTGGAGCTGATGGTGACCGCCAGCGAGCAGGCGTTCGGCGAGAACGCCGACTGGCTCCGCCACCGCCTGCTCGACCAGCTGGCGAACGACCCGGACAACGCGTACCTGTTCGTGGCGATGGCCGGCGACACCCCGGTCTCGGGCGCCCGGATGGACGTCAACGAGGGCACCGCGTTCGCCGGCCTGTGGGGTGGCGGCACCGCGCCGGAGTGGCGGGGCCGCGGCATCTACCGCGCCCTGGTGGCCGAACGAGCCCGGATCGCCGCCGACCTGGGCTACGAATACCTGCAGGTCGACGCCTCGTCCCAGAGCCGCCCGATCCTGGAGCGCCTCGGCTTCGCCGTCCTGACCAGCACCACCCCGTACAACAAGGAACCGCATTAGACCCAGGTCGTGGTGTCGCCGACGGTCAGGTGGCCCGGGGTTTCCACCGTGGCGAAGACTCCGAAGGTCATGTCGTTGTGTTCGGCGAGGGTTTTCAGCAGGTCTCTGCGTTCGGAGGCCTGTTCCTGGGCCATGTCGACCATCGCGCAGCGGGTCAGCGGGCGGACCACCCGCAGCACCACGTCGGGGCCGATGCGCAGGCGGCGGCCGGTCCAGTCGTCCTCCGGGAAACCGACGCCCGGCACGTCGAGCAGCAGGTTGGCCCGGAAGCGCAGCGGGTCGACCGGGGCGCCGTCAGTCTCGGCGCCGGCCAGGCCGGTCAGGGCGCGCAGGCCGGCGGTCGTGATCAGACTGACTGGACCCTCGTCGTGGTGCGGGACCGTCGACTCCGGGACCAGCGTGACCGGGCGGCCCAGGTGGTCGCTGATCGCCTGGTGACCGTCCGGATCGTCGGCGGCGAAACGACGACCGTCCGGCAATTCGACAAACGGAACGGCGAGAGCACCGTTCGACGGGCCGGCGAGGGCACCGGTCGGCGAGCCATCAGGCGGGAGCGCAGCCGAGGCCGGGATCGGGGCGGTGTGGGCTCGCAGGTCGAACAGGCCCGGCATGCGGCGGAAACGGCGGGTGTTCTTGCCGCTGCCGACCTTGCCGTCGGTGTCACGGACCGCCCACAGACGGTCACCGGCCAGGCCTCGCGAGTCGGCTCCGGCGGTCTCGACCACTTCTCCGAGCAGGGACTTCACCGGGTAGCGACGTATCTCGACGAGTTGCACGCGCCGACAGTAGGGGATCCGGAAATCCGATTGTTAGGGTCAGCGGTGTGAGTGTGGTCATCGAGGTCGTGCGCTCGGTCACCGATGAGCTGGTCGAATCGTTCGGACGCCTGCTGCCGCAGCTGTCCCGGTCGGCGCCGGCCCTCGACTCGGCGGCGCTGCGCGAGCTGATCGCCTGGCCGGGCAACCACGTGCTGGTGGCCCGGGTCGACGGCCGGATTGTCGGCACTCTGACACTCGTCACCTTCCCGATTCCGACCGGGCTGCGGGCCTGGATCGAGGACGTCGTGGTCGACGGGGAGGCCCGCGGCCACGGGGTGGGTGCGGCGCTGACGAACGAGGCGGTCCGGATCGCCGGGGCGGCCGGCGCGCGGACCGTCGACCTCACGTCCCGGCCGTCGCGGGTCGCCGCGAATCGCCTGTATGAACGGCTCGGTTTCCAGGTCCGCGACTCGAAAGTGTTTCGGCTGTCACATCGGTGAGGGCCGCCTCAGCCCGGCGGTCGCGCTGCGGTCCGGTGTCCGGAGCGCGTCGCGGGATAGGGCACGGTTCGGGGTTTCGTGCGGTTGTCGTTGCGATGGCCCGTACCAGACCGTTTGCCGTCGGAGACAATGGGGTTTGTGGGATTCCTACAACTAACGCTGCGCGACATGCATGATCCGGCCCATGGCTCGACCGGGCAGTAGCCGGGAGGGTGGGGGTGGAGATTGCTGATGGTGTCAGGGAGGCTCGGCAAGTGTTCAGGCGTGTCGCGATCATCAACCGTGGAGAGGCCGCGATGCGGCTCATCCACGCCGTGCGGGATCTGTCCGCGGAGACCGGGACCCGGATCGAGACGGTCGCCCTCTACACCGACGAGGACCGGACGTCGACGTTCGTGCGCGAGGCGGATCTGACGTATCCGCTGGGTCCGGCGGCCGCGCGGCCCTACCTCAACCACGCGCTGCTGGAGCAGGCACTCAAGGACACCGAGGCCGACGCGGCCTGGGTGGGCTGGGGTTTCGTCGCCGAGGACCCGGTGTTCGCGGAGTTGTGCGACCGGATCGGGGTGACGTTCGTCGGGCCGAGCGCGGAGGCGATGCGCAAGCTCGGCGACAAGATCGGCTCGAAGCTGATCGCCGAAGAGGTGGGCGTTCCGGTGGCGCCGTGGAGCCGCGGCGAGGTCGCGACGCTCGAGGACGCGCTGCGGGCCGGTGACGAGATCGGTTATCCGCTGATGCTGAAGGCGACCGCCGGCGGTGGCGGACGCGGCATCCGGCGCGTCGATTCCGCCGAGGATCTGACCGACGCCTACGAGCGGACCAGCCAGGAGGCGCTGCGGGCGTTCGGCTCGGGCGTGGTGTTCCTGGAGCGCCTGGTGACCGGGGCCCGGCACGTCGAGGTCCAGATGATCGCGGACGGGCAGGGCGGCGCGTGGGCGCTCGGTGTCCGGGACTGCTCGGTCCAGCGCCGCAACCAGAAGATCATCGAGGAGTCCTCGTCGGTCGTGATGGCGCCCGAGCAGGCGGCCGAACTGAAGGCGTCGGCGGTCCGGCTGGCGCTGGCGGTCGGCTACCGCGGCGCCGGAACCGTCGAGTTCCTCTACCACCCCGGTGACGGGCTGTTCGCGTTCCTCGAGGTCAACACGCGTCTGCAGGTCGAGCACCCGATCACCGAGATCACCACCGGCACCGACCTGGTCAAGCTGCAACTGCACGTCGCGGCGGGCGGCCGCCTCGACGGTCCGCCGCCGGCCGAGCAGGGCCACGCCGTCGAGGCGCGGCTGAACGCCGAGGACCCGGACCGTGACTTCGCGCCGTCGCCGGGCCGCATCACCCGGCTGGCGCTGCCGGCCGGGCCCGGTATCCGGGTGGACACCGGCGTCAGCGAGGGCGACAGCATTCCCGCTGCGTTCGACTCGATGATTGCCAAGATCATCGCGTACGGCAAAGACCGTGACGAGGCACTCGGCCGCCTCCGCCGGGCGATGGCCGAGACCACCGTGATCATCGAGGGCGGCTCCACCAACAAGAGCTTCGTCCTCGACCTGCTCGACCAGCCCGAGGTGATCGACGGTTCGGCCGACACCGGGTGGATCGATCGCGTGCGCGCCGAGGGTCGCCTGGTCAGCCACCGGCACTCGGCGATCGCGCTGGCCGCCGCCGGCATCGAGGCCTACCTGGACGAGGAGGAGATCAGTCGGCAGCGGCTGCTCACCACCGCGCACGGCGGTCGCCCGCAGGTCCAGCACGACACCGGCCGTCCGCTCGATCTGAAGCTGCGCGGTGTCGGTTACCGGGTGCAGGTGTCCCGGCTCGGGCTCAAGCGGTTCCGGGTCGGCATCTTCTCCGGCGCCTCACACGGGCACGCCGACGTGATCAGCGAGCGGTTCGACGAACACAGCGGCCAGATGTACGTCAACGGCCACCGCTTCCGGCTGACCACCGCCACGCACGGGCCGATCCACACCATCGAGGTCGACGGCGTCACTCACCGGGTCAGCCGGGACGAGGGCGGCGTGGTCCGCTCCCCGCGCCGGCCCTGGTGGTGGCGACCCCGCTCGCCGTCGGCGACGAGGTGGAAGCGGGTGCTCCGATCCTCGTGCTGGAGAGCATGAAGATGGAGAACGTGCTGCGGGCGCCGTTCCGGGCCAGGGTGCGTGAGTGCCCGGTCGCGGTCGGCAGCCAGGTGGAGACCGGTGCGCCGCTGATGCGCCTGGAACCACTCGCCTCGTCCGACTCCGAAGAGGTCGCCGCACCGGCCGCCGCGGTCGAGATCGACCTGCCGTCGGGATCGCCCACCGATCACGGGCTGGACGATCTGCGGGCTCTGCTGCTCGGGTACGACGTCGAGCCGGTGGTCCCGGCCGCGCACGGCCGGCGGCCGGTCGCCGAAGAGATCGACCTGCTCACGATCAGCGCCGACCTGCTCGAGCTCAGCCGCAACAAGCCCGGTGACGGGTGGAAGAGTGAGCCCGGCAGCGCGGTGCACAGCCCGCGGGAGAACTTCCACACCTATCTCCAGAGCCTCGACGTGGAGCGGGCCGGGGTGCCGACCGCGTTCCAGGACCGGCTGACCCGGGTGCTCGCGCACTACGGCGTGACCGGTCTTGATCGGACTCCGGAGCTGGAGGACGCGGTCTTCCGGATCTTCCTGGCACTGCAGAAGTCAGCCGCGAACATCAACATCGTGTCCGCCCTGCTCCGACAGTGGATCGCCGGATCGCCGCCGGCGGAGCCGCTCGCCGAGCGGGCCGGTATCGCCCTGGAGCACCTGATCGAGGCGACGCAGGTGCGGTTCCCGTCGGTGTCCGACCTGGCTCGGGGCATCGTCTTCCGGTGGTACGCGCAGCCGCTGCTCCGGCGTACCCGGGCTGAGGTCTATGCGGCCGTCCGCGCTGATCTGCGGCATCTCGATCATCACCCGGATTCGCCGGACCGGTCCGAGCGGATCCAGCGGATGGTCGCCTGTTCGGAGCCGCTGGTCCGGCTGGTGGGGCAGCGGATCGGGCGACCCGGGCGGGATCACATGCCGCTGCTCGAGGTATTGACTCGCCGCTACTACGAGAACCGGGATCTGTCGGATTTCTCGACTGATGGCCGCTTCATGACTACGACGCACTCTCTTGCCACGCGGGTGACCCGCGTTTCGGCCGCCGCCGTCGACATTTCGGACTTGCCGGAAACGTTGGCCGCGGTTTCGTCGGATGTCGCGGACATCTATGTCGCCTGGGACGGGCAGCCCGGGGCCGATGAGATGGCTTCTGAGTTGAGCCGGCTCTTCGACGGGCTGCGGCTCCCGGCAACGCGGCGGATCACCGCGACCATCGCGGGCACGAGCGGCGCCGTCATGCACCACCACTTCACGTTCCGTGCGGACCAGGACGGACATTTCACTGAAGACCGGCTTATCCGGGGGCTGCATCCGCAGATCGCGCTGCGTCTCCAACTCGAACGACTGCGCGAGTTCGACCTCACCCGCCTGCCGTCGACCGACGAGGAGATGTACCTCTTCAAGGCGGTCGCCAAGTCGAACCCGTCCGACGAGCGGCTCATCGCGATGTACCAGGTCCGCGACCTGACCGCACTCCGCGAGACGGACGGCCGGCTCGTCGCGCTGCCCGCTCTGGAGGAGGGCATCACCCTCACGCTCGACGCGATCCGCAACATCCAGGCGCAACGGCCCCAGAACAAGAGATTCGACACAAACCGGATCATGATGTACGTCTGGCCGGTCACCGAATTGTCCATCGACGAACTGAACGCCCTGGTCCAGCGCATCCTGCCGACCGCCTCCGGGGCCGGCCTGGAGGAGGTCCAGTTCATCGCGCGGCAGCGCCGGTCCAGTGGGGAACTCACCGAGGTAGCGGTGACCATCACGCTGGAGCCGGGTAACGGGGCACACCTGCACGTCGGTGAGCCGTCGACCGATCCGGTGCAGCCGCTCGACGACTACCGGCAGAAGGTGCTGCGGGCGGCTCGGCGCGGGACGGTCTACCCGTACGAGCTGACCGGTCTCCTCGGCAGTTTCACCGAGTACGACCTCGCCTCCTCCGGTGTGCTGGAGCCGGTCGACCGGCCGAAGGGGCGCAACACGGCCGCCATCGTGGCCGGTGTGGTGACCACACCGACCGACCGCTATCCGGAGGGCATCACCCGGGTGGTGCTGCTCGGTGACCCGACCAAGTCGCTCGGTGCACTGTCCGAGCCGGAGTGCGCGCGGGTCATCGCCGCCCTCGACCTGGCGGCGTCGCTCGGGGTCCCGCTCGAATGGTTCGCGCTGTCCGCGGGTGCGCGGATCTCGATGACGTCCGGCACCGAGAACATGGACTGGGTGGCCGCCGCTCTCAAGCGCATCGTCACGTTCACCCAGGCCGGTGGCGAGATCAACATCGTGGTCGCGGGAATCAACGTGGGCGCCCAGCCGTACTGGAACGCCGAGGCCACGATGCTCATGCACACCAAGGGCATCCTGGTCATGACGCCCGACTCGGCGATGGTGCTGACCGGCAAACAGTCGCTGGACTTCTCCGGTGGGGTGTCGGCCGAGGACAACTTCGGCATCGGCGGCTACGACCGGGTGATGGGCCCGAACGGTCAGGCGCAGTACTGGGCGCCGTCCCTGCCCGCCGCCCGTGACGTGCTGATGGCGCACTACGACCACACGTATGTCGCTCCCGGCGAGACCGGCCCGCGCCCGGCAGCGACCACCGACCCGGCCGACCGGGACGTGTCCGACTTCCCGCACACCTGGGCCGGAAGCGACTTCACCACGGTCGGGCAGATCTTCTCGGCGACACACAACCCGGACCGTAAGAAGGCCTTCGACATCCGCACCGTGATGCGGGCGGTGTCCGATCAGGATCACCCGGTCCTGGAGCGCTGGGCAGGTATGGCGGACGCCGACACCTCGGTCGTCCAGGACGTGCACATCGGCGGCCGGCCGGTCTGTCTCATCGGCATCGAGTCCCGGTCCGTTCCGCGGCGGGGTTTCCCGCCCACCGACGGCCCCGACACGTACACGGCGGGCACCCTGTTCCCCCGCTCGTCGAAGAAGACGGCCCGCGCGATCAACGCGGCGTCCGGCAACCGCCCGCTCGTGGTCCTCGCGAACCTGTCCGGTTTCGACGGCTCCCCCGAGTCGATGCGGAACCTGCAGCTCGAATACGGCGCCGAGATCGGCCGCGCGATCGTCAACTTCGACGGCCCGATCGTCTTCACGGTCATCTCCCGCTATCACGGTGGCGCGTTCGTGGTCTTCTCCAAGGCCCTGAACCCGAACATGACGGTCCTGGCGCTGGAGGGCTCGTTCGCCTCGGTGCTGGGTGGCGCCCCCGCGGCGGCGGTGGTCTTCTCCGGCGAGGTCAACAACCGAACCGCAAACGACCCGCGCGTCACCGAACTCCAGGCCCAGGCCTCAGCCGCGTCGGCAACCGACCGCGCGGCACTGAACGCCCGCCTGGCCGAGGTGCAGGGTTCGGTCCGAGCCGAAAAGCTGGGCGAGGTGGCCGCCGAATTCGACCGCGTCCACAGCATCCAGCGGGCGGTCGAGGTCGGCTCGGTGGACGCGATCGTGAGCACCGAGGACCTGCGTCCCCGCATCATCGAGGCCATCGAACACGGCCTCAAGCGCTGATCAAAGCCCGGTCCAGGCTGATCGAAGCCCGCTTCGGCAGGCTTCGATCAGCCTGCGGGCAACCCCGCGACCGGCTGCGGCAGCCCTCGGGCAACCCGCGGCCGACTGCGGCAGCCCTCGGCCAACCCGCGGCCGACTGCGGCAGCCCTCGGCCAACCCGCGGCCGACTGCGGCAGCCCTCGGCCAACCCGCGGCCGACTGCGGCAGCCCTCGGCCAACCCGCGGCCGACTGCGGCAGCCCTCGGCCAACCCGCGGCCGGCTGCGGCAGCCCTCGGCCGACCCCGGGCCGCCGCGTTCCCCATCTGGTACGCCCCGCAAGGCCGCAGACCACACCGCACGAACGCACCCCCCTCCCGACCGAAACGCGCCTTCCGGGTTGAATCCGTCCCCTCGCTGTCACCTTAAGGACCGACACTCCAGCGCCGCCATTCCAGGCCGCTTCCGTCAGCTCGACCCGCCGTTCCAGGCCGCTTCGGCCCCTCTTCGAACCCGCCACCCAGGTCGCGCTTCCACCCACTTTCGACCCTGGCACCCCAGGCCGTTTCCACCCAATTTCGACCTGCCCGGTCGCCCTATTCAGTTCTGCAGATAGCGGATGACCGCGAGCACCCGCCGATGATCGGCATCAGATGGCGGCAGGTCGAACTTCCCGAAGATGTTGGTCACGTGTTTCTCCACGGCCCGCTCACTGACTCGAATCGCCGTAGCGATCGCCGTATTCGACCGCCCCTGCGCCATCAGAGCCAACACCTCCCGTTCTCTCGGAGTGAATTCGGCGAGCACCTCGCGATGCCGACTCCGGCCGAACATCTGAGTCACCACCTGGGGATCGAGCGCCGTACCCCCGGCCGCAACCCGATCCAGCGCATCAACGAAGTCGTCCAGCTGAACCACCCGCTCCTTGAGTAGATAGCCGACTCCCTCGGACCCACCCGCCAACAACTCGGCCACGAATGCGGTCTCCACATACTGCGAGAAGATCAAAACGCCGACCCCAGGACATTCACGCCGTAGACGAACCGCCGCCCTCAACCCCTCATCGGTATGACTGGGCGGCAACCGAATGTCCACGATCGCCACATCCGGCGCCTGAACGGCAACGGCCTCGAACAACGCCGGCACATCAACGACGGCAGCCAGCACCTCATGCCCCCGCATACTGAGCAACTGGGCAAGGCCTTCCCGCAGAATCGCGGAGTCCTCAGCGATGACAACGCGCATCTCTCCACCTCCGGCCCTTCCCCAAAAGTCCGCCCGCACGCGCCGGTCAAGTCCCCTTCCCGCTCAGGTCATTGCACCCGTGCCACCGAACGCCCAATCCATCGACCACCCCAACCCGGCTCCACCGGCCACCGGCCCCACGCCTGTCCGTAGGCCACTGCTGCCCGACAAATCCGTCCTCCCGGGCCATCTGCCGCCTCTGACCATCTGCTGGGCCGGACCATCCGTCACTCCGGCCCATCAGCTGGCCCGGGCCATCTCCCCACCCGGGCTGTCACTCACCCCGACCGACCAGGCGCTCGTGTCCGCCCGCCGACCCGCGGATCGGACAGCTCCCAATCGCCGGCTACTTCCGGAAGTCGACTGGCCCCGGCCTCCACTCGCCCCGGCAACCAGCCGCTCCGAGGCCCGAAAGACCCGACCATGTCCCACCGCCTCCACATTCCGAACCGACTACGCCCGGAGAACCGGCATCTCAGAAAACTTCGGCTCCTCTATCGATCCTGATGGATCATCCATCGCTGGACATGGGATCTCGACCGTGATGGTGGTCGGCCCGCCGGCGGGACTGTCGATCACCAGATGGCCGTCGACGACCTGGACCCGCTCGGACAACCCGGCCAGCCCACCACCGGGCCGCCGATGCGCACCGCCCTGCCCGTCATCATGAACCCGGAGCCGAAGAACCCCGTCTCGGAGATCGACCCGAATCGAAGCGTCGCGAGCTCCACCGTGGCGCCCGGCGTTGGTCAGCAACTCACACACCGTGAAGTAGGCGATGCTCTCCAATGCCGGCGGTGGTCGTCTCGGCAGGTCGATCTCAACCGTCACCGGCACAGTGCTGCCCGCCGCGACGGTGGCCAACGCTGCCTCCAGCCCGGCATCCAGCACCGGCGGGTGGATGCCACGCACCAGATCACGCAGCTCGGCGACCGCCGTGGCAAGGGTCTCCTGGGCCGTGTCGACAGCAGCCACCACCTGCTCGGCGGACGCCTGCGCGCCGACGAGCTCCCGGACGATCGCCAGATGCATCCCGACCCCGATCAGCCTGGCCTGGGCGCCGTCGTGCAGATCGCGCTCGATCCGTCGCAGTGTGCTGTCGGCGTCCTTGACCGCCCGGTCACGGGAGTCCTGGAGGTCGCTGATCCGCTGGTTTGCCCGGGTCGGCCCGAGCAGCCCACGGATCATCAGCCGCTCGACGGCGAGCACGGACCGCAGCATCCATGGACCGAGCAGCAGAAGGATCACGCTGGTCACCATGATGCCGAGCGCCTCGGCCCCCAGCTCATCGTCATAGAACGGCAGGTAGATCAGGCTGATCAACCCATACAGGTAGAAGCCACCGGCCAGGGCCAGGGACAGCACCGCCACCGGCGGTTTGACCAGCGCATATGCGAGCACCCGCCAGCTGACCGGATCCTTGAGGATCGCCCGTCGCCACCCGAACAGTCCGATGCCGGCCACGACCGGACGAACCGGCGCGGGAACCCGATCGCCGAGCATCCGTGCCGCCAGAGCCCTCCGGCTTCCGCCGAGACCGGCTGCCCCACGCAGCACCAGCGCGAGCAGCCACGTCCCGAGTGGAGTGAGCAGCAGCACGGCGCCGAGCAGACTCCCCAACATCAGGAGGACAAAGCTCAGCAGATCGATCGGCAGGACCAGTAGCAGGTATGCCAGGCCCTTGCGCGAACGACTGTCAAAGATCGTGCTCAATAGCTTCATCGCGCAAAAGCATGCCCCGTCGGGCGGCCGAACGCGATGGTGCCAGCACTAGCATTGAGGGTTCGGATAACCGAACCCTCAAGCGCGTGCCTGCTCCACTGTGCCCGGTCCGTTTCCCGGCGAGCCTCAATGCCATGCCTCGCATCGCATTCACCTCCCGGAAAGCCCTGGTGGCATCCACGCTCGCCGGCTTGGGCCTGATCGGCGGCTCGCTGCTCGGCCCGGCCCGTCCGGAGCCGTCGATGCCGCCGGTCTCGCTTCCCGCCTGGCTCGCCGAGCCCACCGCTCCACCCGATCCGGTCACGGCCACGCCGGAGCAGATCGCTCTGTTCTTCGAGCACCTCACCACAGCCGAGGCGGCCGGGCTCACCACTCGCTATCCGGAGATCGTCGGCAATCTCGACGGCGCCCCCGTGGCGCTGCGCTATGCCGCCAATCAGGCTCGGCGCCCTTCGGAGGCATCCGGCCGGCAGACCCTCCTTTACGACGACCGGGGCGACGGACGCATCGCCGAGGTCCTGGGTGACCTCGAGACCGCCGACCACATCGTGATCCTCATCCCCGGCTCCGACAACGAGCTGCCCGAGTTCGCCACAGGCCACGGCGGGGTCCAGCGCCGGGCACCGGCATGGCAGGCGCGGCAGTTGTTCGACAGGATCCACGCCATCGCCCCGAGCGCACAGGTCGCCGTCATCGCCTGGCTGGGCTACGACTCCCCGGAAGGGCTCGACATCAACGCCGTGCGGGAGGACCGGGCCGCCTCCGGAGCCGATTCTCTCCAGCGTTTCATGGATGGTCTCGTGCTCGACGCTCCGCACCGCTCGATCGTCGTCATCGGCCACAGCTACGGCTCCACCGTCGCCGGTCTGGCGGTGCCTCGGCTGAGCGGGCAGGTCACCGATCTGATCTCGGTCGGCAGTCCCGGTATGGGCGTGTCCAGCAGTTCCGACCTGGGCACATCGGCGCGGGTGTGGTCCTGTGCCGCGCCCGGCGACTGGATCCGCCGGGTCCCGGGCATGCGGCTGCTGGGTCTCGGGCACGGGCGGTTGCCCTCCGACCCGGGATTCGGTGCGCACCAGCTGCCATGCGACGACGTCCAGGGCCACGACGGATACTTCGACCCCAACGCGTCCGCCCTGCCGGCGATGGCCGCAATCGCGATCGGCCAGGCTTCGGAGGGCCCGCCGCTCAATAGCCGGGCGTCCACCGACCAGACGTACGAGCGCCTGGCACTCGCCGGCGCCCCGTCAGGTGTCGGCAGGGCTGTGACAACCGGTGGAGGCGCCACGGATCAGGCAACCGATGGTGCGGGCATAGGGCTCCCGTCGTCTGGAGAGCCGCAATGATCATGGATGCCTTCGAATTGCTGGCCCGCTGGGGCCGACCACAGACTCCGATCATTCGGCCACGGCAGGTCAGGGCCTCGCCAGGGTCATGTAGTAGCGCCGACCGCTGCCCGGACGTCCTCGAGGCCGAAACCTCAGACAACGACGGAACGGCCGGCTCGCCCGAGAACCTGACGTCAGGAGGACCGCTCCATGGGCATCCACCTTGCCGGGACACGCCCCCGGACCCGACGAATCGATCGGCCCCTGATGCCGCGGCGATCAGCTGACGGACGACTCCATCGAGTGACTGGTCTCCACCGAGCGGAAACCGAACCGTTCGTTGATCACCTGCATGGCGTCGTTGGACTCGGCGGTCCAGGTGTGCACGTGTCGCGCCCGCGGGTGTCGGGCAACGAGTTCACGCAGGTTACGGGTCTTGGCAAGGCCGCCAAGTCGGTGACCGCGGTGGGCCCGGCGTACATAGGTGTCGTCCTGGTGCACGTGGAGACCGTCGCTTTCCACGAGCAACTGGGTATATCCGGCCGGTTCTCCACCGTCCGTGGTGACCATCGTGGTGACCAGGGCGTACCCGATCTTGCTGAGCCGTGCCTGGTTGGTGCCGACACGTTCGGCGTCCCAGCGTGCCGCCTCCACGTCGAGTTCACCAGACGGCACGTCGGCGGCCATCTCGCTCGTGAGTTCGGCGAGCGTGGGCAGCCATTCGGCGGGTATCGGCCCGTGCCAGGAGTGGGTCTGATAGCCGGAAGCCGGGAGATCATGGGCGGCCAGGATCGGCTCGGGCACTGGCAGATCGAGCACCAGCCGATCCTCGGCCAGTCCGGAGGCGAAGCCACGGGCCAACGCGAACCGCCCACCCGGCCATTCCTGGAGGGTACGCCCGCGAGGGACGTGCACCTCGACGTTGACGGTGGCCCGCCCAGTGGAGACGGCACGTCGTGCTCCCGCCTCCCAGAGCGCGGCGCCGACACCCCGCCCGCGGTTCGGCCGCGGGACGGCGATGTCGATCTCGGCCCGATGCAGGTTCTCCTGCCGCGCCCACTCGACGAGCATCCCACCGAGGCAGGTGTCGCCCTCCCAGGCGCCCCAGGCCTCACGATGCCGGTTCGGGTTGGTGCCGTTGGCGGCGAGCGACCGCAGCTCGGTGTCACGAGCAGTCACCAGTGCCGCATGCCGGTCGGCCGTCGCCCCCGCGTGCCGCGCCTCGTACCAGGCTGAGGCCTCGGTCCCGTCGAAAGTCGTCAGCTTCCGGATCTCCATCCAAGGGAGACTATCGATGCCCCCGATGTCATCGACAGCGATTATCGACCGTTTCGAGGCCGCGTGGATCCCGCCGCAACCTCCGTCGAAGCCCCGACCGGACTCCGGCAGGTCACCGACGATCCGCCGAAGGTTCGACTCTTTCTCGGCGACGAAGACGAAAGACCAGCCGAGGAAGCAGTCCGGCACCTACGGCAGCCGCGGCAACCAGGACTCCGAGCGCCGTCGATCGCCAAGGCCAAGAGGCTCCGGTGAGCTGCAAATGATCGGCCGGATACTCAGTGAACTTCGCTGTGGTGCGGGCGGTCGCGCGATCGGTGTGCGCGGCAAGGTCACGCAACAGCGGGTCGAACGAGAACTCACCAGGTTGCCGCTTCGCGTGCGGGAACGAGACCGGGATGGCACGGTCAGCGGCCCAGGCGACCAGGTCCGCACCGGGCAGATCTGCGCTGGGCTCGTCGACACCGGGCATGATCAACCGATCCACGGGGGCAAGGTCGGCGGTCAACAACAGGCCGTGCCGGGTGGTCACCGTCGGCCGGGCTGCGATCGGCACGGTCCGGGTGGCGAAGGATGTTCCGGCGTATGTCTCGAAGGCCGACGCGATGTCGATCTCGCCGACCCCATCGACGAGGCCGACACCCACGGTCGGCCGCAGCCAGGGGAATGCGGCGTTCAAGGCGTACGGGAGGTCGTCGATCGCCAGGCTTCGCTCAGAAATCCGGGTGGGCATGGCCGGCGCCCAGTCCCGATAGGCGACCGCGTGCCCGACCCGGGAGGCCTCGGCCGAGCCGGCGATCAGCTCGATGAGCCGCAGACTGCCGGCCAGCCCGGAACTGACGCCCGCGGTCGTGACGATTCGTCCGTCCTCGACGAACCGTTCGCCGCCAACCCAGACCGTTTCAGGGTGACTGTCGCGAAGACCGCCGAGCCGTTGCCAGAACGAGGTCGCCCGTCGCCCGGCCAGCAGCCCGGCATCAGCGAGCACTTCGGATCCCGCGCAGACCCCGAGGATGTACGAGCCGCGAGCGGCCTGGTCGGTGAGCCATGCCAGGAGTTCCGGCTCCTGCTGGACGACTGCGGGAACGACCACCACGTCCGGCGGCGGAGCAGTGTCGAAGGTGTGTTCGGGCACGGCCTGCAACCCACCGGAGAGCGGAACGGGCCGGCGTTCCGCGGCCACCGTATAGACGAAGAATCCAGGGGTACGGGCGAACGCCTCGTAGGGCAGCAAGGCGTCGCTGATCACCGTCCCACCGCTACCGAGGATCACTGCGACGACGGTCGTTCCCGCTGGTGTGCCGCGTGGTGTCGGCCAAGCGCCGGCAGCCGCAAGCTCCACGGGGTAGCTGTCACCCATGGTGACCGTCACCCCGCCGAAAGCGGCACCGCCGAGAACAGCTGTCGCCAGGAGCAATCCGAGAAGAAACCGAAGCATGACGGCCCTTTCCATGGGCGGATGACGAGATTCCGGGCAGCCCGAGCAGCACAGTGGAGCCACGGGTGTGAGGCGAGTCAGGTGTGGCGACCGGCCGAGGGCGGCATGCCGTATCGGGCGCCGTACAGCCGCCGGAAATGCCGAGCGTCGCGGAATCCGCAGCGTGCGGCGACCGCCTCAACCGTCAGAGTCGTCTCGGCGAGCAGATTGGCGGCCAGATCCAGGCGCAGGCGTTGCTGGTATTCGAGCGGAGTGCAGCCGGTCGCCGCAGTGAAGGCTCGGCTCAGTCCGCGCGGCGACAGGTTCGCCAGTCGGGCCAGGTCATCGAGGGTGTGCGGGAGGTCAAGGTGCTGAGCGAGATGGTCCTGGACCCGGTGGACACCGGGATGCAGATGGCCACGGTGTTGGAGGAACGGGCTGACCTGTCGCTGAGATCCGTCCCGTCGCAGGTAGACCACCAGGTCCCGGGCCACCGCCGCGGTCAGCGACGGCCCGTGGTCACGTTCGATGAGCGACAGGGCCAGATCGATGCCGGCGGCGATTCCCGCGCTGGTGCTGACCGGCCCGTCGTGGACGTAGAGCACCGCGTCCCGGACGCGGGCCCGGGGATATCGCGCTCGCATCAGGTCGACGAGCGCCCAGTGTGTCGTGCACCGGCGACCGTCGAGGAGACCGGCTTCGGCGAGCAGCGCCGCCCCGGTACACACCGAGGCCACCCGGGCGCCCGCCCGGACCGCCTCCTGTACCCAGGTCACGGCGGCCGCCGGCAGATCCGGCCCGGACGCACGCAGACGTGGACCGGGGATCAGCACCAGGTCTCCGGAGACAACCGAGGGCAGTGGTCCGAGCCCGGCGAGCAGCAGACCCTGCGCCGACCGCACCTCACCGGATGCCGCGGCTACGAACTCCAGACGGTACCCGGCACCGTGCTCCGCCGCCGTGTCGAAAGCCTGCACCGGACCACCGAGGTCGAGCAGGTTGACGTCCGGCAGCACCAGCACGACCACCCGGCCGCTAGGTCTGTTCTCGCCGCTCACGGCAATGACGCTAGGCGATCGGCGCGGCCGGGAGGAGGGCCGTGAACGTCACCCACCGGACGGATCCGGTAGCGATAGGCTGCCCGAATGGCACTTCCGGACCATCTTCAACCGTTCGTCCTGTCCGTGGAGACCGTAGGTCCGGATCGTCGCGGATCCGTCGACGTGTATCTGCCGGAGGCGGAGGAGCCACGGCCGGCGATCGTGTTCGTGCACGGCGGACCGGTGCCGGCCGAGTTGCGCCCGACCCCACGCGACTGGCCGGTGTATCGGGGATACGGCTCGCTGGCGGCAACCCGTGGCGTGGTCGGCGTGACAGTCGATCACCGGCTACACCATCCGACCGCCTACCCGGCAGCCGCCGAGGACGTCTCCGAAGCGGTCCGGATCGCACGGGAGTCACCGCAGGTCGACGAGGACCGGATCGCTGTCTGGTTCTTCTCCGGCGGCGGCTTGCTGCTCTCCGACTGGTTGCGTGGCGCACCGTCGTGGCTGCGTTGTCTGGCCGCCACCTACCCTCTGCTCGCGCCGCTGCCGGGCTGGCCGGTCGATCCGGCGTTTCGCCCGGTGGAGGCGGTCACCGGCGCTGTCACGCCGCCGATCGTGCTGACCAGGGCTGGGCTCGAACGGCCGGAGGTCGCCGCGGGGGTCGAGGAATTCGTGAGGGCGGCCGACGGTACGCGGCTGGATGTGATCGACGTGCCCAACGGCCGTCACGGTTTCGACATGCTCGATCACACCGAGGAGTCCCGGAACGCCGTGTTTCAGGCTTTCGACACCGTACTGGCCCATCTCGGCCGGGGCGGCCACTGAATAGCCGCCGGAGCTCAACAAATCCGTGGGGCCGCCGTGTAGTCATAGGTATGAGAGGTAACGGGTTCGAAGCGTTCCTGCGGCAGAGTGCCCCCGCGCTGCTGCGTCTGGGGAACGCGCTGACCCTCGATCGGGCCGCCGCCGAGGATCTGGCCCAGGAGACGCTGATCCGGGTGGGTCTGGCCTGGTCGCGGGTGCGCCGGGACGGCAATCCGGTCGGGTATGCCCAGCGCACCATGGTCAACCTGTTCCTGAACGAGCGTCGCCGCCGATGGCCGATTCCGGTGGCCGACCTGCCGGATCGGGCGGATGAGGACGCGGCACTAGCGTCGATCGACGACACCGCGGTGGTCCGCCAACTCCTGGCCGGCCTACCACCACAGCAGCGGGCGGCGATCGCGCTTCGCTACCTGGCCGATCAACCGGACGACCAGATCGCGGCGGTGCTCGGCTGCAGCGCGGGCACGGTCCGTTCCCACCTCTCGCGGGGCCTGGCCACACTTCGTGAACGCATGACGGCGGAAGGCTGATCTCACATGCCGGACATTCTGAAGACGACCGATTTCGATCTTCCGGTGACGGAGGAGTTCCTGCACCGGGTCCAGCGGGGTGTCCGGCGCCGCCAGGCGTTCCGGGTCGCCGCCGCGGGGCTGGCCGTCCTGGCCGTCACAGGCGTCGTGGCCGTGACTCAGACGAGGCGGGTGCCGGATCCGGTCGCGGCCGCCTCGCCCACGATCGCCGATGTGGACCGTTTCCTGATCGGCTACATCCCGGACGGCATCCGGCTCGACGAACAGCGCGGCAGCAGCAGCTTGATGGTCAGGCCGGACGGCACCGACGCGGGTACGTCATCCGGCCCGCAGGACCTGAACGTGGCGGTGTCGATGCGCCGGTTCGAGCAGGCCAACGGCGGCTCGTACATGTGGATCACGGTGTATCGCCCATCGTCACCACCAGCCCAGACGGTTCCGGCGACCACGTTCAACGCTCTTCTGAACCGCCAACTGATCGGAACCACGACGGTCGAGAAGTTCGACGTCCCCACCGGAAGGGCCAGCCTGACGAGAACCTCCGCCGCGGAGGCCGCCGGCTACGGCATCGTCATCGCCGGCACGGACCGCACCGTGATCACCATCGAGGCGAACACCCGCGTCCCCGCCGAAACCCTGAAGTCGGTCGCCGCCGGCATCACGCCCGCCTGACCACGGTCCGTGCCCAGGCTCCAGCTCGCCGAGAATCCGGAGTCACTCTCATCCGAGCCGGGTGTCCAACCACGACAGGAGGTGTTCAGCCTGTTCACGCTGCATGCGCCGGAGGCGTTGGTCACCCGGCAACGCGCAGTCACGCCAGGCTCGCCCGGCAAGCCCGGCCAGTGCCACGTTCACGTCCTCGTCAGGCGTGTCCCGCCAGCATGATCGCCGCAGCACGGTTTCCGGGTCGTGCTCGGCCGACGCCAGGTCCGGCAGCAGCCGGACCAGGTCCATCCAGCCCGGGGCGGTCCACATGTGGGTCCAGTCGACGATCCGCAGCCGCCCGTCGGGTTCCCGGATCACGTTGTCACGCCGCAGGTCACCGTGGTGCAGCGCGACGCCCGACGTGAGCACCTCCATCCAACGCGCCTCCAGCTCGGCGAGCCGCGCCACTGGCACGGAGACCGGCGGCGGCCGCCTCACCCCGAGCGTCGCCCAATCCCCAAGCAAGGGCACGAAATCCCGCGCGTACGGCCAAACGCCCCCGACCGGGCAGGGTTCGAGCCGCTCCCGCATCCGATCGATGACCCGAAGCAGCTGATCGACGTCAGCCGAGCTCCAGGCATCGACCGTTACCCCGTCCACCACTTCGTAGGCGGCGACCCGCCAATCCTCACAGCGGACAGCGCCCAGGAGCCGAGGCCCGAGATCACCGACCGCATCAGCCAGCACCGCCCCGGCTTCCACGGCTTCGCCGAGGCCGTCCCCCACCGGCGCGGCCTTGACGAACATCCGAGCTCCGGAACGCCCCACCACCACCGAAGCGATCGAAGGCGTGAACCCAGCCTCCGCAGCCCACTCCTTCACGACCGGTTCCCCGAGCACCCCGGCCACCGCGTCCCGAACACTTTCCGGCGCCGCCCCGAGTAGGGGCCGCCGATCAGGCAGGAAGGCCCCACGAGACACGGACTGGTCACCAAACACAGACCGGACATCAAACCGGCCGTCAGGCGAGGAACGCCGATCGACACTCACCGCCGCCACTGTAGACGGACCGAATCCGCGCATCTTGAAATTCCTACGCCGACACCGATCACCGCGGTGCCGAAGAGCTGTTCAGGCACGAAGGCGAACCTGATGATCAACAAGAACCCAGGCGTGCTGCCCCGCGAGGCGAGTGGATGTCAGGATCCCGGCAGGCCGGCGTGGCGCCGGGATCAACCGAGCAGAGCGGCGGCCAGCACGATACCGAGCACGGCACCGGCAGCACCGGCGACAGCGGCGTAGAAGCCGAGCGGCCGGTCGCCGAGGAAACCGCCGACCAGACCGAGAATGATCGCGACCAGGCCGAACATGAACGGCCAGAACAGCACGGCCAGCCCCGCGAAGACGAAGGCGATGATCGTGCAGACTCGGGCAGCGGAAGCACTCCGACGGCTGGTGCTGTACGACATCTCGGGCTCCTCCCAGGCGGCAGTTGCTTGATGCCCTCCGTCTACCCAGGACGAACGAATACCATGCGTGACCACCCGACACCAAGCCGGCCGGCCGGAGCAAAGCCCGGCGTAACCTCACGCGACGCAATGCCAGGACCAGCGCGACCTTCTTATCTGGACAGTCGAGGTTTGGCGATTCTGCGAGCGGTTCGTGGAGCCCTACGTTGTCCAGCGTGCGTGTGACGAAGGTTGTTGATGCCCGGCCCGGGCGGCCGGCGGTCGAGTTGGTTGACTACGCCGGCGTGCCGGTAGCCGATGTGACCGGGATCCTCCGCCTGTTGCCGGTGCGGGACTACTCGCCGAACACGGTCCGTGCCTATGCGTACGATTTGCAGAAGCTGTACCGTTTTTGCATGAGCGTGGCTTGACGGTCGAGGAGTTCCGGCCCGCGCTGGCGGTGAGTTTCATCGAGTGGTTGCGAACCCGTTCGTCGAGCCGCAAGGCCCAGCAGCTGGACCTCGCGTTGACCGCCGGGAACGGCCACTTGCTGGCGGCCGACTATCAAGGGGTCCTGCAAGCCGGAGCGGCCCTCGCTGACACGCTGCGTCGCGGTGAACTGGACCGAACCACGCTCGACTGGCTGCAGACCAACTTCTACAAGACCGGACTCGAACTCGGCCACTGCCTGCGCCTGCCCCAGGAAGGCCCATGCGAGTGGGACATCTATCTGACCTGCCCCAAGTTCGTCGCCACTCCCCAGTACGTCCCTCGGCTACAAGAACGGCTGCGCACCGAGGAACGACTCATCGCCGACGCCACCGAGCGCGGCTGGGCCCGCGAGATCGAACGACACCGCTGCGCCGCCGACCGCATCCGCAGACTCCTCGACGAACTCAACACCACCACACCGGCCAACTCAGGCAACGAGACGGCTGCGAACGCGGAGTGATCGGCCAATCAGCCGACTGTCCGCTGTGAGCAGGTATGCCCGTGATGTGATCTACCGGAGCCACCGCATGGCTTGAGGCTGACGAAAGGCTATACCGTGACCGAGTGGATCTTCTCGTGGTAGGTGGTAGCGGTTTCCTCGGACTGGAACTCACCCGTCAGGCGCGGCGGGCCGGTCACGGCGTCGCGGCGACCTTCCACAGTCGTGTTCCCGACGTCGCCGACGTCGACTGGAGAAGTTTGGACATCCGCCGCGGCGACGACGTGATGGCCCTGGCCCACGCGATACGGCCTGACGTGATCATTAATGCTGCCTACCGGCAATCCGACTGGGCAACCACCGCTGACGGCGGCATGCATGTCGCCGTCGCAGCGGCAGCGGTCGGAGCTCGCCTGGTGCATGTGTCCAGTGACGCAGTGTTCTCCGGCGCGACCGCTCGCTACGACGAGGCGCACGTCCCAGACCCCATCACGCCATACGGCGCCGCCAAGGCCGCCGCCGAGACAGCGATCAAGGGCATTGCGCCGACCGCCGTCATCGCCCGGACCTCGTTGATCATCGGTAACGGGGATTCGCCGCACGAGAGACACGTGCACGCATTGGCAACCGGCGCCGTGATCGGTGTCCTATTCACCGACGACATGCGGTGCCCGGTGCATGTCACCGACCTCGCCGGCGCACTGATCGAGCTGGCCGCGTCGTCCTATGCCGGAGTCCATCACGTCGCCGGCGCGGATGCCATCAGCCGCTACGAACTCGGAGTGCTCATCGCACGCCGGGACGGTCTCGACCCGGCGACCCTTTCTGCCGGGCTCCGCGCCGGCACCGGCCTCCCCGGACCCATCGACGTCCGGTTGGACAGTGCCAACACTCAAGCACGCCTGAACACGCGCCTCCGAGGCGCACGCGAGTTCCTCGCAGCGACGCCATCGGCGTCACGCGAGTAACCCGACGCTGGAGCACGCACCCCCGGAGGAGTCGAGTTCTTCTTTACGAAGTGTCGTCTGCCAGTTGTTCCGAGGCACGGCATGGGCTCTGACCTGCGGTGCCTCAACTTGATTGGCAGGGCCGGAACGCTCGTTCTGCCAGTTGAGTTGAGGCAAACCAGCACGAGGCGCACCGTGTCTCCGCAGGTCACCGGATTGCCCTGAATGTTCGACCGGCTCCGGCGCCCAGGATGCCCCAGATCCAGTGGCAGTGCCTCGGATCGTTTGGCAGACGACACGAAGGCTCCGCTTGCCGCCGCTGCAGACGATCGTGTGATCTCCATCTCCACGACGTGAATGTGTCCAGACAAACGCGGAACAACAGGACACGGCCCCGCGACCTGGAACAACACGACACAGCCGCGCGACCGCGCAACAACACGACACAGCCGCGCCGACGGAAGAACGTCAGGCGAGCATGCGGGCGAACTCCTCGGGCTCGATCACAGGAATGCCGAGCTGAGCCGCCTTCTTGGCCTTGCTGGTAGTCGTCTCCGACGTGACGAGAGCCGTGGTCTTGGCCGAGACACTGCTGCTGGCCGAGCCGCCGAGCGCCTCGATCCGTTCGCTGACCGTGGTCCGGGTGTAGCCGGGCACCGAACCCGACACCACATAGGTCTGCCCCGACAGCGGTTTGGCACCGCCGTCGTCGACCACCTCCATGGTCAGGCCGAACTCGGCGAGACGATCGATCACATCGCCCATGGCGACCAGCCCGTCGACGACATGCTGGGCTTTGATCAACCCCATCTTGTCGATCTCGGCGATCTCCTCGACGGAGGCCGCCCGCAAAGCGGACATCGACTTGAAGCGGGCCGCCAGCCACCGCCCGACACTACGGCCGGTCATCCGGATGCCCAGACCGGTGACGACCCGGTTGAACGGCTGCTGCTTGCTGGCCGCCAGCCCGGCGACGATCCGCTCGGCGTTGGATCGCCCGAGCATCACCGTGCCACCGGCGACGGTCTTCCCCACCGGCAGCTCAGCGATGTCGTCGACGCTCAACGCGTAGAGGTCGGCGACATTGCGGGCCAGCCCGGCCTCGATGACCGCGTCACAGAACGAATCCCCGGCCCCGTCGACGTCGAGGGCTTCCCGGCTGCACCAGTAGGCCAGAGCGTTCGCCGCCGCGCACGAGGCCGTGTGACACCGCCAGAGCAGACTCGACTTGTCCCACGCCTCACCGCACTGCGGGCACAGCTCAGGCGCGACCCAGGGGGTGAGGCCATGTGGCTGATCACCGATGGGCGAGGTCACTCGGGGGATGACGTCACCGGCCCGCCACACCGCGACCTTCTGCCCGAGGGCGAGACCCTGCTCGGCAACCCACTGCGGGTTGTGCAGGGTGGCCTTGGTGACGGTGGTGCCACCGACGACGACCGGGTCGATGATGGCACGCAGGCTGATCCGCCCGGTCCGCCCGACCCGAACCTCGATGTCACGCAGGTAGGTGGACGCGGTGTCCGGCGGATATTTGAAGGCGACCGCCCAATAGGGAGTGCGGCTGGCCAGCCCCAGCCGACGGCGGGTGGCCTCGGCGTTGGCCTTGATGACCGCACCGTCGATCGGGAACACCAGGGAGGCCCGCCGCCCGCCGATCACTTCGATGGCGGCGTTGACCTGCTCAGCGGTGAAGCACTCCCCGGCGACCTCGGGAATCAGCCGACAGGCGGCCGGAAAGCCCAGCTCCTCGGCCCGATCCATCCGCCCGAGGTGGGTGCCGGCCGGATCCACCCCGTCACCGGTGATCTCATAGGTGGCGAAGGTCATCGGCGCCTCATAGGCCCGATCGATGCTGCGAATCGCCCCGGCGACCGCGCCCCGTGAGTTGACGAACGCCTTACCCCCGGCGGCGACCCGGTTGGCGCTGGCCGCCTCGAAGTCGTCGACGGTCATGTAGACCTCGCCGCGCACCTCGCCGCTCCAGGACGTGCCCAGCTCGGCCGGCAACCCGGCGACGCCCCGCCGCACCTGTGCGGTCACATCCTCACCGGTGGCACCGTCGCCGCGCAGCGCGGCCAACACCAGCCTGCCGTCGACGAACTCGGCGCGGATGGCGAGGCCGTCGAGCTTGACCTCGACCAGGCAGCCGTCACCGCCGAGGGTGGCGACGAACTCGGCGACCTCCTCCGGCGTCTTGATCTTGTCGAGGGAGAGCATCGCCGTCGGATGCCGCACGTCGCCGCCCGCAGAGGCCCCCGCGGCCACTGCGGTGGTGATGCCACGGTCGTCCCACGCCGGGTGCTCGGCCACCGACGCCGCGATCCGGTCGGCCAACTCGTCATATTCCGCGTCGGTCATCACCGCGTCACCGGTGTCGTAATACGCCTGGGCGGCGCCGCGCGCCAGCTCCACCGCCGCGTCGAAGGCAGCGCGATCAGCAAAGGTTTCCGGTGAACGATTGACCATGCCCGAAGGGTACGGCCAGGGTCTGACAAAAATCGCCGCTTCAGTCCAGGGCGGGCGAGCCGGCCGAGCGGAGCGGCGGCACCGGTCTGCCGGTGAGGTAGGACCGGATCCGCCGCGCATGACCGGGCCGCAGCCCGCGGCTCTCATCAGGCGCGATGACCAGCGCCTTTCCGGTCTCCGCCCAGGCCGCGCACTCGCCGGCGTGATGCCCGACCTCGACGTCGTCGGTCCAGACGAGCAGCCGCCCGGACGCGATCACACGCCGAGCCGCTGCGATCTTGGCCGCGCAGGCGTCCGCCCCCTTGACCGGTTCGTCGAACGCCCGGGGCAGCACGGGCAGCCCGAGCGCCTCCTCGAGAGCGTCGGCATCGCTGCACCAGGTGGTACACCAGGTGACCTCGGCGAGCCCCTGCGCATGCACCTCACGGATGACATCGATCAGGCGTGGCTCGTACCTAATCCGGTAGTCATAGGCGTCAGCCGTCGACCAGACCTGCACCAGACAGGGCCGGGTATGCCACCAACCGGCGCGAAAGGCGTTGATCACCCCGTCGACGTCGAGCAACCAGACAGGTATCACGAGTGCGGCTTTCCCGAGAGCAGTGCGTCGATTCCGGCCACATAGTAGGGCGCGTCGGTCTCCGGTAGGAGCAGTCGCTGCAGGATGTACCCCTGTACGAGACTGAGCATGGCCGCTCCGACCTGGTCCGGGTTCGCCGAATCGGGCAGGTTTCCGGCCGCCTGCCAACGCCGGGCCACCTCGGCACAGTGCCCGCGCAGCCGGACCACGACGTGCGAGACGCGGGCGAGCACGTCCGGATTACGAAGAGCTTCAGCCCACACCTGTACGGCCAGACGTGTCATGTCGACCCCGATGACCGAATCCTCGATGAACCGTTCGGTGACGGCCTCGACCATGGCGGTCGTCACCTCGGCCGGTGACGGCACCGCGTCTCTCGCGAGCAGTTCGCCGAACACCTCGTCAGCGGTCGACATGGCCAGCCCGGCGACCGCTCCGATCAGCTCCTCCTTGCTGCGGAAGTAGCTGTACACGGCGCCGGCCGACAGCCCCGACTCGGCGATGATCCCGGCCATCGAGGTGGCATGGAATCCGTTGTCGGCGAAGAGCCGGGCGGCAGCCGCGAGGATCTCGGCTCGGCGTTCGGCGCGGTGTGTCTCGGTGACGCGTGGCATGCGTCCCAAGTTAAAACGAACGATCGTTCTTGACAAACGCCGCCACCTCGAGGACTCTCAAAAACGAACAACCGTTCTCTTACGCAGGTACGAACAATGCGCGAAGGAGTCGACATGACCAGCGACAAACCGTCGTCCTGGCCGCAGGTAGCCGCGACGGTCGGGCTGCTCACGGTCATCATCAGCGTGCTGCTCACGGCCTTCGCCTGGCCGGCGGTCAGGTCCACGGTGCACGACATCCCGATCGCCGTGGCCGGTCCCGCTCCGGCGGTCCAGCAGGTCACCGCCGCCCTCGAACAGCGCCTGCCGGACGCCTTCGAGATCACCGCGGTCGACACCACGGCAGCGGCCGAGGAGCTGATCCGTGACCGGGAGGCGTACGGCGCCATCGATTTGACCAGCGGGAAGCCTCAGGTGATCACGGCGTCCGCGGCCAGCGCTCCGGTCTCGCAGACCCTGACCGCGCTGGCCGCCGGTCTGGCCCAGGGTGAGTCACCGGCGGTCGCGGCCCGCGACCTGGTGCCGCTGCCCGCCGACGACCCGCGCGGCGCCGGCCTGGCCGCCGGGGCCCTCCCCCTGGTGATCGGCGGGATCATGGCCGCCGCCCTGCTCACCGCCCGCCTCCGCGGTACCGCTCAGCGGGTGACCGGCGCGCTGGCCTTCGCGGTCGCCGGTGGCTTGGCGATGGCCGCGATCCTGCAGTTCTGGCTGGGTTCGCTCAACGGCGACTACCTCGCCAACGCGGGCGCGATCGCATTGAGTATCGGCGCCACCGCGCTCACCCTGCTCGGCCTGGAATCGCTGCTCGGTGCGGCCGGGCTGGGCCTCGGCGCGGCCACGATGATGCTGGTCGGCAACCCGCTGTCGGGCGTGTCGTCAGCCCCGCAGATGCTGCCCGGCTGGTCCGGCGAGCTCGGCCAGCTGCTGCCGCCGGGCGCGGGTGGTTCGCTGCTGCGCTCGACCGCCTTTTTCGACGGCGCCGCCGCGACCCATCCGATCGTCGTCCTGTCCGGCTGGCTCGTCTTCGGCGCGCTGCTCTGCCTGGCCAGCGCGTTGCGTTCCGGCCGCCGGTCGGCTCCGGCAGCCGCCGAGCCGACCACGCGGCCGTCCGAGGCGGTCACGGTCTGAGAAGCAGTCCGGCAAGCGGCCGCCTCCGGAAAACCGAGGGCGGCCGCTGATCGTTTCTAGAAATCGTCGTCGAAGGAGACGCTTCCGGAGACCCCCACCTGGTACGCCGAAACGCGCCGCTCGAAGAAGTTGGACAACTCCTGAACGTCCTGCAGCTCCATGAACGCGAACGGGTTGGAACTGCCGTAAACGGGGTCGATACCGAGCGCCGCGAGCCGCCGGTCGGCGACGTGTTGGAGGTATTCGCGCATGTCGGCCAGGGACAGCCCGCTCACCCCCTGTTCGAGCAGATCCGCGGCGAACTGGACCTCGCACTCGACGGCTTCGGCGAGCATGTCACGGACCTGCTGTTCCATTCCGGCGTCGAACAGGTCGGGCTCCTCGGCCCGCACCTGGTCGACCACGTCGAAAGCGAACGCCATGTGCATGCTCTCGTCGCGAAACACCCAGTTGGTGCCGGACGCCAGCCCCTGCAGAACGCCGCGCGAGCGCAGGAAGTAGACGTACGCGAAAGCGCCGTAGAAGAACAGCCCCTCGATACAGGCGGCGAAGCAGATCACGTTGAGCAGGAAGGCCCGCCGATGCTCGCGGGTCTCCAGTTTCCGCAAGTCGAAGACCGAGTCGATCCATTTGAAGCAGAACTCGGCCTTGCGCGCGATCGACGGGATGTTCTCGACCGCGGCGAACGCCTCGAACCGTTCCTGCTCGTCGGGCACATAGGTGTCGAGCAGGTTCAGATAGAACTGGACGTGCACGGCCTCCTCGAACAGCTGCCGCGACAGATAGAGCCGGCCCTCCGGCGAGTTGACGTGCTGATACAGGTTGAGCACCAGGTTGTTGGCGACGATCGTGTCGCCGGTGGCGAAGAACGCGACCAGCCGTGAGACGAGATGTTTCTCGGCAGCACTGAGGCGAGCCAGGTCGGCGAGGTCGGAGTGCAGATCGACCTCCTCGACGGTCCAGGTGTTCTTGATGGCGTCCTTGAACCTGTCGAAGAAGTGCGGGTACTTCATCGGTCGCAGGGTCAGGTCCATTCCGGGGTCGAGCAGCATTACTGGCAGGCCTCACATGATTCGGGGTTTTCCAGGGAGCAGGCTTCGGCGGGGGTCAGCGCCGGGATCACCGAGACGGTCGCCTGCTGGATCCGGGTCGCCGGGCGGGAACGCAGGTAGTAGGTGGTCTTGAGACCGGCCTTCCATGCGTAGAGGTACATCGACGACAGTTTGTTGATGGTCGGCGCGGCCATGAACAGGTTCAGTGACTGCGACTGGTCGATGAACGGCGCCCGGGCGGCGGCGAGTTCGATGAGCGACTTCTGCGGCAGTTCCCACGCCGTCCGGAACAGTTCCCGCACATCGGCCGGGAGTTCGGTGATGCCCTGCACGGAACCTTCGGCCCGCTTGATCTGCTCCCGAATGGCGGCGGTCCACAGTCCGCGGGACTTCAACTCCCGTACCAGATAGGTGTTGATCTGCAGGAACTCGCCGGACATCGTCTCCCGTTTGAACAGGTTGGAGACCTGCGGCTCGATGCATTCGTAGGCGCCGGCGATCGACGCGATCGTCGCCGTCGGCGCGATCGCGATCAGCAGCGAATTGCGCAGCCCGTGCTCGGCGATCCGGGCGTGCAGGTCCTCCCAGCGCGAAACCTGCGACACCTCGGCACCCCAGAGCGAAGGGTGCAATCGCCCCTTGGCGGCACGCGTCTCGGCGTAGGCCGGATGCGCGCCGAACCGCGCGGCCAGATCGGCCGACGTCTCCAGAGCGGTCAGGAAGATCTCCTCCTGAACGCGGGTGGAGAGCGAACGCGCTTCGTCGGAGTCGAACGGCAGCCGCAACGTGAAGAACGCGTCCTGAAGACCCATCAGCCCGAGCCCGACCGGACGCCAGCGCGGATTCGACGCAGCGGCCTGCGGCGACGGGTAATAGTTGATGTCGATGACCCGGTCCAGGTGGACGACGGCCGTCCGGACGGTTTCCCGCAATCTCTCCCAGTCGACACCGTCGACGGTGACATGTGCATCGAGATTGATCGACCCGAGATTGCATACCGCCGTCTCGTCGTCGTTGTTGACCTCGAGGATCTCGGTGCACAGGTTGGACAGGTGGATCGTGTTGCCCGGCTCCCCGGTCTGGTTGGACAGCGCGTTCGACCGATCCTTGAACGTCATCCACCCGTTGCCGGTCTGTGCGAGGGTGCGCATCATCCGCCCGTACAGATCCCGGGCTTTGACGGTTTTGACGGCCTTCTTCTCGGCCGCACGGTAGGCCTCGGTGAACGCCTCGCCGAACACATCGGGCAGCTCCGGGGCGTCGGACGGGTCGATCAGCGACCATTCCTCGTCGGCCTCGACCCGGCGCATGAACTCGTCCGGGATCCAGTTGGCCAGATTGAGGTTGTGGGTGCGCCGGGATTCCTCGCCGGTGTTGTCGCGCAGTTCCAGGAACTCCTCGACGTCCGGGTGCCACGGCTCCAGATAGATACACGCCGCGCCCTTGCGCCGGCCGCCCTGATTGACCGCCGCCACCCCGGCGTCGAGGGTCTTCAGGAACGGGACGATGCCGTTCGACCGGCCGTTCGTGCCGCGAATCAGCGCGCCCCGGCCGCGGATCCGCGACCACGCGATCCCGATACCGCCGGAGAATTTCGACAGCTTCGCGACCTGGTGGTACCGCTCGTAGATGGAGTCGAGTTCGTCCTTCGGCGAGTCGACCAGGAAACACGACGACATCTGGGTGTGCCGGGTCCCCGAGTTGAACAGGGTCGGCGAGCTGGGCAGATAGGCCAGCGACGACATCAGCCGATAGAACCCGATCGCCTCCCGCGCGTCCTTCGACAGGCCGCAGGCGACTCGCAACAGCCAATACTGTGGCGTCTCCACCACCAGCCGCTCATGCGGATGGCGCAGCAGATAGCGGTCGGCGACCGTGCGCAGCCCGAAATACTCGAACCGCAGATCACCGTCGGCGTCCACGGCGTCGTCGAGTTTCCGGGCATTGGCGGCCACGAATGCGGCGGTCTCGTCCCCGATCAGACCGAGGCCGTGCGCGTACCGGATCGACTGGCTGAAACTCGCCACGCCCTGGAGGCGGACCTCCTTGTCGACGTACGCGGCGAGCAGCCGAGCCGCCAGCTTCGAATACTGCGGCTCCTCGCCGATCAGCTCAGCGGCCGTCTGGATCGAGAGTTTGTCGAGCTCAGCGGTGGTCGCTCCGTCGTACAACCCGCTGATGGTCTTTGTCGCCACGCGCAGCGGGTCGACCTCGCCGAGGTCGGCGACCCACAACTCGACCGCCTTGACGATCTTGTTGACGTCGACCGGCTCCAGGTCGCCGTTTCGTTTGCGCACCTGCATCACGTGCCGTCGCTGCTCCGGCACGCCCGCTTTCTGCGGCGTGAGTGTCATGCCCTCTCCTCGCGAGCTGGGCGCGCGGGGGCAGACACCAACGGTCCCCGGGCATGCGGGGACGCTTCGGCGTCGGCCGTCCCACGCGGCCTTCGACCGCCGCACACCACGGTGGCGTGCGGCGCGCTGGCAGGTCTTCGGACTCGTGGGCGTCCAGCTCGGTCCTACCGGCCGTCGCTTCCCAGGCTTCTTCGCGATGCCCAGTGCTTGATGACGACTTTCGTTCCCACTCACCGCTGCGGGGCAGTCCCGGATTTGCACCGGGTTCCCTTGTTGCCTCGGGCAGGCCTGTGCGACCTGTCCGAACCAGCTGCGTGGGCCACCATATATGGGCGACATCCGAATTTCCTAACCCAACATGGTGTGTTGACCATGTCACTCCCCGGCGGTACCGCAATCGCCCCGTAGCGCCCGCGACGACCGCCGCCCTATATTGGCGGGACGCCAATAAGAGGGGTGGGACATGGACGCCGCAACCGCTCGCAGCCGCATCGCCGACATCCGCGCCGATGCCGGAAAGACCACCATCGATGAACTCGACGCCCTCTGGGCCGCCCTGCCGACAGTCCGCCCCGAAGAGATCCTCGGCCAATGGCGGGGCAGCGAATTCGTGAGCGGACACCGTTTCGAGGGTTATCTTCCAAAGATCCGGTGGTACGGCAAACGCTTCACCTCACTCACCGAAGTCGCGCCACTGGTCTGCCGCGACGACGACGGCGACCTGTTCGACGACGAGGAACGCGCCAAGGGCGGCGCCGGCCTGTGGACCGTCGAGTTCCGTGGCGAGGCGACCGCGACCATGGTCTACGACGGACAACCGGTCCTCGACCACTTCAAACGCGTCGACGACGACACCCTGCTCGGCGTGATGAACGGCAAGGGCGTGCTCGACGCCGGCCGGCACTACTACTTCGTCCTCGAACGGGACTGACCGGTGCGCATCCGGGCGGCACTCGTCGAAACGGCCGGCGGACCCTTCACCCTCCGTGACCTCGACCTCGAACCGCCGCGCGCCGACGAGGTGCTGATCCGGGTCACCGCGGCCGGCATCTGCCACACCGACCTCAGCATGCGGCGACGCTGGCCGGCCCGGATCTCCCCGATGGTCTTCGGCCACGAGGGCGCCGGCGTCGTCGAAGCGGTCGGCGACGCGGTCACCACGGTCACCGTCGGCGACACGGTTGCGGTGAGTTACCGCAGTTGCGGGCAGTGCGAACTGTGCCGGGCCGGCCATCCGGCGTACTGCCTGCTCAGCGATCTCAACATGCGCGGCACGCGCGCCGACGGCAGCACACCGCTGACCAGCGGCGAAGACAAAGTCTTCGGCAACTTCTTCGGCCAGTCCAGCTTTGCGACACATCTGCTGGCCTATCAAACCAATGTGGTACGGGTACCGCCCACTTTGTCACCCACAGTAGCCGCGCCGCTCGGTTGCAGCGTTCAGACCGGCGCCGGAACCGTCCTCAACGTGCTCCGCCCCTCCCCCGGCGAGACGGTTCTCGTGTTCGGAGCCGGCAGTGTCGGCCTGTCCGCGGTGATGGCCGCCGTCTCGCTGGGCTGCGAGGTGATCGCCGTCGACCCGGTCGCCGCGCGCCGTGAGCTGGCCGTCGAACTCGGCGCGGCCGGCACCGAACCCAAAACCGCCCACCACGTCATCGACACGACCGGCCGGGCCGACGTGATCGCCCAGGCCATCGGGCTGCTGCGCCGCCGCGGCACGCTCGCGCTGGTCGGCCTCGGCACGAAAGCCGAATTCGACATCATGACCGTGATGTACAACGGCCTGCGCATCCGCGGTGTCATCGAGGGCGACGCCACCCCTGCCGTGTTCCTGCCGCAACTGGTCGACCTGCACCGTCTCGGACGACTCCCGGTGGAGAAACTGATCACCGAATACCCGTTCGAGGCCATCGAGTCAGCCGCACGGGACGCCGCCGCCGGAAAGGTCGTCAAACCGGTGCTGACTTTCGGGTAGACATTGATCTATGACTTATCCACCACCGCGGTACCACGGGGTAACCGGTGAGAAGACGGCTCTCTACCGGCCCGCGGGCACACCACCCGAGTTCGTCTACCCGAACAACGGCACCAGGGTGCACCACCTGGCCACGGGTGCGTCCACGGGCGGTCTCTTCGGCCTCTACCGGTGGGAGTGCGGCCCGGGCGTGACCGGCCCGAACCCCCATTTCCACCGTACGATCAGCGAGTCGTTCTACATCCTGTCCGGCGTCATGAACATCTTCAACGGCGACAAGTGGATCGAGGCCGAACCGGGCGATTGGGTGCACGTGCCGATCGGCGGCATTCACGGCTTCAAGAACCGGTCCGGCGCCCCGGTGTCGATGCTGCTGCACTTCTCCCCCGGAGCCCCACGGGAAAGCTATTTCG
This sequence comes from Actinoplanes sichuanensis, assembly GCF_033097365.1. NCBI lineage: Bacteria > Bacillati > Actinomycetota > Actinomycetes > Micromonosporales > Micromonosporaceae > Actinoplanes > Actinoplanes sichuanensis. The sequence continues at coordinate 5,701,194 of NZ_AP028461.1, forward strand.
AGGGAATCGCACACGTCGACGAGATGACCGAAACCGAACGAGCCGAGTTCTACGCGAAGCACGACAACATCTGGCTCGACTGACCCGGCACCGCATCCACCCGCCGCGGCGGCGTCGGGTGACGACCGCTTCGATCGATCGTCACCCGACGCCCACCAGAACTCCGGCCCAGGCTCGCGGCCACTTCCCGAATGAGACCGCCGACCCCAAGAGCACCTGCCCCATCCGGGCCTACGGCCACATCCCGACCGAAACCGCCGCCTCTGAAATGCATCTACCTGGCCCTGGTGAGTCTCGACCCGACCGGCGCTGGCTGGCGGCAGCGCGGCAAAGCACCTCTGGACGCCCTCCAGACCGCCTCGAAGGCCGCCTCGACCCGGCCACCCACTCATCAACTCACAGATCAAGATCAGCCGGCCGTTTGCCAGGCCCTCAGCTTCAGATCCTTGCCGCGGCCCGGTCGACCAGCATCGCGACGAGCTGGTCATCCGAAATCTCCACCGACAGGCTGTCAGCAGGCTCCTGACCAGGGTGTTCGGTCGTCATCTTGGCGTCTCCCTAGACATCGAGATCCGCCGACAAATTACCGTCCCGTCGTTTGGGGACGCTGAGGGGACTCCTGCGGAGGCCGAGTGGTCGGCGATATGTCGAAGTCGGCTGGAAGTAGCCGGTGAACATAGGCGTGCGTAACGACGTGGCGGGACGAGGTGGCGGATAGCCTCGGGCAGTGAGTGGGCGGCGGATAGCCTCGGGCGGTGAGTGCTGCTGAGTGGACTGCCACGTTGCCGCGTAAGCGGATGGGGGCCGGGGTGCTGTTCGGGGATGGGCGGGGGCGGGTGCTGTTGGTTGAGCCGTCGTACAAACCGGACTGGGAGGTTCCCGGTGGGTGCGTCGAAGCCGATGAGTCGCCTCGGGCTGCGGCTCAGCGCGAGATCCGCGAGGAACTGGGGCTTTCCGTCGACGTCGGGCGCGTGCTCGTCGTCGACTGGATCGGGCCGCGCGATGGCCGTACCGAAGGATTGATGTTGATCTTTGATGGCGGCACCGTCGCGGATGGTGACGCCATTCGTCTGCCCGCCGACGAACTGCGCGGATGGGCCTGGTGCACCGAGGCGGAGGCCGGCGAGAGACTGTCGCCGCTGCTCGCGCGGCGGATCGCCGCGGCGATTCGGGCCCGCGAAGCCGGGATCTGCGCCTATCTGGAGGAAGGTTACGATGTCGCCTGAGCCGCCTCCTCCACCTCGGCCAAGACGGACGTCGCGCCGGCCGCCGTCGCCAGCGCACGCGCCTCGGTGATCATCTCGGTGGTGTCGCGGCCCTCGGCGGCCGCGATGTAGATCAGCCCCACCAGGTTCGCCGCGATGCCGATCGGGAAGTCGTGCTCGCGGCGTATTGCTGTCGACTCCTCCAGCAACTCGCGGGCGGCCGTCAGATTGCCTGCCCGATGCTCGGCGACACCCAGGTGCCGCAGTGCGAACGAACGCGTCAGCGGATCACCGCGCTCGGCGGCCTGCCGGTAGAACGGCACCGCCTCGGTGTCGTCCTGGCGCACCACCTGGTGGAAGATGCCGGTCCAGCACAGCGCCTCGGCCTCGCCCGTCACGTCACCGGCCCGGCGGAACAGGGCGACCGCCCGATCCAGCAGCGGCAACTCCTCGTCGTGGTCGCCGGAACCGGTGAGGAACCTGGCGTGGGCCAGTTTCGCCCGGTCCAGGCAGGTCTCGGCCTCCTGGACTGTCAGCCGCCGGTCGGCGCCGGCCAAGGCACTCGGATCACCGGCGAACGCGGCCTGCCGATAGGCGGCCGACGGCACGAAACGCGGGGCGGGCCGGCGCAGGTCCTTGCGCATGTGCTGGGTGACGACCTGGTAGCCGGAAGTCCGGTAGAGATCGTTGGCGGTCGGGTTCGCCCCGAAGACGTTGAGCTCCAGCGCGTGCGCCCCACGGTCACGGGCCGCCACCTCGCCCGCGGCGAGCAGTGCCCGGCCCAGACCGCGACCCCGGTGCTCGGCGGACACCTCGATGTCGTAGAGGAAGGCACAGTCCGGAACGCCACGCGGGTGGGTCAGCCCGATCCACAGGCGGCCGATCGGCTCGTCGTCGACCATGCCGATCAAGGTCAGCATGCCGTCGGTGGCCGCGCCCTGCGGAAGGAGTGCCGCATTCCCCTCGCGGGCCCGCTCGTAGGCTCCCTCGGACGGCCAGTTCCCAGCTGTGACCTGCTCTTCGGCATAGTCGGTGGCGAGATCGTGCTGCCACTCGTCGTACTCGCTCACGGTCATCTGTCGCACAGTCACCTCAGTCACTCAAAAAACTTTAGGCAGTCCGGTAGAAACCGTGGGGGCTCGTTCGTCATGGGGGTGTTCGTGAAGAGAGGAGAACGAGGATGAAGTATCTGATGCTGGTGTGCGTCGACCCGGACTTCACGCCGGGCGAGGACGACGGCAAGCCGGACGTCGACGACTGGGCCGGTGAAATGGACGGCAAGGGAATCCGGCTGATGGGCGACCGGACCAGGCCGTCGAGTGCCGCCACCACCGTCCGGGTGCGGAATCGGGAGGTGCTGGTCACCGACGGGCCGTTCACCGAGACGAAAGACGTCATCGCCGGGTTCGACGTGCTCGAGTGCGAGGACCTGGACCAGGCGATCGAGGTGGCGTCGAAACACCCGATGGCCTGGGCCGGAGCGATCGAACTGCGGCCGGTGTGGCCCTGGGGCGATGAGTAAAGACATCGCCGCGGTCTACGCCGACGGGTGGAGCCGGATCGTCGCCACGATGATCCGGCTCACCGGTGACTGGAGCCTCGCGGAGGAGTGCGCCCAGGAGGCCTTCGCGACCGCGTTGCGCGTCTGGCCGGAGAGCGGGACACCCGATCAGCCGCTCGCCTGGCTCACCACGGTGGCTCGGCGCACCGCGATCGACCGGGTGCGCCGGGCGGCGGTGGAGCGGGAGAAACTGCGGGAGGTGGCGATGGAGCCGGCACCGTGGACGGTCGACGCGGAAATCCCGGACGACCGGCTGGAACTCATGTTCACCTGCTGCCACCCGGCGCTCAACGTGGAGGCTCAGGTGGCGCTGACCCTGCGCGGTGTCGCCGGGATGAGCACGGCCGAGATCGCCCGTGCGTTCCTGGTGCCGGAGAAGACCATGGGGCAGCGGATCTTCCGGGCCAAGCAGCGGATCAAGCAGGCCGGCATCCCCTTCCGGGTGCCGCCGGGCCACCTGCTGCCGGAACGGCTGTCGGCGGTGCTGCATGTGCTTTACCTGCTGTTCAACGAGGGATACTCGGGCGCGGGAGAACTGTGCCGGGAGGCGATCCGGATCGGACGGACCCTGGCCGGGCTGATGCCCGACGAGCCGGAAGCGCTCGGGCTGCTCGCCCTAATGCTGGTGCAGGACGCCCGTCGCGAGGCCCGGACCGGCGCCGACGGGACCCTGCTCACCCTGGACGAACAGGACCGGACCCGCTGGGACCGGGAGCGGATCGACGAAGGCGCCACGCTCTGCGAACGAGCCCTGCGGCATGGGAAGGCCGGGCCGTTCCAACTCCAGGCGGCGATCGCGGTCTGTCACGCCACCGCGAGCGGCACCGACGATACGGACTGGACGCAGATCGCCGGGCTCTACGAACATCTGCGCCGAGTCGCGCCGAGCCCAGTCGTGGACCTCAACCGGGCCGTCGCCGTCGCGATGGCCTCCGGACCACATGCCGGACTCGAACTGGTCGACGCCATCGATGAGCTCGACGGATATCACCTGCTGCACGCCACCCGCGCCGACCTGCTGCGCCGAGCCGGTCGCGACGATGAAGCGGTCGACAGTTGGCGCCGTGCGCTGGAACTGGCGCCGACCGAGGCGGAACGACAGCTGCTCAGTCACCGGCTAGCAGCCGCTCAGCGAACCGGGCTTCGAACAGCGCCGCCCACCGCGCCACAGCCGGCAGAGTGACCAGGAAGACCACGGCCAGGACGCCGTAGAAGGCGACATTGGTCAGATAGGCGTCGCCGAAACCGAGCAACTCGGGCAGCTCCTTGCTGTCGGTCGGCAGCGACCAGCCCCACAGCACCCAGGTCAGGCCGCCGAGGACCGCCGCCCACCAGGTGGCGAGCACGGTGAACGCGATCGAGCTCGGGGCCCAGCGCAGCGCGGCGTGGGCCAGGTCGCGCCAGGTCTGTGCGTCGGCCAGAACCGCGAACAGCCTCGCTGGGAGGGTCGGCGCCCCGGCTGTGCGGTAGCCGGGGGCTGGGATCTCCCGCTCCAGGACCGGTGCGATCCGCTCCCGCTCAGCGGTCGCGAAGCCGCGGGCCTGCATCAGCCCGAAGAAACTCAGCGGGACGCCGACCCAGAGCACGGCCAGCCCGAGGCCGATCGACAGCGCTGTGACGCAGACGAGAACCGCGGCCAATGCCAGTGGGAGGCCGGTCAGCACGTAGCGGGTGTCGGCGGCCAGCCGGGGCAGGACACGGGCGACCGGGGCGGGTGTGAGAGCCGGTTCGATCTGCGTCGTTGTCATGGTGTCGACGTTAGGCAGGGGGTGGTCCGTTGTGGATACGGCAGGCGCTAGCTTCGGTGGTAGTGCTGGCACTACCACTCGGATCGTCCGGACGGCCAGGCCGCACCGCCCGGCGGGTCATCGCGCGGCGGGTCACAGTGCGCCGGTCACTGCGCGGCGGGTGACCGCCAGGGCCTCGCCCAGGAAACTGAGGCCAATGGCGAGCTGGATCGGGCGGGCGTCGGGGGCGGCGCCGAACGCCGTTGCGGCCGCCCCGAACGCGGCCATGATCGCGAGTGAGCCGGCGACGGCCGCGAATGTCCGGCCGTCGTAACGCTGCCAGGAGCGGCCGTCGCGCCCGCGACGGTCTCGCGGCGGCGACCCTGCGTAACGTCGCCGCCGAGGCGAATCTGGCGATCGGCTCGATCAGGCACTATTTCGACGGGCACGATGAGCTGATCATCTTCGCCGCACAGGAGCTCGGCCGGCGGATCAGCCAGCGCGTCCGGGCACACGCCGAGCAGATCTTCGCGAACGCCGACAACCGCGCCGAGCGCCGGCGCCTCAGCGAGGCCCTACTCGAGGAATGGCTACCGCTCGACGGTGATCGTCATAGGGAGACGGTTCTCCGGCACACCTTCACCGTCGCGGCTCGAACCCGGGCCGAGCTGAGTCCGCACGCCGAGGCACTGCGCGACACCATGATCGCGATCATCCATCGAGTGCTGACCAGTGCCCGCGACCAGGGTGGCCTCTCCCCCGAAATCGACATCGGCCTGGAGACCGCCCGTCTGCACGCCCTACTGGACGGCCTCTCGCTGCAGGGGCTCACCGAGCCTCGGCACGTCCGCAGAGTGCTCCGCCACCACCTGGACGCCCTGCCCCAAACCCGACATCGAGGCTGACCCACGCCCGCTCGACGCACGGCGCACGGAGAGCCGGGCACGGGCGCGAGATGAAACCCGGAGCGAGACGTTCCCGCGGAGCCGGGGAGTGAGACGCTCGCCCGCAACATGGGAGAGACGATCGCGCGCAACGCGAACGGGAGACGCTGACGCGCGGCGCGGGAGAGACGCTCACGCGCAACAAAGAAGAGGGACGGTTGCGCGCTATAAGGAAGAGGGTGGATCACCCCGAAACGAGGAAGAGAGATTCTCGCGCAGCGCGTAAGTGAGGCGTCAACGCGGGAACGCTTCGACCGGATACGCCCGGCGGGCGCTCTGGAGGCCTGGAGTTTCGCCTGCGTCGCGGGGACAGCCACGGTGCTCTCGGTAGCCGTACCAAATCATGGTTTTCGTCTGGCTCGGAATGCCGTCATGTTGACCCGGTTGCCGCAACGGACCGAGCAGAAGCGTTTCGAGCCGTTTCGGGAAAGGTCGACGAACAGGCCGTCGCAATCGTCGGCGGCGCAGACGCGGAGGCGGCCCGTCTCGTCCATGCGGATCACGTCGATCAGGGCCATCGCGGCCTCCACCCGGATGCGCTCGGCCAGCGGCGCGTCGGACCCGGTGGCGTGGATGTGCCAGTCGGAGCCGTCGTGGCGGGTGAGGTACGGCACGGCGTGCGCCTCACGCAGCATCCGGTTGACCGCCTCCACGGCGTCGTCGCGGTCGAGTGTCCACACCTCGCGCAGCAGGTCGCGGGTCTCCCGGACGGCGTCCAGTTCGGCCTGGTCGCGGTCTTTGCGGCCGGAGTAGCCGACCAGCAGCACGTCGAGTTCGGCCGGCGTGGTGAGTTCATCCTCGCCGGAGCGGGAGGCGCTGGGCGTGGTGTTGGCGAGGTCCACGACGAAGTGCAGCGCCTCCTCTGTGTCAGGGGCAAAAAGCAATTTGACTCCTTATCCAGGGCGACCTAGCGTCAGGGGTGTAAGCAACATAGCCCATCACTGGGGGTCGTCGTGAAATCGCCGCAGCTCGTCGGGCTGGCCGCCGCGGTCACCTCGGCCGCCACCTTCGCCACCTCCGGCGCGTTCATCAAACCGCTCCTCGAATCCGGCTGGTCGCCGGCCGCCGCCGTGACCGCCCGGGCGATCGTCGCCGGGGTCCTGCTGCTGCCTCTCGTGCTGTTCTCGCTGCGCGGCCGGTGGGACGCGCTGTGGCGGGGACGCTGGCGGATCGCCGGGATGGGTGTCATCGCGGTCGCGTTCACGCAGCTCACCTATTTCGCGGCGATCCGGCTCATCCCGGTGTCGACGGCGCTGCTGGTGGAATATCTGGCGCCGCTGCTGCTGGTCATCTGGGTCGCCGTGACCACCCGCCGGGTGCCGCGACCGATGGTCCTGGTCGGATCGGTGCTGGCCATCGGCGGTCTGGTGCTGGTGATCGGGCCCGGTGCGCTCGGTGCGGTCGACCCGGTCGGGGTGGCGCTCGCGTTCGCCGCCGCCGTCGGGTGCGCGGTCTACTTCGTGGTCGCCGCCCGGCCGGCGGACGGGCTGCCGCCGGTCGCGCTCGCCGGGGTCGGGTTGCTGCTCGGTGGGCTGACGCTCGGGCTCGCCGGGCTGGCCGGGATCGTGCCGCTGGAGATGCGGTTCGGAGCGGTTCCGCTGCTCGGGACGGTCGTGCCGTGGTGGGTGCCGCTCATGGTGGTGGCGTTCTTCGGGACCGCGGTGGCGTACGCGACGGGCATCTTCGGATCGGGGCGGCTCGGGTCGCGGCTGGCGTCGTTCGTCGGGCTGCTCGAAGTGGTGTTCGCCTCGGTCCTCGCCTGGATCGTGGTGGGTGAGCGGCTCACGCCGTTGCAGATGGCCGGTGGCGTGCTGATCCTCGCCGGGATCGCGTCGATTCCGGCTGAGCCCGCCGCGGCACAGCCGGTCGATGACGAGCCCGTCGCGGAAAAGGCGACCCTGCCCATATGACCCGTGCCCGGAACCGGCCGGTCCTTCTCGTCTGTCTCGCCGCCGCGTTCACCACGCTCGTCGACCAGGCCAGCCTGAACACCGCGATCCCGGCCCTGCGCAGCGAGCTCGGGGCCGGGCCGTCGACCCTCCAGTGGATCATCGCGGGATATTCGCTGACGTTCGGGCTGGCGATGGTTCCGGCCGGTCGGCTCGGTGACGCGCACGGCCGCAAGTGGCTGTTCGCCGGTGGGATCGCCCTGTTCACGGCGGCCGCGGTCGTCGCCGGGACCGCGTCGCAGGCGTGGGTGGTCGCCGTCGCCCGGCTGGTCCAGGGCGCCGGGGCCGGCATCGTCAACCCGCAGGTGTACGGGATCATCCAGGACCTGTTCACCGGGCGGGACCGGGCCCGAGCCCTCGGCGCCTACGCCACCGTCGGCGGGATCGCCGCGATCCTCGGGCCGCTCGTCGGCGGCGCCGTGCTCGGGGCGGTCGGCGATACCGGCGGCTGGCGTGTCGTACTCCTGCTGACCGTGCCGTTCGGGCTGATCACCGTACCCCTGGCCGTGCGATTCCTGCCCGGAGGGCGGCCCGCGACGTCTCGCCGCACCACCCTCGACCTGCCCGGATTGGCCCTCCTCGCGGCGGTGACGCTGGGTCTGCTGTTGCCGTTCGTGCTGCCGGCCGGGCAGGGGCCGGCGACGGTGGTCTGGCCGTTGATCGTCGTCGCCGCGCTGGTGGTGCTGTGGTGGTGGGAGCGTCGGTATGCCCGGTCCGGCCGCACCCCGGTCCTGATGCCCGAGCTGCTCGGCTCCCGCGGTTTCAGTCTCGGCACGCTGACCGCGATGTTCCAGTTCGGAGCGTCGCTGTCCACCGTCCTGGTCCTGGTGCTCTATCTGCAGGACGTACTCGGCTGGTCACCGCTGGCCGCCGCGTCGACGACCGTGCCCGGCGCGATCGGTTTCGCGCTGGCCTCCTCGCAGAGCCGGCGTCTGCTGGCCCGTTTCGGTCGCGCCGGAGTGGTGGCCGCCCTGGTCGGCTCGGCATTCTCGATCGCCGCGACCATCGTCGTCCTGCACACCGCCCCGGCAGCGGTGATCGGGATCGCCCTGTCGTGCACCCAGTTCCTCTCCGGGTTCTCCGGCGGGCTGATGATGTCACCGAATCAGGCGCTCACCCTGGCCCACGCTCCCGCCGGGGCGGCCGGGCTGGCCGGGGCGTTCCTGCAGGTCTCCCAGCGGATCTCGGCCACCCTGGCGACGGCCGCGGTGACCGGTCTGATGGCCACCCGGCACGGCGTCACCCCGGCGCTGACGATCTGCCTGGTCATGATGACCGCCTCGGCGGTGTGCGCGGCGCTCGGCCTAACCGGTCCGAGCGGTGTCGACAAGCGTGTTGACCAGCGCGGCAACGGTCTCGGGGTCGCGGACCGTGGCGACGAAGTAGCGGTCTGAGGAGAGCTCGAGACGCACTCCCGGGCCGCTGCGCAGGATCAGGCCACGACCCCGGAGGTCGAGGCTGCGACGGTAGCCCCAGCCACCCCACTGACTGAAACGCACCGTCGTCGGCGCGGCCGAGACGATCTCGCGCATCGGGATCCGGACACGCGGCCGACTCCACGGTCCGAACCCGACGGTCACGCCACTGGCGTCGACGGTGAACCGGGTCCGCATCGCCGGCAGCACGGCCACCGTGGCGAACAACAGCGGCACGGCGGCCCAGAAGCCCGCCCCGACAGCCAGCGCCACCGCCGTCACCAGTAACGGGACCAGCACCAGGTACGCGGCCCCGGGCAGGGACGGCGCCTCGCTCCACGCGGCCCGCTGACCCGGCGCGAGATCGAGCCGGGCCAGCCCGGCCGGCGGGCGGCCGTCGGCGGCGGGCTGCTCGGGCGCCGTCCCGCAGGCCAGAGCGGTGAGCGCGCCCCAGCCGGCCGGGACGAGGAGCAGCACCATGATGTGCCAGGACGGACTGGGCACGTCGGCGGCGACGGCCGCGCCGAGCGACAACCAGACGGTCATCAGCCAGATCGCGGCGACCCCGGCGGTCACCCCGCCGGCAATCGCGATGACGGTACGCCGGACCCGCCACGGAACGGACTTGATGAGCAGTGCGGCGAGGGCGGCCACCAACGGCACCGCCGCCACCACCAGCAGCGCGGTCACCAGCGCCGACACACTCGTGGTGCGGTCGACCCGGCCGGCGAAGTCCCAGTGGCTGGGCAGCGGGTCGGGCAGCCGGTCGCCCCAGAGCCGCTCGGTCAGCGGCACGACCAGCACCGGAGCGGCCGCCAGCAGAAACGCCAGGGCTTTGTTCATGGGGTTCACGCGAGCCTCCGTACCTCGTCGACGAGTTCCTCGACGCCGAGGCCGAGTCGCCGGCCGGCATCGAGCAGGTTCTGCACGGCGTCGACCAGGCGGGCCCGGTCGGCGGCGTCACCGCGCCGGACCGTGGCGCCGCGGCCGCGCCGTAGCTCGATCAGGCCCTCGTCGCGCAACCGCGCGTAGGCCCGAAGGATGGTGTGCATGTTGACCTGCAGCGACTCCGCCAGATCTCGGGCGGCGGGCAGCCGGTCACCGGGGGTGAGCGTGCCCGCGGCGACCGCGCCACGCACGTGGGCGGCGATCTGATCGGCCAGAGGGACCCCGGAAGCCGGGTCGATGCGAACCAACATGTTCGCATTCTATGCGAACAATCAAAACAACTGCCATCCCGGGCACGCGGCGGCGCGGGTTCCTCACCCAGTGGAATCCGTGGTCGCTCAGCCGGCTGGAACGGTCACGGCTGGCGGAAGTAGCCGCCCGTCGACTCGCCGCCGGGCGCGCTCGCGACGCAGTGCAGCATGGTGTCCGCGCCGACCGGAATCGGCCACACGTCGCGCCGCCATTTGCGGGTCTTGGTCGGTTCGCTGCTGCGCGACGCCATCGCCTGCGCGGAACACGCCTCGGCGAGACCGGACCGTTCGATCAGCGGGTCCGCGTCGGAGATGCGCACCCCGCCGGCGGGCATCGCGACCGCCCGGAACGTCTCCCAGTAATGCGGCTCGGCGCAGTCGACCGGACTCGGCGGGACCGCGACGCCGCTGTTCGCGGTCAGGCCGCCCCAGCACATCGGCTCCACCGGGCAATAGGCGTCACCGCACGCCACGAACCCCTGCGGCTCCCACTCCTGGCCCTGCTTCGCCGCCGACGTCGACGGCACCTGCATCGTGGCCTCGCCCTTGTCGTTTTCGGACAGCAGACCCCATCCCAGCACCCCGACGATGGCGAGAAGAGCCACGGACAGCGCGGCCGGCAGCACCGGCAGGCGGTTCGCCGCCGGCTTCGCGGCCGGTGGCGTCAGAGCCGGCTTCGGTACGGCCACCAGCACCGAATCACGAGCCGCGGCGCCGAACGCGGCCGCTGACGGCCAGCGGTCCCGTGGCTCGATCGCCAGTGCCCGCTCGACCGCCGCCTGCACCGGCACCGGGAGGTTGACCTTGATCGTCCGCGGGCCGTCCTGGAGGCGCTGGAGCGCCACCGCATAGGGACTGTCACCGACGAACGGCTTCTCCCCGGCCAGGCACTCGTAGGCGACCAGGCCCAGCGAGTACACATCACTGTGGGCGCCGGCCGGCTCGCCGCGCACCTGCTCCGGGGAGAGGTAGGTGGGCGTACCGAGAATGGCGCCGGAAACGGTGAGGCGGCTGGCAGCCTCGTGCCGGGCGATGCCGAAATCGGTGATGACCACCGATCCGTTGCGGCGGACCAGCAGGTTCGCCGGTTTGATGTCGCGGTGCACGAGGCCCTCGTCGTGGACCGCCTGCAACCCGATGGCGGCCTGCTCGATCAGTCGCATCGTCTCCTCGGGGGCGATCCGCCCCTCCCGAGCCAGCCGCTGCGCCAGCGACTCACCGTCGACGAACTCCATCACCAGGTAGTGAATGCCCTGGTCACGACCGAAGTCGTGAATCGAGGCGACGGCCGGGTGGTTGATCCTGGCCATCGAGGTGGCCTCCGACTCGAACCGTCTCGCGAAATCCGGGTCGTCGGCGACCGTCGGCAGCATCACCTTGACCGCGACGGTGCGCCGCAGCACCTCGTCGACGGCCAGCCACACCTCACCCATCCCGCCCGCGCCGAGGCGCTGCTGGAGGAGGTAACGGTTTCCGAGTCGCCCACCGGCCTGAAGCACCGCGACAGCTTAGAGGCCGGCCGGCGTGTTGAGGTATCCGGTGAGCGCCCTTTTCAGCTCGTGGACCAGGGCCGCCCGCTCCGGCTCGGGAGCAGCCACGATGCCGCCCATCAGCGCGGCCACGATCTGCACGGCGACCGTCGAGCTACGCCGCACGTCGTCGTCGGGCAACTCCGGCGACCGGGCCCGCAGCAGGGCCGCGACCCGGTCGGTGACGCCGGTGTGCAGCGGCTGGCCACGCTCGCCGATCAGCACCTTGGCGCCGGGGTTGGCCACGTGGAAGAAGACCAGCGGATCGACCACCCGGGAGACCAGGTCGGGCAGCGGCAGCTCGGTCACCGCGGTGTCGTCGAAAGCGGTCGCGTGCGCCTCGCGTAGCTCGTCGAGCAGCCGCTGGGACAGCGCGTCGGCGATCGCCTGCTTGTTCGGAAAGTACTGGTAGAGGGAGCCGGGTGAGATGCCGGCCCGAGCCGCGATGGCGTTCGTCGACGTCTTGTCATAACCGGTCTCGGCGAAGAGGACGAGGGCCGCGTCCAGGATCTCCGCGATGCGTTGCCGGCCACGCGCCTGCCGTCTGACCAAGAGGCACCGCCTTGACTTTTACGAGCGGTCGCTCGTATTTTCGTTTCACGAGCGACCGCTCGTATTCACCGGGAGCTTAACAGGGGTGAGTCCTGTGCTCTTCCGTCATCGACGCCTGATCCTGCTGGTCGCCGCCCTTCTCACCGCCGGTCTCGCCGCCGTCGCCGCCGGTGCGATGAATGTGCTCGTGCTCAGCCGGTGGGAGGCTCCCGGCAGCGAGTCCGTCCGGGTCCAGGAGCTACTCGACCGCGACCACGGCACCGGCAACGCCAACCTCGTGCTCCTGGTCAGCGGCGTGATCGACGACCCCTCGGTGGCCGCCGCCGCACAGACGGTCGCGACCGAGCTGCGCGCCGAGGAGGCGGTGCTCGACGTCTGGTCGTACTGGTCTCGCGGTCAGGATCCGACGATGCGCAGCGCCGACGGCCGGCACGCGCTGATCCTGGCGCACGTCACCGGCGACGCCACCAGCGCGCGCCTACACATCCGCGAGCGGATCCTGCCCGCCTACACCCGTGACACCGGTCTGATCCAGGTCCGCGTGGGCGGCGCCGAGGCGGTCGCCGGCCAGGTGAGCGAGCAGGCCACCCGCGACTTCCTGCGCGCCGAGCTGCTGATCGTGCCCGTCATGATCGTGCTGCTGGTCGTCCTCTACCGACGGTTCCGGCTCGCCCTGCTCACCCTCGGCATCGGGCTGTTCGCGGTGATCGGCACCCTCGCCGGGCTGCGCCTGCTCGCCGGGGTCACCGAGGTGGCCACGTTCGCCGCCAACATCACCCTGGTCATGGGCATCGGGCTCGGCATCGACTACAGCCTCTTCGTCATCGCACGCTTCCGGGAGGAGCTCACCGCGGGCGCGTCCGTTCCGGCCGCGATCCTCGATACGGTACGCACCGCGGGCCGCACAGTCGTCTTCAGCGGACTGACCGTCGCCGCCTCACTGTCGGCGCTGCTGCTGTTCCCGTTCGCGTTCCTGCGATCGTTCGCCTATGCGGGCATTCTGGTGGTGATCCTGGCCGTTCTCGGCACGCTCACCATCCTGCCGGCCGCCCTCGCCGCCCTCGGGCCGCGGGCACTGCGCCGCCGCCCACCTCCGCCTCGGGAGGACGGCTTCTGGACCCGCACGGGCGGGCTCGTCATGCGGCGTCCGATCCTGTTCACCGCATTGGGCCTGCTGATCGTCGGAGTCCTCGCCGCCCCGGCGCTCGGCCTGCGGCTCGGCCTACCCGACGACCGGGTGCTGCCGCCGACGGCTTCGACCCGACAGACGTATGACGTGATGCGCGACGTCCTGCCCACTGAGCCCCAGGACGCCCTGCACATAGTCACCGCCTCGGCCGACTCCGGCGCCTACGCCGCCGCCGTCTCCCAGATCTCCGGGATAGCCCGGGTCAACTCGGCGGCCGGGGTCTTCGTCGCCGGCACCCGCATCGGCCCCGCCCCAGCCGGGCTCACCGGCACCCGACTGGAGGCCGTGCCCACCCGCGAGGTGCTCTCCGGCACCGGCACGCCGGCCCTGGTCGCCGCCGTCCGCGCGGTCCCGGCACCACCGGGCGGTGCACAGGTCGGCGGCTATCCGGCCGAGCTGACCGACTTCCGCGCCATGCTGACCGACCGCATTCCACTGGTCGCGGCGGTGCTGCTGGCCATCTCGTTCGCGGTGCTGTTCACGATGTCGCGCAGCCTGCTCATCCCGATCAAGGCGACGATCCTCAACCTGCTGAGCCTGGCCGTCATGTTCGGCGTCCTGGTGACGGTCTTCCAGAACGGATTCCTCGCCGACGTTCTCGGCTTCACCCCGATCGGCACCCTCGACCCGGCGTTCCCGATCCTGATGTTCTGCGTCGCCTACGGCCTCTCCATGGACTACGAGGTGTTCCTGCTCTCCCGCATCAAGGAGCGCTACGACGCGACGGGCGACAACACCCGCGCCGTCCTGGACGGCCTGCAGCGCAGCGCCCCACTGGTGACCGCGGCGGCCACCATCCTGGCCGTCTCGTTCGCCCTCTATGCGACCGGCGAGGTCATGTATCTCCAGATGGTCGGCGTGGGCACCGCCGTGGCGATCCTGGTCGACGCCACCATCATCCGCGCAATCCTGGTCCCGGCCCTGATGCGCCTGGCCGGCCCAGCGAACTGGTGGCCCTCCGCCCTCCCCCCGACCCGGCGAACCGATGGCCTTCGGCCGCCCACCCCACCCGACGAACTGGTAACCCTCGGCCGCCCACCCCACCCGACGAACTGATGCCCCTCAGCCGCACACCCGACGACCTGATGACCCTCAGCGGCTCGCTGCCCGTGAGCGCCCGGTCACCGCCGCCGCCATGGCTCAGGCCGCCGACGCCACGGCTCGCCGCAGACCGGTTCGCTCGCGTTCTTCGGCCCGCCGGAGTTCGCCGGTGTCGACCTCGCGATCAAGGAGATCAACGCCGCCGGTGGTGTCCTGGGCAAGGACGCCGTGGGCCGCCGAGACCGCGGTTTGAGCAGTCGAGACGCCACCCGCCAGATTCCGGAACCGTTCCGAGCGGCCGGGACCGGTCGTCGTTCGGTGAGCGAGCCGCGGCAGGCCGCCCAGTCCCGGATCGGGTGAACGGGGGCTGCCTGAAGAGATCTTCCGCAATCAGGGTCCGGCCACCACTCCCGTCTCGGTTCGCGGCCACCTCCACGCGGCGACCGCCTCGCTCACCCGGCGGCCTCGTGAGTAGTTCGCGGCCGAAGTCCCACCCGGCGACGAGCGCCGACAGCCCGCCGACGCCGCCCCTGAACATCCGAAGATCAACATCAGCACAGCCTCAGCCCGGGCGGTGCGGGAGGAACCCTAAACGCCGCCGAAGCCGCCCCTGCGGTGCTGGAGGAACCCTAAAACGCTCAGGAAGGAGCCATGCCGTGCCGCTGGCCGATCGCCTGACGCCCGAAAGCAGCCATGCCGTGCCGCTGGCCGCTACAACCCGGCCCGGAAGCAGCCGTCGCATGCCGCTCACCACTACAACCACACCCGGAAGCAGCCATGGCGTGCCACTCACCGCTACAACGAGACCCGGAGCAGCCATGGCGTGCCACTCGCTGCTGCGCCCCGGCCCGGAAGCAGCCATGGCGTGTCGCTCGCCGCGAGGCCTGCGACGCGTTGGGGGCGGGCTTTGGAAGGAGCCATCGCGGCCGAACCGGTGAACCGATCAGGCCCTGATTCCGGAGGCTCTCTGGCCGGTGGGCGGCCGACTGCCGACGAAGATTCCGTCCCGGGCGCCTACCTCGTGCCTGAAGATCGCGCGGTGGTGACCGCTTCGAGAAACCCCGAAGCTGTCACCACCTCGACGACGACTGAGCCGGCGGACGGCTCGTCAGCTGGCGTCGGCCAGGGCGGCGAGGGCCTGGGCGGCCCGGAAGTACTTGTTGCGGCCCAGCTCACCGATGGTCTTGACGCCGAGGGCCTCGCGGATCAGCTTGCCTCCGGACACGCTCACACCGGCCAGCGCCTCGACCGGGGCGTCCAGGATCTCCTCCAGGGACTTGTCCTGGTACGCCTTGTCCAGCACCTTCTGCAGGTCGGCGGTGACAGCCACGTTTCCTCCACGGAATGTCGACAGTGGATCTTCCGGGCGCGCAGCCTACTTGATCAATTACGGCAGGCACCGGGCGGTAGGGTGCCATCATCGGACCAGCGGAGAATTCCTGAACGGAGGGTACGGTGAGTGCTACCGAAGCCGGGCTTCTCGACGCTGAGCACCGCTTGCAGCAGGCACAGCGTGACGGTGACGTGGATGTGCTCGACGAGCTTCTCGACGACCGCCTGATCGCGATCGGGCCGGACGGCACCCGATTCCGCAAGGACGACGACCTGGACGCGTACCGGTCCGGAAGCTCGAAGATCGACTCCCTGATCGAGGAGGACCTGGAAGTTCTCGTCGCCGGCACGACCGGGGCGACGTTCGCGCTGTGCGCGGTGTCCGGGACGTTCAACGGCGAGCCGTTCGCGGCCCGGCTCCGCTACGCACGCACCTGGACGTTCGACCCCGAAGCCGGCTGGCGAATCGTGGCCGCCCAGCTCTCCCCCGCCTGACCGCCCACCCCACCCGCCTCGCCTGGCCGATCGACGCGAAGAAGGCGTCGGGAGGAACGAGGGCCGCGCGCTGTGCCGGGATAGCGGGCGAGACTCGTCTCTTCCGGGCGATCCGAGCCCTTGCGGAAACGGCGCATGCCCGGCCACCAGGAACGGCCGACGCGAACGGCCAGCGGGCACCGGCGGCGGGCACGACCGACGGGAACGACCAGCGGGCACCGCTGGCGGGCACGACCGGCGCGGAACGGCGCACGCCCGGCTGCGGGGTGCGGCCGGGCGTGTGTCGCGGATGAGTCGTCAGGCGAAGAGGCGGCCCATGTTCTCCGGGGCGAAGAACTCGACCGGGGACGTCACGCCCGAGTTGAGGCGGGTGAAGGCGTCCATCTTCTCCTGGTCGCCGGCGATCGCCATGACCAGCTGGACCATCTGCTCGTCCGGCGGCTGGAGCGACGCGATGCCCAACGTCATCTGGTAGAACGGCATCGCCCGCGCGTCTCGCCGAGTCTGGTAGCCGGGCAGGTCGTCGTCGGCGATGGCGTCGGCGAGGAGTTCGGCGTCGAGGAACGCGTCGGTGATGCCCTGCGCGGTGATGTAGTCGCGGGAGTAACCGGCGTCCCCGACCAGCGCCCAGCCCGGCCCGTGAGGAACCCGGAAGTAGTTGTGCACCGAGGCGCCGACCCAGCGGGTCTCCTGCTTGGCGTCCCGGAAACGGTCCGCCCAGGCGGGGGCCGTCTCGAACATCGCGGCGAACGTGCCGTCGATGTCGTTGCGGTGTTCGGCCAGCTCGGAGTGCGGCCAGCCGCCGATCACCATGGTGAGGTCGTCGTTGGTGGGGCACACCGCCCAGCCTCGGCCGGGTCGGCTGTACGCCTCGAAGGTGCCGTCCATCGGAAGGTTGCTGAAGTAGGCGTAGTAGCCGACGGTGAGCGGCGGCCGGTCCTCGTAGGCGGGGGCGTTCACCGCTTTCGCGACCATCGAGTTACGGCCGTCGGCGCCGACCACGATGCGGGCGTGCTCGACGGTTCCGTCGAGGCCACGGATGCCGGTGACCCGGCCGTCGTCGTCGACGAGGAGTTCCTCGACCGAATATCCCTCCCGGATCTCGGCTCCGGCGGCCGCGGCCGCGTCCAGGAGGATCTTGTCGAGGAGGGTGCGGCGGGGTGCGTACGCATAAGGGTTGTCGGGCGTGCCGGGAGCACCGCCGACGGTGACCGGACCGAAATCCGTGGTGTAGCGGCTGATCGGCGGAACGCCGGTCGCGATGACCTGGTCGAGCACACCCCACCGCTGGAGCGCGGCGACGCCCGGCGGGTGCAGGACGTGGGTCGAAACCGTGTCGCTCGGGAACGTGTCGCGGTCCACGAGCAGAGTCCGGAAACCGCGTTCGGCCAGCAAGGCGGCCAACGGGGACCCGGCCACACGGGCCCCCACCACGATCACATCGTATGTCGTCATTCTCTCCCCTAGCCGATCTTCAGGCCATAGTGGAGGCTTGCGGTGCGCCCTGTCGATGGGCCACCCGGGTCGCATTCGGCGAATCACCCGACAGGTCGAGGGGCTATCCTCGGCCGCATGCCCAAGCGTCGCTGGATCATCACCGGGGTGGTTGCGGGTCTGCTCGGCCTCGCGATCGGCGCGACCGCGGTGGCCGCCCCGTCGATCGCGGCGATCGCCTGCCCGCAATGCTACGGGCTCTCCAGCCTGGGCGGCGGCGTCTACGCGGAGCGCGACGACGAGGCCTATCAGCGGGTCGTGTCGGCGGCCGAGCAGCGGATCCGTGGGTTCTACGGCGAGCGGGTCTCGGATGCGCGGGTGCTGATCTGCGCCACCGAGGAGTGCTACCGGAGCATCGGCGGCGGTGGGGAGAAGGGGCAGGCGTTCGGTCGTTGGGCACTACGGCTGTCGCCGGCCGGGGCGAACGAGACGATCGCGACCCACGAGCTGGCCCATATCGAACTGCACAAACGGCTCGGTTCGGCGTACGAGTCGGTGCCCGACTGGTTCGACGAGGGTCTAGCGGTGCTGATCTCCGACGACACCCGCTACCTGGATCCGGCGAACGGCGGCAACCGCTGCCGTGTGCCGTATGAGGAGGCGGCGCCGATCACGACCGTCGACTGGGACACGTTCGGCCCGGCCGGATCCGACCGCAAGTACCTGCTGGCGGCGTGCGTGGTCACCCACTGGGTGGATGAGCACGGTGGCGCGCCGGGCGTCCTCACCATGATCAACGACTTGCGGGCGGGTAAGAGGTTCAACGAAGTTCAGTGACCCGGTCGGCCCAGCGGGTGAGCAGCGCCGGATCGTGCGACACGACCAGGACACCCAGGCCGGTCGCCTCCTGCTCGGCGGTGATCACGGCCGCGACCAGCGCCTGCGTGGACGCGTCGAGCATCGTGGTGGCCTCGTCGCACAGCAGGTAGCGGGGCCGGTGCACCAGGGCGCGGGCCAGGCAGGCGCGTTGCAGCTGACCGTCGCTGACCGCGTGCGGGCGGCGGGCCAGCAGGTCGGCGGTCAGTCCGGCGGCGTCGGCGAGCTCGGCTACCCGTCCGGCGATCCGCTCACGGGGATGTGCGACGGCGCGGAGCGGTTCGGCGATCAGGTCGGCGAGGGTCAGGCGCGGGTCACTGGCCGCGCGCGGGCTCTGGAACAGGACGCCGATCCTGGTTCGCACGCCCGCCGCCACCCGATGCCGCACCCCGGTGACCCGTTCGCCGTCCAGGATGACGTGCCCGGCGTCGGGTTCGTGCAGGAGCGCGAGGACCCGTACCAGCGTGGATTTGCCACTCCCGGACGGACCACGAAGGCCGACCGTCTCACCCGCCTCGACGGTCAGCGACGTGTCGTGCAGGACGCGCCGGCCTCGATACCCGGCGCTGACACAATCCGCGATGAGGCTCATGCGAGCACCTCCGCACCGGTCAGCGGGTGATGGCAGGCGACCGTCCCGGTCGGCCGGCGCGCACACGCGGCGGTGACCCGATCGCAGCGCGCCGCGAACGCGCATCCCTCCGGGAGCGCGGTCAACATCGGCGGATGGCCGGCGATCGGCCGGAACTCCCGGTCCGGCAGGGCGTTCAACAACCCTCGGCTGTACGGGTGACCCGGCCCCCGAAAGAACTCGTCCGCCGCCCGGTGCTCGACGATGCGGCCGGCGTACATGACGGCGACGGTGTCGGCGACGCGTTCCGCAGCGGCCAGGTCATGGGTGATCAGCAGGACCGCGGCCCCGCCGTCGCACCGGCTCCGGAGCAGGTCGAGGGTGTGCTCGACGAGCGGCCGGTCCAGCCCACCTGTCGGTTCGTCGGCGATCAGCAGTGGCGGTTCACCGGCGAGCGCGAGTGCCGTGGCCAGCCGCTGGGCCATGCCGCCGGACAACTCGAACGGATACCGGTGTAGGTCCGCCGGGTCGAGCCCGGCCTGTTCAGCGACGTGATCGGCCAGACCGGGATCACGGCCGTGCGCCTTGAGCGTCTCGGCGAGCAGCCGCCGCCCACGCCGGACGCCGGTGAGCGACGTGGCCGGGCTCTGCGGGATGAGCCCGATCCGCCGCCCGCGAATGGTCTTGGCGAGCGTCTTCTCGCCGCAGCGGAGCAGATCCACGGGCCCGTCGGCCAGGTGGGCCCGGCCGGTCACTGTCGCGTTGGCCGGGAGCAGACCCAGTAGTGCGTGGGCCAGCACCGACTTGCCGCAGCCGGATTCGCCGACCACAGCCAGGAGCTCGCCCGGACGTACCGTCAGATCGAGGTCGGTCACCGCCTCGACCACCGCGTCGCGGAGCTGGAAGCGGACGGTGAGACCGGAGATGGTCAGCAGGTCGGTCACAGGTTCAGCTCCGCGCGGACTCGGGGATCCAGGTGGTCGCGCCAGCGGGCGGCCAGCGCCGCGATGGCCAGGGTGACGACGACGATTACCGCGCCGGGGACGATGCTCGCCCACCAGGCACCAGTCAGCAGCGACCGTTGACCGTCGTTGATCATGTTGCCGAGGGAGGCCAGGTGGGGTGGCAGGCCGAGGCCGAGGAAGCTCAGAGACGTCTCGTGCCAGACCGCGTGCGGGATCATCAGGGTGGTGGCGAGGGCGATCTTCGGAAGCACGTGCGGAAGCAGGTGCCGGGTGAGGACGCGGGTCCGGCCGGCTCCCCCGGCGATGGCGGCGTCGATGAACGGGCGGGTCCGCAGCGACAGTAGTTCGGAGCGGACGATCCGGGCGGTGGACAGCCAGTGGGTGAGGCCGATCGACAGGATCACCGCGCCCAGACTGGGCCGGAGCATCGCCACGATGAAGATGCCGAGGAGCAGGTGCGGCAGGGCGGCGATGGTGTCGACGACCCGCATCAGGGTGCGGTCGACCCAGCCGCCGAGCAGTCCGGCGAGGCCGCCGACGAGACCGCCGACGACTGTGGCGGCGAGGGCGGCGACCACGCCCACCAGCAGCGACACTCGCAGGCCGTAGAGGCTGCGGTGCAGCACGTCGCGGCCGAGGTCGTCGGTGCCGCCGAGGTGGGTGAGGGAGGGCGGGAGGGCGACCCGGTCGAGGGCGACGGCGCTCTGGTCGAGCGGGGCGATCACCGGCACGAGAAGGGCCGCACCGACACCGGCCGCGAGGACGAGGGCGGCGAGCAGAGTGCCGGGGCGGAGCCCGGCCGGGCGAAGCCGCCCGGTGGCGGTGCGGGTGGCAACGAGGTCAGCCATCGATTCGTACCCGGGGGTCGGCGGCCGTGTAGGCCAGATCGGTCAACAGGTTGGCGGTCAGTACCACCGCGGTGGTGATCAGGGTGATCGCGGCCAGCAACGGGAAGTCGCTGCCGAGGGCCGCCTGCACGCTCACCGCACCCAGCCCCGGCAGCGAGAAGACCGTCTCGACCAGGACCGAGCCGCCGACGAGTTCGGGCAGGTGTGTGCCGATCAGGGTGAGGAACGGCAGGAGCCCGGTGCGCAGAGCGTGCCCGAACAGGACGGTCCGTCCGGCCAGGCCACGGGCCCGGGCGGCGAGCACGTGGTCCTCGCGCAGGCTTTCGGCGACCGAGTCACGGACGAACAGCACGAACCACGGCGCCTGGGAGATCGCCAGCACGGTCACCGGGAGCACCAGATGGTGGGCCACGTCGCCGAACGACGTCGACGTGGCCCGGACGTCGGTCAGGCCGCCGGCCGGAAACCAGCCGAGGCCCAGCGCGAACACGGCGATCGCGGCGAGCGCCAGCCAGAAGACCGGCATCGACTCGACGGCGTACGCAACGGTGCGGACCCCGCGGTCGAGCAGGCCGCCGCGTCGGTAGGCGGCCAGGGTGCCGACCAGCAGGCTGCCGGCCAGGACCACGACGAGGGTGATCCCGATCAGCAACAACGTCCAGCCCGCGCGGGCGGCGATCACCTCGGTGACCGCCTGGTGCCGTGAGGTGGACCAGCCGAGGTCGCCTTGGAGCAGGTTGCCGAGCCAGCGCGCATACTGCACGGGTAGCGGGTCGTCGACTCCCCAGTTCTCCCGGATCTGCCGCAGGTTCTCCTCGCTCATGGTGAAGGCGGCGGCGCCCGCGTACTGCTTGGCCGGGTCGATCGGGGACGCCGCGCCGAGCAGGAACATGCCGATGCTGGTGGCGATCAGCACCGGCAGCGCGAAGGCGAGCCGCCGCCGGATCACTCTGATCACTTGCGGGTCCAGGTGTGGACGTTCCACCAGAGGCTGTTGGCGACGTCGTGTTCGTGCGCCTCGACGCGCGGCGTCACCCCGGCGAGGTCGTCTCGGACGGCATAGGTGTGCTGGAGGTAGGTGAGGAACACCCACGGGGCGTCGGCGGCGAGTTGCTGCTGGAAGGTGGCGTAGGCGGTCTTGCGCTCGGCCGGGTCGGCGTTGTCGCGGCCCGCCTGCAGCGCCTTGTCGACGACCTCCGACCGGTAGGAGCCGGGGTTGAAGAAGCCCTGACCGGCGAACTGGCCGCCGAACAGCTTGTACGAGACGAAGTCCGGGTCGTACGGAGTGCCCCAGCCCATGATCAGCGCGTCGTTCTTCATCCGCGGCTCGATCGCGTCCCAGGTGAGGCCCTCCGGCTTGACCTCGATGCCGGCCTTCTTGGCGTCGGCGGTGACGGCGAGCGCGAGTTCCTTGCGCAGGCTGTCGGTGGCCGGGTACATCAGGGTGAACTCGGCACGCTGCCCGTTCTTGGCCCGGATGCCGTCGGCGCCGGCGACCCAGCCGGCCTCGTCGAGGTTCACCGGGGCGGGTTGGGTGGCGACGTGGAACGGCGAGGTGGGCGGGACCGGCCCGTAGGCGGGTTCGCCGGCGCCGGCGAGCACGCCGGTGACCATGGCCTGCCGGTCGACGGCCGCGTTGAGCGCTTTGCGGATGGTGACGTCGCCGGTGACCGGGTCGTTCATCGGCAGCATGACACCGCGGTAGTCGGCGGTCGGCACCTTGTGCACGGTGAAGCCGGCGAACCCGGTGGCCAGTTTGGGGGCCAGCTCGACGGCGTCGAACTCGCCGGACCGGGCCCGCTGGGCGCGGACGTTGTCGTCGGCGACGAACGCGACGATCACACCACTGTTGGCCGGCTTGCCGCCCCACCAGGTGTCGTTGGCGGCGAGGACGAGCCGGTCGCCCGGGGTCCACGAGGTGACCTGGTACGGCCCGGTGCCGACCGGTTTCTGGTTGAAGCCGGATTTGTTGACGTCCTGGCCGCTCAGCGCCTTGGCCGGGACGATGCCGAGAGTGAGGCGCTGCAGGAACGGGGCGTAGGCGTATTTCAGCGTGAAGACCACGGTGGACGGGTCGGTGGCGGTGACGCCGGTGAGCATGTCCAGATCCGAGCGGAGTGTCGAGTCGACGGCCGGGTCGAGCACCGAGGTGTAGGTGAAGACCACGTCGTCGGCGGTGAGTGGACCGCCGTCGTGGAAGGTGACGCCGGTGCGCAGCTTCGCGGTGACGGTTCGACCGTCGGCGGAGACGGCCGGCAGCTCGGCGGCCAGTGCCGGGATCAGGTTGTTCTCCGCGTCCCGGGCGACGAGGCCGTCGAAGATCAAGGCGGCGCCGTCACTGCCGTACCCGAGGATGGGGTTGAGGGTGTCCGGCTCGCCGGACGTGGCGACGACGATGGCGCCGCCGGCCGATGTGGAGCCGGGGGTGGCCGGCGCCGAGCAGGCGGTGAGGGCCAGCAGCGCCACGGCGGCGGTCCCGAGGAGACGAAGCATGTCGCCATCCTCAAGTAGTTGCATATTGATGGCAACAAGGGGTGATCAGTCCGACGATTCTATTGCAAACTTCTGGCAACTACAGCAGGATGGGCACAGCAGGCATGCGAAAGGGCGTCCCGCCGCGATGATCCAGCAGCTGGGACGCCCTTCGTGTGGTCAGGCGCGGGCGTACTTCGGTACGTACTCCTGGCCGGAGATCTTGCCGATCGCAGCCATGATCGCCTCGGTGGCGATGCGTCGCTCACGGGCGTTCTCCGGGTCGGTCGCGATCGCCGCGAGCTGCACCGGCTTACCGAACACGACCCGGACCCGGGCCGGCCGCGGGATCACCGAGCCGGGCGGCAGCACCCGGTCGGTGCCGAACATCGCCACCGGCACCACCGGCGCCCCCGATTTCAGCGCCAACCAGGCCACCCCGGTCCGGCCGCGGTAGAGCCGGCCATCCGGCGAGCGGGTGCCCTCCGGGTAGATCGCGAACGCGTTCCCCCGGTTCAGCACGTCGAGACAGGTGTCGAGCGAGGCGACCGCGGCCCGCTTGTCGTCCCGGTCCACCGCGACCTGCCCGTCCCGCGACATGAACCAGGACACGAACCGCCCGAACGGCCCGCGACCGGTGAAGTACTCGGCTTTCGCCATGAAGGTGACGTGCCGGGCCACCGCCATCGGCAGGAACGTCGAGTCCGTGATGGAAAGGTGGTTCGAGGCCAGCAGCAGCGGCCCGTCGGCCGGCACGTGTTCCGCCCCCTCCACCCGCAATCGGACGACCCTCTTGACCAGTTCGTACACGTCCGCCCTCTCCGTGAACCCCGCTGACCCATGCCATTCTCGTCGGCTCGTACAACCGTGGGGGGTCGTACGCCTTACCAACTGCTACACACCACCGATGGCCTCGGTGATCGCCTGGATGAGGTGCGTCGCGATGACCGGCCGATCGGTCTCCACCACGATCGTCGGCCCGAGACCGAGCGGCTCGGCCTCGGCGGCCCAGCGCGGCCAGTCCTCCCGAAGACGACGATCATCCTCGTGTACGGCGTGCCGGCCCCGGGCCCGGTATCGTTCGGCGGCCACCTCGGGCGGCACCGAACACCAGATCTCGACCGTGCTGCGGGCACCCGACCGGGCCACCCCCTCGGCCACGTACCCGAGATCGCGGGGCCGGAACCACCAGCTCTCCAGGATGACCACACCGGGTGTGGCGGTCGCCAGCTCCCACATCAGCTGCGCGGCGAGCGGCCCGAGAGCACCCGGCGGAACACCCGGCACGGCTCCGGCCATCGCCTCTTTCAAGGCGTCCTTACCGATCAGCGGTACGCGTAACGCGGACGCCAGCCGCCCGGCGAGGGTGCTCTTGCCGGACCCGGGAAGCCCGTTGATCAGTATCAGCCGGTGCGCCACAGACTGCATGTTGTCACCCGGGCGCCGCCCGGGGCAGTGATCACGCGGACAGGATGCGGTCCTCCCCCGCGTCCAGGCCCCGCCACACCGGCCGGCTGCGGCACTCGGCCATCACCGCCCAGCGGGCCACGACCCGACCCAGGTCGGCCACGAACTCGTCGACGACCTCCTTGGTCACGCCCGGCATGCAGATGATGTGGCAGAAGTCGCCGTCGACCGACAGCACCCAACCGAACTCGGCGGTCAGCGCGGCCGGCGGGGTCTGCAGCACCACGGTGAACGCGTCCGGATGCCGATAGACGGGCCAACCGATCGAACTGATCCGCTCCACCGCGTACGCGGCGATCCGCCGGGCCCGCAGCGCCCGCGCCTGGTGGCCGTTACGGCCGTAGACGGCGATCGCCGTCCACAGCAGGGCCGCCGCCTGCCCACAGCGGGAGCCGAGGATCGTGCTGTCCAGGGTGGCGGTGTAGCTGATGTGCTCGCCCCGCTCCACCCGGACGCTGTCGCGCATCACCACCACGCCGCACGGGATCGGCGTACCGAGGAACTTGTGCCCGGAGATGGCGATGCTGTCGACCGGGCTGCCGGCGCCCAGGCCAAGCATCCCGTCCAGAGCGAGCGGGATGCCCGACAGGGCGGCGTCGACGTGCACGTGCCGGCGGGTCACCCCGTACTCGTCGAGGATCCTCTCGATCCGGTCCGGCTGGTCGACCGCCTCCCACAGGGTGGTGCCGGCGGTGGCCACCACGATCGCCGGCCGGCCCGAATGCCTGGCCACCAGCTGCTCGAAGTGGCCGTAGTCCATCTCGCCGTACCAGCTGTCCCGGACCATGGCCACGTCGTGCGGGTGGATGCCGAGCAGCCCGGCGGTCTTACGGATCGAGTAGTGGCTGGCGTGCGTCAGGTAGAGCACCGCGTCCGGGTAGCGGTCACGAGCGACCCGGAGCGCGGCGATGTTGCTCTCGGTGCCGCCGGAGGTGACGTACCCCCAGCGGTCGTTCTGCGGCAGCCCGACGACGTCGGCGAACCACCGGATGACCTCGACCTCCAGCGCGTTGGTGTGCGCCGCACCGGACGGGGCCGTACCGGGGTCACCGACGTTGTTGAAGAGCCTGGTGAACAACCCCTGGGTACGGCTCCAGTCGATGTCGGTGGCCGCCGGGAACCCGATGGTCCGGCGCTGGGCCTGATCGGCCCGGGCGATCAGCATGGTCATGACGGCGTCGACGTCGGCCAGACCGGGGGCCCGGTCCAGCCTCAGTGCTTCCGACCAGTCCCCCGGCCATATCGCAGGCGCGTCCACCTCATTCACCAGACCTGACCGTGTGGGTTCAGATGGGCGGCCAGGGTCTGCGCCAACTCCTGGAACGCCGGCCACGCCTGGCGCAACTGCCCGCCGAACCGCTCCGGCACGTTCTGGGTGGTGGAGTAAACCTGAGTCGCGTCGAGCGGGTTGTTGCAGATCAGGTCGTTGCCCCGGCCGCGTTTGTTGTCGTCGCGGACCACCCTTATCTCGGATCCGTCGACGAGCAGAGCCGCCCCCTCGCCCGGTACGTAACTCATCGCCTGAAGGCTGCTGATGCCCGAGCTGAGCAGGACCGGCACCACGTCGTACCACTGCCGGGAGTCGGTGTTGAGGGTTTCCATGCCGATCCCGACATAGCGGGTCGGTGTCGACGGACGCTGTATGTCGCCGACGTTGACCATCAGATAGTCGGGGTCACGCGGATCCCACACCCGGTCGGCCTTCTCGTGCTGGGCGATGAAGGTCCGCGCGGTGGCGTTCAGGCCGGTCAGGAACGCGATCAGGTTGTCGTACTCGGGACCGGCGTAACCCCACCGGGACGCGCTGAGGACCTGGTAGCCCAGGTGCTGCGAGGGCGCCTCGGTGATGAAGAAGAGGGTCACGCCGTGCGGGGCCAGCGGCTGGTCCCGGGAGTGCAGCCGTTCCAGCGCCCGGGTGACGTGGATGGCGTTGATCCCGCGCAGACTGGTGCCGGCACTGTGCCGCAGATACGCCCAGCGCCGGTCCTCCGGGGAGGGACCGTTCTGCGGCTGCTGCCACTGCTGCTGCGGCGGCGCCTGCGGAGTCGCGTGCTGATGCCAGGCCGGTGGTTGCTGCGGCGGATACTGCTGCGTCGGATACTGCTGGGTCGGATACTGCTGGGACTGCTGCGGCGGGACGGGCGACCCCCAGGGTGGGGTCGAGGAGCCGTCGTCCCGGGAGGGCTGAGCATGTCGGCCGGGGAAGTTGTACGACATGGGGTCTCGGTTTCCCTTCGCGGGGCTCAGAGGTCGATGCGGTCGGGAACCGCGTACACGCTGGGCACGCCGTGACTGATGCCCTCATAGACCTGTGGCCGGGACCGGCGCAGGATCAGCGCTCGCCAGATGCCGGCGATCGCGGCGACGACGAGCAGAGCGGGCATCGTGTACGGAGCCAGTGAGCCGGGCTCGGCGCCGGCCAGGGCGTCGAGCTGAAGGAGCATGGTGACCAGGATGGCGATGCCGAAGGCCAGACCGAACAGCGGCGCGACGGTGGTGGCCCAGCCGCTCTCACCGGAGTCGGAGTTACGGGCGAAGTAGCGCAGCGCGGCCGCCGCCGAGACGATCAGCAGGGCGAGCAGGCCCATCGCGCCGACGGTGCTGGCCCAGGCGAACAGGGTCTTCTGCGGGTCGGCGCCGGAGATCGCCCATACCAGCACCACCACGGCGGCGAGCGCGTTCTGGGCCCGGCTCGCGCCGACCGGGGCGTCGGCCGCGGTGCCGGCGCCGGTGCGGTACAGGAACTGGTGCAGGACCTGCTCGCGGCTCATCGCGAAGGCGTACCGGTTGATGATGTTGTGGAAGCTGATCAGTGAGGTCAGGATCGCCAGGACCAGGATGACCACGCCGAGGATGCCGAAGACCGGGTGCACCCGGTCGGACAGCAGCGTCACCGGCAGGTTGTCGTCGGCCAGGGCGGCCGCCGCCACCTCGTCGGAACCGGTCGCGGCCTGCATGGCCCACGCCGCCGCGGTGTAGATGCCGATCAGGCTGAGCGCGCAGATCATCATGCCGCGGCTGATCGCCCGGCCGCGCTTGCCCTCGCCGCTGTCCTCCTCCTCGATGAACGCGGCCATGCCTTCGGGGCCGGTGTAGGCGGCCAGGGTGAGGGCGACCGCGAGGCCGAGACCGGGAACGCTGAGGCCGGCCGGATCGAAGGCGGCGGTGGGGATGCCGTTCTGCGCGTCGACGAACCCGAAGACGACGAACAGACCGACGACCAGGAGCGAGGCCACCAGTACGCCCATCACGATCTGGGTCGACAGGACGATGCGACGGGTACCGAGGACCGTCACGACACCGATCGCCATGGCGGCGAACAGCCACCACGCGCCGACGCCGGTGATCCCGGACATGATCGCGCCGAACAGTCCGTAGAGGCTGATCTGCAGGGCGTTGTACGCGAGCAGGGCGACGAAGCCGGCCGCGACACCGCTCGTCGCGCCGAGCCCGCGGGCGGTGATGGCGTAGTAGGGGGCCGAGTGCGGCACCGCTCGGACCATGGCGGCATATCCGACGAGCAGCAGTGTGACCACACCGCCGACCAGAGCGAAGAGGAGTGGAAGCGCCGTCACCTCGGAACCGGCGTAGGTGGCGACGATACCGCCGACGAGAACGACCATCGGGGCGGACGTGGTGGCGCCCAGTGCCCAGGCAGCGCCCGCTGTGACCGTACGGCGGGCCATGGCCGCGGCTACTGTAGCCATATTTGTCTATCTCCTTGAGGGGGGAAGGAGTCAGCAGGAAAGTTGTCCTTTGTGGACGAAGCCAGAAGAGTAGTTGGTCCTGTTCAGCCTCCTTCGCGAGGGTCGTGCCCACAGTTGATCAACTGAGCCGGAAGAACCTTACGTGGTGAAGAACGGGTATGGCTATCAGTGACGTTCAATGCACTCCGCGCACGCCGATCACCTTGGGTGACCGTCCGCACCGGTAACCTCGCACCCCGCCTGCACACTCTCCGGCACACACCGGAATTCGGAACCGGCACCAGGTATCGCAAGCAGGAATCCGTCGACAGCACCTGCGCGAGCGATGGAAACCGATTTTCAGCGCTGAAAGAATCGTCGACCACAGACCGTGACATCACTTTTGGATCTCAGCGCATAGGATTTCCGGACCCCGGTGAATTCACCGGATGAATGAAAGATCGGAGGCGGCCGATGCGGGTCCACCACCTCAACTGCGGCACCATGCGGCCGGCCCTGACACCGGGCGGACTGGTCAGCCACGTCCTGCTCGTCGAGACCGGCGACGGCCTGCTGCTCGTCGACTCCGGCTTCGGCCTGCAGGACGCGGCCGATCCGGCCCGCCGGATCGGCACGGCGCGCCACCTGATCAAGCCGGTCCTGGACGTCTCCGAGACGGCTTTGCGGCAGGTGGAGCGTCTCGGTCACGACCCGGCTTCGGTACGGGACATCGTGCTCACGCATTTCGACGTCGACCACGCGGGCGGCCTGGCCGACTTCCCGCACGCACGGGTGCACCTGACGGCCGCCGAGTCGGACGCCGCTCAGCGCCCGCGCACCGCCAACGAGCGGTACCGCTACCCGGCCGCGCAGCGCTCGCACGGCCCCGATCTGATCGAACACGATCCGGCGTCCGGCGACGGGTGGCGCGGTTTCGCCTCGGCCGTCGAGGTGCGGCCCGGTGTCGTCCTGATCGGCCTGGCCGGACACACCCGGGGGCACGCGGCCGTCGCGGTCGACGCCGGGGACCGGTGGATCCTGCACGCCGGGGACGCCTTCTACCACCGCGGCCAGATCGACGGGACCACCCCTCATCCGCGAATGCTGGCCGCCTCGGAACGGATGATCGCCTACGACCGCGCCCTGGTCCGGGCCAACCACGAACGGCTGGCCGAGCTGTGGTCAGCCGCCGACCCCGACCTGACCATCGTCAACGCCCACGACCCGGAACTGCTCCGCCGGGCCCGCACCGCCTGACGATCCCGGAACCACTCCGCCGGGACCGACACGGTCCACGAAACGGCGAAGCCCGGCCTGCCGTGAAGGCGGGCCGGGCTCCGGTCAGGGCTCAGGGCGTCAGCAGGCGGCCTCGACGACCTTGGGCTTGCCGCTGGTGGTGGCCGGGACGGTCACGCAGGCGACACTGGCGCCCGAGTTGACCTGGGCGACGCCGGTGCGGACTACCTTGATCTTGATGTCGCCGAAGGCGGTCTCGTCGGCGGCCTGCTTCAGGTACTTGGCGGGCTTGCCGCCCTGGGCGAGCGCGGAGAGCACGGCCTGCTGACCGACCAGTTCCGCCCACACCTTCGCGTCGTTGCCGCCTTCGCCGCCGGTGCCGAGGCCAGCGCCGCCGAGGCCGCCGAACGCCTCGAAGATCGGGGCCAGATCGAGCTTGGTCGCGTCGGTCGGGGCGGTGATCTCAGCGCCGGTGGAGATCTCCACCCGGACCGAGGCACGGCCGGTGGCGCCGTCGACGAACTGGAGGTAGTTGACCTCGAACGCCTTGAACTTGCCGTTGTCGATCCACAGGTCCAGGACGATCGGCTTCTCGGCCGGCGGGGTGTCGAGCTCGCTGCCGATCGCCTCGTCCAGGATCGAGGCCTGGTCCTTCGTGGCGATCTTCTCGAGCGCCTCGACGAAGCGCTTGACCTCGGCGAACGCCTTGGTGGTGGTCGTGGTGACGGTGAGGTGGGTCGAGTCGGCCGCGTCGCGGACCACGTCGGCGCCGTTGAGCAGGTTCTCCGCGCTGGTCTTCAGCTCGGCGGCGACCTTGTCGTTCTCCGCCTGGGAGGACGCGCTGGGCGTCACGTTGAAACCGGCCTCGGAGGTGAACTTCTCCAGGTCGGCCGCGGCGATCGACACCCAGCCGCCCTCGACCAGCTTCTCCACACCGGGAACCTCGGCGCTCGCCTCGGCGGCCATCTCGTCGACATCGGCCGCGGTGGCGCCGAACTTGGTCGCCAGGTCCTTGACCGGGATCTTGAGGTAGGCGACCTGGTCGACGACCCGGACCTCGGCGCCGGTGACACCGTCGATCGTGGCGTTGATCAGCGCCTTGTCGTCGGTGACACCCTCGCCGGCCTTGTCCCAGGCGACGGTGAACGACGAGTTGTAGAGCTTGCGCAGGATGTCGGCGTCCTCGTCGGTGAAGGGCTCCTCGTCACCGGCGGACTCCTTCTTCGCGACGGCGATCAGGTCGTCGACGCTCCCGCCCGCCTTGATGGTGAAGCCGACCTTCTCCGCGGCGCCGAGGTCCTCCGCGGCCTTCTTCAGCTCGAGCTTGGGCTCCAGCTGCTGAATCTGGTTCGCACACCCGACCGTGAGGGTCAGGGCGGTGATACTGGCGACCGCGCCGGCCACGAAGCGCTTCATGCGCAGAGATCTCCATTCGAGAGTTCGGGCGACACTCCCCCGTGCCGCGAATTGGCAGTGTACGAGTACCCGCCAAGACGATGCGCGTCAATTCCCCCGGTCATGGTCGTCCGGCGGCCCAGTCGCGCCATGCAGTCTCCCGATACCGGCCTTCCGACCGGTGCCGCCAGGCCTACCGGGCGGTTGCGCCGGGCACGTCCGGAGCCGGTCCGGTGACCCGTCGGAGGATCCCTCAGATCGCCCGGTCCGCACGCTCCGTATCCCGATCGTCACGGAGATCCCTTTGCCGAAGCAGAACGGCCTGCCGCAATTCACCCCGTGTAAACCGGCGAAACCGGCACCGAGCCGACCGCGGCGAGCCATTTCGCGTGCTCAATATCACGACACAGAATGGTCTCGATCAGACACGATGCGGTCGGCCCGGAAAGGAAGTCAGGCGCCGACGTACTCCGCGAGGTGCTCACCGGTCAGCGTGGAACGGGATTTCACCAGGTCGGCCGGGGTGCCCTCGAAGACGACCCGCCCACCGTCGTGACCGGCGCCCGGACCCAGGTCGATGATCCAGTCGGCGTGCGCCATGACCGCCTGGTGGTGCTCGATGACGATCACCGACTTGCCCGCGTCGACCAGCCGATCCAGCAGGCCGAGCAACTGCTCGACGTCGGCCAGGTGCAGGCCCGTCGTCGGCTCGTCGAGCACGTAGACGCCGCCCTTGTCGCCCATGTGGGTGGCCAGCTTGATCCGCTGCCGCTCACCGCCGGACAGCGTGGTCAGCGGCTGGCCCAGGGTGAGGTAGCCGAGGCCCACGTCGACCAGGCGTTTCAGGATGGCGTGTGCGGCCGGGATGCGGGCCTCGCCCTCGGCGAAGAACCGCTCCGCCTCCAGCACCGGCATGGCCAGGACCTCGCTGATGTCCTTGCCGCCGAGCTTGTAGTCGAGCACCGACGCCTCGAACCGCTTGCCCTCGCACTCCTCGCACGGGGTGGCCACCCCGGCCATCATGCCCAGGTCGGTGTACGTCACTCCGGCGCCCTTGCAGGTCGGGCAGGCGCCCTCGGAGTTGGCGCTGAACAGGGCCGGTTTCACCCCGTTGACCTTGGCGAACGCCTTGCGGATCGGTTCCAGCAGACCGGTGTACGTGGCCGGGTTGCTCCGCCGCGACCCGCGGATCCCGGTCTGGTCGATCGCCACCACGCCGTCGCGCTTGGCCACCGAGCCGTGGATCAGGGAGCTCTTGCCGGAGCCGGCCACCCCGGTCACCACGACCAGCACCCCGAGCGGGATGTCGACGTCGACGGCCCGCAGGTTGTGGGTGGCCGCGCCGCGGATCTCCAGGGCGCTCGACGACGTCCGGACCGACGGCTTCAGCTGCGAACGGTCGTCCAGGTGACGGCCGGTGATGGTGTCGCTGGCGCGGAGGCCGTCGACCGTACCCTCGAAGCAGATGTTGCCGCCGGCCGTGCCGGCGCCCGGGCCGATGTCGACCACCCGGTCCGCGATGGCGATGGCCTCGGGTTTGTGCTCGACCACGAGCACCGTGTTGCCCTTGTCGCGCAGCCGCAGGAGCAGCTCGTTCATCCGCTGGATGTCGTGCGGGTGCAGGCCGATGGTCGGCTCGTCGAAGACGTAGGTGACGTCGGTCAGCGCCGATCCGAGGTGCCTGATCATCTTGGTGCGCTGCGCCTCGCCGCCGGAGAGCGTGCCCGCCGGCCGGTCCAGTGAGAGGTAGCCGAGACCGATCTCGACGAACGAGTCGAGCGTGGCCTGCAGCTTCTCCAGGAGCGGGGCGACCGACGGCTCGTCGAGGGCGCGGACCCACTCGGCCAGGTCGCTGATCTGCATCGCGCAGGCGTCGGCGATGCTCACGCCCTTGATCTTCGAGTTGCGGGCGTGCTCGGCCAGCCGGCTGCCGTCGCACTCCGGGCAGGTGGTGAACGTGATCACCCGTTCCACGAAGGCGCGGATGTGCGGCTGCATCGCGTCGACGTCCTTGGACAGGAACGACTTCTGGATGCCCGGGATCAGACCCTGGTAGGTCAGGTTGATCCCATCCACCTTGATCTTGGTGGGCTCCTTGTAGAGTAGGTCGTGCAGCTCGCGCTTGGTGAACTTGCCGATCGGCTTGTCCACGTCGAAGAACCCGCAGCCCCGGAAGATCCGGCCCATCCACCCTTCCATGCTGTACCCGGGGATCGAGATGGCGCCCTCGTTGATGGACTTCGTCTCGTCGTACAGCTGGGTCAGATCGAAGTCGTTGACGTTGCCCCGGCCCTCACACTGCGGGCACATGCCACCGGTGATGCTGAAACTGCGCCGCTCCTTGACGGTGGCGCCGTGCTTCTCCACGGTGACCGCACCGGCCCCGGAGATCGAGGCGACGTTGAACGAATACGCCTGCGGGGAGCCGATGTGCGGGTCACCCAGACGACTGAACAGGATGCGCAGCATCGCGTTGGCGTCGGTGGCGGTGCCGACCGTGGAGCGCGGGTCGGACCCCATCCGCTCCTGGTCGACGATGATCGCCGTGGTCAGGCCCTCCAGCACGTCCACGTCCGGCCGGGCCAGACTCGGCATGAACCCCTGCACGAACGCGCTGTACGTCTCGTTGATCAGCCGCTGTGACTCGGCCGCGATCGTGCCGAACACCAGCGAGCTCTTCCCCGAGCCGGACACCCCGGTGAAGACGGTGAGCTGGTGTTTCGGGATCTCGACACTGACGTCCTTGAGGTTGTTGACCCGGGCGCCGTGCACCCGGATCGAGCGATGGGCGCTCAACAGTCTCTCCCCCTTGAAACTCAGCTGTCCTGGAGCAGTCCGAGAACGTTACCGTCGGGATCGGTCACGGTGGCGACCCGGCGGCCCGGGCCGACCTCTTTCGGCTCCTCGGCGACGGTCGCGCCGGCCGCGGTCAGCTCGGCAAGCTTGGCATCGATGTCGGACACGTGCCAGTAGGCCACCGTCTGTTTCGGGCCGCCCGGCACCAGGCCGATGTGCTGACCCGCCACGTCGTAGCCGACGTAGTACGGGCTGTCGGCGCTCGGCTCGGCGCCCAGCAGGGCGGTGTAGACGGCCTTGGCCTTCTCCAGGTCGGTGACCGGGTGCAGGACGGTCTTGATGCCTTCGTTCGTCATGCCAGTCACGCTATGTGGTCGTCGGCCGGCCGCGCTTCTTGATTCCTGATCAGGTGAGGGGTCAGGTCAGCTGGTTGATCCGGACCATGTTTCCGGCCGGGTCACGGAAGGCGCAGTCACGCACGCCGTAGGGCTGGTCGGCCGGTTCCTGGACCACCTCGGCACCGGTGGCCTGCAGCCTGTCGAAGGTCGCCGCCAGGTCGGTCGTGCCCAGCACGATCCCGGCGTAGCTACCCTTGGCCATCATCTCGGCGATGGTGCGGCGCTCGGCGTCGGTGATGCCCGGGTCGGCGGCGGGCGGGGTGAGCACGATCGAGGTCAGCGGCTGGTCGGGCGGGCCGACCGTGATCCAGCGCATGTCGCCATACCCCACGTCGTTGCGCACCTCGAAGCCGAGGCCGTCGCGGTAGAACGCCAGGGACTTCTCGTGGTCGTCGGTGGGCAGGAACGCGGAATGGATGACGAGACTCATTGCTGTCGGCTCCTGACCGGTCGGGTCGCCTGTTTCACCACACAGCCCGGCAGGCCCTCGACCGGACCGGACGGCATCCGACGGTACGCCCCCGGAGAGATGCCCACCAGCTCGGTGAACCGGGTGGTGAACGTGCCGAGCGACGAGCAGCCGACCGCGAAGCAGACCTCGGTGACACTCAGATCGCCCCGGCGCAGCAGGGTCATCGCCCGCTCGATCCGGCGGGTCATCAGATAGCTGTACGGCGACTCGCCGAACGCCGCCTTGAACTGCCGGCTCAGGTGCCCGGCGGACAGGTGCACGTGCCGGGCCAGCGCCTCGACGTCCAGCGGCTGGGCGTAGTCACGGTCGATGCGGTCGCGGACGCGGCGCATCAGCACCAACTCGCGCAGGCGGGCGTCGGTCACCGGCCCAGACTAGTTCACCTGCCCTCCACCTCTTTATGTGAAGAATCTTTTATATTCACGTCCACCGATACAAGGAGGACGTGTGCGAATCATCCGCTCAATGGCGGCCGGCGCCCTGGTCGCGGTCACGCTGGCCACGCCCGCGCAGGCGGCGCACAGCCGGGCCGAGATCGCCCTGCGCTGGGCCCCGATCCACTACCAGGACGTCGACACGACCGGCTCGCACGCGCTCGCGGGCAAGAGTGACTACATCACGCGGTATGACTTCGACGGGAACCTGAACGGCCGGGACAACTGGGACAACACCGGGACGAACACTGACGCCGCGGTCTACTACTCGGTCGTCGAGACCAGCACCCACTGGTACCTGACGTACCTGTTCTTCCACCCGCGCGACTGGATCGACCACCCGTTCTTCGAGACCGAGCACGAGAACGACGGCGAGGGCGTGCTGGAGATCGTCGAGAAGGACGGCTCGGAGTACGGCAGCCTCAAGGCCGCGGTCACCGTGGCGCACAGCGACTTCTACTCGTACAAGCCGTCGGCAAGCGGGTGGGCCAACGGGACCGAGACCATCGACGGGACCCTGCAGCTGCAGTCGTCGCCGCACGACTCGTTCCAGCACCCGGTCACCGCCCAGGAGCGGGGCGGGCACGGGCTCAAGGCGTGGCCTCAGTACGACATCGACGGCGACGGTGTCGTGTACTACCCGTCGTCGAGCGTCTCCGAGTCGCCCGGCAACGCGAACGACCGGGACGTCAGGTACCGGCTGATCGACGTCTTCGCCGACGGCGGGCTGTGGGCGCAGCGCAACAACACGAACCTGTTCGCCTCGCTCGGCACGTTCGCCGGGGACACCTCGGGCGGCTGTGGGACCGGCACCTTCTCCTGCGGCACCAACTCGGCCAACGCGCCGTGGGGCTGGGACGACGGCAACGACGCCCCCGGACGCGGCGAGATCGCCACCGACCCGGCCAAGCTCGCCGCCTCCTACTTCAGCGGCACCGGGACGCTGTCACGTAGCTACACGTACAACCCGTACCAGGCCGCCGCGGCCGCCCTCAAGGCCGCCCAGAGCCTGCCCGCCGTCACCGACTGACCGGGATGCGGCCGGTCGTCAGGGTTGTCGCCGGACGTCGGGACAACCCTGGCGACCGGCCGGACAACAGGTGGAACGGGCTGCGGGCGACGGCGGGGTGACTGAGCATGGGGGTATGGCTGAAGTCGTCGTCGAGATCCACGTCCCGCTGACCCCCGTCGCCGGGCTCGACCGCGGCGCCTACCCCTATCCCTGGATCGACCAGATCGAGGAGTTCCTCGCCGAACTGGAGGAGGACGGGACGGTCGAGGTCGCCGACGACGGGGAGGAGTTCGGGGACGTGTACGTCTTCTTCATCGCCGGAGCCGCCGAGGCGGAACTGCTCGCCACCGCGTCACGGGCGGTGTCCCTCGACGACGTGCCGGACGGGGCGTTCGCGATGGTCACCGACGACGAGGCCGCCGAGTGGGGGCTGGGGCGCCGGATCGACCTGCCGCTCAGCTGACCTGGTCGGGCAGGACCGCCAGCCCGGCGCGGGCGACGATCTCCTGCAACGCCGCCACATGACCGGCGAACGCCTCGTGGCCGCGGTCGCTCAGCTTGACCGAGGTGCGCGGGCGTTTGGCGACGAACGACTTGCGGATCTCCACATAGCCGGCCTCCTCCAGCGTGGCGAGCTGCTTCGACAGGGCCGAGTCGGACATCTCCAGGCTGTCGCGGAGGAACTTGAAGTCGGCCCAGTCGGTCGCCGCCAGCAGGCTCACCAGGGAGAGCCGGGTGGGGGCGTGGATCAGGTCGTCGAAGCGGGGCGTCACCGGGAGCCCGCCAGCGGGCGGGAGAGCATCAGCCCGCGCAGGTAGGACATCAGGCGAGGACCGCCGACCGTCAGGCCGAGAGCCACCGGGATCACCGCCAGGAACGCCGGGACCGGAGCGGACAGCGCCTCCAGCAGGAACCCGAGGCCGACACCGAGCGCGGTCAGGCCGGCGGCGAACCCGAGGATCGCGCCGATGCCGCGTGCGCCCAGCAGGTCGAACCGGACCTGCACGCGGGCCTTGCGGACGACGGCGAGGATCACCGCGCCCAGGCCCAGGGTGTAGACGATCGTGCCGACCGCGATCACCCAGCCGATGCCGGTCTCGACCGCGCCGACGAAGAGCAGCATCAGGCCGCCGATCGCCGGCCAGAACCACTGCGGCACCAGGTTGGTGTCGACGACCTGCGCACGGCGGGCCTGCATCTCGGCCAGGGCGAGCTCGGCGTCGACAGGTGGAATGTCCATCACTTCCTCCTCAGGCATCAACTTTCCTAACTGGAAAGTACACGAGCACTTTCCAGGCGGGCAAGTACTTTCTGATACGGACGGTACGGGTGTCGGTCGCCGCTCGATCGGGGTACGGGTGGCCGTACCCCTAAAGGAGCAGGAGGGTCGCGGGCACGGAGATGACCGCGGCGGCGAGGAACGCCAGGGTGAACCGCACGCGGACCGTCTTGCGCAACGCCTCGCGGTTCTTCGGGCGGGCCGCCCGGACCAGCCGTGCGGCCAGATACAGATAGGCCCCGACCAGGGTGAACAGTGCCGGAACGGCGAGCAGTGAGCTGATCACCCCGGACGTCTCGGACCCGTCGCCGCCGCAGCTCACCACCCGGCGCCCGCTGACGCAGCGGTCCAGGCCGATGTCGTGCACGACCTCGGCGACCGCCCACGTGATGAGCGCCGTGGTGACCACGGCGATGGCGCTGAACAGCAGGATGCTTCGACGGAACACGATCGTGATCCTGCCTCGGACGACGCGTAGAGTCGATGGGTGGACGACAGTGGGTCGGTTCGGCTCCGGCCGGTCGAGGCCGGCGACATCGAGGTCTTCTTCGCGCAGCAGAGCGACCCCGAGGCTCAGCGACAGGCGAGCTTCCCGGCTCGGGAGCGGCAGGCCTTCGTCGAGCACTGGGCGAAACGGGTGCTCGGTGACCCGACCGCGCGTGCCCGGGCGATCACCGTGGACGGCGCCGTGGCGGGCAACATCGTGGCCTGGTGGCAGGACGGGCGGCGGCTCGTCGGATTCTGGATGGGCCGCGAGTTCTGGGGGCGCGGCCTCGGGACGCGGGCGCTGGCCGAGTTCCTCGGCGCCGGGCAGGAGGAGACCCGGCCGCTCTACGCCGAGGCCGCCGTCCACAACGTGCCGTCGATCCGGGCGCTGAAACGCTGCGGGTTCGACGAGCTGGAGGTCGTCCGGGACGGCTCGGACGAGTTCGTGGTGCTGAAACTGGGCTAACCGGCCACCACTCCCGGATGCGGCAGCCGCACCGGCGGGCCGTCCGGGCAGTACTCGAAGTGCCACCACTCGTTGTCGTACATCCGGTAGAGCCCGTGCCGGCCGCCGTGCTCCTCCAGCCAGCGGGCGCCCTCGGTGGGCCGTACGTCCATGGCCGTCCCGGCGACGTGCCGCGACTCGCCCGGCGGCAGCACCCACCGCCGCGCCGCCGCCACCGACCCGCTGCGTCGCACCTCCTCGGCGTAGAGCGTGGCCTGCCGGGCCGCCGTCCGGAAACCGGAGGTCAGGCCGATCAGCTCGCCGTGCCTCCACAGCGCCCGGGTCCGCGCCGCCTCGAACGCCGCCCGCGCCTCCGGCCGGAGCCCGTCCAGACTCTCCGCCGGGAACCGCAACGACAGCGCCCACCGGCACGCGGTGACCCGGGCCCGGCCCGGAGCGACCAGACAGGCGAGCGGGGACAGCAGATAGGCGGTGACCCGGGTGACAGTGCGGTAGACCGGATCCCGGCGGCGTTCTTCAGACATGCAAGAAAGATCGCCGAAGGTGGATCCGCGAGCATGAGTACGCGTACTCAATCGGTGCTGAGTATTCCGTTCTCCAACGCGTAGCGGACCAGCTCGACCCGGTTGTGCAGCTGGAGTTTGCCCAGCGTGTTCTGCACATGGTTCTGCACCGTGCGGTGTGAGACGACCAGCCGGTCGGCGACCTGCTTGTAGGTCAGGCCCTTCGCCACCAGCCGCAGCACCTCGGTCTCCCGGTCGGTCAGCTGCGGGCGGTCGTCGGCGGCCGGGGTGGCGGCCAGCCGCCGGTACTCCCCCAGCACCAGACCGGCCAGACCGGCGGTGAACACGGCGTCGCCGTCGGCGGTGCGCCGGACCGCGTCCAGGAACTCGGCCCGCCCGGCCGACTTGATCAGGTAGCCGTTGGCGCCGGCCTTCACCGCATCCAACACGTCCTGCTGCTCGCCGCTGGCCGAGAGCATCAGGATGCGGACGCCCGGAAGTGTCGCCAGCAGCCCCCGGATCACCTCGACCCCGGACAGGTCCGGCAGCTGCAGGTCGAGGACGACCACCTCCGGGGCGGCGGCCGGGGCGACCCGCAGCGCCTGCACGCCCTCGCTCACCGCGGCGGTGACCAGGTAACCGGCCTCGGTCAGATCGCGGGCCACCCCGTCCCGCCACATCGGGTGGTCATCGACCACCATCACCCGCACCGTCACGGCGCCACAGTAGCCGCGTCGGGCACCGGGTCACCGGCGCTCGCACGCCGCCCGATCCGGTACCCGGCCAGGCCGAGGCCCGCCACACCCAGGCCGGCGACCAGGGCGAGGGCCGCCGACACGGTGAAGTGAACGCCCTCGGATCCGGAGGACCACAGGGCCGCGCCGTTGATCGTGTGGAGCCCGCCGATGGCGACCGTCACGGCCAGCGGACCCAGCGCCGCCGGGACCGCGCCGTGCGGGGCCAGGACCGTCGCGGTCGCCGCGAACACCGCGACGGTCGCGGCGACACAGACCACCACCAGCGGGTACGCCCGGGGGTCCCGCTCGCCGGCGAGCAGACCGAGCCAGATCAGGTCACGTGTCAGCACCAGGGTGACCGCCGCAGCCACGGTCAGGGCCACCGCGCCGTACACCCGCCAGCGGGTCACCGCGACCGCCGCGCCGAGCGCCAACCCGGCCGCAGCCGCGAGCCATCCGGCCGGTCCGTCCTGCCGCAGGCTCCCGACCGCGAGGTACAGCGGCATCGCCACCGACACCAGGATCGCGGCGCCGGTCAGGGTGCCGGCGACCGTCCACGCTCCACCGAGCCCGATCAGCCCGGTGGCCACGACCACGATGGCCGGACCGATCAGGAGACCCACCCGCCCCGGGTCCTCCCACGGAACGATGTGCAGCGCGATCATCTGGTCACCGATCCAGCCGGCCGGGACTGCCAGCGACAACACCAGCCCGGTCGCGACGGCCTGCCAGACTCCGCGCGGGCCCGCCGGCAGAGCCGCCGCCGTGTCACCGTGACGCAGCGTCCACAGCGCCGGCAGGAGTGCGACCAGACCGACAGCGATCAGGACGGTGTGCCACGACGCGTCGATCGGACCGTGCAGCCATCGGATCGAACCGGTCAGCGCACCGGCGAACACCATCGCCCCGCCGGTCAGCCCCGCCACCACGGCGCCCCGATCACGCAGGCTCTGCGCGCAGCCGAGCGCGCCGATCAGCGCCAGCGGGTACGGACCGTAGTGGAGCAGCAGCAACAACGGATCCGGGATGGAGTAGAACGCCTCGTCCGCGTCGGGTAGGACCAGGACGACGATCAGGACCGCGAGCAGGGCGGCGACCAGCAGCAGGTAGGGCCACCAGCGCAGCAGAAGCAGCGCACCGACCACGATCACGAGCAGTGCCAGGGCGAACACGCCGGTCGGGTTGATCGCATCCTGATGGTATTTCGGCAGGAGGCTGTTGTTGAAGAAGGCACTGCCGGCGACGACGACGACAATCGCCCCACCGACGCCGGCCAGCACGGACCTCCACTGATTCATACCCGTGATCATGTCGGACCGGCGCCCGTCGCGCCGCCCCGTCCGGTGCCCGGCCGCGGTGTACGGTCGGGGTCATGCGCGTACCGACCGCGGTCATCACCGCCGGCTCCCTGATCGGCGGCTGGCAGATCGCCCGCCGCACCGGCATCCGCCCGTTGGGTGGTGCCGTCCTCGCCGCGGGTGGTCTCCTCGCCGGCCGGGAGTGGGCCCGCCGCACCGGCCCGGTCACCACCGGCGCGCTGGTCGCGACCTATCTCGGCGCGTTCGCGGTCTCCCACCCGCTGGCCAGACGGATCGGTTCGTGGCCGTCGGTGATCGCGGTCTCCGCCGTCACGGCCGCCGTCTCCTACGCCGCCGCCGACCGCCGCTGATCCGGCCGCCGTCCCCCGTTCCGTTGCCGTCCGCCGTCTCCACCGCCGCCGGTGACACCGCCCGGGCCGGCACGATGATCCGCCCGCGACGTCTCGAACCCGGCGACCTGGTCGCCCTGGTGGCACCGGCCGGCCCGGTCACCGAGGCGCAGGCCGCCGACGCGGCCGGGATCCTGAAATCCTGGGGGCTGCGCACACAGCGCGGCCCGCACGCTCTCGGCCGGCGATCCTTCCTTTCCGGTACGGACGACGAGCGCCGGTCCGACCTGGAGGCGGCCTTCCGCGACCCGGAGGTCCGCGGGATCCTGTGCCTGCGGGGCGGTTACGGCACCCAGCGAATCGTCGACCACCTCGACTACGCCGCGATCCGCGCCGACCCGAAACTGGTGGTCGGCTTCTCCGACATCACCGCCCTGCACCTGGCCCTGTGGCACGAGGCGGGCCTGGCCACGGTCCACGGCCCGACCGGCAGCACCCTGCTGAACGACCCGCCGACCACCGCCGCCGCCCGCCAGTCCCTGACCACCACGACCCCACTGACCATCACCGCCGAGCCCGGCCCCGATCCGGCGCCGCCGGTGGTCGTGCACCATCCCGGTCAGGCGCACGGCACGTTGCTCGGCGGCAACCTCACCCTGCTCGCCGCCACCGCGGGCACCCGTCACCAGCCCGACCTGACCGGCGCGATCCTGCTGCTCGAAGAGGTGAACGAGGCCGCCTACCGCGTCGACCGGATGATCGTCCAGTTGGAACGCTCCGGCTGGTTCGAGGGGTTGGCCGGGGTGGCCGTCGGCTCGTTCACGGCCTGCCCCGGCGCCGACGAGGTCCTGGCCGAACACCTGAACGACCGCGGCATCCCGGTCCTGGCCGGCCTCCCGATCGGCCACGGCCGAACCCAACTGGCCGTCCCTTTGGGAGTCCCGGCCGCTCTGAACGCCGACACCGGAACCCTCACCGTCGAGCCCGCGGTCCACTGATCCCGCGGCCGGCCGGGCCGTACGGGAGGATGGTGGGGTGACTGACGGGGTCTGGGTGGTGTGGCGGCAGGACGACAACGGGAACCGGTTCGTGGTGACGCGGCGGGCGTCCCGGGTGGAGGCCGAAGAGGTGGCGTCCGAGATGGAGGCCCGGGGGCACAAGCAGCTCTACTGGGTGGCGGCCGCCACCGGTGAGCCGTTGACCGACGGCGCGGCACACCAGGAAAGCCCCAAACGGACATAACAGCTTATGTCAGGATGTTTGTATGCTGTTGTCCCGTCGTGGGCTGTTTCGGGCCGGGCTTGTCGGGCTGGCTGCACCGAAGACCGGGTGGCCGGCCGGTCCGAAGGTGATCAGGCCGGGGCCGGAGCCCACGCCGGCCGACTGGCAGGCGCTCGCCGACGGTGTGCAAGGAAGCCTCGAACTTCCCGGGGACGCCGGATATGACGAGGCTCGGCGGCTGTTCTCGCCGCGGTTCGACGCCGTGCTGCCGCCGGCGGTCCTGCGTTGTGCCGGGCCGGCCGACGTGGTCGAGGGGGTGCGGTTCGCGGCCCGGATGGGGCTGCCGATCGTTCCCCGATGCGGCGGGCACTCCTACGTGGGGGCGTCGACCACCGCCGTCGGGCTGGTTCTCGACGTGCGGCCGATGCGGACCGTCGAGTTCGACGCGCCCACCCGGACCGCGACGATCGGTGGCGGCGCGCCGCTCATCGACGTGTACACCGGGCTCGGCGTACACGGGGTGTCGGTTCCGGCGGGCACCTGCGGAAGTGTCGGCATCAGCGGGCTCACCAGCGGCGGCGGCATCGGAGTGGCCGCCTCGGCCTACGGCCTGACCTGCGACAACGTCGTGGCGGCGGACGTGGTGACGGCCGACGGCAACTCCCGGACGGTGGACGCCGAGCGGGAGCCGGAGCTGTTCTGGGGGCTGTGCGGTGGCGGCGGCGGGCGGTTCGGGGTGGTCACGTCCTGGCGGATACGCACCTACCCGGCCGGTACCACGAGCACGTTTCAGCTGACCTATCCGTGGACGGATGCCGCCGCGGTCGCCGCCGGCTGGCAGGCCCGGAACGTCGTGGCGCCGGACGACTGCTGGTCGGCGTGCCAGTTCGTCTCCGACGCGACCGGGACGCCGTCGGTGCGGATCGGCGGCTACGTCCTCGACGGCGACGCCGGGGCCGAGGCCGCCGCCCTGGTCGAGGCGATCGGCCGGGAACCCGCCACGACCGCCGTCGAGAGCAAGCCGCACGTACGGCTACTGCAGGACCGGGCGGCCGGAGCGGCACGGGGCACGCACGTCATCGGCAGTGAGATCTTCAC
The DNA here is from genome assembly GCF_033097365.1 of Actinoplanes sichuanensis. NCBI lineage: Bacteria > Bacillati > Actinomycetota > Actinomycetes > Micromonosporales > Micromonosporaceae > Actinoplanes > Actinoplanes sichuanensis. Next base: position 5,744,832 of record NZ_AP028461.1, read on the forward strand.
CGGTACGGTGCCGCCCGCCGGAGTGGACGCGCTGATCGCCGTGGTGCAGGCACGGGCCGCGACCCGCCGGCCGGGCCTGGCCAAGCTCAAACGGATGACCGGCGCGCCGGCCCGGGTCAGGGCCGACACCAACGCGTTCCCCTGGCACGGCGCGAGCACCATGCTCCAGTGGCTGGTCGACCTGCCGGCCGCGGATCCCGCCGCGGTGGCCGACGGCTACACGTGGATCGACTCCGGGCATCGCGCGGTGGCACCGTGGTCGTCCGGCCGCTACGTCAACTACCTGGAGCCGGGACCGGTCGACCCGTCCCGTTACCACGGCACCCATCTCGACCGGCTCCGGCGACTCCAGGCCTCGGTCGACCCGGACGGGCTGTTCCGTACGACGTACACCCTGTGAAGGCATAGGATCCGATCCATGGCTTCTGATCTTGTCGAGCGCCTCGGTCTGGAACCGCACCCCGAGGGCGGCTGGTACCGGGAGACCTGGCGTTCACCCGTCACGTTCGAGCCGGACGGCTACGGCGGCCCGCGGCACGCCGCCACGGCCATCTACTTCCTGCTGCACCCGGGCGAGCAGTCGGCCTGGCACGTGGTGCGCTCGGCCGAGCTGTGGTTCTGGCACTCCGGCGGGCCGCTGCTGCTGCGCCGGGGCGGTGCCGGCGAGCAGCCCGCCGACGGTGACGAGGTGCTGCTCGGGCCGGACATCGCCGCCGGTCAGGAGCCGCAGGTGCTGATCCCGCCCGGTGTCTGGCAGGCCGCCGAACCGGCCGGAACCGAACCGGTCCTGGTCAGCTGCGTGGTCGCGCCCGGTTTCGACTTCGCCGACTTCCGCCTGCAGTGACGGCTGATCAGCGGTTCCAGAACCAGCGCCGGTTCCGCCGGTTCCGCCAGGTCATCTCGTCGGCGATCATCGACCGGACGCTGGCCACCGCGATCGTCAACGCGTCACGCAGGCCCGCGCAGGTCCGGCAGTCCGGGCCGCCGTCGCACTCGGTCCGGTGATCGAAGGCGATGTCGGTGATCACCCGGTCCAGGGCGGCACAGGCGTACGTGCCACGGTCGTTCGGGTGCTGCCGGGACAGGATCTCCCGGAACGCCGCTATCTCGTCCTCGCCCGCCGCGTACAGGTGTGCGGCGCTCTCCACCTGCTGTAACGCGTCCCGGGCCGGATCGTTCACCTGCAAGGCACTCCCCCAAGGCCAGGTGACGTGTGGACGGTGAAATTACCGCCACACCGGTTCCGCTCACATGGGCCGGACAGCCGATCCTCCCCATCGAACAAACGACTCCTTCGCCAGTGAGCGCCCGGAACCGTATCAGCACGTCGGGGCCCATGTCAGGCGGGGCACGCCGGTCGATCGCGATGACGAGCGTCGATCGATAGTGGACACTCGCCGAGTCGGAGGCGGAAAACAAGAAACCCCCGGGCCGCGGTACGGGCCGGGGGTTCCACGATCGGGCGGTCAGCGGGTCGACTTGACCGAGTCGTCGTCGACCGCGTGCTCGCTCTGCTCGATGCTGCCGACCAGGGCGTCCACGTCCTGGCAGATGGTCTGGAACTTCAGGATCGCGGTGCGCAGCTCGGCCAGGTGAGAGGCCTCCTCCGGCTGCCCGGCCGAGGCCTGCGCCTGCCGGGTGGAGACCGCCAGCACGTTCGCCGCCGAGGTGATCACCGTGCTCTTCGACGTATTGCCGACAGTCACGATCCGGTTGGCGGTGGCGACGTCGAAATCGTAGCCGCCCTCACCGAGAGTGGCCTGGTTGGCGATGCCACACACGGTCGCGGTCGCCTCGTCCAGGCCGCTGATGGTCACCGCCGGGGCCGCGGTGGCGGCCGGCTCGACGGACTGTCCGCTGGTAGCGCAGCCGGACATCGCCAGAAGGGTGCTGGTGACGACGGCCGCGGTGGTCTTTCCTCGCATGACCGGGAGGCTACCTGCCCCTTACCCTGAACCGGCCCGACCCCCGTTCGGATGTGACGCAGTCGTCCGCATCCTGGGAGTCACGCACCGTCACCGACAACCCCGTGTGGTGGGATGTGGCGTGACCTTCGAAGCGCTGCCCGCGCCGCCGACCCAGGCACCCGACCTGGCCGACGACTTCACCGATCCGGTTCTGCGCGAGGACCGCTGGATCGATCACTACCTGCCGCACTGGAGCACCCCCGAGCGGTCCCGGGCACGCTACGCGCTGGACGGCGACGGGCTGCTGCTGCGGATCGACGAGGACCAGCCGGACTGGCGGCCCGAGGACGCACCACTACGGGTCTCCAACATCCAGACCGGCAACTTCTCCGGTACGGCCGGAACCACTCGCGGCACCCACCGGCACCGGCCGGACGGGCTGGCCGTGCGCACCCCGGACACCACCCGGCTGCTCTGGACGCCGTCGGCCGGTCGGGTGGACGTGACGGTGACCGCCCCCGCCGACCCGGGCGGCATGCTCGCCGTCTGGCTGGTCGGCAGCGAACACCTCAGCCCCCGGGACAGTGGCGAGATCTGCGTCTTCGAGATCGACGCCGAGGCGGTCGGCGACCGGACCACGACCGCGCGGATCGGGATCAAGGCGCACCACGACGACCGTCTACGCACCGACATGACCGAGGTGTCGGTGCCGGTCGACGCGGCAGGCCCGCACACGTGGACCGCGATCTGGGGTCCGGGCGGCACCGTGATCGGCTGCGAAGGAGTGGTCGTCGGAAGGTTCGCGCAGGCCCCGGACTATCCGATGATCCTGATGGTCGACCTCTTCGAGACCGGCGGCCGGTCGGTGAGCGGCCGCTACCCGAGGACGGCTCGGATCCACCGGGTCCGCGGCTGGACCGGGGCCTGATCCCGTACCACATGGGGGTTTTCGAAGGTTTTAAGGTTTGCAGCGTGACGGACGTGACGCAGTGTGCGCGGACACGTTTGCGGGTTCCAGCCGCGTCGTAGTGCTGGAGTGGTTTATGAGACGGCACTCTCGGCGGAGGCGGATCGCGGCATGGAGCACGAAGATCTGGTCAGGGCGGTCACCGCTGCGGTGGCGTTCGGGGTGATGCTGGCCGGGCACTACATCGGCGACCACTGGGTGCAGACGAGCGGTCAGGCGTACGGCAAGGGCCTCGACAACGAGGGCTGCGTCCGGTCGGTGGCGCTCTGGCACTGCGCGAAGCACGTCATGTCATGGACCGCGACCACCACGATCTTCCTGCTCGGCGCCGGCCTGTGGCTGCGGCTGCCGCTCCAGCCGGGCTGGCTCGTCGCCGGGATCGCGGTCAACGCGGTCACCCACTTCATCGCCGACCTGCGCACCCCGCTGATCCGTCTCGGCCGCCGCCTGGGCCGCGGCGGCTACCTCGACCACGTCGGGGTGGTCCGCGCGTCCGGCCCGGCGACGAGCGGACCCGGCACCGGGCTGTTCGAGCTGGACCAGGCCTGGCACATCGGCTGGCTCGCCGTCTCCGCCCTGATCATCGCCGGGCCGCCGGTCTGACCGTCAGCCCCGCGCGGCCCGCCGCTTCAGCGTGCGTGTGTAGTCCTGGAAGCGGGCCTTCGCGATGACCGAACGGTCGGCGGCCCGCAGCACCACACCCTCGGCGGCGCCCAGGCCCGAGTCGTCGAGCGCCACGAGGGTCCGGGGCAGCCGCTCGGCCAGGAACGCGCTCATCCCCTCGACCGTCGCCGGGAGTTCGGCGGCGTCGACGGTGAACAGCCGCGGTGTCAGGTCGAGCCCGGTCGCCGACAACTCGTCCTCACCCAGGTAGGCCTGGCCACCGCCCTCCCGCCACGCCGAGATCCGCTGCGGCGCCCAGGTCAGCCGCTCGTCGAGGTCGTCGACGAGCGCCACATCGAAGAGCCGCCAGCCGTGCGCGCCGCGGGCCGAATACTGCTTGGCCTGACCGCCGATCCTGCCGCCGTACAGCTCCAGGTAGTAGACCCGGAGGCCGTCGCCGCCGGAACCGGCCAGCTGCTCGGCCAGGGGCCGCAGGTGCTGCACGATGCCGAGGGCCGGATTGCCGATCAGGTCACCCTGCGCGTAGAGCAGCTCCTCCCGGGAGCCGAGCAGGTAGGAGCCGTCCGGCAGGACGATGATCCGCGAGTTGGTGCCGTCGACCTTCTCGGTGCCGAGGACCGCCCCGGTGAACGGGACCGGCTGCTCGGTGAGGCCGCCGTTGCTCGGGTCGAGGGCGTGGTAGGTGGGGATCGACGGGTATTTGGTCAGTGAATTGAGCGCGGCCAGATCCACCGCACGGACATCGAAGCCGGACATGCCGAGATGCTCGCAAGCCGGCCGGGTCCACGGCGATCGGTTTTCGGCGTACGTTGCGAAGGCGTTGCCCTGACCTTTTCCGTCGGGGCTCGTCACGCTCAAGAGCAGCGGGTGCGACCCGAAGATGAGGCTGAGTGGCGCCGGGCCACTCCCCGCTCGGAGGAGCCTGCATGTTCGGACCGCGGAAGCCGCACGCCATCACCCGACTCCAGTCGGAGCTCGCCGAGGCGGCCGCGGACGTCGAAGCGGTCACCGCGATCGTGTCGGCCATGGAGAAGGTCACCTCGCCCGACGAGGCGATCGCCGCGATTCTGCGGCTGGTGCGGCAGCGGTTCGGGTGGGCGTACGGCTCCTACTGGCAGCTCGACCACAACGCCGGGGTGCTGCGGTTCGCGCAGGACAGCGGGACCGTCAACGAGGACTTCCGGAAGGTGACCCTGACCGCGTCGTTCGCCGAGGGGGTGGGCCTGTCGGGACGCGCGTGGCGTACCCGTGACCTGGTCTTCGTTCCTGATCTCGCCGAGGTGAAGGACTGCGTGCGGGCGCCCGACGCGCTGCGGGCCGGGGTGCGCAGCGGCATCTGCTTCCCGATCATCGAGGCCGGCCGGGTGGTCGGCACGATGGACTTCTTCACCACCGAACGACTCGACCCGTCCGAGGGCCGGCTGTCGGCGCTGCGGGCGATCGGGGTGCTCGCCTCGGCCACGTTGGTGCGCCTGCACGAGCTGGTCCAGCAGGAGAAGACCGCGCAGGACGTGGAGGCGGTGTCCACCGTCATCCGCCAGATGACCCAGGCGACCAGCCGGGACGAGGCGCTGCGGTCGGCGCTGGAGACGATCCGCCGCGACTTCGACTGGCAGTACGGCTCGTTCTGGGCGCTCGACGAGGGCGACCAGGTGCTGCGGTTCGCCCTGGAGTCCGGCGACGCCGGCGCGGAGTTCCGGCAGGTGACGATGACCGCGTCGTTCGCCCGGGGGGTCGGCCTGTCCGGTCGCGCCTGGGACCGCGGCGACTTGGTCTTCGTCGAGGATCTCGGGGAGCTGACCGACTGTGTCCGACGCCCGGCGGCACAGGCGGTCGGGGTCAAATCGGGCGTCTGCCTGCCGATCAAGGTCGGTGGCCGGATCGTCGGCACGATGGACTTCTTCGCCACCCGGACGCTGATCATGTACCCGGGTCGGGAGAGCGCCCTGCGCAACACGGCGTTCCTGGTCGGGCAGGCTCTGGAGCGGTTCGCCTCGACCGAGCAGCTGCACCAGGCCGGTCGGGACCTGCTCGACTCGATCGCCGAGGTGGAGCGCAACGTCACGTCCGCGTCGGCCGTCGCGGAGAACAGCGAGAGCCTGGCGGCCGAGGCGAACGAGCAAGTGGCGGCACTCGGCCAGGCCAGCACCGAGATCAACAACGTGGTCCGGGCGATCCAGACGATCGCGGCGCAGACCAAGTTGCTCGCGCTGAACGCGACCATCGAGGCGGCCCGGGCCGGTGAGTCGGGCAAGGGGTTCGCCGTGGTCGCGGGCGAGGTCAAGGAGCTGTCCACGGAGACCGAGCGGGCCACCGACGAGGTCAGCGCCAAGGTGAACGCGATCCAGGCGAGGGTCGACGCGGTGACCGCCTCGCTGGCCCAGATCCACCACGCGGTCGACGAGATCAACCAGACCCAGCGGCTGATCAGCGGCGTCCTCAAGGAGCAGGTCGCGGTCACCGGCGCGATCCTGAACTGAGTATCCTCTATGGATGACCGAGGGCCTGGACACCGGGCGGCCACACCCCGCCCGGGTGTATGACGTGCTGCTGGGCGGCAAGGACAACTTCGCCGCGGATCGAGCGGCCGCCGCGGAGGGGCTGAAGGTCAATCCGAACGCCGCCACCGCGCCCCGGCAGAACCGGGCGTTCCTGCGGCGGACCGTGCGTTTTCTCGCCGAGTCGGGGGTGCGGCAGTTCCTGGACATCGGGACCGGGCTGCCCACCTCACCGAACGTGCACGAGGTCGCTCAGTCGGTGGACCCGGCGGCGCGGGTCGTCTACGCCGACAACGATCCGCTGGTGCTGGCACACGCCCGGGGGCTGCTGACGAGCTCACCCGAGGGGCGGACCGCGTATGTCGACGGCGACCTGCGGGATCCGGCGAAGATCCTGGCCGGCGCGCGGGACGTGCTGGATTTCGGGCAGCCGGTCGCGGTATTACTCTTCGCCGTCCTGCACTTCCTGGCCGACGACGACGAGCCGTACCGGATCGTCGACGAGCTGACGGCCGGGCTGGCGCCGGGCAGCCACCTGGTGATCTCGCACATCACCGCCGACCACGATCCGGAGTCGTGGGCCCGGTTCGCCGAGGTGATGCGCCGGCAGGGGATCACCTCGCGGCTGCGTGACCACGCCGAGGTGTCCCGGTTCTTCGCCGGGCTGGAGCTGGTCGATCCGGGGGTGCTGCCGATCGCCCGCTGGCGGCCGGACGAGGTGGTCGAGTTCACCGACGCGCAGGTCGCCCTCTACGGCGGGGTGGCCCGCAAGGCTGGTTAGGAAGATGTTTTAACTATTAGGACTGTTAACCTTGCGAGGCCGGGTATCGATACCTGAGGATGAACGCCAAGCGGCGCCGCCCTCCCCGCCCCTCCGTCCTCCGAGGTATCCACGTTGGCCACAAAGCTGCTCAAACGCGCCCTGGTGGCGTCGTTGGCCCTGCTCACCGCAGTCACCACCGGCCTGCTCGCCCACACCGTCCAGGCGACCGCCGCGGCACCGTTCAAGGTGCTCGCCTTCTACAACGGCACCTGGGACGCCGCGCACATCGACTTCGACAAAGAGGCCCGGGACTGGTTCCCCCGGGCCGGCGCCCAGTACGGCTTCACCTGGGAGGCCACCACCGACTGGAGCCGACTGAGCGCCACCGGCCTGGCCGGATACCAGGTGATCATGTTCCTGGACGACGGGCCGCCGGCCGAGCGCCGGGCCGCGTTCCAGACGTACATGCAGAACGGCGGCGGGTTCCTCGGGTTCCACGTGAGCGCGTTCACCACCAGCGCGAGCTCCTGGAGCTGGTACTACAACACGTTCCTGGGCTCGGGGAACTTCGCCACCAACACGTGGGGGCCGACCGCCGAGACCCTGCGGATCGACAACCGGAACCACCCGTCCACGGCCGGGCTGCCCGCCACCATCCAGTCGTCGGTCAGCGAGTGGTACTCGTGGAGCAACGACCTGCGCCAGAACCCGAACATCGACGTCCTGGCCTCGCTCGACGCGTCCACCTTCCCGGTCGGGACAGACCCGAACCAGCAGTGGCGCAGCGGCTACTACCCGATCCTGTGGACCAACAAGAACTACAAGATGCTGTACGCCAACTTCGGCCACAACGGCATGAACTACGAGACCAACACGCGGACGTCGTCGACGTTCGACAGCGCACAGCAGAACCAGTGGCTGATCCAGGGTCTGCAGTGGCTGGGCGGCCAGAATCCGACCACCCCGCCGACCTCGCCTCCGCCCACCGACAGCCCGATCGACCCGGCCGCCTGGTACCCGGTCACCAACCGCAACAGCGGCAAGTGCCTCGACGCCCGCGCGGCCGGAACCGTCAACGGCACCGCCATCCAGCAGTACACCTGCAATGGCTCGAACGCGCAGCAGTACCAGTTCGCCAGTGCCGGCAACGGATACGTCCGGATCAACAACCGCGGCAACGCGACCCAGGTCCTCGACGTGACGGGCGTTTCCACGGCCGACAATGCCAAGATCCAGACTTGGGCGTACGGCGGTGGCACCAACCAGCAGTGGCAGCCCGTCGCCGAGGGCGGCGGTCACTACCACTTCGTCAACCGCAACAGCGGCAAGTGCCTGGACGTACCGGCCGCGAGCACGGCCGACAGCGTCCAGCTCGTCCAGTACACCTGCAACGGAACGGCCGCCCAGAGCTTCCGCCTGGGGTGACGACCGGTTCCTCTACCGCCCGGCTGTGCCGACTGGCACAGCCGGGCGCGCCAGTCGTGCCGACAGCCAGTCCAGGGCCGGGGCCTCCATCTGACGCCACGTCGCGTGGCTGTGCCCGCCGTGCGCCACCACCGCGGTCTCCACCGTCAGCGGCGGCCGGGCCGCCTCCACGACCTGCTGCGAGCCGAGGCGGGCGTTCTTCTCATCCGCGGCCCAGCCGATCCAGAGTGCGACGTCCGGTGCCGGCAGGTGACGCAGGCGCCAGGCGATGTCGTTCGTGGTGTTCTCACTCTGGTCGCCGACCTTGATGCCGGGCCCGGCCAGCCCGGAGAGGGCAGCGGCGGCCGAGTACCGGTCCGGGTGTTTGAGGGCGAGGTTCATCGCACAGTACGCCCCGGCCGAGTATCCGATCAGTCCCCACGCCTCCCGCTCGCCACGTACCCGCAGGTGGGACAGCGCCCAGGCGGGCACGTCCCGCGTGACATAGGTTTCGGCCTTCGGCCCGTCGGTGAGGTCGAGACACTCGGTGTCGAGCAGACGATCGGGTGTCTGATAGGGCAGGAGCACCACGGTCGGCGCCATCCGCCCGGCCGCGATCTCCCGGTCCAGGTGTCCGGCGATGTCGAGCCGGCGGGCCCAGGTCTCCGGTGTGCCCGGATAGCCGTGCAGCGCCTCGATCACCGGGAACGCGACCGTCTGCTGTGCCGGGTCGAAGTAGGCGGCGGGCAGGTACACCAGCATCGGCATGTGCATGCCGCTGGCCGGCCCCGGCACCTGATAGGTCACCAGACGGCCCTGGCCCGGCTCGCTGTCGTGCGACTCCGGCGGGACGGTCTCGTCGAGGTCCGGCTCGTCGAGGCCGGGGCCGTCCGGGGTGGCACCGGCCAGCGAGTCCCAGCTCGGATACGCCTCGGTGAGCCGGTTGAGCTGCAGCGCCGCGGTACCGGCGAGACTCATCACGACGGCGAACGCCAGCAGGGCCCGCCAGACGATCCGCAGCCGGTCCCATGACAGGGCCAGCCCGGCGGTGAGGGCCAGGACGAGCAGCACCGCCAGGGTGATCGTCGCTGCCGAGTCGATGCTCACGACGGCAACCGCATCGGAGCGGCCAGCGGCGGCGGTGACATCCGTACCGCCTCGTCGAAGTCGGCGAAGGCGGCGTGCGCCGGCCACGCGGTGGCGAGCTTCCGCCACGCCGGGGCCGCCACGACCGCGATGCCGTCGGTGGCTCGGGCGTCGCGGGACAGGACGGCGGACAACCCGGACAGGGTCGCCGCATCGGTCTTCCCGGTCGGCACCAGGACGACCGTCAGCACGCCGGTGGCCCGGGCGGCGGTGTGCTTGACGGCGGTCAGGGCGTCCTCGGTGGTGAGCACCACGACGACCGGGAAACGCCGGTCCGGGAGCCGGGCGTAGTCGGACCCGGCGATCAGCGCAGGCGGTACGGCCAGGTGCCAGCCGGCGGCCTCCGGGGGCGACCAGACGACCGTGCCGGCGTCCAGTGAGCGGTCGAGCCGCCCCGACTCGGTCGGCTCGGTCACCGTGGCGGCCGTCGCGTCACCGACGAGCGACCGCCAGGACGGGTAGAAGCTCTCGGCCCGGTTGGCGGTCAGCGCGATCGCGAGCACGGTCAGGACCTCGACCAGCACCAGGCCGGTGATCCGGGCCGGCATCCGGCGCCACAGCCGTACCGTGGCCACCGCCGCCGCGACAAGCAGGGACCAGGCGCTCAGGATCAGCGGCAATCCGGTCAGGCTCACGCGGCACCGGAGGGACGGCGGGAACCCGGGCCGGGCAGGAAGGACTCCGCGGTCAGCGCGGCGATCGCGATCCGGGGCAGGTCACGTGCGGACGGGAAACACAGGAAACGCGGCTGCCAGTCCGGCTGGTACTTGGCGTTGGCCCGGTAGAGCGACTCGATCTGCCACAGCCGGGACGCGGCCCGCAGGATCCGCGACCAGAGCCGGATCACCGGCCCGGCGCCCAGCTCCTCGGCCCGGGCGAAGACCGACCGCAGCACGGCGAAGTTGAGGGAGATCCGGGCCACCCCCAGCCCGGCCGCGGCCTCGATCACCGAGACGACCATCAGCTCGGTCAAGCCGTTCGGCGCGGTCCGGTCACCGCGCATCAGGTCCAGCGACAGTCCCCGCCGGCCCCACGGGACCAGTTGCAGCAGACCGCGCAGGGCACCGGCCTCGTCCCGGCAGAGCACCAGCACACACTCGCCGTCGGCCGGGTCGCCCAGCCGCGACAACGCCATCGAGAAGCCCCGCTCCACCTTGCCCTCGCGCAGCGCGGTGGCACAGGCCATCGCCTCGGTGAGAGTCTCCGCGGACAGGTCGCGCTGGCGGAGCACGGTGCACGTGTAGCCGGCCCGCCGGATCCGGGCCACCGCCTGCCGTACGCCACGCATCGGCCGGCCCTCCAGGGTGAAACCGGCGACCTCCACGATCGCCTCGTCACCCAGCTCGATCACGTCGAGGCCGGCCTTCTGGTAGGCGCGGCCACCGGCGGTACCGCAGGCCAGCACGGCCGGGGTCCAGCCGTGCGCGGCGCACTCGGCCAACCACTCGGCGATCGCCCGGGGCCACTCCGACCCCAGGCCGATCGGGTCGCCGGAGGCCAGGCTCACCCCGTTGACCACGCGGTACGCCACGGCGGCCCGACCCGAGGGCGCCCAGACCAGTTGCTTGTCCTGACGTAGGGCGAAGTAGCCGAGGGAGTCGCCGTCACCGTGCCGGTCCAGCATCTCGCGCAGGCGGACGTCCTCGTCGGCGGGCTCGCGCCGGGTGCCGGTGCTCGGCCGCAGGAGCAACAGCCCACCGGACGCGAACGCCAGCAGCCCGAACGCGCCGGTGGTGATCGACACGGTGAGGTCACCCAGCGGATAGACGAACCGGACCGGACCGGTGACCCCGATCAGACCGAGGGCGGCATGTTCGGCCCAGCTCCACACCCCGAAGTGGCCGTCCAGGTGGTTACCGCGCACCGCGATCTCGGCGAACCCGAGCACGAACCCGGCACCGAGGAACGTGGCGCACGCCCGCACGGCCCGCCACCGGTTGCGCGGATCGTCCGGAGCGGTGAACTCGTCGCGCTGCCACACCAGCACCACGACGATCGACCCGGCGATCAGGACCGGGACCAGGCCGCCCTTGACCAGGTGCAGGACGACACTGATCAACGACAGGACGAGCGCCACCTGCCAGGCGCGGTGTTTGCCCCGGCGCAGCCCGGAACCGAGGTAGACCAGCAGCACGCCGATGACGGCGGACGCGATCCGGGCGGTGAGCAGCCCGGCGGTGGGCACCATGTCGGCGAGCAGTGTCACCCGCTGGTGGTGCCGTGGCGGGAGCACCGACATCACCGCGCCGACCGTGCCGACGAACTGCACCAGCCGGGCGACCATCCGCCGTGACGACGGCGGGCGTGACCATCGAGCGGGTGCCTCCACCTCGCCCGACTGTTCCGCCCTGCTCGCTTGCCGTACCGATGACATTCGTCTCTCCCCGTCCCCCGCTGCATGCAGCATGCCCGCCTCGCGCAAGCCGAGAGGCCAAGCCATCCTGCCCGCCGACTCGTGGTCGCCAAGGGGCGCGACGGCATGCCAGCCGATCGGCGGGGATGATCCCGCCGACCGGCGTGGGACGCGCCGATGCGAATCGGCGCGGGACTCCGGGGGTGTCCCGGTGTCCCGCGCCGATCGTCGGTGGTGGTGGTCAGAGGTTCTTCAGCAGGTCCTCGAAGTCCGCGGTCAGCGCGAACGGGTCGGTGACCACGGCGGGTTCGCGGCGTTCGACCTCGCGGGCGAGTTCGGCGGCGGCGCGGTCGATGCGGGCGCGCAGCGGGCCCTCGACCGAGTTCGCGCCCCAGTCGTCGCTGGCGGCGAAGACCGAGGTCGGGATGATCGCCGCGCGCAGGTAGGAGAAGAGCGGCCGCATGGCGTGTTCCAGGACCAGCGAGTGGCGGGCCGTGCCGGCCGTGGCGGCGAGCAGAACCGGCTTGTCGACCAGGGCGTCCTTGTCGAGGACGTCGAAGAACGACTTGAACAGTCCGCTGTAGCTCGCCGAGAACACCGGGGTGACGGTGATCAGGGCGTCGGCCGCGGTGACCGCCTCCTGGGCCTGTTTGAGCGAGGTGCCGGGGAAGCCGGTGAGCATGTTGTCGGTGATCTCGTGGGCCAGGTCGCGCAGCTCGATGAACTGGACGTCGAGGGTGACGCCGAGCCGGGCGGCGGCGCCGGCCGCCGCCGCCGACAGCTGGTCGGCGAGCAGGCGGGTCGACGACGGCTGGCTCAGGCCCGCGCTGATGACGACGAGCTTGCGCTGCTTCATGCCTTCACTTCTTCCTTGGCGGCGTCGCGGGCGGCGAGCAGGGAGGCGTGGGTGGGTGCGTCCGGCACGTGGGCCGGCTTGCGGGCGGCGAACTCCTTGCGCAGTACCGGGACCACCTCGGAGCCGAGCAGGTCGAGCTGCTCGAGGACGGTCTTGACCGGCAGGCCGGCGTGGTCGAGCAGGAACAGCTGGCGCTGGTAGTCGCCGACGTACTCGCGGAAGCCGAGGGTCTTGTCGATGACCTGCTGCGGGCTGCCGACGGTCAGCGGCGTCTCGCGGGTGAAGTCCTCCAGCGACGGGCCGTGGCCGTAGACCGGGGCGTTGTCGAAGTAGGGGCGGAACTCCTTGACCGCGTCCTGGCTGTTCCTACGCATGAACACCTGCCCGCCGAGGCCGACGATGGCCTGGTCGGCCGAGCCGTGCCCGTAGTGCTCGAACCGCTGCCGGTAGAGCTGCACCATCCGCTGGGTGTGCGACGCCGGCCAGAAGATGTGGTTGGCGAAGAACCCGTCGGCGTACTTCATCAATCGTCACGGAGGAGACAGATCAACCGATAGTCACCCATTTGCGGAACGGCGCACTAGGTCCAGGTTCCCGGCGACCATTCTTTCACCGTCTCGGTGATCACCGATTCATCAAGATCTCGGATGGGGCCAAGGACTCGTTGTTCCGCGACCGCGTAGTCGATGCGATCGAACCCGGACTGATCAGCGTCCAGAACAACCGCCCAGAGCGGATGAAGTTTCGCGCCCTTGAAGACTTTTGTCTGAAACGAGTCGCAACCGTAGTTGATGGATCGAACGCCATTCTCAGCAGCAAAATCTATTGCCGCATAGTAGGTGAGGTTGAAATAGAGAGCGGCCTCACGAGCAACGGTATAGTCAAAACCAACCGAGCGTGCATAGAGAACGTCTCGCGACCTAACAAAATGCGCGAACCCCACCATTTCATCTCCGAGATAAGCGCAGAACACCCTATTCATTCCCACCGTGTTCTCCGCCTGCCTCCGAAAACGTTCCACCTCTTCGACCGGGTCGACCACGCGACCGTACCGGTCAAGCAATGCCGCCGAGAGCCGGCCAATCTTCTGATAACAATCAGTAAGCGTGGCGACCTCCAACCGGCATCCGCTGCGGGCGAAGCGCTCCATATCGTGACGCACTGACGCTCGCCTCTTCCGCGGCAGGCTGTCAACGTGTGACCGAAGTCCGCCGTCCGGCACGGTGACGATCGCCTCGGCGTCGACCACAAACCTGCGGTCAGTTGGTTTTAGAGCCGACCCCAGCCTCTCCATCGCGGTATCCGGCAGGTACAGAATGGCGGCTACCGCATCGACCTCAGCGCGACGGCGGCGTATCTCTTCGACGATCGCCGACACGGCGGCACTACGCTCATCATCAGGTGTGGCATCGTTCGCCAGAATATCGGTCAGGTATCCTTCCCGACACCCCCCGAGCAGGACTGGCCGACGCTTCCCCTGCCACTGATCCCGCAATAGCCAATGAGGGTCATAATATCGCGGCACTTCATCAGCGAAAAAGTATGTGGGCAAGGCAGCGATCGTGGTTCTGCGCTGCTGCGCGACCAGATAACTTGCTTCCGCGTCACGATGGGTCTGCACATAGGCCAACCAGTGGTAACCCGAGAAGGCTGAACCCTGACCGGACACCGAAGCCCAGTCATCGATGCCGATCTCCCGAATGTCGCGGAACGTACTCAGCTTCAACGGCACTTCTTTCCTTCCCCGCTGGGCATCATGGAATGCGTCATCACCGGCAGGTATGCGGGGCCGCGCAGGTACTGGGAGTCCATCCAGCGCACCGCTTCCTTGTCGACCTCCAGCAACGGGAACCTGGCGATCAGGGCCTCCATCGCCACGGTGGCCTCCATCCGAGCCAGCCCGGTACCCGCACAGTGGTGGTCACCTGTACCGAAGGCAAGATGCCGGTTCGGGCGGCGGTCGAGGACGAGTCGATCTGGGTCGTGGAATCGGGCCGGGTCGCGGTTGGCGGAACCGAGAGCGAACAACAGAAGCTCCCCGGCCGGAACCTGGACGCCGTCTACCCTCACAGGCTCGTACGTGGCCCGGACGACGATACACGCCGGACCGTCGAATCGAAGGATCTCCTCGATGGCCGAGGGCATCAATTCCGGACGTGTTCGCAGAAGGTCGGCTTGTTCCGGGGCATCGGACAACGCCAGGACTCCGTTCCCCACGAGGGCCGCCGACGTCTCGATACCGGACAGGAACAACAGCATGATGGTGGCGACCAACTGCTGATCTGTCAGCGTCTCGTCGGCTCCGGCGATGAGGCCAGTGAGAAAATCATCCGCGGGCTGCCGCCGGCGCCTGCTGATCCCGCCGATGATGCAGTCGGCCAAAGCGTCGAAGGCGGCGTCACCGATTGCCTGCGTGCCGGCGTCAACACCGGGTTCCAGTACTGCCCCGATAGCATCCGACCACTGCAAGAGAGTCTGCGTTCCCGGGCTATCCAGCCCGAGAACGGATGCGACTGCTGCCACCGGGAAGGTACGGGCAAAGCCAGTCATCAGGTCGAATGAGCCGTCGGCCGGTGCTGCGTCAAGAAGATCCTCGGCGATCCGGCGCATCGGCTCCCGGAGGCTGGCGACGGCTTTGGGAGTGAAACCGGGCTGGACCAAGCGCCGCCACTGGCGGTGGATGGACGGCAGCCGACACTCGGTCCAAAGGTCCATATAGCGCTGAGACGCACTGCTCGGAACTCCCGGATCACTCCCGTCGTTCAGGAGCCGGAGGTCTTTACCGGTTCGCGGGTCACGAAGGAGTTGTTCTGCCGCTGCGTGGGTCACCACGAGCCAGCCACCGGAGACTTCTCGATGCACGGGCCCGGCGTGGCGCAGTTCTTCCCATAGCGGGTAGGGATCCGAACGGAATTCCTTTCGACCGAAGTCGACTTGCCGAACTGCCATTGTCGTCCTTATCTGCCGCCGGCAGCGTCCACACTGTTATGGACGCCTCGTGGTGAGTCCACTAAAGGCGTCGCCTATCGAGTCCAGCGCTGAAGTTATCAGCTCCGGCGAATGGGCGAAACAAAGTCGAACACGGCGACCGGATTCATCGCCGAACGCCTCGCCGGCGGCCAGGTCCACACCGGCGCCCCCGAGTATCGCCGCGTGCACGTCGCTCGTGGCCGACAACGCTCCCTGTGACCGCAACCAGGCGAGATACGTTCCTTCGGGGGGCGTTCCCGTCAGAAGTGGTATCCGGTCACCGAGTGCCCGGAAGACGAGATCCCGATTGACCACGAGGCGTGCATTCGTCTCTGCCAGCCACTGACCACCGCCATCCCACGCAGCTGCACTGGCAACCGCGCCGACGACAGCGGTGGTACCGGTCAATGAGGACGGCACCGCAGTCAGCCTCTGCATCAAGTCCGCCGACCCGGCGATGCACACCGCCGACTTCATCCCTGCCATGTTGAAGGCCTTGCTAGCTGACAGGACTGTGACCGTGCGCGCGGCGACGTTCTCGCCGGCGGCCAGAGCGAAGGGCACATGAAATGCCGGCGCGTACACCACGTCCGCAAAGATTTCGTCGGAAACCACCGCGGTCTCTGTCGACTCGACCACCTCGGCAACCGTTTGCAGTTCGGTACGGGTGAACACTCGTCCGGTCGGGTTGTGCGGCGTATTGAGAATTACCAGACCGGGTCGATGCTGATCGATGATCGTCGCGAGGGCATCAGCGTCGAGGTGGTATCTGCCCTGCTCTTCCCATAATGACCATCGGATCAAGCGCCGTCCGAGTTCTTCGACCAGGCGAAACATGGGCGGGTAACCTGGCGACAGCACCACGACCGATTCACCTGGCTGGGTCAGCGCCATCACCGCACATGCGGTGGCGTGCAGCACTCCCGAGTACCAGCGGAACTGATCCTCGCCGGCCTGCCAACCGTACCGCTGCGATACCCATCGTCGAATGCTATCGGTGGCGAATCCGAGATCTGCCGCATAGCTGAGATCATTACCGTGCAGATATTCGATGACCGCATCACGAATACATTCCGGCGGGGCGAATCCCATCTCGGCGAGCCAGAGGCCGATTGCGCCGGGGGCCGTCTCGACCGCGGCCAAAGAATGGCGGCGACTCTGATATGTGGGCACGTCTACCCGTCACCAAGGCTCGAAGCGCTGGATGAAGTCGCAGGGGTATCCCCAATCCGGCTTCGATACCTTGTCGAGGCGATCGATCTCTGACCTGGTCAACACCAGCCGCGCCGCAACGATGTTCTCCCTCAGCTGGGCTTCGGTCCTCGCCCCGACGATCACACTCGCTACCCGGTTCTTGGCCAGCAGCCATGCGATCGCCACGGCACCGACCGGGACGTTGTGTTCCGAAGCGACCTGCACCAGTTCGGCAAGGACCGCCCAGTTGCGATCCACGTCGTAGCGTTCGTACTCGTCACGCCACTCGGCGAGCCTGCTCCCGTGGGCCGGCACAGCTCCTCTTTGATACTTGCCGCTCAAGAATCCGCGAGCCAGCGGGCTGTAAGCGAAAATCCCGAGATCGAGGTGTCTGGCAGCCGGAACAACTTCTTGCTCGGCGCCTCTCTCCACGAGAGACCAGGACAGCTGGACCCCGACGGGACCTTCCAAATCCCGCATTTGTGCGCGCAATACCGCTTCCGTCAGACGGTAGCCCATGAAGTTGGATATCCCGAAGTACCGGATCTTGCCCTGCTGCACGATCTTATCCAGGGTTACCAGAGTCTCTTCGATGGGCACCGACCGATCCTGCATATGCAACCAGAGGACATCCAGATATTCGGTCCCCAGCCGGCGCAAGGATTCCTCCACCGATCGGATGACGGCTCGACGGGAGAGACCGTACGTATTCGAAGGCGGCAGGCTCTCCGATTTTCCCACGGCGAAGGGGAAGCGAACCTTCGTACAGATAACTACATCCTCACGGAAGGGCCCGAGTATGCGTCCGAGCAACTCCTCACTTTCGCCGTACACGTTTGCGGTGTCAAAGGTGTCAATGCCGGCTTCCACGGCTGCGGACACGATGCGTGACAGTTCTGACGGATCGCTACCGATCGCCCCGAAGGGGCCGCTCCGATCGAACGTCATCGCTCCTAGGGTGAGCGCACTGACTTGCAGGCCCGAGGCCCCCACTCGGCGTCGCGGGATCATTGCTCATGCTCGCGTTTCACGACGTGGAAGCCGTCGATGCAGAGGACCGGGACCGGAGAGTCAGCGAATGCGCGGACCGCGTCAAGCGGCGTCTCCACGATCGGCTCGCCATGAATATTGAAGGACGTGTTGATCACCATCGGAACACCGGTGAGACGCTTGAACTCACACAGCATCGCGTGGACCACCGCGTTGTCATCGGCAGTGAGCGTCTGCACACGCGCTGTTCCGTCGGCGTGGACCACCGCCGGAGTAACCCGTCGGGTTTGAGACCGCACGGACGGCGTGAACATCATGTACGGGGAGCGTTCACAGGAGAACCACTCGGGCGCCTCCTCCTCGAGCACCATGGGAGCGAGCGGTCGAAACGACTCCCTAGATTTCACCGATGCATTGATGTAATCGCGCGCGTGCGGAAGGCGCGGGTCACCGAACAGACTCCGGTGACCCAAGGCACGAGGGCCGATCTCCGAACCCTCCTGGAACCACATGACGAGGCGACCGTCAGCGATGGCCACCGCGGCGCGGCGAGAGCACTCCATCGGGCCGACCTCTTCCACCACCACCCCATCCGCGATGGTCTCCAACGCGGCAAGGATTTCGTCCCGGGTGTAACCGCGACCCAAGAATGGTGTCTTGAGGCCGGCTGCCGGACCGCCTCGATAGAGGACGTGAGCCCCGAAGTAGGCGGCCCCGAACGAGATCCCATTATCGGCTGCTGCCGGGAACGCCCAGACGGTAGCGAGTCCAGCAGATTCGAGCACCCTCTGATTCGATACGCAGTTGAGCGCGACTCCACCGGCCAGACATAGATGATCTTCACCGGTCAAAGTCTTGGCGAGGCGCGCATAGTAGAGGACGATCTCCTCAAGAACCGATTGGAAGCTAGCGGCTACATCAGCCTGGTCACCGGTCGCGTCGAAGCGGAGGTGCTGACAGCCCGCCCAGATCGCCTCATTGTCGATCAGCACGCGGTCCGTCTCGAAACGGACGTGCTTCATGATATCCGCGGAGTACCGGGGCTGACCGTGACCGGCAAGGCCCATCGCCTTGCCCTCATCCACCACACCGAAGCCGGAGAGAAGAGTGGCAATGCGGTAGAAGATGCCCAGGGAGTTACTGAGGTGCAGGCCGTCCGGGACACCTGCCACCCGATGGACGAGCTCCATCTCGGCGCCTTCGGCACGATAGATCGATACGGTCTCGTAGGATTCACTCGACACACTGTCGCCGTACCCGTCGATGACGAGCACCGCGGCACGAGCGGCCCCGGAGCCGAAATAGGTCGACGCGGCGTGCGCGAGGTGATGGTTGATGTACACCGCCCGGTCATATAGCGGGAACGCGGTGTGCAGCGAGTTTCCGATCCAAAGAGTCACATCCGACTCTCTGATGCCGGCGGCATTCAAACAGTAGTCGATGAGGGGCTTGAGCCTCCTCCCATGGTCGTCACCGGAACCGGCGTCCAGCTTCAGTTTCCTGAACACCCCCTCATCACGACGGTCAAGGCCTCCGAAGTCGATGCCATAACGCTGGCGGGTCAGCCGCTCTTCCTCGATCGCAACGACCGGCCGGGTGCCGTGGAACAGGCAGACGGACCGGTCGTGCACTGAGTCTGAGAAACCCACGATGTACGGATCCGTTGGGATCACGAGCCTGGCACCCCCGCTTCCATGATGAGCGAATACGGCAGCCCGCCGCTGCTCGCGCTATTCGCCCACGAGTAGTCAAGTTCTGGATCACCGATCGAGCTGTCACCAGGAAGGCAACGGCGCACGTCCACAAATCCGGCAGATCGGAGGAGAGCAGCCAGGGTCTCCTCGTCGTAGCCGAAACGATGCCGGTCTCCTACCCATGGGAATTCACCAGCACCTGCATAGTGCAGGAATGAGGCGAGCTGCGAAGGTGCGGCCGGCCTTTCCCACAGTTCTTGGAAGCGGCTGAAGAAGGCGTCCGAACGATGCACATAAGCGGTGGCGAAGGACCGAACATCCGGAACAGCGAGCCGAATGGTTCCGCCGGGCTGCAACACTCGGCGGCATTCCTGAAGCACACTCATGGCTTCCTCGGGGAACTCGAGATGTTCCAGGAGGTGGGCGATATACGCAGCACCGGCCGAACAGTCCTGGAAAGGCAGTCCGTCCCGCACGTCGAGATGCAGGTCGGCGCCGGTCCCGAACAGGTCGATGTTCACCCATCCAGTCATTCGGTGACTTCCGCATCCGAGGTGCAGTCGTAAAGGCTCGGTCGATGAGTCTCTCAGTTCGCCGGCGGCGGCCCGGATACGTTCCGTCAGTTGTTTCGACACCCCGGTGGCGAGGTCTCCGATCAGCAGGTGGAAGAGCTGGAACACCTGCCCGGGTGGGATGTCACTCTCATTATGAATCTCCGCGAGATCAGCCTTGTTCGCGGTACGCAACCGGGTGCGGAGACGGGCCATATCAACGATGAGAGACTCAAGGACGGCGTCCAGTTCTTCCGGCGTCGATTCAGGTACGACCGCCATCTCGTCGGCCGGCAGCAGCACCCCACGAGCAAGCGCGGACTCTAGAATCTGCACCGCCGATTGCTCGCGTCCAGGCCTCCGCGCGAGCCACGAGGCCGCGGTCCGCGGCTGGTTGAAGTGCGTGACGAGGTCGTACAACTCGCCTCGGGAGACGCGGGTAACTGCGCTGCGGCCACCGTCGATCTGCCTGAGGAGGATGAAGCCGGAACCGGTTCCGACGAGAACGGTAGCCGGATTCATCCGATACAGCGGGTCCTCGGCAGGGCGAGTCAGTGATTCATCCGTCAGAGGTTCCACGCAGCCGGTCCGTCGTGGGTACCGTAGAACTCCTTCATTTCCTGGTAACAACCGTGCTGCACCGCGGTGAAGGACTCCACCTTTGCCCGAATTCGCCGCTGCTCCGTCGGGGACAATGTCGCTCGATCCCCGAAGATGTCGTGAGCGATGCTGGCATGGTCGGACTCCTCGTCTTCCAGCTCATGGCCACGGAACGGTTCGAGCGCCGCCCGAGGCAGCAGGTCCAATGCGATTAGCTCGTCCCAGCCCTCCTTGATCGCGGTATCGGTCTTCGGGCTTTCGTTCACGGAAGCACACACCGCGTAGGAGAGCAGGTCCGTCGACGCCAATGCGTAGAGGAAGTTCATGACGTTCTGGGTTCCCGGAAGGGGAAGGGATCGGGCGATCTCGTCCGGTGTCATGCCAGCCGCCAGAAGTCCGACTTCGAGATCACGTCCATGGCGGGCCTCAGAGCTGAACAACTCCGCTAGCGCATCGCGGACGCTTGCGTCGGCAGCGTGCGCGACAGCAGCACCGATGTGGTAAGGGGCGGACGACACAAAGTGGTAGGTCTCCACCAGCGAGCCAAGCAGCATCCGCCGATTGAGCTCCCCGCCGAGCAGGTCGGCCTTCTCGCTCATTCGGGTCCGTAGGGTTCGCCCATAGGCGACAGCGTGCTCCTGGTACAACTGTGCGGGAACCGGTGCAAATCCTGCGTCGGCTACGACACCGCGTTCGTACAGCGCGGTGAGACTGCGCAGTACGGCCTCCGCTGGGGCGCTGACTGCCGTTGCAATGTCTCGTACGGTCCGCTCACCATCGCAGTGAGCAATGATCCTCGCAAGCCGTGATCCGGTGGCGCCGCCGAATCGGTACTCGCACCAGCCCATGTCAATGGGCTCGAGCACACCGCTCTCGTAGCTGACCGGAACGATCGTCACCGGCTTGGCGTCGTACGAGAGCAGCCCTTTGTCCTGCGCTTCGGTCATGGGAGATCCTCTTGTTGTAAGTAGGTGGCTCAGACTCGGGAAGAGAACCTCGCGATGGGCGGCGACGTCACGGCCGCTCGCTGATCAGGGTCGGTGCATCAATGTCCGGATCGAGGATTTCGAGTCCACCAGGGCTGTAGCTGGTAATGGAGACTCTCCTCTGGTCTGTGGATCGGTTGTTCTCCGACGCATGCAAGATCAGGCTGTGGAAGACGAGGCAGTCACCTGGTTCGAGCGGCAGGTACACCGAGTCCGGCTCACAAGACGCCGGATCCACTTGGAGCTCCCAGTTGATCTTCTCGTGGTCGGCCACCTCAAGGTGCGAGCCGGGTACGACCTGAAGACACCCGTTAGCCAACGTGGATGGGTCGATCGCGATCATCGCGCTCACCAGCGACATCGGCCGGAAGGGCCAGTAGACAGCATCCTGGTGCCAGGGCTTTTCCTGTCCGACCAGGGCCGACTTCAACATGAGAGCGTCCCGGTAGAGCTCAATGCGAGGGCCAAGGACTTGATGGAGGACATCGAGTAGGGCCGGATGCTGGATGAGATTCGATTCGAGCACCGGGGAAAGCGCCGCGAAGCCGGTCAGCTTGCGGACGACCGGCGACCCGTCCGGCGCCTTTTGATCCTCCAAGTCGTAGGACGGCGCAAGAGGGTTTCGCTTCCCGATGACCCGGACGTTGGGCAACTCGTTCCAGGTCGCCATCACTCGGTCGACCTCGGCCCCGCACTCCGCAACCTCGGATGCCGAGAGGAGGCCGCGAACGACTGTGAAGCCGTTCTCCTTGAAGTATGCGGCGTGACCACTGGCACGCACGCCAGCGTCGTCACTCCAGGTCAGCGATGCTGGCCCTACTCGGGCGGCGTCTACCGTCACGGTCGGTCTCCTGATTCGCGTCGGATTGCAATCATGAACAGGTTGGCGGCCTGTTGTTGCGTTGCCGCCGATCGGCGGCAACGCAACAACAGGTTCTTTACGGCTGCCAAATTGCTGACACCGTTGAATCCGACGGACTAGAGCCGGGTCAACGGGTCGTAGAAGCAGCGCTTCGGCACGCTGACGATGTCCTCGTTCTCAGCCCAGGACTCGTCGAGGGTCGACGTGTTGGTCTCACGCGTCTCATCGAGACCATCGACTGTCTGATCTTCAGCCATTCTGTTCACCTCCTTCCATGGGGATGCCGACAAAATTTTGGGAATTCTGCGATTTGGCCACGAAGATCTGCACCACCGGCGCCGCGGAATTGAATGAACGCATCCGTCTTTCGCACGGCTGGGTCTCACAATGGAGTAGGCAAAACCAATCGAAGCTACCGGACTCTTCACTCGATCGACGGGATTCAGCCAGCTCAAATGCCGGAAACACAGTAGACACGAATGTTGACGAGATTCACCGGGCAAGCCCGGCTGCATGATCTTGCAGCGACCATACTCATCGCTTCAGATCACTGTCAATGACCACTCGAGCACTCATCCGCACCTCCGAGGGACGATGGCGAGCACCTATGCCATGCCGATAACCAGATTCCGCTGGTCAAGCTGTACATCCCTCGGATCCAATCCAGACCGGACGACACCACGAGGCCTTCAGACCCCTGGCAGCAACCAGGCGCTCGCCTATGTATGCGGTAGATTGCAGGCGATGCAAAAACAGGTGGATGCTGGCGGCGACGGTCTCAAGAGCATCGAGGTGACCGCCGGCGGCACCGACCTGCGCAGACCCCAGACTCCGGCGCTGAGGTAACCGTCCAGAAACGACTCAGCAGCCCGGACTGGCAGTATTGCCACACGACTGCGCCAGATCGATCCGGCAGGCCAGGTCGCGACTCACCCGATTCGACGACAGCTCAGAACAGGAAGTGGCACGCACAACATGAGCACGGTAACCCCACTCGCGGCTTCCCTTGACCAGCGTCTCCGGCGGGCGATGGCCGCCGTCCTACCCACTGGGGCCGCCGACGCCGATCCGATCGTGCGCCCCTCCGACCATGCCGATTTCCAAGCCAATGGCGCCCTGGCCCTCGCCAAACGGCTCGGCACGAATCCGCGTGAGCTCGCGGCGAGGATCGCTACGTCCGTCGCAAATGACGAACTCATCGCGTCGTGCGAAGTGTCGGGACCTGGCTTCCTCAATGTCACACTGACCGATGCCGCGATCCTGAACCAGGTCGCCCTTCGATCCGGCGACGCCCGAGCTGGTTTGCGGCCGGGCAACCCGGGTCGAGTCACGGTCGTCGACTATTCGCAGCCCAATATCGCAAAAGAGATGCACGTCGGGCATCTCCGCAGCACCATCATCGGGGATGCCCTGGTGCGCATCCTGGAATTCGACGGATCCAAGGTTGTCCGGCAGAACCATCTTGGAGATTGGGGTACTCAATTCGGGATGCTGATCCAGTACCTACTCGAACACACCGACGACCAGGCCGCACCGGACCGAGCCGAGTCGGGATCGGAGGCGATCTCCCGGCTGAATGCCCTATACCGAACGGCTCGGTCGAAGTTCGACAGCGACAGCGAGTTCGCCGAACGCGCTCGCGCCCGTGTGGTCGAACTCCAGGCTGGGGACGCAACCACCCTGGCTAGCTGGCAGCGCATCGTTGCGGAGTCGAAGGTCTACTTCAACGAGGTCTACGATCGGCTCGGAGTCCTGCTCGATGACGCCGACGCCGTAGGCGAAAGCTTCTACAACCCAATGCTGCAGGACATCGCCAAAGACCTGGAGACACGTGGTGTAGCGCAGCGCAGCGACGGTGCGCTCTGCGTGTTCTTCGATGGCGTCAACGGGCCGGACGGCAACCCGACACCCCTCATCATCCAGAAGAGTGACGGCGGCTTCGGGTACGCTGCCACAGATCTTGCGGCGATCCGTCACCGGGTCGGCACACTAGGGGCATCACGCCTGCTGTATGTGGTCGACTCACGCCAGGCGCTGCATTTTCGCATGGTCTTCGAGACCGCGCGACGGGCCGGCTATCTACCTGACAGCGTCGAGGCCGTACACGTCTCGTTCGGTTCGGTCCTCGGCCCCGACGGCCGGCCGTTCAAGACTCGGGCGGGCGACACGGTTAGGCTAATCTCTCTACTGGACGAGGCCCTCGACCGCGCCCGGATAACGGTGCAGGAAAAGAATCAGTCCCTTGTCGGCGAGCTACTGGATCAGCGGGCACGAGAGGTCGGCATCGGCGCCGTGAAGTATGCGGACCTTTCGACCGGCCGGGCCCGCGACTATGTCTTCGACATTGACCGCATGGTCTCGTTGAACGGCAACACCGGCGTATATCTGCAGTACGCCCATGCCCGGATTCATTCCATCCTCCGGAAGGCATCCGCAGCAGACCTGGCCGCTTCGATCGACACCACCGGTGCGCTGGAGCCCGCGGAACGTCGCCTGGCGATGCTGCTCGACGAGCTAGCGCCGGCCATCGTTTCAGTGACCGACACTCTGGAACCACACAGATTGTGTGGCTATCTCTACTCACTCGCGCAGGCCTTCACCGACTTCTACGAAGCATGCCCGGTTCTCCGTGCCCCGACGGATGAAGTACGTGCGAATCGAGTGATTCTCTGCCGGCTGACGGGAGATACGTTGAAAATTGGTCTGGCATTGCTCGGCATCGAGGCTCCTGACGAGCTGTGATTCGAGTGCGCTGAGCTTTCCTGGCGGCTGTCGCGCGGTGGCACCTGATCGGAGTAGAAGGGCCACCACGCAACAGCTATGCAACCGCCTTTGCAGACCTGACCGGCTCAGAGCGTCAGTGCACCCGATTGATCGCTCCGGACAAGAAAGTCGATGGACTCGGCTGCTACTCGCGCAAGCCGAACGGCTTCAGCACTAGTCCCGGCCTGTGCCCGCACCGATGCGCCGCGGTCGAAGGAGGATCGTAGCGGCCTGGTGACGTCTCCCGGCATGATCAGCGTCTCAACCTCGGTCACTCCTGCCATGCCTGTCGCGGTCGCAACGCCTTCGATCGCATGCAACGTGCCGCGGAGATCTGGAGCGACGAACCAGATGGCACTGCCACACAGCGGGCCCGTCGCAAGCGACTTGGCCACATCCTCGAGAACTGCCACCCCGAGCGTCTGCTTCGCCACGCAGTCGACCAGATCGACGCCGAGTGCTTCTCGGACGAGGTCTGCGATCCTGTCGCCGCCAAGACGGAGGTGACTCTCAATGATCCGAGGTCCCTCAGCCGTCAGCACGAGTTCGGTATGTGTCGCTCCGAACTGTACTCCCAGAGCATTCAGAACGTCGGTCACATAGGCGACGATTTCATCGTGCATCGCCATGTCGAGGTCGGCCGGGCAGGCATGCCCGACCTCGATCAGGTGCTCCGGATCGGAGAACTTCGCCGTCACGCCGACGACCAGGTGCTCGCCGTTCTCACTCAGGGCCTCGACGCTGACCTGGGGACCGGTCATGAACTTTTCGAGCAGCACGGTTCCCGACGACCGATCGGAGGCTGTTCCCGCGTAGTTGAAACCCGCGGCAAGCTCACTGTCAGACTCGATCCGGGCAACGAAGGAGCTTGCCGTTCCCTGTACCGGCTTAGCGATGAGAGGATATCCATGTTGTTCGGCGAACCGGCGCGCCTCTTCATGGTCGCTGACGACTGCGGCAGGCGTGTCGTCGATGCCGGCATCTTTCAGGCGCGCCCGCATCAATGCTTTATTGTGGATCGCCGCTACGGTGTCAGGATGATGCGTGGGCAGCCCGAGAGCGAGAGCGATGTCCGTAGCTCGATCCTGATCCTGCTCACCGAAAGCACCCACCGCAGTGACCGGGTCGGTGTCATGAATCGAGCGCGCCCACTGCACCCAAGTCTGAGCAGTGGCATCGGCGGGTAGCGCGACAATCCGCGTTTGCCGATCGGGTTCCTGGATCAGCTTGACTCGGCTGTTACGACATATCACCGATGTGCGCGTATCGGGACCGCCGATTTTCCGAATGATTCCGGGAAACTCGGCACCGGGACCGACGACGAGGACATGCGCTGGCACTAATCACTCTTCCCTATTCACCGGCAGGTTCGCCACCCACACAACCCTGCTGCACCCTAGCGCCAAGAAGTGACCGAGGCGCCCCAGCCCTATATGCCGAATTTATACCAGCACCGGATGATGGTCAACATCGATCAGACTTGACCACTCAAGCGCTCGGTCACCTTCGGTGAACCAGGAACAACACGCTGACGTGAACCAATGGTGAAGTGCGTATCACCTCATCATTCCGCGAGGATGAGGCCGGCCGGCACTCACATCGGAGTAGCGACGACTACGCTACTTTCCGCTATCACGCCGGCACACACGATTACATTGCCCGACGTCATCGGGGTGAAACTGCGCCCCCGGCCTCCCGGAAGTGAGCCCTGGATCAAGCTGATCGATCTACGTAGTACGATCAACGGGCGTAGTGACCGGCTGCCCACCCCACCCTCCAGACTGTCATGAACGCGAATTGATGAATTCACACGCCTGTTGCAGTAGCGATGCCATGCAGCCGCCTGAGACCACCTAAAGGCATCGGAGACATCCATGAGCTTGATACTAAATAGTGTTCTTCCGAAAAGTCGTCAGATCCGAACGCTGGCGTTGGCCGCTGCGGTGGACTCGGCAGGATCCGGCCTCTTCCTGGCTGGCGGCGTAATCTATTTTGTGAGCATCGTCGGAATCGACTCGACGATTATCGGAGCTACCATTTCAGTAGCCAACTTTCTCGGTCTCCTGAGTCCCGTCCTGGTAGGGATCATGGTCGACCGCATCGGCGTCATGACGGTGTATCGCATACTGCTCTTGATCCGATCTGTCGGCTATGCCGCATATCCGTTTGCAACAGACGTCGCAGCATATGTGACCATCACATGCATTATCACGATTCTCGACCGAGCCTGCGCACCACAACTGCAGGTCATCGTCGGCGAGATGGAGACCGATGAAGAACGACCACGGACCATGGCGTCGATTCGCACCATGCGCAACGCGGGGATGGCCGTGGGGCTGCTCGCGGGCGGATCGATCATCGCATTTCAAACTCCCATTGCATTCATCGCGCTCTTCGCGGCCAACAGCCTTTCACTTCTCTTCCTGGCGAGGGCGCTGCGGCTGACGGAGAGCCGTCTACATTCACAATCTGAACCGGCGTCAGAGGAATCGGCCAGGGAAAGCGGGCCGGAGCCTGATGCGCAGAAATTCTCGCTCTACCGAGACAGACGGTTTCTCATCGTCTGCGCGGCCAACATCATGCTATCACTACACGACTCCATCCTCTTCGTACTGCTGCCCATCTGGGTGGTAAAGAGCGCGGGACTTCCGGCTAGCACCGCTTCAGTGCTGCTTGCCGTCAACACTGCCCTCACCGTTCTTCTGCAAATCTATCTCGCCCGGTTCAGTCAAGGTCTCAGCGCATCGCTGCGGCTGATTCGATGGGCCGCGGCACTGCTGGCATTCTCCTGCGTTCTGTTCCTAGCCGCCGAGCGCGTGTCCACTGCGGCGGCGATCGCCGTAGCATTTTTTGCCGTAGCCACCCTGTCCATTGGGGAGAACCTACATTCCATCGCTGGATGGGAACTCTCGTATGAATTGTCACCGGCGGGTTCGAAGAGCCAGTACCTGGGCCTGTTCAGCGCCACCCTGACGGCACAGATGATTATCGGGCCGATCGTCATGGCAGCGCTGATCCATCAGTTGGGCGCGGCAGGGTGGCTGTCGTTGGCCGGGTTGTTCCTTGTGGCCGGTTGGATGACTACCGCAGCCGGGCGCCGGCCCGGAAGTCGCTGATCAATGTGTCGAGCATGCTGTCGAGGTACATCATGGCGTGCCACGCCCGCCGTCGGAGAGCTCCGCCACGAGTTGGAGATAGCGTTCTGCCACCGCTCTGGCCGTGGTCTCCGGCACGCGGGCTGGATCGTGCTCCACAACCAGCCACGTCTGGCCGGTCCGATCGTCAGAGGGCTGGGAGAGCAGGAGGGCGAGGGGAAATTTGGCACGTGGCAGCGGCAACGGCAACCATTCGGCCTGGCAGCCGGGAATCGGCAGGTCGACCTGCAGGTCCACAGCGAAGGACACGGCCGGCGCCGGCAGTCCCAGTGCAGCCAAGTGCGCCTGAACGTCGGGAGTGAGCGAGACGCCTTCGATACTGTCGAGAATTGCGTCACACAACTGGCCGACTGCTGGGTCGCCATCGCCGGACGGTGACAGGTCCGCCACGAGCAGGCGAGTCCGGACGAAATAGCCGACCGATCGGGCATCCGACGATCGACGCCCCGACTCCGGAAAGACCATGAGATAGCGGGACGCTCCGCTGATCTCCCGGATTGCGCGCTGGAATGCCGCCACATGGAGCGTAAATGGTGTCACGCCGAGGCTGGCGGCTACGGCGGGCAAGCTCCATCGGCGGCACGGCACAGCGAACGATCCGCCGCTGCCGAAGGAGGTGTGCCCGGGAAAGGGATCGGCGAACGATCCCGGGTCGGCCCCGATCTCCGGCATGGCCGCCTCGGCCGAGGGCCGCGGAGCGAGAGAGCTCGACGACGACAGCGTGTCGAGGCCCGTGTAGGAAGCAACGACCTCTGCGGCGAGCACCCGCATCGACCAGCCGTCGGTAACCAGATGGTGCAGCAGAAGGGCCAAAGCGTGGATCTCCGGGCCGAGCCGGAGTACCCGGGCCCGGCAGACGACTCCAGCCTCGAGGTCGAGCCCGTCCGCCCACCATCGCCGCACATAGTCGCTCAAGCGCTCTTGAGCGTCGGCACCGGGTGGAAGCGGGTACTCGACGAGAGGAACAGGCCCTGGTAACTGGGCCTCGGCTCCAGCCTCCAACACCGGCCACACGCCGGACAGCCGGACCGACGCGCCGAGGATGGGATGGGATGCCAGCACGTTCGCGACGGATTCGCATAGACGGTGAGCGTCCAGTTCTCCCCGAATGAGGAAGGTCGTCGGCTCGCTGTAAAGAGAAGGAACGTCGGAACTCTGCTCGTGGATCCAGAGACTGAACTCTTCCGGAGTCAACCGACGGGACATCACGCTCATCGGGATGCCGGTGTGTCTAGGAGGCCCGGTTCACTGTTGTCGAGCCATTCAGCGATGCCTGCGGCACTTCGATACCGTACGATCACCCGCAGTGGCACCTTGCGCCCAAATTGTTCCTGCAAGCGGTCCGCTACCATGGGTACCAGCAGGGAGTGTCCGCCACTCATGAAGAAGTCATCGGTAGACCCCAATCGGCCCTCACCCAATTCGTGCTCGGAAAGCACCACAGCAAGCACGCTGAGCACCCTTTCCAGGGTTCCCTGCCTGACGGTGCCCGGCTCGCCGACG
Source organism: Actinoplanes sichuanensis (assembly GCF_033097365.1). Taxonomy (NCBI): domain Bacteria; kingdom Bacillati; phylum Actinomycetota; class Actinomycetes; order Micromonosporales; family Micromonosporaceae; genus Actinoplanes; species Actinoplanes sichuanensis. The sequence continues at coordinate 5,774,618 of NZ_AP028461.1, forward strand.
ACACCCTGCCGACTCCCCAGCGCCTGCCAATCGGTCTTGCCGTTGACGGTCAGAGGAATAGCCGGCACCACGGTGATCACCGAGGGGATCATGGCGGCCAGGAGATAGTCGGCGAGGTGTTTGCGCAACCGGATCACCAGGCCGGCATCGGCTGTACCGTCGACCGCCACGATGAAACTGTGCAGCACGAGGCCGCCCTCGGGGCCCGGCATCGCCCGCGTCCGGCACATCACGACATCACTGCTGAGTTCGGCGGCGGCGTCGACCTCGCCGAGTTCCACTCGATGCCCACGCACCTTGACTTGGTCACCGATGCGACCTCTGATCATGATTCGACCGTCCGAGGCCAAGTCGGCAAGGTCGCCGGTGTGGTAGGCACGGACCGGCTCGGCACGGTCCGTGGAAGCGATGAGGCGGAAGGCGTCAATCCGTTCCCCGGCTCCCGGCAGGTAGCCCAGTGCTACTCCGTCACCGATGGCAACCAGTTCTCCGACACGCCCTGGTTCATTGTGCAGACAACCGTCCCCGTCGGCGATAGCGACCGTGAACCCGGGAAGCGGGAGTCCCACATCGATCCGTCCACCTTCGGACACAACGCCCATGGAGACCGCGACGGTGGCCTCGCTGGGGCCGTACGCGTTGATGATCTTGCGGCCGGGGGCAGACCATCGGGCGACGGCGGCCGGAGTCAACTGCTCGGCCCCGGAAACGAGGATTCTCAACGCCGGCACCCTGCTGGGGTTGATGGCCCCGTGTGCGGTCGGTGACAACACGACCGCGGTGATCCCGTGTTCCCGAATGGTGTTCTCCAGCGGTTCGCCGACAATCAGCGACTCGGGCGGGCCAAGCCAGAGCGACGCTCCCGTAGTGAGAGCCATCAGGATTTCAAAGACAAAGGCATCGAATCCGGTGCTGGAGAACTGAAGGAGGCGGTCATCCGGACCGATGTCGAGGTGTTGTTGGATACCGGCCGAGAGGTTCTCAAGTCCCGCCTGCGGCACACGAACCCCCTTCGGCACACCGGTGGATCCCGAGGTGAACACCAGGTAGGCGACGTCGTCAGCAGGCGCCTCTCGAACCAGGCCACTGATCGGTGATGTCGACAGTTCCAGGCTCGTGGTGGTCTCGAAGCCCGCGAGCACTCCGGCGGTCGTGTCGTCGACCAACACCAGACTCGGTGCGGCCTGCTCCACAATCGATTGGACGCGTCGCCTCGGATTCGCGGGATCGATGGTCAACCAGGCTGCGCCGCAGGCACTGGCCGCCAGAACCGCGGTGATCAATTCCATGCCGCGTCCCATGAAAATGGCAACGACGTCACCAGGCCCGACGCCTCGCTCGGCCAGCCCTCCGGCCTGCCGCGTGACGGCGGCATCCAATTCAGCGTAGGTCGACACGCCGGTTGGCGTCACCACAGCGGCCCGGTCGGTGTGTCTGTCGGCAACATGAGCGAACAGCCCATACATGGTGGGCGCCGTTCTGAGGGCGATCATCAGCGGACTCCTATCGTGTCGCGTAGCGGGAATTGAGAATCGACGGGGAAACAGTCACCCAGAGGTATCTGCTGTATGTACTGATCCGGCCATCTGCTGCAACGAAAAGACGCAACCCATGCCGATCGGCGACATCGAAATCAGCCGGCACGTGCCCACCGACCTCGGCGGTCCAGATTTCGCCCGGAGCGAGCGTCACCTGACGCGTCTGCGCCCACTCCGTGCCGTAGAGCTCCTCGTACAGCAATGCGTATCCGAGATGAGCCACAACGGTCCGATGGGACCGATTGGTCAGTACCGCCTGCTGCACCAGATCTGCGGTTCGCGCGGTGTGCTGGGGACCGACCAGACGACAGGTGACAGTTGCCTCCGAGTCTTCGTCGGTCACCTCACCGCAGACCGGGCAGGAGAGCATCAAACGCTGGATGCCGGAGTCCAGGACGTGCCGCCACTTGATCAGCACGGCCTGCCCGTAGCACTCAGGGCAACGCGCAGGTTGCTCCTCGATGCGCTCACAGTCATCCGAGTAGCTGTCCACGAAATGGAAACGGCTGCTCGCCGTCAATGCGGTGAGCCGCGCCGCCACTGCGCGGTCAGCGTCGCAAAGTGACTTCTCGGCGCGTTCGATGCACGCGGAGGCCGCCTTGGAGACAAGTGTTTCAGCAAGCTCCTGATATGCCGCAGACAGCGCAGCCCGCGCCTCGGTTGGATCACATGACGGTTCAGCGAGACCGTACGCCCAGAGCCGGGCCACAGCCTGGGTCCGGTCCGTCAAGCACCGGAACCTCTCAAGTGGCGATTCGCCTGGTCCCGCGACCTTGACCTGCACGGGACCACCCTGTGAAAGTGCCAGCGTCCGGCCGTCCAGCAGCCGTACCACATCGGCTTGGCCATCCACCTCGAGAAGCTGACCCGCTCCCAACGGCGCCAGCCAAGCCGCATTGTCTGCGATCGAAACGGAAGTCCGCGGATCAGCTGTGCCGAGGCGCGCCACGGGAAACGGCCGTAGGGCGGCATCGCCGAGCAGGACCAGACGCCCGATCGCCCGGACATTGGCGCCGATCTCATCGTTGACTGCTGCGACCGCACCACCGAGCGACATTCCGTCTCGGAGAAGCGCGGTGAACAACGGTCCCGCCGCGCGGTAGCCGCCGCGAATCCATGGACTCGCGACAACGGCGTAGGTCTCACCTTCCAGGATGCTCAGGGCGAGTGTCGTGTCGCTGGTGAACTGGCTGGACCCAACCTTCTGGACCATGCAGCTGTCCAGCATCACGATGCCTGCGCCCATTGCGGCCGCTGGCATCATCTGCTCCGGGTCGTAGTGGAGGCGGTAGCAGCCTTCGCCTTGGACGCATGAGGTCAGACCGAGCATCCGCCGGCCGTCCGGTTGTACGACGGGCGGTGCTTCGGACCGACCGCATATCACCCCGTCGGACAGATGTATCAGGCACTCGCGGCCGTGTGCCCGAAGGACGAGGGTCGCCGCCGGCGCCAGAGATGATCGCAGTTCCGCACGGCTGACCGAATCGGCCATCGCCTCGACATGGACCGAAGCCGTCCTGCGCTGTTCGTGTGCGCGGAGTGTCCGGGAAACCAGGGCTGTCAACCGGTCGGTGTCGCGAGCGGTCAGCAGCCCGAACCGATCCCGGCCGGATGCCGCAGCCAACCAGTGGTCGTTCACTGTTGCGGCGGTAGCGACGAATGTGGTGGTGCTGGCGTTGATCCGCAGCGCCGCCTCGATATCGGGGACGATGAGGTGCTCACGACCGGTTGATCTCGCCAGGTCGGCCGCGAGACCGGCGGTGAAGGCGCCGGGAAGAGAGACCACCACTCCGCTGTCCCAGCCATGGACACCACTGTCCTGTCTGCTCATACCGAACTCTCCAGCGGTTGATCAGTGGCTCGCCGGCCAAGCGTGCGCACCTCACGCAGGGACATCGTCAGCGCAGCGACCACGCCCAGTGCCACTGCTGCGCCCATGAAGGTGGCGCCGGCCCCGACTGCCTGTGCCGCCGGTCCCACCAGGCCGATGCTGAGTGGCCGGGACACGGTGTAGCCCAGGAGGTCCCAGGACAGCACTCGCGACAGGACGGCGTCTGGAACGTGTGTCTGCATAGTGCTCTGCCACAGGATGTCGGTGAACATGATCGCCGCGCCGGCGAGGATCTCCACGGCGATCAGGACGACGACATGCGACCGAACACTGAAGGCAATCAGCAGCGGACAGATGAACACGGCACAGATCAGCATCGCCACCATCGGACGACGCGGCTCATATCGAGCAGCGAGCATGCCGCCCAGGACGCCTCCTATAGCGAAGGCGGTGAGTAGCAGGCCCCAGATCGAAGCTCCCCCCAGATGCTGATCCGCCATCAACGGACCGAGCACGTACAGCGGTCCCGTGATGCAGAGCTGACTGATGACGAAGTAGCTGATTCCGGCGGACAGCCAGCGACGCCGAAGTACTTCGCGCCAGCCCGAGTACATATCCTGCAATGCGGACCGGGCCGGCCGGTCCATCACCGCAAGAGAGTCGGCTCTCGGCAGGAAGTGTCCACACGAGGCGATGATCGCGGCACTTCCCAGGAAGGTCAGCGCATCGAGACCAAGGGCCCAGGCCGGTCCCACTGCGGCGGTGAGCGAGCCGGCGAGTGCGGGACCGACCACGCTGGCGATACCCGCGACGGTGGTGATCGCAGCATTGGTCTGCTGCAACTGATCCGCTGACACGAGACGTGCCACGAACCCACCGTAGGTGGGGAGGAAAAAGCCAGAGGCGAGTCCGTGCACCAACTGCAGGCCGACGATGGCCGGCACGCCGGTCGAATCGCCGAGAAGCAGCAATGCCAGCGCGCCCTGCGCGGCGAATCTAACAAGATCGGAACAGATGAGGATCCGCCGCCGATCGAATCGGTCTGCCATTACGCCGCCGGCCAGCAGGGAAATCGTCAGGCCGACCACGCGAGCCGCCAACGCCATGGACAGCAGGGTGGTGGAATCCGTCAGCATGACAACGGCGAATGCCAACGCCACGCTGTTACATCCATCGCCGATCACCGAAAGAGCCTGTGCCGTCGACAGCCTTCTGATCGTCGGATCACGAAGGGCGATGTGAATCTTCATCGGTTCCTTCACTTTCGATAATCTCGTCGTGAGCCCGCACGGCAGCGATGCAATACTGAGGCTGGAATCCGTCGAGAAAAGGCGGCTCGACAGGGGGGCGCAGCGATTCTTCCCAACGCCGGACTCCTCGCGAATCCACCGCGATGACACCATCTCGGATGGAGACTTCCCGGGTGGCACTCAATGCAGCTAGCGCGTGCGTCACGTTCGCCACCACGTATCTGCCTCGCAGTGACGATCCAGTCGGTAGACGCCACTGCTTCCACCAGCTCTCAGCGGCCAGGAACTCTGACAAGCTGATCGATCCTCCGAGCGGCAGCTTCGAGCTGAGCTGCTGCCGCACGATCGCCTGAGAACATAGACCAGCCTCGTCGGCATGTCTCTCAAACCCGGACACCGGGAATCCCGAGGCGACCATACTTATCCAGTACCGCCACGGCGTGTCGAGCGGCGCCGGTTCGATGCCGCTGGGCCGGCCTCTCTGGAACGCGGCTCCGGTACGAGCAGACACCACATCGGATGCGAAGGCCACCTCGCCTGGCCACTCGAGATCGGGCCGCCGGCCCAGCCTGTAGTGCAGCCGACCGTATTCAGCGCTGAAGTCGAGACGCATCCGCACCGCCTCATCCGGTGGCGTGGCAACCTTCAACACGGCGATCACATCGACATCGGCGTCCGGGTCGGCTCTGTCCACAGCGCTACCGGTGAGGCAGGCGAAGTCCAGGTACGCCCCGAAAGCGCCATCCGTGAGGGCAGCAACGACGTCCACCAGCTCAGAGTTCATTCGGCAGCGGACGGTAGGTGATCCGCGGGTCCCTTTCCGGCGCGGAAGTGAACCACATGCACGCCGCTGGGAATGAACACCCTGCCATCGGCGCCGGTGTGCCGGGCGGCGAACTCGTCGATCTCGGCGACCACCTCCGGGTCGTTGATCAAGTCAGGGAACGAGTTGAGGTGCCCGATCAGGAACCAGTCCCGCGCGGCGGCAGCATCGGCTGCCACGGCGACACCGGAGAGACGGCTCGTAGTGAGGCTTCCACGGCCTTTCCGCTCTGCGCCCTGGAGGCCTTCCTCCAGAAGTCGCCAGGTGTAGTCCCGGCCGGTTCCCGGGAACGGTGCCACCCGCTCCCAGAGGCTGGTGACCAGTTGCTGCTCAGCGGACGATGCGTCGAAGAACATCATGACGAGATTGCCGTTCTCGCCGAGCAAACGAGTCAGCCCGTCCACGATCCGCTCGGCCCTCTGTACGCCTGCGTCACGCTCGCCGACAACGAAGACCCCATCCGCGCCGGTCTCCTCGAAACATTCCAGCAGCGGATAGCTCATCGACCAGAACGAACCGACCACGTCGTAGGTTCCGGCGTGCCCGCTGCCCAGAAGGGCGGCGACGACGCTCTCGGTGTCGCCTACGGTCGCCTTCGCTCCGGGGAAGGTCGCGGCGAACTGCCTCACCATTCCTTCGCTCTTGTCGGTGCCGTGCAAGTCACTGGCGTAGGGTGCAAGCACCTCGGTGACGCGGCCTGGGCCACAACCGAGGTCAAGGATACGAAGGCCGGCGGCGCCGGGCACGTGCGGACCGTAGACATCCCGCATGATCCCGGCGACGATGTCGACGTCTTCAACCCCACCATAGAAATGCGGTGGCAGCATGGTCTCGTAGGTTTCGGCACTACGGTAGCCGATGTTGAACGATTCCAAAGACACAATTCCTCCTCAATTACGCCGCTCGCGTGATGCGCGATGCGGAACTTTCAGAGCCGTTACCGGAGATTCCAATCAGGACCGAGAACCGGTCGTATGTATCGAGGTACCAATCACGCGCCCACGGCATGACGACGTCAGCGGCTGCGGCCCGCGAGTAGGCCTCCGAGAGTTCGAGCAGGTAACGGGCGAGTGGATGGGGGCTGCGTTTATGCAAGGCGGTGTGCGTCGCACCAATTCCGCGAGCGAGTGAGATCGCCAGCACCCGGGCACGGGGGTCGCTCATGGCTGCCGCGGTACGGCGCACGCCCACACCGTCTCGCGCCACCTGATGCGCACGCCTGACCCGTTGGTACGGCCAGCCGGCGAGTTTCGCCACGTCAATTGCCCGGTCCGGTCGGCGCAACGCCATCTCGAATGAAATTTCCTGGAGCCGATCGCCTTCCTCACCAAGGATTTCGGCAACTGTGATCAGTCGGTTCTGGCGGGACGAGAATCGCTTTCCGGCTGACGTGATCGCGCCGAAGGAAACGTGTTCCGAGACGACACCTCGACGGGCGAGCAGGTCGCGCAGCGTGCGTTGCAACAGGGCCTGATCGTCGCCGATCACGTGGTACATGTGCGTGATACGCGCATCCCGTCGCTGACAGTTCGCCAGGTCGCGCAAGAAGTAGAGTGACGATCCGTTCGACCGGCCGACAGGTACGAGCCCACCGTCGCGGCGCAGGCACCAGGTGCCATTGACCGACACCGCGTCCTCGGCCGCAAGGATCTCGAACAGCAGGGTGTCCAGTGGGTCAGGAAGGTCGCTCTCCCGCTCGAAGACGTCCACACCGGCCCCCACGGCCGCCATGTCGTCGACCACGAGCTGCACCATGTCGGACACGAAGCCGGCCGATGGCCCTTTCGCCATTGAAAGACGGCGCTGCAGGTCAGACCGGTCGCGTACTTGTTGCGGAACCGCTGAAGCGATCCAGGAGTGCGCCTCGGTAAGCCGGTCGATGTCCTTTCCACGCTCGCCGAGGATCATGTTGACCAGGGAGTACAGAACTCCAGCGACGACATCGAACCGGAGATGGCTGGGCACGACGGAAAGGTTGGTCCGAGCCAGGATCCAGTCGAGCAGCACGACCTGCCGACCGAGATCGTTCACGAAGTAGTGGACCGTCACGTCAGCGCCAGATGACCGGAGCAGACGCGCAAGCGTTCCGCCGATCAAGGTGCTCCGCAGAGCGCCGAGATGCATCGGATGCACCGGGTTGATACTGGTGTGTTCCACCAATGCCCGTTGTCCGCTGCGGTGCGCAGCCCAATCGGCCCAGTAGCCCCGAGGGCCATGCCGCACGCTATGTCCGGCCAGTGCGCTCCACTGAATACGAGTTCGAGTCCGGCGCCCACGGAGGTCGCGGTAGCTCAGCCAACCATCGGTCTCCCACCACACCGGTTCGCTGATGCTGGCACGGCCGTCAAGAAGGACCTGCAAAATCGGGTTGAGCGAGGCCGACAGGTCGCGGTAGCGCCTCACCATCCCGTCTCCCAGGCCCGAATCGCCTCGGTGCGGATTTCGTCTAGTACCCGGTCATCCCGCAGCACAGTGTTGTCGTAGCCATGCTCACGGCAGTATTCGGGCATGCTGTTCACCATGTCGACAAAGGCCGCCGAGGTCAGTAGACACCTGGCAGGCCGTACCGCACCGCAGGCGCGCAACGCGTCGGAGACCGTCGCGACCTGGCTCGCTGGCCACTGCTGAACAGCCGCACACACCGGCATCAGGGCAAGAATCAGCTCACCATGCCAGAGCGATTTGTTGATCTTGGTTTCCAGCAGATATGCGAGGTAGTGCTCTGTTCCCTCCTCCAGCCAGGCCGCGTCCACAGCGAGACCGAGTTCCACTTTCCGTACCAGCAAATCGGCTAGCGCCACGAGATCGTCAGTGGCTTCACCAGCCCATTTCAGGGTGTCCCCGACCAGAACGGCCGCCGCCTCCTCGACGTACGGATCAACACCTGTGATCGTGCGACGGTCGCTCAGCGCGGAGACGACGCTAATCAAATCGCCCAAACCCCACCGGTGCCAAGCTAACGGAGCCTGGGCCAGCACCTTCGAGTCGATGACGACGGCCTCGGGGAGACCGGTCTCGCGGTACTCGACAAATCCGCGGTCACGAAAAGCGGCAACGGAGCTGAAAGCAGCGTCAGTGGCAAGGACCGTAGGGATGGTGATCAACGGAAGGCCGCTATCTGCCGCCAATATTTTCGCCCGGTCCATGGTTCGGCCCGCCCCGACGGCTACGATACGGCTGGCTCCGTGCACCGCCAGACCGTCGGCATCGAGGAGCCGCACGTCTTTAGGGAATCGTGAGCTGACCGTTTGCCATGCTCGAGGTGATGTGACGATTACGTCGCTGCGTTCGAGGCCGATATGGTCGAGGTCGTCCAATACGACGATTCTATTGGTAGGCATGATCCTCCGAGCCGCGATTTTCAGCCGGTATTCAAAGAGGTAGGGACATCTCAAAAGGCACGAGCGCCGGACCGCTGCGGCGACCGGAGCCGGCTCGTACGAACGTGGTGCGTCGGCGCCCACCAAAGGGCGACATGGGATTCTCTAGGTCGTATTGCGTCTTATTGATCGCCACATGACCGAAATCCAAGGTTCCGAAGGACGGAAGGCGGCCGTAAACAGTCAGCCCGAGCGCATAGTCCCCCAACGAGAGCATGTCGCGCAGTCGCCGGTCGGACTCATAAGTAGCCACCGGGATGATCGGGCAGTACTTCTCTGCCAGCATGAGTTCACTATCCGGGGCAGCCTCCACCACGCACGCCTCGTACAACGATCCACCGAGATGACGTCCGGCACGGTGGACGCGCCCTTCACCGCCGGCGACCCGCCCGTACCAGTCGTCGGCATGCTTGTCTAACAGCAGAGGCCCGACGTCGACCCGCGGGTCGCGGTTCTCGCCGTAGCGCACTCGGTCGAGCACAGCATCGAGCGCTGCGAAGAAGCCGTCGCGTACCGCTTCGGCCACATAGACACGCTCCGTCGCCAGACAATCCTGTGAGCTGTTGAAGAGCCTGGTTCGCACGACCGCCGCCGCGGCCTGTTCCAGGTCTGCCTCCGCGGTGACAACGAATGCACAGGATCCCGGCCCTTGATAGAGCAGACGAACCCGCTCCGGTAGTACCGAGTCGAGCTGGTCAGCGCGTTCAGGTCCGCCGCAGAAGACCACACCATCGGCCTCCTGTTTGGCAGAGGCCTCGAACGAGGACCAGTCTCCCGTCTGTACGTCCACAGGAAGGCCGGACTCCACAGCGAGCTCTCCCACTGCCGCGACCACATGACGACTGGCGGCAGCGGGCCGCACCACGACGCGGTTACCCGGTAGCAGAGAGCCGACCACGAAAAGAAAGAAGGAGTACACCGGAAGCGTGGCCGGCATCCGCACATAGATCGTGCCGAGCGGGCGGCGCTCACTCAGCCAGGCGACACGCCGATACTCCGGATCCGTAAGAGCCCATGCCCACTCCACTTCCGCGGTCCGGAGCGTCTCGACCGACATGCAGAGCTCAATGAGGTCCGCCCGGTTCGCCACCAGCAAGCGGCGGAAGGCCGCAACTTCGTCCGAGTACTTCACGGCGCTCCGAGTTCGCACGGAACGTTGCGCAAATGTTTCGACCACTAGTCCCACCCGATGTCACGAGACATCTGTGCGACTGCGGCACCCACCCGGGTTCCGGTCTCCAACCCCATCGAGATCCTGACTACCAACATGCCGGCTCCAATCAAGCGAGTACACCACTTTGACCACCGGAAACGTACGTTCCCCGTTGCATCACCATGCTTCAACATCATCAGCGGCATGGTCTAGACGATCATGCTGGCCTATACTTGCCGTCGTCTTTATGTCAGCGGAAAAGAGCCTGATGGAGCCAACAGACGATTACCTCAGCGCGGAGTTGTCGCTGAGCGAGGACGACACACTCGCGTATGCCTACGTCGCCAACACGCGTCGAGCCGACCCCCACGACCTAGCCGTGCATGTGGGAACCACACCGGCGATAGCTCACCAATTGATAGATCGGCTGATCAGACTGGGGCTGGTCCAGTCCGACACAGGAAGCGGCCTGGCGACGGTGGTCTACCCGGAGGTAGCGGCCGAACGGATGCTCGGCGAGGCCGCCCGAGAAACTCGGCGACGCCTGCACCGCATCGACGAGATTCGCGCCGAATACGCTGCTTGCCTGCCCTATTACTCGGCAGACGACTCCTGGGAAATGGTGCTGCCACCCTCAGAGGTACAGATCTTCGTGGACAAGGAGCTCGGGCGGGCAACTGACGAAGTACTGACGATCCAGCCGGGCGGGGCCCGCCCTTCCGCCACCCTGAACCAAGTCCTCGATCTGGAGCTGACCGCCCTCAAACGCGGAGTTCGGCGCCGGGTTCTCTACCAGCACACCGCTCGCAAGAACATGTCCACGCAGGCTTTCGTCCAGCGGATCGCCCGAAGCGGCGCCGAGGTTCGCACCGTCAACACCTTGCCAGATCGCATGATCATCATTGACCGGCGACTCTGCATCGTGCCCAGTCGACCATCTGATAACGGGACCCCAGCGGGCGTGGTTATCCGGAAGCAACAGCTGATGACCTTCATCTGCGACCTATTTGAGCGCTTCTGGGAAGCCGGAATCCCGTTCAATTCGGATGCGGGTGAGGACAAGATCATAGATGAGACGAAACGGTCCATCCTCCAAGCCTTGGTGACCGGCGCCACGGACGAGATCGCCGCTCGTCGCCTCGGTATGTCCACCAGGACCTTCCGCCGCCACCTGGCGGCTGTCATGACGGAACTCGGAGCATCCAGCAGATTCCAGGTAGCGGTAGCCGCCATACAGTCCGGCCTCGTCGACGCGCCCTGAGCCTCGATCCACCGACGCGGTTGAGGCCGAACGTTGGTGAATGGTGGGCGTTGTCGGATGTTTCTGGGCATGCGAAATCGCCGACTGCGTGAACGGCTTGCTCCGGGTGGCGGTTTCGAAGGGACGGAGCGGGGTTCGTGGCCTGCAGGTGGGCCGCCTGATTTCGGCAGGTTCAGGGTTTTCAGGCGGGTGTGGCCTGGACCTCGGTGAACAGGTTCTCGAACGCGGTCTGCCAGGGCCAGCGTTCGGGTAAGTGCAGGTGGACGGTCCGGGCCCGGTGCGCGAGGCGGGCGGCGACGTTGATGATTCGGGTCCGGATCGAGGCTGTCCGGGCGGTCGCATTAGCGCCAGCGGCCAGGTGTCCTGCCGCTCGGGTGAGGTTGTGGGCGATCGCTGCGCAGGTCAGCCAGGCGTCGTTGGCGGAGAACCGCCCTGACGGCAGGTGCGCGAGGGGCCGGCGATCAGATCTGCTCGATGACCGCGTGCTGCCGGTGCTGGGCTTCGGCCTGCACCAGGGTGAACGGGCTGTCGGTGAACCCCGCGTGATAGCGGTAGGCCGGTAAGAGTTCTTCCTGGCCAGGGGCTTGGCTGGGGTCGTCGCGGCGGATCCGGCGCACGATCAGCCGGGCGGTGACGGCGTGGCGGGTGCCAGCGAACGCCGTGTACCCGGTTTCGGCGATCTGCGCGTCGGAGATCCACCGCTGTTCCTGCTCGTCCCAGACGGCCTGCGGATAGCGATGTCGATCCACTGATCGGCGGCGATGCCGTCGCAGGCGGTGCGGATCTTCGTGTCGATGCGGGTGGTGACCGAGAACCGCACGTCCCGGCGGCGGCAGGCGGCGATGACGACCTTGGCATAGAACGCCGAGTCGGCCCGGAGCACGATCTCACCCGTTGCGCCGCAGGCGCGGGCCGTGGTGATCGTCTCGGCGATCATGCTCGCCGCGCCCCCGGCTGGATCCGGCGTTACCGCCACGCAGCCTGGTGGCGGCGATCACCGGCGGCGCGAGGGGTGTCGAGAGGGTGGCGATCAGCGGGTTGTAGCCGCGCAGCATGACGTTGTAGCCGCCGACTTTGGTGTGGCCGAACCCGATGCCCTCTTTCTGCTTGCCGTAGACCCGGCGCAGCATCGAGTCGACGTCGATGAAAGCCAGTACGTCGGCGCCGGCCAGCAGCGGTACCCGGGCGGCCAGGCCGATCAGGGTTTCGCGGGCGGCGGCCTGCAACTGACGGACATGGCCGTGGGTGAACGTGCGCAGGAACGATCCGAGCGTCAACGGCGCGTACACGCTGCTGAACAACGACCGCATGCCGCCGTGCCGGGCGATGTCGAGGTCGTCGATGCTGTCGGCCCCGACGAGCATGCCCGCGACGATCGTGGCGATCTTCCCGGCCGGGTTGACGCCCTTGTCGGTCGGCAGGGTGACCCGGTCGGTGACCGCGTCGTGCAGGCCGGCCTCCTGGGTTAGGCGCATCACCGGAACCAGCCCGGCACACGACACCAGATTCCGGTCATCGAACGTCACGGCCGTCACTGGCGCGTCATAGCGCAATCTCACCTGCGAGGTGCCCTCTCGGACCGACGGAATAGAAGCGTCAGAACTCCTATCCTCCCAGTTCAGAGGGCACTTTCTATCTCTCGGGGCCCCAGGGTCATTGCATAGTCGGACTGCAAGGCCCTGAACTGGGGATTCGTGAGGTGAATGGCCTCTGTGGAGGCGAAGGTAGCGGGTGAGATCACGTCGGTGATGATGAAGTTCTCTACGCTACAAAACCCCGAGGACCTCACCCGCCGATGGCATCATCTCTCATCACCGCACTGACCGTCACGACACCCCCGCCCCATTACTACACCGATCCTGGTCGCTGACGGTGACGAGAACGGTTTGCTGACTGCGTTGACGAAGGTCCCCGACCCGCGTGACCCGCGCGGGGTCCGTTACCCGTTGTCGGCGGTCTCGCCGTCGCGGTCTGCGCGGTCATGGCTGGCGCATCCTCGTTCGCGTCGATCGCCGACTGGCTGTATGACCTCGATGACCAGGCCCGGGCACGGTTCGGTTTCGGTAATGGTGTGCCCGCCGGCACGACGATGTGGCGGCTGTTGATCCGGCTGGATCCGACCCTGCTGACCAGCGTTCTCGCCGGCTGGTTGCACTCCATGACCCGTCCGCTGGGTCTGTCGCCGCGCAGGTATCGCCGGGTGATCGCGATCGACGGCAAGACTCTGCGGGGCGCCCGCCTCCGCGATGGCCGTCAGGTTCATCTGCTGTCCGCCCTGGACACCACTACCGGCATCGTGATTGCCCAGGTCACGGTGGACACGAAGTCGAACGAGATCACGTCGTTCGCACCGCTGCTCGACGCGGTGGAAAAGGTGCTCGGAACCCTCGCCGGGGTGCTGTTCATGGCGGATGCCCTGCACAGTCAGACCGACCACGCCGACGAGGTCACCGCCCGGCACGCGCACCTGCTCGTTCAGGTGAAGGGTAACCAGCCGGCCCTATTCAAGCAGCTCAAACAGCTTCCTGGGCACAGATCCCGGTCGGTGACAGGACCCGTGACCGCGGGCACGGACGCCGCGAGACCCGCACTCTCAAAGCCGTCACTGTCCGCACGCCCGGCGGTATCGCCTTCCACACGCGCAGCAGGCCGTCCGGGTAGCCCGGACCCGCATCGTCGCTGGTAAGACCAGCCGCGAAGCGGCCTACCTGACGGTGTCGCTACCCGCCGGCCACGCCCTGCCGGTCGACCTGCAGACCTGGATCCGCCGCCACTGGCACATCGAGAACCGTCTCCACCACGTCCGCGATGTGACTTTCCGTGAAGACCTGCATCAAGCCCGGACCGGCAACGGACCCACAAATCATCGCGACGCTGCGTAACACCGCGATCGGCTGGCACCGGATCAGCGGCGCGACCAACATCGCCCGCGCTACCCGGCAGGCCAACCGCCGATCACACGACCTGATAGCCGCCGTGACCAGCAGTTACCCGAGAACGCAATGACCCTGCCCGGGGCCCCGCCGTCTCAGCATTCAGCGGTGGATCGAGGCTGAGTGCTGCATCCGGCTCTTCCCGCTGTCATCAAGAGGATGGCAACTATAGGCCAGCATGATCATGTAGACCAGGCGGCGGATCTTGTTGAAGCATGGTCATGCGCAGGCGGATACGCCGGATCCGAATGTGCATCGAATTAATTCCTGATCCTAATTGGAGTGGCCATAATGTTGTTGGTCAGCGTCTTGGCGGAGTGGTTGGCCGACGGACCTTCGGCCGGTGCCTCGACTTCGCCTGCCTGACCGGCAGCGCGGCGGACAGGTACGACCCGGACGCCGACATCGACGTCATCGCCGTGCTGAAGACGACGACCCCGGTGAACGAAGCGGTACGGATGCGTCTGCACTTCAGCGCCGAATACAGCTGGCTGCACCGCCGATTCACCCGTCGGCCGGACTTCGAATGGCCTGGTGAGGTGACGTACTCTTCGGACTTGGAGGTGGCGCTAGCGGGTGCCGCGTTCCAGCGGAACAGAACGGGGGTTTCGAGCCAGCTTCGCTGGACGCGCCGTGGCGGTATTGGATCAGCATGGTCGCCGCGGGGACCGCGGTCGCGGGTCACGACCGGCACGCTGAGGTGGCGGCGCACTGCGCCCAGGCGATCGTGCGGCAGCAGCTGAGTCTGGCGTTGCCGCCTGGGGGCAAAATCTCAGTCCAGGATCTACTCTCCGCCCAGAGCTTGTGGGAACAGTGGCGGCTGCCCACCGGCCACTCTCCTCGGGGGCAGCTCGTCGTCGCCAACATCACTGACGCCCTCGCCCGCCTGGCGGCGGTTGGCGATGTCGTTCTGCGTGACGACCTACTCGCGGTGCGTGCGGAGCGCGTCGAGCGCTGGGTGGAGTCGCTGGTCCCGCCCGTACTCCCCCCTCCGCTGGACGCCTATCAGACGCAGTACTGCCGAGCTGCCAGCCAGGCATACCACGACGAATATTCCTCAAGGAGGAGGGGCCGATGACACTGCGTACCGCCCTTCGTGACCCGTTGATCAGACGGTTGTCGACGGCCCAGGCGCTGTCCGTGATCGGCGACGGGTGCAACAGCGTGGCGCTGGCCTTCGCGGTCGTCATGCTGACCGACTCGACCACCTTGCTGTCGGCCGCCCTGGCCGCCCGCGTCGTAGGCCTGACCGTCTCGCTGCTCTTCGGCGGGGTGATGGCGGACCGATTCGATCGCGGTTCGATCCTGATTTGGTCTGATCTGATTCGCTTCGTCGCACAGGCGGTGCTGGCCGCTGGCCTGCTCAGTGGCCACGTCGGAGTGCCCGTGATCATTGGTCTGCAGCTCGTGCACGGGCTGGCCTCCGGCTGCTTTCTGCCCACCTATGGCGGTTTCATCGCGCGCCTGGTGGCGACGGAGCAGTTGCAACGGACCAATGCAGCGATCACCACCGCGGCCGGGATCGCCAACGTGGCGGGACCGGCTCTCGCCGGGGCACTCACCGCCACTGTCGGCCCTGCCTGGGCCCTGGGTATCGATGCGCTGACCTTCCTGGGCAGCGCGATGCTCATCGCCTCGTGCCAGAGCAGGATGCCACGGTTCGAGCGGGCCGGTGAGAAACGGTCAGGCGAGTCGGTTCTGCACGAGCTGCGATCCGGTGGAAGGGAAGTGCTCAGCCGTCCATGGCTGACCGCTGGCGTCGGTTACTTCGTGGTGAGTCAGCTGTGCATAACGGGACCGCTCTTTGTTCTCGGACCAGTGCTGGCCGAACAACACCTCGGCGGTGCCGCCGCCTGGGGGATCCTGCTGACGGGGTTCGCCGGCGGCGGTGTACTGGGCAGTCTGGTGGCTGCCCGGTTCGAACCGCGCCGTCCGATGCTGACGATGCTGTGCTGCGCCGTTCTCATCGCGCCACTGCTGCTCGCATTCAGCCTCCGATCCCCGTTCGCAGTCCTCGTCACGGCGGAGGTGATCGCCGGCGCAGCCACCATGTTCACCGACATCCTCTGGCAGAGCACCATGCAGGCGCACGTGCCCGATGCCGTGCTTTCTCGAGTGCTGTCCTGGGACCTTCTCGGCTACACACTGTCTCGGCCAGTCAGCATGGGCCTGGTCGGGTTCGTAGCGCAGACCGCAGGGATGGTTGCCACGTTCGCCGCCGCTGCCCTCGCACTGATCACAACCGCCGCGATCACCGCCTCCTTGCGGCCGTCTCGAATGTTGGGCAGGCAGCCCTTGCCCTCGGCTGACTCGAAGGAGGGTCTGGCATGAGCACCCATCCGGCGGAGCACCCGCTTTGGGACGCCGGGGTCGTGGTGTCCCTTGCTGGAGACGCCATTACCAACCTCGCGATCAGTCTGGCAAGCCTGACCGGACGCGAGCACGTGACTGTTCCGAGTATTGAAGCCGTGCTCGACGTCGACGCTGTCACCACTACGTTCCTCGCGACAGCGGATACTGTCAACGACCACTGGCTGGGCGCCGCCTCAGAACGGGCCGGCTTGGGGCTTCTCACCGCCCGCGACCACAGTCGGCTGGCGGCACTGGTGTCTCGGACCCTGCGGGCGCACGACCAATTGTCCACGTCGTCGGTGCACCTTGAGGCGATAACAAACGCGGTGGCTCGTGCGGATCTCACGTCAACCACCCCGCATACCGGAACCCTCACCCTACGGGCGCATGGCCGTGAGTGCCTGGTTCACTTATCCGACGGTGTCATCTGTGGGCGCTCCGAATCGGAGCCATCGGTGCGGCCGGACGGCCGCCGGATGCTTGGGCTCACCTCCTGTGTTCAGAACGAGGGCTGCTACCGATTGCACTACGGCCCGGACGAGGTGATTTCCGCGGCCGAGATCAGCGCCGGAATCGTGTTGCTCGACAGTTGCATGGTGCAGAAAGTGGGTTCGAGCCAGTTCACCAGCGACACCACGCTGGCCCTGACCATGCTAGAAGGCGAAACTTTTGCTGTGGTAGCCAGCCCGTGGGTCCGCGGTGGCTACCGCGTGGCGGGCCCGCTGTTCACTGCTCTGCTCCAGGACGGCATGTCCTTGGGTCGCGCGGTGGCCGTCGTCAACGAGGAGATCGACGCCAACACCCGCGCGATCGGGCGGTTCGTTCTCCTCGGTGACGCATCCCTGCGACCGTTTCCGAGCACACGGCTCACCGCCGCCGACCCGAGGACGCCCTTCTTTATCGAAGACAACGCTATCCGGCCCGCGCCGCTCGACGCTCCGGAATGCCTCGTCGTGCAAGGCTTGGCAGATGTCGTGCGGCTACGTGACGGCCAAACGCTGGTGCTCCCGCGAGGCGGCCCGGCGCAGGTGAGCACCGGTCTCGCCACCGAACCACTATGGGACGTCATGCGCCGGCTGGCGGCCCGTGCCCGCGCCGTCGCCCGGCTTTGGGCGTACGACCTGGTAGGTCCCGACCTGGATCCAGGGCGGGCCCGGGCAGCACTCGCCGAGGCATATTCCGAACTCGCCGACACTCTCGTCTCTGAGACGGCTGCAGCGGCCCTAGACCGCGCCGAGAAGCTGCTCGATGCAGCCGACCGCACGGTCGCGGCTCAGCTCACCGATCTCACCGTTAGCAGTCGCTACCACTTCATGGACAGCTATTCGGACAGCTGTGAACGCGTCGAGAAGCGGCCCGCCCGGTGCCCGGAGTGTAACGACTCTGCCGTTTTGATCCGCTGGCGGCATGTGCTGGACGCCGACGTCGAAAGGCTCATGCTGTTGTGCGCCGTCTGTGGAGAGGTGACTGACGAGGACGCCGACGCCGTCGTCACGTGCCGATTGGTGGGTGTGCAGCACACCGCTCGTACTCAACACCTGAAGCAGCAAGCCGTGCTGCATAACCGCACTGGCCGCACCGTCCGCGCTCATCTTGGATACGCGCTGCTCTACGAGGAGTTGTACGGCACTGAATGGGCGCGTACTGAACTGTTGACTCTCGCCCCCCACGAAGTGCGCATCGTCGAGGTAGGAGGGCACATCCCCGCCGACTTCGACGTTGCAGATCGGCACGGACTCCGGCTGTTCGCTGTGGCGGAGGGGCGAATTAGCGCATATAGCCGGTACCTGTGGGTGGCCGCCAGCCCGGCGATTCTCGACAGTTCGTACATGACGACAGGAGTCCGGTAATGACCAACAGCCCGATGTCAGATGACACCGTTCCCGAGGATGTGAACGCTGGGAAGGACACCACGGAGCTGGTTCGCAGTGTGCTCGCGGCGGTGCTGTCCGAGCAGCAACTGGGCGAGGACTCGCTGGATGAGAACGATGACTTCTTCCTACGTGGCGGGAACTCGCTGCTGGTCCCCATCGTCGCGTCACGCCTGTATGAGCAGTTACACCGCAAGATCCCGCTGCGCGTCATCGTGCGGCACCGCAGTGCTGCGGCCATCGCTGGCTGGCTCGACGCGGAAAGCACCGCGCCGACAACTGGACCCGGTCGTCCGATGACGTTACCTTCACGTCTTTAACCGCGGAGAAACTTAGCCTATGGGCGCAGGAACAGAGTTCGACTCGCGTCTTCGCTGTACATGGCACCGGTCTCCTGGATCATCCGAGTCGCCTCCCGTAGAACGTCTAGGTCGCCCCACTCGCGGTCCGCGGTTAAGCCTAATGACTTCTTCGCGGATTGTGGCATGCCGAGGTTTCACCTGAGTCTGTCAGGCGGTGTTGATCTCGTCCAAGGCGGTGTCTTACACGGTCCATGCCTCATCCGGCCGTGGCGCCGCTCGGCTTTCGAGGAGCCGCGGGGCGCCGCCCGGCCAGTCACTTTTGTTCGAAGGAATGATGATGAATCAGGTCCGTGAGGAATTCACTGACACCGCGATGACGGCCGGTAGATTCCCTAAGGGCGAGGCGTTGCTCGTTACAGAGGCCTTCGAACGAGCGCGCCGCACCGCACCGGACGCCACCGCTGTGGTGTGGGGCGAAAGGCTACTGACCTACGACGAGCTTGGCGCCGCAGCCGACCGGCTCGCCGTGCACCTGAACAAATTGGATCCGGCGGGCGGACCCGTCGGCATCCTGCTCGAGCGCTCGTTCGACCTCACCGTGGGGGTCCTCGCCGTCCTCAAGTCCGGTCGACCGTACGTGCCGCTGGATCCAAGCTACCCCGCGGCGCGCCTGGAGCACATGATCGCGGACAGCGGGTTGCGAATCCTGTTGACCTCCAAGTCGGCGGCTGGCGCCGTAGTCCTCGATGATGACGTGCGCACGCTAGACGCTGCAGACTGGCCCCGCGAGGGCGCGCCGCTGGCGATACAGGTCCCCATCGACCGCGACGACCTCGCGTATGTGATGTATACGTCCGGGTCCACCGGTCGGGCGAAGGGCGTGGCGATGCCGCATCGTGCCTTGGCCAACCTGATCGACTGGCAGTGCCGACATTCGCGCTGCGGTAGCGGGGACCGTACCCTACAGTTCGCCGCGCTCAGCTTCGACGTATCGTTCCAGGAGATCTTCAGCACCTGGGCATCCGGCGGTGCGCTCGTACTCATTGACACCGACGTTCGGTTCGACTTCGACGCGCTCGTTGCGTTAATGGAGGCGCAGGCAGTACGACGGATCTTCCTGCCATTCGTCGCTCTACAGGCGTTCTGCCACTACGCTCAGGTGTTGGATTTGCAGTCGCCGTCAGCGCTCACCGAAGTAATCACTGCGGGTGAGGCGTTGCACGTGACTCCAGCCGTACGGCGGTTCTTCGCTAATCTTCCCGACGCGCGACTGGTGAACCAATACGGACCCACCGAAACACACGTGGTGACCGCCCTGGAACTGAGCGGAGATCCGGTGACCTGGCCGGCCCGGCCATCAGTGGGCCGTCCAATCGACCGTGTGCGGATCGGCGTGCTGGACGACGAGCAGAGGCCGCAGCCGATCGGCGTGCCGGGCGAACTCTGCGTCGTCGGGGACGCGGTGGCCTGTGGATACCACAATGCACCCGTCCAGACCCTGGAGAGGTTCCTGCCCGCGCCGCTGAGCGGCGACCGGATGTACCGCACCGGTGACATTGCCGTGCTCCTCCCAGACGGCCAGATCGAACTACTCGGCCGACAGGACGACCAGGTTAAGGTCCGCGGCCATCGGGTTGAGCTTGGTGAGATTGAGAGTGTGCTGCGGTCGGTCCCCGGGATTGCAGACGCCGTTGTCGTGCACTCGCCTAATGCTGGCGGCCATCTGACCGCCCACTACCTACCCAACAACAACACCCACTTGTCCGAGCAAGTGCTGCGGGGCACGTTAGCCGACGTGATGCCCGCCCACATGGTGCCGCAGCGGTTCGTCTGCTGGGATCGCCAACTACCCCGAACGCCCAGCGGCAAGGTCGACCGTCGCGCGCTGG
The DNA here is from genome assembly GCF_033097365.1 of Actinoplanes sichuanensis. Classification (NCBI taxonomy): domain Bacteria; kingdom Bacillati; phylum Actinomycetota; class Actinomycetes; order Micromonosporales; family Micromonosporaceae; genus Actinoplanes; species Actinoplanes sichuanensis. The sequence continues at coordinate 5,795,201 of NZ_AP028461.1, forward strand.
CCGAGGTTTCTCAGACGAAAGGCAACCACCGATGAGAAAATACACCCTCAGATTCAACTGGTCGTCGCAACACCGTCCTGTTGAAGTGATCGTAGATGTTCGTCGAGGGCTTCGGCGGGAGTCTTCCAGCCGAGTGTTTTCCGTGGCCGGCTGTTGAGTGCGTGAGCGACCGCGTTGATCTCTTCGGCAGTCCATCGGGATAGGTCGGTGCCTTTCGGGAAGTACTGGCGCAGCAGTCCGTTGGTGTTCTCGTTGGTGCCGCGCTGCCAGGGACTGTGCGGCTCGGCGAAGACACCGGGACTCCGGTCTCGACGGTGAACGCGGCGTGCGCGGACAGTTCTTTGCCGCGGTCCCAGGTCAGCGATCGCCATAACTGCTGCGGCAGTGTCGTGATCGTGGCGGCGAGGGCGCGGCTCATCGTGACAGCCCCGTATCCGGCCAGCGGCGGCCCGTTCTTCGTCCGTGGGATCACACCCCAGCCTTCTTCGCGGGGCAGGTGGATGAGCATCGTGAATCGGGTGCTCCGCTCGACCAGAGTCCCGATAGCGGAGCGCTGCAACCCGATGATCAGGTCACCTTCCCAGTGCCCGGGGACAGCACGATCGTCTGCCTCGGCGGGCCTTTCACTGATCAGCGTGGCGTCGGTGACGTGCGCCCAGGCACGTTGTTTCGCCCGGGCCCGGGGAACGCGAAGCGCCCGCCCGGTGCGCAAACACGCGACGAGTTCCCGTTTGAGGCCTCCACGGCTCTGGACGTAAAGTGCCTGGTAGATCGCTTCGTGACTGATCCGCATGGACTCATCGTCCGGGAACTCGGCCCGCAGCCTGCGCGAGATCTGCTCCGGGCTCCACCCGCTCACCCAGGCCCGGTCACCGCGGTGCGGCTTGTTGCGGCCTTTGAACTGTGGGCCTTGCGGTCCAGCGACCACGCGTCCGTCCGGGGTCCGGATCTCACCGGCGAGCCGGTCCTGGACGTACTCCCGGAGCCGTTCGTTGGTCAGCAGCTTGGCGGCTTTCGGCCGGCGGGCTCGACGTTCGGCATGCCACTGCGCCGTCGACGCCTTGTAATCAAGGTGGTAGGCCCTGGTCGAGGCGTTGCGCCGCAGTCCCCGTGACACCGTCGACGGGTCCCGGCCCATTGCCCGGGCGATCTCTCGCACGCCCATACCCCGGGCCTTCATGAGGGCGATGTCCTCACGCTCACTGAACGACAGATACCGGCCCGACACCGTCGCGGCGAGTCCAGGATTCACGCCGCCAGCGTGCCGGAACCACCGGAACGCGACCGGCGCCGACACGCCCGCCGTCGCGGCCGCGTCCTCGGTCATCACACCCGACTTGATCGCGGCCCAGAACTTGACCCGGTCCTCCCGCCACGCCACCGTCGGACGCCCCGGCCACGGGATCTGACCCCGGTATGCCCGAACCCGCTTCTGCCTCGGCCCATAAGCCATGGCCCCACCCCTCTGACGAGGTGTTGCAACGACCGGTTGAATCCATGCTCCCCGCCCTGATCGCTGTGGAAGATCACCCCGGCCACGTCACCACCGCGGACTGAGCTTCCCCTCGTACCGTGGAGACATCGCCTTAAAGGATTGGTGACTGGCGATGGCGGAGACACGGCGAAGGTTTGATCAGGACTTCAGAGACGGTGCGGTGCGGCTGGTCCGGGAGACCGGTAAGCCGATCGCGCAGGTGGCCCGGGATCTGGGGATCAAGGACGGGACCCTGGCGAACTGGGTGGCCCTGGACCGGCACCGCCGAGAGAACGCGCCCGGCGACGGCCTCGGTGAGCACGAGCGGGCTGAACTGGCCCGGTTGCGGCGGGAGAACGCCGAGCTGCGGATGCGGTGTGATGTGCTCAAGCGCAGTCTGGCCCTCTGGGTCGAGGACTCGATGATCCGGTAGTCATGGCCGGGTTCATCGCCGCCCAGAGGGCACAGCACGGTATCCCGCACGCGACCGCGTGCCGGGCACTCGGCGTGTCGTCGGCCTGGCTGAACAAGTGGCTGCACGGTGACGGCTCGCTGCGCCGGGCCCGCCGTCAGGCGCTGACCACACTGGTCATCGCACTGTTTCACCGGCGTAAGGGTCGTTACAGCTCCCCGCGGATCACCGAAGATCTGCGGGGCGATGGGCTGGAAGGTCAGCGTGAACACGATCGCTGCGATCATGGCCGAGCAGCACCTGGTCGCCCGGCCGAAGCCGCGCCGCCGGAACCTGACCATGCCGGACAAGTCCGCGCGGAAGGCTCCCGACCTGCTCAACCGCGACTTCAGCCCGCCGCCGGAGCCGAACACGGTGTGGGTCGGTGATCTCACCGAGATCCCGTGCGAGCAGGGCAGGTTCTATCTCGCGACCGTGCTGGACCTGCACTCGCGCCGAGTGGTCGGGTTCGCCATGGGCGCTCGTCACGATGCGGCTCTGGCCACGGCCGCGTTGCAGGTCGCGATCGCGGTCCGCGGTGTTGACGTGGCCGGGGTGATCTTCCACAGCGATCAGGGCGGGGAGGGCGGATTCAAGTGGTCGTCGCAACACCCTGATCGAGGGGTGTGTCATGGGAAGACCTCCGGGCTGGACAACGGCGATGACGGGCAGGCCGGCGTTGCGGTCGCCGGGCCGTCCGGGCGTGAACGAGCACCGGGAGGTGCGGCGGCAGTTCTGGCTGCGGATCGCTGAAGGGCTGTCGAGTGAGGAGGCTGCCGCGGCGTGCGGTGTGTCGCAGCCCGTAGGCGGGCGCTGGTTTCGCCAGGGTGGCGGTATGCCACCTTTGTCGCTCGCGCCGCTGTCGGGCCGGTATCTGTCCTTCGCTGAGCGTGAGGAGATCGCCCTGCTCAAAGCGCAGGACAAGGGCGTGCGCGAGATCAGCCGGGCGGTGGGCCGTGACGCGTCGACGATCTCGCGGGAGCTGCGCCGCAACGCGGCGACCAGGGGTGGTCGCATCGACTACCGTGCGGTGAATGCGCAGTGGCACGCCGAGCGGCGTGGCCGCCGCCCGAAGGTTGCGAAGCTGGCGGTCAACGAGCGGCTTCGTGACTACGTGCAGGAACGGCTCGCCGGGGCGATCACCGATGGTGAGGGCCGGCCGATCCCCGGCCCGAACGTCCCGTGGAAAGGCCGCCGGCATGGCCGTCGCGCGGATCGGCGCTGGGGAACGGCATGGAGCCCGGAGCAGATCAGCCGCCGGCTTCGGCGGGACTTCCCGGATGATGAGTCGATGCGAATCTCGCACGAGGCGATCTACCAGGCACTGTACGTCCAAGGACGAGGCGCGTTGCGTCGGGAGCTGACGGCGTGCTTGCGGACCGGCCGGGCGTTGCGGGCGCCGAGAGCACGCACACGCCGCCGCGGGAAGCACTTCGTCAGCCCCGAGGTCATGATCAGCCAGCGGCCGCCGGAGGTCGCCGATCGGGCGATTCCCGGGCACTGGGAGGGCGATCTGATCATCGGCCTCGAGAAGTCCGCGATCGGCACGCTGGTCGAGCGGACCACACGGTTCACGATGCTGCTGCATCTTCCCCGGATGGAAGGACATGGTCAGCAGCCTGTCGTGAAGAACGGTCCACCGCTGGCCGGGCACGGCGCCGAGGCCGTGCGCGACGCGATCGCGGAGCAGATCCTCACCCTGCCCGAGCAACTGCGACGCTCGTTGACCTGGGACCAAGGGGCCGAGATGGCCCAGCATGTCCAACTGCGACTGGACACCGGCCTCGACGTCTACTTCTGCGACCCGCACAGTCCTTGGCAACGCGGAACGAACGAGAACACCAACGGCCTGCTGCGCCAGTACTTCCCGAAGGGGACCGACCTATCACGACACACCGTCAGCGACCTCAACGCCATCGCCGCCGCACTCAACGGCCGACCGCGCAAAATGCTGGAATGGAAAACTCCTGCTGAAGCCTTCGAGGAGCATCTAAGATCGCTCCAGAGAGCCAGTGTTGCAACGACTCCTTGAACCTAAGGAGTACACCGGAAATCTGTTCAAGGCGGCCTGCCGGCGGGCGAAGGTACGCCAGTCGATGGGCCGTACCGGATCGGCCCTCGACAACGCGGTCGCCGAGTCGTTCAACTCGACCTTGGAGTTCGAGTTGCTCGCCGGCGCCGGCCGCGGCTCTCGTACGGCTTCCGCGGGCTGTGCAGCTGGCCCTCACAGACCGGGCATGGCCGGACAACCGGCTCCTCGTACGACCATCCCGGCTCAGTGAACCGCCTACTCGCCGCAGATACCCGCACCCGCCACCGCTCCAAGTACCAGCTGCTCCACCGCGCCCGTTCCGCTCACCCACGAACCCCCATCCACCCCGGCACAGAGACGGACTTCACTATAGGCGCGCAGATCCTACGAGTGATGGACGGCAGGCTCCGCGGGTCTGGCACCTACTCGCAGCAGTAGGGGCTCATCCAGCAGGTGGCAGTCGGAGGGCGCACGTATTTTGCTACACCACCGGTCTCTAGACCATGACTGCAGTCAGAGCCTCGACTCTTCCTCTCCTCGTGCCCGCCCGGCGGCAACGGCGATATTCGTGCCTCATCGGCTCCGGAGTGTCGCGGTCACTTCGTCTAGCATTGCGAACGTGAGGAAAACACGGTCCAACTCATTAGCCGATGTCAAAGTCAAGACGGATCTCGTTTCGGCAGCGCGCAGCGGCGCAAGCATGACGGGATGCGGATTCAACGCCGCGGTCAACGGCACAGCGAATCCCAGCAGTCACCGCGGTGGAACGCTCGTTTTCGACAATTCCGGCGACTGGGACTCCACCGATCCAGGCAACTCCTACGTCGCCTACGCGTGGAACTTCGCCCGTCTGTATACACGCACCCTGACCACGTACTCGGCGAAAGCGGGTTCGGGCGCAGAGGAACTGGTGCCGGACCTGGCTCGCGATCTCGGCGAGGTCAGCCCCGACCGGCGCACGTGGACGTACCGGCTCAAGCCGAATCTTCGGATGGAAGACGGCGAGTTGATCACCTCATACATGATCAAACACGCTGTCGAGCGGAGCGCCAGCTATTCCGACACGCTTCCCATCGGGCCGGTGTACTGGCGCACCTTCCTCGCCTCCTTCGGGGATTCAGGCGAGGACACCTCCGGGACGGGCGAACAGGTCGGTATTTCCACTCCCGACCCGTTGACTATCGTATTCCACCTCAGAAGGCCTATGGCGGAGTTCGACCATCTGGTTAGCATGCCACAAACCGCCCCAGTCCCGCCCGCCAAGGACACGGGTACCGAATACTACAGGCATCCGTTGTCCAGTGGACCCTACATGTTTGACCATTACGTTACCGGAAAGCAGTTGACACTGGTTAGAAATCCTCAATGGGACCCGTCAACCGATCCGGCCCGGAAGCAACTAGTCGACAAGATCGTCGTCAATCTGAACGTCGATGCCGACGAAATCGACGAGAGACTTTTCACGGGCAGATCTCACTTGGCGGTGGAAGGCGGCGGTGTCCAGCACCGTGGTCAGGCGAGGATCATGGCAAGTCCCGCACTCAGGAGCAATGCCGATAACCCGACCAACGGCTTCGTCTGGTACGCAGCCATCAACACCGTCATTCCACCTCTCGACAACGTTCACTGCCGGCGTGCCGTGCTGTATGCAGCCGACCACGTCGCACTCCAGGAAGCCTTCGGCGGCTCCGCCGGTGGCGAGATCGTATCCACCATGCTGCCGCAGACAATTCCGGGAGCCCCACCCGAGACCTTTGACCCCTACGGCTTCCACAGCAAGCCGCGCGGAGATCTGAAGAAGGCCGCAGCTGCTCTGGCCGAGGGCGGCTGCCCTGACGGATTTGCCACCGCCATCTCATTCCGGAACAACCGGCCGAAGGAACAGGCCGCAGCCGAGGCGCTAAGGGATTCACTGGCCCGCGTCGGTATCAAGGCGGACCTTCTCGGCTATCCGTCTGGCGAGATCGACGTATATCCGGGTACGCCCGCCTTCGTGCACGAGAACAACCTCGGCATCAACATCACTGGCTGGGGATCCGACTGGCCGTCCGGGTTCGGTTTTCTTCACGCGATCTGCCATGGGGATGCCATCCTGCCGACCAGCAACTCCAACATATCTGAGTTGAACGATCCGCTGGTAAACGCGCTGCTCGATGTGGTGATGACGATCGAGAGCGCCACGGAACGCCACGACATCTATCGCAGAGTGGCCGAGAGAATCACTGAGCAGGCGGCATTTCTTCCGATTGTCCATTCACGGTCATTAGTTTTCCGGAACCCGGATGTCACCAACGTCCGAGTCAGCTCGGCCCTGCAGATGCACGACTATGCGGTGATGGGATTACGTCCTGCCTCGAAAACGGATGAAACCACTCGCTGATCGCTGCGCCGGGCAACGGCAGCCCTCACGGCCGTTTCGACATCATCCGGTGCGGCCGAGGATGGTGAATGGCCCGGCGTGGCCGCTGGACCCAGCACCATCGCCACAGACCTTCTGCTTGAATCCGTCGATCAGGCAGGTGTCAGGCAGAATCGCGTAGAGGGACAGGTCGCAGCGCTGCCCGGCACGATTCTTCGCCTTCGAGCGCATGACGCCCTCCAGGACAGCGCCGGCGCGTTCGGCCGCCTTCCGCGAGCCGATATTCTCGGGCTCGATCAATAGCTCCAGCCGCGCCAAGCCGACCTCGCCCAACGCCCATGATGCGAGCATGGCAATGGACGCGGTCGCAACGCCACGACGTCGGGCTGCCGGAGCGATCCAGTAGCCGACCTCGCCGACCATGTCCTCAGCATCGATGGCGACCAAACCCACGGAGCCGAGGACTTCCGCGCTGTGTGAGTCGGTCACGGCGAACGCCGCCCCGGCTCCGTCCGACCATGAGCGGGGAGCGTGAAGTCCCGTGAACTCGGCGGCGTGCCCGCGCTCATACGGCACGGGGATACGGGTCCAATACTGAATGTCAGGATCCTGGCAAATGCGATACACGATGGCCGCATCATTGGGATGCCACGGGCGCAGTGTCACCCTGTCACCGAACAGGACTGGTTGCACACTTGGCCAGCTGGGCGACTTCGGCTCCTCGGCCACCGCCACTCCGCGCCCCATCGTTTCCATTCACCAGATTATACCGCTACCGAAATCAGCGTCCCTTTTGCGGCGGCGGCCACACCGAACGCCAGCGATCTCAGACGATCGCCGTCCACCACATGACAATCGCCCCTCCGAAAGGCGCAACCGCCAGCCTCTCACGGGGTCCACCAGACCGGGGCCAACGCCCGGACCAGGGTGATCGCCGACGCGGCGGCGAGGCTCCAGAGGACGACCGTGCGGAATCGGGACGGGTCGGTGAGGCGGGCGACAGCCGGTCGCCGGCCCACCAGCCGGCGGCGATGGCCGGCAGGCCGGCAAGGGCGATCAGGCCCGCCGTCGCGGAGAACTGGCTGGCCAGCACGAACCCGAGCAGGCCGGCCGGGCCGACCACCACGAAGACCGCCACACCGCTGAGATCGTGCCTCGGAGAACGAACTCTCTTGCCGCGATTCACTCGTTGCCCCGCGTCTGGTCCGCCGTCCGGTGCCCGCTCGCGCCGATGTGTGTGTTGACAGAGTTCCTAGTGCTCGTCGCAGCTCTCTGGCTATGGCGGTTGCATTTGGGTTCTGGTTCTGGCCCTCATCTCGTGATCGCAACTGGCCCTAGTACGGCAGCCGCCATTCGTGATCATGGTTGGAGTTCGAGGGTGAGGCGGCGGGCGTAGTGGGCTCGTCTGGCTCGTGCCTGGTGGCGGCGTCGCCAGTTTGACCAGCGCAGACGGTAGGCGATGCTGCGGGTTGGCCGGATCAGCAGGACGTTGATCAGACGGCGGATTTCGTTGACGGTCAGGTCGATCATGTCGGGCTGACCGCGACGATCTGCGGTGCGGGCGTCGGCGGCGCAGATCGCGAGGACGGCGAGGGCGGCCAGGGCCAGGGTGGTGAACCGGTGCCAGGACGTCCACCGGCGGACTTGGTGCTGGTCAAGGCCGACTTGGCCTTTTCCGGCCTGAAAGCTTTCCTCCACGATCCAGCGAACTCCCGCGACCCGCACGAACTGGGCGAGGGTGGCCGGCCCCGGTGCCCAGCAGCGGTAGAAAGCCAGCTCACCGGTCGTGGTGTTACGTCGGATGAGCAGGCTGTGCCGGCCATCGTCGTCGGGGTCACCGTCGGCGCCGACGTCGGCCAGCCAGGCCCAGTCGTAGAACCGTGGTCCTTTCGAGCCGTCACCAGCGCTGCGCCGGGTCCAGGCGGTGGCGGGCAGGTTCTCGGCGAGGCGGTCGACGCGGCAGCGGGTCTTGCCTGCGTCGATCGGCACGAGGTGATCGCAGGAGACTGCCAGCACGTAGCCGAGGCGGAGTTTGCGCAGTTCACTGCGGAGCCGGGTGTTATTGCCGTAGGCCTCGTCCGCGGCGACCCACCGGGCTGGGACCAGGGCATTCACCGCGGCGTTGATCATGTCGTCGGCCAACTCCGAGCGGGTGGCGAACGTGACGTCCTGCGGAATGCCGGCCCGCTCGCACCGGTCACGGTCATCGGTCCAGGACTTCGGCAGGTAAACCCTGCGGTCGATCAGAGTGTGACCGTGCCTGCTCGCATAGGCGAGGAACACTCCGACCTGGGCGTTCTCGATCCGCCCGGCGGTTCCGGTGTATTGACGCTGGACACCGACCGAGTGCACGCCCTTCTTCAGATCGCCGGTCTCGTCGACCACGAGGACACCGTCAGGGTCACCGAGTCGGTCAGCGACGACCTTGCGAACGTCGTCACGCACCGCGTCAGCGTCCCACTTGGCCCGGTAGAGCAGCCGTTGCATCGCATCCGGTCGGGCATGTCCGGCCTGCTCAGCCACCTGCCAACACGTCTTGACCTCCAGGTCGGCAAGCAGCCCGGTGACGAACCCGGCCGCCGCCCGGCGGGGCTCAACCCGGCAGAACCGGCCCGCGAACGAGTCGATCACCAGGTCGATGGTTCGTCGCCACCGAGCAGGCTCTACGCTGTGGCTCTCGGCCACCGCAAGGTCTGATGTTGTGTCCACAACGCACAGACGATCATGCGGTGGCCGTCCTTGTTCCCGCAGGATCCGAGGTCACCTCACGAACGGCGGCTGCCGTACTAGACCGGCCAGTGCACCGAGGAGCATGACGGGCAGGTTGGTGAAGGTCGCGACGATGTTGCCGATCGAGAGGCCGAAGCCCGCTGCGAGGCCGCGAGTTACGGCGTTGACGTGCCTACTGAAGTTCTCCCAGGACTTCCCCCAGGAATCGAGCTTGTTGATCCAGCCCTCGACCGTGGAGAACGCGTCGCCGAGCGCGGGGATCCGCTCGGTGACTGCCTTCTCCGCCCCGGCATTCGGGTTCTGCCAGAACTCCTCGATCTTCCTCTGATTCTCCGGGCTCGAGAGCCAGTCGTGGATGCGCTGGAGCGTCGTTTCGACGCCAGCGAGAACGCCGCCGCTGGCCTCCTGCGACGGCTTGAACAGGATGCCGACGATGCGCAGCGCGAGACCACCGATGCGCCAGATCTGCGCCAGGCTGTCTGCGGCGTCGCGCATGAAGTTCGCCAGGGCGCCGCTCTTGTCGGCCTGGGCGATCCAGGCTGAGAAACGCTCGATCGCGCCGCCGAGCCGGGCGAGGAATGGCACGGAGTTGGCGGCCAGCCGGCCGAACGCGTCCGTCAGCGGACCAAGAGACCGGCCGATCCGGCTGAGGAAGTCACCGAAGCCACCGACCGCCCGCTGAATGTTCTTGACGAAGCTGGCCTTGCCCAGGGCCGCACCGAGGTTTTGAGTAGCCCGTTGAAGTCTGAGGCCAGATCGCCGAGCGTCTTGAGTAGCGGCGCCTGCCAGACCTTCGCCAGCTTGGTGATCACGCCGCCGAGGCCCGAGAAGAACTGGCCCTGCACGTGGCGCTGAATGTCGCGGAACGGCTTGCGGAGTTTCGCGACCGCCTTGACGAAGTTCTGCGCGCTCGGCGCGAGCTTGTCGAGGGTCTTCTGAGTGACGAATCCTTGTTCGCCCGGCTCGGAGAACGCGTCGCCGAGGCCACGATCACAACGCCCAGCGCGGCGACGGTGCCGAACATCAAAGTCGTCACGGAACCGAGCGCCCCGCCGACCAACATGACCGCGGCCGCGAGCGCCAGAAAGCCCACGATCGCCGCCGGAATCGCGGTAGCCACGGCCAGCAGCGCGCCGACGAGCAGATTGAGACCGCCGGTCGCGACGGTGCCGGCCCCTGCCTGAATCGCGCCGGTCAGCGCGGACAGGGCGACCTTGCCGCCCTCACGTAGCGCGTCGGTGACGTTTCTCGGCGAAGCCACTGATCAGCGAACGCGCGGCGCTGAACGCGGTTCGAAGACCACCGAGCACGCCGCCGCCCACACCGAGCCCGAGACTTCGGCGGAAGCGGTCGTCCTGTTCCCGCGAGAGGGCAAAGGCTTTGCGAAAGCCGGTCTTGAAACCGCGGCCGAGCGCTCGCGTGACGCTGTGCTGGAGCTTCGTTTCGAGATCCGAGCCGCCCTCATCGGCGCCGGTGCCCAGGCCCTCACACGTGGACTCCGAAGCGGACTTCTTGAGCCGGTCGCTCAGGCCCTGCAGGTCGAGATCCCCGAGACCATCGCTGACAGCCTCGGCGACCTGCTCGCTGATGGCCGCGCCGATCTCCTTGCCGAAGCTCGCCAGGCGGCGCGTGGGTCTCGGCCTGGAGCTTCTTCAGGAAGCCCTTCGCACTCGGAATGATCGAGAGCGTCGCGTAGCCGACGTTGCTTATGACGCCTCCTTCCGGCGCTGAGCTGCCACGAGGGCACGCTGAGCGCGGAGGCGGGCTGCGGTGGACTCGTGCTTCGTGGCGCCTGTGCTCGACGGCAGCGGCCGGAGCGGGTGCGCCTGGCCGGTTACGGCCTGGAAGATGTCGCCGAGCAGGATCGCCGTCGCCGTCGTGCCGGCCGGGATGCCCCTGCTCTGCGGTCCACGTGGCGGACTCAGGAGGAAGGTGCCTGACGAGCGCATACACGCGCCGTGCGGACAGCTCGCCGCGCCAGAGGCCCGCAAGGTCGACACTGTAGAAGGGCTGAAGGTCAGCCTCGACGGCGTCGTAATGGTCGCGGAGCAGAGCGACGAGCGCGATCAGTTTCGGGGTGGCGCAGAGCGCGCAGAAAGAAGCCCCGAGGACGTTTCTGCGCGGGACGGCCTCGGGGCTGTTGTGGCTGGCGCGAGGAGTTTCGAATGAAACGGCTGAACGCGCTGCTCTCTGCGTTGTCGCAATCAAGGGCGATTGGCGGCTTTTGAGGGTTTGGTGGGAGCTGAATGTCGGTCGCGCGTGACGACCTTCCCGCAGTGTCGCGACGGCGGGTGCGGTTGGCGTTGCGCGCGGCCCGTGAACGAACCGGTCTCAGCCAGAGCGAAGTCGCCAAGAAGCTGGGCTGGTCACTCTCCACAGTGCAGCGCATCGAGTTGGGTGAGGTCACGATCTCGCCCACCGATCGCCGCGTCGTCCTGGTGGACATCTACCAGTTGACCGATCAGGCGTGGATCGCCGAGCTCGTCGAGCAGGCGCGGGTCGCTCGCCGCGAGCGGTACTGGACGGCGGCCGAGCATCGTGATCATCTTCCGACCGGGCTGTTGCAGCTGATGCAGTTCGAGATGGCGGCGACCACGATCCGGGCCTACGAGCCCACGCTGATTCCCGGGCTTCTTCAGACGCCGGCGTTCGCCGAGGCGATGCTGGCCAGCCATGAGCTCAACCTCGGCGGTGAGCGGCGGCGGGTCCGGCGTGAGGTGCGCCTGGCGCGCCGGTCCCGGGTGATCGAGCGCGACGAGGGTGCACCCGACTCCCGTCTCCTGCTCGACGAGTCGGCGCTGTTGCGGACGGTCGGCGACATGACGATCTCCGCCGATCAGTTCGAGGATCTGGCCGGGGCCAGTCGCCGGCGCAATGTGCGGGTGCGTGTGGTGCCGATGGACGAGGGCGGTCTGATCGGCACGTTCGGCGCGTTCACCGTGCTCGATCTCGCCGACGACCCGGAGGACGCCGTGCTGTACCGGGAGTCGTACATCCGGGATGAGCTGGTCGAGGACCTCCCCGAAGTGCAGTATCACCGTGATGTCTTCGAGCGGTACTGGCGCCTGTCGCTGCCCGAGGAGGCGACCCGGGTGCTCCTGCTGGAGCGGGTCTACACCCTTCGCGCACGCATCGCCAGAGGGCTCGACCAGGTTCAGGACAACCGGTCCTGAGTCGCCTGCAAGAGAGGTTCGACATGAGAGACACCACAACGGCGTGGATGCGTAGTTCTTACTGCAACAGCGGGGTCTGTGTCGAAGTGGCGCGGGTCGACGGCACCGTTCAACTGCGTGACAGCACGAACCCCGATCTGCCCGCCGTGGTTTTCACCCCGGGCGAACGGACCGGTTTCAAGATCGCTCCCTGCGCCGACGGGCGCTCGTGGGCGGTGGGCGGCCCGTTGCAGCGGGCCGCCCGTGCTGCCCGAGTTCACAAATGGCCACGCAACGGACATCAGATGAAGGAGCAGCATGGACACGGTAACCACCCCGCCTGGACCTGGCGAGAAGAATCCCGATCAAGGGCCTGGCGTCACCAAGGCGGCACTCAGGACGGCTGGGGGTTCCGGCGTCGCGATCATTGGCATCTTGACGGCTTCGGCCTTCGGGGCGATTCACACATCTCTCGCAATGGTGGCGCTGGCGGTGTTCGGCGTAATCATGCTCGGTGCGCTGATTGTGGCCGGCATCTACATCATCAGGAGCGTTTGATAATGGTGCGGGCTGGCTTCCCGGTCGGCCCGCACCAGCCCTCACCCCGGAGGAATCGGGACGCCGTGCAGGTGCTCGGGCGCCGGTGGAGCCGGAGCCGACGAAGTATTCGAGGGTGGGGAGTAGAGCGAGCTTGTGCGCCGAATCGGCGGGCCCAGACCGCTGGCGACGACACATCGGGACGCCACTCTGTGGCACCGCGCCGGGTTGCAGCGGCCCCTACAACCGATCTGCGTTGGTCCGATCGCTGGCCACGCAACACTGATGACCGATCTTCGTGAACCGGAGGGACCTGTCGCACTGCCCGAATCGCGAGATCAGGATTCGTTCAGGACTCGGGCGACCAGCAGGCCCAGGGGTCTTCGGGCCGGTCACGATGGTGCGACGTGTAGTCGTCCAATCGGCGCGGGACCCCGGGTGTCCCGGTGTCCCGCGCCGATCGTCGGTGGTGGTGGTCAGAGGTTCTTCAGCAGGTCCTCGAAGTCCGCGGTCAGCGCGAACGGGTCGGTGACCACCGCGGGCTCGCGGCGCTCGACCTCGCGGGCGAGTTCGGCGGCGGCCCGGTCGATGCGGGCGCGCAGCGGGCCCTCGACCGAGTTCGCGCCCCAGTCGTCACTGGCGGCGAAGACCGAGGTCGGGATGATCGCCGCGCGCAGGTAGGAGAAGAGCGGCCGCATGGCGTGTTCCAGGACCAGCGAGTGGCGGGCCGTGCCGGCCGTGGCGGCGAGCAGAACCGGCTTGTCGACCAGGGCGTCCTTGTCGAGGACGTCGAAGAACGACTTGAACAGTCCGCTGTAGCTCGCCGAGAACACCGGGGTGACGGTGATCAGGGCGTCGGCCGCGGTGACCGCCTCCTGGGCCTGTTTGAGCGAGGTGCCGGGGAACCCGGTGAGCATGTTGTCGGTGATCTCGTGGGCCAGGTCGCGCAGCTCGATGAACTGGACGTCGAGGGTGACGCCGAGCCGGGCGGCGGCGCCGGCCGCCGCCGCCGACAGCTGGTCGGCGAGCAGGCGGGTCGACGACGGCTGGCTCAGGCCCGCGCTGATGACGACGAGCTTGCGCTGCTTCATGCCTTCACTTCTTCCTTGGCGGCGTCGCGGGCGGCGAGCAGGGAGGCGTGGGTGGGTGCGTCCGGCACGTGGGCCGGCTTGCGGGCGGCGAACTCCTTGCGCAGTACCGGGACCACCTCGGAGCCGAGCAGGTCGAGCTGCTCGAGGACGGTCTTGACCGGCAGGCCGGCGTGGTCGAGCAGGAACAGCTGGCGCTGGTAGTCGCCGACGTACTCGCGGAAGCCGAGGGTCTTGTCGATGACCTGCTGCGGGCTGCCGACGGTCAGCGGCGTCTCGCGGGTGAAGTCCTCCAGCGACGGGCCGTGGCCGTAGACCGGGGCGTTGTCGAAGTAGGGGCGGAACTCCTTGACCGCGTCCTGGCTGTTCCTACGCATGAACACCTGCCCGCCGAGGCCGACGATGGCCTGGTCGGCCGAGCCGTGCCCGTAGTGCTCGAACCGCTGCCGGTAGAGCTGCACCATCCGCTGGGTGTGCGACGCCGGCCAGAAGATGTGGTTGGCGAAGAACCCGTCACCGTAGTAGGCAGCCTGCTCGGCGATCTCCGGGCTGCGGATCGAGCCGTGCCAGACGAACGGCGGGATCTCGTCGAGCGGGCGCGGGGTGGAGGTGAAGCCCTGCAGCGGCGTGCGGAACTTGCCCTGCCAGTCGACGACGTGCTCACGCCACAGCTTGTGCAGCAGGCTGTAGTTCTCGATGGCGAGCGGGATGCCGGCGCGGATGTCCTTGCCGAACCACGGGTAGACCGGGCCGGTGTTGCCGCGGCCGAGCATCAGGTCGACCCGGCCGTCGGCGAGATGCTGCAGCATCGCGAAGTCCTCGGCGATCTTCACCGGGTCGTTCGTGGTGATCAGCGTGGTCGCGGTGGACAGCTGCAGGGTCGAGGTCTGCGCGGCGATGTAGGCCAGCGTGGTGGTCGGCGACGACGAGAAGAACGGCTCGTTGTGGTGCTCACCGAGCGCGAAGACGTCGAGGCCGACCTGCTCCGCGTGCTTGGCGATGGTGACGATGTCCTTGATGCGCTCGGCCTCGGTCGGGGTCCGGCCGGTGGTCGGGTCCGTCGTGATGTCGCTGACGCTGAAGATTCCGAACTGCATGACCGGCTCCTGGACTGATCGGCCGGGGATCTGACTTCCCGGACTGCCCCGCACAACGCGTTTGACTGCGCAACTATTTCAGATTCAAACAAGTTGGGCTGCGGCGGGGGTCACATCCGATAGTGGTCAGGCCGCGAGGCGCCACCCGCCACCCCGGCGATCACCACGCATCCGACCGACACCACGAAGACCGTGACCAGGACGGAAACCGTGTGGACGTCCGTGAAGGGCAGAATGAAGACCACCAGCTGCGGGAGGAACAGCCACCCCCATCCCCGACCGAGCCGCCGGATCAGAAAGGTCGTCAGCGCCAGGCCGACCAGCAGGATCACGATCGAAAGAACCGTGTAGTCGACAGCCGGCTCCGGGGCTGTGATCGCCTCGGCCGGGGCGAAACCGGGGAAACCGATCCGCGCCCACCTGCCGTCGACGTCACGCATTGCGAAACCGTCCCGGCCGTTCGCGACCACCACCACGTGCCCGCCCGGCACGTCCGCCACGGCGAGTGACACCGAGGCCAGCTTGCTCCCCTCGTACTGCTGGAGCAGCGCCTCCCGGTCCGGCCCGTCGATCCGCCAGCTGACCGGCCAGCCGGCGTCACCCGTGTCGCTCTGCACAGCGAGCTGCCCGGGCACCACCCGATAACAGACCTTCGGGACCGATCGGGAGCAGGGCGGGGCCGCGGTCGGCCAGGAGAGCGAGGTCGACGGTGACAGAGTCGGAGGCGGCGCGGGCCGCCGTGACGTGACCTGCCCGATCTGCGAGGTCCACGGGACCGGCTCCGGCTCCTCGATGAGCTGCCAGGTGCGGCCGCCGTCGGTGCTGACCGCCTCCGGTTTCTCCGGATAGTCGCCGGCGAATTCCAGGTAGATCGCACCGTCGGCGCCGACGGTCACGGCTTGCGCGTTCGGCTTGCGCGGCTCCGTGCTACTGGTCGCGGCCACCCCGAACAATGCCACCGGCAGAATCACGGCCAGTCGCAACGCGCGCAGCCAGCGCCGGGCCGGTCCGCCGGTCAGCGGCCGCCGGGCGGTCCACCAGGCCAGACCCAGGAACGGCAGGGCCAGCAGATCGGACCGGTCGGCCCGCACGAGCGAGGGCGTGATCAGGCTCCAGGCCGCGGACGCGAGCTCCGCCCCGTACCCCCAGAGCTTGACGAACAGGAACCCGCCACCCACCGTGACGATCGCGGCGGCGGCGACCGGCCGGAAGGGCAGCCGCGGCGCGATGAGGCCCGCCAGGGCCGCGAGCAGCGGCGGCGCGAGCACCATCCCGGCGACGTCACTGAGTTTGCCGGTCACCCAGCCGGGCCAGACGGATTTCAGCAGATGATCATTGATGACGAGCAGCGCCAGCGCGGTCACCGTCATCGGATGACACAGCCAGGCGAGCGCCTTCCCCCGAGCAGCGTTCACCTTCGACACACTGTCAGCGGCGGGTCACGGTGAGATCCCGGGATCAAATCCTTTGGATGTACGACTACCGGGAGGCACCCGGGCCGTCCGGGGCGACGCAGGCGGCAGCCCGGACCGCGACGCGGCGCCGGGCCGGATGCCGCCGGTCACCGCTACGGCAACGGCCAGAACCGAACACCGGTCACGACATGACCCACCAGGCAGCGACCGACACGGCGACGGTGAGTAGGGCCGCGACCGCCGTCGAACGGGACCAGTCCCGTCGGGAGGCGGCCCACACCTCGGATCGGCTCACGGCGACGCAGGCACCGACCAGCGACACCATGACGGCCAGGCAGGTGCAGACGAAAACCGGGAACCAGATCAACGAGTTCGGTTCGAGCCAGCCCAGCACGACCAGCGGAAGCAGCATGATCGCGGACACCGGCAGCAGGGCGACCAGCCACCACCAGTGCCGGCTCTGCCCGGAACGACGCAACGACAGCACCCCGGTGACCGTCATGAGGAACCCGGCGAGCAACGAGATCACGGTGATCACGAGCGCGGTGCTCGGCGGATCCGGCGACGGGTCGGCCGACAGCGGCGGCACCACCGATCCTCCGTCCGACCGCGGGAAGCCGATTCGTTCCCAGCGGCCGATCGCGTCTCGGACCGCGAACCCGTCGCGCCCGTTGGCGACCACCACCACATGACCGGCCGCACCGTCCAGGACGGCCAGCCCGTCCGACGTGAGGTCGCCGAGACTGTCGGCGTCACCGTAGTCGTGGTAGAGCGCTCGCCGCTGGCCTTCGCTGACCCGCCAACTGTCGGTCCACGGGCCGCCCGCCACGCTGCTCTGCACACCGAGCCCGGCCGGCACCACCCGGTAGCAGATCCGCCCCTGGGAACACGCCGGAGACTCCGGTGACCGCGGCGCGGCGCTCGCGGCCCAGGTCCTCGCCTCGTCCCGACTGACCCACCAGTCGTCGCGGCCGACCCGGACGTAGAGGGCGCCGTCGTCCACGGCGACCTCCTGGGCCAGGGGGCGCGGCAACGGGCTGGTCGCCGCGACACCGGCCAGGGCCAGCGGCATCAGCACGGCCAGGCGCACCGCCCTGGTCACCCGGCCGGCCCGGGTCGTGCGGCTGCGACCCAGGGTCCACCAGGTGGCGGCCAGCAGGGGCAGGACGAGCAGGTCGGTGGGGTCGGCCCGGATCAGGGACGGGGTGACCAGGCTCCAGGTCGCGGACGCCAGTCGGGCCCCGTACACCCAGAGCTTGACGAACGTGAAACCGACGCCGATGGTGACGATCGAGGTGATCGCGAGCGGGCGCAGCGGCAGTCGCGGAGCGATGAGGCCCGCCAGGGCCGCGAGCAGGGGCGGAGCAAGCAACATGCCGGCCGCGTCGCTGAGTTTTCCGGTGACCCAGCCGGGATGGACCGCCTTCAGTACGTGATCGTTGACGACGAGGACCGCCAGCGCGACCATCGTCACCGGATGGCCGAGCCAGGCCAGAGTGATCCCCCGTGTGGTGTTCATGATGGACACCGTGGCAACCGTTGGTCACAAGACCGACACCGCACGATTCCCATCCGGCACGATGTGCGCATGTGCACTCAACACAAAGTCACCCGCCGGGCCGCGCTCGCCGGAGTCGCCGGGCTCGCCGCCACCGCCATGACCGCCGAACCCGCCGCCGCACACTCCGGACGCGGGCTCCGCGACCTCACCCATCCGCTGTCCGAGACGTTCCCGGCGTTCAGTCCGGGCGAGGAGGCGTTCCGGCGGACCGTCACGACCGTCGAGGACGACGGCTACTACATGCAGGAGTGGCGGATCATCGAGCACATCGGTACGCACGTCGACGCTCCCGGCCACTTCACCGCGGGCGGGCGGCTCGCCACCGAACTGCGGCCGGACGAACTGATCCTGCCGGCCGTGGTCGTCGACATCGCCCGGCGGGCCGCCCGTGACCCGGACGCCGAGGTGACCATCGACGACCTGCGGGAATTCGAGCGACGGCACGGCCGGATCCCGGACGGGGCGGCGGTTCTGATGTACTCCGGATGGGGTTCGCGGATCGGGGACGCGAACGCCTACCGGGGCACCGACGCGGCCGGGACGCTGCATTTCCCCGGGTTCGGCACGGACGCCTGCGAGTGGCTGCTGTCCCGCCGCCGGATCCGCAGTCTCGGTGTGGACACGCTCAGCATCGACCCGGGGATCTCCGAGACCTTCGACACGCACCTGGCTCTCACCGGGGCCGACCGGTACGGGCTGGAGAACCTGGCCGGGCTGGACCGACTGCCCCGTACCGGCGCCACCATCTTCGTCGGCCTGATCCCGTACGCCGGTGGTTCCGGAGGTCAGGCCCGGGTGCTCGCCACCTGGTAGCTCACCAGCTCAGCCCGATCGTCGTGAAGAACCACAGCGCCGACGTCAGCCACAGGCCGGCCACCGCGGTCAGCACCAGCCCGCCGGCCACCGGCAGCCCCCAGCCCCGCCCGTCCCCGGGCCGGCTGAGCAGCAGCATCTTCGTCACGAACACGCCGTAGAGCAGACAGCCGAGCAGGGAATGCGCCAGCACCCGGGGCGTGTCCGACCGCAGGCCGAACGTGTAGAGGCAGTGCACCGCCACCGGCATCGACAACAGCAGCGCGATCCGGCCGCACCAGCGGTGCACCGCCCCCACCCACGCGGCACCGGGCACCACGCCGTAGATCGCCAGCGCCGTCAGCAGTTGCACCGCCAGAAACGCGGCGACCCCGGTGGCCAGCCACGCCTTCAGGGTCTGGATCCGCAGGAACGTCTCCACGTCGGACGTCCCGACCGGGTCGTGCAGCCGTCCGTACACGCCGAGGCCCACCGCGACCCCGACCCCGGCGACCACGGGCAACCAGACCCGGGGCCTCAGAATCCCTCCCCGGTGTCCACGTCGATGGTGGTCGCGCCGGTGACCGTCGCACCGTCGACGGTGGTGCTGCGCCCGGTCAGGTCGAGCAGCGGCGCCGGGCCCGGGGTCTCGCCGCGCAGCAGCACACCCACCTGCCGCCCGTCCGGCAACACGATCCACGAGCCGTTGACCTTGGCGCCGCCGACCTGGCTGCTCAGCCGGTACAGCCCGGACGGCTTGCGCACCACGCCGATCTCGAACCGGTGCGCCCTGCCCTCGAACGTCACCTCACCCGCCGCGCGCCGGGCGTCGAACAGGCCGCTGATCTTCGTGTTGTTCTTGCCGGAGAGGCTGAGCAGCCCGTTCTTCGCGGTGCCCTTCAGCCAGGCCTCCAGCCGGTCGCCGTCGCAGATGTACGCGATGGCCTGCCCGTCCCGGATCGAGATGGCCAGCGTGCCCGCCCCGTCGTCGACCTTGCCGGCCATGGTGACCCGCAGCCGCTCGGCGGCCGGGGTGTTCAGCGGCGGCAGGGCCACGTCGTTGGTGGGCGGCAACGTCCCGGTGCCCTTCTCCACCGGGGTGACCGCGGGCGGGATGCTGACCTGGGTGACCAGGTTGCCGGTGCGCGCGTCGGCCTGGGTGGTCAGGTTGAGCCCGGTCACCACGGCGGCGACCGCGACCGCCGCGGCCAGGGTGATCAGCGGTCCCCGGCGCCAACGCGCCCGCTTCGGGGGTTCCGGCGGCGGCTGCCCCGCGCCCGACGGCAGCCGGCCGGCCCACGTCCCGATCGTGTCCCGCGGCCCGATGAACGCGGCCCTCGGCGGCTGCGGCGGCGCGGGCGGCGGATAGGTCGGCTGCGGCAGCTGCGGCGGCGGGAACCCGAGCGCCAACGTGACCGGCTCGGCGTCACCCATCGGGTGCCCGGACACCGGCGCGACCGGCGGGATGCCCCGCGCCTGCGCCGCGAACTGTCCCAGGTAGGCGGCCACCCGGGCGGCCGGCGGGCGGCGGCGGGGATCAGCGGCCAGACAGTCACGGGCCACCGGGCCGAGCGGTCCGGGCAGCGCCGACGGGTCACCGTCCGGACGGCCGGTGGTCAGCTCCAGCAGCAGCACACCCAGCGACCACACGTCGGCGGCCGGGGTCGGCGGGCCGCCCTGGAAGATCTCCGGCGCCGTGTAGCCGGGGGTGCCGCCGGCGACCGAGTGGTGCGCGCCGCCGAGCAGCACGGCCACCCCGAAGTCGGTGATCCGGATCTCCGGCGGCGTCGAACCGCGCACGATCAGCAGGTTCTCCGGCTTCAGGTCGAGGTGGACGACCCGCCGCTCGTGTGCGAAGGCCAGCGCGGCGGCGGCCTGCGCGGCCACCACCACGACCTCGGGTGGGGTGAGCCGGCCGCCCCGCATCGACAGATAGCGGCGCAGGTTGGGACCGTCCACATACTCCATGACCAGGGCCAGGGTGCCGCCCTCGACGATCAGGTCACGCTGGCGCACGATGGCCGGATGGCTCAGGGCGCGCAGCGCCGCCTCCTCACGGAGGAACAGCTCACGGACCCGGTGGTCGCCCGCCAGCTCCGGGCGCAGCAGTTTCGCCGCCAGCGGCGGGCCGCCGTGCCGGCTGGTCGCGCGCCGCACCACCGAAACGGCGCCGCGGCCGATCTCCTCGTGCAGCAGGTACTCCCTGCCGAGTGGTTCGTGAGCGGCCATCCCCGTACCCCTTGCCAATAGATCAGCTAAGCCCCACCGACTGTCATAACCATGTCGATCTTTCCGCGGTTCAGCGCTCCACTCGCGAATTGCATTCTTCTATAAGACGCCGATCAATGGCGAGGGTGATCTACGGTGAATCGGTGCTGCTGGACGGCCCGTTCACATATCCCGAGGTCGGTGCGACCCGGGACGCTCCGCTGCCCGCGGGTTACCGGCACGTGCTCCGGGACGTCGAAGTGGGCGCGGGGCGCGACGTCTTCGAGCGGGCCGCCGAGGCGCTGCTGACGTTCCGGATGCATCGGGGCGCGGGGCTGACCGTCGGCACGCGCGCGCCGGCCGTACCCGGTCTGCCGGTGGTGATCCGGATCGGCGCCGGACCGTTGCGGCTGACCGCGCCGTGCCGGGTCGTCTACCGGATCGACCAGCCGGACCGGCAGGGTTTCGCCTACGGCACCCTGGACGGCCACCCGGAGCGCGGCGAGGAGGCGTTCGTGCTGCACCTGAC
Source organism: Actinoplanes sichuanensis (assembly GCF_033097365.1). NCBI lineage: Bacteria > Bacillati > Actinomycetota > Actinomycetes > Micromonosporales > Micromonosporaceae > Actinoplanes > Actinoplanes sichuanensis. The sequence continues at coordinate 5,816,626 of NZ_AP028461.1, forward strand.
CGAGGCGGGCCGGATCCGGTTCCGGATCACCGCGTTCTCCCGGCCGGCGAGCGCCCTGGCCCGGCTCGGCGGTCCGCTCACCACGCTGGCCCAGGAGTTCGCCACCCAGCGGTACGTCAGGTCGATGCGCCGGCTGTCACTGCCCTGACTGGTGCTCGCTTGACTGGTGCTCGCTTGATTGGAGCTCGCGTAGCAGGTCCATGGCCGGGCCGTCGACGATCCGCGACGTATCGCTGAGCACCACCACACCCACCCGCTTCGCCCGGTCGAACCCGACGAACGCGAACGCCCCGCCGGTCTGCCCGTTGTGATAGATCTGCAGGTGACCGCCGAGTTTGTCGTGCAGCCGCTGGGCCATCCAGCCCAGGCGCACGGTCAGGAACGGGTTGACCCGGTGTTCGACGTCGAGCGCCAGCCCCACCGCCGCGGTGATCGGCGACTCCTCGAAATGCGCGCGGACGAACGCGATCAGGTCGGTGGTGGTGGACCGCAGACCACCCGCACCGGCCAGGTCGGCCATGTTCCACGGCTGCACCGGACGCAGCTTCGCGTCGTGTTCCGGCTCCACCGGCCCGCCGACACCGGTGCCGGTCAGGCCGAGCGGGGTGGTGATCTCGCGGGCCACCAGGTCGCCGTAGGACAGGCCGGTGTGCCGGGCCAGCGCCAGCCCGAGCAGGCCGGCGCCCAGGTTCGAATACCGGAACCGGGTGCCCGGAGGGGCCGGGCGGATCCGGGACAGGTTGGCGATCAGGTAGTCGGCGGTGCAGTCCGCGTACGGATCCGGGGTGTTCGGCCGCAGCAGCGCCTTGAGCAGCATCCCCTTCGGCAGGCGCGGCAGCCCCGAGGTGTGGGTGGCCAGATGCCGCAGCGTGATCCCGGCCGGCGCCGGCAGGAAGTCGTGCAGCGGCTGGTCCAGCCGTACCTCACCGGCCTCGACCAGCCGGGCCAGGACCAGGCTGGTGAACACCTTGCTCACCGAACCGATCTCCAGCCGCGAGTCGACGGTCAGCCCGCCTGACGAACAGACCTCGGTACGGTCGGCGGTCAGCGCGGCGACGACGACGCCGTGACGGTTCGGTGCCAGCTTCTGGACGGCCTGGCGGGTCGACTCGGCAAGATCTGTCACGGCGTCCATTCTGGGAGGCGGGCACAACGAAGGCCGGGAGTAGTGTGCTGATTCGGACCAGGGTCGCACGACGGGGAGCAGCATGGACGACCATCGGTGGATGCGCCGCGCGATCGAGCTGGCCGACCGCTGCCCGGCGTCCACGTCGGCGTTCTCGGTCGGCGCGGTCATCGTCGACGGTGACGGCATCGAGCTCGCCAACGGCTGGTCCCGCGACTGCGACCCACAGGTCCACGCCGAGGAGTCGGCCCTCCAGCGCGTCGACAGCCCCGCCCGGCTGCGCACCGCCACCATGTACAGCACGCTCGAACCCTGCTCCAAACGCGCCGGCCGCCCACACGCCACGTGCACCGGTCTGATCATCGCGGCCGGCATCCCGCGGGTCGTCATCGCCTGGCGCGAACCCGACCTCTTCGTCACCTGCGAAGGCGTCGCGCTGCTCATCGCCGCGGGCGTCGAGGTGGTCGAGCTTCCCGGGCACGCGGCGGCGGCCCGGGCGGCCAACGCCCATTTGGCGAAATGGGACGCCGAGGGCTGAACGTCTCACCCGCCCCATGCGTACTCACTGTTACCAGGGTCACGTCCTGGTTCGTGAGGAAACGTAAGGAGCAGATCATGACGGTCCAGGCACTGCAGCCCCGCGAGGCGCGTCACCACACCGGCGCGATCGTACGCAGCCGACGGTTCGCGACCCAGTTCGAGATGGACGGACACATCCTGACCCTGGGCGTCGAGCCTGGTGTACGCGGTGGTCTCTACTATCTGCCATCCGTGCCGAAGTTCGACGACGGCACCCCGGTCCCGCGCGAGGTCGCCGCCGGGCTGCAGTCCGTGATCGAAGAGGTCGAGCGTTTCTGGGGCCACTGGCCGGAGTTCCGCGCCACCCTCTGATCACTCACGGTGATCCACCTTTTTCTGTCAGGGGGTGGGTCTAGCTGCCACCTGATTTCACCTGGCTCGGCAACCTCCCGGTGCCACCGGGTGTGCCCGCCGAGGTGAACAGCATCTCCGGCTGGGACTGGCCGTTCATCGCCACCATCCTGGACCGTGAGTGGGCCGACCTACCCGAGGAGGTCCGAGCCGCCCGCCGGCTGTCCCGCGGCACCGACCCGGTGCTCGTCGACCTGGGCTCCAGCCCGCAGACCGAGACGACCGCCCTGGGCTGCTTCGACCTGACGTCCTACCCCACCGCCCGCCCGATGGACTGGACGGTGCTGACCCGCCTGCCCCGCTGCACCGAGATCAGCTGGTCCGGCCCCGATCGAGGCTTGACGGCGGCCCTCCAGCGGCATCCCCAGATCACCACACTGACCTGGCTCGACGCCCCCGAGTCGGTCGACCTGTCGCAGACCCGGGTGACCGGCCTCCGGATCACCGGCGCCGCCCTCCGCACTCTCCGCCTGCAACCCCGCACCCGCACCCTCACCATCGACGGCCCGGCACCCGCGACCGGCGGCGTGTCCGTGCGCACGGTTCATGCCCACGACGAGGGTCGCGGGCTGCATCTCGACATCGTCTCCGCGACCCCGGCGACGGTGGCACCCGACGGCCTGTCCCAGGTCCGCTCGGTGTCGGTCAGCGGCGCCGGCGCGCTCTCCGCCGACACGGTCGGCGCCTTCCCGGCGGCACATACCGTCACGCTGCGCTGGACGGCCGCCCCCGGCCGCCTGGACCATCCGACCGCGCTGACGGCACTTCCCCGGCTGCGATTGCTGGAGATGTTCGACGCTTACGGGTTGGCCGCCGACACCCTTCCCGACCTGCCGTTGGACGACCTGCTGATCCACGGCCTGCGAGGCTCGACCGCCCGGGGCTTGCGCACCCGTTTCCGGAGGTCCCCGACGACCCTGCACCTGCTGGGCGCCAAGTCCGACACATGGCTGGCCGCCAACATGGACAACCCGTTCCGAGACTGGGCCGACGACCATACGGCAGCCGGCGCCGCCGTATGCAAGGCCTACGCCAAGGCGCTGAAAGCCATCACGCGCGCTTCCTCCGTCTCCTCACCTAACGGCGCTTCCTCATCCACCGCCTCGTCGCCGGCCGCCGATCCCTCACCCGCCACCGCTTCATCCACCGCCTCGTCGCCGGCCGCCGATTTCTCGCCCGCCGCCTCTTCGCCAGCCGCCGATTCCTTGCCCGCTGCTGCGTCCGCTCTCGTTACCGCCGTCTCGGATCCGCCGGCTGCCCGGGCGGCGGTGACCCACCCTGGAGGCGTGGCCGACCCGGCCACCGACCTCGTCAAGGCCGCACTCCGGGAGTTGGTCGAAAGGCTCGACACCATCGACGACGAATTCGACATCCTCGACACCATCCGCCGAGAAGAAGCCGGCGAGGCCTTCCTGGGACTCGCCACCCGAGCCGGAGTCCCCTCCGCCGTGGCCGAGGAGTGGTTCGACACTTGGCGCAACTTCTGATCAGGAGTCTCCGGGCGCGGCGCCGGCCCGGGCGGGTGTGATGGAGGCGGCGCGGGCGGCTGCCCATACCGGAGTCGAAGTCACGGCCGGTCCGCGATCCCCTGGACCCAACCACCGCTGCACCACACCGGATCCGAACCCGCGCCTGATCGACGTCCGGCGGCGCCACGTCACGAATCCGCGGCAGGAACGGGCCGGGCGAAATCGGAGTAGGACATCTCGCAGCGCGGAGCCTTCCGCTCAGAACCGGGCCACCACGGAAAGGACGTCTCGCGGCGGAGTGGAATTCGAAACGGTTCGCAACGGAGTGATCGAGGGGCGGAGTGATCGAGGGGTCAGAGCCGGCTGCGGAGCTGGTTCACGACCGCGGTAGCGGTGTCGGCGGGAATGGCGAAACCGAGGCCGACACTGCCGCTGCTGTCGCCCGCGGTGGCGATCGCCACGTTGATGCCGATCACCCGGCCCGAGGTGTCGACCAGGGCGCCGCCGGAGTTGCCCTGGTTGATCGGGGCGTCGGTCTGTAGCAGGCCGGACAGTTTCTCGTCGCCGGTGTTCACGCTGCGGTTCAGAGCCGAGACGATGCCTGAGGTCACGGTGCCCTCCAGGCCGAGCGGAGCGCCGAACGCCAGAACCGTGTCGCCGACCGCGACGCTGTCGTCGGTGGCGAACGTCACCGGGGTGAGGCCGGTCAAGCCGGTCGCCTGCACCAGGGCCAGGTCGTGTGTGGTGTCGGTGGCGACCACCTCGGCCGGTACGGTCTGGCCGTCGGACAGTCGCACGCTGACCGAGCCGTCGGATTCGATCACGTGGTTGTTGGTCAGGATCAGGCCGTCGGCGGAGAGGATCACACCGGAGCCCAGGGACGACGATCGGGCGCTGTCGACCAGGACCGTCACGATGCTGGGCTGGACCTTCGCCACAATCGGGGCCAGGTCGGAGGTTTCGGTGATCGTCGCCGCGGAAACGGCCGCGGCCTGGGCCGGGCTGGAACCCAGATAGTCCTCGGCGAGGTACGCCCCGCCCGCGCCGCCGCCGGCGATCAGCACCAGGATCGCCGCGCCGCCCGCGATCCGCTTCATCCACCGGGGATCACGCGGAGTGCCGACCATCATCGGCGGAACATGCGTCGGCGGGAGGTCGTAGGTGACCCGATGCCGCCCGTACGGGCTCCGCGCATCGTGGCCGCCGCCGGCCTGGTCGTCATTCCGGGAGGGGCGCGTCATCAGGTCCGTCATGTGATCGACTCTGCGCCCGAAGGTTGTTCCGCAGCGGTGAGCCGTCTGTGACTTCGCTGTGCCCGCCGGTCGCCCGTCCGGGTGGCTCCGGCGCGGCAACGCCGAACCCCCGATCCGGCGTCTAGGGTCGGCCGGGTGTTTCTCCCCCAGCCATTCCCGGGCAATCCGGCATCAATCCTCGTTCCCGATCCGGCAGAGTCGGTCGGCGCCCACACGATCCCCGAATCGCCCACATCAGCGGCACCCGGTCGAGCCGACCACGACGGGAGGCCGCCGCGGGCCACCGGCACCCGGCTTCTCGGCGAACGCCCGGCCGGACGGATCGGGCGGGCGCGGCCGACAGTGGAGCGACGCCCGTTCGGTCCGACGATCAGCGAGCCCGCCGCGGCGCTCCGTCGGGGCCGGCCGACCGACTTGCGGGAGGCCCGATGACGCCGCCGGGACCGATGACGCGGCCGAATCACCGAACGACGCGGGAGACCCACCGATGGGCGGCCGGCCTCGTGACGGCGGCAGCCGTCACGGTTCTCGCGGGATGTGCGAGCTCGCCACCCGTACCACGTTGGGTTGATCCGGAAGCGTCCGGCGCAACGCCTGCGGTGAGTGACGCGGTGGCCGCGCCGTTGATGGAGCCGTCGGCGTCGGCGGATGCCGCGGAGTTGGTGGCCTCGGATGAGCGCTTCGTCGCCGCGGTGCGTGGGCGGTTGTCCGACGCGACGGTGGATCTTCGAAATGAGGAGATCACCGAGATGGGCGGGCAGGCGTGCGCGGCGCTGGCCGCCGGACAGCCGCGGCGGGCGGTCGTCGAGGAACTGGCCGGGCACGGGCTCCCCGATGCCGCCGCCCGTGAGCTGGTCATCCTGGCCCGGTCCACCCTGTGCGACGGTGCGGGCTGAACCCGTCGAGTCGGACCGGCCGTGCGCTTTCGGCCGATCGGGCTTCCGGAATGTCCGGATAGCCGACGGCTGAAGCCTGGTTTGCCGGCCGACCCGGTTCCTGAACCCGCGGGACCGCGTTGAGCGCGATGACGACCACGGGCCGACCCATCGGATCGGCCGAAAGTCGCAGAGGCGCACAGGGTTTGGAGACGGTGGGCAGATGTTCGGCACAGGTCACGCGGAGATGCTGGGATCACCCACTACACGGGAGGTCACGATGTCAGCACGAGGAATGCTCAGCCTGGTCGGCAACGCCGTCGGCGGCCTGATCGGCTGGTCGGAGCCGGTTCCGCCGGCGGACCCGGAGGTGCTGCGGGCACTGTTCGCCGACCTCGGCGTGCGGGTCGGGCCGGACCCGGCGGAGCTGGCCGAGGCGGTCAGCTACTTCCAGGCGCGGACCGGACTCCCGACCGACGGCGAGGCCGGTCCGCGCACGGTCCACCTGCTGGCCCGGTATGCGGCCGAGGCGCGGGAGATCAACCAGATCCAGGCGGCCTGACCCTCCCGAGGGGATGATTGTCCGTTTCCAACATGATTTGCCCGGTGTTGTCAGGGTTGCAGGCGCCGAACAACGGGGCCGGACAACCGGAGGACGCCATGGAACGTCGCACCATCATCCGCACGAGTCTCGCCGCGCTGGTCGCCTCGTGCGCCGTCGCCACGATCACCCCGGCCGCACCGGCCACGGCGGCGCCGGTCCTGGCCTCGTCGATCACACTCGACCGCTCCGGCGGTTTCACCGGGCGTCACGACACGTTCGTGGTCACCGGCGCCACCCCGAACGGCCGGCCGGCGCTGCGGATGGTCAGCACCCGCCAGTTCCTGCGGCTGCGCGGCTCCTACCAGCCGAAGAACCCGTGCTGCGACCGCTACGTCTACGAGCTGACGGTAACGTACCGCAATGGTTTCCATAAGAAGGTCTCGACCGTGCAGGGCACCCCTGGTGTCCCGCAGATCCTGTGGGACGTCATCGGCGAGGTCGAGCGGGTCGGCTCGGAGTCCTGACCCCGGACGGCTCGGTTGATCACCTTCTACGACGACGCCACCGGTGAACAGACCAGGCTCACCGCCGCCGAGTTGGGCGCCTGGGCGGCCGCGACGGCGGACCTGCTGACCACCGGGTGTGGGCTGCGCCGTGGCAGCCGGGCCGGAGTACTACTGCCGCCGCATTGGCAGACCGCGGCCGTGCTGCTCGGGGCGTGGGCGGCCGGGATCGAGGTGTCGTTCCGGGGCTGGGGTGCGGCCGGCCTGTCGCCGGACACCGGGCCGACGCTGGACGTCACGTTCGTCGAGCGGCGGCGGGTCGGCAGCTGGCTTGAGGACGTGCCACCGGCCGGACATCGGTTCGTGCTGGGGCTGGCGCCCGACGGTGGCCCGACTCCGGACGTACCCCCGGATTATCGTGATTTCGCCCCGGCGGCGCGGGCACGCCTCGGCGTGCCGCCGCCACCGCCGGGCGGGGTCGAGGCGGGCGCGGCGGCCACCGTCGACGGCACGACCTTCGGGGAGTACGGGGCAGCCGCGGCCGGCATCGCGGCGGCACGTGGTTTCGGCGCGGGCGACCGGATCCTGGTCGACACGGCGGCCTGTGAGGAGCCGCTGATCTGGCTGATGGCGCCTTTGACGGCGGGGGCGTCGATCGTGCTGTGCGCGAACCTCGACCGGTCCCGTCTCGACGCCCGGATCGCCGCGGAGGGCGTCACCGGAATGTTGTGCTGACGCGCCTGCCACCAGGCGCGGCAGCTTTCGTCAGGCGCCGCGCGGCGGGGTGAACCTGTCGCAGTCGACGCCCTCGGCCAGGCCGAGACTGTCGCCGTTGCAGAGGCGGATCGACGGCAGGGCCCGACTGCCCCACAGGCGATTGACCTGGGTACGGAACGTCGCCGTCCCCGGGCTGCACAACGCTCCGACGGTGTGCCACTCGATGCCGTCGGCGGGTCCGTTGCGGGTCACCTGGAGGATGCCGCACGGTGCCTGTCCGGCCACCTTGAGAGTGACGGCGACCTGTGGGTTTCCCTGGTTCGAGGTGTAGACACCGGACGCGGCGGCCCCGGGAACGGACACCCGGAACGGCAGGCTCGCGGCAATCTGGGCCGAAGGCGCCGCCGCCTTCCTCCGGCCGGCATCCACGGTGCTGGTTCCCGCCGGCCCGCCGGCGACAGTGGCGACCGAGCCGCCGGTCGCGGCAGCAGTGACGACGGAGCCGCCGGTGGCGGCGGTAGCGGTAGCGGTCGTTGCCGGGCGGCCGCTGTCCACGGGCGTCGGGCGGGTCAGCTCACGAACCGCCGCGGTCGCGGTGGCGGGCACGACGAGCAGTGTGGAAGCGACGATGACGCCGCTGATGACGCGAAAGGTCAGGGACTTGTTCATCGCTCTCTCCCGGTGCCGGCTACATTCTCCGGCCCATCCTGGCGACAACCGATACCCACAAATCCGCAAATCGCCGTCGCTTTCGGACATTTCATCCAGAAGAGTGCGGCAAACCATCCACCTGGAGTCGCCGCCGCATACACACCCGGGGCCAGCGATCGAGCCCGGCAGCCGCCTCGTGCTCCCGCACCGCCCGCAGCTCCGGCATGACCACCGCGTCGTCCATCACCTCGAAGCCGCAGCGCCGGTAATAGGGCGCGTTCCACACCACATCGGCGAAGGTGGTCAGGGTGAGCGCCGGCGCACCGACCCGCACCGCGTGTTCCGCGGCACGATCGATCAGCAGCCGCCCGACCCCACGCCGGGAGAAGCGCGGATGAACCGAAACCTGCTCGACGTGGACGTTCCCGTCCAGCAGATCCGCGATGAGATAGCCCACCGGTCCGGCGTCGACATCCGGCCCGACGGCGACCCAGGCCCGCCCCGCGGTCACATAACCGGACAGCACCTCGATCGGGAACGGCTCGTCGTCGGCGATCTCCGGCATCCCGATCTCACGGAACAGCACCCCGGCCGCCCGCTCGATCTCCTGCAACGCCGGCAGATCCTCGAACCGTGCCTCTCTGATCCGCATCCGGCCGATTCTGCACCGACCCGGACCCGGCCCGATACGCGTTTTCCGCGGCTCACTGATCGAAGTCGACCACCACCTTCGCCGCGGCGGGAAGGGACTGGCAGGTCAGCACGAACCCGGCCTCGACCTCGGCCTCCTCCAGCGCGAAGTTCCGCCGCATCGTCACCGCACCGTCGGTCACCCGGGCCCGGCAGGTGCCGCAAACCCCGCCCTTGCAGGCGAACGGCAGGTCCGGCCGCGACTTCTGCGCTCCGTCGAGCAGCGTCACACCCTCCGGCACCGGTACGGTCGTCTTGCGCCCATCCAGCACCACGGTGACCTCGCAGATCGGCCCGTCCACGAGCGCCTCTGGTCGGACCGGCGGTGGCGGAGCCTCGTCCACCCAGAAGAGTTCCCGATGCACCCGCCCGGCCGGCACCCCGAGCTCACCGAGCACCGTGGTGGCGTCGGTGACCATCCCGAACGGCCCGCACAGCCACCAGTGGTCGACCGCCTCGACATCGGTCAGGAGCGGCACCAGCTCCCGTAGTCGCGCGGCGTCGAGGCGCCCACTGAACAACTCGGACTCCCGCGCTTCCCGGGAGAGCACGTGCACGAGTTCGAGCCGGTCCGGATACCGGTCTTTCAGGTCGGCCAGTTCCTCAGCGAACATGACGGTGTCGGCCCGCCGGTTGCCATAGAAGAGCGTGACCCGAGCCCCATCCGAAACCGACCCGGGAAGCCCAGCGGCCGGCGAAGCCGACGATGACCCGGCAAGCCCGGCCGGCACCGGAGACCGCAGATGCGGCGCCGCCCGATCCAGCCACCCGCCCGCCCGTGATGGACCGGCCGTCACCCCCTCCAGCAGGGACGCGGCTATCGACAGAACAGGCGTGATCCCGGACCCGGCCGCGATCAGCACATGGTGCCCGCCGGCAGCCAGGTCCGGAGTGAACGTCCCCGACGGCGGCGCGACCTCGACCAGATCACCGACCCGGAGATCGTGCACCATCCACCGGGAGATCAGGCCGCCGGGCACCTCCCGCACACCGATCCGCGGCGCGGACCCGACAGGAGCACAGATCGAGTAGGTACGCCGTTCACCATCGCGGTGCACGGTGAGCGACTGTCCAGGGCTGAACCGGAACGCCGCCGACAACGAAGCCGGAACCTCGAACGTGACAGCGACCGCGTCCGCGCACAGCCTGTCGATCGCGGCGACCCGCAGCGGGTGGAATGGCATGTCAGATCTCCCGCACGTGTTCGAACGGTTCCCGGCAGGCGGGGCATCGCCGCAGCTCACGGCAGGCGGTGGCGCCGAACGCGGCGAGCACCTCGGTCGACGGCTGCCCGCACCGGGGGCAGCCGACCGCGGTCCGCACACCGAGGCTGAGCGGGATCGGCCCGGCGGCACGGCTCGGTGCCGTGCCGGGCGGGGCGATCCCGGCCTCGGCGAGCTTGCGTCGACCGGTCTCGCTGATCCAGTCGGTGGTCCAGGCGGGCGCCAGCACGGTACGCACTTCGGCCCGCCCGAATCCGGCTCGCCGCAGCGCCACCCGGATGTCGGCCCGGATCGTCTCCATCGCCGGGCACCCCGAGTAGGTCGGCGTGATGGTCACCAGCACGCCGCCGTCGTCCTGCCGGACGTCCCGGACGATCCCCAGCTCGGCCAGCGTGAGCATGGGCAGCTCCGGATCGACCACGGACGCGACGACGTCGGCCGCGGTCGCCGTCACCAGGCACCCCCGGGCACCGACCGGGCCAGCCCCTGCATCTCGTCGAGGATCTCCCCCAACTCGGGCCCGTGCAGCCCGTCCCGCCCATCGGTGTGGGCCGAGGAGGAGACCGGCGCCGCCGGGCCGAGTGTCGCGGTGGTCAGGACATACGCCCAGACCTCGTCGAACGTGGCCCGCAACCCGGCCGGGTCCACGGCGACGCCCGCCCCGGCGAGCCGGCTCTCCACCGGATGCGGCTCGAACAGCTCGCCGAGCAGCGGCGTCAGGGCGTCGATCGCCGTCGTCATCCGCTGATGGGACAGATCGGTCCCGTCGCCGAGCCGGACCACCCACTGGGCCGCGTAGTCCCGGTGATAGGTCACCTCCTTGACGCCCTTGGCCGCGATGGCCGCGAGCATCGGATCCGTTGACCCACTGAGCCGCTGCAGCAGTTCGAGCCGCCACACCGAGAAGGCGCAGAGCCGCGCCACCAGGTGCGCGAAGTCGTCGTCGGCCCGCTCGGCCAGCCGCACGTTACGGAACTCCGAGAGTGACCGGCGCATGGCGAGTTCGTCCTCGTCGCGGCCTCGCCCCTCGGCCATCCCGGCACGGGTGAGCAGCAGCCGGGCCTGGCCGAGCAGGTCGAGGCCGATGTTGGCGAGGGCCAGCTCGTCCTCGAGCTCGGGCGCGCGGGTGACCCACTGCTGCAGCCGGTGGGACAGGATCAGCGCGTCGTCGCCGAGCATCAGGCAGTACGCGGTGAGGTCGGCCCGGTCCACCCCGTCCGGCAGGTCGGCGGTGACTCCGGCGAGCGGGTCGCTGAACCCGGTCCCGTAGGCCCAGCGGGCATCGTCCTCATGATCGGTGAGCGCGTCGTAGGCGTCGTCGAAGGCCATGGCCGGCTCCTCAGATGTGCGGTACGGAGTCGGGGATCGCGTAGTGCGTGGGATGCCGATACACCTTGTCGCCGCTGGGTTCGAAGAACGACTCCTTGGTGGCCGGGTCACTGGCCACGACCGCGTCGGACCTGACCACCCAGATGCTGACGCCCTCGTTGCGCCGGGTGTAGAGGTCACGGGCGTGGTGCAACGCCATCTCGTGATCGGCCGCCCGCAGCGACCCGACGTGCACGTGGTTGAGGCCGCGCTTGGCCCGCACGAACACCTCGAACAGCGGCCACTCGTGACTGGTCATGACATCCCTTTCGCCGCGTGTGCCGCGGCCGCCTCGCGCACCCACGCACCATCGGAGTCAGCCTCGCGCCGACGCCTGATGCGCTGCTCGTTCATCGCCCCGCCGCCGGAGATCACCCGTTTCAGCTCGGCCCAGTCGGGCTGCCCGAAGTCGTGGTGGCCACGCTCGGCGTTCCACCGCAGCTCGGGGTCGGGCAGGGTGACGCCGAGCGCCTCGGCCTGCGGCACGGACATGTCGACGAACCGCTGCCGCAGCTCGTCGTTGGTGTGCCGTTTGATCTTCCAGGCCATCGACTGCGCCGTGTTGGGTGACTCGGCGTCGGGCGGCCCGAACATCATCAGCGACGGCCACCACCAGCGGTCGACCGCGTCCTGAACCATGGCCCGCTGCTCGGCCGTGCCACGCATCATGGTCATCAGCAGCTCGTAACCCTGCCGCTGGTGGAACGACTCCTCCTTGCAGATCCGGATCATCGCCCGCGCGTACGGCCCATAGGAGCTGCGGCAGAGCGGGACCTGGTTGCAGATCGCGGCGCCGTCGACCAGCCACCCGATCACCCCGACGTCGGCGAACGACAGGGTCGGATAGTTGAAGATCGACGAGTATTTCTGCCGGCCCTCGATGAGCCGCTGGGTGAGGTCACCTCGGTCGGCGCCGAGAGTCTCGGCCGCCGAGTAGAGGTACAGCCCGTGCCCCGCCTCGTCCTGCACCTTGGCTAGCAGGATCGCCTTGCGACGCAGCGTGGGCGCCCGGGTGATCCACTCCCCCTCCGGCTGCATGCCGATGATCTCGGAGTGCGCATGTTGCGCGATCTGCCGGATCATCGTCTTCCGATACCCCTCCGGCATCTCATCAGCCGGCTCGATCCGCTGATCCCGCGCAATCGCCGCCTCAAATGCAACAAACGACGGCAAATCAGCGGAAGCGGGGGCGGAAGCGGAAGCTGGCAAGGAACCCGCAGACAAGGAAGAGGCGGATCCGGAAGGCCCCGCCGGAGCCGCCGACGAGCCAGAGACCGAAGCCGGCGACGAGTCAGAAGCGGATGCAGCGGTCATGAGGCGGCCACGTGCCGGCGGGACTGGAGTGTGTAGAAGCGCCCGGCCACGAACCAGTCGTCGGTCAGCGAGGCCGTCGCCGCCGGGTTGGCCCCGGTGCCGTGCAGGTCGCTGAAGGCCGCGGTCTGGTTGACGAACACGCCACCGGTCAGGTTTTCCGACAGGTGCACCCCGGCGTCGAGCGCCGCCTCCCGGGCCGCCTCGATGACCTCCGGCGAGGACGAGTGCACCAGCGCCGACAAGGCCCCGTGTGCCCGCACGGTCTCGACGAAGAGGGCCAGGCTGTGCTCGGTGGAGTCGGTGGTGATCAGATACGACACCGGCCCGAAGCACTCGCGGGTGTAGACCTTCTCATCGGCGGCGTCGAGCCGGACCACCACGGGAGTCCGGATGACCGCCCCGGGGAACTGCTCATCGCTGACGGCAGTCGACGGATGCAGCACTCCGGGCCCGGACGCGGCCTCCTCGAGCCGCCCGAGCACCCCGTCGTTGACGATCGCCCCGAGCGTCCCGGCGGCCCGCCGCGGGTCACCGAGCAGCTTGCCCAGCGCCGCCGACAGGTCGGCCCCGAACTCGGCGACGTCACGATGCCCGGCGTCGGTCTCGATGCCGTCACGCGGGACCAGGATGTTCTGCGGGGTGGTGCACATCTGACCGCTGTACAAAGACAGTGAGAAGGCCAGGTTGCGCAGCAGCCCCTGGTAGTCGTCGGTGGAGTCGACGACGACCGTGTTGAGCCCCGATTTCTCGGTGTAGACGACGGCCTGCCGGGCGTTGGCCTCCAGCCAGTCGCCGAACTCGCTGGACCCGGTGAAGTCGACGATCCGCACGTCGGGGTGGGTGGCCAGGGTGCCGGCGATGTGGTCACCGGGCTCCTCGGCGGCCAGCGTCACCACATCGGGGTTGAGCCCGGCCTCGGTGAGGACCTCGCGGCACACCTGCACGGTGATGGCGAGCGGCAGCACCGCGCCCGGGTGTGGCTTGACGATCACCGGGTTGCCGGTGACGAGGCCGGCGAACAGGCCGGGAAAACCATTCCAGGTGGGGAAGGTGGTGCAGCCGATGACCAGGCCGACACCCCGGCCGACGACCGTCGCCGTCTTCTCCATCGCGAGGTCGCCCTTGGTCCAGGAGGAGCCGCCGGGCATCCGGGTGGTGGCCGACAGCGCGCAGGCCACCGCCTCCAGACCACGGTCGAGGGCGTGGGTGCCACCGGCCTGGAACGCCATCACGAAGGCCTGACCCGTGGTGTGCTGGACGGCATGGGCCAGCTCGAAGACGCGGGCGTGCAGGCGGGTGAGGATCTCGGCGGCGACTCCGGCCCGGCCGGTGGGCCCGGCGGCGCGCCAGCCGGGGACCGCGGCGCGGGCGGCCGCGACGAGGGCGAGCGGGTCGGCCTTGGGGTAGCTGACGCCCAGCTCGATGCCGTAGGGCGAGCGCTCGGTGGCGACCGTGCCGACGGCGCCGGGCACGTCGACCGGGAACGGCTTGCCGAGCAGTGCGGTGAAGGCCCGGTCGCCGGCCGGAGCGGCCTCCTCGCCGTAGACCTTCTTGCTGGGTGACTCGGGGAACGCCGACCAGTAGTCACGTGCCGCGGCCGCCGAGATCGCGCGGTCCAGCAACTCGCGATGGGTCTGGTAGAGCTCAGCGGGACTCGTCATGCCCTCCATTAACCGCCCGATCGGTCGGTAAATCAAGGGGCTAGGTTCTGCTGATGGAGAACAGCCGCCGCAGGGGCCGACCAGGCCATGATCAGAGCGCGGTGCTGACCGCCGCCGTCCGGCTGTTCAACACCCACGGGTATGACGCGACCAGCATGTTCGACATCGCCGAGTCGCTCGGGATCACCAAGTCGACGCTCTACCACCACGTCAGCAGTAAGGAACAACTGCTCACGATGGCCGTGGACCGGGCGCTCGGCGCACTGGAGGAGGCCGCTCGGGAGGCCGTCGAGAGTCCGGACCCGGCGACCGTACGACTGAGGCGCCTGATCAGGCGCAGCGTCCTGGTGCTGGCCGAGCGTCTGGAGTTCGTCACCCTGCTGCTGCGGGTGCACGGCAACACGGCGGCCGAGCAGCACGCCGTGGCCCGCCGCCGGGCGTTCGACCGGATCGTCACCGACCTGGTCAAGCAGGCGCAGTCGGAAGGTGGTGTGCGCGCCGACGTGGATCCGGCGACCGCGGCCCGACTGATCTTCGGCATGGTGAATTCGCTCATCGAATGGTACAAACCGGAACGCGGCGCCCCGGAGTCCATTGCCGACACCGTTTCCGATCTAGCGTTCGACGGATTACGTACGCACTGACCCCCGCTCGGGGGATCGCCTGATACATGTTTTTGTTGGCACTATTTGCCAACAACAGCGCCGCCAGGTGTCAAGCAGTTGTCCGTGCCGCGCACGGCCGATGCCTAGGGTTGCCGCTGAGAGACACCGAATGATTCGGCCATTTCGCGATCCGGCATGTGCAAAATGCGCCGAAATCAGGCTAACGAAAGCGTAGGTAATCACCATGCCTCGTCTCGGACACGGCCGCTCGATCTCCGATTCAGACATCGACCGGGCCAAGCGGGAACTCGCCGACTTCGCCGCCCGATCACCACTGGCGTTCGCCCTCGCGCCGCCGGTCGCCACCCACCCCTTCGACCTGCTCTTCCCGACGTTGCAGGAGGACGAGGCGAACCTGCTGCCACGGTTACCGGACACTCCGGCCAAGCTGAAGCGGCTGGGCCAGGCGATGACCGACGACGACAGCCGGCCGGACGACAGCCCGATCCCGGCCGCCTACACCTATCTGGGCCAGTTCATCGATCACGACATCACGCTGGAGATCGACGACGCCTCGGCCGGCCTCGGCTCCGGCAGCATGGCGGTGCTGCTGGATCCCGGGATGGCACCGCTGTCGCCGGAGCAGATCCGCAAGGTGCTGCGCAACCAGCGGACCGCCCAACTGGACCTGGACAGCCTCTACGGTGCGCCGGCCCCGCGCGACCCGAACAACAACGATCGGATGCTGATCGGCAAGGTCCACAAGATCACGCTGCAGAACCCGCCGAACCCGAACCCGCCGCCGCTGGCCCGACCCAAGGGCAAGGGCGACGACAACGATCTGCCCCGCGAGCCGCGCAACGCCGATCCGAAGTTCGACCGGGCGGCACTGATCGGCGACCCGCGCAACGACGAGAACACGATCATCTCGCAGTTGCACGTGGCATTCCTGAAGGCGCACAACAAATTGATCGACCAGGGGTTGTCGTTCCGTGACGCCCGCCGGGTACTGCGCCAGCACTATCAGCACGTCGTGGTGCAGGACTTCCTCAAGAAGGTTGCCGACAAGAAGATCGTGGACGACGTGGTCGTACACGGGAACAAATGGTTCAACCCGCACGCCGAGCCGTTCTTCATGCCGATCGAGTTCGCCGTCGCGGCGTACCGTTTCGGTCATTCGATGGTTCGTAGCCTTTACAACTTCAACTCGAACTTCCGGACGAACACCCGACCGCCGGGCAGCCTCGATCTGCTGTTCGTGTTCACCGCGCTGAGCGGGCAGCTGGGTGAGGAGATCGGTCTGGAACCGGCCGAGAACCTGCCGGAGAACTGGATCATCGAGTGGGAGAACATCGTCGGCTCGGGCGACGCCGTGATGAAGACCCGCAAGATCGACACCAATCTGGCCGCGCTCGGCGGCGGCGCGCTGTTCCGCCTGAAGAAGACCACCGGCGAGCCCGAGGCACCGGCCGACGCGGGCCGGCTCGCGGTCCGCAACCTGCTACGCGGCTACCGGTTGCGGCTGCCCACCGGCCAGGCGGTCGCCGATCTGCTCGGGGTCCCGGTGCTCAGCAAGGACCAGATCCGGCAGGCGGCGGGCAGTGACGCCCAGCGGGCCGCGCTGGACGAGAGCGAGTTCCTGACCCGGACCCCGCTCTGGTACTACGTGCTGGCCGAGGCGAAGGCGTTCCACGACGGCGCACATCTGGGCCCGGTCGGCAGCACGATCGTCGCCGAGGTGCTCGTCGGCCTGGTGCGGCGCAGCGAGGACTCGATTCTCAAGCAGCCCGGCTGGAAACCGACGCTCCCGTCGGAGAAGCCCGGCACGTTCGAGCTGGCCGACCTGTTGCGCCTGGCCGGCGTCCTGCCCGGCGGCCAGAAGCCGCGCACCTACACGGTCCAGCGCGGCGACAGCCTCGCCAAGATCGCCCGGGAGCGGCTGGGCGACGAGGCCCGCTGGCCGGAGATCTTCGTGCTCAACCGGGCCACCATCCAGAACCCCAACCGGATCTTCCCCGGCCAGGTCCTCTTCCTGCCGCCGGCCCAGCCGACCGGCCCGATCCCGAAGCTCTACACGGTCAAGGCCGGCGACTCACTGTCCAGGATCGCCCGCGAGCAGCTCGGTGACGAGAGCCGCTGGCGCGACATCTTCAACCTCAACCGCGACATCATCACCGACCCGGACCGGATCTTCCCCGGCCAGGTCCTGGTCCTGCCCCACTGACCGCGGTGGCGGAGGCCGCTGGAAGACTCACGGCCTCCGCCCACCAAGATCAAAACCATGCGGGGATACGGCCACCCGCTCTCCCGCCACGCGAGAGGCGTCGTCGCGCCCTCGGTGCTGTCAGATGGCACCGGGCCGCAGGTGATGACGCTGGTCGCGTTTGCCGGCCAGGTATTCGGCCCGCGCGTCACGGGTGCTGTGCAGCGTGGCCACCTCGGCCACCGGCACCTCCCACCACGACTCGGACGCGGGCGCCGACGGGGCCGGGTCGGTCTCGATGTGCAGCACGGTCAGCCGTTCCGCCTCGCGGGCCTGTTTGATGCCCTCGACCAGGTCGGCGATGCTCCGGCAGCGAATCACCGACGCGCCCAGGCTCTCCGCGTTGGCGGCCAGGTCGACTGGCAGGCGGGGCCCGTCGTAGTCGCCGCTGCGCTGGTTGCGGTACCGGTACTCGGTACCGAATCGCTGCGACCCGACCTGTTCGGAGAGCCCACCGATGGACGCGAACCCGTGGTTCTCCACGATGATCACGATGAGTTTGACACCCTCGGCGACCGCGGTGACGATCTCCTGCGCCATCATCAGATAGGACCCGTCGCCGACCAGGGCGAACACCTCGCGGCCGGGTTCGGCGAGCTTGATCCCGAGGGCACCGGCGATCTCGAAGCCCATGCAGGAGTATCCGTACTCGACGTGGTACTGCTTCGGGTCCCGCGCCCGCCACAGCCGCTGCAGGTCCCCGGGCAGACTCCCGGCCGCCTGGACGACCACGTCGCGGGCGCCGCAGGCCTCGTTCACCACGCCGATCACCTCGGCCTGGGTGGGCAACTCCCCCGGTGCTCCCCGGCCCCGGTACGCGTGATCGACAGCCGCCCGCCAGGCCGCCACGTCGTCACCGAAGTCGCCGGTGAACCGGCGGCCGTGCAGGGCCGGCAGCAACGCGTTCAACCCGGCGCGGGCGTCGCCGACCAGTGGCAGCGCGGACAGTTTCCCGGCGTCGAACCCGGTCACGTTGAGATTGACGAACCGTACGTCCGGCCGCTGGAACGCGGTCCGCGACCCGGTGGTGAAGTCGCTGTACCTGGTACCGACCCCGATCACCACGTCGGCGTAGCGGGCCAGCCGGTTGGCCACCGGGTTGCCGGTCGCCCCGATCCCGCCCACCGCGTTCGGATGATCCCAGCTCAACGCGCCCTTGCCGGCCTGGGTGTCGGCGACCGGGATGCCGGTCTCCCGCGCGAACCGGTCGAGGGCGGCCGACGCCTCGGAGTAGATCACTCCCCCACCGGCGATGATCAGCGGCCGTTGCGCGCCACGGATCACGGCCGCCGCCCGTTCCACCGCGAGCGGATCCGGGGCCTGCCGGGGCACGTGCCAGACCCGCTTCGTGAAGAGTTCGTCCGGGTAGTCGTACGCCTCGGTCTGAAGATCCTGGGGTAAGCAGAGGGTGACCGCACCGGTCTCCACCGGATCGGTGAGCACCCGCATCGCGCCGAGCAGGGCGTGTGGCAGTTGCTCGGGTCGTTGGATGCGGTCGAAGAACCGCGACAGCGGCCGGAAGGCGTCGTTGACCGAGACGTCGCCGGCCCGCGGATCCTCCAACTCCTGCAGCACCGGACTGCTGGCGCGGGAGGCGAAGACGTCCGACGGCAGCAGTAGGACCGGCAGCCGGTTGACGGTGGCGAGGGCCGCGCCGGTGAGCATGTTGGTCGAACCGGGACCGATCGAGGCGGTGCACGCCATCGCCGACAGCCGGTTGCGCATCCTGGTGTACCCGACCGCCGTGTGCACCATGGCCTGCTCGTTGCGGGCCAGCCGGAACGGCATGTCGGGTGACCCGGTGCGCTGCGCCTGCAGCAGCGCCTGACCGATTCCGGCCACATTGCCGTGCCCGAGGATGCCGAGGAAGCCGGCCACCGCCCGCTGCTCGACGCCGTCCCGCTCGGTCCACTGGTTGGCCAGGAAACGCACGACAGCCTGGCCGACGGTGAGCCGCTGTTTCACGCTCGCCTCTTTTCGCGGATCGAGGTAAGTGGCAGCCGGGAGTCGACCCGCTCGGCGGCCCAGCGCCCGCGCACCCAGCCGTGGGCCGGGTCGTCACGGACCAGCCGACGCCGCTCACCGGGGCCGGCCATCACGTTCAGGTAGTACAGGTCGTAGCCGGGCGCGGCCATCGACGGGCCGTGCCAGCCGTACGGGATCAGCACGACGTCGCCGGTGCGCACCTCGGCGCAGATGTCGATCGGGCGGTCCGGGTGGCCGTACACCCGGTGGAATCCGCACCCGTGCCCACCCGCCGGGGAGGCGGCCACCTCGAAGTAGTAGATCTCCTCCAGGCTGTTCTCGCCGTCGCCCTGCTCGTCGTGTTTGTGCGGCGGGTACGACGACCAGTTGCCGCCCGGGGTGAGCACCTCGCGGGCGATCAGCCGGTCGGTCTCGAAGGTCTCCGGGGTGCAGAAGTCGTTCACCTGCCGGCTGGCCTGACCGGCACCGCGCAACTCGACCGCGACGTCCTCGGCCGGGCCGTAACGGAACGGCAGGGTCCGGTCGGCACGGGCGGCCGGCAGCGCGAACCGTCCCCCGTTCGGGGCGCGCAGCGTGACCTGGGTCTGGCGGGGCAGATAGGCGAAGTCGGTGACCCGGGAGAAGACCGAACGGCGGCCGGTCAGGGTGAGACGCTCGTCGTCACAGGCCACGTCGCAGCCGCCGGACAGGGGCAGGACCAGCATCTCGTCGCAGCCGGTGGGGAAGCGGACCCGGCCGCCGACCGGCAGGTGCACCACCCGCAGCCCGCTGTAGTCCCAGCCGGCGTTCTCCGGGGTGACCACCACCTCGAACGGCCGTTCGGCGGAGCTGCCACGCGGAACGAGGGGATTGACCCGGGCCGTCATCGGCTCGCGCCTGCCGCGAGGCGGCGATCGCTCCGGCAACGTTGACGGAGCGCATCGCCGCCTCGAGGGGTCATGCGCGGTCCCTTCGCCTTCGGTACCCAGCGGTAACGGACCGGCGACGCTGGGTTCGGGCCTGGTTTCGATGTAATTACGTGGCCACCTCCGCGTCAATACCGGGTTTAGTTGCACCGTCAAATAAATCGGCGTACGCTTGCCCGGTAAATAGTTGAAGCTTCAACGGAGGTTGCCATGCGGATGCCCGCCCTCTTCCTCAGCCACGGCGCCCCGCCGCTGGTCGACGACCCCACCTGGGTGGCGCAGCTGCAGGAGCTCGCCGCCGGCCTCCCGCGACCGAAAGCGATCCTCGTCGCGTCGGCCCACTGGGAGTCCGCGCCGCTGATGCTCGGCGCCACCGCCACCGTCCCGCTGGTCTACGACTTCGGCGGCTTCGCCCAGCGCTACTACGAGGTGCAGTACCGGGCCCCGGGCGCACCCGAGCTGGCCGAATCGGTGCGCAAACTGATGCCCGACCACCAGACCGTCGCCCAGACCGACCGCGGACTTGATCACGGTGCGTACGTGCCGCTGACCGTCATGTACCCCGACGCCGACATCCCGGTGCTGCAGATGTCACTGCCCACCCTCGAGCCCGACGACCTGCTCGACCTCGGCCGCCGACTGGCTCCGCTGCGCGACGAGGGTGTGCTGATCATCGGCTCCGGGTTCACCACGCACGGCCTGCCGTTCCTGCGCGACTGGCGCCCCGAGGCGGCCGCGCCCGGCTGGTCTCGAGAGTTCGACGCGTGGGCCGCCGAGGCCCTCTCCCGCGGCGCCGTCGACGAGCTCGCCGACTTCCGCGACCGCGCGCCCGGCATGCCCTACGCGCACCCGACGATCGAACATTTCGCGCCGATGTTCCTCACTCTCGGTGCATCAGAGGACCCGACGCAGGCACCCGCGCAGCCGATCGACGGCTTCTGGATGGGCCTCGCGAAGCGCTCATTCCTCGTCGGATGAGGCCGTTTCTCAGCATGTTTGCAGAATCTTTGGAGATCCTGTGAAGCATGCTTGAGGTCTCCGCGCTCGGGTGGATCGTCACCATCGGTGTCATCGTCGCCCTGCTCGCCCTCGATTTGACTCTCGGGGTGCTCCGTCCACACGTCGTCGGCTTCCGCGAGGCCGCCGGTTGGTCGATCTTCTACATCGCCGTCGCCATCGTCTTCGGCATCGTCTTCGGGAGTGTTTACGGCTGGGGCCACGGCACCGAATATTTCGCCGGCTACATCGTCGAGAAGAGCCTGTCGGTCGACAACCTCTTCGTCTTCGTCATCATCATGACCACCTTCGCGGTGCCCGAGAAATACCAGCAAGAGGTGCTCACCTTCGGCATCATCATCGCGCTGGTTCTCCGGGTCATCTTCATCGCGCTCGGCGCCGCCCTGCTCAGCGCGTTCTCGTTCATGTTCCTGATCTTCGGCCTGATCCTGCTCTACACCGCGGTGCAGCTCTTCCGACACCGCGACGAGGATCCCGACGTCGGTGAGAACGCCCTGGTCAAGGCGGGCCGCCGACTCCTGCCGGTGACCGACGACTACGTCGACGGCAAGATGGTCACCCGGATCGACGGCAAGCGCATGGTCACGCCGCTGTTCCTGGTGCTACTCGCCATCGGCGGCACCGACCTGCTGTTCGCCCTCGACTCCATTCCCGCGGTGTTCGGCGTGACCGAGTCGGCGTACATCGTCTTCGTCGCCAACGCCTTCGCCCTACTCGGCCTTCGCGCCCTGTTCTTCCTGGTCAAGGGCCTGCTGGACCGCCTCGTGTACCTCTCCACGGGCCTGTCGCTGATCCTCGCCTTCATCGGCGTCAAGCTGGTCCTGCACTGGGCCCACAAGGACATCAGCGACGCGGTTCCCGAGGTGTCGACGCCCGTTTCGCTCGGCGTCATCATCGGCATCCTGATCATCACGACGGTCGCCAGCCTGATCAAATCCAGCCGCGATCCGTCGCTGAAGGCGCACGCGGGCAGCCTCCACGCCTCCCCCAACAAGCAGCAGCACGCCGAGAACTGATCCCGTCCCGCACCCACGCGGGGGCCGCCGTCCGGCGGCTCCCGCGTTTCACATCCCGCGCCTCTTGAGCGCCCCGCGCCTCTTGGCCGCCCCGCACATCTTGGCCGTCACGCGACTCTTGGCCACCCCACGCCTCTTGGCCGCCCCACGCCGAGCGGCGTCGGCGGCTTCCGCGCTTTCCACTCCGCGAGGGTCGCGGCCGGCGGCTCTCGCCGCTTACCTCCCTTCTTTCGGTACGTCCGGCGGTCATTCCTTCGCCACACCCGTCTTCCCACCACCCGGCACATCCGGCGACCGCTCCTTCGCCACGCCCGGCTCCCCCCGCTCGGCACGTCCCGCGACCGCTCCTTCGCCACACCGCCTCATCGCTCGGCACGTCCGGCGACCGCTTCTTCACCACGCCCGCCTTCCCACCACCTGGCACGTCCGGCGACCGTCCTTCGCCACGCCCGCCCCCCGCTCGGCACGTCCGGCGACCGTTCTTCGGTATGCCCGGAGCGCTGTCGCTACGGCTGGGCCTGCCTTCGACACCCTCCGTGATCAACTAGGGGCCGAGTTCGCCCGCAGTCGCATTGCGTGACCGATACTTCGCACTGGGCGAGTGTGCCAACCCCAACCGTTATCGATGATCAGTTGCGCTCCTTGTGCAGGCAGCGGGAAAACGATCTTCATGAATGATGCATTCCGGACGGCCCCACGCCGGTCCCGCCAGACGAGCGAACTAACCGATCGTGAAGTACAGGTCCTCACCCTGGTGTCGCACGGCAAAACCAACAAGCAGATCGGCGCCGACCTCTACCTGAGCCCGGCGACCATTCACAGCCACTTGAAGAAAGTGTTCCGAAAGCTGGACGCCAACGACCGAGCACATGCGGTCGCACAGGCCTTCCGTGCCGGAATGCTGCGATGACACCCAACCCGATCCATGGGTCGGGGCCTCATCCCGACCCGACCACCCTCTCCGAGCCGTAACACTTCCCCCACCGTTGGGAGCCGCGGACGCCCCGAGCGTCCGCGGCCCACTCAACGGATGGGGTCGCACCGTCCTCCTGGAACTCGCCCCACCCGGTCGGCTTGTGCCCGGACCAGGGGGTCAGCGCCCGTCTGGAGGTCCGGACCCAGGGTTCAGCGCTCGTCAGAGTCCGGATCCGGGGGTCAGCGCTCGTCAGAGTCCGAACCCGGGGGTCAGCGCTCGTCGGGAGGCTCGGAATCGGCGGGGACTGCGGTGTCGGAAGGCTGCGGGCGGCGAGGGCGTGGGGCCGGGCGGCGGGTGGTTCGAGAGCGTGCGGCCTGACTTCCGGTGGGCTGGTCGGAACCGGACGCGGACTCCGGAAGTGAACCGTTGTCGGCGGCGCCGTTCACTGACGGGGGCTGGTTGGTGACTGCGTCGGGAGCCTGGTCGCCCGAGGTGGTTCCGGTAGACGGTCGACGCCGGGGAGCCGTTTTGGCGGGGGCGCGTTTTCGGGGAGCCGGCGCTGGGCGGGAGGCTTCGGGCGTACCTCCGTCGTCGGGTGTTGATCCGGCTGGACCTTGGCCGCCGCTGGTGGCCTCGGTCGCGGCGGTCTCCGATGAGACGGTCGCGCCCGCCGCAGTTCCGGCACTGTCCACCGTTTTGCCGCCGTCACCGTCGCCGTCGCCGTCGCCGCCGTTCGCCGTATTGCCGTCGCTATCCATCGTGTTGCCGTCACCGTCCGCCGTGTTGCCGTCGCCATCCGCAATGGTCGCGGGTGCGGCAGGCGCGGATCTCGCGGCCGTTGGCTCGTCCGGCTTTTCGGTAGCGGACCCGTCTGGGATCTCGGGGGTGTCGGGCGCTTCGTCGGTGGACGACCTGGGAGGTTCAATCACCGAAGCAACATCGGATTTTTCCGTCTTTTCAGCTTTGGTCGACTTGGCCGTGGTCGCGCTTTCGCCGGTAGTCGTGCTTTCGGTCACGGCCGCACTTTCGGCCGCGGTCGTACTCTCCGCCGCGGTCGCGCTTTCGGTCACGGCCGCGCTTTCGGCCGCGGTCGCGCTTTCGGTCACGGCCGCGCTTTCGGCCGCGGTCGCGCTTTCGGCCGCGGTCGCGCTTTCGGCCGCGGTCGCGCTTTCGGCCGCGGGAGCGTCGGTGATCACCGGGGGCGCGGATTCGCCGGGGGCGAGCGGCGGGTGGCCGGTGCCGATCACGGCGTAGATGTCGGGGCGTTCGCGGCGGAGTTTGCGGCCCCAGATGATGCCGGCCACCAGCGCGGCGAGGAAGGACAGAATCGGGGACCAGACCTTGGCGACGTTGTCGGTGCCCAGGAGCACGCTGAAGAAGGCCACCGTGAGCAGCAGGACCAGCGAGAGGAAGACCACCGAGATCCACGGGGCGATCGCTCGGCGCCAGCGGGTCTCCCCGTGGTCGGCGCGGCGGAAGAACCTGACGACCGCTACCGCGGCGATGGTCATCAGGACGAGTACGCCGAGGCCGCCCGAGACCGTACCGAAGAAGAAGAGGTCGGTCGTCGGGTCCCACGTCGCGATCGCGAAGACGACCAGCACGACCAGGGCCAACGCGGACTGCGACATCGACGCGGCGACCGGCACGCCGCCCCGGGTGCGGGCCAGGCCGGCGGGTAGGACGCCCTCGCGGGCCACGGTCAGGGCGTAGCGGGCGACGGTGTGGTGGAAGGCGAGCATCGCGGCGAACAGGCTGGTCGCGAAGAAGATGCGGCCGAGATCGACGAGGACGGCCGGGAGATACGGGTCGGGCAGGAAGAAGAACAGGTCGTCGAGGTGCTGGCCGGCGATGACGACGATGTTGTCGGGGCCGGCGACGACCGACATCGCCCATGCCGTGCCGCCGTAGAGGAACGCCGCCACCAGCAGGGTGAACCCGATGGCACGGGCGATCGTGCGCCGCGGATCACGGGCTTCAGCTGCGTAGACCAGTGGCGCTTCGAACCCGACCATGCCGGCGATCGCGGCCACGAGCAGAGACACGCCACCCGCCGTGGCGATCAGGCCGGGGTTGAGGGTGTCGAAAGTGATCGTTCCGCCGTAGGGATTGCCGAGCATCACGGCGTCGAAGATCAGAACAATGAGAACCTCGGCGCAGACCAGGACGGTGAGAATGCGGGCGTTGAGATCGATGTCGAGACGGCCGAGAAACGCGATCACCGCCCAGCCGATCAATGCGCAGATGATCCACGATATGTCGATGCCGAAGATCGACAATGCGTTGTGGGCGGCCACTCCGAAGGCGCCGTAGAGACCGATCTGCATCGCGTTGTAGGCGACCAGCGCCACGAACGCGGTACCCACACCGACCGGACGGGAGATGCCGATCGATGCGTACGCGTAGAAGGCGCCACTGTTGGGCACATGCCTCGCCATCGCGGCCAGACCCACCGCGAACACCCCTAGCACGGCGGCGACCAGCATGTACGCCACCGGGATGCCCTTCTCCTTCACCTCGCCGTAGCCGAGCGGCAGGGCGCCTGCGACTACGGTGAGCGGAGTCATCGCGGAGACCGCGATCACGAAGATCGGCCAAGTGCCGAGCTTCCTTTCCGGTTGGGACATGGCGCCTCCCGTGTCGAATCGATCCTGAATCGATGACCGGCCTCCATCATGGCCCTCACGACGTTCAAGCGATATAGAAAAATGTCGATCATGAATGGTTCGGGTGAATTGGATCTTCCGGATTGCTCCGGTTCCACCTTCTGGCCGGTTTCGTTCGTCCTCGCGGGGCCACCGGCCGGGTATTCGTCGTCACCGGACCACCCGGCATCGATCGCCCATCCATGGGCCGTTCCCCGCCTTTCGTTTCGGCGGTGCCGGCTGGGGTAGGTTCTCGGGATGCCACTCGGAGCGCAACCTCGCGGTCGCCGCGGCACGGTCGAGGAGCCGTACAGCCCGCTGAACCTGCGGCTGGTCCTCGCGCTGTTCGGAATGGTGGTCTGCGCGATCCTGGCCGTGCTGCTGTTCCGAGCGGGCTGGACCGTTCCCGGATGGTTGCTCGCCGCCTGGTCGGTGGCCGCAGCGGTCGACGCCGTGGTGGTCCAGTTGCGGCGCCGGGCTCGTGCCCGGGCCGAGGGCGGCCGCCGGCATTCCCTCTTCGAGTGAGCGTCCGGCCGCCTGTGCCATGATCCGTGAAATGACCATCAGGTATCCATCACCGTTGCGTCCCGGTGACCTTGTCGGTGTCACCTCGCCGTCCAGCGGGGTCGACGAGAGCATGAGCGGCCGTCTTCAGGTCGCCGTCGAGACCGTGCGGAGCCGGGGGTACGAGGTAGTCGTCGGCGAGTGCATGGACGGCGCTCGGCACGTAAGCGCCCCGGCCCCGCAGCGCGCCGCCGAACTCAACCGGATGCTGACCGACCCGGCGATCCGGGCCGTGGTCCCGCCGTGGGGCGGGGAGACCGCGATCGATCTGCTGCCCCTTCTCGACTGGGACGCCATCAGCGCAGCCGAGCCGACATGGATCGTCGGTTACTCCGACATGGCCACGATCATCACGCCGTTGACGCTGCTCACCGGGGTGGCCACGGTGCACGGCAACAACCTGATGGACACCCCGTACCGTCCGCCGGCGGGTCTGCTGTCCTGGCTGGACGTCGTCACGCTGGCGCCCGGCGACTCGTTCACCCAGTCTCCGCCCGGCCGTTACCGGGACAAGGGCTGGGTCGACTACCGGACGAACCCGGAGGTCGACGAGTTCGTCCTGGACGCCGAGGGTGGCTGGACCAGGCTGGACGGGGCCGGTGACGTGGACGTCGAGGGGCGGCTCATCGGCGGCTGCATCGAGACGTTGTGCAATCTGGCCGGCACCCGGTACGCCGACACGTCTGCTCTCGGCGCGGACGGGCTGCTCGTCTACGTCGAGGCGGCCGGTGACGATGCGGCGACGATCTGCCGGAACCTGCACGGGATGCGGCTCAACGGGTTCTTCGACAACACGGCCGCGGTGATCGTCGGACGTACCGCCGCACCGCCGACCGGCAGCCTGAGCCAGACCGAGGCGGTCCTCGACGCGCTCGGCGGTCTGGGCGTGCCGATCGTCGCGGACGTCGAATGCGGGCACGTCGCTCCCTACCTCCCTCTGGTCAACGGGGCCCGCGGTCGGCTCGTCTTCTCCGCCGACCGCGCGGAGATCACCCAGACTCTGGATTGATCGCTCAGGCCAGGCCGGCATCGTGGACCAGCAGCGCCACCTGGACCCGGTTGTTCAGGTCCAGCTTGGTGAGCACCCGGGAGACGTGGGCTTTGACGGTGGCCACCGACATGTGCAGTTCGGTGGAGATCTCCGCATTGGAGCGGCCCTGCGCGACGGCCAACGCGACCTCGTGTTCCCGGGCGCTCAGCCGGGCCAGCAGGGTCTCGGCCCGGCGCCGATCCGGGTCGGGGCCCGGCTCGTGGGAGGTACCGGCGGCGACATGCGCGATCAACTGCCGGGTGACACTTGGTGACAGTGCGGCCTCGCCCTGGGCCACGCGCAGCACCGCGTCGCGGATCTGGCCCGGTGGGGTGTCCTTGAGCAGGAACCCGGCGGCCCCGGCACGCAGCGCCCGCAGCACGAACTCGTCGGCGTCGAATGTGGTGAGTACCAGCACCTCGGGCGCCCCGGGCCGGCCACGCAGCGTCTCGGTCGCGGCGAGTCCGTCGACTCCGGGCATCCGGATGTCCATCAGTACGACATCGGGCTGATGCCGCTCGACCGCTTCCGGCACTTCGGCCCCATCGGCGGCCTGGCCGACCACGCTCACCTGCTCGTCACCGGACAGGATCATCGTCAGTCCCGCGCGGACCAGCGGATCGTCGTCGACGATCAGCACCCGAACCGCGCTCATCCCGGTCCACCCATCTCTACCGCCACCCCCGTCTTCCCATCCCGTCCACACATCACCGGCGCGAGCCGCTCTCACCGGCTACGACCTTCACCCCTCGACCTTCACCCTCAGACCTTCACCCTCCGAGCTTCGCCCTTCGTCCTCGCCGCCGACGCCTGCGCTCCTTCAGCCGTTGCCGTCCTTGCCCATCCCGTCCTTGCCCATCCCGTCCTTGCCCATGCCGTCCTTGCCCATGCCGTCCTTGCCGATACCGCACTCGCCCTCGCCGACGAATGACGGCCGCTCACCGCGACACCCGCCGTTCCCGGGTGCCAGTCCGGACAGCACCATCGTCGACTCCGATGCCCGACATGGTCAGAACCTCCCTCGGCCTTCGCCATCGACGACCGCTCGGCAGCCGTTTCAGGGCGTCGCCAACTGCTCGGCACCGCCGGAAACATTCGTTGCGCTCCCCCACCGCCAACCCCGCTGAGCCGGCGACATCCGCTTGCCCACGACCTCGCCGACGGCTCGGCTTGGCGGGTGGAGATCGCTGGGCGCTGCCCTCGACGACCGGCCTGGCGGGTGGAGATCGCTGGGCGCTGCCCTCGACGACCGGCCTGGCGGGTCGGCTGAGCGGGGCTTCATGGGGGCCATGGCAGCCAGGCCGTGAGCACGAAGTCGTCGTCGACGCGGCCGTGGTCGAGGCGCCCCCCGGCGAGGAGTGCCCGCTCGGCGAGGCCGATCAGGCCCATGCCCGTACCGGGGATGGGGCGAGCGGGAACGGTGACCGGCATCGGATTGCGGACCTCGATGCTCAGGCCCTCGCCCGGCTCGCCGTCGACCACGACCCGCACCGCCGCGCCGTGGGCGTGCTTGCGGGCGTTGGTGAGGCCTTCCTGAACGATCCGGTACGCGGCACGGCCGGTCGCGGCGGGCACCGACTCGGGGTCGGCATTGATCTGCAGCCGGACCCGGTTTCCGGCGGACCTGGACTCGTCGGCGAGTGTGGGAAGCGCGCTGAGGGTGGGTTGTGGTCGCTCCGGGGTCTGCTCGTCCTCAGGCTGGCCGGTGCGCAGCACACCGATCACCACCCGAAGATCCTGGAGGGCCTGGTGAGCGCTGGAACGCACCACGGCGGCCGCGCCGGCGATCTCCTCCGGCGGTGCTCCGGGCCGGAACTCGAGCGCGCCCGCGTGCAGGCTGAGCAGCGAGATCCGATGGGCGAGGACGTCGTGCATCTCCCGGGCGATCCGGGTGCGCTCGAGGACGCGGGCCTGGGCGACGCGCAGCCGCTGCTCCGACTCGGCGCGCTCGGCGCGGTCACGCCAAGTGACGATCAGCTGCCGGCGGCCGCGGATGATCATGGCCCACAGTGCCGCGACCACGTTTATCGCGGCGCCCCAGCCGAACGCCTCCCAGTAGCCGAGGCCCCCCTCCGGCCGGGCGACGGCGAAGACGGCGTTGGCGGCGATGACCAAGGCGGTGTAGCCGGCGAGCACCGCGAAGCGCCGGTGCACGCCGACGGTGAACACGACGATCAGCTGGGTGAGGGCGCTGGCCATCGAGAACGTCGTGAGCAGCAGGGAGTAGACGGCCAGCGCGGTCAGGAAACGACGCCGCCACCAGAGGCCGATGGCGGCGATCGTGCTGGCCACCGCGTCGACCGCGGTGAGCCAGATCGGTGTGGTGCCCCAGGTTTTCGCCGTCTCGGAAGCCGGATCGAGCAGCTCGACGACGATCCAGGCGGTGAAGGCGATCGCGAGCAGGAAGCAGAGGCTGTCGACTGCCCAGTCGCGGGTGGACCGGCGCGCGGCCAGCGGCCCGGCCGGGTCCGCGGCCAGCGCGGACGGCCACAACCAGCGGTATTCCGGCGAGGAGGCTCCCACGCCGTCGACTTTACGGGCGCTCAGCCACCGTCCGGTACCGACCAAAGTCGATGCTTCGGCATATACCAAGGTTTCACCGACATCGACTCTCGGCCGACGCGGCGGCCGAGGCTTCTCGCTCACTCTGGGTCGCATGATTGCGGTTGAGAACCTCACCAAGACGTACGGGCCACAGCGCGCCGTCGACGACGTGTCGTTCACCTGTGAGCCGGGTACGGTGACCGGTTTCCTCGGGCCGAACGGCGCCGGCAAGTCCACCACGCTGCGGATGATCTGCGGTCTGACCCCGCCGACCTCGGGTCGGGCCACGGTGGCCGGGGTGCCGTACCGGCGGCTCGGCAACCCGGGGCGGCACATCGGTGTGCTGCTCGACGCGTCCGCCCAGCACGCCGGACGCACCGGGCGGGAGGTCCTCGCGCTGGCGGCGATCACGATGGGGCTGGACACGGCACGGGTGCCGGAACGGCTCGCGCGGGTCGGCCTGGACGCGACCGCGGCGAAACGGCGGGTGCGAGCGTATTCGCTGGGCATGCGGCAGCGGCTGGGTCTGGCGTACGCGATGATCGGTGATCCGGCCGTGCTGGTGCTGGATGAGCCTGCGAACGGTCTGGATCCGGAGGGCATCCACTGGATGCGCGGTCTGCTCCGCGGTTTCGCCGACCGAGGCGGCACGGTCCTGCTCTCCTCGCACCTGCTGCGTGAGGTGGAGGTGGTCGCCGACCGGCTGGTGGTGATCGGTAACGGCCGGATCCTCACCCAGGGCGACAAGGAGGACCTGCTCGGCGCGGCCGGGACGATGGTGCGGACCACCGATCCCGCCGCCCTGGACGCGTTGCTGCAGCGAATGGGGTTGACCGGCACCCGGTCGGTCGACGGCAGTGTCCTGGTGCCGTCGGATCCGCAGACCATCGGCCAGGCCGCCGCAGCGGCCGGGGTGGTGCTGCTCGAGCTGCGACCGGCCGGGGCCGGGGGTCTCGAGGAGATGTTCCTGCGCCTGACCGCGGGCGCCGAGCCGGAAGGGGCGCACCGATGACCGCGACCACCAGTGACGTCATGCCGGCGACCGTGCCGGCGAGCGCCGCCGCGCCGGTGCCGATGGCCCGGCTGACCTTTGTCGAGCTGCGCAAACTCGCCGATACCCGGGCCGGTATGTGGCTGCTCATCGTGATCGGCCTGGCCACGGTGGCGACGTCGGCGATCCTGCTGGGCTGGGCCGAGGACAGTGAGATCACCTTCGCCGGGTTGTACGGGTTCGGGTTGCTGCCGTCGGCGGTGCTGCTGCCGGTGCTGGGCATCCTGTCGGTGACCAGCGAGTGGTCGCAGCGGACCGCGTTGGCCACCTTCACCCTGGTGCCGGCGCGGGCCCGGGTGCTGCTGGCCAAGGTGGCGGCGGGCGTCCTGATCGCGATCGCCGCGACGGCGGCCACGGCGCTTCTGGCCGCGGTGGCCAACCTGATCGCACCGGCGGTGGGCGGCGACGGCTCGTGGAGCCTGGACCCGTCGATGGTCTGGCAGAGCCTGCTGATGCAGGTGATCTTCGTGCTGATGGGCATCGCGTTCGGCGCCCTGCTGCTGAACACCCCGTTGGCGATCGTCATCTTCTTCGCGCTGCCGACGGTGTGGTCGATCCTGGGCGGCAGCATCCGGGTGCTGGCCGATGCGTCCGAGTGGCTGGATCTCAACGTGACCTCGCAGGCGATGGCGGAGCCGGACATGACTTCCGGCGAGTGGGCCCGGGTGGCGGTCTCCGCCGCGGTGTGGGTGGTCCTGCCGCTGGTACTGGGGGCGATACGTGTGCTCCGCCGGGAGGTTTCCTGATCCACAACGGCCGGTGTTGGCGTCACGATCCGGCGATCGGAGGTAGCGTCCCGAGACGTGACGCGTACCCTATTTGCCAGCTTCGCGGCAATAACCGCATGCATCCCGTTATTTGCTGGCCCGGCGCCGGCCGCGCCACCGACCGATCCCCCTCCGGCGCCGAGTACCCCGACGCCACCCTTCGAGGGCGAGACCCTCGAACCCGACCTGGACCGGCTCACCTTCGAGGGTGAGCCGCTCCCGGTCTCCAGTTACGAGCCCCGGCCCAGTGCGCGCAGTGCCGCGGAGACACCCGATGTCGGCACCGTCCGCAGTTGGGCCGGGCTCAACTCGATCGACGGCGACGTCTACCGCAAGGACTACACGCTGCGGGGCGTCGGTGAACACATCGAGGTGTGGGTGGCCAACGATCTGGCCTTTCCCGAGAAGGACTGTCGCAAGAACTCCACCGAGGTCACCGACGCCCAGGTCACCTCGCTGGTCCGTGAGTTCGACGAGGTGATCTATCCTCGCGAGACCAAGGCCTTCAGCACCCCGCCGGACCGCGCCGGTACCAACGCGGGTCTGCCGGGCGACTTCACCGGGGCCGGCAACCGGACCGTCACACTCGTCGACAACATCCGCGACGACAACTACTTCGACTTCCCGAAGCGACTCACCTACATCTCCGGGTTCTTCTCCGAGCAGCTCAACGAGCTCTTCGACCGCAACGTGATCACGATCGACGCCTACGACTGGGCACATCGCACCGGGGCCGACCCGCAGCACGAACCGGCCGACGACCCGTGTGTCAGCCGCCCGGCCCGCCCGCGCATGTACGAGTCGACCTTCGCCCACGAATGGCAGCACCTGCTGACCTACTACACCGACCCGGACGAGGAGACGTGGATCAGCGAGGGGATGGCCGACTACGCCCAGCGGCTCGCCGGTTACTCCGAGACCGACATCGGGGTACGGCATCGCGGCTTCGACAACCACCTGGCCTGCTACCAGGGTTTCGGCATCGTCAAGACCGCCTACAACCCGAACCCGCGTGACTGCGGGGGCCCGGCCAACTCGCCGAACCTGTGGGACGAGGGCGAACCGGACGAGGTCCTCGCCGATTACGGCATCACCTATCAGCTCATGCTCTACCTCCACGACCGGTTCGGCGCGAAGCTGCTCACCCGGATGCACCTGGACAAGGAGAACCACGGCCTCGCGGCAGTCGCGGCCGCGCTGCCGGAGGGCGAGAGCCTGCACGACGTGCTGCACGATTTCCAGGTGACGACCCTGGTGGACAAGGTCGCCGGTGATCCGGGCGGCGTCGTCCGGGGGGTGGCCCGGCAGCGGGTGACCGCACGGAGCCTGCGGTCCACGGTGAACCTGGACAACCCGTCGGCCCACGGACGGCCCGGCGCGCCGCCCAACGGTGCCGATTACGTCAAGCTGCCGCACGGATGGCGGACGGTCGGTTTCGAGGGGGCGTCGTCGCTGCCGCCGGTGCCGCTGGCCTGGACCCTCGACGCGGGCATGCTCTTCTCCGGCGACACCCCGGACACCGACGCGACCGCGGTCCGCGAGGTCGAGGTGCCGGCCACCGACCCGGTCCTGCGGTTCACCACGACCTACGGCCTGGAGGAGAACTTCGACTATGGGTACGTGACAGTGTCGGCGGACGGCGGCAAGACCTATCAGATGCTCAAGGGCGACCGCACGGTCGACGGCCCACTCGGCGCGGCGATCACCGGCAAGGCCGCCGACGTCACCCTCTCCTACGACCTCAAGCCGTACGCCGGGAAGTCGGTTCTCCTGGGTTTCCGCTATGTCAGCGACGGCGCCGTGAGCATCGGTGGCTGGCACCTCAAGGACGTCAAGGTGGGTGCCACCGCGGTCGGCGGTGACAGCCTCGACGGCTGGAAGTCGCCCACCGAGATCCACCCGATCCCGGTGCATCACTGGGAGGTGACGCTGGTGGGACTGGCCGAGGACAAGGTGAAGGTGGTCCCGCTGAACGGCTTCGCCAGGCTCCGCCGCTATCCGAAGGTGGTCGCGATCGTCGCCTATGACGAGCCGACCGGCACGGTCACGCAATACGCCCCCTACACACTGACGGTCGACGGCAAGCCCTATCAGCCCGCCGCATAGACCCACGGCTCGACGACCTGCCCGTCACCGCATCCGCCGTGGCGGGCAGATCGCCATTATGGCATTGACAGTGTCATGGTGACAGTGTCATTGTCAGGGCATGTGGACGATGGAGCAGTTGGTCGAGCGGGTGAGCGCGGCACTCGCCGCGGAGTACCCGGGCGCCCCCAACGGCCGCGTCCGGGAGCTGCCCGACCGCAGGTCGATCCGGTGGTATACGACGATCGGCCTGGTCGACCGGCCACTCGGCACGCGTGGGCGCACGGTCCTCTACGGGCCACGTCATCTCTTGCAGCTCGTCGCGATCAAGCGGCGCCAGGCCGCCGGACGCACCCTGGCCGAGATCCAGGAGGAGCTCGCCGGGGCCTCCGAGCAGACCCTTGCCGCCGTCGCGCGGATTCCCGATCGCGTGCTCGGCACCGATCCGACCCCGGTCCCGCCGGCAGCTTCCCGGCCCCCGTTCTGGAAGGCGTCGCCGGCCGCGCCGGATCCACTCTCGTTCTCCCCCTCGGTCGATGCCGACCTCGCCTTGGAGACCCTCGCCCCGGCGTCCGCCGCCGGCGCCACACCGGACGACGATTCCGCGGAGCTCCGCGGCGGCACCACCCGACGCGAGCTGGCCGCCGCGGTGGAGGCACTCGTTCCGTCATCGCCACCGGTGCTCCCGCTGATCACCGGGTTACCCCTGGGCGGTGGCGTGATCCTGCTGCTGCCGCACCACACCACCGACCTCGACCGCGACGACATCGCCGCGGCAGCCCGTCCTCTGCTCGAACTGCTCGCGTCCCGCGGGCTCACCGATGGGAGAATCGCATGATCATTTCCGTGAATCCGATGGGATCGGCAGAGCTGGAGCGTCACCGTCAGGTGTCCGGTGCTGGCTTCGGCACGCTGCTCACCGACCGGGGCAACCTGCCGCTGGACCGTCTCGACGTGCGTGCCTCCATCAGCGGCCTACTGGTCCGTACCGAGCTGACCACCGAGTTCGTCAACGCACACGACACGGCGCTGGAGGCGACGTACGTCTTCCCGCTGCCGGACCGGGCCGCGGTCACCGGGATGACGATGACCGCCGCCGACCGGGTCGTCACCGCCGAGCTGCACGAGCGCGGCGCCGCCCGGGAGCGCTACGACCAGGCCATCGCCGCCGGCCAGCGGGCCTCCATCGCCGAGGAGGAGCGGCCCGACGTCTTCACCATGCGGGTCGGCAACATCCTGCCCGGCGAGCGGGTCACCGTTCAACTGCGGCTGGTCGGCCCATTACCGTACGAGGACGGGGCGGCCACCTTCCGGTTCCCGCTGGTGGTAGCGCCACGGTATGTGCCGGGGCTCCCGCTGCCCGGCCCGTCCGCCGGTGACGGCCAGCAGCAGGACACCGACGCTGTTCCGGACGCGTCGAGGATCTCTCCCCCGGTCCTGCTGCCCGGCTTCCCCAATCCACTGCGTCTGTCCATCGGTGTGGATGTCGACCCGGCCGGCCTGGAGCTCGGTGAGGTCCGTTCCAGTCTGCACACCGTCACCGAGCAGGGCGGGACCCTGCGGATCGCACCGGGCGAGCGGGCCGACCGTGACTTCGTGCTGCGGCTGGCGTATGCGGCGGGTGCCGAGTCCGCCGTCGCCGTGCCCGACGACGACGGCGAGCAGGGCACGTACCAGCTCGTGGTGCTGCCGCCGGAGCCCGCCGCGGCCCCGCGCCCCAAGGACGTGGTCCTCCTGCTGGACCGTTCCGGCAGCATGGGCGGCTGGAAGATGGTGGCCGCCCGGCGCGCCGCGGCCCGGGTCGTCGACACCCTGACCGCGGATGACAGGTTCGCCGTGCTCACCTTCGACCACGAGGTCGACCGGCCGGCCGGTCTCGACTCCGGCCTGGTCGAGGCCACCGACAGGCATCGTTACCGGGCGGTCGAGCATCTGGCCCGTGCCGACGCGCGCGGCGGCACCGAGCTGCTCAGCCCGCTCACCGCGGGGCTCGCGCTACTGGCCGACAGCCCCGGCCGTGACCGTGTGCTGGTCCTGGTCACCGACGGTCAGGTCGGCAATGAGGATCAGATCGTCAAGCAGGTGGCCCCGCTGATCGGCACGATCCGGGTGCACACCGTGGGTATCGACCGGGCGGTCAACGCCGGGTTCCTCGGTCGTCTGGCCGCGATCGGTGCCGGCCGTGCCGAACTGGTGGAGAGCGAGGACCGCCTCGACGAGGCGATGGAGCAGATCCACCGCCGGATCGGGGCACCGGTGGTCACCGGTCTCACCGTCACCGGCGACGGGTTCACGCCGATCGACGGCACGCGCAGCCCGGCCCGCCTGCCGGGTCTCTACCCGGGGGTGCCGCTCGTGATCACCGGGCGCTACACCGGTGCGGCCGGCGGTGCGCTCACGGTGACCGGGCGCACTCGTGACGACCAGGAGTTCCGAACCGTTGTCGCGGTTCAGGAGCGCTCCGAGTCGGCTGTCACCTCGCTGTGGGCCCGAGCTCGGCTACGCGATCTGGAAGATGCGTACGCGTCGGGTGATCTGTCGCTGGAGAGCGAGATCGTCGGTACGTCACTGCGGTTCGGTGTGCTGTGCCGGTTCACCGCGTTCGTGGCGGTCGACGCCCGGGTCGTCAACGAGGGCGGCGAAACCCGCAAGGTCACCCAGCCGGTCGAGATGCCGTCCGGGTGGGAGTCGCCCGCCGCCGCCCCGGCTGCGGCGCCCTTCGTCCTGGCCTCGGCGTCGCCGTTCCCCGGTGCCGTGGGTGCGGCAGGGGGTGCCGTCCCGCCGATGCCACCACCTGCCGCGCCGATGCCGAGCCGACCCGGCGTCATGCCGATTCGTGCCAAGCGTGCGGCCGCGCATGACACGTTCGCCGAGGCGGGCGCGAGCCTCGAGGCCGACAGCGCTGTCTGGTCCTCCGCCGAACCGGCTTCGCTCCACGAGACCGGCGCCGCGGACATGTCTGCCCCGCCTGCTTACGGCGGTGGCGGTGCACCGCCGTCGGCCCAGTCCGGCTCCGCCGCCGAGAGCGCGGTTCCGGCCGGCCCGGCGCCGCGTGGGTTCACCGGAATGGTGCGGCGGTCCCGCGCGGCTACGCCCGCTCAGGGGAGGCCGGGTCGGTCCGGTGACGGGCTGTCCGTGGACGAGCTGCGGGAACTCGCCGCGGTTGAGGTCTCGCGCCTGCGTGAGGCCGCCGGCCAGCCGTCGCTGGACCGCCGGGATCTGCTGGACGATCTGGTCAGTCGCCTCACCGTCCTGCTGGAGCCGGTCGCGGACGCCGCGGTCGACCCGGTCCGCGAGCTGATCTCCCTGCTGCGCGGCGACGCGTCGCTGGAGGAGAGGTGGGCGGCCGCGGTCCGGATTCTGGAGGAGTTCGCCACCGGAAAGGCTGCCACGAAGCGATCGTTCTGGAAGTCCTGATCCCCAAGCCGTGCGAAGCGGAGACGATCCGCAGCGCGGGCAGCGCGGGCAGCGCGGGCAGCGCGGGCAGCGCGGGCAGCGCGGGCAGCGCGGGCAGCGCGGGCAGCGCGGGCAGCGCGGGCTTCATGGATGTGATGGTGGGGTGGGTGGGGAATGCAGATAACGATGAACATCGACTGAATGGGGTCCTCACACCGGTCGCTTGATGACGGTAAGTTGGGGCACCGGTACCGAGACCGGGGGTGGCAACGCCAAGTGGGCGACGAACGTGATCCGTTGCTGGTGCGTCCGTTCGTTCTGCCGGACGGGGCTCGGCAGGAGCCACCCTCGTCGGCGTCCACCTGGCCGGTGGAGCAGCGGGCCGGGGAGATGCCGACTCAGTTGTTGCCGACGATTCCCGGGGTTCTGACTGAGGATCCGGGGCCGGACGGGGCACCGAACCACCGACGGCGCCGCTTTGTGTTGATCAGCGGGGCCGCGGCGCTCGTGGTGGCCACGGTCGCCGGTTATGCGCTGCTGCGGCCCGGAGATCAGCAGGAGACCTGGGTCTCGGTGCCCGGGCAGTCGTTGCCGGCCGCGGTCGGGCCGCCCACGTCGGCGGGTGTCGTGCCGAGCGCACCCCAGGGGGACGATCAGGTCAGTGGTCCCGGCGGAGGTGGTGCGGTGACCTCGTCGAAGCCGCCGACCCGCACGGCGTCGACGTCCCCGGCAACCACGGCGGCCTCGACGAATCCGTCGGTGGGGGCGTCGGTCGGTGGTTCGAGCAGTACGACGCCGGTGGCACCGGTGGCACCCGTCGATCTGCTGCCCACCGCGATCACGACCGGGAGTGGGCTGCTGGTCACCGGCAACGGGTTGTGTCTGGACCTACGGGGCGGTACCGCCGCCGAAGGCCGTGAGGTGCACATCGACGACTGCAACGGCACCAGCCCGCAACGCTGGAAGCTGAACACGAACCGCACCCTGGAAGTGCTCGGCATGTGCGCCTATCTCGTGGGTGACGGCACTGTCGAACTGACCGGGTGTGACGGGCGCACGACCGCACAATGGCAACTACTGAGCGACGGCACTCTGACGAACGCGGCGAACGGCCGATGCCTGACCGATCCCTACGTGGGTGCCCGGCCGGGTAACGCGGTCATCGTCACGGTCTGTGCCGGCGGCGGTAACCAGCGATGGTTGTTCCGCTGACCGCGCGGGCCGCCGCTAGCAGGCGGTCGGGTGGCATCCGACCCGGTCGGGCCACAGTGCGGCATGGGTGACGGGATGGGGACGGGGGCCGACTGCGGTGACTGAACGTGTTTGGGTGGGCACATTGCGGGATGCTACGGGCGTACAGAGTGAGAATGTTTCTGATTTTCGTAAAGTGATCGAATCCTCGGGCCGAAACAGTAGTGATCATCTGTCTTCCGCCTCTTAGGGTCATCTGGTGATCTCCGCGCCTCTTCGCATCGCCCTCCTGTCGTATCGGAGCAAACCGCACAGTGGGGGGCAGGGGATCTATGTCCGGCATCTGTCGCGGGAGCTGGTTCGGCTCGGGCATCGAGTGGAGGTGTTTTCCGGGCCGCCGCTTCCCGAGCTGGACGACGGGGTCGAGCTGACGGTTCTGCCGAGTCTCGATCTCTATCGCGAGCCTGATCCGTTTCGCACACCGAAGGCGTCGGAATTCACCAGCTCCATCGATGTTCTTGAGTGGACGGCGATGTGCACGGGGGCCTTCCCGGAACCGCTGACGTTCTCGTTGCGGGCGTGGCGGCATCTGCGGGAGCGGCTGGCCGAGTTCGACGTGGTGCACGACAACCAGTGCCTCGGGTATGGGTTGTTGCCGTTGAGCTGGTCGGATACGCCGCTGGTGGCCACGATTCACCATCCGATCACGGTTGATCGGGACCTTGAGCTGGCGGCGGCGCCGGACTGGAAGCGGCGAGCCTCGTTGCGGCGCTGGTATGCGTTCACGCGGATGCAGGGGCGGGTGGCTCGGCGGTTGCCGTGGCTGACGACGGTGTCGCAGGCCGCGCGGGACGAGATCGTCGAGGCGTTCCGGGTGCCCGCCGAGCGGATGCGGGTGATCGGGGTCGGCGTGGACGTCGACACGTTCAACCCGGCCGGGGACGACGCCACGAAGACACCAGCCGCAAGCGACACCGCGCTAACGGCGACCGCGAGCGACACGCCGGCGGCGCTCGGGAACGGCGTGCCGGAGTCTGCGGCGGTCAACCGGGTGGTCACCGTGGCCAGTGCGGATGTTCCGCTCAAGGGGCTGCCGGAGCTGATCGAGGCGGTTGCCAAGTTGCGCGCCGATCATGATGTGGAGCTGGTTGTGGTCGGTTCGGCGCGGCCGGACGGGGCGGCCGCGAAGGCGATCACGCGGCTGGGCCTGGATGGTGCGGTGCGGTTCGTGTCGGGGATCTCCGATGCGGAGCTGGCTGATCTCTTCCGGTCCGCGACGGTCGCTGCGGTGCCGTCGCGGTATGAGGGGTTCTCGCTGCCGGCAGTGGAGGCGATGGCGTGCGGGGTGCCGCTGGTCGTGACGACGGCTGGGGCTCTGCCGGAGGTGACCGGCCCGGACGGGCTGGCGTCGCTGCATGTGCCGCCGGGTGATCCGGGGGCGCTGTCGGCGGCGATCGGACGGCTGCTCGACGACGAGGCGCTGCGTCGGCGGCTCGGTGCGGAGGGACGGCGGCGGGCGGTCGAGCATTTCACCTGGCGGCGGACCGCGATCCGTACCGCCGAGTGGTATGCCGACGCGATCGCCGCGCACGGCAAAGGCAGCCGCCGGGCCGCGCCCCGGCCTGCCGAGGCGGAGGCCCACCAGGCCGGAAGCCGCTGACCGACGACGCGAGGCCGCGCCGAGAGAGCCCTCCGCACGGCGATGAACCGGCGAAGCCGCGCAGGACGGGGACAAAGCCGAGCCGGCCCGAGCAGGGCGAGGCGTAAATGCCGCCACCATCAGGCGGCCCGACGACAAGTGCGAGACAAGACCCCACAACGGCGCCGCCGGCGAGGGGTGCAGCGGAATGAAAGGGCAGGTAGGGCACATTGTTGACCGTCGACTACGACCGGCTGGACGTACGGCCGGGGATGCGGGTCCTCGATCTCGGCTGCGGTGAGGGCCGGCACACCTTCGAGGCGTTGCGGCGGGGCGCGGACGTCGTCGCCCTGGATCTGAGTGTCAAGGATCTGGCCACGACCGCGTCCTGGTGTGCGGCGATGGAGCTGGCCGGTGAGGTTCCGGCGACGGCGAGCGCCACGACGATCCAAGGTGACCTGCTGGCCCTGCCGTTCCCGGACGCCAGTTTCGACCGGATCATCGCGTCGGAGGTGCTGGAGCACATTCCGGACGATGTGACGGCGATCCGGGAGCTGACCCGGGTGCTGAAGCCGGGCGGGCGGGCGGCGGTGACGGTGCCGCGGTGGCTGCCGGAGCGGGTGTGCTGGGCGCTGTCCGACGAGTACCACGCCAATGAGGGCGGGCACGTGCGGATCTACAAGGAGGACGAGTTGTCCGGCCGGTTGCGGGACGCGGGTCTGACGGTCACCGGCAACGGGTTCGCTCATGCGCTGCACAGCCCGTACTGGTGGCTCAAGTGCGCGATCGGCGACGCCGGCCTGACCAAGGCGTACCACAAGATGCTGGTCTGGGACATCACCGAGAAGCCGGCGCTGACACGGGTGTTGGAGCAGGCGCTGAATCCGCTGATCGGCAAGAGTGTGGCGATCTATCTGAAAAAGGAGGAGGTGACCGTGGGTGTCGGTGCCTGACCTACCGGGGGTGCTGAGCGCCGACGACATTCGTGTCACGGTCGCCAGCATCGCCGCCGAGCAGGAGTCCACCGGCGCCATTCCGTGGCACCGTGCGGCCCAGCTCGACCCTTGGGATCATGTCGAGGCGGCGATGGCGCTGGATGTCGGCGGTGAGACGCAGCGGGCCGAGGCCGCCTATGACTGGCTGCGCCGCACCCAGCGTGCCGACGGCAGTTGGGCGTCGCGGTACGAGAGCGGGGTGGTCGCCGACGTCACGGCCGAGACCAATCACGCCGCGTATCTGGCGGTCGGCTGCTGGCATCACTTCCTGTGCACCGGCGACGACGATTTCCTGGCCCGGATGTGGCCGACGATCCGGCGGGCGCTGGATTTCGTGACCGGCTGCCAGGCGCCGGGCGGGGAGATCTGGTGGGCGGCCGGTGACGAGGTGGCGCTGTTGACCGGGTCGTCGAGCATTCATCAGGCGCTGCGCTGTGGTGTCGCGATCGCCGACCGGGTCGGTGCGCCGCAGCCGGACTGGGATCTGGCCGCCGACCTGCTGGCGGACGTGATCCGAGAACACGCGACCGACAAAGATGCGGCCGGTAAAGATGCGGCCCGTGAAAAAGCCGGCGAAAGAGGCAGGCATCCGGCGGCGTTCGCCGACAAGGACCGGTTCTCGATGGACTGGTACTACCCGGTGCTGG
Organism: Actinoplanes sichuanensis; assembly: GCF_033097365.1. Classification (NCBI taxonomy): domain Bacteria; kingdom Bacillati; phylum Actinomycetota; class Actinomycetes; order Micromonosporales; family Micromonosporaceae; genus Actinoplanes; species Actinoplanes sichuanensis. The sequence goes on from NZ_AP028461.1 coordinate 5,858,212, forward strand.
GCGGCGCACTACGGGGCGAACCGGCGAAGCAGCGGCTGCGGGAGCGGTGGGACGAGTTCGTGGTGCCGGGCCGGGGTGCCCGCTGTGTCTCCGACCGGCCGTGGGTGACCGGTGCGGAGACGTGTGAGCTGGCCCTGGCGCTGGACACGGTCGGTGACCGGGACGCCGCGACCGAGCTGGTCGCGGCGATGCAGCATCTGCGGGAGCCGGACGGTTCCTACTGGACCGGGCTGGTGCTCACCGACGGGGTGCGGTGGCCGGTGGAGCGGACCACGTGGACGGCGGCGGCGGTGGTGCTGGCCGTCGACGCGCTGCACGCGGCCCACCCGCGGTCGGAGATCTTCAGGACGCCTGGTTTCGCCGGAGAAGTCGCAGCGAACCACAGCCGGTGAGCTCCACATAGTCGCCGGATTCGACCGCTTTGCGGTAGATGCGGTAGGGGGCCTGCCCACCGTCGGCCGGGTCGGGGAACACGTCGTGGATGGCGAGGACCCCACCGGCCGCCAGGTGCGGCGCCCAGCCGGCCAGGTCACGCTGCGCCGACTCGTCGGTGTGGCTGCCGTCGAGGAAGAGGAACGACAGCGGCGTCGACCACAGCGCCGCGAACTCCTCGGCCCGGGCCACGACCGCGACCACGACGTCCTCGGCGCCGGCTTCGGCGATGGCCCGCCGGAACCCGGGCAGCGTGTCGATCTTCCCGACCAGCGGGTCGACAAGTCCCGGATCGTGGTACTCCCAGCCCACCTGGTGCTCCTCGGAGCCCCGATGGTGGTCGACGGTCACCACCTTGCCGCCGCGAGCACGGGCCGCGGCGGCCAGGTAGAGCGTCGATTTGCCCAGGTAGCTGCCGACCTCCAGGATCGGCCCGGCGGGCGCGGCGAGCGCGGCCTCGGCGAGCGCGCGGCCCTCGTCGGCCGGCATGAAGCCGGCCGCCTCGGCAGCGGCGGTCAGTAATCCCTGGTCCAGCACGATCTCCGGCGACGACATCGCGTCATCATAAGATCAACACCGTTTGATCGTACGGCCGGAGCCGTCACCAACCGCAACACACCACCTCGCGTGCGGTCGCCGCGAGACCGAAGCGACGCCGGGCCGCAACGCGGCCGCCGGGCTGAATCCGGTGGTCAGTGACCGCCCGCGAACGTCGGCCGCACGTAGATGATCACCCGGTCGGCGGCGTCCTTGGGGACCGCCGTGCCGAACGGCGCGTCGTACCGCTTGGCCAGCTCGACGAAGAAGTCACCGGTCGGGTCGGGGTCGATGTGGTCGACGACACCCCGGATCTCGACATACCGGTACGGGTTGTCCTGGTCGATGATCGAGATGGCGACGGCCGGGTTGGCGCTGATGTTCTTGAACTTCTTGCGATAGTTCGTGTGCGTGAACTTCAGGAACTCGCCGTCCCACGCATACCACATCGGGTTGACCTGCGGCGTTCCGTCTTCGCGGATCGTCGCGAGGTCGGCGAACAGCGGCCGCTCCAGCAGATCGATCAGTTCATCCGGGATGCTCGTCATGGGGTTCTCCTCCGTCGTGAGTGGCCGACCAATCCTGCCTGAGAAATGTGAACGCCGCCCGGCCGGTACTCACCCTTACCCCCGGACGGGCTACCCGGACATGCAACAGCGCCGCTCGTGTATGTCCCCACGAGCGGCGCTGTTTCCTTCCCCCCGGAAGGTCTCTACGAGCAGCGCGGAAGTGCCTCGCTCAGCGCCGCCTTGCAGTACATGTGTCCACCGCCGGCCAGCCGGACCCAGACGCCCTTGGTGATCCGGTTGTCGAGGTAGTACCAGTCGGTGTTGTTGTAGGTGACAGCATCGACATCAACGTTGCCGCCGCCCCGGAGACCGCCCGGTTCGAGGTCGTTCTGCGTGCACTTGTGCAGCGATGTCGTGGACACCTGCCACTGCCGGCACCAGTTCTTCCCGCTGTCCCAGGTCTCCGTGGTGGTCATCTTGAACCGCGAGTTGTTGTTGACACTGCCGCAGCCGACGTTGTTGGAACAACCGGCGGCCTGCGCGGCGCTTCCGGTCAGGAAGGTCACCCCGGCGCTCAGCATCATCGCGGCCGAGACCACCGCGAACGTCTTACGGATCTTCATTCTTTCCCCCGTGCTTCTCAATGCCGCGGCTACTTGCCGCGGCGCTTGTTCAGGATGTCCAGCGCGACCGCGGCGATCAGGACCAGGCCCTTGATCACCTGCTGGTAGGCGGGGTCGGTGCCCATGATGGACAGACCCATGTTGAGCACACCCATGATCAGGGCGCCGATGATGGCGCCGGTGATCTTGCCGATGCCGCCGTTGACGGACGTGCCGCCGATGAAGGCCGCGGCGATCGCGTCGAGCTCGTAGTTGGTGCCGGCGGCGGCGATACCCGCACCGGCCCGCGACGTGGTGATGACCGCGGCGACGCCGGCGAGCAGGCCCATGTTCACGAAGATCAGGAAGTTGACCCGCTTGGTCTTCACACCGGACAGCATGGCGGCGGGCAGGTTGCCGCCCATCGCGTAGATGTGCCGGCCGAAGATCGTGTTGTTCATCAGGAACGTGTAGATGATCACCAGCACGCCGACGATGATCAGCACGATCGGGGTGCCACCCGCGCTGGAGGCCAGCAGGTAGGTGAGCGCGCCGATGGCCAGGGCGGCCAGAACCAGCTTGCCGACGAACGCGGCGAACGGCTCGGTGTGCAGCTCCAGCTTGTTCAGCTCACGCCGCGCCCGGACCTGCGCGACGGCCAGGCCGACGAACGCGAACACACCGATGAACACGGTGATGCCGTCGAGGTTGCCCAGGTAACCGGCCACCGGCGGCAGCGAACCGTTGCTGATCTTCTTGAAGCCGTCCGGCAGGCCGGCGACGGTCTGGTCGAGCACGACGATCGCCAGACCACGGAACAGCAGCATGCCACCGAGGGTGACGATGAAGGCCGGGATGCCGACGTACGCCACCCAGAAGCCCTGCCAGCAGCCGACCAGGCCACCGATGGCGATGGAGATGGCGACCGCGACCGGCCACGACATCTCGAAGTCGGTCATCAGGATGGCACAGATGCCACCGACGAACGCGACCACGGAGCCGACCGACAGGTCGATGTGTCCGGCCACGATCACCATGACCATGCCGATGGCCAGGACGAACACGTACGCGTTCTGCTGGATCAGCGCCGCGATGTTGTCCGGGTTGAGCATCAGGCCGTCGGTGGTGACCTGGAAGATCGCGATGATCACCAGCAGCGCCGCGATCATGCCGTACTGCTGGATGTTCTGACCGAGGTAGGCCTTGAGCGACCCGCCGTCGTTCTTCTTGGTGGGCTCGGGTGCCTTCGACGGCTCGAGCGTGGTGGTGGCGCTCACCGGGTTGCTCCGCTCTTCTCCATGGTCATGTAGCGCATGAGGCTCTCCTGGCCGGCCTCGGCGCGGGGAAGTTGCCCGGTGATCCGGCCCTGGCTCATCGCGTAGATCCGGTCGCAGATGCCGAGCAGCTCGGGCAGCTCCGAGGAGATCACGATGACGGCCTTGCCGGCGTCCGCGAGCTTGTTGATGATCTCGTAGATCTCGTACTTGGCGCCGACGTCGATGCCGCGGGTGGGCTCGTCGAGGATCAGCACCTCGGGCTCGGCGAAGAGCCACTTGGCGAGGACGACCTTCTGCTGGTTGCCGCCGGACAGCTTGCCGACGACCACATCCACGCTGTTGGCCTTGGTCTTCATGTCCTTGCGGTACTGCTCGGCCATGATCACCTCGCGGGCCGCGTCGACGACGCCACCCTTGGTGATGCGCTTGAGCTTCGCCGCGGACGTGTTGCGCTTGATGTCCTCGATCAGGTTCAGCCCGTAGTGCTTGCGGTCCTCGGTGGCGTACGCGATCCCGTGCTCGATGGCCGCGTCGACGGTCTTGAGCGTGACCGGCTTGCCGTGCAGGAACAGCTGCCCGGAGATACCCGACCCGTAGCTGCGGCCGAAGATGCTCATGGCCAGTTCGGTACGGCCGGCGCCCATCAGACCGGCGATGCCGACGATCTCACCGGCACGCACGTCGAGGTCGGCGTTGTCGACGACGACCCGGCTGTGGTCGGTGGGGTGGTGCACGGTCCAGTTCGCGATCCGCAGCACCTCGTCACCGATGGTGGGCTCGTGCGACGGGTACCGGTTCTCCAGGTCACGGCCGACCATGCTGCGGATGATCCGGTCCTCGGTCACCGGCTCGGCGCCGTGCATGTCGAGGGTCTCGATGCTGTGGCCGTCGCGGATGATCGTCGTGCTGTCGGCGATCGCGGCGATCTCGTTGAGCTTGTGCGAGATGATGATCGACGTGATCCCCTGGCCCTTGAGCTGCCGGATCAGGTCGAGCAGATGTGCCGAGTCCTCGTCGTTGAGCGCCGCGGTCGGCTCGTCGAGGATGAGCAGCTTGACCTTCTTGGACAGCGCCTTGGCGATCTCCACGAGCTGCTGCTTGCCGACGCCGATGTCCTCGATCTTGGTGTCCGGGGACTCCGACAGACCGACCCGGGCCAGCAGGTCGGCGGCCTGCTTGTTGGTCTGCGCCCAGTTGATGACGCCACCGCGGGCCCGCTCGTTGCCGAGGAAGATGTTCTCGGCGATCGACAGGTACGGGCTGAGCGCCAGCTCCTGGTGGATGATGACGATGCCCCGCTCCTCGGAGTCACGCACCGTCCTGAATCGGCAGGTCTCGCCCTCGAAGACGATGTCGCCCTCGTAGGTGCCGTGTCCGTAGACACCACTGAGCACCTTCATCAGGGTGGACTTGCCCGCGCCGTTCTCGCCGCAAATGGCGTGGACCTCCCCGCGGGCCACGCTCAGCGTGACGTCCGAGAGCGCCTTGACGCCCGGGAAGGTCTTGGTGATCCCCCGCATTTCCAGGATCGGGGTCGTGTCGTTGGCCATCGCACAACTCGCTTGCTCTAGAACCGACCGGGACCGGCCGGGCCCGCAGAAGGTGGGCCCGGCCGGAGTTCGACTTACAGGCCGAGCTTGTCGGCGGTGTAGAAGCCGGAGTCGACCAGCTTGGTCTTGACGTCGTCCTTGGTGACGACGACCGGCGGGAGCAGGTACGACGGGACGACCTTGACACCGTTGTTGTAGGTCTTGGTGTCGTTGGTCTCGACGGTGCCGCCCTTGACGATCGCGTCGACCATCTTCAGGACCTGGTCACCCAGGGTACGGGTGTCCTTCCAGACCGTCATCGCCTGCTTGTCGGCGAGGATGTTCTTGGTGTTCGCCAGGTCGGCGTCCTGACCGGTGATGATCGGGTAGTCGGCGCCCGGCTTGTAGCCCTTGGACTCCAGCGACTGCGCGATACCCAGCGCCAGCGAGTCGTTCGGGGACAGAACGACGTTGACCTTCTTGCCGCCGGTGTAGAACGAGTTCAGACGGTTGTCCATCTCGGACTGCGCGGTCTCGGTCTTCCAGCCCTGGATGGACACGGTGGTCCACTCCTCGTTGCTGGCCGGCTTCTTGCCCGACGGGACGACCAGCTTGCCGCTGTCCACGTACGGCTTGAGCACGTCCCACGCGCCGGAGAAGAAGAACTTCGCGTTGTTGTCGTCCGACGAACCCGCGAAGGCCTCCAGGTTGAACGGGCCCTTGCCGTCCTTCAGGCCCAGCTTGTCGACGATGAACTCGCCCTGCAGCTTGCCGACCTGGTAGTTGTCGAAGGTCGCGTAGTAGTCGACGTTCGGCGTCGAGTTGATCAGACGGTCGTAGGCGATGACCTTGACCTTCTTCTCGGCGGCCTTCTCCAGCGCCGGCGCCAGGGCGGTGCCGTCGATGGAGGCGACGACCAGAACCTTCGGGTTCTGGTTGATCATGTTCTGGATCTGGGTGATCTGCTGCTCGACGCTGTCCGCGTGCTGCAGCGAGGTCTGGTACCCGGCCTTCTTCAGGATCTCGTCCAGGTGCGAACCGTCCTTGTTCCAACGCTCGAGGCTCTTCTGCGGCATCGCGATGCCGATCAGGTTCGAGGTCTCGGTGCTGGACGAGGAGGACTCGTCACGGGTGCTGCTGCAAGCGGAGGTCGCGGCCAGCGATGCGGCCAGAGCGACGGACGCGAGGACCCGGAAGTTCTTGGACACCTCGACGTCTCCTTTCTATCGGGCCCGCTGCCGGGCCTCCGAAGCTTCGATTTGTTGCTCGGCACAACATACGACGCTTCCGAGAGAGTTTCACGCGGGGGTTCGTAACGGCTGCGTAACACTCCCCGTGACCGAGGAGGCGAACAAACACCCTGAAGAGGCGTTCAGCATCCACGTTCCGTAACCAAACGGCGATCATCGTATTTGTTGGCCACAGCGACGAAACAGCGGGCCACCCCGATTGAGGACCTCCGACCCTGCCCGGTCCGCCCCAACCGGCCCACGCTGAGACCCATGACCACCCGGACGGCAGTTCTCGCGCACGCGGCCCGCCTGGCCCGGCACGCCCCCTCGATCCTCAACACCCAACCCTGGTCATGGCGGATCGGACGGCACACCGCGGAACTCCGCACCGACCCCACCCGCCGGCTACCCCACGTCGACCCGCAACAGCACCTCATCCTGCTCAGTTGCGGCGCCGCCCTGCACCACGCCACCATCGCCGTCCACGCCCTCGGCTGGGACGTCGAGGTCGAACACGGCACCGACCCCGTCGCCCGCCTGGTCATCGCCAACCCCGCCACCCAGCGCGACACCGACCTCGCCGCCGCCATCACCCGGCGGCACACCGACCGGCGGCCCTTCAGCGCCCAGACCCCCAGCGACGAGACCATCACCCACCTGCGCCGCGCCGCCGAAACCCAGGGACTGCACACCCATCTGGTACGCCGAGACGAGATCCCCCTCCTCGCGGCGACCACCGCCCGAGCCGCCTCCGACGCAGCCCACCGACCCGGCCACACCGCCGAAGTCGCCCACTGGGCCACCGGCGCGGGCTCAGCCGGAGGACGGCGCCCGGTACCCATGCGCGCCCTGCACGGCCCGGCCACCGGCGACGGCGACATCGGCGCCCGCTACCTCGTCCTGCACGGCCCCGGCGACACCCCCACCGACTGGCTCCGTGCCGGCGAGGCCCTCTCCGCCCTGCTACTCACCGCCACCGTCCACGGCATCGCCTGCTCACCGATGAGCGAAGCCGTCGAGGCACCCTGGCCCCGCGGCCTGCTCGCCACCCTCATCGGCGAACCCTGCCACCCCTACCTCGTCATCCGCTGCGGCTACCCGACACACGACGAACCGCCCCCGGCCACACCACGGCGACCGGAGGCGGAGACCACCACCTACCTCATGGGTGCATCGACGCGCCCTTGACCACCCTGTCCACCACGTTGCGCGGCCCGAACACGGCGATCCCCACCAGATCCAGATCAGCGGTCGACACCGCACGCACCGCCGCCCGGTTCGCCGCATCGTGCCCGGTCGCGAACAGATCCGACGTGAACACCGCCATCCGCACCCGCCCCAACGCCCGACCGTGCGCCGCCGACAACAACTCCTTACCACCCTCGAACACCATCACCGGCTGCCGGAACATCGGCAGGTACTCCACCCCGCCACCGTCGACGTACGGCTCACCGACCACCTCCGGCACCACCGAACCCAGCCCGGACACCAGAAAGGCGGTCACGTTCAGCCGCTGCCACGTCAACAGGTCGTCCCGCAGCACCACAGCGATCTTGTTGTCGAACCTCATGCGTCACATCGTCACGACAACGCCCCCACCAGGTCTTGTACGATTTTGACGTGCACCGGCTCGAAGCCTGGCGGCCACCACTGGACGGCGTCGTCGAAGTGCTGCACGCACACTTCGACGAACACGCCTACCCCATGCACGCCCACGACACCTGGGCCGTGCTGCTCGTCGACGACGGTGCCGTCCGCTACGACCTCGACCGCCACCAGCGCGGCGCCTACGGCGACCTGATCACCGTGCTACCCCCGCACGTGCCCCACAACGGCACCTCCGCCCGACCCGGCGGCTTCCGCAAACGCGTCCTCTACCTCGAACACGACCGACTCCCGGCCCACCTCATCGGCGCCACCGTCGACACCCCGGCCATCACCGACCGCGCCCTGCATCACGCCATCTCCCGGGTGCACCGGCTCATCCGTACCCCCGGCGAGGTCTCCGCCGCCGAGGACCTGCTCGCCGTCGCCGTCGCCCGGCTCCGCACCCACCTCGGCGCGCCGCCCGAGCCGCGGCCGGACGGCCGCGTCGCCGCACACGCCCTGCGCGACCTGCTCGAAGAACACATCATCGACGGACTGCCCCTCGCGACCGCCGCCGCCATTCTGCATTTCGACCCGGCGCATCTGGTCCGCTCGTTCCGCCGCGAATTCGGCATGGCTCCACACCAATACCTGATCTCCCGCCGCGTCGACACCGCCCGCCGGCTCATCCTCACCGGACAGCCGTTACACGCCGTCGCCGTCGACAGCGGATTCCACGACCAGCCGCACCTCAACCGACATTTCAAACGGATTCTCGGCATCAGCCCCGGCCGCTATGCCACTACCTCGGCACCATCCATTCCAGCACCGGCGTCGCCTGGAGAGTCACCAGCACACACATGAACAGCAGCAACACCAGACTCCAGCCGACCACCCGCCGGAAGATGTCACCCTCCCGGCCCGCCATCCCGACGGCCGAAGCCGCGATCGCCAGATTCTGCGGCGAAATCATCTTGCCCAGAACGCCACCCGACGAATTCGCCGCCGCGAGCAGCACCGGATCCAGCCCGGTATTCACCGCCGTCTGCACCTGCAACGCCCCGAACAGCGCATTCGACGAGGTGTCGGAACCGGTCACGGCCACCCCGATCCACCCCAGAATCGACGACAGGAACACGAACACCCCACCGGCCGCCGCGAAGAACGCACCGAGCGTCGCCGTCTGACCCGACTGATTCAGCACATACGCCAACGCCAGCACCGCCATCACCGTCACGATCGCGTGCCGCAGCTCCACATAGGTACGCCCATAGGCCCGCAAAGCCGCCCCCGGCCGGACCCGCAACACCAGCGCGGTCAGAATCCCGGCCAGAATCATCAACGTCCCCGCCGCCGGAAGCCACCCGAACGTGAAATTCACCGACGACAGCGGCTTACCGTTCGCCCCCAGCACATCCAGCCCCGGCCAGCCGAAGACCACCGTCCACGGCTCCCCGGCCAGCGCTTTCTTGACCGGCGCCAGATTCGCCACGGAGAAGATCGCAATGATGATGAGGTACGGCGCATAAGCGCGCAGCACCTCCGCGGGCGGATCCCGCCGCACTCCTCGGGCCCCCACCCGAACCGCGCGACCGCCGACCGTTTCCGCGGCCGCCGATCTGTCCTCGGCTTCGGCCGTCGGCTCCCCCGGCGCGGCCTCCGTGTGCAGATCGGGTGATTCGACCGGACGCCACACCCTCAGCAGCAGCACCACCGCGGCCGCCGAGACCAGAGCGGCGATGATGTCGGTGAGCGGAACCGACACATAGTTCGACGCCACGAACTGCCCGACCCCGAACGTCAAACCGGCGACCACCGCGACCGGCCACGTCTGCCGGACACCCCGGCGCCCATCCACCACGGCCACCAGCACCAGCGGTACGACCACGGCCAGGATCGGAGTCTGCCGGCCGACCATCGCACCCAGCGTGTCGGTGTTGAGCCGAGGATCAGCGACCGCCCCCGACGTGACCGTCCCGAGAGTGACGATCGGCGTGGCCAGCGCCCCGTAGGCGACCGGAGCCGTATTCGCGATCAACGCCACCGCCGCCGCCCGCAACGGTCGGAACCCGAGCGCCATCAACATCACCACGGTGACCGCGACCGGAGTCCCGAATCCGGCCAGCGCCTCCAGCAGCGCCCCGAAACAGAACGCCACGATGATCGCCTGGATCCGCATGTCCGGACTGACCCGTTCCATCGACCGCCGGAGGACATCGAAATGCCCACTCACGACGGTCAGGTTGTACACCCAGATGGCATTGATCACGATCCACAGAATCGGGAAGAACCCGAACGCCGCCCCTTCACTGGCGGAGAGCAGCGCCTGCCCGAGCGGCATCGAGTAGACGGCGACCGCGACGACGAGTGCCACACCGAGCGAGATCAGACCGGCCGGCCAGGCCCGCATCCGGAGCACACCGAGCAGCACGAACAGCGTGACCAGAGAAAGCGAGGCGAAGATCGCCGACAGCCCGACCGAGCCGCCGACCGGATCAGTAACGATCGTGAACTGTTCGAACATGACAGCCATCCAGATTCATCGATCACCTTAGCCGCAATGTAGTCCCTTCCCCCCGAACCGCAACACAGTCAACAAAGCCGCCGCCTGCCGTAGGAAGCCGAGGTGGGCGATTAGTTTGCCGGGTGGGGGCGGTCTGCATGGGTGACCGATGACGACGAAACGGCTGGAGGACACCGTGGGCACGATTCACATCGACCTGTTCGCGACGCTCGACCTGGTGGGGCAGGCGCCCGGCGGGCCGGACGAGGATCCGGAGGGTGGCTTCCCGTTCGGGGGCTGGCAGGCGCCGCTGTTCGAGCAGTCCGGCGGGGAGCAGGTGGCGGCCGGGATGCAGGGGCTGGACGCGCTCCTGCTGGGCCGCAAGACCTACGACATCTTCGCCGGGCACTGGCCGCACCAGCCGGAGGACGGTCTCGACGGCGGGATCGCGGCCCTGTTCAACCGCGTGCCGAAGTACGTCGCCTCGCGCGGCAAGCCGGACCTGGAGTGGGCGGGTTCCACGCTGCTCGGCCCGGACCTGGTGGCGGCCGTGCACGAGATCCGGGACCGGCACGACAACATCCACGTGATCGGCAGCCTCGACCTGGTGCAGAGCCTGCTGCGGGACCGGCTGTTCGACCGGCTCAACCTGTGGTTGCACCCGGTCGTGCTGGGCACCGGCAAGAAGGTGTTCGACGGCGGCGCGGTGCCGGCCAACCTGACGCTGGTCGAGCCGCCGTTCACCACGCCGAAGGGTTCGGTGCTGCTGCGCTACGCCCTCGCCGAGGGCACCCCCACCACCGGCGACATGACCGCGCGAGGCTGAGCCCGGGGTGACCTGCGGCTCGGAACAAACCGCAGGTCACCGCGTCAGGGTTGCAGGGCCTGCCAGATGCGGTCGGCGGTGTAGGGCAGCTCGGTCAGGCGGACACCGAGGGCGTCCCGGAGGGCGTTTCCCAGGGCCGGCGACACCGGGTTGTACGGCGACTCGCTCATCGACTTGGCGCCGAGCGGCCCGATCGTGTCGGTGGTCCGCGCGAAGTGGACCTCGGTGACCGGGACGTCGGCGAACGTGGGCAGGTGGTACTGCCGGAACGTGTCCGTGGTGACCCGACCGGACGGGTCGACGTCGACGTGTTCGGCGAGAGTCGCGCCGATGGCCTGGGCCACGCCGCCTTCGATCTGGCCACGGAGCTGGAGCGGGTTCATCACGGTGCCGGCGTCCGCGCTGTGCACGGAACGCAGGATCCGCAGCTCACCGGTGTCCGGGTCGACGGCCACCCGGAACCACTGGGCGTTGAAGGCGACCGACCGCGGCGTACCGTCGAAATGTCCGCTCTCGGTGAGGGGCCCGAGCCCGGCCAGGGAGAGGCCGGTGAGGTGGCCGACGTCGGACGGTGAGCGGCCGGCGGCGACGAGGATGCGCGCGCGCAGGGCCCGGGCGGCGCGGAGGACCGCCTGGCCGGCGACGACGACGCCGGTGGAGGCGAAGGCGCCGGTGTCGTGCCGGACCACGTCGGTGTCGGACTGCCTGATGATCACCCGGTCGGGGGTGGTGCGAAGCTCGTCGGCGACGATCTGGGCGTGCACGGTGGTGCTGCCGTTGCCGAATTCGGCGGTGCCGACGGCCAGTTCGTAGCGACCGTCGGCGAGCAGGGTGACGGTGGCGTCGGCGAAGTGGCCGCCGGGTGGGCCGGCCGCGATCATGGCGATGGCCATGCCCTCGCCGACGAGCCAGCCGTCCGGCGCCTCGTCGACGGTGGCAGCGGCCGCGCGCATCCGGTCGAGGCACTGATCGAGGCCGTAACTGGCGATCCCGAGATCGGGGACGTGCCCGCCGGGTGCGGTGAGGTCGTCGCCGGGGCGGACCACGTTGATCTCCCGGAACGTGACCGGGTCCATGTCGATCATGCGGGCGAGTTCGTCGAGGACCTGCTCGACGGCGAAGGTGACCTGGCCGAGGCCGTAGCCACGGAACGCCCCGGCGGGCACGGTGTTGGTGTAGACGGTGACGGCGTCGGTACGGATGTTCGCGCATTTGTAGACGGCGACCGTCTCATGACAGCCGTGGTGCATGACCGACGGACCGTGATTGCCATAGGCACCCGTGTTGACCAGTACGTTCAACTGCAGCGCGGTGATCGTGCCGTCGGCCCGGGCGCCCGCCTTGACCGTGATGACGAACGGGTGCCGGGTCGTCGCCGCGGTGAACTGCTCGGATCGGGTGTACTCCCACTTGACCGGCCGCCCGGTGCGCAGCACGGCCATCGCGACCAGGTCCTCGACCAGCATCTCCTGCTTGCCGCCGAACCCGCCGCCGACCCGTCCGGCGACCACCCGGACCCGGTCCTGGGCGAGCCCGAACAGCCGGGACACGGCCCGCCGGGTCAGGAACGGGGTCTGCGTGCTGGACCTGATGACCAGACGATCGTCGTCGTCGAGCCAGCCGACCGCGCCGTGCGTCTCCAGGCTGGCGTGCTGCACGCGCGGAGTGCGGAAGGTCGCCTCGTAGACCGCGTCGGCGGCGGCGAACCCGGCCTCCACGTCACCGATCCCGGCGTGCAACTCCCCCACCACGTTGGCGTCGGCCCGGATGATGCCCTCGGCGATCCCCTTGTCGGCGTGCACGAGCGGGGCGCCGGGTTCCATCGCGAGCGCCGGGTCGATCACCGCGGGCAGCACCTCGTAGTCGACCCGCAGCCGGCGGACCCCCTCCTCGGCGGCGGCCTCCGAGGTGGCGACGACGGCGGCGACCCGCTGGCCGATGAACCGGACGATCTCGTCGAGGACGCGGGTGTCGTACGGGTCCTCGGCCTCGTTCTCGTGCTGGGCGGTGGAGAACAGCCGGTCGGGGGCGTCCTTGTGGGTGAGGACGGCCTCCACGCCGGGCACGGCGAGCGCGTCGGACGTGTCGATGGACAGGATCCGGGCGTGTGCGTGCGGTGAGCGCAGCACCTTGAGATGCAGCATCCCCGGGACGTCCAGGTCGAACGTGTAGCGGGCGGTTCCGGTGACCACCTGTGGTCCGGCGGGGGCGCCGAGGTTCGATCCGACGGCGGCGCCCGCTGCCGGGCATACGGCCGACGGTCTGCCGTTGACCGCGTCGGTGATGGCGCGATAGCCCGTACATCTGCAGAGGTTGCCCTTGAGGGATCGCGGCAGGTCGGCGCGCTGCTCCTCGGTGAGGGCCGCGGCCGTCATGATCATGCCGGCGGTGCAGAAGCCGCACTGGAAACCTTGCGCGTCGAGGAAGTTCTGCTGCATCGGATGCAGGCCCGCGGGGTCGGCGAGACCCTCGATCGTCGTCACGCTGTGTCCCTGCGCCCGGAAGGCCGGGTAGACGCAGGCATGCACCGGTCTGCCGTCGACGTGGACGGTGCACGCTCCGCAGTCGCCGGCGTCGCAGCCCTTCTTGACCCCGAAGCAGCCCTCCTCGCGCAGGTAGGTGCGCAGGCACTGGCCGGGACGTGGGGTGCGGTCGTGCGGTGTTCCGTTGATCTCGATGGTCATCTGTCTTGCCTTCCTGCCGGCCGCCGGGTGCAGCCGGAAGTACCTGGTCGGGGCTCGAACGTCAGGACACGAGCTCAGCCCGGATGGAACGCGCGTGGTGGCGGGTCAGATGCCGCCGCCAGACCGGGCGTCCGTGCACGTCGTCGACGTAGTCGGCGTCCGGGATGGTGTCGAGCGCCGCCTCGACCTCCGCCGCCGACGGCGGCGAGGGGAAACGGAAGACGTAGGGCCGGCGGGTCGCGGCGGTCACCGTCAGCGACACAGCGCCGTCGGGGTCGGCCCGGCCGATCAGCAGGACGGCCGATCGGCCATGCCGATGCAGAGACCCTCTGCGGTACGCCGTACGCGCGCCCAGCGGACCGGAGGGAAGGTGGATCGCCCGCAGGAACTCACCGTCACGCAACACGGTGCTCCCCGCACCGGTCACGAAGTCGGCCGCCGGCACCCGGCGTTCCCCGCCGTCCGGCCCGACCAGCACACAAGTCCCGTCGAGCGCGACGCTCAGCGAGATCATCGGCCCGGCCGGGAGTGCCGCGCAGAGGTTGCCGCCGACCGTGGCCACGTTCCAGATCTTGAACGACGCCAGGAACGCGTGGCAGCACTGCAGCACGATCCCGTGCCGGCCGAGCCGGTCGGCGAGTTCGGCGATGGTGCAGGTGGCCGCGATCTCGACACCGTCGTCACGGACAGTGAGAGGCGGCCAGCCGGCGGCGGCCAGGTCGAGGAGCCGGGTCACGTGCGGGCGGGGTTCGCCGAGAAGGGCGGTACCCCCGCCCATCCAGGCGTCGCCGGGCCGCCACTGACCGGGCTGGGCAGGGCTGATCACTTCGGTGACGGTGTGCAGATCCACGAAATCACGCTACGCGTCTCATGTTTCCGTTCTCAGCGATCTTCCGGGGCTTCGCCGAACCTGCCGCCTGCTCCCATCGATCGGGACTTTTGGCCCTGATCACCCGTGAAGTGCCTGGTCAAGAGTGGGCATCGACGTCGGAGAAAGGACGCTGGTGGACGCGCTCGATCTTTCGCGGTGGCAATTCGGAATCACCACCGTGTACCACTTCATCTTCGTTCCGATAACGATCGGGCTCTCGGCCCTGGTGGCCGGGCTACAGACCGCGTGGGTGCGCACCGGGAAAGAGACGTACCTGCGGGCCACCAGGTTCTGGGGGAAGCTCTTCCTGATCAACTTCGCGATCGGTGTCGTGACCGGCATCGTGCAGGAGTTCCAGTTCGGCATGAACTGGTCGGCCTACTCACGCTTCGTGGGCGACATCTTCGGCGCGCCGCTCGCCATCGAGGGGCTGCTCGCGTTCTTCCTGGAGTCGACGTTCCTCGGCCTGTGGATCTTCGGCTGGGACCGGCTGCCCAAGCGCGTGCATCTGGCCACCATCTGGATCGCGTCGATCGGCACGATGATGTCGGCCTACTTCATCCTGGCCGCGAACTCGTGGATGCAGCACCCGGTCGGCTGGACCATGGGCGACGGGCGGGCCGAGCTGACCAGCATCGGGGCGGTGCTCACCAACTCGACGACACTCGTCACGTTCCCGCACACCATCACCGCCTGTTTCCTCACCGCGGGGGCGCTGCTGCTCGCGGTCAGCGCCTGGCATCTGCGGCGCGGCAATCAGGACGACGTGTTCCGGCCGTCGCTACGGCTGGGCGCGTGGGTGGTGCTGATCGCCGGGCTCGGCGTGCTGATCACCGGTGACCTGCAGGCCCGGGTGATGACCGAGCAGCAGCCGATGAAGATGGCGGCCGCCGAGGCGCTCTACGAGAACACCTCGTCGGCCTCGTTCTCGATCTTCACGGTCGGGTCCCTCGACGGATCCGAGGAGCTCTACTCGGTCCGGATCCCGTCGCTGCTGTCCTTCATGGCGACCGGTTCCCCCAGCGGCGAGGTCGAGGGCATCAACGATCTCCAGGCGTCATATCAGCAGGAGTACGGCGAGGGTGACTACGTGCCGAACGTGCCGGTCACCTACTGGTCGTTCCGGCTGATGATCGGCTTCGGGGCACTGGCCATGGTGATCGCGGCCGCGGCGCTGTGGTTCACCCGCGGCACGCGCAGCCCACGATCGCGATGGCTGTGGATCGCGGCGGTCGGCACGGTGGCGATGCCACTGCTGTCCAACTCGTTCGGGTGGATCTTCACCGAGATGGGGCGGCAGCCGTGGACGGTGTTCGGCCTGTTCAAGACGGCCGAATCCGGGTCGCCCTCGGTCTCCACCGGCGAGGCGGCGACCGGATTGATCGTTCTGACCGTCCTCTACGGCATCCTCGCGGTCATCGAGATCGGACTCTTCCTTAAATATGCGTCTGCCGGGGCGCCTGTGATCGCTCCGGAAACCGATGAAGCCGACAAACCTCTCGCGTTCGCCTACTGAGGAGCCATGGAACTCACCACTGTCTGGTTCATTCTGATCGGCGTCCTCTGGGCCGGGTACTTCCTGCTGGAGGGCTTCGACTTCGGCGTCGGCATCCTGCTGCCGGTCCTCGGCCGCGACGACCGGTCCCGCCGCCTCGCGATCAACACCATCGGACCGGTCTGGGACGCCAACGAGGTGTGGGTGCTGGTCGCCGGTGGGGCCACCTTCGCGGCGTTCCCCGAGTGGTACGCCACCCTGTTCTCCGGTTTCTTCCTGCCGCTGCTACTCATCCTGGTCGCGCTGATCGTCCGCGGGCTCGCCTTCGAATATCGCGGCAAACGCCCGTCGGCGGCCTGGAAACGCGGCTGGGACCTGGCGATCTTCTGGGGCAGCCTGATCCCGGCGATCCTCTGGGGCGTCGCCTTCGCCAACATCCTGCGCGGGGTGCCCATCGACTCGTCGCACGAATACGTGGGTGGATTCGTCAACCTGCTCAACCCGTATGCGCTGCTCGGCGGCCTGACCACACTCGCGCTCTTCACCCTGCACGGCGCGGTCTTCCTCGCTTTGAAGACCGACGGCCCGATGCGTACGGAAGCCGGCCGGCTCGCCGAGCGTCTGTCCCTCGTCGCCGTCCCGGTCGCCGCCGCGTTCCTGATCTGGACCGGCATCGACAACCTGGACGGTTTCGGGATCGCACTGTCCGTGTCGGCCGCGCTGACCCTGGTCGGCTCGGTGGTGCTGACCAGGGCACGACGTGAGGGCTGGGCGTTCGCATCGACCGGAGCGACCATCGTGCTCGCCGTCGCCGCACTGTTCGTCACGCTGTTCCCGGACGTCATGCCGTCGACGATCGACGGGGCCTACAGCCTGACCGTCACCAACGCGTCATCGACGCCGTACACCTTGACTGTCATGACGTGGGTGGCCGCCGCGTTCACCCCGATCGTGCTGCTGTACCAGGGCTGGACCTACTGGGTCTTCCGCAAGCGGCTCAAGCTGAGCGACATCCCCGGCTGATCCCCGGTCCTCGCCTGCGGCGCCCATCACCGCAGGCGAGGTGGTGGGCCGGATTCCCCGACTGTTCGCGTGTAAACGGCTTGTCCCCCGGAAGGACGTCGATGAAGCCCCTGGACCCCCGCCTGCTCGGATACGCCCGGGCCACCCGGGCCTACCTGGCCGCGACCGTCGTGCTCGGGGTCGTCCACGCCGGGTTGCTGGTCGCTCAGGCCACCCTGCTCGCGGCGGCGATCACGGCGGTGTTCCTGGACGGCGCCGCGATCACCGAAAGCCGGGCCGCGGGCATGCCGACGCCGGCGGCGCTGGCACTCGTCGTGGTCGCCCGGTCCGCGGTGGCCTGGGCGCAGGAGGTGACCTCGGCCCGGGCCGCCGCCGCCGTCAAGAGCCAACTCCGCCGCCGGCTGCTCGCCCACGTCGCCGCGCGGGGGCCGGCCGGCGTGCCGTCGAGCGGGGAGATCGCGACGCTCGCCGGGGACGGGCTCGACGCGCTGGACGCCTACTTCGCGCGGTATCTGCCACAGCTCGTACTGGCGGTGCTGGTCCCGGGACTGCTGTTGGTCCGGCTGCTGCCCGCCGACCTGATCGCCACCGTCACCATCGCGGTCACGTTGCCGCTGATCCCGCTGTTCATGGTGCTCGTCGGGAGGCACACCGAGGCGCGGAACCGGCGGCAGTTCCGGCTGCTGGCCCGACTCTCCCACCACTTCCTCGACGTGGTCGCCGGGCTGCCCACGCTGAAACTGTTCGGGCGGGCGCGGGTCCAGGCCGGGATCATCCGACGGATCAGCGACGACCAGCGGCGGCACACCATGCGGACACTGCGGACCGCGTTCCTGTCGTCGCTGGTCCTGGAACTGCTGGCCACGCTGTCGGTGGCGCTCGTCGCGGTCGGGATCGGGCTGCGCCTGGTGCACGGGGACCTCGACCTGGCCACCGCGCTGCTCGTACTGATCCTCGCGCCGGAGGCTTACCGGCCCCTGCGTGAGGTCGGCGCCAACTACCACGCCAGCGCGGAAGGGCTGGCGGCGGCGGAAGAGGTGTTCGCGATCCTCGAGACTCCGCTTCCGACCGGCGGGACCGTCCCGCCGCGGGCCGGGGACATCGTGTTCGACCGGGTCGTGGTGCGGTATCCCGGGCGGGCCGGGGCGGCGCTGCGACTCGACGCGACCATCCGGGCCGGTGAGGTCGTGGCGTTGACCGGGCCGTCCGGCTGCGGGAAATCGACGGCTCTCGCGGTACTGCTGGGCTTCGTCACTCCCTCGGCGGGAACCGTGAGCGCGGGCGGCGTACCGCTGACGGATCTTGATCTTGCGGCTTGGCGCCGCAGGATCGCCTGGGTTCCGCAACGTCCGCATCTGTTCGCCTGTTCGGTGTACGAGAACATTGCGCTGACCGGAAATGCCGATGGTCCGGAGGTCGTCGCCGCGGCCCGGAAGGCCGACGCGGACGGGTTCGTCCAGCAGTTGCCGGAGGCCTACGCGACAGTGCTGGGGGATGCCGGGACCGGACTCTCCGCCGGGCAACGGCAGCGGATCGCGCTGGCTCGGGCTTTTCTGCGGGACGCGCCGATCGTGCTGCTGGACGAGCCGACCGCCAACCTCGACACCGAAACCGCCGCCGGGGTGATGGACGCGATCCGCCGCCTGGCTCGCGGGCGCACCGTGATCATCGCGGCTCACCGTCCGGAATTGATCGCCCTCGCCGACCGCGTCATCGACCTGACCGACGCACTGGTGCCGGCATGAGCGACACCACGCCGCCCGCCACCGCGCCGGACGCCGACCTGCCGGGCAGCGGATCCCGGGACGCCGTCGCGGTCGGAACCGCCACCCGGGGGCCCGACACCCTCCGGCTGCTACGGCCGGCCGCCGGGCGGCTCGCGTCGGCGCTGCTCGCCGGGGCCGGGGCGGCCGGGGCCGCGGTGACGCTGACCGCGGTGTCGGCGTGGCTGATCTCGCGGGCCGCGCTGCATCCACCGGTACTGCATCTGATGGTGGCGATCGTCGCGGTCCGGGCGTGCGGGCTGAGCCGGGGTGTGCTGCGGTATCTGGAGCGGGTGTTCGGGCACGATGCCGCGTTCCGGATCCTCGCCGACGTGCGGGTGCGGCTGTTCGAACGCCTGGAACGCCTGGCGCCGGCCGGTCTCGCCGACTTCCGGCGAGCGGATCTGGCCCGGCGGCTCGCCTCCGACGTCGACGCCGTCCTCGACCTGGTCACCCGGGTGGTGCTGCCCTACGCGGTCGCGGCCGTCGTCGGGCTCGCGTCGGTGCTGGTGGTGGGCACGCTGGTGCCGGCCGCCGGGTCGGCGCTGGCGCTGGCGCTGCTGGTCGCCGGAGCCGGGGTGCCGCTGCTGCAACGGGCGGCGGCACGGCGGACCGACGGGCGGCTGGCACCGCTACGCGCCGACCTCGGCACCGGTGTCGTCGACCTGCTGCACGGTCTGCCCGATCTGACCGCGTACGGCGCCACCCGCGACCGCCTCGACCGGCTCGCGATGGTCGACGCCCGGCTGACCGCGGCGGCCCGTGGATCGGCCGCGACCGCCGGGCTGGGTGCCGCCGTGACCGCGCTCGCCACCGGGGTGTCGGTGCTGGCCGGGCTGGTCGCGGGGGCCGCCGCGGTGCGGTCCGGCGATCTGCCGGGTGAACTGCTGGCCCTGGTCGTGCTGACTCCCCTGGCGGTGTTCGAGATCGCCGGGCCGCTGCCGGTGGCCGCCCAGCACTATGCGGCGGCCCGCGCCTCCCTCCAGCGGCTGGCCGAGATCTGGACCACTCCCGACGTCCCAGCCGGACAAGACGACCGGCCGGCCGGGTTTGACGGGCAGCGGGGCCGGGTTCCGGAGATCCGGGTGGAGGGGGTCACCGCCGGGTGGGTCGACGGACGGACCGCGATCAGTGGCGCCGACCTCTTGCTGCCCGCCGGTGGGCGGGTCGCTCTCGTCGGGCCCAGCGGTTCCGGGAAGAGCACCGTCGCCGCGCTGCTCGTGCGGTTTCTGGATCCACGGGTCGGGCGGGTGACCATGGACGGCGTCGACCTGCGGGACATTCCGGCGGAGCGGGTACGGAAGGTGGTCGGGTATCTACCCGAGGACGCCTACCTGTTCGACACCACGATCGCCGCCAACCTGCGGATCGCCAGAACCGACGCGACCGACGACCGGCTGCGCGAGGCACTGGCCGAGGCCCGGCTGCTGGACTGGGTCGACACCCTGCCGGACGGTCTGGAGACGCTCGTCGGCGAGCACGGGATGGCGCTGTCCGGCGGTCAGCGACGCCGGCTCGCCCTGGCCCGGCTGCTGCTCACCGACGCCCGGGTGCTGGTCCTCGACGAGCCCACCGAGCACCTGGACGAGACCACGGCCTCGGCCCTGACGCGTGATCTGCTGGCGACGGCCGGGGAGCGTACCGTCCTGTTGATCACGCACCGCACCGCCCTGGACGGGCTGACCGTCGTCTCGTCCGACGGTTCAGACGTGTGCCGGTGACCGTGGCTCGGCGGGCGCCGGGCAGGCCGGCAGGGTGAGGGTGAACGTGCTGCCCCGCCCGACGACCGACTGCACGGCGATGGTGCCGTTGTGGTCGCGGACGATGTCCCGGACGATCGCCAGACCCAGGCCGGGACCCTGGACGGCCTGGTCCATCGCATTCCCGGCCCGGTGGAACGGGGTGAACAGCCCCGGCACGTCCTCGGCCGGGATGCCGATGCCGGTGTCGGTGACCGCGACCGCGACCGAACGGTCGTCGGCGGTCATCCGGCACTCGACACTGCCGCCGTCCGGGGTGAACTTGATGGCGTTCTCAACGAGCTTGCGCAGGGCCCGCTGAAGCTGGGTACGGTCCCCGCGTACCCATCCCTCATCGGTGTCGAAGGTGACGGTGAGGCCCTTCGCCCGTGCCGCGTTGGCGAGTTCGGCCCGGACCAGATGGGCGAGAGCGGCCAGGTCGAGGGCCTCGGTGTGGGAGGTCGTGCCGTGGTCCGGCCGGTCGAGCAGGATCAGGTCGCCGATGGTGTCGTGCAGGCGGTGGGCGTTGCGCAGGATGGCGTTGAGCGCGCGCTGCTGGAGGGTGGTGAGCGCACCGCCGTCCTCGTCGGTGATCATCTCGGTGTACCCGAGGATGCTGGTCAGCGGGGTGCGCAGCTCGTGGGTGACGGTCTGGATGAAGACGTCCTTGCGCTGGTCGAGCATCCGCAGTTCGGTGATCAGGCGGGCCTGCTTGTCCTGGAGGCTGAGCTGGCGCAGCGCCCGTTCGATCTCGCGGACCACACCGGCGAGCAGGCGCTGTTCGTCCTCGGCCCAGACCGGTGCGCCGGGACGGTGGACGCGGAGATATCCGGGCGCGCAGTCGGTGTCGCCGCCGATACCGAGCCAGATGCCGCCGTCGGGGCGGACCCGCAGGTAGCCGGGTTTGGCGGCGAGGACCTCGGCGATCTGGTCGGCCGGCGGATCGACGACCGCGGCCGGCCAGTGGGCGTGCAGGGCGCTGGTGCCGGGCAGGACCATCTGGCTGTGCACGGCGGCCGCGTCGACGGCCACCGCGATCAGTTCGGCGATGCGCCGGCCGGTGGCGGCCGGGTCGGCCATCTCCTGCATCTCGGCGGCGACGGCCTGCCGGAGGCCGGCCCGCGCGGCGCGGGCCTGCTCGGCGGCGAGAAGGGTCTCGGTCTGCGCGGCGAGATCGTTGAGAGCCTCCACGACGGTACGCAACTCGTCCGCCCCGACCGGTTCGGCGCGGGCCGAGCGGTCGCCTTCGGCGAGACGGCGGATGGTCATGCCGAGCCGTTCGAGCGGGACGAGCAGTTCGCGCCGCCCGGTGCGGGCCACCGACACGCCGATGATCATGATGGCGACGACCAGGATCGTGGCGGCCAGGTCGAGCGAGTAGCGGGTCGAGGCGGCGGCCGACAGGGCGCGGTCGCGTTGCCGTTCGACCGCGCCGTTGACGGCTGCGTTGACCTCGCGGAACTCGTCGAACATCTCCTTGCCGCGGACGGCCCGGGCGGGGTCGTGGTCGGGTGAGCCGGCGGCGACGATCGGGGCCGCGTACTCGTCCAGCCAGGCGTGCACCGCCTCGCGCTCGCGGCCGAGCAGCTGTGCGGCGTCGTCGTCGCCGATCGTGCGGGCCATCTCGTCGAGGGCGACGAGGGCGGCGGTCCAGCCCTTCTCGTACGGCTCGAGGAAGATGGGTTCGCCGGTGAGCAGGAAGCCGCGCACCCCGGTCTCGGCGTCGGTCATCCGCTGCAGGACCTGGTCGTTGGCGACCTCGGCCCGGTTGGCCCGGTCGATCGCGTGTTCGTGTTGGTTGCGCATCCGCGTGCTGAGGCCGAACTGGACCAGCAGCAGGACCGTGAAGAGTACGAGGAGTGCGAGGAAGCCGACGTTGAGGCGGCGCTGCACGCTCATCGGCGGCGGTCCTCGCGGGCGGTCATGCCTCTCCGATCGGCAGGTCAGGGCCGTGACCTAAGTCTCCTCCCGGCCAATTCACTTCGTTACCCATCCGCAATAAACCAGGCCTTGCGTACCCCGGGTAACGGGTAACTCGCCAGCCTCGATCCTAATGTCGGAAATTTCGGACACATGGGTGGCGGAGGTCACGGTGAGTCATGTTGATCTAGTGAATTGGGTTACTGACGGGTAAATCAAGCCCTTGTAGTCGCGGCCCGGTAGCGGCAACATTTCCCGCACATTACGACCGCGACCATCGATGTGCCTCGCTGCGCAAGTCGCCGGTCCCACCATCCATGAGGAGGTTCCGTGGCGGATGGCGAAAGCGCTCCGGCGTACGGGCGCACCAACTGGCGCCGGTTCGCCGTTGCGGTGGGCGTGCCCACGGTGGTCGCGGGCGGACTCGTCCTGGCCCTCGCCGAGGGCGCCCTGGCAGCGAACTTCACCGTCTCCGGCAAGCAGTTCAAACTGTCCGCGGACAAGCTGGTGGGCAACGGCTTCACCCAGTACAGCGGCGAACTGCCGACCGCCGACACGAAGAACTACCCGGACGGGAAGATCCCGGCGGCGATGTCCGGCATCCAGAGCGCCGATCTGTGGGGCCTCTGCCAGTCGGTCGCGGTCGGCCCGGTGACCCTGCGTATCGAGGCAGGTGACGACCCGGAACACCCGGTGCACGCCGACGAACTGCTGATCGGCATGTCCACCCTCGGCGGCGACGCCACCTTCGAGAAGATCCAGATCGGCCTGGACGGCTCCACCCTCGACCAGGACGGCGCCGACAGCCACGGGGCGCCGCTCTCGTTCGGTCAGCAGGCCGAGAAGGTGACCATCAACGGCCTGCGCCAGGAGGCGTACTACACCTCCGCGGCCACCTTCACCCTCAACGGCATGAACCTCAAGCTGCACGTCGGCGGCTCGCACGAGTGCTACTACGACGAGGACTGACAACGTTCCACCGGGCTCGCGGGGCACCTCTCCGCGAGCCCGTCGCTCTGAGGTGACTGGGAGGCTCGGCGTGGCGACGGAAGACATCCGGGACAGGTTCCGACAGTGGCGGCGCGGCCGGCCGTACTGGGGCGGGCTCTTCCTGGTGCTGTCCGGGCTGGAGATGTTCGGCAGCGCGAACATGGAACTGGACAACATCCAGATCCACATCGGGCCGCAGGGCTTCTACTCGTACCTCCTGCCGGTCATGATGATCACCGCCGGTGTCCTGACCTGGGTCTCCCCCGGCCAGCGCCTGTTCTACGGCGTGATCGGCATCATCACCGCGCTGTACTCGTTCATCGGTCTCAACCTCGGCGGCTGGATCATCGGCATGATGACCGGCATCATCGGCGGCGCGCTGGTGATCGCCTGGGGCCCACCGGGGGCGAAGCCGGCCACCGAGGAACGGCCCACCCAGGAGATCGACCCGGTCGTGGACCAGCCGCCGGCCGGCACCCACCGCAAGGCCCTGCTGATCGTCGCGCCGCTGCTGCTCGCCACCAGCGTGATGGTCGCCGGGAACCGGCCCGCCGAGGCCGCCGACTGCCCCGAGGGCCTGCCGTCACGCAAGGCGTCGCCGAGCGCCAGCGCCAGCGCCGCCGCCGTCGCGAAGAAGCCGAAGCCTGCTGTTTCGAAGACGAAGACGGCTGCCCCGGCCACGTCGGCATCCCCGTCGCCGAGCGCATCAGCGGCACCGGCCGAGACCGGCAGCGGCAACCCGGTACTGGACGGCATCAACGACTTCTGGAACGGCGTCGGCGACTTCCTCGGCATCGGCGGTACCGAGGAGGAGGCCGAGCCCGCCCCCTCGGCCAGCGCGGAGCCGAGCGCCGCCCCGTCGGCGACGACCGCCTCACCCACCCCCGCACCCTCCGCCACGTCGGCCACCCCCAGCCCGTCCGCGAGCACGAGCGCGAGCGCCAGGCCGGAGGAGATCCCCTGCCTGGGCGCCCGGCAGATGAACGTGCTGGCCGACGACGGCGGCATCCCGCTGGCCGGGGCCAAGCCGGGTGTGGTGAAGGCCGCGTCGATCACCATGTACAACTCGTCCTACGACGGGGTGGCCGACGTGCCGACCGGCAACGGCGTGATCAAGGCACTGAAATTCACCATGGACAAGGTGGTGAACAAGCCGTTCAGCCTCACCATCGACGAGCCGGGTGACGCGGTCACCGTGATCGAGAGCGGTGAGCTGATCCTCGACGGCAACGTCGAGTTCTACAGCCCCACCTTCAAGGGCAAGCTGTTCGGGCTGATCCCGGTGACGTTCACGCCGGAGCAGCCGCCGCCGCTGACCCTGCCGGTGCTCTGGTTCACCGACGTGACCCTGGACCTGGCCTACGTCAGCTCCGACGTGCTCACCGCGAAGCCGCTCGACATCGAGGAGACCAGAGTCGGCTGAACGGGGATCACGCCGAAGCGGGCCAGGCGTCCGGTTCGTGCCGGCGGATCGTGCCCTTGCCGGCGGCCTTGGCGGCGTACATCGCGGTGTCGGCGTGCCGCAGCAGGACGGCGAGTTCCCCACCGGCCCGGGTGGTGGCCAGGCCGATGCTGCCGCCGACGGTGACGTCGTGACCGTGCACCCGGATCGGTTCGACGATCCGGGCCAGCAGCCGCCCGGCCACCTGCTCCCCCGGCGGTGATCCGGGATCCACCAGCAGGATCGCGAACTCGTCACCGCCGATCCGGCTGACCAGATCGGCGGAGCGCAACTCGGCGGTCAGGCGGCGGGCCACCACGATCAGCACATCGTCGCCGGCCGCGTGCCCGAACGTGTCGTTGACCGGCTTGAACCCGTCCAGGTCGAGGATCATCGCGGTCACCTCGCCGCAGTCGGCGGCCAGCACCGCCGCCGCCCGCTCCTCGAACGCGGCCCGGTTGAGCAGCCCGGTCAGGCCGTCGTGGTGCGCCTGGTGTTCGAGAGTGTCCCGCTGGTCCTGCAGCTCGACAGCCATCCGGCCGATCGTGAACAGGGTCATGAACTGGCGCAGCAGCACCAGCGAGAACGTGGCCAGCAGCGTCCACACCAGCACCGGGTCGAGCCGGCCGGCGCGCGCCTGCAACGAACCGGCGACCGCCACCGCGCAGACCACCGGCGCGTACGGCAGCAGCGCCCAGGGCCGGAAGATCAGCGTGTCCAGGCCGCTGTCGCCCGGCCGGGACGCCGCCAGCCGGCTGGACACCGCCATCACCCAGGCGGCCAGCACGAAACCGGCGCCGACCCCGTTGGCGTACCAGGCCGCGCCGTCGAACCCGTTGCGCAGTCCGCCGAGCAGCGTCAGTGCCTGCAGCAGCGCGGCCGTGGCCAGGAACTGCTGGGTGCTGGCACCGTCCCGGGGATCCGAGCCGGAGAGCGTGACCAGCGCCAGCGCCGCCGAGAGCACCAGCAGCCCGACGAGGACCACCATGTTCGTCCACTCGCCGGTCCGGCTACCGGTGCTGGCGAACACGAACGTCCAGGCCAGCGCGAAGAGCGCACCGAAGACCGCGGCCACGTCGAGGGCCCGGCGGGCGGCCGCGATGCCACGCAGACGTGGCGAGGCGAGGACCAGCGCCACCGGTACGAACGCCGCCGCGACCGTCGACAGCAGGCTGCCCGGCTGGGCCAGTATCGGCAGCACGGTCACCGAGGCCAGCAGCAGCACGTTGCTGAACGACCAGATCGTGCAGGCGACGGCGCCACAGCCGAAGGCCAGCCGCATCCGCCGGGAGATGCCGTCGTCGCCCATCCGCCGCCGCCGGTAGAAGAACGCCGCGTAGCCGCTGGCCGCCGCGACGGCCACGTCGGAGAGGGCGTAGCCACCGTTCACCGGCAGCAACGGGTGGATGCCCTGAACCACCAGGGCGAGGGCGACACCCGCCGGCAACGCCGTCCGCAACCGCATGCCCACCCCGGTCTTCCAGCATCGCGGCAACCCGATCGAGAGGCGAGTAAACCACGCCGGGATCCCCGGCCGCCGGGGTTCGGGCGATGACCCCCGGGCCCTAGTGTTGACGATGTCCACGAGCCGTAACCGAAGGGACCCGAATCGTGTGCCGGAGCATCCACCAGCTGCACAACTTCGAGCCGCCGGCGACGCCCGACGAGATCCACGCGGCGGCCCTGCAGTACGTCCGGAAGATCGCCGGGACGGCCCGCCCGTCGCAGGCCAACCAGGCCGCCTTCGACCAGGCCGTCGAGGCGGTCCGGGCGGCCACCGCGGAGCTGCTCGCCGCGCTGGTCACCAGCGCCCCGCCGCGTGACCGTGAGGTGGAGGCGGCCAAGGCCCGGGCCCGCGCGGAGCGCCGATACGCCTCCTGACCGGGGCGCAGGCTACCCGTGGCGGCCGGTGCCGGTGGCCGTTCGCCGCCGGGTGGCCTGCCCGCACCCGGCGGAGAAACCGAACGACCGATGGCGGTGGCCATTCGGACAGCCCCCGGGAATTCCATGGGCGGCGTTTTTCGCACGCCGTGATGATTGGTTCGCAAATGCAGGGACGCCTGAATCGTCCAACCATTCCACGGCAAAAGAGGAATCACCATGAAAGCGTTCCGTGCCCTGGCCGCGTCGGCACTGGCCACAGCGGCCGCAACCATCGGCGTCGCGGCTCCGGCCCAGGCCGACCCACGCGTGTTCAGCGCCAAGGTGACGGTCGACAACCAGACGTCGGAACGACTCGACCTGGTGTCGCAGGAAGCCACCGAAGGCATCATCGACGTTTACGCCAACGAGACGATCAAGGCCGGTTCGTCGGACTGGATGCGGACCAAGGCGGACGTCGACCAGGGCGGCACCGCGGGCTCCATCAAGTACGACCTGGAGAACGGCGGGAAGATCGTCATCTACTTCAGCAACCCGTACGAGGAGGACAAC
Organism: Actinoplanes sichuanensis; assembly: GCF_033097365.1. NCBI lineage: Bacteria > Bacillati > Actinomycetota > Actinomycetes > Micromonosporales > Micromonosporaceae > Actinoplanes > Actinoplanes sichuanensis. The sequence continues at coordinate 5,885,605 of NZ_AP028461.1, forward strand.
GAGTACAGCTGCTTCGTACCCGAGGGCCTGACCTGCGATTGGGACGACAACGGGCTGTACGAGACCGAGGTGACCTTCACGATCACCGAGGATTGACTCCTCCGCATCGACGAACTTCACAGTACGATCTCCCAGGAAAGCGCATTCCTGGAGGTCGACGATGCACATCCTCGCGGCTGTGGCCGCTCTGACACTGGCTCTCCCGGCTACCCCCGGGACGGCCTCACCGCAGGTCCCGCCCGGTACGACGGCCCGCCCGGTCCTGTCCGCCGGGGAGGCCGGGCCGTACGTGCCGGAGAACTATCTCGGTTTCTCCGGCACGTACGCCGCCCCGGTCGCCGACCCCTGGCGGCCCGCCCCGATCCGTACCCCGCACCGCCCCGATCTCGTGGTCGGCCCGCACGGTTTCGCCACCGTGCAGGACGCGGTCGACGCCGCCCACCGGGCCGGTGGCACCGCCCGCCGCTGGATCGCGATCCGCCCCGGCACGTACACCGGCACCGTGTTCATTCCGGCCGGCTCGCCGCCGCTGACCGTCTACGGCACCGGCCGCCGGGCCGACGACGTGCGGCTCGAGTTCACCATCGACGCCACCGTCACCCCGGCACAGTGGGCGGCCCAGGTCAATCCGGACGGCCGGTACGCCGAGGGTGACCCGGCCTGGCCGATGTACCAGTCGTGCGCCACGAAGACCAGCGCCACCGCCGGGCTGTGCGCCACGGTCGTCTGGGCCCAGAGCACCGACCTGCAGCTGAAGAACCTGACGATCACCAACACCCTGTTGGACACCGTCGACCGGGGCACCCACCAGGCGCTGGCGCTGCGGACCGACGCCGACCGTACCCAGCTGGAGGGCCTGCGGCTGATCAGCCGCCAGGACACCCTGCTCACCAACGCCGACGACGTGAACCGGATCGCCCGGGTGTCGGTACGCGACACCTACGTCGAGGGCGACACCGACTTCGTCTTCGGCCGGGCCGCCGCGGTCTTCACCCACTGCACGTTCCGGCTCGTGTCCAGCCGCAAGGCGTCCGGCGGTGTGATCTTCGCCCCCAACACCCACCCGTCGTACCCGTACGGCTTCCTGGTCACCCGCTCCCGGATCGTCGCCGACGACGGGTACCTGGCGGCACCCACCGGACGGCTCGGCCGGGCCTGGGACCAGGGCGCGAGCGCCACCGGATACCTGCCCGGCATCACCCCCAACGGGCAGCTGGTGATCCGCGACAGCCACCTCGGCGCCGGTTTCGACACGGTCGCGCCGTGGGCGCCGGCGGCCACCACGGCCCGCCCCTTCTCCGCCTTGATCGAAATCGGGCGCAACCTTTCCGACGTGAATCACAACCGTCTGTGGGAGTACGCCAACCACGGCCCCTCCGCCGTCTGACCCCCACCCATCCCCCTCCCCCGTTCCCCGGAAATGTGAGCATCCCCGTGAGAGCACGAAGAGTCCTGATGATCGCCCTGCTGGCAGTGATCCCCGTCGCTGCCGCCGGCGGTCTCGCCGCCACCAGCTGGGCGGCCGGCAGCGTCTGGTACGTCTCCCCCACCGGCAGTGACACCGCGGCCGGCAGCCAGGCCGCCCCGTTCAAGTCGATCGCCCGCGCGCAGACCGCCGCCACCGCCGGCGACACCGTCTACCTGCGCGCCGGCACCTACTCCTACACCACCGCGACCACCAGCTGCGCCAGCCGGACCTCGGTGGTGGACGCGATCACCCTGAACAAGAGCGGCACCTCGGGCAGCCCGATCAACTACTGGAACTACCCCGGTGAGAAGGTGCTCTTCGACTTCACCGGGATGACCAGTGACTGCCGGATCAAGGGCTTCGACGTGACCGGCAGCCACCTGCACCTGCGGGGCCTGGAGATCAAGGGGGTGCCGCAGAACAACAACCTCAACCACGAGTCGTGGGGAGTGTGGATCTCCGGCAGTTCCAACACGTTCGAGAAGCTGAACACGCACCACATCATGGGTCCCGGTGTGTTCATCGCCAGTGGCAGCAACAACCTGGTGCTCAACTCCGACTCGCACGACAACTACGACCCGTACAGCTCGAACGGGGCCGGCGAGAACGCCGACGGGTTCGGGGCGCACATCGGGGCGGGCCGGGCCGGGAACGTGTTCCGGGGCTGCCGGGCCTGGTGGAACACCGACGACGGCTTCGACCTGATCAACGCGTACTCGTCGGTGACGATCGAGAACTCGTGGGCGTGGCGTAACGGGTACCTGCCGCAGACCACCACGGCGGCCGGGAACGGCGCGGGCTTCAAGGCCGGCGGGTACGGCGGCGTCTACGTGTCGAACGGGGTCAAGCACACGGTCCGCACCTCGGTGGCGTTCCTGAACCGGGGGCCGGGCTTCTACAGCAACCATCACCCGGTCGCCAACGACTACTTCAACAACACCGCCTACAGCAACGGCATCGGCTTCAACATGCTGGGCATCAACTCCAGCGGCGCCGCGGTCGGGCTCGGCACACTGCGCAACAACATCGCGTACGGCGGAACACTCACCGCCAACCTGAGCGGGACGACCGCGTCGAACAACTCGTGGAACCTCGGCGTGACCATGTCCGACAGCCAGTTCCAGAGCGTGTCGACGACCGGCTGGAACGTGTCGCGGCAGTCCGACGGCAGCCTGCCGGCGCTGACCTCGCTGCATCTGGCCACCGGGAGCACCCTGATCAACAAGGGGGTGAACGTGGGCCTGCCGTACAACGGATCAGCGCCGGACGTCGGCGCCTTCGAAACCTCCTAGCGTGGTACGGCGCGGAACCACCCGGCACGGTCGGCCGGGTCGGGGCCGCGCCGCCGCATCACCGGCGGGTCCTCCCCGGTGACCGGCGCGTAGTGGTCGAACCGGGCGGTCAGCACGGCCTCACCTCCGGTCAGGTCGGGCAGGGCGGCCACCACCTGCGGTACCCGCGACGACGGCAGGACACCACTCACCTCGAGATATCCGCCGGCCGTCGTGGTGTCCCGGATGACCGCCCCGGCCCGGCCGAGCAGCGCCGTCACCACGTCGGCCACCTCGTCCGGCAGGTTCACGTCGAACCGTTCGACCGGATGGCACACCCGGGTCCGGGCGGTGCGCAGTGCTTCGGCCACCACGACCGGGGCCAGGTGCCGGAAGTCGCCGGCCACACTGGAGATCGACTTGTCGAATTTCTGGTGCGGCCGGCTCTGCCGCGGGCAGTACTGCGACGACGTCATGGTGACCACGCAGTCGGTGACCGGCCAGCCGTGCGGGCCCTGCCGTAGCGCGGCCCGCACCCCCTCCTCGGTGGCGGCGATGAACGCCGGAGGCAGCCGGCCGGGTTCGATGCCGGGCCGGAACTCGACACCGTGCCCGGCCGGGGCGGCCTCGATCCGCAGACCGATCCCGGCCAGGTACGGATTCTCGCGCTCCCGGATCCGGTCCTGCGCCGACCCGGAACCGGCGACCCGCTCGATACAGGCGGTGAGCGTGCCGGAGAACCGCACCGCCACCCCGTACCGATCGTGCAACAGGGCCGCGATGACCTCCTTCTGCACCTCGCCGTGCAGCCTGATCACCGCCTGTTCCTGCTGATCGTCGAGCCGCAGGTCGACCAATGGGTCCTCGTCGGCGAGCTCGGTCAGACCGGCGAACAGGGCCAGCCGCCGGGCCGGGTCGACCGGCTCGACCAGGGCCTGCCGGGTCGGCGGCGGGAACCGGTAGAGCCGCCGCCGGGGCGGTTGCCCGACGTGCTGGCCGATTCGGGCGGAGAGCCCGCGCACGGCGGCGATCTGCCCGGCCGCGGCCGACCGGCGCACCAGGACGCCCTCCGGCTCACTGACCTCGATCTGGGTGACGGTCTGCGGGCGGGTCCCGCCGAGGTCCACCCGGTCGCGGACGCTCAGCCGCCCGGACCACAGCCGCACCCAGGCCCGCCGCCCCTGACCGTCCCGGTCGACGGCGAAGACCGTGCCGGCCAGCGGACCGTCCCGTTCGTCGCTACGCGGCAGCAGGTCGGTCAGGATGTGGCGCAGCTGGGGCACCCCGGCTCCGGTGATCGCCGAGCCGCAGACCACCGGGCTGAGCCGGGCGCCACGGACCGCCCGCCGGATCGCCCGACGCACGTCACGGACCCGGACCGGCTCCCCGGCCAGCCACTTCTCCGCGATCCGGTCGTCGGCCTCGGCCACCCCGGAGACCACCGGCTCGGAATCGAGACGCTTCGCCCGTACCGCTGCGATGGGGTCGCCCTGGTCCTTGACCGTGGTGAGGGACACCGGGGCGGTGGCCAGCCGTCGGCGGATCTGACCGGTCACCCGGTCCACGTCGGCGCCACGCCGATCCACCTTGTTGACGAAGAAGAGAGTGGGTACGCCGATCCGGCGCAGGGCCCGCCAGATGGCGACGGTCTGCGGCTGGACACCCTCCACGGCGGACACCACGAGAACCGCCGCGTCGAGGACGGCCAGCGACCGCTCGACCTCGGCGATGAAATCCGGGTGGCCCGGGGTGTCGAGCAGATTGACGGTCAGGTCACCGAGGCTGATCGAGGTCACGGCGGCGCGGATGGTGATGCCGCGCTGCCGTTCCAGCTCCATCGAGTCGGTGCGGGTGGTGCCGTCGTCGACGCTTCCGGGGCGCGAGACGGCCCCGGCCTCGAACAGCAGGCGCTCGGTCAGGCTGGTCTTGCCGGCGTCAACATGGGCGACGATCCCGAGATTCAACAATGCCAAAGCAGAACTCCACGGTAGGACGGGTCGGGGTCCGGAGCGTGGAAGCTGCTCGCATCGGTCTCTCCTCGTCTGTGGGCTCTGCCGGTGTTCCCCACCCTGGCACGGCTGTCCCGGTGCCGCCACCGATTTCGTATCCGGCCACTCCGGCACCCCGGCGGGCCTATCTTGAGGGGCATGTCGTACGTCGCCGCCCGTGACGGCCGCAAGAACCGCAGCGCCGCCACCCGGGCCCCCGCCGTCCCTGACCGGATCGACGACCTGCACGGACACAGCGTCGGTGTGCTCGAAGTCCCGCATCACATGGCCTGCGGGCACGCCAGTCGCCGCCAGTTCGAGCTCGAGGATCCGGCCCAGCTGCGGACCGCCTACGAGCAGGTCCTGTGCGAGGCCGCGAACTGCGGTGAGGTGGAGGATCTGATCAACCCGGCCATGCTCCGCCGGGTGTGGCGTGACCTGCACCTGCCGGCCCGGGTCCGCGCGGCCTGGGAGACCCGGCACCCGGGTCTGCAGCGCCGCACCGTGAACCGGACACCGGCGATCGCCGAGGCCGCTGCCGGGGGCGGCTTCGCACGCCGCCGCCGGGCAGTGGCCTGAGCGTCACTGGTAGCTGTAGCCCAGGGAGCCGATGTCGCGGACCACGGACGGGGTACGCCCGTTCGCGAACGGGCGCATCGTCTCGTTGTTGTCGATGACACCTGCCGTGAAACCGGTCCGCGGCTGGTAGGTGTCCGGGCCGTTGGCGTTCTGCCACAGCCACCACAGCCTGTCGATGTTGCAGTGGTGCAGCCAGAACACGGGATCGTTGGGCGCCTCCCGGGTGGCCATGTGCCCGCCGACGTAGTTGTGCACCCGGTTGTGCAGCAGGATCTCGTTGCGGTTGCGGTAGCTGTTGGACACCGTGGCATCCCAGGGCGACTGGTCGTACACCTGGTAGCTCTGGACACCGTTGACGGTCGCGGCGGTGGGCCGGCTCGCGTTCACGCCGACCCGCCGCTGCAGGAAGTTGGTCTGGATGCTGCTGCGGTAGAGCGACCAGCCCCACGACGGGCTGAAGTTGCCGCTGGTCACGCTGCCGTTGGTGATCGCGCCGAGGAAGTCGGCGGAGAACGGGTGCGCGGAGCCGGTCCAGTCCCAGTAGGGGATGAAGACGTTCGGGTTGCCGCTCACCGTCTGCAGATCGAGTTCCAGCAGGCGCAGGTATTCACGGTGCCATGGGAAGAACGACGGCGACTGGTGGGCGTGACTGATGTTGTCCGCGGTCCGGGAGAAATAGAGCACATGCTGGTCGATGTACCAGTTGTAGTTCCGCCCGTTCGCCGACGTCGTCTTGAACTGGCGCAGCGCATTGATGAATGCGGTCCCCTCCGCCACGGTGATCGCGGTGATGCTCTTGCGTACTGCCATGTTCAGTCGCCTTTCCTTCGATCGTCAGTGCGCGTGGTCTTGCGCGGCGGCGTCGGCCAGCTCGAAGTCGCCGAGGATGTCCACGACCTTCTTCGCCAGCTTGCGCAGCCCGTCGCGGTTGCGACTGCCGTCGATCTCGACCGGGTCGTAGTGGTTCAGGGCGCTGATGTAGCCCACCCCGACGTACGGCGGCGACCCGTCGGCCGGCACGAACAGGGTTTTGATCTCGGTCAGGGCGAGCCGCCGATTGTTGATCATCAACTCCTTGCGGCCCCGGAGGTTGTGCAGGCCGCGGATCTTCTTGCCCTTGAAGAGCTCGTCGAAGTCGCGCGGGTCGAGCAGGTCCGTGAGGTCCTTCTTGTCGCCCGGCCCCGGTGGCGGATCGGCGCTCGCCAACTCCTGGCCGGCTACCACGGCCGTGGCAGCCGTCACCGCTCCGGCCGCGCCGTAGCGCAGGACGTCACGACGGTTCGTCTTCGCCATACGGAATCCTCATCCCTCGAATGGACGGAACATGTCGGAAACCTATTCAACCGGTTACCCCGGTAATTCGTTCCGCCGTTGTCCCCGAAAGGATTGGAACGGCGTTCGATCGGCGTTTCCGATCGACTGGAAATCGCTGTCCGGGAGTACGGTCACGGATGGCACGATCATTCCTGTATAGGTCGACGAAAGTGGTCCGAGAATGAATTCCATGCACCACGACAAACGAACGGTGAAGCGCCCGGGATACGCCGCGCGGGGAATCGCCGTGCTGGCGGTGGCGGTCGGGCTGGCCACCACGGCGGGCACCGTGTGGGCCGGCACCGGGCCGGACGTGGACCCGGCACCGGCACCGTCCGCGCCGGTCGTCGCCAAACCCGGGTTCTACGAGACCTACCGCGGGCACCACATCATGGGGTGGGGTGCGGACGCGAAGGCGTGCGCATACATCGACGGGGTGCCGCTGGTGCTCTACCCGAGCGGGGACGGCCGATACACCAGCAACCTGGCGGGCTTTCAGCAGGAGGCCAGTGTCCGGGCGATCACCAAGGCGTCGGTGAAGACACTGGGCGACCTCGCTCCGGCGGTGCCCTCCGATGCGCCGGCCCACTGCCCGGCCCTCATCGTGCGCAAGCCGGCCGCCAAGCCGACCACATCGGCGCCCGTTCCCAAGCCCGCCGCCGAGCCGGTCTCCAAGAAATAGGCGGTCACCAGGTGCGCAGGCCGGGCAGGGCCAGATTCAGCAGGTGTCGCAGTTCGGCCAGGCGCATCAGCCGCCCGGCGGCGAGATATCCGACGGCCCCCGCGAACACGGCCCCGGTCAGCGTGGTCAGCGCACCGGCCCAGGTCGCCGCGTCGACGGCCCAGACGACGAGGCCGGCGCATCCGGCGCCGGCCGCCGTCGCCACCAGCACCCGCACATGGGTACGGACCAGACGCCGCCCGTCCAGGTAACCGAGGCGCCGGCGCAGTACCAGCGCGGTCACGTTCAGCCCGACGGTGTAAGCGAGCGCGTACGCGACCGGGATGCCGATCACGATGTCCTCGCCCGGCAGCAGCCACCCGGCGGCCGCGCACCCGGCCACCCCGACCGCCGCCACCAGCGCGGTGATCAGCGCGGACGTCCTGGTGTCCTGCAGCGCGTACAGCCCTCGCTGGAGAATCATGTAACTGGTGAACGGCACCAGCGTCAGCCCGAACCCGGCGAGCACCAGCCCGAGCACCCGGACGGTCGCCGCGCTGCTGTTGCCGTGCGCGAACAGCACCGTCGCGATGTGCGGGCCGAGCAGCAGGAAAGCGGCGGCGATCGGGGCCATCACGACGAGCGCGGTGCGGACCGCCCGGGACAGGCCGGTGGTGACCCGGTTGCGTTCGCCGCGGGCCGCGTACTGGCTCAGGCGCGGCAGGATCGCGGTCATCACCGAGACGGCGATCACCGCATACGGTACGAGGTAGACGGCGCTCGCGTTCTGATAGGCGGTGACCCCGCCCGGCCCGGCCCAGGACGCCGCCCGGGTCGCCGCCGCGGTGAGCGTCTGCGAGGCCACCACCGCGAGCAGCACCCACACGCCGAGCTTCCCGATCCGCCGGATGCCGATGCCCCGCGGGTCGAGCCGCAGCCGCACCGGGAACCCGCTGCGGGCCAGCGCCCACAGCACCAGGATGGTCTGCGCCACCACCCCGGCCGTGGTGCCCAGCCCGAGCAGCAGCAGATGCCCGGTGCTCAGCCCGGTCCCGGCGGCCGCGCTGCCGGCCACCGACAGGTAGGTCAGGCCGACCGCGATGACGATGACGCTGTTGCAGAGCGGCGCCCACGCCCCGGCCGCGAACCGGCCCCGGATGTTGAGGATCGCCCCGGTGGTGGCGCTCAGCCCGTAGAACAGGATCTGCGGCAGGAAGAACCGGCTGAACACGATGGCCAGGTCCCGCTGCTCGACGGTGAATCCGGGCGCGTACAGGTCGATCAGCCACGGCGCGATCACGACGGCGAGGATCGTGACGGCGCTCAGCACGTACACGATCAGCGACAGCAGCCGCTGCGCGTAGAGCACCCCGCCGTCCGGTTCGCTCAGGCTCGCCCGGGTCAGCAGCGGCACCACGATGCTGGCCATGGTGCCGCCGACGACCAGCTCGTAGACCGCGTTCGGCAGCGTGTTCGCCACGTTGTAGGTGTCGAGCAGGCGGGTGCCCAGCCCGAGTGCGGCGGCCAGCACCAGAATCCGCAGGAACCCGGCGACCCGGGAGGCCAGCGTGGCCACCGCCATCCGCTGCCCGGCCCGCCCGATCGATGATCCCTCGCTCACGTGACCTGCATACCGTACGGGTCAGGCGAAGTTGCCCTCGGCCACGTTCGGGTCCGGGGGCAGGTTCGCGAACGGGTCGGCGGCGCGCGGGCCGGTGGCACTCGGCCCGAAGGTGAACTGCACCATGCCGCGGGTGGTGCCCTCCGGCGGGATACCGGCCCGGTGCAGGCAGCGGGTGGTGTTGCAGAACGCGACGTGCCCGGCCGGCACGTCGAAGTAGCGTGCGCTGCGCGGGTCTTCCATCAGGCGCCGGGCCGGACCGACGACGTGGCTGTTGTCGATGAACCCGGTGCGCATGATGCGGCGGGTGTTCGGCACGTCGTGGAAGCGGAACGCGCCGTTCTCCGGGGTGACGCCGTCGCTGATCTGCACGAACAGCTTCAGCGTGGTGGTCGGGTGCTGGTCGCAGTGCCACTGGTTGCCGTAGTGGTGGTAGCGCTGCTCCTCGACCGGGATGTGCCCGATCCGCCACATCCGGACGTGCTGGATCGCCCAGGCGCCGGCGTAGAACGCGTCGAGCACCCCGAGCGCGCCGGGGGTCAGCATCTCCCGGATCGCCGGGACGCGGCGCAGCGGTTCCTTGACGTAGCGCACCACGTGCCGGATCCGGCGGCCCATGTCGACAGTCGCGGCCGGGTCGTCGATCACGTCGTCGTAGCCGGCCTGGACGGCCCGCACCGCGGACGGGTCGGCCGGGGTGTCCAGCAGCACGTAGCCGAGGGTGTCGATCTGGTCGGCCTGGCGCTGGGTCACCACGTCGACCGGGCCCGACCGCCGGCTGCGCAGGTCCCGCAGGGTCCGCTGCTGACCCCGGTTGTTACTGGCCCACGCGTCGTTGCCGTAGACCATCCGGGCGGGCATCCCCGCCATGGCCTGCCGGGCATGAACGACACGGCTCCGGATCGCCACCACTGCACAGTCCCTTCCGACCGTGATCAAAGGAGAGTGACCATAGCCGCTCCCGATGCCCGAGGGAAGCTTGCGGCCGTCAGACGGTCGCGCGGGCCCGGAAGGCGGAGCGGCGGCGGGCCACCCGCAGCAGGTAGGCGGTGGCGAGCAGACTGGCCAGGACGGCGAAGAGACTGGCCTCCGGGCCGAAGTCGCCGCCGGTCAGCACGGCCGGGCCGTCGAAGACGCCGCGCAGCAGGCCGAGGGTGGAGCTGTCGGCACCGGAGACCGGCACACCGAAGATGCCGCCCTCGGCGAAGTTCCAGCCCAGGTGCAGGCCGATCGGCAGCCACAGGGCACGGGTGGCGACGTAGGCGGTGCCGGCCATCAGACCGGCGGCGACGATCGCCAGCGCGCCGCCGATCGCGGTCGGGTCGTTGATCAGGTGCAGCAGACCGAACAGGGTGGCCGAGACGGCCAGGGCCGGCCAGGTTCCGGCGCGCTCCTCGATCTGCCGGAACAGGATGCCGCGGAACAGCACCTCCTCGACGGTGGCGACGCCGGCCATCAGGCCGAAGATCGAGAGCATGCCGCCGACCGAGCCCCAGCCGTCGATCCCGAACCCACCGAAGACCGCGATGGCCAGCACGGTCGCCGTGAACAGGCCGATCCCGGCGAGCGTCCCCCGGGCCAGGGTCCGGAACCGTCCGGCGGCCGGCATGTCCTGCGGCTCCTTCCGCTCGATGCGGCGGGTGGTCCACGCGTAGAGCCACAGGGTGGCGGCGGCCGCGGCCGCGCCGACGAGAAGAGAGAGGATCGCGCTACCGGACAGCGCGTTGAGGACGGTCACCACCAGGGCGTCGACGACGACGAAGATCAGCAGGAGGAGCAACGGACGACCAAGACGCTTCATGGGTACGACGCTAGGCAGCATCCCATCGAAGATCATCGCCCTGCGGTGGGCAGCGGGGGTAGCTCTGCCGGGGGATGGTCGAGCGACCGCGACCGCGACCGTACCGGGACCGCGTCAGGTGACCAGGCCGGTGCGGTGGGCGAGGATCACCGCCTGCACCCGGTCGCGCAGTGAGAGCTTGGTGAGGATCCGGGAGACGTACGTCTTGACGGTCTCCTGGCTGATCACCAGCGCCCCGGCGATCTCCGAGTTCGACAGGCCCTCGGCGATCAGCCGGAACACCTCGATCTCCCGGGCGGTCAGCGCACCCAGCCGATCGTCCTCCCCCGCGACCGTCGGCCGAACCCGATCACCGAAGCGGCCGACCAACGCGCGCGTCACCGCCGGGGCCAGCAGTGCCTCCCCACGGGACACGGTCCGGATGCCGTCGATCAGTTCGGCCGGTTGGGCGTCCTTGAGCAGGAAGCCGCTGGCCCCGGCCCGCAACGCCTGGTAGACGTAGCTGTCCAGGTTGAACGTGGTCACGACGAGGATCTTCATCGGGTCGGCGATGTCCGGCCCGGCCAGGCGGCGGGTCGCCTCGATGCCGTCGAGCAGCGGCATCCGGATGTCCATCACGACGACGTCGGGACGCAGCCGCAGCGCCTCCCGTACCGCGGCTTCACCGTCGGACGCCTCCCCGACCACTTCCAGGTCGGGTTGCAGTCCGAAAACGGTCACGAACCCGGCGCGGATGAGCGCCTGGTCATCGCAGACCAGCACCCGGATCACACCACACCGCCGATCGTCTCTCCCGAGGGACTCGCGCCCGCACCCGCCTCAGCCCGGTCCCGGGGCAGCCACACCCGTACCGTGAAATCGCCCTCCGGATCACCGCCCACGTCGAACGTCCCGCCGAAGATCTTGATCCGTTCGCGCAGGCCGGTGAGGCCGCGCCCGGCGCGGACCTCGCCGCGCGCGGTGCCGGCGGTGACCACCTCGACCGCGGTCCCCTCGCCGTCGTGCCGGACCAGTACCCGTGTCGGGCGGCCGCGCGCGTGTTTGACCGCGTTGGTCAGCCCCTCCTGAACCACCCGGTGCACGGCCAGCCCGAGGCCCCCGTCCGGCCCGGGCCCGCCCTCCTCGGCGAAGTCGACCGGCTGACCGGCGCGGCGCATCCGGTCCACCAGGTCCGCGAGGCGACTCTCGGTGGTCTCGGTGGGTTCCAGACCCTTCTCCAGTACGCCCAGCAGCACCCGGAGTTCGCCGAGCGCCTCCCGCCCGGACCGGCTGACCGCGGCGACCGCCTCGACGGCCCGGTCCGGCTGCGGCCCGATCAGGAGACCGGCGGTGTCGGACTGCACCACCATGGCGGTCACATGGTGGGTGACGACATCGTGCAACTCCCGGGCGATGCGGGCGCGCTCGGCGGTGATCGCCGCGCCGACGCTCTCCCGCCGACGTCGCCGTTCCTCGGCCTGCCGGGCCCGCACCCACGATCCGGCGGCCCAGCAGGCGGCGAGCACCGCGAAGAAGGTTCCGAAATCGATCACCCGCTCGGCCGCGCCCCGCTGGTGCAGGGCGATCGCGAGCGCCGCATAGGCCACCACGGCGACCGCGGCGAGCGGGCGGCGGTGCCGCTCCTGGTGAGCCCCCACGCTGTAGAGGGCGACCAGCAGCGCGAGCCCGGTCACCGTCGGCGGGTATCCGGCCAGCTGGTGCACGGCGAACGCGGCGGCGGCGACGGCCAGGCCGAGGGCCGGCCACCGGCGGCGTGGAATCAGGGCGAACGCCTGGATCAGCAGCAAGGCGAGGCTGATCCGGTCGGCCGGGCGCAGGTGCAGCTCGCCGATCTCCAGGCCGAGCTCGGCGATCCCCGGCACGAACGCCGCCACGACCAGCAGGACCGCACCGGCGGTGTCCCGGATCATCGGGTCGAGACCTCGCCACCAGCGCATCCGCGGATCCTAGCCCGCCGCCCGGAAAGACCTCGCGCCCGAACCGGGGATCGACCGCCGACTAATTAATGGAGACTTAAGGAAGCAATCTCGAAAAACTGTTATTGAAAGGCGTTACGACGGCCACCAGCATCGCCCTGACCTGGGGAAATGAATTTTTTCTTGACGTATTGAACCGCCTGTGCAGGGTCTGCATAATTCGTGCCGCACCCTTTCCCCGCCATTTTGTTGAGGATCGATATGGGTATGGAATCCCAGCACGTCGCCCCGCCGGACCCGAAGCGCCGCCGCCGTACCACCCGGGTGGTCCTGGGTGCCGCCGTCGTCGCCGCGCTCGGCGCGAGCGGCATCTACATCACCACCGCCGGCGCCGGCGAGGTCACCACGCCGGGCACCCTGCAGGCCGAATCGTTCGCCGCGCAGGGCGGCGCCAAGACCGAGAACACCTCGGACACCGGCGGCGGCAAGAACGTCGGCTGGCTGGCGAGCGGCGACTGGCTCGAGTACCGCAACGTCACGATCGGCTCGACCTCGCTGAGCGCCCGGATCGCCTCGAACAACTCCGAAGGCGGCTCGATCGAGGCCCGCCTGGGCGATCGTGACGGCACGTTGCTGGCGACCTTCCCGATCGCGTCGACCGGCGGCTGGCAGAAGTGGACGACGGTCACCGCGAAGGCCGCGAAGCTGCCGACCGGCAAGCAGACGCTGGTCCTGGTCATGAAAAGCAAGTCCCGCTCGGACTTCGTCAACATCAACCACTTCAACGTCGGTGTCGCCGCCTCGGCTCCCGCCACGGCTTCGGCGGCCCCGGCGACCGCGGCCCCGACCGGTACCGCCCCGTCCAGTGCCGCTCCGTCCAAGCCCGCCGCCTCCAATGCCGCGCCCACCAACCCGTCCGCGAGCCCGGGCGGCTGGGTTCCGGTCGACGAGGCGGCCTGGAAGGAGACCCTCGCCCTGCACAAGGCGGTGCAGCCGAAGTCGGTGCCGGCCGGGATCGTGCGGGTTCCGGAGTTCCACACCAACTGCACGGTCTCCGGTGAGGCCGCCGATGACCCGATCGTGCTGCCGAACCTGCCCGGCGCCTCGCACCTGCACACCTTCTTCGGGCCGAAGGTGACCGCGAGCAGCACCGGAGCGCAACTGCTCAAGCAGTCGACGACCTGCGACGCGGCCGGTGACCACAGCGCGTACTGGGCGCCGACGCTGCTGCAGGGCGGCAAGCCGGTGAAGATGAAGAACTTCCGGGCCTACTACGGCGCGAAGATCAAGGACCCGGCGACCGTCGTCCCGTTCCCGCCCGGCCTGGTCATGGTCCAGGGCGATGCCAAGCGGCAGGTGGCCACGCCGAAGGGCGCGAGCGGCCAGTTCTGGTGCGCGGGCAGCGCCGAGATCGGCCGCAGCGCCGACGGCAACTGGCCGAAGTGCGCGGCCGGCGGCAACCTGATCTACCAGCTCACCTACCAGGACTGCTGGGACGGCAAGCACATCGACTCGCCCGACCACAAGTCGCACATGGGCCCGTCGGTCAACGGCGTCTGCACCGGAAAGTACCCGGTGGCCATCCCGAACATCTCGATGATGCTCGGCTACGACTCGCTCGGCGGCGACGGGCTGGCCCTGTCCTCCGGCATGGCGTCGTCGATCCACGGCGACTTCATGAACGCCTGGGACCCGGCGAAGTTGGCGGCGCTGGTCAAGGTCTGCATCAACGCGGACGCCAAGTGCGGCACGACGCCGTCGTTCGGCTGAGAATCCCCAGGGGTCACCGGTCACCGAGGAGGAACACGATGCGTCTGATCACCTCGGTGGCCGTACTCCTGCTGCTCGCCGGATGCGGCGGCCGGCCGGAGGAGAAAGCGCCGGCCCCGGCGCCGGCGAGCACCTTCGGCGGCACCGACCTGGCCTGGATCGAGATCATGCTGGCCATGAACGAGCAGGTCGTTCCCCTGCTCGACGCGGTGCCGGCACGCGCGGGCGGTGCGGCGACGCGGGAACTCGCCGCCACCGTCCGCGTGTTCACCGAGGCCGAACTGCCCGAGCTGCGGGAACTGCACCGGTTGGCCGGGCTGCCGGCGGAGAACCAGCACGAGGGCATGCCGATGCCGGGCATGGTGACCGATACCGATCTGGCGGCGATGAATGCGCTGTCCGGGGCGGCCTTCGACGAGGCCGCCACCGGGAAGCTGGCGGAGGCCGTCGACCAGGCGATCACCCTGGCCCGCAGCGAGCAGGAGCACGGGCTGGATCCGCGGACCCGGGCCCTGGCCGGCGAGGTGCTGGCGGCCCGGATCCGCTGGAGCTGATAGCCGGAAACACGAAAAATGCTCATGCCGCTACCTACGCTCTCACCATGAGCGTGAGCCGGCTCCACCCGCCCGCCACCACCCCCACCACGGCCGCCGGGACACGGCGTACCGGGCGCCGTCGGTTGCTCGAACAACTCCGGGCCGACGGGGTGCGCTACCTGTTCGGCGACCCGGGCGCCGGCGAGGAGTGGCTGCCCGCGGAGATCGCCGGGTTCCCGGACATCGACTACGTACTGGGCCTCCAGGAAGCCGCCGTGGTGTGCACCGCGGACGGGTACGCGCGGGCCACCGGACGGCCCAGCGTGGTGCTGCTGCACGGCGGGGCCGGGCTCGGCAACGCGGTCGGCGGTCTCGGCCACGCGCTGCACCGGCGGACTCCGATGCTGGTACTGACCGCGGAGCCCGGGGGCACCTACGACGACCTGGTCGACATGGCCCGACCGGTGACCAAGCACGCCGACCGGGTCACCCGCCCGGAGAACCTGCTCCCCCTGGTGCGGCGGGCGCTCAAGGTGGCCGCCACCCCACCGCGTGGGCCGGTCTTCCTCGCCGTGCCAACGGACGTCCTGGACCAGGTCGCCGACGAGGCGGTGATGCCCACGAGCGTGCCGGACACCCGGGTCGTCCCGGAACCGGCGGCGATCCAGGCGGCGGCCCGGCTGCTGGCCACCGCGCACGCGCCGGTGGTCCTGGCCGGCGACGGTGTGGCCGCCTCCGGCGCGGTCGGCGAACTGACCCGGTTCGCCGAGACCTGGGGCGCCGTGGTGCACGGGGTGATGGCGTCCGAGCTGCTCATGCCGTGGAATCATCCGCTGTGGGGCGGCCCCGCCGAGCACGGCACCGACCTGACGACACACGCCGACGCGGTACTGATCGTCGGCGCGCGCATGCTCCCGGAGGTGGCGGACAGCACGCTCCGGCCGGGCGGCACCGTGGTGCAGGTGGACCTCGACCCGGATGCGATGGCCGAGAACCACCCGGTGACCGCCGGGATGCTCGGTGACCCGCGACTGACGCTGCGGGCGTTGACCGCGGCGTTCGGGGAGGCGATGACCGAGCCACAGCGGCAGGCGGCGGCCGAACGGGTCCGGCGGCGCGGGGCGCTGCGCGCGGCCGAGCTGGACAAGGTGCTCACCGACGACCTGGGCGCCGGGCTGGAGGCGGACTCGGCGCCGCTGCGGATGCCTGCCGTGGCGGCGGCGCTGGCCGGACTACTGCCGGACGACGCGATCGTCGTCGACGAGGCGCTGACCAGTTCGCCGGCGCTGAACCGCTGGCTGCCGCCGACCCGGCCGGGACATTTCTTCCAGAACCCCGGCGGCACGCTCGGCGTCGGCATTCCGGGCGCGATCGGCGCCCGGATCGCCCATCCGGAGCGTACGGTCGTCGGCTTCACCAGCGACGGCGGAGCCATGCACACCTGCCAGGCACTGTGGACGGCCGCCCACCACGGGGTCGCCGCGAAATTCGTGGTCTGTCACCACGTATACGAGCCACGTGTCGACTACGTACACCTCGCGGCGGCCATGGGGGTACCCGCGTCCCGGGTCCGACACGCCGCCGACCTGTCCGGAGTTCTGCGCACGATGCTCGATCACGACGGGCCGTATCTGGTGGAGGCGGTCCTCGACGAACCCGGCGCCGGCTCCACCGACCGGTAGCCGTCCGGGGAAGTTCTCATGTCGGGCCCCGGCCACCCGATGAGACCGAGGACCGGTCCCAGGGCGGAGGAGCGACGTGACGCAGGTGCCTACCGGCCGCCCGTTCCTCGGCGCGCGCCCGGCGACCGACGCCGTGCCGCCCGCGATCGGCGCACCCGTGCTGTTCCTCGCGATCCTGGGACTCGCCGAGTGGGGCCGGCGGCACGGTGCGGTCCTCGGCTCACCGGCACTGCTGGCCGCTCTCGTCGTGTTGTTCGCGGCCAGCGGCAGCGAGCGTTACCAGCGGCTGCTCGGCGGCGGGCACCTGCACAACCGGGTGGTGCTGCGGCTGGTCCACGCCACCGTGTTGATCGGGGTGGTGCTGCTGGTGGCGGGCTGGGGTTTCCTCCTGCCCGCCGCCGTCGTCCTGATCGGTGTCCTGCACATCGGCTGGTCCGGGTCGCGGACCTGGCGCCCGGCCACCGGGGTCACCGCGGTGGTGACCGTCGCGATGGAGATCGCCGTGCAGCTCGGCGCCCCCTCGGTGGTGCCGCCCGCCCACTCACACCTGGCCGCCACGATCAACCTGCTGCTGGCCGGGTTCGGGCTGGGCAACCTGGGACTCGCCGCGGCCCGCGCCGAGGAGGCCGCCCTCACCCTGCAACGGGCCGAGGAACGGTTCCGGGCGCTGGTCCAGGACTCCTCGGACGTGGTCGCGGTGATCGACGGGCTGGGCCGGATCACCCACGTCAGCGCGGCCGTCCGGCACGTCGGCGGCTGGGACCCCGGCGAACTGCTGAACACCGGCTACCTGGACCTGTTCCATCCGGACGACCAGTTGGCGATCAACACGGCGCTGACCACGGTGACCGATGGTGGCGCGGACTGCCAGGCCCGTCTGGAGCTGCGGGTCGCGCACCGGGACGGCACCTGGCACTGGCACGAGGTGACCCTGCGCAACGCGATCGACCATCCGGCCGTCGGCGGCATCGTCTCCAACCAGCGCGACATCAGCGACCGGCGCGCCCAGCAGGACCGGCTCGCGCACGCCGCCGCCCACGACCCGCTGACCGGGCTGCCGAACCGGACCGAGGTGCTGCGGGTGCTCGAGGAGGCGCTGGCCGGTGCGACCGGCGAGGGCTCGGTGGCGCTGTTCTTCATCGACCTGGACGGTTTCAAGGCGGTCAACGACGGCTACGGGCATGCCGCCGGTGACGCGCTGCTGGTGGCCGCGGCCGAACGGTTACGCGCCGGGTTGCGGTCGGAGGACCTGCTGGGCCGGCTCGGCGGCGACGAGTTCGCCGCGGTGCTGACCGGCGTCACCAGCGCCGCCGACGTGCAGGCCCGGGCACGACGGCTGATGGCCGACATGCGCCTGCCCTTCGACCTGCCGGGCCGCCGGGTGCGCATCGGGGCGAGCATCGGCGTCGCCGTCGGCGGCCCGGCCACCAAGGCCGACGACCTGATGGCCGCCGCCGACACCCGGATGTACGAGGTGAAAGCGCACAGCCGGGATGAGGCCGGAGTCTAGGCGGCGACCCGGTGGCCGTCGCCGGCCGGGCGGTACGCGTTGATCGCCTCGGCGGGCATCGGTCGGGCATAGTGGTAGCCCTGCGCGTAGCGGTAGCCGAGCCGGTGCAGCTCGGCCGCCTGCGCCGCGGTCTCCACGCCCTCGGCCACCGCGCGCAGCCGCATGCCTTCGCTGATGGTCAGCAGCGCGGCCACGATGACGGCCGGTTCGCCGTTCTCGGTGACGTCGTCGACGAACGACTTGTCGACCTTGAGGATGTCGGCCGGGCAGGTGCGCAGCAGACCGAGCGACGAGTGGCCGGTGCCGAAGTCGTCGAGGGCGATCTTCACCCCGAGCGCGGCGATCGCCTTGAGCTCGTCGAGCGCGGTGCCGCCGTCGAACACCGCGGTCTCGGTCACCTCGACGGTCAGCACGGACGCCGGTAGCCCGGTCCGCTGCAGCACCGCGTCGACCTCACCGGCGAACCCGGCCTCGCGCAGCTGGCGGGCCGACACGTTCACGGTGACCGTCCGTGGCGCGGCGTCACCCATCTCCTGCCGCCAGCGGACCGCCTGCCGGCAGGCCTCCTCGAGGATCCAGGCGCCGAGCGGCACGATCAGGCCGGTGCGTTCGGCGGCCGGGATGAACAGGCCGGGCCCGATCGGGCCGCGTTGCGGGTGGGTCCAGCGGATCAGCGCCTCCACCCCGAACAGCTCGCCGCCGGGCATCTCCACGATCGGCTGGTAGAGCAGGTGCAGCTGGTCGGTGTCGAGGGCGCCGCGCAGGTCGGCGGCCACCCGGGACTGCTCGGCGGTCCGGTGGTCCATCCGTTCGTGGTAGATCACGTGCCGGCCCTTGCCCAGGCTCTTCGCCTCGTACATCGCCACGTCGGCCCGGCGCAGCAGCTCGTCGGCGGTGTCGCCGTACTGGGCCGGGGCCAGCCCGATGCTCGCCTCGACGACCAGCTCGTGCCCGCCGGCACGGACCGGTCGGCGCAGGTCGGCGGCGATCGCGGCGATCGTGGTGGCGTGGTCGGTGCGCAGCAGGAGCGCGTACTCGTCGCCGCCGAGCCGGGCCACCAGACACCCGGCCGGCAGCTGGGCGGTGACCCGGGCGCCGACCGCGGCGAGCAGCGCGTCGCCGACCGGGTGCCCGAGGTCGTCGTTGATCTCCTTGAAGTCGTCCAGGTCGAGCAGGGCGACCGTCACGTCGGCCGGGCCGTCGTCCAGGGCGGCGGTGATCTCGCGAACCAGCACGGCCCGGTTGGCCAGGCCGGTGAGGCTGTCGTGGCCGGCCTGGTGGGCGAGCTCGCGCTGGCGGGCGTCCAGGTCGTCGAGCAGCCGCGCGTTGTCCCGCAGCGCGATCACCTGCCGAATCGCGACGAGCAGCGTGACGACGACCGATCCGGTCGCGACCACCAGCAGGTGCCCGGCGCCGGAGGCCGCCGCGGACAGCAGCAGCGCGCCGGTGGCCAGCACCGCGGTGTACGGCATGACACTGGGCCGGCGGGACAGCGGCCGGGGCGCCGGAATGCCCGCCCGGGAGGCCCGCCGTTGCCGGTCGGCGGCCACACAGACCAGCAGCGACGTGGTGGGCAGCAGCACGTGGCCGGTGTTCAGGTAGGGCCGGTCGGCCAGCAGCGGCGCCAGCGCGCCGCCGCCGGCCCCGACCGCGCCGGTCATGGCGAGGATGTACAGCGCCCGACGATCGATCGGGCCGGTGCCGGTGAAGGACACCTTGACGAAGGCCAGCATGCCGATGATCGCCGCGGTGGTGATGACGACGATCGAGGCGGCGCCGGCCGCGGTGCCCTGGGTCCAGCGCTCCCAGCGCGGCAGGATCAGGTACCAGCTGAAGGTCGTCACGGTGACGACCATGGTGGCGACGTCCAGGCCGAAACGGATCCACTCGATGCGAGTGCGTTTCGCCCCGGGGATGCGCAGCAGGCCGAGCAGGAACGCCATCAGGCCCGTGACATAGAGCCCGGCGGTGACCCCGCCGATGTGCTGGCCCACCTGCTCGCCGCTGAAGAAGTCCCGGGCCGCGGAGATCGAGGCCAGGCCCAGACCGACCATGCCGGCCGACGCGTACCGCCAGAACGTGCGGCCCGCGGCCCCGGCGCGCCAGCCCGCGTACACCGCGATCGGCACCGCGAACATCAACATGGCCCAACCCACCGCGGGCGGTGTCGGCGTGACCAGGCCGATCCCGAACCACACCCAGGCGACCGCGTCCACACCGATCGACGCGGCGAGGGTGCGGGTCAGCCTCCATCGCGGCACGTCCGTCTCCGTGCACTCCACACAGACTTCTTCGGCCGAACGGCCGATCCCGTGAGCTTTCACCCGGCGGACATTGATCGGTATCCTTCGCCGGTCCCCCACTCCCCCGCAGTAAGGTGCAGGCCCCTGTGCGCGCGTTGTTCGTGACCGCCGTCGCCGTTCTCGTGGCATTTCTGATCAGCCCGCTGGTACGCGCCGACGCCGGGTGCACACCCGCGCCGGCCCCGTCGGCGGCCGACCGGTGGACCGACGAACAGCTCGCCAACGCGCGGGTCATCGTCACCATCGGCACCGAGCGACGGGTGCCCGAGCAGGGCCTGGTGATCGCGGTGGCGACCGCGCTGCAGGAGTCCCGGCTGCGCAACCTGCGCGGCGGTGACCGCGACTCGATCGGTCTCTTCCAGCAGCGCCCCAGCCAGGGGTGGGGCACGCCGAAGCAGCTCTCCGACCCGGCATACCAGACCCAGAAGTTCTACGACAAGCTGCTCGACGTGAAGGGCTGGCAGCAGATGCGGCTCACCGAGGCGGCCCAGGCGGTGCAGATCTCGGCCTTTCCGGAGGCGTACACGAAGCACACCGGCGCGGCCACCCGTCTCGTCGCGTTCCTGACCGACTCCCCGGATCAAGGCTGCGACTAGCGCTTATAAAGCGCAGTCGATATCTTCTCGTCGCATGAAGCGCCTTCTCGCCGCAGCGTTCGTCAGCGCCGCGCTGCTCCTCGTGCCCCAGCCCGCGTATGCGGCCGACACTTCGTACCGGACGCTGAGCAGCGCGAACAACCCGGACTGGATGGCCCGGATCCCGGACGGCCGGAGCCTGGCCGCGCTGTCGATCCCGGGCACTCACGAAACGATCTCGATCCACGGCGGCGACTACACGCAGACGCAGGAGAACTACGGCGACAGCGCCGGCACGCTGACCGCGCAACTCAACGCCGGCATCCGGGCGATCGATGTGCGGGCGCGGATCAACGACGGCAACACGTTCACCATCCACCACGGCGCGGTCTACCAGGTCGCCAACTTCGACGACGTGCTCGACAAGCTGTCCGCGTTCCTCACCGCGCACCCGGCCGAGACGGTCCTGCTGCGCTTCAAGCACGACTGCACCGGCGAGACCGGTTCGTGCAGCGACGCGACCGGACAGAAGAGCTTCCCGGACATCTTCGACTCGTACGTCGCCGCCCGCCCCGGCCTGTTCTGGGCCCCGTCGGTGGCCCGCTCGTCGGCCGCCGCGGTGCCCACCCTGGGCGCGGTCCGCGGCAAGGTGGTACTGGCGGTGCTGAACGGCCCGCGCGGCGGCCGGTTCGCCGACTACGGGCTCGCCCAGTTCTCCGGGTGGGCCGACGGGTCGTCCACCTACGTGCAGGATCAGTACAACGTGCCGACGTTCGCCCAGATCGCCGACAAGCGCACCGCCGTGAACAACTTCCTGACCACCACGAACTCCGGCGACCCGACGAAGATCTACGTCAACTTCACCAGTGGTTCCGGCGCCCTCGCCCCGCCCTACTGGGTGGCCGGCGGCGCGCTGTTCCAGCAGGGCGTCAATCCGTACCTGCTGGGGCGGTTGAACTCCGGCTCGTTCACCCGCACCGGGGTGTTGATGATGGACTTCCCCGGCGGCGGATTGATCAACAAGATCATCTCCTACAACTGAACTACGACTTGGTCAGGTCGAGCATCTGCGCCAGGCGACCCAGTACCGGCCGGGCCTCCAGGTGCAGTCGGGCGATGTTGACCATGCCGTCGCCGACCACGGCCAGCAGGGCCAGGTCGCCGATCCCGTAGACCGCGAGGCAGCCCTCCCGGTTGCGGATCGTCACCTCCTGGAACTGCCCCTGACCCAGGGCACCGCCGCAGGTGCGGCTGATGCCGTGGGCGGCGGCGGCCATCGCGGCGACGTCGTGCGGTTCACCCGCCGTCCGGCTGTCGTGCAGGATGAGCAGGCCGTCGACGCCGGCGATGATGCAGCCGGTCACCCCGACGACCTGATGTCGCAGCCCGGCCAGTTCGAGCCGCAGTGGCCGCCGCGGGTCGGTCACCGGGTCGAGCTGGACGGACCTCGCGGACTGCTGCTGGGCGGAGTGCCGCGGGGCGAGCCGGCTCGGCAGACCGCCATGAGGGCCAGTCATACGTCGAGTTCCGACTCGATCTTGCGCAGTTGATGCCGGGCCAGGCCCAGGTTGGCCCGGTTCTTGTGCAGGGCCAGGTAGAGGAAGAGCGCGTCGCCGCCGTGCCGGGAGCGCAGCAGCCGGATCAGGTGGTACTGCGAGTCGAGGGTGATCAGGATGTCCTCGATCCCGTCCTGCAGGCCGAGCAGTTCCAGGGCCCGCATCTTGGCCCGGACCACGTCGGTGTTCGCGGCGGCGGCGACGGTCATGTCCATGACCCCGTCACCGCCCAGATAACCGAGGGTGAGCCCGCTGGTGTAATCAACGAGCGCGACGCCGACGGCGCCTTCGAGGGTCATGGCCTCTTTCAGCGCGGTCTCGATGTTCGCCACGGATCCTCCACATTTCTCGCACCGGGTTTCACCAGTGCTGATCGGCGGGAAGGGCCAACCCTGGCACAGGAAACTTGCTCCGGGGAACAACTGCCCCGGAAGCCCGACTTAAGATCGTTTCAACGTCTCCGTTCGGCCGCCGCCGTCCACCTGACGGGCCGAATCGGGCTCGATCGTCGGTACAGCCGCGGCGCATCCGGGCACGAAGCCGACATAACGGTCGGTCATCACTCTCCGGAGTGGCGCCGTCCGGCCCCACCCGCCCCTACTGTGGTATCTGTGCACTCCACGGACGACATGCTGCGCGACGTGGTCGTCGCCCTCGGCCGGGCCCGCACCCTGACCATCGTCCAGCGTCTGGTGCGCGGGAACGCCCGGGCGCTGGCCGACGCGCACGGCGCCACCGTGGTGCTGCGCGAGGGCGACAAGTGCTTCTACGCCGACGAGGACGCGATCAGCCCGCTGTGGAAGGGCCAGCGGTTCCCGATCACCGAGTGCATCAGCGGCTGGGCGATGCTGTCCCGGTCGACCGCGATCATCCCGGACATCCGCCTCGACGACCGGATCCCGATGGCCGCCTACCGGCCCACCTTCGTCCGCTCGCTGGCGATGATCCCGGTCCGCGCCGCCGATCCGCTCGGCGCGGTCGGCGTCTACTGGTCGACCACCCGCCGGCCGACCGGCGAGCAGATCGCCCGGCTGTCCGCGCTCGCCGACGCGACCGGCGCGGCGCTGGAGCGGCTGCTCCCGGAGCCGCCACAATAGCGAGTCTTGACATCTCCCCGCCCTGAAGGGACGGGGATTCCACTGGGTCACCCCAGAGTGTTTCCTGTTTCATCGCCGACTGCCCGCCCGGGAAACGGCCCCCCGTTGAGGTCCTCTGTCAGCTCCACAGGCCGTCACCACCAGCCCGGCGGCCAGAATGTTACGGGCCGCATTCACGTCCCGATCATGCTTGGTATCGCAGCCGGTGCAGGTCCACTCCCGCACCGACAAGGACATCTTCTCCGCCCGGACCCCGCACACCGAACATAAAACCGGGTCGACGGAAACCAGCGTGGCACCGCGATCAGCGTCCGCTCGTACTGCTTTGCCTTGCACTCCAGCAGGGTGCGGAACATCCGCCAGGACGCGTCACTGATCGCCCGCGCCAGTGTGTGGTTCTTGAGCATGTTGCGGACGGCGAGGTCCTCGACCACGAGCACTTGATTTTCGCGCACGAGCCGAGTCGTCACCTGATGCCACATGTCCCGGCGCCGGTCAGCGACCCGGGCATGCACCCGCGCCACCCGCAGCCGCGCCTTCTCCCTGTTGCGGGAATCCTGCGCCTTGCGCGCCAGGTTCCGTTGCGCGCGGGCCAGGGCGGCACGCTCCCGGCGTTCGTGCCGGGGGTTGTCGACCGGTTGCCCATCAGACAGGGTCAGCAACCGGTTGATGCCGGCGTCGATCCCCACCATCTTCGTGGTGGCCGGAGCGGTGGCGGCAGGCACCTCGACGCGCAACGACACGAACCAGCGGCCGGCCCGGTCCTGCGACACCGTCACCGTCGACGGCACCACACCGTCGGGCAACGGCCGCGACCACACCACATCCAGACGTGTGTCCATCAGCTCCGCCAGCCTCAACTCACCATTCCGGTAGGTGAACGCACTGCTGGTGAACTCCGCCGCCCGCCGCGACCGCTTCTTCGATTTGAACCGCGGAAACCGCGCCTGACCGGCGAAGAACCTCTGGTAGGCGTCGTCGAGATGCCTCAGCGCGTCTGCTGTAACGGCACACAGGACACCTCATTCAAGAACTCGAACTCAGGCGTCTTCTTCCAGCCGGTCAGCAACGCCGACGTCGCACCGTAGCCGAGCGTCTCCTGCCGCTGCCGCCAGGCGTCACGACGGGCCTGCAACCCCAGGTTGTAGACCAGCCGCACACACCCGAACGTCCGGGTCAGCAGATCGGCCTGAGTCGGGGTGGGGTAGAAACGGTACCGGTAACCGCTCCACACCCTTGACCATCCACAAAGGATAGGACACCCGTACGACTGCGCGGGCGGCGGGCCCGGACGTCGATCCGCCTTGCCTGCGAATCGACTTCCCTGTACTGCTGCGCAGGGCTTTCCGTTTCCTCCCCGGCCGGAAGGCCGGAGCACCATGGAAGGAATCTGATGACGGTCAATAGGCAGGACGTCAAGGACATCGGTTCGGGGTACGACCCGGATCCGGCCCGGTCGATGTCGCTGCGGGCGGCG
Source organism: Actinoplanes sichuanensis (assembly GCF_033097365.1). Classification (NCBI taxonomy): domain Bacteria; kingdom Bacillati; phylum Actinomycetota; class Actinomycetes; order Micromonosporales; family Micromonosporaceae; genus Actinoplanes; species Actinoplanes sichuanensis. The sequence continues at coordinate 5,910,730 of NZ_AP028461.1, forward strand.
GCGTACACCGATCCGCGCTGGGTCGACGTGGATCAGCGGGCCATCTTCGCCCGGACCTGGCAGTGGGTCTGTCATGTGGAGAAACTGCGGGCACCCGGCAGTTATGTGGCCACGACGGTGGCCGGGTCACCGGTCGCGGTGGTCCGGGACAGGTCGGGCGGGCTGCGGGCCTTCTACAACGTGTGCAAGCACCGGGCGCACGAGCTGCTGTCCGGCTCGGGCACCACCGGGACCATCGTCTGCCCGTACCATGCCTGGGTCTATGACCTGGACGGATCGCTGCGCCGGGCCCGCCAGACCGACCGCATGCCCGGTTTTGATCGCGCTGAGATCTGTCTCGACCGCATCGCGGTCGAGGAGTTCGGCGGGTTCGTCTACGTCAACCTGGACGGATCGGCGGCCCCGCTGGCGCAGCAGGCGCCGGACCTGCTCGCCGAGATCGAGCGGTGGGCGCCGGACGTGGCCGGGCTGACCTTCGCCAAGCGGCTCACCTACGACGTCAAGTCGAACTGGAAGAACGTCATCGACAACTTCCTGGAGTGCTACCACTGCCACATCGCGCACCGGGAGTTCGTGGCGCTCGTCGACATGGACACCTACGAGGTCAAGACGCACGGCATCTGGTCCAGCCACTTCGCCGAGGCGGGCAAGGCGGACAATCCGGCCTACGACGTGTCGGGCGCCTCGGTCACCCAGCACGCGGTGTGGTGGCTCTGGCCGAACACCTGCCTGCTGCGTTATCCCGGACGCGGCAACTTCATGGTGTTCCAGGTGATCCCGGACGGGCCGGACCGGACGCTGGAGACGTGGGACTTCTTCTTCGAGACGGCGGAGCTCGAGGACGCCGAGGTGGAGGCGGTCCGCTACATCGACGACGTTCTTCAGCAGCAGGACATCGCGATCGTGGAGAGCGTTCAGCGGGGCATGGCGACGCCCGCTTTTGATCAGGGGCGGATCGTGTACGACCCGGAGGGCTCGGGCTTGTCCGAGCACGGTGTGCACCACTTCCACGGCCTGGTGCTGAAGGCCTACGAGGACTTCGTTCGCTGATCTCGCGTGGTGGTGGCCGCCGCCGCGAGACGGCGGCCACCGCATACGTCAGCCCTCGATGCCGTGTACCGGCGGCACGGTGAGCGTCCGCGCCTCCGGGGTGCCGCCGAGGATGATCTCGCGCAGCGCCGAGTTGTTCGTGGTGCTCAGCTCGGCGAGCTTCTTCTCCGGGTTGGCCAGCACCTGGATGTAGTAGGTGCCGTTCGGCAGATCGGTGATCTCGAACGACTGGCCGGGGCGGCTCTGGCTGTAGGTGTCGCCGTTGCCGATGTCCAGGACCTCACGCACCGCGACGACGGTGTCGGCGCCGCACGAGGTCTCCAGCGAGGTGTTCTCCGGACGCCACTTGGCGCCGGTGATGGTGTAGTCGACCGCGTCCGTGTTGGCCAGGCAGAACGCCTCCTTGCCACTGCGCACGGCCAGCTTCTGGTCCGAGGACAGCAGGTTGTACTGGGCGAAGTCGGTGAAGTGCCAGTGCTTGTGGCCCTCCCGCGGGTCCCACTCCATGGTGCCCGCCTCCTTCGAGCCGACCTGGTTGCCCTTGGCGTCGAAGAAGTACTGGTAGGCGTCCATCAGCTCGGTGCCGGCGCGCCGGAAGCCGTCGACGAGCAGCGGCGACGTGCCGGCGTTCCAGACGGTGGCACCGAAGTTGACGTACCACTTGCCGTCCTCTTCGGACAGGTCGATCCCCCAGGCCGGCAGCGACTTGAGGTCCGGCTTCGGTCCGCTGGTGGGCGCGGCCTTCAGCGTGACCGGGCGCTTGGCCGGCGCCCGGAACTCGGGCAGGTAGGACGAGACCTGGCGGGTCGCGTCACCCTGACCGGCGTGCAGGGAGTGCTCGTCGGCCGGCGCGGCCAGCGCCGGGTCGGCGGCGACGTCCGCCTTCTTGGCCCGGGCCAGGCCGCCCTTGCCCTCGTCGGACATGTCGACGACGGTGACGGCGACGCTGACTGTCGCCGACTTCTCCGGGATGCCGAACATCTTCTGGTACGTCGGGTTCACCGTGGCCGTGGCGGTGTACTTACCGACCGGCAGGTCGAAGCCGTCGTCACCGCGGCCGTCGCTGAACGGCCGGTCCGGCACCGCCGAGTTCCAGCCGGCCTGCACACCCCAGACCGCGCCCAGCGTGAACGGGTTGTAGCCGCCGCAGCTGGTCGGGTACGGGCTGGTCGCCGGGGCGTCCGGCCGGGTGCGCGCCGAGCCCCAGGTGTTGCCGCAGAACGCCGTCGTGTACTCCTTGACCGTCTTACCGGCCTCGTCGACGATGGTGAACTTCGTGAAGTCCTTGAGACCGTTGAAGTCGGCCACCATGCCCGCCGGCAGGGCGACCTTCTTCTTCTTTCCGTTCTGGACCACCACCTGCTCGGCCGTGATCGGCTTGTCGTAGCCGGAGCGCTTGGCCCAGATCTCGAACGGGTCCTTGCCGGCGATCACGTGCAGCCCGAGGTCGAACGAGAGCCACACGTCGCCGTCGTACTCGTAGCGCTCCGCGGTGACCGCCGAGGTGGCGGCCACGAAGGAGAGCGCCGGCGTGGTGGTCGCGGCCCGGGCCACTCCCACCCCGGCCGCGGTGAGCGCGAGCGCGCCCGTCACAGCGCCCACGGTCAGCAGGCGGGAGCGGCGGCGACGGTTCGTCGGTTCAGTCATGAGTTCCTTCCGGTCGGGCGGCCGGCGGTGCTCCGGCCGCGGCCGAACCATCCAAATCGGACACCTATGAATTTCCTGTGAGATAGATGCCCGTTGGCACGAAACAGGGATGGACGTACGCTTCTGGGAGCGCTCCCAAACCATCCCCCAGAAGGAGCTCCCCCGTGATCCGTCCCCTACGTTCCCTACTCGCGTTAGGCCTGCTGGCCGTTTCCGGCATCACCGTGCTCACGCTCGCCGGGCCGGCCGCGGCCGACACCCAGATCTGCGAGCAGTACGGCACGACCACGATCGGCGGCCGCTACGTCGTGATGAACAACCGCTGGGGCACCTCGGCCCAGCAGTGCATCAACGTGACCGGCACCGGCTTCTCGATCACCAGCCAGCAGGGCACCGGCAACACCAGCGGCGCGCCCGTCTCGTACCCGGCCGTCTACTTCGGATGCCACTACACCAAGTGCTCCCCCGGCACCAACCTGCCGATCCAGGTCGGCTCGATCAGCAGCGCCACCAGCAACGTCAGCTTCCAGTACGTCTCCGGCGCCACCTACGACGCGGCCTACGACATCTGGCTCGACCCGTCGCCGAAGACCGACGGCGTCAACGCGCAGGAGATCATGATCTGGTTCAACCGGCAGGGCTCGATCCAGCCGATCGGCTCCCCGGTCGGCAACGCCACCATCGGCGGGAAGACCTGGCAGGTGTGGCAGGGCAGCAACGGCTCCAACGCCGTGGTGTCCTACCTCGCGCCCTCGGCGATCAACAGCTGGAGCTTCAGCGTCCTGGACTTCATCAACGACACCAAGACGCGTACGTCGGTGACCAACTCCTGGTACCTGACCAGCGTGCAGGCCGGTTTCGAGCCGTGGATCGGCGGCGCCGGACTCGCCGTGACCGACTTCTCGGCCACGGTCAACGGAGGCGGAAGCACCCCGTCGACACCGCCCTCGTCACCGCCGTCGGGAAGCGCGTCCTGCCGGGTCACCTACGCCACCAACGTCTGGAACAACGGCTACACCGCCAACGTCACGGTGGCCAACACCGGCGGCAGCGCGATCAACGGCTGGGCGCTGGACTTCACGCTCCCGTCCGGCCAGTCGATCACCGGCTCGTGGAACGCGGCACTGAGCGGCACATCGGGTGCGATCACGGCGCGTAATGCCACGCACAACGGAGGCATCCCGGCGAACGGCAGCTCGTCGTTCGGGTTCCAGGGCACCTACAGCGGGACCTTCACCAGTCCGTCGGCCTTCACCCTGAACGGAACCGCCTGCACACGGGCCTGATCCCGGTTCCGCCGGGCGGCCCGACGCGGGCCGTCCGGCGGTCGATAACATCATCGCCATGGCATCGGATGACATCTCACGGCGTGACGCGGAGCGACTGCTCGGGCTGGACGCCACGGCCCGGATGGCCGCCACGTTCGAGGCCATCGCCGATCGGGGCGCCCTGTGGGTCTGGGGCGACGAGGGCGACATCCTCTTCACCGAGGACGGCCGCCGCCGCAACCTGCTGCCGATCTGGCCGTATGCGACGGTCGCCCGCCTGGAGAACGAGGGTGACGTCGACGGCGAGCACGCCATCCGGATCCCGGTCAAGGTCTTCCTGAAGGAGTGGCTGCCCCAGCTGGAGGAGGACGACGCCGACATCGCGATCTTCCCGGTGGAGGAGCGGAACGCGGCGGTGCTGACGCTCGCCGAGTTCCGCTCCCGCCTCAGCTAGATCAGGTCAGCAGGGTCACCGAGTAGTCGAGCGTGGTACCGCTAGCGGTGTAGGTGGCGGTCTGCCCGTTCGCGCAGTACGAGACGAAGACGTTGCCCGGAACGTCGTCACCGGCCTGGGCGTGGACCAGGGGCCGCACGTCGACGCCCGCGGCGAACGGTGTGGATGCCAGGTCCACGATCCGCCACTGGTTGATCGGGTAGTCGTCGGTCGGTGCGGAGAGCTGGCCGTCACGCGTGGTGATCTGGAAATCGATCACGAAGCCGCCGTTGTTGACCACTGCGATCTTCTGCACGCACGGCACGGCCTGGGCGGCCGCGGGCGACGCGGTCAGGCCGACCACGCCGGCTCCGGCGGCGAGGGTCATGGCGATGGCGGTCGGCACTCTCTTGCGGATCACGCTGAACTCCTTCTGTCCATGGAAAGGGTCAGCGCAGGCAATATCCTGATAGATCAGCAGCAAACGATGGCCGTGTTTCACCATATTTAAAATCGATCACGGCAAATAGGTTAGAACGGCCGCGTCGCCGGTCGCGGCGGCTTTCCCGGACGCCGCCAGAACGCTTTGACCGCCGCACGTGACCAGCGCCACGCCGCGGCGGCGACGTCCGGCCGACCGCGTTGTCCCCCGCGTGGTCGTCGCCCACCACGAGCTGCGACGAGGCGAGCACCACGAGCGTCGCCACCAACAGTCGGACCGGGCCACCGCGGCCGGGTGATGCCGCGCGTCACGACGACGGCGAGCAGCCCGGCCGGCGGTACACAGAGGAGCACCGCGGCGGGCGTCCTCCAGCGCCCGGTCCACGGCGTCGAAGAGGACGTCCACCGGTCAGCGCACCGCCAGACGAGCCACCGGCAGGTCAGTCACCGTACTTGTCGAAGGGAACCGTCCAGTCGCCGATGCCGTTCCAGACCTCGAGGTCGCGCGGACTGTTCCGAACGTCGACGATGTCGCCGAGCATGAAGTTCTCATACACCCACTTGGCGTCGGCGGTGCTCAGGTTGATGCAGCCGTGCGACAGGTTGGCCCGGCCGAGCGAGCCGTTCCACGGGGCGGCGTGCAGGAACTCGCCGGAGTAGCTGATCCGCGCGCAGTACTCGATGTCCTTCGGCGCGTAGAAGTTCGGGTCGTTGGGGTCGGTGACGCCGTAGCTCGCCGAGCTCATGGCGTGCACGCGCTCCTTGGTGAGCACGACGTGCGGGCCGCCCGCGGTCCAGTAGTTGATCTTCTGGCCGTTCGCCCCGGTGGTGTAACCGCCCTTGCCGAGGCTGCTCTTCATCGAGCGGACCAGCTTGCCGTCGATGTAGACCTTCGTCATGTGCGTCCGGTTGTCGCTGATCGCGATCAACGCCCGGCCGATCTTGAAGCTGGCCGACGAGTTCTTCGCGCCGTAGACGGTCTTGCCGAGCTTGACGCCGAAGGCCTTCACCGAGACCTTGATCTGCGTGCCGGCGGCCCAGTACTTCTTCGGCCGCCAGTGCACGGTCTTGTCGTCACGCCAGTAGAACTTGCCCTCCACGGCGGGCGAGGTCTCGATCTCGATGGCCTTCTCGGCGGCGGCCTTGTTGACCGACCGGCTGAACGCGATGATCACCGGCTGGCCCACGCCATACGTCTTGCCGTTCTTGAGGGCGGTCATCGAGTTGGCCTGGAAGGTGACCTTCGCGGTGTTCGCCGGCTTCACCGTGCTGAACGTGGAGGTGTGCTCGCTGTCCACGCCCTTGCTGTCGGCGGCCGTCGCGACCACCTTGTAGCTCTTGCCGTAGTCGAGGTCGTCATCCGACTTCCAGGTCCCGTCGGCCTGGATGGCACCGCTGACCCTCGTCTTTCCAGAGGTGACGGTGACCGACTTGAGAGTGCCCTCCTCGGCCGTGACCACGATCGGGTTGGCCGGCGACACGTCCTTGGTGCCGCTCACCGGGGTCATCGCCACCCGGGCCGGCACCGCGGCCTGCTCGGTCTCCGCCACCGGCTCGACCCAGGCGGTGGAGCCGTCGGCGCCCTTGCTGCCGGAGGCGGTACACCCGGCGGCGGTGGCGACCGCGGCCACGCCGAGTGTGCCGATGATGACCTTACGTCGCTGAATCATGGCTCTCACAATCGAGGGGTCCCGGTCGGCGCCATCCATGGCCGTTACCGATAGATGACGGGGCTGCGGCCCGAAACGTTGCCTGCCGAGTCGATCAAAACTTCGAGGGCCATCATCCTGACAGATCTACATCTCCCGCGGTATCCCGGATACGTGCCTCAGCTGCCCGGAATGGACTCCTCTGCACCCTCCTCGGCACTGACGAGCTCGGCGATCGCGGCGAAGAAAGCGCTGATTCCGGGCAGGTTCGCACCTTTCGCCCGGGAGGTCGCGAAGTCCTCCGGAGTGCGCCAGGTCACGATGTCCAGCCATTGATCCCCGGGCAGCCGGACGAGCCGGGCGTCCAGGAATCCGGCGCGGTCGGCCCGGAAGTCGGCGAGCATCGCCGGACGAGCCTGGAGCAACTCGTCGACGCGGGACGGTTCGACACGGAAGCGGGTCAGTTCGACTGTCGTCATGCCACCAATTTAGTCACCGATTCTTACTATCACAAGAGGTGACTATCACAGGGGTCCCGATGCGCGGCGCCCTTCCCGACCTGATGCAGGATGAGCCCGGCCGCACCGGCCCGAGGAGAGGAAACCGACATGATCAAGGTCAGCCGCGCCACCGCCGAGGACCTGCCCGAGGTGGCCGCGCTGTTCGCCGGGTACCTGGACTTCTACCACCGACCGGCATCGACCGAGCGGGTGCTGGCGTTCCTCCGCGAGCGGCACGAACGCGGCGAGTCCGTGGTCTTCCTGGCCCGCACCGAGGACGGCACACCGGCCGGCTTCGTGAACGTCTACCCGACCTTCTCGTCGCTCTCGATGGCCCCGGTCTGGACACTGAACGACCTGTTCGTCTCGGCCACCGCCCGGCGCACCGGCGCGGGTCGCGCACTGGTCCGGGCGTGCGCCGACGAGGCCCGGGCGGCGGGTGCGGTGGCGGTCCAGCTGCAGACCGCGCCGGAGAACGAGACGGCACAGGCCCTCTACCGCTCGGAGGGCTTCCAGCCGGACACCTTCGCCGCCTACTGGCTGCCGCTCACCGCATGACCGGAGGCGACAGCCCGGAGGCGCGCCCACCTCCCAGACCGCAACCGCCCCATCATCAATCGATGCCTTACGATGCCTGGGAGCGCTCCCAATGATTGGAGGCAACGGTGCGTAACCTGTTCACCGCGGTCGTGGCGGCCGCACTGCTCGGCGCCACCGCCGGCAGCGTCCCGGCCGACGCGGCCAAGCCCGCGTCCTGCGGCCGTGACCTGCTCTTCTGCGAGACCTTCGATCGGCAGCCGCTGGGCGGGCCGGCCACCACCGACTGGGGCGTCGACACCCGCAACGGCACCCTCACCGTCGAGCGGGCCCGCCACGGCCGGGTGCTGCACGTGAACACCGTCGACAACGGGCGCGCGTTCCTGCGCATCGACGATCTGACCGTGCCCGGGGACCGGCTCTACGGCCGGATGCGGCTGCGCGTCGACGCCTTCCCGACCGCACCCGACTGGGCGCACTTCACCCTGGTCGAGGCGACCGGGACGGGCAGCAGCGAGGTCGTCCGGCCGATCGGAGGGCAGTACGCACCGACGGTCCCGGGCGTCTTCTGGGGTGTCGGCGCGGACGGCGGGCCGACCGGCGACTGGACGAACTGGCGCGAGTCGGCTCCGGTGACCGAGGACCGCTGGCAGTGCTTCGAGTGGCGACTCGACCGGGCCGGCAACCAGGTCGCGGTGTGGATCGACGAAGTCGCCAACCCGGAGCTGACCGCGTCCACCACCGAGCACGGCGGGGCCGATGTGCCGTTCGTGCTGCCCGCGGTCGACACCGTCAAGGTCGGCTGGCAGCTCTACCAGGCCGGCACCACCCCCGGCACGTTCGACCTGTGGATCGACGACCTCGCCCTGAGCACCCGACGGCTGGGCTGCTGACCGGCGCCCGAAACCCGCACGGCACCCGAAACCCGCACGGCACCCGAAACCCGCACGGCACCCGAAACCCGCACGGCACCCGAAACCCGCACGGCACCCGAAACCCGCACGGCACCCGAAACCCGCACGGCACCCGAAACCCGCACGGCACCCGAAACCCGCACGGCACCCGAAACCCGCACGGCACCCGAAACCCGCACGGCACCCGAAACCCGGGCGGCGGCCGAACGAGCGGCGATCACGACAGCAGGTCAGGCTCGCAGGACTCCGGCGCCGGGGCGCACCTCGAACACCAGGTGCGTCTCGGTCTGCCGGACCACCCGGTGGCTGGTGACGTGACGCAGCACGAAGTCCCGCAGCGCCTCCGCGTTCTCCACCGCGACGTGCAGGTAGAAGTCGTCGGCCCCGGCCACGTGGAAGGCCTGCAGCACACCCGGGGTCGCGGCCAGCGCGTCGTACAACTGGCTGACGTTGGCCATGGTGTGGCTGCCCAGCCGTACCTTGATCATCGCCTGTAAGGGGTAACCGAGCAGCGCCAGGTCGAGCTGGGCGCGGGCACCGGTGACCACCCCGGCCTCACGCAGCGCCCGGATCCGGTAGGCACAGGTGGACTCGGCCAGACCCAGGCGCCCGGCCAGCGCCTTGTTGGTGACCCCGGCGTCCTCGGCGAGCGCCCGGAGCAACCGGTGATCGACGTGGTCGAGGGTGACCGGCCGTTGCGGGTTCCGCAAAGTGATCGCTCCAAATCGCCGCCGCACTGCAGAAAAAGTCGAATTATGGCCGAGTGGTTACCGATTCGACGGCGACTCTATGTTCGGGTTGCGATTTCCGGAACCCTACGACCATGACGAGCCCTCTGCACAGCGACTCGGTGGCGGTGCACGCCGGCCGTGCGGACCTCACCGCGCTCGGCGTGCACGCGCCACCCCTGGACCTGTCGTCGACCTATCCGCTGCCCGATCCGGAGCGGGGCGGGGAGTCGTACGAGGCGATGGCGACCGGCGGCCATCCACTCGCCGACGGCGGCGCCGTGTACGCCCGGCTGTGGAACCCGACGGTGGCCCGGTTCGAGTCGGCGCTGGCCCAGCTCGAGCACACCGAGACGGCGGTGGCGTTCGGATCGGGCATGGCGGCGATGACCGCGGCGATCCTGGCGCACACCGCGATGACCGGCCGGCGGCACGTGGTCGCGGTCCGCCCGCTGTACGGCGGCACCGACCATCTCCTGGCCTCCGGTCTGCTCGGGACCGAGGTGACGTTCTGCGCCGAGGCCGAGGTCGGCGACCGGATCCGCCCGGACACCGGCCTGGTCGTCCTGGAGACGCCGGCCAACCCGACCCTGGACCTGGTCGACATCGCGGCCGTCGCCGAACAGGCCGGGAACGTCCCCCTGCTGGTGGACAACACCTTCGCCACCCCGGTGCTGCAGAATCCGGTTACTCTCGGGGCCACCATGGCCCTGCACAGCGCGACCAAATACCTCGGTGGCCACGGCGATGTGGTCGCCGGGGTGATCGCCTGTGGCGAGGAGACCGCCGCCGGACTGCGGCAGGTCCGGGCGGTGACCGGCGGGCTCCTGCACCCGTGGGGCGCCTACCTGCTGCATCGGGGTCTGGCCACGCTGCCGGTCCGGATGCGCGCCCAGCAGGACAGCGCCGGTCGCATCGCGAGGTGGCTGACCGGGCATCCGGCGGTGGCCCGTGTGCACTATCCGGGGCTGGACGGCGACCCGCGCGGGCTGCTGTGCCGACAGTCGCGCGGCCCCGGGGCGATGGTGTCGGTCGCGCTGCGCGGCGGGTTCGAGGCAGCCTGCCGGCTGACCACCGGCACCCGGCTGTTCACCCACGCCGTCTCGCTCGGCGGGGTGGACTCGCTGATCCAGCATCCGGCCGCCCTCACCCACCGGCCGGTGGCGGCGCACGCCCGGCCGTCCGCCGACCTGGTCCGGCTCTCCGTCGGCCTGGAGCACGCCGACGACCTGATCACCGACCTCGACCGAGCCCTCATGTCCCGGAGTTCCCGATGACCCATCCCGCCCCCGACGTCGACGTCCTGCGCGAGATCGCCCGCCGGGTGCTGTGGCTGTCGGCGTCGATCGTCGACGCCGCCAACGCCGGCCGGCCCAACGACTCCGGCGTCAAGGTGGGCGGTCACCAGGCCTCCAGTGCGTCGATGGTCGACATCATGGTGGCGCTGTGGTTCGCCGAGCTGACCGCCCAGGACCGGGTGTCGGTCAAGCCGCACGCCTCGCCGGTGCTGCACGCGGTCAACTACCTGCTCGGCGACCTCGACGAGGCGTATCTGCCGAGGCTGCGGGAGAAGGGCGGCCTGCAGTCGTACCCCTCACGGTTGAAGGATCCGGACACCGTCGACTTCTCCACCGGGTCGGTCGGGATCGGCGCGACCGCCGCCCTCTGGGCGGCGATGGCGCACCGCTACCTGAGTTCACAATTCGCCGGTACGCCCACCGGCGGCCGGTTCGTCAGCCTGCTCGGTGACGCCGAACTCGACGAGGGCGCCATCTGGGAAGCGGTGATGGACCCGGCCGTGGCCCGGATGGGCGAGCTGCTCTGGGTGGTCGACCTGAACCGGCAGTCGCTGGACCGGGTGGTGCCGGACATCCAGATCGCCAAGCTGCAGGGCATGTTCGCGGCGGCCGGCTGGCAGGTGGTCGTCCTCAAGTGGGGCCGGATCATCTCGGAGCTGTTCGAGCGGCCCGGCGGCCAGGTACTGCGGGCCCGGCTGGAGGCGATGCCGAACGAGGAGTACCAGCGGATGCTGCGGGCCGGTCCGGCGCAGACCGCCGAGCGGATCCTCGCCGCCGGAGACGCGTTGCCCGGCGCGCCGGAGCTGAAGGCGCTGCTGGACGAGTTGGACCCGGCCGAGCTGGCGGCGGCCGTCCGGGACCTGGGCGGCCACGACATCGGGCTGCTGGTGGACACGTTCCGGGCGGTCGACGCGGACGCGGACCGGCCGACCGTGGTGTTCGCCTACACCGTCAAGGGCCGTGGGCTGCCGACCGAGGGCCACCCCAACAACCACTCGGCGCTGCTTACCGGCGCGCAGATGGACGTGCTGGCCGAGTCGTCCGGGGTGGACCGGGCGACGCCGTGGCAACGGTTCGATCCGGACAGCCGGGCCGGGCGCTGGTGTGCCGAGCGGGGCCGGGTGCTGCGCCGGGAGCCGGTCGCCGCCCCGGCGCCGGTGTCCGTTCCGGCCCAGCTGGGACACGCCTACCGCAAGCCGATCAGCACCCAGGCCGCGCTCGGCCGACTGCTGGCCGACCTGCCGCGGGACGCGCCGTCGGCGGCCGCCCGGGTGGTCACCTGCTCCCCCGACGTCGCCTCGTCGACCAACCTGGGTGGCTGGATCAACAAGACCGGGGTGTGGGCGGTCCAGGACCGGCACGACTGGTTCGCCGACGACGCCGAGCGGGTGCTGCGCTGGCAGGAGAACCGCACCGGCCAGCACATCGAGCTGGGCATCGCCGAGGTGAACCTGGTGTCGCTGCTCGGCGAGCTGGGCGCGACCTGGTCGCGGTGGGGTGAGCGACTCATTCCGATCGCGACGCTGTACGACCCGTTCGTGTCGCGGGCGCTGGAGCCGTGGTCGTACGGGATCTACGCGGGCGGCCAGTCGATCCTGGTCGGCACACCGTCCGGGGTGACCCTGGCGCCGGAGGGCGGTGCCCACCAGTCGATCACCACACCGTCGATCGGGCTGGAGCAGCCCGGCTGTGTGGCCTGGGAGCCGGCGTTCCCGCAGGACCTGGAGTGGTGTTTCCTGCACGCGATGAGCCGGGTCGGCGTACCGGACGGCACGTCGGCGTACTTCCGGCTGTCCACCCGGCCGATCGATCCGCAGCTCGCGGCCGTGCCGGACGATCCGGCCCTACGGGAGCGGCGTCGTCGGCAGGCGGTGGCCGGTGGTTACCGGCTGCCCGCCGAGCATCCGCTGTCGGCCGAGGACGTGACGCTGGTCGGGGTGGGCGCGATCATGCCCGAGGTGATCGCCGCCGCCGAGGCTCTGGCAGCCGAGGGCGTCAACGCCGGGGTCGTCTGCCTGACCAGCCCGGATCTGGTGTTCCGCTCGTTCCAGCAGCGCGGCGCGCGGGAGTCCGGGGTGGGCGGGGACATCGTGTCCGAGCTGTTCCCGGACGGCCGCCGAGCGCCGCTGGTGACCGTGCACGACGGGCATCCGCACACGCTGGCGTTCCTCGGCGCGGTCCGCGGCGACCGGATCAGGTGCCTCGGCGTGACCGAGTTCGGTCAGTCGTCGAGCCTGGCCGACGCGTACCGGCTGCACGGCATCGACACGGTGTCCATCGTGGACGCGGCGCTGACCGTGACCGGCCGCTGAGGTCAGACCTTGGCCACCTTGATCTCGCCCTGCCGGTGCTGGTGGATGCCGGTGGCGACACCGGCGATCAGGACCGCCGCGCAGAGCCCGGTCAGCACGGCCGGGCTCAGGTCCAGCAGCATGATGACGGCGATCGCCGGGACGCCGAGGCCCGGCCAGATCAGCGCGGGACGGTACCGGCGGGACAGCACGCCCTGGATGACCGCGGCGCTGAGCAGGTAACCGGCCAGGCCGATGCCGAGCACACCGCGGGTGCCGGCGGCGAGATGGTCGTCCGAGCCGTGCGCGATGGCGTGTTCCAGGCCGACCGCCACCGCGGCCAGGCTGACCGCGACCGGCAGGTGGGCGTACACGTAGAAGTCGTGCACGCCCTCCCGGGTGCGCTCGCCCTCCTGGACCAGGCGGCGTTTCGCGGCGCCGCCGGACAGGTCGAAGTAGGACCACCACAGGGCCGCCGCCACCAGGAACGCCGCCACCGCGGTGATCGTCGTCCCGGACGTCCACTTCCCGTCGTGCAGGCCGTGCACGGTGGCCGCGACCGACTCGCCGAGTACCAGGATGACGAAGAGCCCGAACCTCTCCGGCAGGTGCTCCATGTGCAGCGGCGGGGCGTCCGGCCGGCGGGCGCTCAGCGCCGGACCGAGCAGGTCGACGAACACCCCGGCCGCCCACAGGACATACCGACCGGGCGCCGGCACCATCAGCGACACCAGCCAGAACGCGCCTCCGGCGGCATGCCCGAGGAGGTACGGCCGAATCCCGGCCCGGGTCTCCGGAAGCGTCCGCCACACCCGCAGGTAGCCGATGGTGAGCACCACCCGCAGCAGCACGTAACCGGCCACGAACCAGGTCCAGGCCGGGCCGGTGATCTGGTCGGCCGCGGCGGCCATCATGATCACGCCGCCCATCCCGGTCAGGGTGAGCAGCCGGAAGATCGCGTCGTCGGTGTCGAACCGGTTGGCGTAGAGGGTGGTGCTGGCCCACGCCCACCAGCCGACCGCGACGACGGCCGCGAACCGGAGCCCGCCGGTGGCCGTCTCGTCCTTGGCCAGCAGGTCCGCGCATCCGGCCACGAACAGCACGAACGCCAGGTCGAAGAAGAGCTCCAGCCGGGTGGCCGACCGGTTCGACTCCTGGTTGACGTCCGGCTCACGGACGAGCTCGCGCTCTTCCCGGTCCTCGCGCTCCAGGCGGGCACGGTCCTCGGCGGTGGCGGTGTTCGATTCCTCGGGCACGGCTCCGAGCTACCCGCAGAGGTCCGGGCCCAACCGGGTCGGCTGGACACGGTGACGAACAATCGGAGTCCTTCACTCCCGTCGCCAGGAGGTTTCGGTGGGTCGTGCGCTGCGATGGGTTCTTCCGCTGGTCGGGATCACCGCGCTGTTCCTCTGGTGGGCGTCCTACGCCACCACGATCGTCGCCTGGGAGCTGCGGAAGCTGATTCCGTGGCTGGTGCTGGTGCTGCTGGTGGTGGTGCTGTACGCGGCGCCGCAACTGGTGAGCGCCGCCCTCCGGCGCGGTGAACGACAGCCGGACGGGGTCGGCGTGCTGGCGGTTCTCGGTGCGGCGGTCGGGCTGGTGCTCGGGATCGGCTGGCTGGTCTACGACTCGTATCTACGGGACCGGGACTACGCGTCGGCCATGGTGGTGGTCGACGATCCGGTGCCCGGGCTGACCGCGCGGGCGCCCTACCTGGTCGGGACGGCGCAGGCCGCGCCGAACCTGGGCGACGTCACCGGGGAGATCTTCGACATCACCTACCTGCCCGACTCGGACCGGTTCGGCACGCTGGTCGAGCGGCGCGGTTGGCTGTCCGGCTACGAGGTGGGACTGGTCCAGGACGTCCCGCTGGGCAGCAACAGCCGCAGCTCGCAGCGGTGCGCCTTCGACCTGGACGCGGCCGGCGCCCGGGTCGGCGGCTGGTTCGGCCACAACCTGGGCCGCAAGATCTCGGCCGAGCAGCGATGGGTGCGGTTCGACGAGCGGGACGTCTACGTCTACTGCGACGGCGACACCCCGATGGTGGTGGTACCACTGAAACGGCAGGTCGGGGTGTTGACGGTGACCGAGCGGCCGGCCGGTACGGCGCTCTACAACGGACGGACCGGGCAGCTGACCATCACGAACGACACCGCGTCGATCCCCGGGCCGACCTATCCGATCAGCCTGGCCGCCCGGCAGCGGGAGGGCACCGCGGCGGTCGGCGGGTTCGCCGACTGGTGGTTCGAGCGCGGCGGCTGGGACGCCTCCGACGACGGCACCAACGAGGGCAACAACTCCGAGTTCACGTTGCGGTTCGCGGACGGGACCGGCAGCGCGTACGTCACCCCGCTCACCCCGCAGGGCGAGGCGAGTTCGGTGGTCGCGGTGTCCACGGTGGCCACCCGGCAGAGTGGTCTGGGTCTGGCCCCGATGACCGTGCACCGGCTGAATCCGACGTGGTCGTCGCCGGAGGCGGTGGTGGCGCTGATCAAGGCCGAGTACCGGGACGTCTGCTGCTGGAACGAGGACCGGGTGTTCGAGGTGGTGCCGACCGGCGGGACCACGTGGACCGCCACGGTCGGCAGTCCGCAGAGCATCAGGTACCGGATCGAGGGCCGGGGACAGGTCGGCGGCCGGGAGGCGACCTGCCTGAAGACCGCCGAGGGTGCGCTGATCAGGTGTGCGTACGCGGCGCCGGGCTCCCCGGAGGAGCAGGAACTGAAGCGGATCGAGGAGCAGAAGCGGCAGCAGGAGCAGACGAACCAGACCGGCGACCTGAGCAAGCTGACCGATCAGCAGTTGGCCGAGCTGAACACCAGGCTGGCCGAGGAGATGAACCGGCGCCTCACCACGGGGTGAGACGCCGGTCCAGGATCAACGAGCGGTGTAGAGGGCGGTGATCTCGGCGTCGGTCAGCGCCCGGTCGACGGCGTGCACCCCGTCGACCGAACCGGACCAGAAGTCGACCCGGTTGCCGGCGTACTTGGCCCGGCCCACCGACAGCGGCCCGGTGCCGACCACGTCGGGACCGGCCGCCACGGTGGCGGCCCGGACGCCGTCGACGTAGAGACGGATCTCGCCGGTGGCGTGGTCACGGACGCCGGCCAGGTGGTACCAGCGGTTCAGTTCGGGGGTCGTCACCAGACGGGCCCGGTTGCCGCCGGGAGTGCTGAAGGCGAAGGCGCCCTGGCCGTACTGCAGGTAGAAGGGATTCTCGGTGCGACGGCCGTCCTGGCTGACCGCGGTCGCGTAGTTGCCGGGCAGGCGGTCGAGCGTCACCCAGGCCGAGATGGTGTAGTCCTTCGTGGTGTCGAGGACCGGCGCGGCGGTGTCCGCGTAGTCGCCGTCACCGTCGAACTTCAGCGCCGACCCGGTCACGCCCGGGGTCCACGCGGTGTTCCCGGTCAGGGTCAGGTGGCTGTCGCCGCCGCTGTCGCGGGCGGTGGTTCCGGTGTTCTCGTCCAGGTTCCAGTCGCCGTGACCGGGATACGTGCGGGCCTGCCCCGACGTCGCGCCGGCCGCGATGACACGCGCGTTGATCGCCCGTACCGCCGCGGGGTCGACCTTGATCTCTCGCCGGTCGTAGGTCCAGAGGCCGTTGAGCTCGGTCTCCAGGTCGGTGAACTGGGTGTAGACCGAGCCGGACAGCTCGTTGGCCGCGGCCTCCAGGTAGTACCGCTCGGTGTTGTCGACGTACTTGGCGGTCAGGGCCGCCTTGTCGGCGACGCCGCTGTAGATGACGGCCGGCGGGCCGGGCCACATGTGCCCCGGGGTGCGCAGCGTGAAGCCGCCGTGCTCGCCGTCCATCGCGATCCGGGTGGCGTCCGGGTAGGCCGGGTCGTTGTTGACGTAGTCGTGGTGGTCGATCACGTCACCCCGACCGGAGTCGCCCTTGGAGTTGCAGCAGTTGACGCCGCTGTGTGCGTTGAGGATGCGGGACGGGTCCTCGGACTTGATCTGGGTGGCGATCTGGCCGGTGGCGGTGCGGTCCCATTCGCCCCAGCCCTCGTTGAAGACGATCCAGCCGATGATCGACGGGAAGTTGTGCAGCTGGCGCATCATCTCCCGGCCCTGACTGAGGAACGCCTCCTGGCCGGCGGTGCTGTTGATGTCGGCCGACACGAAGTCCTGCCAGACCAGCAGACCCAGCTCGTCGGCGTGCCGGTACCAGCGGGCCGACTCGACCTTGATGTGTTTGCGGACCGCGTTGAAGCCGAGCTTCTTGGTCTCGACCAGGTCGAACCTGAGGGCGGCGTCGCTGGGCTGAGTGTAGAGACCGTCCGGCCAGAACCCCTGGTCCAGCGTCGCCAGCGAGAAGACCGGCTTTCCGTTCAACGTCAACTTCGGAAAACCACCGATATTCTGTACGGCTACCGTACGCAATCCGAAGTAGCCGCGGACGGTGTCGCCGCCCAGCTTCACGTCGACGTCGTAGAGATACGGGTCGTCCGGGCTCCAGAGTCGCGGGTCGGCGATCTTGAGGTTGAGGTCGGTGTTGGACGTACCCCAGGCCTGTGCCGCCTTCTTGCCCTTCTTGTCCTTGACGGTGACGGCAACCTTGGCGGCGGTCGCGGAGGTCACGCGCACGGTGACCGATCCGGTGGCGACGTCCGGGGTGATGACCAGACCGTCGACGGCGACCGGGGCGACCGGCTCCAACCAGACCGTCTGCCAGATGCCGGACGACGGCTCGTAGACGATGCCGCCCGGGTTGAGCGACTGCTTGCCCTTGGGCTGGTTCGGACCGGTGACGTCGGTGACGCCGACGATGATCTCCTGCGGGCCGTGCTTCTTGAGCGCGCTGGTGATGTCGGCGGTGAACGCCGTGTAGCCGCCGGTGTGTTCGGTGACCAGGGTGCCGTTGACCCAGACCTTGGCCTGGTAGTCGACCGCGCCGAAGTTGAGTTTGATCCGCTTGCCGGTCCAACCGTGCGGGACGGTGATCAGCCTGCGGTAGAACATGTGGTCCGCACGCCGCTCGATGCCGGACAGCTGCGACTCGACCGGGAACGGGACGGTGATCTTCTCGGCCAGCCTCTGCCCGAAGACCGGCTGTTCACCGGCCTCGGCGTCGGCGAACTCCCACTGGCCGTTGAGGTTGAGCCAGTCCTTGCGGATCAGTTGCGGGCGCGGGTACTCGGGCAGCGGATTCCGCTTGTCGACCCGATCGCCCCACGGCGTGGTCAGCCGGTGCGTGGACGTGTTCGCCGCCGAACGGATCACCTGCGGAACGGTCTCGCCGCCGACGACCAGGCCGCCGGTGCCGTCGTAGGCGACCCGGACCTTCTGGTTCTTCTGCACCTTCTCCGACAGGGTGACGACGACCCTGTCACGGCTCTTCCGGACGCTCTTGATCGGGAACGGGGTGGTGTCGACCTCGACCTTGAGGTGCCCGGCGAGCGTGCCGAGGCTGTCCACAGTGGCGTCGAAGTCGGCGATCAGCGTCTGCCCGTCGGGCTGCACGGTGAACGCGACCGGGAAGATCTGGAAGCCGTCCGGCGGCGTGAAAGCGCTCTCTGGGACGATCTGCTTGTCGAGTCCGGCGCCCGACCAGCGCAGGAACAGATTCGCGCCGCCGACATCCTGGAACATCTCGATGCGTACGGCGTGCGCCTCTCCGGCCACCAGCGACACCGGTGCGCTGACCTGCTCACGGTCCCAGTCACCGACCCAGTGGTCGATCACCGGCCGCTCGTCGATCAGGAGACGGAACCCGTTGTCGCCGATCATCGAGAACGTGTAGTCGCCGGTCGCCGGGGCGGTGATCTTCCCGGTCCAGCGGGCGGTGGTGTGCTCGGTGCGGCCGGTCAGCGACTCGAACGCGCCGGCCAGGCCGGGCAGGTCGATGTTCGGGTCCAGCACGATCCCGCCGAGCTCGGCGAAGTCGCGGGCGCCCGGAGCGGACATCCGGAAGTACTCGCCCTTCAGGCCGTGCACGGGATCGGCGGCCGAGGCGGGGCCGGCGGGGGCGACGAGCACGGAGAGGACCAGAAGTACGGCGGCGAGCAGGGATTTCGCGGGCAATCGCGGCATCGATTGTTTCCCTTCGATCAACGGCGCATTGCCAACACACTGAACTATTTACATGCATGAAGTCAACAGAAGAAAACAGCTTCGGACACGTTCGCGCGAATCCCGCCATGGACGACTTCCAGAACAGGCCACGCGTAACAGATTCGATTCCGATAGTTGTGGCCAATTATCGGCCCGATTGCAGCGGCGCCGGTCTATCTGACAGCTGAAAGTCCACGTAATATCCGTCGCATGCTTCCGGAAGGTTTTCGGAAGTTTCGGAATGCCCGTTCCCCGCAGGCAAGGAGCTCATCCCCCGATGAACCGAAAGAGTTGGCGGGCCGCCGCCGTCACCGGCGTGGTCGTCGCCATGACCGCCGCCACCGCGATCCTCTGGCAGGGCACCTCGAACGCCGCGTCGACCCTGGGCGCGTCCGCCGCCGAGCGTGGCCGCTACTTCGGCACCGCCATCGCCGGCAGTCGCCTGAGCGACTCGCAGTACACGACCATCGCCAACCGTGAGTTCAACATGATCACGGCCGAGAACGAGATGAAGCTCGACGCCACCGAGCCCAACCAGAACCAGTTCTCGTTCGGCTCCGGCGACCAGATCGTCAACTGGGCCACCGGCAACGGCAAACGGGTCCGCGGCCACACCCTGGCCTGGCACTCCCAGCAGCCCGGCTGGATGCAGCGGATGGAGGGTTCGTCGCTGCGGCAGGCGATGCTCAACCACGTGACCCGGGTCGCCACCAACTACCGCGGCAAGATCTACGCCTGGGACGTGGTGAACGAGGCGTTCGCCGACGGCGCCTCCGGCGCCCGCCGCGACTCCAACCTGCAGCGCACCGGCAACGACTGGATCGAGGCCGCCTTCCGCGCCGCACGGTCGGCCGACCCGAACGCCAAGCTCTGCTACAACGACTACAACACCGACAACTGGTCGCACGCGAAGACACAGGCCGTCTACCGGATGGTCCAGGACTTCAAGTCCCGGGGTGTGCCGATCGACTGCGTCGGCTTCCAGGCCCACTTCAACTCCGGCAACCCGGTGCCCAGCAACTACCACACCACCCTGCAGAACTTCGCCGACCTGGGCGTCGACGTGCAGATCACCGAGCTCGACATCGAAGGCTCCGGCTCCAGCCAGGCCGATCAGTACCGCGGCATCGTCCAGGCCTGCCAGGCGGTCGCCCGGTGCACCGGCATCACCGTGTGGGGCGTCCGGGACAGCGACTCGTGGCGGGCCTCCGGCACGCCGCTGCTGTTCAACGGGAGCGGGCAGAAGAAGGCGGCGTACGACGCGGTGCTCGCACAGTTGAACACCGGGCAGCCCACCAACCCCAGCCCGTCGTCACCCGGCCCGTCCACCAGCCCGACGACCGACCCCGGTGGCGGCGGCTGCACGGCCACCTACAGCGAGGGCCAGAAGTGGAACGACCGCTTCAACGGCCAGGTCACCGTGACCGGCAGTAGCAACTGGATCGTCACCGTCACGGTCGGCTCCCCGCAGCGCATCACCGCCACCTGGAACGTCAGCGCCACCTGGGACTCCAGCGGCAACGTGATGACCGGCCGCCCGAACGGCAACGGCGACACCTTCGGCTTCACCATCCAACACGGCGGCAACTGGACCTGGCCCACGCTGTCCTGCCGGACCGCCTGACGCGTCGGGGCCTGGTCACTCCGGTGGGGTGACCAGGCCCATCTCGTAGGCGATGATCACCAGGTGCACCCGGTCGCGGGCGTCCAGCTTGGTGAACAGCCGGGCCACGTGCGCCTTGGCCGTGGCCGGGCTGATGTGCAGATCGCCGGCGATCTCCGCGTTCGACCGGCCGCGGCCGACCAGGGTCAGCACCTCGCGCTCCCGGTCGGTGATCGTGTCGTCCGGGCGCCGGCGCGGTGGCGTGGTCCGCGGACCGGCCACGAAGTCACGGATCAGGCGGCGGGTCACGCTGGGGGCGATCAGCGCGTCCCCGCCCGCGACCACCCGGACCGCGCCCAGGATGTCGTCCAGCGCCATGTCCTTGACCAGGAAACCGCTGGCCCCGGCGCGCAGGGCGGCATACACGTACTCGTCGTCGTCGAACGTCGTCAGCACCAGGACGCGAGCCGGATCGGGACCGGCCAGGACGTGCCCGGTCGCCTCGATGCCGTCCATCACCGGCATCCGGATGTCCATCACGATCACGTCCGGGCGCAGCTCGCGGGCCAGCCGGACCGCCTCGGCGCCGGTGGCCGCCTCACCGACCACCTCGATGTCGGGGGCGTCGTTGATCAGCACCCGTAGGGCGCTGCGAATCAGCGGTTGATCATCGGCCAGCACCACCCGGATGATCTTCGCGCTCTCCGGATCCCCGCCCGCCGCCGAACCCACCGTGCCCTCCCCCGCGTCCGCCGAACCCGCGTCCGCCGCAGCCGCCGTCCCGGCGTCCGCCTGATCCCTCGTCACCGCGCCGCCGCTCCAGGCAGCGGGATCCGGGCGCTCACCCGGAAGCCGCCCCCGGTGCGCGGGCCCGCGTCGAACTCACCACCGAGCAGGCTCACCCGCTCGCGCATGCCGGTGAGGCCGTTGTGCGTGCTGTCGGCACCGCCGGCCGGGCCGGTGCCGTCGTCGTTGATCTCGATGGTCAGCGTGCCGGAATCGCACCGGACCGCGACGTCGCAACGCCCGACTCCGGCATGTTTGATCACGTTGGTCACGGCCTCCTGGACGATCCGGTACGCGGACAGGTCGATGTCCGGCGGCAGCGGCCGCGGATCCCCGTCTCGACGCAGGTCGACCGTCACCCCGGCCTGCGCGCTGCGAGCGACCAGACCATCCAGATCGGCCAGACCCGGCGCCGGATCGCGGGGCGCGGGACCCGACCCGGCATCGGTACGCCGGAGCGAGCCCAGCATCCGGCGTAGCGCCGCCGCGGTGTCCCGGCTGGTCTCCTCGATGTTGGCGAGCGCGGTACGGGCCTCCGCGGGCTGGGTGTCGATCACCCGACGGCCCATCCCGGCCTGGACCGCGATCACCGCGATGCTGTGCGCGACCATGTCGTGCAGCTCACGGGCGATCCGCAGCCGCTCCGCCTCCACCGCCCGGGCCTCGGCCTGTTCCCGCTGCGCCTCCGCGTGCCGTCGGCGCTGATGGATCGAGTCGCCGACCACCCAGGCGGTGACCACGGCGAGGACCATGATGGTGGAGATGGTCAGCAGGTCACCGGGGTTCTCGAAGAGCAGCAACAGCGCCAGCTGCACCAGCCCGGTGAGGACCGCCGCCGGGATGGACACCCGCCGGGCCCGGTGGGCCGCCACGTTGCCGACCATCACGTCGGCGACGACGATGAAGACCGCGGCGACGGCCCGCTCCGGAATGCCGTCCGAGATGGCGAGCACCGAGACCGCCGCCCCGCCGATCACCAGCAGCACC
Organism: Actinoplanes sichuanensis; assembly: GCF_033097365.1. Lineage (NCBI taxonomy): Bacteria > Bacillati > Actinomycetota > Actinomycetes > Micromonosporales > Micromonosporaceae > Actinoplanes > Actinoplanes sichuanensis. The sequence goes on from NZ_AP028461.1 coordinate 5,932,919, forward strand.
AGCGCCGCCAGCGGGGCACGGCGGGCCGCACCGACCGGCAGCACCAGGGCCATGACGATGATCAGCCCCTGCACGAGCGGGTCGCCGTCGCCCGGCGCGGCGACGGCGGTGAACAGGGCCAACGGGAAAAGGAGCGCGCCGCCCCAGGCGAGCACGGCACCGGTCCGGCTTCGTACGGTGGACATGGCGCCGACTGTATCGACGCAAAGATCGGCCGGCATCGGCTCGTGGGATTACGCCCGCGGGCGGCCTCCGCTGTGATCCACGGGCCGATGTGACGCCGCCGCCGGCCCGGCACGGTGATCGGCATGCATCTGATCAGACGGTTGCGCACCTTCCTGGCGATGGCCGCGGTCATCGTGGCGCCGGCGGCGGGTGCCGTGCTGGCCCCACCGGCCGCGGCATCGGTGCTCGCCCCGGTCGGCATCGCCGAGTGGCGGGCCGGGGGCCACCCCGACCTGCCGGACCCGATGGCGGCCCGGGACTGGTTCGCGTCCCTTCCCGAGGGTGAGCGGCGCGAGCTGGCGGCCGGCCATCCGGGAGTGGTCGGGAACCTGGACGGCGCACCGGTCGAGCTGCGGTACCAGGCCAACCGGCGGGCCATGCTCGCCGCCGGGATCGACCGGCCGGACGGCGACTTCCTGCTGTTCGACCCGCGGGGACGTGGGCGGGTCGCCGAGGTGTCGGGTGATCTGACCACCGCGCGGCGGATCGTCGTGCTCGTGCCGGGTATGCGTAACCGTCTGCAGAACTTCTGGCGCGGGGTGGGCGGGCAGGCGTACCGATCACCGGCGATCTGGGCCGCGGACCTGCGGAAAGCCGCCTCGGATGCGGATCGGCTCGCGGTGATCGCGTGGCTCGGTTATGACGCGCCGCAGGGTGTCGACGAGGCCGCCCGCGCGAACCTGGCCGAGGCCGGCGCCGACGCGCTGGTCGGGTTCGTGGACGGCCTCGCCGCGGTCCGCCCGCGGGCCACGATCGCGCTGTTCGGGCACAGTTACGGATCGACCGTGATCGGGCACGCGGCGGCCCGGCTCGACCCGAGGGTGACCGACATCGCCGTCTTCGGCAGCCCCGGCCTGGGTGTGGACGACGTCGCCGCGCTGGGCGGCGGCGCGCGGGTGTGGGCCGGGCTCAGCAGCTCGGACTGGATCGGCTGGGTGCCCGGTGGGCGGCTGCTCGGGTTGGGGCACGGCACCGCGCCGACCGATCCGCGGTTCGGGGCCGGGTCGTTCGCGACCGACGATGTCCACGATCACGACCACTACCTGACGCCCGGAACGGACTCGATGGCGGCGCTCGCCCGGATCGCCGCCGCCACCGGCGACGCGACGCTCACGATCGAAACGGGCGAGGCGGCCTTCGCGACCCGCCCGGAAGCGACGGCCTTCGCGACCCGCCCGGAAGAGACGGCCTTCGCGACCAGTTCGGGAGGGGCGGCATGAGTCTGGTCGCGCGGATCGAAGCGGCCACCCCGGAGCATCGGGACCGGACGATCGACGGGCTGCGGGCGGTCGCGATCGTCGGTGTGGTCGTCGGGCACTGGCTGGTCTCGGCGCTGGTCAGCGACCCGACGCGGCCGTCGGACTGGCACGGCGCGAGCCCGCTGCCGGACCGGCCGGCGCTGATCCCGGTGACGTGGCTGCTGCAGACGCTCGGGCTGTTCTTCTTCGCCGGTGGGTTCGCGGCCGCCCGTGCTGACGGCGGTCACCGGGCACTGGTCACCCGGGTCGCCCGGCTGGGACGTCCGGTCCTGGTGCTCGCCGCCGTGTGGGTGCCGGCCTGGCTGCTCCTCAGTGCGGTCGGGGCGCCGGACGACACCCTGCACGTGGTGCGCTCGCTACTCGTACATCCGATGTGGTTTTTGCTGGTCTTTTTGACTTTGACCGGTTTTGCTCCCCTGCTGCGGACCGCGGTGACCAGGTATCGACTGTGGTCGCTGGTTCTGCCCCTCGCCTTGGTCGCGGTCAGTGACGTGACCCGGCACCTGGACGCCGCGGCGTGGCTGCATCCGGTGGCGACGGTGGCGGGCTGGGCCGCGCCGTACCTTCTGGGGATCGCGCTGGCCCAGGACGCCCTGCCCCGCCGGGCCGGTCTCGTGCTGCTGCCGGCCGGTGTCGTGACCGGCGCGCTGCTGGTGCTGGTGGCCGGTTATCCGGCGAGCGCGGTCGGCGTGCCGGGTGACGGCTGGTCCAATCTCGATCCGCCGTCGCTGTTCGCGGCGGCCCTGGCGGCCGCGCAGCTCGGGGTGTTCCTGCTGGTCCGCGACCGGCTCGCCGGATGGCTACGCCGGCCGATCGTGTGGGCGCCGGTCGCCGGGCTCAACCTGATGGCGATGACCGTGTACTGCTGGCATCAGAGCGCGCTACTGCTTGTCGGTTTCGCCGGGATGCTCGCCGGGCCGCTGCCGGGCCTGCTGGACGAGCCGGCCGGAGCCTGGCCCGTCCATCGCCTGCTGTGGCTGCCGGTCTTCGCGCTGGTGCTGGCCGGGCTGTGCGCGATCTTCCACCGGGTCACGCCTTCGCGGCGACCGCCACCTTGAGTGCCTGGGCCGCGTGCTGATTCATGTCCAGCTCGCTGTGGATCACGTCGATGATCTTCCGGTCGGTGCCGATCACGAAGGTCATCCGCTTGGTGCTCAGCGGGCCCAGGCTCAGGCGGCGCTTCACCCCGTACGCCTCGATGGTCTTCGAATCCGGGTCGGAGAGCAGCGGGTAGTCGAACGTGTGCGCGTCCGCGAACTGCTTCTGCTTCTCCACCGGGTCCTTGCTGATGCCGACCCGCTGCACACCCGCCGCCTGGAACTCGGCCGCCAGGTCACGGAAGTGGCAGGCCTCGGCGGTGCAGCCGCGGGTCATCGCCGCCGGATAGAAGAAGAGGACCACGGGCCCGGCGGTGACCAGGTCACTCAGCCGCCGGGGAGTGCCGTCCTGGTCGGGCAGTTCGAAATCGGGCGCGATGTCACCCTTACCGATGTTCACCCGATCGAGCGTACGTGACCGGTGTCGCCGGAACGCACTCCCGTTCTTGACACCGTCTCCCACGAAATGACCATGATGAATCCCCACCGAACGACCTCAGTGGAGGGTTCCATGATCGCGCCCCATGCCGTCCTCGCCGCCCTGGTCATGGCCGCCGGCCAGCTCGCCGCCCCGCTCGCCGCGGTCACCCCGCTCGCCGCGGCCGCGCCGGTCATCGACCAGAACTTCGCCGATCCGGACGTCATGCGGGTCGGCCACACCTACTACGCCTACGCCACCAACAGCGACGGCCGGAACATCAGATGGGCCACCTCGACCGACCTGGAGAGCTGGACGGTTCAGGAGAGCGACGCGCTACCCACCCTGGGCGCCTGGGTCGACCCGGACTGGACCTTCCCACCGGGCGGCTCCGGCGACCGCGGCGTGTGGGCGCCGGAGGTGTTCGCCACCGGGCCACGCAGCTTCGTCATGTGGTACACAGCGCACGACCGGGCCTCCGGCAAACAGTGCATCGGAGCCGCCACCGCCACCTCTCCCGGCGGGCCGTTCGTCCCGCAGGCCACCTCGCTCGTCTGCACCCCGGAGATCGGCGGTGCCATCGACGCGTCCTCGTACCGCGAGGACGGGCGCCGCTACCTCCTGTGGAAGAACGACGGCAACTGCTGCGCGCAGGACACCTGACTGCACCTTCAGCAGGTCAGCGGAGACGGGCTGCGCCGGGTCGGCGCCGAGACCGAGCTGATCAAGCAGAACAAACCGTTCGAGGGCACCCTCGTCGAGGCGCCGACGCTGTGGAAGCACGGCGGCACGTACGTGCTGTTCTACTCGGCGAACTTCTTCGGCAACGGCAGCTATGTGAGCAGCTACGCCACGTCCTCGCGGCTGCGCGGGCCGTACACCAAGGCCGACGTCCCGCTGATGACCACCGACGCGTTCGGCGGCGCCGTCCGCGGACCCGGCGGCCAGGACGTCGTGACCGGGCCGGACGGCCGGGACCGGATCGTCTTCCACGGCTGGGACCCGGGCTTCGGCTACCGGGCGATGTACTCGCGACGGCTCGACTGGCTCGACGCACGGCCGGTCGTCGAGGGCGCCAAGATCCGCTACGAGGCCGAGGACGCGGACTTCGCGCGGGCCAACGCCCGGTACGCCGCCGGCGGCGCGAGCAACGGGGTGGTGGTCGGCGGGATCGACTTCGCCGACAGCCGGGTCACCTTCACCGTCCGCGTCCCCCGGGCAGGCGACTACCGGCTCTACACACGGTTCGCCAACGGGTCCGACGGCGGCGCGGCGAGCCACACCCTGACCGTCAACGGCGTCGCCTCCGGCGCGGTCGACTATCCGGTCACCGGTTGGGACAACTGGCAGGTCAGCGAACGGCAGGTGACCCTCAGGGCCGGAGACAACCTCATCTCGTACGGAAAGGGCGCGCACTACGCGGAGATCGACGCGATCGACGTAGCCCATCCGGCCCATTGAAAACACCCGATGTGCGGATGCCTACTAGCCTGGTCGTGACCAGAATGATCGGCGCGGCGGAGGTAGGCATCCGCCCTCGACGGTGGGGTTTGTCATGAGCGGCTGGGAGCTGTCCGGCTACACGCCTGTTCGCCGGCTCGGCGCCGGGGCGTCGGGCACCGTCGTGCTCGCCACCCACGACGAGACCGGCACCGCGGTCGCGATCAAATACCTGGTGCACGTCCTGGGCGACGACGCGGCGTTCCGGGCCGCCTTCCGCCGCGAGGCGCAACTACTCGGCGAGATCGACGATCCGTACGTCTCCCGTCTGTACGAATACGTCGAGTCCGCCGAGGGCGCGGCGATCGTGATGGAGCTGGTCAACGGGGTGTCGCTGCGGCAGATGCTGCGCGAGCACGGCCCGACCACCCCGGAGGCGGCGCTGGTGGTGCTCAAGGGCTCCCTCGCCGGGCTGGCCGCGGCGCACACCCACGGTGTCGTGCACCGCGACTACAAGCCGGAGAACGTGCTGGTCACCGGCGAGGGGCAGAGCAAGCTCGCCGACTTCGGCATCGCCACCCAGGTCGGCCAGGGCACCGGGACGGTGGTCACCGGCACACCCCGGTACATGGCTCCCGAGCAGTGGACCGGCGCGCCGGCGACTCCGGCGTGCGACATCTATGCCGCCACCGCCACGTTCTTCGAGTGCCTCACCGGCAAGCCGCCGTACGACGGCACGAACCTGTTCGCCCTGCACGAGCAGCACACGAACGCGCCCATCCCGACCGATCCGGCGCCGGAGCCCGTACACGATCTGCTCCGTCTCGGTCTGGCCAAGCAGCCCACCGACCGGCCGCCGCACGCCATCGCCTTCCTCGACGTCCTGGAGCAGGTCGCCGGGGACGCCTACGGCTCGGACTGGGAGGGCCGGGGCCTACGGGAGCTCGGTCGCCGGGCGGCTCTGCTGGCGGCGTTGTGGCCGTTCCCGGACGGCAATGCCGGCGCCACCGCCTTCGCGACCACCGCGCTCGGCACCGGGTCGCGCGGCCGGTTCGGCGGCAACCGGAAGGTGACCGCGCTGGTCGGCGCCGGTGTCGCGGTCGCTCTGCTGCTCGGCGGGATGGGATATCAGTACGCGTCGGCGGCCGAGGAGACCACCGCCGTCTCGGGTGGGCCGACCGCTGCACCCGGGATCGCTCCGGCGACCGTCGGGCCGTCCGGGGTGGCACCCGCGGAGATCTCGGCTACCCCGATCGCCTCGGTCAGCCCGTCCTCGGCCACCGATCCCGGCACCGCTCCGAGTAGATCGCCGTCGGCGTCGGCCTCCGCGAGCAAGTCACCGTCGGCCTCACCCAGCGTTTCGGCCTCGACCTCGGCTTCGCCGTCGGTTTCGCCGAGCCCGTCGATCAGCACACCGCCACCGGACACCACGGCACCGACGGTGGGCACGGTCGGCGCAAACCCGACCCGGATCGAGGGTACGGGGTGCTCGTACGGCCCCCGGACCAGCACCATCACGGCCACCGTGACCGACGACGTGAGCGCCGCCGGAGCGCTGACGGTGACGTTCCGTTACACGTTGAACGGAAGCACCTTCACCGGATCGATGAGCCCGCTCCGTCGGGGAACCTTCCAGGGGACGCTGGGGCCACTCTCGATCCCCAAGACCGCCACCCGGATTCCGGTGTCGGTCGTCGCCGTCGACGCCGCCAAGAACACCGGCCGGTCGGCGTCGCCCACCTACGTGACCCTCGACAACATCTGTACCCCCGGTTAGGAGCAGGCCGTGTCGAACTGGGGACGGTCGTCGTGAACCGGCCGGACGAGCCCGTCGACGACCAGACCATGGCGGTGCCGGCCGACCCGTGGCCGACGATCGACCGCCCGCCGCCGAGCGGTCCCACCACATACGCCGGCGGTGCCGCTGCTGATCCGTCCACACAGCCCGGCGACACCACGGCGTACCTCGGCCGCCCCGGGCATCTCGGTGACGTCGCCGGCCAGGCCACCGCCTACCTCGGCCGGTCCGACGTTGAACCCGGCCCGCCGACCGCCGACCAGGGCCAGGGCACCGCTTACCTCGGCCGGCCCGCCGCGCAACCCGGCGACCGCCCCGGACATCTCGGAGATGTCACCGGGCGGGCCGCCGCGGACGCCGGCAACGCCACCGCCTATCTGGGCCAGCCGAACGCCTCCACCGCGTATCTGGGCCAACCTAACGCGCCCACCGCGTATCTCGGCCCGTCCGGCACCCCTCCCGCGCCGCCTGGCCTGCCCACCGCTCACCTCGGCCAGCCCAACGTGCCCGCCGCTCACCTCGGCCAGCCGAACGCGCCCACCGCTCACCTCGGCCAGCCGAACGCGCCCACCGCTCACCTCGGCCAGCCGAACGTGTATTCCGGCGATGCCACCGCTCGGTTGGGCGATCCTTCCGGATATCGCGGGGATCCGGGCGAGACGGTCGGTATCGGGACGTCTCCCTGGACGGCGCCGGTGGACCCGACCCCTCTCCCCGGCGGTTCGCTACCCACCGTCCGCGCCCAGAACGAATTGCGCTTCGGCCCGGGTGTACCGGCGACTCCTGCGGCCACCCCCGCCTGGCCCGGCGCAGCCGGAACTGCCCGCCGCCGTCGCCCGCTATGGCGCCGGCTGGTGTCCGTACTCTCCAGCCTGCTGACCCTGGCTTTGATCGGGGTGGTCGGGTTCTACATCTGGCAACGCCTGAGCCCATTGAAGGTCGAGGGCGTGACGGTATCGGTACCCGAGCCGGCCGGAACCCGCTGCGACGTAACCGTCGACGTGGTGGCCACCGTCCGGACGAACGGCCGAAGCGGCGTGATCCGCTACCAGTGGTTCCGCTCGGACGCCCCACCCGGAGCCGTGTTGACCGAACAGGTCGGCAGCGGCCAGCAGACCGCCGCCCTGACCTTGAAATGGACCTTCACCGGCGTAGGCGCAAGCACCGAAACCGCAACGGTCAACATCCTCGAACCGTCACCACTCCAGGTCGGCACGCCGGTCCAGTACAACTGCAAGGCCTGACCAGCCCCATCCCCGCTCGCGCCGGCCACCCCGGCGCGCGAGTCTCCATGCCCCGTGGCTACGGCGGTTGTCGTCGGCCTCACCAGGGCGGCCCGCCCCGCTCAGCGGTATCCATCAAGAACCGATGCAGAACCCTTGAAAAGCCAGTTTGGCATGATCTACTTCTTACACTTCGAGTCCGGGGCGGAGGACTATTAATGCATGAGCCAGGGGTCGCTGTTCACCAGGTCCGAAATTGCCGAGATGCGCGACCGAACCGCGTCCCGAAACTATTCAGAGGCACGTGAGGCCTTCCGCCGCGAACACGAAAAGAACCGCGCATGGGGCTTGAAACGCCGCCACGCCGAAAAGCTACGCCGTCTCCGCTCGAGCCCTCCAACATACAGCACAGAGCGTAGCCAAACCGGCCCTACCAGACGCGCATCCGTCGAGGCGCGAAGGCCTGCTTCACCGCCGCGATCCCCCGCCAAGCCGCCGCCAACCCCTACACCGCCGGCCCTTGCATCGCCGACCTCCTTCACCGCCAGCCGTTGCACCGCCGACCTCGTCACCACCGACTTCTGCACCGCTGGCCCTCGTACCGCCAGCCCTCGCACGGCAGGCCCTCACACCGCCGACCTCTGCACCACCGACCTCTGCACCGCTGACCCTCGCGCCGCCAGCCCTCGCACGGCTGACCCTCGCACCGCCAGCCCTCGCACGGCCGACCTCCGCACCACCGACTTCTCCACCGCTGGTCCTCGCACCGCCGACCTCTGCACCACTGGCCCCTGCACAGCCGACCCCTGCGCTGGCGAACCCTTCACCAACGACCTCGGCAAGCAACCATCTTCGGCAAGGAAACCGGCCCGCACCTCACAGCCCGCCGCTCCGCGCCCAAGGCCCGAACCTCCTTGCGGCAGGGTCCCCCGGTGCGCCACAGCCGACCCCAAGCGCGACATGCCGCAGATTTCAAGACCGGGTGGCCGTTGGATGACGGCGCCCACGGTGACTCTCAGCAACAATCGAGCCGGCCTGCATTCAGCGCTACTGCCGTGCGGCAATCAGCGACGAACCGAGATCGAGAGTTTTCCCTTTCTCCCCTCACCGCAACAGTTCCGAACTTCTCGAAAACCCGCTTTTCATAAATTCAGAGACGCGCCAGGAGGATGCCAGGAATACTTTGCTCGAAAACATTTCCGTCACCTCCATGATATCGCGGAGCGGCGCCTCACCAAAATCCGAGCGGGTCCCAGGGGCCGACGTTTTTGGATCTCGGCTGTGGCCGCGCCGGTCGTGCAGTTGTGCGGCCAGGATCGGATTCCGGTCTCGGAGCGGGCTGTGCGGCGAGGCCGCGCGTGCGGGCCATGCTGGACCGCGCGAGCCGGGCCAAGGCCGCGGGCCGTGCGAGCCAGGCCGGGCGATGCGGGCCGTGCGAGCCAGGCCGGGCCATACGGGCCGTGCGGGCCAGGCGGGCGCCGTGCGGGCCAGGCCGGGCCATACGGGCCGTGCGGGCCAGGCGGGCGCCGTGCGAGCCAGGCCGGGCGCCGTGCGGAACAGACCGGGCCATACGAGCCCGAGCGGGGGCAAGTCAGCCCCGTGTGAGCGGGTGGGGCTGTGCGGGCGGTGCGACTCGGGGGCTCTCGTCTATCACCTTTGGTAGAGGTGGCTCTGGCTCGTAGACAGAAGTGTGGGGCGGCTGCCGTCCATAGCCTTCTCGGCATGGCTGTCACGTTCACCGGAGACGATCGGTTTCCCGCAGTTCTCTCCATCGCTCGGGCTGCTGCCCGGGACGAGCTCGGCACCGTGCATCTGCTGGCTGGGATGGCCGGCGCGGCACCTGAGGTCGCGGCGGTGCTCGATGCTTTCGACATCACTCCGGCTGTGCTGCGCGCGGTGCTGCGGGAACGTGTGATCGGTGATGGGCCGGCGCCGCCGGTTGCGGCGGTCGTTCGGGGGCACGCGACGCTTCCGCTCACCGCGGGGGTGCGGGCGGCTCTGGTGCGGTGCGCCGCCTACCATTCGGGCACCCGGACTTCGCAGCAGCTGCTGGCCACCATCCTGGACGATCCGGGCACCGGTGCGGTGACCCTGCTGCGTTTCTGCGGCGCGGATGTCGAAGCCGTTCGGCGGGCGCTGCGGACCGGGCAACCTCCGGCTCGTGCGGAGCGGCTGCCCGCGCGGCTCTGGGCGGTCCGGGACAAGCTGATCGGCCGGCAGCAGTATCGCGGGCGTGGCCTGCGTGACTTCCTGATGTCGGTGGTCACGCGGTCGAGCGTCAACCATGCGGCGGCCCCGGTCCTGTGGGCGTCGTTGGAGGCCGACGACATGGCGAAGCGTCAGGGCCGACCGACCCGCACCGACGACGTGCTGCTCGCGATGGTGACGACGTTCGAGGTGGCCGAGGCCTACCCGCATCTGGCCGGTAGCGCCGCCGATCAGTACGACGGTATCCGCACGCTGCTCGCCGACCTGGATCGCGACGAGTTGGCCGCCGCAGTCGCCGCCGCCTCCGGCGACGACGAGGTGCCGCTCCACCGCCTGCTCAAGTCGGAGCCGGACACGACCGCCCTGTTGCGTGCGCTCACCGCCCACCCGGGCACGAGGGCGAGCCGGGTGCTCCAGTCGCTCGGCCCGGGCGGGTGTCGGGGAACGGGTGCCGCGGGGCATCCGCTGCTCCCGGTACGCCAGCCGGCCACCGCCGGAGCCGAATGACTGCCGACAACCCGGCTACCGGGACGGCACAGGTTGCCCGATGCCGGCCGACACCGTGGCGCAGATGCGCGACGACGGGGTGGAGCAGGCACTCGGGTTCGCGACGAAGTGCATACGGGCGACCCGACCGGGTTCGCGACGAGTGCATACGGGCGGCCCGGCGCAGGGGGCCGGGCCGCCCCGGGTCAGTCAGCTTCGGGAGCGCGGCAGGCAGCACTTCTTGTACTTGAGGGTGGATCCGCACCAGCAGGCGCCGTTGCGCTCCGGCGGCCACGGCAACCGCGCGGTGCCGGTGGACAGCTTGCGGGCGTACGCCGCACGGTTGTCGGCCGACGCCGGGTCCCCACCCACTCCGGCCTGCGCGGTCAACGCGTCCACAGAGCCCGGCAGCACGGCCAGGTCGGTGCCACCCGCGGCGGCCTGGCGGACCAGTTCGTGTTCGAGGCGGGAGCGGTGCTCGGCCCACGTCGTGCCGTAGGCGTCGGTCTGCTTGACCAGGCGGTTGAACTCCGCCTCGGGCCAGAACACCAGGTCGGTGGCCGGGGCCGCCGCGACCGGGGCGGCGTTCGCCAGCCGGGTCTCCAGACGCTCGGCCAGGTTGTCGTGGGTGTCGTGCTGACGGCCCAGCGCGTGCCGCAACCGGTGCCGCTGCTGGAGCAGGAAGAACAGCACCCCGGCGTCGTCGGCGTCGGACGGCTCGGCGGCGCCGCGCTCGGCCAGCACCTGATCGACGGCCTCGGTCAGCCACTTCTCGGCCTCGACGGCGCGGCCGCCGACGGCCAGCGCCGCGGTGATGTAGGCGGGTGCGTCCGGGTACTGGGTGAGCAGCGGGCGCAGTGGCTCCACCTCGGCGAACGCCTCGTCGCCGCGGCCGGTCCGGAACAGGATCCGCGAACGCAGCGCCCGCGCCGAGGCGACCGGGCTGTCGTCACGCTTTCCGTACGCTTCGAGCGCGCCCTCCACGTACCGAAGGGCGGCATCGAGTTTTGATCGGCTCTCGGCGATCTCCGCGGCGAGCGCCAGCGCGAGGCCGGCGTCCTGCGGGTCGGCGAGGCGTCCGTCGCCGGCGGCCTTGGCCAGATCGGCGGCGACTCCGAGCGGGTCGGCGGCACCGAGAGCGGACTGCCGGACCTCGTTGAGGTCGGCGCTGGTCAGATCTGCTTTCAAAGACACGCCGCCACGCTACTGCGGGCCGCCCCGCAACGCTGTTGATCTGAGTCACTCGGTCCGAACATCCCACCAGACGTGACATGGACCACATAGTGCACCGTTTACGACGATGTGGCGGATTGATGTTGATCTCCGTACCGCCGCCTTGAGGTTAAGGTGTGCCGTTCGAAAACGGGGAGGACCGAAATGAATCTGCTTTTCACGATTGCCAAGAACCGCTGGGCCGCGCTGATCATCGGCCTGGCGCTGATTCCGCTGGGGCTGGTCAACGCCAATTCCACCGAGAAGGTCACCTGCGGTGACCAGGTGATGCAGCAGGGCGACATCTGCGAGACGACCCGACGGGGTACGACCACCGAGCGCTCCTTCGACGAGCAGAAGGAGCACGGCGTCACCGGCGGTTACATCCTCGCCGGGGTCGGCGGGGTGCTGGTGCTCGTCGGCGTGACCCAGTTCGTGGTCCGCGCTCGGCGTCGGGCCAAGGCCGCCGACGCCACGCCGGCCGCCGTCTGACGTCTCGCCCCGACTCCGGGTGGGTGGCGGCATCCACCCGGAGCACGTGACTACTCTGCCGCCATGGCAATGACTCCGGACGAGTTCTACCAGCACGCCCTCGCCGCCACCGACGACGAGGACCGACTTCCGCTGTCGCGCATGACCGGCTGGGAGATCAGCCCGTTCGAACAGGACGGTCTGCGTGTCACCCCGCTGCGGCCACCGGTGATGCCGGAGGCGCCGCGGCACGGCGAGGATCCGGCCGAGTGCGGCATGTGCCGGAAACGGGACACGGGTTTCTGGTTCAACGAGCGGTGGCGGCTGGACCGGGTCGCCGGTGCCGCGGTGCCACTGATCCTGATGCTCTACCCGCGCGACCACTACGACCTGGCCGATCTGCCCGACGAGATGGCGGCCGAGATGGGTCTGCTGGGCACCCGCATCGTGCGGCACATGCAGGCTCTGCCGCACATCGGGCGCGCCCACATGTATCGCTTCGGCGACGGAGCCGTACACCTGCATCTGTGGTTCTTCGCCCGGCCGGAAGGGCAGGCGCAGTTCTTCGGGTCGTGGCTGCCGGTCTGGGACGATCTGCTGCCGGAGTATCCGGCGGACCTGGCCGACGCCGATGCCGCCCTGGTCGCCGACGCGCTCGTCGCGTCTTCCGGCGGATCGCGTACGCCGGAGGCCTGATCACTCGCCGAGCAGGCCGACGAGGACACGCGAGATCGTGTCCTCGAATCGCGGTGCCGGCACGAGACTCCCACCCGTCAGTGCCGCTGTCAGGTGGGAGTGTCGGCCCGCCGCGATCACGTGTTCCAGGTATGCGCCCTGCCTGGCGGCCGACCCCGCGTTGAGCTCGGTCAGGGCGAGGGCGGCGGTGAGCGTGTTCATCACCGCGAACGCCTCCAGCTTGCGGCCCGCGTCGGCCGGGTGCACGGCGAGGATCGCGAGGACGTGTTCCAGCAGGTCGGTGCCGTGCGGTCCGAGAGCGGACCGGGTGAGCACCAGCTCCGGCAGCCAGCCGTGCCGCAACATCAGCTCGCGCCCCTGTCGGCACACCTCCAGCAGGCTCGGCAGCCAGGGACCGCCCGGCTCGGGAAGCCGATAGCCGGCCACCACCTCGTCGGTCATCAGGTCGAGCAGATCGTCGCGGCTGTCGACGTAGCGGTAGAGCGATGCCGCGCCGGTGCCGAGCTCGGCGGCGACGCGGCGCATCGAGACCGCGGGCAGGCCCTCCCGGTCGGCCAGGGTGATCGCCGCCGCGGTCACCTCGGCTCGGGACCGCTCGGCTGGACGCCCCACCCCGGTACGCCGTTCCCGCAGCCACACCGGCACCGCGTCCATGCCACCCCTCTCGATCGCGCACCAGCCTACCGCGGCGTTCGCGAACAGCGTTCCTGAACCGGCGGATCCACCGGCCTGACGAGGAGACGGATCGCGGTCCGGCTCGGCAACCGCCCGGTCGGCGGCGGATCCGGATGCCGGCTCAGTGGGCGGTCAGTCCCAGGCTCGGCCGATGTGGGCCAGGCGTTCGGCGTACTCGATCCGGGTCTGCCATCCGGTGGGCCAGGCCTCCAGGCCGAGGGCCGCACCGGCGAAGGCGCCCGCCAGACACGCGATCGAGTCGGAGTCGCCGGACGTGGCCGCAGCGCGGCCGAGGACGGCGACCGGCTCGTCCGGGGATATCAGGTAGCAGTAGAGCGCGGTGGCCAGCGCCTCCTCAGCGACCCACCCGGCTCCGGTCGCCCGGCACGGATCGCCCTCGTGCCGCCCGGACTCGAGTGCCCGGCAGACCCGGTCAAGGGCGTCGGCACACTCGTCCCAGCCATGCGCGATGAACGTCTCCGGCCTGGAGACACCCGGTTGCCGCCAGAGTTCGCCGAGCCACTCGCCGCGGTAGTTGACGCGCTGTTCGGCACAGCGCTGACGGAGGGCGGGGACGACGTCGGCCGGCGGAAGGCCGTTCCGCAGGAAATGGACGGCGTACGCGGTGAGCTCGCTCGCCGCCAGCCCGGTGGGATGGCCATGGGTCAACGCCGCCTGGAACTGCGCCACACCGGCCCGCTGGTCCTCGGTCAATCCCGGCACCAGGCCCACCGGAGTGACCCGCATGTTCGCCCCACATCCCTTGGAGCCGGTCTGTGTGGCCTCCGACCACGGCAACCCGGCGGCCAGGCCGACACAGGCGTGCAGACAGCTCATTCCGGGGGAACGGGTGTTGTCGGGACTCTTGAGCCACTCGACGAATCGACGGGTCAGCACCGGCTCCAGCGCTTCCGGGGAGAACGTCTGCACCTCCAGCAGCGCCTCACCCACCGCCAGCGCCATCTGCGTGTCGTCGGTGACGCGGGCCGGAACGCCGGTCAGCTCTTGCGGCCCCGCCACACCGTAGGTGGCCACGATCGAGCCGTAGTCGAGAAACTCGGTCGGCCGACCCAGACAGTCCCCGTAAGCCGATCCGAACAAGGACCCCGACGCGGCACGCATGCCCCACCCTAAACTCCACCGTCCGTCGTGGAGAGTCGGCTGCACTCCGCCACCTGGCCGCCGCGATATGACCCACCAGGGATGAGAGAAGTTCGTCAACGCGAGGAGATGATCGTAAAAATAGAAAAATGTTGATGTTTTGGCTTCGACTCCCCTGGCTCCCACCCCCCTGGAGCTTCGCCCCTGGGAGTCGATGGCCGAGAAGGGAAACCACGTGCGCATCTCTCGACGTCAGCTCTGGGCAGCGTGTCTCGCTGTCGGGATCGCGATCCCGACAGGCGCCGCCGCCGGGGCGAGCGCAGTGGCAGCCGCCGCCGGGGCCGCCGGCCTCACCACGACCGTCCAGATCGGCCAGGTGACCGACAGCGCCCTCACCGTGCGTGTCACGGTGCGCAACACGTCATCGTCGGCGGTCGACGTTCTCACCCGAGACCTGCCGCAAGCACACGCGTCCAAAGCAGTCCTGGCCGTGACCCGAGACGGCGTACCGGTGCCCTATCGCGGCAGACTGGCGAAGCTCGCGGCGCCGACCGCCGCCGACTACACACACATTCCCGCCGGTGGCGCCTACGCCGCAACCGTGGACCTGGCGGGCGACTATGACCTGTCGCGGCCGGGGACCTTCACCGTCGCTCTGGCCTCGACCCAGGTACGGACGCTGACCGGGGCGACCGCGGCCCGCCCGGCCGCGCTCCGGGTCGACACCGGTCGCGCCACCGTGCGCACCAGCGCCGCCATCCGCGGCGCCGGCAAGGCCTCCAGCCTCGCACCGACAACCACTGCGCAGGTGAAACTCGCCGCCGCCGCGGTCAGCATCACCTTCCGCGGCTGCACGACGAGTGAGCAGACCGCGCTGAAGACGGCCGTCACCAACGCCGCGACGTACTCGCAGAAGTCCCAGGCCTGGCTCGCCGCGAACCCGTCCGGCGGAGGCGCCTACACCACCTGGTTCGGCACCTACAGCTCGTCGCGGTTCACGCGCGTGACCTCGACGTACAGCAAAATCACCAGCGAGCTGACCAGCAAGGCCCTGACGCTCGACTGCACCAGCAACGAGGACTACTACGCCTACGTCTACCCGAACGAGCCCTACGTCATCTACCTCTGCAACGCGTTCTGGACAGCGCCGGCCACGGGTACCGACTCGAAGGCCGGAACACTGATCCACGAGTCGAGCCACTTCACCGTCAACGGCGGCACCGACGACCACGCATACGGCCAGACGGCGGCGAGGCAACTCGCCGCGTCGAGCCCGAGCAACGCCGTCGACAACGCCGACAACTACGAGTACTTCGCCGAAAGCCGCTGACCCACGACCACCGCTCCCTGACCGGCAGCCGGAAGCCTAGGGTGACCGCCATGAGCGAGGTCTCTCAAGATCCATACGACCGGGCCGCATCGCTCGCCGATTGCGGACGGGTGGACGAGGCTGTCGCGCTGTGGCGGGCGTTGGCCGACGACGATGACTGGGAGGACCAGGAACGGCTGGCTGAGCGCCTGTCCCAGTGGGGACGAGCCGATGAGGCTCATGCGGTGTGGCGGGTGGCCGTGGCGGCCGGCCACCCGGCACCGCAATGCGCTCTGGCCGGGATGTACGCCGCGGCGGGGCGTATCGACGACGCGATTGCCACCTGCACTTCGGCCGTTGTCGCCGATGAACCGGGGGCCTGGTCACGGCTGGCGGATCTGCTGACGGACGCCGGTCGTGTGGAAGATGCGGAGGGCGTCTACCGAGCGGCGATCGCTGCGGGCCACACCGCAGCGGGTGGTGAGTTGGGCAGACTCCTGTCCGGTCAGGGCCGTGACGAGGAGGCCGTCACCGCCTACCGGATCGCCGTCGACGCTGAGGGAGTCGCTCCGTGGCCACTCGGGGAACTGCTGGAAAGGCTGGGCCGCACGGACGAGGCCATCGAGTTCTACGCGCGGGCGGTCGCCGCCGAGCGGGGGCACCTTCGCCGCCGCCTGGCGCGTGCGCTGGAACGGGCGGGCCGCACCGACGAGGCTCTGGCCGTCGTCCGCGACGCGATCGCGAACCGCGACCACACCGCGTACACGGGGATGGGCCGCCTGCTGGCGAAACACGGTCGCGCCGAAGAGCTGACCGTCGAGGCGGCACGGCTCCGCGACGACGGCGACCTGTTCGCGCTGATGGCGCTGCGAAGAGGAGCACACCACGCACATGATGGACATGGCGCCGGTGTACGCCGTCCTCACCACCCGCCTAGCGCGGCCGATGACGGTGCAGCCACGCCGCCTGACCACCGTCGATGAGCAGATCGGTGCCGGTGACGTACAGCGAGCCGGGCCCGGTCAGGAACGCGACGGCCTCGGCGATCTCGGCCGGAGTGCCGGCACGGCCGATACCGCAGGACTGCAGCATCGCCATCATGTGGTCGCCGGAGGCCGACTCCTGCTCCGCCTTGGCCATGGCGGTGGCGATGACCCCGGGACTGAGCGAGTTGATCCGGGCTCCGCGCCGGTTGTAGGCGAGCGCGGCGGCCTGCACCCGGACCTGGTTGGCACGTTTGGCGAGGATGTAGGCGCCGACCGGGTCCCCGTCGAATCCGGTGACCACGTCCGACTCCAGGAGCCGGTCGGCCGGCTCGGTGGCGAGGGCCTGTTCGTCGGCCGGGCTGAGCTGGGCGTAGTGCCCGGCCATGCTGGCCACGCACACGACCGCGGTGCCGCTGGTCGCGACCGCCTCGAACGCGTCGATCAGATAGGCGGTCCCGGCGAGGTCGACTTCCATGATCGTGCGTACGGTCGACGTCGCGGCCGAGACTCCGGCGGTGTGCACGACCGCGGCCACCCGGCCGGATCCCGCCGCCGTCTCCGCTAGCTTCGCCACCGAACCCTGATCGGCGATGTCGGTGATGTGGCCGTGCGCGTCATGGCCCTCGGCCCGTAACGCCTCGACCGCCCGGTCGAGATTCTCGACGAAGGCGTCGGCGAGCAGCAGGGTGCGGCCGCTGCCGATCCGGCGGGCCACGGCCGTGCCCATGCCGCCGGCCCCGGTGACGACGACGATCTCGTTACTCAACTGAACCTCCGGAGGCGATGGCCTGCCGCCACGGACGGACGGCCTTGGGTGGCATGTTCACGGCGAGCGCGCCGACCAGACGGCCCCCGCGGTGGTAGGCGGCCAGGAAGCGGCGGTCGGCGAGGGATCCGTCGACCACGTCGAAGCGGTCGTGGCCCCGCAGGTAGCCGTAGGCGTGGATCTTGAGGTCGTACTGGTCGGACCAGAAGTACGGCACCGGCGCGAACGGCTTCCGCGCGCCGAGCAGGTTGCGGGCGGCGGCCATGCCCTGTTCGGCGGCGTTGGTGCGGTGCTCGATGCGCATGTCGACGCCGAACAGCGGGTTGGGCCAGCGCGCCACGTCCCCCGCCGCGTAGACGCCGGGCGCCGCGGCGCAGAACTCGTCACAGACCACGCCGTCACCGACGGTCAGGCCGGATCCGTCGAGCCAGTCGGTGTTCGGGATCGACCCGGCCGCGACCAGCACCTCATCGGCGCCGACCAGGGTGCCGTCACCGAGCCGCACTCCCCCGTCGACGATCTCGGTCACCATGACCCCGGTGCGCAGGTCGACACCGTGGTCGCGGTGGACGTCGGCGAGCATCCGGCCGACCGGTTCGCCGACGGCGTGCGCGAGCGGCACCGGGGCCGGTTCGAGCAGGGTGACCTCGCAGCCGAGGCCACGCGCCACGGCAGCGCATTCGGCGCCGAGGAATCCGGCGCCGACGACGGTCAGCCGGGCGCCGGGCCGCAGCCGCTTGCGCAATTCAAGAGCGTCGTCGAGCGTACGGATGGAATGTCCCGAAGCGCCGGGAAGCGGTCGTGGCCGCACGCCGGTGGCCACGACGAGCCCGTCGTAGGGCACGCCGACGCCGTCGCTCAGGGTGACCAGCCGCCCGGCCGTGTCCAGACCGGTCGCCCGCACTCCCAGTCGCAGGTCCAGGGCGAGCGCGTGGAGCTGCTCAGCGGTTCGCAAGGCGATCCGGTCGGCTTCCCACTGCGAGGCGAGGATCTGCTTGGACAGCGGCGGTCGATCGTACGGTGCGTCGAGCTCCTCGCCGATCAGGGTGATCGTGCCGGTGAAGCCTTCCCGGCGCAGCGTCTCCACCGTGGCCAGGCCGGCAGCCGAGGCACCGACGACGACGATCCGGTTCACGCCTCGACCAGTCGGATGGCGGCCGCCGGGCAGACCGCCGCGGCTTCGCGCACCGCCTCGTGTTGGTCCTCGCCGGGGCTGTCGTCGAGGACGATCGCCACGCCGTCGTCGTCGCGCTGGTCGAACACCTCGGGCGCGACCATGGCGCATTGCCCGGCCGCGACGCATTTGGGCTCGTCGAACTCCACTCGCATCGTCGTCGTTCCTTTCACCAGGTGATCGGGAGTGCTTTGAGGCCGTAGGCGACGCCTTCCATGGCGAACTCGACCTCCTCGAACGGCACCGCCAGGGCCAGGGTGGGAATGCGGCGGTAGAGGGTGGAGTAGACGACCTGCAGTTCGACGCGGGCCAGGGATTGGCCGAGGCACTGGTGGGCGCCGTAACCGAACGCGTGGTGGGAACGGGCCGGCCGGGTCAGGTCGAGCCGGTCGGGTTCCGGGAACTCCGCCGGGTCGTAGTTGGCGCCGGCCAGCTCGAACACGACCCCGTCGCCGGCCTTGATGACGGTGTCGTGCAGTGCGATGTCCTCGACCGCGATGCGCCGGATCCCGGAGTGCACGATCGTCAGGTAGCGCAGCAGTTCCTCGACCGCGTTCGCGACGAACTTCGGGTCGTCGCTGTTGTCGCGCAGCAGGGCGAGCTGCTCGGGCTCGCGCAGCAGGGCGAGGGTGCCCAGCGAGATCATGCTGGCGCTGGTCTCGTGCCCGGCGATCAGGATCGCGGCGCCCATCGTGACGGCCTCGGCGAACGTCATCTCGCCCGCCTTGACCCGGCCACCCATCTCGGACAGCACATCGTCGCCCGGCTGCTCCATCTTCGTCATCAGCAGCCCGGCCAGGTACTCCCCGAGGCCCTGGGTCGCCTGCGCGCCGTCGTCGGGGTCGGTCTCGTGGCTGATCGCCTGGCGGCTGGCGGCCTGGAAGAACTCGTGGTCCTCATACGGGGCCCCGAGGATCTCGGTGATCACCAGGGTGGGCACCGGCAGGCCCAACTGTTTCACCAGGTCGGCCGGTTTCGGGCCGGCGAGCAGGTCGTCGATCAGGCCGTCGAGCACCTGCTGGATGCGCGGGCGCAGCGCCTCGACCCGTTTGACCATGAAGGGCGCGTTGACCGTACGCCGCAGCCGGGTGTGTTCGGGCGGGTCGGTGTTGGTGATCAGCGGCGGGTGGTGCGGCGCCGACGCGGCCCGGCTGCGGGTCATGTGCGGGTAGCCGGGCTTCTTCTCGTCGATGCTCAGCCGCGGGTCGTTGAGCAGCGCCCGCTGGTCGGCGTGCCGGGTGATGAACCAGGGGGTGCTGCCGTCCCAGATGCGCACCTGGCCGACCGGGGGCATGTCGCGGACCTCGGGGGCGGGGGCGAACGGGCATCGGGATTCCCGCTGCATGGGGTAATAAGGGGCGTCAGGCATGAATCCCATGCAAGCAGGTGCGCTTGACGCGACCCGGACACGAACCTGACAGGACACTGACGTGACCCAGGTCACTTCGGAGGCCGGGTCTATCCTGGCCTTCACTCACGGTCAGGAGCGATGTGATGACCAGCCGCCGGATGCGCGCTGAACAGGTGGAGCAGACCCGCACCACGATCCTGTCCACGGCAGAGCGGCTCTTCGCCGAACGCGGCGTCGTCTCCGTGTCGAACCGGCAGATCAGTGAGACGGCCGGGCTGGGCAACAACACCGCGGTCAGCTACCACTTCGGCGGCAAGCAGGAGCTGGTGCGCGCGGTCGTCGACCGGCACGCGTCGGCGATGGAGGCGATCCGCAAGGACCTGCTGGGCCGCTATCAGGGCAGCACCGAGCTACGCGACTGGGTGACGTGCGTGGTGCGCCCGTTCACCGACCACCTCACCGCGCTGGGAAACCCCAGCTGGTACGCCCGGTTCGCAGCGCAGTTGATGACCGATCCACAGCTGCGCGAGCTCGCGGGCGCGCAGCTCGAACAGGCGCCGATGTTGCACACGGTCATCGACAGCCTGCATCGGTGCCTGCCGGAGCTACCGCCGCCGGTTCGGCTGCGGCGCGACGACATGGCCCGCACGCTGATCGTGCACTTCTGCGCGCAGCTCGAACGGACCGCCGCCCCGGACTGGCCGGCGGCGCGGACCGACCTGATCGATGCGGTCGAGGGCCTGTACCGGGCACCTCACACACCTGCGCCGAGCGAGTAACCGAATCCGCGGTGGGTGCGCAGCAGCGCCGGCGGGGTCGCGTCGACCTTCTGCCGTAGCCGGGACAGCAGCCGCTCGATGGCGTTGTCGCCGCGCGACTCGCTCCACACCTGCCAGGCCAGCTGATCTTTGGACAGCACCCGTCCGGGGTTGAGCATCAAGTGGCGCAGCAGCCGATACTCGGCGGCGGTCAACTCCAGCGGCCGACCTCCGCGCCATACCTGACAGGCGATCTCGTCGAGTCGCAGATCGTGGTGCTCGAGCACGGCAGGCCGCGGGCTGCGGTCGCGCAGCAGCACCTGGACACGGGCAAGCAGCTCGGCGCTGCGCAACGGCTTGGTGACGTAGTCCTCCACCTCGACGCCGAGAACCGGGATCAGTGTGCCGAGGAACTCGCAGGCGGTCACGCAGAGCACCGGCGGCCGCTCGGCGAAGGTGGGACGGTCCTGGGCCAGCGCCATCAGGTCGGGGATCGCGACGTCGACCACGATCAGGTCCACCTGATGCTGATCGATCAGCTGCAGGGCTGCACTGCCGGTGGCGGCCGAGGTGACCAGATAGCCGGCCACGCTCAGCTGGACACTCAGCGAGCCGCGAACGTCCGCATCCGGCGCGACCACCAGCAGTCGGGCCTCGCGACCGGTTCGCATCGTCTCCACGACGGCCATGCCACACCTCCGGTCGAGCCGCGACAGGTCCACGAAGGACACCGCGTGCCGTGGACCACATTTTAAGTCAATCAGTTGCCTTAAATTGTACGAGTGGGTTGGCTGACCGGGCCGATCGAACCACCATGAAAGGCCCGATCATGCCCAATCCCCACCGCTACCGTCCCGAGGAACTCGAAGCACTGCGTGCTCGCTACCGGCTCGAACGGGACCGCCGTATCCGGCCGGACGGCGCCGGCCAGTACCGGCGAGCGGCCGGTGAGTACGGCTACTACGCGAAGGATCCGTACACGCCGTTCACCGAGCGGCAGCCGAAGACCGACCGGGTCGAGGTCGCCGTGATCGGTGGCGGCTTCGGCGGCCTGCTCACCGGCGCCCGCCTACGCCAGGCCGGCCTGGACGGCATCCGGATGATCGACGAGGCCGGCGACTTCGGCGGCACCTGGTACTGGAACCGGTACCCCGGCATCCACTGCGACATCGACGCCACCGTCTACATGCCACTGCTGGAGGAGGTCGGTTACGTCCCGCAGTGGCGGTACGCGCCCGGCGAGGAGATCCGGCAGCACTGTGTCGCCATCGCGAACCGGTTCTCCCTCTACGACGACACGATGTTCCACACCCGGGTCACCGACCTGACCTGGGACGAGACAGCCGGCGAATGGCTGGTGAGCACCGACCGCGGCGACCGGTTCCGGGCCCGCTACGTGGTGGCCTCCTCCGGCACCCTCACGAGTCCGAAGCTCCCCGGCATCCCCGGCATCGAGCAGTTCCGCGGGCATACTTTCCACACCAGCCGCTGGGACTACGGCTACACCGGCGGCGATCAGAACGGCGACCTGCACAGGCTCGCCGGCAAGCGGGTCGGCGTCGTCGGCACGGGCGCCACCGGCATCCAGGTGATCCCGCACCTCGCCGCGTCAGCCGAGCAGCTGTACGTCTTCCAGCGCACGCCGTCGTCGGTGGACGTGCGCGGCAACCGTCGCACCGATCCGGCCTGGGCGGCGACGTTGCAGCCGGGTTGGCAGCAGGAACGGATGGACAACTTCCTGACGATCGTCACCGGCGGGCATGCCGATGCCGACCTGATCGACGACGGCTGGACCAGCACGGCACGCCTGCAGCGGCAGATGCTCACCGGCACGGTCGACCAGTCACTCAGCGCCGGGGATCGCGAGTACCTCGACGAGATCGCCGACTTCCGCAAGATGGACGAGATCCGGGCCCGCGTCGACGAGGTGGTCACCGATCCGGCCGTCGCCGCACTGCTCAAACCCTGGTACCGGTACATGTGCAAGCGGCCCGGATTCAGCGACCTCTACCTGCAGACCTTCAACCGCCCCAACGTCACCCTGGTCGACACCGCCGACTTCGGCGGCATCACCCGGATGACCGCCACGGGTGTCGTCGTCGGCGACATCGAATACGAGGTCGACTGCGTCGTCTTCGCCACCGGCTTCGAAGTCGGCGTCTCCGGCGTCGTCTCCGGCACCCTGCCGGTGCACGGCCGCGGCGGCCTGCCGCTGCTACACCACTGGGCGCGCGGGCCACGGACCCTGCACGGCTTCTACAGCCACGGCTTCCCCAATCTGTTCCACCTCGGGTCGCTGCAGAACGCCGCGTCGGTCAATTTCGTGCACGTGCTCCAGGAGCAGGCCGGCCACATCGCCGCGGTCGTCGCCGAGGCCGGCAAGCGGGGCGCCCGCTGGATCGAGCCGACGGCCGAGGCCGAACAGGCGTGGGCCGCCGTCATCCGCGAGACCGCGCCGGACAACTACCGGTTCCAGGCCGCATGCACCCCCGGCTACTACAACAACGAGGGCAGACCTCGGGAGGTCAACAACTCGTTCGGGCCGGGACCGGTGGTCTTCCACGACCTGCTGCGCCGCTGGCGCGACGAGGGCGGCATGGACGAGGTCCTGCGGTGACCCTTTCCTTCTCGGTACGGCGGACGACCTCACCCAGTCCGCTGCGCGGCTCGAACGGGGTGGCGTTCGGGCCGGACGGCCGCCTCCACGTGGCCCAGTTCCTCGCCGGGCAGATCAGCGCAGTCGACCTGGCCACCGGTGACGTCGAGGTGATCGTGGCGCCGGGCGGCCCGATCGAGTCCCCCGACGATCTGGCATTCGGGCCGGACGGCTCGATGTACATCACCGATCTCGTCCCCGGCCGGGTATGGCGGCGCGCTGCGGACGGCACCCTCGAACTGGCCGCCGACGAGCTCCGGGCACCGAACGGCATCACCTTCGCCGGTGACCGGCTGTTCGTCAACGAGATGGTCCCCGCCGGCCGGCTGCTCGAGCTCGGCGCCACCCGGCGGACACTCACCGACGAGCTGGCCATGGGCAACGCGATGCAGCTCGGTCCCGACGGATACCTCTACTACCCGCACATGCTCACCGGCGAGGTCCACCGGATCGGGCTGGACGGCGGCGCCCCGGAACTCGTCGCCGATCAGTTGCCCGGGCCGGTCGCCGTCCGGTTCGACCGTGGCGGCGCGCTGCTGGTCCTGTCACGCGACGCGGCCGGCACGATCACCCGCCTCGACGGCGGCCGCCGGACCACCCTGACCACCGGGATCGTCGGTATGGACAACGCGGCTTGCGACGACGAGAACCGCCTGTTCGTGTCCAGCTACGCCACCGGCGGCATCACCGAGGTACGACCCGACGGCCGCACCCGCGACGTGGTGCCGCGCGGGCTGACCGGGCCGTACGGGGTGACCGTCGACCTCGGCGGCCGGGTACACGTCGCCGATCACTACGGATTCGCCGCAGACGACGGCGTCGAGCTGTCGACGTTCGTGCACGGCATCGCCGCCGACGGCGACCGGCTGCACCTGACCTCCCAGTACGGTCAGGTCCGCAGCTACGACCGGGTCACTCGGGAGACCCGGTCCCGGGTGACCGGGCTCGATCAGCCGCTGGGTGTCGCGGTCGGCCCGGACGCGACGGTGGTCGTGGCCGAGGCCGGTGCCGGGCGGGTCGTCGCCATCGACGAGGACGACACCGTGAGCGTGCTCGCCGACGGGTTCGGTCGGCCGGCCGCGGTGGCCTTCGACGCCGACGGATCCTGCTACGTCAGCGACGAGGAACACGGGACCGTCCACCGTGTCGGGCACGGGGTGATCGTGGAGGGCCTGGACGCCCCACAAGGCCTGGCGATCCATGGGGAGCACCTGTTCGTCGTCGAGACGGGCCAGGGGCGCGTGTGTGTCGTGGATCTGGAGTCAGCGCAACGCGTGACCGCCTTCGACGTGCCGGTGAGCACGAATGCCCGTACCGAATCATCGCTGTTCGCCCACGGTGTGCCCGGCATCCCCGCAGCGTTCGCCGGCCTCGCCGCCGGACCGCAGGCCCTTTATCTGGCCGCCGAAGGCGCCGTCCTCGAGATCGCCCCCGCGGAGAAGCCATGAGCGACACCGCCGCGCCCGGCCGCCGGCAGATCCTGCGGTCCCTGACCGGGCTGCTGCTCGCCCTGTTCGTGTCCACGCTGGCCAGCACGGTCGTCTCGACCGCGCTGCCGCGCATGCTGGCCGAGCTGGACGGCACGCCCACCCAATACACGTGGGTGGTGACCGCGACGCTGCTCGCCGCCACCGCCGCCACCCCGATCTGGGGCAAACTCGCCGACCTCTACGACAAGAAGACCCTGATCCAGCTCGCCGCACTGGTCTTCGTCGCCGGGTCGATGGCCGCCGGGTTCGCCCAGGACGGCGGGCAGCTCATCGCCGCCCGGGCGGTCCAGGGCATCGGTGTCGGCGGACTGCAGCCGCTGGTGCAGATCGCGATCGGCGCGATGATCCCACCGCGGGAACGGGGCCGGTACGCCGGCTACCAGTCGAGTGTCACGGCGGTCTCCACGATCGGCGGGCCACTGGTCGGCGGCTTGATCGTCGACACGTCGTGGCTGGGCTGGCGATGGTGCTTCTTCCTCGGAGTTCCGTTCGCGTTGCTCGCGCTGGTGCTGCTGCAGCTCACCCTGCGCCTGCCGGTGCTGCGCCGCGACGACGTGAGAATCGACTACTGGGGTGCCACGCTGATCACCGGTGGCGTCAGCCTGCTGCTGATCTGGGTGTCGTTCGTCGGTGACAGCTTCGCCTGGGCGTCCTGGCAGACCGCCGCCATGGCCGGTGGCGCCCTGATCCTGCTGGTCCTGGCCGCGTGGGTGGAGACGCGAGCCGCCGAACCGGTCGTGCCACCCCGGATCCTGCGCCGGCGCGCCACCGCGCTGTCGATCCTCGGCAGCCTCGCCGCCGGCACCGCCATGTACGGCGCGGCCGTCTTCCTCACCCAGTATTTCCAGGTCAGCCGCGGGCACACACCGACCGAGGCCGGCCTGCTGACCATCCCGATGATGGCCGGCATCCTGATCGCCTCGATCGTCGCCGGAAATTCGATCAGCCGGCACGGCCGGATCAAGCCGTTCCTGGTCGCCGGTTCGATCAGCCTGACCGCCGGCTTCGCCATCCTCGGATTCGTCGGTGCGACCACCCCGTTGATCACCATCGGTGCCGCGATGGTGCTGATCGGCGCCGGAGTCGGCATGACCCTGCAGAACTTCGTCCTGGTCGTCCAGAACGCCGTCCCGCTGTCCGACATCGGCGCCGCCAGCGCCACCGTCGCCTTCTTCCGCTCCCTGGGCGGCACGGTCGGCGTCGCCGTGCTCGGCGCGATCCTGGCCCGGCAGGTCGCCGGCCACACCGCCGACGGGAAAGCCTTGGCCGTCGCCTACGGGGAGGCGACAGGGGTCGTCTTCGCCATCTCGGCCGGCGTCGCGCTGCTCGGCGTGCTCGCCGCGGTTCTGCTCAAGCCAGTGCAACTGCGCACCAAACTGGACATGCCCGACGCGGTGGAGAAGGCTGTCGTGTCCGGCGACTCCTGACGGGGTTTCGGCGGGCGCGGCGCGAATTCCAGATCAACACCGCCCCTTCTACGGCCGCGCGGACAACCTCGTGCTCGGCCCCCTCAACTTTCCGACACCTCATAGGCGGCGGCGCGTACGGCTGGCACACGGCGATGGTTGTCGGAACCGTCTTCACCGATGGCCTGATCCACCTCGAGTTGTCCGGCGCCGCCACCTCTCCCCTGACGATCGTCTCGATCACACCGCTGATGGACGACGGCCCGGCCCTGCGAGTAGTCGGCACCCGTATCCGTGTCATCCCCGACATGCTGCCGGCGAATGCCGAGGTCGGCTGGTTCGAGTACCTCATGGGTTTCCCGCCCACGGAGTCGTTCGCCGTCGGCGCCGTCACGCCGGAGGGATTCGTCGTTCGCGCCACCAACGGCGACGACGACATGTCCGTCGAAGTTCAGATCGGCTACGAGGTCGTCGCGGCCGGGGTCTCGAATCGCACCGGCGTCGAGGTCGCCTATGAGTACGACGGCGTTCGCAAGCGCGTCGTCATCCCGAGCCTTCTGACCGTCTGCGCCCCCGCCACAGCGGCGTGCACAGCGCAGACGCCCTCTTGAGCACCGAACCCGGGGAAGCCGTCACCACGCGTCGCGGTGGGCACGGACCCCGGCCTCGGCGCGACGGCAGCCGTCGCGTCGGGCGGGGCCGACGATACCGCGGGCAGTCGGGTGTCGAGGAGGAGCAGCGCAGCGTCGAGCACCACCACGCCCAGATTGATCAGCACCGCCGGGTAACCCCATCGGGAGACGTCCGTCCGGGGCACCAAACCGAGCACTCCGGCCAAACCCCGCGAGGATCGAAAACCACTTCAATGCTACCTGCCTTGTAGCATGGGAGCATGCTGTACGTGGTGCCGCCGATGGACTCCGCGGATCAGCAGGTTCTCGACGAACTGGACGTCATGCGCAACGAGTTGCGGGCGCATCTTCGATCGAAGCCTCGCTGGGAAGGACAGTTGCGGCGAAGCCTTTTCGCGGCCGCCGTCCAAGGCTCCAACACCATCGAGAACATCACCATCAGCAGCACCGACGCACGGGCACTCGTTGAACATGCCCCGATGTCGGCGGCGGCAGACGACAACACGCAACAGGCGGTCATCGGCTACCGAGACGCCATGGCCTACGTCCAGCAAACACCGCACATGGACTTCTTCGACTATTCGGAGACGCTTCTCTCCACCGTGCATTTCATGATCACCCGGTATCAGCCGGCGAAGTGGCCCGGCCGATACCGGGTCGGCGGAATCTTCGTGTCAAGCTCCGATCCCCTGGAACCCATGTACACCGGGCCTGATGCCGAGTCGGTTCCCGCGCTGATGCACGAACTGATCGAGTGGCTCCGTGACGGGGATCTCGACGCGTCGGCATACGCTCGTGCAGCGATGGCCCATCTCAACCTCGTGGCGATCCATCCGTGGCGCGACGGCAACGGCCGAACCGCTCGCGCGCTGCACACTCTGATCATGGCCCGTGCCGGAGAATTGGCCCCGGAATTCTCCTCCATCGAGGAATGGCTCGGCGAACAAACCAACACCCTCCACTACTACGAAGCCCTCCGCGCTGTGCAGGGCGGAAGCTTCCAACCCGAACGAGATGCCCGCCCCTGGCTCAAGTTCGCCTTCGCCGCACATCATCGCCAGGCACAACGCGTGCAACGACGGTACGAGTGGACCGTACGCCTATGGAATGATCTTGCACGGCTGGCCGAAGAACGAGGGTTGGCCGAGCGCACCGTGTCCGCCCTCTACGCGGCCGCGGTCGGCGAACTCAGGCGCACCACCTACCAGCAAGACGAAAGCCTCAGCCGCGACCAGGCCATTCGCGACATCCAGACGCTGACACGCACCGGGCTGCTGGCAGCGCGGGGTCACGCGACCGGCCGCGTCTACCTACTGGCCGGGCTCGCCTCCGAGATCGCCGAGGCCGCGGCTGCGGCGGTACGCGGACCTGGACGCAACCCCTACCCATTCCCGTAGCCGCCGAGATCACGGCAGACGACGGCCGACAGCACTCGACGTTAGGGCGGGCCCGGATTCCAGCAGCGATGTAGATTCAATCTACCTAGACTCGATCTACCACGAGGAGGTGGCCGTGTTCGTCGGCAGGCGTACTGAACTATCCCTCCTGACGCGGCGGCTCGATCACATCTCCCGCAATGGCACAGGACTCTCCGTCGCCATCCGAGGCCGTCGCCAAGTCGGTAAGTCCCGCCTGGTTCAGGAACTCTGTGATCGCTCCGGCCTGCCGTACCTCTACTTCACCGCGGTCAAAGGCGCCTCCATCACCGAATCGACCAACCAGTTCCTCAGCGCGCTGGCCGATTCCGACCTCCCGAACGACCACGCACTGCTGCCGACCAGCGCACCTCCCGGCGGCTGGAGCGACATGCTGCGGATCCTCGCCGGTTCGCTTCCGGATCGACCCTGCATCGTCGTGCTCGACGAAATACCCTGGCTCACCGAGCAGGACGACACCTTCGACGGGCAACTGCAAGTCGTGTGGGACCGGCTTCTGTCCCGCCGCCCGGTTCTCCTGCTGCTCCTCGGCAGCGACCTGCACATGATGCAGCGCCTCACCGCCTACGACCGCCCCTTCTACGGCCGCGCTGACAACCTCGTGCTCGGCCCCCTCAACCTCGCCGAAACGGCCACGGCGACCGGGTTGACCGGGTCCGACGCCATCGACGCGCACCTGATCACCGGCGGTCTACCCGGTACTCTGTTGCGCTGGCCGACCGGAACGAGCGCCGACGACCACCTCCGTGTCGAATGTGCCGACCCGGCCTCACCGCTGTTCGCCGTACCCGAACAATCCCTCGCCTCGGAATTCCCGAACCCGGACGTCGCCCGCCGCGTCCTGGAAGCAGTCGGCGGCGATACCCGCGCCTTCGCCAACATCGCCAGTACCGCCGGCGGTCGGGGTGGACAGGTGCCCTCCGGCACACTGTCTCCGTTACTGAGGCAACTCACCGAGGACAAGCAGGTCCTGGCGGCCGACCAGCCACTGTCGACCAGCGGCGGCAAACCCACCCTCTACCGAGTCACCGACACCAACCTCCGCCTGTACCTCGCCATCTTTCGCGACGTCCACAACCTGGCTCGACGCGGCCGACCCGACGCCGGCTACACCCTGTTCACCAACCGCTGGACCAGTTGGCGCGGCCGAGCGGTCGAACCCCTGATCCGCACCTCGCTGGAACAGGCCGCGATCATCGGCGCCCTGCCCTGGCCGGAGACTCAGGTCGTCGGCGGCTGGTGGAATCGCCAGTTCAATCCCGAGATCGACCTGGTCGGCGCCGACACCGCGCCCGTCGCCTCCCGGATCCACTTCTGCGGGTCACTGAAATGGCTCGGCAAGCCGTTCGACACCCACGACCTGCGCCAACTCCAGAACGGCGCGGCCCAGGTCCCAGGCTTCGACCCCGACCGAACCGGGTTGATCGCCGTCAGCCGGTCCGGCACCGACCTACCGGACGGCGCCGTCGACGTCGCCTGGACGCCGGACGACGTGGTCACCGCCTGGCAACCCTGAGCCGATCTCCGCACGAAACACCGCCTCACACCTGAGCCGAAGGAACAGGTATGGATCACATAGGCCTACCGCCGCCGAATACGGATCCTGGAAACACAAGGAGAGGCCATCGGCGGAACCGTCAGGTGACGCGGGGAGTCTCGGACTCCGCGGCGGAACCCGAGATTGCCACGACGGCGGCCGGCGCCTCGGGTGCGGCCGGCGATCCGCCGGGCAGTCGGGTGTCGAGGAGGCGCAGCGCGGCGCCGAGCAGCACCGCGATCAGCACCACCACGCCGAGGTTGATCAGCACCGCGGGGTAACCCCAGCGGGAGACGTCGGTGAACGGGTACGGGTACCAGTCGGTGGCCGCGCCGTGGGCCAGTGTCCACGTGATCCACAGGAGGGGCCAGACCGACGCCCACGCCAGGGTTCGGGCGTCGATCCGCCGGTGGGGGCCGAAGAACAGCCAGCCGGCCAGGGCCGTCCACGGGGCGATGTAGTGGAAACCGAGGTCGGCCCACCAGGCGGCGCCCTGCGGGTTGCTCTGACCGGCCAGGATCGTGCTGTAGACGATGCCGGTGATCACGATCCCGAGCAGCGCGTCGAGGCGGACGATCCGCCACAGCCGGCCGTCCCGGTGCGGGTTCACGGTCAGTGCGGCGATCGCGGCGAGCAGCAGCAGGTTGCTCTGAATGGTGAAGTAGCTGAACAGCCGCTCGAACCGGGTGACGGCGGGTTCCCCGCCACGGGTCGCGGTCAGCGTGATCTGGGTGATCAGCGACGCGAACACGATCAGGGCGAGCACGCCGTGCCAGACCCGGGACGCCGCAGCTCTGTCGATCTTCACGGGGCGGAAGGCTATCAGGACCCGAGCCAGTACGGTTACACGAGAAGTAACCCCGTCGATGCGGAGGGGCACCATGAGACTTCAACCACGCCAGGAACTGCTGTCGGTGTGGAAGGCGATCACCGAGTGGTGCGGACCCGCTGATTCGTTTCGTTGGGCGGACCGCGATGGCAGCAACTCCATCAGCGACGCCGAGTTGCTCCTCTGCCTGCTGCTGCCGCCGCTGAAACTGCCCGATATCCGCTACGACCGTCCTGACCAGACCGAGGCCGGGGTCCGCACGGCACTCGCCGGATTCGGCAGCCCGGTCGAGATTTCGCAACGCGTCGTCGGTCTGCTCGGCGAATTCATGACGCGGCACTCCGATCCGGAGACCGGACTGCCCACGTTCGCCGCCGGCAACTACCTCACCACCGCGCCCGGCGACGAGGCGGAGCCCACCCCGGAGCAGCTCCGACTGGAGGTGGTGGACTCCTTCGCCACCTCGATCGCGCTCTGCCTGTCGGCGCTGCGCTTTCTCCGCGGCTACCGCCGGCAGGTGCAGCGCGGAAACCATCTGGAGGAGATCGCACGGGTCGAGATCGCCACCCAGAAGAGGCTCACCGCGGCCATGGCCGGCCTGCAGCGGAGTTTCACCGTCAGCGTCTTCGAGTCGAACAGTCCGGAGGGGCGGGCCCTGCGGGAGAACGTCTACCCCGGCTTGAACCTTCCGAACGTGGTCAGGCGGATCCGGGAGGCTCTGACCACCGTCGAGGCCGGCCTCTCCGAGCTCGGTGTCAACGCCGAGCAGGTCGAGGACCTGAGGCTCAGTCCGAACAAGCTGTTCGAGTGCGGCTGGTCGTGGGGCGTCGTGCAGGGCGCGGACATGGTGAAGACGCAGCCCGGTTACGCCGAACCGGTCCCCTATCTCTACTTCACCGTGGTGGCGGTCGACGGCATCCGCGACCTGCTCGCCGAGGAGACCCGGCTGGAGGGCCTCCTCACCGAGGAGCAGCGTGCCCTGAGCAACACCCTCAAGCTCCAGTGGGAGCTGGCCCAGAGGTACTGGTCGACCATCGCCACCATGGGCGAGCAGCGATGGCCGGTCGAGGAGCTCCCGTGGCGGACCACCGCCGAGGCGGAGAGCGACTACTACAGCCTCCTGGTGCTGTCGCTGGTCCGGCACGCGCTCGGCGACCGCAACGCGCCGCAGGCCGATCTGACCCGCGTCGGCCGGGTGCTGGAGGACCTGGCCGACCGTGGCCGCATCCGCCGCCGGCCACTGGCCAACGATCCGGCCCTCGACCTGCACCAACCGGGCCGGTGGGTCCATCTGGGCGGCGCGACCCTGGTCGGCCCGGACGCACCGCGGGTCGGCCGGCGTCTCGGCGAGCTGTCCAGCCTGGTGTTCGGCCGGGCGCTCGCTCTCGCCGCCCAGGTCAACGACTCGCCGGAGCGGGCGCGGCTGATCGCGCTGGCCGACGACGTCTGGGAGCACCTGAAACGTCGCCGGCTGCGCCACGGGCGGGGCGCCGACCTGTGGGACGATCCGGCGAACGTCTTCCCGAGCCTCATCCACCGTGACGAGCCGAGCTGGTACCACACCCTTCGTGTGGTGCGGTGCATGGGCGTCGCAGCCGAACTGATCAGGAGCGACCCGCCACCAGGTCCGGCCCTCGCCGCCCTGGCCGCCGAGTTGCTCGCCGAGGCCCAGAACGTGTTCGCCCGGGAACAGCTGCGCGGCTCCGGCGAAGGGGGTCCGGCCCTACGCGACAGTCTCAACCGGCAGTCCATCAACCTGAGCCGGGCCCGTCAGATGTTGCGGACACAACCCGGCACGGCATCGGTGCACCTGCTGGAGGTGCTCCGCGAGCTGGACAGGCTCGCCGCCGTTCGGGAAAACCAGGCCGGGATCTAGGGTGCCGGCGTTCACGGCCTCCGCCCGGGGAGGCACCGGTGTGAATGTGGTGTTGCTGCACACTCCGGCGCACCTCGACGCCGCCGCCGAGTTGCTCCGGTCCGTGTGGCAGGCCCGCACCGAGGCCGAGAGACTCTCGGTGATCAGCACGACGACACTGCGCTCGCTCAGCCACTCCGGCAACTATGTGGCGGGCGCCTTCGACGGCACCGGCATGGTCGGCTGTGCCGTGGGCTGGGCCGGGCTCGGCCCGTCCGGCCCGCCGGACCACATGTATGTGGACATCACCGGCGTCGCCCGCACCAGGCAGGGGCTGGGGGTCGGGACGGCGATCCGGCTGCACCAGCGCCGCTGGGCGCTCGACCGCGGTCTACGCAGGATGCGCTGGACCTTCGATCCGCTGGTGGCCCGCAACGCCTATTTCAACCTGTGCAAGATCGGCGCGACGGTCACCTCGTTCGAAGCGGACTTCTACGGCCGGCTCGACGACGGCACCAACACCGATCAGACCACGGACCGGTTCACCGTGGACTGGGACCTCACGGCCACCGCCGTCGGGCGGTACGCGTCGATCGAACCCGGGGCCGAGCTGATCCCGATCCCGGCCGACATCACCGCGCTCCAGCGCAGCGACCCGGCCCGCGCCCGGCGGGAGCGCCTGAGCGTGCGTGACCG
The DNA here is from genome assembly GCF_033097365.1 of Actinoplanes sichuanensis. Classification (NCBI taxonomy): domain Bacteria; kingdom Bacillati; phylum Actinomycetota; class Actinomycetes; order Micromonosporales; family Micromonosporaceae; genus Actinoplanes; species Actinoplanes sichuanensis. The sequence goes on from NZ_AP028461.1 coordinate 5,966,109, forward strand.
CCTACGGTCACTGCTGGACCGCGGCTACCACATCGCCGGTCTGAGCGAGCACCACGACTATGTCCTGCTTCCGCCGTCGTGGTCACGACTTCGGTAGCCGTACCTCCACTCGAAGCCCTGGGTGATTGTCGCCCAGGGTGACCGAACCGCGATGCCGGCGCACCAGCTCGCGGACGATGGCGAGGCCGAGGCCGGAACCGCCCGCATCGCGGGCCCGGGCGTCGTCGAGGCGGGTGAACCGTTGAAAGACCCGTTCCCGATCCGGCTCCGGAATGCCGGGGCCGTCGTCGGTGATCACCAGGACCAGCTGCGGACCGTCCTCGGCGGCCGACACGGTGACCCGGGAACGCTTGTGCCGGACCGCGTTGTCGAGCAGGTTGGTCACCACCCGGGCCAGCGCGTCCGGCTCCGCGAGCAGCGGCAACGGCTTGCCCGGGTCGTCGAAACCGACGTCCGGGTAGCGTTCGGCGGCCTCCCCGACGAACTGGGCCAGGTCGATCTCCTCGAGCCTCGCGCTGGGCACGCCCTCGTCCGAGCGGGCCAGCAGCAGCAGGTCGTCGACCAGCCGGGACAGTCGCTGCACGTCGGCGAGCAGGTCGTCGGCGAGTTCCGGCCAGTCGGTGTCGTCCGGTAGGCGCTGCGCCACCTCCAACTCGGTGCGCATGTTGGTCAGCGGGCTGCGCAGCTCGTGGGCGGCGTCGGCGACGAAGGCGCGCTGACGCGCGCGGGCGGCATCCAGCCGGTGCAGCATGTCGTTCAGGGTCACCGCGAGACGGTGCACCTCGTCCTTCGAGTCCGGTACGGGCAACCGCCCGGCCCTGGTCCCGCCGGTGATCTCCTCGGCTCCCGACCGGAGCGCGTCGACCGGCCGCAGGGCCGCTCCGAGCGCCCGCCACAGCCCGGCCGCGAGGAGCGCCACCAGCAGCGGATACAGGATCAACAGGGTGATCTTGAGGATGTGCACGCTCTGGGTGATCTGCCCGGTGGGCCGGGCCACCAGGATCCGCAGTGGCGAGGTCGGCGGACCGGCGGTGACCTGGACGACGTGCACGTCGCCGCGGACACCGATCCGCTCGCCCGGGATGGTGCGGCTGTCGCCGTCGTCGAGGCGGGCCATCTCGTCGGAGTAGAGCATCGGCACCAGCCGATCGGCGGTGGCCGACACCGCCTGGATCGATCCGTTCTCGTCGATCACCTGCACCTGCACACCGGGGCTGACCGGAATCGGGTTGGGCAGCGAACTCTGCTCGACGAGGGCGGCCACGCCACGGGCGGTGCTCATCGCGTCGCTGTGCACCGAACGGATCTGCGCGTAACCGAGGACCACGGTGAGCAGCACCCCACCGGCGGCCAGACCGAGTGTCATCCCGGTCGCCGACACGAGCAGCAGCCGGGCCCGCAGGCTGAGCTCCCTGATCCGGCGCATCTAGCCGACCGGGGTGCCCGGCTCGACGACCGCCAGCCGGTAGCCGGCGCCACGCACCGTCTCGAGCCGGTCGCGGCCGATCTTGCGGCGCAGGTAGCCGACGTACACCTCGACGGCGTTCGGCGCGGTGTCCAGGGCGGCGTCCCACACGTGGTCGAGCAGCTCGGTCTTGGAGACGACCTGGCCGGGCCGGCGCATCAGATACTCCAGCAGCGCGAACTCGCGGGTGGTCAGGGTGACCTCGGCGCCGCCGACCAGGACCCGGCGTTCCGCCGGATCCAACTCGACGTCACCGAACGCGAGCACCACCGGGCGGGCCTGGGCGCCGCGACGCAGCAGGGCACGGAGCCGGGCGAGGAGCACGACGTACGAGAAGGGTTTGGTCAGATAGTCGTCGGCACCGCAGTCGAGGCCGTCGGCCTGGTCGTACTCGCCGTCCTTGGCGCTGAGCATCAACACCGGCAGCCAGTGCCGTTCGGCGCGCAGCTGCCGCACCACCCGGTAGCCGGACAGGCGCGGCAGCATCACGTCGAGGATCATCGCGTCGTAGCCGCCGTGCCGGGCCATCTCCAAGCCGTCCTGGCCGTCGGCGGCGACGTCCACCGCGAAACCCTCGGCCTGCAGGCCCCGTCGCAGCGCAGCGGCGAGCCGCGCCTCGTCCTCCACCACCAGCACCCGCACACCAATACCCTGCCACGTGGGCGCCCGTTTCCCGGAGCAGCTCTCAGCGATCTCTCAGCGGCTCGGCGGCGGGCCGCCCGGACCACCCGGCCCACCGGAGGGCGGCGGACCGCCCATCCCGCCCGACGGTGGAGCGCCGGGTGCGCCCGACGGTGTTCCGTCCCCGCTGAGCTGCCCGCCGGTCGGTGTCGTCGTGGTGTCCACGCCCACCTCGAGGGTCACCGCGTAGCCGCTCATCGGGCTGCCGGTGACGGTCGCCGACTGCAGTGCGCCGGAGTCCTCGCCGAACACGTTGTCGCTGTCCAGGGATACCTGGGCGAGGTTGGTGACCGACGCCTCGTACCCGGTCTGCTGGTAGGCCTCGTCGCAGGTCTCCTTGGGCAGCGCGACCTGGGAGGTGGCGATCGCCTTGGACGCGTCGACGATGCTCGCCTGGTCCGGGTAGACCTCGAAGTGGATGTGCGGCCAGCGCCCGGTGTAGCAGGCCGGGAAGATGCTGGTGAACTTCACCTCGCCGGCGTCGTCGGCGATCTGCACACCGCGCAGGTAGTTCTCCCCGGTGACGCCGGTCGAGTAGAGCGAGTAGGCCCCGGCCCGGTCACAATGCCAGACGTAGACGGCCACCCCCGCGAAGGCCGCCCCGGCGTTGGCCAGGTCCTTGAGACTGAGCGTGAGAGTGATCGGCACGCCCTGGGCCGTGCCGGTGGCGGTGCCGAAGCTGGACGTGATGTCGCTGCGGACCACGCCGCTCTCGGTGAGCACGTTCGGCCCGTTCGACCCGTCCCCCGGGTACGGCCCGGCGGTCTCGTTCGGGATCTCGCCGAGCACCGTCTTCTCGGTGGTGGCGGTCTCCTCCGCGCCGCATCCGGCCAGGCCGGCGGCGATCGCGCCGAGCCCGAACACCCGCAGCACCTGCCGTCGCCGCATGGTGCCCAGGTCGAAGGCCAGGCCCTGGTCGTAGACGTCCTCGCCGGGCCGGGGCAACGGCCGTCCCTCGTAGCTATCCATCAAAGTCTCCTTTGTCGGATATGAACCTATCGGCCGACCAACCCCTAGGGGACCTTCTCAGCCGGATCACAGCGGCCCGCGGGCAGAGTGGGTTCCACGAGATTCGGGAGGTGGACATCGTGTCTGCATTGAGGTCCAGGCCGGCACTGCGCTGGTTGGTCCCGTCGGCGGCGGCGGTACTGGTCATCGGGGGTGGCGCAGCGGCCGGAACCATCGTGGCGAACGCGGATCCGGCACTGCCGGACCGTAGCGCCGCTCAACTGCTCGTCGATCTGCAGAGCGCAGACCCGTCGGGCTTCTCCGGCACCGTGGTGCAGAGCGCCGATCTGGGTCTGCCGGGCATCGCGGGGCTGCTCGGGAACGTGAGCGGCGGCAGCGGCAACCTGACCAGCCTGATCGCCGGCAGCAACACCGCTCGCCTGTGGTACGCCGGTGAGGAGAAGATGCGGTTCTCGCTGCTCGGTACGAACAGCCAGACCGACGTGATCCGCAACGGCTCCGACGTGTGGATCTGGGACAGCAAGGAGAACTCCGGCACGCACCTGAAGGTGCCGGCCGGCGCGGCCACCGCCGAGGCGGCTCCGTCGAGCTCGCTCACCCCGCAGCAGGCGGCCGACGCGGCGCTGGCCGCGATCGACGACAGCACCAAGGTCGAGACGACGGGTGCCGCCGAGGTGGCCGGGCGGGACGCGTACGAGCTGGTGATCAGCCCGCGTGACACCGAGTCGCTGGTCGGTCAGGTGCGGCTGGCGATCGACGCGAAGGAGCACATCCCGCTGCGCGTCGACGTCTACGCGAAGAACACCACCAAGCCGGCGATCCGGGTGGCGTTCGAGCAGATCAACTTCGCTGTTCCGGACGACCAGCAGTTCGCGTTCAACCCGCCGGCCGGCGCGAAGATCTCCGAGGAGAACATTCCGGAGGACGCGCTGAAGGACGGCGGCCAGGAGGCGCACAAGAAGGCCGCCGAAGCGGAGAAGGCAGCCGCCGAGGCCGCCGCTGAGAAGGGCGACTTCAAGGTCGTCGGCGAGGGCTGGACCAGCATCGCCGTCGCCAAGGGGCCGACCGCCAAGGAGCTCGGGGAGCTCACCGGCAAGGCCGGCGAGCAGGGCGCCGAGGCGGCCGACGCCTCGAAGCTGGCCGAGGACTTCCTCGGCACGCTCCAGCCGGTGAGCGGTGCCTGGGGCAGCGGCAAGCTGCTGTCGGGCTCGCTGTTCACCGTCCTGCTGACCGACGACGGCCGGGTCCTCGCCGGCGCCGTCACCCCGGAGGCCCTGTACAAGGCGGCCGCCGCCAAGTAACAAGCTCCATCCTGAACTGCCGCGCCGGCTCTCCCCGGCGCGGCAGTTCGCATTTCTCACCCCAGCAGACGGCTCCGGACGGCGTCGATCTCGGCCGCGGTCACCCCATGACCCAGCAGGTACGGCTCGATGCCGCCGTACCTGCTCCGCGCATGTTCGAGGGTGTGGCTCATCGCCGCGGCCTCGGTGCCCGGGGTCGCCGCGTAGTCGGCGGCGATGTCGTCCGGCGCCACCCCGGCGACGCCGAGCAGGACGGCGGCCAGCAGTCCGGTCCGGTCCCGGCCGCCGTGACAGTGGATGATCACGGCGCCGGGCGGGGCGGCGGCGATCTCCTGGACGGCCTCGGCCACCCGTGCCCCGTTGTGGTCGAGCATCGGCGCGTAGGTGTGGTCGGGCGGGTCGTAGCCGAGCGGATCGGACAGCAGCGGCAGGTTGCGGTAGAACCCGTCGGCGGCGAACGGGCTCGGGGCCGCGACGCACTCGCGCGGCCAGCGCAGATCCAGGATCAGGGCCGGTGGCCGCTCCCGGAACACGGCGACCGCGGCCGGGGTCAGCAGCGCGTGGCTGTCCGAGCGGATCAGGGCGTTGTCGCGGATGCGGCCACCCCGGGCCGGGGTGCCACCGAGGTCACGGGCGTTGACGCAGTCGGGCCAGTCGAGTCGCACACCCGTGCAACCTAGGTCAGAACGTCAACTCGTCCAGGGTGCGGATCCGGCGTACGTCCGCGGTGGGGTGGGCGTCGAAACGGTCGAGCAGGACCGCGGGCAGGCCGACGGCCAGGGCGCCGTCGACGTCCTTGTCCAGGGAGTCGCCGACCATCAGCACCTCGGCGGCGGCCAGGCCCAGCAGGTCGAGGGTGTGCGTGTAGGCGCGCGGGTCCGGTTTGCCGGCCGGCAGGTTCGACGACGCCACCATCAGATCGATCTCCGGGGTCAGGCCCAGCCGGTCGATCTTGCGGCGCTGCTGGCCCTCGTCGCCGTTGGTCAGCACGGCCGCGGTCAGCCCGGCGGCCCGCACCCGGCGCAGCGCGGGCACCGCGTCGCCGAAGACGGTCCAGCCCGCCTCGTAGCGTTCCAGATAGCCGGCGAACAGCCGGTCCGCCTCGGCGTCGGTCAACTCGGCGGCCAGGAAGGAGCGGACCCGCTCCCGGCGCTGCCCGGTGAAGGTGATCTCACGTCTCTGGTAGCGGGCGTAGTGCCGTTCGGACACCGCCGCCCAGCGGGCCGGCACATCCGGGCCGGTGACCCCGAGCCCCTCGGCCCAGGCGACGACCGCCGCCCCGGAGGCGGTCACCTGGTCGACGAGGGTGTCGTCGAGGTCGAAGACGACGGCCCGAAGAGTCATCTCAGCACTCGAACACGGACTGGAGGCGGCCGTCGCCGGAGAACTCGGCGACCACGAGATCGGCTACACCCGGGCTCTTCTTCAGGCCGGCGAACGGCTCGCAGTCGAAACTGCGGCCGGAGGTGACGAGCAACAACGACCGCGGCACCGACTCGCGGGTCACCGAGTCGGGCACGGGATCGCCGTCCGCGGCGTAGATCTCGGTGAGACGCGCCAGGGCCTCCTCCTCGGTGCGCACCCGGACGTCCTCGTCGTGCGGCAGTCCGTCCAGATCGGCGCGGACGGCGTCCCAGTGCTCCGGGGTCGCCGCCTTCTCGAAGTGGACGGCGACCTCGTAGCGGTGGACGGGCACGTACCGCCAGCCGGTGAGCAGGAGCACGGCCATCGTGATGACGACACCGAGCAGAGCGAAGGCCCCGGCGAACACGAGACGCGCCCGGCCGGCCCGCCGTGGGACGGGTACCGGTTCGGTCTGTTCCACGACGCTCATCAGCAGCTGTACCCCGATTCCCGACCGGTGCCGGTGTCGGTCCGGGTGATGTCCAGCCGGTCCACCGCGGTGTCGTCGCTGATGCCCTTCAGCGCGTCGCAGTCGAGGCTGCGGCCGCTGGTGGAGATGATCAACTGCTCCTGCATGGCGTCGGCGGTCTCCGAGGCGGGTAGTTCCCCGGTCTCGCCGACCATCCACGTGCGGAACGCCTCGAAGATCTCCTCCTTGGTCCGGACCCGCAGCGCCTCGCCGGGGAAGGCCGCACGCAGGGCCGCGCCCAATGCGTCCCGCTGCTGCGCGGTGGCCTCCTTCTTGAGCACGACCGTCATGTCGAAGCGCTGGACCGGCACATGCCGCCAGCCGCCGAGCAGCAGGACCGCCACGGTCAGCGCGGAGCCGGCCAGCATGGAGAGCCCGGCGATCAGGGCGGGCAGCCGCCAGGAGCGCGACGGCGCCGGGGTGTCGATCACGGTGGATCAACCTACCCGACGGCCGCGAGCGGGAGCGGACCGGCCGGAACGGGCAGCGGGCGCTGATGACGCAGCACGGTGCAGGCGACGGCGAGCAGGACGGCCGCGGCCACGGCGTCGAGCCAGTAGTGGTTGCCGGTGGCGACCACCACCAGCAGCGTGATCGCCGGGTGCAGCAGCCACAGTGCCCGGTACCGGTTCGTGGTGGCGGTGATCAGGGCGATCGCGACGAGCAGCGCCCAGCCGACGTGCAGCGAGGGCATGGCGGCGTACTGGTTGGCGAGCTGGTCGGTCTCCGGCGGGCCGTAGACGGCCGGGCCGTAGAGACGGCCGAGATCCAGCATTCCGGTATCGGTCAGCATTCGCGGTGGCGCCAGCGGCATCAGGAAATGTACGGCCAGAGCACCCGCGGTCAGCAGCACGATGACGTTGCGCGTCCACCGGTAGTGGGCCGGGCGCCACCGGAAGAGCCAGATCAGGCAGGCCGCGGTGGCCGGGAAGTGGACGTACGCGTAATAGCTGTTCGCCGCCTCGATCAGGCCGTTCCAGCCGAGCAGGGACTGCTGAACGGCCAGTTCACCGGGCAGGCGCAGCCACCGTTCGGCGTCCCAGACCGCCCGCGCGTTGCGGAACGCCTCGTCCACGTGGCCGTTGGCGGCGACCCGGGCCACCTTGTAGACCAGGAACAGGGCGGCGATCAGGGCTGGTTCCCGTAGCGCGGACAACCTTCGTGCATCGCTCGCCATGGCGCCCCCTGTCGATCAAGGGGCATAGCATCCGCCGATCTTGCAGTTTGTGCAAGATTCATATCAAAAAGAGTGAGGTAACCCGCTGTTCACCTACGCTCCACGGCGCCGGCCGTCAGCAGCGCCGCCACGGCGACCACCGCCAGGGCCGCCGTCAGCCAGTGCGGGCTCACGGCGTACCAGAGAAGAAGATGGACCGAACCGCTCGCGGCGAGCAGACCGGCCCCGATCGCCCGGCGCGTCCGGGTCGGCAGCAGGCCGACACACAGCCACGGCAGGCGGCCCGCGGGCAGCAGCACCCGCACCGCCAGACCGACCGTGACCAGCGCCATCACCAACGCCGCGCCGCGGGCCAGCAGCGACGCCGGATCCCACAGACGGTCGGCCAGGGCCGGCACGATCACCATCGGGAGACCGACCGGCAGACCGCGCCGCAGACCGGCCAGCAGGCCTCGGATCGGCCAGCTGAGGGCGGCGGCGCCGTACCGGTCGGGATGGTCGGAAGCCAGTTCACGCAGACCCCGCATCGCATCGCGGACCCGCAGTCTCTCGGCGTCCAGCAGGGCGATCATCCACCGGCCCTCGGCGTCCTCCGGGTCCTCGGCCAGCGCCCGGGCCGCGGCCGTACGGGCGGCGTCCCGATCACCGGCGTCGCGTTCCACCTCGGCCAGCGTCAGCAGGTCCGGCACCGAGTGCGGGGCGATCGCCACCGCCCGGCCGGCCGCCGCGCGGGCCTCGTCGAACGCTCGGCGCAGCACCAGGCAGCGAGCCAGCGCCCGGTGCGGTTCCGGCCGGTCCGGAGCCAGCCGCACCGCCTCCCGGGCCGCGGTCTCCGCCTCGTCGTTGCGGGCCAGCAGCAGCAGGCACTCGGCGCGTTCGATGTGCACGACCGACTGGCCGGGCGCGGCGGTCACCGCGGCGTCGGCGAACTCCAGAGCGTCCGCGTAGTGCCCCTGAAGCCGCCGCAGACCGGCGAGCAGACCGAGCAGCTCGGCGTCGGCGGGCGTCTCGGCCAGTCCCTCACGGACCGCGGTCTCGGCCTGCGCCAGACGGCCGACACCGGCGAGCGCCCGGGCCCGCGCGGCGGCGTTCATCGGAGGGTGCGCTTTCCGAACTCGACGACCGACCCGGCGGACGCGGCCGCGTTCATCGGATCTTGCGCTTCTTCAGGTAGGCGGCCAGGTCGTCGTAGGCGCCGCTCTCGTTGGCGAACATCGCCACATTGCGGGCGGTGGCGAACCACGCGTCGGTGGACGGCCGCACCTCGCGGGCCGCGGCCAGCATGTCGCCCTGGTTGATCATGCGAATCTCGCCGGTGTCGATCGAGTCGCGCATCGCGTACTCGGCGGCGGTCTCGCACAGGTGCGCCAGATCCGCGCCGGAGTAGTGCTCGGTGGCCGCCGCGACCGCGTCCAGATCGATGCCGGCGACCGGCCGGTCCCGCAGGTGGTACTCCAGGATCGCGGCCCGGGCCGGTGCGTCCGGCGGCAACACGAGCACGGTCCGGTCCAGACGACCGGGGCGGCGCAACGCCGAGTCGACATCCCACGGGGCGTTGGTCGCGGCGAGCACGAACACGCCGTCGTTACCGCCGTCCACACCGTCGAGTTCGGTCAACAGCTGATTCACCACGGTCCGCATCGAGGACTGCAGTTGACTGCGCTTGTGACCCAGTGCGTCGATCTCGTCGAGGAACAGCACACACGGTGCGTGTCCGCGGGCCGACTCGAACAGGTCGTGCAGGTTGCGTTCGGAGCTGCCGATCCACATGTTCAGCACATCGGTGATCGACAACGAGATGAACGCGGCGCCCATCTCCCCGGCGACCGCCCGGGCCAGGAACGTCTTGCCGCATCCGGGCGGCCCGTAGAGCAGCAGCCCGCCGCGCAGGCTCTTACCGAACAGGGTGCGCAGCTTCGGATTGCGCAGCGGCCCGAGGAACGACACCTCGAGCCGCTTCTTCACCTCGGTCATCCCGCCCACGTCGGCGAGCGTCACGGTGGACCGCTCGACGTCGAACGCCCGGTCGGCATGTCCGCGCACCGGGTCCGGCTCACCGTCGGCCCGCGCGAACCGCGGCGGCACCACATCACCGAACTGCTCCTCCATCGCCGCCCAGTCGATCCCGGCCCGATCATTCTTTCCAAGATCAACACCCGGCGGCGGTACGGCCGGAGCACCCCCGCCACCACCCGGACCGGACTCATCGCCCTCGCCACCCGAGCCGGAACCGCCATCAGCGAGCCCGTCACCCGAACCGGAAGCACCCGCCGAGCCGGAACCGCCGTCGGACGCGCCGCCGCCGAGGGCGCGTGCCATGAGCTGTTGCGCCGCCGCGTGGCCGGGCTCGCGGGCCAGGATCTGAGCGGCGTGCCCGATCGCCTCCGGGCCCCGGCCGGCCGCGACCAGAAGCTCGGCCAGGTGCAGCCGGAGCGTCAGATCGTCGGGTCGCGCCTCGACGGCGGCCACCAGGCTGTTGATCAAGGCATCGCTCATGAGAAGCGATTATGCCTCCGGCCCGCGCTACCCCGGTTACGGCCATCCGTCAGGTATCCGCCACACACGCCGTCGACCTGCGCTTTTCCCCGCGCGCGGGGGTGATCGCGGCGCGCTTACGCCTGCCGGATTCGGCACCGCCGGTTACGATTCGCCAGCGCACGTCCACGCCGGACCTTTCGGGCCGCCGTGCCGTAACCGGCCCTCCGGGCGTTGGTGCAGTTGGCGCCGATGTCGGGGCCGGGTGCCGGTGCGGTCGGCACCGACGTCCGGGACGGGTGTGAGCGAAGTCGAGACCGGCGTCGGGACGGGCGCCGGTGCTGTAGTCGAGGACGGGCGTTGTGCTGTAGTCAGGGACGCCGGGAAGCGAGGTAGGGATGCCGATCACTCCCGCAGACATCCACAACGTGGACTTCAAGAAGCCGCCGATCGGCAAGCGCGGCTACGACGAGGAGGAGGTCGATGCCCTCCTCGAGGAAGCGAGCCAGGAGATGCTGCGCCTGCTCGACGAGAACGGGGCGCTGACCGCCCGGCTGCGTGACGCGGGCGGCGGGATGGCCGATCCGGCGGCGCTGACCGCCGAGGTGGCCGAGCTGACCGCCCACCTGCAGTTCATGCGGGAGGGCCTGGCCCGGGCCGAGCATGAGGCCCGGGAGATGCAGGTCCAGTTGGAGCGGGCGCACGACGAGGTGCGGTCGGCCGCGCAGCCCCGGCCGGGTGGCGCGATCGACGACCGGGTGTTGCGGATGGCCCACCGGACCGCCGACGAGCACGTCCGGGACGCCCAGCGCGAGTCGGACGACCTGCTGGTCAGTGCCCGCGCCCAGGCCGATCAGCTGACCGGGGACGCGATCCGGACGGCGGACACGATCGAGTCCGACGCACGGCGGCAGCACGCCGAGGCGTTGGACGAGGTGGCCCGCGACCGGGCCGCCATGGTGGCCGAGATCGAGCGGCTGGACGAGCTGGCCCAGGACTACCGGTCGGCACTGGGCGACCACGTGGTCCGGCAGCTGCACGATCTGGAGGGTGGCACACCCGCACTGCCATCGGCCTGACGCACGCAACACCCGCCCGGCGCGGCCCGGAACACCGCGCGGGCGACCGAGCGGGCCGGGCTCACCGGCCGAAGAACGCGGTCACGTCCGCGGCGAACAGGTCGGGGACCTCCAGGGCGGCGAAGTGGCCGCCCCGGGGGAACTCGGTCCAGTGGACGACGTTCTCCCGCTGCTCGGCGAGCGGCCGGATCGACTGGACGATGTCGCCCGGCAGGACCGCGACACCGAGCGGGACCCGGCTGCCCTCCGGCGGGCCGCTCTCCTTGACGATCCGGGCGGCCGATCCGGCGGTCCGGAACAGCCAGTGATGGGCCACGTTCGCCACGATCCGATCGTCGGGGACCGGGGTGGCCGGGTCGGCCCAGTCGTCGAACTTCTCGCCCAGGAAGGCGAGCAGCCCGGCCGGTGAGTCGTTGAGTGCGTAGGCCGGGGTCTGCGGGGTCGCCGCGAACAGGATCTGGTGCGGGTGCCGGTTGGCGGCCAGCCGCATCGTCTTCGCCAACCGCTCCTGATCCGCCGGGCCCAGGCCGTCCGGCGAACCGGGGGTGGGCAGATAGTTGAGGTGCACCCCGACCACGTTCTCCGGGGCGACGGCGGCGAGCGCGCGGGAGACGCCGGAACCCCAGTCGCCGCCCTGCGCGCCGTAGCGGGGGTATCCGAGCCGGGACATCAGCTCGGCCCAGGCCTCGGCGACCCGCCGCACACCCCAGGGTCGAGTGGTCGGCCCGGACGGCCCGAACCCGGGGATGGCCGGGAGGACCAGGTGGAAGTGCTCGCTGAGCGGACCGATGACGTCCAGGAACTCCACCGTGGAGCCGGGCCAGCCGTGGGTGAGGATCAGCGGCAGGGCGTGCGGGTCGGCCGAGCGGACGTGGAAGAAGTGCACCCGGTCGCCGTTGATCTCGGTGATCTGCTGGGGCAGCGCGTTGAGCTCGGCCTCGTGGGCCCGCCAGTCGAAGTTCAGCCAGTGCCCGGCGAGCGCGCGGACCCGGTCGAGGGTGATGCCGTAGTCGGCGGGCGCCGCGTCCGGCCAGCGGGTGCGGCTGAGGCGGTCGGTCAGGTCGTCGAGTTCGGACTGCGGGACGGTGATCCGAATCGTTCATGTGGCTAACGTTAGTCGAACTAACGTTAGTCGGTCCAATGTTATCGTCGTCACGTGGATCATCTGCCGAGCTGGCTGCTCTCCCAGGCCGCGTCGCACGCGCACCGGCTCGTCACCGACGGGTTCGGGGCGGTCGGCGCCAAGGGCTACCACTACCGGCTGCTGTCGTCGCTGGACTCGGACGGACCGGCCAGTCAGGCGGCGCTCGGGCGGCGCACCGGGATCTATCTGAGCGATCTGGTCGGGGCGCTCAACGACCTGGAGGCGGCGGGATACATCCGGCGGTCCCCCGACCCGGCCGACAAGCGCCGCAACGTCGTCGCGGTCACCCCGGCCGGACGGCACCGGGCCGCCGAGCTCACCGAGCGGGTGACGGCGATCCAGGACGAGCTGACAGCTCCGCTCTCACCGGCGGAAACGGAACAGCTCACCGGCCTCTTACGCAGACTGGTCGCGCACCACGACCGTACAAGATGATGAAGAAAGGCCGCCGTCAGACAGAGACGGCGACCTTTCCGCAGGGGTTGCTAAGCCGGCCGGCGATAGCCGGCGATCGGGCCCCGGTCGATCGTGGCCATCCGCACGTAGTCGCCCGTGTGCGGAGCGTGGACCACCATGCCGCCGCCGATGTAGATCGCGACGTGGTGCACGTCGGAGTAGTAGAAGACCAGGTCACCCGGCTGCAGCTCGCTGCGGCCGACCGACTTGGTGGATCCCCACTGATCCTTCGTGTAGTGCTCTAGATGCACACCGACCGCAGCCCACGCCGCCTGCGTCAGACCCGAGCAGTCGTAGCTGTTCGGGCCGTCCGAGCCGAAGACGTAGGGCTTGCCGATCAGGTCACACGCCCGCTGGGCGGCCCGGCCACCCTTGTCGTTCGTGTAGTCGACCGGGCACGGGCCGGTACGCAGCGGCCCGTCGTCGGCGTTCGCCTTGCCGTAGGCCGCGATCCGGAGCTTCTGGAGCTTTGTGATCTCCTTCTCGATGGCGACCTTCTTCGTCCCGAGATCCTTGTCGCGAACCTCGATCTCGGACTCGAGCTGGTCGACCTTGGCCTTGTCGGCGGCGTACTTGTCGCGGAGCTTCGACACCTCCGCGATCGACGCCTTCCGGTTGAACGCGAGCTGGTCGAGAAGCGTGAGCTTGTCCACCATGCCCGTCGGCGAACCGGTCAGGATCATCGCGTTGGTCATGTTCGGCGAGCCCTGCATGTACGCGTCGACGGCGAGGCCCCGCACCTGCACCATCGCGGCGTCCACCTGCTTCTGCAGCGGATCCAGCGTCTTCGCCAGATCCGTCTGCTGCTTGCGCAGCTTGACCAGCTTGGTGTGGGTGCCGTTGTAGTCCTCGATGACCGGCTCGAGCTGGTTCCACTCGTCGTCGATCTGCTTCTCGATCTGCGCCGGAGTGGGGTCGGCATGAGCGACGGTCGGACCCGTGACCAGGATTCCGGCCGCGACGGCCGCACACGTCAGAATGCGCATGAGGCCGGCGCGACGCGCGCCAATCCGTTTCACGCTGGTGCGTTGTCCTTTCTTCCCGTTCAGCCGCCGACCGGGTTAGCTGACGGGTTCGGGCGGGAAGTCTGCCCGGCCGCGTCGCCGCGGCTTCACCCCAGGTGCTCGGTTCCCCGGTTCGCGCTCGCGCGATTAGGCGGTGGTCCGCCAGATCGGCCGGGTGGCCGATGGGGGGCTGGGCGGACCGGGGACCACCGTACTCGGATCAAGACGGCAAATGAAGGTCGCACAGCCCGTCGAACTGTACGCACCGCCGGCGATACGGAGGGTGTTCTAAAACGGCCAGCTGTTCAGGGCCCGCGCCAGCCAGGGCACCACCACGATCACTGTGGGTAGTACCAGCAGGCCGGCGGCGGCGGTCACCCCCGCCGCGGTGAGGAGCGTCGAGCTTCGATCCGGACCGTCCAGACGGGCCAGCCGGCGCCGTCGGGATTCACCCTCCGGGTCGGCGGTCACCTCCTCCGCAAGGGGGACGGCGTCGATCAGCCGCGCCAGCGCGGCCCGCAACGGCACCGATCCGGTCCGGCGGCGGGCCGCGTCGTCGGCCACCATCTCCAACAGCAGATGTACGGCATCGAGCGGCGCCTTCGACCGGAGCGGCCCCGGCACCGCCCGGTAGAACGCGGTGAACGACTCCATCACCAGCTCGTGCCTGTGCCGCAGATGCGCCCGCTCGTGGGCCAGGACCGCGTCGACCTGTGCCCGGTCCAGCGTCTGCAGCACCCCGTCGCTGAGCACCACCCGGGGCTCCCGACCGGGCACGCAGTAGGCCAGCGGCAGCGCCCCGTCGAGCACCCGCACCTCGTCGCCACCCAGGTCCTCGTGGCGCTCGACCCGATCGAGCAGGTCGACCAGCATCCGGTGCCGGGCGCGGCGGGCCCGGGCCCGGGAACTCACCCGGACCAGCGAGACGACCAGCCGGATCACGATGGTCGCGGCCACCGCCAGGGAGAAGAGCAACGCGACCACCGTCTCCGGGTGACGGGCTCCGGCGGCGCGTGCGACCTCCTCGGGCGCGGCGAGGACCACACCGAGAGCACAGAGTACGGCGGTGAGCGTCAGTGACTGCCAGAGCAGGACACCGGCGACCGGGGCGCGATCGGTCCACCGGGCGCCCGCCAGGAGTCTCGGCGCGAGCAGCGAGAGTGTCAGCCCGAGGGCGCCGAGCAGGAGGGCGGTCACCGCTCGATGTTACGGGCCTTCTCGATCGCCGCCGTCAGCGCTTCGGGCGGCAACCGACCGACGAAGTAGGCCAGGGCCGCGTCCATGTCGGGGGTGGCGCTGAGCGCGTCGAGCATCACCCCGGCGGTCATCTCCTCGCGGGTCTGGGCCGGGGCGTACCGATAGGCGCGGTCGGCCCGCTGCTGGACGACGAGGCCCTTCTTGGCCAGCCGGTCCAGCACCGTCATCACCGTCGTGTACGCCAGATCGCGCTCACGACTCAGCAGGTCGTGCACCTGCCGGACGGTGAGCGGCTCACCCGCGTCCCACAACTTCGTCATGACCTCGCGCTCGAGGTCGTTCCTCGCCATGTGAGCCACTCTACTTCAACACGTCGTACTACACGTCGTAGTATCTACTACGAATCGTCGTAGAGGGGCTGCCATGGACGTGCTCGACCTGACCCGACTCCAGTTCGCGGTCGTGACGATCTACCACTACCTCTTCGTGCCGGTGTCGATCTCGCTCGCCTCGGCGGCCGCCGGATTCCAGATCGCCTGGATCCGCACGGCGAACGAGAAATACCTGCACCTGACCAAGTTCACCGGCAAGCTGCTGATCGTCACGTTCGCGGTCGGGGTGGTCACCGGGCTGGTCCAGGAGTTCCAGTTCGGGCTCGGGTGGAGCGCGTTCGCCAGGTTCTACGGCGACGTCTTCGGGCCCACCCTCGCGATCGAGGGGATGCTCGCGTTCTTCCTCGAGGCCACGTTCCTGGCACTGTGGTATTTCGGGTGGGACCGGCTGCCCCGATGGCTGCACACCGCCACCATCGTCGTCGTCGCCGTCGGGACGCTGCTGTCGGCCTACATCATCCTGGCCGCCAACTCGTTCATGCAGAACCCGGTCGCCTACGCCCTCGACCCGGAGACCGGGCGGGCGCATCTGACCAGCTTCACCGAGCTGCTCACCAACGAGGTGGTGCTGGCCGCCTTCCCGCACACCATGGGCGGCGCGGCGATGGCCGGCGGCGGGCTGCTGATGGCGATCGGGATCTGGCGGGTCTCGGCCGACGCCGCGTTCCGCACCCTGTCCCGGGCCGGGGCCTGGATGATGCTGCTCGGCGGGGCCGTCACCGCGATCAGCGGCGACCACCTCGGCAAAGTCATGACAGCCGTGCAGCCGATGAAGATGGCCGCCGCCGAAGCCCTCTACGAGACGACCACGTCGGCGCCGTTCTCGGTCTTCGCGATCGGGGAGCTCGGGCACGACCGGCCGTTCTTCAGCATCGAGATCCCGGGCCTGCTGTCCTTCCTCGGTACCGGGTCGTTCGGCGGGACCGTGCAGGGCATCGACGATCTCCAGGCCCTCTACACCGCCCAGTACGGGCCGGGCAGTTATGTGCCGATGATCCCGGTCGCCTTCTGGACGTTCCGGTTGATGATCGGGGCCGGCGTGCTCGGGATGGCGCTCGCCGCGTACCACCTCTGGTCCTCCTGGTCCTTCCCACGCCGCGTGCCGCTGCTGCCTTCGTTTCTCCAGCCCGGCGGTGGAACGCCCGGCTGGCTACGCCGGTTCGCGCTGCTCGCGCCGCTGCTGCCGGCGGCCGCCAACACGTTCGGCTGGGTGTTCACCGAGACCGCCCGGCAGCCGTGGCTCGCGTTCGGCATCTCCAAGGTCGCCGACGGCATCTCCCCCGGCCTGACCGGCGCCGAAGTGATCGCGTCGCTGGCCGGATTCACGCTGGTCTACGGCCTGCTGGCGGTCGCCTGGTGCCGCCTCGTCGTGCACCTGTCCCGCAAGCCGCTCACTCCGGCAGTCGAGGCCGCTGACGAGCCCGACCCGGTTCCCGCCTACTAGGAGCGACCTTCCATGATCACGTTCTGGTTCGCGGTCCTCGTCCTCGCCTGGGTCCTCTACTTCGTCCTCGAAGGCTTCGACTTCGGCGTCGGCATACTCACCTTCCTCGGCCGCGACGAGCACGAACGCGGCGCCGCCCTGCGCACCATCGGCCCGTTCTGGGACGGCAACGAGGTGTGGCTGGTCGCCGCGGTCGGCGTCACGTTCGCGGCGTTCCCCGACTGGTACGCCGCCTTGATGTCCGCCCTCTACCTGCCGATGGTCGCGATCCTGCTGCTCCTGGCGATCCGCGGAGTGGCCCTGGAGTTCCGCGGCAAACACGACACCCCGTCCTGGCGGCGCCGCGCCGACCTGCTCCTGGCCGTCTCCTCCACCGGCATCGTGCTGCTCTGGGGCGCCGTCCTCGGCATCCTCGTCGACGGGCTCGCCCTCGGCGCCGACGGCGAGGTCACCGGAACCGGACTGGGCCGCAGCCTGAGCCCGCTGCTCACCCCGGCCGCCGGTCTGGGCGCGCTGGCCGCCCTGCTCGGGGCGGTCCTGCTCGGCGCCACGTTCCTGGCCCTGCGCACCACCGGGCCGGTCCGCCGCCGGGCCCGCGACGTGGCCCGCCACACCGGCACCGCCGGGGCGGTCACCCTCCTCCTCATCGGTATCGGTACGGGCAGCCGCCTCACCCTGGCCGCCGCGGCGGTCGTCTTCGCCGCCGGGCTGCTCGCGCGGCGTACCCGCGAAGGGTTGTCGTTCGCCGCCGTCGCCCTGTCGGTGGCCGCCACCGTGGTCGCCGTCTTCACCGCACACGGCGACGTGGTCCTGCGCAGCACCCTCGACCCGGCCTGGTCGCTGACCCGTTCCGGCGCGGCGGCCGGCCCGGAGGCGCTGCGCCTGATCACGATCGCCGGGGTGCTGATCCTGCCCGGCGTACTGGTCTACCAGGCCTGGTCCTACTGGGTCTTCCGCCGCCGGGTGGCCAGCGAACGGGTCGCCTCATGACCACGCCGCCGCCTCCCGGCGCCGCCGCTCCCCTTCCCGGCGCCGCTCCCCTTCCCGGCGCCGTTTCGGTGCGGGCCTCCCGGGGGCCGGTTGATCCGCGGCTTCTGCGCCATGCCCGGGCCAGCCGCGGCGGAATCGCACTGCTCAGCCTGATCGGATTCGGTCAGGCGCTGGCCACCATCCTGATCGCAACAGCGCTCTGCGCCCTCGTCACCGCCTGGGCCGGCGGAACCGGCCCGCTGACCGGCCTCCGCCCCACCACCGGCTGGACGATCGGGCTGCTGGCGGCCGGATTCGCGGCACGCGGCGGCCTCGCCTGGGCGGAACAGGTGACCGCCCAGCGAACCGCCGCCCGCGTCACCGACGAACTCCGGCAGTCCCTACTGGACCGGGTGGTACGGCGGGGCCCGGCGTGGGTGGCCGCCTACGGCCCGGGCCGCCTCACCACGGTCCTCGGCACCGGCCTGGAGTCCCTGCGACCGTGGTTCTCCGGTTACCTCCCGGCGCTCGTCCTCGGCGTACTGCTCCCCCCGCTGGTCGTCGTGATCATGGCGGCGGTCGACCCCGCCTCGGCGATCGTCGCCCTGCTCACGATCCCGCTGCTTCCCCTGCTCGGTGCCTTGATCGGCTGGACGACGAAGGCCCGCGCCGAACGGCGCTGGGCCGCCGACTCCCGCTTGGCGGGTCACTTCCTCGACGTCGTGCGAGGCCTTCCCACCCTCAAGATGTACGGCCGGGCCGACCGCCAGATCGACGTGATCACCGACCTGACCGACCGGCATCGAGCGGCCACCATGCGGGTGCTGCGGGTCGCGTTCCTGTCGTCGACCGCCCTCGACCTGGTCGGCACCCTCGCGGTGGGGCTGATCGCCGTGCAGGCCGGCCTCCGGGTGGCGGCCGGCTCGATGGAACTCGGCCCCGCCCTGCTGGTCATCCTCCTCGCCCCGGAGGCGTACCGCCCGCTACGCGAGATGGCCGCCCGCTACCACGCCGCCACCGACGCCACCGCGGTGATAGCCGACGTGGACGAGATCCTCACCGCCCCGGACCACGCCGAGCCCGCGTCGCGGCCCGTTCACCCGCCGGTCGTGCACGTCGGGTTCGGAACTCGACGGCCGGGCCGGACCGACGACATCACCCCGTTGTCGGCCGCGTTCGGCCATGCCCCGTCGCGTGACCCGGGCCGAACGGAGCGACCGCCGCGGATCACCGTGGCCACGCCGGTCTTCGGCCGGGCCGCGTCCGGCCGGTGGGGCGTGCGGGCGAAAGGCGTCCGAGCCCGCTACCCGGGAGCCTTCGAGGACGCCCTCGACCTGCCGGAACTGAACGTCCGAGCCGGTGAGACGGTCGCCCTTCGCGGAGTGTCCGGCGCCGGAAAGACCACGGCCCTGCGGGTCCTGGCCGGACTGCATCCGGCCGAGACCGGCGCGGTCGCCGTCGGAAACACGTTCTACCTGCCGCAACGACCGGCCCTACCGCACGCCCGGACGGTGGCCGAGGCGTTCCCGCCGGACACCGGTCCCGACGAGATCCGCGACGCCCTGCGGGTGGCCGGCCTGACCGGAGAGCTGACCGAGTCGACACCACTGGGCGAACAGGTGGCGGGCATCTCCGCCGGCCAGCGCCAGCGCCTGGCCCTGGCCGTCCTGCTGCACCGCGCCATCACGGCCCTCCGGGACCGGAACTCCACCGCGGTGGTGACCCTGCTGCTCGACGAACCGACCGCCCACCTGGACAGCACCACCGAACAGTCGGTCATCAGCCGCCTGCACGAGTTCGCCGCCCGGGGTTGCGCGATCCTGGTGGTAGCCCACCGGCCGGCCCTGCTCGCCGCCGCGGACCGAACCGTGGAACTCCACCCACCAGCCGGATCCACCCTCGCCCACCCCGGAGAACTCCCGCCCCGGATGACGAACCCCCCGGCCGGCCCGCAGAGCCGCCCCGAACCCCCCGAAACAGCTGCCACGACCAGCCGGGAGGCTGCGGGCGGGGCGGGGCCGGCGGACGGTTCGAGGGAGACGGATCGGCGATGGTGGGGGCGGCTCTGGGTGGCGGCCGGGCTCGGGGCCGGGTCGTCGATCGCCGGCATCGTGCTGACCGGGGCGGCCGCCTGGCTGCTCGTCCGGGCGTCCTCGATGCCGCCGGTGCTCAGTCTGTCGGCGGCGGTCGTGCTGGTACGGGGTAGTGCCGTCGCCCGCCCCCTGCTGCGCTATCTGGAACGGCTCGTGTCGCACGAGGTGGCGTTCGGGCGGTTGGGGCGAAGGCGGGCCGGGGTGTTCGCGCGGTTGATCCCGCACGTTCCGGGTCCGCGCCTGCACCGGCGCGGGGATCTGCTCACCCGGCTCGTCGACGATGTCGACGCGACCACCGACGGGCTGTTGCGGGGGCGGCTTCCGGTGATCGCCGCGGCGGTCACGGCCGCGGCCGGTCTGCTGGTGGTGACCGGGGTGGTGGCGGAGGCGGCGGTTCCGGTGGCGGTCGGGCTGCTGATCGCGGGGGTGCTCGCCCCGGCGGTCGCCGGCCGACTGGCGGACCGGCAGGAGGCGGCCACCGGTGCCGCTCGGGCCGCGCTGCGGGACGCCGTCGTGGAAACCGTCGACGGGGTGGAGGAACTCGGTGGCGGCGGTGGTCGTCCGGACGTACCGAAGAAGCGCAGCCGGACCCTGGCCGACCTGGAGTCGCGGGCGGCGCGGGAGGCCGGATTCGCCGCGGCCGTCGCGCATGCCGGGTGGGGCGCGGCAGCCGTCGGGGTGGCGGTGGTCCTCGCGCGCGGCGGGCTCGACGCCGAATGGAGCGCGGTGGTACTGCTCGGCGTGATCGTCCTCGGCGAGGCGATGGTGGCCCTCCCCGAGGCGGCGATCGCGCGCCGTCGGGCCGCCGGCGCCGAACGCCGTGTCGCCGCCCTGATCAAAAGTCGGGACACGGGCGCCGAACGCCGCGGCACCGCCCTGATCGAAAACGGTCCGCCCGGCGAGGACGGCAATGGGCGGAGAGTCGGCGGGAGGGGTGGTGGGGCGGTTCGGGTCGAGGGGTTGGTGGCCGGGTGGGATCCAGGGCGGGCGCCTACGTTGGACGGGGTGCGGCTGGAACTTGCGGCCGGTTCGCGGACGGCGATCATGGGGCGGTCCGGCTGCGGGAAGTCGACGCTGGCCGCGGTGCTCGCCGGGCTGCTGCCCCCACGAGCCGGGAACGTGCTGGTCAGCGGCACCGCGGTCCTCGTCGGGGAGGAGACCGGACATGTGTTCGCGTCGACCGTACGAGAGAATCTGCGTCTCGCCTCGCCCACCGCGGCCGATGAGCGGCTGCGGGAGGTTCTGACGCGGGTCGGTCTCGGCTGGATGGATCTCGATGCCTGGCTCGGTGCCGGTGGCGGCACGATCTCCGGTGGACAGCGGCGGCGGTTGGCGACCGCGCGGGCGCTGGTCGCGGATCCGGCACTGCTGATCCTGGACGAACCGACCGAGGGGATCGACGAGGCGGGCGCACGGGACCTGATGGCGGATCTGCTGAACGCCGCGACGGGTCGGACAGTGCTGGTGCTCGCACACCGTACCGAGGGGCTCGATCTGGTCGACCGCGTTCTGGAGCTCAACCCGAACGGCCTTAAAGTGAAGAATGTCGGATTGGACCGATCGGTCCTTTAAAGTGGGCTGCATGGCACGGACGCCGGCACCCGGCACACGGGACACCATCCTGACGGCAGCCGCCGGGCTCTTCTACGAGTTCGGCGTCCGCGCCGTCGGCATGGCCCAGGTCGTCGAGGCGGCCGGCTGCGGAAAGAACCTGCTGTACAAACATTTTCCCAGCAAAGCGGAGCTGGCGGCGGCATATCTGACGCTGACCCGTCGGGAACGCGAACGCGCCACCACCGAAGCCCTGCGCTGGTCCGCGGATCCGGCCGACCGCCTGATCGCCCTGGTCACCGAGATCGCCGACAGTGTCCGCCGACCCGGCTACCGGGGTTGCGCCTTCCGCAACTACCTGACCGAGTTCCCCGGCGACACCGACGAACCGGCCCGAGTCGCCCAGGCCTACCTGACCGACAGCCGGGCCCAGATGGACCATCTCGTCCTCGGCGCCGGCGGCGACGAACTTCTCACCGACCGCATCTGGCTCGTCGTGAACGGCCTCTATTCGGCGAGTCCGGCGGGTGCGCCGGTCGCGGTCGATTGGATAACCGAGATGGTACGGCCACCCGAAGCACCGTGAGCCACACCGCGAGCCAGGCGGCCCGTCCCGACCGAAACACGCCCGCCGGGCCGGCGCGACCCGTCACCGGTCACCCCGTGGAGCCGACCGCGAAGCGACTGGCGAGTGATGGCCGGACCCCCGGTTCCAGAATGCCTCTAGAGTCGGCGGATGACGTCGACCGCGGTGGTTTCCTATGACTGCGACCACTGTGCGGGCGGTGCGACCTTCGGGGAGACGATCTTCGGTGGCCGGCTGTACTGGTCGATGTCACATGCCTGCCACACCGCGAACATCGAGGCGTGCGGCCGGGACGAGAGCCCGGACGAGTGGCGTGCGGCGCTCCTTGAGCAGGGCGGCGCCTACCGGCTGCGGATCGGCGACGGGAACCGGGTCGCCGCCATGAGGGTTCTGCGGGAACGCCGTGGCACGCCGATGGCCGAGATCGCCGCGCTCCTGGAAACTCTGCGTGGACCCGGCCTGATCGGCACCGAAATGGAGTTGCGCCTGCTGGCCGGCCGACTCGCCGAGGCCGGGGTGACGGCGTCGGTGCTGCCTGGAGCGGGTCAGGCCGGAGACATCACCTCGTAGAGGTTGCCGGTCTCGTCGCGGAAGTACAGCCCTCGGGGGCACAGCGGGTGGTCGATGCGACCGTTGTCCGGCTCGTGGGGTTCGCTGCCGTAGGGGATGCCGCCGGACCTCAGGCGGGACAGGATGCCGTCGAAGGTGGACGGGTCGACGTCGAACGCCAGGTGCACGGCGGACGGGTCGGCGACCGTCATGAAGTCGAGGGTCAGTTCGGCGTTGACGCGGACCGGGGCGAAGTGACGTTCGGTGCCGCGGTAGGTCAGGCCCATCACCCCGGCGAAGAACCCGGCGGCCGTCTCGTTGTCGAAGGCGGGGACGATCGTGTGGTTCAGCGTGATGGTCATGATGCGGCTCCCGGGGTGACCACTCCGTGCAGGAAGATGTCGACGAGTGTCTCGGTGGGCGTGTCGGCGACGGGCGCACCGCGACGACTGAACAGCATGCTCAGGAAAACCGCGGCGAGCTGCTCGACCGGCAACCGCAGAGCGGCCCGATCGGGTTCGAGGAGCCGGATCACCGCCTGAAGCGTGCGCTCGGAGGCCTCCTCCCGCGAAGCGCCCAGGCCACGCCCCGACCCGCCAT
This sequence comes from Actinoplanes sichuanensis, assembly GCF_033097365.1. NCBI lineage: Bacteria > Bacillati > Actinomycetota > Actinomycetes > Micromonosporales > Micromonosporaceae > Actinoplanes > Actinoplanes sichuanensis. The sequence goes on from NZ_AP028461.1 coordinate 5,989,114, forward strand.
CGGGCCCGGGGACCGGACGGCCGCGGTCGGTGCGGCGGCCCGCGGCGTGGACGGCGGCGATCACCGTGCCCATCCGGTGCAGGTAGGCCTGCAGGGTCGCGGCCGCCTCGTTGAGCCGGGCGGCGAGCGGCTGGTCGAGCGGGACGGCGTCGAGCTCGGCGAGCACATGATCGTTGCGGAGGGCGGCTGCCACGCAGGCGTCCAGCAGTTCGTCCTTGTCGGTGAAGACGCGGAAGATCGTGGCCTCGCCGATCCCCGCGGCCTTCGCGATCTGCGCGGTGCCGACCGCGGCGCCCTGCTCCACCAGCAACGGCAGGGCGGCCGCCACGATCATTTCGCGCCGCGCCTCGGGGCTCATTCCCGGCGCTCTCCGCCGGGCCGATGTCTCTGTCATATCCTCAACCTACGGAGTGAGTACTCACTCCGTCAATGGTCAACGCTTGAGAACGGCCGGAACGGCAGGTGAACCGTTACGGCCGGGCGGGAGGGGGCGGCGACGCGCAAGCGGGTGGGAGGGGTCGGCGCGCAAGGGGGGTGGGAGGGGTCGGCGGCGCGTGAGCGGGTGGGGACGGGTCGAGGGACGGGGAAATCGGGTGCGTTCGGGATGGGGTGGGCGGAAGACTCTCGGCCGAGAGATGACGGGAGTCGGTGTGCGTACCTTTGCGGAGCTTTTGAATGAAGGGGTTGAAGCGGACGTCGGCGGCTGGGGTTTCGGCTGGCTGGACGGGCGGGCCACCGAGGAGCGGCCGCCCTGGGGTTATGCGCGGCAGCTCGCGACGCGCCTGACGAGGGTCGGATCGGCGCTCGACCTCGACACCGGCGGCGGGGAGATCATCGGGGAGATGCCCGCGCTGCCGCCGCGAATGGTGGTCACCGAGGGCTGGGCACCGAACGCCGAACGTGCCCGGCGGCGACTCGAACCGCGCGGGGTCGAGGTCGCCGAGGTCGGGCCGGGGGGTCGGCTGCCGTTCGAGGACGACACGTTCGAGCTGGTCAGCAGCCGGCATCCGGTGCGGCCGGACTTCGCCGAGATCGCCCGGGTGCTGAAACCGGGCGGCACCTACTTCGCGCAGCACGTCGGGCCGGGGTCGGCATTCGAACTGATCGAGTGGTTCCTCGGGCCGCAGCCACGACACGGGCGCGATCCGGAGCGGGAGGCCGCGCAGGCCCGGGCGGCCGGACTCGACGTCGTGGACCTGCGGACCGCCCGGTGCCGGATGGAGTTCTTCGACGTCGGCGCGGTCGTCTGGATTCTGCGGAAATGCGTGTGGTGGGTGCCGGATTTCGACCTGGACCGCTATCGGGAGCCGCTGCTCGGAATGGACGCACACATCCGGGAGCACGGCGTGTTCACGGCGCACTCGACGCGGACGCTGATCGAGGCGACGTACCGTGACGGCCATGTCGATGCATGCGATCGAGGACATGGTGCAGGGCGCGGTGGAGGCCCTCGACCGGCACTTCCCGACCGATGACGAGCGGGTGCGCGACTGGTTCGTGGCGCTGTACGCGTTCCAGTTCGACTACGACTGTTCGCTGACGCAGCACCGGGTGCTGGACGCCCTGCTGCGGCGCGGGCACACGCTGCGGTTCCCGGTGAGTGCGCATCCGGATCACGCGCGGCGGCGGGAGTTCTTCGACGGGTTCACCGAGTTCACCACGCTGCGCGAGTTCGACGAGGACGAGGAGGAGTTCGCCGGCGAGCTGCAGGACGGCTACGTCGATCCGCCGTGGCTGTACTGCGAGGCGGGCACCGACCTGTGGCGGCGGATGACCGGCCCGGATCGGGTGGAGCCGCGGAAGGTCGAGCTGCTGGACGTGGTAGTGGCGGTGGCGCAGGCCGCCGAGAGCTCCGGCGACGTGGAACTGATCGCCCTCTGGTGGGCGCTCGGCCACGAGGCGCTGGTCGGCGGTTACCCGCTGTCTCCCGAGGAACTCGCCGCGACCCCCGGGGTCGAAGAGCTTCGGGCGATCGTACGCCGCACCGGCGCCCACGAGGTCAAGCTCTGGTACGACCTGCGCCCCGACGACGAGTCCCTGGACCGCATGGACGACGAGCTGACCACCTGGTGGTATCGCCTGGACTGAATATGACATCATTGTTGTCATGTTCGAGCGTGGCACCACCGTCTACGAGATCCTGCGGCACGTCCGACCACTCGTGCTCAACTCGGCACGGGTGGTCGAGGCGTCCCTGCGCGCCAACGGCGTGAGCGTCGGCATGCGCGCGGTGCTGGAGGTGCTGGCCGAGCACGGCCCGATGACCGTCCCCGACATCGCCGACCGCCTCGACCTGGCCCGGCAGGGCATTCAGCGGCACGTCAACGACCTCGCCGCGCTGGGCTGGGTCGAGTCCCGCGTCAACCCGGCGCACCGCCGTTCGGTGCTGATCGCCGTCACTCCGGCCGGGTCGGAGCTGTTCACCCGGATCCGCTCCGACGAGCTGTCCCGCCTGGACCGGATGGCCACCGAGTGCACCGCCGACGAGTTGGCCGCGGCACTGAGGGTGCTGGCCGCGCTGAGCCGTGACGTGCGGGCCGAGGTCCGGCCGTGACCGCGCCCACACCCGCCGACGTCTACCGGCTGACCACGGCGAACCGGCTGATGATCGCCGACCTCCTGGACGGCCTGGACGACGCGGCCTGGCGAGCGTCGACCCTGTGCGAGGGCTGGACGGTCCAGCAGATGGCCGCCCACTTCGTCCAGCCGATGCTGATCGGATTCGGACGGTTCTTCCTCGTGTCGTTCCGCTACCGAGGGGACACGGCACGGACCGTCGACCACTTCACCAGACGGCTCGCGCAGCGGCCCCGCACCGAGTTGACCGCGCTGCTCCGCCGACACGCCGCGGACCGGGTGGACCCGCCCCGGGTCGGGCCGATGGGGCCGTTCGCCGAGACGTGCGTGCACCTGCGGGACATCGCCCGGCCGCTCGGCCTGGACGCCGACGTGCCGATCGGGCACTGGCGGATCCTGCTCGGCTACCTGACCGCGCCGGGCGCCGCACCGGCGCTCGCCCCACCGGGACGGCTGGCCGGGCTACGCCTGGAGGCCACCGACACCGACTGGTCGGCGGGCGAGGGCGCACTGGTCACCGGCCCGGCCGAGGCCCTGGCCATGGCGATCACCGGCCGCCGGGCGGCCCTGCCCGACCTCTCCGGCGCCGGCGTGGCCCACCTGCGCTGAACCCGCACCCGCACAACTCGCCGCGCGGCCGGCCCGCCCGGCACCGCGCACCGCCCGCACCGCGCACCGCCGTGGCGATCTGGCTGGCCGCGGGCCCGCGGGGTCGCGTCAAGATCGCTTCACGCCGGACGGGCCCTCGAATTTCACGCGCTGCGGCTGATCAACAACCCGCACGCCGCGTCCAGAACCGACTCGCGCAGCGCCGCGGCGGGCGCGTCCGGCAGCACGATCGTGCAGTCACCGAGCCCGCCGATCGCCATCTGCGCTCGCACGATCGCCTCCAGCGAGGGATCAGGACCGGTCAGCACGGCGACCATCCGGGTACGCCACTGACCCACCGCGGCGGCCAGGTCGACCAGCGCCAGGATGCTCGGCTCCCGCATGATCATGGCGGTGATCTCGCGGTGCCGGTACGTCACGTCGAAGTAGGCGCCGAGCAGTTCCCGCGGGTCGGCTCCGTCGTGGAACGGGGCGAGCACCGCCTCCACGTCGTCGATGAACGGCTGGACCAGGCTGCGGACCAGCTCCTCCCGGGACGCGAAGTGGTAGTAGAGCGCCGGTTTGCTGACCCCCACCCGCTCGGCGATCTCACGCAGGCTGACCTGGTGCACACCCTTGACGGCGATCAGCTCCAGGGCGGCACTGCGGATCCGGTCGGCGGTCTCGGTGCTGCGGGTACGTGGCACGCCGGGAGTCTAGTCAACTGGCGACCATGTTGTTTACTTACCGGAAGGTAAGCAAACGAGCGAAGGAGAGCACAGTGCACGCTCTGATCTCCGGAGCCAGTGTCGCCGGCCCGGTGCTGGCCTACTGGCTGTGCCGGCACGGATGGCGGGTGACCGTCGTCGAGAAGGCCGCCGACATGCGGGCCGGCGACGGCGGTCACGCGGTCGATCTGTTCGGCCCGGCCGTCGACGTCGTCGAGCGGATGGGCCTGCTCGACCGGGTCACCGCGGCCCGCACCGCCAACGACACGATCACCCTGTTCCGGCCCGGCCGGAAACCGATCACCCTGGCCACCGCCGACGTGGCGGCCGGCATCTCCGGGCGGCACGTGGAGATCATGCGCGGCACCCTCGCCGGGATCCTGTACGAGGCCACCCGGGACGACGTGGACTACCGGTTCGGCACCGTCATCGAGAGAATCGACGGGACGACAGCGCTGCTCTCCGGCGGCGCCACCATCGAGGCGGACCTGGTCGTCGGCGCGGACGGGCTGCACTCGGGGGTGCGGGCGCTCACCTTCGGGCCGGAGCGGGACCATCGCCGGTTCCTCGGCGCCTACCTGGCCGTCTACACGCTGCCCGACGTGCTCGGCGCCGGCCCGACGGTCGCCGCGTTCACCGCTCCCGGCCTGGCCGCCACCGTCTACCCGACACTCACCGCCGGATCGTCACGGGCGCTCTTCCTCGTACGGACCGCCGAGGAATTCGAGAATCGCGGCCCGGAACTGCTCGCCGACCTGGTGGGCGATCGGCTCGGGCCGCGCGTCGGCGCGGTCCTCGAGCACGCCGCGGCGGCCCGCGACTTCTATCTCGACGACATCTCGCAGATCCGGATGGACAGCTGGTCCCGCGGCGCGGTCACGCTCGTCGGCGACGCCGGATACGGGCCCGGCCCGGCGGTCGGCGGCGGCACCAGCCTGGCCGCCGCGGGCGCATTCGTGCTGGCCGACGAATTGCGGGAGGTCACCGTCGGCGAGATTCCCCAAGCCTTGCAGCGGTACGGGGAACGGCTCGCCGGACCGGTTCGGCACAGCCGGGACGTCGGGCCGAAGGTGCTCGACGCGATCGTGCCGCGCAGCCCGGCCCAGATCTGGGCGACCGCGCAGGTGATGCGGCTGCTCCCCCGGCTGCCGGCCCCGGTCCGGCGGCGGCTCACCTCGTTCGGCGGCGGCGCCACGAAGATGCTCGACGGCCTGGAGCTCGGTTAGCACCGGATTCCTACGCTGGGCGGCATGCGGCTGGCCGAGTGGAGCGAAACCGGCTATCGGACGTCGGTGCGGGTCTTCCAACGTCCGGCGGGCGGGCTGCGGTGGGTGGTCATCCCGACGATCCACATGGGGCATCCGGACTACTACTGGGCGATCTGGCAGCGGCTGCGGTCCTGCCAGGCCGTCATCGCCGAACAGTATGACGGGCCGAGCTCGACCGGGTACGCCTACGTGACCGCGATGCGTCTCACCCGGCAGCGGGCCGGCCGGGAACTGGTGCATCAGGACATCGACTACGGCGCGCTCGGGGTGCCGATCATCTTCCCGGACGCGCACACCGCCCCACCGCCGGAGGAGGATCGCCGGATGCCCGACGTCGGCTGGGCCGACGTGGTCGTGCACACGCCGGCGCTGGCGTTGCAGATGGCCCTGTCCGGCCGCGACGACTGGATCGTCAAGGACAGCCTGAACATCGACGACACCACCGAGTTCGAGCCGATGCCGGGCGAGAAGATCGGCCCGAACGGGCGGACCGAACGCGACGATCTGCTGATCGGCGCGATCCGGGAGATCGACACCGCGTTCGCCGTCGAGGACATCGAGGTGGCGATCGTGTTCGGGGCCGCGCACATGCCGCTCGTGGTGCGCGAGCTGACCGGGCGGCTCGGGCACTCGACGGCCGCCGCGGAGGCCTGGCTCACCGCCATCGACTTCGACGAGCCGCCCTACCTACGCAAGCCGTCTCTCGACGGGTGGATGGACTGGTGATCATCGGGAGCGGCCTCGGGGCCGGACGTCGGTGGGAATGCCGAGCTCCCGCATCCGGCCCTCGTAGCGACGACGCTGTCGGGCCGCCTCGCCGTGCCGCCCCGCCGCGGTCAGCTCGGTGACCAGGCGCAACGCGACATCCTCGTCGTACGGGTCGTCGGCCAGCAGCCGAGACCAGGCACACGCCGCGCTGTCCAGGTCACCGGCGGCCACGTGCACGCCGCCGAGCGCCCGCATCACCGCCAGACGCGCCACCCGTACCTCGGCCCGTAGCGGACCGGCGTCCTCGAAGTCCGGCTCGTCGGCCAGGACCTCCCCGGAGTACGCGTGGTCGGCCGCCGACAGCAGCATCCGTGCCTCCTCGGGACGGCCCTCCCGGTCGGCGGCGGTGCCCGCGTACGCCAGCTGCAGGAACGCGTCCACGTCGACGGCCAGGGTGTGTCGGTCGTAGGCGAGCCCGCCGGCGCCCACGGTCACGTAGTGGTCGGCCGCCCGCCCGCGCTCCGGGTCCAGCACGCCGCGCAGCACCGACAGGGTGATCGACAGGCGGTTGGCCACATTGGGCTCGCCGGGCCACAACGCCTCGCCCAGCGCGTCCCGGGTGATCGGGCGGCCCCGCCTGACGATCAGCAGTTTGAGCAGGTCGCGGGCTTTGCGGCTCTGCCAGGCGGCGACCGGGACCGGGTCGTCACCGTGCAGCACCGCGAACGAGCCCAGCATCCGCACCGTCACCGGCGGCCGGGCCTGGTCACCGGCCAGCGATCGGGTGCCCGAGGACGGGTCGGCACCCAGTGCCCGCAGCCGGTGTTCGGCGACCACGCGGGCGGCGATCGGGGTGCGGCCGGCGCCGGTCCGGGACAGTGCCAGATCCACCCGCGCGGCGGCCACCGGGTCACCGACGTCGGCCCAGATCCGAGCCGCCTCGGTCAGGAACCGGCCGGCCGTCGACGACTGCCGCCCCGACTCCGCACCCGGGCGCCCGGTCTCCGCCGCGGCGGCCAGTTCCAGTCCTTCGGCCAGCGCGGCCGGACGACGACCGGCCCGGGCCAGCTCGATCGCCGACTCGGCGTGCCCACGGGCGGCCGCCGGATCCGCCGGCAACGCGGCCCAGCCGGCTGCCGCGTACGCCAGGGGTGCGGTCAGGCTCGTCGCCTCGGCCACCGCCCGCCGTCCGGCCTCCCGGGCCGCCGCGACATCCCCCGACGCGGCGAGCACCCGGGCGAGCCCGCACAGCGCCGGCACCAGCGCCTGACTGAATCCCCGCTCCCCGGCGACCGCCACCGCCTCCTCGTAGGCGGCCCGCGACTGCACCAGATCACCCCGCGCCTCGTGGGTCTCGCCCAGACCGGCCAGCGCATACGCCACCCCGGCGGCCCCGGCCCGTTGCAGCACGGTAAGCGCCGCCCGGAACCCGTCCCGTGCCTCGGCCAGCCGCCCGGCCCGGACCAGGATCTCGGCCCGGTTGTTGTGCGCCAGCCCGAGCCCGTTCGGATGCGCGTCCGGCCCGATCGCGAACCGCCACAACACGTGATCCAATTCGGCCAGCGCCCCGGTGAGGTCCCCCTCTTCCATCCGCTGCGACGCCCGGTTCGTCCGAATCCGAAGCTACTGTGTCCGGTCCTCACACCGCTCGGCGGCGGCCAGGCCCAGCGCGTAGTGCCGCTCGTTCCCGCGCCGATCCCCCTCGGCCGCGGCGAGCAACGCCAGCGCGGTGTGCGCGGCGGCCAGCGCCCGCGGCTCCCCGTTCGCACCGGCCAGCGCCTCATCGGCCAGGGCACGGCAGGCGGCCACCTCACCGCGAGCCCACGCGACACTCGCCGACCAGGCCGCGAGCAGCGCGCGATCCGGTCCCGGCTCCCCCGGCAGGACCATCCGCGGTACGGCCGAAGCCCCCGCCAGATCCCCTCGGAGGTAGAGCACCATCACCGCCGGCCAGGCCTCCCCGGGATCGAGTGTCACCCCGGCCGCGACCACCCTCTGAGCCTCCGCGACGGCGCGCTCCCACTCGCCGGCGTCAGCATGCCGCAGCACCGCATTCTCGGACATGCGCGCCAGTATGGCCTGCACAGGCCACCCGTCCAGCGACTCGGGTCGATGATCGCGCTCTCTCGGAGAAATCGGGGCCGGGTCAGTCTTCGGCCAGGAGGGATCGGACCTGTTTCTCGGCCTCGGTCGGCGGGTCGGCCGGGGTCGCGTCGATGACCTCGCCGTCGGTGTACGCCTCCACCACCCGCGGGTCGACGTAGGCGGCACGGGCCACCGTCGGGGTGTTGCCCAGCAGGTCGGCCACCTCGCGCATGGCCTGGGCCACGGCCTTCTTACGCCCGGTGGCGGTGGGCTGGGGGCCGGCCTCGGCCAGGGCGGTGGCCGCCCGGACGGTACCGTGCCAGGTGCGGAAGTCCTTGGCGGTCATCTGTTCGCCGGTGATGTCGCGCAGGTAGTCGTTGACGGCGTCGGCGCGGATCTCCGACCAGCGGCGACGAGCCGGATCCCAGTAGGCGAACAGGCGCTTCTCGTCCCGGCGGCGGCGTTTCAGATCCCGGAGTACGGCGCAGACCTCACCGTCGCCGACGGTCTTGGCGTGGTCGACGCCGGACTTGCCACGAAACTCCAGGAGCACGCAGCCACCCTTGGTCCGCACATGGTCGGGGCGCAGTGTGGACAGGCCGTAGGTCGGATCCTCCTCGCGGGCCGCGGACTCCTCACCGCCGACCCGGAACATGCCCATGTCCAGGAGGCTGACGACGGCGGCCAGGACCCGTTCCCGATTGAGGCCCCGGCCGGTCAGGTCGGCGGTCAGGCGGTCGCGGATCTCGGGAAGCAGTTCGGCGGTCTCCAGGGCGCGGTCGAACTTGGCGCGGTCCCGCTGCTCCCGCCACACCGGGTGGTAGAGGTACTGCTTACGGCCCGCCGCGTCGACACCCGTCGCCTGGATGTGCCCGCGAGGATCCGGCGAGATCCAGACGTCCTGCCAGGCCGGCGGGATGACCAGCCCCTTGATCCGCTCGACGGCCGCCTTGTCGCGCAGCGGACCGCCTCCGGCGTCGAGATAGGTGAAGCCCGTCCCGGCCCGCCGTCGTGAAAGGCCGGGTTTACGCAGGTCACTGCGGCGCAGCCGCAAGGCCATCAACTCCTCGGAACGTCGGGGGGTGTGTCACCGCCGCGGGTGACGGGTGGTGGGGAGGGCCAGGGCTTCGGTGGTGGCGGTCAGGACCTCGTCGGGGGTGATCTCCAGGAGGGCCGGGTGGACCGGGCCGGGCAGGTCACCGCGGGTGCTGTGGGTGCCGTGCCAGAGGGCGCGATGGTAAGGGCGGTCGGCGGGCGGGCCCCAGAGCGCCGGAGCGACCGGACCGAACAGGACCACCGACGGGGTCCGGTAGGCGGTCGCCAGGTGGGCCACGCCGGTGTCACCACAGATCACCAGGCGGGCCTTGGCGACCAGGGCGGCCAGTTCGTCCAGTCCGGTGCGCGGGGCCGCCTCCGGGGGCAGACCGGCGAGCTCGGTCACCCGTACGCACAGGTCGTGCTCTTGCCGGGAACCGGTGACCAGGACCTGATGGCCCGCGGTGACCAGACGGCGGGCGACGGACGCGAAGCGGTCCGCGGGCCAGCGGCGGGCCGCGGATTTCGCGCCCGGATGGATGATCGTGACACCGGCCGGTACGTCCGCGTCCGGCACGTGCAGGTCCAGGTCGGACTCGTCGCAGGTCACACCGTAGTAGCGGACCAGTCGGCACCAGCGGCGGACCTCGTGTTCCTCGTCGAGCCAGCCCGGACCGTCGTGATGGCCGGCGGCCCGGCTCGCGAACGCCCACAGCGCGTCCGGGTGCAGTGCCTGCAAACGGCGATGCGACTCCGGGCCGGAGCCGTGCAGGTTGATCGCGAGCCGGGGCCGGGCCGGGGCCGCGTCCAGAGGTTCGAGTTCGGCCGCGGGCACGATCCGGTCGACGGCGCCGACCGCCAGGATCAGCGGCGTGAGCCAGGCGGGGGCGGCCAGGCTCAACGTCTCGTCGGGGAAGGCGGCGCGGAGCCCGCGCAAGGCGGGCACCGCGGTCACCAGATCACCCACGCCGAGAGCGCGCAGAACGAGGATCACGGGTACGAGCTCTCCGTCTCGGCCGCGACGACGAGCTCCCGGACCGCGCACCCAGCCGGTTGGTTGAGCGCGAAGACGACGGCGGCCGCCACGTTCGCCGGGTCGTTGAGAATCGCGTCCGGGCCTGGCTTGTATTTCGCATCCCGGTCGTCGAAGAACTTCGTGCGCATCCCGCCGGGAATGAGCAGGGTGACGTTGACCTGGCCGGCGAGTTCGGCGGCGAGCGCCCGGGTGAATCCGACGACGCCGAACTTGGCGGCGCAGTAGGCGGTCGCATCCGAGACGGCCTTGATCCCGAGGGTGGACGAGACGGTGACGACACCGCCGTGGGACTGTTTGAGAGCGGGGATCGCGGCCCGGATCACCGCCGCGGTGGCCAGCAGGTCGACCGCCACGATCCGGTCCCAGACCTCGCCCGGGATCTCCTCCAGCGTGCCCGGCACATCCATGCCGGCCGCCGTGACCACACCGTCGACGCCGCCGCCGGCGCTGGCGATCAGGTCACGGGTCGCCCGCTCCGCGGCGCGACTGTCGGCGAGGTCGCAGGCGATCCACTCGACGCCCTCCCTCGGCGGTTGACGATCGATGACGTACGGGCGACCGCCCGCCTTGAGCACCGCGTCGACGACTGCGGCGCCCAGTCCACTGGAACCTCCGGTGACGATGACAGCGTCCATGCGTGCCTACCTCCTGCGTGCTTCGGCGATGGTCTTCGTGGTGGAACGGCCGTCCAGATAGGGGACGATCACGGTCTGGCCGCCCCAGCGCCGCACCACCTCGGTCTCCGGCAGCGTGTCGTAGTCGCCGCCCTTCACCCAGACGTCCGGGCGCAGCCAGGTGAGGACCGGTTCGGGGGTGGGCTCGTCGAACACCACCACCGCGTCCACACAGTCGAGGGCGGCCAGCAACCGGCCGCGGTCGTCCTGGCCGGTCAGCGGGCGGCCCTCCCCCTTCAGCCGACGAACCGAGTCGTCGCTGTTCAGGCAGACGATCAGGCAGTCGCCGAGGGCGCGGGCGGCACGCAGGGTGGCCAGATGCCCGGTGTGCAGCAGATCGAAGCAGCCGCCGGTGGCGACCACCGTCCCGCCGCGCGCGTGCACGTCGGCGATCAGGCGCCCGACCTGGTCGGCACCGATCCGCTCATCCGCGCCGTCTGCGCGCTCCTGGCCGGCACCGGGCCGCTTCCGCCAACCGTCCGCGGGGTCCTCGGCATGATCCGGTCCAGCGGTGCCGGGCGTCGGGTGTGCCGTGCCGTCCCGCTGAGCCCTCTGCCCGATTTTTCCGGATATCTTACGAGGATCGGCTACATAGCGGCTTGCTACGGATACCGCCTCCGCCACCGCCTCCGAGACGAGCGCGCCGTCCGCCAGCGCGACCGCGGCCGCGGCCGCGAACGCGTCACCGGCCCCACAGGTATCCCCACCGGACGACTCCGGAACCGGGACGACCAGCGGCGTCGGGCCGCCCTGACAGAGCACCGCCCCCTCCGTGCCGCGGGTGACCACCACGGCCCCGGCCCGCCAACGCTGCCGCAGAGTGTGGCCCGCCCGCTGGGCGGTGGACAGGCCCGAACCGTTGCCGGCATCGCCGGACAGCCGCCGGGCCTCATCCTCGTTCGGGGTGACCAGGCGGACGTTCGGGACCGGCGGCGGCCCGTTCGGGTGCGGATCCCAGACGACGGGCGCCTTCGAGTCCTCGATCGCCGCGCGCAGAGCCGGATGCCGGGCCACCCCGCGGCCATAATCGCTGACCAGGATCGCGGTGGCGTCGCGCAGCAGCTCCAGGACGGCGGCCGAGGCCTCACCGGGTGCCTGCGGCGGCCCGCCCCGGTCCAGCCGGAGCAGCACCTGGCCGCCGGCACGGAGCCGGATCTTCTCCGGGGTCGGACCGGGCAGCGGAAGGGCGTACACCTCGATGCCGGCCGCGGTCAGCAGTTCGTTCAGCCGGGCGCCCGCGGCATCCGCGGCCAGGGCCGTGACCAGCGCGACCTGGTGCCCGTGGGCGGCGGCGAGCAGGGCGGCCAGTCCCGCGCCGCCGGGCCGTTCGTGCGTGGTCTGCTCGTCGAGCACCGGCGCGGGCGCGTCCGGCGCGATCCGGGTCACCGTGCCGAGCACGTCCCGGTCGAGCAGGGTGTCGCCGACGATGACGAGTCTCATATGTTCACCATCTCCTCGAACTCGTCGCGATCCCATCCGAAAGGGAGATCACGCTCCGACCGGCCACCGCCCGCGCCCGCCCGTTCCGGTCCGGAACGCGACGTCCCGAAGCCGGCCGGAAGCTCGTCGCCGGTGAACCGGGGCAGATAACGGTCGACGTATTCGCACATCAGGTGGACCGAGATCAGATGCAGTTCCTGGACCACCTGGCTGTCCGGCGACGGGCAGCACAGCGCCTCGTCGCACATGTCGGCCAACGGGTTGGGTCGCTCCCCCACGAGCGCCCACGTCCGCATGCCCGATTCCTTCGCGGCCCGGACCGCGGTGATCAGATTCGGACTACGGCCGCTGGTGGACATCACGATCAGGATGTCGTCGCGGCGGCCGTGCGCCCGGACCTGCCGGGCGAACACCTCGTCGAATCCGTAGTCGTTGCCGATCGCGGTGACCGCCGACGAATCCGGGGTGAGGGCGATCGCCGACAGCGGCATCCGGTCCTCCCGGAGTTTCCCGACCAGCTCCGCGGCCAGGTGCTGGGCCTCGGCGGCACTGCCACCGTTGCCGGCGACGAGCAGCCGGCCACCACCGGCGAGGTGCCGGGCCAGGTGGGCGCCCCACCGGGCGAGGCGACCGGCCTGCGACCGATAAGGCAGCAGAGCCTGGATGAGCCCGGTGAGATGAACATCGATCGGACTCATGCTGAATCCCCCGACTCCCGCACAAAAACGCGATCAAGAGACTCGCTGCGCTCGCTCATGCTGAATCCCCCAACTCCCGCACAAAAACGCGATCAAGAGACTCGCTGCGCTCGCTCATGCTGAATCCCCCAACTCCCGCACAAAAACGCGATCAAGAGACTCGCTGCGCTCGCTCATGCCGCAATCTCGAGCTCGGCAACGGTGGTGTACACGGCGGCGAGGCGTTCGGCGATTCGGGGCCACGCGTAGGAGGCGGCGGCCCGGTCGACGGCGGCCGCCGAGTACCCGTATCGCCGCACGTCGTCGGCGAGTAACCGGCGCAGGGCGGTGGCCAGGGCACGCGGATCGCGGGGCGGCACGAGGTCGCCGGTGATCCCGTCGACGACGGTGTCGGTGAGCCCGCCGACCTCGGTGGCCACGACCGGTACCCCGCAGGCCATCGCCTCCAGCGGCGTGAGCCCGAACGGCTCGTACCAGGGCGTGGCGGCCAGTACGTCGGCGGACCGGTACCAGGCGGGCATGTCCCGGGCGGGCACCGCGCCGACGAGGGTGACCCGGTCATCGACCCGGCAATGCCGGGCCAGGGCCCGCAACCGCCTGGCGTACGGGTCCGCGTCCAGTTCCGCCGCGGGCGGCCCGCCGACGACGACGAGTTCAGCGCCGGGCACCCCGTGCATCGCCCGGATGGTGTCCTCGATGCCTTTGCGTTCGACCAGGCGGGCCACGGTGAGGACACGGGCGAGCCCGGCCCGGCGAGCGACCACCGGACCGTGCGGACTGAACCGGCCGGTGTCGACCCCGGACGGCACGAGCGACATCCGCGACCGGGACACCCCGAGGCGCAGCAGCTCACCGATCTCGTCGCGGCACTGGACGACGATCCGGTCCGCGGACTGCCCGATGTGCCGTTCGAGGCCGATCCGCCGGGGCGGGCTGGTGTCGGCGCGACCCTGGTAGCGGCGCTTGACCGAACCGAGCGCGTGGAACGTCTGAACGACCGGGACGTGGCAGGCGTGCCCGGCGTCGAGGGCGGCCAGCCCGCTCATCCAGAAGTGCGCGTGCACCACGTCGGGCTTCCACGAGTCACGCCAGTCGGCGGCCGTCCACTCGGCGAACTCGCCCATGTACGGCAGCAGCTCGTCCTTGGGCAGCGCGACCGACGGGCCGGCCGGCACGTGCACGACGTCGACACCGTCGGCCATCGGCACCACCTCGGCCCGATCGGGATCGTCCCGCCGGGTGTAGACACGCACCTGATGGCCGTGCCCGGCGAGCGCGACCGCGAGGTCGGCGACGTGCGCGTTCTGCCCGCCCGCGTCGATGCCTCCGAGCGCCGCGAGCGGGCTGGCGTGTTCCGAGATCATCGCGATCCGCATGTCTCCTCCTCCAGCAGCCGGTCCCAGTCGGCGAGGAACCGGTCGAGGCCGTACCGGGCGGCCGCCACCTGCCGGGCCCGGGCGCCGAGGCGGGCCGCTTCGGCGGGTTCGTCGAGCAGCCAGTGGGCGGCCTCGACCAGGTCATCGACCCGGGTGGACAGGATTCCGGCGTCCGGCGGCACGGCGGCGACCGCTTCGGTGGTGGCCAGGGCGATCACCGGCATGCCCATCCGCATGGCCTCGATCAGGCTCAGCCCGAGCGACGTCCAGCGGCACAGGTGCAGGTAGGCGCGCCGCTGGGCGACGGCCTCGTGCATCTCGCGCTGTGGCAGGTCCTCGTAGGTGGTGACGCCGGACAGCCCGGACACGCCCATCCCGAAGACGTCCACCGACGGGAAGCGCCCGAACAGATCGGTTCCGGTCACGCGACCACGGCGGATCGGCTCGTTGGTGACGATCGCCAGCCGGTCCATCGCGCCGGTCCATGTGGTGGCCGGTTCGGGGACGCCGTGCTCGATCACCGTCGTCCGGGTGCCGCCGCAGTCCCAGAACAGCTCGTTGAAGTGGGTGACGTGCGCGATCACCACGTCGTCCCGGTCGGCGAGCGGATGCCTGCTGTTCGGCACGTCGCCCTTCGGGGTGTTGTGCTCCACGTAGATCGCCGGCACGTGCGGTGGGATCAGGTCGAGCTCCTCGGGTCGCTGGACGATCGCCACGTCGACGTCGCGGATCTGGTCGAGCGGCACCTCCTCGACCGTCCCGGGCCAGTCGAAGGTCCGGGCGCGGCCGCGTCCCCACTCGTCGCGGGTCTGGTTGACCGGCACCAGATAGCGGTGTTTTCCCTGGACGAAAGATGTCGTCCAGGAGCCGTGCACGTGCCAGATCAGGATGTTCACGCGGCCACCTCGTCGTGGTTCGGGTGCGGGACGGTGACGCCGAGCCGGCGTACCGCGATGCGGATGTCGTCCGGGGTGATGCCGGACAGGCAGGGGTGACCGGGAATCGGGCATCGGGTGGCCCGGGTGTCGCGGCAGGCCGCGGCCGCGTCGCCGAGCCGCACGGCCGGGACGCGGTAGGGACCCCACCGGTGGTAGGGAACGGTCGGGGCGTACAGGCTGATCACCGGCGTACCGACGGCCGCGGCCAGGTGCGCGGGCCCGGTGTTGGCGACGATCAGGCCGCGGGCTCCGGCGATCAACGCGGCGAGGTCGGGCAACGACATCGGCCCGGGATCGACGGCGACGTCACCGGCGACGTGGGCGGCCAGGTGCCGCTCCCCCGGACCGCCGGTCACCACGACACGATGGCCGTCGTCGGCGAGCGCGGCCACGATCCGGCGCAGGTTCTCCGGCGGGCAGGACCGGGCCGCGCAGCTCGCGCCGGGATGCACCACCAGGTAGTCGCCACGCGGCCGGGCCGGAACGGTCACCCGCAACCGTCCGTCGTCGGATTCGGGAAGAGCGAACCCGGCCGCTGCCGCGACGCTGCGGGCACGTTCCGCTTCCGGCAGATCATCTGGTACGCGATGACGCACGTCCAGCAACGAGCCGGGGTAGTCGTCGCTGATCGCGGTGATCCGGGTGATCCCGGCCATCCGCAGCAGCAGCGCCAGCGGCAGCGCCGACTGGTGGAACGACGTGAAGATCACCGCCTCGTCCGCCCCGGCCCGCCGCAGCCGCTCGGTGAGACCGTGCATGTCGGCGGCGTCGACCGGCCCGGGTTCGGGGTCGATCCACGGCAGCCGCCATTCGACGATCTCGTCGACGCCGGGCAGGAGTTCGGCCGCGGCCCGGCCACGCGGCCCGCAGAGCAGCACGACCCGGCCGGCACCGGCGGCGAGCGCGCGGATCGCCGGCCCGGTGACCAGGACGTCGCCCGCCGAGTCGGAGCGCACCGCCAGCACCGCACCGGGCGGCTCCGGCCGCCAAGCCGGTTTCAGCAGCTCCTGGCGTTGCAGCAGGAGATCGGCGGCGGCGGAGAGGTCGGCCGCCCGGTGCGGGGCGGCGGCGATCTCGGCGGGCCGGGTGACCGCGGTCGGCACCAGGATTCCGGTGGCCCCGGCGGCGAGCGCGGCCTCCATGTCGCGTCCGATGTCGCCGACGACGGCACACCGCCCGGGTTCGACGCCGAGGGCGGCCGCCGCGGCGAGCACCATTCCCGGCGCCGGTTTCCGGCAGTCGCAGCCGGCGGTGTCGTCGTGCGGGCAGACCTGCCACGTCTCGAACGGCCCGAGCAGTTCGTCGACACGCCGGTGCACGGCGGCCATCTGTGCGGCGGTGAACCGTCCCCGGGCCAGCCCGGACTGGTTGGTGACCACCCCGAGCCGCAGCCCGGCCGCCCGCAGCCGGTCGAGGGCCTCCTTGGCGCCGGGCATCGGCACGACCTTCGCGGGGTCACCGTTGTAGGGCACGTCCACGACGAGGGTCCCGTCCCGGTCGAAGAGCACCGCCCCGAACGGCCCGCTCACCGCTCCACCCCGGCCCGGTCGCCGCCGGAAACCCACCCGCGGGGCTCACCGTCCCCGAACGACTCGCCCGGGTCAGGGGCGCCGCCGGAAACCCGCCCGCACGGCCGACCGCCCCCGAACCGCTCGCTCCGGTCGGAGGCGGGCGGCGGTAGGGGCTGGGCGCCGCGCCAGCGGAACCAGCCGCGTAGCCAGTGGGTCACCGCCACCGGGGGGATCGCGATGCTGGTCAGGAGCATGGTGGTCACCTCGCGACGGTCGCGGGGTCCGGGGCGGATGCGGGCCGCCGCGAATTCGGCGGTGCCGGCCGCCCAGGCCGCGGTGGCCACGGCCGCGGCGACGGTCCAGCGGGGCCGGCCGGTGACCAGGCGGGCGGCGGTGCAGAGCGTCGCGGCGGCCAGGCCGGTGGTGATCATCGTGTGGCGGTGGCGGCGGCCCGGCGGGATGCCCAGGGTGGTGCGCCAGTGCGGCCCGTACAGACGGCGCAGCAGCGCATCATCCGCGTTGCCCCGTTGGAGCCTCAGGCTGACCCAGGGTGCCTCTGGCCGTACCGGATGAGTGGTTGTTCTCTGCCCGTGCCGCAGCTGCCAGCCGGCGCGCCGGACACGGTGAGCCAGTTCGGCGTCCTCGCGAAAGGCCCGCGGCAGGCGCTCGTCGAAGCCGCCGGTCGCGGCGAGCGCCGCCCGCCGGTAGGCCATGTCGGCGGTGATCCACTCGCCGTCGGCGAGGCCCGCGGTGACCCGCTCCCAGTCGGTCGCCCGGCGGCCCGCCGGGAGCGGCACCGTGATCCGGCCCTGCACGCCGCCGACCTCCGGGCCGGCCTCGCGCAGGTCACCGAGTAGCCGCCAGAACCAGCCGGGCTCGGGCCGGACGTCGTCGTCGAGGAACGCCACCCACTCGTGCCGGGCGGCGGACCATCCGGCGTTGCGGGCGGCGGCCGGTCCGGCCCGGCGACCGGCGACGATCCGGGCGGATTCGCCGACCTCGAGGGGGGTACGGACGTCCGGCCGATCGTCCACGATGATCAGCTCCATCCCGTCCGGGAGGGGGCCGAGCGCCCGCAGCAGGTCGGTGAGGCTCGGCCGGCCGATCGTGGGGACGACGATGCTGACCGTGGTCACCGCGTGCCGCCGCGGTGGACCACGAACGGGCCGATGGCCAGCAGGTCGACGGGCGCGGAGCCGAACAGTTCGAGGGCCTCGCGCGGGGTGTCGACCATCGGCCGGCCGGCCGTGTTGAGCGATGTGTTCACCACCACCGGCAGGCCGGTGAGCCGTTCGAACTCGGCGAGCATCGCGGCCACCAGCGGTTCGCCGTCGGTGTGGACGGTCTGCACCCGGGCGGTGCCGTCGACGTGGACGACCGCCGGGATCCGGTCCCGCCACTCCGGTTTCACCCGATGCACGAACAGCATGTACGGGCTCGGGTAGACACCGTCGAACAGGTCGTGGAAGCGTTCCGCGCGGACCATCGGCGCGATCGGGCGGAACTGTTCGCGGCCCTTGACGTCGTTCATCCGGGTCTGGGTGTCCCGGTCGCCGGGGTGCGCGAGCAGCGACCGGTGGCCGAGCGCTCGGGGCCCGTATTCGCTGCGCCCCTGGTACCAGGCGACGATCCCGTTGCCGGCCAGGACGGCGGCGGCCTCGGCGGCGATCGACTCCGGCCGGGTGTACGGGACCGCCGCGCGCCGCAGCTCGGCCTCCAACTCGTCGTCGCTCCAGCCACGACCGAGCGCCGCCGTGGTGAACGGCACGTGCTCCGCACCGAGCGCGAGCGCCGCGCCGAGGGCGGTGCCGGCGTCCCCGGCGGCGGGCTGCACCCACACCCGGTCGAACGGGCCCTCGGCGGCGATCCGCGCGTTCGCCACACAGTTCAGGGCGGTGCCGCCGGCCATGGTCAGAGTGGACAGTCCGCCCGACGCCTCGTACGTCCATCGGGCCAGGTCGAGCAGCACCTCCTCGAGCCGGGTCTGCACGCTGGACGCCAGGTCGGCGTGGGCCTCGGTCATCTCCCCGTCGGCGGCGCGGCCGGGGGCGAGGGCGGCCCAGTCGATCCGGCCGACGGTGAAACCGCCCTGCCCGTCGGCCCGCACCAGCTCACGCAACTCGCCGAGGAACCGGGGCTGCCCGTACGAGGCGAGGGCCATCACCTTGTATTCGTCGCTGGAGTGCAGGAATCCCAGGTGTCGGGTCAGGTCCTCGTAGAGCAGGCCGAGCGAGTGCGGCAGCTCCTGGCAGCGGAACGTCTCCAGCTTCCCGCCCCGGTAGGCCCCGGCCAGGTGGCTGGCCGACTCACCGCGTCCGTCCAGGACCAGAACCGCACTGTCCTCGGGCACGCTGAGCCCGGCCGACGCCGCGTGCGCCACGTGATGCGGCACGAACCGCACCTGGCCCGGGTCGAGGCCGGGTAGCGCGGTGGCCAGGAACTGCGGCGCCCGCCGGGCGTAGTCGACGCGCAGGTGGTCCCACGGGTCGCCGAGGTCCAGCTCGGAGGTGTCGCGGCAGAGCGCCGGGTCGAACGAGTAGGCGACCGCGTCCAGGTCACCGGGCCGCAGCCCGGCCTCGGCCAGGCACCAGGCGGCGGACAGCTCCGGCAGCTCCCAGGCGGAGAACGGAACCGGGCGCTTGCCGTGCTTGCGGCGGCTGAACCGTTCCTCCTCCGCGGCGGCGAGCACACGACCGTCGACGATCACCGCCGCCGATGGATCATGGAAGATCGCATTGATCCCGAGAACACGCATGGCGGGCCGGATACCCCGGCTTCTTGCAAGTACTCACTTGATCATCGACTTCTACACTTTCTCGTTCAGCCGTCCTGAGCTGCGGGTTTTCTTTCATCATTTGCAGGACAGCAAGGTTTTATTCGAGGCCGTGCGGGAAGTCCGGCGCCCATGTACGAGGCCGCTCAGCTCATCGACGGACGGTGGGCCTCCGGCACCGCCGGACGCACCCTGACCGTTATCGACCCCCGCGACGACAGCCCGGTCACCCGGCTTCCGGTCGCCTCCGATGAGGAGGTGGCCACCGCCGTCGACGCCGCCCGCCGGGCCGCACCCGGATGGGCCCGGACCGCCCCGGCCGCCCGCGCCGCCGCCCTGCACGCCGCCGCGAACACGATCGAGGCGGCCACCGCGGAACTCGCCGAGATCATGGCGGCCGAGATGGGCAAACCCGTCGACGGCGCGGCCGAGTCGATCGGTGCCGGCATCGGAACCCTGCGCCAGTACGCGGAACTCGGCCCCACTCACCGCGGGCGCACCCTGGCCGGCGACGACTCGGCGATCGACCTGATGGCGTACCGGCCGCGTGGTGCGGTCGCGGTGATCACCCCGTGGAACGATCCGGTCGCGGTGTCCTGCGGGCTGCTCGGGGCGGCCCTGGTCACCGGCAACACCGTCGTGCACAAGCCGAGCGAGCGCACCCCGGCCACCGGCCGCCGCCTCGCCGAACTGATCGCACCGCACCTGCCGGACGGGGTGCTCAACCTGCTGCAGGGCGACGGGCCGGTCGGCGCCGCGCTGGCCGGCTCCGAGGTGGACGTGGTCGCGCACGTCGGCTCGACCGCCACCGGCCGGGCGATCGCCGCCGCCTGCGCGCGGACCGGGGCGAAGGCACTGCTGGAGAACGGCGGTAGTGACCCGCTGATCGTCGACGCCGACGTCGATCCGGTGTGGGCGGCCGGACAGGCGGCACTCGGCGCGTTCGCCAACTCGGGACAGATCTGTGTCGCCGTCGAGCGCGTCTACGTGCACGAGTCCCTGGCCGGACCGTTCGTCGACGCCCTCGCGGTGCAGGCCGAGACCTGGGGCAAGCAGATCGGGCCGCTCGTCGACCGGCGGCTGCGGGAGGCGGTGCACGGTCAGGTGCGTGACGCGGTACGGGCCGGGGCGAACCCGGTCTGCGGTGGGTCGGTGCCGTCCGGGGCGGGCGCGTACTACCCGCCGACCGTGCTGTCCGGCTGCACCGACGACATGACGGTGATGCGGGAGGAGACGTTCGGGCCGGTCGCGCCGATCGCCGTGGTGCGGTCCTTCGAGGAGGCGCTGGCCCGGGCGGCCGATTCGCCGTACGGTCTGGCGGCCACGGTCCTGACCGGATCGATGAGCCACGCCCAGCGCGCGTGGCGGGAACTGCCGGTCGGCACCGTCAAGATCAATGCGGTGTTCGGCGGAGCGCCCGGTGGCGCGGCCCATCCGCGGCGCGGCAGTGGCCAGGGCTTCGGGTACGGGCCCGAACTCCTCGACGAACTGACCGTCACCACCGCCGTTCACCTGGAGGCCCCACCTTCCGGCTGGTAGCGCTCGGCCTTTACCCATCCGCTCCATTTAGAGAGCACTGCTCTTGACAGTGAGCGCCGTTCAGGTGTTCACTGGTCACAGAAGAGAGCAGTGCTCTCCCTAATCGAGGAGCGGACATGCGATACCTGGCCCCGAAGCGCAGCGCGAACATCTTCAACGACTTCGCCAAGTGGCTCACCGCTCACGGCATCAGCCTGATGGGCAGCCGGGTCGTCGCGATCCGCGGCCGGAAGTCCGGCGAGATCCGCACCACGGTCGTCAACCTGTTCGACTCCGACGGCGAGCGTTATCTACTCTCCCCGCGCGGCCACACCCAGTGGGTCCGCAACCTACGGGCCGCCGGCGAGGGTGAGCTGCGCCTCGGCCGCCGCTCCGAGCGGTTCACCCCGGTCGAGATCGCCGACGCCGACAAGCCCGAGCTGATCCGCCTCTACCTGCGCAAATGGGCGTGGGAGACGGGCGCTTTCTTCGACGGTCTGAAGGCCGACTCCCCCGAGGTGGACATCGCGGCGGCCGCGCCCGGCTTCCCGGTCTTCCGCATCGTCACCCGCTAGTCGGCGGCGGCACGGACGACCGCCGCCGTCCGCACCGGTCAGCCGCCCAGGCGGCCCAGGGCGGCCTCCACCGGACCGGGCAGGGTGCGGCGGTGGTGCAACGCCCACGGCAGAGCCCGGGCCGCGTCCCACACCGCGGTCGGTGACTCCCGGAACGTGGCCACCGCGGTGCGGGCGACCACCGAGGGCGGCCGGCGGAGCAGGGCGGTGAGCAGGCGGTTACGCGACTCGATGCGGTGCCGGGCGCCGTCGTCACGCCCGGCCGGGAGCGGGAAGTGCCGTACCACCAGGTCGTCTGCATAGCAGAGCCACCAACCGGCGGCGGTCATGTCCATGGCCAGGAGCGCCTCCTCGCCGTACACGAAAAGACGCGGCTCGAAACCACCTGCCTGGAGGAACGCCTCGTGCCGGACCACGACGGCGCAGGCGAGGAAACCCAGCACCGACGGACCGGGAGCGCCCGGCGGAACACCGAGGGGCGCGGCGGCCTGAGCCACCGAGATCGGATCCGGACGTCCGTCCGGGCCGATCAGTACCCGCGCGGTGAGCAGACCCAACCGGGGATGGGCGTCGAAGAGGGCGGCCGCCCGGGCCAACGAGCCCTCGGCCCAGTAGGAGTCGTCGTCGGCGAACGCGACATACGGGGTGCCGGCCCGCCGTACCCCCTCGTTGCGGGCGGCGGCGCCCCGGTTCTCGGCGAGCCGGACCACCTCGACCGAGGGAAAGGCCGCACTGATCGCTTCCGGACTGCCGTCGGTGGACGCGTTGTCGACCAGGATGACCGGCGCACGGTGCTCCGGCATGGTTTCGAACAGCCGCTCCCGCCGGTCGCGGGTGGCCACCACCACGGTGACCCGGTCGCTGTTCACCGGGTCAGCCGCGTGCGTAGTTCCTTGGCGAAGAAGTCGAAGAAGCCGTCCGGGTCGGGGCCGGTGTTCATCAGCACGATGTGGTCGAATCCGGCGTCGGTGTAGTCGTTGAACCGGGCCGCATACGGTTCCGGGTCGGGGCCGGCGGTCAGCAGACCACGGACGTCGTCCTCGGTCACCGTCGCCGACGCGGCCTCGAAGTTGACCGGGTTGGGCAGTTCGGCCATCACCTTCCAGCCGGTCACCGCCCAGCGGGTGGTCCGGTGCGCCTCGGTGATCGCCTCCGCCTCGGTCGGCGCCCAGGCCACCGGCATCTCCGCGTACTTCGGCCCCCGACCGCCGTGACCGGTGAAGGTGGTGACGAGATCGGCGCGCGGTTCGGTGGCGAACAGCCCACCGCCGTGGGTGGCGGCGAGTTCGGCGGCTGCCGTACCGCCCGCCGCGACGGCGATCACCGGGAGTGTCTCCGGCAGGTCGAAGACGCGGGCGTCCTCCAACTGCAGATACCTCCCCTGGTACGACTGGTAGCCGCCGGACCAGAGCAGGTTGATGATGTCGAGCGCCTCGCGAAGGCGTTCGTGCCGTTCCCGGACGCTGCCGAACCCCTGCCCGACCACGTGTTCGTTGAGCCGCTCCCCCGACCCGACACCGAGCGTGAACCGCCCGTCGGACAGGATCGCGAGCGTCGCCGCGGCCTGCGCGATGATCGCCGGGTGGTATCGGACGGTGGGGCAGGTGACGCCGGTGGCCAGCCCGATCCGGTCGGTCCGCGCGGCGATGGCGCTGAGCACGTTCCACGCGAACGGCGAGTGTCCCTGCACGTCGAGCCACGGATGGTAGTGGTCGCTGATCTCGACGAAGTCGAACCCGGCCTCCTCGGCACGGACGGCCTGCCGGACGAGTTCCTTCGGCCCGAACCCCTCGGCCGCGAGCTTGTATCCGATTCTCATGGTGCTGCCCGATTCCCTCGTAGGAACGGGACAAACGTGGCAGTCGGCGCTGCCACGTCTGTCCCGTGCTCGGTCAGGGGGTTGCCGCGTGCCGTACGTCCCGGGCGTCCGAACGCGCCGTCTCCTTCGTGGTCTGCGCCGCGTCACGGGCCGTCTCGCGCACCTGGCCGGCGGCTTCCTGAACGGTGCCGCCGATCTCCTCCTTGAGATCGCTCGCCACGTCCTTGACCTTGTCGGTGAGGTCACCGCTGTGGTCCTTGAGCTGCTGCCCGGCCCGGCGTTCGGCGTCGGTGACCGGCATCAGCGAGGCGGTGAGCAGGCCGACTCCGAAGGCGATGATGCCGGCCGCGACCGGATTGCCCCGGGTCTGCCGGGCGACCGCGTGCGGCGCCTCCTTCACCCGGTCGGCGGCGGCCGACGCCTTCTCCCCCGCGGTGTCGGTGAGGCCGGACGCCTTCTCACTGATCCGGTGCGCCTGCTCGTGCGCGGTGTGCCGGGTGTCCTCCGCAGTGCCCATCACGCTCTCCTTCACCGCGGTCCAGCGTCGCCGGGCGACCTGGCGCGGGCTCGTCTTCTCGGCCAGCAGGTCCACGTCGCGGGTGAGCGACGCCCTCGTCCTCTCGATGTCCTGCCTCAGCTGGTCGGGTTCTTCAGCCATCGGGCGTCCTCCTTCAGGGTTTCGGCGGTGCGGCGCGGCACCGGGTCGACGGTCTTCAACTTCTTGCGGCCGTTCACGAACAGGACTGCGCCGATCGCGCCCCAGACGATCGCGACGATCAGGGCCGCCCAGCCGGGGTCCATCACGTTGGAGAGGCCGAACACGACCGCGAAGCTGAGCAGCACCACGGCCAGATAGCCGGCGAATCCGGCGCCGCCGAGCATCCCGGCCGCCTTGCCGGCCTTGGTCGCCTCCTGCCGGATCTCGGCCTTGGCCAGCTCGACCTCCTGCCGGAACAACTGGGAGAGGTCGTCGCTGATGTTGCCGATGATCTCGCCGATCGAGGTCTGCTCGACGCGGTCGGCGGACTCGTTACGGTACGGCGTGGTCATGACCGGTACTCCGGGTCACCGGGTGCGACGACCGACGGCGTTCCGGTACCGGTGCCGCTGTACTGGGTGGTGGCCGGCGTGACATAGCCGGTGCCGGTGGAGGCGGGCACGTAGGCGAGGGTCTCGTCGGTCTCACTCGGGTAGCCGGTGGACGCGGCCGGGTAGCCGGTGGTGCCGGCCGAGGCCGCCGGGTAGCCGGCCGACTCGGTGTAGGTGTCGGTGCTGGGCTTGGCGGCGCCGGCATCCGGGTCCGCCTTGGCGACGCTCTTGCCGAGCCGGCCGACCACGAATCCGGCGGCCAGAGCCGTGGCCAGGAACGCGCCCGGGCGGCGGCGGGCGAAGTCCTCGACCTCGCGGAGCACCCCGTCGGGCCCGTTGCGGTCCAGGTAGTCGGCGAACTGGCGGCCACCTTCGGCGACCCGGGCGACCACCGCGGCGGCCGGCGAGTCGGATCGTTCGCCGCGCATCTCGTCGAGGTGGTCGGCGGTCTGCCGGATGCCGCCGACGAGACGGCTGTTCTGGGTACGGGCCTGCTCGCTCAGCTTGTCGCGGACCTCGGTGGCCACGTTGCGGGCCTGGGTGCGGGCTTCGGAGCCGACGCGCTGGGCCTGCTCCCGGGCGGTGCCGGTCACGTCGCTCACGGCCTCCCAGGCCGCCTGCCGTGCCGGTGATACGTCACTCATGGTAGTTCCTCCCGAACCGAGGGGAATGCGTACAGCCAGTGAGCTACCCGCCCGTCGGCGATTGACTCGTCACCGGTTGTGGTGAATGGCGCGAAAACCCGAGCCTTAAAACCAATGATCTTGGGTACGGCGTACCGCCTCGCCGTCCGGAAGGTCTTTGTTAGGGTCGCCAACCGTGAGCGAACTCCTCGGCCCGCGGGTCATCGGCGGCCGGACCTACGACTTCTCCCGCCAGGTCGTCGTGATGGCGATCGTGAACCGCACGCCCGACTCGTTCCACGACCGGGGCCGCACGTTCGCGCTGGAGAAGGCGACCGAGGCGGTGACGAAGGCGGCCGCCGACGGGGCCGACTGGATCGACATCGGCGGGGTGCCGTTCGCGCCGGGCCCGGAGGTCACCGCGGCCGAGGAACTCGACCGGGTGCTGCCCGTCGTGGAGGCCGCGCGCGGGCTGGCGGGGGTCTCGGTCGACACGTTCCGTCCCGAGGTCGCCACCGCGGTGATCAAGGCGGGCGCCGGGATCGTCAACGACACGTCCGGACTGCGTGACCCGGCGATGGCCGACGCGGTCGCCGGCACCGACGCGCAGCTGGTGATCTGTCACAGCCTGGCCGCGCCGCGCACCGAGTACCCGAGCCCGCGATACGGCGACGTCACCGACGAGGTGGGCGCGTTCCTGCGGGCGAAGGTGGAGCTGGCGCTGTCCCGCGGGGTCCGCCCGGACCAGATCATCATCGACCCGGGTCACGACCTCAACAAGAACACCTTCCACTCGCTGGAACTGTGCCGCCGGCTCGACGAGATCGCGGCGATCGGCTACCCGATGCTGGCGGCGCTGAGCAACAAGGACTTCATCGGCGAGACCCTGGACCGCCCCCAGCAGGAGCGGCTCGCCGGGACCCTGGCCACGGTGGTCTTCTGCATCACCCGGGGCGCCCGGATCATGCGCGTGCACGACGTGAAGGCCGCCACCGACGCGATCCGGATGACCGAGGCGATGCTGGGGTGGCGCGAGCCCGCCTACACCCGCCACAACATCTAGTCGTAGGGCAGGGTGCCGAGCAGGTCGGCCATCCAGGGCTGGGTGGGCACGGCGTCGGGGCCGAGCACCCGCATCGCACCGAGCACCGTGATCAGCATCCCGGAGGCGAAGAAGTCGCGGGCCTCCTCGGCTGAGGCGCCGGTCAGGTCGCGGACCAGGGTGAACAGGTCGCCGTAACACTTGCGGACGGCGTCGCCCAGGCCCGGGTCGGCCGCCGCGGCGAAACCGTGCAGCAGCACCACCAGCAGGTCACGCTCGGCGAGCAGCTGCTTGTAGGCCATGCCCAGCCCGCGCAGGCTCGGATCCTGCGCGGCGGCGGCGCGCCACATCTGCTGCACGCGCTCGTTGGCATAGCGCATGGTGGCCAGGAACAGCTCCTGCTTCGAACCGAAGATGCGGATCACATACGGCTGTGACACCCCGGCGATCCGGGCCACCTGGTCGGTCGTCGTGCCTGCATAACCGCCCTGCGCGAAGGCGGTGACAGCCGCCTCCACGAGTTGCGCGTGGCGTTCCTGGGCGGTGAGGCGGGTCCGAACCATGTTGACAGGTTATCAGTCGATGCATACCTTCGTTAGTTATCAGTCGATTACAACTACGGGGAGCATCGTGACCACCCTCGCCGCGAAACCCACGCGAACCCGCCCGTTCGGGCTGGTGATCGCCGCCGTCGGCATCCCGGCCTTCATGGGCGCGCTGGACAACCTGGTCGTCAGCACCGCGCTACCGGTCATCCGCACCGAGCTCGGGGCCTCGATCGCCGACCTGCAGTGGTTCGTCAACGCGTACACCCTGCCGTTCGCCGCCTTCCTTCTCACCGCGGCCGCGCTCGGTGACCGGATCGGCCGCCGCCGGATGTATCTGTTCGGCATCGCCGTCTTCACCGCGGCCTCGGCCGCGGCCGCCCTGGCCACCGAGCCCTGGCAGCTCACCGCCGCCCGCGCGGTGCAGGGCATCGGCGGCGCGGCCATCGCGCCGCTCTCGCTGACCCTGCTGGCGGCCGCGGTCCCGGATCGACTGCGCAACGCGGCGGTCGGCATCTGGGGCGGCATCACCGGCCTCGGTGTCGCGCTCGGCCCGGTGATCGGCGGCGCGGTCGTCGACGGCCTCACCTGGAACTGGATCTTCTGGGTCAACGTGCCGATCGGCGTCGGCGCGCTGATCCTGGCCGCGATCGTGCTGGACGAGTCCCGCGGTGGCGCGCGCCGCCTCGACCCGCTGGGCCTGCTGCTGTCGTCCAGCGGCATGCTGCTGCTGATCTGGGGCATCGTCGACGGCCCGGACCACGGCTGGACCTCCGGCCGGGTGCCGGTCATGCTCGCCACCGGCACCGCGCTGATCATCGCGTTCCTGGTCTGGCAGTCGCGCAACCCGGCGCCGATGCTGCCGCTGAGCCTGTTCCGGTCGCGGTCGTTCAGCCTGGTCAACGTGGTGACGCTGACGTTCTCGGCGGGCGCGTTCGGGTCGGTCTTCCTGCTCGCCCAGTTCTTCCAGGTCGTGCAGGGACTGACCCCGCTGGAGTCGGGGCTGCGGACCCTGCCGTGGACGGCTGCGCCGATGGTGGTCGCCCCGCTGGCCGGCATCTTCGGAGCCCGGCTCGGGCTGCGCAACCTGGTGGTGGCCGGGCAGGTGTTCCTGGCCGCCGGCATCCTGTGGATCGGGCTGGCCACCTCGACCAGTGCGAGCTACTCCGACTTCGTGGGCGCGTTCCTGCTGGCCGGTGTCGGCATGGGGTTGACCTTCGCACCGATCAGCACGATCACCCTGGCCAGCGTCGACGAGCAGCAGCGCGGGGTGGCGTCCGGGGCGAACAACACGATCCGCGAGTTCGGGGTGGCGTCCGGGGTGGCCGTGCTCTCCTCGATCTTCAGCAGCCACGGCGGGTTCGCGAGCGGTCAGGACTTCGTGGACGGCGTGGTGCCCGCGGTCCTGACCGGAGCCGCCGTCCTCGCGGTCGGCGCACTGGTGGCCACCAGGTTGCCCGGCAAGATTTGAAACATCCTGTTGCGCGTACGCAACATGGCTGCAACGATGACCTTCAATTCTGCGCCGCCCGGTAATCGTGTGGTCCCCGGCACCGTCCTCGCCGGATCCGATCACGCCACGCTCTCCCCGGACCGGACGGCGCGGGACCCGTGAAAGTGAGCAGCGTGTGCCGGCCCTCCGACCGGCACACGCCTCCCGCCCCGGCGGCCTGTCTGCCGTCCACAAACGGTCGCCGGGGCTTTTCACCTCTCTCTTAACCGATCTGCACCCACACGTCGTCGAGCGTGCCGTGGAACTGGTCGTTGTTCTGCCCGACACCCTTGCCGCCGACGGTGAACGGCTCGTGCGTCTCGACCGACAGCTCGACCGGCACCGCGACCACCGACTCGAGGCGGTCGTCGACCAGGATGGCCAGCGTGGGACCGGTGCGCCGGCACTCCAGGGAGTGCCACTCGCCGTCGGCCACCGAGGTACGGCTACGCGCCACGTACACCGTGGTCCCGGTCTTGTCGCTCATCCCGCAGCTGGGCTTGCCGGAGAGCCCGTCGACCTGCAGCTTGTACTGCCCGCCACCCTTCGAGTAGCCCTTCTGCAGGATGTTCTCGCCCCGGCCGGTCTCCGCCGGGGACAACTGCACACCCGCCCCGTACCGAAGGGGCCGGTCCTTGGGGTTGAGATCGTCGGTGTCGCCGGTCTGCAGGATGAGCCGGGGGCAGTCGTCGCCGGCGCACTTGGCCGGGAAGGCCAGGGCCTGGCCGTTGCCGTTCGGGACCATCCGCGGCATGGCGCCGTGCCGGGTGACCGTCCGCAGGAGGTGGCCGTGCCCGGACCCGTCGTCGAAGGTCCCGTCGGCGATCGTGGTGTCGAAGTTGTACGCGGCGACGTGATCCGCGGCGAGGGTGGCCGACTCGGTGCGCGGCGCGACGCCGGAGAACTCGACGTACCGTTTCCGGCTCATGCCGCCGACCAGGGTGAAGTCGCCGACCGCACTGATCGAGCCGAGCCACGGGCTGGCCGCCAACTGCCGGGTGCCGGCCACGCCGTTGGCCTGCGGCGCCCATTCGAGAAGGTTGCCCTCGCGGTCCACGGCGGCCAACTTGCCCCGCATCACCGAACCGTCGGTGCAACTGCCGCGGGTCCCGTTGTTCGTGGTGGTGCAGGCCTTGTCGAAGTGCCCGCCCACATAGACGGTGTCGTCGAGCACGGTCACCGCCTGCGCGTCGCCGTCGAACACGCGGGTCCAGCGGGTCTGACCGTCCCGGGTGTACGACACCGCCCGCCCACCCTGCCCGCCGAGCGCCGCGTACACCCCGTCGTCGTGTGCGGCCAGCGCGAACACCTGCGAGACCGGCTTCGGCAGGAACGTCTTGTCGAGCGCGCCGGTGCCCGGGTCGACGGCGGCGAGCCGCAGTGTCGAGCGCACGTCGTTGGTCTTGTGGAAGCTTCCCCCGAGGTAGACCCGGTCGGTGGTGACGGCGAGCGCGTTCACGGTGTCGTCGGTGGTCGGCGCCCACGCGTCGAGCGCACCGGATTCGGCGGTGAACGCGGCCAGGTTGGCCCGTGGCCGCCCGTCCACCGCGGTGATCCGCCCACCCAGGTAGATGCGCCCGTGTCCGGCGGCGATCGCGTTCGGCTGCCCGGCCACGACGTGCTTCAGTGACGTCACCCGACCGTCGGACCCGTCGATGCCGGCGACCGCGTCCCGGGCCTCGCCGTTCACCGTGTCGAAGTCACCCGCCGCGTAGACGACACCCCGGTCGACGGCGAGGGCCCGGACGTTGGCGTCGGCGACGGGCTTCCAGTCCCGCAGCTCACCCGTACGTGCGTCGAAGGCGGCCAACCGGGTTCGTGGCTGGGCCTTGCCGCCGGCCGAGGCGGTGGTGAAGTCGCCACCCACGTAGACGGTGTCCCCGGCGTAGGCGACGGCATAGACGGGACCGTTGAACGAGGGGGTGACGGAGGGTTGTGAGGAGACGATCTCCGCGAAGGCCGTGCCACCGGCTGCGACGAGAACCGTCGCGACGCCGGTGATGATCGCACGACGCAGCACCCTTTTGCCTTGTTTGGGGATATTTGCCACGTAGGTAGCTAACTTCCGAGATCGGCAAAAGTCGCGGCGGGCACTATGCTCCGGCGTACGTCATCGAAGGAGGGGAATGTCGTGCCGCATCGTCGCCGCACCGCCGTCACCGCCGCCCTGGTCATGGCCTCGGCCGCGCTCGCGGCCGGCTGCGACGGGGTCGAGATCGAGATCCCGGCCGGATCACTGCCGGCCCCGGTGAGCATCGCCCCGATCCCCTCGGCGTCGGCCGGGCAGCCGGAGTATGTGTGCACCGCCGTCTACAAGGTCCTCACCGAGGGCGCGGTCCGGCTGGCCGAGCACACCGTGAACGATGACGCCGAGGGCCTCAAGCACACCTTCGCCGACATGGCCGCCCAGATCTCGGCGGCCGGCGAGCGGAGCACCGACGCCGCACAGCGCGCCGCCGCCGGCCAGATCGCCGACGCCCTGGCGAACGCCTCCCGGCAGGGCGATCCGAAGGCTTTCCTGACCGGCGACTTCGCCACGATCGGCCAGAAGATCGACGGCACCTGTACGTAGTTCGGTGGTGGCGAACGTTGCGGATTCGCCACCACCGTTCCGCGTTACTTGGTGGGGCAGCGCATCCAGGAGAAGTGGTAGATGGTCTCGATGCTTCCGTCGGTGGAGTCCATCGTCAGGTAGCTGACGTCGGTCGACGTGCCCTTGGTGACGCGCAGCTCGGTGTTGATGTTGAGGTTGCGCTGCTCACCGCAGGGCCGGAAGACCTGCGACGCGATCGGCACCGAGTCGCTGGCGATCCAGTTGTCGTCCAGCGGCGCGGCGATCGCGTGGTTGGCGTAGCTGCCGACCGTCATACCC
Organism: Actinoplanes sichuanensis; assembly: GCF_033097365.1. Taxonomy (NCBI): domain Bacteria; kingdom Bacillati; phylum Actinomycetota; class Actinomycetes; order Micromonosporales; family Micromonosporaceae; genus Actinoplanes; species Actinoplanes sichuanensis. Next base: position 6,020,124 of record NZ_AP028461.1, read on the forward strand.
TGGAAGTAGTAGTTCGCCCGCTGCTGCGCGACGGCGCCGCGCTGGAGGTACCCGTAGCCGCGGTAGTCCACCTTGGCGATCGCGAAGGTGAATCCGGCCGGCGCGTGGACCAGGACGTTGAGCTGGCAGTTCTTGCGGTTCTCGGTGACCGCGATGTTCGGGCCCGCCTGCGCCAGGTAGGCGCTGTAGATCGCGGTGAAGGCGGAGTTGTCGGGCGAGATGGCGACGTCGGCGGTGCCCGGCGCGCAGCCCGAACCGGCCATGGCGACCAACTCGATGGACATCTCACCGGTCGGCGGCGGGTCGACGATGACGATGATCGCCGACGCCGGCGTGGCGCCGAGCAGCGTGGACGCGAGAAGCGCCAGCGCCACCACGCCACGGGTTAACAACCTTTTCATTTTCACCCCTTCGGGGACGGGAACGGACGGGCCCAAGCTATTGATGCATGTCAATAGAAGTCAACAGCCGTACACCTCGCAGGAGCACCTATTGATGTCCATCGATAAAGAGGAGGGCAAGGCATCAACCTGGCAAAAGCTGGCAAACTAGAACACGCTTTAAGCGAAATAAGCATATTTGCCCGGCGACGAGACCAGCGTCAATGCAACTTGCACGACCCCGCGGAGATCAATAAGTAATTCATCCTTGTAAATACGATAGGGCCGCCACTACGGTGGTCGCGGATGCGCTGACCGCCGTTCTGGAATGGTTCCAGATTTTCCATACTGTGGCACCCACCCGTTCCCCGGAAGGAAGTCCATGAAGAACAGCAATCGCGTGATGGCGGCCGTGCTGACCACGGCCCTCGCCGTCCCGCTCGCCGCCGCCCCCGCCCAGGCCGCCGCGGCCGCGCCGGCCATCACCGTCGAGGTGATCGCCAGCAACGGCTCGGGCTGCGCCCCCGGCACCGCCTCGGTCGTCAGCAACGGCGACAACACCGGATTCCGCGTCAAATACCGGGACTTCGTCGCCGAAGCCGGTGGCGGCGCCGCCGTCGTCGACAGGCGCAAGAACTGCCAGCTCGGCGTCCTGGTGACCATCCCGGACGGCTGGACCATCGCGATCGCCTCGGCCAACTACCGCGGCAAGGCCTTCCTCCGCTCCGGCGCCAGCGCCCTCCAGCGCACCAGCTACTACTGGCAGGGCACGTCCACCACCGAGCGTAAGGACGTGACGTTCACCGGCCCCCTGAACGGTCTCTGGACCACGTGGGACGTCGCGCCCGTGCTCACCTACGCCGAGTGCGGCTCGCAGAGCGTGCTCAACATCAACACCGAGCTGCGGGTCGACGCCGGCACCTCCAGCGGCACCAACAGCATGTCGATGAACGTCACCGAGGGCGACGTCGACACGCTCTTCAACTTCAGCCTGTCCTCCTGCTGACTCCTGGCCACTCCGCCCGGCTGGCCGTCACCGCCAGCCGGGACCGGCTCACCCCGCATCGAAACAGCCGGACAGCAGGCGCAACGCCACCGGCAGCCGATCGGTCGCCACCGATCCGAAGCCGATCACCAGACCGTCCCGATCAGGCGGCCCCATCGCGAAGTGCGCCAGCGTCTGCACCGCCACCCCGGCCCGCGCGGCGCGTCCGACCACGGTGGCGGCCCCGGTCCGGACCTCCGGGCGCAGGTGGGCGGTCAGGTGCAGGCCGGCCGTCGACGGCACCGGGACCAGCCACCGGGACAGCTCACCACGCAGGGCACCGAGAAGCAGGGCACGGCGTTCGCCGTAAACCCGGGTGACGGTACGCAGATGCCTGGCGAACAGCCCCTCGTCGAGGAACGCGGCGAGCGCCGCCTCGGTGCCGGGATCACTGTGCTGGACGGTGACCTCCCGAGCCCGAAGCAGCGCCGGGCGCAGTCCGGCCGGGGCGATCAGGAACCCCAGCCGCAGCGCCGGCAGCATGGTCTTGGAGAACGATCCGACGTAGACGACCCGGCCCGCGGCATCGAGGCTGTGCAGCGGCTCCAGCGGCCGGTTCGCGAAACGGAACTCGCTGTCATAGTCGTCCTCGACGATCGCCGCGTCGTGCCGCCCGGCCCAGGCGAGCAGCTCCCGTCGCCGGGCCAGGGCCATGGTCACGCCGGTCGGGAACTGATGCGACGGTGTGGTGTAAACCAGTCGGGCGTCGGCCGGCAGCGCGTCGACGATCAGGCCCCGCGAATCCACCGGGACGCCGACCACCCTCGCACCCTGGGTCTGGAACAACGCACGGACCTGCGGATATCCCGGATCCTCCACGGCGACCACGTCGCCCGGCGCCAGCAGCACCCGGCCGATCAGGTCGAACGCCTGCTGGGCGCCGCTGGTCACCAGCACGTCGGCGGCGGTGGCCCGGACCGACCGGGCGGTCCCCAGGCGTCGGGCCACGGCCGCGCGCAGCGCCGGGTTTCCGGCCGGACCGGCCCGGCGGCCCTCGATCAGGGTGGTGAGCCGCGTCTCCCGACCGACCAACCGACGCCAGGCCGCCAGCGGGAACAGGTCCGCGTCCGGCGTTCCGACCCGCAGGTCATAGCGGGGTACGGGCGGAGCCGGCCCCGTTTCCGACGCCCAGATCGGGCGGGGGCGCAGGCTGCCGCCGGGTGTCACGGAAGCGGGGCGGAGGCCACCACCGGCTTCGACATACGTCCCGGATCCGACCCGCGCGGTCACGAATCCCTCGGCGACAAGCCGCTCGTACGCGGTGGCGACGGTGTTGCGGGACACCTCGGTGGCCCGGGCCAGCTCCCGGGTGGGCGGCAGCCGCTCGCCGGGCCGCAGCCGTCCGTCGAGGATCGCCTCGCGCAGCTGCCGATACACCTGAACGACCAGGTCGTCGGGCCCGTCCAGGTGCACCTCGAAACTCATTGGCCCTCTCAGATCACGCGGAATTGGCTCTTGGAGGATGCCAATGTAGCGCTCAGGCTGGTCGGCATGACACGTGTGGACTTCTACTTCGACGCGGCCTGCCCGTTCGCCTGGATCACCTCCCGGTGGATCCTCGAGGTCCAGACACTGCGCCAGATCGACCTGAGGTTCCGGCCGATGAGCCTGTTCGTGCTCAACGAGGGCCGCGAGCTGCCGGAGTGGTACCGCGACCTGGTCGACCGGTCACTCGGACCGGCCCGGGTGGTCACCGCCGCCGCTCGGCACCATGGTGAGGAGGTGCTCGGAGACCTCTACACCGCACTCGGCACCCGGATCCATCCGCAGGGCGACAAGGACTTCGACGCCGTGGTCGTGGCGGCGCTGGCCGAGGTGGGACTCCCGGCGGCACTCGCCGAGGCCGCCCGCGACACCGGATACGACGAGGAACTCCGCCGGATCCACCACGAGGGCGCCGACGTCGGCACACCGACCATCCACATCGACGGGGTGGCGTTCTTCGGACCGGTGCTGTCCGCCATCCCCCGCGGCGAGCAGGCGGCGGCGATCTTCGACGGCGTACGGGCGCTGGCCGCCCATCCCGACTTCTTCGAGCTCAAGCGCACCCGTACCGGAACGCTGTCGTTTGAATGAATGCGGAGGTGCGGCGGCGCGGGCACGTAGGCTCGGACGCATGATCGATAGGCCGGTTCGCATCGGGCTGCAACTGCAGCCGCAACACATGGACTACGCCACCATCCGCCGCACCGCCTCCGAAGCCGAGGACCTCGGCCTCGACGTGCTGTTCAACTGGGACCACTTCTACCCGCTTTCCGGCGAACCCGACGGTCTGCACTTCGAATGCTGGACGATGCTCGCCGCCTGGGCCGAGTCCACCTCACGGGTCGAGATCGGCGCCCTGGTCGCCTGCAACAGCTACCGCAATCCGGAACTGCTCGCCGACATGGCCCGCACGGTCGACCACATCTCCTCTGGCCGCCTCATTCTCGGCATCGGTTCCGGCTGGTTCGAACGCGACTACACCGAATACGGCTACGAATTCGGCACCGCCGGCGGCCGCCTCGACGACCTGGCTGTTTCATTGCCGCGGATCGAGTCCCGCTGGGCTCGTTTGAATCCGCCGCCGACCCGCGACATCCCGGTCCTGATCGGCGGCGGAGGCGAGAAGAAGACACTGCGCCTCACCGCCAAACACGCCGACATCTGGCACAGCTTCTCCGACACCGCGACGCTGGAACGCAAGCTCGGCATCCTGCGCGACCACTGCAAGGACGTCGGCCGCGATCCGTCCGAGATCGAGATCTCGGTCATGGGCAAGGCCGAGGACCGCGACAAGATGTACGAGCTCGGCGCGCGACTGTTCACGATCCACACCGGCGGCCCGACACCGGACCTGACGGAACTCCGCGAGTTCCTCGCCTGGCGCGACAAACTCAACGCATAGGGACCGAAGCAGAATTCATCCCGCCGGCTGGGCCGGAACATCCCGTTCCGGCCCAGCCGGCGCGACCGTTCCCGGGCGTCTCCATCACGGCATCCTCCTCAGCCCTGGCCCTCCTTGATCACGTTGAACCGGGTTGGAGTCAAGGGTGTACAGCCAGACGGACAGTCCACAGCGACCTCCGCCAATGCTGAATGACACCTTCGCAAGGAGGCATCTCGATGTCGGACCAGGCACTGGACACCGAGCGGTTGTTGCGAGGCGTAGCCGATCCGGCACACGTCTTCCCGCCTGTCGTGTATGTCCCCTGCACTCCCACGCAGGCTGGTGCGGAACAGCGAGACAGCGAGATGACGATCGAGCTGCGGCAGACCCGCGACGGCCGGCTCGCGCTGCTGGTCTACTCGGCGATGGACCGCTTGATCGCCCACTGCGGGCCCGCTCAACCATGGACCGTATTGGCCAGCGAGGACCTCGAACGGATACGTCTCGCCACTGGTTTTGCCCTGATTCTTCTCGATCTGGACATCCCGAAGCAGTTCCGGCACGCGGGGAACGCGATCTGATGGCCGAAGAACTCGTCGTCGATCTCCTGACTCTGGAGGCGATCAGCGAACGTCTCGCACGGTCGGCGAACGCCCTCGACGAGACCGGACGAACGGCTCCCAGCATGCCGGAGGCCGGTGATGTCTCCGGAATCATCGGTGAGGCGTTGGGGCACCTCACCGAAAGCGCCGGCAACCTGGCCATCGGGATGATGGGCGCCGGTGAGCAGGCCGACGCGGCTCGCCGGGCCTATGCAGCCCACAACCAGGCGGCGGCGGACTCCTTCCGGGGGTACTGATGCCGATCGACACTCACATTCCCGGCGAGCCGTCCAGTATCCGAGCGTCAGCGACGTGGCTGCGAAGCTCATTGGCCACCGCGGTCGACCAGGCGGTGACCGACCTGCTGGCCGTCCGGGACGAGGCCGCCGTCGGCTGGACCGGCGATGCCGGGCCGGCCTTTCACGGCAACATGGACTCCGGCGGGCGGCAAGCGGACGGCCTACGCACCGATGTGGAACGCGTAGCGCGGTCGCTCGACACCTACGCCGACGATCTGACCACCGCCCAGATCGGCATGGAACGCGCACGAGGCATCGCCCGCGACGGCGGGCTCGCCCTGGCGGGCGACACCATCCTCGACCCGGGTGTCGGCCCTCCACGTCCCGCAACACCCTCCTCCGGCGCAACCGCCGATCAGATTCAGATGTACGACACGCAGGTCACCGCCTACAACGCCCACATGACCAAGGTCAATACGTACGCGCAGGCAGAGGCGCAAGCGAACTGGGCTCACGAAGTCCGAGCCTTCGGCCGGGACACACTGAACAACGCACTGGAAGACCTCCGGAAGAAGCCGGTCCTCGTCGCAGCCGGGTTCGTCAATGAGGGCGTCATCGGCGGGTTCGCCGCCCAACACGTCAGCAAACTGAAGAAGGCCGGTGAAGCGCTCAAGGCGGAGTCCGACGCCGCCATCAAGGGGTACATGAGGGAACGCGGCGGAACGCCGAAGGCGAAGGCGCTCAACGATCTTTCCTGGAAGAAGTTCCTGGAAGCGGACGAGTTCGAGCGGAAGGCCGCCCGGGCGGGCTCGAAGATCGGTGCGCGGATTCCGATCGCCGGACTGGTGATCACCGCAGCAGACATCGGCTACGACATCCACACCGGCAAACCTGTCGGCAAGGCCGTTGTCAGCGGCGTCGGAGGCGCCCTCGCCGCCGCCGGGACCGGCGCGCTGATCGGCACGGCGATCGGCGGACCGGTGGGCACCGTCGTCGGGGCCGGCGCCGGCATCATCGTCGGAATGGCGACCAGCGGAGCGCTTGACGCCGCATATGATCGCCTCCCGGAAGGCACACAAAGGCGATCGAGGACGGTTTCCGTACGATCGGAAACGGGGTCGGCAACGCCGGCGAGGCACTCGGTGACGCCGGGGAGGCCGTCGCCGACAATGCGAAGAAATTCTGGAACAGCATCTTTTGATCCGACTCACGAAGGCGTACACGCGAATGCCGCTGGAATCCGCCCCACCTACCGGATGGCCGGCACCTCACCGCTCCGTAGGCCGCGTACTGGCAGCGGCCTTTCTCGCTCTGATCAGCGGCCTCATCGCGGTCGTCTCGGTGGCTGCCGCGGTTACCGGTGACGTCCTAGAATCCATCGGATTCGGCTTGGCCGCCATCCTCGTCGGCCATGTCACCGCCATCGGCATCACGGGTCTGCGTCGCCCTGGGCCGGCGACCGAGCCTCCCGGGACCGGCCTCGACGATCGGGGCGAGAGCGGGTTGGCCTTCCCGTATTCCCGGGTGCCCTACTACTTGCTCACGGTGACGTTGGCGCTTGTCGTGCTGCTCGCCGGAGGGTTTGCCGTCGCGGCGGCCGCCGGCGGCAGTGTTACCGGCTGGGTGCTGGCGGCCGTCTCCGGAGGTTTCGCCGTCTTCGTCGGCTGGTTCCTCCTCACCCTGTTACGCCTCGCTCCGGGCATCATCGTGCTGACCCCTTCCGGGATCTACCATCGCTCCCTGGTCCTCGAACATTTCGTCCCCTGGGACGCGGTCGTCGACGTCCAGGCCCGCGAGGGTCCCAACCCGTGGATCACCGTCAAGGCGCTGCCCATGGACGGCACCCGCATACGCCACCACACCGGGCGTCTGCATGCCTTCGAGGGAGGACTCCTCCCGTTCCTGGTCGCCCGTACCTCATGGCTCGGCGCCAATGCGGTACCGGCATACCAGGCGATCAGGTTCTATTTCGACCATCCGAACCAGAGACCCCTTCTCCATTCCCCTCGTTAGTCTGGTCGACAGATTTCCGAATCATGGAAGCCGTCGTGTGACTTCTATCCGCTTTCCGGCGAACCCGACGGTCTGCACTTCGAGTGCTGAACGATGCCCGCCGCCTGGGCCGAGTCGACGTCCCGGGTGGCGATCGGCGCTCTCGTCGCCTGCACCGGTTACCGCAATCCGGAACTGCTCGCCGACATGGCCCGCACGGTCGACCACATCTCCGAAGGCCGCCTGATCCTCGGTATCGGCTCCGGCTGGTTCGAGCGTGACGCACCTTTTGTTCGTTGTTCGGCTGCCAGCCCCAACATACCGTCACCCGCGCCGTAGCCTGCCGCTGAAATCGACGTCCGGGCGACGATTCCGTCGAGCCCCGGACCTACCCGGCGCAGCCGCACCAGCACGACCGGTCAGGACTGCTCCGCGGAGCAACAGGTGCAGCCCGGCCGGCATCCACACGCGTCGTCCGCTCCCCCGGCGGCCATCGGCTGCGGCGTGACGGCTCCGGTGATCGGGACGGCGCAGCAGGCGTCGCCGCGCCATGCCTCACGGCCCTCTTTCACCGCGACCGCGGCGATCACCAGCGCGGCGATCGGGTCGGCCCAGGACCAGCCGAACAGGCTGTTGACCGCGAGGCCCACCAACAACACCGCCGACAGATAGGTACACAGCAGCGTCTGCTTCGAGTCCGCGACCGCCGACCGGGAGCCCAGTTCGCGGCCGGCGCGGCGCTGCGCGTACGACAGCCCCGGCATGATCGCCAGCGACAACGCCGCCAGCACCAGGCCGATCGAGGAGTGCTCGGCCTCGGCGCCGCCGATCAGCGCCCGCACCGATTCCATGCTCACGTAGGCGGCGAGGGCGAAGAAGGACACCGCGATGATCCGCAGCGCGACCTTCTCCCGGGCCTCGGGGTCACGGCCGGCGAACTGCCACGCCACCGCGGCGGCCGAGGACACCTCGATCACCGAGTCCAGCCCGAACCCGATCAGCGCCGTCGAGGACGCCATCGTCCCCGCGGTGATCGCGACGACCGCCTCGATCACGTTGTAGGTGATCGTCGCGGCCACCAGCAGCCGCACCCGGCGGTTCAGCACGCTGCGGCGCTCCGGCGACGGACCGGTCAGACCGATCTGGATCAACGGCCCGCCCATCAGCAGCAGCCCTTCTCCGCCGAGCCCGGGCACGCCTCCGGATCGACGGCCAGGACCACTCCGAGCAGATCACCCAGGGCGTGCGCGAGCCGCGGGTCGGCCAGCTCGTAGCGGACGCGGCGGCCCTCCGGGACGGCGACCACCAGACCGCAGCCGCGCAGACAGGTCAGATGATTCGACAGGTTCTGCCTGGTCGTGCCCAGCAGCTCGGCCAGCTGGCCGGGATAGCCGGGGCCGTCCCGCAACGCCAACAGCAATCGGGCCCGGGTCGCATCCGACAGGGCATGCCCGAACCGGGCCAGCACCGCACCGTGAGTCAGCATCTCCACCCCTCGACAGTACATCGAATGCTGTACTGTCGCCGGCCGAACCCCTTTCGAAGGAGCATCGTCATGGCCTGGCTCGCGTTCGCCCTCTACCTGACCGGCGTCCTCACCGCCTTCGGGCTACGGACCTGGCTGCACCGGCGCCGCACTGGCGACACCGGCCACCGCCCCACCCGCCCACCGGCCGGCACCGCGGCCTGGTGGGCTCAGATCCTGATGGCCGCCGGCCTGGTCGGCGGACTCGCCGCACCACTGCTGGACGCCGTCGGCGTCATCGACCCCATCCCGGCCCTGACCCACACCGGCACCCAGCTCACCGGCCTGATCATCGCGGCCGCCGGATTCCTCGGCGTCCTTGCCGCCCAGCAGGCCATGGGCGCCTCGTGGCGGATCGGCGTCGACGCCGCGGAGCGGACCACTCTGGTCACCGGCGGCATCTTCGGCCTGGTCCGCAACCCCGTCTTCACCGCCATGATCACCGCCACCGCCGGGGTCACCGCCATGACCCCCACCTGGGCGCAGCTGCCGGTCCTCGCCGCCGTGATCGCCGGCATCGAGCTCCAGGTCCGCGTGGTTGAGGAACCCTACCTACAGGCCATGCACGGCGCCGCCTGCACCGAGTATCACCGGCGCACCGGCCGCTTCCTGCCCCGCTTCGGCCGGGCCACCACCCACCCGGCCTGACACGGTCACCCCGGCTTGACCGCGTGCCGACGGTCCACCACGCCCGCTTCGGTGCGATCGGCCTCCACGGTCCGGAGGCCGGCCGGTGATGCCTCCCGGCCCCCTCGAAACGGCGCGAGGCCACCGCTCGGCCTCACGGTGCCCCGGGATGCTCCTCCGCGCCCCTTCGGAAGGGCTACACCGTGGACGAAGCAGACCGCCGGGCCGGCGGCGAGCATGCCGAGGGCGCGGTGCGGGCGATGTCGCCGCTGGGGCGGTCAGCACGAGAACGCCGTGGGTGGCGGCGGGCGTGATGTAGGGCCATCGGGCCGGGGTCAGGTAAGCGTTCCTGCTCTTGTCCGTCCGCCGAACGCCACGAAGGGGATCACCGCGAGAGCCAGCGCGCCGCCGATGATGGAGAGGGTCGCGTAGCTGGTGGCGGCCATGATCATCCCGCTGGCGATGCCACCTCCGGCTCCGGCGAGAGCGACGCAGACGTCGACGGCGCCCTGGGTCCTGGCGCGGGTGTCGGCGGGTGCGTTGTCGGTGATCATGGCGGTGCCGGCGACGAGACCGAGGTTCCAGCCGAGGCCGAGCAGGGCGAGCGCGACGGTGAGCAGGACCACCGAGTCGTCCGGTGCGGTGGCGGCCACGATGCCCGCGGCCAGCAGCGTGCTGCCGGAGGCGACGGCGACGGGGATGCGGCCGAGGCGGTCGACGAGGATGCCGGTGATCGGGGACGGCAGGTACATGGCGCCGATGTGGACGGCGATGACCAGGCCGGTGGCGTGCAGGTCGTGACCGTGGGCGTGCATGTGGACCGGGGTCATGGTCATGACGGCGACCATGACGATCTGGGTGAGGACCATGGTGACCGCTCCGGCGGTCACACTGCCGGCGAAACGACGGCCGGACCCGGTGGCCGCGGCAGCACCGGACGAGACCGGGACCGTACGGGAGAACAGCAGCGGGTCCGGGCGCAGCAGCAGGAACAGAACGATTCCAGCGATGCCGTAGGCGACGGTGGCCAGCGCGAACGGCCCGGCCAGCGCGGGGATGCCCCATTGCTGGGCGAGGGCGCCGATGGGGGCGACGAGGTTGGGCCCGGCGACGGCGCCGAGGGTGGTGGCGACCAGGATCGTGCTGACCGCCCGGCCGCGCCGGTCGGGGGCGGCGAGATCGGTACCGGCGTACCTGGCCTGCAGATTGGTGGCCGTGCCCGCGCCGTACACGAGCAGGGACACCAGGAGCAGTGGGAGGTTGTCGAGAACGGCGGCCAGGACCACACCGGCGCCGCCGATCGCTCCCGCGGCATACCCGGCGGCCAGACCGGTACGACGGCCGAGCCGGTGCGACAGTCGGCCGACGAGGACGGCGGTAGCGGCCGAACCGCCGGTGAACAGCGCGGACGGCAGACCGGCGAGGCTGGTGGTGTCCAGCATGTCCTCGGCGAGCAGCGCGCCGACGGTGATGCCGGCGGCCAGCCCGGCGCCGCTGAAGATCTGGGACGCCATGACGACGGCGAGCGTACGCCGCTGGACGGTCTGCTGGTCGACGGTGGTTGTCATGCGGAGGTGTGTTCCTTGCTGTCGCGGGGGTGGGTCTCGTACATACGGGCCCAGGCGAACAGGCCGGATGCGGCGGTGAGGGCGGCGACGGTCCATACGGCGGCACGGATGCCGGCCAGGTCGGCGACGATCCCGGCGAGCAGGGCTCCGGCAGCGAATCCGCCGTCGCGCCACAGCCGGTAGACGCCGACGGCGCGGGCCCGCCAGCCGGGGTGGGCGACGTCGGAGATCGATGCCAGCAGGGTCGGATAGACGGCCGCGGTGCCCGCGCCGAGCAGCACCGCCGACAGTGCCCACATGACGAACGTGTCGGCAACGGCGAAACCCGTGAGGGCCACAGCTTGGGCGAGCATGCCGGTGACGATGAACGGTTTGCGCCCGTACCGGTCGGAGGCCGGTCCGGTGACGAGCTGCCCGAGCCCCCAGACGGCCGGGTAGAGGGCGGCGAGCACACCGATCTGGGTCAGCGACAGCCCGGCAGCGGCGAAGAGGACCGGGAAGAGCCCCCAGGCGAGACCGTCGTTGAGGTTGTTGACCATCCCAGCCTGGCTGGCCGAGGAGAGAGCCGGTTCGCGCCAGCTCGTCAGGGCGAACACCTGCCGCGTCGACAGGCCGCTGTCGGCGGTGGCGTGGGTGGCGGCTTCGCGACGGGCGTGCTCGCGGGTCTCCCGGACGAAGATCAAGGACAGACCGAGGCCGAGTACGACGTACGCGGCGGTGAGCAGGAACGGTGCGGGACGGAGCCCGTGCTGCGCGGCCAGTGACCCGGTGGCCATCGCGGTGGCGGCGACGGCGAGATAGCCCGCGGCTTCGTTCAGGCCCATGGCGAGTCCACGGCGGGCCGGCCCGGCCAGGTCGATCTTCATGATGACGGTGGTGGACCAGGACAGGCCCTGGTTGATGCCGAGCAGCACGTTCGCGGCGACGATCCAGCCCCAACCGGGAGCCCAGATCAACATCGCGGGTACGGGGAGGGCGGCGAGCCAGCCGGCCAGCAGGACGGGTTTGCGGCCGTAACGGTCGGACAGCGTACCGGCGAAGAAGTTGGTGGCGGCTTTGGTGATGCCGAACGCCAGGATGTAGGTGAGCGCGGCGGTGTAGCCGTCGAGGTGGAACTCCTGCTCGGCGAGTGGGGTGAGCACGGTGCGCTCGGAGCCGAGGACACCGCCGACCAAAGCGTTCACCACCACGAGCAGGGTGAACTGGGCGGCGTTGACGGCCAGGCCGAGCCGCGGGCCGTTCACCACCGGAGCGGTCACCGGCTCTCCCGCAGCGGGTTGCCGGTGGCGGCGGCCCAGTCGGCCGGTCCGCCGACGAGCACGCCGAGGTCGTGGTGACCGGCGCGTTCGAGCAGGGTGACGGCGGTCATGGCGCGTTCGCCATGCCCACACATCACGATCTCGATGCCGGCCGCGGCGGCGGGGTCGGTGGGCAGGTCGCCGAGTTCGAGGTGGGTTGCGGCGGGCAGGTGCCCGGCCGCGTACTCGCCGGCTTGGCGGATGTCGAGGACCGGGCCGTCGACGCGGTCCGGGGTGACGAGGCGGGTGGTGGAGACCGGGCCGGTCCAGGCGGTCATGCCGCCGTCGAGTTCGCCGATGATGTGCTCGACGCCGATGTTCAGGGCCGGCCACAGGATGTCGGCGGGGTCCTGGTCGGCGTTACGGACGATGATCACGGGAGCGTCGCGGTCGACGAGCCAGCCGAGCCACGTCGCGAACTGGGCCCGCAGCGGAATCGCGACCGCACCGGCGATGTGGCCGGTCACGACGTCGGCGACCGGGCGGACGTCGACGGCGATCGCACCGTCTGCCAGCAGCCGTTTCACCTGGTCAGCGGCGAGGGCGGGCAGGACCGGCGGTCCGCTGACAATCGCCGGGCCTTGCCGGTTGACTTCGGCCAGCCATCGGAAATAGGCCGGATAGGTTCCCAGCGAGTCGAGCAGGTGCCGGGCGAAGGTGTCGGCGTCACGCGCGTTCAACAGCGGATTGCCGGTCTTCTCCGCGCCGATGGTGGAGGCGCGTGCCGTGCCGGGCGGCGCCGAACAGAAAGAGCCGGCCCCGTGGGTAGGCCACACCCGGGTGTGGTCGGGCAGTTCGGTGAGCCGGCGCAGGGAAGCGTACTGGGCATGTGCGAGTTCCATGGCTCGGTCGTCGCCGAGCAGGTCGGTGCGTGCGGCCGAGCCGACGATCAACGACCCGCCGGTGAACACTCCCACCGGGACGGTGCCGTCGAGCAGCAGGAACGACAGGTGCTCGTCGGTGTGCCCGGGAGTCGCGAGGACCCGCAGGGTGAGGCCGCCGAGGTCGATCTCGTCGCCATCACCGAGGCCGCGGTGGTCGAACGCGCGCATTCCGGCTGCCGAGGCGAGGATCTGCGCGCCGTCGGTGGCCGCCAGTTGCACCGCGCCGGACAGGAAGTCGGCGTGCAGGTGGGTGTCGGCCGCCCACGCAATGGTCAGCTCGCGCCGCTCGGCTGCGGCTCGCACCGCTCGCAGGTCTCGCGGGGCGTCCACGGCCAGGGCCCTGCCGTCGCCGACGTCGAGCAGGTAGGCACTGTTGCCCAGTCCTTCGTCGATCAGTGGCACCAGGTGCATGACACTCCTTCTCCTGTGTGGCGACCCTCCTCGCGAACTTCTACACTATTCCATGAAACTTTGGAGGAAGCGCAAGATGGGTGACCACAGTGACAAGGCCGCACTGTTCGACGCTCTCGCCCGGGTCGGCAAGGCGCTCGGCAGCGGCAAACGTTTGGAACTGCTCGACCTGCTGGCCCAGGGCGAGCGCAGCGTCGAGCACCTCGCCGCCGTAGCCGGCCTCGGGCTGACCACCTGCTCGGCGCACTTGCAGACGCTGCGCCAGGCCGGCCTCGTCGCCACCCGCCGGGACGGCACGAAGATCCATTACCGACTGGCCGGGCCCGACGTCGCCGCCCTCTACGCACTGCTCCGCGATGTCGCGGCCACCCGCAACGCCGAGGCGGCCGCCGCCCGTGACGCCTACCTGGGCCCCGCCGACACCGAGGCCGTCGACCGCGACGAGCTGCGTCGCCGCCTGGCCGCCGGTGACGTGATCGCCGTCGACGTCCGCCCGGCCGAGGAATACGCCGCCGGGCACATCCCCGGCGCGATCTCCATCCCCCTGGACCAGCTCGCCGCACGGATCACCGAACTGCCCGCCGACGTCGAGGTGGTCGCCTACTGCCGGGGCGCCTACTGCGTGCTCTCCCACGAGGCGGTCCGACTGCTGATCGACCATGGCCACCCGGCCGTCCGGCTCGCCGACGGGATGCTCGAATGGCGCCGCGACCAACTGCCCATCGCCGTGTAACCGTCACCCTGCTTGACGCACCCATCCGTAAGTCGTAACTTACCGTTCGTGGCAACTTACCAAGCCGAGGACGGCTGGGAGCTACTCGCCGACCCGTCCCGGCGCTCCATCGTCACGCGCCTGGCCGAGCGGCCCCGCGCCGTCGGTGAACTCGCCGACGAACTGCCGATCAGCCGACCTGCCGTGTCGCAACATCTGAAGGTGCTCAAAGACGCCGGCCTGGTCACCGACGAGGCGGCCGGCACCCGGCGGGTGTACCGGCTCAACCCGGCAGGCGTCGCCGCGCTGCGCGATCAACTCGACACCTTCTGGAACCGCGCGCTCAGCGGCTACCGCGATCTCGCCGAACAACCGAACACGGACGGCCCATCAGGCAAGGAGAGGACATGACCGAGACAACAGCCGTGGAAGTGCGACGGCAGATCGTCATCGAGGCACCCCTCGAGCGCGCCTTCACGGTCTTCACCGACCGATTCGGCGACTTCAAACCGCCAGAACACAACCTTCTCGGTACGCCGATCGCCGAGTCCGTGTTCGAGCCGAAGGTCGGCGGCCACATCTACGACCGCGGCACCGATGGCAGCGAATGCCGGTGGGCACGGATCCTCGCCTACGAACCCCCGGACCGGGTCGTGTTCAGCTGGGACATCAGCCCGCAGTGGCAGGTCGAGACCGACCCCGGCAACACCAGCGAGGTCGAGGTTCGATTCATCGCCGAGACCCCGGCCCGCACCCGCGTCGAACTCGTGCACCGCCACCTCGACCGGCACGGCCCCGGCTGGGAATCCGTCCGCGACGGCGTCGCCCACGACCAGGGATGGCCCCTCTATCTGGCCCGTTACGCCGCTCTGTTCGCCCGGGACCGTTGAGATGCCGCCGATCACGGTCACTACCGACATCGACCGTCCCGCGCCGGACGTGTTCACTTACGCCACCGACCCGACCCGCTTCCACGAATGGCAATCCGGCGTCGTCGACGGCCACCTGGAGTCCCCCGATGACCCCGGGCCGGGTGCGATCTGCCGCACCACCCGGCGCATCGGCGGAGCCGACCGAACAAGCACTTCCGAGATCTCGCACTTCAACCCACCGACCGCCTGGGGCGTCCGTGGCATCGACGGACCCATCCGGGCCACCGTCGACGTCACCGTCGAGCCCCTCGGCCCGCATCGGTCACGGCTGACCATCGCCGTCGACTTCGAGGGCCACGGCATCGGCAGACTGCTCGTCCCGCTGCTGGTACGCCGGGAAGCCCGCAAGGAGATGCCCGCCAACCTGGCCAAACTGAAACAGCACGTCGAAAACGGATGAGCTAAGGGATCCGGCGACGATCAGGATCCGGGCCCGACTCAACCATGCTGACGGCCGTGCTCCCCGGCCGGAACGGAGTGGGACGGGCCGGGCTGCGGCGCTGAGCCCGTCCCGCCGCCACGCAGCATGGGACCGATCAACAGCGCCGACACGGCGAACATGGCCCCGAACAGCAGCACCGCGGCGCCGGGCGCCGACCAGGAACCGAACCGGCGGCGCAGTCGCAGCAGCATCGGCGCCATCACGGCCAGTCCGAGCACGCCGAAGAGCACGGTGCCGCCGAGACCGGCCACCAGAGCCGTGCCCGCGAACAGACCGGCGTGGTGCAGGAGATGCGGGATCAGGCCCATCGCGGCCCCGAGCACCGCGCCGACGCTCCATCGCCTCGCGGGCACGTCTGGCGTCTCAGCCACGCGCCGGACCGCTCACGTCGGCCGTGGCCTGCTGACGGCCGGCGGCGTCGACCAGCGTCGTCAACGCATCGATGACCGCCGGGCGCTGCTCCGCCGGAATGCCGCGCAGCAGTTCGGCGAACCGGGCCGCACGGGCGACAGCCAGTTCACCGGCAGCGCGGCGACCGTCCGGAGTCAGCTCCAGCCACACCAGCCGCCCGTCACCACCACGCTCGGCCCGCTGCACCCAGCCCCGGCCGGTCAACTGCGAGACGAGGCGACTGACCGTGCTCTTCTCCAGCCGCAACCGCTCACCGAGTGCGCTCTGGGTCAGCGGCCCATCTCGATCCAGCTCGCCAACCGCATGCGCCTCGGACGTCGGCACCGGTGTCCCGCACGGGGTGCGATCCGGCTGGTGCAGACCGAACGCACGAACGAACGCGGTGATCTTCCCCTGAAGGACCAGGGCCTGCTCGAGTTGATCCTCCGACATGGTTCGACCGTACAACTAAATGGTTCGACGATGCAACCAAATGCCGGCCGGGTCGCCACCCGTCATCGTAGGAACCTTGCGACAAGCCCCGAGGCGCGCGGATTGTCACGTGACCGGATGTGGCAGCAGGACGAACCGGGACCGCTCCTGCGAACTCGGGAGCGCCCTCACCGCCGCCGGAACCGGTGCGGCGACCGGTGGTCCGGTGGGCATCGTCGTCGGAGCCGGCGCCAATGCACTACCGGCACACCAGGCGATCGGGTTCCATTTCGACCACCCGACCAGAGGCCGCGGGCTTCATCCCGGCAAGCCCCTGACCGGCGCGGCGCCAATCCGAGATGCAGTATCATCGCACCGTGTCCGTACCGGTGTCGATTTACTCGACGTGACACAGGCTATCTGGCAGATGGGATTCAACGCGGTGCTACGTGACAAAAGTGCGATCCGCATTCTTGGCGATCCGGTGCTCCGCACTCCCTGCAAGGCCGTCGACGAATTCGACAAGCGTCTGAGCAAACTCGTCGACGAGATGTTCGACATCATGTACAAGGCACGGGGCGTGGGCCTCGCCGCCAACCAGATCGGCGTCGGACTGCGTTTGTTCGTCTACGACTGCCCCGATGGCGAGGGTGCCGACAACAAGGGATATCTCATCAATCCCGAGCTCGTCATCAACGAGGGCGAGGATGTCACCGAGCCGGAGGGCTGCCTGTCCGTGCCGGGTCACTATTTCGACACCGTCCGGGCGTCATCGACCACCCTCAGCGGGGTGGACCTCCACGGCAATCAGGTTTCGGTCTCCGGCAAGGGTTACTTCGCCCGATGCCTGCAGCACGAGCTCGACCACCTGAACGGGACCGTTTACATCGATCGGCTGGCCGGTGACGAGCGTCGCCGTGCCCTGCGCGCCATCCGCGCCGCCGCCCCGTCCAAGCCGTCTCTCGGCAAGAGCAGCAGCCCGTTCGGCCTCTGACCGGCCCCATGCCGGCTGACCGCGCGTGAGGTGTCCTCGACACCTCACGCGACAGCTGGCATACGGCCGTTACTTGATCGCCCGAGCCGAGACGAGGAGCGCCGATCGCGTCGTCGCGGGCTCCTGGCGCTCGGGGCGGACCGGTGATGCAGACTTGACCGAGCTGGCACTACGCCACTGGTCAGCACACACTACGTTACCCATAGCTGCACTATAGACCGCAGAGCATGACAGTGACAGCCTTCACTGGAGCGGACTTCGCGGTGCCTACACCCGACTCTCCATAGTCGATTGCCGTACTAGACTCGACGACTCACCTACGTCGGACGTCATCGATGCGTGAAGCACTCTGCAGAGCAGACCAGGGAGGGTCGGATGCTGGAGAGTCTGGGCAAGATCGTCGGCTCGTCCGCCGAGGCGGAACGTTTCGTGCGGGAGATCTTCGGCAGGCGGCCCGCGGTGTTCTCCGGGCCGACCGCCGGCTTCGCCGACCTGTTCGACTGGGCCGAGATGGAACGCATGCTGCAGTATTCGCAGGTGCACCACCCCCGGGTTCGGGTGACCAAGAACGGCGCGGCCGCCGACGAGGGGGCCATAGCCGTGGAGCGGGTGAGCCACGAGGGCGTCGGCTACACGCGGCTGCTGTCCGGAGCCGTGATGGCCGAGCTGTCCGACGGCGCCACTCTCGTGGTCGACTCCGCGGACGAGCTGTCCCCGCCCCTGCGCCGCCTCGCCGCCGATCTGGAACGCGAGCTGCAGGAACACGTGGAGATCAACGTCTACTGCTCGTGGGGCACCGAGCCCGGCCTCGGACTGCACTGGGACGACCACGAGGTCATCGTGCTGCAGGTGGCGGGTGAGAAGAAGTGGGAGATCCACTCGCCGACACTCGAGGCCCCGACCGCCGAGCAGCAACCGCCGCCACCCGCCGCCGGCACGGAGCCGGCCATGGCGCTCACCCTGCGGGCGGGTGAGTCTCTGCACGTACCCCGCGGCTGGTGGCATCTGGTGGCGAGCGTCGGGGTGCCCTCGCTGCATCTCACCATCGGCATCCGGCCCGCCACCGGTGTCGACTTGCTGGCCGCGGTGGTGCGGGAGGTGGGCGCCCGGGCCGCGATGCGGGTCAACATCCCGCGCTGGGGCTCCCCCGCCGAGACCGCACAGTACCTGGCCACCGTGCGGGAGGCGGTCCAGGAGGAATTGAGCGGCAGTGATCTTCTGCAGCGGTTCCTTCTGATGCGCAACGGACGTGACCCTGGGCGCGGGGCGCTGTCTCTCGCCTCGCTGGGCGGCGACGGCCGCCTCCATCTCGACGACGACAGCATCGTCCGCCTCGTTGCTCCACGCGCCCGGATCGAATTCGATGGGGAGCAGATCAAGCTTTACGGTGCCGGCCACGAGTTGTCGATCAGGACCGAGGCCCGTGCCGTCCTCGAAATCCTCTTCACCGAGGAGAGCATCAGCTTCCGCGAATTGTCGGCCAAATGTTCCGCGACGATGCCGGGGAACGCCATCGAGGAACTGTTGAGCGATTTGACGATACTCGGCCTGATCAGTTTGGAACGAGGCCGGATCACTTCACATTAGAGGCGGGGTCGGCACGGTGCAGAGTGTCGTTCTTGCGCCCGGCGTCGGTAGGATGGGAAGATCCGGGCACCACTGTGGTGACTCGCCGATCGGACAAGCTCTGGAGACAGGTGTGCGGTCAGACCTCGACGTCTACGACGATCTGCTTCGCTTGCAAGCCGACGCCTCTTTCGACCTCGAGCAGTCCGCGATAGGAAGTGACGCCTGGCTCGCCGCCGAGTCCGTTCTCGATCTCGGTTGCGGAAACTCCGCCTATACGCGATTGCTCGCCGAGCGCTACAAAGAAAAGAATTTCGTCGGATTGGAGCCGGATCCGGGCCTGTTCGGGCGCGCGGCCGGCGGCGGCGCCGCCAATCTGCGGGTGCTGCAGGGCACCCTGGACGACCTGCCCACCGGTTTCCGGACCGACGTCCTGCTGCTTCGATTGATGCTCATGTACGTACGCGACATTCCGGCGATCGCTCGATGGGCTTCGGAGAATTCCTCGATGACGGTGGTCGTCAATCCGGACGACGAACTGTTCGAGATCAGCCCCCCGCTGGCCCGGTTCACCGACGTCCTGGCGTTGAATCCGGGTCGCATCGCCTCACTCGGTGGTCAACGGGACTCCGAGGCCCTGACGATCGAGAGCTGGGAACGGACCGGCCACGAACTCGTCGGATCTCATTCCGTAGTAGTCTCGTCGCGCCCGGAATGGCCGATCGAGAAAATGCACCACCTCATGCTTCTGAATGCGGAGATGATCTACGGGACGCCGCTGCCCGAGCCCCTGTACCGAGAAGTGTACGAATGGGCGCTGGACCCGACCGCTCACATTCAGTACGGATTCCGGATTCACCGATTCATCAACCGTCGCACGGCTTCAAGGATTCCCGGCCAACGGGATCAGGCCCAGATCAAGAATGGCATGGACGCCCGAAATGGATAACGCAACCGCTCCACAGTCGCCGCAGCGACCCATCATGGTGTTCGTCCATGGCGGGCCGGGAATGGACTCCTCCTACATGAGGGGTCCGCTGGACTGGCTGGGCGACCATTTCGAGCTCTTCTTCTACGACCAGAAGCCCCGCGTCGGCGACGATCCGGCGAGCGTCAAATCGGCGGCCGAGTCGGTCGACGAACTGGTCGCCATCGTGGCGGGTCTTCCCTCCGGCCCGGACCGCCCGATCCATCTGGTGGCGCATTCGTGGGGCACGTACCTCGCGATCCAGGCCGTGAAGAGGTTGCGGCAGCAGGTCGCCACGCTGACACTGATCAGCTCTCTGCCGCTCACCTGGGATCAGCTGAACGAGTCCGTGGGGCGTTTCGTCGCCCGGGTCGAGCCGGCTGTCGCGGACGAGGTCGGCGCCCTCGAACAGGTCGGCACCGAGGACGCCGGGCGGACGATCATGGGGCTCATCGGGCAGTTCTATCTGTCCCCGGCGGTCCGCGACCGCCTGACGCTGAAGATCGACCGATACAACCCGTTCATCGACATGCAGCTGACCAGGTCGATCGAGGGGTACGACGAGCGTGGTGATCTGGCCTTCGCGGACGACGTGCCGGTCAGCCTGATCTACGGCACCGACGACTACATGCAGCCGTCCGGGACACAGGAGCTGGTCAAGGACGGCAACCAGATCCTGATCCCGGACGCCGGACACTTCCCGTTCACCGAGCAACCGGAGGCGTTCGCGGCCGCGATGAGGCGCCTGTTGCCGATCGCCGATGGAAGCCCGAATGCAGACTGAGCCGACGACTCTCGTCCTGGCTGTCGGTGCCTCCCGGTACACCGACAGCCAGTTCCGGGATCTGCCCGGCGCCGAGGTCGACGCGAACAGCCTGCGCGACCTCATGCTCCAGGTGGGGGTGCCGAGTTCCAACCTGCTCGTCCTCATCGGCATGGACGCGACTCGCCAGAACTTCCTGAAGGCGCTCAGGATCTGGCCGCTCACCGCCACCCGGGGACCCCTGAATCTCTTCGTGCACTTCAGCGGTCATGGCCTGCTCGTGCCCGAGCGTGGGGTCGGCGACGTCTCCGTCCTGGTGACCGCGGACTGTGACGCCCGGGACCCGATCGGGACCGGCCTGTCACTCGACGACCTGGCGTCCGCTGTCTCCCGGGTCACGCCGGAATCATCCTTCGTGTTCCTTGACGCATGCATGGTCGGTAGCGCCGGTCAGGCGATGCGTGCCGCCGAACTCCAGCAGATGGCCGCGGTCGCCAGCCGTACGTCACTCTGTGTTTTCGCAGCTCCGGGAGCAACCGCGTACGAGTCTCGGGCCGCCGGAGCCGGTGGTAGGTTCAGCGAGTTTGTTTTGTCGCTTCTGCGGCAGTCTCCGGCACTCGATTGCGCCACACTAGCGTCGAGACTCACAGGTGCGACAGCAAGTGATGAGCGGACTGCGCGGCCAAGCGCGTTGCTCCATGGTGATGCCTCGGTTCGCCCGATGTCAGGACTGGCGGGAGGGACCACCGTGATGCACGTCGATCGTGACCCCGACAACGTTCCCCGACCGCGGCGGTTGGCCGACCTGAAGCGGGCACTGGCCGCCGGGTCCGCGGTCTGGCTGTGGGGCGAGTCGGGCAGCGGTAAGTCACTGCTACTGCGGCAGCTCGACCTGCCGGACACCATCAAGGTCTCCGTGCCACCCAAGCCCGAGATGCGAACCATGGGCCGGGAGGTGATCTGGCACCGAATAGCCACGAGCATCGCCGAGAATTCGCCGGACCTCTTCCCGTCCGGCCGGGTGGCCCTCGACGGGCTTCGTGGCACCCTGCGCATTCTGGCGGAGTCCAAGAAACCGCACACGCTGGTCCTCGACCACCTGGATCGGGCCCTACCAGATGACCGGGCCCTCCTGACGGCGCTGGTGGTCTCCTCGGGCATTCCCGCCGTGATGGTCGCCCGGCATCCTCCGGAGAATCCGGTTTCGGTCAAGATCCTCCACCTCGGTCCCCTCGAGGAAGAGGAGGTCGGAGAGTTCGTCAGCCGTTTCGGCACCGCGAATCTGTCGAACGTGCAACGCCAGCTGTTACGACATGAATCGGAAGGCAACCCGCTCAAGTTGCGGGCGCTCCTCACCACCGAGAACGCGAATTTCGAGGAACGGTTGTTCAGCCGGCTCACGCCCGACGAGATGGGCGTCCTGCGGCTGGCCACCGTGACTCGTGGCTTCATCGATCTCGACATCTTCTGCAGCGCGGTCGCGGTGGCGCCCGCCGACGTGCGGTCGCTCATCAAAACCGGGCTGCTGCAACGCACCATGGACTCGTACGCCTGTCACGACATCGTCATCGAGCGGATGTCGTCACCGGCGAGCCCGGCCGAGGCGATGGCGGCGACCAGGTATTGGGTCGCACAGTTCCAGGCCACCCCGAGCCTGAGTCTGCCCAGCCACGCACTGGCCGAGTCACTCGCACCCGCACTCGAGGTTCCCGAGGTGTTCGAGGTGCTGCCCGCCGCGGCCGGCCAGTTGTACCGGGCGCGCTCGTGGACCCTGCTGGAGCGGCTCCACCGCTTCGTCGTCGCGGCGGCCGGCCAGGAGGACCGAGGCCCGGGCGGCCTGTGGGTGCGTACCGCGCTCCTGCTGGCCGACCTGTTCGTACGGTCGGCGAAACTGGACGTCGCGGCGTCGTTGATCGACCATCTCAAGGCGGCCGAGACCGGGATGAGCCCGGACGAGGCGGCGATGCTGAGGCTGCTGGAGAGCGAGCAACTCTGGTGGTACGGCGACTATGCCACCTCCATCGAGATCTCGAACCAGATGCTGGGCCAGGACGACTTGAACGACGAGTTCCGGCACAAGGCATATCTGAACCTGGGCATCGCCTACTGGTTCTGGGGCCGGTGGGATCTCGCGGACGAGCATCTCGGTACGGTCAGCGACTCGGAGACCGCCGACAGCCGGACCCGGGCCTGGGGCCAGGTGATGCTGGCGAGCAGCCTGGGACAGCGCGGACTCGATCTGCCGCGGGTCCGCACGCTCTACCGGGCCGGAGCCGCGGTGCTCACCCAGGTGGGCGACGACGCCGGCGCGGCGGGCGCCTGGGGCAACTACGGTGAGGTCAGCTGGCGAAACGGCGATTACTCGTCGGCGGAGGCTCAGCTCGCCCGGGCACTGAGTATCGCGGCCGACGTGTGCGGCCCGTCCCAGCGCGTGGAGATGTTGCGGTCCGTCGCCGAGATCCACTTGAGGCGGCGGGGCCCCTGGTCACCCGAGCTCGCGGAAACGCTCGACTTGATCGACTCCTTGATCGACGACAGCATGGGGCCGACACATCAGATGCAGCTGTGGAACACCTTGGCTCGCATCGCGACCCTGCGGGGGCGCACCCAGGAGGCCCGCGTCCTGGTGGAGAATCTCCGGCAGATCACGTCCGACAACCTCGAATACGACATCTACACGAATTCGAACGAAGCCATGATCGCGATCATGGACGGCGACGCGAATACCGCCCGCCCCCTGCTGGAGCAGGGTCATTGCGTTCTCGGGTAGCTGCTGGTCACAGCGATAATTAGGTCGTGTGATCGGCGGTTTGCTTGGCGGGTGGCGCGGGCGATGTTGGTGGCGCCGGTGATCCGGTGCCAGCCGATCGCGGTGTTACGCAGGGTCGCGATGACAGCCGGTCCGGTGCCGGTCCGGGCCTGGTGCAGATCTTCACGGAACGTGACGTCGCGGACATGATGGATCTTGTTTTCGATGTGCCAGTGCCGGCGGATCCAGGTCTGCAGATCGCGGGCCGTGGCGTGGCCGGCGGGCAGCGATACCGTCAGGTAGGCGGTCTCGCGGCTGGTCCGGCCTGCGATGATGCGGGTTCGGGTGATCCGGACGGCCTGCTGCGCGTGTGGAAAGGCGATGCCGCCGGGTGTGGCGACGGTGACGGCTTTGACGGTGCGGGTCTCACGGCGGCCGTGACCACGGTCGCGGGTTCGGTCACCGACCGGTATCTGCGCCCAGGGAAGCCGTTTGAGCTGTTTGAACAGGGTCGGCTGGTTGCCCTTCACCTGGACGAGCAGGTGTGCGTTGCGGGCGGTGACCTCGTCAGCGTGTCCGGTCTGGGTGTGCAGGGCATCGGCGATGAACAGCACCCCGGCCAGGGTGCCGAGCACGGTCTCGACGGCGTCGAGCAGCGGCACGAAAGACGTGATCTCGTTCGACTTCGTGTCCACCGTGACCTGGGCAATCACCAGCCCGGTGGAGGTATCCAGAGCAGATAACAGATGCACCTGGCGGCCGTCGCCCAGACGGGCGCCGCGCAGCGTCTTGCCGTCCAGGGCGATCACCCGGCGATACCTGCGCGACGGCGATCCCGGCCGCTGGGCGCGGGTATGCAGCCAGCCGGCGAGAACGGTGGCCAGCAGGGTCGGATCGAGACGGATCAACAATCGCCACATCGTCGTGCCGACCGGCACGGCGTCACCGAAACCGAGACTGGTCCGGGCATGTCCTTCGAGGTCATGGAGCCAGTCGGTGATCGCCGCGAACGAGGACGCACCGGCCATGACCGCGCAGACCGCGACAGCCAGGACTGCGGACAGCGGGTAACGGATTCCGCGCGGGTCACGCGGGTCCGGAATCTTCGCCAACGCTTCCAGCAGGCCGTTGCGTTCACCGGCGGTGACCGGGACCGGTGCGGCGGTGGTGTGGGGTGTCGTGACGGTCAGTGCCGTGATGAGAGATGATGCCATCGGCGGGTGGGGTCTTCCTCGGAGTCGTGAAGCGTCGCAACTCCATGATCACCGATGCGGCCTCACCCGCTTCTTATGCCTCTACAGAGGCCACTCACACCGCGAATCCGCAGCTCAATGCCTTACCATCAGACTACGCAATCGCCCTGCCTGCTGGAGCGCGCCAAATCGATCGCGAGGAGCGCCGACAACGATTTCGCGCTGATTCTCGTCGCCGAGGATCTCGCCATGCTGGCCTCCCTCTGCCCGCCGGAGAGGCGGGTCATGGCCAAAGAGATATCGGACGATTTCGCGGCTAGTATCCGCTCATGACGAACGTCCGAAACCTGGCCCGGATAGAGATCGACGAAGATCACGACCCGCGCCGGATCGGCGTCGGGACCCTGGAAGACCTCCGGCTTCTGGTCACCGGTTCGCCGGCGCACCAGCTGGAGATCATCCCGGAGGACGAGGCGGCGCCCGCGGGCGACCGTCCGCGGTCCGTGGTGGCGACGTTGCTGGTGGCCGCGGCCACCAGCAACGGCATCTACGTCCTTCTGCTGTGGATCCGGTCGCTGTGCCGGGCCAACGGCACCGTCATCCGGGTGACACTGGCCGGACGAGCGATCGAGGTCTTCCCGAACTCGTCCGAGGCCGACCTCTCGACCTGGGTCCGCGAGATCCACCTCGGCTCCGACGACTGAGGAGCTCTCTCCTTGAACCTCCTGCGCCAAGCCGTCGACGACAAGCATCAGGCACTGGAACTCGCCGCCAATCTGGCGCAGGCGCTGATCCTGCTGGCGCTACCGGTCTACTTCGTCGGATGGTGTTTCCTCAACGTCCTGTACCAGGATTTCGGAATCGATCCGGCCCAACTGGGCCTCGACTTCCTGTGGATCGTGGAACGCGCGATCGCCGTACTGATGCTCGCCATCGCGGTCGTCATACTCCTTTTCGGCTTTGCCTTCGCCCGGGAGAGCGGCCTCCGCTCCAGGGCCGCTGACCTCGTGCTCCTGGTCGGCGTCGCGGCGACGGCGGGCACCGTGCTGAGCCTGCTGACAATCGATCGGCTGTCACTCGCGTCGATTCTCCTCGCGGGCCTTTCCACCGTCGTGGTGATCGTCCTCGCCACGGCCTCTCCCGGCCTGATCATGCGGCGGCCGACCCTCGGCGGAGGGTTCCGACGGCTCCTGCGACGAACCAGCCTCTCCGTGCTGATCCTGGCCGTTCTGGTCCTTCCCTGGGTGGGCGCGGCCGCGGTTTCCGACGGTGTCCGACAGGGGCATTCGCAGGACATCGATCTCGGAATCGGACTCCCCCTGCTGACGATCGACAGGGTGAAGGTGACGTTCGTCGGAACCGTCCCGCCCCCGCCGGGTCTGCTCGGCGACTGCCTTTTCCTGCTGGGCGACACCGACGGCGGTACCACCTATCTGTTCGATCGCTCGCACGACGTTCTGCGCCAGGTACCGACAACCCAGGTCGTCGTGACGGTGCTCAACGGTTCCTGCTGAATGAGCCTCGTAGCGAAAATGATCGACGCCGATCCGGCGGTAGGGTGGGTGCGTGGCTCTCTGCTTCATACCGGGATGTGCCTGCCCACATTGGTTCATCGCACATCTCGGCAAGCAGGTCACCGTTGTGTGGAGGCCCGCCAGCCATCAGGACATCATCGTCACGGGACGTCTGCACAGCGTCGGGCGCAACGTATTCGCCGTGGGTGGGGCTACTTTCACCGCCGGTGCCGGTGCTTTGCTGGTGAATGTCGAGCCTGAGCCGTCATCCTGCGCCGACTGTCTGGACGACCGTATCGAATCGCTTCAGGCGCACCTCGATCGCCGACCGCAGTCGGATGACGACGGGCCCTTTCTCGGCTGAAACGGCCGTTCAAACCCCTGTTCTGGTACGCCGTGGGCAGCCCTTCGCCGAACCACACCAACCGGGCCTGTCCCCGCGACATCCGTGCGGGGCAAGGCCGAAACGCGACCGCCGGGCGGAATGCGAACTCCGGGCAGAATGGGGCCATGCATTCGTTCGTGGTCACCGGAGGCGCCCGGGGTGTGGGCCGCACCATCGCGGAACGGCTCGCGATGGAGGGGACTGTCGTGATCGTCGACATCGTGGATCCGGAACAGGGCGACGCTCCCGGGCCGCATGAGGACGGCCGGCGGTGGCCGTACCATCGCATGGTCTTGATCTCCGGAAGCGCCGCGGACCCGGAGGTGGCCCAGCGGGCCGCGATGACCGCCGAGGCCGCCGGGCCGCTCGCCGGGTGGGTCAACAACGCCGCGATCTTCGACGATGCCGACCTGATCGGCGCCGGCCCGGGCCGGATCCTGGAGTTGATCACCGCCAACCTGGCCCTGGCGGTGACCGGCTGTCACACCGCCGTGAATCATTTCCGGCGTCACGGTCGGCCGGGCGCGATCGTCAACGTCTCCTCGCATCAGGCGCAGCGCCCGGTCCGCGGTGCCCTGCCCTACGCCACCGCCAAAGCCGCGATCGAAGGCCTGACCAGGGCGGTCGCCGTCGATCACGGGCCGGACGGGATCCGTGCCAACGCGGTGGCGCTCGGTTCGATCACGACGGCGCGCTCCGAGGCATACCGGCTGGCGCACCCCGGAGTGGACGCCCAGATGGCCGCGCTGCACCCGCTGGGCCGTCCCGGCACCGCGGCCGAGGTGGCCGGCGCGGTGGCGTTCCTACTGTCCGAAGCCGCCGGGTTCGTCAACGGCGTGATCCTGCCGGTCGACGGCGGCCGCTCCGCCAACGGGCCCGACCCGGAGGCCCGGAGCCGGATCGCCTCGGCATAGGTCATCTGGAGCGGGGCGGCCTCTGCCCGGTCGTCTAGCGTGCAGAGGCGAACGCTTCCCCTGAGGAGGGCCTCCATGAGTGACCGCCTGACCAGTCTGCTCGGTATCGAGCATCCGATCGTGCAGGGCCCGTTCGGCGGTGGCATGTCCGCGGTGCCGTTGACCGTCGCGGTCAGCGCGGCCGGTGGGCTCGGCTCGTTCGGGGCGAACCACTTGGCGCCCGACCGGGTCACCGCCCTGGTCGGTGAGCTTCGCGCGGCCGTTCCCGCCGGCCGTCCGTTCAACGTCAACCTGTGGGTGCCGCACCTCGGCGAGCAGGAGCTGCGTCCCTCAGCCGCCGACTTCGAACGGTTGCGGCCCCTCTACGAGCGCCTCGGCCTGCCGGTCCCCGAGGGTTACGCTCCCCCGCCGCTCTTCGACGACCAGATCGACGCCCTTCTGGCCGCTGGGCCACCGGTGATCAGCTTCGTGATGGGCGTCCCACCGGCCCGGGTGATCGACGAGGCCCGCCGCCGCGGCATCGTCACGCTGGGCACCGCCACGACAGTCGACGAGGCGGTGGCCCTGGAGCAGGCAGGCGTGGACGTGGTGATCGCCTCCGGCAGCGACGCCGGCGGTCACCGTGGCGCGTTCCTGCGCCCCCTGGCCGAGTCACTGGTGGGCACGTTCTCCCTGGTGCCGCAGGTGGCCGACGCGGTCCGGATCCCGGTGCTGGCGGCCGGTGGTATCGCCGACCGTCGGGGTGTGACCGCGGCACTGGCCCTCGGTGCTGACGGTGTCCAGATCGGCACCGGTTTCCTGGCCACCGCCGAGTCCTCGGCAAGCCCCGCACACCGCGCCGCGCTGGCCTCCCCCGACGCTCGCACAACCGTCCTGACCAGGATTTTCTCCGGCCGGCACGCCCGAGCGATCCTCAATCCGCTGATCCGCGAACTGGCCGCCGAGGAGGACAGCGTCCCCGCGTATCCGGTGCAGAACACCCTGATGCGCCCTCTGCGGGCCGCCGGCGCGGCCCGAAACGACGCCACCTATGTCAACCTGTGGGCGGGTCAGGCCGCCGCTCTGTCCCGCCCCGTCCCGGCCGCCGACTACCTGAAGTCCCTGCTCTAGCCGTTCAGCCGGCGGGCCAGGAGAGTGAACGTGTTGGGGAGGCGGCCGTTCCAGGCGGCGGCGTGCACTCCCCCCATCCGCCAGAACGGCTCGGGGTGTTCGGCCAGGTGGAGTAGCCGCAGACCGGCCGAGGTGACCGCGGTGACGATCTCGGCCAGAGTGCGCTGCCATTGGACGGCCCCGCCCGCCGGGAACGAGTCGTTGACGTGGCTGGGCGCGAAATAGCTGCGGTCCGGTCGGATCCCCGGCTCGTCGGGGTCCCAGGTCCACAGCGGTGCGGCGGGATGCTCCTCGTAGATGAAGAGATGACCGGACGGGCGCAGCAGACGGACGATGTCGGCGGCCCACGCCTGCAGATCGGGCATCCAGATGAGAGCGCCCTTGCCGGTGTAGACGAGGTCCGCGCAGCCGTCGGCCAGTGGAGCTCCGGGCAGGGCGGCGACCACATAGCGGCAGTCGGCGCCGAGTTCGGTGGCCCGGCGCTGGGCGGCCCCGGCGGCGACCTCGCTGTAGTCGACACCGGTCACCGAACGGGCACCGGCCTGCAGGAGCCCGATGTCGTCGGTGCCGTGGCCGCTCTGCCAGTGGACGACGTCCGGTGCGGTGCGCAGCACGTCGTGCAGCAGGTCGCGTTCGAGTGTGGTGAGGGAGGTGCCGGAGGCCGCCTGGGCGAGCAGTTCCGAATACTCGCGGACGTGTTTCTCGGAGGCCGCCTCCCAGGCGTCCCGATTGGCCCGGGTCGTCGTATCCATCCCTCGACCATTCAGCACAGTCACTGCCCGGTCCAACGCAATAGCACCTCGGTCGAGCCGCAGAACGCGCCGGCCGACTGACCGGCGCGCTGTGGCCGTACCGAAATCAAATGAAGAGGGAGATGAGCATCACGCAGGCAAAACCGACCACCGAGATGATCGTCTCCATTATCGACCAGGTTTTGATCGTCTGACCGACGGTCATGCCGAAGTATTCCTTGACCATCCAGAAACCGGCGTCGTTGACGTGGGAGAAGAATAGTGATCCGGCACCGATCGCCAACGCCAGCAGGGAGACCTCGGGGCGGTCCAGGGTGGCGGCGAGCGGGGCCACGATTCCGGCCGCGGTGATCGTGGCGACCGTTGCCGAGCCGGTGGCCACTCGGATTCCCACAGCCACCAGGAAGCCCAGGAGCAGGGCGTTGATGTTGGCGTCACGGGCGGCGTCGGCGATCACGTTGCCCACTCCGGCGTCTACCAGGACCTGTTTGAAACCGCCGCCGGCCGCGACGATCAGCAGGATTCCGGCGATCGGCGGAAGCG
This sequence comes from Actinoplanes sichuanensis, assembly GCF_033097365.1. Classification (NCBI taxonomy): domain Bacteria; kingdom Bacillati; phylum Actinomycetota; class Actinomycetes; order Micromonosporales; family Micromonosporaceae; genus Actinoplanes; species Actinoplanes sichuanensis. The sequence goes on from NZ_AP028461.1 coordinate 6,049,922, forward strand.
CGCCGCCGAGAACGGCATTCGTTTCGCGGCGGTCGAAACCGGCTCGGTGACCGAGTGCCCACATGGCTACGAACACCCCGGCGAGAAGGGCGACCACCGGTTCGCCGACCACCTCGAGAATGTCGCGGACGCGGTCGCCTTCGGGGAGCAGCAATTCGGCGGCGCCGCGGGCCAGCATCAGCGCGACCGGAAGCAGAACGGTGAGCACGGCCGCCCAGAAGCCGGGATTGCGGCGCGGACCCAACTGCTCGTCGACCGATCTGCCGGGGCCGACCGGATCGGCGATATCGTCACGGTCGACGAAGTCCTGGCCACCGACGGGTCCGGTGGCCGGCCGATCGAGGTCAGCGGAGCCGCCGCCGGAGGAAGCCGTGCGAGCGGAGGGAGCGGCGTCGGAAGGACCGCCGGCCGCGGCCGACAACGCCGGGACCGGGAGCGGAACCCGCTTGGCGATGAAGTTGCCGAAGATCGGCCCGGCGACGATCACCGTCGGGATGGCGCAGATCAGGCCGAGCATCAGGGTGAGGCCCAGGTCGGCCTGGAGGCTTTCGATGGCGACCAGTGGCCCCGGATGCGGCGGCACCAGACCGTGCAACACCGACAGTCCGGCCAGCGCCGGGATGCCCAGGCGGAGCAGTCCCACATCGGTACGCCGTGCGACAAGCAACACGATCGGCACCAGCAACACGACGCCGACCTCGAAGAACAACGGCAACCCGATGAGCGCCGCGACCCCGGCCATCGCCCACGGCAGGGCGGCCCCGGAGACGCCGTTGACGATGCGGTTCACGATGCCGTCGGCGCCGCCGGATTCGGCGAGGAGCGCGCCGACCATCGAGCCGAGCGCGATCAGGACGCCGACCCCACCGGCCGTGGTGCCGAGCCCTTTGGTGAACGAGTCGACGGTGTCGGCCGGCGCGGCGCCCGCGGTGAGCCCGAGGACGCCGGCGCCGGTGATCAACGCGAGGAACGGATGCCATTTGGCCCAGGCGATCAGCACGACTACCGCCGCGATGCCGAGCACCGCCGCGAGCACGAGCTGGGCGGTGCCGGCATCGGTGATGGTCTCCGTCATGCGGCGCGTTTACCCCGCGGAAACAGTCCTCAATCCAGGGGTGAGCGGGTTGCCGGAGCCGGACTTGAGCGTGACCGGCGACTCCGGGAAGACGGCTGGGCAGTGGGTGCCCTTGGCGGGCAGGCGTCGTTCGACGAGGTAGGTGTCGATCGCGGCCCGGGCGCAGTCGCTCAGCCAGTAGGTGCCGTGCCCGACCCCGTCGTAGGTGAGGAACGTGGCGCTCGGCAGCTGACTCGCTAGGGACCGGCCCCACTGGTACGGGGTGGCGACGTCGTACCGGCTGTTGGCGAGCAGGATCGGCGGCAGTTTCGACGAGGCGTGCAGGCGGTGCGGCGGGTTGGTGACCGGGTACGGCCAGTTCTGGCAGGACGTCAGGTCGGTCCAAGCGATCGGGCTCAGTCGGGTGTGCGGGGCGAGCCGGTTCTGTTCCTTCTCCAGCTGCCGGAGGTTGCGGTAGGAGCCGACCTCGAAGCGGAAGTCGGAGCACATCACCGGAAGGTAGCCGTAGGGGGTGGGCTCGCCCCGGTGCCGCGCCCCGGATCCGCCACCGTTACCGAAATAGATCAGATCCTCGGCCAGGTAGAACCAGTCGGCGGGGTCGTACATGTAGCCGAAGACCAGCGAGACCAGGAGCTCCGGGGAGATCGGGAAACCGTCGACGATCAGCTTGCCGGCCTCGGCGCGGGCGTACAGGTCGTCGAAGTACGCGAGTGCGCCCTGTTCGTGCAGCGCGCATGCGGTGGTCCGGTCGCACCAGGCCGTGAACTGGAGGAACGAGTCCTCCATGGCCAGCGTCTCCCACTTCTGGTAGTCGGCGATGCTCTGCGAGTGGTCCATGTTCGAGTCCAGCGTCATGGCCCGGATCCGGTCCGGGAACAGCTCGGCGTACTGCTGGCCGATCATTGTTCCGTAGGAGACGCCGTAATAGCTGATCTTGCGCTCGCCGATGGCGGCCCGGATCGCGTCCATGTCGCGGACCACGCTCGCCGTGTCGACGTACTTCACGAGCGGCCCGGACAGATCCCGGCAGGTCTTGACGAGAGCCTTGTTGGCGGCCCGCAGCGCCGCGTACTCGGACGGGCTGTGCGGGTACAGCACGTCCCCCTGCGCGCTGACCGCGTCGCTGTCGCAGTTGATCACGTTGCTGCGGGCCTGACCGCGCGGGTCGAACCCGATGACGTCGAACCGGTCGGTGATCGTGTCCGAGAATGATTCCCCGGCACGGTAGGCGAAGGTCACCCCGGAGCCGCCCGGACCACCCGGGTTGATCAGCAGCGGGCCGATCCGCCGGGACGGATCCGACGCGGGCAGCTTGGCCAGCGCCAGAGTGATGGTCGAGCCACCCGGGCGCGACCAGTCGACGGGAACCTCGAGCTCACCGCAGACGACCCGATCCGGAGCCTCATCCTCCGGGTCACACGGGCCCCAGGCGATCGCATCCGCAATCGATCCCGTCCCGGCCGGTTGCGCGGCACGGGCATCTCCCGGCGTCACCGCCGCGAGCAGGGCTAACACCATCAGCGGTACGGCCAAACGAACACTTGAGCGACGCATGGGCAGACCTCACGTGTCGACGACAGAGTCGCGCCCCATTTAAGTCTGCCGATGCAAGGGAAGCGCGATCAGCGACCGGACAGCTGAGCCTTCACGCCGCGGGTCAGGTCGTCACCGAGGATTTCGGCGTCGCCGCGGGCGATCGCGTCGAGGGCGAGCGCCGCCACCTCGGCCGGGTCGCTCTTCTGATCGGCCGGGACCGCCGCGGCCATGTCGGTGTCCATGTACCCGACGTGCAGGCCGGTCACCACGATCCCGCGCGGGGCGAGCAGTTCACGGCTGGCGTTGGTGAGCGCCCACGCCGCCGCCTTCGCCGCCGAGTAGGAACCGTATCCACCGGGATGCAGCCAGGACAGCACGGACAGCACGTTGAGCACCGCTCCCCCGCCGTTGCCCTCGATGACCGGCGCGAACGCCCGGGTGGCGAACAGCGTGCCGAAGTAGTTGGTCTCCATGTCGAGCCGAATCCCGTCCAGATCCCCGTCCAGGACCGGCCCGCCGACGGCGACGCCGGCGTTGTTGATCAGGAGGGTGGCATCGGCCGCGGTGACGGCCGCCTTGGCCACCGACTCCGGGTCGGTGACGTCGAGCTGGAGCGGAATCGCTCCGGGCAGGTCGACGGTCTCCGGGTTTCGGGCCGCGGCGTAGACCTTGGCGCCACGCTGGAGCAACTGAAGGGCGAGCTGGCGACCGAACCCGCGGTTGGCTCCGGTGACGACGGCGACTGCGTTGTTGAGTTCCACGGGGATTAGATTATGGCCATCATCTGAAAACCGCCAGAGCCTCCCGAGGTAATAGATGACACACATAATCTATAGTTGCGGTCATGGGACGGGTGTCGCAGGCGCAGGCCGCCGAAAACCGGGAACGCATCGTGGCGACGGCAGCACGCCTCTTCCGCGAGCACGGAATCGCCGGCGTCAGCGTCGCCGACGTGACAGCCGAGGCCGGCCTGACGCACGGCGGTTTCTACAAGCACTTCGCCTCGAAGGACGCGTTGGTGGCCGAAGCGGTGACCCGAGCCTTCGCCGACCAGGCCGCGACCCTCCGCCCACCGACCGGCGCCCCCGACTCGGCCCCCGCCGCCAACCCGGTCCACGCCCTCGGCTCGGCCCCCGCCGCCAACCCGGTCCACGCCCTCGGCTTGGCCCCCGCCGCCAACCCGGCACACGCCGCAGACTCGACTCACGCCCCTGACTTGGCCCCCGCCGCCGGCTCGGCCCACGCACCCGACTCGGCCACCGGCCCTCGATCTGCGGGCGACGTGAACGGTGAGTTTCCCGCGAACCAGGCCGAAGGCCCCACGCCCGGGGATGCCGATCAACGGCGGGCATTGATCAGCGCCTACCTGTCTGCGGCGCACCGCGACGATCCCGGCAGCGGATGCCCCTCAGCCGGTTTCGGCGGCGACGTGGCCCGAGCGACAGGCGGCGACGCGACACGGGCGGCCTACGCGGCGGGTGTCGAGGGTTTCGCCCGCTTTCTCGGCAGCGGCCAGGAGCCGGACCTCGCGGCCCTCAGCACCATGGTCGGCGCCCTGATCCTGTCCCGCGCGACAGCCGGCACCGAACTCTCCGACCGAATCCTCGCCGCCGCCCACGAAAGCCTGACCAAACCGACCGTGCCGTAGACCGGCGGCGACTGCGGCCCGTCAACACCCGATCCGCGTCAAGGAGCCAGGCAACGAAAAGCGCACGGCGAAGATCGAGGCAGCAGAACCGACCGCCCCGCGAAACAGCGCCCCAACCAGCAGCCCGAAACAGCGGCCCGGAACAGCAGCGCGGAGCAGCGGCCCGAAACAGCAGCCCGAAACAGCAGCGCGGAGCAGCGGCCCGAAACAGCAGCCCGAAACAGCAGCGCGGAGCAGCGACCCGAAACAGCGGCAGCGGACCACCGGCCCGGAACAGCAGCGCGGCTGGAACCGGTGTCAGCGGCTGCAACCGCTGGTCAGCCGAGGGGTAGGCCGTCCTGGAGCAGGGTCAGCGCCTTCTCCAAGCGGTGGTAGTCGTGAAGGGTCATGCCGTCGGTCAAGACGCGGTTCGATGGGAGGACCGCCAGCATGGCGCCGACCGCGGCGCCCGCCGTGACCCGGGCCGAGAAGTCGTCGGCGGGTAGGCCCGCCCGCTCGGCGATCGCCTCGGCGACCAGGTCGATCGCGTCGGTCATCTGGTGCATGATGCGCGCTCTCAACTCAGGGACTCCGAGCGCTAGAGCCTGGCGCCGGCGCTCGAACTCCCACGTCTCCGGGCTCATGTTCGAAAAGACCTCGTGCACCGCCCGCAGGATGGCCTCGACCGCCTGGAACTCGGCCGGCTGGGCGCGGATCGCGTGGACCAGCACCGCGTCGACGTCGTCGACCAGGATCGCGGCCTCCTTCGTCGGGAAGTAGCGGAAGAACGTGCTCGGCGAGATCTCCGACGCCTCCGCGATCTGCTCCACCGTCGTCGCGGCGTAGCCCTGCTCCTCGATCAGCCGCATCGCCTGCTCGCGAATGGTGGCGCGGGTCTTCGCCTTCTTACGGGCGCGCAGGCTGTCCGAGGGGGCGCTCATACTCCCGATTCTGCCAGCACCGCCGCTGGTCGCCCGGTGCGCGCACCGCGCGGCAGGATCATCAGGGCCAGGACCACGCCGGCCGCTGCGACGCCGCCGGAGACGACCAGTGACAGATCCATGCCGTGCACGAACGCAGCCCGTACTGCGGCCAGCAGGTCGTCGTCGCCGAGGCGCTGGGCCACGGCGGCTCCGGCGGCGGCGCTGTCGCGCACCTGCTCCCCCGCCGCGTCGGGCAGTGCCGAGCGATACCCCGCATTCAGCACCATGCCCAGGACGGCGACCCCGATGGCGCTGCCCACCTGGCGGATCGCCTGAATCAGGGCATTGCCGACCCCGCTGCGCTCGGCGTCGAGGGTGCTGATCGTGACATTCATCGAGGTGGGCATGGTGAGGCCGAGGCCGACACCGGCAACGCCGATCCAGGCGCCGACCACCGCATAACCCGCCGCGGCGTCGGTGGCCGCGCCGGTGAACAGGGCGGCGGCCATCAGCGCGAGACCGGCGGCGATCACCACTCGCGGGCCGAACCGGGCGGCCAGTTTCTCACCGACTCGGGCTCCGACCATGAGGCCGCCGATCACCGGCAGCAGCCGGACGCCGGTGCCGAACGCGTCGGCTCCACCGACTGCCTGGAACAGCTGCGGCAGCGCGAACAGCAGACCGAAGAAGGCGAACCCGGCGATGGTGGCGAGCAGCGTACCCCCGGCGAACGACCGGTTGCGGAAGAGAGCGAGATCGATCAGCGGCGCGGCGGCCCGTCGCTGCCACCACACCAGCGCGGCGAGCGCGAACAACCCGACCGCGATGATCACCGAGGCACGCAGGTCACCCCAGCCGCGCTCGCCGGCTTCGATGATGCCGTACGTCACGGCGACCAGCCCTGTCGTCGACAGCAGGATGCCGGGCAGATCGAACCGGCGGGCCCGGTCACCATACGACTCGGGCACGAGGACCGCGACCGCGATCAGCCCGAGCACGACGATCGGCAGGTTGATCAGGAAGACCGAGCCCCAGTGGAAGTTGTCGAGCAGCCAGCCGCCGAGCAGCGGGCCGAGCGGAATGCCGAGGGCGTTAGCGGTGATCCAGATGGTGAGGGCGCGCGGGCGCTCCCGCTCGTCGAAGAGGACGGTCAGCACCGCACCGATCAGCGACATGATCACGGCCGAGCCGAGGCCCAGGACCGCGCGGGCGGCGATGAGCTGCCCGGTGGTGTCGGCAAGGGCGCAGGCGGCGGACGCGACCCCGAAGATCGCCAGCGCGATCAGGAGCAGGCGCTTGCGGCCGAACCGGTCGCCGAGCATGCCGGCCGGCAGCAGCGCCGCGGCCAGGACCAGCAGATACGAAGTGGTGAACCACTGGAGGTCGGCGGTGGTGGCGCCGAGATCACGGGCCAGCGTGGGCAGCGCGACGCTGAGCACGGTGCTGTCCAGCCCGATGACGACGGTGCAGAGGGCGAGGGCGGCCAGGGCCGACCATCGGTGAGCTGTTCTGAAAGCGACCATGAAATGAAGGTAGCTCTCAAAAAAGAGTCACTGCCAGATTTGCTGTGTGCCTTCTCAGGGTCGGCGTGCCTCCTGCGAGCCTTGCGAGGTTGTGTCACGATCTTGGATGGCGTTTCCGGGGTCAGCCGATTTCCCCAGGCCAGTGATGTGCGGAGGATCGATTTCCGATGAAGAAGGTGCTGGGCTGGCTCCTGGTGTTCCTGCTCGTCTTCTGGATCGGCACCAACCCGGGCCCGGCCGCCGAGGTGGCCCGCAGCATCGGTGACGGTATCGGGGACATCTTCAGCAACATCGGCACGTTCTTCGTCGAGCTCGCGAACGGCGATTGACCCCGGCATGCGGCTGCTCTTCGCCGGGCTGGCGACCGTCGACCTGGTACAGCGGGTCGAGCGGTTCCCCGGCCCCGACGAGAAGGTGCAGTCCGCGTCGGTGGATGTCGCCGCCGGTGGCCCGGCCGCCAACGCGGCGGTCACCGCGGCCGCGCTCGGGGCCACGGTCACCCTGGTCAGCGCGGTGGGTGCGCATCCGCTCGGCGATCTGGTCCGGGCCGATCTGGCGACGCACGGGGTCACCCTGATCGACATCGCGGCGGACTCGCCGGAGCCTCCACCGGTCTCGGCGGTGACGGTCCTCGCGTCGACCGGTGAACGCACCATCGTCAGCCGCAACGCCGGCAACCGTACGGTCGCGGCACCCGCGGACGGTCTCCCCGACGCCGACCTGACCCTGGTCGACGGGCATCACCCGGGGCTCGCGGTGGCCGCGGCCCGCAGCGCCCGCCGCCTGCTCGTCGACGCCGGAAGCTGGCGGCCGGTCTTCGCCGACGTCTTCCCGCACGCCGAGGTGGTGGCCTGCTCAGGCGACTTCCGCCACCCGGACGCCACCGCCGGCACCGACGAGGCGACCGCCGCGGCTGTTCGAGCCGTCGGCGTGACGAACGTGGTGATCACCCACGGCCCGGAGCCGGTCCACTGGTACGGCCCGGCGGGCACCCGCGGCAGCGTGCCGGTACCGGTGGTCTCCGCGGTCGACACCGCGGGCGCCGGCGACGCCTTCCACGGCGCCCTCGCGGTCGCCCTGGCCCGCGGCGATCTGGACCTGAAGGCCACGATCGCCTACGCCTCCCGGATCGCCGCGATCCGAGTCACCCACGCCGGCCCTCGGGCCTGGCTCTCACACCTGCCCTGACCCAGCGACGCCTGGCGCGGAAAAGCCGCCAAACCGGCGCAAAAAGGGCCACCGACCCGGCACGAAAAGGGCCCCGGGCCGGCGCAAAGGGCCCGACCCGGCGCGAAAACAGCCCCGGGCAAGCACGAAATGGCCGCCGGGCCGGCGCGAAAACCCCGCCGGGCTGGCGCGAAAACACCGCCAACCCGGCGCGGAAAGGCCGCCGGGCCCGGCTGAACCACGGAGAACCGGGCCCCGGCGGTCGCAAAAAGCAGGTCAGACCGTCTGCGCGAGACGATCCGCGAGGAGCTTGGCGAACCGGGCCGGATCCTCCAGGTCACCACCCTCGGCGAGCAGCGCCGTCCCGTACAGCAGCTCGGCCGTGTCCGGCAGGGCCGCGTCACCGGCGCTACGCTCGTGCGCCGCCCGCAGGCCGGAGACCAGCGGGTGGTTGGGGTTGAGCTCGAGGATGCGCTTGACCCGCGGCCCCTCCTGCCCCATCGCCCGGTACATCTTCTCCAGTGCCGGGGTGATGTCGTCGGCGTCACTGACCAGGCAGGCCGCCGAGGTGGTCAGCCGGTGCGACAGTCGCACCTCCTTGACCTGCTCGGTCAGTTTCTCGGTGAGGAAGCCCAGGAGCGGGCCGAAGTCGCCCTCGGGCTCCGGCTTCTCCTCATCCTTCGGCAGGTCGACCGAGCCGCGGGCGATCGAGCGCAGCTTCTTTCCGTCGAACTCGGGGACCACGTCGACCCAGATCTCGTCGACCGGATCGGTGAGGATCAGCACCTCGTAGCCCTGCGCCTGGAAGGCCTCCATGTGCGGCGAGTTCTCCACCTGGGAGCGGCTCTCGCCGGTCAGGAAGTAGATCTCCTCCTGCCCTTCCTTCATCCGCTCCACGTAGGCGGCGAGGGTGGTCGGCTCGGTGCCCTCGGTGCTGGCGAACGACGCGATCTCCAGGATCGGCTTGTGGTTGTCGGGCTCGGCGAGCAGGCCCTCCTTGACCGCCCGGCCGAACTCGCGCCAGAACGTCGCGTACTTCTCCGGGTTGGCGGTCTGCAGGTCCTTGATCGTGGACAGCACCTTCTTGACCAGGCGGCGCCGGATCATCTGGATGTGCCGGTCCTGCTGCAGGATCTCGCGGGAGATGTTCAGCGAGAGGTCGGCCGCGTCCACCACGCCCTTGACGAAGCGCAGGTAGTCGGGGATCAGCTCCTTGCTGTCGTCCATGATGAAGACGCGCTTGACGTAGAGCTGCAGACCGCGGCGAGCGTCCCGCTGGAACAGGTCGTGCGGGGCCCGAGACGGGATGAAGAGGAGCGCCTCGTACTCGAAGGTGCCCTCCGCCTTCATGTTGATGATCTCGAGCGGGTCGGTCCAGTCGTGGCTGATGTGCTTGTAGAACTCGTGGTACTCCTCGTCGGTGACCTCGCTGCGTGGCCGGGCCCACAGCGCCTTCATCGAGTTGAGCGTCTCGACCTCGTCACCGTCGACCTTGCGGATCGGGAACGAGATGAAGTCCGAGTACCGCTTGACGATCTCCTTGAGCTTCCACGCGTCGGTGTAGTCGTAGAGCGCGTCGTCCTCGTCCTTGGGGCGCAGGTGCAGCGTCACCGTGGTGCCGACCGGCGCGTCGGGCGCGTCGTCGATGGTGAAGGTGCCCTCGCCGGCCGACTCCCAGCGGGTGCCGTGGCCCTCGGTGCCGGCTTTGCGGGTCACCAGCTCGACCTTGTCGGCGACCATGAACGTCGAGTAGAACCCGACACCGAACTGGCCGATCAGCTCGGGGCTCTCCTTGGCCTCCTTGAGCTTGCCCAGCAGCTCGGCGGTGCCGGATTTGGCGATCGTGCCGATCAGCGCCACGACCTCCTCGCGGGTCATGCCGATGCCGTTGTCACGAACGGCCAGCGTGCGCGCCTCGGCGTCGACCGCGATCTCGATGTGCAGGTCGGAGGTGTCCGCCTCGAGCCCGTCCTGCAGCTTCGCCAGGCGCAGCTTGTCCAGCGCGTCCGACGCGTTCGAGATCAGCTCGCGCAGGAAGATGTCCTTGTTCGAATAGATCGAGTGGACCATCAGCTGCAACAGCTGGCGCGCCTCGGCCTGGAACTCCAACGTCTCCATCGTCACCCGTTTCCGTCATGTCCGGTGGTACGACCCGATCGTAGAGCGCCGCCCGACCCCACCGGTCATCCGGCGTCGAACCAGGGCTCCCCAGCAGCCCAGCGGGCCACCCATGCCGCGAATCCGGACTCGAACGGCATCGCGCCCTCACCCGAGATCATCCAGACCCGCCCCCGGTGCGGGCCGGTGACGACCAGATGCCAATTCATCCCGCAGCCGTCGGTGCCGAGCACGATCGACCCGTCGTCGAACACGCTGCGCAGCCGATCCTTGTCGGGCTCGTCGTCGTCGCCCTCCCACAACCATGGCCCGGTCAGCGGGAAAGGCCTGGTCAGGTCACGCTCGGAGCCGTCACTGCCGTAGTCGGAGGGCAGGTCGCCGAGAGCGACCAGACCATACTCCGGTGGGCCGGCATGCGACCCGTCGGACACCTCGGCCACGAACGAACGATAGGGCTCGGGCAGCACGACACCGTGCCGCTGCTCGAAAGCGTGCACACCGGGCCAGCCTAGGGCCGACTCACCGCCGTCGTCAGCGCCGACGGCGTCGCGCAGCGCGGCCAGGACATCGGGATCGACATGCTCGATGCTCATGGCCGGAAGTAATACCAGCCCGGTCCGACAATTCTGCGAACCTCCTGGTCAGGACACGCGCTGGATGGATCCGGGCGGGGGCGACGGGACCGCTTCCGGATGCAGGATCGCGGCGATCGCCTCCACTCCGGCCACGAGCCGCGGCCCCGGGCGTACCACCAGGCCGTCGCCGTCGATCGCCCACACCGAAGCGGCGGGGAAATGCGGGACCACCGCATCGGCCTGCCGGATCGCGCCTTCCAGGTGGTAACCGCATGGGGTGACCAGCACGATCTCCGGCCGCGGAGCGGCCAGTTCGGCCCACGAGACCTGCACCGACCGGCGGCCCGGTCGGGCCGCGACGGGTTCGCCGCCCGCCGCCGTGATCAGATCCGGCACCCAGTGCCCGGCGGTGAACGGCGGATCCACCCATTCCACCACGGCCACCCGGGGGCGAGGCCGCCCGGCCACCGCGGCGGTCACCGCATCCAGCCGCTCCCGCAGACCGGCCACAAGATCAACACCCCTTTCCGGTACGCCCACCGCGTTCGCCACCACGCGGAAGGTGTCCAGGACGTCATCGAGGGTGTGCGGGTCGAGGGACAGCACCTCACTACGGCAACCCAGGTGCCCGAGCGCCTGGTCGACGTGCCCCGACGGCAGCGCGCAGACCCGGCACAGATCCTGGGTGAGGATGAGATCCGGATCGAGTCCGGCGAGTGCCCCGGCGTGCAGCGTGTACAGGTCGCCGCCGGCCGACATCTGGGTACGCACGTAGTCGTCGATCTCCCCAGGGGTCATCCGGCTGGTGTCGCGGCCGCCGACCACGACCGTCTTCTCCGAGCGGGCCGCCGCCGGCTCGTCGCACTCGAACGTGACTCCGACCAGGTCGTCGCCGAGCCCGAGGGCGTACACGATCTCGGTGGCGGACGGAAGCAGGGACACCAGGCGCATACCCCCATACTCCCGGACTACGACCGGAGGATGATGCCAGGCCGCGCAGTTACCACCTTGGACCGATGCGCCGGCGACGTCCGGACCGGAATGCTGGTCGGCACCGGACGGCCACGGAGGGACTGAAAATGACGACGGCACCGCCGGCCCACGACGACGTTCTCGTTCTCGACTATCTGGCCTCGCTCTGGGCGGCCGCCGGCGATCTGCCGCCGGAGACCCGCGACGAGCTGATGAACACGGTCGCCGGTTACATCGCGATGCGCCGTGACCTGGCCGACGATCCGGCCCGGATGCTCAGCAGGTTAGGGCCGCCGGACCAACTGGTGGCGGCGGTCCGGCGCAGCGGCACGCCCACCCATCTGCGACTGCCCGCCGCGCCGGTCGCCATGCCCGGTCCGCCGCCCGACGGGTCCGAGCGGGTGGCGGTCGCGCTGCTCACCGGCGGTTCGGTGGTGCTGCCGGGCGTCGGCCAGGCGGCCGGGTTGATGATGGCGACGGTGTCGCCGCGGTGGACGCCGGTGCAGAAGGCCGTGGCCTGGCTGCTGGCCATCGGTCCGGTCGCCGGCACGCTGCTGCTGCTCGCGATGCTGGCCGGCGTCGAGCTGTTCACCGGCTTGGGTTTCCTGATGATGTACACGGCGGCGTGCGCCGGTTCGATCACCGCGGGGCTCGCGTTGTACGGCGCCGCCCGGCCATGACGAGCGCGTCCACCGGCCGGAAATGATCTTGCGATCGGGGGCCGGCCGGTGCGTGCGCTCCAGCTCCGGATCCGCGCGACTCGGAAACCGCACCCGCTCTGGATCATGGTGAGCCTCTGGTACACAGTGGAGCACTCATCGAGGGAGCGACATGGCGTGGTGGAGCAACAGCGACCGGGACGAGCGGCCCGACGAGGCGGCCCCGGTCGGGGATTGGCGCGACGATCCTCGCGTGGCCCGGGTCGCCGAGCTGACCGATCATGCCCTTGAGCTGCAGAGACTCGGCCACCTCGAGCAGGCTCTGACCGGCGCCCGGGAGGGTGTGTCGCTGGGTCGGGAGCTCGTCCGGGCCTATCCGGAGCCGGTTCACCTGCAGGAGTTGGCCGGCATGCTGTACGGGCTGGCCGGCATCCTGAACCGGATCGGGCACGCCGAGGAGGCCGCCGACGTGCTCGCGGAGAGTCTCGCGGCGTATCGGGATGTGGCCGACGCCGGGGTCGAGGGCATCGCACCGCTGATCGCCGACGTCCGGGCCCGGCAGGCCACTTCACTGGCACAGCTCGGCCGGTTCACCGGCGCCGTGGTGCACGCCGACCTCGCCGTGGCCGCCTACCGTGAGCCGGCCGAGGAACCGGGCGGGGCCGGGCATCTGGCCGACCTGGTCCGGGTGCTCGGGGTGAACGCGCAGGTGCTGGCGGTCGCCGGTGACCCGGACCTGGCGTGCGCCTCAGCGGACGTGGCGATCGGGATGTTCACCCGCAACCAGGCGGCCTTCGACCGGATGTCGCAAGCCGCCGCCCACCTGTCGATGCTCTCGTCGTCGTGCGCTCTGGCCAGCCGCATCCACGCCGTGAACGGGCGGATGGCGCAGGCCCTCGCGGTCGACGAGATCGCCGTCCGGCTGACGAGACTGCTGGTGGAGTACGGCGGAGCCGGGCACCGTGACCTGTACGCGGCGGCCACCGCCCGGCTGGGATCCCACCTGCTCACGGCTGATCAGGCGGCGGCCGGCGCGGCCCGGCTGCGCGAGTCGCGGGCGATCGACGCCGCCTCGGCCGACGCCGAGCTCGCCGAGATCCATGACGCGCGGGGTGCGGCCGACAGGTTCGGGCTGACCCTGTCGTATGCGCTGCGGCAGGCCGCTGAGCTGGGCGTCGAGGGTGTGGACGGGGTGCTGGACCTGACCGCTGACCGGCCGGACGCGGAGGCGGTGACCCCGTCGACACGATGTGCTCCGGAGTCGGCGGCCGAGCGGGCCGAGGCACTCGGCCGGGTCGGTCTGGCGACGTTGGCGGTGGCCCCGGGTGAGGGATTCCGGATCTGTTTCGAGGCACACCTGATGCTGGCGGCGCTCTCCGAGCGGGGTGGCAGGGTCCCGGCGTTCTGGTCGGAACTGCTGGACACACTGAGCACCGAACTCGGCGACGAGTTCCTCGGCGAGGACGTCGCGGACTGGCGGGAACGCAGCCGACCAGCCAGATGACCCGACTGAAAGGCGGCAGAGCGGGTCGGAGGCGGCAGAGCGGTGGGGTTTCAGAGGCGCAGGCGGGCGACGATCGGGATGTGGTCGCTGCCGGTCCGGGGCAGGGTCCGGACCGCGGTGACGGTCAGCGAGCGCGCGAAGACGTGATCGATCCGGGCGATCGGCAGGACCGCCGGAAACGTGAACGCGAAATCGGACCCGTCGGTGGCCAGGTGGGCGGTGACGGGTCCGAGGCCGGGGTCGGTGACGGTGGCGTTCAGGTCACCGAGCAGGATCACCCGCTTGTTCGGGTCGGCCGCGAGCGCCGCCCCCAGTTTCCGGGCGCTGTCGTCGCGGCGAGCCGTGTCGAGACCGGCCGGCCCCGGGCGCACCGACGACAGGTGGGCGACGTAGACGGCGATGTCACCGTGTGGGGTCCGGGCGACCGCGCGGAGGCCGCGGTTCCAGTCGTCGCCGAGACCGGCCGGACGGATGTCCAGGGGCGCGGCCTCGGCGAGCGGATGCCGGGACCAGAGCGCGACGGTCCCGTGGATCGTGTGATGGGCGTACTCGGCGGGGAACGCGGCCGTGTAGGCGGGCACCGCCTCCGGGGTGATCTCCTCGAGCGCGACCAGGTCGGGCGCGTCGGCGACCAGGGTGCGGACGGTGCCGGCCGGGTCCGGGTTCTCGTCGCCGGCGTTGTGCTGCACCACGATCAGATCGTGCGGAGCGTCACCGTCCGGCAGCAGGTGGCCGCCGAAGACGGCCAGCCAGGCGGCGAGCGGCAGGAGCGCGGCGAGCAGTGCGATCCGGGAGCGGCGCCAGAGTAGGATCAACACCAGCGGCGGTACGGCCAGACCGAGCCACGGCCGCACGGTGGGAAGCAGGCTGCCACCGGGCACGATCAGGAGAGCCGACGCGAGCACCCCGACCGGCAGCGCCACGAACCACGCGATCCGGTCCCGCCGAGAGGCTCCGAACGTTCGCACCGGCTTAGGAATCCGCACGCGGCGATGCTCGCACAGCCGATCCACCCGCCCAGGCGACGCGAGGCCGGCCAGTGCGAAACCGGCCCGCGCGAGACGGACGCGGCGCGAAACCGGCCGGCGCGAGGCAGGCGAGCGCGAGACGGGCCCGGGGCGAGACGGGTCCGGGGCGGGGCCGGAACGTCAGGCGGCCAGGTCGAGGATCTCGGTGAGGACCTGGTTCCAGACGGCTCGGGGCGGTGTCTCGTGCCCGACCCCGTCGAGCCAGACGAGACGGGCGCCCGGGATGCAGCGGGCCAGCTCCTCCGGATGGCCGGCGGTGATGTGCCGGTCCAGGGTGCCGTGCAGGACGAGGGTCGGTGCCTCGATGCCGCAGAGCAGGTCACGGACCGGTGGCCCGTAACCGGCGAGGCGATGGTTGACGCGGGTGGCGGCCAGGTCGGCGGACCTGTCGAAGACGCGTTCGGCGAAGCGACGCAGGTGCGGTTCCTCCGGGGTGAACGGGCCGCCCCGGGCGCGTACCTCGTCGATCATGCGGGACACCGCGGCCTTCCGGTTCGACCAGTCGGTCTCGTCAGTCGTCGGCGGCGCTTCGACCGTACGCACGACGGCGGTGACCGTGCCCGCGGAAACCGTGACCGGACCGCCCAGGGTGACCGGCGCACTGTCGGGGGCCTCGCCGTCGACGCTGGTCGACATGAGGGTGAGGCTGAGCACCCGGGACGGGTGGTGGACGGCGATCCGCTGGGCGAGGGCACCGCCGAGCGAGAAACCGACCAGGTGCGCCGCCGGGACACGCAGCGCGTCGAGCACGCCTATCGCGTCATACATCAGATCGGCGCCGGAGTACGCGGGTCGGCCCGCCGGGTAGGAGGTCGACCGGCCGGTGTCCCGGTGGTCGTAGCGGATGACGAACCGTCGGCCGGCCGCCAGACGCCGGCAGAACTCGTCGTCCCACCAGTCCATCGAACTGGCGTCCGCGGCCAGGAGCAGCAGCGGGGGCTCGCCGGGCTCGCCGAACGTCTCCACGCACATCTGGATGCCGTTGACCGGCAACATCGTCTCGGTCACCACATGTTCATTGTGGCCAGGCTCACTGACAGCGAGGTTACGCCGACATCACATCGGATGACCGGGTCACTGAGAGGACCCGGTCATCCGTTCGACCCTTACCGGGGTTGTGATACGGCGGCCCGTGCCTGGCCGCGCACCACCCGCAGCGATACCGCGGTCAGGCCGAGCGCGATGGCGAACAGGGTGAGGTGCAGGTAGGGGTTGGCGATCGGCACGAACCCGATGATCGCGACCGGGACCTGGACGACCCCGATCAGTGCGGCGAGCTGCCAGCGACTGCCGCCGCTCCACAGCAGGGCCGTCCACACCGGAGCGGAGACGACCAGCAGGGTGAGCCCGTCCAGCAGCATGTGCATGGCCGGGTTGTGGACCGCGTTGTGGGCGAAAGCGCTCGCGGGCGAGGCGATCCAGAGCCCGGCGAGGACGAGGGTGAGAACGACAGCGGCACGACGCATGGGGATCCTCCAGCGTTATCAGACCGTTGCTCCGAGTAATCAAGGTAGCACCGCCGTCGTGAGTCACGTCGATTCATTCGCCCCTGGGGGCTTGTTACGCAGCGTTGCCCTTGGGGTCGATGATCTCGACCGTTCGGCCAGCTGACCACCCTGAGTGATCATGACTAACCTGCCTCCGTGCGTTTGATCGAGATAGCAATGGCCAGTGCGATTACGATGAGTATTGGTGGCGTTTCTTACGTTGCGTTGAACCCGGCTAAGCTCCAGTCCCGTGCGCAGGTCGTCGCCGACCAGGCCACCTGCCGGACCGTGGACACCGCGATCGTCGGCTACCTGATGAACAACGGGACCGCCCCGACATCGATCCGGCAGCTCAAGGACTACGTGCGCGGCGACATCTCGAAGTACCGCATCGTCGACGGCGTGGCCGCCGGCCCGGGCTGCGCGAAGGCATAGAAGAAGTTCACCGCGATGCAACACCAGGACCCCGGCCGTAAACCTCGCGTCAACCCGCCGCGCCTCCGATAGGCAACTTGTTGAATAGGTGATTTGTTGTCTATGCTGCGGCGGAATGGTGGCTGCGAGGAGGCAGACGACATGGCCGGTGCGTTCCCGACATTGCTCAGTCCGCTTGATCTCGGGCACACGACGCTGCGCAACCGCGTCGTCATGGGGTCGATGCACACCAAGCTCGAGGACCGGAAGCGGGACCTGCCGAAGCTCGCGGCCTTCTTCGCCGAGCGGGCCAAGGGTGGCACCGCACTGATCGTCACCGGTGGTTATGCGCCGACGTGGCGGGGGTGGCTGCTTCCGTTCGGCAGTCAGATGACCACCACCGGACAGGCCAGGGCGCACCGGGTGGTCACCGACGCGGTGCACGAGCACGACGGCAAGATCCTGTTGCAGGTTTTGCACGCGGGGCGGTACGCCTACCACCCGTTCAGCAAGGGGGCGTCCGGGCGCAAGTCGCCGATCACCCCGTTCAAGCCGCGGGCGATGAGCACCCGTGAGGTGGACCGGACGGCGACGTCGTTCGCGCGGGCGGCGGCGCTGGCCAAACGGGCCGGCTACGACGGCGTGGAGATCATGGGCTCCGAGGGCTACCTGATCAACCAGTTCCTGGCGGCGCGCACGAACACCCGTACCGATGCCTGGGGTGGATCCGCCGCGAAGCGGATGCGTTTCCCGCTGGAGATCATGAAGCGGACCCGGGACCTGGCCGGCGACGACTTCATCGTGCAGTACCGGATCAGCCTGCTGGATCTCGTCGACGACGCCCAGTCCTGGGAGGAGACCGTCGAGCTGGCGCGCGGCCTGCAGGACCGCGGCGTGTCGATCCTGAACACCGGCATCGGCTGGCACGAGGCGCGGGTGCCGACGATCGTGACGTCGGTGCCGCCGGCCGCGTTCGCGTGGGTGACCGGCAAGCTGCGCCGCGAGGTGGACGTGCCGGTGATCGCGTCGAACCGGATCAACCGGCCGGAGATCGCCGAGGAGATCCTGGCCGCGGGCGACGCCGACCTGGTCTCGATGGCCCGCCCGCTGCTGGCCGACGCCGAGTTCGTGAACAAGGCGGCGAGCGGCCGGGACGCCGAGATCATCACGTGTATCGCGTGCAATCAGGCCTGCCTGGACCATACGTTCAGCAACAAGCGCGCCACCTGCATGCTGAACCCGCGGGCGGCGTACGAGACCGAACTTGTTCTTCTGCCCACCCGTACCAGGAAGAGCATCGCCGTCGTCGGGGCGGGCCCGGCCGGCCTCGCGGCGGCCGTGGAGCTGGCCGGCCGCGGTCATCGGGTGGAGTTGTTCGAGGCCGCCGACCGGATCGGCGGGCAGTTCAAACTGGCGGCGCGGATCCCCGGCAAGGAGGATTTCGCGCACACGCTGGCCTACTACCAGCACATGATCGAGACGCGGGGTGTCACGCTGCACCTCGGCAAGCGCGCGACAGCCGACGATCTGGCCGATTTCGACCACGTGATCGTGGCGACCGGGGTGGTCCCCCGAGTTCCGCCGATTCCGGGCATCGATCATCCGAGCGTGGTCACCTACCAGCAGGTGGTGGGCGACGGCGTCGAGGTGAAGGGCACCGTGGCGGTGATCGGTGCGGGCGGCATCGGCTTCGACGTGGCCGAGTTCCTGCTGCACGAGCCGGGCGAGTCCGCCGAACACTGGATGCGACGCTGGGGTGTGACCGACCCCGATCAGCAGCGCGGCGGCCTGTCGACGAAGGTGAAGGCACCGCCGCGCCGCGAGGTGCACCTGCTGCAACGCAAGGCGAGCACCCTCGGCAAGGGGCTCGGCAAGACGACCGGCTGGGTGCACCGGGCGACACTCCAGGATTCCGGCGTGACCATGCTGGGCGGGGTGGAGTATGTCCGGGTCGACGACGAGGGCCTGCACATCACCGTGCCGGTGAACCCGAAGGACCCGAAGTCACCCCGCGAGGCGCGCGTCCTGGCCGTCGGCACGGTCGTCGTCTGCGCCGGCCAGGAGTCGGTGAACGACCTGGTGGTGCCCCTGACCGCGCAGGGTGTGGATGTGCACGTGATCGGCGGTGCGGACGTGGCCGCCGAACTCGACGCGAAACGAGCCATCAAACAGGCGACCGAACTCGCCGCCAAGCTGTAAGGAAGCCTCCCATGCCTCTTGTGACCACGCGGATCGAGAACGGGATCGCGCAGGTGCGCCTGGCCCGCCCGGAGAAGCTGAACGCGCTCACCCTCGACACCCTCACCGAACTGGTCGCCACGGCCCGCACACTGCGCCGCGACCGGTCCATCCGGGCCGTGGTGATCGCCGGGGACGGGCCGTCGTTCTGCTCCGGCCTGGACATCCCGGGCACGATGAAGAACCCGCGAAAGATCGTCGGCGCGTTCATCCCGGCGCCGTGGCGGGGCACCAACCTGTTCCAGGAGGCGTGCTGGGCGTGGCGGCGGGTGCCGGTGCCGGTGATCGCCGCCGTGCACGGGCACTGCTACGGCGGTGGCCTGCAGATCGCACTGTCGGCCGACTTCCGGTTCGCCACCGCCGACTCCAAGTGGTCGGTGCTGGAGGGCAAGTGGGGCATCATCCCGGACATGACCGGGGTGCGCAGCCTCACCGAGGTGGTCGGTCTCGATGTGGCGAAGCGGCTCACCATGACCGCCGAGCAGATCGACGGCACCGAGGCCGCCCGGCTCGGCCTGGTCTCCGAGGTGCACGACGACCCGATCGAGGCGGCGACCGGTTTCGCCCAGCGGCTCGCGACCCGCTCCCCGGACGCGGTGGCCGCCGCGAAGAGGCTGTTCGACGGCGCGGTCACGTCCAGCGCCCGACGCACGTTCGCCCGCGAACGCCGGGAACAGCTACGTCTGCTGCTCCTGCGCCGGAACACCAAGATCCTGCAGAAGGCCGCGATGACGAAGACGGCTCCCGAGTTCCGTCCGCGCGGCTCGTAACCTGGGTCCCGTGTCGTTACGCAACGCCGTTCTGGCCGCCCTGATCAACCGGGAGGCGTCCGGTTACGAGCTCGCCAAGCAGTTCCACGTGTCCGTCGCGAACTTCTGGACCGCCACATCGCAGCAGCTCTACCGCGAGCTGGACAAGATGGAGACGGACGGGCTGCTCGTCGCCCGGGTGGTGGCCCAGGAGAAACGGCCGGACAAACGGCTCTTCTCGGTCACCGAGGCGGGACGGGCGGCCTTGACGGCCTTCACCAGGCAGGATCCAAAGCCGACGACGGTACGGGACGAACTGCTCGTGCAGATCGAGGCGCTTGCACACGCCGACGTGGCGAGCGTCCGGTCGTCGATCGAGTCGCGTCTGGAGTCGAGCGCCCGCCGTCTCGACTCCTACGAGCAGCGCCTGGCCGAGATCCTCGGCGGCCGGAGCGAGGACGAGTTCCTGGCCACCGGCAACCGGATCGGCCCCTACCTGACGTTGCAGCGGGGCATCATCTTCGAGCGCGAGAACCTGACCTGGGGCCGGCTGGCCCTCACGGTTCTGGCTCGTCGCTTTCCGGCAGCCGGATGACGTATTCGTCGTACTCGGACCAGGGCTGCGGCCCGTAGAGGCGGCCCGGCATCAGGCCCATGCCGGGTCGAAGCATCGCGATCCGGATCAGCGCCTCGTCGAGCCCGCAGTCGACCAGGTCCAACCCGTCCGGCTGCCACCGGGTCACCACGGTGACGGCCTGCTCCTCGGTGATCGGGCTTCGCCGCAGGGTGACCGACCTGATCGGCTGATCGCCCTGGATCTGCGCGAGATCGATCTCGTTGAACTCCAGCCGTAGGAATTCCAGCCCGGCCGGCAGCGAGATCGTGCCGACCAGATGATCACCGGCAAGGGTCAGCCTGCGGATCCCGGCGGGCAGCGGTCCCTCCACCCAGAGGCCGCCCGGCGCGGTGAGGGTGAGCGATGTCAGGTTCGGCGTAGCCGTGCGCAGCGTGGCCATCCCCCACGGCCGGTCCGGCAGGTTCACGAGGTGGAGCGAGTCGGCCACCGGCAGCAGTTCGTCCGCCGCGACGGCGAAACCGGATCCGGCCACGAGCTCCAGGTGATGCGGCCCGGTGCAGGCGCCCAGCGAGCCCCGCCACCCGTTCAGGACCGTCACGCCGGCGGGGATCTCGACCGGCAGATCGGTGAAGATGTCCAGGAACCGCACCCGGTCGGCGACCTCGGTCAGCCGCCGCGCATCGGTGGCGTCGTGCACCTCGAAGGTGTGATGGATGCTGAAGGGCCGCTCCCCCGACGGCGGCAGAGGCGGGCCGACCACGTGAAACGGGTCGCGATCGGCCGGACGGAGATCACCGGAACAGACCAGGTCGATGAACGTGACGGTGCCGGTCTCACCGGCGACGCCGACATTCACCCATCGCGGGACGAGTCCGTCCCGCCAGAGCAGGTCAGCCGCCTCGGCCGGGGTGCGGTTGATCTCGTGGCGGGCCGGCTCGGGCGCGCCATACGAATGATTCAGCCAGACCCGCAGGGTGACCGGCTCGGGCAGGTCCTCGATGATCTGCGGAGCGGTGCGCCGCCGGGCCTCCTCGATCACCTCGGCGAGGCGCTCACCGAACTCACGTCGATCCACCTCGGCGAATCTAGCCGACCAGAGCATGCTCCCGGTGCGGGGTGGACCAGCGGCTGCGGGCCGCCTCGCGGATCCGGGACGCCTGGTAGAGCCAGGCGATGTCACGGCCGAACGACCAGGTCAGCGAGCCCAGCGCGACGGCCAGGGCGAACACCGCCAGCCACGTCGGGAGCAGGCCGCTGGCGACGACGGCGAGCATCACACCCTGCTGGGCGGCGACCACCTTGCGGCCGAACCGCGGCGGCAGCGGGGCGTTCAACCAGGGCATCGCCCACGACGCCGCGACGAACACGTAGCGGAAAGCGCCGATCGCGAGGGCCCACCAGCCGTACTCGGCGGCGGTGAAGACGCTCAGCACCAGGATCAGGAACGCGTCGACCTCCATGTCGAAACGCGCGCCCAGCGTGGTGGTGGTGCCGGTGCGGCGGGCCACCTGGCCGTCGACCCCGTCCATGGCCAGGGCGACCGCGGCGACGGTGACCAGCAGAGCGGCCGGGGCACCCGGCGTGAAGACCATGGCGGTGACCCCGCCGGTGAGGATCGCCCGGGCGAACGTGACCGAATTCGCCCATCCGAGCCGGGTCATCCCGGCACGCTGTAACGCGTAGCCGAGCAGACCGCACAGGACGACTCCGTAGACGACCCCGGCGACCAGACCCCACGTGCCGATCCCCACGGTCGCGAGAAGCACGGCGAGCAGGAGGAGCTGGGCGGCGAACCCGGCCAGCGGAGCCCGGAACGGACTCGTCGTGGTCGTGGCGGTACTGATGGTCACCGTTCCTCCTGGACGTAGGGTTTAGCCGCTGTCCCCGATCAACACGCTCTACGGGGAGTTTTGGTTCAGTGTCGAAAGGAACCGCTTTGCAGGCGCGTGCTTTCTGGATGACTTGCCCCGGAACCGGGGAGATACGCCCCGAGCGGGTGCCGGATCCCGGACCGGGTGACGTGGTGGTGCGCACACTGCACTCCGGAGTGAGCCGCGGCACCGAGACGCTGGTGTTCCAGGGGCGGGTGCCGGAGAGCCAGTGGGCGGCCATGCGCGCACCGTTCCAGGACGGCGACTTCCCGGCCCCGGTGAAGTACGGCTACCTCAATGTGGGCGTGGTCGAGGCGGGTGTCCCGGAGCTGGTCGGGAAGACGGTCTTCTGCCTGTACCCGCACCAGACCCGGTACAAGGTGCCCGCCGACGCGGTCACGGTGATCCCGGACGACGTGCCGGCCGCCCGGGCCGTGCTGGCCGGGACGGTGGAGACCGCGGTGAACGCGGTGTGGGACGCGGCACCGCAGATCGGCGACCGGATCACGGTGATCGGCGGCGGTATGGTCGGCGCGTCGGTGGCGGCGGTCCTGTCCGGCCTCCCCGCGACGGATGTCGAGCTGATCGACATCGACCCCGGCCGGGAGAGTCTGGCTGAATCGCTGAACATCCGATTCGCCGCACCGGATGCCGCTCGTGACGGCCGCGACCTGGTCATCCACGCCAGCGCCACCGAAGCGGGCCTCGAAAAGGGCCTGGAACTGCTCCGCGCCGAGGGCACCCTCGTGGAACTGAGCTGGTTCGGGGACCGCCGAATCTCCGTACCCCTTGGGGAGAACTTCCATAGCCGCCGCCTGACCATCCGCAGCAGCCAGGTCGGCGGTATCACCCCTGGCCGGAATAGGGGTTACGCGGAGCGGTTCCAGGTAGCGCTGGAACTACTCAAGGATCCGCGGTTCGACGCGTTGATCACCGGGCACAGCGACTTCGACGATCTCCCCCGGGTGCTCCCGGAACTGGCCGACGGCACACTCAAGGCGCTCTGCCACGTCATCGACCACCCGATTTGATCTTTCCGGATCGGGTACCCGTAATACCGCACCGAACCACACCTGAGGAGTAGCCCTTGTTCAGCGTCACCGTCCGCGACCACATCATGATCGCGCACAGCTTCAGCGGCGAGGTCTTCGGACCGGCGCAGCGCCTGCACGGCGCCACCTTCGTGGTGGATGCGACGTTCCGCCGCCCCGAGCTGGACGACGACAACATCGTGGTCGACATCGGCCGGGCGAGCGAGCAGCTGCACAACATCTGCTCCGGGCTCTCCTACCGCAACCTCGACGACGACCCGGAGTTCACCGGCGTCAACACGTCCACCGAGTTCCTGGCCAAGGTCATCGCCGACCGTCTCGCCGTCCGGGCGCAGGCGGGCGAACTCGGCCCCGGTGCCGCCGGCCTGACCGGCATCTCGGTGACCCTGCACGAGTCGCACATCGCCTGGGCTACCTACGAGCGAGACCTGTGACCCTCCCGCTTCACGCGGTGCTGCCGGCGTCGATCGACGATCCGGCAGCACCGAGCGGCGGCAATCGCTACGACCGAGAGGTCCTTCGGCGCCTACCGGGTACCTCTCTCCCGCTAGAGGTACCGGGCGGTCGCTCTCAAGGCCTTTCCCCCCTAGAGGTCTCCGGTGGTTCCTCTCATGGCCTCCCCGCGCTAGAGGTCTCCGGTGGTCCCGCTCAAGACCTCCCTCCGCTAGAGGTTTCCGGTGGTCCTTCTCAAGACCTCCCTCCGCTAGAGGTCTCCGGTGGTCCTTCTCCGGAAAACCCCGCGGGGATACGGCCACTCCTCCCCGTCGCACGCAAGAGGCGGGAGGGTGCACCGGAAGATGGGGATGGTCCCGAGGCTGCCGGCCCTGTGCCTCGGCCGGCGTTCGAGGTGCATGAACATCTGTTCGGCGGTAGCTGGCCGCGCCCCGCCGAACCGGACCGGCAAGCCCTGGCCGCGCTGCTCGACGACCTCCCCGACGAGACGCTGGTGCTGCTCGACGGGTTGATCGCCTGCGGTGTGCCCGACCTGCTGCAACCGCACGCCACCCGCTTGCGCCTGGCCGTCCTCGTACACCTGCCGCTCGGCGACGAGACCGGCCTCACCGACCAGGACGCCGCCGAACTACGCGCGCTGGAGTCCCGGACCCTGCGCCTGGCCGCCGCGGTCATCGCCACCAGCGTCCCGGCCGCCCGCCGAGTCGAGGAGTTGCACGGGCTCACCGGCGTTCACGCGATCGCCCCCGGTGTGGACCGGGCCCCGCTCGCCGAGCCGTCCCCGACCGGCCACCGTCTACTCAACGTCGCCTCGCTGACCCCACGCAAGGGCCAGGACCTGCTGCTGGCCGCCCTGCAGGAACTGACGGACCAGCCCTGGACCTGCACCGTCGCGGGCGCCGGCCGGGTACCCGCCCTCGACGTTCCACCCCCGGCGACCCTGACGCTCGACACCGGCGGGCCACTGGCCCCGGCCTGGGCGACCAGCCCGGATCCAGTCGCCCCCAGCCGAACGACCCGGCCCGCCCCGCCCCGGACGACCCGCCCGGTTCCACTCGCCCCGACCGGCCCGGATCCACTCGCTTCGGCCTGGGCGACCCGCCCGGCTGCGGGATCGGACGAACACGCCGTCCGCTTCGTCGGTGCACTGACCAGGCGGGCGCTTGACGAGGCGTACGCGAATGCTGATCTGTTCGTGTTGCCGTCGCGGGCCGAGACGTACGGCATGGTGGTGACGGAGGCCCTGGCCCGCGGCCTGCCGGTGGTGGCCGCGGAGGTGGGTGGGGTGCCGGAGGCGCTCGGCACCGCGCCCGGCGGAGGGATCCCGGGCCGGCTGATCCCGCCGAACGACCGAAACGCCCTGGCCGCCGCCTTGCGCGACTGGCTCACCGACGCCGAGCTGCGGGAACAGTGGCGCACACACGCCCGGGCCCGGCGCGACACGCTTACCGGCTGGGACGAGACCGCCCGCCACCTGGCCCGGGTGCTGACCGACATCTGACCCGGTAAGAAGACGATGCGCGAGAAGGCGATGCGCCAGAAGACGACGCGCCAGAAAGACGAACCTGACGAGAAGAAGGACGCCGCCGGGAGACGTCGGCGCGAAGGCCCGATGGCGGCGGATCACGCGGCTGACGAGAAGGACGACGCCGGTGCGAACGACGATGCCGAGGAGGCACACATGACCGAGGTGCACGGCAAGATCGAATCCGGGACACCGCTGGTGACCGGCACGGGACGGCTGGGTGGGCCGCTGCCCGGCGCCGGTCCGCGGGTCGGGACGTTCAGCGAGACCGTGCCGGACGGCCACACCGAGGCGAGCGGCGCCGAAGGGGCGACCATCAGCGACGACAGCGGCGAGTTCAGCGCGGCCTGGCTGTCGCTGCGGGAACCGGCCGACGCCGCCGCACGCGCGCTCGACCTGCTGGACCTGCTTCCGGGCGAGGTCCGGACGGTACGTGACCTGGGCTGCGGCACCGGTTCGCTGGGCCGCTGGCTGTCACCGCGGCTGGGCGACGGACAGCACTGGATCATGACGGACCGGGATCCGGCGCTGCTGGTGCGGGCCGCCGCGGGCATGCCGGACGGGGTGACGGTCAGCACACAGCGCCTGGACGTCGCCGATCTCACGGCGGCGGACCTGGCCGGCACCGATCTGGTGACCTGTTCGGCGCTGCTCGACCTGCTCACCGTGGCGGAGGTGGAACGACTGGCCGGGGTGTGCGCCGAGGCGCGGGTGTCGGTGCTGTTCACCCTTTCGGTGACCGGCGAGGTGCAACTGGCCCCGCACGATCCGCTGGACGCCGAGATCGAGGCGGCGTTCAACGCGCACCAGCGGCGGATGGTCGACGGCCGACGGCTGCTCGGACCCGACGCCCCGGAGGTGTCTGCGGAGGCGTTCGCCAAGGTGGGAGCATCGGTCACGGTCCGGCCGAGCCCGTGGCGGCTGGGCCCGGCGATGCCCGCACTGACCGCCGAATGGCTGCGCGGCTGGGTCGGCGCGGCCGCCGAGGAACGCCCTGACCTGCCCGTCGGGGACTATCTGGAACGCCGTCTGGCGGCACTTCCGCATGCTTCCGTGGGTCACAAGGATGTTTTAGCGATCTTCGAGTGAACCCTGGGCCGCCGACCGGGCGTACTAGTCCTCGGAAGCTACGAGGGGACGATGGACGTGAACCGATCGATCTGGGCCTGGCTGCGCCTGATGGGTGGCGCCGGCATTCTGGCTCTGGTGATGTGGCGGCTCGGGACCGGCGCGTTCCTGGACGGGCTGCGGGTTCTCGACGCGGGCACGCTGCTGGCGGCGCTGGGGATCGGCGCCGCCACCACGCTGCTCAGCGCGTGGCGGTGGTGCCTGGTGGCCCGCGGCCTCGGGATGCGGCTGACGCTGAAGGACGCGACCGCCGACTACTACCAGGCGCTGTTCCTGAACGCCGCGCTGCCGGGCGGGATCCTCGGCGACGTCGGCCGGGCGGTGCGGCACGGTAAGGACGAGGGCGACCTGGGCCGCGGCGTCCGCGCGGTGGTCCTGGAGCGGACCGCGGGACAGATCGTGCTCCTTCTGGTGGGTGTGGCGGTGCTGGTCTCCGTACCGTCGCCGGTCTTTGATCTGCTGGCCGCGCACGGACCGCTGGTGGCCGCTGCCGCCGGTGCCGCCGCGCTGGCCGCCGCTCTGATCGTTCTCGGTCTTCGCCGGCTGCGGGCCGGGCGCTCGAAGGCCGCCGGGGTGGCCCGGACCGGGATGAGTGAGATCCGCGCGGGTCTGCTGTCGCGGCGTAACGGTCCCGGCGTGCTGGTCGCGTCGGCGGCGGTGCTGGCCGGGCATCTGGCGACGTTCATGGTCGCGGCGCGGGCCGCGGGCAGTGCCGCGTCGCTGCTGGAGCTGGCGCCGCTGCTGCTGCTCGCGCTGATCGCGATGGGCCTGCCGATCAACATCGGCGGCTGGGGCCCCCGTGAAGGGGTGATGGCCTGGGCGTTCGGCGCGGCCGGCCTGAGCGCGGCGCAGGGTCTGACGATCGCGGTGGCCTACGGCATCCTGGCCTTCGTGGCGGCTGCGCCCGGTGCGGCGGTGCTGGTGGTGCGGCTGCTGGCGCGCCGCTCGGAGCAGGCCGCTCCGCAGCCTTCGCAACGGCCGGCGCCGGCGATGGCGGCGGCCCCGGTGGTCGTGCCACTTCCGGTCACCCGCAAGATCCCCGCGATGGTACGTGTGGGCACACGGCAGCCCGCCTACTCCGGTGGTGTCGCGGCTTGACCGACGCGCCAGGAGTCTCGGGGTGGGCCGTCGGCTCAGCCGTGCCCGAACCGCTCGGAAAGCGCGTACCGCAGCAGCACGACGTCGCCGATCCGGCGGACCTCGGCGAGCG
The DNA here is from genome assembly GCF_033097365.1 of Actinoplanes sichuanensis. Lineage (NCBI taxonomy): Bacteria > Bacillati > Actinomycetota > Actinomycetes > Micromonosporales > Micromonosporaceae > Actinoplanes > Actinoplanes sichuanensis. Next base: position 6,077,333 of record NZ_AP028461.1, read on the forward strand.
TCGCCCGGTTGTCCGGACCCCAGGGGAACGCACCGTCGTGGACGAACCGTGGGGCCCGCGAGTCACCGACGAAGAACGGGGCCACCACCAGCTGCAACTCGTCGGCGAGCCCGGCGGTGAGGAACTGGGTGTGCATGTGGCCGCCGCCCTCGACCATCAGCCGGCGGATCCCGCGGGCACCGAGGTCGGCGGCGACCACCCGGACGTCCACCGGGTCGCCACCGGCGATCACCGTGGCGCGGTCGCCGAGCAGTTTGCGCGCCTCGTCCACGGACGACGACGCACAGTAGACCAGTTTGTCGGCGGCGCCGGTGGTGAAGAACGACGCCTCCGGATCGAGATCGCAGCTGCCGGTGACGGTGACCTTCACCGGATCGGGAGCCTCGCCGCGGGCCACCCGGTCGGCACGGCGGGCCGCGGACCGGACCAGCAGACGCGGATTGTCCTGGCGGATCGTCCCGGCGCCGACCAGGATCGCGTCACACCCGGCGCGCTCCGCGTCGACCCGGTCGAAGTCGGCGTCGTTGGACAGCAGCAGCCGCTCGTCCGTCGCGTCGTCGAGATAGCCGTCGATGGACATGCCACAACTCAGCAAGGTGTAAGGACGCTCAGCCACCGATGACGCCTCCAGGTATCGGCCCTCACCATAATCCCCGTGTGCGGAGGCCGGACTCTGGGCAGAGGATCAACGGTGTGCCGAGTTCGGCGGGAACCACACGAGGAGGACCGATGTTCGAAGCCACGACCGTTACCAAGGCCAGCGTCCGGCGGCAGGTGACCGTGCCGTTGCGGTTCCCCGACGGATACGCCACCACGGCGCGGGTGATGACCTTCGACGGCCTGGCCGACGGCAAGGAGCATCTCGCGCTCGGCCTCGGTGACTGGCAACGGGCCCTGACCAAGTCCGCGGCCGGCGGGCGGGCCCCACTGGTCCGGCCGCACAGCGAGTGCCTGACCGGCGACGTGTTCGGCAGCCAGCGCTGCGACTGCGGGCCGCAGTTGCGCGAGGCGGTGGAACGGATCGCCGAGCAGGGCGGGTTCCTGCTCTACCTGCGGCAGGAGGGGCGGGGCATCGGCCTGTACGCGAAACTCGACGCCTACGCGCTGCAGGACGACGGCCTCGACACCTATCAGGCGAACGTGGCGCTGGGCCGGGGCGAGGACGAACGGGACTACACGGCGGCCGCGCAGATGCTGCTCGGACTGGGTGCGACCCGGATCCGGCTGCTCTCCAACAACCCGGACAAGGCCGGTCAGCTCGCCGACCTGGGCATCGACGTGACCCAGCGGATCCCGACCGGGGTGCACCTGTCGGCGGCGAACGTCCGCTACCTGTCGGTGAAGGCGTCGCACACCGCTCACACCATCGATCTGCCCCTGGCCGAGTGACGTTCGGCGCCATCGGTCCGTAGGTCCGGCACGATGGCAGGGTGACGGGCTTGGACATTCCGGAGGCGGGCGATCTCGGTGCGATGATCGCCGCCGTCGATCAGCTGCCGTTCATCGTCATCGTGTCCGAAGGGCCGGACCTGCTGGTGGTCGGCAGCAACGCGGCGACCCGGGCCGTCCTGCCCGGACGGAGAGTGGTCGGCCGGACCATCCGCGAGGTGCTCAGCGACCTGTCCGGGCAGCAGTTCCTCGACGCGTTCTACCAGGTCTACCGGACCGGGCAGGCGATCAGCGGCAGGCAGTGGCGGGTCCACCTGGACCAGCCGGACGGCTCGGTCGGTGAGATGTTCGCGACGTTCGCGCTGGTCCCGTGGCGGTACGCGGACGGCGCCATGCGCGGAGTGATCGGGGCCGCGTTCGACGTGACCGAACTCGCCCGGGAACGGCAGGCCGCCGAGGCCGAGGCGGACCGGCAACGCCGCCGGTACGAGCAGACCCGGGACGTGATCGACGCGCTCCAGCGGGAGTTGCTGCCGGCCGGCCTCCCGGTGCTGCCCGGACTTCAGGTGGCGGCCGCCTATCTGCTCGCCGACGCCGACACGCGGGCCGGTGGCGACTGGTTCGACGCGGTCACCACACCGGACGGCCGGATCGCGCTGGTGGCCGGGGACGTCGTCGGGCACGGGGTGACCGCGTCCGGGGTGATGGGTCAGCTGCGGGCGGTCCTGCAGGAACGGCTCGACGCCGGGGCGAGCATCACCGAGGCGCTCTCGGCGGCCGACCGGCTGGCCGGGCGGGTGCGTGCGGCGTACGCGGCCACGGTCAGCCTGGTCGTCCTCGACCCGGGCAGCGGGGAGCTGTCGTACTGCACGGCCGGGCATCCGGCGCCGCTCGTCATCCCGGCCGGTGGACCGGCCCGCTACCTGACCGGCACCCGGGGCACCCCGCTCGGCACCGGCGGATCCTTCCCGATCCGCGGCGACCGGCTCGGCCCCGGGGAGATCCTGCTGCTCTACACCGACGGGGTCCTCGAACGACCGGGCGCCGCCGCCGACCCCGACGGTGAGCTCGCCCACGTGGCGACCGACGCCGCGGCCGGGCGGGCCCTGCACGATCCGTCGGCCACCGCGGCGGAACGGGTCTGCACCCAGACGCTCGAACTGCTCGTCCGGTCCGGTGGGCACACCGACGACATCACCCTGCTGGCGGCTCAGCGCGTTCCCCCCGTACCGCCGCTGGCCCTTGATCTGCCGGCGCAGCCGGAGTCCCTCGGAGGCTCACGCCGGAACATCGCCGCCTGGCTGGCCGCCGTGGGTGCCGCCGACGAGGACGTCTTCGTGCTCCAACACGCGCTCGGTGAGCTGGCCACCAACGCGATCGAACACGCGGTCGGCGGGGACGTCGTCGAGATCAACGCCCGGCTGCTGACCTCAGGGCTGGTCGAGGCGACCGTCACTGATCACGGTGGGTGGCGGGCGCCGGAGCGGCAGCCGACCCGCGGACGTGGCCTGGCGCTGACCGCGCAGCTGGTGCAGAGCCTGCGAGTGGACCCGGGCGTGGACGGGACGGTCGCCACCGTGCGGCATCCGCTGCTGCGCCCGGCCCGGCTGATGACCGGTTTCGACCCGTCGTTCGACCGGGCTGTCGCCGCGACCTCCCTCGCGATCACCGAACTTCCCGGCGGCGACGAGGCGCGGGTCCGGATCGACGGTCCGATCGACGCTTCAACCACCTTCGAGGTACGGGCGGAGCTGTTCCGCCGCAGCCGGGGCGGGACCGTGCCGATGACCGTCGACCTGTCCGGGGTCAGCCTACTGGCCAGTGCCGGGGTGTCGATGCTGCACGAGGTGGCCGCCCAGCACCTGGCCGAGAAGGCGCCGCTGACCCTCGTCGCCACGCCCGGCTGCCCCGCTCGGCGCATCCTTGAGCTGGTCGGACTCGCGCCGTCCACAGGCTTTTAGTTCATCCACAGGGCGTACGGCGGTCGTCCGTTCGGCTCTCTAGACTTCGCGGGGTGACTGAGGCCCCTCTGCTCTCCGTGTCCAGTGCCACCGACGCTCTCAACCGTGTGTTCGGCTACCCATCGTTTCGTGGGGAGCAGGGCGACATCGTCGAGCACGTGATCGCCGGTGGCGACGCGCTGGTGCTGATGCCGACCGGTGGCGGCAAGTCGCTGTGCTACCAGATCCCGGCGCTGGTCCGCCCCGGCACCGGGGTGGTGATCTCGCCGCTGATCGCGCTCATGCAGGATCAGGTCGACGCGCTGCGCACCCTCGGTGTGCGGGCGAATTTCCTCAACTCCTCGCAGGATCTCGACGAGCGGCGCCTGGTCGAGGCCGAGTTCGTGGCCGGTGAGCTGGACCTGCTCTACGTCGCTCCGGAAGGCCTCGGCACGGCCGCCGTCCAGCGGCTGCTCGACCGGGGGAAGATCTCGCTGTTCGCCATCGACGAGGCGCACTGTGTCTCGCAGTGGGGGCACGACTTCCGACCCGACTATCTCGCCCTGTCGATGCTGCACGAGCGCTGGCCGGACGTGCCACGGATCGCGTTGACCGCCACCGCCACCCCGGCCACCCGCGACGAGATCGCCGGCCGGCTCCAGCTGACCGAGGCGCGGCACTTCACCGCCAGCTTCGACCGGCCCAACATCCAGTATCGGATCGTGGCCAAGAACAATCCGGCCCGCCAGCTGCTCGACCTGCTGCGCAGCGAGCACGCCGGTGACTCCGGCATCGTCTACTGCCTGTCCCGGGCCTCGGTGGAGAAGCACGCGGAGTTCCTCTCGTCGAACGGGGTTCCGGCTCTGCCATACCACGCGGGGCTCGACGCCCGGACCCGCTCGCTGAACCAGTCCCGCTTCCTGCGAGAGGACGGGCTGGTCATGGTCGCGACCATCGCCTTCGGCATGGGCATCGACAAGCCTGACGTACGGTTCGTGGCCCATCTCGACCTACCGAAATCCCTCGAGGGGTATTACCAGGAGACCGGGCGCGCCGGGCGGGACGGGCTGCCGTCGACGGCCTGGCTGGCGTACGGATTGCAGGACGTCATGCAGCAACGACGCATGATCGACAGCTCCGAGGGCGACGCGGCGTACCGGCGTAACGCCGCCCGCCACCTCGACGCCATGCTGGCCCTGTGCGAGAGCGTCACCTGTCGGCGGGCCCAGATCCTGCAGTATTTCGGGCAGGAGGCGCCGGCCGCCTGCGGCAACTGCGACTCGTGCCTCGCCCCGCCGGAGTCGTGGGACGCGACGGTGCCCGCGCAGAAACTGCTGTCCACCGTGTTCCGGCTGCACAAGGAGCGCAACCAGCGGTTCGGGTCGCAGCACTCGATCGACATCCTGCTCGGCAAACGCACCGACAAGGTGAGCCGGTTCCGCCACGACGAACTGTCCGTCTTCGGGATCGGCAGCGACCTCAGCGAAGTGGAGTGGCGCAACGTGGTCCGGCAGCTGCTCGCCGGTGACTTCCTCGCGGTCGAGCCCAACCATCAGACGCTGACGCTGACCGCCCGGAGTGGGGAGGTGCTGCGCGGCGAGCGGAAACTGCTGATGCGCCGGGAGGCTCCGCGTAGCTCCCGTGGTTCGTCGCGGAGCTCGGGGTCCGCCGGGTCCTCCACCGCCGGCAAACCGGCCCCGGTCGAGCTGGCCGGTGAGTCGGCGGCCCTCTTCGAGCGTCTGCGGAACTGGCGTGGCGCCACCGCCAAGGAGCAGGGTGTTCCCGCGTACGTCATCTTCCACGACGCCACGTTGCGGGCCATCGCGGCGCTTGCCCCGGCTACTCTCGCGCAATTGGGCACGGTCAGTGGGGTCGGCCAGAGCAAGCTGACCAAGTTCGGTGACGCCGTGCTGGCCACGGTCCGTGGGGAGGATTCACCGGGGTCGGTCCCGGTCGCTCCGGCACCGTCGGCGGCGCCGCCCGGGGTGCCGGCCGTCGCGGCCGGGTTCTCCGCCGATGCCCCGGACTCCCTGTTCCCGATGACACCGCCCGAGGCGGCCGGTCCCCCGGCCTCGGCGGCCGTTCCCCCGGCCTCGGCGGCCGTTCCCCCTTCATCCCGGTCGTCCACGTCCGGGCCGGCCGCATCCCGGCCTGCGTCCCGACCGGCTGCGTCCGGGCCGTCCCGGGGCGGGTATTCGCGGACCGCGACGCCCGACGACTGGGAACTTCCGCCCCTCCCGCCGGAGCCCGACGAGGACTACGACCCGTACTACGAGGGCTGAGCCGCCACGGTCGTGTGGTGACCTGTGGCCTGAGACGGGTCACTGGTCACCACGCTGTCGGTCGGCGCTGATGCGTGGTGCCCGTGCGGCTCGCTTCGCCCCGCCCTGCCACGCCTCGCCACGCCCCGCGCACCTGGCCCTGCCACGCCTCGCCCCGCCCCACCGCGCCTCGCCACGCCCCGCCGTGCCCCGCGCACCTGGCCCCACCGCGCCTCGCCCCGCCCCACCGCGCCCCGCGCACCTGGCCCTGCCACGCCTCGCCCCACCGCGCCTGGCCCCGCCCCGCCCCACCGCACCTGGCCCCGCCCCGCCGCGCCGCGCCTCGCCCCGCCGCGCCATACCTGGTCACGCCCCATCCCCCCCGCGCCCAGCCGCGCCTTGCCGCGCCCCGCGGCGGGCGCCAATGTTGCGGTGACTCGCTCGTGGCTACGTAGATTTCAGGCGTTTCGGATGGCTTCGCCGGCCAGTTCGATCCGGATCTTCTTGCCGACCAGGACGCCGCCTGACTCCAGGGCCACGTTCCACAGCAGGCCGAAGTCCTCACGGTCGAGTTCGGCGGTGGCGCTGAACCCGAAGATCTCCCGACCGTAGGGATCGCGGCGGGCCCCGCCGAACTCCATGTGCATGTCGATCGGCCGGGTCACCGACTTGACCGTCAGGTAGCCCTGAATGACGAACCGGCCGGAGGCACGGGTGGCCGCGGGCGGCAGGTCGGCGACGGTACCCCGGCGGCCGAGCGGATTGTTGCGCAGCCGCGCCCAGTTGAAGATCGGGTCGCTGTCGGACTCCCAGGCGATGCCGGTGCTGCGGTACTCGATCGTCGGATAACGCGCGACGTCGAGGAAGTCCGGGCTGGACAGGTGCGCGTCCCGCTCCGGGTTGTGCGTGTTGATGCTGTCGGTACGGATGGAGGCGCTCACCGATGACCGCAGTGGATCGGTGGCCACCACGATCGTCGCCGCCCCCTGCGCGAACTCCCCCCGAATCGGACTGACCATCATGTGCTGCGCCACGAAGCCGATCCGTTTGTGCGCCTCGTCCAGTGTGTAGACCCCTGGATCCGGTATGACCAGGCCGTTCCAGTCGCGGACCGGTCGTTCGACCGTCACGTAGCTCTCCCCCTCGGCAGCATCGCTGCCGCACGGCGGCGCACGAGCCCCCCGGCCCGCCCGATGCTGAATTCGCGAGGATTCTAAGCACCACAATATTCAGACAGTTAACCCCCCGATTGCGTTACGTGGTCATCGCCACAGTGGATCGAGTCGCCCCAGAACGGACCTTCCCTTACCAAGGGTGCACATTTTGAGGTGCCAAATCGCGACCACTGAAACAATTCGGGGCGTTCCAGCGCGGGCGCCGGAGCGTGTCGGAAGAGCGACACGCACCGTTCACGATGCCAGCGCGGACACACAGCGTGAGCCCGCGCGCCGCCGCCGGAACGGGCCGGACGGTGTGTGATCATTCCCCGGTGCACCTGACCGGAACGGACCACTGACCGATCGAGTGTCACCCGATCAGGAATCGACCGCGTCGACGCACTTGGTGAGCGGCACGACTTACCAACCGCCGACAAATCGGAAATCGACCGAGGACCACCGGAGGAATTGTCATGGGCACCTGGGACTTCGGGCCTTTCGATAACGACGACGCCGCCGACTGGAGCGGTGACCTGCAGGACGCCGAGCCAACCCGCCGCGCCGCCCTGATCCGGGAGACCCTGGACGAGGTGCTGCACAACGGCGAGTACGTCGAATCGGATGTCGCGAACCAGGCCATCGCGGCGGCCGCCGTGGTCGCCTCGCAGCTGCCCTCGGGCACGCCGCTGACCACCGCCTACGCCCCCGACTTCCTGACCGACGGCGAGACCCTGGACCTGCCGGACGACCTGCCGGCGCTGGCGCTGCGCGCTCTGGACCGGATCGCCGGTGACGACTCGGAGTGGAGCGAACTGTGGGAGGACGGCCTGCCGAAGGCCCTCGCCGCGCTGCGCCCGATCCGTGAGGCACTGGAGTCAGCCGCCGCCTGACCGAAGCCGGGGTGCGAGCGGCCACCGCCCGCACCCCGGCCCGGACGTCACTGGGTGATGTTGACCATCCATGGGATGCCGAACCGGTCGACGAGCTGGCCGAACTCGTCACCCCACATCTGCTTCTCCAGGGGCACGCGGACCTGGCCGCCGGCCGAGAGCTTCTCCCAGGCGTTGCGCAGCGTGTCACCATCGGGCCCGCTCAGGCTGACCGTGATGCTTTCGCCCGGCTTGTACTCCACACCGGGCGGGCAGTCGGACGCCATCAGCGTGTAGCCCTGCGGCGTCTCCAACTGGGCGTGCATGACCAGGTCGGCCGAGGCCGGGTCGGGCGCGCCGAACTCCCCGAACGTATTGACCTTGAGCTCGCCGCCGAAGATCGAGTGATAGAACTCGACGGCCTCACGAGCCTTGCCGTCGAACGTCAGATACGGGTTGAGCGTGGACGTCGTCATGGGGTCGCTCCGTAGTCGTCGTTGACACCGTCCCCACGGACGCTAGACCCGCCCACCGACATTTTCCGCCGGATCAGGCCACGTCCACCCGGCCGGGAAACGACGCGGCGCTTTTTGTCGCACCTCGCCGGTAGCATCCGCCCCAATGAAATGAATCGATGGGGAGGCACGATGGCGACGACCAGTGATCCCGACGTCACCGTGCTCGACCGGCGGCTCCGGCTCTCCCTACTAGACCGGACCGGGTCCGATGACCGGTTCGCCGAGCTCGTCGACCAGGCGCTGGCCGAGGCCCTGACCAGCGCCGGAAACCTGCCCCAGGTGCTGTATCTGACGCTGTTACGGGCCGGTCTGGCCGCCGCTCCCCGGTCCCGCCCGCAGCCGTTCGCGCCGGAGGGCACCCCAGCGCCGGTGGACGAGCAAGAGACCTGTCTGCGGGAGATCCGGGCCCGGTGGAGCACGCACACCCACCGGCATCTCTATCCGACTCCGGCCGCGTGGCTGCGGGCGCTGCCTCCGCCCGCGCCGCTGGCCGGCAATCCGTATTCGCTGGCCCGGTTGCTGCGCGCGTTCACCGGACACCTCGCGTCCACCGACTGCGGTGCCGCCGCCTCGCTGGCCGCCCTGATCGAGGATCCGGGAGAGGCCGCCGTCGCCCAGTGCGCCCTGGTCGGGGCCGGTCTCGCGGCTCACGATCTGGACCGGGAGGCACAGGCCTGGGCGCGACAGAGGCACCTGCTGACCCGGATGCCGTCGTGGACCTGGCCGGGTGGGCGGACCGGTCACGATCGGGATGTCGTGGCCTATCTGCGGCCCGATCACCGGGCCCGCTTCGACACCGCGATCGGCATGTTGCCGTACTCTGCGGCGCTCGGTTTCTCGCTGCTCACCGACCTTCCGGAGTTGGCCGCCGCCTATCAGGGGACATATGCGTGTCATGGTTCTGCGGTTTACACCGAGCAGCGTCTCCGCGGCCGTCGGCCGGATCCGGAGGCGGCCGCCGTGCACGACGAGGTCCGGCGCGACCCGGCGGCGGCCGGTCCGATAGTCGCCGCCGTGGTGTCCGCGAATGAGCAGGTTCTCGGCGCCGCCGAATTGCCGTTGAGCGATCCGGTGTACCGGTTGTCCGCCCGGATCACCGCACGCACCACGCGGGCGCATCGACTCGGCGCCGACGATCTGACCCCGGAGCCGGTGCCGGACGGTTTCGATCCGCGGCGTCTGCCGGCATACGCGGAGATCGTCAGGCAGAACGCGGACACCCCGATCGTCGCCGCCTTGGCCGCCCGGATCCGCGCCGAGGCCGCCGCCCGCGACGACCGGGAGGCACTGCTGATCCTCGCCGACGCCGGATACACCGACCCGGACCCCCTACTCAACGCCCTGAGCCCGTTGATCAGCACGCCGAGCCCGCTGCTCAGTGCACCGAGCCAGCCGACCGCCGGCCTGGACCAGCCGATCAACCCACCGAGCCGGCTGCTCGACAGCCCGGACACACTGATCAACGCACCAAGCCGGCTGCTCAAGGGCCCGGACCCGCTGCTCGACTGGCCGGCCCCACAGTCCGGCGACCCGGCCCCACGGTCCGACGACCCGGCTCCACAGTCCGACGACGCGGTCCCACGGTCCGACGACGCGGTCCCACGGTCCGACGACCCGGCTCCACCGTCAGCCGACCCGGCCCCACCGTCAGGCGACCCCTTCCCATTGATCGACGGGCCGGTCCTATTGCCCGACGATTCCGGGAAGCCCGGCCGCCGGAAATGGTCCGGCCGGAGCGATCCGGCCCATCGCAAGGACGGCAACGGCCGTCCCAAACCGCGAAAACAGCAGCGGCGGTACGAAGAGGCGCCGCTCTACCCGGAGACGTCGATCCTGCTCTTCCGGCACCGACCGGCCGAGGCCGTCCGTAGAGTGGCCGCCGCCGCACACACCGACTGGTCGGTAGCGGCTGCCATGCTCGAACACGCCATCCCCGAGTTGTTGGCCACCGCCGGCCCCCGAATAGCCCAGGCCCTGCACGAAGCGGTGGTCAGAGCCGCGATCTGCGCCGCCCCACTAGGCGAGGCCCCACCAGCAGTGATCGACGGCGTATACCCGAGCATCGACCGCCCCTGGCCCATCCCGGCTGCCGGCTTGGCGTCGCCCGAGCCAACCACCTGACCTACCGATCGCGGACCATCCACTCCCGCGACGGGTCCAGAGAGCTTCCGGGGTCGAAATTTGACCGGTTCGCCGGTGCGGGCCGCGATAGGTCCGTCCAAACCGGTCCGATAAGTCGTGGCGCGAGCGGCCAGCGACACCGCATGGCCGCCTCCAGCCCGGGTTATAACGGCGAGCCGCACACCACGACCGCCTCCAGGCCCGGCCGGAGAGGCAAGCGACACACCACCACCGCCCGCAAGCCCGGTCTTAGCAGCAAACGACATGCCACCGCCGTCCCCAAGTCAAGCCCGGCCATAGGAGCAAGCGGCCACGTCAGGGCTGCATCCGGGGGCGAGATCGGCGAGGTCAGGGCTGCTTCCGGGTCGGGTGATCGGCGAGCACCACGGCAAGGCTGCTTCCAGAGCCGGACGATCGGCGAGCACCACGGCAAGGCTGCTTCCAGAGCCGGACGATCGGCGAGCACCACGGCAAGGCTGCTTCCAGGACCGGACGATCGGCGAGCACCACGGCAAGGCTGCTTCCAGGACCGGACGATCGGCGAGCACCACGGCAAGGCTGCTTCCAGGACCGGACGATCGGCGAGCACCACGGCAAGGCTGCTTCCAGGACCGGACGATCGGCGAGCACCACGGCAAGGCTGCTTCCGGGGCGTTTTAGGGTTCGTCCGGCACCGCTGGGGCGGACCCGGCGGCGTTTTGGGTTTCTCCCGCGCCGCTCGGCCGTGGCTGTGCTGATGTTGATCTTTCGGGCTGGTCATGGGCCGCGTCGTCGGGGGCGCCGCGCTCATCGGCGGGTGGGACTCGGCCCCGAACTGTCGGGGCCGCCATCGGACACGCCCGTTAGACACGTTGCGGTCCGGCGCCGAAGGGGCCGCCATCGGATACGCCCGTTAGACGCGTTGCGGTCCGGCGCCGGGAAGGCGTCGCGGTGTAGTCCGGGAGGGGTGGTTCGGCGGGAGCGCCTGGCCGTACCGACTCAGGGTGTTGATCTTGTGGTTGGCCGGTGTGAAGAAAGTCGGGACCGCTACCGAGACGGGGAAGGTCCGCGTCTGCCGGGAAACAGCGTTGAGGCCGGCAGGACGGACGGCGAGACGGACGGCGAGACGGGCGGCGGGAGGCACGGCGGGAGGGATTGTCGGGCGGTCAAGGAATGGTGGGTGTGCGGCGAATCGCCGCACACCCACCATTCGGCTGAGCGAAGGAAACCGGCCGCGGGACGCGACTGCGGGCCGGTTCAGCGGTGGTCGGAGCCTTCGGCTGTCACCGCGGCCCGGCCGGCTTCGAGACGGGCGATCGGGACCCGGAACGGGGAGCAGGAGACGTAATCGAGGCCTACCTCGTGGAAGAAATGGACCGAATCGGGGTCGCCGCCGTGTTCGCCGCAGACGCCCAGTTTGAGGCCCGGGCGGGCGGCTCGGCCCTCCTCGGCGGCGATGCGGACCAGGCGGCCCACGCCGTCGGCGTCGATCGACTCGAACGGGGAGATGCCGAAAATGCCCAGTTCGAGGTAACGCCAGAAGAACGCGCCCTCGACGTCGTCGCGGGAGAAACCCCAAGCCATCTGGGTCAGGTCGTTGGTGCCGAAGGAGAAGAACTCGGCCGCCTCGGCGATCTGCCCGGCCGTCAGCGCCGCCCGCGGGACCTCGATCATGGTGCCGATCAGGATGTCGACGTTCGTGTCGCCGACGATCGTGGCGATGATCTTCTCGGCTTCGGTGCGGACGGTTTCGAGTTCCTGGACGGCTCCGACCAGCGGGACCATGATCTCCGGGCGCGGCCTGCCGCCCTCGGCGGCGAGCGCGACGGCCGCCTCGGCGATGGCCCGGACCTGCATCGCGAACAGACCGGGAATGACCAGGCCCAGGCGTACGCCGCGCAGGCCCAGCATCGGGTTCTGCTCGTGCATGCGCCGGACGGCGGCGAGCATCTGCTCGTCGTGCTCGACACGCCGCCCGTGCTCGTGCGCGACGGCCACCTTGACCGCGAGTTCCTCCAGTGACGGCAGGAACTCGTGCAACGGCGGGTCGATCAGTCGGATGGTGACGGGCAGGCCGTTCATCTCCCGGAAGATCTCCAGGAAGTCGGCCCGCTGCAGCGGCTGGAGGCCGGCCAGGGCCTCGTTGCGTTCCGCCTCGGTGCGCGCCAGGATCAGACGTTCGACCAACTCACGGCGATCACCGAGGAACATGTGCTCGGTCCGGCAGAGGCCGATGCCCTGGGCGCCGAAACGACGGGCCCGGGCGGCGTCGGGCCCGGTGTCGGCGTTGGTGCGCACCTTGAGGCTGCGCTTCTCGTCGGCGTGCGTGAGGATCCGGTGCACCGCCGCGACCAGGGGGTCGTTGGCGTTCGCGGGGTCCAGGTCGCCCTCGAAGTACTGCACGACCTCGCTGGGCCGGACCGGCACCTCACCGGCGTAGACGCGCCCGGTGGTGCCGTCGATGGAGATCGTTTCGCCCTCCCGGACCGTCACCGAGCCGATCGTGAACGACGACGTGGAGACCTCCATCTCGTCGGCGCCGCAGACACAGGTCTTGCCCATGCCGCGCGCGACGACGGCGGCGTGTGAGGTCTTGCCGCCGCGGCTGGTGAGGATGCCGTTGGCGGCGATCATGCCGGGCAGGTCGTCGGGGTTGGTCTCGCGCCGGACCAGGATGACCGGCGCTCCGGTGGCGGCCACCTCGACCGCCCGCGCCGAGGTGAAGACGACCTGGCCGTAGGCGGCGCCCGGCGACGCCCCGATGCCCCGCGTCATCGCCTCAGGTGCGGAGGACAGATCGAAGCGGGGGAACATCAGCTGCGCGAGCTGGGCCCCGCTGACCCGGTGCAACGCCTCGTCCAGGTCGATGACTCCCTCGTCGACGAGCTGGGCGGCGATGGTGAACGCGGCGGCCGCGGTGCGCTTGCCGACCCGGGTCTGCAGCATCCACAGTTTGCCGCGCTCGATGGTGAACTCGATGTCGCACAGATCCCGGTAGTGGCCCTCCAACGTGGCCATGATCTGCATCAGCTCGTCGTAGGAACGCTTGTCGAGCCGTTCCAGGTCGGCCAGCGGCAGGGTGTTGCGGATGCCCGCGACCACGTCCTCGCCCTGCGCGTTGGACAGGTAGTCGCCGTAGACGCCCTGCTCACCGGTCGCCGGGTCGCGGGTGAAAGCGACGCCGGTGCCGGAGTCGGCACCCAGGTTGCCGAAGACCATCGCGACCACGTTGACGGCGGTGCCCAGGTCGGTCGGGATGCGCTCCTGACGGCGGTAGAGGACGGCCCGGTCGGCGTTCCACGACCGGAACACCGCCTCGGTGGCGAGATCGAGCTGCTCACGCGGATCCTGCGGGAAGTCGTGACCGGTGTGTTTGGCGAACACCTTCTTGTACGCGGTGACCAGCGCCCGCAGGTCGTCGGCGTCCAGTTGCACGTCGTCGCGGACTCCCTTGGCGGCCTTCGCGTCGTCGAGCGCCTTCTCGAACTCGTGGCCGGGCACCTCGCACACCGTCTTGCCGAACATCTGGATCAGACGCCGGTACGAGTCCCACGCGAACCTGTCGTTGCCGCCGGCCTGCCGGGACAGCCCGTCCACGGACTCGTCGTTGAGCCCCACGTTGAGAACGGTCTCCATCATCCCGGGCATGGAGAACTTGGCGCCGGAACGCACCGACACGAGCAGCGGATCGGCCGGGTCGCCGAGGCGCCGGCCCATCTTCTCCTCGAGCGCGGCGAGGTGCGCGTCGATCTCGGCGGCCAGGCCGTCGACGTGCGTGCCGTTGCGCAGGTATTGCTGGCACGCCTCGGTGGTGATGGTGAAGCCGGGAGGCACGGGCAGACCCAGGTTGGTCATCTCCGCGAGATTGGCGCCCTTGCCACCCAGCAGATCCTTGAGGTCCTTGTTGCCCTCGGCGAAGTCGTATACGAACTTCATGCCTCTACCTCCCGGTTAAGAATCCGCGGCGGATAACAACTCCTGCCCTGGGATTCGTAAGGCTAAGCACGACCGGGGTGAATAGTTAACAGTACCGTGGCTTTTTCCACACGGGTACGGCCATCACTGAGCGGTACACGCTCTCTCCGCGCAGTAACGAGCAGCGAGATTGCTCAGTGACAAGTGCGCGGCTGCTGATCGCGTGGTGGAGAAGGGGACGCCGGTACGGTTCACGGCAGAAAATAAGGGCGCCGCTGCGAATTCCACGGGGGAAGAACTCGCAACGGCGCACCGCGAACATTAGACGACGATCGTCGCCGTGTCTATCCCACGCGCTGAACGACCGAGCCGACGAGCTTCTTCCAGTCCGCCTCGAAGTTGGGCGCCGGGCTCGAGTTGTTCAACTGGTAGATGGCGTAGCTGTCGACGAGCACCACGTTGCGGGTGCGCAGCACGGCCACCGCGACGTCGGCGGTGCCGGGATGGGTCGCCTCGTACAGCTTGTGGCGCACGATCACGAACCCGCTCCAGGCGCCCTCGTTCATCTCGCGGATCTCGACGGTCTCGGTGTATGCCGGCTCGTTGCGGTCGGCCGTCACCGCCGCCGGCACCTCGGACGTCTTCTCGCACTGGTCGGCCACCGCCCGCAGCAGCCCCAGACCGGCCGTGGCACTGTCCTCGTCGCCGTAGACCAGGGCGGACTGCTGGAGCGTCTGCGCGCCCTTCTCCCCCTCGTCGGCGGCGTTCGACGAGACCACCTCGGCGCCCGGCGGCAGCTGCGGCGGAGTGCTGCCGCCACCACAGAAGCTGACGAGCGTCGTCGGCGCGGCGCTCTCCTCCGGGGCGGTCCACGCCGGGCCGATCTCGGCCGGCTGCAGGAACGAGCCCCGCATGGTGGTCACGGTGATCAGCCCGGCATCCGGCTCACCGTCGTCGGAGGAGCTGCACCCGGCGGCCATCATCACCAGGGCACAGGCGGCGCCCAGGGCGGCACGGACGGGTCTGGCGGTCAGGAACATCCGGCCATCTTGGCAGACGCCGCGACCAGGCGGAAAAGTATCCACAGGCGGTGACACCCCGGCCACCACCCGCTTATCCACAGGTTCGATTTCCCCCGTCGCGCGGGGAGCCGATCACGGTTAGCGTGGCGGTGGGCAGTGTTGCCGAGGAGGTTCGGATGACCCTTTTGTCGCGGCTGCAAGCCGAGCTGGCGCCGGACCAGCTGATCACCGACCGGCAACGGCTGCGGACGTACGAGTGTGACGGCCTCTCCCACTACCGGGTCGTTCCGGCGCTGGTCGTCCTTCCCCGGACCGCCGCCCAGGTCGCCGCCGTGGTCCGAGCCTGCGCCGAGGAGCGGGTGCCGTTCGTGGCCCGCGGCTCCGGCACCGGCCTGTCCGGCGGGGCGCTCCCGCACGCCGACGGTGTCCTCATCGTCACCTCGCAGCTGCGGGACATCCTCGAGGTGCGGCCGGCCGACGAGCGTGCCGTGGTCCAGCCCGGTGTGATCAACCTGCAGGTCACCCAGGCCGCGACGCCGCACGGCTACTACTACGCGCCGGACCCGTCCAGCCAGCAGATCTGTTCGATCGGCGGCAACGTGGCGGAGAATTCGGGCGGTGCGCACTGCCTCAAGTACGGGTTCACCACCAACCACGTGACCGGCCTGCAGGTCGTCACTCCCGACGGCGACCTGGTCCGGCTCGGCGGGGCGACGCCGGACACGCCGGGGTATGACCTGCTGGGCGCCTTCGTCGGTTCGGAGGGCACCCTGGGCGTCGCCACCGAGGTGACGGTGAAACTGACCAGGCTGCCGGAGACGGTCCGCACCCTGTTGGCCGCGTTCACCGGTACCGACCAGGCCGGGGCGGCCACCTCGGCGATCATCGCGGCGGGGGTGGTGCCGGCCGCGATCGAGATGATGGACGCGCTCTCCATCGAGGCCGCCGAGTCGGCCGTGAGCTGCGGCTATCCGGCCGGGGCGGGCGCGGTGCTGATCGTCGAGCTGGACGGGCCGGCCGCCGAGGTGGCGGCCCAGTTCGACGAGGTGAGCCGGCTCTGCGCGGAGAACGGCGCCTTCGAGACCCGGGTCGCCGCCGACGACACCGAGCGTCAGCTGATCTGGCGGGGCCGCAAGTCGGCGTTCGCGGCGGTCGGCCGGATCAGCCCCGACTACATCGTGCAGGACGGGGTGATCCCGCGGACCGCGCTGCCCACCGTGCTGCGCCGGATCAACGAGGTCGCCGCCGAGCACGGCGTCCGGGTCGCCAACGTCTTCCACGCCGGTGACGGCAATCTGCATCCGCTGGTCCTCTTCGACGACGATGTGCCCGGTGAGGCCGAGCGCGCCGAGACCGTCTCCGGGGCGATCCTCGACCTGTGCATCGAGCACGGCGGTTCGATCACCGGGGAGCACGGGGTCGGGGTCGACAAGGCGCGTTACATGCCACGGATGTTCACCGACGACGATCTGGACACGATGCAGCTGGTGCGGTGCGCCTTCGATCCGGACGGGATCGCCAATCCGGGCAAGGTCTTCCCGACGCCGCGCTTGTGCGGGGAGCGGCCCGGCCACCATCGCGGCGCCCACCCGTTGCAGGAGGCCGGCGTGGCGGAGGTCTTCTGATGCCCAGCCTTTCGCGATCTTGTGGACCTCGGTCACACCTGTCCCGCGGAACTCCACAAGATCGCGGCGCGGAGCGTTGCCGCGGTGCCCTCGGGGGTCTGCGGTGAGCGCTCTGGATGATCTCGCGGTCAAGGCCGGGGACGACGATGTCGTCGCCGGGGTTCCGGCTCGCCTCGTCGCGGCACCCGCGACCACCGAGGAGGCGGCCGCGCTGATCGCCGCGAGCCGGGATCTCGCCGTGGTGATCCGGGGCGGCGGCACGAAGATCCACCAGGGCCCGCCACCACGCGAGCTCGACCTGATCATCGACACGCGACGGCTGGCCGGCGTCGTCGAGCACGCCGCCGGTGACCTGATCACCGTGGTCCGGGCCGGCACCCCGATGGCCGAGCTGCACGGTCTGCCCGGCCAGCAACTCGCCCTGGACGCGCCCGCGACGGCGACGGCCGGCGGCACGGTCGCGGCGAACGCCAGCGGACCCCGGCGTCTGCGTTACGGCACGGCCCGCGATCTGCTGATCGGTATCACCGTCGTCCGGCCGGACGGCCGGATCACCAAATCCGGCGGCAAGGTGGTCAAGAACGTCGCCGGATACGACCTGGGCAAGCTCTACACCGGATCGCAGGGCACGCTCGGGCTCATCACCGAATGCGTCTTCCGGTTGCATCCGGTCCCGCTCTTCACCCTTTTCGTACGGGCGATCGCCCCACCCACCCACGCGGCGAACGTCCTGACCGCCCAGTCCGCAGCGAGCGCCCTGGAGATCAACGCCGCCCCCGGCGCCGAACCGGAGTTGGCCGTCCTCGTCGAGGGCACCGAGACCGGCGTCCGCGACCGTGCCACCGCCCTGGCCCGTCTGCTGAACGGCGAGGTGACCGACACACCGCCCCCGTGGTGGGACACGCCGCCCTGGCCGGCGACCGGTGACGCCCTGGCCCTCAAGCTGACCGGCACCCTCTCCGGAGTCCCGTCCCTGGTCAGCACAGCGGTCGAGGCCGGCCTGACGGTCCGGGGCTCGGCCGGGACCGGAGTCCTCTACGCCGGCGCCCCCGTCGATCCGGCGGCCACGGCCCACGTCGTGGAAGTCCTGCGGGCGGTGGCCACGGTGGTCGGCGGGCACGCGGTGGTGCTGACCGCGCCGCCTTCCGTGCGGGGCATGATCGACATGTGGGGCCCGGTGCCCGGCCTCGATCTGATGCGTCGGGTGAAGGACCGGTTCGACCCTGATCACCGCTTCGCGCCCGGCCGCTTCGTGGGAGGTATCTGATGCCCGAGACCACCGATCCCGAGCCGCTCCCCCTCGACACTCCCCGGGGCACCGGGACCCCGCCCGCTGAGGCGCTGCCCGCACCACGGGTGCCCGGCGGTGCGCCGGACCGCCTCGGGACAGCGTCGGCCGCTTCCACGACGGACGTGCTTCGGGCCGCGGAGAGCGGGACGGCGTTCGACGGCCATCATCCGCCCAGCGCCGACCTGGTGTCCGATTGTGTTCACTGCGGTTTCTGTCTGACGACGTGCCCCACCTATGTGCTGTGGGGCGAGGAGATGGACTCGCCACGCGGCCGGATCCACCTGATCGGGCAGGGTCTCTCCGGTGAGCCGCTCAGCGATTCGATGGTCGGGCACTTCGACAACTGCCTCGGCTGCATGGCCTGTGTCACCGCCTGCCCGTCCGGGGTGCGTTACGACCGGCTGATCGAGGACACCCGCGCCCAGGTGGAGCGCCGCCACCAGCGCGGAACCCGGGATCGGGCCCTGCGGGCGGCGATCTTCGCGCTGTTCCCATACCCGAAACGGCTCCGGCTTCTCCGGGGGCCGCTCCGGGCGTACCAGAGTCTGGGTCTGCAAAGGCTCGTCGAACGCACCGGAATCCTGCAGCGGCTCGCGCCCACCCTGGCCACCCTTGATTCCCTCGCGCCGCGTCTGCGCGGTGTACCGCGCCCGCCGGCGCGCGTCCGGGCGCGCGGCGAACGGCGCGCGGTCGTCGGCATGCTGACCGGTTGTGTTCAGTCGGCGTTCTTCCCGGACGTCAATTCCGCGACGGTACGGGTGCTCGCCGCCGAAGGCTGTGAGGTGCTGATTCCGCCGAGCCAGGGCTGTTGCGGCGCGCTGAGCATGCACAACGGGCGCCGGGAGGAGGCCCGACGGTTCGCGCGACAGCTGATCGACACGTTCGAGCGGACCGGGATGGACTACTTCGTGGTCAATGCCGCGGGTTGCGGTTCCTCGCTGAAGGAGTACGGCGAACTGCTCGCCGACGACCCGGAGTGGGCCGGGAAGGCCGCCGCGTTCACCGCGAAGGTCCGCGACCTGTCCGAGTTGCTCGTCGAACTCGGCCCGGTGGCCCGCCGGCATCCGCTGCCGATGTCGGTCGCCTACCACGACGCCTGCCATCTCGGGCATGCTCAGGGGGTTCGCGCTCAGCCACGGGCATTGCTGAACGGCATTCCGGAGCTCGAGGTGCGGCCGATCGCCGAGGCGGAGATCTGCTGCGGTTCGGCCGGGGTCTGGAACGTCCTCAACCCGGAGCCGGCCGCCGAACTCGGGGACCGCAAGGCCGACGCGGTGCTCGCCACCGGCGCGGAACTGCTGGTCACCGCCAATCCGGGGTGCCTGATGCAGGTCGCCGCCGCGGTTCGTCGGCGGGGCGGGGTGATCGCCCTGGCGCACACCGCCCACGTCCTGGACGCCTCGATCCGAAACCTGGGCCCCAGCTCCCTGCTCACCTGCCCCGACCCACCGCGACGGTGATGCCGCCCGGCCGCCGACCATGCCCAGCTGGTCCTGGGGGCTGTCACTGAGGCCTCACGGCAGTCCTCACGGCCAGCCGGTGGGGAACGCGAGTGGCACGGCGCTGGAACGCGGGGAGTCGGGCCCCGTAGCCGCCCGCCTCCCCGCTCTCCCGGTGGGCGACCGCCGTGTGATCGTGGCGCCCCCGCGCCGACGACCCCACTCCACCACAGCCGCCCACCCATGCGGCACCCATCCCATTCGCGCCGCACGTCTCGCCCAGCACCAGCGCCTCTCCATGCGCTTCCACTGCGTGCGTTCCACTGCTCGGCGCAGCCACTCGAACTGCCCTTTCGTGCGCGACGACGAATCGACGGATGACCGTTCTCCCGACACCCATTGATGTGCGTTAATTGGGAGCGCTCCCAGCGTGCTCCGTCCCCGCACGCCCGTCAAGCACATCCCCGGAGGCTTCCCGTGCAAAGACGAAAATGGACTGTCCTCAGTCTCGTCACGGCCCTGCTGACCCTCGGCGGTTTCGCCGTCGCCACCAGCGCGAGCGCGGCCGCCGGCTGCGCCGTCAAGTACACGGTCAGCAGCCAGTGGCAGGGTGGCTTCGGCGCCGCCGTCGACGTCACCAACCTCGGCGATCCGGTCGCCGGCTGGTCGCTGGTGTTCACGTTCTCGTCCGGGCAGACCATCACCCAGCTGTGGAACGGATCGGTCACCCAGTCCGGGTCCACGGTCACGGTTCGCAACGCCGCCTGGAACGGTGCGCTGGCCACCAACGGCAAGGCGTCGTTCGGCTTCAACGGATCGTGGACCGGCAGCAACCCGGTGCCCGCAAGCTTCAGCCTCAACGGCGTCACCTGCACCGGAGGAGTCGTGGTGGAACCCAGCGACGGCACCGGCACACCCAACCCGTCGCCCAGCACCGGCACCGTCACCCGGATCATGGCGCTCGGCGACTCGATCACCGGTTCACCCGGCTGCTGGCGCGCCCTGCTCTGGCAGCAGCTCCCGGCGGCCAAGGTCGACTTCGTCGGCACCCTGCCCGGCGACGGCTGCGGCTTCCCCTACGACGGGGAGCACGAGGGTCACGGCGGTTACCTGGTCACCAACGTCGCCGGCCAGAACCAGCTGCCGGCCTGGATCTCCGCCAGCCGGCCGGACGTGGTGCTGATGCACTTCGGGACCAACGACGCGTGGAGCAACATCCCGGCCGCCACGATCCTGAACGCCTACACCACGCTGGTCGGGCAGATGCGGGCGTACAACCCGAAGATGAAGATCATCGTCGCGCAGATCATCCCGCTCAATCCGCCCACCTGCACCGACTGCGGTCAGCGCGTAGTCACTCTCAACGCCGCCATCCCGGCCTGGGCCGCGTCGTTGAGCACCGCCGCCTCCCCGGTCACCGTGGTCGACCAGTGGACCGGCTTCAACACCACCACCGACACGTACGACGGCGTGCACCCGAACGACGCCGGCAACGTGAAGATCGCCGCCCGCTGGCTGCCGGCCGTCCAGGCCGCGATCAGCTGACCCGGATCATCTCGTCGAGGTGGGCGTGCTCAGAAGGCGTGCGCGCCCACCTCGTGGTCGGCCACCCGGACCGGCTGCACCAGGAGCAGCCCCAGCAGCGCCTGCGCCGGCAGGTAGAAGAGCAGCATCCGCGGCTCGGCGGCTATCAGCACCACCGGCAGGCAGCAGAGCAGGACCGCGGACACGCGGAACAGCCACGCCCGCAGGTGACGCATCAGCCAGAGCACACCCAGCATCAGCGCCACCGGCAGCACTGAGAACGGCAGAATGAAGGGCATCGCGGCGGCGTACGCCACCAGGGCGCCGCCCCACGTCGAACCGGCCGACGGACTCAGATCGATCACCGATGCGACCGCGAGCAGCCCCACGTAGACCAGAACATGAACCGCGACCCACCGCGGCCCGGACAAACCTCTGACACATCCCAGCACGTCACGGGATGCTAACCGAGTTGATCAAGCCCTATTCCACCACGGCGAACGACGGCCGTCCCGGGTCCAGCAGTTCGGTCACCCGGCCACGATCCAATACCTCGATCAGCGCGTCGGTGCCCTGCTCGATCTTCACGGCGATCTCGTCGCGGTGCAGCGGGATCACCGCGAGCAGGTTGATCTCGGTGCCGTCGGGGGCGGTGATGACCCGGGCCTCGGCCGTGGTCCGCAGCATCGGGGTGATCACCACACCGCAGAACGGGACGTCGGGGGCGTACGTCTCGGCCGGGTCGCCGTTCGGAATCGAGTGCCACTCGCCGATCCAGGTGCGGTACTCGTGCGGCAAGCGCGCCACCTGCTTGAGCACCGCGATCGGCCAGTCCGGGGCGGTCTCGCTCGGGTATGACTCGCCCATCGGCCAGTCCGCCGGAAGACAGAGCATGACCTCGGCGTACGGGCTGACCCCGGCCGGCACGGTCATCGGCAACTCGCTCATGCCCGAGGTGATCAGTGTCCGGAACGGCCGGGCCTCGGTCGGCGCGATCACGTAGACGTGCACGCCCACCAGGTGTGACCCGACCTCGTGGTAGA
The DNA here is from genome assembly GCF_033097365.1 of Actinoplanes sichuanensis. Lineage (NCBI taxonomy): Bacteria > Bacillati > Actinomycetota > Actinomycetes > Micromonosporales > Micromonosporaceae > Actinoplanes > Actinoplanes sichuanensis. The sequence continues at coordinate 6,099,426 of NZ_AP028461.1, forward strand.
CGAAGTCGACCGTACCGAAATGCTCCTCGATGTGCCTGTCGATGGCTTCGGCGATCTCCTGCCGCTGGCCCTGCGCCGCCACGAAACCGTCATGCACCGACTCGTGCCGCAACACGCCGTCCCCTCGACTCATGGCCGGGGAGCCTACTCTGGCCGATATGGCGGAACCGAAGACCACACGTAACGACGGGGACGTGCCCGCTTTCCTGGCCGCGGTCGCCGATCCGAAACGGCGGGCCGACGCGGAGGCGGCGTGCGCGCTGATGGCCGAGGCGACCGGTGCCGAGCCGGTGATGTGGGGCTCGGCGATCATCGGGTTCGGCGCTTACCACTACCGGTATGCGTCCGGCCGGTCCGGTGACTGGCCGGCGGTCGGGATGTCGCCGCGCAAACAGGCGCTGACCCTCTACATCTCGGCCGGCTTCGACGGCTATCCGGAACTGCTGGACCGGCTCGGCCCGCATAGCACCGGCAAATCCTGCCTCTATCTGAAGCGACTCGCCGACGTCGATCACGAGGTCCTGAAAGCGCTGGTGGCGGCCGGTTTCCGGCATCTGGACGGACAGACGCTCACTACCGAACAGCAATAGGTCCAATCGGGCGGCATAATCATCGGCGTGGACAACTGGGAATACGCGCGACTGGAGTACCGCGCGGCGGGCACGCTCGGCGCCGACCGTTTCATGGACTGGACGGCGACGTTCCACCATCCGACCGGGGTGCTGCGCTGGGGCACCGACGAGCGTTTCGACGACCTGCGGCATCTGAACCGGGCCGGACAGGCCGGCTGGCAGGCGTACGACCGGGCGGTCATCCACGTGAAGGACGAGCCACATCGGCTGAGCAGCGTCACCTACTCGATGCGCCGGCCGATCCCGGAGGACCTCGGCGGAGCCGACCCCGATGCCTAGGGAGACGGGCGTCAAGCTGGTCGCGTCGAACAAGAAGGCCCGGCACGACTACGCCATCCTGAAGACCTACGAGGCCGGATTGGTGCTGGCCGGCACCGAGGTGAAGTCCCTGCGTCTGGGCCGGGCGTCGCTGGTCGACACGTTCGCGCAGGAGCACGAGGGCGAGATCATGCTCTACGGGCTGCACATCGCGGAGTACGGGTTCGGCTCGTGGACCAATCACGCGCCGCGCCGCACCCGGAAACTGCTCCTCCACAAGGTCGAGATCATCAAGATCCTCAACCAGCTGAAGGACGGGTCGGGCCTCACCCTGGTGCCACTGTCGCTGTACTTCAAGGACGGCTGGGCCAAGATCGAGCTGGGACTGGCTCGGGGCCTCAAGTCGTACGACAAAAGGCAGGTGATGGCCGAGCGGGACGCCAAGAAGGAGATCGCGAAGGAGATGGGCCGGCGCCTGAAAGGCCGCCGGTAGGATCTTGGCGGTGGAATTCGGTCTCGACACTTTCGGCGACGTCAACGGCAAGCCCTACGCCCAGGTCATCCGGGACGTCGTCGAGCAGGGTGTGCTCGCCGACCGACTCGGTCTCGACTTCTTCGGCGTCGGCGAGCATCACCGCGACGACTATGCGATCTCCTCTCCGGAGATCGTCCTCGCGGCGATCGCCGCGCGGACCGAGCGGATCCGGCTGGGCACGGCGGTCACGGTCCTGAGTTCCGATGATCCGGTACGGGTCTTCGAGCGCTTCGCCACACTCGACGCGGTGTCCGGCGGCCGGGCCGAGATCATGCTCGGCCGCGGATCGTTCACCGAGTCGTTCCCGCTGTTCGGCTACGACCTGGCCGACTACGAGCGGTTGTTCGCCGAGAAGCTGGACCTGATGGCGGAGCTGCTCGACGAGGGCCCGGTCACGTGGACGGGTTCGATCCGGCCGCCGCTGCGTGACCAGCAGGTCTACCCGAAGACCGGGTCCGGCCGCATCCGCACCTGGATCGGTGTCGGCGGCAGCCCCGAGTCGGTGGTCCGCGCCGCCCAGTACGGCCTGCCGCTGGTGCTGGCGATCATCGGCGGGGCGCCCGCCCGGTTCGCGCCCTACACCGACCTGTACCGGCGTGCCCTCAACGAACTCGAACAGGAACCGCAGCCGATCGCAGTGCACTGCCCCGGGTTCGTCGCCGCCACCGACCGGGAAGCCGTCGACATCCTGTGGCCGCACGCCCGCCGCAACCTCGACCGGATCGGCCGTGAGCGCGGCTGGCCGCCGGCGACCCGGTCCCGTTTCGAGGCCGACGTCACCGAGGGCGCCTGGCACGTCGGCTCCCCGGAGACCGTGGCCCAGAAGATCGCCGCGACGGTCAAGGCGCTGGAGGTCGACCGTTTCGACCTGAAATACTCACACGGCCCCCTCCCCACCGAACACCTGACCAGGTGCATCGAGCTGTACGCCACCGAGGTCATCCCCCGGGTCCGCGAGCTGCTGGCCTGACCTGTTCTAGCGGGGTCTTCTCGTCGTCGCCGCCACCAGCATCGTCGCCGCACCGGCGGCGGCGATCGCGGTGGCCGGGGTGGTCAATTCGGCCACCGCGCCGGACAGTAGCGGACCCACCCCCTGCAGGGCCATCAAACCCGTCGAGAGCAGGGCGAACAGTTGACCCACCCGATGTTCGGGGGCGGACTCCAGGAAAGCTCGCTGGAGTCCGAGGCTGTACGCGAAGCCGGTGCCGGACAGGACCAGCAGGGCTGCCGTCAACGGTAGCGGCGGGTCGGCCGGGAGCAGTAGCAGCGGGGCGCCCAGGAGCAGCACCAGTGGGCCGGACAGGCGTTCCCGCCAGATCGGGCGGACGAAGCGGCCGACGATCAGGTCTCCGATGAGCATGCCGACCGCCGGGCCGGCCATCAGCACCGCTCCGGCGCCCGGCGGGAGACCACGATCCGCGCTGTAGGCGATCAGCAGGGCTTCGGCGCCGACCACGAACGCGGACGGCAGCCATTGGGCGAGCAACAGGCGGCGGATCGTGGGGTCGGCCAGCATCGCCGTGGCGCCGGTCCAGCTGTCCCGGACGGCGTTCCTCCGACGCCCGTCCGGCCGCGTCTCCGCCGCAACGGATGCCGACGAATCGGGCGAATCGACGCCCGAGGAAGCGACCGCCGAACCGGCCGAATCGACACCCGGGGAAGCGACAGCCGAACCGGCCGAATCGACGCCCGAGGAAGCGACAGCCGAATCTGGCGAATCGCCGCCCCGGGAGGCGACGGCCGGACCGGACGAATCAGCACTACGGGAGGCGACGGCCGAACCGGCGGTCGCGTCGGCTCCGGAGAGGACGGCGCGTGGTGTGGCGGTCGCGGGCAGGAACAGCTGGACGATCACGGCGGCGACCAGGAAGAACGCGGCGGCCAGCAGCAGGGCGTGGCGGGCACCCAGGGCGGCCACCGCGACGCCGCCACCGGCCAGGCCCAGAAGCTGGGCGAACGAGGAGGACATGCTGGAGACGGCACGACCCAGAACGTAGGCGTCGCCGGTCAGGCGTTCGGCGATCACCTTAGCGGCCGCGCCGTTGAAGACCGGGGTGAAGCAGGCGATGGCCGCGACCAGGGCCAGGGCCGACCCGACCGGCAGGTCGGCGAGGCCGAGGACGACCGAGAGCAGCGCTTCGACGGCGTATCCGGCGACGATCAGCGGACGCGGGCGGAGCCGGTCGGTCAGCGAGCCGAGCAGCAGGCCACCGGCGAACTGCGGGAGGAATCCGGCGCCGAACGCGACCGCGCTGAGCAGCGGCGACTCGGTGGTCGTGTAGACGAGCACGGAGAGCGCGAAGATCTGCAGCGAGGTGGCGCTGATGGCGAACGTGCGGGCGGCGAACAGGGTGCGGAAACTCGGTTCCGCGAACACCTCACGGTAGGTGGCCGGGCGGGCGGCGACGGTCATGCCGGTGAGCGTGCCGGGGCCGGGCCGCAGCCGCGAATGTTTCGGCTCTGAACGTAAGGTCGGGGCATGCGGTTCGAGGTGGGCGCGGAGGATCTGCTGCGGACCAGGTTCGCGCTGTCGCCGGTGTTCGAGCTGCAGAACGTGATGCGGGCGCTGGCCGGGCCGCACAACCGGGGCATTCCGGAGGCCTGGCTGGGGCGGCTGCGCGGGCCGTTCGCGCGGGTGCGGGCGGCGGATCCGGCGGTGGACGCGGTTCTCGCGTTGCACACGCCGACGTCGGGGGCGACGTTCCTGTGCCCGCCGCCGGGGCGGATCGGGCAGACCATCGCCGACGATCTGGCCGCGCTGCGGTCGGCTCCGGTCGCCGCCGCCCGGGCCGAGATCGAGTTCTACCTGGAACGGCGGCCGGACACCGGGGACGCGGCGCGGGCCGTGCTGACCGGAGCGGACGTGTTGGAGCGGCTGGCCGGGGCGTTCGCGGCGGCGTGGTCGGCGGTGCTGGCCGCCGACTGGCCGAGGATGCGGCTGCTGTGCGAGCGTGACGTCGTCTACCGGGCGGCTGAGCTGGGGCGCGACGGGTGGGCGGCGGCACTGGCCGGGCTGCATCCGAAGGTGCGGTGGCGCGACGGCGGCATCGACACGTCCGGGCGGACCACCGACACGATTCCGCTGGGTGGGGACGGGCTGCTGCTGATCCCGTCGGTGTTCATCTGGCCGGAGATCGCCGTCTACGGTGACGAGCCGTGGCCGAAGGCGATCGTCTACCCGGCGCGCGGGGTGGCGACGCTGCTGGAGAGCGAACCGGCGGCGGCGCCGGAGCATCTGGCAGCGCTGCTCGGGCGGTCGCGGGCGCTGCTGCTGGATTCGCTGGGCGACGCGGCGAGCACCAGTCAGCTGGCACGAGCGTTCGGGATGGCACCCGGCGCGGTCGGCGATCACCTGGCGGTGCTGCTGCGGTCGGGGCTGGTGGAGCGGGCCCGGTCGGGACGGTCAGTGCTCTACCGACGGACGGCTCTCGGCGATTCCTTCCTCGAGGGAGGTTCCTCCGCCATTTCTAACCTATAGCACATAGGGGGCCTTGCGGCAAGACCCCATACCCGGCGCAGAATCGCTGCTCAAGCACAAACTCTGCGCGAACGGGGATCTCGTGACTCTCTCCACCACCAGCGCCTTCGCTCTGCCCGAGCGGCTCGCCGCCAAGGCCGCGCCGGCGCTGATCGCCGCGGACGAGGAACACTTCACCGGCATGGCCACCAGCCTGGCGCGGTCGATCGCCGAGGTGACCGAGCAACTGGAGACCGAGCGGAAGGCGCCGGCCGGCAAGGGCAGGCAGGCGGTCGACCGGGACGACGCGGTCCATCGGCTCAGCTCCCGGTTGCGGGCGCTGCGGCGATTCAGCCTGGACCTGTGCCTGGGCCGGATGGTGTACGCGAACGGCGACACCGTCTACGTGGGCCGGTTCGGACTGACCGACGGCGAGGGCGGTCGGCTGCTGGTCGACTGGCGGTCACCGGCGGCCGAACCGTTCTTCGGGGCCACCCACGCCAACCCGATGGGCCTGGTGTCCCGCCGCCGGTACCGGTGGGCGGACGGCCGGGTGAACGACTACTGGGACGAGGTGTTCGCCGCCGGTGAGTTCGCGGAGCACGCGGCGGCGCTCGACGACCAGTCGGCGTTCATCGCGAGCCTGGGTGGCAGCCGGTCACCGCGGATGCGGGACGTGCTCGGCACCATCCAGTCCGACCAGGACGCGATCATCCGGGCCGGGGCGGCCGGGGCACTGGTGGTCGACGGCGGGCCGGGCACCGGCAAGACCGTGGTGGCGCTGCACCGGACGGCGTACCTGCGCTATTCCGACCCGAGCCTGGCCAAGGGCCGGGGCGGAGTGCTGTTCGTCGGTCCGCACGAGCCCTATCTGGCGTACGTCTCGGACGTGCTGCCCAACCTGGGCGAGGAGGACGTGCAGACGTGCACGCTGCGGGACCTGGTCCCGGAGGGTGCGGGCGCGGCGCCGGAGACCGACCCGGAGGTGGTCCGGCTGAAGTCGTCGGCGCGGCTGGTCGAGGCGATGGAGGCGGCGGTGCGGTTCTACCAGGAGCCGCCGACCGTCGAGCTGGCCGTCGAGGACGTCACGGTGACGGCCGCCGACTGGGCGGAGGCGTTCGCCGTGCCGGATCCGGGCACCCCGCATCATGAGGCACGCGACCAGGTGTGGGCCGAACTGCTGGCCATCCTGGGCGACCGGTCCGAGGTGAGCGAGGCGGAACTGGCTCGGGACCCCGATCTGCGGGCCGCCTTCGGCCGGGCGTGGCCGGTGCTGCAGGCGGCCGATCTGGTGGCCGACCTGTGGTCGGTGCCGGCCTACCTACGCCGGTGCGCGCCGTGGCTGAGCACCGCCGAGATCCGCGCGCTGCAGCGGCCGTACCCGCGGGCCTGGACGGTGTCCGATCTGCCGCTGCTGGACGCGGCCCGCCGCCTGCTCGGCGACCCGCGGGCGGCCGGGGCCCGACGCCGTCGGGCCGTGGCCGTCGCCGCCGGGCGTGCCGAGATGGAAAGGGTGGTGGAGGACCTGATCGCGTCGAACGAGTACGACGACGGCGAGGGCCTGATGACCATGCTGCGGCAGCAGGACCTGCGGGAGGTGCTGGACGAGGGCCGCGCGCTCCCGGAGGACGACGCGGATCCGCTGGCCGGACCGTTCGCGCACATCGTGGTGGACGAGGCACAGGAGTTGACCGACGCCGAGTGGCGGATGCTGCTGGTGCGCTGCCCGTCCCGCAGCCTCACCGTGGTCGGGGATCGCGCCCAGGCCCGGCACGGGTTCGTCGGGTCGTGGGCCGAGCGGCTGGAGCGCGCCGGACTCGACCGGATCACGCTCGCCTCGCTCTCGGTCAACTACCGCACCCCGGCCGAGGTGATGGCCGAGGCGGAGCCGGTGATCCGGGCGGTGCTGCCGGACGCCAACGTGCCCACCTCGATCCGATCCAGTGGCATCCCGGTGCATCACGGCCGGGTCGGCGAACTGGACTCGATCCTGGACTCGTGGTCGGCCGAGCACGCCGAGGGGACCGCGTGCGTGATCGGGCACCGGCCGGTCCATGGACGGGCTCGGGAGCGGGTCCGGTCGCTGACCCCGGAGCTGGCCAAGGGGCTGGAGTTCGACCTGGTCGTGCTGATCGACCCGGACTTGTTCGGGGACGGTGTCGAGGGGGCGGTCGACAGGTACGTGGCGATGACGCGCGCAACGCGCCGATTGGTGGTTCTGACCGATTAGAGTTCGGTTTCGTGACCGAACGCCTGGACTGGAGTGACCCGACCGTACGCGAATGGGACTGCACCGTGGTGTGGTCCGATCCGGCCGATCCGGAGGCGGGCATCGTGCTCGACCGGTCCGCCTTCTACCCGGGCGGGGGCGGCCAGCCGCCGGATCACGGGGTGCTGCTCTGGGAGGGTGTGCGCACTCGCATCGTCGACACGCGTAAGGGCGACGAGCAGTACCTGATCCCGGCACCGGGTGATCCGGTGCCGACTGCCGGTACGACGGTGCGGGGCGCGATCGACGACGAGCGGCGGACCAGCCTGATGCGTACCCACTCGGGTTTGCACATCCTCTGCGGCACGGTGTTCCGTGACTTCGGCGCGCTGGTGACCGGCGGAAACATGCAACCGGGCGAAGCCCGGATGGACTTCAACCTGCCGGAGGTGCCGCCGGGGTTCAAGCAGGCGCTGGAGGACGCGGTGAACGCGGAGATCAGCGCCGACCGCAAGATCGTGGCGCGGGTGCTGCCGCGAGCCGAGGCGTTGGAGATCCCGACGCTGGTCCGTACCCAGGACGCGTTGCCGCCGCTCGATCATCCGGAGATCCGGGTGATCGACATCGTGGGGCTGGACGTGCAGGCCGACGGCGGCACCCACGTGGCGTCGACCGCGCAGGTCGGCCGGGTCGAGGTGGTCAAGGTGGAAAGCAAGGGCCGGCAGAACCGCCGGGTCCGGATCAGGATCGCGGACTGAGTGGCGGCCTGCCGGCCCGGAGACGTCGTTACTGGATGATCTTGGCGGCCTTGCAGGCCGCCTTGAACTTCGCGGTGCACAGGGTGTTGGCGTCGACGAATCCGTTCTCGACGACCGACTTCACGTTGTCCTTGGTGATCGCCTCGGGCTTCAGCTTCACGAACGGGATGTAGAGGCCGGACTCCGGGTCCTTCAGCTTGTCCGCGACCGGCACCTTCACCGTGTTGTTCTTGTACAGCTTGACGGCCAGGTCGGCGGCGGCGTTCGCCTCCAGCTTCACGTCCTTGAAGATGGTGACGCACTGGTCGCCGGCGAGCACGTTCTGCAGGCCCTCGACCGTCGCGTCCTGGCCGGTCACCGGGACCCGGCCGTTCATGCCCTTCTCCTTGAGCACCTCGATGGCCGCGTTGCCGAGACCGTCGTTGGCGGCGAGCACCCCGCCGATGTTCGGGTACTGCTTGAGCATCAGGGCGAACATCTCGCGGCCCTCGTCGTTGTCCCACTCGGGCACGAACTGGTCCGGGCCCTTGGAGAAGGTGCCGTTGTCGTACAGCGTGTTCAGGACACCGTCGTAGCCGTCCTTGAACAGGTACGCGTTGTTGTCCGTGGGTGAGCCGTTGAGCTCGGCGATCACCGGGGTGGCGGGCGCCGTCGGGCTGTCCGCCAGGCACTTCTGCAGCGCCTTGGCCTGAAGCTCGCCGACCTTCTCGTTGTCGAAGCTGACGTAGTAGTCGGCGGTGCCGTTCAGGGTCAGCCGGTCGTAGTCGATCACCGGGACGTTGCGCGACTTCGCGTTGTCGATGACCGCCTTGCCACTGGCCGCGTCCAGGTTCGCGATGATCAGAACCTTGGCGCCGTTGGTCAGGAGGTTGTCGGCGAGCTGCTTGAACCTCTCCTTGTCGCCCTCGGCGTTGACGATCTGCGCCGGGACGTTCGCCGCCTTGAAGGCCGCCTGGAGGTACGCCGGGTCGGCCGTGCTCCAGCGGGCGGAGCTCTTGGTGTCGGGCAGGATCACCCCGATACCGGCGTCGCCGGTGATCTCGCTGCCACCGTTCGACGTCGTCGCACTTTCGCTACCGGTCTCCGCGGTGTCGCCCCCGTCATCACAGGCCGTGAGCGTGGCCGTCGTCAGCAGGCCGGCGGCGACCAGGGCTAGCAAAGACTTGCGCATGGCGATAGATGTCCTCTCAGGGTGACCCGAGCTGCGGTGGGCGCTGAACGGTCCGCCAAGTATCGGTCAACGCGCAACGTGATCATCATCGGGTGGGGGCCGGAGAACAAGATTATTCATTTCTCTGCGGTGACTGCCAACAATCACTGTCCGTGATTGGTTAGTTTCGTTTCCGTTTCGGCCACCGGATTCCGGCCGTCCGGACCGGCGGGACCCGCCGAACGGCTGCGGGAGGAATGATCGGAATCGGCCATCAGGACCGAGTTGGCCGACCGACGCCGCCGGCCGGCCGCAGGAGTCCCACGGAAACCGTCCGGTCGGCCCGGCGCACCGTCACCAGTTGACGGCGATGTACTTCGACTCCAGATACTCCAGCAGGCCGTCGTGGCCGCCCTCCCGGCCGATGCCGCTCTGCTTCACCCCGCCGAACGGGGCCGCCGGATCACTGACCAGGCCCCGGTTGATGCCGACCATGCCCGCCTCGATCGCCTCACTCACCCGCATACCGCGTGCCAGGTCGCCGGTGTAGACGTACGCCACCAGGCCGTACTCGGTGTCGTTGGCCAGCCGGACCGCCTCCGCCTCGCCGGTGAACGTGACGATCGGCGCGACCGGGCCGAAGATCTCCTGCCGCAGGATCGGCGCGTCCGCGGCCACCCCGGTCAGCACCGTCGGCGGGTAGTAGAAGCCCGGACCGTCCGGCCGGCGGCCACCGGTCACCGCCTCCGCACCACCGTCCAGAGCGCCCCTGACCAGCTCGTCCACCTTCGCCACGGTGTCCTCGTTGACCAGCGGGCCGACCTGTGTCCCCTCGGCCGTGCCGGGGCCGACCACCAGCGCCGACATCCGCTGCGCCAGTCTGCGCGCGAACTCGGCGGCCACCGGCTCCTCGACGAAGAACCGGTTCGCCGCGGTGCACGCCTCGCCACCGTTGCGCATCTTCGCGATCATCGCGCCGTCCACCGCGGCATCCAGGTCGGCGTCGGCGAACACCACGAACGGCGCGTTGCCACCGAGCTCCATCGACGTGTTCACCACGTTTTCCGCGGCCAGGGCCAGCAGGATCCGGCCCACCTCGGTCGAGCCGGTGAACGACAGCTTGCGCACCCGGGCGTCGCGCAGCATCGCCGACACCACCTTGCCCGAGCTGCGCGACGGCACCACGTTCACCACGCCCTCGGGCACCCCGGCCTCGGCCAGGATCGCGGCCATCGCGAGCGCGGTCAGCGGGGTGTCGCTTGCCGGTTTCAGGATCACCGTGCAGCCGGCCGCCAGGGCCGGGCCGATCTTGCGGGTGGCCATCGCGGCCGGGAAGTTCCACGGCGTCACCAGCACACACACGCCGACCGGCTGGCGGACGACCAGGATCCGGTTCGCGCCGGACGGGGCGGTCGCGATCGCGCCCTCGGCACGGACCGCCTCCTCGGCGAACCAGCGGAAGAACTCGGCGGCGTACGTCACCTCGCCCTTCGCGTCGGTGAGAGCCTTGCCGTTCTCCAGGCTGATCAGTTTCGCCAGCTCAGTCGCCCGATCGGTCATCAGTTCGAACGCTTTGCGGAGCACCTCCGACCGTACCCTCGGAGGGGTCGACGCCCACCCCGGACCCGCCGCGGCCGCCGCCTCCACCGCGGCGATCGCATCGGCCTCGCCGCCGTCGGCGACCGAGGCGATGACGTCGCCGGTCGCCGGATCGAGCACGTCGAACCGCCCGCCCGCCGATGCGGGCACCCACTTCCCGGCGATGAAAAGGTCGGTCTCCACAACGGCTCCCTCACGTTCGCGGCTCTGCCACACCCCAGCATTCCCCGGAACGGGACACGCCGCCATGATTCCGCCGTGGCCCCGCTGGGCATATGGGATGCATGGCTACCATCACGCAGCGCATCCAGGCCTTCCTGTCCAGTCCGCGCGGCCGGCAGATCGTCGATCAGGGCCGCCGCCAGCTCGCCAAGCCGGAGAACCAGCAGCGGCTGCGCAACCTGTTCGCCCGCTTCCAGAACCGGTCGCACCGCCGCTGAGCGTGTGGTGGCGCGACGGCGTCGTCTACCAGGTATACCCGCGATCCTTCGCGGACGCCTCCGGAGACGGCGTCGGTGATCTCGCGGGCCTGACGGCCCGGCTCGGGCACATCGCCGGGCTGGGCGCCGACGCGATCTGGCTGACCCCGTTCCAGCGGTCACCCCAGGCCGATCACGGGTACGACGTGAGCGACTACACCGACGTCGACCCGCTCTTCGGCGATCTCGCGGCCTTCGACACCCTGGTGGCCCGCGCGCACGAGCTCGGCCTGCGGGTGATCGTCGACATCGTGCCCAACCACTGCTCCGACCAGCACCCGGTCTTCCGGTCCGCGCTCGCCGGTGATCCGTCGGCCCGCGCCCGGTTCCACTTCGCCGCGGAACCCAACAACTGGCCCAGCGTCTTCGGCGGGCCGGCCTGGACGCAGATCGCCGACGGCTCCTGGTACCTGCATCTCTACGCGCCGGAGCAGCCCGACTGGAACTGGCGTGATCCGCGTACCGCCCCGTTCTTCGACGAGGTGCTCCGATTCTGGCTCGACCGCGGCGTCGACGGGCTGCGCATCGACGTCGCCCACGGCCTGTTCAAAACGGCCGGCCTGCCGTCGCTGCCGCCCGGCACGATCCCCGAGCCCGGCCGCTTACGCGGCAACCCGCACGCCTGCGACCAGCCCGAGACGATCCAGGTCTATCGCCGCTGGCGCAAGATCATTGCGGGGTACGATCCCCCGCGCGCCCTGATCGGCGAGGTCAACCTCGACCCGCACCGGGCCGCGCGATACGTCGGCGAGGACCGGCTGCACCAGTCGTTCGCCTTCGAGTTCCTGGTCGCCCCGTGGAGCGCGGTCGCCTGGCGCGACACCGCCACCCGGCTGCTCGCCCACCGCCCGGTGACCTGGGTCGTGGAGAACCACGACGTGACACGCACCGCCACCCGCTACGGCAACGCCGACCGGGCCCGCGCCGCCCTGCTCACCATCCTCGGCCTGCCCGGCTCCGCCTACCTCTACCAGGGCCAGGAGTACAGCCTGCCGGAGGCGGACGTGCCGGCCGCGGCCCGCCAGGACCCGGCCTGGCGGCGTTCCGGTTTCTCCCGCGACGGCTGCCGGGTGCCCCTGCCCTGGCCGGACGGCTTCTCCCCACCCGGCGCGGCCGCACCGTGGCTGCCGGTCCCGTCCGACTGGGCCGGCCACCTGACGTCGCCGACGCTGCCACTGACCCGGGAGGCGATCGCACTGCGCCGCCGTCTGCACCTCTCCCCCGACGACCCGGTGACCCTGACCGTCTCCCACGACGACCGCCTGACCGCTTGGCGACCCACCTTCACCCTGGTCGTGGCCATGGGCGGCACCCCGGTCCCGCTGCCACCGGGCGACCTGCTGCTGTCCAGCGGCCCGCTGACCCCGGACGGCCTGCTCCCCCCGGACACCGCCGCCTGGCTCACCCCCGCCCCCGGCCCCTGACCACTCCGCCCGCCCGGCCCTGCCTCGCCTCGCCGTGTCCCGCCCCGCGCGTTCGCGGTGTCGATCGGCCCGGCGACATGGGTAGGGTGTCGGCCGTGGCTGTGATCATCGATGTGCCGGCGTTTCGCGGTTCGATTTCGGGTGCGGTCGCTGCGGCGGCGGAGCGACTGCTCGACAACGGTGACGTCGACGAACTGGAGCCGGTCGGCGGTGGCGCCCGGGCAGTGGTGACCGACGGCGCGGACCGGTTCGAGCCGTGGGTGGGCGTGGTCGACCGGGTGTTCACCGGCGATTGTGACTGCCCGGCCGACGCGGGCGACGACGGTCTCTGCGCGCATGCCGTCGCGGTGGCGCTGGCCGCCTTCGAGGACGGGATCAAGTTCGCCGCGGCCGGGGTTCCGCATGGTGACGACGATGCGGACGAGGACGCCGACGAACCGGAGCGGGCCGGGCTCTGGCAGGCGGTCGAGGCCCTCGACCAGCGGGAACTGACTGAACTGGTGGTCGAACAGGCTCTTCGGGACCCGGCGTTCGCGGCCCGTCTACTCGGCCGGGAGAGTTGAACGGGCGTCAGGTCCAGGAGCGGAATTCCGGGAGCAGGGCCGGCAGGGACGGCGGTTCCAGCGGGTCCGGGAGTGCGGACAGCTCGGCCGGCAGGATCCAGGCGTGGGTGAGGAGTTCGCTCTGCTCGTACGGCAGCAGGCCGGCCCGGACCACCGGCGGCCGTGAGCCGGCGAACGACGCCGTGAAGAACTGCTCCGGGCCCACGAAGTGGGTCCCCTTCCAGACCGTGTCGCGCTGCACCTCCAGGAAGCGCTCCCCGATCGCCGCCGGGTCGAGGCCGGTCTCCTCGGCGAGCTCGCGCCGGGCCGCCTCCAGCGGGGTCTCGCCCGGATCGATGCCACCGCCGGGCGGCTCCCAGAGGCGCCCGCCGGAGACCGGATCCGCCCAGTTCATCAGCAGGACACGACCGTCGGCGTCGAAACAGATCACCCGTACCGCCGGGCGGTGAACACTCCCCATCATCGAAGCCTAAGCTGTCGGGAGTGGCCAAGTACTTCGACGTGCACCCGGACAATCCGCAGGCGCGCAGCATCAATCAGATCGTCGAGCTGATCCGCTCGGACGGGCTGGTCGCCTACCCGACCGACTCGTGTTTCGCGCTCGGGTGCCGGATGGGCAGCAAGGACGCGCTGGATCGGATCCGGGCGATCCGTCACCTCGACGACAGACACCATTTCACACTGATGTGTCACGATTTCGCCCAGTTGGGCCAGTTCGTGACGATCAACAACGCGCTGTTCCGGGCGGTGAAGGCCTCGACGCCGGGGCCGTTCACGTTCATCCTCCCGGCGACCAAGGAGGTGCCGCGGCGGCTCCTGCACCCCAAGAAGAAGACGGTGGGGGTACGGATCACCGCACACACCACCGCGCAGGCGATCCTGGCCGAACTCGGTGAGCCCCTGGTCTCGTCGACGCTGCTGCTGCCCGGTGAGACCGAGGCGATGACGCAGGGCTGGGAGATCAAGGAGACCCTCGACCACTCGATCGACGCGGTGATCGATTCCGGTGACTGCGGCACCGAGCCGACCACGGTGATCGACCTGTCCGAGGGCGAGCCGGAGATCCTGCGGGTCGGGGCGGGCGATCCGAGCCGGTTCAGCTCAGCCGCAATTTGACGCGCAGCCCGGCCGTGCCCGGGTGGTCGAGTTTCTCCAGCAGGGTGAGCGCCTGCCGCCACTGCCCGGCGGCGGCCACGGTGTCACCCGCGGCCGCGTAGGTGTCGCCGAGATGTTCCCGGATGTCGGCTTCGTTGGCGAGGTCCCCGGCCGACCGGTAGAGGTCGAGCGACCGCTGGTACGCCGCGACCGCCAGATCGTGGTCGCCGAGGTGGTGGTGTGCCCAGCCGATGCTGTCCCAGGTGGCGGCCTGCCCGTGCCGGTCGCCGAGTTCGTCGTGCAGGGCGAGCGCCTCCCGGCAGTAGCGCAGGGTGAGGTCATGATGGCCGTCGCGGCCCAGCGACCAGCCGAGTGCGCTCAGGGCACGGGCCTCGCCGACCACATCACCGGCGGCCCGATAGAGCGGCCGGGCCTGCCGGACCAGTTCCTGGCAGTCGGCGTTGCGGCCCTGCTGGTCGCGCATCCAGGCGATCCCGAACAGGATGTTGGCCCGGCCGCCGGGATCGTCCAGCCGCTCATAGAGCCGGACCGCCTCGGCATAGTGGGGTTCGGCCTCGTCGTATCGGCCGACCTGCACGAACCCGCGGGCCAGCGACTGGTGGGCGCGGGCCTCGGCCCGGGCCTCGCCGCGACGGCCGGCGGCGGTGACGGCGATCCGCTCGGCGGCCGCCCAGTCGTCCCAGTGGCCCTGCCGGTCCAGGAAGTCGTCGAGCGCCCACGGCAGCTGCCAGCCGTAATCGTCCAGGTCGGCGGCCTGCCGCAGCGCCGCCATCAGCACGGCGTGCTCCGCGGTGAACCAGCGCAACGCCTCGGCCTCGCCGCTGAGCGGCTCGGGCCGGACCCCGGCCGCCGGCGGCGGGATGGTCAGCGGCCGCCGTTTCGGGTCCAGGTTGAGCGCGGCCGTCCGGGCGGTGTGCAGCAGGTGGTCCAGCAGGCGGCGCACGGCCGGACCGCGTTCGGTTTCGGAGAGCAGATCGGCGGCGTACGCCCGGAGCAGATCGTGCATCACGAAACGTCCGGGCCGGTGCTCGCTGATCAGGCTGGCCCGAACAAGTTCGGCGAGGGCATCCCCGACGTGATCCCCGCCGGAAGCCGTAGCGGCGTCCGCGGACACGGCGGCGGCGGTGGCGGAGGTGGCGGTGGTGGCGGAGGCGTCCGCGGTGGAGGTGGAGACGGCGGCGAGCGAGGCCGCAGCCGCGGCGGACAGATCCGGGCCCGGGTTGGCGCCGAGCAGTCGGAACAGTCGGGCCGCGGCCGGGCTCAGCGAGCGGTAGGACCAGGAGAACACGGTTCGCGGGTCGGTCTCGTCATCGCCGTCGAGGCCGTCGAGGCGGGAACCGGCGAGTTCGGCGGCCAGGTCACCGAGCGCCGCACCGGACCTGATGGCGGCCCGTGCCGCGACCGTGACCAGGGCGAGCGGCAGCCCGGCGGTGGCCGCGACCAGAGCGGCCACGGTGCACGGCTCGGCGGCGAGGCGGGTTGCGCCGAGCCGCCCGGCCAGCAGTTCACCGGCGGCGCCGGGGTCGAGGGCGTCCAGCGGCACCGGGGCGGCGCCGTGTGAGGCGACCAGGCCGGTGAGCCGGTCCCGGCTGGTGACGACGGCGACCGTCGCACCGGCGCCGGGCAGCAGCGGCCGTACGTGGGCGGCGTCGCGGACGTTGTCCAACACCAGCAGCAGCCGCCGCCCGGCGAGCAGGCCGCGCAGCAGGCCGGTGCGGGCGTCCAGGCCGTGCGGGACGGGCCGGCCGGGGTCGAGGACGGCGAGCAGGTTGCGGGCCGCCTCGTCGGCGCTCATCACCTCGTCGCTGCGGTCGAAGCCGCGCAGGTTGAGATAGAGCTGCCCGTCCGGGAACCGGTGCCGGGACCGGTGGCCCCAGTGCACGGCGAGGGCGGTCTTGCCGACGCCGGGCGGGCCGGTGACGACGGCCAGGCGCAGACCGACGGCCATCGCCCGGTCGAGCTCACCGAGTTCGGCGCGGCGGCCGGTGAAGGCGATGGCGTCAGCCGGCAGTTGGGACAGCTCGGCGCGGCGCGCGGGCGCCGCGGGCGGCGGATC
The DNA here is from genome assembly GCF_033097365.1 of Actinoplanes sichuanensis. NCBI lineage: Bacteria > Bacillati > Actinomycetota > Actinomycetes > Micromonosporales > Micromonosporaceae > Actinoplanes > Actinoplanes sichuanensis. Next base: position 6,115,662 of record NZ_AP028461.1, read on the forward strand.
GCCACGCAGGATCCGGGTGTGCAGGGCGGTCAGTTCGGGTCCGGGTTCGCTGCCCAACCGGTCGGCGATGGCATCTCTGGTACGGGCGAACGTCTCCAGCGCCTGTGCCGGCCGCCCGGCCGCGACCAGGGCGCGCATCTGCACCGCGATCAGGCCCTCGACGGTCGGGTGCTCGGCGGCGAACGGGGCGAGCCGTTCCGCGGTCTCCTCGGCCCGCCCCAGACGCAGGGCGCTGCGGCCCAGGCGGGTCAGCACGTCGAGCCGTTCCCGGCCGAGGGCGTCGCGGACCCGGGCCGCCCAGTCGCCGGGCACCCCGGCCAGTGCCTCGTCGCCCCAACCGTCGAGTGCGCCGAGCAGCAGTCGCCCGGCCTGCTCGTCATCACCGGACTCCTCGGCGGCGCGCGCCTCGAAGATCCGGCGGCGGGCCCGGTGCAGGTCGACGAGCTCGGGATCGCAGTCGATCAGGTAGCCGCCGGCCGCGAACCGGAGACTGCCGGGGCCGAGGACCGGGTCGAGGACGCGCCGTAGCCGGGTCGCGTACGGCGCGAGCGGTGTGGCCGAGCGGGGCGGCGAGTCACCCCAGATCCGGTCGATCAGGGTGCCGGCCGGCACCGCCTGGCGCGGGGTGAGCAGCAGGGCGGCGAGCAGGCAGCGCTGTTTGCCGGGTCCGAGATCGACCTCGTGCCCGTCGTGTGACAGCTCGACCGGTCCCAGCAGCCGCCAGTGCATCTCGGTTGGTCTCCCGGTGGTTCCCCGTCACGTGCCGGTGATCCCCGCCACGAGCCTAGAACAATTGCCGACGTGCAAGCGTTTTGCAAACCGAGATCGGCACCATGGTCCGGCGTCCACGGGCCACGGGGGGTCGTGGGCGCCGCACACGTCCATCATGGATTGTCGCCGGGGTGGCCCGAGGGCTCCCCGGCTGTCCGTTTCCGGTCGTGATCAGGTCTGGACGACGTCGAACAGGTCCAGCGGCACGGCCGCGGCCAGCGCCGCGGTGCCCAGGTCGTTCGGGTGCAGGCCGTCACCGCAGTCGTAGCGGGCCCGCATCCGGTGCGGGGCTCGCGGGTCACGGACCGCGGCGTCGAAGTCGATCACCGCGTCGTAGGCTCCGGCGGTCCGGATCCAGTGGTTGAGTTCCTGCCGCTTCGTCTCGTTGGCCGGGTTGTCGTAACGGCGTACCGCACCGCCGAACGGGAGCAGCGTCCCCCCGTACACCCGCAGGCCGTTGACCCTCGCCTTGTCGATGAGCTCGCGGTGCCCGGCGATCAGCCGGCTCGAGGTGAGGCCGGTGTTGTTGCCGAGATCGTTCACCCCGATCAGGGTGACCAGGTAGCGGACCCCCGGCTGACCGAGGACGTCGCGGTCGAAACGGCGCAGCGCGGCCGGCCCGATCGACGCCTTGACATCGGCGTCGCCGGTACGGTCCTCGTATCCGAAGAGCAGCCGGTTGCCGCTGAGGCCGGCGTTGAGCAGGCCGCGCGCGCGGCGCTCGAGGCGCAGCCGGCTGGACAGCAGGTCGGGCCAGCGGTGGTTGGCGCTGTCGGTGGTCTGGGTGCCGCAGGTGATCGAGTCGCCGAGCGCGACGATCGCGGTGGCGTCGCCGACCGCGCGGACGCTGACCCCGGTGAGCCACAGGTAGCGGGTGGTACGCCGACCCCGGCGCGGGCTGTCGGTGGCGGTGGCGTCGCCGTCGGTGATCAGGTTGGACTGCTTGGCCCGCGGGCTGACCGTGCCGACCCGAACCTTGTCCGGCAGGTAGAGGCTGACCACCAGGTCGGCGCCGGGCGCGAGGATCAGGTCGGCCACGTCGCTGACCAGCAGGCCGCCCGGGGTCAGGACGGCTCCGGCGGCACCGCCGAAGGTGAGGGGGCGGAGGCTGCCGGGAACGGTGTCGCAGGAGCCCCCGGCGCCGGCCCGCACGCCGATGGTGGCCCGGCCGATCCGCACCGGCTCGGCGCCGAACTCGTTGGACAGGGTGACGCGTGGCAGGTCGCCGCCGACGCTGGTGTGCACCACCTGCCGTACCGTCTTGCCGGCGAGCGTGAGAACCTTCCGAGCCGGGACGGCGGTGAGCGCGGCGGCCCAGGTGCCGACCCGGGCCGGGCGGTGGTAGATCGGATCGCCCTCACCGGCCCGGCCGGGGGTGCCCATCACCACGGTCGCCCCGGCGCCGGCCAGCAGCAGGCCACGACGGGTCACGGCCCGGTGGAACGCCGGCCGACGGACGGTATCGGACAAGCCGATAAGAGAGCTTTTCGCGGATATGCGGTAAAAGTAGGTATCTTCGCGGTTCGCCGTCAAGCCACCCTCCGGTGTACAGCGCCCCCGACAGCGCGACATCAGTCACACTGCCGGGGGAACCGTCACCTGGGCGTCAATCTTCCGACTGCGTCACGCTGTGGTGCAGGCCAGGTTCTGCACCGTCGGCGCCGAGGTCCCGGTCGCCAGGAATCCGAACGTGACGTGGCCGTTGGCCGGCACGCTCGAGTTCCAGCTCTCCGGTGTCACCGTGACCAGCGATCCGCTGCTGACCGCCTTGCCGCTCCACAGCTGGGCGAGCTGCTGCCCGCCGGGCCAGGTCCAGGTGATCTTCCAGTTGTTCACCGCCGAGGTCCCGGCGTGCACCATGACCTCGCCCTGGAAGCCGCCGGACCACGCCGACGTGATGTTGTACATCGCGGTGCAGCCGCCCGGGTTGGTCGGCGTGGACGGCGACGGGCTGCCCGGGTTGCTGGGCGAGGGGCTGCCCGGGTTGCTGGGCGACGGGCTGCCCGGGTTGCTCGGCGACGGGCTGGTGCCGCCGCCGATGCCGGTGACCTCGCCGTTGCCGCCGTCGAAGACGACGTCGGAGCAGCCGTAGAAGGTCTCCGTGCTGTCCGAGCGCGACCACACCGAGTAGATCAGGTGCTTACCGGTCTTGTTCGCGGGCAGCCGCCCGGTCCAGTAGTAGTGCCCGTCGTCGGTGCCCGGCCCGCCGTTCGCGGGCGGGTTGGTCACCTGGTCGAACGGCGTCGGCTCCAGGTCGCCCCAGGCGAGCGGCTTGGTCGGGTCGTAGCCGTCCTTGGTGATGTACAGGTAGAACGTGCCGGGGTGCTTGGCCCAGTTGTTGTACTTGAACTGGACGCTCGCGCCGGCCGTCAGGTGGGTGGTCGGCCAGTCGGTCCGGGCCAGGTTGAACCCGGTGAAGTTGTACGGCCCACCGGTGCCACCACTGCACAGCTGGCCGTCCGGGAGGAATCCGCTGACCCGCCCGGCCCCGTCCGAGCGGAGCACGGCGAACCAGTTGTACAGCGACGTGACGCCACTGGCCGCGACCGCCGCCGCGCAGGCGGCGTTCTTCGGCTCGATCGCGCCGGTGGACGGGTTACGGCCGTCCTGGTAGCAGAACCAGGTGCGGCTGCCGGGCACCTGGATGGCGCCGTGGGCCTGGGCCGGGGAGCTGGGCAGGGCCAGGATCCCGGCCGCGGCGGCGAACAGGGCCACCGCGACCAAACGAAGGCGTTTCATGATCACCCCTGGGGGAACAGCCGGGCGTACTCGGCGTAGCCGGTGGCCACGTCGACCTGCGCCCAGAACCGGTGGTAGTTGAAGGTCGGCGCGGGGCCGCCCTTCAGATAGGCGTCGAGCTTCGGGAAGTCCGGGTCGTTGCGGTAGAAGCTGCGGATGTCCAGGAACGAGACACCCGGCTTGATGACGTCGCCGTTCGGCATCTTGCCGGTCCAGTTCGGCGGGATGTAGATGCCCTGACCGGTGGAGGCGTTGTAGACGTCGTCCATCCGGTTGTAGTCGGCGCGGGTCTCGGTGCTCGACACGCCCTTGCTGTCCTTGAACGCCCAGATCGCGTCGAGCAGACCCTTGGCCGCCGCCTTGGCCTGCGCGTTACCGGACTTGGCGGCGTAGAAGGTGAGCAGCTTGGCGTACGAGCCGGCCACCCCGAGGTCCTGGCTGTGGTTGAGGACGGTCACGTGCAGGTTGGTGTTGGCCGCCGGGTTCGACGGGTTCCAGGTGGCCGGCGCGCCGGACCACTGCAGGTCGGACGGGATGGCGAAGGTGTTCGCCCCGATCGTGGTGTTGGCCAGCGCCCACGGCACCCACTTGTCGAGCACCGCCTTGGCCTTGGCGTTGCCGGTCACGTAGTACAGCTCGGCGAGCCGCTCCAGCGACCAGGTCTGCATGCCGAACCAGCGGTTGGACGGCGGGTCCTCGTAGACCGGGGCCTCGACGTACGACAGCCCGTAGAACTGCGGCACGTTACTCGGCCGGGCCGAGTAGTTGCCGTTCCAACTGTTGGTCGCACCGCCGGCGATGGCGCCCTCGGACGACTGCAGCCACTGATAGAACTCCAGCTGCCGGTCGAGGCTGGCCTGCCAGTCGGCCTTCGCGGTCGGCGACTTCGGGTTGAAGGCGCTGACGTTGGACATGATGTACGCGGCCATCGGGTTCTGGTAGCCGAAGTGACTGACGCTCGAACCGATGCGCCACGCCCACCCGGCGCTGGTGTCGTAGGCCCCGCCCCAGGCGTAGTACCACGACATCAGGTTGTTGGAGGCGTTCTTGCCGGTACCCGCGGCACACGAGGTGGACGCGCAGCCGGGCTGCTTGAAGTACTTGTCGTAGAACGAGTAGCGCAGGTAGTCGCCCATCTTGGCCGCGTTGGCGACGGTGGTCGAGATCTGCGACTGCTTACCCTGCTCGGTGGCCCACTGCAGAGCCCAGTAGGCGACCTGCACGGCGCGGGCGTCGGCGTCCGGCGCGTTGGTGTACTTCCACTGCTTGGCGTAGGACGCGTCCTTGGTGAACAGGTCCAGGTAGCCGTTCGGGCCGCCGTGCTTGAACGTGTCGCAGGACGGCTGCGGCACGGTCTCGAACGTCGACTCCTGCGGGCCGCGCTGGAACGTGTTGATGTACGCGACACGCGTGGTGCCGTCACCGCAGTGGCCGAAGCCGTACACGTTGTCGACGTCCAGCAGCCAGTGCATGCCGTAGATGTCGTCGGTGCCGTAGGCGCTCTTCAGCTCGGCGGCCAGCGGGTCGGTGCCGACCGAGACGCTGGTGTCGAGCTGGGACGGGTACTGCGACGGGAGCGGGTACTCGGCCGCGTACGTCGCCGGCTTGGACGCGTTGTAGTTCGCGTTCGTCGGCTGGTCGGCGTGCGACGGGATGATGTACTTCTCCATCGTGGTCCAGGCGCTGTTGAACGGCGCCCAGTCACCGGTGATCCGCGAGTTGGCGGCCTCCAACCACAGCCAGTAGGAGAACGCCTCACTGGTGGTCTCGTGACCGTGGTCGGGCGCCTCGTCGATCAGCGTCTCGATCGAGTGGTAGGGCACGCCCTCCGGGCTGAAGTAGCCGTTGGCCGGGTTCTTCAGGTCGTTGTAGAGCTGCGTGAACCGGGTGTCCACCGACCCCGGCTCGGTGACCGTGACGCCCAGCTGGGCCGACGTGTAGCCGGTCGAGCTCGCGGTGATCGTCGCGGTGGAACCGGCCGTCGCCGTACTGGCCGCCGCGACGGTGACCGCCTGGCCGGTGCTCCAGTTCGACGTGGTGAAGGTGAGCGTCGCCGGGGTCACGGTGACCGCGGTGGAGCCCGCCGAGCGGGCCACGGCCACGGTGACGTTCGCGGTCGGCGCCTTGCTCAACGCGAGCTTGAACGAGCCGCTGGCGCCGGGGTTGATCGCCAGTGAGGTGGCGTCGGCGACGATCGCCGGGGTGGTCGCGGCGTCCACGAAGACCGGCACGTCGGCGGTGCTGCTCTTGGTGCCGGCGTTGTCGTACGCGATGGCCTGCACGTGGTACGCGGCGGTCTGGGCCGGCACCCCGTCCCAGGAGTACGTGTACGGCGCGGCCGTGTCGGTGCCCAGCAGCAGGCCGTCGTGGTAGAACTCGACCTTGCTGATGGTCTGCCCACTGGCCGCGGTGGCGGTCGCCGCGATCGGGATGGACGCCGGCGCGGTGTAGCGGGTGTTGGCGGCCGGGCTGGTGATCGCCACGGTCGGCGCGTTGGCGGCCTGGTTGCAGGCGGTGCCGTTGAGCGTGAACGCGGTGGGCACCGGGTTGGCCGTACCGAACGTGCCGTTGAAGCCGGTACCGACCGTGGCGTTGGTGGCCAGCGACCCGTTCCAGGCCGCGTTGTTCACCGTGACGTGCTGGCCGCTCTGGCTGTAGACGCCGCTCCAGCCCTGCACGGCCTTCTGCGCCGCGTCCGGGAAGTCGAACTCGAGTTTCCAGCTGGACAGCGGGTCGCCGGTGTTCTTGATCTGGATGTCGCCGGTGAAGCCGCCGGTCCACTGGCTCTGCACCTTGTAGACGACGGTGCAGCCGGCCGCGGCGTAGGCCGGGGCGCCGGCCGCGAGGACCGCGCCGGCGCCGAGTACGGCGACGCCGGCGAGTGCGACTCTGCGCCGGAACCTACCGGCGCTTCTGGGGGATGGGGTCACGGGGATTTCCTCTCCGCCGGGTGGTGGCGGCGCCCGGTAAGGCTCCGGGCGCCGCCTGGTACCCGGACTACGGGGTGGTGGAGCAGGTGATCGGGGACGGAACGGGGTTGGTGGTGCCGGTGTTGCTACCGAGGAATCCGAAGGTGGTGGAAGCCCCGGACGACAGCGCGCCGTTGTAGCCGGCGTTCACGACGGACACGGCCGACCCGGACTGGGTGGCGGTGCCGCCCCAGCTCTGGGTGACGACCTGCCCGGCGGTGTAGGACCAGCCGACCTTCCAGCCGGTGGTGGCGGTCCCGGTGTTCTTGACGGTGACCTCACCCTGGAAGCCGCCGCCCCACTGGCCGGTGACCTTGTAGGTGGCGGTGCAGCCGGCCGAACCGCTGGTCGAGGTGCTGGGCGAGACCGTGACCGACGGCGGGACCGAGATCGACACGGAGGCCGACGGATTCGGGCTCGCCGACGAGGACGACGACACCGACGGGGTCGGGCTGGTCGGGCCGCCCTGCCGGTCGGCGTAGAGGATGCCCCGGCCGTTGGTGCCCAGGTAGACGCGGCCGTAGATCCGCGGGTCACCGGCCAGCGCGTCGCCGGCGTTGCCGTACTGGTGCTTGTCGTCGTTGATCCGGACCCAGTAGGCGCCGGTGTTGTCGGACCGGAAGACACCGTCGACGCCGTCGACCGTGCCGACCAGGAAGACCGCCGGGCGGGTGGCCCCCGGCGCGGCTTTGCCGAAGGCCACGTTGACGCCCTCGGTGACGCCGCCGCCGATGGTGGCGAACGTCTTGCCGGAGTCGGTGGAGCGCAGCAGCCCGGTCTTGCCGGCCAGCCACACCTCGCCGGTGACGCCCGGCACCGCCTTCAGGTTGACCCGGCCGTCGGCGGGCATCGCGGCGGCCGACGCGGTGAACGTCGCACCGCCGTCGGTGCTCGTGTAGAACTTGCCGGCGGCGTACCCGTAGAAGGTCTTGGGGTTGACCCGGTCGCTCTCCACCTTGGCCCCGGCCGGGATGCCGGTCGAGGCGCTCCACGTGCTGCCGCGCGTGGTGGAGTAGTGCACGCCCACGCCGACCGGCGACCAGACCACGGCGTTCGCGTCGGCGCCGACCGCGACGGTGCCGCCGCCGGTGACTCCGGACGGTTCCTGGCCCTGGTACCAGCTCTTGCCGCCGTCGTTGGAGATGCCGATGTGCGGTGCCGCGTCGGCGTTGCCGACCCGGACGAAGAACGACGGGCTGAGCTCGGCGAAGTCCAGGCCGGTGTTGCTGCCCAGGGCCGGGGTGTCGTGGAAGCCGGCCTGCACCGTGTCGAGATCGGCGTGGTAGAAGCCGCCGACGTCATAGAGGGCGCTGACCAGCGGGGCACCGGTCGGCGGGCTGGCCAGGTCCTGGACCGCGGTCTCCTCGATGCCCTTGGCGTACGGCTTGATGGTGAACGTGGTGTTGCTGTCCCAGTTGGTCAGCTGGGTGGTGCCGTAGAGGGTGGCGCCGGTGCCGTAGAACAGCCGGTTGGAGTCGAACGGGTCGATCGCCAGGGACTCGTTCATCCAGCCGAGCTTCGGGCTCTCCTCGGGCGCCTGGGCGGCGCTGTTGAAGTCCAGCCACGGGTTCGCCGAGATGTCCATGGTGTAACGCTTGGTCCGGCTCGGGTAGCCGTTCCAGTCCCAGGCGCGGGTCCAGGTGGCTCCGTAGTCGGTGGAGCGGAAGAAGATCGCGTCCGGCCACCAGGAGATCTGGGTGGCGACCATCAGGGTGCCCGGTTTCTGGGCGTCGACGGTCAGACCGGAGTAGCCGTAGTAGCGGTCGGCGACCGGGGTCGGCGAGATGTCGGTCCAGACGCCGGTGGTGGTGTCCAGGCGGGCGACCTGACCCGCCGCGCCGTCGTACGGCCCGCCGGTGTCACTGGTCGCGATGAAGAGGTACTTGCCCTGAATGACACCCTTGTGCGCGAGATATCCGGTGGGCTGGCCGGCGACCCGCTCCCAGGTGGCGCCGGAGTCCAGCGACCGGTAGACCGGGTTCTCCTTGTCCGCCACCCCGACGTATACAGCCGGTGACGCCGGGTCGAAGGTGACCCATGTCAGACCTTGGTTCTGATTCAGATAGCCGTTCGTATCGGTCGGGTCGGCGACGTAGTTACCGACGTTCGGGAAGTTGGCCACTTTTGCCCACGTGGCCCCGTAGTCGGTGCTGCGCCAGAGCCCGTTTCCGCCCTCGGCGGCGAAATAGACGTTCCGGTTGTTCCGCGGGTCGACGGCGAGTCGCTCGCCCATCCCCCGACCCGGCATGTTGCCGCCCACCTTGAACGGCAGATACGTCCGTGACCAGGTGTTTCCCTTGTCCGTGGAACGCAGGATCGCGCCGTTGTTGGGGTCCCAGGAGTTCGTGTACATGCCGACGGCGGCGTAGACGCGGGTGGTGTCGACCGGGTCGGCGGCGATGCTCAGAACGCCGTTGTGGCCCCAGTCGTCCTGTCCGACCCAGTCCAGCAGCGGGGTCCAGCTCTGCGCCGACTGGCTCCAGCGGTAGGCCCCGCCGATGTCGGTGCGGGCGTAGATGAGGTCCTTCTCGCCCGGGTTGAAGACGACGCCGGGCACGAACCCGCCACCGTCAATGCGAACGTTTTTCCAGGTGTAGGGCTCTGCGGGAGCGGCGGCGGCACCCTGTGGACCGGAGGCTACGACGACCGCCGTCGCTGCCGCCACGAGGGCGGCGACGATGGCGAAGCCGGGGGACCTTCGCATGGGGGATGACCCTTTCATTGAAAGGCATGAGTGGGAGCGCTCCCAGAAGCGTCGGTCGCTGTCATCTTCATGTCAAGAGCCGGAAACGTCGCGGTTATGTTCTACCGACCGTTCACCTCGTCAGCACCAATGCGACATTCGGTGACATTTGACCGCTGGAAGGGCTGTGTATCATTCGGCCGGAACACGCAGGTCGGCACCATCCGAGGCGCCGGCCGGCCGGCCCGGCGAGAGGCCGGTTGGGCCACTTTCCGAATACGTGGCGTAACCGCGGGTACGGCATAGCGGTGGAGGAGATTGCATGAAGGTTTGCGTTATCGGTACCGGCTATGTCGGCCTGACCACGGGCGTCAGCCTGGCCTTCCTCGGTCACGAGGTGACCTGTGTCGACCTCGACCAGGCCAAGGTCGACATGCTGCGCGGCGGCAAGTGCCCGATCTACGAGCCCGGGATGGAGGACCTGCTCGCCGAGGCGGCGCAGAACCTCACCTTCACCACCTCGTACGAGGAGGCCGTTCCCGGCGCGGACGTCGTGTTCGTGGCGGTGCAGACCCCGTCGGCCGAGGACGGCAGTCCCGACCTCCGTTACCTCCGCCGTGCCGCCGAGCTCGTCGCGCAGAGCCTGAACCACGAGTTCACCGTGGTGGTCAACAAGTCCACCGTGCCGATCGGCAGCGGCAACTGGGTCGACGCCATCCTGCGCGACTCGTTCGAGCAGCGCGCGGACCGGCCCGAGGGCGTCGAGTTCGCCGTCGCGTCGAACCCGGAGTTCCTCCGTGAGGGCAACGCCATCGCCGACACCCTCTACCCGGACCGGATCGTCATCGGCTCGGACAACGCGCGCAGCCTCGAGGTGCTCAACCGCCTCTACCGGCCGATCATCAACCAGACGTTCACCCCGCCGACCTTCCTGCCCCGGCCGGAGGACGCCAACGCGGTCCCGCTGGTCTCCACCGACCTGGCGTCGGCCGAGCTGATCAAGTACGCGGCGAACGCGTTCCTGGCTCTGAAGATCAGCTACGCGAACGAGATCGGCCAGCTCGCCGCCAAGGTGGGCGCCGACATCACCGAGGTGGCCCGGGGCATGGGCCTGGACCAGCGGATCGGCTCCCGGTTCCTGCAGCCGGGCGTGGGCTGGGGCGGCTCCTGCTTCGGCAAGGACACCAAGGCGCTGATCGCGACCGCCTCGGAGTACAACCTCGACATGCCGATCGTGAAGGCGGCCCGCGAGGTCAACAGCCGGCAGCGGGCCATCGCGGTCGAGCGGCTGCAGGACGAACTGCGCATCCTCAAGGGCCGCAAGATCGGCCTGCTCGGTCTGGCGTTCAAGCCGAACACCGACGACCTGCGCGACGCGCCCGCCCTGGACATCGCGAACTCGCTGATCGCCCGTGGAGCCCGGGTCAAGCTGCACGACCCGGTGGCCACCGGCCGGTTCCGGATCGAGCAGCCGGAGCTGTCGGCCTACCTGAGCGAGACCATCGACGACGTGTTCGCCGACTGCGACGCCGTCGTGCTGGTCACCGAGTGGGCGCAGTACCTGGAACTGGACTGGTCGAAGTTCGTCGGCCTGATGCGCACCCCGATCCTGCTGGACGGCCGGCACGTGCTCGACGCCGACCGGATGCGTCGACTCGGCTACCGCTACGTGGCGGTATCCGGATAAACCGCACGTAGACGCGCGTCAACCGCCGCGGTGGCCACTGGCCGCCGCGGCGGTTCTTTTTTGCAGGTTTAGGCAGAAGGGTCAACCCGAACCCAGCAAAACCGGCTCACACCATACGCGAGTGCCGTTTAGTACGGACAAATACGGGTAAAGACCCACCTCTCAAGTCGGGGAACGGTAGGCTCTTCCGCCAATCTCCTTAACCGGTTAAGGTGCCGGTAGGTCGCAGCGATATCGTTACCGACTCGATCGCGCTGAAATCATTGCGCAACTTGCTGGTTACCTCTTGACTGTTGGTCAAGAAGCGCTTCGGACGGCGGTGTCGCAAGACGCCGGAGGCGCTACATGACATAGGGAGCGGTATGTTCGTTCAACGTGGGAGTTCGCGATCGCGGGTCGCGCTCGCCGGTGCCCTCAGCGCGGGCCTGGTTCTCGGCCTGAGCGCCTGCGCGGACAGTAAGGAAGACGGAGGCACGGGCACGGTTCCGGCCGCCTCCGTCGGAGCCATCGACTGCGCGCCCTACGCCGCGTTCGGTGACCTCAAGGGCAAGGAAGTCTCGATCTACACGGGCATCGTGACCCCGGAGGACGCTCCGCAGAAGCAGTCCTACAAGCCCTTCGAGGACTGCACCGGCGTCACCATCAAGTACGAGGGCGACAAGTCCTTCGAGACCCAGGTCCTGATCCGCGCCGAGGCCGGCAACCCGCCGGACGTCGCCTACGTGCCGCAGCCGGGCCTGCTGCAGCGCCTGGTCGCCACCGGCAAGGCCAAGGAGGCCCCCGCCGAGACGGCCGCGCTCGTCGACAAGAACTTCGGCGCCGACTGGAAGGCGTACGGGACGGTCGACGGCAAGTTCTACGCCGCCCCGCTCGGCGCCAACGTGAAGTCGCTGGTCTGGTACTCCCCCAAGGAGTTCAAGGACAACGGCTACACCGTCCCCACCACGCTCGCCGACCTCAAGGCGCTGAGCGACAAGATCGCCGCCACCGGCAAGAAGCCGTGGTGCGCGGGCATCTCCTCCGGTGAGGCGACCGGCTGGCCGCTGACCGACTGGATGGAGGACTTCTACCTCCGGCTCAACGGTGTCGAGGCCTACGACAAGTGGGTCAAGCACGAGCTGCCGTTCAACAGCGCCGAGTCGACCAAGGCGCTCGACGCCGTCGGCGAGTACCTGAAGAACGACAAGTACGTCAACGGCGGTCTCGGCGACGTCAAGAGCATCGCCAGCACCACGTTCCAGGACGCCGGCCTGCAGATCATCGAGGGCAACTGCTCGCTGCACCGCCAGGCCAGCTTCTACGCGGCGAACTTCGACAAGAACACCAAGGTGGCCGAGGACGGCGACGTCTACGCCTTCTACCTGCCGGGTGAGACCGCCGACAAGAAGCCGGTTCTCGGTGGTGGCGAGTTCGTCCTCGCGTTCGCGGACCGTCCCGAGGTCAAGGCCTTCCAGACCTACCTGGCGACCGACACCTGGGCCAACGCCAAGGCGAAGGTCTCCTCCGGCTGGGTCAGCGCCAACAAGGGCCTCCAGATCTCCAACCTGGTGAACCCGATCGACCAGCTGTCGGCCAAGATCCTGCAGGACCCGAACGCGCAGTTCCGCTTCGACGGCTCGGACATGATGCCCGCCGCGGTCGGCTCCAACGCGTTCTGGAAGCAGAGCACCAACTGGATCACCGGTCAGGACACCAAGACCACCCTCGACGCCATCGAGGCCGCGTGGCCCAAGTGACCTACTAGCTGCACCGGGGCCGGTCGGGATATCGCCCGACCGGCCCTAGCAGTCTGATCACTTCTGTTCTTCACTAGATACCTCTTCACCCCTCCGTACGCACTGAGGAGGAACGGGCCGCGTGTTCACCACCGCCACCACGACATCTCAGAAACTCCTGCAGATGGGCGCGGCGATCCTTCTGTTCGCCGCTGTCATCGGCCTGATCCTGTTCATCGCCGGCCGGTTCACCGGCAAGGCCGACCGCGCGGTCGCCGCGCTCTACCTCGCCCCGACCGTGCTGATGCTCAGCGTCGGGCTGCTCTACCCCGGTCTGCGGACCATCTACCAGTCGTTCTTCGACGCGTCGCTGAAGAACTTCATCGGGTTCGAGAACTACGCGACCATCCTGAGCGATCCGGAGCAGCTGACGGTTCTCCGGAACACGGCGTTCTGGGTGCTCGTCACCCCGTTCGTCGCCACCGGCGTGGGCCTGCTCTACGCGATCCTGGTCGACAAGGCCCGGATGGAGTCGTTCGCCAAGGCGCTGGTCTTCCTGCCGATGTCGATCTCGTTCGTCGCGGCCGGCGTCATCTGGAAGTTCATGTACGAGTACCGGCCCGACCAGGGCACGGTCAAGCAGATCGGCCTGATCAACCAGATCATCGTCTGGCTCGGCGGCGAACCCGTGCAGTTGCTCATCGAGTCGCCGCTGAACACGTTCCTGCTGATCGCCGTCATGGTGTGGATCCAGGCCGGCTTCGCGATGACCGTGCTGTCGGCGGCCATCAAGGCGATCCCGGACGACATCATCGAGGCCGCCCGCCTGGACGGTGTCGGCCCGTGGGGCATGTTCCGGTTCGTCACCCTCCCGGCGATCCGCCCGGCGGTGATCGTCGTGGTCACCACCATCGCCATCGGCACGCTCAAGGTCTTCGACATCGTCCAGACCATGACCGGCGGCCGGTTCGACACCAGCGTCATCGCGAACGAGTTCTACAGCCAGACCTTCCGCAGCGACAACCGGGGCCTCGGCGCCGCGCTCGCGGTGGTGCTGTTCATCCTCGTCATCCCGATCGTCGTGTACAACATCCGCCAGCTTCGCCGATCGGAGGCGTGATGACCACCGCAGCACCGCTGACCACCACGCCGGCCTCGAAGTCGGAGACCAAGAAGCTGTCCGCAGCCGCCACAGCGAAGGCGAAACTCACCTCGCCGTGGGCGTCGCTCGCCGCGGTAGTCCTGGCCGTGCTCTGGACGATCCCGACGTTCGGTCTGCTCATCACGTCCTTCCGGACACCCGAGGACATCCGGCGCTCCGGCTGGTGGACGGCGTTCACCAACCCGCTGTTCACGCTGGACAACTACAAGGCGGTCCTGGACCCGGAGCAGGCCGGCGCCAACCTGCCCGACTCGTTCCTGAACTCGCTGGTCATGACGATCCCGTCGGTGGTCATCCCGCTGTGCCTGGCGTCGCTCGCGGCGTACGCGTTCGCGTGGATGAACTTCCGCGGCAAGAACTTCCTGTTCATCGCGATCTTCGCGTTGCAGATCGTTCCGCTGCAGGTCACCCTGCTGCCGCTGCTCCAGTTGTTCGTGTCGTGGGACATCGACGGCACGTTCTGGACCGTCTGGCTGTCGCACTCGACGTTCGCGCTGCCACTGGCGATCTACCTGCTGCACAACTTCATCAAGGAGGTGCCGGCCAGCCTCATCGAGGCGGCCCGGATCGACGGCGCGGGCCACGTGTCGATCTTCTTCCGGGTGCTGTTGCCGCTGCTGACCCCGGCCCTGGCCGCGTTCGGCATCTTCCAGTTCCTCTGGGTGTGGAACGATCTGCTGGTCTCGCTGACGTTCGCCGGTGCACCGGCGATCTCCCCGCTGACCGTGCAGCTGTCCAACCTCTCCGGCACCCGGGGCACCGCCTGGTACCTGCTGTCCGCCGGCGCGTTCGTCTCGATCATCGTGCCGGTCACGGTGTTCCTGCTGCTCCAGCGTTACTTCGTCCGAGGGCTGCTGGCCGGCAGCGTCAAGGGCTGACCCCTCCGCATCACCGCGAAAGGCCGCATCCTCCGACGGGGGTGCGGCCTTTCCCGCGTCTTCCGGCGCCCGGCCGCTTCTCCACCCCTCATCCGGTACGGCCACAACCGCCTCGACCGCACGCCACCCGTCCCGCCGCCTCCGGTCCACCCACCGCACCGCCCGGACCGGAGAAGGCCCCCGCCGTCCCGCACACCGTCCGGCCGCGAAGCCGCCCTCCCGAGCCACCACCCAGCCGTCGCTCGCGGTCGGGTCTGTCATCTCGCGGGGCGCAGCGACCGGTAGGCGATCAGCCAGCTTCCGGCCAGCAGCGCGACCGGGAGCAGGTAGGCGGCGGCGACCGCGGCGGCCAGGCCGGGGCGCAGCGCCTCGCGGGCCGCGTCGTCGAGGGCGAGCATCGCCGGGACTCCCCCGCCCGAGCCGGGCATCGCCCTCGCCACCAGGACGCTGAGAGTGACCGCGGTGACCGCGCCGGCGAGCGCGTTCGACAGCTGGACCACGAGCGCGAGCAGGGTGGTTCCGCGGGGTGTCTCGGCGTGGTCGAGGTCCCGCAGCGCGACCGTCATGGTCGGCATCAGCGTCGCCCCCGAACCGGCGCTGAGCACCATGGTCGCCGCCATGATCCACGGGTAGCCGGCGTCGGTGCCGACGGCCACCAGCAGGGCCGCGCCGCCGAGGGTGCCGAGGGCGGTTCCGGCGAGCACGATCCGCCGGGCCGGGAACCTGTCGACGAGCCGGGTCGCGACCTGTGCCACCAGGCCGACCACGATCGCCTGCGGAATCCCGATCACGCCGACCACGGACGCCGGATCACCCCGGACCCCCTGCACGAACAGCGGCAGCACCGCCATCGACCCGAAGTAGGCGGCCGCGAAGAGGATCAGCACTCCGACCCCGGCCCGGACCGGCCGGTACCGCAGCAGCCGCAGGTCGACGATCGGTTCGGCGACCCGCCGCGCCCGCCACCCGAACCCGCCGAGCATCGCCAGCCCGGCCAGGATCAGCCCGAGTCCGGCACTCGCCGGCCGCTCGACCAGGGTGGCCCCGAGGACGACGGTCACCGCACCGCCGGAGAGCAACACCAGGCCACCCCAATCCGGCCGGCTCTCCGGGCTGTCACCGGGCCTCCGGGACAGCCCTGCGAGCCGGCCGACCAAGGTCCGTCGGCCACCACTACGACTACGGGACGGGAGGATGTCGTGGGGCAGGACGCGGGCGCAGATCAGGACGGCCGCCAGGCCCACCGGGATGTTGAGCAGGAAGATCCAGCGCCACGAAGCGGTGTCGATCAGCCGGCCGGCCAGCAGCGGGCCCAGCACCGGGCCGATCACCAGCGGCAGCACGAGCAGGCTCATCAGGCGGCCGCGGGCTTCCCGCGGGGCCGCCCGCAGCCCGATGGCCTGGCCGACCGGGTTCAGCAGGCCACCGCCGAGGCCCTGGAGTACCCGGAAGACGGCGAGCGACGTGACGTCCCAGGCCAGCCCGGCCAGGGCGGAGAACAGGGTGAACCCGAGCAGCGCGGTGAGGTAGACCCGACGGGCGCCGTAGCGGGCCGACAGCCGACCGGCCAGCGGGATGACCGCGACCAGTCCGAGCAGGTAGCCGGCGGTCGCCCACTGCGCGGCCGGCAGCGAGGCGTCCAGTCCGGACACGATCGCGGGCACCGCCACCGTGGTGACCGTCGTGTCGATCACGACCATCAGGCCGCCCAGGGCGAGGGACAGCCCGATCGAACGCACCCGCCGATCGAGCGGTGTACGGCGCAGATGCGCGGTCCCGGTCATCGGGCGTGGCCGCCGGTGAGTGGACGGGCGGGCGGGATCTCGGTCATCGGATCAGGCTCGGCCCTCAACAACGGTTGAAGTCAAGCGCCGCCCACACGGCGCCCCGACCTTTCCCGGATGCGCTCCGGCGAACCTCCTGGTGCGAGGGGAGCGGGTAGCCGTACCGAATGAGGATGCCGGTCCCGGCGCGAACCGGGACCGGCAAGGGGGGTTAGGGCTGGCTGCGCGGGCTGTCCGGAGCCAGAGTGTCGATGAACTCGTGCGGGCTGTGCAGATCGGTGGTGCGGCGGGACTGGTCGGCCTCGGCCTTGAGGGTGGCGGCGAAGCCGTCGGCGTCGACGCCCGGGATCGCGGCGACCGTGCCGTAGGCCTTCTCGGCCAGGGCGTAGGCGGCCCGGTAGTCGTGCGCGGCGAACGCCTTCGACGCGCCGCCGAGCAGGACGTCGGCGGTCTTCAGCGCGTACTTGCCCTGGCCGGCCGGGACACCGGCGGCCAGACGGTTCGCGGCCTCCCAGTAGGCGGCCGTGAGGAACCGGTCGCTGTTGTCGCGGTCGAACTGGCTGAAGTCCCAGTTGACGTCGATGTAGCTCATCATCGAGTTGTTCTCGTCACCGGCGTTGACGAAGTAGAACTCGTTGCCCGGGCCGTAGTCCACACCGGTCGCGCTGTCGTAGCCGTCGTGCGGGTGGCTCATGCCCAGGTGGTGGCCGACCTCGTGGATCTGCGTGGTGGTCAGGCCGTAACCGGCGGCGACCACGTCCGGGGAGATGAACGAGAACACGTAGCTCTGGTCGCCGGTGACGTAGTCGTCGTCGGCGACACCGAGACCCGGCGTCGGGACACCCTCACCGACGGAGTAGTTGAACAGCGGGATCTCGTAGTCGACCTTGCCCTGGTCGTCGAGAGCGCGGTCCAGGTTCTCCTTGTTGTACAGGTACAGGTTGGCGAACGCCGGGAAACCGGTCTCCGGGTAGCAGGACTCGCCGGTGACCGCCGCGCCCAGGTAGCACGCCTCGGCCTTGGCGTCGTACGGCAGATCCTGCGTGTCGTAGGAGAACTTGTTGCGCCAGCGCAACTCGGCCAGCTCGGCCTTGAGCAGCGACGGCGTGGTGTACTCCTCGGACGCGTTGACGCCGGGCCAGCCCTCGTACGTGTTGTCGTCGATGTTCAGTGTCTTCGGTGGCTCGGCCGTCGGCAGCTCGACCGGGTACAGCGGCGAGGTGGTGAACAGCAGGTTCAGCGCCACGTAGCGGGTGATCTTGCCGAGGTCGCCGGCGAGGGCCGCCGGGGCCCGGTAGCCGCCCGCGGTGTACTCCCAGGTCGGCGGCATCCGGTAGTCCTCGACACCGTCGCCGTCGAGGTCACGGTTGTCGACGTCGTAGTTGCTGGTCCACGACTCGGGACCGGCCGACAGGTCGTGGAACCAGACGCGGCGGGTGCTGCCCAGACCGGTCTCCTCGTCATCGGCGGTGGTGCCGCCCCAGGCGATCACCTTACGGCTGGCCCGGTTGGCGCCGAAGTCGTAGCCGGTGTCCGGGTCCGGCTCGCCGATCTTCGTGTAGACGTGGTGCTTGAAGTCGGACCGGCCGAACCAGTTGATGAAGAAGACGGTGTTACGTCGCGTGTCGACGCCGGCCGGCGCGTTGTAGGCCAGCCACTTCTCCACACTCGGCGCGTCGATGAAGTTGTTGTTCGCGATGTCCAGGACGTTGTTCGCCTGGTCGTTGTACGCCTGCTGGAACGTCGTCAGGTCAGCCGGCTTGGCGAGCTTGCTGAGCTGGCCGAAGAACCGGTCCTCGTACTTCCGGTCGGCGTAGGTGAGCCGGTAGTCGTACTTGTACGTGATGCCGAGCTTCTCGGTGACGCCGTAGTTGAGGCGCGACCGGACCACCGGCTCGTATCCGCCGGCCAGCTCGCCCAGGAACGACTTCTTCCCGACCTGTTGCGGCTCGTAGCCGATGAAGACCACGTTGACCGGCACCTTCTCGACGAGGCGCGGCTGGCCACCCGGGCTCAGATAGCGGTACGACGACCCGTGAGCCGCGGCGGGCCCGGCGGATCCCACCGAGGCTCCGACGAGGACCGCGACGGCCGCCACGGTGAAAGATCTTCTCCATCCCATGTGGTGACACGCTGCCATCAACGCAGGCCGATGGGAACCCCCGTCGATGCGCAGTTGACTATCCTGTCGCGCATGTCATCGCCTGCACTCCGGATTCGAGGACTCTGCAAAACCTTCGGAACGTTCCGGGCGGTGGATCACGTCGACCTGACCGTGGCACCCGGCACGTTCCACGGCATCGTGGGGCCCAACGGCGCCGGCAAGTCCACCACCATCGGCATGGCCGTCGGCCTGGTCGTACCGGACGCCGGCGAGATCGACATCCTCGGCCACGATGCGATCCGCGACCGGGCCGCCGCACGGGCCGTCACCGGTGTCCTGCCGGATGGCCTGGACCTGCCGGAACGGCTCACCGGAGCGGAACTCCTCAGGTACAGCGCGGGCCTACGCGGGCTGTCGCGGGCCGCCGCGGCCGAGCGGGCCGGTGAACTCATCGAGGTCCTCGGCATCACCAAGGCCGCCGCCACCCCGCTCGCCGACTGCTCGACCGGCAACCGCAAGAAGGTCGGCCTGGCCCAGGCGCTGCTGCACGCGCCCCGGCTGCTGGTGCTCGACGAGCCGTTCGAAGCCGTCGACCCGGTGTCCGCGGCGAGCATCCGGCGGGTGCTGCGCCGGTTCGTCGACAGTGGCGGCACGGTCGTCCTGTCCACCCACTCGATGCTTCTGGTCGAGCAGATGTGCGACGACGTCACCGTCATCCACCAGGGCCGGGTGGTCGCGGCGGGCACGGTCGCCGAGGTCGCCGGGGGCATCCCCCTCGAGGACCGGTTCGTCGAACTCGTCGGCGCCGAGACCGGCGGCGACGGCCTGACCTGGCTGGTCCGATGAGCGCCGTCGGCACGCCCGCACGGATGCGGGCGACCATGTTGCAGCGCTCGCTGCGCGAGCATCCGGGTCCGGCGGTGGCCGCGATCGCCGGT
This sequence comes from Actinoplanes sichuanensis, assembly GCF_033097365.1. NCBI lineage: Bacteria > Bacillati > Actinomycetota > Actinomycetes > Micromonosporales > Micromonosporaceae > Actinoplanes > Actinoplanes sichuanensis. The sequence continues at coordinate 6,135,092 of NZ_AP028461.1, forward strand.
CTGCTCGCGGCCGCCTGGCTGATCAGATTCGGGTGGTACGGGAACCCGCACACTCTCGCCATCCTGGCCGGAACGTGGGTGCTCGGCTGGATCGTGCTGCCGCTCATGCTCGGCGGCGGACGCGGCCGGGTCCGGCCGTCGCATCTGCGCCTGGAGCCGGTCGGGAGCCTCTCCGCCGCGATCGGGCTGCTTCTCGCGTCGGCGGTCGGAATCGGTCCGCTGGTGTCGCTGATCGCGCTCGCGTCGCTGCCCGTCCACGCCGCCCGGTATGGCACGGGTGGCGCCCTGGTCGCCGGACTCGGCGCCCTGCTGCTGTGGCTGGTCGGGTTGATCGGGTCGGCGTTCGCCCTGGAGTCGATCGGACACGCGGGCGGCCCGGTCGGGGCGATCCTCACCGGAGTCTTCACCGGAACCGTGATGGGCGTGCTCGGCTCGGTCTGGGCGGTCGCACCATGGATCACGGATCTGCTCGACGGGGTGCCGCCCGATGTCGTGCACTGGCTGCCGTGGTTCCCGGGAAGCTGGCCGGTGTCCGCCGCGACCGGCACGGCGCCCCGCGGCTTCGGGATGATCGCCGGGCTGGCCGGTCTCGTGCTGGCCTTCGCCCTGGCGTACCTCCTGCTGGTCCGCCGGGCCCTGGTCGCCGGGACCTCCTGGCGCCCGCGCCGTTCCCCGGCCACCGCCTCCGCCCGGCCCTCCGCCTCCACCACACCCGCCCCGGCCACCGCCTCCCCCAAGCCCACCGCCTCCTCCACAGCCACCCCCGCTACCGCCTCCGCCACGCCACCCGTCTCCTCCACAGCCATCCCGGCCACCGAATCGTCCGGTTTTGTCGCCCGGGCTGCGGCGGACCGTGACCGCTGGGGGCCGGGTCCGGTGTGGGCGGTCGCCGGCCGGGAGCTGCGCACCTGGGTGCGGCATCCGTTGCGGGTGCAATATCTGGCGTTCGCCGTCGTCTACGGCACACTGCTCGCCGGGCTGCCGATGATCGCCGGCGCGGAGGTGTTCGTGCCGTGGGCCGGTGTGCTCGCCGCGCTGTGGGCCGCCGCCATGTCCGCCGGACTGGTCGGGCTGGACGGCACCGCGCTGTGGATTCCGTTCACGACTCCCGATGGCGAACGGGCCGAGGTCCGCGGACGGGCCCTGGCCTGGCTGCTGCTGGTCGCGCCGATCGCACTGGTCCTTACCCTCGCCGGGGTCCTGCTCGCCCCGACCGTCGACCCGCTGCCCGCGCTCGCGGTGCTGCCCGCGGTGCTGGGGGCGGGGGCGGCCGTACCCGTGTGGGTGTCGTTGCTGCGAGTCCGCCCGGTGCCGGACCCGCGGCACCCGACGTCGGCCGACAATCCGACCGACATCATCAGCGTGCTGGTCGCCTCCGGAGCCGGCCTGGTCGTCGCGGCCGCACCGATGGCCATGATCATCTGGGGGCTGGAGTCCCTGCGCTGGCTCGCCCCGCTCCTCGGTCTGGCCGCCGGCGCGGCGGCCTGGTCCGGTGGCGTGTGGCTGGCCGACGACCGCCTCACCACCGGCCGCGCCGAGGTACTGACCGCCGCCGGCCAGCGAACCCGTCCACCGGAGACGCCGATCCCGCTGACCTGGGACGCCGACTGGTACCGCGCCAACCGCGCCACCGCCTGGGCACTGATCCTGCTGATGGCGGGCTGGATCCCGGTCATCCCGCAGGGCCTGATGGTGCTGGTCTTCGACATCAGCGGCGGCTGGATCGTGGCATCACACTTCATCGGCGGCGCCCGCACCGGCACCGCGGTGGCGATGGTCGCCCTCGGCGGCGCGCTGCTCCTGACCGGCCTGGTCCTGTGGGGCCGCCGCCCTCGCCCGACCCCGTAGCCGCCACCAAGCGCGAACCGGCTCTCCCGCTTCGAGGGGCGCGTCGCGGTCGGACCCGGGACACAGGTCCCCGCGCCGGCCCGGGGCGCGGGGACCGGTCAGGGTGACAGGCGGGTCGCCAGGAGCTCGGCGCCTGGGCCGGTGAGCTGTGGCAACACCACCGAGCGGCCGGTGATGATCAACAGGAGCGCGGCGATCGGGCCGCGGGCTTCGGGGCCGTCACCGAACGTCCATGGCAGGTCGGTGGCGGTCAAGCGGACTCCGGCCATCAGGCGTACCGACGGGGGCGGCGGCGGGAACCGCATGGTGAGCGTGCGCCGGGCGGCCGAGGCGGCCGCCTCAGGCGGCATCGGATGATCGATACCCAGCGGTACGGCGATGTCCTGCGAATGAACCAGCAGGTCGATGAGCGTCTCCATCGGGGTGACGCCGAGGTTCCGACGGCGCAGCGGGGCGGTGTCGCGGATGTCGGCGACGAGCCGTTCCGGGGTCCACGCGGCGGCCCGGCGACGTGCCGCGTCCTGGATGGTCGGGCTCATGCCGCCCTTCCAGTGCCGCAGCATGTCGCCCAGGTCCCGGAGTCCGAGCTGCTGCAACGTCAGGCGCCCGGCGACGTCCCGAACCGTCCACCCGGCGCACAGCGACGGCACCGCCCACTGATCGTCGCGGAGCCCGGCGAGCAGGTCGGCGACGGCGATCCGCTGCCGGTGGATCTCGGGCCACGGGTCCATGCCGCCTTCTCCGATCGATCAACGCACGGTAGTGCTGCCAAAACCGATCGTAGTCAGCTCTTCCGCTGACCGTAACCGCCGTAGTTGTCGCCGCCCGGGGCGTAGTCACCTTTGGAACCGTGGTGGTAGTTCCAGCCGTAGTAGACCTTCAGCGCCCATTCCCCACTGTGGAAGCCCCGGTAGACCTTGAAGCAGCTGTACCGCTGCCACTGGTTCTTCCACTGGCCCATCCGCCCGATCTTGTGACAGGTCCGCGGGCTGTTGTAGAAGCCGAAGATCCGGTCGCTGCGCTGGAAGCTCGGTTTCTGCGGCGCGACCGAGGTGACACCGGCCGGGGCCACCGGGGCCGACCGTACGGCGGCAGGCCCGGCAGCGGGCCCAGCGGCGGCCGGCCCGGCGGCCACCGAGACACCGGCGGCTACGGCGGCACCGGTCATGACGAGGGCACGGGTCATCTTGTTCATACGATCACCGATTCTGGAGGAAAGGGTAATTTCTGGACAGGATGGATCGTAGGAACCATCAAGGCCGCTGACCGCGGGCAACGCGCACCCCAAAAGCATGAACTCCCGCAGTCACACTGCGGGAGTTCATACTTTCAGCCGTATGCTGCTGGGCCGATCAGACAGCGATCTTGGTGCGGGCCGCCGGTCGCAGGTACACCACCCAGGTGATCACCACACAGAGCGCATAGAACGCGATGAACGCCATGTACGCCGCGTCCGCGTCCTTGTAGGTCAGGAACGACTGCCGGAAGGCCAGGTTCACCAGCACACCGCCGACCGCGCCGATCGCTCCGGCGATGCCGATGACCGCACCGGAGATCCGCCTCGACCGGTGCTCGTCCCCCGCGTACTTCTGCTTGAAGATCGCCGGAATCATCTTGTAGGTCGAGCCGTTGCCCAGTCCGCTGAGGATGAACAGGGTGATGAACCCGACCAGGTAGAGCGGCAGTGACCGCTGCTGCGCCGCGAAGAGCACGATCGACGCGCCCGCCGCCATCGCGATGAAGTTGATGAAGGTGACCTTGGAACCGCCGAACCTGTCGGCGAGCGCGCCACCGAACGGCCGGATCAGCGAGCCCAGCAGCGGGCCGATGAAGGTCAGGTAGGCGGCCTTGACCGGGGTGTTGAAGATGTCCGCGAACTGCACCTGAAGCACCTGGCCGAAGGCGAACCCGAAGCCGATGAAGGACCCGAAGGTGCCGATGTAGAGCACCGACATCACCCAGGTGTGGCCCTCCCTGGCGGCGTCGCGCATGCCGCGCTTCTCGTTGCGGGCCTGCGTCAGGTTGTCCATGTAGAGCGCCGAGCCGACCGCCGCGATCACGATCAGCGGGATGTAGACACCGGCCACGATGCCCGGGCTGCCGGCACCGAAGGTGGCCAGGACGAGGAGGCCGACCAACTGCACCGCGGGGACGCCGATGTTGCCACCGCCTGCGTTGATGCCGAGCGCCCAGCCTTTGAGCCGGTCCGGGTAGAACGCGTTGATGTTGGCCATCGAGGAGGCGAAGTTGCCGCCACCCACACCGGCGAGGGCCGCCAGGATCAGCAGGGTCGAGTACTCGACGCCCGGCTGAATCATGAAGGACATCAGGACCGACGGGATGAGCAGCAGCGACGCACTGATGATGGTCCAGTTACGGCCACCGAAGCGGGCGACGGCGAAGGTGTACGGGATCCGCAGCGCCGCCCCGACAAGCGTGGGTACGGCGGTGAGCAGGAACTTCTGCGCCGGGTCGAAGCCGTAGGCGGGGCCGAGGAACAGCACCATGACCGACCAGAGTGACCACACCGAGAAGCCGATGTGCTCGGAGAAGATCGAGAAGATCAGGTTGCGCTTGGCGATCTGCTTGCCACCGTTGTCCCAGAACGTCGGGTCTTCGGGCCGCCAGTCGTCGATCCAGTGGCCCTTCAGCGTCTTCGCCGCGGGCCTTTCGGGAGAGATCGTAGGAAGTGTCGCAGTCATTGTCAGTCTCCCAAAATGATGTGACCGTCATCGACCCGGACCGGGTAGACGTTGATCGGGGGCTGTCCGGACTGGGAACACCCGGTGGCGAGGTCCCATGCGTAGAGGTGCAAGGGGCAGACGACAACCCGGTTGTCGATCTGACCGTCCGCGAGCGGGCCGCCCTTGTGGGGGCAGACCGCCGACACCGCGCGCAGGGAGCCGTCGCGGAGGCGGAAGACTGCGATCATGTCGGACCCGACGGCGTAGGTGCGTCCTTCGCCGAAGGGGATCTCGTCGATGGGGCCGAGGACGGTCTCGGCGATGGGGGCGATGGTCATGAGCGCACCGGAACCTGGGGGAGAACGGTCAGGGGAAGAGATGTTCGGAACTGGCCGGGCGTGGCCGGCACGGCCCGCTCCTTCCAGGGGTCCTTGTAGGACTGGACGGCCTCTTCGACCGCGGCGTCCAGGGCTTCGGCGATGCCGTCGACGTCCTCGATGACGATCTCGCGGATCCGCTCGATGCCGATCCGGGGGACGAACGCGTAGGTGCGCTCCAGCCAGTTCGCGTTCTCCCGGTAGTACTGGAGGAACCGGCCGGTCAGACGGATCACCTCTTCGGCCGAGTCGACCGTGCAGAGCAGGTCGCCCTTGCGGATGTGGGCTCCGGCGGCGCCGCCGACGTAGATCTCCCACTTACCGCCGTCGATCGCGACGACCCCGAGATCCTTGACGTACGCCTCAGCGCAGTTCCGCGGGCAGCCGGTGACCGCGAGCTTCATCTTGCCCGGGCCTTCGAGCCCCTGGTAACGCTCCTCGATCGCGATGCCGAGCGCAGTCGAGTCGCCGACACCGAACCGGCAGAAGTCGGAGCCGACACACGTCTTGACCGTGCGGAAGCTCTTCGCGTAGGCGTACCCGGAAGGCATGTCGAGGTCCGCCCACATGGCCGGGAGTTGCTCCTTGGGGATGCCGAGCAGGTCGATCCGCTGGCCGCCGGTGAGCTTGACCATCGGCACGTTGTACTTCTCGGCGACCTCGGCGATGCGCTTCAGCTCGGCCGGGGTGGTGACGCCGCCCTTCATCTGCGGGACCACCGAGAAGGTGCCGTCCTTCTGGATGTTGCCGTGCACCCGGTCGTTGATGAACCGGGCGTCGCGCTCGTCCTCGTACTGGTCGGCCCACATCATCTTGAGCAGCGAGGCGAGGCCCATCTTGCTCTTGGCGTCGTGCTCACCGCCGGGCACCAGCTTGTCGAAGACCGCCGAGACGCTCTTCAGCTCGTACTTGCGGATCGCGGCCATCAGCTCCGGCTTCGGCATCGGCACGCCCGGGACGTACCAGGAGGCGGCCGGGTCCTCCTCGGCCTCACCGCCGGCCGCCCACTCGACGATCCGCTGCACCAGCGGCTTGCAGGTGCCGCAGCCCTTGCCGGCCCGGGTCTTGTCCATCACGCCGGAGACGGTCTTGCAGCCGGCGTTGACGACACCGCAGATGGCGCCCTTGCTGACACCGTTGCAGTTGCAGACCTGCGCGTCGTCCGGCATGTCCTCGGGCTTCACCTCACCCGCCGGGCCGCCGATGTCGAAGAGCATCTCGGCCCGCTCCTCGGGCAGGGCCTGTGCGCGGTCGAACGACTGGATCAGGCTGGCGGCCTTGCTGTTGTCGCCGACCAGGATCGCGCCGGCCAACGCGCCGTCCCGGATGATCAGCTGCTTGTAGACGCCCTTCTTCGGCTCGCTGTAGATGATCACCTCGTCGTCGTCGGTCTCCGGGGCGATCAGGCCCATCGAGGCGACGTCGATACCCGCGACCTTGAGCTTGGTGGAGAGCTTCGAGCCGGTGTAGGCGGCCTCGACGTTGCGGCCGGTGATGTGGTCGGCGAGCACCTTCGCCTGATCCCACAGCGGCGCGACCAGGCCGTACAGATTGCCGCGGTGCTGGGCGCACTCACCGACCGAGTAGATGTCGTCCTCGTCCTGCACCCGCATCTGGTCGTCGACCACGATGCCACGCTCGACGGTCAGCCCGCTGTCCGCGGCGACCTGGGTGTTCGGGCGGATGCCGGCGGCGATCACCACGACGTCGCAGGGGATCACCGTGCCGTCGGCCAGCTTGACCCCGGTGACCCGGTCCTTGCCGAGGATCTCGGTGGTCATCGCATTGGTGATCACCTTGATGCCGAGCTTGTTCTCGACGCTGGCCTGCAGCATGTGGCCGGCCTTCTCGTCGAGCTGCCGCTCCATCAGGTGGCCCATGGCGTGCAGCAGCGTCACGTCGCTCAGGTGGTTCTGCAGGCCGCGGGCCGCCTCCAGGCCGAGCAGGCCGCCGCCGATCACCACCGCGCGCTCGTGGTCCCGGGCGTAACGGATCATGCCGCGGGTGTCGTCGAGCGTCCGGAACGCGAAGACACCCTGGTGGAAGCCGCGCTTCGGGTTGTGGACGTTCTTCATCGGCGGCGTCCACGAGCTGGAGCCGGTCGCGATGATCAGCTTGTCGTACGGCGTGGCGGTGCCGTCCGTGGCGTACACCTTCTTGGCGAACCGGTCGATCCGCTCGATCCGTACCCCGGCGTTGAGGGTGATGTCGTTGTCGGCGTACCAGCTCAGGTCGTTGAGGTAGATCCCGGCCTCGTCCTCCACCCCGGCGAGCAGGTTGGACAGCATGATCCGGTTGTAGTTGCCGTAGGGCTCGTCACCGAACATCGTGATGGAGAAGTCCCCACCGCGGGCGAGGATCTCCTCGACCGTCCGGGCGCCCGCCATGCCGTTGCCGATGACAACGAGTCGCTGAGTCATCAGATCTCCACCAGTCCGAGGTCCACGATCACAGTTCCGTTCAGTCCGGCCGGCGCGGCGAGCCACAGCTCCACCGTGGTGCCACCGGCGAGGTCCTCCAGCACCCGCAGCGGCACGTGGACGTCGCCCTTGGCGCCGACCGGGAAGTACCGCATGGGAGCTCCGTCGCGCACCAGCACGACGCAGATCAGTTCGTCGCTGGCGTTGCCGCCGCGGAAGTAGACGGCCTGACCGGTCGCGCCGGCCGGCACCGTGTAGCTGAGCGAGGCGCCGAGCGGGGCCGGCTCGTCGAGGCCCTTGCCCTCGAAGGCGAACACGCCCTGCAGAAAGCGAGGTGTGGAGTACATGGTCAGAAGCTCCCGTCTTCGGCTTTGGCCAGGGCGATCGCGCACACCTTGAAGGCGGGCATCTTCGAGTGGGGGTCGAGGGCCGGATTGGTCAGCGCGTTCGCGCCGGGCCAGTGGAACGGCGCGAACACCGTGTCCGGGCGGATGCCGTCGCTGAGCCGGGCCCGCAACGTCGCGGCGCCCCGGCGGCTGCGCAGCTCGACCAGGTCACCGTCGGCGATCCCGTGCCGGCGGGCCAGGTCGGGGTGGATCTCGGCGCGCGGTTCGGGCAGCGCCACGGTGAGCGCCCGCACCCGTCTGGTCTGGTTGCCGCTCTGGTACTGCTGCATGTTGCGGCCGGTCGTCAGCACGTACGGAAAACTCTCGTCCGGAACCTCGGCCGGATCGCGGTGATCGACCCGGATGAACCGGGCCCGGCCGGAGGCCGTCGGGAAATCCTCCGTGAACAGCCGTTTCGTGCCCGGGTGGGTCTCGTCCGGGCAGGGCCAGAACACGCCCTGCTCGTCCTCGATCCGCTCGTAGCTGATGCCGGCATAGTCGGCGATCCCGCCCGCGCTGGCCCGGCGCAGCTCCTCGAACACCGCACGCGGCTCGTCGGTGAAGAACTCACCCCGGCCGAGGTGCCCGGCCAGCTCGTTCAGCACCGTCAGGTCGCTTTTGACCAGCGGCGGAGGCGGCAGCGCCATCTTCCGCCGGATCACCCGGCCCTCGAGGTTGGTCATCGTGCCCTCCTCCTCCGCCCACTGGGCGGTCGGGAGGACGACGTCGGCGAGGTCGGCGGTCTCCGACAGGAAGATGTCGGAGACGACCAGAAAATCAAGATCCTTGAGCTTCTGTACGACGTTGTTGCTGTGCGGGGCGGAGACCACGAGGTTGCTGGCCAGCACCCACAGGACCTTGACCCCGCCTTCGGCGCCGAGACGATCGATCATTTCGTACGCCGAGACGCCCGGCCGTGGCAGCTCGTCCGGGTCGACGCCCCACACCGCGGCCACGTGAGCGCGCGCCGCCGGGTCGTCGAGGCGGCGGTAACCGGGCAACTGGTCGGCCTTCTGCCCGTGCTCGCGGCCACCCTGCCCGTTGCCCTGGCCGGTGATCGTGCCGTACCCGGAGAAGGGTCTACCGACCAGGCCCAGCGCGAGAGCCAGATTGAGCCACGCCTGCGCGGTGTCGGTGCCGTTGCTGTGCTGCTCGGCGCCGCGGGCGGTGAGGATCATGCTCGGGCCCTCGGTGGCGAGCAGCCGCACCGTCTCCCGCAGCTGCGCCTCGGGTACGCCGGTCAGCCGCTCGACCCGCTCCGGCCAGTAGGAGTTGGTCGCCGTTCTGACCGCCGCGAAACCCTCGGTCCGCTCCTCGATGTACTTCTCGTCGACCCAGCCCTCGCGGATCGCGATGTGCAGCATCCCGTTCGCCAGCGCCAAGTCGGTGCCGGGCAGCGGCTGCAGGTGCAGGTGGGCGCCGTTCGCGGTGTTGGTGCGGCGCGGGTCGACCACGATGTGCTTGGCGCCGCCGGCCCGGCCGGTGTCCAGGTACTGCATGGACGGCGGCATCGCGTCGGCCGGGTTCGCGCCGACCAGCAGCACCGTCTTCGCCTCGGCCACGTCGGCCAGCGGGAACGGCAGGCCGCGGTCGATCCCGAGCGACCGGTTGGCCGCGGTCGCCGCACTCGACATGCAGAACCGACCGTTGTAGTCGATCGCCGACGACCGCAGCGCCACCCGCACGAACTTGCCGAGCGCGTACGCCTTCTCGTTGGTCAGCCCGCCGCCGCCGAAAGCGCCGACACTGTCCGGGCCGAACTGTTCCTGACTGTCCCGGATCGCGGTCACGATCCGCTCGTACGCCTCCTCCCAGGACGCCTCCCGCAGGGGAGACTCCCGGTTGCCGGGCTCCTTCCGGACCAGCGGCGTCAGCAGCCGGTCCGTGTGGTCCAGCAGGTCCGCCGCGGTGAAGCCCTTGGCGCACAGGCCGCCCCGGTTGACCGGGAATTCGGCCGGCTCGAGCCGGACACCCGGCATCCCCAGTCGCGTGGGAAGCTCGGGCGTCAGCGTCATCCCGCACTGCAGTGCGCAGTACGGGCAATGCGTCTGGGTCGCCGTCACAGGGAAGATGTTTTCGGCTTGCCGTTAACCCTTACGTCGCCTCGCGGTGACGCTGTTGTTCAGGAATCCCTACAACCGCTCCACCACGGTTGTGACTACAAACCGCTACCGACGGTTGTGAGGATTGCGCTATCGAACCGACGCAGAACCAGGTCGGCGACGTCGCCGTCCTGGCACAACGGAGGGGTGACCGAGTCGGCGCCGGCGTTGTGCAGGGTCCGGTAGAACAGGCCCTCGGCCAGTAGGTAGGCGGCGATCGCGACGTTCCTCGCCCCGTCGGCCCGCAGCCGCGCCACCACATCGGCGACCCGGGGCCCGCTGCCGGAGGTGTAGCCGAGCTCGACCCGACCGGGCAGTTCCGCCGCCACCTCGCGGATGCCCTGCACCCAGAGCGGATCCGAAGACCCGGCCGAGGCGAGCACGATCGCGTCGGCCCCGCCCGGCACGTTACGGCGAAGGCTCTCCAGAAAGACATCGTCCGGCCCGAGTGGCGCGGTCACCGGAATCCCGGTCCCGGCCACCGCCTCGGCGATGTCCACCCGAACGTGATATCCACAGGACAGCAGCAGCGGAACGACGACGGCGTCGGTCTCCCCGGGCCTGCCGCGGCGAGCCTCCTGCTCTCTGCCGACTCCGGCGACGACGTCGGCGACCTTGGGTTCCTGCACGTCGACGTAGCAGAGGCGAACGTCCAGGCCGGGACGGCGGCGGGCCACCGAGGCGGCCAGTTCCTGGATCTGCCGGCGACCGGCGGGTGAGCGGGTGCCGTGGGCGACCGCGATCAGGGTGGGGAACTCGCTCATGGGGCATCTCCTCAAGGCAGTGCGGTGGGGAGCGGCCCGGCATCGCATCAGGCTCGCGGTTCGTTCCGGCCCGGACGGTCATCGGACGGGATTTCCGATGACCGCCGCCGGCCGTCGCTGATTCAGCGTCATTTCCCGGTGTCCTGGTGGCCCGGCATGGACATCGGGCACTTCCAGTTCCGGCCTCATCGCCGGATTCAAGCCGACCCACAAACAGCCGACTCGTCTTGCTTCAGTTGATCGGACGTCTTGAGTCGATCGAACGTCTTGAGTTGATCGGATGTCTTGAGTTGATCGGATGTCGTGAGTTGAGTTGACGTCTTGACTTGAGTTGACGTCTTGATTTGGGTTGATCTGTTGGCTGTGGGGCCGGGTCTGGTCGGAGTCTCAGGCGGCTTCTTCGTCTATGCGTAGGCGGTAGCCGCGCTTGATCACCGTCTCGATGTGTTTGCCGGAACCCAGGGCCGCGCGCAGGCGGGCCACCGCCACGTCGACCGCGTGGCCGTCGTTGCCTCGGGGTAGGGCTGCCGCCAACTGGTCCTTCGAGACGACGGCGCCCGGCTTTCGGGCCAGCGCCGACAGGATCGACATCGCCGCCGGAGCCAACGCGTGGGGCACCTCGTCGATCAGGACGGCGTGTCCGCGTACCTCCAGGGTGGTTCCGGCGACCTGCAACCGGACCGCGCGCCGCGGCAACTCGTCGGTGACCGTCTTGATGAGCGCGCCCAGGCGGTAACGCTCCGGCATGACGGTGGGAATACCACGCTCGACCAGGGGCGCCGCGGTGACCGGGCCGACGCAGGCGGCGAGCGTGCGGCAGCCGAAAGCCGTCGCGACGTCCGCTTTCGCCTCTTCGGCGATCTGCAGGAACGCCTTGACCGCGGGCGCGCTGGTGAACGTCACCGCGTCGATCTGACCGGCCGCCACCTGCTCGGCGAGCCGGCGGACCGGCGCCACGTCGGGTGGCATCGCCCACCGGTAGACCGGCACCTCGACGACCGCCGCACCGGCGGTACGCAGCGCCTTCACGAACTCGGTCTGCGGCTCGCCGTGCTCCTGCACGACGATCCGGAGCCCGGCCACACCTTCGCTGAGCAGCCGTTCGAGCACCTCTTCGGAGGCTTCGGTCTTGGCCGCCCAGTCCTCGATCAGGCCGGCCGCCCGGATCGCGCCGCACGGTTTCGGGCCGCGGGCGATGATCCGCGCGTTACGCAGCGACTCCCGCAGCGTCTCGGCCAGCCCCCAGCCCTCGGCCGCCTCCAGCCAGCCCCGGAACCCGAAACCGGTGGTCGCGACCACCAGATGTGGTTCCAGCCCGATGCAGGCCGCGGTCGCCGCGTGCAGTGCCTCGTCGTCGATCAGTGGAATGATGGTGATCGCGGGAGCGCTGATCACCCGTGCTCCGCGTCGTTCGAGCAGAGCAGCCATCTCATTCCGGCGTCGTTCCGCGGTCACCGCCACGGTGAAGCCGGCCAGTGCGCCCTCGATCATCCGGTCCCCATCCTGTGCCGCCGTCCGGTGCAAGAGTCCTAAGACCTGGTTTCGGGACCACCAAGTGAATGTTTCGGCCAGAATAACGGCCGGTCACTTGGCCGCGAGCTGCTGTTGTGAGCTGTTGATCATGACCCGGTGACGTCGTCCGGGCGCTCGAAGAGTGACCCCTGTACTCCGAGGATCTTTCGCACCTCCATGATCAGATGGAATGCCGCGATCCGGCCGTCCAGGACCCCGACCCGGTAATCGGCACCGACCTCCGGGTCCTCAGCGATCTGCGGGTCCCGGTATCCGGCGGCCCCGTCCACCCGACCGGCGTTGTAGGCCACCAGAGCGTCGTCCATCTCGTCCTTCTCCCCCGGCACGGCGGGCCGGTGTGCATCGCGTTTCATCTCCGCACCCCGTCTCGGGCGCGGAACTTCGCGACAACCTCGCACACCGGGAAGCCACCGCCCACCGGCCGAGCGTCCCGATCCGGACACCCGTCCGCCGCGCGCGACCGCCCGGCCGTCGGTAGGGAACCGGCAACCTCGCGGAAACCGTCCGGCACCCGTGCGACATACGTCACCGCAGCTCACGGCGGTTACTACAGGTGCCGGCGAGCTAACCGACGGTCTTGCGGATCTGGGTCGCGCAGGTGCTGTTCACCGTCTTCCAGGTCGCCCCGAGCGACCGCGCCGCGGCGATTTCGATGGTCACTCCCTGGACCGCCACCGCCTGCACGAAACTCGTCGCGCGCGATTGCCCGTACCGCTGAATGAGGCATTGGACGCCGAGATAGGCGACGCCGTAGCGGGCCGAGGCGGTCCGGTCGGAGGCCTTCTGCCCGGGTGCCTGCACGCGGAGGTCGCCGTTCCAGCCTTTCCGGACGAAAGCGGCGGTTTCGGTGCGACGCGGGAACGATCCGAAGGATCGTGGCCCGAAGCCGGCGTAGTCGGCGAGGCCTTCCTTGAGCCACCAGGCGTCGGCGTTGCTCACCGCCACGCTGCGCCCGACCAGGCTCGCGACGTGCGCGAACTCGTGCCGCAGCAGCATGCCCAGATCGGCGCTGCTCAGTGCCGACGCGCGGACGACCACGGCCTCGCTGTCGGCGTTGGCGTAACCGTCGACCCAGCTGCCCTCGTCACCGTACGCCCAGGCGTCCCACTCCTTCTCCCCCGCCAGGTAGAGGACGTACCGGCCGGGCCGGTCGGTCGCAGCGAAACCGTCCGCGACCTTCGCGGCCGCCTCGGCGGTGGCCAGCACCCGCGGCATCCGCGCCGCCAGGGCGGCGGGCGCGGCGACGACCACCCGTCGGCCGGCCACGGCGGTCAGCTTCGACTGAGCCCAGGGATGGATGGTACGGCCGACGACCCGGTCCCAGATCTCGGTGATCTCGGTACGCGTGCCGTAACCCACGTTCCAGTGGGTGCTGAGGCCGGCCTTCAGTGGCTTGACACAGTTCGCCACGAAGCAGTATTCGACGTCGACGCCGGCCTCCCAGTATTTCGCCGACGACCGGACCTCGCCGACCGTGACCGTCCACCGGGTGACGCCCATCGCCCGCAACGTGGTGAACCGGTCATCGAGCCAGGCCACGCTGTCCTTCGCCGACGGCGCGGCCACCCCGACGAACGCCTTCCGATCGCCGGCCAGCAGCGCGGCGCCCTGCCTGGTCATCACCTCGGCGATCGACGCGCGCACGGTGTCCTTCACGGCGACGGTGGCCGTCGCGGTGCTGGGCGCCGGGACGGACACCGAGGCGGCGACCGGGTTCGCGGCGGCCTCCTCGCCCTCGCGGCCGAACCTCACTACGGTCCCGATCAGACCGGCGATCAGCAGCGCGGGGAGAAGGATCCTGAGCACTCGGCCCAGGCCCGGCCCACCGGGCTCGTCATTGCGGCCGGTCTCCTCATTACGGCCCGTCCCCTCACTGCGGCCGGGCCCCTCACTGCGGCCGGGCTCCGCGCGGTGATCGGGCCCATCACTGCGGCCGGGCTCCGCGCGGCGGTCGGGTTCGGGTACGGAGCCGCGGAGCGACGGTGATGGATTCGGCACCGGCGCACGATACCGACCGGCGGCGATTTTTGTCGTACCCGGACGGCATGATGCCGGGCATGGATCAGTGGCGTTCGCTCGTGCCGGAGCCGGCACCCTTCACCGCCGACCCGGAGCGGGCCGAGCCGTTGAATTTCGCACCCGACGACCCGGAGTGCCTGCGGATCGACGCGCTGCAGTGGCATGCGCAGGCGGTGGCCGGCTGGCATCGCGACGCGGTGTTCGCGCAGGTCCCCGGCGAGCCACTGCCATGGCAGCGCGGTGACCTGGTGTGGGCACTCAGTCGTGGCGACCGCCCGTGGGGGCCGGCCGCCTTCCACGTGCCCGCGATGATCGCCCAGGAGGCGCCGGTCGCCTGGCTCGCCGAGTGTGCGGCGGCTCTCGCCGCCATCGCGGCCCAGCTCGGCGACGGGTTGCTCGCCGGGCGCTACCGGGCGGCGCTGGCCCGGCTCGGCACCGACCTCCCGGGCAGCGACCACCGGCTCGGCGGCGACGGCGCCGACCACCGGTTCAGCACGGCCGTGTATCCGGTTCTCGCCCGGCTCCGCGACGATCCGGCTACGCTCGCCGCGCTGGAGCACACCAGGTCGCTGACCAAACCGGTCCCGACGAAGGCCTGGCTGCGCCGGGCCGAGGGGTTGCTCGCGGTCTCCCCACGGGTTCCGGCCGCGATGCGAGACGTTCTCGACACCCTTTTGAGTACGAGGGGGGCGGTCGACGACGATCAGGACGGTCTTCTCCGCGGCGTGTCGTGGCTGGCCGCGGCCGAGCCGGGCGAGGAGGTGTCCGGGTTGCTGGCCCGGGGTGGCGGTGACCGCGGGCGAGCCGTATGGCCGGGCGTCCTACCCACGGGCCGCCCGGACCGCGGCGGCCGCCGTGGAGATCCTCGCCGACCGGCCCGGCCTCACCCCGGTCCGGGCGCTGGCGCGGTTGGCTCTCACCGCCCGCAGCAAACCGCTGCGGACCAGGGTCGGCGCCGCTCTGGACCGGTTGGGCACGGCCCGCGGCTGGGCGCCCGGCGAGGTCCTGGAGCTGGCCGTCGACGACCACGGTCTGACCTCGGGCGGTCGGCGGCCCGAGCTGTTCGTCGAGATCGACGGTGACCGGGCGGTGAACCGGCGACCCCGTGGCACGGGCGCCACCCCGGCGATGAAGGCCCTGGTCAAAGAGGTCAACAAGACGCTGGCGACCGAGCGGTCCCGAGTCGAGGGCCTGCTCGCCCAGGACCGGGTCTGGGCCTGGGAGACGTGGCGGGAGCGCTACCTCGACCATCCGGTGACCGGGTCGATCGGGCGGCGGCTGATCTGGCAGGTCTCGGCCGACCGGGCGACCTGGGTGACCGGCCTGCCCGAGCCGGCTCCCGACGGCTGGACGCTCGCCGGGGTGACCGGCCCGGAGCACCTGGTGCGGTTGTGGCATCCGGTGGAGGCCGACGCCGCCGAGGTCGCCGCCTGGCGGGACCGGGTCGCCGCGTCCGGTCTGCGGCAGCCGTTCAAGCAGGCGTTCCGGGAGGTCTACCGGCTGACCCCGGCCGAGCAGCAGACCCGGGTGTATTCGAACCGGTTCGCCGGCCACATCCTGCGGTATCGGCAGGCCAACGCGCTGATGCGGGTCCGCGGCTGGTCGGCGGCCTATCTGGGGGTCTGGGACGGCGGTTACGACAGCGACGCCACCAAGGAGTTCGCGTCCGGCAGCTGGCAGGTCACGTTCGGGCACGAGGTCGCCGGCCGTGAGCCGCATCAGATCGACATCGACTTCTGCTCCACCGACCAGGTGCGGTTCGCCCGGCGTGACGGCCGCCGCTGGGAGCTGTCACCACTCGCCGACGTGCCGGCGCGGGTGTTCAGCGAGGCGATGCGCGACGTCGACCTGTTCATCGGCGTGACGTCGATCGCCGCCGACGAGACCTGGGCCGACCGGGGTGAGCACCGCTTCCGCGACTACTGGGAGTCGGCGAGCGTCGGCGACCTGTCCGGCGGCGCCGAGGTCCGGCGGGACGTCCTGGCCCGCCTGCTGCCCCGGCTGAAGATCGGTGCACAGTGCGAGCTGACCGACCGTTTCCTGCAGGTCCGCGGCTCACGCGCCGTCTACAAGATCCACCTAGGCTCGGCGAACATCCTGATGGAGCCGAACGACGCCTACCTCTGCATCGTTCCCGCCCGCGGCACACCGCGGGTCGCCCTCCCCTTCGACGACGACGACCGCCTGTCCCTGATCCTGTCGAAGGCGTTCCTACTGGCCGCCGACGACACCATCACCGATCCGACCATCCTGCACCAGCTGCCCCGCTGACGGCCCCTCGTCGGTCGCCGGACGACCGGCGCCGGCCGGGCCGGTCCCCTCAAGCGGCCCGGCCGGTGCCGGTCGATGACCTTCCCTTCGAGCGGCCCGGCCGGACCGGCCGATGACCTTCCCTTCGGCCGGCGCTGACCGGACCGGCCGATGACCTTCCCTTCGGCCGGCGCTGGCCGGACCGGCCGATGACCTTCCCCTGCTACGAGCTCACCCCTGGAGAAACGATGGCTGACGCGCTGCTGCGTGACGAGACGATGGCCGGACGGGAGATCAGCTCCTGGGTGCTACCCGGCCTGCCCGACGTGGTGACCGCCCGTGAGCTGCTGCGGGAGCGGGTCCGGGAGGAGGTGGCCCGGTTCCACGCGACCGGCGGCCTCTTCCATGGCCTGGTCCGGCCGGTGGCGGCAACCGAGACCCCGCAGGGTTTCCGGCTGCCCGGCAGCACCCACATCGACGGCGAGGCGCAGGCAGACGCCGCGTGTGCGGCCTTCGAGCGGAACGGATTCGTGATGATCACCGGCAGCCGCCAGATCGAATCCCTCGACGAGCTGATCGACCTGCGCGACGGTGACAGCATCGCCTTCATCCGGCTGGTCCCGCTGGTCGGCGGCTGACCGGGCCACTCGGACGCCTCACCGGCCACCTCGCCCGCCACCCGGACATCTCACCCGCCACCTCGCCCGCCACCCCGACACCTCGCCCGCCACCTCGCCCGCCACCCCGACACCTCACCGGCCACCCGGACACCTCGCCCGCCACCCGCGCTGAACGACGGAGGAACGATGACCCACAGTCCGCGACGGGTTCCGGCCGGGGACGAACTGGCCCGGCTGATGCGGTGTCACGGGTATCGGGTGTCCCGTACCGGATCGGTGAAGGGCCTTTCCGAAGCGGCGACGGCGGCCGACCTGGCTGCGGCACGTGCTGACGGCTGGCCGGTCGGCGCGACCGAGCAGTGGACCAGCCGTCGGATCGTGGACCGGGTCGTCGAACTGGTGGCGGCACTCGACGAGCGTGCGGTTCGGGCGGCCTTCGTCGCCGGGCTCGGCAGTGCGCCGCGGGGACGGCAGACGATCATCTCGTACGGGTGGGGCCGGTTCCTCGGCGAGGCGCCGGGTGGTGCGGACGGCGTACCTGATTGTGGTCTTGATCCGTTGTCGCACCTCGACGTGACGCACGAGCTGGTGCGACTCGCGCTAGGCTGGGCGTGGAACGAACGGCCGGCGAAATACCTGCCCGACCTGGAGGCGGCCGTCCAGGAGGGTCTGCCCGCGCCGACCAGCGACGATCGGGAGCGGCTGCGGGCCCTGCTCGATCTGATCCGGCGCCTGCCCGCCGGGAAGACCCCCGGCGCCCTGGAGAAGGAGATGGCCCGCGCCCGGATCGTGCCCGCCACCGACCGGTACCAGCGTTACGGCATCCTGATCGGGCTGGCCGAGTTCGGAGTGCTCCGCGGCCCGGCCGTCCCGCCGTCGTGGGACCGTTTCGTCCCGGTGACCGAGGTGTACGCGGCATCCCGGGCGCAACGCGGCGCGCCCCGCTCCGACATCACGTTGCCCCTCGCCGCATGGCGCGGCGGCATCGACGAGGAGCGGGCGTCCTCCCTGCTCGCGGTCTGACCGGGAGGAGGCCCAGACTCTCTCCGGGGGCGGCTCAGACAGGCCCGGCGACGACTCGCGGCCCGACCGGAAGGAGACCCGACCCCTCTCCGGGAACGGCTCAGACGGGCCTCGGCGACGACTGCGGTCTGACCGGGAGGGGCCCGGACTCTCTCCGGGAACGGCTCAGACGGGCCTCGGCGACGACTCGCGGTCCAGACCCGGACTCTCTTCGCGGACGGCTCAGGCGGGCCTGGCGGCGGCTCGCGGGAGCAGGCCGGAGGCGTGCCAGAGGGCGGTTCCGGGGCCGCCGATCAGGTCGAGGTCGGTGAGGAAGGCGACGATCCGCTCGCCCGCCCAGCGCATCGTCTCCCGGTGGTGCGGGTTGGCGCGGGCGGCGCGGCGACCCTCCTCCGGATCGAGGCCGACGGCCCGGTAGACGCGCGGGTCGATCAGGCGGGTGCCGGTCAGGTACGCGGCTCGCCCGATCACCAGCCGGTCGAAGGCGAGTCGTCCGCGACCGGCGGCACGGATCTGCCGGGCCAGTTCCTCACGGGCGTACCTGACGTGCCGGGCCTCCTCGACGACGTGGATGCGGGACACCATCCGGACCAGGGGCTGCACGTTCTCGTCGTTCATCGCCTCGCGCTGCAGGGTGTCCAGGATCTCCTCGGCGATCAGGATGGCCGCGTACATCCGCGGCCCGACACCCGTGTGCGCGATCCACTTGCCGAGCCACTGGTTGACACCGGTCGGCTGGTAGAGCGGCGCGTCCAGCCGGGCGATCATGCGGCCGAACATGACCGAGTGGCGGCACTCGTCGGCGATCTCGGTGAGCGCGTACTGGGCGTGCGGCGCGGTCGGGTCCTGTTTGAAGTATTCCCGGATGAGCAGCTGCATGAGGATCGTCTCGAACCAGACGCCCAGGCCGGCGATGCTCGCGACCTCGTGTTTGGTGAGCTCGATCCGCTGCTCCTCGGTCATCCGCTCCCAGAGGGCGGTGCCGTAGAGGCTGGAGCGGTGCGGCGGGACGAAGTACTTGCCGGGGACGAGCGGAGCCTCCCAGTCGATCTCCACCTCGGGGTCGTACGAGTGCTCGGCCGAAGAGCGGAGCAGCCGGGTGGCGGTGCGGTCCCGGTCGGTAGGAGTGGTGGTCATCCGGTCCTCCAGAACACTTGACGTTACCGGCGGTAACAGTTACTTCTTGTACTATGAACTCGGCCACACCGTCCGTCAATCCCGGCTCTTCCGGATCTTCCGCCGCGAATCGCTCCGACGGCCGCCGGGGCCGCTGGGACGATCACCGTGAGCAGCGCCGCGCCGAACTGACCACGGCAGCGATCGAGGCGATCCGCCTGCACGGCCCGGACGTCGGCATGGGCGCCATCGCGGCACACGCCGGTGTCAGCAAACCGGTCCTCTACCGCTACTTCGCCGACAAGTCGGCACTGTGGCTCGCGGTCGGCCAGCAGGCGGGCGCAACCCTGCTCGAGGCGATGGTCCCGGCGGTCGCCGCCGTCCGGGAGGAGCGTGCGGTGGTCGCCGCCGCCATCGACGTCTACCTGGCGCACATCGAGGCCGACCTGAACCTGTACCGGTTCGTGGTGCACCAGCCGGACATCGCCCGACACCGGGACGTGGTCGCCGACGTGGTGGACACCGTGGCCAGCGGCCTGGCCCGGATCTTCGGCGACCGGTTGCGGGCCCGTGGTCTCGACTCCGGGGCGGCGCTGCCATGGGCGTACGGCGTGGTCGGCTACGTGCAGTCGGTGGGTGACTGGTGGCTGCGCCAACAGCAGCCGATCAGCCGCGAGGCGCTCGGCGACTACCTGACGACGTTCCTCTGGAGCGGTATCGCCGGCATGCGCCGGGCCGCTGACATCCCGGGTGGACTTGCCGCACACGAAGGGTGGGCGAGAGATCAGTGAGCGGAGACCTTGATTCGATCAACGTTGACGCGATCAATGTTGATGCAGCCGATGTTGATGCAGCCGATGTTGATGCAGTCGATGTTGATGCAGTCGATTCGACTGACGAGGAGTACCGCGGCCCGGCGACTCTGCGCCTGGACGACGGCCCGGTCCCGGTCGAGATCCGGATGTCCGCACGCTTTGAGCCGATCGAAGGCCGGTTCCGCTGGGCCGGACGCACCGGACCACACGACATGCTGCGCGAACGTGTGGGCGCCGGCCTGCGCAAGGCGACCATCGTCGTGCCGGGCTCGCCGGAGACGGCGGTCAAACTGAGCGATCCCGACCCGTGGGGCGGCATCCGCATCTCCGGCACGGGCGCTCCGCCCTGGTTTCCACAGGGCGATTCGCAGAAGGCCGCGCAGGGCGATTCGCGTGGAAACGCGCGCGGCGAACCACGTGGGGACACGCGGAGCGAACCACGAGGGGACACGCAGGGTGACACGCGCGGCGAACCTCCTGGGGACACGCGCGGCGAACCGCGAGGGGAATCGCAGGGTGACACGCGCGGCGAACCTCCTGGGGACACGCGCGGCGAACCGCGAGGGGAATTGCAGGGCGAACCACAGGGGGAATCGTATGGCGGCTGACCAGCACTTCGACGTACTGATCATCGGCGCCGGCCTCTCCGGGATCGGCGCCGCGTGGCGTCTGGGGAAACAGCGCCCGCACGACACCTACGCCATCCTCGAAGCGCGCGACGCCATCGGCGGCACCTGGGATCTGTTCCGCTATCCGGGGGTTCGCTCCGACTCGGACATGTACACCCTCAGCTACCCGTTCCGGCCGTGGCGCGAGCCCGAGTCGATGGCCGCCGGCGACAAGATCCGCCGGTACATCCAGGAGACCGCCGACGAGGCCGGCATCACCGCGAAGATCCGCTTCGGCACTCGGGTGACCAGCGCCGAATGGTCGTCGGCGGACGCCCGCTGGACCGTGCACACGTCCGGTGGTGACGTCCTGACGTGCGCGTTCCTCTACGGCTGCGCGGGCTACTACAACTACGCGGAAGGCTACCAACCGGACTTTCCGGGGCTGACCGACTTCACCGGCTCGATCGTGCATCCACAGTTCTGGCCGGACGACCTCGACTATCGCGGCAAGCTCGTGGTCGTCATCGGCAGTGGCGCCACCGCTGTCACGCTCGTTCCGGCGATGGCCGCCGAGGCGGCGCACGTGACGATGCTCCAGCGCTCCCCCACGTACGTCACTCCGCTGCCGAACCGCGACCTGGTCGCCGACGTCGCCCGCCGCATCCTGCCGCCGAAGGCGGCGAACCGGGTCGCCCGCGCCAAGAACATCCTGGTCACGCAAGGCTTCTACCAGCTCGCGAAACATCGGCCGAAGCTGGTCCGGCGCGCGTTGCGGGCCGTCGCCGTGCACTTCCTCAAGAATCCGGGGTACGTGGACGAGCACTTCAAGCCGCGCTACGACCCCTGGGACCAGCGGCTCTGCGTGATCCCGTCAGCGGATCTCTACCGGTCCATCGCCGGTGGCCGCGCGTCGGTGGTGACCGACCACATCGACACATTCGTCCCGGGCGGCATCCGCCTCCGGTCGGGAACGACACTCGATGCCGACATCGTCGTCTCGGCGACCGGTCTGTCCCTGCTCCCGGTCGGCGGCATCCGATTGTCGGTCGACGGCGAACCGGTCGACGTGGGGAAGTCCGCCTCCTACCGCGGCCTGATGCTCGGCGGCGTGCCGAACTTCGCCTACTGCATCGGCTACGTCAACGCGTCCTGGACGCTGCGCGCCGACCTGTCCCACCGCTACCTGCTGAAACTCCTCGGTCACATGGAACGTCACGGCTACGTGTCGGCGACACCGACCGCGCCCGGCGGCACCGGCCGTCCACTGCTCGATCTGTCGTCCGGGTACGTGCAGCGCGCCCTCGACGCCTTCCCCCATCAGGGCGATCGCGATCCGTGGCTGGTCCGGCAGAACTATCTGCGCGACGTGCTCACCACACCGCGCGCCGACGTCACCCGCGACATGGAGTTCACCCGCCGTCCCGCGTCCGTCCGCTCCCCGGAGGTGGTTTCATGACCCGACTTCCCGAATACCGGTTCGCCGGTCGTACGGCTGTGCTCACCGGCGCCGCCAGCGGCATCGGCGAGCAGGTCGCCTATGGCCTGGCCCATCGCGGCAGCGACCTGGTCCTGGTCGACGTCGACGAGAGCCGGCTCGAACCGGTCGCCGCCCGCATCCGCACCTCGCATCCGGCGCTCAATGTGCACACGCTCGTCGCCGATCTCGCCGACCGGGCCGCCGTCGAATCGGTCGCCGCCCGGGTACTCGCCGAACAGCCGGCCATCGGGTTGCTCGTCAACAACGCCGGCATCGCGCTCGGCGGCCGGTTCGATCAGGTGTCGGTCGACCAGTTCGAGCAGGTCATGAACGTCAACTTCCGGGCGCCGATGCTGCTCACCCACGCGCTGCTGCCGGCGCTCACCGCCACGCCCGGCGGGCACCTGGTCAACGTGTCGAGCCTGTTCGGGCTGATCGCACCGCCGGGGCAGAGCGCGTACTGCGCGAGCAAGTTCGCACTGCGCGGGCTCAGCGAATCGTTGCGCGGCGAACTCGTCGACAACGGGGTGGGTGTGACCACCGTTCACCCCGGCGGGATCAAGACACGTATCGCCGAGTCCGCACTGGTCGGGTCACACGTACCGCCGGAAGAGATCGAACCCAACCAGAAACTCTTCGCCGCGCTGCTCAGCTATCCGCCGGAGAAGGCCGCGGAACAGATCCTGCGGGCCGTCGCGAAGCGAAAGGCGAGGTTGCTCATCGCGACCAGCGCCAAGGCGCCGGATCTTCTCGCCCGGCTGCTGCCGGTCGGACACGCCCGGATCGTCCGCGCGGCCACCGTCGCGGCCTCCTCCCGCGGCGCGCGTCCGGCGGTGAGCAGAAGATGAGATTCCAGGAGGTACGGGGTACGCGCATCCGTTTGCACGAGAGCGGCGATCCGGACGCCCCGCCGGTCCTGCTGCTGCACGGCATCGGTCGCAGCCTGGAGGACTGGGCGCTGCAGCACCCGCTTCTCGACAACGAATATCGTGTCATCAGCGTGGACATGCCCGGGTTCGGGCTGTCCCAGCGCATGCCGGCCAGCACCACTCTGGACGTACTCGCCGACGGTGTGTGGGCGACGCTCGACGCCATCGGCGAAACCCGGCCCGTGCACCTGATGGGCAACTCGCTCGGCGGTGCCGTCTCGATGAGCATGCTCGCCGCCACGCCCGACCGCGTGTCGACGCTGACGCTTGTCAACAGTGCGGGCTTCGGCAAGGAGGTGACCGTCGCGCTGCGCATGCTGGCCGTACCCGGGCTGGGTCGGCAGATGTTGCGCCGCATCGACCGGATCACCGCGCCCCGGATGGAACGCATGATCTTCGCCGACCGGGCCCTGGTCACTCCGGAACGTGTCGCGATGGCCATCAAGATCTCCCGACAGCCGGACTTCGCACCGGTCTACCTGGAGATCGCCAAGGAACTCGGCGGGCTCCGTGGCGTGGCCGCCGCCTGGCGGGCCGACCTGCTGGCCCGAGCCGCCGGATCGACCAAACCCACCATGATCGTCTGGGGTGACCGCGACCTGATCCTGCCGAGCAGGCATCTCGCCGCGGCGCGGGTGGCGTTCCCACATGCGCAGTCGCACATGTTCCCGCGCACCGGCCACATGCCGCAGATCGAACGCCCCGAGGAATTCGCCGGGCTCGTCCGCCCGATGCTGGCCCGGGTCGCCGCCTGAAACCAGATTGAGGGGGCACGGTCCGGGCGGATGCCGAGGGGGCACCGCCCGGACCGCTCCATCAGGTACGCCCGTGGGCCGTCCCGATTGTGGCCGTCCCGCCTGTGGACCGTCCCGCCTGTGGACCGCACCGCCTGTGGACCGCACCGCCTGTGGACCGCACCGCCTGTGGACCGCACCGCCTGTGGACCGCACCGCCTGTGGACCGCACCGCTCCATCCGGTCCGCTTGTGGGGCGTGCTCGAC
Source organism: Actinoplanes sichuanensis (assembly GCF_033097365.1). NCBI lineage: Bacteria > Bacillati > Actinomycetota > Actinomycetes > Micromonosporales > Micromonosporaceae > Actinoplanes > Actinoplanes sichuanensis. The sequence continues at coordinate 6,159,067 of NZ_AP028461.1, forward strand.
GAGGGTCTCAGGCTGCGGCGCGGTGGACCGTCACCTCGCCGCCGGCCAGGTGGGCGGGCAGGGTTGCGCGGGTTTCGCCTGCCTGCAGGGTGCGTGCGATTGCCGGGTCGACGACCACCGTCGTGAGCTGGAACGTGTCGTCGCCACCGCCGTCCAGGGCTACCGAGGCGCAGGTGAAGTTGCGGTCGCCAGGGCAGGCCCCCTCCACCCGGTATGAACCGGAACCGTGCCGGGACAGCAGCCAGACCTGGTGATCGGCGGGCATGTCGGCGGTTCCGGTGACTGTCGTCGTCGCGGAGACACTGGCGCCGTCGCGGGGTTCGGTGACCGCGACGGTAGCCGTCACCGGTGCGATCCGCCCGGCCGGCTCGGCGGCCGTCCTCGTCGCGGCGCCGGTCGGCGTCTTCTCCGGCGGCAGCTCACGAATCCCGGACAGCACCGTGGCGTCGTCGTCGGGCAACGACGGCACAGGCGACGGCGGGCCGCTCCGGCCGTCCGGCCCCGAGGTCCGGGGGCTCGGCGAGAGCGATCCGGGGGCGGGGGCCGGGGCCGGCGGGGCGTACGGGGCGAGACCGGTGTAGACCGCCGCGGCGGACACCTGCACCGAAGGCGTCGACATGGCGGCGACCGGCGGGGACCGGAACTCCGGCGCCGCCGCTCCCGGACCGGAGACCGACACGATCACGGCGCCGAGCCCGGCCACCACGAGCGCCAAGCTCAGCGCCGGGCGACGGCGGGCCTCACGTTTCACGGCGGCGGTCGCGCGGCCCAGAACCGCAACCCCGACACCCGGCGCCGCACTCACCGTCGTGCGACCTGACACTGCACCCGCCATCCCGGAACCCGACACCGCAGTCACCGTCCCGGCACCCGGCACCGCACCCGCCATCCCGGAACCCGACACCGCAGTCACCGTCCCGGCACCCGGCACCGCACCCGCCATCCCGGAACCCGACACCGCAGTCACCGTCCCGGCACCCGGCACCGCACCCGCCGTCCGGGATTTCGGCGCCGCACTCGCCGCCCCGGAATCCGGCACCGCAGTCGCCGCCCTGGTGCCACGCATCGCATTTGCCACCCTGGTGCTCAGCACTGCGGTCGCGACTCTGGCGATCATCTTCAGGGCGGGCCGTTCCGGCTGTTCCGAGCCGGGCGGGTTCTCGTGCGAGCCGCCGGGATCGGGTCCTCGGGAGGTGACAACCATCGAACGCCTTCCGCATGATCGGCACGGCCGGTGAACCGCCGGCCGGGGCGCCGTGCTCGGCGGCGCCATCCGACCCGATAACCAAGACGCCACCATTTTGGATGCGGTTGTCCGTTGTGTCGGCATTGTGGCAAGCCTCTCCGGAACTCCGCGGGCGACTGCACCAGCGCAAGATCAGTGCCGGTCGGGCCGCTTCATCGATCCGGTGGAGTGGCGCCGCGCACGAGGTCGCAAACTCACGAGGTGGCCGCCAGTCGGCAACCACCGACGACTGTGACGACAGCGACGACCTCGCATCGGACTTGATGTCGAGCAGCACCAGAGCCAGATGCAGCCCGGTGTCGCAAGACGACACAGCCACGCCGCGCCCGGCGCCGACGGCGTGTCGGTCTCGTGAGGCCGCGCTCCGCACGAAGCTCGAAACTCACATGGTCGCCGTCGACCGGCAACTTCCGCCGGTCTGGTGGGGTTGCGACTGCGCGTGCGGCGCAACCCCCCGAGAGCGAGCGCGACGTCGAACCCGGTGAAGGGTTTCTAGCGGGACGCGGGCCAGCCGGCCACCGTGTGGGCGTCACGTTCGCCGGGCCCCACGTAGTCGGCGGACGGGCGGATGATCTTGCCGAGGCGTTTCTGTTCCAGGATGTGTGCGCTCCACCCGGCGGTACGGGCACATGTGAACATGGCCGCGAACAGGTCGGCCGGGACACCGGCGAAGTCGAGGATCACCGCCGCCCAGAACTCGACGTTGGTCTCCAGGACCCGGTCCGGTTTGCGTTCCCGGAGTTCGGCCAGGGCGGCCAGCTCCAGTTCGCGGGCCACCTCGTAGCGGGGCGCGTGCAGTTCCCGAGCCGTCTGGCGCAGGATCCGGGCCCGCGGGTCTTCGGCACGGTAGATGGCGTGACCGAAACCCATCAACCGCTGGCCGGCGTCGAGAACCTGCCGGACGTAGCGGCGGGCGTCGATTCCGGACTCGACCGCTTCGATCATTCCGAGTGCCCGGGACGGCGCGCCGCCGTGCAACGGGCCGGACAGTGCGGCGATCGCCGCGGATAGGCACGCGGGTGCGTCGGCGCCGGTGCTCGCGACAACCCGACCGGTGAACGTCGAGGCGTTCATGCCGTGCTCGGCCGCACAGATCCAGTACCTGTCGATGGCCGCGACGTGCCGCGGATCCGGCTCACCCTGCCACTCGATCATGAACCGCTCCGTGGCCGTCCGCCCGGCTTCGATCAGCCGCCGCGGCACCGCAGGAAGCCCGGCACCACCAGCTTCGAACGCACGCTGCGGCACACCCGGAAGCCCCGCACCACCGGACTCGAACGCACGCTGCGACACACCGGGAAGCCCCGCACCACCGGACTCGAACGCACGCTGCGACACACCGGGAAGCCCGGCACCACCGCCTGCCGCCCGCGAGGTGTCCCCCGCCGCCCACCTGGCGTCCCCGGAAACCGGCCCGCGGCGATCCCGGCCCGGAGTGGAGGGGCCGCCTCCGGCGGACGTGGGGAACGATTTGCGGGCGCCCGGTGGGAACATCGCCCGGGCGGCCTGGGCCGCGTACGACAGAACCGCCGCCGATGCCCGCGCCAAGTCATCCCGGGCCTGCTCGTCCGTGATGTCGATCAGCTGCCGCAGGCCCCACCGGGGAGCCAGCAGGGCCACCGCCGCTTGCACGTCGGCGCGGATGTCACCCGAGTTGTCCACAGGCTGGAGGTGCTCGGCTACCGGAAGTCCGCGCGCGAAGTCACCATCTACCAGCAGCCCCCACACATCGCCGTAGGAGACGTTCCCGGCGAGGGAGTTGATGTCGACACCGCGGTATCGCAGCGCCCCGCCGTCCCGGTCGGGTTCGGCGATCTCGGTGTCGAACGCGACGACACCGGCAAGTCCTGGATTGACTGTCAACATGACTTCAATCTGGATTCGTCAAGTGTTGATGTCAATATTGATCCAGTCAACATGAGAGGATGGCGACATGACCGCGCAAACGCTGTTGACCACCGAAGAGGTCGCTATCCTGCTGGGCGTCAAGCCGGCCACCGTCTACGCGTATGTCAGCCGTGGTCTGCTCACCAGCCGCCGCAATGCCGACGGCAAGAACAGCCTGTTCACGAAAGCCGACGTCGACGCGTTCGTGGCCGGCCGGAAACGCACCGCCACCCCGGGCATCCAGACCGGCATCACCCTGATCAAGGACGACAAGCTCTACTTCCGTGGCCGTGACGCCACCGTCCTGGCCCGCTCGACCGGCTTCGAGTCGGTCGCCTCGCTGCTGTGGACGGGCGAGCTCGACGACGTCCCGTTCCCGGTCGACCCCGATCTGTGCGGCCTCGTCACGGACATCACCAGCCGCCTGCCGAAGACGGCCCGCCTCACCGACCGGCTACGGGTCACCGTCGCCGCGGCGGCCGCGGCCGACCCGCTGCGCTTCGACACGTCCCCGCCCGCCGTGGTCGCTACCGGGCGGCAGCTGCTCGCCGCCATGGTCCAGGGCCTGCCACCCCGAATCAACATCATCCCGCCCGGGCCGGTGTCGTTCGCCGAGACGCTGTGGCTGCGGATCACCTCGGAGAAACCCAGCGAGGCCGGATCGCGCCTGCTCAACGCGGCCCTGGTCCTGCTGGCCGACCACGACATCGCGGCGTCGACTCTGGCCGCCCGGGTCGCGGCGTCCACCCGCGCCCACCCGTACGCGGTGGTCAGCGCCGGCCTGGCCGCCCTCGACGGGCCGCTGCACGGGGCGGCGAGCGGTCTCGCGTACCCCCTGTTGGAAGAGGCCGTCAACGGCCCGGGCCCGGTCGCCACGATCTCCGACCGCCTGCGTTCGGGGGTTCCGGTGCCCGGTTTCGGTCATCCGATCTACCAGGGCGGCGATCCACGGGCCACGACCCTGTTCGAGTTGCTCGACGAGGGACCGGTCAAGGACGCGGCGCTGCAACTCGACGCGACCATGCGTACCAGATCGGGCACGCCGGCCAACGTCGACCTCGCGCTGGCCGCACTCGCCCTGCATCACCGCATGCCGGCGGACGCCGGCGAGGCGATCTTCGCGGTGGCGCGGACCGCCGGGTGGCTGGCCCACGCCCTGGAGGAGTACGGCGACCGGCCCAGCCGCTTCCGCCCGTCCGGCGCCTATGCCGGCACCCAGCCCTTGTGACCTCCGACGGACCCAACCCGGCAAGACCGAAAACGATCAGATAACTGATCAATGTCGGTCACTGTTCCGGAGGCCAGGGGAAGCGACGCGCCTTTCCCTACCGGCCAGTAGGCTGCCGGACATGACCTCTCCCGACCCGAACAGCGTCCCCCTGCTGGAGGCGTTGCACTCGACGCCGGCCCGCCGTTACCTGTCCACCGAGCCGATCGACGACGATGTGATCCGCGCCATCCTGGACGCCGCCATCCGCGGGCCGTCCGCCGGGAACGGACAGTTCTGGGCCTGGATCGTGGTCCGCGACCAGGACACGAAGAGGCAGATCGCGGGCTGGTACCGGGAGGGCTGGGAGCGCCACTACGGGTCGCGCCGCGAGCAGATCCTCGGCGCGCCGGACGGCGGCCCGATGAGCAAGCGCAGCTTCCTCGCCGCCGACCACCTGGCCGCCCACCTCGAGGATGCGCCGGTCTGGATCATCCCGGTGATGCTCGGCGCCGCGAAGTCCACCAACCCGCGCCTCGGCTCGTCGATCTACGGCGCCATCCAGCACCTGATCCTCGCGGCCCGCGCCTACGGCCTCGGCGCGACCCTCACCACGCTGCACATCGGCCACGAGGCGGACGTCCGCGAACTGCTCGGCCTCCCCGAGGACGCGCTGACCATGGCACTGATCCCTATCGGTCATCCGAGCAAGGGACGCTGGTCCCAGCCGAAACGCCGCCCGCTTGACGAGGTGGTCCATTTCGAAAAGTTCAAAACCGCCTGATTCGGTACGGCTACTTCGGCGCCGTGGCTACCCCGCGAGGTAGCCACGGCGCCGGGCCGAAACGCGACCGCTGGGCTGCGAACCCGAATCACCGACCTGTCGCGCCCCCGACCGCAGACGGCCGCCGTTCGAGTCGTCCCGCACACCGTGGGCGGGCCAGTCCCGCGCCCGAACGACGACGGCTGGCCAGGGGCCGCCACTCAACGCCGCTTCGACGCCGCATCTCCGCGTTCAACAACCACCACAAACCGCCACCCGACGCCGCTTCAGTACCGCATCTCCGCGTTCAACAGCCACCGCGAGCCGCCACCCGACGCTGCCTTCGGTATCCCCGGTCCCGTGCTGGACCGCGGGTGCGGCGCGACGGGTCGGGGACTTGCCCCGCGCCCCGACCGGCGAGGGCTTCCGCCGTTCAGTGGGGGCCCGTGGACGCCTCAGGTGTGGTGGGGGCTCGTCGTCCGTACCGGATGAGGGTTTTGAAACGGGCGGAGAGCCGGCGGCGCGGTGGGTGCCGGAAGGGCGGGCCGGGGTCGCGGGGGTTTTGCAACGCAGGTGCACCGCGGGCTAATCACAACCGGACATGCGCGCTGCCGATCGAAGGCGGCGTGCGAACCGAGCCCCTTCTCGCCGAGGCCGATGCCCTGCTCGCCCGCGGCCGCGCCCACAATGCCGAACGGCTGCTCGCGCCCTTCGTCGGGCGGGAGCCGGAGAATGTCGGCGCCTGGCACCGGATGGCCCGGGCCCGTCTCGACCTCGACGACCTGAACGGCGCCCTGCTCGCCGCGCAAGCCGCGTGGCACCTGGACCCGTACGACGTGGAGTCGCTGTTCTGGCTGAGCCAGGCCCGCTCCCGCCTGGCCGACCACGCCGAGGCGATCGCGGCCGCCGCGGCCGCCTGCCGGGAGGACCCGGGCAACCCGCGCCTGCACAACCGGCTGGCCGAGGCGCAGCTGGCGGCCGGTCTGCCGACCGACGCCGCCGAGGGACTGCGAGTCGTGGCGGACATGGCCCGCTACGACGCCGACCTGTACGTCACCTACGGGCTGGCGCTGTTCGCGATCGGCCGACCGCTGAGCGCCCGCGAGGCACTCGGACACGCGCTGGCGATCGATTTCGGTCACACGGGGGCTCGGGCGGCACTGCGGAAGTTCGATCGGGCGATGAGTACCGCGATCGACGCGGCCTCCCTCGCACTGGCCGCCGACGAGTTCGCCGAGTCGCTGCGCATCCACCCCGGCCGGCAGCCGTCGCGGCGCCCCGGCCCGGGCCGCGAGGCCCTCGGTCACGTGGCCCGGGTGTCCCTGGTGTGGTTCCTGGCCGCGATCGCGGGCGTGGGAATCCTGGAGGCGACCGGCCTGCTGGTCGCGCCCACCAGCCTGTACCTGACCCTGTTCGCCGCCGCCGGCGCCGCCGGTTGCGTGTCCACGCTGGCACGTCCGTCGCACTAGCGGCGCTTCCGTCAGGGCCGACATCCCGCCGGAATCGAACCCTCGGTGACATCCGATTCGCCGATGGCGATGGATGCTCGGGTCCGGGATCGGGATCATCGCCGCGGCGCCGCCGATCACCCGGATGTGGCCGCCGGCGGAAGAGCCTCGCGCACTGGTCGGCCCGGCTCGCCGAGCGGGCCGGACCGTCAGCGGGCGTCGCGTAGCCGACGAAGGACGCGGGTCAGACCGTCAGCGGGCGTCGCGTAGCCGACGAAGGACGCGGGCCGGACCGTCAGCGGGCGTCGCGTAGCCGACGGAGGATGCGGGTCAGATCGGCTCGGTCGGCCGGGTCCAGGCCGGCGAACAGGCGGTCGGCCTCGGCGGCCCGGGCCTCGTTGATCGCCTGCATCGTGGAGACGCCCTGCGGGGTCAGGCCGACCAGGGTCGCGCGCCGGTCCGACGGGTCCGGCCTACGGATGGCGAGGCCGCGTTTCTCCAGGTCGTCGATCACCTCGGTGGCTGAGCGCGGCGCGATCCGCAGGTGCTCGGCGAGCGCGCTGAGCCGCATCTCACCGTGCCTGGACAGCACCCCGAGCGCGCGGGACTGCGACGGTGACACGTGCCAAGGCTCCAGTGCGATCTTGGTTTGCACGCGCAGCCGTCGGGTCACCGCCCAGAACACCTCGAGCAGGTTCTCCTCCACGGGAACAATCTAACAGCGGCTACCGTTGTTCCCTCATGGTGAGGTAACCTCAGCGTTGTTCCGGTGGCTCGTCGATCCGCCCTCCGCGTGACGACGGGGCCACTTCGGCCGTACCCAGGAGGGTTGTTCTTGGCAGATGGAAAAGGCCGCGGCGCGGCACGCACACTGACCCCCGCGGAGAAGGCGCAGGCCCGCGCCGTCCCGCTGCGCCGGATCGGCGCACTGTTCATCGGCCACCGGCGGCAGCTCGCCGTCGTCGTGGCCGTCATCGTCCTCTCGTCGATCATCTCGATGGGCTCGCCGTTCCTGCTGCGCGAGGTCATCGACGTCGCTCTGCCGCAGTCCGACGTGCGGCTGCTGATTCTGCTGGTGGCCGGCATGGTCGGCATCGCGGCGGCCACGTCCGCGCTCGGTGTGGTGCAGACCTGGATCTCCACGACCGTCGGCCAACGTGTCATGCACCGGTTGCGCACCCAGGTCTTCGCGCACCTGCAACGGCAGTCGGTCGGCTTCTTCACCCGCACCCGCACCGGCGAGGTGCAGTCCCGCATCACCAACGACATCGGCGGCATGCAGCAGGTCGTCACGTCGACCGCCACGTCCGTGGCGGCCAATCTGACCACGGTGATCGCCACCCTGGTCGCGATGACCGCGCTGTCCTGGCAGCTCACCCTGGTCTCGCTGGTCGCGCTGCCACCGGCGATCTACTGGACCAGACGGGTCGCCCGGATGCGTCAGGCGATCACCGCGCAGCGGCAGCGTGAGCTGGCCGACCTCAACGTGATCATCGACGAGGGCCTGTCGATCAGTGGCATCCAGCTGGCCAAGACGATGGGCGCCGGCGGCCAGCTGACCGAGCGGTTCACCGCCTCGTCGGCCCGCCTCATCGACCTGGAGCTGCGCTCCGAGTTGGCCGGGCGCTGGCGGATGGCGACCATGAGCATCGTGTTCGCGGTCATCCCGGCGTCGATCTATCTGGCCGCGGGGCTGCCGTTCGCGGCCGGGGCGATGAGCATCGGCACGCTCGTCGCGTTCACCGGGCTCCAGGCCGGGCTGTTCCGGCCGCTGATGAGCCTGCTCGACGTGGGCGTCACCCTGACCGCGTCCCTCGCGCTGTTCCAGCGCATCTTCGAATATCTCGACCTGCCGGTCGAGATCAAGGAGCCGGCGGCACCCGTCCGGCTCGGTCGGGTGCGGGGCCACCTGAGGTTCGAGGATGTCACTTTTGTGTACGGGGAGAGCCCCACCGCCGCACTGGCCGGAGTGAGTCTGGACGTCCCGGCGGGTACGTCGCTGGCTCTCGTCGGCGAGACCGGGTCCGGCAAGAGCACGATCGCCGCCCTGATCGCCCGCCTCCACGACCCCACGTCGGGTCGCGTGACGATCGACGGCGTCGACCTGCGTGACCTGTCACTGGACGACCTGGCCGCGACCGTCGGCGTGGTCAGCCAGGAGACGTATCTGCTGCACACCACCATCCGGGAGAACCTGCGCTACGCGAAACCGGACGCGACCGACGCCGAGATCGAGCGGGCCGCCCGAGCCGCCCAGATCCACGACCTGATCGCGGCCCTACCCGACGGCTACGACACGATGGTCGGTTCCCGGGGGCACCGATTCTCCGGCGGCGAGAAACAGCGCATCGCCATCGCCCGGACGCTGCTGCGTGACCCACGGATCCTGGTGCTCGACGAGGCTACGAGCGCCCTCGACAACGAGACCGAACGGGCCGTGCAGCGAGCCTTCGACGAACTGTCCCGGGGCCGCACCACGGTGACGATCGCCCACCGCCTGTCCACGGTCCGCAACGCCGACCAGATCGCCGTCATCGACCACGGCCGCATCCTGGAGTCGGGCACGCACGAGGCCCTGATCGAGGCCGAGGGCCGATACGCCGCCTTGGCCCGCTGACCTCCCGGCCCGGCCCTGCCCCGTGACCCGGCGCTTTCGGGCGGGCGCAGCCGGTTTCCGGCGGCCCGCCCCGGCACGGGACCTCGGGCAGATCGAGGCCGAGGGCCGATACGCCGCCTTGGCCCGCTGACCTCCCGGCCCGGCCCTGCCCCGTGACCCGGCGCTTTCGGGCGGGCGCGACCGGTTTCCGGCGGCCCGCCCCGGCACGGGACCTCGGGCAGATCGAGGCCGAGGGCCGATACGCCGCCTTGGCCCGCTGACCTCCCGGCCCGGCCCTGCCCCGTGACCCGGCGCTTTCGGGCGGGCGCGACCGGTTTCCGGCGGCCCGCCCCGGCACGGGATCTCGGGCAGGCGTCGCCCGTCTTGGCCGATTCGGCCCGGCGGTCGCGCCTTGGGCGAGATGGACCGGGCGGCGCGTGACGGCCGCGATCCTTGTTGGTGGGCTGCCCACTGGTCCTGCGGGCGACCCGGTTCACGAGGCAGTTCGGCCCGGCAGGCACACGTTCCAGCAAGCACGCTTCGACCGGTCCGGATCGGTAGGCGCACGCCTTCCGGCCGACACGCCTCGGCACGATCCGGGCCTGCATGCGTCCGCCGATCCGAGCCGACACGCCTCCGCCGATCCGAGCCCGCACGCCTCCGCCGATCCGAGCCCGCACGCCTCCGCCGATCCGAGCCCGCACGCCTCCGCCGATCCGGGCCTGCATGCGTCCGCCGGTCCGGGCCGACTCATGTCTCGGCCGGCACACGCCTCGGCTCGATCCGGACCAGCACATGCCTCGGCTGATCCGGCCTGACTGACGCCCGCTTTTCGACAGACACGTCATGACCCAACCCGCCCGCCGGGCGCCCGAATTCGGGACAAAACGTCATGACTGAACCGACCCGGCAGGAAAACGCTTCCCACAGGCACGCCATGGCCGAGTCGGTTGGACGGGCGCGCCCCTGGGGTTCCGGGATCAGGATCCAGCCGGGTCTCCGGCGGCGGCGTCGACTCTCGTATCGGTGTCAGCGATACTCCGACCTCGGCGGCGCGACAGTAACGCTAAAACCGCGCGGAAGCACCCATGACCGCGCCGCCTGGCGATCAATCCGGACTAGAAGGAAAGCAATGCAGACCCGGGACCACACCTAAGCAGGCCCGACCGGGACGGACACGCCTCACGCGGACCGGGACCACACCCTGAGCAGGCCAGACCGGACATACGCCTCACGCGGACCCGGGGCCACACCTTGAGCTGACTCGACCGGATGGGTGGGGTTCGGTGCCGGGGGCGCGTGTCGGTCTGGAGTGGCTTCAGGCGGTTCGGGATGAGGCTGGTTCGGTTCGGGATGGGTGGTTCGAGACGGCACGAGGTCGGTTCGAGACGGCACGGGGCCGATTCGAGACGGCACGGGGCCGATTCGAGACGGCAACGGAGCCGCCTCGGGGCGGCACGGAGTCGGTTCGGGGCGGGATGGGTGTGGTTGTTGGGGTTGTGGCCGTACCCGAACGGGATCTTGATCTTGAATGGAGTCAGGGGCGGCGGAGTTCGTCGCGGTAGGAGGTCAGGGCGCCGATCATGCCGTGGAGGAACTTTTCGATGGTGTGGAGTTCGTCCAGGCCGAACTGGGACATCACCTCGTCGGTGCGGGGGGCCAGCGGGGCGAAGAACGACAGGGCGAGGGCCATGCCGGCGTCCGCGTAACGCAGATGGACCACCCGGCGGTCGGCGCTCTCCCGGCTGCGCCGTAGGTGGCCGCCGCGTTCCAAGCGGTCGATCAGGGCGGTCGTCGCGCCCGATGTCAGGCCGATCGCCTCGCCGAGGCGGCCCGGGGTGAGCGGCTCGCCGCGGCGCTCGGCGTGCATGACGGCGAGCAGCGCATGCATGTCGGTGGCGTGCAGCCGGTGCTGGTTGGCGAACGCGTGCCCGATGTGCTGCGCCTCGCCGCTGTACGTGTTCAGCAGGTCCACGAGCTCCCTGCGTAACCGCGCACGTTCCGCGGTCTCGGTTCCTTCCACGGGGGTAAGTGTTGCAGATCAGCTCCCGGTGGTGAACAATCTCGATTGTAAAGATTCTCAGTCTTGAAGAAATGCCTTAGGGGGCACCTGCAATGAGACGGGCATGGGCGACGCTCCTCCTGGCCCTGCTGCTCGGCGGGCTCGTGTTCGGGTTCGCCGGGACCACCGAGACCGACAACGACCCGACCTCGTCGCTGCCGTCCTCGGCTGAGTCGACGCGGGTCGCCGAGCTGCAGAAACAACTGCCGTCCGGACGGACCAACCCGGCGCTGATCGTGGTGGCCAAGGGTGGGGCGGCGCTCACCGACGCCGACCTGGTCACGGTCACCGGGCTGGGCCGGCCGATCCTGTCCGAGGATCGCAAGGCCGCCATCGTCACCGTGCCGCTGCCGGCCACCGGTGACGCCAACGCCACCAGTGACGCCGTCGCCGAGTTGCGGGCGAAGGTCGGGGACGGGCTGCCGGCGGGAGTGACCGCGCAGGTCACCGGCGGTGCGGGCTTCGGTGCCGACCTGTCCAACAGCTTCAGCGGCGCCAACACCAAACTGCTGATCGTCACCGTGGTGGTCGTCACGATCCTGCTGCTGGTCACCTACCGCAGCCCGATCCTGTGGATCGTCCCGCTGTTCGTCGTCGGGTTCGCCGACCAGCTCGCCGCCAAGGTCATCGCACTGTTGTCGCAGCACACCGACCTGGCGGTCAACGGCTCCACCGCCGGCATCGTCACGGTGCTGGTGTTCGGCGCCGGGACCGACTACGCGCTGTTGCTGATCTCCCGCTACCGGGAGGAGCTGCACAGATACGAGAACCGGTTCGAGGCGATGGCGAAGGCGCTGCGCGGGGCCGGGCCGGCCATCGCGGCCAGCGCCGGCACGGTCATCCTGGCCCTGCTCACCCTGCTGCTGGCCAGCCTGAAGAGCAACACCGCACTCGGTGTGTCGGCGGCCGCCGGGGTGGCCATCGCCGCCGTGTTCGCGCTCGCCGTGCTGCCCGCCGCGCTGGTGATCTGCGGCCGGAAGCTGTTCTGGCCGTTCATCCCGCGGGTCGGCGAGTCCGGTCCGGAGGACGGCAAGGGCTTCTGGGCCAAGGTCGGCCGTGGTGTCGTCCGCCGCCCGGTCATGGTCACCGCGGCGTCGATGGTCGTTCTCGGCCTGCTCGCGTTGGGTGGCCTCGGCACCAAGGTCGGCCTCTCGCAGACCGAGCAGTTCCGGGTCGAGGCCGAGTCGGTGCAGGGTCTGGAGACGCTCTCCAAGTACTTCCCGGCCGGTGCCGCCGGGCCCGCGGTGATCCTGACCGAACCGGCCAAGGCGGAGCAGGTGCTGGCCACCGTGTCGGCCACCGAGGGCGTCGCCCAGGCCCGGATCGCCGAGCAGAACGCGACGCAGGTCAGCATCAGCGCCGTACTGGAGGCCGCACCGGACACCGCCGAGGCGTTCGACACGATCCGGGCGCTGCGGGCCGGGCTGGACGGTGACGCGCTGGTCGGCGGCTCGGTCGCGACCGCGCTCGACACCCGGGACGCGGCCCGCCACGACCTGCTCGTGATCGTCCCGGTGATCCTGGCCGTGGTGTTCCTGGTCCTGGTCGCGCTGCTGCGGGCCCTGGTCGCCCCGGTGCTGCTGATGGTCACCGTGGTGGTCAGCTTCCTGGCCTCGCTCGGCGCCGGGGCGTGGCTGTTCCGGAACGTGTTCGACTACCCGGCCCTGGACAACTCGGTGCCGCTGTTCTCGTTCCTGTTCCTGGTCGCGCTCGGGGTCGACTACAACATCTTCCTGGTCACCCGGGCCAAGGAGGAGGCGGCCACCCGCGGCACCCGCGACGGCATGGTGCACGCGCTCGCGGTCACCGGGGCCGTGATCACCAGCGCCGGGATCCTGCTGGCGGCGGTGTTCGCGGTGCTCGGGGTGCTGCCGGTGGTCACGCTCACCCAGATCGGGGTGATCGTCGGCATCGGGGTGCTGCTGGACACGCTGCTCGTGCGTACCGTGCTGGTTCCGGCTCTGGCGACGCTCACCGGGGACCGGTTCTGGTGGCCGGGCCGGCCGCAGGCGGTCGTCGAGAGCGCCGAATCGTCGGCGACGCGGCCGCAGACCGATTGGGAGGCGGTCAACCGCACCCAGATCACCGAGACCGCGGGTGACCAGAACCGCTAGGTAAGAGGCTCTACTCACCGCCAGAGATGCCGGGTGGCCGCAACGGCCACCCGGCATCGCCCTGTTCCGAGACGGGACTATCCAGTTATCCTACTCAATCGATAGGATCCCTCGGCATGAGCGAGCGTGCATACGACGAGCACCGTCTGCGTGACTTCCTTGCCGGGCGGACGCGCGGGTTCTCCCGGCGGGACCTGTTGGCGCTGACCGCGGCAGCGGGCGCCGGAGCACTGATTCCGGGATCACCGGCGGCTGCCGCGACCCCCATCGTCAAACCGCTGCCGGCTGATCTCTTCCGGCCCCTGGGCACCAACGCGGAGACCCGTTTCTCGGCCCTGAAGGACCAGGGATACTACGTTCCGGTGGATCGCTTCTTCGTGCGCAACCACACGGTGACGCCGACGATCGACGCCGGCTCGTGGCAGCTGGAGATCTCCGGGACCGGCACCGGGTCGGCGTCTTTCGGACTCGATGATCTCAAGAAGCTGCCGTCGGTGACCGCGCCGGTCGCCATCGAATGTGCCGGCAACGGCCGCAGCTACTACACCTCGCAGCAGGGGCAGACCGTCTCCGGTACGGCCTGGACGCTGGGCGCGATCGGCGTCGGCAAGTGGAAGGGCGTCCGACTGTCGACGGTCCTCCGCAGAGCCGGCATCTCCCGGAACGCCGTCGACGTACAGCCGATCGGCCTGGACCCGCACTTCGTCAGCGGCGGCGTCGACCTGGGCCCGGTCCGTCGCCCGTTCCCGGTGCGGAAGGCGTTCGACGACGTCATCCTGGCCTACGAGCTGAACGGCGAACCGCTCCCGCCCGACCACGGTTTCCCGGTTCGGGTGGTCGTACCCCATTGGGTCGGCATCTCCTCGATCAAGTGGGTCGGGAAGATCGAGGTCTCCGCCGAACCGCTGTTCTCCCCGTGGAACACGCAGTTCTACCGGCTGTTCGGCCCGGACTTCCCGGCCGAGGGCCGGCCGTTCGACAGGCAGTCGATCAAGAGTGCGTTCGAGTTGGACCCCGGTGCGACCTTCCCGGCCGGGGTGCGGACCCGGCTCACCGGCCGCTCCTGGTCGGCCGACGGCCCGATCCGCGAGGTCCAGATCAGCACCGACGGGGGTACGACCTGGCGGCGCGCCCGGCCCTACGGTGCGACGCCGGGCGGGGTGTGGCAGCGCTGGGAGTACGACTGGACGCCGACCCCGGGCGAGCACGTGCTGCTGGCCCGGGCCACCGACGTGTGCGGCAACACCCAACCGGACGTTGCGCAGTTCAACACGCTGGGTTACCTCTTCGACGCGGCGGTACGGGTCCCGGTGACCGCGGTGGGATAGTGTGCCGCCCATGCCGTCGGGAAAGGCCACGTCCAGTGACGTCGCGGCGGCGGCGGGCGTGTCCCGGTCGGCGGTGTCCTTCGCGTTCAACAATCCGCAGCGGATCTCGGCGGCGACCAGGGAGCGGATCCTGGCCGCCGCCGAGGCGCTCGGCTACGCCCCGAGCACGCTGGGCCGGATGCTGCAGGCCGGCACCACCAACTCGATCGGGGTGCTACTCCCCCAGCGGCTGGCCCGGATCCTGGAGAACCCGTACTACGCACGGTTCCTGATGGGCGCCGGGCAGGTGTGCGACCAGGAGGGTTACACGCTGCTGCTGACTCCGCCCCTGCAGGATTCGGTGCTCAAGGCCATTCCGTACGCCGCGGTCGACGGTTTCATCGTGTGCGGCCTGGAGGCGGACCGTGGTGAGGTCGCCGAACTGACCCGGCGGGGCATCCCGTTCGTGCTGATCGACAGTGATCGCCTGGAGGGCGCACCGAGTGTCGAGGTCGACGATCGGGGCGGGGCCCGTGAGGTGACCCGCTATCTGCTCGACCTGGGGCACCGGCGACTGGCCGTGCTGTCGATGGATCCGGGGGCACTCGTCCGCGAGCGCGGCTACCGGGGACCGCTGGCCCGCCGGCTTGCCGGGATCACCGACGCGCTGACCGATTTCGGTCTGACGATGGCCGACGTCCAGCTGGCCGAGGTGCCGGTGACCCGGAGCGAGGGCTACCGGGCGACGCGCGAGCTGATGTCCGGTGAGCAGCAACCGACGGCCGTGCTGGCGCTGTCCGACGTGCTCGCCTACGGGGCCGTGGATGCCTTGCAAGAACTTGCAATAAACGTCCCCGCCGAGGTGTCCGTGACCGGGTTCGACGACCTCCAGGAGTCCTCCTGGTTCCGTCCCCGGCTGACCACCGTGCGGCAGCCGATCGTGACCAAGGGCCGGATCGCCGCCGACTTCCTGATCTCGGTAATCAGGGGCGAGGAACAGCACCCGCACCAGACTCTCGGCACCTCGCTGATCGTTCGGGAATCTACCGCGAAACCGGCATAACGGCCTCTTGCAAGAACTTGCTGCAAGAAATCAGCAGCTCGGCTATGTAACACGTGTTAGTAAGCTGCTAGCGTTCGTCGCCATGACGGATCAACTGATCGCACCGCCCACCGTGGAGGCGCCCCCCGCATCGTGGTGGCGCAACGCGGTCATCTACCAGATCTACCCGCGCAGCTTCGCCGACTCCAACGGCGACGGCATCGGTGACCTGCCCGGCATCAGCAGCCGGCTGCCGTACCTGCGGGACCTGGGTGTCGACGCGGTGTGGCTCTCCCCCTTCTACGCCTCGCCCCAGGCGGACGCGGGTTACGACGTCTCCGACTACCGCACCGTCGACCCGATCTTCGGCACCGTCGCCGACGCCGAGGAGCTGATCTCCGGCGCGCACGCCCTCGGCCTGCGGGTGATCGTCGACCTCGTCCCCAACCACTCGTCGGACCAGCACGACTGGTTCAAACGGGCGATCGCCGAGGGCCCCGGCTCGCCGTTCCGCGAGCGCTACCACTTCCGCCCCGGCCAGGGCACCGACGGTGAACTGCCGCCGAACGACTGGCCGTCGATCTTCGGCGGTCCCGCCTGGACCCGCACCGAGGACGGCGAGTGGTATCTGCACCTGTTCGCCCCCGAGCAGCCCGACTTCAACTGGGAGCACCCGGCGGTCCGGGACGAGTTCAAGACCATCCTGCGGTTCTGGCTCGACCTGGGCGTCGACGGTTTCCGGGTCGACGTGGCGCACGGCATGGTCAAGGAGGCCGGCCTGCCGGACATCGGCGACACCGGCGAGTGGCACCTGCTGGGCGCCGGCGAGAGCCCGTTCTTCGACCGGGACGGCGTGCACGAGATCTACCGTGACTGGCGCAAGATCCTCGACGAGTACCCCGGCGAACGCATCGCCGTCGCCGAGGCCTGGGCGCCTTCGCTGGCCCGGGTCGCCAACTACGTCCGCGGCGACGAGCTGCACCAGGCGTTCAACTTCAGCTACCTGGGCACCGCCTGGAACGTGCACGAGCAGCGCGAGATGATCGAGGACTCGCTGGCCGCGATGCGTGCGGTCGGCGCGCCCACCACGTGGACGCTGTCGAACCACGACGTGGTCCGGCACACCACCCGCCTGATGCAGAAGATCGACGGCGACGCCGCCGGCCGCAAACCCACCGCCGTCGACGAGGAGGCCGGTCTGCGCCGTGGCCGTGCCGCGTCCGCGCTGATGCTGGCACTGCCCGGCTCCGCCTACGTCTACCAGGGCGAGGAGCTCGGCCTGCCGGAGGTCATCGACCTGCCGCCGGAGGTTCGCCAGGACCCGGCCTTCCACCGCGCGACCGGCCAGGACGGCTACCGCGACGGCTGCCGGGTGCCGATCCCCTGGAGCGGCGCCGAGGCCCCCTACGGTTTCGGTCCGGACGGCGGCGACAGCTGGCTCCCCCAGCCCGCGTCGTGGGCCGGACTCAGCGTCGCCGCGCAGGCCGGCGTGCCCGGCTCGACGCTCGAGCTGTACCGCTCGGCCCTGGCGATCCGCCGCGACAACCCGGCGCTCGCCCCGACCGACAACCTGACCTGGGCGCCCGCGCCCGCCGGGGTGCTCGCCTTCGAACGCGCGGTGCCCGGCGCACCGGTCTTCCACTGCACGGTCAACATGAGCGCCGAGCCGGTCGCGGTCGGCCGCCCCGGCGAGATCCTGCTGGCCAGCGGCCCGCTCGACGGCACCGCCGACAACGTGATCCTGCCCCCGGACACCACCGTCTGGTGGTCCATCACCCGATGAGAACGTCCGGCCATCCCCTGGACGGTGGGGGATGGCCGGACCAGGGCGTGGTCGGTGGCAGGGGGGTTGCAACGCTCATGGTCGGCACGTGCGGGCCGAAAGGCAGCGCGTGACTTCAGAGCGTGTGGACGAGCTGCTGTACGACAGTGACCGCACCCGGGTCAGTCGGGTGCGGCTGGCGGACGGAACCCTGGTCGTTCGTAAGCAGCCGCTCGGGGCGGGGGCCGCCGACCGTCTGCGCAACGAGATCGCGGTGCTGCGCCGCCTGGAGTCCGTCGACGGTACGCCGAAGCTGGCCGGGGGCGGCCCGGACGGTGTTCTGGAACTTGTCGACACGGGTGGCCGTACCCTCTCCGATCTGGAAACGCCCTGGGCGACCGACGCATTGCTGGACCTCGGGCTGAGCCTGGCCCAAGTGCTCGCCGGGATCCACCGGCGCGGTGTCGTGCACCGGGACGTGAGCCCGGCGAACGTGCTGGTCGACGCGGTGACGAAGCGGCCGACGCTGATCGACTTCGAGCTGGCGACGCGCCCCGGCGCGACGGCCGGCGAGGGCCTGGTCGGCACGCTGCCGTATCTGGCGCCGGAGCAGACCGGCCGCACCGGCCGCCCGGTCGACCACCGCAGTGATCTCTATTCGCTGGGCGCCACGCTGTACGAGCTGGCGACCGGGCAGCCGCCGTTCGGCCGGGACCGGGACCCGCTGGGTCTGGTCCACGACCACCTGGCGAAGGTGCCGGTCGCACCGACCGAGGTCAATCCGCTGGTCCCGGCGCTGCTGTCGGAGATCATCGGCCGTCTGCTGAGCAAGGAGCCGGAGCAGCGCTACCAGAGCGGCGAAGGGCTCGCCCACGACCTGGAGCGGTTGCGCGCCGGGCACCTGACCGTGCTCGGCGAACGGGACTTCCCGATCCGGCTGACCCCACCGGCCCAGCTGATCGGCCGGGAGGCGCCGCTGGCCGCGCTGCGGGAGCTGCTCGCCGGCGTGCACACCGGCAGCGCGCTGGCGCTGGTCACCGGCCCGCCCGGGGTGGGCAAGACCGCCCTGGTGGACCGGCTGCGCCCGGCCGTCGCGGCCGCCGGTGGCCGGTTCGTCACCGGCAAGTTCGACCAGTTCCACCACGACACCGGTGGCGGCGCGGTGCGCGAGGCGTTCGATCGGCTCGGCGACCAACTGCTCGCCGAGCCCGACGACGTGGTCGCCGAGGTCCGGACCCGGTTGCGGGAGGCGCTCGGCCCGGACGCGGGGCTGATCGCGGCGCTGATGCCGTCGTTCCGGACGCTGCTGGACGTGGCACCAGAACACAGCGACGACCCGCGCGCGTTCCTGGCCCGGCTCCGGCAGGCCGGCATGACCCTGCTGCGTACCGTCGCGAACGGCGCTCCACTGGTGTTCTTCCTCGACGACCTGCAATGGGCGACCGGGGCCGCGTTCAGCTACCTCGACGACGTGCTGGACAACCCGGACGTGCCGGGGCTGCTGGTGCTGGGCGCCTACCGGGAGCAGGAGGTGGACGAGGCACACCCGCTGACCGCGGTGCTGGCCCGCCTGCACCGGGAACGCGGTGACGCCGGTGAGGTGCGTCTGGACAACCTGGACGTCGCCGACCTGGGCGCGCTGATCGCCGACATGCTGCGGCTGCCCGAAGCGGAACGGCTGGCGGCGGTGCTCGCCGGGCGTACCGAGGGCAATCCGTTCGACACCGTCGAGCTGCTGAACGCGCTGCGCCGGGAGGCTGTGCTGGTGCCGGACGGCGACGGCTGGCGCTGGGATCCGGCCGCGGTCCGCGACTTCGTCGGGCACGGCGACGTGGTTCAGTTGCTCACCGCCCGGATCGCCGCGCTGCCCGCGGACACCCGCCGGGCGATCGACCGGATGGCGTGCGTCGGCGGCGAGGTACCTCTCGAACTGCTCGACGCGCCGCTCACGGCCGCGGTCGACGACGGCCTCGTGGTGGTCGGCGAGACGTCGGCGCGGTTCCGGCACGACCGGGTCCAGCAGGCCGCGTTCGGCCGGCTGACCGCGGACGAACGCGCCCGGCTGAGCCTGTCGCTGGCCCGGCGACTGACCCCGGCGCCCGAGGCGGCGCCGCTCTACCTGGCCGCCGCCGACGTGCTGCTGGTTCCGGGGACGGCTCCGCCCGGCGAGCGCCGCGCGGCGGCGTCGCTGCTGCGTAAGGCCGCCGCGGCGGCCCGGCTGGTCGCCAACCACACGTCGGCTGAGGCTCATCTCGCGGTCGCGGCCCGGCTGGTCGACAAAATCGATGAGGGGTACGCCGAAACGCGCACCGCCTGGCACTCGGCGCTGTGCGCGCTGGGCCGTTTCGACGACGCCGACCGGGTCTTCGCCGATCTGGCCGCCACCGTCACCGACCCGGTGCGGCTGGCCGGTCCGGTGGCCGAGCAGCTGGGCGCCCTCACCAACCGCCGGATGCTCGCCGAGGCCCTCGAACTGGGCCTGGGCACGCTGGACCGGCTCGGTTTCGACGTGCCGTCCGGTCCGGCCGAGATGGGCCCGCGGATCGGCGCCGGGATGGCCGGCTTCTACGGCTGGCTGGCCACCACCGAGGACACCGACCGCCCGGAGATCACCGACCCGCGGCTGCTGGCCGCCGCGCACGTGATCAACCGGCTGTCCCCGGCCGCGTTCTTCGGCGACCGGATCACGATGGCCTGGCTGGTGGCGCAGGCCGCCGAAATGTGGGCCGAGCACGGCGTGTGCGCGGCGCTGACCGGTGTGCTCGGCAACCTCGGCGTGGTCACCATCGCCGGCAGCGGTGACTACGAGGCCGCCCACCGGGCCACCACGCATGTGCTGGCGACCGGGCTGAAGCACGGCCACGAGCCGGAGACCTCACAGGTCAAGTTCCTGCACGCGGTGGCCACCGCACCCTGGTTCGAGCCGCTGGAGAGCAGCATCCGCACCGCGCACGAGGCCCGCGACGGTCTGCTGCGCGGCGGTGACCTGCGCAACGCGTTCTACACGTACTACGCGTCGGTACCGCAGATGCTGGACCACTCGGCCGACCTCGAGCCGTACGCCCGGGAGGCGCAGGCCGCCATGGCGTTCGGCGAGCGGATCGGCGCCGGTCACGACACCGCGATGTTCGTGACCGCCGACATGGTGGTGCGCACCCTGCAGGGCACCGGCGACTTCGACGACGCCTACCTGGACACGCTGGTGGGCAACGAGGCGGCGGCCGGCTACTTCACCACCATGCGGGCTCTGGTCGCGGCGATCCTCGGCGACGACGCGTCGCTGGTCCGGTACAGCGCCGCGACGATGCCGCTGATCGCCGCGGTACCCGGGGTCTACCTGCACGCACCCGCGAACCTGCTGGCCGTCCTGGCCGCCGCGGTGACCGCCCGGACCGCCACCGGCGCCGACCGCGACGACGCTCTGGCCGCGCTCGACCGCGGCCTCGACTACCTGGCCGCGCGCGCCGCCGGGCAGCCCGGCAACTTCCGGCACCTGCACCGGCTGGCCGAGGCGACCCGGGCCGCCGTGCACGGCGACTTCACCGCCGCGGCCGCCGCCTACGACGAGGCGATGTCCGACGCCGCGACCGCCGGCCGGTCCTGGCACGCACCGCTGATCACCGAGCTGGCCGCCCGGTTCTACCTCGACAACGGGCTGGAGCACGTGGGCTCCCGACTGCTCGGCGAAGCCCTTCCCGGGTACGCCCGATGGGGTGCCGCCGCGAAGGTGCACGCCATGAAACGGGCGTACCCGGCCCTCGGCTCGGCCCTCGGCAGCACCGCCCCGGCCCGTCCCGGCACCATCGGCGCCTCGCACAGCATCAACCTGTCCACCGAGGTCATCGACCTGATGGCGGTCCTCGAAGCGGCCCGGGCACTCAGCTCGGAGACCAGTGTGGACCGGCTGCGGGTGCGGGTGCAGCAGGTGCTCGGCGCGATGACCGGCGCCACCGCGGTACACGTGGTACTGCACGACGACCGGACGAACCGCTGGGTCCTGCCGGCCGACGACGACCGGCCCGAACTCAGCGCCGAGGAGGCCGCCGAGCGGGGGCTGCTGCCGCTGACCGCGATCCGGTACGCCGAACGCACCCGCGAGCCGATGCTGGTCGACGACGTGACACTCGACGATCGGGTCGGCCGGGATCCGTACCTGGCCGGGCTGGACCACTGCTCGCTGCTGGTGGTGCCGGTGATCGCGCACGGGCAGCCGCGGGCCGTGCTGGTGCTGGAGAACCGGCTGAGCCGGCGCGCGTTCTCCGCCGGGCGGCTGGACGCGGTGCTGCTCATCGCCGGGCAGCTCACCGTCTCCCTGGAGAACGCGCAGGTGTACGCCTCACTGGAACGAGCGGTCGCGGAACGTACCGAGGAACTGGCCGAGGCCGGTCAGCGGCTCGAACTGCTGACCGTCACCGACCCGCTGACCGGCCTGCCGAACCGACGCAAGCTGAACTCGTTCCTCGAGGAGACGTGGCGGCGCTCGCACCGGTCCGGTGAGCCGATCGGCGTCGCCATGATCGACATCGACGACTTCAAGAAGTACAACGACCACTACGGCCACCAGGGCGGCGACGAATGCCTGCGGCTGGTCGCCGAGGCGCTGCGGTCCAGCGTCCGCAACACCGACCTGGTCGCACGGTACGGCGGTGAGGAGTTCTGCATCGTCATGCCGGGTGCGGCGGCCGAGAACGCGTACACCGTCGCCGAACGGGCCTGCCACGCGGTGTCCCGGCTGGCCGAGCCGCACGCGCTCGCCGACAACGGGATCGTCACCGTCAGCGTCGGCGTCGCCTCGGGCGCCCCACTCACCCACGCCAACCCCGACCAGCTGCAGAAACTCGCCGACGAGGCGCTGTACGAGGCCAAGCACGCCGGCCGGAACCGGGTGGTGGGCGGATGACCGGCACGAACGGCGGACGGCTGCGGCGGACCCGACGCTGGGTGATCGGCACGCTCGTCGGGTCGCTGGCGATGCTGTCCGGATACTCGCTGGTCGACAGTGGACGGCACTCGGCGATCGTCGAGGACATCCTCCGCGACAGCGACCGGGTCACCGCCTACCAGGAGGCCGCCTACCTGTCGGCGTACGAGATGTCGCTGATCCAGGCGACCGCCGACAACCCGTCCGGGCCGGAACGTCAGCGGGTACTCGCCGTCGACGACCAGGCCCACCAGGCCACCCTGGCGATCGCCGGCTCGGCACCGGACACCGGGGACGCGGCCGAGGCGGGCACCATCGCCCAGCGGCAGATCAATCTGCGTCAGGACATCATCTGGTTCCTGAACATGCTCGACCGGGGCGAGACGGTGAAGGCGATCAACACCCTCGACACCGTCATCGAACCCAGCCACCAGCGCAACACCGAGCGGCTGCTGCAACTGCGGGACCGATACCAGCAGCGGTACGAACGTAACCAGGACACCGCCCGGCAGGACTCCCGGCGGCTGCTCTGGGGCAGCATCGTCACGTTCACCCTCAGCCTGCTCGCGCTCGGCCTGTTCGGCTGGCACACCCGGGCCCACCGGCGCCAGGTCGAGTCGATGGCCGCCACCGACCTGCTGACCGGGCTACCCAACCGGGCCGCGTTCACCGCGCACCTGCACCGGGCACTGTCGGCGGCCCGGCCGGCCCGTACCGCACCCGGCATCACCGTGCTGACCGTCAACATCAACGGGTTCCGGCACGTCAACGACCAGCTCGGCCCGCACATCGGCGACCGGCTGCTGGCCGAGGCGGGCTGGCGGCTGTCCGCGGTCGTCCGCGACGGTGACGTGGTCGCCCGCACCGGCGGCGACGAGTTCGCCATCCTGCTGCGTGACCTCGACCCGACCCGGGCCGACTGTGTGGCCGCGCGCCTGCGGGAGACCTTCGACGAACCGTTCCAGCTCGACGACCTCACCGTCGACCTGGAGATCAGCATCGGCGCGGCGACCGCCGCGGCCGACGACGACGTCAGCACCCTGCTCGGACACGCCGACAGCGCCATGCACGACGCGAAGCAGCAGCACGACAGTTTCCGCCGGTTCAGCGGCAACACCGGCCAGGACAGCGCCGACCGGCTCACCCTCCTCGGCGACCTGCGACGCGGTCTCACCGACGCGTCCCAGTTCACCCTGCACTACCAGCCGAAGGTGTCGCTCGCCGACGGCACGCTGTCCGGGGTCGAGGCGCTGGCCCGCTGGCATCACCCGACCCGTGGCCCGGTGCCACCCGGACAGTTCGTGCCGGTGCTGGAGACCACGAGCCTGATCCACCCGTTCACCGAGCGGGTCCTCACCATCGCCCTGGAGCAGGCCCGAACCTGGCTCGACGCCGGGCACCGGGTGCCGGTTGCGGTCAACGTCTCCACCCGCAGCCTGCTCGACGAGTCGTTCCCGGGCCGGCTGGCGACGCTGCTGTCCACGGCCGGGGTGCCGGGTGAACTGCTCTGCATCGAGATCACCGAACACACCGTGCTCTCCGACCCGACCACCACCATCGAGGCGCTGCGCCAGATCCGCGCTCTGGGAGTCAAGACGTCCATCGACGACTTCGGCACCGGGTACTCGTCCCTCACCTACCTGAAGCTCCTGCCCGTCGACGAACTCAAGATCGACCGCTCGTTCGTGGCCGACATGGTCGCCGACACGTCCAGTCACGCCCTGGTGGCCTCGGCCGTCGACCTGGCCCACAACCTGAACCTGACGGTCGTCGCCGAGGGCGTCGAGGACGACCGGACGGCGGCCGCCCTCAGCGGTCTGGGCTGCGACACCGCCCAGGGCTACCATTTCGCCCGCCCGGTCCCGGCCGCCGAACTGGACGCCCGTTTCCTACGCCCGATCCCCGCCTAGCCCCTCCCTTCCGGCCGGCTCGCGGAGCCACCCCACCAAGATCCAGCCGGTCGTGGGAGCCGCCCCGACCCACCTCGGACAGCTCCCACGACCAGCCGCGCTTTTCGATCGCCGCCTCGTCAGGGCGCGCGTTTCGATCGCCGCCTCGTCAGGGGTGGTCGAGACAGCGGGGCGGGTCTCAGCAGGTCGGTGGGACTGCCGAAGGGAAGGCAGGGGCGGGAGGACGGCCATGGAGAGGGAGCGGGCGTCGGCGCAACCGGCGCCCCAGCGGACGGCGACAGCCGGAGCCCGGGTCGACGGCGGGCCGCGGAAGCGGTCATGGGTCGGGGCGGTGGCCGCTGCCGTACCCCATGTGGTCGTGCTCGGGTTGACGATCGCCGCGGTCGTGGCCGGGCCGGGGCGGGAGCACGAACACGCCGGGCTGGGCGGTGTCCTGGAGGTCTATCTGGTTCCGGTCGGGCTGCTCACCTCGCTGTTCCTGTGTTTCGTGCCGCGCTGGCGTCGGTATGCCGGCGGGATCGCGGTGAGCACGGTGTCCTGCGGGATCGTGGTCGTCCTGGCCGCGATGATCATCGGCGGGGCCGGCACCTGGGAGTGAGGACCGTCCGGTGTGGACCCCGCAGGTGGGCGGCGTATGCTCTGCGCCAACCGCGAAGCCCGCCGACGGGAGCCGTAGCCATGACCGACAGTGACGCTGCCGCCAAACTCGACACCAGCGTGCCGCACTCGGCGCGGGTGTGGAACTACTGGCTCGGCGGTAAGGACAACTTCCCGGTGGACCGGGCGGTCGGCGACGACTTCGCCGATCTGTACCCGGACATCACCGTGGTGGCGCGGCACTCGCGGGCGTTCCTGAAGCGGGCTGTCACCTTTCTGGTGAAAGAGGCGGGGATCCGCCAGTTCCTGGACATCGGTACGGGCATGCCCACCGCGGAGAACACGCATCAGGTGGCGCAGGCCGCGGCCGCCGACACCCGGATCGTCTATGTCGACAACGACCCGCTCGTCCTGGTGCATGCCCGGGCTCTGTTGACCAGCACGCCCGAGGGTAAGACCGACTACGTCGACGCCGACCTGCACGATCCGGAGAAGATCCTGGAGGCGGCGAGCGCGACGCTCGACCTGAGCCGGCCGGTCGGCCTGATCTTGATGAACATTCTCGGTCACGTGCCCGATATCGATCAGGCGGTGGCGATCGTCCGGGGTCTACTCGACCGGCTGCCGTCGGGTAGCTACTTCCTCACCGCCGACGGCACCAACGTGATCGACGGTCCGGCGTTCGAGGAGGCGATCGGGGTGTGGAACGCGAACGCGCCGCTCGGCTACCACCTGCGCCACCCGGAGGAGATCGCCCGCTTCCTGGACGGCCTCGAGGTTCTGGAGCCGGGCCTCGTCCCCTGCTCGAAGTGGCGTCCGGCCGCCGACGCCGCCGGCGAGGATCTGCGCGAGGTAGACGAGTACGGCGCGGTCGCCCGCAAGCCGTAGCGCCCGCCGCCAGAAAGCCCGAGCCCGACGCCCGCGGGAATCGGCAACGCGGGCCCCGGCAGCCGCAACGCGGGCAGCCGCAACGCGGGCAGCCGCAACGCGGGCCCGGCAGCGGCAGCGGCAGCGGCAGCGAGGTATAACGCGGGCGGGAGATCCTCATCCGGCGGGATGGGCGGCCGATCCTAGCGGCGCCCCTCCCCCGCTATCTTCCGAGGTCTCGCATGTCCGTGCTGTCTCGCCCCGCGATCCTGCTCGCTTCGGCCTCGGTCGCCGCCGGCCTCCTGATCGCCCCGGCCGCCGCGTATGCCGCCGACACCACCACCGACCTGTCCGCCGCCCAGATGAAGGCGGCGGTTCAGGCGGTGGCCGCGGCGACCGACACCGCGTCGGCGCAGGGCTGGGCCTCGGATCTGGACTTGAACATCACGTTCGGCGGCACGACGGCGACCGGCTGGCAGACGATCGTCACCGACCGGGAGCACGGTCTGCTGACGGCGTCGTTCGCGGTGCAGGGGCAGCCGGCGACGAGTGTCTTCCTGGACGAGGGTGCCGGCGGCTACGAGTCGATCTCCGACGACAGCCGTACGAAGGCGGCGTTGAAGATGATCGGCCGGCCGACGGCGACGTACACGTTCACCGCCGACCCGACGCTGACCTTGGCGGACGACGCGCCGTCCCCGCTGGAGCTGGTCTCGCCGGTCGCCGGAGCGGGCACCGGAGCGGGGACGAAGACGGTGCACGACGACGGTTCGGTGGACTACGTCTTCACGGACACCACGGTCGGCACGGTGACTCTGCACACCGACGCCTCGTCGGTGCTGACCGCCGCGTCGACCGAGTTCAAGGAGGACGAGGCGACGCTGTCCCAGCAGATCGACTACCGGTACGGGCCGCAGACGGTGACCTTGCCGGAGGCGGGTACGACGGTCGACGCGAAGACGTTCGCCAAGGGCCTCGCCTACCTGGACATGTCCGGGATGGTGCGCACCGCGGCGGTGAGCGGCGCGGCCGACACCCGCCGAGCCGCCAAGGGCGGCAAGATCAAGGTGGCGACGCTGCGCAAGCTGGTCCGGCGTGACGCGTCGGAGACCGATCAGGCGGCCGGCGGCGTCGACGTGGTCAAGGTCAAGAACATCACTTCGGGGGTACGGGTGTACGCCACCAACCCGTGGACGAAGAAGTCGGTCGCCTACACGGTGACGGCGTCCGGCCGGAAGGTCCTGGTGAAGAAGGCCTGACGGGCAGCGTGATCTCGCGCCGCCCGTCAGGCCCGGAGTGCGGGATCAGACCGTCACCCGGTCTCGGATGGCGTGGCCCACCTCGGTGCGCAGGGCGGCGAATTCGGGCAGGGCCCGCAGGTCGTCGGCGGTGACACCGGTGCGGGGCAGGTCGATCCGAAGGTCGAGGGCTATCGTGCCGGGCTGTGGCGTGAGGACCACGACCCGGCTGCCGAGGAACACCGCCTCGTCCACGCTGTGGGTGACGAAGACGCTGGTCCGTCCGGTCGACGCGCTCACCTGACGCAGGTCGTCCTGGAGTTTCTCCCGGGTCAGCGCGTCCAGGGCGGCGAACGGCTCGTCGAGCAGCAGCAGCGGGTTGTCGACCGCGAGGGCGCGGGCGATGGCGACCCGCTGCTGCTGGCCGCCGGAGATCTGCCAGGTGCGCCGGTGGGCCACGTCGTGCAGGCCGACGCGGGCCAGTAGTTCGTCGATCCGGGCCGGGGTGACGGTCTGTCCGGCGTATTCGAGGGCCAGGGCGATGTTGCCGCCGACGGTCTTCCAGGGGAACAGCCGTGGCTGCTGGAAGACGAGTCCGGCGCCGCGTCCGGGTTCCGGGGCCGTCCCGTCGGTGTGGATCGTCCCGTCGGTCGGCTGTTCGAAGCCGGCGATCAGCCGCAGCAGCGTGCTCTTGCCGCAGCCGGAGGCACCGACCAGGACGAGGAACTCGCCCTGCGGGACGGTCAGGTCGATCGGCCCGACCGCGGTCACGTCACCGTAGGAGTGGGTGACCCCGTCGATTCTGATGGCTTCGGCCGCGGCGACCGGTTCGGCGTCGACGAGCCGGGTGGCGTCAGCTGAGGACACCGGGCAGGCCCTTGACGTAGATGGCCTTCTGCACGTCGGCCAGGGTCGGTACGGCGTCGATCTTCTGCTGGGACTTGAGGAATTCGGCCGCGCTGACCAGGTTGTCGGCGAGTCTGCCGGGCGCGCCCTCGGTGCCGAGCCACTCCGGCGACGACAGGTCGGCCGGTTTGAGGAAGACGCCCTGCGACAGCTGGGCCTTGGCCTCGTCGGCGGAGAGGTTGAGTTCGGCGCCGACCGCCTTGCCCGCGGCGTCCGGGTCGGTGGCGATGATGGTCAGGGCCTGCGCCTCGACCTTGCGCCACGCGTCGACGGCTTCCGGGTGGGCGGTGGCGAACGCGGTGGAGACGACACCGAGGTCGAGGGTGGGCTTGCCGCCGGCGGCGAGTTCGCGGCTGGTGATGAGCACCTTGCCGGTCTTCTTCAGTTCGTCGAGGGACGGCAGCCAGCTGTAGGCGGCGTCGATGTCACCGCGGGTCCAGGCGGCCAGGATGTCCTGCGGTTCCAGGTCCACGATGGTCAGTTCGGATTCCTTGACGCCGGCCTTGTCGAGGGCGGTGAGGAGGCTGTAGTGGGCGGTGGACGCGAACGGGGTGGCCACCTTCTTACCGCGCAGCGAGGCCACGTCGGTGACACCTGATTCGTTGCGGGCGACCAGGGCCTCGTTGTCGCCGGCGACGTCGAGGACGAACGCGACCTGGTAGGGGATGTTCAGCGGGGCGGACAGGCCGCGGGCCACCGGGCTGGAGCCGATCGCGGCGATGTCGAGGCTGTCGGCGACGAACGCGGTGTTGATGCCGGCGCCGGAGTCGAACTTGGTCCAGGTGATCTTGTAGTCGGGCAGGGCCTTCTCGAGCAGGCCCTGGTTCTTGACGATCAGGTCACCTGACGGGAAGGCCTGGTAGGCGATCCGGATCGACTTCTGTTCGGGGTCGGCGCCACCACTGGCGGCGCCGTTGCCGCACGCGGTCAGCAGAAAGACGGAGGCGAGGGCGAGGAGCTTCTTCACAAGGGGTTCCTTCGACAAAGTGGCGATGTCAGGCGCGTCCGCGCCAGGGGATCAGCCTGTTCTCGGCGGTGAGCAACAGAGCGTCGATGAGCAGGCCGGACAGGCCGATGGCGAAGAGGCCGAGAACCACCACGTCGGTCTGGGAGTAGCGCTGGGCGTCGCGGATCATGCCGCCGATGCCCGGTACCCCGTTGATGGTCTCGGCGGCGACGACCGAGGAGTACGCCACACCGACGGCGAGCCGGATCCCGGTGAAGATCTCCGGCAGCGCGTTGGGCAGCACCACGTCACGGATGCTCTGCCGGCGGCCGGCGCCGAGGGCTCGGGCGGCCTCGACCAGGCCGGTGGGTGCGTTGTGGACGGCGGCCGCGGTGGCGACGGCGACCGGCGGCAGGGCGGCGATGGAGAGCAGCCACAGTTTCGGTGTCTCGTCGATGCCGAACCAGATGATGAACAGGCTGAAGTAGGCGAGCGGTGGCAGCGCCCGAACGAACGTGATGACCGGTTCGGCGACCACGCGCAGCCAGCCGACGGTGCCGAGCAGTACGCCGATGAGCAGCCCGCCGACGATGCCGATGACCGACCCGATGACGATGCGCCGCAGCGAGACGCCGAGGTGCTCGATGAGCAGGTGGCCGCTGTATCCGCGGACCCCGTCGTGGGTGGTCGAGGTGGTGATCAGCTGATCCCAGACCGCACCGGGTGCGGGGATGAAGGCCGGGTTGTTCATCACTCGGGCCGTCACCTCCCACAACACGTAGAGCACGGCCAGCGCGAGCAGGCGCAGCGCGAGGCGGCGGCGCAGCCCGCCGCTGGGCGCGAGGGTCGCTTTCCCGGCCTGCGAGGCCGGCGACGGCGGAGCGGCCGGCGCGGGTGCGAGCGTGGTGGTCAAGGAAGTCTCCAGGCAGAGGTACCGGCGAATGCCCCGTATTCCTATCGCATCTATGGGGTTACTGGCAATACCTTAACGTTCGCAACGATGTCCTTAAACATATATACCTGATAGGCATTGTGGGTCATGGGTGCGGCTGCTTAGCGTTTGGGCACCAATGGGAGGTGCACCCGTGAGCGTCCTGACCACACCGGAGACCAAGAACGCCGACCCACCCGACGACCACCTCGTCGTGGTGCCCGCACGCCACCCGTGGCGCTGGGCCGGCACCGCCCTGGTCCTGGTGCTGCTGGCGCAGTTCGTGCACGGGCTCGTCACCAACCCCGGCTGGGACTGGGCGACGTTCGCCGGCTACTTCCTGGAGGAGTCGGTCGTCGAGGCGCTCGGCCTGACCCTGCTGCTCACCCTGGGCAGCGCCGTCCTCGGTTTCCTCGGCGGCATCCCCCTCGCGGCGATGCGGCTCTCCGCCAACCCGGTGCTGTCCGCGGTCAGCTGGGCGTACATCTGGGTGTTCCGGTCGGTGCCGCTGCTGGTGCAGCTGCTGTTCTGGGCCAACCTCGGCTACCTCTACGACACGCTGCAGGTCGGCATCCCGTTCGGGCCCGGCGTCTCGTTCCCGACGGTCAGCCTGATCAGCTCGTTCGGCGCCGCACTGCTGGGCCTGTCGATGCACGAGGCGGCGTTCGCCGGCGAGATCATCCGGGCCGGCCTGCTGTCGGTCGACGCCGGCCAGCACGAGGCGGCGGCCGCCCTCGGCATCCCGAAGGGCCGGCAGTTCTACCGGATCGTGCTGCCGCAGGCGATGCGCGCGATCCTGCCGAACGCCGCGAACCTGCTGGTCAACCTCCTCAAGAGCACGTCCATCGTGTACATCCTGGCGATCGGTGAGCTCTTCTACCAGGTCCAGGTGATCTACGGCCGCAACGGGCGGGTGGTGCCGCTGCTGATGGTCGCGACGGTCTGGTACGTGATCCTCACCGCGCTCCTGTCGATCCTGCAGTTCTACACCGAGCGCCACTTCGCCCGCGGCGCGGTCCGCACGCTGCCGCCCACCCCGTTGCAGAAGCTGAAGGCGGCGATCCGCAGATGATCGAGATCACCGACGTCCACAAGTCGTTCGGCCGGACGCACGTGCTGCGGGGCGTCTCGCTCTCGGCGCAGGCCGGCACGGTCACCGTGATCCTCGGACCGTCCGGCTCCGGCAAGTCCACTCTGCTGCGCTGCATCAACCATCTGGAGAAGGTCGACTCGGGCCGGGTCCGGGTCGACGGCGAGCTGATCGGTTACCGCCAGGTCGGCAACAGGCTGCACGAGCTGAGCGAGCGGCAGATCCTCCGGCAGCGCGCCGGAATCGGTTTCGTCTTCCAGAACTTCAACCTGTTTCCGCACCTCACCGCCCTGGAGAACGTCGCCGAGGCGCCGATCTCGGCGCAGCGCAGACCCCGGGCGCAGGTGTACGAACGAGCCCGCGACCTGCTGACCAGAGTCGGACTCGGCGACCGGGCCGACGCCTACCCCCGCCAGTTGTCCGGCGGCCAGCAGCAACGCGTGGCCATCGCCCGCGCCCTGGCCCTGGAGCCGAAGCTGATCCTCTTCGACGAGCCGACCTCGGCGCTCGACCCGGAGCTGGTCGGTGAGGTGCTCGACGTGCTGCGAGACCTGGCCGCCAGCGGCACCACGATGATCGTGGTCACGCACGAGATCGGCTTCGCCCGGGAGGCCGCCGACACGGTCGTCTTCATCGACGAGGGCCGGATCGTCGAGCAGGGCACCCCGGCCGAGGTCCTCGACAACCCGCGACACGAACGTACCCGGGCCTTCCTGTCCAAGGTCCTGGTCTGACCCCCGCCTCTTCGTGAAAACTGGAGTTCTCCGTGCGTACAAAATGGATCGTCGCTCTTGCCGCGGTGACGTTGAGCCTGACCGCCTGCGCCGCGCCGGAGGAGAAGTCGCCGGTGAACGCCGCGGCGGCCGACCCATCGGCCGCCGCGGCCGGCGGTTCGCTGAACCTGACGCCCGAGCAGAACCGGATCCGGCCGGCCCGGGACGACGCCGCCGCCGCGCTGCTGCCGGCCGACGTGAAGGCGTCCGGCAAGCTGGTCATCGGGGTCGGCGCCGCCGGTTCCGGGTTCCCGCCGCTGGCGTTCGCCGCGACCGACAACAAGACGCTGATCGGCAACGAACCGGACATCGCCGTCGCCATCGCGAGCACGCTGGGCCTGGAGCCGGTCCTGGAGAACACCTCCTGGGAGAACCTGTTCATCGGCCTGGACAGCGGGAAGTACCAGCTCGGCGCGTCGAACATCACCGTCACCGAGGAGCGCAAGCTCAAGTACGACTTCGTCACCTACCGCCTGGACAACCTGGCCTGGCTGGCGAAGAAGGGCTCCGGCCTGAAGATCACCGAACCGAAGGACATCGCCGGTGAGAAGGTGTCGGTCAGTTCCGGCACCAACCAGGAGAAGATCCTGGTCGAGTGGGCCGAAGAGGTGAAGAAGGCCGGCCTTCCTGAGGTCGAGATCAAGTACTACCAGACCAACCAGGCGGTCTACCTGGCGCTCGGTTCCGGCCAGATCGACATCCACCTCGGCCCGAGCCCGTCGGCCGCCTACCACGTGGCGACCACCGGCCAGACCGAGATCGTCGGCACCTACTCCGGCGCCGGCAAGGACCTGCAGGGCCTGATCGCGCTCACCACCAAGAAGGACAACGGGCTGGTCAAGGCGTACGCGGCGGCACTGGACAAGCTGATCGCGTCGGGTGACTACGCCAAGATCCTGGAGCGTTGGAACCTGACGAACGAGAGTGTCACCAAGGCCGAGGTCAACCCGCCGGGCCTGCCGATCGAAGGCAAGTGACCTACTGGAGGACCTCGACCGAGAGGCCGGCCGCCTCGACCAGGTGATGACGCAGTGACTGGGCGGCGGGACCGAGGATCCGGTCCCGCTGCCGCATCACGCCGATCGGCGGATGGGCCGGCGGCGGGTGCAGGTGACGCACCTCGATCGGCGGGCCGGCCGGGATCTCGGCCACCGTCCGCGACAGCAGTCCCACCCCGAGTCCGGCGGCGACCAGTTCGCGGACGCCGTCCAGGCTGTGGGTCTCGAAATGCACGCGGGGCAGGAAACCGGCCGACCGGGCCGCGTCCTCCAGGATCCAGCGCAGGCCACTGCCCGGCGGCATGCTCACGAACGGCTCGTCGCGGACCTCGCCGAGGGTGAGCCGGCCGCCGCGGGCCATCGTGTGTCCGGGTGGCAGGGCCAGCAGCAGTTGTTCGTCGGCGAGCGGCACCGCGTCGAAGCGGGGTGGCAGGTCGGCGTGGACCGGGCCGACGACCAGGTCGAGTTCGCCGTTGTCGCAGGCGCCGAGCAGCCCGGTGACCCGCCCGGACCGCAGCCGCACGGCGATGCCGGGGTGCCGTTCGCGGAACGCGGCGAGCGCGGCCGCCAGGTCGTAGGGGCCGAGGCCGGCGGTGGCGCCGAGGGTGACCCGGCCGCTGACCACCGCGGTGATCTCGGCCATCTCACCACGGGCACCGTCCAGTTCGGCCAGGATGCGGCGGGCCCGGGCCACGAACATCTCCCCGGCCGGGGTCAGCGCCACCTTGCGGGTGGTCCGCGCGAACAGGGTCACCCCGAGCTCGATCTCCAGAGCCCGGACCTGCGCCGACACCGCCGACTGGGCGACGTGCAGCCGACCGGCCGCGCGGGTGAATCCGCCGTAGCGGGCCACCGCCTCGACGTAGCTGAGCTGCCGAATCTCCACCCGACCAGGGTGATCCGCAAAAACCCGGGAAGATCTTGAAAACCGATAAATCACTCTTTTGTACGAGCGGAGCCGTCCCCCGGCGATCGGGACCGTCCCGGGCCTACCCCGCGAGGCAGGCGGCCCGTCACGGCCGCGGCGCGGCCGCCGGGCCGGGGTGGTCCAGGACGGCTATCTCCGGCCGGGTCAGGCTGCCCGCCACCACGGTCCCGTCGTGTTCGGCGGCCGAGGTGACGAACCCGTACCCGCCGTCGGCGGACCGCAGGTCGTGCACGATCCGGCCGTCGGAGTCGAAGGCCATCACCCACGCGATCGGGACCGCCTTGGGCCGCACCGCCGCCGGCAGGTTCCACACCAGCAGCCGCAGGAACCCGGGCAGCGGCAGCATCCGGTCGAGCAGCGCGTCGCGGGGTGCCGCGATCCCGGCCCAGAGCAGCCCGTCACTGCCGAGCCACAGGTTGTCCGGGAAGCCGGGCAGATTCTCCACCAGCATCGATTCGGTTCCGTCCAGCCCGTACCGCCGGATCCGATAGCCCGCGGTCTCGGCCACCAGCAACGCCGAACCGTCCGTGGTCAGGGTGAGCCCGTTGGCGAATTTGAGCCCGTCCCGCAGCACGGTGACCGTCCCGTCCGGGTCGCGGCGCAGCAGCCGCCCGGTGCAGGAGTGCTCGAACACGTCGCCGAGGTGATCGTCGAGGTTCCAGGCGGTGCTCGAGGTGGTGAACCAGATCGTGCCGTCCGGGCCTTCCACGACGTTGCTGGCGAAGGTGAGCGGCGCACCGTCGACCGTGTCGACCAGCACGTCGACGGTCCCGTCGGAGGCGACGGCGAGCAGCCCCCGGTCGTGGTCGCAGACCAGCACCCCGCCGCCGGCGCGCGGGTGCAGCCCGAGGGGCCGTCCGCCGGTGTCGGCGAGCACGGTCCGTTCCCCACTGTCCGGGTCGATCCGCACGATCCGCCCGTCGGCCAGGCCGGTGAGCACCCGTCCGTTCTCGTCGAAGACCACGTCCTCGGGTCCGGTCCCGCCGGTCGGGATGAGTCGCCGCACCCGCAGTGGCCCGGTGGCCGCGGCCGCGACGGGGGCGGGCGGCGACCAGCGTCGCGGCCGGATCCAGCGGCGGGCCATCGGAACCTCCGGGGTCAGGTCGTCGCCTGCGGGTTGGTCAGGTTGCGGACGTCGGGCAGAGCGAGCACGGCGAGGCTGGTCGAGATGACCACGACGATGCCGATGACCAGCAGCGGCACCACTCCGACGGCCGGGGCCGCGAACCCTACCAGCACGTAGCCGAGAGGCAAGGTCACGAGTGAGCCGAACCAGTCGTAGGCGGCGACCCGGGACAGCACCTCGCGGGGCACGTTCGCCTGGAGACTGGTCTCCCACAGGGTGACGAAGACGCCCATGCCGAGGCCCGCGGCGAACCCGCCGGCGATGACGACCGGCAGCGGGGCCGACACGGCGAGGGTCAGCAGCGCCAGCACGAACCCGAAGACACCGAACACTCCGGTCCGCAGCGGGTAGTGCGGGGTGAAGCGGGCCATCACCAGCCCGGCGACCACGGCGCCGGCCCCGAACCCGCCGAGGATGAGCCCCCAGCCGCGTGCGCCGCCGAGCCCGTCGGCGGCGATCTGCGGGCCGAGCACCATGTACGCCGGGAGCACGGCGAGGTGGATCAGCGCGAACTGCGCCACCAGTGTCCACAACCACCGTCGGGACCGGAACTCGGTCCACCCCTCACGCAGGTCGGCGATCAGGCCGGTGGGCCGGGACCGCGGCGCGGGCGCGTCCCGGGGGACGCCGAGCACGAACAGGGCGCTGATCAGGTAGGACGCGGCGTCGAAGGCGATCACCACGCCCGGGTTGAAGGCGGCGACGAGCAGACCGCCGGTGGCCGGGCCGAGCAGCCGGCCCACCGAGCGACCGAACCCGATCAGCGCGTTGGCCCGTTGCAGGGAGCCCGGCTCGTTCAGTGACGGGATGATGCCGGCCAGCGCGGGCCGGAAGAACGCGCTGCACAGCCCGTCGATCGCGGCGAAGCCCATGAGGGCGGCCAGCGGCACCCGGCCGGTGAAGATCCAGACCGCCAGCACGGCCTGGCTGACGCCGCACACCACGTCGGTGATCAGCAGCAGGGTGCGCCGGGGCAGCCGGTCGGCCAGGACGCCGCCGATCAGCACGAACGCGACGACGGGCAGCCGGCCGGCGCCCAGCACGAGGCCCAGACCGGCGACGCCGTAGCCGCTGGCCAGGACCGCGAAGGCCAGCGCCACCGGGGTCATCTGACTGCCGAGCACCGACGTGTAGAAGCCCGCCAGCAGGTTCCGCATCGGACGGCTGATCGCCCGCGGCCGGCTCGCAACTTCATGATCTTCGATACCCGGCACTCGCCGATCATAGGGGATCGGTCAGGCCGACCACTCCTTGGCGAGCAGTTCGAAGGACCTGACGCGGTCGGTGTGGTCGTGTGTGATGGTGGTGACCAGCAGTTCGTCGGCGCCGGTGACCCGTTGCAGAGTTTGGAGCCGTTCTGCCACGGTCTGCGGTGATCCGGCGAACCGGGTGTCGACCCGGTCGGCGACGATCGCCCGGTCCTGTTCGGTCCAGGTGAACGCCTCGGCCTCCTCGATGCTCGGGAACGGGACGGCACCGAGGCCGGTGCGGATGCTGCGGACCCAGACGGCGAACGGTTTCGCCAGATGCCGTGCGGTCGCGTCGTCCTCGGCGACCAGCACGTCGGCGGAGACCATCACGTACGGTTCGGGCAGGGCCGCCGACGGCACGAACGACTCCCGATACGCCGCGACCGCCTCCAGCACCTTCGCCGGGGCGACGTGGTAGTTCGCGGCGAACGGCAGCCCCCGCGCCCCGGCCGTGCGGGCGCTCTCCCCGCCGGAGCTGCCGAGCAGCCACACCTGCAGATCGGCGCCCGCGCCCGGGGTGGCGGTCACCTCGTTGCCCTCGTCGTCGACGACCGGCCCGGCCAGCAGCGCGGAGATCTGGTCGAGAACGTCGTCGAGGCCCAGCGGCTCGGCGCCCGGCTGGGTGAGGAAACTGCCGGCCAGGGCGGTCCGCTTGGACGCGAAGATCGGCGCCCAGGAGAACGGTTTCGGGATCAGCAGCCCGTCGACGACGCGTTCCTCCTGCGGCGTCCGGTGCTTCTCGGCCTCCCGGATGGCCTCCTTCCGGGCCTGCCCGGACCGGCCCAAACCGAGGTCGAACCGGCCCGGGTAGAGCGCGTCGAGCAGACCGAACTGCTCCACGATGGACAGGCCGGTCTGGAAGCCGGTCTGCACGGCCCCGGAGCCGAGCCGGATGTGGTCGGTGACCGCGGCGATCTGGCCGAGCAGCAGCGCCGGCTGCGAGCTGGCCACACCCGGCGTGAAGTGGTGCTCGGCCACCCAATAGCGGTGATAGCCGAACTGCTCGGCCCGGCGGGCCAGGTCGAGGGTGCGGCGCAGCGCGTCCGGCACGTCACCGCCGGAGACCAGCGGGGCCAGATCGAGGATCGAGAGGGGTACGGGCATGGCTACCGCCCTTTCAGTCGGCGTAACACTCCGGCGATGTCGGAGGCGAACAGTTCCAGGCCGGCCCGGTTCTGTTTCTCGGTGATCGGGTTCTGCAGCGGCCGGGGCGCATCACAGCCCCAGGTTGGCGCGCAGCGTGGTGCCGGAATACTCGGTCCGGAACACGCCGCGTTCCTGCAGCAGCGGGACCACCTGGTCCACGAAGTCGTCGAGCCCGGCCGGGGTCAGGTGCGAGACGAGGATGAAGCCGTCGCAGGCGTCGGTCTGCACGTACTCGTCGAGCAGTTCGGCGACCCGGGCCGGGGTGCCGATGAAGTTCTGCCGCCCGGTCACCTCGATGATCAGGTCCCGGATCGACAGGTTCTTCGCCTCGGCCCGGGCCCGCCAGTCGCGGGCGGTGGCCAGCCGGTCCGGGTACATGCCGGCGCGGCCCTTGATGATCGTGTCGTCCTCGTCCACGACCGGGTCGATGTCCGGCAGCGGCCCTTCGGCGTCGTAGCCGGACAGGTCGGTGTTCCACAGCTGTTCCAGCAGCAGGATCGCGGTCTGCGGGCTGACCTGCCGGCGCCGGATGTGGTGGGCCTTCTCCTGGGCGTCGGCGTCGCTGTCGCCGAGCACATAGGACACCCCCGGAATGATCTTCAGGCTGTCCTCGGTCCGGCCGTACTTCGCGAGCCGGTCCTTGACGTCACGGTAGAAGGTCCGGGCGTCGTCGATATGGTGGTGCCGGGAGAAGATCGCGTCGGAGTGTTTCGCGGCCAGTTCCCGGCCGCCGTCGGAGTCACCGGCCTGCAGGATGATCGGATGCCCCTGCGGGCTGCGCGGCACCCCGAAGCGGCCCTTGATGTCGAACTGCGCGCCGCGGTAGGCGAATTCTCCGGCGTCGGAGTCCCAGAGCGTCCGGGCGGCTTCGATGAACTCCCCGGCCCGGACGTAACGGTCGGCATGGTCGAGGAACCCGCCGCGCCGGAAGTTCTCGCCGAAGAACGCGCCAGGGGAGGTGACCACGTTCCACGCGGCCCGCCCGCCGGACAGGTGGTCGAGGGTGGCCAGCTGACGGGCCAGCTCGTACGGCTCGTGGTAGGTGGCGTTCAGCGTCCCGGCCAGCCCCAGGTGCTCGGTGACCGCGGCCAGGGCGGTCAGCACCGTGATCGTGTCCGGCCGGCCGACCACGTCCAGGTCGTGGATCAGGCCGCGCTGCTCACGCAGCCGCAGCCCCTCGGCCAGGAAGAAGAAGTCGAACAGCCCCCGTTCGGCGGTCTTCGCGAGGTATTCGAAGGAGTCGAAGTCGATCTGGCTGCCGGCGCGCGGGTCGCTCCACACCGTCGTGTTGTTCACGCCCGGGAAGTGCGCGGCGAGGATGATCTGCTTAGGCACGTCCGGCCTCCTGATAGCGGTTGACTGCGGTGCCCAGGCCGAGCCGCTCGCGGAGCACCGGCTTGGTGGAGGGCTCGAACAGGCCACGGCGGCGCAGTTCCGGGACGAGTTCGTCGGTGACGTCGGCGACGTCGGCCACCCGAAGCCGGAACCCGTCCACCCCGGAGGCGACCCACCAGTTCTGCACGAGGTCGGCCAGGTCCTGCGGTGTGCGGGTCCCGTCGACGGCCAGGTCGGCGAAGATCTTCTTCTCCGGCACGATCCTCCGGACGATCGCAGCGGCCTCGTCGGCGTCCGACGGCGTCACGAAGAAGACGTCGGCGTCCAGCGCGTCCCACACCTGCGGCCCGTGGGCGAGCGCGGCGACCACCGGCCGGCCCTGCGGCGGCCGGGGCACGATCGACGGCCCCTTGACCGTGAAGTGCGGTCCCGTGAAGTCGATGTAGTGCAGCTTCTCCCGGTCGATGTACCGGCCGGTCGCGACGTCGGCGATGATCGCGTCGTCCTCCCAGCTGTCCCAGAGCCGCCGCACCACCTCGATCGCGTCGGACGCCTCACCGATCAGCTCGTCGACCGGCAGCGGCTCGCGCCGGCCGAGCAGCGCCGCCTCGGCCGGATCCGCCGAGATCCGCACCTGCCAGCCGGCCCGCCCCCGGCTGACCCAGTCGAGGGTGGCCAGCGCGGTGGACAGGTGGAACGGCTCGGTGTGGGTGGTGGTGGCCACCGGCACCAGGCCGACGTGCCGGGTCAGCGGCGCGACCCGGGCGGCGACCTGCACCGCGTCCGGCCCGTACCGCCCGAACGTGTCGTCGAACGTCACGAAGTCGAGCCCGGCCTCGTCGGCCCGACGGACCTGGCCGATCCAGTCACCGGCGGCGAACGAGTCACCGGCCAGAGCGACCGCGAGATGCAATGTCATCGGGAAACCTCCAAAGTGGGCACGGCGTCCAGCAGCGCCCGGGTGTACTCGTGACCGGCATGGTCGAAGACGGCCTTGACCGGGCCCTGTTCGACGACCCGGCCGTCCTGCATGACCAGGACCCGGTCGGCCAGGTCGCGGATCACGCCCAGATCGTGGGAGATGAACAGCAGCGCGGTCCCGTCGGTCTCGCGGATCCCCGCCAGCAGGTCCAGGACCTGCGCCTGCACCGACACGTCGAGGGCCGAGACCGGCTCGTCGCAGATGATCAGACTCGGTCGTGGGGCGATCGCCCGAGCCACGGCCACGCGCTGCCGCTGCCCACCGGACAGCTGCCGCGGATACCGGTCCAGGACGTCGGCGCCGAGCCCGACCCGGACCAGGTACGGCTCCGGGTCCTCGCCGCGGGGCAGCGCCTCGCCGACGATGCGCCGCACGGTCCACCGCGGGTCGAACGCCGACAGCGGGTCCTGCGCGATCAACTGCAGACGACGGCGGATCGGCCGGCGGGCACGTTCCGGCACCCCACTGAAGTCGGCGCCCTCGAACCGCACATGCCCGGACGTCGGCTCCACCAACCCGAACAGCAGCTGCGCCACGGTGGTCTTACCCGACCCCGACTCGCCGACCAGCCCGATGATCTCCCCGCGACGGATCGTCAGGCCGAAGTCCTTCACGACGGTGCGGTCGCCGTACACCTTGCGCAGCGCGGTCGCCTCGGCGACGACGTCGCCGGGTTCGGTGGTGGTCCCGCGCCGTCTCCCGGTGGCGGCTGAGATCAACTCCCTGGTGTACGGGTGACCGGCGCCGACCAGGATGGTGCGGGTGTCGCCGCCCTCGACGACGCGGCCGTCCTTCATGACCAGCACCCGGTCGGCGAGCTTCGACACGACCGCCAGATCGTGGCTGATCAGCAGCAGGGTCTCGCCACCGGCGCGGCGCTCGGCGAGCAGGGTGAGGATCTGCGCCTGCACCGTCGCGTCGAGGGCCGTGGTCGGCTCGTCGGCGATCAGCAGCCGTGGCCCGCCCGCGATGGCCGACGCGATCAGGGCCCGCTGCCGCAACCCGCCGGACAACTGATGCGGGTACTGCCGGGCGCGCCGATCCGGTTCCGGCACGTGCACGTCGGTGAGCAACTGCCGGACCCGCTGCGGCCGGTCCCGACGCTCACCGATGCGATGGGTCTGCAGCACCTCACCGATCTCCGCGCCGACGGTGCGCAGCGGATCGAGCGAGACCAGGGCGTCCTGCAGGATCAACCCGGCGAACCGGCCCCGCAGCCGCCGCCAGTCCCGGGCGACGAACCCGCGCACGTCCCGGCCGTCGACGGTGAACGTGTCGGCCTGCACCCGGGCATGCGGACCGGCCAGTCCGACCAGGCTGCGCGCGGTGACGCTCTTGCCGGAGCCGCTCTCGCCGACGAGCGCGACACATTCCCCCTCGCGAATCGTGAGGTCGACCCCGCGTACCGCCTCGACCTGCCGTTTCCCGGTGAAGGTGACCCGCAGGTTCTCGACGTGGATCAAGACTGAGCCTCCTTGGCGTGCTCTCGCGGCCCGTGCTTCGCGGCGGTGCACTCGATCACGCCGGTCGCCCTTCGAACCGGTTCTGGAAATACCGACCGATCACGGTGAGAGAGATGACGGTGGCGGTGACCGCCGCTCCCGGCAGCACCGACGCCCACCAGGCGATGTGTAGGTAACCGCGGCCCTCGGAGAGCATCGCGCCCCACTCCGGCGACGGCGGCTGCGGACCGAGCCCGAGGAAACTGAGACCGGCCGCGATCAGGACCGCCTCGCCGAGCCCGATCATCGCCAGCACCGGGATCGGGCCGAGCACGTTGGGCAGCACGTGCCGCAGCGCCAGCCGCAGCCGCGACTGTCCGAAGGCGACGGCGTGCGTGACGTACGGCGCCTGCCGCACCACGAGCGTCTGGGCCCGCACCACCCGGGCGTAGTGCGGTGTGGTGGCGATACCGATGGCCACGATCAGACTGGTCGTGCCGGTACCCGCGATCGCGATGAACAGCAGCGCCAGCAGAACCAGCGGGAACGCGGCGAGCGCGTCGAACCCGCGGCTGAGCGCCTCGTCGGCGACCCGGTGGGCGAGCCCGGCGATCAACCCGAGCAGGATGCCCGCGCCGACCGCGATGACGGTGGCCGCGACACCGATGCTCAGCGAGTGCCGGGCGCCGTGCACCACCCGATCGAACACGTCCCGGCCGAGCTGGTCGGTGCCGAACCAGTGCGCCACCGACGGCGCCTCCAGCACCCGCAGCGGGTCGGCGGCCAGCGGGTCACCGGCGAACAGCGACGGCCACAGCACCGCGGCCAACGCCAGCGTGAGGACGAGCCCGGCGGCGGCGAGACCGGGCCGGGGCCGTCGCAGGGTGAGCCGGCGCACCACCGGCCGGGACAGGGCGAGCGTCACTGGTCAGCTCCTTCGCAACCGCGGATCGATGATCAGGTACGCGAGATCGGCCGCCGTGTTGATCACGACGAAGGCGGCAGCGGCCGACACGACGACGGCCAACACGACGGGCATGTCACCGTTACCGACGGCCTGCAGGGTGACCTGGCCGAGCCCGGGCCGCCCGAAGACCTGCTCGATGATCACCGCGCCGCCGAGCAGGACACCGGTGAGCCAGCCGAGCAGGGTGACCGCCGGGATCAGCGCGTGACGCAGCGCATGCCGGACCAGGACCGCTCGTTCCCGCAGGCCACGGGCCCGAGCGGTGACCGCGAACGGCTCGTCCAGGGCCCGGTCCAGCCCGTCGCGCAGCACCTGGGCCAGCACCCCGGCGATCGGCAGGCCGAGCGTGACGGCCGGCAGCACCAGCGCCGCCCAGCCCCGGTCGCCGGAGACCGGGAACAGCCCGAACCGGAACGAGAACACGCTGAGCAGCACGATCCCGATCAGGAAGGGCGGAGTGGACACGATGATCAACTCGACCGTGGAGCTGGCCCGCCGCACCCACCGGTGCCTGGTGGTGACGGCCAGGATCAGGGCCAGCACCACCCCGAAGACGGCCGCCGCCACGGCCAGTTTCAAGGTGGGCGGGATCTGGTCGCCGATCACCTCGCCGACCGGCCGCTGCAGCAGGTAGGAGCGGCCCAGGTCACCCTGGACGGCCCGCCACAGATAGTCCAGGTACTGCACGACGGCGGGCCGATCGAGGTGCCACTCGGCGATGATCTGGGCCCGGATCTGCGGGGTGTCGGCACCGTCACCGATCAGGCTGTCGACGATGTCGCCCGGGGCGGCCAGCAGCGCGAGGTACGCCGCGGTGGCCGCCGCCCACAGCACGACGACGCCGGAGACGATCCGCCGGGCGATCACCCTGGTCACCGGCTGAGCCAGAGGTCGTAGGCACTGCCCGGCACACCGGCGGTCGGCTCGAAGCCCAGCCCGCCGACTCTCGTGTCGGCGGCGACCTGGTCGGCCGGGGCGTACAGCGGCAGGATCAGCGCCTGATCGGTGATGGTCAGCTTCTGCACCTGCCGGTACGCGGTCAGCCGCTGGGCCTGGTCGGCGCCGGCCTGCCCGCCTTCGAGCAGCCTGTCCAGCACCGGGTCCTGGAAACCGGTCCGGTTGATCGCGCCGGCCGAGTGCAGCAGCAGGTTGAGGGCCGCCCCGGCGTCGGTGTCGGCCCGGGAGTTGTCGAACACCTCGTACTGCCCGTCGGCGAGCGCCTGGGTGGCGGTGCCCTGGTCGACCACGGCCACGTTCAGATCGATGCCGGCGCTCTGCTTGACCTGCGCCTGCACGGCCTGGGCCAGCACGTCGCGGCGATCCCGGACGAACGGCGCCGACTGCACCAGCCGTACCGTCAGCCGTTTGCCGTCCTTGGTCCGGAAGCCGTCGGCGTCCCGCGTCGTCCAGCCCGCCTCGTCGAGAAGCCGGTTGGCTTTCGCGGCATCGCCGCCGTAGGTCTTCTCCAGCGACTTGTCATAGAACGGGCTGGTCGGACCGATCACGCTCCACGCCCGGGTGGCGCTGCCCCGGTAGACGCCGGTGAGCACCGCGTCGACGTCGACCGCCTCGCGGAACGCCTGCCGCACCTTGAGGTCGTCGAACGGGGCGTGCGTGGTGTTGAAGTAGTACGAGTACGCCGACCCGGAGTTGAGCCCCCGCGACAGCGACAGCTGCGGGTTCGCGGTGATCAGGCCCTCGTCGGTGGCCGGGACACCCTCGACGATCTGCACCTGGCCGGAGGTGAGCGCCCCGACCCGCACCGACGACTCCTTCAGGAACCGGTAGGTGATCCGGTCGAGGTAGGCCGCCCCGCTGTGCCCGGCGTTGGCCGGCGCCCAGTCGTAGGCCGGGTTCCTGGTGAACACGACCTCCTGCCCGGCGGTGTAGTGGTCCAGCAGGAACGGTCCGGTACCGGCCAGCTCGGGACCGCCGGCCTTGAGGTTCTTCGCCTCCTTGAGCGACTTCGGCGACACCTGCGCGCCCTGCGGTGAGGAGAGGAAGTCGAGCAGCAGCACGTCGGGCTGCTTGAGGTGGAAGGCGACGGTGGCCGGGTCGACCACCTCGACCTGGTCCAGGTTGCGTAGCTGCACGGCCAGGACGGTCGGGTTGTACCCGTCGACGCGGAACTGGTCGATGTTCGCCTTCACGGCCTCGGCGTCGAATCTCGTCCCGTCGGTGAAGGTCACGTCGGTACGCAGCTTGAACGTGTAGGTCTTCCCGTCGGCCGACACCTCGTGGCCGGTGGACAGCCACGGCAGGTAGCCGCCCTGACCGTCGTGGGTG
This sequence comes from Actinoplanes sichuanensis, assembly GCF_033097365.1. Classification (NCBI taxonomy): domain Bacteria; kingdom Bacillati; phylum Actinomycetota; class Actinomycetes; order Micromonosporales; family Micromonosporaceae; genus Actinoplanes; species Actinoplanes sichuanensis. Next base: position 6,203,140 of record NZ_AP028461.1, read on the forward strand.
AGCAGGGCCTCGAACGTGTTCCAGACCAGCAGACGGGCCTTGGCCTGGGCGTACTGATGCGGGTTGAAGGTGATCGGCTCGGTCTCGACGGCCCAGGTCAGCGATCCGCCGCTGACCGGCCGGCCGGCCTCGGCACCGGCCTCCGTCTTCCCGGACCTCCCGGACGAACAGGCGGTGAGGACGACTAGGGCGAGAGCTGTGGCGGCGACGGCGGATCGGGTACGGCTCATACTACTTTTCCTATCGTCCCTATAGGAAATTGGCAAGAGGCTGAGACCCTGGACACCCAATGTTTCCAACCCACCCCTGAACCATCCCGCGCCGACATGCGTGTCCCATGACGTGCAGCCGACAGACCTCGCCGACCCGCCCCAGAACCCCGACTCGGAGAACCCGTCCGAGAAACCGGTCGACACCACACCGGCCGCCGACCCTTCGGAGAACCTCGCGGAAACCCCTTCCGAGGCGGAAATCGCCTCCGACTCGGCGACCCCTTCGGCCCCGTCGGACCCGGCCTCGGACCCGGCGACCCCTTCTGATCCGGCTTCGGACCCGGCAGCCCCTTCGGACCCGGTCAGCGCAGACACCTCTTCCAATTCGGATATTTCCGAAAAGTCGGCGGACAAGAAGGCCGACGATGAGGTCCCTGCGGCCGTCACCGCCGAACCGGTCGAGAAAACCCCGGGCCGAGTACGACGGATCCTGCGCTCCCGAGCGATGTTCCACGGACTGAACATCCTGGCCGGCGCCCTGGTCTTCGCCGCACTGCTCTACCCGAACGTCCTACGCCGCCTCACCCTCGGCAACTTCGCCCGCATCCCGATCGAAGCCGCGTTCGGCATCCTTCTGATGATCGCGCTCCCCCGCCGCCCCCGCCTGGTCGTCGGCTCGATCCTCGGCGCCGGCCTCGGCTGGCTGCTCATCCAGAAGAGCCTCGACATGGGCTGGTTCAACACCCTGGCCCGCCCGTTCGACGTCATCCTCGACTGGGAACTGTTCGACGACACCTTCAACTTCATCCGCGACTCCTACGGCGCCGCCGGAGCCTGGGGCGCCGCGATCGGCGCGATCACACTCGGCGCCGCCGTGATCGCCCTGATGGTCTGGGCCGTACTCCGACTGGCCGCCCTGATCACCGAACACCGCCGCCGATCCGCGCTGGCCGCCGCCGGCATCGCCTCCGCCTGGATGCTGTCCCTGGCCCTCGGCGTCCAGCTCATCCCGGCCGTCCCGGTCGCCGCCCGCACCTCGGTCACCTACGCCTGGGACCGCGCCTGGCAGGCCAAGGAGGGCATCGCCAACGAGGCCGCCTTCGCCGACGAGATCAAGACCGACCCGTACAAGAACGTCCCGGCCGACCAGATCCTCACCGCCCTGCGCGGCAAGGACGTCATGTTCACCTTCGTCGAGAGCTACGGCCGCAACGCCGTCGAATCACCCAGCCTCGCCGCCGGCACCACGGCCGTCCTCGAAGACGGCGACGCCCAACTCAAGGCAGCCGGATTCGCCTACCGCAGCGGCTGGCTGACCTCCGCGACCTACGGCGGCAACAGCTGGCTCGCCCACTCCACGCTGCTGTCCGGACTGTGGATCAACAACCAGTCCCGCTACCGCAACCTCACCGCCAGTGACCGACTGACCATCCCCAGCGCCATGCAGAAGGCCGGCTGGGACACCGTCAGCGTCATGCCCGGCGCCACCCGCGCCTTCCCCGAAGGCAAGTTCTACGGCTACAACCGGATCTGGGACTCCCGCAACCTCTCCTACCAGGGCCCCAGGTTCAGCTGGTCACAGATGCCCGACCAGTACACCCTCAAGCAGTTCAACGAGGTCGAATACAACCGACCCGGCCGCAAACCACTGATGATCGAAATGCCGCTGATCTCCAGCCACACCCCGTGGGCCCCGATCCCCACGTTCATGGACTGGGACCAGGTCGGCGACGGCTCGGTCTACAACGCGATCGCCGCCGACGGCGCCCAGAAGGCCGACATCTGGACCAGCGCCGCCAAGGTCCGCCGCGAGTACGGCCGGTCGATCCGCTACACCCTCACCACCCTGATCTCCTGGGTCGAGAAATACGGCAACGACAACCTGGTCCTGGTCTTCCTCGGCGACCACCAGCCGTCCAGCGTCGTCACCGGCGACAACGCCAGCCACGACGTACCGATCACGATCGTCGCCAAGGACCCGGCCGTCCTCGACCGCATCGCGAGCTGGAACTGGACCCCCAGCCTCAAGCCCGCGACCGACGCCCCGGTCTGGCCGATGAACACCTTCCGCGACCGCTTCTTCACCGCCTTCGGCCCGACCGGCGGCAACCACTGAGCCAGGTGTGCGGCGCCGGTCCCGGTGTCACTCCAGGCGCCGCACACCGCCTGCCTCAGCCAGATGGCCCCGCAACCGCTCATGCCGGAACTGGTAGACCGCCCCGTTACGCCGCAACACCCCACGCCGAGCCGCATCCGCCAGAAACGGCATGAGCCGCCACGGCAGCCACCCCCGAGCCGCGAACCACAACCGCACCACCGTGTACGTGAGCCAGGCCGACAACGCCGACGAGCCCAGCGCGATCGCCACGAACCATCCGAGCGCCCCGGCGATCAGGCCGGCCCGGACGACGTACCAGAACGGCGCCGGACCCAGATCCCACATCTCCGCCGACCCGCCGGCCCCCACGCCGACCATCGCCACCGCACCGATGAGCAGCGGCGGCACCAGCAACGCCGCGCGGTCACCACGCAGCGTCCGCTCCGGATCCCACAACTCGTCCACGGGCGCCGGCCGGATGAACGCCGAGGCCAGGCCGAACACCAGACCCAGTGGCACACCCAGGCCGACCGACATCGTCACAGCGATGAACAACGCCGGTCCGAGTGGATCCCGCGCCTCGGGGTCATTCCACAGACCGAGCACCAGGCACAGCGCCAGCCCTGCCAGAAAAGCCATCGCCGGCCCCTGAACCCCCGCCAGCAGCACCGGCGCCACGTTCCTCGGCCGGCCCCCGCGCCCCAGCCACACGCCCCACAGCGCCACCTCACGCCAGACCGAGCGGGTCGCCCACAACGCCACGACCACCGAGGCGACCGACAGCACCATCACAACCCACGGCCCGACCGGGAACAGCAACTCCTGGGCGAACATCATCGGCGCGACGAAAAGGATCCCGCCGACCGCGGCCGTCCGCAGACGCCGAGCTTGAAACCGCAGTTGGCGCGGCTCCTCGGGAGCACTCGCGCCCGGAAGAAAATACCCGAATCCGAAGATCGCGGCGGCGAAGAGCAACGTCTCGATTCCGAACTCGCCGGTCAGAGCGAAGAACAGCAGGAACGGCACCACGATCCCGGGCAGCACCGCCACCCGCGCGGCAGCAATCGGCTTGCCGGAGACCCAGCCGATACGCCACCACGCAAAATCCTGCTGCGCCTGCCGATCCAGATGCCGGGCCAGAAAACGCAGCCACGCCGCTGCCCTGCCCGCCGCGAACCGCGACCGCGCCGCTCCACGCTCCGGATACAGCGCCGGCAGATACCTGTCGAACAACCTCCGCTCCAGCTCACCGCCCTCGGCCAACTCGATCAACTCAGCCGGATCCGAACCCGGCACCCGGTACACGGTCCGCGCCAGATACGTCATCAGCGGACTCGACAACGCCACCGCCAGCGGACCGGACGGATTCCGGACCAGCTCCCGGGCCACCGGCGCCCACCGATCCGCATCCCCGGCCTGCCCGCCCGGCAGATATCCGGCCGCCTGCTGCGGGCTCAACGGGTCCAACTCGACGATCAGCGCCCGGTGCAGCGGCTCACCGGTCTCCGTGACGGTCGCCGTGTACTCCTCGGCCCGGCTCATCACCACCAGCGGCAGGTCGACCAGTTCGTTGAGCACGGTCACCGCGGCCGCCCGGTCCTCCGGCCGCATCTCGTCCAGACCGTCCAGCACCGCGATCACACCACGCTCGGCGACCAGCCGGCCGGCCTCCCGCGCGGCCGCCCGCAACCCGTACCGCCCGGCCAGGGTCCGCCCCAGCCAGGCCTCGAACTCCTCGCTGGACGGACGCCACCCGGCCAGATCCAGCAGCACCGCCACCGGCTCGCCCGGCCGACGGTCGGCCAGCAGCCCGCAGGTGAGCAGAACCGCCGCCGACGTCTTGCCGGCACCCGGCCGTCCGATCACGACGAGCCGCCGGAAGGGCAGCCGCCGCCACGTCTCGGCCAGGTCCTGGACCTCCCCCGCGAGACGCAACCGGGTCACCCGCGCCGGACCGAGGTCGGTCACCTCATCCGGCGGTACGCCGACCGGCCGCTCGGTGATCCGCCACCGGATCCGCATCGGCGAGGTGCCACGCAGCCCCCGCCGAACCGCCTCCCGCTCCCACTGCCGCCCGACGAGATCGGCCAGCCGGTCCAGCACATCCTCCGACGTGTCGGCTCGCCTCGCCGGTGTGCCGGCGACCGCCCACAACGCGATCCATCCGGCGGCGGCGCTGAGCACACTGCCGATCTGATCGGCGGTGTCCCGCTCCCCGGGCGACAGCAGCTGAAACGCCGCGACAAGGGTCAGCACCCCGACGACAGCACCACCGACCACCCACCGGATCCGCCGCCGCGAGTACATGCCAAGCATCGTCGCGCAGAACCACCCCATCCGTCCTCTCTGGACCGCGCTCTCCACCGCCGCCGGGACTGTCCGAGCCGAACGGTGGATCCTGTCCGGCTGGTCGTCGCCGCTGTCTCGCGCGTCCCACGAGCCGGACAACGAACGGCAGCGCTGCTACATCGACGGAAAGGCGGTCGTGACGGCCGACCCACTGCCTTCGGCTTCCTAGGAGGCTAGTTCGAAAGCCGGACCGGAACGTCCCGGTCGTGGACTGTCCGGTCTGTCTAAACGGCTTGCGGGAACGCTCGTTCCACCATCGCGACCAGCGCCGTCGACAGCAGCACGTGCACCTGTTCGCGAGTCAGCACGCCTCGTTGCAGCCACTCCTGCGCGGTCCAGATGGCCAGCCCGACATACGACCGGGTCATCCCTCGCAACGCCGGCGACGGGTCGTCGCCCATCCCGACCGCACGCAGCACTCCCGCCGCGGCGACATCGACCGCCTCGGCGATCACCGCGTTCACCTCCGCATCACCGGCCATCCCGCCGGCGCCGGTCGCGGCCAGCCACGAGGTGCTGTGTCGGGACACCACATCCAGGAACCAGCTGACGATGGAATCGGCCCGTTCGGGAAGTTCGCCCTCGGGAAGCTGATCCAGCGCCACTTCGGGCACGGTGAGCATCACTCGCACCACTTCGAGGTAGAGGTCCTTTTTCGTACCGAAATAGTGGTTGACCAGCCCGCGGGCGACGCCCGCGTCCCGGGCGACGTCCGTGGTGGAGACGTCGGCGTAGGGTTTCGCCCCGAACAGGCGGATCGCCACCGACAGGATCTGTTCGCGCCGGGCGTCCGGTTCCAGCCGGCGCCGGCGCATCGCCTCGACACTCACCAGGCCGACCTTACGGCACGTCGATCGATCTCAATCCGAGATGCCCGATTCATCTATGTTTCCATCGGCCGGAACGATGAATCGCGGCAATTCATACGCGCCTTATTGACACATCGCCAATAGTGTTCGATGGTGGGTCGATGCCGACCCCTGGACTGGACGGTTACGTCGAACCGTGGCGCAAGCCGGAACACGACGACCTGGCCGAGCTCGCCCGCACCTTCTTCACCAAGGAGGTGCTGCCGCACGCCGCACGCCTGGAGCAGCAGGGCCACCCCGACCGCGAGCACTACCGCCGAGCCGGCGAGCTGGGGCTGCTCGGCCTCTCCATCCCGGAGGAGTACGGCGGCGGGGGCGGCGACTTCACCCACGAGGCCACGCTGTTGCACGAACAGACGCTGGCCGGCGAGGGTAGCCTGGGCATCGCCGTGCACAGCGGCATCGTCACCGGGTACATCAACGACTACGGCTCCGCGGAGCAGAAACGTCGCTGGCTACCGGGCCTGGTGAGCGGCGAGCTGGTCGGCGCGATCGGCATGACCGAGCCGGACGGCGGCTCGGACGTCCAGGCGATCCGCACCCGGGCGACCCGCGACGGCGACGACTATGTGGTGAACGGTTCGAAGACGTTCATCACCAACGGAATCCTTGCGGACCTGTTGGTCCTCGCGGTGAAGACCGACACGTCCGCACGCGCGCACGGGATCTCGCTGCTGGTGTGCGAGCTGACCGGCGACCCGGCCGGCTTCCGCCGCGGCCGCAAGATCGAGAAGATCGGCCTGCACGCCAACGACACGGCCGAGTTGTTCTTCGACGACTTCCGGGTTCCCGCCGCGAACCTCTTGGGGACCGAGGGGTCCGGATTCATCCAGATGATGCAGCAGCTGCCCCAGGAGCGTCTGGTCATCGGGGTCGGTGCGGTCGCGGCCATGCAGCGCGCGGTGGAGCTGGCCACGGCGTACGCCAAGGAGCGGGTGGCCTTCGGCAAGCCGTTGATCGGCCACCAGAACACCCGGATGGTCCTGGCCGAGGTGGCCACCCGCACCCGCGTTTCCCGGGCCTTCCTGGACGACTGCATCCAACGGCATGCCCGTGGTGAGCTGGACGTGGCGACCGCCGCGATGGCCAAGCTCTATCTGACCGAGGGGCAGTGCGAGGTCGTCGACAGATGCCTGCAGATCTTCGGCGGCTACGGGTACACGACCGAGTACCCGATCGCGAAGATGTATGCGGACGCCCGGGTCCAGAAGATCTACGGCGGCACCAACGAGATCATGAAGGAGCTGATCTCCCGTGTCCTCTGAGATCGGGTTCACCCGATGACCGCCCTCGCCGGTGTCCGGGTGGTCGAACTGTCCGGCCTGGCGCCGGCCCCGTTCGGCTGCATGATCCTCGCCGATCTGGGCGCCGACGTGGTCCTGGTCGAGCGCCCCGGAGGTAACGGACCGGCCGGTCCGCCGCCCGGGCCGATGCAGCGCGGACGCCGTACCGTGACGATCGATCTGAAGTCCGAGGCCGGGGTGGCCGAGCTGCTGAGCCTGATCGAGAAGGCCGACGTCCTGGTCGAGGGCTTCCGCCCGGGTGTCGCCGAGCGGCTGGGTTTCGGCCCGGACGTCTGCGAGCGGCTGAACCCGGCTCTGATCTACGCGCGGATGACCGGCTGGGGTCAGGACGGCCCGCTGGCCCCCGCGGCCGGCCACGACATCGACTACATCGCGATCGCCGGCGCCCTGGATCCGCTGGGCCGCGCCGGGGAGAAACCGCACGCCCCGATCAACCTGCTGGGCGACTTCGCGGGTGGCGGCATGCTGCTGGCGGTGGGTGTTCTGGCCGCCCTGGTGGAACGGTCCCGGTCCGGTCGGGGCCAGGTGGTCGACGCCGCGATGGTGGACGGCTCCTCGCTGCTGATGACCTTCATCCACGGCATGGCCGCGGTCGGTCGCTGGCCCGCACCCCGAGGCCGGAACCTGCTCGACGGCGGGGCTCCCTTCTACGACACCTACCGGGCCGCCGACGGTGGTTTCCTCGCGGTCGGTTCGCTGGAGCCGCAGTTCTACGCGGCGCTGCTGAAGGGCCTGGAGCTGGCGGGCGATCCGACGCTGCCCGGCCAGTTCGATTTCGCCGCCTGGCCGGAGTTGCGGCGCCGCTTCACCGAACGCTTCCTGGAGAAGACCCGCGACGAATGGGCCGCGATCTTCGAACCCCTGGACGCCTGCGTGAGTCCCGTTCTGTCGCTGACCGAGGCCCCGCTGCACCCGCACAACGAGGCGAGGAAGGCGTTCATCGAGGTCGGCGGCATAGTCCAGCCGGCGCCGGCGCCGCGCTTACAACGAACCCCCGCCGCGACCCCCGCCGCCCTGCGGACCGCATCGGTCCCGGAGGTCCTCTCCTCCTGGTCATGACCTTTCCGGTACGGCCACGACCACACAACCGCAACGGCCCGGCACCGAACCACCCCGCGAGGTGGCCACGGTGCCGGGCCGAAGCGCGCCCGCCGGGCTGATGCGGTGGCGGGCGTCTTCGATGCCTTCGTGGGGATGAGGGGCCGGCCAGGGGCTCGTCTCGCTTCCACCCCACGTGGGAGCGGTGGCGAGCGCCTGGCCGGGATGTTTCGGGTGCAGGGGATTCTCGACGGGGATGGGGATCTGCGCCGGGGCGGGCGCGTCTGCTGACATCCTACATGGGAGCGCTCCCAAAGCAACCGGCCCGGCCGGGAGAACGACCGGCCGGGCCGGCGGACCGAGACGGTGCCGCCGACCACATGCGGGCCGGCGAGACCGAGGGTGCCGCCGACCAGGTGCGGGCCGGCGAGACCGAGAGGGTGCCGCCGACCGCATGCGGGCCGGCGGCACCGGTGGAACGGGCGGACGGATCAGCCGGCGGTGCAGGTCAGCGTGGGGACGCTGTTGGTTCCGGTCCACGAGCCGAGGAAACCGAAGTTGGTGCTCGCCCCCGCGGAGAGACTGCCGTTCCAGGCCGCGTTCCGGGCCGTCACCGTGCTTCCGCTGCTGGTCACGGTGGCACCCCAGGAGTTGCTGACGGTCTGGCCGTTGGCGTAAGTCCAGGTCACCGTCCAGCCCTTGATCGCCGCGCTGCCCGCGGTGACCTTCACGTCGCCCTGGAATCCGCCCTGCCACTGGCCGGCGATCGCATAGGTGGCGGTGCAGGCGCCACCGGGCGTGGACGGCGAGGGCGAGGGTGACGACGGGGACGGCGACGGCGACGACGGGGTGGGCGAGCTGGGCTGGACCCCACCGAAGATGGTGGCCTCCTTACTGGTGGCCTTGAGTCCGTTGGTGCCGTTGACGATCCGCTGGCCCCAGGTGGTGAGCGAGGCGGCGTTGAAGCTGTTCGTCATGTCGAGGATCGGGTCGGTGTTGCCGGCCCACGACCACCCGAGGTATCCGAGCCCACGCGCCTGCGCCTCGGCCATCAGCGTCTGGTCGTCGACCTCACCCGACGCGAACTGCCAGCCGAACTCGCCGATCACGAGCGGCCAGTTGTTGTTCTGGAACACGTCGAGGTAGTTGCGGATCGACGCGGCGGTGTTGAACACGGCGTACATGTGGATGGACAGCACCGTGTTGTCCTGGGTGTCGGCGTCCAGCACCGTCTGCGCGTTGTCGCGCATCGTGTACTGCCAGTCCTGGCCCCAGTTGGGGGCGTCGACCATCAGCAGGTGCTGGAAGCCGTTGCTGCGCATCTTCTGGATGGCGGCGACGGTGGCGGCGGTCCACTGGCCGGGGTTGGTGTTGCCGATCGGCTCGTTGCCGATGTTGATGACGACGTAGTTCTCCTGGCCCTGGAGCACGCTCTTGAGCGAGATCCAGTAGTTGACGGCCTGGTCCAGGGTGTAGGCGGCACCGTCTTCGCCGTACCCCGTGGTGTCGTGGTCCTCCAGGACACAGATCAGCCGGTTCGCCTTGCACAGGTTGATCACGTTGGTGACGTCGGCGGCGGTGTTGGCGGTCCAGCGGCCGCCGCTGAGCACGACCCGGACCGTGTTGGCGCCCGCCGCCTTCATGTCGGCGAACGAGCCGGTCTGCCCGGCGTACCAGGTGTGCATGTGGTTGATGCCGCGCATGATGAAGTTGCTGCCGTTGGCCTCGACGATGTTCCGGCCGCTGATGTGCAGGCCGGTGGCGGCGTAGGCGGGGGTGACGACGGTCAGCACCGCTGCGGTGAGGGTGACGAGGACTGCGGCCAGCGTGGCCAGTCTTCTCTTCATGGTCTGCCTCTTGAGGGGGATGAGAACGGCGTTCGGTGAACGCCCCGCCCCGGGCAGTGCCGGTCACGCTACCCGCCACCGGGCTGTATCGCAATGGATCGATGTCAGGCGGCCGGGCGGGTCTGCTTCTCCCGGTACATGGCGGCGTCGGCTTCGGCGGTGAGGGCGTCGAGCCCGGCCTCGCCGCCGGCCGGGCGCAGGGCCACGCCGATGCTGACGCCGACCGTGACCACGATGCCGTCGCCGAGGTCGGCCGGCCGGTGGACGGCGTCGCGGATGCGCTCGCACGTGGCGGCGACCGCGCCCGCTCCGGCCCCGGGTAGCAGGACCAGGAACTCGTCGCCGCCGAGCCGGCCGGCGGTCACTCCGGGCCCGGCGGCCGCGGTGAGCCGGACCCCCACCTCGTGCAGCAGCCGGTCGCCGGCCGCGTGTCCGTACGTATCGTTGACCTGCTTGAATCCGTTGAGGTCGAGCAGCAGGACGCCGAGCGCTCCGCCGGTGAGCCGGCCCGCGTACTCGTCGAGGTGCGCCCGGTTGGGCAGCCCGGTGAGCCCGTCGTGGGTGGCCTGGTGCTGCAGGGCCCGCCGGGTCTCCTGGAGTGCGGTGAGCTGCCGGGCGAAGGCGGTCGACTGCGAGCCGGCGATGATCGCGGTCATCGCACTGGTGCCGAGCACGAACGCGGTGTCCGGTGAGTCCGGCACGAACACGATGAACGCGGCGGACGTGGCCACGAAGGTCAGCAGGGCTCCGAGCAACTGGTGCCGGATCGCCGCGATGGAGATGCTGAGGCCGAGCAGGGGCCAGGTGGTCTGCTCGAAGTCGCGTTCCGAGACGACCACGAACGCGATGATCGTGGTCGTGTCGAGCAGCACCTGCAGCGCGCTCCAGATCTGGTAGCGGGACCCGTCCGGCCGCCGCCGCGCCAGCAGGGCGAGCAGGTCCGCGGCGACCATCAGCACGATGCCGAGTCGGCAGGCCGTCGTCATGTCGGAGCTGAGGACCGCGGGCGCCAGGTCGGTCACGCCGCTCATGTAGACGGCGGTCAGAATCAGCCCGAGGGTACGGGAGACGAGCCCGGCGGCCTCGACGGTGCGCCGCCGGGACAGCAGCGAGTCGTCGACGTACGCCTTCCGCATGAGCCTCCCATCGGCAGTGACGGGCATGACCTTGAGGGTCAGGCTGCCACGGTACGGCCACGCTTGTCGCGATACATGCCCGCATCCGCCTCAGCGGTCAGGGTGTCCAGATCGGCATCGCCCCCGGCCGCCCGCAGCGCCACCCCGGCACTGACGCCGACGGTCACCGCACGCCCGTCACCGATGTCGACGGGCCGCCGGATCGCGTCCCGGATCCGCACCATCACGCGGGCGGCCGCGGCACTGTCCCCCTCCGGCAGCAGGACCAGGAACTCGTCGCCGCCGAGCCGGCCGGCCAGCCCGTCCTCGCCGAGGGCCGCGGTCAGCCGGGCGCCGACCTCGTGCAGCAACAGGTCACCGGCGGCGTGTCCGTGTTCGTCGTTCACCTGCTTGAATCCGTTGAGATCGAGCAGGAGTACGGCCAGCGGTCGGCCGGCGCGCCGGTCGGCGTACGCGGCCAGGTGGGCCCGGTTCGGCAGGCCGGTGAGCCCGTCGTGGGTGGCCTGGTGCTGCAGCGCCCGCCGGGTCTCGTCGAGCGCCCGCAGATGACGGTCGAGCGCCGACGACTGGGTGCCGGTGATGACCGCGATCATGAATCCGACGACGATCAGGTAGAACAGATCGTGGGTGCCCGGCACCAGCAGCGCGAAGCCGAGGGTGGTGGCCGCGAACACCGCCAGCGCACCGAGGATCCGGTGCCGGAGGGCGGCCACCGCGATCGCCGGTGCCAGCAGCGGCCAGGTGGTCTCGGCGGTCTCCCGCGAGGCGAGCGCCACGATCGCGATGATCGTCGCGGTGTCGATCACGCTCTGGCCGGTGTTGAGCCATGGGTACCATCGCGAGTCCGGCCGACGGCGGCCGAGGTAGGACAGCACGTTCGACAGACCCATCGTGGCGACGCCCACCCAGCAGACCAGGCGCATGTCGTCGCTGGCCACGGCGGCCGCGCCGGCACCGATCCCGGCCGCGGCGACGGCCGTGGACGCCATTCCGAAGCTGCGGGCCACCAGGGCGCCGGTCTCGATGGTGCGTCGCCGTCGGGAGAGCGCGTCGTCGTCCACCGGAGCGGTTGAGCGGCGGGTGGGCGTACGCATGAATCTCAGATCGGCAAGCCACCGCGAGCCTTGAGCGGAACGCGGAAGCGGGGCCGGTCGCCGTGATGGCGACCGGCCCCGCCGGAACGGATCTCAGAACTTGAAGGCGCCCACCAGGTTGCGCAGCTCATCGGCGGTACGCGACACGGCCGCGCTGGCCTCCCGGGTCTGCGTGACGCCGCCGACGGTGGCGGCGCTGGCCGAGGAGACGTCGCTGATGTTGGCGGCGATCCGGCTGGAACCGGCGGCGACCTCGGCGATGCTGCGGCTCATCTCACCGGTGGTGGCGGTCTGCTCCTCCACCGCCGAGGCGATGGTGGTCTGGAAGTCGTTGATCTGGGCGATGACCTCGGAGATGCGGTTGATGACCTCGACCGCGCCGCCGGTGTCCTGCTGGATGGCGTTGACCCGGGTGTGGATGTCCTCGGTGGCCCGGGCGGTCTCCTGGGCGAGGTCCTTGACCTCGGAGGCGACCACGGCGAAACCCTTGCCGGCGTCACCGGCGCGGGCGGCCTCGATGGTGGCGTTCAGGGCGAGCAGGTTGGTCTGCTCGGCGATCGAGGTGATCAGCTTGATCACGTTGCCGATCTCGGCGGACGACTCGCCGAGCTGACGGATGGTGTCGGTGGCGCGGGCGGCCTCGGTCACGGCTACCGACGCGATCTGGGCGGCCTCGCTGGTGTTGCGGGAGATCTCCCGGATCGACAGGCCCATCTCCTCGGAGCCGGCGGCGACGGTCTGCACGTTGCGGGAGATCTCGTCGGCCTCGGCCGAGGCCGACGAGCTCTGCCGGTCGGTGTTGTCGACGGCGTCGGCGATCTGCGCGGAGACCCCGGCGAGCTGGTTGGAGGCGGTGGCGAGCTTGTCGGCGTCCTCGGCGATGGTCTGCATCGAGCTGCGCAGCTTGTCGAGGGAGCGGTCCAGGCCGGCGGCCATCACACCGAACTCGTCGCGGCTGGTGATGCCGCTGCGCGCGGTGAGATCGCCCTTGTCGAGGGCGTCGATGACCTCACCGAGCTGCCGGATCGGGCCGAGGATGGAGCGGACCATCGGGATCGCCATGCCGACCAGCACGACCAGGCCGAGACCGGCCACCAGGATCGCGATGTCACGGGTGGAGGAGACGGCCGCCTCCATGTCGGCCTTCTCCTGGGCGACCGCGGCCTCCACCTTCTCGGTGAGGGCGTCGAGCTGGTCGTCGGTCTTGTTGTTGGCCTCGGGGATCTCGTCGATCCGGCCGAGCACCGACTTCGGGTCCGCCACCCCGTCCTTGACGAACTGGGTGATGAACTCGCCGAAGGCCACGAAATCCGGGCGATATCCTCGGAATTCCTCGAGCATCGCGGTCGGCAGGCCGCACTCGTCGACCTTGTTGGCGGCGTTCGTCGACGAATCCACGTCCTCGGCCGCGTCCTGGTTGACGTCCTGGCCGAGCGCGGCCCGGTAGGCGTCCACCTTCAGCTCGCTCTGCCGGTTGTTCAGGTGGTTGATCGCCGCCAGGCAGGCCTCCAGGCTGCGCATCTGCTCAGCCTGGCTGGTCAGGGTCGACTGGCTGGTCAGGGTGATGGCGGCCAGACCGCCGAGCGCGACGGCCCCGGTGGCGACGATCACCCCCAACCGCTTCGCCGTACCGATGTTCTGAATCGCCCGCATCTGCCCTCCTTAGCATCCGACGCCCACACCATCGGATGTGGCGGCGGTCACCTGAGGAAAGGCACATTCAGCGGTTCAGACGACGGGTCCAATCGGACGGTACGGCACCGGCCGGACCGGGCGCCGGCTGATCGTCGGGACGGCTGGCCGGCGGGGCCAATTCCGGCCCGGACAGGCCCTGCCCGGTCTGATAATTCCAGAACCAGTCCTCGCCCGGCTCGAAGGACTGGATGACCGGGTGCCCGGTCTGCGTCCAGTGCGCCGTGGCGTGCTGCGAGGGCGAGCTGTCGCAGCAGCCCACATGGCCGCACTCGGCGCATCGGCGCAGGTGGAACCACCAGCCTCCGGCGCCGAGACACTCGGCGCAGCCGGTGCCGGAGGGAGGGACGTCGGTGCGGATCGGTGCGTCGCTGGTCACGGCGAGAACCTATCAATGGGTACGGTCGTACGCCGCCTGCGCCACGGCGATCTGCCCGAACTCGCCCTCGACCAGCTCGATCAGCTCGACGAACTTGGCCGCGACCTTCTCGCCGAGGGGCGTCAAGCTGTACTCCACGCGGGGCGGGATGGTGGCCTGCACCTCGCGGATGACGAGGCCGTCGCGCTCCAGCGCCTGCAGGGTCTGGGCCAGCATCTTCTCGCTCACCCCGTCGACCCGGCGGCGCAGTGCGTTGAACCGGAACGCCCCGTCGTGCAGCGCGGCCAGAGCCAGGCCGCCCCACCGCCCGGTCACGTCGGCGAGCACGCCGCGGGAGGCGCAGTCCCGCGCGAAAACGCTGGGAATCAGCTCGTCGTCGTCCACGCCGCAGACGATACCAGCACTGCGCCTGGGTTTGCGCTTTCAAAAAGTTAGTGCCATTGTTCTGGGCAGCGCTAACCGCCACCGGCCGGTGGGCAGCACTTTCGCCGGCCGGATCTTCTACAGGGAGTCGACATGACCATCGCCGTCACCGGAGCCACCGGACAGCTGGGCCGCCTCGTCGTCGAGGCGCTGATCACCCGGGGCGCCACGCCCGGCGAGATCGTCGCCGTCGTCCGGGACACCGCCAAGGCGGGCGGCCTGCTGGCGCTCGGCGTCCAGGTGCGCGAGGGCGACTACGACCGCCCGGAGAGCCTGGCCGCCGCATTCGACGGGGTCGACCGGCTGCTGCTGATCTCCGGCAACGCGGTCGGCCAGCGGATCCCCCAGCACACCGCGGTGATCAACGCCGCCGTGCAGGCCGGTGTCGGCTTCCTCGCCTACACCAGCATCCTGCGCGCCGACACCAGCCCGGTCGGCCTCGCGCCGGAGCACCTGGCCACCGAGGAACTGATCAAGAGCAGCGGGATTCGGTACGCCTTCCTGCGCAACGGCTGGTACATCGAGAACTACGCCGGCTCGTTCGGGCCGGCGATCGCCCAGGGCGCGCTGTACGGCAGCGCCGGCGACGGCCGGATCGCCGCCGCCACCCGGGCCGACTTCGCCGAGGCGGCCGCGGTCGTCCTGCTCAGCGGCGAGGCGGGCGTCTACGAGCTGGCCGGCGACGAGCCGTTCACGCTGGCCGGGCTGGCCGCCGCGGTGGCTGAGGCGTCCGGCGCCCCGGTGGCCTACACCGACCTGCCCGCCGAGCAGTACCAGGCCGCGCTGGTCGGCGCGGGCGTGCCGGAGCAGTTCGCCGCCCTGCTCGCCGACACCGACGTCAAGATCCGTGACGGCCACCTGGACGACGACACCAAGACGCTGTCCCGCCTGATCGGCCGCCCGACCACCCCGCTCGCCGACGCGGTGGCGGCCGCACTCAAGGGCTGAGACCCGAAACCGGCCGTCCGGAAGCGGCTACGCGCTGAGGTCGGTCACCTCCGCGAAGGTTCCGCCCAGGGCCTTGACCGCGGCGTCGGCGGCGACTCGCAGGCCGACGCCGCGAACGCCTGCGCCGAGGCTGATGGTCCGGCCCCGGGTGGTCTCGTCGGCGATCACCGGCCACGGCCGCCGGGATCCGAACGGGGTGATGGTGCCCCGTTCGTACCCGGTAACCTCCTTGGCGGTCGCCGCGTCCGGCATCGACAGCCGATTCACCCCGAGCAGGGCGCGCAGTCGGGGCCAGGAGATCGACCGGTCCCCCGGCACCAGCACGAACAGAAAGTCGTCGTCCCCCCGGCGCACCACCAGCGTCTTCACCAGGTCACGCACCTCGACCTGCTGGGCGGCGGCGGCCTCGGCCACACTGCCGACCGGTCCGTGCCGGATCACCTCGTACTCGATCCCGGCGGCGGACACGGCTTCGACGGCACTCGACAACGTTAGGCTCCTCAACATGACCAAGCCTCGTCTTCAACCAGGCCCGGATCATCCGATCACGATCACCCCGACCGGCTCAAGGGTGACGGTCACCGCCGGCGGCAAGGTGGTCGCCGACACCGTCAACGCTCTCACGCTGCAGGAGGCGAACTATCCGCCGGTGCAGTACGTGCCGCTGGCCGACGTCGACCCGGCACTGATCTCGGCGACCGATCACCAGACCTACTGCCCGTACAAGGGGGAGGCGAGTTACTGGTCGCTGCCCGAGTCGGAGAACTCGGTCTGGGGCTACCAGGACCCGTACGACGCGGTCGCCGAGATCAAGGGCCACGTCGCCTTCTACCCCGACAAGGCGGACGTCCGGATCGCCGATCGCACCGCGGCCAGCTGATACCGATCCGCCTCGTACGGCGTGTAGAGCGAGATCCGATCAATCGCCGAACCGAATCGGCCGAGCAGCCCGGCGGCCACCGCCGCCGGGTCACCGGCCACCGCGAACGCGTCGAGCACGTCATCGGTGATCGCGTCGGTCATCTCGTCCCACGATTGCCGGCGCGACAGCAGGTTCAGCCGGTCGGCGAGCTCACCCCAGCCGTGCAGTTCCAGCACCGGGCGGTAGGCGGGCGTCGACGCGTAGAAGGCGATCTGTCCGCGCACCGCCCGCTCCGCCTTCGCCCGGACCGCCTCGTCCGCGCCGAGCACCACGAAGGCGCTCATCTCCATCGCGAAGCCGGCCAGGGAACCACCGCGCGCCTCGCGGACCGCCGGGAGCAACCGCTCCGCCAGATAGGTGGGGCTGGTCAGCGGGTGCACCAGCAGCCCGTCGGCGACCCGCCCGGCCACCGCGACCATCCGCTCCCCCACCGCGGCCAACTGCACCGGCGGGTTACCGAACGGGTTGGGCCCCGGATCGAAGAACGGTGTCATCAGCGTGTGCTGGTAGAACGATCCGCGGAAGGCCAGCCGCTCGCCGGTCGCCCAGGAGTGCCAGATGGCCCGCAGCGCGGCCACGAACTCCTCCATCCGGGCCGCCGGCCGGCTCCACGGCATCGCGAACCGCCGCTCGATGTGCGGCTTGACCTGCGAGCCCAGCCCCAGCCGGAACCGGCCCTCGGAGATCAGCTGGAGGTCGTTGGCGAGCACCGCGACATTCATCGGGTTACGGGCGAAGGCCACCGCGATCGACGACTGCAGCGACAGCGTGGCGGTCGCCCGGGCCACCAGCGTCAGTGTGGTGAACACGTCATGCTTGGTCTCGGCCGCGTTGAAACCGTCATACCCGACCTGCTCGGCGGAGACGGCGGCCGTCTCGGCCTCGGACGGTGAGGCCGCGATGGCGGCGGCGTAGTCAACCAACATCCCCCACGAATACCAGATCTTGACTCTCACACTGTGTGAGGCAGTCAACTCGGAGCCATCATGTTCACCATCGGAGACTTCGCCCGCCACGGACGCGTGTCGATCCGGATGCTGCGGCACTACGACGCGACCGGCCTGCTACGGCCGGCCCACGTCGACCCGGCCACCGGCTACCGGCACTACACCGCCGCCCAACTGGCCCGGCTCAACCGGATCATCGCGCTCAAGGATCTCGGGTTCAGCCTGCACCAGGTGGGCGAGATCATCGACGGCTCGCTCGACGCCGGTGAGCTGCGCGGCATGCTCCGGCTGCGCCGCGCCGAGCTGGCCGCGGCGGTGGCCGAGTCGAGCGCACGGCTGGTCCGGGTCGAGGCGCGTCTGCGAGCCATCGAAAGGGAGGGCCACATGCCCGGCAACGACGTGGTGATCAAACGGATCCCGCCGGTCCGGGTCGCCGAGCTGACCGCGGTCGCCGACGGCTACGAGCCGGAACACATCGGCCCGGTGATCAATCCGCTCTACGACGAGCTGTTCCGGCGGCTGGAGGCGGCCGGGGTCCGGCCGACCGGGCCGGGCGTCGCCTACTACGAGGACGCGAGCGACGGCCGGATCACCGTGCATGCCGCGATCCAGGTCGCCGCCGGTCCGGGTTCGGGCGATTTCACGGTACGGGACCTGCCGCTGATCGCCGAGGCCGCGACGATCGTGCACCGGGGTTCGATGGACACCGTGGTACCGACCGGTCAGGCGCTCGCCGAGTGGATCGACGCGAACGGCTACCGGGCCGCCGGTTACGCCCGGGAGATCAACCTGGAGTGCCCGGAGAACCGCGACGACTGGGTGACCGAACTCCAGGTGGCGATCACGAAGGACTGACGAGGATCACGCGGGCCGGACCGCGTCGCGGATCGCGGCCGCCATCACCTCGGTGGCGGCCGCCCCCAGCAGGTCCAGGTCGGCGCCGTCGACCTCGCCGGTGGCCAGCGCGACCACGGCGTCGCCGTCGTAACGGGAGTGCGCCGGGTGCAGTGCCCGGGCGAACCCGGTGTGGCCGCTCTGAGCGAGCAGGTGACAGTCGAGCTTGCTCAGCTTCGCGTCGGTGAGCAGCACGGCGATCGTGGTGTTGGTGCCGGCCTGGCCGAACGGGGTGACCGACCGGTCCGGAACCGCTCCCGTGTCGCCGCCGATCACATCCCCCCAGGCGTTGACCACGGCGACCGCCTCGATCGTGGCCGGACCGACCCGTCCGGTGGCCCGGCCCAGGCCGCCCGGTTCCAGGGCGCCACGCCATTTGCCCGTGGTGGCCCCGGCGCCGGCTCCGACCGTACCGCTGCGGAAGGGTTGTCCGGTGAGGGCCGCGAGCGCCGCGTCGCGCCCCGCGTCGGCACCCGGGGGATCGGCCGCGACCGAGGCATCGAAGATCGACATGCCGACGACGATCGGGACCGGGCCGAACGGTGTCGGGAATCCGCGGCCGCGCTCGCGCAGCAGGCGCGCGACGCCGTCGCCGGCGGCCAGGCCGAACGCCGAGCCGCCGGAAAGCACGACCGCGTCCACGTGTTCGACCAGGCGGCCCGGTTCGAGGAGGGCGAACTCGCGGGTGGCCGGTGCGCCGCCGCGGACCTCGCCGGAGCCGACCGTGCCGGGCGGCGGAAGGATCACCGTGACGCCGGTGCCGACCCCGGTCCAGTGGCCCGCGAAAGCCGACAGCAGCTGTGGTCGGGACATGATCCCAACCTACTCGGCTGTTCGACGGGGCTGTCCCGCAGACGTCGCGGCAGCTCTGTCGACAAGCCGGTCTCAGTACCGGAAGTTGCCGACCAGAGCGGTCAGCTCGGTGGACATCCGGCTCAGTTCGGCGGTGGTCTCCTGGGAACGGGTCGCGCCGTCGCTCGTCGACCGGGCCGCCTCGGCGACTCCGGTGATGTTCTCGGCGATCTCGCCGGTGCCGGTGGCCGCCTCGCCGACACTGCGATTCATCTCCGCGGTCGTGGCGGTCTGCTCCTCCACAGCGGACGCGATGGTGGTCTGGAAATCGCTGATCCGCGCGATCACCCGGGTGATCTCCTCGATCGCCCGTACCGCGCCGCTCGTGTCGGCCTGGATCGCCTCGACCCGACGGGAGATGTCCTCGGTGGCCCGGGCGGTCTCCTGGGCCAGGTCCTTCACCTCACTGGCGACCACCGCGAACCCCTTCCCGGCCTCCCCGGCCCGGGCCGCCTCGATCGTCGCGTTCAGCGCGAGCAGGTTCGTCTGCTCGGCGATCGCCGTGATGGTCCGGATCACGTCGCCGATCTCCGCCGACGAGACGCCGAGCTGGTTCATCGTCGCCGACGTCCGGGACGCGAGACCGACCGCCTCACCCGCCACCCGGGCCGCCTCGGTGGCGTTCTGCGCGATCTCCCGGATCGACGCGCCCATCTCCTCGCTGCCCGCCGACACCGTGTCGACGCTGCGGGAGATCTGCTCGGCCGCCGCCGACACGGTCTGGGCCTGGGCGGTGGTCCGTTCCGCGGACCCGGCGATCTCCGCGGCGACCGACCCGGCCTGCCGGGCCACCCCGGTCAGCGCGGTCGCCGACCCGCTGATCGTGACGACGGTGTGGCGCAGACTGTCCAGGGCAGCGTCCAGCGCCCGCCCCATCACACCCGGCTCGTCATCGCTGGTCAGCCCGGTACGCAGGGTGAGATCACCGGCCGCGAGGCCCTCGCAGACCCGCTTGACCCGGCTCAGCGCGCCGACCACCGCCCGGATCACGAGCACGCCGACGGCGACGGCGAGGAGATTGCCGACCACCTCCACCAACACCATCATCCACCGGCTGTTCCGGTGGGTGTCCTCGGCCGCGGCCACCACCGCCGCGGCGTCGGCCGCCTCGGCCGCGGACAGGCCGCCGAAGGCCTCCTTGACCCGGTTGATGATCGGAGCGGTCTCGCCGTCCCGGATCCGCGCGTAGGCCTCGTAGTCCTTGGCCAGCGCATGACCGATCTGGGTGTCGAGGACGATGTCGCTGTAGCGCGCCCAGTCGCTCTCCAGATCGGCCACCACCGCGGCCTCCCCGGCCGGACCGGCCGCCCGATAGGCGGCCAGCGCAGCGCCGAAGGCGGCCAGGCCGTCACGGACCGCCTTCTCGTACTTCGCGTCGTCCGCCGGGGTCAGCGAGACCAGCAGATTCGCCAGGTCGACCCGGGTCTGGATGCTCACCGCCTGCAACTCGCTCAGAGCCGTCTGGCTGATCAGATTGCCGTGGTAGAGATGCTGTGCGGCGGCCGCGGTGCGATTCAGGGACCGGTTCGCGAGGATGCCGGAGATGACCGAGAGCACCACGCCGAGCAGGATCAGAGCGCCGATCTTGTGCCGTACGCCGAGGTTCGCGAAGAAATTCATGCCGCCTCCCTCCCTGGGGTGACGGTACAAATCCGGGCGCCGCGGCACCGGCGGTTTCCGCCGGTTCCCAGCCCATCCCCAGGTTCCCGACCCGGCGAGGACATGGTCGGGTGGAACGCCTTCGTCGGTCACCGGGGCCGAGCGCCCGAGGTGGGCCGTGGTGGAGGCATTCCACCCCGGCCGGACCGACGGCGGATCGAGACCGGGCCGGCCGCATCAGCGACGGATCAAGACCGGGCCGGCCGCATCAGCGACGGATCGAGGCCAGGGCGAGGCCGGCGAGGCTACAGCAGGCGGTGAGCCAGGCCACGGCGAGCAGGGACGACATCACCGTGCCGGGAAGCCCGGCCGGGGAACTGCTAAAGACCACCAGGGCGGCGCCGATGAAGACGAGCGCGGCGGCGGCCGCCACCTGCAGGTACGAGCGGGGCAAGGCAGGCTCCCGGGGTGTGGCTGACGGGGGACCGCAACCCTCCCCTACCACTCCTTCCAGCGGCAACGGCTCTGTCGGCCGACCTTCCAGCCGTCCGTCGGACGGTGAAGAGCCGGGCCGGCGAATCGCCGACCCGGCTGGGCGAGGGGAGTTCCACCGAGTGCGGGACCCGGTAGCTGCGGGATCACCCAGGTTAGGGCCGCGCAATCGACTGCTCACCGGCGGAAAGTCCGAAACCCTCCGGGTGGAGACCAGAAGTCGAACGATCACCAGGTGAGGGTCGGGTGGTCGAGGGATCACCGGGTGGAGGGCCGGCCGAACGGATCGGCCGGCCGAGGGGTCAACCGGCCAGGGACTTCGGCGAGGTGGTGTCGCCGTCGATGGTGGCGGGCTCTTCGGACCTCGTGATCGCCGGAGCGCGGCCGGTGTTGATCTCGATGCGGCGGGGCTTGGCGGCCTCGGCGACCGGGATGGTCACGGTGAGGACGCCGTCCTGCCAGGTCGCGTCGACGCGGGCCAGGTCTAGGCCGTCGCCGAGGGTGAGCCGCCGCTCGAACGTGCCGGTCGGCCGTTCGCGGCGCAGCCACTGCACGTCGGCGTCGGTGCGGGCGGACCGCTCGGCGCGGATGGTGAGCACCCGTCCGTCGACGTCCACGCTGACCGAGCCCGGATCGATCCCGGCCAGGTCGCAGTGCAGGACGAAGTGGTCACCGGACCGGTACAGGTCCATCGGCATCGCCACGGCGGCGGCGCCGCCGGCGACGGCCGGGACCCCGAGCATCCGGTCGGCCAGACGGTCGAACTCGCGGAAAGGATCGAAAGTCAGCACCACGATCAACCTCCTCGAAACGGCCGCCGGACCGTCCGGCGGCGCGTGGCGCTCGGCTGACAACTCTCGCCGAGGTCGGTGGTCATTTCTCTCTGACCAGGTCCGACAAGACATTTTTTAGCACTGCCATGCCTGGAGTGCCAACCGTTCCGCCAAGATTTTTTTGACGTGTGACGGTGCCAGGGGCGGGCTGATCATCCGGGCGGTCGGCTGGTCGGGATGCGGGCCGAGCCGCCACAGCGCGCGGGCGTCGATGTCCAGGTAGTAGTGGCACCACCAGCGACCGGTCTCGTCGTCACGGCCGCAGGCCACGCCGCCGCGGACCTCGCCCTCGCGGAAGGGATCCCAGTCGATGCCGCGGTGGGCCAGTCAACCGGCCAGGGAGAATCGTTCGCCGCCGGTCGAGGAGTGCACAGAGATCCAGCCGTTCATGCGGCCACTGTACGGAAGCCCATGTTCCCGGTCGACGAATCAACCGTGTTCGAGGAGCGGGCCGCGTTGCGGTAGCGGTTGCAGTAGGAGTCTTGGCACAGGTAGGAGCCGCCCCGGATGACCTTCGCCGCGCCGGTCGACGGTCCGCGGGGATCGTCGACAGGCGACTGTGCGTAGTAGACCGGGGAGAACCAGTCGGCGCACCACTCCCACACGTTGCCGACCGGCTGCCACAGGCCGTACCCGTTGGGCTGGAAGGATCGCACCGGGGCGGTGGTGACGAAGCCGTCGGCCGCGGTGTTGCGCAGCGGGAACTCGCCCTGCCAGATGTTGACCGCGTGCCCGTCGGCGGGCAGTTCGTCACCCCACGGGTAGCGGCGCGACGGCAGACCGGCCCGGGCAGCGCACTCCCACTGCGCCTCGGACGGTAGGCGGCGGCCCGCCCAGACGCAGTAGGCCTGCGCGTCGTTCCAGCTCACGTGGACGACCGGGTGGTCGTCGAGGGCGGTGTCGGAGGGGCCGCCGGGGTGTGCCCAGTCAGCGCCCTCGACACCGAGCCACCATGGGGTGCCGTGCAGCCGGCCGGCCACCCGGTCCGGGTCGGTGAGGGCCAGGTGGAAGACCGCGGACCAGCCGAACCGTTCGGCGTCGGTGCGGAAGCCGGTCGCGGTGGTGAACGCGCGGAAGTCGGCCACCGTCACCGAGGTGGCGTCGATGGTGAAGGCGGGCAGGCGTACCTCATGCACGGGCTGTTCGCCGTCGGCCCGTACCCCGTCGTCGTGGGCGTCTCCCATCGCGAAGGCCTGGGCCGGCACGGCGACCTGCTGGATCGCATGCGTTCCGGCGCCGGGAACGGGCGCCGGGGCCGGTTCGGCGGCCCGGCCGGAGGCGGGCGTGCAACAGCTCATAGTCGATAGGATAAGTGGGGATGATCACCACGGGCCGGCGCGGGTCGCCCGGCGGTAGGTTGAGGGCATGAGCATTGGTTTCGGGGTTTTCGTGCCACAGGGGTGGCGGATGGACCTGGTCGAGATCGCCGACCCGGTCGAGCAGTACGAGGCGATGACGGCGGTGGCGAAGGTCGCCGACGCCGGCCCCTGGGACAGCATCTGGGTGTACGACCACTTCCATACGGTTCCCGAGCCCACGATGAACACCACGTTCGAGGCCTGGACGGTCACCTCGACGCTGGCCCGGGACACCAGCCGGGTCAACATCGGCCAGATGGTCGGCTGCAACGGCTACCGGCACCCGGCCCTCTACGCCAAGATCGCCTCGACGGTCGACGTGGCCAGCCACGGCCGGCTCTACGCGGGTCTCGGCGCCGGGTGGTATGAGCACGAATGGAAGGCGTACGGCTACGAGTGGGCCGACGTCCCGGAGCGGATGGCCGCGTTCCGGGAGGCCGTCGAGATCGTGCACAAGATGTGGACCGAGGACGAGCCGGTCTTCACCGGCAAGCACTACCGGATCGACAAGCCGATCAACGAGCCGAAGGGCGTACGCAAGCCGCACCCGTCGTTCTGGCTCGGCGGCGGTGGCGAGAAGGTGACGCTCAAGCTGGTCGCGCAGTACGCCGACGGCGCCAACTTCGGCAACGGCGATCCGGAGATCTTCCAGCAGAAGGCGGCGGTGTTGCGCGCCCACTGCGACCGGCTGGACCGTGACTACGACCGGATCATCAAGTCGACCGGCTACCCGGTGGACCTGAGCCTGTCCAGCGCTGAGCACATCGCCAAGCTGGAGAAGCTCGCCGAGGCGGGCGCCGACTACGTGATCGTCTACATCCCGCGGGTCGCCTACGACCACGAGCCGCTGCTGCGGTTCGCCGAGGAGGTCATCCCGCAGTTCTCCTGATCGATTCGCCGCCTGGTAGGGCTGGGAGCGATCCCAGCCCTACCAGGCATTTTCCGTTCGGGCGGGACATGGCAGAATTCCGATGCCGGTTTCCGAAAGTTCCAGCCGAGATGGGCCGGCGGTAAGGAGCAGCCCCGTGGCCACTGGCAGGGGAAGAGTGACGATCGCCGCGATAGCGGAGGCCGCGGGGGTTTCCGTGCCGACGGTGTCTCGGGTGCTCAATGGTCGCTCCGACGTGTCACCGGGCACCCGCGAGCTGATCGAACGGCTGCTGCGAGAGCACGATTACCGTCCCCGCAACTCTCGGCATTCCGGGCGCGCCCGTCTGGTCGACCTGGTTTTCAACGATCTGGACAGCCCGTGGGCGCTGGAGTTGGTGCGCGGCGTCGAGGACATCACGCACGCGGCCGGCGTCGGCACGGTGGTGTCCCAGGTGCACCGACGCAGCACCGCGACCCGGCAGTGGCTGCAGAATCTGCGGGCCCGCGCCTCCGACGGCGTCATCTTCGTGACCTCCGACGTGGCCGAGCCGGTGCACAGTGAGCTGCACCGTCTCAAGGTGCCGGTGGTGATCATCGACCCGGCCGGCGGGGTGGCCTCCGACGTGCCGACGATCGGGGCGACCAACTGGTCCGGCGGGCGGACCGCGACCGATCACCTGTTGTCGCTGGGCCACCGACGGATCGGGTTCGTGGCCGGCCCGAGTCACCTGCTGTGCAGCCGGGCCCGGCTGGACGGTTACCGGGCCGCGATGGAGACGGCCGGGATCCGGGTCGACGAGGAGCTGATCACCACGGGCGACTTCCGGCACGAGGCCGGGTTCCTGGCCGGCAACCGGCTGCTCGACCTGCCGGAGCGGCCGACCGCGGTCTTCGCGTCCAGCGACCTGATGGCGCTCGGCGTGTGCGAGGCGGCCCGGCGGCGTGGCCTGCGGGTGCCCGATCAGCTGAGTGTGGTCGGTTTCGACGACCTGCCCGAGTCGCGGTGGTCGTCGCCGCCGCTGACCACGATCCGCCAGCCGCTGGCCGAGATGGGCGGTCTCGCCGCGCGGACCGTGTTGCGGCTGTCGCGCGGCGAGGCCATCGAGACCCCCCGGGTGGAACTGGCCACCAAGCTCATGGTGCGGGAGAGCACCAGGTCACTTGCCGAATCCGGCGGTCAGGCCGCTCAATAGCTGGCGGCGCCCGATCACGTAGAGGGTGAGGATCGGCAGCGTCGTCAGCACGACCGCGGCCAGCACGGCCGGGATGTTGACGCTGAACTGGCCCTGGAACTCCCAGAGGGCGAGCGGCAGGGTCCGCTGCTCGGGACTCTGGGTGAGGATCAGCGGGAGCACGAACCCGTTCCAGACGGTCAGTCCCTGGTAGATGGTGACGGTCACCAGGGCCGGCCGGGTGAGCGGGAAGGCGAGCCGCCACAGCGTGCCCCACTCGGTGGCGCCGTCCATCCGCATCGACTCGAAGAGCTCCTTCGGCACGTCGCGGATGAAGTTCGCCAGGACCAGCACACTCAGCGGGATGGCGAACGCCAGCGAGGGCATGATGATCGCGCCGAGCGTGTCGTACATCTGGATCCGGATGATGATCAGGTAGATCGGGATGATGACCGCCTGCAGCGGGATCGCCAGGCCCATCAGGAACAGGCCGTTGACCGTCCGCAGGAACCGGCTGCCGGCGCCACCGCGGATGATCGCGTAGGCCGCCATGAACGACACGAGCACCGCCGGCCCGACCGAACCGACCGTGACGATGACGCTGTTCATGAAATACCGGACGAAGTCGTTCTCCAGGACGAACCGGTAATTCTCCAGCGTCGGGTCGGACGGCCAGGCGAGCGGGTTGGCGTCGTAGTAGTCGTCCTGCAGCTTGAGGCTGGTGATCACGATCCAGTAGATCGGGATCACCACGATCGCGAGCCACAGCCAGCCGGCCAGGCCACCCGCGAAGTTCCAGTGCAGCGGGTGGAAACGGCGCCGGGCCTTCACCTGAGGATCTTTCCGGACCGGCGCGGGGGTACGGCGGTCGAGCATCGTCGGCATGTCAGGCTCCTTCCAGCTGGCTGTCGGCCTGGTCGCGCCCGCCGAGCCGGCGCAGGCCGAGCGCCAGCAGCAGGCCGAAGAGCACCAGGATGACGGCGATCGCGCTGGCCGGGCCCATCAGGTTGGCCTTGAATCCGCGCTGGTACATGTCGACGGCCAGGGACTGGGTGGCGCCACCGGGACCACCCGCGGTGAGCACCCAGATCAGGTCGAAGAAGGTCAACGACCCGACGACCATCAGCGTCGACGACGTGATGATCGTGTACTTGAGCTGCGGCAGGGTGATGTTGAAGAACTGGCGGATCCGGCCGGCGCCGTCGATCTGGGCCGCCTCGTACATCGAGGCCGGGATCTGCCGCACCCCGCCCTGGTAGATCAGCGAGTGGAACGGGATGAACTGCCAGGACACCACGAACACCACGACGCCGATGGCCAGGGTGCCGTCGCCGAGCCAGTCCTGCTGCAGGAACGGGAAGCCGAGCCCGGCGCCGAGCCCGAAGTTGGGGTCGAGCAGCGCCTTGTAGGTGATCGAGATGGCGGCCTGGCTGAGCAGCAGCGGGATGAAGTAGAGCACCGCCAGCACCGCACGGTAACGGTGCCGGGCCGCGAGGAACACCCCGATCAGGATGGAGATCGGCGTCTGCACCAGCCAGGACAGCGCCATGATCAGGAAGGTGACCCAGAGCGCGTGCGGCAGGTCCGGGTCGGAGAGCACGGCGCGCCAGCTGTCCAACCCGGAGAAGGGGATGTCGGTGGTCTGGCCGGTCCACGAGCTGAAACTGAGCACCAGCACCCCGAGCAGCGGGACCACCCCGAAGAGGGTGAAGGCGATCAGGGCCGGCCAGGCCATCCACGAGACGGACCCGCTCCCCCCGGCGTTGTTGCTGCCGGGGGGAGCGGTCCGCACCACAGGCGGAGCTATCGTCATTTCCCGATGACCGCGTTCATGTTGTCGGCGAACTGCTGCGGACCGATCGACTGGGTGAACAGCTTGGAGATGTTGGACAGCAGGGTCTCCGCGGCGGTCGGGCTGAGCGCCTGGTCCCAGGACTGGGCGAACACCTTGGCGTTGCTGGCCACGCCGTAGACGAACTTGAGGAAATCGGCGTCCGGCGAGGAGGCGAGCTTGGCGTCGGCGCCCTTGATGATCGGCACACCGCCGGTCTTGATCCAGTCGGACTGCTCGGTGTCGTCGAGCAGACTGGTGAAGAACTTCTTGGCGATCTCCTTCTGCTCGGCCGAGGCCTTGGAGGAGATCGACAGGTACTGGCCGGCATTGCCGACGGTGTCGTTCGGGTCGCCCTTGCCGCCGTCGACGCCGGGGAAGTTCATGTAACCGAGCTTGCCGTCGGCGATGAACGAGCCGCCCTGGGCCTGGATGATGCCGTACGACCAGCTGCCGTGCAGCATCATGGCCGCCTTGCCCTTGTAGAGCAGCGCCTGGTCGGCGTTGGAGTCGGCGGTGATCGAGGAGAAGCCCTTGACGAAGCCGTCCGCCTTGATCAGGTCCTGGATCTTGGTGAGCGCGTCGATGGCGAGCGGGTTGCTCCAGGCGTTGGCCTTGCCCTCGAAGACGTCACCGAAGACCGACGGGCCGCCGATCCGGTCGAAGAGGAACTCCAGCCACATCATGTTGGTCCAGCGGGACTGGCCGCCGAGCGAGAACGGGGCGATGCCCTTGGCGTTGAACTTGGGCACCAGGTCCATGATCTCGCCCCACGACTGCGGCGGGGTGAGCCCGGCGTCGGCGAAGACCTGCTTGTTGTAGAACAGCACGATCGGCTGGACCGTCTCGGCCGGCATGGCGTAGATCTTGCCGTTGATGGTGGCCGGTCCGAAGGAGGCCGGGAAGAGCCGGTCCTTGACCGCGGCGTTCTGCCCGAACCAGTCGGTGAGGTCGTCGACCTGGCCGCCGTCGACGTAGCTCTTCAGGCCGCCGCCACCCCAGCCCCAGATGATCGTCGGCGGCTGGCCGGCGCCGAGCGCGGTCTTGAGCTTGTCCTTGTAGGCGTCGTTCTGGAACGCGGTGAGCTTGATCTGGCCGTTCGGGTTGGCCTTGTTGAACCGCTCCACGGCCCCGGTGCGGACCGATTCGCCGGGCGGCCCGCTGAGGAACCAGTAGGAGGCCTCGCCGGCCTTGGCGGTGCCACCGCCGCCGGCCGGGCCGGACGTGCCACAGGCGGCGAGCGCCGCCCCGGCGCCGAGGCCGGTCGAAAGGGTCAAAAAGTTCCTGCGCTTCACGCTGATCTCCGTTGTCAGAAGCAATTTGAGCGGTAGCAACTGCCGGAAGTTTCGAGTGACAGCCGCAAATTAACGCGAGGTTTCGTTAACGTAGGGTTTCGCCGTTCCGAGTGTCAAGGCTCTTGCCCTAACCGTGCCCGGAGCGCGAGAGTTACAAAGGCCCGTGGGCGCGTCACCGTCCGCCGAGGCCCGCCGACCAGCGGCTGGACGGTGCCGAAAGTTTCGGAGGTTTCGTTGACAACACATCCCTGGCAGGATTCGGCGCTGCCGGTTCCCGAGCGCGTCGAGGCTCTGCTCGCCGCGATGACGCTCGAGGAGAAGGTGGCCCAGCTCGGCAGCCGGTGGATCGGCAAGGACAAGGGCGCCACCGGCCCGGCCGGTCCCGAGCCGGAGTCGGAACATTCGGTGGCCCCGATGGAGAGCGAGTTCAGCGGCGGGCCCGCGCTGGAGGACGCCAGTCGGCACGGCCTCGGCCAGCTCACCCGGATCTACGGCAGCTACCCGATCACCGTCTCCGAGGGGACCGCCGAACTGGTCCGTCAGCAGCGGATCGTGATGGCCTCCTCGCGGCTGGGCATCCCGGCGATGGTGCACGAGGAGTGCCTGACCGGGTTCACCATGCACGGCGCGTCGGTCTATCCGGCCGCCATCGCCTGGGGCGCCACCTTCGACCCGGAGCTGATCGAGCGGATGGCCGCCGCGATCGGCCGTGACATGGCGGCGCTCGGCGTGCACCAGGCGCTGGCCCCGGTGCTCGACGTGGTCCGCGACTACCGGTGGGGCCGGGTGGAGGAGTCCATCGGCGAGGACCCCTACCTGGTCGGCACGGTCGGCTCGGCGTACGTCCGCGGTCTGCAGAGCTCGGGGGTTCTGGCCACGCTCAAGCACTTCGCCGGGTACTCCGCCTCTCGCGGCGCCCGCAACCACGGCCCGGTGCCGATGGGCCGTCGCGAGCTGCTCGACATGATCCTGCCACCGTTCGAGGCCGCCGTCCGCGATGGTGCCGGATCCGTCATGAACTCCTACTCCGACGTCGACGGGGTGCCCGCCGGGGCCGACTCCTGGCTGCTCACCGACCTGCTGCGGGACGAGTGGGGCTTCACCGGCACGGTCGTCTCGGACTACTGGGCGGTGCCGTTCCTGGCCGGCATGCACGGCATCGCGGCCGACGACGGCGGCGCCGGGGCCCGGGCCCTGGAGGCCGGCATCGACGTGGAACTTCCGGACACCATCGGGTACGGCGCCGAGCTGGTCGCCCGGGTCCGCTCGGGTGAGGTCGACGAGTCGTACGTGGAACGCGCCGCCCGCCGGGTCCTGACCCAGAAGGCGGCCCTCGGCCTGCTCGATCCGGAGTGGACCCCGGAGGCCTCGGTGGCCGACTCGGCCGAGGTGGTCCTCGACTCGGCGGCCAACCGGGCACTGGCCCGCGAGGTGGCCGAGCACTCGATCGTCCTGCTCGACCCGGGTGACGTGCTGCCGCTGTCCGGCACGGGGCGGATGGCGGTGGTCGGCCCGTGCGCCGACGACGCGCGCACGTTCCTGGGCTGCTACGCGTTCGCCAACCACGTTCTCCCCCGCTATCCGGGTGTCGACCCGGAGATCGAGCTGCCGACCGCGGCCGAGTCGCTGCGGGCCGAGTTCGCGGCGGCCGAGATCACGTACGCCCGCGGTTGTGCCGTCGACGGCGACGACAGGTCCGGGTTCGACGAGGCGGTGGCCGCCGCCCGGGACGCCGACGTGTGCCTGGTCTTCGTCGGTGACCTGGCCGGACTGTTCGGCAAGGGCACCTCGGGCGAGGGCTGCGACGCCGCCGACCTGCGACTGCCGGGTGTCCAGGCGGATCTCGTCGAAGCGCTTCTCGGGACCGGCACACCGGTGGTGGTGGTCGTGGTGTCCGGTCGGCCGTACGCGCTGGGCGACTTCGACGGCCGGGCCGCCGCCCTGGTGCAGGCGTTCATGCCGGGCGAGGAGGGCGGGCCGGCCATCGCCGGTGTGCTGTCCGGCCGGGTGCAGCCCAGCGGCAAGCTGCCGGTGCAGATCCCGCGGACCCCGGGTGGTCAGCCGGGCACCTACCTGCAGCCACGACTGGGCGCGGTGCACACCGGAACCAGCAACCTGGACCCGACTCCGCTGTTCGCGTTCGGGCACGGGCTGTCGTACACCACGTTCGAGGTCGGCGACCTGCGCCTGTCCAGCGATCGGGTGCCGACCGACGGCGAGTTCAGCGCCACCGTGCGGGTCCGCAACACCGGCGCGCGGGACGGCGCCGAGGTGGTGCAGCTGTACCTGTCCGACCCGGTCGCCCAGGTCACCCGTCCGGTGATTCAGCTCGCCGGTTTCCAGCGGGTGGAGCTGGCCGCCGGTGCCGCCGCGGATGTCGTCTTCCACGTGCACACCGACCGGACGGCTTTCACCGGCCGTGCTTTGAAACGTATCGTCGAGCCCGGTGAGCTGCGGGTTCTCGCCGGGACGTCGGCCGGCGACCTGCCCTGCGCGGCGACCGTCGAGCTGACCGGGCCGACCCGGCCGGTCGGGCCCGGACGGGTCATCACCACACCGGTGGAGGTGCGCCCGGAACAACTAGGCTGACCCCGTGCCCCCACGCATCAACGACGACGAGCGGCTGCGCCGGCTCGAAGCGGTCACCGATGCGACGCTGTCCCGGCTCGACGCCTCCGATCTCCTCGACGAGCTGCTGGACCGGGTGCGTGATCTGCTGGGCGTCGACACCGCGGCGATCCTGCTGCTCGACGCGCACTCCCAGCAGCTCGTCGCGACCGCGGCCAAGGGCCTGGAGGAGGAGGTCCGGGCCGGGTTCCGGGTGGCGGTGGGGCGCGGGTTCGCCGGCCGGGTCGCGGCGACCCGCGCCGCGGTCCGGCTCATCGACGTCACCCCGGCCGACGTGGTCAACCCGATCCTGGTCGGCAAGGGGATCCGGTCGCTGCTGGGCGTGCCGATCCTGGCCGGCCGGGACCTGGTCGGGGTGCTGCACGTCGGCACGCTCAGCCGCCGCGAGTTCGGCGACGACGACGTGAAGCTGCTGGAGCTGGTGGCCGACCGGGCCGCGGTGGCCGGGCGGATCCGGTCGGCGAAACTCGACCAGTCGGCCGCCCTGGCCCTGCAGCGCAGCCTGCTGCCGGCCCGGCTGCCGTCGGTGCCCGGCGTCGAGCTGGCCGCGCGCTACGTGCCCGGCCACGCGACCGGCATCGGCGGCGACTGGTATGACGTGTTCGTCCTGCCGTCCGGCTGGCTCGGTGTGGTGATCGGCGACGTGTCCGGGCACGGCCTGGCGTCGGCCGTGGTGATGGGCCGCATCCGTAGCGCCCTCCGGGCGTACGCGCTGATCTGCGACGACCCGGCGCAGGCGCTGA
Organism: Actinoplanes sichuanensis; assembly: GCF_033097365.1. Taxonomy (NCBI): domain Bacteria; kingdom Bacillati; phylum Actinomycetota; class Actinomycetes; order Micromonosporales; family Micromonosporaceae; genus Actinoplanes; species Actinoplanes sichuanensis. The sequence goes on from NZ_AP028461.1 coordinate 6,234,965, forward strand.
CCCTGCTGGACTGCAAGGTGCAGCACTTCGAGGCGGGCAGCCTGACCACCGCCCTCTACGCGATGATCAGCCCCGACCGGGACCGGGCGGTGATCTCCACGGCCGGTCACCTGCGCCCGGTGCTGGCCGTTCCGGACGGCCCGGCCGGGCTGGCCGACGTGCCGGTCGACCCGCCGCTCGGGGTGACCCGCCCGGACCGGCCGCGCCGCAGCACCGCGGTGCCGCTGGCGCCCGGAGCACTGCTGTTCTGCTACACCGACGGCCTGGTCGAGCGCCGCGGCGAGGTGATCGACGCCGGACTGGACCGGTTGGTCGCGATCGTTCGAACCGACCCGCCGGAGGTGGTCTGCGCTACCGTCATGTCGGATGCCGCCGCCGAGCGGCCGACCGACGACGTGGCGGTTCTGGCGGTTCGCCGCCGCGGGTGACGGCGGGTGTGTCACCGTTCGATGGCAGGTTGGTTACCGGCCCCAGCTCCTACGGAAATATTGCTGCGAACTCTTGTTCGCAACGGATTCAGCAGAAAAGATGGGGCCGAATTCGCTGATACCACAGCTGGAGGCGCCGGATGACCGCGAAGACGGTACTGCACAACCTCATCGGGGGCGAAGCCGTCGCGCCCGTCGAGGGGCGGTACTCCGATCTCATCGACCCGTCCACAGGTGAGGTGTTCGCCTCGGCGCCGGTCTCCGGTTCCGAGGACGTCGACCGGGCCATGACCGCCGCCTCGGCCGCGTTCCAGCAGTGGCGCGACACCACGCCCGGCGAGCGGCAGCGGGCTCTGCTGAAGTTCGCCGACGCCATCGAGGAGCGGGCCGACGAGCTGGTCGCCGCCGAGTCGAAGAACACCGGCAAGCCGCTCGGTCTGACCGCCAGCGAGGAACTGCCGCCGGCCATCGACCACCTGCGCTTCTTCGCCGGCGCCGCCCGGGTGCTGGAGGGCCGTTCGGCCGGGCAGTACATGAACGGGTTCGAGAGCTACGTGCGCCGCGAGCCGATCGGTGTCTGCGCGCAGGTCACCCCGTGGAACTATCCGCTGCTGATGGCGATGTGGAAGATCGCACCGGCACTGGCCGCGGGCAACGCCGTGGTGCTCAAGCCGTCCGACACCACCCCGGTGACCAGCGTCCTGCTGGCCGAGATCGCCGCCGAGTTCCTGCCGGCCGGCCTGTTCAACGTGGTCCTCGGCGACCGGGACACCGGTCGCGCCCTGGTCACCCACCGGACCCCGCAGATGGTGTCGATCACCGGTTCGGTGCGGGCCGGCATGGAGGTGGCCGGCAGTGCCGCCGCCGACCTCAAGCGCACCCACCTGGAGCTGGGCGGCAAGGCTCCGGTGGTGGTCTTCGACGACGCCGATGTGGAGGCGGCCGCCGCGTCGATCGCCGAGGCCGGCTACTTCAACGCCGGGCAGGACTGCACCGCCGCCACCCGGGTGCTGGCCTCGGCCGGTGTCTACGACGACTTCGTGGCCGCGCTCGCGGCGCAGGCCCGGGAGATCAAGACCGGCGCCCCGGATCAGGAGGACGTGCTCTACGGTCCGGTCAACAACGCCGGTCAGCTGGCCCGGGTGGCCGGGTTCATCGACCGGCTGCCGGACCACGCGGTGCTGCAGGCCGGTGGGTCGCAGGTCGGCGACCGGGGCTTCTTCTACTCCCCGACGGTCGTCTCCGGACTGCGGCAGGACGACGAGATCATCCAGAACGAGGTCTTCGGCCCGGTCATCACCGTGCAGAAGTTCGGCGACGAGGACGAGGCGGTCGCCTACGCCAACGGTGTCGAGTACGCCCTGGCCTCCAGCGTCTGGACGAAGGACCACGGCCGGGCGATGCGGATGACGCAGCGGCTCGACTTCGGCTGCGTCTGGGTCAACTGCCACATCCCGCTGGTCGCCGAGATGCCGCACGGCGGCTTCAAGCACTCCGGGCACGGCAAGGACCTGTCGGTGTACGGGTTCGAGGACTACACCCGCATCAAGCACGTCATGCACAACGTGGGGGCGTGACCGTGACCACCTCGGAGGAACTGCACAAGCGCCGTCTCGCGGCCGTCGCCAAGGGTGTCGGGTCGGTGATCCCGAGCTATGTGGCCTCAGCCGGCGGCGGCACGATCACCGACGTCGACGGCCGGGAGTGGATCGACTTCGCCTCCGGGATCGCGGTCACCAACGTCGGCAACGCCGCCCCACGGGTGGTCGAGGCGGTCCGCGCGCAGGTCGAGCGGTTCACCCACACCTGTTTCATGGTGGCCCCCTACGAGTCGTACGTGGCGGTCTGCGAGCAGCTGATCGACCTGACACCGGGGAGCTTCGAGAAGCGGGCGGCGCTGTTCAACTCGGGTGCCGAGGCGGTGGAGAACGCCGTCAAGATCGCTCGGCACGCGACCGGGCGGCCGGCCGTCGTCGTCTTCGACCACGCCTACCACGGCCGGACGAACCTGACGATGGCGCTGACCGCGAAGAACATGCCGTACAAGCACCGGTTCGGCCCGTTCGCCCCGGAGGTCTACCGGGCGCCGATGTCGTACCCGCTGCGCGACGGCGGACTGACCGGTCCGGAGGCCGCCCGGCGGGCGATCGATGTGATCGAGAAGCAGGTCGGCGGCGCCAACGTGGCGGCCGTGCTGATCGAGCCGATCCAGGGTGAGGGCGGTTTCGTGGTGCCGGCGCCGGGCTTCCTGCCGGCGATCGCGGCGTGGGCGAAGGCGAACGGGGCGGTGTTCATCGCCGACGAGATCCAGACCGGGTTCGCGCGTACCGGGCAGTGGTTCGCCTCCGAGGACGAGGGCCTGGAACCGGATCTGATCACCACGGCCAAGGGCATGGGCGGCGGGCTGCCGATCGCCGGTGTGGTGGGCCGGGCCGATCTGATGGACGCGGTGCACGCCGGTGGGCTCGGTGGCACGTACGGCGGTAACCCGGTGGCCTGCGCGGCCGCCCTGGCCGCCATCGAGACCATGCGTGAGCTGGACCTGAACACCGCGGCTCAGCGCATCGGCGAAACCATCAAGGCGGCGCTCGCCGACCTCGATCCGGGTGTCGCCGAGGTACGTGGCCGGGGGGCGATGATCGCCATGGAGTTCGTGATCCCCGGAACGATCGAACCTGACGCGACCCGCACCGCGGCCGTGTCGAAGGCCTGCCACGAGGCCGGACTGCTGACGCTGACCTGCGGCACCTACGGCAATGTGCTGCGTTTCCTGCCACCTCTGGTCATTCCGGACGAGGATCTGCGCCGCGGACTCGACATCCTCCGCAGCGCTCTGCGCACCTGACGGGCGACCCCTTTGCTGACGTCAAGCGTTCCAGGGAAGAATCGCGGCGTGACGGACGTGACGCTGGACGATACGAACAAACTGATCATCGAGCATCTGCAGCGTGACGGCCGTATGTCGTACGCCACGCTGGCCAAGACGATCGGTCTCTCCGAGGCCGCCGTGCGCCAACGCGTGCAGCGGCTCCTGGACAACGGGCTGATGCAGATCGTGGCGGTCACCGACCCGCTGACCCTGGGTTTCGCCCGGCAGGCGATGGTGGGCCTGCGGGTCAACGGCAACCTGCGCACCATCGCCGACCGGATCGCCGAGGTCCCCGAGGTCGACTACGTGGTGATCTGCGCCGGGCGGTACGACCTGCTGGTCGAGCTGGTCTGCACCGACGACGAGCATCTGCTCGACATCCTCAACGAGAAGGTGCGCACCATCGAGGGCGTCACCGAGGCCGACACGTTCATGTACCTGCGACTCGCCAAACAGACCTACGCCTGGGGAACACGGTAAACCTATGAACAGCCCCTCCTTCTGGCTCGACAGTCTGGGCCCGATCGAGAAGCGCCCGCCGCTCGCCGGTGACCTGGACGCCGACGTGGCCATCGCCGGCGGCGGGTACACGGGCTTGTGGACCGCGTACTACCTGGCCAAGGCCGACCCGTCGAAACGGATCGTGATCCTGGAGGCCGAGTTCTGCGGCTTCGGAGCGTCCGGCCGCAACGGCGGCTGGGCCTCCGGACTCTTCCCGGTCTCCGAGGCCAAGTTGGCCCGCCGGTTCGGGCCGGACGCGGCGGCCGCCATGCACCACGCGCTGGCCGACACCGTCGACGAGGTCGGCCGGGTCGCCGCCGCCGAGGGCATCGACTGCGACTACGCCAAGGGCGGCACGCTCTCCCTGGTCCGCAGCACGGTCCAGCTGCGCCGGGCCCAGGGCGACCCCGGTTTCATCACCGCCGACCGGGCGCGGGCCATCTGCCACGCCACCGATGTGCTCGGCGGTGTCTACAGCGAACACTGCGCCGCGCTGCACCCGGCGAAACTGGTCCGCGGCCTGGCCGCGACGGTCGAGAACCTCGGCGTCACGATCCACGAGGGCACCCGCGCCGAGCAGATCAAGACCGGACAGATCAACACCATGCGGGGTACGGTCCACGCGCCCACGATCGTGCGGGCACTGGAGGGCTACACCGCCGGCCTGGCCGGGCACCGGCGGGACATCGCGCCGGTCTACTCCCTGATGATCGTCACCGAGCCGCTGCCCGAGGAGTTCTGGCAGCGCGTGGGCCTGGCCCGGCGGGAGACGTTCACCGACGAGCGTCGACTGGTCATCTACGGTCAGCGGACCGCCGACGACCGGCTGGCGTTCGGTGGGCGCGGTGCGCCGTACCACTTCGGGTCGAAGATCCGCCCGGAGTACGACCTGGTCCCGGAGGTGTTCGAGGCGCTGCGGGCGACGATCACCGAACTGTTCGGGATCGACCCGCCGATCGCCTACCGCTGGGGCGGGCCGCTCGGCATCCCCCGGGACTGGATGCCCTCGGTCGGCCTGCGCCACGGGATCGCCTGGGCCGGGGGCTACGTGGGTGACGGTGTCGCCGCCGCCAACCTCGCCGGGCGTACCCTCGCGGATCTGATCCTGGGGGTGGACAGCGACCTGACCCGCCTGCCGTGGGTCGGGCATCGCTCGCGCCGCTGGGAGCCGGAGCCGGCTCGCTGGCTCGGCATCAACGTGGGCCTGCGGGCGACCGCTCTGCTGGACGCGATCGATCGGCGCCGGGCCGCCTGACTCTTCGGTCAGAGCCGCGCCTTTCATCGACGTTCATCTTGACGTTCCGGAATTCATTCGTGTTTGCTGATGCCTGAGATTCATGATCGGCGATCCACGGGGGGATCCGCTGACGTGACCTGACGGGCATCGCACCGCTTCCGCGTGCCCTGATGCGCTGACCCCCGCTGGCCGCGACCGGCACGGGGGTCTCGTTCTTTTCGTCCGAGAGAACGGAAGCGCATCAGTGTCAACATCCGGAACCTCACGAACACGAAGATGGCGCATGGGTCTGTCCGGCGTCGTCGCCGGCGCCCTTGCCGCCGGATACACGGCGGTCCCGGCCCGGGCCGCCCCGGCGCCCGACCAGTCGGCTCCGGCCGCCTCGGCCGCCGTCGGCTCCTCCGGCCCACTGGCGATCTACGACATCAGCCACTACAGCGACACCGCGTCGCTCTACAGCTCCATCGAGGGTGTCGGGAACGCCGTCCTGCGTAACGGGCCGACTCTCGTCGTCGATCAGCCGTTCCCCAGCGGCAACACCAACAGCGCGGTCGCTCTCGACGGCACCGACGACTACGCCGACACCCCGGTCACGCTGAACACGGCGGCCGGCTTCACGGTGGCCTCCTGGGTGAAACTCGACCGGGTCGACCGTACCGCCGCGGTGATCTCGCAGAGCGGCAACCGGGTGTCGAACTTCCGGATCGGGCTGGACGCCGCCGGTAAGTGGCAGTTCACCATGGCCCGGGCCGACGCCGACAGCACCGCCTGGGACACGGTCACCGGCCCGGCCGCGACGGTGTCGAAGTGGACTCATCTCACCGGCGTCTACGACGCCGCCGCCGCAAAGATGACCCTCTACGTCAACGGCGTCGCGGCCACCGCCGGGACGCACACGGCGCCGTGGGCGGCCGCGAACGGCGGCGTGCAGTGGGGCCGCGGGCAGGTCGCCGGCGGCCCGGGCGCCTTCACCGACGGCAACCTCAAGCAGCTCTGGATCTACCAGGACACCCTGGACGCCCGCCGGGTCGGCGAGCTGGTGGTCGCCCCCGCCCGGGAACGCGCCGACCGCTGCTACGCCGGGCACTACCTGCACGCCGGTGGCCCGGCGGTGAAGGCGCTGGCCGGACGGGTGCTGGCGGGCACCGCCTACGACCGGCGGGTCGCGTCACACGCCTACGACTTCGTCGACTCCGAGCTCAACGGCGCCACCTGGACCGACCAGACCACGTACCGGGAGGCGTTCTACGCGCAGGGCGCGCGGTACGACGCGTGGGGCGCGGTCATCGAGCCGTACACCGTGTGGGGCGACGACTTCGGGACGTTCCACGACGTACCCGAGTACGGCGAGGAGATGCACCGCTTCCTCATGCAGCGGACCGACGACAAGTACTTCGTCCTCCCGGCCCCGGCCAAGCCGGCCCAGGCCGAGCTGGACCGGGCGCTCGCCATCGCCGCCGAGATGCGGGCGGTCGACCCCTGGTTCGCGCCGGCCGACTGGCAGGTGCAGGGCTGGTCGGCCAGTCAGATCGCCCGGTTCCTGCGTTTCGGCGGCTACCCGAAGACGGCGCCCGCCGAGGGGACGCTGGAGTACCGCACCGAGGTCGAGTCGGTCAAGCTGCTCTGGGCGGCGTGCGAGCCGGCCGACCCGGACGGCACGTCGGCGCCCGACTTCCTCTACCGCAAGGACGGCCCGCTGAGCGGCGTGGTCGAGACCGCCCGTAAGGAGTGGGCGGCCGAGCTCGCGGCCGTCGCGGCCCAGCGCAACACGATCGTCGCCGCCGAGACACGTGCCCAGGCCGATGTCCGGTCCGCCGCCGCGGCGCTGGTCGAGGCCCAGGGCCAGGCCTGGGTCGTCGGCCAGCTGTTCAAGTGGCAGAAGTACTGGGCCGGCCGGCCCAAGACGGACCTGCACTACCCGCCGGCGGCGCATTTCACCAAGGCGAAGACCGACATCACCACGGCGACCAACGCGATCGCGGCCCAGCTGAACCTGGCCAAGACCGCCGCCACCTCGGCCCAGAACCAGTCCACCGCGGTGACCACGGCGCTCACCCAGGCGGCGGCCACGGCCAAGACCAACAAGACCCCGCTGTACCGGGGCCTGGAGTACGCCCGACAGTCCTCGCAGGTCACGAAGGCGTCCGCGGCGTCGGCCCTGTCGGCACAGAAGGCGATCGAGACGACGCTGAACGCGGCCAAGGCGACGAACGCCGATGGCGCCGCGCTGCAGTCGCTGGCGCTGGTGCAGCAGTCGGCGATGCAGGCGGAGTTCCGTCGGGTGGCCGCCCAGGAGGCCGCGGCCCAGGCGAAGGCGGCCGCCACCGCGGCGGCCGAGCAGGCGGCGGCTGCCGCGGCCGAGGCCACCCGGGCCAGGAACGGCCGGGCCACGGCGGTGGCCGCCGAGGCCGAGGCGAAGAAGCAGTCGGAGATCGCGCGGGCCAAGCGGATCGTCGCGGAGTCCGAACGGGACAAGGCGGCCACCGCCCACGACCTGGCGACGGCGGAACGCCGGAAGGCGGCGACCGCCCGGGACCGGGCCGAGCAGGAACAGGCGGCGGCCGCCGAGGCGGAGAGCCGTGCCGGATCGGCGGCCGATACGGCGATCGCCCGGGCCGGTGACGCCCAGGACGCCGAGTACACCGCCAAACTGGCCCGCGACCGGGCGATCGAGGCGGAACGCAACCGGGACGCGACAGCCGCGCGGTCCCGGTCGCTGGAGGCACTGGCCGCGGCCGCGGCCGGAACATCGGCCGCCGGTGAGGCACGGGCCGCGGCAGACGACGCACGGGCGGCCGCCGCGGACGCGGCGACCGCGGCGAGCAGTGCCCGGTCGGCGGCCGACTCGGCGACGGCGGCAGCGGTCTCGGCCCGCGCGGCGGCGATCCAGTCCGGCGCGTCCGCGAAACGGTCCCGTGCCGCCGCCGACGCCTCGGGTGCCGCCGCGGCCAAGACCCGCAGCGCGTACCTGACGGCCACCGCGGCCGCCGCGGACGCGCTGCAGGCGGCCGAGAACGCCGCGTACCACGCGGACCAGGCCGAACTGGAGGCGGCGAAGGCGGCCGAGGCGGCGGTCACCGCCCGGGTGAACGCCGACGCGGCGAAGGTGCACGCCGACGCGGCCACCGCGGAGAGCGCCCGGACCGCGGGCGCGGCGTTCGCGGCGGCCGAGGCGGCGTTCGCGGCCCGCGACTCCGCGGCCCAGGCGGTGACCGCCGCCAACGAGGCGATCACCATGGGTACGCCGTTCGCGCAGACCGACGCGTCAGCGGGTTTCGCCGTCCTGGTCGGGCAGAGCTCGAAGACCATCGCGCAGCAGCAGGCCGCGACCGCACAGACGCGGGCGGACGAGGCGGCGAAGGCCGCGAAGGCCGCCGCCGACCTGGCCGCCAAGGCGCAGGCCGACGCCAAGGTCGCCGCGCAGGCAGCGGCGGCGGCAGCGGCCGACGCGGCGGCGGCCGCACAGTCCGCGTTGCAGGCGCGGGCCTCGGCGGTGGCGGCGGCGGCCGATGCCGCGGCGGCTCAGGCGGCCGCCGACCGGGCCGCGGTGTACGACAACAGCGCCCAACTCGACGCGCTGCACGCCGACATCGCCGCGACCACCGCGGAGAGCGAGGCCCGGCAGGCCGACGCGGAGGCCACCGACGCCGAACGTGACGCCGGTGCCGCTCGCACCGCCGCAACCCGGGCCGAGACCTCCTCCAAGGCCGCGTCGGGGTACGCGACCCGGGCCGACTCCGCCGCCGACGACGCCGAGGAGTCCGCGGCCAACGCCAACGAGTACGCCCGGCAGGCACAGGACGCGGCGACCCGGGCCGAGGAGCAGCAGCGCCGCGACGAACTGGCCGCCCGCGAGGGCCAGATGTCGGGTGGCGGGCCACCCGCGATCGGCGAGGACGACCTGGCGATCCTGCTCCGGTTGTGTGGGCAGCAGTGCGTCGACGAGTACCGCGCCGCATTGCAGATCTCCGGCCAGGACGTCCTCGACTGGGTCAAGGCCAACGGCGGGCAGATCCTGCTCGACATGATCGGCTGGACCGACGCCAAGGCGTGCTTCACCGAGGGCGACATCGAGGGTTGCCTGTGGACCGCGGTCAACGCGATCTCCACCGCCGCGGTCGTTCTCAAGATCCCGGCGATCGCCGCCGCGATCGTCCGGATCAGCACCGGCATCGGGGCGTTCTTCCGGGCCGGCAGCCGGGCCCGGAAGATCATCGACCGGTTCACCGAGATGATCGAGCGGTCCAAGAAGGGGCCGGACAAGCCGGACGGGCCCAGCTGCCCCTGGATGCCACCGGTCCCGGTCGCGAGCCGGACGATGAGCCTCAGCGCGGCCACCGATCCGGACTGCCCGGAATGGGACTACGACGATCCCGAGGCGTTCCCGTACACGAAGGACAAGACGAAGCTCCACAAGGACGGGAAGTATCGCCTCAAGGACGGTGACACCGAGGAGAAGATCTACGACCCGAAGGACTTCAGCCGGACGATCACCGACATCGACTGGATCAAGGACGGCGTGCTCTGGGAGAACAAGTCGGCCAAGAACCTGTGGAACAACGCCGACGCGGTGGACGAGTGGGTCGAGACGCACATCGGCCCGAAGATCCGGAAGTACATCGAGGCGCGGAAGTTCATCAAGGACTACGAGAACGCCCCGGTCGGCTTCAACTTCCACGACGCCGGCATCCCCGCCCTGCTGCGCCCGGCGGTGGAGAAGAAGGTCGCGCAGCTACGGCTGCAGACCGGTGTCGACATCCGGATACGGTGGCCGTCGTGACATATGTGTTCCTCGCGGACGGACCCGAACGCCGTACGGTGTGGAGCCCGGTGAGCAGGGCCGGTGCCCTGTACGTCGGGATGATCAACGTGGTCGCGGACGTGTACGCGGCACCGACCGGGATGACCGCCCGGGCCGACGATCTGCACGTCATCGACCCCGATCGGTTCGAGGCGTTCGTCCGGCACGTGCTGTCGGCGTACACCTCGACGACCCACGGCGAGATCCTGGCGCTGCTGGACGGGGTGCTGCCACCGTCCACGGTTCTGCTGGAGCGGTGCGGACGGCCACTGGCGCCGCGCAATGACGGCGAACGGGCCGTCGTCGAGCGGGGCCGGGCTCTGAACATGGTCTGGTGACACCGGGTGGCGGGCGCCGGCCGGGCGCCCGCCACCCGTACCGGCCGCCGGAGAACAGTGATCACTGGAGGAAATCTTGCGAATTCGGATCGGTATGACCGCCTGCGCCGTGCTGGTGGCCGCCGCGCTCACCGCCTGCTCGGGCGGCGGCGGTGACGGCGACGGCACGGCCGGGAAGCAGACCGGCGCGCCCTGGTTCGACGAGGTGACCGCGGCCGCCTCGGCCGGCCCCGCCACCGCGTGCGCGCTGCCGGTCAAGCTGCCGGTGGTGGAGAGATGGCGGGTCAAGCCGGTACGGCTGGACGGCGGCCCGATGGACGCCCTCGCCCAGCAGGGCGACGTCACGATGGCGTGTGAGATCGACGCGAAACCGGCCGGACCGATCGGTTTCCTGCGGGTCTGGATCGCCCGCCCGGACGCCACCCAGCCGCGCCCGGTCCTGGAGTCCTTCCTGGGTGCGGACCGCGGGCTGACGGATGTCGCCTACCGGGACGTCGACGCCGGCGGCCTGACCGCGGTCGAGGCGACCTACCTGCGGGAGGGCCCGACCGAGCCGGCCGGCAAGCGGGAGCGGGCCTTCGCCGTGGCCACCTCGCAGGGCATCGCCGTCGTCACGCTCAGCGGGCTGGACAACAAGCAGTACCAGGCCATGCTCCCGGCGTACGTGCTGGCCCGCCAGCAGATCACCCCGGCCGCCTGAGACCGGGCCGGGCCGGCTGCCGCTAGGGACCGGCCAGCGGCAGCCGGATGCAGACGACCGTGCCGGACGGCCGGTTGTCGGACAGCCGGATCGTGCCGCCGTGCAGCAGCACGATGGCCCGGGCCAGGCTGAGGCCCAGCCCGCTGCCGGTGCTGCCCTGGTGTCGGACGTTGCTGCCGCGGAAGAACCGGTCGAAGACCCGGCCGTGTTCGCCCTCCGGCGTACCGATGCCGCTGTCGGCGATGGACAGCTCGGCGGTCGTGTCGACGCTGCGCAGCCGGACGTGGATGGGCGCGCCCGGCGGGCTGTACCGGACCGCGTTGGACAGCACGTCGTCGACCACCTGCCGCAGTCGGACCCGGTCGCCGGGCAGACGCAGCGTGGCCGGCACCTCGGTGACCAGCGTGAGCCGCCCACCGCCGTGCCGCAGGCAGGTCACCGCGTCGGCCACCAGCGAGGCGAGGTCGAGTTCGTGCACGTTCAGGCCCAGGTGCCCGGAGTCCAGCCCGGCCAGGTCGAGCAGGGTGTCGGCGATCCGCTGCAGTGCCTCGGCGTTGCGGGCGATCACCCGGGTCATCTCCCGCACGTCCGGGTCGAGGCCGGTGCTCTCCTCGGCGAGCAGGGTGGCGTTCGCGGTGATCGAGGTCAGCGGGGTACGCAACTCGTGTCCGACCAGGTCCACGAAGTCGGCCTGGGCCCGGGCCAGCTGACGGGACAGCCCCTCGGCGCGGCGCTGGGCGACGAAGATCCCGATCTGTGCGGCCACCCCGTCGAGCAGGACGGTGAGCAGGTCCGGCTCGTACTCCTGGGTGCCGGCGTAGCAGGTCAGCACCCCGAGCAGGCTGCCACCGTCGCGGACCGGCACGGCCAGCGCGGTCCGTACCCCGCGACGCAGGCAGATCTGCACCCGCTCCCGTTCGTGGGCGGTCCGCAGGTCGGAGCTGAGCGCGATGTCCGGTACCCAGATCGGGCGGCCGCTCTCCCACACCCGGCCGGTGATGCCCTGCCCCCACTCCGGGGTGTGGCCGAAGAAGCCCTCCGGGTCGAGACCGGCCGCGTCCCAGTGGCCGACCGACTGGAGCAGCCGGGTCGCGTCGTCGATCAGGAACAGTTCGGCGCACGGCCAGCCGAGGGTGGCGGTGACCGCGCGCAGCAGGTTCGGCGCCGCCTCGACCGCGGTGGACGCCTGTTTCAGCACGTGCTCGACGGCGATGTGGCAGTTGCGGAACCGCTCGACCCGGCGCAGCGCGGTCACCTCGTGGGCGACCGCGACCGCACCGAGCGGGTGCCCACCCGGCCCGGGGATCGGCTGCGCGCTGGTGTCGAAGATCCTCACCCGGTGCCCGGGCCGGCTGACCAGGATGTCCTCGGAGATCACGTGCTCACCGTGCAGGGCGCGCAGCAGTGGGTTCTCGGCCCTGGTCATCGGCCGCGCGTCGGGGGTGGCCAGATGCCGGAACGCCCGGTCGTCGAAGTCCGGCGGCAGCGGGCCGTCCGGGCCGACTCCGGTGATCTCGCGCATCGCCCGGTTCGCGAAGACCACCCGACCGTCGGCGTCACAGGCGAGCACCCCGGCGTCCATGCTCTGCAACAGGGCGCCGAGGAAGGCACCGTTGTCCAGCGCGGCCGCGGCCTCGTCCAGCACCACCATGACCCGCCCGATCCTGTTCACGCCAGGCCCGTGGTCACGGGCTGTGCCAAGCCTTACCCACTTCCTGATTCTCTATACTTTTTCATACTGAGACGGGTATGTCGGCCGGGCACCTGTTGTCCGCCGCGTCGTGGTCGTGCGGGCCGATCGCCACCAGCTCACCCATGGTCGCGAGCAGCTGATCGTTCGGGCACGGCTTGAGCATGATCGCGCAGATCTGCGCCGACGCGGCCCGCGGTTCACCGGGACGCAGGTGACCACTGAGCACGGCCACCGGGATCCGCCTGATGTCGTCGTCCGGGTGGCCGCGGATCGCGTCGATCAGCTCCCAGCCGTCCATCACCGGCATGCCCAGATCGGTGAGCACGAGGTCCGGGCGGTGCTCCAGGATGGCGTCGAACGCTGCCCTTCCGTCCGATTCCCGCAGCACGGTCATTCCGGTTCGCTTGAACACCCTGACCAGAACCAGGGCGATGTCCTCGTCGTCCTCAGCGATCAGCAATACGGCCATGTCAGCTCCGTGGAGAAGGTCCGTCGTTCCAGCATGCGCCAGCCCGCTACGGACCGGGGCAAGAACCGCATATCGCCACCTGGCACTCGCGCGTTCTCCCCTCGTGAAGAACCCTGACCAGGAGAACCGGATGCGACGACACCTCCGCCTCGCCGCGCTGGGCGCCGTCACGGCACTGACCGTGGCGGTCATCCCGGCGTCGGCCGGGACCGTCGGTTCTCCGGGGGCCGTCTATCTCGACGCCGGGCAGCCCGTCGAACGCCGGGTCGACGACCTGCTGTCCCGGATGACCCTGGACGACAAGATCGGCCAGATGACCCAGGCCGAACGGGCCGAGGTGACCGGCGATCCCACCCTGGTCACCCGGTGGCGGCTCGGCTCGGTGCTGTCCGGCGGCGGATCGGCGCCCACCCCGAACACCCCGGAGTCCTGGGCCGCGATGGTCGGCGAACTCCAGAAGGCCGCCCTCGCCACACCGCTGAAGATCCCGCTGCTGTACGGCGTCGACGCCGTGCACGGCCACGGCAACGTGCCGGGCGCCACCGTCTTCCCGCACAACGTCGGCCTCGGCGCCACCCGTGACTCCGCCCTGGTCGAGAAGGTGTACCGGGCCACCGCCGAGGAGATGCGGGCCACCGGCATCCCCTGGGACTTCGCGCCGTGCGTGTGCGTCACCCGCGACGAACGGTGGGGCCGCTCGTACGAGAGCTTCGGCGAGGACCCGGCCCTGGTCGCCCGGCTCGGTGGCAGTGCCGTCGACGGGCTCCAGCGCAACGGGGTGGTCGCCACGGTCAAGCACTTCGCCGGGGACGGCGACACCCGGTACGGCACCGGGGACAGTGGTTACCCGATCGACCAGGGTGTCACCGTCGCCGGCCGGGACGACTTCGAACGGGTCTCGCTCGCGCCGTACGCCGCCACCGTCCAGCGGCACGGGGTGTGGAGCGTCATGCCGTCGTTCTCCAGCACCGACCTGACCGGCAGGCCGGTCAAGATGCACGCCGACCGGGACCTGCTCACCGGCACGCTCAAGGAGCGGCTCGGCTTCGACGGCTTCGTGGTCAGCGACTGGGAGGCCATCCACCAGCTGCCGCCGGACGCCCCGGCCGGAACTCCCGAACCCACCGCGGCCCAGGTCCGGGCCGCGGTCAACGCGGGCGTCGACATGTTCATGGAGCCGACGACCGCGGCCCTCTTCCAAGAGAATCTCGAGGCGGAGGTACGGGCGGAGCGTGTCCCGATCGACCGGATCGACGACGCCGTCAAGCGGATCCTGCGGGTCAAGTTTCGGCTCGGGCTGTTCGAGAACCCGTATCCGGCCACCGGACCGGTCGGTACCGCCGAGCACCGGACGCTCGCCCGGGACGCGGTCGCCGCCTCCCAGGTGCTGCTCAAGAACACCGGGAACGTGCTCCCGCTACGCCGGGACGCGCGGATCTACGTGGCCGGTCGCAACGCCGACGACCTCGGCAACCAGTCCGGTGGATGAACCGTCGACTGGCAGGGCCGCAGCGGCGACGTCATCCCCGGGACCACGATCCTCGACGGCATCCGGGCGATGGCCTCCGACGTCACGTTCAGCGCCGACGCGTCCGCCCCGATCCGGGCCGGTGACGTCGGTGTCGTCGTGGTCGGCGAGACGCCCTACGCCGAGGGGTTCGGTGACGTCGGCGGCGCGCCCTGGAAGCACGGCACCGCCGAACAGCGGGAACCCAAGTCGCTCAGCCTGCAGCCGTCCGACCGGGCGGTGGTCGACAAGGTCTGCGGCGCGGTCTCCTCGTGCGTCGTACTGATCGTCTCCGGGCGGCCGCAGCTGATCACCGACCAGCTGGGCCGGATCGACGCGCTTGTCGCGTCGTGGCTGCCCGGCAGCGAGGGCGCGGGCGTCGCCGACGTGCTCTTCGGCACGAAACCGTTCACCGGGCGGCTGCCGGTGTCCTGGCCGCGCTCGGCCGATCAGGTTCCGGTCAACGTCGGCGACGAGACCTACCAGCCCCTCTTCCCGTACGGCTGGGGCCTGCACACGGGCGTCAAGGACACCCGGGCCGTCGCCGTCGACCGGGTGGCGGCCGGCGCGGCCCCGGACGGCTGGCAGTCCCTGATCGCCGACGCCGAAGCCGCCACCGAGTCCGGCGACCCGGCCCGCGCCGCATCCCTCCTGAGCTCACTGACCCCGTGACCGCCCCTCTCACCCCGCCGACGCCCGACCCCGCATCCCGCGATCTTGCGCCCTCGCGATCTGGTGAGCTTGCGCCCGGGTAGCCGCAACCTCACCAGATTGCGCCTCGCGGCGCTTCTAGGGTGGGTCCCAATGGGCGGGGTTTGCGGCCAGGTCGCGGCGCACCGCTTCGAGGATGGCTCCGGCGTCGCCGGACGTGCCGTGGCTCAGGTGCCGGTAGCGGATGCCGTGGTCGTCGGAGGGTTCGGCGGTGCGGGCCAGTGTGATCAGGGCGGCGATGTCGTGCAGGCCGATCCGGGTGGCGAAGTCGACGGCCTCGGTCACCTGTTCCGGGGTGAGATGCTCGAGGGCGGAGTTCATGCCGTTGGCCATCGTGGCACTGTGGATGCCGGCCAGCCAGGCCAGGCCGCGCAATCCGGGTGGGACGTCGTCGCCCGGCGCGCCCGCGAACCTCATGGCCCAGTTCAGGTCGAGGGCCTTCTCCCAATAGGGGTAGGCGAGGTGGTCGGCCGCGGAGAGCGTGCGCGGGTGGTCCGGATCGGGGAGGCCGGGCGGCTGGTTCACGCCGCAGGTTAACCCGCTGCGCCCACCGTCTGCGGCATGATCATCCCGGGGCCTCCGGATAGGATCGTGATCATGGCGCTGCTGTTCTCCTACGGGACCCTGCGTGATCCGGCTGTGCAGCGGAGTGTGTTCGGGCGTGAGCTGGACGGGCGCGCCGACCGGATCGTCGGGTTCCGGGTCGAGCGGCTGGAGATCACCGATCCGGAGGTGCTCGCGGTCAGTGGCGAGACCTTCCACCCGATTCTGGTGCGCACCGATGACTCCGGGGAGACGGTCGAGGGGTCGGCGCTCGAGGTGACCGAGGCGGAGCTGCTGCTGGCCGACGGTTACGAGGTCGACGACTACCACCGGGTCGCGGCGCCGCTCGCGTCCGGTGACACCGCCTGGGTCTACGTCGCCCGCGACTGACGGCGACACGGCTCCGGCCGGCTCCGCCCCGCCCACGACAGACGGCGACACGTCTTCAACCTGGTTCACCTCGCCCGCGACAGACGGCGGCACGGCTCGGGTCGCCGGTGGGGGGCTCGCCGGACCACCGCATAAGCCCGGCGGTCGCGCTGTCGGGCCGGACCGGACCCGTGCGTCGCGGTGTAGGGGACGGTGCTCTTCGTAGCCGTACAAAAGCAGAACGCGCCGATCGGAACCGGCGCGCCTGCGGTGAGATGACGGTCAGAGGAGCTTCTGGGCTTCGGTCAGGACCGAACGGAGGATCTGTTCGATCTCGGCGAACTGGGTCTCCGTCGCGGTCAGCGGCGGCGCCAGCTGGATCACCGGGTCGCCGCGGTCGTCGGCCCGGCAGTAGAGGCCCGCCTCGAAGAGGGCCTGCGAGAGGAAACCGCGGAGCAGGCGCTCGGATTCGTCGGCGTTGAAGGTCTCCTTCGTCGCCTTGTCCTTGACCATCTCGATGCCGAAGAAGTAGCCGTCGCCGCGGACGTCGCCGACGATCGGCAGGTCCAGCAGGCGCTCCAGGTAGGAACGGAAGAGCGGGCTGTTCTCGCGGACGTGCTGGTTGAGGCCTTCCCGTTCCATGATGTCGAGGTTGGCCAGCGCGACCGCGGAGCCGACCGGGTGGCCGCCGTAGGTGATGCCGTGCGCGAACCAGTTGGTGCCGGACAGGAACGGCTCGGCCAGGCGGTCCGAGGCGATCATCGCGCCGAGCGGGACGTAACCGGAGGTCAGGCCCTTGGCGACGGTGATGATGTCGGGCTGGTAGCCGTACTTGTCGGCGCCGAAGTACTCGCCGAGGCGGCCGAACGCGCAGATCACCTCGTCGGAGACGAGCAGCACGTCGTAGCGGTCGCAGATCTCGCGGACCCGCTGGAAGTAACCGGGCGGCGGCGGGAAGCAGCCGCCGGCGTTCTGCACCGGCTCCAGGTAGACGGCGGCGACCGTGTCCGGGCCCTCGAACTCGATCTGCTCGGCGATCCGGTCGGCGGCCCAGATCCCGAACTGCTCGGGCGTCATGTTCTCGTCGGGGCGCCGGTAGTAGTTGGTGTTCGGCACCCGCATCGTCGACGGTACGAGCGGCTCGAAGTCCTGCTTGAACGGCGGGATGCCGGTGATCGACAGGGCACCCATCGAGCTGCCGTGGTAGGCGACGGCCCGGGAGATCACCTTGGTCTTGAGCGGCTTGCCGACCCGCTTGAAGTAGGAGCGGGCCAGTTTCCACGCCGACTCGACGGCCTCCGAGCCGCCGGTGGTGAAGAAGACCCGGTTCAGGTCGCCGGGCGCCAGGTCGGCGAGACGGGCGGCCAGTTCGATCGCCTTCGGGTGGGCGTACGACCAGATCGGGAAGTAGGCCAGCTCGGACGCCTGCTTGGCGGCGGCGTCGGCCAGCTCCTGCCGGCCGTGCCCGGTCTGCACCACGAACAGGGCGGACAGGCCGTCCAGGTAGCGGCGTCCGGTGGAGTCCCAGACATAGCAGCCGTCACCGCGGGTGATCACCGGGACCGGGGCGCTCTGGTAGGCCGAGAGGCGGGTGAAGTGCATCCAGAGGTGGTCTCGGGCGGTGTTGGACAGTGCGTCCACGTCAGCGGGTGATCGGTCTGTCACGGGTATCTCTCCCACTAGTTCCAGAGGTAACCATGATCCTGCCCACGGAATCCGTAGCACACAAGAGATCCCACCACTATTTCCGCAGGCTTAACAGAAATCGGCCCGGCGCTTGAGGTAAGCGCCGGGCCGATTCGCACCGTCTGTTACGCGGCGACCTTCTTCTTCGACCGCGAGCGGACGTTGGAGATCACCGCGAACAGCACGCCGGCCGCGAAGATCATCGTCCCCATCACGTTCACCTGCGGCGGCAGGCCGACACGGGTGGCACCCCAGATCCACAGCGGGAACGTCTCGGTGGTTCCCGCGGTGAAGTTGGTGATCACGAAGTCGTCGATGGACAGCGCGAACGCGAGCATCACGCCGGACATGACGGCCGGCAGGATGATCGGGAAGATCACCTTCCAGAAGGTGGTCCACCCGGTCGCGCCCAGGTCCGCCGCCGCCTCCTCGAGGGATCGGTCCAGGGTGACCACCCGGGCCCGGACCACGATCGCGACGAACGACACCGAGAACATCACGTGGGCGATGGTGATGGTCACCGCGCCGAGCGAGGCACCCATCGACACGAACAGGCTGAGCAGCGACGAACCCATCACCAGCTCGGGCGAGGAGATCGCGGCGAACATCAGCAGGTTCAGGCCGCCGGCACCGCGGAACTGGAAGCGGCCCAGCGCGTAGCCGATGCCGGTGCCCAGCGCGCCGGCGATCAGCGCGGTCAGCACCGCGACGAGCAACGACGTGACCAGCGCGTCGGTGAGCGCCTCCAGGGCGAACACGTCCTTGTACCACTTGAACGTGAAGCCCTGCCAGGTCTGGTTGTACCGGCCGCTCGGATTGTTGAACCCGAACAGGATCATCACCGAGATCGGCAGGATCAGCCAGCCGATCAGCATCCAGGTGTAGACCTGCATGAGGCGGACGCCGCGGCCGTTCATCGGGCGGCCACCTTCATGACGTCCTCGGTGCCCAGCGCACGGGCGTACGAGAAGACACCGATCAGCAGCACCGCCATCAGGGTGAACGACAGCGCCGACGCCGACGGGTAGTCGGAGTTGGACAGGAACTTGGCCTGGATGACCTGGCCGATCATGGTGGTCTCCGAACTGCCGAGCAGCTCCGAGTTGACGTAGTCGGAGCTGGCCGGAACGAAGGTCATCAGCACGCCGGCGAAGACACCCGGCAGCGCCAGCGGGAAGATCACCTTGCGGAACGAGGTCATCGGGGAGGCGTACAGATCCCGCGCCGCCTCGACCACACGCGGGTCGATGCGCTCCAGGGCCACGTAGATCGGCAGCACCATGAACGGCAGGAAGCTGTACACCAACCCGAAGATGACCGCACTGGACGAGCCGAGCACCTGGAAGTCGTCCGGAAGGATCCCGGCCGACTTCAGCGGGTGCAGCAGCACGCCGTCGTCGGTGAGCAGCATCCGCCAGGAGATGGTGCGCAGCACGAACGACACGAAGAACGGCAGCATGATCAGGAACAGGTAGGTCGCCTTCTTCCTACCCCCGTAGAAGGCGATCCAGTAGGCGACCGGGAACGCCAGCACGATCAGCACGATCGACGTGACGGCGCCGTACACCAGCGAGCGGATCAACTGGGTCTGATAATCCGCCAACGACTCGGTGTAGTTCTGCCAGTGGCCGGTGAACACGAAGCCGTTGACGATGTCGCCCTCCTGCAGCGACAACGACAGCATGGTGACCATCGGCACCGCGAAGAACAGCAGGAGCCACAGCCCGCCGGGCAGGACGAGCAGATAGGGCGTGAGTGTACGTTTCACCCGGTCCATGCGATTACCCGAGCACGATCGGCTGGAACACCCGCTCGAAGTCGTTCTTCTCCTCGGCGGTGTTGAAGTTGACGTAGTAGTGCAGCCGCTTGTACTCGGCGTCACCGGGGAAGACCAGCGGGCTGTCGGCCACCGAGAGCAGGAACTCCTTGTCCTCGCCGGACGCGGCGGCCGCGTGCTTCTTCATCTGGGCCTGCGCGCCGGGCACCGGGCACACGTAGTTGATGTACTCGGCCAGGGTGGTGGCGTTCTCCAGGTCGTACAGGAAGTCCATCAGCTCGATGGCGTCGACCGGGTTCTCGGCGGTGACCGGGATGGCCATGTTGTCGGTCCAGATGGTGCCGCCCTCGGACGGGATCACGAACTTGAAGTTCGTGCCGTCGGAGACGTTCTTCTGGAAGATGTCACCGGACCACGCCTGAGTGATCCAGACCTCGCCCTTGCCCAGCGCGTCGACGTAGCTCTGGTCGTAGTAGTTGCGGACGATGCCGCCGTCCTTCTGCTCCTTGAGCTTCGCCGCCGCGGTCTTCCACGCGGTCTCGTCCGACTTCGACGGGTCCAGACCGGCCGCGAGCAGGCCGAAGTTGCCCAGCTCCTGGAGGTCCTTGAACATGCCGACCTTGCCCTTGTACTTCGGGTTCCACAGGTCGGCCAGGCTGGTCACCGGGTCGGTGATCTTCGACGGGTCGTAGGCGATGCCGGTGATACCGGACGCGTACGGGATGCTGAAGACGTTGCCGGGGTCGTACGAGGAGGCGGCGTACGACTTGGCCGCGTTGGCGGCGTAGTTGGGCAGCTTCGAGTGGTCCAGCGGGGCGAGGAAGCCGGAGTCACGGAACTGGCCGAACTGGATCGAGTTGGTGATGACCATCAGGTCGTAACCGATCGACTGCCCGGCGGACAGCTGCGGCTGGACCTTGGCGAACCACGGGCCCATCTCCTGGATGACCTCGTCGTACTTCACCTGGATGCCGGTCTTCTGGGTGAACTTCTTGAGTTCCGGCTTCTTCGGGTCCATGTAGAGCGGCCAGTTGGCGAAGTTGAGCTGACCCTTCTGGGTCTTGCCGTTCCAGAACTTCGCAACGGCGTCGGGGGCAATGCTGGCCTGCGGCTTGCCCTTGCCCTCCACGCCACAGGCGGCGAGGAAGGCGCCCATCGCCGACAACCCGCCGAGGCGCAGCGCGTCACGGCGACCGAGCCGCGACTGCGTCATGCCTCGCAGGAGGGAGGGGCTCGGCTTATCGGTGGGGAACATCAGACTCCGATCGGGTACGAGTGCTGCGGGGCCCAAGTGAGGAAGACGCGCTCGCCACGAGACGCGACGTCCTCTGCGTCGTGAGCATTCTGGTCGAACACCACGAAGTCGGTTCCAGCGGTGGTCGCCACTGTGTAATTCGTCGAGGTCCCGTGGTAAACGACCTCGGTGACGGTGCCGGAAAGGAGGCTCCCGTTGACGTTGCTCGGAATCGTCCGGTGCAGGTCGATCTTCTCCGGCCGGACCGAGACCTCGATCTCGCGGCCCACGGCGACGCCCGCCGGGACCGGCACCACGACGCGCTCGCCGGGGGCCTTGTCGAGAACCGCGAAGCCCTGGTCGGACCAGCTGACCTTGCCGTCGATGATGTTGGAGGTGCCGATGAAGCCGGCCACGAACCGGGTCGACGGGCGCTCGTAGATGTCCCGCGGCGAACCGAGCTGCTCGATCAGGCCGCTGTTCATCACGGCGATGCGGTCGCTCATGGTGAGCGCCTCGCCCTGGTCGTGGGTGACGTAGACGAAGGTGATGCCGACCTCGCGCTGGATACGCTTGAGCTCGATCTGCATCTGCTGGCGCAGCTTGAGGTCGAGGGCGCCGAGCGGCTCGTCGAGTAGCAGCGCCCGCGGGTGGTTGACCAGCGCCCGGGCCAGCGCGACCCGCTGCTGCTGGCCGCCGGACATCTCCTTGGGCTGGCGCCGCTCCATGCCGGTCAGCGAGACGATCTCCAGCATCTCGCCGACGCGGCGCTTGATGTCGTTCTTGGCGACCTTCTTGCGCTCGAGGCCGAACGCCACGTTCTGCTGCACGGTGAGGTGCGGGAACAACGCGTACGACTGGAAGACCATGTTGACGTCGCGCTTGTTGGGCGCGACGCCGGTGACGTCCTTACCGTCCAGGAAGACCTTGCCGGCGGTGGGCTCCTCGAAGCCCGCGATCATCCGCATCGTGGTGGTCTTGCCGCAGCCGGACGGCCCGAGCAGTGAGAAGAACTCCCCCTGTCCGATCGCCAGATCCAGGCTCTTGACGGCGGGCACCGCCTCACCGTGCGACAGGTAGTCCTTGCGCACGCCGGCGAACTCGATCGCCGGGGTGGGGACCGGCGTGGAGGGAGGAGTGGTCATCTATCACCTCTGAGCGGGGGTGTCATTGAAGCTCATCACGTGCTTGATACGGGTGTATTCCTCGAACCCGTACATCGAGAGATCCTTGCCGTAACCGGAGTGACCGTAACCGCCGTGCGGCATCTCGGATACGAAGGGTAGGTGTGTGTTGATCCAGACGGCACCGAAGTCCAGCCGGCGGGACACTCGCATGGCCCGGCCGTGGTTCTGGGTCCAGACGCTGGCGCTCAGCCCGAACCGCACGTCGTTGGCCCAACGGACCGCCTGATCCTCATCGGTGAAGGACTGCACGGTGACGACCGGGCCGAAGATCTCGTCCTGGATCATCTCGTCGGGCTGCCGCAGGCCGGCCACCACGGTCGGGGCGAAGAAGTAGCCGCGGTCGCCGACCCGGTGCCCGCCGGCGACCACCTCGGCGTGGTCCGGGGTGCGGCTCAGGAAGCCGGTGACCCGGTCCAGCTGGTCGACGTTGTTGACCGGGCCGAAGAACGCGTCGGTCTCGCTCGGCGGTCCGACCTTGGTGGCCTTGGCCGCCTCGGCGAGCGCCGCGGTGAAGTCGGCGGCGATCCGCTCGTGCACCAGCACCCGGGTCGCGGCGGTGCAGTCCTGGCCGGCGTTGAAGAAACCGGCTCCGGCGATCGCGGCGGCGGTGGCGGCGATGTCGACGTCGTCGAAGACCACCACCGGGGCCTTGCCACCCAGCTCCAGGTGAACCCGCTTGAGGTCGGGGGCGGCGGCCGCGGCGACCTCCATGCCGGCCCGGGTCGAGCCGGTGATCGACACGAACTGCGGCGTCGGGTGGGTGACCAGGGCACGACCGGTGTCGCGGTCGCCGCAGACCACGTTCAGCACGCCCGGCGGCAGGAACTCGTTCGCGATCTCGGCCAGCAGCAGCGTGCTGACCGGGGTGGTGTCCGACGGCTTCAGGACCACCGAGTTGCCCGCGGCGATGGCGGGGGCGAACTTCCACACACCCATCACCATCGGATAGTTCCACGGGGTGATCTGCGCGCAGACGCCGATCGGCTCACGGCGTACGAAGGAGGTGTGGTCCCGCAGGTACTCCCCGGCGGCCTTGCCCTCCAGGATCCGCGCCGCACCGGCGAAGAAACGCAACTCGTCGAGGATCGGGCCCATCTCCTCGGCCCGGGTCGCCTCGACCGGCTTGCCGGTGTTGCGGACCTCGGCCGCGATGATCTCGTCGGCCCGGGCCTCGATCGCGTCGGCGATGCGCAGTAGTGCCCGCTGCCGCTCGGCCGGGGTGCTGTCCCGCCAGACCTCGAAACCGTCCGCCGCGGCGGCGACCGCCTTCTCGACGTCCCGCACCGAGGAGACCGGGGCCTGCGCGTACGTCTCCCCGGTGCTGGGGTCGATCACCGGGGACGTGACGCCGTCCTCGGTGCCGGTGTAGGACCCGGCGACGAAGTTGCGCAGCACGGGAACAGAGGTGCTCACAGGGATTTTGGCCTTCCGTCTAGGGCGATCTCACCCGGACTGGAGGGACCTTGTCACACAGGCGAGTGAGCTAGCAAGGGAATCCGAAGTAATTTCCAAAACCGAAACGGAATCAGAAGATCTGACCCCGTTCCAGCTACGTATTCCAAGGTTTCAGGCGCAGAACTCGTCGGCGACAGAGAGGGCTTCGTCGAGGATCGCCAGACCCTCCCGCAACTCCTCGGCGGTGATCGTGCACGGCGGCACGACGTGGAGCCGGTTGAAGTGGATGAAGGGCCAGAGACCCCGCTCCTTGCAGGCCGCGGCGACCGCGTTCATCGGCGCGGCCGCGGCACCGGCGGCGTTGAACGGTACCAGTGGCTCCCGGGTCGCCTTGTCGCGCACCAGCTCGATCGCCCAGAACACGCCGAGACCGCGAACCTCACCGATACTCGGGTGCTTTTCCGACATTTCTTTTAAGGCGGGAGCGATGATGTCGTCGCCGAGCGCACGGGCGTGCTCGACGATCCCCTCCTCCTTGAAGATCTGCATACTGGCCACCGCTGAGGCACAGGCCAGCGGGTGCCCGGAATAGGTGAGGCCACCCGGGAAAGGGCGTTCCCGGAACGTCTCGGCGATCTCGTCGGAGATCACCACGCCACCCAGCGGCAGGTAGCCGGAGTTGACGCCCTTGGCGAAGGTGATCAGGTCGGGGGCCACCCCCCAGCGGTCGATCGCGAACCACTCGCCGCACCGACCGAAGCCGGCCATCACCTCGTCGGCGATGAAGACGATGCCGAACTCGTCGCAGATCTCCCGGACGCCGGCCAGGTAGCCGGGCGGCGGGACCAGGATGCCGTTGGTGCCGACCACGGTCTCCAGCAGGATCGCGGCGATCGTGGCCGGGCCCTCGAAGACGATCGTGTCGCGCAGGTGCTGAAGCGCCCGCTGCGACTCCTCCTGCTCGTTCGTCGCATAGAACGGCGACCGGTAGGGGTACGGCCCCCAGAAGTGCACGACCCCGATCGCGACCGGCTCGTTGGGCCAGCGGCGCGGGTCGCCGGTCGCGGTGATCGCGGTGGCGGTCGACCCGTGATAGCTGCGGTAGGTGGACAGCACCTTGTGCCGGCCGGTGTGCAGGCGGGCCATCCGGATCGCGTTCTCGTTCGCCTCGGCGCCGCCGTTGGTGAAGAACACCTTGTTCAGGCTGGGAGGGGCGACCTCGGCGATCATCCGGGCCGCCTCGCCGCGCTTGTCGTTGGCGAAGGCGGGCTGGATGGTGGCGAGCCTGCCCGCCTGCTCCTGGATGGCCGCGATCAGGCGCGGGTGCTGGTGCCCGATGTTGATGTTGACCAGCTGGGACGAGAAGTCCAGGTATTTCTTACCCGTGTAGTCCCAGAAGTGGCTGCCCAGCGCGCTCTCGATGGGCAGCGGGTCGATCAGGCCCTGCGCGGACCAGGAGTGGAAGACGTGCGCGCGGTCGTCGGCGCGCACCTGCGATTCAGTACTCACTAGCTGATCCTCAACGAGTCTGCGGGAAACCGAGGTCGATCGACGAAGTTCCCGGGTCAGGCCAGCGGGACGTGACGACCTTGCTGCGGGTGAAGAAGTGGATGCCGTCCGGGCCGTACATGTGGGTGTCGCCGAACAGCGACGCCTTCCAGCCACCGAACGAGTAGTAGGCGACCGGCACCGGGATCGGCACGTTCACGCCGACCATGCCCGCGTTGACGTCGAACTGGAACTGCCGGGCCGCACCGCCGTCGCGGGTGAAGATGGCGGTGCCGTTGCCGTACTCGTTGTCGTTGACCAGCTTCAGCGCCTCGGCGTAGGTGTCCACCCGGACCACGCTCAGCACCGGGCCGAAGATCTCGTCGGTGTAGACGGTCATCTCCGGGGTGACGTTGTCGAGCAGGGTCGCGCCCAGGAAGAAGCCGTTCTCGGGCAGGTCGTCGGTGCGGCCGTCGGCCACCACGGTGGCGCCCTCGGTGGCACCGGCCTCGATGTAGCCGGCCACCTTGTCCCGGTGCTGGGCACTGATCAGCGGGCCCATCTCGGAGGCGGGATCCGTACCATCGCCGATCTTGATCTTGGGAAGCCGGGCGGCGATCGCCTCGACCAGCGGGTCGGCGATCTCGCCGACCGCGACCACCACGGAGATCGCCATGCAGCGCTCGCCGGCCGCACCGTAACCGGCGCTGATCGCCGCGTCGGCGGCCGCGTCGAGCTCCGCGTCGGGCAGCACGATCATGTGGTTCTTGGCGCCGCCGAGGGCCTGCACGCGCTTGCCGTGCGAGGTGCCGGTCTCGTAGATGTACTTGGCGATCGGGGTCGAGCCGACGAAGCTGACCGCGGCGATGTCCGGGTGGGTCAGGATCGCGTCGACCGCCTCCTTGTCACCGTTGACGACGGTGAAGACGCCGTCCGGCAGGCCCGCCTCCTTCCACAGCCTGGCCAGCCAGAGCGAGGCCGACGGGTCCTTCTCGCTGGGCTTGAGCACGAACGCGTTGCCCGCGGCGATCGCGGTGGCGCACATCCACAGCGGGACCATCGCCGGGAAGTTGAACGGGGTGATGCCGGCGACCACACCGAGCGGCTGGCGGATCGAGTAGACGTCCACGCCGGTCGCGGCCTGCTCGGAGAAGCTGCCCTTCATCAGGTTCGGGATGCCGGTGGCGAACTCGACGTTCTCCAGACCGCGGGCCACCTCACCGGCCGCGTCGGCGAGCACCTTGCCGTGCTCGCGGGTGACGATCGCGGCGATCTCGCCGGTGCGCGAGGCGAGCAGCTCACGGAACTTGAACAGGACCGCGGAGCGCTTCGAGAGCGACGCCTCGCGCCAGCTCCGGGCCGCCTCCTTCGCCACCCTGACCGCCGCGTCGATCTCCTTCACGTCGGCGAGATCGACCGCGGCGATCTGCTCGCCGGTGGCGGGGTTGTAGACCGGGCCGACACGACCCGAGGTGCCGGCGGTCTCGGCGCCGCCGATCCAGTGCGCGATGTGATTCATGTGTCGAGATTATGTGACGACTCTGGACCGAACAATGACTCGATTGTACTGTCACATAATGTTTTACCAGGCCGTCATGGAACGACTGTCCGACGCCAGCGCCCGCGGGCTGGCCGAAGCGGTCAGCCGCGCGGTGGGCGACGGCGCCCTGGCCGGCGGGCTCAAGCTGCCGCCGGTGCGCTCGGTCGCCACCGAGTTGCAGCTCTCCCCCAGCACCGTCAACTCGGCGTGGCAGCTCCTGCGGCGGGCCGGCACCATCCGCACCGACGGGCGGCGGGGCACCGTCGTCGCCACTCCCGGCGCGGGCGGTCCTGGTCGTTATCGGGCAGCCCTGCGGCAGACTTCGGGTTTCGGACTGGATCTTTCCACCGGAGTCCCCGATCCGGCGCTACTTCCGCCATTGCCCGATCTGCACGGGTTGTCGCCGGCGCCGAGCAGTTACCTGGACGAACCGGTCCTGCCCGCCCTGGGGGCGCTGCTGCGGGAGCGGTGGCCGTACCCGCCGGAACGCCTGGCGATCTTCGACGGGGCGATGGACGCGATCGACCACGTCGCCACCACCCTGCTGCGGCTCGGCGATCTCGCACTGGTCGAGAACCCGTGCTTCCCGCCGCTGCTGGATCTCCTCGACACGCTCGGCGTCCGGGTCGTCGGAGTCGCGACCGACGCGCACGGCATGATCCCCGAGCGGCTCGCCGCCGCCCTCACCCGGCGACCCGCCGCGGTCTTCCTCCAGCCGCGCGCCCTCAACCCCACCGGCGCGTCGTGGTCACCGTCGCGGGCCGCCTCCCTCGCCGCGGTCCTCGGCCAGACCCCTCAGGTGTACGTCGTAGAGGACGACTCGGCCGGCGAGTTGTCCTCCGGTTCGCCGCTGTCGGTAGGCACGCACATCCCGCGGCAGACCGTCCACGTACGCAGCTTCTCCAAGTCGCACGGCCCCGACCTGCGGCTGGCCGCGATCAGTGGCCCGGCGACGGTCCTCGACCCGATCCTGGAGCGGCGGCTGCTCGGCCAGGGCTGGACCAGCCGGCTCCTCCAGCACCTGCTGCTCACCCTGCTCACCGCCCCGGCCTCGATCGCCGCGGTGGCCGCCGCCCGCGACGAGTACACCCGTCGCCGCCGGCTGGTCACCTCGGCACTGGCGTCGGCCGGGATCGTGCTGCCGTCGGGCGAGGGCCTCAACCTGTGGCTGCCGGTCGCCGACGAACAGGCCGCCCTGCTGAGCCTGGCCAGCGCCGGGATCGGGGCGGCGGCCGGCACCGCGTTCACGGTCGGTCCGGCCGCCGAACCCCACCTGCGGGTGACCGTCGGTCTGATCACCACCGACCACGCCGAGGTCGCCGAGCGCCTGGCCACCGCCGCCCGGGCCGCGATCCAGCCGATCCCCCGTTGACCCGAACCAACTTGACTAGGGCCTAGTCGGTGTACGACCAGGGCGGCATGAGCGCTTGCGAGACTCCGCCGGCCTCCTTCGACGACCACTCGGGCCCCTGGACCGAGGTGGAGTTTCTCGCGCTCGATGCCGCGAGCCACCGGATCGAGTTGCTCGATGGAAGCCTCCAGGTGACACCTCGACCGAACGCACCGCATCAACAGATCAGCGTTCGGCTCTCGGCGGGCCTCCTACCCGCCGCCGACGCGGCCGAGTTCTGGATCCTCACCGACATGAACGTTCGCCTGTCCACCGGCACGATCATGAGGCCGGATCTCGTCGTCGCCCGGGGTCCACGAGTCGTGACGGTCGTGGAGGCCTCCGACGTGCTGCTCACATGCGAAATCGCATCGCCGAGCAACACCACGACGGACCGCGTCCTGAAGAAGCAGCTCTACGCCGCCGCACGGATCGGGTGGTATCTACTGATCGAGCCGGAAATGACCAGGTACGAATCAGCAGCCTTGCATCTCTTCCGGCCGAGAGCCACAGGTTATGAGACCTACGCGGTGGCCGAGGGCGACCAGACACTGACCCTCGACGAGCCGTTCCGGGTCGCCATCAACGGCAACAGCCTGCTCGGCCTCCAACGATGACGCGTCGGCGAAGCATGGCGAGACGCTGACCGGCGACGTTCCGTTTTCGATAGCCGTCGACACCGGTTTCCTGCTCGACCACTGAGCGGGTCAGTTCTTGTCCGGGACGAAACTGTCGAAGACCAACTGCAGGTCGTCGCGGGAGTCGGACCACTCGGAGTCCGGAGTCTGCCAGTAGATGCCGTAGGCCCGGTTCTTCGAGACCACCGTGCCGCGGTTGTTGACGTGCCGGCGGACACCGTCGCGCATGAACGTGAACTCCCAGTCGGCGGCCTTCAGGAAATAGTCGACCGCCTTGATGTGCACTTCGTCGTACTGCGGGAAGTCGCCGCCCGCGACCCGATTGTCGGCCTGGGTGCGCCAGTCCTTCACCGGGTTCGACTTCGGTTCGTCGGTCTGGTCGACACCGAGGATCTTGCCATCGCCCCGGAAGTAGACGATCGACCCCTCCTTCGACCGTTTCCAGCCCGCCGGGACGTACAGGGAGAATCCGGTGTCGTCCTTGTATTCCACCCACCCGGCCGGGAGTGGAGGCCGCTCGTCGCCGGTCGGTGTCGGGCTCGGTGACGCCGGGCTCGGTGACGCTTGCGCCGCCGACGAAGCAGCCGATGACGGGGTGGTCGACGTCGCCGGGCCACCCGCCGGCAGACCTCCGGTCGGCGCAGCGGCCGACGCGGCCGGTTGCGTCTCGGGGTTGTCCGGCCGCCCGGTCAAGGCCCACGCGACCCCCAACACGAGAACCACCGCCAACGCCGCCACCGCCACGATCAGGCCGCGCCGCCGACGATCCGTCCCGGTCGCCTCATTTGGTACGGCCGCCGACGTCGCCCGCGTGGCCTGCTCCGTCCGGTGAGCCTCCAGCGGGGGTGCTCCGGTGACTTTCCGGAGCCCCCGGTCACCGTCCCGCTTCGTCACCGGCTCCACTTCCGGCGCCGCTGCCGACTCGGGCTCCGGCGCCGTTGCCGACTCAGATTCCAGCACGGCTACCGACTCAGACCTCGGCACCACTGTCGACTCTGGCACCGTTGCCGACTCGGACTCCGGCACCGTTGTCGACTCTGAAACCGTTGCCGATTCAGACCCCGGCACCGCTACCGACTCGGACTTCGGCATCGCACCTGCGGCGGCTACGGACTCACCACCCGGCTTCGACCCGGTCCCGGCGGCGCTTCCGGAATTCTCACCAGCCTCCGGCGTCGCACCTGGTCCGGCCCCGGACGTGTCACTCGTCTGCGGTTTCGTGCCCGCCGAAGCCTCGACCTCGGCACCCTCCACAGCCCCTGGAGCACCGCTCGCCCTTGCCTCATCGGCGGATTCCTCGCCCGCCTCCGGCCCCGCTCCCGCAGCGACGCCGACTTCTCCGGCGGCGGCTACCGCGCCCTTCTCAAGCGCCGAACCATTGTCGTATTTATCCGCATATTCGACCCTGCCACCACTCAGGGGCGATGCCGGAGCGCTCCGCCCGGACCCGGCGGCCGAGGCGCCACCGTCGGGCAACCGCTCTCCGGACGCTCGCGGCCGTGGAATCCGGAACACCGCAGCCAGACCGGCCAGACCGGACGGCTTCGCTTTCTCCTCCACCGTCTCCGCGGGCTCCGACAGGCCGGTGATGATGGCGCGGGCCAAGCCCTCCGCGTCCTCGGCGGTCATCCGGGTGGCCGGATCCTTGTGGAGCAGGCCGTCGAGCAGCGGGCGCAGCACACCGGCGTGCGCGGGCGGGTCCGGCTCCTCGGTGGCCAGCGCGGCGAGGGTCGCCATCGTCGAGCCGCGCTGGTAGGGCGCGCGACCCTCGATCGCGGCGTAGAGCGTGGCGCCGAGCGACCACAGGTCGGCCTCCGGCCCGCTCGGGTTGCCCTGAGCCCGCTCCGGCGCCATGAACTGCGGCGACCCGACCAGGATGTCGGAACGGCTGATCACGCCGTCGTCGTCGACGGCCGCGATGCCGAAGTCGGTGAGCAGCACCCGCCCGTCGTCGGCGAGCAGCACGTTCGCCGGCTTCACATCGCGGTGCTCGACGCCGAGGCGGTGAGCGGTGCGCAGCGCCCCGAGCAGTTCCAGTCCGATCCGGGCCACCCGGTACGGGTCGAGCGGGCCCTGCTCGGCGATCTCCTCCCGGAGCGAACGACTCGGCACATACTCCATGACGATCCAGGTGCGGTCGTCGAGCTGCAGTACGTCGTACACCTGAACGACGTTGGGATGGTTGATCCGGGCCGACGCCCGCGCCTCCCGAAGCGTGCGCCGCGCCGCCGCCCCACCGTCGGCGCCGAACGGCTGGTCGATCTCCTTGATCGCCACATCGCGCTGCAGAGTCTCGTCGCGGGCCAGGAGAACCTGCCCCATTCCACCGCGGCCCAGGCTCTCGCCCAGCCGGTACCGTCCGGCGAGCAGCACGGGCGCATCAGGCATGCGCACCGTTATACCCGGCCGGTGCACGCATCAAGCGGACCCCCACCTGACCCAAGCCGCATAACGGGCATTCACCTTCACTTACCGGAATCGGCGGCCCGACAGCGGGCGATTAGTCAGGATTGGTGTGGGTACGTCTGCAGGACAACCGTGCAGGACGGAGGGACGATGACCCACACAGACGCACGAACCGATCAGTCGGCCTCGGAACTGGTGAGCCGACTCAGTGAACAGGTGACCACCCTGATCCGCGACGAGCTGGCGCTCGCCCGCATAGAGATGACCGAGAAGGGCCGCCGTGCCGGCAAGGGCGCGGGGCTGCTCGGCGGGGCCGGGGTGATCGCGCTGTACGGCGTCGGCGCACTACTCGTCACCGCCGGCGCGGCCCTGTCACTCGTCATGCCGGTATGGGCGTCCGCCCTGATCGTGGCGGTGGTGCTGTTCGCAGGCGCCGGGATCGCCGCGATCGCCGGAAAACGCGAGGTACAGCAGGCGGTGCCGCCGACTCCGGAGGCCGCCATCGCGAGTGGCCGCCGTGACGTGAACGAGTTCATGACCGCGGCCCGGCGGGGGACGCGCTCATGAGCGTTCCCAACCGCAGCCGCCCCACCGCCAACCGCAACCGCCCGAAACCGGGCCCACCATCCTCGAACCGCACCACAGGCGAGGACCCACCGAAGCCCGGCCCGTCGGCGGCCACACCCTCCTCCGACGCGAAATCCACAGGACAAACCAACCCCGATCCGACCACGACCCGATCCGGTACGGCCACCCGCAGCACCGTCACACCCGGCCCCGGTTCACGCAGCACGGTGACCACATCCGGCCGCCCGGCAGGCTCCGGCCAACCGGCGAACCCGGGCCGACCGACGAACTCCGGCCGGCCAGCGACCTCGGGCCAGTCAGCGACATCCGGCCGACCGCCGGGCCTCGCACCGGGCGATTCGCACCCGGCCGGCACTTCGCGCGCCCCGAGCGGCCTCACCGCTTCGACGCCGAGTCCCGGCACCGCCTCGCCTTCGCCCGGCGGCGCCACCAGCCCTAAACCCGGCCCGGGCAGCGTCGCCTCACCGGGTCCGAGCGGCAGCACCGCTCCCAAGCCCGACGGCGCCCCTCCCAAGCCCGGCCCGCACAGCGTCGCCTCGCCCACCCCGAGCGGCGCCGCCTCTCCCTCATCGGCTACGAGCGGCGCCACACTTCCCTCGCCGAATACGAGCGGCGGCGCCCCTTCCACACCGGTTACGAGCGCCACCGCCCCTTCCAGGCCGACCACGAGCGGCGCCACACCTGCCTCGCCTACCGCGAGCGGCGCCACGTCTCCGAAGCCCGGCCCGGCCGGCGCGGCCGCGACGCACTCGGGTGGCACCGCTTCTCCTTCCATGCACGGAGGGGTTACTTCGCCGAAGCCCGGCTCTGGAGCTGCGATCGGCGAGGCCAAGCCGACCCCGACTCCACACCCGGGACCGCCGAAACCCACACCGCCGAAGGCTCCAGGCGGGAACGTGGCAAGCACTCCGAACCCGGCACCGCCATCGTCCACAGCAGCGAACTCCACTTCGCCCGCGGCCACCACCGCACAGCCGGCACCGGCCACAGCGAAACCGACACCACCGACCACCACCTCGAGCCCATCAGCGACCGCTCCACAAGGGGGCGACACAACGCGGACCCCCGGCAGCATGTCGACACCCGCAGGTACTGCGGCAGGTACTGCGGAGACCCCGCATTCCACAATCAGCGCCGCACCCGCCGCCACGCCGGCCCCCGGTCGCCCCACGGGCCGCGCATCAGTGCCCAAACCGGGTCCGCCGAGCGCAACGTCGCCCAGTGCATCCGGCCCGAATCATCCAGCGCCCAATGCATCCGGCCCAAATCAGACAGCGCCCAGTGCATCTGGCCAGAATCATCCGGCGCCCACGAAGACCGGGAGTTCGGCAACCGACACGTCAGCCGCCCGAAGCCACTCCCCCGCCGCCGCCCAGTCCGACACTCCGGCCCCGGCGGAAACTCGATCCGCCCAAGGTCCGGGCCGCGAGCCGCAAACCGGTTCCCACGGCGTGTCCAAGTCGAACGAGCCGAAGGCGACAACGGCACGCCCCGACGATGTCCACGCCGCGGCCGAGAAAGCGAGGAACGGCAAAGGCGACGCCGCGGATCAGGCGGAGGCGCTACGGGCGGAAATCGAGCAGACCAGGGCCGAGATGGGCGACACCGCGGCCGCGCTGATCGAGAAGATGGACGTCCCAAGCCGAGTCAAATCGGCCGCCGCAGAGAAGAAAGCCCAGCTCACCGAGGCCGCCATGGACAAGAAGAACCAGCTCACCGAGGTCGCCGCCGAGAAGAAGAATCAACTCACCGATGCCGTCGCGGAAAAGAAGGCCCAACTCGCCAAGGCGGCCACGGAGAAGAAGGCGCAACTGACCGACGCGGCCACGGAGAAGAAGGCGCAGTTCACCGACACCGCCACGGACGGGAAGGACCGGCTGGCCCAAGCCGCCGCGGAAAAGGCCGGCCATCTCGCCGAGACCGCCAAGGCGAAATTGATCGGTACGCCGAACGACCCGACCGCCGACTCCGAACCGAACCGGCTGAAACAGATGGCAGCGGATGCCGCCGGAAGTATCGCCGCCAAGGCGGAAGCCGTGACCGATTCGATCCGGGAGTCCCGTTCCCAGACCGACGATACAGGCACCACACATGCCGGTTCGGCATCGGTGACCGCCAAGCCCGGAACACCCGCCGACCCTCGTGCACAGGCAAGACAAGAGTCCGCCGAAACCCGAACCCACCTGGCCGAAACAGCCGCCGAGGCAGCCGAACGAGCCACCACCGCGATCGGCACACTCCCGAGCCGGGCTTCCGAAGCCATCGGCGCCCTCCGGGACCGTGCACTCAGCACCGACCCGGATCACCCGACCCGTCGGCGTCAGCAGTACGCCCTGATCGGAGCGGCCCTGGCCGTGGCAGCGGTGGCAGCGGTCCTGATCCGAAGACTCCGCTGACCGATCTACCACCTAACGGGCCCTGCCGCACACCGGCGGGGCCCGTCGCCATCTCCCCTCCGAGCCCGCTCGCACCCAGCACCACGTCAACTCAACTCAACTCAAGTCAAGCCGAAAGACCACCGTCAAACCGTCGACAACCACCCCAAGGTGCACGGAGGCCCCCGCCACACCGCCGCACGGGGCCCCTGCCAGCCGTCGTGGACGGCGGGCAACGGGCGACCGGCGTCCAGCGTGACCGGTCGCCGGCGACAACTGGCGGCCGGCGGCGAGCAACGGCTGGCGATGAGCAACGGAGACAGCCGATGAGCAACGGAGACAGGCAACGAGCACGGAGACAGGCAACGAGCACGGAGACAGGCAACGAGCACGGAGACAGGCAACGAGCACGGAGACAGGCAACGAGCACGGAGACAGGCGCCGGGCGGCGGGGATGGGCAAGCGGCTGGCGGCGGAGGCGAGCGACCAACGAAGCGCAAGACACCGATTAGGCACCAAACCGGGCGAAGGGCAGGGGCACCGGAGCGCCGCCGGGACATCGCGAGAGAGGCCGCGCAGACACGGACACCACGGGCCGCGGATCAACCATGCGGGCGCGAACTGTGAGAGGCGACCGAACCGAGAGGCCGAGCGAACCGAAAGGCAGCCAACCCGAGAGGCCGAGCGAACCGAAAGGCAGCCAACCCGAGAGGCCGAGCGAACCGAAAGGCAGCCAACTCGAAAGGCGGCCGAACCGAGAGGCCGGGCGAATCGAGAGGCCGGGCGAATCGAGAGGCCGGGCGAGGCCCCAGAGACCCAGCGAGGCGGCGACGGCCCAGAGACGGGGCGAGGCCGGGCGGCGGACGGGACACGATGGCGGGGACAGGACGAAAGGGGGTAACGGTGACGCTTCTTGAAACGTATCAGGATGGGGCTTGGGGCGAATGACCTGCTAGCGGAAGAAATCAAGGGCACCCTGGGAATCAACTCTTGACCCTGCCCTAACGGGCTCGTAACGTGACTCACACCTCAGCTAGAACGTTTCAAGAACCCTTTAACAGGAGGCGTCATGCGTCCTCGGTTTACCGCTGCCGTCGTCATGGCCACGACGGCTGCCATAGCGCTCACCGGTTGCACCAAGAAGAACGACACCGACACCGCCGCCTCGGGTGACGCGGGTAAGAAGACCTACAAGGTGGCGTTCGTCCCGAAGTTGCAGGGTGTTCCCTACTTCGAGGCGATGAACGCGGGCGGTAAGGAGGCGGCCGCCGCGCTCGGCAACGTCGAGTGGCTCTACCAGGGCCCGACTCAAGCCGACGCCGCCGCGCAGGCCGACATCGTCCGGTCGTACATCCAGCAGAAGGTCGACACGCTGATCGTCGCCCCGAACGACCCGGACAGCATGGCGCCGCTGCTGCAGCAGGCGAAGGACGCCGGCATCCATGTGGCGACCGCCGACACCGACGCGCCGACGAGTGTGCGGGAGGTGTTCGTCAACCAGGCCACCGCCGAGGGTATCGGCCAGGGTCTGACCGACTCGCTGCTGACCGCGATGGGCGGCAAGGGCAAGTACGCGATCGTGTCCTGCGGCCAGACC
The DNA here is from genome assembly GCF_033097365.1 of Actinoplanes sichuanensis. Taxonomy (NCBI): domain Bacteria; kingdom Bacillati; phylum Actinomycetota; class Actinomycetes; order Micromonosporales; family Micromonosporaceae; genus Actinoplanes; species Actinoplanes sichuanensis. The sequence goes on from NZ_AP028461.1 coordinate 6,270,432, forward strand.
GCGGAAAACCTGAACTCCTGGATCGAGGTCCAGAAGGCGTACACCAAGGAGAAGTACCCGGACGCGGAGATCGTCGACATCGTCTACGCCGGTGAGGACCAGGCGAAGGCCACCCAGATGGCGACCGACCTGATGAACGCGCACCCGGACCTGACCGGCCTGGTCGGCGAGTGCACGTCGTCGGCGCCGGGTGTGGCGCAGGCGGTCAAGGACGCCGGCAAGATCGGCAAGGTGTTCACGGTCGGCCTGGGCACCCCGCAGGCGATGAAGCCGTACCTGCAGGACAAATCGTCGACCGCCGCGATCCTCTGGGATGTGGAGAACCTCGGCTACCTGACGGCGTGGGCGGGCGCCCAGATCGCGCAGGGCAAGCCGTTCGCGGCGACCAACAACGTGTCCAGTGACCTGTCCGCGGTCGCCTACACCGAGGCGAACAAGATGCTGCTCCTCGGGCCGGCGCTGGCGATCACCGACAAGAACGTCGACCAGTTCAACTACTGATGACCGACGAGATCGAAAACCCGCGGCTGCGCCTTACCGCTATCTCGAAGCGGTTCGGCGCGGTCCGGGCCATCCAGCACGCCGATTTCACGGTACGGGCGGGCAAGGTGCACGCCCTGGTCGGTGAGAACGGCGCCGGCAAGTCCACGATGATCAAGATCGTGGCAGGGGCCGAGGTCGCCGACACCGGCGAGATCGAGTTCGAGGGTGAGCCGGTCAAGCTCGGCTCGACGACGGCGGCGATCGCGCTCGGCATCGCCACCGTTTATCAGGAGCCGCAGCTCTTCCCGGAGCTGACGGTCGCCGAGAACATCTTCCTCGGCCGCGAGTTGAAGAAGGCCGGACGGGTCGACTGGGCGGCGCAGAACGCGAAGGTGGTCGAGCTGCTGGAGCTGCTCGGCCTGCCCGAGCGGTACACGACCGCCGAGGTGGGCACCCTGTCGGTGGCCGAGCAGCAGCAGGTGTCGATCGCGAAGGCGCTGGCCGCGGACGCGAAGGTGCTGATCCTGGACGAGCCGTCGGCGATCCTGACCGACGCCGAGATCGAGGTCCTGTTCGACGTGGTCCGCCGGCTGACGGCGGCCGGTGTGGCGGTCATCTACATCTCGCACCGGCTGGACGAGCTGTTCCGGATCGCCGACGAGGTCACGGTCATGCGGGACGGGCGCACCATCGGCACGTACCCGATCGGGGATCTGAGCGTCCGGCAGATCGCTCATCTGATGGTGGGCGAGGAGTTGTCGGACGCCCGCCCGCATCGCGAGGTGCCGGACGGCCCGGCGGTGCTGGAGCTGCGGAGCCTCAGTCGGGACGGCCGGTTCCGCGATGTCGACGTGAGCGTCAAGGCCGGCGAGATCGTCGCACTGTACGGACTGGTCGGCTCGGGCGTGTCCGAGATCGCGGCATGTGTGTACGGCATTGATCGCAGTACACATGGACAGATTCTGGTCAACTCAAGTCAAGTCAACATCAAGAGTCCCGAGCACGCACAGCGGCTCGGCATCGCGTTGTTGCCGGCGAACCGCAAGGTCGAGGGGATGTTCGGCTTTCAGTCGATCGCCTTCAACATCTCGGCGGGTCATCTGCGGCTGCTGTCGAGGTTCGGAGTGTGGGTGGACCGGGCTCGGGAGAAGGCCGTGGCGCTCAAGTTGATCGACAGGCTCGCGGTGAAGACGCCGCACGAGCGGCAGGCGATCAGCGCGATGTCCGGTGGCAACGCACAGAAGGTGGTGCTGGCACGGCAGCTCGTGGAGCGGCCGAAGGTGCTGGTGCTGGCCGAGCCGACGCAGGGTGTCGACGTCGGGGCCAAAGAGGAGATCCACCGCTTGATCACCGAACTGGCCGAGGAGGGCACCGCCGTCCTGGTGGTGACGTCCGACCTGCCGGAGGCGCTGCGGATCGCCGACCGCATCCAGGTGGTACGAGGCGGCACGACGACCGACGAGTTCGGCCCGGACGCCAGCCAGGTCGACCTGCTGGCCGCCGCCGCAGGCGGCGGCGAAGCGAACAAGACGACACCCGCCCAAGACGAAACGGACAAGACGGCGCCCGCCCAAGACGAAACGAACAGGGCGCCCGCCGAAGACGGCGAAGCCGACGAAGCAACCGCCCAAGACGGCGAAACGAACAAAGCACCCGCCCAAGACGGCGAAGCCGACAAGGCAACCGCCCAAGACGGCGAAACGAACAAAGCACCCGCCCAAGACGGCGAAGCCGACAAGGCAACCGCCCAAGACGGCGAAACGAACAAAGCACCCGCCCAAGACGGCGGAACGAGACGGACGACGGCCGCGGGAGGTGACGCATGACCGCGGTTGCGGAAGCGAAGATCAAGCGGCGAGTACTGCCGAGCCCGATCACCGGGCAGGAGGTCGTGCTGGTCGGCGTGATCGCGGTGCTGTGGGCGGCGCTGGCGGTCAGCACGCCGGCGTTCCTTACGGCCGGCTCGATCCAGCCGCTGCTGGTGGCGACCGCCCCGGTGGCGCTGGTCGGCGTGGCGATGACCATCGTGATCATCACCGGCGGCATCGACGTCTCGGTCGGCGGCGCGATCATGGTGTGTTCGGTGCTGACCGCGAAGGCGCTGGTCGGCGCGGACGGGGTGGGCCTCGCCACGGCGGTGCTGCTGTCGATCGCCGCGGGCGCGGTGCTCGGCCTGGTCAACGGGGTGCTGATCGCCTACGGCCGGGTGCACGCCATCATCATCACGTTCGGTACGGCGAACCTGTTCATGTTCCTCGGCCTGCAGATCTTCGGCTCCGGCACGGTCAACGGCATCCCTGGCACGTTGGCGTTCTTCGGTCGTGGACCGGACGGGCGCACGCTGGGCGTCCCGCACGCCTTCCTGATCACCGTCGTCATCACCGCGGCCGTCTGGTGGTACCTGCGGCACACCGCGGGTGGCCGTCACTTCTACGCCATCGGCGGGGACCCGGTCGCCGCCCGCCTGGCCGGGGTCCGGGTGCAGCGGCGGGTGCTGCTGGCCTACGTCTTCACCGGGGTGCTCGTCGGCCTGGCGTCGTGTTTCGTGATCGCCCAGGGCACGTCGACGCTCGACCAGTCGGTCGGTTCCGGCAAGGGACTGGCGGTGATCGCGGCGGTCGTGATCGGCGGCACCAGCATCATGGGCGGCCGCGGTTCGGTGCTGGGCACCCTGCTGGGGGCGCTGCTGGTGCAGTCGGTGGCCTCCGGGGTGACCCAGTTGGGCTGGCGTTCGCAACTGTCCGACCTGTTCGTCGGCATCTTCATCATCGTGGCGGTCGGCGCCGACCTGCTGCGCGCCCGCGCGAGGAGGGCCCGATGACCACGGTCGCAGAAAAACCGACAAAAACCGAAAAGTCGGAAAAGTCGGATTGGCTCAAGATCCTACTGACGCAGCGAATCGCCCTGCTAGCGCTACTGATCGTCATCGTCGTCGTCACGTTCTTCATCAACGACGCCGGTGGCTATCTCACCGCACCCTACGACTTCGACTATATGTCGGCCAGCCTGATCAGCGCCGTCCCGCTGGCCATGCTGGGCCTGGCCGAGATGCTGGTCATCCTCTCCGGCCGGGGCGGCATCGACCTGTCGGTCGGCGCGATGGTGAGCCTGGCCGGCATGGTGTTCGGCTTCGCGTACGGCGAGTGGGGCTGGCCCCTGTGGTTGGCGATCCTCGCCACGGCCGGGTTCGGCGCGTTCCTCGGCGCGATCAACGGTTTCCTGGTGTCCTACATCGGCTTCCCGGCTCTGATCGCAACATTGGCGACGTTCTACGCGTACAAGAGCATCGCGATCGTCGTCAACAACCAGCAGCCGATCAGCACGAAGCCGATCCAGGAGCTGTTCTCCCTGAGCAAGTCGGTGGAGTTACCGCTGTTCGGCGAGTACGTCCCGAACGTGCCGCTGGGCATCTTCACCTTCCTGCTGCCCACCGTGGTGGCGGTCTGGCTGCTGCTGGCCCGCACCGCGTACGGGCGGCGTCTCTACGCGATCGGCACCAACGACGTCGCCGCTCGCTGGGCCGGCCTCCCGGTCCGGGACACGCGCTTCAAGGCGTACGTCTATGCGGGTCTGATCTCCGGCCTGGTGGCCGTGGTGACGGTGGGGCAGTTCGCCTCGGCCCGCCCGGACGCGGGCGTCTCCGGCAACGGTATGGCCCTGCCCGCGATCACCATCGCCGTCCTCGGCGGGGTGGCGATCACCGGTGGCATCGGCCGGGTCTCCGGGGTCGTGCTGGCCACTCTGCTCATCGTCTGGCTCAACGCCGGCATCCTGCTGGCCTTCGTCGGTAACGAGGGTTCGCAGTACCAGCTCCTCGCGCTCGGCGCGGTGCTGGTGTTCGCCGCGCTGTTGAACGGGCTCACCAATCGACGGTACGGAGGTACCACATCATGAACCTCGACGGTCTGGACGGCTTCACGATCGAGGTCCCGAGCTGGGCGTACGGGAACTCGGGCACCCGGTTCAAGGTCTTCACCCGTCCCGGTGGGCCACGCAACCCGTACGAGAAGCTGTCCGACGCCGCGCAGGTGAATCGTCTCACCGGCCTGGCCAACCGGGTGTCGCTGCACATCCCGTGGGACCTGGTCGACGACTGGAGCGACCTGAAGGCGCACGCCGACAAGGTGGGGGTGCAGATCGGCGCGATCAACTCGAACGTCTTCCAGGACGACGACTACCGGCTGGGCTCGCTGTGCAACCCGGACCCGGCGATCCGGCGTAAGGCGATCGACCACCACAAGCAGTGCCTCGACGTGATGCGGCAGACCGGTTCGACGGATCTGAAGATCTGGCTGCCGGACGGCCTGAACTACGCCGGCCAGGATTCGCTGCGGGGCCGGCAGGACCGGCTGGCCGAGTCGCTGCGCGAGATCTACGACGCGTCCGACGACAACCACCGGATCCTGCTGGAGTACAAGTTCTTCGAGCCGTACTTCTACTCCACCGACATCCCGGACTGGGGCACGTCGCTGCTGCACTGCCTGGCCCTGGGCGAGCGGGCGACGGTCGTGCTGGACACCGGTCACCACGCGCCGGGAACGAACATCGAGTTCATCGTGATGCAGCTGATCCGGCAGAAGAAGCTCGGCGCGTTCGACTTCAACTCGCGCTACTACGCCGACGACGACCTGATCGTGGGCTCGGCCGACCCGTTCCAGCTGTTCCGGATCATGTCGGAGATCGTGGCCGCGGACGCCCATCGGCCCGAGTCCGGGGTCAACTTCATGCTCGACCAGTGCCACAACATCGAGGAGAAGATCCCGGGCCAGATCCTGTCGGTGCTCAACGTCGAGCAGGCGCTGGCCAAGGCCCTTCAGGTGGATCAGGCGGCGCTGGCCACGGCGCAGCGCGACGGCGACGTCCTCGGTGCACACCAGGTACTGATGGACGCCTACGAGACCGACGTGCGGTCCGCACTCGCGGACCGGCGGGAGGCGAGAGGGCTGCCGCGCGACCCGGCCAAGGCCTTCCATTCATCGGGGTACGCCCAGACGGCCGCCGCCGAGCGCGTGGGCGGAACCCAGGCCAGCTGGGGAGCGTAATCGCGCCGAACTACCCCTGATCACCGCCATCCGGGCGCACCATGAGCGGATGGAGACCGCCACACAGCCGGAGGACCTGGCCCGGGTGGCCGGCGTACGGGCCCGCCTCGCCGATCTCGTCGAGCCGATTCCGTCGCCCGCCGAGACGGCCCTGGTCCTCCGGTTGCTCCGGTCGTTCGCCGCGAAGGCCCCTCTCGCGGCGAACGAACTGATCCGGCTCCTGTACGCGGGCGACCCGGGCCCGGTGCGGGACCAGGCACACAACCTGAAGGGCTCGGCCGCGAACATCGGCGCCGCCGAGCTGGCGGCGATCTGTTCGCGGGTGGAGGACGCCGCGCGGGCCGGGGCCGTCTCCGACCCCGGCCCGACGGGAGATCGCCTGCGCGCCGAGACCGACGGCGCGCTGCGGGCGGTGCGGGTGCTCACGCTCGAATTCGAACGGATCCCCTGATGTGTGCTGGGTCAGGCCGCGGTGAGCACCGGCTCGACCAGACCCACCACGCGGGAGAAGTTGACCAGCCGGTCCAGCATCGCCTCGGTCACCACGGTGCCGCTGCCGATCAGCACCAGGCCGTTGGTGGCCATCACGTCCTGAGCCAGGCGCATCCCGACCTGCAGATCGGCTACGGCGTAGGCCTGCGTGCTGCCGGCCGCCGGGCTCTCCACGCCCTTGACCTGCCGCAGGGCGGCCAGCACGTGCGGGGCGCAGGTGCCGGCCCGGGTGAGCGCGGTGATCGCCATCGCCGGCGAGCTGGAGCGGGCCGCCGCCGTGTCGTACTCGATGGCCGTCCGGACCACGCTGATCGCGCCCTCGACCAGCGGCGACCAGCCACCGGGCGGGGGCTTCTCACCGGCCAGCCCGCGGACCGTGGACACCACGTCCTCGATCATCGGGATGTCCTTGATCAGCGGAAGCACCATGCCGGGCATCCCGTTGACGGCCTTCTGCTCGTCCGGGGTGAGGTTGGCGCCCTCGGTGAGCTTGCTCATCACGTCGGAGGGCACGCTGACCGCGCCGATCTGCGAGGCCATCGCGGCGACCTCGATCTCCCAGAGCCCGTCGAGTTCGAGGGCGGTGGTGAGCTCGCCGACCAGCTTACGGATCCGGCCGGCCCGGGCGAAGCCGAGCGGGCTGGACAGTTCGAGGATCCCGAAGAGGGCCTGCACGCTGGTCTTCAGCGTGGTGTCGACCATCTTGCGCTCGGCCATGGCGTGATCGTGGCGGGTGACCGCGCCCTTGATCGCGTCCATGATGTCGGTACGGTTGGCCGGCTTGGCCAGGTACCGGTACACCCCACCGGAGTTGATCGCGGCGATCACGGTCTTCATGTCACCGTGGCCGCTGTGCAGGATCCGGACCACGTCCGGGAAGTCCTGCTGGATCTTGCCCAGCAGCGCGATGCCGTCCATCCCGGGCATCCGCACGTCACTGACCACCGCGGCGACGTTCTCATTCGCGGCGAGCAGCTTGAGTGCCTGCTCGGCGTCTCCGGCCATCAGCAGCCGGTGATCCCGGCCCAGCTGGATGGAGAGGGTCTCCAGCACCACGTCGTCGTCGTCGACGAGCAGCAGTGTCGGCTTCTTCATGTTATCGGCGTCGCCCGACCGGTACAGCTCGGTCCGCATGGTGCCCTCCTTCGACTGACCGGCCTTGGTGCTACGTGGCTCCCTATCGCCTCATCCGGCCGAGGACTGAGGGTTGGCCGAGACCGGATTTCCGGCCGAGTGAACTCCTCAACCGGCTCCCGCGGGCGGTCGAAATGCGATCGGTGAGCCACGGCGGGAACCCGTCGGCCGCCCCGGAGAAACGGATACTGATGTGAGCGCAGTAGGGGAAGACGCCCGCCTCGCGGCGGTGCACAGCTATCACCTGCTGGACGCCCCGCGCCCGGTCGTGCTCGACGAGCTGACCCGGCTGGCCGGTGCCGTCCTCGGCACACCGATGTCCACGGTCACCCTGATCGACGCCGACCGGGAGTGGTTCGCCGGCAAGACCGGGGTGCCCGGCGACGGCGGGCCGCTGGCGACCTCGTTCTCCGGGCGGGTGGTGGTCACGCGTGAGCCGCTGGTCGTCGAGGACACCCTCACCGAGCCGCACTACCGCTCCTGGGAGTGTGTGCGGGCGGCGCCGAACATCAGATTCTGGGCCGGGGTGCCGCTGATCGACGAGGACGGGCACGCGCTCGGCAGCATGTGCGTGCTCGACGACAAGCCGGGCACCGTCGGCGACCGGCAGCTGGATCTGCTCAAGACGATGGCCGGGCAGGCCGCCGGGCATCTGGCCGCGCTGCGCAACCGGCAGCTGCTGGCCGAGATCGGCGACGAGTTGTCCCGGGCGATCAGCCGCGAGGAGGACTTCGTGGCGACCGTGTCGCACGAGTTGCGCACCCCGGTCACCACCATCCAGGGCTATCTGGAGCTGCTGGTCGACAACGAGGAGCTGGCGCCGTACCGGCGGCTGATCGATCCGATTCAGCGCAACGGCGAACGGCTGGTCCGGATGGTCGACCACCTGCTGGCCGGTACCCGTCCGGCGGCCGCTCCCCTGCCGCTGCTGCGGGCCAGCACCGACCTGGTCGCGGTGGCCGAGGCGGCGATGGCCGCGTGCCGGAGCCAGGCGTCGCAGCGGGACGTGCCGATCGTGATCGAGTCGGGGCCCGGGCCCTACGCGGTGCCGGGTGACTTCACCCGGCTCAGTCAGGCGGCCGAGCACCTCGTACGCAATGCGGTGATCTTCAGTGCCACCGGGCAGACGGTGACCATCCGGGTGACCGTGGGCAACCTCGAGGTCCTCGACTCCGGTGCCGGCATCCCGGCCGACGAGCTGCCGCACGTGGTGGAGCGGTTCTATCGCGGCCAGTACGCCCGGGAGCAGGCCGTTCCCGGGGTCGGGCTGGGTCTGAGCATCACCGACCGGATCATGCGGGCGCACGAGGGCACGCTCACCGTCGAGTCGGCCGGGCTCGGCCGCGGCACCCGCGCCAGGATGACCGTCCCGAAGTGAACTTCGCCCCTCAGTGCCGCACCGAGACTGCCGAAGGGAGATTCGGGAGGTTTGCGGCGAGCGGGGGATTCGATGGCGATTCTGCGGCGGATGCGACTGGCCGGGCGTCTCGGTGGCGCCTTCACGATGGTGCTGGTCCTGCTCGGGGTGGCCGTCGGCATCGGCGGGTGGGGGCTCACCAGGCAGTCCGAGTCGGCTGACCACCTGCAGCGGATGCTGCACCTGATGCACCAGGTGGACGAGCAGAAGTACTACAACGGTGACATCTCCGGCTGGCAGATCGCCTACGTGTGGGACACCCGGCGGATGAACCCGGCGAAGGCCGTCGGCCCGGACAGCGACAACCGCAAGGGCTTCCTGGCCGACCTCGAACTGCTGCTCCAGCTACTCAAGGACACCGACACGGCGGCCATGACCGACGCCGAGCGCGCCGGTTTCGCCAAGCTCGTCGACCTGTGGCAGAAGTTCAAGTCGACCGACGACCAGATGGTCGCCCTGTACGCCGCGGGCCGGGTCGACGAGGGTGACGCGCTGCTGCTCAAGGACAGTTACGCGGTCTACTTCGAGATCATCACGGTGACCGGCGAGCTGGTCACCTCGGTCGTCGGCCGGGCCGACCAGGCGGCACAGGAGGCTCAGGACGAGGCGGCGTATCTCCGTACCGTCATGATCGTGGTCTTCGTCCTGTCGGTGATCGCCGCGGTCCTCTGCACGATCGCGGTGACCCGCAGCGTCACCGGCCCGATTGGCCGGCTGGTCGAGGTGCTGCGCGGGATGGCCCGCGGTGACCTGACCGTGCGCCCGGACACCACCGGCAGCGACGAGGTGGCCGTGATGTCGCGCGCCGTCGACGAGGCGGTCGCCGGGGTGAAGACCACGGTCGCCGAGATCGTCGAGAACGGCGGCCGGCTCACCGACGCGTCGGACACCATGCGCCGGGTCAGCCACCAGATCGACAGCGCCATCGCCGAGGCCGACCAGCAGGCCGGGCTGGCCGCGGCGGCCGCCAACGGGGTCTCCGGAAACGTGCACACGGTCGCCGCCGGTACCGAGGAGATGGGCTCGGCGATCACCGAGATCTCCCGCAACGCGGCCGACGCCGCCCAGGTCGCCACCGACGCGGTGGCCGCGGCTCGGGCCACCAGCGAGACGATCAACCGGCTCGGCGAGTCGTCGGCGCAGATCGGCGACGTGATCGAGACGATCACCGCGATCGCCTCGCAGACCAACCTGCTCGCACTGAACGCCACCATCGAGGCGGCCCGGGCCGGTGAGTCGGGCAAGGGGTTCGCGGTGGTCGCCAGCGAGGTCAAGGACCTGGCCCAGGAGACCGCGCGGGCCACCGAGAAGATCTCCCAGCAGATCGCCGCGATCCAGAGCGACACCGGTCAGGCGGTCACCGCGATCGACGAGATCAGCCGGATCATCGAGCAGATCAGCGACTTCCAGACCACCATCGCCTCGGCCGTGGAGGAGCAGAGCGCCACCACCAGCGAGATGACGCGCGGGGTCAGCGAGGCCGCGAACGGTGTCACCGACATCGCCAACAGCATCGCCAGCGTCGCGCACGGCACCGCGTCCAGCCGGGAGGCGGTCGGTGAGGTGGCCCGTACCGCCGAGGACGTACAGGCGCTGGCCGACCGGCTACGGGCGTCCGCCGGCCGGTTCTCGATCTGACCCCGGGCCGATCAGGAACGGCAGCACCCCGGTGACGGTCAGGGACCGGAGCACGATGCCCCTCGGCATGGTCGTCCGGAACCCGATGCCGGCCCGCCCGGCGGCCTGCTGGGCGCCGATCAACACGTCGATGCCGGACGAGTCGCAGAAGGTCAGACCGCCGATGTCGACGACCAGCTCGCCGGGGCGGTCGGCGAGCGCCCGGGCCACCTGGTCCTGGAACATGTCGCCGGTGTCCAGATCGAGCTCACCGCGCAGGATCAGGCGGGTGGTGCCGCCGTCGTCGAGCCGGACGATCCTCATGCCGCACCACCCCGCGGGCAGGGCACCAGCTGCACCAGGACGCGCTTGCCGCCGCGGTAGTTCTCCACCGTCCAGCCCTCGGACAGCGCCTCGATCAGGGCGATGCCACGGCCACCCGCGTCGTCGGGGGCGCGTCGGCGTGGGACCACCGACGAGCCGTCGGCGACCGACACGGTCACCCGCTCGTCGTGCGACTCCAGCGCCAGCGCCACACAGCCGCCGCCGTGCCGGACCGCGTTGGTGACCAGTTCGCTGACCACGACGGCGGCCGCGTCCAGCCAGTCGGTATCCCGGAACCCCCAGCCGGCCAGCACCGCGGTCACCGCGCGGCGGGCGGCGGCGGGGGCGCCACGATCGAGTGGAACGTCCAGGTGGGCGGTTAGCTCACTCATGCAAAACCCCGAGAGTCGCCGATATGCGGCTGCACGGTACCCGTCTTCCGGCGGCGACGAAACCTCTGCCGCATTTATCATGATTTAGGCTGGCGACATGGCATCGGTGCTGGTCGTCGAGGACAACCCCGAACATCAAGCGGTGATCGCCGAGGTGGTCCGCCGCCTCGGGCACAGCGCCACCCTGGCCGGCGACGGCCGGGAGGGGCTGGCCGCCGCCATCGCCGAGCGCCCCGACCTGGTCGTCGCCGACGTCGACATGCCCCACCTGGACGGCATCCGGATGTGCCGGGCGCTGCGCGAGCACCCGGTCACCGCCACCGTCCCGGTCGTCCTGATCACCGCCTACCTGCCGCCCGGCGACACCAGCCTGGCATCGGCCGAGGCGGACGCCGTGGTGCCCAAACCGTTCAGTGTCCGGGAGCTCTCCGAGACACTGCGCACCTGTCTGGAGTCGCCGCCGGCCCGGCACGACCCGGCCTTCACCGAGGCCCTGCTGCGCAGCCTGGACGCCGGAGTGGTGGCCTGCGACCTGGACGGGCGGCTCGTGGTGATCAACCAGGCGGTCCGGGACTTCTTCGGCGACGAGAGCCTCGGCGTGCCGGCCCGCGACTGGGCCGAGCGGTTCGGGTTGCGCCGCCACGACGGCAGCCCGCTGCCACCCGACGAGGTCGCCCTCTACCGGGCGCTCGGCGGCGAGGAGATCCGGCACGACGGGGTGCTCGCCCACGACCGGCAGAACCGGCGCCGCTGGTTCGCGATCAACGCACGGCCGGTCCGGGACGCCGGCGGGCAGATCCTCGGCGCGGTCGCGGCGGTCCACGACGTCACCGCCGAGCACCACCAGCACCAGTACGAGCGGTGCAAGACCGAGGTGCTCAAGGCGCTGGTGCACGCACCGGACGCGGACCGGGCCGGCACCGAGGTGCTGCGCGCCATCTCCGGTGAGCTGGGGTGGCCGTACCTGCGGCTGTGGCTGGTCGACCCGGTGACCGACCGGCTCCGCCCGGCCGCCACCCACCTCGCCGAGGGCGCCCCGCCGATCCAGCTCCCGGCCGTGCTCGACCGCGGTCAGGGGCTGGCCGGATCGTGCTGGGCCGGTGGCGAGCCGATCTGGGTGCCCGACCTGCTGGCCCCGGACCTGCCGGTGACCGTCGAGGCCGAACACTACCGGGCCGCGGTGGCCGTCCCGGTGCGCAGCGCGGACAACGTGATAGGTGTGCTCAGCTCGTTCACCGTCGAGCACCAGGAACCCGACCCGGCCCTGACCGTGCTGCTCAGCGGCATCGCCGGGCACATCGGCGGCTACCTGGAGCGGCGCCGGGCCGAGGAGTTGTCGCACCAGCTGGCGGCCAGTATCGGCGAGTACATCGCGCTGGTCGGACACGAGCTGCGCACCCCGCTCACGTCGATCGGCACGTACACCGACCTGATCGCCGAGGAGGACGACACCACCACCGTCGGCGAGGTCCGGGAGCTGCTCGGGGTGATCGAGCGCAACAACGCCCGGCTGCGGTCCCTCGTCGAACGGCTGCTCGACCTGTCCGCCCTGGAGGCCGGGCACGCGCAGCTCACGGTCGGTGACGTGGATCTGGCGGCGGTGGTCACCGAGGCGCTGCCGGACGCGCCGATCCGGACCGACCTGCCGGCCCGGCTGGTGATCCCGGGCGATCGGGCCCGGCTGCGGCAGGTCGCCGAGAACCTGATCGGCAATGCGGTCAAGTACAGCCCCGACGGCGCCACCGTGCACGTCGCGCTGGCCGCCGACGACGACGCCGCGGTGCTGACCGTCAGCGACGCCGGCATCGGCATCCCGTCCGGGGAACGGGACCGGCTGTTCGCCCGCCTCTACCGGGCCACCAACGCCCGGCACAGCGGTATCCCGGGTGCCGGGCTGGGGCTGGCGCTCAGCCGGGCCATCGTCGAACTGCACCGCGGCACCATCACGCTGAGCGGCAACGACGGCGGCGGCACGGTCGCGACGGTCCGGCTTCCCCGTCGATCCGGGACCTCTGGCCCTGCCCGCAGGGAACACCGGGACGAGACGCTGAGGGGGAACCACTAGGAGGGGTCATGCTGGGAGGAAACATGGACGCGTGGCGCGGATTCGCGGGCACGACGTGGCGCACCGGGATCGACGTGGCCGGGTTCATCCACGACAACGTCCGGCCGTACGACGGTGACGCCGCCTTCCTGGCCGGGCCGACCGCCCGTACCACCGGGATCTGGTCGAAGCTCTCCGAGATGTTCGCGGTGGAGCGCGCGAACGGCATCTACGACGCCGACGCCACCACCCCGTCGACGATCACCGCGCACGCCCCCGGATACATCGACCGGGAGGCCGAGCTGATCGTGGGTCTGCAGACCGACGCGCCGCTGCGCCGGGCGATCATGCCGTTCGGCGGCCTGCGGATGGTCGAGGGCGGCCTCAAGGCGTACGGCCGCGAACTCGACCCGGACGTCAAGAAGGTCTTCACCACCTACCGCAAGACCCACAACGAGGGTGTCTTCGACGCCTACCCGGCCGACGTGCTCGCCGCCCGCCGCTCGCACATCATCACCGGCCTGCCCGACGCGTACGGCCGCGGCCGGATCATCGGCGACTACCGGCGGGTCGCCCTCTACGGCGTGGACCGGCTGATCGAGGAGCGCAAGGCGATCAAGGTCGCCCTGGACGCGCGCCTGTCGGTGGCCGACGTGATCCGCGACCGGGAGGAGATCTCCGAGCAGATCCGGGCGCTGGGCGAACTGAAGACGATGGCGGCGTCCTACGGCTTCGACATCGCCGGCCCGGCGACGACCGCGCAGGAGGCCGTCCAGTGGCTGTACTTCGCCTACCTGGGCGCCACCAAGGAGCAGAACGGCGCGGCCATGTCGCTCGGCCGCACCTCCACGTTCCTCGACGTCTACCTGGCCCGTGACCTGGACGAGGGCCGGATCACCGAGGAGTTCGCCCAGGAGCTGATCGACGACTTCGTGATCAAGCTGCGGATCGTCCGGTTCCTGCGCACCCCGGAGTACGACGAGCTGTTCTCCGGCGACCCGACCTGGGTGACCGAGTCGATCGGCGGCATCGGGGCGGACGACCGGCCGCTCGTCACGAAGACCAGCTTCCGGTACCTGCAGACGCTGTACAACCTGGGCCCGGCGCCGGAGCCGAACATGACGGTCCTGTGGTCGCAGCGGCTGCCGCTCGGTTTCAAGGAATTCTGCGCGCAGGTCAGCATCGACACCAGCAGCATCCAGTACGAGAACGACGACCTGCTCCGCCCCTACCTCAGTGACGACGCGGCGATCGCCTGCTGCGTGTCCGGCATGCGGGTCGGCAAGGACATGCAGTTCTTCGGCGCGCGGGCCAACCTGGCGAAGGCGCTGCTCTACGCGATCAACGGCGGCCGTGACGAGATCAGCGGCGCCCAGGTGGCACCGGCGTCGCACCCGCTCAACGATGACGTCCTCGACTACGACGAGGTGTCTCTCGCCTTCGACCACACCCTCGACTGGCTGGCCGAGGTTTACGTCGACGCGCTCAACGTCATCCACTACATGCACGACAAGTACGCCTACGAACGCCTCGAGATGGCCTTGCACGACTACCCGGTGCACCGGTTCCTGGCCACCGGGATCGCCGGCCTCTCGGTCGCCGTGGACAGCCTGTCGGCGATCAAGCACGCCCAGGTCAAGCCGGTCCGGGACGAGACCGGACTGGTCGTCGACTACGAGGTGGACGGCGACTACCCGACGTTCGGCAACAACGACGACCGGGTCGACTCGATCGCGGTGGAGCTGGTCGACCGGTTCATGGAGAAGATCCGCCGGCAGCCGATGTACCGCGGCGCCGAACCCAGCCTGTCCGTCCTCACGATCACGTCGAACGTCGTCTACGGCAAGCACACCGGCAACACGCCCGACGGCCGGCGGCTCGGCGAACCGTTCGCGCCCGGCGCCAACCCGATGAACGGCCGTGACAAGCACGGACTCGTGGCGGCCGCGCTGTCGGTGGCGAAACTGCCGTACCGCAGCGCCCGCGACGGCATCTCGCTGACCATCACCTCCACCCCGGACGGCCTCGGCCGTACGAAGGACGAGCAGGTCGGCAACCTGGTCGGGGTCCTCGACGGCTACACCGACGGGCACGGCTTCCACATGAACGTCAACGTCCTGGACCGGGCCACCCTGGAGGACGCGATGGAGCACCCGGAGAAGTACCCGCAGCTCACCATCCGGGTGTCCGGCTACGCGGTGAACTTCGTGCGGCTCACCAAGGCCCAGCAGCGCGACGTCATCTCGCGGACCTTCCACGGCTCGCTATGACCTCCACCATGACCGGAAGTGTGCACTCGTTCGACGTCTCGACCGGCGTCGACGGGCCGGGAACGCGTTTCGTCGCGTTCCTGGCCGGGTGCCCGCTGCGCTGCCAGTACTGCCACAGCCCGGACACCTGGTACCGGCGCAGCGGGCGCGAGATGGGCGCCGACGAACTGATGACCGAGATCTCGCGATACGAGCGTTTCATCAAGGTCGCCCGGGGCGGCGTCACCCTCTCCGGTGGAGAGGCACTTCAACAGCCCGATTTCGTACGGGAGATCTTCACCCGTTGCCACGAGAGAGGCCTGCACACCGCCCTGGACACCAGCGGCTACCTCGGTGCCAAGGCGTCCGACGAGCTGCTGGACGTGACCGACCTGGTGCTCCTGGACATCAAGTCCGGTGACGAGGAGACGTACCACCAGGTGACCCGGACCGGAACGCTGCAGCCGACGATCGACTTCGCGCACCGCCTGGCCGACCGTGGCATTCCGATCTGGATCCGCTTCGTCCTGGTCCCCGGTCTGACCGACACCGTGGCGAACGTCGAGGCGGTCGCCCGGATCGCCGCCTCGATCCCGACCGTGGAACGGGTGGAGGTCCTGCCGTTCCACCGCCTGGGCGCGGCCAAGTACGCGGCCCTCAACCAGCCCTTCCCACTGGCCGACACGCCGGCCCCGTCCGCCGAACTGCTGGACCGCGTCCGAGCCCAGTTCCGCTCGCACGGCCTGACCGTCTACTGAACCCCGGCCGGGTCCGGTCAGGTGACTCGGTAGGCGGTGTAACGGACCGTGTTCGCCTCGCGGATCGCGGACGCCACGAAGATGGACTGTTCCAGGTGGGACAGGGCCGGGTCGGCGGTCTCCAGCCGGACGCCGATCCGGAAGTAGTAGTCGGACGGCGGGACCGGGTCGCCGCGCAGCAGCGCCTCGAGGATCTCCGGCCGGCCGCTGCGGACACCGAAGGTACGCAGGTAGACGTGGGCGCCGGCGGCGGTGCGGGCCGAGTACCGGGTGTCGATCTCGATGCCGCCGTCCGGGCGGACGATCTGCCAGTCGGCGCCGCCGGGCAGGATCTCCGCCTCGAACCGGCCGCTCACCCGGCCGCCGACGATCGGCACCACCCGGCGATGCCCGGCCCGGGTCGTCCCGTGGTCCTCCATCGGCCCGAGCCGCACCTCGACGTCGAACGCCGCCTCCAGCCCGGGTACCGCGGGCGCGGTCACGCCGACTCGACCGGGTGAGGTGCCCAGACCGGAAGCCGGAGGTGCGACGGGCGGGCCGGATCGTGGGAGATCTCCTGCTCGGCGCGATGCGTCTCGGACGCCGACGCGGCCGGTTCGTCGGAGCCGGGGTTGCGGGCATAACGCGGGTGGGCGCCCGAGCTGACCTGGACGCTGATCCGGTGGCCGGCGGCGAACGTGTGGAACGCCGGCCACAACTCGATCGCCACCTCCTGGAAGTCGCCGTCGGCCGGGCGCACCCGGCGGATCGCGTCGCAGACGGTCATCGAACGGCCGTCCGGGTGCACGTCGCAGATCCGGACGAAGACGTCGGCGCTCGGCCGCGACGACCGGAACCGGATCCGCGCCACCGGGGTCCCGGCGATCGTCACCGGCTCGGTCAGCACGTCACCGCGGAACACCGCCACGTCGGGGCGGCTCTCGTGCGCGGCGTTGTCGACCGGGCCCTGTCGCGGTTCCAGGCTCGGGCCGCCGACCGCCGGAGTCGGGTCGTCGGGGTCGTAGACGTAACCGGTCACTCCGCCGTCCGGGACGTCCGCGTGCAGGCGACCGGTCTCGTGCAGGTGCCAGGTCCGGCCGGTGACGCCCGGCGGCGGCCAGGAGGGCAGGTCGTGCCACTGTCCCGAGCCGGTCCGGAAGGCCCGCACGAGTGCCGGGCGTTCGGTGGCCGTACCGCTGAAATGCTCTTTGAGGAACGCGGCGGCCTCGCCGACCGCGGTGGCGCCGAGTTCGCGGGCCGAATGGCCCCACGGACCGATGGTGAGTCGCGGTGCCCGGCCGACCGCGGTGAGCTGGGCGTGGTTGCGCAGTTGCCAGGGCAGGAAGATGTCGTACCAGCCGGTGATCATGTAGACCGGCGCGGTGACGTCGGTGACCGAGGCGGTGTGGGACTGGCTGGTCCAGTAGTCGTCGGTGAGCTTCTCGTGGGTGACCCAGTCCTGGTACCAGTGGATCCGGCGGCCGGTGGCGGCGACGTCGCCGTCGAGCAGCGGCAGGGTGCCGAAGCCGCGCAGCAGTCTGCGGTCCGGGCGGAGCATGCCGAGCAGCAGCGGGAGCATCTCCCGGCGGATCATCCGGCTCATCATCTGCGACCAGCCGAGCGCGTTGCGCAGCGCGAACGCGTTGTTGTCCCAGGTGATGGCCCCGAAGTCGGGCATCGTGACGACCAGGCAGAGTGCGTCGGGCGCGTTGTCCGGGTCGTCACGCTGCAGTCTCCCGGCGACCGCCCACTGGGTGTAGCCCATGTAGCTGGGCCCGAAGGTGACGACCCGGCCGGTGCACCACGGCTGGGCGCGGACCCACCGGTGGGTGGCGATGCCGTCGCGCTGTTCGTCGACCTGCGGGGTGAACGTGCCGCCCGACCCCCAGGTGCCGCGGCAGCTCTGGAACAGCACCGGGAAGCCGTACCGGGCGAGGGCCTTCGCCTCACCGGCGACCGGACCACTGCGGCCGTACGGTCCCCGGATGAGCACGACCGGCAGGTCCTCGTCGGAGCCGATCGGCTGGATCAGGTCGGCCAGCAGTTCCACGCCGTCGTCCATGGGGACCCGCAGGTTCTTCTGGATCCGGATGTCGTAGGGGCCTGGTACCAGGCCGGGGAGGGTACGGGTCTGGATCCATCGGGAGAACCGCCGGCTCATGGAGCACTCCTCAGGTGGGACCGGGGGGCGAGGGCGTCGCGCAGTCGTTCCAGGGCGGGCAGGGCGGCGGCCAGGGCGGCCCGGTCCGCGTCGGTGAGGGTGGCCGCGGCGGCCGCGACGATCTCGCCGCCGGCCCGGTCGAACCGGTCGAACAGGTCGAGGGCGCGGGCGGTGGCCAGCACCTCGACCTGACGGCGGTTCTCCGGGCGGGGGCGGCGTTCGACCAGGCCGGCGGTCTCCATCTGGGTGAGCAGGTTGCTCACCGTGGGCCGGCTGAGCCCGAGGCGTCCGGCGAGTTCGCCGGGGGTGGTGACGGTGTCGCGGGGCAGCGCCCGGATGATCTCGATCTGGGCGTCCGGGATCTCCGGCAGGTGCTCGGCGGCCCGGGCGGCGGTCAGCAGGGTGCGCCGCAGCGGGGAGATGACCGCGGCGAGCCGGGCGGCGTCGAGGGCGGTCATCCGGCGACGCTCAGCGACGGCCGGTTGTTGAGGGCGTCGGGATGGAATCCGGCGGCCTTCTTGTACCCCGTGGCGATCTCGGTGAGCTCGTCCGGCGTGAGGACGTCGTGGATGTGGGCGAAACCGTCCGGGGCGCGTTCGTGCGCGAGGACCATCACCTGCTCGGGGCCCTGACGGCGGTTGCTCAGGACGAGCGCGGTGGTGGCCGGGCGGCGGTCGGCCTCGTAGGCGGCGAGCGCCTCGTCCAGGGGTTTACCGGCCAGTTGGAAGGCCAGGGTACGGGCGTCCAGGACGGCCTGGGAGGCACCGTTGGAGCCGTTCGGGTACATCGGGTGGGCGGCGTCGCCGAGCAGGGTTGCGGGGCCGTGGGTCCACCTGCCGACCGGGTCGCGGTCGACCATCGGGTACTCCAGGATCTCGCCGGCGGCGGCCACCAGTCCGGGCACGTCCAGCCAGGGGAATCGCCAGTCGCGGAACAGGTCGATGATCGGTGCCGGGTCGACGGCCCGGTTCCAGTCGGCGTTCTCTCCGGCGTAGCCGCGGGTGCGCCGCTCGGCGATGAAGTTGATCTCGCCGTTGCCGATCGGATAGGCGACGAACTTCTGCTCGGCGTCGCCCGCCATGATCATCGTGCGGCCGTCCAGGAAACCGGGCGCGCGGGCGGTGCCCCGCCACAGGGTGAGCCCGTTCCAGACGGGGGCGCCCTCGTCCGGGTACCACTGCCTTCTCAGCGCCGAGCCGATGCCGTCGGCGCCGATGACGAGATCGGCCGCCACGGTCAGTTCACCGTCGCCGGTGGCGAAGCAGGCTCCCAGGGCCGCGTCTCGACAGCCCTGGGAGCCGGCGTCGGTCGGGACGGTGAGCAGGCGGTGGCCGGTGTGGACCACGTCGCCGAGGCGTTCGCGGACCGCGGCGAGCAGCTCCATCTGCAGCCGGCCGCGGTGCACCGACAGCTGCGGCCATCGGTAGCCGGCTTCCCGGCCGCGCGGCTCGGACCAGATCGGCTGGCCGTGCCGGTTGTAGTAGGCGAGGGTGCCGGGGGCGGTGCCGAGCCGGGCGATCCGGTCGCCGAGCCCGAGTTCGGTCAGTTCCCGGACGGCGTGCGGCAGCAGGTTGAGGCCGACACCGAGCGGCCGGAGCACGTCCGCCCGCTCGTGGACCGTGACATCGGTGAACCCGGCCGCGTGCAGGCTCAACGCCGCGGCCAGCCCACCGATGCCCGCACCCGCGATCACGATCCTCATGGGCGGATAGTTTTGTGACAAACATGTTGCCTGTCAACGGCCTACCGCCCGTACCGGATGATCAGTGGTGGGAAGGGTGGTCGCCGAGGAGTTTGGTGGCCAGGACGGCGGCCTGGGTGCGCCGCTCGAGGCCGAGTTTCGCCAGGAGGCTGGAGACGTAGTTCTTGACGGTCTTCTCGGCGAGGAACATCCGGCCGGCGATCTCCCGGTTGGTCAGGCCCTCGGCGACGAACTCCAGGATGCGGCGCTCCTGGTCGGTGAGGGAGGCCAGCTCGCGGGGCTGCTCGACACCGTTGCGGATGCGCTCCAGGACACGCTGGGTGACCGCCGGGTCGAGCAGGGACTGGCCGGAGGCGACCCGGCGGACCGCGTCGACCAGGTCGGTGCCGCGGATCTGCTTGAGCACATAACCGGAGGCGCCGGCCATGATCGCGGCGAAGAGCGCCTCGTCGTCCTCATAGGAGGTGAGGATGAGTCCCTTGATCGACGAGTCGACGGCCCGCACGTCACGGCAGACGTCGATGCCGTTGCCGTCCGGCAACCGCGCGTCGAGAACGGCGACGTCGGGACGCAGGGCGGGGATGCGCCGGGCCGCCTCCTGGGCGGACCCCGACTCGCCGACGACCTCGATGTCGCCGCCCGCCTGGAGCAGGTCGACGAGGCCGCGGCGGACGACCTCGTGGTCGTCGAGGAGAAAGACTCGGATCATGTCTCATTCCTACCGCGCGAGGGTCCCTGCCACCTAGGGCCTAAGGTCCCGGGCGGGTCGATCACGGCACCCGATAGCCTTCTCGCGTGGCCGAAGGAACAACCCCCTCGCTCGGTTTGAGCCCGCTCTCCCGGGTCCGTCTCGACGAGCTCCTGCAGGAGATGCAGAACCGGGTCGGCGACATCGTGACCAGTCGTGAGCGGCTGCGTGCCCTGCTCGACGCGGTCGTCGGTATCGGCACCGACCTCGACCTGAACAGCACGTTGCAGCGGATCGTGGAGGCGGCGTGCGCGCTGGCCGACGCCCGCTACGGCGCGCTGGGCGTGCTCGCACCGGACCGGAACAGTCTGTCGGACTTCGTCACGCACGGCATCGACCCGGCCGCGCACGCGAAGATCGGCGACCTGCCGCACGGCCGGGGCGTGCTGGGCCTGCTGATCACCGAGCCGAAACCGGTGCGCCTGCCGGACATCACCAAGCATCCGAATTCGTTCGGGTTCCCGCCGCACCACCCGCCGATGCACAGCTTCCTGGGCGTGCCGGTCCGGACCAGGGACCAGATATTCGGCAACCTCTACCTGGCCCAGAAACGCACCGCCGAGCAGTTCACCGACGACGACGAGGAGCTGGTGGTGGCGCTGGCCGCGGCCGCCGGTGTGGCGATCGACAACGCCCGCCTCTACGAGTTGGCCCAGCGCCGGCAGCGGTGGCTGGCGGCGGCCGCCGAGATCACCAGCGTGCTCCTGGGTACGGTCCGGCGCACCGAGGCGCTGCGGCTGATCGCCCGCCGCGCCCGTGAGGTGGCCGACGCCGAGCTGGTGCTGGTGCTGCTCTTCGAGCCGGATGGTGACCGCTACCGGATCGAGGTCGTCGAGGGTGGCGACTCCGGGCTGGCCGGCCAGGTGCTGCCCGCGTTCGACGACTCGTACCGGCTGGTGGAGAACCTGCCGGACGCGGCCGAGTGGCCGGCCCCGCTGCCGGCCGGACCGGCCCTGGTGGCGCCGCTGAAGAGCAGCCCGCAGGGTGTGCTGATCGTGAGCGGCCCGGCCAGCCCGGACGACGCGGCGCTGCTGTCCACGTTCGCCGGGCAGGCGGCGCTGGCGCTGGAGCGGGCCCGCGCGCAGGAGGAGCGGGAGCTGCTGGCGGTTCTGGAGGACCGCGAGCGGATCGCCCGTGACCTGCACGACGTGGTGATCCAGCGGCTGTTCGCGACCGGCATGCAACTTCAGGGTGCGATGGCGCCGGGGGTCCGGCCCGAGGTGGTGCAGCGGGTGAACACGGCCGTCGACGACCTGGACGCGACGATCAAGGACATCCGCCGGTCGATCTTCGAGCTGCGGGCTCCGGTCGGCGCGACCCTGCGGACCGAACTGCGGGACACCTGTGACGCAGCGCTGGACACGCTCGGGTTCCGGCCCACCCTGGAGACGACCGGGCCGGTGGAGAGCGCCGTGCCGGACGACATCGTGCCGGAGCTGATCGCGGTGCTGCGCGAGGCCCTGTCCAACGTGGCACGGCACGCCCAGGCCAGTAGTGTGCGGGTCTCCGTGCGGGTGGCCGACCGGCAGGCGATCCTCCAGGTCGAGGACGACGGCGTCGGCATCGACCCCAGTCTGGCCCGGGGTGGCCTGGTCAACATGGGTGAGCGGGCGAGCGACCTGGGCGGCGAGTTCGAGATCGGGCCGCGCACGGACGGGCCCGGCACGCTGCTGCTCTGGCGGGTGCCGTTGTAGGACCTTCGGCCCTTATCGCCGGGCGCCGGACGGGGCAACGTAAGGGTATGAACCGCTACGACTCGTCCGACCTGCGGCGCGCCGCTGCGGCCGGCCTCCAGGCCCCGTCCATGTACAACAGCCAGCCGTGGGCGTTCCGTCTGCACGACGGCGCCATCGAGGTTCTCGCGGACCCGGGACGGCAGATCACGATCGCCGACCACGGCGGCTGGGCGTTGCGGCTGGCGCTCGGCGCGGCCACCTTCAACGCCCGCCTGGCGCTCGCCTGGGCCGGCACCCCGGCCGAGGTGAAGCTGCTGCCGGATTTCGACGAGCCGGACGTGGTCGCCCGGCTGACCCCGGCCCCGCACCGGCCGCCGACCTACACCGAGCGTGACCTGTACACGTCGATCGAGCGCCGGTACAGCAACCGGCACCCGTTCTGGCCGGACCCGGTTCCGGCCGATGTGCGGGTGCGGTTGATCGAGGCGGCCCGGGTCGAGGGCGCCTGGCTGGACCTGCTGGTCGGGATGACCGCGCTGACCGGGTTCTCGGAGATCGCGCACAGCGCCGACCGGGTGCTGCGGCGCGACAACAGGTATCAGGCCGAGATGATCACCTGGACCGACACCGAGTCGGCGAACGACGGCATCCCGGTGGCGGCGGCCGCGTCGGTGGCCGAGGCGCAGGACCTGATCCCGCAGCGCAACTTCGGCGGGCGGCGGCGGGCGCCGGGGCGCGACTACGAGCCGGAGCCGCTGGTCGGGATCCTCGGCACGGCCGGTGACCGCAAGCTCGATCAGCTGATGGCCGGGCAGGCGCTGCAGCACGTGCTGCTGACCGCCACCGACGCCGGGCTGTCCAGCTCGCTGATCTCCCAGCCGATCGAGGTGGCGACGGCCCGCGACCAGCTGCGGCGCTCGCTAGGCCGGTCCGGGTTCCCGCAGATCGCGTTCCGGATCGGGTACGGCCAGCCGGGCCACCCGTCGCCGCGCAGGGATGTGGCCGACGTCCTGGTCGGGTGAAGATCATCACTGACCCAGTTGCCAACTATATGCAACAACCACTGGCGGTGAATATGCTGGCGCCATGGACGACGTGCGGGCGATGCACATCGCCAACGGGATCATCAACGGTCCCGTCTCGGCGATCTTCATAGTGATAGCGGTGGCCGGCCTGGCGATCTGTGTCAGCCGCGCCAAGGTCGACCTCGACGACCGGCTCGCCCCGATGGCGGGCCTGGTCGCGGCGTTCATCTTCGCCGTGCAGATGCTCAACTTCCAGGTGCTGCCGGGTGTCTCGGGCCACCTGCTCGGCGGCACCCTCGCGGTCATCCTGGTCGGCCCGTGGGTCGGCGCCCTCTGCGTGGCGACGGTCCTGCTGGTGCAGGCGCTGGTCTTCGCCGACGGCGGGCTCACCGCGATCGGGCTCAACATCACCAACATGGCCCTGATCGGTACGGCTGCCGCGTACCTGCTGGTCGCCCTGCTGCTGCGGGTCCTGCCGCGGACCACCACCGGCCTCGGCGCGACCGCCCTGATCGCCTCGATCGTCGGGGTCGTGGTCGCCTCGCTCGGTTTCGTCGTCGAGTACGCGCTGGGCGGCACCACCGAGCTGTCGCTCGGCGCGATCGCGGGCACCATGGCCGGCGTGCACACCCTGATCGGCGTCGGCGAGGGCCTGATCGCCGCGACCACCGTGGTCACCGTGGCGAAGGTCCGTCCCGACCTGGTGTACGCGCTGCGCGCCTTCCGTAGGCAGCCGACCGTCGCCAAGACGGGAGTCACCGCGTGAAGAAGTTCCTGATCGCCGGCCTGTTCGTGGCCCTGCTGCTGGCCGGGGTCGCCTCCAGCTTCGCCTCCGGCAGCCCGGACGGCCTCGACTACGCCGCCCGTGAGGGCTGCACGTTCAACGCCGACGACGAGATCACCGGCGGCACCTGCATGGCCCAGCAGGAGCAGGAGCATCAGCTCGGCGACAGCCCGCTGGCCGACTACGGCATCAAGGGCATCGACAACGAATACCTCTCCACCGGGTTGTCCGGGGTGGCCGGAGTGCTGCTGACCTTCGCCATCGGCGGCGGCCTCTTCTGGGTGCTGCGCCGCCGTAGGCCGGTCTCCTGATGGGGGCGGGCCACGCGCACCCGCTCCACCTGGACCAGGACAGCCGGATCCACCGGCTCTCGCCCGAGGTCAAGATCGTGGCGGTGCTGCTGTTCACCATCGTCGTGGTGGTCACGCCGCGCGAGGAGTTCACCGCCTTCGCCGGCTACGCCGTGCTGATCGCGCTGGTCGCCGCCCTGGCCCGGGTGCCGGCCGGCTGGCTGCTCAAGCGGTCCACCATCGAGCTGCCGTTCGTGCTGCTGGCCGTGGTGCTGCCGTTCGCCGGCCACGGTGAGCGGATCGACTGGCTCGGAATGTCACTGTCGGTCGACGGCCTCTACGGCGCGTGGAACATCTTCGCCAAGGGCACCCTGGGTGTCCTGGCGTCGTTGCTGCTCGCCGCGACCACCACGATGCGTGACCTGATCCTCGGCCTGGACCGGCTGCGCTGCCCGACCGTGATCACCCAGATCATGACGTTCATGCTGCGCTACGTGGACGTGCTGATCGACGACGCCCGCCGGATGCGGATCGCCCGGCTGTCCCGCGGCTACGACCCGCGGTTCCTCTGGCAGGTGAAGGCGTTCGCGGTCGGCGTCGGCGCGCTGTTCCTGCGCTCCTACGAGCGTGGCGAACGCGTCTACCTGGCGATGCTGTCCCGCGGTTACGCCGGCCGGATGCCGCACCTCGACAGCGACCCGGCGCCGGCCCGTGAGTGGGCACTCTCCTCGACCTTGCCGGTGGCGGCCGCCGGAATCGCCGTCGCCGCCGCGGTGCTGGCATGAGCCTCGGCCCGGCCGGGCACCGCTGCCGTCCTAGCATGATCGGATGACCGCGGCGCTCCAGATCACCGGCCTCACCTTCGCCTATCCCGACGGGCGGCAGGCGCTGCACGGCATCGACCTCACCCTCGCCGAGGGCGAGCGGGTGGCGCTGCTCGGCCCGAACGGCGCCGGCAAGACCACCCTGGTGCTGCATCTCAACGGCATCCTGCACGGCGGCGAGGGCCGGGTGGAGATCGCCGGCCTTCCGGTCACGCCCGGCGACCGGAAGGCGATCACCGAGATCCGCCGCCGGGTCGGCGTCGTCTTCCAGGACCCCGACGACCAGCTGTTCATGCCGACGGTCGCCGAGGACGTCGCTTTCGGTCCGGCCAATCTGGGGGTACGGGGAACCGACCTCGACGATCGTGTGACCGAGGCCCTCTCCGCCGTGGGGATGCTGGAGCACCGCGATCAGGTCCCGCAGCATCTGTCGTTCGGCCAGCGGCGCCGGGTGGCCGTGGCCACCGTGCTGGCGATGCGCCCGTCGCTGCTGGTGCTCGACGAACCGTCGTCCAACCTCGACCCGGCCAGCCGCCGCGAGCTGGCCGAGATCATCCAGTCGTTGCCGGTGACCGTGCTGATGGTGACGCACGACCTGCCGTACGCGCTGGAGCTCTGCCCCCGCTCGGTGATCCTGGACGCCGGCCGGATCGTCGCCGACGCCCCCACCGGCGAACTGCTCGCCGACCGCTCCCGGATGTCCGCGCACCGGCTGGAGCTGCCGTTCGGCTTCGACCCCGCCGCGGCGCGCTGACCAGCGACGCGGGCCGGAGATGCAGCGTGGTGACCCGCGGCGCAATCCGCGCCACAGGTCACCACGGTGCAGGCTCTCAGGCGGCCTTGGAGAGCGGAGCCGCCTCCCGCAGGCCGCTGACCAGCGCCTGCCACGTCTGCGGGCCGACCACCCCGTCCACCTCGACGACGCCGCCCCCGGCCCGCATGGTGCGCTGGAGGTCACGGATGGCCGCCTCGGTCTTCGGCCCGTAGATCCCGTCGGCGCCGTCCAGGGCGAATTCCTCCTGCAGGCCGCGTACCGCACTGCCCCGCATCCCGGGCCGTACCGGTACCAGCAGCGCACGCCACGTGTCAGCGTCGACCACCCCGTTGTCGGGAAGGTTCTTGGCCCGCTGCACGGCGCGCACCGCGTCACCGGTCTCGGAGCCGAAAACGCCGTCAACGGTGACCGTGTGACCATGGGCGAGCAGCAGGTACTGCAGCGTCTGCACCGGGTGGTCAGTTGATCCCTGCCGGGTCGTCGGCCAGGGGTTCAGGGTGGCGGTCATACGGGGGTCCCCTTCCTCATCGTCGAGCGACGGGTAGTTGCTCCCCTCACTTTCGCTTCCCGCGCCGATGAATAAAAGGGTGAGACAGGTCTCGGGCGCACTTTCGCAAGAATTGGTGACCGCTTGCTGTCTGATTCGCGAACTCCAATAGGCAAACCGCGCGCGAATCTGTGAATTCGCGCGCGGTATCGCTCATCTACGTGCACCCGGTAGTGGGATTTCCCACGCCGGGATCAGCTCTCGGCCCAATCCCCCAACGACCAGTCCCGGACCTCGGGCATGTCCTCCAGGTGCTCGACCACGTACTTCTCGTGCTTGGCCAGCTGGGCCTCGCACCAGGCCTTCAACTCGGTTGCGCCGGCCGGCAGCCGCTTCGCGTTGTTGATCGCGTCGATCACCAGGTGGTAACGCGACGCCTTGTTGCGGACCGTCATGTCGAACGGGGTGGTCGTGGTGCCCTGCTCGATGAAGCCGCGCACCCGGAACCGGTCGGCGTCCGGTCGGCCGTGCACCAGCTGGTGGATGGCGCCCGGGTAGCCGTGGAAGCTGAACACCACGTCGACGTGGTCGGTGAACAGCTCCCGGAACATGGTCTCGCTCATGCCGTGCGGGTGGTCCTTCGGCCGCGGCAGGGTCATCAGGTTGACCACGTTGACCACCCGGACCTTGAGCTGCGGCAGCTTCTTCATCAGGATCTGCGCGGCGGCCACGGTCTCCATGGTCACCACGTCACCCGCGCAGGCCAGCACGATGTCCGGGTCACGATCGCCGTCGTCGGTGCCGGCCCACTCCCAGATGCCGGCGCCCTTCCGGCAGTGCTCGATCGCCTGTTCCATGTCCAGCCACTGCAGCTGCGGCTGCTTGTCGATGACGATCAGGTTGACGTACGACCGTGAGCGGAAGCAGTGGTCGGCCACCGAGAGCAGGGTGTTCGCGTCCGGCGGAAGGTAGACCCGGGCCACGTTGCCGCGCTGGTTGAGCACCACCTGGATCAGGCCGGGGCCCTGGTGGGAGAAGCCGTTGTGGTCGTTGCGCCACGCGGTCGAGGTGAGCAGGATGTTCAGGCTCGGCACCTTGGCCCGCCACGGCAGGTGCGACGCCTCCTGCAGCCACTTGCCGTGCTGGACCGTCTGCGACGCGCTGACCATGGCGAACGCCTCGTAGGTGGCGAACATGCCGTGCCGCCCGGTGAGGTTGTAGCCCTCCAGCCAGCCGTGGCAGTTGTGCTCGGACAGCACCTCCATCACCCGGCCGGAGTTGCTCAGCTTCACGTCGTCGCCGGTGACGCCCTCCATGAAGGCCCGGTCGGAGACCTCGAAGACGGCGCCGAGCCGGTTGCTGTTGGTCTCGTCCGGGCAGAACAGCCGGAAGCTGTCCGGGTTACGCGAGTAGATGTCGCGCATCATCTCGCCGAGCCTGCGGGTCGACTCGGCGCGCTCGGCGGCCGGCTGCTTCACGTCGACCGCGTAGTCACGGAAGTCGGGCAGGTCCAGGTCCTTGGTGAGCAGGCCGCCGTTGGCGTGCGGGGTGGCCGACATCCGCAGGTCACCGGGCGGGGCCAGGTCACGGATGATCTGCGCCGGTGCGCCCGAGGCGTCGAAGAGCTCCTCCGGCTTGTACGAGCGCAGCCACTTCTCCAGCTCGGCCAGGTGGTCGTCGTTGCCCTTGACACCGGACAGCGGCACCTGGTGCGAGCGCCAGGTGCCGGTCACGGTGATGCCGTCGATCTTCTCCGGGCCGGTCCAGCCCTTCGGCGTGCGCATCACGATCAGCGGCCAGCGCGGGCGGCTGCCGTCCCACGTACCGCCGCGGGCCTGGTTCTGAATGTCCTTGATCTTGCCCCAGGCCTCGGCGAGCACCGCCGCGAACCGGTGGTGCATGCCCGGCAGGTCGGCGCCCTCGATCTCGATCACGTCGTAGCCGTGGCCCTCGAGGAGTTTGCGCACCTCGGCCGGGTCCTTGCGGGCCAGGACGGTCGGGCCGGCGATCTTCGCGCCGTTGAGGTGCAGGATCGGCAGGACCGCGCCGTCGTGCTTCGGGTTGATGAAGGAGACGCCCTTCCAGGAACCCTCGAGCGGGCCGGTCTCGGCCTCGCCGTCGCCGACCACCGCGATGGCCAGCAGGTCCGGATTGTCCATGACCGAGCCGAACGCGTGCACCAGCACGTAGCCGAGCTCGCCGCCCTCGTGGATGCTGCCCGGCGTGGTCACGCTGACATGGCTCGGGATGCCGCCCGGGCTGGAGAACTGGCGGAACAGCCGCAGCAGGCCGCCCTCGGAGAGATCCACCTTCGGGTAGACCTCGGAGTAGGTGCCCTCCAGGTAGCCGGCCGCGACCAGCGCCGGGCCGCCGTGCCCCGGGCCGGCCAGGTAGATGGCCTGCTGCCCGGTCTGCTTGATCAGGCGGGAGACGTGCGCGTAGACGAACGACAGGCCCGGGCTCGTCCCCCAGTGGCCCAGCAGGCGCGGCTTGATGTGCTCCGAGGTGAGCTTCTCCCGCAGCAGCGGGTTGCCCTGCAGGTAGATCTGTCCGACGGTGAGGTAGTTGTTGGCCCGCCACCAGGCGTCGAGGCCGGCGACCTCGGCATCGTCCGGAGCGGCGAGCTTCCGCACGAGTTCCTGGTGGTCGAGCGTGGCGGCCCGGTTGTCCGAAACGGCGGTCACGGTCATTCCTCTCGGATGGTTTTCTCGAGTCCCTGACTGGTCACGATCAACGTATCGGCGGTGCATTTCGGCGGCACGGGTCTTTCGGCCCGTCCGTTCGGGACGTTACCCCCGCCGAACCACGGCACACGCCGACCGGAAATGAAGGTCACGTAAAGTGGCGGATGGTGTGCCGGGAAGCCTGGTCGGCGGATACCGAACCCTGCCCGGAGGTCGACCATGACGCTCTTCTCCCGCGGATCCTGGCCCGAGGCCCGACGGATCGCCGATGTCCTGCGCGCCGAGACGGTCGGCGGCCTGCTCCTGCTCGGTGCCATGGTCTTGGCGCTGGCCTGGGCGAACTCCCCATGGGGAAACTTCTACCAGGAATTGTCGTCGTTCCGGGTCGGCCCGGCGGAATGGCACCTGAACCTGACGCTGTCCGCCTGGGCGGCCGACGGCCTCCTGGCGATCTTCTTCTTCGTGGCCGGGCTGGAACTCAAACGCGAGTTCGTCGACGGCGACCTGCGTGATCCCCGACGGGCGGCTCTGCCGGTGGCGGCCGCGGTCGGCGGCATGATCGCCCCGGCGCTGATCTACCTGATCGTCGGCGGTGATCCGCGCGGCTGGGCCGTCCCGACCGCCACCGACATCGCGTTCGCGCTGGCCGTGCTCGCGGTGATCAGCACCCATCTGCCGACCGCCATGCGCACCTTCCTGCTGACGCTGGCGGTCGTCGACGACCTGCTGGCGATCCTGGTCATCGCGATCTTCTACACGTCCGCCGTGCACCCGCTCCCCCTCCTCGGTGCCGCGCTCGGTGTCGCCGTGTTCGGTCTGCTGGTGCGGCGGGGCCGGACGCCCTGGTGGCTGCTTCTGCCCCTGGCCATGCTGACCTGGGCACTCACCCACGCGTCAGGCGTCCACGCCACCGTCGCCGGCGTTGCCCTCGCCTTCACCGTGCCGGTCAACCGGCCCGGCGGCATCACCCCGGCCGAACGATTCGAGCACATCTGGCGGCCGGTCTCGGCCGGTTTCGCGGTCCCGATCTTCGCGTTCTTCGCCTCCGGCGTCTCCGTCGGAGGCAGCGCCGGCACGGTCACGGTGGCCGTCGTCCTCGCCCTGGTCCTCGGCAAACCGATCGGCATCACCGCCTCCACCTGGCTGGTCCAGCGGTTCACCCGGGCCCGCCTCTCCGACGGGCTGAGCTGGTGGGACGTACTCGGCCTGGGGCTGCTCGGCGGCGTCGGGTTCACCGTGTCCCTGCTGATCAGTGAGCTCGCCTTCGGTTCCGGCACCGCCCTCGACGACCAGGCCAAACTCGGCGTGCTCAGCGGTTCCCTGCTGGCCGCTCTGCTGGCCACGGTAGTACTGCGGATCCGCAACCGTCACTATCGTCGACTGTGCGCCGCCGAGCAGCAGGACCTCGACGCCGACGGTGTCCCCGACGTCTACCAGCGGGAGGACGATTAGTGGACGACCCGCACATCCACGTCGAGGCCGGGAAGCTGCGCTCCCGCGCCTTCGAACGCAACCTGCTCGCATCCGTGTTCGGGCTGGTCGGCGACCTCCCGGCCGAGGTGACGACCGCCTGCGGCGTACGGGTGCCGTTCGCCATGACCTCCGCCGAGCCGGACACCGTGACCTGCCTGCCCTGTCGCGAACACGCCGCCGAGCGGCATCGTCGCTTCGCCGATCAGGTCGCCCTCCTCGGTGCCGGTCCCGGCTCACCGTTCACCGGAATGGAGGCCGCCGACGCGGCCGCCGCCCACCGCGAACTGGCCCGCCGGTTCGACTCCCCGCCATGATGGAGCGATGGGACGGTCGCTGAGTTACGCGGATGCCGCTCGCCTCCTCGGCGGCACGGACAGTCGGATCGTCACCGCCCTGGAGAAGACCGCCGGCTGGCTGATGCTCGGCACCGCGCCGGTGCTGGCCGAGGTACTGAGCTGGTTCGATGCGAAGGCCGAGCTCGGCCGCCTCAGCCGGCAACTGGTCCGGGACCTGTCCGAGCGCCGCAGCGGCCTGTCCCGCCACGGCCGTACCGAGCGGATCGAGGCCGCTCACACGGTCATCGTAGTCGCCGCCTTCTTCGAGAGCCTGGCCGAGGTCCGGCTGCCCGCCGGCGAGCAGATCGCCCTGGCCACCGGCGGACCGGCCGGCCCGGACGACTTCGTGACCCTGATCATGTCGGCCGGTGATCGGCTGCCCGGTCCGGAGCGCCCGCTCAGCGACTTCCGGCGGGACCTGCGGTTCTACTACGAGGAACTGGCCGAGCGGCTGATCCGGTTCCTCACCGGTCTGTCGTCCTTCGAGGACCGTCGGCTCAGCGAGGCCGTGTACGCCGCCGTCCACCCCGCCCTGAACCGGTACGACGACGCGCTGCTGCGGCTCACCGCCGACTTCCCCGAGGTCGCCTACTGGGCCGACCGCCGGGAGCAGCGGGCGGCCCGCGTGGCGCTCACCGAACTCGGCACGGTGCTGCTGGCCGTACACACCGGCCGTGCCCCCGACGAACGTCGCGCCGGGCTCGCCGCCGCCTACCGCGACGACCTGCGGCTGCCGGTGGCCGACTCGGGTGACCGGCCGGACGGCATCACCGTTCCGCCCCTCGCCGACGCCTACCTGCCGCCCCGGTTCCGGGTGTACCGGAGCGCCGCACCGGCGGTGGTGAGCGACGAGGGTCGATGGTCGGTCCTGCCGGTCCGGGACGATCTGCGGGACTTCCTGGCCGGGCACCTCACCTCGCCGCGGGCGACTCGGGCACCGCTGCTCGTGCTCGGTCAGCCCGGCTCCGGCAAGTCGGTACTCACCCGGGTCCTCGCGGCGGGTCTGCCGGCCAGCGAGTTCCTGCCGGTCCGGGTGGTCCTCCGGGACACCCCGGCCCTCGACCAGATCCAGGACCAGATCGAGCACGCCCTCCGCGCGGCCACCGGCGAACACATCGGCTGGCCGGCCCTGGCCCGGTCGGCGGGCGACGCCCTGCCGCTGGTCCTGCTCGACGGTTTCGACGAGTTGCTGCAGGCCACCGGGGTCAGCCAGACCGACTATCTGGAACGGGTGGCCGCCTTCCAACGGCGCGAGGCCGTTCAGGGCCGACCGGTGGCGGTCGTGGTGACCAGCCGGATCGCCGTGGCGAACCGGGCCCGGGCACCCGAGGACACCGTCACCCTGCGGCTCGAACCCTTCGACGAGCAGCAGATCACCGCCTGGCTGGACGTCTGGAACCGGGCCAACACCACCGGGTTCGCCGCCCGCGGCCTGGCCACGCTCCCGGCCGCAACCGTCCTCGCTCACCGCCACCTGGCCGAACAGCCACTGCTGCTGCTGATGCTGGCCCTCTACGACGCGGCTCGCGGCAACGCGCTGCAACGCGGCGACGCGGACCTGCGCCAGGATCAGCTCTACGAACGCCTGCTGCGCAGTTTCGCCTACCGCGAGGTCTTCAAGTCGCGTCCCGGACTCTCGGAACGTGACCGGGAGGCCGCCGTCGACGACGAGCTTCGACGCCTGTCGGTGGTCGCGTTCGCCATGTTCAACAGGTCCGCTCTGTGGATCGGCGAGGCCGAACTCGAGAACGATCTGACCGGTCTCCTCGGCCCGACGCCCACGGCGCCGGTCGGCCTGCGGCCCGCGCTGAGGCCTGCCGAGCTGACGCTCGGCCGATTCTTCTTCATCCACCGGGCACGGTCGGGCCTGCACGACAAACCCCTGCAGACGTACGAGTTCCTGCACGCCACGTTCAACGAGTTCTTCGTCGCGCGGCTCACCTGGCAGGCACTGCTCGACATGGGAGCGCAGGCGTCGGCGTCGACCTCGCCGTTCGGGCCCACCCCGGTCCACGACGACCTGCTCCGCACCCTGCTGTCCCATCAGCCGCTGAGCCGCCGGGCCACCATCGTCGACTTCCTCACCGAGATGGCCTGGGCATCGGGTGAGGCTGTCCGAGCCACCCTGCGCGGACTGCTGCTGCGGGTCTTCCAGGGGTTGCGCCACACCCCCGAGGGCCCGCGTTACGCCGGTTACCGACCCTCCGGCAACGGCGAGCCGGCCCGGTACGCCGTCTACAGCGCCAACCTGCTGCTGCTCCTCACCTGCGTCAGCGACCGGGTCCTCGCGAGCGAACTCTTCCCCGACCACGACGACGCGGTCGGCGCCTGGAGCCGACAGGCCCACCTGTGGCACTCCCAGACGGACGGCAGTGGCTGGGACGGTTTCGTCGAACGGCTCGCCGTCGAACGCATCACCTCCCCCGCCGGCCGGGATGTCCGCGTCGCCGGCTACACCGACCGATGGACCGCGTCACCGATCAACCTGTCCTGGACGCTCGACTGGTCACCGCCGACCGACCGGCCGGCGTGGCTGCGCATCGGCACCGCGTCCGACGAGGAGGACCGCCGCCGCACCGCGAACTTCATGTGCCGCCCGTCGGCCGACATCACCCAGCACGCGCTCGACGCCCTGGCCGTCTCCTCCGATTGGAACCTCGACAAGTTCGTCAGCCTGCCCGGCGCCGGCATCCAGCTACCGGTGAACGCGATCTTCGACCTGTGGACCGACCCACGGATCGACGCGTTCCGTCGCTGCCTGACGATCGCGACGTGTGAGGCCCCCGCCTGGGCCGAACAGATCCAGCTCCGCTGCGCCGAGATGATCCTGGAGCGGCTCGCCCTGGGCCGCCCGGTGCCCCCGCCGGAGGCCGCCGACCTCCTGGAACGGCTGCACGAATCGATGACGCCGTTCCGGGTGGGCCGGCTGACCTCCGGCTTCCTGCACTGTCTGCTCGCCTATCTGGGTCACGGCCGGGAACTGAGCCACCGGTTGGCCGCGCTGGCCGAGGCCGTGCTGATGCCCGACCTCGGCGGCGCCGACCCGATCCTGGCCGCCGACGCCCTGGTCCGTCTACACGAGCTGGGCCTGCCGGTACCCGCGGTCCTCGAACTGAGGTCCCGCGATCGGTTCGACGCACTGGTCCGCAAGGTCACCGGCCGACGCCCCGACCTGGTTCAGCGCCTGGCCGCGCTCGCCCCGCCTAAGTGAGCAGGTCGATGCAGTCGAAGGCCACGCCGGGGCTCAGGTAGCCGTCCCCGGAGGAGCCGCTGACCAGCGTCAGCTTGAGGATGTTCCACTGCGACACGTCGGTCTGGAACGCCGACGCCGGGACCGTGTAGGTCAGCGTCGACGTGTACGAACGGTACGCGCCGACGGTCAGGCTCCGGGTCCCCGAGTTGCTCGGGGCGGCCGGGATCGCCGACGTCCAGCTGTTCACCGAGATGCGGTGCCGGCCCCGGCGTAACTCGCCGACAGACCGATCCGCAGCGTGTGCGCGGCCGCCGCCTGGGCCGCGGTCAGCTTGAAGTAGACGAGCACGTCGTTGTTCACGCCGATCCACTGGTAGCAGGGGAACGCCGAGGCGGCGGCCGTACCGACGATGAAGTTCCCGGTCCACGTCGCCGCACGTGGGTCGGACGGGTGGGCGTACGTCATCAGGTCGGCGTTCTTGAAGCCCTTGGGCGACCCGGTCCAGTCGCCGATCCGCCAGATCGCGGCCGCGGTGCTCGGATCGCCGCTGATCGTGACACTGTTCAGGGTCGTGGTGCCGCCCGCCGTCACGGTGACCGAGCCGGTGTGCACCGCCAACTCGTCCTTGTAGATCGTCATCGTGTACGTGCCCGGCAGCATCCCGGCGCAGGAGAAGTAGCCGGTCGACGCGTTCGCGACGGCCCAGTACTGGGCCGCGGTGTTCGCGAACCCGACCGTGTACGTGTAGGCGGTGTCCCGCCCGTTGATGCCGACCCCGGCGACCCGGCCGCGACCACCGGCCGGCACGTGACTCTGGATACCCAGCCCGTCCGCCCACGAGGTGGTCAGGTTGCGGGCGTACAGGGCGCTCGACGGGGCGCCGCCGTCGGTGAACGACAGGATGTACGGGCCGTGTAGCCCGTACCTCTGTGCCTCGGTCTGCGCCATGTTGTACCAGACGATCTCGTAGAGATCGGGTGACGCGGTGCTGCCGCTGCGCAGCAACGACCGGAAGAACGGGCCGCCGGAGGCCTTCTCGTGGTTGCTGCGGACCATCCAGATACCGACCGTGCCGGCCGCGTTCTTCGCGCCGATGTAGTCGTAGTCCATCACCCGCAGTCCGGAGTAGTGCTTGGAGTGCGTGGTGCCGTCGGTCGCCTGGAAGACGTCACCGGCCTCGATCGTCGTGGTCGCCGCCGAGTCCCAGGCGTCACCACCGCTGAACCGCAGCAGCCCGGGCTTGAGCCGCACGATGTAGCGCTGCATGGTCACCGAGTCGGCGGCCTTGTAGGTCCACATGTAGATGTTGTTCTCGCCGGACCGGGCCGCGTAGTAGTGGATCAGCGAGCCGTGCACCACCTTGATCAGAATGGTCGAGCCGCTCGCCGTCAGCGTCACCGTGGACGCGCCGAGACCGCTCTCGACATGCGAGTTCTTGCCGTAGCCCTGGTATTCGACACCGCGATACACGAACGAGTTGAGGTCACCGTTGCTCTTGCTGACCTTGAAGACCAGGTTGGCGCCGGTGTCGACGACGAAGTTCGAGCCGTCGTCACTCCAGCCGAACGCGGCGGCGCTCGCCGGCCCGGCCACGGTGGCCAACCCACCGGCACCGAGCACGAGGCCGCCGACACCGGTCGCCTTGATCAGGCTGCGCCGGTTGAGGCGGGATTTCGCGGGCACGACAGGGTCAGGGGATGTCATGGGGGATGCTCCGGATGTTGGGGGACATGCCGGATGCACGCGTCGGTTCGCCGGGCGCCCTGGGGATTGGGCGCGCTCCCAGCACGGGGACAACGCGGACATCATCGGCCGAATGTGCACGCTAACATCCGCCGCTGACGGCAGTCGATACCAAACCATCCCTTGGTACGGCCGACCGGCACAGTCACCGCATGTCACCAGCCGATCCGCCCAGACCCGAGAACAACCATCCTGTGCCGCGGTGCGGTCGACGCACGGGTTCGTCTGTGCGCCGATGCGGAGAAGGCCGGATCCTCCGCCGGGGAGCGGGCCGGACTGTGGATGAAGACACCCGACGCCGCAGGCAGGCAGGCCCGACTGTGGACGAGAACGCCCGACGCCGATCGCGGGAGAGCCAGACTATGGACGACGACACCCCACCCTCCCGGCGGACAGGCCCGGCTGTGGATGAGGACACCTGGCGCTGGTGGCAAGTGGGCTGATTGAGGATGAGAACGCTCGGCACCGGTGACGAGTGGGCCGATTGCGGACGAGAACGCCCGGCACCGGTCACGAGTGGGGTCGTTGGGGATGGGGACGCCCGGCGCCGCCGGTGGGCGGGCCGGGCGTCGGTAGCTGCTAGCCCAGGGTGAGGGTGCAGCTGTCTTCTTCGGCGGCCAGGTCGGTCACCGTGGAACCGATCTGGACCCGCCAGGGGAGGGCGTCGCCCATTCGGCCCACCACCACGTCGTCGCCGGAGCGGGAGACCGTGAAGACCGTGTCGGCGCCGGTCGGGCCGGGGACGACGACCGCGGTGCGGCCCTCGGCCGGCTCGAACAGGTGCAGGGTCACGCCGTCGCGGTAGTCGTAGTCAGGGCGGTCCTGGCGGGATCCGACCGGGAGGATCGTGCCGGGGCGCACCAGCAGCGGGGCCGTCTCGAAACCGTGGGTCTCGGTGACCCAGCGCGGGCCCTCGATCGTCGAAGCGGTTCCGGGGGCCGGAAGGTAGCGGGTCCACCGGCCCGACGGGACGTAGTAGGAGACTTCGCCACCGGCGGTGAAGACCGGCGCCACCAGCAGGTCGGGGCCGAGCATGTACTGGCGGTCCAGGTAGGTGACGGCCGGGTCGTGCGGGAACGCGACCGGCATCGGCCGCATCACCGGAAGGCCGGTCAGGTGGGCTTCGCGGGCGGCGCCGAAGATGTACGGCATCAGCCGGTACTTGAGGTGGGTGAAGGACCGCAGCACGTCCACGGCCTCCTCGTCGAACAGCCACGGCACCCGGTACGAGGAGCTGCCGTGCAACCGGCTGTGTGACGACAGCAGGCCGAACGCCACCCAGCGCTTGAACACCGCGGGGTCGGGCATGCCCTCGAAACCGCCGATGTCGTGGCTCCAGAAACCGAAACCGGACGACATCAGGGACAGTCCGCCGCGCAGGCTCTCCGCCATCGACTCGTAGGTGCTGGAGTTGTCGCCGCCCCAGTGCACCGGGAACTGCTGCCCGCCGACGGTCGCCGACCGGGCGAACAGGACCGCCTCGCCCTCGCCTTTCGCCTGCCGCAGGACGTCGAAGACGACCTGGTTGTAGAGCTGGGTGTAGTAGTTGTGCATGCGTTCCGGGTCGGATCCGTCATGCCACACCACGTCGGTGGGGACGCGCTCACCGAAGTCCGACTTGAACGCGTCGACACCCATCTCGACCAGTCCGCGGAGTTTTCCCGCATACCATTCGCGAGCAGCAGGGTTGGTGAAGTCGACGAGCGCCATCCCGGCCTGCCACAGGTCCCACTGGAAGACGTCGCCGTTGGGACGTTTCACGAGAAAGCCGGAAGCGGCTCCCTCGGCGAAGAGTGGGGACCGCTGGGCGATGTACGGGTTGATCCACAGACAGGTGCGAAGGCCCCGGTCGGCGAGCCGTTTGAGCATGCCCGGCGGGTCCGGGAAGACGCGCGGGTCCCACTCGAAGTCGCACCAGTTGAATTCGCGCATCCAGAAGCAGTCGAAGTGGAACACCGACAGCGGCAGGTCCCGGTCGGCCATCCCGCCGACGAACTTGTTGACCGTCTCCTCGTCGTAGTCGGTGGTGAACGACGTGGTCAGCCACAGTCCGAACGACCAGGCCGGCGGCAGCGCGGGCCGGCCGGTCAGCGCGGTGTACTTGCGGATGATGTCGGCCGGCGTAGGACCGTAGACGACCAGGTAGGACAGGCTCTGCCCGGCGACGCTGAACTGGGTGCGGGTGACCATCTCGGAGGCGACCTCGAAGGACACCTTGCCCGGATGGTCGACGAGGACCCCGTACCCCCCGTTGGTGAGATAGAAGGGGACGTTCTTGTACGCCTGCTCGGAGCTGGTGCCGCCGTCCTCCTGCCAGACGTCGATGGTCTGGCCGTTCTTGATCAGCGGCCCGAACCGCTCGCCGAGGCCGTAGACGACGTGCCCGACACCGAGGTCGAGCTGCTCGTGGACGTAGCTGCCGTCGGGCCCGTCGGCGATGCCGATGCCCTTCCAGCCGCTGCCGGTGAGCCGCCGGCCGTCGGCGTCGAGGAAGTCGAGGGCCCAGTGGTCGCCGTCGGAGACCCGGGCGGTCAGCGCGCCGGAGGTGATCGAGCGACTGTCGACGGAGACGTCACCGGGTTCGCCGGAAATCGCGAAATTCGGGGACTTGGAGCGCTCTCCCTGGAAGTGGGAGATGGTGACCCGGATGACGTCCGGTGCGGGCGCCGACAGGTCGACGGTGATCAGGGCGGAGTTGAGGGTGTCACCGCGGTGCGTGATCGGCCTGGTCGCGGCCCAGGCGGTGAGCGTGTCCGGTCCGGTCGCCGTGTCCTGCAGGTGGGCGGGGTGCAGCACGGTGAAGCCCGCGCGCTTGCGCCAATAGCCGTCGGTGAACTTCACGAAAAGTCCTTTACTTGATGGCGCCGGCGGCGATGCCGCGCGTGAGAGTCCGCTGGAAGATCAGGAAGAAGAGGATCGCGGGGAGGATGCCGATCAGGGCGGAGGCGCTGGTCGTGGTGGCGTCCATCATCCGGTCGCCCTGCAGGACACCGAGGGCGACGGGAACGGTCTGGTTGTCGTTGGAGACGAGGAAGACCAGGGGGAGGAAGAACTCGTTCCAGGTCCAGATGAAGAAGAACGTGAACAGCACCGCGAGGGTGGGGCCGCTGACCGGCACGACGACCCGCCACAGGGTCCGCCACTTTCCGGCGCCGTCGACGGAGGCCGCGTCCAGCAACTCCCGGGGGAATTCGGTGTAGACCGAGGTCAGCAGGTACGTACCGAACGCGCTCTGGATGACCGTGAAGATGATGATGATCGCGAACAGGCTGTCGTAGAGCCCCACCTCCTTGGAGATGTAGTACAGCGGGTAGACCAGCACCTCCTGCGGCAGCAGGTTCGCGACCAGGAAGAACACCAGGAACCAGACGCGGCCTTTGACCCGGCCGATGCCCAGGGCGTACGCGTTGAGGATCGACAGCACCACGCCGAGCACCGCCACCACCAGCGCGGTGACGAAACTGTTCAGGAGTTTCTGGCCGAAGTTCACCCGGTTCCAGAAGTCGACGATGCCGTCCCAGTAGAGGCTGCCGGGGATCGACAGCGGCCCGTTGGCGGCGTAGTCGGCCGGGCTCTTGACCGCGTTGACGGCGATCACCAGCAGCGGCCCGACCAGGAGCAGCAGCAGGACGAGAAGCGCGACGAGGACGGCCCAACGCAGCGGGTTGCGGTGCCGGAGGGCCGACGGCGCCTGCTGCGAGACAGCCGGCGGCGCCTCTTTCACAACGGTCATCGGAGCTCCTCCGAACGGTGCTGGAGACGGAGGAACAGGAAGGCGAGGGCCACGATCAGCACGGTCAGTACGGTGGAGATCGCGGAGCCGTACCCGACCTGGGCCTTCTCGAAGAAGTTCTTGTAGGCGAAGTAGGACGGCACCAGGGTGGAGTTGCTCGGGCCGCCCTTGGTGAGCACGAAGACCTGGCCGAAGATCTTCAGCGCGGCGATCGTGGTGGTGATCAGCACGACGTAGAACTCGGGCCGGATCATGTGCACGGTGATCTTGCGGAACCGCTGCCACCAGGTCGCGCCGTCCAGGTCGGCCGCCTCGTAGAGCGACGGGTCGATCCGCGACAGCCCGGACATGAACATCACGACCGGGTAGCCGATCTGGAACCAGATCATCACCAGCATCACGCTGTACAGCGCGTAGTCGGGGTCGCCGAGCCAGTTCTTCGCCAGCCCGCCCAGCCCGACCGCTTCCAGGATCCGGTTGAGCGCGCCGTAGCTGGGGTGCAGGATCCAGCTCCAGATGATGCCGGTGACCGCCACCGGAATGACCTGCGGCAGGTAGTAGCCGGAGCGGAACAGGCCGGCCCACCGATCACCGAACTTCTTGCCCACGTAGTCGAACAGGACTGCCGCCAGCACCAGGCCGAGCAGCGTCGGGATGATCGCCATCGCGAACACGAGCAGGCCGATGTTGCCGAACGACTGCCAGAACAGGGTGTCGCCGAACAGCCGGGTGTAGTTGTCGAAGCCGACCCAGCGCGGGTCGCCGACGCCGGTCCACTTGGTGAAGCTGACGTACACGGTCATCACCAGCGGCACCACGATCACCAAGAGCGAGGCGAGCACACCGGGAATCAGATACAGCGCGTAACCGCGGTTACGACCGGCCATGCCGGACCCCTTTCCTCGCGCGGCGCAGGCGGCTGGTCACCGCCCGCGCCGCGCCACACTCACTTGCCGAGGTCGGACAGGTTCTCGTTGTACGGCTTCGCGATCTCGTCGAGGAAGGCGTCCGGCGTCTTCGAGCCGTTGATCAGGCCCTGGGTGCCCGCCACGAGGACGTCGTAGTAGCCGGGCGCCGGCCAGTCCGGGTAGAAGGCCAGGCCGTCCGCGGTCGAGATCTTGTTGAAGGTCTCGACCAGTTCCTTGTTCTTCGGGTCGGTGATCGCCGCCGGGTCCGCCGCGACCGGGACACCGCCGCTGTTGCCGAGCAGCGCCTGCACCTCAGGCTGCATGGTGATGTCGATGAAGTCGTACGCCAGCGCCTTGGCCTTGCTCTTCTCCGGCACCACCCAGAGGTTGCCGCTGGAGCCCGGGTGCAGGGTGTTGCCCGGGAAGAGGAACGTGCCCCACTCGAAGTCCTTGATCTCGGAGGCGAACCGGCCGTACCACCAGGAGCCGGAGATCAGGATCGGGAACTTGCCTTGAGTGAACGAGACACCCATGTCCTCGGCCTTGATGCCGGCCGAGTCCTTGCTGATGTAGCCCTTGGAAACCCAGTCGGCGAAGGTCTGCGCGCCGTAGGTGAACTGCGGCCCCTTGAAGTCGACCTTGTTCGTGTAGAGCTGGTAGTCGTTGACGAACGCCCGGTCCGACTTCGACAGGGCCAGCTCGTAGAAGATCTGCTGCGCCGGGTATTCGGCGCCACCGACGGCGAGCGGGGTCACCTTGTTCTGCACGAAGGTGTCCATCACCTTGGTGAACTCGTCGAACGAGGTCGGGACGGCCAGCTTGTACTGGTCGAACATCTTCTTGTTGTAGTAGACGGTCACGAACTCGCCGTAGTTGGGCACGCCGAAGACCTTGCCGTTGCCCATGATGCCGTCTTCGTCGTACTTCGCCGTCGTCTGCAGGCTGGAACTCAGCTTCTTGTCCCAGCCGCGCTTGGTGAACTCGTCCGACAGGTCGGTGAGCAGGCCCTGCTTGGAGAGCAGACCGGCGGTCGCGTTGCCCTTGTTGTACTCGAGGATGTCCGGGGCGCTGTCGGAGTTGAGGATCATCTGGGCGTTCTGCTGGATCTGCTCGAAGCCCTTCTCCTCGAACTTCACCTCGACGCCGGGGTGGCTGGCCTTGAACAGCTCGATCGCCTTGTTCCAGGCGATGCCCATGGCACTGTTCGGGCCTTCGTAATGCCACAGGGTCAGGGACTTGGCGTCGGCGCCCTCGGTCGAGGTGTCGTCACTGCTGCACGCGGTGAGACCGAGGGTCGCTGCCAGCAAAAGAGCACCGGCCGCGAGACCGGATCGTGATCGGAGCATAACCGTTCCTCCCGGAGGAATGAGAGCGGGAAGTCCTCGTCGTCGAAGCGCTTCGACGATCGGCCTTGTCGAGACGCTATGGAACGAGCCCGCTTCATGTCAACGGTGTGACGGCGAGATTTCGCGGCACGAGTCGCGCTCGACCAGGCTGGGCGCCAGCAGCCTGGTGTACTCGACGCGGCGCCCGTCCAGCAGCCGCATCGCGGTCTCCACGGCCAGGGTGCCGACGTCGTGCGCCGGAATGT
The DNA here is from genome assembly GCF_033097365.1 of Actinoplanes sichuanensis. Classification (NCBI taxonomy): domain Bacteria; kingdom Bacillati; phylum Actinomycetota; class Actinomycetes; order Micromonosporales; family Micromonosporaceae; genus Actinoplanes; species Actinoplanes sichuanensis. The sequence continues at coordinate 6,312,495 of NZ_AP028461.1, forward strand.
CGATCGAGGTCAGGTTGATCGGCATCGCCATCGCCACGTCACGCGGGCAGACGGCGACGATGGAGACGTCGTCGGGCACCCGGCGGCCGGTGGCGTGCAGCAGATCGAGCAGGGGCCGCAGCGCCTCCTCATTGTGCACCACCAGGGCGGTGATCCCGTCGAGTTCGGCGTCCAGGTCGGCCAGGCAGGACCGCACCCCCTCGGCGCCCGGCTCGCACGGGTGCGTGACCGTACGCAGGTCGAGCTCGGCCGACGCCTCCAGGAACCCGGTGAGGAACCGGTCGGCGTAGGTGGTCTGCCGCTTGTACACCGCCGGGGACGGGCCGACCAGGCCGATCTTGCGGTGCCCGTGCCCGGCCAGATGGGTGAGCGCCTCGCGGGCGGCGGCGCCGAAGTCCAGGTCGACGCAGGCGATCCCGGTGTGGTCGGACGGCAGGCCGATCAACACCGACGGCTGCTTGAGCTTGCGCAGCGCCGGGATCCGCAGATCGTCGCGCTCGAGGTCCATCAGTATCAACGCGTCGACCATGGTGCTGTGCGCGACCCGCTCCAGCCCGGCGGTGCCCTCGTCCTTGGTCAGAAGCAGGACATCATGGTTGTACGACCGGGCCGCCGTCACCACCGCCGTCGCGAACTGCATGATCACCGGCACGTTGACGTCCACCCGCAGCGGCGCGACCAGGGCGATCACATTCGTCTTGCTGCTCGCCAGGGCACGTGCGCCGGCGTGCGGGTGGAAGCCGAGCTCGGCGATCGCGGCCTGCACCCGGGCGCGGGTCTCGGCCGAGATCGGGCGGCGGCCGCTCAGGACGTAGGACACCGTGCTCGGCGAGACCCCCGCCGCTTTGGCGACATCGTTGATCGTCGGCATTGAGCCTCCCCAGGTCGCCACAGCCGGTCCTTCCGCCGATCCTACTGATCAGCGGGGGTGCACCCGGACGGGCACACCCCCGCCCCGGTCAGGTGATGCTGAACGTGGCCAGGCGTACCCCCGGGCTCGGCAGCAGGTAGACCGTCTGGCGGCCGGAGAAGCGGGCCAGGGTGGCGGTCGCCGTCGTGTAGTCGTAGACGCCTCCCGGGCCGGCCACGGTCGCGGTGCCGAGCAGGCGGCCGGCCGGTGAGCCGAGCCGGACCTGGACGGTTCCGCTGCCCGAGGCCCGGGCCGTGAACGTCGTGCCACCACGCAGTGCCGCGTCCTTGAACGCCAGCCAGTCCCCCGCCGTGGTCGCGCCGACCACGGTGCCGGACGCCTTGCTCTCGTCGAGCAGCGCGACGCCGGAATAGTCGTCGAACGTCTCGGCCCGGGTGACCCGGGACAGATCGCGGGCCGGGATCGTCTCCCCCGTCACCCGCAGCGTCGCCCGCTGCCGGATGTCGTCCGACGACGAGCCGAGCAGGACGTCGTGGACCGAGGTCTCGGTCACCCAGCGCTGCCGGGTCTGGTCCCAGCGGGCGAGGTCCGCCGGACGCAGGTCGAACGTGACGGTCTTCGACTGACCGGCCGCGAGGGAGATCTTCTGGAAACCGCGGAGCTGCCTGGTCGCGGTGGCGTCCCGGGAGGTGCGCTGATGCGTGTAGAGCTGGACGACCTCGGCACCCGCGCGCTTGCCGGCGTTGGTCACGGTCACCGACACTCGGCCCGGCCTCATCGTGACGTCGCTATACCTGAACGAGCTGTAGGACAACCCGTGCCCGAAGGCGTAGAGCGGTTTCGCATCGCTGTACAGGTAGGTCTGCTTCGTCTTGACGATGTCGTACTGGAGCAGGTCGTCCGGCAGTTGCGAGACCGAGCGGGGCCAGGTCTGGGTGAGCCTGCCGGACGGGTTGACCGCGCCGTAGAGCACATCGGCGACCGCGTGTCCGGTCTCGGCACCGGCGTGCGTGGTCCACAGGATGCCCGGGACGTGCTGCTGCGCCCAGTTGATCGTCTGCGGATAGCTGCTCTGCACCACCACCACGGTCCGCGGGTTGGCCGCCTTGACCGCCTTGATCAGCGCCTCCTGGCGGGCGCCGAGGCCGAGTCCGGTCCGGTCGTGGACCTCACGGCCGGCGACGAACGGGTCGGTGCCGACGACGACCACGGCGGTCTGCGCCCTCCTCGCGCTCGCGGCGGCCTCGGCCACCCCGTCGACCAGCACCTCCCTGGTGAACCGGGTGGCGGCGGCGAGGTTGCCCAGGGTCAGGTTTCCGTCGCTGCCCACCGTCACGTAGTCGGTGTCCGGGAACCACGACTCCTGGGTCTCGTAGCCCGCGTAGTGCAGCACGACCGTACCGTCGCCCTGGTCCTCGATCTTGAACTGCTCCTGGACGAACCAGCCGGTCGGGTCCTGGGCCTGGGTGACGAACGGGCCCCAGCCGTAGCCGACCAGCTTGCCGTTGGCGACGCTGCGCAACGTGGAGACGCCGTCGCCCCAGTCGATCGTGTCGAACTGGGCCGCCGTCGTCGGGCTGGTCTCGGTGAGGCTGACACTGCCCGAACCGGCGGTCACGTAACGGCCGGTGGCGGTGTCCTTCAGGACGATCCGGTCGGCGCCGGTTCCGGTGGACACCGTGGACGCCCGCTCGGTGATCCCATCGAGGACACTGACCCGATACGGGAGTTGCCCGCCGTACCAATCGCTGTAGAGCTTGTCGGCGACCGGGCCGACGACCGCGACCGACCCGCCCGCCTGGAGCGGCAGGATGCCGTTGTTCTTGAGCAGGACCGCGGCCTCGGCGGCGGTCTCCCGGGCCAGCGCGCGATGCGCCGGGCTGTCGATCACCGAGGGCGAGATTCCGGCGTACGGTCCACCGTCCGGATCGAACTCCCCCAGCCGGAAGCGGATGCTCAGCGCGTTGCCCGCCGATTCGTCCACATCGGCCTCGGTGATCAGGCCCTGCGCGAGCGCCTCCCGGACCGCGGTGACCGTGGGTACGGCGTTGGTGTCGTTGACCGTGAAGCTGTCCAGGCCGGCCTTGAGGGTGGCCGCGTTCGCCTCGGCCTGGGTGGCGAAATAGGCCTGCGACCCGGTCAGGTTGGTCGGCGCCCACGCATCACTGACGTTGAACAGCCGCTGGTCACTCCAGTCGCGGACCAGGGTGGCGAGGTCCGGGTCGACGGTGGCGGGCCGCCCGTTGATCAGGTTGTAGGAGGCCATCACCCCGGTCGCGGCGCTGTTGCGCAACGCGATCTCGAACGGTTTGCGGTCGTATTCGTTGAGCACCCGTTGCGGCACGTTGGACGAGGTCCGGTCGCGCAGTGTCTCGTTGTTGTAGGCGGCGTAGTGCTTGAGCGTCGGCGCGACCTTGAGGTGGTCCGGGTCGTCACCCTGCAGCCCGTCGCCGTAGGCGGTGGCGATCGCGCCGGACAGCAGCGGGTCCTCCGAGTAGCCCTCCTCGTTGCGGCCCCAGCGCGGGTCACGCAGCAGGTTGACCACCGGCGCCCAGACGTTCAAGCCCCAGACCGTCGGGTTCTGCGCGTGGAAGCCGCGCAACTCGTCGCCGACCGCCGAACCGACCCGCTCGATCAGGGCCGGGTCCCAGGTGCCGGCCAGGCCGACGGCCTGCGGGAAAACCGTCGCCGTGGCGTCGATCTTGGCTGAGTTGTCGTAGTAGTCGTTGGACCAGGCGACACCGTGCAGCGCCTCGGTGCCGGATTTGAAGACTTCCAGTCCGAGGCGTGGAATGGCCGGCTGATATTGGTGCAACAGCGAGATCTTCTCGTCCAGGGTGAGCCTGCCGAGCAGGTCATCGAGGCGGGTGGCCAGCGGAAGAGCCGGATTCCGGAACGGGTAGGCCGGGTCGGCGTGTGCCGCTCCCGGCGCCAGTGGGAGGACCAGGACGGCGGCCGCAAGCACGGCGAGACCGCGTCTGAGACGCATGGCAGTCTCCTCTTATATAAAAGGCGCAGGAATCGGTCGAAGCGCTTCGACGATTGGTTGAAGAAACCCCGAAAGACATCCGGTGCGGTGAGGTCACCATAGAGCGGGGCCGATGCGCCGGGCAACCACTCCGCGCAGCTTTCCGGAAATCCACCGGTAACAGAGGCAGAATGACCGGATGCGATTGATCGTCATCGGCGGTGATGCGGCCGGAATGTCCGCCGCGTCCCAGGCGCGCCGTCTACTCAAGCCCGGCGACCTCGACATCGTGGCCTTCGAACGGGGCGAGTACACGTCCTACTCGGCGTGTGGGATCCCGTACTGGGTGGGCGGGCTCGTCGACGGGCCGGACGAGCTCATCGCCCGCGACCCGGCCACCCACCGGGCCAACGGCATCGACGTCTACACCGGACACGAGGTCACCGGCATCGACCTCAAGGCCCGAACGGTCACCGTCCGCGACCGCTCGGAGAGCTTCGACCAACTGGTGTACGCCACGGGCGCCACCCCGATCCGGCCGGCCTGGGCCGACACTCCCGCCAAGGGCGTCTACGGCGTGCAGACCCTCGGCGACGCCGCCGCCCTGCAGCAGTGGCTGGAACCCGGGCGGGACACCGCCGTCGTGATCGGGGCCGGCTACATCGGGGTCGAGATGGCCGAAGCCCTGCAACGCCGTGGCATGCGGGTCACCCTCGTCGAGCGGTCCGGCCAGCCGATGGCCACGGTCGACCCGGACATGGGTGCGCTGGTCGCCGACTCGATCCGCAACCTGGGCATCGAGTTGCGTACCGGGGTGACCGTGCAGGGTCTGGAGACCGACGGCGGCCGGGTCAGCGCGGTCGTCACCGACGACGGGGTGCTGCCCGCCGACGTCGTCGTCCTCGGGCTCGGCGTGCGGCCCAACACGGCACTCGCCGACGACGCCGGACTGCCGCTCGGCGTCACCGGGGCGATCGCCACCGACCTGCGGCAGCGGGTCACCGGCCCGGACGGCATCGTCGACGGTGTCTGGGCCGCCGGCGACTGCACCCAGGTCACCCACCTGGTCAGCGGGCGGGCCATGCACATCCCGCTCGGCACGCACGCCAACAAACAGGGCCGGGTCGCCGGGATCAACATCGGCGGCGGATACGCCACGTTCCCCGGTGTGATCGGCACGGCCATCACCAAGATCTGTGACCTGGAGGTGGCCCGGACCGGGCTGTCCTCGAAGGAGGCGGAAGCGGCCGGGTTCCGGTTCGTCACCGCCACCGTCGAGTCCACCAACCGGGCCGGATACTTCCCCGGGGCCGTCCCGATGACCGTCAAGGTGATCGCCGAGAAGGACACCGGGCTGCTGCTCGGCGCCCAGATCGTCGGGCGGGCCGAGGCGGCCAAACGGATCGACGCGTTCGCGGTCGCCGTGTGGAACCGGATGACGGTCACCGAGATGACCGCCCTCGACCTCGGTTACGCCCCGCCGTACGCCCCGGTCTGGGACCCGATCCTGATCGCCGCCCGGAAAGCGAGCGACGCCCTCTAGCCCCGCCGCTTTCTAGGTGAGCAGTGCCAGGACCGCTGACCCACCGTCCCAGGTGCCGGTCAGGGTGGCGCCCATCGCGATCACCGGGCCGATCGTCCGGACCACGGTCAGATCGCCGGACACGTCGCCCGGGTCGGCGGTGCTGCCGCGCAGCCGCATCGCCGGCTCCCGGGTGACCGTCACGCCGTCGACCTCGAACTCCTCGGCCGCCTCGTGTCCGCCGGACCGGATCGTCTCGGCGACCACCGCCCGGTAGACCGGGTCGCCCTCGGCGTCGTAGACCCAGCGGGTGCCCAGCACCGAGTGCTCAGTGGTCCCGACCAGCCACTCGTCGGCCCCGGCCAGTGGCGCACCCCGGTAGGTGAGCGGCACGTGCAGCAGCGGGCCGGCACCGACGCGGACGATCAACGTCTCGATACCGACCTCGCCGGCCGGGTCGTCGAACCGGGCCGCGGCCACCCGCTCCGGTCCGGCGGCCGAGCCGTCATTCCCGGCTGAGCCGTCAGCACCGGTCGAGCCGTCATACCAGGGCCGGCCGGGCAGCCAGGCCGCGAGCAGTTCGAGCTTGCTGGGAACGATCGTCGCCTTGTGCAGAATCGCCATGCCCGGCAGCCTAGAACCCCACCTCGACAGCACCGGCACGTGCGGGCAGTCTGGGCGGATGAGGGTTCTCTGGGCGATTCCGGTCACCGCGCTGCTGGCCGCCGTTCTGCTGCCGCTCAACGACGACTTCTACCTGACCTGGATCAACTTCGATCCGCAGGGCGAGGGACAGCAGTGGGAATGGCGGTACAACCGGGAGATCATGCGGAACACCTCCGGATACCTGTACGGACACCTGCTCGCCCTGGTCACCGGAGCGTGGTCGGCCCGCCGGCGCCGGTTTCCGGTGGCGCTCGCGATCGCGGCGGGGATGGGGGCGGCGATGGCCGCGGCGGCGTTCCTGACGGCGCACGCGCTCGGCGGTGAACGGCTGCGGGTGGCCGCGGACGGACGGGTGCTCTGGGAACCGACGATCCTCGGCGAGGTCCAGCACGGTCCCCTGCTCGTGGCGTTCCCGCTCTATGCCCTTCTGGGTGCCGGCCTCGGTGTGCTCCTCGCGGACCGGCTCGGGTCACGGCGGACCCGAGTGGTCGCGGTGGTGCTCCTGACGATCGGCTGGTCGGTGGTGAGCGTCGTCGGGCTGATGCAGGTCGGGCGGATCGATTTCCCGGCAGCGCTGCTGTGGATGGTCCCGCCGCTGGCCGCGGCCACCGCGATCGGCATGGCGTCGCTGTCGCTGGGTGCCGGGGAGATCGGCCCGGCCTTCCTCGGCGACTGGGGCGACACGGCGTCGAGCGCCCTGATCATCGGCCTGACGGCCTGGACCGTGGTGGTCACCGGGGCTGCCCTCGCCCGGCGTCCGGACCCTGCGGCGGTACGGCCGGAGCCGCGCTCGCGGATGTGGCCCGGCACGCCGAACCGCTGAACGTCACGCCATGCCGCTGACGGTCATGCAACGCCGCGCCGCTGAACGTCACGCCGTACCGGTGACCATCGCATTCAGCCCGGCGGTCGCGTTTCGGCCCGGGCCACCGCGGTGGTCGCGCGGTAGCCCGGGAACTGCGTCGGCTTCGGCGGTACGGGGTCACCCGTACCAGATGAGCGTTTTAAAGGCCCATGTCCTTAGCGATGATCATCTTCATCACCTCGGACGTGCCGCCGTAGATGCGGTTGACGCGGTTGTCGGCGTAGAGGCGGGCGATCGGGTACTCGTTGATGAAGCCGTAGCCGCCGTGCAGCTGCAGGCAGCGGTCGATCACCCGGTGCGCGACCTCGGTGCAGAAGAGCTTCGCCGACGCGGCCTCGGCGGCGGTCAGCTCACCCGCGTCGAGGGCCTCCAGAGCACGGTCGGCGACCGCCTGCGCGGCGTCCACCTCGGCCTGGCAGGCGGCCAGCTCGAACTTGGTGTTCTGGAAACTGGCGACCGGCTGGCCGAACACCTTGCGGTCCTGCACGTACTGCTTGGCGAACCGGACCGCGGCGGCGGCCTGCGCGTACGCGCCGTAGGCGATGCTCAGGCGCTCCTTCGGCAGGTTCTTGCCGAGGTAGTAGAAGCCCTTGTCCTCTTCGCCGAGCCGGTCCTCCACCGGCACCCGCACGTCGACGAAGGCCAGCTCGCCGGTGTCCGACGTCTTCAGGCCCAGCTTGTCGAGCTTGCGGCCGACCGAGTAGCCGGGCAGCGTGGTGTCGACGTTGAGCAGGGTGATGCCGTAGCGGCGGTCGTCCGGCTTGGACGGGGAGGTGCGCGCGCAGACGATCACCCGGTCGGCGAGGACACCGCCGGTGATGAAGGTCTTCGCGCCGTTGAGGACATAGTGCGTGCCGTCCGCACTCAGCTTGGCGGTGGTGCTCATGCCGGCCAGGTCGCTACCGGTGCCGGGCTCGGTCATGGCCAGCGCGTACATCGTGTCGCCGGAGACGAAGTCGGGCAGCCAGCGGCGCTTCTGCTCCTCGGTGCCGAGATCCAGCAGGTAGGGCAGGCCGAGCGCGACGTGTGCCCCGGCCGCTCCGAACGAGACCCCGGCGCGCATGGTCTCCTCGGTCTGGACGGCGGCGAACTTGAAGCTGTCGATGCCGGCGCCGCCGTACTCCTCCGGCACCTCGATGCCGAACAGGCCGAGCTCGGCGAGCTGCTTGTAGAAGTCGCGCGGGACCTGGCCGTCGGCGAACCACTGGTCGTAGCGGGGCACGACCTCGGTCTCGATGAAGTCCCGCAGAGTCTGGCGGAACGCCTCGTGGTCCTCGTTGAAAACAGTGCGGCGCATCAGTGATCCTCTTTGCTAGAGACGGCGTCCGCCGTCGACGTAGATCGTCTGCCCGGTGATGAAGGATGCCGCGTCACTGGCGAGGAACGCGACTACCCGGGCCACGTCCTCCGGCCGGCCGACCCGGCGCAGCGGGGTGATCTCGGCGGCCTTGGCCCGCATGTCGGCGGCGGACACACCGACCCGGGCGGCGGTCGCGTCGGTCATCTCGGTGACGATGAAACCCGGTGCCACCGCGTTGACGTTGATGTTGAACGGACCCAACTCCATCGCGAGAGTCCTGGTCAGGCCCTGGATCCCGGCCTTGGCGGCGGAGTAGTTGGCCTGGCCGCGGTTGCCGAGCGCGGACACGCTCGACGTGTTCACGATCTTGCCGGAGCGCTTGGCGACCATGTGCCGCTGGGCGGCCCGGCTGCACAGGAACGCGCCGCGCAGGTGCACGTTCATCACGATGTCCCAGTCGGCGGCGGACATCTTGTGCAGTAGGTTGTCGCGGAGCACGCCGGCATTGTTGACCAGCACGTCAACCCCGCCCAGCTCACCGGCGACCTTGTTGATCACGGCGTCGACCTGGGCCTCGTCGGAGACGTCGCAGCCGAACGCGACCGCCGTCCCGCCGGACGCCTTGATCCGGTCGACGACCTCGGCACACGCCTGCTCGTCGAGGTCGAGCACGGCGACGGACGCGCCCTCACGGGCGAACTGGATGGCGGTGGCGGCGCCGATACCTCTCGCGGCCCCGGTGACGATGGCGACGCGACTCATTTCAACCTCCGTGGTCAGAACGCGCTGATTCCGGTCAGCGCACGGCCGATGAGCAGTTTCTGGATCTGGCTGGTGCCCTCGTACAGGGTGGTGACCCGGGCGTCGCGCATGGCCTTGCCGACCGGGAACTCGTCGACGTAGCCATACCCCCCGAAGACCTGGATGGCCTGGTTGGCGGCCTTGACGGCGGACTCGGTGGCGAACAGCTTGGCCATCGACGCCTCGGTACGGAACGGCAGACCGCGGTCGACCAGGTCGGCGGCGCGCCAGACCAGGAGGCGGGCGGCGTCGGTCTCGACCGCCATGTCCGCGATCATCTCCTGGACCAGCTGGTAGCCGGCGATGGCCTTACCGAACTGGGTGCGGTCCTTGGCGTACGCCACGGACGCCTCCAGGCAGCCGCGGGCCAGGCCGACCGACCCGGCGGCCACCGCTATGCGGCCTTTGTCGAGGGCGGTCATGGCGATCTTGAAGCCTTCGCCCTCCGCCCCGAGCCTCGCGTCGTCGCCGACCCGCACCTCGTTCAGGCTGATCGACGCGGTGGCCTGACCACGGAGGCCGAGCTTGCCCTTGATCTCGGCTCTTTCCAGGCCGGGCGTTCCGGTCGGGACCAGGAACGCGGTGATCCCCTTCGGACCCGGGCCGCCCGTGCGGGCGAAGATCAGGGCCACACCGGCCCAGGTGCCGTTGGTGATGAAGATCTTCTCGCCACTCAGCACCCAGTCGTCGCCGTCGCGGACCGCTCTGGTGGTCAGCGAGCCCGCGTCGGAGCCGGTGCCGGGCTCGGTCAAGCCGAAGCAGCCGAGCATCTCGCCACCACACAGCCGCGGGAGCCAGTACGACTTCTGCTCTTGTGTCCCGTATTTCTGAATATTCTTGGAAACCAGACCCAGGGAGACCGAGACGATTCCGCGGACCGACGTGTCACCGCGGCCGAGTTCTTCCATCATCAGGCAGTACGTCAGGAAGTCGCCGCCCGAGCCGCCCCATTCCTCGTCGATGCCGAGGCCGAGGAAACCCAGCTCAGCGAGCTTGCCGACGATCTTGGTGTCGACCTGCTCGGCCCGGTCCCACTCGGTGGCGTGCGGCACGACCTCACGGTCCACCCACTCCCGGGCCAGGTCCTGGAACTGCTGCTGTTCCGCCGTCAGGCCGAGGTCCATAGCGGCTCCCGTAATTGAACGCTGTCAGGTTTCTCGGGCCATGCTAACTTAACGGTGTTAGATAAACCAAGGGGGTTCGCATGCCACGGCCGACGACGCCGCTGCTCAGCCAGACCGGCATCCGCGCGTCCGCGCTGGAGATCATCGACCGGGACGGGCTCGACGGGCTCAGCATGCGCAAACTCGCCGCCGCCCTCGGGGTGTCCGCACCCGCGCTGTACTTCCACTACCCCACCAAGGAGCAGCTACTCGACGACGTGGCCAGCGAGATCATGGAGAAGGTGGACGTCTCCGCGTTCTCCGACGGCTGGCGGGCGGGGCTGCTGACCTGGGCGCGGTCCTACCGGGCGGCGCTCGCCGAGCATCCGAACATCGTGCCGTTCCTGGCCCGTGGCCCCGGCCAGCGGGACGCGTCGCTGCGCCGGGCCGACGCGATCCACGGCGGGCTGGTCGCGGCGGGCTGGCCGCCACGGGAGGCCACCATGATCGGCGCGTCCACGAAATACCTGGTGCTGGGGGCGGCGATGGGCAGCTTCTCCCGTGGGTTCGTCGACGACGTGCAGGTCTACCTGGATCGCTATCCGTCGCTGGGTGACGCCCACCGGCTGCGCGAGCACGCGGACAGCGTCGACCGGGACAGTTTCGAGTTCGCCCTGCTGATGTTCGTCGACGGCCTGGCCGCCCGGCTGGCCCACGGCTGAGACCCGGCCGGCTCTCCGGGCCGCCGGCAGCCCGTCGGGACGGCTCCCCGAACCAGCCTGTCCTCACGGGCGGGGGCGGGGGCGGATCGTGAGGCCGGCGTCGACCAGGTTGCGGCGGGTCTCGGCCAGGCCGGCCGTGAAGTCGCTGCTGTCCTGGAGGTAGTAGCGACGGAAGAACCAGGACGGTACGCGTGGCGCCCGCCGCCGGGTCAGGAACAGCTGGTCCTGGACCTGCCGCGCCATCAGCCACAACTCCTGCCGGACGGCCGGCTCCAGGCTGGCCGGAGCGGCGTGCAGGCAGCGCGCCCGCGACCAGCGCGACACTCGACGGCGGTCGGTGAAGACGCCGCGCTGCTCCCGGAAGGTGTCCCAGCCGAGCATCAGCAGACCCAGCGACGGTACGCACCACTGCACCAGGAAATCGGTCACCGTCGAGCCCCGCAGCATCGCGGTGAACAGCCCGAACCCGGTCCAGACGAGCAGGCCGGCGAGGACCGTGCGGGCGTATCGGCGGCGGACCCGGCCGCCCCAGGCGAGGTTCTGCTGCTGACGGGCCAGCACGTCGAACGGCGGCGGCAGGTTGGGCATCGCATAGGACACCCGCAGCGAGTCCTCCGAGCCACGGAACCGGCTGCTCAGCTTGTGCACATCCTCGGCCGGCACCTCGTCCCCGGCGAGCACGTGGTTCCAGGCCAGGTGGAACAGCCGCACCTCGAAGGTCTCCTGCAACAGCGCCGCCCGGAAGAGTTCCCGGTGCGCCCAGGACGCCAGCCCCAGCGAGTAGAGCAGCGCCCAGAGCGCACCGGCCACGGTGACCGTGATGCTCAGCGAACGGGTGAACGCCGTGGTGTTCAGCGACCCGGCCAGGATGGCGAGCAGCCCGGTCACGGCGAGCGCGACGGAGATGCCGATCCGGAGAGCGGCCAGTCGTTGGACCCGGGCGTGCGACACCGCGGTCGCCCGGAGAAGGTGACAGAGCGTCGGGTCGAGCTGACGCTGCCGTACCACGGATCGACGATCGGACATGCGCGCCACCGCCTGTCCAGGGAACTGATCTGGTACGCCAACATTATCCCCGAAATTCAGCTACGCCCGTCTATTTCTCCAGATAGCGGGTATGTTCACGGCGTCGACAACGCCTCCGTGGGGGCGAGGCGCGCCGCGCGTACCGCCGGATAGAGACCGGCCACCCCACCGATGATCAGCGTGGCCACCAGGCCGCCACCGGCCGCCCACGGCGGGATCACCCACGGCCAGCGTTGGTACGTGGCGTAACCGGCCGTCACCGCGACGCCGAGGACCACTCCCCCGGCCCCGCCGAGCGCCGACAGCAGCAACGACTCGGCGAGGAACTGCAGGCGGATCTGCCCCCGGGTGGCGCCGAGCGCCCGCCGCAGGCCGATCTCCGGCCGCCGTTCCAGCACCGAGACGACCATCGTGTTGGCCACCCCGACCCCGCCGACCAGCAGCGCCACCGCCCCGACTCCGAGGAGCAGCCCGGCGAACGCCTGACTGGTGGCCTGCTTGGCGGCGAGTGCGTCGGACGGCCGGGACACGTCGACCTCGTTCGGCGCCGACGGGTTGGCGGTGGCCGCGAGCAGCCCGCGCACGGTCTGCAGACGGGACTCGTCGGATCGTGTGTAGACGGTGGTGGCGTGCCCGTCGAAGTCCAGCCACCGGCTCGCCGACGACCAGCCGGTCAGGGCGGCGGTGTCCAGTTCGGCGGCGAGCGGCACCGGGTCGAGGATGCCGATCACGGTGAACCGCACCCCGCCGATCACCACCTGGATGTCCGCACCGGCGGCACCGGCACCGAGCCGTTCGGCGGCCGCCGAGCCGAGCACCACCGCGGGGAAACTCCCGGTGGCGGTGTTCAGCCAGACGCCGTCACGGATCGTGGCGCCGACCGTGCCGAGCAGGTCCTCCCGGGCCGCGTAGGCGACGATGCCACCGGTCCGTGCGGCCGGGATCTTCTCCGAGCGGTACACCTTGGCGTCGCCGACCCGCCCGGCCGCCGAGACCTGCTCGACCCCGTCGATCCGTTCGATCATCGACTCGGCCTCCACCGGCAGTTCCGCGTCCTCGCCCAGCAGGGTCCGGCCCGGGCCGACGGTCAGCAGGTCGGTACCGAGCGCCGACAGGGTGCGGTCCAGTTCCGCCCCCGATGACGACGAGATGCCGACGACCGCGACCATCGCGGCGATGCCGATGGCGATGCCGAGCGCGGACAGCAACGCCCGCGTCGGCCGGGTGCGCAGGCCGGCGCCACCGACCCGGACCACGTCGGAGAGCCTCATCGGATCCGTCCGTCCCGCATCAGGATCCGACGGGGTACGGCCGCCGCGATCTCCCGGTCGTGCGTGATGATCACGACTGTCGTACCGGCGGCGTTGAGTTCCACCAGCAGCTCCATCACCCCGTCACCGGCCGCCGAGTCCAGGGCCCCCGTGGGCTCGTCGGCCAGCAGCAACGCGGGCTGCCCCACCACGGCCCGGGCGATCGCCACCCGCTGCCGCTCCCCACCGGACAGTTCGTGCGGGTCGTGTCGCAGCCGGTGCCCGAGCCCGACCCGGTCCAGTGCCCCGGCCGCCCGCCGTCGCCGTTCGCTGCGCCGTACACCCTGATAGAGCAGCCCGTCGGCGACGTTGTCGAGGGCGCTGGTCCCGGCCGCGAGGTGGAACTGCTGGAAGACGAACCCGATCCGGGCGGCCCGCAGCGCGGCGAGCCGCCGGTCCGGCATGGTGGCCACGTCGTGCCCGTCGATGCGCACCTCACCCGAGGTGGGCCGGTCCAGGGTGCCGATCAGATGCAGGATCGTCGACTTGCCGGAGCCGGAGGGTCCGACGACCGCGGTCATCTCGCCCGCCTCGATCCGCAGGCTGACCCGGTCCAGGGCGGTCACCCCGCCCGGATGGGTCTTGGTCACCTCGGTCAGTTCGATCACCGCGGCACCCCGACGGTCACGCCCTCGGCCAGGCCGCCCCCGGAGATCTCGACCCGGCCGTCGGCGAACAGACCGGTCCGCACCGGCACCTGCCGGGTCGTGCCGCCGTCGACCACCTGGACCGCGAAGCCGCCGCCCGGGGCCGCCATCAGCGCCGCGACCGGCACGATCAGCACGTTCGCCCGTTCGGCGGCGATGAACGTGACGTCCACGGCCGCGTTCTCCAGGGCGACGCCGGTGAGCGCGATCTGGGCCTCGACCTCGGTGACACGCTCCTCGATCACCGTGGCGACCTCGGTGACCCTCCCCTCGGCCCGTTTCCCGTCCGGCAGCGTGACCGCGGCGGTCGCACCCACCCCGGCCAGGGCGCCGTCGGCCAGGTCGAGCCGGACCGTGACGACCTTGCCGGTGCCGGTCCAGGTGAGCAGGTCACGGCCGGGGGCGACGGACCGGCCGGTCTCGGCGATCAGCGTGCCGACCCGGATCGGGCCGGACGCGAACACCACGTGGCCCAGCCGGAGCACACCCGACGAGGGCAGGCCGTTGTCGCCCTGCCACCGGTCGACGGCGGCGGCGGTGGCGCCGGTGTACTCGTCGTCGACGGTGAAGCCGTCGTAGCCCAGAGCGGACAGGTTGCGTTCGAGCTGGGCGACGTCGCGACCCTCGGTGCCCGGTGCCATGTCGCGGTAGGCGGGCACCGGGCCGTACATCAGCACCGCGGGACGTTCGTCGAGCCGGTACAGGGGTTCGCCGCGGGTCACGGTCGCGCCGCTGTCCGGTAGCCACGTGACGGTGCCCGGGGTCCGGGCCGCGGCGGTGCGTGTCGGGCCGTACCCCAGATCTCCGTCGACCTCCACCGACTCCCGTAACGTGCCCCGGGTGATCGTGGCGGTGGCCGGCGGCAGCCGGTCGCCGCTCGCCGGGTCGTCGCCCGCACCCGGCCGTGCCGCCAGCACCGCCGCCGCGCCGGCCGAGGCGACCGCCACCACCCCGGCGACGATCTTCGCGGTGCGCCCGCTCACTGTGGGGCCCGCATCAACGACGCGCACGCCTTCTCGGCGTCCTTGAAGTCGGGGTCCTCACCGGCGTCGCCGTTGAGGCGGATCATGCCGCCCTCCGGGTCGGGGAACGCCTCGACGCCGTTGTCGCGCATGCACTGCGCGTACCCCCGCATCGTGGCGTCCCGGGACGGATCCGGCGCCGCGCCACCGGTCATGCCCGCCGGTGCCCATTCCCGGCAGGCCTCCATCGCGGCCTGCACCTTCTGCTGGTCGCTGCCCGGACCGAACTTGAGCGTCATGCCCTTGCCCGGCTCCGGATCGGGCACGTCCAGGCCCTGCTCACGCAGGCATTCGGCGAACTTGAGGTTGCGGGCGTCCGGGTCGGGGGCGGTGGTCTCCGGTTCGTTCGCGCAGCCGCCGAGGAGGAGGACGACGGCCACGAACGGAATGAGTCGCTTCATGGGGACACAGCGAACCCGGCACGCTGTTTCCGCGGTGTTGGCCGCGACGCCAACACCGTGGAAACACGCGTTCTGACACGATCGGCGGATGCGGATCCTGGTGGTGGAGGACGAGCGGATGCTCGCCGACGCGATCGCCGAGTGGCTGCGCGAGGAGGCACACGCCGTCGACGTCGCCGGGGACGGCGCGGCCGCCCTCGAACGCATCGGCGTCAACGACTACGACGTGGTGATCCTCGACCGCGACCTGCCGAGGGTGCACGGCGACGAGGTGTGCCGGCGGATGGTCGCGGACGGCAGCGAGGCCCGGGTGCTGATGCTGACCGCGGCGGCCGGGATCGGCGACCGGGTGGCCGGGCTGTCACTGGGCGCCGACGACTATCTGACGAAACCGTTCGCCATGCCGGAACTCGCCGCCCGGGTCCTCGCGCTGGGCCGCCGCACCCGGCCCGGCGCGCCGCCGGTGCTGCGCCGCGCCGGGATCACCCTGGATCCGGCCCGCCGCGAGGTCACCCGCGACGGCCGGTACGTGTCGCTGTCGAAGAAGGAGTTCGCCGTGCTGTTCGAGTTGCTGCGCGCCGACGGGACGGTGGTCTCCGCCGAGCATCTGCTGGAGAAGGCGTGGGACGAGCACGCCGACCCGTTCACCGGTGCGGTCCGGCTCGCCATCCTCAAACTGCGGCGCAAGCTCGGCGACCCGCAGATCATCGACACGCTGTCCGGCGTCGGGTACCGGATCGCATGAGGCTCCCCCGGCCCACGCTGCGCCTGCGGCTGACCCTGGTCTGGTTCGGGTTCTTCCTGGTCGCCGGTCTGGCCCTGCTCGGCGTCACCTACCTGCTGTTCCGCAACCAGCTGCCGTGGACGCTCACCCCGCCCGGCATCGCCGACGGCCGCAACCTGAAACGGGTCATCGTCAACAACAATGTGGTCCTCACCGGCGAGGCCGCCGACCAGCTGATCCAGGCCCAGGTCGAGGAGGTCAGCCGGTCGTTCTTCCAGCAGGGTGCGGTCGCGTTCCTGCTGGTGGCGATCATTTCCGGAGCATCCGCCTGGGTGCTGACCGGGCGGATGCTCGCGCCGCTGCACCGGGTCACCGCCACCGCCCGCCGGATCGCCGCCGAGCGCGGCCTGCAGCAGCGCATCCACCTGCACGGCCCGGACGACGAGGTGAAGGAACTGGCCGACACGTTCGACGGCATGGTGGAACGCCTCGAACACGCCTTCGACGGGCAGCGCCGGTTCGTCGCCAACGCGTCCCACGAGCTGCGCACCCCGCTCACCCTCAACCGGGCGCTCGTCGAGCTCGCCATGCACCGCAAGACCGCGTCCGCCGACGTGATCCGGCTCGGCGAGGACCTCCTGAAGATCAACGCCCGGCACGAACGCCTGATCAGCGGCCTGCTGCTGCTCGCTCGATCGGAGCAGGAACTTCCCGCGGCCGGACCCGTCGACCTGGCCGACGTGGTCTCCCACGTGGTCGAGCAGATCTCCGCCGAAGCCCGGTCCGCCGGGGTGACGGTCACCCTGCACGCCGGCACGGCACCCACCCGGGGTGACGGCCTGCTGCTCGAACAACTCGTCCGCAACCTGGTGGAGAACGGCATAAGACATAACAATCAACAGCCCGACGATTGGGTACGGGTGGAAAGCGGCCCGAAAGCAACGGTCACCGTCACGAATTCCGGGCCGGTCATCCCCGCCTACGACGTGCCGGCGCTCTTCGAACCGTTCCGCCGGCTCGACGGCGACCGGATCACCTCGTCGAACGGCGCCGGCCTGGGACTGTCGATCGTCAGGTCGGTGGCCCGCGCCCACGGCGGCGGTGTCGACGCCCGACCCCGCGACGGCGGCGGGCTGGTCGTCACCGTGCGACTGCCGGACGCCGGCCCAGAGCCGGGCCCAGACTCTCCGCCATGTCCGTGAGGATCTGTACGTAGTCGTCGTGCTCGAAGGTGAACGGAAGCGCGAACGCGACCTCGTCGATCTCGCGGAAGGCGGCGTGCTCCGACAGCCGGGACGCGATCTCGTCCGAGGTGCCGACGATGTCCGGGGCGAACATCATCCGGGCCGGGCCCTGCGGGGTGCGCGTGCGCGGGGTGCGTTTCTCGGCGTAGGCCCGGTACCTGGTGACCTGGGACGGCGTGGCGCTGTCGGTGGGGATGACCACCAGGCCCTGCGAGACGCGTGCCTTGTCACCGTCCGGGTGGTGGGCCCGGAACTCGCGGATGTGCGACAGCTGGATCCGCTCGAAGTCCTCCGACTCCTCCGCCTTCACCACACTGCTGGTCAGCAGGTTCATCCCGTGCTCACCGGCCCACCGGGCCGACCGCAGGCTGCCGCCGCCATACCAGAGGCGGGACGCGAGACCCGGGGCGTGCGGCTGGACCCGGTCGGAGAACTGCTCGAACCCCTCGAAACCGGCGAACGAGGTGACCGGCTCACCCCGTACCGCGGAAATGAGTCTCTCGACCCGGGCGAAGCTGAAGTCCTCCGCCTCGGCCGTGTCCGGATAGAGCGCGTCTTTGACGCGGTCGAACTGCATCGGCGGGCCGACGCTGACGCCCGGGTTGAGGCGACCACCGGAGAGCAGGTCGACGGTGGCCAGATCCTCGGCCAGGCGCAGCGGGTTCTCCCAGCCCAGCGGGGTTACGGCGGTGCCCAGCTCGATGCGGCTGGTGCGCTGCGTCGCGGCGGCGAGCACCGCGACCGGCGAGGAGATGCCGAACTGCAGATGCCGATGCCGGAGCCAGGCGCTGTCGAAGCCGAGGCGTTCACCGAGCTCGATGATCTCGAGGGTGGACTCGTGGCCTCGGCGCGGATCCGCCTCGTCGAACAGCCCGATGGTCAGGAAACCCAGCTTCCGCAGCATGTGCTCACCCTAGCCCGCTATTCCCTTCCTCCCCAGTGGGAGTTACCGACACCACCGGCCGATAATCCGCTCGAAGAGGACACCGCTACCCTTGGCTGATGCCGATCAGCCGGACCCGCCGAAACGTGCTGACGCTGACCGCGATCGCGCTGATCGTCGCCGTCCTCGTGGGCGTCCGCCTGGCCGGCGGCGGCGACCCGGCGCCGTCGGACCGCGCCCAGCCGATCGTCTCCACCGCCTCGCCGGCCGTGTCGGCGGAGCCGTCGGCCACCGTGCCACCGGCCGCGAAGCCACCCGCCGACCTGCCGGTGATCGCCTACGCGAAGGGCCCGCGAGGCCTGCCCGCCGACCCCGAGCCGACCTCGGTGGTGGCGATCACCGAGGCGCTGCGCCCGGAGACCGCGATGGCGCTGTATGACGCGCCCGGCGGCAAGCCCCGCGCCTACCTGCCACCCCAGATCAGCGGCCTGCCGGTGGTGGTCCCGATCGTCGCGCGTGAGAGCGGTTGGGCCGCCGTGCTGACCCCGTCGTCCAACCGCACGATCGGGTGGATTCCGGAAACCGGATGGAAGCCGGAGCCGCTGCGCGACCAGATCGTCGTCAGCCTGGCCGACCGCCGGATGACCTGGCTACGGGAGGGCACCGAGCAGGGCCGCTGGACCGTGGCGATCGGCTCCGACACCACACCGACCCCGCACGGCCGGACGTTCGTGATGGGCCGCACCGGGACATCCGGCGCCGTCTACGCCGGCCTGGACGCCCTGGTGCTCGGCTCGGTCCCGGAGGAGCCGGAGAAACTGGCCGCCTCCCTGCGCAACGCCCACACCGGCATCCACGCGTGGACGAACAAGTCGGCCTTCGGCCGGAACGTCTCCAACGGATGCGTGCGCACCCCGGCCGCCGGCATGCGCGAGCTCCTCGCCCAACTCGACCCGGGCACCCCCGTGGTGGTCACCGCCTGACGGTCACCCGCGCCGCGCTCGCGCACACCATCCATCGCGACGCCGAACACCGCGGCCCACCGTTGCGCTGAGCCGACAGGTGCGTGACGAACCGCGAAGCGGGCGCCGGAACAGCCTGCCGCAGCATCTCCTTACGCACCTCGTCGAGCAGGTCGGGCATCGGAAGGCCGAGCGCCCGGCAGATCGCCGCCAGCACCTCCGACGACGCCTCCTTGGTCCCGCGCTCCACCTCCGACAGGTAGGGCAACGACACCCCGGCAGCCGCGGCGACCTCCCGCAGAGTGCGCCCTTGACCAAGCCGAATCCGGCGTAGCACCGCCCCGATGACCCGCCGCAACAGTGGCATCCCGGTCTCCCTCCCCGCGCGTCCGTCCGAACCCATCATCGCTGTATTCGCCGCGCGGTGCTAAAGTGGCCCCAGATCCGGTCCCGGTTGCAGGCGAGTCTCAACGCCCCCGGAGATCGAAATCCCCAAGCCGCCACGACGGCACTCGCGGATACCCACTCACCTTCACCGGTGTTTCCGGATTCCGCGGCACCGGTCTTCTCGGTTACCGAGACACCGGTTCATCCGGCTCCCGAGGCACCGGTTCTCCGGCCCCGAGGCGCCTTCCTCCCTCGGCGTTCGACCGAGACCGGCCGGCATTCCGCCGCGCGCCGGCTCCGACGCACCCATCCCAGAATCGAGTAGCGCAATGTCCGAATTCCAACCCGTCGACGCCCTGGTCGACATCATCGACGACCGGGCCTGCCTGCGACCGCACGGCTACGCCCCCGCCGCCACCGACCTGCCGCTGGCCCGCGGCGAAGTCCGCCGCCTGCACCTTCGCCGGGGCGACCGGGTGACCGGCCGGTTCACGCCCGACCGAAAACTGCATCTCAGCTCGGTCAACGACCGCCCGCCGAGCCATCGCACCGACTTCTACCAGGCCACCTCGCTGCACCCGCACGACCGCCTGCGTCTGGAAACCGACCCGAACCGACTGACCACCCGGGTGATCGACCTGGTCATGCCGATCGGCAAGGGCCAGCGGGCGATCATCGCCGCACCCCCGAAGGCCGGAAAGACCACGATCCTGCACGACATCGCCCACGCGGTCACCCGCAACCACCCCGAATGCCACCTGATGGTCCTGCTGGTCGACGAACGCCCCGAGGAGGTGACCGACATGGCCCGCACCGTGAAGGGCGAGGTCGTCGCCTCTCCCTTCGATCGGCCGCCTCACGAGCACATCGCGGTGGCCGAACTGGCCGTCGAACGCGCGAAACGCCTGGCCGAACAGGGCGACGACGTGGTTCTGCTGCTCGACTCGCTGACCCGCCTGGCCCGCGCGTACAACCTGGCCGCCCCGGCACGCGGCCGCACCCTCTCCGGCGGTCTGGACACCAGCGCCCTGCATCCACCGAAACGCCTGTTGGGAGCCGCTCGGGCGCTGGAGTCCGGGGGCTCGGTGACGATCATCGCCTCCGCCCTGGTGGAAACCGGCTCGGCCATGGACAACCTGATCTTCGAAGAACTGAAGAGCACCGGAAACGCCGACCTCAAACTGGACCGCGGCCTGGCCGAATCCCGCGTCTTCCCGGCGATCGACGTGGCCGCCTCCGGCACCCGCCACGACGAGGCCCTGCTGCATCCGGCCGAACTCGCACCGATCACCCAGCTCCGCCGGGCCCTGACCAACGGCAACCCCCGCGACGCGATGCCGGGCTTCCTCAAACAGCTGCGCTCCAGCACCTCCAACGCGGCGTTCCTGCAGACCCTCATCCGGTACGGCCGGTAAGCGCACCGCCCCGTCACGCGAGCCGACCGAATCCCGCAGGCCGCGACGCGACCGCCGGGCCGGCCGCCGACTCACCGGTGGGTGGCGACGGTGAAGGGGTCCGTTGGGAGCGTTCCACCGATAGGCTGCCCGGATGGCGGATGAGGCCGTGGTGCGGGAACTGCTCGCCGCGATTCCGGTGGGCTGCACCTGGCTGGTGCCCGTCCACGGGCCGGACGACACGATCGTGGATTTCCGGATCGCCGCGACCAGCGACCGGATCCGGGATGTCTTCGGCCGGGGCACCCAACGCATCGACAGTCTGCTCGGCGAGCTGTATCCGCAGCTGATCGGCGGTCCGCTGTGGAATCTGTACGTCGAGGTGATGACCACCGGCACACCCGGCCGGATGGACGAGTTCCGGTTCGAGGAGAGCCGCTCGGGCGTGATCGCCGAGTCCCGGTTCGAGATCAGCGTCTACCGGGTGCTGGGCGGACTCCTGATCTGGTGGCAGCGGGTGGACGAATACCAGCGCCGCCTGGAGCACACCGAGGCGCTCGGCAGTCTCGGCTGGTCCGAGTACGACCTGACGACCGGCCGCACCGACTGGTCCCCGGGCATGTATCCGATCTTCGAGCGCGATCCGGCGGACGGGCCCCTGCCACGCACGGATCAGGCCCGGGCCATGCTGCCGGAGGACCGGGGTATCGCCGAGGCTGCCTGGCAGACCCTGGACAGTGGCGCGACCTCGGACGTGACGGTCCGTTTCCGTACCGGCGATCGGGTCAAGCACCTGCGGATCCTGTCCGACGTGGCCCGCGACGCGTCCGGCACACCGGTGAAGATCTACGCGGTGGTCCAGGACGTGACGGCGCGGGTCGACTCCCGTACCGAGATCGAGTCGTTGAGCGACCGCCTGCGGACCCGGGAGATGACCGCCCTGGCCGAGCACCGCCTGGCCGGGCAGTTGCAGACCATGATCCAGCCGGTGCCCCTGGCGCCGTTCGCGCTGGCCGGCCTGGAGGCGATGGTCAGTTATCTGCCGGCGGAGAGCGCCATCCGGGTGGGCGGCGACTGGTACCACGCGCAGACCCTGCCGGACGGCCTGGTCGCCCTGGCGATCGGCGATGTGGCCGGCCATGGGCTGGAAGCGGCCAGCGGTATGGCACACCTGCGGTTCGCCCTGGTGGCGTGGTTGTCGATCGGCATCCGCAACCCGGGTGAGCTGCTGCGCCACATGAACCGTCTGTGCGCGCAACTCGAGATCACCGGCACCGCGCTGATCGCGATCTACGACCCGCGGACCCGTGACCTGCCCTGGGCGCGGGCCGGCCACCTGTCTCCGCTGCTGGCCCGCGACGGGCACACCACCGAGCTGGAACGTCCGCCGGGCCTGCTGCTCGGAGCCGAACCGGAGATCGACTTCCCGACGGCCACCACCCGTCTGTGCCCCGGCGACCTGCTCCTCCTCTACACCGACGGCCTGGTCGAACGACGTGACGACGGCACCGACGGCCGTACCGCGCAGGTCCGCGACCACCTGGCGACGATCTCCGCCGCCCCGGACGCCGAGCTGCTGCCCCGCCTCCATCGCCTGCTGCACGCCCCGAGCCCCGACGACGACACCTGCACCCTGGCTCTCCGCGTCATCTGACCCGGCGCTCGCGGGGGATCCGGCCGGGTCACCGGTCGGCGAGCCCGGCGAGGTCCGGTGCGTGCCGGGCGGCCAGGCGGGTCCACGCCGGGGTTCCGCCGGGCAGCGGCCACGCCCGGGTGCGGCCCTCCCGCCGCGCCGCCGCCCACAGGTCCTTGCCGAAGCACTGTCCGAGAACGGTCAGGGCGGCGGCGGTACCCGGGTGACGTCGCATCCGTGCCTCGTTCGCCAGGTACCGGTCGACCAGCGCCCGCTCGGACGCGGCGGTCTCCGCCCGGTCGACGAGAGTGAGCGCGAGCAGCGGCGGCTTGCGGTCCTCGGCGAGCGCGGCGGCCAGCCGGTCGTGCCCGTCCACCACCACGTAGCCGACCAGGCCGCTGACCCACCAGAGCAGCACCGGCGGGAGGATCCCGTCCCGGGCCTGTCTGCGGTAGGCCTTGACCCGGCCGTGGTCCACGCCGGACAGGGCGCGCAGCGGCAGCACCGGCCAGTCGCCGACCCATTCCAGGTAGCCGCGGTCGGCGCCGAGCACCTCCCAGCGCCACAGCCCGGACTGCAGCCGCGGGATCCGCGAGCTGATCAGCCAGCGACCGGCGTGCAGTGGCCCGTCGCGCAGCTCCGACCGGAAGTGATGGGCCCACCGGGTCCACCAGTCGGCTTCGCCGCCGGCCGCCACACGGGCCGCGTGGTCGGCCCGCAGCGGTGGGACCGGTGACCGGTACCGATCGGTGCGTACGTACTCGACGCCGTAGTGGTCGTCTTCGACCCGGGCGATGACGACCGGTTCGTCGCCCTGGCGGATCAGCAGGAGGCTCCGGCCGGCCGCCTCGACGCGCAGCGCCGGGCGACCGGCCGCCGTGATGTCCACCAGGAGGTCGGCCGCGGTCACGCGGACCATGATGGACCCTCGCGGGCGGGCCCGGCACGTCATTTCGCCGGGCCCGCCCGCGAGGGATCAGCGGACGTAGATGTTCGGCTGGGGCGGGGTGGCCATGCCGTCGCCGAGGAAGAAGCTCGGGTGCGGCGGCTGGTTGTAGGCGGTGTTCTGCCAGGCCAGCGCCACCCGGTACTGCGAGTCGTGCACCAGCGTGTGGATGCGGCGGTCGGTGACCGTCGGGGTGCTGTAGATGCGCAGCGCCGACGAGTCGGACAGGCGCCAGACGATCTCCTCGCGCCAGTCGCCCAGCAGGTCGCCGGAGATGGCGGGGGTCTGCTTGGTGCTGTTGTTGGAGGCCACCCCGGAGGCGGTGAGCAGACGGGTGTCGGCGCTCGTGCCGTACTTGTCGACACGGGTGGCGTCGACCAGTTCACGGACCGGGTCGGCGTCCCACCAGGCGAGGAAGTTGGTCGACGACGGCTTGCGGCCGATGCCGGCGCCCGTGGTGCTGGACAGCGTGGACACCGACGACGACCAGGCCTCGGCTCCGGGGCTGCCGGCGTAGACGTCGCCCGCGACCGCACGGCCGTTGTCGCAGCCGCAGGAGGCGTGGGACCAGATCACGGCGCCGGTACGGCCGTCGAGCATCGCGTCGGTCGGCTGGGAGGTGGACTCGGACGGGCGGTACACCTCGAGGCCGGCGCGGGCCGGGATGAGGTCGCCGACGTGCAGCGCGTCGCCGTGACCGAGGCCGCTGCGCCACATCAGGGTGCCGTTGTCGTTGATCGCCGCGGCGCCGTAGATGATCTCGTCCTTGCCGTCGGCGTCGGTGTCCGCGATCGACAGCTGGTGGTTGCCCTGGCCGTAGGCGCCGACGTTGCTGTTGCCCGAGTCGTAGGTCCAGCGGCTGGTCAGGGTGCCGTTGCGGAAGTCCCAGGCGGCGACCACGGCGCGGGTGTAGTAGCCACGGGCCATGATCAGGCTGGGCCGCTGCCCGTCGAGGTAGGCGGTGCCGGCCAGGAACCGGTCGACCCGGTTGCCGTAGCTGTCACCCCACGACGACACGGTGCCGCGGGCCGGCTTGTAATCGACCGTGGAGAGCGCGGCGCCGGTCTGGCCACTGAACATGGTCAGGTACTCGGGACCGGACAGGATGTAACCGGAGGAGTTGCGGTAGTCGGCGCTCGACGAGCCGATGGTGACGCCGGTGCCGGAGACCGTCCCGTCGGCGGTCTTCATCGCGATCTCCGCTTTGCCGTCGCCGTCGTAGTCGTACACCTGGAACTGGGTGTAATGCGCGCCCGCCCGGATGTTGCGGCCCAGGTCGATGCGCCAGAGACGGGTGCCCTGCAGGGTGTAGGCGTCGACGAAGACGTTGCCGGTGTACCCGGACTGCGAGTTGTCCTTGGAGTTGGACGGGTCCCACTTGACGAAGATCTCGTAGTCGCCGTCGCCGTCGGCGTCCCCGACCGAGGCGTCGTTGGCCGAGTAGGTGTAGGCGACGCCGTCCGGTGTGGTGCCACCGGCCGGGACCTGCAGCTTGACGTCGAGGTAGCCGTTGGCGAAGCTCAGCGACGCCGGCGAGTCGCCCTGTTCGGTGCCGTTGACGACGGCCCGGACCGTGTAGGAGGCGCCGGCGGCCGCACCGGAGTCGAGGTAGTTCGTCGAGTTGGTGATCGGCGACGAGTTCACCTTGGTACCCGCGCGGTAGACGTTGAAGCCCGTCGACGACGCCTCGGTGCCGAGCAGCCGCCACGACACCAGGTTGGCGCTACCCGACCGGACGCTGATCACGCCGCGGTCTAGGTCCTCCATCTGGCGGCCGCCGGTGGCCGGGGGTGTCGTCGGGGTGGCGGTCGGCCCGGAGACGTGGTTGAACGACCACTGCTGGCGGGCGATGTCCGAGCAGGTCTCCTGCACGATCGGGTTGTTGCCGGCGGTGGAGCCGTCCTTGTTGCTGATGCACAGGCCGGTGGCGACGCTCTTGACCAGGAACTTCCCGGAGGCCGCGGTGGAGGCGGCGAAGGTCCAGAGCTGGTTGGTCTTCAGGCCGTCACCACAGCCGTACTGCTGGAGCTGAACGCCGGAGGTGGTGCTGGAGCTCGGTACGTCGATGCAGCGGCCGCTGTTGCCGTTGGCCAGGTTGAACTGGCCGCCGGCCCGGGCCACGGCCGTCCACTGCTGGTCGGTGGCCGCGGCGTTGCAGGCGACCTGGACCAGCAGGGCCGAGTTGTCGGTGGAGGCGCCGGTGACGTCGACGCACTTGCCGCTGGAACCGGAGGCCAGCGTGTAGACGCCACCGGCGACCGGGGTGGTCGCCGCGGCCGCCGGCAGCAGCGACACCACCACGATGCCGACCGGAACCGCGACGGTCGGCACGGCGACGGCGAGCAGGACACGCCGGGTTCGTGAGGAGAAGGACACGGGGATGTTCCTTTCGCATGGGGATGCGGGGGAAGGGACACCCGTGTAGATGCCGCACCGGCCGGGCGACAACCGAAACTTCAGAGATTGAGACAGATCCGTACGAGGGTTCCGCCGGGCACCGCCGCGGTGTACACGGAGTCGCAGACCCGCTCGACGATGGCCAGGCCCCGGCCGCGGACCGCTTCGGCCGACGGCATGCTGCGACCGAACGGGCGGTCCGAGCCCTTGTCGACGACGTCGCAGACCAGACGGCCCTCCTCGGCCCAGACCCGGATGTGGCCGCCGCCGCTGGTGTGCTGGAGCGTGTTGGTGGTGAGCTCGCTGACGGCGAGCGTGAGCACCTCGATGCGGGCCTCGGGCAGACCGAGGGCCAGTGCCCGCTCGGTGACGAAGGCGCGGACCCGGCGCAGATCGTCGGGGACCTCGTAGGACATGCCGTCGACGGCCTCGGCGTAGAGGTCAGACATGACGGCGCTCTTCGGCCGGGGCACGAAGCAGAGTGTCCAGGCCGGTGATCTCGAGGACCGCGGCGACCGGGCCGACCGCGTTGATCACGTAGACGTGGCCGCCCGTCTGTTTGGCCGCGTGATGGGCGGTGACCAGGCTGTGCACGCCGCTGGAGTCGATGAAGGTGAGGCCGGTGAAGTCGACGAAGACGGCCCGGGAGCGGTGCACGGCGTCGAGCAGGACGGCGGTCAGATGGTCACGTGCGGCGAGGTCGCACTCGCCGGTCAGGGACACGGTGATCCGACCGCTCGCGGCGGAGGTCCTCGCCTCGAAGTTCGCCATCGATCGCCGTATCCTCCCCGGCGGCGCTCCGCCTGCCCCGGCCATCATGTCATCCTTGCCACGAAATCGGGGTGATCGCCGGTCGCCCCGTCGGAGGGACCGGATCGACGGTGTCGACCAGGGCGGCCAGGGCGCGGGTGATCCGGTCGAGTCCGCCGGTGGGCGGGCCGCCGGGTTCGGTCATGTACTGGTCGCGGCGGATCTCGATCATCAGCGCCTGGACCGCGGCCTCCCGGCGGTGGTACTGGAGCGGGACGTAACAGCCGGCGAACGGGCTGTCCAGGCCGGTGTCACCGAACGCGGCCCGGGCGGCGGCGACCAGCGACTCCGGTGTGTGGAACGGATCGGTGCCGAGGCAGACGGGTGGGCGCGGGCCGTCGCCGTGCAGTTCGTAGGGCAGCCGGGCGGTCGGGTAGGAGTGCACGTCGAGCACCAGCGCCCGACCGGTGGCGGCCAGACGTCGCCCGACGAGTGTGGTCATCGCTTCGGCGTACGGCTGGAAGACGGTCTCCAGGAGCATCGCGTCGCGGGACGTGTCGTCGGCGCGCAACCGTCGCCCCGCGTGGCCGTGGGTGTAGATCGGGCCCATGCCGACGGCGAGCATCTCGTCCTCGAGGAACCGCTCGGGGTCGACGACGAGTCGGGACAGCCGGTTCACGAAGATCCACGGTCGGCGGGCGGCCAGGTCGGCCGCACCAAGGGCGATCAGATCGGTATGGGCGTCGGTGAGATGGTCCAATTCCTCGTCGACGATTTCCGGAAAAAGGCCGGATTCCACGATCTGCCGGGAGGAATGGGGAACGTGCAGAATCACCGGCGACGCGGAATCGCCCGGCAGAACGTCGAAAGCCACCGCGCGAGCGTACGCGCGGTGGCTTTCGCGAAACGATGATCAGGCCAGCTCGGAGCAGATCGTGTCGATCAGCAGGCGGGTGACCACGTACGGGTCGACGTTCGCGTTCGGGCGACGGTCCTCGATGTAGCCCTTGCCGTCCTTGGCGACCTGCCACGGGATACGCACCGACGCGCCACGGTCGGAGACGCCGTAGCTGTACTCGGTCCACGGGGCGGTCTCGTGCAGACCGGTGAGGCGCTGGTCGATGCCGGCGCCGTAGCCGTCGACGTGCTCCTGGCGCTTCTTGCCCAGGGCCTCGGCACCCGCGATGATCGCGTCGTAGCCCTCACGCATGGCCTTGGTGGAGAAGTTGGTGTGCGCACCGGCACCGTTCCAGTCGCCCTTGACCGGCTTCGGGTCGAGGGTGGCGGAGACGCCGTGCTTCTCGGCGATGCGGTAGAGCAGCCAGCGGGCCACCCACAGCTCGTCGGCGACCAGCGGGGCGCCGACCGGGCCGATCTGGAACTCCCACTGGCCGGGCATGACCTCGGCGTTGATGCCGGACAGGTGCAGGCCCGCGGCGAGCACCGCGTCCATGTGCTCCTCGACGATCTCACGGCCGAAGACCTCGTCCGCGCCGACGCCGCAGTAGTAGCCGCCCTGCGGGGCCGGGTAGCCGCCGCCGACCGGGAAGCCGAGCGGACGGCCGTCCTTGAAGAACGTGTACTCCTGCTCGATGCCGAAGATCGACTCCTGGTCGGCGTACTTCTCGGCGACCGCGCGCAGCGGGGCGCGGGTGTTGGTCGGGTGCGGGGTGCCGTCGATCAGCTCGACCTCGCACAGCACGATGATGTTGTCGCCGCCGCGGATCGGGTCGGGGCAGATGAACACCGGCTGGAGGACGCAGTCGGACTTGTCACCGGGCGCCTGGTTGGTGCTCGATCCGTCGAAGCCCCAGATGCCGGGCTTCTCGCCGGCGGCGAGGATCTTGGTCTTGGAGCGCAGCTTCGCGGTGGGCTGGGTTCCGTCGACCCAGAGGTACTCGGCCTTGACAGCCATTGTGCGTTTTCTCCTCAAACTGGCGTACTCGGGGCGTACTCCGCTAAGCCTGAACAACACTGATAAACAGGTGATAAACCCAGGCCCGGCGCGAGGACGATATCCGCCGCAGATCAACTCCATGTTTCCGATCCCGCACCGTGGATGGGTGATCCCGGTAACGTTCACCAGTTACGGGCTGCCGCGAGGAGGACCGCGCGGACCTCGGCGAGATCCCGGGCGCCGGTCCGGGTGGCCAGGTAGAGGGTGTTGATCGGCGGATCCTCGGTGGGCATCAGGTCGACCAGCGCCCCGGTCCGCAGCTCCTCCTCCACCAGGTAACGGGGCAGCACCGTGGCGCCGATCCCGGCGACCGCGGCCGCCCGTAGCGCCCGCAGATCCGGCACCACCAGGACCGCTCGTCTCGGCGGCGGCGTGCCGTGCACGTGCCGCCACCAGCGTCTGATGATCGGCAGGTCCTCGGCGTAGGCGAGCAGCCGGTCCGGCGCCTTGTCGGAACTGCCGACCAGCACGAACTCCTCGTCGCAGAGCGGCTCGGCGCGCAGCCCGGCCCGTCGCGGGCGGATCGCGCTGACCACCAGGTCGAGCCGTCCGTCGGACAGTTCGGCGAGCAGATCGTCGGCCAGCCCGAGCCGGACCCGCACGTCGGTCCCGTCGGCGATCACCCCGGCCAACGCGGGCAGCACCCGGGCGCTCATCAGCTCGGCCGGCCCGCCCAGGTGCAGGGTCCGCCCGGCCGACGGCGATCCGGTCAGCCCGGACGCCACCGCGGCGAGCGCGTCCATCGGGCCGTCGAGGCGGCGGGCCAGGTCGTCGGCGGCCGCGGTCGGCGTCACCCCGCGTGCGCCGCGGACGAACAGCGGCTGCCCGATCCGGGTCTCCAGACTGCGCAGCTGCCCGGTCACGGTCGGTTGGGAGAGGCCGAGTGTCTCGGCCGCCCGGGTCATCGTGCCGCTGCGGTAGACGGTCAGGAACGTGTGCAGCAGATCGAGCATGCCATCAGTATTCCTATGGCCGGCATCGGAAGTTCTGTTGGTTCCCGATGGCTGTGCGGGGGCATGGTTCAAGCATGACGACGAACACGATCCTGATCGGCCTGACCAGTCACGGCGACCTGGGCGGCCTGCGGTCCACCGGCTACTACCTGCCCGAGGCGGCCCATCCGTGGAAGGTGTTCACCGAGGCCGGATACACCGTCGAGTTCGCCTCGGTGGCCGGCGGCGAACCCCCGGTCGACGGCGCCGACCTGTCCGACCCGATCCAGAAGGAGTTCACCGAGCAGGTCTCCCTGGCCGCCACACCGACGTTCGCCGAGCTCGACCCGACCGGTTACGACGCGGTGCTGTTCGCCGGCGGCCACGGCGCCATGTGGGACTTCCCGTCCGACCCCGGCCTGGCGACCTTCGCCCGTGACCTCTACGAACGCGGCGGTGTGGTGGCCGCGGTCTGCCACGGTCCGGCCGCGCTCACCGCGCTCACCCTCTCCGACGGCACCGCCCTGGTCGCCGGGAAACGGGTGGCGGCGTTCACCGACAGCGAGGAGACCGCGGTCGGCCTCACCGAGGTGGTGCCGTTCCTGCTGCAGAGCCGCCTCGAGGAGCTCGGCGCGAAGCACAGTGGGGCCGCCGACTGGCAGCCGCACGTGGTCACCGACGGCAACCTGGTCACCGGGCAGAACCCGGCCTCGTCGACAGGTGTCGCCGAAGCCGTCGTGGCGGTCTTGAAGAAGTGAGTCCGACCCACGACGATCAGGGGAGGACGCAGGAGGAGGCGCCGTGGCCACTCAGAGGATCGTCGTGGGTTATGACGGCTCGCCCGACGCACGCAAGGCCGCGCGGTGGGCCCTCGACGAGGCGCAGCGCACCGGCGCCACAGTGGAGCTTCTCTACGCGTACGAATGGCCCAGTTATGTCCCCGCCGCCGCGATGATGCCCGCCGCCGCCGTCTATCCGGACGCCGACACCGACGGCGCGGTCGGCGAGATGCTCGGTCGAGCCCTGGAGACCGCCGGCGTCACTCATCCCTGTGTCCGGCTGCGCACCCGGGTCGAGCACGGCACCGCCGCGGTCGCTCTGGCCCAGCGCAGCGCCGAGGCCTCGCTCGTGGTGGTCGGCGGGCCACGGCACTCGCCGGTGCGGGCGCTGCTCGGCTCGACCAGCGGTTCGGTGAGCGCGCACGCCCGCTGCCCGGTCGTGGTGGTGCGTGGCGAGCCCCGCGACACCGACCCGGTGGTCGCCGGTGTGGACGATTCGCCGGCCGCCGCCATGGTCCTCGGGTTCGCCTTCGAGCAGGCGGCGGTCCGCGGGGTCCCGCTCCGGGCCGTGCACGGCTGGCCGGCACCCGGCGGCGACCTGCTCTGCGACGCCAACCTGGACGCGGTCGCGGCCGAGCGCCGCCGTCTGGAGGCCGTGGTGGACTGCTGGCGCGGCCGGTTCCCGCAGGTCCGGGTCAGCGCCGAGGTCCTGGTCGGCGGGCCCGGTGAGGTGCTGGCCGAGGCCGCGGCGGGCGCGCAGCTGGTGGTGGCCGGAGCCCGGGCCCGGCGGGCTCTGCGGATGTCGCTGCGCCCGTCGATCGGCCGGCACCTGCTGCACCGGGCCCGGTGCAGCATCGCCCTGGTACACGGCAGCCGCTGACCTACCTGGGCGATCTGCCGAAAATCACCCGTACCGGCTCCTACAGTGAGGCCATGCGGCGAACCCTGCTCGAACGAGTCCTCGGAGACCGCAGCCTGCTGCTCAAGAGCACGATCGCCGCCGCCTGCGTGGCCCTCGTCGCCGTCGCCGTCACCGCGGTCGCCCTCTCCCGGATCGCCACCCTCCGCGACAGCCTCCAGGACATGAAGGACCAGCACGTCGACAGCATGGAACTGATCGCGAACATGCGGTATGGGCTCACCGAGTGGTTCCGCAGTGCGCTCAAGTACAACGCCGGCGCCACCGGCGACAACCCTCAGCTCAAGCAGATGGGTCTGGACGACAAGAACGCGGCCGCCACCCGGATCGACGACGCCCTCGCCGCCTACCGCGACATCGCGACCGCCTCCGGAGCCACCGACCGTCTGGAGAAACTCGCCGCGTTCACCGAGGCCGTCGAATACCACCGCGCCCTCAGCAACGTGATCATCTTCCAGGAGGCGCCGCCGGCCGGGTTCGAGATGCCCGCCCCGCAGGACATCCTCGCCGCCTTCAACAAGGGCGACACCGGGATGGCCGACGCCATGAACGACCTGCAGGCGGCCGAGGAGGCCGACGCCGACGCGATGGCCAAGGAGGGCAACGACGCCTACCACCGCGCCCTGTGGATGACGCTCGGCGGCCTCGCGGTCGGCTTCCTGATCGCCGGATTCGTCGGTATCGGGGTGATGCGCCTGATCAAACGCCAGCTGGCAACGGTCTCCACGGCTCTGCGGGCGGTCGCCGACGGCGACCTGACGGTGCCCGCCGAGGTCCGCTCCCGCGACGAACTCGGCCAGATGGCCGAAGCCACCAACCGCGCCCGGGAGGGGCTGCTCACCAGCGTCCGCCAGCTCAACCACGGCGCCGAGGTGCTCAGCGACGTCACCCAGCGCCTCACCTCGGTCACCACCCGCCTGGACGCCGAGGCGCGTGAGGCCTCCGAACAGGCCGGACTCGTCGCCGGAACCGCGGGCGAGGTCTCGGCGAGCGTCCAGTCGGTGGCCGCCGGCTCCGACGAGATGGGCGCCTCCATCCGCGAGATCTCCGAGAACGCCAACAACGCCGCCCAGGTCGCCTCCAGCGCGGTCGGAGTCGCCCAGACCACCAACGACACGGTCGCCAAACTCGGCACGTCGTCGGAGGAGATCGGCAACGTGGTCAAGGTGATCACCGCGATCGCCGAACAGACCAACCTGCTCGCCCTGAACGCGACGATCGAGGCGGCGCGCGCCGGGGAGCTGGGCAAGGGCTTCGCCGTGGTCGCCACCGAGGTCAAGGATCTGGCCCAGGAGACCGCGAAGGCCACCGAGGACATCGCCCGCCGCGTCGAGGCGATCCAGGCCGACACGTCCAGCGCCGTGGTCGCCATCCAGGAGATCTCCCGCATCATCTCCGAGATCAACGACTACCAGGTCACGATCGCCTCCGCCGTCGAGGAACAGACCGCCACCACCAACGAGATGTCCCGCAGCATCGGCGAGGCCGCCAACGGCAGCTCCGTCATCGCCGGCAACATCAACGCCGTGGCCAGCGCCGCGCACGCCACCACGGCCGCCCTCGGCGAAGCCGAATCCTCCGTCGGCGAACTCACCCAGGTGGCCGGCGAACTCCGCGAGGTCGTTCAGCGATTCCGGGTCTGACCCCACCGGCGATCTTGTGAGGTTGCGGCTACCACCAGGGCAGAAGCTCACAAGATCGCCGCGGAGACGTGGCGGTGGTCAGGGGTGGGTGGGGACCAGGTGCTGTACGCGGCGCAGGAGTTCCGCCGGGGCGAAGGGCTTGACCAGGTAGTCCTCGGCGCCGACCATCTCGCCGAGCATCATGTCGGACGGCGTTCCGCGGCCGCTGATGATGATCACCGGGATGTGGGCGGTCTGCGGGGAGGAGTGCAGTTCGTAGCAGAAGCCGAGACCGTCCAGGCCGGGCATGGAGACGTCGAGCAGGACCAGTGACGGGCGCTCGTTCACGGCGAGTGACATCGCGGTGCGGCCGTTGTCGGCTTCGAGGATGCGGTATCCGGCGGCGCGCAGCTTGACGGCGACCAGGTCACGGACGTCGCCGTCGTCGTCGGCGATCAGGACGGTGGGCGGCTGGAGCGCCGCGGCCCAGTCGTCCGCGGGCCACGGCAGGGCATCGGCGTCGCTGAACGTCAGTGCCGTGGTCGTTGCGGACGGGGTCTGCGGCATGTCATCTCCTTCGAGAGCCTGAGCGGCGCACGGGTAGGGCACACGGGTGCGCCCTGGGACCGTTCTGATCGGCACGCCGCAGCCGGACCGCAGGATGGTCATGGTTGCGAAAGGGGTGCGACCGGGGCCGGTGATGACACCGACCGGAGCAACGGTTAGGTTAGGGTTACCTAAACGAGGAGGCGAGCCGTGACCCAGACCGTCGTGCCGACCGAGGCGTCCCCGTTCCGGTTCTTCCCGGTCGAGGTCGCCCGCATCGTCCGGCTGAGCCCGAACTTCCTCCGGGTGACGTTCACCGGAGACGACCTGGACCGGTTCGCCGACAACGGGTGGGACCAGCGGATCAAACTGATCCCGCCGCTGGCCGACTCCGGTCACGAGCACCTGCCGACCGGCCCCGACTGGTACACGCGGTGGCGCTGCCTGCCCGACGACCGGCGCAACCCGATCCGGACGTACACGGTGCGCAACGTCCGCGCCGAGCAGCGTGAGATCGACGTCGACATGGTGCTGCACGGGGTGAACGGCCCGGCCTCGCGCTGGGCGGTGGCCGCCGGTCCGGGTTCGCGGATGTGCATCATGGGCCCGAACGCCGACTTCGGCGGCGTCTCCGGTGGCATCGACTTCCACCCGCCGGCCGCGACCCGCCGGATCCTGCTGGTCGGTGACGAGACCGCGGTCCCGGCGATCGCGTCGATCCTGTCCCGCCTGCCGCAGGACGCGGTCGGTCACGCGCTGCTCGAGGTGCCGGAGTCGGGCGACCAGTTGGAGATCGTCAAGCCGGCCGGTTTCACCGTGACCTGGCTGCCGCGCGACGGTGCCGAACACGGCGTCAAGCTGATCCCGGCGGTCCGCGAGGCGGCGCAGCCGCTGCTCGGCGACTGCAC
This sequence comes from Actinoplanes sichuanensis, assembly GCF_033097365.1. Taxonomy (NCBI): domain Bacteria; kingdom Bacillati; phylum Actinomycetota; class Actinomycetes; order Micromonosporales; family Micromonosporaceae; genus Actinoplanes; species Actinoplanes sichuanensis. Next base: position 6,346,702 of record NZ_AP028461.1, read on the forward strand.
CGCCCCGGCGACCGCCGTCCTGGAGGACGTCGACGTCGACCACGACATCCTCTGGGAGGTCCCGGAGGAGTCGGCGGGCACCCCGGACGGCTTCTACGCGTGGCTGGCCGGCGAGGCCGCGGTGATCAAGACGCTGCGCCGCCACCTGGTGTCCGAGTGCGGCGTGGACCGGCGCGCGGTCGCGTTCATGGGCTACTGGCGCCTGGGCCGCCCTGAGTGCTGACCGCCGCCCGCGCGGACGTCCTTTCCAAGATCGCAAAGGCCGTCACCCCCGATGTCGTACGGGTGGGAGTCGACGGCCCGGACGGCTCGGGCAAGACCGTGCTGGCCGCCGAACTGGCCGACGTGGTGCGTGACCGCGGTCGTCAGGTGGTCCAGGTGTCGATCGACGACTTCCACCACGTGCGGGCGGTCCGCTACCGCCGTGGCCGGGACTCACCGGAGGGGTTCTGGCTGGGCTCCTACGACTACGACAGGTTCCGCGAGTTCGTCCTGGACCCGTTCGCCCCGGGCGGCGACCGCCGCTACCGCCCGGCCGGGCACGACCTGGACACCGACCGGGTCGTGAACCCGGAGCCCCGGCAGGCCCCGACCGGCACGGTGCTGATCGTGGACGGCCTGTTCCTGCACCGCGACGAGTTGCACGACCAGTGGGACCTGTCGCTGTTCCTGGAGGTGCCGTTCACCGAGACGGCCCGGCGGATGGCGGTCCGCGACGGCACCCCACCCGATCCGGACCATCCGGGCATGCGCCGCTACGTGCAGGCGCAACGGATCTACTTCGCGGCGTGTGATCCACGGAACCGGGCCACCGCCGTGATCGACAACACCGACCCGGCGGCCCCACGGCTCAGCTGGTCGCCTCGATCCGGACGAGCCCGGTGACGGTGCCCTGGTAGTAGGTGCGGTCGATGACCGTACCGGCCGTCTGCAGCGGGTCGACCAGCCCGAACCCGAGGGTGGTCCGATCGCTGACCACCCCGGTACCGGAGTCGATCGCGGCCAACGAGAACGTGTTGAGCAGCCCCTCCTGGACGACCGTGTAGAGCTTGCCGTCGGTGAGCGACAGCCGCGGCAGGGCGGCACTCCTGGTGGTCGTCTTCCAGGTCACCGAGCAGCCGGTTCCGGTCGCGTCGACGTCGATGCGGGTGACACCGCCGGTGAAGTCGGCGTCGGCGGGGACACTCGTGCCCGCGTCGTCGGGCAGTTTCGGGTAGTCGTAGCCGTACGTGTTGGTGATGAAGACGCTGCGGCCGTAGGCGACCGGTGCGTTCTCGGTGCCGCTGGCGGCCAGGTCGGTGAAGAGCGGCCGCACGCAGACCGGGGTGGCCGGCCCGTCGGTGGGCAGCACGATCAGGTTGGTGTGCGGGTCGGCGTTGTCGGTGATCGCCACGTACTCGTGGCCGGTCGACGGGCCGAAGAACACCGGGGTGGCCCCGCTGCCCCAGCTGAGCTGCCCGGGTTTGCGGGCGGCGCCGCGGTCGTAGGCGTACCGCCAGCGCAGCGCCGGTGTCGTGGCCGTGGTGTCGAAGAGGTAGAGGGCGTGATCGCTGGTGACCGCGAACCGGCCGGGGACCGTGGAGACGCTGTTGGCGACCTTCTCCCCGGCGGGCAGTTCGTAGGTGGCGACGGCGCCGGTGGCCGTGTCCACGGCGCCGACCGTGCCGGCCGCGGTGACGAACCAGACCCGTCCGTCGTAGGCGGGGATCACCCCGACCACGGCGTCGTCGGCGGCGATCGCGCTCGCCAGCGAGAGGCGCGAGGTGACGGTCAGCGAGTTCGACGTGTGCGCGATGCGGAGCAGGTCCCGGTTGCCGTCGACGATCACCACCTGGTTCTGCTGGTCGAGGTAGGCGTAGACGCCGCCGAGCAGCGAGCCCTTGGTGATCGGTAGCGAGGCGAGGGTGCCGCTGCCGGACCTGTCGATGAGTTTGAGCACCGGGGCCTGGCCGAGGTACTCGGTGCAGAGCGCGAGCAGGGCCTTGTCGCTTCCGAAGAGCAGGGTGGGGCAGGCCGCGAGCAGGTTGTACCGGGTCGCCCGGGTGCCGCTCCCGGCCGGGCCGGCACCGGTGAACGTCTTCGACGAGGCGCTGTCGCCATGGGTACCGGCACCGCCGGCCGGCGCGGTGACGGGTTCTGCGGGGCGGCCACAGCGGTCGCCAGCAGGGCGGCCGCGATCTTCAGGGAAATCACGATCTTCACTGTGCGCGATAACTCTATGGGTTCAGTAGGATATCTCGAAGTCCAGAACTGCCCTTGATCTGACAGCGTTCCCGGCGGCCGGATGACACCGTCGGAAGGGTGACCCCTCGCGTACGAGCCGAGCTGCGTCGATCGGGCGGATTCCGGGAACGGTCGCTGCGCGTCGTGCTGGACTCCGCCACCCTCCCCCACGATCAGGCCGCCCAGCTGGCCCGGCTGGTCGAACAGATCGACCTGACCCGGGTGGGTGCGGAGATCGGCGCCGCCTCCCACGCCGACCTGACCCGTTACCAGCTGGCCGTCGAATACGGCGGGCGGCACTGGCGCGGCACCGTGGCCGAGCCGTGCGTGCCGACGGAACTGCGCCCCCTCCTGCGGTTCCTGACCAGCGCCGCCCGCTGACCGTCACACCCGCTGCAGACCGGGACGCCCGGCCTCGACCACGAACGACGCGTTCGTGGACACCGCGGCACCGGGTCGGCTGACCCTCGGCAGCACCCGGAAATCGGCTCGGATCCGGTCCCGGCCGATCGTGACCATCGTGTACCCGCGCCGCTCCGAGTAGTGCTTGATGTGCGGGTTCACCCCGGGCCACGGGATGTCCCGCCGCGCGGTACCGTCCCCGTTCGAGGTGACCGACGTGCAGATCAGCTCGGTGCCGATGGTGGCCGTACCGGGATCGCGGTAGTCGAGTTTCAGGTCGTTGGCCAGCGCCGCGTGCACGTCACCGGTCAGCACCAGCGGGTTGCGGACCCCGCGCTGCAGCCAGCCGCGCTGCAGCCGGTTCCGGGCACCCGCGTACCCGTCCCAGGCGTCCATGTTGGCCGCACCCGCCTCGTCGGCGTACCTGGCGAAGAACACCTGCTGGCCGAGCACATCCCAGGTCCCGTCATGCCGGGCCAGGCCGTCGAGCAGCCACTTCTCCTGGGCCGCCCCGGTGAGGGTACGGTTCGGGGCCTCCGCGGCCGCGCACACCTTCCAATAGTCACCGCACGGCTGGTCGTCGCGGAACCGCCTGGTGTCGAGCATGTGGAAGGTGGCCAGCCGCCCCCAGCCGATCCGGCGGTGGAAGGTGCCGGAACGCAACGGCATGTTCTCGTAGTAGGCCCGGTACGCGGCCGCCCGGCGGGCCCGCCACTGTGCCCCGGTCAACGCCGGGCGGGTGTTCGCGCGTACCAGATCGGCGTAGTTGTTCTCCACCTCATGGTCGTCCGGTACCACCAGCCAGGGCGCGGCGGCGTGCGCGGCTCGCAGGTCCGGATCGGTACGGTACTGCGCGTACCGCCGCCGGTAGTCGGCCAGCGTGATCGTCTCGCCACCGGCGTGCGACCGGACCCGCCCCGGCGCGCCGCTCTCCTCGTAGATGTAGTCGCCCAGGAACAGCACCAGCCCCGGGTTCTCCTCGGCGATCCGCCGGTACGCCGTGTAGAACCCGTTCTCGTAGTTGGCGCACGACGCCACCGCGACCCGCAGGTCCGGGCCGAACGTTCCGGGTGCCGGCGCGGTCCGCGTCCGTCCGATCGGCGAGATCTGGCCGTACGCCCGGAAGCGGTAGTAGTAGACGGCGCCCGGCTGGAGTCCTCGCGCGATGACGTGAACCGCATGGGCGTCGGCCCAGCGGGCATCGACCGTCCCCGAGGCGACGATCCTGCTGAATCTCGGGGTCGTGGCCACCTGCCACTGCACCGCGACGGGCTTGCGCGGCATGCCACCGTGCCCGTCGCCATTGAGCGGCTGGAACGCCAACCGCGTCCAGAGAACGACCCTCGTCGGGTACGGGTCACCCGAGGCGACCCCGAGCTTGAACGGATTCAGTGGCGCGGCCGAGGCGGAGGTGGCCAGGACGAGCGATCCAGCGGCGGCGGCACCGCCGAGCACGAAGTAACGGCGATCGATGCGCGTCATGATGCGTACGATCGGGGCGTTTAGTGAATGCGACCGCTGCCGCCCGGGTACCCCGGATGACGCGAACCGCAAGAAAGCGGAAGCAACCGCCGAACGTCCGGCCGCCCCGGACGGAACGGGACTTTGCCGCGCTCTTGCCGAAACCCTCAACCCCGTCCGTGGCCTGCCGAAGTTCGCCGCCGTGAGCAACCCTCGCTACGTCCTGCGCTCCGCCGTGTTCGTGGCGGTGTTCCTGGCCGGATTCCTGATCACCCCGTCGATCCCGGTCTTCCCGGCGGCCCCGCTCGTGGTCGGCGCGATCTGGCTGACCGCCCAGGCCGGTCACGGGCTACGGCGCTTCGACGTGATCATGCTGGCCACCGCCGCCGCGGTCGGTGCCACCTTCCAGGGCGCCGGCCTGTTCCTGTCGCTCACCATCGCGGTGTGGGCGGTGCTGCCGTCGCTGCTCTTCGCGGTTCTGCTGGACCGCCTGCTGCCCGGCTACTGGCGCGGGCACGGCGACCGGTTCCGGCGGCCCGGCGCGGCCCTGCTCCGGCTGGCCGGCATCGCGTTCCTGACCGCGGCCGCCGGTACGGTGATCTGGGCCGTCATCGACACCGGCTCCGAGGGCCTCCCGCCGCCCGTACCGTTCGGCCGGGACCTGGTCATGCTGTTCCTGGTGCCACTCGCCGTCAACACCCTCCGGCGGCTCCGCTCACCACGCCGCGCCGGGCTGACCGTGGTCCGCTGAGAATCGCCGGAAAGATCGACGCGGACTGTCGTACCCCGGTGGGAGAATTCCCGGCCTGAGAGTCAGGAAACGGGGAGGACCACCAGCGATGACGACCTATGGGCGGGCCGCGCGCATACTGCACCGCTACGGCCCCTGGGTGCTGGTGGTGACGGTGGCCGCCGGCGCCGCCGCCTGGGGCCTGCACCGGTCGGCGCCGGTCCGTTACGAGACCGAGGCGACAGTCCTGGTCGACGCCCGGCCGGACCTGGTCACCGAGCGGCAGATCATCCGGTCCGACGCGGTCGCGTTACCCGCGGCCGCCGGGCTCGGCATCGACGCCGCCCGGCTGTTGACCGGCCTGAGCGTCGAGACCGCCGGGCCGGATGTGTTGCGGTTCGTCTACACCGCCGACGACGGTTTCAGCGCCCGGGTCCGGGCTCGTGCGCTCGTCGAGTCGTATGTCGCCTACCGTCCCGGATCGTCGGTGCTCAGCGAGCCGTTCCTGCCGACCGCGCCGACCGCCCGGCCGCTCGTGCCCGATCTGGCCGCCGGGGTCCTCACCGGCCTGCTGCTCGGCGTCGGCACCGCGTTCCTGCGGGCCCGCACCCGCGGCACCATCCGCGACCGGGACGATTTCGCCGCGCTCGTCGGCCGGCCGGTGCTGGTCACCGTGCCCCGCCACCGACGCTCCGACGGCTCGCCGATCGTGCTGCGCGAGCCCACCTCCCCCGCCGCCGAGTCGTACCGCTACCTGCGGACCCGCCTGCAATCATCGCTGCGCCCGACCGGCACCACCACGATCCTGGTGACCGGCCCCGGTGACCGGCAGGGCCGCACCACCACCGCGGCGAACCTCGCCGTCGCCCTCGCCCGATCCGGCCGCGGTGTCGTGCTGATCGACGCCGACCTGCGCAATCCACGGCTGCACCACACCTTTCAGACGACCGTCGACCACGGGTTGACCACACTGCTCGACGGCGACGCCACGGTCTCCGAGGTGCTGGAGCGGACGCCGGTGCCGCGCCTGCGTCTCATTCCCGCCGGGCCGCGCGGCGACGAGCACGCCGACCTGCTGGACAGCGGTGAGCTGGGCCGGGTGCTGCGAGCCGTGCGCAAACACGCCGACGTGATCGTCCTCGACTCGCCAGCGGTCCTCAGCGCCGCCGATCCGATCGCCCTGGCCGCTCTCAGCGATCATGTGCTTTTCGTCGCCGACTTCGCCCGCACGCGCCGTGACACGGTCCGGCGCGCGCTCGCCGAGCTCTCCGAGGTGCTGTCCGGCAACGTCAGCCCGGTGCTGGTCAACGTGCCCAAGAGCGCCGGGGCGCTGGTCCCGCGTACCCGTACCCGACCCGGCATATCGCCCACACCGATCCGCGACCGCCTGGTGTCCGACGCCGACGACGTCGCACCACCGGCCGTGACCTCGTATTCCTACGTGGACGTCGAGGACACCCAGGACGATCCGATGGCCGACCATCACGCCCGGACCAAGACCGTCGCCATCCCGGTGATCTATGGAGCGCCGGCCTCTACTCGCTCAGCCGCGGCTGTCGCACCCACCGCGCCTTCCGCTTCGGCCACGGCGTCCGCCACCCCAGCCGCCGCGCCTCCCGCGCCAACCGCAGCACCACCGCCACCGCCCGCGCCCGCCGCTCCGGCCGCCGCTCCTTCCGCACCGCCCGCGCCCGCCGCTCCGGCCGCCGTTCCTTCCGCTTCGGTTGCTGCCGGGAACAGGGCGGCCGCCGGCCGCAGAAAGCCGACCGCCGCGCCCTCGACCAGGACATCCGCTCACAAGAAGCCGACCGCCGCGCTCTCCTCCGAGGGAAAGCCGGACGAGACCGACGGGATTAATCCTGTCGGATCGGCGACAACGCCCGCCGCGGTGTCGGATTAACGTCGGCTCTGGAGCGTGAATGAACCATGACGCAGGGTTGGATCCCGTGACACAACGGGCATACAGGCCGCCAGGCCCTGCGATTCTCCCCTGGAGAGGTGAACGATGACCACGAACCAGACCACGATCAGTGAGGTCCCCGTCGAGATCAACGGCACGTCCGAGCAGGCGCGCCAGCGGGTGACCGAGTCCGTACGCCGAAATCCCAAGAAGACGGTGACCGCGACGACGCTGCTGCTGGCCGCCGCGGCGGCGACCGCGGTGCTGGTGAGCCGGCGCCGGAAGGCCCGGAGCCGCAGCCGCCTGGCCGCGTTACTCCACCGCTGACCCGGACAGGTGCCGCCGCCCTTTTCGGAAGGGCGGCGGCACCTGTGTGTTCAGACCCGTTCGCCGGTGATGTAGTCGGCCAGAGAACTCCGCTCGTCCTCGAGCTCCCCGATCCGGTTCTTCACCACGTCACCGATGCTGACCACCCCGCGCAGCACACCGTCCACCACGACCGGCACGTGCCGGAACCGCCGCTCGGTCATCAACCGCTCGACGTCCTCCAGCTGCGCCTCCGGAGTGACCGTCCGCACCTGGGCGGTCGCGATCGCACTCACCGGTTCCGTCAGCACTCCCGCCCCACGAGCCGCGAGGGCCCGTACCACGTCCCGCTCACTGACGATCCCGTCCACCACCGAACCGTCCCGCGACACGACGGCCGCCCCGATCCCGTGTTCCGCCAGAACAGCAAGCAGCCTCTCGATACTCGCTTCGGGTCGGACAGTGACCACCTGCCCGCCCTTGACCCGCAGAATGTCGCTGATCCGCATCGTCCCTCCCTCGCACTGGTCCTGCACCGGTCGGCCCCGCGTTACCCACTTCTATGCCTAACCGGAGCCATCCCTGTCAAGAAGGACAACCTATTTCGGTGGCACGGCCACCGCTCCCCAGCCGCAAGATCCCAGCCCCCGGCTGCGCCGCGACCGCCGGCCGTCAGCCCGTCCCGTGCCCCGGCAAGCCCGATAAACACCCCGGAAAACACAGAAAGGCCCACCCGTTTCCGGGTGGGCCTTTCCATACGATGAGTCCGGCGGCGTCCTACTCTCCCACACCCTCCCGAGTGCAGTACCATCGGCGCTGGAGGGCTTAGCTACCGGGTTCGGAATGTAACCGGGCGTTTCCCCTCCGCTATGACCACCGAAACAGCCATCAGCTTCACGTACAACCAGCAACCTTCAGACTCTCTCAAGCCTCAGGGTGGTCGTTCGTTTGCTGTGAATCACACAGTGGACGCAAGCGCAATGTATAGGGTGGTTAAGCCCTCGGCCTATTAGTACCGGTCAACTCAACACGTTACCGTGCTTACATCTCCGGCCTATCAACCCAATAGTCTATTGGGAGCCTTACCCACTCAAGGTGGTGGGATACCTCATCTCGAAGCGAGCTTCCCGCTTAGATGCTTTCAGCGGTTATCCCTTCCGAACGTAGCCAACCAGCCATGCTCCTGGCGGAACAACTGGCACACCAGAGGTTCGTCCGTCCCGGTCCTCTCGTACTAGGGACAGCCCTTCTCAAGTATCCAACGCGCACGGCGGATAGGGACCGAACTGTCTCACGACGTTCTAAACCCAGCTCGCGTACCGCTTTAATGGGCGAACAGCCCAACCCTTGGGACCTGCTACAGCCCCAGGATGCGACGAGCCGACATCGAGGTGCCAAACCATCCCGTCGATATGGACTCTTGGGGAAGATCAGCCTGTTATCCCCGGGGTACCTTTTATCCGTTGAGCGACACCGCTTCCACACGCAAGTGCCGGATCACTAGTCCCGACTTTCGTCCCTGCTCGACCCGTCAGTCTCACAGTCAAGCTCCCTTGTGCACTTACACTCAACACCTGATTGCCAACCAGGCTGAGGGAACCTTTGGGCGCCTCCGTTACCCTTTAGGAGGCAACCGCCCCAGTTAAACTACCCACCAGACACTGTCCCTCGACCCGATCAGGGCCGCAAGTTAGATACCCAAACCCAACAGAGTGGTATTTCAACAATGCCTCCACCCGAACTGGCGTCCGAGCTTCACCGGCTCCCACCTATCCTACACAATTAAATTCGGATACCAATGTCAAGCTATAGTAAAGGTCCCGGGGTCTTTCCGTCCTGCCGCGCGTAACGAGCATCTTTACTCGTACTGCAATTTCGCCGGGCCTGTGGTTGAGACAGTGGGGAAGTCGTTACGCCATTCGTGCAGGTCGGAACTTACCCGACAAGGAATTTCGCTACCTTAGGATGGTTATAGTTACCACCGCCGTTTACTGGCGCTTAAGTTCTCCGCTTCGCCCCGAAGAGCTAACAGGTCCCCTTAACGTTCCAGCACCGGGCAGGCGTCAGTCCATATACATCGTCTTACGACTTGGCATGGACCTGTGTTTTTAGTAAACAGTCGCTTCCCCCTGCTCTCTGCGGCCATACCACGCTCCACCCGCAAGGGGCTTCACGCGTCCGGCCCCCCTTCTCCCTAAGTTACGGGGGCAATTTGCCGAGTTCCTTAACCACAGTTCACCCGTCGCCTCGGTATTCTCTACCTGACCACCTGTGTCGGTTTCGGGTACGGGCCGCTCGAAACATCGCTAGAGGCTTTTCTCGGCAGCATAGGATCAATGACTTCACCAGAACGGCTCGGCATCACGTCTCAGCCTACATGCACCGCGGATTTGCCTACGGTACGGCCTACACGCTTACCCCGGCACAACCACCGGCCGGGATCATCTACCTTCCTGCGTCACCCCATCGCTAAACTACTACCACCCAAGGTCCTAGTCTCCCGCATCGCCGGCCGAAGCCATTGAATTGATCAAGTAGTTAGTACAGATGGGTTCGTCTTGGGCGCTTCTTTGCGGGTACGGGAATATCAACCCGTTATCCATCGACTACGCCTCTCGGCCTCGCCTTAGGCCCCGACTCACCCAGGGCGGATTAGCCTGGCCCTGGAACCCTTGGTCATCCGGCGGAAGGGGTTCTCACCCTTCATTCGCTACTCATGCCTGCATTCTCACTCGTATGGCGTCCACGGCTGGATCACTCCGCCGCTTCACCCGCCATACGACGCTCCCCTACCCATCCACACACCTGCACGACAACCTCAAGGGCGTCGCGGAGTTAATGTGTGAATGCCACAGCTTCGGCGGTGTGCTTGAGCCCCGCTACATTGTCGGCGCGGAACCACTTGACCAGTGAGCTATTACGCACTCTTTAAAGGGTGGCTGCTTCTAAGCCAACCTCCTGGTTGTCCATGCGATCCCACATCCTTTTCCACTTAGCACACGCTTAGGGGCCTTAGCTGGCGATCTGGGCTGTTTCCCTCTCGACTACGAAGCTTATCCCCCGCAGTCTCACTGCCGCGCTCTCACTTACCGGCATTCGGAGTTTGGCTGATTTCAGTAAGCTTGTGGGCCCCCTAGACCATCCAGTGCTCTACCTCCGGCAAGAAACACGCGACGCTGCACCTAAATGCATTTCGGGGAGAACCAGCTATCACGGAGTTTGATTGGCCTTTCACCCCTAACCACAGGTCATCCCCCAACTTTTCAACGTTGGTGGGTTCGGTCCTCCACGCAGTCTTACCCACGCTTCAACCTGCCCATGGCTAGATCACCCCGCTTCGGGTCTAGAGCATGCGACTGAAAACGCCCTATTCAGACTCGCTTTCGCTACGGCTTCCCCACACGGGTTAACCTCGCCACATGCCACTAACTCGCAGGCTCATTCTTCAAAAGGCACGCCATCACCCCTAAAGGCTCTGACGGATTGTAGGCGAACGGTTTCAGGTACTATTTCACTCCCCTCCCGGGGTACTTTTCACCATTCCCTCACGGTACTAGTCCGCTATCGGTCACCAGGAAGTATTCAGCCTTACCAGGTGGTCCTGGCAGATTCACAGCAGATTCTAGGAGTCCGCTGCTACTCGGGAACACCACAAAGAGGCTTAGCATTTTCGCTTACGGGGCTCTCACCCTCTACGGCCGGCTTTCCCACACCGTTCAACTAACACTAAGCTTTGTAACTCTTCGAAGAACTGTCAGATCCTTCAAGTGGGTCCCACAACCCCCCATGCGCAACCCCTGACAGGTATCACACGCAAAAGGTTTAGGCTACATCCGCTTTCGCTCGCCACTACTCACGGAATCACGGTTGTTTTCTCTTCCTACGGGTACTGAGATGTTTCACTTCCCCGCGTTCCCCTCACATGCCCTATGAATTCAGGCATGGATGACACGACATGACTCGTGCCAGGTTTCCCCATTCGGACACCCTGGGATCACAGCTAGGTTGGCAGCTCCCCCAGGCCTATCGCGGCCTCCCACGTCCTTCATCGGCTCCTGGTGCCAAGGCATCCACCGTTCGCCCTTGACAACTTAACCACAGAAAACAAGATGCTCGCGTCCACTGTGCAATTCTCAACCAACGACCAACCCACAACCCACACAGACCAAAATCAGCACCACCCAGTGGCCGATATCAAGGTCCAGGCCGTGCCTGGCATTGAAAAACAACCCCAGACTCTCGCCTGGTCCGCCGGCCTCAGCCGGGGCGGTTGTTCCTTCAGATACCCAACAGGATGCTTGTTTTTCGCTCTCACCAGCCGCACCACCGGACGTTCCGCCGGGCCGAAACCCGTGTACTAGCTCCATGTGGCCGTTGCCGGCTAAAACTGGCCAGTGTCTCCGCCTGTGAGCACCCCGGTCGAGCATTCGTCGACCGCGGGCTACTGCTTACCTTTCGGTAAGAGTTGCTCCTTAGAAAGGAGGTGATCCAGCCGCACCTTCCGGTACGGCTACCTTGTTACGACTTCGTCCCAATCGCCAGCCCCACCTTCGACGGCTCCCTCCCTTACGGGTTAGGCCACCGGCTTCGGGTGTTGCCGACTTTCGTGACGTGACGGGCGGTGTGTACAAGGCCCGGGAACGTATTCACCGCAGCGTTGCTGATCTGCGATTACTAGCGACTCCGACTTCACGGGGTCGAGTTGCAGACCCCGATCCGAACTGAGACCGGCTTTTTGGGATTCGCTCAACCTCACGGTCTCGCAGCCCTTTGTACCGGCCATTGTAGCATGCGTGAAGCCCTGGACATAAGGGGCATGATGACTTGACGTCATCCCCACCTTCCTCCGAGTTGACCCCGGCAGTCTTCGATGAGTCCCCGCCATGACGCGCTGGCAACATCGAACGAGGGTTGCGCTCGTTGCGGGACTTAACCCAACATCTCACGACACGAGCTGACGACAGCCATGCACCACCTGTGCACGACCCCGAAGGACCCCACATCTCTGTGAGATTTCCGTGCATGTCAAACCCAGGTAAGGTTCTTCGCGTTGCATCGAATTAATCCGCATGCTCCGCCGCTTGTGCGGGCCCCCGTCAATTCCTTTGAGTTTTAGCCTTGCGGCCGTACTCCCCAGGCGGGGCGCTTAATGCGTTAGCTGCGGCGCAGAAACCCGGAGAGGGTCCCCACACCTAGCGCCCAACGTTTACAGCGTGGACTACCAGGGTATCTAATCCTGTTCGCTCCCCACGCTTTCGCTCCTCAGCGTCAGTATCGGCCCAGAGACCCGCCTTCGCCACCGGTGTTCCTCCTGATATCTGCGCATTTCACCGCTACACCAGGAATTCCAGTCTCCCCTACCGAACTCTAGCCTGCCCGTATCGAATGCAATGTCAGAGTTGAGCCCTGAGATTTCACATTCGACGCGACAAGCCGCCTACGAGCTCTTTACGCCCAATAAATCCGGACAACGCTCGCGCCCTACGTCTTACCGCGGCTGCTGGCACGTAGTTGGCCGGCGCTTCTTCTGCAGGTACCGTCACTTGCGCTTCGTCCCTGCTGAAAGAGGTTTACAACCCGAAGGCCGTCATCCCTCACGCGGCGTCGCTGCATCAGGCTTCCGCCCATTGTGCAATATTCCCCACTGCTGCCTCCCGTAGGAGTCTGGGCCGTGTCTCAGTCCCAGTGTGGCCGGTCGCCCTCTCAGGCCGGCTACCCGTCGTCGCCTTGGTAGGCCATTACCCCACCAACAAGCTGATAGGCCGCGAGTCCATCCCAGACCGAAAAAACTTTCCACACCCACACCATGCGGTAGAGTGTCGTATTCGGTATTAGCCCCCGTTTCCGAGGGTTATCCCAAAGTCCAGGGCAGGTTACTCACGTGTTACTCACCCGTTCGCCGCTCGAGTACCCCGAAGGGCCTTTCCGCTCGACTTGCATGTGTTAAGCACGCCGCCAGCGTTCGTCCTGAGCCAGGATCAAACTCTCCAACAAAATCTGTTGAAAAACTCATCCCGGCAACAAAAATGTTGCCAAAGGAATCTCCCACTTATCGCCTAAACGACAAGCCGGGGTATTGCCATAATTGGCACTGGCTTATCAAGCACCCTGTTGAGTTCTCAAAGAACAACCGCACACCTTAAACCGAACCGCTTTCGCGGCCCGCCCTCCGGGGCACTCGCTCTACTTTACCCGCCGTTTCCGCCGTGTCAAATCCGCGTTTCGCAACCGAATTCAACAACCACAGAAACTGCACAGGCACCCCAAAAACACACACGACACTAGATCGTGCGATCTTGTAAGGGTTTCCGTCAGGACGGCCGGCCGGGCCCCAACTTCAGGTCCCGCTCGCTCGCCCGTCTCCCTGGCGGCTCGGTAAACATTACTCGTCCCCCTGCGCGACACCAAATCGGGGGGGCGGCGACGGGCGTCACATCATCCGGTCGAGCTAATAGGCTCAGGTCAGCGCCATTCTGGCCGACAAAGCCGGGCAATTCGTCACCACGCGGAGCGGCTGTGGATCGCGGGGCGGTGCTACGTGCATGGAAGGCATATAACGAACGCATGCGCACTGACGAGCTCGCCGACCTGATCGCCGAGATACCGGGTACTGAGGTCTCCGCGGTTCCGGGCATCGTCACCGTGCGGGTGCCGGCGATCGACGACACGGCCCGCATCCTGTTCCGGGACGTCCTGGATGCGTATGAGGTGATGGTGCCGACCGGCGCCCCAGCGGTGCAGGTGGACATCAAGCGCAAGCGCGAGTCCCTGCCACTCATCTTCACCGTCGAGGACGTCGTCTTCGCTCCCGTCTACGCCGACGATCTGGTCGACCCCGAGGACGAGCTGCTGGTGCCGGCGATGCCCGGCATGATCGCGTATTCGGAGATGCACCGGGACGTGCGCGCGCTCGGCAAGGCGATCGACGACCCGGCCGTGGAGCTCGACCCGGAGATGCTCGCCGCCACGATCCTGGCCCACCGCTGCTTCATCGCGGGCGCCATGCGGGTCGGTCTGTGGCCGGTCCGGGTCGCCGCCTGGTGGGAGTACACCTCAGCTCGGGCAGCCACCACGGTCCCCCTGGCCCGGTTCCGTCCCGATCCGCGCTGGGACGAGCTGATGGCCGACGTCACCGAGGCTCGTCGCCAGTCCGCTCCGGCCGAGCTCTGATCGACCGGCTCATGCACGGGGACCTCGGATGAGACGCCACCTGACGATCCTGTTGACCGGGCCGACGGCCGCGCTCTTGGAGAGCCTGCGACGCACGTGGGATCCGGTCATGGCGGCGGTGGTCCCCGCGCACGTGACGCTGATCTACCCCGAGGAGGCTCTGATCCGGCGACCGGCCGCCTCGGCACCGCGGTGGGAGTCCCGTGGCGAGGGACAGGCGACGGAACGGGTCCTGGAGCATCGGCAGGTCGGGGAGCTGATCGCGGAGACGATGCCGTTCCGGCTGCGGTTGGGGGCGATCATCACCCTCGATGAGGGACGCGGCGGTGTGTTCGTGGCCGTTGAGGACGTCGACGGCGCGTGGGCGCACCTCCGCCATCGGCTCCTGGGACCCGCGCCCGGTCTGACCGTCGACTTCCCGCCGCACGCGACGATCGTGCATCCGCGCACGTCGAGTCGTGGCCCGGAGTGCTGGGAGGCGTTCCGCGGCAGATCGCTGAGCGGCGAGTTCACCATCTCGGAGATCGTCCACACCACGACGACCGCGGAGGCGTTCACGATCGAGCAACGGTTTCCCCTGATGCGGTCACCGGCTGGGCCGAGCCCGACCGACCCGGTTATCGAGCAACAGTTTCCCCTGATGCGGTCACCGGCTGGGCCGAGCCCGACCGACCCGGTTGACGAAGCGCGGCGGGCGGGGTCAGGCCGGCGATTCGACGGCGCCGGCGGGCGCGGTCAGGGTGGGGCGGGGCACCTGGATCGCGCAGATCAGCGCGCCGGCCAAGGCGGCGGCGTAGAGCAGGAGGACCGTCACGTAGGACGACTCACCCGCCGACCAGGTGAGCACCGAGCCGCCGACGGCGGTGCCGAGACTGCCGCCGACGGTGCGCATGACGGTGTTGACGGCTGCGGAGACGCCGGTCTGTTCGGCGGGGACGGCCTCGACGACGAGGGCGCCGACCGCGCTGAAGGCCAGTCCGATGCCGGCGCCCATGGCCAGGATGCCGAGGAGGACCTGCGGGAGGGTGTCATGCCAGACGGCGAGTGCCAGGTAGGACAGGCCGGCCGCGGCGATCCCGGCGGCGAGGGCGGCGCGCGGCCCCTGACGGGCGGTGAGTCGGCGGTGGACCGGCATGACCAGGAGGTTGCCGACCGCGGTGGGGAGCATGGCCAGTCCGACGACGGTGGGGCCGGCGGCGAACCGGTCGACGATCAGCAGCGGGATCACCATCCATGAGCCGAACATGCCGAAGCCGAGCAGGAGGGTTGCCGCGTTGGTGGCCCGGACGGTCGGCAGGGCCAGGGTGCGCACGTCGATCAGCGGGCTTCGCCGGTTCGGCGGAGTGGGAGCGGTGCGGCGCTGACCGCGCCACCAGAGGGGGGCGACGACGGCGGTGGCGGTGAGGGGCCACGGCCAGCCCGGTTCCGGGAAGCGGCTGATGGCGAACAGCAGGAGGCCGAGCCAGGTGGAGAGAAGGGCGGCACCGTACCAATCGATCTTGGTTGGCGCGGTTGTCGGTCTTGCCCGCGGCAGTAGGAGGGCGACCGGGATCATCGCGAGCGCGGAGATCAGTGCGGGGATCAGAAACAGCCAACGTGAGGAGAGCAGGGTGAGGATCGGGCCGGCGGTGATGGTTCCGGCGGCACCCCCGACGCTCATCACGGTCGAGATCACGACGAAGGCGCGCGGGCGGGATTCGGATGGGAGGTGGTCTCTGACCAGGGCGAAACAGAGCGGGAAGACGGCGCCACCGAGGCCCTGGATGACGCGGCCGGCGACCATGACGGGCAGGTCGGCGGCGAGAGCGGAGGTGAGGGCGCCGATACTCATGGCGGTCAGGGCTACGAGGAGGATGCGGCGTTTGCCGTAGGCGTCGGCGAGCCGGCCGAGCACCGGTGTGGAGATCGAGGCGCTGAGCAGGAAGGCCGTCAGCAGCCAGGCGGCGCCGGACGGGGTGGTGCCGAGTTCGCGCTGGAACACGCCGAGTGCGGGCACGACCAGCGACTGCAGGACCGAATACGCGGCGGTGGCGAGGCAGAGGCCACCCAGCGCGGCCGTGGCGGCGCGTTTCAAAAGATCAAGACCCCTCATGTCGTACGTTCCACCGCGCCCGGAAAGCACCGTCCCGGTACCGCACTACCCACATTCGGTCCGTCCCGTGGACCTGTCGCGGCTGCTCCACCCACGGCGTTCCCCCGAGCGGTGCCGAGCGGGAGCGAAGACCGTGAGCAGCCGGACCGGACAAGACCGGCAGCGGCCGGACCGGAGAGGGCCAGCAGCGGCCGGACCGGACAACACCGGCAGCGGCCGGACCGGAGAAAGCCAGCGGCGGCCGAACCGGACAAGACCATCGGCGGCCGGGCTGGAGAAAGCCGGCAGCGGGCAGGCCGAGGAAGGCCGGCAGCGGGCGGGCCGGGAAAGGCCGTCCGCCGCCGGGTCCAAAGGGCGGGCGCGCTGCTGTTATCCGGTGAGCGCGTCCGCGGTGACGGCGGTGTTGCGGTTCGCCGGGCGGGGCAGGCCGTAGTGTTCGCGCAGGGTGCGGCCGGTGTATTCGGTGCGGAAGCGGCCGCGTTCCTGCAGGATCGGCACCACCTGGTCGACGAAGGCTTCGAGTCCGGACGGCAGCACCGGGGCCATGATGTTGAAGCCGTCGGCGGCGCCGTTGGTGTACCAGTGCTCGATCTTGTCGGCGACCTGCACCGCGGTGCCGGTGAAGGTGAGGTGGCCTCGCCCGCCGCCGAGTCGGCCGATCAGTTCGCGGACCGTGAGGTTCTCCCGGCGGCCGAGGTTGACGACCAGGGTGCGCCGGCTCTTGGCGCCTTCGATCTGTTCCTCCTCGGGCAGGTTCGCCGGCAGCGGCTGGTCCAGCGACAGTTCCGACGGGTCGACGCCGATCAGTCCGGCGAGCTGCGTGAGGGCGTACTCGGGGCGGATCAGGCGTTCCAGTTCGGCTTCGAGCGCGTCGGCTTCGGCCCGGGTGCGGCCGATGATCGGGACGATGCCAGGCAGGATCTTGATGTGGTCGGGGTCGCGGCCGTGTTCGGCCGTGCGGCGTTTCAGGTCGTCGTAGAACTCCTGCGCGTCGGCGAGCGTCTGGTGTGCGGTGAAGACGGCCTCGGCATAGCGAGCGGCGAAGTTGCGGCCGTTCTCCGACGATCCGGCCTGGACCAGCACCGGGTGCCCTTGCGCGGAGCGCGGTACGTTGAGCGCTCCGGCGACCGAGTAGTAGTGCCCCCGGTGCGCCGGCGGGTAGATCTTGGTGTCGTCGCCCCACACGCCGGTCTCCTTGTCGGCGACGATCACGTCGTCGTCCCAGGAGTCCCAGAGTTTGAGCGACACGTCGACGAACTCGGCGGCCCGTTCGTAGCGCTCCCGGTGGGCGGGCAGCTCGTCGAGGTTGAAGTTGCGGGCCGCGTCGAGCCCGGCGGTGGTGACGATGTTCCAGCCGGCCCGGCCGCCGCTGATGATGTCGAGCGAGCCGAACCGGCGGGCCAGGTTGTACGGCTCGTTGTAGGTGGTGGACGCGGTGGCGATCAGGCCGATGTGCCGTGTCGCCCCGGCCAGGGCGGTGAGCAGCAGGGTCGGTTCGAGGACGCCGGACGGTCGGCGGCCGACCTGGTCCCAGAGGACCGGCCCGTCGGCCAGGAAGAGCGAGTCGAGTTTGCCGCGCTCGGCGATCCGGGCGAGGTTCTGGAAGTGCTCGACGCTCTGGTCGGCGTACGGGTCGCTCTCCGGCAGCCGCCAGGAGGCCTCGTGGTGGCCGACGCTCATCAGGAAGGCGTTGAGGTGCAACTGTCCCGGGCGGGTCATGTCACTGCACCCGCGGGGTGTAGTGGGTGGCCTCGTCGCCTTCGAGGATCCGCGACTTCTCGCCGTCGACACCGACCGGGACGTCCCCGGCGACGGTGACGCGGTGCAGCTTGCGGGCCAGATCGCCGTAGTCGTCGGCGGCGTAGTGCTGGGTGGACCGGTTGTCCCAGACGACGATGTCGCCGACCTGCCACTTGTGGCGCAGGGTGTTCTCCGGGCGGGTCACGTAGTGCTGCAGCAGGCGCAGGATGTCGCGGCCCTCGGTCTTGGAGAGGCCGATGATCCCGGTGACGAAGTTGCCGATGAACAGGTTCGGCACCCCCGAGTCGGGGTTGACCCGCACGACCGGGTGGGCGGTGCGGTAGCGGGTGGAGACGAAGACCTTCTGGTATTCGTCGACCTCGGCCGAGCGGAACTGCGGGTGTTCGGCGTAGTCGTACTCGTTGGAATGCTCGGCCCACAGCCGGTCGGCCAGCAGGCGCAGGTGTTCGGGCAGGTCGGCGTAGGCGGCCGCGGTGTTGGAGAACAGGGTGTCGCCGCCGTACGGCGGGATGACGAGGCTGCGCAGGGTGGTGGCCTTGGGCGGGGCGACCACGAACGTGACATCGGTGTGCCAGGCATTGGCGCGGGCGCCCTCACCACCGGCTACTTCGAGGACGTTGGCCTGGCCGTCGACCGACGGGACGGTCGGGTGGGCGAGGGTCAGCTCACCGAAGATCGAGGCGAACCGCTGGTGCTGTTCGTCGTCGAGGTGCTGGCCGCGGAAGACCAGTACCTTGTGCTCGACCAGGGCGTCGTGGACGGCGCCGGCGTCGCCGGGCTCGATCGGCTGCTTCAGGTCGATGCCGGAGATCTCGGCTCCGATACGGCCACCGATGCGCGTGATGTCGATGCTCATTCTCGGTCCCTTCCAAAAACGGACTAGTTGGTACGCCAGGTGGAGAACCGGCGCTCGGTGACGATGAGGAGCTGGTTGACCAGCAGGCCGATGGCGGAGATGGTGATGATCCCGGCGTACATGTCGGGGACCGCGAAGTTGTACTGGGCGTAGTTGATGAGGTAGCCCAGCCCGGCCTTGGCGCCGACCATCTCGGCGGCGATCAGGATCAGGATCGAGGCGGCGCCGGCCAGCCGGATGCCGGTGAAGATCGTCGGCACGGCCGCCGGGAGGACGACCTTCTGGAAGAGCCGGATCGGTCCCAGGCCCAACGATCGGGCCGACTTGATCAAGAGCGGGTCGACGGTACGGACACCGCTGACCGTGTTCAGCAGGATCGGCCAGGTGCAGCCGTACAGGATGATCGAGATCTTGGAGGTCTCGCCGAGTCCCAGGATCAGCACGAAGACCGGCAGGATGGCCAGGGCCGCGGTGTTGCGGAACACTTCGAGCAGCGGGTTCAGCAGGTTGGCGACCGGGCTGTACCAGCCGATCAGCAGGCCGAGCGGCACCGCGATGAGGATGGCCAGGCCGAATCCGGCGGCCGACCGGACCAGGCTGGCCTCGGTGTGGCTCCACAGTTGGCCGGAGACGAGGAGGTCCCACCAGGCGACGAGCACCTCGGACAGCGGCGGCAGGAAGGTCGCGTCGACCACGCCGAGGCGCGGCAGGATCTCCCAGACCAGGGCCAGGATCCCGATCGCGATCGTACGGGTGAGGACCGCCCCGGTGACGCGGCCGGTGGCCCGGATCGCCCGGCTGAGCGGGTAACCGGAGAGCTCGCCGATCGTGGGGCGGGTCCCGATGATGCTAGACATCAACCGTCAACTCCTCGTTGCGGGCCCGGTCGACCTCGTCGCGCAGCAGCGTCCAGATCTCGTGGCGGTACCTGGTGAACTCGGGGTCGGAGCGCAGGTCCTCGGTGGCCGATCGGGCGTCGATCGGCACCTCGACGACCTCCTTGATCCGTCCGGGTCGGGAGGTGAGGACGGCGACCCGCTGGCCGAGGTAGACCGCCTCCTCGATGCCGTGGGTGATGAAGACGATGGTCTTGCCGGTCTTCTCCCAGATCCGCAGCAGTTCGTCCTGGAGACCGTCGCGGGTCTGTGCGTCCAGGGCGGCGAACGGCTCGTCCATCAGCAGCACGTCGGGGTCGAAGGCAAGGCTGCGGGCGATGGCGACGCGCTGTTTCATGCCGCCGGACAACTCGTGCGGGTAGCGGTCGTGGAAGCCGGCCAGCCCGACCAGGTCGAGGTATTCGCGGGCCTTCTCGGCGCGTTCCCGCCGGGCGACGCCCTTGGCTTCGAGACCGAACTCGACGTTGCCCTGGGCGGTGCGCCACGGCAGGAGCGCGTACTGCTGGAAGACGATGCCGCGGTCGAGGCCGGGGCCGGTGACCGGCTTACCGTCGACCAGGATCCGGCCGCTGCTGATCTCGCTGAGGCCGCCGAGCAGGTCGAGCAGGGTGGATTTGCCGCAGCCGCTGGGGCCGACGATGACCAGGAACTCGCCGTCGCGTACCGCCAGGTTGATGTCTTGAAGGGCGGTGACCGTCTTGCCGCGGGCGTTGAACGTCTTGCCGACGTTCTCGAAGGCGATCTTGGCGGTCACGCCGCACCGCCGGTGGCGTAGGAGTTGTAGTCGTTGCTGTAGATGTCGCCGGCCTTGATGTCCTTCTTCAGCTCACCGGCCCGGTCCAGCCACTCGATCCAGGTGGTGAACTCGCGCTCCTCGATGACGCCGCCCTTGCCGTTGACGCCATAGCTCTTCCAGAACGTGGTCTGGCTGTCGTCCTCCTCGCGGCCGCGCTTCTTGATGATCTCCTGGAGCTTGCTGATCACCTGCTCGCGCGGGGTGGTGCGGGACCATTCGATGGCCTTGCCGACGCCGGAGACGAAGGTCCTCACGGTGTCCGGGTTCTTCTTGAGGAAGTCGTCGCGGAAGATGTAGCTGCCCGCGGTGAACTTCCCCAGCAGGTCGTAGTCGGTGTAGAGGGCGTGCAGACCGCCCCGCTCGAGGGCCTTGTCGCGCAGCGTGCCGCCGAGGGCGGCCACGTCGATCTGCTTGGCGCGCAGCGACTGCTCGGTGTTGACCGGCGGCACCACGATCAGCTCGACCTGCTTGATCTCGTCGTCGGTGAGACCGGCCTCGGCCAGGTAGGTCTTGGTGATCGCCTCGGAGTGGGCGCCGAGGGTGTTGACGCCGATCTTCTTGCCGATCAGGTCGCGGGCCGACTTGATCGGGCTGTCGTCGAGGACGTAGAAGCCGTTGAAGGTGACGTCGTCGACGCCGTAGTAGCCGATGACCGCGGTGATCGGGGCGCCGGAGGAGGCGAGTTTGACGATCGCGCCGTTGAAGGCGCCGCCGAAGTCGGTGTCGCCGGTGGTGGCGGCCTGAATGTCCTGCGGGCCGCTGATCGTGTTGCCGATCCAGTTGAGCTTGAGATCGCCGAGGTAGCCGAGGTCGGCGGCGAGTTCGGGCAGCGTCACCGAACCGACGTTGCCCTGGTAGCGCAGTTCCTTGACCTGGTCGCCGGCGGCGGCGGGCTCGTCGGATCCACCGCAGGCGGCGAGGCCGGAGACGGCGAGGACACCGGCCAGGGCGGCGGCGAGAGCGGATCTGCGGGTGGTCATCGGGGCTCCTTAGGGAGGGAGGGCGCGTGTCATCGACCGGCGGGCCGCGTCGGTCGCCGGTTTCATAGGCAGGTTTCAGCGCGCCGGCGGAGTGCCGGCGGTTTCAGAGCGGGGGCCTGGAGGGGCGGGACTTCGCCGTCCCACTCAACAGGCGCAGGTACACACCCGGAGGAAGTCGACGAAGCGTCGCCTGATGAGGCGCTTGCTTCGGGTCATGCGAGAAACGTAAATGGCCCCGCACGCTACGTCAGCCATTTTGTGACCCAGGCCACATGCATTTCCCATAGAGTGAGTAGAGATTGGGTCGCGAAAAAGGGCGAGAGCAACCGCTCCCGCCCCTTTGACCTGGCTTTTTACTCGCCGAAGTCCTCGAACGCGTCGCCGACCTCGTCGATCGCCTCACCGGCCAGGTAGCCGGCGGCGAGACCACCGGCGATGCCCATGGCCATGCCGCCCATGCCCGAACCGTGGTGGCCGCGCCGGTAGTGACCGTGGTGGCCCTGCCGGTAGTGACCGTGGTGACCCGGCCCGTGGCCGTAACCGGGCTGGGGGTGGCCGTAGCCCGGCTGCGGGTGGTGACCGTAACCCGGCTGCGGGTGGTGACCGTAACCCGGCTGCGGAGCGCCGAAGCCCGGCATCGACTTGCGGCGGTCGACCGACTGGCGGACCCAGCCGTCGACGACCTGACGCCAGTCGGTGGTGTCGGCGTCGGCGTGCGACACCGTGTATCGACCGTAGGTGTCGTGGCCCTGGGTGAACAGGCCGCCGCGCTTGTCGAACTCCAGCACCACCTCGACCTGGTGCGGGCTGGTCACGAAGGTCAGCTCGACCTCGTTGATGGCGTGCGCATACTGCTGCGGCGGGAAATACTCGATCTCCTGGTAGAACGGCAGCGTCTGGTGGACGCCGTAGATCTGCCCATACTCCAGGTCGGCCGACTTGAACCGGAATCCGAGCTGCTGGAACGCGTCGAGGATGCGCTGCTGGATCGGCAGCGGGTGCACGTGCACCGCGTCCAGGTCGCCCTTGTCGATCGCCCGGGCGATGGCCAGCTCGGTGCGCACGCCCATCACCATGCCGCGCAGCGTCTGCCCGTAGACGGTGGTGATCGGGGTCTCCCACGGCATGTCGATCCGGAACGGGATGGCCAGCTGCTGGCCGGGGTGCAGGCGCATCGGACCGGTGACCGGAACCCGCAGGAAGTCGGCGACCGCCGAGTAGTCGCCGCCGCCCTCCACCTCCATCCGGGTGACCAGGCCGAGGGTGATGTGCTCGATGTCAGCGTCCTGCGTGCCGCCGACCAGGTTGACGTTGCCGGTCAGCGGAGCACCCGGGTAGGTGCTCGGGTTCGACAGCACAGTGTCGACGCTCGGGCCACCGACTCCCAGGGCACCGAGCAACTTCTTGAAGACCACGATGTTCTCCCGCTTCGAATACGTGCCTGGTGAAACCTAACAACGCCCGCTGAACGAACGCTGAGAAAGTGCTGGTCCTGCGCGATCCCGTACCAGACGGTACGACGTTCGCGCAAGGTTGTGGAGCGGAACGGAGTCACCACCACCCGATCCACACAGGACCACGACGGGGTTTTCCGGTGACCGCCGCCCGGCATATTCTGCGCTGGCCATGGCCATCGTCGCGCCGCCGTATCGGCCCTCCTCGCCGGGGTTCCCGCCGGTCGACTCGTCGCGCCGTGACGACGGCTCGGCGATCGCGGTCACCCTTCGGCACGCACCGCTCGCCGTCCTGCTCCGGCTCTACGTGCCGGTGCTGGAGATCGACGGGCAGGGCGTGCCGGCGTACTGGGGGCGGGTCGTGCAGTCGGTGGCGCTCGGCGAGCACCATGTGCACGTCCACGTGCCGTGCCTGGCCCCGTCACGGATCGGGTCGGCCGACACCACCGTGGTGGCGCTGCCGGGGCACACCGTGGAGTTGGAGTACCGGGCGCCGATGCTGTCGTTCCTGCGCGGCGCGCTCGGGCTCCCGCCGCAGCGCTATCCGGGGGCGGTGGCCGCCGCCGCGCTGCTGGTGGGTGCCGCCACGCTGGCCGTCTGCGCGTGCATCGGACTGTTCCTGAACGGCTGAGCCACGGCGCGGGGCGCACCGGACCGGGGCGGGGTCACGGGCGGGCACGGAGCTCGTCGTGCAGGGCCCGCATCAGATCGGTGCTGGTGAACGGTTTCTCCAGCAGATGCACGTCGGCGGAGAGGGTGCCGTGTGTGGTGAGCACCGGCTGGGCGTACCCGGACATGAAGAGAACCCTGGTCTCCGGCCACCGGGACCGGACCGCGTCGGCCAGGTCGCGGCCCAGCATGTTCGGCATGATCACGTCGGTGAGCAGGACGTCGACGCTGTGCGTCGCGGCCAGGCGCAGCGCCTCGTCGCCGCCGTCGGCGGCCAGCACGGTGTAGCCGCCGCGCCGCAGGATCCGGCAGGTCACCTCGCGCAGCGCGCTCTCGTCCTCGACCACCAGCACGGTGGCGCCGTGCCCGGCCAGCCCGGCCGCCGACTCCTCGGCGCTCTCCTGGAGGGCCTCGGCGTCGGTGGCCGGCAGCAGGATGGTGAACGTGGTGCCGATGCCCGGCTCGGAGTGGATCTGCACGGTCCCGCCGGCCTGGGTGACGATGCCGTAGACGGTGGCCAGGCCGAGCCCGGTGCCCTGACCGCTGGGCTTGGTCGTGAAGAACGGCTCGAACGCCTTGTCGATCACCTCCTTCGGCATGCCGGTGCCGGTGTCCGAGACCCGCGCCCGCACGTACCGGCCGGGCGGCAGGCCGGCCCGGGCGGCGGCGTGCTCGAAGTCGACGTCGACCAGGGCGGTGTCGATGGTCAGGCGGCCGCCGGTGGGCATCGCGTCGCGGGCGTTGACGGCCAGATTGACCAGCACCTGCTCCAACTGGCCGGGATCGGCCATCACCGACGGCAACTCGGCGGTGGTCCGCACGGTCAGCGCGATGTGCTCCCCCAGTGACCGTTTCAGCATCTGATGCACCTCGGTGACCACGGTGTTCAGGTTGAGCGGGCGCGGGCGGATCACCTCCCGGCGGGCGAAGGCGAGCAACTGGTGGGTGAGGTCGCTGCCGCGGCGGGCGGCCCGGGCGATCTGCTCGGCGTCGACCGCGGGCGGGGTGCCGGCGGCGTCCTCGACGATGAACGACGCGTAGTTCAGGATCACCGCGAGCAGGTTGTTGAAGTCGTGGGCGATCCCGCCGGCCAACTGACCCAGGCTCTCCAGCCGCTGTGCCTGCTGCATCCGGGCTTCGAGACGCTGCCGGTCGGTCTCCTCGCGCAGCCGGCGACGCTCCTCCTCGGCGGCCAGCCGGTCGGAGACGTCCCGGACCACCGCGACGATCACCACGCCGCTGTCGGTGTGCAGGGCGCTGCACGCGATGTCGACGGGGATCTCGATGCCACCGCGGCGGGCCGCCCGGCGGGTCGCCCAACGCTGGTCGGGCTCCTCGGCGGAACGCTCCGAATCGAGCGGGGTGCTGTCGCCGCCGGTGCGCAGCACCACCGACGCGGCGGGCAGACCGTCCGGCAGCAGCAACGCCACCGGCATGTGCAGCAGGTCGTAGCGGGGATGGCCGAACAGCCGCTCGGCCTCGGCGTTGACCAGCACCACCTCGCCCGACTCGGCGACACCGAGGACCGCGTCCGGGGCGGCGTCGAGGATCGCCTGCACCCGGGCCTCGGCCCGTTCCCGGTCGCTGATGTCGCGGGTGATGCTGGTCGTGCCGACGATCGTGCCGCGCTCGTCGACCAGTGGGGACACCAGCGTCGACACCGCGATGATCTCGTCCTTGGCGGTCCGGCGGACACTGCGGTAGCGATCCACCCGGCCACCCAGGCGCACCATCAGCCGGACCTGCTCCTCGTCGCTGCGGCGGTCCTCCGGGATGATGCCGTCGATCGACCGGCCGATCATGTCGGACGCCGGATGGCCGTAGAGGATCTCGGCGCCCGGGTTCCAGGAGAGCACCCGACCGTCCAGGTCGGTGGTGACGATGGCGTCGTGCGACGACTGCACGATCGAGGCGAGCAGCGAGCGGGTGCGGGCCGCCTCACGCTGCACGGTGTCGTCGCGGAGCACGGCGGTCACGTACGTCTCCCCGTCCGGTGCGGCCACCGCGGCCAGCGAGATCTCGACCGGGAAGACGCTGCCGTCACGCCGGAGACCGCGCAGCGGCATGCGCCGCAGGGGCTGATGCTCGCCGGACAGGTACCTCCCCCGGTGCCGGGGATGCCGGTCCCGGGCGTCCTCCGGAACCAGGTCGTCGACGGATCGCCCGACCAGGTCGTCGGTCCAGCCGAACATGTCGTGGGCACGACGGTTGGCCATGGTGATCGTGCCGTCCGAGCGGCTCACGATGATCGCGTCCGGGGCGGCGTCGAGCAGAAGCCCCGGGATGCCGGTTGACTCCACCGATGCCCTCCCACCCCATAAAATACGTCTATCCTGATATTTCGGTACGAGGTTGGGGGCTTAGGGGAAAAGCTGGCATGAGCACCGTACCGTCGCCGATCGACCCGAACCGTCCCAGTGCCGCCCGCATCTACGACGCCCTCCTCGGCGGCACCCACAACTTCGCCGCCGACCGGGCGGTGGCCAGCCGGGCCGCCGAGATCCTGCCCGAGATCCCCCTGATCGCCCGCGCCAACCGGGACTTCCTGCACCGCGTCGTGCGGTATGCGACCGCCCGTGGCATCCGCCAGTTCCTCGACCTCGGCTCCGGCATCCCGACCGAGCGCAACGTGCACGAGGTGGCCCGTGCGGAGGCGCCGGACACCCGGGTCGTCTACGTCGACACCGACCCGACCGCGGTGCTCTACGCCCGGCACATGCTCGACGACGACGAGCAGACCGCGATCGTGCACGGCGATCTGCTCGACCCCGCGACCGTCCTGGCCACGCCGGCGGTCCGCGGCCTGCTCGATCCGAGCCGGCCGGTGGCCGTCCTGCTGATCGCGGTGCTGCACTTCGTGCCGGATGGGCCGGAGCTGGACTCGGCCCTGCACGCCTACCGCGCGGCGGCCGCCCCGGGCAGCCTGCTGGCGATCTCGCACGCCACCGCGTGCGGCTCGCCCGAGCTGACCGCGCGGATCGCCGAGCTCTACGGCCGCAGCGGGACCCCGCTGGTGCTGCGTGACGCCGACCGGGTGGCGGAGTTCTTCGACGGTTGGGAACTGGTCGAGCCGGGCCTGGTCCTGGGCCCGCTCTGGCGCCCGGACGGCGACCCGGTCAGCGACGCGGAACGATTCCTGACCCTGGCCGGCGTCGCCTCGCGATAGCGATCCCGGCGTCGGCCGGCCGGTCGTAGCCGTCGCAGCTGTCCTCCGGCTCGACCTCGATGAGATCGAGCAGGTCCGGCCCGGAGTGCCCGGTGTCGACCGTGCCCCCGATCAGGCCGAGCAGGGCCGCGCAGTTGCGCCCGTACCCCTGCACCATGCGATCCACCCGGGTGGGGTGCCCGCAGCGCCGGCACGGGCGCATCCGCTCCGTTGACGACTCACCCACCCGACCAGTATCGGCGGGCCGGTCAGGATTCGCCGACCGCGTCCGCCAGTTCCTGCTTGTTCATCCGGGACCGGCCGGGGATCTCCTGCTCACGGGCCTTCTCGTAGAGCTCCCGCCGGGTCGCCTCGTGCGGGTCGCCGCTGGTCGCCTCCAGGAAGCGGCGGCCCATCTCCGCGCGCTCGTCGTCACCCAGGCGCTCGGCGAGGACCGGCAGGAGTTCCTCCTCCTCTTCCTGCACGTGGTGGCGCAGTTCGCCGGCGATCGCCGCGACGGTGCCGTCGTAACCCGGGTCGTCGGCGTCGCCGCGCAGCAGGTTCTGCAGCATCTCCTCGACCTGGTGGTGCTCGACGGCCCCGTCCTTGACCTCGTCGCCGGCCTCGGCGGCCAGGTCACGGATGGCGGGATAGACGAACGACTCCTCGGCCTCGGAGTGCGGCAGCAGCAGCCGGGCCACCTCCTGCATGAGGGCCGCGCTGTCGCCGTCGCCCTTCTCGGCCCGGGTCAGCAGCTCCTCGACCTGACGGTGCTGCTCCTTGATGATCTCCACAATGTCCGGCACGACCCCTCCTCTGTTTCTCAGGACAGGGGCGAGTTACCCGAAACCGGACGGATCATCCTTCAGGATTTACACATCTTCCCGGTCGTACGCTGCGGGGGAAGCATGTGAGGGGAGTTCAAGGGTGGAACCGTTCCGGATCTTCCGGGTCACCGCGATCGCCGAGGCCTTCTCGTGGACCGGCCTGCTCGTCGGGATGTATCTGAAATACGTCACGGAGACCACCGAGGCCGGGGTGTGGCTGTTCGGCCGGCTGCACGGCGCCCTGTTCATCGCCTACCTGGCCGCCACGCTGTGGGTGGCACGGGCCGAGCGCTGGTCGCTGTGGCGGGTGCTGTTCGGGCTGGCCGCGTCGATCCCGCCGCTCACCACACTGATCTTCGAGCGCTGGGTGGCCAGGCGCCGCCCGGCGGCGGAGCCGGCGGCCGCCACCGCCTGAGTTCCGCCGGCGTTGGGGGCGTGTCTGCCGACGCGCCCCCACACGTCATTTGACCGCGATCGGGTTCACCGGTGAGCCGACCGCGCCGGTGATCGGCAACGGGGCGGCGGTCAGCCAGAACTCGTAGACCCCGTCGTCGGCGCAGTCCGCGGCCAGGGCGTCCAGGTCCCACATCTCGCCCAGGAAGAGACCGATGTGCGGGATCGCCACCTGGTGCAGCGGCTGGAAGGCGTCGTCGAACTCGTTCGGCCGCACCTCGAAACCCCAGGTGTCGGTGGCGATCGCGGCGATCTCGGTCGAGTACAGCCAGTCGGCGGTGGTGAACGACAGACCGGGAGCGGGCCCACCGGCATAGTCACCCCAGCCGTCGCGGCGGGCTCGGGCGAGCTGCCCGGTGCGTACCAGGACGATGTCGCCTCTCCCGATCGCGACGCCCTGTCGCGCCGCGGTGGCGACCAGGTGCGACTCGGTGATCGCGAAACCGTCCGGCAGGTCACCGAAGTCCAGCAGCACACCCCGCCCGGTGATCACGTCGGCGACCGTCTCGATCCCGGTGAACCCGTCACCGAGGCTGGTCACCACGTCGGCGGCCCGGCGTCCGTTCCAGGCATACCCGTGGTCGAAGATGTGGCCGAGCCCGTCCCACTGGGTGGAGCATTGCAGCGGCATGGCGATCACGTCGTCGGCTCCACCGATGCCGTGCGGGAAACCCTGCACGCCGGCGGCCGCGTCGGTGCCGGTGTCGAGCATCGTGTGCACCGGGTTCGTGCGGCGCCGCCAGCCCTTCTGCGGGCCGTTCGCGTCGAACGACTGCGACAGCGAGAACGACACCCCACGACGCACCAGCGCCGCGGCCTCGACCCGCTTCGCCGGGGTCAGGAAGTTCATCGTTCCGCGTACGTCGTCCGCACCCCACCGGCCCCAGTTGGAGCACCGTTTCGCGGCCGCCGCGACCGCGCCCTCCGGGTCGGCCCGGGAGAGCATCGAAGGGTCGACCGAAGGATCAGCCCTGGAGGACATCGAGGATCCAATCGGCGATGTACGTCTGGACATGCGCGAAGTGATCGAGGCCGATGTGCTCCGCCCCGCCCTCGGCCGGGGTGAAGATCCGCAGGTCCCGCCGGGGTGAGTTGACCGCCTGCTCGTACGAGCGGTGCGCGTAGTGCAGGGGGATCTGCCGGTCGTTCTCGCCGTGGCAGATCAGGAACGGCACGGTGATGTGCTCGACCACGCCGTCCAGGTTGACCGCCTCGGCCTTCTTGATGAAGGTGTCGAGGTCGTCCTCGCCCCACACCCAGAGCACGTGGTCCCAGTAGTGCGGGACCGGGTTCTCGCCCTCGCGCTCCAGACGGCGCTTCTGCACGGCACCCCAGTCGTGGTTGGCGCCCCAGGCCACGCAGAGCGCGAGCCGCTTCTCGAACGCGGCCGCCCGGGGCGCGTAGTAGCCACCCAGCGACCAGCCGACCAGCCCGATCTTCCCGGTGACGACGTCCTCGCGGGTGAGCAGGTAGTCGACGCAGGCAGCGGCCCAGTCCTCGGTCTCGACCCGGGACTTGAGGTCGTGGAAACGCAACGCCTCCCCGCTGCCGGGGCAGTCGACCATCAGTGTGTGGATGCCGCGGGCGGCCATCTCGTGGGCGAACCCGGAGGCGTACATGTGCTCCTTGGTCGAGTCGAGCCCGTTCCACAGGATGATCACCGGCGCCGGAGAATCCGAGGCCTTCTTGAAGTACGCCGGAAGCAGCGCACCCTCGAACGGGATCGCCACCCGGGTGGTGTCCGGGTCGATCAGGTCGAACGTCTTCTGCTGCAGGTCGAGAAGCCGCTGGTAGAACGCCTTCCGGTCGGGCGACTTGGCGCTCTGCATCCGCTCGGCCTGGGCCAGGTAGTTGGTGGCCCGCTGATACTTCTGTCCGGCGGTACGGGTGTGCCCGGCCGCCTCGTCCGCGGCCGCCTGCGATGCCAGGTCCTCGGCCACGGCGGCCCAGGACGCCATGAACTCACGAGTCCCGACGTCGGCGCCCTGGGCGGCCAGCTCCTTGATCGGCCGGCAGGCCCGGTCCACCTCGTCGATCAGGCCGCCGCTGTTCAGGGTGGCGACGACGCCCAGGTTCCAGACGTAGTTGCCGGGGAAATACTCGAACATTCAGTGCTGCCTTTCTGCGCGCGCCCGGGCCGTGTCACGACGCCGGACGCGGGGAAGCTCATCGGTGGGAGGTGCCGAGGTGACCCGGTTGGTGAGGCTGCCGATGCCCTCGACGGTCAGCGTCACCACATCGCCGTCGGCCAGCGGGGGCGGGTCCTGACGGCCGTTGCGGCCCCACAGCTCGGCCAGGCAGCCGCCGTTGCCGACGGTGCCCGAGCCGAGGAGGTCACCGGGCTCGACCCGGGAATCCCGGGCGGCGTAGGCGATCATCGTCTCGAAGGTCCAGCCCATGTTGCCGAGCAGGTCCCGCCCGACCTCGACGCCGTTGATCTCGGCCGTGCACCAGAGGTCCAGGAACCCGTCGGCGTCCCGGGACGGTTCCAGTTCGTCGGCGGTGACGATCCACGGGCCGAGGCTGCTCGCGAAGTCCTTGCCCTTGGCCGGGCCGAGCCGCACCTGCATCTCGCGGCCCTGCAGGTCACGGGCCGACCAGTCGTTGAACACGGTGTAGCCGAAGACGGTCCGGCCGGGGCCGGCGATCGCGGCGACCTCCAGCTCGAAGTCGCGGGCCACCGACGCGGCCGGAAACGGGATGTCGTCGCCGGGGCCGTAGATCGCGTGCGGGTTGGTGAAGTAGAAGGTGGGCGCGTCATACCAGGCGTCCGGCACCCCGGCCGCGCCGTCGATGCTGCGCCGCACACCGTCCACGTGTTCCTCGAACGCGACGAAGTCACGGAACGAGGCCGGTCTCAGCGGTGCCAGCAGACGGACCTCGGCGAGCGGCAGGGTCTCCGCGACGCCGAGCCGGTACGCCGCGTCGATCCCGTCGGCGACGATCGCCTCCATCGTCGGACCGCCCGCGAACACCCGTACCGTATCGTCCTGGATCCTGCCGGTTTTGATCGTGCCGGCGTGCCGGAAACGTGCGAGGCGCATGTCGGTGGCTCTCTCTCAGACCGGCGGCGCGACGAAGACGCCGCGGTCGACGTCGTTGAAGGACTGCTTGGCGACGAACTCGGTCATCGGGTTCGCGGTCCCCCACTGGTCACTGACGGTGGGGTCGGAGAAGTCGTAGATGTGCGGGTGCCACGTGTCCTCGTCGAGTTCCTCCAGCTCGGTGGTGTACTCGATGGTGTTCCCGTGCGGGTCGAGGAAGTAGCTGAACGTGTTGTTCCCGGCCATGTGCCGGCCCGGCCCCCACACCTTCTCGACACCGCCGCGCAGCAGCCGGCCGGTGCCGCGCATGTACTCGTCGATGCCGCGCATCTCGAACGACGCGTGGTGCAGGGCGACGTGCGGGCCGCGCGCGATGGCGAGGCTGTGGTGCCATCGGTTGGTCCGCATGAACCACATCATCTCGCCCATCCGCGGGTGCATCAGGGTGTCCGAGAGGGCGAAGTTGAGGTGCTCGTGGTAGAAGGCGACGGTCGCCTCCGGGTTCGGCGAGTTGATCACCACGTGGGAGAGTTTGACCGGGACGGCCTCGCCCTCGGCCAGCTTGCGGTGCTGCCGGACGGCCACGTCGCAGGACACCTCGACGGTACGGCCGTCGAGATCGAAGAAGCGAAAGCCGTACCCCCCGCCCGGGGTCTGCAGTCCGCCCGGCTCGTTGATCAGTGTGACGCCGGACCGGCCGAGGCGTTCGGCCAGCGCGTCGACGTCGGTCTGGTTCGCCGCACCGAAGGCGATCAGGTCGAGCCGCTTCTCCGCCGCCTTCCGGAGGCGTACCGAGTACTGCTCGGGGGAGCCGGCCGCGGCCAGGAAGGCGATGCCCTCGTCGGTGGTCTCGGCGTCCAGGCCCCACATGTTCGTGTAGAACTCGAGCTGCCGGTCGTAGTCCGGCACGGCCAGGTCGACGTGGCGCAGGTGGGTGATGAGGCGTTCGTCGTTCATCTTCTCTTCCTCGGCTCAGGCGGGTTCCGCGACCAGATGCGCGACGCGGGCCATCAGACCCGGGACGTCGCCGCGCTCGTGGGCGAGCTGCCAGCGGGTCAGTTGCAGGGAGGCCTCGACGACCGTCTTCGCGCGGTCCAGGCGGCGGGCGGTGAACTCCGACCAGAGCGCGTCGGTCAGGGCGTCGTCGCGGAGCAGCAGTTCGGCCAGGACCGACGCGTCCTCCAGGGCCTGGGCGGCGCCCTGGGCCAGGGTGGGCGGGCAGCTGTGCGCGGCGTCGCCGATCAGGACCACGTCGCCCCGGTTCCACGGGCCGTCGATGACGTGGCTCTCGAAGGCGGTGTAGTTGACGCGGGCCGGGTCGGTCAGGTTCTCCCGGATCTCGTCCCACGGCCCGTGATAGGCGGCGGCCAGCTCGCGCATGGCCGTGAGGGCTTCCTCGGGCGACAGGCCGGAGCGGTCCCGCACGTCCTCGACCAGGTACGCGTACAGGGTGTCGGCCCCGGTCGGGCAGTAGCCGGCGATGTAGGCGGGCCCGCCGTAGAACAGGTCGGTCCGGGTCACGCTCGCCGGCCGCCGGGTGAACGTGCGCCAGATACCCATGCCGACCGGCTGCGGCTCGACGTCGATGCCGAGCTGCCTCCGGGTCCACGAGCGCAGCCCGTCCGCGCCGATCACCAGGTCGTAGCTGTCGACCGAGCCGTCGTCGAAGGTGACCGTGGTGCCGTTCAGGGCGGTCGGCTGCACCCCGAAACGGATCTCGGCCCCCTTGGCCGAGGCCTGGTCGATCAGGATCCGGGCGAGGGTCGGCCGGTACATGCCGAGTGTGGCGGGCAGGTCCTCGCCGCCGGTGCGGATGTCGGTGAGCTCGGCGATCAGGGTGCCGGCCGGGTCCGGGGCGCGCAGGCCCAGCGTGTCGAACTCGTACCCCTCGGCCTTGATCTTCTCCCACACGCCGAGCTGCCGGAGCACCCGCAACGCGTTGCCCTGCAGGGTGATGCCGGAGCCGAGGGCGGCCACATCGGGTTTCAGGTCGACCAGCTCGACCGAGACGCCGCCCTCGGCGAGCAGGATCGCCGCGGCGGCGCCCGCGGCGCCGCCACCGACGACCAGAACATTACGAACTGCCGGCACGGCGGTTTCCCTTCTGTTTCCCCTGTGACTGGGACCACTGTCCCGTGCGGCCGGGCCATCAGGGAAGCTCAAGTTGGTGATCGCAGCCATAGGCCGGGCTTATAGTGACGGGATGGCCGTCGACCGGGTGCTGGCGAACCTCGACCTCAACCTGCTGCTCACCCTCGATGCCCTGCTCAGGGAGCGGAACGTGACACGCACCGCGGAGCGTCTCGGGGTCAGCCAGCCGGCCGTGAGCGGTGCGCTCAGCCGATTGCGGCGGCACTTCGGCGACCAGTTGCTGGTCCGGGTCGGCAACCGGTACGACCTGACGCCGCTCGCCACCCGGGTCGCCGCCCTCACCGGCCCGGCGCTGGCCGGGGTGCGCCGGGTGTTCGACGCGACGGCCGAGTTCGACCCGTCCGGACTGGACCGTGAGTTCACCATCGTCAGCTCGGACTACGCGGCGACGATCCTCGGCCCGCTGATCGCCAGGCGGTTCGCGGCCCAGGCACCCGGGGCCCGGCTGCGGTTGCAGCAGACCACGCCGTACGCGGTGGACCACGCCGCCGACACGCTGCGCAGCGCCGACGGGCTGATCATCCCGCACGGTTTCGTCACCGGGCTGCCCTATCTGGACCTCTACGCCGACCGCTGGGTGTGCGTGGTCTCGGCCGACCATCCGGACGTCGGCGCGGCGCTCACCATGGACCAGCTCGCCGAACTGCCCTGGGTCGTCATCTTCGACCGGCCCACCGCGTTCGCCCCGGCGTCCCGGCAACTGCGGATGCTGGGTATCGAGGCCCGCGTCGAGGTCGTCGTGGACGGGTTCGCGCAGATGCCGTTCCTGGTCGCCGGCACCCGCCGGGTCGCCCTGCTGCAGGAACGGCTGGCCCGGCTGGTCGCCCCGGTCGCCGGAATCCGGCTCCTGGACTGCCCGTTCGACGTCGTGCCGGTGGCCGAGGCGTTCTGGTGGAACCCGATGTTCCGCAACGACCCGGCCCACATGTGGCTGCGCGATGTCCTGATGGAAGCCGCCGCCGAACTGCGCCCATCAGCCTGACTTATAGAGGGCATCAGCGGATCCGTCTTCCGCTGATGGTGCGCGTCCGCACATAGTTCAGGGCCACCACGTGTGACCTGGACCACTCATCATGAAGGGCCTTCCATGCCCGCTGTTCTCCAGCGACAAGCCGGCCTGCCGCAACTCGTCCTGCTGCTCGCCGGCAGCTGTCTGTCCGTTCTCGGCGCCGTCCTCATCGCGCCGGTACTGCCGCAGATGACCGACCACTTCGCCGGCACACCCGGCGCCGACGTGCTGGTACCGATCGTCCTCACCGTCCCGGCGCTGATCATCGGCCTGACCGCGCCGTTCGCCGGCTTCATCGCCGACCGGATCGACCGCAAACGGGTGCTGATCATCGCGATGGTCGGCTACACGATCTTCGGGACCGCGCCGCTCTACCTGGACTCCCTCGGCTCGATCATCGGCAGCCGGGTCCTCGTCGGACTCTGCGAAGCCGCGATCATGACGTGCTGCACGACGCTGATCGCCGACTACTGGTCGGGTCCGCGGCGCAGCCGGTACCTCGGTCTGCAGACGTTGCTCGCGTCCGTCTCGGCGACCGTCTTCCTCGGCATCGGCGGGGCGCTCGGCTCGTCCGGCTGGCGCACCCCGTTCTGGCTCTACCTGGTGGCGGTCGTGCTAGCCGTACCCATGGCGCTGGTGATCTGGCAGCCGGTCTCCGCCCCCGAGAAGAACGCACTCCCGCCGATCCCGTGGCGTCGACTGCGGGTGCCGTGCCTGGTCACGCTGGCCGGTGGAATCGTGTTCTACGCCCTGATCGTGGAACTGTCGTTCGTCCTCGACGAGGTCGGCGTCACCGCCACCGCCACGATCGGCGCGCTCAGCGCTCTGATGTCACTGGCCACCGCGATCGCCGCCGGCTCGTTCGCGAAACTCTCCGGCCGTACCCCGCGCGAGCTGCTGCCGGTCGCGTTCGGACTGCCCGCCGCCGGTCTCCTGGCGATCTGGTCGAGCGGTTCGGTTCCGGTGATCACGGTCGGCGCGGTCCTCACCGGCGCCGGCACCGGCCTGCTGCTCCCGGTACTGCTGACCTGGGCCACGAACGGCCTGTCGTTCGCCGAACGCGGCCGCGGCACCGGCCTCTGGACCGGCACCCTCTTCATCGGCGAGTTCCTGTCCCCGGTCCTGATCACGGCGCTGGCCGGCGCTTTCGGCGGCCTCCGGCCGGCTCTCGGTGCCCTCGGTGTCCTCACCGCGGTCCTCGCCGCCGCCAGCCTGGCGATCGTCCCCCGAAACGCAAACCCACTCGACGTCACCCACGACTGACGATCCGGTCCGGTCCCGCTTTCCAGCGGGACCGCACCCCCCCATGCGATACGGCCACGCGCACCGCCCCGAGCAGAGGCGTCCACCCCGCCCCCGGTGCTGTGCCGCGGTGATCCCGGCGGTCAGGTCAGGGACAGGGCCGACGTGGGCAGCGGGCGGGCCGAGCCGTAGGAGGTGCCGGCGCGGTCTCGTTCCAGCCAGCCCGACTCGACGAGCATCCGGCGGACCGCAGCCACGTCGTCGGCGGCCCGGGCGATCCGGTCGTTCACCTCGGACTCGCTCAGGATGCCGTCGACTGCGATGAAGCGGGCGAACAGTTCGGCCATCTGCTGGGCACGCGTGCTCAGCGTGGGTGGCAGACCGGCCAGCCGACCATGCGCGAAGAACGACTTGAGCTGCGGATATTCGGACAGGAGCGGGCCGATCGGCTGGACCCGGTCGAGCGCCTGGGCGGCCTCGCGCAGCACACCCTCGCGGGCCCGGTAGATGCCGTCGCCGGTTCCGGTCGCCACCCCGGCGCCGACCAGGCGGCCGAGCAGTTCGCCGACCTCGGCCCGGGGCAGGTCCAGGTGGACGGTCATCTCGAAGATGGTGGCGCCCTCTTTACCGTGCCGGGCCAACTCGGCGAAGGCCCGCAGACGGACCGGGTGGGAGAGCAGCATCAGCAGGCCGGCGGCGTGCGCGGCTTCAACGGACATCCCCTCACCGTAGGCACGGTCGCCGCCCGGGGCACCCGAATTTCACATTGACTTAACTCGATCGATCAAGCAGGCTGTGGCCAGCACTGCCGCCGGAGCCACGCGGCGCGCGCAAGCCTGGGCAGCTTCCGCGCACATCCACCGCAGGCGGGCCGTTCATGTCGACGGCCCCGAGCTCAGGAGTGCTGAGTTCAGATGCTCAAACCCGTACGCATCAAGTTTTTGATCTCCGCTGTGGTCGCGGCCCTGGCCGCGTCGATGGCGCTGCTCGCCGTGCACAGCGGTCCGGCGGCCGCCCACGGCAACGTCGTCAGTCCGGCCTCCCGCAACTACGGCTGCTGGGAACGCTGGGGGTCGCGGTTCCAGGACCCGGTGATGGCGACCGAGGACCCGATGTGCTGGCAGGCCTGGCAGGCCAACCCGAACGCCATGTGGAACTGGAACGGCCTGTTCCGTGAAGGTGTGGCCGGCCGGCACGAGACCGTCATCCCGGACGGTCAACTGTGCAGCGGCGGACACACCGAGAGCGGCCGCTACAACGCCATGGACGTGGCCGGCGACTGGAAGGCCGCGTCGCTCGGCAACTCGTTCACCGTCTCGCTGTTCGACGGGGCACGACACGGCGCCGACTACATCCGCGTCTACGTGACCAAGGCCGGCTACAACCCACTCACCACCGCGTTGAAGTGGTCGGATCTGGAACTCATCAAGACGGTTCCGAACACTCCCGCCGCACAGTGGACCCAGCAACTGTCCAACGGTGTGCAGATCGACATCCCGGCCAGCGTGTCGGGGCGTTCCGGGCGAGCCATGATCTACACGATCTGGCAGGCCAGCCACGCGGACCAGTCGTACTACTTCTGCAGCGACGTGAACTTCGGCGGCACCACCACTCCGTCGCCGTCGAACCCGTCGTCTCCCTCCCCCTCCAACCCGCCCTCCCCCTCCACCTCTCCGTCCACGTCGGTCTCGCCTTCGACGTCGAACCCGCCGGTCAACGGTTCCTGCGCGGCCACCCACGCGGTGACGTCGCAGTGGTCCGGCGGCTTCCAGGGTGAGATCAAGGTGACCGCGGGCAGTGCCGCGATCAAGAGCTGGACGGTGACCCTCACCTACCCGGGCACCCCGCCCATCGCTCAGGCCTGGAACGCGACGCTGACCACCAACGGCAACACGGTCGTGGCGACGAACGTGTCGTACAACGGCAGCGTGGCCGCCGGAGCCGCCACGAGTTTCGGCTTCCTCGGCTCGGGCAGCGCGGCGACACCCACGATCACCTGTAGTGCCACGACCTGACATCTCCCCTCATCGGTTCATTTTTGTTACAGTGCGATTAAGTGGGAGCGCTCCCAACTCCCATCTCGTCCCCCATCGCAGATCGGAGGCATGAATCCCCCGCGTGGCACGGCTCCGTCCACGCAGTGCCTCTCCACCGGGGAGCGAGGCGGCCCCACCTCGATCCCCGAAACCTCCGCCCCGCGGAGGAGCAACCCCAGCCCCGGTCCCCGCCGAGGCTGAGCGCATAGGCAGCGGCACCGACCGCCGGCACCCTCCGGCTCCGGTGCCGCTGCCCCGCCATGTCCAACCCCGGCCGGGGTTTTCGCGACGCAGCGCGGCACGGGTTCCGCGGCACGACGCGGATTTCGCGACGCGACACGACGCGGGTCTCGCGGCGCGGGTCTCGCGGCACGGCGCGGATGTCGCGGCGCGACACGGCGCGACACGGCGCGACACGACGCGGCGCGACACGACACGACACGACACGACACGACACGACACGGCGCGACACGGCGCGGGTGGGCGCGGGACGGCGCGGGACTGGCAACTTCCATAAGAATGCGTTCATGAGCATTCACGGGGAGATCAGGAACACCGCAGTGGTCATCAGCAGACCCGAGGTGCCGCCGCCGGGACGTCGGGCGGTGCTGGCCGGGCGGGTCGCGGCACTCGCGGCGACCGTGGGGTTCATGCCGCTGCATGTCGTCTGGGCGGCGGGAATTCCGCTGTTCGCGGATGCCGAACGGTTCCGGGTGTGGCACTCGGACGGCGGCGGGTTCTATCTGTGGACGCTCACCACGCTCGCTCTCCTGCCCGCGGGGTACGCCCTTGCCCTGATCCGGCCCTGGGGGCTGACCTTCCGGGACGGCCGGCGGGTACCCCGGATGCTGCTCATCGCCCCGGGATACGCGCTGGTCGCGGCGCTCGGCGGGTACGCCGCACTCGCGGTGGTGCTGTCGGCCGTCCAGTGGGACTCGCCGGAGGCGATCTTCAGTCCGTGGACCGGGGTCTACGGGATCGGTCAGTTCACGGTCTGGGTCGGGGCGCTCGCCGTGGCCGTCCGTTCCTATGCACGGCGTACCCGGATCTGGGGGTGACCACCGGATCAGCCCGGCGGTCGCGTTTCGGTCGGAGGGTTCGCCCGCCTCGCGGTGTGGCTCACGGTTCGTCCTGGTAGCCGTACTAGATATCGGTTCTCATGCCGAGAGTGCTCTGTTTCGGAAGCAGACCGGAAGCGGCGATCCGTGCGGCCATCGGGCCCGCGAGCTGGGCGAAGCGGCCGGTGGCCGGGCCGAGCTCGCGCCACGGGGCGGCGGCCAGGGTGTCGGTGCGGTCCTCCAACTCGGCGCGGGCGGCGGCGCCGGATCCGGTCGGAACGCCGTCGGGGTCCAACCAGCCGCGCGTGACCAGACTTCGGCGAGACTCCGCCCACTCCTCGGGAGTCCAGCCGCGGCTCGCGAACACCTCGGGTGGCGCGGCACCGGCCGCGGCGAAGGAGACCAGCAGCTCGCACGGACCGAACCCGGCGGTCACCGCGGCCGCGATGTGGCCGTCGCCGCGATGTTCCCGCAGCACCGTCGCGGCCTGCCACAGGTCCACGTGCGGCCGGCCGGACCAGCCGAGATCACGGTTCGCGGCGGCCAGCGGACGACCGGCCGTGTCGGCGGCCTCCGCGGCGCGGCGGGCCAGCGCCGCCGCCTCAGCCATCTCCGGACCGTCCACCGTGTCGCCCAGCAGCGCCCGCAACGCGCGGTCGACCGCCGGCCACCGCCGGGCGAGCACCGTCTCCGGATCACTGACCCGCCACACCCCCGGGATGTGTTCGGCGACCATCCGCGGGCTGAAGCTGTAGAACGCCGACGACACCGCCGCCGCTCCGGCCGCCCCGAGCGGGGCCGCCCGCCAGGCGAAATAGCTCGGCCAGCGGACGTCGACGGGATGGCCGAGCTGCTTCGCCTCGGCGTAGACCTCGGGGGCGTAGTAGAGGACGGCGTGGATCGGCTCGACGATCCGCCACATCTGGCGCACTTGATTCACGGCGATCATCGTCTCAGAGGGGCGACCATCGTCTCAGAGGGGCGACCATCGTCTCGGAGGGGCGACCATCGCCTCGGAGGGACGACCAGTATTTCAGAGGTCGGCCAGCACCTTCTGGACGATCCGGAACGCGGTGTTGGCGGCCGGGACCCCACAGTAGATCGCGGTCTGCAGGATCAGCTCCTTGATCTCCTCGTCGGACAGACCGTTGGTGCGGGCCGCCCGTACGTGCATCGCCAGCTCCTCGTGATGTCCGAGAGCGATCAGGGCGGTGAGGGTGATCAGCGAACGGTCCCGGCGGGCCAGTCCGGGACGCGTCCAGATCTCGGCCCAGGCGTACCTGGTGATCATGTCCTGGAAGTCGCGGGTGAACGCGGTGGTCCCGGCGGTGGCCCGGTCCACGTGTGCCGCGCCGAGCACCTCCCGGCGGACCGCGATGCCCGCCGACCGGGTCTCGTCGAAATGCTGATCCAGCAGGAACGCGACGACCTCCGGGGACTCGGCGGGCGCCAGATGCGCGACCGTGTCGAGGACGACCAGACGCCCGTGCAGCACGCCGTCGGCGATCGCCTGGAGACTGTCCGGCGGGGTCGGCTTATCGTGCCCGCCGGCTACCGCCAGCACCGGGGCGGCGATCTCGGCGAGCCGGTCCCGTACGTCGAATTCGGCGAGCGCCTCACACGCTCGTGCATAACTCTCCGGATCGGTCGCACGCAGCGCCGCGATCAGCGACTCCGCCGCCGCCGGCTCGGGGCCCGGCGCGAACCAGCGCTCCCGGGCACCGGC
The DNA here is from genome assembly GCF_033097365.1 of Actinoplanes sichuanensis. Taxonomy (NCBI): domain Bacteria; kingdom Bacillati; phylum Actinomycetota; class Actinomycetes; order Micromonosporales; family Micromonosporaceae; genus Actinoplanes; species Actinoplanes sichuanensis. The sequence goes on from NZ_AP028461.1 coordinate 6,387,089, forward strand.
CACCACCGCCTCGACGCCCTCGGCCCGGACCAGTTCTGCCCGGTCGTGCCACATCGCCGGCTCGCCGATCTTCGCGCCGGTGCAGAGCAGCGCGGCGGCACCGACCCGGTCCGGGGCGTCCAGCAGCAGCTGCAGACCGACCGCGCCGCCGATCGAATCACCGGCGTAGCCGAACGTCTCTCCCGGGCGGATCCGGTCGGCGAGCGCCAGCACGTCCCGGGCCAGGTCGGCCATCGTGAACGGGCCGGTCGCCGGGGCACTCGCGCCGTGCCCGGGCAGGTCCCAGCCGACCACGTGGTAGCGGCCGTACAGGCGGTCGGCGCACGCCGCCCACAGGGTCGCGGCGCTGGTCCCGACGGACGGCCCGAGCAGCAGCAACGGCTTTCCGGGGGCGTCGGTGAAGGTGGTCGCGGTCAGCACGGCTCTCCCTCTCGGGTCTCTCTGCGGGTCTCTGCGGCGCGGGCCAGGACGGCGTCGATGATCTGGTCGGTGGCGCCCCGATAGGGACCCGCGTCCGGGTTGATCGAACGCTGTTCGGCGTCGATGCCGGGCCGCGCCGCGGTCAGGTTCGCGGTCATCCAGGACGTCTCCACCTGGAGGCCGGCCAGCAGCTCCGCGGTCTGCGAACCGGCCGTCACGGTACGTCGGGCCAGCGTGCGCAGGGTCGACCACTCGACGTGCCAGCCGCCGTCCGGACGTTCGTCGACGGCCGCCGCCGCACCGGCGTGCAGGGTCGCGGCCAGAAACGGCGCGGCCAGAGCGGCCCGGCGGATCAGGATCGACAGGACCGGGTTCTGCTTGTTCGGCATCGCCGACGAGCCACCACGGCCGGCGACCGCGCCCTCGGACAGTTCGTGCACCTCCGGGCGGGCGCCCACCAGCACGTCGTTGGCGATCCGGCCCCACGCGTCGGTGCAGGTCACCAGGGCGTCGGCGAGTCCGGTCAGAGGCGCGCGGGCGGTGTGCCACGGCTCCCGGACCGGTAGGTCGAGCGTCGCGGCCGTGGTCTCGACCAGGGCGCGGGCCACGATCGGCGAACCGGCCAGCGCGACCGGCGCGGCGAGGCTGCCGGCGGCTCCGCCGACCTGCGCCGGAAGCGACACGGCGGCCAGGCGGTCCCGCGCGTCCAGGATTCCGGTGAGCCAGGTCGCTGCCTTAAGACCGAAGGTGATCGGTACGGCGTACTGCGTCAAAGTCCGGCCGGCCATCGGCGTGTCCCGGTGCTCGGCGACCAGCCGGACCAGGGCGGCGGACTGGCCGGCCAGGTCGTCACGGATCCGGTCGGTGGCGTCCCGCAGACACAGAACCAGTCCCGTGTCGATCACGTCCTGACTGGTCAGGCCCTTGTGCAGCCAGTGGGCGGCGGCCGGGTTGCGGGCCTCCAGGCGGTTGCGGAGCAGCTTCAGCAGCGGGATCAGCGGATTGCCGCCGGCTTCCGCGCCGGCCGCGACCAGGGGCACGTCGTCGGCGCCGATCAAGCCGTCCAGCCCGTCGGCGGCGTCGGCCGGGGCCACACCGTGCGTCACCAACGCGTCCAGCCAGGCGGCTTCGGCACGCACCATCGCCGCCAGAACCGCCGCATCGGTGAAGACGTCACCGGCCCGGTCGTCGCCCGGCCACAACAGGTCAGTCACCGTGCACTCCCGCTCTCACCCATACCCGCCACCCACACCCCGCGGTGGAGAAAGCCGCAGGACCGGCGGTGCGAAGAGTGCTGGGGCGGGGTTTCCGGATGGTCAGGACCATGCGTCTCGTAGCCGGGGGTAGGTGAGGAAGACGGTTTCCCGCTCGCCCTGCAGGTGGATGTCGAAGACCAGCGCGGACTCGGAACGGGTCGCGATCAAGGTGTCGCGGCGGTCGGGGGCCACCGCACGCAGTAGCGGGTCCGCGGCCAGGAGGCCGAGCGACTCGTCCGCGGAGACGGCGGTGGGCGACGGGTTCGAGAGGGTGGCCGGGGTGTCCGGGAGGTAGGCGCGGGTGAAGAGACGGTCGAGCAGGCCGCGGGCGAAGACGGTGACGGCGAAGAACGGGGCGCGGCCGGCTTCGGTGGGGCCCGGTTCGAGGGTGGCGAACTGGTAGTGGCCGTCCGGGTCGGTGGCGGCGCGGCCCCAGCCGGTGAAGGTCCAGCCGTCGCGGCGCAGTGAGCCGGGCCGGCGCGGGATGTGGCCCTGCGGGTCGGCCTGCCAGATCTCGATCACCGCGTCGGGCACCGGGTTTCCGGCGCCGTCGTAGACGTGGCCGTGCAGGCGGACCGCTTTCGGGTGGCTCGGCGGGACCAACTCGTTCATGCCGTCGTATTCCAGGCCCAGGTGGAAGAACGGGCCGACGGTCTGGCCGGGGACGGCGCTCATGCGTTGTCTTCCTCGATGTCCGATTCGAGCGGGGTGCGGTGGGTGCCGGTGAGCACGATGTCCCAGCGGTAGCCGGTGCTCCACTCGGGGGTGGTGACGTCGTGGTCGTACTGGGCGATCAGCAGTTCCCGGGCTTTCGGGTCGGTGATCGACTGGTAGATCGGGTCGAGGGGGAACAGCGGGTCGCCGGGAAAGTACATCTGGGTGACCAGGCGCTGGGTGAAGTCGCTGCCGAAGATCGAGAAGTGGATGTGGGCGGGTCGCCACGCGTTGACGTGGTTGCGCCACGGGTACGGCCCCGGCTTGATCGTCTGGAAGCGGTAGGTGCCGTCCGGGCCGGTGAGCATCCGGCCGACGCCGGTGAAGTTGGGGTCGTGCGGCGCCGGGTGCTGGTCGCGCTGGTGCCGGTAGCGGCCCGCGGCGTTGGCCTGCCACACCTCGACGAGTTGGTCGGCCACCGGGCGGCCGTCGCCGTCGAGGACCCGGCCGGTGACGACGATCCGTTCGCCGAGCGGGGTGCCCGCGTGCTGGATGGTCAGGTCGGCCTCGTCGTCGGCGACGTCGCGGTGACCGAAGACCGGCGCCCACAGTTCGACCGATTCCGGGTCGACCAGGTGGGCCGGCTGTTTGGGGTGCCGCAGGATGCTGCTGCGGTACGGGGCGTAGTCGATCTTCGGCTGTGGGCCGCCCGGCTGCTGGGCCGCCGCCTCGATCTCCCGGTTGATGTCAGCTTGTGACGACTCCATGTTCACGCTCCGGACGCTAGGCGGTCGGACGGCAGTCGGCGATAAAGTTCTTCCGCTGAGCGGAAGGGGCAGAGTATGGGCGCCACCGTCACCTCGCGTGCGCTGGACCTCCTGGGAGCCTTCGACGGGGAGCATCGCAGCCTCTCGCTGACCGATCTGGCCCGCCGCGCCGATCTGCCGCTGGCCACCGCGCACCGGTTGGTCGGCGAGCTGCACCGGTGGGGCGCGCTGGCCCGGGAACCGAACGGGGAGTATGTGATCGGCCGCCGGATCTGGCAGCTGGGCCTGCTCGCCCCGGTGCAGAGCGGCCTACGCCAGGCCGCTTCGCCATTTTTGCACGATTTGTACGGGACGACGCTGGCCACCGTACATCTGGCGGTCCGCGACGGCCTCGAGGTGCTGTACGTGGAACGTCTGGCCGGCCACGTGTCGGTGCCGGTGGTCAGCCGGGTCGGCTCCCGCCTGCCGATGCACGCGACAGGGGTCGGGAAGGTGCTGCTGGCGTACGCCCCGGAGGAGGTCCGCGTCGAGGTCCTGCAGCACCTGACCAGGATCACCGCGTACACCGTGACCCAACCGGCCCGCCTGCTGGAGCAGCTGCGCCGGGTCCGGGCCGAGGGGTATGCCACCACCGGCGAGGAGATGAGCCTGGGCGCGTGCTCGGTGGCGGTGCCGGTGCGCAACGGCGACACCGTGGTCGCGGCTCTCGGCATGGTGGTGCCCGACCTGCGGCGGCAACTCCCCCGGCTGGTGTCGGCGCTCCAGGTGGCCGCGCACGGGATCAGTCGCACCCTGGCTTCCGTCCAATGGAAATAGGGTCTTGTGTCCCGGCCTCTTGTTATCGAAGTCTGAGGACATGCGTACCCAGGTCGCCATCATCGGCGCCGGCCCGGCCGGCCTGCTTCTCTCCCATCTCCTCGCCCAGGGCGGGGTCGAGTCGGTCGTGCTGGAGACCCGCTCGGAGGAGTACGTCGCGGCCCGCATCCGGGCCGGCATCCTCGAGCATTCCAGCGTCGAACTGCTGGAGGCGGCCGGGCTCGGCGCCCGGATCCGTGCCGAGGGCGACGAGCACCGGGGCATCTACCTGCAGTGGCCGGGCGAACGGCACCATCTGGACTTCGTCGACCTGACCGGCCGCAGCGTGTGGGTCTACGGCCAGACCGAGGTGCAGAAGGACCTGATCGCGGCTCGCCGGGCGGACCACCAGGAGATCCACTACGAGGTCTCCGACGTAGCCCTGCACGACATCGAGGATCAGCCGTACGTCACCTACACCGACCGGGAGGGAGTCAGTCGCCGGTTGGACGCCACGGTGATCGCCGGATGCGACGGCTCCTTCGGGCCCAGCCGGTCCGCCGTCCCCGCCGCGCAGGTCCACGAGAAGGTGTACCCGTACTCCTGGTTCGGGATCCTCGCCGACGTGGCGCCGTCCACCGACGAGTTGATCTACGCCTGGCACCCGAACGGTTTCGCCCTGCACAGCATGCGTTCGGAGAGCGTCAGCCGCCTCTACCTGCAGGTCCCCAACGGCACCGATCCGCAGTCGTGGTCCGACGACCGGATCTGGGACGAGCTGTCGACCCGGCTCGGGCACGGGCAGAACGGCTGGAAGCTCAACCCCGGGCCGATCACCGACCGGAGCGTGCTGCCGATGCGCAGCTACGTGCAGACACCGATGCGGCACGGCCACCTCTACCTGGCCGGCGACGCCGCGCACATCGTCCCGCCGACCGGCGCCAAGGGCCTCAACCTGGCGATCGCCGACGTCGCCCTGCTCAGCAAGGCCCTCATCACCAAGATCAAGGACAAGGATCAGCGGTACGCCGACGCGTACTCCGACGACGCGCAGCGCCGGGTCTGGCGCTGCACGCATTTCTCCTGGTGGATGACGACGATGCTGCACACCTCGGGCGACCCGTTCGACGCCGAGTTGCAGCTGTCGCAGCTACGTTGGGTCGCCGGCAGCCGGGCCGGTGCCACCGGTCTCGCCGAGAACTACGCCGGCCTGCCCATCGGGTACTGACGCGGACCCGTCCGGCGGGTTGGTCGCCGCCACGGTCGGTGGCGGCGGGGCGTGGTCGACCGCCTCCCGGTAGGTGCCCATCGGCAGCGTGGACGGGCTGGCACCCGGCGGGACCTGCCCGTTCGGTGCGGCCGGTTCACGGGCCAGCAGACCCTTGCCGAACGAACCCACGGTCGCGACGAAGGCGATGTTGAGGGCGCTCTCCCAGTCGAACGAGGTGATGTCGAAGGCCCCGGCCACCATCGAGCCGGACAGCGCCGCGAGGAACGTCTTCGCCAGGCGGACCAGCAGGTCGGGCCAGAAGGCCAGGTTCGTCAGCTTCGACAGGTACTGGACGGCGGTCAGCACCAGCGACGAGACGAACGCGCTGACGGCGAGGGTCAGCGCGTACTTCCACGGCAGGTTGATCACCGACCCGACCCCGCCGGCCAGCAGCGTCGCCACGAACACCTGGCCGGCCGACCAGCCGGCCCGCTCGACGAAGTCCAGGACGACGGCACGCCACTTCGGAACGACCTCAGCCATGGGATCGACATTCCTCGTTTCGGAGATCATCGGACATCGACCGAACGGATCAGTTCCCGAAGAGCATCACCGATCCCGGACGGTACGGCGTACCGCTTCTCCAGCCAGGCGAAGGTGAAACGGGCCGCCGCCGGACTGCCGGTGTAGCCGGGGACCATCGCGGCCAGCGGCAGCACCTCGACCGGATAGGCGCGTTCGACGCGGCGGGCCGGTTCGAAGGCATCCCGGTACGGGGGTTCGCCGCCGCCCAGGCGCAGCAACGCGATCACCGCGTCGACGGCCCGGTGCTGGATGAGCCGGGCCGCGGCCAGGCGCTCGCCGCGCAGCTCCCGGTGCAGGCCGATGTAGAGGCTGACCAGGGCGTCGTTGAGGTGGTACTCCTCGGTGTCGAACGGTGGCCGCGGAACCGGCGCGCCCGACGTGACCAGATCGGCCGGGGCGTCCGGCCGGCGCCACACCGTCCGCGCACCGGCGAACGGCGTCCGGGCCAGTTCGGCGACGGTCAGCACCCGGTACTCGACGAGGACCCCGTCGGCGTAGAGGGCCCGGCGACCGGCACGTTGGTGGGCGAAGAGGTAGGTCACCGGCCCGGGCGCCTCCAGCCAGTCGGTCCGATCCAGGTAGCGCCAGGTCGCCCCGTCCTCGACGATCACGTAGAAGTCCAGGTCGGAATGGTCGTCCAGACGGGCCGGCTGGGCGCCGCACGACCCCAGCCCGAGCAGCGCGACGGTGTCGCCCCGCTCCTTCAGGACCGCGGCGATCTCGTCGAGCCTGCGCAGAACCGGCCTCATCGCACCTCCTCGATATGTGAGGGCATCATTACCGACCGGGACGGAAGATGCGAGGATCGAGTGGTGAGCCGGGTCCATGTCGTCTACGCGCATCCGTCGCCGGGCAGTTTCACGCGTGAGGTGCTCGACTCGTTTCTGAGCGGGCTCTCGGCGTACACCCTGACCGATCTTCATGAAGTGGGTTTTCCGGCCGTGATGAGCGCGGCGGAGTACACCCGGAAGGCGACCGACCCGGTGCCCGCGGACGTCGCCGCCGAACAGGAACGTCTCGAGGCGGCCGACGTGTGGGCGTTCGTGTATCCGGTGTGGTGGGCCGACTGCCCGGCGATCCTCAAGGGCTGGTTCGACCGGGTGTGGACCACCGGGTGGGCCTATCAGCCGATGCGGTTGCGGCCGGCCCGTCGCGCGATCGTGCTGTGCACCGCCGGTTACACGCTCGAGGAGCTGGAGGTCCGCGGGCACCACCAGGCCATGCGGGCGGTCATGCTGGACGATCGGATCGGCGCGCGGGCCGAGACGTCCGAGTTCGTGGTGCTCGGCGGGTCGGCGACGGCCGGGGCGGACTGGCCGGCGCTCAAGGCCCGTCACCTGGAGCGGGCCGCCGCTCTGGGCCGGTCCGTTCAGGCGCCCGCGTCTTCTCCGTAGGCGTCCGCGCCGTCCCAGCAGGCGCCCGCGTCTTCTCCGTAGGCGTCCGCGCCGTCCCAGCAGGCGTCTGCGTCTTCTCCGTAGGCGTCCGGGGCGTCTCAGCAGGCGTCGGGCGGCTGAGCCATCGGCAGCAGCGTGCGGGAGCGGCCCGGGCGCGGGTAGGCCTCGGCCGCGGCGGCCAGACGGGCGGCGTGTTCGCGCTGCTTCTGCCAGTGGCCGTAGAGAGCGCCGCGCCGCGACAGCCGGTCCACCTCGCGGATCGTCTCCGGGTCGACGTCGCCGGGCGGGGCGTCGCGCCACGGCGTGCCGGGCAGCGGCATGAACGTGTGCGCATGGATTCGGGCGCCGAGATCGGCCAGCTCACGGGCCAGCCCGAGCGAGGCGTCGACATCCGCCCGCCCCTCCCCCGGCATCCCGAAGATCATGTCCACGTTGATCCGGAAGCCCTCTTCGACGCCCAGGCGCACGGCACGGCGTACCTCCTCGGTGTCGTGCCCTCGTTTTGCCGCACCGAGAACCCGGTCCGAACCGGACTGCGCGCCCACGATGATGTTGTTGTTGGCGCAGTATTTCTTGACCAGCCGCAACGCGTCGCGGCTGACGTGCTCGGGGCGGATCTCGCTGGGGAACGAGCCGAAGAACACGCGCCCGTTCGGCCCGATACCCTCCTTGCAGGAGGCGAGCATCTCCTCGACGGCGGCCAGGTCCGGCTCCTCGGTCTGCGTCCCCCAGGAGAGCGCGGTCGGCGTGATGAACCGGACGTCACGCAGCCCACGCTCCCGCATCCGGTCGACGTGCCAGCGGATGCCAGCCAGGCTGCGGTGCCGGAACTTCGCGGAGAACATGAACGGCGTCTGGCAGAACCGGCACGCGTATTGACGTGGGATACCCACATAGAAGCCGGGGCGGCTGACCTGGTGAAACAGAGAGGCCGCCCACCCTGCCCGAGCGGACGACCTCTCCAGATGCCCTGTCTACTGGCGCAGTAGTGGATCCCCCGCCTCCGGTTCCTGTCCCCGCCAGCCCCGCATCCACCCGTTCAGCTCACCGCGACGGTAGAACTCCTGCCGGTCTGCGAGCAGTTGGTTGCCCACCAGGACCGAACCGGCGATCACGGACATGATCAGCAGGGTCGAGCCGACCAGCGCCAGGCGCCACTCGTGGTGGGCGAAGGCCCAGGCACTACTCCCGACCCCGGACAGCGCGGTGACGGCACAGAAGCCGGCCACGCCGCGGATCAGCCATCGAGGGCCGTGGGCCGACTCGGACATCTCGCCTGACGGTTGCAGGGCTCGTAACCGGCGATCCTCGCCGATGTGAATGGTCATGCTTCCCCTCCGTGGCCGCGCTGCTTCCCTCTGCCCTGCTACGCACCCCCCAGGGAAGCTGAAACTGCATTCTTGCTGCTCGGCGACCGTTTGGCTACCGCTCGTAGTGCTGCGGATCATCAATCGCATACCCGGCGGATACCCGCACCCGGAACGGCTGTCGATCGTTACCCGGCCCGCACAGGCCGCGTGAACGCCTGGTTAACGGCCGTCACGATTCGGACATCTCGGAGATCCGTTCGGTGGATTGAATCTTCATAAGTGACTAGTCGTACGGACTCATCACATGATGAGTGCTGTCCTCAGCCGCATACCGACAAGATCACGTGTTGTCGACTGGTCCACTGTGGCTGCCAAGATTCGCCTGATGGGCGCACGCGAGATCGCCGACCGCCTGAATGTCTCTCGGCTACGCGCCCAGCAGATCATTCACAAGCGCGGGTTCCCGGAGCCGTACGCCGTCCTGGCGATGGGAAGCGTGTGGGCGGCCACAGACGTCGAAGAGTGGATCAAGGTTCACCGTCCCCACCTCGCTGAGGAAGCCGGAAAGCCGGAGGCCCCCTGACGCGACGAAGGCAGCCACCCGAACGGGGAGCTGCCTTCACCATTTGCAGATCTTCAGAGATCCGGAGCGTTCAGCCCTGATGCCTTCGGGCCCGGACGACACACCCTCAGTCGTTCGGCGGCCGGTCGTACTCTGCCACCGTGGCGCGAGTCGCCGGAGCCAGATAATCGCACCTCCAGGGGCCGGTATTGACCTCACCGTCTTTGCCGTGCCCGACCCACTTGCCGGCCAGTCGTGCACCGCTCGGATCCGCAACCAGCTGAATGCCGCCGACGTAGCGTTTGCCGCGGTAGTAGCCGGTCTTGTCGGTATCCTCGACCCACGTGCCGGTCAGAATGACACCGTCGACCTGGAGGTCCATCCCCATGGTCGAGCTGGCCGAGTTGGGCAGGCTGCGCACGCTGACGGTGCCGCCGTCCTGCTGAAGTACGACGTAGTGCAACCCGGTGTACGTTTCCGAGCGCGACGACGAGAAGTACTCGTACCGGCTGACCCAGATCCCCGAGTAGTCGCTGGCTGGCGGTCGAGCGGGCACGGAGATGGGCGGGAAGCGAACTTCCAGGTCGTGACCACCGCGGCCGTCCTCGACCACCATGGCATTCTTGTCCGCCGGGAAGCCGAGCTGCTCGACCGGCAGGCCGAGGGCGGACTGGAGCTTCCGGACGTGGGCCGGCTGTGGGCGGCTGGGCTCGTCGTCCTCCCACCGCTGGACCGTCCGCCGAGACACCCCGAGGCGCTCGGCCATCTCTTCCTGAGTGAGGTTGCGAGCCACACGGGCGGCGACCAGAGCAAGGTTCGGCATTGATCGATGGTAGCGCTCATGACGCCCGAATGTCGCCCTGCTTTCGCCGCCCTGACGCCCGAGATGTCGTCGTGGACATAGCGGTTGAGCAGGCTCAATAGAGACATGAACCGCACGCAACCGACACGCCACCTCGGCCGGTCGCCGCCTCAAGTCATTGACCGACCGAGGTGGCGGTACACCGTCTTTCGCTCCAGGCCCAACTCCCGGGCCATGTACGCGATCGGCACGCCATCTCGATCCGGGTCGACAACTGCTGCCAGCGCCTCGCGGTACTCCGCCTCGGCACGTTCAACCTGACGGTGCAGGTCGACCACCCGCTGAATCCGAGCAGCCGCGTCTTCGTCAGGCGGACTGTATCTCGGCTTCGGCACGCGCTGAGAATACCCGTTCGGTGTTCCCAAGTGTCACATCCCTTCAGGTAGGTCGCGTCACGATCTTTAAGTGTGGACATCGTAAACATGCTCCCACTTGACACGCAATCCCCGCGGGGCTAGCTTCGGTCTAAGCGTTCCCAAGTGACACACAAACGCGAAGCGGCCCCCGGCGGTGCTGGAACACCGACCGAGGGCCTGATCAGGACCACTAGGAGGTCCCCGTGCAGCGTACTGCCCCTTTCCCTGACCCCGAGCCGTTGAGCGAGGACGACCTCAAGGCGTGGACGCTCAGCCAGATTCAGGCACCGGCCGTTACGCCGGATGACTACCGCCTGCGGGCGATCCTCAACGACCTCCTGACCGAGTGGGAGGACCAGTCGTGAGCTGGCGACGGAGCAAGACGAACGCGACCGAGATCCGCACCCTGCGCCGGCAGCGCGACCAGCTGCGTCGTGAGCAGGATGCCCGAATCGCCCTGCTGGCGCGCGCCTCGCGGACGGTGACGCCGTGAACTTCCTCCACAAGGTGATGCGGTTCTGCCTGGGCCTGGCGTTCGTCGGGATCTTCGTGGGCGGGACGGCGATGCGCACCGGCAACGTCCCGATGGGCAACGCGTCGCTGGTGATCCTGCTCGGCACGCTCGTCCTCGCCTGCCTGACCGCCGGCGCGTACCGGCTGCTGGAGGTGTTCGGCCGTGGCTGACACCCTGTCCGTCGCCCTGCGCCTGGCCCTGCTCGCCGTGATCGACGTGGCCTCGATCGGCCTCCTGGCCGCGGCCACCTATTACGGCCTGGGGGCGGTGCTGTGAACCTCGCCCTCTGGCTCCTGATCGTCCTCGGCCCGTTCCTGGCCGTCGGCGCCGTCGGGCTGCCCGCGTTCCTGCAGTGGCCGGTCCCCGCTTCGACCCGACCCCGTTCCCCGCGCCCGGTGTTCGCTGGCGCGCCCTACCCGGCCGGAGGTGCCCGGTGGTGATCCGCACGCTCGACAAGAAGCGCCTCGCCGAGGCGGCCGTGTGGCAGCGCAAGGCCGACGACGCGGCACGGCTGCTGAAGACGGAGACCGATGAGCGGCGGCGGTACCTGCTGCAGCTCGGTGTCGACGAGTGGGGCCGCAAGGCCAAGGCCCACCGCGGCCTGTCGCCGTCCGAGGTCCGGGTGGTCACGGTGTCGGCGACTAGTGCCGGGTTCTCCTCGCTGTTCCTGGTCCCGCCGGCGCTGGCCGGATGGGCGGACGTGTCGGCGCCGATGGTGGCCGGTGGGATCGCCTTCCCGGTGGTGGTGTTCTCGCTCGGCTGGACGCTGAAGAACGTCGTGGCCCGCTGGGACGCCCGGCGCGCCGGTCTGGACTCACGGGCGGGTGAGCTGATGGTCCTGGCGGCCGAGCGTCAGGAGCAGGCCAGGGTCCGGGCGGTGTCGCGATGACCAAGCACACCTGTAACGGCGGCCGTGGGCCGGCCTTCGGCAAGAAGACGCCGGGTTGCCCCCGCTGCGACGAACTGCTGGGCGGTGCGGCTCCACGTCAGCTCGGCTGGGTCGAGCGCAAGAGGCGCCGTGAGTCTGACGAGCAGCTCAGCCGGGAGGCGCTCAACGATCACTTCAACAGTGCCGGGCACCGCTCGGGTAGGTGCGGACCGGTCTGCACCTTTGGGGACTGGTGAGCGCGATGACGAACGCTGATCTGCTCGGCTTCTGGGCCGATTACGGCGCGTTGGCGCTGCTCACCGCCGGACTCTGCGGGGTCTCCGCCCTGATCGCGATGGTCGCCTGGGCTCGCCACACGATGCGGCCGCTGCGCCCGATCGCCCTCGCGGTGAGCATGAACCTGGCGCTGCTGCTGAACGCCGAGGGCATGTGGGTCATCGCGACGGCCAAGACCGGGCTGAATCTGCCGCCGCTGTTCGCGGTGCTGGTGTTCGCGGTGTTCGAGATCTGCTTCCTGACCGCGACGAGCCTGGCGGCGGAGCAGTACCGGCGGACCTCGGTCTACCGGCCGGACGGCACGGTCGCCTCCCCCGGCCACCCGGGTCACATGTTGTACGTGGCCGCGCTGATCGCCGTCCTGTCCGGCGTGGTGGTGGCGAGCAATGCGCACTCCCGTACGGAGGTGCTGCTGCGCCTGGCGGTGCCGTGCGTGATCTTCCTGATGTGGTGGGCGGCGCTCACCGCGGCCGGGCAGCGGCACACCCGTTCCCGGTTCGCCTACTCGCCACGCCGGCTGGCCGAGCGGTGGGGCTGGCTGATTCCGGACGAGGACCCGGACCTGATCGCGATGGCGGCGGCCCGGCAGGTTCATCGAATGGTGGTCGCCTATCAGCGGGCCACCGGCAAGGGTCTGCTGGCGCGGTGGGGCAAGTCCCGGCTGCGCAAGGATGCCCGGACGGCGAGCGAGCAGGTCGTCGAGCGGGTGCACGCCCAGCTGTCCCGGATCGACGCGGTCATGAACCTGCTCGGTCCGTCCCCGCTCGGCGCCGACGAGGCCGAGATGGAACAGCGACGAGCGGAAGTCCCTGCTCGGCCTCTCCCCCGGCCTGCTCTTCCGGCGTCGCGTGCGGCGTCGCAACGGGCCGCCCGCCGGCGGTACCGCAGCCTGCGCCGGGCGGTATGTGCGACGCATCCGGTCCGGGTGATCGCCCCTGCTCCGGAGGTCCGGCCCGACCCCCGGTCGACGACCGAGCGGGACACCGTCATCCGGGCGCTGAAGGCGCAGATGCCGTCGCTGAAGCAGACCGAGATCGCGCACCTGGTGGCAACCACAGAACCCACCGTCCGGAGGGCTCTGCGACGAGCTGTCAACGCCGGGCCGACGACCCGAGCCAACGGCAGGAAGCCCGATTTGGCATCGGAAGGGGTGCGGTGATGGCGACGAAGAAGCAGCTCGACAGGGCCCGCGACCGGGTCCAGGCGGCGGGTGACCGGATGGAGTCCGACGCCAGGCTCGGCCAGGACGCGGCCCAAGGACGCGACGAGCACCGGAGTGCGGTGGCTGACTTCCGCAGGCTGCGGGGCTGGCGATGAACGCCGGGCAGGGCTGCCGGGACGGCCGGCGCCGCCCCTACGAGGAACGGCTGGAGCGCAAGGACCGGGCGCGGCATGAGCTGCGCGGCAAGCAGATGAAGGACGCCAAGAACTGGCCGTCAGTGGCCTGACCAGGGAGGAGATTGCGATGAGCAGCTGGGAGAAGCGGCACGACCGCCTACAGCAGGAGTGGTCGGTCAAGAAGCTGCGCGACGAGGGCCGCCGCGACACGGTCATGGGGATCTCGCCGGAGATGGATCAGCGCGTCAAGAACGCCCTGCGGCGGGTGGCGCGCAAGGAGAAGGCCGAGTCCTGACGGCCCCGTGCCCCATCGGCCCAGGTCGGTGCGGGTGCGGAGTCGCCAGGGTGGCGGCAGAGAAGGAGATCCCCGATGGGTTTGTTCGGTAAGCCGACCGCAGCGCAAAAACGCCGGCGGGACGCGGAGTACAACGCCTGGGCGACGGCGACCAACGCCCAGCTCGACGAGGAGTTGCGCGGAATCGAGGACGCTCACGCGAAGTACGACCAGGCGCAGCAGCGCAAGAACAAGCGCTGACGGCTTCCGTGGGCTCCCTGCCCCCGGTGGGGCGCCCGTGGTGGCCGTCAGGGTGACGGCGAGGGGAGGAAAGGCAATGCAGCGAGGTGGAGTGGCGCACGACTACGGCACACCGGAGTGGAACAAGGCGTACGCCCGTTCGGCGAAGGCGATCGAGGACGCTCTGAAGCGGTCCCGGCAGCCGGCCCGCGAGGACGACAAGGGCTCCGACAAGGGCAAGGGGCGCCGCTGACATGGCCAAGACGGTGACGGAGATGGACGACGACGGCCGGATCGTCAGCCACAAGCCGACCCGGCACCAGCGCAAGTCGGCCGAGCGGCTGATCCCGTGGACGGCCGGCCCGCAGACGCGCTGGCAGAAGTTCGTGCGCAAGGCGGTGGGCTGACGTGCGCGATCGGATGGGACGCACGCTCAGCCGCGCCGAGCAGGACGAGATCAAGCGCATGAACAGCGAGAACGCCGCCGAGGCCCAGCGCCGGGCGGCCGACCGGAAGGGGAAGCGGTGATGGCGAAGGACAACAAGGTGGTCACGTACCGCAGCGGCAAGGGCGGCGAGGCGATGACGACAGCGACGAATAGGCAGGTCAAGGAGTTGCGGGACGCCGGCGCGCTGGTCGCCGTGCGGCGGGTTCGGGGGCGTAGCTGATGGGCTTGTTCGGCAGCAAGACGACCACGACCCGCGCTGATGGCGTGACGGTCGCCGAGACGCGCTCGAAGACGAAGGTCACCTATCCCAACGGCGACTTCGAGACCACCGACAAGAAGACGGGCCGTCAGGAGTCCTGGGCGAAGATCCGCCCGGACGGCAAGCGTGAGCGGGACGGCAAGTAACAGCAGCTCAGCGGGCGCGTACGAGATTCCGCCTCGTACGCGCCCCTAACCCCTGCACGAGGGAGAGACCAGCATGACAGACGTTCGGGCCTATGAGCCGGGTGCCGACCCGGACGATGTTCCGCGCCCCGGCGATGCGGAGTCGTACGTCGAAGAGCCGCAGGTGACGGTACGCGTGGAGTCCCGGGCGGAGAAGCCCACCGTCCATGCCACGGTGACCCGGCTGTCCGACGGTGAGCGTCCGCCTCTCATCCCGTCCTGGGTGAAGAACGCGCAGGAACGCAAGGCTGTGTTCGCTCAGGCCTGGGGCTTGTTCTGGTACACCGTCGCCCGTCAGGCGCTGAAGTCGCCGAAGTACCTGATCAAGACAGCGTTCTACGCTCCGTGGGGCGTGTTCCGCCTGGTCGGCCGTCAGGTTCGGTGGATGTGGCATCCCGAGCTCACCGAGCTGGAGCAGGCCGCGGCGCGCAAGACCGACCTGGACCGTGGGCCGCTGATCGCCCGGCAGGTCGGTGAGAAGCGCAAGGCCCGCGTCTGGGTGCTCACCGGTGAGGCGCTCGTGCTGACGGCCGCTGGCGGCGCGTTGTGGTTCCTGGCGCCCGCGTGGGCGTTGTGGCTGACCGCGGTCGTGCTGGTACCGGTGCTCGCCAGGTTCGGCCGACCCGCCGACAAGCCCATCATCGAGCACATCACCCTGGGCCGCCGGTTCACCCGGCTCACCGCGGAGATGGTGCGTGACGCGGTGGTGGCGCTTCGGCTGACCGGTATCAAGGGCCCTGGTGACATCACGTTCCCGCCGCCGGGCATCCATACCGACGGCCCGGGCTGGCTGGCCCGTTTCGAACTACCGCCGGGACTTATCGCCTCGGATGTTCTGGAGAAACGCGATCGACTGTCCGGGGCAATGCGACTGCCCATCGATCAGGTGTGGCCGGAGGTAGGCCCCGATCATCTGGCACAGGTGGACCTGTGGGTCGGTTTCCAACCTGCCTCGAAGATGGGCGATCCGCCGTGGGCGCTGGCTCGTCCGGACGCGCTGACCAGCGTGTTCGATCCGCACCCGTTCGCTACCGACGCCCGTAGGCGTCCCATCAACATCAGCTTGTTCGAGATCAACATCTTGATGGGAGGACAGCCCGGCGCCGGCAAGAGCTATGGGGCCCGGACGTTCGCCACCATCGCCGGCTTGGACCCGACCTGTGAACTGATGATCGCCGAGTTCAAGGGCGTCGGAGACTTCCTGGACATGTCGGAGCTGTGCACCCAGTACGCCTGCGGTGTAGACGACGAGGCGTTCGACATCGGCGAGGCCATCATCGACTGGCTGCTCGCCGAGTGCGAGCGGCGCGGAGCCCGGATCAAGAAGCTGCGTCTGACCGGTGAGGCACCCGAGGGGAAGATCACCCCTGAGCTGGCGGCCCGGAAAGGCTCCGGCCTGCATCCGATCTTCGTGTTGATCGACGAGTTCCATGAGCTGCTGCTCAACCGCAAGGGGGTGGCGGAGAAGGCGGAGCGGGTCCTGCGGCGCGGCCGCGCGCTCGGCATCATCCTGGTGCTGGCCACCCAGATTCCGGACGCCAAGACGATTCCGTCGGGCATCACCAAGTGCGTCTCGGTCCGGGTGTGCATGTCGGTCGCAGACCAGGTCGCCAACGACCAGATCCTCGGTACCGGCGCCTACAAGCGAGGCCACTCGGCCACCATGTACCGGCCGAAGTTCGACGCCGGCTGGGGTGTCATGCAGGGCCTGGAGCGCGACGGCCAGACCGGCAAAACATACTTCCCCGACCCACAGACCCAGGCGGCGATCGTCGAGCGGATGCGCCAGTTGCGCGGAGGTTCGGTCGTCGGGCAGCGGGAGGAGCGCGTCAAGGCCCGCAACATGCTGGCCGACGTGCGCCAGGTGATCCGTCAAGGCGAAGCCGGTGTGCCGTGGGACGTGCTGGCCGAACGGCTCGCAGTCCTGGTTCCGGAGGTTTACGAGGGCGTCACCGGCGACATGGTCCGCGAAGCGATGAAGCGCTACGACGTCTTCACGGAGTCGGTGAAGTGGAAGGTCGACGGCGAGTGGCGAAGCCTCAAGGGCATGCGCCGGGTCTCGCTGGAGCAGGCCGAGACCAAGCACGCACTGGAGGACTGACATGGCGCGGCCCATGCCCCCTTTGCAGGTGCTTGTAGAGGTGTTTTCGGCGGTTGTCAAACGGCCCCGCGCCACGCGCCAAGCAGGGTGTTTCAGCAGCTCAGCGCGTGGCGCGGGGCATGGCGCGGATCCGCGCCAAGATTCCGTGCCGCGCCAAGGAAAGGGGGTGAGATGAGTCAGGGGTGGATGAGCTTCTGGGCCGTTACGGCAGCGATCCTGTGGGCGGCCGGGTACGTGATCGCCTGCCGGGTGTGGCCGTACGCGGCGTGCCGCAAGTGCGAGGGCCGCGGGCAGTTCCGATCGCCGTCGGGGCGGGCGTGGCGGCACTGCCGCCGGTGCCGGGGATCGGGCTCGCGGGTGCGCTACGGCCGGCGGGTCTGGTCGAAGCTGGCGAGGGTGAAGAAGGACGCGATCGGCTGAGAGGAGAAGAGGTGCGTCGCACGGAGAAGTACGGCTGGATTCCCGACGTCGACCTGAACGGCCGCCGGTCGAACGACGACATGGCCCGGGACCGTCAGACAGCGAAGCTCAAAGAGGTCAAGGCGAACGAGAAGAACCCCAAGGGGTCAGGGCGGCACAGCGCGCGCTGAGGAAACGGAGGGCACGGATGGGCGACTGGGAGAAGGTCCAGACGAACGGGGCCGGCGGGAAGGGCTTCATCAAAGAGCGGACGAAGGACGGCGGCGCGATGGTCGTCGGTTCGGACGGTCAGACCCGGCACTACACCAAGGGTCAGGTCGAAAAGTTCCTGAAGCCAGAGAAGGGGTGACATGGTGGCAACCATGGATTCGGACGGGGTAACCCGCTGGGACGTCGAGTGGGAGATTCAGGGCCGCAAGGGCACCCGGTCCGGCAAGCTTCACGAACTGCACGAGCAGGAGGTCGCCGGCGCACGGCACGCGATCAGGCTCCATGCGCGCCGGGGCGACACGGTGAACATCCGGGTGACCTGAGAGGGGGCGTGTTGATGGTGAGAGAACTGCCGGACCGGCCGGCGGACATCCGGCCTCTGGACGTCGACAAGCTGAAGGCCCGCGTCGATGCGCTGCGGGTAACCCGGGAGGCCCGGATCCAGGCGGGCCGCGATCGCAAGAACTGAACCCGGACACAGAGAAAGCCCCCCACCGCCCGGCAAGGGCGGTGGGGGGCTTCTTCCTGCGGGACGGACGCAGGCCTACCGGTCGGCGCCGACTCCGACCGAGACGCCGGTGGTGGATTCAGCCGGGGCGATCCAGATGCCCGCGGCGCCGGCGGCGGTGATGAGCATCAGCAGGATCTCGTCGGTGCCGAGCCCGTCGAGGATGGCGGTGGTGAGCACCTGCAGCACGGCCAGCACGACGGCCACCGCGGTCTTGGCCCAGGCGGCGCCGGGGGCGAGCGGGACGAGCCAGACGCCGACCGCGGTGACGATCGCGATCGCCACGCTGACCCACTCGGCGGGCTCGATGGTCTGGTCGCCGGACAGCGCCTGATAGGCCGCGACGATGCCGGCGGTGAGTATGGCGACGATGGCCTTGCCGTACATGGAGACTCCCGTCCGAACGGATGTTCTAATCGTGGGGTGAGTGGAGTGGAACCGACCGAGCAGGTGAAGGCGTGGGTGCAGGCCATCGCGGACCGCGACCACGGCGGGAACCGGGCCGCGGCGATCGTGGCGATCCTGACGGCCGCGTACGAGTCGGAGCAGGCGCCGGACAACCTCTGGGCGTACCAGGAGGCGCGGATGCGGCACGGGCCACAGGTACGGCCGAGAAAGTAGACGCGCCGGACCGGCAGGGGCGCTCTGCGGGGAGACGGCCGGCCCGGCGCGGGCATGTGGGGGTGAGAGCATGGCCGAATGGACGACCTGCTCGCATTTCTTCAGGCTCGACTGGCGGAGGAGACGCTCGCGGCCGCCGGAGCCTCGTCCGGCCCGTGGAGCGCGTGGCGTGGCCGTCCAGGGCTGGGGCCAGGGTTCGGCGATCTGGCGTTCGGTGTCACCCTCCCCGGCCAGGGCGCCGGGGATGTAGCCGCCATCGCCACCCGATCATGGACCGACGCCGAGCACATTGCCCGCTGGGACCCGGTGCGCGCGCTGGCCCTGACAGCCGTGCTGCGCGAGGCCGTCGACAGCTTCCACGGTGAAGGCCGTGAGGGGTGGATCATTATGGCGCTCGGCGAAGCGCTCTACAGCGGCCATCCTGACTGGCAAGCCGAGTGGTGCCCGTGATCCAGTTCTGTCAGACGGCTTCTGCTGGGATTCAGCGGCCTCGCGCTCCGGGGTCGAGCGGGATGGCCATGCCCACCGCGTCGTTCCACCACCAGTTCCCGTCGTCGACGCGCACGCAGTAGGCGGTCGCGCCGAGGTGGCGCAGCTGTTCGAGTTCGGCGCCGGGCATCCCGATCCGGACCCGGGCCCCGCCTTCGACCGTCAGGATCCAGCCGTACCGGCCACCGGCGTCGGCCTCCGGGTCACGCTGCGGGTCGCCAGCCAGGTGCAGACCACGGTCGGTCGCCTCCTCGACGAACAGCGCCAGGTTGCGGGTGGCCTGCTCTTCGGTGGCGTCGTCGACGGGGCGGGAGCCGGGGTTGACCATGGGGTCAGACTACGACTCGGTGTCCTCCACGTCGGCCTGGTGCGGGCGACGCTCCGAGATCCACTTCTCGACATCCTCGGTGAACCAGATCTTGCCCTGAGCCAGGTCGGCGGCCGGCGTGGGGAAGTCGGCGCGGCTCGTGATCTGGTAGGCGCGCTGGCGGCTGACTCCGCCGAGGCGGACGCGGATCTCGTGGGCGCCCATGAGGCGGACTGGCTTAGGCATGCCCGTGACTATAGCGGTCCGACAAGCCGCGATCGCGTTCGACGGCGCCACTCCGCTTCCACCGCCCCGCAGTCGCAGAGCAAGGCGCCAAACGTTTGGATGTATGAGCATCGACGGTCGGTGTGCACAACACCCTTATCGGCGATGTACCAGGCAGTAGGGAAATCGAGGAAGTCGAGATCCCAGCTCGGCTGGTTCCGTTCGGCGTCGACACATGTGGCAGCCATCAACGCTCCTAGTCCAGCTCGAACAGCGCGCTGCGCACGCCGGGGTACGCCTTGTTGGCATGGGTCTGCTGCTGGATCTGGAAGTCGATCGGCAGGCCGGTCATCTCCTTGCCCAGCGCCGCGAACGCCAGTGTGACTGCGGCGAGCTTGCGGTTGGTGCAGCTGCTGAGGTTGTCGCCGAACCGCTCAGCGAACTCGTCGTCGGGCAAGATCAGGCGGACGTCGACGTCGCGCCAGTCCTTGCGATCGAGCGACGTCGACGTGGTACGGCACGTGGCCGAAGTAATCGCGGATGATCGTGCCGAACTTGCCCAGCCAGATCCCGGCAGGCATTCCGGTGCTCATCGACGCCGAGCCGCTTTGCGGCCAGCCTTGACCTTCGCGCGATCCCGTTTGGGGTGGCCAACCTTCGGCGCCGCCGGTCCGGCGTGCATCGGTCCGATAAACCATCCGAACGCCATGGCGTCCTCCTCTTTGCGAGTTACGTGACCAGCCCGTCGGGCCAGGCCGGGGGCGGTGGTGGGGAGCCGTCCGCGATGTGGCGGCGCAGCTGGCCGATGTAGTCGCCCTGGATGCGCTGAGTTCGCCGCACGTCGGCGAGTTCCTTGCGGAGGCTGGCGATCTCCTCCTGGTGCTCGTTGAGCAGGGCCAGACCGGTGTCGGCCTTGAGCTTCCGGTTGCTCGCCCGGTAGGTGAAGAACGCCGCGCCCAGCACGCCCGTCAAGGTCAGGATCGGCCCCAGGTACGTCAGGAGCGGGTCCACGCCCACCTCCGCCCTGCTGGCCGCGTCGGGGCGGCAGGAATGCCACCAGCAATGAGGAAGACGAACGCCGCGAACCCGAGCCAGATCACCGCGGAGACGTACCCGCGGTCCACCTGGCCGGCCAGCCAGCCGAAGAGGCTGAGCATCCCCCACGCCACCTTGAGGGCGACGGCCGCCATGAACGCCATGGTGTCGTAGGTGCGGAAGGCGTACACCAGGCACACCAGGCCCACGCCGCCCCAGCCGACCGCCCACACGCCTAGCGGGGCGATCTCGGCCATCCAGGCGTAGAACGGCACCAGCGGCTCAGGGGCGGTCAGCAGGCCGATGCAGTAGACGGTGTCGAGCAGGGTGAAGAACAGCAGCGCGGCACCGCGCCTTCCGATTCGGGAGGCGAGCCGCTCAGTCACGACGCCAGCCGGGCCGCGAGCTCGTTGGCGACCTGCTCGGCCAGCTCGGCCGGGATGGCCGCGGCGATGGCCGCCGGGTCGAGGCCAGCCAGCACGCCGGTGACGATCTGCTGCTCGTCGACCAGGTCGCCGGACACCTTCGCCAGGATCGCGGCGAGTCCGGCCTCGACTCGGGCGAGCGCCTGGGCGTTGGACCGACCCAGCTCGGACGAGTCCTTGAGGAAGCTGCCCGGCGTCCAGTGCGTGTTTGTGGCGGCCGAGGCCGCGTTGGCCGGGGCCGGGATGATGCCGTCGGTCGTCCAGATGTCGGCGACGTCTGCGGGGGTCACGGGAGCCTCCAGGAGTCCGATCTCGGTCAGGTATCGGCGGAACAGGCCGGTCTTGTCGCGGCTTTCGGAGTCGCGGAAGTAGCTGATGTGGGTGTGGAAGGTGTGCGACGAGTCGCCCGACGACCGGATGCCGAGCCGGTCCCAGCGCTTCACCGTGCTGCCGTCGGGGCTGTAGATGACCTCGCGGATGTCCCGGGTGTCGGCGGTGTTCGCCTTGCACTGGGCGACCAGCCAGACCGAGAACGTGCGCAGATCGTGCCGCTTGCCGCCGATCGCGACGGCGAAGGTGCCGATGTCGAGGGCGCTGGCGGCGTTGCTCAGGCCGTTGCGGTCCCGGCTTGACTCGTCGACCGAGTACCGGTCGCGGCCGTTGCGGTCCCGGATCTGCCCCTTGCCCAGGTGGTAGGAGTCGCCGCCGTCCGCGTGTGCGGTGTCGCCGACGATGCCGACCTCGAGGGAGGTGAGGCCGGGCAGGTGTGCGAGCAGGAGGCGCCGGGCGGCCTGCAGCGAATCCGGGGCGTAGGTGGCGGCCATCAGTCCTCCACCAGCAGCGGCCGGGCCAGGTGCACCACGGTGACCGGGGTGGCGCCAGGGTAGTCGGGGCTCATGACGAAACCGGCCGGGGCGAAGCCGTTACCGTCAGGCTCGTCGCTCCACAGGGCGCCCTGGGCGACCGTCACGCCGTCCACCGCGTCGTCGGCGTCATCCTCGGACAGGCCGCGCACGGTGATCAGCCACGTCCGGGCCGTGTTGCGGGCGGCCGACTTGGACATGTGGCCGGCCAGCACCAGGCCCTCTTCGAGAGGTAGCGGGAAGGTGGTCATGGCGCTCCTCAGTAGTAGCGGCCGCAGATCATGAGCTTGTCGCCGGTGGCCCAGGTGAACGGGGTGCCGCTGGCGACGCCGATGTTGCCGCCGGCGCCGACGGCGACGGAGAAGATTCCCGAGCCGGTGAACCAGGCGCTACCGCCGAAACGCTGCGACGCCGAGGTGTCCTCGCAGACTGCGGCCGCCACGCCTTCGAGCGTTGGCCCCGTTGGCAGGGTGAACTGCCAACGGCCGGTGCCGCCGGTCGTGGTCGAACCGATCGTGAAGTTGATCTGGAACTGCGTCCAGCCGCCGACGCGCCCGTACCGCCCGGTCAGGGTGCCGTTGCCCACCGCCCCACCGGACGTCGACGCGGAGAACACCGGGGCGTACGACTGGGTCATGCTGTCCAGCAGCGGCAGCCACGACCCGTTGTAGATCATCAGCGCGTCAGTGTCGGTCTCATAGATGACCATGCCCTCGGTCGGCGAGGCCGGCCGAGTGCTCGATGTGCAGACGATGATCGTCTGCTTCATCAGGTACGCATTGAGGTCCGCCGAGGTGAGCAGCTCGTTGGTGGTCCAGAGCTTGTAGCCCATGATCTGCTCTCCTAGAGGATCAGTACGTTGGAGTCGAGCAGGCCGTGAACTGCGTCATCGACGATGAACGCGGACCCGATGGGGGCGTGCTCCAACTCCCATGAGGTCTGCCAGCGGTTCGGCGCGGAAAAGCTGTGCCGAATGCCGCGGATATAGGCCTCGCGGGTGTCGGCGGCAACGCCGGGCGGGCGGCGGACCACGGCGATCCGGTCGCCGAAGTCGAGGCCGAGCACCAACGGGTACAGGGCGTCCTCGTTGACCCGGGGGTCGATGGTGATGCCGTTGAACCGCAGTTGTGGGGTGGCCTCGCGGGCGCGGACGTAGTCGACCCAGGTGGCGACCTGGGCGTCGGTGTCGAGATCCAGGGCGAACGTGTCGGGGCCGCGATCGCCGTACCGACTGCGGGACACCTCGTCGCTGGACTCGAACACGGTGGCACCCTCGACATCCCGGGCCGCCCGGACCAGGTTGATCTGGCCGGTGCGGTCATAGGAGATGTCGAGCTTGTCGACCCAGGGCAGCTCTCCCCCGGCGGTGTCGCTGCCGAAGGTAGCCTGCAGGGTGGCGCCGTCGAGGTAGAGGCCGTAGCGGTCTCGGAACCGGATCGTCCCGCCTGGGGTGGCCCACAGGTCGCCGACTTCGGCCAGTGCGGTGTCGCGCAGCCCGTCGAGGACGTTGCCTCCCAGGGTGGTGGCGGCCAGGGTGACGGTGCCGGTGTCGATGTCCCGGCGGCCGGCGGGCCAGCCGATCGCGTCGAGCCACAGGTTGGCGCGGGCGCCGGACAACTGCCCCGCCCCGGTGGCCGCGATCTCGCCCCGGTTGTAGCCGGCCACCGAGGCCAGGGCGTCCGAGGCGGTGATGACGACGACCGCCTGATCCGGCCACCGGTGCTCGGGCAGCCACGCGTCGACGGTGCCGGTGAACAACGGGTAGACCTCGCCGGCCCACACCTTCGACAGCTGGATGCTGATGCCGGGCAGCGGCTCGTCGATGGTGGCCGGGTCGAGATCGCCGTTATCGTCGCGCAAGGTCAACGTCAGCGTGCCGGCCGCATACTCGACCAGGGCTCCGGCGTTCTGGCTGGAACCGCGGTCGATCGAGAACTCCATGACCCGCTGGTGACCGGCCGCGTCGGTGGAGATGTCGGTGGTCAGTCCGTCGGGGGCGAGCAGGCCGACGTCGAGCAGGCCGGCGACCGGGTCGTCGAGGCGCAGGTATTCCTCGGGGACGCCGGCGCCGGTCGAGAAGCCCACCCGCACCAGAAACGTCACGGCTTCTTCTCCTGCCGCCACCTCTTGCCGTTGGTCTGCTCGTACGCCTGGATGACGCCGACGACGGCCTTGCCGACCTCCGCCGGGTGCGCGGTCGGCGGCACGTTGATGGTGATCTGGTAGGTGTTGCCGCCGGCCAGCGCGGCCATGGCGTTGGGGCCGGCGATCGGCTCGGGCATGCCGGTCCAGTTGGGGATGACGTTGTAGCCGGGCCGCAGGGTCCGGAAGCCGCCGTCGTCGAGAGCCGCGTGGATGTGGGCGTTACCGCCCGCGAAGTTGTGCTGGTTCCATACAGCGCCCCGGAAGGTGTGCGGACGTCCGTTGAGCAGGTTGAGGTCCTGCCACGGGGTGATCAGCTCGCGCAGCCTCGGCCCGAACACGCCATGGATGAACTCGGCCCAGCCGCGGATCGGGGCGATGTCGATGGCCCGTCCAGAGGCGTGATAGCTGGTGTTGCCGGACAGGGTCGTCGCACCGGGCCGCAGCCCGGAGATCAGCGGCACCGAACCGAACGCACCACGCAACGCGCCGAGGACACCGGAGATCCCGGCCTGCAGGCCACCGACGCCGGAGCTCTGGCCGCCGTACTCGCTGGCGCCGAGCAGGCCCTTGGCCTTGTCGACCAGGCTGCCGACGAGCTTGCCCGCCATGCCCTTGAGCATCCGTGCGAACGGGTGGTCACCGATGCGACCGATGAGCCCGCCGACCTTGCCCTTGACCCAGTTCGCGGGGCCGGAGACGAAATCGGCGATGTCGCCGAAGCCGTCGCCGGTGCGCTTCTTCGCCGGGCCGGCGTGACCGTGGCCGTCGCCGAACCCGCGGGGCAGAGAGATTGGTGACACCTTCGGGCCCCCGAAGAAGCCGGACACCTGGTTGAAGGCGCCGATGATGCCACCGTTGATCACCTGCTCGACGACGAACCGAACAGGTTTCTTGGCGAGTTCCTGAAGGCCGTCCCAGATCTTGCCGATCGCCGCGGTGCCGCTACGGAAGGCATCCGGGATGGTCTTGGTGATGAAATCGCGCAGTGGCGCGAAGACCTTGTCACGGATGAATCCGTACGCGTTCTGGATCCCGTCACGGACCGCCCGGAACGCGCCGACGACCTTGTCTCTCATCCATACGAAGCCGCTGGCCAGCTGGCTGTAGGCGCGCTGGAGCGATGGCCACAGCGTGCCGGTGAACCAGGCTCCGACTGCGGAGATCGCCGACTTGATCGCGGCCCAGACTCGGAGCACCACGGTGCGGAAGGTCTCGTTGTTCTTCCACAGGTAGATGATCGCCCCGGTGATCAGAGTGATCGCAGTGATGGCGAGGCCGATCGGG
Source organism: Actinoplanes sichuanensis (assembly GCF_033097365.1). Classification (NCBI taxonomy): domain Bacteria; kingdom Bacillati; phylum Actinomycetota; class Actinomycetes; order Micromonosporales; family Micromonosporaceae; genus Actinoplanes; species Actinoplanes sichuanensis. The sequence continues at coordinate 6,412,316 of NZ_AP028461.1, forward strand.
CCGGTCAGGAACCGCCAGGCCACACCGAGGGCGGTGGTGGCCGCGGCGGCCAGCCAGGTCACCGCGGTGCCGGCGATGGTGGCGACCCGAGACGCGGTCTGGGCGATGGTGCCGGCGACGGTCGCCGCGGTGGACCGGGCCATCGCCGCCGCGTCGAGGGCGAGCACCCGCAGCCGTAGCACGAACGTGCTGTTCCAGAGCTTCTGCACCGTGGCGGAGATGGCGGTGGCCGCAGCGTGGATCTTGACTCCGGCGGTGTACAGCTGAATCGCCCCGTAGGCCACACCGAGGGTGATGACCACGCCCTTAAGGACGTCGCGGTTCTCGGTCAGCCACCCGGACAGCGCCGACACGGCCGGGATGAGCGCGGTCAGCGCGGTCGCCGCAATCTGGGTGAAGTAGGGCAGCAGTGGCGCGACCGCCGCAACCAGCCCGGCAAAGGCCGGGGCCAGGCCGCTGATGGCCGGGGCGAGCACACTGACGGACTGGGCGATGGCAGGCAGCACGGCGCCCAGTGCGGTGCGCATCGACTGGCCGAGGGTGCTCAGCGTGCTGAAGATGCTGGTGAGCGCGGTGTTACCTTCACCCGCCTTGAGGAAGGCCTCGACCTGTCCGGTCAGCTCCCGCAGATTGGTGAGCAGGCCACCGCCGTCGACACCGCTCGCGGAGAAGACGGTCTTGATGATGCCGCCGACGTTGCCGAGGATCGCGCCGAGGTCCTTGATCGTGGTAATGGCGTTGTTGAACACCTCTTTGATCCGGCCCGACTTGGCCGCGGCGGACACGAACGTCGAGGCCTTCGTCGCCGCGTCGGCTAGTCCGTCGGCGATGCGGGGCAGCATCGGCGCGGTGGCCGCGATGAGATCGGCGAAGGCGTTGGTGACCGGAGTGACCGCCCCGCGGAGTTGGGCGAGCGCCCCGGAGGTTCCGGCGAAGAGCGCCTTCACGGCGTTGAAGACCCGGGCCTGGCCCGCAGCGCGGGCGAACTTGTTGCCCAGGCCGCCGAGCTGGGCGGCGACATCGCCCATCTGAGTCTTCAGCAGGGGTAGGTACTTCTCCGCCAGCGGGGTGACGTCGTTCTGCAGCGGAGCGAAGAATCTGCCGCTGACGGCGGCGCGCAGCCCTTCGAGCTGGGGCTTGAGGTCGATGATGCTACGGGCGAAGGTCCGGGCGGCCGGCGGTAGCTCCTCCAGGGCCTTCTTGGCCTGCTCGGCGGTGCCGGAAAGCCCAGCCTGGACGGCCTCGCCAACGCCCATGACGGCGACCTTGAAGACCCCCGACGCGACCTTCACTGCGCCGAGGGCAGCGGGCAGCGCCACCAGGGCGCCGGCCGCCGGAGCGAGCGCGGCGCCGAGGTTGGCCACGGCCGGAGCGGCGGAGGAGGCGGAGGCGGTGAGCAGGGTGAGCCGTCCGGCCGAAGCGGCGACAGTCTTGGCGAAAGCGGTGCCCTGGGCGGAGAAGCCCTTGGCCATACCCGAGCCGAGGGTCTGCCCGAGGGACTGACCCGCCTTGCGTGCGTCGATGCGGCGCAGCCGGCGGGTGAGTTCGCCGTCGAAGCCGTCGGTGTCCGGCTTGACCTTGACGTAGGCGGTACGCAGGACGGCCATCAGGTGAGGTCCCTGTCGAGGGCCTTGGTCCGGCCGGCGCCGTTCTTGATCGCGGCCGGGACCAGGTGGGGCTTCGGGGTGGTGTCCTCGGTCCCGGTCTCGACCATCCAGCCGTACCAGCCCTGCGGAGCCCAGCCGACGATGAAATGCACCGCGCGCGTGCGGGGGTCGAAGACCCGCTCGACGGCGATGCTGCGGCGCAGGGTGCCTTTGCGCTTGGGGGCCAGTCGGCGGGCGTCGCGGCGGATGGCGTTGGCCACGGCCCGGGTCTGCTTGGTGACTTCGGGCATCTGCGACAGCGCGGCGAGAACCTCCCGGCGGATCGGGCGGGGGTCGAGGCGCACGGCATCCACCCCCTCCGGGGTCGTCAGGTAGGGATCTCGCCACGCATCAGGGCCGCGGCCCGTTCGGCTCGGCGGGCGTCGGCCCGCTGGTCGGCGGGCAGGACGGGGCTGCGCAGCCAGGCCTCGAAGGCGAGGTAGCCGCACCCGGTGGCGCACTGCTCGCGGGTGCACTCGGTGGCGTGGCTCTGCCGGTCACGCAGGTGGATATAGATGATGTTGCAGAGCAGCCGGGGTGAGATGCGGTTCAGCCACCCAGCACCGAGGCGACCGGGGTCATCCCGCTCAGGGCCGGATGTTGCGGCGGCGAGGCCGGGGAGGGAGTAGACGAGGTGTTCGAGGTCGTCGAAGTTCCCGGCAGCCCATCGGAGGAGGTGGACGCCGGCACGGTAGGGCGGCCGCTCTGCGCCTCGAACAACGCCATCGCCAGAGCGAGTAGGCCCTCCAGGTCGCAGCACCGGGCGACGGCGAGCCGGTAGAAGCGGCGGAAGGCTTCGTCGTCCGGCGGGTCGTCGCCGACGGCCGGGGCGGTCAGGGAGGTGCGCATCGCCTCCCACATCGCGCCGAGGCTCTCCTGGTCGTCGATCTTGCCGGTGGTGGCGGCGCCGATCTGGAGCATGATCATGGGCGGGATGACCCCCACGACGATGAACTTCTCGCCGAAGAAGTCGAAGTCGTCGCGCTCTGCGGGGTCGAGCTCGCGGACGGCGGCGCCGAAGGATCCGAGGTGGGTCACGACCGGCTCCTCACGGAAAACGCAGCCTGCGCCCGGTTGTAGGCGTCGAAGAAGCCGGGAGTCGTGCCGTCGAGCAGCGCCCTGACCTTCTCGACGGGCAAGTGGTAGAGCGCGTAAACGAGACCAGCGCCAGCGTTGATCTTCTCGATGGCATCACGGCCCAGCGAAGCGTTGGCGAGCAGCACCTCCAACTCGGGTGAGATCTCCGGCTTCACGGTGAGGGTTACTTCCTGCTGTCCTGCCACGTTCATCTCCTGGCGGTTGACGGCCCAGCCCCGGACACCGCCAGGCGATCCAGGACTGGGCACGAAGAAGCCCGCTCACCGGGCGGTGGCGGGCGAAAGGGTGGGTGGATCAGGTGCCCTGGGCCAGCGAGCCGGCAGTCCAGCGCTTGTACGGGGTCGTGAGCACCGACGCGTCCGGCAGTTCGACACCGAACTCGACGGGCAGCAGGGCCTTCGTCTCCAGTGCGGCCCGGGCGGTCTCGACGCTGCCGCCGTTGAAGCACTGCGGCCAGACGATCAGCTCTTCCTCGTCGAGGCTGTGGAAGGCCAGCGCGACCCGGACCTCGGCGCCCATCAGTGGCGGCACGTAGGCGGACAGCTTGGTCGCGCCGGAGCCGGAGACCACGATGGTGCCGCCGTTCATGGCGAGCTTCCAGTTGAGGTCGGAGATGTGGGCCAGGCTGAAACTGACCGTGCCCTCCTTCTCCGTGGTCACCCGGCGGATCGGATACTGCGACTCGGCCACCCGGATCGCCTCGACGCTGGTCGACTCGTTGTAGGTCAGGCCGGCGTCGGTGGCACCGACCTGGACCCAGGTGTTGGTCACGAAGTCGTAGACGACCTTGCTACCGGCCGCGGTCGGGGCGGGCATGGTGGTCAGGCCGTACTTGTAATAAATGATGCCGGGGCCGGTCTTGACCTGGCCTGGGGCGATGGTTGGTGTGGCCACCGGTTACTCCCTCTCGCTGGTGGCCGTGGAGACGGCCTGCCGGGCTGCCTTGGTGTTCGGGCCGGACACGTAGTCCTCCCAGCCGTTCTGCTTGACGTCGGTCTCGTCGACCTTGTCCCCCACCCGGAAGGCGAAGACGCCGCGACCGGGATCGCCGAGCGGGATGTCGGTGGTGACTACGAGCTGGCTCATGACCCCTCCGGGTAGCAGGTGCAGGAAATCTGGGTGATGTATCTGGCGCGCCCGGTGGTGTCGTCGGGTGACCAGAGCTGGGACAGCTGAACGGACAGGCCGCGGACGTGGCCACCCGCAACTGGGCCGATCAGGTCGTAGATGCAGACCTCGGTGGTGCGGGCGAGCGTCTTGGCCTGGCCCTGGTCGCCGCCCCAGGACTCGATCTGGAAGTCCTGGCGGTCCTCCCACGGCCACTCCGGGGAGCCGCCGAGCGAGGTGACGCGCTGGGCAGGATCGGTGCCGGCGGCCAGGCGGGTGCCGACGCGGCCTTCATGTAGCGGGACGAGCGCGGCGTGGCCGGACAGGAAGGCCACCAGCACGGCGTCCAGGTCGGGCAGCAGTTGGTACGCCACGCTCACCTCACCCCTGGTTCACCGTCAGCAGCACCGCTTCGAGGTGGTGCACGACGCCGCGGCGTTTCCAGCGCTGGACGTCGCCGTCGATCTCGTAGACGTCGCCGTCCCATGCGATCCGGTCGGAGGCGATCACGTCGGCGGTCGCGGGCAGGATGAGCCGCCAGCGGGTGGTGGTTCGCTGCTCGTCGACGACCTGCTCGTCGGTGGCCAGCGGCTGGACGTCGGCCGGGTAGGCGGCGTCGTCGGTGCTGCTCCAGTCCGGTCGCTGATTGCCGTAGCCATCCGGTACGGTGGCCGCCCGCTGCCGGATGACGCTGTCGCGCAGTTGCACGGCCGCCTCCTTCTACGGGCGGACAACGGTGCCGGAGTAAGGCCGGGGCACTGTCCCTGAGTAGGGCCGCACGATCGTCCGCTTGATGCGCAGCACCTCGGTGGCTGAGCCGGTGTCGGTCAGCGTCTTGACGGTGATCGAGTCGTCGGATCCGGTGGCGGAGTCTGCGGCCAAGCCGTTGTCGGCCAGCGCCAGGGTGGCTGCGACGGTCAGCGCCTGATCGGCGGTGCCGGTATCGGACAGAGTTACGGCGGCGCCGGAGGTGAGGGTCTGGGCCGCGGTGGCGGTGTCCGCCAGGGATACCGCGGCGGCGACCGTGAGGGCCAGGGCGGCAGCCGCCGTGTCGGTGAGTACGGTCACCGCAGACACAGTCAAGGTCTCGGTGGCCGTACCGACGTCGGTGAGCTGCTTGTTGCTGCCGGTGCCGTTGTCGAGCGCGTCGGCTGCTGATCCGGTGTCCGCCAGCGCGACCACCGCGGCGGCGGTCAGGACGTCCGAGCCGGTAGCCGCTTCGCTGAAGGGCACCGTCGCCGTGGGTGTCAGCGTCTCCGCCCCGGCTCCGGCATCCGCGAGCGGGGACGCCGCGGTGACGGTGAGGGCATCGCCTGCTGAGCCGGTGTCGGTCAGCCCGGCGGCCGCGGCGACCGAGACCGCGTCGGAAGCGGCACCGGTGTCCGCGATCGCTACGGCGGCGGTGACCGTAAGGGTGTCGGTGGCTGACCCGGTGTCGTCGAGGTTGATCGGGACCGGGCCGGCGGTGACGGCGTGGATGAAGCGGCGGCGGGCGGCCGGTTGCCGGCGCAGCGGGCCGCGGCGCGGCCAGCCCACAGGTCAGCCCTGCTCACGCACGTAAAGGGTGCCTGACATGGTCAGCGAGTCAGCGGGGGCGGCAGCGAGCCGGACCACCAGGGTGGTGTCGGCTTGCGTGAGTTCCCACTCGCAGCCCTCCGGCAGCCACAGCTTCTCGCCGGACGCGACGTGGAAGGTGTCGGCGTGCAGGGCCACGGCAGTGCCGGCGCTGGCCGCGGTGGTGTTGCAGGTCTCGGCGGTGAACCCGGCCGCGGTGTCCGAGCGGTTCAGCGGACGCGGGGTGGTGGCGGTGCCGCCGGAGCCGGAGGTGGTGTGCCCGCGCAGCACTGTGTACGGCAGGAGTTCGGCTGCGGCGTCGCCGACGTCGCTGCTCTGGCCGATGAACAGGCCGATGACCTCGCACGGCTTGTCGTCGGCCGGGGTGATCTCGAACAGGTCGACTGCGGCGGTGACCGCGACGGCCGAGAAGCTGACAGTGTAGATGCGGTTCTGCGCCACCCGGGGCTCCTATCGCATGACGAGGCCGCGCGCGGGGCGGCGCGGGATGACGAGGGTGCCTGCCGCGCCGCCACCGGACGCCTTGAACGCGAGGATGATGTGCTGCCGGTCGCCCGCCACGGAGGTCCAGGAACAGACGGTGCTGTACGACCCGGCGCTCCCGGCGATCAACTCACCGATGAAGGTCTTGCAATCGCCACTGACGATCGGGCTGGACTCGGGGCTCAGCGTGTTCGTGAACCCGTTCGACCAGGACGGTGCGCTCGGGGAGACGCCCGAGTAAGAGTGCAGCAACGCTGCGGCGAGGATGAAGTCTCCGGCGCCGGTGGTCGTCACGGTGGCCGCTGTGGTGACGGTGCCGTTGGAACCGGCGATCGTCGAGGAGTTCGAGGCGTCGATCGGCAGGCTGACGCCGCTCAGTTCGTGCACGGTCATCGCGGTCCGGGCGCTGGAGCCGGGCGTCACGGTGATCGTGGACTCCGTACCGGCGGCCGCCTTGTACCAGCAGTACGCACCGTTGCCGTCGATGATGGAGGGGCCGGGGGTGAATCCGGCGGTGCTCATCGTGACGGTGGCGTCGGAGTTCGCGGTGGCCACCAGGATGTTGCCGGCGGTGGGGGTTGCCCAACCGTCCCCGGCGCCAACGGCGAGCGAGGCGACCGCCCCGGCGGAACCTTTCCCGAGGCGCTGGACGACGGCGGCGACCACCGGTCACACCACGTCGAAGGTCAGGCCGTTGAGGTCGTCGGCGGTGATGTACGGGCCGTCCGGGGCCGGCGCGTTGGCGAGCTGATTAGCCGTCACCGAACGGCCACCGGCGGGGATGTTGACCCGGCGGACCAGGGCACCGTTCTCGTCGTTGATCCTTACCCGGACGGTGCGGCCGAGCTGGTTGTCGGCGATGAGCGCGCCGGTGCCGGCCGCGTACACGGTGCCGTCGGGGGCGGTCCAGGCCGTGGGGTTGTTCCGCAGCGCACGCGTGGTGGGGTTGAAGAACCAGGTGACGGTGAGGACCGGCAGGCCCTGGTCGTTGGTCAGCATCATGATGACCTGGCCGGACAGCGCGGGCATGGTGGCTCCGATCAGCTGAAGGTCACGACGGCAGATGCGGTCCAGGTCTGCCCGCTCGCCTTGGTGCCCTGGGCAATGCCGGCCTTGCGGTTGAACAGCAGGGCGCCCACCGTGGTGCCGCCCGCGGCGGTGCCGGAGGTGACGTCCAGGCCGAACTCGTTCCAGGCGTGGTTGCCGTCCGCGGTGCCGAACGTGGCGCTGAAAGTCAGCGTGCGGGTGCCAAGCGAGCCGGCGCCGGAGACGGGCTGGAAGTAGCGGTTGGACGCGCCGGCCGCGGCGGCGAGATCGGTGTCGGTGTAGGCCTCGGCGGTGCTGCCGTTGCCCACGCCGATGCGTACATGGGTGGCGTCCAGGGCCTGGGTGGCGCCCTGGTTGGTGAGCAGGTTCATCAACCGGGTCCAGCCGGCGTTGGTGATGAGGTTGCCCAGCACCTCACTGGTCTCGTACGACTCGACGCCGAGCTGCCTGAAGTCGGCGCCGGTCGGCGCGGCCAGACCGGTGCGGGTCTTCACCCAGCGGGTCTGGTCGGCGTCCCAGCGCTCCACCCGCCACAGGGTGGTGCCGAACGACCGGTCGGCGAGCGGGGTGCGGACGCTGACGCCGAGGTGGTCGTGTGCGCGTGCGGTGTCGGTGCCCACTGGGCCTCCTCAGACGCAGGTGTTGGGGTTGGTGGACGACCAACGCCAGTCGGGTTCGGGGAAGGAGAACAGCGGGCCGCCGGCCGGGATCCCACCGGGGCCGCCGTAGGTCTCCCGGGCGGCGGCCAGGATCTCGGCCTGCCGCCCCCGTTCCCAGGTGGAGGAGACGGCGCCGGTGGTCTCGGTGGCCAGCAGCTCCGGATTGTTGTAGGCCAGGCCGGCCAGCTCGACCGCCCACGTCCACAGGTCGTCCGGGACCGGGTCCGGCCAGGCGGCGAGCCGGGTGGCGGACCTGAGCTTGCCGGAGGCGATCCGCCGTGCCCTGACGGCGGTCTCGACGTCGAGGTCAGCCCGTTGCAGGTAGGAGGCGAGATCGGTCAGCTCGAACAGGTCCGCCACGGCGTCAGCTGCCGTACTTGTCGCGGAGTTGGTCGCGGGTCAGGCCGCCGTCCTCGGGCGCGGCCAACTCGGAGTCTGGGGCGCCCTTGCTGCGGGCGTAGTCCGCCCACTTCGCCCGGGAATCCCCGCCGTTCGGCTTGCTGGGTGCCGGGGGCTCCTCGGACTCAGTGGCGACGGGTTCCAGCCGGGCCTCGGTGATCATGCCCTTGCGCAGGTGCCGAGCCAGGTCCTCGTCGTTGACGCTGGCCGGTACGAGAGCGCCTTCGTGGAAACCGCGCAGGACCGGCTGGCCGTTGTCGTCGAGCACCCGCAGGGTCACGTACGGCGCGGCCACCATGTGGGTCGTCATCAGCTCACCACCCCGGTGATCTCCTCGACGGCGCCGCCTTCGAGGACGACCGGGACGGTCTTGCGGCGGGCCTGCAGGTCCCAGGCGTCGAGGTCGTCGTGGCGGATCGCCTTGACCTGGACGGCCAGGTCGGAGACCGCGTAGCCGGGGGCCCCGTCCATCTCGTCGGCCATGCCACCGAGCGACTTGGAGTCGAGCACCAGCACGGACGTCGTCAGGGCCGGGGTCTTGAGGATGGTCAGCCCGGCGACCTTCTCGATCTCGCCGGTGTAGACCGGGTTGTCAGTGGACTCGCGCTGCCGCAGCGTCGCGATGAGCTCGGACAGCATCAGGTAGGTGTAGGCCTTCGGCGAGACGACCAGGGTGTCCGGGGTGTAGCCCTGGTTGCGGTCCTCGATGCGCTGAACGCCGAGCAGGATGTCGTCGAGCGGCTTGCGGTTCGCCGCGGTCGCGTTATCCCAGGTCCCGGCCGTGGCGGTGTCCGCGGCGGCCGACTGGATCGCCGACATCGATACGGCGTCGACCTGCTTGATGACCGAGTTGACGACCTTCTGCATGCTCCGGCCGATCGCGTCGCCGGCGTAGGCGCTGCGGGCGATCTCCTCGTCGGTGAGGCGGTGCTTCTGGCCCCACTTGACGATCGCGGCGATCGCCGCGGTGCCGGTCGGCAGGCTGGCGAACGGGTATTCCGAGCCGGGGGCGACGGCCTCGACCGTGCGGTCGGACACGAACGGCTCGGACTGGTCGTAGAGCACGGCGCCGCCGTTGGAGCGGAACCGCTGGGTGAGGATCTGGTCGGAGACGAACCGCAGGTTGCGGAACGTGCGCAGGACCCTCGCGATGAAGGCCGGGTTCTGCAGAAGCCGGCTGATGGTCAGCGTGTCGCCCGACAGGGTCGGCGCAGCTGCCGGGTAGGTACCGGGCACTGTCTACTCCTCTCGGGGTTTACCGGCGTCCCTGGACGCGCAGCTTGAGCGGCGATCCGGCCGCGGTGGTCAGGGCGGTGCCGATGAGCGTTCCGGCGGCGGCCAGGGTGGCGATGACGCCGGTCTTGACCTGGCCGTTGGCGTCGGTGGCGATGCCAGCGCCGCTGGTGATGGCGCCGGAGGCCTCCAACTCGTGGACGACACCGTCGAGCGGCCACACGGTGACCTTGGCGCCGGAGGCGGCGTCGAAAGCGGCGACCCCGACCGCGTCGGCGGCGTCGGCTCCGGCCTGGGCGACGGTGCCGCTGCCGGACTCGACCAGGACGCGACCGCCAGTGACGGCACCGGAGGTGGTGGCAGTCCACGGCTTCGCGCCGCCGGTCACGATGGGCTGGTAGTCGGCCATGTCTCAGGAGCCCTTCGTGTAGGTCGGCGAGAAGAACCTCGCGAACTCGTCGTCGAACTCGGAGTCGTCGCCGGCCGAGCCGATCTCGGAGACCGCCACGACGTTCTTGGTGAGCCCGGCCACGACCTCGCGGGTGCCCTCGGGGTCGGCGTCCCACAGCCGCGCCCAGTGCTCCTTGCGGGCCGGGGCGAACTTCCCGTCGATGACGGCCTGGTTGAGGATCTGGTCACGCTCGGCGATACGCCGCTTGCCCTCCTGGGCTTCGAGGCGCTTGAGCCGGTCCTCGCGGTCCTGCCAGGCCGAGACGTCCACGGTCATGGTGCCGGGGGCGTTGCCGGGCTTGGGCTTGGCCACGGGCTCCGTGTCGGGAGCCGGGGCGGTCGACGCAGCGGTGAGCCCGGCCGACGTGAGCGCGGCCTTCACCTCGTCGTCGGAGGCGTCGGCGGTCAGACCCAGCGCCTCTCGGATCTTTGCCGGGTCCATACCGGCTCCTCTCGTGTTCGGTGCCGCCCCTGGCGGGGTGGATTGGGTGGATGCGGCCGGAGCCGGTCGGGCGGGGATGCGCGGGGGTGGTGCTGCGGCCCGGCCGGCGTAGGCGAACCGGCGGGTGTCGAAGCGGTCGACGCTGGCCAGCGAGTCCCACAGGTCCCACGAACTGCTCGACCTGGCGCCGGGGGTGATGTGCCGGTCGGAGGCGGTGCCGGTCTCGTCGGCGGCGGCCGCCCGGTCGGCGAGACCGGCCTGGACGGCTTCCTCGGCGGTGTACCAGCTCTCGGCCTTCATGACCGCGCGCCACTCAGCCGCCGGTATGCCGGTGCGGGCCGCATAGGCGGCGGCCAGGGAGTCGCTGGTCGAGTCGAGCATGTCGGCGGCCTTGCGCATCTCGCTCGCGTCGCCCTGAGCGAATCCCCACGCGTCGTGGATCATCATCTGGCTGCCGACGCCCATGACGATCTCGTTGCCGGCCATGGCGATGACCGAGGCGGCCGAGGCGGCCCAGCCGTCGACGCGGACCTCGACGTGGGCCCGGTGCGCCCGCAGGACGTTGGCGATGGCCACGCCCTCCTTGGCGGCGCCGCCCGGGCTGTTGAGGTGCAGGACGATCCGGTCGACGTCGAGGCCGGCGACCTCCTTGACGAAGTCCTCGGCGGTGGCGCCCCACCAGCCGCCGATCTCGTCGAACAGGTAAACGTCGGCGGTGGTGGCCGGCTTGGGTTCCTCCGCCGGGCTCTGCGGCTCGGCCACGGCAAGGACCGGCGGACCGATGTGGAACCACTGCTTGGGGGCTGGGCTGGTGGTCACGCGTCCTCCGCGGGTGGTGTGGTCGTGGTGGGGCGCGAGTCCTTCGGCGGCAGGCCGAACTGCTGGCGGGCGGCTTCCTCGAGGGAGCGGTCGGGCAGCAGGATCCCGGCGTCGGCGAGCATCTTGATGGCCTGGGCGGTGGCGGCCTGGCGAGAGCCGATCTCGTCGAAGACCAGCCGCGGGGCCGGTTCGGTCTCGCCGAAGTTGAGGTCGACGATGTCCTCGATGACGTGCTGGGTGACCGTGTCGGCGATCTGCTGAGCCAGGGTCTGAAGGCTCAGGGTGAAGAAGTCGGCGAACGTAGTGCCCAGCGCCCAGCTGCCGGTCTGGGTGCCCAGGTTGAGGAAGTGCGCCAGGACGGCCCGGCCGATCTGCTCGTCGTGGTACCGGATGGACGGCAGTGCGGTGGGCAGGCTTCCCTCGACGCCGGCCAGCCGGAGTTTCGCGCCGTTCGGGGTGGCGGAGCCGGCTGACTCGCCTGAGCGCCAGGCCTTCGCCATTGCCAGGCCCGGACCGAGGTCGGCCTCGCCCTCAGCGCCCTCGTAGACGGGGATGCCCATGCCGTTGCGCTCGATGGTCTGTGCGTCGACCCGCAACAGCCTGTCTTTGATCAGCCAGTGCTTGTACGCCGGCCGGAGCAGCGACCGGCCGAGCCAGTTACCGCCCTCCCGGTCGTGAACGTAGGCGACCAGCCGGTCCACCGGGATCGGGCGCTGAACGTGGTCCGCCCGGGCCGAGTGCTGGATGATCGAGATGAGGCCGCCGTCGGGGGCGACCTTGATGTCTTCGATGGTCCTGGGCAGTCGCGGGGCGAGCTTGCGCAGCCGGGCCCGGCCTGCCTCGATGCGGTAGACCTGCTCGAAGAACATGTGACCGAACGGCAGCATGAGCAGCGCCAGCCGTAGGTGCTCGGCCCAGGAGAACCGGTCCCGGGTACGCACCGGTGCAGCAGGCTGCCCGTCGCCGGCGATCGGCAGGCCCAGATCCTCAGCCACCAGTCGCACCACGTCGTCCCGCGCGCCGGCCGGATCGATGCGCCACGGCGTCCGGCGGACGGGGAAGGCGACGGCACGGAGCACCGAGGCGCACTGGGCGTCCTGGGAGCGCATGGCGTCGTACACGCCGACCGAGCGGGGCCACTGAAGCTCGGGCGTCGGCTCGTCATCGAGCGTCATCCACCAGTTCGACAAGCCGGTGTTCTGGGCGTACCCGATCTCGGTCTGAGGGACGGCGACCACGACGACCCCCTTGATCGGTCAGAACCCGGCGCCCGCCAGGTAGTCGGTTTCCGCACGGTTCGATCCGGACAGGGTCTCCACCAGCGGCGACGGCGGCGGTGGCGTCTCCGGCGGAACGACGGACAGGCCCCAGAACGCGCCCGTGGCGCCAACGAGAGGGCAGATGTCGATGTCGGACTTGCGCCGGGACCACACCCACAGCCCGTCGCCGACGTCGCGACGGCCAGCGCCGGCCAGGGCCTTGCGCAGGACCGGCTCATCCAGGTGCCGCAGTGCCCGGTTCTCGACCGCCGCGGCAAAAGCCTCACAGGCCTGGCCCATGTCGCGGGGTGTCATCAGGGTCGGCTCAATGCCGGCCTCGCGTAGGGCGGGCAACAGTGCGCCGGCGGGGCCCGACGGGTCAAGCACCCAATCCAGGGGCCGATGCTGCCGTAGCTGAGCTGCGCGCTCCGCCACCCAGGTCGAACCGGGTGAATGGGCGACGAGCTCGAGGTGAGGCAGGCCGTCTGGGCGCCACATCGCTGCGGCGATCGCAACGGACTTGAGGCCCGGCGAGGCGTCGATCATGAACACGGGCCGGGTGGTCGGGGCGGAGTTGGCGTCGAAGCACAGCGCCCACGCCTCAACGGGTAGTTCGCCGGCGCCGATCGGGTCGGTATGCCAGCCGAGGCGCTCGCGGCCGAACTGCTCCGGCGTCGGCATGGAGCGGCGCTCGTTGCGGATGTACTCGTACGAGATTCGCTTGCCGAGCGCGTGATTCGCGAGCAACCACAACGTCTCGTCATCCAGCGCACAGCCGTCCACGCCGACCATGTGCGTGCATTCGGGCCCATCGGCGCACCCGGGATCGTCCCAACTGCCGGGGGCGCACCTCTCGATGTAGACAAGTGAGGGGTCGCCGCCTTTGCGCCCACGGTCGCGCAGGACCCGGAGGTGATCGGAGCGCAGCACGGCGGCCGAGGAGCCATACATGATCTGCGGATCACCGGTGATCGACCGGGCGGCGAGGGTGGGGATGAGCGCACCCATCGAATCGGCGCCTAGGAACAGGGCCTCATCGAAAACCAGCCGCTTTCCGCCGAGGCCGCGGCCGCCGCCCTCCGACCGGGCGAGGAACTCTAAGAGAGCGCCCTGGCTGGTCCGCGACTTGCCGTGCAGCTCGATCGCCTCGTCGCCTTTGCCCTCACGGATGGCTTTGACCCGCTTCGACAGTTCGGGGGTGGCGTCGATCAAGTTCTTGAGGTCCATGAACGCTTCTCGGGCGGTCTTGAACAGGTGCGCTGTCCACACGATCCGGTCAGGCTTGAGCAGGAACAGATCGAACACGACAACGGACATGAGCACGCCGCCGGATTTGCCGTTCTGGCGCGGCTCGATAATCACCTCTTCGAACGCCGCCCAGCGCCCACCAGGCCGGTAGGCCAGCATGCAGGTGACGTCGTGCACCTGCTCGGCATCCAGTTCGCGGCCCGCGAGCCGCATCAGGTCGACGGCCTCGTCACCGTAAGAGCCTGCGCTTGGCGGGACCCACAGGTGCGCCGGAGCGATCGGCTCACTCACCGGAGGCCTTCTTCAGACGCCGCTCAGCCAGCTCGTCCAGGAAGTCCGGCTTCCCGGGAGCCGGCGGAACCAGCGCTGCGATCAGGTCTGAGTGGCGCTTCGCCAACGAGGCCACCGCGGCAGCCGAGGCGAAGGGTGAGGCCATACGCTCGGCGAGCAGCAGAGCCTGTTGACCGAGTGCTGTGTTCAGCTGACCGGCCCGGTCGAGTTCCTCCCGTGTGATCGCGACCAAGAGGGGCTCTGTCTTGTCGTCCGGCGTTGCGGCCGGCACGGCGCCGAGCTGCACCACCTTTGCCTTCGGGCCGACCAGACCCGCCCGGGACGCCCGGGACCGGCACGTCGAACTGCAATAGGTCGCCCGCTCCGACCGTGCCCGGAAGACCTTGCCACAGGAGCAGGTCACATCGTGCTCCACGGCTGCCTCCTCGCTGGTCAGGCACCGTTGCAACAGTTCGCGTCAGTGCTGCGGACTGTTGCAACACCCAGACAGGGAGGGGACAACTGACTCGCGCGGGGGTCACGCGGTCTGCGGCCCGGATTTTTTCTGCGCCTCGGGATCACCAGGTCCGCGAGTGACGGAGCGCGGCGCGCTGGCCGTTGGTGACCGCAGCTCCACGGCGCCCACCCTCGGCACGGTTACAGCGAGCATGCTCAGGCCCGGTCCATCGGGTGCGATCCGGGGTATGGCCCAAGTCCCAGTCACTGCCCGGCTCGATGCGGCGGCCGGGCTCGACACACTGGGCCGCATGGCAGTCAACCAGCCCGGCCCTGACTTTGGGCTCCCACTGCTCTCGCAGCTGCTGATGCCGGGCACCGTATCCCCGCTCACTGGTGGTGGCCTTAGCAGGCATGGCCCCCTCCAGGTTCAGCAGCCAGGGATCGCCTCCTCACCAATGCACTCCACACCGTCGGCGTTGGTGCGCACGGGGTCAGGTACGGCCGGGGTGTCGAAGGTGAACGCCGGCGTCGGGGTGGACTCGCTGAGCCGGTTGCTGACGTCGGAGAGCGCGGATCCGGCGGCGACCCCGACATAGAGCAGGAGCAGGCACACGATGCTCACCAGCACCGCCATGACGGTGAGGGCGATGTCACGGGCCTTCTGAAGGCCGGTGCGCTGCTGAGGCCTGGTGGTCGTGTAGTCCGTCATGATGGGCCCTTCCGTCCGTGGTGGGACGGTCAGGATGCCGTGTCCGGATCCGGTACGGGATCGGCTGCTCAGGTGCCCGGCATGGTCCTGTGGGTGGTATCCACATCGGTCACCAGGCGTGCCCTGACAGGGCCATCACCCACAGCGTGGCCAGCAGACCGAGCAGGGCGAGGGTGATGCCGATGAACAGGCCGATCAGTCCGTCGATGATCCAGCCGCCGATGTAGGCCCACAGGGTCTCGGGCGCACGGTGGGACGTCATGGTCACCCCCGGGAATGGCGACAGCCCGGGAGCTGTGCGCTCGACCGGGCTGTGGGCAGTCCTCTGCCATCACCAGTTTGGAGAATGATCTAGACGTCTGTCAAGCGGCCCACGCTGCGCGTTTACGCCCTCGACTACCAGCCCGCTTGGCCGCATCGATGCGGATCGCTTGGCTCAGCGGGTACCGCACCTGGGGCCGGCCGTGGTCGTCGGTCGTCCGGGCCTTGGTCAGCCCGTCATAACGGGACCACCAGCGGACCGCATCCGCGGTGACGCCCTGACCGATGTGCCCGGCCACCTCGTCCGCCGTGCCCCACCACTCCCCCGCCACCTCAATCACGGCCGGGCTCCTGCCACATCGGCCCACAGCCACGCGCCGGTACACGTGGTGCACTCGACCACCCGATCCGGCTGCGGGGGCTCCAGGCGCATCACCAGGCTGACCGCGTCGCACCAGGGGCACTTCACCCGGGGCACGTACTGCCGGTCGCCGGGCAGCGACAACAGGCGCCGGATCCGGGAGTCGATGCGGTCGGCGAGTTGCCAGGTGGAGAACGCGGCCGGCTTGCTGAGCTGGGGCAGGGCGGCGACGATCCGGACGAGGCTGGTGACGCCGGCCGGCGGCAGGTGCTGGGCGACGTTGGCCAGCTGGCCGGTCACCTCCTCGAGCAGGGGTGTGAACCGGTTCTCCCGGACCGGGCCGGTGAGCTGGAGCAGGGCGTCGGTGGTGGGGTCGCTGTGACCACCGAGCGCCTGCCGGCCACCCCAGACCGGGCTCTTCAGCGGGTCGGCGGCGGCCACCCGCTCGTCGGCGATCGCCTTGTCCTCGGCCGCCTCGCGGTCGGACAGCGTGCTCAGCGAGGCGCGCAGCGACCACAAGGCGGCGGAAGCCCGGAGGTGCTCGGGGGTCGGCAGATCTGTCACGTCGGCGCTCCTCAGGGTCGTCCGGGTGGTGATGGTGGTGCTCATGCCGAGTCCCGCCAGGCGAAGGAGGGCTCGGACGCCTCGGCCTTGATCTCGATGCCGTACAGCTCCCGGCTCATGCAGCGGACCAGCGCGGCGGTGGCCTCGACGGCGTCGGCCTCGGGGACCATGGCCACGATCTCGTCGTGCACCGGCAGAACCACACCGCCGCCCCAACGGGTCCGGTCCCACTCCAGAAGGGCGTCCACCAGCAGCTCGCGCGCGGTTCCCTGGATGCAGTTGTGCGAGAGGTAACCGTTGGCCACCAAGGTCCGGGTACTGGTCTGGATGGATGTCAGCTCCAGATCACCGGCGCCATCGACAGCGACTACAGCCACTGACTCGGCCAGTCCCGCTGTGATCGCAGCCCCCTCGTAGACATCCTCGAACCGGTGCTGGAAGCGCTCCGGCTGCAACGTGCCAAGCACGCGCATGATGTTCCGGACTCCGCTGACCTGCACGAGGTCGGTCGGCGAGGTGCTCTGTGGCGCCCGACCGTGGTACCCGAAGGGCAGCCCGAGTTCGGTCATCCCGGCACAGAAGGCGTCCATGACCGGACCCTCAAGCTGGGCGAAAGTCAGCCCTGTGGTTTGGTGGCCGGAACCGCGGGACTGGAGCGAGCCCTCCCCGTCGTACAGACCCGCCAGGTAGCCGGCCGTCCGCGAGGCGCCCTCCTGCCATGTACCGAGTGAGAGCAGCGAATCTCCTGGCCGAAGAGCATCTGCCCGGATCCAGCGGATACGGGGACCGCGGTGCGGCACCTTCAGCGGGCGCGCAAGCCACAGGTGGTCGGCGCTGCATGTGGTTGCCTTCCCATCCGCCGTTCGGACAGTCACGGACGGCTTGACCACCGTCGACACCTTCTCCGCGATGGCGGTACGCATCCGGTGGTACTTATTCCCGCTGCCCGCGTCGCCGGGAAATTCGTCAAAGGCGACGAGCCGGTCACCTGGCCGGATGTCAGCGGCTGAGACGTGCCGCAGGTCTGATCGCAGGATGGGGGTGTCCGGCGTGAGGCAGTAGTTCGGGGCCTTGTGGGGGAACTGCCGGTCGAGGTGGATGACCCGGCCGGCGTAGGTCGGCATCTGGGTGGCGCCGCCGCGGACGGCTCGCTTGACCTCGTCGGCCCACCGGACGTAGCCGGGGGCGATCTGGCCGAGGGCGTCGACCACGGCCTGCATGGTCGATTCGGGGACGCCGACCTGACGGGCGAGACTGGCCACGCCACCGCCGTAGGCCCAGCCGAAGACACCGCGCTTGGCGGTGTACCGGTCGGCCTTGGTCCAGCCGGCACCGAAGGCCTGCTCGGCGACCATGGCGTGCAGGTCGACGCCTTCGCGGAGCTGACGGATCAGTTCCGGGTCCTGGCTGAGCGCGGCCATGACCCGGATCTCCACGCCGCTGAAGTCGGCGGAGACCAGGACGTGGCCGGGATCGGCGGTGATGCAGGCGCGGACGCCGCCCTGGCGCGGGAGCTGCTGGAGGTTGGGGCGCACGCAGCTCATGCGGCCGGTGTCGGTGCCGAGGGTGTAGACGGTGGGCCGGGCCCGACCGTCGCCACGGTCGCAGAGCACTCGGTAGGGCTCCAGGAACGTGGTGAGCACTGTTTCGTGGTGCCGGTAGTCCAGGACGGCTGTGATGAGCTCACCGGCCGTTCCGGGGGTGCTCTTGAGGCCCTCGAGAACGCCGGCGGCGACGCTGGGCTGGCCCTCGGGGAACTTGGCGCTGGGCTGGGTGCGGGGCAGGGTGACCCCGAGTTGGGTGAGCCGGTCGGCGAGCTGCCGGTCGCTGCCGGGGTTGTCCAGGCCCAGGCCCCGGATCCGAGCGGCGGCGGCGTGCATGGCCGGGGTGTGCTCGGCTTCGAGCCGGGTGACCTGGTCGCGGTCTACCCGGACGCCGCGGTGCGCGACCCGGGCGGTGATGCGCTGCACGGCCCGTTCCCGTTCCACCACCTCGGCGGGAAGCTGCGGGAGCCGGACGGCGAGGGCGGCGGTGTCGAGCACGTCGCTGGCGGCGTACCGCTCCATCGTCTCGCTGGTCGGGTCGACCTGGGCCCAGCCGGACTTCTCGACCGGAGTAGTGGCCTTGGTCTCGGTCAGCCAGCCGTGCAGCTTGAACATGTGGCCACGGGCCTTGTCCGCCTCCGGCGCAGTGGCCGCGCTGCCGAGCAGGGTGCCGGCCAGCTGCTTGAGCCCGGGGTCGCTGCCGGTGCTCTGCGGGTCGGCGAGCTTGGCCGGGATGACGGTGTCATGCATCCGCTCCCAGGCGGACTCATCGGTCAGCCCGGCGTACACGAGTGGCACCAGGTCGGCGGTGGCCGAGTGCGCGTGCAGCCGGGGTGCGCCAGCCAGGGCGGCCCGGATGACCTCGGCCTGCGCCGGGTCGGCCGGGTCGAGAACCACAGCGGCCTGCTCATCGCCGAGCTGGGCGGTGCGCAGCACGTAGTCGGGGTGTCCGACCGGGTAGCCGGAGTGCTCGACGTCCACGGTCAGCGCGCCACCGGCCCGGACCACCGCCAGGCCGATCTCGGAGGCGGCCCGGGCGGGGTCGATCGCGGTGATGGTGCCGGCCCGGTCGACTAGCACCGGCAGCGGGGTGCGCTCGCCCACCGAGGTTTGCCGGGCGGCTTCCTTCTCCGCTGCCTTGGCCGCCGCCTTGGTGTAACGCCCTGTAGCCGAATCGGTCCGCCGGGCCGGTGTAGGGGCTTCGTTGTCCCCGGGAGGTTCCGGGAGGTCTTCCGAAACCATCCCTCCGGTGGTGTTATCCGAGGTGGGGGCCTCAAAAATAGAGGGCGTAGGGAGGGTGGAGGGTCCGGCCCCCCTTTGGTCTGTATTTTCTTCTACCTCTACTTTTTGTGACTCAGTTTTCTGGGCAGAGGAAAAACCCTCCCTACCCTCCCTAGACCTACTAGAAAGTACGCCCTGAGCTGGGGTAACTACCTCCGGACGGTTGCCTCGGAAACCTTCCGGAACCTCCCCTGAGCCTCCCTGAGACCCTCCCTGTAGTCCTCCGGGTGCTCCCATGAACGCAGCCAGCGTGGGCGGGGTGGGGGTGATCCCGAATCCGCCGTTCAACACGGACAGTGGCCGGTACATCCGGCCGTCACTCTTGTGCGCCGGGTAGCCCAGCTCGGTGAGCCGACGGCCGAAGCCCGTCTCGGTCGGCAGGGACAGGCGACGGAACCGCGGGTGCTCCTGGTGCCAGCGGGCGAACAGCTGGCTGTAGAGGATCCGGCTCTGGGTTCCCGGGTCGCTCGGCACCGTGCAGGTTTCGACCCACTCCTGGATCGGGTCCTGCCCTTCGGCGATCTCCTCGGCCAGGCCGCGGATGCTGATCGGCGCGGCCGTGGTGGCGGCGGTGTCGCGGTCGGCGAGGAAGGCCGCGGCCTCGCGCATCATCGCCGCGAGGATGCCGGGAGCCTCGGTGGTCAGCCCGTCGCCGAGCAGGGCGACCCTCAGCGGCCGGACGATCTCCTGCGGCGTGTCGCACGGGATGAGCCGGACGCGGGCGCGCAGGGCGGGGTCGGTGAGGTTGGGCTCGGGGTTGGTCGTCATGACCAGGGTGTGGTTGGGCTTGAAGGTGACCGGGTTGGCGCGCATGGGCCGGCCGGTGAGCGAGCCCCCGCCGGTGAGCTGCTTGAGTCGCTCGGTGGCGTCGTGGCCGCGCTTCGGCCCTTCGTCGATGAACGACAGCCGGCGGCCGCGCAGGTCGTACAGGATCGCGTCGTGGGAGTTGTCCTGCGAGCTCAGCAGCTTCGGGTTGGCGGCGTGGGCGTAGCTGCCCAGCACCGTCACCAGCATCTCGATCAGCGAGGTCTTCCCGGACCGCTCGCGCCCGTACAGGATCGGCAGGGCGGCGTCCGGGTAGCCGGTCAGCGCGATCGACAGCACGCGCATCGCCCAGGCCCGGACCTCGGGGTCGGGCAGCACCGCGGCTACGAAGGCGTCCCAGCGCGGGGTCGGCACGGTCGGGTCCGGGGCGCACAGGGCTGTCCGTAGGTGGGGGGTGTTCGGGTCGACCCAGTGCGCGGGGGTGGGCACGTCGCCGGAAGTGCGCAGGTTCCACGGCACGCCGCCGGCCCACAGCACCTCAGGGTTGGTGTCCAGTTCGGTGATGCGCAGTGAGGCCGGGTGGTCGCTGCGGACGATGGCGCGCAGCTTCCGGCCGATCTTCCCGGTGCCGCCGGAGCTCATGAACAGCGCGTGCCGAGCGGCCTGCCAGTGCGCTTCAGTGCGGTCCTCGGCGTTCTTCGGGATCGGGCGCTCACCCAGCGGCATGAGCTCGGCGAGCAGCGAGATGATCCAGTCGGACATGTCGTCCGCGCATTCCTCCCACACGTCGCGGCCTCGTTTGACCCACAGCCCCGCGTCGGTGGCGTAGCGCAGCGCCGGGTACATCCGGTAGGCGACGGCCTTAGCCAGGCCCTGGTCGGTGGTGTCGCCGGCCGGGTCGAAGGGCGTCCCGCCGAGCACGCCGAACACCGACCAGGGCGGTTCCTGCGACCCTCCGGCGGCCGGGGGCAGTTCCCCCTCGCGGGCCACTGCCTGCGCAGCCTCGGAATTAGCACGCTCCTGTTCGGGGGTGACGACGTAGAACGGCTTGGTGGCGCCGTCGTCGAGGCCCTGCTGGATCCAGAGCAGGTCGTCGGTGTCCGGGGTGCCCCAGACGCCCGTGACGGCCTTCTCGAGCAGGTTCTGGGCGTCGAGCCGGTCGAGGTAGCCGCCGCCGGTGTAGCCGCCGAGGGTGAGCGCGGCGCGCAGCAGGACGGTCCGGAAGCCGGTGCCGGAGCCGGCCGTCCAGCCGGACACCTCAGCCAGCTTGCCCTCGATCGCCTTGTCGGCGGCGGCGGCGGCCTGTGGCTCGCGCTGGGACATGAACTCCTGCCACCACTGCGGACCACCGGCGACGCGCACAGTGTCGGTGGAGGCCTTCAGCTCCCGGATGCGGGCGGCCAGGTTCGCCCCTGACGTGTCCAGCAGGCCGAAGCGACTGAAGTCGGGTGCCTGGTGCCAGCGGTACGGGATCGGCTCGCCGGTGACCGCGCTGACCCGCACGGTGGGCGCGATGAACGCGAACCCCCGCGACGATCCGTCTGCCGCGCCGCCCTTGACGTCGACGCCGGGCAGCACGTTGTCGCGGGAGCCGACGCCGAGGGAGGCGATGAAGCCGTGTGCGCCTCCCGACGGGGTAGCGGCGAGCGCCAGGAACTGCGGGGTCATCCCGTTGAGGGCGGTCGGATCGCCGCCGTTGCGGGGGTCGAAGTCGATCAGGTCGATGCCGCAGCCCATGACCGCGCACAGCGCCAGCCCGGGCCGCCACTGGTCGACGACGGCCGGGTCGGGGACGGTCTGCTCCCAACGCGACGGCGGCCGGTAGCCGGTCTTGGCGGTGGCGTCGGGGTACGCGATGAAGATCGGCACCCCGGCCGTGGCGAGCCGGCGGGCGACGTCGAGCGCGGCCGCGATCTCCTCGGGGGTCACAGGTTCGCCTTCCGGCTCAGCGGGTCAGGGAGGCCGTAGTCGCGGACGGCACAGAACAAGGCGTGCCGGGCGGCGTCGCGGGCGTGGCGCATCCCCTTGGTCAGCTCCAGCAGGCCAGCGGCGTCGAGGCGGGCGTCGGTGGCCCAGGGCTTCACCTCGGCGGCCGAGCGGGCGTGCACCTTGCATCGGGTGTGGCCCCACTCCTCCAGCGCACCGATGACGCTGCGGGTCCGGGTGCCGGCGGCCGCGGTGGCCGACCTGGCCGCGCGCCGCCCGACGACGAACCGCTCGTAGGCCAAGGCCTGCCCGATCCCCTCGCACAGCGCGGTGGCGACGGTGAGCAGGACGCCCGGGGTCACCTGGAGCGCCTCAGCGCCGATCAGGCGGGACGGCTCAACGCCGATCAGGCGGGACGGCTCAACGCCGCGTGAGTCGACGATCAGGTGCAGGCGGACGATGCCCGGGAGCGGGCCGGGATCAACACCGATGACGTACATGGTCAGGCCTTTCGCAGCGTTGATCCGCCGAGCAGCTCGGTGACGATCCGCTTGTCCTGCAGCAGATCCGCCAGCTGGCCGGCCTTCTCGTGGAGCACGGCACGGATGCGCGTGTCGATGGTCTTGGTGGCCACCACGTCGATGACCTCGATGGAGTCGTGGATCTCCGAGCCGATGCGGTGGCAGCGGTCCTCGGCCTGGGCGGCTTCGACGAGTGACCAGGGGCGCTGCAGGAACACGACGGTCCGCGCGGCGGTCAGGGTGAGCCCGACGCCGCCGGCGCCGGTGGTGACGCAGAGCAGATCGAGCTTTCCTCCTTGGAAGGCGTCCGTCGTGGCCGTGCGGTCCTTCGCGGACTGGCCACCCATGATGTAGCCGACCTGCAGCCCGGCCTTCGTGGCCTGCTCACCGGCGAGCTGCATGAGCTGCCGAGACGGGGCGAACGCCACCACCGGCTCGCCCGGCCGCTCAGCGAGCACCTCCAGCAGTGCGTCGACCTTCCACGACGGGGCCTTGAGCACGACCTGGACGTGCGGGCGCTCGACCTGCAGACCGTCCTCCTCGACCACCTCGGTGGTGACCGTGACGTCGGCGGCCGCACTGGCCAGCTGCTGCAGCCGGGTCAGCTGAGCGAGCACCGACATCACCGACAGCTCCTCGCCGCCGGGCAGCTCAGCGATCATGTCCTGTTCCATCTGGTCGTAGGCCTTGCGGTACGGCGGCGGGAGCTCGACCTGGCGCACGCTGTAGACCTTGGGCGGCAACTGCTGCAGCACGTCGGCCTTGGCGACCCGGCGGTGCTGGCCCTGCAGCGTCATGCGCATCTCGGCCTCCGCGTACGGGTTCAGGCCGACCACCTTCGCGCTGTAGTCGCCGGGGATGGTGCTGCAGTAGCGGGCCTTCCACCGCTCCCCCGACGGCCACGCCAGCGGCGCCATCGCCTCCAGCACCGGCCACAGATCACCGGGGTGGTGCGTGATCGGGGTACCGGACAGCCCGACGAAGTTGTCCGCCCGCTTCGCCAGCCGCCGCGCCGCCATCGACCTGGCCGAGTGCGGGGTCTTGATCAGGTGACATTCGTCGACCACGATCGTGCGCGGCCCGACCCGGGTCAGCAGGCCTCCCTTGGCGGAGTCCCGTGCGGCGGTGTCGTAGCTGGACACCAGCACATCCGCCTGCTGCTCCGGTGACCGGGCAGCCAGCCGGCGGCGCTGCTCCGGGCTGCCCCGCCACGCGTTGACCCGCCACTGCGGCGCCCACGTCTGCCACGCCTCGATCCACGGGTCAACTACCGACATCGGGGCGAGCACGACCGCCGGGGTGACCTGATGGCCCTGAGCGGCGCGCTCGAGCAGCCCGAGGATCGTGGTGATGGTCTTGCCGGTGCCGGGCTCGTCGAACAGCAGCCCCCGGCCGACCGCCCCGATCATCCGGGCGCCCTCGACCTGGTACGGCCGCGGTGTCAGCCCCTCCGGCAGCTCGACGGACAGGTCCCCGCCGTCGGGAGTCCGACGCATCGTCTCGGCCATCAGCCACTCGGTGAGCCGCGGTCCCGGCCGCCAGGCCGAGCCGAACAGGTGCGCCAGCTGGACGACCGCCGCCCAGGTCGCGGGCAGGGTGAGCGCACCGGGCGGGTTGCTGGGCTTGATCAGGGGGGTCATCAACTGGACCTGCACCGCCATGTGCGCGATCGCCGCGTCGGGCCCGACGCCGATCAGCACGATCGTCTTACCGTCGGCGGTCAGCTCGCCGTGCAGCATGGCGGGAGGCGCGGCGGGTGTGTCGAACAAGGTCACGGAGCACCTCCTGGAAGAGTCGGGAGTTCGAGAAGGTCACCGCCCGGCCCGGGCGTGGGGAAGAGCCACCCGGGCCGGACAGTCACCCGCTCAGCCCGCCGACTGGCCGGTCAGGTGCGCGAACAGGGCCTGCTGCTCCGGGCTGAACCCGGCCGGCCCGGCAGCCGGAGCTGCTGCGGGCGCGGGAGCCTGTGCCGGAACCGGCTGCGGGGCCGGGGGCTGCTGCTGCTGCTGGGCCGGAGGCGCCGGCGGAACGGGCTGCTGGTGCACGATCGGCTGACCGGAGGCCGTCGACATGACCGGAGCCGCCTGCTGCTGCGGGGCGTACACAGGTGCCGGGGCGGGCACCGGCGGCGTCGGGATAGGAAGACCCGGAGCCGGACCATCAACCGTCGGCGCGGGCCGCCGGTACTCGACCCGGTACTGGAACGCCGGGCTCATGTTGGGGATGGGCCGGACGCTGACGAGCGTGATCCGCACCCAGGCCCCCGACTCCGGAGCACCGGCCGGAGCACCCGCCTCGGCCATGGCCCGGGCGAGCTCGTCACGGGACTGGCCCTTGACCCACCAGCCGGCCTGGCCGTCCGGGAACTCCTGCGACGGCTGCATGATCAGCGGAACGACCATGACCGCCTTGGGCCGGCCGTCGCGGTAGGTCTGCACCTGGCCGTTGCGGTCGGTCTGCGGGCGGATGTCGCCGTCGGTGATGGTCCGGGCGATGAAGCCCTCGTAGGCCTTGCCGATCTGCGGGTTGCCCTGGGCGTCCTTGAACTTCAGCGACGGGCCACCCGCCGAGCTCGGCTGCTGCCAGTAGTCGTCGAGGCCCACCGAGGGCAGCGGCTGCGCCGGAACGGGCTGCTGGTACTGCTGCGGGGCGTACTGCGGCTGACCGTAGCCATGCGGCGGGTAGGCCGGCTGGACAGGGAACTGCGGCTGCTGCGGGTAGGCGGGCTGGGCCGGGTAGCCCTGCTGCGGCTGCTGGGGGTACTGCGGCATCGCCGGCTGGCCGGGGTACTGAGGCTGCATTTCTGATCTCCTTGTTCAGCTGTTCGGCCCGGGACATCCGGGTCCGTTGTCACGCTTGGATTGCGGGCGGTAGAAGGGGCAGAAGAAGCACTCGTCGTCATCGCTGGAAATGGGAATGTCGGTGAATGTCAGTTGGCCGGAGACGACTTCTTCCGCCAGTGCCTTACGGCGGTCGGTGAGCCTGAACACCTCCTCGATCAGTGGGTCGTCCTGAGGCCCCGTGGCGCGTTCCCAGACGTAGAGGCCGTCCAGGCTTGACGCCGTGCGGGGGTAGGCGGCCAGCGCGACGCGCGTCACCGGCAGCCCGAGATTGCGGTAGCCCTTGCCGTAGAGCAGGAGCTGAATGACGTACTTGACCGGCGGCCCCTTCGGGCTGCGGACTTTCGCCATCGACGATTCGCCGAGGCATTTGTGGTCGACGACCGCCGTTTCAGCAGCGTCGTAGAGGTCCGCGGTCCCGGAATGGTCCGGGTGCGGAACGACCCGCTGCTCGGCCAGCCACCGGGGCGCCGGCAGCTTCAGGTTCTCGGCGGTGAACGCATCGGCCAGCCAGGCGTGCACCGCAGTGCCGACGACCGACGGCCACGGGTCCACGACGTGGTTGGTCACCGGGATGCCGGCCAGCTTGCCGACCACCTGCCGGTCACACGGCACGCCCAGCTCGCTCGGGCCAAGGTGCTTCTGTACGTTGCGCGCCGACCCGTTGGCCTGCGCGACCACCACCCGGCGCAGCTCGGACGCGTATCGGCTGGCCCACGGGCTGTTGCCCTCCAGCCGCGCCGGAGCCGCCCGCATGAACTCGTCGATCTTGCTCATCAGAAGCACCCGCACGATCCGTTGGCGGTCGGCACCTGGAAGCACTCCGTGCAAGCCGGACGCGCCGCGGGTCGTGGTTCGGGGTGAATCTGGTGACATTCGTTGTCGGTGTGGATCCAGCCCCCGGCGCCGTCCGCGCGGCAGTTGTCCCCGGGCAGGATCACCTCGGCGCAACCTGAGCACTCGCTCTCGTACCGAGCGGTGAAGGTGGGTCCGAGCTGAGCCAGGACTTCGCTGATGCGCATCGGCCTGCTCACGACGATCGCCCCCGAAGATCCCAGCGGCCGCCCTTGCGGGCGTAGGTCACGTACACCGCGGGCTGCTCCTCCTTGAGGCGTTTGGTGTCCAACGACCAGCTCTCGACGTACGACAGCCGCAGCGGCATGGCGAGCGCCGGGTGATCGACGTCGACCCGCACCGCGGCCGGGTTCGCCGAGGTCAGTTCCGCCTTGATCGCGTCTGTCACGGACTTCAGCCGACCGGTCAGCTCGTCGACGCGCGGCTTCAACTCCGCGTAGGTGGCGAGCAGGTCGTCCAGGCGGCTGCCCGGTTCGACGGCTGCGCGCTGGGCAGGGACGTTGTTGCTCATTCGACGACCACCAGACCGGCCGGGTGCCGGATCTCCGAGGCCTCGCCGTGGGCGTCGAGCGCCAGCTCCAGCCCGTACGCCCGGACCGTCTGCACCGGCACCAGGGGCCGGCCGCCGACCTCGACGACCGTGCACTTCGGCGCGACCAGCAGGCCGGAGCCCTCCAGATCGGAGAAGATCTCGTCAGCTGCGGCGTCACGCCGGTCCTGCGACCAGTTCTTCGGCAGGTGCCGCGCGATGACCTCGCGGTACTCCTCGGTGCTGCTCATGCCGGCACCCCCGCCCGGGAACGGTGCACGTCAGCGATTCGGCGCCGCAGCCGGCCACCCGGTCCGAACAGGGCAGGCAGTCCGAGTCGGGCCCGGGTGTTCTTGACCTTCTTCTGGTCGCACCCGAGCGTCAGTGCGATCGCCTGGTCGGATCGGCCCTCGTGGTACAGCCGCTGCACCTGCTGGTCGAAGCCCTCGACACCCTCGCCGGCCAGCGCCCGCAGCGTCGCCTGACGGACCCGGAACTTGCGCTCCATCGCCGTCCAGCTCATCCCGCCCCCGACGGCCGCCCGGACCACTAGGGCCCGCCGATCGTCGGTGAGCGCCTTGAACGCGGCGGGCCCGGAGTTCAGCACCCGCTCGACGAGCACCTCGTCGGTCTCCGGCGTCACCTCGCCGCGTTCGGCCAGCCCGAACCGCTTGCGGGCCTGGCGCCGCTCGGCGTTGTTGGCCATGTCGACGCCGCCCCAGATGCCGTAGCGGTCCCCGTTGCTCTCGGCCCGGGTGAAGCAGGCCTGGGCGAACCGGCAGCGCTCGCGGCAGGTTCGCCGGGCGCGGGCCTTGTCGAGCTTCGCCTGGAACGCTAGCCCGGCCTCGACGACCTCGGGCAGTCGTGGACTGGCGAAGAAGATGTCGGGGTCGACCCGGCCGGGAGCGCACCCCCTGGCCGGATCTTCCATGAACGAGACGCGGGTCATCGACGGCTCCCTTCGAGCGCAGTGGTGGGGTGTGTGGCCGCCGAGGCCCATCCGTGCTGCCGGGCGCGCCGCAGCCGGTGCCGGATCAGCTCCGGGCGGGTGCCGAGCTTGTCGGCGATCTGCCGGCGGGTCAGGCCCTGGGCTTCCAGAAGGCGGTAGTTCACCAGCCAGGCGGCCAGTCGTTGCGGACCGGACCCAGGTGTGCTGGCCGGCAGGGCGGCCGGGTCGTCGATCGTTTCGGTGGTCCACTCCATCGGCGGGGCCCATCCCTGCTCCGCCGCCCACACCCGGGTGGCCTCCGCGGCCGGGCTACGGCGCCATCCGCTGGTGGCGAGCCGGTCGTAGAGCCGGGCGATCAGGTACGCCACGCGTGTCGGTACCGGCTCGGCCCGGACGAGCGTCTCGAACTCCGCGACGGTCCGGCCGGTGATGTGCGCCTGCTCCGCCAGCGACCAGCCGAGACGGCACAGCGCCTGGATCCGCCGCGCGGTCCCGAACCCGTCGACGTACGCGCTGTAGGTGTTCGGCCGGGTGAGGGTGCTCGTCATTTCGCGCCGCCCTTGGCCAGCAGGCCGAGCACGTTGCGACGCCAGCGCAGGGCGTAGCGGATGCAGTTCGCACAGTTCTTGTGCCGCACCGCCGGGTCCTCGACGCACTCGGGCAGCGGCGCGGCGTAGCGGGCGTCGTACGACCAGGCCATCGAGTCGGCGGTGTTGAGCAGGTGGCCGTACTTCTCCAGGCCGCGCAGCTTCACCCCGAATCCGTGAACCGGTAGGCCTTCGTCAAGGGCGAGCAGCGTGGTGACGATGTCACCGATCTCGTCTTCGGCCTGGCGCCGGCAGACGGACCCGAGCCCGACGACCGGGTAGTTGCCCAGGCTGATTCCCGCGGCGTCGTAGCGGTCCCAGCAGCGCAGGTAGTCGTCGCGCTCATAGCCCTGGAGCACCGGCATGAAGGGATTGGTGAAGTCGTCGCCCCACAGCTCGCTGAGCTGGATGAAGTTGTCGACGGTGCGCCGCTGGTGCTCTTCGACGCTCAGCTTGGTCCCGGCGAACGTGACCGGCCCGGCCTTCCCGCCGGAGATGACAATGGGCTCGCACATCCAGTCCTGCGGCGCCGCCCACTCGAGCCGGCCGATCTCGGCGTCGTACCGGCGCACCGCGGCCACGTACTGCTGCGGGGTGGTGCGCCACTCGCCGTACATCTGCAACTCGGTGAAGCCGCCGGAGTCCAGCGCCCAGTTGACCCGGGCAGACGGCAGGGAACGCCGTTCGTTGAGGCGCCGGTGAGAGACGAACAGGCAGGCGTCCGTGGGCATCTGGGCCGCGCCGAGCCAGCTGGTCTCGTGAGTGCCGAGGTAGAACGTCTCGACGGTCACCGCCTGACCCCCAGCAGGTTCGCGATCTGCCCCAGGGGCTCGGCGGCGCCGTCCGGGAACGCGCCCGGGTCGACGACCCATCGCTGGGCGATCTCACGGACCCCGGCGGTCTGCTTCGCCCCCGCGGCGTGCGCCCGGCTGATCAGGCCGACGACGACCTGCACGGTGGTGGCCTCGTAGGTGGCCAGCCAGGCGAGGATCCGCGCGTCGAAGCGGCCCAGCTCGACCCCGGCGTCGGTGCACGCCTCGCGCAGGTGGCTGAGCTGGAGGGCGGCGACCACCCCGCCGGGCTTGTTGGACAGCGGCACCGCCCGGACTTCGGTGGCCAGCGGCTCGGCAGCGGCCTGGGTCTCGGTGTCGTAAGGACCGAAGACGGTCATCGCGCTCACCGCTTCCAGGCCCGGTCGTGGGCGGCGTGCGTCTTCTTCAGCACGTCCCGGATCGCGGCGACCAGCTTGGGCAGGTCCGGCACCGTGGCGCCGGCATCGATCTGGCGGATGAACTCGTCGAAGGCGACGATGCCACCGAGAAGGGCCAGCCGGCCTTTCTCCGAGCGGTCGCCCGACTGGTCAACCAGGGTCAGCTGCTCCTCCAACCCCTGGATCGTCTTGCCGTGGTGCTCGCAGTCCAGAGCGTTGCGGGATGCCTCGCGGACCTTGCGGTCGGCGTCGACCTTGATGTGCACGTTCTGGTCGTTGAGGAACTGGATTTCCTTGAGCACGGCGTGGACCGCCACGTCGATGACCTCGGCCAGGTCAGGGTGGTCGGCCTTCACCCGCTCCAGCGCGTACAGCTCGCTGCGGACCCGGTAGGTGGTAGCCCGCAGCGAGGTGCCGTTGCCGTCGAAGCGGTTCCGGTCACGCGGGTCGAGGTGAGCACCACCGACGTGGTCGGCAGGTCCGTCCGCCGTGCAGGCGGTGCGCTGGCAGACCTTGTCTCGCCCGTAGGTCTCTGCGGCGGTCACAGCACACCTCCGGCAGGAGCGGCGTCCTCGACGGTCTTCATGCGGGACGGCACCTGAGGGGCGACACTGGCGTCCTGCTCGCCGAGACTGCAGAGGACGCGGTCGACGAGCACCCAGCGGAGGTCGAACAGCGCGGGAAAGTCGGCGGCGTACGTCTGGAGCTCGCCGATCTGAGCCTCGTAGCGATCAGCCAGCTCTTCGGGGCGCATTCCCTGCTTGCGGATGGTCACGGCGCCGTTGAGGATGTGCGTGATCTTCGGCAGGAGCTTGTCGAGCGCCTTCACGAAGCGCGCTTCAGGCGTCAGTCGGGTCTCGTAGCTGCTGATGAGGGTGGCGACCCAGGGCAAGGTGCCGCGGAACTCCCTGTGGATCCGTACGAGGGCGGCCTGCTCGCGTGCGGCCTTCTCTGCCTTGGCGTCGGAGGACTGCATTCGAAGCGTGGGGGTATCGCCGGCGTAGACCTCGACGAAGTCGTGTACGAGGGCGTACTGGGCGATGAGCCCGACGTTCAGGTCCGGGAAGTATCGGTCGGCCAAGGCGCAGGCGATGAGGCCGAGCATCACGGTGTGGTCGGTGTCCGACTCGGGAGTCAGGCCGTCCTGGTGGTAGGTGATCCGATTGACGCGGCCGAAGTCGAGGGCGAGCCCTCCGAGGCTGATCATCGCGTCCGCGGTCTGGTGAGAGCTAATCATCAGCACTTCACCGCCCCTGGTTGATCGCGGTCTTGGCCGCCGCAATGGACTTCTGCATCGCGGTACGCCGGCGGGCCTGGTCCGCGGTCAGCGAGGAGTCGACGGGACGCCAGTCGGAGCGCAGCCAGTCGGCGGCGTTGCCCAAGGCTCGATATGCCTTGTCCAGCTCGGCCTGAGCGTTGGCGAGCATCTCGTCGGGTGTGGGAAGGGAATTCGTCATGGCAGGTGTCCTCACTGCTCAGGGGAGTCGTAGGTCCACCGCTCGCGCATCTCGGCGACCCACGCGGAGGCGTCGTCATCGAGGGAGCCGGTGGGGATGTCCGGAAGGGCGTCGGGCGGGTAGGCGAGGTTGACGTGGGAGAAGTCCCGCAGGTCGGCCAGTAGCCGGGTGGCGAACCGGGCCCGCCCCTCCGCGTCCTCGGCGGCGGCCAGGGCATCGGCCTCGTGCCGGCGGGCATCGGCCAGCGCCGCGGCGAAGTTGTCCCGTTCGGCCCGGGCCTCGTCGCGCTGCGTCTTCAGCTCGCACAGTCGTTCCTGCATGGAGGCCAGGGCGGCGACCAGGCCCAGCCCGATCACGACGGCGGACACCGCTCCGGCGAAGACGATCGTGGTGCCGGTCATCGCGCACCCGCCTCGCCCATCTGGGCCAGGTAGGCCAGCGCGCTGGCGAACTCCACCGAGGCCGCCAGCAGCAGCAGCGAGGCCAGGCCGTCCCGCTTGCGTTCGTTGGCGATGGCGGCGCCGATGACCAGACCGGCCAGCGTGACCATCACGACGACGGCGCCGATCAGGAAGACGGTCACAGCGACCCGCCTTCGCCGCCGCCCGACGGATTCGAACCGGTACTCCGCAGCGCCTGCTTGAGCAGCGTGCCGATGCCGGGCGGCGGCGGGCCGTCGATCTCCCGGGCGATGTTGCGGAACATGTCCCGCTCGGCCTCGTCGGCGGCGCGCTGTGCCCGGACGTTGTCGATGTGCATCGGGTGATCACGAGGGTCAGCCACGGTCCGCCTCCCCGGTGGGATACGGCGCGTAAGCCGGGGGTCCCTGACGGCACGCCTTGTTCTGCGCGTACTCCGGACAGTCCGGGCTGCTCTGGCAGCTGATTCCGGCGTTGATGCAGGAGAGGACCGGCAGCATCTCCGGTGCGAACTCGGTGAGCCATTCAGTCAGGGCCTGCTCGTCTTCGCGGAGCTTGGCGATCTGGTCCGGGATCCGGTCGAGTTGCCTGCGGATGATTCCGGCCAGGAAGGCCCGGTCCTCCGGTGACAACGCGAGGATGCGTGCCCGGCGCTGCTCTGTGGTTTCGTCAGCCACGCTATTCACCGCCCTCAGATGAAGACGGACGGCAATTCGTCAGCCGCAGCTCGCGCAGCCACGCGGGCTCGAAGTACCGAGCGGTGCGGATGGTCGCGCCCAGGAACGCTCCCGGGCCGGGCTTGCTGGGCATCCCGAGCAGCCATCCGTACTCGCCGGTGAAATCGGGGTTGCACCGGTAGAGCCGAGGTGTCGGCGGCATGATGCTGCTGTCGATCTCGTGGTTGATGCAGTGGGCCCACGCCAGGGCGGTGAAGACGTCGGGGTCGCCGTCGTACCGGATCAGACCGATCTCGTCATCACCGTCGAGCAGCTGGTGCACGCGGAACGGAGATTTACGCACGGGTATTCACACCTCCCAGTTCGTGACGGGGAAGGTGTCCACGTCGTCAACGGTCGGAGAGCAGTCCATCCACCAGGGGAACTGCGACATCTGGGCGCACTCGCTGCAGTTCGTCTCGTGGTCCTTGCGGCCGGCGTATTCGCACTGCTTTCGGAGCACGGCCTGCCCGGTCCGGATGCGGTCGAGCGCCTTGGCCCAGTCGCCGCCGAAGCTGGAGAAGTCGTCCAGGTCGGTGAATCCGAGGCTCTTGGCGTAGGCGTTAAAGGCGGCCAGTGCCCGCTTCGGCTCGTGGTGGCCGAGGGCAACCATCCCGCCGTCTTCGCCGAGCGTGCTGACCTTGATGCCGAAGAACTCCTCGAAGCCCTCCAGATCCGGTAGCAGTTGTGAGTTAGCCACGAGTAGTCACCCCCAGCAGCTCCGCGATCTGCATCAGCGGGTCGGCGGCGCCGTCCGGGAAGGCGCCCGGGTCGACCACCCATCGCTCGGCAAGCTCACGCACTTCGGCGCTCTGCTTCGCCCCGGCGGCGGATGCCCGGCTGATCAGGTCGCTGACGGCTTGAGCAGCCATCGCTCCGTGGCTGGAGATCCAGCGCAGAACATCGCGGTCTAGCGGGCTGAGCTCGATGCCGCGGTCGATACAGGCCGACATCAGGTCGCCAGCGATCAGGTCGGTGGGCGTGACCTCTCGATTGCCGTTGACGCCGAGCACAGATGCTTCAACCGTGTCGATGGTCTTCAGGCGGGCCGCCACATTCACGGGGGTGAGGATCATGACCTCGTTGTCCTGGACGTACGGGACGCCCGTGTACGGGTCGGTGCGGCGCTGCGGGGTGATGTTGGCGTCGGCGCAGATCTGTCGCGCCTCGTCCTCGGTGTACCGGCCAGCCTCGTGGAGGCTGTTGGTGTAGCCGCGACGGCCGGGCCGCCACCACATGCCGTGCTTGTTGGACCAAATCAGGTGGGTGCTCATCGCTGGTCATCCCGATTGGTGACGATGAATCCGCGCCCCTTGGGGTCGTCATGGCCACGCACGGGGGTGACCTTGTACGCGGGGTTCAGCTCGTACGACGTGACGTCGTCCTTGGCGATGAATCGGCCGCCGTCAGGGCGGGTGATCTCATGCGCGTCCCGATCGAAGTTGATCTCAGAGTTACTCATCAGTATTCGTCCTCGCTGGTCAGAGGGTTGTCGGCCCACCGCTCGCGCATCTCGGCGACCCACGGGTCGTCTTCGAGAGGGGCGGTGGGAATGTCGGGAAGGGCGTCGGCCGGGTACGCCGGCGGGTAGGCGAGGTTGACGTGCTCGAAGCCGAGCCGCTCCCGCCGCTCCCGCTGCTCGCCGAGCAGGTTGGTGGCCAGACGGGCCCGGCGTTCGGCATCGGTGAGGTCGGCCAGGGCCTGCCGCTCGTGGCGCCGCGACTCGGCCAGCTCCGCTTCGGTGGTGCGCAGCTGCTGCCGGGCCTCGTCCCGTTCGGTCTTCAGCTCGCACAGTCGCCGCTGCATGCCGACCAGCCCGGCGGCCAGGCCCAGCCCGACCACGACCGCGGTCACCGCGAAGGCGAACATCAGCTTCTCGGCGGTCATCGCGCACCCGCCTCGCCCAGCTGGACCAGGTAGATCACCGCACCGGTGAACAGCAGTCCAGCCGATGTCACCAGCGCTGCGGCGATCCGGTTGCGCTTGCGGGTGACCGCCACGGCGGCCGCGACGACCAGGCCGGCCAGCGTGACCAGCACCGCTACGGCGCCGGCGAGGAAGGTGATCATCGCTGCGACCCGCCTTCGCCGCTGTCACGGCCCTGGTAGAAGAAGTCGTCGTACTCCGGATCCGCGGGGTGGCCGACCTTGCCGGCCCGCTCCCAGCGCTCCTCACGGATTGCCCACGCCTGCAGTCCGGGCCGGGTGTGCGCCAGGGCGAACATCTGGCGGGACCGCTCGTCGTCGACGAGGTCACGCATCTGCTCACCGAGGACGGTGCTGCACAGCGCCTCGCTCATCCGGGCGAAGTGGGCCAGCGTCTCCGGCCCGGCGTTGTGGACCTCGGCCTGGATGTGGGCCAGCGCCCGGTTGCGCATGTCGGTGGTCGCCTTGGCGGTCAGCGGCGCCACCTCGTCGGCGAACACCCCCTGACCGGCCGGGGCCGCGGCGCCGGTGATGTGCTCGAGCTCGGCGATGGCGTCGGCGTACCGCTGGTCGAGGGCGAGCCGGCACACCCGGCGCGGGATGCAGCCGACCTGGGCGAGGACCCGGTCACGCATCCGGTAGTAGTCGGCGGCCATGGTGGTGCTGTCGATGACGGTCATCTCAGACACCGTCCTTACGGCCGCGGCCCAGCAGGCGCCGGATGCGACCGGCCAGGCTCAACCGGTGGCGGCCGACCCGCTTCGCCTCGGGGCGGAACCGGTCGAACCGCTCCTGCACGGCGTCACGCGGCGCGGTCGTACGGAACTCGACGGTGGTAGCCAGGTCCGGGTCGGCGTCAGGGCGGCGCAGCCGGGGCGGCAGGCCCTCCCGGTACGGGGCCAGGTTTCGAGTGCCCTCGCCGACGAGCCGCAGCGGCCGGCCGGGGGTGTTGGTGCTGGTGTGCACGGTCACGATGCGGCCCTCCGGGGTGAACTCGATGGCCGGGCCGGGCGTGGCGTAGACGGTCATCGCGACACCGCCGGCAGCAGCTGGACCAGGTCCAGGTAGACGCCCTGGTCGAACAGGAAGACGAAGGTCGTGAGGGGCCCCGTCAGGTCGACGCTGAACGGCTCCTCGACGCCGGACGCCCAGATGACGACGTGCCCGTTGACGACGTCGACCTGGTCGATGCCGGGCAGCGTCTTGATCAGGTGCGCGATCGGGCACTCGCAGGTGTCCGACATACGGCCCTTGATGTCGCGGGAGCGCAGGGCGTCGGCGACTTTGTCGGCGCTTCCCCCGCGGCTGACCTCGGCGAGCAGCGCGATGATCTGCGCCCGCAAGTCGGTGGTGACCGGATCGGTCATGGGATACTCCTTGCTGGTTGGCCCTTCAGCGCTGCTTGTCGGTGGAGCTGGAGGGCTGCTGTTTGTGACCGGCCCGGGCCTGCGGGGTCTCGCCGGCGAGTTAGGGGCTTGCCGGACTCGTGTCCCGCTGACCTGGGCCGGGGCTCAAGCCGCCTTCTGCGGCTGGGTGGTGGATTTCGGCCCGCAGGCAGGACGCAGTACGTCCGCGATGCGCTGACGCCGCTCCTCGGACAGCGGCGGAGCTTCCGCGGCCACCTGGTGGGCGTATTCGCGAAGTTCCGCTTCCTGCTCGGGTGTCATGCCGCCACCCTGGAGGGCGCGAAGGTGATGGGGTCGCAGGCCAGAACTTCGCCGAGACGAACGCGAACCTTCGGGGTGATTCCCCGGGTTCCGCGCTCCGCCTCGCTAATCACACTCGGTGAAATGCCGATCAGTGCGGCGAGTTCCTGTTGCTGCATGCCAGCACGGATCCGCGCCTCCCGCAGCTTGCGGGGGTCGTGATCGACCGGGCTCTTGCGCCGCGGCCGCCGTGTCGAAGTCATGAACGAAGCATGCGCGAAGTTTCGCGACTTAGCAAGACTCTGATCGGCGGAACTTCGCACGCGGCAAGGCCGAGATCGAATACGTTGATGTGCTTGAATATGTGAACAACCTGACGCGAAGGTTCTCGTTCCGCATCGTGGACTTCGCGTCTTTTCGCGTGAGAGGATCCGCCCCATGGACACCGAGTCGCCCCGACAGCTGCCTGAGGGCCGGTTGCTGCACGACGCCCAGAAGGCGTCAGGCCTCTCGATTTACGCCGTTGCCGAGCGGGCGGGGATGAGCGACGCCCGCTGGCGCCAGATCGTCAAGGGATCGATGAGCGTGCAGGGCGTGGTCGTCCCGGTCGTCGCCAACGCGAAGACCCTGGCGCGTATGGCGCGAGCAGTCGGTCTGGGTCCGGACGACCTCATCGAGGCCGGCAGGGACGACGCTGCCGAAACGCTGCGGGCCACCGTTGCGGTGGAGGGAGCGCCGATCGAGGAACCGGAAGGCGCGGCGATCGAGGAGCTGGAAGGCGCGGCGACGGAGACCGTGACCCAGCGGCCCGTACAGGTCGGCGACGCCATTGAGATGATCTACGGGTCGAAGTCGATGACCGCGGAGCAGAAGCTCGACGCGATCCGCAGGGTGCTCCAGTTGCACGCTGAGATCGATGCCCGCACGGGGAACACCGCGACCTTCCAAGGCACCGGAGCTCTCACCGCCGGACGCCCCGAGGAGAACTGACGGTTAGCCGTCCCAGGTGATGACCACGCTGTCCTTGCTGAACAGCCGGCGGCCAGGTCCGGCTTGCAGCAGGCGAATCCTCATCCCGAGGTCCCGTATCACGGCCTGGCGCCGGCCGACGTCCGGGTAATCGAGCCACGCCTGTCCCGGGTCGGGAGCGCTGAGCAACGCCCCTACCGCGCTTCCGCGGCCCAGCTCCGCCATCTGCCGTTCGAGGTCGACCAGCCGGTCACGGATCTTGCGGCTACGCCGGGCGAGGTCCCGCTCGTCGATGTCGAGGTTGTCGGCCAAGGTGTCCAGGCGCCGCCGCAACGCAACCACCTCGGTGCGCAGCGGGGCGGCGTCAGGGGCCGGTTCCGCGAGCAGCGAAGCCAGATCCGGCCGGCGTAAACGCTCGACGACCACCAGTCGGATCAAGATGTCTATCGCCTCGGCGGCCCGGGTGAGGTAGCAGGCCGGGCAGCGGTACACCCGGCGCTGATCACCACGCGCCTTGGCTCCCCGGTAGGTGCAGATCATCGTCTGCTCCGGGCACCGGCTGCACAGGTAGAGGTTCGTGCCGAGCCAGGAGAGCGCGTTGCCGCGCCGGTTCGTCTTGCGGTCCGGGTCGCTGAGCAGCGCCACAGCCGCTTGGTAGACGCTTTCGCTGATGATCGGCCGCCAGGTGGCCTTACCCACCACGGCGCCCTTGTGAGCTCGCAGTGCGGCGTTGCGTGGGTTGAT
Source organism: Actinoplanes sichuanensis (assembly GCF_033097365.1). Taxonomy (NCBI): domain Bacteria; kingdom Bacillati; phylum Actinomycetota; class Actinomycetes; order Micromonosporales; family Micromonosporaceae; genus Actinoplanes; species Actinoplanes sichuanensis. Next base: position 6,449,288 of record NZ_AP028461.1, read on the forward strand.
GAGCATCCCCCGGACAGCGTTGTGCTTCCAGGGGCCGCCCATCGTGGTGGTGAGGCCAGCCCTGTTGAGGTCGGCGGCGATGCCGGACAGGGTGCCCCCGGCAAGGAGCGTCGCATACGCCTTCTTCACTGCAGCGGCCTCGGGGCGGACCTGATTGGCCCCGGTCGAGTCGTAGCCGAACGCGCGGCGGCCGCCGGGCGGCAGGCCCTGCTCGGCGGCCTGCTGGTTGCGGTCACGCTGCCGCTGGCCCTTGCGCTCCACCTCGTGTCGGGCGACCGCGGCTTTGATCCGCAGGTACATGCGGCCGTTCTCGGTGAACGTGTCGACCTCGCCGTCTGCGGTGATGAGCCGCACCTCGCCGCGCTGCCCCATCTCGATCCAGTCCTCGACTTCGCGCGGGATGCGGGTCAGGCGGTCGATGTCGTGCGCGATGACGACGGTGATCCGTCCAGCCCGCACGTCGGCGAGCAGGCGGGCGTAGTCACTCTTCGGCCCGCGCGGCTTACTCGCGGACACGTCGTTGTCGACGTACTCGGTGACGCTGGTCCATCCGTGCCGGTCGGTGATCGCGCGGCACATCGCCCGGTAGCGGTCGATGCCGATCTCCTCGCCGGTTCGGTCCATGCTCATCCGCAGGTACACCCCCACTGTCATAGTGGGTAGGCTACGGCACTAACGGCAGGCGTAGATACATCCCCGGGTGATCTCCAGGGCGTTGAATTTGTCCCACTTCAGAGCGAAGCCGGGGAAGTCGTTGAGATCGCGCTGCTTCGCCTTCCCGGTCCGGATCAGGTTGCCGGTAGCGTCCCGGTAGGCAAGGCCGGTGATGCCGGTCGGGTCACCCTTCGCGTCGACCAAAGAAAGCAGGGTCGACTCGCCCTCGCCGATCGCCGCCATGTCCCAGCCGGCGTCCAGGGTCTGCACCGGCTCCGCGGTGGCGTGCACTCCCCCGGCCAGATGGATGACACCCGGCGGGTCGGCCAACTGCCGGATCTGCTTCAGCTCCTCGGCCAGAGCGGCGGCATCAGGCGAATAGAAGGACCACAACACCAGGGTCCTTACGCCCGCCGCCTCACGGATGTGACGGGCGGTCTCCTCCACGCTCTCGCCGAAGCGCACCTCGTACCGGGTCGCGGTCTCATGCTGGCCCAACGCGCCGAGCAGCGCATGAAAGCCGTACGTCACCGCCTTGCGATAGCGCAGCACCAATACGAGATCCAGACCAGACATGCGCCGATTCTGCCAGCCCGGATCGCCGCGGCCGCGAGAATGACGCCCAGTCGAAGGCGGGTTGTCACATCGACATCGACATCCATAAGTTGGTTGTCATGGAGAACCTCGATTCCGCCGAGGAATGGCTGGACTCGTGGGTGGCCGGAGTCGATGCTCAGGCTTCTCGCACCGTCGAGCTGTCCCGCCGTGTGGCGGGCTGACCGGCGCCGCCCGCAGCCGGGACGGGTCCGTCACCGTCACGGTCGGATCGTCCGGGGCCCGGGAATCGCTGAGCATTGACGATCAGGCCCTGCACACCACCGGCGCGGACCTGAGCACATCATGATCCTGATCCGGCAGGCCCAGGCACACCTCACCGAGCAGGTCCGCCAGACCGTCGGCCTGGACACCGAGACCGGCACGATGCGGGCCGGCGGTCACCACCCGCCCCGATCGGGTTCAGTAACTCTCAGCCGGGCTCGATCAGGCCGCGCCGGGTTGCCTCGGCCACCGTGCTGACCCGGTTGCCGGTACCGAGCTTGCGGTAGATCCGGACCAGATGAGTCTTGATGGTCGCCTCGCTGAGAAACAGTGCCGCGGCGATGTCCCGGTTGTTGTGTCCGCGAGCCAGCAGCCGGACCACCTGCGTCTCCCGGTCGCTCAGCAGCGGCTCCGGGTCGGACACCCGGCTGATCAGACGTTCGGCGGCTCCCGGCGCGAGCGTCATGCCTCCGGCCGCCACCGTTCGGACCGCACGGAACAGTTCCTCGGGCTCACCGGCCTTGAGGACGTAGCCACGGGCACCGGCCTCGATGGCCCGCATCACTGCATCCTGGCTGCCGTAGCTGGTGAGAACCACGATCCCGGTTCCGGGAACGGCGGTCAGGATCCGCCGGGTGGTGTCGATGCCGTCGCCGCCCGGCCCGGCACCCAGTCGGACGTCCATCAGCACCACGTCGGGCCGCAGCCGCTGAGCCAGCCGCACCGCGGTGTCCCCGTCACCACACTCACCGGCCACGGTGAACCCCGGCTCGCCGTCGAGCAACGCGAGCAGACCGGCACGGACCACGGCGTGGTCGTCAACGATCAGGATGCTGATCACGGCGGGCCGCTCACGCGCCGGTGGGCAGGGTCGCCAGCACCCGGGTGCCCTGGCCGAGGGCGCTGTGCACCACGCAGCCGCCGCCGAACGCGGCGAGCCGTTCCCGCACCGCGGCCAGACCGAACCCGCGGCCGGCGGCGCTGGCGGCAACGGAGTCGAAACCCACCCCGTCGTCGCGGACCTCTACAGTGATCACCTCACGCCGGTGATCGAGTGTGATCCAGATGTTCGTGGCACCGGCATGCTCGACCGCGTTGGCCAACAACCCCTGAACCACCCGCAGCAGCGCGGTGGCCCGGTCGGTGGCGGGTTCGCCGGGTTCGCCGCGGGTGGCGAAGACGATCTGCGGCGCCCCGTCGTGATTGCGGGAACACAGCTCGCGCACGGCTGCGACCAGTCCGGCACGCTCCAGCGTGGGCGGCGTCAGGTCGTCGATAATACTTCGGGTTTCGGCCAGGCTGGCGCCGAGGGCCTCGCTCACCACCCGCACCTGCCGGCGAGCCGCCTCCGGGCGGCGATCCCAGTCACGATCGGCGGCCTGGAGCAACATCCGGTTGCCGGCCAGCTCCTGGGCAACCGCGTCGTGCAGGTCGCGGGCGATCCGGGCCCGTTCGGCAAGACGGCCGGCCTCGCGCTGTTGCCGGGCCGGCTCACCGTGAGCTGCGCGCAGCTCACCGACCAGCCGCTGCTGCATCCGGTAGAGGCCGACCGTGGTCCAGACCGCGGCGACCGGCGGGGCCAGCAGATCGAGCCGCAGGCCGCTGCCGACTCGGACCAGGCAGACGACCAGAGCCGCGGTGATCAGGGCGACGACGGCGACGGCCCGGTACTCGCCGAACATCCGCAGAGCGAGCACGGCCAACGGCACGACGAGCCAGGCGTAACCGGCCGCAAGGTGGGCCGGAAGAATCCAGCAGGCCCAGCACCACAGGATGAGCAGTGCGGTCAGCCAGGCATGACGAATCGCCGGGCGTAGCCGCTCCCAGCAGGCCAGCCCGATTCCGTAGGAGACGGTGAGCAGAACGATCGGTGGCGCGACTTCCCAGCACAGCTCACTGGACACCACCGCGAGACGCCCGATGGTAGTGATCACCATCGCACCGAACAACACGTGCGGCACCAGCCGGAACAGGGACTACGAGACCTGCTGGTCGACCTGGGGCCTGCCGCTGCCGCACACTCTCACCGTCGACCTGGGCGGCATCTGGAGCAGCGTGTCGACGCTGGAATATCTGCCCAAGCAGTGGAATCGGCGCTACCTGACCGACGGGGACATCACGTCATACACGATCTCCACGAGTGCCGACGGCGTCACCTTCACCGAGGCTGTCTCGGGGACCTGGGCACCCGACCGGACCACCAAGATCGCGGAGTGGCCCGCCCGGACCGCAGGTTTCGTCCGGCTCGAGGTGCACGCCGGGACCGGTGGCTACGCCAATGTGAGCGGCCTGCACATCGGGGGTCGCCGCACCGCACCACGCCGGGTCGCTCCGCCCGCACCGGCCGGGGGCACCTACCGGCTCGTCGCCCGGCACAGCGGCAAGGTCGCCGTCGGCAGCGGCGCGGACGTCGTCCAGGGCTCGTGGACCGGCGCCGCCGCCCAGACGTGGCAGATCCTGGCCGCCGTCGACGGCTACTGCAAGATCCGCAACGTCACCACCGGTTCCCTGATACAGGTCGCCGGCCTGTCCCGGAGCAACGGCGGCAACGTCGCACTCGGGCCCGACGAGGAACTGCCCCAGCAGCAGTGGGCCGTCACCCCGCTCGGCGACGGGTATCACATCCTGATCAACCGGCTCAGCGGCCTGGCACTCAACGTCGCCGGTGCCGGCACCGGCGACGGGGCCGACATCGACCAGTGGGCCTACAACGCGGTCACCCAGCAGCAGTGGCAGCTCGTCGCGGAGCCCTCCGCCGTCTGATAGCGCCGGACCCACCCCGGGCGGACAGCCGTCCGAGCGGTGACTCGCCGTCATCCGGAACGCGGTCGCGATCGGTCGGCCGCGGGCATCAGGCCGGTGACCCGATCCTCGCCGTCGAAGCCGCCTCCGGCGGGTCCGCGGTCACTGACCGGATCCGGCCGGAAGCACATGGGTGCGGGCGTATCTGATGGCGGTGGGGGTGTCGGGAAACACGTGCCCGTCACGGCGAAGCCGGTCGGCAACGCCGAGAACGTCCAGGATATGTTCGTGCTCGGGCACGACACCGGACAGCAGCACGGTGATTCCGCGTCGTTGCAGGCGAGCGATCGCGTTTCCGAGGACGTGCGCTCCGGTCGCATCGATGGTCGACACCCGTGACATACGCAGGATGACCACCCGCACGTCGGCGACCTCGGTCAGCTCCAGCAGGAAGTGATGTGCGGCGGCGAAGAACAGCGGACCGTCGAGCCGGTACGCGACGATGTGCTCGGCGAGGAGCCGGTGTTCCTCGGCCGAGTGATCACCGGGCTCCAGCGCGACCTGCTCCAGCCGAGCGGAACGGGCCACCGCTCGCAGCGCCAGGACCACGGCCACGCTGAGGCCCACAGCGACCGCGGTGACCAGGTCCAGAGCGACGGTCACGGTGAAGGTGAGCGCAAGGACCAGGGCATCCCCGCGGCCGGAACGCACCAGCGCCGTCAAAGCACTGACCTCGACCATACGAACAGTGGTCGCCAGCAGCACCCCCGCCAGCGCTGCGAGCGGGATGTGCGATACCCACGGCGCGGCGACCAGGACGATTCCCATGAGGGCGACCGCATGGGTCAGGGAGGCGAGTTTGGAGCCGGCGCCGGCACGTACGTTGACCGCGGTGCGCGCGATCGCCGCTGTAGCCGGTATTCCGCCGAACACCGGGACGATCAGATTGGCCAGGCCCTGACCGAACAGTTCCCGGTCCGGATCATGCTGCTCGTTGACGCTCATCGCGTCGGCGACGGAGGCCGACAGCAGACTCTCCAACGCGGCAAGGGCCGTCACCGCCAGTGCCGAAGGCAAGAGCGCGGCGGCGGCGTGCAAATCCAGGAAGTCCAGCGACGTGGCGGGCAGTCCGGCCGGTAGCGTGCCGATGGGAGTCAAGCCGAGGGGCGTCACCTGGGCCAGAACCGTCGCAGCGGCCACCGCGATCAGGGAGAACGGCAGCCGTGGACGCCACCGGGCACCGAGCAGCATCACCGCGGCGACGCCCAGCGCAACCACGACGGGGGCGGGGTGCGGATCGGCGACAAAACGGGTCACGGAGTCGACCGCCACCGCCCACACCTTCTCCCCCTGCGCGCCCGCGACCCCGAGGGCGGCCGGAACCTGCTGCAACGCGATCACCACGGCGATACCGGCGGTGAAGCCCTCGATGACGGGGGTCGGCAGGTATCGCACGTAACGGCCGAGCCGGGCGAGGGCCAACCCGAGCAGCAGTACCCCTGTCATTGCGCCGACCATCAACACCCCGGTGGCCCCGAACTGCGCCACCACCGGGACAAGGACCACCGTCATCGCCCCCGTCGGCCCGGACACCTGGAGGTTGGATCCGCCGAACACGGCCGCGACCGCGCCCGCGACCACCGCGGTCACCAGCCCGGCCTGCGCGCCGAGCCCGGAGGTGACCCCGAACGCCAATGCCAGGGGCAGAGCCACTACCGCCACGGTCAACCCGGCCAGCACATCACGGCCCGGATTGCGCCGCACCGCCACCCAATCCGAACGCTGCGGCAGAAGCCGGGCCATCCGCCCAGCGGCGCCGGCCACGGTAGCCGCCGTCACCGAGCCGGCCGGTCGGCCTGCAGCTGCACCAGAAGGTCACCGCGATCAGTCAAGACCGCCCCGAGAATCCGGCGGCCGGCGGCCAACAAATCGGCCACGTCGGGAGTGCTCAACGCGTACCGGGTCGCGGCACCCTCCCGTGTGGACTCGACCAGACCCGCCCGCCGCAGGACGGCGAGCTGCTGCGAGAGGTTGGACGCCTCCACCTCAATCTCCGACAGCAGGTCACGAACCTTTCTCGGACCGTCCTGCAACAGCTCGAGCACCCGGATGCGCACCGGATGCCCCAACGTGCGGAACAGCTCCGCTTTGGCCTGATACAACGGCACCGGCACGCGCCCACCCACCCGTCTCGAATCAACCTACCTAGTTTATCAATTGAAGAATTCTTCAAGTTGGGAACCGGCCGCAGGCGTTACGGTTGCGCATCACACCGAAGTCGGTTGTGGATGCCACGTCAAGCCTCCGGCCGGCGCTGCGGACCTCCACAGCGCGACGCACATGGCTCGAGTCTCGGTCTCGACTACCGGCCCCGCTGTCCAGGAGATCACAAAAGGTCAGGGACCTGGTTCGCGAGGAGTACCGCACGATCTTCGGAGAGGAACCATGACTTTGCCTGTACCGCCGAACCGTCCCGTGCCACCAGTCCGAGAGATGAGCGATATGGCATTGGCCGACCTCATCCGAGCCGGTGGCCCATTTCGGGAAGGCCGTTTTCGAACCGGGCGACAGGGCCGCGACCGACGAGGGCGCGGCGAGTCTGCTCGGGGATCCGACCCGCCTTCCTGTCCTTTTTCAGTTGGTCGCGTACAGCTGGGCCAGGTCGATCAGTTGAATGCCTGAATCGGCGGCAGCCGCGACACGGAGATCATCGGCGAATCCGCCGCCGCTGAACAGCAGCAGCCGGCACCGGTCGGTGCGGATGTCGTCCCGGCGATTGAGCAGGGTGCGGATGTGGTATAGGCGTTGCAGATGACCGGTTCCCACGGTCTCGTTCCACTTGGCCTCACCGACGGCGAGCAGTTCTTCGCGGTCGTGATCGTCGCGGCCGAAGACGGCGACGTCGACTTCGTGTTGGGTCCGGGCCGCGGGGTCGTTTACGATGCCGGCCGCGACTCTGGTCGGGTAGCCACCGAGCAGGGCCGGGTCGGCTTCCCAGCGGGCCCAGCTCCGGCAGATCGTCTCGTAGTGCGGGCCGACGACCTTGCTCAGGAAGGTGCGCTGCAGGCGGGGCCAGACCTGCCGGGCACGACCGGTACGTTCGAGGTCGCCCCAGGCCGGTCGCATGACGGCGTGGTAGAAGGTCAGCAGCGGCTCGGCGATCCGGTAGACGCCCCTGTTGCTCTTGAACGCGTCCTCCTCGCGTACGACCAGTCCGGAGTCCTCCAGCACGCCCAGGGCATGAGCCAGGTCGGACGGTTGCCGGCCCAGGAAGTTGGCGATCTCGCCGCGTCGCGTGCGTCCCTCGGCAATCGCGGCAAGGACCGAGTGGTACAAAGCCGGATCTCGGATGTCGGGTTCCTCTGCGAGCAGATAGCGGGCTTCCCGGAACAACGGGCGCGCCGGATTCAGCACAGCACGGACAACCCAGTCGTCGAAGTCGCCGGGCCCTTCTGGCGAATCGTCCTGGGTGAACTCGTGCCGATAGGCGGGCGTGCCGCCGACGATCGCGTTGACGAGCAGCGCGGTGCGCGGGTCGCCGATGTCCCAGAACCGGGCGGCCGCCCGGTAGTCAAGCGTCCGGACCACCAACTCGAGGCCGGCGCGGCCGCGCAGCGGCGCAGTCCCGGACAACAAGCCACCCATGAACGACAGCGCCGAACCGCACAGCAGCAGCCGCACCTGCGTGTTCGAACGTTGACCGGCCGGGTCGAGGGCACGCTGAATGATCGAAGGCAGCGCTGGGCTGGATCGGGCCAGAAACGGAAACTCATCGATCACCACAGGCATCGGCCCACGGCGGGCCAAGGCCATCGTCCGGGTGATCGCTTCGTCCCAGTCGACGAACCGCAGTGGCGTCGCCTCACCGAGGTGATCGCTGAGAGCCTGGCCGAACTGCCGTAACGCGTCGGCCTCGGACGACTCGGTGGCAGTGAACATGAAGCCGTCACCCGCCCGAACCAGCGCGTCGAGCAGGAACGTCTTACCCTGACGCCGACGGCCGGACACGACACCCAGCGTCGCTCCCTGCTGCGGTAGCCGAGCGAAGCGGACCAATTCCTCCCACTCGGCGTCCCGGTCGAAGATCTCCCCCGGCTTCTCCATCGCCACCCTCATGTAAGCGTAGTTACAGTAACTATACCTACATAGGCCAGGCCTCACTGGCCTGCCACCGCATCGCCAACAGACAGCACCGGGTCCGAGCAGACACGTAGTGCGCGTCTGGTCGCAAAGCTGAGCAAGTCGATGACAGGTATGGATCTCCCGCCTGGAGCTGCTACGCACCCTCAAAGCGGTACACGCCGTCTACGCTCCATCGGTTCAGCGCTTACTCATGGTGCAGTCAGGATCGGGTCACTCGAACCGCAGTTCCTCGGTGCGTGAGATGCAGCAGGCGGCCGGCAGTACCGGGTGGGGGTCTCGCGCCGGCGATATTCTTGGGTGGACATGGAGTTTCGAATCCTCGGACCGCTCGAGGTACTTCGCGGTTCGGAACGGATCGTGCTGGGCAGGCGCCGCGGGGAGCGCTGCCTGCTCGGCCTCCTTCTGCTCGACGCCGGTGAGGTGGTTCCGCTCGACCGGCTCGTCGATCTCCTCTGGGACGGCGATCCTCCCGTTACGGCACGGGGCACGGTCATGACCCACATCGCCCGACTGCGGTCGCTGCTCGACCCGCACCGCGATGGCCGCTTGGGCGTACGCATCATCCGGGTCGGTGACGGATATCTGATCGACGTCGGCGCTGCCACGGTGGATGTCTGTCGGTTCCGGGAGCTGTACGAGCGGGCGAGGAACACCGCGGGGGTGGCCGAACAGTCGGCGTTGCTTCGCGAGGCGTTGCAGTTGTGGCGCGGTCCGTTGCTCGCCGACGTCGCGTCCGAGCGGGTACGGCAACGTGCCGCGACCGGTCTGGACGAGTTGCGCCTGTCGGTGCTGGAGTCCTGGGCGGACGCGGAGTTGGCGTGCGGCCGGGCGTCTCAGGTGATCGCTGCGTTGGCCGATACGGTACGCCGCCAGCCACAACGGGAGCGGCTGGTCGGCGCGTTGATGCTCGCGCTGCACCAGGAAGGGCGGCAAGCCGAGGCCCTGACCGTCTACCGTCGGACCCTCGACCTCCTCGGTGGGCGACTCGGGCTGGAACCGGAGCCGGACCTGCGCCGGCTGCACGCGTGGATCGCGCAGGACAGGCCGACGGTTCAACTGCCGCCGCTCGCCGGTGGGCCGGACGCTTTGCGGCGGCTCGACGCGATCCTGGCCGCGCATGCCGGTGACCTCGGGCCGACCGTGGTGGTCATCTCGGCCGCGGCCGGTGCCGGCAAGTCGACCCTGGCCGTGCACTGGGGCCGTCGGGCACGACAGCAGTTCCCCGACGGCCAGCTCCATGTCGACCTCCGTGGGCGTACGGCTGCGTCAGCACTGCGGCCGATCGAGGCCCTCACCGTTCTCTTGCGGGCTCTCGGCCTGCCGGCGGACCGAATTCCCGCCGATGTGGACCAGGCGGCCTGCGTCTACCGCAGTTCGGTGGCCGGTCGCCGGCTGCTGCTGGTCCTCGACGACGCCCGCGATCCGGAACAGGTGCGCCCGCTGCTGCCCGGCGATCCGGGCATCATGGTGTTGATCACCAGCCGTAACCGGCTGGGCGGGCTGGTCGCTATCGAGGGCGCACATCGGCTGACCTGCGATACGGCGCACTCGCTGCGTTCCGCACCCTAGCCACCCCCAGGACCCTCTCGTACGGGAGAAAGCCGAACCGTCGGGAGTCGTTGGGATGCGTCGGGTTGTCGCTGAGCACGGTGAGCACGCCCGCGGGCACTCGGCCGTCCGGGGTGTGGCACCGTCCCGGCAGCCCCGGCGGAATCGGATCGCCGGCCACCGCGGTGCACCGTTTGATCATCCAGATGCGCCGGTCCCGTACCCCCGCGGCGGCTGTGGCCCGGTAGCCGCCGTCGTCGCTGTCCGGGTGCTCCAGAACGACGATCTGCCCTGGTCGGACCTGGGCACCGGACAGACGCCGGACCAGGACGCGGTCACCGTCGCGGAGAGTGGGGAGCATGCTCGCGCCCCGAACGGTGACCAGGACGAGTCGTCGGCGCTGGACCAGGACCGTCGCACCGAGCAGACCGGCCGTGCCGAGCACCCCGATGAGCAGCATCCATCCGGTCATCGCCGCACCATCGGCTGGTGTACGTCCTCGCCGGGGCGGGCTTCGCGATAGCCCCGGGCCTGGAGAGTGAACAGGCCGGAGTAGACCCCACCGGCCGCGAGCAGGGAATCGTGGTGGCCGGTCTCCACGACGACACCGTCCTGCAGGACCACGATCCGGTCGGCATCCCGCACCGCGCTGAGCCGGTGTGAGACGAGCAGGCTGGTACGTCCCTGTCGATGCCGGGCGAGCTGGGTGTGGATCTGCTGTTCGGCCTCGGGGTCCAGTCCGGAGCTGGGCTCGTCCAGGATCAGCAGGTCCGGTCCTCCCTTGACGAGCGCGCGGGCCAGGGCGACCCGCTGCCACTGCCCGCCGGAGAGCACCACGCCGGCGTCCGGACCGGACTCGCCGGTGAAGATCCGGGTGAGCTGGGTGGAGTACCCCTGCGGCAGCCGGCTGAGGACGTGGTGGATCCCGGCGCGGTCCGCGGCCTCCTGGACGCGACGCGACTCCTGCTCTCCGGCCACGTCGGCCAGGGCGATGTTCTCCTCGGCGGACAGGTCGTAGTTCATGTAGTCCTGGAACACGACGCTGAGCCGGGCTCGCAGATCCTCGATGGTGAATTCCCGAATGTCGACGCCGTCCCACAGCACCGCCCCGCGGGTCGGGTCGTAGAACCGGCAGAGCAGTTTGACCAGCGTGCTCTTGCCCGATCCGTTGCGCCCCACAAGCGCCACCGACCCGCCGCACGGGATCGTCAGGTTCACTCCGCGCAGCGCCCACGGGTGCTCCGGGCCGTACCGGAACCACACGTCCCGCAGCTCGATCCCGCGCCTCAGCGGCGGCGCCGCGCGCCCCGGGACGGCTCGCGGGAGATCCGATGGATGGGCCTGGACGGCAGCGTGATGCGCGAAGAGCAACAACGACTGCTGAACCCGGGCAGCGTCCGAGATCCCCCGGCCCAACGCGGCCTGCACGCCGGCCACCGACGCGATGAACATCGTGACGTCGCCGGCGCTGAGCCGTCCGTCGGCCGCCGCGCGGACCGCCCACAGCAGCCCTACGCCCGCCACCACGGCGGCGGTCAGGGCCAGTCCGCCGTGCACGACCAGGGTGCGCCGGTCCAATCGGTCCTCGACGGAGTGCGCGGCGAGTCGCTCCGCGCGCATCCGGCTCCGCAGGAAGCCGCCGGCGCTGAAGAGCCTGATCTCCTTCGTCGCCTGTACGTCGGTGAGCAGGGTCGCGTAGAACATCTCCCGCCGGTGCCGAGGGCTGATCTCCCAATAAGCGGCGGCCTGCCCGCGGGCCAGCCATAGTTGCGCGATCAGAGCCGGCACCGCCGAGCCCAGCAACAACACGGTCATCGCCGGACTCAGTACGGCGAGCGAGGCCACGAAGCCGACCACGATCGCCACCGCGCCGAGTAGTCCGAGCACGCTGTCGAGGACCAGGGCGGGTGCGTTCTCCGCCTGCTGAGCCATCCGCAGCCGGTCCAGGAAAAGCGGGTCCTCGAGGTTCCGCAGTCCCTGCTGGCGCCCCACCGCGGCGTAGAGCCGATCCTGGACGAGCAGGCCGGACCGGCGGCTGAGGCGGGCCTGGAGATAGCGGTTGAGCTGGGGCAGGACGGCGGTGCCGGCGGCGGTCGCGGCCAGCCCGACCGCAAGACCGAGCACCGCCGAGGGCGCGACCGGGGGTTGAGTGACCCGGTCCAGGATCGACTTGGTGAGCCAGGCCGCCGCCACCGGCGCCACCACTCCCACCGCAGTCGTCAGGACGTAGGCCGTCACACACCACCGGGCCGGGCGCCAGACCAGTCCCCACACGGCCGGAAGGTGGCTCAGCGCCGCCTTCTCGGCGTTCGCGGCACCGGTCATGCGAGCGCGGCGATCTGGATCTGCTGCGGCCGGTACGCCGACGACCGTACGACACCGGTCTCCCCGATCACGTAGTAGACCGGGTAGCCGCTCACCTCGAACGCCCGCGCCATCGGGCCGTCCTCCGGATCGAACAGCACCTGAGAGACCGGTCCCAGCTGTGCCACCATCGGCGCGGCCTCAGCGGCGGTGCCCGCCACCACGGCGAGCACACGGTGCCGCCCGCCCGGGGTGTCGCGGGCCAATTGCAGGAACGCGGGAAGGTTCTCCTCGCACGGCGGACAGCCGGGCTTCATGAAGGCGACCACGGTGTCGCCGGTCAACACGTCACGGCTCACCGGCTCGCCGTCGACGGTGGTGGCCGTGAAGCCGCCGACACGCTCACCGGCGGGAATCAAGCCCGGCGATGCGACGCTGCCACCGCCGGCCGCGAGCATGGCCGTGTGCGTGCGCAGGCGCCTGATCACGCCGAGCATCAGCAGCAGGTTCAGGGCGGTGACCACGCTGAGGAGCACCAGGGCGGCGATTACGTACGTCATCGGAAGTCCTTGTCGTCGGAGAGTGCCGGGGCGGCGGCACGGCGGTGAACAGCTCGATGAGATCGTCGAGGCAGATGATCAGCACGGCGGCGGTGATGCCGGCGACTGCCGCGATCAGCACCCCGGCCGGGTCCGTTCCGTTGCCGGCGGGTCCGGTCAGGCCGATCACGGCCGCGCCCGCCAGCAGGCCGTTACGCAGCAGATGCCAGTGGCTGAGCGGGGATTCCCGGTGGCCGAAGCAGCGGCACGGCGCGGGCGTGCCCCGCACCAGAGCGACGGCCACTCCGGCCGTCAGCACGCCGAGCAGGCCCAGCGCGACGGTGAAGCCGGCAGCGGCGGTGCCGTCGGCGATGAGCAGCACGGGCACGGCCGCCTCGGTGAGGCCCAGAGCGACCGCGACGGACGCCACCGTCCGGGCGGGCATCAGGCGCAGCTGACGCAGCGACTCGGTGAAGTCGCGCATCCTCGTGCGGGAGCTCAGTTTGCCCAGGGCCGCCGCTACGAACACGGCGCCGAGCAGGACTCGACATGCCGTCGAGAGATACATCGCGACCATCACTTCCCGTCGGAGGTGCCGGCCCGGCCGCACCGGACGCCGGGCCGGCGACCGCTCAGCACAGGCCGGCGTTGCGCCAGACCTGCCGGTAGACGTAGCAGCCCTCGAAAGTCTCCGTGTAGCAGTTGTAGAGCTGCTCTGCGCCGTGGCTGGTGCACCGGTAGATGCCGGTCCCACAGCAGCTTCCGCAGCAGGCTGCCTGTGCGTCCGCCCGCGGGAGGAACCGACCGAACAGACGGTCGCCGATCCGCTCCACTGCGGTCGGCCGGCTGCCGGCCGTCACCTTCGATGTGAGTCGTCTCATGCCATGCCCTTTCACAGACGGGTCCGGGAACGCCCCCGTGACGTCCCGCTCGGTCGAGAGTGCGGCGCGGCTGTTGACAGACCTTGGACATGATCACTGCTGGTGATCAGGCGTGCACCGTTTGCATAGACTCGGGTCGCTATGGACTTCTTCGTGCTCGGACCGCTGGTCGTCCGCGATCGGGACGAGCCCGTCCGGCTCTGCCCTCGCCGGCGCGAGCGCTGTCTGCTCGGCCTGCTGCTGCTGGAGCCGGGCCGGCCGGTGACCGCGGGCCGCCTGGTCGACCTGCTCTGGGACGGCGAGCCGCCGGCCCGCGCCGAGGCGATGCTGCGCAGTCACGTCTCGCGGTTGCGCAGCTCGTTGTCCGGCCTGAACGAGGTACGACTGCGCCGCCAGGGCGCGGCCTACCTGCTGGAGGTGGCGCCGGACCGGGTGGACGTACACCGGTTCACCGCCCTGGTGCGAACGGCCTCGCAGGTGACCGGCCCGGACCGCCGCAGCCGGATTCTGCGCGAGGCGTTGGGGCTGTGGCGCGGGAACCTGCTGGCGGACATCGCCTCCGACCGGCTGCGGGATCGGGTGGGCGAAGACCTGACGGAGGCACGCCTGGGCGCCGCCGAGGATCTCTTCGAGGCCGAGCTCGCCTGTGGATGGCATGACCAGGCGGTTCCGGCACTCACCGACCTGGTCGCGGATCATCCGTACCGTGAGCGGCTGATCTCGCTGCTCATGCTGGCGCTGTACCGTTCGGGTCGGCAGACCGACGCCCTGGAGGTCTACCGCCGCGCCCTGGCCCGGCTGGCCGGCGATCTGGGCATTTCGCCGGGTGCCGGCCTGCGCCGTCTGCACGAGGCGGTGCTCTGCCGTGATCCGGAGATCGACCCGCCGCTCACCTCGAGCGGCTCCACTCCGCTCGCCTCCCCTGTGGTGCCGGCTCAGCTCCCCGCGGCGCCGCGGCACTTCTTCGGTCGGGAGGGCGATCTCGCCGCGCTCGCCGCGGCCGGTACCGGTGCCGCACTCGTCACCGTCGAGGGGGCAGCCGGAGTCGGCAAAACCGCTCTCGTCCTGCGTTGGGCGGCCGCCGCCCGCAGACGGTTCACCGACGGCCAGCTCTTCGTCGACCTGCGTGGGTTCGCCGCCGAAGCGCTCCTGTCGCCCTCCGACGTCCTGTCACAACTACTCCGCGCGCTCGGCGTCCCCGCTGCCGACCTGCCCGCCGACACCGCTACGGCGGCGGCGAGATTCCGGGCGGTCGTCGGCTGGCGACGAATGTTGATCCTGCTCGACAACGCCGCCGGCGCCGAACAGGTCCGACCGCTGCTGCCCGCCGGGCCCCGGTGCGTCGTGGTGATCACCAGCCGCAACCGGCTGGCCGATCTACCCGGGGCCGGGAAGGCCGTCCGGATCACGCTGGGCCCCCTGCCCGTGAGCGACGCGATGGGTCTGCTGCGAGCGTTCCTAGGCACCGAGCGCATGGACCAGAGCCCGGGCGCGGCGAACGCACTCTCCCGCGCCTGCGGCCACCTCCCGCTGGCGCTGCGGATCGCGGCGGCCAATCTCGCCGACGACCCGGGCCGGTCCATCGCCTCCTACCTGCAGGAGGCGGCCGCGACCGGCCTTTCCGCATGGAGCGTCGAAGGCGATCCCCACGCCGCGGTGCGACGAGCCTTCGACCTCTCGTACGCGAAACTGGCACCCCCGGCCGCCCGCCTCTTCCGGTTGTCGGGCCTCGGTCCCGGCCCGATCCTGTCGATCACGGCCGCGGCCGCGCTGGCCGGCGGCAACGTCGACGAGACCCGGGCGCTGATGCGGGTGCTGACCGACGCGCACCTCGTGGAGGCCGGTCGACCCGGCCGGTACGAGATGCACGACCTCATCGCGTTGCACGCGCGGGAACGGCTGTCCACCGACGAGCCGGCCGCGCACCGGGAAGCGGCCCGTGCACGGCTTTTCGGCTGGTATCTCGGCGTCTTCCACGCGGCCCACGCGCTTCTCGCACCACACCGGCGGACGCTGCCGGTCACCTCGCCCGATCCACCCGTCCCGCCGGAGTTCCCCGTCACCTGGGAGACGGCCCTGACGTTCCTGGACGCGGAACGCCCCGGCCTCGTCGCGTTGATCCGCTCCGCCGCCGCAGCCGCACTGGACGAACCCGCCTGGCAGCTGGCGTACCTGCTGGGGCCCTACTTTCAGCTCCGCGGTGACGGCCCGGACAGCCTCGAGATCTATCGGATCGGGCTCGGCGCGGCCCAGCGGGTCGGCAGCCCGTCGGCCCAGGCCGCGCTGCACAACAGCGCCGGGATCGCCTACGCGACGGCACACCGGCTGCCGGAGGCGGCCGAACACCTGTCTCGTGCCGTCGCGCTGTTCCGCGAAGGCGGGCAGGCCGACGCCGAGGCCGGCGCGCTGACCAACCTGGGCCGCCTCCTGGCCGAGCAGAACCATCTGCCTGAGGCTCGGGCGGCGTTCGAACGGGCGGTGCGGCTGCGGGCCGGCAGCGGCGACGCGGCACGGCTCGGCTTCATCCTGAACAATCTCGGCGGAACGCTGGCGGCGATGGGTGAGACCCGCCGGGCCGATCGATGCCTGAGGCTCGCGCTGGCGCTGCATCGCCGCAACGGTGACCTGGCCGGGGAGGGCAACACGCTGGACAGCATCGGCGCCCTGCAGCTGGAGACCGGCGCGGTGCAGGAGGCACTCGTCAGCCTGCACACCGCCCTCGACGTCCTGCGCGCGGCGGGCTACCGAGAGGCCGAGGGAGTGACGCTCGCCAACCTGGGGCGGGCGTACCTGCGCCGGGGAGACACCACGGCGGCCGTCGGATATCTGCGCCGGGCCGCCGACCACTACGACGAGGCGAGCGACTGGCACCGAGCCGAGCAGATCCGCCACGAGCTGGATGCCCTGGTCGGCGGATCCTCGCCCGAGGATGCCGATGAGACCGGGGATCTCGACCAGCCTGGTCCCGCTACGGTCGGAGATCAATCAGATGGGTAGGCGCGATGCGTATTCCGGCTGGCCGCTGTGGGCGGCCGCCAAGGAGAACCGGACGTTCTACGCGGCGGGCTGACCGTCGGGGTCCATCAGTTCGAGGCGGAGGATGACCGGCTCGGCCGAGTGGCGACGGTCGGTTTCGCCGTACTTCTGGGTGAACTCGGCGATGATCTGGTCGTAGTGGTCGACGTCGGACTGCAGACGGGTCAGCGTGTAGCCGCAGGCGACGTCGCACGGGCGCCGGCCCGGCCTGCCCTCGGCGGTGATGTGCTCACGGCCGAAATCGATCAGCAGGTCGGCGATGTGACTGCCGTCGATGTAAGAGTCGCCCCGGTGTTCGACGTAGCGGACCTCCCGGCTGGCGATCCAGGCGCCATCACGGCAGAACGACAGCTCGGTCATCCACCACTGGTCGAGGGTTGTGGTGATCTCGTTGTGCCACAGTTCATGGAAGCGCCGTTCGGCGAACTGGCCGAGCGACGAACCCACGTTGATCTCCAGGTGGGGCGAGGCGGAGGCGCGGGTGCCGACCGGGTAGAACGAGATCAGCGCCCGGTCGTCCCACTGGTGCAACTGGAAGGCGGGCAGCGCGTCGTACGTCTTGACCATCAGATTGTCGGCGTGTGTCGGGATCATGGCGTCCCGGCAGTGGTGCAGGTAGCGCAGGTTCTCCACGATCACCCGGCGTACGTCGACCGGGGTGATCTCCTCGGCGCGCTGTTCGGTGGCCTTGGCGTCCGGGTCGAGCAACAGGATCTGGATCCGCACCCCGCGCCCGGCGGCGATCCGCAGCGCCTCGAGGAAGCGGTCGCGCTGCCGGCCCTCCAGGATGTGGTTGCCGGTGTCCATGATCCGCACGACCGAGGCGGCGTACTCGACATTGCGGCTGAACCGGATGTCGTCGAAGAACGGCTGCTCGCTGACTCGGGCGTTGCGCAGCTCCTGAATGACAGCTCCCATCGCCCGTGATGGTGAAAGTCGGACCGACCGCCCCGCCGCGCGGCCGTGCAGGCCGCGCGGCGGGGGCTCGTCAGGGCCGGTGGCGCGGGGTGAGCGTGAAGGTTCCCTCGCCGACGTCGGTGAACGTGCGGGTGTACTGCCGCAGGTACGTGTCGAGGAACGGCGACCGGTCACCCTGGGTCGGCACATCGAGCCGCGGGTTCTGCAGGGCGAGGTTCATTCGCGCGCGGGTGATCTCGATCGTGTTGCCGCTCGGGGTGTCGCGCCAGCTTCCGCTGCCGATCGTTCCGATCTGCACGCCCAACCGATGACCCACCTCGAAGGTCCAGTCCGTGGACTTCAGGTCGAACGCGACGCGGCCGGCTCGTTCGATCAGCGCCACGTTCTCGTCGAACATCACCGCGGTCCCGTCCGGGGCGACGTCCCACAGCCGCGCCATGACATTGCCCGGCGCGCTCGCGTGCATCGTGATCTGCGGGGTGCCGGTGATCCGCAGCCGGGACTCGACCGGCGTGGACCAGGTGAGATAGCTGTGCGTGTCGGCCGCGAGGCCCTTGGCGGCGGGCGGAGCGGGATCGGTGTAGTGCTCCATGTCCCACTCCTGGCCGGTGGGCACGGCCAGGGTCGAGGCGATGCCGTCGTCGACGTACCGCCCGTCGGCCAGGGCCGACCTGGTGTGGGCGGACGGCGTCGGCCAGGTCGGCTGGGCGCGCCACGCGCCGGTGTTGTCCTCGACGGCGTAGGCCGGGTCGTGCACCGCCGGGCGGATGCCCTTCAGGTAGCGGTCGTAGAAGCGCATGACCTCGTCGAAGAACCCGGCGCGACCCATCAGCAGCTGCCCCTGGCCGTTGGTCTCGTTGCCGCGGACGTGCTCCCACTGCCCCAGCCAGCCGCGCTCGACGCCGTGGTGGTTGTCGAGGAACTCCTGCATGTCCTCGGGCTTGGTGTTGTTCTCGATGAAGCCCTGTGTGACGAAGAGCGGGGTGTTCGTCCCCCTGGCCTGGGCCGCCAGGTCACGCGCGCGCCAGTAGGGCGAGCCGGGATCGGGGTTGTCGTTGTTCGCGAGGTTGTCGGCGAGGCATTCGGGGTGGGCCTGCTCGTACTGGGCGTTGGCCCGATAGCGGCCGGTGTCGTCGGGTAGCGGCGCCATCGTGGCGATGCCGTTGTAGGCGTTCGGAGTACCGGTCACGTTGGGCCGGGGCACCCCGTTGCTGAACAGGTAGTTGTACATGTCCCACACCGGCTCCTGAGCCACCACGGCCTTCAGGGCGGGCAGGCGCAGATTGTTGCCGACGAGCCCGGTGACGGCGTCGTACGACTTGCCGTACATGCCCACCTTGCCCGTCGACCACGGTTGCGTCGCCACCCACTGGATCGCGGCCTTGACGTCGGCCTGCTCCCCCGGGCCCATCCAGTCGAGGCAGCCGGTGCTTCCGCCGAAACCACGCAGGTCGACCATGACGTAGGTGTAGCCACGGGCGAACAGGCCGGTGCCGCTGGTGAAGTCCGCGAACCGGCTGGACGGGCCGGTCCGGGTCCACCCCTCCGGTCCGGTCTGGCCCGCGTGGCTGAAGTACGAGCCGACCGCGAGGATCACCGGCGTACGGGCGCGCGCCGGCAGGTGCGCCGGGCGCAGGACGTCGGCGTGCAGCTCGACGCCGCTGTCGTCGGCGGACGGGAAGTAGGCTTCGGTCCACACCGCGCCCTCCGGCACCCGTGGGTTCTCCTCGTGGGTGGCTCCCGGTGGCGAGACAGCGGCGGCGGTCGCCGGGCCACCCACCGCGAGAGCGGCAACCGTGATCAGCGCGGCGGCCGCGGCCGCTGCCCGTCTGCGTAGATTCATCCGACCTCCAAAAAATCGGCCGTCCATTGAGCAACGTCGATAAGTTTGCCAGGATGACGCCATGACGACGGGGCGACGGTTGTTCTCGGCACTGTCCGTGGCGGCGCTCGTGGTGGCCGGCGCCTTCCACACCGCACCGGCGACGGCCGCGCCACCGACCGGCGATCCGGACACGCCGTGGCGCATGCGGCACTGGCCGCAGACCCAGCCCTGGCAGGTCGACGAGGCGGTCACCCTGGGCGGCCCGGCGGGCACGCCACAACCGATCGACCCCCAGCGGTACGAGCTGCCGGACACGATGACCTGGGACGACTATCGCGCCGTGCCGGGCACCGACTGGGCCGACCCGGCGGTGCGCGGCTCGGAACGCACTTTCAACGGGGCGCTGGTGCTGGTCGACTACCCGAACCAGCCGTTCGTGGTCACGCAACCGGCGAACTCGACGATCTACGGGAACCCGTCCGGCGTACAGAATCTGGATCGCTCTGAAGTGCCGGCGTTCTACCGGGACTTCCTGAACGAACCGGGGACACTCAACCGCGGCCACACCATCCACGAATATTGGATGGAGGACTCGAACGGGCGTTTCGGCATCGACCTGAGCGCGTTCGGCGTCTATCAGATGCCGCACTCCAGTCACGAGTACGGCATCGAGAACTCCATGCAGCGCGGACTCGGTTGCCCGGCCGACGACGTGTGCGGGCGTGACCTGCGTACCGACGCGCGTGCCGCCTGGATCGCGGCGGTCGGCGAGCAGGAGGCGGCCTCGTACGATTTCGTCTTCTTCCTCTCGGCTGGCCAGGACGAGTCGGCCACCTGGCAGGAGTTCGGCCCGATGAAGTTCACCGCCAAGGAGGACGTGAGCGAGGAGTTCGGCCCGCCGGACGCGTCGCTGCCGAACTGGAACGCGACCCGGTACGTCGAGTGGACCTCCTGGCAGGCGTCGGCGAACATCTGGCCGAACGCCACCCAGGGCAGCTCACTGCAGGCGGAGAGCTCCGGCATGTCGACGTACGCGCACGAGTTCAGCCACATACTCGGCATCGGCGACAACTACAACAACCCGTACTCGGTCCCGGCCCGCCGCGACTACAGCGGACCGTGGGAGATGCTGAGTCGCGGCACGTTCAACGGACCCGGCGGACCGCACAGCCGGTGGCTGATCCCGGGAACCGCGGGCTCGTCGATGGGCGCACAACACATGCTGCGCAACAAGATGAAGCTCGGCATCGTCGACGACACCGCGGTGCTGAGGCTCTCCCGCGCGGGCCTGGCCGAGTCCGGCGTCGTGATCACCCGGGTGACGGCGCGCGTGGTCGATCCCGGCCCGCGCCGGCCGGCCGGTATCAACGTCACCCTGGACGGCGGCGACCGTGGGCCGGCCTGCAACACCGCGACGGACCCGTACTGCGACGGCGGTGGATACGACAACTACACCCTGGAAGTCGTCGACCGGATGGGCTTCGACTCGTTCACCCCGGACTCCGGCGTGCTACTGGCCAAGACGAAGAACGCGGATGCCGCCCCGTTCATCTGGACCATCGACGCCAACCCGCAGGACATCGACAAGGTCGACTTCGTGCTGCCGGACGGCACGCCACAGAAGATGACGATCGGGGACTACCGGCAACTCTCCGACGCGTTGTTCCACGCCGGCACCGGATCGGGCAGCCTCTTCGAGTACGCGGACACGGCCAACCGGCTGCACTTCTACGTCCTGGACCGCAGCCGGGACCGGCACGGCGTGCTCTCGTACGAGGTCGCGGTCCGCTCCCTCGACGGCGCCGGGCCGGCGGTCCGCGGTGTGCGGGCGTCGCCGGCCATCGCCCGACCCGGGCCGTCCGGCTGGGCCCGGTGCACGATCCCGATCCGCAACACCGGCCGGGACGCCGACGTCTTCCGGATCTCCGCGCCGGGGGCGGTGCTGCCCCGGGCGGTCGTCGGAGTGGCCGGCCACCGGTCGGCCACGGTCGAGGTCTACGTCAAGGGCGTGCGGGCGGTGCCGGTCGAGGTCAGGTCGGAGAGCGACCCGGGCGCGACCGCCACGACCTCCTGCACCGCGCGACGATGACGGGGCCGCCTCTGCGCTATTCGGGGCAGGTCGGCTGGTACGCCACCTCCGGGATGTAGGCGGCCCACTCGTCCGCCGTGAAGCCACCACCCGCCGCCCCGCAGGCGACCGCTGCGGGCTCGTCGCGCAGCGCGATCAACGACGAGTAGTCCCACAGCACCGCGCGTCGGCCGCCGAGTTCCCCACCGCTGGCCGTCAGGGTCCGTCCGTCCGGATGCGGCACCAGCGACTTCGACCCCAACGAGGCGCGCCGCATCGCCGTCATCCGGACCGGGCCGGACAGCTCGCCCACGTCCCAGAACGCCACCGAGCCGTCCTCGGAGCCGGTGGTCAGCGTCCGCCCGTCCGGCGCGAACGCCACCGACCGTACCGCGGCCCTGGTGCCGGTCAGGATGGCCTGCCGGCGAGCGCGGCCGTCGAGGTTCCAGACCGCTGCCGTCCGGTCGGCGCTGCCGGTCGCCAGCATGCGCCCGTCGGGGCTGAACGCCGCACCGAGTACGGCGTCCGCGTGCCCCTTGAGCGTCGTGCGCCGCACCGGCTTCGTCCGGTCGGTCACGTCCCAGAGCGCGACCGACCGCCCTTCACCCACCGCGATGGTGTGCCCGTCCGGGCTGTAGGTGACGGCCTCGACCCAGTCCACGCCGTGCAGGAGGGACAGCAGCGCGGCCCGGGACGGCTCGGTGACGTCCCAGAAAGCGATGGAGTAGTTCCCGATGTCGACGGCGAGCGTGCGCCCGTCCGGGCTGAACGTGATCCGCCCACCCGGTTCCCCGCCGGGCAACCCGCGGACCGTCTTCGGCGCGCTCGGGTCACCGACCTCGGTGAGCGTCAGCGGCGCTTCGGGCGTCAACCCGCCGGCGGCGATCAGGGCGCCGGACGGGCTGACGGCGGCCGCGCCGATGCCCCCGTCATGGACCCGCACGGTGGCTCGCCGGAGCGGGTGGGCCCGGTCGGTGACGTCCCACACGGTCGCCGTCCCGTCAGCGTGCACGGTGGTCAGCCGCCGCCCGTCCGAGGTGAGGGCCGCCGTCACCGTCCGCCCGGCGGTCCCGTCCGCTTGTCCGACGGCTGTCGGCTCACCGTGCGCCGTGGCATTCCACAGGCTCAGCGTGCGGGTGCTGCCGACCGTGGCCAGCGTCCGGCCGTCCGGGCTGAACGACATCGATCTCGGGGAACCGCCCTGGTCGCTGAGTTCGAGCATGGGGACGGGCGTGTCGGTCAGGTCCCAGAGCCGCGCCGTCCCGTCGTCGTCGCTGCTGGCCATCGTCCGGCCGTCCGGGCTGAACGCCACGGCGTGAGACCGGGTCGGCGCCGTGTCGCCCCGCTGCGGCCTCGCCGGGTCGTCCAGGCGCCAGAACGCCAGAGTCCCCGCATCGTCGTTGGTGGCCAGCAGGGGCCGGACCGGGTGGACGGTGACCTGCGTCCAGTCGCCGGGCAGCGTACCCACCTTGGTCGGGCGGGTGCGGTCGGTGATGTTCCAGACGGTTCCGGGCGCGCCGGCGGCCACCACGCTACGGCCGTCCGGGCTGAACCCCAGCGGCGCCGGATATCCCTCGGTCTGCCGGGTGAGCAGTGCGGGACGGGCCGGGTCGGACACATCCCACAGCGACCACACGCCGTCGAGGTCGACGACACCCAGCATCTTTCCGTCCGGGCTGAAGGTGGTCCAATTGCCCGCCGGTTCGGGCACGGTACCGACCAGGACCGGATGGGCCGGATCGGATACGTCGAACAGTTGCGGCGTGAGCTCGAAGCCGCCGGACATCACGAGCAGCCGGCCGTCCCCGCTGAAGACGGGCTGGGCGGTGAAGAGGAAGCCGTCGAGCGGGGCGAGCCGGACCGGGTTCGCCGGGTCGGCCACGTTCCACAACCCGGCCGTGAAATCCGACTCGACGACCGCGATGACGCCACCGGACCCGTGAGCGGCGTACCAGGTGTCGCTCATCGTGCCGGCCCGGCGGGTGGCGGCGACGATTCCGGCCAGCTCGGTACGGGCCTCGGTGCCCGGCTGGATCCGCTGTGCGGCGATTCCCAGGCGCAACGCCAGCACCGGGTCGTTGTCGATCGTCGCCTTCGCCTGGTTGATCAGGCGTCGCCCGGTGGTGACCCGCTTCTGCTCCTCGGCACCGGCCTCGTGTCGGCGCGCTTCCGCGGCGGCCGCTTCCGCTTTCCGCGCGTTCTGCTCGGCGAGGGCCTTCTGCCGGCGGGCCTCTTCCGCTGCCTCGTCAGCCATCCGCTGCTGTTGCTGGGCGTTGCGCCGCTGCCGTTCGGTCTCCGCGGCGGCCTCCTCGGCGAGACGTTGCTGCTGCTCCGCGATGATCCGCTGGCTCGTCGCCTCCCGCGACGACTGCTGTGCCAGTTCGCGTTGTTCGCGGGCCACCGCCTCCTGCTCCCGGGCCAGCTCCCGGGCGCGTTTCGCCAGCTCCTGCTGGCGGCGCGCGGCCTTCTCCTGCCGGTCCGCTTCGGCCGCCGCCCGCTGCGCCGCGAGCTGCTGTTCCCGGGCGCGTTCCTCCTGCCGCTTGCGTTCGGTGGTGGCGGCGCGTGCCCGAGCCTCCTGGGCGCGCGCGTTGTCCTGCTGGCGGCGGGCCTGCTCGGCGTACCGCTCAGCCTCGCCCCGCTGGTGTGCGGCGTCCCGCTGCTGGCGCTGAGCCTCCACCGCCGAGGCCGTGGCCCGGTCGGCGTTGTGGTCCGCGAGCACGGCGGTCCCGGACGCCACCACGGTCAGCAGCGCGACGGCGGCCACCGCCACCCGCCGCAGCCGGCGGCTCTGCCGGTGCTGCCGGAGGTCCTCGCTCTCCAATTCGTCCTTGCCGACCCCGTGCATGGGCGCGGCCAGCTCCGCGATCGCGTCCCGGAACCGGGAGTCGCGCAGGTTCAACCTCCGGTCGTCGTTCGCCCACCGCAGGTCGAGGAAGAGCGGCTCCTCGGCGAAGACGCCACGCAGGGCGTCCGGCACGGCCGTCGAGTCCGCGGACAGGTCGTCGGCCTCCGCGTCCCATCGCCACTCGCCGTCGGTCACCACGGGCAGGATCCGGCCGGCCGGTTTCGTCGCGATCCAGTACTCGATCTCCCGGTTCACCCACGCCGACCGGGCCGCCGCCGGCGAGGCGAGGAGCACGAACCACTCCGAGCCGTCCAGCGCCTTCTGGATCGACGACCACAGCCCGGGCGTCACCGACAGGCCGGTCTGGTCGCGGAAGATCCACAATGCCTGGCGACGGTGCCAGGGCCTCGCGAGCCGGTGCAGTCCGCGCTGGACAGCCGGCGCCAGCTTGCCGTCCGCGGCATGGCTGTACGAGATGAAGCCGTTGAAGCGCAATGCCCCGGTCCCTGTCCTCGTTGGTGAACGCCGACCGATTGTGCACGCCGGAGATCATCCGTGGAATTCGGTACGGGGTGTGGTAATCGTTGTCGCCATGTTCGCCGGGATGGATGAGATCGACTGGACGTCGATGCGGCACGCCTACGGGCCCGCGACCGAGATGCCCGAGGTGCTCCGCGGGCTGGTCGCGAAGCGGAAACGGATCCGGTCCTGGGCGCAGGACTGCATGTGGGGTGGCATCCACCACCAGGGCGACGTCTACGAGTGCACGCTCCGGGCCGTCCCGTTCCTGCTGGAGGCGGCCGCGGCACCGGGCGTGCCGGGCCGGCCGACGATCCTGCGCCTGCTCGCGAGCATCGGCAGCGCGGAGGTCGACGACCTCGGCCGGCTGCCCGAGACGGGCGGCCTGTGGCGGGCCGCGCAGCCCGCCGTGGCCGAGGGTCATCCGACGTTCCTGGCGCTGCTCGCCGACGACCGGAAGAAGGTCCGGCGGGCGGCGACCGAGGCGCTGCTGGTCGACCGGGAGCGGACCGCGGAGACGCTGTCGGCGTTGCGGGGCCGGCTCGCCGTGGAGAAGGACGTCGCCACCCGGGCCGCCGTCATCGAGGCCATCGGTGTGATCGCGCGACGTCTGCGTGCCGGACGGCTGCACGGCGCCGACTTCGACGAGCTGCTCGGCTGGCTCGGCGGGCTCGCCGCCGGGTCACCGCATCCCGACGTGCGGCTGGCCGCGTTCACCGAGCGGCTGCGCCTGACCGACGAGCCGGACGACGACCTCGCGACCACGCTGTACGACATGCTCGGCGCGACCGACGCGATCGACCTCCGGGACCTGCGGGAGGCGCTGGGCGACCGGGTCACCGTCCGCAACACTCTGCTGGCCCGCACCTTGCGGGAGGGCCCACCGGCGCGGAAGAACAACGCGATGTGGGCGGCGTCCGGGGCGACCAGCCACTGGCGCGGCGACTACAGCGACGTGATGCTGGCCTGCGTCGAACTGCTGCCGGATCCCCGGACCCGGCCCCTGGGCCTGCGCATGCTGACCGGGGATTCCTGGCCGCTGGTCGCGCCGGTCGCCGACCGGGTGTTCGAGTTCGTCGAGGCCGCGCTCGACCGCGGCGCCCCGGTTTACGCCGCTCAGAAACCCGACTTCTGGAGCTTCGACGGCGGTACGGTCTGGGCGCTCACCACCACGCTGGCGAAACTGCGCGACCCCCGGGTGTTGCCGATCATCGCTCGGGCCCTCGAGGAGGACGCGCTGCCGGTCGACTGCCGGCCACCCCTGTTCGCCTACCGTGACGAGATCGTGCCGCTGGTCCCGCTGCTGCGCCGGCAGATCCGGCGGACGATCGCCGCGGGTGATCACCAGTCCGGTCTGAACCTGCTGTGGCACCTGCACCGCGCGGGCCCGGCGGCGGCCGAGGCGTTGCCCGAGGTGTCGGCCCTGGTGCCGTACGACGACTTCTGGGGTGAGTCGTTGCGGGCGCTGGCGGTGATGGGGCCCGCCGCGGCTCCGGCGCTGCCGCTGGTCCGGGAGCGTCTCGCCGACGGCGATCCGCGCACCGTCGGCCACGCCGCCGAGGCTCTGGCGGCCATCGAGGGCGGTACGGCCGAGGCCGAACTGCGGGCCCTGCTGGCCGACGCGGACGCCCACGTGCGTACCGGCGCCGCCAACGGACTCCGCGCGATCGGGGTCCCGGCCGTGGAGGTGCTGCACGCCTACGCGGAGGACGACTACTGGTCGTTGCGCACCATCGGCCCGGACGCGGCGCCCCTGGTGCCCCGGTTGCGTGCCGCGGTCGAGACGGCGCGATGGCCGGAGGGGGTGCTCACCCTGCTGTGGCAGATCACCGGTGACACCGGCACGTACCTGCCCGCGCTGATGGAGAACTTCACCCGCGAGCGGTCCCGCCACAATCTGACGGCGGAGATCTGGGCCGAGATGGGCCCGGCGGCGGCCGCGGCCGAGCCGTTGCTCCGCGCGGAACTGGCGAACCCGGTGCGGGCGACGTATCGGCCGAACAGCCACGGCAGCTCCGACGTCGAGGACGACGAGGCCTTCGTGACGACGTGCCGTAGGGCGCTGGCCGCGGTCACCGCGACCGGCTGACACCCCGAGCCGCGCCGGCCGGTTCGGTCACCGGCCGACGCGGCTCGGGGTCAGCCCCGGCTGGAACCGAATCCGTACCTGACGGTCTGGGTCGCCGTGCCGTCAGCGGTGTGGCCGGTGACGGTCAGCGTGTGCCAGGTGTGTGCCGTCGCCGGGGTGAAGCGGACCTCGGCCGCCCCGGTGGCGTCGGCCGTGACCGTGCCCGCCGCCACCTCGGCGCCGCTGAAACCGAGCCGGCCGGGAACGCCCACCCCGCCGTTCGGGCTCCACTCGTTCCACGAGCCGTAGTAGTCGACGACCGGGTCGACGATCTCGACGTAGAGCCGGCGGGCGTCCGACTCGGCGCCGTCCCGGGAGATCGCGACCACGTTGAAGATCTCATAGGTCGGGTACTCCGGGGTCCAGGCGACAGTCGCCGAACCGTCCGGCGCGGCGTCGACGGTCTGCGGCGATTCCGGGAACCAGCCCCAGTGGTAGCGGTAGCTCACCGGGCGTGGTGGCCTACCTGTACGTTCACGTTCACCCGGCGCGTCGCTGACCGAGATCTGCCTGGTCTTCGAGCCGATCCAGGACGAAGACGCCCGCCACACCCGAACCGCCGGAACCCGGGTACTCGGTCTCGACGTACTTCCGCGGCAGAATCGCCGGCTCCGCGGCGGGCGCCGTGTTGTCGATCCTCAGGTAGCAGGTCTCGCCCCACTCGCCCTGGTCGTCGTAGTCGGCGGCCTGTGCGCTCCAGGCCAGGACCGTGCCGTCGGCGTACGAGCGCAGGTTCGTGCTCACCACCGGGGTGGCCCCGCTCCCGCTCCCGATGGGCGTGCGCTCCTCCGGCTTGTCGACCGGCCAGATCGCGAACGTGGTCGTCGGGTAGGACGACGGGTCGGCGTCGGCGGTGTTCGCGGTGAAATAGGCGAGCCCACCCGCGACCGGTGCGTCGGTGATCGTGCCGCACGGCCGGTCCGGGTAGCGCAGGCGCAGGCCGCTGACGGTCGGCAGGTGGTTGGTGGACATGCTCAGGTTCAGCGGGCGCAGGGAGCGCCAGGCGTTCGGGTCGCTCTCGGCGGAGGCCGCCAGCCGTACCCCGAAGGTGATGGTCTTCTCCCGGCGGGCGAGGGCCGCCGAGACCAGATCGGCCGCCTCGACGGTCAGGTAGGCGCCCGGGCAGACGACGCCCTTGCCGAGGTTGCGCTGAGCGACGAGTTCGAGGTCCTTCGCCGGCGCCAGGTGGTCCGGTCGGTGACCGGGCCGGTACGCCACACCTCGGCCGGCGCCGCGACCGCGCAGTCGGCGACCTTGGTCTCGGCGGTCCACAGGTCGGCCCGGTGGACGACCTGACCCTGGTAGGCGGAGATTTCTCGTCGCATCCTCGACGA
Organism: Actinoplanes sichuanensis; assembly: GCF_033097365.1. Classification (NCBI taxonomy): domain Bacteria; kingdom Bacillati; phylum Actinomycetota; class Actinomycetes; order Micromonosporales; family Micromonosporaceae; genus Actinoplanes; species Actinoplanes sichuanensis. The sequence goes on from NZ_AP028461.1 coordinate 6,477,591, forward strand.
GCGAGCGATGTCAACACCGTCGATGAACGGCGATCACTCCATTTCGGAGGGAGACGACCGGGGACCGGGGGCCCGGCAGAGCTGTGCCGCCGGGCCGCGCCGGGTCAGTGCCGGGCGAGGGCGCCGGTCAGCTCGCGCATGGCGGCCCGGGAGTCGTCGGTGAGCACCCAGGCCTTGTCACCCTCGGCTCCCGGGGTGGACCAGGCGACGTAGACGGTGGGCGGCCGGTCGGCCGGATCGCCGGTGGCCGCGAAGCGTTCGAAGGCCCGATCCAGCCAGGCCGACTCCCGGCGGATGGTGTCCGCCCGCACCCGGTCGTCGCCCATGAAACCCCGCTCGGCCAGGCCGTACGTCACTCCGTCGCGCAACCGTGGCCGGACGATCGTGTCGAACCAGCCGGTGTAGCCCGGGTGCTCGGGCAGGATCAGGTGGGCCGGGAACGCGCCGTTGTTCTCGTTCATTCCGGAGTAGACGTCGCACAGGTACTCGTCGGCCTCGACCCGCCGCCACTGGCCGGGCGCCTGGGCGGCCCGGCCGCTGGGCCGCCACTGGTAGGCCATCGCGCAGTACGCCACCCGCGCGCCCGCCCAGCCGGCCTTGATCTCGTCCCGGGAGCGGGCGAAGACGGCACGGAAGGTCGCGCCGTCCAGGCGGTCACGGCCGCCCTCCGGCTCGTGGTGCACGATGATCCGGACCCACGGGTGGTCGGCCAGCCACCGGCCGATGTCGCGATGGACCCGGGTCCAGTCCCCCGCCGCCACCTCACCGGGCGCCGGTTTGTAGGAGATGTAGACACCGCCGTCACGCCACGGCAGGGCCAGGTCACGGATGCGTTCGAACACCTTTCCCGGTTCTTTTCCGGGTGGCAGTGGCGGAATGAACTCGCGGCCGAACCGGGCCGCCGGGTAACGCTCCCGGGTCACCGACGGGAGGGCGTCCTCGTGCACCCCGACGGCCACCGTGCGGGTGCCGCGAGCGCTGCTGTGATCGACGGTCATGTTCCGGCCCTCCGAACTCTCCACCTGCCCGCTTTACGGACATATAGGGGAATTCTCCCGGTCGAGGTGCCGCCCCACCGGATCGACACGGCGAGGCGGGAACAGATCATGGTAGGTGGCGGTAACAAGAAATTCACGTTGTTCTTTTTCTCGGGACCGAAATCTACTCTCCGGTAACTACCGCTACGGCTATCGGAGGCCACCGATGAGTAGGGCTACCCCCCTCGCCTGTCTCGTCACCACGTCCGTCCTGGCACTGGGGCTCGCCGCCCCGGCTCAGGCGGCGAGCAGCATCGACTACGCCGCGCTCGGCGACTCCTACTCCTCAGGGGTCGGCGCGAGCGGGCAGTCCGGGTCGTGTCTGCGCAGCAACAACGCCTACGGTCCGCTCTGGGCCGCCCAGAACAGTCCCGCCTCGTTCCAGTTCCTGGCCTGCACCGGCGCCACCACCGACGATGTGCGCAGCAGCCAGATCCCCAGTCTGAGCAGCGGGGCCGACCTGGTGAGCATCACGGTCGGCGGCAACGACGTCGGTTTCACCTCGACCCTGCTCACCTGCTGGACCAGCACCGATTCGGGGTGCGTGGCCAAGGTCAACGAGGCCAAGGCGTACGCGGCGAGCACCCTCGGCGGCAAGCTGGACGCCACCTACGCCGCGATCAAGGCGAAGGCGCCGGGCGCCAAGGTGGTGGTGCTGTCGTACCCGCTGATCTACGCCACGCCGGCCACCGGCTGCACGCTCAGCACGGCCAAGCAGGCGGCGATCAACGACGGCGCCCGCACGCTGGACGCGAAGATCCAGGAGCGTGCCGAGGCCGCCGGTTTCGTCTACTCCGAGGTGCGCGACGAGTTCTCCGGCCACGAGGTGTGCTCGTCGACGCCGTACCTCAACGGCGTGACCCTCATCCCCGCCACCAACTCCTACCACCCCAACAACAACGGCTATCGGTACGGCTACCTGCCCGCCTTCACCGGAGCGGCCGGCTGAGCGACCGGGGAGCCGTTGAGCAGTTCGAGCAACGGCTCCCACAGGGCCTTGATACCCGTCTCGGTCTCGGTTGCGGCGCGCCGACCGGCGGTTCCGTCGGTCCGGGCGGTGGCGGTGAGCTGCGAAGAAGTCATGCCGAAAGCTTGCGATCGCAGTCTCAGCACAGCCTCAAGTCGGACTCAGGGGACGGACAAATCCGCCCCGGCTCAGAAGTCGTGACACCCCGCCGAATGGGCAGACAGGCGGGAATGTCGAGGCGAGAGGCCTGTCCTTGACCGGGACGAGACTGATGGCGGCCCTGACCGCGGTCTACGCCGCGGCGATGATCGGGGTCGTCACGTCGGCGGCCACCGGCGTCGGCACGGTCGAACGGATCGCCGGACCGGCCATGCTCCTGCTCGATGTGGCCGGGGTGGTCTTCGGCGTACGGGCGTCGCGTGCTCCGGGCCTCGACCGGCCCACCCGCCGTTTCGCCCGGGTGGTCACCGCCGGGATGTGGCTGACCCTCGCCGTCTCGCTCACCTTCACGGCGACCGGCACGAAGGCGTTCCCGCAGCTCGGCGACGTCCTCCACATCGCCGTCATGCTCGTGCTCTTCGGGGCGCTGATGCTGGCCCCGCTGCGGGCTGCGGCCCGGCGCGAACGGTGGAAGACCCTCCTCGACGCCGGCACCGTGGCGGCCGGCGCCTCGATGCTGCTCTGGTATCTGATCATCGGGCCGTCGATCGAGCGGCAGCAGGTCTCGGCCGGGCTGGTCCTCGCGGCGGCCTGTTATCCGGTGGCCGATCTGCTCGTGCTGTTCGGCCTGGCCCGGGTGCTGCTGCGGGGCGCCGGCCAGGTCTCCCGTCGCACCCTCGCGATGCTCGGTGGAGCGAGCCTGGCGATCCTGGCCGGTGACGTGCGGCTCGGGTACGTCCAGGCGCACGTCGCCGTGTTCGACCGCACCGCGTTCGACTTCGGTGTCTGGCTCACCACGCACTTCCTGCTGTCGTGTGCCGCGGTCGAGTTGTGGCGGCAGGCGGTCCGGCCGGTGACCACGGCCGACGGTGTCCGGCCGGGCCTCGGCGGCAAGCTGCCGTTCCTCGGTATCGGCCTCGGCTACGGGCTCCTGACGACGGCCGCGCTCCAGGAGGAGCGGGTGTTCCCGTGGGCCGGGCTGGTGCTCGGCGGTGCCGGCATCACCGGCCTGGCCGTCCTGCGGCAGTTGGTGGTGCAGGAGGAGATCACCGAGGCCGCCGAGACGGATCCACTCACCGGTCTGGCCAACCGGGCCCGGCTGCACCGGGAGTTGTCCCGCGCGCTGCGCCGGGCCACCCGGCACGGCCGACGCGTGGCGGTGCTGCTCGTCGACCTCAACGGCTTCAAACAGATCAACGACACGCTGGGGCATCAGGTGGGCGACGGGCTCCTGGTCGCGGCGGGGGCCGCGATGCGGGATGCGGTACGCGACAGCGACCTCGTGGGCCGGCTGGGCGGTGACGAGTTCGCGGTGCTGGTACGCCCGATCGCCGACGAGGCCGAGGCGGTCGCCGTGGCGGAGCGGGTGAGCCGGGCCGTCGCCGGGCCGTTCGTGGTGGCCGGCCGGCCGATGGGCGCGTCGGCAAGCATCGGGCTGGCGGTCAGCGAACCCGGCGAGTTCACCTCGGACGCTCTGCTGCATCGCGCGGACATCGCCATGTACGACCTGAAGCGACGGGGCAGCGGATGGCAGGCGTGGCATCCGGGACTCGCCGCGGCGGAGGACTCCCCGGGTCGGTGAAACACTGTTTCCCCTGCTCATAGCTGGAGTGCGCCACCGTACGCCTGTCATGATCCGTTGGAAAGTGACAAACCTCACTGGCACCCGAACGTTTTCATCTATCAGCCGATACGGCGTGACTTTCGGTCGAGTCGCCGTCACTCCGCGCGGTCCTGTAGTCGTACGTTCACCCGACGAACCTGTGGTCTGTTCAAGGGCAACGCGCGGCACTCGCTTCCGACGCTGTCCGGAGAGCGAGCGAAAGATGACCGTCAGAACACGCCAGCACCAACGTGGCCGGCCGATCGGCGCCGTGACGCGGCTGCTGCTCCCGATTCTTCTGGCCATGTCGGTGACGGCGCTGTTCGCCATGGTGTGGCAGTCGACCGGTGAACAGTCCGACTTCGCCGAGCTGGAACGGGACGGCGTCCGGTACATCCAGGCTCTCGGGCCACTGGAGATCGCCCTCACCAACGCCGGTTCGGCCGCGGTCACCGGCACCCCCGCCAAACCGGAGGACCTGACCCGGGCCGTCGACGCGGTCGCCGCCGTCGACCGGGAGCTCGGCGAACGGCTGAGCACCCAGGACCGGTGGGCGGGCCTGCGCGCCAAGATCGAGGCGCTGCCCGCCGAGGCGGACAAGACGGAGACCATCGCGGCGTACGGCACGGTCAACGACCTGCTGCTGGCACTGATGGACAAGGTCCGGAACAGCTCCAAACTGGTCCGCGACCCGGACGCCGACCTCTTCTACCTCGGTGACGGCGCCGCCCAGGAACTCCCGGAGAGCATCGTGGCCGCCACCAGGTACACGAATCTGCTGGTGAGCCTGCCCGGGCTGGCCGCGGCCGACCGCGCCTCGACGCTCATCGACATCAGCACGGCCGGCTCGTCGCTGGCCGGTAACGCCCGGGACCTCTCCGACGACGTCCGGCTGGCCGTCGAGGGCACCGGCAGTGAGAGCTTGGGCAGCGCGCTGCTGAGTCGGCTCGACCGGTTCAACCGGGCAGTCGACAACCTGATGCCGCTGATGTCCGGACGCGAGGGGGCCGACACCGAGCAGGTCACCCAGCGGCGCGACGAGATGCAGGCCGCCGCGGCAGACCTGTCGGCTGCGCTGCTCAGCCAGATCGACATCGGACTGCAGGACCGGATCTCCGCGCTCGACCAGCGCCTTCTGCTGGCCTCCGGCATCTTCGTGGTCTCGGTGCTGCTGGCCCTGGTGCCGGCCGGGCTGGCCCTGGCCACCCGGTCCCGCGGCACCCGGCCACCACGACCGGAACCGGTGGCCGTGCCGGAGCTGGAGTCGGAGCGCGAACGGTGGGGGCGGGTCAGTGTTCCTCAGTAGGCTCCGCATCCGCGGGAAACTGATTCTGCTGGTGATCATCCCGCTGCTGGCGATGGTCGCGCTGGTGGTGCCGGTGATCCGCAGCCTGGTGAACGACGCCGCGAAGGCCAACGAGATCGACACCGTCGCGACCATCGCCGGCCGGGTCGGCCCGCTGGTGGAGGACGTGCAGCGCGAGCGGCTGCTCTCGGTCGGCTTCCTGCTCGACGTCGTGGACGCCGACGACCTGGCGCTGCAGACCGCCGCGGTGACCGACCGGGTCCGCGAGGTGCAACGGGACCTGGGCGACCGGCTGACGTCCGGGTTGCGGGGCGAGATCGGCCGGGTGGACGGTCTGGAGGACGTCCGGCAACGGGTCCGCGACCGGTCGATCCAGCCGGACATCGTCATCGCCGAGTTCGACCTGGTGCTGGACAGCATCATCGACTCGCTCGCGCTGGCCGACGAGGCCGACGCCGGCACCGCCGCCGGACGGCAGCTCATCGCGCTCGACGCCCTGTTCCGGATCGACGAGTCCACCAACGACAGCACCATGCTGCTGGCGATGATGGCGGCCGGCGGCATCGGCCGGTACTCGGTCGAGTACCGCGAGGAGAGCGCACGGTTCCAGACCTACCTGGATCAGTTCGCCGACTACGCCACGCCGGGCCAGCAGGAGCTGTACGAGCTGGTGACGGCCGCGTTCCAGGAGCGGGTCGGCAAGGACTTCGAAACCCGGTTCGCCGACGACCCGGCGGCCGCGATGACGGCGCTGCCACTGGACCGGCTCTTCCCGCAACTGCGTTCGTTCAGCATCCTCGGTGGTTTCGCCAAGAAACGGGTGGTCGACGACGTCACGGCGGCCGTCGCCGAGCAGCGCCGGGAACAGCTCACCATCGCGTACGGCACCGGTCTGCTCGTGGTCCTTGTTCTTCTCGTGGTCCTGGTCCTGGTGGCCACCGTGGCCCGGGCCGTGGCCGTGCCGCTGACCAGGCTCGGCCGCGCCGCCGAACGGGTGGCCGAGGCGGGCGAGACGGAGCTGCGGCGGATCGCCGACGACGAGGCCGAGACCATCGAGCCGGTCCGCATGGAGGTCCTCGACCTGGACGCCCAGGACGAGATCGGTGACCTGGCCCGGGTCTTCGCCCGAGTCCAGCGGACCGCCTCGCAGCTGGTCGAACGTCAGGTCCTCAGCCGGCGCAACGTGGCCGAGATGTTCGGGCACATCGGCCGGCGTACCCAGAACCTGGTCGGCGGTCAGGTGGACCTGATCGACGAGTTGGAGAACGAGGAGACCGACCCGGACCGGCTGGCGAAGCTGTACCGGCTCGACCACATCGCCAACCGGTTGCGCCGTAGTGCCGACAGTCTCGTGGTGATCTCCGGGGCGGACCGGGAGGAGAGCCACTCCTCGCCGGTCCGGCTGATCGACGTGGCCCGGCTGGCGCTGGCCGAGATCGAGGACTACACCCGCGTCGACGTGGACGTCCCCCTCGAACTGCTGGTGGCGCCGTCGCTGGTCAGCGACCTGGTGCTGATCTGCGGCGAACTGCTGGAGAACGCGACGGTCTTCTCCCCGCCGCACACCCGGGTGACGGTCGCCGCCCGGGCGGTGCCCGGTGGTGCCCGGCTGACCATCGCCGACCACGGCATCGGCATGCTGGACGACCGACTCGCCGAGGAGAACTCCCGGATCGCCCGCCGCGAGCGGCTCGACCTCGTGCCGACCCAGGTGCTCGGGTTGTTCGTGGTCGGCCGGCTGGCGCGACGGCACGGCATGAACGTCGCCCTGTCGCACACCCCCGGCGGCGGGGTCACCGTCCAGGTGTCCATCGGCAGCGTCCTGCTGGCCGGGGACATGCTCGTCGGCGAGCCGGTCGCGGGCCGGCCGCCGGGCCTGGAACGGCCGAGGCCGGTCGAGGTCCCGATGCCGATGCCGATGCCGGTGCCGCACGGGGCGCACGGGGGCGGTCCGGAACGGTCCACCGTACGGGAGGCGATCTCCCGGGTCAGCGACGTGATGAGCGACCCGATCACCTGGAACGGCTTCGACGTGGCCCGGCAGCTGCCGTCCGCCCCGCCGCCGGCCGCGATTCCGCCACCACCCGCGCCACCGGCGCCCGCACCCCCACCGGCGTCCGCCCCCACCTCGGTGGGTGGCCTGCGGCGGCGGATCCCGGGCGCCCAGCTGGCGCCGGCCGAGGCCGCGCCACTGGTCGCGCACCCGGCGACCGGGCCGGACCCGGACGCGGCCCGCCTGCTCGTCGAGCAGCTGGAGCTGGGCGTGGCGCAAGCGCTGCACGAAACCTCAACACACCCCCGACAGTGAAGAAGGCTCCACCATGGACAGTACTCAGCTCAGTGCCGAGGTGAAGACCTTCAACTGGCTGCTCGGCTCGTTCGCCAGCCGGACCGCCGGGGTGCAGGAGGCGGTCGTGGTCTCCTCGGACGGCCTGCTGATGGCCCGGTCCTCGAAGCGGGAGCGGGCCGACTCGGATCGCCTGGCCGCCGTGGTGTCCGGGATGGCGAGTCTCGCCGCGGGCGCCTCCGAGTGGTACCGGCTGGGCGCGCTGAACCGGGTCGTGGTCGACATCGCCGAGGGCTATCTGGTGATCACCACGATCAGCCGGGGCTCGGCGCTGGGCGTCGTCGCGAGCCGGTCGGCCAATCTGGTCACCGTGGCGTACGAGATGACGCTCTTCGGGACCCGGGCCGGGGCGACGCTGACGCCCGGGTTGATCGCCGAACTGAAAAGCGCAGTGCAGAGTTGAGCGGCGCGCCGGACCCCGAGTCGATCGGAAGGATCCCACCGTATCTTCGGGCCAACCCGGCCGGCGCCGCCCCGGCCGGGTCCCCGAACCGGCCGCCGGCCGGCCAGGCGTCGCTGCGCCCGTTCATCCTGACCGCGGGCCGGGTCAGCGCGGTGGACCCGGAGATCGATCTGGAAACCCAGGTCACTCTCCGGCCGTACGATCCACGGACCGGTCGGCTGCCGTTGACCTCGCTCGGGCCGGAGATGCAGGCGATCGTCGAACTGTGCGTCGAGCCGGTGTCGGTCGCGGAGATCTCGGCCCGGCTGCGCCTGCACCTCGGGGTCACGAAGATCCTGGTCGCCGACCTGCGTGCGGCCGGATACCTGGACGTGCACGTCATCGACACCCTGACCCCGATGTCCGCCGACACCATCCTGCGTGTGATGCAGGGACTCCGCGCGCTCTCCTGACCCCACCCGGCTCATTGACACTCGACTATGTCGGGCCTACCGTCGGACGCACCGTTCAGGAAAGCGCTTACCTACAGGTCGCATCCCCCATCGCCGCGACCTGCTGAGGAAAGGACGTCCCCCATGCAACGCTCCGTCCCCGCGGCCGTGGTCCTCGCGGTCGGGCTGATCGCCGCCCCCGCACCGGCGATCGCCGCCACCTCGTTCACCGTCGCCGCCGACGGGTCCGGGAACTACACCACGATCCAGGCCGCGATCGCCGCCTCGTCCACCGGCGGGGTGATCACCGTCAAGGCCGGCACCTACCAGGGGCAGGTGCAGATCCCGGCGAGCAAGTCGGGGCTCACCATCCAGGGGGCCACCGGCAACTCCGGGGATGTGATCATCACCGGGAACAAGCCGCAGTCGACCGCCGGCACCGCGGGCAGCGCGACCGTCTACAACCTGGCTCCGAACAGCACGATCAAGGGCCTGACCATGCAGAACACGTACGGCGCGGGCAGTCAGGCACTGGCCCTGTACGCCGCCGGGGATCGGCAGGTCTACCGCAACGTGCAGATGAAGGGCTATCAGGACACGTTCCTGTCGTGGGGCGGCACCGGGTCGTCGCAGATCCGGCAGTACGTCTACAAGTCCTACATCTCCGGTGCGGTCGACTTCATCTACGGCAACGGCGCGGTGGTCATCGACAGCACCACCATCGAGTCGCTGAACATCGGCAGCAGCTCGAACAACGGCTACATCACGGCCGCCGCGACCGACGACGGCAATCCGTACGGCTTCCTGATCACCCGCTCCACGCTGAAGAGCTCGGCCGCCGCGCAGACGGTCGCGCTGGGCCGCTGCTGGCACGCCGGGAACGCCTCGGACGCGATCGGCCAGGTGCTGGTCCGGGAGTCGACGATCGGCAGCCACGTCCGGCAGGCGGGCGCCTGGCAGGACATGAGCGGCTGGTCCTGGAAGACGTGCCGGTTCAACGAGTACGGCAACACCGGCGCGGGTGCGACCAACGGCACCTCGGACCGGCCGCAGATGAGCGCGTCGACAGCGGCGAACTACACCGCGCAGAAGTACCTGGCCGGCTCGGACGGCTGGAACCCCGTCCAGTAGGACGATCGATCCGCCGGCATCCGCCCTTAGGATCCTCTGTGGACTGACGTCACAGGGAGGCGCGATGCCGGCGGACACCACGGTCGTGATCATCGGGGCGGGGCCCGCCGGGATGTCGCTGGCCAACTTCCTGCAGCGGCGCGGCGTGAGCTGTGTGGTGCTGGAGATGCGCGATCGGGAGTACGTCGAAGGGCGCCAACGGGCCGGCGTCATCGACCACCGCGCCGGGGAGATCTTCGCCGAGTTCGGCCTGGACGGACCGGTCGCCGCGGGCGGGCCGGTCGAGACGCTGCTGGAGATCCGCACCGACGGGGTGCCCCGCCTGCTCGACGTCCCGGCGCTCGCCGGTGGCCGGCCGAGCCGGCTGGTACCGCAGCAGATGCTGGTCCAGCGGCTGATCGGCGCCTTCCTGGACGGCGGCGGCGACCTGCGGTTCGCGGCGGCCGACGTGACCCCGCACGACCTCGACGGCGACCGGGCCCGCGTCACCTACCGCGATACGGACGGCACCGAGCACGAGCTGACCTGCGAGTACGTGGCCGGCTGCGACGGTTTCCACGGGGTGAGCCGGCGCAGCATCCCGGAGGGCGAGCTGTCCACCTACTCCTTCGACCACGGAATCGGGTGGTACACGGTGCTCGCCGACTCCCCCGCCCCGCGTTACCCGTTGATGGCGGTCAGCCGGTACGGGTTCGCCGCCCAGTTCGCCCGTGGCCCGTACGCCAGCCGGTTCTATCTGCAGTATCAGCCCGGCGACGACCCGCGGCAGTGGCCGGACGAGCACACCTGGGAGCAGTTGCGGTTGCGGCTCGGCGACGAGAGCCTGCCGGCCGGCACGATCACCGGCCGCGAAGTGGTGGAGATGCGCAGCTTCGTGGCCGAGCCGATGTCGTGGGGGCGGATGTTCCTGGTCGGCGACGCGGCGCACATCATCACGCCGATGGGCGCGAAGGGCATGAACCTGGCGATCGCCGACGCGTACGTGCTGGCCCGGGCGATCATCGACGGCGAGGGCCTCACCGGCTACTCGGCCACCTGCCTGCGCCGGACCTGGGACTACCAGGAGTTCTCCCGGTGGTACGCGGAGATGGTGCACGACGCGGGCGACGACTCGCCGTCCGGCGCGTTCCGCCGCAAACTGGCCCTGGCCCGCCTGGACCGGCTGTTCCGGTCACCACCGGCCGCCGCCGCGTTCGCCGATCTGATGGCCGGCACCGAGGTCGCGCCTTGATCAGGGCTTGCACAGCTCAGACACAGGCATCCTTGAGTCATTTATGAGCATCGATTTCTAGCGTCTGCCGGGTCCCATCCCACAAGGAGGATCCATGGACAACGACGACGAACCCGTCGGCCGCGTGCTCAGCCGCAGGCACGCGCTCGCCCTACTCGCGCTGACCGGCACCGGCCTGGCGGTGGCCGGGACGGCCGCGCAGGCCGCCACGAGGACGACCGCCGCCCCGGTGGCGACGAGTGTCGACTGCGTGGCGAAACCGGAGATGACCGAGGGGCCGTACTACGTCGACGAGGGGCTGGAGCGCTCGGACATCCGCGTCGACACCCTGGACGGCACGATCTCCGACGGCACCCGGTTCACCCTCGACCTCGACGTGCTCCAGATCGCCGCGGGCGCGTGCAGCGCACTGCCCGGCGCGATCGTCGACCTCTGGCACTGCGACGCCTACGGGGTCTACTCGGACCAGGCGGCGAACGACTCGGTCGGTCACACGTTCCTGCGCGGATACCAGGTCAGCGACGAGTGCGGGCGGGTCCGGTTCGTCACCGTACTGCCCGGCTGGTACCAGGGCCGGACCGTGCACTTCCACCTCAAGATCAGAACCATCGGGACGGACGGCAATCCGTACGAGTTCACGTCCCAGCTGTTCTTCACCGACACCTTCAACAGCGCGTTCCTGGCCACCGAACCGTATGCGGCCAAGGGCACCCCGGACACCACGAACGCCACCGACTTCATCTACCTGGCGGCCGGAGAGCAGATGCTGCTGTCGCCGCGCCGGGTACGCGGCGGCTGGACGGCCCGGTTCGCGATCGGCCTGGACCTGTCGGACACCGAGGTCGGCGACGACGACAGCGGCGGCGGCCCCGGCGGCCCGGGTGGCCCTCCGCCCGGACCGCCGCCGTCCACGTCACCGTCCCCGTCGGCGTCCGCCTAGGCCGCGTTTCGTAAGTGCGGTCGAAGTGTGACGGGTCTCGGCGTGGCGGTTGTCGATACGAAGTGAGGTCTCCGGTAAACGGGTTAGCGACCAAGCAAACCTGAACCACCGGAGACCTCGTGCCCAGCGTAGCGGCAGCGAGGCGACACGATCTCACCGACGCTCAGTGGGCGGTGCTGGAACCGGCACTGCCTGCGGAGCCGGCAAGGGGTCGTCCGCCACGATGGACGAAACGGCAGATCATCGATGGGATTCGGTGGCGGGTCCGGGCGGGAACCCCGTGGCGGGACGTGCCCGAGGTGTACGCGCCCTGGCAGACGCTGTATCGCTGGTTCCGGCGCTGGCAGCGCGACGGGACCTGGGCGAGGATCCTGGCCCGGCTCCAGACCCGGGCCGACGCCGCCGGCGACATCGAATGGGCGGTGAGCGTCGACTCCACGATCAGCCGTGCCCATCAGCATGCCGCCGGCGCCCGTCACGACGGTGACCTGCAGAAGGAACCGCCGGGTGGGGTGTTCACCGAACCCGCCGATCATGCTCTGGGCAGGTCCCGGGGCGGGTTCACCACCAAGACCCACCTGGCCTGCGAACAGGGCCGTAAGACGCTGTCGACGGTGATCACCGCTGGTCAGCGGGGTGACAGCCCGCAATTCATCACGGTCCTCGAACGCATCAAGGTCTATCGGGTCGATGGTGGCCGGCCCCGGACCCGGCCGGATCTGGTCCTGGCAGACAAGGCGTACACCAGCAAAGGCAATCGCGGCTATGCCCGCCGCCGCAAGATCAGGGTGTGCATCCCGAGCAAGGCCGACCAGGACGCCCACCGCAAAGCCAAAGGCTCCAAGGGCGGGCGTCCTCCAGCGTTCGACCCGGTCGTCTACCGGCAGCGTCACGCCGTGGAGTGCGGCATCAACCAGCTCAAACAGAACAGGGCGATGGCCACCCGGTACGACAAACTCGCCGTCCGTTTCGAAGCCACCGTCACCATCGCCGTCATCAACCAGTGGCTTTGATGGCTTTTACGAAACGCGGCCTAGCCGTGCTTGACGGTCAGGCTGTAGAACTTCACCTTCGCGCCGTTGGTGGTGCTCTCCGACGACGACTGGTTGTAGGAACCCGCCTTGAAGTACTGGCGGTACGGATTGAAGGCCGACGGGATCGTGTACGCGGTGGTCGTACCGTTGATGGTGAGCCTGAGGTTGTTGCCGTTGACGTTGATGACGTAGGTCCACTTCGTGCCGAGCGCCACGGTGCCGACCTTGTGCAGGGTCTGGCCGCTGGCGTCCGGTGAGTTCTGGGTGCCGAAGTAGATGTCGCCGTTCGGGCGGTAGTAGAGCTCGGCCAGGGGCTTGGTGGACGTGCCGCCGGTGCCGAGCTTGACCTGCCCGACGGCGACGTTCTTCGTCACCGAAACGATCCGCAGCTGGGCGCTGAGTGTGTGGTTTCCGGCCAGCGTCCAGTTCGCGGCACTGCCGTTGGCGTTCATCTCGCGCAGCTCGGACCGGGCGTACTTCGAGTTCGGCGTGGTGACGCCCTTCTCCGGCGCCCAGAACGTCATCGAACCGTCGTTCTTGTCGGTCCAGAAGAAGGACGGGTTCGAGTAGCCGTTCGCGCCCTTGAGCTGCCCCGGAGAGATGGTGTCGGGGCTGCCGGGCGAACCGGTGGGCAGCTGGAGCGACCAGACCGAGAGGTCGAAGTTGCCGCCGGGCGGCAGGCTCGGGTCGAGCGTCGCGGCCGAGGCACTGCCGATGCCGAGGGCACCGAGAGCGCCGGCCGCGGCGGTGGACAGGGAGAGGGCGAGCACGGTGCGTCGCTGCATGGGGGATGACCTCGCTACCGTCGGGGGAATCGGCAAGACGGTTAACAGATAACCATCCTTACGATTGACACACAAGACCCCGACCCTTCTTTCATAGACTGCGATCACTGTGTTCCATGTATTGACAAGGTGTTCCATGTAGCAGAACATCCGGTGCACGAAACGTCCCTGTAACGCGTGTCATGCACCGGAGGGGAGCTCACGTGACCGCGCTCGACTGGGCAATACTCAGCGGATACTTCCTGGTGATGGTCGGCATCGGCCTGTGGGCCAAGAGCCGCGTGCACAACGTCGCCGACTTCTTCACCGCACGAGGCCGGATCCCCTGGTGGCTGGCCGGCATCTCGCATCACATGTCCGGCTACAGCGCGGTCATGTTCGTGGCCTTCGCCGCCGTCGCCTACAACTACGGCCTCGCCATGTACGTGTGGTGGGCCCTCACCATCGGTCTCGGCGTGGGCATCGGCGCGTTCGTCTTCGCCGCCCGCTGGAACCGGCTGCGTTCCAAGCACGGGGTGGCGTCCCCGCTGGAGTACCTGGCCCGCCGCTACAACCTGCCCACCCAGCAGGCCCTCGCCTACAGCGGGGCGCTGCTCAAGGTGGTCGACATCGCGGCCAAGTGGGTGGCCATCTCGATCCTGCTGCGCGGGTTCGCCGGCGTGCCGATCATCTGGGGCATCCTGATCACCGGCGTCGTCACGCTCGTCTACATCACCCTCGGCGGGCTCTGGGCCGACGTGCTCACCGACTTCGGGCAGTTCGTCATCCAGGCCGTGGCCGGCATCGCGATGTTCTTCGCGTTCCTGGCCCACCTCGGCGGCGTGTCGGCACTGTGGACGATGTGGGGCGACCTGCCGGACGGGCACGGCGATCCGTTCAGTGGGCCGTACACCATGACGTTCTTCCTGGCCCTGCTCTTCATCAAGACGTTCGAGTACAACGGCGGCATGTGGAACCTGGCGCAGCGCTACATGGCCGCGCCGTCCGGCTCGGCCGCGAAACGGTCCGCGCTGCTGTCCAGCGGGCTGTGGCTGGTCTGGCCGCTGATCCTGTTCCTACCGATGTTCGCGGCGCCGCTGATCGTGCCCGGTCTGGCCAACGCCGAGCAGGCGTACGTCGAACTGGCCAAGACCCTGCTGCCGCCCGGTGTGATCGGCCTGGTACTGGCCGGCTTCTTCTCGCACACCATGGCGATGGTCTCCTCGGACGCCAACGTGATCTCGTCGGTGGTCACCCGGGACATCGCGCCGGTGCTGGTCCGGGCGGTGCGCAACCTCAGCGAACGGGCCGAGCTGACCTTCGCCCGGGTCACCACGTTCACCTTCGTGGTGATCAGCATGGTCATCGCGATCAGCACCGAGGGCCAGGGCGTGGTCCTGAAGATCGTGGTCGACCTGGTCGCCGCCACGATGGGACCGATCTCGATCCCGCTGATGCTCGGACTGCTCCCCTGGTTCCGGCGCAGTGGCCCGACCGCCGCCCTGGTCTCGTGGGCGGCCGGCCTCGGCGTCTGGGTCGTCGTCAAATGGATCATGGAGGAGACCAGTCAGACCATGGTGGTCGGCGTCCCGCTGGTCACGTCCCTGGTGCTGTACGTCGCGATCGGCCTGCTCCGGCCGGAGCGCACCGCCGAACGTGACACCCTGATCGATTCGCTGGAGACCGATCCGGCCGTCGATGCGGTGGCCGTCGAGGAAGGCCGGCCGGCCCGATAACGACCAGTAGGCTGACCTCGTGGTGAGGGAAGGCAGTTCCATCGACAAGACGCTGGCGGTGCTCGAAGCGCTGGCCGAGCACCACCGCGTCACCGACATCGCCGTCGCGACGGGCGTCTCCAAGTCGACCGTGCACCGCATCCTCCAAGCACTGGTCACCTGGGGATTCGCCCGTCCCGACGGGCTCGGCAGCTACGAGCCCGGGCCGCGGATCCTCACCCTGGCCGGGCGGGTCATGCACCGGTTCGACCCGGCCCGGCAGGCGTCCGGCGCACTGCACGCGCTCTGCGAGGCCACCGGGTTCACCACACACTTCGCGATCCGCAGCGTCGACGAGGCGGTCTACGTCGACAAGCAGGAGGGGCGGCGGCCCTATCAGATGCCGTCCCGGGTCGGGATGAGCCTCGCCCTGCACACCACGGCCATCGGTAAGGCGATCCTGGCCGAGCTCAGCGACTCCGAGGTGCAGGCGATCAGCCGGCGCACCGGGCTGCCGCGGCGTACACCCAACACGCTCACCAGCGAAGAGGACCTGCTCACGCATCTGGCCCGGGTCCGGGCGGTGGGCTACGCGATCGACGACGAGGAGAACGAGCCGGGGATCCGCTGCGTCGGGGCGGCCGTCTTCGACCACACCGGGCAGGTGCTCGGCGGGATCTCCATCTCCACTCTCGCGCTCGACATGGACATGGCGGGGGTGGAGGCACGAGCGGCCGAGGTGATCGCGGCGGCCCGTCAGGTGTCGGCCGCCCTCGGGGCATCCGCCCCGGCCGCCGTCACACCGCCCGCCCTTTAGCGGCGGCCGCCGTCGGCGTCTTTTCACGGCGGCCTGCCCACCGTCAGTCTGCCGGGCGTTTTCGGGGGGCTTCCGCAGGGCGCTCCGCCGGCGTTTTCGGACGGTCGGCGGTTACAGTGCGGCTTCCGCCGGTCGCCTCCCGCACAGGTGACGGCGGGACAGCGTCAGCGCCGTGAGGCTCAGCGCGATGCCGATGTAGACCGGCGCCAGGTGTACGAGGTCGGTGTAGCCGATCACCATGTGCACCGCCACGGCCGGCAGAAAACCGGCCGCCGCCGAACCGGCCAGTGTCCACCACACCCAGGTATCGCCTCGCCGCCAGCCCCACATGCTCAGGGTGATCACCGCCAGCGCGGCGGCGATCAGGGCGCCGCCGAAACCGGCTCGGTCGTGGGCCACGAACGGCAGCAGGCGGGGGTTCGCGTGCCGCAGCGGATCGGCGTGGGTGCGCAGGAAACCGAGGTCGGTGGTGACGAACACGTCGGTCAGGCCGACCACCGACACCACCACACCGCCGATCAGCAGGCCCACCCCGGTGACGATCATGAGGAGCTGACCGGTCAGGGCGCGGCGGCGGTCCGGCTCCGGGCCGTCCGGGAGCAGCGTCCATCGTGGGGTGTCCGGGCGGCGCGCCACCGCCAGCACGAACATCGGGGCCAGCACGATCGTCACCGCGGCGTGCAACGGCTCGACGAAACCGCCAGACCCCAGGAAGTACAGGATGCTGGGGAACCCGACCGCGCCGGACAGCAGGTAGGCCGTCCGGGCCCACGGCCAGCCCCGCCGTAGGCCACCCCAGGCCAGACCGGCGTACAGGACTCCGATGGCGATCATCGTGCCGGACATGGTGATCCGGTCGTGCTGCAGGAACGGGACCAGACGCTCGTTCAGAGCCGCGAGCTGTTCGCGGCGCATGCCCAGGTAGTCGTTGTCGTACCAGAGCAGCACCGGGCCCAGGGTGATCAGCGCGGCGCCGATCCCGGCACCGATCATCCCCAGGCCGACCAGCAGGCCCCAGATCCAGGCCGGCCAGCGGCGCGGATCCGTCCCGGCGTCGCGCGGGCCGGGGGCGGACTCGGTCGGCGTCTCGGCTTCGATGACCCGCTGGAACCAGCCCGGTCCGGCGGCGACCAGCACCTCCGTGGTGGCCAGCACGATCGCGTCCGGGTCGGCCAGTGCCCGCCGCGCCCCCGCCACGGCCGGATCGGTGAGACGGACGATGCCGGGACCGACGACGCCCATACCGGGCTGCCCAGCGCCCATACCGGTACCCGCCGTCCCGATACCGGTACCCGCCGTCCCCCTACCGCCCTCCGCCGCACCCATACCGGCCGCCGCCGCACCCCCATCAGCCTTCACCCCACCCGCGGCGGTCTCCGCCGCGTCCTCGGCGGCCTGTTCGGTGAGGACGTGGTCGACGTATGGTTCGAGGGCAGCGGCGACCGCCGGATCGGCGGTCCGGGCCCAGACCGGGCAGCGGCGCCCGGTGGTGGCCGCGCGCACGGCCGGGACGTCGGCCATCGTCACCGGACCGATTTCGATCAGACCAGCGCCCTGTACGGGAAGGGCGCGGATCGCGTCTCGCGCGTGCCGGACCGGCACCGTGGCGCCCAGCCGGGCGGCCAGGCCGGGTGGTGCCGATGGGTGGGCGAAGACCGCCGCCACCGCCCGTGCCCCGAAGGGCCGGGCGGTCAGCGTCGCCAGCAGGTGCAACGCGGCACGCTGGGACCGCTGCCGACCGAGGACGCGTGCGGTGATCGGGCGGAGCGGGTGATAGGTCCAGTCCGGCACGCGGACATGATCACACGCGGAAGCCGATCACCGGTGTCATGCCCCGGAGCACCGCCTCGGCCGGCACGAGGCGAGCCAGCAGGTCCCGGGCCGCGGCCGCGGGGGGCCAGGCGATCTGGCCGATCGTGTTGAGCCGGGCCGAACGGGTCACGACCGCCTGCGTGCGAGGGCGGCGCAGCGCGTCGTAACGGGCCAGGCCGGTGGCCGTGTCGACGTCCCCGGCCAGGCAGTCGGCCAGCACCACCGCGTCCTCCAGCGCCTGGCAGCCGCCCTGGCCGAGGCTGGGGGTCATGGCGTGCGCGGCGTCGCCGACCAGCACCGTCGTCCCGTGCACGAACGACGGCAGCGGCGGCAGGTCGTAGAGATCGTGCCGGAGCACCGCCTCGGGATCGACGCCGTCCAGCAATGTCGGAATCGGGTCCGGCCAGCCACCGAATCGGCGCACCACCTCGGCGAACTCGGAGGCGGCCAGCGAAACGGGGACCGGGCCACCAGGACCCGCCGCGCCGCCGTCCGAAACGACCGCATTGCCTTCCGGGATGGCAGCGCCGCCTTTGGGGGCGGCTGAGCTGCCTTCCGGGACCGTTGCCGTTCCGAAGCAGTAGACGGCGCCGCCCGGAAGCGGGGCGTAACCGAATCGCTCGCCGCGACCCCACAGCACCGCGCCCTCGCCCAGGGGTGGCAGCGGGCGGGTGACCATGCGCCAGGCGGTGTGTCCCGCGTATCGAGGCCGGACGTTCGGCCACAACCGGGACCGGATCGTGCTGCGCAGGCCGTCGGCGGCGACCACGAGATCGGCGTCCGGTGGGTCGGTCACGGTTTCGCCGGGACGGAGGACCTCGTCCGGCAGTGCGGTGAGCAGCGCCTCCAGCAGCCGGCCCCGGTGCAGCACGACTACCGGGTGACCGAATCGGCGTTCCAGCTCGGCCGAGGTGACCCGGGTCAGCCAGCGGCCGCGGAGGTCCTTCGCACCGCCGGCGACCTCCCTCTCGGACCGTTTCCGCACCTCGTCGAGCAGGCCGAGCCGGTCCAGGGCGTGCAGCGCGTTGGGCCACAGCGAGATGCCGGCGCCGACCTCGGTGAACGCGGGCGCCCGTTCATGCACGGTGACCCGCCAGCCGACCCGCCGCAACGCGACCGCGGTCGCCAGCCCGCCGATGCCGCCCCCGATGATCGCCGCGACTCTCTCCGTCATACCGCGACTGTAGGCGTGTTGATCATCCGGTCCGCTGGCGAGCTGTCCCGGCCGGCACCGATCCGGTGGAGGTCGGCGACGACGGTGTGTCGGAAATCCACCAGAGCCATCCGACCGATTTCACGCTTCCGGCTGCGGGTATCCGTACCGCAAAAGGGATAAAGTCCCCGGCATGGCCACGCCTACCTTCGTCTACGACGGTGACTGCGCGTTCTGCAGCAGTTGCGCCCGGTTCATCGAGCGCCGGATCCCGACCCGCGCCCGCCTGGTCCCGTGGCAGTTCACCGACCTGGGGGCGCTCGGTCTCACCAGCGACGAGTGTGAGCAGGCGGTGCAGTGGGTGGGCGACACCCGGGCGGCCGGGCCGGATGCGTTCGCGCTGCTGCTGCGGGACGCCGGTCGGATGTGGCAGGTGCCGGGGGCGGCGCTGCAGTGGACGCCGGTGCGTCTGCTGGCCTGGCCGGCGTACCGCTGGATCTCCCGGCACCGGCACATGCTGCCCGGCGGCACCGCCGCCTGCTCCCTGCCACAGGCGGAGCGGAACCGGATGATCGACACGCCGCCGAAAGAACGTATTACGCCGTTTATCACTGATTTGGGCTGACCATCGGGCGGTAAACCCGATGGAAGGCGGAAAACCCAAGTGCGGCAACGGTACGGAGAACTCGACGACAAGCGGCTACGCCTGGCCAAGGGGGCCGTCGCCGGTCTGTGCGCGACCGCCGCCCTGGCCCACGTGCTGCTGGTGTTCCTGCACGTGGCGCCGTCGAACCCGGTCTCCCAGCGCTACCAGGAGCAGATCGACGCCTGGATCAACCCGTACTTCGAGCAGAACTGGCTGCTCTTCGCGCCCAATCCGGAACCCACCCGGACGTACATCTACGCGCGCACCGGCTGGGACACACCGGAGGGCGGCCACGGCACCAGCGACTGGCTGGACATCACCGCCGCCGACGACGCCGCGATCACCCACAACCCTTACCCGAGTCGTACGAACCAGAGCATGCTCCGCCGCGCGTGGAGCGCCTACCAGTGGGCGCACGGCGACAGTGACGTGTCCGAGAACGAATGGGCGCAGATCCGGGCCGAGTACCTGCGCAACATCGCCGTGCAGCGGGCCACCCCGCTCAGCCCGCAGCCGTTCCAGGTGATCCGCCTGAAGGTCGTGACGGAACCGATCACGGTGCCCGGCGACACCTCGGAGACCGGCTCGGCCGAACCCGTTACCAGGATCCTGCCCTGGTGGAATGTGACGTCCGATGGCAGTTGACCAGACGCCCCTCGTCGCACCGGCACCGACGCCGGACGAGAAGGGCAAGACACCCAGTCGTTTCGACAGGTTCTACGGCCTCCTCACCGAACGACCGCTGTCGCTGTACGCCACCGCGTTCCTCCGCATCGGGTACGGCCTGCTGTTCCCGATCATCCTGTTACGGGAGTTCCCGAACCGGCACATGATCTGGGGACCCGACGCGGCCTGGAGTCCCGACCTGGCCCGTCGCATGTTCGCCGAGAACGGCGGGTTCAGTCTCCTCACGCTCTCCGACGACCCGTGGTACTTCGAGATGTGCTACGTCGGGGCGATCCTGATCAGCGTGCTGTTCCTGCTCGGCTGGCACACCCGGATCATGTCGGTGCTGTTCGCCGTCGCGGTGGTCTCGTTCTACTCACGCGCCGTGCTGATGAGCGACGGCGGCGACAACCTGATGGTCCTGATGGCCATGTACATCATGTTCACGGCGTGCGGGCGACGATGGTCCCTCGACGCGCGGCGGACCGGGACGGCCGAGCCACGGCCGGGCTTCCGCGAATTCGTGGTGACCGTCGTGCACAACTGCGGGCTCTTCGTGATGATGGCCCAGATGTGCGTCCTGTACGGGGCCGCCGGTCTCTACAAGGTGCAGGGCGAGACATGGGGCGACGGAACGGCCCTGCACTACGTCTTCAAACAGGACCTGTTCCGGCCGTGGCCGGCGCTGTCCGACTTCCTCGACAGCCACCACATCATGATCGCGCTCGCCTGCTACATGACCGTACTGGTGCAGGTGGCCTTCCCGTTCAGCCTGTTCAGCAAGCTGAAGTACGTCGTGCTGCCGATCCTGATCGGCATGCACCTGGGCATCGCCTTCCTGATGGCGCTGCCGATGTTCTCCGCGGTGATGGTCCTGTCGGATCTGGTCTTCCTGCCGGACCGCTTCTACCGATGGGCCCTCCGCACCGGCCGGCGGTTGTTGCGGCGGGACCCGGCCCCGTCGGTGTGACGGAGCCGGGCCCATCTCACCGGCGGGTCTTGGGTAGGTCGAACTGGTCGGCGCGGCGGCAGTCCTTCTGATTGCCGACCGCGTCCGCACCCAGGCTCTTCAGCGCCTCCCGGGCCCGGGCCCGGCCCAGGTTCCACGCGTACCAGGGGTCGGGCTCCTTCAGGTCGTCGGCGATCCAGCTCAGCGTGCACCGCCGGACCGGATCGGGCAGCCTGGTCAGCGCCGGGGTCGCGTCGGCCGAGAGCGCCCGCAGGTACCAGGCGTCGATCTTGCCGGTCGCCTCGTAGCGGACCGCGTTACGGCTGGCCACGTAACCCTCCGGGTCGAGGACCGCCAGACCCAGCAGCATCACCACGGCCAGGCCCACGGTGGCCTGCGGGATCCACCGGCCCCGCCAGCTGATTCCGGCCACCGCGATCAGCACGAACACCGTACCGAGCAGCAACTCCAGCGACATCACGAAGATCCGCTCGCCGGTGAAGCTGTAGACCCGCTGGTACGCCCACATGCGCGACAGCGCGGACGCGACGATCACGACACTCAGCGCGCACAGCAGACCGAGCAGCACCCGCAGCAGGACCCGCTCGATCCGCTGGTCCCGTTTCGCCCACCGGGCCAGCGCCGCGAGCACCCCCAATGACAGCAGCGTGACCGCCGCGAGTTGCCAGAAACCACTGCGGGCGTACTCGGCGTAGCTCAGGCCCGAGGTCTCCAGCACGTGCCGGGATCCGCCGAACAGGACGGTGAACTGGACCCCGACGAAACCGGCGAACAACAGCACCAGCGCGGACGAGGCGGGCGCCCACTCGACCAGGCCGAACCGGCCGCGGCCCGGGGTGTCCAGACCGGACGTGACGGGCGGTGCCGACAGCGTGTAGACACCGGAGACGGCGAGCAGGCCACCGACGGCGGCCAGGAAGAGCCACTCGAAGACATGGCCCATCTCGAAGTCCGGCACCACGTCGTCGAGCAGCGCCGAGAACGCGACGTCGGCCGAGGACAGCAGGCCGCCGAAGACGAGCAGGATCACGATCGTCAGGACCGCGGAGAACACCACCCGGCCGGCCATCCCCGGGTTACGGCCGGAGGACTGCAGGTGGTCGCGAACCCACGGGAGGCCGCGGAACGCCGCGTAGGGTGCGGCGAACAGGCTGAACAGGATCGACCTGATCTGCTTGCCGCCGACGATCGCCAGGGTCGCGCAGCCCAGCGCGCCGAGCACGCTGAACGTCACCAGCCACCAGGCGTTCCGGAACGCCGGAACCAGGAGCAGGGCCAGCGCCGACACGGTCCAGCCGATCCGGGTCCACCGGTCGGTGCGGGACATCTCGCCGGCCTTGCGGACCGCGGCGACCACACCGGCGGTCAGCGCCAGCGCGGCCAGGAACCAGCCGATGCCGACCCGGCCCAGCGGCAGGAACACGACGAAACCGAGGGCACCGGCCAGCACCCCGGCGGGTACGGCGCGGCCACGGGCCGCTTTCGGGCCGGGCCAGTTCTTGTCCCGGAACTTCCTCCAGGTCGACGGCGGCAGCGGCTCGTAGGCACCGTAGGGACCGGTCAACGGCGCCACCCGGCTGACCGGAATCGGCCGGCCCGCAGTCGGAGCACCGGGGGCCGGGCTTCCCTGCGCCGCTGAGGCCTCCTGGCCGGTCACCAACGGGCGGGCCAAGGGTGCGGGCTTGCTCTGGCCGGCCGCTCCCGCGTCGGCCGGGCCAGACTTCGCCGCAACATCTCCCTTACCGGCTTCAACCGGCGCATCGCTTTTGTCGGAACCCTTGGCCGGCGTGGCGTCGGCGGCCTTCGCGTCCGCGGCCTTCGCGTCCGCGGCGGCTGGTGTGACCGCGGGCTGCGGCGCGGCCGGGTCCGCGGTGGGCGGCACGGATCGGGCGACGTCGGGCGATGCGGGGGCCGGCGATGCGGCCGGCGCGGCGTCATCCGACGGCGCGGCCACCGGCAGCATCGGTACGAACAGCGCGTACCCCCGCGTACCGGAAGGGATCTGCACCGGAATCGCCCAGGCGGGCGCGCCCTCGGGGCCCGGCCAGACGATCGACGGGATCGCGTCCGTCGACGGCATGACGAGGACTTGGGGTGGTGGGGCTTCCGACGGTTTTCGTTGTTCAGGCGGCGGCTCGGACACGGGACCCCCTCGATTGATCGGTCCGCACACTGTAGGGCGCCCACGCCAATACGTCTACGTTGGGACGATCCCGTTTCGCCGCGACGATCACCCGCCCTCGGTGAACACCTCCTCGCGCCGCCGCCGGATCGCCGGGAGCGCGGCCACGACCAGCGCAGACAGGGTGAGGAACAGCAGGGCCGCCGAGATCGGCCGGGTGACGAACACCGACGGGTCACCCCGGGAGATGATCAGCGCGCGCCGCAGGTTCTCCTCCAGCAGTGGCCCGAGCACGAAGCCGAGCAGCAGCGGTGCCGGCTCGCAGCCGCACTTGATCAGCACGTAGCCGAGGACTCCGAAGAACGCGATCGCATAGACGTCGAACGCGTTGAACGCCAGTGAGTAGGTGCCGATCACGGCGAACAGCACGATCATCGGGAACAGCACCCGGTACGGGATCCGCAGCATCCGCACCCAGATCCCGATCAGCGGCAGGTTGAGCAGGACGAGCAGCACGTTCCCGATCCACATCGACGCGATCAGGCCCCAGAACAGGGCCGGTTCCTCGGTGATGACGTTCGGTCCGGGGGTGATGCCGTGCACGATGAACGCCCCGACCATCAGCGCCATCACCGGATGGGCGGGCAGTCCGAGGGTGAGCAGCGGGATGAACGACGTCTGCGCGGCCGCGTTGTTCGCCGACTCGGGACCGGCCACCCCCTCGATCGCACCGCGCCCGAACTCGGCGCGCCGCTTCGAGATCCGCTTCTCCACCGCGTACGAGGTGAACGAGGCCAGCACGTGCCCGCCGCCGGGCAGCACACCGAGGGCCGCGCCGAGTCCCGTACCACGCAGGATCGGACCGACGATCCGCCGCCGGTCCTCGCCGGTCGGCCAGAGGTTCGTCACGCCGCCGAGCAGGGCCGGTCGGTCGCGTTCGTTCTCCAGGTTGCGCAGGATCTCGGCGATGCCGAACATGCCGACGGCGACCGACACGAAGTCGATGCCGCCGTAGAGTTCGCGCTGCCCGAGCACGAACCGCGGCGTGCCGGTGTAGATGTCCTGGCCGACGGTGCCGAGCAGGATGCCGAGGGCGATCATCGCGAGCGCCTTCAACGCCGAGCCGCGGGCCAGCGCGATCGACACGATCAGGCCGAACAGCACGAGCGCGAAGTAGTCGGCCGGACCGAACCGGAGCGCGATCTCGGCCAGCGGCGGGGCGGCGACCGCCAGCACGACGGTGGCGACCGTACCGGCGAAGAAGGAACCGATCGCGGCGGCCGCCAGAGCCGGTCCGGCCCGCCCCTGGCGCGCCATCTCGTGGCCGTCGAGCGCGGTGACCGCGGCCGACGACTCGCCGGGCAGGTTGATCAGGATCGCCGTGGTGGAGCCGCCGTACTGGGCGCCGTAGTAGATGCCGGCCAGCATGATCAGCGCGGTGACCGGCTCGAATCCGAAGGTGATGGGCAGCAGCATGGCCACTGTGGCGGTCGGCCCGATGCCGGGCAGCACGCCGACCGCGGTGCCGAGCAGCACACCGGCGAAACAGTAGAGGACGTTCTGCAGCAGGAAGGCGGTGGAGAAACCGAGGACCAGGTTGTCGAGGAGGTCCATCACCAGCCCCAGAGCGGGACACGGAGCTGGAGTCCGACCACGAAGATCAGGGTGGCCGCCACGGTCAGCCCGGCCGACACGGCCAGCGCGGCGAGCGGCCGGACCCGGCGGGCGGCCAGGGTGGCGAGCATGGCGGTCACCATCGAGGTCGGCACGAACCCGAGCCGCCTGACGAAGACGCCGAAGAACACCACGGCCGACAGGATCAGCAGCACGGCCCGCCACGGCACCGGCCCGAAGGTGATGTCGTCGGCGGCGATCAGTCCTTTGACCACGATGGCCAGGCCGAGTACCACCACCACCGCGCCGATCAGCAGCGGGAAGTAGCCGGGCCCCATCCGCAGTGGGGTCCCCCGGTCGTAACCGAGGGACCCCACCACGAACAGGCCGCCGATCAGGACGAAGATCCCGCCGGCGAGCAGATCCGGGAACGAGCGGCGCATCTACGAGGCCTTGACGCCGGCGTCGGAGATGACCTTGGCCCAGGTGGCGATCTGTTCCTCGAGGTGGGTGCGGTGCGCCTCGGGGGTGGCGTCGGCGGCCGGCACCGGGGCGGTGCCGAGCTTGGCCATCTGGTCGATCACGGCCGGGTCGGCCAGGGCCGTGGTCAGGGCGCCGGACAGCTTCCGTACCACCTCGTCGGGTGTCCCGGCCGGAACGTAGAGGCCGTGCCAGACGCTGACCTGAAGTTGTGGCATGCCGGCCTCGGTCGTGGTGGGCAGGTCGGGCAGGCTCTTCACCCGCTCGGGGGTGGTGACCGCGTACGCCTTGACCTTGCCCGCGGTGATCTGTCCGGTGGTGTTGGTGGTCTGATCGCACATCACGTCGACCTGCCCGCCGACCAGGTCGGTCAGCGCCGGTCCGGTCCCCTGGTAGGGCACCTCCTGGAGCTTGACCCCGACCGCCGATTGGAAGAGCAGGCCACACAGGTGCGAGGCGGCGCCGATCCCGGCGTTGGCCAGGGTGACCGTGCCGGCGTTCGCCTTCAGGTACGCGGTCAGGTCGGTGAACGTGGCGGGTGGGAGGTCGGGCCGCGCGACCACGGTCATCGGCACCTCGGTGACCAGCCCGATCGTCGCGAAGTCCGCGAGCGGCTGGTAGCCGAGGTCCTTGTAGAGGGCGGGCGCGGTGGACATGCCGATGTGGTGCATGAGCACGGTGTAGCCGTCCGGCTGGGCGGCGGCGACCTGACCGGCGGCGACGGTTCCGCCGGCGCCCTCGACGTTCTGGACGACGATCCGGCCGCCGAGGGCCTTCGCCATCGGGTCGGCGATCATCCGGGTGACGGTGTCGGTCGGCCCGCCCGCGCTGAACGGGACGACGATGGTGATGTTCTGGTCCGGGTACCCGCCGCCGCTGTCGGTTCCGCCGTCGCCCGAGCACGCGGCGACGAGCGAGACGACGGTGAAGGCGGCGATCATCCTGGGCACGGTGCCGAGTCGCATGTCCTGGCCTCTCTGTCGGTGACTCCCCCTCGATGTCGATATCCATTGACGAACGTATATCAAGCAGGTCGCCAGGCGTTACGATCCGTGCCGTGCGGGTCGATGCGGACGAATTGCGGGACGCGGCGCGGGCCTTACGGGACGACGCCGCCGAGGGTCTCCGGCAGGCGGCCGACCGGGTACGGCTACCCGACCAGCGGTACGGCGTGGAGGCCGCGTTCGACAGGTACACCACCGCGATCCCGTACCGGGCGCTCGCCGCCGCGGTCGAGCAGGAGCTGCGCCTGCTCGAACAGGCCGCACGCGAACTGGCCGACGCCCTGGACCGCACCGCGGCCGACTACCGGCAGTCCGACGATCGGGCCGCACACCGGTGGGGCGGCGGGCCGCGGTGACCGACGAGGATCTGCGGGCGTTGCGGCACGAGCAGGGCAACATCCGGGCGGCGTACGGGCTGTGGGGCACCGACGAACTGACCGCCGGCTGCCGGGCCGGGGCGCGGGTGCCGGGTTTCGGCGGCGACCCGGGCACCCTCGACGACATCGCCCGCAACCTCACCGAGGTACGCCGGATCACCGCCCTCGCCGGGGAGGTCGTCGGTGACCTGCGGGACCGTGGCGTCGCCGCCGGCTGGGCCGGGGACACCCAGGTCGAGGCGGCCGAAGCCGTCGAGGCGCTGTTCTCCGCGGTGCACGGGCTGCTGGACACCCTCGGTGATCTTCCGGCGCGCGTCGACGCGTACCGCATGATGATCGAACGTTGGGGAAACACCGACCTGGCCGCGACCGAGGACCTGAACGATGTCGCGGCGCACGCCGCGCGGATGACCGCGCTGAATCGTCTGCCGGACCCGTCCGACTACGACGCCGGACTGATGGCCGTCCTGCACGAACGTGCGATGCGATCGATCAACGACCGGGTGACCGGGCATCACGCGATCACCGAAGCCGGCCGTGATCTCGCCTCCCACCTGCGGGATCGAGCCGCCCAGGCGCGCGCCCGGCGGATGGCCGGCTCGCCGCTGAGCGCGCTGGACGAGGTGGTGCTGACCGAGGCCGGCAGTGACTGGCGGTCGGCCGACCCCGGTGTGCTGACGCCCTCCCAGGCCGAGCGGGCGGCCGCGGCTCTCGACCGGCTGGAGGCAGCCGACCGGCGCGCCATGATCGATCTGCTGCGGTCGGCGGTCTCGCCGGAGCAGCGCGCCCATCTGATGAAAGCGCTGGCCGCCGGATATCCGGTCGAGGAGGTCGCCGAGTTCAACGGCCTGATCGCCGGACACGGTGACGACGGACCGTGGCTGGCGGCGCGGCTCGGACCGTTCGACATGGACTCCGGGCCGGGGCCGGCGGCCGGGCCCGGCTGGTCGCAGGAACAGCTTCCGACCTGCGTGGCCGCGTCGACCGTGGCCGCGCGGGCCGCCGTCGACCCGATCTACGCGCTGCAGTTGACCACGGGTGGGCGCCCCGGCGATCCGGCGTACGACAGCCCGGCCGCCTTCCGCGAGCGGTGGCGGGCCGAGCAGCTGCGGATCTACGACGACGGGCGGGACCTGGTGCAGAAGATCGCCGGAACGGACGGGATGACGTCCGGGCAGTCCGCGGCGATCGCCGACGAACAGATCGGCACGCGGACCGGGGTGGTCTACGCCAATGCGGACATGGACAGTGCCGACGGCCGGGCCGGCATGCTGCCGCGGATCGAGGCGGCCGTCGACGACGGTCATCCGGTGCCGGTGACCACCCGCTCGGACGGCACCGCCCACCAGCTGATGATCATCGGGCATCAGGGCGGTGAGCTGCAGATCTACAACCCCTGGGGCTACACGTACTGGGTTTCCGAAGACGCCTTCACCGACGGTGACATCAGCAACGGTGACCCGGGCCTGCCGCGGACGCCGACCTCGGTACGCCTTCCGGACGGGGTGGGCTGATGCGGATCCGCACCGACGAGGAGGCCGCGCGTTCCGATGTGGCGGCGCTGCTGGCCGACGGGCGGTTCGCCGACGCGCTCGTGCCCGCGGCCGTTCAGGCCGGGCGGCTCGGCGTTTCACCACGGTCGCTGACCTTCCTGGCCGAGATCGTCCGCCGCGGCGGCGCCGTCTTCGCGGCGCGACTTCAAGAGCCGATCCCCGACCATCCCCATCTGGTACGGCCATGGCTGCTCGCCTTCGCGAACCTTCCTCCCGGGCCCGCCTCGCCGCCCGGTCTTGTTTCGCCGCCCGGGCCCGCCGTCCCGTCCGGGGCTTGGGAGGCGGATGTCCGGCTTGCTCGCTGGCTCGACGGGGTGGCCATGCTGGTCGAGGCCCGGCGAGGCACCGTCGCGTTCAGCTAACTCTCAGCTACACACGTTCTGCCCAGGAATTCCTCAGGGTCCTACCATGATCCACATTGAACCTCTCGGTCCATGACACACACCCACCGCAGCCCGAGCCGGATCAGCCGACGGCACGTTCTCGCCGGAGCGTTCGGGATCGGCGCCGTCGCGGCCCTCGCCCGGATCGGCACCGGCACCTCCTTCGCCGAGGAGACCGCCACCTCCGTCGAGGCGACCGAGGCCGTCACCCTCGCCACCGCCGCCGGCGGCACCCTGCCCATCCCCGATCTGCTGACCGCCACCGACGAGGACGGCGTCTCGGTCTTCGCGCTCGACGCACAGACCGGCACCAACACCACCCTGGTCAGCGGCAAGACGATCAGCACGGCCGGATACAACGGAACCTTCCTCGGCCCGACCATCCAGCTCACCGACGGCCAGTCGGTCCGGTTCGACATCACCAACAACCTCGGCGAGGAGACCACCGTCCACTGGCACGGGCTGCACATCGCCCCGTCCAACGACGGCGGCCCGCAGAACACCATCGAGGACGGGGCCACCTGGTCCCCGGCGACCACCATCAACCAGGGCGAGGCGTGCACACTCTGGTACCACCCGCACGGGCTGGGCACCACCGCCGACCAGGTGGCCCTCGGCCTGGCCGGCTTGATGATCATCGACGACGGCTCGGACGCCAACGCGGCCCTGCCCCACGATTACGGCGCCGACGACATCCCGATCATCATGCAGTCCACCGCGGTCACCAGCGCGGGTGCGTTCGCCACCGCCAACAACAACTTCACCGCCTCCGCCTCCACGCTGAAGTTCCTGGTCAACGGGATGAGCGCGACCGACGAGACACCGACGCTGGAGGTCGCCTACGGCCGGGTCCGGTTGCGCCTGCTGAACGCCTCACTCACCGACAGCATCACCGTCGCCCGCTCCGACAGCGCGAGCTTCACCCAGGTCGCCAGCGACGCCGGGCTGCTCCTCGAACCGCTCTCGATCACCAGCCTGCGGATCAGCCCCGGCGAACGCGCCGAGATCGTGCTCGACCTGACCGCCGCCGACGACGCCGTGAAACTGCAGGCCACCGTCCGCAACACCACGAACGGCACGCGTTACACGGCGTCGATGCTGTCGGTCAGCAGCACCGCCACATCCGCCGCCGACGACCTGCCGACGACCCTCAACACGATCACCGACCTCGACGCGACGGACGCCACCACCCGGACGTTCACGCTGAGCAACAGCGGCGCCAGCATGCTGATCAACGGAATCGCCGGCACCACGATGGACATCATGGACGCCAACGCGGTGATGACCACACTCGGCGCCATCGAACAGTGGACGATCACCAACAGCAGCACGAACATCTACCACAACTTCCACCTGCACGACGTGCCGTTCCAGATCGTCTCGGTGGCGGGCGCCGCCCCGACCGGCGCGAACACGGCCTGGCGGGACACCATCGAGGTGGCCCCCGGCACCAGCGTGGTGATCAAGATGCAGTTCACCGACTACGCCGACAACGAGTACATGTACATGCTGCACTGCCACAACGTCATCCACGAGGACGACGGCATGATGCTCGCCCTGATGGTCATGTCCTGACCGGGTAAGGCTGCCGCCGTGCTGCGCAGTGAGATCACCCGGATCAACGAGCTACGGACCGTCATCACCGACGACCCCGGCGATCTGGAGGCGCGGCGGCAGCCGGCCGACACAGTTCCCCGGCGACCCCGACTACCCGAACGAACGCTGACGGACAGGCCCCGAATCAGACGCTGAGGCGGGTGGTCACCCAGTCGTGGAAGGCGCCGATGTGGTGTTCGGAGGGGACCAGGACTCCGCCCCGGGCGTAGGCGCGGGAGCTCATCGCCGGCTGGCAGCGCTCGCACGCGTCGAAGTCCTGGACGTTGACCCGGTGGAACAGCTCCACCGAGCGGGACACGTCACGGCCGGAGGCGACCACCTCGTTGGAGTAGAGCCAGTCGCATTCGACGATCGTGCGGTCGGCGGCGACCGGGTACATCCGGTGCAGGATGATGTGGTCGGGCACCAGGTTGACGAAGACCTGCGGCTTGATGGTGATGGCGTAATAGCGCCGGTCCTGGTCGTCGGTGACGCCGGGCAGTTTCTCGAACCCCTCCGACCCGTCGACGGTGAAACCCTGGATGCCGGTGCCGAACTCGGCGCCGTGCCCCACGTAGTACTGGGCGGCATACCCGTCGGCGAACTCCGGCAGCACCTCCACCAGCTCCGGGTGGATGGTCGCGCAGTGGTAGCACTCCATGAAGTTCTCGACGATCAGTTTCCAGTTCGCTTTGACGTCGTAGGTGATGCGCCGCCCGACCTGAAGGGTGTCGATCTCGTACGAGTCGATCGCCGACAGCGTCCCGAGCCGTTCGGTGACCGCGCCCATCACGTCGTCCTCGAACGACGGCGGCTCGTCGGCGAGGCACACCCACACGTATCCGATCCATTCCCGCAGATGCACGTTCACCAGCCCGTACTCGACACGGTCGATGTCCGGCATCCTGGTCAGGTTGGGGGCGGCGATGAGCTTGCCGTCGAGGCCGTACGTCCACGCGTGGTAGGGGCACTGGAAGGCCCGTTTGACCTCACCGCTCTCCTCGGTGCACAGTTTCGCGCCACGGTGCCGGCAGATGTTGAGGAACGCGCGCAGCGAGCCGTCGCGCCCGCGGACGATCAAGACGCTCTCTCGCCCGATCTCCACCGACTTGAAGCTGCCCGGTTTCGGCAGGTCGGCGGCGCGGGCCGCGCAGAACCACATCTGCTCGAAGATCCGCGACTGTTCGAGCGAGAAGATCGTCGGGTCGGTGTAGTAGTGGCCGGGGAGAGTGGGGATGAGACTGGCGGTCACGGCGGCACCTCTATCGGCGGATGCGTTCCATCTTCGGGTCGAACAGCGGCTCGGCCGCCACGGTCGCCGGGATCCGCTCGCCGAAGTACTCGACGGCGACCGGGGTGCCCGGCACTGACAAACCGACGGGCAGCCATGCGTACGCGACGGTGCGGCCGATGGAGTATCCGTAGGACGCGCTGGTGACGTAGCCGACCGGCGCGCCACCGGCGAAGACGGGTTCCTTACCGAGCACGACGGCGGCCGGATCGTCCAGCGTGAGACAGGTCAGACGGCGGCCGTTCTCCGAAGAGCCGAGGGCGGCACGCCCGATGAAGTCGCCCTTGTCCATCCGGACCGCGAACTCCAGGCCCGCTGAGACCGGATCGTGCTCGGTGGTCATGTCGGTGCCCCAGGCCCGATAGCCCTTCTCGAGTCGCAGGCTGTTGAAGGCGCTGCGCCCGGCGGCGACGATCCCGTGCGGAAGACCGGCCTCCCACAGCGTGTCCCACAACCGGAGCCCCAGGTCAGCGCTGGTATAGATCTCCCAGCCGAGCTCACCGACGTAGGACAGCCGCATCGCGGTCACCGGGACCTCGCCGATGAAGGCCTTCTGCGACCGGAAGTATTTGAGTGCGTCGTTGGAGAAATCAGTCCGGGTGAGCGGCTGGAGCACGTGCCGGGCGAGCGGCCCCCACAGCCCGATACAGCAGGTCCCGCCGGTGATGTCGCGGATCTGCACGCTGTCCGGCGCGTGCTGCCGCATCCAGTCCTCGTCGAGCGGCCCGTTCGCCCCGACCTGGAAGACCTGCGGGCCGAGACGCGCCACGGTCAGGTCACTGCGGATCCCGCCGGCGAAATCGAGCATCAGGGTGTACGTGACCGAGCCGACCGTCTTGTCGAGGTTGTTGGTCGTCAGGTACTGGAGGAATTCGAGGGCCCCCGGACCGGACACCTCGAGCCGCTTGAGTGGTGTCATGTCGTACATCGCCACCCGCTCCCGGGTGATCCGCGCTTCGGTGGCGGCGATCGGTGACCAGTACCGGCCCGACCACTCGTCCCGCGCCGGCACTTCGGAGGGGGCGTTGGCGGTGTACCAGTAGGGCCGCTCCCACCCGGCGCCTTCCAGGAACACGGCGCCCAGGGCGACCTGCCGCGGATGGAACGGGCTGGTACGCAGCGGACGCGGACGTTCCATCGGCTGCAACGGGTGCACTATGTCGTACACCTCGATGAAGTTCTGCTTCGCCCGCTCCTCGACGTAGTCCGGCGCCAACTGCACCTGCTCGAACCGGTGCAGGTCGGCTTCGTGCAGGTCGATGCCGGGCCGGCCGTCGACGAGCCATTCGGCGAGGGAGCGGGCGACACCTGCCGAGTGGGTGACCCAGACGGCTTCGGCGACCCAGAATCCGGCGAGCTCGCGGTGTTCGCCGATGAGCGGGAACCCGTCGGCGGTGAACGAGAAGATGCCGTTGATCCCCTCCTCGACCGACGTCCCGGCCAGGTCGGGCAGCAGGTCGACGCTCTCCCGCCAGGCCGGCTCGAAGTCGTCCGGGGTGAAGTCGAGGACGCTGGGCATCTCCGTGCCCAGGGCGCCGAGATCGGCGGGCATGGGGCGGTGCCCGTAGTAGCCGATGCCGATCCGGTCGCCGTGTTCCCGGTAGTAGAGATCCTGGTCCTGGTGGCGCAGGATGGGCCTGCTCGCCTCCAGGACCAGGTCGTTCACGCCGGCCATGGTGGGGACGGGGCCGGTCTTGGCGTACTGATGGGCCAGCGGCAGCAGGGGGATGGTGAGGCCGACCATCTCGCCGATCCTCGGGCCCCAGAATCCGGCCGCGCAGACCACCACCTCGGCCGGGAGGAAGCCCCGATCGGTTTCGACACCGGTCACCCGGCCGTCCTGGCGACCGACGCCGGTGACGGTGTGCTCGCCGAGGAAGCGGGCGCCGCGTTCCATCGCCCGCCGGGCCTGCGCCTCGACCGCGCGGACCGCCTTGGCCAGCCCGTCGGTGGGGACGTGGAAGCCGCCGAGGATCTTCGCCGGGTCGATGAGAGGGTGCAGGGCCGCGCATTCCGCAGGGCTGAGCAGTGCACCCTCGACGCCCCAGGACGTGGCCAGGCCGTGTCTGCGTTTGAGGTCGTGCCAGCGGGCCTCGGTGGTGGCGACCTCGAGACCGCCGACCGGCCGGAAACACCACTGGCCGTCGAGGGTGAGCCCGCTGAGTTTCCGCACGGTGTACGCGGCCAGCTCGGTCATGGTCTTCGACGGGTTCGTCTGGAAGACCAGGCCGGGGGCGTGCGAGCTGGAGCCGCCGGGGGTGAAGAGCGGGCCCTGGTCGACCACGGTGACGTCGGCCCAGCCGCGTTCGGTGAGCTCGTCGGCGAGGGCGCTGCCGACGACTCCGGCGCCGATGATGACAACACGAGGGTTCATGGCAGTCCTAGTGTTCACAAAGCCTGCGTTTCACAGAGCGCAACACCGCTTGGAATACGCAACAGCTTCGACGAACGGCGGGACCGGAGTCAAGGCATCGACTGTTAAACCTGCGTTGTCTTACGCGACCCAGCCCATCCGGGCGCTCACCTCGTCGGCCGCGGCGATCACCCGCTTGGCCACGGCCGGGAAGGTGTCCGGATCCAGCCGGTACGCCGGGCCGGAGACGCTGATCGCCGCGATCACCGCGCCGTCGGCGCCCCGGATCGGCGCGGCCACCGCGTTGAGGCCCACCTCGTACTCCTCGGCGGTGAAGGCCCAGCCCAGCTCGCGGGCCCGGGCCAACTCGGCGGTCAGCTCGGCCTCGGTGGTGACGGTGGCGTCGGTGAACCGCTCCGGCGGCTCGGCGAAGACCGCGGCCCGCACCTCGGACGGGGCGTGCGCGAGCAGGATCTTCCCGCTGGAGGTGGCGTGCAGCGGGGTCTGCCGGCCGACCCAGTTGTGGCTGGTGACCGAGGCGGCGCCGCGGCTCTGGGTGATGTTGACGGCACGGTTGCTGTCGAGGATCGCGATGTTGACCGTCTCGCCGAGGTCGGCGGCGAGCCGGTCGCACGCGTCGTGGCCCTGCCGGCTCAGGTCGAGCTGCGCGGTGACCGCACCGGCCAACCGGACCACACCGAGGCCGAGGCGGTACGTGCCACGGTCCTGGGCCTGCTCCACGAAGCCGCGCGCCTCCAGGGCCGCGAGCAGCCGGAACGCGGTGGATTTGTGCACGCCGAGCTCTTTGCCGATCTCGGTGACACCCGCCGCGCGGCGTCGTGCCAAGATTTCGAGGATATTCAATGCCCGGTCGACGGACTGGACGAGCGCCGGACCAGACTCGCGTTCGTTGCTCATGGCGCAACAATAAGGCCTCAGTTTCCGGAAAGTTGCAAGACGTGACGGCTCGGTGTCGCACTCTTGACTATCGATCAAGGTCCCGGGCAGTCTGTTGCGGATCTCACGAGCTGTTTCGTTTTGCACAACGACGGGCGGTCGTTTGCGTGGAGAAAGTCGCGATTGTCGGGGCGTCCCTGGCCGGTCTCGCAGCCGTCCGTGCGCTGCGCCGACAGTCCTTCACCGGCGAGATCGTCGTCGTCGGCGCGGAGCGTCATCGACCGTACGATCGCCCGCCGCTCTCCAAGGACTTCTTGACCGGCGCGGTCACGGCCGCCGACCTGGCGCTCTCCCCGGACGACGAGGACCTCGGCGCGGACTGGCGCCTCGGTGTCACCGCGACCGGTTTCGATCCGCACAACAGGGCCGTTCACCTGGACTCCGGCGAGGTGCTCCGGGCCGACGGCGTGGTGATCGCGACAGGCGCCCGGGCGCGACCGATCGACCACATCGGAGTCCACACGCTACGTACTCTGGACGACGCGATCGTCCTGCGTGACGCCCTCAAGCAGAGCGGGCGCCTGGTGGTGATCGGTGCCGGCTTCATCGGGGCCGAGGTGGCGTCCAGCGCCCGGAAGCTGGGCTGGGACGTGACGGTCGTCGAGTCGCTGCCCACTCCCCTGTCCGGATCGCTCGGCACCGAGATGGGCGAGGTGGTGGCCCGGCTGCACGGCGACCACGGCGTCCGGCTGCTGACCGGCCTCCCGGTGAGCGGCCTGACCGGAACCGATCAGATCGAGGCGGTCGAGCTGGCGGACGGCACCCGGCTGCCGGCCGACCTGGTGGTGGCCGGGATCGGCGCGATCCCCAACGTGGAATGGCTGGCCGGCGCGGGCGGTCTGGCCGCCGCGACGAGTGTGCCGGGTGTGGTGGCGACCGGCGACGTCACCGGCTCGCAGCACTGGACCTTCGCCCTGGAGAACCCGGCGGCCGTGGTGGCGACCCTGCTCGGCACCGAACCACCCGCTGCCAAGGCCCCCTACTTCTGGTCCGACCAGTACGGCGTGATGATCCAGTTCGCCGGGCACCGCGCGCCGGGTGACACGGTCCGGATCGTCGAGGGCGACCCGGAGCAGCGCAGTTTCCTCGCCGTGTACGAACGCGACGGGCAGCCGTCCGCCGTGCTGGGCCTCGATCAGCCGAAATTGTTCACCCGGTGGCGCCGTCAGTTGCGCTCCGCTCCTCAGGAGGCCTGATGCTGCAACCCGTCTGCCCGCTCAGCGAGATACCACCGGGTGAGGCGTACCGGTGGGCGACCGAACCCGCGGTGGCGATCTTCCACACCGAGGACGGTGAGGTGTTCGCGATCGACGACACCTGCACCCATCAGGACGCCTCGCTGGCCGACGGCTGGCTGGAGGGCTGCGAGGTGGAGTGTCCGCTGCACGCCTCGAAGTTCGACCTGCGCACCGGCCGGGTCGACGCGCCGCCGGCGAAACTCCCGGTCCGTACCCACCGGGTCGCGGTGACCGACGGGGTCGTCCACGTCGAACTCTCGACGGAAGCACCGAACCTGCCACCCGGAGCCAAGCCATGACCAAGTACGACTTCGTGATCGTCGGCGGCGGTTCGGCCGGTTCCGCGCTCGCCGCCCGGCTCTCCGCCGACCCGCTGAACAAGGTGCTGGTGCTGGAGGCGGGCCGTCCCGACTACCCGTGGGACGTGTTCATCCACATGCCGGCCGCGCTGACCTTCCCGATCGGCAGCCGCTTCTACGACTGGAAGTACGAGTCCGAACCCGAGCCGCACATGAACGACAGGCGGATCTACCACGCCCGCGGCAAGGTGCTCGGCGGTTCCAGCAGCATCAACGGGATGATCTTCCAGCGCGGGAACCCGCTCGACTACGAGCGTTGGGCCGCCGATCCGGGCATGTCCGACTGGGACTACGCGCACTGCCTGCCGTACTTCAACCGGATGGAGAACTGCCTGGCCGCCGACCCGGACGATCCGTACCGGGGGCACGACGGGCCGCTCGTGCTGGAACGTGGGCCGGGCACGAATCCGCTGTTCCAGGCCATGCTCAAGGCCAGTGAGCAGGCCGGTTATCCGCCCACCACGGACGTCAACGGAGAGCGTCAGGAGGGCTTCGCCCTCTTCGATCGCAACATCCGGCGGGGCCGGCGTCTCTCCGCGGCGGGCGCCTACCTGCACCCGGCGATGAAACGGCCCAATCTGACGGTACGGACCAGAGCACACGTCTCCCGCGTCCTTTTCGACGGGAACCGGGCGACCGGCGTCGAGTACACCACCAGGCGGGG
This sequence comes from Actinoplanes sichuanensis, assembly GCF_033097365.1. Taxonomy (NCBI): domain Bacteria; kingdom Bacillati; phylum Actinomycetota; class Actinomycetes; order Micromonosporales; family Micromonosporaceae; genus Actinoplanes; species Actinoplanes sichuanensis. Next base: position 6,514,714 of record NZ_AP028461.1, read on the forward strand.
TGGCGCGCCGCACCGCGTCTACGCGAGCGAGGTCATCCTCTGCGGCGGCGCGATCAACACCCCGCAGCTGCTCCAGCTGTCCGGCATCGGCGACAGCGCGGAACTGTCCGCCCTGGGCATCACCCCGGTGCACCACCTGCCGGGTGTCGGCGAGAACCTGCAGGACCACCTGGAGGTGTACATCCAGTACGCGTCGACGCAGCCGGTGTCGATGCAGCCGTACCTGAAGTGGCGGCACCGGCCGTGGATCGGCGCGCAGTGGCTCTTCCTGCGCAGCGGCCCGGCCGCCACCAACCACTTCGAGGCGGGCGGCTTCGTCCGCAGCAACGACGACGTCGCGTACCCGAACCTGATGTTCCACTTCCTGCCGATCGCGGTCCGCTACGACGGGTCGTCCCCGGCCGGCGGGCACGGCTACCAGGTGCACGTCGGCCCGATGTACTCCGACGCCCGGGGCAGCGTGAAGATCAGGAGCCGGGATCCGCGGGAGCACCCGGCGCTGCGCTTCAACTACCTCTCCACCGATCAGGACCGCCGGGAGTGGGTGGAGGCGGTCCGGGTGGCCCGCACCATCCTCAACCAGGCCGCGCTCGACGAGTTCAACGGCGGCGAGACGTCACCGGGTGCGTCGGTACAGACCGACGAGGAGATCCTCGACTGGGTGCGCCGCGAGGGTGAGACCGCGCTGCACCCGTCGTGCACGGCCCGGATGGGCGTGGACGAGATGTCGGTGGTCGACCCGGGCAGCATGCGGGTGCACGGTGTCGACGGGCTCCGGGTCGTCGACGCCTCGGTGATGCCGTACGTGACCAACGGCAACATCTACGCCCCGGTGATGATGGTCGCCGAGAAGGCCGCCGACCTGATCCTCGGCAACACCCCGCTCGCGCCGGTCGAGGTGCCGTTCTTCCGGCAGGGCAGCGACCGATGACCGGGAAACGGGAGATCCGCTGCCCGGCCGACGGCAGCCTGGTCACCACGGTGACCGACGGGTCGCGCGACGACACGGTCGCGGCGATCGCCACCGCCCGGAAGGCGTTCGACGAGGGCCCCTGGCCGCGGATCCCGGCGATCGAGCGGGGCACGCTGCTGTTCCGGGTGGCCGACCTGATCGACCGGGACGCCGCCGAGCTGGCCCGCGCCGAGGCCCTGGACACCGGTAAACGCCTGGTCGAGGCCGAGTACGACATGCAGGACGTGGCCAAGGCGTTCCGCTACTACGCGGGCATCGCCGCCACCGACGCCGGCCGGGTGATCGAGACCGGCCGGACCGACGCGATCAGCCGGATCACCCACGAGCCGATCGGCGTGTGCGGGCTGATCACCCCGTGGAACTATCCGCTGTTGCAGACGTCGTGGAAGGTCGCCCCGGCGCTGGCCGCGGGCAACACGTTCGTCCTCAAGCCGAGCGAGCTGACCCCGTCCACGGCGATCCACCTGCTCCGGCTGCTGGCCGAGGCCGGGCTGCCGGACGGGGTGGCCAACCTGGTGCTCGGCACCGGGCCGGAGGCGGGCGCGCCGCTGGCCGAGCACCCGGACGTGGACCTGGTGTCGTTCACCGGCAGCCTGCGGACCGGGCGGATCCTGATGGCGTCGGCCGCCGCCACGGTCAAGCGGGTGGCCCTCGAACTGGGCGGCAAGAACCCGAACGTGATCTTCGCCGACGCCGACTTCGACACCGCCGTCGACTTCGCGCTGACCGCGGTGTTCCTGCACTCCGGGCAGGTCTGCTCGGCCGGCGCGCGGCTGGTCGTGGAGGAGTCGATCCACGACGCGTTCGTGGACGCGGTGGTCGAGCGGGCACGGCGGATCCGGCTGGGCGGACCGTTCGACGCGGAAGCCGAGACCGGACCGCTGATCTCGGCGCAGCACCTGGCCAAGGTCGAGGAGTACGTGGCCGCCGGTCTCGCCGAGGGTGCGGTACTGCGCTGCGGCGGGCGGCGGCCGGACGACCCGGCCCTGGCGAACGGCTTCTACTACCTGCCGACGGTCCTGGACGGCTGCCGGTCCGGGATGACCGTGGTCCGCGACGAGTCGTTCGGGCCGGTGCTGACCGTGGAGACGTTCACCGACGAGGACGAGGCGGTCCGGATCGCCAACGACACCGACTTCGGGCTGGCCGGGGCGGTGTGGACCGGTGACGCCGGTAAGGCGCAGCGGGTCGCGCAGCGGCTGCGGCACGGCACCGTCTGGATCAACGACTACCACCCGTACGTCCCGCAGGCCGAGTGGGGCGGCTTCAAACAGTCCGGCATCGGCCGTGAGCTGGGCCCGTCCGGGCTCGACGAGTACCGCGAGACCAAGCACGTCTGGCAGAACATCGACCCGCAGCCGCAGCACTGGTTCCGCCCCTAACTTTTGGAGTTTTCGATGACCACCGAGACCGTCATCTCGGTCCGGGACCTGTGGAAGGTGTTCGGGCACAAGGCGGAGCAGGTGCCCCGCTCGGAAGAGCTGAAGGCGCTGTCCCGGCGTGAGCTGATCGAGAAGACCGGCTGCACGGCCGCGGTCCGGGAGGTGTCGTTCGACGTCGCGCCGGGCGAGGTCTTCGTGGTGATGGGCCTGTCCGGGTCCGGCAAGTCCACCCTGGTCCGCTGTCTCACCCGACTGGTCGAGCCGACCGCCGGGCAGGTGGTGTTCGAGGGTGAGGACATCCTCGGCGCCGGTCGGCGGCGGCTGCGCGATCTGCGCCGGCACAAGTTCTCGATGGTGTTCCAGAATTTCGGGCTGCTGCCGTACCGGCAGGTCATCGACAACGTGGCGTACGGCCTGGAGATCCGTGGCACGTCGAAGGCCGAGCGGCTGCGCCGGGCCCGCGAGGTGATCGACCTGGTCGGCCTGGAGGGCTACGAGCACAGCTTCCCCGACCAGCTCTCCGGCGGCATGCAGCAGCGGGTCGGCCTGGCCCGGGCGCTGGCCGTCGACCCGGACGTCCTCTACTTCGACGAGCCGTTCTCCGCGCTCGACCCGCTGATCCGGCGGGACATGCAGAACGAGGTCATCCGCCTGCACCGCGAGGTCGGCAAGACGATGGTCTTCATCACCCACGACCTGTCCGAGGCGCTGCGGCTCGGCGACCGGATCCTGATCATGCGGGACGGCCGGCAGGTCCAGTGCGGCACCGGGGACGAGCTGGTCGGCGCCCCGGCCGACGACTACGTGCGCGACTTCGTCCGGGACGTGCCGCGCGCGTCGGTGCTGACCCTGCGCTGGGTGATGCGGCAGCCCCGCCCGGACGACGTGCTGGACGGCCCTGAGCTGGGCCCCGACGTGGTGGTGCGGGACGCGGTCCGGACCGTGCTGGCCGCCGACCGGCCGGTCAAGGTGGTCAAGGACGGGACGCTGCTCGGGGTCGTCACCGCCGAGGAGATCCTCACCGTCGTGACCGACGTGGAAGCCGTCGCCTGATGGCCGCCACGACCGTTCCCCTGCAGCGGACCTGGCGGCGGCCCGGCAAACCGGTGCTGGTGGCCGGGGTCCTGCTGGCCTGGGTGCTGATCTGGCTGCCGACCCGGGGCCTGCACACCCTCGGCCTCTCCCCGGCCGACCTGACCCCCCTGCACCACTGGCTCAACGACGTGAACGACACGGTCGGCGCGAACCGGAACAGCAGCCCGATCTTCCTGTACTTCTTCAACGAGATCCGGGCCGCCGTCGACAGCCTGGTCACGCTCCTGCAGGACCTGATCGCCCAGCCGTCCTACGGGCGGCCGGTACCGGTGCTCGGCTGGCTCGGGGTGGTGGCCGTCGTCGCGTACCTCTCCTGGGTCTTCGCCGGGTGGAAACCGGCCCTGCTGGCCGCCGCCGGTTTCGTCTTCTTCGGGTTGCAGGGCCTGTGGGAGGAGAGCATGGACACGCTCGCCCTCACCCTGGGCGCGGTGCTGATCTCGTTGCTCATCGGCATCCCGCTGGGGATCTGGGCCGGGCTGTCGGACCGCTTCCACCGCCTGGTGACACCGGCGCTGGACTTCATGCAGACCATGCCGACCTTCGTCTACCTGGCCCCGCTCACCCTGTTCTTCCTGATCGGGCCGGCGTCGGCGACGATCGCCACGCTGATCTACGCGGTGCCACCGGCGATCCGGCTGACCGCGCACGGCATCCGCTCGGTGCCGCGCTCGGCGGTCGAGGCGACCGAGTCGCTCGGCGCCACCGGTCGGCAGAAACTCACCGGGGTACTGCTGCCGCTCGCCAAGCGCACCATCATCCTGGGTGTCAACCAGACCATCATGGCGGCACTGTCGATGGTCACCATCGCCGCCCTGATCGACGCCCCGGGCCTGGGCAAGACCGTGGTGAAGGCGCTGCAGACCCTCGACGTGGGCACCGCGTTCAACGCCGGCCTGGCGATCGTGGTGATGGCCGTGGTGCTCGACCGGGTCACCACCGCGGCCGGGAACCGGGTCCGGACGACCGGCCGGGTGCAGCGGTTCCGCAAGCCGCTGCTGGTTGTGTTCGGCGTGGTCGCGGCGGTGTGCGCCTACCTGTCGCACACCTACTTCTGGGCAGCCGAGTTCCCGGACGACTTCGCGATCGGCAGTACCCTCTCCAAGGGCGCCGACTCGGTGGCTCTCTGGGCGCAGGAGGACCTGTCCACGACCACCGAGGCGATCAAGAACGCGATCACGTACGCCCTGCTCAACCCGCTCGAAGCCCTGCTCGTCGAGTCGCCGTGGTGGCTGGTCGGGGCGGTCGCCGTGCTGCTGGCCGCGCTGCTCGGCAACCTGCGGGCGGTGATCGTCACGGCGGTGTGCGTGGCCGTGCTGATCGGCACCGGGCTGTGGCAGGACAGCATGACCACCCTCGCCATGACGATCGTCGCCACCGCGATGGTGATGATCCTGGGCGTGGTCGTGGGGGTCTGGATGGGCCGCAACCGGCTCGCCGACCGGGTCATCCGCCCGGTCCTGGACGCCGGCCAGACCATGCCGGCGTTCGTCTACCTGGTGCCGTTCCTGGCGCTGTTCTCGGCCACCCGGTTCACCGCGATCGTGGCCGCGGTGGTGTTCGCCGCGCCGGTCGCCATCAAGATCGTCGCGGACGGGGTGCGCGGCATCCCGGCCACCACGGCCGAGGCCGCGACCGCCGCCGGGTCCAGCACCTGGCAGATGATCACCAAGGTGCAACTCCCCATGGCCCGGCCGTCGCTCACCCTCGCGGCGAACCAGGGCCTCATCTATGTCCTGTCCATGGTCGTGGTCGGCGGCCTGGTCGGAGCCGGTGCGCTCGGGTACGACGTGGTCGCCGGTTTCTCCCAGGGACAGCTCTACGGCAAGGGCCTCGCGGCCGGCGCCGCCATCGTGGTGCTCGGGATCATGCTCGACCGGATCGCCCGAGCCTCTTCCCCCTCGAAAGGTAGTAACCAACCATGAAGCTATTGCGCCTCACGGCGACCGCGACGCTCACGGCGCTGGCGCTCACCGCCTGCGGTGGCGAGAAGATCGGTGATACCCCGGCGGCCGGCGCCTCCTCCGGAGCGGCGGCGTGCGGCACCTTCAACCTGGCGGTCAACCCGTGGGTCGGGTACGAGGCGAACGCCGCCGTCATCGCGTACGTCGCCGAGAAGAACCTGGGCTGCAAGGTCACCAAGAAGGACCTCAAGGAGGAGATCGCCTGGCAGGGCTTCGGCACCGGCGAGGTGGACGCGATCGTGGAGAACTGGGGCCACGACGACCTCAAGAAGAAGTACATCGACGAGCAGAAGACCGCGGTCGCGGCCGGCGAGACCGGGAACAAGGGCGTCATCGGCTGGTACGTCGCGCCGTGGATGGCCGCCCAGTACCCGGACATCACCGACTGGAACAACCTGAACAAGTACGCGGCGCAGTTCAAGACCTCCGAGTCCGGTGACAAGGGTCAGCTGCTCGACGGTGACCCGTCGTTCGTCACCAACGACGAGGCTCTGGTGAAGAACCTGAAGCTGAACTACAAGGTGGTGTACGCCGGCAGCGAGGCGGCCCTGATCACCGCGTTCCGCCAGTCCGAGGCCAAGAAGACGCCGCTGATCGGCTACTTCTACGAGCCGCAGTGGTTCCTGTCCGAGCTGAAGCTGGTCAAGATCAACCTGCCGAAGTACGAGACCGGCTGTGACGCGGACGCCGCGAAGGTCGCCTGCGACTACCCGGAGTACGTGCTCGACAAGATCGTCAGCAAGAAGTTCGCCGACGCCGGCGGCCCGGCCTACCAGCTGGTCAAGAAGTTCACCTGGACCAACGACGACCAGAACCTGGTCGCCAAGTACATCTCCGAGGACAAGCTGTCCGCCGATGACGCCGCCAAGAAGTGGGTCGAGGCCAACCCGGACAAGGTGAAGGCGTGGCTGGCCCAGTAGGGACCCGCCCCGCCCCGGGCGGCGACCTGCCGGAGCACCCCGACCGGTTGTGGCGCAACCCGGAGCCCAAAGCCTCCTACGACGTCATCGTCGTAGGAGGCGGCGGGCACGGCCTGGCCACCGCCTACTACCTGGCGAAGAACCACGGCATCACCAACGTGGCGGTGCTGGAGCGCGGCTGGCTGGCCGGCGGCAACATGGCCCGCAACACCACGATCATCCGGTCCAACTACCTGTGGGACGAGAGCGCCGGCATCTACGAGCACTCCCTGAAGCTGTGGGAGAGCCTGGAGCAGGAACTCGACTACCCGATCCTGTTCAGCCAGCGGGGTGTGCTCAACCTGGCGCACAGCCTGCAGGACGTGCGGGACAGCGTGCGGCGGGTGCACGCCAACCGGCTCAACGGGGTGGACGCCGAGTGGCTCACCCCGGCGCAGGTGCGAGAAGTCTGCCCGATCGTCAACATCTCCCCGGACGTGCGCTACCCGGTGCACGGTGCGACCTACCAGCCGCGCGCGGGCATCGCCAAGCACGACTACGTGGCGTGGGGTTACGCCCGCGCGGCGGACGCGCTCGGGGTGGATCTGATCCAGCACTGCGAGGTGCAGGGACTGCAGATCAGCAACGGGCGGGTCACCGGCGTGCACACCGACCTGGGCACCATCGGCGCCGGGAAGGTGGCGCTGAGCGCGGCCGGGCACACCTCGGTGGTGGCCGCCGGCGCCGGGATCGACCTGCCGCTGCAGAGCCATCCGCTGCAGGCGCTCGTCTCCGAACTGCTGGAGCCGGTGCACCCGACGGTGGTGATGTCGAACGCCGTGCACGTCTACGTCAGCCAGGCGCACAAGGGCGAGCTGGTGATGGGCGCCGGCATCGACACGTGGAACGGGTACGGCCAGCGCGGCGCGTTCCACATCATCGAGCGGCAGATGTCCGCGGCGCTGGAACTGTTCCCGGTGTTCGCGCGGGCGCACGTGCTACGGACCTGGGGCGGCATCGTCGACGTCACCCCGGACGCGTCCCCGATCGTCGGCCTCGCACCGGTGGAGAACCTCTACCTGAACTGCGGGTGGGGCACCGGCGGGTTCAAGGCGACCCCCGGTGTGGGCTGGTGTTACGCGCACACCGTGGCACACGGCGAGCCCCACCCGCTGAACGCCCCGTTCAGCCTCGAGCGCTTCGTCACCGGCGCTCTCGTCGACGAGCACGGCGCCGCCGCGGTCGCCCACTGAGTTCTGTTTAGGAAACGCCATGATGCTCATCCCCTGCCCCTGGTGCGGGCCCCGCGACGAGTCCGAGTTCCACTACGGCGGACAGGCCGGTGTCGCCTATCCGGCCGACCCGGCGGCCCTGTCCGACGAGGAGTGGGCGAAGTACCTGTTCTTCCGGGACAACCCGAAGGGCCCGTTCCGGGAGCGGTGGAGCCACAGCGCCGGGTGCCGCCGCTGGTTCAGTCTGGTCCGCGACACGGTCACGAACGAGGTGCTGTCATGACGCAGCAGTTCCGTCTGGCGCAGGGCGGGTTGGTCGACCGGGAGACGCCGCTGAGCTTCCGGTTCGACGGCCGGGAGTATCCGGGGTTCCAGGGCGACACCCTGGCGTCGGCGCTGCTGGCGAACGGGGTGCTGCGGGTCGCCGACAGCCTGCGGCTCGGCCGGCCGCGCGGGATCTTCTCGGCCGGGATCGAGGAACCGAACGCGATCGTGCAGATCGAGGAGCCGTTCCCGGAGCCGATGCTGACCGCCACCACGATCGAGCTGTACGGCGGTCTGGTGGCCCGGTCACTACGCGGGCACGGGCGGCTCGCCGGTGATCCCGACCCGGCCCGTTACGACTCGACCCACGCGCACTGCGACGTGCTGGTGATCGGCGCCGGGCCGGCCGGTCTGGCGGCCGCCGCGACCGCCGCGTCGTCCGGCGCCCGGGTGATCCTGCTCGACGACCAGCCGCGCCTCGGTGGCAGTCTGCTGGGCACCGGCGAACACCTGGACTGGGTGGACGCGGTGGCCGCGGACCTGGCGGCCGCGGACGAGACCCGGGTGCTGACCCGGACCACGGCGTTCGGCTACTACGACGACAACCATGTGATCGCGGTCCAGCGGCGCACCAACCACCTCGGGGCGCTCGCGCCGAGGCATCTGTCCCGGGAGCGGGTCTGGCGGATCCGGGCGAAGCAGGTCGTGCTGGCGACCGGCGCGCACGAGCGGTCGTTGGCGTTCGCCGACAACGACCGGCCCGGCGTGATGCTGGCCGGCGCCGCCCGGACCTACGTGAACCGGTACGGCGTGCTGCCCGGCCGCCGGGCCGTCGTGCTGACCACCAACGACAGCGCCTACCCGGCGGCCCGTGATCTGGCCGCCGCGGGGGTGGAGATCGCGGCGATCGCCGACCTGCGGCCCGAAGCGCGACTCGACGGGGCACTGCCCGGCTGGGCGGTGGCCCGGGTGCACGGCGAGCAACGGGTGGCGGCGGTGACGTTGCGGTCGCCGGACGGAAGCGAGCGCGAGGTGGACGCCGACCTGCTGCTGGTGTCCGGCGGCTGGAACCCGGTGGGTGCGCTGTTCAGCCAGGCCGGGGGGCGGCTCGCCTACGACCCGGAACTGGGTGCCTTCCGTCCCACCGAGGACTGCCGTCAGAACCTCTTCGTGGCCGGGGCCGCGGGTGGATCGTACGATATCGGGCTTTGTCTCGCCGAAGGCGCCGCGATGGGTGAGCGCGCCGCGGAGGCCGCCGGTTTCGCCGCTCGCGGGATCGAGCTGCCGGCGGCTCCGGGCCCGACCGGAACGCCGCCGCTCGCGGTCTGGACGCTGCCCGGCGGTGACCCGGCGACGCAGTTCGCCGATCTGCAGCGGGACGTGACGGTCGCCGATCTGGCCCGCGCGACCGGCACCGGGATGCGCTCGGCCGAGCACGTGAAGCGCTACACCACGGCCGGCACCGCGCACGACCAGGGCAAGACCGGCGGCACGCTGACCAGCGGGGTCGTCGCCGAACTGCTCGGTGTGGAGGTCGGCGCGCTGGGCACCACGACGTTCCGGCCGCCGTACGCGCCGGTGAGTTTCGCCGCGCTGGCCGGCCGCGACCGGGGCATGCTGTTCGACCCGGTGCGGGTGACCGCGCTGCACGGCTGGCACGAGTCGAACGGCGCGCTGTTCGAGAACGTCGGCCAGTGGAAGCGGCCCTGGTACTACCCCCGCGACGGCGAGGACATGTTCAGCGCCGTGCTGCGCGAGTGTTACGCGGCCCGGGACGGTGTGGCCATGATGGACGCCTCCACCCTCGGCAAGATCGACGTGCAGGGGCCGGACGCGGGCGAGTTCCTGGACCGGCTCTACACCAACCTGATCAGCACGCTGAAGCCCGGCGCGATCCGCTACGGCGTGATGTGCAAGCCGGACGGGATGGTCTTCGACGACGGGACGGTCATCCGTCTCACCGACGAGCGGTTCCTGGTCACCACGACCACCGGCAACGCCGCCGCGGTGCTCGACTGGATGGAGGAGTGGCTGCAGACCGAGTGGCCCGAGCTGCGGGTGCGTTGCACGTCGGTGACCGAGCAGTGGGCGACCGTCGCGCTGGTCGGCCCGAAGTCCCGCACGGTCCTCGCCGCCGTCGCGCCCGATCTGGACGTCAGCCGGGCCGGCTTCGGGTTCATGACCTGGCGGGACACCGAGGTAGCCGGGATCTCCGCCCGGGTCTGCCGGATCAGTTTCTCCGGCGAGTTGGCCTACGAGATCAACGTCAGCTGGTGGGACGCGCTCGCGCTGTGGCAGGCGCTGCTCGCCGCGGGTGCGGCGCACGACATCACGCCCTACGGCACGGAGACCATGCACGTGCTGCGGGCCGAGAAGGGCTACCCGATCATCGGCCAGGACACCGACGGCACGGTCACCCCGCACGACCTGGGGCTGGGCTGGGCGGTCTCGAAGAAGAAGGCCGACTTCATCGGCAAACGATCCTTCAGCCGTACGGACACCGCGCGCCCCGACCGCAAACAGCTGGTCGGGCTGATCCCGGACGGTGGCGGGCTGCTGCCGGAGGGCGCTCATCTGGTCACCGACCGGGCCGAGCGGGTCCTCGGGCACGTCACCTCCTCGTACCACAGCGCGGCTCTGGGCCGTACCTTCGCTCTCGCCCTGCTCCGCGGTGGCCGTGACCTGATCGGACAGACGGTCTGGGCCACGCTCGACGACGGCCTGGCGCCGGTGACCGTCACCGGTTCCGTGCTCTACGACCCGGAAGGAACGCGCCGTGACGGCTGACCGGAACTTCCGAAAGTCACCCCTCGGTGATCTCCGTGACCGGCTCGCGACGCTGAGCGGCGCGATCACCGTTTCCGAGGTGCCGTTCCTGGCCCAGATCAATGTGCGGACCGGCGGCCTTCCGTCGTCGCGGCCCGCCGATGTGGACGTGCTCCCCCTCGGGCCGGACGAGTTCCTCGTCGTCGGACCGCCCGGTTCGGAGGACCGGCTGACCGCGGCGTACCACGGCCCGGACGCGTCCGTTGTGGACGTCTCGGCGCAACGCACCGCGCTCGATCTGAGCGGTCCGGCCGTCCGGGAGCTTCTGGCGTTCGGTTGCTCGATCGATCTGCATCCGCGTGTCTTCGCGATCGGCGACTGCGCGCAGACGATTCTCGCGCACACGCCCGTGGTGTTACAGCGCCGCGAATCGGGATTCCGGGTTCTGGTGCGTTCGTCATTCGCGGCGCATCTCGCGGCGTGGATTCTCGACGTGAGCCCAGAACTCACCGCCGGTCACTGAGAGCGCTCCCATACTACGGACAGTAATACGCGCAATGCGTAAAGAGGTTGCACCATCGTAAATTTCGGTCTGCGGTGTTGACCATCAACAAGGAAAAGAAGATTCTTGTCCGGCGATCACGGAAGGTCGGATTTCCGACTCCGCGACCGTCATCGCGCGCTGCTTCGGATCCACTTTGCTTAACAAACTTTAACGATTCATTGCCGTGAATCGCATCGCGTGCCGGCGCAGGACGGGGCCCCGCCGGCAGCCGACAGAGGAGCTGATCGCTTGTCCGTCCATGTCGAGGGCGCCGAGCTGTCCGAGCCGGCCGGTGACACCACACCGGCCCCCGGCGCCCACGCAGGTGACAAGCAGGTCCTGAGCCACCGGACCGGCGGCACGATCCGCCGGCGGGTGATCCGTACCCTGGCCCTGCCGGTCGCGACCACCCTCGTGCTGCTCACCATCGTCGCCGTCGGCGAGGTCGCCAACTATCGCGAGGCGTCGGCCACCGCCCGCGCCGTCGACATCAACGTCGCGGTGCAGGAACTGGTGCAGGATCTGCAGACCGAGCGTGGCCTGACCGCCGGTTACCTGGGCGGCAACGAGGGCTTCCAGGACGAGCTGCTGCCCGCCCGGGACGCCGTCGACCTGAGCCGTGACCAGCTCGAAGTGCTGGTCTCGGACGGCGGTGACGTCGAGGACCGGGTGGCCGCCGCGGTCCAGCAGCTGGACGGCCTGGCCGGAGTCCGCGCCGGCACCGACACCGGCTCCGGCGTGCGGGCCGCCACCTTCGCCTTCTACACCGCGCGCATCGCCGACCTGAGCAATCTCGACTTCGACCTGGACAGCACCGGCGACGAGGAATTGCGCCGCGGTGCCGCCGCCCTGGAGTCGCTCAGTGCCGCCAAGGAGGCGATCGCCCAGGAGCGCGCCTTCCTCAACGGTGTCTTCTCGGCCGGCGGTTTCAAGCAGGGCGAGTTCCTCCAGTTCGTCACCCAGCGGTCCACCAAGGACGCGGCGCTGACCGCGTTCGACAGGTACGCCAACGACACCGAGCGGGCCGCCCGGCAATACCTGTTCGACACCGGCCCGGCCCGGGAGGCGGCCTACTTCGAGCAGGTCGCCCTGCTCTCCGGCGACGGGCGCTACCTCCAGGTCAACCCGCAGGCGTGGTGGTCGGCGCACACCACGCTGCTGGACGACATGCTCCAGCTGGAGCGGCACGTCGGTTCGGTCATCTCGGCCCGTGCCAACACCCTCGAGGACGAGGCGTCGGTTCGGATGGGCGTGCTGCTCGGCGCCGTGCTGATCTGTCTGGCCGGCTCGATCTGGCTGGCCACCGTGGCCTCGCAGTCGGTGGCCCGGCCGCTGACCGTGCTCGCCGGTGAGGCGAACCGACTGGCCGTCCTCCAGCTGCCGGAGGCGGTCCAGCGGGCGGCGACCGGCGACAGCACCGCGCCACCACTGCCGGTGCTCGTGCCACGCGGCGCGAGTATCGAGGTCCGACTCGTGGCCGACGCGTTCGACCGGATCCAGGCCACCGCCTACGAGCTGGCCACCGAGCAGGCGGTGCTGCGGCGTACCACCGCCGAGTCGCTGGCCAACCTCGGCCGCCGTAACCAGAACCTGCTGCGCCGCCAGCTCGGCTTCATCACCAAGCTGGAGCGGGAGGAGTCGAACCCGACCGGTCTGGCCAACCTCTTCGAGCTCGACCACCTGGCCACCCGCATGCGGCGGAACGCGGAGAGCCTGCTGATCCTGGTCGGCGCGTCCAGTCCGCGGCAGCTCTCCGAGCCGCTGAACGTCACCGACGTGATCCGGGCCGCGGTCTCCGAGGTCGAGGAGTACCGCCGGGTCACCCTGCGCCGGGTGGACGACAGCCTGGTCACCGGCTCCACGGTCAGCGGCATCGCGCACATGCTGGCCGAGCTGATCGAGAACGGTCTGGCCTTCTCCCCGCCGGACGTGGACGTGGAGATCCACGGTCGCCGGATCGGTGACAGCTATCTGATCGCGGTCAGCGACCAGGGCATCGGCATGTCCCCGCACGACATGGCCCGGGCCAACGAGCGCCTGCGCGGCGAGGGCGACTTCATCACCGCGCCGGCCCGGTTCCTCGGTCACTACGTGGTCGGTCGTCTGGCCATGCAGATGGGCATCGAGGTGCAGCTCACGCCGTCGCCGGTGACCGGTGTGACGGCCCGGATCACGCTGCCCGCCGACATCCTGGCCAGTGCGCAGCCGGTCGGCGCCGCGCCGCGGCCCGCGGCCCGCCCGGCGTCCTCGTCGGCCCGCCAGATCACCGCGACCATCGAGGCGCCCACCGTGGTCATGCCGGCGCCGCTGCCGACCATGGACGCCGCCCCGATCCGGCCGCTGCAGTCGACGGCCATCGAGTACGTGGTGGTGGACGACGGACATGCGGCCGCGCCGGCGCCCGTGCCCGCACCGGCGCCGGTGTCGATCCCGGCGCAGCGGGAGCCCCTGGAGAGCATGGACACCTTCTCGCTCTCCGACGACAGCGCGCCCCGGACGGCGAACGGCCTGCGCAAGCGCACCCCCCGCGCGCAGCGTGGCGGCCAGCCACGGAAGGCCGAGACGGCCGCACCGACGATCGAGAAGTCGAGCCTGATCAACGACTCGCCCGAGTCGGTACGTGACCGGCTCAACGCGCTGCGTGGCGGCATCCAGCGTGGCAGTGCCGAAACAGCGGGGTTGTCGTGACTGCTATCCCGAAATGGCCCCTTGGCAGCAACCTGGAAAGAAGAATGATGAGCGTAGACACGTCGGCGGATCGGCACCAATTCAATTGGCTGCTCGGCAACTTCGTGCACCAGACGGACGGCGTGCGTGATGCCGTGGCGGTGTCCTCCGACGGCCTGCTGATCGCGAGCTCGGACGGGCTGAACCGGGCCGAGGCGGACCAACTGGCCGCCATCGTCTCCAGCCTGGCCAGCCTCGCGCGCAGCGCCTCCCGGCGGTACGACTTCGACGGCCTCAAACTCATCATGATCGAGATGCACCGGGGCTTCCTGCTGGTGTCGGTCATCCGCGGTGGCAGCGTCCTCGGCGTGGTGTCCGGCAGCGAGTGCGATCTGGGCCTGGTCGGCTACGAGATCTCCCTGCTCGCCGACCGGTTCGGAGACCTGCTCACCCCGGCCCTGATCGCAGAGTCCCGGCAACACCTACCGCGATGACCAGCCCTTCGTGGGGCTCCGAGCCCGAGATGATCCCGTACGCCGGCTCCCACCGGCCGTCTTCCGGGCTGCACTCCACCGACCCGGACGAGGACCCGGTGATCCGCCCGTTCATGCTCACGAACGGGCGGACCCAGCCTCTGCAGGACGGGCTGCGGATCGAGACGTTGTTGTACGCGGCTCCGGCCGCTCTGTCGGCGCCGTTGCGCTTCGAGTCCCGGCGCATCGTCGAGCTCGCGCAGTCGCCGAGGTCGGTCGCGGACCTGTCGGTGGCGCTGCGCGCGCCGCTCGGCGTGGTCCGAGTGATCGTGGCCGACCTGATCACGCAGGGCTATCTGACCGTGCAGGAGTCGGTCGGCGAGCTCTCTACCAGTTTGATCGAAAGGATCAGGGACCGTGTCCGGGCGCTCTAGGGAGCCTTCGGCAGCGCACCCCGTCGCTGTCAAGATCGTTATCAGCGGTGGTTTCGGCGTCGGCAAGACCACGTTCGTGGGCGCCATCTCCGAGATCGAACCGCTGGTCACCGAAGCCGAGATGACCGAGAAGTCGATCGGCATCGACGACACCTCCGCGGTGTCCGGCAAGACCACCACGACCGTCGCCCTCGACTTCGGCCGCATCACCCTCGACGACGCGCTGCTGCTCTACCTGTTCGGCACTCCGGGACAGGACCGGTTCGCGTTCCTCTGGGACGACCTGGTCGACGGGGCACTCGGCGCCATCGTGCTGGTCGACACCCGCCGGATCGAGGACTCGTTCCCGGCCATCGACTACTTCGAGGAGCACGAGATCCCGTTCATCGTCGGCATCAACCGCTTCAGCGGCGGGCAGCGCTTCCACCTGGAGGAGGTCCGCGACGCGCTCGGCGTCGGCCCCGGCCTGCCGCTGGTGGAGTGCGACGCCCGGGAGCGCGAGTCGGTGAAGAGCGTGCTGGTGGCGCTCACCGAGCAGGTCCTGCTCAAGCGGGCCGCCCGGGAACGGGCCTCGGCGTGGTGACCGGGCGGATCCTGCCCCGGGTGATCGCCGCGATCGGTCTCGCGGCCCTGGCCGGCTGCTCGACCAGCGAGGCGGCGATCAGCCCGCCACCGGGGGTGCCGGTCAACAACCGCTGCGGGACCGTCAACATCGCGGTCAACCCCTGGTCCGGGTACGCCGCGAACGCCGCCGTGGTCAGCTATCTGCTCGAATCGGAGATGGGCTGCAAGGTGGCCACCGCCGAACTGAGCGAGACCGCCTCCTGGGCCGGTCTCAACGACGGCAGCATCGACGTGATCCTGGAGAATTGGGGCCACGACGATCTCAAGAAGAAATACATCGACCGGCAGAAGATCGCGGTCGAGTTGGGTCTGACCGGCAACAAGGGCGTGCTCGGCTGGTACGTGCCGCCGTGGATGGCCAAGACCTATCCGGACATCACCGACTGGAAGAACCTCAACGAGTACGCCGAACTGTTCAAGACGGCCAAATCCGGGGCGAAGGGCCAGTTCCTGGCGGGCGATCCGTCGTTCGTCTCCAACGACCCGGCGCTGATCGAGAACCTCAAGCTCAACTTCACGGTGGTGTACGCCGGCAGCGAGGACAAGCTGATCGCGGCGTTCCGGAAGGCACAGGCGGACAAGACGCCGCTGCTCGGGTACTTCTACGAGCCGCAGTGGTTCCTGTCGGACGTGAAACTGGTGCACATCCCGCTGCCCAACTACACGCCGGGCTGTGACTCCGACCCGGAGAAGGTGGCCTGCGACTACCAGCCGTACGACCTGGACAAGATCGGCCGTAAGGCGTGGGTCGACTCCGGTAACCCGGCGGCGACCTTCATCAAGAACTGGCAGTGGACCAACGCCGACCAGAACCAGGTGGCGAAGGACATGGTCCAGAACGGGCTGTCCGCCGAGGACGCCGCGAAGAAGTGGGCCGACGCGCACCGCACCGTCTGGGAGAAGTGGCTGCCCTGAGTCAGACCGTCCGGCCCTGCTTCGGCAGCGGGGCCGGGCGGCCCAGCAGGTAGCCCTGGCCGAGGCGGATGCCCAACTCCTGCAGCTTCTCCCGCTCGGCCTCGGTCTCGATGCCCTCGGCGACCAGCATGGCGCCGATGTCCGAGGCGAACCCGGCCAGGCAGCGGGCCAACGCCATCCGTACCGGGTCCATGTCGATGCCGCTGGTCAGCGTGATGTCCAGCTTGATGATGTCCGGGCGCAGCTGCAGAATGTGGCTGAGGCTGGCGAACCCGGCGCCGGCGTCGTCGACCGCGATCCGGATCCCGTAGGCGCGCAGCTGCTCGGTGACCGCGACCAGCCCCGGGTAGTCGAAGACCTGGGTGTGCTCGGTCAGCTCGACCGCGATCCGGCGGTGCGCGTGGGCCAGCAGGATCTCCTGCACCCGCGGGTCGAGGATGGCCTCCACCGACAGGTTCGTGCTCAGGTAGGCGCCGGCCGGCACCTCGTCCAGAGCGGCCAGAGCCCGCCGCATGGCCAGCAGCTCCAGCTCCACCCCGAGGCCGGCCTCGTTGGCGGCGGCGAACGCGATGTCCGGGTTCAGGCACGTGTCCTTGTGGAACCGCGCGAGGGCCTCGTAGGCGATGACCGCGCCGTCGGAGAGGCGCAGCACCGGCTGGAACATCGGCTCGATCGCCTCGGTGCGCAGCACCCCGTGCAGGATGTCGATCGTGGCCTGGCTCGTAGCCGCCGTCTGCGAAGTCATGCCCAAATGGTGCGGAGCCTTTCTCAAGCCGGGTTCAACCCGGGCTCTGGATTACCGGTGGGAACACCCTTGTCTCAAGCCTGAATCCGGCCAGAACTGAGCTTGAGGTTGCGGCTCGAACGTTTTGGCCATGAACGCAACCGCCACCATCCACCGCCCCGTCACCGCCGCCGCCGTCGCCACCCTGGCGCCGGCGGCCGACCCCAACCTGTGGGCCCCGGCCACCGCGGGCATCGAGCTGACCGTGGTCGTCCCCTTCTACAACTGCGGCCCGGTGGTGGCCCGCACGATCCGCGACATCGCCGCCACGCTCACCGCCGCCGGCGTCGGGCACGAGATCATCGCGGTCAACGACGGCAGCACCGACGGCTCGCAGCACCACGTGTACGGCATCCCCGGCGTCCGCCTGATCGACAACCGCACCAACTCGGGTAAGGGCAACGCACTGCACCAGGGTTTCGCCGCCGCACGGGGCGCCTGGATCGGGTTCATCGACGCCGACGGCGACATCGCGCCGCACCACCTGGCCACCTACCTGATGCTGGCCCGCGGTGGCGACCACACGGCGGTCTACGCCGACAAGCGACACTCCGGCTCGGTCAGCGGTGCCACCCGACTCCGCAAGCTCATCTCGATCGTCTACTCGACCCTGGTCGCCCTGCTCTTCCTGCTCAAGGTCAAGGACACCCAGACCGGCTGCAAGATCATCCGCCGGGACGCGCTGGCCCAGCTGCTGCCGCACCTGCGTGAGCAGCGGTTCGCCTTCGACCTGGAGTTCTTCGTCGCCGCCAAGGCCGCCGGCATCGGCAACATGCAGGCCGCCCCGGTCGCCCTGAACACCGGCGCCAACGGCAGCACGGTCACCACCAACACGATCGTCCGCACGCTGCGCGACACCGTCACGATCCACCGCCGGCACCTGGCCGGTCACTACCGTCAGGCCGCCGCCTGAGCCACTCCCGCCGGTGCTCCAGCACCCCGACGACCAGCAGCGCCGCCAGTGACGACAGCGACACCGCCAGACCCAGACGCAACCACTTCCACGGCGCGTACCGCACCGTGAAGGCTCCGGTACCGGCTCGGACCGCCACCGTCCCCGCGACGGTCGGCCGGGTGACCTGATCACCTGCGGTCCAGTTCGCCGACCACTCTTCGGGCACCACCACCCAGCCGGCCGCGCCCTCGGCGACCCGCCACTGTGTCGAACCGGCGCGGCGCAGACTCCCCGTAGCGGTGGACGGGACGATCCCGTCACCGGCCCCGGCGAGCACCGTCTCCGTTCCCAGGCGCCGCTTCGCGGCCCAGCCCAGCGCATCGGCCAGATCCCCGTTCCGAGCGCTCACCACCCGGCCCGTACCCTCAGCCGACACCCGGTAGAGGTCGAGTTCACGGGTTCTCAGCACCGGCGCCAGATCGAGTTGCCGGTCCAACCAGGCATACATGTCGCTCTCCCGATCCCGGGCCAGCGCGACGTACCTGACCCCGAGCGGCGCGATCAACTGCCCGAACTGGCCACCGCCACCCCGCGCGATCAATTCGTCGAGGTACGCCATCCGCCGCGACGCCGAGTTGGTTCGCACCTGGCCCAGCTCCGCCGCGTCACTGCTGAGCACCGGCCGCCGGAAGAACGCCCCGGCCGGGGTGGCCACACTGCGGTTCGCGGTGAACGCGAACGGCTGGTACTGGTGCCACGGCAGGAACAGCACCGACTCGTCACCGGCCCCCATGATCCGGTCGGCGGCGTACCAGGACTGCGGGTAGTGACTCACCCGTACCGTGCCGCCGAGCCCCCACACCAGGGAGGCGCCCAGCGTGGCGTACATCCCGATCAGCGCCGGCGCGGCCGTGATCGCGACCGCCTGCCGCAGACCGGAGGTGCTCGACCGCAGCCGGGTCATCACCGCCTCCACCGTGGCGCCGACCCCGACGGCATACCCGAGCATCGCCAGCGCAACCCATTTCTGCTGCTCACGCATGGCCTCGAAGAGAGGGAGGACGTCGAAGGCGATCCGGTAGACGGCGCCGAGCGGACCGTCGACACCCGCGCCGAGGGTCACCCCGGCCACGGTGACGGCGCTCAACGGCAGGCCGATCACCGGCTCCCGCCAGCACAGCACCGCCAGCCCGGCCAGCGCGGACACCACGAGGACGGTGGCCGGGGCCACGTTCAGGGCGGCCTGCGGGCTGCTGTCGGCGGCGCCCCGCCAGAAACCGCGCAGGGTGAAGACCGCCCCGGCCAGACCCGCCTGGCCCGGGTAGGTCCGGTACACGTCCAGGTCCTGGTCACCGACCCGGACGGTGAGGATCGCGTTGGCCACCACGACCGCGGCGTAGGCGTAGACGCAGCCCGCCGACACGATCACCACCACGGTACGGACCAGATCCGGCCACCGCGGGCGGGGCAGCAGCGCGATCGCCATCAGCAGCGTCGCGCCGAGCCAGGCCGCGTGCGCGCCGACCGAGATGGCCAACGCGTACCAGCCGGCCGGGCGGGCGGCGAACCAGCGGCCCCGGCGCCGGGCGTGCACGGCCGACGCCGCCATCGGGCCGAGCAGCGCCACCGCCAGCAGGAACGGCACGTGCCCGGCCTGGATCCGCTCCACCACGAACGGGTTGAGGCAGGCGAACAGCGCCGCCGGGTGCCGCCGCCACCGGCTGCCACCGGCCAGTGCGGAGACACCGCCCGCGACGATCGGGAAGTAGGCCAGGATCATCAGCCAGCTCGTCGCCCCGGCCCCGAAGACGGCCCTGATCCCGTGCGTGGCCAGCCGGTACGGCAGCGCGTCGAGCGCCGCCGGGTCGAGCCCGTAGAGACCCGGGGTGAGCGCCTGGTGCGGCCCGGACACCCAGTCCAGCAGCAGCAGATAGCCGGACCGGGTCCACGGCGCGACCACCAGCACACCGGCGATCAGGCCGAGCAGCACGGACTCCGCGGTCGGCCCGCTGAACCGGGCCACGACCAGCCGCCGCCGATGCCGGCCGGACCGGTTTCGGCGGTCATCGGTCACTTAATCCACTATCGCCGCTGGTCAGAGCTGCGGTGTGGATATCAGCGAACGTTTCTCAACCACGGTGCGGGGCGACCGATCTTCCCGGTCATGCGGATCCTGATCCTGAATTGGCGCGACCTGAGCCACCCGGCGGCCGGCGGGGCCGAGGTCTACACCGAGCAGGTGCTGCGCCGGTGGGCGGCGGCCGGGCACCAGGTCACCCTGTTCGCGGCGGCGGTGCACGGGCGGCCGGCGCACGAGATCCGGGACGGCTACCGGATCGTCCGCGCCGGCAGCCGGTTCACCGTCTACCGGGAGGCCCGCCGGTGGTGGCAGCGCCACGGGCGCGGCAATTTCGACGTGGTGATCGACGAGACCAACACGGTGCCGTTCCACGCGCACGAGTGGGTCGACGACGGTACCCGGACGGTCGCCCTGGTCCACCAGACCTGCGAGGAGATCTGGCACATCAACGCGCCGCCGGTGCTCGCGCATCTGGGCCGGCACCGGCTGGAGCCGAACTGGCTGCGGCGCCTGGGCGGCGGTCCGATCCTGGCGGTGTCCGAGTCGACGCGGGAGGCGCTGGCCCGGTTCGGCGCGGACGACGTGACGGTGGTGCCGGAGGGCTACGAGCCACCGCTGCCGCTGCCTCGGCCGGCCAAGGACGAGCAGCCCACGGCCGTCTTCTGCGGGCGGATGGTGAGCTACAAGCGGCCCGGTGACGTGATCCGGGCGGTCGGGCTGGCCCGCGAGCGGGTGCCCGGGCTACGGCTGCGGATGATCGGCGGGGGCCCACTGCTGGACCGGCTGGCCGCCGCGGCGCCCGCCCACGTCACATTCCACGGACGGGTCTCCGAGGAGGAGAAACACGACCTGATGGCCCGGTCGCACGTGCACCTGGCGGCCAGCGTGCGGGAGGGCTGGGGCCTGGTGGTCACCGAGGCCGCCGCGCTCGGCACCCCGACCATCGCGTACGACGTGCCGGGGCTGCGCGACTCGACCACGGCGGCCGGTGGGGTCGTGGTGGCGGCCCGGCCCGAGGCGATGGCCGCGAGCCTGGCCGAGTCACTGCCCGGCTGGCTGCGGGCGGCGCCGGCACCGCTGCCGTACGGCGGCGCCCACTCCTGGGACACCGTCGCCGACACCCTGCTGGCCGAGGTCCAGCGGCACGCCAGGGTGCCCCGCGGCCCGATGCGGGTGGCGGCCTGACGACAGCTCACAGGCAGTTCGCCGACCCTTCGTCGGTGAGTGTCTCGGACGCCTCCAGCGGACGGAACCCCCACTGGTAGGAGGTCGGCCGCAGAGTCAGCGACAGCACCCCGTGGTGGTCGTAGTCGACGTATTCGCCCTTCACCGCCCCGGCCGCGGGCGGCAGCTCGGGCCGGTAATGGGCCTGTCCCCCGGTGCCGACGACGAACTGCCGCACCCCCTTGTCGTCGGTCCGCCCCTCCGGGTTCAGCGGGGCGAACCGCTCGTAGTGCGCGTCGTGGCCGGACAGCACCAGCTCCACCTGGTTGTCGTAGAGGGTCCGGAACAGGTCGGCGGTCCGCTCGTCGGATCCGGCCAGACCACTGGACCAGCGCGGATGGTGCCAGGCGGCGATCACACAGCGGTCCCCGGCGGCGGCCAGATCGGCGGCCAGCCAGGTCTGCTGCGGTGAGCCCCGCGCGCAGCCACCGGACACCGCCGAACAGTTCGAGTTGAGCACCACCAGGTGCCACTGACCGATCTCCTCGGACCAGAAGCCGCGCGGGTCGCGTACCCGATCACCGAAGTAGGTCTTGAACGACGACGCGTCCTGCACCTTGTACTCCTGGTTGCCGAAGACCGGCACGGTGCGGTTGCGCAGGCGGCCGTAGGACGGGCCGTAGACGGTGCGGAACGCCTCCCGGGTCGGCACCTCGTACTGGACGTCGCCCAGCGCCAGCAGGTAGTCCGGATCCACCGCGACCGCGAGATCGGAGACCGACTGCTGGCGGCACCGGTCGCCGGGTGGCTCGCCGGCCGGTTTCAGGTCCGGGTCGGCCGGGTCGCAGGCCATGTCCCCGACGGCGACCACGGTGACCACCGACGGGGCGATGATGAACCGTCGCCCGGCCGGCCACAACAGCACCGCGACCAGTGCGACGGCCAGGGCGCCGGAGGTCCACAGGATCAGGTGGCGACGGGCCCAGCGCATCCGCCGCCGGGACCGGCCGCCGAGCAGCCGCCCGACGATCCCGATCATCGGCGCCACACCCGCCACCGGACACCGGGACGCCACCGGAGATCGGGACGCCACCGGAACCGGCGACGGTGACGGATGGTCCAGGCGCCCGGACGGCCGGGTGGCAGGCGGACCGCGTACATGAACCCGATCGACAGCGCCACCGTGACCGGCAGCAGGTAGAAGGCGTACCGGGACAGGGTGGCCGGGGTGTAGTGGACGGTGAAGTCGCCGCCGGCCGGCAGCGTCCAGCCGCTCATCCAGCCCTGCAGGGTCACCTTCTCCGCCCCGTCGATGCCGGTCAGTCGCCAGCCGGGAGCCGCGCTCTCGGCCAGGGCCAGCACCGCCGGGCCGTCGCCGGTGACCGTGCCGGAGAACCGGGCCGGGTTCTCCCGCTGCCAGTCCACCACCGACTCCGGGCCGGGCTCGTCCTGCCGGATCAGGACCACCGCCGAGGTGGAGGCGACCGGGCGGATCCGGACGCCCTTGTACTCCACCTGCGACTGCTGGCGGCCCTCCAGGTCACGCAGCCCGTACAGGTAGAGGCGGGCCTCGACGGTGTTCGGGTCAGGCGGGATGAGCGCCTCGTACGGCGTCCACCCGTTGTAGACCGCGACCGTCGGCAGTTTCCGGCACAGGTCCGGTCCGCGCAGGTAGAGGCAGAACTTGGGGTTGCGCAGCGCCACGCTGCGCGCCTCCATCGACAATTCGTACAGCGCCGAGCCGCCGAAGTCGTCGGCGGTCGCGCCGATGCAGGCCAGGTGGCTGACCGCCTTGAGGGTGTAGGTGGTCTCGCCGTCTCCGCCGACCGCCGACTCGGCGGCCAGCCCGGCCTGCTCGGCGGTCTGGTCGTCGTAGCGGTAACAGTCCTCCAGCGGTTCGAAGTCGGACAGGATCGAGCCGGACAGCCCGCCGTCCACCCGCAGCTGGTGCTTCCCGGCGGTCAGGTCGACTGTCGTCTCCGGCACGGCCGGCGGCCACACCTCGTGGCTGCCCACCTCCTCCAGCGCCTGCACCTGCACGTCCCGGTACTCGACCACGGTCGGCGAGGCGAGTCGGCGACCCACGTCGGCGTGCAGGATGATCTGCAACAGGCCGCCGGCGTCCATGGTCACCACGCCCTCGTAGGACGTCCAGTCCCGGCTGAGCGCGGGCCGGGAGGACAGTTCGCACCCGGCTGCGCCGGACTGCCACAGGCAGATCTGCGGGCGTGGCCCGGAGACGTGCCGGTACTGCAGCCGGACCCGGTAGATCTGGCCGGGCGCGGCGTCACTGACGATGATCCGGGTGCAGCCGGCGTGGTCGGCGGCGCTCAGCCGGACCTTCCGCCCGTGTTTGGTGTCGGTCATCTCGGCCGACAGGCCCAGCTCCTTGAACGGCCGCGGCTCGTAGTTGTTGCAGTCGAAGACCGGGCTGAATCCGCTCACCCTGGCCGGGGTCGGGTCGGCGGCCAGCAGGGTCAGTTCGGTGGCCGCGCCGACCGGCACCGGGGCCGGTTTCTCGACGTCGAGGGAGACCACCCGGCGGGTGCCCGCCGGTTTGACGGCCAGCACCCGACGGCCGTCCGGCAGCGGCACCCGGACGGCCGGGCGGCGCGACACCGTACGGCCGTCGATCTTCACCACCGTCCGGTCCTCCAGCAGCAGCTCGTCGCCGTCGACGCGCGGGATCAGCGCGGGCGCGGCCCGGGCCCGCTGGGCCACCGTGTACCGGCCGGCGGCCACCTCCACGGTCGTCGACGGTGCGCCCTCGTCGACCGCCGGGACCGGCCAGTGCACCACGTCCGGGGTGACCGCGGCGGTGTCGTCGACCTGCGGGCTGGTGGCCGCGGCGGTGGTGTCCGGGCGGGCCCGGATCGCGGTGGTCTCGCCGACCGTGCCGAGCACCGCCGCTCCGGCGTCCGGTCGGGCCGGGGCGTCCAGGACCCGGTCATAGGTACGCACGGTCTGGCTGGACCCGTCGCCGAGCCGCCACACCTGGAGCAGGCCGTCGACCTCCAGGGTGGCGCCCGGCACCCGGGCCATCGCGGCGGCCAGCACCCGGTCGTCGGCGAAGTACCGGTTGGGCAGACCGCGGACCAGGTCGTGCCGGACGATCACCCGGCTGGCGCCGATCGACTGGAGCAGTCGTGGTACCGGCTCCAGGTCGCCGGCCAGCAGGGCGCTCTCGATCAGCCGCAGACCGGCCGCGAACCCCGGCACGTCGCCGAAGTAGCCGTCCGGTTTGGGTTGCACCACGGGATGCTTGACGAGCAGGTTGGCGATGCTGTCAGCGCCGAAGAAACCCCAGGTCGTGGGCATCTGGTAGTAGTCGTCCAGAGGGAGCACGAACACCTTGCCGGGGCGCGGGTCGGCGTCGATGTGCTCGGCCACGTCCCACCACTCCTGTGCCACCCGGACATGCATGGAGGGCTGGGTCGGGCGTTCGTCCGGCATCACCCCGCCGGTGTAGAGCGGGTACGGGTAGGCCAGCGCCAACACCACCGGTACGGCTGCCGCGACCAGGCCGTACCGCCGCCGGGGTCGTGGTAGCAGGCGCAGCCGCAGCAGCAGGCCCTCGACCGTGACGGCCAGCATCACCCCGAAGAACGAGATGAGCAGCTGACCGAGTTTGCTCATCGGTTCCCGGAACAGCCAGAAGCCCGGGGCGTGCAGGTACAGGAACATGTTGATCTTGGCGAGCGGCGGGCGCAGCCCCTTGGCCAGGAACACGAACACCAGGATCGCCACCAGCAGGCCCAGCGTGACCCGTCGCAGCCGGCGGGACGCCACCAGCGGGGCGATGAAGACCAGCGCCGGCAACAGGTAGCGGATCCAGATCCACCACGGCCGGTCCAGATCGGTGGCGAACGGCAGGTACTGGGGCAGGAACCAGGCCCAGTTCGCCACCATGGTCAGGATGTTCGGCGGAATGTTGTTCACCTGCGACCAGGACCAGTTGGTCGGGTCGGTGAAGGTGGCGTTCGCGGTCGCCCCGCCGCCACCGGTGAAACTCTGCGCCAGCGGGAGCAGCCACCACGCGTTCAGGCACAGCGCCCAGGGCGTGGCCGCGACGAACCACTTGAGCAGCCGCCAGGCCGCACCGCGCCCGATCAGCAGGGCGGCCATCAGCGGGGTGCCGGCCACCGCCCAGGCGTACGCGACCACCAGCATCGGCGGGTTGAAACTCAGGAACGACGTGGGCATCAGCGCGAACCCGGCGATCGGCGCGGGCACCCGGCGGCCCAACGCGACCCGCATCGCCACGCCGGTGATCAGCGCGACCGAGCCCACCGAGATGACGTTCAGCGGGTTCGGCAGCCGGGTCAGGAAGAAACCGTTGAGCATCCCGAACGCGCCGGCCACCACGATCCCGGCCTGGCTGCGGACGAACGCCCCGGCCAGGTACGCCACCCCGAACCCGACCAACCCGTAGATGCACGTGTAGTACAGCCACTGGGCGGAATATTCGGTCAGCCCGACCAGCCGGCAGAGCCGGATCAGCACGAACTCGAAACCCCGCGCCATCGTGTAGGCGGCCGAACCCGCCCCGGTGATCTGGTGGTTCCACGACCAGGCCATCTCCGGTTCCCAGCCGCGCCGGATGAAGGCGCCCATGTCGCCGCCGGCGATGAACGTCCCGGTCCGGAACCAGCGGCTGACGATCAGCACGTCCAGGCCCAACACGATCAGATACGGACGTGCGGCGACCAGCGCGGCGCGGCGCGGCAGATCGGCCAACGGGCGGCCACGGCCGCGGAGCGCGAGCAGTCCGAGGGGCACGGCCGCCGCGGCGAGCGCCAGGCCGATCAACACCATCCAGAACACCACGGTGGTACGGCCGAACGCGTGCGCCGGTCCACTCAACGCGAACAGGACCACCGCCGCGAGCAGCGCCGGACGCCACAGCCGGACGGCCCGGGCCCGCAGGTCACGACGACGGCGCCGATGCCGGGCGGCCTCCCGGCGCACCGGACGGCCGGGATCCGGCGCGGACACCACCCGGTCCGGCACCACCGGCTGGGCAAGATCGAGCGCCACGGCGAACCTCCGGACATCTGCCCTCGAACTACCCTTCGGCGCGTTCCCGGCTTCGCTGAGCGGGTGCAGTCTCAAGCCCGCCGGAACAAGCTCAAGAGCAGGTCAGGACGCAGGCAAGGTTGCCTCGTAGGCGTTCCCTCGGCGGTCGGGGTCGAGCAAGCTCCTACCCATGACGAACACCAGCGCCGCCGCTCGCCGTACCGTCACCGCCCTGATGATCTTCCTGGCGGTGTGCGGCATGGCGCTGGTTCTCGACGCGAAGCCGGCCGGCGCCGCGGCGAGCAGCGACCGGCTGGTGCTCAACTGGGCCGAGGGCGGCGACCGCCTGGTCGTCAGCGGCGTCGGCTACCGGGCCCGCGATCTGGTCGAGGTCCGGCTCGGCAGCAGCCCGATCCAGCAGACCCGCGGCGACGACAACGGCCGGATCGAGGTCAGCGTCCCGCAGGATCTGCTGACCGCCGGGATGTCCGGCGCCAGCATCGTCCTGGCGGGCCGCTCGGTCTCCGGCACCTCGCGCATCCTGATCTCGGCGATCCCGCCCCGCGCGGCCGCCCGCGGCCCGGTCGACCTGCTGCCCTGGGGCCTCGGCGCCCTCGCCCTGGCCGCCCTGCCGCTGGGCCTCTGGCTGCGCCGCGGCCGGCGCACCGCCGCCGGCACGGTCGCCGCTCCGGCCGGCTACCGCAGCCGCCACGCCGCCTGAACCTCCGCCGCAACGCCCCCGCCGGCCCGGTCGCCACCCCGGCGGGCCACCGCAGCCGCCACGCCCCCCGCCGGCCCGGTCGAACCGACACAACCGGTTCGGCCGGGCCGCCGCGGTGTCTGAAACCGATCGGCAACCGAGGGCCACCCCGCCCCGCTCCCGAGACCGCACAACATGAAATTCCGGGCTCCCCCGCCCGGGTCGCTCCCACGCGAAAGGTCTGGCATGGGATATGCAGCGCGCACCCTCGTCGAGGCGATCCCCGCACCCGCGGCGATCCTGGACCTCGACGGTCGTGTGCTCGTCGCCAACGGGCGATGGTCCGCGCCCGGCCGCGACGGCGAGCTCTACCCGGCCGAGGGCGGTTTCCTCAGCGCCGCGCCCGGACCGTGCGGTGGGCACCGTGGGGTGCTGGAGGCGGTGTGGCATCTGACGCCGACCGCCCCACCGGTACGGATCCGGTGCCGGTGCGACGAGGCGGGCGAACGCGTGCTGCAGGTGGCCACCCTGGCGACCGGCGACGGCGAACGCCAGTGCCTGGTCACCGAGATCGCCGAGGAACCCGGCGAGGACACCCGTGCCGAGTTCCTCGCCCTGCTCAGCCACGAGGCGCGCACCCCGGTGACCACGGTGGTGGCGGCGGTCGAGCTGCTCCGCGCGCAGTCGCTGGAACAGGGTGTCCGGGAGATCGTGGACAACGTCTACTTCTCCGCCCGGGCCCTGGAGACACTCACCGACAACCTGCTCGACCTGGGCAAGCTGGAGACCGGCCGGCTGCGTCTGACCGACGAGCCGGTGACCGTACGGGCACTGCTGGAGGGCGTGGTCGAGCCGCTCCAGCGGGAGTCCCGCAGCAAGGGCATCCTGCTGTTGACCGCCCCGGCCCCGGATCTCCCGCCGGTGCTCATGGGTGACGCCCGGCGGCTGCGGCAGGTGCTGGACGCGGTGGTCGGCAACGCGGTCAAGTTCACCACCGAGGGTGAGGTCGTGGTGCTGGCCGAGGCTCCCGGTGACGGCACCTGGGTGATGACCGTGTCGGACACCGGTCCCGGCATCACCGAACCGCAGCGGGCCCGGATCTTCCAGCCGTTCACCCAGGCCGACTCGTCGAGCGCCCGGCGGCATGAGGGCGCCGGTCTCGGCCTGGCGCTGGCGTCCCGGCTAGTCGCCCGGATGGGCGGGACCATCGACGTGGAGTCGTCGCCGGGCGCCGGGGCGATGTTCCGGATCCGGCTGCCCCTGCAGGTCGCCCCGGCCGCGGCCGAGCCCGAGCCGCGCCCGCTGATCCGCCGGCGGATCGCCGTGGTGGCGCCCACCGCCCGGTCCACGCGGGCGCTGTCCTGGCTGCTGGCCGGGGCCGGCGCGGAGCCGGTGGCGGCCGTGTTCGACGAGGTGATCCGGCCGATGGCGGACGTCGACACGGTGGTGTGGTGCGACGACTCGCACGACCCGGAGGCGGCTTACCGGGCGGACACCGTCGGCCGGGCGGTCGGCCCGGACGGTCAGGGCCTGATGATCAGCACCACCGACCCGCGCACCGGGGTGGTCCGCCGGCCCGGTGTGCTGACCGCGCCGCTGATCCTCAACCGGCTGGTCGCCGCCCTGAACCAGGAGCGGACCGGCGTCCGCGGTGCACCGGTGACGGTGCCGCCGCTGTCCGGCGGCCGGGTGCTGCTGGCCGAGGACAACGAGGTCAACCGTACGGTCTTCCGCCGCATGATCGAGCTGATGGGCGTCACCTGCGACACCGTCGTGGACGGCGCGGCGGCGGCCCGGGCGGCGCTCGGCGGGCCCGAATACGACGTGGTGCTGATGGATGTGCAGATGCCCCGCACGGATGGCCTGGAGGCGACCCGGCTGATCCGGGCGGCCGGGTGCCGTACCCCCATCCTGGCTCTGACCGCGACCGCACCCGCGGACCGGGACCGATGCCTGGCGGCCGGGATGAACGGGCGGCTCAGCAAGCCGATCACGCTGCCCGAACTACGGGCCGCGCTGGCGCCCTATCTGCATCCCGCGGCGACCGCGCCACCGGGTGACCCGGACGGCCCGACCCTCTCCCCGATCCAGACCGACGACGACCCGGCGCCGGTGATGGCCCGATGAACTCATCCCAGGAAAGGCCCACGGTGTCCGACAGCGCCGCACCCGTGAACGTCGAAATCGCCGGTCTCCGCGCCGAGCTGGAGCTGGAGCGCGACCGCAACGCGGACCTCCGGGCCACGATGGACGGGCTGAACCGGTCGGTGGAGGAGTTGCGGACCTTCGCGCGCGACGTCAGCCACGACCTGAAGGCGCCACTGGCCGGCATCCTCGGCTACGCCCAGCTGCTGGAGCACCTCGACTTCGGACTGCCCCGCCCGCCCGGGTACGACGAGTTCGTCTCCGAGATCAACCGCAGCGCCGACCGGATGCGGCGGCTCATCGACGACGTGCTGGCCTACTCGGCGACCGCCGACAGTCCGCTGCGGCTGGGCCCGATCGACCTGTCCACGCTGGTCGACGACCTGACCGCGGACGCCGTCGGCCTGATCCGGCCGACCCCCACGATCACCCACGACATCCTGCCCGCGGTCCACGGCGACCACGGCATGGTGCGGCGGCTGCTGGAGAACCTGATCGGCAACGCCATCAAGTACGTGCCGCTCGGCGAGGCGGCCCGGGTGCACGTCTCGGCCCGGGTGCTCGACGACATGGTCCGGATCGAGATCACCGACCACGGAATCGGAATCCAGGACGGGCAGCACGAGGCCATCTTCGAGGAACTTCACCGGGCGCATCCCGAGGCGTACCCGGGAAATGGTCTGGGTCTGCCCATCTGCCGCCGCATCGTGCAACGGATGGGTGGCGCGATCGGCGCCGATCCCTCGTTCCGTGGCGGAGCCCGCATCTGGTTCACCCTGCCGCCGGCACGGAGGGCCGGCGATCCGCAGCCGGCCGTGGTTCCCGAACTCGACCACACCCCGGTCTGAGATTCCACCGCCGCTGTATCCCCCGGATCCCCCCACAGAAGAACGAGGTCCTGATGGACTTGAGGCGACTAATGGTCGCGGTGGGCGCGGCGGCGCTCGGGGTGGTGACCTCAACGGTCGCCCTCCCGTCGAGCGCCCAAGCCGCTCTCACGGCGCCCAAGACACTGGCGGTGAACCGAACCGCCGACGACGTGTACAAGTTACGCGTCGTCTGGAAGGCGGTTCCCGACGCCGACCACTACGCGATCGACATCACCGCCGGTGACATCCAGACCGTGCTGGATCTGCCGGCCACCACCACCGAATACACGATCGACGCGCCGAACCCGTGTACGGCGTACAAGATCCGCGTCGGCGCGGTCGACTCGGCCGGCGTGATCGCGAACACCGGCTACTACTCGCTGCGCGCGTTGACCCCGAGCGCCGTCACGGGTGTGTCCACCGGCCGGGCCGACGACGGTACCACGGCCACCGCCACCTGGAAGCTCCCGGCGTGGACCGGGTACACCCCGCTGACCGGCTATCGCGCGGTCTTCACCCGGATGATCGACGGCGCGGTGCTGGCCGACCAGACCGGCACCGACATGTCGTTCCGCTACTCGGGAGCCGACCCGGAGCGGGCCTACACACTGTCGCTGACCACCGTCAACGAATACGGCGCATGCGTCACGACCAGGTCGCTGGTGGACCGTTTCCGACCGGCCGAACCGACGAACGTGGTCGCGGAACGCCGGGCCGACGCGCCGGGCACGGTCGAGATGGTGTGGAAGGCTCCGACCGGCGGGCCGGTGCCCACCTACTACCAGATCGGGTACGGCACCGAGAAGGTCACGAAGCTGGTCAAGGTCGACGCGTCGGCCCGGTCCAGCACCCTCGCCCTGGCCGCCGACAAACGCTGGGTCGTCGAGCTGAAGGCGTACAACGAGAACGGTGGCAGCAACGCGGTCACCAGCGCCGTCCCGGCCACCGTCACCGAGGTGCCGGCCACCCCGGCGCCCACCACCGAACCCACCGTCGCGCCGGTCGTGGACCGGACTCCCCCGACGATCACCGCCGCGCTGTCCCGGCAGCCGGTGGACGACTGGTTCGGTAGCCCGGTGACGATCGAGTTCACCTGCGACGACGACAGCGGGACGGTCGCCTTCTGCCCGGCTCCGATGGTCGCCGGCACCGACGGCGCGGCCCAGCGGTTCACCGGCACCGCCCGGGACGCCGCCGGCAACACGGCCACCACCACGGTGACCGTCAACGTCGACGTGACCGCGCCGGAGATCACCGCCACGGTGCTCGGCACCCCGAACGCCGCGGGCTGGTACACCTCGCCTCCGACGATCCACTACTCCTGCACGGACGCGGGATCCGGGATCGCCACCTGCCCGGCCGACACCGTGGTCAGCGTCGAAGGGCTCGGCCAGAAGGTCAGCGGCATCGCGGTGGACAAGGCCGGCAACACCAGCACCAAGACCATGGTCCTGGATTTCGACGGGACCGCCCCGGTCATCAGCAGCTCGGTCGACCAGCCCGCGAACGACGCCGGCTGGTACCGCAACGTCCCCACCGTCCACTTCAACTGCGCCGACCCCGCCTCCGGGCTGGCCTCCTGCACCGCCGACACCACGGTGACCACGGAGGGTGCGGGCCAGGTCGTCGAGGGCGTCTCGGTCGACAAGGCCGGCAACAGCGCGAGCCGGTCGGTCACCGTCAATGTGGACCGCACCGCACCGCAGATCACCGCCGAACTGTCCACCGCCGCCAACGGCTCGGGCTGGCACCGCACCATCCCCACGGTTCACTTCGCCTGCACCGACACCGGCTCCGGCATCGACACCTGCCCGGCCGACATCACCATCGACACCGACGGCACCCAGGTCGTCCACGGCACCGCCGTGGACCGGGCCGGCAACACCGCCGGCACGTCGATCACCGTCAACCTGGACCGGAACGAACCGGTCATCACCTCCTCCGTCGACCAGGCCGCGAACGACAACGGCTGGTACCGCACCGCTCCCACGGTTCACTTCACCTGCACCGACACCGGCTCCGCGATCGACACCTGCCCAACCGACACCACCGTCGACACCGACGGCACCCAGGTCGTCGACGGCGCGGCCGTGGACCGGGCCGGCAACACCGCACGTACCTCGGTCACCGTCAACGTCGACCGGACCGCCCCGACGATCACCGCGACCCTGACCGGCACCGCCAACCCGGCCGGCTGGCACCGCACCCCGCCGACCGTCGAGTTCACCTGCGCCGACACCGGCTCGGGCATCGACGTCTGCCCGGCCGACACCAAGGTCGGCACCGACATCGCCGGTCACATGATCACCGGCACCGCCGTCGACAAGGCCGGCAACACCGCCACCACCTCGGTGACCGTCAACCTGGATCAGACCGCCCCGGCGATCACCTCCTCGGTCGACGCGGCGGCCAACGCGGCCGGCTGGTACCGGACCGCCCCCACCGCCAGGTTCACCTGCATCGACGCCGGCTCGGGCATCGCCACCTGCCCGGCCGACACCACGGTGAACACCGAGGGCCTGGGCAAGGTGGTGAACGGCACGGCGACCGACAAGGCCGGCAACAGCTCCACGGCCACGGTCACCCTGAACATCGACCGGACCGCCCCCACCATCAGCGCGACGCTGACCGGTACGGTCGGTGCCTCCGGCTGGTACCGCACCGCCCCGTCGGTGAAGTACACCTGCACCGACGGCACCTCCGGCATCGCCACCTGCCCGGCCGACACCACCGTCAACGCCGACGGATCCCAGGTCGTCACCGGCACCGCCGTCGACAAGGCGGACAACACCGCCGGCGCCTCGGTGACGGTCAAGGTCGACCGCACCGCGCCCGTCGTCTCGGTCACCGGAGCCGTCGACGGCGCCGTCTACGGCCCGGACGCCAACCCGGTGGTCGCCTGCGCCACCGCCGACCCGCTGTCGGGCGTGGCCACCGCCGCCGTGCTCAGCCACACCGAGAACAACGGCACGCACACCGTGAAGTGCACGGGTGCGGTCGACAAGGCCGGCAACGCCGCCACGCCGACGCAGATCACCTACAGCGTCAAGCTGAACGTCGCGTGGCTGGTCGCGCTGACCCGCAAGTACGCGGCCTCAGCCTCGGCGGTCACCCTCCAGCAGCTGGAGAACGACCTCTACGCGGGACGGATCGTCGCGTACATCGCCAAGGTGACCGCGATGACGAACGGCGCCAAGCCGGTTCTCACCCCGGTCCAGGCGACGACGCTGACCTTCTGGGCGCTGTCGTTGGTCCTGACCCGCTAGGGCAGGAACCACATCGGTGGGCCGGGGCTCGTGGAGCCCCGGCCCACCGTCGTCATACCTGCCTCCAGAGGCGGAGAAATGTGGCCATACTGGGTCATGACCCGTCCTCCGACGCTCTCGGTCATCGTGCCCGCGTACAACAGCGCCGCGCTGCTCCGCGAGTTCCTGGCCTCCTTCCAGGCGTCCGACTTCCGTGACTTCGAGATCGTCGTCAACGACGACGTCCGGTCGTCCGACGAGACGCCGGAGGTGGTGGCCGAACATCAGGCCCGCGGCCTGGCCGTGCGTTACCTGAAGGAGAACCGGTCGATGGCCCAGGGCCGTAGACGCGGCGCCGCCGAGGCCACCGGCGACATCCTGCTGCACCTCGACACCGACATGACGGTGACGCCGAGCCTGCTCGGCGAGTGCGCCGACCTGCTGGACGGCGACTACGACGCCCTGGTCATCCCGGAGGAGTCGTTCGGCACCACGTTCTGGGCGCGGTGCAAATGGCTGGAGAAGAAGTGCTACGACGGCGTCGAGCAGATCGAATCGCTGCGCTGTCTGCGCCGCGACATCTACGAGAAGCTCGGCGGGCACGACGAGCGGATGGTCTTCTCCGAGGACAAGGATCTCGACCTGCGGGTCCGGGCGGCCGGCTATCGCGTCGGCCGGACCCGGGGCTTCCTCTTCCACAACGAGGGCGGGTTGCGGCTCTCCCGGACCCTGAAGAAGAAGCTGGGGTACGTGGGAACGGCCGACGTCTTCGCGCAGGAGCACCCCGAGGCGTTCCGCTGGCAGATCAACATCCTGCACCGGTTCGCCCTCTACCTGCGCAACATCGGCTACCTGCGCACCCACCCACTGCTCTACGCCGGCATGTGGTTCATGAAGATCAGTGAGTTCGGTTTCGGGGCGGCCGGGCACGTGCTGCGTCGGGTCCGTCCGGCCGCCCGGATGGTGCCGGCGTGACCCGGGTCGCGCATGTCATCGCCGAGTTCTCCGGGCGGGAGGCGATGGGGCGTACCGTCACCGAGACCGTCCAGCGGGTGCCCGCCGAACACCACCTGATCACCACACACGTCGTGGACGGCGGCCGGATCTTCGCGAGCACCCACGAGTTGGGCGGCGCCCTGGAGACGTTCCCACTGGGCCGGGCGGCCGAACTGGCCGGTGTGCTGGCCGGGATGCGCCCCGATCTGGTGCATGTGCACGCCGGTGCGCTCGGGCCGCTGCTCGCGCTGCATCCGGCGCTGCGGCCGTACCCGAAACTACTCACCGTCTACGCCTGGCCCACGCTGCCCGGCCCGCGCGCCTGGCGCCGGGGCACCCCGGCCGAGATGTGGTCGTCGAACGTGCTGCGGCCGCGGGTCGCGGTCACCACCGTGCTGCCGCCCGCGCTGGCCGCCGCCGCGCTGCGCCGGGCCGGGGTCACCACGGTGCTCACCCCCGATCCGCGGGTCGAGGAACGGCTCGGGCGGCCCGGCGGTCCGGAGATCGTGCGATACGCGTGCGGCGCCCCGGACGACGAGCGCCGGGCCCGGTTCGACCGGACGTCACCGGTGATCGTGTTCGCCGGGCGGGCCGAGACGGTACGCGGGCTGGACACGCTGCTCGACGCGTTCCCGGCGGTTCGCGAGCGGGTGCCGGGCGTACGGCTGCGGCTGCTGTTGATCCCTCGCCCCGAGCTGCCCGCCATCCTGGCCCGGGCCGGAGAGGCCGGCGAGGCGATCGACGTCGTCACCGAACCCGTTCCGGATCTGCTCGGCGAGTTCGCGGCGGCGCAGGTCGGGACGTGGCCGTTCAAGTTCGACTACACCACCTCGCCGCCCGCGATGGCGCTGGTCGAGGCGATGGCGGTGGGCCTGCCGGTGGTGGGCACCGACGTCGCGTGTGTCCGCTCCGTGCTGGACCCCGGGGTGAACGGGCTGTCCGTCCCGCCGGCCGACCCGCCGGCACTGGCCCGGGCCCTGATCAGCCTGCTCACCGACGAGGCGACCTGGCACCGATACGCCGCCGCCGGACGGGACTCGGCACGCGACCACATGGGCTGGGAGCAGGCCACCGACCGGGCCGCGGCGGCGTACCGAGGTCTGACCGGCGGGCTTGCCCACCGCTTGACATCGGGATGAGCCGCGCTTGAGGTTCGGCCAGCATCCTCAATTCATGACGAACTCACAGCTCATCGCCCCGGTCCTGCCCGCCGTCACCTTCCGCGCCCCGGCGCCGGTGGCCACCACCACCGTCGCGTTCCGGCCGCCCGCGACCGTGCCCGCCGCCACCTTCCTGGCGCCCGCCGTCCCGGTTCCGGCCGCTCCCACCGCCGCCCCGGTTCCGGCCGCTCCCACCGTCGTCCCGGGGCTCGGCCAGACCGGTGTCGACCTCACCCTGGTCCTTCCGGTGAACGGGCCCGCGGCCGCGGTCCGCAACGTCGTCGAGCGGCTGTCCGAGGCCCTCTACGCGCAGTGCATCAGCTTCGAGGTGGTGGGGGTCGCGGACGCCACCGCGCTGGCCACCGACGAGGTGAACGGCCTGCCGCTGACCCGGTTCGTCAACACCTCGGTGCGGGCCGGTGCCGCGGTCACCTCCGGCCGCTGGGTCGCCGTCCTGGACGTGGAGAGCGCCGCCGAGATCGACGCGTACGGCTTCGTCGAGCTCCTGCACCAGGCCCGCGAACGCGCCTGAGGATCACCGCCGCACAACCTTTGATCGCCCGCCCCGCGGCCGATGAGAGATCTGCCCGTCGTTCCATCGCCATCGGAGGTGCCGTGACCATGCCACGCGCGCTCGTCGTCGAGGACTCCCCCGAGTTCATGATGATCTGCCGTCATCTGCTGGAGAAGGAGGGCTTCGAGGTAGTGCCCGCCGGAGACGGCCAGGAGGCTGTCACGCAGGCCCAGAAGCAGCGTCCCGAGATCGCCATCCTCGACCTCGGCCTGCCCGATTTCGACGGCATCGAGGTCTGCCGGCAGATCCGGCAGTTCACCGACGCGTACATCATCATGGTGACCGGCCGCACCGACGAGCTGGACAAGGTGGTCGGCCTCTCGGTCGGCGCCGACGACTATGTCACCAAGCCGTTCTCCCCGCGGGAACTGGCCGCCCGCATCCAGGCGATGCGACGGCGCCCCCGCGCCACCGCCCAGGCCCGGCGCGAGGCCGTCCGCGAGTACGGCGAACTCCGCATCGACCTGGAGGTCCGGGAGGTCGCCCGAGCCGGCACGGTGATCGAGCTGACCAAGATCGAATTTGATCTGCTGGACCTGCTCTCATCCGCGCCGCGCCGCACCTTCACCCGCCCTCAGCTGCTGGAACACGTCTGGGGCGACAACTTCTTCGGTGACGACCACATCATCGACGTGCACGTCGGCAACCTGCGCCGCAAGCTGGGCGAGTCGGCGTCCTCCCCGCGCCACATCCGAACCCTGCGAGGCGTCGGCTACCGCTTCGAACCCTGACCGGATGGGGGTCGGCGGCGGCGCCGAGGGGTGTGGGCCGCTTCGATCACGGCCGCGACCAGCGTCATCACGTCGCCGGCGGAGGCCGGGCCGGAGGTGTCGACCAGGATCTCGGCGTGCCGGGCCGGATGTTCGGCGAGCAGGTCGTGGAAGCGGTTCTGCTGGGCGCGCTGTTCGGCCGGGCCGCGTTCGGGCTTGCGCTTGTGGATCACGTCGATCGGGGCGTCGGGGAGCACCAGCAGATCCGGCGCGGGCACGAGCAGTTCGGCGAAGCGGGCCGCGGGTGAACCCGGCCAGGGCGATTCGCGCAGGTCGTAGACCCAGCGGTCGGCGATCACCACCCGGCCGCGGACCAGCGCCGGGAGGACGTCACGCAGGTAACGCCAGCCGTATTCGCCGGCGTAGTACCAGGCCGCCACCCGCCGCAACCGGGGGTGATCGAGCCCGGCCACCGGGTCGTCCGCGCCAGAAGGAGCACCGGAGGAGACGCCCGGAAGAACACCGGCGGAGACGCCCGGAAGAACACCGGCGGAGACGCCCGGAAGAACACCGGGAGACCCGCCGGAAAGAGCACCGGAGGAGACGCCGGGAAGATCGTCGGAATCGGCGTCGGGAAGATCGTCGGGAGAGACGCCGGGATGAGCGTCGGGGACGGTGGGGCCGACGCCCAACAGGCGGCGGGCCAGGGCCACCCCGGGCAGGTTTCCGCGGGCCATCCCGAAGTAGGCGGAGGACGTCGCGAAACCCCGGCCGCGGAGACGATCACCGAGCATGGCGGCGACCGTGGACTTACCGGAACCGTCGGTGCCCACGAGCGCGACGACGACACCGCGGGTTCGCAGGCCGAGCGGTCCGGTGGCCGGACCGGCCGGCACCACGCTGTGCCGCTGCGCCCAGGTGGCCCCGACGGTGCCCGGGGTGAGGCTGCGGGCCGCCAGCCGGAGACGGGCACGACGGGGCAGGCCGGGATCGGGCCGGGCGCCGCCCGCGATGCCGATCAGATCCGCGGCGACCGCCGCACCGAGCTGCCCGGTGAGCCGCCGGGCCAGCGACGATCGCCGCGCCGGTTCGGCCTTCGCCCACGCTTCGACGGCTTCGGCCAGGCGCTCCTCGTCGGGTATCCGGCCGCGCAGCACCGGGCGTACCAGAAGATCGGCGACGGCGGCCACCCCGGTCAGGCGGTGACTCACCCGGTCCACGGTGATCTCCGCCGCCGGGACCAGCAGAACCGGACCGACCCGCAGGTCACCGTGGGTGAAGTCGACGACGGCGAGCCCGGCGTCGGTGAGCACCGCGACGCTGGTGTGCCGCAGCCGCCGTGGATCCGAGGCGTCGGCGACCACCGCGCACGGATGCGCCCGGGCCAGCGCGGCCACCGGGTCGGCCGCACCCGACCGGCCACCCGCGTGCCACACGTCCAGGTCGGCGGGACCGTGGTCGGTCACCCAGCGGTCCGGGGCGCCGGCGGCTCCCTGCCAGGCCCAGTCCTCTCCGGTGGTGTTGAGGGCGGCCACCACGGTGTCGAGCACCGCGACCCGGCCGTCCACCGAACCTGAAACTATTTTCCCGGACATACCCCTATAAGTACGCCAAACACCTCCCGATGCGAGCAACGTTCCGGAGAATCAGCAGCTTAGGGACCGGCCGGCCGATATGGATCACGTGCAGTTCGACCACAGGCGTGCCGGTGGCGCGCTCCTCCGGGCCGCCGGACCGATCGCCGTCGCGGTGGCCGTGCAGAGCGCCGGCAACCTGGCCTTCCACGCCCTGGTGGGCCGGCTCCTCGAACCGGCCGCCTACGGGGCGCTCGGCGCGCTGCTGGCCGCGATGGTGATGCTGGGCATCCCGCTCGGCGCGCTGCAGACGGCGGCTTCGGCGCACGCGGCCGCGTCCGGGGCGGGCCGGGCGACCACGATCGGCACCCTGCGGGCGGTGACGCTGTGGAGCCTGCCCGCCGGTGTGCTGACCCTGCTCTGCGCGCCGCTGCTCAGCGACTGGTTCCACCTCGACGGGATGGCCGGTAGCGCCCAGTTGGGGCCCTACCTCATGGTCGCGGCCCTCCTCGCCACCGCACGCGGGCTCCTCCTCGGTACCCGGCGAATCACCGCCGTCGCCGGCACGTATCTGATCGCGACAGCCGTACGACTGATTCTCGGTGTTGCTCTTGCTCTGCCTTTCGGTGTCACCGGGGCGCTCGCCGCGACCCTGCTCAGTGAGGTCGCGGCGCTGGCCGCCGCGGTCCGGGTGCTGGTCCGCGACCGCGAACCGGGCGCCGGGACCACGCTACGGCTCGGCGCGGTCGGCGGCGCCGCGGTCGCGGTGACCGGCCTGTTCCTGTTCTCCACGGTCGATCTGCTGCTCGCCCGGCACCACCTGGCCGGCGCCGAATCCGGGGCGTACGTCGCCGCCGCGACCGTCGCGAAGACCGTCCTGGCGCTGCCCGCCGCGATCATGGCGGCGGTGTTCCCACGCCTGGTCGCCGCGTACGACCGGCCCGGCCGGGCCCGCACCCTGCTCACCGCGTGCGCTGCGGTGGCCGGTCCGGCGCTGGTCGGCGCGGCGGTCGTCGCGGTGGTCCCGGCGCTGGTGCTGACCGTGCTCTACGGCGACGGCTACTCCGGCGCGACCACGCTCGTCCAGGTGCTCAGTGGGGTTGCCGGGGTCACCTCCCTGGTGACCGTCCTGACGAACGCCGCCCTCGCCCGCCACTCCTGGATGACACTGGTGCCCTGGGCCGGGGCCGTTCTGGAGATCGTCCTGATCCAGCTGTGGCACGGTTCGGCCGCCCAGATCGCCGCGTGCTCGGCCGCCGCACTGCTGCCCACGCTCTTGGTGATCGCGGTGGCCGAGGGCCGGGCCTGGACACGCCGCACACCGGTTCTGCAAGGGGTCAGAGCATGAGTTTCG
The DNA here is from genome assembly GCF_033097365.1 of Actinoplanes sichuanensis. Classification (NCBI taxonomy): domain Bacteria; kingdom Bacillati; phylum Actinomycetota; class Actinomycetes; order Micromonosporales; family Micromonosporaceae; genus Actinoplanes; species Actinoplanes sichuanensis. The sequence goes on from NZ_AP028461.1 coordinate 6,554,209, forward strand.
CCGCACGCAGCCTGGCCGACGCCCTGCCGTACCCGGCGGCGATCACCGACGACGACGGCCGGGTCCTGGTCGCCAACGCCCGATGGTCGGTCACCGCCACCGATCCCGACTGCCCAGGACATCAGGACCTGCCCGATCTGGTACGGACGACAAGCACCGAATCGGACACGGTCCGGCCGTGCCGCTGTGATCCGGCGGCCACCGGCACCCTGCGAGTGACCGCCCTGGAGAGTACCTGCGGAGCGCAGCGTCGCCTGGTCACGATCGAGACCGCCCCGGCCGACGGTCGGGACCGGTTGCTCGGGCTGCTCGGCCCGGAGATCCGAACCCCGGCGGCCGCCGTGGCCGCCGCCATCGACCTCCTGCGTGGCCAGGCCCTGCCGGACGCCGCCCAGGAGACCATCGACGACATCGAACGAACCGCCCGCGGCCTGCAGACGTTCGCCGACGACCTGGCCGAGCTCGCCCGCCGGGAGACCGGTCAGCCGTCGTCGCCGACCGGGCCGGTGGTGCCGCGGCGGGTGCTGGAGGATGTCGCCGAATCGTTCCGGGCCGACTGTCGGGCGAAGGGGATCCGCCTGTTCACCGCCCCGGCACCGGGTCTGCCCGCGGCGGTCGAGGGTGATGCCGGTGTGCTGCGCCGGGTTCTCACCTCGGCGGTGGGTCACGCGATCCGGCGGATCGCCCGGGGCGAGGTGGTGGTCACCGCCGAGGCGGATGGTGTGGAGGCGTACCGCATCGAGGTCTCCGCCGAAGGAGACCCGCAACCGGACCTCGACCCGGACGACCGGGCGGGTCTGGCCCTGGCCTCCCGGCTGGCCGCCACCATGACCGGCACCACCACGCCGGCCGGCGGCGGAGTCGTCGGTGAAACCACTTCCCTGAGCCGCACCGCCGCCATGCGGAGTGCCGCCGCCTCCCGGGGTGCGACGGGAATCGTAGGCGTGGAGTCCGGTGAACGGTTCCGATGGAGCGTCCGGCTGCCGATGCGCCCACTGCCCGGTCCGAATGGTCCGGACCGGGCCGAACCGGTCCGAGGCCGGGTCGCCGTCGCCGCGCCGAGTCCCCGGGCCACCCTGGCGTTGACCTGGCTGGTCGCTGCGACCGGCGCCGAGCCGACCCCGGCCGACGCCGACGATCATGGGGCTGACCTGGTGCTCCGCTGCGAGGACCGGCCCGATCCGATCCTCACGATCGGCCCGGCCGGTCCGCGGGAGCAGGCCGCAGGCCGGGCTGTCACCCTGAGCGTCCCGGTGCCCCTGGACCGGCTCACCTCCGCGCTACGCCAGCAGCTGGCCGGGCCGCCGTCGCCTTCGCCTTCGCCGTCGCCGTCGCCGTCGCCTTCGTCTTCGTCTTCGCCGTCGCCTTCGCCGTCGGCCAGGAGCCGGCCGGCGCTGGAACCGCTGCCGCCGGGGCGGGTGCTGCTGGCCGAGGACGACGAGGTGAACCGGACCGTCCTGCAGCGGATGATCAGCGTGCTGGGCGTCGAGTGCGACACCGTCCCCGACGGTGCGGCCGCCGTCACGGCACTGCTCGGCGACGAGAAGTACGACCTGGCACTGCTGGACATGCACATGCCCGCCATGGACGGTCTGACCGCCACCCGGGCGATCCGGGCCGCCGGAAGCCGGATCCCGATCATCGCGCTGACCGCGACCAACCTGACCGAGGACCACGACCGCTGCCTGGACGCCGGCATGAACAGCCACCTCCCGAAGCCGGTCACCCTGCCGGAGCTACGCCGGGCGCTGGAGCCGTACCTGACCGCCCCGGCCGAACCCGAGCAACCGGAACCGGCCGCCCCGCCGGCATCGGGCGACGTCCTGTCCCGCACCCAGCTCCGTGAGCTCGAGGAACAACTGGAGGGTCGGGAACTGGTGGCGATGACCGTCAACATGTTCCTGGGCGAACTCGACGGCCGCCGCCAGTCGATGGCCACCGCGCTGGAGACCGGCGGAAACGACCGGCTGGCCGCCGTGGCGCACACCCTGAAGTCGTCGAGCGCCCTGCTGGGCGCACAGACCCTGGCCGACGCCTGCGCCCGGGTCGAACGGCTGGCCGGCTCCCCGGTCGACGCGGGTGTCCTGGCCGCCGCCGTGGCCGAGGTGGACCGGGCGGCCGCGGCGGCTGCGGTCGCGATGGCCGAGTACCTCAAGGAGCCGTGAGACCGGTCAGGCCCGGTGGCGGGCCAGATGGCGGTGCCGGGCCGGCGGGCGGCGCGGGTCGCCGGCGAACGCGAAGCCGTACCGGCGGCGCAGCCACAGTCCGGCCATCAGGGAACCGGCCAGCGCGACCACCCACGGGATGAGCTCGGCCGCCCCCTTCTCGGTCATCTCCGGCGGGACCGCGCCGACCAGCGTTCGCAACTCGCCCGCCGGGGTGTGTCCGCTGACCAGCACGCTCGCGCCGGTGGCCGCGGTGAGCTCGGACGTGCCGCCGTCAGCGAGGGTGGTGGCGCCGAGGGGTGTCGTGGCACTGGCCAGCTTCCAGGTGCTCTTGACCTTGCCGGTGCTGGCGATCTTCGCGATGAACAGGAGGTCGACCGCCCCGTACGGGTCGGCGACGACGGTCCGCTCGGCATCCGAACCGATCCGGACCCGCACCGACGAGCCGCCCCGGAACCCGACGGCGTACACCGCCAGGCCACGCCGCTGGGCGTTGATCTCCCAGATCACGGTGAGCGCGTCGGCGTTGCCGCCGTAACCGGGCCCGTCGGCGCTCGCCGGCAGCGGCGCCAGGCCGGTGCCGAGCACCACGGTGGCCGCCGCCAGGCCGGCTTTGGCAAGGCGGGATACGGGGGTACGGGCTCCGGTCACGCTGCGACGATGCCATCCACCGGTTGCGAATCGGTTGCCCGACCGGTCGCACCCGGTTGCCGACGCCCTCACTGACTCGTGGACGGTCCGATCCGGGCGATGCCGTGCCGCGCGAACTCGTCCCGCAGCACCCGCATCGCCGCCTCCAGCCGGGGTGGGGTCGTTTCCAGATGCAGCACGTGCTCGCGGCCCTCGAGCGGCTCGACGGTCAGCACGATGCCGTCGTGGCCGGGCTGTTCGAAGGCGGTGCGGAGGTCCTGCGTCAACGACCGGAACGTGGCCCGCGGGATCAGGTCGGTGCAGGTGATCGTCACGATGACGGTCCCGCGGTCGGTCAACTCGGTGGCGACCCGGGCGTGGTTCCAGTCCGGCCGGTTCTCGGCGCTGCGGTAGAGCAGTGCACAGAACAGGCCGACCAGTCCGACCCCGGTCACCACGGCGATCACGGTCAGCGGTACGCCGTACCGCTGCCACGGCCGCACCACCAGCACGCACGGCAGCACCAGCAGTGCGATGACCGCGACGAACAGGGCCATCGCGATCCGGCGGTTCGCTCCGGCCGTACCGGCAGGTTGATCCACCGGGAAAGTATCGACGGGCTCCGACCCCGCGGCCATCGGCCGCCCGGCCCTACCCCCAGGTGCCGTCGTCGCGCACCCGGTGGGTCCGCCGCCCCTGGATCAGCGTCTCCAGGGCTTCGACGTAGCTGTCCGCGACGAACCACTCACCGGCCTGGTCCAGGTGGAAGACCCGGCCGTGCTCGTCGATGGCCAGCACCGACTCGAAGTTGACCCGACCCAGCGGGAACAGCCGGGCCCCGATCACCCGGCCGAACTCGTACAGCACGTCGGCGGTGTGCCGGACCGGCATCGACCAGATCTCGAAGAGCTGGACCCGCTGCTCCACACCCGGCGCCCGGCGCTTGACGAGCAGCTTGCCGGTGAGGCCGAACGCCTCGAACACGGCGGGGAACGACTCGTGCCGGTGCTCCTGGCCCTTGGCCTTCACCGTGTCGCCGGCCATCACCTCGGCCATCCGGTAACGGACCTGGTACGGCGTCTCCGGTTTCCACCGGCCGTTGAGCAGCTCCGAGGCGGTCACGTCGGAGAACCTGGCCGGGTCCGGGTTGGGCCGTTCCGGTGCGACGTCCACGTAGAGGGCCGCCGTCGACCCCCAGGGCAGGAGCGCGAGCTGGGTCAGCACGTACGAGCAGGTCGGGCATGGGGTGTTCGGCTCGCCGGCGTGCTCCGCGCCCGGTTCGAGGATCTGGAACGTCTCGAACAGCGACTCGCCGAGCACCTGCCGGGCCTCGTCCAGGGTGAGCGGCGGCAGACCGTCCAGGCCACGCCGCCGGTCCACGTCGTGCAGCGCGTCCGAGCAGACCAGCATCTCGGCGTGCCGCTCGCACCCGCGGATCTTCTCCTGCGGGGTCTGCTCGGCCAGCCGCTCCAGCACCAGCGGATGATGGTTGAGTTTCTGGTCGCCCTTGGCACCGCGGGCGATGTACACCCGGCCCTGCACGGTGGCGTGCGCCGCGATGCCCGGGGCGGGTCGGCGGTGGATCTCCCGGCGCAGCTGGACCTCCGGGTCGGCGGTCTTCGGCGGATCGACGATGTCGCCCCGCTGCTCCCGGTAGACCTCCCGCAGCGTCTCGACCGGCCAGTTCGGCCAGTTCGACACCCGGCCGGTCGCCCGGTCGACGATCCGCCACCCGGCGCCGACCTCGGACGGCGAGAACAGCCGCCGGACCGCCGCGGTCTTCACCGCGAAGCCGAGATCGAACTCCTCCACCGTCGCCTGGTGCTCACGGCCCTGGGCCAGCGACTCGGACCGGGCCCACGCCGCCGCGACCGCGTCGGCCTCCGCACGAGTGATCATGATGTCTCCTGCCAGGTGCCGTCGTCACGGATCCGGGCCGCCGGCAGGCCGGTGGCCAGCGCGACGATCGCCCGGTCGAGGGTGTCGGCGATGAACCACTCACCGCCCTGGTCCAGGGCGAACACCCGGCCGTGCTCGTCGATGGCGAGCACCGCCTCGTCGAAGCCCTCGCGGCCGATCGGGAACATCCGGGCGCCGACGATCGAGCCGAGCTCGTGCAGCGGGTCGGCCAGGTGCAACAGGTTGCCGCCGCCGAGGTGGAACCATCTGACCCACTGCGCCACACCGGGCCCGTTGCGGCCGGGTGCCACGTCGGAGAACTCGCGCAACGCGGCCTCCACCACCGGGAACCGGGTCAGGGTGTGCTCACGCCCGGGAGACTTCTCGATCCGCTCGACCAACCCGGCACCGCGCCGCTCACGCCACTCCGGCTCGGCGCCCCAGTCCCCGGCGGACAGCTGCCAGGCCACCTCCTCCGGGAAACGGCCGGGCTGCGGATCGGTCCCCGAGGTCAGCACCCGCGGCCGCGGGTGGGCCCGCTCGGCGTCGGTGATCACGGTCAGGTCGAAGAGCACGTCGGCGCAGGTCACACAGAACGTCGCGGCCTGGCCACCGATCCGGTCGCCGCTCTCCCGGATGTGGAACGTCTCGAGTCGGCCGTGCCGCAGCAGGGCGCGGGCCTCATCGTCGGTCAGCGGGGCGATGCCGTCGGCGGCCCGTGTGCGGTCGGCCGCGACGAGCACGTCCGACACGACCAGCAGCTCGGCGTGCCGGGCGGCGCCCCGGACCATCCGCCCCGGCGGGATCACGGCCAGCCGGGCGGCGACGATCGGATGGTGACGCAGCTCCTGGTCGCCCTTGGCGCCGCGGGCCCGGAAGAGCCGGCCGCCGAGCGTCAGGTGCGCGGCCACCGACGGGCTGACCCGGCGGTGCGACTCGCGGCGCAGCTCGGCGATCGGGTCGGCGGTCTGGTGCGCGCCGACCGCGGCCTCCCGGCGCTCGGTGTAGTGCTGGTCCAGGTCGGCGCCGAGGGACGGTGGCCAGTGCGAGAGGCGGCCGGTCGCCCGGTCGATGACGGTGGTCACGTCGGCGCCCGGCTCCGGGCGCGCATCAGGTGGCAGCACCATCGACACGGCCCAGCCGAGGGCCAACTCCTCGACGAACGGCGTGCACGGATAGCCCCGCCGGATCGACTGGCGATGCGCCCAGCCGTCGGCGATGTGCTCCGCCTCGGCCCGTGTGATCATCCTGGCCCGCCCCCTTCGGTCCCCGGACTGCGAGCTTAGAGCTATCGGGGCCGGTCACTCGGCGGCGGCCCCGGACCGGGTCGCGGCTGGTAGGTTCTTGCAGTCAATTCGCGAGTCCTCGGGGAGACAGCCGTGAGCAGACAGGCCGATCGGGACGTGAACCACGCCCTGCGCGCCAGGTTCGACGACGTCGTGTCGCAGTATCAGCGCCTGCGTCTGGGCCTGGACGACATCCAGGAGCGGCTGTCCACACTGGCCGTCACCGAGGAGTCGGCGGACGGCTCGGTCCGGGCCACCGTCGGCGCCCGCGGCCAGCTGATCGACCTGCGACTCAGCCGCGACATCTACCGCCAGGGTGATCCCGACGAGCTGGCGCGCACGATTCTGCGTACCGTCGAGCGGGCCGTCGCCCGGACCGGCGACCGGGTGCAGGAGATGGTCGGCGAGTTCCTGCCGTCCGGCTCGGCCGCGGCCGGTTTCATGCGTGACGGCAATTTCGGCAACCTGCTGGCCCGTCAGGACCGGATCATGCGCGAGGCGGGCGACGACGATGGCCGGTGAGCAGCTCTATCTCGACGCGCCCAAGGCCACCGCGAGCGGCCGTGACCTCTCGGCGGCGGGCGCGCAGCTGGTCGGCATGAGCAACGGTTCGGTCGCCGAGATCGCCGCGGTCAGCGCCGACCAGCCATGGGGCCGGGACGACATCGGCGCCGCGTTCCAGAAGGACTACGGGCCGATGGTGCAGAAGTTCGTCGAGGCGTTCGGCAAGGTCTCCGGTTACGTCGAGGGCATCGGCGAGGCCGCGGTGCAGACCGTCACCGACAACGAGTCCGCCGACTCACGCGCCTCGGCCACCGTCACCAAGTCCTACCGGGCCTGACCGCATGACGATCCTGCCCAGCCCGATCCCGCATCCGCTCGACTACTCGCCCTGGGACCTGCCCGGCTGGGCGTACGAGGCGCTCGAATGGGTCGTCGGTTTCGACTGGCCCGAGGGTAACGAGAAGACCACCTGGGACCTCGCCGACCAGTGGTATGACCTGGTCGACTCGATGGCCGCGCCACGCCAGGACGCCGCCGACGCGGCCGGGCAGTTCATCGCGGCGTACGGCGGCAGCGGCACCACCGTCGACGCGTTCATCGCCGCGTGGAAAGAGGTGGCCGAGGGCGAGGAGGCGCCACTCAACGCGCTCGTCGCGTTCGCCGCCGAGATGGGCAAGGTCGTCGACGAGTGCGCCCAGGACATCGAGGCCGCGAAACTCGAGGCGTGGATCGAGCTGGGCCTGTTCGTCATCGAGCTGATCGGCCTCGCGGTCACCGTGGCGCTCACCCTCGGTGCCGCCTCGCCCGCGGCCGGCGGCATCATCGCGGCCACCCGGATGGCGATCCAGCAGATCTTCAAACGGCTGATCGCGCAGCTCTCCAAGAAGGCGATCAAGGCCGCCGTCAAGGAGACCGCGAAGCGCGCCGGGAAGGAGCTGCTCACCAAGAAGGGCCTGCAGAACCTCGGCAAGAAGGCGCTCAAGGAGGGTAAGGAGGAGGCCCGCGAGGAGTTCCTCACCAACCTCGGCATCCAGACGTATCAGGCCGGGGTGGGGCATTCCGACGGAATCGATCTGAAGGATCTCGGGATGTCGACCCTGGCCGGGGCCGCCGGTGGCGCCTCGGCCAGCGGGGCCATGATCGGGGCCGGTAATAAGGGTGGCGGACTGTTCCGCGGCGCGGCCGGTGAGGTCTTCGGTGAACTGGGCGGGTCGGCCGCGAGTGGCCAGTTGCCGTCGTTCGAGGACCTGGCCAAGGCCGGCACCTCCGGCGCCGCCGGATCGGCGGTCGGTGGCACGCGGGACGCCTTCTCCGATTTCGGAGCGAGCTTCAACGGAGACCTCAAGCTCGACGGTCCCTCGTCGGTTTCCAACCCCTCATCCGGTACGGGTGGAAGCTCCGCCGTCACCGGCCTGTCCAACGGTGGGGCGTCCGAGGGGTCGGCGGGCGCTTCGTCGTCTTACTCCTCGGCGTCTTCCGGCTCCTCGGCGTCTTCCGTCTCGGCGTCCTCCACTTCGACATCGTCCACCTCGGCCTTCTCCGCCTCGGCGTCCTCCACCTCGGCGCCTTCCACCTCGTCCGGATCGTCCTTTTCGTCCGCCGGGGTTTCGGCGTCGTCCTATTCGGTGTCGGATTCGTCGGTTTCGGGGCCTTCCTATTCGGCGTCGGATGCGTCGTCGGCGGTGGCCTCGGCCGGTCACGCCGAGACCTCGGCGGCTGCCGCGCACGCGCCGACGTCGACCACCGCGGCCGATCATGTCGCGTCATCCGTCTCGTCCGCGTCCTCGCCGGGCAACGTGACGCTGTCGTCGGTCGCGCCACCGGTGGAAGCGCCGGGTAGCGCCGCCACCGGCGCCGGCATGCCGTCTTCGGCGCCCGCCTCGGCCGGATCGCCGACCGCCACCGCGCCGGTCGGCCTCGCGCCGTCCACCGGCAATACCGGACCGGCCGGGTCCCCGATGATCGCGACCACCTCCCCCGGCGCGCCGCTCTCCACCGGCCCGTCCGTCTCCTCCGGCCCGTCGGTTTCCCCCGGCCCGTCCGTCTCCACCGGCCCGTCCGCTTCCTCCGGCACTCCGCTCTCCACCGGCCCGGCTGTCTCCTCCGGGCCGAGCTACTCGTCCGGGCCTTCCGTGTCCGCCAACCCGGCCGTGTCCAGCGGGCCGAGCGTGTCTTCCGGGCCGTCCGTTTCCACCACCTCGAATGTCTCCGCCAATCCCGCGCCCAACGTGTCGCTCGCCAATGGCGGTCATTCGACGACGAATCCCACGGTCGGCACCCCCAACGGCGGGCCGAACCTCACGAATCCGTCGACTAACGGCACCCCTCCACAGAACCTGGACAGCGGACGGAATCCGGGCAACGGCCCGACCGGCTCCCCGACGCCGTCGACCAGCACGACCACGCCCACCAGCAGCACGCCAGCGCCGCACCACGCTCCCGCCACTCCGCAGCCCGTCGGCACGACACCTCCGGCCGGAACGACCCCACCGAACACCACGTCTCCGGTCGGCGTCACCTCCGCCAATGCCGGCTCTCCGGCGGGCACGACCCTCCCGGGCACCACTTCTCCCCCTGGTTCGACCTCGCCTGCCGCTCCGGCCACTCCCGGAACCCAGAGCGGGCCGTCGGCGACCAGCCCTTCGCAGCCGGGTACCACCACGCAGCCCGATTCGGGACGGCCCGACCCGGGACGGCCCGATCCCGGGCGTGCCGATCCGGCGCTTGCCGGGACCGCGCCCGTACCGATGCCGCTTCCCATGCAGCCGCGGACTTTTCAGGACAATGTTCGCGAGCAAGAATATTTCGCGCAGTTCGCCGCAAACCGGCAGAACACGTTCCAGGAGATCTACAACTTCCGGCACCAGGCGCTGACCACCGAGATCGCCCAGGAGCGCGCCGACGCGGAGGACTCCCGGCGCAGCGCACGCAATGCCGCTCGGGCGCTCGACTTCAAGGGTGTCCGGGACGCGCTCAAGGAGGAGGCCGGCCATCGCCGGGCCGCCCGGGACGCGAGCAAGCGGCTCGACGCCCTGCGCAAGGATCCCCGCGCCGTCCTGGCCGGCCAGTGGAACCTCACGAACTCGTCGAGCTTCCTCCCGGCGAACACCGACCGCGGCGTCCTCTCCGACGCGCCGATCTGGAGCAACGACCAGTCCGCGATTCCGGGTCCGGGCCAGCGGGCGAATTCACGCCTGTCCCGGGCCTACACGACCGGGGGCGGGCTCCGCGTACCCCTGCAGATCCATCAGGCGGACCTGGAGCGGGCCGTTCCGCGGGATGCGAACAACCAGCCGGAACGCAATCCGGACCCCCGCCGGCCCTGGCTGCGGGTGCTCAACGACGGCGGACCGGCCGCGGACCCGACCCGTGGTGTCAACTGTCTGGACTGTGCCCTGTCGTTCCTGGAGACGTACCTGCACGGCCGTCCGACCGTCTCCGCTCCGCGAACCGTGGACACCTACGGCATCGGGCAGACCGACAATCACGTCGGCGAGTTCGACGGCCATCTCCGGGCCGAACGGGTGACCGGCAGCGGTTTCACCCAGCTCGCCCCGTTCTATGGTGACATCAACAACGACCCGCGCCCACAGGCCGTGGTGAAGGCGGCCGTCGACCACGGCTTCCAGCAGATCATCGACACCCTCGCGCTGGGCGGTCACGGCTCCACCGCGGTGATCATCAACGTGTGGGGTGACGGCAGCGCCCACGCCTGGAACGCCGTCAACCACAACGGGACCATCGTCTTCGTCGACCCGCAGCTGGGCCAGTGGGCCGACTCCGCGAACTTCTCGGCAACCCGGCCCCCCACGCTGTACGGCCACGACGGCACCCCGCGCAACGGCAACGTCGTCGCGCTGAACGCCTTGATGGTCGACGGTAGCGGCAACCCGATGGCGGTTCCGAACACGCCGCCGGCGCCGTTCTACAGCAACCGGTCCACGCCGCCTCCGCCGCCGATCGCCTACCAGTTGCAGCAGCAGGCGCTCCAGCAGCCGCCGGTGCCGCCGGTCAGCAACCAGCCGGCGCCGCTTCCGCCGCCGCCTCCTCCGATCGTCCCGCCGGCCCCGGCGCCCGGACCGGCGCCCACGCCCCCGCCCACACCGACGCCCACTCCGGCTCCGGCTCCGGCTCCGGCACCCACCCCGGCACCCACCCCGGCACCCACCCCGGCACCGGCACCGGCACCGGCTCCGGCTCCGGCTCCGGCTCCGGCTCCGGCTCCGGCTCCGGTGCAGACGAACACAGTGCAGCCGGATCTCCATCACATCCGGCCCGACGAGCTGACGATCCGGACCGACGATGTACCTCCGTCCGAACAACCGGAACCGTATTTCAACGACGTCCGGCCGGAGGAACTCACCACCCGGACCGATACCGCACCCGACTTCAACGATGTGCGGCCGGAGGAGCTGACCATACGGACGGATACGGTGCCGCTGTCGCCGGCTCCGACTGTGGACGAGTTTGGCCGTACCGAATCGGAATCGTCTCCGAAAACGGACGCCGCGCCGAATCGCCCGGTTTTCGATCCGCTCTCGGTGTTGGATCCGGTCTCCATGAACGGACCGACAGTCAAGGACCCGCTGTCCGTTCTTGATCCTGACTACGGCGCCAAGCCCCAGCATCATGCCAGGCTGGCGGAGACCACGCCGACGCCGGCGGTGCCGGTGACGGCCGACCGGGACGCGGCCGACGCGCAGGCCCGGGAGAATTACCACTACGAGGGCCATCAGCGGCGGCATCGTTTCGCCGATGAGCATCGTCAGGAAACCGCTCGGGACCTGCGGAAAAAGGCAAACAACAAGGCGTTGGACGCCGAGGACCGTCGCTATGACGCGAATCGGGGCGCCCTCGCGGACCGCGCCGCCGCCGAGATCGAAGCCAACCGTTTGCAGGCCGAGGCCGACGATCTTCTCGACCAGGCGCGACGCATCGAGGGCGACGGCCCGATGGATGATGTCCAGCTCACCGGCAACGACTGGGAGTTGGTAAACGACAGTGCCAGCGACTTGGCCCCCGGCCCGGTGGAAACCGACGACAGATCCGCCCTGACCGGAAACGACCATCCACCGTCGGCCGATCGCGCACGCCCGTACAACCGTCGCGGTGGCCTGCGCCCGCCGCTGAAGACTCACCAGACCGATCTGGAACGGGCGATGCCCCGCGACCAGAACGGCAACGTGATCCGCCACGCCGACCCGCGCGAGGGCGACTGGTTCGGCCTGCAGAACGACGGCGGCCCGGAAGCCGACCCGACCCGCTCGAACAATTGCGGCGACAATGTCCTGTCGCTGTACGAGACGTACGTACACGCCCGCCCGCGCGTTTCCGCCCCACGAACGTTCGACGGTTATCACGACGGCGACCCGTCCCGCCCGATAGGCGCCGAAACCGGAGTGACCGCCCGAATCGAGGACACGGTAGGCGGCCGTTTCGAGGGCGTGGCCGACGTCGGAAACCTGGACCCGGAAGACGCCCGAGTCCAGATGAAGATGGCCGAGATCAGCCTGAGAACCCACCTGACGTCGTTGGGCCACGGTGCTTTCGCATTCATCGAAACCCAGGACCAGGCAGGCCGAACCCACGCCTTCGCCGCGGTGAACCAGAACGGCACGATCCTCTACCTGGACCCCCAGTCCCGCCGGGTGAGCACGTTCCCGATCCAGACCCACACCGGTTTGGACGTACCAGGCGACGTACTCCGAATGGACGCCCTGGTAGTAGACCCCCAGGCCACCCCAACCCCGATGACCGACGGCACCACCCCGTTCGTGAACGCCGACCCCGCCGGCCGCAACGAACCGACCTGGCCGGTCGCCGATTCTGTCGTGGGTCCGGCCCAGAGATGGGGAGTAGTCAAACTGCCGCATCCTCGGCACACCCTTTCAGGCGTCCGCTCCGGCCAGACCGACGAGCACAACAGCGTCTACCTGCGAACATATGAAGACGCCGCAGCTCAAGATGTCGCCGCGATCGCCGCGGGAGAGGCCAAGTGGGAGAAAGAAATCAGCCGTTACAGGGTCAACGGCCGCACATATGGAGTGGAACCTGGCGGTCGGGTGTACCCGGATTCCGGAGTCGGTCTCGTAAAGCTGGATCGGAATGAATACACAGCCCTGAGGGAGATCGCCAGGGCGAATGGCGATCCGGAGGCCGCACCACAACTGAAGTTCAACCCGCGTTTCTTCGAGAATCCTCATGTGATCGCCAAGGCGAAGGCCATCTACGACGGGACGTACGAGCAGTGAGCTACCTCTTTCTTCTTCGACACGAAGTCGACCGGTCGTCGCTCGCTGAGGTCCTCGCCGAGATGCTGTCGCTGCCGGTGACAGCGATCGACGTCGGTGATGACGGCGTGAACGAGCGCAACTGGGCGGCTCCGATCAGTTGCACGGTCTCCCATCTGGACGGCGACCTTCCGCTCCACCTGGACATCTACTTCAACGACAGCGTCGCGGCACCATCGGATGCAGATGCCGCTGCCTGGCTGGCGGCTCGCCTGAACACGGTCGTCGCGTACAAGTCTGTTCCGTTACCGCCCAGCGCCTACTGGCTGGTGGGACCTGATGGACAGCGCACCCGGGCCCGGCTTCTCGACGAGGACGAGAAGGGGAATCTCCTGTCATCGGGCCGTCGGATAGCCGCCACGGAAAGCGTGCTGCCCCTGCTTCCCGACGTTCCGGTGGCGCCTCTCGTCGAAGTGATCGGCGAGTATCGGATGCCGACGCCGATCGCCGATGGTTTGCGGAGAAGGCTCCCGACGACGGAGCAGACCATGGTCCAGCCTGCGATCGAGGTTCTCGCGAACTGGGAGGCCGCAGTTGCCCGGCTCGTCTCCGGCTGGCCCCCGGACGGCTGGTACCCGCCTGACTATTACCGGGATGACATGGAACTACGGGACAAGCTAGGCGACGCCTTCGAGGTGCTTCCGATTTCGCTTCGAGCCGAGTTCGTGACTGCCCTGGAGACGATCGACAGCCATTTCACCGTCGCCACTGTCGATGACCGGGGCGAATCTCTCACCGCTGCCAGCGGCCCGGTGCCGGACCGCTGGTGGTGGCATCGGACCACAGATCCTCTGCCCTGGCACAGCATGCCGCGGACCGCTGACAAATAGCCCCGCCAGTCCGCGTCCAGCCAAACCCATCCGGTCAAACCGGCAGCGTGTCCGCCACCGGGGTGATCGGGTCGGGGACCGGGCGGCCGAAATGGTAGCCCTGGGCGTAGTGGTAGCCGAGTTCGCGCAGATATTCGGCCTGCTCCGCCGTTTCCACCCCCTCCGCGACCGCCCGCAGGTCCAAGCCCGCGCAGACGTGGATGAGGGCGTCGACGACGACCGCGCGTCGCCCCGGTTCGGTGATCTCGTCGACGAAAGACTTGTCGATCTTCAAGACATCGACCGGCACGGTACGGAGCAGGCCCAGCGATGAGTGCCCGGTGCCGAAGTCGTCCAAAGCTATCCGGATGCCGGCCCGGTGCAGGGTCTCGACGGCCTCGATGGCGGTGCCGCCGCCGAAGATGGCGGTCTCGGTCACCTCGACCAGGAGGGCGGCCGGCTCAAGGCCGGTCTCGGCCAGGATCGCCAGGACGACGGCCGGGAAGCCGGGTTCGCTCAGCTGGCGCGGGGACACATTGACGCTGATGTAGAGCGGCGCCTCCGCGCCCAGGGTGGTACGCCAGTCGGCGAGCCGTCGGCACGCGGTTCGCATGATCCACTCGCCGAGTTCGACGATCAGGCCGTTGTCCTCGGCGACGGGGATGAACGCGGCGGGGCTGACCGGCCCGCGTACCGGATGGGTCCATCGCACCAGGGCCTCGACGGCGACCGGGCGATCGTCGCGAAGGTCGATGATCGGCTGGTAGACGACCTGAAAGTCGCCGTCGTCGAGGCTGTGCCGCAGGTCGGCGCCGAGCCGCTCGGCGGCTTCGGTGCGTTCGTCCAGCTCCGGCGTGTATTCGACGAGCTGGCCGCCGCTGGTCTTGGCCGCGTACCGGGCCGTGTCGGCGCGGCGGATCAGCTCGGCCGCACCGTCGAGAGAGACGCCCGACACACCAGAGGAGGCTCCGGAGACAGAACCGGTTCCGGCACGGTCGGCGATAGAAGAAGTAGAAGACGAGGGCAGGGCCGAAGAGGAGATAGACGACAGACGCGGGCCCGAAGAGGTAGCGGGCAGGGCCGAGGGAGCAGAGGAGGCGACGCCCATGCGGGCGTTGAGGAGTAGTTCGTGCTCGCCGGCGTGGACGGGGTGTCGCAACACCTCGGCGAGACGGCCGGCCACGGCCTCGCCGTCGCCGGGCAGCGTGTCGTGGACGAGGACGGCGAATTCGTCGGCGCCCATCCGGGCCACCACGTCGCCGTCGCGGATGCTCTGGCGGAGCAGTTCGGCGACGGCGATCAGGGCCTGGTCACCGACGGCGCGGCCAAGGCGGTCGTTGACGTGTTTGAAGCCGGCCAGGTCGATCATGATCATGTGACAGGGGGCGGTTTGTACGGCGAGGGTGGCCCGCTGTTCGAAGTCGCGGCGGTTGGGCAGGCCGGTGAGGTCGTCGCGCATGGCCAGTTCGCGTAGCTGTCGGGCCTGTATGTCGACACGCGAGACGTAGCCGCTCATGCGTGTGGCGACGAGGACGAAGAGGGCCATCGAGCCGACGGCCACGGCGGCCCAGCTGACCCGGCCGCCGCCGTGTTCACCCTGGACCAGGAGCACGGCGGGGACGAGAAGGGTGGAGCCGGTGAGGACGAGCAGGCGACTGCGGCCGAGGCCGTCCCGGTCGCCGGTGACCGGCCGGGCCATCGATGGGTGGGCGGCCGCGGCGGCCCAGCAGGTGTAGGCGACGAGGTATCCGGCGTAGAGATAGACCGGGTCTACCGCATGGGGCAGGAGTGTGTAGGAGATGTTGCCGGCCAGTGTGATGGCGCTGCCCGCGGTAAGCAGCCACAGGCTGGGGCTGCGCGGGCCGCGGCGCAGCAGGATCGGCGTGATCACGGCGCAGAGCAGGACGCCTACCGTCGGGTATCCGGCGGTGACCAGGCGGGTGAGGACCGGTATCGAGGAGTCCGTGACGACCGGCTCGATCATGAAGGTCCAGTAGACGATGCCGACGCCGACACCGATGATCGCGGAGTCGATGAGGTTGCCGCTGAGGAAACCGCGGTCGGTGCGGCGTTCCCTGGTGAGGCGGAAGAGCGCGACCGTGAGCATCGGGTAGGCGCCGAGGTAAAGGGCGTCGGCCCAGGAGGGGAAAGCGGCCGCACCACCGACCAGGATCTGGACGGCGTAGACGATGTCGCCGAGGATCCAGGTGGCGACTCCGCTCACGAAGAGGTACCAGTTGCCGGCCGAGGCCGGACGGTTGCGACGGGTGCCGGCCATCATGACGACGCAGGATCCGGCAGAGACGGCGGTCGAGACGGTGAGAGAAACCCACCCGTAGGGCAGTGCGGTGTATCCGACGGCGACGACCAGCCCGCACATCAGCCAGACCAGCCATCCGGGGACACGCACAAGTCTCGGCACGACGGTCACCATCGGCCGGACCCGGCCGGAGTTGAGCACCCGGCTCACCCGGGGCGGGCCGCCGCGCATCCACGCCATGGGCACGGCCGGCGACGACGTGGCAGACCCGCTGCGGCGCGCGGATACCGCGATGCACGCCGCCGAACGCGACCCGGAGTCCGCCTACCTCGTCCACAAGAGTGACAGCGCCGCAGCGGCGCGGAACGTCACCGACCCGCAGCAGCCGGACAGGACGGGTGGGCCGGCGGCCAAGACGAAGGGCGGGCCGAGCCGACGCGAGACGGACGGCGCGAGGGGCTGTCAGGAGGCCGAGCGGCGCGGGGCGATCTTCAGGTCGGCCTCGATGGCCGCGGTGGCGGCGAGCAGCGGGGGCAGGATGCGCGCCCGGATGTCGTCGACGGTGGCTCGGGCCGCGTGGATGGAGACGTTGACGGCTCCGGTCACGGTGCCCGCGCGGTCCCGGATCGGGGCGGCGATCGCGCGCAGGCCCTCCTCGAGTTCCTGGTCGACGATCGCGTGGCCCTGCCGCCTGACCTGCACGAGTTCGGCGCGGAGCGCGTCCGGCGTACAGATGGTCCGGTCGGTGAGGGGTTCGAGTTTGGCCCGGCCCAGGTAGGCCTCCAACTCGGCGGCGGGTAGCCCGGCGAGGATGACCCGGCCCATCGATGTGGCGTATGCCGGGAATCGGGTGCCCACATTGATGGCGACCCGCATGATCCTACTTGTCGGGACACGGGCCACATACACGATATCGTCACCGTCGAGCACGGACATCGACGACGATTCGCGGACCTCGGCGACGAGACGTTCGAGGTGCGGTTCGGCGACTTCCGGCAGCGAGATGCTGGAGAGGTACGAGTACCCGAGCTCGAGCACCCGCGGGGCCAGCGAGAACAGCCGCCCGTCGGTGCGCACGTACCCGAGATCGGTGAGGGTGAGCAGGAACCGGCGGGCCGCGGCCCGGGTGAGGCCGCAGACCCGGGCGACGTCACTGAGCGTGAGCTCGGAGTGCTGTGCGTCGAACGCGCGGATCACCGCCAGTCCCCGCTCCAGCGACTGAACGTAGTACGGTTCGCGCGGCATCAGATGATCGACCCGAATCGTTGACGTGACACGGGGCACATCATAGCGTTCTCCATGAGAACTCACGTTCGTCATGCGCACACATTTCGAAGGAGTAAATATGCGGCGACTTCTCGCGGGGCTCGCGGCGGCTGCGCTCGCCGGCTCCCTGGTGGCCTGTGGTTCCGATTCCGGCGGCGGGGCGAAGACCGAGGGCGGTGCCGACCAGGTCAAGGTCGGCGTCATCCCGATCGTCGACGTGGCCCCGATCTACCTGGGGCAGCAGAAGGGCTTCTTCAAGAACCGCAACATCGAGCTCACCCTGGAAGCCGGTCAGGGTGGCGCCGCGATCGTGCCGGGTGTGGTGAACAACCAGACCCAGTTCGGCTTCTCCAACCTGACCTCCCTGATGATCGCCCAGACCAAGGGTCTGCCGATCAAGGCGGTCGCCGCCGGTGTTTCGTCGACCGGCGAGGCCGGCAAGGACTTCGGCGCCGTGGTCGTGAAGGCGGACAGCCCGATCAAGACGGCGAAGGACCTGGCCGGCAAGAAGATCTCGGTGAACACGCTGAAGAACATCGGCGACACCGTCACCCGCGAGTCGGTCCGCAAGGCCGGCGGCGACGACAAGACGCTGAACTTCGTCGAGATGGCCTTCCCGACCATGCCCGCCGCCCTGGAGAAGGGCGAGGTCGACGCCGCGTGGGTGGTCGAGCCGCAGCTGTCCACGATCAAGGCCGCCGGTGGCCGGGAGATCGCCTCGACCTTCGTCGACGCCGCCCCGAACCTGACCGTCGCCGCGTACTTCACCTCGGAGAAGCTGATCGCCGAGAACGCCGACCTGGTCAAGCGCTTCACCGAGGCGATCAACGAGTCGCTGACCTACGCCGACTCGCACCCGGACGAGGTCCGCACGATCCTCGGTTCATACACCAAGATCGACGAGAAGCTGCGCGCGTCGCTGGTCCTGCCGAAGTGGCCGACCCAGATCAACGAGGCGTCGGTGCAGACCCTGGCGTCCCTCGGCGAGAAGGACGGCATCTTCACCGGTACTCCGGACCTGGCGAAGCTGCTGCCGTGACAACGGCCCGCCCGGCCAACCCGGTCCGGTCCGGCAACCCCGCTCTGCTCGGGGTTGCCGGCCTGGCCGGGTTGCTCCTCGTCATCGAACTGGCGCCCCGGATCGGGCTGGTCGACGAGCGGTTCCTGCCGCCGGCCAGCACCATCCTGGGCGCCCTGGTCGACGAAGCGTCAGACGCCGCGTTCTGGACGGCGCTGTCCGACACCATGGTCGCGTGGGCGATCGGCCTGGCCATCGCGGTCGTCGCCGGGGTGCTGGCCGGCCTGGTGATCGGGTCGGTTCCGGTGTTGCGGGCGCTGACCGCGTCGACAGTCGAGTTCCTGCGGCCGATCCCGTCGGTGGCGCTGATCCCGCTCGCGGTGCTGATGTACGGCACCGACCTGGGCTCGACCCTGCTGCTGGTCTGCTACGCCTCGTTCTGGCAGGTCCTGGTCCAGGTCCTGTACGGGGTGGCGGACGTGGATCCGGTCGCCTTCGAGACCGCGAAGAGTTTCCGCTTCTCGGCGTGGGCCCGGATCCGGTACGTGCTGTGGCCGACTGCCCTGCCGTACGTGTTCACCGGCATCCGCCTGGCCGCCTCGGTGGCTCTGGTCCTGGCGATCACCGCCGAACTCGTGATCGGCTCGCCGGGCCTGGGCAAGGAGATCGCGGTCGCCCAGTCCTCGGACGCCGTGCCCACCATGTACGCCCTGGTCGTCGTCACCGGCATCCTCGGTGTCCTGATCAACCTGCTGGCTCGTACCGGCGAGCGCCGCCTGCTCGCCTGGCACCAGTCCGTGCGGGGAGAGGTG
Source organism: Actinoplanes sichuanensis (assembly GCF_033097365.1). Lineage (NCBI taxonomy): Bacteria > Bacillati > Actinomycetota > Actinomycetes > Micromonosporales > Micromonosporaceae > Actinoplanes > Actinoplanes sichuanensis. The sequence continues at coordinate 6,573,148 of NZ_AP028461.1, forward strand.
CCTGTGTGATGGTGACCATCGCCAAGAGAGTCGGGCTGGCGGTCGCTTTGCCGCTGGTCCTGTTCGTGGGCTGGTACGTGTTCAGTGCCGGCAGCACGAACTTCTACGCCCCGCCGCTGTCCAAGATCCTGACCGCGTTCGGCGACACCTGGCAGACCGAGCGTCTGAAGGCCGACGTGCTGCCGAGCCTGTTGCGCCTGTTCGCCGGATACCTGCTGGCCGCTCTGATCGGCATCGGTCTGGGTGTGGCGATCGGCCTGAACCGCCGGCTGCGCGCCACGATGGAGCCGGTTCTGGAGTTCTTCCGGGCCATCCCGCCGCCGGTGCTGGTGCCGGTGATCATGCTGTTCGCCGGGATCGGGAACGGCATGAAGGTCACCGTCATCGTGTTCGGGTGCATCTGGCCGATCCTGCTGAACACGGTGGAGGGCGTCCGCGCGGTGGACAGCGTGGTGCTGGACACCGCACGCTCGTACGGGGTGAACGGGCCGGCCCGGCTCACCCACGTGGTGCTGCCGTCGGCCAGCCCGCAGATCGCGGCCGGACTGCGCCAGGCGCTGTCCATCGCGATCATCCTGATGGTGATCAGCGAGATGTTCGCCGCGAGCAACGGTCTCGGTTTCACCATCGTGCAGTTCCAGCGCAGCTTCGCGATCCCCGAGATGTGGAGCGGGATCATCCTGCTCGGCCTGCTCGGTTTCATGCTGTCGCTGCTTTTCCGGCTCGCCGAGCGGCGGGTTCTGCGGTGGTACGAGGGCCTGCGCGCGGCGCAGCGCGCCGGCTAGGGGGCGACGATGCTCGAAGTCAAGGGATTGCGGAAGGTCTACCGGTCCGGAAGTCGCGAGGTCGAAGCGCTTCGGGACCTGACGTTCACTGTGGACAACGGCGATCTGGTCTGCCTGGTCGGCCCGTCCGGCTGCGGCAAGACGACGCTGCTGCGCTGCATCTCCGGCCTGCTCGACCCGACCGGCGGGGACGTCCGCGTCAACGGCAAGGCGGTCGACGGTCCGCCGGAGGGCATGGCGGTGGTCTTCCAGGAGTACGGGCGGAGCCTGTTCCCCTGGATGAGCGTGCGGGACAACGTGGAGCTGCCGCTCAAGCAGAAGAAGGTGGCCAAGGCCCGCCGGGCCGAACTGGTGGAGCAGTCGCTGGACGCGGTCGGCCTGTCCGGCTCCGAGTCGGCCTACCCGTGGCAGCTCTCCGGCGGCATGCAACAGCGGGTGGCGATCGCCCGGGCGGTCGCCTATGAGCCGCAGACGCTGCTGATGGACGAGCCGTTCGCGGCGGTCGACGCGCAGACCCGCGCCGACCTCGAGGACCTGGTCCGTAAGCTGTGGAAACGGCTCGGTGTGACGATCCTGTTCGTCACCCACGACATCGACGAGTCGGTGTATCTGGGGCAGCGGGTGGTGATGCTGTCGTCGTCACCTACCGTGGTGCAGGACGAGTTGGTCATCGACCTGCCGGCCGAGCGCGACCAGCTGACCACCCGGGCCGACCCGGCGTTCATCGCGATGCGGACCAGGGTCTACGAGCAGATCCAGGCGGCGAAGAAGAACGCCGGACAATAAACCCGCAGAACAAAAGGGCCCGGTCATCCGTACGAGATGACCGGGCCCTTTTTGACTCAGCGAACGCCGATCGCGTCCTGGATCTCGGCCCGCGCATTGTCTGCGCCGCTGAAGCCGAAGGCGGAAACGGCGGCCGGATTCGGCTGCGGAATCGGGTCGCACTGCTTGTCGGAACGGTTTCCGCGGACCCGGTCCGGCAGTTCGCCGGTGGCCAGGTAGGCCGCGATGGTGTCGTCGGTGCAGGCGATCCCGTTCAGCGAACCGGAGTGGGTGGTGCCGCCGACGCCCTCGATGAGGACCGACTTCGGGAAGCGCTTACGCACCTCGATGGCGCCCGAGTACGGGGTCGCGGCGTCGTTGGTCTCGGCGATCAGCAGGATCGGCGGAACCTTCTTGCCGTTGATCTCGACGGGCTTTCCGGCCTTGGCGCCCCAGTTCAGGCACGGTGCGTTGTACCAGGCGTTGTTCCAGGTGATGAACGGGTACTTGGAATAGATCTTCCAGTTATCCCGCTGCCATTTCGACCAGTTCTGCGGCCACTTCACATCGGTGCACTGGACGCCCAGGTAAACGGCGTAACCGTTGTCCGAACCGGCCGCGCCGGGCTCGGCGTACTGATCGAGCAGCGGCGCCGGGTCCTTGTCGTTGACCCAGGCGGCGAACGCCGAGGCGACGTCCTCCCAGCCGAAGACGTAGTAGCCGGCCGAGACGAAGATGTCGTTCCACTCGTCCGGGCCGATCTTGCCGGCGGCCGGGCTCTTGATCAGCGAGTAGAGCGTCGAATAGTACTTCTGCTTCACCACCTTGGCCGTCTTGCCGAGGTGGTAGGTGGCGTCGTTCTTCGCGACCCAGCCGAAGAAGACGTCCATGTTCTTGTCGAACTGGATGTCCTGGTCGAGGTTCGCGTCGTACCAGACCCGCTCGGGGTTGACCACGCCGTCGAAGACGAACCGGCGGACCCGGTCCGGGTGCTGCGTCGCGTAGACCTGGCCCAGGTAGGTGCCGTACGAGAAGCCGTAGAAGTTGATCTTCGACTGGCCGAGGGCCTTGCGCAGGCTCTCCATGTCGGCGACCGAGTCGGTGGTCTTCAGGTGGTCGAGCAGGGCGCCACCGGCCGCGTCGCACGCCTTCGCGTACCCCTTGGCCTTGTTCAGCCAGGTGTTCTCGAGCTGCCGGGTGACCGGGACGTAGAACGGCCTGTTGTAACCGGCGTAGTTCGGGTCGCAGGCCAGTGACGGGACGCTCGAGCCGACGCCGCGCGGGTCGAAGCCGATCCAGTCGTAGAACTCGCCCGCGCCGTTCGGCACGTACTCGCCGAGCACCGCCAGGCCGAGACCGGAGCCGCCGGGGCCGCCCGGGTTGGTGAGCATGACGCCCTGGTAGGCGGAGTCGGCGGACTTGTGCTTGATCCGCGAGACGGCAATCTTGATCTTGGTGCCGTTCGGCTTGGCGTAGTCGAGCGGCACCACCAGGAACCCGCACTGCGCGCCACGCGCCTGGAGACTGGGGCGCGTACACGTACCCCAGTCGATGGCTGGTGGGGTGTAGCCGCCGGTCTTGGCCGTCGCTGCCGCCGCGACCGGAATCGTGCCGGCGCCGATCAGGAGACCGACGGAGGCGGCGATGGTGGCCGCCAGGATTTTCTGCATCCCTTGCCTTCCGCTTGTCGAGCCGCCCGTCCAGCCGGTCCGGCCCGGGGCGGTTCCCGCAGCCTAACCATCCAGACATGGACATGCGCCCACATGCAGATATGGGCATGAGTTCATGCCACGGTAGGTATCGATTGATATGAAAGCCCAGCCGCTCTCCGGTGCGATGCTTCGGACTCTGTCCGTTCCCCTCAGTACACGGAGGACCACCCCGTGCGAGCACTATCCATCGTGGGCGTGGCCGGGCTGATCGCCTCGGGCCTCGCCGTCGCCACCCCGGCCCAGGCGGCCGCCGCGGCGCCGGACATCCCGGTCGCCAACGTGAAGGCCCACCTCACCCAGCTGCAGAGCATCGCCACCGCCAACGGCGGCAACCGCGCCCACGGCCGGCCCGGATACCTGGCCTCGGTCACCTACGTGAAGAACCTGCTGGACGCGGCCGGGTTCACGACCACGCAGCAGTCGTTCACCTACAACGGAGCGACCGGCTACAACCTGATCGCCGACTGGCCGGGCGGCGACACGTCCGACACCCTGATGATCGGCGGGCACCTGGACAGCGTCACCGCGGGCCCCGGCATCAACGACAACGGATCCGGCTCGGCGGGCATCCTCGAAGTGGCACTGCAGGTCTCCCGCTCCGGCTTCCAGCCCGACCGGCACCTGCGTTTCGCCTGGTGGGGTGCGGAGGAGCTGGGGCTGCGCGGCTCGACGGCGTACGTCAACTCGCTGACCACGGCGCAGAAGGCGGCGATCACCGGGTACCTGAACTTCGACATGATCGGCTCGCCCAACCCCGGGTACTTCCTCTACGACGGGGACAACTCCGACGGCACCGGATCCGGCCCCGGCCCGGCCGGCTCGGCACAGATCGAAGCCACCCTCGCCGCGTACTTCACCTCGATCGGTGTACCGACCCGCGGCACCGACTTCGACGGCCGCAGCGACTACGGCCCGTTCATCGCCGCCGGCATCCCGGCCGGTGGCATCTTCACCGGCGCCGAGCAGTCCAAGACGTCCGCGCAGGTCGCGCTCTGGGGCGGTACCACCGGCCGGTTCGACCCCTGCTACCACGCGTCGTGCGACACCACGTCGAACATCAACGACACCGCGCTGGACCGCAACAGCGACGCCATCGCGTACACGGTGTGGACGCTCGCCGACGGTGGCACCACCACGCCGCCCGGCACCACGGTCTGGTCCGACGGACTGGAGACCGCGACCGGCTGGACCCAGGGCACGACCGACACCGCCACGGCCGGCCGGCTGGAGCGCGGCAACCCGGAGGCGACCACCAGTTCGGGCGTCGCCACCCAGCTGAACGCGGCCGCCGAGGGCAGCTACGCCCTGGTGACCGGGGCCACCGCCGGAGCCAGCGCGGGCGCCAACGACCTGGACGGCGGGATCACCACGATCACCTCGCCGTCGATCACCCTGCCGACCGGCACGCTGACCCTCAGCCTGTCCTGGTACCTGGCCTACCTGAACAACGCCACGAGCGCCGACTACCTGCGCGTCCGGGTGGTGTCCGGGACGACCACGACGACGGTGCTCAGCCAGACCGCGGCGGCGGCCAACAAGGCGGCGGCCTGGACGACCGCGACGGCGAACCTGTCGTCGTACGCCGGACAGACGATCCGCATCCAGGTGGAGGCAGCCGACGCCGGCACCGCGTCACTGGTCGAGGCGGCCGTCGACAACCTCGTGATCACCCGCTCGTAGGACGGATCCGCCCGCCGGCCCCGTGCCGGCGGGCGGAAATCCTCAACCCCGGATGCTCCCGGCCGATCGGGGACCTCAGTCCCGGCCCCGGTCAGTAGTGAGGAGCACCCCCATGACGCAGCCCGCCGGATGGTATGCCGATCCGAGCGGCCTGCCGGCGCAACGCTGGTGGGACGGCCGGCAGTGGACCGACCACGTCCAGCCCGGCGGCACCCCGATACCGCCGCCGAACGGGTACTTCCCACCGGTCCCGCCCAGCGGACCGGCCGCACCCGGAGCGCACACGATCGCGCCGGACGACCCGGAACAGGCCCCGCTCTACGCCACCCAGCCGGCCGGATTCCAGCACGGTGGCCTGCCGACCCTCGCCGAGTCCCGGCCCGCCGCTCCGCCGCCGCATCCCGAGGTGCCGACCGTGCCGTACTCGATGCCGCCCGTCGACGCCGTCGCCGAACGCCTCGGTTTCGCCCCGCCCGCCCCGGCCCCGCAACAGCCGGTCCCGGCCGGCTGGCGGCGGATGGCCGGGCCGGTGGCCCTCGCCTTGGTCGCGGCGATCGTGCTGGCCCTGGTCACCTTCATCCTGCTGGGTCACTGACCGGTCCGGTCAACGGCCGGGAGCGCACCGAGAGCGTTTCGAGAGCGCCGTCGACGATCCTGTGACCACGCCGGGCGGGGTTCACGCCCCAAGCTGCAGCCCCGCCCGGCCCGGACCGATCCTCAGTCGGACAGGTCCCGGTGGATCGCCCACAGGGCCACCGGAACCGCCGCCGCGGTCCACGCGAGCAGGAACAGCAGGGCCTTGGTGTTGCCCGCGGAGGCCATCGCGAACGAGGCGAACGGCAGGCCGATCGCCATCCGGTTGATGATTCCCTCGGCGAACAGCAGCCAGGCGAAAACGCCACCGAGCAGCCACAGCGGACGCCGGACCACCGCGGTGCACAGCGTCCCGAAGACCGCCATCACCGGCGCCACCAGCACCGTCGACCGGTAGTGGGCGGCGTTGTCGTCGAGCAGCACGGCCACCCCGCTGACCGCGGCCAGCACCGTGCCGAGCACCGCCGCCGAGAGGCACTGGGCGATCAGGACCCGCCACCGGTGCGGGTGGTTGAGGTAGACGAGGACCATGGTCCGGTGCTGGAAGTGCTGCGCGGTCACCGTCACCGCGATGCCGAAGGCGCCCAGCCCGGCGAAGAGCGACCAGGCCTCCCGGCTGAACCAGCCGAACAGCGCGGCCATGAAGGCGAACCCGATCAGTGCCAGCCACGACGACATGATGCTGACGCTGCGGTACAACTCGCTGCGCACGACGGCGATCATCGGGCCTCCGACACGCTCATGAAGATGTCCTCCAGGTTCTGCGACTCGGCCACCAGCTCGTAGACCGCGACCTGCGCGGCGAGCGCGATGTCACCGGCCTCCTCCGGACTGAGACCAGAGACGAACAGAAACGGCCCCTGCGGTACGACACTCGCGCCGTAATGCTCGAAGGCCTTGGTCAGCCGTTCCGGGTCGGCGCCCCGAACCCGCAGCCGGGCGGTCCCGGTCAGCTCGGCCAGCGTCCCGGACGCCAGGATCCGCCCCTGCCCGATGATCACCACGTCGTCGACGAAGTGCTCCAGCTCGGCCAGCAGGTGACTGGAGATCAGCACGGTGCCCCCGCCCGCCGTGTGCGCCAGCAGCAACTCCCGGAGCCAGGCCATGCCCGGCGGGTCCAGGCCGTTCGCCGGTTCGTCGAGCACCAGCACAGACGGTTCGCCGAGCAGGGCGGTGGCCACCGCGAGGCGCTGCTTCATGCCGAGCGAGTAGTCGCCGGTCCGTTTGGTGGCGGCGTCCTCCAGGCCCACGTACTCCAGCAGTCGGCCGACCCGCTCGCGGGGGAAGCCGCCGAGCAGCGCCTGGGTGCGCAGGTGGGCGTACCCGGATTGACCCGGATGGCTCAGGCCCTGCTCGATGACCGCGCCGACGTGCCGGACCGGGTGGTCGAGCTCCCGGTAGCGGCGGCCGTTGATCAGGGCGGCGCCCTTGGTGGGCCGGGTCAGCCCGAGCAGGATCCGCAGGGTGGTGCTCTTGCCGGAGCCGTTGAGCCCGAGCAGGCCGGTGACCCGGCCGGGAGCGGCGGTGAACGTCACGTCGCGGACGGCGTCCACCTTCCCGTAGGTCTTCGTCAGATCCCGGATCTCGATCATGCCGGGCATTCTCCCGGCCCCTGTCAAGCCCTCGGACGGTAACTGTTCGATCACTCCGGCCGGCTCTGAGAGCCGGCCGCGGAAGTCCGAAGTGACCGATCACGGATAGACGGGTGCGCTTGGGGTATTGGACGGATAGCGTGATCACCACGTGGTTCGGTCAGTCCCAGCCCTCCGGCGGAAGGACCGCATGTCCGGAAACGGTTCGCCGGCACATCGTGCGCCCGGTTCGGTTCAGCGCAACCGGCTGATCGCCGTCGGCGTGGGTGTGGCGCTGCTGGTGATCCTGCTCTTCGCGCTGCTGGCGTACTGCACGACACCCGACGATCCGGGTTCGACGACCGCGGATCCGGGCAGCAGCGTGGGCGCGTCGGCCACCGGTTCGGCGGTGCCGCCGAACGGAGGCGGCGAGGCCGCGCCGATACCCAGCGGCAGTACCCCGGGCACGCCGACCGAGGAGGTCACCACCGCGGATCCCACCGGGTCACCGGAGGACGAGACCGGCGGTGGCGGCGATGACCCGGAGGACACGTCCACACCGGAGGGTGGGGTGGACGCCGGTGGTGGCAGCCAGACCGACGGCCGACGACTCGCCCTTCTGGTGACGGGTGGATTCCTCCTGGTCGCGGCGGCGGGCGTCGGGACGTACGCCATCCGTCGACCTCCGCACCATCGCTGACCGTGCCCCGGCCGCGCATCCGTGATCGTCGGGCGGCGGCGTTCGCCGTCGTCCTGGCGCTGCTCGGCGCCCTGACCGTCGCCATCGGACTGCGCACCGAGGACGGCCTGCCACCGCTTCCGGCCGCCGCACCCGTGCTTCCGGCTCAGGCGGCGCCCCGGGCTGCGGAGGCGGACGCCACACCCCCGGCGGCGGCGAAGGCGGCGCCCACGCCGGTGACGGCCCTGCAGCGGGCGATCCCGGTGCGGCTGCGGATTCCGGCGATCGGTGTGGACACTCCGATCATGCAGCTGGGGCTGCAACGGGACGGGTCTCTGGAGGTGCCGCCGCTGCGCGGCGACGCGCCGGCCGGCTGGTATCGCGACTCGCCGACGCCGGGCGAGACCGGCTCGTCGGTGCTGGCCGGGCATGTGGACACCGCGCGGGACGGCCCGGCGGTCTTCTTCCGGTTGCGGGAGCTCAAGACCGGAGACCCGATCGCGGTACGGCGTGACGACGGCACCGTGGCGACGTTCCGGGTGTCGCGGGTCGCGCTCTATGCCAAGCGGGACTTCCCGACGGCCGAGGTGTACGCGCCGATCAACCGCCCGGGGCTCCGCCTGATCACGTGCGGCGGTGCCTTCGACCGGAGTGAGGGCAGCTACCGGAGCAACGTGGTGGTGTTCGCCGACGCCGCGCATTAGGGGTCCGAAACCGATTCCGGGACCGGTTCCACCCCTCTTTTCGGTCAGCTTGGTTCCGGAACTCGCCAGGTTCATACCGATCTTCGCGGTATGCCGGTTACCCCTGCTTGACATGGAGCTTCGACGATTGGTTCTGTGACGGGCATCATTGCGATCTTGTTTCGGAAGGAATCCCTCCGCATGACGAGACCCCGCCCGATCCGTCGCGCCGCCACGGTGGCGCTCACCCTCGGGCTCGCCCTCAGCGTGGCACCGGCTCTGCCGGCCGCCGCGCACGGTTGGACCGCCGGCGTCCAGGACCTCGGCCCCAACGTCACCGTCTTCGACCCGAGCACGCCGGTCAGCCAGATCCAGGCCACCCTGGACGCGACCTACGCCAAGCAGGTCGACAACGAGATGGGTACGGCCCGGTACGCGTACCTGTTCAAGCCGGGTACCTACGGCACCGCCGAGCAGCCGCTCCAGATCAAGGTCGGCTACTACACGGAGATCGCCGGTCTCGGGGCCAACCCCGGGGACGTGGTGATCAACGGCAAGGTCGAGGCGTACAACCGCTGCCTCGGTTCCGACCCGGCCAACCCGAACTGCATCGCGCTGGTCAACTTCTGGCGCACCCTGTCCAACCTGACCGTCAACATCAACGGTGCCGGCCAGGACGGCTGCCGCCAGACGGCCAACTTCTGGGCCGTGTCGCAGGCCGTCTCGCTGCGCCGCACCCAGTTCACCGGCGGCACCCTGTCGCTGATGGACTACTGCACCGCCGGTCCGCAGTACGCCTCCGGTGGTTTCATCGCCAACTCCAAGCTGCCGACCACGGTCAACGGTTCGCAGCAGCAGTGGCTCACCCGCAACAGCGAGGTGGAGAGCTGGTCCAACGCCGTGTGGAACCAGGTCTTCTCCGGCGTCACCGGAGCGCCCGACGACTCGGCGTTCCCGAACCCGCCGTACACCACGCTGCCGACCACGCCGGTCAGCCGGGAGAAGCCGTTCCTGTTCGTCGACGCCAAGGGCAAGTACCAGGTCCGGGTGCCCGCGGCCAAGCGCAACACGGTCGGCTCCTCGTGGACCGACACCTCCGGCCGTACCATCGCGCTCTCCGATTTCTACGTCGCGAAGCCCGGTGACTCGGTCGCGAAGATCAACCTGCAGCTGGCTCTCGGCAAGAACCTGCTGCTCACGCCGGGCGTCTACGACATCGCCCAGAGCATCCACGTGTTCCGTCCGAACACCGTGGTGCTCGGTCTCGGCCACGCCACGCTCACCGCGGTCAACGGCTCGATCCCGCTGGACGTCGCCGACGTTCCCGGCGTGATCGTCGCCGGTGTCACCATCGACGCCGGCACCAAGGAGTCCCCGGTTCTGCTGCGCGTCGGCCGGCAGCACGGCCTGGGCTTCACCTCGGCGGCCAACCCGACCACGCTGAACGACGTGTACTTCCGCGTCGGTGGCCCGCACATCGGCAAGACCAACATCGCGCTCGAGGTGAACAGCGACGACGTGCTGATCGACCACACCTGGGTGTGGCGCGGCGACCACGGCGTCGAGGGCTTCACCAACGGCGTGAACGGCGACACCGACCGGTGGAAGACCAACACCGGACGGTACGGCGCGGTCATCAACGGTGACGACGTCACCGCGACCGGCCTGTTCGTCGAGCACTTCCAGAAGTACAACACCGTCTGGAACGGCGAGCGCGGCACCACCGTGCTGTACCAGAACGAGCTGCCGTACGACCCGCCCACGCAGGCCGACTGGATGAACGGATCCGTCGAGGGCTACGCCGGTTACAAGGTCGGCAACAAGGTCAAGAAGCACCAGCTGTACGGCGGTGGCGTCTACGTGTTCAACCAGAACAACCCGTCGATCCACACGGAGAACGGGTTCGAGGTGCCGAACACGCCCGGCGTCAAGCTCAAGCACATCATGACCGTCAACCTCAGCGCCGGAATCGTCGACCACGTGGTCAACGGTGTCGGCGAGGCGGCGGACACCACGAAGGTCGGCCAGCCGGTCTTCGTGACGAACTACCCGGCAGTCCCGTAACACCCGCTGGTGGTCACCCGGTTACGGGGCGGGTGACCACCAGCACCGGACGGCCCGCCTTCTCGATCAGGGTCAGCGGCACACTGCCCAGCAGCCGCTGGGCCATCGCCGGACGGACGCTCGAGCCGGACACGATCAGGTCGGCCCGCTGCTCCCCCGCGAATCTGATGATCTGCTCGGCCGGACGGCCCGGCAGGACCGTGTGCGTCGCCTCGATGCCCGCGGCCGCCAGCCGTGCCGTGGCCGCCTCCGCCGCCTTCCGCGCCCGCTCGGTGTAGACACTGCGGGGCAGCGGCGCGAGATGCTCACTCTCCAGCTCGTCCACCGCGACCACCGCCACCGACGCGCCGGTCTGCCGCACCAGATCGGCGACCGCATCGGTCACCCACGGTTGCTCCGTCTCGGGGTTTGCGGCGAGCACGATATGCATGTCACTCAAGGTACGCGTAACGTCACTTATCCGCAGTGGACCTTTTTCTCGGGGAGCACTCATGGCGGATGTGGCACCGGTTTCCCAGCAGCCGGAACTCAACCGTGTCATCGGCCCGGCCCTCCTGCTGCTCTTCGTGGTGGGCGACATCCTCGGCACCGGCGTCTACGCGCTGACCGGCAAGGTCGCCAACGAGGTCGGTGGTGCGGTGTGGCTGCCGTTCCTGCTGGCGTTCGTGGTCGCGCTGCTCACCGCGTTCAGCTACCTCGAGCTGGTCACCAAGTACCCACGGGCGGCCGGGGCGGCGCTCTACACGCACAAGGCGTTCGGGCTGCACTTCCTCACGTTCATGGTGACGTTCGCGGTGATGTGCTCCGGGCTCACCTCGGCGTCCAGCGCGTCCAAGGCCTTCGCCGGGAACTTCGCCAAGGCCTTCGACCTCTCCCTCGGCGACGGCATCGCGCTCACCGCGGTCGCCCTCGGGTTCATGACCCTGGTCGCGCTGATCAACTTCCGCGGGGTCGGCGAGAGCGTCAAGGCCAACGTGGTGCTCACCTGCGTCGAGCTGACCGGTCTGCTGATCGTGATCGGGGTCGGCGCGTGGGCGCTCGGCGGCGGAAACGGCGACCTGTCCCGACTCACCGAGTTCAACACCCCGCCCGGAGAGAGCGTGCTGCTCTCGGTCACCGCCGGAACCGCCCTCGCCTTCTTCGCCATGGTCGGCTTCGAGGACTCGGTCAACATGGCCGAGGAGACCCGCGATCCGGTACGGATCTTCCCCAAGGTGATGCTCATCGGCCTCTGTGTCACCGGGGCGATCTACGTGCTCGTGGCCATCTCGGCGGTCGCGCTCGTCCCGCCGGCCGAGCTCGGCTCCGGCGACACGCCGCTGCTCAAGGTCGTCTCGGCCGGGGCGCCCGGCTTCCCGCTGTCGATCTTCGCGTTCATCACGATGTTCGCGGTCGCCAACTCGGCGCTGATCAACATGATGATGGCCAGCCGCCTGCTGTACGGGATGTCCAACGAGCGGGTCCTGCCCACCGTCCTCGGGAAGGTGCACCGCACCCGCCGCACGCCGTGGGTCGGCATCGTCTTCACCACGCTCATCGCGTTCGGGCTGATCTGGTTCGCCGACCTCACCGCGCTCGGCGGGACCACGGCACTGCTGCTGCTCTGCGTCTTCACCGTGGTCAACATCGCGGTGCTGGTGCTGCGCCGGGACCCGGTCTCGCACCAGCACTTCCGGGCGCCCACCGCGATCCCGATCGTCGGAGCGGTCGCCTGTGCCTTCCTGGCCAGCCCGCTGTCCGGGCGGGCCACGGCCGACTACCGGGTGGCCGGGGTACTGCTGCTCATCGGGGTGGTGCTGTGGGTGATCACCTATCTGTCCAACCGGTTCATTCCGGGCGCGATCTCCCGTACCTGATCGGGTGACCGGTCGTTTGACGGTTGTCCCGCACCTTTGGTGTAAAACCCCCGGACGTCGCAGGTGGTAGCTGTTCGACGTTGGTCGACACCCACGTCGAGACAGCTCATCGGGATGTGCAAAGCTGCCCGCTACCACAAGCACCCTCCTCTCCTGTCCGGAGGCCCGATATGGCATCATTCCTCTACTTTGTTGCCGGGCTCGTGATCGGCGCGATCGGCGGCTGGTTGGTTGGGAGACGCCGCACCGGCGCCACCACGACCACCAAGCCCGCCTCGGCGGCTGTTGTCGCCGCCCCGGCCGTCGCCGAGAGCCCCACCGCCGACAACGACGCGGCGGCCGTACCCACCAAGCCCTCTACCGACGCCTCGGACACCCCCACCGAGTCGATCGCCGCGGCGGCTTCGGACGACGCCGAGGAGAAGGCCGAGACCCTCGCCACGCCGGGCGCGACCGAGTCTGTCGCGGCCGCCGAGCGCGCCGAGACCGCCGACGCCGCTGAGGCCGCCGAGGCCGCCGAGGCCGCCGCCGAGCCTGCTGCGACTGAGCCGGCCGAGACTGTCGCCGCCGCAAGCGCCGCTGAGGCGACTGTGGCCGACGCCGAGCCCAAGGCCGCGGTCGCTGAGCCCGTCACCGCCGAACCCGCCGCCACTGAATCCGCCGCCACCGAACCGGTCGCCATCGTCGACGAGCCGGTCGCGGAGAGCCCCGCGGACTCCGACGAGCCGACGGTGAAGCTCTCCAACGGCAAGGGTGCCCAGTCCGCGACCACCGTGGACGAGCCCGCCGCGACCGTCGTCTCCGAGCCCGTCCCGGTCGTCACCCCGGCCGCCGAGCCCGAGCCGGTCGCCGCTGAGCCCGTCGCTGCGCCTGAGCCGGTCGCCGCCGCTAAGCCCGTCGCCGCCGCCGAGCCGGTCGCCGCGCCCGAACCCGTCGCCGCCGCCGAGCCCGTCGCGGCGCCTGAGCCGGTCGCCGCGCCTGAGCCCGTTGCGGCTCCGGAGCCCGTCGTCCCGGCGCAGGCCGTCATCACGGCCGAGCCGGACCTCGTGGGCACGCCCGCCCCGGTCGCCCAGCCCGACGACCTGACCAAGATCCCCGGTATCGGTCCTAAGGTCGCGATCGCGCTGGCCGCGGCCGGCATCACCACCTTCGCGAAGCTGGCCGACTCGGACGTGACCAGCCTCAAGCAGGCGATCAACGCGGCCGGCATGCGTGGTTCGGCGAGTCTCGCCACGTGGCCGGAGCGCGCCCGCGAACTGGTCGGCGCGAACAGCTGAACCCCCGGGTGGGCCCCACGGGCGCTCACCGCACGGACAGGGCGTGGCCCGGTGTACCGAGAGGCACCGGGCCACGCCCTTCGTCATGTCGCGCGACGCGCCGGAGATCCACGTCAGGGCGCGGAGGTGTGCGCTGCTCGATGCCGCTCGGGCCGGATGGTTGCAGGGCGGTTGTTGCCCAGGTCACTTGGAAAAGTTGCAGCTGGGGAGTGGAGCAGACGATGTATCGGGCTGTCCCCGAGGGGCGCAACCGAAGAGCAACGGAGGATCCACGATGAAGGTCAACGCCGCGTCGTCCTTTAGCTACGACAGCTCGGCCGCCTACGGCCGGTTGCAGAGTGCGCGGGCCAAGCTCGTCACCGACCAGATCCCCTGCGCCGCCGCGCCGTCCGTCATCACCGCCGACCGGGCCGCGGTGGTCCACGCCGAGGCCGAGGTCGCCAGGATCGAGGCGGCGCGGACGGGTGAGGTGGCCGCCTTCCAGCGGAGCGGCCGGTTCCTCGACGTCTTCGCCTGACCGAGGCAAGCCGGACCGCCGGACCCGCCGGTGCGTGCCGGGCCGCCGCGTGCCGGACCGAGGCAAGCGGGACCGAGACAAGCCGGACCAAGACAAGCCGGATCGCCGGACTCGCCGGTGCGTGCCGGGGCGCCGTGAAACCGGCGACGACGAGCACCCCGATGCGGCATCGGCCTCAGTGATCTGATGCGGTCAGTGGGTGTGGGTCAGCGGTGACGGGCCGCTTCGGCCCGGCGGGCGCGTTTTGGCCTGGATGGGCCACCTGGCTTGCGGGGTAGCTCGGGTTCGCGACGGTTGCGGTCGTCCGAGGGGTGGAGCGTACCGCCGCAGGGGTTTGATCTGAGTCGGACAGAAAGGCGGGCGGCGAGTGACGCAAGGTTTCGCCGTGACGCGTATCCGTCACATTGACGTTCGCCCACCTCACGCCACCGGATCCGGTGATCTCCGGGAAATTTTCGTGACTGCGGGGCGCGTCCGGAAGAGCATGGAATGAACGCAGTTCACGCGTTCAGCTGAGCAACATCACCGCAGGTAGATCGACATCTGCACGCTTCGGCAATCGATCATGAATGGGACGCCGGAAAACGAGATCAAAAACGCTCCGCGAGGGAGAAAACGCGGTTTGTAATCTTCTCGGGGTTTCGTGTCCGGCCTCGGCATCGCACCATGGATGACGGGTGATGCATTCGATGAACGGGCGACGAGTTGCGGTAGTCATCAGCGTCGAGCAGCACGACGACCCCGTGCTGCGGCGATTCTCCGTGCCGTCGGCCGATGTGCCGACGTTCGCCGAGGTGCTCGGGGATCCAGCGCTCGGCGGGTTCGAGACCACGCATCTGCGGGATCCCGGGGCGCGCGAGGCCTACGGGCGGGTCAAGTCCCTGTTCGAGGGGCGTGACCAGGAGGATTGTGTCCTCCTGTACTTCCGGGGCGTGATGCTGACCGGGCCCGGCGGTGGGCTGTATCTGGCCGCCGCCGACACCGTGATGGGCCGGCCCACCGACACCGCGATCGACGTGGCGCAGATCGCCGCGCTCATGCAGCGCAGCCGCGCCGGGCAGGCGGTGATCCTGCTCGACGGACGCACCGGCGGCCCCGTCGACGCCGGCCACCACTTCCGGGCGTCCCGCTCCGCCGAATGGCAGAGCCGCGTCGTCATCGCCGCCACCCCGCGACCCGAACCGCCCACCTTCGCCGGCCTGATCGCCGAAGGCGTCTCCGGCGGCGCCGCCGACCGCGACCGGGACGGCTGGATCGGCATCAGCGAACTCTACGACCACCTGCGCGAACGCGACCCCAGCGTGCGGCAGTGGGTGTTCGGCTCGGGCCGGCAGCCGTGGCTGGCCCGGGTCCGCCGGCCCGGCAGCGACCAGATGGCCCTGATCGCCCAACTCGCGGTCGCCGCCGCCGGGAACGACCTGTCCCGCGCCGTCGAGGCCCGCGAAGCCCTACGCCGCCTGGCCACCGGTGAGGGCCGGGTCGCCGCCGCCGCGACCGCCGCCCTGCGCCGCACGTCCATCCGCATCGCCGAGCCGTCCCTGGACTTCGGTGCCGTCGCCCCCGGCACCCGTCAGCTGGCCGCCGAGATCGCCGTGCAGGGGCCGCCACTGGCCGCCGCATCAGTCGTGTCGACCGACGCCGAAGGCTTGCACGCCCGCCTCGAAGGCAGCCTCCTGCGGGTGTCGTGGTTCCCCACCGTGGGACGCCTCGACGGGGCGGTCACGCTCGACGGACCGGCCGGGGCGGCCCGGCTCGCCGTCACCGGTTCGGTCTCCGCGGATGCCACCACCGGCGGAAACGGCGCGGTGCCGGTTGGGTCTCCGGCCGGTGTTCCGTCCGCGCCGCCGTCGGGGTCTCCCGCGGGTGTTCCGTCCGCGCCGCCGTTCGGGTCTCCGGCGGGTGTTTCGTCCGGGTCTCCGTTCGGGTCTCCGGCCGGTGATCCGTCCGGGCCGCCGGTCGGTGGGGTCGTCGGCTGGGGCGCGGGTTGGGCTCTCCCGAGCAGCGACGTGGCCTGGCCGGGCGAGTCGGCCTGGCCCGGCGAGAACCCGGACCACACCTGGCCGGGCGAAACGAGCTGGCAACCGACAGGCCCGGTGTCGACCCCGCCGGTCCCGGCAGGCGATCCGGTCTCCGCCCCTTCATCCGGCACGACCGTTTCCGACCCTTCATCCGGTACGGCCGGAGCACCCCCCGAATCGAGCCCACCCTCCGCCGCGTCCGCCAGTGGACCCCCCGCGCCCGCCGTCGGGCGGGGTGTGTCGCCCTGGGCTCCGATCAGCGGGCCACCGGCCGGCGGCGGTTGGGCACAGCGACCGGTGAGCGGCCGCCCGGAACCCCTCCCACCGACCGATCCCGAACCCGGAACACCAAGCCGACCGTCCTCCGGACCGCAGACCCAGCCGCCGTCCGGACCGCCGGCCTCCGGACCGCCACTCTCCGGGCCGCAGGCCTCCGGACCGTCGCCCTCCGGATCGCTAGCCTCCGGACCGCAGCCCTTCGCGACGCCGAGCCAGCCACACTCCGCAGCACCGCCCTCCGCAACACCGAGTCAGCCGACCTCCGGACCGCCGATTCAGCCGCCATCTGCAACGCCCGGCGATGGTCGAGCGTCAGTCCGGCAGGAAGCTGGTTCCGGGGCGTCCGACTCGGCGGATGAGGACGCGCTGCTCGTCGCGCCGAAGGCCACTGTCCGGGGTTCCTTCCCGGTGGCGTCGACGCCGGAGATTCCGACAACGCTGCACGCGGAACGGAGTTCGGCAGGTTCCGAGACGGGTCAGTCACCGCAAGACTCGCGATCGGCTGACGGCGTGGTCCACACCGGGCCACTCGGTCCTGAAGTCACCGGCGCCGACGTCGACGCCGGTGCTGGTTCCCATGCCACCGCTGGTTCTCCCGCTGACGCTGGTTCCCATGCCGACGGCGGTCCCCCCGCCGACATTGGTTCCCATGCCGACGGCAGCCCTCATACCGACGCTGGTTCCCATGCTGATGCCGGTTCTCATGCCGGCCTGCCGTCGGCCATCCGGCCGGAGGCAGCGACGCCGACCGCTGAATGGCCGGAGCCGTCGTCCTCATCACGCCGATCGGACTCTTCCGATATTTCGGATATCGGTACCGGCTCGTCGGACGGAGTGATCAGGCCGCAGAACCCGGTTGTCGGCCCGGCCGAACCGCTGCTCGGCACGACGGGGGGCCAGTTCGGTGCCGGAGCGAATCCCGCGAACGTCCCGGACCAGCCGCAACAGACTACGCATGACAGCCCGACGCACTCGGTAGCAGACAGCGACCCGGCGAGCAGAGACAAGACCGCCGCCAGTGATCCGGCAGACCGAGACATCACCGCAGCCGGTGATCCGACGAACCGCGATATCACCGCGGCCGACGACGGAGCGGACCGCAGCATCACCGCAGCTCAGGACGGGGCGGACCGCGGCATCACCGCAGCTCAGGACCCGGCGGACCGCGGCATCACCGCGGCTGGTGAGTTCACGAACCGGGACAGAACTGCGGGCGGCGACCCCATGGGCGTCACTTCAGCAGGTGACTCGACGGACACGGGCGCGTCCCGCACTCCGGACATCGGCTCGGACGGCGTCGCCGAGGAGTCGGTGGGCGCTGTCGGCGTCGTGGGTGGCGCCGGTGCGGGGTCGACGGATCGGGTCGGCACCGCGAGTGAGGATTCCCCCAAGGTGGACGATCGGCACGGGGAGTCGGCCGACGGCTCCGGAGGTCCGGCCGACGGGTCTGCGAGTGAACCGACCGGCGAGGGTCGGGTGGCAGGGGAAGCTGCGGGGCCGGGGAGTGAATCGGCCGGTCTGGCGAGTGAGCGGACCGGGTTCGCCGGTGGCTGGGGGGCCGCGGCCGGTCTGGCCGCCGGGGCGATGACCTGGCCCGGTGGGAACTCCGGCACCTGGGGGCGCTCTGATCCGGATGGGGTCTGGCCCGCCGCTGGGCGGAAACCCGGGCAACCGGCCGCCGCCGATGACGCAGACAACGGGCACCCGGCGACAGGCGATCGGTCCGAGCAGATCGGGTCCGCGGCCGATGGCCCTCTCGTTGGCGAGCCCGGCGCCCCGGCGAGAACTGTCGCCGACCCCAGCCGATCCGCTACCCGAAGCGGAGTGCCGGCCGGGCCATCCGACCAGCCGCTCTACGGCCCACCGGCCGAATCCAAGACCGAGACATCCCGCTCCGCACCGGCCGAATCCGAGAACGAGACTTCCGGCCGTGCGCCGGCCGAATCCGAGAGCGAGACGTCCGGCCGTGCACCGGCCGAATCCGACAACGCGACGCCCAGCCGGCCGCCGGCCGGCACATCGATCGAAGCGGAAGCCGGGACATCCCGCCCTTCGCTGATCGACTCACCGGCCGGATCCGAAGCCGGGCCGCCCGGCCATTCGGCGGTCGGCGCGTCTGGTGCGGCGCCAGGACACGGAGCGGCTGGGCCCGGGGCGCCAGGACACGGGGCGGCTGGGCCCGGGGCGGCTGGGCCCGGGGCGGCTGGGCACGCAGCGCCAGGGCATGGGGCGCCAGGGCATGGGGGGCCTGTTCCGGCGCCCCGGCGAGCCGCCGACGATAGTGCTCCATGGTTGGCGGAGCCGGCTCGGGCGGAGTCGATGCCGGCCACCCCGGACCAGGAGAGGACACCGCAGACCGAACCGGCGAAGGCCGGCTCGGGGTCGGCGGAGTTCGCGGATGCGGGTGCCGGTTCGGCCGGGCGTGGATGGGTCGGGAGCGAACAGCCGGGCGTCCCGGCCAGTCCGTGGGGAAGCTCTCCGGCGAATGTGGAAGGCCGGAACAGCGGACAGTCCGAACCGGATGCGCACACCGCTCCGTGGCCGGGTACTCCGGGAGTGGACCCGAACGGGCCGGTGGATGGCGGCTGGCCGGTTGCGCCGACGAGCGGTTGGCCGACTTCACCGGCGTCGCCCTGGCCTGGGACGGACGCCTGGAACGCGGCGGGTGCGGGCACCACGTATCCGGGACGACCGGTGAGCGGCCAGCCAGGAGCCGGCTACCCCACAGCGGCGACCGAGACCGGGTTCCCCGGAGGGCCGACCGGAACCGGGTTCAACGAGGGCGGGTCGAGCGCGGGCCGAAGCGGCGGGTATCCCCCGGCCGGGCCGGGCACGGGCCATCCCGGAAGCGGGACGGGACCGACCGGGAACGGTCCCGGGGCGGGGCCGGGTGGACGGCCTCCGCGGACCGGGTATCCGGCCGGCTACCAGGGTGGGTTCCCGAGTGATCCGGGAGGCGGCCACGACTCCGGGAACGGCGGGACGGGGTATCCGCCGGGGGCGGGCGGTCCCCCGTACCCCCAAGAGAGAAAACCGCGCCGCCGAGGCGCGCTGATCGCCGCCGGGGTCGTGGTGCTCGCGCTGCTCGCCGGTGGGTCCTACCTCGGGGTGCGGTTCGCGCTGGCCGGTGACCAGCCGGAGGCGGCGCCGCAGCAGACCGTGACGCCGGAGCAGACCGGGACGCAGCCGGGCGGCGGGCAGGCGAGTGTGCCGGCGACCGATCCGGCCGGTACCGAGGTTCCGGCGCCGCCGAGCCTGGCGAAACCGGTGGTGGTGGACCGGATCAGTGTCGGCCAGGAACCGGAGGGCGTGACGGTCTCGCCGGACCACAAGACGATCTACGTGGCCGACCAGAACTCGAAGGACGTGCACTTCATCGACGTGAAGTCGAAGAAGATCGACGTGGTGAAGGTGCCGAATACACCCCGGTTCCTGGCGCTGTCCGCGGACGGTGCCCGGCTGTACGTGACACTGTTCGAGAACAACTTCACCGGCAACGGGCTGGCGGTGATCGATACGGCGTCGAAGGCGCTGGTGAAGACGATCCGGACCGGGCCGCGGCCGTTCGAGCCGGCGGTGGCGCCGGACGGCCGGGTGTGGGTGCCGATCCACAACGGGGCGCGGGTGGAGATCTACGACCCGCAGTCGCTGACCGAGGCGGCGCGGATCTCGGTGCCGCCGAACCCGCACTGGATCGTCTTCACCCCGGACGGGCGGACGGCGTTCACCGCGAACCACGAGTCGAGTCAGATCTCGGTGGTGAACGTGGCCGACGGGCTGGTCCGGAAGAATTTCAAGGTGGGCCGGTCACCGCACGCGCTGGCGGTCACGCCGGACGGCACCCGGCTGGTGGTGACCAACTACGACCTGGACACCGTGGAGGTGTACGACACCGGCGACCAGCGGCTGGTCCACCGGGTCAACGTGGGCAGGGAACCACAGGCGGTGATGATCTCCGCGGACGGGAAGCACGCGTACATCGTCAACGAGGGCTCGGACAACCTGTCGGTGATCGCTCTCGGTGACGGCAAGGTGGTGTCGACGGTCGCGGTCGGGGACAGCCCGCGGGTGAACGCGATCGCCCCGGACGGACGGCGGCTGTATGTGACCGATGGCCGCGGGAAGACGGTTACCGTGCTGAGAACGACCGAGGAGTGATGATTCCCTGGTAGCGTCGCGCCATGTCGACGGATTCACGTTTGCAGTCGCTCATGGCGCGGGAGCGCGTCACCTTCGCCGACCGTCATCCGGGTTCGCGGGCCGCGTACCAGAGATCTGATCATCTCTTCGGTCGTGTCCCGATGACCTGGATGAACAAGACCGCCGGCGATTTCCCCATCTACCTGGCGAAAGCGAACGGTAACCGGATCGTCGACGTCGACGGGAACACGTTCGTCGACTTCGCTCTCGGGGACACCGGCGCGATGGCCGGCCACTCCCCCGCCCCGGTCGTCGCCGCGGTCACCGAGCGTGTCCAGCATGGCCTGGCCACGATGATGCCGACCGAGGACGCGGCGATCGCCGGCGCCGAGCTGGCCCGCCGGTTCGGGCTGCCCGCCTGGAGTTTCGCGCTGACCGCCACCGACGCCAACCGCTGGGCGATCCGCCTGCTGCGCGCGGTCACCGGCCGGCCGAAGATCCTGGTCAACAGCTACTGCTACCACGGTTCGGTGGACGAGTCGCTGATCGTGGTCGGACCGGACGGGCGGGGCGTCAGCCGGGAGGGCAACGTCGGCGCGCCCGTCGACGTGACGCTGACCAGCCGGGTCGCCGAGTTCAACGACCTGGCCGGCCTGGAACGGGAGCTCGCGCACGGTGACGTGGCGGCGGTGCTGATGGAGCCGGCGCTGACCAACATCGGCATCGTGCTGCCCGAGGACGGCTACCTGGCCGGGGTGCGGGAACTGACCCGGCGGCACGGCACCTACCTGATCAACGACGAGACGCACACGTTCTCGGCCGGGCCGGGCGGCGCGACCGCGTTCTGGGGCCTCGAACCGGACGTGTTGACGATCGGCAAGGCCATCGGTGGCGGGGTGCCGGTCGGGGCGTACGGCCTCAGCGCCGAACTCGCCGACGCGCTGAGCGGCCGCGGCGACCTGGACCTGGTCGACATGGGCGGCGTCGGCGGCACCCTGGCCGGCAACCCGGTGTCGATGGCCGCGACCCGCGCCACGCTGCAGAAGGTCCTCACCGACGCCGCGTTCGCCACCATGATCGAGACGGCGTCGGCGTTCGCCGACGGACTGATCGAAATCATCGAGGGGTACGGGCTACCGTGGTCCGTCTCAAGGCTGGGTGCGCGGGTCGAATACCGGTTCGCCAGCCCCGCCCCACGCAACGGCACCGAGTCGGCCGCCAACGCGAACGGTGAACTGGAGGACTTCCTGCACCTCTACCTGGCGAACCGGGGTGTGCTGCTGACCCCCTTCCACAACATGGCGCTGATGTGCCCGGAGACGTCCCTGGCCGACGTGGCCCGGCACCACGAGATCTTCGATGCGGCGCTGAAGGAGCTTCAGATGTAGTGCGCCTGGCGGGCCTCGATCAGCTCCGGCAGGTGCTCGTGGCACCAGTCGCGGGCGGCGTCGATGAGAGTGAGCAGGCTCCGCCCCAGCGGGGTCAGCTCATACTCCACGTGTGGTGGGTTCGCTGGGAACTCCCGGCGGGTCACCATGCCGTCGCGCTCCATCGCGCGCAGCGTCTCGGCCAGCACCTTCTTCGTGATGGAGCGCAGCGGGACCAACAGCTCACCGAACCGTCGCGGCCCGCCCTCCAGGCAGATCACCACCATCGCCGTCCACTTGTCACCGACCCGCATCGGCACCAGCCGCGTCGGGCACTCCGGCGCGAACATCTCCGGATCCAGCGTTTCCATCCGCCCACGTTAGCGCCGGTTTCGTTGCGGTAACCAGGCCCCCGTCGCATAGCGTCCGCCGCATGACCAGCATCGTGATCTTCGGAGCCGGTGGCCGGGCCGGGCGGGCCGTGTCCGCCGAGGCCGAACGCCGTGGCATCCAGGTGACCTCAGTCGTCCGCGACCCCGCCAAGCACCGGCTGCCGGGCCGGGTCGTGCCGGGCGACATCCTCGACGCCGGGTCGGTCGCCGCGCTCGTCGCCGGCCACGACGCCGCCGTCAACGCCGTCTCGCCCGCCTCCGACCCGGAAGCCCTCAAAGCGCTCGGCACCCTGGACGGCAGGTTCTACATCACCGCCACCGACAACCTTCTCGACGGCCTCGCCGCGGCCGGGGTCCCGCGCCTGGTCGTGATCGGACTGTTCGCCAACCTGGTCGACGCCGACGGCGAACCGCTCTACGACGATCCGGCGGTGCTACCCGCCGAGTTCCGGCACTTCGCGGTCGCCCACACGGCCGGTCTGGACCGGCTCCGGGCCGCCGACACCCGTGTCGACTGGCTGGTGCTGACGCCGCCGGCCCAGCTCCTCCCGGACGCCCCGCGGCGCGGCGCCTACCGCAGCGGCGGCGAGACCGGCGGCGGGGTCACCCTGTCCTACGCGGACCTGGCGGTCGCGGTGGTCGACGAGATCGAGACCCCGGCGCACCACCGCACCCGAATCTCGGTCTTCGACTGACTCGACTGATCATTTTCGGCCGAGGACTGGTCAAGGGCGCCCGCTGAATGCCTTCCGGCCGGGGCCGGTCAGAGGGCGTCCGGCCGGTTCAGCGCCGGGTGTTTCTCGGCGGCCGTCGCGAACCAGGCCGGGCCCTCTGACCCCAGTGCCGTCCGGATGCGCAGCAGCGACCACTCGTCGAGTGCCGGCAGGGCGTCCGGCGCGAACCAGCCCACCTCCAGGGACTCGTCGTCGGTCGTCCCGATCTCGCCGCCGACGGCCCGGCACCGGAACCACACGTTGAGGTATTCGCACCGGTCCCCGTTCGGGTAGACCACCGGATGCGACGCCACCCCGGCGAGCCGCACGATCTCCGCGCGTACCCCGGTCTCCTCGAAGACCTCCCGCACCGCGGTGTCCGCGGGCTGCTCGCCGGGGTCCACCACCCCGGCCGGGACCGACCAGCGCCCATTGTCCGAACGCCGGGCCAGCAGCACCCGCCCGTCGTCGTCGGTGACCACGGCGCTCGCCCCGGGCAGCATCAGCAGGTCGTGCCCGATCGAGCCGCGCATGCGCTTGATGTATTCAGAAACAGCCACGCCGCAAACCCTAGAGACCACCGTCCAGCGCCGGCGCCGGCCCAGCCGGGGCGACGGGAACTGCCGATCAGATCACCCGCCACCCCGGCGGTCGCGGGCCGCCGGGGTGCGGGCCGGGTGTGGCAGGGTGTGGGGATGGATCCGCTTCGGAAACGCTTTCGGGAGTTGCACTCGGCCGGGACGTTCGTGATGCCGAACGCGTGGGACGTCGGGTCGGCCCGGGTTCTGCGGCAGGCCGGGTTCGCGGCGCTGGCCACCACCTCGTCCGGGCTCGCGGCCAGTCTCGGCAAGCGGGACCAGCAGGTGACCCGGGACGAGTTGGTCGCCCATGTGGCGGCGGTCGCGGCGGCGGTCGACGTGCCGTTGAGTGTCGACTCGGAGTGGCTGTTCGCCGACTCCGCCGAGGGCATCGCGGAGACTGTCGGCCTGCTGGCGGCGGCCGGTGCGTCGGGGCTGTCGATCGAGGACTACAACCCGGTCACCGGGAGCGTCCAGTCGCTGTCCGTCAGCGCGGAGCGGGTCGGTGCGGCGGCCGAGGCGGCGCGGCGCCACGATCTGGTCCTGACCGCGAGGGCCGAGAATCTGCTGTACGGCCATACCGACCTCGACGACACCATCACCCGTCTGATCGCCTACCGCGATGCCGGCGCCGACGTGCTGTTCGCCCCCGGCCTGACCGCTCGGCAGGACATCACCCGGGTGGTCGAGGCGGTGCGGGCTCCGGTCAACGTGCTGGCCCTGGGCGGCACGCCGAGCGTTGCCGAGTTGTCCGCTCTGGGCGTGCGCCGGGTGTCCACCGGCGGCTCGCTGGCATGGGCGGCCTACGGTGCGCTTCGCGACGCCGCCCGCGAGCTGCTGGAGTCGGGCACCACCGGCTACCGCTCGCGGGGCCTGACCTCCGCCGAGGTGGAGTCGGCCTTCACCGGACGGCCTTGAGAACCGGCCGGCGAAAGAGACGTCGAAACCGCCCTGCGGACCGGCCGGCGTAAGACACGCCGAAAGCAGTCCTGAGGACCGGTCGGGGCAAGACCGGGATCACCGGGCGGTGGTGTGGTGGTCGAGGGTTTGCGAGGTCAGGAACGGCAGGTCGGGGGTGTAGCCGAGACCAGCCGTGGTGGGCACCTCGACCCAGCCGTCCGTGCAGACGATCGGGGCCGTGGTGATGTCGCGGGCGTAGTACTTGGCCGAACCGGACACGTCCGACGGCAGGGTGAAGCCGGGCAGGGAGCTGAGCGCCACGTTCGCCGCACGGCCGATGCCGAACTCGTGCATGCCGCCGCACCACACCGGGATCCCGTGGGCCAGGGCCAGGTCGTGGGCGCGGACCGCCGCGGTGAGGCCGCCCATCCGGGAGACCTTGATGTTGACGATCCGGCCGGCCCGCAATCGGAGGGCGGTGACCAGGTCGTCCACCTCTTCGATGGATTCGTCGAGGCAGAGCGGGGTTTCCAGGACGGCTTGCAGGGCGGCGTGGTCGACGAGGGCGCGTGGCGCGTACGGCTGCTCGATCATCAGTAACCCGAGGTGGTCGAGCTGCCGGAAGACGGCGACCTCGTCGACCGGATAGGCGCCGTTGGCGTCGACGTGCAGCGGCACGGCGGGGAACGCGGTCCGGACCGCACGGACCGGGGTGACGTCCCAGCCGGGTGCGATCTTGAGTTTGACCCGCCGGTAGCCTTCGCCGACTCGCCGGGCGACCTGTTCGAGCAGTTCGTCGACGGTGGGTTCGATGCCGAGGGACACGCCGGCCTCGACCCGGGCCCGGTCTCCGCCGAGCGCTTCGGCCAGCGGCACCCCGGACACCTGGGACCACAGCGCCCAGGCGGCCGTGTCGAATCCGGCTCGGGCGAAGTGGTTGCCCCGCACTCTGGCCATGACCGCGGCGAGTTCCGACGGATGTTCCCAGCCGGTGTCGAGCACGAGCGGCGCGAGGAACGACCGGGCCACCGCCCAGCAGCTGTCCACGGTTTCGGCCGAGTAGTAGGGCCCGCTCGGCGAGGCGGTCTCGCCCCATCCGACGGCCCCGTCGGTGCTGGTCAGCGTGACGATGATGTGTTCGAGCGAGCGTTTGGCGTGGGAGCTGGTCCGGAACCGGTGGACGAGCGGCAGCCGGACACGGCGCAGTTCCACGCGGTCAATCTTGATCATGATCCTCCGCATAGAGTCCCAGTTCGGCGGCGAGTTCGTCGCGGAGGTGCAGGCGACGGCCGGCGCCCTTCGAGCTGGCGATGGTCAGGGTGGCGAGCAGATGCAGGGCCAGCATCACCGAGGTCGGCGAGTTCGCGTAGGAGGCGCTCCCGGTACCGATCACGATGCTCGTGGTGGCGACCGTGGTGAGCGGGGCGTCCTCGGCGTCGGTGATGAGGACCAGGTCACCGCCGTGCCGGACGTAGGCGGCGGCGACGTCGACGGTCTCCCGGCGGTATCTGGACATCGACACGGCGACGAGCAGATCGCCCTGGCGGACGTCGCTGAGCACGTCGAGGGCGCGCAGCGATCCGTCGCCGACCAGGTGCACCCCGGACAGTCCGGCGCTCAGGTCGGTGGCCAGCATCGACGCGTAGGCGAGCGATTTGCCGTACCCCAGAAGGTATCGGCGCCGGGCCGAGACGATGAGCGCGGCCGCCCGTTCGATGGCGTCCTGTTCGGCCGCCCAGGCCAGGGCCTTGTCGAATTCCTCCCGCTGCTGTTCGAGGACCCGCTGTTTGAGGACGTGCGCGGATCGGCGCTGGACGTTGCGGTCGAACCGTTCGGACGGGGTGGAGCGATGGGTCGTCACGATTCGTCATTCTCGAACGTGCAGGTGACCCGGTCGGCGTCGTGGGTCACGCCGGTCCAGCGGGCGCCGGTGGCGAAGTGCCGTTCCAGGCCGGAGCGCTGGGCGGCCCGGTCGGTGGCCGGGGACTCGAGCGTGCCGGCCGGTACACCCGGTTTGCGGGCGTGCCACAGATCCCAGCTGACCAGGACCCGGTCGGTGCCACCGCCGTAGTAGTCGGGCAGGAACCGGATCCCGGTGGCGCCCAGCACGTTCAGGTTGAAGTGGGCGTTGCGCAGTGCGTACGGATCGAAGGTCCACCGCATGGTCCGTGCCCCGGTGCCGCGCGCGGTCTGCGCCTGGGCCTGTTTGAGGCGCCGCCCGATGCCGAGGCCCTGCGCCGCCGCGTCGACCACCGCCGCCTGTGAGTAGTGGTAGAGCTCGCCGCGGTCGACCGCGGAGAACCCGAAACAGAAGCCGATCATCGTGCCCGCCGGGTCGAGGGCGCCGATGACCGACCCGGAGTTCTCCCGCAGGGCGGCGAGCAGGCGCGGGCTGACCCCGTACTCCGGCTGGGTGTAGCCGAAGACGGAACGGTAGAGGCGGGCGGCCGCGGTCAGCTCGGACGGCCCGTCCAGCTCCCGCACGACAACGTCCATGACGGCCTCCGATCGAAAGATACGTTTCGTATGAACGTCATCGTGGCAACATCATCGCTCGTTGACAACGGGCAGCGTACAATTTAGCTTTCGCATATGTCGCCAGCCACGCTCGACGCCCTGCATCGGTACACGCTGTGCGAGTCGCCCACCGGGGACCCCCGCTCGCTCGCCGCCCTGGCCGAGGTCCTCGACGCCGACGCCGCCCGGGCCGGTTTCCACA
The DNA here is from genome assembly GCF_033097365.1 of Actinoplanes sichuanensis. Taxonomy (NCBI): domain Bacteria; kingdom Bacillati; phylum Actinomycetota; class Actinomycetes; order Micromonosporales; family Micromonosporaceae; genus Actinoplanes; species Actinoplanes sichuanensis. The sequence continues at coordinate 6,600,437 of NZ_AP028461.1, forward strand.
CCGCCCGCGAGACGCACCCGACCGGGGATCACCTGATCTGGTCGCTGCCCGCCCGCGGCGTGAGCGGTGATCCGATCCTGCTGCTCAGTCACTACGACACGGTCTGGCCGGTGGGCACGCTGGCGACGATGCCGTGGTCGGTCGACGGCGACGTGCTCCGCGGGCCGGGCGTCTACGACACCAAGGCGGGCCTCGCCGCGCTCCTTTCGGCGGCGGGTGAGATCAAGGATCAAGACCATCCGGAGGTACGGGTGATCGTCGTCGCCGATGAGGAGATCGGCTCGCCGTCCGCCGGTGACCTGGTGCGCGCGGAGGCGGCCCGGGCACGCGCGGTGCTCGGGCTGGAGCCACCGCACCCGGGCGGCGACCTGAAGACCGGCCGTCGCGGCAGCACCCGGGCCCGGATCCAGGTGACCGGGGTGGAGGCGCACGCCGCCCTCGACCCGGAGGCCGGGGCCAGCGCCATCGACGAACTGGTCGACCAGCTGATCCTGATCCGGTCGGTGGTGGCGGACCGGCCGGTGCTGCTGAACACCGGGACGATCGCGGGTGGCGGCCGCACCAACGTGGTCGCCGGGCAGGCGCACGCCGACCTGGGGCTGCGGTTCTCCGACCCGGCCGACGAGGAGGCGGTGCTCGGCGCGCTCGACCGGTTGCGCCCGGTCCGGGACCGGGCGTCGGTGGCCACCCGGCTGCTGTCACACCGGCCCACCTGGCGTCCCGGCCCGGCCGGCGCCGACCTGCTGGACCGGATCCGGGTGATCGCCGCCGGGATCGGCCGACAGGTCGACGGTCGGCCCGCCGACGGTGCCGCCGACACCAACACCGCCGGAGCGCTCGGCCACCCCACGGTCGACGGCCTGGCCCCACGTGGGGGTGGCGCGCATGCCCGTACCGAATGGGTCTCCGTCGCCGGCATCGCCGAGCGGACCGCCCTCCTCGCCGCCCTTCTGACCGGTCTCTGATCAGCCCTGGGCGGCTGCCTCCCGCCCGCCGGCGGCGTCGGCGGGCTCGCCGAAATCGGCATCGGGCGGCACCAGCTCACGGTCGGCCTCGGCGCGGGGCCGTGACGCCGGGTGACGGGGCAACCGTTCGACGGTGGTCTCGGACGGCTGAATGGTCGGGTTTTTCGTCGGGTCTTTCGTCATGGGTACAGATTTCCCTCCAACGAGTCGTTTAGACTCGCGGATCTCCGGGAATGGGGGCTGTTCGTAGCCTCCGGGAGGGGCATCGATGCTGAACGATGACGACCGGCGCACGATCGCGGAACTCGAACGCCGGATCCACCTGAGTGACCCCGATTTCGCCGCGCGGATGGCCGGCCCGCCCAGGGAAGTGCCGTTCCCGGTGATCGCGGTGCTGTGTGCGGCCCTGTTCATCCTGGTCCCACCGGTGATGCTGCTGTTCGGCTGGCCGGGCCTGATCGTGGTGCTCGACCTCTTCGTGGCCGGTGTCGTGGTCGTCCTGGTCCGCCGCCACCTGCGCCGCTGACAGTTCTCTCATCGGGCTCTCATCCGGACGTGGTCCTATGACAGGACCATGAGCGCCCGTGTCCTCGTCGTCGACGACCAGCCCAACATCGTCGACCTGCTGCAAACCGTGCTGGCCTTCCACGGTTTCACCGTCGACACCGCCGGCACCGCCGAGGCGGCCGTCGCGTCGGCCGCCGACCACCGGCCCGACCTGGTGCTGTTGGACGTGATGCTGCCCGACGGCGACGGGCTGGAGGTGTGCCGGCGGCTGCGCGCAGGTGGGATGACCGGTGGGATCATCTTCCTCACCGCGCGTGACGGGCGTACCGATCAGGTGTCCGGTCTGGCATACGGCGGCGACGACTACGTCACCAAGCCGTTCGACGTGGAGGTGCTGCTGGCCCGGGTGCGGGCGGTGCTACGCCGGGTTCCGGCCGGGGCAGACGGTGCGATTGCGGTGCTGAGCTACGCCGGCCTGGTCCTCGACCCGGAGACCCTGGCCGTCACCCGCAACGGCGAGCCGCTGACGCTGTCGCCGACCGAGCTGAGGCTGCTGCGATATTTCCTGACCAATCCGGGGCGGGTGCTGTCCCGGGCACAGATCCTGGACGCCGTGTGGGACTGCGGTTCCGGCAACGTGTCGAACGTCGTCGACACATATGTGGGCTATCTGCGGCGCAAACTCGACAGGCACGGGCCACCATTGATCGTCACCCACCGCGGTTTCGGGTACGCGCTGCGAGCCGACCGGTGAGCGGCCGCCGGTCGCTGCGGTTCTCGCTGGTCGCCGGGGTGGCCGGGCTGACCGCGGCGGCGCTGGTGATCACCTGGGTGACAGCGGCGGTGGCGCTCCGGTCGTACCTGATGGAACGCGCCGACGAGCAACTCGCCGCGGCGGCGGTGCTGGTCCGGCAGCGGGCCGCGTTGATCAGTGGCCCGACTGGCGCCGAGCTCCGGTCGGCGGTGTCGGTCACCGACTATCTGATCGAGTTCCGCCGCGCCGACGGGCACACGGTTCGCCTGGTCGGCGGCACCCCACTGCCGGGCACGCCGCTGCTCGACCGGGTCCGGCCGGACGACACCGGGCCGCAGACGGTGGCGGGCGACTACCGGGTACGGGTGGTGCCGGTCGGCAACGGCACGGTGCTGGTCGGGCTGCCGCTCGCCCCGGTCCGGGACACCGTCACCCGGCTGGCGTGGGTCGCCGCCGTCACCGCCGTGCTGGTGCTCGCGCTGCTCACCGTCCTGGCCCGCTGGCTGGTGATCAGGCGGCTGCGCCCGCTCGACGAGATCGCCGCCACCGCCGGGGCGATTGCCGCAGGTGATCTGGACCGCCGGGTCGGCGCGCCGGAGCCGGGTTCGGCGGCGGCCCGCACCGAGGTGGGGCGGCTGTCGGTGGCCGTGGACGGGATGCTGGCCCGGATCCAGGCGGCGATGGTCGTGCGGGAGCGGTCCGAGCAGCGGATGCGGGCGTTCGTCGCGGACGCCTCACACGAGTTGCGTACCCCGGTGACGTCGATCAGCGGCTACCTGCAACTGGTCCGGACCGGTGTCGTCGACCTGTCCACCCGCCCCGACGTGCTGCGGCGCATCGAGGAGGAGGCCACCCGGATGGGCACCCTCGTCGACGAGCTGCTGTACCTGGCCCGGCTGGAGTCCGACCCGCCGGCCCGCCGGGATCCGGTCGATCTGGCTGGGCTGATCGGCGACGCGGCCGCCGACGCCCGGGCCGTCGAGCCGGACCGGCCGGTCGAGGTGTCGGTCGCCGGGCCGGTGACGGTTCCCGGTGACGAGGGGGTGCTGCGACGGGTCCTGGCGAACCTGCTCAGCAACGTCCGGGCGCACACCCCGCCGGGCACGGCGGTGCTGGTCAGCGCGGTGCCGTCGGGCGGCCGGGTCCGGGTCACGGTCGCCGACGAGGGCCCGGGGATGCCCGCGGACCAGGCGGGCCGGGCGTTCGAGCGGTTCTGGCGGGCGGACCCGTCGCGCGCCGGAACCGACGGCGCCGGGCTCGGCCTGGCCATCGTCGCCGAAGCGGTCCGCGCCCACGGCGGCGCCACCGGCATCGACGTGGGCGGGCCGGGTCTCACAGTGTGGTTCGAGATTCCCATCTGACTCTCATCCGGTTCCCGCCGGGCCGTCATCGGCGACCTGTGACATGGCCCCATGCGAAAACGTCTGATTCTCGGTGTCGTGGCCGGTCTTCTGCTGGTCACGACAGTCATCACCGATCGGGTCACGGCCTCGGCCGCGGCCGGCCGGCTCACTGAGCGGCTGCGCTGCGCCGCCGGCCTGTCGTCCGACCCGTCTGTCTCGTTCGGTGGTTTCCCGTTCCTGAGCCAGCTGGCCCTCGGCACCTTCGACAGCATCCGGGTCGCCGCCGACGACGTGCCGGCCGGGCGTTACCGGGTGGGTGTCGAAGCCACCGCGACCGGCGTGCGGCTTCCGGACGGCGGCGCGGTTCGGGCCGATTCCCTCAAGGCCACCATCACCATCGGGTACGACCTGCTGCGCGCCGCAGGAGCAACGGACGGCTCCACCCCGACGGCGGTCGCCGGGCTGCTGGACGAGGTCACCGCGGACGACTCCGGTCACCTTCTGTTCTCCGCCACCCGGACGCTGTTCGGCCGGAAGATCCCGGTGACCGTCATCGCCACCCCGGAGATCTCCGGCGGAGAGCTGACCGTCCGGCCGGTCGAGGTGGAGGTGCCGTCGGCCGGGCTGCGCCTGCCGGCCACCCGGTTCGGCGCGCTGAAGCAGCTGCCGAGTGCCGGCCTGCCCGAACTCCCCGGCGGACTGTCCTGGACCGGGGTCACCGCCACCCCCGACGGCCTGCGCCTGTCGGTCGAGGGCACCGGCCTGACCACGGACACCCTTGCGGCCGGGTCCTCGGCGCGCTGCGGCTCCCCCGGTGGCACGGCATGAGCGCCGCCCGCACGGGCACCCGCACCCACCTGCTGTTCGCCGGCATCGGCCGGGCGGCCGTGCGGCGGCCGTGGTGGACGATCACCGGATGGGTGCTGTGCACGGTGACGGTGGCGGCCCTGGTGATCGTGTTCGGCCGGCCCACCGACGACGACACCACGCTGCCCGGCAGCTCCGCCCAGCGGGGCCGGGACCTGCTGGCCGAGCATTTCCCGGGAACCGACGGGGCGACCGGCTCGGTCATCCTGCGCTCGCCGGACGGCCCGCTGAACACGGCCGCGACGGCCGAGGCGGTGACGCGGATCGAGGCGATCGGGCACGTGACCTCGGTGACCCCGCCGAGCGTCGCCGCCGGTTCGCTGACCGCCGACGGGTCCACCGGTTACCTGTCCGTCCAGTTCGACGTCGGGCCCCGTGACCTGGAAAGCGGACTGACCGGCGAAGTGCTGGACGCGGCGCGGGCGGCCACCGGACCGGGTGTGGAGGTGCTTCCGGGTGGCGCGCTGGCCCGGACCGAGCCGGACACCAGGCGCAGCGAGGCGTTCGGCCTCGGGGTGGCCCTGGTCGTGCTGGTGCTGGCCTTCGGCGGGCTGGTGGCGGCCGGGCTTCCACTGCTGACCGCGCTGTTCACGCTGGTCAGCGGGCTGGGCCTGATCGGCCTGGCCGGCCATCTCACCGCGGTCCCGGCAGTGGCCGGCACGATCGCCACCATGATCGGGCTGGGGGTCGGCGTCGACTACGCCCTGTTCATGATCACCCGCTATCGGGCGCTGCTGGCCGCCGGCACACCGGTCCCGGACGCGGTGACCGCCATGGTCGCCTCGTCGGGCAGCGCGGTGGCCTTCGCCGGCGGCACCGTGGTGGTGGCCCTGGCCGGCCTGACCATCTCCGGGGTGCCGGTCCTGGTCACGCTCGGCTGGACCGCAGGTCTGATCGTCCTGGTGGCGGTGACCGCCGCCGTCACTCTGCTGCCCGCCCTGCTGACCGTCCTCGGCCCGCACATCCACGCCCTCCGGATCCCCCGCCCGCCGTCGCCACCGGACAGCAGACCCGGCGGCCAGAAAGCGCCGACCCCACCGGACACCGGACCCGGCGATCAGGGCGAACCCGGCGGCCGGAGAGCGCCGACGGCGGATCAGGCGTCGGCCTGGGGGCGCCTCGCCGATCGGGTCACCCGGCGGCCTTGGCCGTATGCGCTGGTCAGCGTGGTCCTGTTGCTCGTGGTGGCGGCGCCGGTGACCGGGATGACGCTGGGACAGACCGATGCGGGGGACGAACCCGCCGGAACCGCGGGGCGGGCCGGCTACGACGTGCTGGCCGAGGCGTTCGGGCCGGGGGTGAACGGGCCGCTCACCGTGGTCGCCGAACTGACGCCGCCCGGCGGGGCATCGGATCCGCGGGTCGCCGGGCTGGTGGGGGCGGTCGGCGGCGTTCCCGGGGTGGCCCGGGCACACCCCGCCCGGGTCTCCGGCGACGGGCGGGTGGTGTCGGTGCGGGTGGTCCCGGCGACCGGGCCGGGTGACCCGGCGACCGTCGGCACGGTGGCCGCGCTGGAACGGGTGGCGGTGTCCGGCACACGGGTGTTCGTTACCGGTCCCACCGCGGTCAAGGCGGCGCTGGCCGAGCGGGTGGGGGCGCGGATGCCGTACGTCATCGGGCTCGTGGTCGTCCTGGCCGCTCTCCTGGTGCTGATCGCCTTCCGGGCCCCGGTGGTCGCCGTGAAGGCGGCGGTGATGAACCTGTTCTCGGTGGCGGCCGCTTACGGGGTGCTGACCGCCGTGTTCCAGTGGGGCTGGGGTGTCACGCTGGTCGGGCTCGACGGGCCGGTGCCGATCGAGTCGTATGTGCCGATGCTGCTGTTCGCGTTGCTCTTCGGGCTCTCCATGGACTACGAGGTCTTCCTGCTGACTGCGGTCCGGGAGTCGTGGGACGTCACCGGCGACAACCGGCGGTCGGTGCGGGACGGGCTGGCCGGCACCGGGATGGTGATCACCTCGGCCGCCGTGGTGATGGTCTGCGTGTTCGCGAGTTTCGTCCTGAGCCCGAGTCCGGTGGTGAAGATGACGGGTCTCGGGCTGGCGGTGGCGGTGGCGATCGACGCGACGGTGATCAGGGGGCTGCTCGTCCCGGCGTCGATGGCGCTGATGGGGCGGGCCAATTGGTGGGCGCCACGCCGGTCAGACCGCCACGTCCACGAGGTCGCCGCTGTTCAGGACGCCGCGGAGGGCGTACAGAGGAACGCCCTTGGTCTGTAGGAGCGTGACCACGGCGGCCGGTCCGGTGGCGGCCGCCGCGACGTCCTCGGCGGGCATGCCGAGTAGGCGGCTCACCCCGGCGAGTTTGGTCTCGTCACGCAGGCCGGCGTTGTTCCCGCGGGGGCCGCCGGGTGGTAGCGGCGGTGGTGTGTCCGGGTCGGTGTGGGTCTTTCCGGCGATCCGTTCGGCGACCGCGTCGGCTCCCTCGGCCGCGGTCGTCTCCGGGGTCAGCCCGGATTTGATCGCGCTGATCAGCGCATCGTGGGTGATGCCGCGGGTGGTGGCGATGTCGTTGAGGCTGCGGCCGGTGTCCAGTTGGGCGCGCAGCTCGTCGGCGGTCATGCCGAGGGTCTGTGCGACCCGCACCATCGGGTTCTCCCGGCGCTGCGTGGCCGGTATCCAGTAGTAGGAGTAGGCGCCGGTGGAGGCGGGCACGCCGCTGATCGTGGTCATGGCCGTCAGTCATCGGCGGCCCGCCGGGCATCCTGTGATCTTTCAGCCGGCGGTGACGGTGGTCGCGGTGATGATGCCTTCGGAGTCGGGTACGCCCTCGACGGTCACCGGGACACCGGACGTGATGCTCTCCAGCGTGGCCGTCTGGCTGACCTTGACGGTGGTGGTGTCGCCGGTCCGGACCGTGACCGTGCCGCCGTCTGCGGTCTGCACGTAGAGCGTCGTGCCGTCGACCATCTTGACCGTCCCGGTCGTCCCACCGGCGGCGGCCGGCTGGGCGCCGCCGTCGGGCCCCCGCGACGGGCCGCCGGCACCGCCGAAACCCCCGAACCCGCTGGGCATACCGGCCCCGTTCGGCACTCCGGAGGGGCTGTCCGAGGTGCCCCAGCGTTCGTGCGCCTGCACGCCGCCGAGGAAACCACCGGCCAGCAGCACCGCGCCGAGCAGCGCCAGCGTGGTGCGGTTCCACCAGCGGCGGGGCGCGGCGGCGGCCAGCGCCTCGTTCAGCTCCGGGTGGGTGCCGGACGGGCGGGGCAGGACCTCGGTGTCGTGGTTCGTCGGAGTCACGTGGTCTACCTCATTCGTAGCGGAGGGCGTCGATCGGGCGCAGGCGGGCGGCACGGGCGGCGGGCAGACCACCGAAGAACAGCCCGATCAGTACGGACACGCCCAGGGCGAGCACGACCGAGCTGGGTACGATCACCGGCTGCACCCCGACGATCGAGAAGCGGCTGCCGATCACCGCGGCGGCCACGCCCAGCCCACCGCCGATGACACTGAGCAGGGTGGCCTCGATCAGGAACTGGGAGAGGATCACCCGCCGGGGCGCGCCCAGGGCTTTGCGGATGCCGATCTCCCGGGTCCGTTCGGTGACCGTGACCAGCATGATGTTGGTGATGCCGATGCCGCCGACGAGCAGGCTGATCGCGGCCACCGCGCCGAGCAGGGTGGTGAACGTGTCGGCGGTCTCGGTCTGCGTCTCCAGCAGCTGGGAGGCGTTCTGCACCCGGTACGCGTCGGAGTCCAGTCGCCGGTCGAGGATCGTGCTGATCTCGGACTGGACGGTGTCGACCATCGACGGGTCGGCCGCCTCGACCAGGATCGAGCTGAGCGAGCCGTATCCGGCGAGCACCTGCCGGACCGCGCCGATCGGGGCGACCGCGGTGTCGTTGGAATCCTGGAACCCGGACGAGCTCTTCTCCGCCAGCACCCCGGTCACGGTGAACAGCGCGCCGCCGACGGTGACCTGCCGGCCGACCGGGTCGACGCCGGAGAACAGCTCCTCGGCCACGGTCTGCCCGATCACCACCACCCGGCGGGCCTGCGCCTCGTCGTCGGCGGTGAAGATCGCGCCGGTGGCGACCGGGAAGTTGGAGGCGGCGAACCAGCTGGGTGTGGTGCCGACGAACGAGCTGATCTCGTGCTCGGCGCCCTCGTAGGTGAGGGTGGCCGAGGTGCTGACCACCGGGGAGACCGACCGCACGTCCGGCGCGACCGCGGGGTCGTCGAGGGACTCGGCGATCCGCATGGTGAGGCCGCCGCTGCCGCGGCTGGTGCTCATCACGGTCAGCGTGTTGGTGCCGAGCGCCTCGATCCGGGAGGCGATCGACTTGGCGGAGCCGTTGCCGACCGCGACCAGCAGGATGACGGCGGCGACACCGATCAGGATGCCGAGCATGGTGAGGATCGAGCGCAGTTTGTTCGCCGCGATCCCCCGCAGAGCAAATCTCAAAATCTCCGCAGAATTCACCCTAAACCCCCGCCGCTGCGTGTCGTCCGGACGGCTCCTGCCGGGAGTCGCAGGTGACCCGGCCGTCGAAGAGCTTGATCAGGCGGCCGGCCCGGGCAGCCACCTCGTCCTCGTGCGTGATCAGCACGATGGTGCGGCCGGCCGCGTTCAGGTCGTCGAACACGGCGAGCACCTCCTCGGTGGCGTGACTGTCCAGGTTGCCGGTCGGCTCGTCGGCCAGTAGCAGCGCCGGTTCGGTGACCAGCGCGCGAGCCACCGCGACCCGCTGCTGCTGGCCGCCGGAGAGCCGGCTCGGCTCGTGCTCGGCCCGGTCCGCGAGACCGACCAGATCCAGCGAGAACATCGCCCGGCGGCGCCGTTCGGCGGCCTTCATCCCGGAGTACGCGAGAGGCAGCTCCACGTTGGCCACGGCACTGGTCCGCGGGATCAGGTTGAACGCCTGGAAGACGAACCCGATCAGCCGGTTCCGGGCCAGGGCCAGCTGGGCGTCGCTGAGCGAGCCGACGTCCACCCCGTCCAGCAGGTAGGTGCCCGTGGTGGGGACGTCCAGGCAGCCCAGGATGTTCATCAACGTCGACTTGCCGGAGCCGGACGAACCCATCACCGCCACGTACTCGCCCCGCTCGACCGCCAGGCTGACATCGTCGAGGGCACGGATCTCGGTGTCGCCCTCGCCGTAGATCTTGGTGATCTCCCGTACGTCCAGGACCGGCCGGCTCATCAGCGCCCGCCGTTCCCGCCACCACCCGGGGGCGCGCCGCCACCACCGGGGAAGCCGTTGCCGCCACCGCGCATGTCGGTGGTGGTCGTGGTCGTCGTCGTGCTGGTCGGCACCACCACCCGCTCACCGGAGGCCAGGCCCGAGGTGATCTGCGCGGCGTCGTCGCCCTCCAAGCCCACCTGCACCTGGCGGACCTCCTGCCGGCCGGCGCTGTCCAGGACGGTCACGCTGTGCCGGTTGCCGATCGTGGTGACGGCTGCCGAGTTGACCATGACGGCGTTCTCCACGCTGCCGGTGACCACCGAGACGGTCACCGTCTGGCCCGGTTTGGCGCCGTCCGGCGGGTTCGGCAGGCTTACCGTCACGCCGTACGTCACGACACTGTTCTCGCTGGTCGCGGTCGGGTCGACGGCCACCACGGTGCCTGTCGTCTCGGCGTTCTGCAGAGCGTTCCAGACGATCGTCGCGCTCTGCCCCTCCTTGAGCTCGGTGGCGTCCGCCTCGGAGAACGCCGCGGTGATCTGGAGTTTGGTGAGATCCGCGAGATCAACGAATCCGCCGGTGCCGCCGGTGCCCTGCGACGAGCCGCCGAGACTCCCGTTGACCGCCACCACGGTGCCGGCCATCGGCGCGGTCAGCCGGGTCCCGGCCACCGACGCCTCCGCCTCGTCCACGGCCAGTTCGGCCTCGGTGACCGCATTCGACGCGTTGTCGGTGTCGGTGCCCGCGTCCTCGGCCCGCTCCAGCGCGTCCTGCGCCGCGTCCAGGTTGGCCTGAGCCAGCTCCAGGTCACGTTTGGCGTCGGTGGCGTCCACCCGGGCCAGCAGGGCGCCCGAAGTGACCGTCTGGCCGACCTTCACGCCGATCGCGGTGACCGTACCGGACGTGGTGAACGTGGCGGTGGCGGTCGCGGCGCTGGCCACCGCCCCGTCCGCGGACACGGTACGGGTGACGGTGCCCTGGGTGGCGGTGACCGTCCGGGAGCCGGACGCGCTGGCCCGGGTCGTCTCCGAGGTGTCCCGCAGCAGGGCCCAGCCCCAGAAACCGGCACCGACGATCAGGAGGGCCAGCAGGGCGTTCACGGCCGTGCTGGGACGACGCAGCGCATTCACACCGTCATCATGCCTTCCGGCCGGTTCGTGGCGTGCTGTCTTCCAGCAATCACCCTCGGCCACCCTCGCCCACCCTCGCCATCAACAACCCGGTCGCTACCAGGAACGCACCACCTGGTCGCCCTGCTCCAGTCCGCCGGTTATCTCGGTGTATCGGTCCCCGCGGAGCCCGACTGCCACAACGCGTTCCTCCGACCGGTTGGCCGCCCGCACCAGCACGGTGCCCGATCCGCCGGACACGTCGTGCACCGCCGTCGACGGCACCCGTAGCGCGTCGGCCACCTCACCGGTGCGCACCTGTACCTGGGCGCTCTGCCCGACGAGCAGGTCGGACGGCGAATCGGCGAAGCTGAGCAGCACGCCGTAGCGGACCAGGGTGCCGTCCGAGGTGCCGGCCGGATCGACCTGGACCACCTCGGCCTGGTACGTGTCGTCGGAGTCGGCCAGGCTCACCGTCGCGCCCTGCCCGGCGGTCAGGGCTCCCGCATCGGCCTCCGGGAAGTCGGCGCGGACCTGCATCGTGTACGTGTCGGCCAGGCTGACGAAGGTCGACCCGGTCCGAACCTGGTCGCCGACCTTGCCCTCGACGGCGACCACGGTCCCGGCGATCGGGGCGGTGATGACCGTGCCGTCCAGGGCCCGCTGCGCCGTCTCGACCGCGCGCTCGGCTCGGTTGACCTGCTGTTCCGCGGTGAGCACCTGGTCGCTGCCGGTGTCCGGGTAGCCGTGGGTCGCGCACGGGGTGGCCGCCCGCCCCCGGATCGCCGGCTCCGCGCTCGGCGCCGGCTCCACGGCCATCGGCTCGATGACGGGCAGCTGGATCTCCGGCACCGCCGCCGGCTCCACCGTCTTTCCGGGCCGGGCGCAGGCGGTGGCGCTCGCGGTGGCCCGGGCGGCGACGGTCCGGGAGTCACTGAGCCGGTCGCGGGCCTCGGCGAGAGCGGTCCGGGCGTCGGCGAGAGCGTCGGCGGCGTCCGTGGTGTCCAGTGCGGCGAGCTTCTGGCCCTTGCTGACCTTGTTGCCCGCCCGGACGTGCACCGAGGCCACGGTTCCGGACAGGGCGAAGGTCAGGCTCCGGGTGGTGGCCGGTTCGACGGTGCCGATCGTCGCCACGTCCAGAGTGACCGCGCCGCGGTCGGCGACCGCCACCACGATCGCCGCCGGTTGGTCGACGCCGTCCCGGTTGAGGGCCCCGATCACGCCTCCGACGACGGCCCCGCTGACGACGATCGCGGCACCGGTCCACCGCATACGCCGCTTACTCGCGCTTTGCCCCGTTTCATTGCTCACGAACGTGATTGTTACTGTTCATGCCGGGTCGGCGGCCGAAATCTGCAAGACCTGTGGGGCTCAGGAGGCCCGGGTGAGCTGCCGGGAGATGGTCTCCATCGTCTCGCTGATCTCGTGGGCCCGTGCGTGCAGGTCGTGGAGCACGTCGACGGTGGCCGGGTCACGGTGGGCGCGGTCCTCGAGCTCGGCACAGAGCGCGGCGAACCGGTTGGCGCCGAGCGTCGCCGAGGACGCCTTCAGACCGTGCGCGAGGCGGGCCAGGTTGCGGGTGTCGCCGGTGGCCGCGGCCCGGTCCATGCGTTCCAGCAGACCGGGCAGGCGGTCGGCGAAGTTGTGCAGGATCTCGGCTAGCCGGCGGCGGTCCGCCGGATCGGCGTCCGGGCCGGCGATCACGTCGACACAGGCACGGATCATCGCGGGTTCGCCGTCGTCCGGTCCGGGCAGCGGCCCGGCACCGGCCAGCCGGACATCGGCGTACGCGGCCGCCGTCGCCAGCACCACGTCGAGGTCCCCGGCGTCCACCGGGCGGGCCAGGATCCCGTCCGCACCGGCGGTGACGAAGTCGTCCTTCTCCTCGGAGTCCGGGCAGATCGCGATGATCCGCGGCACACCGTGCACCGGCGGGTCGGCGTGGATCAGCCGGACCGCCGTCGGCCCGTCCAGCACGAGCAGCCCGCAGCCGAGCAGGACCAGGTCGTACCGGTCGCGCAGGACCGCCTCGACCGCGGCCTCCCCGTCGGCGACGGTGACCACCCGGTGGCCGCGGCGTTCCAGCAGGCGCCTGGTCAGCCGCTGATCCACCGGGTCGTCCTCGGCCACCAGCACCAGCAGCTGCTGTTTGCGGCCGATGACCGGCGACCGCCCGAACCGGTCCGGCTGGTGCGCCTCGCCCAGCAGCACGGTGACGGTGACCGTGGTCCCCTGCCCGGGCCGGTCCTCCACGGTGACGCCGCCGCCCATCGACGCGGCGAGACAGCGGGCCAGCCGGCCACCCGGATCCGGCCGATGTTCCGCCGGCACACCCAGTCCGGTGTCCCGGACCGAGAAGTGGACCTCCACGCCGTCCGACCGGGAGTGAGCGGAGACGCTCACCGTGACCGACCCGTGCTCCGTCGACTCGACCGCCTGCCGCAACAGGGCGGTCAGGATCCGGCGGACCCGCGCGTCGTCGCCGCGGACCCGTTCCGGACAGCCGGTACCCAGGTGCGCGGCCAGGTGCAGGCCCTTCGCCGCGGCCGCGTCGGCCACCGGATCCATGGCCCGGCGCACACAGTCGCGCAGCGAGAACGGGCGGCGCTCCAGCGGCAGGTCACCCGTCTCGATGCGGGCCAGGTCCAGCAGGTCGTCGACGACGGTGAGCAGCGTGGCCCCGCTGTCGTGGACCGTCGTGACGAGTTCGCGCTGCCTGTCGTCGAGGCCGGTCTCCAGGAGCAGCCTCGTCATCCCGGTCAGCGCGGTCATCGGCGCACGGACCTCGTGGCTCATCGCGTCCAGGAACGCCGCGCCCGCCGTGGTCGCCGCGTTCGCCTCGTCGCGCGCCTCGGCCAGCTCGGCCATCGACTCGTTGAAGACGGTGGTCATCTCGGCGAGTTCGCGGGGGCCGTCGACGACGGCGGGATGGGTCAGATCACCGGCCCGGGCGCGGCGGGTGGCGGCGGCCATCCGGTCGGCGGCCGCGGTGAAGTGGCGTTCCAGCCGCCGGCCCACGATCAGGACCAGCACCGACATCAGGACCGCGACCCAGACGATCATCCAGCGGCTGTTGCGGGCGACCGCGCCACTGTCCCCGATCCGGCGGTCCAACCGGGTCTGCTCGTGGTCCAGCATCTCGTCGGCGGCGGCCCGGAGGACGCTGAGGTCGGCGGCCGGGTCGATCCGCTGGAGCAGTTCCCGGTGGACCGGGTCGGCACCGGCCAGGCGGCCCAGCTCGTCGATCTGGAAACGGACGGCATCCGCGGGCGCCGGGGTACGCAGCGCGATGATCCGGTCCATGATCTCGCCGGACCGCTGCAACTCGGCGTGGGCGTCCAGGCTCTCGCTGTTGCGGAGGAACCCGGTGGCCGCCACCACGGCGACCGCGGTCAGCGTCAGTGACATCGCCACGCGCACCAGGCGCCTGACGCTCCAGATCCGGTCCCCGACCTCCGGCACGGCCCTTACTGTAGGGAGTGATCAACGCCGCCGGGGACGATTTGGGGTGAGGGTGACTTCGGTTCTCGTGGTCGACGACGATCCGACCCTGCTGCGCATCATCGAAACCGTTCTCACGTCGGCCGGCCTGGAGGTGTCCACGCGCAACACCGCCCAGGCCGCCCTCCGTGCCGCCCACGCCCACCGGCCGGACTGCGCGGTGCTCGCCACCGGCCGGGACATGACCGCCTCCGACCTCTGCCACGCGCTGCGCTCGGCCGAGGACACCGCCGACGTCCCGATCCTGCTGATCACCGAGCGGGGCCGCTGGCTGGAGGCGGCCGCCGCCTTCGACGCGGGTGCCGACGACTACCTGTCGAGACCGTTCACCGCCCAGGACCTCGTCCGTCGGGTCGAGGCCCTGGCCCGGTGAGCCGCTACACCGACTTCTGGTAGGCCCGGAAGGTCCGGGTGGACAGGAACACCATCGCGGCCGCCAGCAGGGCCAGCCATCCGCAGCGGCTCGCGACGACGGCCCAGTCCGGGTCGGCGCTCATCGCCGCCCGGGACGCTTCGAGCGCCCAGTTCACCGGGTTGGCGGCGGCGATCGTCCGCATCCAGGACGGCATCAGCGCCTCGGACATGAACGCCGACGACAGGAACGTCAACGGCAACAGCAGCAGCGTGTTGATGCCGATGATGGTCTCCCGCTGCCGGACCAGCATCCCGATCGTGTTCGACAGCGCGCTGAACACGGTGCCCAGCAGCAGCGCCGACGCCAGCAGCACGGTCAGTCCGGCCGGCCCGCCCGGGTAGTCGGCCCCGGCCAGCAGGCCCAGCAGCATGATCGCCAGCACCTGCACGGCGGTGCTGATCGCCTGTTCGACGACCGCCGCGTTCATGATCGCGGACCGCGACACCGGGGTGGTGAGCAGCCGGTTCAGGGTGCCGCGTTCGATCTCCTCGAGCACACCCATGCCGGCCCACATGTTCGACGACACCGCGGTCATCACCACCACACCGGGCACGATGTAGTCGAGGTAGTTCGCCGCCCCGAAGCCCGGCAGCTCGACCACCCGACGGAACAGATTGCCGAACAGGAACAGCCAGATGGCCGGCTGAACCAGCAGGATCACCACGAACGCCGGCTGCTTGACCAGCACTTTCAGCCGCCGACCGGTCATCCACCAGGTGTGCAGGACAAGGGTGCTCACGCTGCGAACCTCCGTCCCGCGTGCCGCAGATACACGTCGTCCAAGGACGGCCGGGCCACGGTCACGGTCGCTACGCCGATGCCGGCCGACTCCAGTGCGGCCAGGGCCGCCGGAACAGCCGCGGCGCCGTCGTCGGCTCGCGCACTCAGCCGCCGTCCGTCGAAGGCGACCTCCCGCAAGCCGGTCACCAGCTCGATCACCTGCCGCGCCGTCGGCTCATCGGGCGGTTGCCGCAATTCCAGATGTACGGCGTCCCCGCGCAGTTCCTCCTTGAGGTGGGCGGGCGTCCCGTGGGCGACGACACGTCCACCGTCGACGATCGCCAGCCGACCGGCCAGCCGGTCCGCCTCGTCCAGGTAGTGGGTGGTGAGCAGGATCGCCATCGACTCGTCGGCGGCGAGGCGCCCGATCTCGGCCCACATGGCGGCCCGCCCCTCGGGGTCGAGCCCGGTGGTCGGCTCGTCCAGGAACAGCACCCCGGGGCGGTGCACGAGCGCCAGCGCCACGTCCAGGCGCCGTTGCATGCCGCCGGACCAGCCGCGCACGATCCGGCCGGCGGCACCGGTCAGGTCGAAGCGCTCGAGGAGTTCGTCGACTCGGCGACGGAGGGCGGGTCCCCGTACCCCGAAGATCCGCCCTTGAAGGGTGAGGTTGTCCCGGCCGCTCGCCATCGGGTCGAGCGCGGACCTCTGGGCGACCACGCCGATCTCGCGGCGGACCCGCTCCGGATGCCGCAGCACGTCGTGGCCGGCGACCGAGGCGGTACCGGAGTCGGGCCGGGCCAGGGTGGTCAGGATCTTGACGGTGGTGGACTTGCCGGCACCGTTCGGCCCGAGCAGACCGAACACCTCGCCGGCCCTTACGTCGAGGCTCAACCCGTCGAGGGCCCGCACGCCGCCGGGATAGGACTTGCGCAGATCGTCAGCCGTCACGGCATGACTCATGGTGATCACTCCTGATCTCCACGGGCCGTGTCCGGATATCCTGGATGCTGCTACACGCCTCGGATGCCCGGACCGTTCCCGCGGTCGGTGGTGAGGTGGCGGCCCCGTCCGGTGTTCCCGCACCGGCCGGGGCCCGTTTCAATCCGGCCCCATCAGCTCGCTGAGGTCGGGCAGTACGCCGGTCTCGTGGAACCGGCGCCACGCGCCGAGCCCCGGGACCGACCCGTCGTGCAGTTCCCGGTCGAGGCCGGCCAGCCAGACCTGCTCGGCCTCACGCATGGCCAACGCGTACTCCGCCTCGATGAGGAAGAGCCGCGGCACCTCCCGCCGGGTGGCGGCGAGTGCGGCCCGGGCCGCCTGGTTCTCCGCGGTGAGCGCCGCCAGCCGTCGGCGGATCAGCTCGATCATCTCGTCCGGCGGGAGCACTCCGGCGACCGACAGGGCCGACCGTAACCGGGGGTACTCCGGCTCCGGCTGCCCGATCAGCTCGCGCAGCCAGTCGGTCATCTCGTGCCGGCCGGCCTCGGTCAGCCGATACACCGTGCGCTCGGGCCGACGGCCTTCCCGGACCGTCTCCGCCGCTTCGATGAACCCGTGCTTCTCCAGATTTCGCACGACCGTGTAGAGCGAGCCCCACTGGATCTTGATGTCCTGATCCTTGCCGAAGGCCCGCAACTGAGCGGCGATCTCATACGGATGCATCGGCTGCAGGGTCAGCGTGGCCAGAATGTGCAACCCGAGCAGGTTGCCCACCTTGCGACGCTTTCCCATCGCCGCCCCTCCCGATTCGAACTCGCCGCCGATTACTCGCCCACGAGTATTAACCATACGAGCAAGTCGACTCAACCGCCCGCCATTCGCGAACACTGATCGCAAACTAGCGTAACAGCCGACCGCCGCGCAGGCCGGCCTCGTCGGGGGCATTCATGTCGATCAACGACCGGGAACCGGCCATCGCTGCGGCCGGGGCCGGAACCGCCGTCGTCCGCGCCCGCTACGGCTCGCCGCTGGAACGGTTCGGCGAGGACGGGGACGATTTCGCGACCATCGCCGACATCGAGGCGGAGCAGGCGATCCTCGCCCTCCTCGCGGGACGCGCGACCCGGCGATCAGGTGCTCGGTGAGGAGAGCGGGCGCACCGGCGACGGCGACCGGGTATGGCTCGTCGACCCGCTGTGCGGCACCCTCAACCACGCCGTCGACAACATGCCGGCCTCGGTGAACGCCGCCTTGCGGGTGGACGACAGGGTGACCGTGGCGGCGTCCGACGCCGGTAGCCGAGTCAGTCGGTCAGGAGCAGGACGTGCAGGTGGCGGGGGCCGTGCACGCCTTCGACCCGGTTGAGTTCGATGTCGCTGGTCGCGGACGGCCCGCTGATCCAGGTCAGCGGCCGGGTCGGATCGAGGCGGGCGATCGCGTCCGGCACCGAGGCGACCACCTGCGCCGGCCGCAGCACGATCACGTGCACGTCCGGGAGCAGGGTGATGATCCGCCGCCCCTGGTCGGGTGAGGCGTCCAGCACGATCGTTCCGGTCTCGGCGACGGCCACCGCCGCGGCGGTCAGCACGGCGTCGGCGGCGGCGATCCGGTCCGGCGGCAGGTTCTCGTCGGCGAAGGCACCCTCCGGGCGCCACTCTTCCGGCAGACCAGGGGGTACGAGGACCGCGCCGCCTGCCCCGACCAGCCCGGACACGGTCGCGGCCACCTCGGCCGAGGTCACCCGGTAGACCTCGGCCTTGTAGTCCACGAGCCGGTCGACGAGCATCTCGAGGTCGACCCGATTCGTTCCGGCCGGTCGGTAGTCGCGGGGCGCCTCCGGCACCACGGGAGCGTCGCGAAGCGCGGCCCGCACCCGCCCGAGAATGAGGTCCCGCGAGCTCATCGCCCGTCCTCCCGTTCAGAACGCGTGCCATCCGGCGCCTCAGACCGGTCCCCGGAACCCGCAGACGGGCCGCCGGAAGCCGCAGCGGCGCCGCCGGAAGAGCCGGACGGGCCACCGGAAGAGCCGGACGCACGCGTGGCGGCGGGGGCATCCGTTCGCTGGGCCCACCAGTCGCGGAACGTCTGTTTCGGGAATTCCGGCAGATCACGACCGGCGGTCCATCCCGACAGCGGCGGCGGCAGCCCTCGTCCACGCCGGCCGGCGATCCGGGCCATCTTGGCGGCACGCTGCGCGGACGCGTACCACCGCGGGCTGTCCATGATCCGCGCGGCGGCCGCCATGGCCGCCTTCTCGACCGCCGCATGGGGTACCTGGTTGCGCAGATGCACGAGCAGCGACGGAATGTCGATCTTGACCGGGCAGGCGTCGAAGCAGGCTCCGCAGAGCGACGACGCGAACGGCAGTGAGGCGTTGTCGGCGACCCCGGTCAGCTGCGGCGACAGCACCGCCCCGATCGGTCCCGGATAGACCGAGCCGTACGAGTGCCCACCGGTCCGCTCATAGACCGGGCACACGTTGAGACAGGCCGAGCAGCGGATGCAGTGCAGCGCCGACCGCCCCACGGTGTCGGCGAGGACCGCGCTGCGCCCGTTGTCGAGCAGCACGAGATGGAAGTTCTGCGGCCCGTCCCCGGGCGTGACCCCGGTCCACATGGTCGTGTACGGGTTCATCCGCTCCCCGGTGGACGCCCGGGGCAGCAGTTGCAGGAAGACCTCCAGGTCACGCCAGGACGGCAGGACCTTCTCGATGCCCATCACGGTGATCAGGGTGTCCGGCAGGGTCAGGCACATCCGCCCGTTGCCCTCGGATTCGACGACCCCGAGTGTGCCGGTCTCGGCGATCGCGAAGTTGGCCCCGGACACGGCCACCCTCGTCGACAGGAACGTCTCCCGCAGGTAGCGCCGGGCGGCCGCGGCCAGGACCGGCGGGTCGTCGGTCAGCGCCGGATCCACCCCGGGCATGGCCCGCAGGAAGATCTCCCGGATCTCCGACCGGTTCCGGTGGATGGCCGGGACCAGGATGTGGCTGGGTTTGTCGTCGCCGAGCTGCACGATCAGTTCCGCGAGGTCGGTCTCGACCGGGGTGATCCCGGCCGCCTCCAGGGCCTCGTTGAGGCCGATCTCCTGGGTGGCCATCGACTTGACCTTGATGACCCGGTCCGAGCCGGTCGCCTTCACCAGTTCGGTGACGATGGT
This sequence comes from Actinoplanes sichuanensis, assembly GCF_033097365.1. Taxonomy (NCBI): domain Bacteria; kingdom Bacillati; phylum Actinomycetota; class Actinomycetes; order Micromonosporales; family Micromonosporaceae; genus Actinoplanes; species Actinoplanes sichuanensis. The sequence goes on from NZ_AP028461.1 coordinate 6,619,841, forward strand.
GTTGGCCTCGTTTGCGTCGGCCGCCCAGTGCACCACGCCACCGACGGCGACGACGCGTTCCTCCAGCTGTTCGAGGAGTTCCGGAAGGCGGGACATCACGTCGGTCTTGATCCCCGAGCCGGCGTCACGCAGCAGCTGCCAGTCGGGCAGCTCGGCGATCACCCGGCCGGACTTGCCACGGATGGTCGTGGTGGCGTGCCGCAGGTTGCGCCGCAGCTGCGAGTTCTGCAGAGCGTCCCGGGCCGCCCGGGGGAAGGTCTGGTCACCGCGCAGATGACCGACCCCGCGCGGCGCCGTGGCCGGCATTCCCAAGAAGGTCGTCATGCGTACTCCGTCGAGGCCAGGATCTCGGCGAGATGAACCGTCCGCACCCCGGTCTTCAGCCGGGACAGTCCACCGCCGATGTGCATCAGGCAGGACGTGTCGCCGGCGGTGCAGACGTCGGCGCCGGTGGACACGATGTTGGTCATCTTGTCGGCGAGCATCGCGGTGGACGTCTCCGCGTTCTTGATCGAGAACGTGCCACCGAACCCGCAGCACTGCTCGGCGGCGGGCAGTTCGACCAGGTCGAGCCCGCGCACCTGACGCAGCAGGCGCAGCGGCTTGTCACCGACCCGGGTCATCCGCAGGCTGTGACAGGTCGGGTGGTAGGTGACCCGGTGCGGGTAGTACGCCCCCACGTCCTCGATCTTCAGCACGTCGATGAGCAACTCGGACAGCTCGTAGGTGCGGGCCGCCACCGATTCGCTGCGGGCGGCCAGCCCGGCCTCGCCGTAGGCGGACGCGACCATACTGTGCTGGTGCCGGATCGACCCGGCGCACGACCCGGACGGAACAACGATGACGTCGTAGCGGTCGAAGGTCGTCGCGTACCGTTTGACCAGGGGTAATGCTTCCTTCTGGTATCCGGTGTTGATGTGCATCTGCCCGCAGCAGGTCTGCTCGGGCGGGAACACCACCTCGTGCCCGAGCCGTTCGAGCAGCCGCACCGTGGCCTTGGCCGCCTCCGGGAAGAGGGTGTCGGCCAGACAGGTGGCGAAGAACGCGATCCGCACGGTCACCTCCCCACTCGTGCGGCCGCGGCGTCCCAGGCGGCCGGTGTTCCGCCCGGTTCGTAGCGCACGATCTGTTGAGTCTCGCGCACCAGCGCCCGCATCGCATCCAGTCCACCCTCGACCACTCCGGCCGCGCGGGCCTGGACGAGCAGGTTGCCGATGGCGGTGGCCTCGACCGGCCCGGCCAGCACCGGCAGTCCGCAGGCGTCCGCGGTCAACTGGCAGAGCAACTCGTTCAGCGCTCCCCCGCCGACCAGATGCACCACACCGACCTGCCGATCGGCGAGCTCCCGGGCCTGGCGCACCGCGCGCCGTTGCGCGAGCGCCAGGCTGTCCAGGATGCAGCGCACGATCGTCGCGCGGCTCGCGTCGTCGGGCAGCCCGGCCAGTTTCCGCAGCCGGCCCGCCATGTCACCGGGCGGCAGGAACACCGGGTCGTCCAGGTCGACGACGTGTGCCAGGCCGGGTTCGGCGGCCGCCGCGGCCAGCAGTTCCGGCAGATCCGGTGAACCCCATTCGCGCACGCACTCCTGCAGCGGCCACAAGCCCATGACGTTGCGCAGGTAGCGGATCGTGCCGTCGACGCCGCCCTCGTTGGTGAAGTTCGCCGCGCGCGACTCCTCGCTGAGCACCGGTTCGTCGAGTTCCAGGCCGACCAGCGACCAGGTGCCGCACGAGATGTAGGCGAAATCGTCACCCTCGGCCGGGACGGCGACGACCGCGCTGGCCGTGTCGTGCGACCCGACCGCGATCACCGGCGTGCCCTCGAAGTCGCCGATCCGGTCGCCCGGGTGCCGCACCGGCGGCAACAGCCTGGCCCGCAACCCCAGTTCGGAGATCAACGGCAAGGACCATTCGCGGGTACGGACATCGAGCAGCCCGGTCGTCGAGGCGTTGGTGTACTCCGCCCCGATCTGCCCGGTCAGCCAGTAGGCGAGCAGGTCGGGGATCATCAGGAGCCGGTCGGCCGCCGCGTACTGTGCCGTCGGCTCCGCCGCGAGCAGCTGATACACCGTGTTGAACGGCAGCTTCTGCAGCCCGCAGACACCGTAGAGGTCCTTGACCCGGTCGGCGATCCCGTCGGTGCGCGAGTCCCGGTAGTGCACCGGGTTGCCGAGCAGCGCCCCGTCGACGTCGATCAGCCCGTAGTCGACGGCCCACGAGTCGATGCCGATGCTGCGGACCGGCCCGGCTTTGGCGAGTCCGTCGAGCACCCCCCGGTACAGCGACAGGATGTCCCAATGCAGGGTGCCGCCGACCCGCACCGGCTCGTTCGGGAACCGGTGCACGACCTCCAGGTCCAGGGTGCCGTCGTGGAAGCGGCCGACCACGACGCGCCCGCTGGACGCGCCCAGATCGACAGCGGCGAACGCGTCGCTCATCGCAGGAACGCCGCGGCGACACCCGCGTCGACGGGGACGTGCAGGCCGGTCGTGTGGGTCAGGTCGCCACCGGTGATCGCGAAGACCGCGTTCGCGATGTGCTCCGGCAGGACCTCCCGCTTGAGCAGGGTGCGCTGCGCGTAGAACTCGCCCAGCTTCTCCTCCGGCACCCCGTAGACGGCCGCCCGGTCGGCGCCCCATCCCCCGGCGAAGATGCCGGATCCCCGTACCACTCCGTCGGGGTTGATGCCGTTGACCCGGATGCCGTGCGGGCCGAGCTCGGCGGCCAGCAGACGGACCTGGTGGGCCTGGTCGGCCTTGGCGGCGCCGTAGGCGACGTTGTTCGGTCCCGCGAAGATCGAGTTCTTGCTGGAGATGTAGATGATGTCGCCGCCCAGACCCTGCGCGATCAGCACCCGCGCGGTCTCCCGCGACACCAGGAACGAGCCCTTGGCCATCACGTCGTGCTGCAGATCCCAGTCCCGGGCGGTGGTGTCCAGCAGCGACTTCGACAGCGACAGGCCGGCGTTGTTGACGACCAGATCGATACCACCGAAAGCCAACACCCCCTGCCGTACGGCGGCAGCCACCGCGTCCTCGTCGGTGACGTCGAGGCTCACCGCCACGGCCACGTCGGCGCCGCCGATCTCCGCCGCCACGTTCGCGGCCGCCTCGGTGTCCCGATCGCTGACCACCACGCACGCGCCCTCGGCGGCCAGCCGCAGCGCGATCGCCCGGCCGATGCCGGAACCGGCGCCGGTGACCAGGGCGATCCGGGTCGCGAGCGGCTTCGGCTTGGGCATCCGCTGCAGCTTCGCCTCCTCCAGCGCCCAGTACTCGATGCGGAACTTCTCCGACTCGTCGATCGGCGCGTATCGGGAGATCGCCTCCGCGCCGCGCATCACGTTTATCGCGTTCACATAGAACTCGCCGGCCACCCGGGCGGTCTGCTTGTTCGCTCCGAACGAGAACATGCCCACGCCCGGGACCAGCACGATCGCCGGGTCGGCACCCCGGATCGCCGGGCTGTCCGCGGTGGCGTGCCGCTCGTAGTAGCCGCGGTAGTCCGCCCGGTACGCCTCGTGCAGCTCCTTGAGCCGGGCGATCACCTCGTCCAGCGGGGCGTCCGGTGCGGTGTCCAGAACCAGCGGCTTCACCTTGGTGCGCAGGAAGTGGTCCGGGCAGGAGGTGCCGAGGGCGCCCAGCTCGCCGACCCGCTCACTGCCGGCGAACTCCAGCACCACATCACTGTCGTTGTAGTGCCCGACCTGGGGACGGTCGGTGGAGGCCAGCCCCCGGACCACCGGGAAGAGCGCGGCCGCACGCTCGTGTCGCGCGGTCTCCTCCAACGCGGCGACCGTCCGCGCCCCGAACGGCTCGCTGCGCCCGTGCTCGGCGATGTACGCCGCCGCCGTGTTGATGATCTCGTTGGAGTTGGCCTCGCACTCGTCGCTGGTCGCGCCCCACGCGGTGATCCCGTGCCCACCCAGGATGACGCCGATCGCCTGCGGGTTCGCCCGGTACGCGGCGGCGATGTCCAGGCCCAGCTGGAAGCCCGGCCGCCGCCAGTCCACCCACAGCACCCGGTCGCCGAAGATCTCCTTGGTCAACGCCGGCCCGTCGGCGGCCGTGGCGATCGCGATGCCGGCGTCCGGATGCAGGTGGTCCACGTGCGGCGCGTCCACCAGCCCGTGCATCGCGGTGTCGATGCTCGGCGCCGCGCCCCCGCGCCCGTGCAGGCAGTAGTCGAAGGCGGCGACCATCTCGTCCTCGCGCTCCACCCCCGGGTAGACCCCGGTCAGCGCCCGCAGCCGGTCCAGCCGGAGCACGGCCAGCCCTTTCTCGGTGAGGGTGCCGAGGTCGCCGCCGGAGCCCTTCACCCACACCAGGTCGACGGCGTCCCCGGTCACCGGGTCGATGTCGGCCCCCTTGGCGGACGTGTTCCCGCCGGCGTAGTTGGTGGTCCGCGGATCCGCACCGAGGCGGTTCGAGCGGGCGAGGAGCTCGGAGACTGCGGGGTTGGTCATCGGTGATCCGCTCTTCTTCGTCGTGTTCGGCGTCAGATCGTGAAACGTTTCAGAGTTACCGGTAGATTACGCACGCCCGCCAACCCGGGTCAAGGCCATCTCCGCCCTCTTCCCACCCCACCCCCCGACGCCCGAGGCCCGACGCCCGAGGCCCGACGCCCGACGCCCGACGCCCGACGCCCGACGCCCGACGCCCGACGCCCGACCAGAGCCTGACAGCCGGCACCCCGATCCCCCCACTCAACCGAATATCCGGCAGCCAGGCCCTGAAATCAGCAGGCAGGTGGGCAGCCGGGCAGGTGGGCAGCCGGGCGGTAAGGTAACTGGGCAGGTGGGCAGCCGGGCGGTAAGGCAACCGATTAGCCCGGGCAGGGCCGCCGAGATCAAATCCCGGCCGGCTCCCAGGGTTGTCCGACGGCGCCGGGATCAGCGCTGCCGATCAGCCCGATCGGATCAGGTCTGTCCGGCGATGCCCGAACAGACCCGAGCACCGCCGGACACGCAACGATCAAGGTCGAGTCCAGCTGGTCCTCAGGGCTGCTCCGGACACCCTGGGACAGCCCTGACACCCAGCCGACACAAGATCCGAAACCTGGGGCCGCCTGAAGCGCGCCGACCCGCTGATACGACCGCCGGCCGAAAAAGGGAACGCAAAAGCGCCCGGCACGTGGCCGGCCGGTGGCGGTGGGTCATTCGGTCAGGTGCGCTCGGAGCCGGGCGCTGACCAGCTCGTCGAGCCAGATCAGGTCGGTGGCGCTGCCGGATCTGATCACCGGGTCGCGGAGCAGGTCGGTGACCCGCCGCGGTAGTTCGGGGTCGAGGCCGGCGAGCAGTGCGGCCGCGTCGGCGACACCGTAGAAGCCGGGTACCAGCAGGGCACGGAGCGTGTCCCGGACCGCGGTGGCGTCCTCCGCGGTGACGGTGCCGTCGGAGGCGGCGAGCACCGTGGCGGCCGCGAGGATCTGCGTCTGTCGTCCGTCGTGGGTCCGCAGGGAGTCCCCGATGAGCCAGGTCCGGGCGGCGGGAACGGCGGGCAACAGATCGGCTCCGGGATCCAGCAGCGGCGGCCGAGGGCTCAGCGGCATCCGGGGGCTCAGCGGCGGCCGAGGGCTCAGCGGCGGCTGGGGGCTCAGCGGCAGCAGCCGGGCAGGGGCCATCGGTTGCGCCAGAACGCCACCGGTTTCGCCCGTCCGGAACGCGCCGGCCAGTGCCTCCAGCAGCATTCGCGGGTCGCCGGTGAGACGCCGGACGGCGGCGGCCGCGGCGAGGTCACCGTCGGCGGCCAGGCTCCACAGGTGCGGCTGCATCCGCGGATCGGCGTGCCCGATCCGGGCCAGGGCCCCGGCGGCGACGGATCCGAGGTCCGGGAGAAGATCGATCAGATCTGGTACGGCCTCCGCCGCCTCAGGTCCCCAGACACCGAGCAGGTCCACCAGTGCGTCATTGCCGCGCAGGTGGCGGCGCACGGCGGCCAGCACCTCGGCGGTGCAGGGGATCCACCGCAGCTCACCGGCCCGCGGGCGTGGATCGAGCTCGACCCAGCGCGGGTCGCCGAGCCACCGAAGCGTCTCGACGGCCTTGCGCCGCCGACGGACATCCGAGGGGCCACCACCCGAAGCGACGGGACGATCCGGGCCGAGAGAGCCGGACGCGGCCGAAACGACAGAACCGGACGCGGCCGAAACGGCAGAGCCGGATGTGTCAGGCACGACAGAACCGGACGCGGCCGAAACGGCAGAGCCGGATGTGTCGGGGACGGCGGAACCGGGTGCGGCCGAGACGGCAGAACCGGACGCGGCCGAGACGGCAGAACCGGACGCGGCCGAGACGGCAGAACCGGATATGTCCGGGACGGCGGAGCCGGTGGCGATGGCGGCTAGCCATTCCCGGAACGGGGTGGCGGCTGCCCGGCCGCAGGAGCGCAGTGTCTCCAGCAACTCGTCGCGGACGGCCTGGTCCGGGTCGTCGCGCAGGCCGGAGAGCAGCGCGACCAGCCGGGTGCCGGACCGGAGGCCGCGGGACCGTTCGGCGACGGCGAAGGCGGCGGCCTGCCGGGTGGCCGGGACCGGACTGCGAACCAGGGCGGCCACCAGGTCACCGGCGGCGGTCGGGGTGGCGGTCAGCACGATTTCGTCGACGGGTTCGCGGGTCACCCAGGCGTAGTCCGGTTCGACGCCGTCGTCGATGGCGTCCGTGACCGCGTCCGCTCCCCCGATCGGGAGCATCCCGCCGGCGCGGATCACGGCGAGCCCGGCCGCGTAGCGTTCGGCGGCCGGACCGTCGTGGGGGAAGCGCGCGGAGGCACCCTCCGGATCGAGTTCGCCGAGTGCGAGCAGGAGCGATGGCCGTACATCCTCGAGTTTGAATCTGTCGTGCAGGGCGGTGACCGGACCGCCGGCCCGGGCCACGACGTAGGCCGCCGCCGCTCGGACCCGTGGGTCCGGGTCGTCGAGGGGCGGCGACGGAAGCGCCGCAACCGCCGCGCGGGCGTCCGGGAGCAGGTCGCCGTAGGCGTGCCGGTCGTCGGCGATCATGCCGACCAGCCAGAGGATGTCAGCTCGCCGGGCCGAGGCGGTCCGGGCGGCCGCAGCGAGGATCGGCACGGCCGCGACGGTGGCCCGCCGAGAGCGCCCCCTGCGGGAAGATCGCGTCCCAGATCTCGTCGAGGTTCGCGCCCGGGTCGTCCAGCAGCCCGGCGAGCTCATCGTCGATCATGGACGCACCCTAATCATCCGGCGACCGGGAGGCGGCCCCGAAGATCGGCGACCGGAGGGCGGCCCCCGAAAGACCGACGACCGCCGACCTGAGGGCGGCCGTCGAGAATCGAAGGCCGTCACGCCGGGGAGGGCATGCTCTCGCCGCCGTGCCAGGAACGCCACAGTGCCGCGTACGGCCCGTCGGCGGCGACCAGCTCGTCGTGGGTGCCGAGTTCGATGATCCGGCCGGCCTCCATCACGGCGACGCGGTCGGCGTCGTGGGCGGTCTGCAGGCGGTGGGCGATGGCGATGACGGTACGCGAGTGCAGCACCGCCGCCAGCGACCGTTCGGCAGCCCGGGCCGCGGTCGGGTCGAGCAGTGCGGTCGCCTCGTCGAGGATGACCGTGTGCGGGTCGGCGAGGACCACCCGGGCCAGCGCCAACTGTTGGGCCTGCGCGCCGTCGAGCGGGTGTTCCCCCAGGTCACGGTCGAGGTCGTCGGCCCAGTCGGCGCCCACGGTGCGCAGCGCGGCCTCGAGTTCGGCGTCGGGCGCGGCGACCATCAGGTTCTCCCGCAGCGTCTCCCGGAACACGTGGTGTTCCTGGGTGACCAGGACGACGTGGCGGCGTAGCCGGTCGGGTGGCAGTTCGGCGATGGCGACGCCGCCGACGGTGACGCTGCCGGCGGTGGGGCGTTCGACACCGGCGACGAGCCGGCCGAGGGTGGATTTGCCGGCGCCGGAGAGCCCGACGATGGCGAGCCGTTCGCCGGGGCGGACGGTCAGTTCGACGTCGTGGAGCACATCCCGGCCCTCGTCGTAGGCGTACCGGACGGCCCGTACCTCGATCCGCTCGTCGACGGGTTCCCGGTCGACGGTCAGTACCGGGGCCGGGACCGCGCCGAGGCCCTCGACCCGGGCGAACGACGCGCCACCGGCCTGCATCTGGTCGAGGAAGATCAGGATGGTGTCCAGCGGGCTGACCAGCTGCCGCAGGTAGAGGACGGCCGCGGCGACGGTGCCGACGGTGACCCGGCCGTCGATGTGCAGGAGCCCGCCGAGAACCAGGGCGAGCACCGCCGGCACCGCGTACGACGTCTCGGCCAGCGGGAAGAACACGCTGCGCAGGCCGAGGGTGACGAGCCTGGTGCGGCGGGTCTCGGCGAGGGCCGCGTCACCGGCGGTGATCCGCTGCCGATGCAGGGCGAACGCTTCGACGGTCCGCGCGCCGTCGGTGGTGGCGGCGAGTTCGTCGGCGAGTCGGGAGGTGGCGGCGCCCTCGGTGAGGTAGGCGCCGCGGGCCCGTCTGAGGTACCAGCGGGTGACGAACCAGATGCCGGAGAAGCCGATCACGCCGACGACGCCGAGCAGCGGGTCGAGCACGATCACCGCGACGATCAGGAACACCATCTGGACGAGGCCGACGAAGATCGGTGGCAGGAAGTCGCGCAGCGCGGTGGCGACGCCGTCCACGTCGGTGCTGCCGCGGGCGGCCAGGTCACCGGCCGGGGTGCGTTCGACGACCGAGGCGGGCAGGCCGAGAACCCGGTCGAGGAAGAGTTCCCGGATGCGGGCGGCGGTGCGTTCGCCGAACCGGTAAGCGGCCGACAGCGCGTACCGGGACAGCAGGGTCTGTGCGAGAGCGCAGACCAGTACGGCGAGGGCGAGCCGGTCGACGTCGCCGACCCGGCCGCCCGCGGCGACGGTGTCGATGATCCGGCCGAGTAGCCACGGCCCGCCGAGCCCGGCGGCGGCGGCCAGCGCACTGAGGACGAGCATCCCGGTGACGGCCCGGCCGTCGGCGGCGATCAGCCGCCGGGCGGCGACGACGACCTCACGGGGACTGGCGACGGGTAGCAGCGTGGTCATTCGTCGTCTCCGAACGCGCGGGCCACGAGGGCGCGGTAGCCGGGTTCCGCGGCGAGCAGTTCCCGGTGGGTGCCGGTGGCGGCGACCCGGCCGCCGACCAGGTAGTGCACGGTGTCGGCCCGGTCGAGCAGCACCGGTGAGGTGGTGGCCAGGACGGTGCCGCGGCCGGTACGCGCGGTGCTGAGCCGGTCGGCGATGGCCGCTTCGGTGTGTGCGTCGACGGCCGACGTGGGTTCGGCGGCGAGCAGCATCTCCGGGTCGGCGTAGACGGCCCGGGCCAGCCGGACCCGCTGCCGCTGCCCGCCGGACAGGTTGCGCCCGCCCCAGTCGATCGGCCGGTCCAGGTCGTCGCCGACGTCGTGGGCGACCGCGGTCTGCAGGGCGCGGTGGACCCGGTCGTCGTCGGGTTCGGCCGGGCCGGCGACGACGACGCGCAGCGGCCCGGCGAACAGGTCGGCGTCGTGGGTGGCGACCAGGATCCGGGACCTGATGTCGGGCTGGGCGATCCCGGCGAGCGGCCGGCCGCCCCAGGTGGCGTCGCTGGGCCGGTAGCGGCCGAGCCGGTCGAGGATTTCGGCGGCGTCGGCCGGGCGGTCACCGGCCAGCGCGGTGAACCGGCCGGGTTCGGCGCACACCCCGGATTCGGGGTCGCGCAGCGGGGCCGGGCCGGGCGGTGCCGGTTCGCCGGCCGGGTCGTCCTCGGGCAGCCGCAGGAAGTCGGTGATCCGGCGGGCGGCGACGATGCCCCGGGTGACGTCGAACCCCACGAAGATCATCACGTTGACCGGGATGACCAGCATCGCGGTGTAGCCGTAGACCGCGACCAACTGCCCGGCGGTGAGGTCACCGTCGACGGCGAGCCGGGCGGCCAGCCAGATCACCACGGCCAGGAACACCACCGGCAGGCCGTCGCCGAGCGCCCCGATCCAGCTGGACGGCCCGCCGACCCGGTAGCCCTGGTCGCGTAGTTTCGCCGACTCCCGCCGGTACCGCTCCAGGTGGGTCTGTTTGCCGCCGAGCCCGTTCAGGATCCGCAGCCCGCCGATCACGTCGACCAGCCGGCCGTTGAGTTCGCCCTGGTGGTGGCGGTACCGACCGGCGGCCCGCTGGGTGCGGCGCAGCAGTGGCGCGATGATCAGCGCCAGCACCGGCACCCCGATCAGGACGACCGCGGCGAGCAGGCCGGAGATCTGCTCCAGCAGGAACGCGACCACGCAGAACGCGATGATCGAGGCCACGCCGACGCCGCCCGCGTTCATCGCCCGGCCGACCGTCCACACGTCGGAGATGCCGATGGTGACCACCTCACCGGCGGTGACCCGGCGGGGCAGCGCGGCGCCGAGCCGGGTGGCGTGGGTCATCACCAGGTCGGCGGTCTTCAGCGCGGCGGCCAGCCGCAGTTTGGTCATGCTGCGGTGCCGCATGATGCCGAGGCCCGCGCTGGCCGCCCCGACGAGCAGGACCACCGCGGCCCAGGCGAACAGGACACCGGCACGACGCGGCGCGAGGCCGCGGTCGATGGCCTGGGAGATGAGGTACGGGGTGACGGCCAGACTGACGAACCAGAGCGAGCCGTACATCGCCCCGCGCGCCACCCACCCTTTCACCTGCCGTGCCAGCCACCACAGATATCGGACGGGTCCGCGCGTATCCACCACATCGGCCATGCTGCCGCACCGCCGCCGGGGCCTGTCATCCGATTTTCACCGGCTGTTCCACGTTCGGCCGGGCCAGCAGCACCACGGCCAGGGCCGCTACCAGGGCGAACCCGCCGGCCATGAGGACCGCGTCACTCAGCCCGTCGGCGTATCGGTTCTGCTGCGGGGAGACGTCGGCGACGACTGTGCCGAAGATCGCAACACCGAACGCGAACCCGAGTTGCCGGAACGTGTTCAACGTCCCGCCGGCCATGCCGCTGCGCTCGTGCGGCACCTCGGCCAGCACCGCCGACGACAGCACCGGCAGCACCACCCCGGCGCCCAGCCCGACCAGGATCAGGCCCGGGATGAGGACCGTCGCCGAACTGTCCGCGCCGACCACCGACTGGGCGAGGTCACCGGCCGCGATCAGCAGCAGGCCCAGCCCGATCGCCGGCCACGGCCGGACCTGTTGGAGGAACCGACCGGCCAGCGCGCCGACCAGCAGGGCGGCCCCGCTCAGCGGCAGCGCGCCGAGCAGCCCGGCGTCGACCGGGCCGTGCCCGAGCACCCGCTGCAGCCAGATCGTGGTGAACGGCAGGTAGGCGAACGCGGCCGCCTGGCAGAGGAACGCGGCGACGATCAGGCCGGTGAACCCGGGCTGCCGGAACAGGCTCAGGTCCAGCATCGGAGCGGCCGAGCGGCGTTCGACGGCGACGAACAGCACGACCCCGACCAGGCCGAGGGCGAGCGGACCGAGCACGACGGCGGCGGTCCAGCCCTCGTCGGCGGCCCGGATCAGCCCGTAGACCAGGGCGGTGGCGGCCAGGGTGAAGGTGACCGTGCCGGGGATGTCGAAACGGCCGGCCCGGTCGGAGCGGGACTCGGTGACCGTACGCATGGTGAACCAGACCGCGACCACGACGATCGGCAGGTTGACCAGGAAGATCCAACGCCAGCCGAGATGTTCGGTGAGCAGGCCGCCGGCCAGCGGCCCGGCCGCGGTGGCGGCGCCGTTGACCGCGCCCCACACGCCGAACGCGACGCCCCGGTCGCGGCCCCCGATAGGTGACGTTGAGGATGGCCACCGTGGTGGCGAACATCGCGGCTCCGCCGACGCCCTGCAGCACGCGGGCGCCGACCAGCGTGTCCACACTCGGCGCGACCGCGCAGAGCAGCGAGGACACACCGAAGAGCAGAAGACCGATGAGGTACGTGACTCGACGGCCGTAGCGGTCGGCGAGGGCTCCGGCGCCGAGCAGCAGTGCGGCGAGCGCCAGGGCGTAGCCGTCCAGGACCCAGGCCAGGTCGTCCGGGCCGGCTTCGAGGTGGGCGGAGATGCTGGGCAGCGCGACGATCACGATCGTGACGTCGACGAGGAGCAGGAAGGTGCCGAGACAGACGGCGATCAGGGGTGACCACTTTCGCATGCGCCGTACTCTGCCGCCCGTCCTTCCGAACGCACCACGTTTTCGACGGCATGCGGCGGATCTCGACATTCGGCTAGGGTCTTGCGGGTGGATATCGACACGCTGGATCGGCAGATCGTGCACGCGCTGCGGGTCGACGGTCGGGCCGGTTACCGGGAGATCGGCGCGGTTCTCGGTGTCTCCGACCAGACGGTGGCCCGGCGCTACCGGCGTCTACGGGAGGGCGCCGGGGTCCGGGTGGTGGGCATGCCCAATCCGATCCGGCTCGGGTATGAGTCGTGGATGCTGCGGCTGCACACCTCACCGGACATGGCCGGGCCGCTCGCCGACGCGCTGGCCCGCCGACCCGACACGGCCTGGGTGAGCGTGTTCTCCGGCGGCACCGAGATCAGCTGCCTGGCCCGGCTGGCCGCGCACGCCGACCGGGAGTCGCTGCTGCTGGACAAGCTGCCGCGCACGCCCCGGCTGGTGTCGGTGACCGCACACTGCCTGATCCACCATTTCGTCGGCGGCGCGGTCGGCCCGGACCGGCGCGACGACGCACTGACCGCCGAGCAGGTCGCCGCACTGACCCCCGACGGGGTGCCGGCACCACCACCCCCGCCGTTCACGATCGGCGGCTCCCCCCAGCCCGGCGACCCGGACGTCCCGCTCGACATCCGGACAGCGCGACCAGCCGGGCTCCCACCGACCGAATCGGCCGGACGTCCTCCGGTGCGGCCGGCCGGACTTCCGCCGGCTGAATCGGCCGGGCTTCCTCCGGTGCGGCCGGCCGGACTTCCGCCGGCCGAGTCGGCCGGGCTTCCTCCGGTGCGGCCGACCGGGCTTCCTCCGGTGCGGCTGGCCGACGGTGATGAGGCGCTGCTCGGGGTGCTGTCGCGGGACGGGCGGGCCGGTTACGCCGAGCTGGCGGCGGCGACCGGCTGGCCGGAGTCGACGGTTCGTCGCCGGATGCGCGAGCTGCGCCGCAGCGGGGCCCTCTACTACGACGTCGAGGTGCAGCCGCAGGTGTTCGGTTTCCTGGCCCCGGTGCTGCTCTGGGTGACGGTGGCACCGTCCCGGCTGGCCGCCGTCGGAGCCGCCCTGGCCGAACACGAGGAGGTCGTCTTCGCGGCCGCCACCACCGGCTCGACGAACCTGGTCGCGACGGTGATCTGCACCGACATGGCGGCCTTCTACCGCTACCTGACCGAACGGATCAGCGGCCTCGACGGCGTCGACCGGGTCGAGTCCGCGCCCCTGTTGCGGCATGTGAAGCAGCTCGGCCGAGTGTGAACACCCCGTTACGTTCCCGCGTCTCGGGCAACCATCGGCCCCCAGGGGACGTCATTGATCGATGAGGGCGTCACGCCCGGCGCGTCGGCGGGATCGCGGTTCGCGGTCGGCCGGTGTGACGGAGCTCTTTGCGAGGGGCGGCGGCACCGGTTCGGGCCGCCGCCCCTCAGCATGTCCGTTTCAAACGCCCGCCTCACACGACGGCTTCACGCGAGCGTTTCGCACGACGGCTTCACCCGAGCGTTTCACACGACGGTTTCACCCGAGCGTTTCGCGGGACCGCCTCCGCAGTCGTCTCGCACGGCCGTGAGCGCGAGGGTTCCTATGGGCGTTCGACGCGGGTCGGGTTGCCGCGGACCAGTTCGTCGTGGATCCGCCACCGGGCCGTCTCGGCGGCCTGTGACGCTGCCGCATCACCGGCTTCCAGGCGTTCCCGGATGAGCCGCAGCGCGATGCCGCGGTTCAGGCTGAACTGCCGCTCGGTGTCGGCGACCACCACGATCCCGCTGGGCCGATGCGTGGCCCGGACCGCGGTGCTCGCCTTGTTCCGATGCTGGCCACCGGGCCCACCGGTCCGGGTGGGCACGATCTCCACATCGGCCTCGTCGAAGACGGTCCGCTCGACATCCACCGAACAGGGCTGCGCTGTCACATACCAGTTCTTGCGCCCCAGCCCGGCCCGATAGGGACTCGGCGCCTGCCAGCACAGCGTCCCACTCCACGAATCCACGAACTCCGCCGCCCCGTCCCCACCGATCTCCAGCAGAATCGACCGAAACGTCCCGGCTCGCTCCCCGGCCACGCTCTCCACCCGCCGGGTCACGATCTTCCGCTTCGCGGCATCGGCCTCCAGCCGACGAACCAGCCGGGCCAGCGCCCACGAGCACTCTTGCGGCCCGCGACCAGCAGAAACCATCAGATGTCGTACGGCCATCGTGCCCCCCTTCCAGAAGGTGCGAGGCCGGCCGTCCCCGATGGGTGAGCCATCCCGCCCGCCCTCACCCCGCCCGACAAAACACCCACGCCGGAACCGGCCAAAACACCGACCTGTGGACGGTCCGCGCTCGGGATCACGCCCACCTCCGGAACGGCGCGATTCGGCCGGTGCCCAGTGGACGGGACGGCACTGTTCGGCAGCCGCCGATCGCCCCCGTCGCCCGACAGGAGCCCGCTCCACGGCAGCCGCCGACCGAACCCGCCCCGCGGCGAGGCTCCGGCCCGGTGAACACCGGCCGACACAGTCCGCCGGTGGCCGGCGCCGGATGAGCAGCGCGTTTCCACCAGCCGATCACCGGCTGCCACCGCCGACCGCGTGCCGGGACCCACCGCGCCGGGGCGGTCTGGTGAAGAACACCGGCCGGGGCGGTCGGTCGGCGAACCGCTTCCACCGCAGCACCGGCACACACCCGGTGACCCCCCGCAGCGCCGCGGCACTCGACGAGGACGAGGACGAGGACGACGCAGATGAAGCAGACGAAGCAGCCGCGCTCATCGACGGCCTCCCTTCCGCGGCGCGAGATCGGCCGTCTTGTAGGTGACCAGCGGGACCGTGCTGACGACAGGCGTGGCGAGCCGGTGCGTGACCAGGTCGCCGATCACCTGCTCGATCCGTTTGTAGGCGCCCGGTGCCTCCTCGAAGAGCAACTGCCGGTCGCCGCAGACGACGATCGAGCCGACGGCCGTACGCCGAAGCTCCTCGACCGTGTGTTTGGCCTTGCCGCGCCGCAGCGCGTCGGTCCGGGACATCTTGCGTCCGGCGCCGTGCGCCACCGAATGCCCGGCCGACGGGCCGGAGTGCCCGGTCACCAGGAAGGACCGGGTGCCGCGGGTGCCGGCGATGAGCACGTCGGCGCCGTCGCCGGGCGCGGCGCCCTTGCGGTGCAGGTAGTGACCGTCGCGGATCTCGACGGAGTTGTGGCAGACGTCGGTGACCGGTTCGCCGAGTTCGGCGCCGAGCGCTTCGGCGACCCGCTCGGCCATGATCCGCCGGTTGAGGTGTCCCCACCGGACGGCGTCGTCGTGCGCGGCCAGGTAGGCGGGCGGGTCGGCGGCCGGGCCGGCCCCGTGCACCTCGGTGTGCGACCGCAGGATGCGCTCGCCGAGTCCCCGGGAGCCGCTGTGCACGATGAGGACGGTGTCACCGGCGGCCAGGCCGAGCCGCTCGGCGTGACCGCTGTCGAGGATCTCGTCGACCCGGGCGAGTTCGACGAAGTGGTTGCCGCGGCCGACGGTGCCGAGCTGGTCGGTGTATCCGGCCGGGACGTCGAGGCCGGTCGGGTCGACCGGTTCGTCCAGGTCGGGGAAGCGCCCGGCCAGGCGTTCCGGGACGACCCGCTTGAGTTTGACGGGGTACACCGCGATCCCGCAGCCGATGTCCGAGCCGACCAGGAACGGGTAGAGCACCGAGGAGAGCATGGCGGCGCCGATCGGGGCGCCCTTGCCGGGGTGCAGGTCGGGCATCCCGGCGACGTGGATCATGCCGTCCAGGGCGGCGACCTGGTGGCACTGGTCGACGGCGTCGGTTTCGATCCAGCTGCCGGGCTCGGCGAAGACGGTGACGGTGGCACGTGTGGACTGCTGTGAAGACAAAATGCTTCTTCCCATGACGGTGGGGCGCGGCCCGCGGAGAGCGGGGGCGCCAGGCTGAGGGCACGGTTCACGGCACGCCGACGAGGGCGGTGCCGGAGTGGCGCGGCAGGGGACGCCGCGGGGTGCGCTGGGTGAAGGCCTCAGTACGTCATGCGGTCCACCCAACCGGACCGGCCGGACCACGGCAACCGATTTAAGGTCCGCCTGACATACCGCCGGGTTCAGGTACGGGCTGGGATTACCTCGTTTGTTACCGGCGGGTTAACTTATTGACATCCATCGATTCCAGGAGCCCCAATACCCCAGGGAGTTCCCATGCCCGTTCCTGCCCGAATCCGGAAGGCCCCGCTACTGACCGCTCTCTGCGCCGCCTTCGTCCTGGCGACGCCCGCACTACCGGCCGCGGCCGCCAACCCGTACGAGCGCGGCCCGGCACCCACCAACGCCAGCATCGAGGCGTCCCGCGGCACGTTCGCGATCGCCCAGGTCACCGTGGCACGCGCCAGCGTCTCCACGTTCGGTGGCGGAACCATCTACTACCCGACCGACACCAGCGCCGGAACGTTCGGGGCCATCGCCATCTCCCCCGGCTTCACCGCGTCGCAGTCGAGCATCGCCTGGCTCGGCCCGCGGCTCGCCTCACAGGGCTTCGTGGTGATCACCATCGACACCCGCAGCACCCTCGACCAGCCGGACAGCCGCGGCACACAGTTGCTGGGTGCCCTCGACTACCTGACGAACACCAGCTCGGTCCGCACCCGCATCGACGCCACCCGCCTCGGCGTGATGGGCCACTCGATGGGCGGCGGAGGCAGCCTGGCCGCGGCCCGGACCCGACCCGCACTGCAGGCGGCGGTCCCGATGACCCCGTGGCACGGCACGAAGAGCTGGACCACCGTCCGCGTACCGACCCTGATCATCGGAGCCGAGAACGACACGGTGGCCCCGGTGTCGTCACACGCCGAACCGTTCTACACGAGCCTGACCACCGCGCCCGACAAGGCCTATCTGGAACTCAACAACGCGAGCCACTCGGCACCGACCGAGGGTGGCAGCGTGACCGTCGCCAAATACAGCCTCTCCTGGCTGAAGCGCTTCATCGACAACGACACCCGCTACGACCAGTTCCTGTGCCCGGCCCCGTCCGGCACCGCGATCCAGGAGTACCGGGACACCTGCCCGCACTCCTGACGCTCCGCACCGAGGGTCCGGCCGCGCGGCCGGACCCTCTCGCGGCCTGTTTCAGAGGCAGACCCAGCAGTAGAGGTGCTCGCCGCCCGCACGGGCCGCGCGGGCGAGGGCCACCAGGTCGGTGACCACCGGCACGAGCTCGTCGTCGGCCGCGCCGGGTCGGTAGATCTCCTCGATCCGGACCCACCGGGCGGCCAGCTCCGGGATCCGCCCGTCATCGACCCCGGCGAGCGTGTCGCGCATCTCGTCGGTCAACTGCTCGACCCAGGGCCCCTGGTGTTCCATGAGATCCTCCGGGTCGAGCACCGGCCACACCAGACGAATGCCGGACGAACCGGCCGCCCGGCCCACTCCGGCGATGAACGCACACAACGCACCGACGCACACGGCCGCGTCCAGCCATTTGACGTCGACCACTTCGGTGACCCACTCCTCGATGGTGCCCGGAGGATCAGCATCGGTCCGGTCCATCAGATCGGTCACGGTCGCAGCGTCCGGACCTCGGAAGTAGTCATACATCACACCCATGGCGCAGCACTCTAGACTCCGGTGACTCTCTAATCGGCGAGCCAGGTGTGCAGGGCTCCGCCGTACGGGGTGAAGGCCAGCGCCGCCAGCAGCACCCAGACACCGATCGCCAGCAGGGCCCGTCGGGTTCGCCGGCCGTCGCCGTCCTGTCGGGCGGCGGCCACCGTGAAGCCGCCGAGCAGCACGCCGGCGGTCGCCACCGGGACGACGAGCATGGTGGTCACCCGGGCGATGCCGAAGATCCACGCGAACGGGTTGGTGGCCGAGTCCCAGCCGAGCGGGATCGAGTCCTTCGGGTCGCCGAGCCGATCCAGTCCGGGCGCGAACAGTGCACCCCAGTCGCCGCTGCGTACCACCGCGAGCACCAGCACCCCGAATCCGCCGAGCAGGTACAGCGTGATCAGCAGGAACTGTGCCGCACCCAGCAGCCGGGTCTTGATCATGGACGGCAACCTACAACCCTCCACTCAGCACACCGGCGGCGGGCGTCAGAACAGGGTCGGCGGGCCGTCCGGCTCCGGTGCCGGCAGAGGCGGCGGCTCGGGCAGCGGCTCCAGGCCGGGCACCAGGGCACGCACCTCGTCGTGGAAGCGGCGACACAACTCGGGCGCGTCCGCGTTGTCGGGGGTGTGCACGAAGAACGTGGGCGACCGGCCTTCGCGCAGCCACCGGGCGACGATCGGGACCCAGCGCCGCCAGCCGTCGACGGTGCGGTCGGTGGCGTCCCGGCCGAGGTAGCGGATGATCGGCCGGTCGGTGAGGGCTTCGGTCCGCAGCGGCATGCGGGGCTTCTTGAGCCACGCGTCACGTTCGGCGTCGCTGGTCGGAGGCGTGCGGAAGAACTCGGTCGTGTCGAACGGCACCCACTCGGCGCCGGTGTCGGCGAGCAGTTCCTCGAGGCGGCGCGGCTCGTGGAAGAAGGCTGGATCGCGGACCTCCACGGCGTACCGGAAGGAGTCGGGCAGGCGCCGCAGAAACCGGGAGAGAGCCGGGAGGTCGCCGGGTCCGAAGGATCCCGGCAGTTGCGCCCACAGGGCGTGCACGCGGTCGCCGAGCGGCTCGATCACGCGCAGGAATTCCGACAGTCCGGAGGTGTCGGTGAAGGACGAGTGTGTCACTTCGCGCGGGAGTTTCAGGACGAACCGGAAGTCGGCCGGTGCCTGCGACGCCCAGCCGGCAACCGTGTCGAGGGTCGGCGTCGCGTAGAAGGTGGTGTTGCCCTCGACCGCGTTGCACCACCCGGCGTACGACCGAAGACGATCGGTTCCGGACGCCGGGATGAACCGGCCCTGCCACGACTTCAGGCTCCACATGGCGCAGCCGACGTGCAGCCTCACCGCGAACCCCACCGATCCGCGTGCACGGCCCGGTCGAGGGGCCGTCGCTGCCGCCAGCCGTGCCGCTCCAGGTCGGGGACCGTGGCGAGGTGGCTGACCGGCCCGACGCAGAGCCAGGCCACCGGCCGGATCCCGGCCGGGATGCCGAGCAGCTCACGGAGGAACTCCTCGCGGTAGAACGACACCCAGCCGACACCGAGGCCCTCGGCGGTGGCGGCCAGCCACAGGTTCTGGATGGCGAGGCAGACCGAGTAGAGCCCGGCGTCGGCGATGGCGTGCCGGCCGAGGACGGCGGGCCCGCCGCGGGACGGATCGTAGGTGACCACGATCGACAGTCCGGCCTCCAGCACCCCGTCGATCTTGATGCGGGCGAACCGTTCGGCGGCCTCCCCGCTGAGCGTGGCGGCGAAGACGTCCCGTTCGGTGCGGACGTGCTCGTGGAAGGCCGCCCGCACCGATTTCGAGCGGACCAGCACGAAGTCCCACGGCTGGGAGAGGCCGACGCTCGGTGCGGCGTGCGCGGCGGTGAGGATCCGGTCGAGGACCTCGTCGGGGACCGGCTCTCCGGTGAATTCCGCCCGAACGTCCCGGCGGCGGTGAATGACGTCGTAGAGCCCCTCGATCACCGACGGACGGTATCAGCCGCGGGACGCCGGGTCACCGCCGCCCGAGGCAGGACCGTGATGGGGATCAGCGCCGGACGGTGCCGGTCGAGGCGCGTGCCACCAGGGCCGGTACGAACGTCGCCTGCTCGTGCACGTGATCCGGATTGGTGGCCTCGTCCAGGACGAGGCGCGCCGCGGTACGGCCGAGCTCCTGCCGTGGCTGCCGGACCGAGGTGAGCGGCACCGCCGCGGCCGCCGCGAAGTCGATGTCGTCGAATCCGACGATCGCCAGGTCGTCGGGCACCCGCAGGCCGGCCGTGACGGCGTGCTGGAGCAGCCCGAGGGCGAGCAGGTCGTTGGCGCAGAACGCGGCGGTGGGCCGACGCCGGGACGGCAGGCCGGCCAGCCGTTCGCCGGCCGAGCGCCCCTCGTTGACGGTGAGCGCCTCGGTGGGCAGGTGGATCAGGTCGTCCTCGGGCATCCCGAACTCGTCCCACACCGCCCGCGCGCCCTGAAGCCGCTCCCGGACCTGGCCGATACTGGCCGGCCCGCCCACGAATGCGACCCGCCGATGTCCGCGATCGATCAGGTGCTCGACGGCGATCCGGCCGCCGAGGACGTCGTCGACGGCGACCGAGCAGTGCCCGCCGGCCCGGCTGAACCGGTCGACCATGACGAACGGCAGCCCGCGCTGGGCGAGGTCGGCCAGGTGCGGGGCGTCCGGGTCGACCGGGGTGATCAGGATGCCCTGGACGCGCTGCTGGAGGAGCCGGTCGAGGTGTTTGGCCTCGCGCTCGGAGCGGCCGTTGCTGTTGCAGACGAACAGCGACAGGTCGGCGTCCTCGGCGGCGGTCTCGATGCCCTCGGCGACGTCGTGGAAGAACGGGTTGCCGCCGTCGAGCATCACGTAGGCCAGCGCCCGACTGGTGCCGGCCCGCAGCTGGCGGGCCGACTCGTTGCGCACGAATCCGAGCTCGGCCATCGCCCGCTCGACGCGCTCGCGGGTGGCGGCGCTGACCACGGCGGGCCGGTTCAGCACGTTGGAGACGGTGCCCAGGGAGACGCCCGCGGCGGCGGCGACGTCCTTGACCGAGGGGGCTCGACCGTTGCGGGGCTGCTGAGTCAACACCTGGGCCTTTCTAACCGTGGCGGGGACGGGCGCCCTGATGGTAAGCACGACGCTTGAAACATTTCAATCCCGCCCGGAGGCGCAACGGTGTACCAACGTGTATACCAAAGTCACTCATGACCACACCGCCCCCTCCGACCCGCTCCGGCGACCCGGCCGAGGTGGTCCACGAGCGGCTGCGTGAGGCCGTCCTCCCGGCCGAGGTGCGCCCCGATCACCGCCTCGTGGAGACGACCGACTGGAGGCCGGCCGCACACCCGGTGCGTGAGGTGCTGTTCCGGCTGGTGCAGGTAGGTCTTGTGATCCAGCGTACGGGCTGGGTGGCCCGCTATCGCACCCCCGTCGAGATCCCGGCGGCGATCGAGGCCCGGGCGGGCGTGGAGGCGTACACCGCATCCCTCGCGGCGGCCGGATCACCGAGGCCCGCAGATCCATCACCGGAACCCGAACCGGCCCGCGGTCCGCACTCCGGCCGACGACGAGATCGTCGACGCCCGGCTCCGGCAGCCTCCAGGAGGGCGGTCGCGGCGCAGCCGGGTGCGGGGTCGGTGTGGTCGGGTGGGTGTGGCCGTACCGCATGGGCATTATGGTCTTCCGGTGTTGAAGTTGCCGAAGGCCGAGAGTGCGGAGGCGTTCGACGCCCTCGACGAGGGGGTGCTGCGGGCCGGGGCCGAGGAGCTGCTGCGGGAGCTCGGGGTGGATGCGGCGGCGCACCGGTTCGCGTCCGGCTCGTTGCCCGTCTATGCCGCCGGCGAACTCGTTCTGAAGCTGTTTCCGCAGGTCTACCGGTCGGAGTTTCCGGTCGAGACCGGGGTTCTGCGGGCGATTCATGGACAGCTGCCGATCGCCACGCCGCGGGTGACGGCGGCCGGGGAGCGCGACGGCTGGGGGTTCGTGCTGATGGAACGGATGCCCGGGACACCGCTGACCGGGGTGTGGGACCGGATCGCGCCCGGTGACCGGGACCGGCTGGCCGACGAACTCGGGACGGCGGTGGCGGCGCTGCACGCGCTCGCACCACCGGAGATCGACGACTGGTGGCCCGACGACTGGGACGGCTTCGTGGCCGGGCAGCGCGCCGGGTGCGTGGACCGCCAGCGCAGTCGGGGCCTGAGCGAGGCCTGGCTGGACCGCATCCCGGAAGCGCTCGACGTCGATCTGACCGACCGACGGCGGGTGCTTCTGCACACTGAGATCATGCGGGACCATCTGCTGGTGGCACCGGGCGCGGACGGCCGGTGGCGGTTCAGCGGACTGATCGATTTCGAACCCGCGATGCGGGGCGCACCCGAGTACGAGTTCGTCGGCGTGGGCTGTTTCGTCGCCGAGGGTGACCGGCGGTTCCTGGGGCGGTTCCTGCGCGCCTACCGGCACCCGGTCGACGACGGGTTCCCGCGCCGGATGGTGGCCTGGTCGCTGCTGCACTATTTCAGCAATCTGCCCGCCTGGATGAAACGGCTACCACCGGCGGCGTCCTTCGACGAGCTGGCCGAACGCTGGTTCGGTGTGGCATGACCGTGCTGCGTCCGGCCACCACGGCCGACGTCGAAGCGATCATGGACGTCCAGGAGGAGGGTTCGGTCCGGGCGCTGTCCGAGATCTTCCCGCAGGACGAGTACCCGTTCCCCCGCGCCGAACTCACCGAACGGTGGCTCACCGAGATCAACGACCCGGCGATCCGGGTCCTGGTGATCCTCCAGGACGGACGGGTCGCCGGATATGCCGCATTACTTCAAGATCAACTTCTTCATTTCGGTACGGCCACCCGCACCTGGGGCACCGGGCTGGCCTCGGCCGCGCACGACGAACTCGTCGAGATGCTCGGTGGCACCGGTCGCCTGTGGGTGCTCACCGGCAACCACCGGGCGAGACGCTTCTACCAGAGAATGGGCTGGCAGCCGACCGGGATCTCGGTCCCCGACGAGTTCCCGCCACACCCGGAGCTCATGGAATACCACCTGCCCGCCCGCACCACACCCACCCACCCCGCGACTCCCCGACCACCTCACGGGCTGCGGACGCCACGCACGCCACCACGGTCGTCACCCACACACGACGCCACGTAGACGACATCCGGCCGACCCCGCTCCACCGGGATCCGAACCGTGTGCACCGGCCCCACCAGACGATCCAACGTCGCCGCGAAGCCCGGAGCGGTGGACGCACTCCACAGCGCAAGCACCCCACCCGGCCGCAGATGCTCCCGCAGCATGGCCAGACCGGACCGCCGGAACAACCCGGTGCCATGATCGACGATCGTCCAACCCGGACCGTTGTCGACATCCAGGCAGATCGCGTCGAACCGATCACTGGTACCGGTGAACCACACCGCCAGGTCGGCGGTCACCACCCGCACCCGCGGATCGTCCAGCGCCCCCTCGCTGAACGGCCGCAACACCCCCCGATGCCACGCCACGACAGCCGGCTCGACCTCCACCACGATGATCTCGACAGCGTCCGTACGAACCGCCTCGGCCAGCGCGAACCCCACCCCCAGCCCACCGAGAAGCAGACGCGGACGCGGCCCGACCGCCGCCAGGGCAGCCCGCACCAGCACCCGCTCCGAACGGCCGGACCGCGTGTCCATCAGGAAGACACCGTTGCTGATCAGCTCGAAGTGTCCATCCCGGCTCCGCAGGACCAGCTCCCCCCGATCGGTGAAGACCCGTTCCTCCATGGGCGGCAAGCCTACGCACCCGATGGACCCACGTCGATGCGCTACGGTGACTCATCGTGAACCCCGACGACGGCATGACGGTTCCCGATCACTGCACCCAAGCCCTCGACCGGGCCCGGCGGCACAGCGTCGACACCACCGGAGCCCTGGCCGTCGCCCACAACCGCAACAGCGGCACCGACATCTACCTGCTCGTCTACCCCGACCGACTGGAACTCGCCAGCACCGGCAGCCTGATGGGCACCGGCGCCGGCCGGGAACGCGTACCCCTCACCTCCGTCGACGACGTGACCGCCCGTGATCGCCTGATCCGGTCGTCGGTCGAGATCAGCACCGGCGGCAACACGCTGTCGTTCAGCGCCGACCGACACACCGCCGCCTACCTGGCCGCCCTGATCCGCCGGCGGATGACCGCCGCCCCCGACCACACGGCGCTGCTGCACAACCTGGCCGAACTCCACGCCGCGGGCGTGCTCACCGATGACGAGTACACCGCCAAACGAGCCGCCCTGCTCGCTAACCCAGAGCCGTGATCAGGGCCGCCGCCTCCGTGCTCCGCGGACGATCACTGACCTGACCGTCACCGATCTCGACGACCCGCCACCGGCCATCCACGTGCCGCGCCAGATCGACGGTCACGAACGGCAGATCAACCCCACCGAGATCCGGGAGTACGACGTCCGCCGGCGGCAGTTCACCCGGAGTGTCCGGATGCGCCGTGACCAACCGGCACACCCCGCCCACCCACCAGGTACGCACCTCGGCGCCGACGAACGACTCGAACCGCCGCACCACGAACCCACCGGCGAAACCGTTCCCCCGCAACTCCCGGAACCGGCTCGCCACCGCCCACGCCGCAGCATCGTCGGCGACGTCCGGCAGGTACGCCGCCTCATGCCAGTAGTGCTTCATCGACTTCGTGTAGTCGCGCAGCA
This sequence comes from Actinoplanes sichuanensis, assembly GCF_033097365.1. Classification (NCBI taxonomy): domain Bacteria; kingdom Bacillati; phylum Actinomycetota; class Actinomycetes; order Micromonosporales; family Micromonosporaceae; genus Actinoplanes; species Actinoplanes sichuanensis. The sequence goes on from NZ_AP028461.1 coordinate 6,644,202, forward strand.
CCGCCGGTCCCGCACCCAACTCACCGCACACCCGCCGGAACTCCGCCCGCCCGTCCCCGACCGTCCACACCGACTCCGGGGTGTCCCCGACGATCGCCGCATACCAGCCGGGCAGTTCGTGCGCCCGCCGATACTGCTCCGGCCCGGTCCGCAGCGACACCCCACGGGCGGTGAGGGCCCGCGCCATCGCGGCATACCGGTCGGCGTCCAGCATCCAGCCGCGATAGACCGCATCGGCACCGGCCGGAACCCGCGCCACCCCGCCGTCCGCGTCATCGCTCGCCAGGGCGTCGTGGTCGACCAGCGCCACCTCGATCCCGGCCTCCCGGGCGGCACCCGCCTCGTCGGCGAAATGCTCGTCCGGACGACGCGGGCGAAGAACATCGGAGGGCACCAGCAGCATCACGGATACGCATCATGCCAATAGCCTGCGAACATGCGTATCGGTGCCTGCCAGACCCCGGAACTGCTCGACGACGTGCCGGCCGCCCTGGCCACGGTGGAGGAGTTCGCGGCCCGACCCGAGGCGTCCGGGATGGACGTGCTGCTGTTCCCGGAGTGCTTCCTCCAGGGCTACACGGTCACACCGGAACATCTCCTCCGAACCGGATACGACCTGGCGTCCCCCTCGTTCGCCGCGATCCTGGAGCGGCTCGCCCCGATCCGGCCGACCCTCGTGCTCGGCCTGATCGAACGCCGGGGAACCCGCTTCCACAACACGGCCGCGGTGATCTCCGGCGGAACCCTGCTCGGCGCCTACCGCAAGACACACCTCGTCGACGGGGAAGCCGCCTTCACCCCCGGCGACGGATATCCGGTGTTCGACATCGGCGGCGTCCGCTTCGGCATCAACATCTGCTACGACACCCGGTTCCCGGCACCGGCGGCCGCGGTCGCCGCACAGGGCGCGCGGGTGCTGCTCGTGCCCGCCCAGAACATGATGCGACGAACCAACGCCGAACACTGGAAACCCCTGCACCACCGGATCCGCGCCGAACGTGCCCGCGAAACCGGCATGTGGCTGGTGTCCGCCGACGTCACCGGCGAACGCGGCACCTCACACATCGGCTACGGCCCGACCAGCGTGATCAGCCCGGCCGGCGAGGTGCTGACGCAGGTCGCCCCCATGACCGTCGGCCTGGTCACCGTCGAGATCGCCCCCTGAGCCATCCCGACACCGCCCGGCCAGGCTACAACCGGTCGGGTCTCGTCGCGCGGGTCTCGCCGCACGGATCTTCGCCGCACGGATCCTCGTCGCGCGGATCCTCGTCGCGCGGGTCTCGCCGCACGGATCTTCGCCGCACGGATCCTCGTCGCGCGGATCCTCGTCGCGCGGGTCTCGCCGCACGGATCTTCGCCGCACGGATCCTCGTCGCGCGGATCCTCGTCGCGCGGGTCTCGCCGCACGGATCTTCGTCGCGCGGATCCTCGTCGCGCGGGTCTCAGCCGCGCGAGTCGGCCCCGCCGGCGCCGGACGGGCGGTTTTCGGACAGGCAGGTCTTCGGACAGGCGGGCCTTGGCCGGTCCCGCCTCAGGGTGCCCGAACGCCGGACGGGCGGGGCTCGGACGGGCGGGCCAGCGGGGCCAGTGCGGCGAGCAGGATCAGCGCGGCCGGAGGCAGGGAGTCGGCGTCGATCAGCACCGCCACGATGCCGGCACCGAACAGCAGCGGGCTCCACGCCGGAGCGTGCCGGGACGCGACCAACAGGCCGAGCAGCGTGAGCATGCCCAGCGAGAACAGCAGCGGACCGGCGAGACGAAGCAGATCGGGAAGTGGCGTCACCCCGGCGATCGCCGTCGAGACGAGCGTCCAGAGGAAGCAGGCCGTGCCGGCCACGGTCGCCGCCGCAGCGAACGCGGCCACCGGACGCGCACCCACGGGCACCAGCGGCCGGACCGCCGCGGCCAGTACACCGAACAACACCATCGAGGCGAACAGCGCCAGGTGCGCGAAGTCGGCGGCGAGCCCTCGACCGGTTGCACCGTCAAGCCCGTCGACCAGCCGCAACAGCCCGTAGACGAGCAGCAGAACCGGAGCATCCACCGCCGCATGCCGAACCGTGAGACTGTGCGCGACCACCGCCCCGGCCCCGATCGGCGCCACGCGATCGTCCGGAACCGTGACGACGCTCCGCATCGCGGGGGCCTCCAGCAGCGTCACGCTACCCGGAACAGTGACGGTTCCCGATGCTCTGGTCCGACTCGAAGGCATGGCCCGACCGTACGGCCGAGCGGCAAATCGGTGGTTCCGGCGCTTTCCCTGGCACAACCCCGGTTCCACCCCCAGGTGCCCACCCCACAACCCCTAAGGCATCCTAGGAACCCATCCCAAATCCCGGCTGCCGCCGTTCCAACCCCCAAGGAACCGACACCAGTCGACCTGTGCGGCGCCGAGACCGGCATACGCAGCGCGGGCGGGCGGCGCGAGGCGGCGCGAGGCGGCGCGAGGCGCGGTGCGGCGCGAGGCGGCGAAGCAGCATGGTGCGGAGGCGCCGAACGATGGCGGCACGCGTCGTCGTTTCTCCTATTTGGCAGATAGGAATGATATGCTCGCCGCTCCCCGGGGTAGAAGGAGTGAGCGGGCGTGGGCATCCTTAGCGAGCAGGCAGCCGAGGAGTTCGTCGCGGCGCGGGCGTTCTCGCCGGGGCTGCCCGGGTTCGTCGGGATCGCTGTTGATCTTCTGGTTGATCCGGCCTGGGCTCCGACTGGGCGACGGCCGCTGCGGCATGGATTCCTCGATACCAGGTCGTCGCGGGTTCTCGTGGTCAGCGGGCCGCCGTCGCCGGGGCTGGAGGTGGCGCTGCGCCGGATGGGCGATGACCTGGGCGCCTCGGGGCGGATCGTCGATCAGCATCGGCTGACCGTTCTGTCGCAGGCGGCGGCTCCGGAAGGGCCGGCTCTCGACTTCGCGACGGCGGGCGTCCGGGTGGGGCTGGAGGCCGGGCTCGACGGGGGCGGGCCGCTCGGGCTGCCGCGCCGCTGGGAGCTGGCGCACACCCTGGCCCCGGTGCTGGCGGCCGCTTTCGCGAACTCTCCACTGCGCGACGGTCGGCCGTCCGGATGGCGCAGCACACGCCAGGCCCTTCGCCGTGACCAGCCGGTTCGCCCACCGGCCGGGGAGCCGCGGGACGCGTGGGCGGCGTACGTCCTGGATGCCCCGGGAAGCTCCGGGAGGACGCCGCGGCAGACGATCCGGGCCGGTGGCCGGGTGACCACCGCCGATCTGGACCGGCACATGGCCGGGCTGCGGCCCGCGGTGGCCGCTCGCGGCCATCTCGAGATCGACGCCGCGGACCGGCAGCCCGGCAACGGGTGGCGCCTTCCGGCCGCGGTGACTTCGGTACTTCTGGACGACCCGCGCGCCGCCGAGGAGGCGACCGGGGCGACCGCCCACCTGGCCGACTCACCGGCGCTCTGGGAACGGGCCGCCCGCGACGCCCTCACCGATCCGGCGCTGGCCGCCGCGGCACGGGATTGTTTCCTGGCCGCTTACGCGGCACTCACCCGCCAGGGTGTCTCCCGCGAGCTGCGTGACGAGGTCGCCGAGTTCACCGAGCGGTACGTCTATCGCGGCCGCTGCCCCGCCGACGACATCCTGGACACGGTCGCCGCCCACCCCTGAGCCACCACGCCGAAGATTGACGGCGACCCCGGCTCGACACCCGCCCGGCGCAAATGCGATCAGGGGTGCCGGGCCGCGAACCGCGTGGCGACCGGCCGGTGTCGCATGCGCCCTGGCCGATGGGCTACGCGGTGGCGGTCAGGGTGGGGAAGGTGGTCATCGGCTTCGCCGAGGGCGCCGGCTCGCCGGGAAGGGCCGACAGCGCGGCCGGCAGGGCGGCGGGACGCACCACAGCAGCCGGCGCGACGACCGGGCGCAAGGCGGCGGGCGGCACGGCAGCCGCAGCCGGGCGCAAAGCCGCAGGCGGCACGGCAGCCGCAGCCGGGCGCAAAGCCGCAGGCGGCACGGCAGCGGGGCGCGGCAGGGCCAGGGGGATCGCCGGGGGCGGGTCGATGAGGGACACGGTCCGGGTGGCTTCGGAGGCGAAGTGGGCCGCCACCTCGATGGCGCTGACCACGGTGGCGTGGCGTTCGCCCGGATGGACGCGGCGGCTGGCCGACAGGTGGGCACGGAGCTGGAGCATCCGCTCGATGCAGTCGTCGAACAGTGTCAGCATCTCGTCGTGCACGTGGACATCCCTCCCGTTCCGGGCGGGCCGCCGGGCAGCAACAGTCCAGGGTGGGTCAGGGATGCGTGCCCCGCGACGCGGCGAGTGAGATTGATCGTAGGTTCCGAGGTGACCCCGAGGCGCACGGTTCGGTAACCATCTGTCGAGAGTACGTTTACGGATCGTTTTCCGGGGCATCGCGTTCAGGTTTTGGGACGATCCGCCACGCACGCCTCTGAGCAGGCCTTTCAACTTCCCGGTTGACATCCGCCGCCAGACGCGTCTACCTTGTGTTTCAACCAGAAAGTTGAAATGAGGGGCTAATGTCGGCGGACACGATGGAACGGGTCTTCGGCGCGCTGGCCGACCCGACCCGGCTCGACATGGTGGCCCGGCTCGCCGGCGGCGATGCCACGGTCAACCAGCTCGCCGAGCCGTACCGGATGTCGCTTCAAGCGGTCTACAAGCACCTGCGCGTCCTCGAGGACGCCGGTCTGGTGAGCCGCCCGCCCGGCCCGCAGCCCCGCGTGGTGCGTCTGGAGACGGAGGTCTTCGACCGGATGGAAGCGTGGATCGAGCGCTACCGCCGGCGGGCCGAGGAGCGCTACTCGAGGCTCGACGCCGTGCTGGCGGAGATGAACGAGGACGACAACACCGAGGGAGAGGAAGAGTCATGAGCGAGGCGAAAATCGAGGCCGACCCGAAGCTGCCGATCATCCGGATCACCCGGGATTTCGCCGCGACCCCGGCGCAGCTGCTGCGGGCGCACACCGACCCGGATCTGTTCGTGCAGTGGTGTGGGCCGGACTCACTGGTCAACAAGATCGACTATTGGGACGCCCGGACCGGCGGGAGCTGGCGCTACGTGGCCTCCCGCGACGGCGAGGAGTACGCGTTCCACGGCTCGTTCCATCACGTCGGGGCGGACCGGATCGTGCAGACCTTCACCTTCGAGGGCCAGCCCGACGGGGTCGCCCTGGAGACCCTGTGGTTCGAGGATCTGGGTGACGGGCGGACCCGCCTGCACGCTCAGTCGCTGGTGGACAGCTTCGAGGGCCGGGACGCCTGGCTCAAGAGCGGCATGGAGGTCGGCGTCGACGAGGGGTACGCCAAGCTGGAGCGGCTGGCCGTCGAGGGCCGCATCTGAGCGGCGGCGTCCTCGGCCTCGTGCCGCAGGAGCACGGCCCGCACGTCGAGGAGCTGGTCGGCCCGCTCCCGGGCGAACCTGTCCCGCTCCCAGCCGGGCACGGCCCGGACGGCGGCCAGCTCGGCGTCGACATCGGCGACGGTCATCCGCAGCGGATTGGGCGCAGGGTCGACGCGCTCGTTGAACCAAGCACTGATCCACTTGAACATGCTCATCCCCCGATACGACCCCTCCACAGCGGAGGAGACCATATCGGAGATCGTCGTCACAGTGAACAGGGGGACGGGGCGCGTCGCATCGAGCGGCGCGCCCCGTACCGATTAAAGGGGTTTTGCCGCGAAGAGCTGGTCGAAGACCGCGACCCGGTCGAAGGCCATGGCGTGCTCCCGCGCCCGGATCTCCAGGTCTCGCCGCTCTTGTTCGGACATGTCCAGAACGACCCGGTCCACCGCGTCGGCGAGGCCGCCGATGTCGCCCGCCTCGACGATCACCGCGGCGTCGCCGACCGCCTCCAGGACACCACCGGTCGTGGTGGTGATGATCGGCCCGCCTCCGGCGAGGCCCTTCTCGGCGAGAGCGATGCCGAAGGTCTCGACGAAGTCCGGTTCCGGCTTGGTGGGCAGGGCGTACGCCGCACAACCGGCCATCAGCAGCGGTTTCTCGTCGTCGTCGACGTCGGTGAGGAAGATGATCCGGTCGTCCTCCTTGGCCATCGCCTGCACGTGTTCGAGGGCCGGCCCGGTCCCGGCGACCACGAGTTTCACGTCGTCCCGGCAGCGCATCTGGCCGTACGCGATGACCAGGTCGTAAATGCCTTTGGCCCGGGCCACCCGGGACAGGAAGAGGACATAGCGGTCGCGTTTGAGGCCGCGGCGTTCGAGGGCCGCGTCGACGGCGGCCGGGTCGAGGTCGGTGAAGGCCGACGAGTCGATCGGCGGATAGCTGACGGCGACCCGCTCCCGGCACTGCTCGGCGAACGTGGTGCCGCAGTGCGCGTCGACCTCCTCGGCCGAGGCGATGATCTCGTTGCGGGTGTATTCGGAGACCGCCACCACCTCGTCGCTGGCCAGGAACGTGGTGAGCAGGACGGTGGCCGCCCCGAACCGGCCCTCCCGCAGGCAGGAGCGGATGACGTTGGTGACGTCCGAGCCGACCGCCTTGGCGATGGTGTGCACGTCGGGGTCGAACCCGGCGGCCCGGGCCGCGGTGACCGCGTCGTTGATCACCTGGGTGTGGGGTACCAGGTACATCGACAGGCAGACGGTGGGTACGGGTTCGGAGAGCAGCTCGACCAGGCGGCCGGTGAGCCCGGCCAGGTGACGGCCGTCCGGCACCCGGTAGTCGCCGACCGCCTCGGGACGCTCGACGGTGATTCCGGGGCTGTACGGCAGGAGCCGGTCGAGGGGCTTGAGGGGCAGGCCGGCCGCCTGAAGGGTGGGGATCGGCCAGGTGAGCAGCACCACGTCGTCGAAGCCACGGGTGAGGGCGACCTCGGCGAGGTTGCGGGCCTCGCCGGAGTGCCCGCAGATGACCGGATCGGCGCGTACCGCGATGACGAGGCGGCGGGTCGGTCGGCTCATCGTTGTTCCTTAGGGTGGGAATCTGAGAGGGATGGCGGCCGGATCCCGTGTCCCCAGGTGGAGGGCTCGGGGCCCAGTCGCAGGTGCAGCCGTCCGCCTTGATGGACGTCGGCGGCGTTCAGGTGGGTGGCGTGCAGGGGCCTCCCGTTGAGGGTCGCGGACTGAACGTACTGGGGTGCCGGGTCGCGGTCAGCACCGTCGACACCAATCGGTGATTCTCGATGTCCTGAGGTCTCGATGACGAACTCGCCACCCTCGACCTGAATCGCCGCCCGCTCGAACGCCGGGGCGTTGACCAGGAACATGTTCTGACCGGCGACCGGGAACAGGCCCAGCGACGCCCACACGTACCAGGCGCTCAGGCCACCCGAGTCGTCGTTGCCCGGCAGACCGCCCGGCCCGGTGCCGAACTGCCAGGTGAGCGCCGAGTTGACGATCTCGGCGGTCCGGTCCGGACGGCCCGAGTAGTGGTACGCCCACGGCACCTCCATGTCCGGCTCGTTGTTGAGGCCCTCGAACCGGTTCAAGGCGTACCCGGTGGCCATCTCGACCGGGTCGGGACAGCGGCCGGGTTGCTTGACCGGGGCCGCGCCGTAACCGAAGAACCGGTCCAGCATGAAACTGAACGCCGCGTCGCCGCCGGCCAGGGCGATCCGCCCGGCCATGTCGTGCATCAGGCGGAACGAGTAGTTCCACTTGCCGCCCTCGTAGAACTCCGAGTCGCGCAGCAGTCCGGTCTTCGGGTCGAAGGCATTCACCCAGTCGCGGCTGCGCCGTTCCAGGTCGGCGGCGAGGCGGTGGTCGTTGAGGGCGCGGGCCACCTTGGCGGTGCAGTGGTGGGCGTACGACAGATCGAGGGTGTGCGTGATCGGATGCACCACGCCGTGTTCCCAGAAGTCCTCGCCGTACATCCGCCGCAGGTCGTCGACCATGTGCACGAGGGCCCAGGTCCAGTCGATGCCCGGCCGGCGTAGCGCCTGCACGTCGGCCAGGGCGGTGTGCGCGAGCGCGCTGGCCTGCCGGAAGAACCGGTCGGCGCCACGGGCCATCCGGTAGCCGATCGGGAAGTTGCCCTCCTCCTCGCAGACCCGGATCAGCGACTCCAGCATGTCCGCGTAGCGGTCCGGCGCGATCGCCGACAGCAGCGGCATCTGCGTCTTGTAGATGTCCCACATGGTGCAGATGTCGAACGCGTACGGGCCGGGGTCGGGCCAGTTGGGGCTCTCGTCGTCGGCGATGCACGGCTTGATCAGCGAGTGGTACAGCGCGGTGGCCATCACGGTGCGCCGGTTGTCGGTGCCGCCGTCGACCCGGACCCGGCCGAGGTGGTCGCGCCAGCGGTCCTGGGTCTTGTCGCGCACGGTCTCGAAGGCCGAGACGCCGGTGCCGCACTCGCGCTCCAGGTTCTGCCGGGCCTGGTCGCAGCCGCGCAGCGAGAAACCCATCCGGACCTCGATGGTCTGCCCGGCGCGGGTCGGTCCCATGAAGAGCATGCCGAACGGGCGCAGCGTGGTGTGCCGGATGCTGTCGAAGTCGAGCCGGGTGCCGCCGGGGATGAGCCGCCGGTCGTACCAGAGCATCTGCCGCCAGCCGGGACTGTCCACCTCGATGTGCACCGAGAGCGGGATTCCCTCCATCACCACGGTGCCCTGGGCGCGGCCATGGCCCATGCTCTCGGCCTGGGCACGCAGCGGCACGGTCCGGCCGAGGTCTATCGCCAGGCCACCGCACGACAGGTCGATGACGACCCGGGCACTGTGGTGGTCGGGGAACGTGTAGCGGTGGACCGCGACCTTCTCCCCCACGGTGATCTCGCAGCGCACGCCGGTGTCCAGATTGGCCGCGTAGTAGCCGGCCTCGGCCCGCTCGTCCTCCAGCGGCCAGGACTGGCCGAGGTCGTCGAGGGGCTGGACCATCGGGGTGACCCGCACGTAGTTGTAGTACTTGCGGATCGCGCCGGTGCCGGACTGCTGGAAATGCGTGAACCCGGAGGCCTGGTGCCTGTCGAACATCTCCTCGGGCACGCCCTCGGTGTTCTTGGCGTACCGGCCATATCCGGTCGGGTACGCCCCCGAGTACGCGCAGGCCGAGACCATGCCGAGGGGGGAGGTGGCCCCGGGGTGGGTGTTACCCACCTGCGGCTTCGGCCACCACCACGTGGCGGCCAGACCGTGTGCCCTGGGCAGGTCGGTGGCCGCGGTGCCGATGAATGGATCTACTTTGTCAAGGATGGCCGGACTCTAACCGGCCACAGCTGTCCCCATGGTTTCGCGCAAGTGAACTCCCTCGAAGGTGGCCCTTTCGAAGGACTCGCGGAGCATGACGTCGAACTCGGCGGCGGGCAGCGGCTTGCTGAAGAAGTAGCCCTGCACGGCCGGGCAGCCGGCGACGCGCAGTGCCTCCCAGTCGGCCGCCTCCTCGACCCCCTCGGCGATGGTGGACATGCCCAGCGAGCGGGCCAGCCACAGCACGGCCTGGATGATCGACGCCTTGCGCTGGTCCTCGGCCAGGCCGGCCACGAACGAGCGGTCCAGCTTGACGATGTCGGCCGGCAGTGACTTCAGCCAGGTCAGCGAGCTGTACCCGGTGCCGAAGTCGTCCAGCGCGATCCGTACGCCGAGCTGCTTGAGCGCGGTGAGCCGCTCGCTGACGTCGACCGTCGAGGCGAGCAGGGCGGTCTCGGTGATCTCCAGGACGATCCGGGACGGGTCGAAGCCGGGCAACCCGGCCAGCACGCTCGCGACCATCGGCACGAAGTCCGGTTCGGCGAGCTGGCGGGGGCTGACGTTGACCGAGACGTAGCCGAGCCGGTCCTGCCAGTGCAGCAGGTGGTCGATCGCCGAGCGCAGCACGTGCTCGCCGAGCGGCACGATCAGGCCGGTCTCCTCGGCGGCGAGGATGAAGTGGAACGGGCTGAGGATCTCCCCCTCCGGGGTACGCATCCGGACCAGCGCCTCGGCACCGGCGATCCGGCCGGTCACGGTGGAGACCACCGGCTGGAACCAGAGCGGCAGGGTGAGCCGCGGGTCGCCGGCCAGCGCCCGGCGGACCCGGGCCTCGGCGGCGATCTTCTCCTGTACGGGCACGCGCAGCTCGTCGGTGAACACCTGGACCCGGTTGCCGCCGGCGCGCTTGGCCGCGTACATCGCGGTGTCGGCGGCCAGGACCACGTCGTCGGCGTGGCTCGGCCCGGTCACCGTGGTGACGCCGATGCTGCAGGCGACCGGCAGCTCGTAGCCGCCGACCGCGAGCGGCTCGGCCAGCGAGGCGAGGATGTCGTCGGCGACCCGCAGCCCGCCACCGGACGGTCCGGTCAACGCGACGATGAACTCGTCACCGCCGAGCCGGGCGAGCAGGGAGCCGGCCGGGACCACGTGGGTCAGCCGGACCGCGAGGGCGCGCAGCACGTCGTCGCCGGTGGTGTGCCCGGCGCCGTCGTTGATCGACTTGAAGCGGTCGACGTCCAGGTAGATGACACTGACCGGCTGGGTCGCGACCCTGAGCATCTCGGTCAGGTCCTGCTCGAACGCCTTGCGGGACAGCAGGCCGGTCAGCGAGTCGTGCCGCACCTGGTAGCGCAGCTCGGCCTCGTGGTCGCGGACCGCGGTCACGTCGTTGCAGTGCACGAAGATCAGCCGCAGCCCGCCGTCCCGGTCGTAGAGGCCGGTCGCGTGGGTCTGCACCCAGATCAGCGCGCCGGTGTCGGTACGCATGTACTGCCGGGTCATCGTGATCGGCTCGCGGGTCTGGGTGAGCAGCTGGGCGTACCGCGGCTCGTCCGGCTGCATCGGGCGCAGCGGCAGGTTGCGGACCGTGAAGTCGGCGGGGAGTTCGGCGGGCAGGCGCAGCCAGTTGCGGTAGGCGGCGTTGGTACGCAGCAGCCGGCCGTCGGTGGCGAACATGGCCATCGGCACCGGCGTCTCGTCGAAGGCGACGCTGAGCTGGGCCTGGCTCTCGTTCAGGTGCTCCTCGGCACGCTGCTCCTCGATCTCGTTGAACCGCCACGCGACCAGCTGGAACGACGCGGCGCAGAGCACCGCGGCGCCGTGCAGCAGCGCCCAGACCAGCGGGTGCTGCTGCGCCGAGTCGTGGCCGAAGGTGTGGTCCGCCTCGGCCACACCGAACCCGGCGTGGTGCAGGGTCGTGCCGACCAGGAAGCCACCGAACGGCGCCCAGTCCCGATAGAGGGCGAGCGCCGGGATCAGGATGAAGAACGTGAAATGCGCCTCGGTGAGACCGTCGCAGACGATCACGAAGCCGCCGCAGGCGGCCACGTAACCGAGCGCCACGGCGACCGAACGGATCCGCCGGTTCCTCAGCGCGGTCGCGATCACCAGGCTGGTCAGCACCAGTCCGTCGGTGATCAGCAGCTCCGGCGCCCCGGCGCCGCGGAGCACACCGAACACGGTGAAGAACACCATGCACAGGGCAAGCAGCACCGTCAGCAGCCGGTGCCGACCCGCCCAGTCCTCGTCGTTGAGCCTCCCCCGGCCGGAAGCCGGTCGCGGAGCCTCGCCATCCACGTCGCCACGAACGCAGCATCGGCCGGATGGGGTACGGGTCACAGGACCGGGCCGGTTGTAGGTCAGGTGCGATCCGTGCCGAGTACCGCGGCCAGCGCACCGACCGCCCGGTCCACGTCGTTCTCGGTGCTGCCCAGCCCGAAACTGATCCGCAGCAGGCCGGTCACGCCGTCGCCGCACGCGCCGGTCCGGTCGCTGTCGGTCAGCCGGCGAACCAGTGGGTGGGCGCAGAACTGGCCGGCCCGGACGCCGATGCCGTGTTCCCGGCCCAGCCGCTGGGCGACCTCGGCCGGGTCGTGACCCGGCAGCGCCAGCGACACGATGCCCACCCGCGGGTGGTCCGGGCCGAACAGGCTGACCTCGATCGCCCCCGGCACCCCGGCCAGGCCGGAGCGCAGCCGGGCCAGCAGCCGCTGCTCGTGCTCGTGCCGGGCGACCCGGCCGGCCTGGGTGAGCGCCTCACAGACCGCGGCCAGGGCCACCGCACCGAGCAGATTGGGGGTGCCGCCCTCGTGCCGGGCCGGGCCGGTGGCCCAGGTCAGCTCGCCGGGACGGTCACCCACCGCGGCGCTCGCGCCCCCACCGGCGAGGTACGGCTCGGCCGCGTCCAGCCAGTCCGAGCGGCCGACGAGCACCCCGGCACCGAACGGGGCGTACAGCTTGTGACCGGAGAAGGCCAGATAGTCGGCGCCCAGGTCGTCGAGGTCGACCGGGACGTGCGGGGCGAGCTGGGCGGCGTCGACGACCACCCGGGCGCCGTACGAGTGCGCCACGTCGGCCAGCTCACGCACCGGCCACACCTCGCCGGTGACGTTGCTCGCCCCGGTGACGGTGAACACCACCGGCCCCACCCGCCCGTCGAGGGCCTGCTTGAGGGCGGCGATCGCGTCGTCGGGCGAGGCCGGGGCGGGCAGACGCAGCGGGTTCGGCCAGGGCAGCAGGTTGGCGTGGTGCTCGCCCTCGAACTGCACGGTGGTGGTCCCGGCCGGCAGGGCCCGGGCCAGCAGGTTGAGGGCGTCGGTGGTGTTCCGGGTGAAGATCACCGAGTCGCCGGGGCGGGCGCCCACGAACTCGGCCACCACGTCCCGGGCCAGCTCGTAGGCGAGGGTGGACGCCTGCGAGCGCACCCCGGTGCCCCGGTGCACGCTGCCGTACCGGGGAAGGAGGTCCTGAACGGCCTCGGCGGCCGCCCGCACGCAGGGCGCCGACGCCGCGTAGTCGAGATGCACGAAGTCGTCGTCCGGACCGATGACGTCGAGCGGGGAGCTGAATGCGAGAGAGGAAGATGGCATGACCGCGCCTCCACGGGTTCGCCGTTTGCCGCTGTCGGTCGACAGACGGCCCGGTCCTCACCCGGGGCACCCCGTCGCGAACGGAAGGGTTGCCGGCCAGCAAGCCGGGGCTACGCGCTGGCACTCATGACCTGCCGCCGAAGTTAGCAGATGTCACGTCCGTCGTCCATTTCCCACGCTCGAAGTAGGGAATACAGTCATGCCTCATGACGACCTCGTTCCAGCAGCAGTGGGACCAATGGCACACCGAGCACGAGAAGCGGCGCGCCGATCCGCACGGCTTCCTCGCGATCACCGGCCTGCACTGGCTCACCGAGACGCCGCAGAGCTTCGACGACGCCCCCGGCGCGTGGAGTACCGGACCGTCCGGCGTCACCGTGGCCCTGGGTGAGGGTGAATCGCTGACCACCGCGACCGGCACGATCACCGGCACGCACACGTTCGAGCCGATCGCGGAGCGCGCCGACGTGATCGTGGAGCACGGCGACGTGCACATCGAGATCGCCCGGCGCGGCGGCTACGACGTGGTGCGGCCACGGAGCCCGCGGAGCCCGCTGCTCACCGCCTACACCGGTACGCCCGCCTATCCGGCCGACGAGAAGTGGGTGGTGACCGGGCGGTTCGTCAGGTTCGACGAGCCGAAGCCGACCACCGTGGGTTCGGTGGCCGAGGGCATCGAGCACGTCTACGAGGCGCCGGGGCGCATCGAGTTCGAGGCCGGCGGCGAGCAGCTGTCGCTGATCGCGTTCAACGGCAACACGCCCGGGTCGCTGTCCGTGCTGTTCACCGACGCGACGTCGGGGCTGACCACCTACGCGGCGAACCGGAGCCTGGCCGTCGCCGCGCCCGCCGCGGACGGCACCGTGACACTGGACTTCAACCGGGCCACGAACCTGCCGTGCGCGTACGTCGACTTCGCGACCTGCCCGCTGCCGCCGGCCGGCAACAAGCTGCCGGTCGCGGTCGAGGCGGGCGAGAGGATTCCGGCGTAGGGTCCGTCCATGGAGGACCTCGCGGCGCTCATCGCGATCCGCTCGACCGCGGATCGCCCGGACGAGCTGCGGCATGCGCTCGACCTGCTGCTCACGGTGGCCGGTCCGGATTTCCGGGTACGGCGATTCGAGTCCCATGGCAGGCCGAGCGCGCTGCTGACCACCCCCGGTCGGCCCGGCCCGCCGCGGGTGATCCTCAACGCGCACCTGGACGTGGTGCCCGGCGAGCCGCACCAGTTCGTCCCGCGCCTGGACGGCGACCGGCTCTACGGCCGCGGCGCCCACGACATGAAGGCTGCCGCTCTGGTGATGACCCAGGTCTTCCGGGACCTGGCCGCCACTCTGCCCTACCCGATCGGGTTGCAGCTGGTCACCGACGAGGAGGTGGGCGGCTTCGACGGGACCGGTCACCAGGTGGCGCGGGGGATCCGGGCCGGGTTCGTGATCATCGGCGAGCAGAGTGGGCTGCGGGTGGTCAACGAGTCGAAGGGGATCATCCGGGCCCGGCTCGCCGCCTCCGGCCGGACCGCGCACGCCGCCTACCCGTGGCTCGGGTCGAACGCGCTGGCCGCGGTGGTCGAGGGGGTGCGTCGGCTGCTCGAGCGGTACCCCACCCCGGCCGCCGAGGCGTGGGTGACGACGGTGAACGTGGCCCGGATCGACACCCCGAACCAGGCCGCCAACGTGGTGCCGGCCGAGGCCGGTGCGCTGCTGGACATCAGGTTCCCGCCGTCCGATCCGGATCTGGCCGGGCGCGGGCCGGACGAGGTGGCCGCGTTCCTCACCGCGGTGACCGGGCTGTCCGCCACCGTCGAGGCGCTGGGGGCGCCGCACTTCGCCGATCCGGGCAGTGCCGACGTGCTCCGGTTGCAGCAGGCCGCGCGGGACGCCGGATACGACGGGTCGCTGCTGCGTAAACACGGGGCGGCGGACGGGCGGTTCTACTCGGCCGAGGGCGTGCCCGCGGTGATCTTCGGGCCGGGCGGCGACGGGCAGCACGGGCCGGAGGAGTATGTCGATCTGCGGACGCTCGACCCGTACCGCCGCGCGCTCGAGATGTTTCTAACGGGTCTGGACGGCTAGCAGGTGCTCGACGCGGGCGGCGATCGCCCGCAGGTGGGGACGGCGGGCGGCGCCGACCTTCGCGTTCCACGAGCAGGGGCCCTGGCGGTGCAGCATCTCCGCGTAGCGGGTCTCGGTGTCCACCCGGACGCCGGCCGGGCCGACCGTCTGATCGGCGTAGGTGAGCGCGTCGGCCATCAGGCTGCGCTCGTCCGGGAAGGCGGCCATCGGCCCGGCGAGACCGCGCGCCACGGCGACGAACCGGGCGCCGGAGTGGTACGCGACCAGGCCGGCGATCCGGGCCGGCCAACCCTCGGCGCTCAGGTGCACGGCACCGTCGAGCGGGTGGAAACCGGTCAGCGCGATCGGCGCGGCGTAGCCGATGTCGTGCAACCACGCGGCCGCCACCAGGACGTCCGGATCGAGGTCGAGCCGGTCGGCGAGCTCCGCCGCACGCTCCGCCACCCCGGCGGTGTGCCTCCACCGGTTGCCGCTGTCGCCGATCAACGCCTCGGCGACGGAGCGCGCCAGATGGGCGCGGGTGGGAGCGAGAACAGCGGTCATCGCCGGATGCTACGTCTCCGCAGGTTAACGGCGGATGGACGGACGATGACCGCTGATCGAAACAGTCAACCGACGCGTAGCCGCTGGGACGGAACACCCGCCGCGGTGAGCTGTGCGGCGAGCGGGCCGCTGGGGTTGTCGACGAAGACGGCCACCTGATGGTCGTCGCCGAGGCCGCAGGCGGCGACGACGGAACCGAGATTGATCGGGTCGAGCTCACGGACGTACGCGAGATCGACTATCAGGCGCAACGGCCGCACCCGGCGAACCGTGTGCACCAGGAGCTGCCGGAGCTCCACCGCCTCGTCCGGACCGACCGAGCCGTGCGGCTGGATCACCACACTGCCGTCGGCGCTCGTGCTGACCTCGAGAACCGGGTCTCGCATCGCACTTGCCTTTCGTTAACCGTGCGTTCAGGCGTCTGACCACCATAGGCGCGGCCTTATGTTCACCCGCCACAACGAGACATGGACATCAGGTGAACTGTCGACGTCCGGGCCGGGGCGGAGCCCGGCATTGACCGTCGGGACCCGGTCTGCTTACCTCTATGGGCCTTCCGTATCGATGAAGTAGGTTCCCATGCTGCGAAAGTTCACCGCCGGCGTCGTCAGATACCGGAGGCGGCTACTCGCGGCAGTGGTCGTGACACTCTCGGTCGCCCCCTTGGCGCTGATCAACGGCAACGCGGGCGCCGCCGCCGCGCTCGCTCCGCAACCGGGCAACTTCACCGGGTACGGGTTCGACGCCTGTACCGCCCCGTCCAGCGACACGATGGCGGCGTGGCTGAAGTCGTCGCCGTACCGGGCGGCGGGCATCTACTTCGGTGGCAACAACCGCGGCTGCACCCAGGCCAACCTGACCGCCGAGTGGGTCCGCGAGCAGGTGACCCGCGGTTGGCGGCTGATCCCGCTCTACGTCGGCCCGCAGGCCAGCTGCACCACGCTCACCAAGCGGAACCTGATCGACAACGCCAACGCGGCCGCGCAGGGCCGGGCCACCGCCGAGGACGCGGTACGCCAGGCCGCCGCGCTCGGGCTGTCGAAGGAGAGCGTGCTGATCTACGACATGGAGTCGTACGACAGCAAGAACATCGCCTGCCGCGACGGTGTGCTGACGTTCATGAACTCGTGGACCGCCCGCCTGCACGACTACGGCTACTTCTCCGGCTACTACAGCAGCGCCGCCACCGGCATCGCCGACATGGTCGCGGTCTGGAACCGGCCGGGGTACGTGCGGCCCGACTACGTCGACTTCGCCCGCTGGGACCAGGTCGTCACGGTCACCGACAAGGCGATCCCGGCGAGCTACTGGACCCCGAAGCGGCGGATGAAGCAGTACCGCGGCGCCCACCAGGAGACCTGGGGCGGCGTGACGATCAACATCGACAACGACTACCTGGACTTCGCCCTGCTGCCGTCGGCGAAGCTGTCCGACTGGAACCGCAACGGCTGGTCGGACATCATGGCCCGGACCACGT
Organism: Actinoplanes sichuanensis; assembly: GCF_033097365.1. Classification (NCBI taxonomy): domain Bacteria; kingdom Bacillati; phylum Actinomycetota; class Actinomycetes; order Micromonosporales; family Micromonosporaceae; genus Actinoplanes; species Actinoplanes sichuanensis. The sequence goes on from NZ_AP028461.1 coordinate 6,661,008, forward strand.
CGACCGGCAACCTGTTCGCCTACCCGGGCAACGGCACGTGGGTCTCCGAGGGCGGCCGCACCGCCGTCGGCGTCTACCCGTCGGCGAACGCGCTGCTGCGGATGGACCTCAACCGGGACGGCCTCACCGATCTGATCGTCCGCACCAAGGCCGGCGCGCTGTTCTTCTACCCCGGCCTGAGCACCGGGAAGTTCGGCGCCCGCAAGCAGCTGTCCAAGAACTTCAGCCACATGCGGGAGCTGACCGCGATCGGCGACTTCAACCGGGACGGCTACCCGGACATGCTCGCCGCGCAGACCAGCAACGGCAACGTCTACCTGTACCCGGGTGTGGCCGGCGCCAAGTTCGGCAAGCGGGTGGCCCTGGCCTACGGCGACTGGAACAACCGCAGCGAGTTCGCCGGGGTCGGCGACTTCAACCGGGACGGCTACCCGGACCTGCTGGTCAAACTGAACAGCACCGGCGCGCTCTACCTCTACCGGGGTAAGGCCGGCGGTTTCCAGGCGGCGCTGAAGATCGGCACCGCGACCGGGCTGCGCGACCTGCTCGGGGTGGGCGACTTCGACCGGGACGGATGGACCGACCTGGCCGCGATCCAGACGTCGACCGGTCACCTGATGGTCTACCGCGGCAACGGCAAGGGCTTCGTGGCCGGGGTGCGGGTCAGTACCGGATACAAGGGCCGGTCACCCCTCTTCTGAGGCGGCCCGGTCGGGCAGGGTGAACAGCACGGTGGTGCCGCCACCCGGGGTCTCGTCGACCCGGATGTCACCGCCGTGCCGTTCCACGATCCGCCAGCAGGTGGACAGCCCGATGCCGTGGCCACCGGCGGAGCCGTTGCCGAGTCGGGTGAACATCTCGAACACCCGCCGCCGCTGCTCCGGCGGGATGCCGAGCCCGTTGTCGGCGACCGCGACGGTCCATCCGCCCGGGCCGTGTTCGGCGGTGACGGTGACCCGGCAGTCCCGGGACGGATCGCGGTACTTGATCGCGTTGCCGATCAGGTTCTGCAGCAGCTGCCGGACCAGCACCGGGTCACCGTCGACCAGCGGCAGTGGTCCGGGTGCCTCGACGGTGGCCCCGGCGGCTCCGGCCGCCGGGCGCAGGTCGGTGCGGACCTGTTCGAACAGTTCGGCCAGGTCGGCGGTGGCCCGGCGCACCGGGGCGCTGCCGGCCTGGGCGTAGCCGAGCAGCGACCCGATCAGATCGCGCATCCGGGTGACCGCCCGCGACGCCGCGTCCGCCCACTGTTTGGGGCGGCCCTCCACCTCGTCGCCGATCAGCTCCAGGTAACCGCCGACCGAGGTCAGGGGTGCGACCAGGTCATGGCTGACCGCCCCGGCGAAGTTGCTCAGGTCGGCGTTCGACCGGCGCAGCTCGGCGTTGGCGCCGGCCAGCTCGCGACGGGCCTCCTCGATCGCCCGCTGCTGGGCGCGGGCGCTGGTCACGTCGTTCATCGCGACGACCGCGCCCTGAGGGACGCCGCCCGGCCCGATCAGTGCCCGGCCACTGACGCTGACCTGCAGCGACTCGCCATCGGGCCGCTTGATGATCATCTCGGCGTCCTTGACGCCGCCGTCGCGCAGGGCCCGGCACAACGGCTCCCGGTCCGGCCGCAACGGGGTGTGCCCGTCGGTCTCCAGCAGCTGATACCGGCCGGGGAGATCGTCCATCCCGTGCCACTCGCGCGCGGCCCGGTTGAACAGGGTCAGCCGCCCGGTCTGGTCGGCCGCCACCACCGCCACGTCGATCGTCTCCAGCAGCGTGTCGGTCCACCGCTGCCGCTCCTCGGCCAGCGCGGCCAGCTCGGCGTTGATCCGGGCCTGCCGCCGCCGCTCGAACAGGGCCAGGATGATCTGGGCCAGGTCCTTGAGCCGCTCGATCTGCCCGCCGTCCAGCAGACCCGGCTCGGTGTCGAAGACACACAGCGACCCGAGCGCGTGCCCCTCCGGCGTGACCAGCGGAAACGACGCGTAGAACCGGACACCGGCCAGCACCCCGGTGACCCAGGGGTTGTGCATGAAGACCGGGTCGGTGCTGGCGTCCGGGACGTGGGTGTACTGGCCGGACTCGAACCGGACGGCACACATCGAGTCGGACCGCTCCGAGTCACCACCCTCGAAACCGACCGTGGTGAGCTGGCACTGGCGGTTCTCGTCGATCAGGTTGAGGGTGGCGTGCGGCACCCGGGCCACGGTCGCCGCGACCCGCACGACCGCCTCCAGCTCGTCGCCGGCCGGCGAATCGAGCAGGCGGTACTCGTGCAGCGCGGCGAGCCGCAGGCGTTCCCGTTCCGGAAGCCGTTCAGCCAGGTCCACCTCAGTCCGATCGGCACCACTACCGGTGATCTGACTCTTTCTCCGGCAGCCGCACCGGGGCACTGCCGGCCCGGGCGTAGTCGAGCAGGGCGTCGATCAGGTCCCGCATCCGGACCACCGCCTGCGCCGCCGACGTGACCCACTCGGCCACCCGCGGGTCGGCCGGCGGATCGTCCGGATCGGCGAGCAACTCGAGATAGCCACCGACCGAGGCCAGCGGTGCGACCAGGTCGTGACTGACCGCCCCGGCGAAGTTGGTGAGGTCGGCGTTGGAGCGGCGCAGCTCGGCGTTGGCCGTGGCCAGCCGCTCGTGGGCCTCCTCGAGGATCCGTCGCCGGGCGTGTTCCGCGGTGACGTCGTGCAGAGCGAGGACGGCACCGTTCACCGTGCCGTCGGCGGTCCGCAGCGGGGACGCGTTGGCCAGCACCGACCGCGGTTCCCGGCCCGGCACCCGGATCAGGATCTCCCGGCCCTGGACCGACCGGCCGTCGCGCATCGCCACGGCCAGTGGCACCTGATCGTCCGGGATCAGGGTGCGGCCGTCCGGCTCGTACAGCCGGTAGCGGGACGCCGACCCGGCCGGTCCGGCCGCCAGATCGGTGTCCGGGTGCAGGTTCTGGGCGGCTCGGTTGATCAGGGTGACCGCGCCGGTCGTGTTGATCGCGATGACCGCCTCGTCGATGCTGTCCAGCACCGTCCGGGTCCACTGTTCCCGGGCCTGGATGGTCTCCTTGAGCCCGGCCGACGTCCGGGCGAGCCGACGCCGCTCGAAGAACGCGACCACGATGCCGGCCAGATCGGTCAGCCGGTCGATCTGCTCCGGCGACAGCCGCCGCGGCCGATCGTCGAAGACGCACAACGTGCCCATCACGTGCCCGCCCGGGCTGATCAGCGGCGCGGACGCGTAGAACACGATCCGCCCCAGCCGCCCGGTCACCCACGGGTTGTTCCGGTAGTCCGGTTCCTCCCGGGCGTCGGGCAGGTGCACGAAGACCCCGCGGTCCAGGCGCACCGCGCACATCGAGTCCTCGCGGTCGCAGTGCCGCCCGGCGAACCCGACCGTGGTCAACTGGTACTGCCGCCGGTCGTCGAGCAGGTTCAGCGTCGCCGTCGGCACACCGGCGACGGTCGCGGCCACCCGGACCACGGCCTCCAGCTCAGCGGCGGGCGGGGTGTCGAGGAGGTGATATTCGCGCAGGACCGCGACGCGTCGCCGCTCCCGTTCGCTCCCCACCTGCTCCCCATCGGCAACCGGAGGCCGGATCTGACGATCCCGCCGGGTCAGAACCAGCGGCGCCGGTAGTGGCCGTGGTGGCGGTAGTGCCCGTGGTGCCGGTAGTGGCCGTGATGCCCGTACGCCCCGGGGTGACCGTAGGCACCCGGGTGGTGGTAGCCGTGGCCGCCCGGGTGGTAGCCGTGGCCGTACAGCTTGCGGTTGACCTCACGCAGCATGCCGTCGGCGATCGGGTTGTGGCCCTTGTGGGACATCCGCTGAAGTTTCGACGCGACCATCGAGAGCACGAACCGTTTGACGAAGCCCACCGAACGTCTCCTCGTTCTGCCCGGCCCACGATCCGCGAGCCGTCCGGATTCCAGGGTAGGGCGCCAGTTCCACCCCTGACCTGTACGTTCGCTGTCGGTTTCCGGTGAGCCGACCGTTCACCCGTCCGGTATCCCCCCGCGCCCCGCCCTCCCGTCCGGTCCGGTGGCGGCGGGCGTCCGGCAGAATGCGCCGATGAGTGTGATCACCTACTTCCGGCGGAGCGGGGCGGAGGCCGTCGCCGAGCTGAGGCGGCTGCTCGGCGAGGACGTCGGTAAGGCCCTGGAGTTCGCGGACGGGCAGCCCGGCACCCATACCGACAAGGCCTGGGCCGGGCTGCACTTCCTGCTGCTCGACCTGGACCCGCCGGTGGACGTGTTCGAGCCCGGTGAGCCGTTCCTGATTCTCAGCGCCGAACAGGTCGAGGCCGCGGCCGCGTTCTTCGGGGCGACCCCGTTCACGGCGGCGGCCGCCGGATACGACCGGGCGCTGATGGAGTCGATCGGCGTCTACCCGGCGGATCTGTGGGAGGCCGACTGGGCGTTGTCCTACCTGGAGGACGCCTACGTCCGTGTGGTCGCGCTGTTCCGCGACGCGGCGGCCGCCGGCGATCAGGTGGTCGCCTGGCGCGCCTGACCGGCGCGGTCAGCTGCGGTCGAGCTGTTCCTCCAGGTGGAAGACCTGGTCGAGGACCAGCATGCCCTCGTCCGGGCGGGACTCGCCGAGGGTGGGGAAGAACTCGGCCATCGCGGCCTGCCAGCGGGCGTTGACCTCGGTGCGGGCCATCGCCTCCTGGGCGGCGGCGAAGTCGTCGGTCTGCAGTGTGCCGACGAGCAGGCCGTCCGGCCGCAGGAAGAGGCGGTAGTCACGCCAGCCGGTCTCGTGCAGTGCCCGGAGCATGTCCGGCCAGACGGCGGCGTGCGCCTCCCGGTAGGCGTCCAGCTTCGTCGGGTCGACCTGCAGGGTGAAGCACACGTACGTCATGGCGGCCATCCTGCCGCCTCGACCGTAACGTTTCAATCCATCCGGACGCGTTCCTCGACCGACCTTGGCCCGTGCTAATTTATGTCGCATGCGAAATACTTTGGTCGACGTGGGCGGGCTGGTCGGGACGCTGTTCGAGCCGGACCAGGAGCCGGTCGCGGTGCTCGTGGTGCATCCGGCGACGGCGACGCCGGCCGGGTTCTATGCCGCGTTCGCGACGTTCCTCGCCGAGAACCGGATCGCCGCGGTCACCTACGACTACCGGGGCACCGGGCGGTCCGGGTCGCCACGGGACCACCGGGACGTCGGTATGCGGGACTGGATCGAGCAGGACGTGCCGGCGATGACCACGTGGGCGGCCGCACGGTTCCCGGGGTTGCCGCAGCTCGCGGTCGGGCACAGCGTGGGCGGGCATGCCCTCGCGCTCGGGCGCGGCGGGTCCGGGCCCGCGGCGTTCGCGCTGGTGGCCTCGCATGTGGCGTCGATCGGCGCCATTCCGGACCGGGTGGAGCGGTTCCGCGTACGCCTCGTGCTGTCCTTGATCGGGCCGGCCCTGGCCGGTCTTCTCGGATATGTCCCGGCGCGCCGTCTGGGTCTGGGCGAGGACATCTCGGTGGCCGCCGTGCGGCAGTGGGCCGGCTGGGGCGCGCTGCCGAACTATCTGTTCGACGATCCGGTGATGCGCGGCGCGGAGCGGGCCGCCGCGGTCACCCAGCCGGTGCTGGTGATCGGGTTGAGCGACGACCCGTGGGCGACGCCGCGGCAGGTCGACGAGTTGGCCGCCCGGCTGCCGAACGCGCAGGTGGAGCGGCGCACCCACACCCCGGCCGAGGCGGGCGTGCCGCGGATCGGCCACCATGGGTTCATGCGACGTTCCGCCCGTGACACCCTCTGGCCCGAGCTGCTGACCTGGCTGCAGAAGCGGATCGCCGACACTCCCGGGAGAGACGACACGGCTCGATGAGCGGCCACCGCCTCGTCTTCCAGATGATGATCGCCGAGCGTTCGGTCCGGCGGTGGATCGACGCGCGCTCCGGCGACAGCGGTCTCGGCGCGGCCGGGGCGGGTGTGCTGTTCCATCTGGCGGCGCACGACAACGCGCTGGTAGGTGACGTGAGCGCGGCCCTGTGCGCGTCGCCGTCCGGGATCAGTGGGCTGGTCAGCCGCCTGGAGAAGGGCGGTTTTCTGGTGAAGACGCCGGATTCGGCCGACGCCCGGGCGGTGCGGCTCGCCCTGACCCCGGCCGGCCGGGAGGCGGTCGCCGCGGCCAAGGAGGTGGTCCGGGAGCTGAACGCGGAGATCTCCGACGGCTTCACCGACGCCGAGTTGGACGTGGTGGCGCGCTGGCTGGGACAAATCACACAGCGCTTGACCTGATCGCCGGTACTTCCGCTGGAACCGTGGGCATACCAGAGTGGTTGGCGGGTGCCCCCAAGGGTGAGGAAGTACTGATGAGTCATCGAGTGGTAGTCGTGGGGGCCGGTTTCGGCGGCCTCTTCGCGATCAAGGCGCTGCGTCACGCCGACGTCGAGATCACTTTGATCAACGGTACGGCGTACCACCTCTTCCAGCCGTTGCTCTACCAGGTCGCGACCGGGATCCTGTCGGAGGGCGAGGTCGCGCCGCCGATCCGTGAGGTGCTGCGCCGGCAGAAGAACGTGGACGTACGCCTCGGCTGGGTGCAGGACGTCGATGTGGAGCGCAAGGTCGTGTCGGTGGCCGGGCCGGGCATCGACTACACGGTGCCGTACGACACGCTGATCGTCGCGGCCGGCGCCTCGCAGTCCTATTTCGGCAACGACCAGTTCGCCGATCACGCGCCGGGCATGAAGAGCATCGACGACGCCCTGGAGCTGCGGGCCCGGATCTTCGGCGCGTTCGAGGTGGCCGATCTGCACACCGACCCGGAGACGATCGAGCGCTGGATGACGTTCGTGGTCGTCGGCGCCGGCCCGACCGGCACCGAGATGGCCGGGCAGATCGCCGAGCTGGCGCACCGCAACCTGGTCGGGCAGTTCCGGCACATCGACTCCCGCAAGGCGCGGATCCTGCTGGTCGACGCGGTCGGCGCGGTGCTCAACACGTTCGGCGACCAGCTCTCGGCCAAGGCCGAGCGGCAGCTCGACAAGCTCGGCGTCGAGGTGCGGACGAACACGATGGTGGTGGGCGTCGACGCGAACAGCATCGAGGTCGAGTCGAACGGCGAGCGCGAGCGCATCCCGACGATGACGAAGGTGTGGGCGGCCGGGGTGGCGGCACCGCCGTTGGCCGCGAAACTGGCCGCGGCGACCGGCGCGAAGACCGACCGGGCGGGTCGGATCCTGGTCGAGCCGAACACGTCACTGCCGGGCCACCCGGAGATCTTCGCGCTCGGCGACATGATGAACCTGGCCGGTGACGACGGGAAACCGCTGCCCGGGGTGGCGCAGGTGGCCATCCAGAGCGGCCGGCACGCCGCCGACCAGATCAAGCGCCGCCTGGCCGGTAAGGAGACGGGTCAGCCGTTCCGCTACTTCGACAAGGGCAGCCTGGCGACGATCTCCCGCTTCTCGGCGGTCGCGAGCATCTGGAAGCTGCGGCTGTCCGGCTTCCCGGCCTGGGTGGTGTGGGTGGCGGTGCACCTGTTCTACCTGGTCGGCTTCAAGAACCGGGTGACCGCGGTCTTGCACTGGTTCGTCAGTTTCCTCGGCCGCGGCCGTTCGGAGCGGGTCGCCACCCAGCAGCAGGCTTTCGCACGGCAGGCGATCCGGGCGTACGGCGACCCGTTCCGCCGGGCTGCGGAGGAGGCGGACAAGGTCGGGTAGCGTATGGCGGCCCGCCGAAAGTCCTGAGAAAGGCTCACCTTGGTTCCGGTCACCGTCAGCACCCCCGTGGTGCCCCGCGCCAGGAGTCTCGCTCCGGTCTTTCACGAGCTCACGCTCTTCCACGGCAGCATGGGCGCGGGCAAGTCGACGCTCGCGCTGCAGAACGCGTACAACCGCCGACAGGCCGGCCGGCCCGGGATCCTGCTGACCAGCATGGACCGGGCCGGCACCGGGGTGATGTCGTCACGGCTCGGTGTCGCCGCGGACGCCATCGAGGTGACCGACGGCACCGAGCTGACCGCGTTGATCGCCGACGAGGTGCCGGCCGGCGGGTTCGTGATCGTCGACGAGGCGCAGTTCCTCCGGCCGGAGCAGGTGGAGCAGCTGGCCTGGGCGGTCGACGAGCTGTGTGTCGACGTGGACTGCTACGCGATCTCGACGGACTTCATGTCGCACCTGTTCCCGGGCGCGCAGCGGCTGCTGGAGCTGGCCGACAACATCGTGTCGCTGCAGGTCGAGGTGACCTGCTGGTGCGGGCGGCCGGGGCGGCAGAACGCGCGGATCGAGGACGGCCGGGTGGCCCGCTCGGGTGCCCAGGTGGCGGTCGGCGACACGTCGGACGCGGCCGAGGTCACGTACCGGGTGCTCTGCCGCCGCCACTGGCGTAACGGGGACGCCGGGCCGGTCTAGCCCTGCGCCTCGGGGTAGATCATCCAGGCGCGCAGGTCGCCGTGCACGTCGAACAGGTAGCCGCCGTCACCGACCGCGTGGTTGGCCGGGTCGACGTTGGTGAAGATCGGCTTGGTGAGACCCCAGTACTTGTGGGTCGCGGTGTCCCGGCCCTTGCCGATGTGGACGTAGACGTCGCCGCCGGCCGGGACGACGGTTCCGGCCGGGAAGGTGTAGCGCCGCAGGCCCGAGTCGCGTACCCACCAGCCGGAGATCGGCACGTCCGCGGCTGACGGGTTGTGGACCTGGAACCATTCGCCGTTCAGGTTCTTCTCGTCGATCCCCTCGGCGTCCGGGTTGACGGTCAGGGTGATTCCGCTGTTCTGGGCCGGGCCGGGCTTGCAGCTGTCGGTGTCGTAGAGCTCGCGCCCGGCTGCCGCGGCCACCTGGGCGGCCCGGTGGTACGCCTCGTCCATCGCCCATTCGCCGGGCCACGCCTGCCAGAGGGTGTAGCCCTCGCGGACCATCTGCTCCCCCACGTCCCGCCACTGGCCGTTGACCTTGACGGCGACCGAGCGCAGCGGCCGGCCCTCGCTCTTGCTGGACGCCTTCAGCGAGGTGAGCCGCACGTAGTTGCCGCCGGCGGCGAGCAGCTCCTCCAGGCGGGCGTTGGCGGCGACCGCGTGACAGTCGCCCTTACGCCGCTCGGGGTAGTGCGAGTAGGTCTTCATCTCCATCGCCTGGATGCCCAGGATCCGTACCGACACCAGGTCTTTCGTGCCGTCCCCGGCGAGGTCGACCCGGATCGTGTCGCCGTCCGGCGCCCAGTCGACCTTGCCGGTCCAGACCTGGCAGCGAGGGCTGCCGGCTTCCGCCCGGCAGGCGGTGGTGGCCGCCTGCGCGGGGGTGGCGAGCCCGATGGCGGTCAGCGTGGTGGCGGCGGCGAGAGCAGCGAGGCGGCGAAGCATGCCGCCTTCATCGACCGCGGAAAGCCGGGCTTGAGAAGACCAGATAGTTAGCTAGGCTAAGCAGTATCTCTCGTGAGGAGTACCGCTTGACCGCGCCGCCGCGCCGCGCCCCCAGGGCCGGCATCCACCCGGACCCCACGAAAAGTTGGCTACGCCGCGCCTGGCCCATCGTCCGTGCCCACCGAGCGCTGCTGATCACCTCGCTGACGTTGTCGTTCCTCGGCCTGATCGTCCAGGTGCAGATCCCCGACCTGGTGCGGATCGGCATCGACCAGGCCCTCGTCGAGCAGACCGAGGGCCTGGAGAAGTACGTCTGGCTGATCGCCGGGCTGGCCGTCGTCCAAGGCGTGATCAACTTCCTGGCCCGGCTCTACCTGCTGCGCACGGCGTACGAGATGGAGTACGACCTGCGCAACCTGGTCTTCGGCCACTTCATGCGGATGTCGTACGGCTTCTACGACCGGGTCCAGTCCGGCGAGCTGATCTCCCGGGCCACCAGCGACATCCGGGCCGTCCAGATGTACCTGGCGTTCGGCCCGTCGATCCTGGTCCAGTGCACCATCGCGGGGATCGCGTTCGCCCTGATGGTGTCGATCAACGCGCCGCTGGCGATCATCGCGATGCTGACCATGCCGGTGATCGCGGTGCTCGGCGTCCGGATGCGCAAGGCGATCTTCCCGGTGTCGTGGCTGATCCAGTCCCGGCTGGCCGGGGTGGCGACGGTGGTCGACGAGAACATCCAGGGCGTCCGGATCGTGAAGGCGTTCGCGGCCGAGAAACGGCAGATCGACACGCTCGCCCGGGCCGCCGACGGGGTGCGGTGGGCGTACACCACCGACGCCCGGATCCGCAGCCGCTGGATGCCGGTGATGGACAACCTGCCCCGGCTCGGGCTGGCGCTGGTGCTGCTGGTCGGCGGGCTGATGGTGCTCGACGGCAACGCCACCGTGGGCACCATCGTGGCGTTCAACTCCTACGTGCTGATGCTTCAGCCGCCGTTCCGGATGCTCGGCATGATCATCATGATGGGTCAGCGGGCGGCCGCGTCGGCGCAGCGCATCTACGACATCCTGGACACGCCGGCCGAGCTGACCGATCCGGCCGATCCGGTGGTCCCCCCACCTCGGGGCGACGTGCGTTTCGCGGGAGTGCGGTTCGCGTACCCCGATGGAACTCTTGGTCTTGATGGTCTTGACCTGCATATCCGGCCCGGCGAGACGGTTGCGCTGGTCGGTGCGACGGGCAGCGGCAAGAGCACGGTGGCGCGGCTCGCGGCCCGGTTCTACGACACCGACGCCGGGCGGGTGCTGATCGACGGCACCGACGTGCGCGACTACCCCCCGGCGACGCTGCGCGACCGGGTCGGGATCGTGCCGGACGAGCCGTTCCTGTTCTCCGTCTCGCTGCACGACAACATCGCTTTCGGACATCCTTCGGCGACCCGCGAGCAGGTGGTCACCGCCGCCGTCGCGGCCGGCGCCGACGGTTTCATTCAAGAGCTTCCGGAGGGGTACGACACCGTCGTCGGCGAACGCGGCTACACCCTCTCCGGTGGCCAGCGGCAACGAGTCGCGATCGCCCGGGCGCTGCTGGTCAACCCGCCGGTGCTGATCCTCGACGACGCCACCAGTGCCGTCGACGTGCGGGTCGAACACGAGATCCACGAGGCGCTGCGCGACCTGATGCGCGACCGCACCACCATCGTGGTCGCACACCGGCTGGCCACGATCGGCCTCGCCGACCGGGTCGTGCTGATCGACAACGGTCAGGCCGTCGCGACCGGAACCCATGCCGAGTTGCTCGCCACCGAACCCCGCTACGGGCGGGTCCTGGCCACGGAGGTGCACGCGTGAGCATGTTCGGAGGCGGTTTCGGCGGTCCCGGCGGCGGTCCCGGGTCGGGCGCGATCGCCGGGATGGGTGGTGTCGGCACCCGACGGCAGGGCAACACGCCGTTCGCCGGGGTGCCGCCCGAACTCGCGGCCGGCGTCACCCTGCTGGAGGCCAGCGAGCCGGAGCATCCGGAACCGGCCGAGACGTTCAGCCACACCCCGGACAGCGGGCGGCTCACCCTGTGGTCGCTGCTGTCCGGCCGACCGGCGCTGCTGGTCACCGCGGCCGTCGCGGTCGGGGTCGAGGCGCTGCTGCTGCAGTCCGGGCCGTACCTCGTGCAGGTCGGCATCGACCACGGCATCGTGGCGCGAGACGTGCCGGTCCTCGTCTTCGCGGCGGTCGCGTTCCTGGCCTCGGTGGCGCTGACCGCGGCGGCCACCGCCGTGCGCATCCGGATGAGCGGGCGACTCGCCGCCTACAGCACCCGTGACCTGCGGGTCCGCGTGTTCACCCAGTTGCAGCGGCTCAGCCTCGACCATTACACGACCGAGAAGGCCGGGGTCACCATGACCCGGATGACCTCCGACGTGGAGGCGTTGCAGCAGCTGCTGCAGGAGGGGTTCGCACAGTTCCTCATCCACGGGCTGACCATGGTCGTGGTCACCGCGGTCCTCGTCCACTACGACGCCACCCTCGCCGCGATCACGCTGCTCCTGGTGGTGCCGCCGCTGCTGCTGCTCACGCTCTGGTTCCGCAAGGCCGCCGACGTCGGCTACCACCGGCAGCGGGACACCATCGCCGGGCTCTTCTCGCACCTGACCGAGAGCCTCAACGGCGTACGCGTCATCACCGCCCACAACCAGCAGGACCGCAACGTGATCGCCCACCGGGAGGTGGTCGGCGCCTACCGCGACGCCAACGACCACACCGGCCGGATCAACGCCGTCTACGGCCCCGGCACGTCGGTGATCGGCCTGCTCGGCCTGGCGGCGCTGCTGCTCATCGGCGGCCGGATGGTGCTGCACGGCACCCTGACGATCGGCGAACTGACCGCTTTCGTCCTCTACCTGAACGCGTTCTTCCAGCCGGTTCAGCAGCTGGTCCAGCTCTACACCAACTACCAGCAGGCCCGCGCCGCGCTCGGCAAACTCCGCGGCCTGCTCGGCACGGTCCCCGCGGTCCGGGAGAAGACCGGGGCGTTGCCGCTGCCGCCGGCGTCCGGCGGGATCGAGCTGCGGGAGATCACTTTCGGGTACGATCCCAGCCGCCCCGTGCTACGCGGCGTGAACCTGCGGATCACACCCGGCGAGACGATCGCCTGCGTCGGGCCGACCGGCGCCGGCAAGTCGACGCTGGCCAAACTGGTGTCCCGCCTCTACGACCCGGACTCCGGAACGGTGCTGATCGACGGCCACGACCTGCGCGACGTCACCCTGGATTCGCTGCACCGGCAGGTCGGGGTGGTGCCGCAGGAGCCGTTCCTGTTCGCCGGCACGCTGCGCGACAACATCGCCTTCGCCCGCCCCGAGGTCTCCGACGAGGTGGTACTGGCGGCCGTCGACGCGGTCGGCCTGCGCGACCTGGTGGACCGCTCCCCCGACGGCCTGCAGACGATCCTGCACGAACGAGGCCAGTCGGTCTCCTCCGGCGAACGCCAACTGATCGCCCTGGCCCGCGTCTTCGTGGCCGAGCCCCGGGTGGTGGTCCTCGACGAGGCGACATCAAGCCTGGACCTGCGTTCCGAACTGCGGGTGGAGGCCGCGATCCAGCGCCTCCTCGAAGGCCGGACCGCCATCCTGGTCGCCCACCGCCTGTCCACGGCCCGCCGAGCCGACCGGGTGATCGTCGTCGACGACGGCGACATCATCGAACAGGGCACGCACGCGGAGTTGGTCGCCGCCGGCGGCCGCTACGCGACCATGTACGCCACCTGGCAGTCCCACACCACCCCCTGACCGCCCGTCGCCCGCCGCCCGTCGCCCGTCGCCCGTCGCCCGTCGCCCGTCGCCCGTCGCCCGTCGCCCGTCGCCCGTCGCCCGTCGCCCGTCGCCCGTCGCCCGTCGCCCGTCGCCCGTCGCCCGTCGCCCGTCGCCCTCGCCCTTGCGAGCCGCAGCGTGCGAAGGCGCAGCGCACGAAGCCGCGAGGCGGGGATGACCTTAACGGTATGGCGACACGCTGGCATCGAAGGTTGCGCATTCATTGATGAGGCGGGGAGGGTCGGGGCATCCCAGACGGAGGTGCTTTGTGGATCTGTCACGAACGCTGGCCGGCATCGGTGCCGCGTTGCTCGCCACCGCTCTGCTCGCCGATCCGGTGTCGGCAGTGCCGGACGACGTCCAGGCCCTGGCTTCGCCGGGCGACGCTCGGGCTTCGGGTGGTGCCGCATCGACCCGTGACTTCGGGAACGGGCCTGAGCGCAACGAGATCGCCGCCCTCGACGATGTAACGATCGGTGAGCTGTCGGTTCGGGCGCCGGCCGTCGGTGAACCGGCTGCCGCCTGGACGGTCGGGCGGCGGTCGGGATTTCCGCGGCAGAACGAACTGCCGGTCTGGCCGGTGAACCCGGAGGATCGGTCGATCAAGCTGGGGCTCATTCCGTACCACCTGATCGCTCCTCGATTGAACGCGCTGCAGAAGGCCTCGGACCGCGTCTCCGCCGAGATCGTGGGGAAGTCGGCCGGCGGCCGTGATCTCTACCTGGTGACCGTGACCGCACCCGAATCAGCCTCCGAGTCGGCCAGGCAGGACCGCTGGCGGGAGCTGATCGAGGAGGATCCGGCCGCCGCGAAGCGGGACCGCAGCCTGAAGGCCGGCTACAAGACGCCGGTCTGGATCAATGCCAACATCCACGGCAACGAGTGGGAGGGCACCGACGGCGCGCTGCGTGTCATCGAGCGCCTGGCCACCGCGACCGACGCCGCGACCAGGGACTTCCTGAGGCGCAGCCGGGTGTACGTGACGGTCACCAACAATCCGGACGGGCGGGTCGCGGGCACCCGGGCGAACGGCGCCGGATTCGACATCAACCGGGATCACGCGACCAGTTCGCAGCCGGAGTCGCGGGCGGTCCGGGACGTGGTGATCGCGACGCAGCCGTTCCTGATGCTCGACGAACACGGCTACACCGGGACGACCCTGATCGAGCCGGCGACGCCGCCGCACGGGCAGAACTACGAGTACGACCTGTACATCAAGCACGCCCTGCCGAACGCGCTCGGCATGGAGAAGGCCATCCAGCAGCTCGGATACCCGGAGACGACCCGCGCCGACATCCCGTTCCGGGACTACGCTCCCGGCGACTGGGACGACTGGCCACCGATCTTCACCCCGATGTACGCCATCTACCAGGGCGCGGTCGGGCACACCGTGGAGATCCCGCTGCAGGTGAACAACGCCGCGTACAACAATCTGCCGGTCGAGGAACTGCAGCGCCGGGCCCGGATCAACACCGACGTGGCCGCGGCGACGATCGAGGCGGCCCTCACCTACGCCGACACGAACCGGGGCACGCTGCTCGCCGACCAGATCGAACAGTTCCGCCGGGGCTGGGCCGGCGAGCCGTCGCCGACGATCCTGGACGGTTTCGTCGACGGGTTCGGCCCGGAGGACCGGTACTCGACGACGTTTCCCCGCTCCTACGTCATCCCGGCCGGCACTCCCGCCGCCGCACGCCTCGTCAACCATCTGATCTCCCACGATGTACGGGTCACGGCCGCCCGCTCGGCTTTCCGCAACGGCGGGCGCCACTACGCCAAGGGCACCTACATCGTCGACATGCACCAGCCGAAGCGCGGCCTCGCGAACGTCCTGCTGGAAGCCGGCCGGGACATCTCAGATCTGGTTCCGCAGATGTACGACATCTCCGGCTGGAGTCACGGCCTGCTCTGGGGCGCCACCGTCGACAGCAGCCTCCGCACGCTGCCGAAGGTCCGGGTGACGAGGGTGACGCGGGCGGCGCCGACCGGGTCGGTCGACGCCCCGCGTGGTCGTGACCTGAGCCTGTCGCTGCGCGACGGCAACGATGTACGCGCGGTCAACGAACTGCTCACCCGGGGTGTCAAGTTGCGGCGCACGGACGCGGCCACCGTCGTGGTCCCGGCCGAGGCGCGGCCCGAGGCGCTCGCTCTCTCGAAGACCTTGGGAGTACGGTTCACCGCCGCCCGTGGCCACGAGAAAGGCGTCGTGATCGATCCGCCGGTGATCGCGGCCGCGGTCTCCGCCGACGAGTCGTTCGCCCTGCGGGAGATGGGCTTCGCGGTGCAGCCCGTGTCGACGGCGCTCCTCAACGCCGGTTTCGACCTGTCAACAGTCGACACCCTCATCGTCTCCTCCGGTCTGTCGTACACGGCGTTGACCCCGACGGCCCGGGCCGCGGTCGACGCATACCTGGCCCGCGGCGGAGGTGTCCTGACCCGTGGCACGACCGGCGCGAACTTCAACGCCGCCGCCAAGGTCCTCCCGGTGACCGCGACGGTCGGCCGCGGTGACGCCAACGGTGTCGTCACGGTGACGAACGAGGGCCGAGTCGTCGGCCGGCTCCCCCACCCACTCGTTCATCTACTCCCCTCTCTGGTTCACCGGCGCCGGAGTGACCGTCGAACAGCGTTACGGCACGACCCCGCTGGTGGCCGGCCACTGGCTGCCGACCGAGGACGGCACCAACGGCCCGGCCCAGGCGGCCGGGCAGGCGGCGGTCGTCTCGGGCGTGACGGCCGGCGGCGGCAACGCGGTCCTCTTCGGCACCGAGCCGCTCTTCCGAGCCCATCCGAAGGGCCTCTACGCCCCATACGCCCGCGCCCTCCTCTGGACCGCGAGCTAGCCCCGAGATCCCCGGTCCTGCCGCCGGCCGCGGCAGGACCGGATCGGGCATCTCCCGGACACCGATGTCGTGGTCACCGTGGATGAAAACCGCACGCACCTGGACCTCCCGACCTCGTCACCACCTGCCGCGGATCCAGCCTAGAAACCTCGGCGGCGGTCAGGGAGGCCCTGCCGGAATCCTTCTCCCGGCCCCGGATACCAGTACCCGCGTTGTTCAACTGGGGCTACCGTCGTCGCGTCGACGACGTCCCCCGGCCGGATAAGGTCCGGGGGTGACCGACGATCTATTAGCCGACTTCGTCCGCGCCGACGGTGAGCAGAGCCTCGGCACCTACGGGATCCACGTCCACCGGCAGGGCCGCCCACCGATCGAGCACCGGTTCCGTTCCGACGACCGGGTCAACCTCTACTCGGTGTCCAAGACGTTCACCGCCGTCGCGATCGGGATCGCCGAGTCCGAGGGCCGCCTCACCATCGAGGACCGGCTGGTGGACCATTTTCCGGAGCTGAGGGCCGCCGACGGATTCGAGAAGGTGACGTTGCGTCATCTGCTGACGATGACGAGCGGCAGCGGCCACCTGTGGTTCGCGGACCGGCGCGTCGACGCGGCCGACCTGCTGCACGAATTCGTCGCGGAACCGCTCGTCGCCGAACCGGGCACGCGTTTCGCGTATACCGGAAGTGGTTTTTATGCTCTGGGCCGGGTGATCGCCCGGGTGACCGGCGCGAATGTCCGTGATTATCTGCTGCCTCGCCTTTTCCGACCGCTCGATCTGCACAATCCCGCCTGGCACACCTGCCCGCTGGGTTTCCCGTTCGCGGAGAGCGACCTGTTTCTGCGGACCGCTGAGCTGGCCCGTTTCACGCGGCTGATCCTGCAGTCCGGGGAGTGGGAGGGGAAGCAGCTCATCCCCGCCGATTTCGTCAGTCGGATGGCCACCGACCGGGTCGACATGAAAGAGGGCGACGCGCACACCGACGGATATGGCCTCGGTATCTGGCTGGAGCCGGGCGGCCATCTTCGGATGCACGGCGCCTACGGCCAGATCGCGCTGATCGACGCTTCCCGCCGTGCCGCGATCACCGTGACCGCCCACAACGACAACGAGACGGCCCAGCTCACCGCCCTGCACGACCTGGTCCTGGCCCGGCTGAGCTAGAGCTGGGGCCGACATGGTGATCGAGCCAGGCCCGCCTCAACCGGAACTGGGACCGACGCGGTGATCGAGCCAGGCCCGCCTCAACCGGAACTGGGACCGACGCGGTGATCGAGCCAGGCCCGCCTCAACCGGAACTGGGACCGACGTGGTGGTCGAGCCAGGCCCGGAGCGGGCGGCTGGTGCGGAGGAATTCGACGATCCGGTCACGGGCCTTCGCGGTGCCCATCCACGGGGCCGGCTGCCATTCCTGCCAGGTGGTCAGGCCTTTGTGGCGGAGCAGATCGATGCGGGGATGGTCCTTCGGGAAACCGCGCGGGGCCGTTTTCAGGGTGCCGTGGCCGTGGACCGTCACACCGGATTTCTCGATGTCGGCGATCAGTTTCTCCAGGGTCGGGCCGAGGTGTTCGTCGACGATCGTGCGGCGGTAGCGTTCCAATTGGTCGGGGGCCATCTGGTACATGCCGCAGCCGGCGGCCAGGCCGTCCGCGCCGAGCTGAAGGTAACCACCGAACTCCAGCCAGATGCCCAGGTGGTCCTTGTAGGGCGTCTTGTCGTGGCTGAACCGCACGTCCCGGTAGGGGCGGAAGATCTTGCCGGGCCCGAACTCCGGCTCCAGATCGGCGAGCAGGGCCAGCGCGGGCGCCTTCACCTGCTCCTCGTAGACCGGCAGGTGCGCGGTCCAGTACGTCTTCGAGTTGTCGGCGACGAGACCCTCGTAGAATTCGAGGGCCTCACTCGGCCAGCCACGGAACGTCACTCCGGCAGTCTGCCACCGGCCATCGCCAGGACGTTACGTGCCTCGCGGACCACCGCCAGGTCGACCATCCGGCCGCGCGCGTCCAGGCACACCCCGCCCCCGGCCTGTTCGAAGCGTGCCACCAGGTCACGGGCTTGAGCCAGCTCGGCGTCGGTGGGGGTGAAGACCTCGTGGACGATCGGGATCTGTGCCGGGTGGATGCAGGCTCGGCCGCGGAAGCCCAGGCGTTTCAGTGCGAGGGTCGATCGGCGGAGGGCGTCCAGGTCGCGGAAATCGGTGGTGACCGCGGCCGCGGGCGGGGCGATTCCGGCTGCCGCCGAGGCGAGGACGACGGTGGACCGTACCAGCAGAAGCTCTTGATCTCCCGGGGTCACGCCCAGCTCGGCGGCGAGATCGGCTTCGCCGATCTGGAGGCGGGTGACACGCGGCGCGGCTGCGATGGCGGCGGCGTCGAGGATGGCCCGGGGAGTCTCCAGCAGGGGTACGAGGCCGATCGCGCCCGCCGGATCATGCTCGTCCAGTAGTGCGGCGAGGGTGGTCACCTGCTCGGCCGAGGCCTTGGCCACCACCAGGCCGCGCAGCGCGGGCGCGATCACCGTCCGCGCGTCGACCAGACCGGCCGGGCCGGTGTTGATCCGCACCCACACCGGGGCGTCGGCGGGCAGCCAGCGCAACCATTCGGCGACCGTGTAGCGGGCCGCCTCCTTCTCGTCCGGCGGGACCGCGTCCTCCAGGTCGACGATCAGCGCGTCGGCGCCCCGTTTCAAGGCCGGGGCCAGCATCTTCGGCTGGTTGCCGGGCACGTACAGGAAAGATCTCATCCGATCGCCGCGTTACCCGCCAGCAGCGCGCGGGCGATGACGACCCGTTGGATGTCGTTGGTGCCCTCGCCGATCATCATCAGCGGCGCGTCCCGGTAGAGGCGTTCCACCACGAACTCCTTCGAGTAGCCGTAGCCGCCGTGCACCTGCATCGAGTTCAACGCGCAGAACACCGCCGCCTCGGACGCGAACGCCTTGGCCATGCCGGCCTCCATGTCGACCCGGTGGCCGCCGTCGGAACGGGACGCCGCCCAGTAGACGAGCAGCCGGGCCGCCTGCACCTGCGCGGCCATCTCGGCGATCTTCAGCTGGACCGCCTGGAAGTCACCGATCGGTCGGCCGAACGCCTGCCGCTGACCGGCGTACTTGAGCGCCTCGTCGTAGGCGGCCTGTGCGATGCCGAGCGCGCGGGCGGCCACGTTGATCCGTCCGGTCTCCAGCCCGGACAGCACCTGCTGCATGCCGCGGCCCTCGACCCCACCGAGCAGTTGCGCCGCCGGGACCCGGACGTCCTCCAGCAGCACCTCGCATGACTCGGTGCCCTTGTAGCCGAGTTTCGGCAGGTCACGTTCGACGGTGAAGCCCGGTGTGCCGGCCTCGACCAGGATCACCGACATGCCCCGGTGTGCGGGGCTAGCCGACGGGTCGGTCTTGCAGAGGACCGGCAGCGGGTCGGCGTGGCGGGCGTTGGTGATCCAGGTCTTTCGACCGTTCAGGACATAACAATCACCGTCGCGGTGGGCCACGGTGGCGATCCCCTGCAGGTCCGTGCCGGCATCCGGTTCGGTCAAGGCTATTCCGGTACGCCGTACGCCGCTCGCCAGATCCGGCAGGTATCGCGCCTTCTGTTCCTCGGTGCCGTGCTTCGCGATCAGCCAGCACGACAGGGAATGGGAGCCGAGGATGCCGGCGATCCCCATCCAGCCTTTGGCGATCTCCTCGAACGTCAGGGCGAAACTGACCATGTCGGCACCGAGCCCGCCGTATTCCTCGGGCACGGTGAGGCCGAAGAGTCCCAGCTCCCGCATCGTCTCGACGATCTCGGCCGGGTAGCGGCCGGACGCCTCCCACTCCTGTGCGACCGGGCGGATCTCCCGGTCCACGAAGTCGCGGAGCACGTCGCGGAACATCCGCTGCTCGTCGTTGAGTTCAAAGTCCATCGTCACTCCGTGAACACCTGTGGGTCGGAGCCCGGGACGAGCCGGACCGGTTGATCGCAGTACGGGGCGGGGATGTCGATCAGGTGGGTGAGCACGATCGGGCCCTCGGTGAGACGGACCCGGGCGAGCACGTATGGCTTCTCGGCACGGTGCACGATCGTGAAACTGTCGACGGTTCCGGTGCCGACCGGCTCGATCTCGACCAGGTCGCCGCTGCCGCAGGTGGCGCAGATCGGGCGTGGATAGAACTGGGCGGTACGGCAGGTCACGCAGTGCTGCAGCATCATCGGTCCACCCCCAGGAGCACCGTGGCGTGGCTGGAGAAGATGCCGCCGGTGCCGTGGGCCAGCGCCGTCTCCACTCCCGGGACCTGCCGGTCGCCGCATTCGCCGCGCACCTGGCGGACCGCTTCGACCAGCAGCAGGACCCCGAGCTGGCCGGGATGGCAGTAGGCCAGGCCACCCCCGGTGGTGTTGTGCGGGACGGTCGCCGACAGGCCCTCACCCGGGGCGGCGAACCCGAGCGCCTCCAGACCGAGCGGGACCGAGATGGTGAACGAGTCGTAGAGCTGCACCACGTCGACGTCGGCCGGGGTCAGACCGGCCCGTGCGAACGCGCGCCGGCCGGAGTCGATCGCGCCGGTACGCAGCAGGTCGGGGGCGGTGGCCATGCCGGTGTGGGTCAGCGCCTCGCCGTAGCCGAGCACTGTCACCGGGCGTTTCGGCAGGTCCCGCGCGCGGGCCAGGGAGGTCATCACGATCGCTGCGCCGCCGTCGGTGACCAGGCAGCAGTCCAGCCGGCCGAGCGGGGAGGAGATCGTCGGCGCGTTCAGAACCTCATCTGAGGTCAGGGGCCCCTGGCCGTACGTCCATGCCTTGGGGTTGATCTGAGCCTTCGCCCGGGCGGCCACCGCGACCGACGCGAGGTCCGCGCGGGTCAGACCGTGCACGTGGAGGTAACGCTGAGCGACCATCGCGTAGTAGGAGATGGGGTAGAGCGGTTCGTAGGGGGCCTCCCAGTCGGCTTCCGGGGTGCCCTCGTCGTAGATCGCGGTCAGTCGGCGGCGGCGCGCCGAACGCTGGTCCGAGGCGTAGGAGATCACCACGGTGGAGCACTGACCTGCGGCGATGGCCTGGGCGGCGCGGGCCACGTACATCTCGAAGACCGCGCCGCCGGCGAATGTCGAGTCGCACCAGGACGGTTGCAGGCCCAGCCAGTCGGCGAGTTGGGTCGCCGAGAAGCGGGAGATGCCGTTGGTGGCGATGCCGTCGACGTCACCGAGGGTGAGACCGGCGTCGGCGAGGGCCCTGGTCACCGCCTGGGTCTGCAGCTCCAGGACGGACTTTCCGGTCTGGCCGAGGTCGCATTCGGCGGCGCCGACGATGGCGACGCCGGTCATGGCAGCTGGACCGTGGCGCTCGCCGGGGCCACCGCGATCCGGCCGGTGGTGGTCTCGACGCGCAGGTCCAGTTCGACCCGGCCGGGTTCCTCGACCGCCGTCCGCCCCAGGCAGCGGATGGTCTCACCGGCGAACACCAGGTTCTTGAACCGGAGACTCAATGCGGTGATGACCGCGTCCGGGCCGAACCATTCGCGGATGGCGATCGCCAGGTACGCCCCGAAGACCTGGCCGTCGACGACCGGCCGGTCCAGATCGATCTCCCGCAGATAGGACATGTCGTAGTGGAGCCGGTGCCAGTCCCAGGTCGCGCCCGCATAGGCGATCATGTCCGGCAGCTCGATGGTGCGCTCGAACACCAGCTCATCGCTCGACATAGATCAGCGTCTCCTCGTTGACGGCCAGGATCCGGTCGTTCTGGTCGGTGTAGGTGGCCACCGAGGTCACCACCAGCATTCGCCGGCCCGCGCCGGTGACCCGCTCGGTCATGTCGGCGAGCCGCCACCGGGCGGTGATCACGTCGTCCGGGCCGACCGGCCGTTCGAAGCGGTACGCGTTCCCGCCCCGCACCAGCCGTGTTCCCGGAACCTCCAGGTGCCAGCCGTGCCCGGCGTGACCGTCGGCGTCGCGGGGCAGGTTCGCGTACTGGTTGGTCTCGCAGATCAGCGTCGGCGGGGCCACCTCACCGTGTAGATGCGCCGGGTCGGTGTCGCCGGTGGCCAGCGCGAAGTAGCGGATCGCGGCCCGGCCCAGCGGCTCCGGGGCGACGTACACCCGCTCCTCGCCGATCCGCGCCCGGAGCGCTTCGGTCAGCAGCGTCATCCGAGCACCGCCGTCGGGACCGTCTCCAGCAGGAACTCCGGGCGCAGCAGGGCCGAGCAGACCACCGACGTGACCACCGCGTTCGGGAAGTGCTTCAGGCGCAGATCGGCGGTCCGCGGATAGCCCGCGACCGCCGCCGGGGTGAGGTATTCGACCAGGTGGACGACGTTCTCGCCGGTCGCGCCGGCCTCGGCCAGCACCGCCTCGATGCTCTGGTAGACGAACGACGCCTGGCCGACCAGGTCACCCTCGTGGATGGCCCGCCGGCTCACCGGGTCGAGCGCGCCGAAGCCGGCCGGGAAGATGTTCCGGCCCGCACGCACGGCCGGTTTGTAGGTCAGGGTGTCGTAGCGGGCCCAGCCGGGATTGAGCACGGTCAGCGGGCCGGTGGCGGCCAGCGCGTCCAGAGACACCTGCGCGCCCGGCGCCACCGGGACGTCGACCAGGATGCCGGCCGCTCCCGGGTGCACCGGGCCCGGTCCGAGGATTTCCCTACGCGGCCGCCCGCACCGCGGATACTCGGCGCGGGTGGCGGTGGCCGTGTAGTCGACCGTCCGGACCAGAGCGCCGGTGTCCAGCCCGGCCGTCGCCAGCAGGGCCGCGATCCGGTCCAGGCACCAGCGGTACTGGTCGCGGAAGTCGCCGTCGGTGGTGTGCACGCTCGGCAGGAAGACCACGCCGTCGGCCACCCGGATCACGTCGTCACCGTCGGCGAGCGGGTCACCGCCGCCGGGGTGAGTGATCACGGCGACCGCGTACGGGGCGTCCGAACCGACGATCGCCTCCACCGGCACCCGCGAAACCGGCACCCGGTGCCCGCCGAGCGCGGCGAACCGGGCCGCGTCCAGCAGCGCCGGGTCGGCCAGGGCGGCCGCGGTGACGTACTCGGTCACGTGCACGATGTCACCCACCGGCCCATGGAGATGGTGGTAGCCGGGCACCGCCGGCAGGTACACGGTCACTTCAGACACCCTTCGATCGCATCGAGCAGAGCCGCCGGGCCGTCGGCGACGAACACCGCCGGGGCGCCGGGGCCGAGATTGGCGGCGGCCTTGGTGCGCACTCCGCCGCCGGCCGGCCGTTCGACCCGGACCACCCGGCCGTCACCGGCGACGACGCCCGGCGCGTCGGCGGCGGCCACGTCGGCGGCACCGGTCACGACGGTGATCCGGGCGGCGAGCCCCAGCACGTCGGGGCGGTCCAGATCCTCGAACGTGTCCAGGTCCACCCAGCCGTCGACGATCATCGCGGCGACACACCAGTAGACGCTGAACTTCGCCTCGTACGGGCTGCGCGGCCGCCGTTTCTCCGGGCCGGCGACGATCGGTACGGCGTCCGGGTGCAGGGTCACGGTCAGCGCCGACGGTGTCGAGCCGGTGAACTCCCCGGCCGCGTCGATCGAGGCGTGGGTGAGCCGGCAGGCCGGATACGGCTTGATCCCGATCCGCGTGGCCTCCCACCGCCCGCCGAGTTCGCTGAGCAGGACGTCTCGGTCGGGGGCGCGGCCGGTCATCGCCGGGAACAGGCCGTATTCGCCGTCGAGGGCGCCGGCCGGGCCGGTCGCTCCGGCGGCGGCGAGCCGGGCGGCGAGGATGCCGTTGGCCGCCGCGATGCCCGGATGCAGCTGTTTCGTGCCGGCCGGGCTGTGCAGGAACTCGAGCAGGCCGCTCGCCCCGCTGGCGGCGATCCCGATCGCGTGGGTGAGCCGGGTCGCGTCGAGCCCGAGTAGACGGCCCGCGGTCACGGCCGCGCCGATCACCCCGCACATCGAGGTGGCGTGCAGGCCGCGCGCGTGAAAGCCGTGCGGCGCCGCGGCACCGAGCCGGCAGACGATCTCCAGACCCGCGGCCGTCGCGGTGATCATGTCGCTGCCGCCGGCCCCGGTCTGCTCTCCCACGGCGAGCGCCACCGGTACGGTCACCGCGCTCGCGTGTACCAGCCCACCGGCGTGCGTGTCGTCGAAGTCCAGGGCGTGCACGGCCACGGCGTTACCGAAGGCCGCGGCCACCGCACCGACACGCTCACCACTGAACAGTCGTGCCTCGGGCGGCCCGCCGAGCCCACGGGCGACGATG
Organism: Actinoplanes sichuanensis; assembly: GCF_033097365.1. NCBI lineage: Bacteria > Bacillati > Actinomycetota > Actinomycetes > Micromonosporales > Micromonosporaceae > Actinoplanes > Actinoplanes sichuanensis. The sequence goes on from NZ_AP028461.1 coordinate 6,685,138, forward strand.
AGAGCGGGGTCGGCGGCACCGCGCCGGATACCGGCGACACCACAGCCGACGGCATCGATCAGGTGCTCCCGTACCGCCTCGACGACCGCCTCCGGCAGCGTGCCGGTCTCCAGTCCGGCGGCCCACCCGGCCAGCGCCACGGCGGCCGGGTTCACTCGAGGGCCTTGCCGAAGGCACCTGAGGTGCGGAGACGGTTCAGGTGGGGCTCGTCGTAGCCGAGCAGGTCGGCCACGTAGGTGAGGTCTTCGCCTCGGCGCGGGGCGCGACGGTAGGACGGAGGCTCGGTGCCCACCCGGACCGGGGAGGCCACCTGACGGACCGTTCCCCAGTGTGGGTGTTCGGTCTCGACGATCAGGCCCCGGGCCAGCGTGTGCGGGTCCCGCAGGGCGGCCGCCACGTCGTTTACCGGACCGCACGGGATGCCGGCCGGTTCCAGCACGGCCAGCCACTGTTCGGTGGTCCGGGTCGCGAACGTCTCCTCCAGCAGCGGCAACAGCACATCGGCGTGGGTACGGCGGCCGGCGAACGTGGCGAACCGCGGATCGTTCAGGTCCGGCACGTCCAGGACCGCGACCAGGCGCTGCCAGAACTTCTCCTTGGCGCAGCCGACCACCACCCAGCCGTCCGCCGACGGGAACAGTTGGAACGGCACCAGCGACGGATGGGCCGAGTGGCGGGTGCGGACCGGTTCGAAGCCGGCGTTCAGGTGCCAGCTCGCGGGGTACGTGAGCATCCCGACCGCGGTGTCGAAGAGGCTGAGGTCGCAGTCCATGCCGTGGCCGTCCCGGCGGGCCGCGTGCACCCCGGCGAGCAGGGCGATGGCGGCGACGAAACCGCCCGAGTAGTCGACGATGGACAGGCCGGACTTGGCGGGTGGGCCACCCGGTTCACCGGTCAGGTCCATCCAGCCGGCCAGGCCCTGCAGGATGTAGTCGTAGCCGGGTTGGGCGGCCCGTGGCCCGGTCATCCCGAACCCGGTCAGCGAGCAGCAGACGATGCTCGGGTTGATGTGTTTCAGCTGGTCGTACGTGATGCCGATCTTGACCGGCACGTCGCCGCGGAGGTTGGAGTAGACCGCGTCGGAGTGCCGGACCAGGTCTTCGAAGACCTCCCGGCCGGACGTGGTGGCCAGGTCCAGCGACAGGGAGCGCTTGCCCCGGTTGAACGTCTCGAAGAACAGTGAGTCCTCGCCGTCGTGGTACGGCGGCACGTACCGGCCGATGTCGCCGCCGGTGCCCGGTTCCTCGATCTTGATCACGTCGGCGCCGAGGTCGGCCAGGTGCACCGAGCCGAACGGGCCTGCGCCGTACTGTTCGACGGCGACGATCCGGATGTCCTCAAGTGGCCTCATCACACGCTCCCCACGAGGTCGAGCAGGCGGTCCTGGGCAAACCGCACCTCGCCGGCCGGCAGGCCGTAGGAGGGCGGGGAGAGTTTGATCGCGTCGGCCAGGCCGTCGTACGCCCCGATCCGGGTACGGCACTGGTCCGGGGTGCCGGCGATGGTGTACGCGTCGACCATCGCGTCCGGGATCAGATCGCCGAGCGAGTCGGCGGGGCGACCGGTCCGCAGGGCCTCGGCGGCGGACGCGCAGACCGCGCCGAAGCCGGCGGCCTCGAACATACCGGCGTAGGACCGGACCGACGCGTAGAAGCCGACGACGTTGGCGGCGCGGCGGCGGGCCACGGTCGGATCGGGGTCGACCGAGCAGCAGGCCGCGGCGACGACGTCGAAGGCCGGCGATCCGGCTCGGGCCCGGCCGGCGAGCAGGGCGGGCCGGATGCGGTCGCGCAGCTCGGACGGCGGGCACAGTTCGTGGGCGATCCAGCCGTCGGCGACCTCACCGGCCAGCGCGACCATCGCCGGGCCGACCCCGGCCAGGTAGATCGGGATACGTTCGCGCACCGGCGGGTACGGCCGACGCCATCCGCGGACCCGGATCGACCGGACCCCCTGGTGGATGATCGGGTCGCCGCCGGCGAGGACGGCCCGGATGACGGCCACCGTGTCGCGCAGTCGGGGCACCGGGCGTTCGAACTCGGCGCCGTGCCAGTCCTGGTTGAGCCGGGCCACACCGGTGCCGAGGCCGAGCCGGAACCGGCCGCCGGAGAGTTCGTCGAGGTCGGCGGCGGCCAGGGCGGTCAGCATCGGGCTGCGGGCGAAGGCGAGCGCGATGCCCGTACCGATGCCGATCCGATGTCGATCTTGATCTCGGTCGGTCCCGGCGGCCAGGGCGGCGGCCGTGGTGAAGGCGTTGCGGTGCAGCTCGGGCGCCCAGACGACGCCGGCGCCGGCCGATTCGGCGGCCCGGGCGGCGGTGACCAGCTCGGCCATCGTCTCGCCCCACGGCTGCACGTCGAGACGCACTACTCGGCCCCGGGCCCGTGGCCGCGCTTGTAGGTGAGCATCGTCCGGGTCCAGGTGATGACGTCGACGTCGTCCTGGTTGAAGCCGGTGGTGAAGACCTTGACGATCCCGGCGTAGGGCCGCGACTTCGACTCGCGCAGCTCCAGCACCGTCGACCTGGCGTAGATGGTGTCGCCGACGAAGACCGGGGCGGGCATGGTGATCTGCTCCCAGCCGAGGTTGGCGAAGGCGTGCTGGCTGACGTCGGGCACCGACAGCCCGGTCACGACGGCCACCGTGAGGGTGGAGTTGACCAGCAGCCTCTTATACGGCGTGCGGGCCGCGTAGTCGGCGTTGAAGTGGCTCTGGTTGGTGTTCAGCGTCAGCAGCGTGAACCACGTGTTGTCCGTTTCGGAGATGGTGCGGCCGAGCGGATGGCGGTACGTGTCACCGACGGTGAAGTCTTCGTAATAGCGGCCGAGCATGCGGCGAAGCTAGCACTTGTTTCGCACAGTGAAAAGGTGTTTCCATTGGCCGCATGCTCGAGATCTTCCTCTACCTGCACATCGTGCTCATGGTCTTCTGGCTCGGCGGCGACCTGGGGGTCTTCTACTCCAGCCGGTACGTGATCGACTCCGCACTGACCCCGGCCGCCCGGCACACCGCTCTGAAGATCATGCTGGGGCTCGATCTCGGGCCGAAGATCTGCCTGATCCTCTTCCTGCCCAGCGGCCTGACGCTGATGTCGCTCGACGCGCACGGCGCCGAACTCTGGGGCGTCCCGCTGCTGCCCTGGTGGCTGCTCGTGCCGATCTGGATCTTCGCGTTCGTCTGGGTGTGGCTGATGTGGACCGACCACCACGAGCCGGGCAGGCACCCGACGGTGAAGCGGGTCGACTGGGCCATCCGGATCGCGGTGGTGGCCGGCATGGTCGGCGTCGGCGTCTTCACCCTGGTCGCCGCCGAGCCGTTCGGCGTCACCACGAACCCGAAGTGGCTGGGCGGCAAGGTCATCCTCTACGCCCTGGCCATCGCGGCCGGGCTGGGCATCCGGCGGCAGCTCAAGCCGTTCGGCGCGGCCTTCTTCGGCAGGGTGATGACCGGGACGGCGACCGACGAGGACAACGCGACCGTCACGCGCAGCGTCAACGGCTGCCTCCCCTACGTCTGGGTGATCTGGGGCTCGGTGCTCCTGGCCGGACTGCTCGGAGTCGCCAAGCCCCTCGCGGACCTCTAGCTCGGGCGGTAGCCGAGTTGCGCGCTGATCCGGCCGGCCGCTCCGAGCAGGTCGGCGACCGCCTGCTCGGTGTCCGGCCGGAACCGCAGCGCCGGGCCGGCCAGGCTGATCACGGCGACCACCCGGGCGTCGTGGTCGAAGATCGGGGCGGCGATCGAGGCGGCTCCGGCCTGACGCTCGCCGAGCGACGTCGCGTACCCCCGCTTGCGGATCGCGGCCAGGTCTTTGCGCAGCTTGGCCGGGTCGACGATGGTCTTGTCGGTGACCGCTTCCAGGGGGTGCCGGGTGACGTAGGCGTCGACCTCGAAGTCCGGCAGGAACGCCAGGAACGCCTTGGACGAGGCGCCGGCGTTGAGCGGGAACGGGATGCCGAGGCTCACTTCGAGGCGCAGCTCCTGGTCCGGCACCACCTGGTCGACGTAGAGCCGGGTGTCACCGCGCCGCAGCGACAGCGTGGCCGTCTCGTGGGTGCGCTCGGAGAGATGCTTGAGCTCGGGCGCGGCCATCGCGCGCACGTCGGTGCGGGCCAGGTAGGCGCGGCCCAACGCGACGGCGGCGTGCCCCAGGGCGTAGCGGCGGGTGGCCGGGTCGACGGTGATCAGCTCACGGCTGCGCAGCGCGGTGAGGATGCGGTGCACGGCGGCCTTCGTCAGGCCGAGGGCGGTGGCGATCTCGGTCACCCCGAGGTCGGGCTGGTCGGCGCGGCCGAAGTAGAGCAGCACGTCCATGGCCCGCTCGACGGCGGCGATGGAGCGCGACTGGCTCTCTTCTTCGACAGACCCGGGAGACGAAGGCGTTGGCACAGCGAAACCCCCATGGAACAGGTACGGAACAAACCTTGCCGAACTCTAGCCTGCCATTTCGCACAGCGGAACGACGTACCGCTCCGCGGTTGACAGCACACCTGGCCGTCGTTACGTTCAGCGTAACGACGTTTCCTAGAGCGAAACAGCCCCATCGGAACGGAGAGTACGAGTGCCGGTCGACAGCACGACCTTCCGATCCGTGCTCGGACAGTGGCCGAGCGGCGTCTGCCTGGTGACCACGGTCGGCCCGCACGGGATGCACGGCATGACCGCCAGTTCATTCTCCTCCGTGAGCCTCGATCCGCCGATGGTCTCGGTCTGCCTCGGCAACCACCTGCCCAGCCGGGCGCTGCTCGGTGCGGCGGGCCGGTTCGCGATCAGCTTCCTCGGCCGGGACCAGGCGCACATCGGGCGGCGTTTCGCCGGGCAGGACCGCAGTGTCACCGACCGGTTCGCCGGCCTCGACTGGACCATCACACCGAACGGCTGTCCGGTCCTCAGCGAGGCGGTGGCCTGGCTGGACTGCACCGTCGCGCACGCCTACCCGGGCGGCGACCACACCATCTTCGTCGGCGCGGTGACCGGGGCGGCGCTACCGCGGGTCACCGCGCCACTGCTGTTCCACTCGCGCAACTGGCGACAGCTCGCCGACCCGCTGCCGCCGGAGGTCACCACCCGGCTGCACGGCACGGGCGACTGCTTCGAGTTCTCCGCCGACAGCCCGCCGTCGGCCGAGGTGGTCCGAGCGGCGAAGCAGTCGGGTGTCACGGTCGTCGGCTACGTGTCGGACGCCTTCCACCCGGACCGCGAGGACGAGGTGCTGGCCTGCGTCGACGCGCTCGCCGCCCTCGGCTGCGACGAGATCGGCTGTGCCGAGTCGGCCGAGACCCCGGCCTCGCCGCTGCAGGTCCGCCGGGTGCTGCAGGACGCCACCGCCCGGGCCCGCCCGGCCGTGCTGCGGGTGCGGCTCTCCGGCGACAACCGTCTCGCCCTGGTCAACGCGCTCGTCGCGATGAAGAGCGGGGTCTCCCGTTTCGACGTCGTCGCCGCCGACTCCGGCTCGTCCGGACTGCCGCTCGACGACCTGCTCCACCTGTCCCGCCAACTCGAGGTCGCCGGCCCGCCCGACCTCGTCCAGATCAGGGAGTGACGCCATGGCCGACCGACTCATCGGCGAGCGACTCGTCGACGACATGACCGTCGAGGAGAAGGCCCGCGCCGCCCTCGTCGAACAGGTGTTGCCCGCGCTGCGCGCGAAGGCCGACCAGGCCGACCGGGACGGCGCGTTCCCGCGTGAGCACATCGACCTGCTCCGCGACGCCGGGCTGATGGGCCTGATCGTCCCCGAGGAGTACGGCGGTCTCGGCGGCACCCTGCGGGACCTGGCCGCCGCCACCTACGCGATGGGCAGCGCCTGCCCGTCGACCGCGCTGGCCTTCTTCTTCCACAACACGTCGGCGTCGCGTGGCCTGCTGCCGCTCGAGGCGATCGAGTCGGGGCTGTTCGCCGACGACGAGGTGCCGGTGGTCAAGGCGTTCGCCGAGAAGGTGCTGCGGCTGATGTCCGGCGGCACGTGGCTGGCCAACTTCGCCAGCGAGTCGGTGAAGTCGAGCAGCGCGAACATCGCGATCGCCACCACGGCCTCCGGCGCGGAGCGCGATGGCGTCCAGGGCTGGGAGATCACCGGCGAGAAGTCGTTCGGCTGCGCCACCGGGATCGCCGACTACTACCTGGTCACGGCCCGCCTCGACGGGCACGACACGGCCGACGGGCTGGTCATGTTCCTGGTCCCGCGCGACGCCGACGGGGTCACCGAGCGGCCGTTCTGGGACGGGCTCGGCATGCGCGGCAGCGCCAACCACGGCATCCGGCTGGACCGGGTGTTCATCCCGCAGGAGGACTCGCTCACGGTCCCCGGCGCGTTCGTGAAGATGCTGCAGTGCAGCCGGGGCAGCTTCGTCGGCAACCAGCTGGCCATCACCGCGGTCTACGTGGGCGCCGCGCAGGGCGTCTACGACGACACGCTGGGTCGGCTCACCCGCAAGACGTTCGCCGACACGGGACGCCCCATCGCCGAATCACCCATGCATCAGGTGATCATCGGCGACATGACGGAGAACCTGGAGCGGGCGTATCTGTGGCTGCGCCGCCAACTGCTGCTGGAGACCTGCGAGCCGCCGATCGCCACCAAATCCGAGGTGTACGCGCAGTGGCGGATCGCCAAGGGCAGCATCTGCCAGGCCGCCTTCGACGTGGCGATCGGCGCGCTGAAGGCGTCCGGCACGTCGAGCGCGACGATGAACGGCACGGTCGGCCGGGCGCTGCGTGACCTGTCGATGGGCCTGGTCATGACGTTCCCGCCGGAACGCGGCCGGCTGGAGGCGGCGTCGGTGATCACCAGCAACAAGGCGAACGAGCTGTTCGCCAACGTCGCGTCATGAACGACCTCGTCAACGGTGTGTGGGAAGCCTGCTCCACACCGGTCGGTGTGGATCTGGAGAACCCGGCCACCGGCGCGGTGACCGGCCCCGCCCTGGGCTCGTCCGTCGAACGGATCGACGCCGCGTCGGCCGCCGCCGACGAGCTGGGCGCCTGGCCCGCCTCGACCGACGAGCGCGCGGACGTCCTGGACCGGATCGCCGCCGCAGTCGCCGGGGCCGCCCCGGAGATCACCGCGCTGGAGTCCCGGGCGACCGGTGTCCCGATCCGGCAGACCACCCCGCTCGGCATGATCCTGGCCGGTGCGTTCGCCCTGGCCGCCAGCCAGCTCCGGCTCGGCATCCTGACCTCCACGGCGGTCCGTGAGGACGGTCGCGAGGTCCTGGTCGAACGCCTCCCGTGGGGCCCGGCCGCCTGCCTGGTCCCGTGGAACGCGCCCGCCCCGATGGCCGCCCACAAGGTCGCCAACGCGCTGGCCGCCGGCTGCCCGACGATCCTCAAACCCAGCGAGTACGCCCCGTTCGGCACCGAACGCCTGGCCGAGGTGATCGACGCCGTGCTGCGGTCGGCCGGCGCCCCGCCCGCGCTCTTCCAGCTGCTGCACGGTGGCGCGGACGTCGGCTCCCGGATCGTCTCCGACCCGCGGATCCGGGCGGTGTCGTTCACCGGCGGTCTCGGCGGCGGTCGGGCGGTGGCGGCCGCATGCGCCTACGACATCAAACCGGTGCAGCTGGAACTCGGCGGCAACAACGCCCTGATCGTGCTGCCGGACGCCGACGAGGCGGTCGCCGCCCGGGCCGCCGCCGACCTGCTGACCACGCTGAACGGCCAGTGGTGCCGGGCGCTGGGCCGCCTGATCGTCCCGGCCAGCCGGGAGCAGGCGATTGCCGACGCTGTCCTCGCCAGGGTCGCGACCTTGGCGACCGGCGACCCCGCCGACGAGGCCACCGATTACGGCCCGCTGATCCATTCCGGACATCGGGCGACTGTGGTGAAGGCTCGCGACGGGCTCGGTGGCGTCGTGAGAGAAGCCGCGATCAGTGGTCCCGGCAACACCCTCGCCCCCTCGCTCGTCCTCGGCGCCGACCCCGCCCGTACCACCGACGAGATCTTCGGACCGGTCGCGGCGGTACACGGCTACGAGACCGTCGACGAGGCGGTGGCGCTGGCCAACGGCACCCGCTACGGCCTGGAGGGCTACGTCTTCGGCACCGACGAGGGGGCCGCCCTGGCCGTCGCGAAACGGGTCCGGGCCGGTGAGGTCAAGGTCAACGGGTCGTCGGTGATGAGCCTGCACCTGTTCACCCCGCGCCCGGCCTGGGGCATCTCCGGCTACTCGGAGGAGGGCACCGCCGAGACGCTTCTCTTCTTCACCAACCCGCGCGTGGTTGGCGTCGAGAACGGTTTCGCGCTACACAGCCGGTCATGACTGCTTCCGCTTTGCGAGCGATCCTCGCCTCCGACCGGGTCACCCACGTGCCCGGCGTCTACGACCCGGTCACCGCGGCGCTCGCGGTGGCGGCCGGGCACCGGGCCGTGCACCTGTCCGGGGCGGCCGTCTCGGCGATCATGCTGGGCCGCCCGGACCTCGGGTTCGTGCACGGCACGCAGATCGCCGACCGGGCGTCCACACTGGTCCCGGCGCTCGGCGACATCCCGCTGATCGCCGACGCGGACACCGGCTACGGCAATCCGCTGCACGCGGTGTGGACGGCCCTCGCGTACTCCCGCGCCGGCATCTCCGGTCTGCACCTGGAGGACCAGGCCAGCCCGAAACGGTGCGGTCACCTGGCCGGCAAGGAGATCATCGACATCGGCGAGGCGGCCGCGAAGATCACCGCCCTGGCCGATCAGGCGCCGCACATCGTGGTGATCGCCCGGACCGACGCGTACTCGGTTCGCGGCCTCGACGAGACGATCGTGCGCTGCCGGGCCTATGCCGAGGCCGGGGCGGATGCCGTGTTCCCGGAGGGCGTCGACAGCCTCGACGAGTTGAAGCTGGTGCACCGGGCGCTTCCGGGCGTACCCCTGGTGATCAACCGCAGTGAGGCCGGCGGCAACCGGCCGGTGCTCTCCGACGCCGATCTCGCCGAGGTCGGTGTCCGCCTGGTCCTGCACCCGGTGGCGGCGCTGCTCGCCGCCATGCGGGCGGCGTCGCTCGCCTACCGCGCCATCGCCGACGGCGGCACCGCCGAACCCGTCGACAGGATGCCGTGGGCCGCGTTCACCGCCCTCGTCGGTCAGGACGAGGCCCTCGACCTCGACGCCCGCTACGTCCCCGGGAGATTGCAAACGTGAACCGCATCCTGGTCGCCGGCGCCGGGCCGGTCGGGCTCACCGCGGCCCTCGCCCTCGCCCGGCGCGGATTCGCCGTCACCGTCCTCGAATCCGGGGACGGGCTGGCCGCCGAATCCCGCGCCTCCACCTTCCATCCGCCGACCCTGGAGATGCTCGACGACCTCGGGGTCGGCGCCGAACTGCACGAACGCGGGCTGCTGTCGCCGACGTTCGCCTACCGGGACCGCGCCGAGGGCCTGATCGCGATGCTCGACCTGGCGGTTCTCGGCGACGACACCCGTTTCCCGTACCGGTTGCAGTGCGAGCAGTCGAAGCTCACGCCGATCCTGCTCGCGCACCTCCGCGACCTGCCCGGCTTCGAGATCGAGTTCGGTTTCCGGGTGACCGGGGTCGGCCAGAAGGCGGACGGGGTCATCGTGACCGCCGCCGACGGGCGGGCCGAGACCGGTGACTGGCTGATCGGTGCCGACGGGGCGCACTCGGCGACCCGGCGGGCCACCGGCGTCACCTTCGACGGCATCACCTATCCGGAACGGTTCCTGGTCGCGTCGGTCGACGAGGACCTCACCGCCTGGCTGGACGATCTGGCCTCGGTCAACTACGTCTTCGACCCGGTCGAATGGTGTGTGCTGCTGCGCACCCCGGACCACTGGCGGGTGCTGCTGCCGACCCCGGTGGAGACCCCCGACGAATACGAACACGCCCGCCTCGACGAACGGCTGCGCGGCGTCCACGACCCCGGCCGGCCGTGGCGGATCGCGCACGCCGGCATGTACCGGGTCCACCAGCGGGTCGCCACGTCGTTCCGGACCGGGCGGGTGCTGCTCGCCGGTGACGCCGCGCACGTCAACAACCCGCTCGGCGGCCTCGGCATGAACTCCGGCATCCACGACGCCGTCGCCTACGCCGCCGCTCTCGCCACCGGCGACGACGCCACCGTCTGGGCCGCGGCCGGGGATCGACGCCGGATCGCCCTCGAATACGTGCAGAGCGTCTCCCACCAGAACTACGAACGGCTGCGCGCCACCGACCCGGACGCCCGCGCCGCGCATCTCGCCGGTCTGCGCGCGACCGCGGCCGATCCGGCTCTCGCCCGGCAGTCGCTGCTGCGCAGCTCCATGATCGCTTCCTTGCGGCCGGTCCCGGCGTGAACGCGGCGTCAGGATTCCGGTCCTCCCTCGACCCCGGCGGGGATACGGCCATCGCGTCCAGCGGTCGAGCGGGCACCGGCGCGCGCCGGGGGGCTTCGTCGTGAGCACCCCGATCGGCGGGGCGGGCACACCTGGGGCTTCGTCGTGAGCACCCCGATCGGCGGGGCGGGGGTCATCGCCCGGGAGAATCCCGCCCGTACCACCGAGATCGTCGGAATGGTGGCCGAGACGCCGGCGGCAGCGGTCTCCGAAGTCGTCCGCGAAGCGGACGCCGAGCAGCGCACCTGGGCCGCGCGCGGGCTACCGGAACGGCTCGGCGTGCTGAGCCGGGCCGCCGCGGCGATCGAGGCCGCCGTCGAGGACCTGGCGACGCTGCTGGCCCGCGAGTCCGGCAAGGTCCTCGGCGACTGCCGTGGCGAGATCGGGTTCGCGGTCCGCTACCTGCGGTGGGTGGTCGAGCACGCCCCCGCCGCCTACACCGACCGGGTCGTCGACGACGCTCTCGGCCGGGTCGTCGAGCAGCGCAGACCCTACGGGGTGGTCGCCGCGATCACCCCGTGGAACGCACCGGTCATCCTCACCATGCTGAAACTCGCCCCGGCCCTCGCCGCCGGAAACGCGGTCGTCGTCAAACCGTCGCCGCTCGCGCCGCTGACCGTCACCCGGGTGATCGCGTTGTTCGAGGCGCCGGTCCGGGTCGTGCACGGCGGCGCCGACACCGGGGCCGCACTGGTCGGGCACGGACTCGTCGGCAAGGTCGCGTTCACCGGCGGCGCGGCCGGTGGGCGGGCGGTCGCGTCGCTCGCCGGGGACCGGCTCACCCCGTCCGTGCTGGAGCTGGGCGGCAACGATCCGGCGGTCTTCCTGGACGACGCCCCGTTCGACGACGACGCCCTCGACCGGCTGGTGATGGCGAGTTTCGCGACCAGCGGCCAGGTGTGCATGGCGGCGAAACGTCTCTACGTCCCGGCGGCCCGGCTGGACTCGTTCGTCGACGCCTACCGGGCCGCCGCCGACCGGGTCCTGGTCACCGGCGACCCACTGGCCGACGGCGTGACCATGGGCCCGGTGATCTCCGCCGCCGCCCAGCGGGCCGCCCTGGCCCTGCGAGGCGGCGCGGCCCTCCCGGCGGGCGCGCGTGATGGCGGGGCCGTACACGATCTCGGCCGGTTCGAGGCGGACCCGGAGATCGGGTACTTCGTGCGTCCGTCGCTGGTCGTCGACCCCGATCCGGCGTCGCCGCTCGTCACGGCGGAGCAGTTCGCACCGATCGTGCCGGTACTCGGCTACACCAGCGAGGAGCAGGTGCTGGCCGCCGCGAACGCCGGCGAACTCGGGCTCGGCGCCTCGGTGTGGAGCGCCGACGAGGAACGGGCGTTCGCGTTCGCGAGGCGGTTCGAGGCCGGATTCACGTTCGTCAACACGCACAACCGCACCGGCATGAGCCTGCGCGCCCCGTTCGGCGGTGTGAAGCGCTCCGGCTGGGGCCGCGAATACGCCCACGAGGGCCTCGCCGAATACGTCCAGACCTGCGTGATCCACGCCCCGGCCGCGTTCCGCCCGGGCGCCGGACCGGTCGCGGGCGGCCCGTCGGCGTACCCGGCGGGCTGATGTAGACGCCGCGAACCGTGACCGGCCGGGCGCAGAAGAGAGGGCTGCCGCCCGGCCCGGTCACGGTTCGTGGTCCCAACCCGGCCGGGTGTGCGAGCTGTTTCAGCGTCGCTGGAACAGCACCCACGACCAGCCGATCGGAAGGTGGCTGGGCATGAGGCTGGGGTGCGGGATCGCCGCTGTCGCTCTGGGGCTCCTGATGGGTGGGTGCACCTGGCTGGAGCCGCCGATCGACGAGTCGGAACTCGCCGATCCGGCCCTCGGACCGGCCGAGGAACTGCTGCGGTCGGTGCCCGGTGACGGGGCGCCCGCCTACCGGTTCAACATCGGCGGGGGCGGCTCCTGTGCCCGGGCCGACGGGGTGGTCGACGTCGCCGGGCAGGCCTTCCAGATGGCGATCAGCAGCGACGGACCGGAACCGGGCACCGCTATCAGCATGGGTTTCCTGGTGCTGGGCGAGGACGCGTGGATCCGGCTTCGTCTGGAACCGGCCGAGATCGGGGAGCAGCTCGGCATCCCGGACGGGTGGGTGGCGTTCGATCCGGAGCGGGTCGAGTCGCTCCGGATCGCGGACGACGACGAAACCGATCCGGTCGGGGCCGGTGACCTGCTGGAAAGCGCGGTGGGCGTGGCCCGCGCCGGGAACCGGAAGTACTCCGGCACCCCCGCGGATCGCAGCGAAGAGGCCGAAGAGAAGATCTACGAAATCCTGCGTAGCTGACGAACGGCCAGCATTGACAGGATTTTTGCAGCCTGGTAGGCGTACACGGAAATTAATACGATTTGCGGCGTTCTAGTGAGACCGACTCCCCCGGAGCCCCACTTGCGCCTCTACCGACGCGTCGCCGGCCTGGCCACTGTCACCGCCCTCAGCCTCGGCGCCGCCGCCTGCGGAGTCGCGGAAGCCGCCATCGACGCCGCGGCCGCCGCCACCCCGGCCGGCAAACTACTGGCCGCGGCACCCGACCAGGCGACGCCGGCCTTCGCGTTCGCCACCAAGGGCGACTGCTCGGGGAGCATCTCCGGTGTGGTCGACCCGGCGGCGAAGGCGGCCAGGGCATCGGCCACCGCGAAGGTGCCCGGGGTCGGCGCCGTCACGATGAGCTATCTCCTGATCGGCGAGGACAAGTCCTTCTTCAGCATCGCCTTCAAACCGGCGTCCCTGCACGCCGCCAACGGCGTCCCGAAGGGCTGGCACAAGGTCGATCCGGCGAAGGTCGGCGAGGAGTCACGGGAGATGCTGGTCTACAGCCCCGAGATCCTCGACCCGCTCGGGGTCGGCGGCCTCGCCTCGGTGGCGTCCGGCGTGGTTCAGGACGGCGCGAAGTACACCGGGACGATCGACATGACCAGGATCGAGCAGGCCAAGCGGATCCTCCCGGCCACCACCATGACCAAGCTCGGCGACCGAGCGAAGGCCGTGCCGTTCGAGGCGATCGTCGACGAGGCCACCGGGACCACGACGAGCTTCACGCTCAGCCCGCCGGATGCGAAGTCGTGCACCGCCGTCTACGACAAGTTCGGCGCCGTCAAGAAGGTGTCCGCACCGAAGGCGAAGAAGGCCACCGCCGCCCTGTACCGACTGCTCGGCGCCTGAGCCGGACCGGGGTCGGCCGCGATCGCGGCCGACCCCGTGGCGTTTCAGTTCTCGGTGTAGTCGACGACCGCGCGGGCGGCCAGCAGCGGCCGGAGCCAGACGCCGAGTTCGAGATGTGCCGGATGCTGCTGGTATGCCCGGAGATCCTCGGCGTCTCGGTGGGTGGTCACCAGATGCAGGTGCCAGGACACTTCGGTGTGCAGCTCGTCGAGGTGGACCCGGAGGGAGCGGATGGCGGGAACGGCGCCGACCAGCTTCTCCAGGCGCGTCTTGGCCTCGGCGGCATCCGCGGCATCCGAAAACTTCATCAGAACGACGTGCACAAGCACCCTGTGCTCCTCAAAAATATCTTTGCCATCGAGATAACCCCTGTTGCTAAGCGGCACCCGAGTGTAGTTTTGGGAAACGCCGTTTCGCTAGGGGGAACCGGATGCCCGGTGCTGTACGCGTCGCCGCCGCCCAGATCGAGGCCGGCCAGGACGTCGCGGAAAATCTCGCCGCCTGCCTGCGCGTCATCGACGCCGCCGCCGAGCAGCGAGCGCAACTCGTGGTCCTGCCCGAGTTCTGCAACCACCTGTCCTGGTACGCCTCCCGCGCCCAGGCGCACGAGCGGGCCACCCGGCCGGGCGACGACTTCCTGACCGCCATCGCCGAACGGGCCCGCCGGCACGGCATCTGGATCAAGATCAACGTCACGCACGCCCACCCGGACGGGACGACGGGCGGTACCAACCTCCTGTTCGACCCGGCCGGCGAGATCGTCGGCACCTGCGACAAGCAGACCCTGATGGGCGCCGAGAACGACTTCCTGGAGCCGGGCGCCACGGTCGGACCGGTGCTGGACACGCCACTCGGCCGGCTCGGGATGTACGCCTGCATGGAGGGCGTGATCAACGAGGTGGCCCGCGGGCTCGCCCTGCGCGGCGCCCAGGTCCTGCTGAACAGTCTGAACAGCTTCGCGCTGGACGAGGCCGACCTGCACATCCCGGTGCGCGCCGCGGAGAACAAGGTGTGGGTGGTGGCGGCCAACAAGGTCGGCCCGCTGCTCCCCCGCGACGAACTGCCGGCGATCGCGGCCCGGCTCGGCGTGCCGCCGGAGTGGCTGCACGGGGCGGGCGAGTCGCAGATCGTCGCCCCCGACGGGACCGTGGTCGCCAAAGGTCCACGCACCGGTGAGGCCGTCATCGTCGCCGACATCGACCCGGCACAGGCCGACTCCAAACTGCGACCGGACGGCACGGACATCTTCGCGACCCGCCGCCCGTCGCTGTACGGCCCGATCGGCGCCGCACCGGTGGGCCGGCAGCGCCCGCCGGGTGCACCGTCCCTGCCGGTCGCCGTCCTCCGGGACACCGCCCGGATCGGCGACGCGGTGGCGAAGGGCGCCCGACTGATCGTCCTGCCCGCGACCCCGGGGGTGGCGACCTCCGACGTGGTGCGGGCGCTGACCGGGAGCGAGGCGCACGTGGTCACCGTGATCGACGGCGAGGGGGTCGTGATCGGTGCGGACGGTGTCGTCGGGCGGCAGCCGCGGATCCACGGCGGGCCGGGCACCGAGGTGATCCCGGTCGACCTGGAGTGGGGTCGCCTCGCGGTGATCGCCGGTGACGACGCGCTGTACCCGGAGACGTTCCGGCTGGCGGCGCTACTCGACACCGACGTGGTCGCGGTCCCCTACCACGCGCAGGAGGACTGGGAGCTGGCGCTCGGCCTGCCCGAACGAGCCGCCGAGAACCGCCTCAACCTGGTCGTCGCCACCCCCCTCGACCAGCCGGCCGCGATCTTCGCGATGACCCCCGACTTCACCCTGTGGACCACCTGGGAGGGCCCGTTCACCGGCCGCATCTCCACCCCGGTCCGCACCGACATCCCGGCCGGTGCGGCCTACGGCGCGGGCGAGGTCGCGCCCGCCCAGGCAGCGAACCGACAGGTCTCCCGCAACACCGATCTCGTCGACGGCCGCCCGTGGCGCCTGGTCGACGCACTGATTCGATAACGAAGGGTGCACATAGTGGCCGAGACGATCCAGCACGTAGAGGACATGGTCGACAACTCGCCGGTCATCGACGTGCACGACACGTTCAACTACTACCGGCAGCTGCTCGCCGACCTGAAGGCGAAGATCGACGCCCGGTTCGAGCTCCAGCGCGACCCGTCGACGTTGGACCTGCAGACCTACGGCACCTACCCGGACGGGCCGGGTGGGTCGCTGGAGGCGTACGCCGGGCCGGAGATCGACTGGATGGTCCACTCGTGGATCGGCAACCCGGGCGCCAGTTTCGCCAACCTGCACCTGACCGCCTGGCTCGGCCCTCAGGTCAAGGTGCCGCACCTGGGCATCGCGCTGCTGGTGTGGCCGGGTGGATGGTTCTACCTCGACTCGGTGCCGCGGACCAACATGGTCGAGGACGCCGACTACTTCGACAAGTACTACGCCGGCCTCGACGAGGAGTGGCTGGAGCTGCGGGCCGATCGTGAGTTCGAGTACTTCGTGAGCCGGGCCGGGTTCATCCGGGCCAGCCTGTCGCCGACGGCGTACTGCTACTCGTTCGAGCGGTCGCAGCGCAACCTGGAGATCGTGTCGCAGCGGGCGCACGCACATGTGGACCGCTGGCTGCGCTGGGTCGACGAGGCCGAGCCGGTGCCCGCCGAGGAGCGGGCCGCGCTGGCCCGGACCGACGAGACGATCCGCCGCAACATCGCCGAACGGGATCCGGCAAACGTGATGGGCGTCCGGTTCTTCGGCGAGGAGACCACGAACAAGCTGGTCCGGGCACTGTGGGGCGGCGACCGTCAGCTGCCCCGGGCCGGGGCACGCTGATGACCGTACGTTCCGTCTGGTGGGCCGCCGCGATCCCCGGAGCCGAGGCGCCGTTCGACACCGCGCATCTGCGGGTCTTCTACCCGTCCAAGCCGACCGGCTCGGACGCGGAACGGCTGTCCGGAGTGTTCCCGGCCGACCCGGCGCGGGCACCGTATCCGGTCGTGATCATCGTCTCCGGGGTGAACGTCGGCCAGGAGGCGTACCGGTGGCTGGCCGTCGAACTCGCCTCGCGTGGTCATGTCGCGGTCACCTACGACTGGGTCGGTGAGCTGTTCGGCGGGCTGAAGGGCATCACCCCGGGGGTCGAGTTGGCCGCCGCGAAGCCGGACGCCTACGGGACCCGGGCCACCACCCCGTCGGTGCCGGTGGTGATCGACGCGCTGCGCACGATCACCGGCCCGGTCGAGGGCCTGCTGGATCTCGACAACGTGGCGCTGATCGGGCACTCCGCCGGCGGCACCGTGATCCTGCAGAGCGCCCGGTTCTTCCCCGAGGTCAAGGCGGTCGCCGCCTACGGCACCCACACCATGGTCGCGACCATGCTGGGCTGGCCGGCCGGAACCGTGCTGCCAGCTCAGGTGGACTGCCCGGTGCTGCTGATGAACGGCGAGAACGACGGCGTGATCAACGGCTCGGCAGACCGGTACGGCGAGGACGCGGCCACCCGCAGGGACCCGATCAGCCGGACCTTCGACGAGGCGCTGCCCAACGCGGACGGCGCGAACGTGCAGGTCACCTTCGCCGGGGCGAACCATTTCGGGATCGTGCACCCGGTGGACGACACCGCGGCCCGCGCGTTCCTCGACCTCGACGCGACCACCGATCCCGCGGCCACCCGGGCCGCTTTCGTGGACGTCACCGCGGCGTTCCTCGACACCCATCTGCGCGGAGCGGATTCCGACGCACTGCACCAAGCCCTGAAAAATCCTTACATCGCCGGAATGCGGCGGAGGTAGCAGCCATGCTCAAGAACTTCTGGTACGCGGTGGAGTTCTCCGACAAGGTCACCACCAAACCGGCCCGGCTCACCGTGCTCGGGCAGTATCTCGTCGTCTACCGCACGCCCAAGCAGGGCCGGGTGGTGGCGCTGAGCGACCTGTGCGTGCACCGGGGCGCCGCGCTGTCCGGTGGCTGGCTCAACGACGACAAGATCGTCTGCCCGTACCACGGTTGGGAGTACGAGCCGGACGGCGCCTGCTCGAAGATTCCGGCGAACCTGCCGGGGCGGGGCATCCCGAAGAAGGCACGCGTCGACTCGTACCCCGTACAAGAAAAGTATGGTTTTGTCTGGGTCTTCATGGGTGATCTTCCGGAGGAAGAGCGTCCGCCGATGCCGGTGTGGCCGGAATTCGACGACCTGGTGGAGAACGGTGGCAAGTTCCGCACGGTGACTGGCGAGTTCCTGTGGAAGGCCAACTACGAGCGGATCCTGGAGAACGGCTGCGACATCGCGCACGCGCCGTTCGTGCACGCCGGCCGGTTCGGCAACCCGGACATGCCGCAGGTTCCCGACTACGAGGTCGAGCACCCGGACGAGTGGTCGGCGTTCGCGACCGTCGACCTGCACCCGCCGAAGCCGTCCGGCCTGTGGGGCAAGTTCGGTCGCCTGCTCGGCAACGACCTGAAGAAGAGGCCGCCGGTCACCACGTCGGCCGGGTGGATGCTGCCCAACATGATCAAGCTGCACGTGCGGCTGCCGATCGGTGACATGGTCATCTACGACACCAACATCCCGATCGACGAGACGACCACGCTGGTCAAGTGGGTCGCGCTGCGCACGTTCTTCACCGGCAAGTGGGCCGACAAGGACGCCGTCAACCGGACGATGCGCATCTTCTACGAGGACGCCGCGGTGGTCGACAAGGTCCGGCCCGAGCTGCTGCCGTTCGACCTCGGCGCCGAACTGCACATCAAGAGCGACATCATCGCGGTCGAGTACCGCCGTCGCCGCCAGGAGCTCGCCGACAAGGGCTGGCTGCTCAGCGAGGACGACTTCATCACCGGTGACGTGCCCCGCCGGACCGCGACCGTCATCCCGTCACCCGCGCGCCGGGAGAGCCCGGAACTGTCCCGCGCCTGGGTGCACAAGGCCCGCGGCGAACACCCGACCGTCGCCGCCTCCCGCCTGATGGACCCTTCACCAGAGGATGAGACCCCGTGAGCCTGCCCGCAGCACTCTCCGACACCACGCTCGACAAGATCCTCAGCAGCTTCGCGCTCTCGCTCGACGAGGACCGGGGGCTGACCTCCGCGATGGGCCCGGTCGGCCGGATCCGGGTGTGGCGCGGCGACGGACCGGTCGTGAAGGTCGTCGACGTCTCGCTCGTGGTCCCGCCGATCGGGCTGGACAGCCACATGATCTTCGCGTTCACCGCGCCGGAGTCGGGCGTACCGCACTTCACCCTGGACTCGGTCGCGAACGGGGACGACTACGCCTTCCACCTCGACCTGATCCCGCGGATCGACCTGGCCACCTCGCTGTCCTACCTGGACACCGTCTACGAGCCGCTGACCTCGGTGTACTCCTCAGTCTCCGAGCGCGACGGCCTGTCCCCCGCACACCTGACCCCGCGCCAGTACGCCCTGATGTCGCCCTGGATGCTGGTCAACCGGGCGACTCAGGCGGCCTTCGAGGGCATCGGCGACGCGGTCGACGCCTACTTCGAGCACTGGGCCGCGCTGGTCGAGAAGGGCGTCGAGGCGGCCGGCACCGCCGAGCGCGACGCCGCCCACCGGGAGCTGCTGTTCAGCCCGGAGATCGACCCGGTGTGGAAGCAGACCGTCCGGCTGCTCGGCGAGGAGCAGAGCGAATCGGTGCGCCTGGCCCTGGTGAGCAATGACTGAGCCGTCCGTCTGGCAGAAACGCATCGCCGGTGAATGGCACGGGCGGCCGTCGCTGTTCGACCACAACGGCACCTGGTGTGGATTCGAGGAGATCAGACGATCCTCGGAGTACGTGGACGGCGTCACCACGTACCGAATGGATGGTGGTCTGATCGGGGGCGGCCCACTGGCCGGGCAGTTCCGGCTGGGCGCGCCGTTCTCGTTCGGGGTGATCGACTCCGACTCGAACCGGGTCTACACCGGGCCGGACTTCTTCGGGACCGGGCAGCCGTACGGGTCGTTCGTCGACTCGCACTACTACGGCCCCGGCTGGCAGGTCGACCTCAACACCTGGAACCAGGTACTGCCGGACGGCGAGACGCAGGTCTACTCGTCGGTGCTCTACCAGGGCTGGGCGGTGGTCGGCTGCTTCAACGGCCTCTACACGCGCACGCCGTCGCTGGTGGAGGACCTGATCGAGGCCGAGACGCGGAACGGGCCGGTGCCGTACATCCTGCCGACCAAGCAGGCCGGCGCGTTCACCGGATCGCTGGAGCTGTGGGGCGCCGACCAGAAGCTGCGCGGCACGGTCGAGGCGTCCATCACGCTCGACCCGATCGACCTGCTGCGGACCCGTCGCACGGTGTCCTGGCAGGGCGCCGGCCTGGACCGGACGTTCCGCACCGAGACCCGTCGAGACGGCAACCGGCTGTTCTTCGAGGGCCCGGACGCGTGGGGCAACGCGGTCGGGTTCGGGCGGGCGTCGTTCCAGTCGCTGCACTTCACCGACGTCGGGAAGGTGAAGGCGCGGGAGTTCTCGATCGACGCCGCACCCGGGATGTCGGCCGGTAGGCAGTTGGCCGTGGTCTACGAGCTGTTCCACGGCGGCACCCTGGACTCGGTGCTGCACGGTCTTCTGGAGTGGGCGGCATGACCGAGCGAAGCGAGCGTCATGAGCGCCGGTCCTTCTCCGGGAGTTCATCGGCACAGCCCGTCGTGGTGGTGACCGGTGGGACGCGCGGGATCGGGCAGGGCCTGGTCAGCGCGTTCCTCGCCCAGGGTGCGTCGGTGGCCTACTGCGGCCGCAATGTGGTCGAGGATGCTTCGCCGGGCGCTTTGGCCGTTGCAGCCGACGTGACAAATCGGGCAGATGTTCGCAAGCTCTGGGACGCCACTGTCGACAAATTCGGAAAAGTAGATATCTGGGTGAACAACGCCGGAATGTCGAACTCGCGCAAGCCGCTGTGGGAACTTCCGGCCGCCGAGATCGACTCCGTGGTGGGCCTCAACCTGCAGGGGACGCTGCACGCCGGCGCGGTCGTGCTGAAAGCGATGCTCGCCCAGGGCCACGGCACGCTCTGGAACATGGAGGGCCTCGGCTCCAACGGCCAGATCGTCCCCGGCCTGACCCCGTACGGCGCGACCAAACGGGCCCTCACCTACGCCACCCTCGCGATGGCCAAGGAACTCAAGGGCACCCCGGTCAAGGTCGCCCTGCTCTCCCCCGGCATGGTCGTCACCGACCTGCTGCTGCAGGACTACGACCCGGCCGAACTGGAGAAGGCCAAGAAGATCTTCAACATCCTGGCCGACCGGGTCGAGACGGTCACCCCGTGGCTGGCCGCCCGGGTGCTGGCCGGAACGAGGAACGGTGGCCGGGTCGCCTGGTTGACCAGGCCGAAAGCCGCCTACCGGTTCGCCACCGCCGCGTTCCGCAAGCGTGACCTCTTCGGGGACACGTGATGGACTACCCGATCATCCTGGCGGTCGAGGACTTCGTACCGGTCATCTTCGGATCCATCGGCTTCGCCCTGCTCGGCCGGACCGCACCGACCGCGACCGCACAGCGGGCCGGTCTCGCCGGCGCGATCCTGATCGGCGCCGGCGGCGTCGCCAAATGCCTCTGGAAACTGGGGTACGCCGCGGGCGTCGGCGACTGGACGCTACTCGAACAGTCGCTGTTCCCGCTGATGGCGGCGGGCGCCACCCTGCTGTCGTGGTCCCTCGCGGTCACCGTGCGGCGCGGGCGGCGGACCCACTTCTGGCCGTTCGCGTCGACCTTCGCGCTGTGCGTGGCCGGGTCGCTGCTGTCCGGCAGCCTCAACCCGCTGTTCGTGGCGGCCACCCTCGGCGTCACCGCGATCAGTGTGCTCGGGGCCGTCGTCGCCGGCCGGTACCGGCAGTGGTGGGCGGTCAGCCTGTACGTGCTCGGGCTGGTCCTCGTGATGGGGCTGGTGCCGCTGCGGTCCTCCGACGAGCACCACACCCTCGCCTTCCAGTGGCTGGAGCAGTCGATCAACACCGCGGCGCAGGGCTGCCTGCTGGTCGCGGCCTGGCTCACCCTCCGGGCTACCCGCCCCGCACTCGTTGGAGCTTCGTCATGACCGACGCCCTCGGCTGGCGCCGCAAGTTCGGTGTCATCGCCCCGTCCACCAACACGATCGTCGAACCCGACTTCTACGCGATGGCCGTACCCGGGGTGACCTCGCACTTCTCCCGTATCCACATCCGCAACCAGGATCTGTCCGACGACGCGAACTTCGAGAACCTGCTGGTTCAGATCCGCGCCGAGATCGGCTTCGCCTGCGAGCGGGTGCTGACCTGCGAACCCGACTACATGGTGATGGGCATGTCGGCCGAGACGTTCTGGGGCGGCGTCGAGGGCAACCGCGAGTTCACGGCCCAGATCAAGGAGATCACCGGCCTCGACGTGGCCACCGGGGCCGAGGCGTGTGAGCGGGCGCTGAAACTCTACGGCGCCCGCAAGATCGGCGTGGTCACCCCGTACCAGCCGGTCGGCGACGCCAACGTGGTCCGCTTCTTCGGCGAGATCGGTTTCGAGGTGACCGCCATCGAGGGCCTGAAGTGCCCGACCGCGGTGTCCATCGCACACGTCACCGAGGACGAACTGCGCGCCGCGATCCTCAACGTCAACGCCCCCGACGTCGACGCGATCGTCCAGTGTGGCACCAACCTGTCCATGGTCCGCCTCGCCGACGAGGCGGAACGCTGGCTCGGCAAACCGGTCATCGCGATCAACGCGGCGACCTGGTGGATGGCGCTGCGCGAGAACGGCATCAAGGACAAGGTGTACGGGGCGGGCTCCCTGCTGCGCGAATACTGATCACCCCCATCGATAGAGTCATGCCACTTTAATGATCATGACGGGGGAAGACATGACGATCGTGCCGACACGGACCGGTGCCGCGCTGGCGGTCTCCGCGCTGCTGCTGGCGGGATGCGAGGCCGCGGAGCAACCGCGGCCCGCCCCGTCCACCGCCCCGAGCACCGCCGCCGGCTCGACGCCCAGCACGGCTGCCGCCCCGGCGGTGAGCGAGGAGCAGCAGGCCCTGGCCGCCGCCCGGACCGCGCTGCAGGAGGCCCGGTCGTACGTCTTCCACGGCTCCCGCCGAATGGGCGCCATCAAGGTGACCGCCGACTTCCGCATGGTCGGCGGTAACACGACCGGCACGTTGCAGATGCAGGGCCGGACGACGAAGTTCCGGACCATCGGCAAGGCGCTGTACCTGCGGCCGAGCAAGGACTTCTGGCCGGTCATGATCGGCTTCGAACGCGCGGCGGCGGCCGAACGGGAGGCGGCCGGACGCTGGGTCCGGATGAGCGACTACGACTCGACCGTGAGTCGGGGCTTCGGCGTCCCGGTCCTGCTCGCCGATCTCCGGCCGGCCGGACCACTCGTCCGGGGCCGGATCTCCGGCACGGGTGACGATTCCTGGGTCAACCTGACCAGCGGGACCGACCGGAAGTGGCGGGTCGGCATCCTCACCACCGGCAAGCGGTACCCCCGGTTCTGGGCCACCGCGAACTCGAACGCCACCATCACCGAGTTCGACACCGCGTTCCCGGCGATCAAGCCGCCGGCGAAGGCCGACGTCGTCACCTTCGACGAGCTGTCCTCCTGAAGCCGAAACCGTGCGTAACGTAGCGGCGACCGTGTGATATGGCTCGTATTCGCCGCATAAAGGTAATCGATTCGTTGCCCGGTACCGATAGGTTTGCGCAGCTCAGTAATGATTCCGCGCGGCGCGGGGGTCCACGCCGCGGTGATGAGAGAAGATCGATGACTAAGATTGCCTTCCGGGCCGGCCTCGCTGCCCTGGCCGCCGCCGGCATGCTGCTCTCCGGCTGCGGCGGTTCCGACAGCACCGAGCCGAAGGGCGGGACGACGACGGCCGCGCAGGCCGCCGCCGACAACGGGGTGGCGGCGCTGACCGCCGACGAGATCCTGGCGAAGGCCAAGGAGGCCCTGACCAAGGTCGGTTCGTTCCACATGGCCGGTTCGGCCACCACCGACGGCGAGACCATGTCGCTGGACTTCAAGGTCTCCGGCAAGGACTTCGCCGGCAAGATGTCGATGGGCAAGGACGCCGACGTCGAGATCCTGTCGGTCGGCGGCAAGCAGTACATGAAGCCGTCCGAGGGCTTCTGGGCGATGCTGGCGGGTCCCGAGCAGGCCAAGACGATGGTCACGGCGACCGGCGGCAAGTGGGTTCTGGTGCCGGCGAAGGACTCGGTCAGCGGCCTGTTCGCGGCGGCCGACGTGAACGAGCTGCTGAAGCCGACCGGCGCCCTGTCCAAGGGTGAGGCGACCAAGGTCGGCGAGCAGGCGGTGATCACCCTGAAGGACGCCGGTGACGCCGAGTCCCAGCTGTTCGTGGCGACCACCGGCGAGCCGTACCCGGTGCGCATCGGCCCGTCCGCCACCGGCGAGGGCATCACGTTCAGCGAGTTCGGCGCCAAGTTCGACGGCATCGCTGCCCCGGCCGCGGACCAGGTCGTCGACCAGGCCTCGCTGGGCAAGTAGGTCGCGCGGCGGTCCGGGGACACCACGCCCCCGGACCGCACGTTCATCGATACAATCCCGCGCGATGAACACCAGGATCCTTCGGGCCGGCCTCGCCGCCCTGACCGCAGCGACCGTGTTGCTCTCCGGTTGCGGTACCCCCCGCAGCACCCAGCCGTCAGGCGTGCCGGCGTCCTCGGCGCCGGCCGACAACGGGGTGACCGCCCTGACCGCCGACGAGATCATGGCCAAGGCCACCGACGCCCTCGCCTGGGCCGGCTCCTACCGCATCACCGCCACCGACTTCAAGACCGACGTCGACGAGACGATGAGCATGGACATCATGGTCTCCGGCGGTGACTTCAGCGGACGGATCACGATCAACAAGGACGCCGTTCTGGAGATCCTCGCCGTCGGCGGCAAGAAGTACATCAAGGCCAACGATGCCGCCTGGACCACCTTCGTCGGCGCCGAGAAGGCACGGACCATCATCGCGGTGGCCGGCGGCCGGTGGATGCGGGCCCCGGACGACGACGCGATGAGCGGCCTGTTCGCCCTGGGCGACATCAAGGAACAACTGCTGAAACCCGAGGGTCTCCTCGGCAAGGGCGCGTTCACGCAGGTCGGCGGCACACCGGCGGTCATCGTCACCGACAGTCTCACCGACATGCACCTGTACGTGGCGACGACCGGCAAGCCGTACCCGATGAGGTTCCACTCGGCGTCGGGCGACGGGGACATCGATCTCAGCGACTTCGGCGCGACCTTCGACGCGATCGTGGCCCCGCCCGCCGACCAGGTCGTCGTCCCGCCCCGCCAGGGCAGTTAGGGCACGGATCGGAGGTGTGGGGCCCGCCCCGCGCAAGCCGGCCCACACCCCTGAACCGTTCCGCCCGTCGACGCGGGCGGAACGCGGCTACCGGAAACCGGCGATGCGGCGCCGCCGGGCCGGAAGCAGAAGCAGCAGACCCGCACCGGGGAGCAGCAGAGCACTGCCGACCAGCACGACGGTCGCCCACTCCTGACCGGGACCGGTCTTCGGCAGGGCGCCCGGGTCCTCCTCGGTGGTCCCGGTGGCCGCCGCCGTCGTCGACCTGGTCGCGGTCGCCGTCGCGGTGGCCGTGGTCGTGGACGTACCGGAGCCGAAGGTGATCGTGACCTGGACCTTGTTCGCGGCGACCTCGGCCGCGGAGTGACTGGACGGCAGCAGCTGTGCCGCCACCACACAGCCGTTGTCGCAGCTCTTGCCGCTGAACGACTTCTGGATCGTCAGGGTGAGTGTCTTCGTCTTGCCGGACGTGTCGGTGGAGACGAACTCGGCGCCGCCGGTCAGGTTGCAGTCGGTGGCGGTCGCCGGGTTCTTGACACACTGGCCGAGCGCCAGATCGGTGAGGCCGGGGGTGAACCCGGTGCCGTAGACGGTGATCTTCTCGCCGTCGGCGATCCCGCTGGTCTTGGAGACGTGCAGTTTCGCCGCGGCCAGCGCCGGGCTCGGCTGCACGAACACCACGGCGGCCGCACAGATCAGGCCGGCGGCGACCGCCGCGGCCGCCCGTCTCACAAACGTGTCAAGGACCATCGATGGAACCTCCATATCAGGAAAGGTCGCCGGACCGGGCCACGGCAGCCTCGTCGGTGCCGAGGTAGGACAGGACGACCGCGGGATGGTTGCGGACCTCGTCCGGTGGTCCCTGCGCGATCACCGCTCCGGCGTCCATGGCGATCAGCCGGTCGGCGACCCGGGACAGCAGCGGCAGGTCGTGTTCGATGACGAGGATCGTGGTGCCGAGTTCGGCCCGGACCCGCAGCATCAGGTCGCCGAGCGCCTTCCCGTCGGCCTGGGTGAGACCCGACGACGGCTCGTCGAGCAGCAGGAGCCGGGGACGCAGGGTGAGCAGGCAGCACAGTTCGACGACGCGGCGGGTGCCGGTGGAGAGCTCCCCGACCGGCCGATCGGCCAGCCAGTCCAGGCCCATCGCGCGCAGGGCGGCGTCGGCACTCGCCGCCTTGACCGTTTCTGATCTGTCGTCGCCGATCACGTCGAGTCCGAGGTGGACCGGCGACCCGCATTCGGCGGCGACCATCACGTTCTCCCGGACCGTCATCGCCGGGAACAGCCGCGCGTCCTGGAACGACCGCACCAGGCCCGATCGGGCCCGCCGCTCGGGCGTCCACGAGGTGACCTGTCTCCCCTGGTAGCGGATCACCCCACCGTCGGCCGCGGTGAATCCGGCGAGGATCTCGAAGAGCGTGGTCTTGCCGGCGCCGTTCGGCCCGATGATCCCGACGATCTCCCCTTCGGTGACGGTGAACGTGGCATCCTGCACGGCCCGCACCCCACCGAACGACCGCCGCACCCCACCGACCTCCAGCAACGGCGCGGAGAACTCCCCCGGCACCAGCGGTTCGGCCGGCAACCGCCCGATGTTCCACAGACGGGGAGGATCAAGATCAACCCCACGCGGCGGTACGGCCGTCGTCTCCCGCCCAGCCGATGAGGCCGCCACCCCGCCCCCGGTGCTGTCCGGAACGTCCTCGGCGGAACCGTCGCCGGGTACCGCGGAAAGCACGGCGGCCGGGTCGTCGAGCTGTCGCTCAGCGTCGTCGTCCGCGGGCGTCGACCGGTCTGCGGTCCGGCCGATCGAAGCCGGCAACGGGCTCGCGGTCTCGACACCGATGCGGGCCGGTGTGGTGGCGGCGCCGGCGCCGGCCTCACCACTGGCGACGGCGCTGGTGGCTCGGGCTCCGGGGCGGAGGCGGGTGGTGGCACGGGCGCGGAGGCGGAGGCGGGCGGTCAGGCGGCGCCACAGGCGTGGGATGCCGTCGGTGAGGAGGCCGCCCAGCCCGTCCGGCAGCAGCAGAACCACCAGGAGCCAGCCCAGCGTCAACACGGCCTGGCCGGGAATCCCCAGCGGAAAGAGCAACGGCAGGCCGACGATCAGCGCCGAACCGAGCAGCGCGCCACCGGTGCGGGCCAGACCGCCCACCACGGCGATGGCGACCACGTCGATGCTGGCGGCGGCCGGGAAGTTGTTGATGCTGAGCTGGGACTGGCTGAAACCGATCACGACTCCGCCGAGTCCGGCCAGGGCGCCGGCTACCGCGTACACCTGGAGTTTGCGCAGTGGTGCGGTGACCGTGAGGGCCCGGCCCGCCTCTTCGTTGTCGCGCAGGGCGAGGAGAAGGCGGCCGAAGCCGCCGCCGCCGAGGCGCGCGGTGACCCACCAGCCGAGACCGAGCAGCAGCAGCGCGAACAGGTAGTAGTCGGTGGCGACGCTGACCGGGTAGTCGTGCCACACCGGATAGGGGACGTCCAGCCCGTCGCCGAGCAGCCACGGCAGGCGCAGCAGCCAGCCGCTGGTGGCGAGTGCGAACGCGAGCGTGGTGACGCCGAGGGCGACGCCGCGCAGCCGCAGCGCCGGGACGCCGACGAGGACCGCCGCGACGGCTCCGGCGGCGCATCCGGCGACCACACCGAGGAACATGTCGCCGGTGAGCACGGCGATCTGGACGGAGACGGCGGCGCCGATGCCGGCGAAGCCGAACTGGCCGAGGGAGAGTTCACCGGCGATGCCGGTCACCAGGATCACCGACAGGGCGACCAGGGTGTATCCGCAGATGGTGGTGAGGATCGTCGCGGTGGCGTTGCTGACCACGTAGGCGAGACCGACGCCGCACGCCGCGAGTACGGCCGGTCCGATCTTCGCGGCGGTGGTGGGGGCCCGGCGTTCCTGCCGGGGCCAGGGGGCGGACTGCTCGTCGCGGCGGCCGCCCGGCCGTTGCCTGAGCAGTGCGATCAGGATGGCCAGGCCGAGGACGACGTCGACGAGACCGGCGCCCTCGCGGGAGAGCAGGATCTGTTCCAGGACGCCGACGCCGAGGGACGCGCCGAACGCGATCGGCAGCGACGTCATCCGGGCGATCACCGCACCGGCCAGGCCGCGCAGCAGCAGCTGGGGGCCGAGCGACTCGATCGACTGGACTCCCTGGGTGGGGGTGAGCAGGATGGCCGAGAACGCGGCGATGCCACCGGCGACGGCCCAGGCCAGGGTGGCCATCCGGGGCGCGGGCACGCCGTTGACGGTGGCGGCGTCCGGGTGGTCGGCGGCGGCACGGATGCCGATGCCGTATCTGGTGCGCCGCAGGAAGTACGCGAGCGCGCCCAGCAGCACCGGGGTGAGCAGCAGCATCGCGGTCAGCGAGGAGCCGACGGCGGTGGTGCCGATGCTGAAGGCGGGCAGGCCCGGCGGTTTCGGGTAGGTGGTGCCGGAGAAGCTGTCCCGGGACACCAGCAGCGCCAGGACCAGGATGAACTGGGACAGGCCGAGGGTGGCGATCATGCCGATCACCCGGGGCCGCCGGTACAGGCGGCGGACGACGACGATCTCGGTGCCCGCGGCGAGCCCGCCGGCGACCGCGACGGCGATCGGGAAGGCCAGCCAGTACGGCATCCCGGTGGCGAACCGGGCGAGGACCGCCGCTCCGAAGACGCCGATGGCGCCGTGCGCGAAGTTGACGAACCGGCTGGACCGGTAGACCAGCACCAGCCCGATCGCGAGCAGCCCGTAGGTGAGTCCGGTGAACAGCCCGACGGTGAGCCGGTCGAATCCGAAGTCGAATCCCCCGAGGTTCATCACGCATGCCCTCCGAGCACGAGGCGGCGGGCCAGGTCGGGCGAGGCGCGCAGCTCGGCCGGGGTGTGCTCGGCGATGATCGTGCCGTGCTCCATGAAGAGCAGCCGGTCGGCGACCGACATCGCCACGTTCACCGACTGTTCGATCAGCAGCGTCGCCACCCCGACCGCGGCCAGCCGCCGGATCAGTTCGAGGAGGCCGCCGACCACGACCGGCGCCAGCCCGAGCGAGAACTCGTCGATGAGCAGCACGTCCGGCCGCTGAATGAGGGTCTTGGCGAGCACCAGCATCTGCCGTTCCCCACCGGAGAGGGTGGACGCCGGCTGGTCGGCGCGGGCCCGTAGCCGGGGGAAGACGGCGAGCGCCCCGTCGACCGCGGTGTCCGGTCTCTCCTCGTGGCCGGGCACCGGATAGCAGTGCATGCGCAGGTTGTCGCGGACCGACAGCGACCCGAACGCCTGCTGCCCGATGACCGTCGACAGGCCGAGCCTCGGCCGTTCGGCGCCCGGCACACCGGTGATGTCGCGGCCGTTGAGGACGACTGTTCCGGTGCTCGGCCGGTTCAGCCCGGCGATCATCCGGACCAGGGTGGACTTGCCGGCCCCGTTGGGCCCGCACAGCGCCACGGTCTCGCCGCGGTGGACGGTCAGCCCGACGTCGAAGAGCACCTGGATCGAGCCGTATCCGCCGGACAGGCCGTCGACCTGCAGGAGTACGTCGTCACTCGCCAAGGGGAGTCACCTCGCCCTGGTAGGTGAAGCAGGAGCAGCCGGTGTCGTACTTGAGCACCCGGTATCCGGTGCCCGCGGCGTACCCGTCGGCGCCGATCTTCCCGCCGAACCCGCCCGCGGTGGTGAAGTCGACCTGCCGTGCGGCCTCGCCCCAGGCGGCGGCGTTGAGGTTCGGGCCGAGACCGGAGGCGGCCTTCTGGAGCAGGAGTGTGGCGTCGCAGTAGGTGAAGGCGACCCGGGCGTTCTCCCGTTTCGGGAACGAGATGCCGGCTTGGCGGAAGATGTCCAGGCACTGGCGTTCGGCGTCGGTGGCCGGGAACTCCAACCGGCTGTCCGGCACGTCACCGGCCGGCGCGAACCCGATGCCGATCATGCCCTTGAGCGATTCCGGCGGCACCGTTCCCGGGTTGTTCACCATGAAGATCGGGCTGTCGAAGGTGGAGACGCCGTAGGTGGCGGTGAAGCTCTGGGCTTTGGCGCTGGTCATGAAGAACGGCGCGATCCGGGCCCCACCGAGGAAGAACACCCGGTCGATCCGCTTGCCGCGCAGGTCGACCGCGGCCTGGGAGAGCCCGCTGTTGAGGGTGCCCAGGCTGGTCGTGTCGATCCACGAGACGTCGACGGTGACCCCGATCTCCCGCAGCGACGGCACCACCAGCTTGTCGAAGATCGACTTGTTGGCCGGGGTGTCCGCCGCGATCAGCCCCGCCTCGGTCCGGCCCTCGAAGAACTTCTCCCGGATCAGCACGGCCAGGAACGACGTGGCGAACCTGTCGTACTCCGGGTAGGTGGCGGTCCACAGGTAGGGGTCGAGCTGGGTGAACGTGGCCCGGTCGTCGGCGATCAGGGTGGCGTCGAGCATCAGCGTGCGGCGCTGGGCGTAGCAGGGCCGGGCGTTGGACTGCAGCTGGCCGGTCAGCACCACCGCGAAGGCCCTGTCGTCCTGGGTGATCTGGCTGCACAGCGCCGTCTCGGTGGCCGGGGAGTCCTTGCTGGCCTCGTACTCCCGGTAGACCGCGTCGAGTTTGCGGCCGGCTATGCCACCGTTCGCGTTGACGTACGCCGCCAGGGCTTCGACCTGCTCCTCGGGTTTGCCGACGTCGGCGTTCTTGAACCCGGTCATCGACGCGGTCGCGGTCAGATCGGTCCCGATGAAGACGACCTTGACGCTGTCGTCGGTGACGCCGGGACCGACCCCGCCGGACGGGGAGACGGCACTGCCGGCGCCGGGCATCAGGGTGCCGCAGCTGGTGTACGCGAGGACCGCGACCGTCAGCACGGCCCCGATCCGGACGAATAGCGGCCAGTCGATGCGCCGGGTCGTCATTGCTCCTCCGGAGGATGCGGGTAGCGGCGGGCCATCACGTGCCCGAGCGCGTTCAGGTCGAGCACCGAGTCGCCGCCGCCCGGCCCGTGATCCGAGCCGAGCATGTGCCGCAGGTGGTCGAGGCTGAGCTGGGCGCCGGCCATCCGGCGCAGCCGCCGGGCGCCGGGTGCGTCGTCGAAGACCAGGAAGGCGCCGAGGCCGCCGAGCCGGACCACGGACGGCAGCATGGTGCGGGTGGGGTCGGCCCACGCCGGTTCGGTGCCGCGCCGGCGGAGCCGCCGCAGCACACCCCAGGCGATCAGCACCAGACCGAAGACATTGATCAGGAGAAGGCCCCAGGGGTACGCCTGAAGCGTGACCCGTGCCTGTGCGAGGCCGCTGACGTCGACCTGGATCACGTATCGGCCGAATGCGGCGAACGGAAGCTCGACCGGCACCTGGAGGGTGCGGCTCTGCCCCGGCCCGAGGTCGGTGATCGTCTCCCGGTAGAAGACGTTGTCGTCGCCGCCCCCGCCGAGCCGGGCCTGCACGGTGGCGTTGACCAGCGTCGACGTGGTCGGGTTGCGGATCGTGTAGATCAGGGTGAGTTCGTCCGGCGCGCCGAACCAGGCGGCCACCGTGCCGCCGGTAAGCCGCACGTCCTGCACGATCAGCTGACGGACCGGGTCGGCGCTCTTCGGCACCTGGCCGACGGCGTGGCCGGTCAGGGTGATCGGCAGATCGACCACGGCGTCGGCGTCGCCCTGGACCGCCGCCACGTGGATGACGCAGGGGCAGGCCTTGGGCGGTTCGCCGACGGTCAGGTCGACGACGAATGCGCCGTCCTCACCGACCGGGGTGGCCAGCGCGCCACGGGTGTCGCAGGCCACCGAGCCGGTCACGCCGCCCTCGCCGCAGGTGACGAACTGGAGCAACCGGCCCGGTTCCCAGCCCTCACCGGTGACCCGGATCTTCTCGCCGGGCGCGGCCTCGGTGGCCGACAGCCGGGCGACCAGGCCACCGGCCTGGACCGGGACGCCGGAACCGAGCAGCGCCAGCAGCGTCACCGCGGCCGGCACGACAGCGCGTCTCATCCGGCGGCCACCAGACCGCGCGGCCGGGCCTCGCGGCTGCGGATCCGGCGGCGGGCGCTCCACCAGACCCCGCCGACCAGCAGCACGAGCAGGGCCACCCCGGTCCAGGACCAGACGAACGAGCGGACGCTCCTACGGGCGTAGACACCGCCGTCGGCCTTCACCACGACCGACGTGGTGACCACGTCGAACGGCCACACGCCCTCGGCCCGCATGCTGAACCGTCCTTCGGCACCGGGCACCATGTCGCTGGACGGGAGCGTGCCGGTGGTCGTGATCTGGTGGCCGAAGAGGCCGGTCACCCGGACCGTGGCGGCCGGCATCAGGTGCACGTTGCCGACGTTGGCGACGCGGTAGGTGAGGTCGCCGCGCGCCGGGACCGGCAGCAGCGGCGAGTCGATGTCGACGTCCAGTCCGGACACCGAGAGGCCCGGTACGACGGTGCCGGCGACCCGCAGGTAGACGCGGGCACCGACGGCCCGTTGGATGCGCACGGTCGCCCCGGAGGCGTCGGCGGTCGCGCTCGGCTCGGACTCCATGGCGACGACTCCGCCGACGTGGTCGCCGGGGGTGGCCTGGGCGGGCACGGTGATGGTGAACGGGATGTCGGCGCCGGCCCCGGCCGGCACGGTGACGTTGCCGACCACCGAGCTGACCCAGGCGCCCAGGTCGACCTGGGCGCGGTCCTTGGTGCGCAGCGCGAAGCCGCCGTCCTTGACCGTGTTGTACGCGTCGGCACCGTAGATCACGAACGATCGGGGTTCCTTGCCCAGATTGGTGACCCGGACCGACTCCTGGATGGTCTGGCCGGGGCTCGCGTCGAGGAAGAAGTAGAGGCGCGGGGTGGGGCCGGGGTTCTTCGCCGGAGTGGGTGTCACCGCCCACTCGCCGTTGCCGGTGGCCCGGGCCGGGGTGGCCGGGACGAACAACAGCGCGGCCAGCGCAAGGGCAGCTGCGGCAATCCGCATGATCGTCCCTTCAGGCGGAACGGTCCAGGGGGGAGGGTGGGGACGGTGGCGGCCGTCCCCACCCGTGGAACGGGTCAGCTCAGCGTGAGCGTGAGCGTCGCCGTGTAGGTGCCGGCGAGCTGCAGCCCGGGCACCGTGAGAGCCAGCTCGGCCGAGGCGTCGAAGGAACCACCGGTGCCGGCGGTGTTCTCCGGGCCCTTGCAGAGCGTTGCGGCGTTGACCTTCTCCCCGGCGGCGCCGGCGGTCGCGGTCACGAGGTTGGTGGCCCCGGGATGCGCGACGCAGGCGGGCGTCCAGGTGAGGGCGTCGGCCGGGATGGTGCCGGCCGGTACCCCGGTGAAGTCGGTGACCTCGGCGGTCAGGTCCCACCCGAAGGTGCTGCCGCGGTAGTCGGTCACGTTGATCACCGGCAGGTCGGCGGTGGCGGTCTGCGCCGTGCCGTTGAGGGTCACCCCGTCGAACGTGATGGCGCTGGATCCGGCCCCGCGGGACTGGGCGAGCGAGCCCCCGGTCACGGTCTGCGACAGCTCGTAGGTGAGGTCACACTCCCCGTCGACGTTGCCGGTCGCGGCGATGCAGGAGTCCGCTGACGGAACCCATGCGGCGAGCGCGAAGAGCTGTCCCGACGACGCGCCGATCCAGGCGGTCGCGGGGTCGTTGACGGTGAACGAGGCGGTGATCCCGCCGGTCGCCGTCGCGGTGGTGGTGACCGCCGCGTCGGAGGTGGCCGGAGGCGGCGGCGCCCCGGTGAGCGCCTTGTATCCGCCGACCGTGACCGTGCCGCCCGGGTTGAAGCCGGTGCCCTTGACGGTGACGACCGTGCCGGCGCCGCCGCCCGTGGGCGTGATGGTGATCGCCGGCGTGCCGAGGATCGTGATGGATACGAGAACGGTGTTGGTGCCGTCGGTGACCGCCACCGCCCGGGCGCCCGTCACGGCGCCCGCCGGAACCTGGATCGACCCGGTGCCGGCGCCGGTCGCGCCGGTCGTGCCGGTGCCGCTGCCGTCACCCGTACCGCCACCGGAGGTGTCCGTCAGCGTCGCGGTGAGCGACGCGTTCGGGGCGAGCCCGGTGACCGCGAAGTTGATCGTGTTGCCGGCCCGGGCGGCGGTGACGCCGGTCTGGCCGGTGATGGAGGTGATCGTCGCGCCACCGTCGAAGACGGTGACCGGCTGGACGATGGTGGTGTCGGCGGGGGCCGCCTTGTGGTCCCGGTCGCCGGCCGCCGAGCAGTAGGTGGACGCCGTGGAGTTGGCGAACTTGACCTGCTTGACGGTGAGGCTCAGGGAACCGGCCGAGCCGGCGACGAACGACCCGGTGGCGGTGAAACCACCGAGCTTCGCGGCCGCGGCGACCGCGGTGGACGGGTAGTTCGCCTGGTTGAGCGTCACCGTGCCGGTCTGGGATCCGGAGATCCCGACGGTCACGGCCACCGGCACCGAACCGGCGGTGAGCGGAACCGGGCCGTTGGTGGACCCCTCCGCGGCGGTGAACGACACGGTCACCGTCTGGCCCGGCTTCGGCGTGGCCGGAGTCTGGGTCAGGGTGAACGTGTCCGCCCACGTGGTCGGGGAGGAGCCGGTGCCGGCGTCGCTGAAGTAGATCCGGCACCCGAGGGAATCGGCGGTCGGACCGTACGCGACGGCGGGCGCCTGGACGAC
This sequence comes from Actinoplanes sichuanensis, assembly GCF_033097365.1. NCBI lineage: Bacteria > Bacillati > Actinomycetota > Actinomycetes > Micromonosporales > Micromonosporaceae > Actinoplanes > Actinoplanes sichuanensis. The sequence continues at coordinate 6,719,468 of NZ_AP028461.1, forward strand.
TGTGACGCCGGCCAGCACGACTGCCGCCGCGATCAGGACCTTACGAACTGTGGGTTTCATGGTTGGTGCCGCGTCCCCTCTCTCGGATGGGTGCATCCCCGCCGCCGGGCGACGGTGATGTTCTAGCGCGCGGTACGCATCCAGTCTCCTCTCCGTTTCCCTAGTGGAAACGGCGTTTTCTTTCTGCGTGGGATCTATAAACTCAGTCCGCAACACTCATGTCAACCCACCGACCAGCCTTTTCCCGCCCTGCGATACAGCGTTTCCAGTTTTCGCAGGCTGGCGAGTCAGGCCTGAAACACCGCGGAAACCGGTCCACCCGACGCCAGCGCCCGGACCGCTGTGGACAGTGCCGCGACCGCATCGACGGGCATCGCACGACCGGCGTTGCCGGTGAACTTCCGGTCCACCTCGGCCGCGCTCAACGGATGGCCCGGACCGCCGCGCGAACTGTCCACCCGGTGCTCCAGCACCGCCCCCGACCTGGTCCGCACCCGTAACACCCCGGCGAACGCACGCGGGAACGCCGCGGTGGCCGCCGGGTCGGCGTACATCCGCACCTTCGCCGCCAGCTCCAGCCGACGTGGATCCAGCTCGGCGAAGTCGTCCAGGCCGACACCCAGCCCGCCGCCGCCGGTCAGGGCCACCGCGAGCGTGTACGGGCCGGAGAACTTCGCGTGGTAGCCGGTACGCGGCCGGGCCTTGTCGGCGGCCGGCTCGGCGATCGTCCGCAACACCGGCTCGGCGACGCCGAGCTCGGCGCTCTCCACATCGTCCGGATCCAGACCGGCGGCGCGCAGGGCCAGGGCGCAGTCGATCCCGGCGTGGGTGAAATGATTCGAGGGGTACGGCTTGAACACCGTCCGCAGCAACTCCCACCGCTCCCCCAGCCCGTCCGTGACGGCCTCCGGGGTGAACCGGCCGGTGTGCGCCGTGAAGAACCCGAAGCGGCCCTCCAGCACGGTCGGCGGCCCGGTCAGCCCCTCGGCCGCCAGGGTCGCCGCGACCACGCCGCCGTGTGCCGCCCAGCCGCAGTGGGCGCGTTTCACCGATCCGCCGGTCCGGTTCGCCTCCAGCACACCGGCGCCCATCGAGGCGGCGATCCCGATGGTGTCGGCGATCCGCTGGGCGTCCAGGTCGTACAGCCGGGCCACGGCCACCGCGGCGCCGATCGTGCCGCAGATCGAGGTGGCGTGCTGACCGCGTTCGAAGTACAGGTTCGCGCCGGTGTCCGGGTCGCAGCCGGCCATGCCGAGCCGGTTCGTCACCTCGATGCCGGCCGCGATCGCGGCGATCAGGTCACCCGGCGCGCCCGCCTCGGCCGCGGCCAGGGCGGCCGGCACCACCGACGCGCTCGGGTGCAGCACCGACGGCAGGTGCGTGTCGTCGTAGTCCAGCGAGTGCGCGAGCACCCCGTTCACGAACGCGGCGTTCGGCGCCGGCAACCGGTCCCGGTAGCCGAGCACGGTCGCCTCCGGCACGCCGGCCCAGCGTCTCATCGCGGCGAGTGCCGCGGGTGCGGCGTCGGCGTCCTTCTCGGCGTACGCCGCCAGGCTGTTCCCGAGCACGTCGAGGATCCGGGTCGGCACGTCCGCACGGACCTGCTCCGGAGGGTCGACCTTCGCCGCGAACCCGCCCAGGATCCGCGCGAGAGACTCAGTCATCGGGCATGCCCTCCCGACCCTCGCCCGCGACGCGGCGGTCCGGCGTGGCCGATTGCCGCTCGGTGCAGTCGGTCACGCCGTGGACCACCGCCAGCGGGCGCACCGGTGAACCGGTCGCGCCGACCAGCCTCAGCGGCGCGAGGATGAACTGGAACTCGGTCACACCCGCGTCGGCCAGGCCGGACAGCAGCATCGTCTCGACGATGTTGACACCCGCCTCGACCAGCAGGATCCGGTGCACCGGCAGACTCGCGTGCCCGGCTCCCGGGGCGATCCGCTCATACGCGATCGTCTCCGCCCCGGTCACCGCGACCCCGCGCTTCACCAGCCAGCGCGCCGCCGCCTCACCGGGACCGGGGACCCCGTCGACCGTACCGAGAAAGGAATCTCCGTCGCCGAACCGCCGTGACCAGCCGGTCCCGATGAGCACCGCATCGCCGTGGTTGATCTCGAGGTCGCCCGCGGCGGCCGTGAGATCGTCCGGCGTCACCTCGTAGCCGGGCGGCAGCACCTCGACACCGTGGACCTTCGCCACGTCGAGGAAGACGCCGCGGCCGACGAACGGCGCGAACTCGTCGATGCCGAGCCGGGCGAAGCCGGCGTCCGACTGCACGTCGGCGGCGACCACCCCGCCGTGCAGCAGGCCGTCCTGCGAGACGTGCGCCAGCGCGTCGACGTGCGTGCCGACGTGCGTGCCCATCACCAGGATGTCGTTCGCGGCCGACCCGCCGCCCGCCCGCACCATGTCACCGTGCCGCCGGACCAGCGAGTGTGTGTACGCCGGATGGTTCGGCGACTGTGGCATACCCCGGCGCATCGGTTGCGCCAGATCGAATACCTTCATGGTTCAGATGACTCCTTCGGCCCTCAGTGCCGCCCGCTGGAGTTCGTCGTAACCGAGGCCGGCGAGCACATCGTCGGTGTCCGCCCCGCGCGGCCGGCCGGTCCAGCGGATCGAGCCGGGCGTCTGCGACAGGCGGTACAGCGGGCCGGGCATGCGCACCGGCCCGAGTGTCGGATCGTGCGCGGTCGTCACCGAGTCGCGCGCGATGAACTGCGGGTCGGTGAAGACGTCCGCGATGTCGTAGACCGGGCCGATCGCGGCCTGCGCCTTCTCGAACTCGTCGGTCACCGTCTTCGCGTCCCGGGCGGCGATCCAGCCGCCGACCGCCTCATCCAGGACGTCGGCGTGCTCGGCCCGGCCCACCCCGGTGGCGAACCACGGCTCGTCGATCAGCTCCGGACGGCCGACCAGATGCATCACGCGTTCGGCGATGGCCTGGGCGCTCGTCGAGATGGCCAGCCAGCGGCCGTCCGCGGTCCGGTAGGTGTTGCGCGGGGCGTTGTTGACGGAACGGTTACCGGTCCGGCGTTGCACCCGGCCCAGCTGGTCGTAGACCATCGCCTGCATGCCGAGGACGGTGAGCATCGGCTCGACGATGGCGAGGTCGATGACCTGGCCCGGCTGGTCGTGGACGTCCCGGTCGTACAGCGCCGTCATGATCGCCTGGGCGGTGGTGATCGCGGCGATGCCGTCGGCCAGACCGAACGGGGGCAGGGTCGGCGGGCCGTCCGGCTCGCCGGTGATGGCGGCGAAGCCGCTCATCGCCTCGGCGAGGGTGCCGAAGCCGGGCCGGTTCTTATACGGCCCGAATTGTCCGTACGTGGTGACGCGGGCGATGATCAGCTTGGGGTTGATCCGGTGGAGCTCGTCCGGCGCCAGACCCCAGCGCTCCAGGGTGCCGGGGCGGAAGTTCTCGATCAGCACATCCGCCCGATTCAGCGCTTTTTTCAGGACTTCTGCGCCTTTTTCGTGGCCTAGATTGAGATTCACTGTGCGCTTGTTGCGGCCCAGCATCGTCCACCAAAGCGGGACCCCGTCCTTCGACGGCCCGTGGCCGCGCGCCGGGTCGCCCTTGCCGGGGTGCTCGATCTTGGTCACGTCGGCCCCGTAGTCGCCGAGGATCGTCGCGGCCAGGGGTCCGGCGAACAGGGTCGACGCGTCGATGACACGTACTCCCTCAAGGGGGCTGCGCATGCCACACCCTAACCGCTCTGTTCCATTAAGGGAAACCTCGTTACTGTGTGCGAAACAGTTGGTGCGCACGGAGGTCGCCTGATGAGCCGTTACGATCTGCTGGTACGCGGAGGCACCCTGGTCGTGCCCTACCTGGGAACGATCCGGGCCGACCTGGCCACCAAGGACGGCAAGGTCGCCGCGATCGCCCTGTCTCTCGACGAATCCGACGCCGCGCAGGTCGTCGACGCCACCGGCAAGCTGGTCTTCCCCGGCGCCGTCGATGCCCACTTCCACCTGGGCATCTACCGCCCGCTGGCGGTCGACGCGGCCGAGGAGACCCGGTCGTCACTGGTCGGCGGCGCGACCACGGTGCTGTCCTACTTCCGGACCGGGCAGCACTACCTGAACAAGACCGGTGCGTACGCCGACATCTTCCCCGAGGTCCTCGACTCGGTCGCGGGGCACGCGTGGACCGACTACGGCTTCCACCTGGCGCCGATGGACACCGCCCAGGTCGGTGAGGTGTCATCGCTGGTCGAGCAGAGCGGCGTCAGCAGCTTCAAGTACTACATGTTCTACAAGGGCTTCAACCTCTCGGCGAACTCCCGGGACGCGAAGGCCTTCACCATGAGCGACGAGTACGACCTGGGCCACCTCTACCAACTGATGGAGGCGGTCGCCGCCGCCAACGGCTCCGCCGACCGCCGCGTCTCCCTGTCGCTGCACTGCGAGCAGGCCGAACTGATGCGCCTGTTCATCGACCGGGTCCGGAAGAACGGCGACCCGCAGACCCTGAAGGCGTACTCCGACGCCCGCCCGCCGCTGACCGAACGTGTCGCCATCGGCGAGGCCACCACCCTGGCCCGGGCCACCGACTGCGCCATCAACCTGCTGCACCTGTCATCCGGCGAGGCCCTGGCCGCCGCGCGCGAGGCCCGGGCCGCGATGCCCGAGGTCGACATGCGCTTCGAGGTGACCCTGCACCACCTGTGCCTGACCCACGACGAACTGGACGCGCAGGGCGGCCTCGGCGGCAAGGTGAACCCGCCGATCCGCACCCAGGCCGACACCGAGGCCCTGTGGGCGGGCGTCGTCGACGGCACGGTCGGCTGGGTCGCCTCCGACCACGCGTGCTGCCTGGAGGAGGAGAAGGGCGACGAACTGTGGCCGGCCCTCCCCGGTTTCGGCGGCACCGCCCTCCTCTACCCGATCCTGATCAGCGAGGGCATGCACAAGCGGGGCCTCTCCCCGGCCCGCGTCGCCGAACTGGTGTCGGCGAACCCGGCCCGCGCCTACGGCCTGGACGGCCGCAAGGGCAACCTGCTGGTCGGCTACGACGCCGACCTGACCATCATCGACCCCGACCTGGAGCAGGAGGTGACCACCGACCTGCTGCTGTCCGGCCAGGACCATTGCCCCTTCGAGGGCCGAAAGGTACGCGGCTGGCCGGTCGCCACCATCCTGCGGGGCCACCTGGCCTACCAGAACGGCCAGGTCCTGGGCACCCCGCAGGGCACCTTCATCGCCCGCTGACGCCCGGGGCCTGCACCCCGCCCACCTCATCGGGCGGGGTGCAGTCCTCCGATGATCTGCGCCCGGGTCGCGGTGGTGATGGTCGGCGCCGCGGCACCACGGCCACGGCCGCCACGGCGAGGACGAGCACGCCGGCCCCCGGTAGCCACGGCCGGAAAGGGTCCCGCTCCGGCGCCGCGGGTGGGACCGGCTGCGATGCGTCCACCAGGTAGACCCGGCTGCCGACCATGTCGATCAGATAGACCCTGCTGCCCGCGGCGGCTCCGGATGCCAGGTCGAGCGGGCCGGCATCAAGGCTCACCGTTCCGAGATCGGCCACGGTGCGGACCGTTCCATCCGTACGCAGCCCACGTATCGCGTGCCGCGCCTCATCCACCACGTGAACATCGGCCGCCTGGACCGCCACCGAACGCACGTTACCCAGAGCGTCGTCCGGCGGCACCGGGGCAGAGCCGTCGCCGGCGGTCCACCGACCGGGATTCGGTTCGAGAATCGGGGACGACACCTCGCCGCGCATCCGGTAGAGATCCTGCGCGGCGATCCAGAGATCACCCTGACCATCGACGGCAAGACCGTTCGGGGCGACGACCTCGGCGACCACGCGGACCGAACCATCCGAGGTGATCGCGACGACCCGGTTGTTCTCCCGGTCGGACACATAGACAGTGCCGCTCTCGGTCACGGCCAGCCCGCGCGGGAATCGCATCGGACGGTCGAGCACATCCCGCCCGGTGGCGGAGTCCAGGCTCAGCGAGATCGTTCCGTCCGTCGCCAGCGCGTAGACCCGGAACGCGGGTCCATCCGCGATGAACAGCGTTCCGTCGCTGCCGATGGCGAGTTCACCGGGGAGCGCCAGCGAGATGGCAGTGCCCCTGGCCCCTGCCGGGATCGGGCCTTCCGTCCCGGTCGGCGACCCGTCCCCCGCGACGGTGCGAATCACCCCATCCGGTGTGACCGCCCGGACTCGATGGTTGGCGGTGTCCGCGATGTAGAGGGTGCCGTCCGGAGCGACGGCCCCTCCGTAAGGTCTGTTGAGCCGTGCGGCCTTCGCCGGTCCACCATCGCCGGAGAAGCCCGGGGTACCGTCACCCACCGCGAGCAGCAACGCTCCGATATCCGGCCTCGCAGCCACCGGCACCGAAACCAGCAGAATCGCCAGCACCGCTGGAACAGCCACGGCAAGGCGTCTCGCTGTCACGACTCTTGTGTACCGCACACGACCGCATACGTCGTTCTTCATCAATCGGTTCGGTGATTGTCCTCTCCCGGCGAGGGCTGACACATGCATCCCGGCAACACCGATCCAGGTGATCTTCTACGCGGCATGATCGCGAACCGGCGATCATCCGATGATCAGATTCGGGCAACCGGCAACGGCGATTGCGGCATTCGCGATTCTGCACATCCGGACGACCGGATCGACCGACTGGCACGTCACCATCGAGCCGGGCGCGATCCGGCGGTTTCGTGAGCACTACGACGTCGGCATCCTCCGCGTCTCGCCGGCACGCCATCGATAGCGTGCCGCATGGAGGAAACGGAGGCTTGGACGTGGTCGAGATTCCGGTGGAGGTTCTCGAGGGTGGCGGGCCGGTGGCCGGTGTCTGTGTGCTGCATGGGCTGCCCGCGGTGGAGGGCATGGACTTCGTGATCAAGTTTCGGCCGGACACGGATGCGCCCGGGAATCAGCCGGATCCGCGGACCGTGCGGGTCCGGGAATGGCCGCTCTGCGCCGCCTGTGCGCGGCGGCGGGTCACCGGGCGGGCGGCCGCCGCCGCGCTGCTGTTCGGTGGGCTCGCGACCATCGTGGTCGCCGCGGTCGTGGTGCGGAGCACCGAGACCGGCAGTCCGCTCGCCGTTCTTCCGTTCCTGGTCGGCTTCGGGGCGGCGACCGTGCTGTGGCCGTGGCCGTACCACTACGGCAGTTGGGAACGGCTCGCCCGGATGCGGATGGGCCCGGACGGCACCACGGTCCACATCGACTCGCCGAACGAGGAATTCCATCGGCAGCTCACCCACCGACTCGGGTGAGGTCGACGGATCGTCAACCGGATCTGAAGTCCAGCCAGAGCCGCGCGAACCGCGTCGTCATCCCGCAAGGCACCCTCATCGGCCGCTGACCCCGGGGCGTGGGCACGGCTCTGCCAGTTCTTCCCGTTCCGCGTCGCTCAGACGCTCCCAGCGCCGCGCGAACTCGCGTACGCCGGCACCGACACCGGCCGCGAATGCATCGGTGTGGCAGACCTCTCGAAGGCCGACCTGCCCGCTCAGCACATCGTCGACCAGCCGGTGAAACTGCTCGTTGTCGCTACGGTCCCGCAGAATTCGCAGGGACCGGCGAAGGTGTCGGGAAAGTGCAACGTCGCCATGGGTGACGTCCAGCGCCGGTTCGTCATCGGGGTGGGACATGTCAAACTCCCGGGTGGTCGTAACTTCGGCCCGGCAATGGTTGCAGTTCCATTCCTTGAAGCGCGCCCAGATAGCCGGCGGATATCCCGGTGAACGCCTGAACCGCGGCCCATGCGGCATCGTGGGCGTCCAGAACCAGGTACCAGAGACGAACGATGTTGGCGATCTGCGACGCGGTGGCTGATCCTCCGACGACGGCGCCGACCCCGGTCCACGACGTCCCCATGGTCGCTGCGGCGGTGACACCGAGGATGATGAGCGCATCCGCGATGTCCTGGCAGAGGCTCTGAACCGCCTGAGCCAGCTCTTCCATGCCCGCCGCGAGAGTCCGGAACTGGCCGGCCGCGCCCTGGATCGAGTCGATCTGCGTGGTGAGCGCGTGGGCGACCTCCGTGAAGTACCTTTCCGCCCGGACCGCAGCGTTGCCGTCCCAGTCGGCAGGTATCAGAGCCGCCGTCCCGTCACCGACGATCTGCGCGAACGATTCGTTGAATTCGGCTAGATTACTGAGCGCATCACCGGCTTTGGCGACCGCTTCCCAGTCGCCAGCGAATTGCTCGGCCACCCAGTCCCACGGGTTGAATCCCCAAATCAGATCCATCAGCTCGCCGGCCCAGTAGGACATGCTGATGTACTGCTTCATTCCGAGAATGTTGTTCACCAGATCGGGAACCGGCGGATCCGCGACCGGTGGAGCAAGGGAATCGACCGGCGCCGTCACAGCGGGCCTCTTCTCGCCGACGGCTGGTATGCCGAATCGATCTCGCCGGCCCCCGCCCCGTCGGTGTCCCGATAGAGGTTCGCGGCCGCCGCCAATTCGCTCGCTGAGAGATCAACGATCATTGCCAGGTGACTGTGGTTGGCCGTCAGCGCCTGCCGGACAGCCTCGGCCGTGCCGGCGACGTGGACGAAGATACCGGTAGATCCACTGTTGACGGTCAGGGCGTCGTTGACGTAGCCAACAGCCCGCTCGGCATCGTTGATCAATTCCTCGAAACGACGACCGAACGTCCGGATTGCCACGTCATCCGCTTTGAAGACCATGCTTTCATCACCTCCAATGACTGGATACGCTGGCCACCCGATTCCGGTTCGACAGAGCGTGAGTGCGGAGGAGGCCTGGGTGTCGGTTGCGGAAATGATCGAGATCCCGACGGAATTCCTGGCGGATGGTGCACGGCTGCCCGATGTTTGCGCCAGGCACGGTTCATCCGCTGCCCAGCGCGCCGACTTCGTGATCAAATCCCGGCCGGATCTCGGTTCTCCCGGCCGGCTGGCGATTCCCGGCTACACCGTGCTGAACCGTGCTGACGATTACGCGAAAAAAGTAAAATTCATCGAAGTCAGCGGATGGCCGCTCTGCGCCCGCTGTGTCCGCCGCCGGGCCGGTGGGCGGCTGGCGGCCGGGATACTGTTCTTCGGTGGCATCGCCGCGATGGTGATCTCCGCGGTCGCCGGGCTGACCTTTGCCGACGGCAACCGGCTGCTGAGCATCCCGTTCATGGCCGGCTTCGTGGAGGCGGCCCTGTTGGCGCCATGGATCTTCGCCTGGTCCGGGCTGGCGCTGACCACCCGGACACAGGCGACACCGGACGGGACTGCGGTCCGGGTCGACGAGCCCGATCCCGAGTTCCGCCGGCAGCTGGACCGGCGTCTCAGTTGAGATCCCGGGTGGCCCGGACCGCGTCGTCCTCCTTGGCCATCTCGTCCTGGCGGGCCGGCTCCTCGCGGAGGATGGCGGCGTTCAGCCACTCGTCCGGGATGGCGAAGGCGTCGACCAGGGTGCGCATGTGCGGGCGCAACTCGCGGAGCAGGTCGTTGATGACGGCGGTGATGGTCTTGGAGCGGGCCGGGGTCAAGCGGCCGTGTTCCAGGAACCACGCCTTGTCCGCCTCGATCGTGGTCAGCGCGTAGAGGTCGCACACCTTCGACAGCAGTTCCCGGGCCGAGGGGTCGGTGGCGCGTTCGATGCCGGCGACGAAGGCTTCCAGGGTGATCCGGTCGATGTGCGCGGTCGCGGTGGCCAGCACGTGGTCCTGGACGTCGTTGAAGATGTCGAACGGACGGTCCTTCTTGGTGGTGGCGCCACCGCGCAGGCGGCGGATCACCCCTTCCAGGATGTGCTTCTCCCGGTCCTCGAAGACGGCCAGATGCCAGCCCCGGTCGGTGACCGCGACCTCCTCGTCGCGACCGGGTACGGCGCTGATCAGCCGCTGGATCAGGGAGCGGGCGGCCGTACGCTCAAGGACCATCTCTCTGACCTGTTCGGCCACGAACGTGGCGCGGCCCCAGCCGTCGAGAGAACCGAAAGCGTCGCGATATCCGGTGAGGAGCCCCTTGGCGACGAGCTGGAGCAGCACCGTGTTGTCGCCCTCGAACGTGGTGAAGACGTCGGTGTCGGCCTTCAGGCCGGGTAGCCGGTTCTCGGCGAGGTAGCCGGCGCCGCCGCACGCCTCCCGGCACATCTGGATGGTGCGGGTGGCGTTCCAGGTCTGCATCGCCTTGAGGCCCGCGGCGCGGGATTCGAGTTCGCGCTGGCGGTGCTCGTCGGGTTCGGTGAGGGCGAAGACCTCCGCCATGGTGGCGGCGAGTTCCTCCTGAGCGAAGGCGTACGCGTACGCCCGAGCCACCGCCGGCAGGAGTTTGCGCTGGTGAGCGAGGTAGTCGTTGAGGGCGATCTCGCGTTCCGCGCCGGGTGCGGTGAACTGGCGGCGGCTCTCGCCGTAGCGGACCGCGATGGTGAGCGCGGTGCGGTTGGCCGCGGAGGCGGCGGCGCCGACGGTGACCCGGCCCCGGACCAGGGTGCCGAGCATGGTGAAGAAGCGGCGGGTGTCGTTCTCGATCGTGCTGGTGTAGGTGCCGTCCTCGGCGACCTGGCCGTACCGGTCGAGGAGCATGTCCCGCGGCACGGTCACGTGGTCGAAGGAGAGCCGCCCGTTGTCGACGCCGAGCAGCCCCGCCTTGGGTCCGGCGTCGCCGATGGTGACGCCGGGCATCGGGTTGCCGTGCCCGTCCCGGATCGGCACCAGCCACGCGTGCACGCCGTACGACCGGCCGCCGGTGACGAGCTGGGCGAAGACGACCGCCATCCGACCGTCGCGGGCCGCGTTGCCGATGTAGTCCTTGCGGGCCGCCTCGTGCGGGGTGTGCAGATCGAAGGTGCCCGTCTCCGGAGAGAAGGTGCAGGTCGTCCGCAGCTGCTGCACGTCCGACCCGTGACCGGTCTCGGTCATCGCGAAGCAGCCCATCAGGTCCGCCGAGATGATGTCCCGCAGATAGGCGTCGTGGTGCCGGGCGGTACCGAGCGCGACGACCGCCCCGCCGAACAGCCCCCACTGCACGCCGGCCTTCACCATCAGCGACAGGTCGACCTGGGCCAGCATCTCGGCGGCGACGGTGGAGCCACCGGGATCGTCCGAGCCGCCGTAGCCGGCCGGGAACGCGGCGGCCACCCCGACCTCGGTGGGTAGCTCGCGGATCAACCGGCTGACCCGCTCCCGGGCGTCGTCACCGGTCTCGCCGGGGACGGTGACGAACTCGGCGCCGAGCCGGTCACGGACGGCCTGCCGGATGTGCGCCCACCGACCGTCGAGGACCTCGGCGAGGGAGGCGGAGACACCATTGATCATGGCGCTATATTACCCACGAGTAACCAAGGTTGAACCCGAGGCTCAGTGATTTCCCCGATGGGCCGATCATGACGGTATGGGCAATTGGTCGGTGCGCTGGAAGATCAGCAGCCTGATCCTGGTGAGTGTGGTGCTGGCGGCGGCACTCGGCGCGACGGCGCTGACCGGCATCGGGCGCCTCGCGCAGAGCTCGGCCGACCAGGACCGGTTCCGGCAGGCCAGCCTCACCCTGGCCCGGCTGGACAGCATGGCCGGCCGGATCAACGGCATGGTCAACGCCAACCTGGGCTTCCCCGACCAGACCAAGACCTTCCTCGACGGCAACATGGAGTACATCAAGCAGGGCGACGCCCAGATGACCGCCCTCCAGGAGATGCCGCTCGGCACCGACGACGCGGCGGCGATCGACGACCTGGAGAAGTCCTGGCACTCCTACACCGACCAGTCGGTCGCCCTGCAGAAGTCACTGACCGCCGCCTCGACCAAAGCCGACCTCTACAAGGGCGGCGAGACGGTCTACAACGTCTACGACGCGTTCTCCAAGGCGCTCGGCGCGGTCATCGAGTCGGTCCAGGCCAAGGCGGAGAGCGCCGCGACCGACCAGAACAAGCTGGTCAGCGAGGTCCGTTGGGTCGTCGGCCTGGCATTGGCGGCGGGTCTGCTACTGCTCGGCCTGTTCGGCTGGTGGATCGGCCGCGGCATCCTCCGGCCGCTCGCCACGGCCGCGGCCGCGCTGCGCCGGGTCGCCGACCGCGACTACACCGTGTACGTGCCGGTGACCGGACGCGACGAGATCGGCCAGATGTCCGAGGCGGTCAACGCGGCGGTCGGCGACATCCGCGAGGCGATCGGCACCATCGCCGGCAACGCGCGCTCGCTCAGTGACGCCTCGGTCCGGCTGACCGCGATCAGCGGCGACGTCAACTCCTCCTCGGAGCAGGCGTCCGGGCAGGCGGGCACCGTCTCCGAGTCGAGCATGCTGGTCAACGACCGGGTGCGGGAGGCCGCACAGGGCGCCGAGCAGATGACCGCGGCGATCCGGGAGATCGCCGGCAACACCAGTCAGGTCGCGCAGATCGCGCAGGGCGCGGTGGAGACCGCCCAGGAGACCACCGCGGCGATGTCCAAACTGTCCACGTCGACCGATGAGATCGGCAACGTGATCAAGCTGATCACCAGCATCGCCGAGCAGACGAACCTGCTCGCTCTGAACGCGACGATCGAGGCCGCCCGGGCCGGCGAGTCCGGCAAGGGGTTCGCGGTGGTGGCGAGCGAGGTCAAGGACCTGGCCCAGAACACCACGCGCGCCACCGAGGACATCGGCCAGCGGATCGAGGCGATCCAGAGCGACACCACACACGCGATCGAGGCGATCGGCCGGATCGCCGACGTGATCAACGAGATCAACCAGTACCAGGCGAGCATCGCGGGCGCCGTCGAGGAGCAGACCGCCACCACCAACGAACTGAGCCGTCTCTTCGACGACGCGGCACACGGCGCGGACTCGATCAACCGCTCGATCGAGCAGGTCGCGGCGACCGCGGCGCAGACCGCGAACGGCGCCACCTCCACCCGCCAGGCCGCCGACGAACTGGCCGGCCTGGCCGCAAGCCTCACCGACGTGGTCGGCCGATTCAAAATCAAGACCTGATCGCGGCGGTACGGCCGGCGCGCCGGGGTGAAAACGCTGGTCACCCCGGGAAGCCATGCTCACATGCCGTCGCCGGACCACTCGCCGCGGGACCGGGAGCGCACCGGCAGCGACGACAGGATCGGGTGGATGTGCCCGTCATGCTCGTCGTAGTTCTCCGCGTGCCCGCCGAACTTGACCCATTCCTCGGTGGTGTACCAGTTGGTCAGCTCACCATCCGACCGCAGGATCCAGTCGATCTCGGTCTCCGCGACGAAGTGGCCGTGTTTGACCCGGGCCGGCCGGAAGCAGTACGTACCCTCGTCGATGTCCCCGAAGTTGTAGGCCATCTTCCCGGCGAGCGTGTAGAACTCCTCGTAACACGGGTGGTGGGCGAGCCGGTGGTCGGTCCAGCCCTTCGGCGCCCGGATCAGCCGGGTGTAGAAGCCGGTCTTCGGGTCGCGGTGCAGCAGCTTGATGTAGAGCGGGGTAAGCGGCCCGACCGACGGCGCCTCGGTCCACTCCATCTTCTCGGCGTCCATCACGGTGACGCCCTCGGTGGACTCCGGCGACGCCGCGGCCGACGCCTCACCGAGATCGGTGAACGGGTCGAAACCGCAGTCCCCATATTCCCGCCAGTGCAGCACCCGGGAGCCCTCGCGGATCTTCAGCCAGTCCATCGCCGTGCCCTTGGGGACCTGCACGTACCCGCCGGCGCCCAGCTCCTGCCCGCCGTACAGCATGGAGCCCTCGACCACGTAGAACTCGGTGTCGGCGTGCACGATGCCGGCGCTGCGTCCCCAGTCGGCGGTGGCGTGCAGGGACAGCGACGACGAGCCGTCCTCCTCGTCGGTGGAGAGCCGCCGTTCCAGGATCTTCCCCTCGCCGTACGGCAGCTCGCCGGTGTGGAAGATGTAGTCGTCTTCGTGGATCAGCTCCACATGTGCCCTCACGGCGTACTCCTCAGCTCGCGTGTAGACCTTTTAGCTCGCGTTTCAGGATCTTTCCGGCGGCGTTGCGGGGCAGCGCCGGTACGGTGCGGTACTGCTTGGGGACCTTGAACCCGGCCAGCCGTGCACGCAGGTAGGACTCAAGGACATCGGCGGCCACCGGGGTGCGCCCGACCCAGTAGGCGACGACCCGCTCGCCCCACTGCTCGTCCGGTTCGCCGACGACCGCGCACTCGACGACCGCGGGGTGGGTGAGCAGCACCTCCTCGACGTCGCGGGGGTAGACGTTCACGCCGCCGGTGATGATCACGTCCTTGACCCGGTCGACGATGGAGATGAACCCCTCGTCGTCCCGGATCACGATGTCGCCCGAGGTGAGGAAGCCGTCGGCGGTGGTGCAGGCGGCGGTCGCGGCCGGGTTCCCGTGGTAGCCGTTCATCAGGTACGGCGAGCGGCTGTACAGCTCCCCCGGTTGTCCCGGCTCGACCGGGGAACCGTCCGGGCCGACCACCCGAACCTGGGTGCCGAACCACGGGTGGCCCACGGTGCCGGCCTTGCGCCGGGCGTCCGGCGGCCGCAGGTTGCTGATCACGCCCGCCTCGGTGGAGCCGTAGAGTTCGTGCACGCCCACGCCGGGGAACGCCTCGAACACCCACTCCTTGAGCACCTTGGGCAGGGCGGCCGCGTTGAAGTAGAGGGTGTCCAGGCTCGGCAGCGACGGCACCTCGTCGAACGCCTGCCGGATCAGCTGCGCGTGGGTGGGGACCAGGAAGACCGACTGGGCGCCGTCGCGCTGGATCATGTCGAGCAGCGCGTCCGGTTGGAACGAGCGCAGCATGCTGACCGTCGCTCCGCAGTAGACGGCCGCGTAGGCGAAGGCGAACCCGGCCCCGTGGTACATCGGCGCGACCGCGATGGTCCGGCGGCCGGGGCCGATGCCCCATTCGAGGGCGGTGGCGTAGAAGGTCAGCGACCGGGAGCGGTGCGAGATCAGCACGCCTTTCGGGTCGCCGGTGGTCCCGGCGGTGTAGGCGATGCAGAACGGGTCCCGTTCGTCGACCGCGATCCACGGGTCGACGGCCCGCGAGTCGTCGAGCCACTTCTCGTATTCGGGTCCGATCGTGACGACCCGGCCGGGGAACTCCGGGGGGATCGCGCCGGTCAGTGCCGGGTCGACGATCAGCGCCCGCGACCCCGAATGCGCCAGGATGAACTCCACCTCGGGCGCGGTGAGCCGCGGGTTGACCGGGACCAGCACCAGTCCCGCTTTGGCGAGGCCGGCCGCGATCTCCGGATACTCCATCCGGTTGCCGCAGAGCAGGGCCACCCGGTCGCTGTCGGCGAAGCCCATCGCGAGCAGTGCGCAGGCCAGTCGCGAGGACCGTTCGTCGAGCGCGCCGTATCTCAGCTCACGGTCGCCGTCACGCACCGCGACCACGTCCGGGGTGGCCCGGCCGAACTCGCGAACACCACCAGCGATCGTCAGATCAGCACCACCGGGCCGCAACATACGCTGAATGGAAACACCGTTTCCATTGGCCGCGCAAGACCTAGCGGATGAAGTCTCCGGCGCGGCCCAACTGGGCGGGAACCGCGTCCAGACCCAGCTGTCCGCCGATCCACGTGCCCACGGTGGCGGCGGCCGGCACGTCCACGCCGGTCTTCACGGCCGAGCCGTTCAGCAGGTAGGCGAGGTCCTCGGTGGCGATGTTCCCGGTGGCCGCCGGCGCGAACGGGCACCCGCCGATCCCACCCAGACTCGCGTCCAGCGCGACGAAGCCCTCGCCGACCGCGGCGACCGCGTTGGCGTACCCGGTGTTGCGGGTGTTGTGGAAGTGAGCGCGCAGCGGAACGCCCGCGGCGACCGACCGGACCTCCCCCGCCAGCTCGGTGACCTGCCCCGGAACGCCGACGCCGATGGTGTCGGCCAGGCAGATCTCATCAAGTGGGCCGGCATCCTCGACGATCGTCCGCACGAAAGCGGGCGAAACCGCCCCGCTGAACGGGCATCCGAAGGCCGCCGCGACCGTCAAAGTCACGAAAAAACCGGCATCGCGGGCGCGCGCGGCGACGTCCCGGAAGGCCGCCAGCGAAGCAGCCGTAGACATCCCCTGGTTGCGCCGGGAAAACTCGTCGCTAGCGACAACTACATAGTTGATCTCGTCAGGCCGCTTGTCGTCGAGCACGAGCGCCCGGTCCAGCCCGCGCCCGTTCAACACCAGCGCGACATACCGGACGTCCGGCAGCCGTGGCACGGACCGCAGGACGTCCTCCGCGTCGGCCATCTGCGGCACCCGGTCGGGCCGGGCGAAGGCGGCCACCTCGATCCGCCGCAAGCCGGCCGCGATGGCCCGCGACACGTAGTCGACCTTGACCGAGGTGGGCAGCACCCGCTTCTCGTTCTGCAGCCCGTCCCGCGGTCCGACCTCGACGATCTCCACGCCGACACCCCTTTGTTCCATCTAGCGAAACGTCGTTTCCCGAGTATAGGGTGGCGACGTGACCGCGCCACTGTCTGACATTCGCGTCCTGGAAACCGGAACCCTGCTCGCCGGCCCGTTCTGCGGGCAGCTCCTCGGCGACTTCGGGGCCGAAGTGATCAAGCTGGAAGACCCCGGCAAGGGCGACCCGATGCGCCAGTGGGGGCGGGAGAAACCGCACGGCCAGTCGCTGTGGTGGCCGGTGGTGGCCCGCAACAAGAAGTCGGTCACCTGCAACCTGCGCACCGCGGAGGGCCAGGCCCTGGTCCGCCGGCTGGTCGAGAAGGCCGACATCCTCCTGGAGAACTTCCGGCCCGGCACCCTCGAGCGCTGGGGGCTCTCCTACGAGGAGCTTTCCCAGATCAACCCCAGGCTCATTCTGGTACGGGTGACCGGTTACGGACAGACCGGCCCCTACTCCCCGCGCGCCGGGTTCGGGTCGATCGGCGAGGCCATGGGCGGTCTGCGGTACGTGACCGGCGAGGCCGACCGGGCCCCGTCCCGCTCCGGCATCTCGATCGGTGATTCGCTCGCCGCGACGTACGCCGCGTTCGGCACCCTGGCCGCCCTGCACGCCCGGGAACGCACCGGCCGTGGCCAGATCGTCGACTCGGCGATCTACGAGGCGGTGCTGGCCATGATGGAGTCGCTGATCCCGGAGTGGGGCATCGCCGGCTACCGCCGCGAGCGCACCGGCCCGATCCTGCCGAACGTCGCCCCGAGCAACGTCTACCCGACCGCCGACGGCTCGGACGTGCTGATCGCCGCCAACCAGGACACCGTGTTCCGCCGCCTCGCCGACGTGATGGAGCGCCCCGACCTGCCGGCCGACGCCCGCTACGCCACCCACGGCGCGCGAGGCGAGAACCAGGCGGAACTCGACGACATCATCGCCGCCTGGACCCGTACGGTCCCGTCCACGAAACTGCTGTCGCTGCTGCACGACGCCGGTGTGCCGGCCGGCGGCATCTACACGGCCGAGGACATCATCGCCGACCCGCACGTCCAGGCCCGCGAAGCCGTGATCACCGTCGACCACCCGGAGTTGGGCCCGGTCCCGATGCAGAACGTGGCCCCGCGACTGTCCGGCACACCGGGCGAGGTGAAGTGGGCGGGCCCGAGCCTCGGCTCCCACAACGAGGAGGTCTACCAGGGTCTTCTGGGCCTCTCCGCGGAAGACCTGACCGACCTGCACGCCCGCGGGATCATCTGACCGATGGCCGATCTCGCCGACGACTACGCGAGCGCCGGTTTCGCCAGGCGTCTCGGTTGGGGAATCCGTCCCGCGGTGCTCCTGATCGACCCGGCCCTGGCCTACACCGACCCGGACTCGCCGCTGTTCCTCCGAACCGGTCAGGCCGCCGCCGACACCATGGCCGAACTGGCCGACGCCGCCCGAGCCGCCGGCATCCCGGTGGTGTGGACCACGGTCCGGTTCGCCGACGAGTCCTGCTCCGAGGCTCCGCTGTTCGCGGCGAAGGTCCCGGCCCTGAAGGTCTTCGCCGCCGGCAACCGGTGGGGCGGCTTCGCCCCACCGCTGGCCCCGGCCCCGGGTGAACAGGTGATCGTGAAGCACTACGCGAGCGCCTTCGCCGGAACCTCCCTGGCCGCGTGGCTCGCGTCGCACTCGATCGACACCGTGGTGATCGGCGGCTACTCCACCTCGGGTTGCGTCCGGGCCTCGGCTTTGGACGCCCTGCAGAACGGCTTCCGCCCGATGGTCGTCCAGGACGCCTGCGCCGACCGGGACGGCGGCCCCCACGAGAACAACCTCTTCGACCTGAACGCGAAATACGCCGACGTGACCACCCTGGCCGAGGCCCTGAACCACCTGGTGTGGTCAGAGGAGCCAGCCGTGGTCGAAGGCCAGGCGGACGGCTTCGGCTCGGGTCCGGGCTCCGGTCTTGCCGATCGCTGAGGACAGGTGGTTGCGGACGGTTCCGTCGGAGAGGCGCAGTTCGCGGGAGATGTCGGCGACCGTTCCGCCGTCGCGGGCGGCTCGGAGGACGTCGGTTTCGCGTTCGGTCAGCGGGGAGTCGCCGTGGGCCAGGCTCTGCGCGGCCAAGGCCGGGTCGACCACGCGGAGTCCCTGGTGGACCCGGCGGACGGCGTCGGCGAGTTGCCGGGCCGGGGTGTCCTTGACGACGAAACCGCCGGCGCCGGCGGCCATCGCCTGCCGCAGATATCCGGCCCGGCCGAACGTCGTTACCATCAGCACCCGGCACCCGGGCAGTGCCTCGGTGAGCCGCCGGGCCGCGGCGATGCCGTCGAGGCCGGGCATCTGCACGTCCAGCAGGGCCACGTCGGCGGAGTGTTCGCGGGCGGCGTCGACCACCTCGTCGCCGCGTCCGACCTCGGCCACGACGGTCAGATCGGGCTCGAGGTCGAGCAGGGCGGCCATCGCCCCGCGAACCAGCGCCTGATCGTCGGCGAGCAGCAACCTGATCACGAGGGGGCCTCCATTCGTACCCGGAAGCCCTGCTCTCCCGGACGGCTTCCGGCGGTGAGCCGGGCGCCCACCTGGTCGGCCCGCCTGCGCAGGCCGGCCAGGCCCTGACCGGAGCCGGAGTCGGACTCCGGATCGGCGTCGGCACCCCGGCCGTCGTCGATGATCTCGACGCTGTCCGGGCGGAGCAGGACCGTGGCGTGCCGGGCCCGGCTGTGGCGGACGATGTTGGTGACCGCCTCCCGGATGGTCCAGGCGAACAGCTCCCGGTTGCGGGTGGGCACCTCGTCGGCAGCGCCCGGCAGGTCGGCCCGCACGTCGGCGGCGGCGAGCGCGGCCTTCGCGGCGGCGATCTCACCCGGCAGGGAGATGCCGCGGACGTTGAGGGCGGTGGCCCGCACGTCGGCGAGCGCGTCGCGGGCCAGCGACTCCAGATCGCTGAGTTCGTGGCGGGCCCGTTCCAGGTCGACGTCGAGGAGGCGCTGGGCGAGTTCGGCCTTGACCGCGACGACGGTCAGCGAGTGGCCGAGGATGTCGTGGAGTTCGGCGGCGATGCGGGCCCGTTCGCCGGTGACCGCGAGGTCGGCGATCTCCTGTCGGGCGTGGATCAGCCGGATCTGCCGGTCGAAGGCGAGCCGGATGCCTCCGGTGGCGGCACCGGCGAAGACCACGGCGAGAGCGTATCCCTGACCGCCCGCGTTCCAGCCGGGCACGAGGCGGATGGCCAGTTCGACGGCGACGGCCAGGCCGATCGCCACCGGGATGCCCTGCCGCAACGGAAGTCCCATCACCGCGGCCGCCGCGATGTAGACGCCGCAGACCAGCGTGTGGTGTCCGGCCGCGGGCACCTGGAGTGCGGCCAGGCCGAGCAGGATCAGCAGCCCGATCCAGATGCGCGGCCCGGCCCGCCGGGCCGGTTGGATCCGGGTGGCGACCCGGATCGCCGCGGTGAGCACCAGGAACGCGACCACGAACAGGCCGAGGGCGGCCAGGCCGATGTCCCGCCACAGTCCGGGCCGGGCACCGAGCAGGGCGGTCAGGTTCTCCCCGAGGTAGAACAGCCAGATCGCGGCGAACACCCAGCCGTGGCGGAAGCCACGGCCCGGTGGACCGAGTACTGACGGTGTCATGTTCCGAACCGTACCGGCGGCCGGGTTCAGACCCGGGCGGTGTCGCGGCGGAACCGCCACATCGCGCCGGCTGAGAAGACCGCCGTCCAGACGGCGACGTTGAGGACGGCCTGCCACACGTCGCCGCTGTGGGTGAGCGGGTAGCGGGCCAGCTCGCCGACGCCGTAGACCGGGGTGAACTTGGCGATCGTGGCGAAGGTGCTGCCGAGCTGGTCGGCCGGGACGAACAGGCCTCCGGCGAAGGACAGCACGGCGAGCACCGGGCCGAGGATCTGCATCACGTTCTCACTGGGCAGCAGGTAGCCCATGAACAGGCCGAACGCGGCGAACACGAGTGCGCAGGCCCAGGACAGCAGGGCGCAGCCGATCCAGGCGCCGACCGGCATGTCGGCGCCGGCGAACGCGCCGACGATGTTGACCACGACCACCGAGACGGCGCCGATCACCATCGCGATGACGATCTTGACGGCGATGTACGCGGCCGGTTTGAGCGGAGTGAGCCGCAGCTGCCGGCTCCATCCGGCGGCCCGTTCGATCGACA
Organism: Actinoplanes sichuanensis; assembly: GCF_033097365.1. NCBI lineage: Bacteria > Bacillati > Actinomycetota > Actinomycetes > Micromonosporales > Micromonosporaceae > Actinoplanes > Actinoplanes sichuanensis. Next base: position 6,739,900 of record NZ_AP028461.1, read on the forward strand.
CCATGGCGCCGCCCGAGGTGGTGGCCAGCATCGCGCCGTAGACGGCCATGCTGGCCAGCACGAGCGCGGTGACGTTGCCGTCCCCGACCCGCTCGGTCCGGTAGTCGGCGCTGCTGCCGAAGAGCAGGAAGAACGCGGCCGGCATGACCAGCGTGAAGATCACCGTGCGCTTGTTGCGGAGGAGCCGGCGCAGTTCAAGGCCGATCATTCCGGGGCTGAAGCCGCCGAGGCGGGGCAGGGTGGTGGTGGTCATGCGGCGTCCTCGGAGGTGAGGGCGAGGAACGCGTCCTCGAGGTTGCGGGAGGTGATCTCCAGGTCCCGGGCGTCGGTCCGGGTGAGCAGGTGCCGGGCGATGGCGTCGGAGTCACGCCCGGACAGGTGGACGGTGTCGCCGCGGACCTCGGACGACTCGACACCGGGCACCCGGGACCAGTCGACGAGCGCGGCGCCGGCCATGGTGGCGCGGACGGTACGGCCGGCGGCGAGGGCTTTCACCTCGGCCGCGGTGCCGTCGGCGACGATCTTGCCGCGGCGCACGAGGACGATGCGGTCCGCGTACGCGTCGGCCTCCTCCAGATAGTGGGTGGCGAAGATGACGGTCCGTCCGCCCTCCGCGTCCTGGCGGATGGCGTCCCAGAACTCGCGCCGCCCGCCGACGTCCATGCCGGTCGTCGGCTCGTCGAGGATGAGCAGGTCGGGGTCGGGCAGCAGGGCCATGGCGAACCACCGGACTGCATGACCGCGGAGATCCGGCCGAGCGCGACCGCGTCCTGCGGCGGCAGCCCGTAGATCTTCGCGGTCCCGCTGGTCGGTTTGGACAGTCCGAGCAACATGTCGACCGTCGTCGTCTTGCCGGCACCGTTCGGGCCGAGCAGGGCGACCACCTCTCCGGGGCGGATGCGCAGGTCGATTCCGTCCACGGCGGTGACCGTGCCGAATCTCTTGACCACGCCGTCCAGATCCACGGCCGGCTGCCCCGTGCCGGCGGCCGCGGTATCGCTTGAAGCGGTGAGCGTCATGAGGAGATCGTCGCCGTCGATCGGTCCCGGCTCCCCCGCCGTCCGTCACGTTCCGTCCATGACAAACGTCATTGTATCTGCTAGAAATATCTGGCAGATATAAGTGCGAGCTCAAGGGGAACGAGTGGCACGGTCGAGTCAGACCCAGATGGCGGTGCTCGGCGGGTTGAGCATCGAGCCGATGACGGCATATGCGCTGCGTGAGGCGATCCGTGACGTGCTCGGACACTTCTGGAGCGAGAGCTTCGGCCAGATCTATCCGACGCTGCAGGTCCTCGAGGAGGAGGGCCACGTGCGACGCCGGGAGGGCCCGCGCGCCCGGTCGTCGGTCTTCGAGATCACCGAGTCCGGCACGGCCCGGTTGATCGAGCTGCTCACCGAGCCGATCCGGGACACACCGCCACGCGACGGCCTGCTACTGCGCCTCTTCTTCGGCCGCACGCTGGGCCGCGCGCGATGCCGCGGGTTGCTGCAGGCGGCGCGGGACCGGGCGACGCAGAACCTGCGGGGGTACGAGGAACTGCACGCCCAGTTGTCCACGGCGGAGGGCGACACCCCGGACTGGCCGTTCATCGAGGTCACCATCCGGGCCGGCATCCACCACGCCCGGGCGACGGTCGCCTGGGCCGACGAGTCCCTGACCGCGCTCTCGACCGAGGAGCCACCGTCATGACCGGCCGTGCCCGTCTCAACTTCGCCGTCTTCGCCCTGGCCGTCGTCGGCACCGGCTGGCTCGGCGTCGCCGTCGACCGGGCGGCCGGCGTCGAGACCGCCACCGGCATCGCGACCAGCAGTGGCAGTGGCACGACCGGCATGCTGTTCTTTCTGCTCGGGCCGCTGGTGGCCGTACCCCTGCTGAGGTTTCTGTCGCCGGACGGTGGCGGATCGCTCGGCCTGGCGCCGCGGGCCGGACTCGGCTGGTACGCCCTCGCCGCGGCCTTCTATCCGCTGGTCACCGCGATCGCGGTCGGCTCAGGGGTGGTGACCGGCCAGGTCACGGTGACCGACCGGACCGGGCTGTTCGCGGCGGCCGCCACCGTCTTCGCCGTGCAGCTGATCAAGAATCCGATCGAGGAGTTCGTGTTCCGCGGATACGGCACCCGGACCGCTCTGGCGATGGGCCTGCGCGGTCGGCTCACACCGCACCTGGCGGCCGGTGCGGTGTGGGGGCTGTGGCACGTGCCGCTCTATCTGGTGTGGACGTCGGCGGCCGACATGGCGCTGGTGACGACACTGCCGATGACGCTGTTCCTGCCGCTGACGATGGCCGGGACGATGGCGGCGTCGGTGCTCTACGGCGAGGTGCGAGCCCGGACCGGCTCGATCTGGCCGGGGGTGCTGATGCACAGCGTCTGCAACGCGATCGCGACACCGCTGATGGTCGGCGGGTATCTGACGTTCGAGGGGCACAGTGACGCGGTGTTCTCGCCGGTGGCCGGTTCGGTGGTGCTGATCGTGCTGACCGCCGGGGCCGGGGTGGCGCTGGTGTACACGCGGGGGCCGGCGACCGTACGGCCACCGGCCCCCGCCGGGGTCAGCTGAGCGTCTGGATCACATTGCCGGTGAGCAGCCCCTGGTAGTAGGTACCGCCCGGGTAGTAGGTCGCGGTGGTCGTGCCGGCCACCGCGTCCAGGGCCCAGTTGATCGCGAAGGTCTGCAGCGCGGTGACGTTGGCCGCCTTCGAGGTGCCGCCGAGCAGCGTGCAGAGCCAGTTGGTGGTGGCGCCCTCGGCGTCACAGTGTGAGCCGGTCACCAGCCGTACCCCGAGGAACGGCCGGTCGAGCCGGTTGACCAGCTCGACGGTGCCGCTGGCGTTGCCGTTGGACGAGTACGGCGGGGACGAGATCGCGGTGATCGGCAGGGCGGTGCCGGCCAGCCCGGTCAGCGCGTCCGCCATGTTGGTGCCGGACGGCGACTTCACCGGGTCGAGCAGTTGCAGGTATCTCAGGTTCGCGAAAGCGGCCGGGAACGTGGTGCGCAGCCGGTTCGCGATGTAGGTGACCGCGTCGCCGCCGGCCGAGTGTCCGGCCAGCACGTACTTGCCGGGCAGGGTGCTGCCGGCCCGCCCGGCGGTGGTGGCCGCCTTCGCGTAGCTGGTGGCCAGTGGCTTGGTGGAGGTGGTCGCCTCACCGATCCAGGCGCTGACGTTGTTGAGGAAGGCGGTGTTGTCGCCCTGGTTGCTGACCGTGCAGCCGCTGGAGTTGGTGGACGGCAGCGTCGGGGCGAAGACCAGGAAACCGGCCGCCTGGTATTTGCGGGCCAGCGCGAACACGTTGCTGTTCGCGCGGGAGAAGCCGTGCTGCAGGAAGACCAGGGCCTTCGGGCTGGTGGTGTCGGGGAAGAACCAGTCGGCGTCCTGGGTGAGGGTGGACGCACCGCACAGGACGGTGATGTCGCCGTCGACCTCGGCGGTGGCGGCCTGCGCGGTGGCCGGGGTGGCGGCGAGGACTGCGGTGGACATCACGAGCGCCGCGACGACGCGGCGCAGGGACAGGGACACGGGACCTCCAGTGGTCAGCCGTAACACTCTCCGAAACAGTGTTTCCATTAGCATTCATCGATGCCACCCTGTCAAGGCGAGGACACGAAAAAGCCCGACCCCACGGGGAGCCGGGCTTTCTACTGCAAATGGGGGTCAGTCGTCGTATCCCGGCACGGTGAGCGGGTGCCGCTCCTCGTCACGCGCCGCGATACCAGCCATCGAACGCACGTACTGCCGCCGGGTGATCTCACCGTCCATGAGCTGGGCGCAGAGCACTCCTTCGAGGCTCTCCGGGGCGAACAGCGCCTCCGGCACGGCCGGCGGCTCCGCCTCGACAGACGCGTCCGCACGCACCCCGCGCACCGCGAGCACGCAGGCGGCGGCCAGGACCAGGATGAGCAGGGACAGGATCAGCATCGCCACCGCCTTGTCGGGTCGTCGCGGGGCGCATCTGCCCCGCCTGACAGAGAGAACGGATCACAGGGCGTGTCGGTTCGACGTTTTCTGTCACTGACCGCAACGAAGTTCCGGGCCTCCGACCGCTATGACACGACACGATCGAGGTACACGGTATGCCCGGATTTTACGAATTCTCGCTATCTTGCCTTGGTGCCCGGAAAGAGTGCTGTATCCCGTCTGCCGGATTACCACGGCTTCAGCCGGCTCGCCGGTGACGCCGAAGCCGCCCCGGAAGGCGACGACTACCGGGTCCGGTTGCGTCCGCTGTCCCGTCGCCGCCCGATCCGTTCGGTGCTGATCGCGGCGTTCGCGTTCGCGTTCGAGGCCACCTTCTTCGGGTGGCTGCTCTCCTCGGTCGAGCTCCCCGACCGGCGGATGCAGACCGGGCTGTTCCTGGCCACCGCCTTCATGATCGGCGCGATCGCTCTGATCGAGCTGTTCCGTCTGGTCAACGTGGTGACCCTGTGCCTGGCCACGCTCCAGGCCCGCGATCCGGTGCCGGTGCCGCCGGACGAGCGGCTGCGCGTGGCGTTCCTGACCACGATCGTCCCCGGCAAGGAGCCGATCGAGATGGTCGAGAAGACCCTGCGGGCGGCCATGCGGATCCGGCATTCCGGCCGCTTCGACGTGTGGCTGCTCGACGAGGGCGACGACCCGGAGGTCAAGCGGATGTGCCGGCGGGTGGGTGCCTACCACTTCACCCGCAAGGGCGCGCCGGACTGGAACACCCCGTCCGGCGCGTTCAAGGCGAAGACCAAGCACGGCAACTACAACTCGTGGATGGACCGGCACGGCAGCCGGTACGACGTGTTCGTCTCGGTGGACCCGGATCACGTGCCGCTGCCCAACTTCTGCGAGCGGCTCCTCGGCTACTTCCGCGACCCGGACGTGGCGTTCGTGATCGGCCCGCAGATCTACGGCAACTACGACAACGTGATCACCCGCTGGGCCGAGTCGCAGCAGTACCTGTTCCACTCGCTGCTGCAGCGGGCGGGCAACCGGCTCGGCATCCCGATGCTGGTCGGCACCAACAACGCGGTACGCATCGAGGCGCTCCGGTCGATCGGGGGCCTGCAGGACTCGATCACCGAGGACATGGCCACCAGCCTCGCCCAGCACGCCCGCCGCAACCCGGCGACCGGCCGGCGCTGGCGGTCCGTCTACACCCCGGACGTGCTGGCCGTCGGTGAGGGACCGTCGTCCTGGACCGACTACTTCAGCCAGCAGCACCGCTGGTCACGGGGCACCGACGAGGTGTTCGTGGCGGGGTTCGCCCGGATGGTCGGGCGACTCGGGTTCCTGCGGACCGTGCACTACTCGCTGCTCATGGCGTACTACCCGCTGACCGCCCTGGCCTGGCTGCTCGGCGCGGCCACCGCGGTCCTGCACGTGCTGCTCGGCGTGCAGGGGGTCCAGGTTCCGCAACAGGTGTGGCTGATGTTGTACGTGGACGCCGCCCTGTTCCAGGTGGGTCTCTACCTGTGGAACCGGCGGCACAACGTCAGCCCGCACGAGGAGGCCGGTTCGTCGGGTCTCGCCGGCATGCTGCTGTCCACACTGTGCGCGCCGATCTACGTCACCTCGTTCGTGCAGGCCGTGCTGCGTAGGCGGGCCGGTTTCGTGGTGACGCCGAAGGGTGACTCGGCCAGCCCGGACCGGTTGCTCACCTTCCGTACCCATCTGCGGTGGGCGGTCTTCTACGCCGCACTGCTGGCCGTGGCCGCGGTGACCGGCCACGCGCACGGGTTCATGTGGCTGTGGCCGGCCCTCAACCTGGCCCTCTGCCTGACCCCGCCGGTGATCTGGGCGCTGCAGGCGCTCGGCCGCACTCCCCCACAAGCCGTCACCGAAGACGACAAGGAACCCGTGATGATCGAGATCGCCGCATGACGCCGCGACAACGTCCCACTATCGCCCGCCGGCTGGTCACCATGGCGGTGTCGCTGCCCCTGATGGCTGCCGTCGCCGTGGTGAACAAGCCGATCGTGGTGTTCGCCGCCGAGCGCTACCACGAGTTCAGCATCAACCGGCTCTCCTACAAGCAGCAGTTCGGGCACTGGTCGATGCTCGACGTCCCGGCGAAGTTCCGGATCAACGCCATCCACGCGGCCCTGCTGCGTACCGGAAAGGTCCTGATCATCGCCGGGTCCGGCAACAACCGGGAGAACTTCGACGCCGGCACGTTCCGGACGATCCTGTGGGACCCGCGCACCGACGACTTCACGAACGTCACCACCCCGACCGACCTGTTCTGCGGCGGGCACACGTTCCTGCCCAACGGCAATCTGCTGGTCGCGGGCGGCACCAAGTCGTACGAGGTACTGGAAGCCGACATCAAGCACGCCGCCGGCGTCATGAAGATCAAGAACGAGTCGCCGGACAACGGCGCGCGCAAGTTCCCGAAGGGCACCCGGCTGCTCGGCGGGAACGGCCGCGCCTACCTGACCCGGGCCGAGGTGATCGTGCCGGCCGCGGCCAAGATGTCACACGGCGGTCAGACGATGGTGCACGCCGGCGAGGCCGAGGTGTGGGTGGACGCGGCCGAGGAGGGCGACGACCCGATCGTCGAACAGCCCGCCCAGTATTCGATCGCCGGCCTGACCGGCGCCGACACCCGCAACCTGTACGGCATCGCCGACAAGATCACCCGGGAGAAGCAGGAGTACGGCGGCGACCGGACGTCCTACGAGTTCGACCCGATCGCCGAACGCTACGTGCGCACCGGTGACATGACCGAGCACCGCTGGTACCCGACCCTGTCGACGATGCCGAACGGCGACGTCCTGGCGGTCTCCGGGCTGGACGAGTTCGGCCGGATGCTGCCCGGCGTCAACGAGCGCTACAAGGTGGCCCAGCGCCGGTGGGTGGCCGCGCCCGAGCTGCAGCGGGTCTTCCCCACCTATCCGGCGCTGTTCCTCACCCGGGACGAACGGCTGTTCTTCTCCGGCTCGAACGCCGGCTACGGCTCGGACACCGAAGGCCGTACCCCCGGGCTGTGGGACGTCGAGAAGAACAAGTTCCAGATCGTGCCCGGCCTGGAGGATCCGGGGATGACCGAGACCAGCGCGTCCGTCATGCTGCCACCGGCCCAGGACCAGAAGGTGATGATCATGGGCGGAGGTGCGGTCGGTGACTCGCCGGTCTCCACCGCCCGGACCGCGATCGCCGACCTCGGCGAGAAGCAGCCGCGTTACCGGCCCGGACCCGACCTGCCCGCGCCGACCCGGTACCTGAGCACCGTGGTGCTGCCCGACGACACCGTGTTCACCACCGGTGGCTCGTCCGGCTACCGGGGTGGGCCGTACCAGGGCGGCAACCGCAGTGATCTGCTCACCGCGCACCTCTTCGATCCGCGGCGGGAGATGTTCCACGAGGCGGCCGCGCCGACCGTGGGCCGCAACTACCACTCGGAGGCGCTGCTACTGCCGGACGGGCGGGTGGTCACCCTGGGCAGCGACCCGATCTACGACACCACCGGGACGAACCCCGGCAAGTTCGAACAGCGGATCGAGATCTACAGTCCGCCGTACCTGTTCCGGGGCGAGCAGCCGGTGATCGGCGGCGGGCCGCGGACGGTCAAGCGCGGGCGCACCGCCGCCTACGCGACGGCCGACGCCGACCGGATCACCGGGGCCCGGCTGGTCCGGCCCAGCGCGGTCACCCACGGCACCGACGTCGATCAACGGTCGATCGAGCTGGGCGTACGGCGTACCCCCGGCGGGGTGACCGTGACCGTCCCGAACGAGCCGGGCCTTGTCCCGTCCGGCTGGTACATGCTGTTCCTGACCGACGGCGAGGGCCTGCCGTCCGCGGCGCGCTGGGTGCGCGTCGCCTAGCGGTTCTCAGTTGGTGGCGAGCCCGAGCGCGTACTCGGGCCACCACTGACCGGCCGGCGGGGCGTCCGGTGTGCACGCCCCGTCGGACTCGCCGGGCCGTTTCACCCACAGGTACGCGTCCACCCGGGGTGTGCCGGTGTCCTCGGTCGGCGCCGGTCCGAGCGCCCGCCCCGGCGGGTTGCACCAGTGCCCGTCCGAGCCGCGCCCGTCGTTCGGCGCCGGCCCGTTGCCGTTGCGGCTGGTGTCGATGACGAACGGTTTCCCGCCGAGGCGGTCGGAGATGGCCGTACCGTAGGCGATGTTGTCCTCGGTGGTCTTGAAGTTGGCCACGTTGAGGCTGAACCCGTCGGCGTCGTGCACCCCGGCCTCCTCCAGCGCCGCGGCCACCCGGTCGGTGTCCTTGATCCAGCCGGGGTTGCCGGCGTCCAGGTAGACCCGGGCGCCGTCGCCCCGCTTGAACGTCTCGACCGCCTCCCGCAGCAGGGTGAGCCGCTCCTGCGCGGCCGGTCCGGAGACGCACTCGTCCAGCACGTGCGGGACCGCGTCCGGTTCCAGGACGACGATCACCGGCCGGCCGCGGACCACCTCGGCCAGGCCGTCGATCCACGTCCGGTAGGCCGCGGCGTCCGGCGCGCCACCGCCCGAGTGGCCGCCGCAGTCCCGCTCCGGCACCCAGTAGGGCACCAGCACCGCGGTGCGCCCGGCGGCCCCGGCCGCGGTGATCAGCCGCCGGGCCCGGTCCAGGTGGCCGGGCTTGTCGTCGGCGAACCAGACCGCGTTCGGCTCGCCGGCGATCCGGCGCAGGGCCGCCGCGTCCGCCGTGCGGCCCTGCGCCTCCCAGGCTCTGACCTGCTTGACCGCGGGCGCTTCGGGCTCCACGTAGAACACGCCGGAATCGGTCGCCGACGGGGAGGCCGGCGGGGTCGGTGCGGGGCCGGGCGGAGCGGAGGTGCATCCGCCGAGAACGGCGATCGTCACCAGGCAGCCGAGTACGGGAAGGCTTCTCATCCGGACGAACGGTACCGACCGCGCATACCCGATCGAGGCTCAGCGCACCGAGCGTGCCACCGCAATCGCCTCTTCGAGTGTCCGAATTCCCTCCAACCGGTAGGTGACGGTGTCGGTCGCCCAGACCAGGGTGGGGCCGGCCAGGCGGGCCGTCTCGGTGCGTTCCACCCCGTCGCGGCCCACATAGGTCACCGGATGCGGACCGGGCAGCCAGGCCGCGCCGAGGCTGCCGGGCAGGTCGACGAAACGGGCGTCCGGGGCGGTCTTGAAGAACGTGGTGTCCAGACGCCCGTCGAACTCGTCCAACCGGACCGCGCCGCCCCGGTAGATCAGCGTCACCACCCGTGGGCGGCCGTCGCGGTCCGGATCGGAACGCCGGATCTCGTCCGGTTCACCCAGCTCAGCCGGGACACCGATCGGGAAGCCGGCGTCCGCGGTCGCCGACGGCAGCGGGCTCGGCGTGGCGGGCAGGGTCTGCCCGGGCTGGTCGCGGCGTACCTCCACACCGGCGATCCGCAGCAGGTCGCCGACCATCTCGACCACCGCGGCCCGGGCCGGTGCCACCGCCGCGACCGCCGCGATCAGCGCGGCCGCCACGGCCGTCACCCACCACCGGGCGCGACGCGGCCTCGGCGCGGGCGTCACGAGGCGCTCCCGCACCGCACTTCGCAGATCCTTCTCCGGGGGTACGGCCAGACGGGCCCCCAGGTCACGCAACTCGGCGATCAGGTCCTCGTGGTCAGGCACCGGTCACCCCCTGCGGCATCCGGTCACGCAGTCGCGCCAGCGCCCGCGCGGTCCGTGACTTGACCGTCCCCTTCGGCAGCCCGAGCGTGACCGCGGTCTCCGCCTCGGACAGGTCGAGCAGGTACCGGCAGAGCAGCACCGCACGGTCCCGGTCGTCGAGGACACGCAACTGCTCGATCAGCAGCCGACGCCGTTCGGCGGCCATCGCCGACTCGGCCGGGTCGGGTTCGAACCGCAGCGGATCCTCGCGAACCGCGGCCCGCAACCACAGCCCCTCACGGCGGCGCCGGGACCGCACCAGGTTCCTGGTCTCGTTGGCCACGATGGCCAGCAGCCACGCCTTGAACCCGGAGTCCCCCCGGAACCGGGCCAGCTGCCGGTACGCCTTCACGAACGCCTCCTGCACCACGTCGTCCGCGTCCGCCCCGGCGCCCAGCAGGGTGGCCGCCCGTTGCGCGGGCACGGTGAACCTGGCCACCAGGACCTCATACGCGTCCAGGTCACCGGCCCGGGCCCGGGCCACCACGGCCGCCTCGTCGATGTCGATGTCCGCTCCCCCTCCGCCGACACCCTAGAGACACCGCCCACCCGACTCGGGTTCCCACCCGCCGGGAACCCGGTGCGGCCGGCCGGTGTCAACGGGGCATGACCACTCGCCGGAACCTTCTGCTGCTGGCCGGATCGGCTCTCGTGCTCGGGGGCTGCCGGGAGACGCCCGCCGTCGCCGCCACCGCGCCGGACGTCCTGCTCGCCGACTCCGATCGTGGGCTGTTGCGGCTCGCTCCCGGTGGGGAGCAGGTGCTCGGCGCGGCCGCGGTCACCTTCGACGGCGGTCATCTGTATGCCGCCCGGGACGGCGGGCTCGACCGGATCGACCCGGCGAGCGGGACCGCGTCGCGTGACACCGCGCTGGACGACGGCTGGATTCCGCGGGTGATCTCCTCGGACGGCCGGGTGTGCGCGCTGAGCCGGACGGGGGCCTCCGACCGGCCCGCCGCGCGCACCCGGACCACCCTGCTGATCACCGGGCCGGGCGGCCGGTCCGAACGGGACCTGGTCGGGGTGATCGAACCGGACGCGTTCACGGCCGACGGGAGTGGACTGTTCGTGCTGGAGTGGCTGCCCGCGGCCGCGCCCGACCACTACCGGGTGCGGCTGCTCGACCTGGCCACCGGGGCGGTGCAGCCGTTGAACACCAGAGACAAGACTCCGGTGCCGCCGGGTGCCGAGGAGGAGATGCGCGGCGACGGACGTCAGGCGGTGCTGTCGGCCGACCGGACCATGCTGTTCACCCTCTACACCCATCAGCCCGGCCACCGGCACACCCGCGACCTGCTGTCCGGCCGTCCCGGGAACGCGCACGCCTTCGTCCATGTCCTGCATCTGGTCGAGCGGTGGGCGTACTGCCTCGATCTTCCGCATCCGTTCGGCGAGGGACCGACCGCCGGGCACGCTCTCGCCGCGGATGGGCGCACCCTGTTCGTCGCCGATCTGAACTCGGGGAAGCTGGCCTATGCGAGCCCGTCGTCGCTGTCGATCGAACGGGTGGTGGACGTGCCGCCGGTGGCCGGTTCGACGGCCGCGCTGGCACTCACCGCGGACGACCGGATCCTGCTCGGGGCGGGCGGGGTCACCGTGCTGGATCGCGCCTCGGGACGGTCGACCGGCCGCTGGGAGCTGCCCGGCCCGGTGCGCGGGCTGGCCCTGAGCCGGGACGGCCGGCGCGTCTACGCGGGCGGGACCGGCCGGGTCACCTGGCTGGACGCGGCCATCGGCGTCCGCTCCGGAGAGGTGACCGTGCCGGGCCTGACCGCCCTACGCCACGTCGTGTGAGCGGCGTAGCACGTCCAGCACGAACCACTCGTCCTCGTGGTGGACCACGTGCTCCAGGCCGGCGGTCTCCAGCAGCTCGGCGTGCGCGTTGAAACCGTCGTAGCCGCCGCCGGTCGCCCGGTTGCGGAAGTGCACCGCGACCAGGTCGCCGCCCGGCTCCAGCCGCTCGGTCAGCCCGTCCACGGTGGCCCGCAGGTCGGCGCCGGACAGGTAGTAGAGCAGGTCGCCGATGACCACCAGGTCGAAGACGCCGTCCGGCAGGTCGGCCGGCAGCTCGGCCCGCTCGACCCGCACGTTGGGCAGGTCGGCGGTGTTCTGCCGGGCCAGCTCGACGGCCTCCGGGACGCTGTCGGTGGTGAGCACCTCGTCGCAGCGCTGGGCGAGCATCCGGCTGAGCGTGCCGATCGACGCGCCCGGCTCGTAGCAGCGGCGGTAGCGCTCACGCGGCAGGCTGGCCACGGTGACCGCGAACTTCCGCCGGTCGTGCCACTTGGTGGCGACGTCCCACGGGTCGTCCTTGGCCTCATAGAGCCCGATGAAGTGGTCCAGGGAGACCGAGGTCTCGGGTGGGGCCGCGTCGCCTGCTGCTCGTGTCACTCGGAGATTGTGCCCCCGTCCCGGCCCTCGGCCACGATCAGGGTGCCGACGCCCTTCTCGGCGACCAGGTCGACGCCGCCGTCACCGTCACCCGCGGTGAACCGGCTGCCCTTGTTCACGCCCTGCTTGCGGTCGCCGTAGAGCTCGACCACCCCGGCGCCCTCCTTCAGGACCGCCTCGACGTGGCCGCCGGTGCTGACCCGCCAGTCCCGGACACCGCCGGTCATCGAGATCGGCACGACCGCGTCCTGCCGGGGCAGTGCCAGGTCGATCTCGGCCGCGCCACCGATCAGGTCGATCCGGCCGACCTTGGCGCCGGTCAGATCGACGGCGGCGGTACGGACCCCGCCGCTCATCCGGAACGACCAGGTGACCTCGGCGCTCAGCACCACGTTGACCTCGGCGGTTCCGGGTTCGGTGTGGTCGTCGACGAAGACCCGTACCGTGTCGCCCTGCTCTTCGGTCCGGGTGGTGATGCCGCTGCCGATCGGGCTGCTCACCTGATACCAGTTGTCGCCGGTGTCGCCGATCCGGACGGCGAGGGCGGTGGTGCCGTCGGCCAGTTCGAGGGTGGCCGCGTCGGGCGCCGGGGTGATCGGCGGGGTGGTCTCGATGGAGACCGGCGGCTGCCCGGCCGGGTCCTCGGCGGGGCCGGTGGCGGACGGGACGGTCAGCACCGGCCCGGCGGTGGGCTCGGTGGGCCGGGTCGCGTACCAGGCGAGCCCGGCCGCGGCCAGGATCACGGCGGCCAGCACCAGGATCGGCTTGCGGGAGGCACGGCGGGTCCGGGTCTCGGCGAGATGGAGCTCCACGGTGGGCCGCTGCGAGCCGCGGGGCACCCAGGCCGGATCGGTTCGGACCGGGTCGGCCCCCTCCGGCTCGTAGTGGTCGGCGGGCGGCCCGACCTTGTGCGGCGCGTCCGGCCAGAACTCGGAGATGTCGGGCAGGTTAGGCACGGCGTCGGGGCTCGTGATGACGAGCTCGATGACCGCCGGCTCGTTGTCGGCCGGGCTGTCGGTGTCAGAGACGGTAGGACTGTCCACGTAGCTCTCCTCGAAGCGCACGGCAGGACTCCACGCCGGTGGTACGTACGTGAGGCCCGTTCGGTTCGATTGGAGCGCTCCCAACAAATTGGGACATCGTTACCTCTTGCCCTCAGATGCCCCGAGCGTGTAGATCCTTATCGAATCCTTAAGTGGTTCTGTGTGAACGATCCCCCACGGAAGCGAAATTGATGCCGGAAGACGACACCCGTAACGGACTGCGGGTCGGCGGCTGGATTCCGCCCTATTCACCCGGCGGCGATCCCGCCGGGCCGATCCGGCCCACCGCACACCCCCAGGACAACGCCCCCCACTACCGCGACTCCTTCCCCCGCCTGCGCGGCCAGGGGACGATGCGGCCCCGCCTCGTCCTCGCCGCCGCCCTCTGTCTCGCCTGCGCGGCCACCGCGGCGATAGCCGTGGTCCTGGACGCCTCGCGAAAACCCGAGCCGGTCGCCGCCGAGTTCGAGTACCCGGCCCTGCCGGGTCAGGCACTGCCGGCCTTCCCACCGGCCCTGGACTCGGAAGACGTCGGTGAAGTGCCGGTCAGCGTGCAGCCGTCACCCACCGACACCACGGTGCCCCCGACCCACACCCGCCGCTATACGCCGCCGCCGGCGACCTCACCGGTGGCTACCCGAACCACCACGAAACCACCCGCGACGACCAGACCGACAACTGCCGCCCCGGTCCGGTTGAGTGTCGGCTCGACAGTCGGCCTGGAGGCCTCGGACCGTCCCGGAGACCGGGTGCGGCACCGCAACTACCGGGGCCGGCTGGACGCGATCAGCGCGTCGAGCAGTTCCGGGGAACGCGCCGACGCGGCCTTCCGGGTGCGTACCGGACTGGGTGACGACAACTGCGTCTCACTCGAATCTGTTAACTTTCCCGGGTATTATCTGCGTCATCGAAATTTCGAAATACGGCTAGACAGGAACGACGGCTCCGCGCTATTCCGTCAGGACGCCACTTTCTGTCCCGTGACGATTCGACAGGGCGCCGCACTGGCACTCCGGTCGACGAATTATCCGCGTCACTACGTGGTCGCCGACGACGACTGGCTGAAGATCGTCGAGACCACCGCGGCGAGGGCCACGGCCTTCACGCCGCGGACCGCGCTCTGACCGACCCCGGCCGGCCCATCCGGCCGGGGTCGGTCAGAGTTCTCAGCTGTTCCGGATGACTGTCACTCCGCGGGCCGGCAGGATCCCGGCGCCCGGCAGGGCGCCGAGGTCCACCGGCTCGTCGGTCCGGTTGATCAGGAACCGGTGGTCCCCGCGGACCGTCAGCTCGACCCGTCCGCCCAGCTCGGCGGGAAGCTCACTGCTCACCCCGGCCGGGCCGAGCAGGCCGGGCAGCAGCGCGCCGAGCCCGTCCGGGCCGAGACGGGTGGAGACGTACGCCGCCGACCCGGCACCCACCGTCCGCCGGGTGACCGCCGCCCGTTCCGCCTGCTCCCCCGTCTTGTACCGGGCCAGCACCTCGACGTCGTCCCCGGTCACGTCGATCCGGTCGGTCCAGATCGTCCCGGTCGTGCCGTTGTCCAACTCGACGCTCTCGTGGTCGAGCAGCGGACCGAACTCCTCGATCCGGATGCCCAGCAGCTCACGCAGCGCCCCCGGGTAGCCGCCCAGCCAGATGTGGTCGTTCTCGTCCACGATCCCGGAGAAATACGTGGTGACCAGGTGCCCGCCCCCGGCCACGAAGTCCCGCAACCGATCGGCCAACGCGGCCGGGACGACGTGCAGGATCGGGGCGATCAGCACCCGGTACTCCGCCAGCGGGCCACCCACCGGCAGCACGTCGGCGCGGATCCCGGCGTCCAGCAGCGCGGTGTACCAGTCCAGGGCCTCCTGGCGGTAGCGGATCCGGTCGGTCGGATGCGAGTCGTGCTCGGACACCCACCACGACTCCCAGTCGAAGACGATGCCGACCGCGGCGCGGGTGCGGGGCGAGCCGGCGATGGGCGCCAGCTCGCGAAGCCGCTCCCCGAGCCGGGCCACGTCCCGGAAGAGGTCGCTGTCGGTCCCGGCGTGCGGCAGCATCCCGGAGTGGTACTTCTCGGCGCCGGCCCGCGACTGCCGCCACTGGAAGAAGCAGACCGCGTCGGCACCGTGCGCCACGTGGGTCAGTGAGTCGCGGTGCAGCTCACCGGGCTTCTTGGCGACGTTCACCGGCTGCCAGTTGACCGCGCTGGTGGAGTGTTCCATCAGGAACCACGGGCGGCCGCCGGCCAGGTTGCCGGTCAGGTTGGCCGAGAAGGACAGCTCGTCGCGGTCCTGCGGGCCGGGCAGCACGTAATGGTCGTTGGAGACGAAGTCGATCTCACCGGCCCAGTCGGCGAAATTCATGCCCTTCGTCTCGCCCATCACCATGAAGTTCGTGGTGACCGGCACCTCCGGGGTGATCTGCCGGAGCAGGTCCCGCTCGGCCCGCAGGTGCTCCTTGAGCGCGTCCGAGGAGAACCGCTTGAAGTCCAGTTGCTGGGTCGGGTTCGGGTACGAGGCGGCCAGCCGGGGCGGCAGCACCTCCTCGAAGTCGTCGTAACGCTGCGACCAGAACGCGGTCGCCCAGGCCTGGTTGAGCGCTTCGACGGTGCCGTAGCGCGCCCGCAGCCAGACCCGGAAGGCGGCCGCCGCGTCGTCCGAGTAGTCGTAGACGTTGTGGCAGCCCAACTCGTTGTTGACGTGCCAGGCGACCAGCGCCGGATGGTCGGCGTAGCGGACGGCCAACTCCCGGACCAGGCGGAGAGCGTGTTCCCGGAAGACCGGCGAGGTGGGCCGCCAGTGCTGACGGCCGCCCGGCCACAGGGTCTCGCCGGTCCGCGTCACCGGCAGGATCTCCGGGTGCTTACGGGTCAGCCACGGTGGCGGGGAGGCGGTGGCGGTGGCCAGGTCGACGGCGATGCCCCCGGCGTGCAGCAGGTCCATCACCTCGTCGAGCCAGGCGAAGTCGTACACACCGTCGCGAGGTTCGAGCCGCGCCCAGGAGAAGATCGCGAGACTGACCACGGTGACGCCGGCCGCCTGCATGGCCCGTACGTCGTCGGCCCAGACATCACGCGGCCACTGATCCGGGTTGTAGTCGGCGCCGAACTCCAGACGGGGTGCCCCGGTACGGCGAAGCCAACTGGGTGGGTGAGGGGTACTCACACGATCTCCTTGGTGGATATCAAGAAGAGACCCGCGCCCCGTCAACGGCGGCGCGGGCCTCTACTCGGAGTCACTTGATGGTGAAGCCCTGCTCTTTGCCGTACTTGGCGGACTGCTCGCCCCACGCCTTCAGGCTGTCGGCCAGCGGGGTGGAGGAGACGTACGCCTTACCGGCGGTGTCGTTGAAGACGCTGTTGGCGTAGACCTGGAACGGCAGGTACGACCAGCCGCTGACCACGCCCTGCGCCGACGCCGCGAGGATCTCGTTGGCCTTCTGGCCGCCGAAGTACGGGAACTCCGTGCCGAGGAACTCGGGCGAGGTGAGGTCCTTGGTGGTCGACGGGAACGCGCCACCCTTGATCCGCAGATCCTTGCCCTCTTCCGACGCCGCGTACTTGACGAACGCGTAGGCCAGCGCCTTGTTGGCCGACTTGTCCATGACGCCCAGCGAACTGCCGCCGTTCTCCGCGGTGGCCTTGCCGCCGGCCTCGTACTGCGGCATCGGCGCGGTACGCCACTTGCCGTTCGCGGCAGCCGCGCCGGAGGCGAGGTTGCCGGGCATCCACGCGCCGGTGACCAGGCTGGCGATGGTGCCGTCGCCGAGTGCCTTGAACCACTCGTCGGTCCACGGCGGGATCGGCGCGACCAGCTTCTCGGTGATCATCGGCTGCCACATGGCGGTGAACTTGGCCGCGCCCGGGTCGGCGAAGTCGATCGTCACGTCGGTGCCGCTGACCTGGTACGGCTTGCCGCCGGCCTGCCAGATCATGCTGGTGGTGAACCCGGCGTCGCCGGTGTCCCCGGTGATGTAGGCCTTCGGGTCGGCCGTGTGCAGCTTGCGGGCGGCCTCGACGTACTCGGCCCAGGTGGCCGGCACCGCGATGCCGTGCTTGTCGAAGACCTCCTTGTTGTAGAACAGCGCCATCGGCCCGGAGTCGAGCGGCAGCCCGTAGACGCCGCCGTTCGGGGTGACCGCGGCCCACGGACCCGGCGTGAAGTCGGCCTTCAGCTTCTCGGCGCCGTACCCGCTGAGGTTGGCGAGCGACTTCCCGAGGGCGAACTGCAGCACCGCGTAGTACTCGACCTGCGCGACGTCGGGGCCACCGCTGCCGGCCGCGACCGCGTTCTGCAACGCCGTGTAGTGCTTGTCGCCGGACAGGGCGCTGTTCAGCTCGACCTTGACGTTCGGGTACTTCTTCTGGAAGCCCGCGACGACGTCCTTGATCGTGCCGTCCCAGGCCCAGACCGTCAGATTGCCGCCCTTCTCGAGCGCGGCGGCGACGTCGGCCTCGGTCCCGGCGGCCGCCGGGGTGTCGGTGGTGCCGCCGTCGCTGCCGGAACTGCAGGCGGCGATCGCCAGCATGGCGGCGGTCGCCGCGGCGGCCACCTTGATCAATCTAGCCATTGTTTTCCTCTCAGGATTTCATTCTTTGACGCTGCCTGCGGCGAGGCCGGACTGCCAGTAACGCTGCAGGAACAGGAAGGCCGCGAGCAGCGGCAGGATCGTGATGAGTGATCCGGTGATGACGAGGTTGAAGACGGCTTCGCCGCCGACCGTCTGCGCCTGGTCGTTCCAGGAGTTGAGACCGATGGTGAGGGGATACCAGGACGGGTCCCTCAGCATGATCAGCGGCAGGAAGTAGTTGTTCCAGGTGGCGACCACGGTGAAGAGCAGGACCGTGACGACACCGGGAGCCAACAACGGCAGGGAGACCTGGAAGAACGTACGGAACTCGCTCGCACCGTCGATCCGGGCCGCCTCGAGCATCTCGTCCGGGACCGCCTGCGCGGAGAAGGTCCACATCAGGTAGAGCCCGAACGGCGAGACCAGCGACGGGATGATCACCGACCAGGGAGTGTTGGTGATCCCCAACTTGCTGAACATGAGGAACGTGGGTACGGCCAGCGCGGTGCCCGGCACGGCGACCGCGCCGATCACGGTGGCGAACACCGCCCGCTTGCCGACGAAGTCGAACTTGGCCAGCCCGTAGCCGCCGAGGGTGGCCAGCAGGGTCGCACCGCCGGCCCCGGCCACCACGTACAGCAGGGTGTTGCCCAGCCAGCGGGTGAAGGCCCCGTCCTGGTACGTGAAGGTCTTGCGGATGTTGTCGAACAGGGCGAACTCACCGTCGTCGAACCAGAGGCCGAACGAGCTGAGCAGGCCCTCCGGCGTCTTCGTCGCGTTGATCACCAGCCAGAGCAACGGGACCAGGCTGTAGATCGCGAAGAGCGAGGTCAGCAGGGTGAGGAGCACGCTGCGCTGCCTGCCGCGGCGGTAGGGCTTCTCCGAGGCGGGCGAGTGGTCCGTCGTACGCCGGTTGGACTGCACCGTCGTAGTCATCAGTTCTCCCTGGTGCCGCGCAACTGCACGACGTACGCGACGACCATGGTGATGACACCCATGATGATCGCGACCGTGGCGGCGTAGTTGTACTGCTGCCCGGCGAAGGACAGCGTGTAGGCGTACATGTTGGGGGTGTAGTCGGTGGTCAGCACGTTGCGCGCGAGCGGGCGCATGATGGCCGGCTCGTTGAACAGCTGGAAGCTGCCGATCACCGAGAAGATGGTGGCGATCACCAGCGCACCGCGGATGGCCGGCAGCTTGATCGCCCGGATGATCCGGAACGCCCCGGCACCGTCGATCTCGGCCGACTCGTACAGCGAGGCCGGCACGACACGCAGCGCCGAGTAGAAGATCAGCATGTTGTAGCCGACGAATTCCCAGGTCACGATGTTGCCGATGGAGGCGAGCGCGAGGTTCGCGGACAGCGGCTCCGGCAGCGTGATGTTCAGCGCGTCGTTGATGTTGCCGACCAGGCCGAACTGGTTGCTGTACATGAAGCCCCACATGAGCGTGGCGACCACGGCGGGCACCGCGTACGGCATGAAGATGGTGACGCGGAAGAAGGCCTTGCCGTGCAGCCGTCCGCTGTCGATGGCGAGCGCCACCACCAGCGCCAGTCCGAGCATGATCGGGACCTGGACGGCCAGGAAGAGCCCGACCCGGGTCACCCCCTGCCAGAACTGCGGGTCACTCAGTGCGTTGGTGTAGTTCTCCAGGCCCACGAAGCTGGTGCCGCCGACCAGGCGGGTACGGAACACGCTGAGGTACACCGAGTAGCCGATCGGTGCGAGGAAGACCAGCGCGAACACCGCCATGAACGGACCGATGAACTGCCACCCGATCCATGAACGCCGGGTCACCAATACCCTCCTCGTGAAATGTTTACGTGAACATGCTCGTCATGTTTACGTAAACATGACTGCCGTATAGTGGCATGGGCCACAAATTGAGGTCAAGGTCAAGACCAAGGGAGTAATCGCCATCGAACCGCCCCGGCTCCGTGCCGCCTCGGACGTACCCGGCGGCCGACGCAAGCAGCGCGTCTCCATGGCCGACGTGGCCCGCCGCGCCGGTGTCTCCTCGCAGACCGTCTCGCGCGTCGCCAACGGCGCCACAGGTGTCGTCGAGACCACCCGTGAGCAGGTGCTCGCCGCCATGAGCGAACTCGGCTACCGACCCAACAGCGCGGCCCGCTCGCTGCGGTACGGCCGGTTCAACACGATCGGCGTCATCCTGTTCGGGCTGTCCTCGACCGGCAACAGCCGCACCGTCGAGGCGATCGCCACCCACGCCGCCGCCGAGGGGTACGCGATCACCCTCATCCCGGTCGGCGCCGCCACCCAGGACAACGTCATGGGAGCGTTCACAAGAATGGGTGAGCTCACCGTCGACGGGGTCATCCTGATCATCGAGGTGCACCTGCTCGACGCGTCGGCCGTCGCCATCCCGCCCGACGTGCACGTGGTCGTCGTCGACTCGGATGCCGGAGACCGCTACCCGGTCGTCGACACCGACCAGGCCGACGGCACCGAGCAGGCGGTGCGGCATCTGCTCGCGCTCGGGCACCGTACCGTCCGGCATGTCGCGGGCCCGGCCGAATCGTATGCCGCCGAACGCCGCGCCGGCGCCTGGCGCCGCGTCCTCGAGGAAGCCGGCCGCCCGGTCCCCGCCCTCGAACGCGGCGACTGGTCCGCCGACTCCGGCTACCACGCCGGCCTGCGCCTGGCCGATGACCCGTCCTGCACGGCTATCTTCGCCGCCAACGACCAGATGGCCCTGGGGGTGCTGCGCGCGCTCCACGAACGCGGGCGCCGTGTGCCGGCCGACGTCAGCGTGGTCGGTTTCGACGACATCGCCGACGCCGGGTCCTACCTGCCGCCGCTGACCACCGTCCACCAGGACTTCGCGGAGGTGGGGCGGCGCTGCGTACACGCCCTGCTCCGCCAGATCCACAACGAGCCGGCCGACGCGGGCACCGACCTGGTCGCCACCCGCCTGGTGATCCGCGAAAGCACCGCACCGGCACGCCCATAGCGGCGGACCGGCCCTCGCCGCCGGATCACGGGCCCGGAGCGGGCAGCGCGGATCGACGAACAGGCGGACCCTGAGGAGAGACCTCCGATACGAAGGGTGCTTGCCATGCCGTCGAAACTCAGCGCCACCGAGCTCATCGAACGCGCTCACACGGGCGCCTCCACCGCGGGCCGCGTCTTCGGTGAACCCATCGAACGCGACGGGGTCACCGTGATCCCGGTCGCGGTCATCCGCGGAGGAGGCGGAGGAGGAGCCGGTAGCGCAACCTCGGCCGACGACGACAAGCCCGAGGGCGAGGGTTCCGGCGGCGGTTTCGGCTTCACCGCCCACCCGGCCGGCGTCTACGTCGTCCGCGACGGCGACGCCCACTGGCGACCGGCCCTGAACGTCGACCGGATCATCGCCGGCGGCCAACTCCTGGCCCTCGCCGCCGTGCTGGTCGCGGGCAGCGTCCTGCGCCGCCACCGCCGTCGCCGCTGACCGTTCCGAGGCCGGGGCGGCGGTTCCACCCGGAAACGCCGGAGTGTCCGGGCCTGGTCAGGCCCGGACTCGGCTGGTGGTGGGGCTTCAGTTGGTCCGCTTGTTGCGGCGACGCTCGCCGATCTCCCAGGCCAGGATGTACTGGCGGATGGTCCGGGCCAGCTCCTCCTTCGTGTCGAAGGTGAGGATCAGGTGCTGGCCGGGGTCGCCGTGCGGGGCCTCGCGGACGTTGTGGACGAGACCGCTCAGCTTGGCCTCGGCGGTACCCAGCCAGACCGTCGCCTCGACGCGGTCGCCCTGGGTGAGGGAGGTGGCCTCGTCGATCCAGCAGCGCAGGCCGCCTTCGCTGATGTCGAGCAGGACACCTTCGGCCGGCTGGCCGCTGACCTCGGCTTCGAGGCGGACGACCGCTCCAGCGCCGCCGCGGACGAACTCCCGGCGGTTGTCGTGGCGGGCCGCGCCGGACGGCGTGAGGATCCAGCGCAGCGGGGCGCTGCCGGAGACCACGACGAGACGGCAGGGCAGGACCACACGGGTACGCGGCGGGGCCCAGAAGATCTCGAACTCCTGGCCGGGTTCGAACATCGCGAGGCCGGTGGTCTCCAGGGGCGCGGCGACGCTGAACGTGTCGCCGTCGATGGCCTCCAGCTTCGAGCGGAGGTTCACGCCGTCGCCGAGGACCAGGAAGATCGGGTCGCCGATGGCCGGGAGCTCGACGTCGGCCAATCCTCCAGCGCCTGGAACCGACATCACTCCAGCTGCACCGTTGCTCATCATTCACCTCTCCGGGATACCCGTTCACGGCTGGTCGGGGTCGGCCCTTCTGATCGGCAGCCGGAGCCCGTACGTGAACATCCCGGGGTATCCGGGACGGCCGCCGGAGCGTGACGGCCGTCCCGGGTCGGCCCGTCAGGGCCAGGGGTAGTAGACGAGTCGCCAGGTGGTGCCCTCGGCCCGGCAGTAGTAGCCGCTGTAGATCTTGTTGCCGTAGACCGCGTCGTCGCCGGTCTCCTCGCACACCTGCGCGGTGGCGTAGGTGCCGCCGCCGATCACCTTCTGGAACAGCTTGTCGGACACGTAGTTGCCGACCTTCGCGCCGGCGGTGTTGCCCTGCGTCCCGTCCCAGCTGTAGTGCACGCCCAGGTAGACACGGCTGCGGGCGTCCTCCAGCGCGGCCGCGCTGAAGCTGGAGAACGTGCGCGTCACACCGACCGCGTGCGGGTCGTCCGTACCGCCGGTGAAGGTGACGTTGTCGGTCCCGAAGTAACGCTCCATGGTCTTGGCCCAGGCCCCGCCGAAGGTGGCATGCCCGGAGATCCAGGCCGGGAAGGCGGGGCTGAAGTTGACCCCGTTCCGGTCGGCCGACAGCGGCTTCCAGGCGGTGTCGGCGGTGGTGGCCGCGTTGTTGTCGGTGCCCGCCAGCTGGATCGCCGATTCCGGCCGCCACAGGTCGATCGCGGTCAGGTACTTGGCGTCCCAGGCGACCACCGCGGCGTCCGCCATCGCGGCGCTGACCAGGGCGAAGAGCCGCAGGTTTGCCATCTGGTCGAGGCCCCGGTTCGCCGACACGGTCTGGGTGTGTGCGTAGTGCTGTCCTGGCGGCTTGTACGTGCCGTCCAGGTCGTTGGCCCAGTACCAGGCGATCTGTGTCTGATCGGCGGAACGTGTCGACCCGGTCGCCCGGCCGAGGCTCTTCACCTCGTTGACCTGGGTGGCGTACGCCGAACTGGCCAGCAGCGACGACATGGTCGAGTAGCCGCCGGGCAGGGCCGGGCGGAGGTTGTTCAGCTTGTACGACTCACCGAACCGGGAGAACGGCACGACCTGCCCCCAGCCGGGGGTGACGGCGTTGCCGGATCCGGTCGGCCGCCAGTATCCGGGCTCGTTGACCGTCGTGTACGTCGTGTTGAGCCCGGACCGGTCGGAGTTCGGGCTCCGGTTGGCGAGCATGTTCTGCCCGGCGGTGACACCGACGCTGCGGCCCTGCTGCTGGGAGGCGTCCACCGTGATGCCATCCTGGGCCGCGGTCAGGTCGCCGCTGAACCCGACATTCGGGTAGAGACTGGTCAGGACGGTGTGCGCTGCGTAGTCGATGGCCGTCTCGACATCCGGGTTCGCCCAGTTCGTGATCGGGTTCGAGCCGGTGTAGTCGATGGCCAGGCAGTTGAAGTCGTCGTACGTACCCGTTTTGTAGCAGTTGATGGTGTTGACCGCGTTGAACATCGCGTTGTGCATCATCGCCCCGGAACGCGCCAGTGGTCCGGGCGCGCCACCAACCGTCCGGTACGTCTTGAGCAGCACGTTGTTCCAGAAGATGACGTGGTCGCCGATCGGCGCCGCCTGGGCCGGCGTGGCCGTGACCGGCACCAGCGCGATGGCGAGCATCCCGAAGAGTGCTCCTCTGAGCATTTTCCGCATGAAAACCCCCGTTGACAAAGCAGATGCGGGGGATCCTTCAGTCCACATGAGACGTCTGGGTAACCGTTCGGTCACAATCAGACATGTAGATGTTTAAGATCAACAAAGATCCGGCGAAAAATTTCTGCCGACCGACTGCACAACTCGGGTCCGGGATGCGTCGATGAGGTGTGACCTTCGAGCAATTCGCGTTGGCCCGGCTGCCCAGCCTGCTCAGATACGCGGTCGTCCTCACCGGCGACCGTGACCTGGCGCAGGATGTCGTGCAGGAGGTGCTGGCGCGTGCCCAGGTCCGCTGGAAACGCATCAGCGACGCCGACTCACCCGAGGCGTACGTGCGACGCATGGTGCTCAACGAGTACCTGTCGTGGCGGCGCAGCTGGGCGGTGCGTCACATCCACGCGGCCGGGGAACGGTTGATCGAACTCGACGACGCTCGCGGCGGGGTCCGCGACCACGCGGACGGTGTGGTCGAGGCCGACGCGCTCTGGCACCGGCTTGCCGCCCTCGGGCGCAAGCAGCGGGCGGTGCTGGTGTTGCGCTACTACGAGCAGCTGGACGACGACGCGATCGCCGACCTGCTGGGATGCGCGCCCGCCACGGTGCGCAGCCACGCGTCGAGGGCACTGCAGATCCTCCGGCTCGATCAGCAGTCGGAGCTACGAGTCCACGCCGAGGAGAGGTCGTGAACGAGCACGGAGACCGGCTGCGCGAAGCCTTCACCAAGCACGAGACCGAGACGCCGGACCCCGCAGCGGTTTACGCCCGCGTCGAGGAGCTGGCGAAGAGATACAAGTGGCGCCGGTTCGGTGTGCAGGCCGCGGGCGGGGTGGCGCTGAGCGCCGGCCTGATCGCGGGCATCACTCAGCTGCCGGCGATCCTTCCCGCCGCCCCGTCCGCGAACACCGCGCCCGCCTTCGAGGTGGCCGCCCCGGTCGCGTCCCTCGACCCGGCTGCGAACCTCACCGAGGACGAGGTCAAGGCCGGTATCGCCGCGTACTTCGAGGCCGGTTTCGGCTACGACAACGCGGTCGAGCTGGCCAAGCTGTGGAACCTGGCGTCCGACCAGATCGGCCAGGTCAAGGCGGTCGCCGGGCAGAAGCTGCTGGCCGGGGAGACTCTGCCGGTCACGGCCAAGCCCAACGAGGACGGCCCGGTCACCGAGGAGCCGCCGGCCGACCCGCTACGGGACAAGCAGGTGGAGGAGTTCTTCCTGCAGGGCTACGACTGGGACGACGCGGCCATCCTGGCCGAGCTGTGGAACCTCACCGAGCCGGGTGACGCCAAGGCCGAGGCCGGCAAGCGCCTGCTCGCCGGTGAGACGCTGCCGGGCGGGGTCAAGCCCGATCCGCAGCAGGTCGAGGACGGCAAGAAGGCCCGCCTGGCGAACATCTTCTGGGACGCCGGCTACGACGGTGAGGACGCCGCGAAGCTGGCCAAGCTCTGGAAGATGGACGACACGTACGAGGTCAAGGTCGAGGCCGGGCGCCGGATCCAGGCCGGCGAGACGCTGCCGATCAAGCCGTGACCCCGGGTCTGCGCCGGCGCATCGGCTTCGAGATCGAGCTGATGGCCCCTCCGGGGGTCAGCCGGCGCACCCTGGCCATGGATCTGGCCGGACGCTGTGGGGGCAGCGTCCGGCCGGTATGGCACCACGACAGCGAACCGTCCCTGGTTCCCGGCCTGGGACGGTTCCTGCACCTCACGCAGGGTTTCGAGGTGCGGCGACCGAGCGGTGAACCGCTCTGCACGCTGGTCGACGACGTCACCCTGCTGCACGGCCTCGACCCACGGTCGCCGGCCATCCCCGGCTGGCATCGGGTCCTCACCGACGACACCCGGCTGTTGCGTCTGCTCGCGTTGCACTGCGATCCGGGCGCCCACCTGCCGGAGGTGCTGCAACCGGCGGCCCGTCTCTGGGGCACCGACGTCCAGCAGCATGACCGGATCTTCCGGCTCGACGACCCGTCCGGCGCGACGGTGGCCCTGGCCTCCCCGGCCGGTGGCGAACGCGAACGGCCCTGCGAGATCGTCACCCCGCCGATCGCCGAGGATCATCACGCCGCTCTGGCCGAGCTGCTGGTCCCGGCCCGCGAGTTGGGTTTCACCATCCCTCGCGAGGCGGCGGTGCACCTGCACGTCGACGGCGCCCCGTTCCGGTCGCCGGACGCGCTGGCCAACGTGGTGCGCCTGTTCGCCCACTATCGCGACGCGCTCCGGGAGCTGCTGGCCACGAATCCGGCCTGCCGCCGCCTGGCCCCGCTCCCAGCCGAACTGGTCACCGCGGTC
Organism: Actinoplanes sichuanensis; assembly: GCF_033097365.1. Classification (NCBI taxonomy): domain Bacteria; kingdom Bacillati; phylum Actinomycetota; class Actinomycetes; order Micromonosporales; family Micromonosporaceae; genus Actinoplanes; species Actinoplanes sichuanensis. Next base: position 6,765,641 of record NZ_AP028461.1, read on the forward strand.
GAGGGCAAGCCGACAACCGACGAACTCCGCAAGGCGGCCACCGAGGGCGGCCTCACGAAGTTCTTCGACGTGAACCTCACGCAGGTCCTGACCGACACCCCGATCCGGGACACGGTCGAGATCCGCATCCTCCCCGGCGCCATCGACGCCGGGGAGATCATCAACCGCGCCGCGCTGGTCGACCTCCTGCTGGCCCGCTGCGCCGACCCGGTCACGATCGCGCCGCCGTCCCACCCCGGATCCGCGGTGGAGACCTTGCTGGAACTGGCCGCCGAGAGCCTTCAAAATCTTGAGGGGTACGGCCAGTAGGAGCACCGTTCCCTACACCGCGAGCCAGGCGGCCCGGCACCGCCCGGCCGCGACCGCCGGGCTGTTGCCCACCGCACCGGCCCGCCCGGCCGTGGTCAGGGGGTCTTCGGCTCGCTGATCAGGGCCTGCAGGACGTCTCGGGTGGCCGGGGCGATCCGGGGGTGGACACCCAGGTCGGTGAGCAGTTCGGTGGCGGCGGCCATCTCCTCGCGGCGGCGGACGGCGTGTTTCCGGGAGCCGTCGACCAGGCGGTCCAGGGTGTCGGCGTTGCTGCGGATCAGCTCGTCACGGATGTTGCCGCGCAGCCACTCCTCCAGTCCGGCGGCCCGCGCCGCCTCCAGGGCCTCGGTCACCGCGGCGGCCATGCCCTTGTAGAAGACGCTGCGCAGCAGTTTGCGGGTGGCGGCCGTGCCGACCGGCCCGTCCAGGACCTCCACCGTGGCGCCGAGTCTACCGAGCACCGCGGCCAGTTCGGCGGCGGCCGGGCCACTGGCGGTCATCGGCGTGCGCAGGCCGCGGCCCGGTACCGGCGACATCAGGGCCACGTCGACCACCCGTACCGTCTGGCCGCCGAGTGCCGCGAGACGTTCCTTGAGGGCGGGGGTCGCGGTGTTGAGATCGGCCCAGATCGTGCCGGTGGTGAGCGCCGGCAGGGAGTCACGGAGGGCGTCCGTCGCGTCGGCGGCGCTGTTCACGCTGAGTACCAGCGAAGCGCCGGTGACCGCGTCGGCGTCACCGTCGGCGGGCCGCACCCCGGCGGGCGCCGGCACCTTCGGGTCGTAACCCCGCACGATCGCCCCCGCCGCGACCAGATCGGCCGCGATCAGACCGCCGGCTTCACCGAGCCCGAGAACGGCGATGACGGGCCGGCTTGCGGGTTCTGTCATGGCGGCGTCTCCTGACTCATCGAGGGGCGCGGCACCGGACCGGCCGGCGCTGTGCGGCGAGTGTTCCAACCCGGCGACAGGATTGTCAACAATTGTTTCGACGACCCGCGTGGCCTAGGCTCGATCGAGTGACCGCGCCCTTGCGGATGGCTCGACGCGCGGATTGTTGACAATTTTGTTAGTAGTCGGATGGGAAGACGCGATGACCGATGCGACCCTGGTGCTCACCGCCCACCCCGGTGACTTCGTCTGGCGGGCCGGCGGCGCCATCGCCCTGGCGGCGTCCCGTGGTCAGCGCGTGGTGATCGGCTGCATGAGCTTCGGCGAGCGCGGCGAGTCCGCCTCGCTCTGGCGCAAGGGCTACACGTTGCAGCAGGTCAAGGACCATCGACGGGCCGAGGCCGAGCAGGCGGCCAAGGTGCTCGGGGCGGAGATCAGGTTCTTCGACGCGGACGACTACCCGCTGGTCGAGACGCCGGCTCTGCTGCAGGGCCTGATCGACCTGTACCGCGAGATCCAGCCGGGTGTGGTGCTGACCCACGCGGCGGCCGACCCCTACAACTCCGACCACGCGTTCGCGCACGCCATCGCGCTGAAGGCCCGCATCCTGGCGCAGGCACCGGGGGTCGAGGGGCCGGGTGAGGTGATCGGCGCGCCGCCGGTCTTCAGCTTCGAGCCGCACCAGCCGGAGCAGTGCGGTTTCCTCCCGAACGTGCTGCTCGACATCACCGCGGTGTGGGAGGTGAAGCGGGAGGCGATGCGGATCCTGGCCGCGCAGAAACACCTGCACACCTACTACACCGAGCTGGGCAGCCGGCGCGGCCTTCAGGCGTCCCGCAACTCGGGGCCGAACCTGGGCCTGCCCAACGACACCTACGCGGAGGCGTACATGCGGCTCTACCCGCAGGTCACCCGGGAGCTGTCGTGACCGCCCGGCACGTGGTGGTCCGCACCTCGAAGCGGGTGCCCGTCGAGGTGCTCACCGGTCTGGCCGAGGCCGGAGCGTCGGCCGTCCACGAGGCGGACGGGCGGCGCGGGGCGGTCTCCCCCGATCTACGGCCGATCCAGGCCGGGGCACGGATCGCCGGGAGCGCCGTGACGGTGTCCTGCCATCCTGGCGACAACCTGATGATCCATGCGGCGGTGGAACAGGTCCGGCCCGGTGACGTGGTGGTGGTGACGACCACGTCGCCGTCGACCGACGGGATGCTCGGCGATCTGCTCGCCACGTCGTTGCGGGCGCGCGGCGCGATCGGCGTGGTCCTGGACGCGGGTGTCCGGGACGTGGCCGAACTGCGGGAGATGGGTTTCCCGGTGTGGTCCCGGGCGGTCAGCACCCAGGGGACGGTCAAGGCCAGCCCGGGGTCGGTGAACATCCCGATCGTGGTGGGCGGCCAGGTGATCCATCCGGGCGACGCGATCGTGGCCGACGACGACGGTGTCGTGGTGGTTGCGCACGAGCGGGCCACGGACGTGCTGGAGGCGGCCCGGGACCGGATCGCCAATGAGGCGTCGAAACGGGCCCGCCTGGCCGACGGGGAGCTGGGCCTGGACATGTACCGGCTGCGGCCGCTGCTGGCCGAGCTTGGCGTCGTCTACGTGGACGAGCCGTGAGCATCCCGGTCGTGATCATGCGGGGCGGCACCTCCAAGGGGGCCTACTTCCTCCGCGAGGACCTGCCGGCCGACCCGGCGGAACGCGATGCGCTGCTGCTGTCGGTGATGGGGTCGCCCGATCCGCGACAGATCGACGGGATCGGTGGCGGGCATCCACTGACCAGCAAGGTCGCCGTGATCAGCCGGTCCACGGATCCGGCCGCCGACGTGGACTACCTGTTCCTGCAGGTGCAGGTGGATCAGCCGCGGGTCAGCGCCGAGCAGCCGTGCGGGAACATCCTGGCCGGGGTGGGGCCGTTCGCGATCGAGCGCGGTCTGGTCCCGGTCGCCGGTGACGTCACCCCGGTACGGGTCCGGATGGTCAACACCGGAGCACTGGCGATCGTCTCGGTACCCACGCCGGACGGGCACGTCACCTACGCCGGCGACACCGCGCTCAGCGGCGTGCCGGGGACCGCGGCGCGGATCGAGGTGGAGTTCCGGGACACGGCCGGGTCGGTCGCGCCCGGGCTGCTGCCGACCGGACGGGTCCTCGACGACCTGGACGGGGTGCCGGCCACGCTGATCGACAACGGGATGCCGGTCGTGGTGATGGCCGCGAAGTCGCTCGGTGTCACCGGGCGCGAGACCCCGGCCGAACTGGAGGCGGACACGCGCCTCTGCCGTCGGGTGGAGCACCTGCGTCTCCTTGCCGGCACGCTCATGCAACTGGGAGATGTGCGCGCGACGACCGTACCGAAAATGTGTCTGACCTCGCCGCCGGCGAACGGTGGCAGCCTCGCGACGCGGATGTTCATCCCGCATCGCGTCCATGCCTCCATCGGTGTCCTCGCCGCCGTGACCGTCGGCACCGCGGCGGCCATGCCGGGCAGCGTCGCGCACATCGGGGCCGCCGGGGCGATCCGGCTGGAGCATCCGACCGGTTTCACCGACGTGGTCATCGACCTCGCGGCGGGTCGTTCGGCGATCGTCAGCACCGCCCGCCTGCTGCTGGAGGGGCGGGTCCATCCCCGTCGTAACCCGGAAGGAGCCATCGTCCATGGCTGAGAAGATCCGTGACATCGCCCATGTCTCTTCGGTTGAGCTGCTGACGCCCGTCCTGGACGACACCGTCCGGTTCTTCACCGACCAGATGGCCATGGAGGTCGTCGAGCGTCGCGGCGACAGCGCCTACCTGCACGCCTGGGACGATTACGAGCATTTCACCGTCAAGGTCACCGGCGGGAACACCTCCGGCATCGGCCGGACCTGGCTGCGGGCACGCAGCCCGGAGGCTCTCCAGCGGCGGGTCCACGACATCGAGGCGGCCGGTCTCGGCGAGGGGTGGAGCTCCGACGAGCCGGGGTACGGTCCGGTCTTCCACTTCACCGACCCGGACGGGCACCCGTTCGGCATCTACTACGAGACCAGGCGTTATGCGGCGTCCGAGGCCACCCGCCCGTCATTGAAGAACCAGGCCGCGCGCTTCCCCGGGCGCGGCACCAACGTGCGGCGGCTGGACCACGTCAACTATCTGGCCCGGGACGTGCCGCGCAACGAGGAGTTCCTGGCCGGTGCGCTGACCGGGCGGGCCAGCGAGCAGATCGTGCTGAACGACGGGACCAAGGCCGCGGTCTGGTACACGTTCACCGACAAGTCCTACGACCTCGTCTACACCCGCGACTGGACCGGGACGGAAGGCCGTCTGCACCATGTGGCGTTCGCGACCGACACCCGCGAGGACATCCTGCGTGCGGCCGACGTGTTTCTGGAGGCCGGTGTGCACATCGAGACCGGACCCCACAAACATGCGATCCAACAGACATTCTTCCTGTACGTGTGGGAGCCCGGCGGCAACCGCATCGAACTCTGCAACGCCGGCGCGAGACTGCTGCTCGCCCCGGACCACGAGGTGGTCACCTGGACCGAGGCCGAACGGGCCAAGGGGCAGGCGTGGGGTCTGAAGACGATCGAGTCGTTCCACACTCACGGGACGCCTCCGCTTTAAGGGCGGGCTCCGTTTTCAAGGGTGGACTCCGTCTTAAGGGTGGCCGCCGTTCTCCTCCAGGGAACGCAGTACCTCGATGACGCTGGCGATGTGCTCGCGCATCGCCGTCTCGGCTCCGGCCGGGTCACGCTCGCGGATCGCCGTGATGATCCGCTCGTGTTGCGGCAGTGACGTCTGCGGGCGGCCCGGCAGCAGGGACAGCATGAACTGGTGCCGGGCCAGCTGGGCGCGCAGCGTGCCGATCAGCCGGTCGGCCGTGGCGTGGCCGGCGATCGTCCGGATCAGGCCGTGCAGCCGCTGGTTGAGGTCACTGTAGCGGCGGAACTCGCCGGATTCGACGGCCCGGCGCATCAACAGGCCGATCTCGTCGAGCTCGCTGGCCTGCGTATCGGTGACCCGCTCGGCGGCCTGCGCGGCGACCAGGCCCTCCAGAACCATCCGCACCTGGGTGATCTCGATGGTCTCGGCGAGCGAGATCTTGCGGACCTGGGCGCCGCGGTTGCGCTGGATCTCCACCAGGCCCTCGCCGGACAGGTCCTGCAGGGCCAGCCGGATGTTGAACCGGCTCACTCCGAACCGCTCGATCAGCTGCGCCTCGACCAGGCGTTCGCCGGGCATGTACTCGCCGGACAGGATGGCCGTGCGCAGCTCGTCGCGCGCGGTCGCCTTGTCCTTGCCCTCGCCCGTGTCCCGTGGCCGTGCCCGCCGCACGCCGGTGAGGTTCTTCTCCGCAGACATGTGATCCCGTCAGTGCTCTGTTCAGGCCTTTTCGGTGCGGAAACGATACCGCGCGGGACGTTCTTCCCGGCGCCAAGATCTGCACGCTTCGCAGTCGTGTGCCACCAGATTGTCAACGATCCAATTGGAGTCGACTTCACAGCGACTTGAGCTGGAAACATGATTGTTGACAATCCTGCGGACAACGAGCACGATCCGGTGACGCAGCGCACAACCCCTGCGGGGAAAGAAGGAATGCCGATGTCCTCCACGTCCGTCCGCGGCGGCCGCCTCGCCGGCCTCGTCGTCGCCATCTGCTGGCTGGTAGTCCTCTTCGACGGTGTCGACCTGTTCATCTACGGGGCCGTACTGCCCGGCATGCTCGACGACCCGTCGCTCGGCCTGACCAAGGAGGCCGCCGGCAGCCTCGGCAGCTACGCCACCTTCGGCATGCTGCTCGGCGCCCTCGGTTCGGGCCCGCTGACCGACCGGATCGGCCGCAAAAAGATGATCATCGCGAGTACGGCCGTCTTCTCGCTCGCTTCGGGGATCTGCGCGGCCGCGCCGTCGCTGACCGTCTTCGGGCTCGGCCGGTTCGTCGCCGGACTCGGGCTCGGTGGACTGCTGCCGATCGCGCTGACCATGGTCGCCGAATTCGCCCCGACCCGGCGGCGCAACCTGCTGATCGGGTCGCTGATGACGGCACACCAGGCAGGCGGCATCCTCGCCGCGACGCTCGGACTGTGGTTGCTCGACTCGTACGGCTGGCGGTCCGCGTTCTGGATCGGCGTACTGCCGCTGTTCATCGCCGTGCCGCTGGTCGCCCGCTTCCTGCCGGAGTCGCTGAGCTTCCTGCTCTCCCGCGGCCGCACCGAGGAGGCCCGCCGGCTCGCCGACGATTACGGGGTCGCGCTACCCGTTCCCACCTCTTCGGTCTCTTCGACCTCTCGCTCCGCTTCTTCTTCGCCCTCCCCTCTCGCCTCCCCCGCGGCCGCCTCTTCGACCTCTCGCTCCGCCCCTTCCTCCGCCTCTTCTTTCGACCGCGCCGGTGGCGTCCTCGATCTCTTCCGTGGCGGCCGCTGGCAGCCCACCCTCCTGTTCTGGCTCGCCTCGTTCGGCGGGTTGCTCCTGGTCTACGGCGTCAACACGTGGTTGCCGACGATGATGCGCGCCGAAGGCTACGACCTGGGTTCGGCTCTCTCCTTCCTCATCGTGATCAACCTGGGCGGCATCGTCGGAATGCTCGTCGCGGGCCGGGTCGCCGACCGTTTCGGAGCCATCCCGGTCGCCGCCGTGTGGTTCGCGCTCACCGCGGTCGGTGTCTACCTGCTCGGCATTCGCACGCCGATCGCCGTCACGTACACCATCGTCTTCTTGAGCGGGGTGTGGCTTTTCAGCGCCCAGACCATGGTGTACGCCGCGGTGACCACCCGCTACGACACCCCGAACCGCGCCACAGCAGTCGGTTCGACCGCCGGGATGGGCCGCTTCGGCGCCGTCCTCGGCCCATGGCTGGGCGGCCAGCTGATGGCGGGCGGCAACCAGGGCTGGGGATTCACGGTCTTCGCGGGCGCAGCCGCCTTCGCCATGGTGTTCGTGCTGCTGGCCGGACTGCGAAGCCGCCCACAATCGACTGCCGAGCCTCGCACCCCGGCCACCGCCACACACTGACCAGCTTCGACGGGCTCGGACGGATCATCGTCCGGGCCCTCACACTGCCCACCGTCAGGCCTCGCTCTCCCTTCACCCAGTCACATCCCGCGCCTCGCTTTCCCACACGCCCCGCGCCTCCGCATCCAGCCTTCCCACGCGCCCGCGTTCCGGCTTCCCGGCACCCGCCTTTTCAGCGCCGCGCACTCCCCGCGCCCCGCGTTACACCGCCGTCTCGCCGCGCCTCCTCGAGCTTCCCAACCGCCCTCCTCGCTGATTGTTGACAATCGTGCGCATCATCTTGTTAAAGATGTGCTGCGGGATTTATCGTTCGCTCACGGCGCCGCAACATCCTCCAGCACAGGCTCCCGACGAGGGGATCCCGCATGAGATCGGTTCGCACGGCCGCATTCGCCCGCATCGCTGTCGTGGCGCTCCTGGCCGCCGCGCTGCTCGTCGTTCCACCCGCCGGTCCGGCCGGGGCCATCCCGGTCCGGCCGATCATGGAGTGCTCCGCCGTGACCGGGCTCGCCCTGCCCGGCGTCACCTTCCGGTCGGCGGTCGTGACCAGCGACGGGGCGCCTGCCCCGTACTGCGCGGTCGAGGGTGTCATCGCCCCGGCGGACACGATCGTGATGCGGCTGCCGGTCAACGGGTGGACCGGACGCTATCTTCAGACCGGGTGCGGCGGGCTCTGCGGAACGGCCCGGATCAACTACCCGCAGGCGGCGGCCTGTGCGCCGATCGCGGACGGCACCATCGCCAGCGCCACCACCGACATGGGACATCAGGGCGGCAACGACGGCTCGTGGGCGGCCGGGAACCCGCAGGCGCAGATCGACTTCGCCTACCGAGGCGTGCACGTGACGGCGCAGGTCGCCAAGGCCGTGATCACACGCTTCTACGGGCGGCCGCCGGCGTACAGCTACTTCAGTGGATGCTCGGACGGCGGGCGTGAGGCGCTGATGGAGGCGCAGCGATACCCGGACGACTTCGACGGCATCGTGGCCGGGGCGCCGGCGAGCAACATCGTCGTCCAGAACACCTTCCACCACGCGTGGAACGTCGTCGCCAACCGGGACGCCGACGGCCGGTACATCCTGCTCGCCGACCGGCTGCCGATCATCCACCAGGCGGTGATGGCCGCCTGTGACGGTCTGGACGGACTCGTGGACGGGGTGCTCGACGACCCGCGGCGGTGCCGGTTCGACCCGTACCGTCTGGTCTGCGGTGACCGGGCGACCTGCCTGACCCGTGCCGAAGCGACGGTGGTCCGCAAACTGCACGACGGGGCGGTCGACGCCCACGGCAACCGGCTTGAGCAGGAGATCTCCCACGAGTGGGGCTCCGAACTGGACTGGACCCTGTTCGTACCCGCCGCTCAGGGACAGGTGACCTTCAGCGAGAACATCGCGCTGTCGTTCCTGCGGTACCTGGCCTACTTCAACGTCGCCGACCCGGACTATCGGCTCAGCGATCTGCGGTTCACCGAGTCGTCGTTCTGGCGGACGGTGCAGACCTCGAAGTACCTGTCGGCCACCGACCCGGATCTCAACCGGTTCCGTCGTGGCGGCGGCAAGCTCATCCTCTGGCACGGCTGGTCCGACCAGCATATCTCCCCGCAGGCGACGCTCGGCTACTACGACGCGATGCGGGCCACGATGGGCGGGCGGGTGGTCGACGACTTCAGCCGGCTCTATCTCTTCCCCGGGCTGGCGCACTGCTCCGGTGGACTCGGACCGGACACCTTCGACATCCTCACACCGTTGCTGAACTGGGTGGAGAACGGCGTCGCCCCGACCTCGGTGATCGCCACCAAGGGCACCCGCAGCCGGCCGGTCTACCCCTATCCGGCGGTTGCCCGCTTCGACGGCTCCGGTAGCACCGACAACGCGGCTGACTTCGTCCCGATCGTCCCTTCTCGTGAGCCGGCGGTCGGCTACGAATGGCTGGGCGCCGGTCTCTACACCCACGGTTACCAGACCTCCTGCCAGGCCGTGAACGGCCGTCTAGTCTGCGCTCCCGGTCAACCCATCCCGCGCCGCTGACGCCGGCCGTGGACGCTGTCCCCGATGTCTTGGACAAGCCCACGGCCGGCCCATGACGGCTAGCCTCGCGTGTTCAGGAAGGTGACCAGTCCTTCGGCGAAGGCCGGTTGCCGGACCGCGCCGAGGTGGTCGCCGTCGATGACGGCCAGTTGGGCGTTCGGGATGGCCTTGGCGAGCAACTCCGGACGGGTGGCCAGGACGTCGTCGCGGCCGGTGATCAGCAGTGTGGGCACGGCGATCGTGTCCAGCGGGATGGGGCTGGCGTGGATGGCGGCGGCCTGAGCGGCCAGAGCTGTACGGTCGCCGCCCACCGCGTCGACGAACGCCCGGAAACCGGCCGCCGCGGGATGGGTGATCGTGGACGGGTCGTCGGTGTGGAAGGCCTCACGGAACGCCTCCGCGGGGATCACGCGGGTGTCGACACCGCCGAGCTCGACGACCGCGGAACCGACACCGCCGATGACGAGGCGGCGCAGGCGGGGATCGCGGGTGGCGAAGATCAGGGAGACGATCGCGCCCATCGAATAGCCGGCCACGTCGACCTGCTCGACCTTCAGCAGGTCGAGGAGCGTGATGACGTCCTGGGCCATCCGGGTCTCGCCGTACACCGCCGGGTCGTGTGGCTTGCCGGAGCGGCCGTGACCGCGGGCGTCGATCGCGATCACCCGGCGACCGCCGGCCGTCAGAGCCGCGACGATGCCCGGCAGCACCCAGTTGGTCTGGCCGTTGGCGATGAAACCGTGATGCAGGAGCACCGGTGGCAGGTCGGAATCACCCTCCCATTGGTCCCAGTAGATCTCCACACCGTCGGTGGCCTCGAAGGTCGGCATCGGCGGATTCCTCTCCAGTTCAGCTCGGGCGCACGACAGCGTATGCGCGGAAAGCGTCTGCGGTATCGGTGAGATCGCCGGTGTGGTCACCATGTGCGACGCGGGGAGCACTACCGATGTTGATCGCGATACATTTCCGGCTGTGACCCCCACACAGTTGCGTGCCTACTCCGCCGTCGTCCGATGCGGCTCGGTGAAGCAGGCGGCGGCGCAGCTCGAGGTCTCCGAATCCGCGGTGTCGCTGCACATCGGACAACTCCGCAAAGAACTCGGCGATCAGCTCTTCTCGCGGACGGCGAACGGGCTCTCCTTCACACCGGGCGGGCTGCGGCTCGCCAGCCGGGCCACCGAACTGCTCGGATTGCAGGACATCACGGTGCTGGAGGTCAGCTCCGCCGGGCAGGGGCGGCGACTGCTGCGGGTCGGCGCGTCGTCGTTGTTCGCCGAGCACGCCGCGCCGGGGCTGATCGAGCTCTTCGCGAGCCGGGCCGCCGACCTGGACGTCGAGTTGAGTGTGCGCAACCCGGGCTCGTTCGTGGAGGCGCTGATCGAACGCAGCATCGACATCGCGATCGGGCCGCCGCCGACGCTCCCGGACCCGGCAGTGCGGTGCCGGCCGGTCATGTACTACAAGGTCGTCGTCGTGGCCGGGCCTGATCATCCACTCGCCGGGACCCAGCCGACACCGCGGCAGCTGCGCGACCAGACGTGGCTCCTCGGCCCGTCGGCCGCCGCCGACCGCGGCGCCATCCCGACTCTGTTGCGACGGCTCGGGGTGCCGGACGACCGGCAGCAGATCTTCCAGAGCCACGCGGCCGCCATCGAGGAGGCCAAACGCGGCCGCGGGGTGGCGGCGGCGTTGTCCTTCACCGTGGCGCCCGAGATACGCAAGGGACACCTCGTCCAGTTCTGCGGCCCGCATGCGGCCCTCGAGGAAGTGTGGCACTCGCTGACGCTGGCCGAGGCCGGCAAGCCGTCGGCCGCCGCCGAGCTGGCCCGTTTCGCGTCGACGCCGCGGGCCATCCAGGCGATGATGCGCGGTAGTGGGGTCAACGTGGCCCGTTTCAAGCCGTCGATTCATGTCACCCTCTGGAGTTGACGGCCGGATCATTCCGGCCGGGGCAGCCAGCGCCAGTTGAGCTCAGGCCAGGTGGGCGCCGGTCCGGGCAGGGCCACGCCGGCACGGAGGCCATCCAGCAGCATCGCCAGATAGCGACGACGCAGTGAGGTGGTGCGGACCGGGTCGGGCACGCGGACCGCGGCGCACATCTCCAGCAGCATCGTCAGGTCGGCCGGAACCGCCTCGGGGCGCATCTGTGGTCGGGCCCGCTCGAACAGTGCGGTGGCAAGCTCATCGGCGCGGACGGCATCGGCGCTCATCTCCTCGGTCGGGGTGAACGTGCCCGCCAGATGCACCGTGAGCGAGTGCACATCGGCGTCGACGACACCGTGCACGAACGTCTCGAAGGCGGCCCAGTCGTCGGTCCTGGCGGACGCCCGCTCGGCCTGGTCGATGAAGGTGCGCAGCCCGTCGTGGCACAGCCTGCGCAGCAGGTCCTCCTTACCGGCGTAGCGCCGGTAGAGGGCGCTGATGCCGACGCCGGCACGGTCGGCGACCGCGGCGACCGGGGCGCGTTTGTCGGCCAGGAAGACCTCTTTGGCCGCGGCCAGGATCGTCACGTCGTTGCGTGCGGCCTGGCGGGCTCGGCCGGACGTCGGGCTCGTCATGCCGTCGACTATAGCGGAGCGGAATACTCTGTTCCGCATCCGGCCTCGATCTGTTACGGTCGAACGGAACGAAGCATTCCGTTCCTTCCGGAAAGAGGAAACCGGCATGACCGCGATTCGCCCCTTCCGCATCGACATCTCCGACACCGACCTCGAGGACCTGCGTGACCGGCTGGGCCGTACCCGCTGGACCCCCGAGATTCCCGGCCAGGGCTGGCAGCGCGGTGTCCCCGTCGACTACCTGCGCGGCCTGGCCGCCTACTGGGCGGGCGAGTTCGACTGGCGTGCGGCCGAGGCCCGGCTCAACGCGCTCCCCCAGTTCCTCACCGAGGTGGACGGGCAGACACTGCACTTCGCGCACGTCCGCGCCGCCGACCCGACGGCCACTCCGCTCCTGATCACCCATGACTGGCCCGCCTCGTTCGCCGTCTACCTACCCGTGGTCGAGGCACTGCGTGAGCACTTCCACCTCGTGCTGATGAGTAATCCGGGCGTCGGCTACTCCGGCCCGCTGACCACAGCCGGCTGGACGACGTCGCGGACCGCTGCGGCGTTCCACGAGGTCATGGCCCGCCTGGGCTACGAGCGGTATGGCGTTCAGGGCACCGGCGGAGGAGCCGCCACCGCCGTCGAGATGGGCCGTCAGCAGCCCGGCAAGGTGATCGGCGTGCACGTCAACGGGCACATCACCTTCCCCTCCGACGACCCGTCCGACTTCGCCGATCTCACCGAGGCCGAGCAGGGCCGCCTGGGCCGGCTGCAGGAGTTCCGCGACGACAAGATGGGCTTCAACGTCATCCAGTCGACCCGGCCGCAGACCCTGGCGCACGGTCTGCACGACTCGCCCGCCGGCCAGCTCGCCTGGATCATCGAGAAGTTCAAGGAGTGGACCGATCCGGCCGCAGACCTGCCCGAGGATGCCGTCGACCGCGATCTGCTGCTGACCAACGTCAGCCTGTACTGGTTCACCGGGACGGCCGGGTCCTCCGCCAACCTCTACTGGGAGATGGCACACGACCCGGCCGCGTGGGCGCCGAAGCCGAAGTCCACGGTTCCACTGGGCGTGGCGCTCGGCGTCACCGACGTGACGATCCGGCGTTTCGCCGAACGGGACGCGCCCGTCACCCATTGGACGGAGTTGCCGGCGGGCGGCAACTTCCTCTCCGCCGAGCAGCCCAAGCTCTTCAGCGACGACGTACGGGACTTCTTCGGTGCGCTCTGACCAGGCTTCGTCTGCGCTGCCGGGTCTCCTCAGGAGCACCCGGCCCGCGCGGGGCTCTGCCCACCGACCGGCGCTCCGCCGCGGTGAAGCCCAGGAGCACCCGGCCCGCGCGGGGCTCTGGCTACCTATCCGTCGGAGAGCGCGGCGCCGAAGACGATGGTGACGCTGAACGTGGCACCGTCCACCTGGTAGGCGTAGCAACCCGGTCCGGCAACCGTCGTCGTCGCGGGCAGATCGTTGTTCTCCCTGGTCAGATAGGCGTAATGGCCGCCGTCGCGTTCCTCGCCGACGTAGGAGAAGGTTGCGGCGGCCGTTCCAGGGGCATCGATGCGCGCGGCCCGCACCAGGACCGGACCGGAATAGCCGACGCCGATCCAGCGGACCTTCTTCTCGTAGGTTCCGTCCGGCCGGCGGTCGTCGGTCCGCAACTCCAGGACGGCGCCGCCGCGGAAGTAGTCGGCGATCGGGTAGAGCGGGCCGTCGCCGAGCACCCGACCGGCCTCGCCCGGACCGGACCAAGGGCTCGGTGTGGCGACCGGGCACGGGGCACCGGCCGCCACTGCGGGCAGCCGTAACGGTGGGACGACGAGTGAGGCGGAAGCCGACGGCGCGGGTGGATCCGGTGGCCCGGGCTGCGGGCTCTCACATCCGGCGACGCACAGCAGCAGCGTGGCAGCGATGGCAGTCGTCCGGCGTGCACGCGGCATGTCCGCAGTATTCGTCAATGTCTCGCAAGAACGCGACCCCGCAACCGGCGGGGCGACACCGGGAAGTCAGACCGCACTCGGAGGAAGGGCCGTCAGGTCGGAGCGGAATGCCGGCGGGCGGGTCAGGTGGCGTAGATGATGGATCGCTTCGGTCAGGTCGGTGAACGTGGCGGCCGGCAGCAAGTGGTCGCAGAACGGGAGGGCTGCGGCCATGGCTCCCACCCTCGGGGCCCAGCCTGGTGTGCCGGCTCGGGGGTTCAGCCAGAGGATGCTGTGGGCGCGGCGGCGCAGGCGGGTCATCGCGGCGGTCATCGCTTCCGGAGGGTCGCTGTCCCAGCCGTCGGAGGCCACGATGACCACCCCGCCGCGGACTGTGTCGCCATGGTGGGAGTCGAGGAGGGTGGCGATGTTCGTGGCGATCCGGGTGCCGCCGAAACGGTCGTCCACGGCAGCGCCGGCCTGGTCGACGGCCTCCCGTGGGGAGGTGTGCCGCAGCGGGACGGTGAGCCGGGTCAGGCGGGTGGCGAAAGCGAACACCTCGGCGTCGGCGACTGTCGTGAAAGCCCGCATCAGCTGGAGATACGCGGCGGCCTGGGCGCGCATCGACTCGCTGACATCACAGAGCATCACGACCCTGCGGGGTTTCGGCAGCGGTCGTTCGCGGACCACGGTGATCGCCTCCCAGCCGGTCCGGCGGGCGCGGGCGATGGTGGCGCGCAGCGCCACCCGGCGGCCGGCCGGGTCAGCCCGGTGGCGGCGGCCACGGCGGTGTGGCCAGTCGGTGAGGGCGGCCCGCAACGCAGCGCCCAATGCCTCGGTCTGGGGCTGGTCGAGGTCCTCGAACGGGACCGCGGCCAGGGCGGCGAGAGCGCTGGGGCGCAGTTCGGGCAGGTCGAGGCCATCGTCGCCAGAGTCTTCGTCGGCGGCTACGGCGGTCGGCAGGGTCGCCCAGGGCAGGCCTTCGCCGCCGGCCGCGGCCTCGTCGCCGGCTCCCGGAACAGGGACGTGGACCGTGTTGTCGCGGCTCTTCGGGGGTACCGCGGAACGGCTCAACGGCAGCGGCGGGGTGTCATCGAAGACCGTGGCGAACACCCGGTCGAAGAGGGCGAGATCGTCATGACGGCGGACCAGCGACACCCGGGCCGTCCAGTAGAGGACGGTCCGGGACGTCGGAGGGCTGGCGCCGAGGGCCCGGACCAGGTCGCCGGTCTCGGTTATGCCGACACGCAGGCCGGCGCGACGCAGACGGGCCGCGAACGCGACGGCGAACGCGGCCCGGTCCGTGCCGCGCAGCAGGACCGGGGCGGGTTCAGCCGCGGGCAACGAACCAGACGATCACGGCGGCGACCACGACAGCGCCGATGGCGACCGGGATGACCCGCTTGTAGATCGAACTGCCGGCGACGGCGAGCAGATCGATTGCCTCCGGTTCGGCGGTCTGAAGGGTGCGCTCGGCGGACGGCGCGGCCGACGAGCCGGCCGCCGCATCGGCGGCCGCGGGCGCCGGGGACACGGCGGCAAGGTCGGCGTCGGGAGTACGGAGGGGGGCGACCGGCTCGAGGGTGCCCTCGGCTGTCCGCAGGCGACCGGCCGACTGGTCGACTTCGCCGGCGGACGGGTCCGGGGCGATCGCCGGAGCGGTGACGTCGCTGTTCTCCGGCACGGCGGGAGTGCTTTCACCCGGAGCCACGGCGGAGTCAGGGGCGATCGCTACCGCGGAATCAGGCGCGGTGGCGACCGCGGCGTCGGAGGCGGTCGTCGCCCCAGCGTCCGAAGCGGTCGTTGCCGCGGCGTCGGAGGCGATGGTGACCGCGCCATCGGAAGCGCCTGAGACGGGTGTGGCCGCAGCAGGCTCGGTAGAGACAGCCACGGAAGGGGCGGTGGATGCGGCGGGCGTGGCGGCCACGGAAGGGGCAGCGGATGCGGTGGGGGTGGCGGCGGCCGCGGCGTCGGTGGCCAGCTTGGACTCCAGGTTGGTCACGAACTGGGTCAGCAGCTTCGAGGAGACCTCCTTGATCATGCCGCTACCGAACTGGGCCAGCTTGCCGCTGATCTTGAGATCGGTGTCCACCGAGACCCTCGTGGTGGTCGGAGATTCGGCGGTGAGGGAGGCGCTGACCACTGCGGCCGCGTTTCCGGCGGAGCGGGCGTCTCGGCCCTTCGCGTCGATCACCGCTCGGTAGGCGGCTTCGTCCATGGCGGTGAACTGGGCGGTTCCGGTGAACTCGGAGATCACCGGGCCCACCTTGACCTTCACCTTGCCCTTGTAGACGTCACCCTCCACGCCGGTGAGCTGGGCGCCGGGCATGCACGGGGCGATGCCTTCGAGGTCGGTGAGGACCTTCCACGCCTGGTCGACCGGGATCTGCACGGTGAACTCGTTGGTGATCTTCATTGGGGGTTCTCCTGAGAAACGGCAGAAGCAGCAGAAACGGAAGTGGCGGCGGAAACCGAAGGGACGCCGGCGGAGGAGGCGGCCGCGGGAACGGCCGCTGCGATCGTGTGGCGGTCGTCCGGGGTTTTGGCGATGGTGCCGAGAGTTCGCAGGGTGTCGCTCGGGGCGAGCTCGGTGGCGCCGAGAGCGGCCAGCGCGGACACCCAGTCGATGGTCTCGGCCAGGCCCGGGGCCTTGTCCAGGTCCAGCGCGCGGACCCGGCCGATGAACTCGGTGGCGTCGCGGATCAGTGGCGCGGACGCTTCCGGGACGGCTCGGCGCACGATGGCGGCGGCCTGAACCGGAGAGGGGAAGTCGATCCAGTGGTAGAGGCATCGGCGGCGCAGCGCGTCGTGCAGGTCGCGGCTCCGGTTCGAGGTGAGGACCACGACCGGGGGGCGGGTGGCGGCGAAGGTGCCGAGCTCCGGAATGGTGACGGCGGCTTCGCCGAGGAATTCGAAGAGGAGCGCCTCGAACTCGTCGTCGGCCCGGTCGATCTCGTCGATGAGGAGCACCGGCGGGGTGGGCCCGTCGTGGCGGACGGCTCGCAGGATCGGCCGTTCGAGCAGGAACTCGTCGGTGAACAGGGAGGCGTCGTCGGTGGCCTGGCCGAGCCGGATGTGCAGGAGCTGCCGCTGGTAGTTCCACTCGTAGAGGGCTTCACCGGCGGTCAGGCCCTCGTAACACTGCAAGCGGATGAACGGCGTATCCAGGGCCTGGGCCAGGGCTTTCGCGGCTGCGGTCTTGCCGACACCGGGTTCGCCCTCGAGCAGCAGCGGTTTACCGAGGCGCAGGGCCAGGAAGACGGCCATGGCCAGGCCCTCGTCGGCCAGGTAGTCGACGGCGTCCAGACGCTGGACGACCTCTTCAGGATTCTTCATTCGCCAGTAGCCGCTCATAGTCTTCCGGGGTGTCCACGTCGACCGGCACGGTACCGGCGGTGGCGATCTCGGTCACCGGGTACCGGCCCGAGTGCAGCAACTTCCACACCGCTTTGTCGCCGTGCAGGGTGGACAGATCGTCGTACACCTGGTGGTGGAAGACGAACGGATGCCCGAGCCCGTCGGCGTAGCGGCACACCCCGATCGGGGCGTCGACCAGGGCGACCCGGCGCACGTCGAACGGCGACACCAGCGGCTGGTCACCGAGGAGCAGGATCAGACGGTCGGTGTCGATGTGCGGGATCGCCGTCCGGATCGACGATCCGCATCCGTCCTGGTAGGAGGGGTTCTCGATGACTCGTACCCCGGAGAGGTCGACCTTGTCGCGGATCTCCGCGGCCGATCCGCCCAGGGTGACCACCAGATCGTCGAGATGGCAGGACCGGGCCATGTCCAGCGTGGCGTCGAGCAGGGTGCGGCCGCGGAACGGCAGCAGTTGCTTGGCCTCGCCGAGCCGCCGCGAGCCGCCCGCCGCGAGCACCAGGCCCGTCACGCTCATGAGTTTCGGCCGCGCGTGTGCTTCTTCAGGCAGCCGGGGCAGCAGTACCAGAAGTCCTGGCCGTCGACGACGGCATGGTGGGTGTCGGCGCCGACCACGACGGTCATCCCGCAGATCGGGTCGATCGCGGTGGCGGCGGGGGTGAACGTGGCCGGCCCAACGGGCAGGGTCGGGCCGGCCACGAACTCTGGTTCGGCCTGCGCGAAAGCGGCGGCCTCGGCATGCGAAGCGGGCGCGGCCTTGGGCGAGACCGGCTGCGAAACGGAGGTCGAGCCCGACGACACGATCGGGACCGAGGAAGACGACACGACCGAGCCCGCGGAAGACGACACGGCCGAGGGTGCGGAGGACGACACGGCCGAGGGTGCGGAAAGCGGCGAGGCGGAGGAAGGCGGCGCCGCGGCGGAAAGTGTCGAGGAAGGCGAGGCGATGAGGCCGCCCGTGCGCATCTCACGGACAATTTCTGCCAAAACCGACAGAGCGATTTCCTTGGGGGTACGGGCGCCGATGTCGATTCCGGCGTGCGGACGTATCCGTGCGCGCTCGTCCAGGGTGAGGTCCATGGCGTCGAGCAGGATCGCCGAGCGCGTGTGGCTGGCGACCAGAGCGATCAGGCCGACCCCGGCGTCGAGCGCGGCCCGGATGGCCCGCTCCTCATCCCGACCGAGCCCGGCGACGACGACCGCGGTGACGCCCGCGACTTCGGTGACGCCCGCAACCGAGGAGGCCGCAGAAGGGGAAGCCGCAGAAGAGGAGGCCGTGGAAGGGGAAGCCGCAGAAGAGGAGGCGGTCGAGGGGATCACCTCGAAGTCGAGGAATCCGGCGAGTTCGGTGACGGCGCGGCTGATCGGGCTCTCACCAGCGACCGCGATGAGGGGTTTCGGCAGTACCGGGCGGAGGAAGATCTCGATCGCCCCGCCGGAATGGCAGGGATTGACGACGACGAGCGCGCCTGGCGTCTCCGGGAACTCGGCCGAGTCCTCGGGCAGCACCCGCAGCAGCATGGAGTCACCGTTGCGTAGCGTCTCCATGGCCGCGGCACGTACCGACGTCTCGGCGCAGACCCCGCCGACGAAGCCCTCGATGGACCCGTCGGCGAGGATCACCGCGTCGTCGCCGGCCCGGGCGGAGGTGGGTTCCTGCGCCCGGACCACGGTGGCGTGCACGAAGGGGCAACGCGCGGCGGTCAGTTCGCGCGCCCGCTCGGCGGTGCTCGTCGTCATCATGTGCTCCCAAAGGGTCTTGCGACGAGGCTCGGGCGGCGCGGAGCCGGCCCGAACCTCGAACGCCGCGGACTCAGATCGGCGGGGTGGCCTGGCCGCGCATCGCGTCCCAGACGCGGGACGGGGTGAGCGGCATGTCCGCGTGCCGGATCCCGAACGGCTTGAGCGCGTCGACGACCGCGTTGACGATCGCCGGCGGGGAGCCGACGGTCGCGGACTCGCCGATGCCCTTGGCGCCGATCGGGTGGTGCGGCGACGGGGTGACCGTGAATCCGGTCTCCCAGTCGGGCACTTCGAGCGCGGTCGGGATCAGGTAGTCCATCAGCGAGGCGCCGAGGCAGTTGCCGTCCTCGTCGAAGGAGATCATCTCCATCAGGGCCATGCCGACGCCGTCGGTGAGGCCGCCGTGCACCTGCCCCTCGATGATCATCGGGTTGATCCGGGTGCCGCAGTCGTCGACCGCGATGAAGCGGCGGACCTTGACCTCGGCGGTGCCCGGGTCGATGTCGACGACGCAGATGTACGCCCCGTGCGGGTAGGTCAGGTTCGACGGGTTGTAGCAGATCTGCGCTTCGAGGCCACCCTCGACGCCGTCCGGCAGGTCACCCGCGCCGTGCGCCCGGAACGCGATCTCCTGGATCGTCACCGAGCGCCCCGGGTCACCCTTGACCTGGAACGAGCCCTTGACCCAGTCGAGGTCGGCGACCGACACCTCGAGCATCGCCGAGGCGATCAGTTTCGCCTTGTCGCGCACCTTTCGGGCGACCAGAGCGGCAGCCGCACCGGAGACCGGTGTGGACCGGCTCCCGTAGGTACCCAGACCGAACGGCGTGTTGTCGGTGTCGCCGTGCAGAACGTCGATGTCGGCCGGCGGAATGCCCAGCTCCTCGGCGACGATCTGCGCGAACGTGGTCTCATGGCCCTGCCCCTGGGTCTTCACCGACAGCCGGACGACCGCTTTGCCGGTCGGGTGGACCCGCAGCTCGCAGCCGTCGGCCATACCCAGGCCGAGGATGTCCATGTTCTTACGCGGACCGGCGCCGACCGCCTCGGTGAAGAATGCGATGCCGATGCCCATCAGCTCACCACGGGCCCGCTTCTCCGCCTGTTCCTTGCGGAGCTCGTCGTAGCCGGCCATCTCCATGGCCAGACGCATGGTGGGCTCGTAGTCACCGGAGTCGTACACCCAGCCGGTCTTGGTGGTGTACGGGAACTGCTCGGGCTGGATGAAGTTCTTCAGCCGCAGCTCGGCCGGGTCCATCTGCAGTTCGTAGGCGAGTGCGTCGACGATCCGCTCGACCAGGTAGACGGCCTCGGTGATGCGGAACGAGCAGGCGTACGCGACACCGCCGGGCGCCTTGTTGGTGTAGACGGCGGTCATCTTGCAGTGCGCCGCCTGCAGGTCGTAACTGCCGGTGAAGACGCCGAAGAAGCCGGCCGGGTACTTCACCGGGGCGGCCGTGCCGTTGAACGCACCGTGGTCGGCCAGCACGTTCGTACGGATGGCGAGGATCTTGCCCTCGCTCGTCGCGGCGATCTCGGCGCGCATGATGTAGTCACGCGCGAAGCCGGTGCTGATCAGGTTCTCCGACCGGTCCTCCATCCACTTCACCGGCCGGCCGGTGACGATGGAACCGACGATCGAGTGGACGTAACCGGGGTAGATCGGCACCTTGTTGCCGAAGCCGCCACCGATGTCCGGCGCGATCACCTGGATCTTGTGCTCGGGGATGCCGGCGACGATCGCGTACAGGGTGCGGTGCGCGTGCGGGGCCTGGGTGGTCGACCAGAGCCGCAGCTTGCCCTCGACCGGGTCGAAGTCGGCGACCGAGCCGCACGTCTCCATCGGGGCCGGGTGGACCCGCGGGTAGACGATGTCCTCCTTGACGATCACGTCGGCCGAGGCGAAGACCCGGTCGGTCTCCGCCTCGTCGCCGGTCTCCCAGTCGAAGACGTGGTTGTCGGTCTTGCCCTCGAGGTCGGTGCGGATCACCGGGGCGTCCGGGGACAGCGCCTTGCGCACGTCGACGACCGGTTCGAGTACGTCGTACTCGACGTCGATCAGTTCGAGCGCGTCCCGGGCCTGGTAGCGGTCCTCGGCGACGACGAACGCGACCTCCTGGCCCTGGAACCGCACCCGGTCGGTGGCCAGGACGGCCTGCACGTCGTTGGAGAGGGTGGGCATCCAGGCCAGGCCGAGGCCCTTGAGGGTCTCGCCGGTGATGACGGCCTTCACCCCGGGCGAGGCCTCGGCGGCGGAGGTGTCGATGCTGACGATGTTCGCGTGCGCGAACGGCGACCGCAGGATCGCCAGGTGCAGCATGCCGGGCAGCTGCACGTCGTCGACGAACCGGCCACGGCCGCGGAGCAGGCGCGCGTCCTCCTTGCGCAGCATCCGGCCGTAGCCGACGGGCTGGAGGTCGTTGTTCTCGAACACCTGGGTCACGGCGCCACCGCCTCTTCCTTGGACGCAGCCGCAGCAGCGGCCTCGTGCGCCGCGGTCCACTGCACGGAACGGACGATCGACGAATATCCCGTACAGCGGCAGATCTGGCCGGAGATGGCCTCGCGGATCTCGCCCTCGGTCGGGTCCGGATTCTTGTCGAGCAGCGCCCGGCAGGTCATCAGCATGCCCGGCGTGCAGAAACCGCACTGCAGGCCGTGGCACTGCCGGAAGCCCTCCTGGATCGGGTCCAGTTCGGCGCCGTTGGCGAGACCTTCGACGGTACGGACCTCGTGGCCCCCGGCCATCGCGGCGAGCACGGTGCACGACTTGACGGGCTCGCCGTCCAGCCACACCACGCACACCCCGCAGTTGCTGGTGTCGCAGCCCCAGTGGGTACCGGTCAGGCTGAGCACGTCGCGCAGGAAGTGCACGAGGAGCATGCGGGCTTCGATCTCACGGGTGTACTCGGTCCCGTTCACCGTCATGGTGACCTGCATGCTCAGCTCCTCGCCCGTTCCACGGCCCTACGCAGGGTGCGCCGGGTCAGCTCGTCCGCCAGGTGACGCTTGTAGTCCGCACTGCCGCGCGTGTCGGTGGCCGGGTCGCAGCTGCGGGCCGCGATCGCGCCGGCCAGCTCGTAGAGGCTCTCGTCGGGCTCGTGACCGCGCAGCGCCGCCGAGATCTCCGGGATGCCGGTGGTGTTGGGGCCGACCGCGGCCAGGCCCACCCGGGCGTCGACGATCCGGCCCTGGTCCAGCCACACCGCGGCGCCCGCGGAGACCACGGCCCAGTCCCCGGCCCGGCGCTCGACCTTGGCGTACGCGCTGCCTACCTTGAAGTTCTTCCGGGGGATCCGGATCTCGGTGAGGATCTCGTTGTCGGCGACCGCCGTCTCGTACGGCCCGACGTGGAACTCCTCCATGGTGACGACCCGCTCGGACCCGCCCGGGCCGCGGATGACGCAGCTCGCGTCGAGGGTCGTGCAGACCGCCGACAGGTCCTCCGACGGGTCCGCCTGGCAGAGCGATCCGCCCAGCGTGCCGCGGTTGCGGACGATCGGGTCGGCGATCACCTTCTCGGCATCGGAGAAGATCGGGAACACTCCGGCCAGGACGTCCGACTCGAGAAGTTCCCGATGCCGGGTCATGGCCCCGATCCGCACTTCGTCGTCGCTGAGCCTGATGTAGCCGAGCTCGGCGTGCAGATCGTTGATGTCGATGAGATATTCGAAATTGGCGAGTCGGAGCTTCATCATCGGCAGCAGGCTGTGGCCCCCGGCCACCAACCGTGCTGAGCTGCCCAGACGCTCCAACAGTCCGATGGCTTGATCCACGCTTGTGGCACGTTCGTACTCGAACGGAGCCGGCACCTGCACCCTGCACCTCCCGTGAAGTCGCGCAGACCCTCCCGCTGTCGGGATCCAATGTCAACAGCGACCTAAGGGATGTCTTAACTCACCGTTGACGACCGGTTGGCGATCACGGATGGTGCTGGGATGCGCGAGATCGTGGACGGCCTGCTGGCCTGGCGCGCCGCCGGGACCGCCTTCGCCGTGGCGACGGTGGTGCACACCTGGCGGTCGGCGCCCCGGCAGCCGGGCGCGGCGATGGCCGTCAACGAGCACGGCGAGGTCATCGGCAGTGTCTCCGGCGGCTGCGTCGAGGGCGCCGTCTACGCGGCCGCACAGGAGGTCATCGCTTTTCAGAAGGCACAGACGCATACCTACGGGGTGAGCGACGGCGACGCGCTCGAGGTGGGCCTGACCTGTGGTGGAACCATCGAGGTGATGATCCAGCCGGATGTCGCGCTGACCTCGCTCGACGATCTGCTGGACGCGGTCGCCGCCGGACGCCCGGTGGCCACCGTGTCGCTGCCCGACTCGCAGCTGGTCGTCTGGCCGGACCGGATCGAGGGCACCCTGGGCGACGACGAGCTGGACCGGATCGCCGGGGAGCAGGCGCGCGGGCTGCTCGCGCACGGCCGCAGTGCCATCGTGACCGCCTGCGAACGTGAGGTGTTCGTCCAGTCCTGGGCCACCCCGGCCCGCATGATCGTGTTCGGGGCGATCGACTTCGCGGCCGCGGTCGCGCGGATCGGGAAGTTCCTGGGCTACCAGGTGACCGTCTGCGACGCGCGTGGCGTCTTCGCCACCGCGGCCCGCTTCCCGGAGGCCGACGAGGTGGTGGTCCAGTGGCCGCACCGCTATCTGGAGTCGACCGAGGTCGACGAGCGGACCGTGCTGTGCGTGCTCACCCACGATCCGAAGTTCGACATCCCGCTGCTCGAAGTGGCCCTGCGGACCCCGGCCCGCTACATCGGCGCGATGGGCAGCCGCCGCACCTGCGAGGACCGGGTCCAGCGACTCCGTGCGGCGGGCGTCAGCGAGCAGGCGCTGTCCCGGCTGCGCGCGCCGATCGGGCTGGACCTGGGCGCCCGTACCCCGGAGGAGACCGCGGTGGCCATCGCGGCCGAGATCGTCGCGCTGTCCTGGGGCGGTTCGGGTGTCCCGCTCACCGGCATGACCGCGCCCATCCACGGAACAGCCTGATCAGCCGGCCCACGGTCCGCGGCGGTCATGGTCGGCGAGGATCTCGCTGATCACCCGTTCCTGTTCGGCGGCGCCGGCCGCGTCGTCCCTCTCGATCGCGCCGACCAGGATCAGCATCGCCTTCCACAGCGCCCAGCCGCGGGCCCGCGCCCACGTGCCCTCGTCCTGATCGACCGCCGTCCGGAACGCCGCGCGGGCCGGGCCGGTGAACATGGTCCAGGCGATCACCAGGTCACAGGCCGGATCTCCGACCCCGGACGTGCCGAAGTCGATCACCGCGGTCAGTTCCCCGTCGACGACCAGCAGGTTTCCGGCCGCGATGTCGCCGTGGAACCACACCGGGTCGCCGCGGTGCTCCATCACCAGCGCGGCGCCCCAGGTCTCAGCGGCGCGGGCGGTGTCGATCCGGCCGTCCAGCAGCCGTAGGCAGTGCCGGGCCTCGGCGTCGTAGAAGACCGGCGGGGCGCCCCGGTGCCAGCTGTGGTCGCCGGCCGCCGGGCCGCCACCGGCGTCGCAACCCTGCAACGCCCGGATGAATCCGGCCACCGAACCGGCGAATCGGTCCAGGTCCGCGACCGGCGCCCGGAGAGCCGTCTCGCCCGGCAGCCAACCCCGGACCGACCAGGGGTACGGATACCCCTCCCCGGGTTCACCGGTGGCCAGGATCGGCGGCACCGCGACCGGCAGGTGCGGCGCCAGCCGGGGCAGCCAGGTGTTCTCCTTGGCGACCGCGGGCACGTAGCCGGGCGCCGTCGGCAGCCGGACGGTCATGTCGTCGCCGAGCCGGTAGGTGCGGTTGTCCCACCCGTCCACCTCGACGGGTGACACCGGTAGCCCGGCCCACCGCGGGAACTGCGCCTCGATCAGCCGTCTCACCAGCGCCGCGTCGATCCCGGCGCGCCCGTCCGCGAAGGTCATCCCCGCATGGTGTCCGGAGCGGGTACCTCGTCAACCCTGTTCGCCGCCCACCACGCGACGATCCGGTCCACCACCGGCTCCGGGTGGCGGGCCCAGCCGGTGTGGTCGTTGCTGGCCCCGGCGGGCACGTCGGCGTGCCGGTAGTGCCAGATGGTCACCGCCTCCTCGGCGAAGAGGCGGGTCGCGAAGCTTCGGACCGGCTTCTCCGGAGCGAGCCGGTCCCCTTCGAGAGCGACGACCAGGGCCGGGGTACGGATGGGCGCCACCGCCGGGAACGACGAGGCGCTACCAGACCGCACCGCGGTACCGCCGGAAGGTGCCGGGGTGCCGGACGGTGCCGGGGCGGGGAACGGGGTGCGGCCGGTCAGGGCCATCCGGGCCCATTCGCGCATCTGCGTGCGGGCGCCGGGGCCGCCGAAGGCCGGTTTCGGCAGGAAGCCGAAGAGTGCGGTCAGCGCCGGGATGATCACGCCGGCCTGGATCAGGAGTGGGAGGCCGGCCAGCGGGAAGTCGCGGTGGTGGGGCAGGCTGCCGCCGACCGAGACCAGACCCTCCGCGGGCGGGTGGTTGAGCTGGTACCCGGCGGCGAGCTGCGCGCCGAGGCTGTGGCCGAGCAGGATCACCGGGCGGTCCGGTGACTCGGCGCGGGCCGCGGCGACCGCCTCGGCGATGACCGCGATCTCGTCGCCGTAGGACCAGTCGTGCGCGCGGGAGGCGACCGGCCCGTCGGGCTCGAACCCGCGCCGGGGCAGGGCCCGGGCCGACCAGCCACGAGCCTCGAACGCCTCGATCAGCGGCCGGTAGTACCGAGAGCCGATGCCCATGGCGGACGACACGAGAACGAGCGGGGCAGGCTGTGACATATCGATCCTCAGCTGTGGTTACCGGCCGGTGGACAGCACTCTTCGGGCCGGAGAGGAGGGACGCCAAGGAGATATGGCGCAGATCACCCGCGCTTCATCAGGCGGCCCACCGCGGCCATCAGCTCGGAGGCCATCTCGTCGGCGCGGCCCTCCTTGGCGCCCTCGTGCATGCAGTGCCGGGCATGGCCGTCCATCAGGCCGAGTGCCACCTTGTCGAGGGCGGCCTGGATCGCCGAGATCTGGGTGAGGATGTCGATGCAGTAGCGGTCCTCGTCGACCATCCGCTCGATGCCGCGCACCTGGCCCTCGATGCGGCGCAGCCGCGACTGCAGATTGTCCTTGGTCGCCGTGTATCCGCGGGTCGGGGCGGGGTCGGTCATGACGACCATGCTACAACCGCCCACCGAGTACCCCTACCGGGTATATGTATACTGGTCGCGGTCATCGAAGCCCAGGTGTGCATCGTCGGGGTGCTGCCGGCCGGTTCTTTGTCACTGTGTCTGGGGCCGGTGTTCATGTCCTGTTCGGAACGGTTCCGCATCGTGCGGGACGTGGCTGACAAAGCGATCCTCGCGTCCGCGGCCGCCGTGATCCTTCTGGTTCCGGCGGTCCCGGCGAACGCGGCAAACCATTCCGCCGACCGGGCCTGCTCCACGGAGGCCTCGTTGCTCGGCTTCTCCGACGCACTGGACAAGACGACGTTCGCGGGGACCCCGGTGGCCGGGCTCTCGGCGCTGGCGGTCACCGGGCGCGACCGTGGGCTGGCACTCGTGGACAACATCGGGACGACCCCGGCGCGGGTCTACTCGGTGCGCCTCGACAAGCCGGCGATCACCGGGGTCACCCTGCTGACCAGGGCGGACGGTACGGCGTACACGGGAAGCGATTTCGATGGTGAGGGTCTGATCGCGGAACCGGGTGGCCGGACGATCCTGGCGAGCTCGGAGAAGGAGCCGTCGATCAGGCGGTTCCGGCTGGCCGACGGGCGGGAGATCGGCTCGCTGCCGGTGCCGTCGCGGTTCCAGGTCACGCCGGCCGGTGAGGCGGCGGTCAACCAGACGTTCGAGGCGCTGACCGCGACCCCCGACCACCAGGTGATCTTCGCGGGCATGGAGGGCGCGCTCGCCGGCGACGGGGCCGGCCACCACCGGATCATCCGCTACCAGGGCCGGGCCGGTGGTTCCTACACGGTCGCCGGACAGCTCGCCTATCGCACCGACGCCGGGCTCGGCCTGGTCGAGCTGGTATCGCTCGGCGGCGACCAGCTGCTGTCGGTCGAGCGGGGCTTCACCGCCGGGGTCGGCAACACCGTGCGGATCTACCAGGTGTCGGCCACCGGGGCTCCCGACGTCACCGGGGTGGCGTCCCTGTCCACGGTCACCGACCCGCGGACCTGGCTGGGCAAGCGACTGATCGCCGACATCGCGACCTGCCCGTCCGGCGGCGCGACGGCGAAGCAGCCGCAGCCGAACCCGCTGCTCGACAACATCGAGGCCGCCGCGCTCGGTGGCACACTGCCCGGTGGGCGCCGGGTGCTGCGCCTGCTCTCCGACGACAACGGCAGCGCCACCCAGATCACCCGGCTCTACACGCTGGCCGTGACGATCCGGCCGGAGACCACGCTGGAGAGCCGGGCCATCCTGTCGGCGACCGCCTACCAGCCGGGGCCGGTCTCCGGCACCCAGCTGTCGACGGCGCCGGTGAACGGGATCAGCGCGCCGTTCCCGGGACAGCCCGTCCCCGGGTTCTCGGCGGTGCTGCCGCTGGCCGGCAATCGGCTGCTCGCCATGCCCGACAACGGGTTCGGCGCGAAGAACAACTCGGCCGACTTCCTGCTGCGGGCCTACGACATCACCCCCGACTACCGGCGGCACACGGTCCGGGTGAACGGGTTCCTCGGCTTCCGGGACCCGGACCGGAAGGTGCCGTTCCCGATCGTCAACGAGAACACCCCGGAGCGGCTGCTGACCGGTGCCGACTTCGACATCGAGTCGCTGGCCCGGGACGCGCGGGGCAACCTGTGGATCGGCGACGAGTTCGGACCGTACCTGATCAAGGTGGACCGGACCGGGAAGGTGCTGCAGGCGCCGATCCCGCTGCCGGACGGCGGGAAGTCGCCGCAGTCGCCCGACCTGGCCGCCGGGGAGACCGCGACCGTGCCGGCCAGCCGTGGTTTCGAGGCGCTCGCCGCGAGCCGGGACGGGCTGACGCTCTACCCGATCCTGGAGGGCGCCCGCACCGACGACCCGAACCAGCGCCGCCGACTCGTCTACGAGTTCGACGTACGCACGAACCGCTACACCGGCCGGACCTGGACGTTCCTGGTCGACGACCCGTCGCTGCTGGTCGGCGACGCGGCGGTGCTCGACGGGCGGCGGCTGCTGCTGATCGAACGCGACAACGGCATGGGACGGCAGTCGGTGGTCAAGCGTCTCGTCGTCACCGACCTGGACCGGGCCGCCGCGGACCGGACGCTGCCCCGCCGGACCGTCGTCGACCTGATGCGTGTCGCCGACCCGCGCGGCGTCTCCACCCCGGCCCGGGCCGGTGAGTACGGCGTCGGCGAGCTGTTCTCGTTCCCGCTCCAGTCCGTCGAGTCGGTGTCGCCGCTCGGCGGAAGCCGGGTGCTGGTCGCCAACGACAACAACTTCCCCGGCAACGACGGCCGGATCCCGGGCCGCGCCGACGACACCGAGTTGATCGTCATCGACGTACCCGGGCTGCGCTGACCGGCGTCAGTCCGGAGGTGGCTGCTTCTGCCCGGCCAGCCAGCCGGCCACCTGGGTCCGTGAGGTGAACCCGAGCTTGCTCAACAGGTTCTCCACGTGCCCCTCGGCGGTGCGTTGGGCCACCACCAGGCGGGTCGCGATGTCCCGGTTGCTCAGCCCTTCGGCGATCAACGCGGCGACCTCGCGCTCCCGTCTGGTCAGCCGGAGACCGGCGGTGACGTCGTCCGTCGGCTCCGGCTCCGGTGCCCGGGCCCGCCCCTCCACGGCCAGCACGATCGCGTCGGCGGTGGAGAGTTCCGAACCGCGCCGGACGGCGGCCGAGAACGCGTCCGCCCCGAGCCTGGACCGCACCTGCTCCACCACCTCGTCGTGCCAGCTCTGCAGGACCCGGAACGGCGCCAGCGACGTGTGCATCTCCTGCCACATCCGCCGGGAGACCCCGAGCAGGGTGGCCGCCCGCTGGTCCCGATGCCGGTGGGCGGCGATCCAGGCCAGTGACTCGACACCGAGCCCGACGGCGAACTGCTCACCGTCGACCGCCTTGCCGACGGCCAGGCACTCCTTGGCCGCTGCGGTGGCGCCCGCGTGGTCGCCGTCGCGCCAGCGCAGCACACTCAGCGCCCACAGGCCGAACGACTGCCACCACACCTCACCGGTGGCCGCGCCCAGATCCCTGGCCGCGATCAGGTCCGGGTAGCCGCTGGACGGCTGATCGGCGAGACCACGGCACAGGCCGAGGACGATGAGTGTCCACAGCTCGCCGTTGCGGATGTTCAGCTCACGGAACGCGGCGAGCGCCCGCTCCAGCAGCGGCAGCGCCTGCTCGTAGTCGCCCGGCCAGAGTTTGAAGACGCCCTCGATCAGCGGCAGGTACGCCCGCTCGGGCGACGCCGGCAACGTACCGGCCAGTGCCACCGCCTCGGCCAGCAGCGGCCCGGCCCGGTCGGCGTCACCCTGGATGCCGGCGATCCACGCGGCGACCCGCAGGGCTTTCACCCGGGTCCAGTGCCGGGGCGCCGGCATCGCCAGGGCCCGGTCCAGCCAGTGCCGGCCCTCCGAGAAGTAGCCCCGGACGAACCAGTGGTTCTGCAGGTCGGCGGCGAACCGCAGCGCGGTCTCCGGCGGGCCCTGGGTGGTCGCGTGTTCCAGGGCCACCCGCAGGTTGGCGCGCTCGTGACGTAGCCGTTCCATCACGGCGGTCTGCTGCGGGCCGACCCAGATCCGGTCGGCGTGCGCGGCCAGGTCGGCGAACCATCGGCAGTGCCGGCGGGTCATCTCCTCGTGCTCTCCGGCGGTGGCCAGTTCGGCCGCGCCGTACTCGCGGGTCACCTCGAGGATCTGGTAGCGGGCGGTACCGTTCCCGGACCTGATCAGCACCGATTTCTCGACCAGCGAGCCGAGCACGTCGAGGACCGTCTCGACCGGCAGCCGGTCGTCAGCGCAGACCGCCTCGACGGCGTCCAACTCGAAGCCACCGGAGAAGACCGACACCCGGGACCAGAGGATGCGTTCGGGCTCCGAACAGAGGTCCCAGCTCCAGTCGATCAGCGCACGCAGGGTCTGCTGCCGCGGCGGTGCGGTCCGGGCGCCGGTGGTGAGCAGCCGGTACCGGTCGGTCAACCGGTCCAGGATCTGGTCCAGGGAGAGCACCCGGAGCCGGGCCACGGCCAGTTCGATCGCCAGCGGCACACCCTCCAGGGCGCGACACAGCCGTACGATCGTGGCGCAGTTGTCCTCGGTGACCCGAAACCCCGGCAGAACCGCGGTGGCCCGGTCCACGAAGAGGCCCGCCGACTCGTATTTCTGCAGGTCGCCGGGATTGCAGGCGTCGGTCGGGCCGGGCACCGACAGCGGCTGCACGGAGAGGACCGCCTCGCCGTCGACGCGCAGCGCCTCCCGGCTGGTGGCCAGGACCCGCAGGTCGGCGCAGGACCGCAGCAGCGTCTCGGCGAGCTGGGCGCAGGCGGCGACCAGGTGCTCGCAGTTGTCCAGGATCAGCAGCATCTGCCGGTCGGCCAGGAAACGCGCCAGCCCGGCCGGATCCAGGCCGGTCATGTCCTCGTGCAGGCCCAGCGTCTCGCCGACGGTGACCGCGACCAGGTCCGGGTCGTGCAGCTCGGCGAGCCCGACGAACCAGATCCCGTCCGGGAAGGCGCGACGCAGGTCGGCGCCGACCCGCTGGGCGAGCCTGGTCTTGCCGACTCCGCCGGGGCCGGTCAGCGTGACCAGCCGGCTGGTGGACAGCATGCGCCGGATCCCGGTGACCTCCTGCCGCCGGCCGACGAAGCTGGTCAGTTCGGCGGGGAGGTTTCCGGCCGTGCCGCGCGCGGACGTGGCGGTACCCATAGAGGCACGGTAGTGGGTCGGCCGGGGAGATCCACGTAGTGATCCGGGTACTTTCCCCGTGTTCCCTGCGGTCCCGGTCGAGCACCATGGGCGGCTGCACGCGTCCTCGATCGGAAAGGAGTCCGGCATGGGCCGCCACGCCGCCGCGTCGAACCGTGCGGCGGAGGAGTTCGAGCGGATGGTCGCGCCGCACCTGCCCGCCCTGCACGCCTACGTGCTGCGGCACACCGGGGGTGACGAGTCGACCACCGACCGGGTTCTCGAGGAGATCCTGTTCCGGGCCGCGCAGGAGCCGCGGCGTGCCCTCGGGGTCCGGCCGTGGCTGCTGCTGACCGCCCGCAACGTCCTCCGCGGCGGCGACCGTCGGGCTCAGGTGCCCGCCACCACGGTCGTCGCGGCGATGCGGGAACTCAGCCCGGAGGACCGGGATCTGATCGTGCAGACCTTCTACGGCGGTGCCTCCCTGGAGGACCTCGCGGCCGACCGACGGGTACCGATCGCGAGGGTCAAGTCGGACCTGTTCTTCGCCATGCGCGCCGTACGTGAGGTGCTGGATCAGCAGGTGGCCGACCGGCACGGGGTCCGCTGAGCGGAGTCCCCGTGCCGGTCGCACGTGTCAGTCCAGGACGGCGAGCACGGTGCCGGCGGCGACCGTGCGGTTGCCCTCACGGACCGCGAAGCCCATGCCCACCTCGAGGGCGATCGGCTTGCCCAGGGTGACCGTCACCTCGTCCAGGGTGTCGCCCGGCATCACCAGGTCGAGCCCGCCCAGGTCCATCCCACCCGACACGTCGGTCGTGTGGAAGTAGAACTGCGGACGATAGTCGGCGGCGAACGGCGTGTGCCGGCCTCCCTCGGCGCTCGTCAGCGCGTACATCCTCGCCGTGAACACCTGGTGGGGCCGCACACTGGACGGCGCGGCAAGGACCTGGCCGCGCTGCACCTGCTCGCGCTTGACCCCGCGGAGCAGGACGGCGGCGTTGTCGCCGGCCTGCGCCGACTCGAGCACCTTGCCGAACGTCTCCAGGCCGGTGGCGACGCTGGCCACGGTCGGACCGAGGCCGACGACCTCGACCGGCTCGCCGGCGCGCAGCTCGCCCCGCTCCACCTTGCCGGTGACGACCGTGCCGCGGCCGGAGATGGACAGCACGTTCTCGATCGGCATCAGGAACGGCTCGCCCAGTTCCCGCGGCGGGATCGGCACATACCCGTCGACCGCGTCGAGGAGCTCGACCACCGACGCCACCCAGCGCGGGTCGCCTTCGAGGGCCTTGAGCGCGCTGACCCGGACCACCGGCACGTCGTCGCCGGGGAAGCCGTACTGCGACAGCAGCTCACGAACCTCGAGCTCGACCAGGTCGAGCAGCTCCGGGTCGTCGACGGCGTCGCTCTTGTTGAGCGCCACCACCAGGTACGGCACACCGACCCGCCGGGCCAGTAGCACGTGCTCCCGGGTCTGCGGCATCGAACCGTCCTGGGCCGAGACGACCAGGATCGCGCCGTCCACCTGGGCCGCGCCGGTGATCATGTTCTTCACGTAGTCGGCGTGGCCGGGCATGTCGACGTGGGCGTAGTGGCGGGACTCGGTCTCGTACTCGACGTGGGCGATCGTGATGGTGATGCCGCGGGCCGCCTCCTCCGGGGCCTTGTCGATCCCCTCGAACGCGACATACCGGTTGGAGGCCGGGTCGCGGTCGGCGAGGACCTTGGTGATCGCGGCGGTCAGGGTCGTCTTGCCGTGGTCGACGTGACCCATCGTGCCGATGTTCAGGTGCGGCTTGTCACGGACGAACTGGCTCTTGGCCATCGTGGATATTCCTCACTGGATGCGAGGCAGAAGGGTGACGCGCGGGCCCGATGCCAGCCGGGTCGCGCCAGAACCACGCACGGAGCAGCGACCCCTCCCCCGGGTTCTGCTGCCAACGGGAAGGGGTCAGATTCGCGAATCAGCACGCACGGGAGCCACCGCGAGGGGCAGCTGCAGACCGGGCGTGAACATGTCGTCGAATCTAGTACGGCAGCCGCCATTCGTGATCATGGTTGGAGTTCGAGGGTGAGGCGGCGGGCGTAGTGGGCTCGTCTGGCTCGTGCCTGGTGGCGGCGTCGCCAGTTTGACCAGCGCAGACGGTAGGCGATGCTGCGGGTTGGCCGGATCAGCAGGACGTTGATCAGACGGCGGATTTCGTTGACGGTCAGGTCGATCATGTCGGGCTGACCGCGACGATCTGCGGTGCGGGCGTCGGCGGCGCAGATCGCGAGGACGGCGAGGGCGGCCAGGGCCAGGGTGGTGAACCGGTGCCAGGACGTCCACCGGCGGACTTGGTGCTGGTCAAGGCCGACTTGGCCTTTTCCGGCCTGAAAGCTTTCCTCCACGATCCAGCGAACTCCCGCGACCCGCACGAACTGGGCGAGGGTGGCCGGCCCCGGTGCCCAGCAGCGGTAGAAAGCCAGCTCACCGGTCGTGGTGTTACGTCGGATGAGCAGGCTGTGCCGGCCATCGTCGTCGGGGTCACCGTCGGCGCCGACGTCGGCCAGCCAGGCCCAGTCGTAGAACCGTGGTCCTTTCGAGCCGTCACCAGCGCTGCGCCGGGTCCAGGCGGTGGCGGGCAGGTTCTCGGCGAGGCGGTCGACGCGGCAGCGGGTCTTGCCTGCGTCGATCGGCACGAGGTGATCGCAGGAGACTGCCAGCACGTAGCCGAGGCGGAGTTTGCGCAGTTCACTGCGGAGCCGGGTGTTATTGCCGTAGGCCTCGTCCGCGGCGACCCACCGGGCTGGGACCAGGGCATTCACCGCGGCGTTGATCATGTCGTCGGCCAACTCCGAGCGGGTGGCGAACGTGACGTCCTGCGGAATGCCGGCCCGCTCGCACCGGTCACGGTCATCGGTCCAGGACTTCGGCAGGTAAACCCTGCGGTCGATCAGAGTGTGACCGTGCCTGCTCGCATAGGCGAGGAACACTCCGACCTGGGCGTTCTCGATCCGCCCGGCGGTTCCGGTGTATTGACGCTGGACACCGACCGAGTGCACGCCCTTCTTCAGATCGCCGGTCTCGTCGACCACGAGGACACCGTCAGGGTCACCGAGTCGGTCAGCGACGACCTTGCGAACGTCGTCACGCACCGCGTCAGCGTCCCACTTGGCCCGGTAGAGCAGCCGTTGCATCGCATCCGGTCGGGCATGTCCGGCCTGCTCAGCCACCTGCCAACACGTCTTGACCTCCAGGTCGGCAAGCAGCCCGGTGACGAACCCGGCCGCCGCCCGGCGGGGCTCAACCCGGCAGAACCGGCCCGCGAACGAGTCGATCACCAGGTCGATGGTTCGTCGCCACCGAGCAGGCTCTACGCTGTGGCTCTCGGCCACCGCAAGGTCTGATGTTGTGTCCACAACGCACAGACGATCATGCGGTGGCCGTCCTTGTTCCCGCAGGATCCGAGGTCACCTCACGAACGGCGGCTGCCGTACTAGGGCGGCCGGTTCGTCAGCGCGACCGAATTACCGCCAGCAGCCCGTCGGCGAAGGTGCGGCGCCAGTTCACATAGTCGTGCGAACCGGCGTACTCGGTGTAGTGCAGGTCGTATCCGCGGGCCAGCAGCGCGTCGCGCATCCGCCGGTTGACGTCGACCTGGGTCAGCCCGTTCGCGTCGGCTCTCGTCTCACCGGCGCCGACGTCCAGATAGAACCGGACATCGGCCCGCGGCCGGGCGGCCACCTGCGCGGTGAGCCATTCCGGCTCGCCGTCCGGCCCCCACCAGAAACTGCCGGACTGGCAGATCGCCGCACCGAACAGCTCCGGCAGTTCGAGCCCGAGATAGGCGGCGGCGAGGCCACCGCGGGAGGCACCGGCGACGACGTTGCGGCCGCCGGTCGCAGGCGTTCCCCATCTGGTACGCGCGAACGGCATCACCTCGGACGCGATGAAGTCACGCAGCGCCGGGACGGCGCCGAGCTCGTCGTCCCGGGTCGCGTCCGGCAGGTGCACGAAGATCGCGATGTGCGGCCGGATCCGCCCGGCGGCGACCAGGTTGTCGAGGGTCTCCGGGACCCGCAGCACCTCGCGTGAGTTGTAGCCGTCGAAGACGACGACGGCGGGCAGCCCGGTCTCCGGCACGCCGGCCGGTCGGTGCAGGACGATGTGCCGGTCGCCGCCGAACGCCGCGCTGCGGATGACGTGCGTCTCCCGGCTGCCGGGGACGACACCCGGGTGCCGACCGATCCAGGGTTCGGGCGGGGCCGCCGGCAGCTCCAGCACGGACGCCCACACGTCGTGGTCGGTCGGGTCCAGCGGGTCGGCCGGGAAGTGCTGGTGCCGCGGGTTGCCCGGGTCGACGTGCGCGGCCCCGGTGCCGGACCGGTCCCGGGGCATCGCGTCGTCGTCGCCGTGGGCCAGGTAGTAGACCGTCCGGGTGGCGGCCGGCATCACCCGGGACAGGTGCCAGATGTCGGTGCCGGGCAGGCGGGCCAGATCGTCCCAGACCCCCCAGCAGATCCGGACCCGGCCGGCGTCGCCGCGCCACAGGAAGGTGACCAGGACGTGGTCGTCGTCCCACGGCTCGACCACCGGCGTACCATCGGCGGTGATCTCTTTCCAGAGACTCGGGTCGGCCTCGAGCCGATCGATGATGCCCACCTCGGCGAGCGTTTCAGCAGGCCTGGGACATGTCAAGGCATCGATGCGACCCTGAGCCCGCGAACCGCTTCGACGATCCGGCCGGCCGGCAGCGGATCGAGCCAGTTGGGCCGGATGTCGGCGAACCGGACCAGGCCGGTCCGGTCGGTGACGACGACCGACGAGAACGGCAGCACCGAGCGGCCGGTGCCGAGCGGCTTGTCCGCGCCGGGGCTGGAGAAGCCGATCCGCAGGGCGTCGATGAGCACGTGCCGAGGGTCGGAGGCGACGAGGAACGGCAGGTCGTCGCGGTGCTTGAGACCGGCGAGCCGGCCGGGCGCCTGCGGGCTGACCGCGACCAGATGGGCACCGAGGTCGGTGAGGGCGGGCTCAAGCTCGGCGGCGTAGGCCCGGAGCAGATCCTCGCACCAGGGCGAACCGGCGTAGCGGATGAAGACCAGCACGAGGGGGCCGGTGTCGAGGAGCCGGTCGAGGTGGATCGGGCCGAGGTCGACCTCGTAGAGCGGCTGGACCGGCAGCCGGTCGCCCACCGCCACCATCCGCTTCCAGATCGCGTTGCGGTCGAGCAGCCGCCGGAACGCCTCGTCGTCGACCCGTCGCAGGTCATGCACGGTCGTCATGATGTCTCCAGTCGTCAAGGATGCGACCAGCATAACCTATCAAACACATAGGAGATATGGGTGGCGAGCCTCGGTTCGGCCCGCCACACCTCAGGCGACCGGCCGGCTCACGTCCCAGTGCTCGACGATCAGGGCGTCCTCGAACCGCCAGATGTCGACCACGTCCTCGTTCGGCCCTTCGGCCGGGATCAGGGTGTAGTGCGCCACCACGAACTCGGCGTCCGCGATGACGTGCTGGATCTCGATCTGCGCGGTCGCGATGGGCGAGTTGACGATGAACTCGATCCAGGCGTCCCGTCCGGGCGGGGCGCCGACGGTGTGCGAGACGAAATCCTCCCGGATGATCTCGCGGAGCACCTCGATCTCCCCGGCCGCGAACCGGCCGAACGCATCGAGGAACCGTCTCTTGTTCTCTTCAGCGGGGTCGATGTCAGTCATGCCCTCACGGTGGCATCGGGCACGGTCCGCTGTCGAGGTTCCTAGCATTGATCCGATCGATTCGTGCCCGCTTTGCGAAAGTCTGCCCAGAAGGCCGGGCCGCGTGCGCCCGGATGGGCAATTTACCCGTTCCGCCCCCCACTGGCAGGCGTTTCCCTAGCGCTATCTCCTGCGCTGTCCAACCGGTGAATCGTACGTTTCTTCAAGCGCATGTCACGGACGGGAGTCTGCCCGCAGCGCGCATTTCCGTACCCATTTCCGCCCACCTTTCAGGAGGCACCCGATGCTGAACACGATCGCCGCCGGAACCATGCTGCTGTCCACCCTCGGCGCGCCCGCCGCCGGAATGCATACCGTCGCACCGCCCGACGAGATGACCATCTCGATCGTGTCCGCGAACGGGTCCGGGTGTCCCAAGGGCAGCGCCGTCGTCGAGGTATCGCCGGACAACAAGGCGTTCACCATCTCGTACAGCAAGTTCGTCGCCCAGGTCGGGCCGGATTCCGGGCCGCTCGACTACCGCAAGCAGTGCCAGATCGCGCTGAACGTGAACATCCCGACCGGCTACACCTACGGGATCGCGCGTGCCGACTACCGCGGATACGCCCGTCTGGAGAAGGGCTCCTACGGCTCCGAGACGGCGTACTACTACTTCCAGGGCATGTCGAAGACAGGCGTCAGCAAGTACCAGTTCAACGGATTCATGGACGACACGTGGCAGGTCACCGACGAGGTCGAGGTGGAGGCGATCACATGGCTGCCGTGCGGCTCCTCGCGGTATCTGAACATCAATACCGAACTCAAGGTCAATCGCGGTTCGTCCGACCCGACGACCACCAGTTTCATCACCATGGACTCGTCCGACCTCAACCTGGACACCATCTACCGGGTTGCCTGGATGGAATGCCCGCACTGATCCTCAACGAGGACGGACCAGTCCGGCGTTGAAGGCGGCGATCACCAGCTGCGCACGATCGCGGGCGGACAGTTTCGCGAGCAGATGCGTGATGTGCGTCTTCACCGTCTTCACCGAGATGACCAGGGCGGCAGCGATCTCGTCATTGGCGAGACCGTTTCCGATCAGCGCGAGGACCTCTACCTCGCGCGGGGTGAGCCGTCGCAGCGCCCCGGCCGGACGTTCCGGCCGGGGCGCGGCCACGTAGTGGGCGACCAGCCGGGTCAGAATCGACGGCGCGAACAGCGACTCGCCACGGCACGTCCGCCGGACCGCGTCGACCAGATCCTCCGGTTGCGCGTCCTTCAGCAGGAATCCGGACGCCCCGGCCTGTAGCGCTTCGTACACGTATTCGTCCAGTTCGAACATGCTCAGCACCAGCACCCGAGTCCCGGCCAGCGCCGGATCGGCACAGATCCGCCGAGTCGCCTCCAGCCCGTCCAGACCGGGCATCCGGACGTCCATCAGCACCACATCCGGCCTGGTGGCCCGCGCCCGCGACACCGCCTCGGCACCGTCGCCGGCCTGACCGACAACTTCAAGATCAGGTTGATGTCCGATCACGACCGCGAGACTGCGCCGCAGCAGCGGCTGGTCGTCGACAAGCAGAACCCTCAGCGGTACGGCCACCCCGCCCGCACCCGCAACCACCCCGCCCCCGGCTGCGCCGCTACCGCCCACCATCGCCCCGCCCCGCTCCTTCCCAAGCCCGCACCCAGCCGTCCCCCATCACCGTCACGCCCCGATCCCCACCACACCGCCGTCGCCCTGCGCGCATCGTGCGGCGCGCCGGCTCATCGGGGCTCGTCCGGAATGCGGGCCACCAGGTGGAAGCCGCCGTCGACCGGCTCGGCGGTCAGGGTTCCGCCCAGGCTGGTGACCCGCTCCCGTAGGCCGGCCAGGCCGTGACCCGCTCCCGGAGTGGCACGCCAACCGGCGGCGGGGCCGCTGTCGGACACACTGACGATCACGTGCGGCCCGTCCCGGCGTACCCGTACCACCACATCGACCGGCCCCGCGTGCCGGGCGCTGTTGGCCAGACCCTCCCGGACCGTGCGACAGACCGCCACCTGCACGCCGGGAGTGACCTCGCCCAGGTCACCGACGGTGAGTTCGGCTCGCAGCCCCGAGGTCCGGGCCGAACCGACGATCGCCGGTAACGCGTCGAGACCCTCCAGCGGAGCCCGCGGGCCGGGCGAGGCCGGATCACGCAGCACGGTCAGCATCCGGCGCAGTTCGGCGGTGGTCTCCCGGCTGACCGCCTCGATGTCGTCGAGCGCCGCCCGCATCTGGGCCGGCTCCGGTTCGTAGCGTGTCGCCGCGACCCGAACGGTGATCAACCCGAGCCCGTGCGAAACCAGGTCATGCAGGTCCCGGGCGATGTGCAGACGCTCGGCCAGAACCGCTTCGGTAGCCGCCCACGCGGTCAGGCGACGCTCGTATTCGGCCCGGTCGGCCCGCCACCGCCGAACCGCCCACGCCGCCGCGGTCGCCGCCCCGCCACAGATCAGCACCGGGATCACCCGGGCCGCCGGGCCCTCGGCCCCGACCGTGCACATCGCCATGATCAGGACAGCGACGACCACCAGGACGACCGGTACCGCCCGACTGCGCCACGCCGGCCGCTCGAACGCACTCACCACTACGACTGTAAGTCTCAGACCAGAGTCGTAGACGTACCCCCGAAGATCGACTCCAGCCGGGCGTGAGGGCTGTCGGGACGGGCCCGCGACAGCACTCACGACCAGCCGGGTCGCTCGGACCTGGGTTGTAGGTGTGTGCGGGAAGACGGAGCACGGTCCGATGTGCTCGACGGCCGGGGCGGCTTGACTGGCGGCATGATCGCTGTTGAGGGTGTCTGCCGGGTTCGGCGACGGGTCCGGGTTCTGCACGAGGTCGGTTTCCAGGCCCGGCCGGGGCGGGTCACCGGGTTTCTCGGGCCCAACGGGGCCGGGAAGACGTCCACCTTGCGGGTGTTGCTCGGGCTGGATCGGCCGCAGTCCGGCCGGGCCCTGATCGATGGCCGACGCTATGTGGATCTGGACCGGCCGCTCACCGTGGTCGGCGCTCTGCTGGACGGTAGCGGGGCACATCGGTCACGGACGGCGAGGGCTCATCTGCGCTGGATGGCGGCGAGTAACGGGCTGCCGGGAAGGCGGGCGGACGAGGTTCTGGAGATCGTCGGGCTGGCCGCGGAGGCCGGGAAGCGGGCCGGGCGGTATTCGCTGGGTATGAGCCGTCGGCTGGGGCTGGCCGCGGCGCTGCTCGGTGATCCGCCGGTGCTGATCCTGGACGAGCCGATCAACGGGCTGGATCCGGCCGGGATCCGGTGGATGCGGACGTTCCTGCGGGACAGCGCCGCCGAGGGCCGAACCGTGCTGCTCTCCAGTCATCTGATGGGTGAGCTGGCGGAGACGGCCGACGATGTGGTGATCATCGACCGCGGCGTGGTGGTCGCGGACGGGACGCTGGCCGAGGTGGTCGGCGAGCATCCGACCCTGGAGGACGCGTTCCTGGCCCGCACCGCGGGCGAGGGGGCGTCGTGGTGAGCCTGGTCGGTGCCGAGGTGCGGAAGCTGTTCGGGCTGCCGACCGCGTGGGTGGGGATGGTGCTCGGACTGGTCGCGGCGCCGGGGCTGGTGTTCCTCAGCGCGGGCGGGACACGGCGGGCAGTCGAGGAGGGGTTGCTCACGGATGCGTCGGATGCGGCTTTTCAACCCCTCGGGATCGGTTTGTTGGGCGCTCTGATTCTCGGGGTGGTGGTGATCAGCAGCGAGTACACGTCGACCGGGGAGGATTCGCCGGGATCGCGGCAACTCCAGGCCACGCTGGCCGCGATGCCCCGCCGGGGGCGGCTGGTCGTCGCCAAGGCGGTGGCGCTCAGCCTGATCGTGGCGGTGCAGGGTGTGATCACCGCGACGGCGACCCTGGCGCTGACCGGGATGGTGCTCGGTGACCTGGTCCCGGCGCCCTCGCCCGGGCGGGCGGCCGCCGCGGTCCTCTACTGGGTGCTGATGGGGCTTCTGGCGTACGCCCTGACATTGATCTTCAAGAACGGGATCGTCACGCTGACCGTGCTGATCGTGAACATCTCGGTGGTGTCGGTGTCCTACCTGTTGACGAAGGTGACGCCGTTGGCCGCCTACCTGCCGGACATCGTCGGGCCGCAGATGTTCCTGAACCGGGTGGGTGACGTGCGGATCGCCCCGGTGACCGCCGGTGTGGTGATGACCGCCTGGGTGCTGGCGCTGCTCGCCGTCGGCGCGTGGCTGTTCGACCGGCGCGACCCGTGATCCCGGCGGTCACGGCCGAGGTGATCAAGTTGGTCACCCTGCCGTCGGTCCGGCTCACCGTGGCGCTGACCTGGGCGGTCACCGTGCTGCTGCGGCTGGTCGACCCACCGGGCGGGGTGGTGCGGTACAGCCAGGTCGGTGTGCTCGTGCTGGGGGTGCTGGCGGCCGGCCACGAGTATCAGAGCGGCGGCCAGGTCCGGTCGACGCTGCTCGCGGTGCCGCGCCGGCCGCTGCTGATCGCGGCGAAGTG
Organism: Actinoplanes sichuanensis; assembly: GCF_033097365.1. Lineage (NCBI taxonomy): Bacteria > Bacillati > Actinomycetota > Actinomycetes > Micromonosporales > Micromonosporaceae > Actinoplanes > Actinoplanes sichuanensis. Next base: position 6,806,471 of record NZ_AP028461.1, read on the forward strand.
CTTCGCTCTGGTGGTGACGGCCGGCCCGCCGGTGTTCGTGGCGGCGCTGCTCGCCGGTGCACCGGGAGCGACCGGCGGTCTGCTGGTGGATCTGCTGCTGGCGGCGGGGGTGGCGACGATCGTGCGACATCCGGTGGGAGCCACGGCCGCGCTGCTCACGGCGTACCAGATGGTGGTGCCCTTGATCCGCGCCAACCTGCCGGAGGTCGCGCTGCCGCCGGCACCGGTCTGGGCGGCCGCGGTCGTCGCGGCCGCCGCGGTGACCTTCCTCCTACGCGAAGCCTGAGAAAGTCGACGGGAATCCGGAGGGGCGGTCTACGAGCGGCGTGGGGGATGGCGGATGCTTGACGCTCCGTAGTTGAATGCCGGTCAGGGCGGGGACCCCTGATATGCACGTGTCATTCACCCGTGCATCCCCGCGCTGTACACCCCTCGAGGAGTCATGACGATGGCGCAGCGCCCCTCGCTCGCGGAAGTCCGCGAGCGTACCTACAAACGCCGGGACGCCTGGTGGACGGTGTGGCTGGTCGATCCACTGGCCGGCCCGCTGGTTCGCCTGGTGGCGCCCTGGAAGTGGGCGACCCCGAACTTCCTGTCACTGGCGGCATTCGTGGTGGGCCTGGGTGCGGCGGCGTGTTTCTGGCAGGGCGAATACACCTGGCTGCTGGCCGGGGCCCTGCTCTTTCACCTGGCTTTCGTGCTCGACTGCATGGACGGCAAGATCGCTCGGCTGAACGGGACCGGGTCGATCTTCGGCTCGTGGCTGGACTACGTCTTCGACCGGCTGCGGGTGGTGACGTGTTCGCTGGCGCTGTTCGGCGGGCAGTGGCACCTGACCGGTGAAACGGTCTACCTGTGGCTGGCCACCCTGGTGATCTTCCTGGACATGTTCCGCTACCTGAACGCGCTGCAGATGCAGAAGGTCAAGCTGAGCATGAAGGAGAAGCTGCTGGAGTCGACCGGGATCGCCGCCACCGACTACGTGGAGGAGACCGACGACGAGGTGGTGGAGCAGGACGACCCGGAGAAGGCCATGGTCGACGTGCACGGTGACTTCCGCAAGCGGTTCGGCCTCTTTCTGCAAGTTCGCAACTTCTTGCTGCGGCAGCGCATCCGCGTGCACCTGTTCAGCGGCATCGAGTTCATGATGTTCGTCTTCATCGTCGGCCCGCTGATCAACCAGATCATCCCGGTGACGATCGTGTCCGGTGTGCTGCTGCTGGCCTTCGAGGCCCTGCTGATCTACAAGCTCTGGACCACTACCAGGACGTTCCACAGGAGACTGGCCGCACTCTGACAGCCAGCACACAGAAGCCCCGGCGGGTCTCCGCCGGGGCTTCTTTTCATAGGCAGGTACCTCTTTACCAACGCGACACAGCTTGGTAACTTCCTGAAATTGCTTGCAAGAACTTGCAAACAAAGTTCCCCTTCGCTCTCGCCCCCGCAGAAGAAGGCACCCCATGAGACAGCGATCTCGCAGACTCCTCGTCGGAGCTGTCACCACTCTTGCCGCCCTGGCCTCCGGCATCGCCGCCGTGTCGGTCGCCGGCACCGCCTCGGCCGCCGTCACCCTGAACAGCAGCGACGTCACCGCGAACCTGTGGTCCTGGAACTGGAACTCGGTCTCCGCGGCCTGCACCAACCACCTCGGCCCGGCCGGTTTCGGCGCGGTCCAGGTCGCCCCGCCGGCCGAGTCGGTCAGCCTGGCCACCAGCGACTCCGGCGTGCACCCGTGGTGGGAGATCTACCAGCCGGTCTCCTACAACCTGACCAGCCGGTTCGGCACCCGGGCACAGTTCTCGAGCATGGTCACGGCCTGTCACAACGCCGGTGTCCGGGTCTACGTGGACGCCGTGGTCAACCACATGGCGGGCGCCAACAACTCGCTGACCACGACGTACGGCGGCTCGACGTTCAGCCCGTCCGGCTACACCTATCCGGCCGTGCCGTACGGCTACAGCGACTTCCACCACGCGAACGACGGCTACTGCTCCGACGACGACGCGGTGATCGACGACTGGAACAACGTCTCCGAGGTCCAGAACTGCATGCTGCTGTCGCTGTCCGACCTGAAGACGCAGGACAGCGGCGTCCAGACGAAGATCGCGACCTACCTGAACGACCTGGTCGGCCTCGGTGTCGACGGCTTCCGGGTGGACGCGGCCAAGCACGTGGCCAAGGTCGACTTCGCGGCGATCATCGCGAAGCTCAACACCACCACGGCTGAGGGCGTCAAGCCGTACATCGCGCAGGAGATCTTCACCGGCGCGTCCAACAGTGAACTGCTGCCGTCGGCCTTCACCTCCAACGGCGACGTGCTGGGCTTCTCCTACGCGATGGGCCTGAAGAGCCAGTTCAACAACGGGACCCTGGGCAACCTGTCGTCGATCCCGTCGTGGAGCCTGGACGCCACCAGCGCGCAGACCGCGGCCATGGTCACCAACCACGACCTGGAGCGCGACGGCACCACGCTGCGTTACCAGGACGGCACCAAGTACACGCTGGCCAACTACTTCCTGCTGGCCTACCCGTACGGGCAGCCGTTCGTCTACGACGGTTTCACGTTCTCCACGTCGAGCACCGGCCAGTCGCCGCCCGCCGATTCGAGCGGTTTCGTCACCGACACCAACTGCACCAACGGCGCCTGGCAGTGCCTCACCCAGACCACCGGGCTCAAGGGCATGGTCGGCTGGCGCAACGCCACCCAGTCCGTCACCACGGCGTCCAACTGGACCACCACCAGCGGCAACGTGATCGGCTTCAGCCGCGGCTCGCTGGGCTGGTTCGGCCTGAACAACTCGTCCACCGCCTCGACCGCCACGTACACCACCGGCCTCGCCGACGGCACCTACTGTGACCGGATCACCGGCGGCGCGACGACCAGCGGCTGCGCCGGCACCTCGATCACCGTCTCCGGCGGCACCGCGTCGGTCACCATCCCGGCGAACAGCGCGGTCGCGATCGACGTCAACGCCAGGTCCGGCGGCGGGACCTCACCCACCGCCTCGCCTTCGGCCTCGTCGACCAGCAGCAGCCCGTCACCGTCGGCGAGCACCTCCAGCTCTCCGACCCCGTCACCGAGCGTCACCACCAGCGCCGGTACGGTGCAGGCGACCTTCAACGTCTACGCGACCACCACGACCGGCACCGACGTCTACGTGGTCGGCTCGAACGCCGCGTTGGGCGGCTGGAACACCGCGAACGCGATCAAGCTGTCGTCGGCCGGATACCCGATCTGGTCGTCCACGGTCACGGTCCCGTCGAACGCCGGCTTCGAATACAAGTACATCAAGAAGGACGCCGCCGGGAACGTCACCTGGGAGAGCAACGCCAACCGGGCGGTCAGCACCGGCAGCGCCGCGATCACCTACACCAACAGCTGGAACGTGGCGAACGCCAGTGCCACCGCGGTCACCTTCAACGAGACCGCGACCACCACGACCGGCACCAACGTCTACGTGGTCGGCTCGATCGACGCGCTGGGCGCCTGGAACACCACGAACGCCATCCCGCTCTCGTCGGCGAGCTACCCGACCTGGTCGAAGGTCGTGATCGTCCCGCAGAGCACGACGTTCACCTACAAGTACATCAAGAAGGACGCCGCCGGGAACGTGACCTGGGAGTCCGGCAGCAACCGCTCCTACACGACGGGTACCGCCACGGCGTACACCGTGAGCGACGCCTGGAAGTGATCTGACGGCGGCGGCCGTTCCCCGGAACCCGGGGAACGGCCGCCTTTTGCCCTTTTTGTCCATAGACTCGGCACCAACCGACCGGACGGACGAAGTGAGGGGAAACATGGCCAACGCAACGAATGAGCAGACCCGGGCGACCGGTTGGCTGGTGGCCGAACTCCACCGGATCCGCGAGGTCCTCGACGTCCTGCCGCTCCCCGAGCAGACCGCGTCGGCGGCACACCGGGACCTCGGTGAGGCCGAAGTCCTGCTGCTCGAGAAGGAACCCGACAGGCGACGGCTGGCCGGCACCCTGGAGCGCCTGACGCTCGTGCTCGCCGCCGCCGGGGCGCTCGACCACGCCGGCCAGGCCCTGTCCGGCCCGATCGGCACCCTCGCCGACTGGCTCGGCGACGGCGCCGGAACGGTCCGGCAGCTGCTGTCCTGACCGAGGACGAGCGGGGTGGTGGCCGGGACCGCGATGGAGACACCCCGACCTCAGACCACGCGGACCGGGACCACGTCCGGCGCGCCGAGACGGGCGGCATCGGCCGTCTCGTCGTCCTGCTGCTCCTGCGAGGCCCGTTCCGCCTCCACCCGCAGGCGGTAGTTCTCCACCTCCCGTTCGCGCTGGGATTCCGTCCAGCCGAGGACCCGGCCCATCAGTTCGGCGGCGTGCGGGGCCGCCACCACCCCCCGGTCGAAGGTCTCGATCGAGATCCGGGTACGCCGGGCCAGCACGTCGACCAGATGCCGGGCGCCCTCAGCGGCGGCCGCGTAGACGAACTCGGCCCGCAGGTAGTCGTCGGCCCCCTCCATCGGGCGCCCCAGGTCCGGGTCGTCGCGGATCAGGTCGAGCAGTTCGTGGATGAGCGAGCCGTACCGGCCGAGCAGATGCTCGACCCGGGCCACGTGCAGGCCCGACTCGGCGGCCAGCAGGCCCCGCCGGTTCCACAGTGCCGGGTAGCCGTCCGCGCCGAGCAGCGGCACCCGATCGGTGACCGACCGCGGAACGTTTCGGCCCAGGCTGTGCACGCAGGCGTCGACGGCGTCCTTGGCCATCACCCGGTACGTGGTGTACTTGCCGCCGGCCACCACCACCAGCCCCGGGACCGGGCTGCTGACCGAATGTTCCCGGGACAGCTGCGACGTCGACTCGGACTCGCCGGACAGCAGTGGCCGCAGGCCCGCGTAGACGCCCTCCACGTCGGCCCGTTCCAGTGGCCGGGCCAGCACCTTGTTGACCTCGGTGAGCAGGTAGTCGATGTCCTTCGCGGACGCTGCCGGATGCGCCTTGTCCAGGGCCCAGTCGGTGTCGGTGGTGCCGACGATCCAGTGCCGGCCCCATGGGATGACGAACAGCACGCTGCGTTCGGTCCGCAGGATCAGGCCGGTCGACGAGTGGATCCGGTCCCGGGGCACCACCAGGTGGATGCCCTTCGACGCCCGGACGTGGAACTGGCCCCGTTCGCCGACCAGGGACTGGGTGTCGTCGGTCCACACCCCGGTCGCGTTGATCACCTGGTGGGCGCGGATCTCGTACGTCCGGTCGTGTTCCAGGTCGTGTACCCGTACCCCGGTGACTCTTTCGCCCTCCCGGAGGAAACCGACCACCTCGGCCCGCGTCGCGACGTGGGCCCCGTGGGACGCCGCGGTCCTGGCCAGGAACATGGTGTGCCGTGCGTCGTCCACCTGCGCGTCGTAGTACTGCAGGGCCCCGACCAGGGTGTCCCTACGAAGCGCCGGGCAGGCCCGCAGCGCACCGCGCCGGGTGAGATGCCGGTGCCGCGGCAGGTTGCCGAAGCCGGCCATGGTGTCGTAGAGGGTGACGCCGGCACCCGCGTAGAGCCGCTCCCAGCCGCGGTGCTTGAGCGGATAGAGGAACCGGACCGGCCGGGCCAGGTGCGGCGCGAGGCGCTGCAGGATCAGTCCCCGCTCCCGCAGTGCCTCGCGCACCAGCCCGAAGTCCAGCATCTCCAGGTAGCGGAGACCGCCGTGGATGAGTTTGCTGGACCGGCTGGACGTGCCGGAGGCGAGGTCACGCGCCTCGACGAGCCCCACGGTCAATCCCCGTGTGACCGCGTCGAGCGCGCACCCCGCCCCCACCACTCCCCCGCCGATCACCAGCACGTCGACCTCGGTCGCCGCCAGGGCTTCCAGTGCGGCGTCCCGGTGGGAAGGAGAGAGAGCAGTCATGATCAGTCCACGTCCACCCAGTCGAGGGTTCGCTGCACCGCCTTCTTCCACCTACTGAAGCCCTGGTCGCGTTGCTCCGCCGACCACTGCGGCTGCCAGCGCTGCGACTCGTTCCAGTTCTCCCGCAGCTCGTCGGTGTTCTTCCAGAAACCGACCGCGAGACCGGCCGCGTAGGCGGCGCCCAGTGCCGTGGTCTCGGCGACGACCGGACGGCTGACCGGCACACCGAGCACGTCCGCCTGGATCTGCATGCAGAGGTTGTTGACCGTGATGCCGCCGTCGACCTTCAGCACGTCCAGGGTGACGCCGGAGTCCTGGGCCATCGCGTCGACCACGTCCCGGGTCTGGTAGCAGATCGCCTCCAGGGTGGCCCGGGCGATGTGCGCGTCGGTGTTGAACCGGGACAGCCCGACGATCGCGCCTCGGGCGTCGGACCGCCAGTAGGGTGCGAACAGGCCGGAGAACGCCGGGACGAAGTAGACCCCGCCGCTGTCCGGGACCTGCGACGCGAGCGACTCGCTCTCGCCCGCCGACTTGATGATGTGCAGCTGGTCGCGCAGCCACTGGACGGCCGAGCCGGTGACCGCGATCGAACCCTCCAGGGCGTAGACCGGGGCCGCGTCGCCGAACTTGTAGCAGACCGTGGTGAGCAGCCCGTTCTCCGAGCGGACCAGGTTCGTACCGGTGTTCAGCAGCATGAAGTTGCCGGTGCCGTAGGTGTTCTTGGCCTCGCCGGGGCTGAAGCAGACCTGCCCGACGGTGGCCGCCTGCTGGTCGCCGAGGTCGCCGGTGAGCGGGACGTCGCCGCCGAGCGGGCCACTGATGTGCGCCGTCCCGTAGCCGTTCGGATCGGACGACGGCCGGATCTCCGGAAGCATCCGCCGGGGGATGTCGAAGAACGACAGCAACTCATCGTCCCAGTCGAGGGTCTCCAGGTTCATCAGCATGGTCCGGCTGGCGTTCGTCACGTCGGTGACGTGGTTGCCGCCGTCCTTCCCGCCGGTGATGTTCCACAGCAGCCAGCTGTCGGTGTTGCCGAACAGTGCGTCGCCGCGCTCGGCCGCCTCGCGCACCCCGTCGACGTTCTCCAGAATCCACTGGATCTTGCCGCCGGAGAAGTAGGTGGCCGGTGGCAGCCCGGCCTTGCGCCGGATCGTCTGCCCACGCTCATCACGATCAAGGGCAGAGGCGATCCGGTCGGTACGGGTGTCCTGCCACACGATCGCGTTGTAGTACGGCCGGCCGGTCCGCCGGTCCCACACCACAGTGGTCTCGCGCTGGTTGGTGATCCCGACCGCGGCCAGGTCGCTCGCGCTCAGGTTCGCCTTCTGCATCGCCGTCCGCACGACGGTGACGGTCCGGTCCCAGATCTCGATCGGGTTGTGCTCGACCCAGCCGGCCTGCGGCAGGATCTGCTCGTGCTCCAACTGGTGCCGGGCCACCTCGTTGCCGCCATGGTCGAAGATCATGAACCGCGTGCTGGTGGTGCCCTGGTCCACTGCGCCCACGAAGTCAGCCACGGGTCGCCTCCACTTCTGCCTCGTCCCTCGGTGTCGGGACGCGCCCCACCTCCGGCTCCTCGGCCGACGGCAGGAAACGCCCGATCAGAGTCTGGTACAGCCCGGCGCCCACGATCCCACCGATGACCGGCGCGACGATCGGTATCCAGAAGTAGAGATACCCCGTCTGGTCGCGGAACGCGCCCCCGTAGCCGGTCAGGAAACTGGCGAGTCGCGGGCCGAAGTCACGGGCCGGGTTGATCGCATAACCGGCGTTGGTGCCCCAGGCCATCCCGATCGCGACCACGAGCAGGCCGATCACGACCGGGCCCAGGTTCGCGGCCGGTGCGGTGTTGGCCATGTCGGTCAGCGCCAGGATGACGAAGAGCAGGATGGCCGTACCGATGATCTGGTCCCGGAAAGCGCCCCATTCGCTCACCGGAAGCGTCCCGTTGCCGGGAAGCGTCGAGAAGACGCCCTGCGTCTTGATCGTCAGGCCGGGGTCGGCCGCGTTCAGGACCTCGGTGTAGTTCCAGCGCACGATGAGCGCCGCGACGAACGCCCCGAGAGTCTGCGCCAGCGAGTACGGGGCCACCTTCCGCCAGGAGAAGCCCTTGAAGACGGCGAGCGCGATGGTCACCGCCGGGTTGAGATGCGCGCCGCTGACCCGCGCCGCCACGTAGACGCCGAGTGTCACACCCAGGCCCCAGGCCCAGGCGATGCTGTCGTGGTCGCCGATGCCGGCCGCGGCGACCTGCGCCACCACCCCCACGCCGAACAGGATCAGAATCATCGTGCCGGCGAACTCCGCCGCGAGCTCACCGACGAGTCCAGGTGTCTTGAGTCGTGTAGCCATGCTCCCTCCAATCCGATCGAGGGTGTTCACGACCCGTCTCGGCCCCGATGGCCGGGCGAGGAAGTCGCCAACCCTCACCGCCGGACGCTATGGAGGGGTTCGGCGGGGAGCAACGAACGCCGGTCGGCATTGTCGAACATCAATTACAGCGGGTCGTCACACAGTGGCATAGAGTCCGAAACATGCCCGGGACGGTGCAGTCCATCGAACGAGCGGCCGCGATCCTGCGGACGCTCGCCGGCGGGCCTGGGCGCCTGGGGCTCACCGAGATCGCCCGCACCCTGGACCTGGCCAAGGGCACCACCCACGGCATCCTGCGCACCCTGCAACTGGTCGGGTTCGTCGAACAGGACCGGGTCTCCGGGCAGTACCAGCTCGGCGGCGCCCTGCTCCACCTGGGCACCAGCTACCTCGACATCAACGAACTGCGGTCCCGGTCGATCAACTGGGCCGACCCGCTCGCCGCCCGCAGCGGGGAGGCGGTCCGGATCGGCACCGTCCTGGAAGGCCGGGCCCTCGTCGTACACCACGTGTTCCGGCCCGACGACACGTTCCAGACCCTCGACGTGGGCGCGTTGCTGCCGCTGCACGCGACCGCCCTCGGCAAGGTACTGCTGGCCTACCGGGCCGGTGGCCCGGTGCCCGACCTGGAGACCTTCACCCGGCTCACCCTCACCGATCCGCGTGCGCTCACCACCGCCTTGGAGGGGGTACGGGACGCCGGCTGGGCTCAGGAGGTCGAAGAGTTCCTGCTCGGGCAGGCGGCCGTGGCGGCGCCGATCCGCGGGTACGGGGGGCTGGTGGTCGGCGCGATCGGCATCTCCGGGCCGGTCGACCGGGTCTGCGACAGCCGGTACCGGCCCCGGGCCCACCTCGTGGGGTATGTGCGCGACGCCGCCCGCGCGATCTCCCGAGACCTGGGAGCGACCCGATGATCGCCCGCTTCCCGTCTGGTCGGCGTGCGCTCTCCCGCCGCCCTGCCGCCTGCGGCTTTCCGCTTCCGTTTCGGATTGCAGCTTTCCGCTTCCGTTTCGGCCTCGCCGCGGCCTCGCCCTTCCCACACCACCGCGCCGCCGCCTCCCGCACTCCCCTTTGGCCTCGCCGCGACCCGTGCCCTCCCGCTACCCGGAGGTGACTCCTCATGACCGACAGATACGTAGTCGCCATCGATCAGGGCACCACCTCCACGCGGTGCATCGTCTTCGATCGGCGGGGGCAGCTCGTGTCGCTCGCCCAGCAGGAACACAAGCAGTATTTCCCCAGGCCCGGGTGGGTCGAGCACGATGCCATGGAGATCTGGCGCAATGTCGAACGCCTCGCGCCCCGGGTCCTGTCCCGCGCGGGGATCGGCCTCGACCAGGTGGCCGCGGTCGGCATCGCCAATCAGCGGGAGACGACTGTCATCTGGGATCGGCGCACGGGGGCTCCCGTGGGGCGGGCGATCATCTGGCAGGACACTCGGACCGACGGTCTGGTGCACGCCCTCACCGACGCTCCCGGCTCCTCCGATATTTCCGAAATATCGGGTTTGCCGTTGGCGACCTACTTCTCCGGACCTCGCCTGCGCTGGATGCTCGACCACACCCCCGGCCTGCGGAAACGCGCCGACCGCGGCGAGGTCCTCTGCGGCACCATGGAGACCTGGCTGATCTGGAACCTGACCGGCCGCACCCAGCACGTCACCGACGTCACCAACGCCAGCCGTACCATGTTGCTCGATGTCCGATCTCTTGACTGGTCCCCGCGGGCACTCGACTTCTTCGGCATCCCCCGCGCGATGCTTCCGGCGGTCCGGCCGTCGATCGGCGGTTTCGGCACCGCGTCGGAGGGATTCCCGGGGGTACGGATCGGCGCCGCACTCGGCGACCAGCAGGCAGCGCTGTTCGGGCAGACCTGTTTCACCCCGGGCGAGGCCAAGTGCACGTACGGCACCGGCAGTTTCCTGCTCCTGAACACCGGCCCGGACCTGATCCGTTCAGAGAACGGCCTGCTCAGCACGGTCGCCTACCAGATCGCCGGCGCCCCCGCGGTCTACGCCCTGGAGGGTTCGATCGCGATCACCGGTTCGCTGGTCCAGTGGTTCCGCGACCAGCTGGAGCTGATCTCCAGCGCACCGGAGATCGAAACCCTGGCCCGGACCGTCGCCGACAACGGCGGCTGCTACATCGTCCCGGCGTTCTCCGGCCTCTACGCCCCGTACTGGCGCAGCGAGGCCCGTGGCGTGATCGTCGGCCTGACCTCGTACATCACCAAGGGCCACCTGGCCCGGGCGGTCCTGGAGGCGACCGCCTGGCAGACCCGAGAGGTGGTCGACGCGATGAACGCCAACTCGGGCCTCACCCTGACCACCTTGAAGGTGGACGGCGGAATGACCGCCGACAACCTGCTGATGCAGATGATCGCCGACGTCCTCGACGTGCCGCTGGTCCGCCCACTGGCCGTGGAGACGGTGTCGTTGGGCGCGGCATACGCGGCCGGCCTGGCCGTCGGTTATTGGCCGGATCTGGACGGCCTACGCCGCAACTGGCACATCGCCGGCCAGTGGATGCCGGCCATGGATCCGGCGGTCCGAGACCTGGAGTACAAGAACTGGCGCCGAGCCGTGGAACGCACCTTCGACTGGATCCAGCCCTAGCGCCGAACTCGACACCCACACCTCCAGGCGCCACACCCGAGCCAGACCGACACCGAACCAGATCACACCGCGGCCCAAACCACCCCGAACCGGGCCGACACCGAACCAGGCCACACCGCGCCAAACCGCCCCGAAGCCAACCCGAACCGAGCCGGCACCGAAACCGGGCCAGCACCGAACCAGACCCGGACCAAGCCCGAACCGGCCCGCGGCCGAACCAGACCACACCGTGCTCAGGCCGAGCGGGGCCGGAGGCCGAGACCCAGGGCCGTTGCGTTCTCGCGGGCAGGCGCTCTGAGCTGGGATGATGTCGAGTGATCGGCCTATATGGAGGCGGATGGAGCGGGTGAAGCCCCCAAGGTGATCATGGAGTTCTTGACGCTGCACGACCACCGAGGACTCCACCCGCCGATGGCATCATCTCTGATCTGCGTACTGACCGTGACAACCCCTGGCATCGACACGCCACCGCCGCCGGTCACCGACGGTGAACACGGCGGGCTCCTGGCCGCCGCGAGCCTGGTCCCGGACCCGCGGAATCCTCGCGGGGTGCGATATCCGCTGGCAGCGCTGCTCGCCGTCGCGGTCTGCGCCGTCCTGGCCGGCGCCACCTCGTTCACGGCGATCGCCGACTGGCTGTACGACCTGGACGAGCCGGATCAGCGACGGCTCGGGTTCGACCGGGGCTTGCCTGCCGGCACCACGGTATGGCGACTATTGACCCGACTCGACGATGCCCTGGTCGGCAGCGTCCTGGCGGGCTGGCTCCGCACCCGCACACCACCGCTCGCCGTTCCCCGGCCGCGCCGCTACCGGACCGTGATCGCCGTCGACGGCAAGACATTGCGCGGCGCCCGTCTGCCCGACGGCCGTCAAACGCATCTGCTGTCCGCGCTGGACACCAGCACCGGCATCGTCCTCGCCCAGGTCACGGTCGATACGAAGAGCAACGAGATCCCGTCGTTCACACCACTGCTCGACGCCGTGGAGAACCTGCTGGGCAGCCTTACCGGGGGTGCTGATAGTCGCCGACGCCCTGCACACCCAGACCGGCCACGCCGAGCAGATCACCCGCCGCGGCGCACACCTGCTACTGCAGGCCAAAGGCAACCAGCCCGGCCTTCATGCCCAGCTCAAAGTCGTTCCCTGGGCGCAGATCCCGGTCGGTGACCGCACCCGCGAGCGTGGTCACGGCCGCAAGGAGACCCGCACGGTCAAGGCCGTCACCCTGCAGACCCCGGGCGGGATCGCGTTCCCGCACGCCCGGCAAGCCGTCCGGATCACCCGGACCCGCACCACCGGCGGCAAGACCAGCCGGGAGACCGCCTATCTGGTCACGTCCCTTCCCGCTGCCGACGCTCAGCCCGCTGACCTGCAGAAGTGGGCCAGATCGGAGTGGTTGATCGAGAACCAGGTCCACAACGTCCGAGATGTCACGTTCCGTGAAGATCTTCATCAAGCCCGGACCGGCACCGGACCCGCCGTCATGGCGACACTGCGTAACACCGCGATCGGCTGGCACCGCATCAACGGCGAAACCAACATCGCCCGCGCCAACCGCCGCGCCGACCGCCGTTCAAACGACCTCATCACGGCCGTGACCAGCAGCTACCGGAACATGCAATGACCCTGGGCCGAGACCTCTCAGTTTCGATGAACCACGACCAAGATCGATCATGCGATTCTCGTTGTCGATTCTCGTTGTCGATTCGAATGAGAATCATGTCAAGAACTGACGGCGAGGACACTCGAAGGCAGGTTGGCATGATCGACTTCTTACACTTTCGGAGCGAGAGGGGGAAGAATTCATGCATGGGGCAGGGTTCACTGTTCAGCAGGTCGGAAATTGCTTCTATGCGTGACCGGACCCAGTCTCGGAAATATTCTCCGGCGGCCGAAGAGTTTCGCCGCGAACATGAGAGACACCGTGCGTGGGGCTTGCAGCGCCGTCATTCTGAAAAGCTGCGGCGGCTTCGCGGAAACGCACCTGCCTCAGGATGCGTCGGCTCCGAGGCCACGACACGGCGAGAGGCCGTCGCACACCCCGAGGCTTCAGCAGGATCCGACAGCCCGACCGTGCCGGCGCGGCGGGCGACTCCCCGATGCGCGACACCTGCCGGATTGCCGCAGATCCAGGCAACCCAACAGCCTCACCGTTCGGCTCCAGCCCTTCCGCGGTCAGCCCCAACCCCTCCCCCGTCAGGTCCATCTCCTTCTCCGTCGGCCCCAGCCGGTCCACCGTCGAACCCGCCCCTTTCGCCGTCGGCCACAACCCAACAGCCGTCATCCCGAGCTACTTCGCCGTCGCCCTCAACCCAACGACCGTCGGCCACCGCTTCTCCGCCGTCAACCCCAGCCCTGCCACCGCCGACCCCCGCTCCTTCGCCGTCAACCCCAGCCCTGCCACCGCCGACCCCCGCTCCTTCGCCGTCAACCCCAGCCCTGCCACCGCCGACCCCCGCTCCTTCGCCGTCAACCCCAGCCCTGCCACCGCCGACCCCCGCTCCTTCGCCGTCGGCCCCAGCCCCTTCGTGGTCGACCGCGACGCGTCCACCCCTGGTTCCCACTCCTCCGCCTTCGACCCGAGCTTCTTTGCGGTCGACCCCAGGTCCTTCGTGGTCGACCGCGACGCGTCCGCCGTCGTCCTCCACTCCTCCACCGACGAGCCCGACCGATCCACCGTCGAACCGAACCGATCCACCGTCGAACCCCACGCATCCGCCTTCGGCCCCGATCCCTCCGCTGTCGGCCCCAATCCTTCGGCTGCCGGATCCGGCAAACCCGGTCGGTGGATCGCCTGCTTCACCTCGTCGGCGGCCAGGCCCTGCGGCGTCCTTTGTGCCTTTGGGAGGTGCATCGGATCGGTGGCCACAATCGCCGGCGAACGGAAATGGCGATTGGCGGCCGTCTCGTTCGTCTCTCGGTGGAAATTTAATGAATGGGGGTGGTCGTCGCAGGATGGTGGGCACGGTTTTACTCGGTGTCGTCGCGAGGGTCCGTGTTTTCAGTGGTCACCGATCGGTGATCGACGTCAAATCGGCTTTGGAATCATTTACTTGTTTCAGGATTGCATTTTCTTCGACCATTTGCCCGGATCGGGGCGGGCGAGATTCGGGCTCGCGGCGGGGCCCGCGCGTGGCCCCGCCCCCGAGCCGCACTTTGGCCCGCACCCACACAAATGCCCGCACTCACACCCGCCCGCGCCAGCACCTGCTCCCGGGTCCGCGCCAGCGCCAGCGCCTGGGCCTGCACCAGCAGCTGATTCCGCGTCCGTGCCTGCGTCCACGCCAACGGCTGGATCCCCGTCCACACCCGCGGCTGGGAATACACCCTCGCCTGAGGCAACGGCCGCACCCCTACCGGCATCCCGCGGCTGGTCCTACGGACCCTTACCTGTGCCCGGGCCTGCGGCTGGGCTCACAACCGCGCCCTGCGGCTGCGCCCGCATCCGCACCCTGCCCGCGGCAGCGGACCCACCCGCACCCGCGGCTGCGCCCGCTCCGGCACCTCGGGACGCGGCTCGTGTTGCTGGTGGGGCTTGGATCAGGCGGATACCAGTCTCGGGTCGGCCTTTCGGAAGCCCTGGCAGTGGCCGCAGACCACGTAGTAGCTGGATGGCTTGACCGGGAACAGCGGGATGAAGAACAGGGTGAACTTGGTGGTTCGGCGTAGCAGGTGCTGTGGGGCCTGCCAGCCGCAGATCTCGCAGTTGGCCACCCGCGCGCCCATCGGGTGGTCCTTGCTTCGCAGTCCGAACAACACGAACAACTTACTTCTCCTCGCTGGCCGACGTGCTATCCCATGGTCATACCCAGAGGCAAGCGATACGTGCCGACCGTCACGAAAACGGGGTTCGCCGGAATCTGGTGGGCGGGTTCCGGAGTTCGCGACAGACATGACGACGATCGGACTCATCGGCAGCGGGAACATCGGTGGCACCGTGGCGCGACTGGCTGTGGCGGCCGGGCACGATGTGGTGCTGAGCAACTCCCGCGGGCCGGAGACGCTGCAGGAACTGGTCGGCGAGCTGGGCCCGCGGGCTCGGGCGGCGACTCCGGCCGAGGCGGCCGCGGCCGGTGACATCGTGGTGGTGACCGTGCCGCTGCGGGCCTACCGGGACATCCCGGTGGATGCGCTGGCCGGCAAGGTGGTCATCGACACCAACAACTACTACCCGGAGCGCGACGGCACCTTCGAGGAGTTGGAGAACGGCTCCACCACGACCGGCGAGCTGCTTCAGGGGCATCTTCCCGAGTCGCGCGTGGTGAAGGCCTTCAACAACATCTGGTTCGAGCATCTGCGGTCGCTGGCCCGGCCGGCGGGGGCCGCGGACCGGTCGGCGCTGCCGATCGCGGGAGACGACGCGGCGGCCAAGAAGACGGTCACCGACCTCCTCGACAGCCTCGGATACGACACCGTCGACGTGGGGCCGCTCGCCGAGAACCGGCGCACCCAGCGGGACACCCCGGTCTACGTGGTGCCGTACGGCGCGTACGGGGACAAGGTGGGCTCGCCGGCCGCCGCGAAGACGATTCTCGATCTGGTGAACGCCGCGTGAACTCGTACTGATGGCGTCCTGCCCCGCCGACCGACCCGTATCGGGTGGGAGTTTCTTCCGATGTCCCGGGCCGGCCTGTCTCGGTAGCGTCGCGGGAGGCGGCGTCGATTGGGTGGGGAGGACGCGTGCAGGACCAACAGGAAGACCTCACCGTCACCGTGGAGCTGACGGGTCCCGGCGAGGTGGTGGCCCGGGTGTCCGGAGAGCTGGACATCCGGACCGTCTCGCCGATGCTCCGGACGCTGGGCGGGCTGGTCGGCGACGACGGTCTGGAGCTGATCCGGCTGGATCTGTCCGGGGTCGAGTTCTGCGATCACGCGGGGCTTCGGGCGCTGAACACACTGGGTATGACGGCCGGGGCGGGGCGGGTGTGCATCGTCGCCGCTCACCCGTCGGTCGACATGATTCTGCGACTGTGCGGGCTCCGGACGTTCCTGGGACACGTGGCGGGGGCCGCGGCCTGCGCCGGCTGACCGATACCCGACCGCGGCCCGCGCCGGCTGACCGATACCCGCCCGGTGCCTGTCCGCCGTACGCGACACGGACCATGATGGAGGTGTGGGGCTTCCTCCCGGCAGTGGACGGATCGCGGCCGAGATCCTGCGGATCGCGGCGATGCCGTCCGGCGTCCGGCAGCGGGCGGAGGCGCTGATCGACGTGCTTCGCCCGGTGCTGCGGCACGACGCGGCCTGGCTCAGCCTGCTCGATCCGGAGCGCTGGGTGCAGGAGCCGGTCGCGGCACCCGGCCATCAGCCGCGGCTGCTGCGTCATCTGGCGAGCACCGCGTTCATGGCCGACGTCATGCGGGTCGGCATGCATCAGGGGCGCCGGCCGATCCGGGTGTTCGACTCACCGGTGCCGGTGACCGATCTGCCGGTGTGGAACGACTTCTTCGCACCGGCCGGACTCTCCGAGGGCGTGTCGATCCCGCTGGTCACCGCGGACGGCCGCTATCTGGGGTTGCTCGGCGCGCACACCGAGTCCCCGGAGCCGCTCGGCGACGAGGCGCTGGACCTGATGGTCATGCTCACGCCGCTGATGGCGCACGTCGTCGATCCGCTGCGGACACTCACCACGCTGGCCGGGATGGTCCGCGACGCGCACGCCGGGGTGGTGCTGACCCGGTCCGGGCGGGTCGAGGAGATGCCGGGGATGCCCGGTGCCCGGGAACTCGGGGTGACCACCGCCGTGCTGCGTCTGGTCGGGACGCTGCTGACGCCGGGCCGGACGTGGGCGCGGTTCCTGGTGCCGGGTGAGGATCCGCCCGGGCAGGGCACACTCTTGCAGGTCACGGCGCTGGCCTGCCCGCCGGAGCCGCCCGGCCACCATCGGGCGATGGTGCTCTTCGGGCCGCCGCCGGACACGCACGGTCTGACCCCGCGGGAGTTGCAGGTGCTCGGGCTGCTGGTGGAGGGGCGCAGCAACGCGGCGATCGCCAGTGCCCTGCACATCACGGCGCGGACCGCGGTCGGGCATCTGGAGCACATCATGGTGAAGCTGGGCGCCGAGTCACGGACCGCGGCGGCGGTGCGCGCCGACCGGCAGGGTCTCTACGTGCCGGCCGGATTTCTCAGGATCTGAGGAGCGCCCACACGATCTTCCCGGCTCTGGTGGGCAGGGCACCCCAGCCGTTGACCGCCGCGTCGACGATGCGCAGGCCGTACCCCCGCTCGGTCAACGGATTCTCCAGCTCCAGGCGGATCGCCGGCAGCACCGGCGAACCGTCCACCACGGCCAGATGCAACAGCGCGCCCGCGTCACGGCGGGAGATCAGCACGTCGATCGGGGTGGCGGCGTGCTCGGCCGCGTTCACCACCAGCTCGGAGACGACCAGCCGGGCCCGGGTGACGAGCGGGTCCATCCCCCACTCCTCGCAGGCGGCGGTCACCATGTGGCGGGCCCGGGCGGCGGCGTCCGAATCCGGTGGCAGGTGCAGCCGGACCTGGTCCATCCGGGGGCGGCTGCTGGTCAGGAACGAGCGGGCCAGCCGCACCGAGGGGAAGGCCGGCACCAGCCGGCTGGCGACGACGCTGCCCAGCCGGGCGGACAGGTCGGTCCGGTCGGGCAGGCAGGCGGCGACCCGCACCATCGGCTCCATCCGTTCGCCGTGGGTCGCGGCGGTCAGCCACAGTGGAGCGCTGATCGCGCCCGGGTCGTGCAGGCCGCGTAGGTCGAGCAGCAGCCCGGCCGGATGGTGGGACATGCACTTGTTGAGCAGCCCGAACGTGGCCATCCAGAGAGTGCGCTCCCAGACCCCGCGCACGGTGAACTCGACGACCCAGGTCTCGTCGTCCACCATGGCTGTGACCGATGGGCCGGACATCGCCTCGTCCCATTCTCCGGAACCTTTCCAGGAAACTAACGAAGCCTGCGGCGAGAAGCCAATCGCTCGAGGGGCATGGCACAGCCCGTTGGCGGACGGGCCGTGCCATGCCGGTCTCAGCGGAACGTGTCGTGGGTGACGTATCGACCGGTCGGCGGGGTGATCGTGGTGCGGTTGTCGCCCTGTTCCCAGGTGACCGTGCCGTCCGGATCCTTCTTCAGGTATTTGAACTCGACAGCCGTGTTCGGTGGCAGGCTCAGCCCGCCGGACCACACCGGGTAGCCGCCGGGGTCGAGCGCGACCGCCCGCGCCGGATCCCATCCGCCCAGTTCGGGCCGGTTGCCGACGACGTACACCTGCTGGCCCCACCAGGTCTCCGCGGTGACGTTGAAGGTCGCGGCGATCCGGTCCGGGTCCGGCCGGAAGGTGACACCGAGGCCGTCGGTCACCGAGGCGGTGTTCACCGAGTACGCGAGACCCGCCGTCCCGGTGGTGTTCTCCACGCCGATGGTGGCGCCGACACCCGCGGCCCGGTCGCCGGACAGGCCCCGGTAGCGGTATGTCACGGTGCCGTCGGGGTGCAGGATCACGCTGATCGAGATGCGTCCGGCATAGCCGAAGAACCGCACGTCACGCCACTCCACCACGAACGTGTCGGCGGTGGACGCGGTGTAGATGCCGGCCTGCTCGTCGACGGCGAGGTCGTCCCAGAAGGCGTAGAGCGCGTCGTTCGGCTCGGCGCCGTCCGGCAGGGTGGTGTTCTGGTAGACGGCACTGACCGGGCCGAACCCGAGCACGCCGTTCGTGCTGATCCAGGCGCGGGTGCGGGCGACGCCGTAGTGGGTCACCGGGAACGGCAGGGCGATCTCGGTGACGGCGTCGTCGCCGGTGATCGCCAGACGGTCGGTGCCGGGGCGGTATTCCTCGGCCGCGGGCGTGCAGCGGTAGCCGTACCCGTCGATGATCTGGCGCAACGCAACGTCAACGGTGACGTCGCCGCTGACCGTGAGTGATCGGGTTTCGGCGGCGAAGCAACCGCCGGTCGGGCGGATGGTGAGTTCGTAGGCGCCGTTCGGCGCGGCCAGCCGGAATCGCCCGTCGGTACCGGTGGTGACCGTGACCGGGGTTCCGGTCAGCGCTACGGTCACCCCTGACAGCGGGCTTTCGGCCCCGCTGATCAGGCCGGACACGATTCCGGAGGGGCCGCCGGTCAGTACCGGGTCGACGGTCAGCGCGTCACCGGCCGTGATCGTCACGTCCGTCTCGAACGTCCCGTAGCCGAACGAGGCGACCCGGATCCGGTAGGCGCCGGCCGGCAATCGGCCGAAACGATAGGCGCCATCGGCCGCGGTGGTCACCGTCCGCGACGCGGTTCCGGTCACTTCCACAGGCACACCCCCCAGCGGTACGCCGTCCGCGCGCACGATCCCGCTGAGGCTGCCGGACGGCCTCACGGCGAGCCGGACCGCCGCGTACGCGTCGAGCCGGCCCTGGCCGTACACATTGTTGTCGGTGGCCGTTCCGCCGCAGGCGGTGTCGTTCGTGTCGATCGCCGTCTCGTCCAGGATCGTCCTGGTCGCGGTGATGTCCCGACGCAGTGCCGGCGCCGCCGACCAGATCAGCGCGACCGTCGCGGCGGTGTGTGGTGAGGCCATCGAGGTGCCGCTGTAGGCGGCGTAACCGTCACCGGGCACACTCGACCGGACGTCCACGCCGGGCGCCGTCAGGTCCGGTTTGACACCGCCGTCCTGGCCGGTGCCGCGGCTGGAGAACGGGGCGATCGCGTCGTTGACGTCGGTGGCGCCCGATGCGTAGGTGTCGGTGTACGACCCGGGGGTGCCGGAGGTGTTGCAGCCCGGCCCGGCGTTGCCGTTGGAGAAGGCCGGGAAGATGCCGGCGGCCACCCAGGACCGGATCACGTCGGAGTACCACGGGTCGAATCCGGCGCCGCCGCCCCACGAGTTGTTGACGACGTCGGGCGCCAGGTCGGGGCGCGGGTTCCGGCCGTCGCGGTCGGTCGGGGCGACGATCCACTGGCCGGCGGCGAGCAGCGCGCCGACCGAGCAGGAGTTGGTCTCGCAGCCCTTCGCGGCGATCCAGGTGGCGCCGGGCGCGACGCCGATGCCGCCGGTTCCGGCCATCGTGCCCATGGTGTGGGTGCCGTGCCCGTTGTTGTCGCAGGGGGCGCCGCCGGTGCAGAGGCCGGTCGGGTCGTACCAGTTGTGGTCGTGCGCGAACGTGCCGTCGGCCTGCCGCCCGCGGTAGTTCGCGGCCAGTGCCGGATGGTCGAACTGCACGCCCGTGTCGATGTTGGCGATCACGACGCCCTGACCGCGGGCACCCTGGTCGGTCCAGACGCGGGGTGCGCCGATCCGGTCGACGTTCCATTCGACGGCGTCGACCGCGGCCTGCACCGCGCCCGCGGTCGGGGCGGGCAGGGTGATCGGGGTGTCCGGCAGTACCGCCTTGACCTCGGGGCGGGCAGCGACCTCGGCGAGCAGACCGGCGTCCCCGGTCACCCGGACCGTGTTCGCGATCCAGTACGTGTCGAAATCGGCCTTCCGGCTGGTCAGAAGCTGTTTCAGACCGCGCTGGTCACGGGTGGCTCCGTCGCGGGCGGTCTGGAGCACCACCGCGGCGCGGGCCTTGCCCGTCACCTTCGTGGCGGGGGTGAGGTCGGTGTCGCCGCGCAGCAGCACCCAGAACGACGTCTCCTTTCCGCCCTGGACGGCCGTCGTCACCGCGGCGTCGATCTTCACATCGGCGGCGGCCCGGGGATCGGCCGCCGCCTTCGCGTCCGCCGCCGCAGCCGACACACCGAACAATGTGGACAATGTCAGCGCGAGAACGGCGAGGCTCGCGCCCGCCGCCCACCTCCGCGATCTTCTCGAACTCGGGCCGCTCCGGTCCTGGTTCACGTCTTCCTCCGGGTCGCCTCAATGCGGGTCGAATGCCGCGGCGAACTCCGCCGGGAACGGAGATCACCGCGGGCATGGCCGGCCGGACCACGGTTTCGGACACTATTGATTTCGATGATCGACTGCAAGTTCTTGCAGTTCTTTCAAAGTGTTTCCAGCCGATGTCAATGTTGCCGAAGAGCGGATATCAGCAGTTAAGCACCTACTCGCGGCCCGCTCACACCGCTGACTACCTGCTCAATCATCGAACGATTGCGGGCCTATTTCGGAAAGAAGTTGCGCCTGTTTCACCGGACGTCAGCGAGCGACGGTGAGGCGGGCGACGGTCCGCTGCTTCAGGGCGAAACCCTGCTTCGCGGCGTCCCGAAGATGTGCGACCAGAGGCGACCGGGATCGGCGGGCCCACGGGACGGCGACCTCGGTGGTGCCGTACTTCTGCTTGTAGGCGTTACCACCGACGAAGTCGAACTCGGTGACCCCGCGCGCCCTGGCCCACCGCAGGGCGTACCAGATGATCGCCTCGTTGGGCCGCAGATGCTGCCCGCTGCGGTAACTGGCGCCACCCCAGAAGTACATGGCGCGGTGATGCCACGGGAGCACCGCGGTGGCGATCCCCCGC
Source organism: Actinoplanes sichuanensis (assembly GCF_033097365.1). Classification (NCBI taxonomy): domain Bacteria; kingdom Bacillati; phylum Actinomycetota; class Actinomycetes; order Micromonosporales; family Micromonosporaceae; genus Actinoplanes; species Actinoplanes sichuanensis. Next base: position 6,827,749 of record NZ_AP028461.1, read on the forward strand.
CCTTCGGCGTCCCGGGCGCGCAGCAGCAGGATCCGCCCGGCCGGCCCGAGGTGACGGATCAACGACCGAACCCTTTCCACCGAATAGGTGGGTACCAGATTCTGTTTGGCGAATACGTCCCGCAATTGATCGTAGAATTCGTCGGCGAATGCGGGATCGGCGTCCGCCTCCTCGATCGTGACGCCCGACTTCTCGGCCTTGCGGATGTTTCTGCGGCATGCACTCGCCATCGCGCCGAACAACTCGTCCTCGGTCGGATTCAAATCGATCACCGCGGTGGGCGCGGAGTCCCAGCGCAGGCCGAGGCCGCCCAGATCGGCCGGGGTCAGGCCCCGGTCGCGGATCTCGAGGTGGGCGGCGCCCGCCTCACCGAAGGCGAACGGCATCAGGGCACTGAGCGCGGCTCGCCGGGGAACCTCCGGTCGCAGATTGAATCCGAGGTACGACGTAGTCCATCCGGCCATCGGACTGCCCAGGATCCGCATTCCGAAACGCCTGCTCAGGAGCCCGGTGAAGTGTCCGACCGGCTGACCGTCGGCGGTGACCGTGGCGAGCAGCGGCTCGGCGTTCTGGCACTCGGCGACGAACCGGAGCCACTCGGGAGTGTGGAAGATCAGCCGATCCGGGTAGGTCGCCCGGTCCGCCCAGAGAGCGGCGTCAGGCTGCACCCGGTGCAGTCGCAACATGAAGGGTCCCCGATCGAATCATTGCCCGGCGGGCCTGATGATGCTCAACCATAAGTCCATTCCGCAAGAAGCCGATCGGGCTATTCACAATTGACGCGAATAATACTCGCGTTCCTTATGACAATTGCTACTGATGCTTCCCCACACGTATTTGCGAAGGTGGGTGGGAGCCACGGGACGACGTCCCGTGGCCGCGACCTGTCGAACGAGCGGGAGGGTGCCGATCGCATGCAGACGGCGATCAGACGACGCCTGAACGAGCTGGGGCTACGCAGTCGCCTACGGGCCCGGCCCCGGTTGCAGGGACGGATCCTGGCCCCGGCCGGGTTGCGCCGCCGGCTGCCCAGCGCGCCGGGCCTCTACTTCCCCTTCTATCACGACGTGCCCGCCGAGTACGCCCGTGACCTGCGCAACCATCTGCGCGCCCTGCAGCGGATCGGCCCGATGGTCGGCTGGGACGAGGCGATGCGATACCTGTCCGGTGCCCAGCCGCTGACCGGACCGGTGTTCTGCCTGTCCTTCGACGACGCCCACCTGACCTGGCGGGACGTGGCCGCGCCGATGCTGCTGGAGATGCGGGTGCCGGCGATGTTCTTCCTGACCTCCGGCATGGTCGGCCGGCCCGGGAACCTGAGCTGGAACGACTGCCGGCAACTGGTGGCGTCCGGGTTCGACTTCGGCTCGCACACGGTCACCCACCACCGGCTGTCCGATCAGGACGACGAGGCCGCGGCCCGGGAGATCATCGACTCCAAACGGGAGATCGAGGACGAGCTCGGCGTCGAGGTCCGGGACTTCGCGGCGCCGTACGGCCACCCGGCGGTCGATTTCCGCGAACGCGACGTGACAGTCGCCCGGGAGGCCGGGTACCGCAGTTTCTCCAGCACCCTGCGCCCGGCCATGCACGCCGGCGACTCCCCGATGTGTATCCGCCGGCAGGGTCTGCACCCGGCCTGGCCGATCCTGGCCGTGAGGACCCGCGTCCATGACTGACACCCGAACCGGCACCCGGATCTACCTGTCCCCGCCCGACGTCACCGACCTGGAGCGCGGACTGCTGCTGGCGGCCTTCGACTCGAACTGGGTGGCCCCGGTCGGCCCGGACCTGGACGCCTTCGAGGAGCAGGTGGCCGAGCGGGTGGGCGTACGGCACGCGGTGGCGTTGAGCAGTGGCACGGCCGCGCTGCACCTGGCCCTGATCGCGGCCGGAGTCCGGCGTGGCGACACCGTGCTGGTGCCGTCGTTCACGTTCGCCGCGACCGCCAACGCCGTGGTCTACCTGGGCGCCCGGCCGGTCTTCGTGGACTCCACCCCGGACAGCTGGAACGTCGACCCGGCACTGGTGGCCGAGGAACTACGGGCCCGGGCCGAACGCGGGAACCTGCCCCGGGCGGTGATCGCGGTCGACATGTACGGCCAGTGCGCCGACTACGACCCCCTTCTCGAAGCGTGTGACAGGTACGGCGTACCGCTGATCGAGGATGCCGCCGAAGCCCTCGGTGCCACCTATCGCGGGCGGGCGGCCGGGTCGTTCGGGCTGGCCGGGGTGCTCTCCTTCAACGGCAACAAGATCATCACCACGGGTGGCGGCGGGATGCTCGTCACCGACGACGGCCGGGTCGCCAAGCAGGCCCGGCACCTGTCCACCCAGGCCCGCGAGCCGGTCGCGCACTACGAGCACCGGGCCGTCGGTTACAACTACCGGCTCAGCAACCTGCTCGCCGCGGTGGGCCGGGGCCAGTTGCAGCGTCTGGACCGGATGATCGCCGCCCGGAAGGCGACGTTCGACTTCTACCGCTCCGAGATGCCCGATCTCACCTTCATGCCGATCGCCCGCTACGGCGAACCCAACTACTGGCTCACCTGCGTGCTGACCGGCGGCGAGGGCGACCGGGACCGGCTGCTGGCCGCACTGAACAGCCGCGACATCGAGGCCCGGCCGGCCTGGAAACCGATGCACCTGCAGCCGGTCTTCCAGGACTGTGTGACCCGCGGTGGCGGGGTGTGCGCCGATCTGTTCCGCCGCGGGGTGTGCCTGCCCAGTGGTTCCGCTCTGACCGACGACGACCGGAGACGCGTCGTCGACGCGGTTCGGGAGGGCTGAGACGCCATGCACATCGTCTACATCCACCAGTACTACTGCAATCCGCAGATGGCCGGGGGGATCCGCTCGTACGAGCAGGCCCGCCGGCTGGTCGCGCGCGGGCACACGGTCGACGTGATCACCACCGACATCACCCCGGGGGCACGGCAGGCCGGTTGGACCACGACCGTCGAGGACGGCGTCACGGTCCACTGGTTCAAGGTTCCGTACAACAACAACATGTCGTATGCCCGCCGCCTGCGGGCCTTCGCCGAGTTCATGGTGCTGGCCGCCGCGAAGGCGGCGAAGCTGCACGCCGATCTGGTGTTCGCCACCAGCACGCCACTGACCGTGGCGGTGCCCGGCGTGATCGCCGCGAAGCTGCGCCGGGTGCCGTTCGTGTTCGAGGTCCGCGACCTGTGGCCCGAGGTGCCGATCGAGCTGGGCGCGCTGCGCAACCCGGTGCTGCGGAGAGTGGCCGGCGGGCTGGCCGACTTCGCCTACCGCAACGCGTCCGAGGTGATCGCCCTCTCCCCCGGCATGGCCGACGGTGTCGTCGCCCGCCGGCCCGGCACCCCGACCACGGTCATCCCGAACGCCGCCGACCTCGAACTGTTCCGGGTCGATCCGGAGGAGGTACGGCGGTTCCGTGCCGCCCACGACTGGCTGGGCGACCGTCCGCTGATCGTCTACACCGGCGCGCTGGGTGTGGTGAACGGCGTGGAGTACCTGGTCCGGGCCATGCACACGGCCACCAGGGCGGATCCCGACCTGCGCTTCCTGATCGTCGGGCACGGCAAGGAGTGGGAGCCGACCAAGGCGCTCGCCGCCGAACTGGGCCTGCTGGACCGGGTCGTGCACATGTGGGAGAAGGTGCCGAAGTCGCAGCTGCCGGTGATCCTCGGCGCGGCCACCATGTCCAGCAGTACGGTCCGGCCGATCCGCGGGCTCTGGGACAACTCGGCGAACAAGTTCTTCGACGCCCTCGCCGCGTCCCGGCCGATCGCCATCAACTACGGCGGCTGGCAGGCCGACCTGCTCCGGCAGACCGGGGCCGGCCTGGTGCTGGACCCGGTCGACACCGAGTCCGCAGGCGCCGAACTGGCCCGGCACCTGCGTGACGAACTGTGGCTGAAACAGGCTCGGGACGCCGCGTACCGGCTGGCCGTGGAGCAGTTCTCCCGTGACCTGCTCTTCGAGAAGTTCGAGGCGGTGCTGAACCGGTCGGCACAGCTCGAACCCGCCAACACCTGATTCGGGGGAACAGTGGAACTGCGTGCGTACGTCCGGGCCTGCCGGCGCCGATGGCTCTGGCTGCTGGTGCCGGTGCTGGTCGCCGCCGGCATCGCGGCCGGGCTGACCATGGCCGGCGCGCCGGGCCACAAATCGTCGATGGTGCTGTACGTCAGCTCGGGCAACTCCGACCCGGACTCGGGGGCGCGGCGGCTCAACTCGTACATCGCGCTGCTGACCGGGCCCCGGGTGGCGCAGGCGGTGGTCGACCGGATGGGCCCGGAGATCACCGTCGAGCAGGTGCAGAAGAGCCTGTCGGCGCAGATCCGGGAGGGCACCGACCTGCTGGAGATCGCCGCGGTCGACCAGGACGCCGACCGCAGCAAGCAGATCGTCACCACCGCGGCGTCGGTGCTGGTCGGGCTGGCCCGGCAGATCGGCGCACCGGCCGACCCGGACGCCGGACCGGCCACCCAGGTGTCGATCGTGCAGGACGCGGTCACTGCCGACGAGCCGAACGACATGGCCCGCAACGTCGGGTTCGCCGCCGTGCTGGGCCTGCTGATCGGGGCCTCCGCGGTCGCCGTGAAGGAGGCCACCGGCCGTACCGTCGCCGAGGAGGACGACCTGCGGCGGCTCGGCCTGAACGCGGTCGGCACCATCTCGATCGGTGGCCGCTCCCGCGACGACCACCCGGACCAGGCGCTCGCCGAGGCGTTCCGCCGGCTGCGCAGCCTGCTGCCGGTGCTGGCCGAACACCCGGCTCCGACGGTCCCGGCGCGAGGCCGTTCGCTGCTGCTCACCGGTGCCGGCCGTAAGGAGGGCACCACGGCCGTCACCTGCGGCCTGGCCATCGCGATGGCTGAAACGGGGGCGCGGGTGGTGCTCGTCGACGCGAACATGCGGACACCGGGGATCGGGCGTTACCTGTCGCTGGACGCGGCGCCCGGTCTGGCCGAGGTGCTGGCCGGTACCGCCCGGGTGCCCGACGTGCTCCAGGACTCGCTCGGCGGCCGGGTGACCGTGCTGCCCGCCGGGGAGCACGCGCCCGACCCGGGTGAGCTGCTGGCCTCGCCCCGGCTGGGCGCGACCGTCCGCACGTTGACCGAACGCTACGACATCGTGCTGGTCGACGGTCCGGCGTTGCAGGGTGTCGCCGACGCCACCGTGATCGGGCAGGTCACCGACAGCGCGCTGCTGGTGGTACGGGCCGGACGGACCCGGACGGCGGACGTGGAGAAGTCGATCGACCTGCTCCAGCGGGTCGGCGCCAAACTCGCCGGTGCGGTGCTGAACGCGTTGCCGCGCAAGCTGCCGGAGAACGGTTCGTGGCACGGCCCGGCCGAGGTGGGCACCGGCATGGACAGCCCGGATCTGGTGTTCGGGCTGGATCCGACACAGTCGCCGCGGCTCGACGACACGTTCGTGTCGCTGCCGGTGGTGGGCACCGCCCGCGGCCGGGCCCGGGTCGCCGACACGGAGAACGAGCAGTCCCCTGACGTGCCGGCCCAACGCAGCGGCGCCGACGACGACGCCGACGAGGAGCAGCAGCGCAGTGAGTGACCTACGGATCGGGATCCGGCAGGCCGGCCCGATCGCCCTCGCCGGAAAGGTGCTGCGGGAACCATCCGTCCAGCTGCTCGCGTCGCAGGTGCTGACCGGTGCGGTGGCGATGGCCGCGAACATCCTGATGGTCCGGTCGCTGAGCCCGGCCAACCGGGGCGAGGTGGCACTGCTGCTCCAGGTCGTCTACCTGGCCACCCAGCTGCTGCTGCTCGGTACCGAACGCAGTTTCGTGGCGGCCTACCACAATGTGTCGCCCGCTCCGGCCGTTCGTGCCTACGCGCGGCTGCTGGCCGTACCATGCCTGCTGTTTCTCGGTGGTGCGGTGATCTGGCAGATCGCCGCACCCGCGCATCTGACGCCGGGCCCGCTGATCGTCGCGATGCTCGCCTGGTTCGCGCTGATCGAGGCGACCAGCCTGGCCACCCGGTCGATCGCCATCGCGGTGGGGCGGGTCCGGGACTTCCTGCTGGCCCGGGTGATCGAGGCGTTGCTGCTGTTCACCATGCTGGTCGGGCTCTATGCCGGGCACGCCAGCCACCCGGAGTGGTGGTTCCTGGCCTACCTGATCGCCGGGGCCACGCCGACCGTCGTCTACCTGGTGATCTGGCTGCGGCTGCCGGTGGTCGCCGACGCCGGCCCGATCCGGCCGGAACAGAACCGGCAGGTGCGGCGGGAGGGGCTGTCGCTGTTCCCGGCAGCCCTGTCGAACATGGCCATGCTGCGGGTGGACCGGCTGGTCATCCCGGCGCTGGCGTCGACCGCGGCGCTCGGCCACTACACGTCGGTGGCGACGATGACCGAGCTGCTGGCGTGGCCGATCCGGGCGTACGCCGACTCGCGTCTCGGCAAGTGGCGGGCCTCGCACAACTCCGGTGGCCTGCGGGCGGCGCCGATCGTGGCCGCCGCGGCCGTCTACGTGCTCGTGGTGGTGCCGCTGGTGGCCGGTGGCCTGTATCTGCTGATCGAGCCGCTGTTCGGGCACGAGTACGCGGACGCCAAGGTGATCGTGCTGCCGCTGGTGGCGGCGGCCGGCCTGTACGCGGTGTCCCGGATCAGTCTGGGTCTGCTGATCGCCAAGGGGCACGGCGGTCTCGTGTCGGCCGCCGAGATCGCCGGGTTCGTGGTGAGTTTCGCCGCCTACCTGCTGCTGATCCCCCGGCTCGGCATCCTCGGCGCGGCCTACGGCTCGCTCGCCGGTTACGGCGCCTGTCTGGTCTTCGCGATGGCGGCGAGCCAGATCGTGGGCCGACGTTGAGAACGCCCGGCCTGCTGCTGATCCTCGTCGCGATCGGCGGCCGGTACACCCTCGACCGGGCCGGGCTGCTCGACCTGGCCTGGGTCGACCTGCGGGTGATCGGCCTGGTCGTGGCACTGGTGGCGCTCGGGCTGTCGGCCGATGCCAAGGCCCGGCCGGTGATCGACCGGGAGGGCTGGCTGGTCGCCGCCCTGTTGTTCTTCCTCTTCCAGATCGCCTCGGCGCTGTGGGCGCCCCCGGCCGCCCGGGTCGGCCCGCAGGTCCTGGACCTGGTGCTGCTCGGTGTGCTGGTGGTGGCGTTCTACCGGTATTCGCTGTCCGACCCGGCGGCGGTCGCCCGGTTGACGTTCCAGCTGTTCTTCGTCGCCGCGATCGTCTACGCGCTGGCCGCCATCTTCATCAGCGGCCCCGGCGAGCAGGGCCGCTACTCGGCGTTCGGCGGCGGGCCGAACGTGTTCGCCCGGATCGAGGTCCTCGGGGTGATCAGCGCGGTCGCGCTGTTCATGCTGACCGGCCGGATCCTGCCGCTGCTGGTGATCCCGCTGTTCCTGCTGGCCACCGTGCTGTCCGGGTCGCGCGGCACACTCGTCGCCGGTGGGGTGGTCGGTTTCGCCGCGTTGCTCAAGCTGCGGCACCGGTTGCGCGGCTCGGCGATCGTCGGGGCCGGGCTGGTGGCGGTGGTCGCGGTCGGCGCCATCTGGGCTTTCGCCCCACCCGAGTTCACCGACCTGTTCCAGGAACGGTTCGTTGAACAGACCGTGCAGGAACAATATCTCTCCGGGCGGACCGACATCTGGATGGCCGCCGTCGACATGTTCTTCGACCATCCGGTCGCCGGGTCCGGGCTCGACGGCTTCTACGGCCTGATCGGCGTCAACCAGGCCGTCGAGTATCCGCACAACTACGTGCTGGCGGTCGCGGCCGAGGGCGGGCTCGCCGGGCTGGGCCTGCTCACCGCCTCGGTCCTGCTGTGGACCCGGCTCGTCCGGGGTGGCGGCGCCCGTCCCCAGCTGACCGGCCTGACCGTGTCGGCGACCGTCTTCGTGGCGCTGTCCGGTCTGTTCTCCGGCGACTACTACGACTCCCGGCTGGCCTGGATGTTCGCCGGACTGGCCGCGGCCACGGCGCTGGTGCCGGTGGCCGACCGGGTGCCGGTGACGGCCCGATGAAGCGGCGCACGATCCTGGCCGCCGGGCTGGGCGGGGTGCTGGTGGCCGGCGCGACCGGGCTGCACCTGGTCCGCGGGGCGAGCGACGACGACGTTCCCGAGGTGCGCGATCCGATGCCGGCCGAGCCGCCCGCGGTGGAGCAGGTGTCGAAGATCAAACCGGTCTCGTACTGGACCGGGATCTTCATGAAGAGCTGGGAGTTCGCGTACGGCAACGCGACCCCGTTGAGCCGGTCCAAGGACAGTCGCGACCACTACGACCTGGCGTACGACGTCGACGCGTGCACCGCGATGTACCGGGCCACCGGCCAGCGCCGCTACCTGGACCGGGCGCTGATCTGGATGGAGAACGTGGTCGCCGCCTCGGCCCCGTCGACGTCGCTGGCGAAGAGCTCGTTCGGCGACCGGTTCCGGGGCTGGGGGTCGAGCCGGGCCGGTGGCGGCGGCGACGAGGTGCCGCTCTACGAGTCGTACCTGTGGCGGTACGGCACCAACCTGCTGGTCGCCATGAAGGATCTCACCGACGCCGGATACCGGGCCAGGTACCAGCGGCTGCTGGCGTTCGCCGAGGTCGACGTCTTCGACAAGTGGTACACCCGCGGCCCGAAGAGTTACCTCTACCGCGAGCGCACACACATGGCCGCGCATTGGGCGCTGATCGCGATGAACATCGCCCACCTCACCGCCGACCAGACCCGCAAGGCCCGCTGCAACACGGTCGTCGACCAGATCAGCACCCAGTTGCGCCGGCAGTTGCGGCGCAACCCGGCCGAGCCGACCGCCTGGTTCTGGAGCGACGTGTGGGACTCGGCGAAACGGCCCGGTCAGGACGTCGGCCACGGCAACGGCGTGGTCACGTACGTGGTCGAGGCCCGCGACCGCAACCAGGGTTGGTCGGCCGCCGACGTGGCCGCCTTCTCGTCCCTGCTCACCAAGGTGATCTGGCCGGGCGGGACGACCTATCACGCCTATGTGGACGGCACCGGCGTCGACAACGGCTGGTGGTCCGACGGCTTCGTGAAGCTGGGCCGATACGACCCGGCCGTGCAACTACGGCTGGAGCGACACCAGGTGGTGAACGACCAGTTCGCCGCGAACATGGCGCTCAACGCCCGCCTGCTGCGGGCCTGAGCACCGGAAGGGAAATCAGGAGATGACGGCATCGCTGCTGGAACCGGCGGCACGCGAGTGGAAGGAGACGCTCCAGCAGGTCAGTCACGACATGTACCACGTGCCGGACTACGTCGTCCTGGACGCGCGGCTCTACGGCGGCGCGCCCGCCGCGTTCCATTTCGAACAGGACGGGCGGCGGTTGCTGATTCCGCTCATCCTGCGGGACATCCCGGGCACGGACCTCAAGGACGCGATCTCGCCGTACGGCTACCCGGGTCCCGTGGGCTCCACCGATGATCCCGCTTTCTGGGACGCGGCCTGCTCGGCTTTCATCGACGTCCTGTCTGATCTGAAGGTCATCTCGGCGTTCATCCGCCTGCATCCGCTCCTCGCCACCCCGGTCCTCGCCGACCACGGGAAGCTGGTGTACCACGGCGAAACCGTGTCGATGGACCTGACGGTCTCCGAGGATGAGATGTGGAAGCAGACCCGCGCCGACCATCGCAACCACATCAACCGGGCCAAACGGGCCGGTACCGAGATCGTGTTCGACGACTGGGGGCGGCTCGGCGAGTGGGTCGAGGTCTACCACGACAACATGCGGCGGGTCGGCGCCACCTCGTACTACTTCTTCACCCGTGAGCACCTGTCGGCGCTGCACGACGCGGTCGGCGACAAGATGCACCTGGTGGTGGCGCTGGAGGACGGCGAGGTCGTCGGGGGCAACACCTTCTTCTCGTACGACGGGATCGCCACCGGTTACGTGTCGTCGACCCGCCGCGCCCCGAAACGGTACGCCGACGAACTGCTCTACGACTCGGTGCGACGCTGGTGCAAGTCCCGGGGGGACAAGGTGTTCCACCTGGGTGGCGGCAAGGGCGGGGCGAACGACTCGCTGTTCTCGTACAAGGCCGGGTTCTCGCCCAGCCGGAACGCCTTCCACACCTGGCGGGTGATCACCGACCCGGAGGCGTACCGGCGGCTGGTCCGCGACCGCCGTCCGGACGCCGATCCGGCCGACCTGACCGCCACCTTCCCGGCCTACCGTTAGGAGCCCCGTCATGCGGATCACCTGTGTCGGCGGAGGGCCCGCCGGACTGTACTTCGCGACGCTGGCGAAGCTCGCCGACCCCGGCAACGAGGTCACCGTGGTCGAGCGCAACCCGGCCGGCGTCACCTGGGGCTGGGGGGTGGTGTTCTGGGACGACCTGCTCGACGACCTGTTCCGGTACGACCCGGTCAGCGCCGATCGGATCTGGGAGGCGGCCTACAAGTGGGACGAGTACGAGGTCCGCGCGACCGGCAAACCCACCAGCCACCTGCCCGGGTACGGCTTCAGCCTGGGCCGCCACAGGCTGCTGGAGATCCTCTCCGAGCGGGCGGTCGAGCTGGGTGTGAACATCACCTGGTCCGACGAGCTGACCGACCTGGCCGACCTGCCGCCGTCCGACCTGGTGGTGGCGTGCGACGGGGCGCGCAGCCGGATCCGGGAGGCGCACGCCGAGCACTTCGGCGCCGAGGTCGAGGTGGCCCGTAACAAGTACATCTGGCTGGGCACGCCGAAGGTGTTCGACACGTTCACCTTCGGGTTCGAGCAGACCTCGGCCGGGTGGATCTGGTTCCACGCCTACCCGTTCGACGCGAAGACCTCCACGTTCATCGTCGAGTGCACCCCGCAGACCTGGTCCGACCTGGGCTTCGACACTCTCGACGCGCGGGACGGCACCGAGCGGCTGCGGCAGATCTTCGCGTCCCATCTGGACGGCGCCGAGTTGATCGACCACCGGGCCGAGGTCGGGCGGACCGGTTGGCAGAGTTTCCGGCGGGTCACCGCGCACCGCTGGGACCACGGCAACCTGGTGCTGATGGGCGACTCCGCGCACACCACCCACTTCGCGATCGGCTCCGGCACGAAGCTGGCCATGCAGGACGCGATGGCCCTGGCCGACGCGGTCGCCTCCGGCGACGATCTGGCGGTGGCCCTGGAACGGTACGAACACCGCCGCAAGGCGGCGATGGCACCGTTGCAACGGGCGGCGCGAGCGAGCAGCGCCTGGTTCGAGAAGATGCCGGAGTACGCCCACCTGCCGGCCGGCCGGTTCTCGTACGCCCTGTCGAACCGCCGCGGCGAATACCCGACGTGGCGTTACCTGCTGCACATGGCGACACAGACGACGGTCCCGCGCACCCTGCTGCGGTGGACGCTCAGCGCCCGCCGGTGGAGCCGGGCCCGCCGCCGGACCGACGGCGGTCAGGTCACCACCGGACACGCGATCCTGCCCAACACCGCGTAGCACTCGAGGAAGGGACGGCCGATGGCCGAAGGCGCCCTGCTGGAACCCGGCGACCCGGCGTGGACGGACGCGTTGCGGCGCGTCCACCACGACGTGTACCACCTGCCCGGATACGTGACCCTGGACGCCCATCTCGCCGGGGGTACGCCGGTCGCGTTCCGGTACGACGAGATGGGCCAGGTCCTGCTGCTGCCACTGGTGCTGCGGCCGGTCCCCGGCACCGGGCTGCGGGACGCGGTCTCGCCCTACGGTTACCCCGGGCCGGTCAGTGACGTCCCACCGTCGGACACCGGTTTCTGGACACGGGCCGCCCGGCACATGGCGGCGCTGCTGCGCACCCACGACGTGATCACCGTCTTCGCCCGGCTGCACCCGTTGCTCCCGGCGCCGGTCGCGGCCCTGGCCACGGCACTTCCCGGCGCCGGGACGGTGGTGCGGCACGGCGAGACGGTGTCGGCCGACCTGACGCTCACCCCCGAGCAGCTGTGGCACGACACCCACCGCACCCATCGCAATCAGATCAACAAGGCGAAGCGAGCCGGGGTACGGATCGTCTTCGACGACTGGGATCTGCTGGCGCCCTGGGTGGCGACCTATCACGCGACGATGCGCCGGGTCGGGGCGACCGATTTCTACTTCTTCGGACTCGACCACTTCGCACGGCTGCGCGCCGCTCTGCCGGATCAGATCCATCTGGCGGCGGCCGTACGCGACGGCGAGGTGCTGGGCGGGAACCTGTTCTTCGCCCATCGGGGGATCCTGCAGACCCATCTGCAGTCCACCCGGGACGGTCAGATCTGGTGGGCCGACAAACTGCTCTACCACGCGGTCCGGCTGTGGGGCCGGGACCGGGGTGACCTGGTCCACCACATCGGCGGCGGGGTGGGCGGGGCGGACGACTCGCTGTTCCGATACAAGGCGGCGTTCGCGGCCGGGCGGCAGGACTTCCACACGTGGCGGGTGGTCACCGATCCACTGGCCGTCGAGAAACTGTGCGGAATGCCGACCGACGCGATGATGGCCGGACGCTTCCCGCCCTACCGATAGCCCGTCATCGGTAGCGTTCCACCAGGCCGGCCAGGATGTCGTGGGTGCGGCGCAGGTCGGCCATCTGTGACTCGATGCGGTGGAGCTCGCCGGTGAGCCGGTCGGCCAGCCACGGGGTGCGGATCGACTCGTCGGCCACGCACGGCAGCACGTCACGGATGGTCGCCGTCGACAGGCCCGCGGCGAGGAGGCTTTTGATCAGCGTGACCCGGTCGATCGCGGCTTCTGGATAGTGGCGTTGTCCGCCCGTACCCCGGAGGCTCTTCAGAAGCCCTTGATCCTCGTAGTAGCGCAGTGACCGCGCGCTGGCGCCGGTCGCGGCGCTGAGGTCACCGATCCGCATGCGTGTCTCCCCGCTCACATCTCCTTGAACCTTACATCGGTGTCAAGTCTTAGCGTCCCGGCATGACTTCTCTGCTGAGCCCCTTCGCCATCGGCGACCTCAAGCTGGCGAACCGCCTGGTCATGGCCCCGATGACGCGGTTCCGGTCGCCCGGCGGGGTGCCGACCGCGGAGGTCGCCGACTACTACGCGCGACGGGCGGCGGGCGGCATCGGGCTGATCGTCACCGAGGGCACCCTCGTCGGGCATCCGAGCGCGAGTCACGAGACGACCGTGCCGCGGATGACGGCCGGTGTCGCCGAGGCGGGCTGGCGGCTGGTCACCGACGCCGTGCACGACACGGGCGGCCGGATCGCGGCGCAGCTCTGGCACCTCGGCAGTGAGCGCCGGCCGGTCGACGGGAGGGAATCCTGGACACCGTCGACCATGTCGGTGTCCGATATCGACACCATCGTGGAAGCGTTCGCGGAGTCGGCGCGGGTCGCCGTGCTGGCCGGATTCGACGCGGTGGAGATCCACGCCGCGCACGGATATCTGCTGGACGAGTTCCTGTGGCCGGTCACCAACCGTCGTACCGACGCCTACGGCGCCGATCGCAGCCGCTTCCCGGCCGAGGTGGTCCGGGCGGTCCGGGCCCAACTCTCCCCGGAGACCCCTTTGATCGTACGGTTCTCCCAGTTCAAGGAACGCGACTACGACGCCCGTATCGCCGCGTCCCCGGGTGAACTGGAGTCGCTGCTCACGCCGCTCGCCGATGCGGGAGCCGACATCCTGCACGCCTCGCAGCGACGCTTCTGGGAACCGGCGTTCGCCGGCTCGCCGCTCAACCTGGCCGGGTGGGCGCGGAAGCTGACCGGCCTGCCGTCGATCACGGTCGGCTCGGTCGGCCTGAACGGTGATCTCCCGGAACTGCCCCGGCTGCTCGACGGCCTGTCCACGGGCGAGTTCGACCTGGTGGCGGCGGGCCGCATCCTGCTGGCCAACCCGTCCTGGGCGTCGCTGCTCACCTCGAACCGTCTCGCCGACGTGCGTGGCTACCAGAAGTCCCACGAGTCGGTCTACTTCTGATCGGCCCTGCGATGACCCAGCCGATATGACCTCACGGAGATCAACCACAGGTCATTCATAGACTTCGATGTTTTGCTGCGGGCTCCCCCAACGGCAGAAGGAGGAACCCATCATGCAGGACCCCTCTCCCTCTATGCAGGACAACGACGCGTTCGTGCGCGAGGTCCACGACAAAGGTCTCGCCTACGACCTTCCGGTGATGTCCCGGCGGCGGATGCTCACCGCGGTCGGTGGCGCCGGAGCACTGGCCGTGGCCGGTGGCACCCTGCTCGGCGGCTCGGCTGAACCGGCACTCGCCGCGTGCGCGGCCGAGGTCGACTCGGAGACCGCCGGACCGTACCCGGCCGACGGCTCGAACGGCCCCAACGTCCGGGTGCTCTCGGGCATCGTGCGCAGTGACATCAGGTCGTCGTTCGGCACGTCGACGACCACCGCGCCCGGTGTCCCGCTGCAGTTCTCGCTGACCGTGCTCAACTCGGCGTGCACACCGACGGTCGGCGCGGCGATCTACTCATGGCACTGCGACCGGGCCGGACGATACTCGCTGTACTCGTCGGGCGTGACCAACCAGAACTACCTGCGCGGCATCCAGGTGACCAACTCATCCGGCACGGTGACGTTCACCAGCATCTACCCCGGCTGCTACGCGGGCCGGTGGCCGCACATCCACTTCGAGGTCTACTCGTCGCTGGCCGCGGCCACCAGCGCATCCGGACTGATCAAGAAGACGTCGCAGATCGCGCTACCCGAGTCGATCTCCCGAACCGTCTACGCCAGCGCCACCGGCTACTCGCAGAGCGTCACCAACCTGAGCCGAATCACCCTGGCCGGCGACATGGTCTTCGGCGACGACCTGGCAGCAACCCAGATGGCCACCGTCACCGGTTCGGTGTCGGCCGGTTACGTGGCAAACCTGACGATCACAGTTCCGTAGGGCCCCCGACCCCCTCCACCCGAACGGCCGCCGCCTTCCTCCTCTCTCGGCGGCGGCCGTTCGCTTCCCCCACACCCCGATCCGCCACCCACCCCAACTCCCTCACCGCCCCACCCACCCCACCCCACACCACGCCTTCGCCTCGCCGCACGACGCCATGCCGCACGCCGCCGCATCACGCCACGCACGGCCTCGCCGCACGACGCCACGCGACGCCGCACCACGCCTCGCCGCACGACGCCGCACCACGCGACGCGACGCCGCACCACACCACGCACCACCTCGCCGAACGACGCCACGCCACGCCACGCACCGTCGCGCTGCACGACGCCGCGCCGCCCGGATCTTGCACGAAATGCGCTCTCGGGCCGGCCTTGCAAGCTCCTCTACACCCGAGCGCGACCGCCAGGAAGCGTCACCGCCGGAGACCCGGGCATGCCGCCGCGATCTTGTGAAGTTTGCGTCGTCTGAGCAGCCACAGACTCACAAGATCGACGTGGTGGGCGCCGCCTAGCGATGATCTTGTGAGTTTCGGGGCGCGCGAAGGGCACAAGCTCACAAGATCGACAGCACCAGGGCGAATGGGGCGGATAGAACAGACGAAGCGGATGGAACAGGCAGACGGAGCGCGCGGACGGGCAGGCAATAGCGCGCGGACGGGCGAACAGAAACGCGGCACGGGCACGGACGGGCGGCGGGTGGCGGGCGGTGGGCGGGCGGTGGGGGTTTGGGCGATTGTGGTGGGGATAGGCTGCGGCGCGTGCGCGAATCTGGATATCTTGATGCGGTTCGGTCGTCCTATGACCATGTGGCCGCCCACTACGCCACTCTCTTCAACGACGAGCTCGCTGATGAGCCGATGCTGCGGAGTGTTCTGGCGCTCTTCGCCGAGCTGGTGATCGCGCCCGGGAACGTGTTCGCTGAGGACGGATCCGGTCTCGTTTCGGCTGGGCCCGGCCGCGTCGCCGACGTCGGGTGTGGACCCGGGCACCTGGCCGCCTTCCTGCGTGGCCGTGGCCTGGACGTCTTCGGTGTGGATCTCTCACCCGGCATGATCGCCCAGGCCAGTGCGACCTATCCGGAGCTCCGGTTTGAAGTCGGTTCGATGACCGATCTCGATCTCCCTGCGGAGAGCCTGTCCGGGCTGGTCGCCTTCTACTCCACGATCCACTTCCCGACCCCGGAGTTGCCGGCCGTCTACGGTGAGTTCCACCGGGTGTTGAAACCGGGTGCGCCGCTGCTGCTGGCGTTTCAGGCCGGCGACGAGCCTAAACACTTCACCCATGCCTGGGACCACGACGTGAACCTGACCATCCATCGCCGCCGCCCGGAGACCGTCACGAACCTGCTGGCCGAGGCGGGCTTCCGCACGATGCTGACCTCCGTCTACGAGCCCCCGTCACGGCCCGGTCGCCCCCACGCCTACGTGATCGCCCACCGTCTTCCCTGAGATCGTCAGACTCCCGAAGCTTACGGACGTCATGGAGCTCAGGGGTGTTCTCGGACCGCCGAGACGACTTCGGTGATCGACTCCCCGGAGCGCACGGGCGGGTCAGATCAGGACGCCGTCAGACCAGGACGCCGGCCTGGGTCGGGGCGGGTTCGGCGGTGGCCAGTGTGACTCGGGTTCGTTGCTCCTCGCGTGGCAGCGGGACCGCGCCCGCACCCGCGGTCGGCCTGGGCCGCCGGGGTACGGTACGCCCGGCACTACCGCCTCGGCCGGGGTAGATCAACAGGCCGTTCACCGGGTCGGGCGCCGCGTCCAAGGCGGCCTGGACGGCCGGCAACGCGCGGAAGTCGGGCCACGTCTCCTCGGAGTCGAAGGCGATCTCGAAGAGGACACCCCACCCGAACACGTGCCAGGACCACTCCTTGGCACCGAAGGAGACGGCCGCGGACACCATGGTCTCCTGGTACGTGTCACGCCATCGGGCAGCGGACGAATGCGGCCCGTCCAGAATCTCGATCGACCACCAGTAACGACCCATATCGACCACCACCATGGCATTCGGGTGCCATCGATGCTACTGCGCGGCCGGGCCCGCCCGGCGGGTTCCGGCGGATTCGGCCGCAACTCGGCACACCGGGCGGGGTCGACTCCGACCGGTCCATTCCTTCGCGAACCGGTCGGCGGGCCGTCGTCATCGCGGTGAATCGGCCGGCGGCGCGCTCCGGTCCAGGGCGGTGAGGACCAGGGTGACGCTCTCCTGGGCGGGCGCGGGGCCGAGGGCGCCGGGGATCGGTTCCTCGTCCCATATCGTCCGGCGGATCGGGCCCGGGGTGTACAGCCGACGCCGGTCCGGGCCGGCGATCAGGTAACGACCGTCGCCGAACGGGCGCACCCAGGCCAGCGCCGGGTTCTGCGGGGCACGGACGAATCTCCGGAGGCCGAGGTCGAAATGGCTGGTGGACGGGTGAAGTGCACGCAGGCGGGGCTCCTCTGCGGCGGCCACGAGGAAGTCGCGCAGCTCGTCGCGCCGGTCATGACGCGGTGGATCGGTGAGCATGCGGCGCCAGGTGAATTCGATCGCCTCGGGCTGGCCGCGTTCGAACGCCTCGGCCAACCCGTGGTACTTCACGAACGGCCAGGCGGCGTGGAGTTGCCGGAGGTCGGCACCGCCCAGGTACACGTCCACGGCCGCGGCGATGGGGGCGAGGTCCGGCGCTGAACCTTCGGCCATCCGCATCCCCGACATCCAGAAGTCGACGACGAAGGCACGCTCGCCGGACATCAGGTGGACGTATGCGTGCCGGTCGCCGTCGCTGACGACCGCGTGGGTGTGGACCCAGCCGGGAGACGACACATGCTCGGCCTTGAGCCGCAGGCCGAGCTGGTCGAAGGCGTTCTGCAGGGCGGCCCGGAAGCTTCCAGCGGCGACCACGTCGGGATAGTACGGATTGTCCCACTGGCTCGACGGCATCGATCCACGTTAACCGCAGCGAACCAGGCCGGCCCGAGACGCAGGAACCAGCCCGGTCAGCGGGTGGGCGGTCAGGCTGGGGAGGCGGGTCCGGAGGGCGGCGGTCAGGCGGCGGTCTTGCCGGAGTGGTGGGAGGTGGGCAGGGCCGCGTGGCGCGGGGTGGCGAGGCGGCGGGGGCGGTGCAGAACGGGCTGGGCGCCGGGGGCCGGGGCGGTCCGGGACTCGGGGAGTTGCGGGCCGGCCCAGGCCGGGATGGCGTCGGGGGCGGCCAGGGTGCGGTCGGGCGGTATCCACAGTGGCTGGGGCGTGGTCGCCGAACCGAACCACATGAACGAACCGTAACCGCGGACCAGTGGGGGTTGCAGCGCCGGCCAATACGCCTCGGCGGGAATGGACAGGCGCCACGCCTCGGCGGGCAGCAGGGCGCCGGCCCGCGGCGGCGGGACCACCACGGCGCCCGCCTGCAGGTGAACCGGGACCGGGTCGTCGCCGGCCGGGGCCACCGCGGCCGGGGCGGAGGCCAAGACGATCGCGGAACCCACCGTGACCAGGCCGGCGGCCAGGGCGGGCAGCTCCCAGCCGGGGCGGACCGTGTCGCCGATCAGGGTCAGGGCGATGATCGACGGGAGGACCACCTCGCCGGTCCAGTGGACGGCGGTCACCCGGCCCACCTCGCCGCCCTGCAGCGCGCTGGCGTACAGCAACATGCCGGTCAGGGCGAAGGCGATCATCGTCCAGAGGACCGGCTCGGTGACCACGGCGACGGCGCCGGTGGTGAACGAGCGCATCTCCTCCTCGGGGAACTGCAGGGCCCGGCCGGAGATGGCGGCGCCGCCGAGGGAGAAGCCGCCGATCACGGCGATCAGCCCGGGGCGGCCGGTCTTGGTGGCGCCGTAGCCGAGCACCCAGAGCAGCACCAGCGCCGACGCGAGGCCGATGCGGACCTGGGTGGACGGCAGCATCTCGTGCTGCTGTCCGGCGGAGAGGGCCAGCACACCGAGGGCGCAGGTGGTGCAGACGATGGCGGCGACGTCACGGGGGCGCAGGCGCGAACCGAGGAACAGCCAGGCGGCGACCGCGGTGACGGCCAGTGAACCGGCCAGGACCGACTCGACGACGTAGACGGCCAGGTGCTGGAGGGCGACGATCGCGCCGATCCAGGCGACGATGTCGAAGACGATGCCGATCAGGTAGAGCGGATGGCCGAGCGTGCTGGCCGTACTGTGGCTGCGTTTGGCGCCGATGGCCTGCAGGATCGACCCGGTCGCGTAGCTGAAGGCGCCGAACACGGCCATCCCCAGCGCGAACCAGCTCATGGAGGTCATCGCACACCCCCGACAAGATCACTCTGCGTGGACCGGCAAGTCACTCTCGGATCATAAAGCTCCGGAAAGATCCATGCGAGCGAATCCCTCGATCGACTCCACGATGCGCGCGAGATCGGCCTGGGTACAGCGGTGGTCGACGGGCAACGTGAGCATCCGGTCGGCCAGGTCGGCGGCCTCCTCGTCGCCGCTCCAGAAGCCGTTGCGGTTCTGGCGCCAATGCACCGGGGCGAAGATCCCGACCTCGGCGAGGTACGAGAGAAGGCCGTCCCGTTCCGACTCGGAGGAGAGCACGAGTTGCACGCGGAAGCCCCCGGTGCCCAGCACACCGGCCCCCAGCGCCGTGGCCACCTCTTGCGCGTTCCGAGCGCACGACGACCGTATCCCCTCGATGTCCAGAAGCGGCAGCAACGCCGCGGTGACCGCCGACGCCTCCGCCGCACTGCCGAGAAGTTGCCGTTCGCCCTGCTGTTGCAGGGCGCGGAAGCGGTCCCGCGGGATCGGCTGCCCGTCCCGCCACGCGGCCTTGAGCAGCATCGCCGCGAGTTTCAGCCCGGCTGCCTGCGGCCCGGTCCCGGAGGGTCGCGGCAGGTCGAGCCCGGACGGTGACCAGAGCAGGCCGCCGTCCGGGATGGGCAGGGTCTTGCGCAGCGAGGCGACCGCGTAGGCGGCGGTGCTGGTCCGCGCCCAGTCGCTGAACGGGTCGTGCGAGTGGTCCTCGATCACCGTGACCCTCCGGTGGGCGAGTGCCCAGTTGTGCCAGGCGGTGCCCTCCTCGCGGCCGAACAGGTTCTGGGCGAGGACGACGTCGCCGTCGGCGGCCCGCAGCGTCTCCCAGCGCGGGCCGTCGTCCGGCAGGTGCCGATAGAAGGTGACCGGGATCTGCTCGCTGAGGAACTCGGCCACGCCCATGCAGAAGTAGCTGGGCACGTGCAGCCGTCCGGTCGGGGCGAGCGCGCGCAGCAGGCTGCTGAGCGCGCCGCATCCGGTGGCGAACAGTTCCCGCCGGGCGGGCAGCCACCGGGGCAGACCGCCCCGCTCAGGGTCGAGCAGGGCGGCCGGGTCCCAGTGGAACTCCGAGCCGATCTCAGGCGGCACGGCTGACTTCCGCGTCATCCTGGACCGACTTCTGGCGGGCGATGTTGATCTGGTCGACGTGGACCGGGGGCTCACCGCGGTTCAGGGTCACCGCGGTCCGCCAGATGATCTTCAGGTCGAGAGCGGGTGACCAGTTGTCGACATACCAGCGGTCCAGCACGAACCGCTGCGCCCAGTCGATGTCGTCGCGGCCGTTGACCTGGGCCCAGCCGGTGATGCCGGGTTTCACCTCGAGCCGGCGGGCGTCCTCCGGCGAGTAGCGGGCGACCTGCGGCAGCACGTCCGGGCGGGGGCCGACCAGGTTCATCCGGCCGGACACCACGTTGATCAGCTGGGGCAGCTCGTCGAGGCTGGTCCGCCGCAGGAACCGCCCACACCTGGTGATCCGCGGGTCGTTCTCGACCAGGCCGAACGGGTCGTCGATGCCGAGCTGAGCGCTCATCGCGACCGAGTTGTGGACCATCGAGCGGAACTTCAGCATCCGGAACGGGACGCCGTCCTTGCCGGCCCGGTCCTGGACGAAGAGGACACCCTTCCCGTCGGCGATCCGGATCCAGGCGGCGACGGCCAGGATCACCGGGGCGAGCAGGACGAGCATTCCGAGGGCGGTCAGCCGGTTGAGGGCATTCCAGATCAGGCGCACGGTCTCCTCTTTCTCCTACAGCGACTCGACGGTCGGGCCGGTCAGGCGATGCCTGGTGTCCAGCACGTAGGGCGCGTGCTCCAGGACCAGGTCCAGGTCGAAGTCGTCGTGGTCGGCGAGCAGCACCACGGCGTCGGCCGCGGCGATCTGGTCGGCGGTGAGCGCGACCATCCCGACCCGGCTGTCCACGTGCGCGTCCTCGATCACGTGTGGGTCGGCCGCCCGGACCTCGGCGCCCATGTCCAGCAGCAGCGACGCGACCCGGCGGGCCGGCGACTCGCGGGCGTCGCCGCTGTTCTTCTTGTAGGCCAGGCCGAGCAGCAGGACCCGCGACCCGTTGACCGCCTTGCGGCGCTTGTTGAGGGCGGCGACCAACCGGCGGACCACGTAGTCGGGCATGTGGTTGTTGATGTCGTTGGCCAGCTCGACGAAGCGGAAGCTCTGGCCGAGGGTCCGCTGCACCCGCCACGACAGGTAGGACGGGTCGATCGGCAGGCAGTGGCCGCCGACACCGGGGCCGGGTACGAACCGCATGTAACCGAACGGCTTGGAGCTGGCCGCGCCGATCGCCTCCCAGACGTCGATGCCGAGGTCGTGGGCGTACACCGCGAGCTCGTTGACCAGGGCGATGTTGACGTGCCGGAAGGTGTTCTCGAGCAGCTTGGCCAGCTCGGCGACCTTCGGGTCGGAGACCGGCACGGTCTTCTCCACCACCGACGCGTAGAACGCCTGCACCATGGCCAGCGACGCCGGGTTGATGCCGGACACCACCTTCGGGGTGGTGACCAGGTTCCACTCCCGGTTGCCGGGGTCGATGCGCTCGGGGCTGTAGCCGAGATGGAAGTCGACCCCGGCGATCAGCCCGGAGCCCTCCTCCAGCAGCGGCGCCACCAACTCCGACGTGGTGCCGGGGTAGGTGGTCGACTCCAGCGCGACGGTCGCGCCCGGCCGCAGGTAGCGGGCCAGGGTGCGGGCCGAGTCCTCGATGTAGGTGAGGTCCGGGCTGCCGTCGCGCAACGGGGTCGGCACCGCGATCACCGCGACGTCGAAGCCGGCACAGGCCCGCGGGTCGGACGACGGGTGGAACGAGCCGGTGGCCAGCACCCGCTGCAGGTCGGACGAGGACACGTCGTCGACGTAGGACTCACCGGCGGCGAGCCGTTTGATCCGCTCGTCGTCGACGTCGAAGCCGACGACGGTGTGCCCGACCTCGGCGGCGCGGACCGCGAGCGGCAGCCCCACGTAGCCCTGACCGGCGATGACGACCCGCATGGGAGTTTTCTCCTTGATGGGTTTGCTCATGGGATTGCTCATGGGTTTGCGAACATTCCGGGCGGTCTTGTGCCTGCGGCTCATGGATGCGGGCCGAACGGGACGGTGGCCGACTCCGGGCGGCGCTGCTTGCCGGCGAAGACCGGATGCGGCGACTTGGGCAGGGCGGGGCTGTCGGCCAGCCAGTGCAGGACGGCGATCAGGTCGTCCCGCGGCGACGACGGGTCGAGCAGCGACAGCACCGCGCCGTCCAGCGGCGGCACCGGGGCCTGCGAGATCAGCGGGTGGTTGGGGCGGTGGTCGGTCTCGTTCGGGCCGAGCAGCACCTCGGCCAGCTTCTCGGCCGGCCGCAGACCGGTGTAGACGATCTGGATGTGCTGGTCGGCGGCGTCGGCGATGCGCTTGGCGACGTCGGCGATGCGTACCGGCTCGCCCATGTCGAGGATCAGCACCTCGCCCTTGCTCTCCAGCGCGCCGGCCTGGATGACCAGTCGCACCGCCTCCTGCACGGTCATGAAGTAGCGGGTCACGTCCGGGTGGGTGACGGTGATCGGGCCACCGGCCTCGACCTGGGCGGCGAACGCGGTCAGCACCGAGCCACGCGAGCCGAGCACGTTGCCGAACCGGACACTGCAATAGGTGCCGGTCGCGGCGGCGTCGGCGGCCGCGGTGAGCCGTTCGGTGATCCGCTTCGAGTAGCCGAGGACACTGCACGGATCCGCGGCCTTGTCGGTGGAGATGTTGACGAGGCGCTCCACGTTGTGGCGCATCGCGGTCTGCAGGATCTGGTACGTGCCGATGATGTTCGTCTTGAGCGCCTCGGACGGGTGCATCTCCAGCAGCGGCAGGTGCTTGAGGGCCGCGGCGTGGAAGACGACGTGCGGCTTGTGCTCGGCGAACACCTCGTCGAGACGCTGCTGGTCACGGATGTCGGCGACGACCAGGTTGCGGTCGTCCAACTGCCCACGACCATCGATCGACAGTTGTACGGCGTGCAGCCCCGACTCGTCGCGGTCCAGCATCACCAGCTTCGCCGGGTTGAACCGGGCCAGCTGGCGGCACAGCTCCGAGCCGATCGAGCCGCCCGCACCGGTGACCAGCACCCGTCGGCCCTCCAGGTAGCCGGCGACGGCGGCCAGGTCGATGCCGACCTCACGGCGGCCGAGCAGGTCCTCGTGACTGACCGGACGGAGATCCTCGACCCGGACGGTACGGCCGAACAGCTCCACCACCGGCGGGACCACCTTGAGGTCCACGTTGAGCGGCTGGGCGAGCTCGGTCAGCGCCCGGATCAGGTCGGCGCCGGCACTCGGGATCGCGATCACCACGGCGTCGGCCTTGAACCGGCGGACCACCTCAGCCATGTCGTCGCGGGTGCCGACGACCGGCACGCCCATCACCC
Source organism: Actinoplanes sichuanensis (assembly GCF_033097365.1). Taxonomy (NCBI): domain Bacteria; kingdom Bacillati; phylum Actinomycetota; class Actinomycetes; order Micromonosporales; family Micromonosporaceae; genus Actinoplanes; species Actinoplanes sichuanensis. The sequence goes on from NZ_AP028461.1 coordinate 6,851,199, forward strand.
GGAACGTGCGTTTGGCCGGGTCGTCGTCGAGCAGGGCGACCGGGACGTACCGGCTGCGCGGGCTGCGCAGCATCGCCCGGATCACCTGGGTGGCACCCTCACCGGCGCCCATCACCACGACCCGGCCGCCGTGCTCGGGCGACGGGCGCAGCCGGCTGTCCTGCAGCGAGCGGACCATGTAGCGCACGCCCGCGGTCAGGACCAGCGCGAACAGGCCGGCCGCGATGATCGCCGAGCGCGGCACGAGACGGCCGAGCAGGGTGTCCAGGACGAGCAGCACGGGCACGGTCACCACGGCGGCCCGGACCAGGGCGGCGATCTCCTCGAAGCAGCCGTACGCCCAGCGTCCGGTGTAGAGCCCGAAGTTGATGCCGGCCGCGGTGTGCACGACCGCGGCGAACGCGGACAGCACCACCAGACCGGTGAAGTCGACCTCACCGACGTGTCCGTCGTGCCGGAGCAGCGTCGCGATCAGCAGCGCGGCGCCCAGGGCCACCGCGTCGACGGCCGCGCGAGCCGCACGGCCGGGCAGGGTTCGGCGGTACCACGGAGCCGGGTGTGGACCCGGGCCGCGCCAGTCGCCGGGAGTCGCGTCGGCGCTGCTGTCGCCGGACGCTCGTCGCCGTACCTGCATGGAATCCCCCTCGTACGATGCCGGCCCGCGGTTCGTCGCCCGAACGTCGTCGCGCGAACAAGGAAAAGCGAGCCGGCGCAAATGCATTTCCGGACACGAAATGCCGCCGTGACTCCCTTTAGTGAAATTAGCGTTGCAGCCTTCGGGGGGCGGTTCACAGTAGCAATTGTCATACGCTACGTGAGTAAATCTCATTTTCCTTTGATCGGCATTTCCACGGATACGTACGGGTATCCCGACATGGCCATTCGGGGGAGGATGTCATATCTACGGCGAGAAGCTCTCACCTTAGGCATGACATCTGCGACTTCCGTTGCGACGCACTTTCCGGCAGCGTCTTCAGGGCGGATGTCGCAAGCGTTCTGTCGAGAATGCGACCGGGGGAAAAGGATGAGGGTGCTGCACGTCATCAGCACGCTGGAACCGGGTGGAGCCGGGAGCCAGTTGCGATTGCTGGTGCGCCGGATGCCGTACGACAGCGAGGTCGTCACGCTCGGCGCCACCGCCCCGCTCAGCTCCCCGGTGCATCGGATAGCGAGCGGTCGCGACCACGACCCGACCGCCGTCCGGCGACTACGGCGGCTCATCCGCGACGGCCGGTACGACCTCGTGCACACCCACATGCGCCGGGCCTGCATTCAGGGCCGGATCGCCGCCCGGCTGGCCGGCGTGCCGAACATCGTCGCCACCGAGCACCACCCGGCCGACCCGGCCACCGCCCTCTACCGGATCAGCGAACGCCTCGGCCAGGTGACCATCGCGCCGTCGCCGGCGGTCGCCGAACGGCTGCGCTCCCGGGGCGTACCGGACCGGCGGATCGCCACCATCGCACCGGCCATCGACGCGGCCGAGTTCCGGTTCGACCCGATCCTGCGGGCCGCCGCCCGAGCCCGTCTCGGCATCGACCCCGGCCGGCCGGTCATCGGCAGCGTCGGGCGGCTCGCCCCGGACAAGCGGCTCGATCTGCTGATCCGCGCGCTCGCCGAGGTGCCGGACGCGATGCTGCTGCTGGCGGGCGACGGTCCGGCCCGTGCCGACCTGGAACGACTGGCCGAGATAGTCGGCGTCGCCGGCCGGGTCCGGTTCGAGGGTCCGGTCGGCCACCCGCGCGAGACGCTCTGCGCCATCGACGTCTTCGCCTCGCCCGACCAGTCCACGTTCGGCCTGGCCACCCTGGAGGCGGTGGCCGCCGGGCTGCCCGCCGTCTACGGCTCGTGCGTCCCCCTGGAGGAGCGGGCCGCCGCTCGGGCGCCGGTCCCCGGCACCCACCGGCTCTCCCAGGACCGCGAGTCGCTGCCGCGGACCCTGCGGGCCGAACTGCTGTGCCTCGCCGAGCGGCGCGGCGGGCGGCTGCCGGCCCGGTCAGCGGGCGCCGGGTACGACGCCGACCACCTGGCCGAGGCGGTCGGCCGCCTCTACGAGCGGGTGTGCGCCGGGCCGACCCGCCGCCGGGTCATCGGGCCGTCGCCGGGGCGTCGCGGCCGGTTCGGACGATTCGGCCGCAAACACAGCTTTCCACTACCCGGCGGAAGCGTGCGAAACGCATGAGCCGCCAGAGCAGCACGTAACCGAACGCGGCGCCGAACGTGTTCGACACCACGTCGTGCACGTCGGCCCAGCGCAGGCCGTTCAGCGTCAGCAGCAGGGTCAACTGGGTCAGCTCGATCACCAGGCCCAGCAGGAAACCGGTCCGCACCACCCGGCCCCAGTCGCGCACCCCGAACACCACATACAGCACGGTGGCCAACGGCACCGTCATCAGCGTGTTCAGGACGAAGTCACGCTTACGCATGTCGAGGATCGGCACCCACAGGATCCGGGAGACGTCCGGCGGCGCCGCACCCGGCCCCCAGGCCAGACTCATCGGCAGCAGCGTCGCGCCGACCACGGCCACCGCATACCACCCGGCCAGCCAGAACACGATCACGCGCAGCGGAGTCAGCTCCCCGCGACGATGGAGCACCACCAGGGAAACGACCATCAAAAGGACGCCCAGGGGCAAAAGAACGGGCAGCGCGGGAATATCAAGCCGGTGGATCAGCATCTGTTCCCACGCTACCCGGCCGGTGCCGCACTCAACGCAACCAGCCCTCCTTGCGCGCGATCCGGATGGCGTCCAACCGGTTACGCGCACCCGTCTTCGAAATGATCGCGGAAAGGTAATTGCGGACCGTGCCACCGGATAGATAGAGACGACCGGCGATCTCTTTCACCGACTCGCCCTCGGCGGCCAGGCCGAGCACCTCCAGCTCGCGGGTGCTCAGGCCACGGTCGGTGTTGAGCGAGGCGGCCTGCAGCATCGGCGACACCACCCGCTCGCCCCGGGCCAGCCGGCGCACCGCGTCCGCCAGCATCGCCGGCGACGTGTCCTTGATCAGGAAGTTCAGACCGCCGTTCCATCGACGGGGCGGCAGCATGCCCCGTTTCGACGGATCACACAGCAGCAGCATCGAACAGGACGGAATCGCGGTGTGCAACTGATCCGCCACCGGCAGAACCTGACTCACCATGTACTGCGTGTCGATCACCACGACGCCCGGCCACAACTGCGCGGCCCGCTGCGCGAGATCGCCGCCGAGCGGCAGTGTGTCGACGTAATGCATGTCCGGTTCGGTCTCGAGGAATGCCCGCACCGGGACACCGAAGTATCCCTCGTCTCTGACCACAACCACCCGGATCATCACACCACCCTCGTCGATGGACGCCCGGCGCCGGCCGGTTGTCGACCTGTCAGAACGCTGGATGCACATACCTTTCTAGCGCCTCGTGTCCATTCGGCGGACCGCGGGGCGACAGATCTTCCATTGATCCGGGAAAACGGTCGTCCTCCCAGTTCACAGGCGCATCGTGCCAATGGAGATCACCATTAGCCACATACTTAACGTAACGGGCCGGCGCACTCTGCGCACCTGCCGATAGCCGATCGAACGAGTCAGGTATGCCGGATCAACGAATCTGGCGGCCGAAATGACCGGGACATGGATCGTTTACTGAAGAGAAACCTGTGCGATGTCCGACTATTTCCGGACTAAAGGTACCGGGAAACGATCGAATTTCGCCATTCCGATCACCTGAAAGTGACAACGATTCCCCCTCCGCGGCCGAACCGTTATCGAGGTCATTCATGATCGCATTCGAAAACGAAAGTCGCTCACGCGTCCGAAAAGGATTACTCAATCCCTCCAGCGGGTGACCACGTCCGGGTCCGCATTCTTCCCATTCGGTACGGGCCACACCTCCGTCGACCGCACCCACGCCGCCCCGCCGGGTCCCCGCGACGCGGCCCCGGGCCGAGACCGCGCCGCGACCGCCGGGCTGATGCGAGCCTCACCACCCCACAGCCATAGACCGTCGCCCACCGACCCGGACCGGCTCGCTCGGGGCACCCGGCCGCGCCGAGGCGGTCGCGGACACTCCACCGCACGGCGACGTGCGGTCCGGAACGGCACCGCGTGTCACCGACGCTGCGGGGTGCGGGGACGGCGCGTGTCGCCCACCCCGTGACTCGCTGGAGGCGGGGTGGCGACGTGCGGGGGTGGCGGTGAGGGACGCATTCGGCCCGGCGGGCGCTGGTCGGCCTTGACGGCGGGCCGGCGTCGCGGGGGATCTACTGGGCGGGAAAATTGCGGTTGGTGGGGGTTTGGGGCGTACAAAAGCGGCATTTGGTTTGGGGTTGGCGGGGTTGGGAGGAGGATGTACGCTGCCCGGCAATGGATACCTTCGGTTGTGGAACGGGGGTCTCGTCCGCGCAAGGTGAGTGCTGATGCGCTCCTTGATCGCGGACGGGCCGGACCGTCTTCTCAGTTGGCGGCGCGTGCGGGAGTTCGCCGTGCCGGCCTTGATGATCGACACTGCTACCGCTCGGCGCGAAGCCGGGGATTGGGCCGGGGCCTGCGCCGCCGCCCACGTCGACGTGGATCTCGATCTGCGTGCCATCGCGTCCCGGTATGGGCGAGAGTTCGCGGCCGCCGTTCGTGGTGATCTTCGGCGAATCGCTCCTGACCTGCTGCGATGGCATCTTCCGCGGACTCTGTCGGACGGACTGCTACGGCCCGGGCTGAGCATGTCGCTGGTTCGGTATTCCGTGGGTGAGCACGACGTTCACCTCGTGGTGCGGACGGCACCGAGCTGGGCTTCGGCCGGGCAGCGGATCAGCCTCGGATTGTGGGATCCGGGGCTGCCGGAGATCGGTCCGCATCCTCGACCTCGGCCGGATCGGCGGTTCCGACTCGACCTGCATCCCCATCTGTGGGCGGCTGATCGCGCCTCCGAACTGCTGGAACGCTGCGGCGCTCCGGCTCCCGCCGATCCGTCGCGCTCGCCTACTTCGGGGCCGATGGCGGATTCCGGCGACGGGCCGAGGCCGGGCCGGATCGATGACGTTCCGGATGGGCGCGGGTATGCCGTGCATCGCTGGCCGGCTGAGGCGGCGATCCTTCGGGAGGCCGACGGGTATGGCGGGGCGGTCGCGGTTCGGCTCGGGAACGGGCGGCGGCTGCTCCTCACCGGTGACGACGGTGTCGTCGTGCGCGGCGGGAACGGTGCGCCGGTCCTCCCGCATGCGGCCACTTGGGTGTTGCCTGACCTGGAACTTCTCCAGGCGGGAATGATCACCACGGATCTGCTGCATCCGCTTGTCGCTTCGGCGCTGGCGGCGGCCGGGAGTGGTCGCGGGCCGGAGACTCCGAATGGATCGCTTGTCGCTTCGGTGCCGAGCGGTGGCCGCGCGCCCGGCGGGCCGGCCGCTGGGCTCGAGTCCGGGTTCGTGAGCCGGGTTCGGCTGGTCGAGTGTTGTGGGGCGGTTCATCGGCTGGGACTGGTCGGCGGTCGACTCACGCCGCTTGATCACGACGCTGAGGAGCTTCGCCGGGAGGAGTTGCTGACGGTCTTCGGTGGGCCGCCGCTCCCCTGCCTGCGGGCCGTCCACAGCGCCACCCGGCAACCGGAATGCCTGGATGAGGTGCGCACCCGGCTCGATCACGGTGATCAGGCGGGAGCCACGTCGGTGATCGTCGACCTGCTCGGGCCGGGCATCGAACCGGAGGGCGCGCTGCGTGAGGCGCTCACCGAGGCTGCGGAGGGCCGGATCGAGCACGGGCTGTACCGGGCCGGGCTCGCGGCGACGGCGCCGTTCGGCATCACCGGTCTGGCCGGGCCGCGCAAGGACCGGGCCGGCCGCCGCGGCCGACATCATCGCCTCCCGAAGCGGGCGGCCGTCGTCCGCTGAGCCGGGACCGCGACGGCTGGGACACCGGCCGCCGCTCATGACTTCGCCACAGCGCGCGATTGCGCGTACCCCCGTGCCCTCTTCTTGCAAAAAAGGTGATTGATTTGCTGCTTTCTGACCGTAATCTCCCTATCGCCGATGACCTGATCACTCTCCTGACCGCCACCGGGACCGAACCGCGACCGGACAACCAGCTCGAAGCGCTGACCCTGGCCGTGGCCGCCGACCTGCCGGTGCTGCTGTGGGGTGAGCCGGGCATCGGCAAGACCGCCACCCTTCATCAGCTCGCCGACGGGCTCGGGCTGCCGCTGACCACGGTGATCGCGAGTGTGCACGAGCCGTCGGACTTCGCCGGGCTGCCGGTCGTCGGGGACGATCCGGCGACCCAGGGTGTGCCGATGGCGCCGCCGGACTGGGCGGTTCAGCTGGTCCGCGCGGGCCGGGGCCTGCTGTTCCTGGACGAACTGTCGACGGCCCCACCGGCGGTACAGGCGGCGCTGCTGCGGGTGGTGCTGGAACGCCGGGTCGGCGCGCTGCGGCTGCCACCCGGGGTGCGGATCGTGGCGGCCGCGAATCCGCGCTCGTCGGCCGCCGACGGGTGGGAGCTGAGCCCGCCGCTGGCGAACCGATTCGTGCATCTGCAGTGGACGTTCGAGCACGAGGTCGTGGTCCGTGGCCTCGGTGGCACGTGGCCGCGGGCGATGCTGCCGCGACTCGACCGGGAGCTGCTGCCGGAAGCGGTGGCCCGGGCCCGGCGCGCGGTGTGCGGGTTCCTGGAGGCACGGCCGACGCTCGTGCACCGGCTGCCGGACAGCGAGGCCCGCCGGGGTGGTCCGTGGCCGTCGCCGCGCAGCTGGGACATGACGTTGCGGCTGGTCGCGTTCGCCACCGCGGCCGGGGTGTCGCGGGAGGTGCTGTCGATGCTGGTTCGCGGCACGGTCGGCGACGGGCCGGGGCTGGAACTGCTGGCCTTCGTCGACCGGCTCGACCTGCCCGACCCGGAGACGTTGCTCGCCGACCCGTCCGCCGCTGTCTTCCCGGAGCGTGGTGACCTGCGGCAGGCCACTCTCGACGGGGTCGTCGAGGCGGTCCGCAAACGGCCGGAACGGTCCCGATGGGACGCCGCCTGGGCGGTGCTGGTCCGGGCGATGGAGACCGGCGCGCCGGATCTGGTGGTGGTGCCGGCGTCCACGCTCGCCGCGCTGCGTCGCGACGAATGGCCGGTCCCGGCCGAGATGGAGCGCCTGGCCCCGGTCGTCGGCCTCCGCAAGCGGGTGCTGGCGGCCCGATGAAGACTCTGCCGCGGGCGGCGTTCAATCAGGAGGAGACCGACCGGTTGTACGCCGCCAGGCTGTTCGCCGCCGAGGCCCGGCCGTACCTGGCGACCGCGTTGTACGCCCTGAAACCGATCCTGTCGTGGACGGTCCCGACGATGGCCGTGGACAGGTACTGGCGCTGCTACATCTCCCCCGCCTTCGTGGCCGCCACCCCGGTGGACGAACTGGCGGGCGTCTGGGTCCACGAGGTTTCGCACCTGCTCCGCGATCACCACGGCCGAGGGGAACGGCTGGCCGGGGAGAAGGACCTGACCGGGCCGGGCGACCGGCTGCGGATGAACATCGCCGCCGATTTCGAGATCAACGACGATGTGTACGGCGACGGCCTGCCCCGCCCGGACGGCGCGATCGGCCCCGAGCTGCTGGAGTTGGAACCCGGCAAGCTCATGGAGGAGTACCTGCCGATGATCGCGATCGGCCCGTACTTCCGGCAGCTCTCCTGGCTGGACTGCGGCGGTGGCGCGGACGGTGCGGACCGGCCGTGGGAGCTGGGCCCGGACGGCGCGAACGGGCTCGACGAACAGGAACGGGCCCTGGTCCGCTACCGGGTGGCGCAGGGGATGATCGGTCGTGGGGACACGCCGGCCGGCTGGCAGCGCTGGGCGGAGCGGGTGGTGCACCCGCCGCAGCCGTGGCGTGAGCTGCTGGGTAACGCGGTCCGGTCGGCCGTGTCGGCGCCCGGGGTCGGCGAGGACTACGTGTACAACCGCCCGTCCCGGCGCTCGTCGAGCCTGCCCGGAGTGATCCTGCCGAGTCTGCGTCGCCGCCCGCCCCGGGTCAGCGTCGTGATCGACACGTCGGGTTCGGTGAGCGACTCCGAGCTGGGCAGCGCCCTGGTGGAGGTGGCCGCGATGACCCGGGCCGTCGGTGGCCGCCGTGACCTGGTCCGGGTGATCTCGTGTGACGCCGCCGCACACATCACCGGTGAGATCTGCGCGGCCGAGGACATCCCGCTGCTCGGCGGTGGCGGCACCGATCTGCGTGCGGGGTTCGCGAAGGCGCTGACCACCCAGCCGGCCCCGGACGTGATCGTGGTGCTGACCGACGGCCAGACCCCCTGGCCGGACCGGAAGCCGCCGTGCCGCACGGTGATCGGCCTGTTCCCCCGCCCGCGCCACGTCGACGAGAACAACCCCGACTTCGAGCTGGATCTGCCCCCGTCGTGGGCACGGGTGGTGCGGCTCGGCTGATGACCCGCCGCCAGGGCAGCTCAAACGGGGGGCGGTCCTGGCGGCGCGGCATCGCGGATCGACGGGGTCACGGCAGCGGCATCGCGGATCAGTGGGGTCACGGCAGCGGCATCGCGGAACAACGGGGTCACGGCGGCGGCATCGCGGAACAACGGGGTCACGGCGGCGGCATCGCGGATCAGTGGGGTCACGGCGGCGGCGAGTCCGGCGGCCTCGGTGGCGGTGAGCGCCGGATCGGCCCGTCGGATGTCCAGGGCTTCGTCGAGCCCGTCGAGCGGCTCCCCGCCGACCCGGGCCAGGAAGGCACCGAGGAACGCGGTCGCCGCGTCGACGTGCGGGTGTGACGGATCGACGGCGACCTGGGCCATGATGATCGCGGTCAGGCACACGTCGACGGCCGGGCGGCCCTCGGCGGCGTTGTGCCAGTCGATCACGACCGGCCCGCGCGAGGCCAGCATGACGTTCTCCGGATGCAGGTCGCGATGCAGGATGCCGGCCCGCCCGCTCCGGGACGGCAGCCGGTGCAGCCGGTCGTGGAGATCGGCCAGGATCGCCGCGCCGTCGTCCACCCCGAGCCGCCCGGCGGCGAAGGCCTCGGTCATGGTCGGCCCGTCGAGCCGTTCCAGGACCAGGTCGGCGCCGCTCGCCGAGTGGACGTGCGGCACCGGATATCCGTGCCCGGCCAGGTAGGTCATCAGCTCCGCCTCGGCCGTGGCGTCGTCACCGCGCCGATAGCGGCGCAGCACCCGCCGCTCGTCGATCGCGTAGACGTCCGCCTCACGTCCGGAGCCGAGAAGATCCATGACGGTCACCGTACCGAAACGGGGCGAGGCCGCCCGGACAGACGCCGGGCGGCCTCGCGACGAACGTGCCACGGTCAGTGCAGGATGACCGGGGCGGCGCCCTTCTCCTCGTCGAGCAGGTGCGACTCCTCGCGCTTGCGCGGCAGGAAGAACGCCGGGATCAGCGTGAGCAGCGTCAGCACGAACGCCACGGTGAACGTGGTGGCGAACGCGTCGGCCGCGAACTCCAGACCCCGCTCCAGCAGCGGTTTCATCTCCGGCGGGAAGTTGGCGGCCATCTCCGGGTTCATCTGGGCGCCGATCGCCAGCTGGGCCTCGGTGGTGGTCACCGTCTGGCCGGTCGCGTCCGGAACGCTGACCGGGGCCGAGTCGTTCAGCTCGGAGGTCAGGATCACCGACATGACGGCGCCACCGACCGAACCGGCGATCTGCTGCAGGATGTTGAGCAGCGTCGAGCCCCGGGCCACCTCGTGGTTGGTCAGGGTGCGCAGCGCCGACGTCATGATCGGCATCATCGTGCCGCCCATGCCGAGACCCATCACGAACAGCGAGCCGCACAGCAACACATACGAGGTGTCGGTGCCGACCTGGGTGAACGCGAAGAACCCGGCCGCGATCAGGAGCAGCGCGAACGGCACGGTACGCCCGACCGGGATCTTGTCGGCCATCATGCCGGCGATCGGCATGGTGACCATCGCGCCGATGCCCTGCGGAGCCATCAGCAGACCGGCGTGCAGCGTCGACTCGCCGTGGATCTGCAGGAAGTAGCTGGGGAACAGCAGGCCGGCGCCCATGAACGCGATGGTGAACACGGCGAGCGTGACCGACGCGACGGTCAGGTTGCGGTTACGCAGCAGGCGCAGGTCGAGCAGCGGGTGTCTCGGCTTGAACGAGTAGAAGACGAACCCGATCACCAGCAGCGCGCCGGCGAGCATCGGGACCCACACCTTGGTGGCGCTGATCGTCTGCTCCTCGGGCAGGGTGGAGACGCCGTAGAGGAAGAGCGCGAGACCGGGCGACAGCATCAGCATGCCGATGAAGTCGAACGACTCGGACGGCTCCGGGGTGTCCTTGGGCAGCACGACCTGGGCGTAGATCAGCGCGCCGAGACCGATCGGCAGGTTGATCAGGAAGATCCAGTGCCAGCTGTACGAGTCGATCAGCCAGCCGCCGAGGATCGGGCCGCTGATCGGGCCGAGCAGCATCGGGATGCCGAGGACCGCCATCAGCCGGCCGATGCGCTCCGGCCCGGCCGCCTTCGTCATGATCGTCATGCCGAGCGGCATGAGCATGCCGCCGCCGAGGCCCTGGAGCACCCGGAAGGCGACGAGCTGCCCGATGTTGTCGGCGGTCGCGCAGAGCACCGAGCCGAGGGTGAACAGCAGCAACGCGGTCATGTAGAGCCGCTTGGTGCCGAATCGATCGGCGGCCCAGCCGGTCAGCGGGATGACCGTGGCCAGGGCGAGGGTGTAACCGGTCATGGTCCAGGCGACGTCCGCATACGACGCGTCGAACTCTTCCATGAAGGTCGGCAGCGCGACGCTGACCACGGTGACGTCGAGGATCGACATGATGGCGCCGAGGACGACAACCCCGGCGATCTTGAGAACGGCGCCGTCCAGTTTCGCCGGCGCCGAGGTCTGACTGCTCACAACATCTCCACAGGTAGGACGGCATTCCGGAGCTTAGTGACGGGGTCCGACATCGTTCTCAGGATTTCTCGGGGTCGCCGGATTCCGTCGGCGCCGATCTACGCACCCATGCCGAGGCGAGTATTCCCAGGCCATTGGCGGTCCAGTGGAGGACGAACGGGGCGAGCAGCCCGCCCGAAGCGGCCCGGAGAAAGCTGAGAACAACCCCCGCCAGGGTGGTGAACGCCACTTCTCCTCTGTCCGGAAGATGCCAGAGACCGAAGAGCACAGCCGTGACGACGGTCGCCCAGGCTACTCCGTGCTCGTCGGCGATCAGGGCCCACAGCACTCCCCGGAACGCCACCTCCTCGAAGATCACCGTGGCGAGGGGTACGCCGATCAGGGCCTTTCGAACCGGGTGATCGTAGGAGCGGGCGGCCAGCGCCTCCCGTCCGGCCGGGATGAGGAGCAGGATCCCGTAGAGCGCGGCCATCGCGAGCGCGGCGCCCACCGCGTACCGCCAGTCGCCCGGGGTGAGATCGACCCCGGAGACCAGGACCAGCAGGATCGCCGCGAGTGGGCCGACGGACGACTGGGAGCGGTCCGGCCCGTGACGGTTCCAGACCCGGACCGCCAGCATGATCAGCAGGACGACGACGAGGGTCACGGCCCGGTGGTGTCCGGATCGATCAGCATGACGGTCACCTTAATCGCTCGACGCCGCCTGCGGGTCTCTCGTACCGTTGCGCCATCACCGCGACCGGAGAGGAGACACAGCCATGCGCTACCGCACCGCCGTCGTCATCCCCGTGTCGCGTTTCGAGCTGATCCTGGTGTCTGGGGTGGCCGGCTCCGGCTGCGCCACCGGGGCCGGTTGCTGCCTGTAACGGGCGCAGTCCGCCTTCCGCTCAGACTCGAAAGAACCCGACGATCATGCATGTCCGAAACATCGGCATCCTCGCCCACGTCGACGCCGGCAAGACCACCCTCACCGAACGGATCCTGTTCGCCACCGGCATGACCCACAAGACCGGCCTGGTCGACGACGGCAACACCGTCACCGACTTCGACCCGCAGGAACGCGACCGTGGCATCACCATCTTCGCCGCGGCCGTGAGCTGCGACTGGGCCGATCACCGGATCAACCTGATCGACACGCCCGGCCACGTCGACTTCTCCGACGAGGTCGAGCGGTCGCTGCGTGTCCTGGACGGGGCGGTCGCCGTCTTCGACGGGGTGGCCGGTGTCGAGCCGCAGTCGGAGACGGTGTGGCGCACCGCCGACCGCTATCAGGTGCCGCGGATCGCGTTCGTGAACAAGCTCGACCGGACCGGCGCGGACCTGGACGCCGCGGTCGCCTCGATCCAGGACCGGCTCGAGGTGGTCCCGCTGGTGGTGCAGGTCCCGATCGGCCGGGAGGGCGACCTCACCGGCGTGATCGACCTGGTCGACCAGCCGCCGCCCGAGGTGGCCGAACACCGGCGGAAGCTGGAGGAGGCGGTCGCGGAGTTGCACGCGGGCGCGCTGGAGGAGCTGGGCGACATGTCCGACACGACGCTCAGGAAGGCGCTCCGGGACCTGACCCTCAGCAACACGGCGGTCGTGGTCCTCTGCGGTTCCGCCTACCGCGACATCGGTGTCGAACAGCTGCTCGACGCCGTCGTCGACTACCTGCCGGCACCGCGCGGCGACGAGACGAAAGACCCGGTCGCGCTCGTGTTCAAGAAACGCGACCGGCTCACCTACCTGCGTGTCTACGACGGCACGATCACGAAGGGGGATGTCATGTGGGACGCGCGCGACGGCCGTACCGAACGTATCGCACGCATCCTCCGGGTCCAGGCCGACCGGCACACCGACATCGGCCGCGCGGTCGCCGGCGACATCGTCGCCGTCGCCGGGCTGAAGGCCGTCCGCACCGGCACCACGCTCTCGACCAGGGCGAACCCGGTGGTGTTGGAGGCACCGCGGGTGACCGAGCCGCTGGTCTCGGTCGCGGTCGAGGCACGCACGCGATCCGACGCGCAACGTCTGCCGGGCGCTCTCGCGGCGCTGGCCGAGGAAGATCCCTCGCTGGCCGTACGGACGGACGCCGAAACCGGTCAGACCCTGTTGTCCGGCCTGGGTGAGCTGCATCTGGAGGTTGCCGTGGAGAAACTTCGGCAGTCGACCGGCCTGGCGCTGACCACCGGGCGTCCGCAGGTCGCCTACCGGTCGGCGGTGACCGGCGGGCTGACCGGGTTCGTCTACCGGCACGTCAAGCAGGACGGCGGTTCGGGCCAGTTCGCGCACGTCGTGCTGGACGTGACGCCGATCGACGGCACCGGCTTCGAGTTCGCGTCGACGGTGACCGGTGGCCGGGTGCCCGCCGAGTTCGCCCGCGCGGTCGAGACCGGCTGTCGGGAGGCGCTCGTCGACGGTGAACATCCGGTGGTGGGTCTGCGGGTGACGCTGACCGACGGCCAGACGCACGTGAAGGACTCGTCGGAGATGGCCTTCCGGGCGGCCGGCCGGTTCGGGCTGCGTCAGGCGCTCCTGGCCTGCACGCTCACACTGCTCGAACCGGTGGCCGAGGTGACGGTCAGCGCGCCGTCCGACGCGATCGGCGCGGTGCTCGGCGACCTGGCCGCGCGGCGCGCCCAGGTGACCGATTCGTCGGTACGCACGGTGACCGCCACGGTGCCGCTGGCTGAGTTGTTCGGGTACGCGACCCGACTGCGCAGCCGCACCCACGGGCGGGGCACGTTCACCAGCCGTCCGGCCGGTTACCGCCCCGCCGCGTGAGTCAGGACGACCGGTCCAGTGCGAGGGCCAGTCGGCGCAACCAGTGCCGGCTGGCCCCCTCGACCGTCGGATACTCGTCGGTGAAGTTGTCCCAGTCGATGTCGGTCCAGGTCAGTGGCGTGGCGGCGGAGAACTCGGCGGCCTCGTGCCCGAGTTCCGGCAGCAGCAGCTCTCGGACCAGTTCGACGTCGACGGTGGTGTACTCGGCGAGCAGCACCGCGTCGTAGAGGTCCTTGCCCTGCGGATACCTGTCGGTGGCCAGCCACAGCAGCTTCCACGCCAGGGACAGCTCGGCGGTCGCCGCCAGGACCGGGGTGCCGACGCCAGGCAGCATGATCGGCTTCGGATCGATGGGCAGGTGCTCGCCGAAGACGACGTCGATCTGGATGCTGCCGTCCGGTACCCCGGGTGCGGAGAACGGGATCACCAGACGGCGGCCGTCGGCTCGTTCGTACGTCCAGATCGCCGACTCGGCGGTCTCGTCGGGCCGCAGCCCGCCGCCGGACGCCGCCGCCCGGATGCCGTCGAGCAACTCCCGGGCCTGCCGGCTGCCGCTGGTGATGCTCCTGGGGGTGACGACGAAGTCGAGGTCACCGGGCCGGCGGGCGGCGTCCCCGGCCCAGGCGGGCATGAGCGCGCTGCCGCGAAGCACCAGATGATCCCGGTCGACTCCGGTGAGCAGATGGTTCATGGCCGCCTGCTGGGCGGCCCGCCAGTGTTCGCTGATCCTCGGGTCGGCGAACTCCGGCTCACCCGGCCGGTACGCGTCGTCGAACTGTTTGAGCGCCGGGTCGAAAACGAACCGCTGCTCGACGCCGGGGCCCGGCGGCACCGGTTTGAACACCGGCGGGTGATACCCCATCCCGCGCCGGATCAGTTTGTTCCGGTGGAAGGGATCGCGGCGGACCTCGTCCGGCGGCAGCCAGCCCGCGTCCCAGCCGGGGTTGTCGTCGGCGACGATGTGCCACCGCTCGACCGACGCCCACTCGTGCCCGGCCGCCCGCAGGTCGGCCAGCAGTCGCTCCAGGGCCGTCGCGGCCTCGCCCGACGAGCCCGGGCAGCGCTGCACGACCAGCCGTCGCGGGTCGCGGCACAGTCCGGCGCCGTGCTCCTCGACGATCTCCTCGAGTCGCACGAGATCGGCCACCCTCGCGGGTGCGGACCGCATCTCGATGTGGTGCTCGAAGTTCCGGTCGCCGGTCTCCGCCGCGGCCAACGTCCGACGCCGGACCGGGTGGATCCGCTTCTCCCAGTCAGCGATGCGGGATCGGCCGCCGGTCACGATGATCGTCGACTGGGACGGGTGGAGGCCGTGGTCGAGCTCGATCTCGCGGAACTCCACGCCGTGCTCGGCGGCCATGCCCGCCAGGTGCAGCGGGCTGTAGGAACCCGCGGTGAGGTGGTGCCGCATGCTCACTCCTTCGCGTCGACCTGGTAGAGCAGGCTGCGGTGGGTGGGCCGGTAGCCGAGCGAGTCGTTGACCCGGCGCATCGCGATGTTGCTGTCGGCGGTGTCGGCGAGCAGCCCGGCCAGCTTCGGGAACCGCTCCCGGGCCGCCTCGATCTGCGCGACCTTGAGCCACCGGGCCAGGCCGCGCCCACGGTGCTCGGGCAGCACGCCCGTCCCGTAGTGCTGCCCGTCCCCGGTCCCGTCGCCGGCCACCACCAGCTCGGTGAATCCGGCGATCTCCCCGTCCGGCGCGATCACCGCGGTGGTCAGCAGGATCTCGCCGCGCTCGGCCACCGCGGCGGCGACCCGGTGCAGCCGCTCGACATCCCACACGTCCGGGGCCCAGGCCGCCTCGTCCATCGGCATGTCGTCCATCGCCCGCCGGGACCGGGCGAACGTCTCGGCCAGTTCGTCGGCCACCGTGCCCTCCCAGTGCACGAGCCGGTAACCGTCGACGGCCCGGGCCGTCACGGCGAACGACGAGAGCTCCAGACGGGTGAACGTCAACGTCAGCACCCGCCGCATCCCGGCCGCCACGCAGAAGGACTCCCCCGCGGAGCCCTCCTCGACGGCCGGTCCGAGCAGCGCGCGCCCGCCGGTGGCGGAGGCCGCCGCCTGGAGCAGCCGGGTACCGACCCCGGACCGGCGCTCCGCCGGGTGCACGGTGATCCGCAGGTCGGCCGCCCCGTCACCGGGCGGAGCGAAGACGTACGCGGTGCCCAGCGGCCGCCCGTCGGTGCCTTCGGCGATCCACACCGGATTGTCACTGGACGGGTTCGTGAGTGCGTTGATGCGAATGGTCATGGCAGGCATTGTTCTCCATCTCATCCTCACCGGAGGATGCCGGCGGGCCACTCCCGTCGGCACGCTGCTCGTCATGGCACAGGACGCGAAACCGACCGGTAGCCGGACGAGACTGGCCGTCCTGTTGTCGATGGCCATGTTCGTGCTGGTCGTCGACACCTCGTTGATGAACGTCTCGATCTCCGCGGTGGTCCGGGATCTGAACACCACGGCCAGCGGCGTCCAGTCCGCGATCGCTCTGGAAGCGCTGGTCTCGGCCGCGTTCATCCTGATCGGCGGCAAGGTCGGCGACCTCATCGGGCGTAAGCGGGCGTACGTGCTGGGCCTGCTCGGTTACGCGGTCGGCGCGCTGGCCATGACCGTCGCGGACACGCTGCTGCCGATCGTGATCTGCTGGGCGCTGATCGGCGGGATCGGTGCGTCCCTGCTGCTGCCGTCGATGCAGTCGCTGATCCACGGCAACTTCGAGGGCGCCGAACAGCGTCGGGTGTACGCCATGGTCGGTGCCGCCGCCGCGATCGCCGCCGCCGTGGGCCCGCTGCTCGGCGGTTTCATCACCACGTTCCTGTCCTGGCGGGTCGGGTTCGCGCTGGAGGTCGTGATCATCGCTGGGGTGCTGTCCGGCATCAGCCTGGTCAAGAACGTCGAATACACCGGTCCACGGCACATCGACGTGATCGGCGCGGTCCTCTCGGTCACCGGCATGGGCGGCATCGTCCTCGGCATCCTGGTCTGGGAGGAGGGCGGCAGCGCTGTGGCGGCCCTGCTCCTGCTCGGTGTCCTCGGCCTGGCCGGGCTCGCCTGGTGGCTGGTCCGGCGGAAGAGGGCCGGCCGCCCGGCGCTGCTGGATCCCGGCCTGTTCCGATCCCACCTGTTCCGGGCCGGCATCTCGGCCCAGATGCTGCAGCAGACCGCGCTCGGCGGCCTGATGATCGCCCTGCCGATCTACCTGCAGATGGTGCTCGGCTACAACGCTCTGCAGGCCGGGCTCTCGCTGGCCCCGCTGTCACTGAGCATGTTCGCGGTCGCCCTGCTCGCCGGTCGCAGCGCCGGACGGTGGCGCCCGGCGAACATCATCCGCCTCGGATTCGCTCTGCTCACCCTGGGCACGCTGGCGCTCGTACCACTGGTCCCGCAGTCCGGTTTCGGCTGGCAGCTGCTGCTGCCGCTGGCCGTCGCCGGATCCGGTCTGGGCATGCTGGTGTCGCAACTCAACAACTACACGCTCTCCCCGATCGAGGAGGAGCGGGTCAGTGAGGCGGCCGCGGTCAACTCGGCCGGCGGATCGTTCGGGTTGTCCTTCGGCCTGGCCGCGGCGGGCGCGATCATGCTGGCCACCCTCGCCGCCTCGTTCACCGACCGGGCCGAGCAGAGCACCGTCCTCGACCCGGGTCAGCAGCAGCAGGTCGCCGCCGCCCTGGAGCAGAACGCCGAGGTGATGTCCGACGAGCACCTGACCGCGCTGCTGGCGGGCCAGTCCACCGAGATCGCTGACGAGATCCTCCGGATCAACACCGAGGCCCGCCCGATCGCGCTGCAGGCGGCGCTGCTGCTGCCGCTGCTCGCCGGGCTGCTCGGCCTGCTGAACGCGTTCCGGATGGCCCGCCTGCCGGACCCGAGACCGTCCGAGGGCGGCGACAACCTGCTCGGCTGATCCGGAACGGCCGGCCGAAACGGAATGTCACATAGTCGGCACATGGGGGTGACATCATTCCTGGATGCGTTCAACGGTGGCGGCAGTGCACGACGTGGTGACCAGGCTGGAACCGGTCGACAATCTCGAGGGCGAACACCGCGGGCACGCCCTCGGCTGGCTACGGAGCACCGACGACGTGTTCCGCCGGGCCAAGCCGGCCGAACCGGGCCGGCACCTGGTGTCCTACGTGGTCCCGGTGGATCCGGCCGACGGCAGCCTGCTTCTCGTCGAGCACGTCAACGCCGGTCTGTGGCTGCCGCCCGGCGGGCACGTGGAGGTGGACGAGGATCCGTACGAGACGGCGGCCCGCGAGATCGAGGAGGAGCTCGGCGTCAGCGCCCCGGTCTCCGCCGCCCCGCTCTTCCTGACCGTGACCGAGACCGTCGGCATGGACTCCGGGCACGTCGACGTGAGTCTCTGGTACACCGTCGAGATCCCCCGTGACCAGCCACTGAAGCCGGACACCGGCGAGTTCCACAGCGTCCGCTGGTGGAGCCGCGACGAGATCGTCAAGTCCGACCCGGCCCGGTTCGACCCGCACCTGGGCCGTTTCCTGAAGAAGCTCCCTAACGCAGAACCGTGTATGTGAGGTGGGTGACGCCCCGGCCCTCGATCACCCGCGGATCGCTGAGCCGGACCGGCGCCACCACCTGATCGCCGAAGAAGCTGGTGCCGGCGCCGAGCAGCACCGGCACCAGCGAAACGGTGATCTCGTCGAGCAGCCCGGCGTCCAGATACTGCTGGGTCAGGGTCGGCGTGGAGACCGACACCACGCGCTCGCCGGCGGTTTTCTGCGCGGCTTCCAGCGCGGCGATCGGATCGGTGAAGAACGACGTCTCGGAGTCCTCGCGCGGCCACCCGCCGGGCACCGAATGACTCACCACGAAGACCGGGCATCCGGCCGGATGCCGCCCGCCCCACCCGTCGGTGTTCTCGAAGAGCCGCCGCCCGCAGATCAGCGCGCCCGCACTCGTCAGGGCCGGCCGCAGATATCTCTCGCTCGCCCGCGTGACGTGGAAGACCCAGCGCGGATCGGCGCTCGGAATCTCGACCTCACCGTTCTGGTACCACCCGAAAAGTTCGGCCACACCGTCGTACTCATCCGCGACGAACCCGTCCAGCGACATGGACATGGCAGCGACGACTCTGCCCATGGCAGGCCTCCCTCACGCGCATCCCTACCCCGCAGGTTTCTCCTCCGAAGCGGTTCACGCAAGCCATTCATCTGCGCATTCGCCCAGGTGAGGCCTCGGTGCGCAGGCCTTCGCGCCAAGAACCCCCGATGATTCTCGACGGCCGTCGGCGACCCGTTCCACAGCGGACGACCTACATCTCCCCTGAGCCGGGGCGGTATCTCCGCCTCGGCGGGGCGGAGTTCCCGTACCGAGCCGGCGAAACCGGTGTTGGAGGCAGGGGCGGGATTCGAACCCGCGATTTCCGGCTTATGAGACCGGCGAGGACGACCGAACTCCTCCACCCTGCAAGTGCGCCGCCGGGGACTCGAACCCCGAACCCGCCGCTTAAGAGGCGGCTGCTCTACCCATTGAGCTAGCGGCACTGGTCGTACGTCGTGCAGTCGGGTCGGCGGGATTCGAACCCGCGTCCTCTCGCTCCCAAGGCGAGCGCGCTGACCAAGCTGCGCCACGACCCGTGAAGTGTCGCCGGGTGGTTTCGAACCACCGACCTCCGCCTTATGAGGGCGGCGCTCTCGGCCCCTGAGCTACGGCGACGGAGCGGAGAGCGGGAGATTCGAACTCCCGGCAAAGGTTGATCACCCCTGCTCCGGATTAGCAATCCGGCGCCTTCGGCCACTCGGCCAGCTCTCCACCGTGTCACGTGGACCCGGCCGGACTCGAACCGGCCACCTTCCGCTTGCAAGACGGATGCTCTACCTGATGAGCTACGAGCCCTTGCGTACCCGGAGAGGGATTCGAACCCCCATCCTCCGCACCCTGAATGCGGCGCCTCTGCCAGTTGGGCTACCCGGGCCTGATCTCCTGCGTGCCCTCGGCGCGATTCGAACGCGCACCGTCCAGATCCTCGGTCTGGTGCCTCTGCCGTTGGGCCACGAGGGCGTGAAAAGTGTCCCCGGAGAGATTCGAACTCCCGGCCCTCGGATCCGTAATCCGACGCTCTTTCCGCTGAGCTACGGGGACATTTGTCGTCCGCTGTGGAATTGTCAAAGAATGGTAGAAAGAAAACGCCGCCCGGTTCCGGTGAGGAAGGGCGGCGCAGGGAGACTAGCTGCTCGCTAGCTGCGCCACCGGCCCAGAAGTCGGCTGAGACGTCGGGCGGGGAGACTCGGCATGGCCTTCATCGTGGCGGACATCGTCTCCCCCTCTCTGTGTTTCGCGTCCCGGCTGGGTCGGTGTTGATGACAAACATAGGCGGCCCCGCGGCACCCGTCCAACGAATTAATCGAGCAGACTGTGGAACATGATTTACCGGGTTCTGGCCGAGGCCACGATGGTCGTGCACTTCCTGTTCATCGCGTTCGTGGTGACCGGCGGTTTCCTGGCCTGGCGCCTGCCGAAGGTGATCTGGCTGCATCTGGCGGCCGCCGCGTGGGGCCTGTGCATCGTCGTGTTCGCGCTGAACTGCCCGCTGACCTATGTGGAGGACTGGGCCCGGGAGCGGGCCGGCCAGTCCGGGCTGGAGCGCGGGTTCATCGACACGTACCTGACCGGGGTGATGTATCCGGAACGCTACCTGGACGAGGTGCGGCTGCTGATCGCCGTGGTGGTCGCGGTCTCCTACGTGGGTGTGGTGATCAGGTGGCGGCGACGACGGGGATGATCGCCGCGACCGTGCGGCGCACGTCGGCCGGCGCGGGTGGCGGGCCGGTGCGGTCGGCGAAGAGCAGGTGCCCGGTGCCGATCAGGATGGCGCCGAGGGTGTCGGTGTCGGCGGTGGCGGCGATCCGGCCGAGGGCCCGCTCGTCCTCGAGGTAGGCGGCGAACGACTCGGCGGCCTCGGTGAGCACCGGAACCCCGGCCGGCCAGGTCTCCCGGAGGCGGGCGCGCAATCCGTCGCGGAACGTCACGAGCGCGACGATGGCGACCGCGACCGACCCGAACAGGGAGGTCAGCGCCTCGGCCACGGCGTCGGTGACGGATCCCGCGCCGGCGCGCAGGGCGGCGACTCGCGGGTCCATCCGGGTGGAGCGGTCCAGCACGTACGCCGCGAGGAAGTCGTCGAAGTCGGTGAAGTGCCGGTGCAGGACGCCTTTGGCG
The DNA here is from genome assembly GCF_033097365.1 of Actinoplanes sichuanensis. Classification (NCBI taxonomy): domain Bacteria; kingdom Bacillati; phylum Actinomycetota; class Actinomycetes; order Micromonosporales; family Micromonosporaceae; genus Actinoplanes; species Actinoplanes sichuanensis. The sequence continues at coordinate 6,871,987 of NZ_AP028461.1, forward strand.
CAGCCGGCGCCGATGGTGACGGCACGGCTGGTGAGCGCCTCGGGACCGGATTTCAGCAGGATCCGGTCGGCGGCGTCGAAGAGTTGTTCCCGCACGTCGCGCAGGGCCACACCGGTCGGCACACAGCGAATCTAGCCGAGTGGGCAAGCGCCCACTTAAAGTGGGCACATGCCCACTACACCTGACCCCCGGCGGATCGCCGAGTCCTTCGGCCTCGACGCCGAGCGTTACGACCGCGCCCGGCCGCGCTACCCGGCCGAGCTGATCAGCCGCCTCGCCGAGGGCGGCCGCGAGGTGCTCGACGTCGGCATCGGCACCGGCATCGTGGCCCGCCAGCTGCGCGACGCCGGCTGTCACGTGCTCGGCGTCGAACCCGACCCGCGGATGGCCGCGGCCGCCCGCCGGCACGGCTTCACCGTCGAGGAGTCCCGGTTCGAGGACTGGGACCCGGCCGGGCGCACGTTCGACACGGTCGCGGCCGGGCAGACCTGGCACTGGGTCGATCCGGCGGCCGGTTCGGCGAAGGCGGCCCGCGCCCTGCGACCGGGCGGGCGACTGGCCCTGTTCTGGAACGCCTACCAGCCGCCGCCGGAGCTGGCCACGGCGTTCGGCGAGGTCTACCGCCAGGCCGCGCCGAGTCTGCCGTTCAGTCCGTGGGCGGTGACCGATCCCTACGCGACGGTCGCCGAGAAGGCCGGCGCCGGCATCGGCCCGGAGTTCGGTGCGCCGGAGGTGTGGCAGTACGCGTGGGAACACGAGTACACGCGGGACGAGTGGCTCGATCTGATCCCGACCGCGGGCGGGCACAACCTGCTGCCCGAGGCCGAGCTGAACGCCCTGCTCGACGGGCTGGGTGAGGTGACCGGTGAGCGCTTCACCATGCCGTACACCACCATCGCGGTGACCGCCGTCCTGCGGTGACCTGGGGGGATGCCGGCCCACCGCGGAGGCGATGGGCCGGCATCTGAGAGCCGGCAGCTCCCGACACGGGGGAGTCGGGCCGCCCTGCCCTCGGAGGAACGTCATCCCGGCCGATGGCCGTGCCGGTCCGATCCGAATGCCGACAGTCTCGATGGGATTACGACGGCGGCCCGGTTCCGGCCACGTCGCGACTTCCGACGACATCCTCGCTGATCGCGGCCGCTGAACATAACCCCTGGTGGGAGCCAATTTTTCTAGGCCTCGATGATCGCAACTCGGGGGGAAATAAAGTGATACATATCACTTGTCATGCTCTGTCGGTCATCTACCGATCCATAGATCGCTGTTACGATTGCCGCGCGATGTCAATGGTTCAGTCTGGTGACGGTGGTGATTTAGCGAAGTGTTATGAAATGCGGGGGTATACGTGACACATACCGCGGGATTACACAGCCATCGCTTGACGGGGAGTCGTGAGACGTCCCGCCAGGCGCTCCCCGAACACTTGGCCGAGGTCCTCGACCAACTGGCGAGCGGCGCCACCGATCTGGCCGCCTGCCGCAAGCTCGGGGTGTCCGGACGGACGTACAGTCGCAGAGTCTCCGAGCTGCTCGACCACCTGGGCGTCGCCTCGCGATTCCAGGCCGGCATAGTCGCGGCTCGCCTCGGACTGGCCCACGATCCGGCGCCTCAGCGGACGAACAGCAGGATGATCCGTCCCGAGTACCTCCCCCACGTGCATCACCGCAACACGGGGGCACCAGAGCGTTGACCGTCCGGCGGGTGACCACTGCGGGGTCACCCGCCGGACGTCGTCAGTCGTGGGCGATCGACGGGAGCCGGCGGAGCATCCGGTGCTCCTTCCAGGGCGACCGGCCGAGCAGGACCAGGATCCCCGGCAGCAGCAGCGCCCGGACCAGCGTGATGTCGACCAGGATCGCGATCGCGAGACCCACACCCAGCTGCTTCATCTCCAGGGTGGAGAGCGTCGCGAAGACCGAGAACACCGCCACCATCACCATCGCGGCGCTGGTCACCACGCCCGCCGAGGAGGCGATGCCGTGCCGGATCGAGTCCCGCAGGTCACCACCGCGCTGCAGCGGCTCACGGATCCGACTGAGGATGAACACGTTGTAGTCCATCGACAGTCCGATCAGTACCACGAACAGGATGATCGGGATCCAGGCGACGATGAACCCGCTGGATTGGAACCCGAGCAGACCCTCCGCCCACTCGTTCTGGAAGACCAGCGTGATCACCCCGAACGACGCCGCGACCGACAGCACGTTGAGCACCGTGGTGAGCATCGCGATGATGATCGACCGGAAGGCCAGCAGCATCACGATCAGGCTCAGCAGCAGCACGAAGCCGACCACGATGGGCAGACGTTCCTGCAGCAGGTGGGAGACGTCCGAGCTGAACGCCGTGCCGCCACCGACCGCCCAGGTCGCGTTCTGCAGCCCGCCGAGCGCCGCCGGCGCCAGGTCGGTTCGCAGCACCTGCAACGTCTGTTCCGCCTCCGGGCTGTCGGCGGTCTGCGGGAACGGCACGAACATCCGGGTGATCCGTCCGTCCACCGAGGTCGAGATGCGCGGCTCCTGCACCGCCGAGAACCGACCGCTCGCGGTGGCCTTGGCGGACAGGTCGGCCAGCGCCGCACGGACCTGCTCCTCGGTCGCCGGCTCGTGCTCCACCACGACGGTGTGGCTGGAGCCCTCGCTGGGGAACGCCTCGATCAGCCGGGCCCGGGTCTGCACCACCCCGTAGCTCTGGGGCAGCTGGTCGTCGGTCGGCATCTGCAGCTTCATGCCGAACATCGGGGCGGTCATCGCACCGATGATCAGGAAGCCGAGGATCACGGTCAGTACCGGCGCCTTGAGAACCGGGCGCAGGATCGCGTTCCAGATCCGGCTCTCCCCCGATGCCTGCGCCCGCCGCCACAGCAGCGGGATGCGCGGCGAATTGATCTTGTCGCCGAGCAACGAGAGCATCGCCGGGATGAACGTGAGCGAGCCGAGGACGGCGAGCAGCACCACGATCATCGTGCCGAGCGCCAGACCGGCGAAGAGCGTGCTGTTGGTGAAGAACATGCCGCCGGCGGCGACCGCCACCGCGACACCCGAGACGATGACGGTACGGCCGGAGGTCGCGGCCGTGCGCAGCAGCGCGTCGTGGGTGTTCAGCCCCGCGGCCCGCTCCTCACGCTGCCTCCGCACGTAGAACAGCGAATAATCGACACCGACCGCGAGGCCGAGGAGCAGCACCAGACTGGACTGGAACGTGTTGATCGGCACGAGCGCCGACAGCAGCCCGTTGATGCCGAGCGCCGCGCCGACCGCGGTGAGGCCGAGCAGCAGCGGCAGACCGGCCGCGGCCAGCGCGCCGAATGCCACCAGCAGGATCGCCAGCGTGATCGGGATGCTGATCAGCTCGGCCCGCTGCATGTCCTTGGCGTCCTGGTAGGCGAACTCCTTCCGGATCGACCCGGCGCCTACCTGCTCGATGCGCAGGTCGGAGTGCGCCGCCTGGACGCTCTCGGTGGTGTCGAGCATCGGCTGCACGATCTCCACCGGGTTCTTGCGCTCGGTCCCCTGGCCACGGTCCATCTCCACGGACAGCCGCACGGTGCGGTTGTCGTCGGAGAAATACGGGCCCTCGATCTGGAGGATGTTTCCGAGATCGGTGTACCGCTTCTTCAGTTCCTCGCTGACCGCGGTTCCGGTGGCCCGATCCAGATTGCCCTCACGGGCCTGGATCAGCACCGTTTCCCATGCACCCTCGTCGAACTCCGCATTGTCCACCGCGCGTTCGGCGACGGCCGACTCACCATTGAGGTAATCGGCGTCCTCGAGCTCGTGCGAGGGCACCAGGAATGACGACGCATAGGTGAGCATGGTGAGCAGGAGCCAGAGGACGAGGACGAGAACCCGTCGCTTCGCGCTCCACATCGCGAGTCGTTCGGCCAGGCCGCGAGGTGACCGTGGCCCGTCGCCCGCCGCGCGCTGCGGCGGCGGTGTTACCTGTGGCTGATCAGTCGCCCTGACACTCACTGGTCCTCCATTCGACCGAGGTTCTCCCTTACGGCCGTTCGAAGCTATCGAGGGCGCGGACGCCGCCGCTGGGGCGCTAACCCGTCTCTTGGGTGTGGCTAGCACTACCTCCGATCGGTGGGTTCACGGCCACGCGGCGGCGCCCGGCGCGCGGGTAGCGTCACCGTCATCCACACGGAGCTGGAGTAGACGAATGAGTACCTGGTTCGGGGAAAGAAAGCCGATTCTGCTGAACAAGGACGGATGGCGGGCCGGCCTTTACGCCACGGCGGCGCTGTTTCTGGCGCCTCTCTACTTCACGCCGCTCATTCTGATGATCGCCGGCGTGGTGGGCGTCGCCGTATTCCTGATCGGCCTCGCGCTGATTCCGGCGGCCACATTCGCGGCCCGCTGGGCGATCCATCTCGAGCGTGGCGCGCTGCGGATCGCCGGCGAGGAGATACCGCCGCCCCGGCACAACCCCGGCTGGCGGGGGCTGGTCGACGGGCGGGCGTGGCGCACCCTCGGGCACAGCGCGGCGCTGGCGTTCTGGTCGCTCGGCGCCGGTGGCCTGGTCGCCGGCCTGCTACTGATCGCGTTCCTGCTGGTCAACCTGCCGTGGATCGCCACCATGATCCCGATCGACTACGCGAACATCAACGGCTTCCCGATCAGCTTCGGTGCCTCCGCGTTCGGCATCCCGGCCGGGCTGGCGATCGCCACCGGGGCGCTGCATCTGGCCCGCTGGTCGGTCCGGTCCGAGGCGCTGGTCGGGCGCTGGTTCCAGGGCGAGGGCGGCCGGCTGCGGCTCCAGCGGCGCATCGAGACGCTGGAGTCCACCCGGACCGCGATGATCGACGCGGCCGCCGCCGAGCGCGCCCGGATCGAGCGCAACCTGCACGACGGCGCCCAGCAGCGGCTCCTCGCGGTGGCGCTGGCGGTCAGCCGGGCCAAGCGGATCGGTGACACCGACATGGAGAAGACGCGCCGGCTGCTGGACACCGCCCAGTCCGAGGCGCAGGCCGCGGTCCAGGAGCTCCGGGAGATCGCCCGCGGCGCGCACCCGCCGATCCTGACCGAGCGCGGCCTGGTCGCCGCGGTCGTCTCGGCCGCCGGACGGCATCCCGCACCGGTGGAGCTGGACATCGAACTCGATGAGCGCCCGTCCCCTCGGATCGAGGCACTGGGCTACTATGTGGTCTCGGAAGCGCTGGCGAATGCGGCAAAACACGCCGGCGCGGCTTCCGTCACCATCACGCTCTCCCGGGCGGCGGACGACCTCGAGGTGCGGATCGTCGATGACGGGATGGGCGGGGCGCAGCTCTCGCCCGGCGGTGGACTCGCCGGTCTGGCCGATCGTGTCCACGCGGTGGACGGCACGTTCGCACTCCAGAGTCCGCTGGGCGGCCCGACCGAAATGAAGGCAACCATTCCGTGGGAAGCGTAGAACGGCGTCCTCGGGTCGCCATCGCCGATGACTCCGTGCTCCTGCGCAGCGGTGTCGCCCGTCTGCTGGAGGACGAGGGGATCGACGTGGTGGCCGAGGTCGGCGACGTGCCGGGGCTGCTCGCCGCGGTCGGCGAGCACCAACCGGACCTGGCGATCGTCGACGTACGGATGCCGCCCAGCTTCACCGACGAGGGCATCCACGCAGCGCTCGAGATCCGCGCGTCGTACCCGAAGATCGGGGTTCTGGTCCTCTCCCAGTACGTCGACGAGAGGTACGCCACCGAGCTGCTCAGCCGGGGCACGAACAGCATCGGTTATCTGCTCAAGGACCGGGTGCCGGACATCGACGACTTCGTCGCCGCGGTGCACCGGGTGCTCGCCGGGGGCAGCGCGCTGGACCCCGAGGTGGTCGGGCAGCTGGTCGCCCGTACCAAGATCCGCAGTAATCCGGTCGTCGACCGGCTGTCGGCCCGGGAGTACGAGGTTCTCGGCTGGATGGCCGAGGGCCTGAGCAACAACGCCATCGCGGAACGGCTGTTCGTGGCCCCGCGTTCGGTGGAGAAACACATCCGCAGCATCTTCCTGAAACTGGACCTGTCCCAGGACGAGCAGGACCACAACCGCCGGGTCCTCGCCGTGCTGCGCTACCTGGAGTCGCTCGCGCCGGGCGGCCCCGGTCGTGGTGACTGACCGGGGCCGCTGCGGGTGGTGCTCAGGCGGTCCAGACGAAGCTCCGGGGCAGCAGATCCGCCGGTAACCACGGGCGCAGGAACGCGGCCAGCTCGTCGTGGGACGGCAGACCGGCGCCGCCGCGGTTGGCCGGCGGGCCCGGATCGACCGCCGCCGGCATGACGATCGCCTCCGGTGCCGGGCCGCCGGCACGAACCCACACCGCGTCCAGCGCCCCGTCCGCACGGCCCGCCGTCAGGCCCAGCCGCAGCCGGTAGGGCAGGCCGGCGGCCAGACCGGTGAGCCGGTGCGCGGTCGCGTCGGCCGGGGCCGAACCCTCGTGCCAGGGCACGGTCGGAGTGCCCCGGCGGATCGCCTCCCAGTCGGCCAGAGCCGGCGCCACCAGCGCGTTCGGGATCGCCGACACCGCCAGAACCGCGGGGCTGTCGTGTTCCAGCGTGGCGCGCAGAGCGGCCGGATCGGTCAGCGCCCGCCCGTCGGTCCAGGGCACGACGACCGGATCCGGCCGCTCCCCCACGTGCACGACCACGTCGTACCGGAACATGGTCAGCTCGTTGCGGCAGGTCGCGACCTTGGGCCGGATCTCGACCGCCGCGACCCCCGGCAACGTCCCGGGCAGGGCGGTGAACCAGGCGGGGGCGACGACCAGCTCCTGGTCGATCGCCACCCGCCTGCGTACGGCCGCCGCGCGCGCCGCCGGCTCGAGGTCACGGCCGGTTGCGGCAACGACCGACGCGTGGAACACCCCGAGCAGTGGCAGGGAACGCACGTCGCCGACGAACACCGTCCCGCCGGGCCGGGTGGCGGCGACCGCACCGGCCAGCACCTCCCGCAGATAGTCCAGGTCGGGGAAGTACTGGACGACCGAGTTGAGCACCACACCGTCGACATCGGACGGCAGCCCGGAGAAGTCCTCGGCGCGGCGGTGCAGCAGCCGGATCCGGCGGGCCACCGCGACGTCGGTGACCGCCCGGCGGGCCCGCCGCAACGCCGACACCGAGAAGTCGGTCGCCCAGTACCTGTCGCAGTGCGGCGCGATCCGGGCCATCAGCAGGCCCGTGCCGCAGCCCAGCTCCAGCACCCGGGCCGGCCGTCGAGCCAGGATCCGCGCGACCGTCTGGTCCACCCACTCCCGCATCGCGTCCGCCGCCATCGGCTCGCCGTCGTAGCTGCTCGTCCAGCCGAGCACGTCGAACGCCGGGTCCTCGGGCGCGTCGGTGCGGCTGTACAGCGACTCGTACATCGATTGCAGGCCGGACACCCGGTCGGGGCCCGCCGCGGGTACCGGACGGCTGGTCAGTACGGCCGTCCGGGCGCCGCCCGGCCCGGCCTCGACACGCGCGTCCCGTACCCGCGGATGGTCTGCCAGAAGGGCGGCGACCCGGTCGTCGACCAGGGTCACGGGGTGGTCCCGCGCTCGGTGAGCGCGTCGCTGAGCGCCGTCGTCATCCGGTCGACGGCCTCGTCCAGCTCGGCCACGGTCACCGTCAGCGCCGGGCGGAACCGGAGGGTACGTTCCCCGGCCCCGACGAACAGCGTGTCGTACTTCTCCCGCGCGATCTCCACGACCCGGTCCCGCAGCGCGCCGTCCACCAGGTCGACCGCGCAGAGCAGGCCCCGCCCGCGCGGGTCGTCGACGGTGCCCTTGAAGTCGGCGGCCACCTCCCGCAGCCGACCCAGCAGGTGGGCGCCGCTGGTGGCGGCGGCGTCCATCAGCCGGTCCTCCTCGATCACCTCCAGGATGCGGGTGGCCCGCAGCATGTCGATCAGGTTGCCGCCGAAGGTGGAGCTCAGCCGGCTCGGCGTACGCATCGCGTTGAGCGGCTCGTCGAGCACCCGGCGGCCGCCCATCACCCCGCACACCTGCGTCTTCTTGCCGAAGGCGACCAGGTCGGGGGCGAGCCCGAGCTCCTGGTGCAGCCACGGGACGCCGGTGACGCCGCAGCCGGTCTGCACCTCGTCCAGCACGAACAGCGCGTCGTGCCGGTGGCAGAGCTCCTGCATGGCCAGCAGGAACGCCGGGCGCAGGTGCCGGTCGCCGCCCTCGCACTGGATCGGCTCGGCGATGAAACAGGCGATCTCGTCCGGATGCCGCCGGAACGCCGCCTCGGCCGCGGTGATCGCGGCCCGCTCGTCGACGGTCAGCTCCGGGTCGGCCCAGAGGGCCGTGTCGTTGACCGCGGGGCTGGGGATGCGCGGCCAGTCGAACGCCGGATACAGCGCCGTCTTGGCCGGGTCGGTGTTCGTCAGCGACAGGGTGTAGCCGGAGCGGCCGTGGAAGGCCCGCTCCAGGTGCAGCACCCGCCAGCCGGCGACGGCCACTCCGCGACGACCGTTGTGCCTGGTCTTCCAGTCGAAGGCGACCTTCAGCGCGTTCTCGACGGCGAGCGCGCCGCCGTCGATGTAGAGCAGGTACGGCAGCTCCGGGTCACCGAGCACCCGCAGCAGCGTCTGGGTGAACCGGGCCTGCACGTCGGTCGGGAAGTCCGGATTGGACGGCTTGAACCCGGCGAGCGACTGGAGCTCGGCCAGGAACCCGGCGTCCTCGGTCAGGCGTGGATGGTTGTGCCCGATGGCCGAGCTCGCGTAGAAGCCCACCATGTCGAGGTAGCGGCGGCCGGTCCGGTCGTCGACGATCCACGAGCCGGAGCTATGCCGACGGCTGATCACCAGGTCGTAGAAGTCGCCGGTGACGTGGCGCCGGAGGACGTCGACGGTCTCCGGCGTGAGGTCGGCTGATAGGAGGTCCACAGTCATGTCATTCCCCTTAGTTGTCAGGCCCTGGCGGCGAGAGCCGGCGTCGTGCCGACCTCGCCGAGAACCGCACCGGTCAGGCCGCGCACCCGGACCAGGACCCGGCCGTCGGGCGACGTCGCGACGGCATGCCGGCCCGCGGTGTCCGAGGTGAGGGTGATCGCCGGCAGTCCGGCGGCGAGCCGGAGGTCGTTGCGGCTGTCGTAGAAGTCGATCCGGTCGATCGCGGTCGGCGCCACGAGCGGCGCTCGCCCGTCCCGGACGTGTGGTAACACCGTCACCCGGAACAGGCCGTCCAACAACATCGCCGGTAGACGGAAGTCGTCGAACCGGGGCGGCCGCGGCCCCTCTGGTAGCTGGAAGGTGGCCCGGCAGCCGTACTCGTGGAGCCGGCCGTCGGTGTTCGTGGCGAAGAGGCCCGCGAGGCGCAGGTACTCGTTGTCGCACAGGTACGGGTCGGGGATCGGCGGACCGGCCGGCGCGCCGATGACCGGGCCGTCGGCGGGCGCCGTGCCGGGTGTGCCCAGGTGCACGACGGCCTGGCAGTAGAGCCGGTCCGGGCGGAGCAGCGTGCCGTCCGGGGCGTGCACGTCACCGGTCACCGTGACCGCGAACGCGGTGCCGGGACCGGAGGTCTCGACGGCGACCCGGTAGACGTTCGGGCGGCCGGGCTGGCGGCGTACCGGCGCCAGGAACCGCACATCGGACACGGCGGTCACCGGACGGCCCGGGCTGACCGCGCACGCCGCCTCGGCCGCCGCCTCCAGCAGGAACGCGCCCGGCACGGTCGGCAGGTCACGGACCAGGTGCTGCCGCAGGAACTCGTGGTCGTCGGCGGTCAGCTCCAGCGTGCCGGTCCACCGGCCGTCGCCGTCCGGCCGGAACCCGCCGACGAGCAGGGCCGAAGCGGGCGAGCCGAGCAACGCCGGGCGGCTGCCGAGGATGGCGTCCCGGTGCTCGGCCTGGAGGTAGACCACCGAGCCGCTCTGCCCCGGATCGGCGACCTCGGACAGGAAGTAGCCGACTCCGGCCGCCGTGTCGATGCCGTCGACGCCGCCCGTACGGCTGAGGAAGCTCTTGGTCAGGCTGTTGGCGGCGAAGCCGACCTCACGCCAGAGCGGCCACTCGACGGTGATCTCCCGGGTGTCGCCGACGGCCCGGGCCGCGGTCGCCAGGAACGCGTTGGCCGAGGCGTAGTCGGCCTCGCCGGGCCCGCCGGCGAAGCCCACCACCGAGCCGAAGTTGCACCACACCCTCGGCGGGGTGGCCGCGAGGGCCCGCTTCAGGTTCAGATAACCGCGGACCTTCACGTCGCGGACCCGGTGGAACTGGTCCAGGGTCTTGCGGCCGAGCGCGGCCGAATGGTTCACCCCCGCACCGTGGATCACCAGGTCGACCCGCCCGTCGCGGGCCAGCACCCGGCGCACCGCGGCGTCGACGGACTCGCCGTCGGTGACGTCGCAGACCACGTAGGTGACGTTGTCGGCGCCGACGTGGGCGGCCATCCGGGCCAGGTTGCGGTGCACCTCGCGGGCGTGAGCCATCCGGTCGGTCTCCCGCTTGGCCTGCGCGAACGTGCCGCCGTCGGGCAGCGTCCGCAGATAGTCCGCGCGGTGCCGGGCGAACTCCTCGTCGCTGCCGCCGGTCACCCACTCCGGGCGGCCGTCGAGCGGCACGGTGCCCAGCAGCCACAACCGTGCACCGGCCCGTTCGGCCAGCGCGAGGGCGATCTCCGCGGTCAGGCCACGGGCGCCGCCGGTCGCCAGCACGACCGGTCGTTCGCCGAGCGTGGCGGTGATCGGCGGCAGGTCGGGGCGGGCCGGGCGGGCGGTGGCCACCGGTGCCTCCCGGGCCCGGCCGCGCCTGATCACCAGCGGCGGGCCGGACTCGGCGGCCAGTTCCGCACGGAGCGCGGCAAGCCCGGCCGCCGGGTCGGTGCCGTCATGGGCCACCGTCACCGTCCGGATTCCCGGCCGCTCGGTCTGCAGGCTCTTCAACAGGCCGTCGAACAGCCCGAGCGCCGGATGCGCGGTCGTGTCCACCGCGCCGAGCAGGACCACACCGACCGAGGTCACCCCCGAAGGGCAACCGCTCAAGACCTTGAAGACCCCGTCGTGTACGGCCAGAGCCGCCTCGGATCCGTCGAGCCGACCACGGCCCGCCAGCACGTCCGACACCACCAGGATCGACGTGACGTCCGCCGGCACCGCCACGTCGGTCAGGTCACCGTCGGTGAGCACCAGAGTGTTCGGTCCGGCGGCCACCGGTTCGAGCGGCGGCAGTGAACGGGTGGTCACCACGAACCGCTCGGCGGCCGGTGCCGCCTCCTGCACCGGCGTCTTCTGCAGGGTCAGCCGGTCCTCGGTGCCGGTGATCGGGTCGACGCACCCGATCTCGACCTCGGCCGCCGGGCTGACCAGGGCTTGCACCAGCAGACGCGCGGCGTCGCCGCCCAGATAGGTGGGTTCCGGGCCGCTGCCGTCGGCGACCAGCCGCACCGCCCCGGCCCCCGTGGCCGGGGCGTCGCGGAGGGTGCCGAGGATCGTCAGGCCGTTCTGCTCGGCGGTCGACCGGCGGGTCAGGACCACGGTGAACGCGCCCTCGGCGAGCGGCCGGTCGACGGTGCCGCCCAGGACGTACGCCAGCTCGTCGGTCGAGTTGCCGTTGACCCCGCAGACCACCGCCAGGTCGAGCGGTGTCTCGCCGGCGGGCGCGTGCAGGTACTTGCTCGCCACCCGGATCGCTTCCAGGCTGGAGCCGAGCCCGGTGTCGACGGCCATGTTGACGCCGTGGAAGTCGAAGTAGTTCGCCACCCGGGCCGGGACGATGTTGGTCATCAGGCCGGGCAGGGTGTCCGGGCCGATCGGCGGGAACAGCCGCCGCACCCCGCCGGTGAACACGTCGAGCGCGGCGGTGACCACCTCGTCGGCGGCGAGTTCCGGATCGGCGCGGACCGCCTGCTCGACCAGGGTCAGGTAGCAGCGGGACGCCGACAGGGCACCGTGCCGGGTGGGCCCGAGCTGGCCGACGAACACGCCGGTGGTGTCGCGGTAGTCGTCGAACGTGTCGCCGAGCGGCGAGCGGATCAGCTTGTCGACACATTCCAGAGCCATCAGCTGGGCCCGGTCCGACGAGCGCATGATCGGCGGCGGGAGCCGGAAACGGCGCACCGGGGGCGCCGGGTAGTCGTCGCCGAACGTCCGCGCGGGTGCGGCGCCCCGGCCGGTCAGCCAGGCGGTGACGTCGTCGTCGGCGACCTCGCCGGGCAGGTGGGTGGACCAGCCGACCACCACGACCGGGTCGTCGGGCCGCGGCTCGGGGTCGGCGGCGGGACCGGCCGGTAGGGGGCGGTCGGCCACGACGACGTGGGCGTTGGTGCCGCCGAACCCGAAACCGGAGACACCGGCGAGCCGTGGCCGGTCGGCGGTACGCGGCCACGGTGTGCCGATCTTCGGGATGGTCAGCGAGCTGCCCTCGGCGGCGACGGCCGGTCCGCTGGCGACGAATCCCTGCTGCGGGGCGATCGTCTCGGCCCGCAGCGAGAGCAGCACCTCGATCAGCGACACCACACCGGCCGCCCAGCCGGTGTGACCGATCTGCGCCTTGTTGGAGGTGACGAGGCAGCCGTCCGGGCCACCGAAGAGATCCTTCAGCGCGGAGAACTCGGTGCTGTCGCCGGCCCGGGTGCCGGTGGCGTGCGCGGCCACCCAGTCCACCTGCTCCGGCTCGACACCGGCGGCCCGGTAGGCGCGGCGCACGGCGAGGCGCTGCCCGTCGGCGTTCGGGGCGTGGATCGCCTTGCCCCGTCCGTCCGACGAGGTGCCCACGCCGAGGATCACCCCGTGGATCTCGTCGCCGTCGGCGCGGGCCTGACGCAGCGTCTTGAGCACCACGACCGCCGCCCCGTCGGCGAAGAGCACCCCGTCGCCGTGGCTGTCGAACGGCCGGATTCGATCCGATTCGGACAGACCGCCGAGTTTTCCGAACATCACCGGGTTCCGCGGGCCCATCGCGTGGGCGCCGCCGCAGATCGCCACGGTCGCCGCGCCGGTCCGCAGGGCCTTGATGCCGAGGTCGACCGCGTACAGCGACGACGAGCACGCGGTGTCGACCGCGGTGACCGGTGTCCCGTCCGGGAGCAGCCCGTCGACGGCGGCCCGCATCACCGCGTGCGGAAGGCGGGTGGCGGGGGTGTCCCCGGCGCGGCGCAGCGCCTCGGCGACCACCCGTTCCACCTTCGCCGCCCGGTCGTCGTGACCGACCGCCCGCAGCCGGGCGACGAGCCCGGCGGCCGCGCCCCCGGCGGCCAGGGCCTCCTCCAGGTGCTGGCTGCCGTCCGCGGTGTAGCCCAGGTAGGCGACGTGCCCGCCGGCCGGCCGGGTGACCCCGGTGAGCGCCTGCTCGATGGCCCTCCGCAGCCACACCGTGGTGTATTCGGCGCCGCCGCTCGCCTCCTCGGCGTTCGTGACGAAACCGGCACGGCGCGATCGGGTACGGTCCTGCGCCCCCGGATCCGGCGAATGGAAGATCGAGTGGTCCCACCGGTCGCCGGGCTCGCTGAGCACGTCGTCGGCGCCGGCCCGCAACCGCAGGAACTCGGCCGGACTGTCGGCGCCGGGACAGACCAGCCCCATACCGACGACCACGATGGCGTCGTCGGGCTCCGCCTCATCCGCGGGCTCCCCCGGCGCCGCACTCTCCGCCGCCGCCGTCTCCGGCGCCGCGCTCTCCGCCTTCTCCGCCGCCTTCTCCGGCGCCGCGCTCTCCGCCTTCTCCGCCGCCGCCTTCTCCGGCGCGGACGGGGTCGGCGGGGTCGGACGGGTGGGTGGCGCCGGGCGGAACGCGGGTGGGGTCATGATCGCGCCGGCCAGGGTCAGGCCGCCGTCGGCCAGCAGGGTCTGGCCGGTCACCCAGGACGACAGGTCGGAGGCCAGGAACAGCACGATGTTGGCCAGTTCGCGTTCGGTGGCCAGGCGGCCGAACGGTGTCGCCTCGGACATCACCCGGCGCAGCTCGGCGGCGTCCGGGAACAGTTCGGCGACCGAACCCTGGACCAGCCCACCGGACGCGGTGTTGACCCGGATGTTGTCGGTCGCGTACTCGGCGGCCAGGTAGCGGGTCAGCGATTCGACCGCGGCCTTCGAGGTGCCGACCGTGACGTAGTTGCCGATGACGTGCCCGGCGCCGAACGACGACAGGTTGACGATCGTTCCGCCACCCCGCGCGGCCAGCAGCGGCCGGGCCGCCTCGGCACACCGCCAGGAACCACGGACGTTGGTGTCCCAGGCCCGGTTCCAGTGCTGTTCGGACAGTTCCGACGGCGGCAGCAGGGCTCCCGAGGCGGCATTGTTGACCAGGACGTCCAGGTGCCCGACCCGGTCCCGGATCTCCTCGAACATCCGGCCGACCTGCTCGTCGCGGGCCACCGAGCCACGGACCAGATGCACGTCGACACCCCGGGCGGCGAACTCGGCCTCGACCGCGCGGGCCGCGTCCCGGGAGTGGAAGTAGTTGAGCACCAGGCTCGCGCCCGCGTCGGCGAACGTGCGGGCGATCTCCAGGCCGAGGCCGCGGACACCGCCGGTGATGAGTACGGTCTTCCCCGTGAAGCTGATCATTTCCGGTCCTCTCACACCGTCGCGGACCGCATGCGGCGGACCAGGTCGGCGATCCGGCTGAGGGTGTTGAGCTCGGTGATCCGGAAGTCGTCGGGCAACGAGCCGAAGCCGTAACGCTCCCCCAACCGGGTCAGCAGCTCGGTCTGCTTCAGCGAATCCACACCGAGATCCGCTTCCAGCTCGGCGTCCGCGGTCAGCACGTCCACCGGATACTCCAGCGCCGCCGCATAGAACCCCCGCAGATCGGTGATCAACTGCTCCCGGTCGAGCCCCTGCTCCCGACCGAGCGGCGGCGGGACGGGCGCGGCCGCTGAAACCGGCGAAACGGGGGCGGGCTCTGGAACCGGCGAAACGGGGGCGGACTCTGGAACCGGCGAAACGGGGGCGGCTGCCAGAACCGACGAAACGGGTGTGGCCGACGAAAGCGCGGAAATGGGCGAGACGGAGGGATCGGCCGGGGCCGCCGGCTTGGTGCCGGACATTCGGATGACGAGGCTCGCGATCCGGCTGAGGGTGTTCAACTCGGTGATCCGGAAGTCGTCGGGCAACGAGCCGAAGCCGTAACGCTCCCCCAGCCGGGTCAGCAGCTCGGTCTGCTTCAGCGAATCCACACCGAGATCCGCTTCCAGCTCGGCGTCCGCGGTCAACACGTCCACCGGATACTCCAGCGCCTCGGCATAGAACCCCCGCAGATCGGTGATCAACTGCTCCCGGTTGAGCGCGCCCGGAACCGACATGGGGGCGGCGGTGGACGCGACGGCCGACGCGGGCACAAGAGCAGGCGCGGGCACAGCAGGTGCAGGTGCAGGCGCGGGCACAGCAGGCGCGGGCACAGCAGGCGCGGGCGCGGCGGAAGCGGGCGGGGTGGTTTCTCCGCGGAGGGCTCGCAAGGCCGTCGCGATCGGGTCGCGGCCGTCCAGGCAGGTGACGGTGACGACGCCCGGGACGATGGTCCGGGTCAGGCCGGTCAGCGCGTGCCGGGCGCCGACCTCGACGAAGGTCCGGAAGCCGGTTCCGTGCAGGAGCCGGATCGCCTCCCGGAAACCGACCGGCGAGGTGAGATGCCGGGCCAGCAGGGCGGGCAGGTCGTCCAGATCGTGGTAGGCGCGGCCGAGGATCGGCGAGTGCACCCGGGCACGCAGCGGCTGCTGACGGACGTGCCGGATCCGCTGGTGGAAGTCGGCGGCGGCGTCGGCGAGCAGCGGGTTGTGGAACGGGTAGGGCGACCGCAGCCGAGTCGTGACGATCCCGACCGACTGGGCGAGCCCCTCCAGGCGGGTCAGGTCACCCAGCGGGCCCGAGACCGCCACCTGATCCGGGCCGTTGTCGACGGCCACGGCGAGGCCGGGCCGGTCCAGCGCGGTGACGAGAGCGGTCGCCCGTACCGCATGGGTGGAAAGGGAGGTCATCGCGCCGAGGCCGTCGAGCGGCCGGAGTGCCGCGGTCCGTTCGGCGACGATGACCGCGCCGTCGCCGACGCTGAAGGCGCCCGCCGCGACCAGCGCCGAGATCTCGCCGAGGCTGTGGCCGACCAGGACGCCGGCGCCGATCCCGGCGTCGGTGAGGATCCGGTGGATCACCAGGTTGGTGCCGTAGAGGGCGAGTTGCAGCAGGTGCGGATCGCCGTCGAGCAGTTCGGCGAGGGTCGGCGCGTCCGGGCGCAGCAGCCGGTCGCCGACGGTGGGCACGCCGTGGGCGGCGAGGGCGGTGTCGATCGCGGTGAAGATCTCGGCGGTCTCCGGCCGTTCGTGCCGCAGGGTGCCGAGGGCGCCGTCGAGGTACGCGCCCTGGCCGGGAAAGAGGAAGACGTAAGGGGACACGGTCGGTCACTCCCAGGATTGGGGTCGGGTCAGGCTTGGACTTCGGCGGCGGCGTACTCGTCGACGGCGGCCAGGTGCTCGGCCAGTTCACGGACGGACGGGGCCTGGTAGATGTCGACGAGTTCGACGGGCCGGCCGGTCCGCATCTGGATCTCGGCCGCGATCTGGACGGCGAGGATGCTGTCGCCGCCGAGTTCGAAGAAGTTGTCGTGGACACCGACCCGCTGCACCCGCAGCACGTCCGCCCACACCTCGGCCAGGGACCGTTCCAGATCGTTCGAAGGCGCCTCGAACAGGGTCGACAGCTCGGGCCGTTCGTCGTCCGGCGCGGGCAGCGCGGCCCGGTCGACCTTGCCGTTGACGGTGAGCGGCAGCTCCGGGAGGAACACGAACGCGGCCGGGATCATGTAGTCGGCCAGCCCGACCGCCAGGAAGTCGCGCAGCGGGCCGACGGCCGGCTCGGCACCGTCGGCGGGCACCACGTAGGCGATCAGGCGCACCGAGTTGTCGGCCTGGCGCTGGGCGACGACCACACAGGACCGGACGCCGGGGTACGCGGCGATGGCGTGCTCGATCTCGCCGAGCTCGATCCGGTGGCCGCGGACCTTGACCTGGAAGTCGGCCCGGCCCACGTACTCCAGGCCGCCGTCCGGACGGACCCGGGCCAGGTCGCCGCTGCGGTACATGCGGGCGCCCGGCTCCGGCGCGAACGGGTCGGGGACGAACCGCTGGGCGGTCAGGTCGGGGCGCCCCCAGTAGCCGAGGGTCACGCCCTGACCGCCGACGTAGATCTCGCCGACGACACCGACCGGGGTGGGCCGCAGGAACGCGTCGAGCACCCACACGTCGGTGCCGGCCATGCCGTAGCCGACCGGCGACTCCACCGGCTCGTCGGCGCCGACCTCGTGCGCGGTGACGTGCACCGTCGTCTCGGTGATGCCGTACAGGTTGATCAGCGACAGACCGGCCACGACCGGATCGGCGCGCCACGACCGTACCGCCGCGAAGTCGAGGCGCTCGCCGCCGAAGACCACCACCCGTACCTTCGCATCGCCCGGAATCTCGCCGACCAGCTGTTTGAACGCCGACGGGGTCTGGGACAGCACGGTGACGCCCTCGTCGGCGAGCAGCCGGCCGAACGCCCGCGGCGAGCGGGCGGTGTCGTTGTCGACGACGACCGCGGTGGCGCCGGCTCCGAGAGCGGCCCAGATCTCGTAGACCGAGACGTCGAAGGCGTACGAGTGGAAGACCGAGAACACGTCGTCGGGAGTCGGGCGGACCACCGGCCGGGTCGCCGAGAGCAACCAGCCGACGTTGCCGTGGGTGACGAGCACACCCTTCGGGCGGCCGGTCGAGCCGGACGTGTAGATCATGTAGGCGGCGTCGTCGGGAGTGACCGTGAGTTCGGTGAACGGCGGCGCCTCGGCGTCCCGGAGCGTGTCGGCGGGCAGCACGGTGGCGTCGCCGTCGAACGAGCCGACCACCACCTCGACACCGGCGTCGGCGACCATGAACGCCAACCGGTCGGCCGGATACCAGGGCGGCAGCGGCACGTACGCCGCACCGGCCCGCATGATCCCCAGCAACACCGGCACCAGATCCGCGGACCGGTCCAACGAGACACCGACGAACGAGCCACGCCGCACCCCCTCGGCGGCCAGCCGGGCGGCCACCACGCCGGAGCGGCGCCACAGTTCGGCGTACGAGATCCGGTCCGCACCGGCGACGACCGCGATGCCGTCCGGCGCCCGGTGGACCGAGTCGCGGACCGCCGACACCACGTCGGTGACCTCCACCCGGTCGCCGGCCGACCACGACTCGGCCCGGTCGAGCAGCGAGAACGACGCGTGCGGGCGGTCCGCGTCGGTGGCCAGGGTGGCCAGCGCCCGGGCGTACGCGTCGGCCAGCATGTCGATGTGCCGGCCGAGGGTGACCTGGTCGTGCACCAGGACGAGGGCCAGGCGATCGGCCGGCGGGTGCACGGAGAACGCCGCCATCAGCCGGAAGTGGGTGTTCTCCGAGGACCGGGTGTCCGGGCGGATGTCCCACGGGGAGCCGTCGTGGAAGACCCGCTTCAGCTCGTGGAACGTGACGAAGTGGAAGGACGCGTCGAACAGCTCGGACCGGTGCAGGTCACGCAGGATCCGGCCGAGCGGGTAGCGGCGGTGTGGGAGCAGGTCCACCTCGGCCCGGTGGGCGTGGCGCACGATGTCGCTCCACGAGCCGTCGCCCAGCGCCAGACGGAACGGCACGGTGTTGAGGAACAGGCCCTTGATCCGGTCACCGTCCGGTCCTTCCGGCCGGCCGTGCGTCACCATGCCGCTGACCACCTCGCGGGAGCCGAGCAGCCCGGCCAGGACGCGCAGATGCGCGGCCATCAGAACCGATTTCAGCGGTACGCCCAGCCGCCCGGCCAGGTCACGCAGGCCCTGTTCGACCTCGGCCGGAATGTCCACCGACCGGCGGGCGATGGTGAGTTCCCCGTCGCGCTCGGCCAGGTCGGCGATCCGGGTCGGCGGCGCGTCGGCGACCTGCCGGGCCCAGAAGGCCCGCGACTCGGCCGACGTGATGGCGGCCTGTTCCAGCTTGACGAACTCGGCGAACGAGCTGCGCAGCGGCGGCCGGTCGAGCGGTGCACCGGTGTCCACCACCGACCAGTGGTCCTCGAAGATCTCGGCCAGCAGCGACGTGAAGCTCCAGCCGTCGACGATCAGGTGGCTCTCCACGACGAGCAACTGGAACCGGTCGGCGGCGCGGCGCAGCAGCCGGAACCGGATCTGCGGCGGCCGGCCGGGTTCGAACGCGTCGTCGAGTTCGGCGGCGATCACCTTCTCGATCGCGGTCTCCTGCTCGGCCTCGGTCAGCCCGAGCAGGTCGACGCAGGTCACGTCGGCCGGCGCGGTCCGGTAGACGAGCTGCAGCGGCCGCAACAGCCCGTCGACGGCGAATCCGGTCCGCAGCGCGGGGATCCGCTGGACGGCCGCCTCGACCGCCGCGGTGAAGGCGTCCGGGTCGACCCGGCCGGTGACGTCCAGGCTGTTCAGGTTGTGGTAGATCCGGCTGTTGGCGTGCAGCCGGTTCTGGAGGTACATGCCGAGCTGGGTGGCCGTCATCGGGTAGGCGTCCTCGACGTCCGGCGGGACCATGGCCCGTTCCTGGTCGGTGAGCAGCTCGAACGGCGCGGGCAGGGCGCCCGGCGGGACCGCTGCGGTGAGCGTCTCGGCGAGGGCGGCGATCGTCGGTGTACGGAACAGCGCGTCGAGGGTGACGGTCAGCCCGAACCGGGACAGTTCGCCGATGATCTGGACGGCGAGGATGCTGTCGCCGCCGAGTTCGAAGAAGTTGTCGTGGACACCGACCCGCTGCACCCGCAGCACCTGCGCCCACACCTCGGCCAGGGACCGTTCCAGATCGTTCGACGGGGCGGTGTACGCGGTGGACAGCTCGGGCCGTTCGTCGTCCGGCGCGGGCAGCGCGGTCCGGTCGACCTTGCCGTTGACGGTGAGCGGCAGCTCCGGGAGGAACACGAACACGGCCGGGATCATGTAGTCGGCCAGCCCGGCGGCCAGGAACTCGCGCAGCGGCCCCACCGACAGTTCCACGCCGTCGGCCGGGACCACGTGGGCGACCAGGCGCACCGAGTCGTCCGACTGGCGCAACGCCGACACCACACCGGAGCGGACCCCCGGGTACGCGGCGATGGCGTGCTCGATCTCGCCGAGCTCGATCCGGTGGCCACGGACCTTGACCTGGAAGTCGGCCCGGCCCACGTACTCCAGACCGCCGTCGGCGTGCACCCGGGCCAGGTCGCCGCTGCGGTACATGCGGGCGCCCGGAACCGATGCGAACGGGTCGGGGACGAACCGCTGGGCGGTCAGGTCGGGGCGTCCCCAGTAGCCGAGCGCCACCCCCTGGCCGCCGACGTAGATCTCGCCGACCACCCCGGCCGGCACCGGCCGCAGGTACGCGTCGAGCACCCGGACGTCCGTACCGGGCAGCCCGAAGCCCACCGGCGATCCGGTCGGCTCGCCCGCGCCCACCTCGTGTTCCGTGACGTGCACCGTCGTCTCGGTGATGCCGTACATGTTGACGAGCGACAGACCGGCCACGACCGGGTCCTCGCGCCATCCGCGGACCGCGGCGAGGTCCAGGCGTTCGCCGCCGAACACCACCACCCGGACCCGGGAGTCCGCCGGCAGCTCGCCGACGAGCTGTTTGAACGCCGACGGGGTCTGGGACAGCACGGTGACGCCCTCGTCGGCGAGCAGCCGCCCGAACGCCCGCGGCGAACGGACCGTGTCGCCGTCGACCACGACCGCCGTGCCACCCGACGCGAGCGCGCACCAGATCTCGAAGACGGAGAAGTCGAAGGCGTACGAGTGGAACACCGACCAGACGTCGCCGGGGCGGGTGCCGACCGCGGGCCGGGTGGACTCCAGCAGCCAGCCCAGGTTGGCGTGGGTGACGACGACGCCCTTGGGTCGGCCCGTCGAACCGGACGTGTAGATCACGTACGCCGGGTCGCCGAGTGACAGCGGGACGTCGTCGAACGTTCCGGCGCCGGATTCCCGCGGGGTGTCGGCGGGCAGCACGGTGACGTCACCGTCGAACGAACCGACCACCACCTCGACACCGGCGTCGGCGACCATGAACGCCAACCGGTCGGCCGGATACCAGGGCGGCAGCGGCACATAAGCCGCACCGGCCCGCATGATCCCCAACAACACCGGCACCAGATCCGCGGACCGGTCCAACGAGACACCGACGAACGAGCCACGCCGCACCCCCTCGGCGGCCAGCCGGGCGGCCACCACACCGGAGCGGCGCCACAGTTCGGCGTACGACAGGCGGACGTCCCCGGCCACGACGGCCGTCTCGTCCGGTGTGTGCCCGACGCGGTCGCGGATGGCCGGCAGCACACCGACGACGCCGACCGCCGCACCCCGCGACCAGGACTCGGCGGGCCGGGGCGCCAGGTCGACCACCCGGGTCTGTGCGGTCGCTCCGGTGAGCACCGCGTGGACGGTCCCGATCAGGCTCTCCGCGGTCTGCCCGGTGACCCGGTCGGTGGCGTACTCGACGAGCAGCTCGATCCGCTCCGGCGCCTCGGTGACGCTGAGCAGCAGGGCACACTTCGCGGTCTGGCCGCCACCGGCCATCGGTGTGATGGTGAGACCGGGCAGGCGGATCTCGTCGGGGACGACGGTGTGCACGAACATGGTGTCGAAGCCGCGGCGCGGCCGGCCGGCGTCGGCGAGCAGGTGCACGGGCAGCGCGGGACGGCTCATCGCGTCGCGCAGCGTGCCGGTCACCTCGGCGAGCACGGCACCGAACTCGGCCTCCGGGTCGATCTCGACGGCCACCGGCACCACGGCCGCGAACGAGCCGACCACGTCGATGTGGCGGACCGGGCGGTTCGCCGACGCCATCGCGAAACCGGCGTTACGGCCGTCGCCGAAACCGGCGAGCGCGACCGACCAGGCGGCCGCGAGCACCGCGCCGACCGTGGTCCGCCGGGTGGCGGCGAGGCGGCGGACCTTGGCGAGATCGTCGCCGGTCAGCTCCCGGGTCACCCGGGAGCCCTGGTAGGTGCGCGAGCCGGCACCGGTGACGAGGCGGTCGGGGGCGGTCTGGGCGACGGCCAGCCGGCGGCGCCACACGTCGCGGTGCTCGTCGAGGTCGCCGTCGGCCAGCGCCCGCAGTTGTCCGGCACTCCATTCGGTGTATCCGGTGCCGGGTTCGCCGGCCGGGGCGGCGCCGGTGCCGTAGGCGGTCAGCAGGTCGGCGAAGAGCACCTCACGGGACCGGCCGTCGGTGATCAGGTGGTGCACGTACAGGCAGAACACCGCACCGTCGTCGACGAGCAGCAGGGTGGCCCGCAGCAGTGGCGGGTGGGCGAAGTCGAAGCCGCCGGAACTCGCCGCCCGGATCCGCTCGTCCAGTTCGCCGTCCGGGTGGTCGGCGCCGGTCAGGTCGACCACGGTGAACGGCACGTCCACGTCGTCGTGGACGGTCGCGACCGGGCGGCCGTCGTGCCAGCCGTACCCGGTGCGCAGGGTCTCATGCCGGGCCACCACCAGGCGCAGGGCCGCGCGCAGTGCCTGCACGTCGACGGCGCCGCGCAGCCGCAGCACATAGGGGATGGTGTACGCCTCGGCACCGGCGGCCGACTGGCACTCGGTCCAGAGCGCCGCCTCGACCGGGGAGAGTTCACGCTGTCGCATTCGTTGCCAGTCCTTCCAGGGTCGGGGCGGGGTGCGAGCCGGCGGCGCGGCACACGGTGGCGACGTCGGCATCCGCCGGATCCACCTCGGCCAGCGCGCCGAGGCAGCGCAGGAAGTCGTCGGCGAGGCTCTCGGCCCGTCCCGCGGGCAGGCGGACACCGTTGACGTGGAGCAGCAGCAGCGCCGGGTCGCCGATCATGGCGGCGGCCACGATCGGGTGCGGCGCGTGGTCGACGACGTCGAGGAATTCGATCCGGCAGCCGGTACGGGAGCCGGTGAACTGTTCGATCGGCGGGAAGTGCGAGACGACCAGGATCGAGTCGGCGTCCAGGGCGCGGCGCTGTTCGGCGGTCCAGGCGCGGGCCAGCCCGGCCTGCACGTCGCCGAGCCAGCGGTCCAGCGGCGCCTCCGGTGTCACCGGCAGCAGCAGCGGGGTGGTGGCGACGAAGTTGCCGATGGTGTCGGCCGAGCCGGCCACCTGGTGCGGGCGGCCGTAGCCGACCACCCCGAACCGGACCGGGTCCTCACCGGTACGGCCGGCGACGGTCAGCGCCCACGCGCCATGCACCAGGGTGGCGACCGTGACCCCGGACCGGCGCGCGGCGGCCCGGACCCGGTCCATCAGGTCGGCGGCGAACGGCCGGATGATGCGGCGCTGCTGGCCCGGCGCCCGGGTGCCGCCGAGCGCGCCGACCAGACGACCGGTCCGGTCGGGCATCGTCTCGGCGGGCGCCGCGGCGGGCGGGTTCGCCTGCCGCCAGCGCACGTAGGCCAAGAACGATCCGGCCGGGGCGCTGACCACGTCCGGTTCACCGGCCAGCAGACGGTCGTACTCCTCGGTCAGATCGCGCAGCATGATCCGGCTGGAGACGCCGTCCATCACGATGTGGTGCGAGGTCCAGCAGACGTACGCGGACTCGCCGTCGTGCACCGCGTACGGCGTCACGGCCCGGTCCCGTTCCAGGTCGATCTCCCGTTCGAACTGCTCGTCGAACAGACGGGTCGCGACGGTGCGCAGCCGGTCCGGGGCACCGCCGCGCACCGACACCATCGGCACCGGCGCCGGCGCCCCGGCCGGGAACTCCTGTGTGGGCGCCGGCTGCCCGGTCCACCGGAAGCGGGCGCGGAGCATCTCGTGGCGGGCCACCGTGCGGGCCCACGCCTCCTGGAAGGCGCCCGGCTGGAACGGCTGCACCAGGCAGCGGACCTGGAGGGCGTAGATCGACATCCCGTCGTTCAGTGACTCGAACAGGATGGCCCGCTGCTCCGGCGTCAACGGCATCGTGCCGTGCGATTCGTCAGACATGTGTGCTTCCTCGCTGGACCGGTCAGGTCAGATGGTCGGCGGCCGCATCGATCAGGCGCCGCAGGGTGGCTGTGGGTACCTCGTCCGACGCCGCCCACCGGAAGATCAACTCGTCGTCGATCAGCACGCAGTCGAGCTCGAACACGTTGCGCCGCACGGCCGTCGGGTCGCGCTGCTCGGGCAGGTCGAGGTCCACGTCGAGGACCGCGCCGCCGGCGGACAGCCCACGGTCGAGCCGTCCGAGGTAGTTGAAGCGCAGCAGTGGGGCCGGCAGTTTGCGCAGCTCCGCACAGCCGGGGAGGTCGGGGCGTCCGTAGGCCAGGGCCAGGTAGCCGAGTCCCGTACCCGGAACGCTGTCGAGGGCCTCGCGCACCGCACCGGCCGCGCCGGCCGCATCGGCCGCCTCCGGAAGGCCCACCGCGATCGGGTGGAAGCTGGTGAACCAGCCCAGCGCGCCCGCACCGGGAGCACCGGCCGGACGGCCGTGCCGTTCGACGTCGACACCGAGCGCCGCCAGCCTCGGGAAGACGTCCCGGAAGGCCCGCGACACCGCCGACAGCAGCAGCCGGTCGGCGAGCTCGGGGCTGCGGGCGATGGCCCGGGCGAACGCCGCCACACCGGGCCCGGTGACCCGACGGTCGATCCGCTGGGCGTCGCCCTCACAACCCGGTTGCAGGCCGTCCAGCGAACCCCCGGCGACCCGGGCGGTGGCGATCCAGAACGGCAGTTCACCGTCGTACGCCCCACCGGCGATCTCCGCGGTGTGGTGCGCCGCCCAGTCCCGCCACGACGCCGGGGCGCCCAGCCGGTGCCCGCCGAGCACGGCGGCCAGCTCGTCGAGCACCACCCGCAACGACACCGCGTCGAAGACCGTGTGGTGGCAGATCAGCACGAACCGGGCCCGGGTCGGGTCGTCGGCCTCGAACCAGACCAGTCGGACCGGCGGCCCGTCGGTCAGCGACAGGCTGCGCTGCCATTCGGCGATCAGCTCGCCGGTCTCCCCGTCGTCCAGGTCGGCGACGAACTCCATGGCCACCGGCACGCCGCCGGCGCCCGGGGTCATCGTCCAGCCGGCGCCGGCCGGTTCCGGGCCGTCGGCGAACCGGGCGGTCAGGATCGGGTGGCGTTCCAGGACCTCGATCAGGGCGCGGCGGACCGCGGACGGGTCGGCGGCGGTCACCGTCGCACCGACCGACAGGTTCCAGTGGTCGCGGGCGACCGGCTGGGTGTCGGCGAACCAGCGCTGGATCGGGGTGAGTGGCAGGGGGTCGCCGCCGCGGCGGGCATCCTCGGGGGCGGGGGCGCCCGCCGCGGCGGCGACGGCCGGGGCCGCGGGGGCGCGGCCGGCCAGCAGGGTGGCCAGAGCGGCCGGGGTACGGGCCTCGTAGACGTCCAGCGGTGTCACGGTCAGGCCCACCTCGCCGAGCCGGCCGCAGATCATCACCGCGGTGATCGAGTCGCCACCGGCCGCGAACAGGTCGGTGCCCGCGTCCACGGCCGGATCACGCAGCACCTCACGCCAGGTCAGCAGGATGCGGTCGCGTACCGGATCGGGGGTCTCGGCCGCGGTCGGCGCGGCCGGTTCCCGGGTCTCCGTCTCGGCCAGCGCCCGCCGGTCGACCTTGCCGTTGGTGTTGCGGGGCAGGCCGTCGACGGCGCTGATCCGGGCCGGCACGAGAGCCGCCGGAAGCACACCGGAGACCGCCGCGCGCACGTCGGCGACGGTCTGCTCCGGGCTGAGCACCAGGAACGCGGCCAGAACGGTCCGGCTCCCGGCGGCGCTCTGGCCGACGACCGCGGCCTCGAGCACGCCCGGTACGTCCAGCAGGGCGCGTTCGACCTCGGCCGGTTCCACCCGGATCCCGGAGACCTTCACCTGGTCGTCACGGCGGCCACGGAACAGCAGCTCCCCATCGGGCCGGAGTTCGGCCAGGTCACCGGTCCGGTAGGCGCGCCCGGTCCCGGACGGGTCGGGCAGGAAACGTTCGGCGGTCAGGCGCGGCGCGGCGGCGTACCCGCGGGCCAGGCCGGGCCCGGACAGCCAGATCTCGCCGGTCTCCCCGGGCCCGCACGGGCGCAGGTCGTCGTGGCGGACGGTGACCGTCAGGCCGGGCCGGCCCACACCGATCGGGATGTCGGCGCCGTCCTCGGCCGGGTCGATCCGGCGGACCGTGGCCCACACCGAACCCTCGGCCGGACCGTACTCGTTCCACATCGGAGCGTCGCACAGCGCGGCGTGTTCGGCGGCCAGACCGGCCGGCACCGCCTCCCCGGCGACCGTGACGACCCGCAGGTGGTCGAGGTCGCCCGGACCGGCGAGGCTGAGCACACTCCGCCACACCCGGGGCAGCGCCAGGATGTGGCTGACCCGCTCGGCGCGGATCAGTTCGAGAAGCCGGCGCGGATCGGTACGGGCGTCGTCATCCGGCACCACCAGGGCGCCGCCGTCGGCGAGTGTCCAGAACAGGCCCGCCACCGAACTGTCGAACGCCGCCGGCGAGTGCCAGAGGAAACCACCGACCCGGCCCGGGTAGACGTCACGCCGGGCCAGCGTGGACGCCACCGCGGCGGTGTGCTCGACCGCGACCGCCTTCGGGGTGCCGGTCGACCCGGAGGTGAGGATCAGGTAGGCGAGCGCCGACTCCCGGGGTACGACGTCCGCCGCCGGGCCGAGCCGGTCCACGTCGACGACCGGGACGCCGTGCTCCCGCAGACGCGTCGCGGCCGACCCGGCCGACAGCACCACCGACACGCCGATCCGCTCGGCCGCGCCGGAGATCCGCTGCACCGGCCAGTCCGCGCCGAACGGCAGGTACGGGTGCCCGGCCCGCAGCACCCCGACGATCGCCGGGACGAGTGTCAGCGGATCGTCCAGGCAGACCCCGACCGGGGTGTCCGGCCCGAGCGACAGGCGGTCCAGCCCGGTGGCGACCCGGGCCGCCGCGTCGTGCAGCTCCCGGTAGGTCAGGCGCCGCCCGGCGTGACTGACCGCCGTCGCGTCCGAGGGCCCGGCGATCAGATCGGTCAGCTTCATAGCCCATCCCCTTCGTGCGGCGCGCCGGCGACCGTGCGGATCACCCGGCTGAGGTGCGCGAGCAGGTCTTCCGCCTCGGCCGCGGTCAGCAGGCCGTCGTCGTGGTTGACGCTCAGCTCCAGGTCGGCGTCGGCCACGGCGGTGATCGTGATCCCGTAGTTGGTGCGCTCGAATCCGTGCAGCGGCCGCAGTTCCAGCCCGGCCACACCACCCTCGGGAGCGGACACCATGGTCCGGCTGGTCCCGAAGTCGAGCAGGTGGTCGAAGAGCACGTCGCGCGGTCCCAGGCCGGCCCACCGGCGGACCTCGACGAGCGACGCGCCCTGCCGTTCCTGGAGCGCGAGCAGGTCGGCCGCCACGTCGCCGGCCGACTCCGAACGGACCCGCAACGGCAGCGTGTTGATCAGCATCCCGCTGGCCGACTCGATGCCGGGGATCCGGGCGTCCCGGCCGGACATCACCGTCCCGAACGTGACGTCGTCCTGGCCCAGCCGCTCCCGCAGGGTGGTCGCCCAGGCGAGGTGCAGCAGGGCGGCCGGCACCAGACGGCGGTCCCGGGCGTGCCGCCGGATCCCGGCCCAGTCGGCGGCGGCCAGCCGGACCGTGGTCTCCCGGTGTGTGCCGGAGCGTTGCCGCCGGCCGTCGATCAGACGGGTCGGCCGGGCGCCGGCCAGATGACGCGCCCAGAACTCGTCCGGTTCACGGCCCGGTTCCCGGGCCACCAGTTCGGCGGCGGCCGGGCGGGGCGCCAGACGCGGCGGCTTTCCGGCCCGGGCCTGGGCGTACGCCGTGAGCACGTCTCCCACCAGCAGGTTCATCGACCAGCCGTCGAAGACCAGGTGGTGGTGTGTGACCACGGTGAGGTGCCGGCCGTCGGCGATCCGGGCCAGGGCGACCCGCAGCAGCGGGCCGGTCTCCAGGTCGAACCGGGTGGCCCGCTCCTCGGCCGCCAGTTCCTCGGCCAGGCCCTCGCTCGTGCCGGTACGGGTGGTCCAGTCGGCGTACCGCACCGGCAGGTCCACGTTCGGGGCGATCCGCTGAGCCGGCACCAGCTGGCGCCGCCACGCGAACGACGTACGCGCCGGTGGGGTGGCCTGTGCGGCGGCCCGCCACGCGGCCGCGAACGCGTCCCGGTCGAGCGGCCCGGTCAGTTCGACGACCAACTGGCCCACGTAGGCGTCGGCCACCGAGGACTGCACGGCGTGGAACAGGATGCCCTCCTGCGCCGGCGTGAGCGGCAGCTCCCGGGGGTGCGGGGTGAGCAGGGCACGCAGGGCGGTCTCCAGCTCGTGCCCGACCGCCGCCACGTCCGCGGAGCCGTCGAGTTCCACGGTCACCACGAGCGTGTCGCCGTCGACCCAGCCGTCGATCACCACCGGGCAGGGCCGGCGCAGGTCGGCGCCACGGGCCGGGCCGGCCCGCACGACCGAACCGGGGGCGATCAGGGTGGTCTGCTCGGCGGTGGTGCGGCCACGGAAGTTCGCCGACACGTCCGGCGCCGACGGCAGCCGCAGCGCGTCCCGTACCGTCCGGTCCGGATGCAGGTAGCGGAGGATTCCGTAACCGCTGCCGTCACCCGGCACCGCGTCCACCGCCGCGCGGACCGCGGCCAGGTTCTTCTCCGGTTCGCCGGCCAGCTCGACCGGCACCGGGTACAGCGCGGTCAGCCAGCCGACCACGTCGTATCCGGCCGGACCCGCGGCGGCATCGCGGCCGGGGCTCTCCATCTCGACGACGCAGCGGCTCCGGCCGGTCCAGCGCTGCCAGGCGGTCAAGGCGGCCGCCAGCACGACATCGGCGAGACGCCCGTCCGGCGGTTCCGGTCCGTCCAGCCGCACCTGCACCGTGCTGGTACGGGCATCGCCCTCCAGCCCACCCTCGGGCGCCTCCTCATCCGGCTCGCCGCCGGGCAGGGCCGCGACGATCCGCTCCCAGTGGTCGCGTTCGGCGTCGAAGGCGCCGGACGCGACGGCGGTGTGCAGGTCGCGGACCCAGTCGGCGACCGCCGGGGCGGGTGCGACGGCCGGGGCGCCCCAGCCGCTGCGGACCAGGTGGTAGGAGGCGTCCAGTTCGCCGGTCAGCAGCCGCCAGCTGACCACGTCGACGACCGCGTGGTGGGCGACGATCAGCAGCCGCCGGTCACCGTCCGGGCCGAGCAGCAGGGTGGCGCGCAGGTGGCGACCGGCGGCGGGGTCGAGCCAGGCGGTCACCTCGTCGCGGATCCGGGCCACCGCCGGCTCGTCCAGGACGGGCACCGTCTCGACCGCCCAGCAGTCGTGGGCGGCCGCCGTGGGCAGGGTCTGCCATTGCCCGGCGACCCGGCGGATCGGGGTGCGCAGCGCGGGGTACCGGTGCGGCAGCGCCTCGACCGTCTTGCGCAGCGCGTCCACGTCGACGTCGGCGGCCAGTTCGATCAGCACGTACTGGGCCCAGGGTCCGGGCACCTCGCCGAGCCGGTCGATCAGCCAGTGCAGAGCCGGGGTCAGCCCGTTCGAGACGACGGCCCGGGTCGGGGCCGGGTCCGCCGCGGCGCCCGCCGGAGCGGACCGGTCGGCGCGGATCCGCCGGGCCAGGGCGCGCACCGTACCGGCCTCGAAGATGTCCCGGGGCCGGATGGTGACACCGAGCTGCGGCGCCTGGCAGGCCAGGGCGAGGCTGGTCATCGAGTCACCACCGGCGGTGATGAAGTCGTCGTCCGGGCCGACCGGCACGTTCAGCGCGGCCCGCCACTGGGCGAGGAGCGCCACCTCGAGTTCGTCCGCCGCGTCGGAGGCACCCGCACCGCCCGGGACACCGTCGGCTTCCGAGACACCCGCTTCGCCGGAGACCTCCGTGGTGCTGAAGGGCTCAGCGATGCCGGAGCCGGAAGCGACGACCGGGGTGGCCGCCGCGAGGGCCTGACAGGCGGCGTGGTCGATCTTGCCGGCCGGGGTGAGCGGCAGCGCCTCGACGTGCAGAACCCGGTGCGGGACAGCGGCCGGCGGCAGGACCGCCCGCAGCGCGGCGAGCAGGTCACCGGAGCCGTCTACTCCGCGCGGCTCCCCGTTCCCGGCGGCGGGAGCCGCGGCCGTGGGAACGGTGAGCAGGGTGATCCGGCGCTCGCCGGTGGTGTCGCGGACGGTGACCGCCACACAGTCGGTGACGGCCGGGTGCTGGACCGCCGCGGCCTCGATCGCGCCGAGCTCGACCCGGAAACCGCGGATCTTCACCTGCCGGTCGACCCGCCCGAGGAACTCCACCGAACCGTCGGCGAGCCGTCGCGCCTGGTCACCGGTTCGGTAGAGGCGCGCGCCGGGTTCGAACGGGCTCGGCACGAACGCGGCCGCGGTACGCCGCGGGTCGTCCAGGTAGCCCTGGGCCAGGATGCCGCCGAGGTAGATCTCCCCGGACTCGGCGGGCCGCAGGTCGGGCCCGAGCACGTGCAGTGACCGGCCGGCGGGCGGCGTGCCGAGCGGCACCGAGGCCGGTCCGCCGGCGAGCACCGCGGCCCCGACCTCGCACAGGCTGGCGGTGATCACCGTCTCGGTCGGGCCGTAGGCGTTGACCAGCCGGACGTTCCGGAGTGGACCGTCCAGCCAGCGGCGGGCCGCGTCGGCCGGCATCACGTCGCTGCCGACGATGAGGGTGTGCAGGTCACGCGGTGGCGCCGGGTCGGTGGCACCGGCGAGGAGGCGCCAGTAGCCGGCCGGCACGTTGGCCACGGTGACCCGCTCCTCGTCGAGGAAGCGCAGGAACTCGGCGGGCACGTCCGGCACGCCCGGCGGATGCAGGACCAGCGTCGCGCCGTGCACGAGTGGCGCGAGCACCTGCTCGACGTGCACGTCCGCGGTCGGCTGGGCGAACAGCAGGGTCCGGTCCGCGGTGGTGATCCCGATCCGGGCACCGAACGACAGCAGGTGTGCCGCGAGCGCCTCGTGGGTCACGGTGACGCCCTTCGGTGCGCCCGTCGAACCCGAGGTGTGCAGCACGTACGCCACCGCGCCGGGCCGGACCGGCGACGTCCGCGGCTCCGGGAGGTCGCCCGCAGCGTCGACGTCGCTTTCGGTCACGACCCGGGTCACACCGGCGTGCCGGATCAGCTCCTCCCGGCGGGCCACGGGCAGCGCCGGGTCCAGCGGCAGATAGGTGCCGGCCCGCATCGCGGCGACCAGCGCCACGACGAATCCGGTCGACCGTTCGATGTGCACCCCGGTCACGCCGCCGAGCGTCCGGGCCAGGCGCTCGGCGCCGGTCACCAGCTCGGCGTAGCTGAGGTCGCGACCGGCGGATCGGACGGCCACCGCGTCCGGCCGGGCCGCGGCCTGGGCGGACAGCAGGTCCCAGACGAGCGCGGTCACCTGTCCACCGTCCGGGCCTCGACCGGCTCGGCCAGTGACGCGGCCGGCGTTCCGGAAGCCGGCACGGGCCCGGCCGCCGGAGCCGACGCGGCGTCCGCCTCGGCTGCCGGTTCGGCGGGCGGGCCGGGCTGCTTCTTCGGCAGGACCGCGTCCCGGTACGCCGGACCGCGTACCAGAAGCACCAGCCCGACCACGAGGATCCCGCTGCCGGAGAGCAGGAAGATCCCGTTGATGCCGAGGGACGGCGCCAGGATCGGTGCGATGGCCGGCCCGATCACGACCGGCACGGTGATCGCCGCGCCGGTCATCGCGCCGACCCGGCCCATCAGGTGGGCCGGGGTGAGGCGCTGGACCAGTGTTCCGTACGCGATCGTCGCGGCGGCCGAGCCGACGCCGATGAGGGCGGCGACCACGAGCCAGATGCCGACGATCGAGCCGAGATCGGCGTAGCCGGCGAAGCCCATGGCCCCGACCAGAGTGCCGATGGTGAGGGCGGAGGCGGCCATCACCAGCAGCAGGTTGAAACGGTCGCCGATCCGGGACAGCAGCAGCGCGCCGAGGCCGCCGCCGACGCCCATGCAGACCATCGCCGAGCCGGTGAAGCCGGGACCCGCGCCCATCTCCCGGTACCAGACCGGGACCATGATCTCGAACATCGTGGAGAACAGGTAGGCGAGCGCGACCGCGGCCACGGTCAGGCGCAGCGGCGGGTTGCCGCGCACCACCGACCAGGCGGCGCTGATCCGCTTACGCCACGGCTCGGGCCGGTCGTCGCCGGTGTCGTCCGGCTCGATCGTGCCGATCACCCAGACCAGCAGGCCGGCCACGAGGAACAGCGCCGAGCAGATGAGCAGCGTGACCCGGGCGTTCCAGAGCCCGATCATGACGGCGGCGATGCCGGGGCCGGCCAGTCCGGTGAGCATCCGCTCGGTGATGCTGCGCAGCGAGTTGGTGCGCAGCAGCATGTCGTCGCTGACCCGGTAGCGGATGAACCGCTGTTCGGCCGCGTTGAACACTCCGCCGCAGAAGGTGGCGAGGGCGCTGAGCACGCAGAGCAGCGGGAAGTTCGTGGTGAGGGTGATCCCGGCGATGGCCAGCGCCCGCACCACATTGGCGCCGAACATCACGGTGCGCGGCTGGAAGCGGTCGGCGACCAGGCCGATCGCCGGTGCGCCGAGGACCATGGGCGCCGCGCCGGCCAGGGCGAGCAGGCCGACGTCGGCCGGGCCGCGGTGCCACTGGAACACGACGATCGTGATGATCGCGAGGTAGTCGAGGCCGTCACCGAAGTTGGCCACCACCTGGGCGGTGTACAGCCGGCGAAACGCCGGCAGGCGTAGGGGCTGGAACATCAGTGGCCGTCCGCCGCCAACTGGTCGCGGAGGCTGCGCGGGCGCAGATCCGTCCACAGTTCCTCGATGCGGGTCAGGCAGTCGTCCTTGGCGCCGGTCACGCCGATCTCCCGCCAGCCGCCGGGCACGGTGATCGCGGTCGGCCAGATCGAGTACTGCTCCTCCTCGTTGATGACTACGGTGAACGTCGCGGTGGGGTCGTCGAACATCTCTTCTCCTGATGGTTGATTAGGCTTCGACAGCCGACAGACGGCCGGCGATCCGGGTGAAACGGCGGCTCACGGAGCCGGCGGACGCTTCGGAATAGATCGCGGAGTCGTAACCGACCATGCCGACGAGCCGCTGGGGCGCCTCGGTCAGGTGCAGGCTGAAGTCGCTCCACATGCCGACCGTGGGCAGCGC
The DNA here is from genome assembly GCF_033097365.1 of Actinoplanes sichuanensis. Taxonomy (NCBI): domain Bacteria; kingdom Bacillati; phylum Actinomycetota; class Actinomycetes; order Micromonosporales; family Micromonosporaceae; genus Actinoplanes; species Actinoplanes sichuanensis. The sequence continues at coordinate 6,904,923 of NZ_AP028461.1, forward strand.
CGGCACCGACTCCAGCAGCAGGCCGCCGACCTGGGCGCGGACCTCCGCGACGCCGGTGAACAGCGGGCCGAGGTTCTCGGCGTCGCTCGGCACGTAGTTGAAGGTGGCGTCGAACATCGCCGGCCGGCCGTCGATCGCGCCGAGGTCGGGCCGGCTGCCGGCGAGCAGCTCGTTCGGGTAGCTCTGGTGCCGGAACGACTCCTGGAGCTGGCGGCGCAGGCCGTCCACCACGTCCGGCAGGCTCTTGCCGGCGGTGCCGCCGACGACGACCGGGATGGTGTTGGTGAAGCAGCCGACGGTGGACGCGAACGCCGGCCGCCGCAGGGTCCGGGACAGGCCCAGGACCAGCGGTTCGTCGTCGCCGGGACGCAGCACCGAGGCCCACATGCCGAGCAGGACCAGGTACGCCGGCACCCGCAGCCGCCACGCGACGGCGTTGAGTGCCTGTTTGGTACCGGCGTCGAAGTCGAACGGCAGGGTCCGCTGTGCGGTGGCGCGCCCGTTGCGGTCCCGGTCCGGGGTCACCGGGCGGCTGGGCCGGGCCGTCGGGAGCAGCGCGTTCCAGTACGCGAGCGCGGCCTCGGCGCCCGGCCCGGCCAGCATGGTGTGCTGTGCCTCGGCGAATTCGCCGTACCCGGCGGTGACCGGGGCCAGCACGGCCGGGTCGAGGCCGTTGCTGTAGAGCTCGAAAAGTTCGGAGGCGCACTGGACCATCGAGTTCCAGTCGGTGACGGCGTGGTGCATGGCGAACAGCACCACGTGGCCCTCGGCGCCCCGATCCCAGACGACCATCCGGCAGGGTGAGCCGGCGGCCAGGTCGAACGGCGTCTCGTGGGCGGCCCGGACGTCGTCCAGCACGGCGTCGGCGGACCATCCGGCGGCGTCGACGAGCCGGGTCTCCGGGGTGCTCTCCGGGCGTACCGTGGCGACCAGCCCGGCGCCCTCGATCCGGTAGGTGGTCCGCATCGCCTCGTGCCGGGCGGCCAGCAGATTCAGGGCGGCGAAGAGGCGTTCCGGGTCGAGCCCGGCCGGGATGCGCACCGCGGAGCCGAGGTTGCACGCCTGCGCGCCGGCGGCCTGCTGGAGGAACCACACCCCACGTTCGGCGTAGGTGACCGGTCGCGACGTCATCACTCGGCCCGCCAGGCGGCGGCCTCGGCGCCCTGGCCGAGGACGCGGCGGGCACGTTCGGTGGCGGCGGCGCCGCGCTGTTCGCGGATCAGGTCGGCGTGGGCGGCGACCGTCGGGGCGTCGTAGAAGACGTCGACGGCGAGTTCCACGTCGAGCAGTTCGGCGACCCGCCCGACGATCCGGAGCATGGCGAGCGAGTGGCCACCGGCGTCGAAGAAGTCGGTGTGCACGCCGACCGGTTTGCCGGCGATGACCTGCTGCCACACCCCGATCAGCACGGCCTCGACCGGGTCGGTGGCGTCGCCGGTCCCCTCCGGTCCGGCCGGTGCGGCGAGGTCCCGCAGGGCGGCCGCGTCGACCTTGCCGCCGGCGGTCAGCGGCAGCGCCGGCACGACCACGATCTGGTCCGGCAGCGCGGCGCGGGGCAGGTGGCCGGCGAGCGCGGAGCGGATCGCGCCGGGAACCGGCTCCCGGCCGTCGGCGGGCACCACGGCGGCGAGCAGGCGCATGTCGGCCGCACCGTCCTGGACGGCGACGACCGCGGTGGTGGCGACGTCGTCGAGACGGCGTAGCGCCTCCTCGATCTCGCCGAGTTCCAGCCGTACCCCGGAGCGTTTGATCTGCCGGTCGGCGCGTCCCTCGAAGAGCAGCCGGTCGCCGTGGCGGCGGACCAGGTCACCGGTCCGGAACATCCGGCCGCCGGGAACCGGGGTGAACGGGTCGGGGACGAACCGGGCGGCGGTGCGGGCGCCGTCGCCGTGGTAACCGAGGGCGAGCTGTGGGCCGCCCAGGTGGAGTTCGCCGGTCTCGCCGTCACCGGCCGGGGCGCCGTCCGGCCGGAGCACGTGGGCCAGGGCGCCGGCGATCGGCGATCCGAGGTGGATCTCGTCGTCGTCGCCGATCCGGGCGGCCGTCGCGTTCGCGGTCGCCTCGGTCGGACCGTACAGGTTCCAGATCTCCAGGCCGGGGAACGCGGCGCGGGTCCGGTTGAGCAGTTCGGCGCTGATCGGCTCGCCGCCGAGCAGCAGGCGGCGCAGCTCGGCCGGACGACGGCCGGTCGCGGTGAGCTCGTCGAGCACCGCGCTCCAGAAGGTCGGCACGCAGTTCAGCGCGCTCGGCCCGGCGCTGTCGAGCAGCTCGCCGACGCGCCGCGGGTCGCCCGCCGTCGTGTCGTCGACCAGCCACACCGTGGCGCCGGTGATCAGCGGTCCGAGCAGCTGTTTGAGGGAGGCGTCGAAGGCGGGCGACGTGATCGCCGGCAGCGCCACGTCCGGTTCGAGGAGGGTGGTGGCGCACCAGTCGAGGTAGCGCAGCAGGTTGCCGTGCGCGACCGGGACGCCCTTCGGCCGTCCGGTGGAACCGGAGGTGTAGATCAGGTAGGCGATGTCGGCGGCGCCGACGGCGGGCGGCCGGTCACCGTCGGCGTCCGGGTCCGGGCCGTGGGCGGCGACGATCTCGACCTCGTCCGGTACGCCGTGCGAGTCACGCCCGACGATGACGCCGATGCCCGCGTCGGCGGTGATCATGGCGAGCCGGGCCGGCGGCTCCTCGGTGGACACCGGCACGACGACGGCACCGGCCTGTCCGATCCCGATCATCCCGGCGAGCAGGTCGGCGCCGCGCGGCAGTCGCAGGCCGACCCGGTCGCCCCGGCGGACCCCGGCGGCGCGAAGCCGTACCGCGACGGCTTGGGCCCGGTCCAGCAGCTCCCGGTAACCGATCCGCTCGTCGCCGGACCGGGCGGCGACGGCGTCCGGATGCCGGCGGGCGTGCCCGGCGATCCGGTCCAGGTAGGTGGTGTCGTTCACGCCGCCACCTCGACGTCGATCTCGTTCCAGGTCATCGCGTGCGACATCGCGACGAGCACCCGCCGGCTGCCGGTGAAGGACTCCCGGCCGTGCGACATCAGCAGGTTGTCGACGATCAGCACGTCGTGGGCCTGCCACCGCTCGGCGGCCCGGATCGGCTGTTCGGCCTCGCGGATCAGGTCGACGGTCTCGGCCGGGATCGGTGTGCCGTCACCGAACTGGACCTGCTTCGGGAACATCTCCGGGGCGAGCACCCGGCCGAGACCCTCGCGCAGGTCCCGCGGCAGGGAGGCCGGGTGGAACGCGACGACCTGGTTGAACCAGCACTCCTCGCCGGTGTCCGGGTGGCGGACCAGCGCGGGCCGCACGGTGCTGGTCTGCACCACCCCGCCGGGCAGCCAGTCGATCGTGGTGTCCCGGCTCGCGCACCACGCCTCGGCCTCGGCCCGGTCCTCGGTGCCGAACGCCTGCTGCCACTTGAGGCCGATCCGTGGGTGGTAGGTCCGCACGTACCGGACGCCCGACTTACGCAGCCGGTCGACCAGGTCCTCGGGCAGCACGGCGACCAGCGCCCGGGTGTCGACGAGCGGGGTGGCGCCCCCGGTCGCGGCGGCGACGGCGCAGCCGAAGTAGAGGTAGCGCGGCCAGTCCGCCCCGTAGCAGGCTTCGTTGTGCTGCTCGATGACCTCGGCCGGCGGGTAGTCGGTGGAGGTGTAGACCCGGCCGCCGACCTCGGTCCGCGGGGTCGCGGCGTCGTGGTATTGGAGGGGCTCGCCGCCCATCGCCCGGACCATCGCGTCGAGCCGTTCCGCGCTGCCCGGCGCGAACCCGCGGAAGAGCACCGCGCCCACGTCACGCAGCCGGGCCGTGAGGTCGTCGCGGTTGGCCGCGATGACCTCGGCGAGGTCGGCCGACGGGCGGGCCGACAGCTGCTCGGGTCGCTGGATCAGGGGATAGCGCAGATGCGCGGGCAGAACCATGGGGTCACCTTTCGCGGGCACGCGGGCATGGTGGGGTGCGCCGGCCGGTGATGGCGCCGGTCGGGTGGAGGGCTTGCGCGGGTCAGATCACGTCGGCGGGCGCGCTGCGGTGCCCGGCGTCGCGTACCCGCCGGTGGTCGAGGGGCCGCACGGCCTCCTCGGGGCGCAGCACGACGGCGGCCTCGGCGAGATCCGCCAGGGGGCGGAATCCCATGAGGTCGGTGCAGGTCAGTCCGCCCAGCCCGGCGTCGGCCAGCTCGGCCAGGACCCGGGTCACGTCGGCGGTCCGGCCGCCCTGGAGCAGGTAGGGCTCGGACGCGGTCCAGGTGATGTCCGGCCGGATGCGGCCCAGCGCCGCCTCGACCGCCAGCTCCCGCACGGTGTCGAAGGGCCGGCGGTCGGGTTCGCGGCCGTCGGAGCGGGTGGCCGGCGCGGCCGGGTCGCCCGCCCGGGTCACTACGAACATGTCCGGCACGACACCGCCGGGCAGCGCGGTGAGAGCGCCGGCGAGGTGGCAGCGGAGCCCGAAGGCGGTCAGTCCGGGTCGGGCCGCCACATGCAGGGTGAGCGAGCCGTCCCGCTCCACCTCGACCTCGGCCGCGGTGACCGCCGGGTGGCGGGTCGCCGCGTCGACGAGGGCGTCGAGGTGGATCCAGGAGCCGTCCCGGCGCACCCAGTCGGTGCCCCGTTTGAGGATCGGCGTGTCCGCCGCGTCGAGCAGTTCGCCGACCGTGTGGCCCGGGTGTGCGGCGGCGACCTCGAGGAACCTGTGCACGGCCGAGATCAGGCCGGTCGCCGTCTCCGGCTCGACCAGGGCGGCGTCGAACCGCACGGCCGACCGGACCTCGGGTCCGGCGACCGAGACCACGAACTCGAACGGGTCGCCGAGGTCGTGCTCGATGGCGGTCACCGACCAGCCGGCCGACGACACGGAGCCGTCACCGGCCGGCGCGCCGCCGGAGGTGAAGTTGAAGGACGGCATCACCGAGACGTTGCGCCCTGACCGGAATTGTTCACGCACCCGACCGTCGGTGAAGTCGTCGAAATCGTAGCGGCCGAAGCGGTAGGTATCGAGAAGTGCTTTCTGAGCGCGCTGCATGAACGTGCGGACGGGCTCGTCGAGACCATTTTCGATCACCACCGGAATGGTCTGGTACAGACATCCGACACTGTCCGCCTGATCTGGGCTGAAACGGTTCGAGGAATACACGTTCACGGCCGTCCGGGTGTTGTCCAGGAATCGTCCGAGAACTGCCGCGTACGCACCCAGGAACACCGCCGAGACCGGCACTTCCCACTGCCGGGCCAGCCGCTCGCAGGCGGCCGCGCCGGGGCTGCTGAGCAGGCCCTCGGTCGGTAGCGGGCCGGGCACCGGACCGGCCGCGACGGGCAGGGTGGTGGTCGGCATCGACGCGGCGACGGCGGCCCAGCGGCGCAGTGACGCGCCGCTCTGCCGGCGGCCGGACGGAGCCGCCTGCAGGGCCGCGTCGGCCAGCGGCCCGGTCAGCCGCGGCATCGGTGCCGGCGCACCCCGGAGCACGGCGGCCAGGTGCCTGCCGTATGACCGTTCCAGTACCTGACGTGCGGTTCCGTCGATGCTGATGTGGTGGATGATCAGCGCCAGCCAGCGGGGCCGCACGCCGCTCACGACGAGCACGGCGCGGATCGGCGGCGTGACGTCGAGGTCGAGGTCCCGCTGCAGGACCCGCCCGACGAACGCCTCGGCGGCCGCCTGCTCGTCCGGTGCGCCGGCCACGTCGCAGCGCACCACGGGCACCGCGAACTCCGGCACGACGACCTGGACCGGCACTCGCCCGGCAGCCACCGGGTAGTAGGTCCGCAGGCCCTTGTACTCGTCGGCCAACCGGTACAACGCCTTCACGGAATCGTCGATCCCGGCATTCTCCGGAATCGGCCAATAGGTGAGGACATTGTTGCGCCAGCGCCGACCGGCCGGCGTCGAACGGTAGAGATGCCAATGCATTTTCTGCGCCCACGTGAGTGGCGCCGTCTCGATCTGCAAGCTCATGACGAGTTCCCCCCGAGAACCGTAGTCGTCCGGAACCGTAACAGCCGCCGAGACGGTGCACAGCCCTGGCAAACCGGTATGGCGAGTAGACGCCATCATCAATGCGTGACTGTGTACGGTGTCGTTCACGAACCGGCTCTGAGCGGGGAGAACGGACACGGCTCCGAGCGGATGGGTCCGCTCGGAGCCGTGTGTGGACGACCGCTATCCGGTCCGTCTGATCCGGACCCGGAGCTCCTCCGGGCCGTCCGTGGTGCGCGCCTCGATCGACGATCCGGGTTGCTCCGGGCCGACGGCGTGGATGTCACCGTCGACGGTGATCGCGCAGGTGCGCCAGTTGTACCGGTACTCCACCCGGTGCACGCCGGGCGGTAGTACCTGGACCTCGTACGGGACGTCCGGCGCGATCGGGTGCCATTCGCCGCGGCGTACGGTGATCTCGCCGGACGGGAAGCTGGCCTCGATCAGCTCCTGCACCCGCTGGCGGGTACCGAGCCCGGTCTCGTCGGCGATCTGGTCCTTGGTGGTCGAACGGGCCATCTCGGCGAGGGCCCGGCCACGCCTGCGCCGGATCAGATCGGCGAGCGCGTCGAAAGTGGCCTGTTCCCTGGTGAGCAACATGTACCGCAGAGCCGGGTCGGGTTCGTCGAGGACCTCCGCGCAGTACAGCTGGAGGAGGGTTTCGATCTCGTCGTTTCCCGAAGTCGCCACGACACGGTGACCCTAGGCACCCGCCGTGTGACGCGCAACCCCGGCTAGTTGTCGTCGCCGAACGCGGTCACCGCCGCCCAGTACACGGCGGCCACGCTGAGGCAGCTGGAGCGGCCCGGGCCGGAGGTCGGGTAAGCGAAATTGCAGTTGTTGCCGAGGTGCTGGTAGAGCGTGTTGTCACAGTTCAGCTTGTTGTCGCCGGGCGCCTCGTAGCACATGTCGTGCCGGGCGCAGGGGCCGCGGAAGTCGGCCGAGAGGTAGGAGTCGGGCGAGCTGGTGCAGTAGTCGTGCAGGCTGCCGAGCGACGGATTGTAGACATAACCGGCCGGCACGGTGATCTTGGTGACCGCGGCGGCGGCCACCCCGGCGCGCGGGGCCGAGACCGGGTTGAAGCTGGGCAGCAGCACCGTCAGCGGGTAGGCGATCGTGTCGTCGGCCGGGACGGACTGGACCAGATCGGTGCCGTCGATCCGGTACGAGCCGGTCACCACCCGGCCTTCGGCGTCGACGGCGTAGGGCGCGTCGTATCCGCCGACCACCTTCCCGGCCGCGTTCCGGACGACCACCTCACCGGAGAACGACGCGACCGGGTCCGACGAACGGGCCGGGCTGAGGCTTCCGCCGGGCGGGACGGCGGCCGCGATCCGGTACGAGTCCGGTGCGTCCGGTCCCTTGACCACGACCGGGGGCAGCCCGTCGGCCGGGACCTCACTGACCACCACGACCCTGCCGTCGCCCGGCGCGGCCTGGGCCGACGTCCCGAGCGGGCTCATCACCAGCACCGCGGCCGCCGCGCCGGCCAGGAGCAGCCTGAATTTCGTTTTCATGCAGCATTCCCCGCTTCTCGAGGTAGTGAGAAATTAGAGGCGAAACGGTTATGTCGAATTCGCCATGACTCGATTACGAGCCCTCAGAAATAGTCGTCCGCGAATGTCAGCGGCAACTGCAACGGAAGCTAACATGAGCCGTCGGCGCCGTCGACCCCGGTTCGCTCGACCAGGGCGCGAACAATGTGGAATCGGACCTTCCGGTTATCCTGGAGCAGGGCCTTGACCAGGCATTACCACAGGCCCGACGACCTGTGGGGCTACCCGCGAGTAGGCGGCGACAACTCGCCAGGCGGCTGTTCCGGAACCTGCGAATCAGCATCGCAAAGCATGATCATGAATTGTTCGACGCTTTCCCAGGGCCACTCGCGAAGGATTCCGTAAGCCCGGCCCGATGGTCGTTGCGAAGCCAATCAGCCGCAGGGTACGGTGACCCGCAGTCCACTCTGGAGCGCGGACTGCACCTTTGCGTGCCCGCGGCTCCCCACGGTGGGTCAACGGGATGTTCTACACGGGGACAACGCGAATCGAACGGACGTGACCGTCCGCGCCCGGCCATTGCTGCGCCCGAGCGGCGTGAGCGATCCGTGCCGCGGTGCGGGCGGCCGTCACTTCGCGCTCCCCAGAGAGGGGGACGCCGGCACCCAGCCGAACGATCTCGAGCTTCTCCGACGCCCGGCGCGGAGGCACACCACGCGCCGCGGCGTGGATTGTCAGTCACCAGCACTGTCCAGCCGACATCGCACCGCTGTACGGAACTGCGAATCATCCACGTGAGGAGATGACTGAACGTGAAGCGCAAGGACGCCTACGAACGTCCGGCCCTGGCGAAGGCCGGGACGTTCCGGAAGCACACCGCCGGATCGATCAACCCGTTCTGCAGCAGGGAGAACTGGTGGTCGGTCAAGCCGTACGCCGGAGGCTGCGTCGGCTGACGACGTAGCACCGCGGCCGGGTCGCGGGCTCCACATCGGCGCCGGGCACCGCAGGCCGGGCGCCGGGCTCGCGGCCCGACCGCACCCACGGCTCATCCACCTTCGAAAGGAACAGGCATGAACAAGAAGTCCCGGTACGAGCGTCCGGCCCTGGTTCGGGCGGGCCGGTTCGGCACGATGACCGCCGGCACCATCCGCGGCTGCGCGAAGGAGCTCATCTTCGCCCGTCCGCCGTACCTCTGCAGCTGAATCCGTCAGTAACCCGCGGATGCGGGGTGGTGATCGCCGGTCGCCGGCGGTCACCGCCCCACCGCGACGAGAGGGTGCCACTTCGATGGTTGACGTCATGTTCGACGCGGGGCTGTCCTGGTTCGTCGTCCTGCCCGACAGCGATCCGGCCGACGCCCGCGCGGAGGCCGTCCGGCAGCGTGTTCCCGGACTCGACCGGGTCACCCACGCGTCCGGGCGGACATGGCTGCTCGGACGCTGGGCACCGGCCGAGACGGTGGTCGCCCGGTTCGGCGACCGGAGTCTCGCCGTGCTCGGCGAACACCGGCTGACCACCCGCGACCTGTCCGGTCTCGGCAGCACCGCCCGGGACGCCGCCGCGCTGTGCGACTCGGTGCGCGGCGAACCCGGCAGTTTCCACGTGCTCGCCGCCACTGCGGACGGGATCGCCGCGCACGGCACCCTGTCCGGATACCGGCGGCTCTTCTTCGGCCAGGCCGGGTCGGTGCCGGTCGCCGGCGACCGGGCCGACGTGGTGGCCGAGCTGACCGGCGCCGACGTCGACGAGGAACGCCTCGCCGTACGGATGCTGCTCCCGGTCGCACCGTGGCCGCTGTTCTGGCAGCCGGTGTGGCGGGGCGTCGAAGCGGTCCGGCCGGACGAGCGCCTGCTGCTGACCGTCGGCGGCGCACCACGCACGGCCCGCCGCTGGCAGCCGCCGCCGATGGACCGCAGCCTGGCCGGAGCCGGCGCCCTCCTGCGCGACGCCCTGACCGCCGCGGTCCACACCCGGACCGCCGCCGGCGGGGTGGTCGCCAGCGACCTCAGCGGACTCGACTCGACGGCGCTCTGCTGCCTGGCCGCCCGCTCCGAGGCCGCGGTCGTCGCCCTGACCTGCGTGACCGACGACCCGCTCGACAACGACCTGCCCTGGGCGGTTCGCACGGCGGAGGCGCTCGGCACCGTCGTCCACGACGTGATCCCGCCCGAGGAGTTCCCGTCGCCGTACGGCGGACTCGACGCGGCCGCCGACCGGTTCGACGAACCGACCACCGCGGTGATCTACCGGGGCACCTTCCTGGCCCTGTCCCGGCGCGCCCTCGGGCACGGCGCCCGGCTGCGGTTCAGCGGTTTCGGCGGCGACGAGCTGCTGATCGCCGACCCCGCCCTGCAACTGACGATGCTCCGCACCCATCCGCGGACCGCGATCCGGCACCTGCGGCACCTGCGCCGGGCCCTGCGCTGGACCCGGCGTGAGGTGCTGGCCGCCGCCACCGACCGGCGCGCTTACCGGGCGTGGATGTCGTCGCTCGCCGCCGGGCTCGGCACGTCGGCGCCGACGGTCCACCGGCCGGTCCTCGGCTGGGGCCCGCCCGCGCACGTCGCGCCGTGGGTGTCCGGCGACGCCGTGGCCGTGCTCCGCCGCATCCTGCGGGAACAGGGCGAACACGTCAGCGGGCTGGCCGGCGACGGCGGCGAGCACGGCCGGTTGGCGGCGCTGTACCTCGGTGCGGCGATGAACCGGCACCTGGCCCAGATGACCCGCGGCGCCGGACTGCCGCTGGCCGTGCCGTTCTTCGACGACCACGTCGTCGAGGCGTGCCTGGCCGCGCGGCTGCCCGACGTCACCGGGCCCCGGCACTACAAGCCTCTGCTCGGCGAGGCGATGCGCGGCATCGTCCCGGCTGCGTCGCTGGCCCGGCGGGACAAGGCCGAGACCACGATCGTGGCCAACCGGAGCGCCGTCGACCACCGCGAGCAGCTGCTGACGCTGGCCGACGACTCACGGCTGGCCCAGCGGGGCCTGATCGACCCGGCGACGGTACGCACCATCCTGCGCTCCCCCACCGAGCGGACCTGGTTCGACTTCGACCAGACGATCGCCTGCGAGACGTGGTTACGGGGCGTCGAGACCACCGCACCCATGAGGGGAGTTCGATGATGTGGCAGCTCCGGCCCGGAGTCTCGTGGACGGCCACCGAGTACGGCGGGGTGCTCCTCGACGCGACGAGCGGCGACTACTGGACCCTCAACCACACCGGCGCCGCGGTGATCGCGTCGATAGTCACCGACGGCGGGACCGACGGGGTGGCCGCGCGGCTGGCCGCGGACTTCGACGCCGACCACGACGACATCGCCGGTGACGTGTCGTCGCTCGTCGGCGAACTGGAGGCGGCCCGTCTGGTGGTCCGGCGATGACCGCGCCGGAGCCGGGCCCGGGCCGCCGGATCGTGGTCCGCACGGTGATCGTGGCGGCCCGTGTGCTGTCCGGCCGATCCCCGCAGCGCATCCACCGGGTGCTGACCCGCCTGAGCCGTGGCGCCCGGCCGGCCACCTACCGGGAGGCGGCCCTCGCCCGCAGCGAGGTGTCGCTCGTCGACGCGTACTGCGGCGGCCCGTTCGGCTGCCTGCCCCGGTCGATCGCCACGGCGATGCTGTGCCGGCTGCGCGGTGGCTGGCCGACCTGGCACACCGGTCCGCGAGCCCATCCACCGTTCAGCGCGCACGCCTGGGTCGAGGTCGACGGGGTCGCGGTGGACGAGCCGTTCCCCGACGGCTTCCACATCCCGATGCTGACCGTCGCCGCGCCGCGCGCCTGATCGTGACCGCCCCGATCGTGATCGCGCTGTACACCGCCTGGGCCTGCCGCTGCCTGCTCGCCGTGGTGTTCGCCGTCTCGGTACTGAGCAAGGTGCGCAGCGCCACCGCGTTCGCCGAGTTCCGTACCGCCGCCTCGGTCCTGTCGGGGTCGACCGGACGCCGGGCGGCGGCCGCGGCGATCGCGGTCGTCGGCGCCGAGATCGCCGTCGTCGTCGGCCCGGCGCCGTGGGTCTTCGCCGTCGCCCTCGTGCTGCTCGTCGCCTTCACCGTCGCGCTGCACCGCAACGGCCGGTCCGCGGCGCCGGTGGCCTGCCGGTGTTTCGGGTCGGCCGAGGCCGCCACCGGGAACCTGCCACTGCTGCGCAACGCCGTGCTCCTGTCGGCCGCGGCCGCCGGGCTGGGGTGCTCGCTCGCCGCCCCGAGCCGGCCACCGGTCGCCGACGCGCTGGTCCTGGCCGCCGGCGCGGTCGTGGTGGCGACCGGGCTGGTCCGGCTGGAGCACGTGGTCGGCCGCCTCACCGCACGAATCTAGGGAGACCGTCATGACCGTGCTCGTCACCGCCGTCGTCATCCTGGCGCTGGTCAGTGCCCTCAACATGCTGCTGATCCTGTCGGTCGCCCGGCAGACGCAGCGCAACTCCGAGCTGCTGTGGCCGGTCGCCGAACGGGGCGTGCCGGCCAAGGCGCTGCCGGTCGGTGCGACGGTCGGCCCGGTGGACGGCGCGTGGGCCGGTGACACCCTCGTCGCGTTCCTGGTGCCCGGTTGTGGATCGTGCCGCGAGGTGCGCCGGCAGCTGCGGCCGCGGGCCGCCCGCTGGCCCGGCGGCCGCGACCGGGTGCTGGTCGTGGTCACCGGGCGCAACGCGACGAAGAGCTACGCGGCGTCGCTGGCCGGCGTCGCGCGGGTGGTCGTCGACACCGACGAGACGGTACGGACGGCCTTCGGGGTCAGGGGCCTGCCGGCGCTCTTCGTGGTCGCCCCGGACGGGGAGCTGACCTGGACCGGGGTGCACGTGGAGGCGGTGCCGGAGCCGGTGGAGGCGTCGCGATGACGCCGTTGCGGAGCCTGCTGCCGTACCTGCGCCCGCACCGAGCCGCGATCGCCGGTGTGATCGTGATCGGACTGTGCGCCGCAGCCGCGGGCCTCGCCCTGCCGCTCGTCGCCCGACAGCTCGTCGACGGCCTGTCCGAGCGGCGCCCGGTGCTCACCGCGGTGGTCCTGCTGGTGGCGCTGACCCTGACCACCGCGGTCCTCAACGGCGTCGGCGCCTACCTGCAGACCCGGGCCGCCGAAGGTGTCGTCCTCCGGGTCCGGCAGGCCCTCGTCGCACACCTGACCCGGCTTCGGGTCACGGTTCTCGACCACGACGAGCCGGGCGACCTGACCGCCCGCGTCACCTCGGACAGCACCCTGCTGCGCAGCGTCGTCACCGAAACCCTGGTCGGCGGGATCACCGGCACGTTCATGCTGGCCGGGGTGCTGGTGCTGATGGGCGCCGTGGACCCGGTGCTGCTCGCTGTCTGCGCGGCGACGATGGGGGTCGCCGGCCTGTTCATCGGCGCCATGACCCGGCAGGTCAACCGGTCGTCGGCGCAGGCGCAGGAGGCGATCGGCGCGGTCGGCGCGCGGCTGGAGCGGATGTTCGGCGGCTTCCGGACGGTCAAGGCGTGCGGCGCCGAGCAGCGTGAGGAGGCCGACCTGCTCCGCGCGGTCACCCGGCTCCGGGACGCCGGTGTGCGGGCCGGCGCCTGGTCGGCCGGCGCCACCAGCACCGTGGAGATCGGCGCGCAGACCGCGTTCCTGGTGGTCCTGGCGGTCGGCGGGGCCCGGGTGGCGTCCGGCGACGTCGGCATCGGCACCCTCGTCGCGTTCCTGCTGTACGTGTTCATGCTGGTCCCACCGGTCAGCCAGGTGGTGCAGGCGCTGGTCGGCTACCAGACCGCGGCGGCCGGCGCGGCCCGCATCACCCGGCTGCTGGCCCTGCCGGCCGAGCCGCTCCCGAGGACCGCGGGCCCGGCCGCCACCGGCCGCGTGCCGGCGGCGGCGGTCGGCTTCGACGACGTCCATTTCCGGTACGGGCCACAGGCGCGCGTGGTCCACCGTGGACTGAGCTTCGACATCCCGCCGCTCGGGGTCACCGCCTTCGTCGGCGCCTCCGGCGAGGGCAAGACCACGGTCTTCTCGCTCCTCGAACGGTTCCATGACGTCGAGTCGGGCCGGGTCACCGTGGCCGGTCGCGACGTCCGGGACTGGCCTCTCGATCGACTGCGGGCGATCATCGGGTACGTCGAACAGGACGCCCCCGGGCTGTCCGGCACCCTGCGGTCCAACCTGCTGTACGGCGCACCGCACGCCGGTGAGGCCGAACTCCGCTCGGTGCTGCGCCTGGTCCGCCTGGACGCCACCGTCGACCGGCTCCCGCTCGGCCTGGACAGCCCGGTCGGACACCGCGGCGCCCGGTTCTCCGGCGGCGAACGGCAGCGCCTCGCCATCGCCCGGGCGCTGCTGCGCCGCCCCGGCCTGCTGCTGCTCGACGAGGCGACGTCCCAACTCGACGCGGTGAACGAGGCCGCGCTGCGCGACACCGTCGCCGAGATCGCCGAGCACAGCACCGTGCTGGTGGTCGCGCACCGGCTGTCCACGGTCACCGCCGCCGACCGGATCGTGGTGCTCGACGGCGGCCGGGTCCGCGCCGTGGGCACCCACGCCGACCTGCTCCGGGAGGACGCGCTCTACGCCGACCTGGCCGCCACCCAGCTGCTGCACGCCGGGCCCGGCGCTAGGACAGGGTGAGACCGGGGCCGGTGGTTCCCGCCGGGTACTCCAGCAGCGGCACCCGGCCCGAGCGCCACGCCTGCTGGACCGGCTCGATGATGCGCCAGCACTGTTCGGCGGTGTCCGCCCGTACCGACAGGGTCGGGTCGTCCTGGAAGACCCCGCGCAGCACCTCCCCGTACGGTGGGAGATCGCCCTGACCGAAATCGGCCTCCAGCGTGACCGCATCGAGCTCGAACGGATCACCCGGGCCGTTGATGTTGAAGTCGATGGCCAGGTGGTCCGGGCCGAACCCGATCCGCAGCCGATCGGGCTGGTCGCAGCCGCGCAGGCCGTCCGGGACGCGGGGCGGTCGCTTGAAGGTGATCACCGCCTCCTTGCGGCTCGCGCCGATCGCCTTGCCCGAGCGCAGCCGGAACGGCACACCCGCCCAGCGCCACGTGTCGACGGCCAGGACGATCTCGGCCAGCGTCTCGGTCTCGCGGGCCGGGTCGACGCCGGGCTCGTCGGTGTAGTCGGGCAGCTTGCGGCCGTCCAGGTCACCGGCGGTGTAGCGGGCGCGCAGGGTGCTGGTGGCCGGGTCGCCCCACAGCCGGGTGGCGCGCAGCACGTCGGCCTTGCGGTCCCGGAACTCGGCGGCGGCCAGCGTGAACGGCGCCTCCATGGTGAGCAGCGCGAGGATCTGCAACAGGTGACTCTGGATCATGTCGGCCAGCGCGCCAGCCCGGTCGTAGTAGCCGGCCCGTCCTTCGAGCGCGAGGTTCTCGTCGAAGACGATCTCCACCGACTCGACGTGGGTGGCGTCCAGGACCGGCTCGAAGATCCGGTTGGCGAACCGCAGGCCGAGGATGTTGAGCACGGTCGACTTGCCGAGGAAGTGGTCCACCCGGTGCACCCGCTCCTCCGGGACCAGGCGGCTGAGCAGCGCATTCACCTCGGCGGCGGACGCGCTGCCGGTACCGAACGGCTTCTCCAGCACCAGCCGGGTGCCGGGCGGCAGCTCCACGTCGAGCAGTGCCTCGCAGGCCTTCGCGGTGACCGCCGGCGGCAGCGCGAAGAAGATCACCACCGGGCCGTGCCTCTCCGCCTCGTCGAGTAGGCGGCGCAGGTCGTCGGTGTGTGTGACGTCGGTGCGGACCCAGCGGGCCGAGTCGGCGACCGGGTTCTCGATGCCGAACGAGTCGCGGACGCGCTGCCGCCAGCGGGTGTCGTCCCAGTCGTCGATCGCCGCGCCGATCAGGGTCAGGCCGGGCGCGTGCCCGGCGGTGAGCAGTGCGCCGAGGCCCGGCAGCAGCAGCCGGGCGGTCAGGTCGCCGCTCGCGCCGAGAATGATCAGGGTCTGGTCCGTCATGGACCGTGGGTACCCCCGGAAGCCGGTCGATACTCGACCTCGGGACGGCCCGGCCCGCCGTAGCGGGGACTGCGCACCACCCGGCCCGAGTCGGCGAGATGTTCCAGGTAGCGGCGGGCGGTCACCCGGGACGTGCCGGTGCGCGTGCCCACCTCGGCCGCCGACAGACCGGCCGGGGCGGCCGCGCGCAGCGCCGACAGGATCAGGTCGAACGTCTTCGGGTCCAGTCCCTTGGGGAGGGTGTCCGGCGGGGCGCCACGCAGCGTCGCGAACACCCGGTCCACCTCGTGCTGGGCGGCCACCTCAGCCGACTCGGCGAGCTGGCGGCGGTACTGGGCGTACCGGTCGAGCTTGTCGCGGAACGCCGCGAACGTGAACGGTTTCAGCAGGTAGTGGGTCACCCCGAGCGCGACCGCCGAACGGATCATGGCGATGTCCCGGTTCGAGGTCACCGCCAGCACGTCGGTGCCGCTGCCCGCCGCGCGCAACGCCCGCGCGATCTCCAGACCGTGCTTGTCCGGCAGATTCAGGTCGAGCAGCACGAGGTCGACCGGGTGAGCGCGGAGCCTGGTCATCGCCTCGCGCGCGGTGTGCGCCACGCCGACGACCACAAAACC
Organism: Actinoplanes sichuanensis; assembly: GCF_033097365.1. Taxonomy (NCBI): domain Bacteria; kingdom Bacillati; phylum Actinomycetota; class Actinomycetes; order Micromonosporales; family Micromonosporaceae; genus Actinoplanes; species Actinoplanes sichuanensis. The sequence goes on from NZ_AP028461.1 coordinate 6,920,917, forward strand.
CTCGACCTTCTCGGTGTACGCACGATGCGCCTCGGCGATCAGCGGCTCGTCGTCGACCACCAGCACCTGGATCGGTGGACGGGTGGTCACGGCGACACCGGCAACCGGACGCTGATCACCGCTCCACCCTCGGGGGCGGTGTGGATGTCGTAACTTCCGCCGTACCTCTGCGCGACCTGCCGGACCAGCGACAGGCCGATGCCGTGCCCGTCGCCCTTGGTGGACCAGCCGCGCCGGAAGGCGCTGGCCGCCTGGTCCGGGGTCAGCCCCGGGCCGTTGTCGCGGACCTGGACCAGCACCTCGCCGTCCTCCTCCCGGACCAGCACACCGACCCGGCGTGGCAGCGGCGTGTCGGCGACCGCCTCCAGAGCGTTGTCGATCAGGTTGCCGACCACGGTGATCAGATCGCGGCCGCGCAGCAGTGACCCGGTGAGCCGGGACTCGCCGTCGATGGTCAGCTCCACACCGCGTTCACCGGCCTGGGCCGACTTGCCGAGCAGCAGTGCCGCCAGGGCCGGTTCCTCGACCGCGCCGACCACCTGGTCGGTGAGCTGCTGGGCGACCGCCAACTCGGCCGTCGCCAACTGGATCGCCTCATCGGTACGACCGAGTTCGACCATGGTGAGCACGGTGTGCAGACGGTTCGCGGCCTCGTGCGCCTGTGCCCGCAGCGCCTCGGTCAGGCCACGCACCGAATCCAGCTCGCCGGTCAGCGCGCGCAACTCGGTGTGGTCGCGCAGCGTCAGCACGGTACCGAGGACCCGCCCGTCGAACCTGGTCTCCCGGCGGCTCGCCACCAACACCCGGTCACCGACCAGCACCGGCTCGTCGACTGTGGGACGACGCTCGGCGATCAGACCGGCCACCTCGGCCGGGACGTCGGCCGGACCGTCGGCCTGCATGCCGAGCAGGCGGCGGCCCTCGTCGTTTATCAACGTCACCCGGCCGTCCCGGTCAACGACCACGAGACCTTCGCGGACGGCGTGCAGGACGGCATCGTAATACTCGTACATCCGGGTCATCTCGGCTGGTCCGAGCCCGTGCGTCTGCCGGCGCAGGCGGCGGCTGAGCAGCCACGACCCGAAAGCGGCCAGGAGCAGGGCGATACCGGTGGCGGCGCCGACGACGGGCAGCTGGGCGACCAGTTCCCGGTTGATCTCGTCGGTCTTGATGCCGACCGAGACCAGCCCGATGATCGTGCCGCTACCCGGATCACGGATCGGCACGACGGTCCGCACCGAGTCACCGAGGCTGCCCCGGTACTCCTCGACCACCCGGCCGCCACGCAGCGCCTCGTCGACCGAACCGGCGAACGGCTGACCGATCAGGCTCTCCGTGGGATGGCTGTAACGGGTCCGGTCCGGGGCCATCACCACGATGAAGTCGGTGTCGGTGGCGTTGCGGGTGGCCTCGGTGAACGGCCGCAACGCCGCGGCCGGGTCGGCGGCTCCCAACGCGCTGATCACGGCCGGTGAGTTCGCCATGGTCTCGGCCACCGCGATCACCTCGGCCTCCGCGGTCGCCTGCGCGTCCCGGCTGGCGAGAAGCACCGCGCCGGTCGTCCCGATCGCCACCAGCAGCGTCACCACCAGCACCTGGAGGGCGAAAAGCTGCCTGGCGATGCTCCACCGTCGTGCCAAACCGGGCCTCGATTCGTTTCGTTCGGATGAACAGAATGAACGTAACGGTGAAAGCGTCTGAGACCCAGGCCACATTCCTGTCATGACTACCGCTACCCCGCCGGTCAAACGCGACCGCACACATTACCTGTACCTGGCGGTCATCGCGGCCGTCCTGCTCGGCATCGGCGTCGGCCTGCTCTGGCCGGACACGGCGGTCGAGCTGAAGCCGATAGGCACCGGTTTCGTCGACCTGATCAAGATGATGATCGCCCCGGTCATCTTCTGCACCATCGTCCTCGGCGTCGGCTCGATCCGGCAGGCCGCCAAGGTCGGCAAGGTCGGCGGCCTGGCGCTCGGCTACTTCCTGACCATGTCGACCGTCGCGCTCGCCATCGGCCTGGTCGTCGGCAACATCATCCACCCCGGTTCGAGCATGCACCTGGACGCCTCGACGGCCGCAGCCGGCCAGAAGGCGGTCGGCACCGAACCGGCCAAGAGCACCGCCGACTTCCTGCTCGGCATCATCCCGGACAGTCTGCTCTCCCCGTTCGCCTCCGGCAACGTGCTGCAGACGCTGCTGGTCGCGCTGCTCGCCGGGTTCGCCCTGCAGAGCCTCGGTGAGCGGTCCGAGCCGGTGCTGCGTGCCATCGGCCTGTTCCAGCGGCTCGTCTTCCGGATCCTGGCGATGCTGATGTGGCTGGCCCCGATCGGCGCGTTCGGCGCGATCGCCGCGGTCGTCGGCGCGACCGGCGTGGACGCGCTGATCAGCCTGGCCCAGATCATGCTCGGCTTCTACGTCACCTGCGCGCTGTTCGTGTTCGTGGTGCTCGGCACCCTGATCTGGCTGGTCGCCCGGATCAACATCTTCAGCCTGCTGAAGTACCTGGGCCGGGAGTTCCTGCTGATCCTGTCCACGTCGTCGTCGGAGTCGGCGCTGCCCCGCCTGATCGCCAAGATGGAGCACGTGGGCGTGAGCCGCCCGGTCGTCGGCATCACCGTCCCGACCGGGTACTCCTTCAACCTCGACGGCACCGCCATCTACCTGACCATGGCGTCGCTGTTCGTGGCCCAGGCGATGGGCGACCCGCTGTCGGTGAGTGAGCAGATCTCCCTGCTCCTGTTCATGATCATCGCTTCGAAGGGGGCCGCCGGCGTCACCGGCGCCGGCCTGGCCACCCTGGCCGGCGGCCTGCAGAGCCACCGCCCCGACCTGGTCGACGGTGTGGGCCTGATCGTCGGCATCGACCGTTTCATGTCGGAGGCGCGGGCCCTGACCAACTTCGCCGGAAACGCGGTGGCCACCGTCCTGATCGGTGTCTGGACCCGGGAGTTCGACCGCGACCGGGCCCAGCAGGTGCTGGCCGGCAACGACCCGTTCGACGAGCAGACCATGCTCGACGACGACCACGGCGCACCGGCCGCGCCGACCGCTCCGGCCGGGACCCCGGCCGCCGTCTGACCTTCCGTCGCCCGGCCGGGCACCCTGGGTGATCATCACCTGCCGGAACATCCGAGCCGCCACCCCGTCGCTTCCCCAGACGCGACGGGGTGGCCCGTTCCATGCGAGACGATCGATACACTGGGGGCGGTCCAGCCGGGGAGGCGGGCTGTTCAGGTGCTGGTGGCGCTCGTTTCCGGGTGCCGATTTCCACCTGCGGGCTCCCGCGTGGAGAATCTGTCGGCGCCGACGATCGAATGCGGGGGTCCGGCATGACTTTCAATGGCTTCATCTCGTACAGCCACGCCGCTGACGGGCGGTTGGCGCCGGCCGTACAGCATGGTCTGCATCGGCTGGCGAAGCCGTGGCACCGCCGCCGCGCGTTGTGGATCTTCCGGGACCAGACCGGTCTGTCGGTGACCCCGGCACTGTGGTCGTCGATCCAGGAGGCGCTGGACGGCTCGGACTGGTTCGTGCTGCTCGCGTCACCGGAGGCGGCCCAGTCGCCGTGGGTGAACCGCGAGATCGAGCATTGGATCGCGACGAAACCGGCGAATCGGATCCTGCCCGTGGTGACCGACGGCGAGTGGCGGTGGGACCCGTACCGCGGCGACCTGTCCGCGGACTCGACGGCCGTGCCGGACGCGTTGCGCGGGGTGTTCGCTGAGGAGCCACTCTTCCTCGACCTGCGCTGGACCCGGAACGACCCGAGTCTCAGCCTGAAGGACGCCCGGTTCCGCGACGCGATCGCGCAGTTGGCCGCCCCGATGCACGGCCTCAGCAAGGACGAGTTGGAGGGCGAGGACGTCCGGCAGCACCGCCAGTCCCGGCGGCTACGTCGGGGGGCCGTGGCGGCGCTGGCGTTGCTGACCGCGGTGGCGTCGCTGACCGGCGTGATCGCGGGACGTAACGCCGACCGGGCCACCTCCTTCAGCGCCGAGGCCCAGCGGCAGCAGGAGCTCGCCGCGCAGGAACGTGGCAATGCCGGGCGCTTCGCCGAGGAGGCCCGGCGCCAGCAGGAGAACGCCCGCGCGCAGGAGGCCCGGGCACACGCCGCCGCCGTGGAGACGAAGACGCAGGAGCAACTGGCGCGGGAGCAGCGGGAGGCGGCCGAACGGGCGGCGGCCGAGGCGAGACGGCAGCAGGAGAACGCGCGTAAGCAGCGGGAGCTGGCGAACCGGTCGCGGACTCTGGCCGAAGAGCAGCAGAAGGTGGCCCGGGAGCAGCGTGAACTGGCCGCGCAGGCCGCTCGGGAGACGGACCGCCAGCGGATGATCGCGGAGCAGCAGCAACTCCTCGCCGCGCAGGCCACCGCCGAGGCCGAGAAGCAGCGGGCCATCGCCCGGCGCCAGCAGTGGCTCGCCGAGGAGTCCGCGGCGGAGGCCCGCCGCCAGCAGGCCATCGCCCAGGAGAACGAACGAAAGGCGAAGGCGGCCGCCGAGGAGGCCCGCCGCCAGGAGGAGAACGCTGCGGAGCAGAAGCGGATCACGCTCGTCCGGCGGCTGATCAACCGGGCCACGGCCACCATCGGCAACGACCCGTCGATGGCTCTCCGGCTCGGGATCGCCGCGGAGAAGATCCAGCCCGGCGCCGAGACCCGGGCCGAGCTCGCCGGCCTCGTCACCTCCACCCGCAAGGTCGGCGCGACCGACGAGGTGCTGGCCATGGCCTACGGGGCGAACGACATCATCGCCGTCATCGGCTCGGACTACACCCTGTCACTGTGGAGCATGGCCGACCCGGCCGTGCCGGTCCGCCTCGTCACGTTCGACGACTTCCCGGTCTTCTCCTTCCTGTCCTTCGGCCGCGACGGCAAGACCCTCACCGTCGTCGGCGGCTGGGACCTCCAGCCGACCCTGCTCGACATCTCCGACCCGGCTGAGCCGGTCACGATCAGCACGGTCCCCACGACGGACGCCGTCCAGGCCGTCCTCAGCCCGGACGGGCGGACGCTCGCCGCCGGCGACTTCGACGGGTTGTGGACCCTCTGGGACCTGGCCGACAGGGAGAGCCCCGCCCGGCTCGGCCAGATCATGGGCGACAGCCTGACGCCGATCACGTTCAGCCCCGACAGCCGTACCGTCGTGGCCGCCGGCTTCTCCCGCACCACCGGGACGGTCTGGGACATCACTGATCGCACGAACCCGACCGAGCTGGCCACGCTGGAGGGCAAGGTCCGGAGGGCCGTCTTCAACCCGGTGCGGCCGCTCCTGGCCACCCATGACCAGGCCGGAAACCTTGCGATCTGGGACATGGGCGACCCGGCCAAGCCGAAGAAGCTGTACACGGAGGCGGTCCGGGCCGCCGACGTGACGTTCAGCAGCGACGGCCTGACCCTGGCCACCAGCGACCGGGAGGGGACGGCGCGCCTGTGGGACCTGACCGGTAACACGCCGGTCCACCTCGCCGATGTGGAGAGCAACGACGGCGCCGCGCTGACGATGGCGTTCAGCCCGGACGGCCGGCTTCTGTCCACTCTGGCGGTCGACGGCACGCTGAGCCTGTGGACCGTCAAGGCGCACGGCGCCCCGAAGATCATCGGCCGGGCCACCGGCGAGACCCGCATCGGGGTGACGGCCGCTCTCAGCTCGGACGGCCGGCGCCTGACCACGGCACACGTCGACGGGACGGCGAGCACCTGGGATCTGTCGGACCCCACCCACCCGGTCGAACGGGCCACCGTACGTGTCCTCCCCGGGTTCCTCGATGCGGCGGCGGTCAGCCCCGACGGTGAGCTGCTCGCCGCCGTCACCTGGGGGTCGGACAACTTCGTGACGCTGACCGATCTCAGTGATCCGAGCGCGCCGGCGCCCCTCGGCAAGCTGCCCATCGGGCCGATCAGCTACACGCTGGAGTTCGGTCCCGACAGCCGGACGCTGGCCATCGCCGAGGGAGCCGACGTGATGTTGTGGGACCTCACCGACCCGCGGAACCCGGTCCGGCTTCCCGAACTGCCGGGCGACGAGGCGGCCGGGCCCATCGCCTTCAGTCCCGACGGTCGCACCGTCGCCGTCGCCGAGAGCGAGACGGTCAGTCTGTGGAGCCTGGCCGACCGGTCGAAGCCGGTTCGGGCCGGGCGCCTCAAGGGGCACTCCGCGTTCGTGAGCTCCATGGCGTTCAGCCCGGACGGGCGCACCCTGGCGACCGGCAGCTCGGACAAGACGGCGGCGCTGTGGGACGTCGCCGGCTCGAACCGCCGCCGGCAGGCCATCCTGACCGGCAACACCACGATCATCGACGCGGTGGCCTTCTCGCCGGACGGCCGCACGCTCGCGACCGGCACCCGGGACTCCGTGCTGACGATCTGGGACGTGGCCGAACCGTCCACCCCCCAGCGGGTCAGCGGCCTCAAGGGCGCCGAGCTCAAGACGAGGGCCCTGCTCTTCCACCCGGACGGGCACACGCTGGTCACCAGCGGCCGGGAGCAGAGCGGCAATCGGGCCGCGGTCTGGGACTACTCGGCCCTGAACGCGCTGCGGGCGGCGCCGTCCCAGACCGCCTGCGCCGTCGCCGGTGGCGGCTTCACACCGGACGAGTGGGCGGCCTACGTCCCGGAGACGGCGTACCGGCCGACCTGTACCCGCTGAGACAGCGGCCTGTGCGGGCCGTGCCAGGCCGGTGTGCGCGCCGTGCCAGGCACGGCCGTCAGGCTCGTCGGCATGGGAACGGAAGATCTGGTGGTGCGCGCCGAAGGGCTGCGCAAACGGTTCGGGAGCACGCAGGCTCTCGACGGGGTGGACCTGCGCATGCGGCGCGGCACCGTGCTGGGGGTGCTGGGGCCGAACGGGGCCGGGAAGACGACCGCGGTACGGGTACTGGCGACCCTGCTTCGCCCGGACGAGGGCACCGCGTTCGTGGCCGGGGTGGACGTACTGAAGAACCCGCAGGAGGTTCGCCGCAAGGTGGGGCTGACCGGTCAGTACGCCTCCGTGGACGAGGACCTCACGGGCGTACAGAATCTGGTGTTGATCGGTCGTCTCCTGGATCTGAGCGGGCGGGACGCGCGGCGCCGGGCCGACGAACTGCTGACCTGGTTCGATCTGACGGAGGCCGCGCAGCGGCCGGCGAAGACGTATTCGGGCGGTATGCGCCGCCGGCTGGACCTGGCGGCGAGCCTGGTCGGCCGACCCGAGGTGATCTTCCTGGACGAGCCGACGACCGGGCTGGACCCGGCGAAGCGCGAGGACATGTGGGGTGTGGTCCGCACCCAGGTGGCGAGCGGTGCGAGTGTCCTGCTGACCACGCAGTACCTGGAGGAGGCGGACGCGCTCGCCGACGAGATCGTGGTGGTCGATCACGGCAAGGTGATCGCGCACGACACCCCGGACGGGCTGAAGCGCAAGGTCGGCGGCCAGACACTGCGGGTGCGTCCGGCCGACCCGGGTCGGCTGCCGGATGTGGTGCGGCTGCTGGACCTGGTCGCGGCACCGGGCACGTCGGCGAGCCTGGACGAGGCCGCCGGTTCGCGGCCGGGTGCCGCGTCGGTGCCGGTGGCCGGGGACGAGGCGCTGGACAAGCTGATTCCGGCGCTGCGCGGTGACCGGGTCGAGGTGACCGAGTTGGCGCTGCACCTGCCCAGCCTGGACGAGGTCTTCCACGCACTGACCGGACGCACCAAGGCGGAGGAACTGGTATGACCACGATGACGCAGCCGCTGTCCCGGACCATCAGGCACAGCGCGGCCCTGGCGAAACGAAGTCTGATCAAGACGATGCGCACCCCTGAGGCGCTGATCGACGTCACCATCCAGCCGGTGATCTTCCTGCTGCTGTTCACCTATCTGTTCGGTGGCGCGATCGCCGGAGACCGGCACGCCTACCTCCAGTTCCTGCTGCCGGGCATGCTGGCGCAGTCGCTGGCGATGGGCGGGGTGGCGCTCGGCCAGAACCTGAACGCCGACATCGAGAAGGGTGTCTTCGACAGATTCCGGTCGCTGCCGATCTCCCGGGCCGCGCCACTGGTCGGCGCGGTGCTGGCGGATGTGGTGCGCTACCTCAGCGTCTGCGTGGTGATGCTGCTGTTCGGCACGATCATGGGCTTCCGGGTGGAGACCGGGTTCTGGCCGGCGGTGGCCGCGGTGGCCCTGTCGATCGGGTTCGGCCTGTGCTTCTGCTGGATCTCGGTGTGGGTGGGCATGATGGTCCGCACCTCGGGGGCGGTGCAGGGCGTGATGTTCCTGCTGGTGCTGCCGCTGACGTTCGGGTCGCCGGTGTTCGTGGCGACCGAGACGCTGCCGGGCTGGCTGCAGGCGTTCGTGTCGGTCAACCCGATCACGCCGCTGGTCAAGACGATCCGGGGGCTGCTGGTCGAGGGGCCGGTGGCCGGTCCACTGTCGACGACGCTGCTCTACATGGCCGGGCTGCTGGTCATCTTCGTGCCACTGGCACTGCGCGCCTATTCACGAAGGGCCTGATTCGAGGGCGAGCCGCGCGGGGTCGATCAGGCTCTGCGCGGCCGCCGTCTCCAGGTTCCAGCCGACGGCGTACGCCTCTCCGAAACCCTCCTCGCCGAGCACGGCCCGGGCCCGGGTGGCCACCGTGATCACGTCGAGCGCGGTGTGGTCGTGGGCGCCGCGCAACCGGGCCGCCGCCCCGAGCAGCGCGGCCGCCTCCCGGGACCGCCCACGCTGCACGGCCAGGCCACCGGCGGCGACGGCGACCAGCGCGAGGATCGGCATGTCCTGGGTCTGCACGGCCGCCGGATAGGCCACGGCCAGGGCTTTCTCGGCGGTGTCCGGGTCGCCCTGGCGGACCGCGAGCGAGGCCCGGACCGCGCCGACGATGGCGCAACCGTGGTCGCCGCCGAGCAGCAGCCGCATGTCGGCCTCCTCGGCACCGCCGATGCCCATCCCGGCGGCGGCCCGGTCGATCAGCTCGGTGGCCCGGTCGAGGTCGCCGAGCCAGATCATCATCCCGGCTTCGAGGGCGTCGACGAGCAGCCGCATCTCGCCGGAGTCGGAGCGCTCGGCCCGGCCCCGGGCCTGCGCGAGGGCGGCCCGGGCCTCGTTCGGCTCGCCGCGCCGCATGTGCAGGTCGGCCCAGCGCAGGTCGATGAAGATCTCGTCGGCGATGTCGAGGGAGCCGAACTCGAAGGCGAGGGCCCGGGCCGCCCGCAGGTCGCCGAGGGCCCCGTCCAGGTCGCCGTCGTACTGCCGGACCAGGGCACGCAGCGGCAGCACGGTGGCCTGCCCCCAGCGGTCGCCGAGGGCCCGGAACCCGTCGAGGGCCAGCGCCGCGTCCCGGCCCATCTGCTCGACGTCGCCGTTGTTCTCGGCGATCTGCGCGCGCATCATGTGCGCCATCGCGGACAGCCAGCGGTCCGGCCCGTCGATCAGCCGGTTGACCCGCTGCTCGGCGAGCTCGTTGTCACCGGCGAAGTAGAGGATGAACGCGGCGATCGCCCCGGCCGGGCCGGGCAACTCCGGGTGGGCGGCGAGCCGGTCGGCGAGGGCCCGGACCCGATCGCGGCGCTGGGCGGCGGTCTCGGTCAGCAGCCCCGGCTCGTGGCCGGTGCGGTTGAGGACGAGGATCGCCTCGGCGCTGTCGATCGCCACCGGGTCGGCGTCGCCCGGCACGGCCAAGGCCTCGGCCAGCCAGTAGGCGGCGTCCGCGTGCCGGCCGAACATCTGCCAATACCAGCCCAGGTCGAGCGCGAGCGACAGCGCGGCCCGGGCGTCCCCGACATCACAGAAGTGCCGCAGGGCGGCGAGCGTGTTGTCGTACTCGGCGCGCATCGTCCGCAACGCCTCCACCTGGGCGACGGTACGCAGTCGGGCGTCGTACTCGCTGACCAGCGCGGCCAGATGCCGGGCGGCCAGATCGCGGACCGCGCCGAGAGTGCCCTGTTCGGCGAGGCGCTCGATGCCGTACTCCCGGATGGTCTCCAGCATCCGGTAGCGGCCACCCGGCGCGAGTTGCAGCAGCGACCTGTCGACCAGGGCGGCCAGCAGGTCGGCGGCCGAGACGCCGGAGCCGCTGATCGCGGTGGCCGACGAGACGGTGACACCGCCGGGCAGCACGGCGATCCGCTCGGCGAGGTCGCGTTCGTCGTCGGCGAGCAGGTTCCAGCTCCAGGTGATCACCGCGCGCAGTGTCCGGTGTCGGGGCTGGGCGGTGCGGTTTCCGCTGGTCAGCAGCCGGAACCGATCGGACAGGCCGACGGCCAGCTCGGTCAGGCCGAGGGTGCGCAGCCGGGCCGCGGCGAGTTCCAGAGCCAGCGGCAGACCGTCCAGGCCGCGGACGATCCGCACCACGTCACCGGCGGTCTCGTCGTCGATCGTGAAGTCCGGCCGGACCGCGGCGGCCCGCTCGACGAACAGCCGCACCGCCGGGCTGCCGGCGGCCTCGGTGGCGCCGGCGGTCGCGGCGGGCAGGCCGAGCGGGCCCAGCGGCACCAGCGACTCGCCGTCGACGGCCAGCGGTTCCCGGCTGGTGGCCAGCACCCGCAGCCGCGGACAGCGCACGAGCAGCGCGCTGATCAGGTGCGCGACCGCGTCGATCACGTGCTCACAGTTGTCGATGAGAAGCAGGATCTGCCGCCCGTACAGCCGCTCGGCCAGCACGTCGACGTCGCCGCGCCCGTCGGTCCGCACCCGGTTGACCGTCTCGAACAGCGCCGAACCGCGCAGCCCGGCCGACGCGACGACCGCCGCGCCGACCTTCGCCGCCTCGGTCACCGACGCCAGATCGACGAGCCACACACCGTCCCGGAAGGCTCCGGCCCGCCGCCGCGCGGCCTCCACCGCGAGCCGTGTCTTACCGGCGCCGCCGGGCCCGAGCACGGTCACCAGGCGCCCGGCGTCGAGCAGCGCGTCGATCCGCGCGAGGTCGTCGGCCCGGCCGACGAAGCTGGTCAGTGGTTCCGGCAGGTTGGTCGGCGGCGGGTCCGCCGCATTCTCGACCCGCGGCGGTACGGTCGACACGTCCCGATGCGGAGTAGAAGGCGTCGTCCCGCGCAACAGGTGTAGGTGACGCTCCCGCAGGGCCGCCCCCGGGTCGGCGCCGAGTTGATCACCGAGCGCCGCCCGCACCCGCTCGTAGACGGCGAGGGCGTCGGCCTGCCGCCCCTGCACGGTCAGCGCGTCGATGAGCAGCGCCGCGAGCCGTTCGTTCAGTGGATGCTCGGCCAGCAGCCCGGTCAGCCGCCCGGCCGCCCGTTCGGCGAGCCCGAGCGCGATCTCCGCCTCGCCCAGGTCGGCGACCGTCTCGATGACGTCCTGCACGACCCGGACCGCCTGGGCGGGCGCGACCTCGGTCAACTCGGGCGCGACGGTCCCGGCCACCGCGAGGGCCGCCGCCGCACCGAGCGGTCCGGCGGCGCCGGCCGGATCACCGGCTCGCAGGCACTCCCGCCCGGCCGCGGCCAGCCGCGCGAACCGGTGCACGTCCACGTCGTCCGGCTCGACGGCCAGCCGATAGCCGCCTTCGGCCTGGGCGACCGTGTCACCGCCGCCGAGTTGTCGCCGCAGCCGGGAGATCAGCGACTGGAGTGCATTCGCCGGATCGGCCGGCTGCTCCTGCGGCCAGAGCGCCTCGACGAGCAGCCCCGGCGCGACCGGCCGGCCGGCGGCGACCGCGAGCCGGACGATCAGGCCGCGCAGCCGGGCACCGGTGATCGGCAGCTCGGCACCGCCACGGGTGACCCGCAGCGCACCGAGCAGCCCGACCCGCAGCCGGTCCCCGTCCCCACTCACGACACCGATCCTGCCGCGTCCGGTCCACCCACCCCAAATCGGGCGGGTCCGGAGCCGATTCGCCGGTTCGTGACCGGCGGTTCGAGATGCTCGACCGGATCGGCGGGTCTCCGGCCATCAGCCCTCGCGCGGGCGTTCCGCCTGCTTAGCCTCGACGGCATGCGAAAGATCACTCTGGCCGCCGCCGCGACCGCCGCCGTCGTGGTGTCGGGCAGTCCCGCGGCCGCCGGGCCACCGACCCTCACCGAACTGCGGGCGGCGCTGCTGACCGCGGCCGAGGCGCCGACCGGCTACCGGGTGGCGGAGGCGCCGCAGAACATGCAGCTGCCCATCCCCCTGGACCGGACGCTGTGCGACGACGACACGTCACGCGACGGCGAGCCGGAGACCACCCTGGTCGTGGAGAGTCTCGAGGAGGACGGCGGCACCTCGGTCTTCACCGGGATCGCCGCGCCCGGCGCCTTCAACGCCCGCGCGTTCGTCACGGCGGTGGAGAAGACCCCGGTCCGCTGCCCGAAGGAGAACGGCTCGACCCTCACCCCGCTGACCCTGCCCGCGCTCGGTGACGCCGCCGCCGGTTTCCGGGACGTCAAGCCCTCGGTCGACGGCACCTCGTCCGAGTCGACCGTGGTGGCGGTGGCCGACGGTGAACTGGTGCTGTTGTTCGAGATGAGCGGGGGCGACGAGTCCGACCGGGCCGAGTTCCTGACCCTGGTGGCGGCGGCGGTGGGCAAGGCCGGCCGGCTCCCGGGTCAGTTCTCGGCGGCGTAGGCCTCGACCTTGGCGGTGTCCCCGGCGACGATCAGCACCGCGCCCTCGGGGACCACGGTCTCCGGTCGGGCGTACACGAAATCCTCGCCGGGCCGTTTGGTGCCGACCACCGTGACGCCCCACCTGGTGCGCAACCCGAGGTCGGCGAGGGTGCGCCCGGCGGCGCCGAGCGGCGCCCGGACCTTGGCGATGGCGAAGCCGTCGTCGAACTCGATGTAGTCGAGCATCCGGCCGGAGATCAGGTGGCCGACCCGCTCACCCATCTCCGACTCGGGGAAGACGACATGGTCGGCGCCGACCGACGCCAGGATCTTGCCGTGTTTGACGCTGGTGGCCTTGGCCCAGATCTCCTTGACGCCGATCTCGGTCAGGGTGAGCACGGTCAGGACGCTGGTCTCCAGGTTGGTGCCGATGCCGACGACGGCCCGGTCGAACTCGTGCACCCCGAGCTGGCGCAGCGCCTCCTCGTCGGTGGCGTCGGCCTCGGCGACCTGGGTGAGACGGTCCGACCAGTCCTGGACGATCCGCGCGTCGGAGTCGATGCCGAGCACCTCGTAGCCGAGTTCGAGCAGCGTCTCGGCGACCGCCCCGCCGAACCGGCCGAGACCGATCACCGCGACGTGGGAGCCTTCGGGCAGTTTCTGATCAGCCAACGAGGGGTCTCTCCTCCGGGTAGCGGTAGTGGCGGCGGCGCGTGTTCAGGGCGATCGCCGTGCCGACCGCGATGGTGCCGACCCGGCCGACATACATCAGAACGACCAGGACCACCTGCGCGGACGGCGGCAGGCTGGAAGTGATGCCGGTGCTCAGGCCGACCGTCGCGAACGCCGAGGTGACCTCGAACAGGGCCCGGTCGAACGGCACGTCCTCGGTCAGCGCGTCGAGCGCCACGGTACCGGTGGCGACCAGCGCGACCCCCATCAGGGCCACCGTGACGGCCTGCCGTTGGGTCTCCTCGGCGATCCGCCGTTTCCGGATCACCACGTCCGGTTCGCCGCGGATCTCCGCCCAGATCACGTAGCCGAGCAGCATGAACGTGGTCAGTTTGATGCCGCCGGCGGTGCTGGCGCTGCCGCCGCCGATGAACATCAGCCCGTTGGTGACGGCGATCGTCTCACTGTTCAGCCGGCCCAGGTCGACACTGTTGAAGCCACCGGACCGGGTCATCACGTCCTGGGTGAACGCGGCCAGGACCTTCCCGGCCGTGTTCAGCGGGCCGAGCGTGCCCGGATTACGCCACTCGAAGACCAGGAAGACCACGAAACCGACGGCCGTCAGCAACAGGCTTCCGGTCACGGTCAGGAAGGTGTGGGTGGACCAGGACCTGGTGGTACGCCACTCGCGCGCCAACTCGAACAGGACCGGGAAACCGATCGACCCGGCCATCACGCCGAGAGCCAGGGTCACGCAGATCCACGGGTCGGTCACGAACCGCACGAGACTGTCCGAGTAGAGCGCGAATCCGGCGTTGTTGAACGCCTGCACCGCGTGGAAGAACGCCTCCCACAGCGCCCGGCCGAACGAGTAGTCGTAGGTCAGCCAGAACCGCAGCGTGAGCACCACGGTGAGGATGCTCTCCGCCACCAGCATGACCAGAGCCACCCGGATCAGCACCCGGGCGGTGTTGCCGCCGGTCAGCCCGGCGCTCTCGGCCTGGGCCAGCATCCGACCGCGCAGGCCCAGCCGGCGCGAGACGATCAGGCTGAGCAGCGTGGCCAGGGCCACGATGCCGAACCCGCCGATCTGGGTCAGCACGGTCAGCAGCACATGCCCGAACGTCGACCAGTAGCCGGGCGTGTCGACCACCGCCATGCCGGCGACGCAGACCGCCGACGCGGCGGTGAACAGCGCGGTGACGAACGGCGCGTGGCCCGGCTCGGCCCGCGCGGCCGGCAGCATCATCAGGGCCGTGCCGATCGCGATCAGGGCGAGGAACGCGAACGGCACGATCCGGGCCGGGTGCTGCCAGGGTGATCGCACCGATGAGTCATATCACCCGTTGTGCCCATCGTGCTCATCGAGCGCCCGTGCCGCCCCGATCGGCTGGTCGCTGCCGGGACGGACGGTCTGGTAGTGGTTGCGCCGGTACGCTACGGTCACGAACCGGCGCTGCCAGTCCCGGGAGTGCGACGGTTGACACCTTGCGGTCGGTGACCGGATTTCACATTGGCCGGTTATTCTCCTCCGCCGGGGAGGACAACATGAAACTCGTACGGGGGATGCTTGCGGGCATTCTGGGCATCACTCTCGGTGCCGGGCTCGCGGGCTGCGGGCCGATCGGAGTGCCCGATTCACGGCTCGTCGAGCCGGGCGGCGCCTTCGAGTTCGGCCTGAACGGGCTGGTCCGGTTCAGCGTGCCGGACGGCGGCGGCCGGGGCGACATCCGCGTCCGCTTCGGTGTCGAGCCGCTGCCCGACGACCGGCCGGCACCACCCGGCATCATCACCGTCGGCGACATGGTGACCCTCGACGTGCAGGGTGACATCACCAAGGGCCGGATCGCCATCGACTACGCCGAGCTGCCCACCGGTGTCCGCCCGGAGATGCTCAACGTCTTCGGCTGGTCGTCCGACCTCGGTGGCTGGGTGCCGCTGACCGCCTCGGTGACCGACGCGGTCGACCGGACCGTCGCCGGTGACACCATCCTGTTCGACAGTTTCGTGCTCGGTACCTGGCGGGTCGCCACCGACGCGGTCGGCGACTCGATCACCACCCACAACGGGGTGGTGCTGCCGATCAAGGAGGGCACCGACCGGACCTTCTGGGCGTACGCGCGGGCCGCGGCCGCCGCCTCCCTGACCGACTCCGTCGAGCACCTCAGCGGGCCGCCGGAGGATCTGGTCTGCGAGCCGAAGGCGACGAACACGACGGTCCAGGCGGTCTCCACGCCGGCCGGCCGGGTCGACGCGTGTGTGCTCGCCGGCACCGGCTCCCAGCAGGTCCGGGTCCGTAACCGGCTGCCGTTCCCGCTGCTGCTCGACCTGCCCGCGGACGGTCGGGTCCGTCCGGTCGTCGACGCGGAGGTCACCGCCGACTCCCCGGACGCGCTCGACGGTGTCCGGGACACCCTGCTCACCTACCTGACCGGCGCGGTCGCGGTCGGCGGCGGCCAGACCGTCACCCTGGAGATGCAGCCCGGCGCCCGCGGCCCGGTCCGGCTGACCGGCCGGCTCGACTGGTCGGTGGTCGCCCTCGACGCCGGTCTGCGCCAGTTCGACCTGCTGCTGCCGAACAACCAGGCGCTGCGCCCGCGGACCGCCGAGGCACTGCTGCTGGCCCACGCCGAGCACGGGCCCGCGGCCCGGGAGGCCCTCGCCGCCGGCCGGCTGGACGACCCGGCCGTGCAGGCCCTGCTGCGTGCGGCCGGGGTCACCGGCTCCGGCCGCGGCATCGCCGACGTGTTCCAGTTCGCCTCGTGCGTTCTGGAGCGCACCGACACCGCGGCCGGTGCCAGCCAGGACGTGCTGGCCGCGCTGCGCACCGCCGGGCCGACCGTCATCGTGTTCACCAGCGAGTGTCTGAACACGATCTACGAGAAGTACCTGCCGGAGGGCAGCCGGTCGGCCAAGGCGATCCTGGACACGTTGAAGGGCGCCACCGGGGCGATCCGCAACGCCGTGCCGAAGAACGACCGCAAACGCGGAACCGGCCAGGTCACCATCACCCTGACGCCGCGCTGACCGGCGACGTCGGCGCTTTCCCCGGGCTCCCGCACGCCGGGGAAGGCGCCACCTCATTCGTCGGCGTGGTAACCATCGAAACGGGCTCGTGCGGCCGACAGGCGTGCCGCGAAGTCGGGATCCGATTCGATCCGAGCCATGGCGCCGGGGCTGCGTAGCCGTCTGTCGATAACGGCCAGCAGTTCGGCCGGCCGCCACGAATTCGCTACCGGCAGGACCGCCAACAGCCGCAGATAGACATCTTCCGAGAACTCCACATTACTTTCTGATAGCGAGTTCACGATGACAGCGGCCATGGCGTCGAACCGAGGATCCGGCTTCCCCCGACCAAGAGCGAGACATTCCAACACCATCGGAATCTGCTCCGGCGTGTAAGCCAGACCTGAAATGAGTTGCACCATCTCCTCGGAGGGCAGTCGGCGCGCGTCAGTGGTGAGCGACCGGAGGTAGAGGGTCAAGCAGGGCTCCACGGAGGAAATCGGCCCGAAGTTATCCTGCCAGCGCTCGATGGCCTTCTTGGCGCGCCGATAGGCGGCTGTCAGAGCGACCGGATGCGCGCCGTCCGCCCGCTCCATCAGAAGCAGGCGAACGATACTGTTGGCGACCGACTCGGCCTTGCCTTCATCGTGCTGAACGAAGGTGGCCAACGCCGGCCAGTGCAGTTCGCTGATGATCGGATCGGCGGAGTGCCGGATGACGTCGTCACTCAAAGCACCGGAAAGATTCATCATCGCCATGGCGGGGATCAACGGGAAGTTCTCGCTGAACCCGTCGCTCACCTCCGACCGGCCGAACCTCCAGCTCGGGCCGAAGTTGTTCGACCAGCGCGGATCGACCGGCCCGGTGGTGGGCTGGTCGGCGAATTCCAGGACCAGGTCACGACGCTCGTCCTCGGCCCAGGATCGGGTGACCTGCACCCCCTCGAGACCGTCGAGCAGCATTCCGCCGGGGACCGCCGCCCGCCACTGGGAAACCGTGTCGCGCAGCCAACTCGCCGGATCGCGAGCATGCAGGTAGAGGTCTGAAGCACGGACTCGTCCGCCACAGGACAGGACGAGCAGCATCAGGTTGAAGGAGTAGGTGGCCATCCAGTGGTCGATGCGCTTGTCGATGGGCCGATAGCCGCTCGGCGTATGGGTCGGCCTGGTGACGGCGACGCGTAATTTCTCCAGAAGCCAGTCCGCGGCGTCTGCGGACAGCATCTTGCGGAGAAACGGAACGACCGTGCTGCGGGCACACAATGGCGTGAACCCGAGCAGCGATCGCAGGCGGACGTCGTCTTCGACCTGGCCGATCGGAAGAAAACTGGCTCGGGAGAGGGCCACGCCTTCCCGGACGGCTTGAGCCACCAGACGGGCCACCAGGTATTCGCCGAAGGTGGCGTGCAGAAACTCGTATGTCTGACGAGCCTGATCGTCCTGGACCGCTTGAACGCGCTGAATGAAGAAGAACCGGCCCACCATCTCCTCACCCGCACTGAAGGGGCGGTGGAATCCCTCGGTCTTCCCGGCGCTGGACGGGCGGAGGCCCAGGCCGGTCAGATCCGCGTCGAGTTCTGCGGTGGTCGCCCACAGGCGCAGCCGGTGGAACATCGAGAACGCCACCACCGACAGGCGCAACAGCTCGTCGGCGACATGGGTCAGCCGCTCCTTCTCGGACAGGTGAGCGCCGTGGACGCGACGAACCTCCCGTTCGGCGAAGTCGTGCAGCAGACGCTCGTAGAGTTCGCCGGTGCCGAAGTCCTCGGAGGCCTGCAGGGCATTCGTCCGGGCGTCGTAGAGGGCCAGCATCAGCAGCAGTAGCGGCTGGGTGGCCAGGTCGGGAAAACGCAGCACGACCTCACGAGTGAGCGGTCGGCGTCCGGTCTCGGCCCAGTACCGCGAGTTGGCGGCGTTCCAGGACTCCAGCCAGCGATCGACCTGCGGCTCGTCGAACGCCTCCAGTCGCACGACCAGCCCACCGGCCGGGATGCGTGCCCGGTCCGCGACGGCCACACGGCTCGTCACGATGACCGCCGCCGGCCGGCCCAGACGTGCTTCCCGCTGTTGGAAGGCGGCCACCTTCTCCAGATAGTCGGACTGGTGCACTCCGGTCGCCTGCAGCAGCTCGTCCAGCCCGTCGAGCAGGATCACCGGCATCGCGGCGTCCGCCGATTCGGCCAGTTCGGCCCAGGCGACGGTCTCCCCGATGGCCGCGCGCAGCGCCTGCTCGATCTGGTCCTGGATGGACGCCTCGGCCCGGACCTCCCGCAGGGCCACCCGAACCACCAGGTAGTCGGCGGCGGGCAGCCGAGCGGCGAGGATCCTGGTCAGCGACGACTTACCGCCACCGGGCTGGCCGAGCAGGATCAGCGGTACGGCGGCCGCCTGAGGTGTGGTCAGGTAGGTGGCCAGAAGGGTGTCGAAGTCGGTGCGGGCCTCAGCCTCGCTCCACCAGTCCTCATCGGCGGGCCGCAGACCGAGCCCGCTCGACTTCACCCGGAACCGCGGATCCAGATACGCGGTGGCCAGGCTCGGCATGACGAGGTCGCCGGTGTCGCCGCCGAGGATCGGCTCGTCGAGATCGGCACGATGGATGCGGGCCAGCGCCGCTCGGTGCCGGGCCGGGTCACGGTGCGAGGTCGTCCGCAGCAGGGCCGCTTCCAGGCCCTCGAGGCCGCGCGACACCGCGCGGGCCTCCCAGCGGTCCAGCCAGATGCCGAACTCGGGCACGTCCTGGACCAGGCGGCGAACCGTCTCCTCGTAACGTTCGACGGCGAGTTCCGGCAGTCGCTCGGTCAACAGGGTATCGACGGCCCGGCGGGTGCGCTCGTCAGCGGTCTCCCATACCGCGAGGTGCGCCAGGTGGGTCGCCATCCGCCTACCGCATTCCTCGAACCAGCCGGCGAGGCCGGCCAGGAGGCGGTCGCCGGTGGAATTCGGCCCCGGGGCCGGGATGTCGGCGTCGAGCAGGCGGTCCGGCCACGATCCGCCGGAGCGGGCGGCGGCGAGGAACAGCAACTGGTCTTCGCGCGTGAAATCCGGGTCGGCGAGTCCGGCGGTGTCCAGACAGTCGTCCAGCGAGGAGAAGAATGACGAGACGGCCAGGACACCATGCGCGGCGTGCAGGCGCTGGTTGCGGGTGTAGCGGGCCTGTCCCCGTACCACCTCGGTGATCTTGTCGGCCACCAGATGCCCGAGCCGGACCGCCTCCGTCTTGGCGTCGAACAGGCTGAGGGCGGCCTCGCTGCCGCCCGCCGTGGCCACCGCGAGCACGCCGCCGAGGACGTTGTCGGCGGCCTTCATCAGCGGGCCGGAGCCCCCGAGAAGCTTGACGGCATCAAGATAGGTCAGACCCTGGGACACGGTCCCCACTATATGGACGGTGGCCGCTATCCCGAGGGCAGCAGGGTACGCAGTTCGGCGATCTGTTTCACCCGGTCGGCCCGGGTGGTGGCGAGCGGCGACGCCAGCAGTGTGGTCACCCCGGCGGCGGCCAGCGCGTCGAGCCCGCGCCGGAGGTCGTCCGGCCGTCCGACCAGGGACGTCGCGGCGACCAGGTCGTCCGGGACGGCGGCGATCGCCTCGGCTCGGCGGCCGGACAGGTACAGGTCCTGGATTCGGGTGGCTTCCTCGGCGTACCCGTACCGACGCACCAGATCGTTGGAGAAGTTTCGGCCGCGGGCCCCCATGCCGCCCAGATAGAGCGCGAGCTGCGCCCGGTGCCGGCCGAGCAGGGCGGGATCGGGTTCACCCACCGCGAACGGTACGGGCACGCTGACCTCCAGCGGCCCGAGCGACGGTTCGCGCCGGGACCGTCCGTCGGCCAGTGACTCGCCGAAGACCCGCTCGGCGGATCGCGGGTCGAGCCAGAGCGCCTGCCACCCCTCCGCGATCTCGGCGGCCAGCGCCACGTTCCGGGGCCCCATGGCGGCCAGCAGGATCGGCACGCGTGGCCGTACCGGATGATTGATGATCTTGAGAGGTTTGGCGTAGTCGCCGGGGAGCGGGATCCGATAGTGGGCGCCGTCGAAGGTCAGGGTCTCGCGTCGCCAGACGCGGCGGCAGATCTCGACGATCTCGCGGGTCCGGGCGACCGGCGCGTCGTAACGCACCCCGTGGAAACCCTCGATGACCTGCGGACCCGAGGCGCCCAGCCCGAGGTTGAACCGGCCGCCGGACACGTAGTCGAGCCCGGCGGCGGTCATCGCGGTCAGCGTAGGAGTGCGAGTGTAGAGCTGCATCACACCGGACGCCAGATCCATCGCACGCGTACGGGCGGCGAGGTAACCCAGTTGGCTGACGGCGTCGAAGCTGTACGCCTCCGGGACCACCACCAGGTCGGCGCCGGCCTCCTCGAACTCGACCACCTCGTCGACCGCCTCGGCGAAACCCTCGCCGCTGTAGCCGAGCTGGATCCCGAGCCGCATCAGTCGTTGACGATCACTTGGCGGATCACGTCACCGCTGCCCAGGGCGGCGAGCGCCTCCCCGGCCTGGTCGAGGCGCAGGCGGCGGCTGATCATGCCCTCGATGTCGAGCCGGCCGGCCCGCCACAGGGCGAGCAGGCGGGGGAAGTCGCGGTGCGGGTCGGCCGAGCCGTACAGCGACGGGACGATCGTCTTGCCCTCGAAGAGCAGCTCGAACGGGCTGAACTCGACCTGGTCCTCGGCCCGGCCGGCGCCCACCACGACGACCTGGCCGCCGCGCCGGGTGGCGGTCCACGCGGTACGCAGCGTCTGCGGCACGGCGACCACGTCGAACGAGTGGTCGAACCCCTCCGGCGCCACCTCGGCCTGCAGGTCGCTCAGCTCGTCGGGGGTGGCGGTGTGGGTGGCGCCGAACCGGCGGGCCGCCTCGTGCCGGGCCGGGACCGTGTCGACCGCCATGATCTGCGCCGCCCCGGCGAGGCGGGCGCCCTGGATGGCGGCGATGCCGACCCCGCCGCAGCCGATCACCACGACGCTGTCGCCGGGCCGCACCCTCGCCGTGTTGATCACCGCGCCGACGCCGGTGGTGACGCCGCAGCCGACCAGGGCGGCCACCTCGTACGGCACGTCGTCGTCGATCTTCACGGCGCCGGCCCGGGGCACCACCATCTCCTCGGCGAACGAGCCGCACCCGGCCATCCCGAAGATCTCCAGGTCACCGGCGGCGAACCGGGGGATGACGTAGCCGCCCATCACATGGGTCATGCACAGGTAGGCCTCGCCGCGGCGGCAGTGTGTGCAGACCCCGCAGGCGGGCAGCCAGTTGACCGCGACCCGGTCGCCGGGGGCCAGGTCGTCGACGCCGTCACCGACTTCGAGCACGTCACCGGCGGCCTCGTGGCCGAGGACCGCGGGCACCGGTTGGGGCAGGCCGCCACGGAGCGCGGACAGGTCGGAGTGGCAGACACCGGCCGCCCGCACCCGCAGGCGCACCTCCCCCGGCCCGGGGCCGAGGACCGTCACGTCGTCGCGGTAGTCGAGTTTCTCGTCCCCGATCGTGTGCAGCACGGCCGCGCGCATCCCGGCACCCCCTCGAAATTAGAACGCGTTCTACGCTATCGACGAGCCTGGTACCAAGCAAGCGTTCGGTCAAGGGCGATAATCGGCTGGTGACGCAATCCAAGAGCCCGTCCGAGCGGCGCGCCCACCTGGTCCGGCTGGCCGGCGACCTCTTCGCCGAGAAGGGGTTCCGGGCGACCACGGTGCGGGAGATCGCCGACGCCGCCGGGATCCTGTCCGGCAGCCTCTACCACCACTTCGACTCCAAGGAGTCGATCGGCGACGAGATCCTCAGCGCCTTCCTGGAAGACGTTCTCGCCGGTTACCGCGAGGCGGTCCGGGACACGCCCGACCCGCGGACGGCGATCGAGCAGATCGTACGGTCCAGTACGGCCAATCTGAGCCGGCACCGGGCGGCGCTCACGATGTTGCAGAACGACTGGAACTACTTCAGCGGGCAGCCGCGCTTCGCCTACCTGCGCACCGCCATGAAGGAGATCGAGCAGACCTGGATCGAGCAGCTCGAACGCGGGAAGCAGACCGGGCAGTTCCGGGCCGACCTGGACACCCGCCTGACGTACCGGCTGCTCCGCGACATCCTCTGGCTGCCGACGTCGTGGCGTTCGTCGGCGACCTGGAGCACCGACCAGATCATCGACGGACTTCTCCGCCTTCTGTTCGACGGCATCCGGGCGTAGCCTCCCAAGCAAGCGCTTGGGAGGTTTCGATGGGGCGGCTGGACGGCAAGGTTGCACTGATCACCGGCGGGGCGCGCGGCATGGGCAAGGCCCACGCCCGACACTTCGTCGCCGAGGGGGCACGGGTCGTCATCGGCGACGTGCTCGACGAGAAGGGGCAGCGGGTCGCCGACGGCCTCGGCGCCGACCGTTGCCGATATGTCCACCACGACGTGACCAGTTCTGATCAGTGGGCGGCAGCCGTCGACGCGACCCTCGCCGCGTTCGGGGGACTGGACGTGCTCGTCAACAACGCGGGCATCCTGCGGCACGCCCCGGTCGCCGAGATGGATCCGGCCGAGTTCCGGCAGGTCATCGAGGTCAACCTGATCGGCACGTGGCTCGGCATCCGGCAGGTCGTCCCGGCGATGATCGAGGCCGGCGGCGGCTCGATCGTGAACATCTCGTCGATCGAGGGGTTCGCCGGTGCGGCCGGGCTGTCCGCGTACAGCGCCAGCAAGTTCGGGGTCCGCGGCCTGACCCGGTCGGCCGCCCAGGAGCTGGGCGGGCTCGGCATCCGGGTCAACTCGGTGCACCCCGGTGGCGTGATGACGTCGATGGCGCTGGCCGCCGCGCAGACGATGACCGGCGTGGACGGGAGCGGATTCCTCAAGGGCCTGCCGATCGCCCGCTTCGCCGAGCCCGTGGAGATCTCCCGGCTGGTCGCGTTCCTCGCCTCCGACGAGGCCTCCTACACCACCGGCGCCGAATTCCTCGCCGACGGCGGCCTGCTCAGCGGGCCGGGGTACTGAGATGGCGGCGCTGGACGGCCGCGTCGCGATCATCACCGGGGCCGGGGCCGGGCTGGGGGCCGCCGAAGCCCGCGCGCTCGCCGCGGCCGGCGCCCGGGTGGTCCTCAACGACCTGCCCGGCGATCCGCTCGACGAGGTGGCCGAGCGGATCCGGGCGGACGGCGGCGAGGCGGTCACCCGCCCCGGCGACGTGGCCGACTGGGCGACCGGGGAGGCGCTGGTCAAGACCGCCGTCGACACGTTCGGCGGGCTCGACGTACTGGTCAACAACGCGGGGGTGCTGCGCGATCGGATGATCTTCTCGATGTCCGAGACGGAATGGGACACCGTCATACGGGTCCACCTGCGCGGGCACTTCGTCACCACCCGGTTCGCCACCGCGTACTGGCGGGCGCGGGCCAAGACCACCGGACGGCCGGGCTACGCCCGGATCGTCAACACCGCGTCCGAGGCGTTTCTGCTCGGCTCGGCCGGCCAGCCCAACTACGCGGCGGCCAAGGGCGGGATCGTCGCCCTCACCCTGGCGACCGCGCGCGGTTGTCTCAAGCACGGGGTACGGGCGAACGCCATCTGCCCACGCGCGCGGACGTCGATGACCGGCGAGCTGATGGGCCCCGCCCCGACCGGCCCCGACCCGATGGCGCCGGAACGGGTCGCACCACTGGTCGTGCACCTGGCCGGCCCCTCCGGCGAACGCATCAACGGCGAGGTGTTCGTGGTACACGGCGACGTGGTGGCGGTACTCGGGCCACCCACGGTGCGGGCGGTCTTCCACGCGACCACCGGGGAGTGGACGGCGGCCGAACTCGACGCCGCCCTGAGTACCGAGTTCGACGCCGACCCGCCCCATCCCGGGTTCGTCTGCGAGGAGACGCTGCCCCTGGCCGAGTCGACGTTCGGGGAGGGCTCGTGAAACAGCGGGACGCGGTCACCATGACCGACGACGAGGTGGCGGCGCTTCTGGCGTACCGACGGAAGGTGCAGATCGCGACGATCAACCCGGACGGCACGCCGCATCTGGTGACCATGTTCTTCGCGACGGCCGAAGGCCGGATCGCGTTCTGGACCTACCGGGCCTCGCAGAAGGCCCGCAACCTGGCCCGCGACCCGCGCCTGACCTGCCTGGTCGAGGACGGCGAGGACTACTTCGAGCTGCGCGGCGTGCAGGTCAACGGCACGGTCACGGCGATCACCGACCGGCCCGGGGTGACAGGGGTGGGCCGCCTGATCGCGGCCCGGATGCCGGACATCCCGGCCGACGCCCTCGACGCGTACGTCGATCACGCCGCCCGCAAACGCACCGCCTACCTGGTCGAGCCGGTCCGGGTGACCAGCTGGGACCATCGCAAGCTGCTGACGTGACCATCCGGCCCCGCGGACGCATAGACTGACCGCCGGCCGGAGCGGGGTGGGAGGGCGCATGTCAGTCGGTGCGACGGTGGGCCGTCCCCGCGATCCCGAGGTCGACGAACGGATCACCAGGGCCGCGGCCGAGGTCTTCGGCACCGAGGGCTGGGCCCGTTTCTCCGTCGACGCGGTGGCCCGCCGGGCCGGTGTCGGCAAGGCCTCCATCTACCTGCGCTGGCCCAACAAGGAGGCGCTGCTGGTAGCGGTCTTCGCCTCCCGCCTGTCCGGTGTCCGCGACATCGACACCGGCAGTCTCCGCGACGATCTGGTGGCGCTGGCCCGCCAGGTGCTGCACGCCTTCCTGGACGAGTCGGGCGGCGCGGTCCTGCGCCTGATGCTGGAGGTGGAGAGCATCCCGGCCGGCCAGGAACACCTGGACCGTTTCCTGCAGTCCCAGGCCACGGCGGCCCGGGCCATCGTCCATCGCGGCATCGACCGGGGCCAGCTACGTCGGGACATCAGCGTCACCCTGCTGCTCAACACGATCAGCGGCGGCGCGCTGAACCACGCGTTGACCACACCGTCCCGCTCCCGGGCGAAGGTCGCCGCGACCGCCGACCGCTACGCCGAGGAACTGGTCGACTTCGTCCTGGCCTCAGTGACCCCGACCGGCTAGCGCGACCGCCCGCAGGCGCTCGCCCTCGCGGACCAGGTCACCGGAGCGGATCAGCAGTTCCACGTGGGCGGCGGTCTCGGCGACCGCGCCGACCAGCATCGGGCCGATCTCCTCCCACGGGCGCGACCAGGTCAGCTGGGACGCCACCTGCCAGATGGTGGCCGCGCCCAGGCGCTCGACCGTCGTCCGGATCTCCCGGCAGCGCTCACGGTGGTGCGAGTCCAGTTCGGCGGCTCGGGCGGCGATGCCCCGGAAGCGGTACTCGTGGCCGGGCAGCGCCTCGCACTCGTCGTACGCGGACACCTTCGCCAGTGACTCCAGGTAGCGGCCGAGCGGGTCCTCGCCGGTCAACTGCAGGCCGATGTTGGGGCTGATCCGGGGCAGCACGTGGTCGCCGGTGAGCAGCACCTGGGCGTCCGGTTCGAGCAGGCACAGGTGGCCCGGTGTGTGGCCGGGTGTCCAGACCGCCCGCAGCCGGCGGCCGGCCAACGGGACCAGATCGCCGTCGTCGAGCATCACGTCGGCGTCGGCGAGCGGCGCGAAGTGCAGGTCGACCGCCGCCCCGAACCTCCCGATCAGGCCGTCGATCTCCTCGGCCGGAACGTACAGGTCACGCATCCAGGCCGACAGCGCCACACTGGGCGCGGTCTCCCGGTCACGCAGCATCGTCGCGTGTTCGGCCGGGTGCATCGCCACCCACGCCCCGGAGGCGTCGCGGAGCCGGGCGGTCAGCCCGTGATGGTCCGGGTGCACGTGGGTGAGCACGACTCCGGTGACGTCGGCGGCGGTCGCCCCGGCCTCGGCGAGCCCGGCGGTGAGCGCCTGCCAGCCGGAGTCGCTCTCCCATCCGGGGTCGACGACGACGAGCCCGTCATCCCCCGGGATCAGGTAGCTCAACGTGTAGCGCAGCGGATTGTTCGGGATCGGCACCGGAACCGACACCAGCCCACCGGCCAGCTTCTCCACCGGCGGCAGGACCTTGGCCCGCCAGGCGGCCTGCTGCAGGTTCATCCCGGACCCCTTTCCTAGACGACTTACGTCTAGGAAATGGACCATATCCTGATCGCCGGTCGTTCAGCAATCACCGGCGGCGGTGGGAGCTACATCATCTCCTCGGTGGTGGGGATCAGGACGGTCTTCAGCTCGGTGTAGGCCTCGATCGACGTGCGGCCGCCCTCCCGGTTCAGGCCGGACTGGCCGTAACCACCGAAGGCCACGTGCGGCTCCAGCTGGTAGCCGTTGACGCCGACGGTTCCGGCCCGCAGGGACTTCGTCAGGCGGAACGCTCGCTTCACGTCCGACGTCCAGACCGTCGCGGCCAGGCCGTACGTGGTGTCGTTGGCCAGCCGCAGCGCCTCGTCCTCCTCGGTGAACGGGACCACCGCCAGCACCGGGCCGAAGATCTCCTCGCGGGCGATCGTCGCGTCGTTGGCGACGTCGGCGAACAGGGTCGGTTCGACGAAGTTGCCGGCCGCCAACTCGCCGTCCGGGCGTCCGCCGCCGGTCACCAGGCGGGCACCCTCGCTGCGGCCGGATTCGATGTAGCCGAGAACCCGGTTCAGCTGACGTTCGTTGATCAGCGGGGACGCGGTGGTCTCCGGGTGGAACGGGTCGCCGTAGGTGACCAGCGCGGCCATCGCCTCGGCGATCGCCAGGAACTCCTCGTAGACGTCCCGGTGCACCAGCGCCCGGGTGTGCGCGACACAGGCCTGGCCGGAGAGGCCCATCGTCACCGTGCCCATCGTGGTGGCGGCCGCCGCGTACACATCGGCGTCCGGGAAGACCAGTGACGGGCTCTTGCCGCCCAGTTCGAGGCTGGTCCGTTTGACGCCGTCGGCGGCGGCGGCCAGGACCTTGCGGCCGACGCCGCGGCTGCCGGTGAAGCTGATCTTGTCGACCTGCGGGTGGTTGATCAGGGCGTCGCCGGTGATGTCGCCGGGGCCGGTGACCACGTTGAGGACGCCCGGCGGTAGACCGGCCTCCTCCATGATCCGGGCCAGGCGCAGCGCGGAGAACGTCGCATACTCGGACGGCTTCAGCACCACCGTGCAGCCGGCGGCCAGGGCCGGGGCGACCTTCTGGGCGGTCAGCAGCAGCGGGCCGTTCCAGGCGACGATCGCGGCGACCACACCGACCGGTTCGCGCAGCGTGAGCACCATGTGGTCGCCACCCTGATAGCCGGGCAGCGTCTCACCGGCGAGCTTGTCGACCCATCCGGCGTGGTGGTCGAAGATGTCCGCGACACATTCGACGGACATCGCATACGTCTCGCCGAAACTGACCGGCACACCGTTGTCGAGGGCGACCAGCGTCTGCAGTTCCGCGGCGTTCTCCCGGATGGCGTCGGCGATGCGACGCAAGACCTTGATTCTCTCCTTCGCCCTGGTACGCGGCCACGTGCCCTCGTCGAACGCGGTGCGAGCAGCGCGTACCGCCGCGTCCACGTCGGATGCCGAGGCGATGGCGAACGTGCCGACCTCCTCGGCGGTCGCCGGGTGCAGATGGTTCCAGGTGGCGCCGTCGGCGGACGGGCGCCAGTCGCCGGCGATCAGCAGTTCTCCGCCGGCCAGGCCGACCTCGTCGCGTTTGGCCTTGATCGAGAGCACCATGCCGACCTCCGGGCGCGCGAATTGAAACAGGTTCTACTTCTCGGCACGGTACGCCGTGTCCCGGAGGTCCGCCAGATACGCCGGCCATTCACCGCCGCCGTGCACCGCCAGCGAGGCCCCACTGATGTACCCGGCCAGCGGAGAGGCGAGCAGAAGACAGGCGCCGGCCACCTCCCCCGCGGTCGCCGCCCGCCCCATCGGAACGGTCCGCGCCACCGTCGACGCCGCCCGACCGTCGCGCCGGCCGAGATCGTCATGGACGCCACCCCGGGCCGGAGCGACGGCCGACCCGGCCCCCGCCGACCCGGCCCCCGCCGACCCGGCCCCCGCCGACCCGGCCCCCGCCGACCCGGCCCCCGCCGACCCGGCCCCCGCCGACCCGGACGCCTCGACCGGGCCGACCACCAGGGTGTTCACCCGCACCCTCGGAGCCCACTCCGCGGCCAGGCTGGTGGCGAGGTGGTGAAGGCCGGCCTTGGCCGCACCGTAGGCGGCGGTCCCGGGCGACGGCCGAGTCCCGCTGACGCTGCCGATCATGAGGATGACGCCGCCGGTGTCCTGATCCCGCATGACCGCGTTGGCCGCCTGCGCCACGTGTAGAGGTGCGAGGAGATTGAGTTCGATGATCTTCGCGTGCAGGCGCGGGGACGCTTCTCCAGCGGGCACCTCCGGGCTGCCACCCGCGTTGTTGATCACGACATCCACCCGCCCGAAACGATCGATCGCCGCCTCGATCAGGGCCGCGGCCTGGGCCGGATCACGCACGTCCGCCTGGAAGAACTCCACCCCCGAGGAAGCCGCCGCGGAGGACGACGAGACCGAGGGGGCGGAACGGTGGCCGGGCAGAGCGACCGGGGACGAGGTCGGTGGGGTGCGGCCGCAGATCAGGACGTCGGCGCCGGCGGCGCGGAACGCGGCCGCGATGGCGGCTCCGATGCCCCGGGTGCCGCCGGTGACCACCACGGCGCGGCCGGTGAAGTCGAGGGGGTCCATGAATGTCGATGCTAGCCACCCAAGCAAGCGCTAGGTTAGCCTGACCGCCGTGGGGATCGATCTGCAGCGTGGCGCGGTCGCCGAGGTGATCGTGGATTTTCCGCCGGTCAACGCGCTTCCGGCGGCCGGTTGGCACGCCCTCGCCGACGCGATCGGCGCCGCCGGGGCCGACGAGCAGACCCGGGTGGTGGTGCTGGCGGCCGAGGGCCGGGGGTTCTGCGCCGGTGTCGACATCAAGGAGATGCAGCGGACACCCGGGCACGAGGCGCTGCTGGCCGCGAACCGGGGGTGTGCGGCGGCGTTCGGCGCGGTCTACGACTGCCCGGTCCCGGTGATCGCCGCGGTTCAGGGGTTCTGTCTGGGCGGCGGGGTCGGCCTGGTCGGCAACGCCGATCTGGTGATCGCGGCCGACGACGCCACGTTCGGGCTGCCCGAGGTGGACCGGGGCGCGCTGGGTGCGGCCACCCATCTGGCCCGGCTGGTTCCGCACCAGCTGATGCGGACCATGGTCTACACCTGCCGGCCGGTGACCGCGCGGGAGTTGCACCGGTTCGGGACGGTGCTGGAGGTGGTTCCGGCGGCCGGGCTGCGCCGGGCCGCGCACCGGGTGGCCGAGGAGATCGCGGCGAAGGACCCGCTGGTGATCAGGCGGGCCAAGGAGTCGCTGAACGGGATCGACCCGATCGACGTCAAGCGCTCCTACCGGTTCGAGCAGGGCTTCACGTTCGAGCTGAACCTGAACGGCGCCGGCGACCGGGCCCGGCAGAGGTTCGTGGAGGGCCGGTGAAGATGGAAGTCAGCATCGAGGACGCGGTCGCCGAGGTCCGGGACGGGATGACCGTCGGGATCGGCGGCTGGGGCTCCCGACGGAAACCGATGGCTCTGGTCCGGGCGCTGCTGAGGGCCGGCCGCAAGGACCTGACCCTGGTCAGTTACGGCGGACCGGACGTCGGACTGCTGGTCGCCGCGGGGCTCGTACGCCGGATAGTCACCGGTTTCGTCTCGCTGGACAGCATCCCGCTGGAGCCGCACTTCCGGGCCGCCCGCAGCGCGGGCACGGTCGAGCTGACCGAATATGACGAGGGCATGCTGTATTGGGGTCTGCTGGCCGGCGCGAACCGGCTGCCGTTCCTGCCGATCCGCGCCGGTCTGGGTTCGGACGTGATGCGGGTGAACCCGGGTCTGAAAACTGTCCGCTCGCCCTACTCCGACGGCACCGAGCTGGTGGCGATGCCGGCGATCACCATGGACGTGGCGTTCATCCACCTGAACCGGGCCGACGCCTCCGGCAACGGCCGCTACCTGGGCCCCGACCCGTACTTCGACGACCTGTTCTGCCTGGCCGCGAAACGACGGTTCCTGTCGTGTGAACGTCTGCAGGAGACCGACGACCTGATCAACGGCGGTCCGCCGCAGACGCTGCTGGTCAACCGGTCGATGGTGGACGGCGTGGTGGAGACCCCGCACGGTGCGCACTTCACCAGCTGCGTCCCCGACTACGGACGGGACGAGACGTTTCAGAAGGAGTACGCCACGACCGACTGGGACACGTTCCGGGCCCGCTATCTGGACGGCGACGAGGACGACTACCAGCGGGCGGTACGGCGATGACCCGCGCCGAGACGTGCGTGGTGGCGTGTGCCGAGGCGTGGCGCGGCGACGGTGCGGTGCTGGCCGGCTCGGCCGGGGTCGTTCCGGGGCTGGGTGCCCGGCTGGCGCAGCTCACGTTCGCCCCGGATCTGCTGGTCACCGACGGTGAGGCGACCCTGCTGCGGGACGGGCGGGTGGAGGGCTGGCTGCCGTACCGCCAGGTCTTCGCGATCGTCGCGGCCGGCACCCGGCACGTGATGATGGGTGCGAGCCAGCTGGACCGGTTCGGCAATCAGAACATCTCCTGCGTCGGCCCGTGGGAGCGGCCGGTCTCGCAGCTGCTGTGCGTGCGCGGCGCACCCGGGAACACGGTGAACCACCCGGTCAGCTACTGGGTGCCCCGGCATTCGCCGCGGGTGTTCGTCGAGCACGTCGACATGGTCTCCGGGGTCGGCCACGATCGCGGCGCGCACGAGATCCGCCTGGTCGTCACGAATCTGGCGGTCCTCGACTTCGCCACCCCGGACCGGTCGATGCGGCTGCGGTCGGTGCATCCGGGGGTCACGGTGGACGAGGTGGTCGCGGCGACCGGCTTCACGTTGACCGTTCCTGATCAGGTTCCGGAGACCCGTGGGCCCACCCCGGATGAGCAGCGGCTGATCCGGGAGCACCTCGATCCGGACGGCCGCCGGGATCGGGAGGTCGGATGAGGACGGCGCTCACCGACCTGCTCGGCTGCCGGCATCCGATCGTGCAGACCGGGATGGGCTACGTCGCCGGGGCCGGTCTGGTGTCGGCGGTGGCCGAAGCCGGCGGTTTCGGCATCGTGGCCTCCGCGACGATGCCCCTCGACCAGCTCGAAGCCACGATCACAGAGATCAAGAGCAAGACCGACAATCCCTTCGGCGTCAATGTACGGGCGGACGCCCCCGATGCCACGCAACGCATCGACCTGCTGATCCGGGAACGGGTGAAGCTCGCCTCGTTCGCCCTCGCACCGGACCGTGACCTGATCCGCCGGTGCGCCGACGGCGGGGTGCTGACCATGCCGTCGGTGGGTGCGCGCCGGCACGCCGAGAAGGTCGCGGCCTGGGGTGTGGACGCCGTCCTCGTCCAGGGCGGTGAGGGCGGCGGGCACACCGGACCGGTGCCGACGACGCTGCTGCTGCCACAGGTGGTGGACGCGGTGGACATCCCGGTGGTGGCGGCCGGTGGGTTCTTCGACGGGCGGGGGCTGCTCGCCGCGCTGGCCTACGGGGCGGCCGGGGTGGCGATGGGCACCCGGTTCCTGCTCACCTCGGACAGTCCGGTCGGGGCGCGGGTGAAGCAGCTCTACCTCGATGCGGACGTGACCGGCACCGTCGTCACCACCCGAGTGGACGGTGTGCCGCATCGGGTGCTGCGTACCCCGTACATCCGCGGGTTGGAGAGATCGGGGAGGGTGACCGCGCTGCTGAGGTCGGCCCGGCACGCTGTCGCGTTCCGGCGTCTCGCCGGCATGTCGTGGCCGCAACTGGTGCGCGCCGGGCGGGCGGCGCGGCACGGGCGCGATCTGAGCTGGGCGCAGACGCTGATGGCGGCGGGCACGCCGGTGCTGCTGCGGACGGCGATGGTGGAGGGGCGCCCGGAGTACGGGGTGATGTCGGCCGGGCAGGTCGCCGGAGTGATCGACGACCTGCCGTCGTGCGCCGAACTGATCACCCGGATCATGCGGGAGGCGGACGACGGATTGGGGCGGCTCACAGCCGTTCGATGATCGTCACGTTGGCCTGGCCGCCGCCCTCGCACATGGTCTGCAGGCCGTAGCGTCCGCCGCACCGTTCGAGTTCGTGCAGCATGCCGACCATGAGCCGGGCGCCGGTCGCGCCGAGCGGGTGCCCGAGGGCGATCGCGCCGCCGTTCACGTTGACCCGGCCGGGGTCGGCGCCGGTCTCCTTCAGCCAGGCCAGGACGACACTGGCGAACGCCTCGTTCACCTCGAAACGGTCGATGTCGTCGATGCTCAGCCCGGTATTCCGGAGAGCGTGGGCGGTCGCCGGGATCGGCGCGGAGAGCATCAGCACCGGGTCGTCACCTCGGGCGGAGAGGTGGTGGATGCGCGCTCGCGGACGCAGACCGTGGTCCCGGACGGCCCGTTCACTCGCGACCAGTAGCGCGGCGGCCCCGTCCGCGATCTGACTCGCCATCGCGGCCGTGGTGACCCCACCCTCCCGAAGCGGCTTCAGCGCGGCGATCCGCTCGGCGCTGGTGTCCCGGCGCGGACACTCATCAACACCATTCGCACCGCCCCAGCCGGCCGCGTCGCCGGAATCGCGGGCGCCGCCCGCCATGTCTCCGCCGATGATCTCCCGCAAGAATCGCCCACCATCGATTGCTTTGACCGATTTTTCGTGACTTGATAGCGCGAAACGTTCCAGCTCCTCACGATCGAGCGACCATCGTGCCGCGATCTCGTCCGCGCTGCGAAACTGGGAGACTTCCTGCGAGCCATACCGCGCCGCCCAGCCCTCGGTGCCCACATACGGCCCGGACGGGGCCATCGCGCTGCCGATCGGGACCCGGCTCATGTTCTGCACTCCCCCGGCCACGATCAGATCAGCGGTCCCGCTCATCACCGCCTGCGCCGCGAAGTGCACCGCCTGCTGCGACGACCCGCACTGCCGATCCACCGTGACGCCGGGAACATGTTCTGGAAGTCCGGCCGCGAGCCACGCCGTCCGGGCGATGTCCCCGGACTGCGGCCCCAAGGTGTCGACACACCCCAGGATCACGTCGTCGACCGCACCCGGATCGACGCTCCCCAGGACCGCCCTGATCACCGCGGCCCCCATGTCCGCTGGATGAACCTCGGCGAAACGGCCCCCGCGACGACCCACCGGCGTGCGCACCGCACCGACCAGATATGCCTCCATTGTTGACGCCCTCCCGTCGCAGCGAGTAGAACGTGTTCTAACTTACCGGGATCGGGGTGGCCCATGCACGTCGGATACACGCCCGAGCAGGAGAAGCTGCGAGCCTCCCTGCGGGACTACTTCGCCGCCCTGCTGACCCCGTCCCTCCGCGACGGCCTGACCAGCGGCGACGGCGAATACGGGGACGGCGCCGCGTACCGGGAGGTGGTCCGGAGGCTGGGCCGCGACGGCTGGCTGACGATCGGCGGCCGCTCCCGCCTGGAGCAACTGATCTTCGCCGACGAGGCGGCCCTGGCCGGTGTGCCGGTGCCGTTCCTGACCCTCTACACGGTCGGCCCGACCATCGCCCGACACGGCACGGCCGAGCAGAGGGAACGGCTCGTTCCCCGGATCGAAGCGGGCGAGGTGCACTTCTCGATCGGCTATTCGGAGCCGGGTGCCGGCACCGACCTGGCCGCCTTGAAGACCCGGGCGGTCCGCGACGGCGACCACTACGTGATCAACGGTCAGAAGATGTGGACGAGCCTCATCCAGTACGCCGACTACGTCTGGCTGGCCTGCCGCACCTCGGATGTCGAAAAGCGGCACCAGGGCCTGTCGATCATCATGGTCCCGACCGACGCGCCGGGCTTCTCCTGGACCCCGGTGCGGACCGTGGCCGGCCCGTCGACCAGCGCCACCTACTACGACGACGTACGCGTCCCGGTGTCCGCGCTGGTCGGCGAGGAGAACCAGGGCTGGCGTCTGATCACCGACCAGCTCAACCACGAGCGGGTGGCCCTCACCTCTGCCGCTCCGCTGCAGCGGGCGCTACGGGAGGTCCGTGACTGGGCGGTCACCACCGGCCGGATCGAGCACGAGTGGGTGCGTCTGCACCTGGCCCGGGTGTACGCGAAGACCGAGGCGCTGAAGCTGTTCAACTGGCGGGCCTGTGTCACCGACGGTACCCCGGCGGCGCCCCGGGCCTCGGCCGGCAAGGTCTACGGCACCGAACTGGCGATCGAGGCGTACCGGCTACTCATGGAGATCATCGGCCCGGCCGCGACGATCCGGGACGGCGAGCCGGGCGCGGTGCTGTCCGGGCGGATCGAGCGGATGTACCGATCGTCGCTGATCCTGACCTTCGGCGGCGGTACCAACGAGGTGCAGCGCGACATCATCGCGGCCGGTGCGCTCGGCCTCCCGATCAGGCGTTGAGGAGCCGCTCATGGACTTCGAACTCAGCACCGAGGCCGTCGAACTGGCCGGGCTGACCCGTGATCTGGCATCGTCCGGCCGGCCGCTGTGGCCGGCGCTGGCCGAGGCCGGGATCCTCGCGGCGGCCCTACCGAAACGGGCCGGCGGCGAGGGTTACGGGCTGATCGAGCAGTGCGCGATCCTGATCGAGCTGGGCCGGCACGCGGCCGACGTCCCGTACCTGACGTCGATCGTGGTGGCCGCCTCGACGATCGCCGAGTTCGGCACCGACGAGCAGGTGGAGAGCCTGGCCGTCCCGGCCGGACGGGGCGAGCTGATCCTCGCCGACGCCGGGATCGAGCCGGCGACCGCGAGACGAAGACTGATCCTGGGCACCGCGGCCCAACAGCTCGGCGTCGTCGAACGCGCTCTGGAGATGACCGCCGAATACGCCCGCACCCGGGTCCAGTTCGAACGGCCGATCGGCTCGTTCCAGGCCGTCACTCAGCGGCTGGCCGACGCGTGGATCGACGTGGAGGCGCTGCGGTTGGCCGTCTGGCAGGCGGCGTCCCGGCCGGAGCCGGCCGAGGTCGCGACCGCCGGGTTCTGGGCCGCCGAGGCCGGGCACCGGGTGCTGCACACCGCCGTTCACGTGCACGGCGGCGTCGGCATCGACATGGACTATCCGCTGCACAGGTACTTCCTGGCCGCCGAGGACCACGAGTTCCGGCTCGGTGGCGCCACCGCCCACCTTCTCGACCTGGCCGAGGTGCTGTCATGAAATTCACGCTGGGGATCGCGCTGAGTCCGCTCGACCAGTTGACCGAGCTCGCCCGTACCGCTGAGGAATGTGGTTTCGCCTCGATCGCGTTGCCGGATTCGCTGTTCTATTCCGAGCACGTCTCCGCCGCATATCCCTACACGCCGGACGGCAGCCGTTTCTGGAATGCCGACACCCCGTGGCCGGACCCGATGGTGGCGGCCGGGGCGATGGGCGCGGTCACCTCGACGATCCGTTTCTACACCCAGGTCCTCAAACTCGATCCGCGGAATCCGGTGCTGCTCGCGCGGCAGATCGGCACGGTCGCGGCGCTCACCGGAAACCGGTTCGGGCTCGGTGTCGGGCTCGGCTGGTCGCCCGAGGAATCGCACTGGTGCGGTCAGCCGTTCTCCGATCGCGGGGCCCGCGCCGACGAGTCGATCGAGATTCTCAAACGGATTCTCGGCGGTGGCATGGTGTCGTTTCACGGTAAGCATTTCTCGTTCGAGAAACTGCAGATGAGCCCGGCGCCGACCGAACCGGTCCCGTTCTACGTCGGCGGGCATTCCGAACCGGCGCTGCGCCGGGCCGCGCGGATCGGCGACGGCTGGTCCTCGGCGATGATCGGTTTCGACGATCTGCGGACCACGATCACCAGGCTGGCCGAGCTCCGCGCCGAGTACGGCCGCGCCCACCTGCCGTTCGAGATCCAGGCGGTCTGCATCGACCGGCCCGGCCTCGACGGGTTCCGGCAGCAGGCCGAGATCGGCGTCACCGATGCCATCGTCATCCCGTGGCGCCGCCTCGACGCCTCCCTCCAGGAGAAACGTGACGCTCTGCGCCGCTTCGCGGACCGATTCGTGGGGCCGCTAGCCTCGGCCGGGTGACCTCTCCCGCTGCCCCGCCCCGCCCGGCGTCCCGGCCGGTCGAACTGCGCCCGGTCGGCCGGGCCGATCGTGCCGTGCTGACCAATCTCGGACAACTGTTCAGGCACGACCTGTCCGAGTCCTACGGGCACGTGCCGAACGACGACGGGTCCTTCAACGACCGTTCCGTCGATCTCTTCCTGGCCGGCGCCGACCCGGAGGCCCGCGGCTGGCTGATCACCGCCGCGGGCCGTACCGGAGGATTCGTGCTGACCGCCGCGCATCCGGACGGCGGCCGTACCATTTCGGCGTTCTTCGTGGTTCGCGGTCTGCGCCGGACCGGCGTCGGCCGGATCGCCGCCCTGGAGGTCATCCGCATGGTTCCGGGCCGCTGGGTGATCGGTTTCCAGCGATACAACCCGGGCGTCGAGGATTTCTGGTCCGCCATCGCCACCGAATTGACCGGTGACAAATGGCGGATCCACGACGGCCCGACGCCGGAGACGCGTCCACCGGACACCTTCATAACCCTTGATCTGGTACGCGCTCCGTGGCCGGACGACCGCATCTGACCGGTCTCAGCCCCAGAGGGCGGTGCTCCAGTCCTCGGTGGAGGCATAGCGGGCCCCGCTCCAGTCGTCCGTCGACCAGGCCCGTCCGCTCCACGCCCGTCCGCTCCAGCTCGGGTCGGTCCAGGTCCGGCTGCCGCTCCACGGGATCGCCTGCCACACCGCCGAACCCCAGGTGCGGGACGCGAACGACGTGCCGTTCCACCCGTCGCCCGCGATCGGCGTGCCCATCCAGGTGCCGCCGATCCAGGACCGCTCGGCCGCCGACATGGCCGCCCAGTTGGCGCTGTGGAACGGTCCGAAGACGGTGAACTCACCGGTCAGCGGCACGTTGTTGCTGACCACCCGGCTGTCGCCGCGGGCTTCGTCGAGCCGGCCGTCACCGGCGGACAGCGGGAACGGCTGTCCGGCGGCGGCCGGGGTCAGGCCCAGCGCGGTGTTCACGTTGACCTGCTTCAGCCGCAGCGAACCCGCTTTGCCGGCGGTCAACGCCGTACCCCGTTTGAGAAGGTCCTTGACCTGGTCGGGGGTGAGCGACGGCCGGGCCTGCAGCAGCAGCGCGACGGCCGCGGACGTCACCGCGGTGGCCTGCGAGGTGCCGCTCCCCCGGAACAGCGTGCTGCCGCTGCGTGCCGCCGGGTACGCCGTGTCGATGGCCGACCCCGGGTCCCGCAACGACAGGATCGACTCGCCCGGCGCCAGCACGTCGATCGCCTTGCCGTTGGTGCCGCTGTTGGTGAACGTGGCCAGGTCGTCGTCGACGGTGGAGACGGTGCCCTTGGTGGCGGCGGCGCCGACCGCGATCACGAACGGATCGGTGGCCGGGTTGGTCAGCCGGGTCTCCGCGTTGCCGTCGTTCCCGGCCGCCACGACCACGACGATGCCGGCTTTCCAGGCGCGTTCGACAGCGTACTGCAGGGGGTCGCTGGCCGCCGACGGGTTGCCGCCGCTGCCGTAGGAGAGGTTGAGCACCCGGATCGGGTTGGCCGGGTCGTCGTTACGGTGCTCGACCACCCAGTCGACGGCGGCGATCACCTGCGAGACGTCCACGGCGCCGTTCGCGGTGCCCAGTTTGAGGGACGTGAGCTGCGCGCCGGGGGCGACGCCCCTGGTTCCGGAGGCGGTGTCGTTGCCGACGATGATGCCCGCCATGTGGGTGCCGTGGCCGTACGAGTCGAGGTATCGCAGGTTGTCGGCCTGCGACTCGAAGGACAGGTCGGGACC
Organism: Actinoplanes sichuanensis; assembly: GCF_033097365.1. Taxonomy (NCBI): domain Bacteria; kingdom Bacillati; phylum Actinomycetota; class Actinomycetes; order Micromonosporales; family Micromonosporaceae; genus Actinoplanes; species Actinoplanes sichuanensis. Next base: position 6,958,797 of record NZ_AP028461.1, read on the forward strand.
GTTGACGACCTTGCCGGCCGGCAGTCCGGCGACCGGCGCGATCCCGGTGTCGAGCAGCGCCACACCCACGCCGGCGCCGGTCAGCCCGGCCGCGGCCCCGGTGTCCGCCCCGATGATCGACCGGACGTCCCTGATGGTGGTGCCGGTCGTGGATCCGGTGGTGGTGAGCCAACGGCCGCTCCAGGCCCGGCCCATCGGCTCCGGCTTCGCCCCGGGCACGGTCAGCGCACTGCCCCCGACCAGGGCGAGCGGCAGAGCCACCGCCACCGCCGTGCGCAGGGCTCTCCTCGTACGCTTCATCGCGCGTCCTCCGTAGCGTTCCGGTTGCCGTACGGTGGCGAGTCATCGGCGCGGGCCCGCGGACCCTGAGGTTTCCTTCCGAATCCGTTTTCTTCAGTTCCGGCCGATCGCGCCGATGTGGCGGCAGTGATCCTGGACCTCGCCGCCGAAGTCGACGACCTCGAGAACCACGAGGGACACGACGTCTCGGCCCTGCTGGCCCGGGCGTCCGCCGCCGTGGACGAGGCGCAGCGGCTGGAGGACGTGGTGCTGGGGCACCGGGCCCGGCTGGTGCAGGCCGACATGCGCCGCCGGCAGGGCGACGTCGATCACGCGGCCCGGGTCTTCCTGGCCACCCACCGCTGGGCGGAACGTCACGACTGCCGACCGCTGCTGGCCCGCAGCCACTTCCATCTGGCGCTGACCTTCCACTACCTGGGTGATCACGCGGCCAGTCTGGAGCACGCGCTGAACGCGGTGGACCTGCTCGACGACGACGCACCGGGCGGGCTGCGGGTGATCCATCTGGTCCGGCTGGCCAACTCGCTGGCCGAGAACGGCTCCACCGATGCCGCCCGGGCCCGCTACCAGCAGGCGGAACGGATCGCCACCGAGATCGGCGACCGGACCCGGCAACTGCTGGTGCTGAACAATCTGGCGTACACCGAACTGGAAGCCGGCAACGCGGGCACCGCGCTGGCCGCGGTCGAGCGGATGTACCACGCGGCCCGGGCGATCGGCCGGGACCTGCTGATCATCGAGCGGGACACGGTCGCGAACATCCACATCAGCGAGGGCCGGTACGAAGAGGCGGAACGGATCCTGCAGAACGTCTGGGAGGCGCCGCCCTGGTTCGAGGCACACGACGCCGCCGAGGCCGCGCTGACCCTGGCGCTCGCCCAGCGGCACCGGGACGCCCTGGACCGGGCTCAGGCGAGCCTGGACCACTGCCGGGATCTGTGTGCCGAGCACCAGCTCAACTCGGTGGGCGTACGGGCGATGGCCGAGCAGGCGGAGCTGTATGCGGCCGCCGGTGACCACCGGGCCGCGTTCGACGAGTACAAGCGCTTCCACACCGCCAGTGAGCAGTTGCGCTCGGCCCAGCAGGAGGCGAAGGCGCGGGCCCGGCAGGCGATGCTGGAGACCGCGGAGGCCCGCCGGGACGCCGAACGCTACCGGGAGCAGGCCCGCCGCGACCCGCTGACCGGCCTGTGGAACCGCCGGTTCGTCGACGAGACTCTGCCACAGGTGCTCGCCGGGGCCGCCTCGGCGAGGCGCCCGGTGGTCCTGTCGGTGATCGACATCGACCACTTCAAACGGATCAACGACACGCTGTCGCACGACACCGGTGACCGGGTGCTGATCGCGGTCGCCGAACTGCTGGCCGACGAACAGGACCGCCTCGCCGCCGACGGTTTCGTGGCCCGGATGGGTGGCGAGGAGTTCCTGATGGTGCTGCCCGGGGTGACCGCCGCCGAGGTGTTCGAGCGGCTCGACGGCGTCCGCCGCCGGATCGCCGGGCACCGCTGGCAGCCGGTCACCGGGGACCTGCCGGTGCGGATCAGTGTGGGCGCCGTCGTCACCGGTCAGGCCACCCGCGACCAGGCCCAGCTGCTTGCCGAGGCCGACCGTCGCCTCTACACGGCCAAGCGCGAGGGCCGGGACCGCGTGATCAGCTGACGATCTCGGGAATCTGCCGCTCGGCTCGTCCGCGGGCCTTCGCCACGTACATCGCGGCGTCGGCACGGTGCAGGATGGTGTCGGTGTCGTCGTCGTTCTCGCGGGCCGCCACGCCGATGCTGACCCCGATGGTGACGGTCTCGGCACCGATGCGGAACGGTTGGGTCAACCGGTCCCGGAGCCGGTCCACGAGAACGTCGACCGTGTCGGTGTCCGGGGCGAGCAGGATCGCGAATTCGTCGCCGCCGAGGCGGGCCACCAGGTCGATGGTGCGGGTCTCGGCGCGCAGCCGGGCCGCCACCTCGGTCAGCAGGAGGTCGCCGGCGGCGTGGCCGAGCCGGTCGTTTACCGGTTTGAAGCCGTCCAGGTCCAGGTAGAGCACGGTGAGCGGGCCGGTCGGCCGGTCCGCGGCGCGCTGGTGGAACAGGGCGCGGTTGGCGGCACCGGTCAACGGGTCGTGGTAGGCCAGGTGCCGCAGTTGTTCCTCGCGTTCGCGCAGTTCGGAGACGACCCGGTGCAGGTCGCGGCTGAGCGCCGAGTTGTCGCGCAGCGCGACCAGCTGGCGGGCCAGGACGAGCAGGACGACGGCACCGAGGACGGCCGCCGAGAACAGGTCGAGGTGGGCACCGGAGCCGACCCGGTCGATGGCGGCGAGGATGGCCAGGGCGAGCGGAAAGTACGGCAGGTAGAGCAGCACCGGCAGGGTGGGGGCGGCCGTGCCGGGCCGCTGGGCCGGTGCCATCACGGCGGCCAGGCCGAACAGCACGAACCCGGCGACCCAGCCGGTGTCGATGACGCTGCCGCAGGTGTACGAGCTGTGCTGGTTGAGGTAGGCGAACCCGAGGTCGGCGGTGCTGAACGAGATCGCGCCGGCGACGATCAGGGCGGCGCTGCGGCGGCGGCCCGGTTCGGCGTGCGGGAGCAGGATCAGGGCGACCGCGCCGATCAGCACGTCGCCGAGCGGGTACGCGGCCGACACCGCCTTGGCCAGCGGGGTGAGGTTGCCCGCCCGGTAGACCGACTCCAGGACGAACACCCAGCTGAGGAAGAGCAGGGAACCGGCGATGACGAGCCCGTCGAGGACGACCCGGAGCAGGCCGCGGCGGACCCCGAGGAAGGCGATCAGGGCGGTGACCGTGCACGGGACGATGAACAGGAACCCGAAGTCGCCGATGTTCGGGAACGGGGCGGTGACCTGCCGGATCGACACGTAGTAGGCCCACGTCGACTCGCCGAACGCCCAGCCGGTCATACCGACGGCCAGGACCGCCCAGGCCAGGCGGGAGCGGCCGGCGCCGCGGCGGGCGGTGAGCACCGAGGCGACCGCGGCGAACAGCGCGGACAGGATGAGCACGGTGACGCTGAAGTCGGTGGCCGCCTGTGACCCGGACGGCAGTGCGCGAAGCACGGCGAAATGCCCGACGACCAGGGCGGCGCCGAGCAGCACGAGAAGCATCGGCATGTCCGCCTCCGTCGTGACCGGTTACCGGCCCCAGGGTGCCGGGGCCGGGTTGCGGACGGGGTATCAGTACGGGTGCAGCCGACCGTACGATCTTGCGATGTTCTTCCTCGCCCGTTACGTGATCCGTCGCGTCATCGGCGGCCCGTTGCCGCCGACGCCCGAATTCGACGCCGACGTGGACCTGATGATCAAGGACTCGGTGTTGCGGGACGCGCGGGCCTGGTTGCTGCGCGACGGCGACTGGCGGGTCGCGAAACAGGCGATCGAGGCGGCCGGTACGGACTGGGCGCTGCGCGGCTACCGGCTCGGTGTCTTCGCCGGTCTGGCCGACGACGACGACACGTGGTTCGACGCGTGGGCGCGGGCCGAGCCGTCGGATCCGTCGGTGGCGATGATCTGGGCGAAGGTGCTCGCCGGCCGGGCCGGTCGGGCCCGGGGCGGCGCGGTCGCGGCGAAACTGTCGGCCGAGCAGATCCACAGCTTCCACACGCTGTCGGAGAAGGCGGCCGAGGCCGGTCTGCGTGCGCTGGAGCTGGCCGACCCGCGCGATCCGGGCCCGCTGATCCGGCTGATGTCGGCGTGTTTCGCGGCCGGGGCGGACCCGTTGAACGAGCTCTACTTCGAGGCGCAGCGACGCGACCCGCACAACTTCGACATGCACGAGCTGGCGGTCATCCTGCGGTGCCAGAAGTGGTACGGCTCGCACGAGCAGATGTTCGAGATCGCACGGGCCGCGGCCGAGGGTGCGCCGGCCGGGCACAAGACCGTACTGCTGCCGTTGAAGGCTCATTTCGAGTACGCGATGCGCGAGTTCGCCTGGGAGGACCGCAGCGACGAGTCGCAGAAGGCGGTCCGGAGATATTTCCGCCGGCCCGAGGTGCAGCGGGACATCGACGGGTGGATCACCAAGTTCCGGTCCGCGCCGCCCACGTCCGAGCAGCTGTCGCAGGTCCGGCAGTGGATGGCGGTCTACTACAGCCTGATCGGCCGCCGGAAGGACGCGAAGGTCGTCTTCGACGAGCTGGGTCCGTACGTGAGCCGCTTCAACGAGTGGGGCTGGTTCTGGGGCGACATGGAGTACGGCTACCTGAAGAGCTGGTGGTGGGCGAACGGCGTCGGTGGCGTCTGAGCTAGGGGACGATGACGGCCCGGCCGGTGAGCCCGCCGGAGGCGAGCTCGGCGTAGGCCCGGTCGATCTCGCCCAACCCGAACTCCACCACCTGGTTGCGGATCAACCCGGCCCCGGCCAGGGCGATCACCTCCTGCGCGTCGGCGATCGACGACCCCTGGAAGGTGAACACCTCACCGTCGCGGGGCAGGGTGGAGAACCACGGTCCGCGCAACCGGCCGTCGGCCGAGCCGATCAGGCCGTACGCGCCGCCGGTGCGGACCGCCGCGATGCCTGCCGCGATCGTCTCGTCGGTGCCGACGAAGTCGAGGACCACGTCGGCCTTTCCGGACACCTCCGGCACACCGGAGTGCGCCCCGATCTCGGCCGCGTAGGACAGCCGGGCCGGCAGCGGGTCCACGGCGACGACCCGGGCCGCGGTCAGTACCCGCACGAACTGGATGGCGAACGCGCCCAGCCCACCGGCGCCGATCACGACGACGGTGCCGCCGGCCGGGATCCGGGGCAGGGCCCGCCGCACCGCGTGATAGGCGGTCGCGCCGGCGTCGGTCAGCGGACCGGCGTGCCGCGGGTCCAGGGCACCGAGCGGGAGCAGCGCCCGCCGGTCGGCGACCAGCACGAACTGCGCCAGGCCGCCGTCGCGCCCGTAACCCCGCCCGGCCCTCCCGTGGGGGCAGCCGCTGTCCTGGCCGCGCACGCAGTATCGGCAGACGCCGCACGACGTCGGTGAGACCAGCGCGACCGGTTCGCCGGTGCCGTCGATCCAGCCGGCGACCTCGTGGCCCAGCGTGAACGGCATCGACCAGCCGAGCTGTTCGCCGACGGCGGCCGGGAGGTGCCGCATGGTCAGGTCGGAGCGGCACAGCCCGCAACCGGCCACCCGCACCAGCGTCTCCCCCGGCCCCGGCACCGGATCCGGCACCTCGACGAGTTTCGGTGGCGCGCCCCAGTCAGTCATCCGATAGGCCAGCACGCCTTACAGAGTGGAACCTGTTATCGCACTCGGTCAAGGAGAGATTGACCGGAAACTAGAACGAGTTCTATTGTCGAGGGCGTGCTCACCACACCGTTCGCGGAAGCGATCCAGGAGGCCGAGCGGGTCATCACCGGTGCCCCGCACGTGCGCGACGAACTCGACCTCGTCGAGGGCTACGACTATCTGGCCGGCAGCATCCGTGCGTCGGTGCAGATGGCGTGGGCGTACCAGCGGGACTTCCCCTATTTCGTCCGTTCCACCGGCCCGTACACGAAGATGGGCCTGGACAACCCGGACACCCTGTACTTCCACGCGTGGCTGCGCGACGACGCCGAATATGTGATCACCGGCGAGCGCGGCAGCACGGTGGACCTGAGTTTCCAGATCCTCGACGGCGACTACTCGCCGATCCAGGTGCCGGGCAGTCTGGCCGCCTTCGACGACCGGGAGATCGAGATCGGGCCGGACGGTTCGTTCCGGATGTTCCTCGGGCCGGGCCTGAAGGGCGCCGGGATGCTCGTGGTCCGGGAGGTCTTCAGCGACTGGGCCGCCGAGCGGCCCGGGATGCTGCGCATCCAGCGTGCGGACCGGACCGGTGCGGCCCCACCTCCCCCCACGCTGGATGCGCTGACCAAGCGGTACGGCGTGGCCGGAAAGATCCTGATCAGCCGGCTGCGCACGTTCCTCGCCTTCGCCGAGCGTTTCTACCTCGGGCTGCCGGTCAACACGCTCACCGCACCACGGTCCACTCCGGGCGGTCTGACCACGCAGTTCTCCTCGGTCGGGCACTACGACCTCGACGACGACCAGGCGATGGTCGTCACCGTCCCGGTCAGCGACGCCCCCTACCAGGGCATTCAGCTCGGGAGCATGTGGTACGTGTCGCTGGACTACATCAACCACCAGACCAGCCTCACGCGCGACCAGGCGCAGATCGACCCGGACGGCATGATCCGCTACGTGATCAGCGAGCGGAACCCGGGCGTCGCGAACTGGCTGGAACGCACCGGGCACCGCCGCGGCTACGTGCAGTTGCGCTGGCAGCGGCTGTCCCGGGAACTCACCGCCGACGACGGGCCGAAAGTCGATCTCGTGGCCGTCGACGACCTGCCGAAACTGCTGCCGCACTACAAGCGGGTCGGGCCGGAGGCGTGGCGGGAACGGATCGCCGCCCGACAGGCCGCGGTCGCGGCCCGGATGCTGGGCTGAGCCGATGCTGCTCGACGGCAAGGTGGTGATCGTCGCCGGAGTGGGGCCGGGGCTGGGCGCATCGGTCGCGGCGCGGGCCGCCGGGCAGGGCGCCTCGGTGGTGCTCGCCGCCCGTACCCCGGAGATCTTGAATGATCTCGCCGGGAAGACCGGCGGGCTCGCGGTGCCCACCGATCTGACCGACGACGCCGCCGTGCAACGGCTGGTCGACGCCGCCGTGCAACGGTTCGGGCGGATCGACGCGCTCGTGCACAACGCGTTCGCAATGCCGCCGATGCAGAGTCTCGGCAAAGTGGATCTGGCCGACGTGGGGACGTCGTTCGAGGTCAACGTGCTCGCCGCGCTGCGCACGATCAGACATGTCACGCCGGCCCTGATCGAGTCGCGGGGCGCGATCGTGGTGGTCAACTCGGCGGTGCTGCGGCACTCCCGACGGCCCTTCGGGCCCTACAGGCTGACCAAGGCCGCGCTTCTCGCGGCGACGCAGAATCTCGCGAGCGAGCTCGGACCCAAGGGGGTACGGGTGAACTCGGTCGCCCCGGGCTGGATCTGGGCCGACCAGTTGCGTGGGTGGTTCGAGTTCCAGGGGGTGCAGCGCGGGGTGCCGGCGCGGCAGATCTACGACGAGGTCGCCGCGACCACCGACCTGCGGCGGCTGCCCGAACCCGACGAGATCGCCGACGCCATCCTGTTCCTCGCCTCGGACATGGCACGCGGCATCACCGGCGCCTGCCTCGACGTGAACTGCGGGGAGTTCCACCATTGACGACCTCCGCGCGGACCGATGTCGGTGGCTTCGACGACCTGCACGCGTCGGCGAGCCGGCTCACCGGGCTGGACGACTTCGGGGGCGGTGACGACTACGCCGACGGGCTGCGGGTGCTACTCCGGTCGTACGCCCAGGAAGCGGGTCTGACCCCCGCGGGCAGTAAGCGGACCCGCGGCCTGTTGCGCGGCGCTCTGGTCTCGCGCCTGCTCGCCGAAGCCGCCTGGCGGGAGTTTCCGCGGCACACGGCGGTGCGGATCGAGCGGCCGGTGTTCGTCACCGGCCTGCCGCGCACCGGCACCACCGCACTGCACCGGCTGCTCACCGCCGACCCCGCGCATCAGGGCCCGGAACTGTGGCTGACCGAGATCCCGCAGCCGCGCCCACCGCGCGCCGAGTGGGAGTCGCACCCGGTCTTCCTCGCGCTGCGCGACGCGTATCGGAGCGTCGACTTCGCCGGGGTGCACCACATGGGACCGGAACAGGTCGAGGAGTGTTGGCGGCTGCTCTGCCAGTCGATGACGTCGGTGTCGTTCGAATGCACCGCGCACATTCCGGGCTATTCGGCCTGGCTCGATGCCCACGACTGGACCGCCGCCTACGCCCGGCACCGCCGCAACCTGCAGCTCATCGGCCTGCACGACCAGGACCGGCGGTGGGTGCTGAAGAACCCGAGCCACCTGTTCGCGCTGGACGCCCTGTTCGCGGCCTACCCGGACGCCGTCGTGATCCAGACACACCGCGAACCCGGCACCGTGATCGCGTCGGTGTGCAGCCTCAACGAACGCGCGTCGGCCGGCTGGTCGACGGTCTTCGCCGGGCCCGTCGTCGGGCAGGCGCAACTCTCGCTCTGGTCGCGCGGGCTGCGGCGCTTCCGCGCCGACCGCGCCCGGCACGATCCGTCGCGGTTCATCGACGTGCGCCACGCCGATCTGGCCGGCGATCCGATGGGCACCATCGAGATGATCTACGAGAGGCTGGGGTCGCGGTTGAGCGGTCCGGCCCGGATCGCGGTGCGCGAGGCGATTCTCCGGGGTACGCCCAAACCCGCGCACACCTACGATCTGGCCGCCTTCGGGCTCACCCCGGCGGACGTGGATCAGGCGTTCGACGGGCTTTCGTAAGTTTCGAGATTGTGGTCCGTAACATTTTCGGACAACCTTCTTCGTTGTGCCATTGAAACGTTATCTAGCACGTCTTTCGCATGATCCGTCCCCGATATTGCTTCCGGTATGTTTCCGGAAGTTGTTGACACTGTGGCGCGGGCGACCTAATACTCGCTGGCGAGAGGAATCGCTGTCCGTCGATTCGCTTTCCTCGGTCGCCCCCCGCTCGCCTCCCCCACTCCGCTCGTCTCCCCGCTCCGCTCGTCTTCCCCACTCCGTTCGTCTCCCCCACTCCGTTCGTCTCTCCCACTCCGTTCGTCTCTCCCGCTCCGCTCGTCTCCCCCGAAGGACGAAATGCCATGTCGAGAATTCCCATCGCCGGTCCCACCACGTGGCGGCGGTTCATGGCCGTCGCAGTGACCGCCGGGCTCGCCGCCGTCGGACTCGTGCTCGCCGACCCGGCCGCCACACCGTCCCGGGCCGCCGCCTGCAACGGCTACGTCGGCCTGACCTTCGACGACGGGCCGACCGCCGGCAACACCTCCAACCTGCTGGCGGCACTGCGCAACAACGGGCTGCGGGCCACCATGTTCAACCAGGGGCAGTACGCCGCGGCCAACCCGTCGCTCGTCCGGGCCCAGGTCGACGCCGGCATGTGGGTCGCCAACCACAGCTACACCCACCCGCACATGACCCAGCTCAGCCAGGCCAACATGGACTCGGAGATCTCCCGTACCCAGTCCGCGATCTCGGCGGCCGGCGGCGGCACGCCGAAACTGTTCCGCCCGCCCTACGGCGAGACCAACTCCACGCTGCGGTCGGTCGAGCAGCGATACGGGCTCACCGAGATCATCTGGGACGTCGACTCGGCCGACTGGAACAACGCCAGTACCGACGCGATCGTCGCCGCCGCGGCCCGGCTCACCAACGGCCAGGTCATCCTGATGCACGACTGGCCGGCCAACACGGTCGCCGCCATCCCGCGCATCGCCCAGGGCCTGGCCTCACGCGGCCTGTGCGCCGGCATGATCTCGCCGGCCACGGGACGGGCGGTCGCCCCCGACGGTTCCGGTGGAGGTGGCGGTGGCGGCGGGAGCGCTACCTGCACCGCAACGCTCTCCGCCGGGCAGTCGTGGGGCGACCGTTACAACCTGAACGTCGCCGTCACCGGCTCCGCCAACTGGACCGTGACCCTCAACCTGCCGTCTCCCGCCAAGGTCATCAACACCTGGAACACCACGGCCACCTGGCCCTCGGCCCAGCAGATGGTCGCCAAACCGAACGGCAGCGGCAACAACTTCGGCCTGACCGTGCAGCCCAACGGCAACTGGAACTGGCCGAGCGTCTCCTGCACGGCCACCTGACCCACCCCACCACGATCCCCGTTCCCCGAATAGCGGCGCGGCGGCCCATCCCCGGCCGCCGCGCCGCGCCTTTCTCCCGCCGCGCCCTTTCGCCACCCCACCCCGCCGTTCCTCACCCGCTCCCCGCTGCCCGCCGTTCGTCACCCGCCTCCCCGCGCCCCGCCTTCCGCCGCCTCGCCGGTGTCCTCGTTATCCGCTTTCGGCCTCGCGGCGGGCATGCCAGGCTCGCCGGATGCCCGTCGACGACTCCCTCGGCAACCGGATGAAGACCTATGAACGGGTCACCCGGACCGTTCTGCCGCCGCGCACCTACACGCTGATCCGCGTCGACGGTCGGGCCTTCCACACCTATCTGCGCGACTCGGTCAAACCGTTCGACCTGGACTTCATCGCCGACATGGACCACATCGCCCGGCAACTCTGCGAACAGGTCGCCGGGACGGTCTTCGCCTACACCCAGTCCGACGAGATCAGCCTGCTGCTCTGCGACTTCGGCGGCCGCAACACCCAACCGTGGTTCGGCGGCGAGGTCCAGAAGATCGTGTCCACAGTGGCCGCACTGGCCACCGCGACCCTGTGCACCCGCCGCCCCGGCCGCCCGGCCACCTTCGACGCCCGGGTCTTCACCATCGCCGACCCGGTCGACGTGGCGAACTACTTCATCTGGCGCCAGCGAGACGCCGTCCGCAACTCGATCGCGATGGCCGCCCAGGCCAACTTCCCACACCGCCGACTCCAGGGCGTCCACTCCGGCGGACTGCAGGAACTCCTCTGGTCCGAGGCCGGCATCAACTGGAACGACTACCCGGCCGGCATCAAACGGGGCCGCCAGATCGTGAAGGCGACCGGGGAGAAGGAGTTCACCTACACCGACCGCCGAACCGACACGGAACAGACGACGACCGCCCGACGAACGTGGTGGCAACCCGAGGACGCGCCGCACTTCGCCGTTCCGACCCTGCTGCCCCGGATCCCGCAGCACCGCTGATCTTCACCGGGCGAGCCGGGTGGCCGCGGTCGGGGTCAGGGTGGCCGTACCGCCGGAAAGGGCTTGACCTGAACCTCGGGTCAGGTGGCACCTTCGGGGCTATGAGTATGGAAGTCGCGGCCTGGAATTCGATGTGGCACGCCATGAATCAGCAGGATGACAAGCGGCCGTTCTCGCGGGCGACGCTCAAGCGCATTCTGGCGCTGGCCCGGCCACAACGCCGGATACTGGCGGCGTTCCTGCTGCTCAGTGTCGTCACCGCGGTGCTTGCGGTGGCGACGCCGGTGCTGGCCGGGCAGGTGGTCGACGCGATCGTCGAGGCTCGGGAGGTGCGGCTGGTGATCACCCTCGCGGTGGCGATCGCGGTGATCGCACTGTCCGAGGCCGGGCTGGGGCTGGTGCAGCGATGGCTGTCGGCGCGGATCGGTGAGGGGCTGATCCTGGAGTTGCGCACCCGGGTGTTCGATCACGTGCAGCGGATGCCCGTCGCGTTCTTCACCCGCACCCGGACAGGTGCGCTGGTCAGCCGCCTCAACAACGATGTGATCGGGGCGCAGCGGGCGTTCAGTGACACGCTGTCCGGGGTGGTCGGCAACCTGGTGGCGCTGATCCTGACGCTGATCGTGATGATCGGGATCTCCTGGCAGATCACCGTGCTGGCGCTGTTGCTGCTGCCGGTGTTCGTGCTGCCGGCGCGGCGGATGGGCGGGCGGCTGGCCGGGCTGCAGCGAGAGGCGGCCGAGCACGACGCGGCGATGAACACGCAGATGACCGAGCGTTTCTCGGCGCCCGGCGCGACACTCGTCAAGCTGTACGGGAATCCGGCCGCCGAGTCGGCCGAGTTCGCCGCGCGGGCCCGTCGGGTGCGCGACATCGGGGTCCGCACCGCGATGGCCCAGTGGACGTTCCTGACCGCGCTGACCAGCGTGTCGGCGGTCGCGATCGCGCTGGTCTACGGGCTGGGCGGGTTCTACGCGTTGCAGGGCCGGATGGATCCGGGCGCGGTGGTGTCCCTGGCGATCCTGCTGACCAGGCTGTATGCGCCGTTGACCAGCCTGGCGAGCGCCCGGGTCGAGGTGATGAGCGCGCTGGTCAGCTTCGAGCGGGTGTTCGAGGTGCTCGACCTGAAGCCGCTGATCGAGGAGAAGGCGGACGCTCAGCAGGTGCCGGAGGGGCCGGTGTCGGTGGAGTTCGACGACGTGCGGTTCGCCTATCCGGCCGCCGACAAGGTGTCCCTCGCCTCGCTGGAGGAGGTGGCGACGCTCGACACCAGGGGTGGTGAGGAGGTGCTGCACGGCGTGTCGTTCACCGCGGCTCCGGGGCAGATGGTGGCTCTGGTCGGGTCGTCCGGCGCGGGCAAGTCGACGATGGCGAGCCTGCTGCCCCGGCTGTACGACGCGGGCGAGGGCGCGGTCCGGCTGGGCGGGGTCGACGTGCGCGACCTGAGTGCGGCCTCGCTGCGGCAGACCCTCGGCATGGTCACCCAGGACGGGCACCTGTTCCACGAGTCGGTCCGCGCCAACCTGCTCCTGGCCCGGCCGGACGCCACCGAGGACGACTTGTGGGACGTGCTGCGCCGCGCCCACGTCGCCGACCTGATCGAGTCACTGCCGGACGGGCTGGACACGGTCATCGGCGAACGTGGCTACCGGCTGTCCGGTGGGGAACGGCAGCGGCTCACCATCGCTCGCCTGCTGCTCGCCCGGCCACGGGTGGTGGTGCTCGACGAGGCGACCGCCCATCTCGACTCGACGTCGGAACAGGCGGTGCAGGCCGCGTTGGGTGAGGCGTTGAACGGGCGTACCGCGGTGGTGATCGCACACCGGCTGTCGACGGTCCGGGCGGCCGACCAGATCCTCGTGGTCGAGGACGGGCGGGTCGTCGAGCGCGGCACCCATCCCGAGTTGCTCGCTGTCGGCGGCCGTTACGAGGAGCTGTACCGCACCCAGTTCAGCGAATCGTCGACGCCCGCCGCACCGCACTGACCAGCAGGCGCTCGGCGACGGCCGGGTCGCCGTCGGAGGTCTCCCAACCGGTGTCGGCGACCACGACGACGGCCCGGCCGGTGCGGGCCACCGCCACGTACGTGTGGTGGGTGATCGCCTCGCCGACGTGGTCCCATCTCCGGGTCCAGCGCAGGGTCAGCCCGTCCGCGCGGTCCCGCTCGATCCGCCAGTCCGGGCAGTTCCGCGCCGCCTTGCGAAGTTTGCGCAGGTAACGGTCGGGGTTCTGGTGAAGCGCCAGATACTCCATGATCGACTCTGGCGCCTGGTCGACGTCGATGACGGCGCCGACGGCCCGGTCGGCGGTCGGTTCGGGCACGGTCGCGTCGCACGGCCGGGGCGGGCGCAGCTGCGGCCAGTCGTCGGCGTCGGCCGCGCGCGGCGTGACCCCGCCGAGGTCCGCGGCCTGGAGCAGAGCCTCATCCGGAATGCCGGCTCGAAGCCGAGCCTCATCCGGAATGCCGGCACCGGCCGCGGCGAGCTGAAGCCGGGCCTCATCCCAGACACCGGCACCGGCCGCGGCGCGTCGGAACAGAGCCTCATCCGAAACCCCGGCACCGGCCGCGGCGTGTCGGAGCGGGGCCTCGTCCGGAATGCCGGCTCCGGCCGCGGCCGCGGGCCCGGCTCCCGCTCCGATCAGCAGCAGTGCGGCAACCACGACCAGCAAGCGCCTCAACATGTCCGCATTTTACCGCTTATGTCGCCTCAGCACGACACGGAAGAGGTTCATGCTTTAAACTCAGGAGTTTAAACAGCCATGAAAGGATGCCGCCGATGTCGCTGGCCGACCTGACCGCCGCCGAACGCCACCGCCGGATCGCCGCCGGATTCACCGCCCGCGTCGAGGGCACCGAAGACTGGGACGCACCCGCGCCGGTCGCCGGCTGGACCGCCCGGGATGTGGTCCGCCACCTCGTCGAATGGCTCCCGGGCTTCCTCTCCTCGGGTGCCGCCGTGACCCTGCCCGCCGGACCCGGCGTCGACGCCGACCCGGTCCAGGCCTGGCAGGTGCACGCCACCGCGGTCCAGGCCCTCCTCGACGAACCCGGCGACCGCGAGCTCACCAACCCGCATCTCGGGACGATGCCGCTCGACCAGGCGATCGACCGCTTCTACACCACCGACGTGTTCATGCACACCTGGGACCTGGCCCGCGCCACCGGCCAGGACGAGACCCTGGAGACCGAGATGTGCGCGACGCTGGTCGCCGGTATGGAACCGATGGACGAGATGCTGCGGGCCTCCGGGCAGTACGGTCCGGCCGTCCCGGTTCCCGCCGGAGCCGACCCGCAGACCCGCCTGATCGGCTTCATCGGACGCGATCCGTCCTGGTCCGCTTCGGACTGACATTCCTTCAAGACCTCGGGGGTACGGCCAGAGCACCGTACCGGTATGAGACATGGCATTCATGTGATCCGGGACGGGCCGTCGGCGGCGCCGCCCCTGCTGCTCGTGCACGGCTCGGGTGCGGGGAGCGCCACGTGGGAACCGGTGGTCCCGGCGCTCGCCGCCCACCGGCACGTCATCCGGGTCGACCTGCCCGGTTGCGGGCAGTCGCCGCCCGTGTCGTCCTACGACGTGCCCGGCCAGGCCGCCCGAGTGGCCGGGGTGCTCGACGGGCTCGGGCTGCGTTCGGTCACCGTGGCCGGACACTCCAGCGGCGGGTACGTGGCCACGGCCCTCGCCGAGTCACGGCCGGAACTGGTCGGTTCGCTCGCGCTGATCAGCACCGGGCCGGACCTCGCCGCGTTCCGCCCCCAGCCTTTGATCCTGCGCCTCCTGCTGGGCCCGGTGTTCGGCCCGCTGCTGTGGCGGGCCCGCACCGACAGCCTGATCCGCAGGGCGATCCTCGCCACCTGCGCCCACCCGTCCTCCCGCACCTCCCGTCCGGCCGCGGCCACCTCCTCCGCGCCCGCCTCCGCGGTCGCCCTCCGACCGGTGTCGATTCCGGACGCGATGGTCGCCGAATTGCGGGGGATCACCTACCGCAGCATGTCGGCGGTGCTCCGGGCCAACACCGACTACCTGGCCGAACGCGGGATCCCAGACCGCTTGGCCGCGCTCGGCCGAACGGCGCTGGTGATCTTCGGGGCGGCGGATCCGCGCTGGGCGCCGTCGTCCGCGCACCGCTACCCGACATCCCGGGTGGAACTGCTGCCGGGTGTCGGCCACCTGCCGATGCTCGAAGACCCGGCCTCGACAGCCGAACTGCTGCTCAGCGCGGATTAGAATCGTCGTCGTGCGGTGGTCCGAGGTGGACATAGCGGTGCCACGCTTCCGGCTGCCGGGCGTCAGCATGGCCGGGTTCCGGCAGCGATCCCCCGCCCTCTGGGATGTCACGATGGTCGCGCACCCGTCGGTCACCCTGCTGATCGATCTGAGCGGCGGCGACGGCGCCGGCTACGACACTCCCGACGGCCGGCGACACGGCAGCGTCGCGGCGGGGCTCCTCCCCGGACGGATCCACGCCTCCGGCTGGGCCCGCGTCGAGTGCCTGCAGATCCGCCTCGACCCGGCCGTCGGCACCGGCCTGTTCGGCGGGTTCGCCGAGCTCAGCAACTCTGTGGTGCCGCTCGACGAGATCTGGGGTCGGCAAACCGAGCGCATCGAGGCCGGATTGCGCGCCGCCCGCTCCTGGGACGAACGGTTCGCGATGGCGGCCGCGCTCCTGGCGCCCCGCCGGTCCGCCGATCCGGAGGTCGCACACGCCTGGGCACGAACGGTCACCGGCCGGGGCGGCCTCCGGGTCGCCGAGCTGGCCGACGAGGTGGGGTGGAGCCGCCAGCGGTTGTGGTCCCGGTTCCGGGCCCAGGTCGGTGTCACCCCCAAGGTCGCCGCCCGCCTGGCCCGCTTCGATCACGCGGCGCACCTGCTCGCGGCGGGCCGACCGGCGGCCTCGGCGGCGGCCGACAGCGGTTACGCGGACCAGTCACACCTGCATCGTGAGGCGAGGGAGTTCACCGGTTTGACCCCGACCGCCCTGGCCACCACACCATGGCTGGCCATCGACGACAGAGCGTGGCCGGACCACACGCGCCCCCGGCCGTACCCCTAGAGAAGTTTTTGGATCTTGGAAAGGGTCTCGTCGGCTTCGGTCACCAGGTCGGTGAGGACTTCGGCTACCGGGCGGACCTCGTTCATCCGGCCGACGATCTGGCCGACCGGCATGGGGACCACCGTCGGGTCGTCGGAGGCCATCAGGCGGTCGTGGGCTTCGGAGACCAGCAGGTTCTGCAGTGGCATCGGCAGCGCTGCCGGTGCGTCCTCGGCCGCCCACGCCTCGGTCCAGCGGTTGCGCAGCAGGCGGGCGGGCTTGCCCGAGTAGATGCGGCTGCGGACGGTGTCGCTGGACGTGGCCCGCAGGAGTGCTTCCCGCAGGCCGGGGCTGCTGCGGTATTCGCTGGTGCCGAGCCACACCGAGCCCATCCACACGCCGCGCGCGCCGAGGGCGAGGGCGGCGGCGATCTGCCGTCCGCTGCCGATCCCGCCGGCGGCCAGGACGGGGACGTCGACGGCGTCGACGATCTCCGGGATGAGGACCATGCCGCCGATCTCCCCGGTGTGCCCGCCGGCCTCGTAACCTTGGGCGACCACGATGTCGACCCCACCGGCGACGTGACTGCGGGCGTGATCGGCCCGGCCGGCGAGCGCGGCGACCAGCAGGCCGCGCGAGTGGGCCTGGGCGATGACGTCGGCCGGTGGCGGGCCGAGCGCGTTGGCGATCAGCCGGACCGGGTGCCGGAGGGCGACCTCGACATGGCTTCGGGCTACCGAGTGCAGCCAGCCGAGGACGCCGGGCCGGCTCGACGCGGCCTCCAGTGGCGGCACGCCGAGCCGGAGCAGGGTCTGTTCGACGAAGTCACGATGTCCGGAGGGGATCAGTCGGGTGAGGTCGGTGACTGCGCCTTCGGTGGGTTCGTGACCGGGCATCACCACGTCGACGCCGTACGGCCGCCCGCCGGTGTTCTGGTCGAGCCAGGTGAGGACGGCGTCGAGTTCGTCGGCGTCGTTGAACCGCACGCAGCCGAGCACACCGAGCCCACCGGCCCGGCTGATCGCCGCGACGACGTGTTCGGACGGGCTGAAGCCGACGATCGGGTGTTCGACTCCGAGGACTTCGCAGAGATCAGTCCGCATCGTGTTCCTTCACGTAGGAGTGGGCCCAGCGGTAGTCGGCCTTGCCGCTGATGGTCCGGTTGATCCGGTCGACCAGCCAGACGCCGCGGGGCGCCTTGTAGCCGGCGATCCGCCGGCGTACGTGGGTGTCGAGCTCGCCGAGGTCCAGGGCGGCGGAGGGGCGCGGCTGGACGAGGGCGACGACCCGCTGGCCGAGCCGGTCGTCGGCGGCCCCGATGACGAGCGCGTCGAACACGTCGGGGTGTGCTTTGAGGGCGCCTTCGACCTCTTCCGGGAACACCTTCTCACCACCCGTGTTGATGCACGTGTTTCCGCGTCCGAGCAGGGTGATCGTGCCGTCGTCCTCGAGCCGGGCCAGGTCGCCGGGGATCGCGTACCGGACGCCGTCGACTTCGGTGAGCAGGGCGGCGGTCTTGTCCGGGTCCTTGTAGTAGCCGAGTGGCACGTGCCCGCCGCGGGCCAGTCGGCCGATCACTCCGGGTTCGGCGCGACGGCCGTACTCGTCGATGACGATGGTGTCCGGGCCGGGCATGACGCGGGGGCCGTCGACCGCGCCGCCGTCGACGTCGGCGACGATCCCGATTCCGGCGAACCCGGTCTCCGAGGAGCCGACCGCGTCGGTGACCATGACGTCCGGCAGCGCCTGCAGGTACTGCCGTTTCACCGACGGGGAGAACAGCGCCGCGCTGGACGAGACCGCCACCAGCGACGATCCGTCGTAGTCGCCGGCCAGGTAGGCCTCGATGATCGGCCGGGCCATCGCGTCGCCGATCAGGACCACCACGTTGACCTTGCGACGTTCGATGGTGCGCCACACCTCGTCGGCGTCGAAGTGCGGCAGGAACACGACGGTGTCACCGGCGAAGAGGGCGGCCAGGGCGGCCCACTGCGCGTTGCCGTGGATGAGCGGGGCCAGGCAGAACCTGGTCATCGGCGGCATACCCGTGCGGGTGCTCTGCGCCCACTCGTCGTCGAGGGGGACACCGGTCATGAAGTCGATGCCGCCGCCGAGGACCCGCCAGACGTCCTCGTGTCGCCAGATCACGCCCTTGGGGTAGCCGGTGGTGCCACCGGTGTAGAGCAGGTAGATGTCGTCGCCGGACCGCTCCTCGAAGTCGCGCTCGGCCGATCCGGCGGCGAGCGCATCCCCATACGAGATATCCGAGAAATCGGACAGGTCACCGTCGGGGAGCGCCACGATCGCCCGCATATCGGTCGCCACCGCTTTCACCCGCGGCGAGAACCGACGGTCGTGGATCAGCGCGACCAGGGAAGCGTCCGAAAAGAGATACTGTAACTCGTTCTCGACGTAACGATAGTTGACGTTGACGACCACGGCACGGAGCTTGTACACGGCGATCATGGCCACTACGGCCTCGATCGAGTTGCCCGCGTACAGCCCGACGTGGGCGCCCTTGCCCACTCCTCGACTTTGCAGGAAATGGGCCAATCGGTTGGAGGTCTCCTCCAGCTCCGCGTAGGTGATCTCACGCTCGCCGCAGGCCACCGCGACGCGATCTCCGAAGGCGTCGACCGCGTGCTCGAAAAGGTCCGCAATATTGGCCGCCATCAACGCAAAGTAGAACCTGTTATCGTTCCGAGGCAAGGGTTGTACAGAAGGAGGAGAACCGGGTGGACGCTCTCGTCGAACAGCGCGGACCGATCCTGATCGTCACGATGAACCGACCCCGGGTCCGCAACGCCCTCTCCGCCGAGATGATGGCCGTGATGCGCGACGCCTGGGACCGCGTCGACGCCGACCCGGACATCCGGGTCGCGATCCTCACCGGAGCGGGCGGCGCGTTCTGCGCCGGCGCCGACCTGCGTGCGATGACCGGCGACCATCCGGGCGACGGCTTCCGCAACGGCGGCGTCGACCTGTCCCGCATCGACGCCCTGCTCAAGGGCCGCCGCCTGACGAAACCGCTGATCGCCGCGGTCGAGGGCCCGGCTGTCGCCGGTGGCACCGAGATCCTGCAGGCCACCGACGTGCGCGTCGCCGGTGAGAGCGCGCGGTTCGGTGTCTCCGAGGCGCGCTGGGGCCTGTTCCCGCTGGGCGGTTCAGCGGTCCGCCTGCCGCGCCAGCTCCCCTACACGGTCGCCGCGGAACTCCTGCTCACCGGCCGCCACATCACCGCCGCCGAGGCTCTCGACATGGGGTTGATCGGCCACGTCGTCCCCGACGGCCAGGCGCTCACCAAGGCGCTGGAGATAGCCGGGACGATCGCCGCGAACGGCCCGCTCGCCGTCCAGGCGATCCTGCGCACCATCCGCGAGACCGAGGGCCTGGCCGAGAACGACGCGTTCGCCGTCGAATCCCGCATCGGCATGCGGGTCTTCACCTCGGACGACGCGAAAGAGGGCCCGCAAGCCTTCATCGAGAAGAGAAAACCCCAGTTCAAGGGCCTTTGACGGTACGGCCACCCATGCGCCGGATCGGCTCCGGCGCACGGGCCACCGGTCAGATCAGGCCTTGCACTTGTGCTTGGTGTTCCACGCCTTCACCGCGGCGGCCGGGCTCTTGGCCCCGCCCTTGCGCCACGAGGTGAGGTAGGACGCGGGCCACACGACACCGCGGCGGACCTTCCAGTCGCCGGTCTTCTTGCAGGCCGGGGAGATGCCGTAGTGCACGTGGCAGACGCCGCTCGAGTTGCCGGTCTTGCCGACCTTGCCGACCTGCTGACCGGCCTTGACCCGGACGCCCTTCTTGATGCCCGTGCCGACCACGCTCAGGTGCGAGCCGTAGTAGCGGACGCCGTCGTCACCGAGGATGGAGACGAACTTGCCACCGTTGTACGGCCCGTCCGGCTTGCCCTTCTTGTACTTGTCGACCCGGCTGACCTCGAGCACCACACCGTTGGTGGTGGCCAGGAACGGCTTGCCGCAGGCGGCGAAGATGTCCGTCGCCGGGTAGCCGGAATGGGTCTTGTGGTACGAGACGTTCGACGCCTTGACCGGGAAGACGTACTTGGTCTTGGCTGCGGCCGCGACCAGTTCCAGATCGGTCGTCACCGCTTGCTCGGCCGGCGCGGCCACGGCGGCGGCCGGAGCCGGCTGCCGGTCCGCGGGCGCCGCCACCGGCTCGCCGGAACAACCGGCCAAGCAGGCGAGGGCGGCGAGCCCGGCCAGGTAGGGATGGATTTTCATCGCGCCACCATAGGCGTCGAGACACCCGCCGCGCTGTCCCGAAACCGGCCGCTGTCAGCTATCTCTCGCCCGGCGGTTCGCATGATCGGCCGATCGTCGCGGGTCGGTGACTCCTCGTCGAGCCGGCGGCGCCCGTTCCCGGAACCCGGCCGTCGCGACCCCCTCTCCAGCGGGGTAGCCACACCGGGTCAGATGGCACGGTCGCGGCCGGACCAGTACGGGTCGCGCAGATGCCGTTTGTAGAGCTTGCCGTTGGGGTCGCGGGGTAGCGCGTCCACATAGTCGATGGTGCGCGGCAGCTTGAAGCGGGCCAGCCGGCCGGCGAGGAACGCCTGCAGTTCGGTGGTGAGGGCGTCACCCGGGGTCACCCCGGGCGCGGGCTGGACGACCGCCTTGATCTCCTCGCCCCACTCCTCGTGCGGGATGCCGAAGACCGCCACGTCGGCGACCGCGGGATGGGTGCTCAGTTCGCTCTCGATCTCGGCCGGGTAGACGTTCACCCCACCGGTGATGATCACATCGCCGGCCCGGTCGCACAGGTAGAGGTAGCCGTCGTCGTCGAGGTAGCCGATGTCGCCGACGGTGAACATCCGGTCCCGCCAGGCGCCGCGGGTCTTCTCGGCGTCGCCGTGGTACTCGAACGTGGCCTCCCCCATCTGCAGGAACACCGTTCCGGGCCGGCCCGGAGCACAGTCCTTGCCGTCGTCGTCGAGCACCCGGATCCGGGAGCCGGGCCAGGGGCGGCCGACCGAACCCGGCCGCTCCAGCCACTCGGCCGCGGTGATCAGGGCGCCGCCGCCCTCGGAGGCCGCGTAGTACTCGATGACGACCGGGCCGAACCAGTCGAGCATCTCCCGCTTGACCGGTTGTGGACAGGGTGCGGCGCCGTGGATCATCGCGCGCATCGAGGAGACGTCGAAGCTGGTGCGCACCGAGACGGGCAGGGCGAGCAGACGACGGAACTGGGTCGGGACCATGTGGCTGTGGGTGATCCGGTGCTGCTGGACCAGGCGCAGGAACGATCCGGCGTCCCAGTGGTCCATCACGACGACCGTGTGCCCGAACTGGAGCGAGATCACCGCGAAGTTCATCACCGCCGTGTGGTAGAGCGGTGAGCAGCACAGATGCACGTGGTCGTCGAACGGACGCAGGCCGAACAGCCCGAAGAACCACAGCGAGACCGGCGGCACCTGGTCCGGATCGAGGCCGAGCAGCGGGCGGCGGACCCCCTTGGGGCGACCCGACGTGCCCGATGTGTAGACCATGAGCGCGCCCGTCGTACGGCCGTCGGGTCGCCCGGAACCGCCGGCGCCGAGAGTGTCGAGCGGAGCGAAACCGGGCAGCTTCCCGGCCGCGTAGCGGCTCCTGGCCGGAAGGCCGGCCTCGTCGGCGGCACCGCGGGCCGTGTCGGCGAACCGGGGGTGCGTGATGAACGCCTTGGCGCCGCTGTCGCGCAGGATGTAACCGAGCTCGGCCGCGGTGAGATGCCAGTTCATCGGCACCACGTGCAGGCCGATCTGGACCGCCGCGAAGTAGGTGGTGAGGATGTCGGCGCCGTTCGGCAGCAGCAGGGCGATGGTGTCGCCGGCGCCCAGACCCGCCGCGCGCAGGCCGCGGGCGATCCGGTCGGCCTCGGCGGCCAGCTCGCCGTAGGTGAGGATGCGGCCGCCGGGCTCCACGATGGCCGTGTGCTGCGGGCGCTCCGCCGCGATGGTCCACGTCCCGATGCCGGTCATGCCCGAGACTCTATAACTCGTTCCATCAATGTAAAAGCCGTCGCCACGGCGTTCTTGCCGCGCAAAGTTGTAACGTGTTTCACTCACTGACGTGGATACACTGTCGGCGCCGCTGACCATCGCCTTCGACTACACCCGCTCGCTCGGGCCGGTGCTGGGCCGGTTCATGGCGGGGCTGCGCGGCGGGCGGGTGCTCGGTGGGCGCACCTCGGACGGGCGGGTGCACGTACCGCCGCTCGAATACGACCCGGGCACCCACGCGCCGGTCACCGAGCTCGTCGAGGTCTCCCCCGCCGGGACCGTGCTCAGCTGGACGTGGACCGACCGGCCGCTGGAGGGGCAACCGCTGGACCGGCCGTTCGGGTGGGCGTTGATCCGGCTCGACGGGGCCGACACCGCCCTGTTGCACGCCGTCGACGCGGGCGGCTCCGACGCGATGAGCACGGGGATGCGGGTGCGGATCCGCTGGGCCGCCGAGCGGATCGGCCACATCCGGGACATCGAGTGCTTCGAACCCGGGGAAGCCGGCCCCGATTCCGGTGGTGACGGCGCGGACGGAGCGGTCGTCGAGATCGTCACCACGCCCATCCGGCTGCACTACCGGCACAGCACCTCCGTCGAGGAGAGCGGATATCTGCGTGGGCTCGCCGAGGGGCGGATCGTCGGGCGGCGGTGTCCGGCCTGCCGGAAGGTGTACGTGCCGCCTCGGGTGTGCCCGGCGTGCGGGGTGGCCACGGTCGACGAGGTCGAGGTGGCCGATCGGGGGACGGTCACGACGTTCTGCGTGGTCAACGTGCCGTTCGCGGGGCAGCGGCTGACCCCGCCCTACGTGGTGGCGCAGGTGCTGCTGGACGGGGCGGACATCCCGATCCCGCATCTCATCCTCGGGGTTCCGGCCGCCGAGGTGCGGATGGGACTGCGGGTGGCGGCGGTGTGGCGGGACCGGGCCGACTGGACGACGACACCGGAGAACATCGACCACTTCGAGCCGTCCGGGGAAGCCGACGCACCCTACGAGACCTTTGCGGAGCATCTGTGAACGGGACATCCGCCGGCCGGGTCGCGGTCATCGGTTTCGCCGCCTCGGACGTCAGCGTCACGACGAGCGGGGTGGAGACGCTCGTGCCGGTCTTCGAGGCGGCGCTGGCGCGGGCCGCGCTCGATCGGCGGGACGTCGACTTCTGGTGCTCGGGGTCGTCGGATTATCTGGCCGGACGGGCGTTCTCGTTCGTCAACGCGGTCGACGCGATCGGGGCGGTGCCGCCGATCGCCGAGTCGCACGTGGAGATGGACGCGGCGTGGGCACTCTACGAGGCGTACATCAAGATCCTGGCCGGGGAGGCGTCGACGGCGCTGGTCTACGGGTTCGGCAAGGGCACCGCCGGTGAACTGGCCCGGGTGCTGGCGTTGCAACTCGACCCGTACACGGTGGCGCCGCTGTGGCCGGATGCGATCAGTGTCGGCGCGTTGCAGGCACGGCTCGGGATCGACACCGGATTGTTCAGTGAGCGGGACCTGGCCGCGGTAGCGGCGGCGCGCGACGAAACCTCTTCCGTGGAAACGCTGCTCGATCGACCGTACCTCGCCATGCCCTTGCGGGAGCACGACGTCGCGCGAGTCGCGGATGGGGCGTCGGCGGTCGTCCTCGCCGCGGCCGACCGGGTCGGCGGGCGGCGCGCCGCCTGGATCTCGGGTATCGGGCATCGCGTCGATCCGCAGGGGTTCGGGGAGCGGGACCTGACCGCCGTGCCGTCCGCGTCGGCCGCCGCCGCGGATGCCGGCGGGCTGGACGGTGTCGAGGTGGCGGCGTTGCATGCCCCGTTCACGCATCAGGAGTTGCTGCTGCGCCGGGCGCTCGGGTTGCCGGACGAGGTGCGCAGCGTGGCGTTCGGGAGCAATCCGATGTTCTCGGCCGGGCTGTCGCGGATCGGCGCGGCGGCCGAGGAGGTCATGTCCGGGCGGGCAGCCGTCGCGGCCGCGCACGCGACGGCCGGGCCGCTGCTGCAACAGAACCTGGTCTGCGTGCTGAGGAGTGGATCATGAGGCGAGCGGCGGTCCTGGGGACCGGGCAGACGCATCACCGGACCCGGCGCACCGATGTGTCGATGGCCGGGCTGTGCC
Source organism: Actinoplanes sichuanensis (assembly GCF_033097365.1). Taxonomy (NCBI): domain Bacteria; kingdom Bacillati; phylum Actinomycetota; class Actinomycetes; order Micromonosporales; family Micromonosporaceae; genus Actinoplanes; species Actinoplanes sichuanensis. The sequence goes on from NZ_AP028461.1 coordinate 6,982,900, forward strand.
GGGAGGCGATCGACCGGGCGCTGGCCGACGCGGGGGTCGGCTGGGAGCAGGTCGACGCGGTGGTGCTGGGGAAGGCGCCGGATCTGTTCGAGGGCGTGATGATGCCTGAACTGTTCCTGGCGTCGGCACTCGGTGCGGCCGGGAAACCGCTGCTCCGGGTGCACACCGCCGGTTCGGTCGGCGGGGCCACGGCGATCGTGGCGACGAGCCTGGTCCGGGCGGGGGCGCATCGGCGGGTGCTGGCGGTGGCGTTCGAGAAGCAGTCGGAGTCGAACGCGATGTGGGCCCTGTCGATCCAGCCGCCGTTCTCGGCACCGATCACGGCCGGGGCGGGTGGCTACTTCGCCCCGCACATCCGTTCATACATCCGCCGAGCCGGCGCCCCCGGGCACGTCGGGGCGTTGGTGGCCGTCAAGGATCGGCGCAACGGCGCGCTCAATCCCTACGCCCACCTGCGGCAACCGGAGATCACCGTGGAGTCGGTGCAGGCGTCGACGATGCTGTGGGACCCGATCCGGTACGACGAGACGTGCCCCTCGTCGGACGGGGCCTGCGCGGTGGTGATCGGGGATCAGGAGGCGGCCGAGGCCTCGGAGCGTCAGGTCGCGTGGATCCGGGCGACCGCGATGCGGACCGAGCCGACGTTCTACTCCGGTAAGGATCATGTCAACCCGCGAGCGGGCGCGACGGCGGCGGCCGCGCTCTGGGCCGCGGCGGGCATCAAGGATCCGCTCGACGAGGTGGACGTCGCCGAGCTTTATGTGCCTTTTTCATGGTTCGAGCCGATGTGGCTCGAGAATGTCGGATTTGTTGGACAAGGGCAAGGTTGGAAGCTTGTTGAATCAGGTGAAACCGCGCTCGGCGGTGCTCTGCCGATCAACCCCAGCGGTGGTGTCCTCTGTTCGAACCCGATCGGCGCCTCCGGGCTCCTGAGGTTCGCCGAGGCCGCCATGCAGGTGATGGGCCGGGCCGGCGAACACCAGGTGGCGGGGGCGTCGACGGCGCTCGGCCACGCCTACGGGGGCGGATCTCAGTTCTTCTCCATGTGGGTGGTCGGGAGGAATCCTCAATGAAACGTCGAACCCTTCTACAGGCCGGGGCGGCTGTCGCCGTCGCACCCGCGCTGAGCCTTCCGGCCGCTCAGGGCCGGACCGCGATCGTCATCGGCAGCGGGTTCGGGGGCGCGGTCGCCGCCTGGCGCCTCGCCCAGGCCGGGATGACCGTGACCGTCATCGAGCGCGGCCGCCGCTGGGATCTCAACAGCACCGGCACCACGTTCTGCACGATCAGCAACCCGGACTGGCGGTGCGCCTGGTTCGCCGACAACCCGCCGCTCGGGCTGGACGTCAGCAAGACCATCACCCGCGGGGCCGGGCTCATCCAGAAGCACGTCGGCGACGGCATCCAGGTGATGTGCGGGTCCGGGGTGGGCGGCGGTTCGCTGGTCATCGGCATGTTCATGCCCCAGCCGCGACGCGCCGACTGGGAGTCGGCCTACCCGGCGCAACTGTCGTACACCGAGTTCGAGAACACCTACTGGCCACGCGCCCGGCAGAACATCGGCACCGCGACCATCCCGGCCGACATTCAGAACCATGCGGCGTACGTGGGCGCGCGCACCTGGTTGCAGTACATCAGCGAGTTCGGTAAGACGCCGGTGCCGGTGCCGTTCGGGGTGAACTGGGACGTCATCCGGGACGAGCTGGCCGGGCGGGTGCCGGCCTGCCACACCATCGGCGAGGGACCGTTCGGCAGCAACTCGGGTGCCAAGAACAGCGTCGACAAGACCTACCTGAAGTGGGCGGTGGCCACCGGTAACGCCCGCATCCTGCCGTTGCACGAGGTCACCGAGATCCGTGAGGTGTCCGGGACGTCGACCTTCGAGGTGGCCTGCAAGCAGATCGACGACACCGGGAGCGTGCTGTCCAATCCGGTGTTCGCGGCCGACTACGTGTTCCTGGCCGCCGGGTCGCTGGGGAGCACGTCACTGCTGCTCAAGTCACGGGCACAGGGCAGACTCCCGCGGCTGACCAGCACCGAGGTGGGCAAGGGCTGGGGCAACAACGGGGACTTCCTGGTAGCCCGGCTCAACCTGCGCAGGACCGTCGGCACCGCCCAGGGCGGGCCGGGGAACGTGCGGTTCTACGACGACTCGAACCCGTACGCCAAAGCCGCGATGGCCTGGGAGGCGGCGCCCGTCCCGTCGTGGCTGCCCGGCACCTCGGCGCACCTGATCACCAGCCTGGCGTCCGAGCGTGGCGAGATCAGGTACGACGCGGCCACCGGGACCGGGAAGGTCTACTGGCCGTACGCGGAGATGGAGACGTCGTCGGACAAGGCCGGGCGGGACCTGGCGACCCGGCTGTGGTGGGCCACCGAGGGTTCGAAGGGGTCACTGCTGACCGGGTTGCCGTCGTACGACCGGGGCACCGGGATGGGGCTGGGGTCGCGGAACACCTACCACCCGCTCGGTGGCCTGGTGATGGGCAAAGCCACCGACTTCAGCGGAAAAGTCGCGGGATATCAGAATCTGTTCTGTGTGGACGGTGCGTTGCTGCCCGGCACGGCGTGCCTGGCCAACCCGGCGATCACCATCACCGCGAACGCCGAACGATGCCTGGATCTGTTCCTCGCGTCACTGGGCTGACCCATTCCTGCAACAAACCTGCAAATGGATTCCGTTGACTCGCAGATATGGCCGGTGGCAGATTCCATCTCGGAACATTTCCTTTGGCAGTCCGCCGGACCATCCCCAACGCTGCATTGTGCCGCGGTTCGTAAATGCGTTCCGCGGTCGGTGCGGCGTGTCCGGCGGATCCATTTGCGACAAGGAGTCCATCCCCCATGTCAGCAACACTCCGGGGCCGCACGCTGCGCCGATCCCTCGGCGCCGCCGGTCTCTCCGGCCTGGTGGCGGCCGGTCTGTTCCTCTCCATCGGTACGGCCGAGGCCGCCACGCTGTTCAGTGCCGACTTCGAATCCGGCAGCACCAGCGGATGGTCGAAATCGGGCGGCACATGGTCGGTGGTGAGCGACGGAACGCAGGCCATACAGCAGTCCGACACGTCCAGTGAACGGGCCCGCCAGTTCGCCGGAACCACCTCCTGGACGAACTACTCGGTGCAGGCCCGGGTCAAGGCGACCGCCTTCGGATCCAGCGCCGGTGTGGTCGCGCTGACCGGCCGGGCCGCCGGTTCCACGAAGATGTACCGGCTGTCGCTGACCGGCGCCAACCGGGTGCAGTTGGAGACCATGAACGGCAGCGCCGTGACGGTTCTGGGCAGCCTCAGCCAGACCATCTCGACCAGCACGTACTACACGCTGAAGCTGTCGTTCAGCGGGACCACGATCAGTGGCTCGGTGAACGGGACGAGCGTCGGATCGGCCACCGACAGCACCATCACGGCCGGGCGGATCGGGCTGCTCACCGAGTACGCGGCCGGCCGTTTCGACGACATCGTGGTCGACGACGGAGTGAGCACCCCGTCCTCCCCCACGACCTCACCGTCGTCCTCCCCCTCCACCTCCACCTCGCCCTCGGCCTCCTCCAGCCCGCCGCCGTCCTCCAGCGCCCTCTATGTGGCGCCCGGCGGCACGGACGGCGCGGCCGGCACGATCTCCGCACCGACCACGCTGACCTCCGCGATCACCCGGATCGCCGCGGGCGGCACGATCTACCTGCGCGGTGGCACTTACAACCACTCGGCGACGATCAACATCCCGGCCGGCAACAACGGGTCGTCCGGCGCCCTGAAGACGATCGCCGCCTACAACGGCGAGAAGCCGGTGTTGAACTTCTCGGCGCAGGCCGAGGACCCGGCCGCCCGCGGCCTGGCCGTCAACGGCAACTACTGGAAGGTGTACGGGCTGACCGTCGAGCGGGCCGGGGACAACGGCATCTTCGTCGGTGGCAGCAACAACGTCCTGGAGCGGACGATCACTCGCTACAACCGGGACACCGGTCTGCAGCTGTCCCGGATCGCGTCGGACACCCCGAACTCGCAGTGGCCGGCCAACAACCTGATCCTCAGCGCCGAGTCACACGACAACGCCGACTCCGACGGTGAGGACGCGGACGGTTTCGCCGCCAAGCTGACGGTCGGTTCGGGCAACGTGTTCCGGTACGCGGTGTCGCACAACAACATCGACGACGGCTGGGACCTGTACACCAAGACCGACACCGGCGCGATCGGCGTGGTGACGATCGAGGACTCGCTCGCCTACAACAACGGCACGCTCAGCGACGGCTCGACGGCCGGCAACGGCGACCGCAACGGGTTCAAGCTCGGCGGCGAGGACATCGCGGTCAACCACATCGTGCGGCGGACCATCGCCTACAAGAACGGCAAGCACGGGTTCACCTACAACAGCAACCCGGGCTCGCTGGCCATCTCGAACAACCTGAGCATCGACAACACCGAGCGCAACTTCAACTTCGACGCCGGTACGTCGGTCTTCCGCAACAACACGTCGTGCCGCTACTCCAGTGGCACGAACGACCGGATCATCGGCAACGCGGACTCCACCAACCAGTTCTGGTCGGGTACGAACGGGTCGCGCTGCTCCTCGTACAGCGGCGCTCTGGCCTGGTCGTTCGCCTCGGACGGCAGGCTGGCCGTGACCATCGGCGGGGTCGCCGTCTCGCTCTGACCCCCGGTCTCGCAGTGGGGCGCTCACCTCGGTGGGCGCCCCACTGCCGTTCACTTCGGAATCGTGTAGTCCGGCGGGAAGAGCTTGCACGGCTCCGGGTAGCCGTCGAACAGGCCCATCCTCACCATCCGGCCGGGCTCGCCGGTTTCCTGGTTGATCTCCTCGAAGATGACGAAATGCAGGGCGGAGCCGGCCGGCATCAGATCCCGGCGAACGGCCCAGGTGATCTCACCGGGCTTCGCGGGGACATTGCTGTGCGGCATGACGTCGTACATGTTCGGCAGGCCCTCCTTCTCGTTCTGGCAGCCGACGACCTTCTGCTCCTCGGGGACCTTGACGAACTCGACCAGGGCCGGGACCCCCGCCTTCTTCAGGGCGGCGTTCAGCTCGTCGGCGTCGACCAGCTGCCGGATCGAGAAGACGACCGTGTCCTCCTGGCGGGAGTCGACAGTCCAGGCGGCGACCTGGATCAGGCCGTGTTCCGGTTCGGCCGGGCGGCTCAGGGTCAGGCCGGCGGTCACCCCGGCGGCCAGTACCGCCACACCGAGGGCGGCGACTGTCCGGCGACGGCGGCGCACGCCTCGGCCACGGCTGGTGATGGCGTCCAGGCTCTCGCCCATGTGCACCTGGTCGAACTCGGTGCGGACGCGGGCGTACAGATCGTCGTCGTGGTCGATCACAGCTTCTGCTCCTGTTCGAGGACTGGTGTCAGGTGCGCCCGGAGGGCTCGGGTGGCGCGGGCCAGGTGGGCGGTCACGGTTCCGGCGGCGATGCCCAGGGTCCGTGCGGTGGTGTCGCTGTCCAGGTCGAGGAAGACGCGCAGCACGAACACTTCGCGCTGGCGGGTGGGCAGCGACCGCAGTGCCGCCATCACCCGTGGGTCGGGCAGGTGGTCGCCGGTGTCGTCGCGGCCGGAATCCGGCGTGGCCGGTTCGGGCACCTCCCGGCGTCGGCGGCGCCACCAGGAGATGTGCGTGTTCAGGGCGGTGCGGACCACCCACGCCCGCGGTGACGGGTGCCGGGCGACGGTGGACCAGGAGGCCCAGGCCCGGGCGAACGCCTCCGCGACCGCGTCCTCGGCGACCTGGCGGTTGCCGATGGCGGCCACCGCCGCGCGCAGGCAGTCGTCCCGGGCGCTCTCGTAGAAGGCGGCGAACTCCGCCCGTTGTTGTCCCACGCTGGTACTACGCCGGAGTCCCGCCATTCACTTACCTCATCATGGAAAAAATCGTGACAGTGCTTATATAAGTGCTGTTACATTCTTCGGATGACCGATGACTGGCTGGCCGACCCGACCGAGGAGAGCGTGTGGCGGCCCTGGCGGCTGTTGCAGGCGGCGATGGATGCCGAGATCGCCCGGGTCTACGCCGACGCGCGGATCGACGGGCTGAAACCGACCTGGGTGATGGAGCTGCTCCGACTGCACCACCGCGGGCCGATGACGATCACCGAGCTGGCCGAGTCGGTGCAGATCACCCACTCCGGGATGAGTCAGAAGGTGTCCGCGATGCGGGCGGGCGGCTGGGTCCGTACCGTGGCCGGGGTCGACGCCCGCACCAGAAAGGTCGAGCTGACCGCGAAGGCCGAGGCCGTGGTGCGCAGGCTGGCCGCCGAATGGCGGGCCACCGAGGCGGCGATCGCCGAGATCGAATCGGAGATCCCCTACCCGCTGAGCCGGGTGGTCCGCGACATCGAGGCGGCGCTGGCGCGGCGGAGCCTGCACACGCGGATCAGTGAGCGGCTGGCCGGAGACCCGGCATGGCAGTGAGCCGGGCGCTGCTCGACGTCGCTCCGCTGCGGACCTCGCCGGATTTCCGCCGGCTGTGGCTCGGCGGGCTGCTCTCCGGCCTGGGTGGGCAGATGGCCCTGGTGGCGGTGCTCTACCAGGTGTGGGAGTCGACCCGGAGCACGATCTGGACCGGTGCGGCGGGCCTGGCCCAGGCGCTGCCGATCATCGTGTTCGGGCTGTTCGCCGGGGCGCTCGTGGACCGGGTCGATCGGCGACGGTTCTACCTGGTCACCAAGATCGGGCAGGCGGTCTGCGCGGTGCTGCTGACCGTGCAGGCGTTCGCCGGCGGGTCCGCGACGTCGGTGCTGGTCCTGGTGGCGGTGCAGTCGCTGTTCGTGGCCGGTGGCGCGCCGGCCTCGCGGACGTTCCTGTCCCGGCTCCTCCCGGCCGAGCAGCTCGGCGCCGGGCTGGCGCTGAACCGGATCTCGTTTCAGGGCTCGATGCTGATCGGCCCGGCGCTCGGCGGTCTGGTGATCAGTGAGGTCGGGGTCGGCGGCTGTTTCCTGGTCCATACGGCCACGTTCGCGGTGGCGCTGTGGACGGCGATCCGCCTCCCGCCGATGCCCGCCGCCGCCTCGCCCGGGCTCACCGGGGTGCTGGCCGGGCTGCGGTTCCTGGGTGCCAGCCGACCGGTGCGGGGCGCGCTGCTCACCGACCTGGCGGCCACCGTGCTGGCCATGCCGATCAGTCTGTTCCCGGTGGTGAACGCGGAACGGTTCGGCGACGACCCGCGCACGCTGGGCCTGTTCCTGACCGCGATCGCGGTGGGCGGGGTGGTGGCGTCGGCGTTGTCCGGCACGTTCACCCGGTCCCGGCGGCCCGGCGCGGTCATGCTGGCCGGTGCGCTGACCTGGGGTGTGGCGCTCGCCCTGTTCGGGCTCGCGTCGAACGCGTGGGTCGGGCTGGCGCTGCTCGCGGTGGCCGGGGCGGCCGACACGGTCGCCGTGGTGTCGCGCAGCACCGTGGTGCAGCGGCACACGCCCGACGAGTTCCTGGGCCGGGCGGCGGCCGCCGAGCAGATCGTCGGGCAGGCCGGCCCGGACGTCGGCAACATGCGCGCCGGCCTGGTCGCGGCCGGCAGCTCGGCCACGGCGGCGCTGGTCAGCGGCGGCCTGCTGTGTGTCGCGGCGGTGGCCGCGATCGCGGCCCGCACCCCGGACCTACGAAAAGTCGATATACGGTAGGGCTGATGCGTATTCCGACCGACCTCGAGATCCGGGCGCTGCACGAGCGGTTCGCCCCCACGCCGGAGGCTTTCGAGCTGGTGTGGACGCACTGTCAGATCGTCTGCCGGATCGCCGAGCGGGCCGTCGGCACCGACGGCCTCGACATGGACCTGGTGCGGGCCGGATGCCTGCTGCACGACATCGGCGTGCACCGGCTCCGGCCGGGTGACCACTACGTGCGGCACGGGCTGCTCGGCTACCAGCTGCTCGGCGAGGCCGGGCTACCGGAGACGCTGCGCCGGTTCTGCTCGCACCACACCGGGGTCGGCATCACCCGCGACGACGTGCTCACCCAGCAACTTCCGCTGCCGGACTGCGACTTCCTCGCCGAGACGGTCGAGGAGGAGCTGGTCATGTTCGCCGACAAGTTCCACAGCAAGAGCACCCCGCCGCGGTTCCTGACGGCGGCCACGTTCGCGGAGCGGGTCGGCCGGTTCGGCGCGGAGAAGGTGAAGCGGTTCCAGACGTTGCTGGACCGGTTCGGCGATCCCGATCTGACCGATCTCTCCCTGGAGTACGGCCACCCGATCACCTGATCGACCGGCACCGGGCCGCCCGGCCGCTCCTCGGCGAGGAAACGGCAGAGCGGCCCGGTCGCGATCAGCTGCGGACGACGAGCGTGCTGCAGACCTTGTCGGAGAAGGTCTGCTTCTTGGCGTCCCACAGCGGCCACAGGTAGCCGATGCAGCAGGCCAGGCCGTCGAGGATGTGGGCCAGGTCGCGCAGGAAGGCCTTACCGGCACCGATCGGGTGGCCGGTCGCCTCGTTGAGGAGACGGATGTTCAGCGCCTTCTTGCCCCAGCTCTGCCCGGTCTTGCCGGCCTGGAACCACCGGTTGTACCCGCTCACGACGAACCCGGCGAGCAGGAACACGTAGTAGAGCGCGTTGGGCGTCTGCAGCCCGGTCACGTCGTCGGTGCTCATGCCGAGCAGCGTCGCGAGAAGGCTGAACGGCGCCACGATGAGGCCGTCGATCAGGTAAGCGCCGACACGGGAGCCCCAGCCGGCGAAGGCGGGAGCCGGCTGGCCGTAGGGCGACTGGCCGTACGGCTGCGGGGGAACCTGGCCCGAGTAGGGGTCACCAGGGGGCGGGTAGGTCATCTCACTTGTTCCTTAAAAGATGTCCGGCTGGAGCCGGTGCATTTGAAAAAGCCAGCTCACGATGGCGAGCAGACCGGCCGCCCAGCCCGTCTGGCGACGTTGCGCAGACGACCACGGGCGAGGCGGCGCCAGCACACCCGCCGCACGCAGCGCCACGAGGACGCCGGATGCGACAGTGACCGCCGCCAGACCGAAGATCAGAGGATTCGCTTGGAGAGCCAGATCCCACCGGCCACGGACCAGAGCCACCGCAGCGGTGGTCAGGCCACAGGCCGGGCACGGGATCCCGGTCACCGTCCGCAGCAGACAGGGGATTCCCAGGCCTGTGCCGGCGGTGACCGTCGGCCAGATCACCGCCCCTGCGGCGGCGAGGGCGCCGAAGCCGCCCACCCGCTCGGGGACGGAGAACTCACGCATGCACCTACCCCTTGATCTTTCGACAGGCAGAGATCATAAGGGCGGCGTCGATCCACGGCGACCCCATATACAGGGCAAATGTGACGGCCTTCGGTGGTATCTGCTCCCCGCGGGAGACCAGCGCAGCCGGAGGGTCAGCGATACCGAACCGGCAGGTGCTTGATCCCGTTGATCCATCCGGAGCGTAGCCGTTGCGCCGGCCCGGCGAGCGTGATCCCCGGCATCTGGTCGGCGATGGCGTTGAAGATCAGATCGATCTCCAGCCGGGCCAGGTTGGCGCCGAGGCAGAAGTGCGCGCCGCTGCCACCGAAGCCGAGGTGCGGGTTGGGACTGCGGGTGATGTCGAACGTGTGCGGGTCGATGAACACCGCCTCGTCGTAGTTGGCCGACCCGTAGAACATGGCGACCCGCTGCCCCCGCGGAATCGGCACCCCGGCCAGCGACGTGTCGTGGGTGGTGGTCCGCTGGAAGACGTTGATCGGGCTGCCCCACCGCACGAACTCGTCGACGGCGGTCCGCGGCCGGGTCTGTTTGAACAGCTCCCACTGCTCGGGGTTCGACAGCAGCGCGTGCATGCCGTGCGAGATGGCGTTGCGGGTGGTCTCGTTGCCGGCGACGGCGAGCATCAGCACGAAGAACCCGAACTCGTCGACCGACAGGTGCTCCCCGGCGATCTCGGCCTTGACCAGGGTGGTGACGATGTCGTCGCGCGGGCAGGTCTGCCGTTCGTCGGCCATCTGCATGGCGTACCCGAGCAGGCCCATCGCGGATTCCATCGGGTCGGCGCCACTGAACTCGGGATCGTCGTACCCGATCATCGAATTCGACCATTCGAAGACGTTGCCGCGGTCCTCCTGCGGCACGCCGAGCAGCTCGGCGATGGCTTGCAGGGGCAGTTCGCAGGCGACGTCGGTGACGAAATCGCCGTCCGGATCGATCGACGCCTCCGCCACGATCCGTTCGGCGCGCGCCTGCAACGCCGACCGCAGACTGTTGATCGCGCGCGGGGTGAAGCCCCGGGACACGATGGCGCGCTGCGCGGTGTGCTGCGGCGGGTCCATGTTGAGCAGGATGGCCTGCTGCATCTCGATGCCCTCGCGGGTCATGTCGGGCTGGAACCGGGCGATCGCGGTGTTCTCCCGGCTGGAGAACGTCTCGCTGTTACGGGACACCGCCATCACGTCGGCGTGCCGGGTGACCGCCCAGTAGCCCTCGTCGTCGAACCCGGCGCTGCCGCGCACCTGCGGGATCCAGCAGACCGGGTCGTCGCGGCGCATCTCGGCGAACTCGGCGTGCGGGATGCCGTGCAGGTAGATGTCCGGATCGGTGGGGTCGATGCGGGTGCGCGGCTCGGCCACAGCTCCTCCTACAGCAACAAGTTCTACCGATTCAAACACGTGACCTAGAACATTTGGTAGGTTCATTCGAGAACACGTTCTAGCTCGGTTGCAGCAGATTCGGCCCGGCAGGAGGTCGCGGTGGGCACACCGGTGATCGTCGATGCGGCGCGTACCCCGATCGGCAAGCGCGGCGGCTGGTTGTCCGGCCTGCATCCGGCCGAACTGCTGGGCACGGTGCTGACCCGGATGGCCGCGCACGGCGAGGTCGAGCAGGTCATCGGCGGCTGTGTCACCCAGGGTGGCGAGCAGTCCAACAACATCACCCGTACCGCGTGGTTGCACGCCGGGCTGCCACACGCCACCGGCTGCACCACCGTCGACGCCCAGTGCGGCTCGGCACAGCAGGCCGCGCACCTGATCGCCGGACTGATCGCCACCGACGCGATCAGTGCGGGCGTGGCCTGCGGGGTCGAGGCGATGAGCCGGGTGCCGCTGCGGGCCAACCTCGGCGACGCCGGTCTGCCCCGCCCCGAGTCGTGGAGCATCGACCTGCCCAACCAGTACGTGGCGGCCGAGCGGATCGCCGACCGACGCGGCCTGACCCGCGCCGACCTGGACCGGTTCGGGGTGCGCTCGCAGGTGAACGCGGCCCGGGCGTGGGCTGAGGACCGCTATCTCCGGGAGATCGTGCCGGTCGGCGAGGTCACCCGCGACCAGGGGCTGCGGGAGACCACCCTCGAAGGGCTGTCCGGTTTGAAGACGGTGCTGCCGGACGGGCGGCACACGGCCGGCACCTCGTCGCAGATCTCCGACGGGGCGGCCGCGGTGCTGCTGATGGACGCCGACCACGCGCGGGCGCTGGGATTGCGGCCGCGGGCCCGGATCGTGGCGCAGTGCCTGGTCGGGGCCGAGCCCTACTACCACCTGGACGGGCCGATCGCGGCCACCGACCGGGTCCTGACCCGGGCCGGCATGAAGATCGACGACCTGGACCGCTGCGAGGTGAACGAGGCGTTCGCCAGCGTGGTCCTGTCCTGGCTCGCCGTGCACCGCGCCGATCCGGACCGGGTCAACGTCAACGGCGGGGCGATCGCCCTGGGCCATCCGGTCGGCAGCACCGGCGCGCGCCTGCTGACCACCGCACTGCACGAACTGGAGCGGTCCGACGGCACCACGGCACTGGTCACCATGTGCGCCGGCGGGGCGATGTCGACCGCGACGATCATCGAACGCCTGTAGAGGAGCCGACCGTGGTCCCGTTCAAATTCCTCCTGCTCAGCGCGGCCCTCGCGGCCATCCTGGCGGCCATCGGCGTCACCGCCGTGATGGCCGCGCTCAACCCCAGCGCCAGCGAGGTCGCCAGCAACGTCAGCAACAACGACCCGCTGACCCCGCCCGAGTTCTACGGCACGCGATAGTCACCATCGATCGTCTCTCCCGCTTCGGCGGGAGAGACGATCGATCATGTGGTACGGCCACGCCCCAACAGTCGAAGCCGGCAACGGCAGGCCGTCCCCGGTGCTAGGAGACGGGCGTGGGCAACGGCTTCGTCACGTCGGCCGCCCGGTGTCCGCCGCGCGGGCTCGAGCCGCCGCGGGCCAGCAGCAAACCGACGGCGATCAGGACGAGGCCGAGGAACGCCAGCCCGATCGGCACGTACACACCGAGCAGCAGCAGCTGGCTGCGCCCGTCTGACGCCTGCTTGCCGACCGCGTCCAGGGTGGCCTGGTCGTACTGGAGGTCGGCGTCGAAGATGACGACCCGCTCGCCGAGGTTGGGCACCAGTTCGCGGTGCTGCTGCTCGCGGTATCCGACGATGGCGCCGGTCTGCGGCTCGATCCAGAGCGTGCGGGTGGCCCGGTAGGAGATGGTCCCGTCGCTGGCACCGGGTGCCAGGAAGGCGAGCAGCGCGCCGAGGCTGTCCGGGTTCATCGGGGCCGGCTGTTCCGGCACGACCTGCTGGAAGCGGTACGTGGGCAGGTCGTTGTAGTCCTCCTCGGCCTGGTATTCGAGCGGCAGCGCCTTACCCAGAGTCGAGTCCCAGTACTGATAGGTGGTCTTCTCGGTGCCGAACGGGAACAGGTAGAGGTGCCCGGAGAAGGACACGTTGCCCGGGGTGCACGGCACCGGCTCCTCGACGTGGCACTGCCCCTCCCACGGGACCGCCTCGCCGGTGGTGCGGTCGAGCGCGACCCGGCTCTCGGCGCTGTTGATCATTTCGTCGGTGTCGATCCGCCGGGTCGAGTGATACACGTTCCAGACCAGAGTCTCGCCGTCGAGTCCGGCGGCCGCCGCGAAGTCGGGTTTGATGCCGGTTGTCGAGCGCAGACCGGCGTTTTCCACGACCACCTGAGGCGTACCGTTCGGCAGCGTCTTGGCCTGCACGAACGACGCGTTGGCGGTCTCCACCACGACGTCGGGGGGCACCAGATCGAGCGGGACCTTCCGCTGGGACGGCACGATGACCCAGGCCAGGGCCATCGCGAAGAGCAGGCAGAGTATGCCGAGGCCGAACAGTGCCGTGCCGGTGATCCGCCGCATCGCGTCCTCCTGGTGAAACCCCTCCCAAAAACTAGAACGCGTTACAATCTACTGCCCCGTAACATCGATGGAAAGAGTTACGGGTGCTGACTGCTGACCGAGATGACCTCACCGGTCAGATAGGACGCGTAGTCACTGGCCAGGAAGGCCACCACGGTCGCCACCTCCCACGGTTCGGCGGCCCGGCCGAACGCCTCCCGCCCGGCCAGCTCGTCGAGCTCGGCCCGGCTCATCACCTTGGCCAGGAACGGGTGTGCCGCCAGACTCGGGGCGACCGCGTTGACCCGGATCCGGTGCGCCGCCACGTCCAGGGCGGTACACCTGGTGAACGCCATCACCCCGGCCTTCGCCGCCGCGTAGTGCGCCTGCCCGGCCTGCGCGCGCCAGCCCAGCACCGACGCGTTGTTGACGATCGCCCCGCCCCCGCCCTGCGCGATCATCTGGCGCAGGGCGGCCCGGGTGCAGCGGAACGTGCCGGTCAGCGTGACGTCGAGGACCAGGTGCCACTCCTCGTCGTCGAGCTCGGTGACCGGCCGGTTCCCGCCCAGGCCGGCGTTGTTGACCAGGACGTCGAGCCGGCCGAACCGGCTGACCGCCCCGCCGATCAGCCGCTGCACCGCGGCCTCGTCGGTGACGTCGCACGGGACCGCCCACACCCGGCCCGGATAGGCCGACGAGAGCAGGTCACGGGTTTCGCCGAGCCGCCGCTCGTGGCTGTCACCGAGCACCACCCGGGCACCCTCGTCGAGACAGCGCCGGGCCACCGCCGACCCGATCCCGGCCCCGGCCGCCGCGGTGACCACGACGACCTTGTCGGCCAGCAGGCCACGCCCGGTGGGGCCGGTCATCCGCGGGCCTGGCGGGGCAGTCCGAGCACCCGCTCGGCGACGATGCCCCGCTGGATCTCGTTGGATCCCCCGTAGATCGTGTCGGCCCGGCTGAACAGGAAATACGTCTGCCAGCGGGCCACCGCCTCCGGGTCGGCGGCACCGCGGGCGAGCACGTCCATGGCCAGCTCACCGAGCCCCTGCCGCCAGCGGGTCCAGAGCAGTTTGATCACCGACGACGCGGCCGGCTGCGGATCGCGCAGCACCCGCAGGGTGTGTGTCCGCAGCACCGACAGGTCGATCCAGGCCCTGGTCAGCCGCTCCCGCAGAGCCGGGTCAGTGGCCGCCCCGGTGCCGCGCGCGACCGCGACCAGGTCGTCCAGGTCACGCTGGAACCCGATCTGCTGCCCGACCGTGGCCGCACCCCGCTCGTAGGCGAGGGTGGCCATCGCGACCTTCCACCCCTGCCCCGGCTCGCCGACGACGAGTCCCGCCTCGGTGACCGCGTCGTCGAAGAACACCTCGTTGAACTCGCTGTCGCCGGTGAGCTGCCGGATCGGGCGGACCGTGATCCCCGGCTGCCGCATCGGCACGAGCAGGTAGGACAGTCCCGCCGAGCGGGGCCCACCGGCCGGGGCGGGCGCGGTGCGGGCCAGCACGAAACACCAGTCGGCCACGTGGGCCAGGGACGTCCACACCTTCTGCCCACTGAGCACCCAGCGGTCGCCGTCGAGCCGCGCGCGGGTGGTGACCCCGGCCAGGTCGGAGCCCGCACCGGGCTCGGAGTAGCCCTGGCACCACAACTCGTCGACCGCGGCGAGCTTCGGCAGGAAGCGGCGCTGCTGCTCAGGAGTGCCCAGGTCGATCAGCGTCGGTCCGACCATGGTGGTGCCGATGTGGTCGACCCGACTCGGGGCGCCGGCTCTCGCGTACTCCTCATGGAAGATGACCTGCTGGGACAGGGACGCGCCGCGCCCACCGTGCGCCACCGGCCAGGCCAGCGTGCCCCATCCGGCGGCGGCGAGCCGCCTGGTGAAGGCGAGCCGCTGCGCGAAGGCCTCGTTCTCCCGGCCGACCCCGCCGGTGCCGCGCACCTCATCGGTGAGCTCAGCGGCCAGCCACTCCCGGATCTCCCGCCGGAACGCATCGTCGTCGGTCACTGGCGTCGCCTCCCCGATCACGCGTAGGCTCACGCTACCGACCAAGCACTTGCTTGGTAAAGGGGAGGTCCGATGGAGACCGTTCCGGCGGTGGTGGCGCACGCCGCACGCGAGTTCGGCCGGGAGCCGGCTCTCGTCGACCCGCATCGGCGCAGGTGGAACTTCGCCGAGCTGCACGACGAGACGCAGGCGGTGTCCCGCGCGCTCATCGCATCCGGCATCGAACCCGGCGACCGGGTCGCGCTCTGGGCTCCCAACAGCGCCCGCTGGGTGCTCGCGGCGCTCGGCATCCTCGGCGCGGGCGCCACGCTGGTGCCGATCAACACCAGGTTCACCGGTGCCGAGGCAGCCGACATCATCACCCGCAGCGACGCGAAAGGGCTGATCGTCACCGGGCCGTTCCTCGGCACCGACCGACTGGCGTCGCTTCCGGCGGCGGCTCTGCCGCCGTTCGTGCTGCCACTGCCGCACTGGGACGCCTTCCTCGACCGGGCCGGTCAGGTCGCCGCCGAGGCGGCTTCGGAAAGAGCTTCGGCGGTACGCCCGGACGACGTCAGTGACATCCTCTTCACCTCCGGGACCACCGGGATCAGCAAGGGCGTGATGAGCGCGCACCGGCGGTCACTCGGGGTGGCCCGGGCGTGGGCCGAGATCGGCGGGGTCGGCGTCCACGACCGCTACCTGGTGATCAACCCGTTCTTCCACAGTTTCGGGCTCAAGGCCGGGCTGTTCGCGTGCCTGACCAGCGGGGCGACGATCGTGCCGCAGGCGGTGTTCGACGTGCCGCGCGCGCTCGAACTGATCGAGCACGAGCACATCACCGTGCTGCCCGGGCCGCCGACCCTCTACATCGGGCTGCTCGACCACCCGGGCCGGATCGGTCACGCGCTGGGCTCGCTGCGGCTGGCCGTCACCGGGGCCGCGACCGTGCCGCCGGTCCTGATCGACCGGATCCGGACCGAGCTGGGGATCGATACCGTGCTCACCGCGTACGGGCTGACCGAAGCCGTGGTCGCGACCATGTGCCGGCCCGGTGACGACACCCGGACCGTGGCGTTCACCAGTGGACGGGCCGCCGCCGGGTTCGAGGTGCGGATCGCCGAGAAGGACGGCGAGGTGCTGCTGCGCGGGCCGAACCTGATGCTCGGCTACCTCGACGACCCGGCGGCCACCGCGGCGGCGATCGACCCGGACGGCTGGCTGCACACCGGTGACGTGGGCCGACTCGACGAGAACGGAAACCTGACGATCACCGACCGGATCAAGGACATGTACATCTGCGGTGGCTTCAACGTGTACCCGGCCGAGGTGGAACGGGTGCTGGCCGGGCTGCCCGCGGTCGCCGAGGTGGCCGTGATCGGGGTGCCCGACGAGCGGCTCGGTGAGGTCGGCCGGGCGTACGTGGTGGCCCGTC
This sequence comes from Actinoplanes sichuanensis, assembly GCF_033097365.1. Lineage (NCBI taxonomy): Bacteria > Bacillati > Actinomycetota > Actinomycetes > Micromonosporales > Micromonosporaceae > Actinoplanes > Actinoplanes sichuanensis. The sequence goes on from NZ_AP028461.1 coordinate 6,999,365, forward strand.
CCGGCCACGACCCGGACCCGGCCGCGGTGATCGCCTGGTGCCGCGAACGGCTCGCCGGATACAAGACGCCGCGCTCGGTGGAGATCCGGGCCGAACTGCCGCACAACGCGAGCGGCAAGGTCCTCAAGTATTTGCTCCGGGAGGAATCATGAGTGACGAGGTGCGTTACGAGCGGCGTGGGCCGGTCGCGATCGTCACGATGAACCGGCCCCGCTACCGCAACGCGCAGAACTCGGCGATGACGTACGCGCTCGACGACGCCTTCACCCGTGCCGTCGACGACGACGAGGTGGCCGTGATCGTGCTGGCCGGTGCCGGTGACCACTTCTCGGCCGGGCACGACATCGGCACCCCGGAACGCGACGCCGACACGTCGTTCCCGCGCCGGGCGGTCACCTGGTGGGACCACACCTCCAAAGCCGGAGCCGATCGGCGGTACGCCCGGGAGATGGAGGTCTACCTGGGCATGTGCCGACGCTGGCGGGAGATCCCGAAACCGTCGGTGGCCATGGTGCAGGGCGCCTGCGTGGCCGGTGGGCTGATGCTCGCCTGGGTGTGCGACCTGATCGTGGCGGCCGAGGACGCGTTCTTCGCCGACCCGGTGCTGCGGATGGGGATCCCCGGGGTGGAGTATTTCGCCCACCCCTGGGTGCTCGGGCCGCGGTTCGCGCGGGAGGTGCTGTTCACCGGGGACCGGTTCGGGGCGCGCCGGGCGTACGAGATCGGCATGGTGAACCGGATCGTGCCGCGCGCCGCGCTGGAGACCGAGACCCTCGCGCTGGCCGCGCGGATCGCCGAGATGCCGCCGTTCGGGCTGGCGCTCGCGAAACGGGCGGTCAACCTGTGTGAGGACCAGATGGGCATGCGCGCCGGAATGGACTCGGTGTTCGGGCTGCATCACGTGGCGCACTCGCACAACGCCGAGGTCAGCGCGGATCCGCTGGCCGGACTCGACGCGAAGGCGATGAAGAAGGCCGCCGGATGAACCTCGATCTCGATCCGGAGGCGGTCGGATTCCGGGACTCGGTGCGGGACTGGCTGGCCGGCCACGTTCCTCGTTCCGCGCTGCCCGCGCCGGACACCGCGGCCGGGAGTGTCGCGCACCGGGAGTGGGAGGCGCGGCTGGCCGAGGCCGGGCTGGCGGCCGTGTCGTGGCCCGTCGAATACGGTGGCCGGGCCGCTCCGCCGCTGCACGCGCTGCTGTTCGACGAGGAGTACCACGCGGCCCGGGCACCGGTGCGGATCGGGCAGAACGGGCTGTTCCTGCTGGCGCCGACACTGCTCGCACACGGGACACCGGAGCAGTGCGCCCGGATTCTGCCGCCGATGGCGCGTGGTGCGCAGGTGTGGGCGCAGGCCTGGTCGGAGCCGGGGGCGGGCAGCGACCTCGCGGCCATCCGGTCCCGGGCCCGGCCGGTCGACGGCGGGTGGGTGCTGTCCGGGCAGAAGACCTGGAGTTCCCGGGCGGTCGTCGCGGATCGGGCGTTCGGGTTGTTCCGCAGCTCGACCGAGGAACGGCATCGCGGGCTCACCTATCTGATGTTCGACCTGCGGGCGCCGGGGGTCACGGTCCGGCCGATCCGGCAGCTCGACGGGACGGCCGGGTTCGCGGAGATCTTCCTCGACGACGTGTTCGTGCCCGATGCCGACGTGATCGGGACGCCCGGTGACGGCTGGCGGGTCGCGATGAGCACGGCCGGCCACGAGCGGGGGCTGACCCTGCGCGGGCCGGGCCGGTTCACCGCGGCCGCCGACCGCCTGGTCGCCCTCGACGCTCACGAAGATCTCGGCAGCCGGGTCGTCGACGCCTGGATCGGGGCGCGGGCCTATCGGATGGCGGCCTATGCGTCGCTCGACGAACCCGTAGCCCCGAGCGCCACCAAGCTCTTCTGGTCCCAACTGGACGTCGCCCTGCACGAGACCGCGCTCGACGTGCTCGGCCCGCTCGCGGAGATCGACTCGGCCTGGACCGACGGATACCTGTTCTCGCTGGCCGGGCCGATCTATGCCGGAACCAACGAGATCCAGCGCGACATCCTCGGTCATCGCGAGCTCGGGCTGCCCCGATGAGGCTCGCCCCGACCGACGAGCAGCGCCGCTTCGCGGACGTCCTGGACACGATGCTGACCAGGGCGGACGTTCCGGCGGTGTGGGCCGCCCGGGTGGACGGTGACGGCGGGCCGGCCCGTGATCTGTGGTCGTCGCTGAGCGATGCCGGGGTGACCGGCCTGCTCGTGCCGGAACGATTCGGCGGCCTCGGAGCCGGAGTCGACGACCTGGTGATCGTCTGCGAGGTGCTCGGCCGGCACGCGGTTCCCGGCCCGGTCGCCGAATCCGTCGCGGCCGCCCCCACGCTGCTCGCCTCCGACCGCCGCCTTCCGGAACTCGCCGACGGCCGGATCCTCGCCTCGGTGGCTGCGCCACCATTGCTGCCCTTTGCCGCCGACGGCGACGTGGCCGATCTTCTCCTGCTCCTCGACCACCATGCGGTACGGGTGGGCAGCCCCGGAAGGATCCACCGATCCGTGGACCCGGCCCGGCGGCTGGCCGAAGTCCTCCCGGGCGAGGTGATCGAGACCGCCGCCCCGATCCGGCGGGCTCTCGACCTCGGGACGCTCGCGTGCGCCGCCCAACTCCTCGGCGCCGGTCATGCCCTGCTCACGATGACCGTCGAATACGCCAAGACCCGAACCCAGTTCGGCCGCCCGATCGGCGCCTTCCAGGCGATCCGCCACCAGCTGGCCGACGTCGCGGTGGCGCTGACGTTCGCACGCCCCCTCCTCTACGCGGCCGCCGTGGCCCTCACCGAACCGGTCGCGCACCCGGAACTGACCAATCCGGGTCGGGACGTGTCGGCGGCGAAGGTGGCCTGCGGAGAGGCGGCGCTACGCGCGGCACGGACGGCGCTGCAGGTCCACGGGGCGATCGGGTACACGCGGGAGCACGGACTCGGGCGCTACCTCACCCGGATCCGGGCGCTGCACCTGTCCTGGGGTACCGCCGACTGGCACCGCCGCCGGATCCTCACCGAACTCGACGAGTCCGGGTCCGCCGTTCGAGATCCGGCGGGCGTTGACGGAATCCCGAGCGGGACAGCCGGTGACCAACGGCCTCAGCCCGAAAGTCGCCTCGCGGTCCGGCACCGGGACGGCGTCGCGGTGTGGCCACGGGACGGGCACAGTTCGGCGGGGTGGGGCCCACGCCGTACCGAAGAGAAGGGTTTCGAATGATGTTCGAGGAGCGTGCGGCGTTGCGGGCGGCGGTGCGTGGGCTGCTCGGCGGGCAGATCGCGGCGGACGGCATGTGGGCGCGGCTGTGCAAGGAGATCGGTGTCGCCGGGCTGACGGTGCCGGAGGAGTACGGCGGTTCCGGCGCTACGCTCGGTGAGGCCGCCGTCGTGCTGGAGGAGCTCGGCCGGGTGCTCAGCCCGGCGCCGATGCTGGGCACCGTGCTGGCCGTGCACGTGCTTCTCGAATCGGGCGACGAGGAGACCCGGGCCCGGCTGCTGCCGGCGATCTGCTCGGGTGAACGCATCGTGACCGCCGTCTGGGCCGGATGCGTGTTCCCGGCCGACACCGTGCTGGTCGTCCGGGACGGCACCCTGTCCGAGATCGAAGGCGGGATCGAGATCACCGACTCGCTGGACCTGACCCGGCCCACGGGCAGATTGCGTTCCGAGGACGGTTCGGCTCCGGGACTGCGGGATGTCGCCTGCGCCGCGCTCGCCGCCGAGCAACTCGGAACCGCCGAACGTGCTCTCGAACTCACCGTCGCCTATGTGCAGGAGCGTCATCAGTTCGGGCGGCCGATCGGGTCGTTCCAGGTGCTGCAGCATCGGCTCGCCGAGGCGTACGTCCGGGTCCAGGCCGCCCGGTCCGCCTCGGAAGCAGCCGTGCAGGCCGTCGCCGACGGTTCGGCGGACGCCCCACTGCTCGCCGCCGCCGCGAAGATCACCTGCTCGGAGACGTTGCGGGCGGTCGCCGCCGAGATGGTGCAGATGCACGGCGGGATCGCGATCACCTGGGAACACGACGCCCATCGATTCCTTCGGCGAGCCTGGGCGACGGCACAGATGTACGGTTCGCCGGAGTCCCATGTCGCGCGGCTCACCCCCACACTGCTGTCCTCTCCCGACTAGCATGATCCGGTGCTATCACCGGGAGACGTGCTCAACGGCCGCTATCGGCTGACCCAACGAATCGCCGCCGGTGGCATGGGTGAGGTGTGGCGCGGCGACGACCTGCTGCTGCAGCGCGAGATCGCGGTGAAGGTGCTGCTCCCGGCCCTGATGTCGGACTCGGACTTCATCACCAGGTTCCGTTCCGAGGCCCGGATGATGGCGGCGCTGCGGCATCCCGGGATCGTGCAGGTCTACGACTACGGCGAGAATGCGCAGGTCGGCGCGCACCGGCTGGACTTCCTGGTGATGGAGTTCATCGACGGCACCCCACTGTCGGCGAAGATCCAGCAGGCCGGTCGACTCTCCCCCGCCGAGACGATGGCCGCGATCGCGCAGGTCGCCGACGCGCTCCAGGCCGCCCACGACGCCGGCATCATTCACCGGGACGTCAAACCCAGCAATCTTCTGGTACGGCCGGCCGGCGCCATCGTGCTGGTCGACTTCGGAGTCGCCCGGTCCACCGGGGTCACCGGGATCACCAGCACCAATGTGGTGCTGGGCAGCGCACACTACATGGCTCCGGAGCAGGCCGAGGGCCGCCCGGTCACGGCCGTCACCGATGTGTACGCGGTCGGTGCCGTCGCGTTCAGCTGCCTCACCGGGCGGCCGCCGTATGTCGGGGACAACCCGCTCGCCGTTCTCGCCCAGCTGGTGCACGGGGCTCCACCGGTCCTGCCGCCGGATGTCCCGCCGGCGGTGGCCGCGGTGGTGATGCGGGCGCTCGCCAAGGACCCGGGCCAGCGGTTCCCGAGCGCTTCGGCGCTGGCGGCGGCCGCCCTCGGGGCCGGGTCGTCCCCCGCCCGGCCGCCGTCTCCGCCCTCGTCGCGGCCGCCGTTCCCGTCGCAGTCTTCGCCCGTCGCTCCTCTTGGGGGCGGCCGTCCCGCCGCTGCCGGAAGTTCGTTCCCCTCTGGCTCGCCGAGTGGCCGGTATCCGGCGGCGTCGGCGCAGCGGCCCGGCACCGGTGGTTTCCCAGCGGACGGGCGGGTTCCGAACGGATCCGGTTTCACGCCGGGCGCCGCATCGGTCGGGGCCGCGCCCAGCGGCGGCGCGCCCGGCAGCGGGATCGCGGCAGGTTCCACCTTCGGCGGCGCGGCCGGAAGAAGCGGCGCGTATGCCAACGTGGGCGGTCCGACCGGGCACGGCTCCGCGATGGGTGGCGCGACCGGGCAGGGCTCCGCGGTTTCGCGGCGGCGGCGCACCATGACCGTGGCGCTCGCGGCTGTCGCGGTGGTGGCTCTGCTTTCCGGTATCGGGATCATCCTGAACAGCGGGTCGGGCAAAACGGACCCGGCGATCGAGTCGCAGGACCCGGATCGGCAACAACTCCAGGCGGACGACACGAGCGAAAAGCCGCACGGCCAGTCCACCGGCCGGCCGAAGTCGTCTCCGAAGGGCGGCTCCGCGAACGGCAACACCGCACCGGCGGTCAAGAACCCGGCCACCGGCCCGGCCGACCCCGGCCAGCCGACCGCCACCGCGACAGCCGACCCGGACGAGCCGGGCGACCCGGACGCCACCGAACCGGCGACGAACCCCTACAGCGATCCGGTCGCGCTGTGCGGAAACGGATTCCAGGTGGTCGACTCGAAGAAGCTGGAGACGTCAGCCGGGGTGCTACGCGGCACGATCCATCTGCTCTACCGCGCCTCCGGTGGAAAGAATTGTGTGGTCACCATCAAGGCCGACACTCTCGACGAGAAGACCTCGATGTCCGCCACATTGGAGGTCCAGGGCGGCACACCGGTCGCCGACACCGGAACGTTCCAGTATTACGCCGGCCCGGTGAGCGCCACGGCCCCGAAGACCTGCGTCAAATGGGGCGGCTCCATCGGGGGAATGTCCTTCGAGAGCGACTTCTCCCACTGCGGCTGACCCCTCACATCCGCTCGATCTCGGTGAGGTCGATGTCGATCACAAACGGCACTGACAGCTGAACCCGATCATGGAAGATCCCAAGCGGTGTATACGCACTGAGCGCCGGATCGAGCTCGTAGGCATGGACGACCGCCTTACCCTCGACGTTCTCCACCCGCCAGAAGAACCGAATGCCCGCTTCGGCATAGAGCTGCGGTTTCCTCTTCCGGTCACGAATCTCCGACTCGGGTGACACAACCTCGACCGCGAGAAAGACGGCCTCAGCCGGATGCCAACTCGCATCATCATCGATCTCGGCATCCGCTTGGACGACGATCACGTCAGGTTCAGGCCGCTGCCTGGGGCCCAGGACGACCGACATCTCCCGATCAACCAGAAACCGATCCCTCGGCGCGCGCCGGCACAACCCGCTCTCGAGAAGACGCAACGCCTTCTGGTGAAAGCGCGGCCGGGGGCGCCCGACGACGAGCTTGCCGTCGATGAGTTGGGAATGAGAGGGCAGACCGGGCATCCGATCGAGTTCGTCGGCATACAACCGGAATTCACATCCGTTCGATCTCGCTGAGGTCGATGTCGATCGGGAACGGGACTCGCAGGTCGATCCGGTCGTGGAAGGTCCCGATCGACTCGTAGGCGCGCTCTCCGGGGCGCGCTCGAAAGCGTGGACGACCGGCTTGCCCTCGACTGCCTCCACCCGCCAGAAGAACGGAATACCCGCCTCGGCATAGAGCTGCGGCTTAAGCACCCGATCACGGATCTCCGACTCGGGCGAGACGACCTCGACCGCCAGCACAACCGCCTCGGCCGGATAGCAGGTGACGGAAAGACTCGCCTCGGCATCGCCGCGCACGACGACCACGTCGGGTTCCGGCCTCTGTTTCCTGTTCAGAACCACTGACATGTCGCGCCGGACCAGGAACTCCGGTCGCGGTGCCGCCGAACGCAGGGACCGGGTCAGCAGATCGAGCATCAGCGAATGAAAGACCTTCGGCGGGCTCACGAGGACGAGGCGTCCGTCGATGAGCTCCGCGTGGGGTGGGAGATCGGGAATCCGATCAAGGTCATCGGCGGTGAATCCCTCCGCTGGCGGCTGATTCCACTCGATCGCTGATTCAGCGCTCACGGAACGGCCTCCCTTGCGGCGATTTCTCGCTCCCGCAGCCCACCCACGCAGACACCCCCTCAGCGGCGATCGACCCCAACGGGCTCTTGCAAGCGACTATAGGCCTGAGGACAGTTGCTGTCCACCTAGATGTCGCTCGCCGGGTAGCGCTGACTGCCTCACATCCAGTCGGTGTGGCGGGGCCAGGACAGGAGGGTGTCGACGACCTCGGGTGGCTCGTACGGTGAGGTCGGTGTCGTCGTGGTGTATCGGCTGCGATGGAAGAGCAGCGGTGTCACGTCGCGGCACGGCCCCAGCATCGTCACCCGCCCGGTGACGATGGCGTGATCGCCGCCCGGATGGACCGCCTCCACCGAGCAGTCCGCCCAGGTCAGGACGCCGTCCAGGACCGGCGCCCCGGACGGCGCGGGCACCCAGTCGAGCGCGCCGAACCGGTCCGCGCCGCGGGTGCCGAAGAGCCGGGACACGTCGCGCTGGTCGGCGGCCAGGATGTTGACGCAGAAGATGCCGGACGCCCGGATCCGCCGCCAGGTGTCCGAGCCGCTCTGCGGGCAGAAGAGCACCAGCGGCGGGTCCAGGGAGAGGGGCGCGAACGCCTGGCAGGCGAATCCGGCCGGGCCGTCGGCATCGGCCGTGGTGATGACGGTGACGCCGGTTCCGAAGTGGCCGAAGACCCTGCGGAATCCGGCGGCCGGCGACACCGGCACGGACGGGTGGGTGGTCAATGCCCGCCGCCGCCGAAGAACCGGTGGCCCCAGACGCTGTGCGCGGTGGTCTGGCGGGCGACCCAGGTGTCGTCGTCGACGGTGAGGCCGCCGTAGCCGTACTCGATGTCGAATCCGCTCGGGGTCCGGACGTAGAAGGAGACCATCTCGTCGTTGGCGTGCCGGCCCAGGGTGGAGATCATCGGGGCCTTGTTGCGGGCGCACCGGTCGATGGCCCGGCCGACGTCGTCGAGGGTCTCGGTCTCGATCATCAGGTGTACGAGTCCGGTCGGCGCTGGAATCGGGGCGAGCGCGACACTGTGGTGCCGGGGACCACAGCCGAGGAACCGCATCCACAGGGGCTTGTCGCTCGGCGGCAGTCCGAGGTGCTCGGGGACGAGGCGCATCGAGTCGCGCAGCCGGAACCCGAGGACCTCGCTCCAGAACCGCAGCGACGCGACGTCGTCGCGGGCCGGCAGGACGACGTGCCCCATGCCCTGGCCGCCGGTGACGAACCGGGTGCCGTACGAGCTGAGCGCCGGCCGGCTGTCGAGGGCCACGCCGCAGAAGAACTCGAGCCGGTTGCCGGCCGGGTCGTCGACGCTGATCAGGTGGGAGACGCGGCGGTCGGCGAGTTCGTCGGCGCCGGCCGGTTTGACGGCGATGCCGGCTTCGTCGAGGACGCCGACGAGCCTGGTGAGGGCGGCCGGGTCGGCGAGTTCCCAGCCGGACGCGGCGAGCCGGTCCCGTTCGCCGGGCACCACCACGATGCGCGCCGGCAGCTCGTCCATGCGCAGATAGAGGGCCTGCGGGTCGGGGCCGCGTCCCTCGGTCATGCCGAGCACCTTGACGCCGAAGTCACGCCAGGCGGGCAGGTCGGTGGCTTCGACGCGCAGGTAACCGAGGGATCGGATGAGGTTGCTCACGGGTGGTGTCCCCTCTCACAGAACCAGGAATCGGGGCGGGCGCGATAGACGAGGTGAAGGCAGGTTTCAGGGGGTGAGAAAGTCGATGGCCAAGCGGTTGAACTCGTCGAATTTCTCCAGGTGGGCCCAGTGGCCACAGCCGCCGAAGACGTGCAGGCGGGCGTTGCGCAGCACCTTGAGGGCGACCAGGGCGCCGTCGAGCGGATTGACCCGGTCCTCACGGCCCCAGACCAGCAGGGTCTCGTGGCGCAGCCGATGTGCGTCGCGCCAGAGCAGCCCCTCCTCGTATGTCTCCGGGTTACTGAAGGAGGCACCCATCTCGCGCATGGCGCGCATCGCGGCCGGGTCGACCGCGGCCCGGAAACGTTCCTCGATCAGATCTTCGGAGATCAAGGACGGATCGAAGACGAGGGTACGGAGAAAGGCCGCCAGTCTCTCCCGGCTGGGGTTGCGGCCGAACGCGCCGAGGCGTTTGACCCCTTCGGTCGGGTCCGCGGAGAAGACGTTCAGAGACAGCCCGCCGGGTCCCATGAGGAGCAGCCGGCGGGCGCGCCCGGGGTGCATGAGGGCGAAGCGGACGGCTGTTCCGCCGCCGAGAGAGTTCCCGATCAGGTCGACCTTGTCGATGCCGAGTTTGTCGAGGAGCGCGGCCAGCTCGGTGGCGGCGTGGGTGAAGTACTGCCCGGTGATCGGGTCACCCAGCGAGCCGCCGTATCCGGGCTGGTCGACGGCGAGGATGTCGAAGTGCTCGGCGAGCGCGGGGATGGTGCGGCCGAAATTGCTCATGGCCGACGCCCCGGGGCCGCCCCCGTGCAGGAGGACCACCGGCGATCCGGCGCCCTCGCGGTGGAAGGCGAGTGTCATGCGTTACCTCCTCGGCCATGCCCTCCCGGCCCCCGCCCACGACGTCCGTCGGACGGTGCGGGTGGCTGCCGGTCGGTGCAGTCGGTCATGGCTAGACCATCGCGTCGTTGAGCGGCAGGCCGAATTCGCCTCGGCCGTACATGGACAGGGCTCGTTCCGGGTCGTTGATCGCGTGCACCCGGCCGGAGTGGGCGTCGCGCCAGAACCGCTGGATCGGGGTGCCGACCGCGAGGGCCCGGCCGCCGGAGTTCTCGAAGAGCCGGTCGACCGCGCGGATCGCCAGGGCGGTCCCGCGGACCTGGTCGCGACGGACCCGCAGGCGCAGCGGCATCGGGAGCTTGGTGCCGGCGGTGGTGAGGTCCATGAGTTCGCGCATGTTGGTCTGCACGGCGTACCAGGCGGAGTCGATGTCGGCCGCGGCCTCGGCGACGCGCACCTGCGAGTGTGGATCCTCGGCCGCCTTGACGCCGACGTAAGCGGCGCGGACCCGTTCGCGGGTGTAGTCGACATGGGCACGGTAGGCACCGGTCGCCATGCCGATGATCGGTGTGGTGATCGCGTAGGTGAAGATCGAGGCGTAGGGGATGCGGTAGAGCGGTCCCGGGTTCTGCTCCTGGCCGGGGCAGACGCAGCGGGCGGTGTCGTTGAAGCTGAGCGCCCGGTGGGCCGGGACGAAGGCGTTGTCGACGACGATGTCGTTGCTGCCGGTGCCGCGCAGGCCGACGGTGTGCCAGACGTCCTCGATCGTGTAGTCCGAGGCCGGCAGCAGGAAGGTGCAGAAGTCGGCGGGTGTGCCGTCGTCGCCCGGCGGGACGATGCCGCCGAGCAGCACCCAGGTGGCGTGGTCGCAGCCGGAGGAGAAACTCCAGCGGCCGTTGACGCGGTAACCGCCGTCGACCCTGGTGATCTTGCCGGTCGGGGCGTAGGACGAGGACATCCGGGTGCCGGGGTCGGCGCCCCAGACGTCCTGCTGGGCCCGGTCCGGGAAGAGCCCGAGCTGCCAGTTGTGCACCCCGATGACCGAGGCCACCCAGCCGGTCGAGCCGCAGGCCGAGGCGATGTCGCGGACCGCGGTCAGGAAGTCGAGCGGGTGTGCCTCGTGCCCGCCGAACCGGACGGGTTGCAGGAGGCGGAAGAAGCCGGTCTCGGCGAGGGCCTTGACCGTTTCCGGGGCGAGCGCGCGCCGATCCTCGGTCTCCTGAGCGCGCTCTCGCAGAACAGGTAACAGTTCTCGAACTCCGGCGAGGACCGCTTCCATGAGATCCCTCCAGGCTGGTTGGCCGCGTGTCGAGCGACCCCTATACTAGAACACGTTCTACCTAGGGACCAGGAGTGGGACATGAGCATCAGCCAGCAACCGCGCACCATCGATGCCGGGCGGCCACCGGTGAGGTTCGCCCGGGGGTGGCACTGCCTGGGGCTCGCCGACACGTTCCGCGACGGGCAGCCGCACGCGATCCAGGCGTTCGGCACCAAGCTCGTGGTGTTCGCCGATTCCTCCGGGAAGCTGAACGTGCTGGACGGCTACTGCCGGCACATGGGTGGCGACCTCACCCAGGGCACGATCAAGGGCGACACGATCGCCTGCCCGTTCCACGACTGGCGGTGGAACGGGGAGGGCCGATGTGTCGAGGTGCCCTACGCGCACCGGATCCCGATGCGCGCGCGGACCAGGTCGTGGACGACCTGTGAGCAGAACAGGCAGTTGTTCGTCTGGAACGATCCACAGGGCAATCCGCCGCCGCCCGAGGTGGCGATCCCCCGCATCGAGGGCGCGTTCTCCGACGAGTGGAGCGACTGGACCTGGGATTCGGTGCTCATCGAGGGCGCCAACTGCCGGGAGATCATCGACAACGTCGTCGACATGGCGCACTTCTTCTACATCCACTTCGCCTTCCCGACGTTCTTCAAGAACGTGATGGAGGGGCACGTGGCGGCGCAGTTCCTGCAGACCCGGCCGCGCCCGGACGTGCCGGCCTCGGCCAGCCAGTCGGGTGACGCCACGCTGCGGTCGGAGGCGGCCTACTACGGGCCGGCGTACATGATCGATTACCTGTACAACGACTGGCACGGCGTTGACATCGAGTCGGTGCTGATCAACTGCCACTACCCGGTCACCCCGGATTCGTTCGTCCTCCAGTGGGGCCTGAGCATGAAACGGCTGCCGGGTCTCAGCACCGAGCAGGCGAGCCGGGCGGCGGCCAAGTTCGCCAAGGGCATCGGCGTCGGCTTCCTGCAGGATGTGGAGATCTGGAAGAACAAGACGCGCATCGACAACCCGCTGCTCTGCGCCGAGGACGGGCCGGTCTACCAGCTCCGCCGATGGTACGAGCAGTTCTACGTCGACGTGGAGGACGTCACCGACGACATGGTGGCGCGCTACGAGTTCGAGGTGGACACGACGCGGGCGGTCGAGACGTGGGAGGCCGAGGTCGCCGCCAACCAGGCCCGGGCCGCCGCCTCATGACCGTCACCGGCCACGACGTCACCGGCCACGACGTCACCGCGAGCGACAAGCAGCTACCGGGGCGGGCCGGCAGCGAGGCCCGGCAGCAGAGCGATGAGCGGCAACGGCGCGATGAGCCACAGCAGAGTGACGAGCGGCAGGAGTATCTGGGCGGCGGGCTTGCCGAGGTTCGGTGCGAGGCGTGCGGGCTTCCGGTCCGGGCCGGGAAACGCAGCGCGATGCAGACCAGCGTGCAGTGGTCCGGGCCGGCCTGCGACCGGCTCGCCGAGGTGGCCGCCGGGCGACCGAACGCGCTCGTCCCCACCTGCCCGGAGCTGCGGGAAAGCATCGACCGGGCGGTTCGCGAGGGTCGTCTGGAGGTGAGCTGATGCCGTATTTCCGCCCTGTCCGGATCGCCGCGGTGATCCCGGAGACCGCGGACGCCTGCTCCCTGGTGCTCGACACCACCTTCGACTACCGGCCCGGTCAGTATCTGACGGTGCGCACCCCGGCCGGGCCACGCTGCTACTCGCTGTCCAGTGCGCCGGGCATCGACGATCGGCCCACGGTGACCGTGAAGCGGGTGCCCGGCGGCCGGGTCTCGAACTGGATCTGCGACCACGTCCGCGCCGGTGACACCCTCGACATGGCGGGCCCGGCCGGGACGTTCACGCCCGACTCGCTCGATGACGATCTGTTGTTCCTGGCCGCGGGCTCGGGCATCACGCCGATCATGGGGATCGTCAAGGCGCTGCGGAGCGATCCGGTTCTGATCTACGCCAACCGGGACGCCGAATCGATCATCTTCGGGGCACGGCTCGACGGAATGCTGCCGGTCATCCACTGGCTGGACAGCGAGCGGGGCATTCCGACGGCTGATTTCCTGAAAGAGCTACTTCTGCCGTACCTCCAGAGGGAGGCCTTCGTCTGCGGACCGGAGGCGTTCGTCGCCGTCGCCGAGAAGGCGCTGCAATCGGCGGGCGTGCCGGCCTCCCGCATCCGGGTCGAACGATTCGAGGCGAACCAGACCGCAACGGAACCGGTCGAAGAGGACCAAGACGGGCCGGCGGCGGTGGCCGAGGTGGCGATCGACGGGCAGACGCATGTGTTGCCGTGGGCGGCCGGCAAACGGCTCCTCGACGTGATCATCGACGCGGGTCTCAACCCGCCGTATTCGTGCCGGCAGGGTCAGTGCGGCGCGTGCGCGGTGCGGCTGGTGAGCGGCGAGGTCGACCTGGTCAACAACGAGATTCTCGAGGAGGAGGACTTCGCGGAGGGCTACATCCTGGCGTGCCAGGCGATCCCGGTGACCGACTCGGTCTCGGTCACCTACTACTGAACGGCCGGAACACGGCGCCGCTGACGGTTCCGGCGGGGGTGGCCCGTCGTGGTCGCCCCCACCGGGTTCATCGCGCGGACAGTTCCCGGGCGATCGTGATCAGCTGGTCCTCCTGGCCGCCGACGAGACGCCGCTCCCCCGCCTTGACCAGGATCTCCGCGCCCGACACACCGTACCGCTCGGCCTGCGCGTAAGCGTGCATGAGGAAACTGGAGTAGACCCCGGCGTACCCCATGATCAAAGCCATCCGATCGAGCTTGCACTCGTCGGCCATCGCCGGTCGCACCACGTCCTCGGCCGCGTCGACGATCTTGAAGAAGTCCACGCCGGTACGGATGCCCAGCTTGTCGCAGACGCCGACGAACGCTTCGACAGGTGTGTTCCCGGCACCGGCACCGAACCGGCGGGTGCTGCCGTCGATCTGCCGCGCCCCGGCCCGGTAGGCCAGGATCGAGTTCGCCACGCCCAGCCCCAGGTTCTCGTGCCCGTGGAAGCCGACCTGCGCGTCCGGCCCGAGTTCGGCGACGAGAGCGGCGACCCGGTCACCGACCTGGTCGAGCACGAGCGCCCCGGCCGAGTCGACCACGTAGACGCACTCGCACCCGGCATCGGCCATGATCCGGGCCTGTTCGGCCAGCCGTTCGGGCGGGATCGAATGCGCCATCATCAGGAACCCCACCGTCTCCAGTCCCAGGTCACGGGCGATCCCGAAGTGCTGGACGGCGATATCGGCCTCGGTGCAGTGGGTGGCGATCCGGCAGACCGTGGCGCCGTTGCCGGCCGCGGCCCGGATGTCGTCGAGGACACCGACACCGGGCAGCATCAGGAAGGCGATCTTCGCGCGGGTCGCGGTACGGACCGCCGCGCTGATCAGGTCCTGCTCCGGGGTGTGACTGAACCCGTAGGTGAACGACGACCCACCCAGCCCGTCACCGTGGGTGACCTCGATGACGGGTACACCCGCGTCGTCGAGAGCCGCCACGATCGCGGTCACCTCGTCGACGGTGAACTGGTGCCGTTTGGCGTGCGACCCGTCCCGCAGCGACGAGTCAGTGATCCTGAGATCGAGCAAGTTCCTCACCCACCCTGGTGGCCGCAGCGGTCATGATGTCCAGATTCCCGGCGTACGACGGCATGAAGTCGCCCGCGCCCTCGACCTCGATGAAGATCCCCACCCGCAGCCGGTCACCCACCGGGTCGAACTGCGGCTCGTCCAGCAGCCGATACCCCGGCACGTAGGTCGCGACCGCCGACACCAGGTCCACGACGGACTTGGTGATCGCACCCTGATCGGCGTCCGGCGACACCGCGCAGAAGATGGTGTCCCGCATGATCAGCGGTGGTTCGGCCGGGTTCAGCACGATGATCGCCTTGCCCCGCGCGGCTCCGCCGATCGTCTCCAGCCCACGGCTCGTCGTCCGGGTGAACTCGTCGATGTTCGCCCTGGTCCCCGGCCCGGCCGAGCGGGACGCCACGGTGGCTACGATCTCCGCGTAGTGGACCGGCGTCACCCGGGACACCGCGTGCACCATCGGAATCGTCGCCTGCCCGCCACAGGTGATCAGGTTCAGGTTCGGCGCGTCCCGGTGCCCGCCGAGGTTCACCTCGGGCACCACGGCCGGTCCGACCGCCGCCGGAGTCAGGTCGATCGCCCGGATCCCGGCCTCCGCATAACGCGGCGCATTCGCCCGGTGCACGCCCGCCGACGTGGCCTCGAACACCAGGTCGGGCACCGGGTCCTGACTCAGCAGCCAATCCACGCCCGCGCTGCTGACGGCCAGCCCGGCCTCGGCCGCCCGCCGGAGTCCGGCGCTTTCCGGATCGATTCCGACCATCCATCGAGGCTCGATGACAGGTGATCGCAGCAGTTTGTACATCAGATCCGTGCCGATGTTCCCGGACCCGACGATCGCCGCGCTGAACGTCATTCCCGACCCCTCTCTTCCGCGGCGGCTCGCGCCACACCGGCCCCGATTCCCTTCGCGGTGGGCGCCTGCCCGGCCGGTTCCTTCGCGGCCGGTTCCTTCCCGACCGGCTCCTTCACGACCGGCTCCTTCACGGCCGGTTCCTTACCGACCGGCTCCTTACCGACCGGCTCCTTCGCGGCGGCGAATGCCAATCGCACGTCACCGAGCCCGCTGAATTCGGCCCGGAATTCATCACCCGGCCGCGCGTCGACGGCCCGCGCGCACGCCCCCGGCAGAATCAGATGCCCGGCTTTCAGGCGCACCCCGAATCTCGCGACCTTCCGCGCGAGCCAGGCGACCGCAGTGACCGGATTCCCGAGAACGGCGTCCGACCGCCCGGCCGCGACCTGCTCATCCCCACGCCACAAGACCGCGGCGATGCCGCGAGGATCGATTTCCTTCGGCGGTACGCGTTGAGCGCCCACCACGAATCCGGCGGACGAGGCGTTGTCCGCGATCGTGTCGGCCAGACTGATCCGCCAGTCGACGATCCGGCTGTCGATCAGCTCGATGGACGGGGCGAACGCGGCCGTGGCAGCGAGCACGTCATCCTCGGTGCACCCTTTGCCGGGCAGATCCGCACCGAGGAGAAAGGCCACCTCGATCTCCACCCGCGGATAGCAGAACCGTCCGGTGTCGACGGCGACCTCCTCGGAGAGCCGCATGTCGGCGAGCAGATGCCCGTAATCGGGCTCGTCCACCCCCATCATCTCCTGCATGGCTTTCGAGGAGAGCCCCACTTTGTGCCCCACGATCGCAGCGCTGCGCCGCCGAATGTTGTGCAGCTGAATCGCATAGGCGTCGTCCGCGGTGAGCCCGGGCGACTCGGTGACGAGCGGTGGAATCGGCGCCCGATCCCGTTCCGCGTCGCGGAGCCGATCCGCCAGCGCCTCGATCTCAGCCTCACCGATCATCATCTTCTCCCGATTCGGAAAACGCGGCGCCGGCGGATGGGGAACCCACCGGCGCGGTGGCGGCGTGACGGCCCGCGCGGCGACCGGAGAACACGCAGTCGGCCAACGAAAGCCCGCTGACATAGGACCCGGAACAGATTCCGACGGCCGTCCGCCCGGCCGCATAGAGCCCGTCGATCGACGTACCGTCCGGGCGTAGCACCTGGCCGCTCTCCTCGTCGACGGTCAGTCCGCCCAGGGTGAGCATCGGCGCCGGGGAAGCCCGCAACGACACATCGACAGCCGAAAAAGGAGCGTTGACCAGACCGCGAACGAACTCCAAGGGCTTACCGACGACATCTCGCCCCACTCGAACGCCGGCGGCGGTGAAACCACCGCTCCCGGCGGGGGTGGAACCATCGTTTCCGGCGGGGGTGGAACCATCGTTTCCGGAGGCGGTGAAACGGTCGCCCGCGGCGGCGGTGGCGTCAATCCCGGCGGCGGTGTTGTTCGCCGTCACGGTCTCGATCAGGTTGGTCTCGTTGATGCCGGCGCGGCGGGCGAGTTCGGCGAGTGTCGGGGCCGAGATCCGGCGGGCGGCGAAGAGCCACCGGCTCTGCCAGCGCTGGAACCACAGCGTCTGCGAGGACAGCTGCCGCCGAGCCGCACGGAGCAGATCCGCGTCGACGAGCAGCCAGCCCTTCCCGTCGGGGCAGGCCCGGATCGCCTCGCCGATCGCCGCGCCGTACCGGGACTCGTCGCAGACCCGCCGCCCGTCCCGGTCGACGAGAACCCCACCGAGCAGGGCGGAAGGCGGCGTGAGGAACCGCCAGATGGTGACCCGGTCGAGAAACCGGGTCGCCGCGCCGACCGCCGTGCCGAGCCGGATCCCGGACCCGTCGTCTCCGGGCGTCCCCAGCCGAAGCCCGCGATACCCGGGCGCGTGCTCCCGCATCATCGCCCGGTCGAAGACGAACCCACCGGCCGCCAGCACCACGGCATCGGCCTGAATCCGCAGTTCCCGCCCGTAGCGGTCCTCGATCCAGGCGACTCCTCGATGCAGCAGCCGCCCGAAACCGGGCACGTAGACACCGGGCTTGACCGACCACCGGTGCAGCCACCGATGCGCGCCCCGGGCCCAGACCGGCGCCGACCGCAACGTGCGGCAGACCAGCCCGGTCACCCGGTCACCCGGCTCGCCCGGCCGCGAACGGGCCTCCTCCGGCGCCGGTTGCTCCGGTTGCTCCGCGCGAGGGTCGTGGTGCGCGAGACGGGCTTCCGCGGCGGATGTCGATGGATGCGGTTGGTGAGCGGTGGGCGTACCGCTGGAGGGGTTTGCGGAGAAGAGAAGCGAGAGGGCCTGGGATTGCCGGAGGAAACGGACTCGTCGCGATGCGGCGGCGGCCGCCAGACGGGCGTGGAGGGTGCCGCCGGAGGTTCCGCGGGCGTGAGTTCGGTGGCCGCGTGGGGCCGGGTCGGCGTAGGCGTGTTCGCTGCCCGATTGGTAGAGGTAGTGGCGATTCGTCGGGTAGGACGTCTTGTCCGGGCACAGGCTCGCGTCGAACGGGACTCCGTGCTCCTCCAGCCAGGCGAGCATGTCGGCCGATTCGTCGCAGAAGCGGCGCAGGGTGGCCGGGGAGACGGCGTCGCGGACCTCGTGGCGCAGATATTCGTACATGGCCGCCGGGGTGTCGGTGACACCCGCGGCGCGCTGCAGGCGGGTGCCGCCGCCCGCGTAGACGATGCCGCCGGAGACGGCGGTGGCGCCGCCCCCGGTGAAGCGGTCGATCACCAGGACGTCGGCGCCGGATTCAGCGGCCTCGATGGCGGCACAGGCGCCCGCCGCGCCGAAGCCCACCACCACGACGTACATGCGGCCCTCCGGGGTAATGGCGTCGGCGACCGGATAACTATAACCTGTTCTAGTGTTGCGCGAAGAGGAATTCGACGTCGTCGTGGTGGGCAGCGGCGCGGCCGGGATGACCGCCGCGCTCACCGCCGCGCACCATGGGCTCAGCGCTGTGGTCATGGACGGCGCCGAGGTGTACGGCGGTTCGACCGCCCGATCCGGCGGGGGCCTGTGGCTCCCCGGCCCGGAGGCGAGCACCTATCTGAAACACGTTGCAGGCGATGAGGTGCCCGCCGCGCGCCGGGATGCGCTGCTGGAGCACGGGCCGGACGTATTGGCCTTCGTCACCGCGCACACGCCGCTGGAGTTCGCCCGGGTGCCGGGCTACCCCGACTATCATCCGGAGGCGCCGGGCGGGCTCGCCGAGGGCCGCACGCTGGAGCCGCGCCCGCTGGACGTCCGCCGGGTCGCCGAGGACGTCGGCACACTCGCGCCGCCGTATCGGGCCGCGCCGAACGGGATGGCGGTGACCGCGGTCGACTACCGCTGGCTGTCGCTCGGGCTGCGGCATCCGCGGTCGGCGCTGACCGCGGTGAAACTGGCCGCCGGGCGGTTCCGGGGGCGGCGGCTCACGATGGGGCAGGCGCTGGCGGCGGGGTTGCGGGCCGGGTTGCGGTCGGCGGGGGTTCCGGTGCGATTGGGTACGCCGATGACCGCCCTGCACGTCTCCGACGGCCGGGTCGCCGGAGTGGCGACGCCGGACGGTGTGCTGACCGCCCGGCGTGGAGTGGTGCTGGCGTGCGGCGGGTTCGACCACAACGAGCGGATGCGCCGGGAGCATCAGGATCTGGGTACCGCGTGGACGGTCGGCGCGGCCGGGAACACCGGGCTCGGCATCGAGGAGGGGCAGCGGCTCGGGGCGGCCCTGGATCTGATGGACGAGGCCTGGTGGGGGCCGTCGCTGCCGCTGACCGGTGGGGCGTACTTCTGCCTGGCCGAGCGCAACCTGCCGGGCAGCCTGGTGGTCGACGGCACCGGGCGACGGTTCGTGAACGAGGCGGCGCCGTACGTCGACGTGGTCCACACCATGCTCGGACGGACCGGCTCGGGCCCGCATCTGCCGGCCTGGCTGGTGACCGACCGCTCGTACCGGGACCGGTATCTGTTCGCCGGGCGGGCGCCGCGGGCCCCGCTGCCGAAGCGGTGGTTCGACGCCGGGATCGCGCATCGGGCGGACACCCTGGACGAGCTGGCCGAGCGGATCGGGGTGCCGGCCGAGGCGTTGCGAGCGACCGTCGAGCGGTTCAACGGGTTCGCGGCGAGCGGGCGGGACGAGGACTTCGGGCGGGGCGATTCGGCGTACGACAGGTACTACGGTGACCCGCGGCAGCGGCCGAACCCGTGCCTGGGCGCCCTGACGCGGCCGCCGTTCCTGGCGTTCTCGCTGGTACCGGGCGATCTGGGAACCAAGGGCGGGTTGCGCACCGACGAACGGGCCCGGGTGCTGCGCGAGGACGGGACGCCGGTGCCCGGTCTGTACGCGGCCGGCAACACGAGCGCCTCGGTGATGGGTCGTGGCTACGCGGGCGCGGGCGCCACCCTCGGCCCGGCGATGACCTTCGGCTACCTGGCGGCTCGGGACATGGCCGGCTGACCGGAGGGCGGTGGACTCGGTTCCCTACCGTGGCGGTGTCGTCTTATCGTGGCCGTCCCACATGGAGCAACCGGGGGTGTGCGTGCCGACCCAGCTGGCGTCCGCAAGAGAACTGGCACCACCGCGAACCGGGAGTAGACGGCTGTCCACGCCGCGGCTCTACTGGCTGGTGGCCGCCGGGCTGGTGGTGCTGGCACTGGCCACCGGCGTCGCCGCGCTGGCCGACGTGCGGGAGCGGTCCGCGCTGCTCACCGACGTCTCCGAGGTGAAGGCGCCGATCAGTGTCGACGCGCAGACGCTGTACCGGTCGCTGGCCGACGCCGACGCCACCGCCGCGACGGCGTTCCTGTCCACCGGTGGCGAGTCGTCCGACCTGCGTACCCGCTATCTCGACGACATCGCGCAGGCCAGTTCGGCGCTGACGATCGCGCTGCGGGACGCCGACGACGACGAGACGGCCCGGCTGCGGGTGGTCGCCGAGCAGCTGCCGGTGTACACCGGCCTGATCGAGACGGCCCGGTCCAACCAGCGTCACGGCGTGCCGCTGGGCGGGGCCTACCTGCGGGAGGCGTCGGGGCTGATGCAGCAGACGATCCTCCCGGCGGCCGCCGGGGTCTTCGACAGCACCCATCGGCGACTGGTCGGCGAGCAGGCGGCGGCCGACGGTTTCCCCTGGCCGGCCGCGTTCTTCGGGGTGCTGCTGGCCGGGGCGCTGCTCGCCGCGCAGGTGCTGGTGGCCCGCCGGAGCCGGCGCACGTTCAACCTGGGCCTGGTCGGGGCGAGCGGGATCGCCGTCCTGGCGCTGCTCTGGTCGTTCGTCGCGCTCGGCGCCTCGACCGGCCGGTTGGAGACCGGGCCGGGCAGTCCGGCCGAGCAGGTGTCGGTGCTGGCCAACTCGGGCCGGGCGGCGTTGCAGGCACGGGCCAACGAGTCGCTGACGCTCGTCGCCCGGGGTGGTGGGGCCACGTTCGAGACGCAGTTCGTCGGCCGGATGGACGAGCTGATCGGGGTGGACGGCACGAGCGGGCTGCTCGGGAAGGCGCTGGCGCAGGCCGAGGACGACGACCGGGCGTTCATCGAGCAGGCCCGCGCCGAGGCGAACCAGTGGCGCACGCTGCATCTGCAGGTGCGAGCCGCGGACGACGGCGGCGACTGGAACAAGGCGGTCGAGCTGGCGACGGCCTCCGGTGACCAGGCGCTTCCGGCGGTGTTCGCCCGGCTCGACAAGGCGCTGACGAACGCCCTGTCGGCGGGCAATCAGCAGGTCGACCGGCAGGCCGACGGCGCGGAGGGTGCCCTGACCGGCCTGGCCGCGGGATTCGTCCTGCTCACGATCGGCCTGGTGGCCGCTGTAGGGCTCGGTTTCCGGCCGCGAATCGGGGAGTACCGGTGAAGAAGAACCTCAGGATCGCCGCGGTCATGGTGACGGTCGCGCTGGTCGCGGCCGGATGCGGCACGCCCGACGAGCCGCCGCGGCCGGTGTCGGCCGAGGCCACCGCCACCGTGCCCAGGCCGCTGAACGTGCAGGACCCGGCCGAGGTGCCGAGCCCCTCCGGCGCGCCGACCTGCAACCCGCGGGCCAGCCTGCGGCCGCCCGCGTCGATGCCGAAACCGAACCGGATGCCGGTCGACAGCACGATGGCGGAGATCCAGCAGCGCGGCCGGTTGATCATCGGCATCGACCAGAACGCGTACCTCTTCGGGTTCCGTGATCCGGGCAGCGGCGAGCTGGTCGGCTTCGAGATCGACTTCGGCCGGGAGATCGCGCGGGCGATCTTCGGGGATCCGACGAAGGTGGAGTTCCGGGCGATCACCACCGCCGAGCGGATCCCCAAGCTGCAGAGCGAGGAGGTCGACCTGGTGATCCGGACCATGTCGATGACCTGCGAGCGCTGGCAGCAGGTGCTGTTCTCGACCGAGTACATCCCGTCCCGGCAGCGGCTGCTGGTCCGGAAAGCCGACAAGATCAACGACTTCCCGGACCTCAAGGGCAAGAAGGTCTGCGCCACCAAGGGCAGCACCAGCATCGTGACGATCGCGAAGCAGCCGTACAACCTGATCCCGGTGAGCACCGACAGCACGCTGGACTGTCTGGTCCTGCTCCAGCAGGGGCAGGTGGACGCGGTCTCGACCATCGACATCCTGCTGGCCGGTCTGGCCGCGCAGGACCCGACGACCGAGGTGACCGGGACGGCGGTGTCCGACGAGCCGGCCGGGATCGGCATCCCCCTCGAGCACCGGGACATGGCCGGGTTCGTCAACGGGGTGCTGGACAAGATGCGCGCCGACGGGACCTGGACGGACATTTACAACAAGTGGCTCAAAGAGCGGCTGGGCCCGGCCACTCCGCCCGTGCCGGTCTACCAGAACTGACGACTGTGCAGGTAGACGGCCTGCACTACCCTGAGCGCGTGCTGACGGCGACTGTGGTGTTCCTGGTGATCGGCGGCGTGGCCGTCGCCGTCCTGGCGCTGGCGCTGCTCGGCGGCGAGCTCCTGCACTTCGGCCATCCGGAGGCCGGCGGCCCGGTGTCGACCGAGGTGGCGGCCGGTTTCCTGGGGGCGTTCGGGTTCGCCGGAGCAGCTGCGGCGGAGCTGCTCGGTGCCCGTACCCCCGTCGGGATCGTCATCGCGGCGGCCGTCGGCGCGTCGGCCGCCGTGCCCGCCGCCTGGATCGCGTGGCGCCTGTCGCGCGCGGCGCGGAACATGCGCACCGACGCGACACCGCAGCGGCGGCATCTGGTCGGTTCGATCGGCGTGGTGGTCACGCCGGTGCCGGCCGGCTCGGGTTACGGCGAGGTGCGGATCCGGCTGGGCGGACAGCCGGTGAAACTGAACGCACGCGCCGACCGGGCCATCCCCGCGGGCGCCGAGGTCTTCGTGATCGAGGCGCCCAGCGACACGAGCGTAATCGTCGAAGAGACACCATAGGGAAGGCATAGATGTCTGGACTGTTGATCGCGATCGCCGGCGGTGTGCTGCTGATCGTGCTGCTCGTGGTGTTCATCCTGTCCCGGATCAAGGTGGCCGGGCCGAACGAGGCGTTCATCATCACCGGCCGCAAGGGCAAGGTGACGCAGGGGCTGGACGGCACCAGCAGCACCGATCTGTCCGGTCAGAAGGTCGTGATGGGTGCGTCGGTGTTCGTGCTGCCGGTCGTGCAGAAACTGCAGTCGCTGGACCTGTCCAGCCGCCGCATCGACGTCGGCATCAAGGGCGCGGTGTCGAAGCAGGGCATCCGGGCCGAGCTGCACGGTGTGGCGATCGTGAAGGTCGGCGGCACCGAGGACGCGATCCGCGCGGCCGCCCAGCGGTTCCTGCACCAGCAGTCGGAGATCGAGGACTTCACCCGTGAGGTGCTGGCCGGTGCGCTGCGGTCGATCGTCGGCCGGCTCACCATCGAGGAGATCATCCGGGACCGGGCGGCGTTCGCCAGCGCGGTCGCCGAGGAGGCCGAGCACTCGATGACCAACCAGGGTCTGGTGCTCGACACGTTCCAGCTGCAGGACATCCTGGCCGAAGGGTCGTACCTGCAGGATCTGGGTCGCCCGGAGGCGGCGCGGGTGCTCAAGGACGCGGCCATCGCCGAGGCCCGGGCCCGGCAGGCCGCCGAGCAGGAGCGGCTGCTGGCCGAGGAGGCGATCGCCGAGGCGAACCGGAACCTGTCGCTGAAGCAGGCCGCCATCCAGGCCGAGATCGACGCGGCGAAGGCCCAGTCGGCGGCGGCCGGTCCGCTGGCGCAGGCCGAGCGGGACCAGAAGATCCTCGCCGAGCAGCAGAAGGTGGCCGAGCAGAACGCCGAGCTCAAGCAGCGTCAGCTGGACACCGAGGTGCGTAAGCCGGCGGACGCCGCCCGGTACCGGGTGGAGCAGGAGGCCGAGGCGTCCCGCAGCGCCGCGGTGCTGCACGCCGACGCGCAGCGGCAGGCCACCATCGCCGGTGCGCAGGCGCAGGCCGAGCAGGCCCGCCTGACCGGTGAGGGTGAGCGGGCCCGGCGGGCCGCGCTGGCCGAGGCGCACGCGATCGAGGGTGCCAAGGAGGGTGAGGCGGAGCAGCGGCGTCGTACCGCGATCGCCGAGGCGATCGAGCGGGAGGGCGCGGCCGAGGCCGCGGCGATCCTCGCGAAGGGTCAGGCCGAGGCCGAGGCGATGGCCAAGAAGGCCGAGGCGTTCGCGGCGTATGGCGACGCGGCCGTCATCGATCTGCTGGTGAAGGTGCTGCCGCAGGTCGTCGAGGCGGCCAGCGCCCCGCTCGGCAACGTCGACAAGCTGACCGTCATCTCGACCGACGGGGCGACGTCGCTGACCAAGTCGGTGGCCGGCAACGTGGCGCAGGGTCTGCAGATCGGCACCGACCTGACCGGGATCGACCTGACCGGGCTGCTGGCCCGGCTCGGTGGCACGAAGGTGAACGGCGACAAGCCGGCCGTCGAGGGTCAGATCCAGGGCTGAGTGAGCTCACCCGGCCGGCAGGCACTTGCCGGTCGGGTTGTTCTCCAGCCGGAGCTGGGTGAAGTCGGTTCCGGCGAGTTTGAAGGCGAACACCAGGCGGTCCTTGCGGCAGGTTTCGGCGGCGTCGTCGATGGCGTGGCCGTTGGCCCTGATGATGATCTCCCCGGCCTTGACCTCCAGGCCGGTGACCCAGGGCCGGCGCAGTTCCGCGGTGGGGCTGCTGAGCAGGGGTTGATCGATCCGCCAGGGCCGCTGGGCCGGGGACGAGCCGTCGAAGACCTCGACCGTCGAGCTTTCACAGGCGCGGGCGACGAGCGCGTCGGCGATGCCGTCCCCGGTGACGTCGGCGGTCACCACCTGCTGGATGACCGGTTCCTTCGACTTGTCCTCGCACGGCAGCACGAAGGTGTCCCAGTCGGCGTCCTTTCCGGCGCCCGCGAGGTTGCCGGCCGGTCCTTCCGCCTCCGGCAGCTCGGACGCGGAGGACGGCGACGGGGTGGGCGCCGGCTCAACCTCAGGGGCGGTGCAGCCGGCCAGCAGGATCAGCGCCACAAAGGGGACAAACCTCATGAATCATAGACTAGGGGTGAGGACCAGTCCGCTCGTCGGAACGCCGGTTCCCGCGGTGACCAGCACCGGGCCGTCACCCGGCACCTGGTTGACCGCGGTCCCACGGACCTGGCGGACCGCCTCGGCGATGCCGTTCATGCCGTGGATGTAGGCCTCCCCCAGCTGTCCGCCGTGCGGGTTCACCGGCAGGCGGCCGCCCATCTCGATCCCGCCGTCGGCGATCAGGTGCCGGGCCTCACCACGACCGCAGAAACCCAATTCCTCCAACTGCAGGAGGACGTACGGGGTGAAGTGGTCGTAGAGCACCGCGGTCCGGATGTCGTCCGGCCGGTATCCGGAGCGCTGCCACAACTGGCGGGCCACCACCCCCATCTCCGGCAGAGCGCCCATGTCCGGCCGGTAGTAGCTGGTCATCACGTACTGGCCGGGCCCGCTGCCCTGCGCCGACGCCGCGACCACCGCGGGCGGCCGGGCCAGGTCACGGGCGCGCTCCAGCGAGGTCACCACCACGGCGACCGCGCCGTCGCTCTCCTGGCAGCAGTCGAGCAGCCGCAGCGGCTCGGAGATCCACCGGGACGCGCGATGGTCGTCGAGCGTGATCGGCCGGCCGTGGAACCACGCGTGCGGGTTGGTCGCGGCGTGCCGCCGGGCCGCCACCGAGACCCGGCCGAAGTCGTCGGCGGTCGCCCCCGAGTCGTGCAGGTAGCGGCGGGCCACCATGGCCACCTGCGCGGCCGGGGTGGCCAGGCCCATCGGCGCGTGCCAGCCGGTGTCCGGGTCGGGCGACGCGTAGGCCTGTCCGAACCGGCGGCCGGACCGCTCGTTCAGGGCGCGGTAGCAGACCACCACGTCGGCCAGCCCGGCGTCGACCGCGAGGACCGCCTGCTGCACGACCGCGCACGCGGCGCCACCGCCGTACCCGATCCGGGTCAGGAAGGTCAGCTCGTCGATGCCGAGTTCGCGGGCCACGGCGATCTCGCTGCTGTTGTCCATCGTGAAGGTGACCAGGCCGGACACGTCGGCGGGACGCAGGCCGGCGTCGTCCAGGGCGGCACGGATCGCCTCGACGGCCAGGCGTAGCTCACTGCGGCCGGAGTCCTTGGAGAACTCGGTGGCGCCGATCCCGGCGATCGCGGCGGTCACCACTGCACCTGCACGGTTCCGGTGACGTGCACGCCGTTCGCGGTCCGGCCGAGCACGTCGACCCGGTCACCGAACACCTGGCCGGTGAAGGTCAGGGTGTCGTAGGCGAGGCACGGCGTACCCAATCGGATCCGGATGCCCTTGATCGTGACCGAGGAGCCGAGCCGGTCGGTGACGAAGCGCTGGACCAGGCCGGTGGTGGTCAGGATGTTGACGAAGATGTCGGTTCCGCCGAGGCGGACGGCGGCGTCCCGGTCGTGGTGGACGTTCTGGAAGTCACGGGTCGCCAGGGCCGTGCTGACGATCATCGTGGGGGTGACGTGCAGCTCCCACGGGTCCAGGGTGGGCACGTCGGGGCGCCAGACCGGCAGGCCCGCGTCGAACGTGACCCGCACCGGGTCGCCGATCTTCGGGCGCGGGCCGCGGTACTCGGCGACCATCCGGACGCCTTCGGCGAGATCGACCAGCCCGATGGTGTACGGGGCACGCCGCCCCGGGACCGGCGGGTGATGGTGGACGACGTAGCTGTGCATCGTGCCGGTGCCCGCGGCCACGGTGTGCTCCTGCTTGAAGGAGCCGCAGGCGGGGCAGGCCGGGCCGGGCGGATGACGCAGAGCCTGGCACTCGCCGCAGCGCTGGATCCGGAGTTCGCCGGCGCCGACGCCCTCCCAGAAGAACGCGTTGTCGGCGGTGATCACCGGCTGGATCGGCTCGGCTCCGGCGGTCTCCGGTCGCGGCTCCGGCCGGTAGCGCAAGATCCGAAAGGTCATCTCCGCGACCAGCTCATCCCCGACGAGCCATCTCGTGGCGGTGGTGATGAACCAGCCCTCACCGAGCGCGGTCCGCTTGGGGCCGACCACCGACTCCAGTCGACTGCGGACGGTGATCTCCTCACCGACCCGCAGGTAGCGGTGGTAGGTCTGCGCGGAATCGGTGGCGACCACGGCCCGGTATCCCGATCTCTCGCACAGATCGGACACCGACTGCAGTGGATCGTCGAGCGACGGCGGCGCCAGGCCACGCATCGTCCAGACCTGGATCATCGCGGGCGGCGCGGTCCCGTCACTCTCGTAGAGCGGATTCGCGTCCCCCATCGCCTCCAGCCACGACCTGATCATCGGCAGGTTGACCGGATCCCGCCCCGGCTTCGCCGCCGTCTCCCCCGCGTCGATCAGCCGCTGCGCCGCTTCCGTGATCATCCGTACCTACCTCGGGACTCTCGGCAGGCCCAGGCCCGCGCTCGCGATGATCTCCCGCTGGATCTCGTTGACGCCGCCGCCGAACGTCAGCACCAGATCCCGCCGCTCGTGCACGTCGAGCCAGTCGAGCAGCTCAGCGGTCGCCGGATCACCCGGATCGCCGTGACGGGCGACCACCTCGGACAGTTCCTGGCCGAGCCGCAGCAGCCGCTCGGACGAGAAGACCTTCGTCGCCGACGCGTCCGCCGGGCTCGGCGCCGCCCCGGCGACCTGCCAGTTGAGCAGCTCGTTCACGCGGCGTGCGGCGTGGGTGCGGGCCAGGGCGCGGCGGACGTCCGCGTGTTCCTCCACCCCGGCGGCGTACGCCCACTCGCGCACCCGATCGAACAGCGCACCCATCCGCCCGGCCGGGCCGAGCATGACGCGCTCGTGGTTGAGCTGGGTGGTGATCAGCCGCCACCCCTCGCCCTCGCCGCCGACCCGCCGCGCGACGGGTACCCGCACCCCGCTGAGATAGGTCGAGTTGACGTGATGTGTTCCGTCACAGGTGATGATCGGTGTCCACGAGTACCCCGGATCCCGGGTGTCCACGATCAGGATCGACAGTCCGCGGTGCCGTTGCGCCGACGGATCGGTCCGGCAGGCCAGCCACAGGAAGTCCGCCTCGTGCGCCCCGGTCGTGAACGTCTTCTGCCCGTCCACCACGTACTCGTCGCCGTCCCGCACGGCCCGGGTTCGCAGCGCCGCGAGATCGGTGCCGGCCTCCGGTTCGGTGTAGCCGATCGCGAAATGCAGCTCCCCGGCCAGGATCCGGGGCAGGAACTCCCGCCGCTGCTCCTCGGAACCGTGCGCGAGCAGGGTCGGCGCCACCGTCTGCAACGTGACGGCGGGTAGTGGCACGTCGGCTCGGGCCGCCTCGTTCACGAAGATCTGCTGCTCGGCGTGGCCCAGTCCGCGTCCGCCGTACTCCGCCGGGAATCCGAGCCCCAGCCACCCGTCGCGACCGAGGCGGGACACCAGGTCGCGGAACGCGGCGCCATGCCGTTCCCGCAGCAGCACGACCCGCTCCGCGGGCGTCAAGACCTTGCGGAGGTACGACCGGAGCTCGTCCCGCAGCCTCGTCTGATCGTCGGTCAGTTCGATGAACACAGGCGCTCCCCCAGCACGGTCAGCCGGTACTCGCCGCCGCCGAGGAACCGGACCAGGTCCCGGATCAGCGCGGTGTGCCGGTGCAGCGGGTAGTCGACCGACAGCCCGAGCCCGCCGTGCAGGTGGTGGCAGGTGCGGGCGGCCGGTGGCGCTTCGGCGGTGAGCCACTGGGCGGCGATGTCGAGGTCGTCGTCGGCGTCCCGGCCGGCACTCAGCCGCCAGACCGCACTGGTCACCGCGAGATGCAGGGTGCGGCTCGCCACGTAGACGTCGGCGATCTGCTGCGCGACGGCCTGAAAGGTGGCGAGCGGCTTCCCGAACTGCTCCCTGGTCCGCACATGCTCCGCGGTCAGCGCGAGGGCTCCGGCCAGCGCCCCGTCGCCGAGCGCACAGGCCCCGGCGATCGCGAACCGATGCAGATCGGCGTGACAATCCGCGCCATCCCGCAGCGCCGCGCCGCCGCTCTCCCCCACCGCGCTGCTCTCCCCCGCTTCGCCGCCGCGCTCTCCCGCCGCGCCGCGCTCCCCCACCGCGCCGCTGTGCTCTCCCGCCGCGCCGCCGCCCAGGGGTTGGGCCGGGGCGTTGTTCAGGTACAGGATTCCGCCGGTCAGGGTGGCGCCCGGGCCCGCCGGATCGATGATCACCACGGCCGGGCCGGCGACCGTGACCAGTAGGCGGTCGGCGGTGATGACGCCGGTCTTGACGCCGGTCACCGTTCCGTCGGGGGCGACCGTGGTGCGCGGGGCGGCCGGTAGCGGATTTCCGGGCTCGGCGATCGCGGCGCCGAGGGTGCGGCCGGTGAGGAGCTCGTCCTGTTGAGTCCGGGTGCCCCAGCGGGCGACGGTCAGGACACCGAGCGCCAGATGGTGGAGGGCGGGGACGTCGACGGCTCGGCGGCCGACCTCGGTGAGCACGAGCGCGGTCTCCAGCACGCCGAGCCCGGCCCCGCCGAGGCGCTCCGGAACGGCGAGCGCGAGGAGCCCGGCCTGACCCAGATCGGCCCACGGCTTGTCGCTGGAGTCCAGCACCTCGGCCGCCAGACGGGTGATCGCCTCCTGCGTCTCGTCCACCCGAAAATCCATGAGACTGATTAGAACATGTTTCAGTTTGTGCTCGCCAGCGCCGGGCGACACAGGGACGCAACGCGACGTTGCTAGGCTTGATTCATTAGAAAGGGGCGACCATGGCTGTCAAAACGGGCACTGCAGCAGCGAGAACGAGTACTACAACGCGCAGCGCTCTCGCGGGCGCCGAGGTCGAGCAGGGTTCGGCCGCGCAGCGTGATCGGCGGCGGCGGATTCTGGAGGCGACGCTCGCCCTGGCGTCCAAGGGCGGTTACGACGCGGTGCAGATGCGCACCGTCGCGGAGCGGGCCGGGGTCGCCCTGGGCACGCTCTACCGCTACTTCCCTTCGAAGATCCACCTGCTCGTGTCGGCACTCGCCGCCGAGTTCGAGACGATCCAGGAGAAGCTCGGGCGCAAACCCATTCCGGGCGATACTCCGTACGATCGGATGATCTTCGTTTTGGGTCGGATGACCCGGGCCATGCAGCGGGAACCGCTGCTCGCCGAAGCCATGACGCGGGCCTTCATGTTCGCCGACCCGTCGGCGTCGGCCGAGGTCAACGCGGTGGCGCGGCTGATGGAGGAGATGTTCACCCGCGCGATGCACGAGGGTGACGACGTCGAGCCCTCGGCCGACGACCGCGCGAAGGCCCGGGTGATCGGCGACGTCTGGCTGTCCAACCTGGTCGCCTGGGTGACCCGCCGAGCCTCGGCCAACGACGTGGTCAACCACCTGGAGTTGGCCACCCGCCTGCTCCTGCACTGATCAGGCCCACCCGGCGGCTCAGGCCCACCCGGCGGCTCAGGCCCACCCGGCGGCTCAGGCCCACCCGGCGGCTCAGGCTCGCTCGGCTGTGTTCCACCCGCCCCTCACCCGCGGTGATCCTGATCGCCGCGGGTGGGAGGCGGAGCGAATGGGGTGGAGGCCGCCGGGGTCAGGCGATCAGGGCGGTCAGCTTCTCCAGGGCCTGCTTCGCGGCCGGGCCGGCCTGTTTCTCCAGCATGGCGGCCATCGGGCCGTTGAGGGCCGGACCGACGAACTCCATCTCGTAGGTGATCTTCGAGCCGGCGCCGTCGGGTTCGATCAGGAAGCGGTTCTTGGCCTTGACGCCCATCGGGCCGTCGCCGGCGGTCTCGAAATGGTTCGGGGCGTCCGCGGTGACGACCTTCCAGGCCATCTCGGCGGGCATGCCCATCAGCTTCACCTTCTGTTTGTACGTGGCGCCCTCCGTCACCGCGGCCGGCAGGTCACCGGTGAAGCCCTGGTGCATGCTGTTCCACTCGGGGGTCCGGGGCAGGTCGGTGATGACCTGCCACACCTTGTCGGGCTCGGCCGCTGAGTTCGCCGAGACGCTCACCTTGGGCATTTTGACTCCTCCTGTGGAGCGCGGACTGTTGAGCGCGGATGTCGAAGGCGGATCGTTGAGGGCGGATCGTTGAAGGCGGATCGTCGAGGGCGGATCGTCGAGGGCGGATCGTCGAGGGCGGATCGTCGAGGGCGGATCGTTGAAGGCGGATCGTTGAAGGCGGGCTACTCAGGGTGGGTCGGTCAGGCGCCGGCCGCGAGGTCGAGGCCGGCCACGTGGCCGAAGGTCATCGCCGGGCCGAGGGTCGATCCGGCGCCCGCGTAGCTGTGGCCCATCACGGCGGCGCTGGCGTTGCCGGCCGCGTACAGGCCGGGGATGACCGTGCCGTCCGGGCGCACCACCCGGGCGCGGGCGTCGGTGACCAGGCCGCCCTTGGTGCCGAGGTCGCCGGGCACGATCTTGAAGGCGTAGTAGGGCGGTAGCCACAGCGGCGCGAGGCACGGGCTGGGTAGGTTCGTCGGGTCGGCGAAGTAGGCGTCGTACACGCTGTCGCCACGGTGGAAGTCGGGGTCACGACCGGCCCGGGCCTGTCCGTTGAACCGGCTGATCGTCGCGCTGAGCGCCGCCGCCGGTACGCCGATCTTCGCGGCCAGTCCGGCGAGCGTCCAATCCTTGACCAGGGCGCCTGAGGTGTACCAGTCGTCGGGGTAGGGCAGCATCGGGGCCAGGTCCTTGAACAGGTACCGGTTCCGGTAGTCCTGGTCGGTGATCATCCAGCAGGGGATGTGCCCCTTCTGGTACATGGTGTGCACGACGTCGCTGTAGGGCGCGGCCTCGTTGACGAACCGTTTGCCGGCCTGGTTGACGAAGACCGTGCCGGGCAGGGTGCGCTCGGACAGGCAGAACCACGGCTCGCCGGGCAGCGGGATCATCGGCCCCCACCACGCGTCGTCCATCAGCCCGAGCGCGGCCCCGACCCGTTCACCCGCCTCGATGCCGTCGCCGGTGTTGGAGTCGGCGCCGATGGTCCAGTCGGTGCCGATCGGTGCGGCCTGGAACTGCTTGCGCATCCGCTCGTTGTGCTCGAACCCGCCGCTCGCGACGACCACCCCGCGCCGGGCCCGGATCAGCGTCTCGGCACCGTCGTGGGTGGCCAGCACCCCGGCGACCCGGCCGCTCTCGACGTGCAGGTCGAGCAGCGGGGTGTCCAGCCAGACCGGCACACCGGCCGCGATCAGACCGGCCCGCAGCCCACCGGCGAGCGCCTGGCCCATGGTGACGGGTTTCTGGCCCTGGGCGGCGGCCTGCAGGTAGCGCCAGACGATCTCGGACGCGACGGCGAGCCCGCGCGGGTGCCGGGCGATCAGCGACAGCCACTTGTAGTCGACCGTGTAGACCACCGTTCCGGCCGGGCTGGCCTGGTAGGGGCCGTTGAGGTGGGCCAGCTCGTCGCCGAGGACGTTGGCGTCGAGGGCTCGCGGCTCGATCGAGCGGCCGTTCGGCATGCCGCCGGGCAGCTCGGGATAGTAGTCGGGGTAGCCCTCCATCCACGCGAATCGCAGCGGGGTCCACTTCTGCAGGTAGGCGATGGCGCGTGGGCCGTACGTGAGGAAGGCCTGTCGACGGGCGGCGGGCACCTCGGGACCGACCACGGCGGCCAGGTAGGTGTCGGCCTTGGCGAACGTGTCGGGCACTCCGGCGGCGAGCAGGACGTCGTTGTTCGGCACCCAGATCCCGGAGCCGGACCGGGCCGACGATCCACCGTAGACAGACGCTTTTTCGATGAGAACCGTGTTCAACCCGGAACGGGCTGTCGTCAGCGCGGCCGTCATGCCGGCGGCGCCGGCACCCACCACGACCACGTCGTATTCCACGGTGACCGGCATGGCATCCCCATCCGCTGGGTCGTTTACCCCTCCGCAATAACTAGAACAGGTTATAGCAGTGTGATGAGATTCACTAGGTCCGATGGCGCCGCGTATAGCAGCCTGTTGCTGTGAGCGAGATCGAGAACGGCCATGGATTGCAGCGCCGCCGGGAGGCCATCACCGGGCTCGGCGACGCGCTGCGGCTGCTGATCGAACAGGCGACGGCCACCGAGGCGCCCACCGCGGAACTGCTCCGGGCGGCCGAGTTGATCCGGCAGGCGGCGGCACCGCTCGGCGAGCGGGTGCGGAGCCGTTTCGAGACCGCGGCCGCCGACGACCTGCTGGGCGGGGTGCGTCTCTACAACCCGGTGACCGGGGGCGGCAGCGCCTTCGCACCGCCGCTGGAGATCCGCCGGGACGGTGACACGGCGGTCGGTGTCTGCACGCTGGGCCGGGCCTTCGAGGGACCGCCCAGTTTCGCGCACGGCGGGGTCAGCGCCATGCTGCTCGACCAGATGCTCGGCTACGCGTGCGGGGTCGCCGGTCATCCGGGGATGACCGTCCGCCTGGACACCGGCTACCGCCGACCGGTGCCGCTGTACACGCCGTTGCGGCTGACGTCCCGGGTGGCCGGGATCGACGGGCGGCGGATCACCGCGACCGGCACGATCGCCACCGCCGACGAGCCCGGCGACGTGCTGGTCGAGGCGACCGGGGTGTTCGTGGCACTACGAGCCGAGCAGGCCCGGAGACTGTTCGGCCCGGTGATGGGCGAGGCCCGGTAGGCGGTTCGCCTACTCGACGACCCGGCGCATCAGGTCGTTCTCGGTGGTCGTGGCCCCACCGGTCCGGGCCAGGGCCCGTTCGCGCAGCTCAGCCGGGAGGCCGGTGCGCTCGGACAGCCAGGTCACCCAGGCCGGGAGCAGGGCCAGCAGTTCGTCGGCGTCCTCCCGGTACTCCTCGCGGATCTGGTGCGACACCGACTCGACCCGGTGCGGGGAGCAGGTGTCGAACAGGGCGCGGGCGAGGATCGGCCACGAGTCGAACATCTCCTCGGTCAGCGCCTTCAGGTTGGCCGGTTCGGGACCCTCGGCCCGTGTGCGCCACCACGTGACGAACCGCTCGGGGCCCAGGTCCAGCGCCGTCTCCGGGACGTTCATGGTGAGTACCGGCGGCAGATCCAGGACCGCCTCGGCCAGGCGGCGGCAGCGGTGGTACTCGGTGAACTGCTCGGCCGACTCCCCGCCCAGCGCGGAGACCTCGTCCGGTTTCGGCAGCAGATCGAGGAGCAGCCCGAAGTCGTCGATCCGGCGCCACGACGTGCCGCCGGCCGCGAACGCGCCCACCCCGACCTGCCATGCGGCCAGGGCCTCCTCGGGCGAGGCGTAGAAACCGGCGTGCACCGCCACCGGGACGAAGGCGCACGCGTCGATGTCCCACAGGTACCAGCGGACCGGCCCCTCCGGGGTGGCGAACGGGGCGAGCACGGCGAACCGGCTGCCCCAGCGGTCCCGGGTCCAGCGAACCTCACCGGCGACCTGCGGGTCCGGAGCGTCCAGGCCGGTCCGGTCCAGCGCGGT
The DNA here is from genome assembly GCF_033097365.1 of Actinoplanes sichuanensis. Classification (NCBI taxonomy): domain Bacteria; kingdom Bacillati; phylum Actinomycetota; class Actinomycetes; order Micromonosporales; family Micromonosporaceae; genus Actinoplanes; species Actinoplanes sichuanensis. Next base: position 7,033,516 of record NZ_AP028461.1, read on the forward strand.
GGACGGCAGGATGGCGGCCAGGGCGGCGAGCACCCGCCGGGCCGCTTCGTCGTCGCCGGCGTCGAGCAGCACCCCGGCCAGCGCGTCGGTCAGGTGGTCGGGTCCCACATACGCGTCGAGGGGCAGTTCGGCTAGTCCGGCGAGGAGCGGGCCGAGCCGGGCGCAGAGCTCGTCCTCCAGGGCGGTGCCGGTCTTCGGCGTGGTCATCAGCTCGGCGGCCAGCGCGACGGCGTGCGGGTGGGCCAGTTCGAGCCGCATCGCCTGGCCCTGCTCCTGACCGGCGACGATCTCGGCCAGCGACTGTGCCAGCCGCACCTGCCGGGTGTGCGCGCGGCGGCGCTCGGCCCGGACGGCGGCGGTGGACTTGGCGGACTTCTTGCGTTTACGAGAGACCGGCACGGGCCGAGAATATGTGGCGCTCCCGGCCCGGTCCTCCCGTGGTCACCCGCACGGGCGTCATCGTCCGTTATCTAACAGCGGTCCGGCCGCCACCCGTCCGGGCCGCGCAGGAACGCCTCGATCGTGTTGAATGCGGCCTGCTCGTCGGTCAGTTGTGGACGGTTCTCCGAGATCAGCGCGCCCGGGCCGTAGTTGCGGTACTCGGCGAAGCGGGCCTCCCGCCACGGCCACGTGCCGAAGTCGCTCCAGGCGAGATCGGGGATGTGGGTGCCGATCCACGATCGGCGGATGACCGTCTGGCCGATCGCGTTCGGGTCGTTGCTCGGGTGCCACGGGCGGCCCAGCAGGACGGTCCCGGCCGGGGCGTCGGAGGTGAACCGGCAGTGGTCGAAGAGCAGCCCGTGCGGGTTGGTGAGGTCGGTGCTCGGGGCGGTGACGTACCCGTTCGGGGTGGTCCCCCGGTTCAGCGAGTGGACGCGGCAGCGGTCGAACACCGCGGTGGCCCGGCCGAAGATGAAGTCGACGTCGCCCTCCACATAGCAGTCGCGCAGGTAGACCCGGGCGATCACACCGGCGGCGCTGCTGTTGACGTAGAGGGTGTCCTGGTTGGCGAGGAACCGCACCCGCTCGAAGACCAGTCGGTCGGCCCGGGTCAGGACGGCGACCGCCTGCCGGTTGGTGATCTCCGGGTGGGCCGCCTCGTCGAACAGGTTGGCGAACGTCAGGTTGCCGGCCCGGAACCCGGCACCGTCCACGGTCACCGACGCGCTGCCCGAGGTACCCCAGGTGCCGCCGGTCGGCTTGGGGGTGCCGTTGGCCCGGTCGTCGGCGATCACCACGTCCTCCGGGCGGCGGCCCAGGCCACGCAGCTCGATCTGGGTCTTGGCGGACGGGACGATCACCTGCCCGAGGTACGTGCCGGGGCGCACCCCGATGACGTAGGGCTCGGTCGCACCGGCCGGGGCGGCGTCGATGGCCGCCTGGATGCCGGTGTGGTCACCGCTGCCGTCGCTCGCCACGATCAGATCGGGCCGCCGTACACCGGCGGTGGCCGGGGCCTGCACCAGGCCGGTGGCGACGATGCCGAGGCCTGAGGACATGCCGAGGAAGGTACGCCGTCGCATACCACTCTCCTACTTCACTATGGGGATTGCGCTGGGGGAAAGCGCTTTCCTCTGCACGGTAGGGCAGGCATCGGGCAACGTCAACGAAATCTTCGGACTAGTGACAGCCGTGGATAGAGTGGGGCGATGAGCGAGCCGGTGACGCGAAGGGCCCTGTTGCTCGGTGCGGCGGGAGGGGCGGCCGTCACGGCCGTCGGATCCCCGGCCACCGCCGGATCCGCCACCGGAGTTCCACGGGTGGTGCGGGAGCTGGAGGAGAAGATCCGGGCCGGGATGGCCGCCTACGGGATTCCGGGCGTGGCCTACGGTCTGCGCCATCGGGGCCGCGACTATGTGGGCGGGTTCGGCGTCACGAACGTGTCCGCGCCGGAGCCGGTCGACGGCGACACCCTCTTCCGGATCGCGTCGACCACCAAGACCTTCACCGGTACGGCGATCATGCGCCTGGTCGAGCGGGGCCGGCTGGATCTGGACCGGACGGTGCGCGGCTACCTGCCCGGGTTCCGCACCGCCGACGAGGCGGCGTCCCGGCGGGTCACCCTGCGGCAGGCGCTGAACCACAGTGCGGGCTGGCTCGGTGACTCGTTCGTGGACACCGGTGACGGTGACGACGCCCTGGAGCGGTATGTGGCGTCGATGGCCACGTTGCCGCAGCTCACCGAGCCGGGGCGGGTGTTCGCCTACAACAACGCGGCGATCGGGGTGGCCGGGCGGGTCCTGGAGGTGGCGACCGGGCGGGTCTACGAGGACGCCCTGCGGTCACTGGTGCTCGACCCGTTGAGCCTGCGGCAGAGCGCGTTCACGCCTCAGGGTGTGCCGGGGGCGCGGGTGGCCGTACCCCATGGATTTGATCTTGAAGGGAATGTCGTGGCCGTGCCGGAGGCGCTGGCCATTCCGCGGAGCCTGCATTCCTTCGGTGGGTTGTTCTCCAGCGCGCGGGACCAGCTGCGGTGGGCCCGCTATCACCTCGGTGACGGCTCGCCGCTGCTGACGCGGCGGTCGTTGCGGGCGATGCGGTGGCGTCCGGGGCCGGCCGGGATGTTGTTCGTGGAGGTCGACGGGGCCGGGGTGACCTGGATGCTGCGGCCCACCGCGGAGGGGCCGCGGGTCATTCAGCACGGTGGTGACCTGGGCGGGCAGCACTCCGGGTTCCTGTTCGTGCCGGAGCGGGATTTCGCGCTGACCGTGCTGACCAACTCGGAGGGCGGCCCGCTGCTGGTGTCCGAGCTGTTCGCCGACGACTGGGCGCTGAGCCGGTTCGCCGGTCTGCACAATCTGCCGGCCCGGCCACGTCTGCTGTCTCCGGCCGAGCTGGCGCCCTACCAGGGGCGTTACGTCGTTCAACAGGTCGGCGTGGACGGCGTGCCGGTGTCGGTCGAGCTGGACCTGGTCGGTGTCGGTGGGCGACTGAGCGTGCGGCTCGGCGGGCAGGAGGCGCTGGTGCTGCCGTTCTACCGGCGCGACCGGGTGCTGGCATGGGCGCCGGACGGGTCGGACACGTACAGCCGGGGTGATTTCGTGCGCGACCCGGACGGCTCGGTGGGCTGGTTCCGGTTCGGCGGGCGGCTCTACCGGCGTCACCCGCTCGGGACAGCGTCGGCGCTGCGCGGCGTCCCGGCCACGATCGTGCCCGGGACGCTGCCGTACCCGCTGTCTACGACACCAGCTTGAGTTCCTTGCCGTCGGCCTTGAGCAGCAGGAACTTCGGGGTCTTGCGGGTGCCGTCGTCGTTGAAGGTCATCGGGCCGGACAGCCCGGAGTAGTCGGTGTCGCCGAGCGCGGTGCGGATCGCCTCGCGGTCGACGTTCCCGGCCCGTTTGATCGCCTCCACCGCCACCATCACGGCGTCGTAGGACTCGGCGGTCGACGGGCCGGGGTCGATGCCGTAGGCCGCCTTGTACCGTTCCGACCAGCCCTTCAGCTCGGGCATGAACTCGGGCACGAGCATCGCGGTGCCGTACACGTCGCGGCTCTCGGCCGCGGTCAGGTTCTCCAGCAGCGGCCCGTCGGTGGCGCCGTCACCGACAACGATCTTGCCGGTGAAGCCCGCGCCGCGCAGGTCCTTGATCAGCTGGTTGGCCTCGCCGTAGTAGCCGGTGTAGTAGACGATGTCGGCCTTGCTGCCGATGATCGACAGGGCGGTGCGCCGGTAGTCGGCGGCACCCTGACTCAGCTTGAGCTCGCCGGCCACCTTCAGCTTGCCGGTCTTGCGGGCGTACGCGGCGGTGGAGTCGGCCAGGGTGATCGGGAAGCTGGTGCCGTCGTGGACCACCGACAGTCTCGTGCCGTCGAGCTTCTCCATCCAGTCGACCGCGAACTCGGCCTCGGCGGTGACCGTGCCGCAGATCAGGAACAGGCTGTTGTAGCCGGGATCCAGCAGGTCGGTGGAGTTGGCCAGCGCGATGATCATCGGGACGCCGGCGTCGTGGAAGATCTTCAGGGTGGGCACCATGGCACTGCTGCAGTAGCCACCGACAAAGGCCGCCACATCCTTCTTGACCACGGTCTGGGCGGCGGTGACGGCGGTTCCGGGGTCACAGGCGTCGTCCTCGGCCACCAGTTCGACCTGCCGGCCGAGCACCCCGCCGGCCGCGTTGACCTCGGCCACCGCCAGTTTCGCGGCGTTGACCATCGCCTCGCCGGAGGAACTGTTGCGGCCGCTGATGGGCGCGAGGCTGCCGAGCCGGATGGGTTCGCCGGCTGCGGCCGAGGAACCTCCGCCGGTCTGCGGTGTGGCGTCCTCTCCGCCGCAGCCGGACAGGCCGGCCAGCAGCAGGAGAGCGGTCAGGACGGCGGCACTTGCGGGGCGTGACACGAGCGGCTCCGATCGGTGGTCTCTACGGTCCGATCGACGTGGGCGCGCCAAACCTGAACGGGTTTCCTTGAACACGTGATCCGGCTGCCGACAGACAGGGTGTGTTGGGGCGCATACGTGGGCGAGGCCGCAGCCTGCTGATGACGGTGGCGCTGGCCGTCGTGCTGCTGGCCCTCGCCGGTTTCGTGCTCCAGGCCATGTTCAGCACCACGCGCGCGACCGAGCAGCAGAGCGACGCCCTGATCGTGGACATGAAGTTCACCGAGGCCCGGATCGCCGTCGCGATGCAGGAGGTGAACCTGCGCCACTACCAGGTCGAGCCGTCGGTGGCGGTACGCGCACGGTTCGACCAGGTCGCGGCCGAGGCCGAACGGAACCTCGCCGAGATCGCCCAGTCCTCCGACGAGCAGACCCGGGACGACGCGAAGCGCCTGCTGGCCGGGCAGATCGCGTACCGGGAACTGGCCGAGGACCTGATCGCGAAGGTGGCCGACAGCGACCCGGACTTCATGGCGTTCGACCGGCTCCAGGTGACTCCGGCCTTCTACACACTCCAGAACGACGTGGACGACGTGTCCCGGGCCTACCACGACTACGCCCAGCAGCAGGTGATCGCGCTCGGCAAGCGGCAGGGCCGGCTGCTGGTCGGCACCGCGATGGGCTTCGGTGTCGGCCTCACGCTGGTCGCGATGATCATGCGGATGGTGCTCGGCTACCAGCGGCGGCTCGTCGCCCAGGCCGCCGACAGCCGCCATCAGGCACTGCACGATTCACTGACCGGCCTGCCGAACCGGGCGCTGTTCCAGCGCGACCTGCAGAAGGCGCTGGCCCGGGACGGTCAGTCCGCCCTCATGATCATCGACCTGGACGGGTTCAAGGCGGTCAACGACACGATCGGCCACCACGCCGGCGATCAGGTGCTGATCGAGTCCGGGCGGCGGCTGGCCGCACACATCCAATCCCCCGCCGTGGTGGCCCGGCTCGGCGGTGACGAGTTCGCGGTGCTGCTGCCCGGCGTGACCGGCCTGGCCGAGGCGACCACCCTGGCCGACCGGCTGGTCGCCGAGCTCAACCGGGACTTCGTGCTCGACGACGGACCGGCCGCGATCAGCGGCAGCCTGGGAATCGCGCTGAGCCCGGCCGCCGGATCCGGTGACGCCGACGAGTTGTTCCGGCACGCCGACGCCGCCATGTACCGGGCGAAACGGCACGGCGGCGGGGTCGTCGTCTACGACCCGGGTGCCGACGTCGACCAGCACGACGACCGGATGCAACTCTTCGCCGACCTGCGGGTGTTGGTGGAGACCGGCGACCCGCAGGGCCGGCTCCAGATGTACTACCAGCCGCAGGTCCGCCTGCGCGACGCCCGGGTCACCGGGGTGGAGGCGCTGGTCCGCTGGCACCATCCGGTCCGCGGCCTGGTCATGCCGGAAACCCTGCTGCCGGTCGCCGACCGTGGAGGCCTGGCCGCCGGGCTCACCTACCACCTGCTGGCGTTGGTCGCGCGGCAGGCCGCGGGCTGGCTGGCCGGTGGCTGGCGAGGGCGGGTGTCGTTCAACGTGTCGACGGCGGCGCTGGGCGACGAGCGGTTCGCCGAGAACGTGCTCGCCACGATCCAGGCGGCCGGGCTGCCGCCGGAGATGCTGCGGCTGGAGCTGACCGAGACCGGCATCATGGCCGACTCCGGGGCCGCGCTGGAGACGCTGCGCCGGATCAGCGCGAGCGGCGTGACCGTGTCGGTCGACGACTTCGGCACCGGCTTCAGCTCGCTCGTGCAGTTGCGGGACGTACCCGCTGACGAGCTGAAGATCGACCGGATCTTCCTTAGCAACCTGACCCCCGGCACCCCGGACGAGGTGATGGTCCGCAGCTCGATCGACCTGGGGCACAACCTCGGCCTCGAAGTGGTCGCCGAAGGCGTCGAGGACCTGGCGATCCTGGCCCATCTGGCCAGAATGACCTGCGACTACGCCCAGGGGCACGCGCTGGCGCCGGCGGTTCCGGTCGGCGACCTGCCGGGCGCCTGCTGGACCGCCGAGACGACGGCCGCGGCGGCGCTCGGTTACGCGGCGTCCTCGCCGGCCCGCTGACGCCGCTTCAGACGCAACTGCTCCAGGCGTCGCCAGCGGTTGTAGACCTCGACGGCGGCCTCGACCGGCTCCGGGGCGCGGCCGGCCTTCCAGGGCCGGGGCAGGAACGACTCGGCACCCAACCAGAGCAGGTCGCTCATCGGGACCGTGCCGCCGTGCATCCGCATCAACTCCTCGGCCACCTCGAAGGCGTGGTCGCTACGCCGCCACTCCTCCAGCACCGAGCCACCCTTAAGCAACTCTGCGTGATCGTCCGGATGCAATTCCATCTGCGCCAGCCTTTACCCTGATAGCAAAAACAGCAGGTCAGGCTGGCACTTTGACGGTGTCGAGGCAAAACTGTCAAGACCACGTAGCGTAGTCGAGGACGAAGATCACGCCCGGCTCACCGGTTTCCTCAGACATCGGCCGAAACAGCCGATAGTCTCAAAGTGATCGGGAGCGGATCGATACGGCACGACCCGGTGCTCGCCGTGGCGACAGCGTGGACCCTTCTCGGGACCGCGCTGTTGTTCATCCTCAGCGGGCATTCGGACACTCAGGTCGATGTCTTCTGGACTTTCCAGGTGCCACTGGACGTGCTGCTCGCGTACTCCTCGTGGCGGGTCTTCCGGATCGCCACCGGCGCCATCCGCCGATTCTGGCGGCTCATGACCATCGCCGGCATCCTGTTCACGACCGGCGACACCGTACAGACCCTGACCTCCTACTGGGAGCAGGGCCAGTGGTCGACGGCCGGCGGCACGTTCCAGTCGACCTGCTTCGGGATCGGGATCACCCTCATCGTGATCGGGATGTTGATCCACCCGCATTCCGGGCGCAGCGGCAAGGAACGGCTCGCGTTCTGGCTCGACTCGGCCACCGTGCTGGTCGGCGGCGCCGTCGTGGCCTGGTGCTTCGCCATCAACAACGAGGACCGCGAGACCAACCTGATCGGTGCGCTGTTCGGCGCCGCCCTCGTGCTCACCTCGGCGTTCGCCGCGGTCAAGATGATCCTCAGCGGCAACGCGCCGATGCACCGCAACGCGGCCGTCCCGCTGATCCTCGCGGCCGTCGTCAACGCGGCCGGCCTGTTCGTCGCCCCCGAGGCGGAAGGATCAATGCCGGCCTACGCGTACGCCATCCGGTTCCTGCCGTCGCTGTTCATCGCCGTCGGCCCCCGGGTCCAGGAGATCATCGCGCAGTTCGACCAGTACGCGTTCGGCTCGCGGCGGCGCAAACCGTACAGCCTGCTGCCGTACGGCTCGATCCTGATCGTCTTCTCCGTCATGATCATCATGCTGTCGCAGAACGAGAACAAGGACGCCCGCCTGTGGGGCACCGTCGGCGGCCTCGGCGTCATCGTCAGCCTCGTGGTGGCCCGCCAACTGCTCGCCTTCCACGACAACAAGACCCTCATCGGCCAACTCGACAGCACGCTGCACGAGCTGCGGGAACACGAGACCAGGCTGCGGCGGCAGGCACTCTTCGACGACCTGACCGGGCTCGCCAACCGCACCCACTTCCGCGAGGAGGTCGACGCCACCCTCGCCGACGCCGAACCGGGCAGCGTGTCGGTGCTGCTCATCGACCTGGACGGATTCAAGGGTGTGAACGACACGCTCGGCCACGCGGCCGGCGACGCCCTGCTGGCCGGAGTCGCCGAGAAGATGCGCGCCTCGGTCCGCGCCGAGGACCTGCCGGCCCGGCTCGGCGGCGACGAGTTCGCCGTACTGCTGCGCGACTGCGACGCCCGCGACGCCGAACGCACCGCCCAGCGGATCCTGCAGGCGATGACCGAACCGATCATGATCGACGGCGCTCCGGTCTGCGCCAACGCCAGCATCGGCGTGGCCAGCTCGGAGGAGGGCGACGACCTGCGGACCCTGCTGCACGCCGCGGACACCGCGATGTACGCGGCCAAGCACGACGGCAAGGGCACCTGGATGCGCTACGACCACAGCATGCTGGCGGCCTGACACATTCTTCATGATCAGTCGTTGCTGTCGACGTGAGTTTCTCGTTCCGGCACGGCGACGTCGCCGTGCACATCACCGTCGACCCGGCGGACGGCCCGAGCGCCTACCGCCCACCGGGCGGCTCATCCGGTGGCGAGACGATCCTCTACCCGCCGGCCCACGCCGATCTGGTCCTGCCGGTCAACGATCCCGGCGACGTCGAACTCCACTACCGGGCCGGGCTCGGCAGCTGGCGCTCCGGCCCCGGCGACGGCGAGTTCAGCCGGTACGCGGGCATCCCGTACGGCCTGCTCGGTCGCCACCTGGTGATGTTCCTGTGCACCGAGGCGTTCCGCTGCCGCACCCGCACGATCACCCTGCACCCGCACCGGGTCTACGCATTCCTGGCCGCGCTCGGCTCCCTCTCCGAACAGTCGGTGCGCGGCGGCTGGTTCACCGAACTCGAAGGCCAGTTTCAGCGCATCCTCCGGCACGGCTGGGTCGCCGAACAGCCGGGCAGCACCGGAGCCCTCGTCGCCGGCCGCGGTCGACCCGGCCACGGCCTGCTCGACTCCACCTCGGACCGGCCGCCGGTGGTCACCCTGGACGCCGAGTTCGCCAAGTCGGCGCTGCGCTGGATCCCGCTCGACGGGGACGTGGTCCGGGTCCTCGGGCGGCATTCGTGCACGGCGCTCGATGTCTATGCCTGGCTCACCTACATCGGCACCTACCTCGACGAAGCCCGACATTTCACCTGGGAGTCCGTACACGCCAGGTTCTTCGCCTCGACCGGGTCGGCCGCCGCACGCACCACCTCATCCGCCGCCTCGGCCGCCAGGTCATCCGCCGTTTCGGTCGGCGCCTCACCCGCCGCCTCAGTCGCCGTCTCGGCCGGCGCCTCACCCGCCGTCTCGGTCGGCGGGGATCCGGCGGCCTTCCGGCCGGTTTTCGAGACCTGCCTCGAGGAGATCCGCAAGGTCACCGCGATCCCGCCGGTCACCGTGGACGCCTCCGGCGTCGAGATCCACCGCACTTGACCCCCATTCGGTACGGCCACGAAGAGCACCGTTCCCTACGCCGCGACGCGGTCCGGGCACCGGACCGAAACGCGACCGCCGGGCTGATCCGGTGGTACCGCGTTTCGCCGTCCCGGGTCGCCGTCTCGACTCCCGGGCCGCCGCTTCGCCGTCCCCGGCCGTCGTCTCGCTTCCCGGTCGCCGTCTCGGCCTCCGGGGCTGCAGTCTCGGCCTCCCGGGTCGTTTCAGAGGCGGCGGAAGACGCTCACCACCTTGCCGAGGATCACCGCGTCGTCGGCTGGGATCGGCTGGTAGGCCGGGTTTCGCGGGAGCAGCTCGGTGTGGCCGTCGCGCCGGCGGAAGACCTTGACGGTCGCCTCGTCGCCGATCATCGCGGCGACGATCTCACCGTTCTCGGCGACCGGCTGCCGGCGGATCACCACCACGTCGCCGTCGCAGATCGCGGCGTCGATCATCGAGTCGCCCTTGACGTTGAGGGCGAACAGCGTGCCCCCGCCGACCATCGCGGCCGACACCGTCAGATGATCCTCGACGTGCTCCTCGGCCAGGATCGGCGCACCGGCGGCGATGGCGCCGAGCAGCGGAATCCGCACCACCCGTGGATCGGCCTCGGCCGGCACCGGTCGGCACAGCTCGACGGCCCGGGAGTTGTTGGGCTGTCGCCGGATCAGGCCGTGTTTCTCCAGGACGCCGAGCTGGTAGGAAACGGACGACGGCGAGACCAGACCGACGGCCGCGCCGATCTCCCGAACCGTCGGTGGATAGCCACGCTCACGCACCCAATCCTCGATCACCGCGAGGATGCGCAGCTGGCGGGCGGTCAGAGGCGGACGGGAATCTGCACCGCTGTCGATGCTCATGCGCGCACCTTACCCCATGATTAGATCAGATGTACTAATCGTGACCGGAAACCGCACGTTCGGAGGACACCGGGCCCGACCCGACGACCGATGCCGTCCGGCCCGCGAATCGCCAAGATCGTCCGGTGCCGACAATCTGGGAGTACGCGAACCAGGTCGCGGCGGGTGACACCGGTTCCTGGCTGGCCGCCACCCGGCGCGCCGCCATCCTGCTCGCGCCGACACATCCGGTGATCACCCTGCCCAGACGGGTACCGGTACACCAGGTCCTGGTGCAGACGACCTCGCTGGTCGTCTACGGCCGCACCTTCGGCACCCGGGCCCGCGGCCACGTCGTCTCCGGCCCGGAACTGGCCGCCTGGGTCACCGACCACGCCCTGCCCGGCCCGAACGCCGCACCCGGCAACATCGCGGCCGCGGTCCGCCGGCTACTCGACACGGTGGCCGGGATGCTGCGGGCCGCCGGCCACCAGGTCCCCGATCCGGGACACCGTTCGCTGCACCGGCACTCCACCGACCCGGTGATCCAGCAGTGGCACGACCTGACCGACGTCGACGAAGCCTTCCCCGGCCCGCTGCTCTGCCTGGGTGTGGCCGCCATGTCGGACACCTTCGGCCCGGCCATCGTCTGACCGGTTCAGGGCGCTCGGTGGAAGCCCGCCGCCTTCGCCTCCGCCTCGGTGCAGAAGTAGGCGTTCGAGAAGAGGTTGACCGAGTAGTCACCATCGCCGGGCAGCCAGTAGTTGTAGGCGGACGCGAAGGTGGTGCCGACGATCGGCGGCCCGCCGCATTTCACGTGGTAGACGGGGTAACGGGCGTACGCGGAGAGGCCCGGGACGAAGTACGCGACCGCATAGGCCGTGAGCAGCCCCACCGGGATCCACCACAGACGCGACCTCATACCGGACTCCCCGTTCACCAATCGATAGATGCAGCCGAATCTAATCGCGTACCGCCACGTCTCCGGCCGATTCGGGGATCGGCCCGGTTGGATGTCGCCGATTAGCATGGGCCGATGCTCTCCGCGGGAGTCGTGCTGCACGGCCGTTACCAGCTCACCGAGCCGATCGCCGCGGGCGGGATGGGTGAGGTGTGGCGGGCCGAGGACCTGCTGCTGCATCGGGAGATCGCGGTCAAGGTGCTGCTGCCGGCGTTGATGTCGGACCGGCAGTTCGTCGCCCGGTTCCGGGCCGAGGCACGGATGATGGCCGCGCTGAGGCATCCCGGCATCGCGCCCATCCACGACTACGGCGAGAACGCGGCGGTCGGGCCGTACCGGTTCGACTACCTGGTGATGGAGTACATCGACGGCACGCCCCTGTCGACGCGGATCCAGGAGGCCGGGCGGCTCGACGTGGCTGACACGATGGCCGTCGTCGCCCAGGTCGCGGACGCGTTGCAGGCCGCCCACGACGCCGGGATCGTGCACCGGGACGTCAAACCCAACAATCTGCTGCTGCGGCCCGGTGGCGACGTCGTGCTGGTCGACTTCGGGGTGGCCCGCTCGGACGGGATGACCGGGCTCACCGGCACCGGCGCGGTCATCGGAACGGTCCACTACATGGCGCCGGAACAGGCCGAGGGACGGCCGGTGTCGGCGGCGACCGACGTGTACTCGCTGGGTGCGGTCGCGTTCACGTGCCTGGCCGGGCGGCCGCCGTATCTCGGTGACACTCCGCTCGCGGTCCTGGCCCAACTGGTGCACGGGCAGCCGGCGGTGCTGCCGTCCGACGTACCCGCCGAAGCCGCCGCCCTGGTCTCGCGGGCGATGGCCAAGGACCCGGCCGAACGGTTCGCCGGCGCCTCGGATCTGGCCGCGGCCGCCCGAACGATCGCGGCTCCCGCCCCCACCTCGCCCTCGCCCTCGCCCTCGCCCTCGCCCTCGCCCTCGCCCTCGCCCTCGCCCTCGCCCTCGCCCTCGCCCTCGCCCTCGCCCTCGCCCTCGCCGGATTCTGTCGTCGGTGCCGCCCGGGCCGTGGTGAATCCGGGTGCGTCTGCCGAGATCGCCGCACCGGCGGCCGGGAGTGGACGTTGGAGGATCGTGACGCTTGCCGCGGCACTCGCGGTTCTGCTGGCCGGCGCCGGGGCCTGGGGCGGTCGGCTACTCGACGACGGCAAACCCGACGCCGCGCAGAGCCCGGCCTCGATGGGCAGGGAGGAACCGTCGGCCACGGCCGGCGTCTCCTCGTCTCCCCGGTCCGTCCCGAGCGTGACCACGGCGCGCGACCACACCCCGGTCGAGATCTGCAACGCCTACGGCAGTGGTTACCGGGTGGTCGATTCCCGGAAGCTGAAGACCTCCCGTGGCGTGCTGAAGGGTGTCTTCCACCTGCTCTACTCAGACGTCGACGGCTCGCACTGCGCGGTCACGATGGAGGAGAAAGGGCAGGGCAAGGACGTCGTGGCGTCGGTCGCCGTGCATATCGAGAGCGATATGAATCTCGTCAACGACGACAACGGCGGAACCTTCGCCGTGATGGTCAGCGGGAAGAACGGCGCGTGCGTCCGGTGGAGCGCCTGGGTCGGCCCGCCCCGCGACGAGATCTTCATCGCGAGCAAAGCCGACCACTGCGGGCCGTGAGGGGAGCGTCTCTATGCTTCCGGCATGACACGGTTCACCGGGATCGACGATCTGCTCGGGCGCGACGAGCTCGGCACGAGCGGCTGGCACACCGTCGACCAGGCGCGGATCGATCAGTTCGCCGAGGTCACCGGTGACCGGCAGTGGATCCATGTGGACCCGGCCCGGGCCGCGGCCGAGGGACCGTTCGGCGGCACGATCGCGCACGGGGCGCTCACGTTGTCGTTGTGCGTCACGTTCCTGACCGAGGTTCTGGAGGTCGACGGGGTGACATTCGTCGTCAACGGCGGCTTCGACAAGGTGCGGTTCCAGGCGCCGGTGCGAGCCGGGTCGCGGCTGCGTGGTGTGGTGCGGTTGCTGGAGTCACGTCCGCTCGGGTCGGGGGCGCGGATCGTCGTGCGTACCCGGGCCGAGATCGAGGGCGAACGGCGACCGGCCTGTGTGGCCGATCAGGTGCTCGCCCTCTACGCCTGAGCCTGCAGCGGCCCGATCCGCAGGGCCTTCATGGTGATGCCCGGGCCGTCGGCTTCGGGGAGTTCGGCCACGTCGGCGGCGGTGCCGGTGGAGTCGGCGTCGACGATGAACTGGAACGCCACGCCGGTGCCGCATCCCTTACGGCCCGCGGCGCAGGTGTCCCACTGGAGACTGGACGACGCGGTGGCGCCCGGCTCGAGGACGATCGCCGGGCCGGCCGTACCGATCTCGGTCGTCGGCACCCGGACCACCTCGCCGGGCGGGGTGACCAGGGCGACGTCGGCCCAGCCCGGAATCCGGCAGGCGTGATCGGCGGTGTTGGTGAGGCTGAGCACCGCCTCCCGCACCCGGTCGCCGCCGTGCCCGGTGACGGTGCCGGACAGGTCGTCGGTGAGGCAGGCGGGACTGGGCGCGGCGGGGAGCATGGCACCCGCGGACGCCTCGGTGGCCCGGCCGCCCCCGACGAGGGCGACGGCGACGCCCGTGACGAGCAGGGCCGGAGTGAGGGCCATGAACGTCCGGAGGGCGATGGAGCGCGGGTTGTTCCGTGTCATGGCGGCTACTCTTCCGCCACTCTCCGCCACAAAATCAACTACGGCCCACGCCTGGCACGAAGCCGGTACCGACCGCTCCTCCCCACCCGCGACGTGTGCCGTTTGTGGTCGCGCCACGGGTGGGTGCGGGGTGGGGTGGGCTCTGGGCTTGGAGAGGCTCAGGGCTGCGACTCGGTGACCAGTTCGGGCACGGCGGGCGTACGGCGTACCGAAGGGGAGAGGGTTGCCGCGATCGCGGCGATGAGCATGATCGCGGAGAGGGACCACAACGAACCTGTTGTTCCGAACGCGGTCAGCATCAGGCCGCCGGTCAGCGAGGCGATCGGCATCACGCCCCAGGTGAGGGTGCCGGCGGCGCTCATCACGCGGCCCAGCAGCTCGTTGGGCACCACTACGCCGGCGTAGGTGAAGATCACTACGTTCCATAGGGGGCCGACGAAGGCGGTCAGTGCGCCCACTACGCCGATCTGCCATGGGGCCGTGGTCAGTAGGAACAGGGGTAGCAGTACGGCCCACACCCAGTTGACGCCGACCAGCGCGCCCCGGAACGACACCATCCGGTGCAGGCGGCTCGCCGCGAACGCGCCCAGCAGGCCGCCCGCGCTGTAGAGGCCGAGCATCAGGCCGATGTCGGAGGCGGTGCCGCCCTGCCGGCCGGCCAGGTCCACCAGTACCAGGATCAGGGCCTGGAAGACGAAGTTGCTCACCGCGATCAGCAGTAGTGAGACGCGGATCAGAGGGTTGTGCCAGACGTACCGCAAGCCGGTGACCGCGGCCCGCCACAGTGGTTCGGCCGGCCCCTCCGCGGGCTTCTGCAGGTCACGACGCAGGAACAGCAGCGCGGCGGCGGCGATCAGGTAGGAGATGCCGTCGACCAGGAACGGGGCCGCCCGGTCCAGGCCGAACAGGGCTCCGCCGATCGGAGGGCCGGCCAGGGTCGCGCCGCGGCTGCGGGCCTCGTCCGCGGCGATCGCGGTGGCCAACTGGTCCGGTGGGACGACCATCGGCAGGGCCGCGTCTTGGGCCAGTCCGAAGAAGACGAAACACAGGCCCTGGAGGAACGTGACCACACACAGCTGGGCGATCGTGAACACGCCGGACCAGATCGCCAGTGGGACGCTCAGCAGGGCTATGCCCGCCACGATCTCGCTGATCAGCAGGATCAGACGGCGGTTCCAGCGGTCGACCAGCGGGCCGGCCGGGAGGTTCGCGATCAGGTGGGGCAGGGTTCCGGCCGCGCCGACCAGGCCCGCGTCCAGTGGGGAACCGGTGGTCGACAGGACCAACAGCGGGGTGGCCGTGCTGCTGATCGCGGCACCCAGGCTGGAGATCACCTGGCCGCTCCAGAGCAGGGTGAAGTCGCGGTTGCGCCAGAGCGGGGTCATGACGGCGTGGGGAACGCGTTGAACAGGACCGTGATCGGGCGGGCTCCGTCGGTGGCCTCGACCGGGTAGCGGTGCCAGCGGCTGATGAAGGCGAC
Source organism: Actinoplanes sichuanensis (assembly GCF_033097365.1). Classification (NCBI taxonomy): domain Bacteria; kingdom Bacillati; phylum Actinomycetota; class Actinomycetes; order Micromonosporales; family Micromonosporaceae; genus Actinoplanes; species Actinoplanes sichuanensis. Next base: position 7,048,867 of record NZ_AP028461.1, read on the forward strand.
GTACTCCTCGGCGAACCGGGTCAGCTCCTCGGCGGTCAGTGACGTGCTGCTGAACGAGTGCATGGCGGCCTCGCCGAACTCGCCGAACGCGGTCCGGTCGGCCAGGTAGGTGTGCAGGTCGCGCTGGCCCTGGTCCATCCACTGCTGTCCGATCGCGTCGGCGGCCGCGGAGACCGTCGGGTCGTCCGAGTCGTACGGCAGGCGCAGGTCCAGGGCGATCGCCTTCCAGTAGCGGCGGCGGCCTGCGGAGCGGTCGGTGTCCTCCTCGACGAAACCGAAGCGTTCCAGTTGGCGGAGGTGGTAGCTGGCGGCACCTCGGTCGACGGTGAAGCGGGTGGCCAGGTCGGCTGAGGTGGCTGGTCCGAAACGGTTCAGGTGGGTGAACATCTGCTGCCTCAGCGGGTGGGCCAGTGCCTTCAGCGAGTCGATGTCCGTCAGGTTGCGGCGCATGAGTGAGAAGATATCTATGCAAAGACTTCTTCTCATAGGAAGTGTCAGTGAGAAGTCAGTCGTGTCTTCTCGGCTTCCGTCTCGGCTTTCGTCTCGGCTTCTCAGCGGACGAAGAGCAGGAACAGGCCGGCCCAGGTGCAGGCGATCATGACGAGGATCATCGGAAGCTCGTCGGCCAGCACGGCTAGCGTGGGGCGCTGCGGTGCGGTGGCCAGGGAGTGGTCGTGGGCGACGATCACTCCGATCGCGTGTCCGATCAGGATCAGGGCGATCTGGGCGGTGGTGAGCACGGCTGGGGCCGGTTGTGGGTTCCAGTCGGTGGCGGGGGCGCCGAACAGCAACAGGACGCCCCGCGGGGCCTCGACCATCAGCAGGGACAGGTAGTGGGCGAGGGTGTAGCCGACCGCGATCGGGATCAGCGACATCTCCAGGTGGGCGGCGGTCCGGCGAACAGCCAGGAAGACCAGGGCGCAGAGCAGGATCAGGGCGGCTGTGCCGAGTGGCAGCGGTGCACCGGTGCGGGTGGTGAGACCCGTCCAGAACGGTGAGGCCGAGACGCTGTCGAAGACTGTCGAGCCCCACCAGATCGCGATGAAACCGGCGACCCCGGCGGCGGCGAACGCGGGCTGTTCCGGGACCGGAGCTGCCGGGAGATCCGAATGCGGTCCGGGAACGGAGGCGAGGTGCGGCTGTCGTCTTCCGGCGGGGGCCACGCCGGAGAGCAGCTGTCCTCTCCCGGCGGGAGCCAGGCCGGAGAGCGGCTGTCGGTGACGGATCGGGCTGAGGCGTCCGGCCAGTTCGGAGTACACCTCGAAGCAGTCGCCGCGGGCGAACCACTCCTCGCCACGCAGAAGCGCGAGGATCACCTGGCACAGGCCGTACGCCAGGATCCACAGGCCGACCGCGACCGGATCGCCGTGGTGCGGCGCCAGCAACTCGAACCAGACGAACGCCAGCAGGAACGCCGCCGCCGGCCAGGACGACCGCGGGCGGCCCGGCGCGAGTGGACGCAGCCCGGTCCGGGGCAGGCCCAGCAGGGTGAAGATCGTCCGCAGTGGGTTGACCGCCCGCCACACCGGCCCGAAGACCACACTGATCAGAATCAGTCCCACCCAGAGCCAGACGAACAGGGCGTGTGCGGCCGGGTTCCCGTCGCGTGGGCCGACCAGCGCGAAGCCGGTGATATACAACGCCAGGACCAGCACCGGATAGCGCAACCGGCGGGCTACTCCGAAGCGGCGCGGCTCGGAGGGCTTGAGCCGCGGCGTCCGCCACCAGACCGCGGCGATCAGAAACGACACGACAACGGTCGCGGCGCCGGCTTGCAGCACCAGGTCGAGGGGCAGCGGCAGACCCTCGACGCTGCCCACCCCATGCGCCAGCGGCTCCCGGACGGTCACGTGTCCGCTGCCGGTTCTTCGGCCGCAGCCGTGGCCTTCTGGCCCGGGTCTTCGGTCGCGGCCTTCCGGACCGCGCCTTCGGCCGCAACCGAGGCCGCCACCTGCTGGCCCGACTCTCCGCCCACGGCCTTCCGAACCGCGCCTTCGGCCGCAACCGAGGCCGCCACCTGCTGGCCCGACTCTCCGCCCACGGCCTTCCGAACCGCGCCTTCGGCCGCAACCGAGGCCGCCACCTGCTGGCCCGACTCTCCGGACACGACACTCTGGGCCGCGGCCTTCTGGGCCAGGTCTCGGAGGACTCCGGCGCCGGCGACCGCCACGCCCGCGCCGAGGCCGAGGGCCAGGAAGACCAGGATGCGTTCGAGTATGGCGGGGCCCTCGAACGGGAGTACCGGGCGATGGAACGACGTCACGTCGGGGAGGACGAAGACGGCGGTCAGGGCCGCTCCGGCGCAGACCGCCAGGATCCCCGCGGGACGCCCACGGAAGGCCGTCACCGCGCCGCCGATGATCAAGGGCCAGGCCAGGAGATTGATGCCGGCAGCGCTCAGGAACGTGCCGGCGAGCGGGGCGGACTCGACGGCCAGGGTGGAGCCGATCACGTGCGCGATGGACGAGATGGCCGCGATCGTTCCGGCGGCGGCGAGCAGGAGATCGGCTCGGCGGGTTCGGCGGGCGGCCAGGATGATCGCGGTGGCGGTGAGGGCGGCGGCGAGCCACCAGAGTGCGGCGGCCGGGCGCTGCTCCCCGACCAGGGCGCCGGTGACGGTCACCTCGGTGCCGGCGGCGTCCAATGGGATCGTCCACTGGACGGTCTCACCGGCGGCGACGGTTCGGCCGTCGGGGGTGGCTCGTTCGTCGATCCAGGTCAGCTCGCCGCCGGGTGGAATGAGGGCGGGTGTCGCCGTACCGCCGCCGGGTTTGATCGTCACCGGGCCGGAGGTGCCGTTGCGCAGCCGCAGCCGGGCGCCGGCCTCGATCGCGGTGATCTCCAAGCCGGGAACCGCGGGTGTCACCGAGACCACCCGGCCCCGGGCGTCGGTGGCGGTTAGGCCGCCGGCGTGCGCCGCCGCCGGCCCACCGGTGACCGCGAGGAGCCCGGCGACGGTGACCAGCACCGACAGCATCCGTGCCGCCCATCCGCCGATCGCCGAGGTCACCGTGTTGCGAGCGCCTCGTTCCGCGGTGTGCCGCCGGTTCGCGGGGCGGGGATGCGGTGTGACTCCGCCGGAGCGGCGGAAGACCATCACCAGCCGACGGCGGGTCGCGGTCGAGAAACTCCCGCGAGCCGCCGGGGCGGGGTGGGAGAAGACCTCCGCGGAAATGCCACCGCGGGAAGCCGCATGGGACACCGCGGCCGAATCGGCACCGCGCGAGAGCACGCCCGAACCAGAAGGTTCCCCGCTTGGACCGGCGATTCGAGCAAGCACGGCCGAACCGACACCACCCCGAAACCCGCCCGAACCGGCGATACGAAGAAGAACTTCCGAATCGGCACCATCCCAAACCACACCGGGACCGGCAATTCGAGCGAGCACCGCCAACCCGGAACCACCCCGACCCACACTCGGGCCGGCGTCTGGGGAAACCGCGGCCGGGGCGGCATCGCGGAAGGCCGAGACGGAGCCGTCGGAAACCGCGACCCGACCGGCTTCTCGAGAGACCGCATCCGAGGCGGGACCATGGGAAATCCCTTCCTGAACGGCATCACGGAAGGCCGAGACCGAGCCGTCGGAAACCGCGACCCGACCAGCCTCCCGAAAGACCACGGAACCAAGGGAAATCCCTTCCTGAACGGCATCACACAAGGCCGAGACCGAGCCGCCGGAAACCGCGACCCGACCAGCCTCCCGAAAGACCACGGAACCAAGGGAAATCCCTGCCTGAACGGCGTCGCGGGAGGCCGGGGTGGGAGCGGGCGGGAGTGGGCCGGTCACCTCGGGAGGTGCTGGACGCTGCGGGCTACCAGAACGGTGGCCGCGCCGGTCAGCGCGGTCAGAGTCAGCAGGCCGGTCGTCATGTGGATGTTGAAGCCGGTGCTGCCCTCCTGGATCTTGCCGACCAGCAGGACCGTGCCCCATGCGGCGGGTGGGGTGGCCAGGCCGAACAGGACCCAGCGGCCGTTGCTCGGGATCTTGAGCAGTGGGGTGACCAGGCGCCAGACGGCTTCGATGGCGAAGGAGACGGCGGCCAGGGTCAGGGCGGGCCACCAGTCGTCTCGGGAGTCGAACATCAGGTGCATCAGCACGGCGATGATCGCGACCAGGATGGACGGCAGGCCCAGCGGCAGGGGCCAGCGACGGCCGATCACGATGAACGGCAGCAGCAGGAGGATGGTGCTGAAGATGTAGCCGTGGATCAACTGGGCGTCCGGCGAGAAGACCGGGACCGGCTCCTGGCCGCTGCCGAGATGGCGGAAGCCGATCGACGAGGCGTGCAGTGAGTAGATGTGCACCGGCAGGACGGCGAACAGGGTGGAGATGCCGACCAGGAAGCCGCCGCCCACGCCGAGTCGGTCGCCGGGGCCGGCCGCGAGCATCAGCGTCGGGCCCATGGCGACCAGGGCCATGCCCAGGATGATGAACTCGTGGCTCGGGCTGACGAAGATCTCCATGTCGCGCTCGATGCCCCAGATGTTGTGCCACAGCGTGTCCACACCACCGCCGACCAGGAGGAACGCCATGCCGGCCAGGGGTAGCCGCAAGGCGTTGGGCAGGGCCAGCAGGGAGCTGTAGGTGGGGATGCCGGGCAGCCGGGACCGCATGATCCAGAGCAGGGTGAACCCGGATGCGGCGATGCCCGAGTAGAGGACGCCGTGCCACGGGGTCCAGAAGGTCTCCAGCTCGGGTGTGGTGGCATGCGCATACGCGTCGAGCTGCAACCCGATGACCAGCCAGGCGCTCGCGACCAGCAGCACCCATCGCTCGCGTGCGGTGAACGACGCCCCCGCGGCGTCCGTGGGCCGTGCCCGCTCCACGGATGTCGTCACGATAACCACCCCTCTGAACAGTTCTCGGCGAACGTAACGTACATCGTCCGTCCGACATCTTTCGATCCGATCTTGTCCCGATTTGATCAATGAATGGTTGATTGCTTCCCACCAGCAGGAAAGCGCTTGCCTGCATCGAGGTTGATTGATTCAATGTGGCGTCATGCAGATTCAACGGAGAACGTTGCTCCGCGCCGGGATCGGCGGGACGATCGCCGGGACCCTCGCCGTCGCCGAGCCCGCCCTCGCCGGTGGTCACCGGCCCACCGTCTTCGTCGCCGGGGACTCGACCGCCGCCACCTACGCGGTCGCCGACCATCCCCGAGCCGGCTGGGGACAGGCCCTGCACGTCTTCCTGCGCCACCACGTGCGGGTGGTCAACGAGGCGCTGTCCGGGGCCAGTTCCAAGAGTTTCGCCGACCTGGGCCGCCTCGACCGGATCCTCGCCGCGATCCGGCCCGGAGACGTGCTGCTCGTGTCGTTCGGGCACAACGACGAGAAGACCACCGACCCGGCCCGCGGCACCCTCCCGTGGACCACGTTCCAGGACTATCTGCGGTTGTATCTGGACGGGGCGCGCGCCGCCCGGGCCCGGCCGATCCTGGTCACGCCAGTCGAGCGGCGGCGGTTCACGGCGGACGGCACGCCCTATCTGTCGCACGGCGAGTACCCGGACTCGATGCGGGCGCTGGCCGCCGAGACCCGGACGCCGCTGATCGACCTGACCGCGCTGTCGTTCGCGCGGTGGGGCGCGCTCGGGCCGGAGGCGACCAAGGACGAGTTCCTGTGGCTGGACGCCGGCGAGTCGGTCAACTATCCGGACGGCGTGCAGGACAACACGCACTTCCAGGCGCACGGGGCGATCGAGACGGCCCGGCTGGTGGTCGCGAACGGCCGGGCCATCCCCGGCCGGGATGAGCGCGCGCTCCGGCGTACCGTCATCCCGGACGATGTCTTGACCTGGCCCGCCACCCGCCCGGCGGAAAGCTGAAACTCGCGCGGGGCCCGACGGGCCCCGCGCTCCGGCGTTAAGGTCGCAGCATGACCGCGACCCACGCCCTGGACGTCCCCGGCGCCGTCATCACCTATGACGTACGCCCACCCGCGACGCCGTCCGACGAGCCGCCGCTGATGCTGATCGGCTCACCGATGGACGCGAGCGGCTTCGTCACACTGGCCGGCCTTTTCACCGACCGGACGGTGATCACCTACGACCCGCGGGGCACCGGCCGTAGTGAGCGCACCGATCCGGCTCCGGAGTCGACGCCCGGGCAGCACGCCGACGACATCCGCCGGGTCATCGAGGCGGTCGGCGGGCCGGTCGATCTGTTCGCCAGCAGCGGTGGCGCGGTCAACTCGCTGGCCCTGGTCGCCGAGCATCCCACTCTCGTCCGGACGCTCGTCGCGCACGAGCCGCCGGCGGTCCGGTTCACGCCCGACAGCACCGAGGCGGAGGCCGCGGTGCTGGGCATTCGTGCCCTTTACGAGCGGTCCGGTCTGGGGCCGGCGATGGTGAAGTTCATCCAGATCGTGTCGCTGAAGGGGCCGGTCCCGCCCGGGTTCGCCGACGAGCCGGGGCCCGATCCGGCCGCGTTCGGTCTGCCCGCCGAGGACGACGGCTCCCGCAACGACACGCTGCTCGGCCAGAACCTGGTGACCTGCTGCCTTTTCGAGCCCGACTTCGACGCCCTGGGCGCGGCACCGACCCGGATCGTCGTCGGCGTCGGTGCGGAGTCGGCGGACGAGCTGGCCCACCGCAGTGGGCGGGGTGTCGCCGAGCGGCTGGGTCTCTCCCCCACCGTCTTCCCGAGTAATCACTCGGGTTTCCTGGGCGGCGAGTATGGCCAGCACGGCGACCCGGTGCCGTTCACCGCGACTCTCCGCGAGGTGCTGGCCGGCTGAGTCTGGAGAGCCTCCGGAATCAGGGGCGGCCGCTTCGCGCGCGGCCACGACCAGGTATCGCGGCACAGCAGAGATCTTGAATGTCTTGGAGACGTGGTGTCGGCGGCGCACCAGAGACCCTAAACGTCCTGGAAGCGCCGCCAGCGGCGCACCAGAGACCCTAAAACTCCCCGGAAGCAGCCACCAGGTACCGCCGGCCGACCCCCTGCCACCCGGAAGCAGCCACCACGTGCCGCCAGCCCACCCCCTGCCACCCGAAAACAGCCACCACGTGCCGCTCGCCGAAACTTGAGGCCCAGCTACACACAGAGGCCGAACCAGAATCGCGGCCCATCCCGGCTCCGGTGACTCTGGTCTAGCGAGTGATGCCGGCCTTTCGTGGATGGCGGAGCGCCGGGACCAGGCCTTTGGGCAGGTAGAGGACGCAGGTGATCAGGAGCAGGGCGTAGACCGCGTAGGAGAGGACGCTCGGCGCGTAGTCCGGCATGCCGGGTTGGGTGCCGAGCGTGTTCAGGAGCTGGACCAGCAGGATGATCACGGTGGCGCCGACCACCGGACCGGCCAGGGTGCCGAGCCCGCCGACCACGGCCATCACCACGAACTCGATGGACAGCAGGACCGGGAACGAACCCGGCGACAGATAGCCCAGGTAGAAGGCGTACACACCACCCGCCAGACCGGCCAGCGCCGCCGACAGGGTGAAGACGGCCAGGCGGTGCCGGCCGACCGCGACGCCGCTGGCCGCGGCCGCCGTTTCGCTCGTCGCGGCGGCTCGGAGGGCGCGGCCGGGGCGGGAGTCGACCACGTTGCGCGCGATCAGCAGGGCGATGGCCAGGACCGACCATGCGGCGTACGCGTAACCGAGATCGCGGAGTTCGAACCCGAGGATGGTGAGCCGTGGAATGCCCTGGAGCCCGATGGCGCCGCCCGCCCAGTCGGCCTGGGCCAGCAACGACAGCAGGATCAGCTGGACGGCCAGGGTCGCGAACGCCAGGTGGTGACCCCGGAGCCGCAGCAGCGGGGCGCCGAGCAGTACCGCCGCCACGGCCGCGGCCACCGGTGCCAGCACCAGGCCGAGCAGCGACGGCACGCCGTGGACCGCGGGCAGCGCCGCCGCGTACGCCCCGATCGCGTAGAAGGACGCCTGTCCCAGCGAGACCTGTCCGGCGTACCCCATCAACAGCGAGACGCCGACGGTGACCGTCGCGGCCAGCAGGAGCAGCACGAACGTCGCGAGATGGCGCTCCGGCAGGAGCGGTGGCAGCGCCAGCGTGACCACCGCGACGCCGGCGAGCGCCCAGCGGTTCATCGGGCCGTCTCCGGGACCGGGCCGGTGCGGGCCGCCTGGACGATCATGACGGTGAGCATCAGCACCAGGGCGACCTCCGTCTGGTAGGCGCCGCCGCCGTAACCCGCGACGACCGTCTGGGTGACGCCCAGCAGCAGGCCACCGGCCAGCGCGATCGTCGGGCGGGTGAGTCCGCCGAGGACCGCCGCCGCGAACCCGTTGACGATCAGGGTGACGTCACTGTCGAACGTGACCTGCTGCACCGGCGTGGTCAGGACACCGGCGAGCCCGCCGAGCGCGCCGCCGATGGTGAACGCGAGCAGCCCCATCCGGCGGACGTCGATGCCGACGACCTGCGCGGCGTAGCGGTTGGAGGCGCACGCGGTCAGCGCACGGCCCAGGTCGGTGCCGCCGAAGAACCACGTCATCAGCGCGAACACCACCGCGGTCACGGCGATGATCAGCAGGTAGTGGGCCGGAATCCGGGCGCCGCCGACCTCGGCGACGCCGGGCACGCCCGGGAAGGACCGGGGCTGGTCGCCCCAGATCAAGACCTCGATGGCGTACGCGAGAACGCCCAGCCCGAGGGTGACGATCAGCGAGGTTCCGGGGCTGGTGTCGGGGCGGCCGATCGCGACCACTCCGACGATCAGCCCGGCGAGCGCGCCCAGGGCCACCCCGCCGAGCTCGGCGACGCCGTGCGGGAGTCCCGCGCTGAGCAGGGTCGACGTGAGCAGGGCGGCGAGGACCGCGAACCCGCCCTGCGCGAAGTTGACGACCCTGGTCACCCGGTGGATGGCGACCAGTCCGCTGGCGACCAGCGCGAAGCCGGCCCCGATCCCGAGCCCGGTGATCAGATAGCCGATCAGGTCACTCATGGGGTCACCGTCACGTGGCCGCCCAGGTAGGCGGCGGTCACCCGGGGGTCGCGGGCCAGGGTGGCGGCCGGGCCGTGCAGGGCGATCCGGCCGGACTCCAGGACGTAGGCGTGGTGGCACAGGTCGAGGGCCAGGCGGGCGTTCTGTTCGATCAGGAGGACGGCCAGTTCCCGGGTGGCGTGCAGGGTCCGCAGGTGGTCGACCAGTGTGGTGACGATCATCGGGGCCAGGCCGAGGCTCAGCTCGTCGATGACCAGCACGTCCGGGTCGGCCATCAGGGCCCGGCCGATCGCGACCATCTGCTGCTGGCCACCGGAGAGGCTGCCCGCTTTCCGAGAGCGGATCGCGGCCAGGTCGGGGAGCAGTTCGTAGATCGGGGCGGTGTTCCGGTTGCGGATGCGCCGGCCGCCGAGTCGCAGGTTGTCGTCGACCGTCATGTCCGGGAACATTTCGCGGCCCTCGGGTACGTGGGCGAGCCGGCCGTGCACGGTGATGGTCCCGGAAGCGGGGCGGATCAGACCGGCCAGCGCTTTGACCAACGTGGACTTGCCGGCCCCGTTGGCGCCGATCAGGGCGGTCATCTCGTTCTCGGCGACGGACAGACTGACGTCGTCGAGGGCGGTGGCGCCGGCATACCGGACGGTCAGGTTGCCGATGTCGACAGCACCGGTCATTCGACGACGCCTTTTGCGTGATCGGCGAGCTCGTCCGGCCGTACCCCCAGATAAGCGGTTTTGACCTTGGGGTTTGCCCGGACCTCGGCGGGTGAGCCGTCGGCGATGACGCGGCCCAGGTCGAGGACGGTGATCCGGTCGGCGAGGCGCATGACGAAGGCGACGTCGTGTTCGACGAGCAGGATGGTGAGGCCCTCGTCGCGGAGGCGGGTGATCAGGGTGGCGAGGTGTTCGCGTTCGGCGGCGCGCAGGCCGGAGGCCGGTTCGTCGAGCAGGAGCAGGCGGGGTTCGCCGCAGAGGGCGCGGGCCAGTTGCAGGGAGCGTTGCCGGCCGAGCGGGAGTTCCTCGGCGGGCCGGTCCGCCCAGTCGGCGATCCCGACCCGGTCGAGGCAGGTCAGCGCCTTCTCGCGGATGCGGCGTTCGTCGCGATGGTGGCGGGGCAGGCGCAGTGCGGCGGAGAGGAAGCCGGCGCGGGTGATGGCGTGCGCGCCGACCATGACGTTCTCGAACGCGGTCATGCCGTGGAAGACCCGCGCCGACTGGAAGACGACCCCGATCCCCCGGCGATGGGCGGGGCGGCGCTCGACGCGGACACCGTCGAGCGCCACCGAGCCGGAGTCGACCGCCAACTGGCCGCCGATCAGGGCGAACAGGGTGGATTTGCCGGCGCCGTTGGGGCCGATCACGGCTCGCAGCTCGCCGGCCGGGACCGTCAGGCTCACGTCACGCACGGCGTAGACGCCGCCGAACGCGCGGGAGACGTTGTCGACGGTGAGTTCGACGGTCACTTGAACCGGCTTGTGGAGAACTCGGTGGGTACGAACTTCCCGTCCTTGATCGTGTTGATCGAGATGTAGTCGGTGGTCAGGCCGGAGTGGTCGGCCGCGGTGTAGGTGTAGGTGCCGTTCGGGGTGGTCAGCGTCAGGCCTTCGAGCGCGTCGCGGACCTTGGCCCGGTCGGTGCCGCCGGCCTTCTCGATCGCGGCGGCCAGCAGTTTCACGCCGCTGTAGCCGTCCTGTGCGAACTGCGGTGGCGGGTAGCCGTACTTGGTGGTGAACGCGCTGGTCAGCTCGTCGACGGCGGTCTTCAGCGCACCGGCCGGCAGGTGGTCGCCGACGACCCCGACCGAGCTGGCGATCAGGGCGCCCTCGGCGGCCGGACCGGCCGGTTCCAGAAAGAGTTTGCTGGCCTGTGAGCCGGTCAGCATCAGCGGGATGGTCAGGCCGGAGGCGGCGTAACCCTTGGTGATCGCGACGGCCGGGGCGCCGGTCCCCCACAGCATCAGTGCCTGCGCGTCGGACGAGCGGACGTGCGTGAAGACGGCGCTGAAGTCGGTGGCCGTGGTCTGGAACTCCTCGATCGGGCCGAGCGTCACGCCGTACTGCGCGGCTTCGGCCTGCATGCCTTTGAAACCGGCGACGGCGTAGCTGCTCTTGGTGTCGTAGGCGACGGCGATCTTCGTCAGTTTCGCCGACTGGAAGTACTGCAGGGTGGCCTCGGCGTAGGTGCTGGACAGGGCGGGGACCACGAAGACGTACGGGTGGACGGGTTTGACCTGCTCGTCGGCCGGGGTCAGGGAGACATACGGGATCTCCTCCCGGTCGACCAGCGGAATCGTGGCGAGCGCCGAGTTGCTGAACGGCGACCCGATGATCGCGTCGGAGTCGTCCTTGAGCTCGTTGAACGCCAGAACCGCCTGGTCCGGCAGGCTCTTGTCGTCACGGACGGACAGTTCGATCCGCCGGCCCCCGATGCCGCCGGCGGCGTTGATCTTCTCGACCGCGAGGGCCACGGACTTCTGGTTCTCGGTGCCGAGCGGTGAATAGTTGCCGGTCAACGAGACGATCTGGCCGACCCGGATCGGGTCGTCGCCGTCGGCTGTCTCGTTGCCGCAGGCGGTCAGGGCGAGGGTGAGGGCCAGGAGGAGTGGCCCGGTTCTGCGCATGAGGAACCTCCTCGGTGAGGTTCATCGAAGTTAGGCTCTGTCTTCAACGGCCGTCAAGAAAGTGCCTAACATCTAGCGCATGACGCCTGTTGTCCCCCCGCAGACTCTGCTGCTCATGCTTCTCGGGGATTTCGTCCTGGACCGGGACGTGTGCGTGTTCTCCGGCAGCGCCATCGACGTCCTCGGCCGGCTCGGCGTCTCCTCGCACGCCACCCGCTCGACGCTGGCCCGCATGGTCAATCGCGGACTGCTGCGCCGGCAGCGACACGGTCGCAAAATGTACTTCGGCCTCACCGACCGGACCGCCGCGATCCTCCACGACGGACGCGCCCGCATCTGGGAGACCGGCGCCGTCAACGACGACTGGGACGGGACGTGGACGCTGCTCTGCTTCTCGCTGCCCGAGTCGTGGCAGCGGCAACGCCACGACCTGCGGTCCCAGCTCGCCTGGTCCGGGTTCGGGCCGTTGCAGGGCGGGCTGTGGATCGCGCCGGGCGCGGTGCCCGCGCAGTCGATCGTGGACGGGCTCGGGCTGTCGGCGCACGCCCGGGTCTTCCACGCCCGGGCGGCTGAGCTCACCGATGTCGGGGCGATGGTCGGGGACGCCTACGACCTCGCCGAGCTCGCTGATCGTTATCAGTCGTTCCTGGATCGGTGGGAGGGTTCGGCGCCGTTCGCCGATCCGCTCGCGGCCCGGCTCAGCCTGATCGCCGAATGGCTCGGCGCCATCCGCCGCGATCCGCGGCTTCCGGTCGAGCATCTGCCGGCGGACTGGCCGGCGGTGCGGGCCCAGGCCCTCTTCCGCGACCTGGAAGCGGCCTCACTGCGGCCGGCGCACTCCCTCGCCGCGTCCGTCCTCGACCTCCAACCCGATGAGGTACGGGCATCCCGTTGACGGACGGCCGCGTCTTTCCCGCCGCCCCGTTCCTCGGTCAGACGCCGAGCAGGGCCGCGGCCGACGGAAGGTCGGGGGCCTGGGCGGTCGGGGCCGGGTCGTCCGGGGCGTCGCAGTATTCGCCGGTAAGGACCCGGATCGAACGGGCGCCCAGTGCCGCCGCCACGGCCATGTCCCGGGCCGGGCGGTCACCGATCACCACCAGGTCGGACGGCCGGACACCGAGCGTCTCGGCGGCCTGGCGCAAGCCCTCGGGATGGGGTTTACGCAGCGTGCGACCGCCCAGTTCGTCGGTGATGACGATCGTGGTGAACGACTCGGCCAGGCCGGTCGCGGCGAGTTTGGCCCGCTGGATCGTCGGGTTGCCGTCGGTCAGACAGGCCACCGGGTAGCGGGCACTGATCGCGAGCAGCGCGTCGAGCGCACCCGGATAGCGGGGCAACCGGCGCGGACGGTAGGCGGTGAACGCGTCCACCAGCACCGGGATCAGATCGGCGGCCAGGTCGGGGGTGATCCCGTACGCAGCCAGCGCCCGGTCGAGGGTGCCGCCGCGATCCGATCCGGCGACCAGTTGGCGGCGGACCGCCCGGGTGAGCCGGATCGGGTCGAGCCCGGCCGCGGCACCGGCCCGGCCGACCGCGCGGGCCGCACCGTAGAGGTAGCTGCCCTGCGGGAAGAGAGTGTCGTCGAGGTCGATGACGACCGCCAGCGGAGGATTCTCGATCAGGTCCATGCGGCCCACCTCCAGGCGTTCGGTCCAGGCGACAGTGATGGCGCGACCGGCCAGATCGGTCGCGCCATCGCCGTTATGAGGGCTCTTACTCGTTCACGTGCTCGTCTTCGCTACCCGTTCACGTGGCTCGTCTTCGCTACTCGGCTACTCGTTCACGTGCTTGTCGAAACCGATGTACAGGCGGGCCGACGCGTTCGCGCCGAGTGCGCCCAGGGTCTCCAGCTCGCGCAGCCGCAGCAGGGCCGGGTGCTGGGCGTATGCCTCGGCGGCGTCGGCGAGCCGACGCAGGGCGTCGACCTCGGCGTCGGCGCGGATCCGCTTCGCCTCGGCGTCGGCCTCGGCGGCGAGCCGTGCGGCGTCGGCGCGCGAGGTCGCCTCCAGCAATTCCCGATCAGCTTTGGTACGGGCTTCGACCATCTGTGCCTCGGCCAGACGCTGGGCGGTCAGAACCCGGTTCATCACGTCCTGCAGGTTGCCCGGGAACACCAGGTCCTTCACGTCGGCCCGGATGATCTCCACGCCGTAGCCCGCCGACACACCCTCGACGTCCCGCAGGATGTCCTCGGAGAGCTGGTTACGGTTGGTGAGGATGGCCTCCAGGGTCATCGACGCCAGCGAGCGGCGGGCGGCCAACTGCACGTCGCTGTAGACGCGGTCGCTGTAGTCGGACACCCGCTCGACGGCGGCCACCGGATCGGTCACCCGGAAATGAGTGATGATGTTGACCCGGACGGCGACCTTGTCCGCGGTCAGGATCTCCTGGCCCTTGATGTTGAGCTCACGCTCACGCAGGTCCACCTGGACGACGTCGACCTTCGCCACCCGGCCACCGAACCGGCGGCGCTGCGGCAGCTCGTAACGCCCCGGCTCCAGCACCTGGTCGAATCGGCCGTCGACATAGCGCAGGCCACGGAAACCACTCCGAATGATCACCTCGTCGGTCATCGGGTACACCTCGTTACTTCTATGTTGCAGTTCATCATTGGCAGTTCATGAATGTAAGAAAGGGAGGCCCCGTAGCGGTTCCGATGGGAAGGATCGGTCGCGGATGATGACAGCGGACAAGCCTGGTTTGATCGCCTGTGCGCCCGCTGCTTACGCGCTTTCTTCTGAGACCGCCGGGGCCGATGGCCATTCTTCAGCGCGCCGCACCGGTCTCACAACGCATTTATCAACGCGGCCCACGGCCCGCCTTCACCGCGCCTGCGCCGCACCCGACCGGCCATCGAGCCTCCCGGGCGGTGGCCGCCCACCGAGCCTTTCCCAGCAGCGGCCATCCACCGCGCCTTTCCCAACACGGGCACCCAACCACCGCGACCCACCCGACGCGCCTTCTCATCCCGGAGCGGCCATCTACCGCCCCATTCCCGACACGGGCGCCCGAAGCACCGCCACCCTCTCGACTCCCGGCACCCACCCGACCCGCCTTCCCACCCCGAAGCGGCCATCCACCGCCCCATTCCCGACACGGGCGCCCGAACCACCGCGGCCTGTCCGGCCGTGAGGTTCACCCGACGCGCCTTCCCACCCCGAAGCGGCCACCCACCGCCCCATTTCGACAGGGGGCCCGAACCACCGCGGCCTGTCCGGCCGCGGGGTTCACCAATGGAGGTGGAGGGTGAGGCGGCGGGACGGGGTTTCGTGGTCGTCGGCGTCGACCACGGCCAGCAGGCGGACTCCGTCGGTGGTCATCTCGCGGACGGCCAGGCCCTCCACCTTTTCGGCGCCTGGGATCTCGGCGAAGAACTGTGGTTCGCCGTCGACGCCGAGCAGGACCAGGCCGGAGGCCACCACCGGACCGTCGTCGACGGCGTTCGGGGTGTCCTCGGCGGCTGCGCTGACCAGTATCCGGCCGTCGGTGAGTGACACCGCGTCGGTCACGGCCAGGGCTACTCCGTGTGCGACTCCGAGGTCGTATCGGCGTACCCCATCAATGTTGATCTTGTCTGGGGTGATCTCGCCGCGGATCGCCGCGAGCAGCGCGGAGACCTCGATGTCGGCGGACGCCGTCGCGGCGCCGGCCGCCAGGTTGGCGCGCTGGAACCACCGCAAACGATCGCCGGCCAGGCACGCCCCCTCGAGGTTGAGCTGGTCCGCACGCAGCCCGAACGCGGCGGCGACCGCAAGGTAGAGCGGCCGCAGATCGGCGACCCGGAAGCCGTCCGGACCGACCAGCGAGGCACGCATCCGAGTCGGCGACGAACCGGAACCGAGCAGCAGGACCTCGCCCCCTGGAACCGCGCACGCCGCCTCGAAGTCGGGTTTGAGATGTTTGGTCCCGTCGACGGCCGCGAACGTCTCCAACCCGTCGACCGGATCGACCACCCGAACCCGGGTGATCGACTCCGATCGGCGGACGACATCCGACCTCACACCCTCGCCGGACATCGGCTCCGTGCCGGGTTGCGCTCCCCCGGCGGATCGCGCTTCCTCGTCGGGTTGCGCCTTCCCGTCGGATCGGGCTTCCCTGTCGGATCGCGCTTCCCTGTCAGGTTGCGCTTTCCCGTCGGATCGCGCCTCCCTGTCAGGTTGCGCTTTCCCGTCGGATCGGGCTTTCCTGCCGGATTGCGCTTCTCCGCCGGGGCTCGTGTTCGGGGCGTGGCCTGTGGGTGTGGCGGGCCTTATCCAGGCGGCGTGGGTGGCGTCGTCCTGGGCGACCAGCCATCCGTCGCCGAACGGGGCGATCGCCGAGGCGGCCCGCACCGGCGAGCCGTCGTCGAAGGCCAGTGCCGAGGTCTCTTCGATCTCCAGCCGCACGCCCTCGATTCTCGCACTCCGTCAGCGCAACTTGGCGCCGTAGACGTGCTCGACCTTCAGCGCCATCAGGACCCGGCGGTCGTTGACCATCACCTGCCGGTATTCGGCCCAGTCCGGGTGCTCGCCGGCCGCGGCACGGTAATAGTCGACGAGTGCCTGCACCTCGGGGCCGTCCGGATCGTCGCCCGGGCCGATCAGCGTCACCGAGCCCTCGGCGGTCGCCCACGCCCAGCCGTCCGGGCTCGTCACCTCGAACGCGGCCCGCGGGTCACGGCGCAGGTTGGCGGTCTTCGCCCGGTTCGCGGTGATCGACACGTAAATGGTCTCGGCGGCCCGGTCATACCACGGTGTCACCGGGGAGAGCTGCGGGATCCCGTTGGCCTTGATCGTGGCCAGGACACCGATTCTGCTGTCCGCAATCAATTGACGAGGGTCGAACGAAGCATCGGTCATATCTCTGCCAATCCCGGTCCCGTGCGCGGTATTCCGGGTCCGGTCAGGAATACCGCGCAGGGGCCCGGCCGACAGAGGTATCGCCGTGGACGGTCCCCCGAACCCTTCGGCCATCGTCGTCCGGGACATGTGTGGATGCGGCCGTCCCGCTGATGCCATCAGGGAACCGACAGATCAACATCAGCGTTCCCTTCCGGCGGCCCGTTGGATCAGGCCGCCATCCGCAGAAGGGCGATGAAGAGGACGGCGCCGGATGCCAGGGCGAGCAGCACGCGGGGTGTGCGGAGGCCTCGCCACCAGGGCAGGGCCCACAGCAGTGCCCACAGTCCGAGGAACCCGAGCACGTGGGCCCGGATCAAGCCCCAGGTGAGTTCCTCACAGCCGTTCACGGCGCGGACATCGTCGCAGATGGCCGGGGCGTCGCTGCCGGAACCGAGGATCACGATGCCCCAGAAGATCACCAGGGCGGGCGCGGCGAACAGTGTCACCACCGGCACGAAGATGTAAGTCAGCACGTCCGGCCGGCGGTCCGTCAGCCAGTGTCGGAAACCTCGACCCGACATCCCGGACTCATCGTCGTCGGTGTCGACACCATCGGTCGTCAGATCGATGTCTACGTCGGCGCCGGCCGCGCGAGCCGTGTCGGTTGTCGCCGCACCATCGTCGACAGCGTCCACCGCGTCGGTTGTCGCCGCACCGTCGCCGGCAGCGTCCACCGCGTCGGTCCCGGCCGCATCGGCCCACCCGCCTCCGGCCGCGCGGGCCAGTGCGTCGGCGCTGAAGGCACCTGGCTCGGAATTCGCTGCCGCCGCTGCGGCAAGGTCGGCAGCGAGTGCCGCGGCGTCGGCGGCTTCGGCAGCGGCATCGGCGGCTTGCGTGGCGGCATCGGCGGCTTGGGAAGCTGCCGCGGCGGCATCGGCTGCCGCATTGGCAGCGAAGACGGCGGCCGCTGCAGCGGTCGCGGCGGCATCGGCAACAGCAACGGCACTGCCGTCAGCAACGTTGACCGCGTCAACATGGACGCTCGAATCCGCGGCGACGGGTGAATCAACGTTGACGGGCGAATCCGCGCCGACGGGCGAATCAACGTTGACGGGCGAATCCGCGCCGACGGGCGAATCAACGTTGACGGGCGAATCCGCACCGACGGGCGAATCAACGTTGACGGGCGAATCAACGTTGACGTCTGTATTCGCGGCGCCGCTGGAATCAATATTGACGTCCGAATCAACATTGACTGCGTCAATCTGACCACCAGGGTCAACATTGACGCTGGGCTCGGCTGTGACGTCGGCATCAACATGGCCGCCGGGGTCGACAACCGCATCGGGATGGCCGTCGACGTGGTCGCTTTGGACCGGAGCAGTTGCAGCGACATCAGCCCCGACCGACACAGAGCCGTCGCCCTCCGCTGCAAAACCGCGGTCCGCCAGCGACTCAGACGTCAGGACGGTCTGTTCATCGGTCGTCGTGACCTCGGGCTTCGCAGATGCGGAGTCGCCTCCTGCCGTTACCGACTCCGGCTTTGCGGGACCAGAGTCGACGCTCACCGCAACCGGCCCGGTTGTCGCGGGAGCGGAGCCGCCACCCTTTGCTACCGGCTCAGTCTTGCCGGAAACGGAACCGCCACCGTTCGCTACCGGGCTGGGCTTCTCGGGGGCGGAGTCGTCACTGGCCGGCTTCGGATCGGGCCGCGTGGTGGCCGGATCGTCGACCGCCGCCAGGAGGGCGTCGTCGGCGGTTTCGGGGGCGGTGCTGCGTTCGGACATGACGCGTGATCTTAGACAGCTGCCGCGCTTTGCGAATACCCGCCGATCGGCAGGTGGAATGCGTTGCGGCAGCGTGCGAGGATTCCCGGATGCACGGGGATGAGCAGGGTATGCGGGTTACGGCGTCGGTGTTCGGGCGGACGATGTGGGTGATCGCGGGCGCGGTCCCGTTCTGGTACATGGCGCATGGGGCCGAGGTCGCCTGGATGGAGAATCTGACCGACGACGGCACCGGCACGGTTTATGCGACGGCTGGGCTGTGGGCGATCTTCTTGGTGCTGTTCCTCGGGGCGATGCTGTGGCGGTTCCCGCGGGCGCGGACGGCGGCGGTCGCCGGCTGGGCGCTGAGCCTGCTGCCGGCCGCGGGTCTGGCGGTCTGGGCGTACAGCCTCGCGGTCCCCTACTGACTCCGGCAGGCGTCCGGTTGATATCGGAAGGTGAAGCCTTTCGCCCGAAGGCGCGCTGAGCTGATCGGGACGGTCGGGGTGGCGATCTCGGCTCGGTAGGTCAGGGCGGGGAGTCCGGCTTCGGCGGCGATTCGGGTGAAGAACTCACGGTTCGTCGGGGGCACGATGGTGTCGGGGACGGCGTTCCACGCGCCGGTCAGGTTGTGGGTGACCACGTGGTCGAGGGCGGCGGCCGCGTCCCGGTAGTCGATTCGGTAGATCAGGGCGTCGCCGTCGAATGGGACACTGCCGCCGAGCATCTCGTGGGCCAGTTTCACGCGGGCCGGATAGTCGATGTCGCGCGGGTGGCCGTACACATCGGGAATGCGCACGACCGCTCCCCGCGTGGTGGCCAGGACCGCCGCCTCGGCCGCGATGAAGTTGCGCGGTGACGCGTCGGGGTCGTCGGTGCGGGGCGAGTCCTCGGTGACCGGGGTGCTGTCGCCTCGACCGTAGACGGAGATCGAGCTGGTGAAGACCACTCTCGGGTGGACGGTGACGGCGGTCGCCGCGGTCGCGGTGAGGGTGTCGGCGTACTCGGCGACGCGTGTCTGCGCGTCGAAGGCCCGGAAGATCCGCGGGCTGACGGTGAGCACCACCGCGTCGGCGCCGTCGGTGGCCCGGGCCAGGGCGTCGCGGTCGGAGCCACGGAGCACGGCCACCTCAGCGGAGACGGCGGCGATCTCGTCGACGCGGCCGGGCGTGGTCGTGGTGCCGGTGACGTGATGCCCGGCGGTGGTCCAGCGGGCGGCGAGTTCCAGACCGACGTTGCCGCAGCCGACGATCACGTACCGCATCCGCACCTCCGCTTGGGAAACTCGGCAACGGGTCGCCCACATGAGCACCATGTCAGGGAAACGCCGTTTCCATTGAATCTAACAGTTTTCTTCGTTGATCGACCTGGTTACCGTGACGACTCCTATGCGCAAGATCGTCATCACCTTCGCCGCCGCCCTCACCGTCGCCGCCTGCACAAAAGCGGCCGAACCGCCGTCGCAGCCCTATCCGGACACCGTCACCGACGTCTCGGTTCCCGAGTTCAAGCTGCTCAACGACGCCCTTCAGATCGACTTCGACCGCCGGCAGGGCGAGACACGGCCGTACTCGCTGGTTCCCACCGAGCGCCCGCCCGGCCTGCTCCGGATGACGCCGGGTGGGACCGACTCCACAGACGGCGCCTCCGTGACCAGTTACGCGTTCGGCGAGCGGCGCGTGCAGGCTCTCGTCGAACTCTCCCCGAAACCGACCGACACGTGCGAGCTGATCAAGGACGGTCAGCTCACCCCCGAGTCGCGGTGCGTCCGCGACGACAAGGTCGGCTCGACATACGTGACGGTCTACTTCACCGAGGCGGTGAGCAGCGCCGACGAGGCGGCCGCCTTCTGGGCGAAGACGCCGATGGCACCGATCGACGAGGTGGGCTGGTTCACCGATCTGCTGACCCGCGCCAAGGCGGCGACGACGGCCTGACGACACCCCGCACGCCCGTGGGAGCGAGACCAAAATTCTTAAGGGAGCCTTAAGTCTGCTCGGGCGGGGAAACCGCTTTCACCCTGGATCCGTGCCTAAGGAGAGAAAGCCGCCCCTCCTAGCGAAAGGCACATGATGGCTGATTCCCGGCGTATCAGAGGCAGAGCTATCGGAGCGGCGGTGATCGCTCTCGGACTGGGTGCGGCAGTCGTCTTCACGAACTTCGCGTCGGCGGCGGTGCCCGAGGCCAGCGGCGAGCAGGTGGTGACCGAGACGATCGAGGTCACCGGGGTCTTCGACGGTGAGAACAAGCGGTTCATCGGCGGTGGCGCGCTGGGTGACGGCGGGCAGGACGAGGGACAGGACGCGCTGTTCGAGCTGGCCGACGGCGCGACGTTGCGCAACGTGATCCTGGGCAGCCCGGCCGCTGACGGGGTGCACTGTTCCGGCAGTTGCACGCTGTCCGGGGTGCACTGGGAGGACGTCGGTGAGGACGCGGCGACGTTCCGGGGCACGAACGCGACCGTGGTGATCGAGGGCGGCAGCGCGGCGAAGGCCGACGACAAGGTGTTCCAGGACAATCGGGGCGCGGGTGGTTCGGTGACGATCCGCGACTTCGAGGTGTCCGACTTCGGCAAGCTCTACCGGTCGTGTGGCAACTGCTCGACGCAGGCGGCGCGGACCGTACGGCTGGAGAACATCACCGCGACCGCGCCGGGTGACGTGCTCGCCGGCATCAATTCGAACCTCGGCGACCGGCTGACGATCGACGGGGTGACCCTGGTCGGCGACGACATCGAGCTGTGTGACCGGTTCGAGGGCAACGACACCGGTGACGAGCCGACCAAGATCGGTTCCGGCCCGGACGGCACGAGCTGCATCGCGAGCAACGTGACCGGTCCGTGAGACTCCCGCCGGGGTGGACGGTCCCCCAGTTACCTCCCGGCTGCCCCGGCGGGCCCCACGGTTGATCACATACCCCAGTTGACAGATAGGATTTGAAGGTTAAGGCTGAGGGCATGCCCTCACATGACCTCGTCCCCCTCGACCTGACCGCCGATGTGGTGGTCGTCGGCGGCGGGCCCGCCGGGACCTGGGCCGCGCTGACCGCCGCCGAGTCCGGCGCCGACGTGCTCCTGCTCGACAAGGGATACTGCGGCACCAGCGGTCCGACCGCCTCCGGCGGCACCGGCGTCTGGTACACCCGGCCCGACCCGGCCGAGCGGGAGAAGGCGATGGCCGGCCGCGAGGCGCTCGGCGGGTTCCTGCAGGATCGGCGCTGGATGGCCCGGGTGCTGGACCAGACGTACGAGAACATGAACCGTCTCGAAGCCGAAGCCCGCTACCCGTTCCCGATCGTCGACGGCGAACCGTACAAGCGTGGCGTGCAGGGCCCCGAGTACATGCGTCGGATGCGCTCCTGGATCAAGCGGGCCGGCGTGCGGATCCTCGACCACAGCCCGGCGACCGAACTGCTCGTCGACGGTTCCGGCACGGTCGCCGGGGTGCGCGGGCACCGCCGTCAACACGGCACCGACTACCGGGTGCGCGCCAGGGCGGTGGTGCTGGCGACCGGCGGGTGCGCGTTCCTCAGCAAGGCGCTCGGCTGTGACGTGTCGACCGGGGACGGCGCACTGTTCGCCGCCGAGGCGGGTGCCGAGATGTCCGGGATGGAGTTCTCCAACGCGTACGGCATCGCGCCCGCGTTCACCAGCGTGACCAAGACGGCGTACTACGGGTTCGCGACGTTCTTCCACAGCGACGGCACCCCGCTCGACGGCGCCGGCAGTCAGGGCGGCCGGTCGGTGATCGCGCGTGAGCTGCTGCGCACCGGGATCGTGCTGTGCCAGATCGACCAGGCCACCCCGGAGCAGCAGGAGCAGATGCGGCTCGGGCAGCCGAACTTCTTCCTCCCGTTCAATCGGCTCGGCATCGACCCGTTCACCGACAGGTTCCCGGTCACGCTGCTGCTCGAAGGCACGGTCCGCGGCACCGGCGGGATCCGGATCACCGGCGACGACTGCGCCACCACGGTTCCCGGGTTGTACGCGGCGGGTGACGCCGCCACCCGGGAGTTGATCTGTGGCGCGTTCACCGGTGGCGGCAGCCACAACTCGGCGTGGGCGATGTCGTCCGGGACGTTCGCCGGGCGCGGGGCGGCGGCGTTCGCCACGTCGCTCGGGGCTTCGGCGGTGCGGCGGAAGCTGATCGGGGTCGGCGGCGCCGGGATCCGGCCGGACGAGGGCGGTCGGGCGGTCGGGCGGGACGATGCCCTCGACGTGATCCGGCGGCAGGTGCATCCCTACGACAAGAACTACCTGCGTAACGGCTCGCGGCTGCGGCCGGCGCTGGCACATCTCGACGCGGTGTGGGAGGGGTTCCGCGGCGGGGCGATCGCGCATGGCGGCGAACTTCCGGGGCTTCGGCAGGCGGCGGCGATGGTCGCGCATGCGCGGTGGATGTACACGAGTGCTCTGGCCCGTACCGAAAGTCGCGGTATGGCCCGTCGTGAGGAATATCCGGACCTGGACCCGAACCAGCACCACCGCATCGCCGTCGGCGGTCTGGATCGGATCTGGACCCGGCCGGAAGCCGTCACCGGCCGTGAGCCGGCGGCCGCCTGATGATCGAAATCGTCTCCGCGTCGCGCTGTGTCACCTGCGACGTCTGCATCGCGGTCTGCCCGACCAACGTCTTCGAGCTCGGCCCCGGCGGGATTCCGGTGATCGCCCGCCAGGGTGACTGCCAGACCTGCTTCATGTGCGAGGCGCACTGCCCGGCCGACGCGCTGTTCGTGGCGCCGTTCACCCATCCGGCGCCCGCCGATTCGCCGCTGCGTGACGAGGCGCACCTCGCCGCGTCCGGGCTGTTGGGCAGCTATCGGCGGGAGATCGGCTGGGGCCGCGGTCGCAAACCGGGCGCCCGCCTGGCGGTCGGTCCGGAACTCGGCCGCGCCCGCATCACCTCAGCCGCCCTCCCCTGACGTCCGCCGTTCGGGTCTCAACCGCGGCATCGGGGTTCAGCGCGGCGGGTCGGCGGCGGGTTTGCGGTTCCAACGCAACGGCCCCGGGTGTACGGACCACCAGAACCGCCGCCACCAGGAGCGACGCTCGCGCAGCGCCGCAGCATAGGCGACCACCTGCGCTCCGGCGACCTGTGCCTGCCCCGCGTCGGCGGCCTCCGGCGCGAACCCGGCCGTGTTGACCGCATCCACCAGCCCGTCCAGTCCGGGCAGCGGCGGCTCGTCGACTTCGGGTTGATCGGGGACGGCGCGGCGCAACAGCCCGGTCCGCTGCACCGGCCGGGGTACGACCGCCGCGTGCCGTACCGCCTCGGTCGCCGACAGATGCGCCGGGACCGGTCGGCCCGCCAGCCGCAACGCGTCGGTGAACTCCAGCCATGCCCCCGCGATCCGCTGCCCGGGACTCCCGCCGGTCAGCCGGCGTTTGCGCTGGGAACTGCGCATCCCGACCACGGCACCGGCCGCCCCGAAGATCAGCAGCAGCACTCCCCCGGACGTCCCGGACGCGACCAGCACCGCCGACGGACCAGCAGCTGTGGGCGGCGCGGCGATCTCCGGCCCGGCCGAGGCCGAGTCGGTGGCGGTGGGCGGCGGCGGTTCCGACTGGGACGGCGGTGGGCTCGGAGTGGGCGGGGTGAAATCCTCCTCGACCGGGCGTACCTCATCGGTCTTCGGCATCGGGTCGAACGCCACCCAGCCCAGCCCGTCGAAGTAGACCTCGGGCCAGGCGAGTGCGTCCCCGGCGGTGACCGCGCCACCGGCGGCCGGTGCGGTGAACCCGACGACGACCCGGCTGGGCAGGCCGGTCATGCGGGCCAGCACCGCGTACGCCGCGGCGAACTGCTCCGACGTGCCCTTCTGCCCGCCGATGTCGCGCCGGCCGAACAGGAAGTGCCGCAGGTTGGGGAACGCGTGCCCGCTCGGGGCGTCGGCGACGTGCTGGTAGTGCTCGGCCAGGAACGTCTCGATCGCGACGGCCTTGTCGTACGGCGCACCGTTGCCCTCGGCCAGATAGTCGGCCAGTTTCTGCACCTGCTCGGGTGCTCCGGCGCTGATGGTCAGGTAGCGGGAGACCGCGTCGCCGGACGGCACGTCGGCGATCGGGAGCTGGTTGAGGTCCGGATTCTGCACCTCGGAGATCGCCGTGTAGTGCAGGCCTTCGGTGAGCCCTTCGGGGCTGATCAGGGTGCCGCTGGCCGGGTCGTAGGCGACCCGCGCGCCGGTGATCCGGGTCGGTGTCGGCACTGCCGGCAGCAGTCGGCCGGTCAGCCCGGTGATGGTGATCTGCTGCCGGGTCTCGGTGACCGCGGTTCCGCCGGGAACGTCGGGTGAGGGCAGCACCCGGCCGGCGTTGCGGTAGACGCCGCCGACCTTCCAGGTGACGCCGTCGTAGTCGGAGAGGACGGCGAGTCGCAGTCGCACATCGGGCCCGGCGGTGCTGCTTCCTGGACCGAGTTTTCCGGTCGCGCTGCTTCCTGGACCGGGTTTTCCGGCCGTGCTCTTCCCCGGCCGGCTTTCCGGTCGCGCTCTTTCCCGGCGTGGGTGCCGACGCGGAGGGCGCCGGGGCGGGAGTCGCCGTGGCGTCACCGGGGAGGAACTCGAGCAGTGGCTGTGCCGGGTCGAGGGCCCAACCGGAGATCCGGTTCAACGGGCTCTCGTCCAGGCTGTCCACGCGGGGCGGCTGCACGTACCGCCGGGGGTCGACAGGGGTGGCGGTGACGTGATCGCCGACCCAGGGTCCGGCCGCGGCGATGACGCCGAGCAGCACCGCCAGTCCGGCGACCGCCCCGCCGATCGCACGCACCCGGACGGCCGCGGGCGTGCCCGAATCGGTTCCGGAAGCCGCGGCGAGAGCCGTCACCACCAGCCCGGCGAGGGCGAGCGTGAATCCGGTGGCCGCCGAGGCGTTCGGGCCGACCACGTAGAGCGCGGCCGCGTACACCGCGACCGGTGGCACGCAGCCGAGCAGCACCCGCCCGCTGCGTACCGCGACCTCGGTGGCGGCGAGCCCGGCGATCCAGATCGCGGCGACCGCGACGACCACGGTGTCCGGCGCGGTCTCGACCGGGATCATCGCGGTGAGCAGGCGTGGGATGCCGTTTCCGAGCGCGTCCCGGGCCGCCTCGGCGGTCAGCCCGGCCGCTCCGGAGGCCAGGTGCAGGGCGAGCGCCAGATAGCCGCCGAGCAGAACGGTGGAGATCGGCGCGACCGCCCACGACGGCAGCCGCCGCATCGCGACCCCGGCGCCGACCGACCCGACCGCGGCCCCGGCCGCCAGCCGGAACATCAGATCATCGGCGAAGATCCGCCCCAGCACCGCTCCGGCCAGCACCAGCATGCCGACGAGGGCCAACGGAACGACGGCCCGGCGCACGATTCCCGCTAGCCGCACGACCCACCTCCGGCGCCGGACCGCGTCTCCGTCCGCGCATCCCAGGCAGCCGCCCGGATCACCGTCCGCGCATCCCCGATGCCCGCCCGGGTCACCATCCGCGCATCCCTGATGCCGACGCGGGTCACCATCCGCGCATCCCGTCCCAGGCGGCGGCGAACTCGGCGCCGTCGGCGGCCTCGATCACCAGCAGGCGGTCGGTGGCGGCGGCGGGCGACGAGTCACGGTCGCCGAGGATCCCGGCGAGCGCGATGGGGTACACCCCCCGCAGCCCACTGACAGCGCCGAGATCCGCACGCCCACCCGGCCCGGTGAGGAAGATCAGCGTGTCCCCGATCTTCTGCGCCCGCAGCCGGCGAAGAGTGGCCGCGAGATCCCCGTCGCCGAGCGAGGCCTCGGTCAGCACATCCAGATGCGGCCCGGTGGCGCCGCCCCCGACGAGATGCAGGCTGACCGGCAGATCCTCCCGGACAGCGGCCACCACGATCGAAGCCGCGGCCTCACAGGCGTCCTCGAAACTGTCCCCCTGATGCGCCGAGGCCCGGTCGTCGAGCAGCACCACGATCGTCGGCTCGGCGGTGTCGAGCTGCTCCCGGACCATCAGCTCACCCACTTTGGCGCTACTGCGCCAGTGCACCCGCCGCAACTCGTCCCCGGGCACATACTCACGCAGGGTGTCGAACGTGATCGACCCGTGCGGCACCTTGTCGACGCTCCCATCCAGGCTCCGGGTGAGCCCGGCCGGAACCGCACGCAGCGGATGCACCTTCGGATAGACCCGCACCACGATCGTCTCGCCATAGCCCCGGGCCAGGGTGATCAGCCCGAGCGGGTCACGTCGGGTGACATGCAGCGGCCCGATCGGCACGAGCCCGCGCCGATGGGTGGGCACCGGATAGGTCTCGACGGTGTCGTGCCCGGCCCGAAACCGCAGCAGCGGCACCTCGACCGACGTGCTCCCGCAGCGATCGGTGGCGATCAGGGTGGCGGCCCGCATCCGGCTGGTGTTGCTGATGGTCAGCGTGACGTCAGCCGGCTCGCCACGGGCGACCCGATCCGGATCGGCCACCCGGGTCACGCCGAGCCGGGGCCGCCAGAACGCGAACACCACCGCCGCCACCACGGCGAGCGCAGCGGACGCCCCGAGCAGCGCCAGATCCGGATATCCGTAGCGAAAACCGACCCCGAGCAGTGCGAACGCCGCGACGATCAGGCCGACGCCACGGGCCGTGACCCGGGAACGGGAAACACCGCTGCGACGGGCCGTAACCCGGGAGCCGGGTACGCCGCTGAGACGGGCCGTAACCCGGAAACGGGCCGTGACCCGGGAGCGGGCGGCGGAGTTACGGCGGCGCAACGGATCAGGCCGGAACGTGCTGGTCGGGCAGCGGGACGGGAACCGAACGCAGCGCGTCGGCGAGCACCTCGGCCGGGGTCACCCCACGGAGCTGGGCGTCGGCGGAGAGCAGCACCCGGTGGGCGAAGACCGGCTCGACCAGGTCCTTGAAGTCCTCCGGGAGGACGTAGCCACGGCCGTTGATCAGCGCGTAGGCGGAGGCGGCCCGGGTCAGGGCGATCACACCACGGGGGCTGACGCCGACGCGGACCTGTGGGTGGTTTCGGGTGGCGGCGGCCAGGCGTACGGCGTACGCGTAGAGGGTGTCGGCGATGTGCACCGCCGCGACCATCCGGGTCATCTCGCCGATCATGTTGGTGTCGGTGACCGGTTCGAGGCCGTCCGGTGACCGGACCGCCGCGCCGCGCAGCACCTCGATCTCGACCTCCTCGGACGGGTAGCCGACGGAGAGTTTGACCAGGAACCGGTCGAGCTGTGCCTCGGGCAGCCGGTAGGTGCCGTCCATCTCGACCGGGTTCTGGGTGGCGACGACCAGGAACGGCTGCGGCACCGGATGCGGCACGCCGTCGACGGTGACCCGGCGTTCCTCCATCACCTCCAGCAGCGCGGACTGGGTCTTCGGCGACGCCCGGTTGATCTCGTCGGCGATCACCAGGTTGGCGAAGACCGGCCCGGGATGGAACTCGAACCCGCGGTTGGCCTGGTTGAAGACGGTCACGCCGGACACGTCGGAGGGCAGCAGGTCGGGCGTGAACTGGATGCGTCGCCACTGCCCGCGGATGGACGCGGCCATCGCCCGGGCCAGGGTGGTCTTGCCGACGCCGGGGACGTCCTCGAGCAGCACGTGACCCTGGGCGAACATCGCGGTGAGCGCCAGCCGGACCACCTCGGGCTTGCCGAGCACGACGGTGCCGATGCGGGTGGCCAGCTCGTTCGCGACGTCGGCGAAGCCCTGGATGTGGGCGGGGGTCAGCACGTCGACAGGTCTCCCAGGTCGTCCCCGCCGTCGAGGTTCAGCCACGCCCACGGGATGTAGGTCTTGCCCTTGTAGTCCACCTGGATCCACCACGTGCTTCGTTTGTCGTCGTTGTAGACGAACGCGTAGACCTCTTCACCGGCCTTCTTGCAGTACGTCTTGAGTTTCGTGCCGTTCTCGACCCAGCCCGCCTGCTGGTCGTCGTCCTGCCTGGTGACCTTGAAGATCTCGTTGCCGTTGCGGCCGTCGACGTCTTTGTCGCAGTACGTCTTCTGGTCGCCGGTCTTGCCGTTGATGCAGGTGGCGGTGCCGTAGAGGGCGTCGGTGGTCTTGGCCATGCCCTTGGCCTGGTTGCCCGCGGCGTTCTTGGCGGTGACCGTGAACGTGTAGCTGGTGCTCGGTTTGAGACCGCTGGCGCTCAGTGAGGAGCAGCTGCCGGTGGAGCCCTTGCCGCCGCCGGTCACGGTGAGCGTGCAGGTGGTCGTACCACCGCCGTTGTTCACCGAGAACGTCACCTTCGCCGTGTTGTAGGTCGGGTCCACCCCGGTGACGGTCACCGTGGGAGCCGCCACGGTACGCGCCGACGCGGTCGCCGCCGGCCCGGGCCCGGCCTCGTTGACCGCGGTCACCTCGACCTGCACGTTGGTGCCGTTGCCCAGCTCGGTGAGGGTGGTCGAGGTGGCGGTGACCTCGGTCTCCTTACCGCCGGCCTTGACCACGTACTTGGTGATCGGCCGCCCGTTGTCGGCCGGCGCGGTCCACGTCACCGACACGGCCCCGGCCTGCCCGGCGACGGTGGCGGCGGCCAGGTTCTCCGGAGCGCCCGGAGCGGCGAACGGCACGACGCTGTTGCTGACCGCGGACGCCTTGGACCCGGCGCCGATGTCGTTGATCGCGACGACGGTGAACGCGTACGACTTGCCGAACTCGACCTGGCCGGCGGCCACGGTCAGTTCGGTGCCGGTCGCCTCACCGATCGGGGCGGTGCCGCCCTCGGTCACGGCCGTCACCGCGTACCGCACGATGTCGTGGCCCTGCCCGTTCGCGGCCGGCCAGGTGACCGCGACCGTGCCGTCCGGCTTGGCCTCGGCCACCGGGGCGCCCGGTGCGTCCGGCACCTCGGCCGTCGGCATGACCTCGTTGCTGCTGCGGCCCGGCCCGTCACCCTTGCGGTTGACCGCGTGCACCCCGAACTTGTATTTCTGGCCGTTGATCAGCTGGTCCACCACCAGCGACCGCTGATCGGCGCCGACCTGGAAGGTGCGGCCCGCGCCGGCCACCACGTACTTGCTGATCGCGGCGCCGTTGTCCGGCGCGGCCTGCCAGGAGACCCGGACCTCGGCGTTACCGGCCGCGGCCCGCACGCTACGCGGGGCGCCGGGCTTCGCGGCCTGCGGCTTCTTCGGCTTCTCCTGCTTCGGCGGGGCGGGCGGCGCCTTCACCGGCGGCGGGTCACCACCGAGGACGTTGTCGTCGTACTTGTCGACGCTGTGGACCTCGTGGTTGTCGTCGACGACCCGGGCCGTCGAGGAGCCGGGCGCGTTGATGAACAGCCGGTTCTCCCGGACCTCCAGCTCCAGGTCACCGCCGGGCCGGTCGATGTCGATCGGCGCCTGCTGCTTACCGGTGCTGTCGAAGACGTGCACCGTGCCGTCGTTCTCCGGCACATACAGATAACCCTGGTAGGTGACCGCCGGCCGCAGCTCGCCACCCGAATCCGGGATGGTGACGTCACGCACACCGGCCGGCGTGACGGTGAAGACCCGCCGCTCGTCCGGCAGGGTGATCGCGATCATGTCGTCCTCGGAGCGCGGCGGCAGCTCACCGGGCGAGTTCAGCGGCAGCGTGGTCGGCTGGCCGGCACCCTTCTCATCCA
The DNA here is from genome assembly GCF_033097365.1 of Actinoplanes sichuanensis. Lineage (NCBI taxonomy): Bacteria > Bacillati > Actinomycetota > Actinomycetes > Micromonosporales > Micromonosporaceae > Actinoplanes > Actinoplanes sichuanensis. Next base: position 7,078,539 of record NZ_AP028461.1, read on the forward strand.
CCCGGACCAGCGCGTTCGTGGTCCGGTCGAGGACGGCGATGCCCTGGTCCAGGGCGGTGACGGCCAGGTCGTGGCTGGGTGCGGCGACCGGATCGGTACGCACCCGGGTGGCTCCCGCCTCACCCGAGGCGATCGACGTCACGGTGCCCTCGCTCGGCACGGCCACCCACAGCCGGCCGGAGCCGTCGAAGACGCCGCCGCTGATGCCCGGCGGGAACTGCAGCGGCTCGCCCACCGGCTGCACGCTCGACGGGTCGACCTGCTGCACCTTGCCCTGCACCGCGTCGATGACGAACGCGTCGTCGCCGTGCAGTGCCACGCTCACGCCGATGCCCGGCTGGGACTGCTGATTCCAGTAGACCTGCAGGTCGGTGAGGTCCATCGAGGCGATCGCACCGGTGTTGACGTCGCGGAGCAGCACGAACCGGTCGCTCTGGCTGACCTGCACCTGGTGACGCAGCCCGTCGGGCACGTTGGCGCGGGTGTCGATGCGGGCGCTCACCCCGTTGACCCGGGCCAGCTCGCCGGCCCCCTTACTCCACACCCACGACGCGGCGTCGAAGCTGGCCAGCGCGTCATCGGCGGCGCCGAGCCCGCGCACGGTGAGCCCGAGACCGGCCACCAGGACGGCGACAGTGGCCATCGTGACCAGTCGGCCCCGGCTGAACATCCGGCTTCCACGCCCCGGTGTGGTGGCGTCAGTGCTGGTCACTGCGGCTGCCCTCCCCGTGTCGCCGCCTGAACGACGTGGGCCACCTTAGCGAAACGACGGTCCGCGTCGATACCCGTGTCCCGCGCCTGTGGACAACTCAGCCCCGTTCGGTGCACACCTGAGTCGAACTGGCGTACAGATCCGAGGTATAGACGGCGACCACTGCGAAGCAGTACTGGAGCTTCGGATTCAGGCCGTCGACACTGGTCTTCGTCTTGCCCAGGCCGACCTGCGCGACCGGCTTGAGCTGCTGACCCTCCCGAGCCATCGTGATCATGAACGGCGCCTTCCCGCCGCTCGGATCCCGCCAGCTGACATCGATCGACGCACCCCGATCGGTCAGTTTGACCCTGGTCGGCGGCGCACCGCCGAGCTGCGGCCCGGCCGAGGCGGTGGCCACCGGTGTGACCGGCCCCTCCTCCTTCTTCCCCTCGCGGTTCATCAGCACGACCACGAGGGCACCCACCGCGACCAGCGCGACCAGCGTCGCGACAACGGTCAAACCAACAGCAAAAGCCCTCTTGCGGTACGCCCCATCCGCCCCGGATTCGACCTGAGGTGTCGTCGGCCACTCGGTGCTCTGCGGGAGCACGTGCTGCGGTGGCGGGTATCCGCCCTGGTAGGCGACCTGCGGGTTATCCACAGAACCGTATCCGCCCTGGTGAACGGGTTGCGGCCCGCGCTGCTGAACCGGCAGCGGAGCCTGCTGAACCGGATACGGGGCCTGCTGAACCGGCACTGGAGCCTGCTGAACCGGCAGCGGGGCCTGCTGAACCGGCTGCGGAGGCTGCTGAACCGGTCGCCGCTGCTCCGGGACCGCGGGGGCGGCATCCCACGGATTCCCGGAACGCCCGTCGGGCCGGGTGACCGGGAGCACGTCGGTGGGCCGCTCCAGCGCCGCCCGGGCATCCACCTCCCCGGTCCGGGGCTGCGGCACCGGCGGCACGTCGACGGCCGGGTTCAGAACCGCCGCCACGTTGTTCACCGGGGGTGTGTTGCTCACCGGCGGCACTGGGAGCACGTCGTTCACCGGAGGCGCGGGCGTCAGGTCGGCGACCGGCGTCACGGTCGGCGGCGGGGGCGCGGGGCTGGGGACCGGCGCCGGCTGGGTGGGCGGGGCGTCCGGCCGTACCGTCGCGCCTGAAGGATCCTCTCCCAGGTAGGACCGTGCCTGGACCACGAACCGGTGGCCCTCGCCGAGGGCCGCAGGCCCGTTGGCCGCCACCCGGCCGAACGCCTTGCGGGCCTCGTGCCGGTTGCCCAACTCCTGAGCGACGACACCGAGGTCGTGGGAGATGTGCAGCATGAGCGGATCACTGTCACCGAGCCGCCACTGCCCGGCCGCGTAGGCGTCCTCGAGCATGCGCCGGGCCGCCATCGGATCATCCGACTGCAGGAACACCCCGGCCAACTCCCGCTGAGCGGTCAGAACGTCCGGATCGTCCTCCCCGAGGTTCTCCCGCCCCAACTCCACCGCCCGCTCCAGCAGAACCTGAGCCGACCCGAGATCACCGGAGGAGATCAGGGCACGCGCACGTTCGATGGCAGGGGTGAGAGGCGACCGAGACACGCCCGCCATGCTGCCCGTTTCCCCCGCCCGGCGCCACACCCCGCCCGACGACCGGCCCCCGCTTCGACCCTGCGTCGGGGCCGTATATAGTTCTGTCCGTGCCGCTGAGCAGGCAGCCAAAACCCAGGTGAAAGCCAGGGAGACGGCCCCGCTAAGCTGTACGGAGCAGGTCCGGGTGGCGGAATGGCAGACGCGCTAGCTTGAGGTGCTAGTGCCCTTTATCGGGCGTGGGGGTTCAAGTCCCCCCTCGGACACAGGTAAGCCCCAGTAGGTATTCGCTTAAAGCGATTCCTACCGGGGTTTTTTGCTGTTCAGCAACGCCGGCTCGGGTGCGGACCCGGCCGCCGGTCTCGTCGACGCGCTTTGGAGACGCGACGATGTCGTGTGGGGCCAGCCGGGCTGATCGAGGTGGGTCAGCGGCGGTACCACGTACGGATCGGGGTGGTTCTGTTGTTTCCGGCCTTGTCGTAGACGCGGATCTGGACCTTCATCGTCTTCTTCTGGCGGCGGGTGTCGACTGTCAGCCGGTACGGGAACTTCGTCGCGGTGGCCACGACCTTGCCGTTCACCAGCAGCTCGGCGCGGGGCACCACGCTGAAATCGTCGTCGGGTTACAGCGTCACCGTCACTTTGCCGTGTACGCGGGCCTTGTTTCTTCGGCGCGGTCAGCTTCCTGATCGTGGGCGCCTTCGTGTCGACGAAGATGTGGCGCTCGACGCTGGTGGCGTTCCCGGCCCTGTCAACGACGGTCCACAGGTACCAGGACGCCTGCCTGGTGGTGACCGGGAAGCTGTACGGCGCGGTGGTGTCCCGACCCCGGAACCTGCCGTCGACGGACAACTCGACGTAGGCCACCCCGTTGATCAACAGCGGGGAAAGCATGGTTGCCGATCGAAGTGAGCGGCGGCAGGCTCGACTAGAGGGTGATGGCGATGGCGATCATCGGGTTGCGTTTGACGCCGAAGGTCTTGGCGAACCAGTTGCCCACTCGTGAGGTGATGTAGCGGCGGGCCAGCAGTTCGCGGGCCCGTTCGGTGCCGGCCTCGTCGAGCAGGCGGGCGGTGCCGGGGACCGGCTGGGCGTCTGGTGCGACCCGGCCCCGGATGTCGCAGACCGTCACCTGGACCTGCGGGTTGTTGCGGATCCGCTTGACCTTCCAGGCGTCCGCTTCCGAGACGATCAGCAGGGTGTCCTGGTCGATGATGTGCCAGACCGGAGTCGAGACCGCGGTGCCGTCCTTGCGGTACGTGGTCAGGCTGACCTGTTTGCTCGCCGCGATCTCGCTGCTCACGCTCATCGTGCCGCCGCCCTTCGTCGTCACTTCGCCGATGCTCGGATCATCGTCACCCCCGCCGAAGCCGAGCCGGACGCCGGGGTGACCGACGAGGGCGCCGGGCAGGCGGGCGACCGCGACGCGGGAGGAAGGAGAACCGGCGGGCCCGCCGGAGACATCGACGATCAACAGATCGTGCACAATCGATGACCGTGTCGTACAACGGGTTCATCTCGTACAGTCACGCGGCGGACGGGCGGCTCGCACCGGCCGTCCAACGAGGGCTTCACCACCTGGCCAAACCGTGGAACCGCCGCCGGGCGTTGTGGATCTTCCGGGATCAGACCGGCCTGTCGGTGACCCCCGCACTGTGGTCGTCCATTCAGCGTGCGATCGACAGTTCCGACTATTTCGTGCTGATGGCCTCGCCGGAGGCGGCACAGTCGCCGTGGGTGAACCGGGAGATCGAACACTGGGTGGCGACCAAGTCGGCGGACCGGATCCTGCCGGTGGTCACCGACGGTGAATGGAAGTGGGACCGCCGGACCCGCGACTTCGACGAGTCGTCGACTGCCGTACCACCTGCCCTGCGGGGTGTCTTTGATGAGGAACCGCTGCACCTGGACCTGCGCTGGGCGCGTGACGACCGGCATCCGAGTTTGCGGCACTCCCGGTTCCGGGACGCGATCGCCCAGCTCGCGGCCCCGATGCACGGGGTGACCAAGGACGATCTGGAGGGTGAGGATGTCCGGCAGCACCGGCGGGCCGGGCGGCTGCGGTGGGCGGCGGTGACGTCGCTGGCGCTGCTCGCGCTGCTGGCTTCGGGAGCCGGTCTGTTCGCGTTCCGCAACGCGGCGGAGGCCAACGCGTCGGCGATGGAGGCGGTCCGCCAGCAGCAGGAGGCGACCGTGCAGCGCGGGAGCGCGGCCAAGTTCGCCGACGAGGCGAAGCGGCAGCAGGAGATGGCCGAACGGCAGGAGGCCCGGGCGCGGGACGCGGCCGACGAGGCGCAGAAGCAGCTGACCCGGGCGGACAGCGCCGCGGCCCGGGCGGTCGAACAGCAGCGGCTCGCCGAGCGGCAGAACGCGCTGGCCCGGGAGTCGGCGCGGGAGATGCGCCGCCAGCAGGAACGGGCCGAGGAGCAGGCCCGGATCGCCCGGCAACAGCAGCGGCTGGCCACCGCGGCCGGCGCTGACGCCCGGCGGCAGCAGGAGATCGCCGCCGAGCAGGAACGGCTCGCCAAGGCGGCCGGTGCGGAGGCCCGCCGGCAGGAGAAGATCGCCGCCGAGCAGGAGAAACTCGCCACCGAGGCGGCCGCCGAAGCGCGTCGGCAGGAGAAGATCGCCCGTGAGCAGCAGGCCCGGGCCGAGGCCGCGAAGGCCGACGCCGAACGGGAGAAGGGCAACGCCGAACGCGAGAAGGCCAACGCAGAACGGGAGAAGGCGAACGCCGAGCAGCAGCAACGGATCGCCATCAGCCGCCGGTTGATCAACGAGGCGAAGGCCACCCTGCAGGACGAGCCGCAGACGGCGCTGCGCCGGGGCATCGCCGCGCAGCAGATCTACCCGGAGGCGGAGACCCGGCGGGCGGTGGCCAACCTGATCGCGTCGACCCGGTACGCCGGCGACATCGCCGGGGTGGCCTCGGCCGTCCACGGACCGGGCAGCCTGCTGATCACCCTCAGCGACGCGGGCGTGGTGTCACTCTGGGACACCACCGACCGGGCCGACTCGACACTGCTCGCCACCATCGGCGCCGCCGGACCGCTCAACAACGTCATGTCACTCGGCCCGGACGGGACGGTGCTGGCCCTGGCCCGCGACGGCGTCGCCGAACTCTGGGACATCAGCGTCCCGGCCCGCCCGTCGCGGATCGCCGCGCTGCCCGAGGACCGGTATTTCCACTCGGTGGCACTCAGCCCGGACGGGCGCATCCTGGTCACCGGAGACCGCACCGGCTCCGACGGCTACGCCACCCTCTGGGACATCTCGGTCCGCACCAGCCCGCGGCAGCTGTCCACCCTGACCGGCAGTGTCTCGTCGGGTGACGACTTCGTGTTCAGCGCCGACGGCCGGACCCTGGTGGACAGCGTCAACGGCACCCACATCTGGGACATCAGCACCCCGGCCCGGCCGATCGCGCGGGCGACCATCCCGACCGGCACCGCCGTCTCCGTCTTCGCCCTGGCGTTCAGCCCGTCGCAGCCGCTGCTGGCGATCGGCAACAGCCTCGGTGACCTGGACCTCTACGACCTGACCAACACCGCCAAGCCGGTACGGACCGCGCAGCTGGAGTACGACCCGACCACCCTGATGCTGTCGCTGACGTTCAGTGCCGACGGTTACCTGCTCGCCTCCGGTGACAGCGACGGGCGGGCCATTCTCTGGCAGATGGGCGCCTATCCGCGGCAGATCGCCGACATGACCGGCACCGGCGGGATCGATTCGCTGACCTTCAGCGGCGACGCCCGGACCGTGGTCACCGTCGACAGCGCGGACACCGCGGTGCTGTGGAACACCACCGAGTTCGCCGCCCCGCACAAGCTCTCCGAGTCGCAGGCGCACGACGACATGCTGCTGGCCATGTCGTACGGCGCCGACGGCAAGTCGGTGACCACGGTCGGGGCCGACGGTGTCGCGGTGTTCTGGGACGTGACCGACCGGCAGCGGCCCACCCGGCGGCACACTCTCGAGGTTCCCGGGCTCGGCGGCTGGGGTCCGGCGGCGATCAGCCCGGCCGGGACGGTGATCGCCGGCTCCGGCGCCGAGGACGACGTGGTGGTCCTGACCGATGTGAGCGACCCGGCGAACCCGACGGCGGTGGCCGGCATCCGGACCGCGATCTCGTCGCCCGGTTCACTCTCGTTCAGCCCGGACGGGCGTACCTTCACCATCGGCGGGTCCGGCAAGCTCGAAATCTGGGACGTGGCCGGTGGCACCGCCACCCGGATCACCACGCTGACGTTCACCCTGTCCTCGGTCGGGGACGTGGCGTTCAGCCCGGACGGCCGGACGATGGCCGTCACCGCCATCTCCACGGTCAGCCTGTGGGACATCAGCGACCGGGCCGCGCCCCGGCAGCTGTCGGTCCTCAACGGGCACGGCAGCACCGTGCTCGCGGTCCGGTTCAGCCCGGACGGCAAGACCGTGATGACCGGCAGCTACGACCACACGGCGATGCTCTGGGACGTCACCGACCCGGCCGCGCCACGCCGGCTGACCACGCTCACCGGGCACGAGTACAAGGTCAGCGCGGTCGCGTTCAGTCAGGACGGGAAGACGGTGGCGACCGCCGAGGACGGCTCGTGGGCGATCCTGTGGGACGTGTCGCAGCCGGCCAAACCGGTGCAGCTGGCCCGGATGAAACTCGACCAGTACCACAGCCCGGTCGACATGCGGTTCAGCGGCGACGGGAACACCCTCGCCGTGGGCACCGACTACGGCTGGGACGGGCGGCTCACCCTCTGGGATCTCGGTGATCTCCACTCGTTGCGGACCGATCCGGCCGCGTTCGGCTGCACCATCACCAGCCGCGGCCTCACCCCGCAGGAGTGGGCACGCGAGATCCCGGAGCTGCCCTACCAGCTCACCTGCGCCCGCTGACCATTGACCCGGCACCCGGCGACGTCCAGGATGAGGTCGATCCTCATCGATACGTGACGTCGCCGGGCAGGGAGAGTCATCATGGCCAACGAGGGACAGCCGACAGTCGGTCCGGGCGCCGGCGGAGAAGCGGTGAGCCAGGCCCAACGCGCGCTGCGGCGGACCCCGGACACCACACTCGCGGTGGACGGGAAGTTCGGCCCCAAGACCGAGGCCGCGACCAAGGCCTTCCAGACCGCGGCCGGGCTGCCGGCCACCGGTGTCGTCGACGCCGCGACCTGGAAGGCACTGCCGGACGGCAACCCGATGCCGACCCTGCGCAACGGCTCCGAGGGCGACGCGGTCCGCAGCCTCCAGCAGGTCCTGACACTCGGCGCGGCCGGCCTGTGGGAGACCACCCCGCAGGGCACCGACGGGCATTTCGGCAAGAACACCGAGGCTGCGGTACGGGCGTTCCAGAGCTGGGCCGGCCTCGAGGCGGACGGGGTCGTCGGCCAGCAGACCTGGACCGCCCCGCCGCTGGCACTGGAGTTCGTGACGGGTCTGCAGCACACGGTTGCCGAGTGATGGGCGAGCACCTGATCGACTTCGAGCGGGCCGAGGCCGTCACCCTGATGATCTATCCCCCGCCGCCGCCGAAGCTCGTCGTGTCCGGCTCGAAGCCGTGGGCGAACATGGAGGTCACGCTGCGGCCGCTGACCTACATCCAGCAGCCGGAGTACTGGGGCATCCAGGTGGTCGGCAGCATGCCCGCGATCGGCCAGCCCGCCATCATGCCGTATGTGGTGGAGCTCGACCTGACCGGACTGATCGGCACCCGCGGCGTCGAGGTGATCGGCGCCGACCACACCGAGCGCATCGACATCCCCACCGGAGGCGACGAGACGGCGGCCTGACCGGCCGCTGTCAGTGCGGTGTTAGAGCGGTGTCAGCGGTCGCGGTCATGGTCTGTGGGTCAACACGACACACCACAGGGAGACCATGATGCAGACGTTCGACACCGCCGGCCCGATCACCGCGATCCTCGACATCCCGGCCGGACGGGTCGCGGTCACCGCCGCCGACGTCACCGAGACCACGGTGGAGGTACGGCCGGCCGACCCCACCAGGAAACGTGACGTGCGGGCGGCCGAGCAGACCACGGTCGGGTACGCCGACGGGGTGCTGCGGATCGAGGCGGCCACCGCGAAGAACCAGATCTTCGGCAACTCCGGCTCGGTCGACGTGACCGTCCGGGTGCCCGCCGGGTCGCGGGTCGAAGGGCGGGCGGCGGCCGCCGAGTTCCGGGCCGCCGGCCGGCTCGGGGACCTCGTCTTCGACACCGCCCAGGGCCCGATCGTCGTCGAGGAGGCGGCGAGCGCGCGGATCGAGGTGGCCGCCGGTGACGTGTCGCTCGGGCGGCTCACCGGCCCGGCCGAGATCACCGTCAGCAAAGGTGACATCCGGATCGCCGAGGCGGTGCGGGGCTCGGTGGTGCTGCGGGTCCGGGCCGGGGCGATCGAGATCGGCGCCGCGGCGGGTGTCTCGGCCGTGCTGAACGCGGGTGTCTCGTACGGGCGCGTCGACAACCGCCTGAAGAACGACGGCACCGCCGACCTGGAGATCCACGCGACCAGCGACTACGGCGACATCGTGGCGCACAGTCGGTGACGGGCCCGCGATGTCGTATCCGATCCACGTCGAAGGGCTGGTCAAACGATATGGCGGGACGGTCGCGCTGGACGGCGTCGACCTCCGGGTGCCGGCCGGCAGCGTGGCCGGGGTACTCGGATCGGCCGGGTCCGGGAAGACCACCCTGATCCGGGTGCTGTCCGGGCTGACCGGCCCGGACGCCGGCCGGGTCGCGGTCCGGCGGGCGGGGGTGCTGCTGCTCGACGAACCCACCGCCGGGCTCGGCCCGCACGACCGCGACCGGCGGTGGGACCAGATCCGCCGGACCGCCGGGGACGGCACCGCGGTGCTGCTCACCACCCGGTTGCCGGAGGAGGCCGGGCAGCTCGCCGACCGGATGATCGCGCTCGACCGGGGGCGGGTGGTCGCCTCCGGCCGGGCCGGGGAGTTGCGACGACGGACCGGCGGCCGGATCCTGCAGGTGCGCGCGACGGTCGCCGCCGACGGTGCCGCGGTGGCCGCGATCCTGCACGAGATGACCGGGACGGTCCCGGCCCGCGACGACCGGACCGGCCTGCTCAGCGTGCCGGCCGGCGATCCGATGCTGATGTCGGCGCTGGTCCGGCGGCTGGACGCGGCCGACATCCCGGTCGACGAACTCGGCCTGCGGCTGCCCAGCCTGGACGAGGTGCTCAGATCGCTGCGGTGAGCCGCCGCAACGCCTCCTCGCGAGGCAGACGCGCGCCCTCGTCGTACCGCTGCCGGAAGGTCTGGTCGCCGAGAACGGTGACCAGACCGGCGACCAGGTCCCGCAGCACCGGCTCGCCCTGGTCGAAGGCGCCGCGGATCGCCTGGCTCCAGCCCAGCGCGGTCGCCGCGTCGCCCGGCCGGTCCTCCAGCGCGAGCAACTCACCGACCTGTTCGGCCGCCCAGGCGAGGCCGTTGCTCTGCGCGCGGGTGAGGTTCGGCCGGACCGCACGCGGCAGCAACTCGCGGGCACCGGCGGCGTCGCGCGCGGCGAGCCGGTTCATCATCCGGGTGCCGTCGATCAGATCAAGGGCCATCTCCTCGGGGTACGGCAGATCGCGCACCCGCGCCGACAGGCTGTCCAGGGTGCGCTCGGCCGCGGCGAGATCACCCGAGCGGCGCTGCCAGCCGGCCACCCCGAACAGCAGCGCCGCCTCCCGCCGCCGACCCCACCGACCGGCGCGCTGCTGCATGGCCCGCAGATCGCGGTGCGCCCCGTCGAGGTCACCGGCCCGCATCCGCTCGCGCGCCAGCCGGTTGCGGGACCAGTACCGATAGTCCTCGGTGCCGAGTTCGGCGCTGATCGCGACGGCCCGTTCGAACGCGGCGATCGACACCGCGTACTCGCCGCGCAACGACGGCAGCCGGCCGATCGCGAGCAGGCTCATCACCAGACCCCACCGGTCGCCGGCCGCCTCGAAACCACGGACCGCCTCCTCCCGGGCCCGGGCGCCGCCGTCCAGATCGCCGTGCTCGACGAGGGTGAAGTTGTGGGCCCAGTTCGCGCTGGCCCGGGTCCACGGATCGGACGACGTCAGCGCCTGATCGAAATCGGCCTCGGGGGAGAACGCCTGCTGGCAGATCCACAGCAGACGTGCCGGATGGACCTCCCGGGCGCGCAGCGTGGTCCGTACCAGAGCCAGGGCCTGATGGGCGCCGTCCGGCGCGATGTCGCCGAGGTCGCACAACGCGGCGAGGAACGTCTCCAGCTGGGCGTTCAGCCCCCGGTTGGCCCAATACCAGAACAGGGCCTTGATGAATCGGTACGTCCGGACGGCGTCCCCGGCGTCCAGGACCATCCGCAGCGCGGCGGTGATGTTGTCGTGCTCGGTGTCCAGGACGGCGAACGCGGTCAGCTGCTCGCGGGTGCGCAGCAGCGGCTCCAGGCGCTCGACCAGCTCCAGGTGGTGATCGGCGAACCGGTCCGCGACGTCGTCGCCGGCCGCGGCCAGCTGCTGCGCGCCGTACGCGCGGACGGTCTCCAGCATCCGGTAGCGGCCGCCGTGCTGCTGCACGATCGACTTCTCCACCAGCGCGTCCAGCACGTAGAGCACGTCCCGCTCCGGCAGGTCCCGATCGGCGCAGACCGCTTCCAGCGCGGCCGGGCCCGCCCCGCCCGGGAAGATCGACAGCCGCCGGGCCAGGATCCGCTCCGGCTCGTCGAGCAGGTCCCAGCTCCACTCGACCAGGGCGAGCAGGGTGCGCTGGCGCGGCATCGCCGTCCGGCTGCCCGAGGTCAGCAATCGGAACCGGTCATCGAGCCCACGGACGATCTGGTCCACAGCCATCGACCGCAGCTTCACCGCGGCCAGCTCCAACGCCAACGGCATCCCGTCGAGACGCCAGCAGATCTCCACCACCGCGTCGACGGTCCGCTCGTCCAGGGTGAACCCGGGCCGGACCCCGGCGGCCCGGTCGACGAACAGACGCACCGCGGCGGCACCGGCGGCAGTGCCCAGATCGGGTTCCCCGGCGGGCAGCGCCAACGGCCCGAGATGGCACAGCGCCTCGCCGGTGATGGCCAGCGGCTCCCGGCTGGTGGCCAGGATCCGCAGCCGGGCCGACCGGCCGAGCAACTCGTCGGCGAGCCGGGCGGCCGCGTCCACCAGGTGCTCGCAGTTGTCCAGCATCAGCAGGGCGTCACCGACGTCGAGCAGTTCGACGAGCCGGTCGAGCGCCGACCGCGGCCCGCTGTCGTAGAGCCGGCCGTGCGCGGAGCCGACCACCCCGAGGACCGCGTCGGCCAGCTGCTCCGGGTCGGCGACACCGGCCAGCGGCACGAACCACACCCGGCCCGGGTCGTGGGCCGGATCCCGCCGGGCCGCCTCCAGCGACAGCCGGGTCTTGCCCGCGCCGCCGGGTCCGACGATCGTGACCAGGCGGGCAGTGCCCATCAGCCGGGCGATCCCGGCCAGCTCGTCCTCACGCCCGACGAAACTGGTGACCCCGGCCGGCAGGCGGCTCGCCGGGGCGGCCGGAGCGGTCGGCGCGACCGGGCGTTCGAGCTGCCCGCGCAGCAGCGACAGGTGTAGTTCACGCAGCTCCGGCGAGGGGTCGACGCCGAGTTCGTCGCCGAGGGCGGTCCGGATCCGCTCGTAGACGGCGAGCGCGTCGGACTGCCGACCGGCCGCGGTCAACGCCCGCATCCGCAGCATGGCGAGCCGTTCACTGAGCGGCCGGTGCACGGCGGCGGCGCTCAGGTCGGCCAGGATCCGGCGGTAGCGGCCCAGTTCCAGCTCCGCCTCGAAACGGTCCTCGGCGGCACCGGTGCGCAGCTCCTCCAGGCGAGCCGCGGCGTTGCGGGCGAACGGGGCGTCCTGGACGTCGGAGAGCGCGCTGCTCTGCCACAGCCCGGCGGCCGCGCCGAGCGTGTCCGCGGCCTCCTCCAGGCGGCCGGCCGCCAACTCCCGGCGCCCCCGGGCGGCGAGCTCCTCGAACCGGTGGGCGTCCACATCGTCGGGACCGATCGGCAGCCGGTAGCCACCCGCCGCGAAGTCCACCGTCGCCGTCGTGCCGAGCACCCGGCGCAGCCGGGAGACCAGGCCCTGCAACGCCGCCGCGGCACCGGCCGGGGTGTGCTCGCCCCACAGGTCGTCGATCAGCGTGTCGGCCTGAACCGGACGACCGGCGGCCAGTGCGAGCCGGGCCAGCAGCATCCGCAGCCGGGTGCCGGGAACGTCGACCGCAGCGCCGTCGTCCGAAGTGGCAGTCACCGGGCCCAGCAACACGACACGCACCGCAGCATGATCGCATGGCCCGACGGCCCGCCGGGGGCACGCGTCCACGGCCCCGGACGACCCGGTCGGAGGCCCGGTGCCGACACGGCCGCCACCGCGACCGGCACCGGGCCGTCCACCGTCGGCCGACCCCGTTTCCGGCGGCCGACGGGTCATCAGCGGGCGAGCAACTCCCGCAGCCGGTATTCGGCCTGCGTGCCGGACACCCGACCACCGTGGATCACGGTCAGGTCCTCGACGGCGCAGGCCGGTGGGGCGTGCCCGACCGCCGCGGCCAACACCGGATTGCGGTCGGCCCAGGTGAGCAGGGTGGCGGCCAGTTCCCGCTCGGCGGTCTCCGGGCCCGCGGCGGCGGCCAGCCGCCTGGTCGATCCCTGACGGTACGGCCAGAACGACCACACCTTGGTCTCGTCGATGAGCTGCTCGACCGGGTCGGACCGCAGATACCGCAACGCGATCTGGATCGAGTCGGTGCTGCCGTCACCGATCAGCTCGTCGACCATGCTGTGCCGGGCCCGGGACCCGGCCACCTCGTAGAACGTGCTGCGGCAGCCCCGACCGTCGGCGGCCGTCAGGATGTTGCGCCAGGTCGGTTTCGGCGCCGGAACGGTTTCCAGCAGTCGTACCGCGGCCCGGTAGTAGATCAGTTTGGTCTGCCAGTGGTTCCGGCGGGACGACATGTTGCCGGAGAGCCGCTCCACCCATCGCGCCACGACGGTGGGGCCGAACTCCTGGAAGGTGACCGGATCGATTGGTGCCGTCGTCATCGCCCTCAGTCCTTCTCGCTGGTCGTGCCTGCGTGCCAACGAGCCTGGCCGGATCACCGGAACCGCACCATCACGTAATCGCGGGGTCCTGCGCGCGGCGTCCGGTCACCACGTCGAGAACGTCGTCCCATCCGGACGGACGACCCGTCCCCCGCCACGCGACGTGCTGGTCGGGACGCACCAGCAGCAGCCCGCATCCGGCCCTGGCCCGCACCGACGCGTCGCGTACGGCCAGGTGGACGGTGGGTACGCCACGTGCACACGCGATGTCGGCGAGTTCCCGGCCGTCCTGACCGTCGGTGAGGTCGAGCAGCGTGAATCGGGGGCCCAGTAGGTCGTACAACTGCCGCCCGTCGTTCGTCCGCAAGGCGGGCAACCGGCTGCCCGGCCGCACCCCGGGCAACGGATCGCCCGCCTCCCGCCAGACCACCTCGGAGGTGCGGAAACCACTGCCTGGGAGGGTGCCGGACGGGTCCATCTGCGGTGGTTCGGTGCGCAGCACCCCGGCCAGATGATCGGCGGAGGCGCCGGCCGCCGCCAACCGCCGGAACCGCTGCCGCGCCGACAGCGACCGGGACAGCGACTCCCGGGCCAGGACCGCCCGCTGCCGACGTTCCGTCTCGTAGCTGCCCAGCAGACCGGGGCCGGCCCACCCACCGATCGTGGCCGCGAGTTTCCACCCCAGGTCGACGGCGTCACCCAGACAGGTGTCCACCGTATGGCCCGGCGGGTGGAACGGGTGCGCCGACTGCCCGGCCAGATAGACGGCGTCCCGCCGGTAGGTGCCCACGATGCCGAGCGTCTCCTGCCACTGGGTGACCCCGAGGATCTGCTCCGCGTCGAGCCGCACACCGAGCCGCCGGTGCAGCAGGGCGGCCGGGTCGGTGACCGCGCTGTCGCCCTGGTCCAGGGGCAGCTGCCCGATCCACACGTCGGAGCCGGACTGCCGGCTCAACGTCACCCCGGACGCGATGACCGTGGACTGTCCGGCGAACGGGTCACCGAGCTGTCCGGTCCGGAAGTGGATCGTGCAGTGGTACGCCGGGGCGGTCGCCGTGTCCAGGGGGACCCCGAGACACCGACGTACGGTGCTCTGCGCCCCGTCGCATCCGACCAGATACCCGGTCTCGATCGCGTGCCGGCTGCGGCTGCCGCCGTCGAGCACGGTCGCGACCGTCCGGTCCGGTCCGGCCCGCAGGTCGGTGAAGGTCCACCCCTCCCGCAGGTCGATCAGCGGATGCTCGCGGACCGCCCCGCGCAGCCCGGTGGTCAGGCCGGTGCCGGTCACCAGCGTGTACGGCTCGACCGGGGTGCTGCCGTCGGCGGTGTCCGCGTACCGGCGCCGCAGTTCGCCGGGCGACGGCGTCTCGGTGACCAGCACCGGCGGCTCGTCGATCGACCGGCTCCAGACGACCGCGGCCCGGCTGTCCGGGTCGGTGCCGTGCTCGCGGATCCGCTCGGCCAGCCCGAGCCGGCGCAGCAACTCCATGCTGCGTCCGCTGACCAGGTTGAGCTCGGGCTGCCGGGGTATTCGGGCGGCCCGCTCCACCACCATGCTCGGTATTCCGTGATGGGCCAACTCCAGGGCCAGCACACAACCGGTCAGACCGGCACCGACCACCAGCACGGCGATACGTGGATCAGGCATGCGCATTCGGCTCCAGCGTCAGGGCAGGGTGCGGGTCACCCACCGTCATGCTGGTCCGGCCGGGCCGCCGCCGGTATCACGTGTCCCCGGGAAAACGGGCGCGTTCCTCGGCGACGAGTTTGGCCAGTTCCACCCGGCTGCGGATGTCCTGTTTCTTGAAGATCTTCCGCAGGTGGGTGTCCACCGTGTGCGGTGACTTCCACAGCCGGTCGGCCACCTGGGTGTTGGTCATCCCGTCGGCCACCAGCAGCGCCACCTCGCGTTCCACCCTGGTCAGCAGCGGCAGGATCGGCGTCCGGGCGATCCCGGACCCGGCCGCGGCGCCGAAGCCGGCGTCCAGCCGTGCCCGGATGCTGTACGCGCCGAACTCGGCGGACAGCTCCATCGCCTCCTCGTAGTGCTCGTCGCGCCTGCGGGTCAGCACGGCCAGATCGGCCAGCGCGGACGCCAGCGCCAGGGACCGGCCCGCCGCACGGAACCGGGTCACCGCGACGGCCAGCCGCTGCGGGTCCTGATCGAGCAGACCGGCGGCGTGGGCGGCCGATCCGGCCGCCGCCCGCGAATCGGGGTTGGCCACGGCCAGCCGGGCGGCCGAGTCGACCACGATCGCGGCCCGGTCCCGGCGGCCCGCGGCCAGCGCCATCCGGACCAGGGCGCCGGCCGCGGTCGGCCGCTGCACGATCAGGGTGGGGCGGTCCCGGAGCGTGTCGTAGATCGGGGCGGCCGCACTCACCGCCGCCGGGGCCGAACCCTCGGCCACGAACAGCATCGCCCGCGGCCACTCGACGTCCTCCGGTGGCGCGGTGATCCCGGAGGCGATCAGCCCGGCCACCCGCTCGATGTGGGCGCGCGCCTGCCCCAGGTCACGGCGCAGCACGGCGAGCCGGATGAGCGTGCCGAGCAGCGGCACGATCAGCTGGTGGGCGGTCTCCTGCTCGGCCACGGTCACCCCGGCGTCGGCCTCGGCGGCCGCGTCGTCGAGCCGGCCGCGGGCGGTCAGCAGCGCGGACAGGTAGTAGTGCAGCAGCGGCTGGGCCCAGCGGGTGCCGAGACGTTCGGCCTCCCGGCGGGCCGCACCCAGTTCCCGCTGTGCCTCGTCGAAACGGTCCAGCGAGGTCAGCGCGTTGGCGAGCCAGATCCGGGGATGCCGGTGCCGGGCCGTCCCGCCCGCCCGGTCGGCCAGTTCGGTGGCCGCGCTCGCGTGGTCGAGGGAGTCGCCGAGCCGCCCCTGGGCCTGCGCGACGAGGCTGCGCGCGGTCAGGCCGAAGACCGCCGCACCCGGCTCGTGCTCGCGCCCGATCGCGTCGGCGGCCGCTCCGGCCCGGTCCGCGGTGGTGAAGTCGTCGAGGTAGAACGTGGCGTGCGCGTGGATCGCGTGCAGCCGGGCCCGAGTCGGTGGGGAGGCCGCCGGACCGGCCAGCCCGTCCTCGGCGTACTCGGCGGCGCGGGCGTTGTGCCCGGCGTGCTTGCACGCCTCGGCCAGCCCGAGGTGCAGATAGGCCCGGGTCGGCGGGTCGAGACCGGCCCGTAGCGCGGCCTCACCGAGCTCCTGGGCGCGGGCCACCTTGGCGGCCGAGGCCAGCAGCCGTACGGTCGCCGCGACCATCTCCGGCCGTTCCGGGTCGTGCCGGCCCATCGCGTCCAGCGCCAGCTGCATCAGCTCGGCGGCGTCGGCCGGCGAGTCGGGGGCGACCCGGGCCGCGGTGTCGCGTAGCAGCTCGACCGCCTCGCGGGTGCCGGCCGGGCCACTACGCAGCAGGTGCGCGGCGATCTCGGCGGTCGGCCGGCCCGACTCGACGGCCATCGCGGCGGCCTCCCGGTGCAGCTGGCGGGCCTTCATCGCGCCAAGGCCGCTCTGCACGGCCAGGCGCACCTGGTCGTGTCGGAAGGTCAGGCCGTCCTGATCCTCGACCAGCATCCCGGCCTCGGTGACCTCGTCGACCAGGTCGAACAGCCCGGTCGGTCGCCGGTCCGTCAGCCGGCCCGCCGCCTCCAGGTCGAACGGGCGGCCCAGCACCGACGTGGCCCGCAGCAGCCATCGGGCGTCCGTGGAGAGGCGTTCCAGCCGGCCATTGATTATCGACACGAAACTGCCGGGCAGGTCCTCGCCGGTCACCGTGGCGATGCCGTCGGCGACCACGAGCTGGCCGGAGTCACGCAGGGCGGAGAGCAGTTCCTCGATCAGCAGCGGGTTGCCGCCGCAGCCGGGGACAAGCGCTTCGACGGTCTTGTCGACGCTCGCCCCGATCACCGACTCGCACAGTTCCTTCGTCTCGGTCTCGCCGAAGACGCCGAGCGTGATCGGCGAGCCGAACCGGGCCAGCCAGTTGAGGGTCTCGGTGCCGGGGGTGCCGTCCTCACCGGGCCGGCCGGCGAGCAGCCAGCGGACCGGTGAGGAGGCCAGGGCGGGGACCAGTTCGCGTACGGCCAACGCGCTCAACTCGTCCAGCCACTGCGCGTCGTCGAGCACGATCAGCAGCGGGTTGTCGGCCGCGTACCGTTCCAGCGAGGTGCGCAGCCGGTGGATGCGGGCGTGGTTGCCGGAGTCCGCCTCGGCCGGGCCCGCCAGCCAGGCGAACTCCCCGGTCGGCGGGCTGCACTGCAGCAGCGCCCCGGCCAGCGAGACCAGTGGGGCGGCGAGGTCGTGGCGGAACGCCTCGCGGGCGGCCACCGCGATGTCCCGGCCGTCGGCGTAGTCACCGGCGGCGCGCAGGATCCGCGACTTGCCGATGCCCGGTGGGCCGAGTATCACGTGGCAGCCGCCGATGCCGGCCCTGGTCTCGTCCAGGGCCTCGCGGATGATCGCCAGCTCGCGGGCACGCCCGATGATGTGGTCAGTCACGTACGCGACCCGTCTCCCTCACAAGATCGCTATTACCTCGAAAGTCCCCGTCCGCCGGAATTTAGTGGGCGCCGGCGGCTCACCCGACCGGCCGATACGGCATGGTTTCTGTCCGTCTGACCAATCAGCATCGGTCGTGTCGCTGCGCACCTTGCCGGATGAGACCTTTCGAAGCCAATCGATCAATGGTTGACACCCGATCGAGTGACCGTCACCGGCCGAGTCCACAAAGGCCGGTCGCCGGACCCGACCGGATCGTCGAGCGCCGACCACTCATCCCACCGCCCGGCGGGCGCGAAGGGAAACTACCCATCTCGATGGGCCCGACCGGTCGGCACCGCACTGACCTGTGGCTTCGATGCCGTCACGAGGCCACCTACCCATTCGAGCAGTGGGCCGCCGCCGCCCGGATGCATAGCGTCCGGAAGCGGGTCGGACATCAGTCGCGACGGAGATCAGAGGTGAGCGATGACGGTCGTCGACTTCCACGCCCGGCTCGTCCCCGGTGCCACCGAGCCGGAGAACCTGCTGGCCGTGATGGATGCGGCCGGCATCGACCGGGCCGCGATCAGCGCCGGCGGGCTGATCCCCCTCGACCGGCTCGCCGCACAGATCGACGAGGGCGGCCGGGCCGAGGCCGCGGCGGACAACGAGGGGGTACGGCGGGCCGCCCGACGATCCGGCGGGCGACTGCTGCCGTTCTTCTTCGCCGACCCGGTGAACGACCTGTCCACGTACCGCAGCGAGGCCGTTGATTTCAAAGGTCTGGAGATCTCCCCGGCGGTGCACGGCGGACGTCTCGACGACCCGAGCGTGCACGACCTGGTCGCCGTGGCCGAGACGGCCGGGCATCCGGTCTACCTGGTGACGGTGGCCCGACCCGGCGCCGGACCCCGTGATCTGGCCCGGCTGGCCGGACGGTTCCCGCGGGTCACGTTCGTCTGGGGGCACTGCGGGCACCACGGGCTCGGCCTGGCCGGGCTGGACGTGCTCGCCGGCTGCCCCAACGTGCTGGCCGAGATCTCCGGCTGCCTGACCGTCACCGCACGTCGGGCGGTCACCCGGCTCGGGGTGGGCCGGGTGCTGTTCGGCACCGAATATCCGCTCCAGGCACCGGCCGTGGAGCTCTGCAAGGTCGACGCGCTCGGGCTCGATCCGGCCGGACGTTCGGCGGTCCTCGGCGGGAACGCGCGCCGCGTGCTGGGAGAGGAGATCCGATGAACACTCTGGACGTCACCTGGGCCGATCGCGCCGGGCTGGCCCGACTGCAACAGGACCGGCTCGCGACCGCCCTGGCCGCGGCGAAACGTTCGCCGTTCTACGCCGGGCGGGGTGTGCCGGGCAGCCGGGCCGAGTTGGCCGACTATCCACTCACCACCAAGGCCGACCTGCGTGCCGGATACCCGTTCGGGCTGCTCGCGGTGGACCGGGCCGAACTGGCCACCTACCACGAGTCGAGCGGCAGCAGCGGGGTGCCGACATCGTCGTACTACACGCCCGAGGACTGGCGGGACCTGACCGAACGGTACGCCCGCAAGCACGTCGGGATCCGCCCGGACGACATGTTCCTGGTCCGCACCCCGTACGCGCTGATGATCACCGGCCATCTGGCGCACGCCGCCGCACGGTACCGGGGCGCCACCGTGGTGCCCGCCGACAATCGGTCGCTGGCCATGCCGTACGCCAAGGTGGTCCGTCTCCTGCACGACCTCGAGGTGACGCTGACCTGGTCGCTGGCCACCGACACGCTGCTCTGGGCGGCCGCCGCCCGGCTGGCCGGGCGCGCCCCGGACCGGGACTTCCCGGCGTTGCGTGCGCTGTTCGTCGGCGGTGACCCGCTCGGCCCGGCCAAGAAGAAGCGGATCGCCGAGATTTGGAACGCGCCCGTCGTCGAGGAGTACGGCGCCACCGAGACCGGCAGCCTGGCCGGTGAGTGCCCGTCCGGCCGGCTGCACCTGTGGGCCGACCGGGCGCTGTTCGAGGTGTACGACCCGGACACCGGCCGATGCTCGCCGACCGGCCGCGGCCAGTTGGTCGTCACGCCGTTCCAGCGGGAGGCGATGCCGCTGCTGCGCTACAACCTGGAGGACAGCGTGGAGGTGTCCGATCCGGACTGTGGCTGCGGTTGGGGGCTGCCGGTGGTGCGGGTGCTGGGCCGCAGCGCCTGGACGGTCCGCGACGGCGCCGCCGAGCTGACCCAGGGTGACGTCGAGGACCTGGTGTTCGGGCTGCCCGCCGAGTACGGCGTGATGTTCTGGCGGGCCCGCGCCGAGACGGACGGCCTGCGCATCCAGATCGAGGTCGCCGCCGCCCACCGGGCCGCCGCCGTTCGCGAACTCGGTGACGCCGTCGACCGCGCGTACGGCCTGCCGGCCCGGATCGAGTCGCTGCCACCCGGCGGCCTGGTCCCGGAGCGGCTGCTCACCACCGAACCGGAGGTGGTCAAACCCCGTGGGCTGTTCCACGCCGGGGAGGACTGGAACAAGGCCCTGGAGTACTACTGATGGCCACCCGGATCGTCGTGGTCGGCGCCGGGATCGGTGGCCTGGCCGTGGCCGCCGCCCTCGGCCGGCGCGGGATGCGCTGCCTGCTGCTGGAACGCGGGCCGGCCCCGGCACTGGCCGGCGGCGGCATCCAGATCGCCCCGAACGGCGCCGCGGTGCTGCACCGGCTCGGCCTGGCCGACGAACTCGCGGCGGCGGTCCGGCCGGCCGTGCGGGAACTGCGCCGGTGGCGTGACGACACCCCGATCGGTGCGGTCCCCCTCGGCGCCGACGCGCAACGGCGATACGGCAGCCCCTACTACGCGCTGCGGCGGTCCGAGCTGTGCCTGATGCTGCTCGGCGCCGCGAACCGGCACGCCGAGGTGCGCCTGAACGCACCCTGCACGGCCGTCGAGGATCTCGGTGACCGGGCCGCCGTGGTACTGGCCGACGGCTCCCGACTCACCGCCGACCTGGTGATCGGCGCCGACGGTCTGCGCTCGGTGGTCCGCCGGACGGTCGTCGCCGATCCGCTGCGGTACAGCGGCTACACCGTCTACCGCGGCCTGGCCCCGGCCCGGCGGCTGCCCCGGCACGGCGACCGGGTGATCGTGCGGCTCGGCCCGGGACGGCACTGCGTGAGCTATCCGGTCGACGGCGGCCACACCATCAACGTGGTCGCCGCGGTGGCCGCCGCCACCCCGGTCCGGGCCGCCCGGGAGGTGCCGGCGGCCGAGGTGCTGGGTCAGTTCGCCGGATGGCATCCGGCCGTCCGGGCGCTGCTGGCCGCCGCGCACCACTTCGATCGGCACGGTCTCTACGACAGGTCGCGGCCGGCCTGGCGGCGCGGGCGGGTGGTGCTGCTCGGCGACGCCGCGCATCCGCTGCTGCCGTTCCTGGCTCAGGGCGCGTGCCAGGCCCTGGAGGACGCGGTGGCGTTGGCCGAGAACGGTCTCATCGGATACGAGGAGGCGCGGGCCACCCGGCGGGCCCGGGTCGCCGCCGCCAGCCTGGCCGGCACCCGCCTGCTGCACCTGGCCGACGGCCCCGAACAGGCCGAACGCGACGATCAGCTCGCCGGGGCCGGCCTGCCCGGGCACGACTGGTTGTACGGCCACGGGTCGCCGGCCCGGTCATGACGTCGGCCGTTGATGCCACAGCGCCACCAGCTCCACCCGGGACACCAGCCCCAGTTTCTGGAAGATCTGCCGGAGGTGGAAGTTGACCGTGTGCGGGCTGATCCCGGTCCGGCGGGCGATCTGCCGGTTGGTCAGCGCCTGCCCGACCAGGTCGGCGATCTCCCGCTCGCGGGGGCTGAGCGCGGCCCAGTCGACCGGCCCGGGCCGCGCCTCGCGCCGGGGCGGCGCAACCGGCCGGGCCGGTCGCCGTGGTGGCTCGGTGCGCAGGGCGGCGACCGACGCGACCAGCACTCGCAGGTGTTCCTCGATCCGCCGTAGTTCGTCGTCTCGTCCGATCATCACGTGCACGGCCTGCCTCCCCGATCAAAGCCTGTACGCCCGATGGTGGGGTCGCCGTGGGAACAAGACCGCCTACAAGTAGGGGATTGCGCGTCTCCGATTCAGTCGGCCGCCCTCAGCTTCGCCAGGTCGGTGACGACCAGCCGCCGGTAGCCGGTGGTGATCAGGCCGCGGTCACGCAGCTGTTGCAGCGCCTTCTGGATGGTGGCCGGCGCGATCGCGATCATCGCGGCGAGGTCGGTCTGGCTCAGCGCCACCAGCAGTTCGACGCTGCCGTCCGGGCGCTGCCGTCCGCAGACCTCGGCGATCTCGGTGAGCAGCCGGGCCAGCCGGACATGGGCCGGGAACGCCGCGAAATCCACCCGCCGCCGGTTGGCCCAGCGCAGCTGCCTGGTCATCGCGGCGGCGATCAGGGCGGCCGCGTCGGACCGCTGCCGCAGGAACGCGCTGAAGTCGCCCCGGCTCAGCTGGCCGACGGTGAGCGGGCCGCAGGCGATCACCGTGGCGTTGCGGGGCTCGCCGGTGAGCGCCCCGATCTCGCCGACCACCTCACCGGGCAGCCGGATGCCGAGCAGGGTCTCGACGCCCTCGACCGAGGTGGTGACCTTGACGAAGCCGTCGATCAACAGCAGCACGTGGGTGTCGCGGGAGCCCTCACGCAGGACCGTGCGGCCGGCTTCGAGGGTGCGCTGCACACTGCTCCGGACCAGCGCCTCGGCGACCTCGGGACGCAGACTGCCGAGAAACGTCCCCGCCGCCCAAGTGTGGTCTCGCCGCGGGATACCAGCCGTCACAGGAGCCCCCAAGCGCCGCTACCCGCCCACTCAATCACGAACGGCGATTCGTGGGCAACGGCGCCGGAGTGTGCCCGGGACCCGAACCGGCCCCGGGCACACGTCACGCTCAGTCGGTCACGGTGCCGTCGGCGAACGGCAACTCGACCGGCTCCCACACACCGGGCAGGAAGAGCAGCCCCTGGAACCGGACGTGCTCGGCGCCCTCGGCCTGGCCGTCGGCGACGGTCGGCACGGTGAAGTCGATCGAGGTGGTGCCCGGCGGGATCTCCAGGTACGGCTGGAGGTCCGTCGACGACAGCGGTCGCGACGGCTCCGGGTCCTGGCCGCTGTTCTCGCTGAACCACGCCGGGTCGACGTCGGTCGACGACAACTCGGGGCCGGTGGCGGGCGGCTGGGCCAGGAAGATCACGTACGTGTACTCGTCGACCGGCCCGGACAGCGACACCGTCCAGGTCAGCGGCGAGCCCTCGGTCACCGCACTGGACGGGGTGATCGTGACGTCCGGGGCGGGTTCGTCCTCCCGTACCACGACTCCGCCGTCGTAGTCGCCGACCACCGCGTTGCGGATCGCCTTCGCCGTCAGCGTGTACCGCCGGTCACCACCGTAGGTGGTGTTGCCGGGCACCGAGACCGGCACCCTGATCCGCGAGGTACCCGGCTTGACGTCGGCGACCCAGTTGGTGGTCGCGTAGGTGCGCGCGTCGGTGAGGAACAGCCGCACCTGGGCCGTCTTCGGCCCGCTCGACCGCACCTGCACGGTGTACTCGGCGGTCCCGGAGTCGCCCTCCTCGACGGTGATCTCGCCGACGTCGATCCGGTCGAGAGCCGACGCCCGTGGCGCCGGGGTGCCGGGTGACCAGCCCCAGGCGTCGATCAGCCAGGCCGGGCCGGCCCCACCCGAGGTGATGTCGAGACCGGCCACCGAGCGGACGTGCGACGGCAGCGGCAGCCGCACCTCCTGCGCCCAGAACGACGCGGTGCCTTCGCTGCCGGGCACACCGGCCACGGTCGCGGTGCCCAACTCGGTGCGGCGGCCCCGTTCGTCGGTGACCGCGACGGTGAATCCGGTGGCGGGTGCGTTCGGCGGCACGATCAGCCGCAGCGCCAGCGCCCGCGAACCGGCCACCGGCAGCGCCTTCCTCGGCGTCAGCGTCGCGGTGCGGGCGCCGGTCAGTTCGACCGCGTAGCGGCCCGGCTCAGGCCATTGGAAACCCACGAAATGCGGCGACCCACCCTCCAGGCAGAGCGTTTCCGGTTCGCCTCCCACCTGATCGCAGAGACGAGCATCGCGTACGGCCAGAGTCTCGTCCGGAACCAGGGCGGCGGTCCGGTTCGCCCCGATCGCATGGCTCAGCACCCGGGCCGGACCGGCCGACGGCGCACGCACGCCGGTGCCGTCCAGCAGCGGGCGCGCCCGGTCGTCGCCGGCGACGAAGAGCCGGGCCGCGGTCGCGATGTAGGTCGCCCCGGCGGTCTGCTGCTGTTGCGGGGTGAGCCGGGCGGGGGCGACTCCGGGCGTACACAGTGGGTCGTCCTCGCCCTGGAAGTCGTCGAACGCCGGCCCGATCGCCTGCCCGGGCGTCCACTCGGTGTTGAAGTAGTTGTGGTTCGCACCGACCATGTAGAGCGCGCTGTGCAGCGCCCGCCCGGTGCTGACCCCGCGGGTCGCGTCGACGAACATCTGCCCCTGCAGGTCCGAGACGTCACCGTCGCAGCCGGGCAGGATCGTCGCCGACGGCACGTCGGGCTGCGGGTTGTGACCGAAGATGGTCGGCCCGATGAGCAGCAGACCGCGGATGTTCCAGCGGACCCGGCCCCGGTAGTCGTCGTTCGCGGGCGGGTTGAGGCTGTCCAGCGCGGCCCGGTTGACGCCCTCGCCACCGCGCGAGTGTCCCATCAGCAGCACCCGGGACAGGTCGGCCCGGGGTGCCGCCCGGACGATCGCGGGCGCCTTCGCCCGGCCGCCGCCGGACCAGTCGGCCCAGCGCGCGAGGTGCATGCGGACCAGCGACGAACGGGCCTGCGCGCCACCGTCGGAGTCGGCGGTGTCCTGCGCGTTGATGCCGTTGGCCGAGATCGACACGGTGATGTAGCCCTGCGACGCGAGCAACCGCTGTGCCTCGAGGTAACCGCGGTGGCTGGGCACCGCCGCCGAACCGGTCGGGCACGGCCACTCGAGACTGATCGAGTCCGGGTCGTCGCCGGCGAAGCAGGTCCAGTGCCGGCCGTGCAGGAACACCGCCAGCGGCCGGTTGCCCGGAGCGCCCTTCGGCGCGACCACGACGGCCTGCATCTCGACCCGGGACGGGTAGGTCGAGAGTTGCACGCCGGGCAGGGTGTATTCGCCGGTCGTCGTCTGGTATGGCCCCTTGACCCCGGGGTCGACCGGGTTCGTCGCAAGCACCGGGGCGGTGGCCGGCGCGGCGGCGGTCAGGCTCCGCTTCGCCGCCGGGGCCGCCGCGTCGACCCGTTTGCCGCCGATCCGGACCTGCAGATCGGTCAGCCGGCCGGTCGCACCGGCCGGCAGGGCGAACGTCCGCAGGTCGGCGCCGCCGGTGGCCCGGCCGAGCAACCGGTCACCCGACCAGAACTCGACCGCGGCGTCGCCCGGTGGGATCGGTTGGTCGCTGGTCCAGGTCAGGGCGCGCTTGTCGAAGGACCAGCCGGACGGCAGTGCCCCCGGCGCCGGTCCGGGCGGATCCGCCGAGGCGGGCGCCGTCACTCCCCACAGCAGCGTGCTCGTCGCCACGGCGGCGACCAGAAATTTACGCATGCCCTCCGTCTTAGTCGGTGCATGCAAATATTCCGATTGTTAAGGTCTGTCAGCCGGAGAACCGGGCCTTCCGGACCATCTTCCGGTACGCGGCGAGCGCCTCGGCGTCACTGTCCGGCCGGAAGTTCCGGGACGTGCCCTTCTGATTGTCGGTGTCGAACCAGACCACCGCGCCGATCGACGGGGTCGCGTCCACGTAGGCGGAGAGCTTGCGGATCCACGGCGCCTTGGTGTTGCGGCCGTGGTTGATCGCCGCGGTCTCGGCCAGCACGATCGGTTTGCGCTTACCGTAGGCCTCGACGATCGGGGTGAACAGCGTCCGCGGCGACTCCCTGGAGAAGTTGTAGCCGGAGACGCCGACCCAGTCGACGTACGCGTCACCCGGGTAGTAGTGCTGGAACCTGTTCCAGGAGACGTTCGGGCCGGAGTTCCAGTTCGGCGCCCACACCCAGGCCACGTTGGCGGCGCCCTCGTCCCGGAAGATCCGATGCATCCGCTGCCACGACTTGATGTACCCGGCCGGCTTCTTCCCGTTGTGCACGCCGTCCCAGTCGAACCAGTTGCCGTTCATCTCCCAGCCCCAGCGCAGCATGATCGGGCGCTGCATGCCGGCCAACCGGTTCGCCATCAGGGCGATATTGCGGTCCGACTTACCGCTGGTGATCCGCTTGTGGAAGGTGCCGTCCCAGGACACCATCAGCACCGCGCTCGACGGCACCTCGGGCTCGCTGACCGGCGCGTACCCGGACCACGGGTAGTAACGGTGCACGATGCGCTGCTCGCGGCCCAGCTGCCTGCGGCGCAACGCGAGGCTCTCGGTCAGAGTCCTGCCGCGCAGCCGCAGGAACGAGCCGTGCATCGCCTTGCCCGCCCGGAACGGGACCGGGCCACCCGACCCTCGCGCCGCCTGGGCCGGCTGCGCCACGCCCGCGGTCAGGACGGCGGCCGGCACCGCCATCGTCATCAGGCTCAGCACCCGGCGACGGGCCAACCCACCACGCTGCTCGTCATCCACGCGCCCAGCGTGCCCGGCCCGGTGCCCGGCGACCTCCATCACCGGGCCGATAAACCCCAACCAAACATACTTTTTCGTACGTCTACCGCGTTCGTGCCAGCTCCGGCGGGGACGCGATCGACGACCACGGAATCGGGCACGGTATGCCTTGTCGATCAACCCTTTCCTCTTCGAACAGGAAACGCATGCGAGTCCTCAAGACGGTCGTTCCCGGTCTGCTCCTGCTCACCGCCCTGGCCGCCTGCGGGTCGTCAGGTGACTCCCCGTCCTCCTCCCCCACCCGGCCCGCACCCACGCCCACCGGGACCACCCCGGCCACCGGCGCGACGGCCGCTCCGACGAAGAGCACCGGCGGGTCCGAGACCAGTGGGAAGTCGACGTGCCGGACCGAGGACGTCGGCGTCACCATCACCCTCCAGCCGAACGGGACCGCCACCACCCAGCGCGGGCTGGTCGCCGTCACCAACACGTCGAAGAAGGCCTGCACGGTGCACGGCTACCTGTTCCTCACCCTGGTGAACGCGGCCGACGAACCGGTCGACGTACCCGTGAAGACCGTCGAGGAGCCCGGCCCGCCGGTGGCCTTCGAGATCAAACCGGGCACCACCGCGTTCGCCGGGACCAAGTGGGCCGTCTGCGACAAGAGCGACTCGGACTGCGGCGTCGGCAACACGATCCGCTACAGCCTGGCCAAGGCCACGACCGGCCCGGCCGCGAAACTGGACGGCTTCCCGGCCGCCGAGAAGAGCGGCATCACCATGAAGTCCCTGGAGATCGGCAGCCTGCAGCCGGCCACCCAGGGGGTGGTCGCCTGGTGATCACCGGCCGGGGCCTCCGTGCACACCCGATCAAGCGCTCGTTTAGGGTGTGCACGTTCACGGGGCGATCGACGGTCATCTCTTAAGTTTCCGGGGAAATAGATGGTGAACAGGCATCGGGCGTGGCGTTCCGCCGGCAGCCCGGCCCTGGCGGCCGCACCATGGGTCGTCATCTTCAGCGGCATCGTCGCGCTCGCGGTCCTGCTCGCCGTGACCCTCTGGTCCGGCCTCAACCGTGACTCGTCCCGGTCCGGCACCGCCGGGACGAACAACGTGGCCGACCAGTTCCCGCCCCCGATGCCGGCGGTGTCGCTCTCCCCCGGCGCCCTGTCCTCGGCGCTTGCGCCGGGCTATCCGGCCACGGCGTACCCGCCGGGCTATCCGGGCTCTTCTCCGGGCTCTTCTCCAGGCCCTCCTCCCGGCGGCTCATCCACGGCCTTCTCCCCGGCACCCGGTCAGGGCAGCGACGCCCCGGCCCGGACCGGGACCATCAGCCCGACCACCCCGGCCCCGGCGGCCACGACGACGTCGGCCCGGACCGCCACCGTCGACGCATTCGCCGTCCAGCAGGCCGAATCCTTCAGCGCCCGCAGCGGAGGCACCGTCGTAGCGTGCGACGAGGGGGGCAAGGCGGTGACCGCCCTCGGAAACGGCGACTGGCTCCGCTACGACAACGTCGACTTCGGAACGACCCGGGCCGTCGACTTCCTGGCCCGGGCGGCATCCGGCGTGACCGGCGGAGGCAGCGGCCTGATCCAGATCCGCCTGGACAGCCCGTCGGCCACCCCGATCGGCGACTTCGCCCTGGACAACACCGGCGGCTGGCAGTCCTGGCGCTCCGTACCGGGCAACGTGTCCGCCCCCACCGGCACCCACACCCTGTACTTGACGTTCCAGAGCGCCCAGCCCGCCGACTACGCGGCCCTGAACTGGTTCACCTTCCGCACCTGACCCACCCCGTCCGGCGATCCTCCGGATCGGCCCGATCGGCTCACCGACCCTTCGCGAGGATGACGCTTGCCCGGTGGTCGTTGTGGTCACCTGGTGGCGAAGCGGCGCTGGCGGATTCGGTCGGCGCCCGCTGCTCCGGCCAGCTCCGGGCGGTGGCGGGGGTTGGCGTGGTAGTGCCGCAGCGTGCGGTAGACGATCACCGGGTCGTCCACCAGCCACACGCTGCGGATCGCGATCGGGGTGATGTCCGGCCGGGCCGGTGCTCCCGGTTTGAGGACGATCAGCGGCGCATCGTTCAGCTCACCGGCCACGACCGCGGCGACCTCGTCCCAGCCGAGGCGGCGGACGAAGCCGGGGCCGTGATGCTCGATCATGGCCGGTGTCAGCAGTAGGCCACCCCGGCCGCCGAAGATCAGGCGCAGCAGTCGCCAGCCGAAGAACGCGGCGGCGCCGAACGCCATCACCTCCACGACCACGGCCCCGCCCCGGGCGGC
Organism: Actinoplanes sichuanensis; assembly: GCF_033097365.1. Lineage (NCBI taxonomy): Bacteria > Bacillati > Actinomycetota > Actinomycetes > Micromonosporales > Micromonosporaceae > Actinoplanes > Actinoplanes sichuanensis. Next base: position 7,107,137 of record NZ_AP028461.1, read on the forward strand.
CAGGTCGGCGATCCAGCCGAGGAACAGCAGCGCCACGATCGTCATGATCATGAAGCTGGCCAGCCAGTAGTAGGTCCACACCGAGAACCGGAACGTCACCGCGCCGTCGAGCAGCGCCACCCGCGGCGCGGTCCGCCGCGGACGCCACCACAGGTGGGCGCCGAATCCCACGAGATGCCCCAGGACGACGGTGCCGGCGGCGAAACCGATGACGCCCGGCACGTCGCGATTCACCACCGAGACGACCAGGAGGGCCGCGGCGGCGACGGTCGACACGGCCACCGACCAGAAGACGATCGTCATCCCCAGCCGCGGGCCGGTCCTCTGCCAGGGCGAATCCTCGTACAACGGCGTCTCCTCCGGAGAACGATCAACGGCCGAGGGCGTACAGGTCGACGAGCAACTCCGACAATGCGGCCGGATCGCACGAGCCCAGGGTGGTACGCCGTACCGACTGCCAATGATCCGACCAGGTGTCGTCCACCCAGATCTCGGTGATCCGCTGTTCACCCGCCGGGTTGAGGTAGGTCGACGTCGACACCCCCGGATCCAGTTCGACGAGCAGGGTCAGACCGCCGGGCAGGCTGCGCCGCATCTGGGTGTGGATGCTGTTCCCGGTCTCGTAACCGTTGCCGTACCACCTGCCGCGCAGCATCTCCTCGATCGCGTCCGGCGACACCGGCCCGAACCCAGGCAGGCTGGTCGCCGCCTTCTGCTCCTCGGTGAGCACCACCGACGGCCGGTTGACCTGCGGGAACGGCTGCAGGATCTCGTAGTCGGCCAGCAGCTGCGCCCACTCGGGCAGTTCCGCACCCAACTCGGCCGGGTGCACGATCCCGAGCGGGGTGTCGCCGTCCACCGTCACCGTCGAGTCGTGGACGTCGGCCAGGCTGCCGTCCTCGGCCACGCGCAGCGCCTGAACCAGGCGATCGCCCCCGTCGTAGGCGCCCCACAGCAGCCGCCGGGCGATCGGCCCCAGGATCGGGTGCGGCAGCAGCACCCCGGTCAGGTCCCGGGCCGGGCGCAGCCGATGCCGGTGCATCTCCCGTTCCAGCCGGGCCGTCTGCGCCACCGCGGTCGCCCGCAGATCCTTCTTGAACTGCAGGAACCACTGGTAGGCGCCCGGCTCGGCGTCCTTCACGCCGGGTTTCGGCGGCCGGGCCAGGATCCGCCCGTCGGGGGCGGTCACGTGCGGGGTCAGATGCTCGTCGACGACCACCGGGAACCGCCGTGACCCGTAGTCGACGACCAGCCCGGCATCCAGCCCGTGGGTGATCGCCAGCCGGTCCGCCAGTTGCGTCGGCGTCAAGCCGCGCCGGGCCGCCGCCTGCGTCAGATAGTCGAGGGCCCGGTCGTTCGTCGAACCACCGGACATGTTCGCCTCGATCGCCAGCAGGTGCCGCAACGCCACATCGGAACCGACCGTGGCCAGCACCGCGTACCCGTCGATCGCCCGCGCGTAGCGGCTCTTCGCCGGCCATGACCTGATCAGCGGGCCGAGTTGCTCCATCGTGGTGTCGTCGCCGATGTGGGCCTGCGCGACGAGCACCCACGCGTCGGCGGCGGGCATGCCGTCGGTCAGCCACCGGTCCAGCAGCGTCCGCCCGAACGCGGTCAGACTCTCCTGGTCACAGCCTTTCAGCAACCGCTCGGCGTCGTCGTCGAGGGCGGCCACCAGCGGTTGCCGCGCCGCCGACGACTCGACCACCAGCGGCAGGCCGGGCCGGTCCGGATCGCCCGGTGGCGGCTCCGGCGGATCCGCCGGCCGCGATCTCGTCAGCGCCTCGGCCACCGCGGCGACCTCGTCCTCGGGCATCACCCCGCCGTCGGCCCGCCGCAACTCCGGCAGATCCCGGACCTTTTTAGACGGTACGCGGAAAGGCGCGCCCATTCCGGCCGACGAACCGCCGCCAGTCACGGCCGCATCACCGAGCCCCGGCAGCGTCGGGGACGGGAGGGGCCGGGGATCTTCGGGTGCGGTCACCGCCATGGCGGGCCCCAGGAGGGCAACGAGTGCGGCGAGAGCCTCGTGGCCGTACTCCCTCGTGGTTTTTTGAATCAACGGTGTGTGACCGGATGCGGTGAGCAAGCGGAGTGCGTCCTCCGCGTTCTGCCGGGTTTTGCCGGGGCGCCCGGTGGCGGCCGGGATCAGGGCGCGCGCGGCGGCCTCGGGATGGCGGGCCAGCCAGAGGCGCGCCCACAGCCGCGCCGACCCGAGGTGCCGCAACCAGCTCGCGGCCAGCGCGGCCGCCTCCTTGGCCCGCAACGGCAGGATCAGCAGGCCGAGCACGTCGGCGCTCTGGCCGGCCTCGCTGAGCACGAACGGCATCGCGTCCAGTCCGAACCGGGCGAGGGCCACCCGACCCAGGTCGATCCGCTGCCGGTGGCGCAGCATCGGCGGGTCGGCGAGCAGGGCTCGGGCCGGGCCGTCCGGGCCCTTGGCGATCAGCCACGAGATCTGGGCGGGCGACAGGTCCGACATGCGGTTCGCGCTGGTCACCGCCATCGGCCAGTCGGGTTGCTGACGACCGTGGTCGAGCGCCGCAGCCCGGGCCGCCCATCGTTCGTGTTCGCCGTCGGCCCAGATCAGGGCCGGTGTGTCCGTGCAGACCAGCCCGTCCACCACGATCGGCTTGTTCCGGTTGCCCATCGCCCCGCCTCCCCGTCGGTCCGCCAGACCGTATCGGAGCGGCACCGCCCGCCCCAACCGCGAATGCTTCGTCACGGTGAGTGACATTCCACTTGGTATCGTCGAACGGTGCAGAAGCGCGGAATGCGGGTGCTCATCCTCACGACGCTCGCCGTGCTCTGCCTGACCGCGGCCGTCGCGGCGGTCGCCCAGCGACTCGCCGTGCCCGCGTCCGCTCCCGCCTCGTCGGTCGCCGCCCCCACCGGGGAGCCGCCGGTCTCGGTGTCGGCCGGTCCGTCATCCCTACCGACCTCCGGGTCGGCCTCCGCCTCGGTGGCCGGGCCGCCGTCGGTGTCCGCCATGGATCGGCTCGCCGGGCCCGGCTCTCCGGCCGATCTCGACGTGATGAGCTTCAACCTGCGCTACGCAAGCCTGGACCGGCCGAACTCGTGGGCCGAGCGACGCCCGGTGACCCGCGCCCTCCTCACCGCCGAGCGCCCGGACCTGATCGGCACCCAGGAAGGCCTGGCCATCCAGCTGCGCGACATCGAGAGCGACCTGGGCGCCGACTACGACCGGATCGGCGTCGGCCGTGATCCGGGCGGCCTGAGCGAACACATGGAGATCTTCTACAACCGGACCCGGCTGCACCTGCTCCGGTACAGCCATTTCTGGCTCTCCGAGACCCCCGACGTACCCGGCTCGACCAGCTGGAACTCCCATCGCGTCCGGATGGTCACCTGGGCGCTGTTCGAGGACCGGCAGACCGGCGGCCGCTTCTACGCGGTCAACACCCATCTGGACAACGTGAGCGAACCCGCCCGCCGCCACTCCGCCGAACTGATCATGAACCGGCTGGCCGCCTTCGCCCCGGTCCCGATCGTCCTGACCGGCGACTTCAACAGCCCGGCCGGCCCGGACAGCGAGGTCTACCGGCTGCTGACGGTGTCGGCGGCGCTGCACGACACCTGGGACACCCCACGACGGGGCCCAGCCTGGGGAACCATCCACAACTACGATCCGCTGATCCCGGACGGCGAACGCGACGACTGGATCCTGACCACCCCGGACGTCAGTGCGCAGGCCGCCCTGATGAACCCCTACCAGGTCGCCGGCCAGTTCCCGAGTGACCACCTGCCGATCCAGGCCCGCCTCCGCCTGCCCACCTGACCTTCGGTCGCCGGTGCGCGGTCAGGCCGCGGTACGGTGACCGCCGCCGAGGCGTTCGTCGAGCCAGTCGAACAGGTCGGGCAGGATCGCCCGCCACGTGGTGAAGTTGTGGCCGCCCGGCCGGTCGGCGATCACCAGCGCGGTGTCCGGGGCGCGCACCATCGGCGCGAAGGCCGTCAGGTCGCGCTGGGCGCTGCGGTCGTCGGCCCCGGCGGTGAGGAACAGGTCGAGTGGCTGCGGCCGGGACTGTCCGATCATCAGCCGCGGGTCGTTGGCCCGGCGCAGGTCGAGATCACCCTGGTAGAGGTCACCCGTCGACCTGTCGATCAGCGGACGGAAGTATCCGGCCAGCGAGGCCGCGGCACCGAACCGGTCGGGATGACGCAGCGCCAGGTTGACCGCGCAGAACCCACCCGTCGAGTAGCCCGCCACGGCCCAGTTCTGCCGCCCCTGAGCGGCACGGAAATGCTTGTGGATGATCTCCGGGAGATCACTGGTGAGGTAGGTGTCGGACTTGACGCCGAGCGCCGAGTCGACACATTCGCTGTCCCGACCACGGACCGGATCCTGTTCGGCCATCACCGCGATCACCGGTGGCAGCCGACCGGATCCGATCGCCTCGTCCAGGGCGGCGCCCACACCCACACTGTCGAGCCAGCTGAACACAGTGCCCGGATAACCGGCCAGGAACATCACCACCGGCAGGTCCCCGGCCGACGCGCGGTACCCGGCGGGCAGGTAGATCTGCGCGGGCAGCGCATAACCGGTGGACCTGCCGGCCAGGGTCGCCGGGATCACCGTGCCCCGGCCGGGAGCGGCCGGGTGGGCGGCGATCCAGCCGGCGAGTTCGTCCTGTCCACCGTCCACCGACAGTCGTGGCGAATCAGCCGGGAGCGTCTGGGCGTACGTGTCCCCGCCCTGCCCCAGCAACTCACCGACCGTGACGTAGAAGTTGGCCTGTTTGTTGACCACGGCGGCCAGGCTGACCAGGAGCAGCAGCTGCACGACGAGCAACCCGGCGGCCCGGTGCACGACCCGGAACCGGCCCCGGTCCCAGAACGCGGCGGTGGCCACGGCGGCGGCGACGGTCAGGCCGACCAGCAGGGCGATCACCCAGCCGCTGGTCAGGACGACGCCGCTCATCGGGGCATCCCGACGGTGGTCTGCTTGCGGTCCAGTTCGGCCGGCAGGCGGCGGGGCGCCGGCGGGATCGTGCGGCGCAGGCTGGGGGCGGTGACGAAACCCTCGGCCACGGCGGCGGCCATCACCACCTTCGGGAACGAGCGGCCCTTCGGATAGCAGATGAACCGGGGCTGCCAGGTCGGCTGGTACTTCTGGTTCGCGCGGTACAGCGATTCCAGTTGCCACCACCGGGACAGCATCTTGAGTACGCCGTACCACCAGCGCAGAAACGGCCCGGCGCCGAGCCGCTCACCGCGAGCGAAGACGGATCGGAACATCGCGAAGTTGAGCGAGAGGCGCTGCACCCCCATCGTCGCCGACATCGCCAGCAGCTCCACGATCATGAACTCGATCAGGCCGTTCGGGCCGTCCGGGTCGCGGCGCATCAGGTCGAGGGAGAGGCCGCCCGCACCCCACGGCACGAATCCGAGCACGGCCACCGGCCGGTCCTGCGCGTCCCGGGCCTCGACCACCACGTACTCCAGGTCGTCCGGGTGGGCGAAACGGCCGAGAGCCATCGAGAAACCCCGTTCGGTACGGCCGTCGCGCCACCGCTCCGCGTATCCGGCGAGTTCTTCCATGGTGCTCGGGGCCACGTCACCGACCCGGTGCACGCGGACCCGGTAGCCGGCCCGCCGGACCCGCTGCACGGCCTGTCGCACGGTCCGCATCGGCCGGCCTTCCAGGGTGAACTCACCGGCGTTCAGGATCGCCTCGTCACCGATCTCCAGCACCCGCAGCCCGGCCCGGGCGTAGGCGCGAGCCCCGGCCGGTCCGGCGCCGAGGACAGCCGGGGTCCAGCCGTGCGCGATCGCCTCCTCCTGCCACGCCTCGATGGCGCCGGGCCACTCCGACGCGGCGCCGATCGGGTCGCCGGCGGCCAGGCTCACCCCGTTGACCAGGCGGTAGCAGACGGCCGCCTTTCCGCTGGGCGAGAAGACCGCCGCCTTGTCCGGGCGCAGTGCGAAGTAGCCGAGGGAGTCCTGGTCGCCGTGGGTCGCCAGCAGTTCCCGGACCCGGGTGGCCGCGTCGCCGTCGTCGCCGGTGACCGGGCGGCTGGGGCGCAGGCTCAGCCATGCGGCGAGCACGACGGCGGTCGCGCCGGCCAGGCCGACGGTGAACGGGATCCAGGCGGGCGGCGCCGCCTCGAAGTGCGGCTGCCTGATCCCGACCAGCCAGCGCACCAGGAACCAGACGCCGCACCACGCCCGGCGCAGTCCACCGGTGGAGGTGCCCGGGCTGAACAGGGTCAGCATCAGCCAGCCGGCCAGCGGGCCGACCGCGACCAGTGACACCAACAGCACGGTGGTCGACCGGCGGGGCCGCCGTCGGCCGGTGGTGAACTCCGATCCGGCGGCCACCGCGACCGCCAGGAGCAGTGCGCTGATCCCGATGCGCAGCGTGGCGCCGTGCCGCATCGGGTGTGCGGTGTCGGTGACGATGCCGGCCGCCGCCAGCACGATCTGCAGGGTCAGCAGCGACACCAGCCACACCCAGGCGGTGTGTTCGCGGCGGCTCAGGCCACGGGCCACGATCAGGTAGAGGATGCCGCTCGCGGCCGACGTCATCGCGGGCAGGCCGGTCCACAGTGAAGCGTCACCGGCCAACTGCTTGCCGACCGTGCCCACGGCGGCCAGGATGCCCAGGACCCCGACGACCGCGTAGAGCATGCCGAACGCCATGGGCACCCGGCTTCGCCAGTCCCATCGCCGTCGCTCTTCCGTCACGGCACGTTTGCGCGCCACGTCGCCTCCCCCGATTCGACAGATGGCGCCCGGGATCGCCGGGCCGTTGAGAGCCTGCCATCACGGCGCAACGCCGGGATCGGCCCGTGAGCCGAACGGTCCTCTATCTTTCGGTAGAGGGCGGTACCGTCCGGTGATGCGGGTCTTCCTCACCGGCGCGAACGGTTTCATCGCCCGTGCCACCGCCACGCGGCTGCGGGAGCAGGGCCATCAGGTGTACGGGATGGACCTGCGCGCGGATCCGGAAGCCGGGGTGGTCGCCGGCGACATCACCCGGGGCGGCCCCTGGCAGGACGTGATGGCCGGCGCCGATGTGGTGATCCACACCGCGGCCGTGGTGTCGAACGCGGTCGGGCTGGACGGGCAGTGGCTGGTCAACGTGGCGGGCACCCGGCGGGTCCTGGACGCGGCGGTGCGGGCCGGGGCCGGGCGGTTCGTGCAGTTGTCGTCGATCCGGGCGTTCTCCGATCGGGGTTTCCCGGACGGCGTGACCGAGGACCATCCGGTACGGCCGGACGGCAACCCGTACGTCGACACGAAGATCGCCGGTGAGCAGGTGGTGCTGCAGGCGCACGCCGAGGGCCGGATCGCGGTGACCGTGGTGCGGCCGGGTGACGTCTACGGGCCCGGGTCCCGGCCGTGGACGGTCCTGCCGCTGCAGCTGATCAAGAGGTATCAGTTCCTGCTCCCGGCCATGGGCACCGGGATCTTCAGCCCGGTCTACGTCGACGACCTGGTCGAGGGTCTGATCCGGGCCGCCACGTCACGGGCCGGGGCGGGGCGGGTCTTCACGCTCACCGGCGGGGTGGGTGTGCCGTGCCGGGAGTTCTTCGGGCACTACTACCGGATGCTGGGGCGGCGCGGGCCGATCGTGGCGCCCACCGCGGTGGCGGTCGGGGTGGCCCGTGCGGCGGGTCGGCTGATTCGCCTAACCGGGGCGGAGACCGAGGTCAACGCCGTTTCGATGCGCTACTTCGCGCGTACCGGAACGTATTCGATCGAGAAGGCGCAGCGTCTTCTCGGTTACCGGCCCAGTGTGGACCTGGCCGAGGGGATGGCCCGGACCGAGGCCTGGCTACGCGCTTCGCGCCTGCTCCCCTGACGACATCCGACCTCCTCTCGTGCTAGCGTCTCGCCACGAAACGACAATCGTTTTCATTTTCATGTCAGGAGGCATCCCGTGCGGATCGCGTCCACCGTGGCCGGTCTGACCCTGGCCACGGCCACCCTGTTCGGCCCCTCCCCGGCGTATGCCGCGGACCGGGTGACACTCGCCAAGGGGCACACCGACGCCGTCGACGTGCACCACATCGACGGCCGCCTGCAGCTACGGGTCAACGACGACACCGTCAGCCCCGCGGTCGTCCGTGACCCGGCCGACGTCACCTTCCAGGTGCTGCCGGCCGCCGAGACCACCGTCCCCGACCTGCCGAGCTTCGCGTTCCTCGGCGCACCCGGCACCCCGATCTGGATGCTCCCGCAGGTCCAGGACCCGGAGCTGCTGTGGCCGGGCTGGAACACCACGAAACTGAGCCGTGGTGTGTTCGCCGGCGACAAGGTCACCATCAGCCTCGTCGGCGTCGACGGGCCCGGCGACGTCACCCTCTTCGACACCAGCTCACTCGGCGTCGCGAACGTCAAGTTCCGCAGCAACGACGGCCTACCGGACCGGCTCGACGTACCGGTGCACACGCACGCCCACGCCGGGTGGGTGTTCTCCGCACCCGGCGCGTACACCCTGAAGTTCCAGGCCGACGCCACCCTCACCGACGGGACCGCGCTCAGCACCGGGGCCGTCGACTACCGGTTCGTCGTCGGCGACGACCAGGCCACGGTGGGTCTGTCGGTGGTCGGCATGAACGACGAATACCAGGTCGGCGACACCGTCACCGTGCAGGCCGTGCAGTCCCCGCAGGGCGCCCTGACCAGGTATCAGTGGTTCAGCAAGCGACCCGACGACGCCGACTACCGGCCGATCGAGGGCGAGACCGGGGCGGCCTACACGTTCACCGCCACCCGCGCCCTGAACGGCACCGAATACCTGGTCAAGCTCTACGACGGCGACACCGTGGCGGCCACCGCCGAACCGGTGTGGCTGTGGGTGGCGTTCCCGCCGGAGGGCAGCAGCGCCACCAAATCGGTCACCGCCACCATCAGCGCGACCGAGGGCGCCCTGGTGATCAGCGTCGACCCCGCCGACCGGACGGTGAACCTGCCGGCCGCGGTCCTGGGCGCCTCCGGCGACAGGTGGGAGAGCACCGGCGCCCTCCGGCCGGTCACCGTCACCGACACCCGCTCCGCCAAACCCGGCTGGACCGCGTCCGGCCAGGTCGCCGACGGTTTCCGCACCGACGGCGGGGACACCTTCGCGGGCGGCTACCTCGGCTGGACACCCACGGTCGTCCAGCAGAGCGTCCGGCAGGGCGCGCTGGCCGGGCCGGTCGCGCACCCGTACGGCACCGTTCAGCCGCACACCGGGCTCGGCGGCAGCGCCGTCCTCGCCTCGGCACCGGCCGGCGCGGGCCTCGGCACGGCCCGCCTCGACGCCGCGCTGCTGCTCAGCGTCCCCACCGACACGGCGGCCGGCACCTACACCGGAACCCTCACCCTGACCGCCATCTGAGATTCCGCCGGGCGGTCCGGCCCCTCGGTCGCCCGGCGGTCCCGCTTCCCGGCCCGTCCCGCTTCAGACGGAGACCCCTCATGTGTACGCCCGGACGCGCGGCCCTTCTCACCGCCTTCCTCCTCGCCGTTCCCGCCCCCGCGGCCGACCTTCCCGACGCCGTTCCGGCCCCCGCGGCCGACCTTCCCGACGCCGTTCCGGCCCCCGCGGCCTTCCTCTCCGCTGCCGAGTCCACGCCCGGGACCTCTGCCACCGATGCCCTGACCTGGTCGGTTGCGCCGTCCGGACCGAAGGGACCCAACGGCCGGACCGCGCTCGACTACAAGTTGGACCCGGGCGCGACCCTGACCGATCACGTGGCCGTCACCAACCACTCCCGGCAGCCACTGACCCTGCGCCTCTACGCGACCGACGCCGTCACCACCCCGGGCGGCGGGTTCGGCCTGCTCGCCGCCACCGCGCAACCCACCGGAGCGGGCGCCTGGATCACCCCGGCCCGCACCACGGTGACCCTGCCGGCGTCGTCGCGGACGGTCGTCCCGTTCACCCTGACCGTGCCCGGCAACGCCACCCCGGGTGACCACGCGGCCGGAATCGTCGCGTCGCTCACCGAGGACACCACCGGACGCCGGGTCACCGTCGACCATCGAGTCGGCACCCGGGTGCACCTGCGGGTCACCGGCCCACTCCGCCCCGAACTGACCGTCACCGACATGCACGTCACCGCGGTCACCTCGTGGAACCCGTTCCGGCTCCCCCGTCTGACCGCGACCCTCACCGTCGCCAACACCGGGAACGTGCGCCTGTCGGCCCAGCCCTCGGCCCGGATCAGTGGTCCCTTCGGCCTCGGCACCCGCGACGCCACCGGCGCCACCGTGCCGCAGATCCTCCCGGGCGGTTCGGTACGGACCACCGTCCGACTCACCGACGTGCCACCTCTGATGCGGGCGAAACTGACCGTCACGGTCATCCCGGCCGCCGCCGACGGTCGCCCGATCGACCCGGCCCCGCTCCCGGCCACCGTCGACGAGTCCCGGTGGCTGATCCCCTGGCCGCAACTGGCCCTGCTCGCCCTGGTCGCCGCCCTGGTGACCGCCGGGCTGCTCATCCGCCGCCGCGCCCGCCGCCGCTTCCAGAAAGCGATCACCGCCGCCGAGGCCCGGGGCCGCCGCCAGTCCCCTCCCTCGTGACCCCCACCTTCGGCCGGCTCTCAGGGCGGTCCCGCGCACACATCGGCAGCCCTGAGGGCCGGCCTTCAGGGTCGCCTCGCGGGCTCTGCGGCAGCCCTGGGAACCAACCACATCTTTGAGAGGAACGTGATGACTCGTCGGACCTTGAACGCCGTGGGAGGGATCGCAGCGCTGTCGCTCGCGGTACTGCCCGGAGTGCCCGCGAGTGCCGAGCCCGGGCCGCCCGAAGTCGCCGGGGCGGATCTCGTCTCGTTCACCGATAGCGGTGGTGAGCTGCGGATTCGGTTCCGGGAAGGGGGTCGTGGAGGCGGGACCGGGCCGGAGGCGCTGCGGTTCACGGCGATGTCCGAGCCGGCCGGGGTGGTTCCGGAGGATGCCGCGTTCCGATTCCTCGGGGAGCCCGGGGCGCCGGTGTGGTCGCTGGGCGGTGCCGATTCCGGGCTCCCGGCGATCGACACCACGGAGGTCTCCGGCGACGTCACTCTCGCGCTCGCCGGGGTGGACGGGCCCGGGGCGTTCGCCGCCTACCGGCTCTCCGCCTGGGGGCGGCCGGAACTCCTGCTCGACAGCGACGGGCAGCGCAGTGTGGTGCTTCCGCACGGGCGGCGGCTCGGCGGACTGGTCTGGATGTTCGGGGCGCCCGGTGACTATCGCGTCACGCTGGGGGCCACCGCGGGGACCGCACGGGACGAGGTGACATACCGGGTCACGGTGCCGGGCCGAGAGGTCACCGCGCCGCCCACCCCCGCTCCGGCACCGCCGGGCGAACCGGCACCCATCCCGACCGGCACGGCGACCCGGCCGGCCGGCGAACGGGCGACGACCGACCCTGGCGCAGCGGCCGGCGCGGGGACAGCGGCCGACGCACGGGCGGCAGCCGACGCACGGGCGGCAGCCGGCGCACGGGCGGCAGCCGGCGCACGGACGGCGGCCGGCGCGGGGATCGCGGCCGGGGGTGGGACGGCGACGGCCACGACGGAGACGGGCAGCGGGCGCAAGGTCATCTCGGACGGGCATGTCGACATGGGGCCCCAGCTCATCGGGGGCGACCTGGTGATCCGGCTGAAAGACGACTCGGTCACCCCGGCGGTGTGGCGGGAGCTGTCCGATGTGCTGCTCAAGGTGACCGACCAGGCGCTGATCGACGTGCCGGACGGGAACGGGTACGCGTTCCTCGGTACGGCCGGCGACCGGGTCTTCCTGCTTCCGCAGTCGCAGCAGGCCGGGATCGTCTGGCCGGGCTGGAACACCCAGCACGAGTCGGTGGTCGGCGGCACCCGCGGCAACGTCACCTGGCAGTTGACCGGAGTGGCCGGGCCGGGGGCGTTCAAGCTGTTCCGGACCGGTTCGTTCGGCACGCCCGAGGTGGTCTTCGACTCGGCGAACGGGATGCCGCAGCAACTAGCCGTCGCGCCGAACACGCACGCGCACGGGAACTGGGCGTTCACCAAGGCGGGCGTGTACCGGCTGACCGTGCGGATGAGCGCCACCACCACCGGCGGCGAGAGCGTCTCGGACACCCGGACGCTGACCTTCGCGGTCGGCGACGGCACCGAGACCCCGGCCGGCAGCGACAGCAGCAGCAGCGACAGCGGTGGCGGTGGCGGCGACCAGACCGGCGGTGGCGACGACCTGGCCAAGACCGGTGTGGACGTCATCACGATCGCCGCGGGTGGCATCGCGCTGCTGGCCGTGGGCGCGGCCGCGATGGTCGCCACCCGCCGACGCCGGAGCGACCTGACCCACCCTTCCTAATGAAAATGAAAACCATTAGCATTAGGACGTCGCCGGGCACGCGTCCGGCGTACCACGAAAGGGTGGAAACCTTGCGAAGACTGCTCATCGGTGGCGGCGTTCTCGTCGCCGCCCTTCTGGGCGGCGGTGTGCCCGCCCAGGCCTCGCCGGTCGTCGTGCTGAGCTCCGGTCATGTCGACGTCGTCGATGTGGCCTACGAGGACGGTGCACTGGAGATCGGGCTGCACGACGAGACCGTCGAGCCCGATGTGGAACGGGACGCCGACGACGTCGTCCTGCTCGTCAAGAACGCCGCGAAGACCGCGGTCCCGGCCGACCCGGCCTACGGGTTCCTCGGTACGGCCGGCAAACCGACCTGGATCCTGCCGGAGATCCAGAACGAGGAGCTGCTCTGGCCCGGCATCGCCACCGAGGAGATCGCGGACGGCGTGTTCGCCGGTGACACGGTGACGCTGAACGTGGAGAAGGTGACCGGCTCCGGCCGTCTCGCGATCTTCACCGAGAACGCGCTCGGCACCCCGGACGTACTGGTGAACAGCGCGGACGGGCTGCCCGACGCGGTCGGCCTGGAGACCGGCACGCACCTGCACACCAGCTGGGCGTTCTCGAAGGCCGGGGTCTACCTGGTCAAGGTCCGGGCGACCGGCACCCTGACCGACGGCACCACGGTCACCTCCGACCCGGCGACCTACAAGATCGTGGTGCAGCCGTGAGGGCCGCCGCCGCGCTGATCACCGCCGCGGCCGTGGCCGTCCTCGCGGCCACCCCGGCGCAGGCCGCGACGGTCACGCTGACCAGTGGGCACGTCGACGTCCTGGACGTCGACTACAACGCCGGGGCTCTGGTCCTCACCGTCAACGACGACGTGGCCGAGCGCGACCCGGCCGACGTGGTCCTGCAGGTTCCGGCCGCGGCGAAGGTGGCCGTGCCCAGTGGCAGTGGCTGGTCGTTCCTCGGTGCGCCGGGCGCGACCGCCTGGGTGCTGCCGCAGTCCAGCACGGCCGGGCTGCTGTGGGCGGGGTGGAACACCACCGAGATCCCGAGCGGGGTGCTGCAGGGCAACAGTGTGACGTTCCGGCTGAACAGCGTCACCGGGCCGGGGAACGTCAGCGTCTACACGGTCTCGGCGGGCACGCCGACCAGGCTGTACGACTCCAGCGACGGCCTGCCCGACACCCGCACCGTGGCCCGTAACGTGCACGCGCACGCCAACTGGGGCTTCACCGCGGCCGGCACGTACACGGTCACGTTCGAGGTGACCGGCAAGCTCGCGTCGACCGGCGCGACCGTCACCAGCGGGGCGAAGGCCTTCACCTTCGACGTCCTCCCGTGAAGTCGGGCCCGCTCCACCGGAATTGGAGCGGGCCCGTTTCACCGTACCCCCGGAGCCTGATGAAACGCCTGATCGCCGCAGCGGCCCTGCTCACCGTGACCACCGCATGTTCGCCGCCGCCGGCCCTGTCGGCCGGTGACGGCCGGGTGCAGGTGGTGACCACCACCGGAATCCTCGCCGACCTGGTCCGCAACGTCGGCGGCGACCGGGTGGTGGTCGACGCGATCGTGCCGGACAACGCCGACGCGCACGCCTACGAGCCGACGCTGCGCGACGTGCGCAACATCGTCTACGCCGACGTCGCGTTCAGCAACTACCTGATGCTGGAGGCGCAGAGCGTGATCAAGGCGCTGGACGCGAACCTGCCGGACGGGGTGGAGCAGATCTCGCTCGCCGAGGGCGCCACGAAGTACGCCGCCGAGATCATCCCGCTGGTCGAGGACGTCTCGCTGGACACCATCTGGCTGGGCCTGCGGGTCGCGGGCCGGGGGGAGCGGCACGGGATGACCCGGTCGACCGACGTGCGGCTGTCGGTCACCGGGGTCAGCGGGCCGGGTGAGCTGATCGCCTACCTGACCGGGTCGTTCGGTGAGCCGGCCGTGTTCGTGTCCGGCGGGGCCGGTGCGATGGACCTGCCGCCCGACGCGCACACCCACATGAGCTGGGCGTTCACCGAACCGGGGGTCTACCGGCTGAGCCTGCGGGCGGACAGTGGGGCGATCCGGCTCGGCGAGGGGACCGTGACGTTCGCGGTCGGGGTCGACCCGTACGGCGTGCTTCCCGGAGCGGCGGTGCTGCGGGACGGGCACACCGACATCACGGTCGACGTCGACGGGTCACAGCTGTACCTCTACTCCGACGACGGGCGGCGGGACGCGTTCGACCGTACCGTCATCGAGGTCCCGGCCAAGGGGTTGCGGGAGGTGCCCGCGGGTCCGGGGTTCCGCTTCCTGGGCCGTCCCGGCACGCGGATCCATCAGCTGCCGCAGGCCGTGCTCGGCCGGCACGTGCACGGCGAGATCGATCCGCATCTGTGGCAGGACGTCGGGAACGCGCAGGCCTACACCGAACTGATCCGGGACACGCTGATCGCCGCCGACCCGGCCGGCGCCGCCGCCTACTCCGCCAACACCGACCGCTACCTGCGGGAACTCACCGAACTCGACGATCATGTGCGGGCCGCGATCGACGCCGTCCCGCGGTCGGACCGCTATCTGGTGACCACCCACGACGCGTTCGGTTACCTGGCGAAGGCCTACGACATCCCGGTCGCCGGTTTCGTCACCCCCAACCCGGCCGTCGAGGCGAGCCTGGCCGACCGGCGGCGGCTCACCGAGACGCTGCGCAATCTGCGGATCCGGGCGGTCTTCCTGGAGCCGAACCTGCGGGCCCGTTCGTCCACGCTCGTCGAGGTGGCCGGCCGGCTGGGGGTACGGGTCTGCGACATCTACGGCGACGCGTTCGACGACCGGGTGACCTCCTACGTGTCGATGATGCGCTTCAACGCCGACTCCATCCGTACCTGCCTGACCTGAGGAAACCCCTTTCATGAGAACCCTTCTCGCGCTTCTGCTGGTGGTGTCGCCCGGTCCGTCGCTCGACCCGGACCAGCCGTCGGCATCGGGCCGTGCCGTGCTGGAGACCGGTCACGTCGACATCGGCCCGCGCGTCCGTGCCGGCGAGTGGACGATCCAGATCCACGACGACCATGCGGCGCCGTCGGTGTGGCGGGAGCCGGCGGACACCGTGCTACGTGTCCTCGACACCGCTGAGCTGGTCGTTCCCGATGACGAGAACTACGCGTTCCTCGGTGCGGCGGCGGGTTCGACGGTGCATGTCGTGCCGCAGACCGAACGGCCGGGTGTGGTCTGGATCGGCTGGAACACGCAGGATCCCGGGGTACTGGCCACGGCCGGTAGGGGTATCACCATGACTCTCCGTGGCGTACAGGGTCCGGGCCCGGTCACCGTCTTCCTGCAGTCCGGCAACCTCGGCGCGCCGCAGGTGCTGTGGAGTTCGGCGCGGCCCGTGCCGCAACCCCTCTGGGTGGAGCGCAACACGCACACCCACGCCAACTGGGTGTTCGGCGCGCCGGGCGTCTATCTGCTGGCGGTCGGCGTCACCGCCGAACTCCCGGACGGCTCCACCGCCGCCACCGACACGGTCCTGCGGTTCGCGGTCGGCGACGCCACCGATCCGGCGGCCGCCTTCGGCGCCGCCTACTCCGTTCCGTCACCGTCCGCGTCGGTTTCCCCACCCCTTTCCGGTACGGGCTACGCGTTCCCTCTCGGCGCGATAGGCGTCGTGGCCGCCGTCCTGACCATCGGCGGAGTGCTCCTGCAGCAACGCCGTACCCGCCGCCGAGCCGAGGAGTCCCGGTGATCGCCCTGGAGATGACAGGTGTCGACGCCGACCTGGGTGGCCGCCCCGTCCTGCGCGACGTCACGGTCCGCCTGCGGAAAGGTGAGTTCACCGCCCTGCTCGGCCCGAACGGCGCCGGCAAGACCACCCTGATCCGCGCCGCCCTCGGCCTGGTCCCGCTTCGCGCCGGAACCGTGACCGGCGGCGGCGCCGGTTACGTCCCGCAGCGTCACGAGTTCACCTGGGACTTCCCCGCCTCGGTGGAGGAGGCGGTGCTCAGCGGTCTGGTCCGCCGGATCGGCCTGCTCCGGCGGCCCCGGGTCGAGCACTGGCAGGCGGCGTGGCGGGCCCTCGATCAGGTACACCTGGCCGACCTGCGCAAACGGCCGGTCGGCGAGCTCTCCGGCGGCCAGCGGCAGCGGGTTCTGGTGGCCCGCGCCCTGGTCCTGTCACCGCCGGTGCTGCTGCTCGACGAACCGTTCACCGGCCTCGACATGCCCGCCCAGGAGACCCTGTCGGAGCTGTTCGCCGAACTGTCGGCGGACCGCGCGGTGCTGATGGCCACCCACGATCTGGTGGCCGCCGTACACACCTGCGACCGGCTCGTCCTGCTCAACCGCACGGTGATCGCCTCCGGACCGCCGGCCGACATCCGTGATCCGGAGATCTGGATGCGCACGTTCTCCGTCGGTCCCGGCAGCCACCTGCTCAAAGCTCTCGGAGTGTGACGTGTCCCCGCTTCAGTTCCTCGCCGACCTGCTCAATCCGGACCTGGCGTTCCTGCCGAAGGCGCTGCTGATCGCGGTCCTGGCCGCGGTGATGTGCGGTGTCGTCGGCTGCTACGTGGTGCTGCGCGGGATGGCGTTCATCGGCGACGCCGTCGCGCACGCGGTCTTCCCCGGCCTGGCCATCGCGTTCCTGTTCTCCGGCAGCCTGGTTCTCGGCGGCACCGTCGCCGGAGTGGTGACCGCCCTGCTGGTGAGCCTGTTCGCGCAGAACCGCCGGCTGAAGGAGGACTCGGTGATCGGGATCTTCTTCGTCGCCGCGTTCGCCCTCGGCATCGTGATCATCTCGCGGGCCCCGGGGTACGCCGGCTCGTTGCAGCAGTTCCTCTTCGGGTCGATCACCGGCATCCCCGACCGGGACCTGTACGTGGTCGGCGGCGCCACGGGCGCGGTGCTGCTGGCCACCCTGCTGCTGCACAAGGAGTTCGTGGCGGTGACCCTGGACCGGGAGATGGCCCGGGCTCTCGGGCTCCGTGTCCTCTGGCTCGACGTCACCCTGTACGTGCTGGTCACGGTGGCCGTGGTGATGGCCGTCCAGACGATCGGCAACATCCTGGTGCTGGCGCTGCTGGTCACCCCGGCGGCCACCGCCCGGCTGCTGACCGACCGGCTGCCGACGATGATGTGGCTGGCGCCGGTGATCGGCGCCGGATGCGCGACGATCGGCCTCTACCTGTCCTGGTCGTGGGATCTGCCGACCGGCGGGACGATCGTGCTGACCCTGACCGCGGCGTTCCTGCTGGTCCAGCTACTCGCGCCGCGTCACGGACTGCTGCCCCGGCTGGTCACGGCGGGAGGGGCCTGACCCCTCCCGCCGCGGCGTCACACCGGACCGGCGGTGGCGTAGGCGGCCGAACCGATCAGCTCCATCGACACCTGGAGGCGTTCCAGGCTGATGTTCTTGGCGATGGTGTCCTCCGGGCTGTGGTACGGCGGCTCCAGCAGGGCCGGGCTCGCCTCACCGCGCCAGGAGAAGTTGGCGGCGGCGATCCCCACCTCCTGGAACGACTGGTGGTCACTGGAGCCGCGCAGGGTGACCGGGGAGATCCGGGGTTGGTAGCCGAGCCGGGTCGCGGCGGCGGTCACCTCGTCGGTGGCCCGGTTCGCCAGGCCGGTGAAGGAGAGCAGCCAGTATCTGGTGGCCGGGTCCCAGCTGGTGGCGACCATGTCGTTCTGGTAGACGGCCACGATCCGGTCGCGTTCGGCCTGCGGCAGTTGCGCCACGTAGTAGCGGGAGCCGAGCAGACCCTGTTCCTCGGAACCCCACAGCGCGAACCGGATGTTCGCCTGGGTGGGCAGTTTGCGCAGCACCCGGGCCAGTTCGAGGCAGAGGACCGTACCGGAGCCGTCGTCGTTGGCCCCGGGCGCGCCGATCACCGTGTCGTAGTGGGCGCTCACCATCACGACCGGCCCGTCGGCACTGGCCCGGCGCCGCTCGGCGAGGACGTTGTGCGAGGTCAGGCCACGGTGGGCGGCCGTCGACACGGTCAGTCGCAGGCGTCGGCCGGCGGCCAGCAGGTCACGCAGGCGGTGCTTCTGCGCCTGGGCCACACCGACCACCGGGATCGGCACACCGGTGGTCGCCGACCCGGGCAGGGTGGGGCTGAACGCGGCGGCCCGGCGCGGCTCGACCAGGTCGATCGGCAGCAGGACGACGGCCGAGGCACCCTTGGCGACAGCGGTGGCGACCAGGGCCTCCCGGTCGGCGGCCACGTAGTCGATCAGCACGATCTTCCCGGTCACGTCCTCCGGGTAGTCGGCGGCGGCACCGGCGTGTACGTCCACGACGTCGCCGCGGACCTTGACGTCCAGAGCGGCGTGCGGTGAGGCACCGGCCTGCCAGCACAGGTCCCGGGGCAGGCCGTGGTGGGCGTCGAGCTGGGCCAGGAACTTGTCGGCCACGGTGAACGGCTGGCGCGTCACCTCGTATCCGAGACCGTCCAGGACGCCGGAGAGGTAGTCGGCCGCCCGGTGCTCGGAGCGGGTGCCGCCGATCCGTGGGCCGATGCCCTGCGACAGCACCTGCAGGTGCCACAGGGCCCGCTCGGCCGAGACCCGGGCCGCGACCCGCTCGTCGCCGGCGGTCAGGGTGGGTGGGCCGGCCGCACCCGGCCGCCGGTCGCCGACCGCCCACGCGGGTGCCGGTAGGGCGACGCCGGCCGCGCCGCCCAGGGCGACCGTCAGCATCCGGCGCCTGCTCAGTGAAGATTTCTGGCCTGGTGTGTCCAAGACTCCCCCTCGCTGAAAGGGATCGCCCAGCCCGGTCGGGATGACGATCCTCGCGAGAGAAAGACTATGGTCGATATCCACGTCGGACAATGAATCGGGCGCGGACGGCGGGCAGGCACCCCCTGCCGCCCGCCGTCCGCCGGACGTGCCGACTACTGGAAGCTGACCGCCGTCGGGCGGACCACGTAGACGACACGGTGCTCGACGTCGCCGGGCGGGAGGGCGATGTCGAGCCGGTACCGCTGGGCGAGCTCGGCGAAGAACACACCCTCGGTGTCCGGATCGATCCGCTCGACCGTGCCGCGGACCTCGAGATAGCGGTACGGCTGCTCCGGATCGTTGATCGAGAGGCTGATCCGCGGCTCGCCCACCACGTTGCGGTACTTACGGCGCGTGGTCGTGTTGGTGAACCGCAGGAACTCGCCGTCGAAGGCGAACCACATCGGGTTGACCTGCGGCTCGCCGTCGTCGCGCACGGTGCCGAGGTGACCGAAGAGCGGCCGCTCCAGCAGGTCGGTGTGACTGTCCGGGATGATGCTCATGTGACAGGACTCTGTCATACAACAGGGTTCTTAGACAACCCGGGTCCGTGGCAGAATGCCGTCATGAGCGCGATCGATGACCGGCTGAGCCTCGAAGACCGGCTGGGCCTCGTCATCAAACGGGCCGAGCAGGCCCTGATCGCCCGCAAGACCGCCGCCCTGCGCGAGTTCGGCCTGACCGTCCCGCAGTACGCGGCGCTGCTCCTGCTCTCCACCGGCGACGGCATGTCCGCCGCCCAACTGGCCCGGGAGTCCCTGGTCACCCCGCAGACGATGGCCACCGTGCTGACCAACCTGGAAACCAAGGGCCTGATCGGGCGCGACCAGTCCCCGCTGCACCAGAAGGTCGTCGTCAACCGGCTCACCCCGGCCGGCGCGGCGCTCCTCGCCGACGCCGACGCCGCGGCCGTCCGGATCGAGCGGTCACTCGCCGCCGCCTACACCGACACCGAGCGCGAGCAGCTGACCGCGCTCCTCGAGCGGGCGATCACCACCCTCACCACCTGACCACTCGTTCGTAGTACCTGTCCCGAACGTGCTCCGGTCGAACCGGAGGTGACGCGCCCGCGGCGGTGCTGTCGCCCGATAGAGGTGTTGACCGCCATCTTTGCGTCCGTCAATTCTGTCCCGCGTCGCGAGAGCTGAGGTCCCGCGTCGCGAGAGCAGAGGAGACCTGATGGGGCGGGACGGGCGCACCGATCGGAGCCGGACCATCCGCGGCCGCGTCGTCCGCATGCTGGCGCTGCCGGTCGCGGCGATGATGCTGCTACTCACCGTGGTGGTGGTCGAGGAGTTCGCCACCTACCGGCTGGCGGCCCGGACCGGCCATGCCGTCGCCCTCGACCTGGCCGTGCAGGCCTTGGCCCAGGAGGTCCAGACCGAACGTGGTGTCACCGTCGGTCTCCTCGCCGGCAATCAGGACTTCAGCGCCGAGATCACCCCGGCCCGGCGACGCGTCGACGCCCAGCGAGCCGCCGTGGAACAGCTCGTCGAGCAGCGCGGCGACCTGGACGGGCAGGTCGGTGAGGCCCTGGAACAGGCGCAGGTGCTCGCCTCGATCCGCGGCGAGGTGGACGGCGGCGTGGCCGACCGGACCGAGACCTTCGAGGATTACAACGAGGTCGTCGAGGAGCTGGGCGAGGTCTACTTCGCGCTGGACAACGCGGCCGACGCCACCATGCGCCTGGGCTCCGAGTCGCTGGCGATGCTCAACCTGGCCAAGGAGGCGACCGCCCGGCAGCGGGCCTTCCTCAACGGCGTCTTCTCAGCGGGCGGATTCGCCGACGGCGAGTTCCTGCGGTACGTCCAGCTGCGCGCCGACCTGGACGCGGCCTATGCCGAGTTCGAGGAGTACGCGACTCCGCAGGCACTCGCCGCGAAGGACCAGTTCCTGGCCAGCGGACCGGCCAAACGGGCCCAGCAGCTGGAGAACCGGGCACTGCGCTCCGGTGACGGCAAGACGCTCCGCGCCGACGCGCAACTCTGGTGGACCTCGACCGGCCCGGTGCTCGACGACATGTCCGCGCTGGCCCGGCAGATCGGGGCGAGTCTGGAGCAACGCGCTCAGGAGCTGCTCGACGAAGCGAACCTGCGGCTCGCCGGGCTCGCCGCGGTGGTCCTGGTCTGCGTCGGCATCGCGGTCTACCTGGGCACCGTCGCCGCCCGTTCGATCGCCAGTCCGCTGTCCGCGCTGGCCGACGAGGCGAACCGGCTGGCCGGCGAACGGCTGCCGGAGGCCGTGCGGCGGGCGGTCTCCGGTGACGCGACCGGGCCGCCGGGCGCGGTGCGGGTGGCCGAGCGGGCCAGCTCCGAGGTCCGGCTGGTGGCCGACGCGTTCGACCGGGTCCAGGCGACGGCCTACGCGTTGGCCACCGAGCAGGCCGAGTTGCGCCGGGCGGGCGCCGAGTCACTGGCCAACCTCGGCCGCCGCAACCAGAACCTGCTGCGTCGCCAGCTCGGCTTCATCACCAAGCTGGAGCAGGAGGAGTCCAGCCCGACCGGCCTGGCCAACCTGTTCGAACTGGACCACCTGGCCACCCGCATGCGGCGCAACGCGGAGAGCCTGCTGGTGCTGGTCGGCGCGGCCAGTCCCCGGCAGTGGTCCCGGCCGCTGCCGCTGACCGACGTGATCCGGGCCGCGGTCTCCGAGGTCGAGGAGTACCGGCGGGTGTCGCTACGCCGGCTCGACGAGGCGATGATCTCCGGCTCGACCGCGAGCGGCCTGGCCCACATGCTCGCCGAACTGATCGAGAACGGCCTCGCCTTCTCGCCCCCGGACCTCGACGTGGAACTGCACGGGCGGATCGTCGACGACGGCTACCTGATCGCGGTCTGCGACCAGGGCGTCGGGATGAGCGAGGAGGAGCTGGAGACCGCCAACCAGCGACTGCGGGGCGAGGGCGACTTCCTCACCGCGCCGGCCCGGTTCCTCGGCCACTACGTCGTCGGCCGGCTGGCCGCCGAGATGGGCGTGAGCGTGCAGCTGGCCCGGTCGCCGGTCACCGGGGTGACCGCCCGGGTCTGCCTACCGGCGGAGATGCTGGCCGCGCCGGCCGCGTCCCTGAACGGTCCGCCGGAGGCCCGCAAACCGTCCCCGCTGCGAAGTGTGCCCCCGGCGAAACCGGAGGTACCGGCGGTCACCGGCCCGAAACCGGCCGAACTCCCGTCGCTGCAGCCGCCGGAGCCCCCGTCGCAGCCGCTCCAGGTCGACTACGTGGTGCTGGACGAGCAACCGGCCGTACCCGCACCACGCCGGCCCGTGGAAGCCGGGCTTCCGCACGCCGAACACACCGTCAACGGCCTGCGTCGGCGCACCCCCCGTGCACAGCGGAACCGATCCGAGACCACGATGCCGCTTCCCGCGGTCGCGGCCGAGCCGACCGTCCCGGTCACCGCGTCACCGGAGGCGGTCCGGGACCGGCTGACCGCCCTGCGCGCCGGTATCCAGCGCGGAAGCGGCATGGGCCGGCACGCGGTCGGCCTTTCCCAGCCCGGCATCGAGCCCGGTGGCGCGAGCCTGCCTCGTCGTCGTGAACCCAGCTTCATCAGTGAGGAGATCCCGTGAGCGTCGAGGCCCAGGCCGACCGGCATCAGTTCAACTGGCTGCTCGGCAACTTCGTCCATCAGACCGACGGCGTACGCGATGCCGTGGCCGTCTCCTCCGACGGCCTGCTGATCGCCGCGTCCGACGGGCTGGCCCGGGCCGAGGCCGACCAGCTCGGGGCGATCGTGTCCAGCATGGCCAGCCTGGCCCGCAGCGCGTCCCGCCGCTACGACTTCGACGGCCTCAAACTCATCATGATCGAGATGCTGCGCGGCTTCCTGGTGATCTCGGTGATCCCCGGCGGCAGCTGCCTCGGCGTGGTGGCCTCCGGCGACAGTGACCTCGGCCTGGTCGGGTACGAGATCTCGATGCTCGCCGAACGGTTCGGCGACCTGCTGACCCCGGCCCTGATCGCCGAATCGCGGCAGCAGCTCCCCCGATGAGAGACCACGACGCCGAGGAACCGGTGGTGCGCCCGTTCATGCTGACCGGCGGGCGCACCCAGCCACTGCACGACGGACTTCGGATCGAGACCCAGTTGTACGCCGCACCGGCCGCCCTGTCCGCGCCGCTGCGGTTCGAGGCCCGCCGGATCGTCGAGCTCTGCCAGCGGCCGATGTCGGTGGCCGACCTGTCGTCGGCGCTGCGCGCCCCGCTCGGGGTGGTCCGGGTGATCGTCGCGGACCTGATGACGCAGGGACTGTTGCAGGCCGGTGAGATGCCCGGTGAGCTGACCACCGCGTTGATCGAGAGGATCAGGGATCGTGTTCGGGCGCTCTAGCACGGTGGCGGCCCCGTCACCGGTCGCTGTCAAGATCGTGATCAGTGGCGGTTTCGGGGTGGGCAAGACCACCTTCGTCGGCGCGATCTCGGAGATCGAGCCGCTGGTGACCGAGGCCGAGATGACCGAACGGTCGATCGGCGTCGACGACACCACGGCGGTGGCCGCGAAGACCACCACGACGGTGGCCCTGGACTTCGGCCGGATCACCCTGGACGAGTCGCTGTTGCTCTACCTGTTCGGGACGCCGGGGCAGGACCGGTTCGCGTTCCTCTGGGACGACCTGGTGCACGGGGCGCTCGGCGCGATCGTGCTGGTCGACACCCGCCGCATCGAGGACTGCTTCCCGGCGATCGACTACTTCGAGGAACACGACATCCCGTTCATCATCGGCATCAACGCCTTCGAGGGCGCCCGCCGCTTCGACCCGGCCGAGATCCGCGACGCGCTGGGGGTCGCGGAGGGCATGCCGCTGCTGGAGTGCGACGCCCGCCAGCGGGATTCGGTGAAGACCGTCCTGGTGGCCCTGACCGAACGGGTCCTGGCCCGCCGCCTGGCCCGCCAGTGACCCCGACCGGCGTTTCGGGCGGCGAAGCCGTCCGGGGTGGCGGAAGCGGTGAGCCGCGGGTGAGTGCCGGTCGACGCCGGTCCCGCGGCCACCGCACACGCCCGGCGGTCGCGGTGGAGGCCCTGACTCCCGCCTCCGTCGCGGCGTAGGGGACGGTGCTCTTCGTAGCCGTACCGAATCAACGCTCGGTGAGGGTGCCGTCCGCCTCGACGTATTCGGCGGACGTCTCGGGGCAGACCCAGAGGTTTCCGTCTTTGGCGACCAACGGTCGGCCGGCCCGGCCGACCCGGCGCGCCGGAACCCCCACCACCAGGGCGAAGTCCGGGACGTCCTTGGTGACCACCGCGCCTGCGGCGACCAGGGCCCACCGGCCGACGGTGACCGGCGCGACGCAGACGGCGCGGGCGCCGATCGCAGCGCCCTCACCGATGGTGACACCGACCGCGGTCCAGTCGTCACCGGTCTTGAGGCGCCCGTCGGGGGTGACGGCGCGCGGGTACTCGTCGTTGGTGAGCACCGCGGCCGGGCCGATGAAGACGCCGTCGCCGAGGCGGGCCGGTTCGTAGACGAGCGCGTGGTTCTGCAGCTTCACGTTGTCGCCGATGACCACGCCGGGGCCGACGTACGCGCCACGGCCCACGTTGCAGTCGGTGCCGAGCGTCGCGTTCTCCCGGATCTGGGCGAGATGCCAGATCCGCGTGCCGGCGCCGATCGAGGCCCGCTCGTCCACATCGGCGGTCGGGGCGACATTGACGGTCATGTGGAGCCTTCCGGAAGATCGGCGAGAATCGGGGCACAGGCTAGCTGCTGAGACTCCGAATCGATGTCAGCAAGACGACGTTCTCCGCCGAACTGACCGTTGGGTTGCGTGATCGCTGACCGACAGGCGTACCCCGATCAGCCGAAGGGACGCGATGACCCCGCAGCTACGTCGGAAATCCATTCGCTGACTGGCGCTCGGTTGCGGCGAATCGATAGCTTTCCGGGCGGACTGCGTCGGCACCGTCCGTCCACTCTGCGCGGACGCGTTCCCGCCCAATCTCCGACGAAACGGATGCTCGTGACTTCTCCGCTCCCCGCTCCCATCGGTGTGGCCGTCGTCGGCGCCGGCTACTGGGGCCCCAACCTCGTCCGCAACTTCCAGAGCAGCCCGAACTTCCGGCTGCGCTGGCTCTGTGACCTCGACGTCGAGCGGGCCCAGCGGGTCCTCGGCGGCTACTCGACGGTCGGAGTCTCGGCCGACCTCGACGAGGTCCTGGCCGACCCGTCGGTCGACGCCGTGGCGATCGCCACACCGGCCGGCACGCACCTGCCGGTCGCGATGGCCGCGCTGCGCGCCGGCAAACACGTGCTGGTCGAGAAGCCCCTCGCGGCCACCCACGAGGAGGGCCTGAAACTGGTCGAGGAGGCCGACAAGCGCGGCCTGACGCTGATGTGCGACCACACCTACTGCTACACCCCCGCGGTGCTCCGGATCCGCGATCTGCTCGCCGCCGGCGAGCTGGGCGAACTGCACTTCCTCGATTCGGTACGGATCAACCTGGGCCTGGTCCAGCGGGACATCGACGTGATCTGGGACCTGGCGCCGCACGACCTGTCGATCCTCGACTTCGTGCTGCCGCCGTCGGTGCGCCCGGTCGCGGTCGCCGCGCACGGGGCCGACGGCATCGGCGCCGGCCGGGCCTGCGTGGCGTATCTCACGCTCCAGCTGAACACCGGCGCGATCGCCCACATCCACGTGAACTGGCTCTCCCCGGTCAAGGTACGCACCGCGATCTTCGGTGGGTCGAAACGGACCCTGGTGTGGGACGACCTGAACCCCAGCCAGCGGCTGTCCATCTACGACCGCGGCGTCGACGTGGCCTCCCCGGACGAGCTCGGCGACGAGCAGCGGCGGGACATCCTGGTGTCGTACCGCTCGGGTGACGTGGTCTCCCCGGCGCTCACCGAGCGTGAGGCGCTGCGGACCATGGTCGACGAGTACGCACGGGCCATCACGACCGGTACCCCCGCCCTCACCGACGGTCGATCGGGACTTCGGGTCCTTGAGATCCTCCAGGCCGCCTCGCGTAGCCTCGCCGAGGGCGGCACCATGATCAAGCTGAACGAAGGGCACACGGCGTGACTGGAGTATCGATCGAGGGCACCAAGGCCCTGGTCACCGGCGGGGCGGGCACCATCGGCTCGCACGTCGTCGACGAGCTCGTCCGGGGCGGGGCCGCGGAGATCGTCGTGCTCGACAACTTCGTGCGCGGCCGGCGCGAGAACCTGGCCTGGGCGTTGGCGAACAAGAGCGACATCAACCTGGTCGAGGGCGACATCCGCGACCGGGAGCTGGTCCGCTCGCTCACCGAGGGTAAGGATCTCGTCTTCCACCTGGCGGCGATCCGGATCACCCAGTGCGCGGAGGAGCCCCGGCTCGCCAACGAGGTCCTGGTGGACGGCACCTTCAACGTGATCGAGGCGGCCGCCGAGGCCGGGGTCAAGAAGGTCATCGCGTCGTCGTCGGCGTCGGTCTACGGCCTGGCCGAGGAGTTCCCGACCACCGAGCGGCACCACCCGTACAACAACGACACGTTCTACGGTGCGGCGAAGGCGTTCAACGAGGCCACGCTGCGCAGCTTCAAGGCGATGAAGGACCTGGACTACGTCGCCCTGCGCTACTTCAACGTGTACGGCCCGCGGATGGACATCTACGGCCTGTACACCGAGGTGCTGATCCGCTGGATGGAGCGCATCGAGTCGGGCACTCCCCCGCTGATCCTCGGCGACGGCCTGGCCACCATGGACTTCGTGCACGTGGCGGACATCGCCCGCGCCAACATCCTGGCCGCCCAGGCGGACGTCACCGACGAGGTCTTCAACATCGCCGCCAGCGAGGAGACCAGCCTCAAGGACCTGGCCGCCGCGCTCAGCGCGGTGATGAAGTCGGACCTCGTCCCGGAGCACGGCCCGGCCCGCGCGGTCAACGGCGTCACCCGGCGGCTCGCCGACATCACCCAGGCGGAGCAGAAGCTCGGCTGGAAGCCGCAGCTCACCCTGCACGAGGGCCTGCAGGGTCTCGTCGACTGGTGGCGGTCGTCCAAGTGATCCCGGTGATGATCCCCGACCTCGGGGAAGAGGAGGCCCAGGCCGCGGCCGAGGCGATCCGCTCCGGCTGGGTCGCCCAGGGTCCGCGGGTGGCGCGGTTCGAGCAGGAGTTCGCGGCCGCCGTCGGCGCCGGGCACGGTGTCGCCGTGTCGTCCTGCACGACCGGCCTGCACCTGGCTCTGGTGCTGCTCGACATCAAGCCCGGTGACGAGGTCATCGTGCCGTCGCTGTCGTTCATCGCCACCGCCAACGCGGTCCGCTACGTGGGTGCCACCCCGGTCTTCGCCGACGTCGAGCTGGCCACCGGCAACGTCACCGTGGAGACGGTGGACGCGGTGCGTACCGAGCGGACCCGCGCGGTCATCGCGGTGCACCAGGGTGGGGTGCCGTTCGACACGGCGGCGCTGCGCAAGGCCACCGACGGCTGGGGCATCGGGCTGGTCGAGGACGCCGCGTGCGCGGCCGGTTCGACCGCGTACGGCGCACCGGCCGGCACCGGTGCCCGGGTGGCCGCGTGGTCGTTCCACCCGCGCAAGCTCATCACCACCGGTGAGGGCGGCATGGTGACGGTGGACTCGGCGGACGCCGCCACCCGTCTCAAGCGGCTCCGTGAGCACGGCATGAACGTCTCCGCCGCCGACCGGCACGCGTCGAAGCAGCCGGTGCTGGAGGCGTACCTGGAGACCGCCTACAACTACCGGATGACCGACATCCAGGCCGCGGTCGGCCTGGTGCAGCTGGGCAAACTCGCCGGGCTGGTCGCTCAGCGCCGGCAGTTCGCGGCCCGCTACCAGGAGCTCCTGTCGGACATCGACGGGCTCGTCCCGGTCCGTGACCCGGCCTACGGGCAGACCAACTACCAGTCGTTCTGGGTGCTGCTCGACGGCTTCCGGGCGAGCCGGGACGAGGTCCTGACCGAACTGGCCGCTCGCGGAGTGTCCGCGCGGCGCGGCATCATGGCGGCGCATCTGGAGCCGGCCTACGCCGACGCCACGCCGGGACCGCTGCCGGTCACCGAACGGATCACGCGCGAGTCGCTGATCCTGCCGCTGCACCACAAGCTCACCGAAGCAGACCAGGACCACATCATCGGCGTGCTGCGCGAGCTGGCCATCCGGTGAGAGACCTGGTCATCGTCGGGGCGGGCGGGTTCGCCCGGGAGACGGCCGCGGCCGCTCTCGCGGGTGGCCGGCGGGTCCTCGGGTTCGTCGACGACAACCCGGACCTGCACGGGACCGTCCGCTCCGGCCTGCCCATCCTCGGCCCGGTCGACCACGTGACCGGGCTCGACGCCGACGTCGTGGTGTGCGTGGGCAATCCACGCAACTTCACGGTCCGGCAGCAGATCGTGGAACGGCTGGGCCTCGACCCGGCCCGGTACGCCACGGTGCTGCACCCGTCGGTGTCGATCGGCACGGGCAGCACCGTCGGCGAGGGCACCGTACTGCTGGCCGGCACCGTGCTGACCGCCGACGTGACGGTGGGCGCGCACGTGGCGGTCATGCCGCAGGTCGTGCTCACCCACGACGACCTGGTGGGTTCCTACGCCACCGTCGCCTCCGGGGTCCGACTCGGCGGCGGGGCGATCCTCGAGACCGGCGCGTACGTCGGTTCCGGCGCCATGATCCGCGAGGGTGTCACGGTCGGTGCCTGGGCGCTGGTCGGCATGGGCTCGGTCGTCCTGCACGACGTCCCGACCGGCGAGATCTGGGCCGGCAGCCCGGCCCGCTTCCTGAAGAACGTCCCGACCGTCCCGTCCGTCCTGGAAAGGCAGTCCTCATGACCCGCATCCCGCTCGTCGACCTCGCCGCCGCCCACGCGGAGGTGGCCGAGGAGGTCGAGGCCGGCTTCAAGCGCATCATCGCCGACACGGCCTTCATCGGCGGGGCGGAGGTGGCCGCGTTCGAGAGCGAGTACGCCGCGTTCTCCGGGCTGCCGCACGCGATCGGGGTGGCCAACGGCACCGACGCGCTGGAGCTGGCGTTCAAGGCGGTCGGCGTGGGCCCGGGCACCGAGGTCATCCTGCCGGCGAACACGTTCATCGCCACCGCCGAGGCGGTCGCCCGGACCGGTGCGCAGGTCGTGCTGGTCGACTGCGACCCGAGCACCTACCTGATCGACGTGGACGCCGCGCTCGCCGCGATCACGCCGCGCACCCGGGCCATCGCGCCGGTCCACCTGTACGGCCAGCTCGCCCCGGTCGACCAGCTCAAAGCCGGTCTCGCGGGCCGAGACATCGTGATCGTCGAGGACGCCGCCCAGTCGCAGGGCGCCACCCGGCACGGCCTCGGCTCCGGCGTCGACGGGATCGCCGCGACCAGCTTCTACCCGGGCAAGAACCTGGGCGCCTACGGTGACGCCGGCGCGGTGACCACCGCCGTCGAGGAGTGGGCCACCACGGTCCGCACCCTGGGCAGCCACGGTGGCCTGCGCAAGTACCACCACGACCTGGTCGGCGTGAACAGCCGCCTGGACGGCCTGCAGGCGGTCGTGCTGCGCGCCAAGCTGGCCCGCCTGGCCGGCTGGAACGAGCAGCGCCGCGCCGCCGCCGCCCGCTACCACGAGCTGCTGTCCGGCCTGGAGCAGGTGGTCCGCCCGGTCACGCTGGACGGCAACGTGCCCGTGTGGCACATCTACTGCGTCCGGGTGCCGAACCGGGACGAGGTGCTGGCGAAGCTGAACGCCGCCGGTGTCGGCGCGGCCATCCACTACCCGATCCCGGTGCACAAGACCGGCGCCTTCGCGGACCTGGGCGGTTCCTTCCCGAACGCCGAGACCGTCGCGCCGGAGATCCTGTCGCTGCCGATCTACCCGCAGATCACCGCGGACCAGCAGGCCCGGGTCGCCGAGGAACTGACCAACGCGCTGCGCGCGTCCTGAGGAGGTTCGTCAGATGGCAGACGCCGCGATCGTCACCGGCGGCGGTGACCGCCGGTTACCCTCGCTGACCGGCCTGCGGTTCATCGCGGCGTTCGCCGTCTTCGGTTTCCACGTGTCCGTCGCCGACCTCTTCACGGAGGACGGCGGCGTACCGGGTGTGCTGGACGTGGTGTTCCGGCAGGGTGCGACGGGGGTGTCGTTCTTCTTCATCCTGAGCGGCTTCGTGCTCTGCTGGTCGGCCCGGCCCGGTGACACCATGCGGCGCTTCTGGCGGCGACGCGCGGCCAAGGTGTACCCGAACCACCTGGCCACGGCCCTGTTCGCGCTGGCGGTCGTGGTCGTCGCGGGCACCGCCGTCTCGGCCGGGTCGGTGGTGGCGAACCTGTTGCTGCTGCAGGCGTGGGTGCCGGTGGAGTCGGTCTACTACGGGCTGAACACCCCGAGCTGGTCGCTCTCCGTCGAGGCGTTCTTCTACCTCTGTTTCCCGCTGATCCTGCGGGTCGTCGACCGGCTGCCCCGGCCCTGGCTGTGGCCGCTGACCGGTGCCGTGCTGGCCGCGGTCTGCCTGATGCCGGCCGTGGCGCTGGGCCTTCCGGAGGACCTGCGCTACTGGTTCATCTACGTCAGCCCGCCAGTGCGGATGCTGGAGTTCGTCGTCGGCATCCTGCTGGCCCGGATCGTGCGCGACGGTCTCTGGATCCGGCTCACCGTGGTGCCGGCCGCGCTGCTCGCCGTCGCCGCGTACTTCGGTTCGGGTTTCCTGCCGCTCGGCTTCGCCTACGTGGCGGGCACCGTCATCCCGCTCGCGCTGCTGATCCCCGCCGTCGCCGTCAGCGACCTGCGCGGCACCAGCACCTTCCTGCGGCGCCGCACGATGATCTGGCTGGGTGAGGTGTCGTTCGCCTTCTACCTGGTCCATCAGCTGGCGATCCGGCTGGTCGAGCGGGCGCTGGGCGCGCAGACCTGGTCGCACCCGGCCGGGATGCTGGTGGCATTCGCCATGCTGGCGCTGTCGCTGGTGGGAGCATGGGCGCTGTACCAGATCGTGGAGAAGCCCGCGATGCGGTGGTTCTCCGGGAGCAGGACCCGTCCGGTGCAGACCCCCGCACCGAGCACCATCACGCCCTGATCAGGAAGAAAGCACCATGTATGTGAGTTTGCGGGACCGGCCCGGAGCCGACTCCGGAAAATCCGGGACCATCCGGCGGGTCTCGTCGACGGTCGTGCTCCTCGGTGTGGTGAGCCTGCTGACCGATGTGTCGTCGGAGATGGTGGCGTCGGTCCTCCCGCTGTATCTCACCGCCGCGGTCGGGTTGAGCCCGGTCGCGTACGGCTTCCTGGACGGCATGTATCAGGGCGTCAGCGCCTTCCTGCGGATCGCCGGCGGCTATGCCGGCGACCGCGGCGGCCAGCCCAAGTGGGTGGCGGTTCTCGGTTACGGCGCGTCCGCGATCAGCCGCATCGCCATGCTCGTGGCGACCGGCTTCGCCGCCATCACCGCGGTGGTGACCGTCGACCGCCTCGGCAAAGGGCTGCGCACCGCGCCCCGGGACGCGTTGATCGCCGAGGCCTCCGACCCGAAGATGCTCGGCCGCGCGTTCGGTGTGCACCGCACGCTGGACACGATCGGTGCCGCGCTCGGCCCGCTGGTGGCGTTCGCGCTGCTCGCCGCCGTCCCGGGTAGTTACGACTCGATCTGGGTGGTGTCGTTCGCGTTCGCCATCGTCGGCGTCGCGGTGCTGGTCCTGTTCGTGCCGAATCTGCGCACCGCCGCCGGTTCGGCCCGGATCGGTCTGCGACGCACGTTCCGGGCGGTGTCCGGCCGCAGGCTGCGCCGCCCACTGATCGCGGCCGGGGTGCTCGGCCTGCTGACCATCGGCGACGGGTTCCTCTACCTGTCGCTGCAGGAGCGCGACGACTTCGCCGCCGTCTACTTCCCGCTGCTCTACGTCGGTACGAACATCGCGTACCTGGCGCTCGCCGTGCCTCTGGGCCGGCTGGCCGACCGGGTGGGCCGGGCCCGGGTGCTGATCGCCGGACACGGCGCGCTGCTCGCCGGTTACCTGGTCGCCGCGTTGCCGGCCGGTGGGCTCGGGCTGACCCTGGTCGTCCTGCTGCTGCTCGGCGTCTTCTACGCGGCCACCGACGGGGTCCTGCCCGCCCTGGTCAGCCGCCTGGTGCCGGACGAGGCGCGGGGCAGCGGCATCGCCGCGGCGCAGACCGTCGTGGCGCTGGCCCGGTTCGCCTCGTCGCTGGCCTTCGGTCTGCTCTGGAGCCTGCAGGGCCCGAGCTGGTCGCTGCTGCTCTTCGCCGGTCTGTTGACGGCCGCGATACCCGCGGTGGCGTGGCTGCTGCGCGGCGTCGACGCCGAGGCGACCGCGTGAGCGGCCGCAATCGTGTCATCGCGCTCGTCGCCGTCCTGCTGGCAGCCCTGATCGGTGCCGGCGGATACGTCTGGAACGTCCGGAAGAGTCAGGCCGAGACGCTCGCCTCGGCACCGCCGGTCGACCAGGGCGGTGATCTGCAGTCACTGCGTACCCAGCCGCACATCGTGTTCCGCAGCAACGCCCTCGGGGAGACCTACGGCCGGGTGGCGGTGGTCCCGCTCAGTGCGCCGAACGGGCCGCGGGCGTTCACCCCGGCCTCCTGCGAGCGGGTGTACGCCACGTCGGCCGACACGATCTGCCTGTCCGCCCAGCGTGGACTGGTCACCACCTATCAGTCACGGCTGCTGGACGCCGGCTGGAACGAGGCCCGCGAACTGCCGCTGACCGGGCTGCCGAGCCGCGCCCGCCTGTCCCGGGACGGCTCGCTGGTCGCCACCACGACGTTCGTCTACGGCGACTCCTACGCCAACCCCGGCCAGTTCTCCACCCGGACGGTGGTGACCCGCACCGACGGTGAGGTGGTCGGCGACATCGAGAAGTTCAAGCTGGTCGTGGACGGCAAAGTGATCACCGCCTCGGACAAGAACCTGTGGGGCGTCACGTTCGCCGACGACAACGACCGCTTCTTCGCCACGGCCGCGTCCGGCGGGAAGACCTGGCTCGTCGAAGGCAGCCTGCAAGCACGCACGGTCACCTCGATCCGCGGTGACGTGGAATGCCCGTCGCTCTCGCCGGACAAGACCCGGATCGCCTTCAAGAAGCACGGCGACCTGCCCGCCGGTAAGTGGCGGCTGGCTGTTTACAATCTCCGGACCGGAACGGAGATCGAACTGGCCGAAACACGCAGCATCGACGACCAGGCCGAGTGGCTGGACGACTCGACCATCCTTTACGGCCTGTCACACAATACTGACGGTTCGGCGTCGAGTGATGTCTGGAAAGTGCCCGCCGACGGGTCCGGAAAGCCGGAAGTACTGATCAGTGACGCGTGGTCACCGGCGGTCGTCCGATGAGGTGAGGGGCCCTTTGTGCGATGCGGTCCAGCCGAACGGATGATCAACAACGACCAGGCGGCGGCCACATCGAAAGCCCTCACCGATGCCTTAACGGCGCTTGATCTCCTATTTTCACACTGCACATCCGGGCTCTCACCGGCGAATCGTGCGAGTTGATTCCCTTTGGAAAGGTTGGTGTCCGGCAGAAATGGACAAACAAGGGGCGGAGCCGGTGGCACCAGGGGCGGCCGGCCCCCCGATGCCACAGATAACGCGCTGGATACGCCGGATCAGCCAACAGCCCCGGCGTTCCCTCGTCGGCGCCTTCGTCGCCGTGACACTGGTCGCCGCGTCACTGGTCGGCGGCTCGACGCCCGCCGCCGCGGAGACGTGCGGCGACAATCCGATCGTCTGTGAGAACGCTCTGGACGGCAGCCCGTCCTCGGAGTGGGAGATCAGCGGCGCCGGTGATCACACGATCCAGGGCTTCGCCGCCGACATCAGCGTGAACGCGGGCCAGCGGATCGACTTCAAGATCAAGACTGAGGCCTCCGCGTACTCGATCAAGGTGTACCGCCTCGGCTGGTACGACGGCGACGGCGCCCGGTTCATCACCGACGTCGACCCGACCTCGTACGACCCGCAGCCGGAGAACTGCATCACCGACGAGGACCTCCAGCTGCTCGACTGCGGCAACTGGCACGTGTCGGCGCACTGGAACGTCCCGACCACGCAGGTGTCCGGCATCTACGTCGCCCGGCTCAAGCGCACGGACATCACCACCACCGAGGCCAGCCATATCACCTTCGTGGTGCGCAACGACAACAGCCACTCGGACCTGTACTTCAAGACCTCGGACGCGACCTGGCAGGCGTACAACCTGTACGGCGGCGCCGACTTCTACCAGGCGCCGGTCAACGGCCGGGCCCTGAAGATCAGCTACAACCGGCCGTTCGCGACCCGCGGCTCGGACCACGGCCGCGACTTCCTGTTCAGCAACGAGTACCCGATGCTGCGGTTCCTGGAGCGCAACGGGTACGACATGAGCTACACGACGGACGTCGACACCGACCGGCACGGCGAGCTGATCAAGAACCACAAGACGTTCCTCTCCGTCGGTCACGACGAGTACTGGTCCGGTGCGCAGCGCGCGCATGTCGAGGCCGCCCGCGACGCCGGGGTGAACCTGGCGTTCTTCAGCGGCAACGAGGTCTACTGGCGGACCCGCTGGGAGACCAGCAAGGACGGTTCGGGTACGCCGTACCGCACGCTGGTCTGCTACAAGGAGACCTGGGGCAAGGCGAAGATCGACGACACCACCCCGGAGTGGACCGGCACCTGGCGTGACCCGCGGTTCGCCACCCAGGAACAGGGCGCCGGCCTGCCGGAGAACGCACTGACCGGCACCCTGTACATGGCCAACTACACCGACCTGGCCCTGCAGGTGCCGGCCGCACAGGGCAAGCTGCGGCTGTGGCGCAACACAGGGCTGGAGGACATGGCCGCCAACACGACGGCCACCCTGGCACCGCACACCATCGGTTACGAGTCGGACGAGGACATCGACAACGGCTTCCGACCGGCGGGCCTGATCCGGCTGTCCACCACGACCGGGCCGACCCCGGAGTACCTGCAGGACTTCGGCAACGTCACGCTGGCCGGCACCACCACGCACCACCTGACGCTGTACAAGGCCGAAAGCGGCGCCCTGGTCTTCGGTGCGGGCACCGTGCAGTGGGCCTGGGGTCTGGACCAGAAGCACGACGGCGTGGACCCGCAGCCGGCCGACGAGAAGATGCAGCAGGCGACCGTCAACATCCTCGCCGACATGGGCAACCAGCCCGCGACGCGGATGAGCAACCTGGACGCGGCCGTCGCGTCCAACGACACGCAGGCGCCGACCGTGACCATCACGAGCCCGGCGAACAACGCGAAGGTGACGAACGGCTCGCAGGTCACCCTGCAGGGCACCGCCACCGACGCGGGCGGCGGCAAGGTCGCCGGTGTCGAGGTCTCCACCGACTCGGGCTCCACCTGGCACCCGGCCGACGGGACCACGTCCTGGTCGTACAGCTTCTACACCAGCGGCGCCGGACTGCAGGCGGTCCGGGTGCGCGGCATCGACGACAGCGCCAACATCCAGGAGCCGTCGACGGTCGTGAACCTGAAGCTGACCGGCCCGACCACGATCTTCGGCAACAAGGTGCCGGAGAACCCGGCGGCCGACGACGACAGCGCGATCGAGCCGGGCATCCGGTTCAAGGCCACCGACGACGGCTACATCACCGGCATCCGCTTCTACAAGGGCGCCGGCAACACCGGCTCGCACGTCGGCAGCCTCTGGTCGGCCGACGGCGACCGGCTCGCCACCGGCACGTTCGCCAACGAGTCGAGTGCGGGCTGGCAGAAGCTGACCTTCGCGAATCCCGAGCGGATCAGCAAGAACACGGTGTACGTGGCCTCGTACACCGCCCCCAACGGGCACTACGCGGCCGACGGCTCGGCGTTCAGCCTGGCCGGGGTGGACTCGTCGCCGCTCAACGCACCGAAGTCCACGCTCACCCAGGGCAACGGCGTGTACGCGTACAACGCGGGTTTCCCGACCCACTCGTACGGTGACACGAACTACTACGTGGACGTCATGTTCGTCTCCAGCGACAAGGGCGCGCCGTCACCGGTGTCGCTCTCGCCGGTGGCCGGCGCCACGGTCGTCCCGCTCAGCGCGGAGCCGTCGGTGAAGTTCAGCCGGCCGCTCGACCACGACTCGATCGAGTTCGGTCTGAAGTCCGCCGCGGGCGTCGCGGTGCCCGGTGGGTTCTCCTACGACGCGGACGACCGGCGGGTCACGTTCTCGCCGAGCGTCCCGCTGGAGGCCTCCACCAAGTACACCGCGACCGTGCTGGCCAGCGACACCGGTGGCACGCCGAGCGACGAGCCGACGGTGTGGTCGTTCACCACGGACTCCACCTCGCAGATCGCCACGCTGTTCGCCGACGACGCCACCCCGCAGATCGCCGCCGACAGTGACAACAGCGCGATCGAGCTGGGCGTGAAGTTCATCCCCGCCAAGGACGGCAAGGTGCTCGGGGTGCGCTTCTGGCAGGGCCCGGGCAACGGTGGCACGCACACCGGCACCCTGTGGTCACCGACCGGCGGCGTCATGGCGCGGGCCACGTTCTCCGGTGAGACCGGGTCCGGATGGCAGAGTGTCCGGTTCGACTCGTCGGTCGCGGTGACCGCCGGGACGACGTACACGGTGTCGTACTACGCGCCGAACGGTCACTACTCGGCCACACCCGGGTTCTTCAGCTCGCTCTGGACCCGGGGACCGCTGAGCACACCGGCGACGACCGCCAACGGCGTCTACCGGTACGGGACGAACGGCTACCCGACCAGCTCGTACGGTTCGACCAACTACTGGGTGGACGCGCTGTTCGTGGCCGACACCACCGGCGACCCGGACCCGGATCCCGACCCGGACCCGAGCCCGAGTCCGACCCCCACCACGCCGCCGGACGGCAGCACGGTCGGGATCTTCACGGCGGACGCCACTCCGGACCACGCCAACTGGGACGACAACGACTCCATCACGGTGGGTGTCAAGTTCACCTCGGACGTGGCCGGCAAGGTGACCGGAATGCGGTTCTACAAGGGCCCGCAGAACACCGGCATCCACACCGGAACGCTCTACAACAGCGCCGGCGCACCCGTCGCCAGCGCACCGTTCACGAGCGAGACGGCGTCCGGATGGCAGAGCGTGACGTTCAGCCCGGCGGTCGACATCACTCCCGGTGAGACGTACACGGTCGCCTATTGGTCCTCCGCGGGCAAGTACGCGGTGAACCTCAACCAGTTCGCCTCGCAGGGCTTCGACACGCCTCCGCTGCACGTGGAGACCCGTGGCGGCGTGTACCGGCCGGGCGACGGGTTCCCCGCAACGATCACGAACCACAACTTCTGGGTGGACGTGCGGTTCAAGCCGAACAGCTGATCGGCTGACCACGGAGAAGGCCCTCACCGAAAGGTGAGGGCCTTCTCTCGTGTCACCGACTTCGTGTCGGCGGCGGAACTCAGAGCTTGGAGTCGATCAACCCGGCGAGGGACTCGAGGGTCTCGAACACGTCGGCGGTCACCTCGTCGTCGTCGATCGTCACGCCGAACCGCTCCTCGAGGGCGGCGACCAGCTCCAGCACCGCCATCGAGTCCAGCTCGGGCAGGTTGCCGAGGAGCTGGGTGCCGGCGTCGATCGTCGCGGCGCGGTCCTCGATGCCGAGGACGGACACCAGCACCGCCTTGACGTCGTCGATCGTGGTACCGGTCAGGGCCATCTACTTACCTCCGGAGAGTGTCACAGGAGCACCTCGGCGGGCGCCGGGTGGCTCAGGAAAGCGGTGGGGCTGGCGGTCAGACCGTACGCCCCGGCCTGGTAGAGGACGACCAGGTCCCCCACGCCGGCCTCGGGCAGGGTCACGTTGTCGCCCAGCAGGTCGAGCGGGGTGCAGAGGCAGCCGACCACGGTGACCTGTTCGGCCGGCTCCCGGTCGATCCGGTTGGCGACCGCGATCGGGTAGTTACGGCGGATCACCTGACCGAAGTTGCCGGACGCGGCGAGCTGGTGGTGCAGGCCGCCGTCGACGACCAGGTAGGTCTTGCCGCGCGACTCCTTGCGGTCGATGACGCGGGTCACGTACACCCCGGCCTCGCCGACCAGGAACCGGCCCAGCTCGGTCACCACCCGCGTCTCCGGCAGGCGCGGCCGCACCTCGTCGCGCATCAGCGTGGCGAGGTTCTCGCCGATCACTTCAAGATCAAGAGCAACGTCCTTCTCGGTGTACGGGATACCGAACCCGCCACCGAGGTTGAGGTACCGGACCGGTGCCACCGCGTCCTCGGCGAGCCGTAGCAGCAGCTCGACGGTCCGCCGTTGCGCCTCGGCGATGATGTCCGCCTTCAGGTTCTGCGACCCGGCGAAGCAGTGGAAGCCGAGCACGTCGAGGTCGGTGCTCGCCAGCTCCTTGAGCAGCGCGGGAACCCGCTCCGCGTCGACCCCGAACTGCTGCGGCCCGCCGCCCATCCGCATGCCCGAGCCCTTGACCGAGAAATCCGGGTTGACCCGCACCGCGACCCGCGGCCGGATGCCCAGCTCCGAGCCGATCCGGGCGACCCGGGCCGCCTCGTTCTCCGACTCCAGCTCGATCGTCACGCCGGCCGCGACCGCCTGCCGCAACTCGGCGTCGGTCTTTCCGGGCCCGGCGAAGCTGATCCGGTTCGACGGCATCGTGGTGTCCAGCGCGACGCCCATCTCGATCGACGAGGCGACGTCGAACGAGTCGACCAGCCCACTCATGTGCTGCACGACGGCCGGCATCGGGTTCGCCTTGATCGCGTAGCTGAGCTGCAGGTCGGCCGGCAGGTGCCGGCGCAGCAAGGCGACCCGCTCGGTGAGCAGCCGCCGGTCGTAGGCGAAGAACGGGGTGCTGCCGACCCGTGCGGCGAGTCGGGACACCGGCACTCCGCCGACCGCGAGCTCGCCGTCGATCTGCTCGAAGCCCCTGGCCGATGACTCGCTCATGCGGAGACCTCCGAGCGGATCAGGTTGCGGTCGAACTTGCCGTTCGGCGAGCGCGGTAGCTCGGGCCGGACCAGCACGTCCTTGGGCAGCATGTAGAGCGGCAGGTCCTTCTTGAGGGCCGCCCGCAGCGCGTCGACGTCGAGCTCACCGGCGGCCGGGCTGACGACCAGCACGATCTTCTGACCCAGCTTGGGGTCGGGCAGGCCGAGCGCCACGGCGTCGCGGACCAGGCCGGTGCCGTAGACGATCTCCTCGATCTCGGTCGGGCTCACCCGGTACCCCGAGGTCTTGATCATGTCGTCGGTGCGGCCCACGAAGTAGAGGAAACCCTCCTCGTCACGGACCACCGAGTCGCCGGAGAAGACCGCCAGCTCGGTGGTGAGCGCGCCCTCCACGCCGGGCAGCGGCTTGAACCGCTCCGCGGTACGGGCCGGGTCGTTCCAGTAGCCCAGGGCCACCAGCGCGCCACGATGCACCAGCTCGCCCTCCTCGCCCGGGTCGCAGACGCTGCCGTCCGGGCGCAGCACGAGGATCTCCGCGTTCGGGATCGCCTTACCGATCGAGTCGGGACGCCGGTCGACCTCGGACGGGTCGAGGTAGGTCGATCGGAACGCCTCGGTCAACCCGTACATCAGGAAGGGTTTCGCCTCGGGGAAGATCGACCGCAACCGGTCCAGAGTGGTCTTGGGCATCCGCCCGCCGGTGTTGGCGAAGTAGCGCAGCCGGCGGCCGGTCTCCTCCGGCCAGTCCTGCTCGACGAGCTGGATCCAGAGCGGCGGTACACAGGTCAGACCGGTGACCCCGTGCTTGGTGCAGAGCCGCACCACGTCGCGGGGCAACAGGTAGTTGACCAGGACGACGTGCGCGCCGACCGCGAACGACGTGGTGAGCTGGCTGAACCCGGCGTCGAAGCTGAGCGGCAGAGCGGCCAGCACCACGTCGTCCGGGGTCATCCTCAGGTAGGAGCTGACGCTCTCCGCCCCGGCCAGCATGTTGCGGTGCGAGAGCACCACACCCTTCGGCTTGCCGGTGCTGCCGGAGGTGTAGAGGATCGCCGCCATGTCGACGTCGATCGCCGGGCTCTCCGGCAGGTCACCGCCGGTGAGCAGGTCCGCCCAGGCGGTCACCGGGAGACGGCCGCCGGCCCCTCCACCGCCGACCAGGATGATCCGCTCGAGCGACTTGACCTGCTCCAGTTCCTCGCCGAGTGCCTCCAGCCGCTCGGCGGTGGTGACCAGCACCCGCACGTCGCAGTCGGCGAGGATGTAGGCCACCTGCTTGGCCCGCAGCACCGGGTTGACCGGGACGAACACGCCGCCCGCGGCCGACGTGGCGAAGATCGCGGTGACCGTCTCGACCCGCTTATCGAGATAGACCGCCACCCGCTCACCGCGCGCGAGACCCAGCTCGCGCAGCCCGGCGCCGGCGGACCGGACGTCACGCCAGAGGTCGGCGTAGGACAGGGTGTCGTCGCGGTACGTCACAGCCGGGGCGTCGCCGGACCGGCCGGCCGCGCCGGCCAGCAGGTCATGCAATCGGATGCGCATCTGTTGGGTTTCCCTCATCGGTGTGTCGGTGGTACGTCGGCTGCCGTCACCAGCTCAGGCAGGTCAGCTCGCTGTAGAGGTAGTCGATGTCCGGCTCGGTCAGTTCCGCGCTGAGGAACATCTTGCGGCGCGGATTGCCGAGCAGCCGCGACAGTGCGGGCCGGTGGCCGGTCACCCGGATCTCGGCCAGCATGGCGAGGATCCCGTGCCGGGTCAGCAGGTGACTCTGGAACCGCCGCTGCATGGTCCGGAACAGCTCCCGGTCACTGACGTACAGCACCGAGGCGAAGAACGGCAGGTTCTTGCGGCGGTCGGTGCGGAAGATCACGTAGCAGTACCGGTCGCCGCGGGTGAGCAGGACGTGCCGCGCGGCTGCGGTACCGGCGTGGTCGCGGTAGATCTGCAGATCGTCGCCGGTCAGTGTGCGCTCCAGGGCCGCCGGGTCGGCGCTGACCCGGCCGGGCAGCCCGGGCCACGGCAGGTTGGGGGCGACCGCGGTGGTGGTGTCCAGGAAGGCGAATCCCAGCCGGGTGTTCATCGGCACGACGTTGCCGCTCGGCGACAGGTCGGTGAACTCGTAGCCCTCCTGCTTGAGGATGGCCTTCAGCAGTTTGAGGCTGTGGAACCGCTGCTCCGGGAGCACGCACCAGGCGCCGAGGTTGCAGAACCGGCGGGTCTCTCCGCGGATCGTGCGCTCGGAGTAGAACGCCAGGTACGCACCGACCACCGCACCGTGGTCGTCGCGGAGCAGGAAACCGTGGTTGGGCGCCGGCACCTTCCACGGCACCTGCACCGCCCGCTCCCAGGCCTCCGCCGAGACCCGGCTGTTGAGGTGGGTGTGCAGAAACCGGGCCACCGCGGGAACGTCGACGGTGGTGATGGGCTCGACCCGGACTGCCATCAGACGGCCCATCGGACATAGCCGACGCGGTCGGTCACTTGAACTCCCTGACATTTACCGTGGAACCTGCCGCACGACGATATCGTCCGTGCCCGCGGGACAGGCCGTTGTGCCAGATATTGTCATGGGTTCGGACCGATATCCGCGCGGGCCGTCCTGACCGGACCCGCACTCCGACCCGAACAGCCGCTTGACACCGTATTCGACCGCAGGCGCAGAGGCGACATCTGTCAGATTCCGGACATCCTGTCGCGACGCAAATCCCTATTTGACGCGAACAATCCGCGACCATATTCCACATTGATCTGAACAGGCTACTCGGTCGCCCACCGGGATCCGTATTATCGTCCGAGCCGGTCAGCTGACTGACTCGAGGAGCACCCCGAAATGAAGCACCGCCGCAACCTGTTCACCGGAACCGGATTCCGCCGAGCCGTCACCGTTTGCTCGGCATTCGGCGTGGTGATTCTGATTGCCGCCGGATTCACCTGGTATTCGACCGGACGCGCTGATCGCACGCCGGAGAACGCATCCCAGGCCGAGGCCACGCTGCCGTCGACGCCGGACGGGCAGCCCGCACCCGTGCAGTCGATCCCACCCTCGGCGGCCACCGCCTCGGCGCCGGTCTCGCCGTCCGCGTCCAGCCCGGAGTCGAAGAAGCCGACGAACGAGGCGACCACGAAGGCGGTGGCGAAGGGCGACTGCGTCCTCCCCTCGTACCCCACCGCGGACTGCACCGGCGTTCCGGCCGGCTGGTCGCCGAAACGCACGGTCGAGGGCGACCTGACCGTCGTCAAGGCCGGCACGGTCATCTCCGACCAGCTCGTCACCGGCAGCATCTACGTGAAGGCCGCGGACGTCACGATCCGCCGCACCCGGGTCTACGGCACCATCGACAACTTCCTCGGCGACAAGATCTACGGGCACCTCACGATCGAGGACACCGAGGTCGTGCCGAAGCCCGGCGAGGACGTCTCCAGCGTCCAGCAGTACGCGTTCGGCGTCGCCAACTACACCTGCCGCCGCTGCAAGATCGTGAACCGGATGGAGGGCTGGCGCGTCGGCGCGGGCAACTACTCCGGCGCCGGGCAGGTCGTCATCGAGGACTCCTACGCGCAACTCGCCGTACCGGCCGGCCTGTGCCAGACGGCCGACCCGCACGGCGACGGCATCCAGGGCTACGGCGGTCCCACCGTGACGATCCGCCACAACACCATCGACCAGCGCGGCGACGACTGCCCGACCTCGCCGATCTTCATCCCGGACCAGGACAACGCGGGCGGCACGGTCACCGACAACCTGCTGGCCGGGGGCGGCTACGCCCTGCGCCTGTCCGGCGGCTCGTTCCCCACGGTGACCGGCAACAAGATCGTCACCAAGAGCGCCGAGTACGGCCCGATCGACGTCGACTGCTCGAAGATCGGCACCTGGTCGGGCAACGCGGAGGTCACGTACGACTTCGACCGCGGGGTGATCCTGAAGGAGACCAAGAAGCTCAACAGTTGCTGATCGATACATGACCAGAAAATGGCCCCGGCATCCGCCGGGGCCATTTTCTTCAGGTCAGCTCAGGAGTTCCTTAAATGCTGAGGATGCCGAGCTTGCGGGCCAGCTTCAGCGACCTGTCGAAAACGAACAGGCCACCACCGAGCATCACCGTGCACATGATGGTCAGCGCCACGATCGAGAGGCCGACGCTCAG
The DNA here is from genome assembly GCF_033097365.1 of Actinoplanes sichuanensis. NCBI lineage: Bacteria > Bacillati > Actinomycetota > Actinomycetes > Micromonosporales > Micromonosporaceae > Actinoplanes > Actinoplanes sichuanensis. Next base: position 7,150,147 of record NZ_AP028461.1, read on the forward strand.
CTCGCCGGCGGGCGGCGTGGGCATCAGCAGCTGACGCTCGGCGCTGATCACATAGGTGTGCGGGATCAGATAGCTGGCCCACCGGATCCAGTCCGGCAGCGTGCTGATCGGGAACAGCGCGCCACCGAGCACGCTGGCCGCCAGGTGGAACAGCATGACCACCGGGTCACCCCGCTTGAAGAGCACCAGGAAGCTGGCCGCCAGCGTGCCCAGGGCGTTACAGGCCAGGATGCCGAGGAACAGCACGAGCAGGCCGAGCGGGATGCCGGCCGGGTCGATCTTCATGCCCAGCAGCCAACCCACGAAGATCATGAAGCAGGCCAGCAGACCACCGGTGAAGCTGCGCCACAGGTTCATGGCGATCGGGATCAGCACCCACGGCACCGGCTCGACCAGGTAGGTCTCCAGGGTGCCGCGCTCCATGGCGAAGTTCAGCCGCGCGGTCAGCTGGGTGAGCGCGTCCTGCAGGCCGGCCGTCACCGCGGTGCCGATCAGCATCACCGCGAAGACCTCGGGCCCGGCGCCCAGGAACGAGCTCTGGTAGAAGTACAGCAGCACCGGGAAGACCACGGCGATGTAGCGCATGATGCTGGTCGCCGGGAACATCCGCTCCTCGACCAGGTCGAGCCGGATGTAGGCGCCGAGGGTGTCGACCACCTTGCGCGACCGGCTGCGGGTGCGTACCGCGCTCGGGTAGACGTGCGCCGTCGTCACGCGGCACCCCCGGCGGCCGGGTTCAGCCGGTAGACGTGGGCGATGAGGTCCCGCAGGGGCATGGGTGTCTCCCGAATGTGCTGAATCGACGCGGCCGCGCCGCCGAGGCGGCCGAGGACGGCGCCGATGGTCAGGTCGCCGGCCAGCTGGCAGGTGAGAGTGAGGCCGTCCACGGTGACCTCCAGGCCCTGCGCGTGCAGGCCGTCGGCCACCAGACGGGCGTCGGCCTCGGTGGCCAGGACCAGCTCCAGCTGGGGCCGGTCCCACTGCCGGCGCAGGCTGTCCAGGTCGCCGGAGTACTTGATCCGGCCGCCGTCCATGAGCAGTGCCTTGGACTGCAGCGCCTCGATCTCCTCCAGGCGGTGCGAGGAGATGAGCACCGCGAGGCGCTCCTGCTTGACCAGGTCCATGATCAGGTTGAGCAGACCGTGCGCGGCGATCGGGTCGACGGCGCCGGTGGGCTCGTCCAGGATCAGCGCGCGGGGGCCGGGCAGGAGGGCGCGGGCGAGGCGGACCCGCGCCTTCATACCGGCCGAGAGGCTGGCGATGACCACGTCGGTCTGCGGGGTCAGGTTGACCGTCTCCAGCACGTACGGGATCCGCGCCTCGAGCTCGCCCGGGGTCATGCCCTGCAGCCGGCCGTGCAGCTGGAGGTTCTCCCGGACCGTGGCGCGCATCAGCAGGCTGCGGTCCTCGGCCGGCATCCAGCCCACCACCTGGCGGATCTGCTCGGACTCGCGGGCCACGTCCAGACCGAGCACGCTGCCGTGCCCGGAGGTCGCCTCGGTGAGACCGATGATGATCCGGAACAGGGTGGTCTTGCCGGCACCGTTCGGGCCGACCACCGCGCAGATCTCGCCGGCCCGGACGACCAGGTCGATGCCGTCCAGCGCCTTGATCGGCTGGGTGAGGTGCGAGCGTGCGAAGGCGCGCATCCACTTCGGGGTCGGTTCGTACAACTTCGTCAGACCGGACAGGACGATGACGTCGTCCTCGTCGTGTTCGGGGCCGCTCATGGCAGCTTCACCGCGCTCTCTACTCCGTTACGCCGCCAGCGCCGCCACTCGACGTGATCGCGTACCCGCTTGTTGAAGGCGCTGACACCGCGCGGGACGAGGGGACCCTTGCCCTCCGCGTCGCGCTGCACCAGACGCCCGTACCGTTGCCGCAGCCGACTGGAAGCCGCCGGCGGATAGATCTCCTCGGCCAGCGCGACCAGCCGCCCGGCCAGTGCCCGGTCGTCCTCCGACGGCCCGGCCTCGATGAGGGAGCAGGCGATGGCCAGCGCCTCCCGGGCCACGGCCAGGCTCGCGGCGCTGCGAAGCCCGTCGACGTCCGGCACCGCGCCGGCGTCCTCGTCGAAGAAGATCTCGAAAGCCTCGTGCCGTTTGCGCAGATCGGTGTCCGCGCCGGCGAACTGGGACGTGTGCATGTTGTTGCCGTGCACCCGGTAGTAGGCCTGGTCCACCCCGTTGACCCGGCCGATGCCGCCGAGCGCCGCGGCGCGCAGCCACATCAGGAAGTCACCGGCGTGCGGCGCCCGGGTGTCGTACCCGCCGAGCTTGCGCATCGTCTCGTTGCGCAGCATCACCTCGGGCGTGGCCACCGGATTGCCACCGGCCCGGCACACCCGGCCGATCCACTCCGCGCCGGGCCACACCGTCCACGACTTGACCTCGGTACGCGCGGGTGGCGGCACGTCGGTGAACGTGCGCGCGAACCCGTGCACCATGACCACCTCGGGGTGCGCCTCCAGCAGCGCCGTCGCGCGCTGGAACGAACCGGGCGTGACCAGGTCGTCGGCGGACAGCAGCACCACGTAGTCGCCGTCGACGGCGGCCAGCCCCTCGTTGTAGGTGGCGATGTGACCGGCGTTGACCTCGTGCACGATCACGCGTACCCGTGGGTCCTCGTCGGCGAGCCGCCGGGCCACCTCGGCGCTGCCGTCCGGTGAGCAGTCGTCGACGATCAACACGTCGACGTCCACGCCGTCCTGGCTCAGCACACCCTGCACGCAGTCCGGCAGGAAATGACCGTAGTTGTAACAGGGAACCACCACGGAGACCCGTGGCCGCCCGCGAAGGGGTTGCGGTCGGGTTCTCGTCACCATCGAACTTCCATCAGCCTTCCAAAGTCGGGTTACTCGAGGAAACGTCGCACCGTGGACGTCCGGACGGTTCGAGCCGGATGGGTCAATCGCCAGACCGCTCCGCACATCCCGCTGAGTAGCGCGAGGGTGAACGAGAAGGTGGTGAAGCCCAGCGAGTCGAAGGTCAGCGCCACGAGGATCGCGAGGATCTGGGTGGAGATCAGGGCCGCGCAGAGATGGCGGTCCTCCTCCGAGGTGGACCGCCGGAATCCGACCACCGCGAGCCACAGGGACGTGAGATGCAGCGCCGCCAGTGCGACGACGCCGACGATCCCACCGGTGACCAGCGTGAGCAGCCACTGGTTGTCCAGGATCATGTAGAGGTCGGGGATCAGGGTGCCCGGGCCGCGGCCCAGCCACGGCCGCTGGGCGAACCAGGCCGAGACGTGCGCGTAGTCCTCGGTGCGGCCGTCGACGCTGGGGTCGGCGTCAGCCCACAGGAACATCGAGGTCAGCGTGCCGAGCAGACCGGGCCGGCCGACCACGAGGACACCGGTGAGACCGGCCGCCAGGATCAGGAAGTTGTACCGGAAGCGCCAGTTCCAGGCCAGGGCGAACATGATGGCCATCGAGATGCCCAGGGCCAGGATGCCGGTACGCGAGATCGCCATCGGCACCGCTCCGGCGATGACGAAGGTCAGCAGGCCGTAGAAACGGCGTCCCGCCTTGCTCCGGGCGTACCGCGCGAAATGGATGGCGTAGGGCATCACCATCGCCAGCACCGCGCTGAACTCGATGGAGTGCACGGTCGTCGAGGCGACCCGGAACCGGCCGCCCTCACCACGCGCCTGGAAGTCGGTGAGCGTGCCCTTCAGTTCCAGCCCCGGAACCACCAGCCACTGGGTGACGTCGTACGCGAAGATCGACTGCAGGATGCCGAGGAACGCCATGAACGCGGCCGAGCAGACCAGGATCTTCAGCACCATGCGCAGCCGGCGCCAGTTGGGGATGCCGTCCGCGACCATCAGCATGAGGCCGAGGAACTCGAACGTCATCAGCAGCGTGAAGTCCTGCCGGTTGGACTCCAGCGTCGGCAGTCCACGCACCAGGCCGGCGACGTACGCCAGCAGGATCGACATCAGGTAGAGCAGCGCGACCCAGCGCAGCGGCTGCCGTCCGACCAGCAGCAGCGACGGGCTCAGCCGGGCGATGAACCACCAGGCGAACAGGCCGAGCGAGAGCAGCAGCGCGGGCCGCCCGGCGAACGTCATCTGCGGGACGATCAGCGGCGCCGGGATGCAGTACAGCAGGACGATGACCACGCTGCAGATCGCGGCGACGTCGACGCGCAGGGAGGCCCGGCGCGAGGAGTACAGGTTCGGAGCGACCAGGGACGGTTCGAAGTCGACCGGATGCTCCGCCGGCATCGTCGATTGGCTCATATCGGTCGAACTTCTAGACGGCCTGCGTCAGCAGCGCGGAGTAGAAAGTGGACAGGTCACCGGTCAGGCCCTCGACGGAGTAGCGGCCGAGGATCGCGTCCGACGCCTTGAGTCGCACCGCGTCCATCTCGTCTGGTGTCTCCTGGTATCGCCGGATCGCGTCCTCGATGGCCTGCCCGTAGGCGAACAGGTCGCACTCCGGTACCGGCGTGCAGTAGGCCGGATCGAAGAACTCGGCGCCGCCCAGCGAGGCGTAGCCCACGACGTAGCAGCCGCTCGCCATCGCCTCGGCCGGTGGCAGGCCGAAGCCCTCCCGGAAACCGAAGGACAGGAAGATCGCGCACTCCCGCATCGCGGCGGCGACCTGTGCCTCTGAGCCGCTGATCGGAGTCAGCTCCCAGCCGGCCGGCAGGCCCCGGGAGCGGAGCATGTGCAGGAGCATCTCGCGCTCCTCGGCCCGGCGGCCGCGGGACAGGTAACCGATCCGGCGCCCGCGCGGCCCGCTGCCCGGGTGGAAGACCGCCCGATCGACGACCGGGCGCGCCAGGTGGACCGGAAGTGACGGGAACGTCCAGCGCAGCAGTCGTTCGCCGTCCTCCGAGACGGTCAACAGCCCGTCCAGGCCCTCGACCCCGGCATACGGCGCGCCGGCCCGGCTGCCCTCGTACGGGGTGGCGTCGAACGTGCAGTACGGCCCCTGGTTGAACACGATCTTCCGGACCCCGGCGGGCAGCGCGTGCAGCCACGGCCCGTGCCACTCGGTGACGACCAGCACGTCCCGCGGCCGTAGCCGGACGTCGGCGGCCGCCTCGACGCGGGTCCGGTTGTCGAACCAGGTGCACCGGAAGCCGCTGCGCGAGTGCACCACCGCCGCCTCGATGCCGAGGGTGTTCAGCACGTCGGCGTGGCGGTAGATGTTGCGGACCCCGCCGCTCGGCTTGTCCAGGTCGGGCGACAGGTAGAAGACCCGCGCGGGCCCTCCGGTGTCCTCGCCGGTACCGAAACGGGGTGGACGTCTGCCGGCCAGATCGCGACGCTCACGCGCGGTGCGGATCACCTGCGACGCCATCGCCATGGGTGTTGGGGTCACCCGTTACCCCTTTCACGGTGCACCACCCATCGGTGGGCACGAATCGCCGGAAGAGCAGGACGAAGGTAGCGTGTCGCCGGTTTTCCACACAGGAGCCTGTCGGTTACGCGACGTGGTCCGCCAATCCAGACTGAAATGGCCGTAGGAGGCGCCGGACAGCCCGAGGATCGGGCTCATGGTCAGCCGAACGGCCGAGGAGCAGCCGGTCAGGACCGCTTGCCGTGGCGCTGCTGGAACGACGGCGACGGCAGGACGATGGTGGCGTCCAGGGACTCCTCCTGCGGCGCGGGCTTCGGCGGCTGGCCGGCCGGCGGGCGGACCACCGGCGGGCGGGCGACCGCCCGGGGCTTGGCGCCGGACCCGTTGTGGTCGGGCGCGAAACCGTTGTTCTGTCGGGGCTGTGGCCGCAGGACCTGGGTCCGCTCGGTGTCGTCCGGCGGGGTGCTGCGGATCGGCTGCGACTTGCCGGTCGCGGGCTGCTCCGGGGGCGCGCCGGACGAGTCCTGCCCGTCGCCGTCCTTCGCCCGGGACCGCCGGCGCAACCAGTAGTCCAGGATGATCGTGGACGCGGTGGTCACCAGCACACCGAGGCCGGCGGCCACGATGAGCACCCGCTTACGCATGCCGGTGTCCTGCAGCGGTGCACTGCCGTCGTTGATCACCAGGGTCGAGATGGTGTCCTCTTCGAGGGCGCCGTACTGGCTCTGCTTGCCGGCGATGTCGTCCTGCAGCAGTTTGATGACCCGCTGCACCGTCGCGGTGGCCTGCTGCTCGCTGTCACCGATCACCTCGATCTCGAAGAGCGGGGTCCGCTCGCTGAGCACGACGGTGACGCTGTCGGACAGACCCTCCTTGTCGAGCTTCTCGATGTTCGTCGGGTCGGTCACGGTGATGGCGGCGGCGTTGCCCAGCGCGGCATACCCCAGGTCCAGCCAGGGGTTCGCCGGCCTGGGCTTGGCCTTGGGGTCGGGCTGCTTGCCGGCGCTGGGCGCCGGGATCAGCTGCATGTATCCCATGGCCTTGTAGTCGGGTGCCACCGATTTGGCGGCGAGCACCACCGCCCCGACCGTGACCAGCAGCATCGGCACGGCGAAGTACCACCGGCGGAGCAGCAGCCTGGTGAGGTCCCAGAGGTCCACGGTTTCCCTCTCGTTGAAACGGGCCAGTGCACGACCCTGCACGACTCGACGCGAGCCGTCCATCCGCCATCGATCTTAGGCACCCGGCCATCCGTACAGAATCGCGCGCCTTTGCAGAGCCTGTCATAAAACCGACATGCAGTTCCGCCGGGGTGGGTGCTCATTCTATCGGACGCGCAAATAGGACTATCAGTCCAAGATCACCTTAATTCGAACGGACATACTCCTCGATCCGGATAAATGCTTCAAAGGCGATACATCACATATTTGTTGCATTTACCCCGCTGGATTGAACGGATGACCCTTACGGTGCCCTAATGGCCGGTTGCTGTCAGGACATGTCATCCGACAGTGTCTTCACGGTCCGGAGTAACCGAAGGAGACGGACCGCAACGATGGCCCGTAACACCCATGTCACCATCCTCATCGCCAACTTGCCGGCCGAGCGCGATCGCCGCGTCATCCGGGAATGTCTCACTCTGGAGGAGAAGGGCTTCGAGGTCACGGTCATCGCACCGCGAGGCGACAAGACCCTGAAGATCCTCCCCGGCAGCCGGAACACCCGGCTCAAGCCGTACCCGGTCAAGGTGTACGGCAGCGGCCTGCTCACCTTCGCGGTCGAGTTCGGCTGGTCCTTCCTCTGCATCGCGGTCCGCCTGATCGGCGAGATCCTGGCCGGCCGCGCCCACGCCGTGCAGGTCTGCAACCCGCCGGACGTGTACTGGCCGCTCGCCCTGCTGCTGCGCGCCATCGGCCGGCCGTGGGTCTTCGACCACCACGACCTGTGCCCGGAGGTCTACATCTCCCGCGGCGACGGCAAACCCGACAAGCTGGTGCTGCGCGTGCTCAACGCGCTGGAGTGGCTGACCCTGCGCACCGCCACCGAGGTGGTCGCCACCAACCACTCGTTCAAGGACAACGCGGTACGCAAGGGCGTGCACCCCGACAAGGTCACGGTGGTCCGCAACGGCCCGTCGCTGAAGGAGATCGCGGTCGACGGCGACCCGCAGGAGCCGGTCAACGCCGACGGCCTGCACCGGATCGTCTACCTCGGCGTCTTCGGCCCGCAGGACAACGTCGAGGGCGTGGTGCGAGCCGCCGACGAGCTGATCAAGCTGCGGGGCCGCGACGGCTGGAAGATCGTGTTGGCCGGTGACGGCGAGAGCATGCCGTCGGTTCGTGCCCTGGTCGCGGAGAAGAACCTTTCGGACGTCGTCGAGCTGACCGGCTGGCTCAACGGCGCCCAGGTCGACGAGGTGCTGCGCTCGGCCACCATCGCGATCCAGCCCGACCTGCCGACCCGGATGAACCAGCTGTCCACGATGGCGAAGACGGTCGAATACGTGGGCCGGGGCCTGCCGGTGGTCGCCGCCGACGGCATCGAGACCCGCCGCACCCTGGACGAGGCCGGTGCGTATGTGCCGACCGGCGCCCCGGAGGAGTTCGCCGCGGTCATCGACCAGCTGCTGGACGACCCGGACCGGCGGCGGCAGATGCGCAAGCTGGGCCGCGACCGGTTCCTCAGCATGCTCTCCTGGGAACACCAGGCCGGGCCGTACGCCTCGGTGTTCCAGCGGCTGCTGGCCAAGCGCCTGCCCGCCCAGACCCCGACGACGCCGCACATCCCGCGCCAGCGGACCGGCTCCGACGCGCCGTCCCGGGTGGACCAGCCGTGACCAGCATCGTCATCGCCGCCCACAACGAGGCCGCGGTCATCGGCCGCTGCCTGGACGCGTTGCTGGCCGACGCGAAACCGGGCGAACTCGACGTGACGGTGGTCGCCAACGGGTGCACCGACGACACCGTGCGGATCGCCGGGGCCCGTCCGGGCGTACGGGTGCTGGATCTCCCCGAGCCGGGCAAAGCCGGCGCCCTCAACGCCGGTGACGCCGCCGCGGTCGGTTTCCCGCGGATCTATCTGGACGCCGACATCGTGCTCAGCACCGCGGCGGTCCGGGCCCTCACCGAGGTGCTGGTGTCCGGGGCGCCGTCGGCCACGGTCGGGCGTGAACTCGACGTCGCCGGGCGGCCGCTGCTGGTCCGCGCCTACTTCGCGGTGCACGGACGGCTGCCGGTGATGCGCGACGGGCTGTTCGGGCGCGGCGTGGTGGCGCTCTCCGAGCAGGGACGGGCGCGGTTCGGCCGGTTCCCCGAGCTGGTCGCCGACGACCTGTTCCTGGACTCGCAGTTCGCGCGGGAGGAGAAGGCGCACGTCGACGCGTACGCCGCGAAGGTCGCCACCCCCCGGAAGACCGGTGACCTGATCCGCCGCCTGATCCGGGTCCGCGGCGGCAACGCCGCCATGCGGGCGGCCGCCGCCCGCGGCGAGATCACCGTGCCGGTACGCCCCGCCGCCCGCAGTTCGTGGCTGCGCGACGTGGTCGTCCCCCGGCCCTGGCTGGCGCCCGCCGCGGTCTGCTACGTCGGCATCACCGTGTGGGCCGCGCTGGCCGCCAAACGGGCCGGTGACGGCGGTGCCGCCTGGGGCCGCGACGAGTCGTCCCGGATCGCCGACGGCGCGTCCGCGGCAGAGCGATAGGAAGTCATGAGCGACGTCATCAACATCTGTTTCCACGGCATCGGCACGCCACAGCGTGACCTGGAACTCGGCGAGGACCGCTACTGGATCAGCGTCGAGCTGTTCCACGCGGTGCTCGACGAGATCCGCACCTGGCCGTCGGTCCGGATCAGCTTCGACGACGGCAACGCCTCGGACCTCGAGATCGGCCTGCCGGCCCTGCTGGAGCGCGGCCTGACCGCCGAGTTCTACGTGCTGTCGTCCCGGTTCGGCAAGGGCGGCAGCCTCAGCGAGGAGGACGTCCGCAAGCTGCACGGCGCCGGTATGACCATCGGCACACACGGCATGCGGCACCGTCCGTGGCGGGGCATGGACGCCGAGACCAGCCGGGACGAGCTGGAGACGGCCCGACGGCAGATCGAGGAGGTCGTCGGGGTCCCGGTCGACCAGGCGGCCTGCCCACTCGGCCGGTACGACCGTCGGCTGCTCTCCCGGATGCGCAAGCTCGGCTACCGGCGCGTGTTCACCAGCGACCGCCGCCGGGCCCGCTCCGAGGACTGGCTGCAGCCGCGCTACAGCCTGCGCCGCGAGGACACCGTGGACGGACTGCGCGCCGAGGCCCTGGTGGGCCCCGGCGCGCTGACCCGCCTCAAGCTGGAGGCGGTCGGAGTCGTCAAGCGGATCCGCTGAGAGTCAGCGGGAGGCGTCGCGCCGGACGGTGTCCGGTCCCGGCGTCTCCCGCAGCCTCGACGGGCTGAGCAGCGCCCGGACCGCGAGCTTGCTCGGGCCCTTGCCGAGCACCGCACGGCTGCCCTCACGCATCACCAGCGCACCCCAGAACGCGGCGCCCAGCAGCGCGTTGTGCCGCCGCCGGTAGAGCCGCACCTTGTTCAGCGTCAGCAGCGTCCACAGAGCCGGCGACACCTTCGAGTCACCCTCCAGGTGCACCGCCTTCGCGGCCGGCGTGAACCTGGTCGCCAGGCCCGCGTCACCGGCCCGCAGCGCGAAGTCGGTCTCCTCCGAGTAGAGGAAGAACGACTCGTCCCACGGCGCGATCCGATTCCAGCACTCGGCGCTGATCAGAACGGTCGACCCCTCGGCCCAGTCGGCGACCCGCTCGTCGGCGTAGAGCCGCTCGTCGGTCACCATCTCGCCGAACGCCGGGATGCGGCCGGCCCGGACCGCGCCCATCAACGCGTCCCCGAGCACCCGCCGGACCGACGGCGCCCGGCGCATGGTGTGGATGAGCTCCCCGTCGCCGTCCTCCAGCAACGGCACCGCGATGCCGGTCCCCTCGGTGCGCAGCACACCCAGCAGGGTCCGCACGCAGCCGGGGGTGAGCCGTACGTCCGGGTTGAGCACCAGGACCGCGGTGAACGGCCCGGCCTTGGCCACGGCCGCATTGATACCGGCCGCATAGCCGGCATTGCGTCCCATCTCGACGACCGTGGCATCCGGCGCGAGCCGGCGCACGGTGCCCACCGAGTCGTCCGCGGACGCGTTGTCCGCGACGATCAACTGCCAGTCGACGCCCTCCAGGCCCGGTCCGAGCGATGCGATCAGGTCGGGGACCAATCGTTCGCTGTTGTACGTGACCACGACCACCGCCACAGTTTCGGGCGTGCTGTCCAACTTGTCCTCCCCAGGTCTCACGGACGCCGATCATCCTGCCGTCCGCGCGGGAACGCCGGTACCGCCGGTCGGCCATCGCGGGTGTCGGAATCCGTCATCCCGGTACGCCCCGGCCGTACCCGGATACCCGAACGGGCGGGGGCTTCGATCCGTTCGGTGACCAGTCGAAACAGGTAGGTGCCAGAGTTCCTCCGCCGACAGGATCGATCCAGCCGCGGGGCCCTTCGGTGTCGGCAAAGCGATAGATATGTTCAGCCCTCTATCTAGATGATCGCACTAAGCTCCGCCGGCCGGGGCCGGCTCTATCTTGTCGACGGCCGTAGCGCAGGGCGCGCGGCGGGGAGGCGATTCCCTTTGCGAGACCTCAGGCTCTTCCGGCAGCGATCACTGCTGGTCCTCACCCTCGTCGCGGCGGCGCTCTTCCTGCCGTCCGCCGGGCCGGCCAGCGCGGCCGACCCGTGTGCTCCGGTGGTCAATCCGATCGCCTGCGAGAACACCAAGACCGGCACCCCCAAGGCCACCTGGGACGTCAGCGGGTCCGGCAGCGCCGCGTTGCAGGGCTTCACCACCGAGATGAGCGTCAACGTCGGTGAGACGGTCAACTTCAAGATCGACTCCACGGCCACGTCGTACCGGCTCGACATCTACCGGATGGGCTACTACGGCGGCAACGGCGCCCGGTTCATCACCACGGTGAACCCGGTCGGCCGACAGACCCAGCCGGCCTGCATCTCGGCGCCCACCACCGGGCTCGTCGACTGCGGCAACTGGGCGGTCTCCGCCTCGTGGCCGGTGCCCGCGACCGCGGTGTCCGGCATCTACTTCGCCCGCCTGGTACGGACCGACGGCACCGCCGGCGCCAGCCACGTGATGTTCGTGGTCCGCGACGACGCCGGCCACTCCGACGTGGTCTTCCAGACCTCCGACACCACCTGGCAGGCGTACAACACGTACGGCGGCAACAGCTTCTACGTCGGGTCGCCGGCCGGTCGCGCGTACAAGATCTCCTACAACCGGCCGATCACCACCCGCGGCACCGGAGCCGAGGACTTCGTCTTCAACGCCGAGTACCCGATGGTCCGGTTCCTGGAGGCCAACGGCTACGACGTCAGCTACATCTCCGGCATCGACACCGACCGGCGCGGCTCGCTGCTGCGCAACCACAAGGCGTTCCTGTCGGTCGGGCACGACGAGTACTGGTCCGGGCAGCAGCGCGCCAACATCGAGGCGGCCCGCGACGCCGGCCTGAACCTGGCGTTCTTCAGCGGCAACGAGGTGTTCTGGAAGACCCGCTGGGAGACCAGCGTGGACGGCTCGGGTACGCCGTACCGGACCCTGGTCTGCTACAAGGAGACGCACGCCAACGCGGCCATCGACCCGTCCACCGAGTGGACCGGCACCTGGCGCGACCCGCGGTTCAGCCCGCCGAAGAACGGCGGCCGCCCGGAGAACGGGCTCACCGGCACCGCCTTCGAGGTCAACTCGGGCACGGTGAACCTGCAGGTCCCGGCGGCCGACGGCAAGATGCGTCTGTGGCGCGGCACCACGGTGGCCACCCAGGCGGCCGGCGCGACCGCCACCCTGGGCACCGGCACACTCGGGTACGAGTGGGACGAGGACCTGGTCAACGCGGCCCGCCCGCAGGGCCTGATCCGGCTCTCCACCACCACCGCGAGCGGCGTCGAGATCCTCACCGACCAGGGCTCCACCTACACCTCGGGCACCGCCACCCACAACCTGACCATGTACCGGGTGGCCAGTGGGGCGCTCGTCTTCGGCGCCGGCACCGTGCAGTGGTCGTGGGGCCTGGACAGCAACCACGACCGGGGCTCCGGCGCGGCCAGCACCCCGATGAAGCAGGCCACCGTCAACCTGTTCGCCGACATGGGCGCGCAGCCGGCCACCATCCAGTCCGGCCTGACCGCGGCCACCGCCTCCACCGACACCGTCGCGCCGACCGCGGTCATCACCACGCCCGCCGCGGGCAGCACGGTCTCCGGCGGCACCCGGGTCACCGTCTCCGGCACCGCCACCGACACCGGCGGCGTGGTCGGCGGCATCGAGGTCTCCACCGACGGCGGCACCAGCTGGAAACCGGCGAGCGGCCGGGGCACCTGGACGTACTCGTTCACCACCCCCACCACGCAGGGCCCGATCGACATCCGCGCCCGGGCGATCGACGACAGCGGCCGGATCGGCGCCGCGGTCAGCCGGTCGATCACGGTCGGCCGGCAGACCTGCCCGTGCAGCCTGTGGACCGTCGACGACGTGCCCACCACACCCAGCGACCCGGACAGCACCGGAACCGAGGTCGGCGTCAAGTTCCGCGCCGACGTGGCCGGCAAGGTCTCCGCCCTGCGCTTCTACAAGGGCCCGGGCAACACCGGCACGCACGTCGGCAAACTCTGGAACGCGACCGGCACCCAGCTGGCCACGGTCACCTTCACCGGCGAGACCAGCACCGGCTGGCAGACCGCCACGTTCGCCACCCCGGTCTCGCTGACCGCCGGGGCCACCTATGTCGCCTCCTACTACGCCCCGAACGGCCGCTACGCCGGGGACGTCGGCTACTTCGCGGCGAACGGCGTGGACAGCGGCCCGTTGCACGCGCTCCGCGACGGTGTCGACGGCGCCAACGGCGTCTACCGGTTCGGCACCGGCTTCCCGACCCTGTCCTGGGAGTCCGCCAACTACTGGGTGGACGTCGTGTTCACCCCGGACGCCACCGGCCCGGACACCACGGCACCGACCGTCACCACCCGCTCCCCCGCCGCCGGGGCGACCGGAGTGGCCGCCGCGAGCACCGTGTCGGCGACGTTCAGTGAGGCCGTCTCGGCGGCCGCGATCACCCTGACCGGCCCGTCCGGCGCGGTGACCGGCAGCACCGCCGCCGGCACGAACACCGTCACGTTCACGCCGTCGGCCGCGCTGGCCGCGTCCACCACGTACACGGCCACCGTCAGCGGGGCGCGCGACGCCGCCGGTAACACGATGACCGGCACGTCGTGGACGTTCACCACGGCCGCGACACCGACCGGGCCGAACTGCCCGTGCTCGGTGTGGCCGGCCTCGGCGACACCCGGTTCACCCGCCGACAGCGAGACCGCCGCGGTGGAACTCGGCATGAAGTTCCGCTCCGACGTCGCCGGCCGGATCACCGCGATCCGGTTCTACAAGGGCAGCGGCAACAGCGGCACCCACGTCGGGCGGCTCTGGTCGTCGACCGGGACCCTGCTGGGCAGCGTGACCTTCAGCGGCGAGACCGCGACCGGCTGGCAGCAGGCCACCCTGGCCACCCCGGTCACGATCAGCGCGGGCAGTACGTACGTGGTGTCGTACCACGCGCCGAACGGCCGGTACGCCTTCGACGGCGGGTTCTTCGCGACGGCCGGCGTCGACAACGGCCCCCTGCACGCACTGCGCAACGGCGTGGACGGACTGAACGGCGTCTACCGCTACGGAACCGGCGGAGTCTTCCCCACCGACAGCTGGCAGTCGAGCAACTACTGGGTGGACGTCGTGTTCACCCCGGCAAGCTAGGAGCGCGTTTTGACCTTACCGAAACTCCGGTCGTTCCTCCTGTGCCTGGCACTGGCGGCGGCCGCGCTCATCGTCGCGCCCGCGGCTCCAGCCGCGGCCGCGACCTGTCCGTGCTCGATCTTCGACGCGTCGGCGACCCCGGGCAGCCCCTCCGACTCCGACAACAGCGCGGTCGAGGTCGGCGTCAAGTTCCGGTCCGACGTCGCCGGGCAGATCACCGGCGTCCGGTTCTACAAGGGCGCCGCCAACACCGGCACCCACGTGGGCAACCTGTGGAACTCCGCCGGCGGCAACCTGGGCACCGTCACGTTCACCAACGAGACCGCGTCCGGCTGGCAGACCGCCACGTTCGCCAGCCCGATCACGATCGCCGCGAACACCACGTACGTCGCCTCGTACTACGCGCCGAACGGCCGGTACGCCGGAGACAGCGGCGCACTGCTGTCGGCCGGCGTGGACAACGCGCCGCTGCACGCGCTGCGCAGCGGCGAGGACGGCGGCAACGGCGTCTACCGGTACGGCACCGGCGGCGGCTTCCCCAACAGCACCTGGCAGGGCGCCAACTACTGGGTCGACGTGGTGTTCACCACCGGCGTCACCGACACCGCGCCACCGACGGTGACCAGCACCAGCCCGGCCGCCGGAGCGACCGGGGTGGCCACCACGGCCACGGTCAGCGCGGTCTTCAGCGAGGCGGTGCAGACCGGAACGCCGGCCCTCACCGTCGCCGGGGTGACCGGCACGACCGCCTACAACGCGTCCACCCGGACGGTGACGTTCACGCCCGGGTCGCTCGCCGCGTCCACGAGTTACACGGCCACCGTCTCCGGCGCACGTGACACCGCGGGCAACCTGATGAGTCCGGTCTCCTGGTCGTTCACCACGGCGGCGGCCGGCGGATCCGGGTGTCCCTGCTCGATCTGGCCGGCCACGGCCGTACCGGCCACCGGCACGGTCAACGACAACTCGGCGGTCGAACTGGGCGTGAAGTTCCGGACCTCGACGGCCGGCTACATCACCGGGCTCAAGTTCTACAAGGGCGGCCAGAACACCGGCACGCACACCGGCTCGCTCTGGTCGAGCACCGGCACCCGGCTGGCGAACGTGACGTTCACCGGCGAGTCGGCCTCCGGCTGGCAGACCGTCACGCTCCCCGGGCCGGTACCGGTCACCGCGAACACCACGTACGTGGCGTCGTACCACACCGACACCGGCTACTACTCGGTGACGGCCAACGGGTTCTCCGCAGCGGTCACCCGTAGCCCGCTGACCGCCCTGGCCAGCGGCACCGACGGCGGCAACGGCGTCTACCGGTACGGCGCGAGCGGCTTCCCGACCAGCACGTACCAGGCCACCAACTACTGGGTGGACGTCGTCTTCGACACCACCGCGGCCGACACCCAGGCGCCCACCCTGGCCGGCCGGGCCCCGTCCGCCGGAGCCTCAGGCGTGGCCGCCACGACCGCGGTCACCGCGGCGTTCACCGAGCCGGTCACCGCGGCCTCGATCGTCCTGACCGGCCCGTCCGGTACGGTGCCCGGCGCCACCACCTACGACGCGACCACCGCCACGGCCGTCTTCACCCCGTCCGCGCAACTGGCCTACTCGACCTCGTACACCGCGACGGTCAGCGGGGCCCGGGACGCCACGGGCAACGTGATGACCCCGGTGACCTGGTCGTTCACCACGTCGGCGGCGCCTCCGCCGCCGCCGGACCAGGGCCCGGGCGGTCCGGTCCTGGTGGTCAAGTCGGCGGTCTCCGGAGCCAGCGGGTTCACCTCGTTCGCGGCCGAGGTGCTGCGTGCCGAGGGCCTCAACGAGTTCGCCACCGTGGACCTGTCCGCGGTCACCCCGGCGCTGCTCGCCCAGTACGACGTGGTCCTGCTCGGCTCCACCCCGCTCACCGCGGCCCAGGTCAGCACGTTCACCACCTGGGTCACCGGCGGCGGCAACCTGATCGCCTTCCGGCCGGACAAGCAGCTCGCGGGCCTGCTCGGCCTGACCTCCACCACCGGCACCCTGGCCGAGGGCTACCTGCGGGTCGACACGTCGACGTCGCCGGGCGCCGGCATCACCGGCCAGACCATCCAGTACCACAGCACCGCCGACCGCTACACCCTGTCCGGGGCCCGATCGGTGGCGACGCTGTACTCCAACGGCACCACCGCCACGGTCAACCCGGCGGTGTCGCTGACCGACGTCGGCACCGCCGGCGGGCAGGCCGCGGCGTTCACCTTCGACCTGCCGCGGTCGCTGGTCTACACCCGTCAGGGCAACCCGGCGTGGGAGAAGCAGGACCGGGACGGTCGCGCGCCGATCCGCTCGGACGACCTGTACTTCGGCGGCAGCGCCACCGACTGGGTCGACCTCACCAAGGTCGCGGTTCCGCAGGCCGACGAGCAGCAGCGCCTGCTGGCCAACCTGATCGGGGCGATGAACGCGGACCGCAAGCCGCTGCCGCGGTTCTGGTACTTCCCGCGCAGCCTCAAGGCGGTCGTCGTCGCCACCGGTGACGACCACGCCACCGGCGGCACCGCCGGGCGGTTCGACCAGTACCTCGCCAACAGCCCGGCCGGATGTGTGGTGGACGACTGGCAGTGCCCGCGGTTCACCTCGTACATCTTCCCGGACACGCCGCTGACCAACAGCCAGGCGAGCACGTACCAGAACCGTGGGTTCGAGGTCGGGCTGCACCTGAACACCGGGTGTGCCAACTGGACCGCGACGTCGCTCGGGGCCAACCTGACCGACCAGCTCGCGACGTTCCGCACCAAGTACGGCTCGGTCCGCGCCCCGGACACCAACCGGACCCACTGCATCGTCTGGTCCGACTGGTCGACCCAGGCCAGCCTGCAGACCGCCAACGGGATCCGGCTCGACACCAACTACTACTACTGGCCGGAGACCTGGGTCGCCGACCGGCCGGGCTTCATGACCGGCTCCGGCATGCCGATGCGGTTCGCCGACACCAACGGCGGGCTCATCGACATCTACCAGGCCGCCACCCAGATGACCGACGAGTCGGGGCAGAGCTACCCGTACACCACGGACTCGCTGCTCGACGCGGCTCTCGGCACGCTGGGCTACTACGGCGCGTTCACCGCCAACATGCACACCGACTACGCGACGACCTACGACAGCGACCAGGTACTGGCGTCGGCGCTGCGGCACAACGTGCCGATCGTCACCGGGCACCAGTTGCTCACCTGGCTGGACGGGCGGAACGCCTCGTCCTACTCGAACATCGCCTGGACCGGTAACGACCTGACGTTCTCGGTCAACGTCGGCACCGGCGCCAACGGCCTCACCGGCATGGTGCCGACCGCCGGACCGGGCGGGCGGACGCTGTCCACCCTGACCCGGGCCGGGGTCGCGGTCCCGTTCACCAGGACCACGATCAAGGGTGTCGAGTACGCGTTCTTCACCGCCGGACCCGGTGCGTACACGGCCGGATACGCGGCCGCGGCCACTGCGACGCTCACCGCCTCGGCCGCGGCCGAGACCGGCGGGACCACCGCATCGGTCACGGTCGCGACGAGCAGCGCCGCAAAAACCGTCATCGAGTACGGGACACAGCCGACCGAGTTGACCCGCAAGGCGGTGGACGGCACCCAGGCCAGTAAGCGGACCGTCCAGCTGGCCGGACTCGCGCCCGGCACCACGTACTGGTACCGGGCGAAGGTGACCACCCCGGACGGTCGAACCACCACCGGCCCGGTGCAGAAGGTCACCACCCGCGCGGCCGACCGCACCGGCCCGGTCGCGTCCGGGGTCACCGTCACCGCCCGTCCGGACGGCACCGCCCAGGTGACGTGGAAGGCGAACGAGGCGGCGGACGCCACCCTGCTCGTCGGCACCTCGGCGGACGCACTGGCGAAGTGGCCCGGAACCCAGGACGGAACCCGGCTCAGCGCCGTCGTGACGGGCCTGGAACCGCGGACCACCTACCGGTACCGGGTACGCAGCGTCGACGCGGCGGGCAACGTCTCGACGTGGCCGGCGCTGAACCGGCCGGCGGCGACGTTCGTGTCGTCCGTGGTGGGTGTCGCCGACTACACCGCCCCGCAGCAGCGGACCGGTGTCGAGTCCGGGGTCACGGTCACCGACGACGGGGTCCGGCTCGCCGGTTCGGCCCGCAGCGGCAGCCTGGTCTCCCGGGTGATGGACGCCCAGCAGATGGTCCGCTGGGACCGGCTCGGCTATCAGGCGACCGTGCCCGCCGGGGCGACGCTGAAGGTCTACGTGCGGACCGGGAGCACCACCACCCCGGACGGCAGCTGGACCGGATGGACCGCGGTCGGCCAGAACGGCAAGGTGACCGGTGGCTCCCGCTACGTCCAGTACCGGGCCGAACTGACCCGCACCACGAGCGGCGCCGGCCCGGTCCTGCGGGGTGTGGGCATCACGTCGGACGGCAGTTCACTGCACCACCCGACGGAGAAGTAGACGCACCGTCCCCCTCGCCGCCCCGGCGCCCGCTCCCCGCGGGTGCCGGGGCGGTTCCTTTTTGCTCGCCGAAACCCCTCAAGACCCTTCCCGGGACGCCGATGGTGGCGGTCGAACGGGCGAGCTGGGGGCCTTCGGCGAGTACTGGGGCTACCGGCCCGCACCCGGTCGGACAGGGAAGGAGTGGCCGTACCGAAGCAAAGGTCTGAAGAGGAAGCGGAAAACGAACGGTGACCCAGGGAGACGTCCCTGGGTCACCGGTGAAACGGAGGATCAGTAGGCGCCCGAGCTGCGGACGACGGCGCTGACCGTGCGGAAGAGGATGGCCAGGTCCATGGCGAGTGACCAGTTCTCGACGTAGGTGAGGTCGAGGCGGATCGACTCCTCCCAGGACAGGTCGGAACGCCCGGAGACCTGCCACAGGCCCGTCAGGCCGGGTTTGACGACCAGCCGGCGCAGCATGTCGGCCGGGTAGTCGGCGACCTCCTTGGCCAGCGGCGGACGCGGGCCGACCAGCGACATGTCGCCCTTGACCACGTTGATCAGCTGGGGCAGTTCGTCGATGCTCAGGCGGCGCAGCCACTTGCCGACCGGGGTGATCCGCGGGTCCGAACGCATCTTGAACAGCGCGCCGTCGGTCTCGTTGAGGTTGCCGAGCTCGAAGAGGCGGGCCTCGGCGTCGACCGTCATCGTCCGGAACTTGTAGAGCGTGAACGGCTTGCCGTCGCGGCCCACCCGCTCCTGCGTGAAGATCGCCGGGCCGCGGCCGCCCTTGCCGAACTTGACCAGCAGCGCGACCACCGCCAAGGCGGGCGAGGCCAACATGATCAGCAGGATCGCGCCGATCCGGTCGAAGATCTCCTTGACCACGCGGGCGCTGCCCTTGAGCCGGGGGTGCTCGACGTGCAGCATCGGCAGGCCGTCGACCGGGCGGATGGTGGTGCGGTCGCCGGCCACGTCGACCAGGGTGCTGGCCACGATCAGGTCGATGTCGTCGCGTTCCAACTGCCAGGCCAGCCGGCGGACGGCCGGGCCGTCGATCTCCGGGCAGGACAGCACGATCACGGTGTCGGCGTCGGACCGGGCGACCGCGGTGGCCACGTCGTCGAAGGTGCCGTAGATCGGTGGCATGCCGGTGACCGCGTGGCTGCGGACCATGCCCGGCGGCAGACACGCGCCGATGACGCCGAGACCGTGGTAACGCTCGCGGCTGAGGCGGCGGGTCATGTCGAGGACGGCCCGCTCGTGTCCGACCAGGACCACCCGGTGCAGGCGCTGCCCGCGGGCCCAGGCCCGGTGCAGGCGCTGCCGGTAGAAGAAGCGCGCACCGAGGTCGACGGCGATCGCCAGCGGCATCGCGATGCTCACATAACCGCGAGCCAAACGCAGGTCGAATGCGAACGAAACAATGGCGATGGCGGCGGTCAGCGCCAATCCGGCCCGGAAAACCCGCGCATACTCCTCGGTGCCCACGAAGAGGTGACGAGGCTCATACGCTCGGTTGAACGCGAGGCAGGCGATCCACGCGACCGGCAATAGCAGGGTGAGCAGAAGGTAGTCACGCTGATACGGCGCGATGCCCTCGCTGCCGAAGCGGATCAGCAGTGCCCACGAGGCGGCACTGAGGGCGACCAGGAAGTCTAGGAGATAGAGCGTCAGCGCATAGCGGCTCTGCCAGCCGGCTCGCGCTTTCGTCGCCCGGGAGCGCGCCTTGAGCTGCGCGGCCGTCGCCGCCAGGTCAACGGTCTCCACGGATTCAATTGTCTGCACGCCAGGCCCCCAACATCGGCTGCGACCGACTCATGATGATCCAGATCTGTGGTGTGCTCGGACACACCCGACCACGAACGCCCCATGCCGGAAACCACCGAGACACAGAAGACAGACTGTCAACGCGACCACGTTCGCGCTACATCTTTCCGTTCGACAGCCATGGCGATTCGGATGATGCCGTAAGCGAAGTGGCGGAGGTGTCCAGTTAGGACGGCCAGGAAACAAGTGTTATCGACTGTCGTCAATCCGACGCAACGATTCGACAAAGCTGTGGCACGCGTCGTAACGCGGCAACAAACCGTTCACGCCGGCCTCGGCCAGGCTGGGAGCCTCGGCATCCTTGCCGGACAGTACGGGGTCTGACACCGGCCAGGCAATGCCGAGTTCGGGGTCAAGCGGATGCACTCCGTGTTCATGACCGGGGCGGTAGGTCGACGAGCACAGGTACGCCACGGTCGCCCCCTCGGTCAGGGCGCAGAATCCGTGCCCCAGCCCCTCGGCCAGGTAGACGGCCCGGCGGTCCTCGTCGTCCAGGCGCACCGCCTCCCACGAACCGAACGTGGGCGACCCGACCCGGATGTCCACGATCACGTCGAGCACCGCGCCCGACACGCACGTCACGTACTTGGCCTGCCCGGGCGGAACATCGGCGAAATGAATGCCGCGCACCACACCCTTGGCCGACGTCGAGAGGTTCGCCTGCGCCAGGTCGAGCCGGTGCCCGACCGCCTCCTCCAGCGCGTCGAACCGGTACCACTCCAGGAACCGGCCCCGGCTGTCACCGTGCTGCACCGGGGTCACCTCGAAGGCGCCCTCGATACCGAGCGGGCGGATCTTCACCGCAGACCACCATCCAGTAGCCGCAACAGATACTGCCCGTAACCGCTCTTCAGCAACGGCTGCGCGACCGCGCGCAACTCGTCGTCGGAGATGAAGCCGAGCCGCCAGGCCGCTTCCTCCACACAACCGATCTTCAAACCCTGCCGCTCCTCGATCACCCGGACGTACTCCGAGGCCTGAACCATGGACTGGAAGGTCCCGGTGTCCAGCCAGACGGTTCCCCTGTCGAGGACCGTGACCTCGAGCCGCCCCTGGCGTCGATACTCCTCGTTCACCGCGGTGATCTCCAGTTCGCCGCGGGCGCTGGGCTCCAGATTCTCGGCGATCTTCACCACGTCGGCATCATAGAAGTACAGGCCGGGGACCACGTACGTCGACTTGGGATGCTCCGGCTTCTCCTCGATCGAGAGCACTTTGCCCGATTCGTCGAACTCGACGACGCCGTACCGCTCGGGGTCGGCCACCGGGTACGCGAACACCCGCCCGCCGTCGACGTCACCGAACCGCGCGAGCTGCCGGCCCAGACCCACCCCGTGGAAGATGTTGTCGCCGAGGATCAGGGCGACCGGTTCGTCCCCGATGAAGTCGGCGCCGATCCGGAACGCCTGGGCGATCCCGTCCGGCTTCGGCTGCACCGCGTACTGGAGGTCGAGCCCGAACCGACTTCCGTCACCGAGCAGTCGCTCGAAGTGAGGCTGGTCCTCGGGGGTGGTGATCACCAGGATCTCGGAGATCCCGGCGGACACCAGCGTGGTCAACGGGTAGTAGACCATCGGCTTGTCGAAGATGGGCATGAGCTGTTTGGACATGGCCATGGTGATCGGCCAGAGCCGGGAACCGGTACCACCGGCGAGAAGAATTCCGCGCACCGGCTGACCCTAAACAGTCGCCGCCTACGTCTACACTCGCCACCCGTGCAGATTTTCGTAACCGGTGGTGCCGGCTTCATCGGATCGGCCTACGTCAGGGCCCTCTTGCAGGACGAGTACGCAGGTGCGGCGGGTGCATCGGTGACCGTTCTGGATCTGTTGTCCTATTCAGGAAATCGTGACAACCTCCCGGTGTCCGATCCCCGACTCCGATTCGTACAGGGCGACATTTCCGATTCCGACCTGTTGCGGGAACTACTTCCCGGACACGATGTGGTAGTGCATTTCGCCGCCGAATCACACGTGGACCGGTCGATTTCGGGCGCTATGCCGTTCGTCACAACGAATGTGTTGGGCACCCAGACACTTCTCGACGCGGCCCGCGCCACGGGGGTCCAGCGGTTCGTGCACGTCTCCACCGACGAGGTGTACGGCTCCATCGACGAGGGCTCGTGGACCGAGACGTGGCCGCTGTCGCCCAACTCGCCGTACGCCGCCTCCAAGGCCGGCTCCGACCTGATGGCGCTCGCCGCACACCGCACCCATGGCATGGACGTCGTCGTCACCCGGTGCTCGAACAACTACGGTGAGTACCAGTTCCCGGAGAAGGTCATCCCGCTCTTCGTGACCAACCTGATGGACGGCAAGCAGATCCCGCTCTACGGCGACGGCGGCAACATCCGTGACTGGCTGCACGTGACCGATCACTGCCGTGGCATCCAGGCGGTCCTGGAGAAGGGCCGGGCGGGTGAGGTCTACAACATCGGCGGCGGCACCGAGCTGACCAACCGCTCCCTGACCGAACGCCTTCTCGAAGCCTGCGGTGCCGGCTGGGACATGGTGCGGCCGGTCACCGACCGCAAGGGCCACGATCGCCGCTACTCGCTCGACATCACCAAGATCAGCGAAGAGCTGGGGTACGCGCCACAGGTCACCATCGACGAGGGACTCGCCTCGACCGTCGCGTGGTACCGCGACAACCGCGCCTGGTGGGAGCCGCTCAAGTCTCGGGCCGGCCTCTGATGCGCTGGCTGATCACCGGGGCCGGCGGCATGCTCGGCCAGGACCTGCGACGGGTCCTCGCCGAACACGGTGAGACCGACGTGGTCGCCGCCACCCGCGGTGACCTCGACATCACCTCGGCGTCACAGGTGCGCGACGCGGTCGACGGCGCCGACATCGTGCTCAACGCCGCCGCCTGGACGAACGTCGACGGCGCCGAGACCGACGAGGAGGCGGCCACCGCGATCAACGGGCACGGCGTCGGCGTCCTCGCCGCCGCGGCGGGCAGTCGTCTCGTGCACGTCTCCACCGACTACGTCTTCGACGGGACCGCGACCACGCCGTACCCGGAGGACACCCCGCACGCGCCGCTCAACGCCTACGGCCGGGGCAAGGCGGTGGGCGAGACGGCGGTTCTGGCCACCGGCGGTTACATCGTCCGGACCGCTTGGCTGTACGGCGAACACGGCCCCAACTTCGTGCGGACCATGCTGCGGCTGGCCGAGGACCGGGACACCCTGGACGTGGTCGACGACCAGGTCGGGCCGCCCACCTGGTCGTACGCCCTCGCGCAACTCCTCGTCGATCTCTCGCACGCCGCGGTGGCGGGCCGGGCCGCGCCCGGTGCCTACCACGGCACCGCGGCCGGTTCCACCAGCTGGTTCGGCCTGGCCCGGGCGGTCTTCCTGGAGGCCGGGCTCGACCCGGACCGGGTCCGCCCCACCACCAGCGACAAGTTTCCACGGCCGGCCCGACGCCCCGCCTACAGCGTCTTGGGCCACGACCGGTGGGCGGGCACCGGAGTCGCGCCACTGCCGGATTGGCGAGGCATGCTCAGCAAGGCGATGCCACTCTTCCTGCCCTGACCCGCCCCCACCGCGCGGCGAGCCCGCAACCAGCCCCCACCGCGCAGTGAATCCTCAACCGGATTCGCCGCGCGGTGAACTCGCAGCCGCATCCACCACGCAGCAAGCCCAGCCGCACCCACCACCCAGCCGCATCCACCACGCAGCAAGCCCACAGCCGCACCCACCACCCAGCCGCATCCACCACGCAGCAAGCCCGCAACCGCATCCACCACGCGGCGAGCCCGCAGCCGGATTCACCGAGCAGTAAGTGCCGTCGTTCTGTCATGCGTTTGGGTCACCGCAACCAGCCCCACGGCGCGGTAAGCCCCGCAACCAGCCCCACCCCGCGGTAAGCCCCGCAACCAGCTCGCGCAGTGCGCCCACAGCCGAACTCACTGCGCGGCAGGCGACCCGGCTGTTGCTCCGCCGGTGGTCTTTGCCGGCCCCCGGACTGTGAAGGGTCAGTGGCGCTTCGGCTTGACCGCCAGTACCGGGTGGTCCGCGTCGAGCAGGATCTGCTGCGCGGTGCTGCCCAGGAACAGCTTGCCCACCGGACTCCGGCGGCGGAGGCCGATGACGATCACGGAGGCCCGGCTTTCGCGCGCGATGTCCAGCAGCACGTCAGCGAACTGACCCGTATGCGCGGCCTGACGGATCTCCAGGGGCACGCCGGCGGTGGCCGCTCTCCGTGTCAGCTCCGCAAGATCGTCGGGCGCGGCCACGTCCCCGCTGACGGGTGCCCCGCCACGTGGAGAGTTGATCAACAGGACCGATTCGGATCGGCGGGTTGCCTCGTCGAGCGCGGCCGCGAAGGCCGCCTCGCCCTCCGGGGTAGGGAGATATCCCACCAGGACGGTCATTCCGACTCCTCAGGATGAAGATCACGACGGACGGACTGGGACACAGGCTCAGCTTTCCGACGATCCGCCACGCCAGATCCAGCCGCATCCGCGTCACGTCCCGCCGCATCCGCTTCAGATCCAGCCGCGGACGCATCACGTCCAGCCGCGTTCGCGTCAGATCCAGCCGCGCCCACGTCACGTCCAGCCGCATCCGCGTCACGCCCAGACGCGCCCGCGTCGGATCCAGCCGCGCCCACGTCCGCGCCTCGTCCCGCCGCGCCCGCTTCCCGTCCCGCCGCACCCGAGCCCGCGTCCCGACCTGCCGCGCCCGAGCCCACGTCCCGACCCGCCGCGCCCGCTTCCCGTCCCGCCGCACCCGAGCCCGCGTCCCGGCCCGCGGCGCCCGCGTCCCGTTCAGTCGCGTCCGGGAGGGGTGGCTTGGGACGACGTCGGTGAAGGAGCGCCCGCGCCAGGGGCAACAGGATCACCGCGAGGAAGGCGGCGGCGAGGACTCCGGAGATCGGGCGGGTCAGGAAACCGGTGAGGTCGCCGTCGAAGAGCAGCAACGAGCGGCGCAGCGACGTCTCCAGCAGGCTGCCCAGGACGAACGCGAGCACCATCGGCCCGGGATCGAAGCCGGCCTTCTTCATCAGGTAGCCGAGGACGCCGAACCCGATCACCAGGCCGATGTCGAAGACACTGTTGTTGACGGTGTAGGCCCCGACCAGTGTGATCAGCACAGTGATCGGCGCCAGCACCGCCGCTCGTACCCGCAGGATCCGGACGAAGACGCCGAGCAGCGGGATGCTCATGATCAACAGTAGGACGTTGCCGAGATACATCGAGTTGACGACGCCCCAGAACAACTCCGGATGCTCAGTGACCAGTTGCGGCCCGGGTGTGACCCCCTGGATGAGCAGCGCCCCGAAGATCACCGCCATGGTCGCGTTGGCCGGAATGCCGAGCGACAAGAGCGGGATGAACGATGAGGTCGCGGCCGCATTGTTGGCGGTCTCCGGCGCGGCGACGCCCTCGATGGCGCCCTGCCCGAAGCGTTCCGGATGTTTGGATCGGCGTTTCTCCAGCGCGTAGGCGGCCATTGACGAGAGGACCGCACCGCCACCGGGCAGGATGCCGAGGACGAAGCCGATGACCGAACCGCGGCCGATCGCGCCGGACGACTGCCGCAGGTCGGCACGGCTCGGCCAGACGTTGGTGACCCTGGTGGGCGCCTGCACCGCGCGGTGGCGCTCCTCCAGGTTGTAGAGGATCTCGCCGAGACCGAAAAGGCCCATCGCGATGGGTACGAAGTCGATGCCGTCCGCCAGCGAAAGGTTGCCGAACGTGAAGCGCTCGGCGCTGGTGAAGTCGTCGCGGCCGACAGTGGCGAGCAGCAGGCCGATCGCCGCGGCGGTGAGGGCGCGGATGCGGCCACCGCTGCTGATCGTGCTGACCAGCATGATGCCGAGCAGCGCGAGCACGGTGTACTCGGGTGGGCCGAAGTCGAGGGCGAAACCGGCGACGATCGGAGCGACGAGAGTGAGCGCGACGATCGAGAGGGTCCCGCCGACGAAGGACCCGATGGCGGCGATGCCGAGGGCGGTGCCGGCTCTGCCCTGTCGGGCGAGGGCGTGGCCGTCGAAGACGGTGACGACGGAGGATGCCTCGCCGGGCAGCCGCAGCAGAACCGACGTGATGGTGCCGCCGTACTGGGCGCCGTAGAAGATGCCGGCCAGCATGATCACCGCGGTGACCGGTTCCAGACCGAAGGTGACGGGGAGCAGGATCGCGATGGTGGCGGCCGGACCGAGCCCGGGCAGGACGCCGATGAGCATGCCGATGACGACGCCGACGAGGCAGTACAGCAGGTTCGCCGGTTCGAGGACGACCGCGAAGCCGTCGATGACCGAGGACAACGGTCCTCCAGGGGATCAGAACAGGTGGGGGATGGTGACGTCGAGCGCGCCGACGAACAGCGCATAGAAGACGACGACAATGCCGAGGCTGACGGCGATGGACGTCCGCAGGCTCTCCCGGCCGAGGAAACGCAGCCAGGCGAAGGCGAGCAGCACGGTCGGGATCTCGAAGCCGATGGTGGCGATCACCGCGACGTAGGCGATCATGCTGGTGACGGCGGCGACGACCAGCAGACTGCTGCGGGTGAACCGCTCGGGGGGCTCGGCGCGGCGGGCCTGCACCGCCAGCGCCAGACCGAGGATCACCAGGGCGACACCGATGACCATCGGCCAGGTGCCCGGACCGGATCCGAGCCCGGCGGCGCCGACGACCGCCGCAGCCCCGAGCGCGATCACGACGACGGCGGCGATCAGGTTGGCCGACGGACCGGCCGCGGGCGGCCGGTCGTCAACGGGCTCGGTGGTCACTTGGCGCTCAGGTCGATCTTGTGCTGGGCCACCAGGTCACGGTACGTCTGAAGCGAACCGTTCCACTGCTGGAGCAACGCGGCACCGTCAACCTCGTTCGCGGTCAGCAGCCGCTTGGTGTTGAAGTCCTTGTACGCCTGATCGGCGAAGCCCTTCTGGAAGGCCGCCCGCAACCGGTCCACCACCTCCTTGGGGGTGCCCTTCGGCGCCACGATCGCCCGGGACTGCTGGACCGGCACGTTGAACCCGGCCTCGGTCGCGGTCGGGGTGTCCGGCATGTAGCTGGGTCGCTGAGTGGCGAACGTGACGAGCGGAACCGCCTTGCCCGCCTCGATCTGTTCCTTCGCCTCGCCGAGCTGCACCGCCGCCACATCGACCTGGCCGCCGAGGACCGCGGTCAGCGCCGGTGCTCCCCCGTTGAACGGCACCGCGGTGGCGTCCACCCCCGCCTGGGCGAACAGCAGGGTCTGGGTGAGTTGACTGCCGGTGCCGACGCCCGTGGTGGCGAACTTGATCGGCCGTTTGGCGGCGACGATGTCCTGGACCGTCTTGAACCCGGTCTGCGGATTGGCGATGAGGACGAAGTCGTCCTGCGAGATCCCGGTGATCACTTCGTAGTCGTTGACGTCGACGGCCTGGTCGGCGGGCACGGCCAGGGGCGTGATGTAGGCGAGCGAGCCGACGAACACCATGACCGTGTAGCCGTCGGGCTTGGCGGACGCCAGTTCCTTCGCCGCGACCGCCCCGTTGGCGCCGGGCCGGTTCTGGACGGTGACGGCCTGCCCGAGGTCCTTGCCGGCGGGATCGGCCAGGGCGCGGCCGATGAGGTCGGTGCTGCCGCCGGCGTCCTGGCCGATCAGCAGGGTGACGGCCCGTTCCGGGTAGGCGGCGGTGGAGCCGCTGTCGCCGTCGGAGCCGAGGTTGCCGCCACAGCCGGCGAGCACGAGCAGGCCGGCCAGGCCGATCGCGGGGAGCGTTATTTTCATCGGGAATCTCCCGCTTGTGAGGGGGGTCACTGGTGCCGCGAGCCTATGACCGGGCAGTAATGCATGTCCAAGCCAATTAGTGCATCGATTGATACCTTGACGGCATGACTTACTCCCTCGAACAGCTGCGAGGTTTCATCGCCGTCGCCGAGGAACTGCACTTCGGCCGGGCAGCGGTCCGGCTGCGGATGACCCAGCCTCCGTTGAGCAGGCAGATCCAGAAGCTGGAGGCAGCTGTCGGGGTGCAACTGCTGGAACGGGACAACCGCCGGGTCCGGCTCACCCCGGCCGGCCACGTGTTCCTCAACGAGGCCCGCCGCATCCTGGTCATCGCCGAGGCCGCTCCGGCTCTGGCCCAGCGGGTGTCCTCCGGCATGCGCGGCGTGATCAAGCTGGCCTTCACTTCGGCCTCGACCTTCGGCGTCCTCGGCCGGATCCTCGATCACCTCGACCTGGACCTGCCCGAGGTGCACATCGAGCTCTTCGAGATGGTCACCCGTGAACAGCTCGACGCGCTGACCGCCGGCGACATCGACCTGGGGCTGGCCCGGCCGCCCTTCGACCCTGAGCTGTTCGAGTCCCGGCTGCTCCACCGGGAGGCGCTGCTCCTCGCGGTGCACGAGGATCATCCGCTGTCCGAGCTGCGCCGGCCGGTGGTTCCCGCGGACCTGGTCCGGGAGCCGCTGATCTTCCACTCCCAGCAGAAGGCGCGGTACTTCTACGACCTGGTGGTGAGCATGGTGCCACTCGCCCAGGAGCGGGTCATCCACACCGTCAGCCAGGTGATCACCATGTTGTGGCTGGTCTCGGGCGGTCGTGGGGTGGCCTTCGTCCCGGAGTCGGCGCGGCTGATCGGGATTCCGCACGTCAACTATCTGCCGATCGCCACACCGATCGTCGATCCGGTCGAGCTGCACCTGCTGTGGCCCCGGCGATCCGACAATCCGGCGCTGCCGAGGGCGATCTCGGCCCTCAGTTTTCTGATGCATTGACGGTATCAATCGATGCCGAAACACTCTTGGACAGGCATCGTGGTCGGTTCCTACGGTTGCTTCGTGAACGCGATTCCCCCTCTCGACCTGGCCGCCCGGCTGGCCTCGGGCCTGCTGTCGTTCCCCGTCACCCACTTCGACGATCACCTCGCCTTCGACGAGAGCCGCTACCGCGAACACCTGTCGTGGCAGGCGAGCTTCGGCGTGGCGGGTCTGTTCGCCGCCGGCGGCACCGGCGAGGGCTTCTCCCTCACCAGCGCCGAGATCGACACCGTGGTCCGGGCGGCGGTGGACGAGGTCGGGTCGCAGGTTCCGGTGATCGCGCCGGCCACCGGCAGCACCGCGCAGGCGGTCGCCCAGGCACAGGCGGCCGAGGCGGCGGGTGCCGCCGGGCTGCTGCTCTTTCCTCCCTACCTGACCGAGGCCAGCCAGTCCGGTCTGATCGCCCATGTCGAGGCGGTCTGCCGGGCCAGCGGGCTGGGCGTGATCGTCTACAGCCGGGCCAACGCCGTCCTCGAGGACGTCACGGTCGCGACGCTCGCCGACCGAAACCCCACGTTGATCGGCCTGAAGGACGGGATCGGCGACATCGAGCGGATGACCCGCACCTACGCCCGGGTCGGCGACCGGCTGATCTATGTGGGCGGTCTGCCGACGGCCGAGACCTTCGCGCTTCCCCTGCTTCAGCTCGGCGTCAGCACCTATTCGTCGGCGCTCTACAACTTCCTGCCCGAGTTCGCGCTGCGCTTCTACGCCGCGGTGCGCGCCCAGGACCGGGTCGCCGTCTACGAGATGCTCAACGACTTCGTCATCCCCTATCTCGACATTCGTGACCGGGCCCGCGGCTATGCCGTCTCGATCATCAAGGCCGGGCTGACCGCGGTGGGGCGCGACGGCGGCCGGGTGCGGCCCCCGCTCACCGACCTCACCGAGGACGAACGCTCCGACCTCAGCCGGCTGATCGAGAAGGTCAGGTCATGAAACCCACAGTGGAGCGCATCGAAGTGGTGCCGGTCGCCGGTAACGACAGCATGCTGCTCAATCTCAGCGGGGCTCACGGGCCGTTCTTCACCCGTACCGTGGTGGTCCTCACCGACAGCGAAGGCCGCACCGGGCTGGGCGAGGCACCCGGCGGCGAGGCGATCCGCCGCACCCTGGAAACCGCCGGTGGACTGTTGATCGGCAGACCCGTCGCCGAGTTCGCCTCGCTGCTGCGCAGCTTCGCCGAGATCCATGCCGCGCAGGATTCCGGTGGTCGGGGCCTTCAGACGTACGATCTACGCGTCACCATCCACGCGGTGACCGCACTGGAGTCGGCACTGCTCGACCTGCTCGGCCGGCATCTGGGGGTCCCGGTCGCCGAGTTGCTCGGTGAGGGCAGGCAACGAGACAGCGTGCCGGTGCTCGGATACCTCTTCTACATCGGTGACACGTCCCGCACCGACCTGCCCTACCAGCACGAGACCGACCCGGCCGACGACTGGGAACGACTACGTCGCGCGCCCGCTCTCACCCCGTCGGCGATCGTCGCGCTCGCCGAGGCCGCCCAAACCCGTTACGGGTTCCACGACTTCAAGCTCAAGGGTGGCGTGTTCGCCGGAGAGCTGGAGGTCGAGGCGGTGCGTGCCCTGGCCGAGCGGTTTCCCGACGCACGGATCACGCTGGATCCCAACGGCGGCTGGCTGCTGGAGGACGCCATCGCGCTCTGCCGTGACCTGCACGGTGTGCTGGCCTACGCCGAGGATCCGGTCGGGGCCGAGGGCGACCTGTCCGGGCGGGAGACGATGGCCGAGTTCCGACGTGCCACCGGGTTACGCACGGCTACCAACATGATCGCCACCGACTGGCGACAGATGGCCCATGCCGTCCGCGCACACGCCGTCGACATCCCGCTCGCCGACCCGCACTTCTGGACCATGCGAGGGTCGGTCCGCGTCGCCCAACTCTGCCACGACTTCGGGTTGACCTGGGGCTCGCATTCCAACAACCACTTCGACATATCGCTGGCGATGTTCGCGCACGTCGGCGCTGCGGCGCCCGGGGAGATCACCGCACTCGACACCCACTGGATCTGGCAGGACGGTCAGCGGCTCACCCGTGAGCCGCTCCCGATCCGTGACGGTGCCATCGCCGTACCGTCCACCCCCGGTCTCGGTGTCGATCTCGATCGCGACGCCCTCGCCGCGGCCCACGAGCTCTACCTGGAACACGGGCTCGGCGGGCGCGACGACACCACGGCCATGCAGTACCTCCTACCCGGTTGGCGCTTCGACCCCAAGCGCCCCTGTCTGGTGCGGTGACCCATGACTGACCGAATCACAGGTATCACGCTCTCCTCCGTCACGCTGCCGCTGAAACAGGCGATCAGTGACGCCAAGGTGCTCACCGGTCGGCAACGCCCGATGACGGAGGTCGCCTTCCTCTTCGCGGAGATCCGTGCCGAGTCCGGTCTGGAGGGTGTGGGCTTCAGCTATAGCAAACGAGCCGGAGGGCCGGCCCAGTTCGCACACGCCCGGGAGGTCGCGCCCGAGCTGCTCGGCCAGGACCCCAACGACATTCAGCGGCTCTGGACCAGGCTCGTGTGGGCCGGCGCCTCGGTCGGGCGCAGCGGTGCCTCCACCCAGGCGATCGCGGCGATCGACGTGGCGCTCTGGGATCTCAAGGCGAAACGGGCCGGACTGCCGCTGGCCAAGCTGCTCGGCGCCCACCGCGACTCGGTGCGCTGCTATGACACCTCGGGCGGGTTTCTGCACGAGCCGATCGAGCAGGTGCTGAGCAACGCCACCGCCTCCCTCGCCTCCGGGATCGGCGGCATCAAGATCAAGGTGGGGCATCCGTCGGCGGCGGTCGACCTGGCCCGGGTGCGGGCGGTGCGTGAGCACGTCGGCGACGAGACACCACTCATGGTCGACGCCAACCAGCAGTGGGACCGGCCCACCGCACAGCGGATCGGGCGAGCGCTGGAGGAGTTCGGGCTCGTCTGGATCGAGGAGCCACTCGACGCCTACGACGCGGAGGGGCACGCAGCGCTGGCCCGCAGCCTGGACACGGCGATCGCCTCGGGTGAGATGTTGACCAGCGTGGCCGAGCATCACGAGCTGATCCGGCACGGCGCTGTCGACATCATCCAGCCGGATGCGCCCCGGATCGGCGGCATCACACAGTTCCTGCGGCTGGCAGGCCTCGCCGAGCACGCCAACCTGATCATGGCGCCGCACTTCGCCATGGAGATCCACGCCCACCTGGCCGCCGCATATCCCCACGAACCGTGGATCGAGCACTTCGACTGGCTGCACCCGCTCTTCGACGAGCGCTTGGAGATCCGCGACGGGCGCATCCATCTCTCCGATCGTCCCGGCCTCGGCGTGACCATCAGCGACCAGGCCCGCCAGTGGACCGTCGACCGGGCCGACCTCGGCACCCCGCCATGATCAACCGACCGTCACCCACCACAGGGCCGCATCGCTCGACCGGCCGCCTGACGTCGCAGCCTCACACAGCGCCACCGGTCAAGGCCCTCAACGTCCGGCTGGTCACCGCTCCGGCGGTAACGGCTTCGCGCGCCACGGGCGACCCGATCGTGAATCGTTCACGTGGCGCACCGGACCGCCTTCGGACCAGACTGGGACTCGCGACGGCAACACCGATGTGTCTGGGCAGCAGGCCCGGCCTCAACCTCGATCTCGTGGAGGGCACAGAATGACCGGCGTTCCCAGCATCGATCCGCGCAGCGGCAGGACCGTGGAGATCGTCGCCGAGGAGACCACGACCGAGCAGGTCGGCGCGATCTGTTCAGCCGCGCTCGCGGCTGCCGGACCGCTCGAGGACCTGGGCCGCGACGGGCGGGCGGCACTGCTCGACGATCTGGCCACAGCGTTGGAGGCGCAGCGGGACCGCATCGTCGAGGTGGCCGATCGGGAGACCGCGCTCGGGACCGTCCGGCTCAACGGCGAGCTGAGCCGGACCTGCTACCAGCTGCGGCTGTTCAGCGAGGTGCTGCGTGACGGCGGATATCTCGAGGTCACGATCGACCGTCCAGGAGACACCCCGATGGGGCCGCGCCCGGACCTGCGGCGGATGCTCGTGCCGATCGGACCGGTCGCGGTCTTTGGCGCCGGCAACTTCCCGCTCGCCTTCTCGGTCCCCGGCGGCGACACGGCCTCGGCCATCGCTGCGGGCAGCCCTGTGGTCCTCAAGGCACACCATTCCCATCCGGCAACGTCGCAGCTCTGCTACGAGATCCTCGCCGAGGCCAGTCGGAAGGCCGGCGCCCCGGAAGGCACCTTCGGCATCGTGCACGGCCTGCGGGCGGGCGCCGACCTGGTCGCCCATCCGGCGATCCGGGCGGTCGGCTTCACCGGCTCGGTCACCGGCGGCCGTGCCCTGCTCGCGATCATCGAACAGCGCCCCGAGCCGATCCCCTTCTACGGCGAACTCAGCAGCCTCAATCCTGTCATCGTCACCCCGGCGGCCGTCGCCGACCGGGCCGAGCGGATCGGCGCTGAGTTCGCGGCATCGTTCACCCTGGGAGCCGGCCAGTTCTGCACCAAACCCGGTCTGCTGTTCGTCCCCGCCGGCGCGGACGGAGACCGCCTGGTCACCGCGATCCAGGAAGCAATCGCCGACCTGGAACCGATGGTGATGCTCAACAACGGCATCGCCACCTCCTACCAGCAGGGCACGTCCGCGCTGGCGGCCGCCGCCGCAGGTGCCTCGGCCCACTCTCAACTAACGCCAGGGGACACCCGAGATCAGACGGTGAGCGACCAACCGGCCAGAGCCACACCGCTTCTGTTCACCGCCTCGGCGGCGGCGCTTCCGCCGGAGGCGACCGAGGAGTGCTTCGGGCCTGTCACCGTGGTGGCCCGATGGACCGATGAGGCGGAACTGTTCGCGGCCCTTGACGGGCTGCCACCTTCCCTGACCGCCACTGTGCACCGAGGGTCCGGCGAGACGGACCTGCCGGCCGAGTTGACCCACCGGTTGCGTTCCCGGACCGGGCGTCTCGTCTACGACGGGTACCCCACAGGCGTGGCGGTTGCCTGGGCGCAGCATCACGGGGGGCCATGGCCGGCCACCAACACGCAGCACACGTCGGTCGGAGCAACCGCCATCCGTCGGTTCCTTCGGCCGGTGACCTGGCAGAACGCGCCAGCCGACCTGCTCCCGCCGGAGTTGCGTGACGAATACGACAGCGTTCCGCGACGGATCGACGGGGTGCTTCACACCAGACTCTGAGGGGTGCAATTCGATCATGCGGTACTACTGCTGGCCGGGGGTGTCGGTTCCGGGTTGACAGGTTCGATGGCGGGATTGGCTTCGCTGATCAGTTACCCGACATTGCTCGCCGTCGGGCTCCCGCCGATCGCCGCCAACGTGACCAACTCGGTCGGTCTGCTCGCCAGCGGCGCCGGGTCAGCCGCTGGATCGAGGCCGGAGCTGCGCGGCCAGGGCCGAAGGATTCTCCGGCAGAGTGTGTTCGCGCTGCTCGGCGGCACCACCGGTGCGATTCTGCTGATGAACACGACGTCAGCGGTGTTCGAGCGGATCGTGCCGGTGCTGATCGGCGTGGCCGCGGTGGTCCTGCTGATGCGTGACCGGCTGCGCGGCTGGTACACGCGGCCGAAGGGACGGTTCGCGCAGCCGCCGCTCGGATTGGCGATCTTCCTGATCGGCATCTACGGCGGCTACTTCGGGGCAGCCGCCGGCGTGCTGATGCTGGCCGTCATGTCCATGTCGATGGTCGAGCCGCTCGCAGTGACCAACGCCGTGAAGAGCGTCGTCCTCGGCGCTTCGAACGCCGCCGCCGCAATCCTGTACGCCTTCATCGCCCCGGTCCATTGGACCGCCGCCGCGCTGCTGGGATTCGGCTGCCTGATCGGCAGCTGGATCGGCCCGGCCCTGGTCCGCCGCACCCCGGAACGCCCACTCCGCATCGTCATCGCCCTAGCCGCCCTGGGCCTCGCCGCCTACCTCTGGCAAGACGCCGGCACCTCCTGATCCGCCACCGCAACCGCCGTAACGGTCACGGCCGACCCTGCAGTCACGGATGCCATTGCCCACTGGTCGAGAACGTA
Organism: Actinoplanes sichuanensis; assembly: GCF_033097365.1. Lineage (NCBI taxonomy): Bacteria > Bacillati > Actinomycetota > Actinomycetes > Micromonosporales > Micromonosporaceae > Actinoplanes > Actinoplanes sichuanensis. The sequence goes on from NZ_AP028461.1 coordinate 7,185,370, forward strand.
CGCGCCACCCGCTCCTGCTCCTGCCCGAGCACGTGCACCGCCACGGTGTCGGCGGCCTCCACCGCGGGCCAGGCCGAGGCCGACTCGGCCAGGCAGAACGAGACGAGCGGCGGGTCCAGAAAGACCGAGGTGAACGAGGTCGCGGTGAATCCGGTGGCCGGTTCGCCGGGCGCGGTGATCACCACGACTGCCGCGGCGTGCCGGCGCAGCAACTGCCGGAAGAGGTCAGCGTCCACAAGGGCGAGATCCGAGTCGACACCAAACCCGGCGACTACATCCACGTACCGCCGTGGGTGCCGCACCGCGAGGAGAACCCGGACCCGGACGACGAGGCGGTCGTGGTGATCTCCCGGACCACGCAGGAGGCGATCGTCGTCAACGTCCCCGACCTGAAATGGGTGGGCCCCGTGGCGATCGGCTCGTCGGAGTCACCACACCTGTAACAGGTGTGACGATGGGGGCATGACGATCCGGGTCGCGATGTGGTCAGGTCCCCGCAACATCTCCACGGCGATGATGCGCAGCTTCGGCTCGCGCGCCGACACCGTGGTGACCGACGAGCCGTTGTACGCCCACTACCTCGCCGAAACCGGCCTCGACCACCCCGGCCGTGACGGGATCCTCGCCGCCCAGCCGCAGCGTTGGGAGGACGTCGCCGACACGCTGACCGGCTCGATTCCCGGCGACCCGGCGGTCTTCTACCAGAAGCACATGGCCCACCACCTGCTGCCCCGGATCGGGCGCGACTGGCTCGGCAAACTCACCCACGCCTTCCTGATCCGCGACCCCGCACACGTGGTGGCGTCGTATTCGAAGGTGCGCGGCGAGCCGACCCTGGACGACCTCGGCTACCCGCAGCAGGTGGAGATCTTCCGTACGTTCGGCGGGCCGGTGGTCGACTCGGCCGACGTGCTCCGCGATCCCGAACGCACGCTACGTCTTCTCTGCGAGGGCCTCGGCTTCGCCTTCGACCCGGCGATGCTCGCCTGGGCGCCGGGCCCGCGACCGGAGGACGGCGTGTGGGCGCCACATTGGTACGCCTCGGTGCACTCCTCGACCGGTTTCGCCCCCTACAACCCGTCCCCGGCCGAGGTCCCGGACCGCCTGCGTCCGCTGGTCGAGGCCGCCCTCCCCTACTACGAGGAACTGGCCGCCCACCGCCTCTGACCGCGACCCGTACTCCCGTGCAATGATTTCGCATCCATCGATCGAGGAGAGCGGGCATGGGGTACAGCGGGGGCATCTACGTGGCGAAGGCCGAGCGGCCGGCGGCAGTCGGCGACCTGGACGTGTTGTGGTCGAAGGAGTTCCCCGACGGCTGGCACGAGCTGCAGCTCGACGGCTTTCCGGAGAGCTCCGCGCTCCCCGGGCTGGTGACCGCCACCGGTGCCCCGGCGCTGGTGGCGGTGGTGCTCGACAGCGACATGGCGCACGTCCAGGCCCTCAGTCCGGCCGGTGTCGACTGGGCCGCCTATCTGCACCCCGACAACGCGGAGGCCTTCGGCGCCCCGCCGCTGCCGCACTCCCCGGACGAGATCGTCGAACTGGCCGTCGCCTGGTCCACCGAAGCCGGACTCGTCGCCGACCCGGAGGCGGTCCGGGCCGCACTGACCGCGAAGAACACCTTCGCCGAGGAGACCTTCACCGAACTGCTGGCCGCGCTGGGCATCAGCTCCCGCTGACGCCCAGCGACGCCGACGGGAGTGTCAGGCGTCCAGGAGGCGGACGCCGTTGGTGCTGGCGTGTTCCTGGTAGATCTCGGCCACCCGGGCGGTCAGCGGGCCCACCGACCCGTCGCCGACGCGGCGGCCGTCGATCGTGGTGACCGCGGCGATCTCGCCCATCGTGCCGGTGCAGAAGACTTCGTCGGCGGTGTACATCTCGGTGAGCGACACGTCGCGGACCACGGCCGGGATGTCGTGTCGGGCGGCCAGGTCGAGGACCGTCTGGCGGGTGATCCCTTCCGGACAGGCGGCGGTCGTGGGGGTGACCAGGCGACCGTCCGTCACCGCGAACAGGTGGGTGGCGTTGGTCTCGGCGACGAAGCCCCGCTGGTCGAGCATGAGGGCGTCGTCGGCGCCGGCCGCGTTCGCCTCGATCTTGGCGAGGATCGAGTTGATCAGGTTGTTGTGGTGGATCTTCGGGTCCAGCACGTCCGGGGACGGGCGGCGGATGCTCGACGTGGCCAGGCTGAGTCCGCCGGTGTCGTAGACCGGTGGCTTGTGCTCGGCCAGCACGATCAGGGTCGGCCCGGCCCGGTTGAGGCGCGGGTCCATGCCGCTGGTCACCTTCACCCCACGGGTCAGCGTGAGCCGGAGGTGCACCCCGTCGGTCATCTCGTTGGCCCGCAGCGTGGCGACGATCGCCTCGATGATCGTGTCGTCGGCCGGGATGTCGGTGAACCCGAGGGCCAGCGCCGACCGCCGCAGCCGGGCCAGGTGCTCGGTGAGCCCGAAGATCGCGCCCCGATAGAGCCGCAGACCCTCCCAGACCGCGTCACCACCCTGGACCACCGAGTCGAACGGGGAGAGGCCGGGCTGGTCACGGTGCAGCAGGTTCCCGTTGACCCAGTACTGGATACCGGCATTGCGCTCGTCGTACCGCTGAAGCATCGGCCCAGCCTACCGGCGAGGAAGGGAATGCGACCGGCGGGCGAGCAAGGGCGAGGAATGACGAGCCGGCCCCGTTCGGGTCGGGGCCGGCTCGTCCGTACCGCGGAAGAGATCTAAGCCCGGCCACCCGGAACCGAGACCTGGCGGCGGGCCAGGTCCTGCAGGATCTCGCTGGTGGCGGAGGTGCCGAAACGTGTCACGCCGACGCCGGCCATCGCGATCATCGCGTCCAGGGTCCGCACCCCGCCGGAGGCCTTGACCTGCACCTTCGGGGAGACCGCGGAGCGCATCAGCGCGAGGTCGTCGATGGTGGCGCCCTTCGGGGCGAAGCCGGTGGAGGTCTTCACGAACGCCGCGCCGGCGCGCTCGGCGGCCCAGCAGGCGGCGAGTTTCTGCTCGTCGGTGAGGTACGCCGTCTCGAGGATGACCTTGACGTGCGCGCTGCCGGCGGCCTTCACGATGAGGCCGATCTCGTGTTCGACGGCGGCGATGTCACCGGAGCGCAGCCAGCCGATGTTGAGCACCATGTCGATCTCCTTGGCGCCCTGGTGCACGGCGAGCTCGGTCTCCGCGATCTTGACCGAGGTGGGGGTGTCGCCGTGTGGGAAGCCGACGACCGTGCCGACCATGACGTTGGTGCCGCGCAGCAGATCGACCGCGACCGTCACGTCGACCGGCCGGACGCACACCGAGGCGACGTCGTACTTCTTGGCGATCGCGCAGCCTTCGCGCAGGTCTTCCAGGGTGAACTCGGGCCGGAGGATGGAGTGGTCGATCATCTTCGCGATCTGCGGCACGGTGAAGTTCATGGAACCGGACAGTAGCTGTCTAGACAGGTGGTTGTCTAGACAGTCTGGAGGTGTCGGTAGGGTGTGCCTCATGTCCGGGGATCCCGATTTCTCGCCGCGCTACTTCCGCATCGAACAGGCGCTGCGCGCACAGATCGCGAAGTCCCGGCCACACGACCCGCTGCCGTCCGAACCGGAGCTCGCCCGCGAGCACGGCGTCAGCCGGATGACCGCCCGCGCCGCGGTGACCCAGCTGGTCAACGACGGTCTCGTCTACCGGGCGCCGGGCCGCGGCACGTTCGTCGCCGTGCCCAGCGGGCCACGCCGCGCCGACCACCTGATCCGGCTCAGCGAGGAGATCCGCAAGCAGGGCAAACGACCATGGGCCAAGGTGGTCGTGGCCGAGCTGCGCCCGCCCACCGCCATCGAGGCGACCCGGCTGCGGCTGCGCAAGGGCGATGTGTTCGCGATCCACCGGGTCCGGTTCGCCGACGACGAGCCGATCGCGTTCGAGCGGGCCATGTATCCGGGGACCGTCGGCGACCTGCTCGCTGCCGACCTGTCCCGCTCGGTGCACGAGGCACTGGTCAAACTCGGTCACACCCCGGTCCACGGGACATCGACGATCCGCGCCGAGGCGGCCACCGGGGAGGACGCCCACGAGCTGGGCGTCCCGGTCGGTTCGGCGCTGCTGATCGAGGAACGGCTGATCCTCGATCAGAACGAGCGGCCGCTCGAGCTCAGCGAGTCCCGCTACGCCGGCGACCGCTACCGGCTAGACGTCGCATTCGGGGTCGAGCCGCTCGTTCAGTAGGTGTAGCGGGGCGGCCTCGATGCCGGCGCTGTCCAGCGCGTCCCAGTAGGCGGCCGCCTGTTCCGCGCGCACCGGGCCGTCGACCAGCGGCAATCCCGGAACGGCGGCGTGCAGCAACGACTCCAACTGGCACGACGCGATCGACCCGGGCAGGTGGCGGTCGATCGCCGGCAGGCCGGGAGCCGCGTTCCGGACGGTCTCGCCGCAGTCCAGGAGGCCGCCGCCGACGATCAGGACGTCGCCGCGCGTGCGCATCCGGTTCAGGGCTCGGGACGTGTCGAAACAGTGCGGGAACGAGTCGTCGACCAGGATCGTGCCCGGACGCAGTCGATCCACGTCCAGGGTGCGGGGCCCGCTGCTGGTCGCCGCGATGATCACGTCGGCGCGGTAGACCGCGTCGGCGCCGGTCGCCACCTCGGTCGGGACGTCCAGGGTCGCGGCCAGCTCGGTCAGGCGCGATGCGGCGGCCGGCAGATCGCACAGGATCAGGCTCGCCGGTGCCTCGGCGCGGGCCAGCAGCAGGCTCAGCGACGACGTCCCGATCGAACCCAGACCGAGGACGGCGACGACACAGTCCGGCAGCTTACGGTCGCGGGCGGCCAGGGCCGAGAAAACGGTGCGGACCACTGCGGCCGCGGTCACCGCATGGCCGGTGGTGAGGTCGGCGTCGCTTCGGCGGTACGGGGAGACGGCCACCCCGTAATTCGTGTTCGCCGGAATCATTCCCGCGAGGGAGACCGTCCGCGCGCCCAGACCGGCGGCCAGATCGACGGCCGCGGCGACGTGTTCGGCCAGGCCGGGGCGTCCCAACTCGTCGGCGAAGCGGGGCACCGCGACGAACCCGGACCGGCCCAGCGGGGTGTCGACGGTCTCCAGCAGCCGCGCCCGCCGGCCCGGGAAGATCAGCCCGCGAATCGTCTCCCGGTCGAGGCCGGGCAACATCCGCCGGACGTCTTCGGGCAGAGCGCCCGCCAGTGCCGCGAGTTGCTCCGGCCCCGGAAGATATCCGACAAGTCCGGCGCTGAGCGTCGCCCGCTCGACACCGTCGGCCATCCGGCCCGACTCGACGCCGTCGGGCATCCGGCCCGGCTCGACGTCGGCGGCCAGCCGGCCCGGCTCGACGTCGGCGGCCAGCCGGCCCGGCTCGACAACGGCCGTCATTCGGCGCAGCTCGGCGGCGATCTCGGTTGCCAGGCGGTCGGTGACCGCCTGCGGGAGGACGGTGCGGAGCGTCAGCCGGAGGCCGGCCTCGACCGGGCGGACCGCGAGCAGGACCTCGGTGCCCGGTGGGACGGCGAGTTCGGCGTCCGTGTCGTCCCAGGTCAACCGCAGCGTCTCGCCCCGTACGCCGCCCAGGGCACCGAAGTCCAGGTAGGTGAAGAAGTGCTGCCAGCCCTGCGGCGCGGTGAACGTCCTGGTCCGGGCGTCGAGAACGGCCGCCGACACCTCGGCGAGGCTCGCATCGGAGCCCGGCCGGACGGCCACCGCGGTGGCGCACGGTCCGAAGATCCGGCCCAGGTCGGCCAGGGCGTGGTCGCGCCCGGTCACCGCGACCCCGATCACCGGGTCGGGGCGGCCGGTCGCCGACGCGAGCGCCCGGTGGTAGGCGGCCAGCACCGGCACGAACGGGGTCACCCCGGCGGTGATCGCTCGGTCCCGCAGTTCGGTGGCCGTGTGCACGGTGAATCCGGCGGTGGTGATCGCCCCGCCGACGCGGATCGGGCCACCGTCGTGCGGGGCGACCTCCGACGGCATTCCCTCCAACCGGGACACATATTCCCGAAATGTCGCCCGAATCGGTTCGAGCTCGGCTCCGTCGTAGACGGCCGACAGCTCCCGCATCAGCAGCGCCACGCTGTAGCCGTCCCCGACCAGGTGGTGCGCGTGCACCATCAGCACGTGCTCCTCCGAGCCGTAGCGGAGCAGCCGCAACCGCACGAGCGGCCACTCCGCCGGATCGAACCGGTACTCCCGTTCCGCCGCCAGCTCCTCGTCGAGCGGTCGCGGGGCGGATTCGTAGCCGACCACCGGGGTCACCGACCGGAGTTCCCGCTGCACCGGCGGCCGGGCGTCCCGCGGGAACACGGTCCGCAGCATCGGATGCCTCCCGACCAGCAGGTCCACGGCTCGGCGGAAGCGTTCGAGATCGAGTGGCCCGTGCAGGCGAGGAGCCGCCAGCCAGGTCGGCGGCGCACCGACCGCGTCGGCGAGAAGGAACCCCCGCTGGGTCGACGTCACCGGGAAATCCCTGCCGCCCACCGGGCCACCAGGCAAGACGCCGCCCACCGGGTCACCGGGCGAGACGTCACCCACCGGATCACCAGGCAAGACGCCGCCCACCGGATCACCGGGCGAGACGCCACCCACCGGACCACCGAGCGAGACGCCGCCCACCGGGTCACCGGGCGGGGTGCCGTCATCGATCGTCGCGTCGAGGACGGCGGCGAGTGCGGCCAGGGTGCGATGCCGGTAGACGACCGTGGGTCGGGGCAGTGCGGTCCGGTGCTCGCTCAGACCGGCGAAGAGCTCCAGCACCCCGATCGAGTCGCCGCCGAGTGCGAAGAAGTCGTCCTCGCGCCGGACCGACGCGACACCGAGCTGCCGGGTCCAGAGTTCGGCGAGGAGCCGCTCGGTCGCGGTCGCCGCCGGACCGCCCTCGCCGACGCCGGAACCCGCCGGGCCGCCCCTCAGCCGAGAACGGTCGATCTTGCCGGCCGCGGTGAGCGGCAACTCCCCCACCACCTCGAACCGTGACGGCACCAGATATCCGGGCAATAGACCGGTCAGGTGGGCACGCAGCGCGGGACCGTCAACGGACGACGACTGCACCCACGCCACGAGCCGCCCGCCGTCGACGAGCACCACCGCCCGCTCCACCCGCGGATGCCGCCGCAACGCCGCCTCGACCTCGCCCGGCTCGATCCGGTACCCGTGGAGTTTCACCTGGTCGTCGACCCGCCCACGGAACCAGAGAACCCCGTCGGCATCCAACTCCCCGAGGTCACCGCTGCGGTACCAGCGCCGGCCGTCCCGTTCCACGAACGCCGCCGCGGTCTGCTCCGGGTCGTCGAGATATCCGTCGGCCAGCCCGGCGCCACCGATCCAGATCTCCCCGTCCGGTCCGGCGATCTCGATCTCCGCACCGCCGATCGGGCGGCCGATCGGCAGCCGGGTCACCTCGTCAGCGGGGCGCTCGGTGATCAGGTGCCAGGTCGCGTTGATCGTGGTCTCGGTGGGTCCGTACAGGTTGGTGATCCGCTGACCCGGGCCGAGCAGGTCGAACCAGCGCCGGACGTGCGCCGGCGACAGCACCTCCCCACCAACATGCACCCAGCGTAACCGGGAGAGATCGGGGCGAGTCTTCTCGGCAGCGGTCAGCAGCCGCTCCCACAGCGTCGGAACCGAACTCCACACGGTCACCCGATCCCGGACCAGGAGCTCGACGAGCAACTCGGGGTCCCGAACCGTGTCCCGATCCCAGGCCACGACTGTCGCTCCGACCAGCAACGGAGCCAGGATCTGCCGTACCGAAGCATCGAAGCAGATCGAAGCGGTCTGGGCGAGCCGATCGCCTGCCCGGTAGCCGAAGGCACCGATCGCCCAGTCCAGATAGTCGGCCATCGCCCGGTGCCCGACCGCGACGCCCTTCGGCCGCCCGGTAGACCCGGACGTGAAGATGATGTACGCGGTGTCACCACCCGGGGTATCCGCCGGCAGTGCCGCCGACCCGCCCGGCGCCGCCGCGTCCACCAGCGTGAACTCCGGCCCGAGCGTTTCGGCGACCGCCCGGGTCCCGGAGTCGTGGACGACCTCGGTCACCCCCGCCCGGGTGAGCAGCCCCGCGATCCGGGCCGGCGGGTGCGCGGCGTCCATCGGCACCCACGTCGCACCGGCCCGGAGAATTCCGACGACGCCGATCACGGTGCTCGCTCCCGGGCCGGTCAGCAGCCCGATCCGGCGGCCACCGCCGGCCACGAGCCGCCCCGCGAGGCGATCCGATGCGGCATTCAGCGCGCGATAGGTGAGCGGCACGCCATCGCTCAAAACCGCAATCCCCTCAGGGGTACGGCGACACTGCTCCCGAATCCGCTCGACCACCCCGCCACGCCGTCCCGTACCGGTGGTGGCGTTCGGTCCGGCCAGCGCGGTGATCTCGGCCAGATGTTCGGTGGCGAGACGCTCGATGGTCGCCGTGGTGAACAGAGCCGCCGGATGGTTCCAGGAGAAGTGCAGCGTGCCGTGCGCCTCGAAACAGACCAGGCCGAGTCGGGTGGCCGCCGACGCCGTCCCCGCAGTCGTGGCGAGAACACCCGCCGCCGTGACCCCGGCGTTCGGGAACCGGGCGAAACTGAACCCGGCCGGGCTCGCCGTGCGCGGCCCCGCCCCGTCCGCGGCGAGCAGACGGGCCAGATCGACGGTGGACACCGAACCGTGCCGCTCGGCCGTCAGCCACAACTCCCGGATCCGCCCGGCCAGCTCGGTTCCGGTCTCCCCCGGCCGAACCTGGACCAGCACCGGAAGCGTGTCCGCGAACGGCCCGACCATCCGGTCCACACCCGGCAGCCGATCCTCCCGTCCTGCCCGAGCCACCGAGACGGGCACGTCGACCTGCCCGCTCCAACGCGCCAGGCAGCGCACATACCCCGCGAGGAGCAGGTGGAAGAGCGAAACCCCGGCCTCTCGCGCGGTGCCGGCCAGCCGCCGGCTCACTTCCGGATCAAGGGCCTTCTGGTGTACGAGGTACGGCCCCCGAGGCTCGTCAGCGGCATCCCCGTCAAACGGCAGGGACAGCCGCGGATACCCCGCCAGGACCGCACGCCAGTGATCGATATCGGCCGCACGTGGCCCGGCCTGATGCTCCGCGAACGTGGCCACCGGTGCCGCCGCCAGCCCACCACCGTCGTACAGCGCCCACAGTTCGTCCCCGAGAACCGCCAGGCTGTACCCGTCGGCCGCCGCGTGGTGCACCACCACGACGAGCCGCGTCACCCCGGCCCCCGTCGCGAGCACCGCCCGGATCGGCCCTTCCCGCTCGAGATCGAACGGCCGGTTCCGCAGCTCCACCTCCCAGTCCGCCCGCCCCTCCGCCGGCCCGTCCGTGAACCAGGTCGGTCGGCCGGCCGTCGGGGCGGCGAAGTACTGACCGGTCGGACCGAACCGGACCCGCAGCATCGGGTGGCGACGTTCGAGCTCGGCGAACGCACCCGCCAGCCGCTCCGCGTCGACCGGCCCGGCCAGCGTCTGCCCGACATAGGCGTAGGCGGGCACCTCCGGATAGAGCCGGCCGGTCGTCACGAACGCGCGCTGCACCGGGCTGAACGGGAACTCCCCCGCCCGCACCGGCGACACCACGTCGGTGCGGGCCCGGTCCTGCGGGATCGCCAGGTGGGCGGTCAGTTCGCCGATCGTGCGGTGTTCGAAGAACAGCGTCGTCGACAGCGTCCGCCCAAGGCGTTTCTCCAGCTCCTTGACCAGGTCGACGGCGGTGAGCGAGTCGAGTCCCAGGACCAGGAACGGTTCGTCCAGGCCGATGGCGCCGGGTTCCCGTTCCAGCGGTCCGGCCAGCAGTTCCCGCACGACCGCGACCAGCTCGTCCCGCTCGGCCGTCGCGGTCGTGGCACCCACGCCGCCCGGTGCGGGTGCCACGGTCAGGCTGCCGGAGTCTGGGCGGCCGGAGTCTGGGCGGCCGGAGTCTGGGCGGCCGGAGTTCGGGCGGACAGCGCCGCCGACCGCTGGGGTCACCAGGACCTGCGGGGCGCCCAGGGCGGCCGCGGCCCACAGGGTCTCCGGCAGCTGTTCGATCGGCAGGACACCCGTGGAGCGGGCCGGGCCGTGGGTGCCGGCCAGGCCACCCCCGGTGATGGCGGGCAGGTTGACCGCGACGAACGGGCGACCGGCGGCCTGCTCGGTGGCCGCGAACGTGTCCAGGAACGCGTTACCCGCCACGTAGTCGCCGACCGCGCCGGCCAGCCCCGGAACGACCGACGAGATCGACGACAACGCGATCACCGGCGGGCGTCGATCACCCAGCGCACGGGTCAGCAGGACGGTTCCGTGGACCTTCGCGGACAGACCGGCGGTGATCTCCTCGGCGGACTTCGCTCGCAGGCTGCCCGGCCGGGCCACCCCGGCGGCCTGGATCACCAGGTCGAAATCGCGGTTCGCGACCAGTGCGGTGACGTCCTCCTCGACCGTCACGTCGGCGATCCGGTAGTCGGCGGTCGCACCCAGCTCGCGAAGTTCGGCCAGCAGGGCGACCGGCTCGGCGGAACGGCCCGCCAGCAGCAACGTCGGACGGCCACGGCGGGCCAGGTGGCGGGCGATCTCCGCGCCGGCCGCCCCAGCACCGCCGACGATCAGGTAACTGCCGTCCGGCGGCGGGAGCAACGGATCACCGGTCGTCACGGGGGCGAACGAACGGGTCAGGCGGTGGCCGTTGCGCCAGGCCACGAGTTCGGCCGGACCGGGAGCGGGTGGATCGGTGGCCTCCTGTCGCAGAGCGGAGCGACGGGACTCCTCCGGGTCGGCGGAGGTGAGATCGAGTAGCCGTACCGCCGCCTGCGGGTTTTCGTCGGCGAAGGCCATCGCCAAGCCGGACCAGACCGCATGCCGGGGGTCCGGTTCGTTGTCGCCGGTCGCGAACAGATCACGGGTCACCAGCAGCAGGAAACCGTTTCGCGGGGTCGCGGTGATCGCGGCCAGGGCATCGCCGGGATCGTCCGAATCGGCGATCACGATCGTCGCGGGAATCGATTCTCCGGGAGCCGGCGCTGCGGCCGGGATCCAATTCGGGACCGACAGTTTCGGGCGCGGCGGATCGGTCACCCAGAAACGGCGGCGCTGGAACGGATACGTCGGGAGGGCCACTCGGCGGGTTCCGGCGTCGAGGTTCTCGCGGTTCAGGAGGGCACCCCGCATCCACAGGTCGCCGACCGTTCTCAGGAGCACCGATGCGTCGTTTCCGGCGTGGCGGACGGTCGTTCCGCGTACCAGAGGAGAAAGGGTGACCGACGCGCCCACCTCGACCATCGTGTCGAAGCCGGCCCCGCGCAGCCGCTCGATCGCGTCCGCGAAACGAACCGGGTCGAGCGCGTGAGCCGCCAGATAGGCGCCGTCGAATGACGGATCCCACTCACCGGTGACCGTGCTCATCTGCGGGATCGTGGTCGCGCGTTCCGGCGGCGCGAGAGATTTCAACGCCTCGGCCACCGGGGTCATCGCCGGGGAATGGAAAGCGTGCGAAACCGCCAGCCGCCGGGTGGTGATGCCATTGTCGGCCAGGTCGGCGGCGGCTCGGGTGATCGCGTCGTGCGGGCCGGAGAGGACCACCCGATTCGGTGCGTTCAGGGCGGCGATCGTCACGCCCGTTCCGCCGGTGATCTCGGTGACCCGGGCGGCTGAGGCGGCGACCGCGAGCATGGCGCCCGGTTCGGTTCGGGCGGCGGTCAAGCGGCCCCGTTCGGCGGCCAGCATCACCGCCTCCACCGCGGTCAATCGGCCCGCGGTCACCGCTGCGGCCAATTCGCCGAGGCTGTGGCCGGTCACCGCGGCCGGCCGGATCCCGTAGGCGATCAACTGCGCGGCCTGCGCCACCGCGAACGCGACCACCAGCGGCTGGGTCACCTCGGTGTGGGCCAGATCGGACTCGGGGACGGTCCGATCGGTGCACCATTCGACCAGCGAACGGCCCGCCACCGGACCGGCCGCGGCCGAGACCTGATCCAGGACGGCTCGGAAGACGGGAGCCGTTTCGTACAGGTCGGCGCCCTGGCCGGGGCGTTGGCCACCCTGACCGCCGAACAGGAAGGCCACCCGGGCGGGACGGGTCGACGGCGGTCCGGGTTCCACCGCGGTCAACTGCTCCGGGAGATCATTCTCGGTCAAGATCGCTATGCGGTACGGGGCGTCGTCCCGCGCGGTCGACGCGGTGGCGCAGACGTCCGCCAGTGGCAGGCCGGGATGGTTCCGTAGGTGGGCCGCCAGCCGGGTGGCCGCCGCGCGGAGGGCGGGCCCGGATCGGGCGGACAGGGTCAGCAGGTGTGGCCCACTCTTCGCCCCAGACCCGACCGTGTCCTCGCCGACCTCCCGGACCACCTCGACGTTCCCGCCGACCTCCCCGGCTACTTCGACGTTTCCGCCGACCTCCCGGACCACCTCGACGTTCCCGCCGGCCTCCAGGATCACGTGGGCGTTCGTGCCGCCGAAGCCGAAGCCGTTCACGCCCGCGACACGCGGGCCTGTCCACGGGCGTCGCTCGGTGAGCACCTCGAAACCGGCCGCCGCCAGGTCGAACCGTGGGGACGGACGGTCGTGGTGCAGGGACGGCGGCAACTCCCCGTGCTGCAGGGCCAGGATCACCTTCACCAGCGCGGGCAGACCGGCCACGTTCAGCAGGTGGCCGATGTTCGTCTTGACCGAACCGAGCATCCGGAGACGACCGTCGGGGCGCGGCGGGAACGCGTAGGCCAGAGATCGCGCCTCGATCGGGTCGCCCACCGCCGTGCCCGTGCCGTGGGCCTCCACATAGGAGACCACGACCGGATCAACACCGCATTCCCGGTACGCCTCCGCGATCACCGCACGCTGGAGCAGCGGATTCGGCGCCATCAGACTCAACGAACGGCCGTCGTTGTTGACGGCGCTTCCCCGTACCACCGCGAGAATCTGATCCTCGCCGGCATCGGCGAGCCGGGTCAGAACCAGCGCGGCCCCGCCCTCCCCCGGCACGAACCCGTCCGCCTCCGCGTCGAACGCCCGGCAACGCCCGGTGGGTGACAGCGCCTGGGCGGCGTTCAGCAGGGTCTCGCCGGTGGCCGTCAGGTTCAGGTTGACGCCGCCGACGATCGCGATGTCACAGTCCCCGGCGGCCAGACTGCGCCTCGCCAGATGCAGCGCCACCAGAGCCGACGAACAGGCGGTGTCCACGGCGATCGCCGGGCCGTGCAGATCCAGGAGATGCGCCACGCGGGCGGCGATCAGATTCCGCAGACTCCCGGTCAGCGCATACGCACCACCCACCCGAATCCCGCCGCGCGGCCCGGCTCCCGCTCCCGCGTCGGCGTCGGCTCCCGCTCTGGCTCCCGCTCCGGCGTCGGCTCCGGCCCCGGCGTCGGCTCCGGCTCCGGCCCCGGCCCCGGCCCCGGCCCCGGCCCCGGCTTCGGCCCCGGCCCCGGCCCCGGCTCCGGCTCCGGCTTCGGCTTCGGCTTCGGCTTCGGCTTCGGCTTCGGCTTCGGCTTCGGCTTCGGCTTCGGCTTCGGCTTCGGCTTCGGCGATGATCTCTGAGTAGCCGCTTTCACCGACGGCCGCGAAGACGCCGATCTTGTGGGATTTGCGCCGTGCGCCGGCGTATCCGGATCGTTCCAGCGCTTCGTGGGCGAGCTCGAGGAAGATCCGAGCGTGCGGGTCCAGCAGCCGCGCTTCCTCCTCACCGATCCCGAAATATCCGGCATCGAAGGATGCCGGGTCCTTCAGAAACGCACCATGCCCGCCGTCGGCCCACCGAGTCACGGGTGTGACGCTGTCCCGCCCGGCCAGAAGGTTCGCCCAGAACTCCTCAGGCGTATCCGCCCCCGGAAACCGGCAGGCCATCCCGATGACCGCCAACGCCCCAGGCCCCCGACCGGCAGCCACCGACACCCGCCCCGCAGCCCCGATCTCCGCGGCCGCTCCGACCGACGTCCCCGCCGCCGCCGTCGTCAGCCCCGCCGACATTCCTACCGCCGCCGTTGCCGGTCCCGCCGATATTCCCGCCGCCGTTGCCACCGCAGTTGCAGGTCCCGCCGCCGTTGCCGCCGCAGTTGCAGGTCGCGCCGTCGTTGCAGGTCGCGCCGTCGTTGCCGACGTTCCGGCCGCTGTTGCCGCCGCACTTGCCGGCAGAGAGGTTGCGGCCGCTTCGTCGACCATCAGCCGATCAGCGAGGGCCGGAACCGTCGCGCAATCCCGGAGCATCGACGGTTCGAGGGTGCGGCCGAACGCGTCCTCCAACGCCGCCAGCACTTCCATGGCCTTGAGCGAAGACCCACCGATAGCCAGAAATCGATCATCCGGCCCGATCGATTCCTCCGAAACGCCGAGCACCCGCGCCCAGATTTCCCGGACGACCCGCTCCACGTCAGCCCGCCCGAACGGGATCGCCGCCCGCGCCCCGCCGGCTTCCTCAGCCGACGTCGCGCTGCCCCCCACCGGAACCGGCCGGCCTCCAGAGCTGTCCCCGCCATGATCGGACAGCTCTGACGACAAGCCGGCGCCGGGCCGGTGATCGGGGCTGTCTTCTGGGCGGCTCGGCGGCTCCGGGGACCGGCCGGGGAGGGTTTCGGGGGTGTGGCATAGGGGGTTGTCGGAGGGTTGAGCTGGTCGGGATGCGGTGCGGGTCGGGGGTTCGGGGGTGGGCGATGGCGGGGTCGACGAACGGGTCGGGGGTTCGGGAGTGGGCGGTGCTGAGGTCGACGAACCGGTCAGGCGTTCGCGTAGCGGGTGGCGACGTAGTTTGCCGCTGGTGGTTCGGGTGAAGGCGCCGTTCGGCAAGACCTCCACCCGGACGTCGTCGTGGGCCAGCGCCTCGGCCACCCGGGCCCGGACCTGGGCGGGCAGGCCCGCCGGGTCGGAGCGGACGGCGGGGATCGAGAGGTAGACGGCTACCCGTTCGTGGCCGGTGACGGGGTCGGTGGCGCCGACCACGGCTATCGGGCCGGCGGCCAGGCCCGGGGTGGCGGCGGCCAGTTCCTCCAGGTCGGCGGCGTGGAAGTTGCGGCCGTTGAGGAACAGGACGTCCTTGTGCCGGCCGGTCACCACCAGGCGGCCGGCCCGGAGGAAACCGATGTCACCGGTTCGGAGCCATGCACCGTCGAAGGCCGCGGCCGTCGCGATCGGATCGGCGTGGTAGCCGCGGGTGACGTTCGGGCCACGGACCTGGAGATGGCCGACGAGACCGTCCTCCAGAGGCCGCCCCTCGTCGTCCACGATGCGCAGCTCACAGCCCGGCACCGGATGGCCGAGGTCCATCAACGAAACCCCGGAAGCGGACGAGAGCACGGGCAGGGCGACGCCCCGGGCCAGGGCGGCCCGGCTCAGTGTCACCGGGACGGCGGGTTCACCCAGCGGGGGGCAGGCGACCGCGACAGTCGCCTCGGCCAGGCCGTAGACCGGCTGCATCGCTCCCGGGCGCAGACCGGCCGGCCTCAGGCGGGTGGTGAAGGTGTCCCAGACCGTCGGGGAGATCGGTTCGGCGCCGACCATCAGCAGGCGGACGCTGCTCAGGTCCAGGGCGTCCAGGTCGGGCTGGGCGACCCGGCGGTTGACCAGGGCCAGGGCGAAGTTCGCGGCCGACAGTACGGTGGCCCGGTGCCGGGAGGCGGTGGCCAGCCACACCGCGGGGCGCTTCGCGAACGCCAGAGGGCTGATCCGGATCTGGCGGCAGCGCACGTACAGCGGGGCCAGGTGGGTGCCGATCAGGCCCATGTCGTGGAAGTACGGCATCCACGTCACGAATACGTCTTCGCTGGTCAACGCCCCGGCCTGGGCGCCCTGAGCGAGGTTGGCCACGACGTTGGCGTGGGTCAGTTCGACACCTTTGGGCGTTCCGGTGCTCCCGGAGGAGAACTGCAGGAAGGCGAGGTCGTCCGGCCGTACCGGATGAGGGGTCGTCAACGGCAACGCGGACCGCAGGTCGCGAGGGGACAGCAGGGTGCCGCCGGGCGTCGCGGTGTCGCCCGCCAACGGCGGGCCGCCCAGGTGACGCCAGACGGCGGCGAGGCGGTTCGGTTCCGGCGGCAGCGGCACCGGTACGGCACCCGCCACCACCGCACCCCAGAAGAGGCCGAGGAAGTCCGCCCCGTCGTCGGCGACGATCGGCAGCGGATCGCCGGGCGCCACCCCCGCCTCGCGCAGGCCGCCGCCGATCCGCAGCGCGTCGGCGAACAGTTCGGCGTAACTGACGAACCGGTCCGCGTGAACGATGCCCTGACCTGGTGCGATGGTCGCGGCACGGGTCAGCACATCGGTCAGCCTCATGATCATGAGCCTATCGACGGATGCAACCCTCAGTTCGTCACGCGCGCGTCCGATCGGGAAGACGTGCCGCAACTGTTCCTGCTGGCCAACCTCGTCATCATGGTCGCCTACGCGGCGATCATGGTGTCGATCGTGGTACCCGTGCACCGGGCCGGGCAACTGGGATCGAACAAGCTCGCCACCGCGACCGCGTTGATCTTCTTCAGTTGCGCCGTCGGGCACGGGTTCCACTCGGTGATGGCGTTCCAGGCGCTGGTGGTGCTGCGGGAGACGCATGTGCACGGGGCCGGGCCGGGCTGGTCGACGGCGTCGGCGGTCTGGGACGCGTGCACCGCGGCGGTGGGTGTCTACTACTGGACGCTGCGGCGCGGGTACGGCGTACTGCTCCAGAAGGGTGCGATCTACGTCGACCCGTGGGGGCAGATGCGGCTGGACGAGGCGGACGCGCGGGAGCGGGCGGCCCGGGATCTGGCCGAGGCGCACCAGGCGACGCTGGCGACGGTCGTCGAGGACAGCGCCGACGCGATCATCGGGCTCACCCCGGACGGCACGATCAACGCGTGGAACGGTGGTGCCGAACGGATCTTCGGCTGGACCGCGGCCGAGGCGCTGGCGCAGCCGGCCTCACTCCTGGCCGGGCCGGACGGCGCCGGGCAGCAGGCGGACATGCTGGCCCGGATGCGAGCCGGGGAGGGCAGCTTCTCGTATGAGGGTCGCCGCCTCCGCAAGGACGGCCGCCCGGTCGAGGCCGCGTTCACCGTCACCCCGATCACCGACCCGACCGGCGCGGTGATCGGGGTGTCGGTGATCGCCCGGGACGTGTCCGCCGAGAAGGAGGCCGCGGAACGCCAACGTGCCGTGCAGGAGCGCAGTGACCAGGCGAAACGCATGGAGAGCCTGGGTAATCTGGCGGGCGGGGTGGCGCACGACTTCAACAACATCCTGGCGATCATCGCGAACTACACCGACTTCGTGATCGACGAGACCCGGGAGTTGCCGCACGTGCAGGCCGATCTGGCGCATGTGCGGACCGCGGTGGACCGGGCGACGAGCCTGACCCGGCAGCTGCTCACGTTCACCCGCGGTGACACCATCCAGTTGCGCGACGTCGACCTGAACGGGGCGATCGCCGAGGTGCACGCCGTCCTGGAACGCACCATCGGCGAGCACATCACGCTGATCGCGGTGCCCGCGCCGGAGCCGGTGTGCGTGCACGCCGACCCCGGTCAGGTGCACCAGATCCTGCTGAACCTGGCGATCAACGCGCGGGACGCGATGCCCGACGGCGGAACCGTGGTGCTGGAGGCGAACGTGGCCGCCCTGGACGGCGAGGAGCTGAACATGCAGCCGCCGCTACCGGCCGGGACGTACGCGCGGCTGCTGGTCAGCGACACCGGCGAGGGCATGGCGCCGGAGACCGCGGCGCGGATCTTCGAGCCGTTCTTCACCACCAAACCGCGCGGCCGCGGGACCGGTCTGGGCCTGGCCACCGTGTACGGGATCGTCGCCGAGGCGGGCGGCAGCATCAACGTCTACTCGGAACTCGGGGTGGGCACCACGTTCCGGATCTATCTGCCGATCTCGGCGGAGGCCGGGGCGACCCCGGCGTCGACCCACGTCGGCAGCCCGCCGCTCGGCGACGGGCGGACCGTGCTCGTGGTCGAGGACGAGGTGGCGCTGGCCCGGATCATCACCCGGATCCTGTCGAACGCCGGGTATCGGGTGCGGACGGCGACAAACGGCGCCGAGGGGCTGCGGGTGTTCCAGGAGAACGGCTGCGACCTGCTGCTGACCGACGTGATCATGCCCGAGATGACCGGGCCGAAACTGGCCGAGCTGGTCCGCCGGGAGCACCCGGACATGCCGGTGCTGTTCATGTCCGGCTACAGCAACGGGCTGCTCGGCACCACGCACGTGCTCGACGACGGGATCGCCTTCATCGAGAAGCCGTTCACCAGTGGCGATCTGCTGCACAAGGTGTTCGCCACGATGTCACATGACATCTGTCATGGCTGATCGCTGACTCCGGCGACTGCCCGTCACGGTTCGGATCGCGAACCATTGACGCATGAGCACACAGACGATCGAAGTGGACGGCCTCCGCCAGCGGTACGGGGATTTCGAGGCAGTACGGGGCATCGACTTCAGCGTCGGCGGTGGGCAACTGTTCGCCCTGCTCGGCACGAACGGGGCCGGTAAGACCACCACCATGGAGGTGCTCGAAGGGTTCCGGCCGGCCGCGTCGGGGACCGTGCGCCTGCTGGACGCGGACCCGTACCGGAACCGGAAGGCGCTGCGGCCCCGGGTCGGGATCATGCTCCAGGAGAGCGGGCTGATCGGCGACCTCACGGTGGCCGAGACCGTCTCGCTCTGGCGTGACCTGCACGTGAACCCGCTGTCCCGGGACGAGGCCCTGAAACGGGTCGACCTGGCCGACAAGGCCGGCACCGCGGTACGGCAACTGTCCGGCGGTCAGAAGCGCCGCCTCGACCTGGCGCTCGCCATCGTCGGCCGGCCCGAGGTGCTGTTCCTCGACGAGCCGACCACCGGCATGGACCCGGAGGCCCGGATCGCCACCTGGAAACTGATCCAGGAGCTGGTCGCCGGCGGCACCACCGTGCTGCTCACCACCCACTACCTGGAAGAGGCCGAACGGCTCGCCGACCGGATCGCGATCATGCACCGGGGCGAGATCCGGATCGCCGGAACGGTCCCCGAGGTGGTCGCCGGGCACGGGGACCGGATCGCCTTCCGGGTCCCGGCGCACACCCCGATCGACACCCTGCCCCGGCTCGACGGCCTGCCCCCGGAGATCGCCGTGACCGACGGCCACCCGGCCGCACGCTGGACGGTCATCCAGGGTGACCCGGACGGCCGGGCCCACCGCGCGGTGGCGACGCTGGTGGCCTGGGCCGCCGCGCAGAACGTCACGCTGGACCGGCTGTCGGTCCGCCCCGCCTCCCTCGAAGACGTGTTTCTGAGCATCGTGGAGAACCAGTGAAGACCGACCTCGCGCACATCTACCGGCTGGCCCGGCTCGACCTGACGATGATCTTCCGGAACCGGTCGGCTCTCACCAACGCGGTCCTCATGCCACTCGGTGTGGTCGCGTTCCTGGTGTTCAGCGCCGGGCAGAGCGACCGCGACGCCGTCGAGTTCCTCCTGACCGGACAGATCGCCGGACTGCTGATGTTCGCCCCGCTGGTGAACCTGGCCGGTTTCTACACCAGCCGCCGTGAGGAGCTCGTGCTGAAACGGCTGCTCGGCGGACCGGCCTCGGCGACCGCGATCCTCGGTGGCAGCGCGGCCGGCGCCACCGCGGTCTACCTGCTGCAGGCCCTCGCCGTCGGGGTCGCGCTGGTGGTGATGGGCTTCGGGCTGCCCGGCAACCCGCTGCTCGTGCTGATCGCGGCGCTCGGCGGGGCGGCCGTGTTCGCGCTGCTGTCGATGGCGATCTCCGGATTGAGCTCGTCGGGTGAGTTGGCGCAGCTGGCGACCGTACCGGTGATGCTCGTCTGTCTGATCCTCTCCCCGGTGATCGTGCCGGCCGACGTCTTCCCGGACCGGCTCCAGCAGGTCGCCGACTTCCTGCCGCTGACCGCGGTGGCCGACCTGGTGCGGGCCGGATACGGTGCCTCCTTCGAATGGGCGTCGCTGGGTCTGCTGGCCGCCTGGGTGGCCGTAGCCGCGGTCCTGGCCCGGCGGTTCTTCCGCTGGGACCCGCGGCGCGGCTGAAAGTTAGGGTGTCGACATGAGCGGCGCGATCCATCGGGCCCAGCGGATCACCATGTGGAGCCTGAGCTTCAGCCTGATCCTGGCCTGGTTCGGTGCGCTGGCCGGCCTCAGCCTCTACGCGACCGAGAACCAATTGTCGGCGCCCCGGCTGACCATCGCGTTCGCGGCGATGCTGGTCTTCACCTGGTCGATGGTCCGGCTGCTCCGGGCAGTGTCGATCTTCTGGCCGCGGTTGGCCCGCCGCAGCCGGATCGACACCGTGATCTCCGGGGCGGCCGTCCTCACCATCCTGCTGGCCCAGGACGCCAACCCGGCCGGCTGGGGCATGATCGCGATCGCCTGGATCAGCCTGGTCACGGTCCGAGCCAGCCGGCTCATGACGATCCTGCTGGCGCTCGGCACCGCCGTCGTCGGCATCGGGATCGGGCTCCTCAACCCGGGTCCGCAGGCCCTGCCGATCGGCGCCTACGCGGTCATCTACGGCGTCATGTGCCTGACCCTGCCGTGGGCGAACAAGCTGTGGATCTGGATCCTCGACCTCGCCGAGCAGGCCCACCACAGCAAGGACGCCGAGGCCCGGCTCGCCGTCACCGAGGAACGGCTACGGTTCGCCCGTGACCTGCACGACCTGGTCGGCCACAGCCTGTCGGTGATCGCCGTGAAGAGCGAACTGGCCGGCAAGCTCACCGGCATCGACACCGACCGGGCCGCCGCGCAGATGGCCGAGGTGCGGGCGCTGGCCCAGGACAGCCTGCGGCAGATCCGGTCGGCGGTCCGCGGATACCGGATCCTCGACCTGGCCTCCGAGATCGCCAGTGTGCAGGCCATCCTGGAGGCCGACGGCATCCGCTGCAAGGTCGACCTGCCGGAGGGCGCCGTCGACCCGGAGGCGGCCGGGCCGTTCGCCTGGGTGGTCCGGGAGAGTGCCACGAACATCCTGCGGCACAGTTCGGCCAGCTGGTGCACGGTCACCCTGTTCGCGGCCGACGGGTCCGCGGTCCTCGAAGTGGTCAACGACGGCGCCGGCCCGGCCGTCGATCAGGGCGGCACCGGCCTGGCCGGTCTCGCCGAACGTCTCACCGCCGTCGGCGGTACCCTCACCGCCCAGCCCACCGGCGACGGCCGCTTCCTGGTCCGCGCCACCGCACCGTCCGGGGTCGCCGCATGATCCGTGTTCTGCTCGCCGATGATCAGCACCTCATCCGGGAGGCGCTGGCCATGATGCTGGAGTTCGAGGAGGACCTGACGGTGGTCGCCCAGTGCGGCCGGGGCGACGACGTGATCCCGGCCGTCACCGCCCACGACCCGGACGTGATCGTGCTGGACATCGAGATGCCCGGTCTCGACGGGCTCACCGTCGCCGAACGGCTCCCCGGCCGGGCCATGCTCATCCTCAGCACGTTCGCCCGGCCCGGCTACCTGCGCCGGGCCATCGCGGCCGGGGTGCGCGGCTTCATCCCGAAGGACGCCTCCAGCGCCGAACTCGCCGAAGCCATCCGCCGCATCCACGCGGGCGGCCGCTACCTCGACCCGGAGCTCGCCGCCTCGGCCATGATGGCCGGCGAAAGCCCGCTCACCGACCGCGAACGCGACACCCTCTCCCTCGCCGCCTCCGGCGCCTCGGTCGCCGACATCGCGACCCGGCTGCACCTCACCGAGGGCACGGTCCGCAACTATCTCTCGAACGCGATGACCAAACTCGGTGCGCCCAACCGGCTGACCGCGATCCACCAGGCTCAACGCATGGGATGGATCTGACTCGGTACGCCGTGGGCCGCCGACGACCGCAACCCACACCGCCCGTGGCCACGACGCGACGTCGTCCCGGCGCACGGCCCGGCGGCGACCGCCGGGCCGGTTGCCCGCTCACCGTCATGCACGGCCGGTTCCCAAGGTTGTTCCGGCGCGGCCGAACAGCCCTGGGGGCCGGCCGGATCTACGCCGGTTTCAGTTCGACCGGGATGCCGTTGAGGACGCTGTTACCGGAGAGCGGGTCGATGATCAGCTCGTCGGTGAGGATGTTGGAGTTGACGCCCGGACTGGTGGCGGCGACCGAGAGCCGCGTGCCGGGGGCGTCGTGACCCCAGCCGTGCGGCAGGCTGACGACACCGGGCATCACCCGGTCGGTGACCTCGACCTGGACGGTGAGCGAACCGGCCCGCGAGGTGACCTGGGCGGGCTCCCCGTCGGTGAGCGACAGCCGGTCGGCGTCGGCCGGGTGAACCTGCAGCGTGCACCGGTCCCGACCCTTGATCAGGGCCGGGACGTTGTGCATCCAGCTGTTGTTGGAACGCAGGTGGCGACGGCCGACGAGGACCAGCTCGTCGTGCCGACGGGTGAGCGCGGCATGCAGGCGGGCGGTCTCCTCGACCAGTGCGGGCACCACGAGCTCGACGGTCCCGGACGGGGTACGCAGCACCGACGGGATCCGCGGCCGCAGCGGGCCGAGGTCGATACCGTGCGGGTGGTCGATGAGCTGCTGGAGGCTCAGCCCGTACGCCCCGGTGCGCAGAGCCACGTCGAGGAGCCGCTCGGCCGGATGATCACCGGTGATCTGGTCGTGCAGTTCGGCCGGCGCCTTGGCCAGGGCCTGCTGAAGCAGGAAGTCGTGCAGCAGTGCCGGATCGCCGTCGGGCTGCCCGGAGACCATCAGGGTGAGCCGGGCGAGGATGTCGCACTCGTCGGGAACCGCCGGGTCGGGCGGCAGGACCGGCGGGGAGTACGCCGCGAAGTTGCGCACCGACAGCGCCAGGAACGAGAAGTCGTAGTGGCCCTTGCGGGCGGCGTCGGTCGGCGGCAGCACCACGTCGGCGTGTCTGGTGGTCTCGTTCAGATACGGGTCCACGCTGACCATGAAGTCCAGCCCGGCCACGGCACGGTCCAGCCGGCCGCTGTTCGGAGTGGACAGCACCGGGTTCCCGGCGATCGTGAGCAGCGCGCGGACCTGCTCGTCACCCGGTGTCTCGATCTCGTCGGCCAGGGTGGCGACCGGAAGCTCGCCCTTCACCTCGGGCAGCCCGCGGACCCGGCTGTGCCAGCGCCCGACCCGGAACCCCTTGCCGCGTTTCGCCTCGTCGGAGAGGTGCGGGGCGAGCGGGAACATGACACCGCCGGGCCGGTCCAGGTTGCCGGTCAGAATGTTGATCACGTCGACCAGCCAGCTCGCGATGGTGCCGAACTCGACCGTGCACGTGCCGATCCGTCCGTAGACGGCCGCGGTCGGAGCGGCGGCCAACTCCCGGGCCAGGCCACGGATCCGGTCGGCCGGAATCCCGCAGGCCGCGGCGACGGTCTCCGGGGCGAAGTCGGCGGCGAGCTCCCGCACCGCGGAGATCCCGCTGACGTGCCCGCTGATGTCACCCAGATCGACCAGGCCCTCGGCGAACAGCGTGTGCACGATGCCGAACAGCAGGAACGCGTCAGCACCGGGCCGGATGAACAGGTGCTCGTCGGCGTGCGAGGCGGTCACCGTGCGACGCGGGTCGACGACCACGAAACGGCCGCCGCGGGCCTGCAACGCCTTGAGCCGGCCGGGGAAGTCGGCGGCGGTGGCCAGGCTGCCGTTCGACTCCCACGGGTTGGCGCCGAGGATCAGCATGAAGTCGGTACGGTCCACGTCCGGCACCGGAATGATCAGCGGATTGCCGAACAGGTACCCGCACGACACGTGTTTCGGCATCTGGTCGACGGTGCTCGCCGAGTAGACGTTGCGGCTGCCGAGCGCACGCAGCAGCGGAGTGACGTAGAGCCCGCCCGACATGGTGTGCGCGTTGGGGTTGCCGAGATAGACGGCGAGCGCGTTCGGCCCGTACCGCTCGAGAATCGGACGAAGGCCTGCCCGGACCGCGTCGAAGGCCTCGTCCCAGGAGGCCTCGCGGCCGTTGACCAACGGCTGCCGAAGGCGGTCCGGATCGTGGGTGAGCTGCGCGAACGTCGCGCCCTTGGGACAGACGAAGCCGTGGCTGAAGACGTGCTCGCGGTCGCCGCGGGCGGCGGTCACCCGGTCGCCGTCGACGGTCAGTTCGAGACCGCAGGCGGCCTCACAGAACGGGCATGTCCGGTACGCGGTTCGCATGGCTCTCTCCCGACGCTGGGTTACCGGCCAGTATCCTTGCACTCGCCGTGAAAAAACACCCCCGGAACCGGCCTCGAAAGAACACGCCCGGCGCCGGACGCTCGCCGTGATGAACGTCCCCGTTGCCGGACGCTCGCCGTGAAAGAACGACCCCGGTGCCGGACATGAGACAGGGTGGACCTCGTGAACGTCGACTCGCGCCGGGCGCGGTTCGAGACCCTGGCGCCGGCGGTGATCGACGCCGTCCGGCGCTACCTGGCCCGGCGCACCGACCCGGCGACCGCCGACGACGTGCTCTCCGAGACGCTGCTGATCTGCTGGCGAAGGTTCGACGAGATGCCCGCCGAACACCTGCCCTGGGCGTACGGGGTGGCCCGCCTCTGCCTGGCCAACGCCGAACGCGGGCAGCGCCGCCAGTTCCGGTTGCTCGCCCGGATCTCCCGGCTCGACCCGCCACCGCAGACCGTCGACGGCCCGGCACCCGCCGACGACGACCTGGCCGCGGCACTGCGCCGGCTACGGCCCGAGGAGGCGGAGATCCTGCGCCTGTGGGCGTGGGAGGACCTGACCCCGGCCGGGATCGCCGTCGTCCTCGGGATCACCGCGAACGCCGCGTCGATCCGCCTGCACCGGGCCAAGGAGAAACTGCGAAAGACCATGACCGTTCCCGGACATGAGGAGTCGACAGAGGGGAGCCGGCCGTGACCGACGACGACGATCTGCGGGCCCGACTGCGGCGCGCCGACCCGGCCGCCGCGCTGGAACCGGCATCCCCCGCCCAGGTCGCGCATCTCGTGGAGGAAACCATGTCCCGCAACACCCGACGGTGGGCGCTGCCCGTCGCTGCCGCCCTGGTACTTCTCGTCGGCGGCGCCGCATGGGCGGCGACCAGGCCATCGGCGCCGCAACCGGTGGCCGCCCCGGCCTCGTCGGCATCCGCCCCGGCCGCCACCGCCGGCTCCGTCGTCCTCTTCACCACCGGCATGCAGGCCAAGTGCCGGGAGCCGGAGGCCACGCGCCTCGCGGAGTCCGCCGACTTCGCTTTCGAAGGCACCGTGCAGAAGATCGAAAACGGTCGCGTCACTCTCGCGGTCGCCCGCGTGTTCCGGGGTTCGACGGTCGGGCAGGTCGAGGTCGCGCAGGAGGGTGAGAGCTCCGAGACGATGCTCGGTAGCGGCAAGTTCGAGATGGGCCGGGACTATCTGGTGTCGGCGGCCGAGGGCAGCGTGCTGATCTGCGGCTACAGCGGCGAGGCCGACTCCATCGGTCTGCGAGAACTCTACGAGGCGGCCTTCTGAACCGAACGTCCACCGCCACCGGTCTTCCTGAGCCGAACGGTCGCCGCGGCCGGCACGCTCTGAACCGAACGGCCACCGCAACCGGTCTTCCGAGCCGAGCCGTCGCCGCGACCGGCCCGCTTGGCCCAGCGGTCGCCGCGACCGCTACGAGGCGGCCTTTTGGGCCGGTTCGTCGATGACCGGGTGACGCAGGCCCGGGTGGTCCGCCGGCAGGTTGCGGCGGATCACCCACCAGCTCACCGCCAGGCATGCCGCGACCAGCGGCCCGGACAGCACGACTCGCGCGGTGCCCAGCGCCGCCAGATATCCGGCCTGATAGAGCGGCAGGAACACGGCCACCCGGATCACATACTGCACGACCCACACCCAACTGCCCCGCGAATAGGCTTTGAGCAGCGCGGGGTCACGTCGCCACCGGGTCCGCTGGCCGAGCACGGTACCGACCACGACGCCGAGCAGCGGCCACCTGACGACGATGCTGATGATCCAGACGAGAGCGCTGGCGCCGTTGCTGAGCAGCTGCAGCAGGAAGAAATTCTCCGCCTTGCCGGTGTAAAGGGCGATCAGCGCGGCGACACACACCACGAGGAGCCCGATCAGAACGGCCCGCGGTTTGTCACCTTTACGCAGCCGCCAGACCGACAGCCCGACCGCGACGACCACCGCGGCGATCGCACCGGCCCAGATCGAATCCCCGAAGGCGAGCCAGCCCACCACGAACCCGACCGCGGGCAACGACGCGTCCACCGCGGCGCGCCGCCCGTTCAGCAACTCCGCCAGCGTTTCCGGTTGCGCCATGTCCACCCGCCCCTGAAGAGGTTAGGGCAGCCTAACCCGCCCCTCCGCCCCAGTCGACGTCAGGTGGCCGTTTCGCGCGACGAAAGCCGCCGGCCCCGCTCCCGCACACCTCTGCCGGCACTCCTCCGCCGCCCGCCGGCACTTCCCCGCTGCCCGCCGGCGCTCTCGCACGGAGCCTGACGCCGAAAGGTCTCACGGCACGCGAGTGTGGATACCTCAGAACGGTGGGGCTCTCACCGCCGGCCCGAGACGGGCGGTGAGAGCCCCACCGGACTTGATCTTCAGCGGTTCTTAGGGAGGAGGCCGGCGGAACGCATGGCGGCCCGTAGCGGGTCGAGTGGCTCACCGGCCGGGGCGGTCAGCGTGATCCGGCTGGGCCTGTTCTGGTCGCCGTCCCGCACCGGATCGGAACCGTCGAAATGTCCTGGATATCCCATCGGTGCGCTCGTGTCGGGGTGGCCCGACCGGCCGCCCATCGGCGCACTCGGGTGGCCACCCATCAGACCGCCCGGTTGACCCCCGAACGGCCCGCCCATCCCGGCAGCCAGCCCGGCGCCCATCGACGCGCCCATCGCAGCGCCCATCCCGGCGGCCATCGAAGCCCCCATGCCAGCGGGCATCGGAGCGCCGATCCCGGTGGCCATCGGAGCGCCCATGCCGGTGGGGAGCGGGGCTCCCAGCTGGGCGAAGTGGGGGTGGCCCACGGTGGGGACGGAGACCGGGATGAGGCCGGACTGGGCCATCATGGTCCAGAGTTCGGCGAGGATCGGGTGTGCGGGCGGGCTCGTCGTCACCGGCGGGACCAGGCCCAGGGCGGCCACCGCGTCGGGCAGGCCGGCGCCGCTCCGGGTCGGGTCGCCGAGGGCCAGTGGGCGGCAACTGGTCCTGATCAAATCGAAGAGGCGGTCGACTCGGCTGCTGTCCCGACCGGCGAACCGGCCCCGGAAGTCCGGGTGGTGGGCCAGCAGCAGGGCGGCGAGCCCCGTCACATAGGGCGCCGCGAACGACGTTCCGTCCCAGGCCGCATACCCGGACGCCGGCACCGACGACACGATCGCGACACCCGGCGCACACACGTCGACCTCAGGCCCGTGGCAGGTGAACGAGGCGGAGAAATAGCCGTCGACGGTCGGTACCCCGTACACCCGGGTGGCGTGATAGCTCTCCGGCGGATAGTCGCCGAGCCGGCCGACCGCCGCGACCGCCAGCACCGTGGGCAGCGAGGCCGGGAACATCACCGGGCCGCCGGTGCTGCCGGCCGCCGCCACGCAGGCGATCCCGGCCTGGCGGGCCTGTTCGATCTTGCGGGCCACCAGCGGGGACGGCTGCGCGTTGCCGAGGCTGAGGTTGATCACGTCGATGTGTTCGGCGATGCACCTGTCGATCGCCTCGATCAGGTCGCTGAACCGGCCGCCGGGCAGGATCCGGCACGCGTGCAGTACCGCCTCCGGCACCACCCCGACGATGCCGTGCCCGTCGTCGGCGCCGCCGATGATCCCGGCGACATGGGTGCCGTGCCCGACCGGGTCCTCCCACTGGTCGCGTTCGCCGACGACCCGGCCGGCCAGGTCGGGATGCTCGACGGAGGCACCGGAGTCGACGATCGCGATCCGCACCCCGTCACCGCGGAACGTCGGCGGCAGCGCGTCGAACCGCATGGCCCGGCGGGCCCAGCCGTCCAACGGCCGCTGCGGGAAACCCGGGAACGTCTCGGCGAACGACGGGCAGGTCACCAGGTTGGGGGCGTCGACGGTGAGGGCGGGCCGGCCCAGCCATACCGCCCAGTAGTCCTGGCGGGGTTTGACGTGCACCCCGTCGAGGGCGTGCAGCACCCCGGCCGGGGTGTCGATGGTGACGGTCCCGTCCGCGCCGGTCACACCGCGCAGCAGGAACGTCTCGTTGGTCAGGTAGACCTCGGCGCCCTCCAGGGGACGGCCGTCGCTGCCGGTGACCAGGAACGGGACGCGGGCTCCCGCGCCGGGCGGCGACACCGACGGGTCGGGCATCGGGCCGGCGTAACGCAGCGGCAGGTCCGGTTCGACGTGGGCGGCGCCGGAGGCGGTCAGCATGGCGGCCCGGTCGGCGTCCATCTCCACCACGGCGAAACTGGGCGCGGAGGTGACGACGCGATGCACGGTGGTGGCGGAGTCCTCACCGAGCTGGGCGAAGAAGCGGTCGGCGTCGGGCGGGGCGCCGAGCGGCGCCACCAGGTAGCGCTCGCGCCGCGAGCCGACCGGGACGGCGGAGTTGTGGTCGGTCATGGTCAAGCTCCGGTTCGATTGGGGTGCGGCCGGACCCGGTGGTACGGGATCCGGCCGCGGTGATTCGATGCGTTACAGAGCGGGTAGCCCCGGGACGGTGGCGCGCAGATGCTGCACCGTCTGGAGCACCGCGGCCGATTGGTGCAGGCTGGCCGCGTACTGCTGCGCCGCGTACTGCTGAACTGCCGTGACCAGGCCCGGCGCCAGGGCCGCCACCTGCGGCAGGACCGGTGAGGCCGCCTCCAGCCAGCGGTAGCACCGCTGAATACTCGCGGCCGCCGGTTGCCGCATCGCTTCGACGGGAGGCTCCGTCATCGGCCCGAACGGCATCGTGCTGAGATAGGTCACGGTCGGCTCCGGATCAGTTCCACATCTGCTGGCCGTACGGCGAGCCGATGCCGCCGTACATGGCGCCGGGGTGGCCCTGCTGCCAGTGCCGGGCGATGGCCTGCTGAATCTGCTGCTGCTGAATCTGCTGGGCGATGGCCTGCTGGATCTGCTGGTGCTGAATCTGCTGGGCGATCGCCTGCTGGATCTGGGCCTGCTGCACCTGGTTGGCGATGGCCTGCTGAACGTGCTGGGCGATGGCGTGCTGGAGGTGCTGCTGCTGGAACGGGTACTGGGCCTGCTGGCCGAACTGCTGGCCGAATTGCGGAACCTGCTGGCCGAACTGCTGCCCGTACTGCGGAACCTGCTGGCCGAACTGCTGCCCGTACTGCCCCATCAGCGGGTCGAGCCCGAAGCCCGGGCCGTACGCCGTGCCGAGGAACTGCCCGCCGAAAGCGGAGCGCATCGGATCGCCGAGTGCCGTCGCCGGATTGGTCGGCGCGTACGTAGCCGTGCTCATGGTGTTTCTCCCCTCGGTCTGCGGGCGGATCCCCGATGACCCGTCCGCGTGCCGAAACGCAACGTAATCGAAACAATTCGGAGAGGCATGGGAGTTCGGGAAACAGTGCGGCGGCCTCTTCGGACGAGGACACTGAACGCGCCGTCCGGCATGATGTCGATCGTGTCGTTGACTCGCCGGAGCCTGCTCGGAGGCGGGCTCGCCGCCCTCACCGGGTGCACCTCCCAGCCCACACCCCACCCCGAACCGACACCGACACCGACGCCCGCCCTCGAACCCGTCGCCCAGGCGCAGCCCGCCTACGTCGGACCATTGCGGACGGCGCTCACCCGCCATCTCAAACCGACGACGGCGAATCCCCGGCATCCGGTGTACGCCGGGGCCGCCGCGGTGGTCATGGTCGACGGGCGGGTCACCGCGAGCGTCGCCGTCGGGCATGCGCTGCGGTACCGGGCCGGGCCGGTCCAACTGCCGGCGGCGCAGCGCGTCGCGATGCGCACCGACTCGATCTTCGACCTCGCCTCCCTGACCAAGATCTACACGTCGATCCTGCTGCTCCAGCAGGTCGACCGCGGTCTCGTCGATCTGGACGCGCCGGTCGTGCGCTATCTACCGGGCTTCACCGGGACGGGCAAGAGCGCCATCACGGTACGGATGCTGCTCACCCACACCAGCGGGCTGCCGGTGGGAGCGACCGTGAAGGGCCTACCCACCCTGGCGGCGAAGCGGGCCACCGTGCTCCGCACCCCGCTGATCAAGGGCGTGCGTCCCGGCAGCGGCTACCGGTACTCGAGCGTGGGCCTGATGGTCGCCGCCCAGATCGTCGAGAAGGTCACCGGGAAGAGCCTGGACGCGGCCCTGAAATCGGGCATCGGCACGCCGCTCGGGCTCACCTCGACCGGGTTCAACCCGTTGAAGTGGCTGCCGGGCAAGGCGCGGATCGCCGCCACCGACGCCCGCAGCTCCCGTGGCCTGCTCCGCGGTGTCGTCCACGACGACGTCGCGGCCCAGATGGGCGGAGTGATCGGCAGCGCCGGGATCTTCGGCACCGCCTACGAGGTGGCGATCATCGGTGAACTCCTGCGTAACGGCGGCGTCTTCCGCGGCAAGCGGCTGCTGTCCGCCGGGATCGTCGCGGAGATGCTCACCGACCAGAACCGTGGCCTGCCCGCGGTCGACCCGGAACGGCCGGGACGGCCGTCGGCGCATGGGCTCGGTGTGACGCTGGCCCAGCCGTGGTTCATGGGCCGGTTGTCGTCGGCGCAGTCGTTCGGGCACACCGGTTTCACCGGGACCTCGCTGCTCGTGCACCCCGGTCGGCGGCTCGTGCTGGCGCTGCTCACGAACCGGGCACATCCCAACTGGTCCTGGTCCAACCCCGACCCGATGCGGGTGGCGGTCGCGAACACCATCGCGGCGCATCTCTGAACGGACCGCCTAAGGGGTCTTCTCCTCGGGAAGCAGCAGGGTGGGGCTGGGCCGCTCCCAGACGCGGGCCGGGTCGTTGAGCGGGTCGACGTGCCAGAGCAGCACCGGAACGGTGGCCTCGGCCAGGCGGCCCTCGGTGACCGTGGCGACCGAGCCCTTCGTGGAGAGCTGAAGACCACTGATCTTCAGACCGGCCAGGTATTCGGCGGGCGGCGGCCGATCGTCGCGGCCGATCGCCGGCAGCATCGCGTCGGCGAGCAGCACCGCGTCCCAGGCCGGCAGCAGGAACCCGCCCAGGTCGTTGGGGTGGCAGGGCTGGCTGGTCGACTTGGCGGCGGCGTCCAGGGTGCAGGCGTCGCGCAGTTCGCCACTGGCGGCCGCCTCGGGAGCCCGGTCGGCGCAGGTGAAACGCTCACCCTTCGCCATCCCGAACAGGTCGTGGAAGTGCTCGATCTGCCTGGTCAGGATGTCCAGCGCGGGATCGGTGAGCGCGGAGCAGCCGGGACCGCCGACGTAGTAGTCGACCGGGAAGTCGGCCATGCTCACCGCGCGCATCTGGTAGTTGGCCATGAACCGGCTGACCGAGCCGTCGGCGATCACCAGGCGCGGCCGGGCGTGCCCGCACACCTCCTTGATCCGCTGGACGAAGTCGGCGAAGCGGGTCCAGCGGTCGGCGAAGTAGATGACCGTGGGCAGCCCCGGGGCGCCGGCGCAGATGCTCTCGTCCATCCGCTCCAGGGCCGGCACGTGCCGGGTACTGGCCTTGTCGTTCGGGTCGACCGCGGCCAGCAGGTCGTTGACCAGCGACGTGGTGTAGAAGTCGGTGGCATTGGGCTGCTGGTAGATGTCGAGCCGATAGCCGTCCGGGAACTCGTCGGCCAGGCGTTCCGCGGTGTCCTTCGCGTATTCCAGGTTCGGCGGGGCCAGCTGCAGATAGCCGGCCCGGTCGACGAACGGGCGCCCGGGCGCCCCGAAATCGGCCAGCAGGTTCGGGGCGATGAACGGGATCCCGGCGGCGAGCAGGCTGTCGATCGCGCTCTGCGTGGTGTCCCGGCTGTCACCGCCGCCGATCACCACCAGCCGGTCGCCGAGGGCGTCGCGCTGCTCGATGATCATCTTGGCGATGTCGCCCGCGTGCCGGACGTCCTGGGTGGCGTCCGCGATCACCACGTGCAGACGGTGATCGGTGGTGTCCTCGATGTGTTTCTGCGCGAACAGCATGGCCCGCAACTGGTCCCGCTCGGACGGGTAGTCGCGGCCGTCCGCGCACCCGGTCCCGCCGCCGGGCGGCGGATCACAGGAGAGCGCGCCCAGCCAGACCACTGTCAGGTCACCCTCGGCGAGCGGCTGGTTGGCGTCGAGGATCGCCCGCTCCAGCCTGGTGGTGACCGGGTCACGCCCGAACGCGGTGGCCGCGAACACCCCGGCGTCGGTGGTGTCGAGCAGGCCGTAGCAGCGGCTGCCGTCCGCGGTCGCCCGCAACACGGTGATCCCGGTCGAGGTGGGCAACGTGTAGCAGTCGTGGATGACACCCGGCAGCCAGTCGGCCCGGGTCCAGCCGAGGAACCCGAGCAGCAGAGTCAGCACCGCCAGCACGGCCTGATGCGTGATGGTCAGCGCGGGCTGCTTGAACAGGCCGACCAGCTTGTCCGACACCAGCACCGGCAGGATCACCGCGGCCAGCGACACCGCCAGTGCCCGGGCCTCGGTGCTGCCCTGGAAGAAGGTGGCCACGAAGACCGTCGCGGCGGCGAAGACCACGGC
Source organism: Actinoplanes sichuanensis (assembly GCF_033097365.1). Lineage (NCBI taxonomy): Bacteria > Bacillati > Actinomycetota > Actinomycetes > Micromonosporales > Micromonosporaceae > Actinoplanes > Actinoplanes sichuanensis. The sequence continues at coordinate 7,217,799 of NZ_AP028461.1, forward strand.
CGTGGTGCCGAGCACCAGGACCAGCCGCAGGTTCGGGCTGAGCAGGGTGGCGATCGCGGCCAGCGCCACGGTCACCAGAATCGTCCAGACCCCGACGTAGCCGGTGATCCCGGCGTGCACGATCAGCACCAGCAGGGCGAGGATCGCAGCCAGCCGGGACCGGGGGCGGTCGGCGATGAAAGCCGGCAGGCCGGGCGCGTCGACAGCCGCGCCGGACAGCGCCGCACGCACCCGGGTGCCCAGCCTCAGCAGCGCCCACAGGGCCACCGCCGAGGCCAGGACCAGCACGATCGACCAGAAACCGGCCGCGCCGGCGAGCAGCGACCGCACCACGATCAGACCGGCCAGCACGACCGCGGCCACCCGGAGGAGCACGTCCGCGGTCAACAGCGAACGCAACAGACGACCACGGTCGGACATCGACGCCCCTCTCCGTCGGCGAGTGCTGCCGATGGTAGGGGGAAGCGTCGACTACAGGCGGGAGGCCTCCGCCTCGATCGTCGTGTCGTCGCCGTGCCCGGTGTGCACCACGGTCGACGGCGGCAACGCGAACAGCCGCTTGCGGATCGAGTCGACGATCAGATCCTTGTCGGAGTAGGAGCGGCCGGTCGCGCCCGGGCCGCCGTTGAACAGGGTGTCACCGGTGAAGACCTGGCCCAGCTCCGCCGAGTACAGGCAGACGGCACCGGGCGCGTGCCCCGGCGTGTGCAGCACCTCCAGCGACGACCCGCCGACCTCGATCCGGGCGCCGTCGGCGAGATCGATGTTCCACCACACGTCCCGGCCGTGGGTCAGCTCCCACAGCGGCCACTCGGCCGGGTGCAGCAGGATCGGCGCACCGGTCCGGTCGCGCAACTCCGGGGCCACCCGGACGTGGTCGTCGTGGGCGTGGGTGCAGACGATCGCGACGAGCCGGCGGTCACCGACCACCGCCAGGATCGCGTCCACGTCGTGCGGGGCGTCGATCACCACACACTCCTCGTCGTCGCCGACCACCCAGATGTTGTTGTCGACGTCGAAGGTCTGACCGTCCAGGCTGAAGGTGCCGGAGACGACACCGTGATCCACACGCAGCATTCTCCGATTGTCCGCTAAGCACTTCGACCATCGGGAGCGTTGTAGGGGCATGTCTGCGAACCATTTTCAACCTGGCATCGAGCCGGAAGGCTCGGGGTCGCTGGAATGCGAACGGCAGGCACGGCCCCGCCATGGTGAAGACAGTTCGTTCGAGGGCTTCGTCGCGGCCCGGTTGGGGGCGCTGCTGCGCTACGCGACCGTGCTCACCTGTGACCCGCATCAGGCCGACGACATCGTCGGCGAGGTGATGGTCCGGGCCGCCGGCCGGTGGCGGCGGATCGCCGCGATGGATCAGCCCGAGGCGTACGTGAAACGCATGGTCCTGAACGAGTTCCTGTCCCTGAGGCGCCGGTGGGGGCGGGTCGTCCCGATGTCGCACGAACAGCTCGACAGCCGGGCCGCCACCGTCGACCCGCTCGCCGAACGGCAGGAACGCGACGAACTGGTCCGCCGGGTGGGTGCGCTGCCGGCCCGCCAGCGGGCGGTGATCGTGCTGCGCTACTTCGAGGGCCACACCTTCGAGGAGATCGCCGAATTGATGGGAAGCCGGGCGTCGACGGTACGGGCACAGGCGTCGACCGCGCTGGCCAAGCTCCGGTGGGAGGCCGAGGTTCGATGAGGGACGAAGACATGCTCCGGGACGCGCTGTCCACGATCGCCGACCGGGCCCACGACCCGGGACCGGTGGCGGCCGGGATCGCGGCCCGCGCCCGCACACACCGACAGCGCCGAGGCCTGCTCGTGGCGTCGGCCGCGGCGGTCACCGGGGTGGTCGGCGCGGTGGCGCTGTGGCCCCGGCGGGACGCCCCGCAGCCGCCGGCCGTGCTCCCCACCCCCTCGTCCGGCCTGCCGATCACCTACCGGCCGACCTGGCTGCCCGAGGGATTCGTCGAGGTCAGCCGCTCCGGCACCGGCCCGACCCGGCAGACCCGCACCTGGCAGCGCGACGACCAGCGGATCCTGCTGTTCCTGGTACCCCGATCGGGCTTCGACGGTGCCGGGTACCGACCGGCCACCCTGGGCGGCCGCCGAGCCTGGGTGCTGCCCGGGCCGGGCAAGGTGTGGGTGGAGGTGGACGGCGGCCTCATGATCAGCGTGTCGGTGCCGCTGTCCGACCCGGACGGCCGGATCGCCCAGCGGATCGCCGCATCGATCGAGCCGGAGCCGGGCGCGGTCGCGGCGGTGTCGCTGTCGTTCGGCTGGCTCCCCTCCCGGTTCACCGGCCCGGCCACCGCCGAACTGAGCGGAACGGCCGGCATGTGGCGTGAGGGCATCAGCGTGGGTGCTCCGCTCGCCATCGTCGAGGCGGAACTGCTCTGGGAATGGTCCACCTCCAAGGGCGATCCCGCGACGATGCGCGGCCGGCCCGGGTCGGTCTACCTCGGCGACCCGAACGTCGGCTGCCCCGATCTCCCCGGCACCGAGCAGACATGTCCGATACTTCCGGCCTTCGCCCGAGTCGAATTCGAGGGCGGTCGCATTCTCCGGGTCAAGATCGGCCGAGGGTACGACGTGAGCCGCGCCGAACTCATCCGGATCATGGACGAGATCGTCCTCGGGCCGGAGCCGGACACCTCCTGGTTGCCCGCGTCCTGATCAGTCGTCGTCGCGGACCCGCAGCTGCGGTACCCCGTCGACGCATCCGGTCAGCTCCACCTTCACCCGGTCCCGGCCGCGGAACGCCCGGAACTCGCCCTCGTCGTCGTCCTGCTCGTGCACCTCGAAGCCCTGTCCCGGCGACATCGACAGGATCCGCCCGCACTCGGCGACCACAGTTCCGCCCGAGGTCCGAAAGGACCGGCTGGTGACCGCCGCCGACGGCTCCTCCGATGGCGCCGTACCGGTCGGCCGGACCGTCTCCGCCAAGGCCCGCCGCACCTCGTCCTCACTGACCGGATCACCCGGCCGGGACGTCAGCAGCCCCGACCCGACCAGGCCGATCCCGACCACGCCGACCATCACCGCGAGGAACGCCGCGACGATCCAGCCGAGGACGATGACCAGGGGAAGCCGGCCCAGCCGGTCGATGAGACGCACCCGGTCACTATCCGCCGCCGGACGCTAAGTCGGGCACCGGACACCGCTAAGGGAAGGTTAAGAACGGCATTTCGGTGCGGTCCAGCGGCTACCGTGCAGCCGTGGCGAGACTCCTGCTCATCGAGGACGACCCGGCGATCCGGACCACCCTGCTACGGGCCCTGCGGGAACGCGGGCACGCGGTGGCCGCGGCCGCCGCGGCGATGGAAGGGTTGCAGACCGCCCTCGCCGAACGGCCCGACCTGATCGTGCTCGACCTCGGCCTGCCCGACCTCGACGGGCGTGAGCTGCTGCGCATGCTGCGTGCGGTCAGCCGCATCCCGGTGATCGTGGCGACCGCCCGCGACGAGGAGACCGAAATGGTCCGACTACTCGACGCGGGCGCCGACGACTACGTGGTGAAACCGTTCACCGCCGCCCAACTCGACGCCCGGATCCGGGCGGTGCTGCGGCGCGGCGGCAGCACCGAGACCTCCCCGGTTCTGGAGGTGGGCGCGCTGCGCATCGATCCGGCCGCCCGCACCGTCACCCTGGACGGGACAGCCGTGGAACTCACCCCGCGCGAGTTCGACCTGCTGCACCACCTCGCGCTGCGGCCCGGGCAGGTGGTCACCAAACGGGAGTTGCTCAGCGAGGTGTGGCAGGTGCCGTACGGCGGAGCCGACAAGACCGTCGACGTGCACCTGTCCTGGCTGCGCCGCAAGCTCGGCGAGACCGCGCAGGAACCCCGCTACCTGCACACCGTCCGCGGGGTCGGCGTCAAACTCAGTGAGCCGGTGTGAGAGCCCGGCTGACGCTGCTGGTCGCGGCGACGACGGTGCTCGTACTGCTGGCCTTCCTGGTGCCGCTCGCCGTGCTGGTCCGGCAGGTCGCCCAGGACCGGGCGCTCGGGCGGGCCGACGACGTGGTCCAGTCGATCGTTCCACTGGCCGCCACCGGGGACATCGGGGCGCTCCGGCTGACCGTGGAGGCGCAGACCGTACCGGTGACCGTCTTCCTGCCGGACGGCACCGTCCTCGGCACACCCGCCACGCCCACCCCGGCCGTCCTCCTCGCCGCCGCCGAACACGGATCGCTGACCGTCACCACCGGCGCCGGCCAGGAACTCGTCGTGCCGGTCGTCGGCGCGAGCGGCGCCACCGTGGTGATCCGCACCCTGGTCACCGACGCCGAACTGACCCGCGGTGTGACCCGCGCCTGGGCCACGCTCGCCGGGCTCGGGCTGACGCTCGTGCTGCTCGGCCTGCTCGTCGCCGATCGGCTGGCCCGTACCATCGTCCGTCCGATCACCGAACTGTCCGCGGTCTCGCACCGGCTCGCCCGGGCCGAGCTCACCGCCCGCGCCGACCCGGCCGGTCCGCCCGAGCTCCGGGAGGTCGCCGGGGCGCTCAACCATCTCGCCGGCCGCATCCAGGACCTGCTCGCCGCCGAACGCGAACGTGTCGCCGATCTGTCCCACCGCCTGCGCACCCCGCTCACCGCGCTACGTCTGGAAGCCGAATCGCTCCGCGACCCGGACGAGTCGGCCCGGGTCGCGGCCGCCGCCGACCAGCTGGCCCGGGCGGTCACCGCGGTCATCCAGCAGACCCGCCGCGCCGACACGCCCGCCGCCGCGGAGGGCTGCGACGCCACCGCGGTGGTCGCGGCGCGGGTCGCCTTCTGGGCGGTCCTCGCCGAGGACACCGGCCGGGCCCTGCACCAGGAACTGCCGTCCGGGCCGACGCCGGTCGCGGTCGCCGCCGACGACCTCGCGGCGGCACTCGACGCGCTGCTCGGCAACGTGTTCGCGCACACCCCGGACGGGACCGCCCTGTCGGTGAGCCTGTCCGCCCGACCCGGCGGCGACGTGTCCCTCACGGTCGCCGACGACGGTCCCGGTTTCCCGGCCGCCCTGCCCACCGGCCGGGGCACCTCCGGCGGCGACTCCACCGGCCTGGGCCTGGACATCGCCCGCCAGATAGCCACGTCCTTCAAGACGAGCCCACCAGGCACCGCAGGCGCCTCGATCCACTTGACCCTCCCCGCACCCCCACCCTCCTGATCGGGACTGGGTGGCCGCAACAGCAAGATCCGGCTCCGCCTGGAAAGCGGGCCGGATCTTGAGGGCTGGATTCAGCTGTCAGTCGTCGCCGCCTCGGCCACGGCCGCCCTTGTCGTCACCGCCTCGGCCGCGGCCACCGTTGTCGTCACCGGCCTTGTCGTCGCTGCCGCGATCCCGCTGACCACCCTTGTCGTCGGTGCCGCGGGCGTGGTGGGTGCTGCTCCTGTCGTCGCTGCCGCGACCTCGGCCCCGGTCGTCGTCGGTGCGGTGTCGGGTCACCTGGCCGGTGGCGGCGTCGATGTCGATGTCGTGCTCGACGCCGCCGACGATCACGTCGACGTCCCAGACAAGGCGGCCGTGCTCGGTCTCCCGCTCGATCGACTCGACCCGGCCGCCGCCGGCCGCCCGGATCGCGATCGTCTTGGCCTGCTCGGCGGTGACCACGGTACCGGCCGTCGCCGACGAGGACGAACCCGCCGAATCATCCCAGGCGGTCGACGCGGACGGGTCGGCCGATCCGGAAGGGCCGGCCGACTCCGAAGGGCTCGCCGACTCGGAAGGGCCGGCCGACTCCGAAGGGCTCGCCGACTCGGAAGGGCTGGCAGACTCCGAAGGGCTCGCCGACTCCGAGGGGCTCGCCGAGTCATCCGCTGGTGACGGGGAGGCCGCGGCGGAGGGGCGGTTGTCGTCGGATCCACCGGAAGCGAGGGCCGCGCCCCCGAATCCCAGCGCCGCCAGCAGGCCCGCGGTCATCATCACCGCGGCGACGTTCTTCTTGACCTTCATCGTGCTCCCCCTCGGGTGTTCGTCCGTCCGGGTGTTCCGGACAGGGAGAACTCTCGCGGGAAGATCACTATGGGCGCGCTGTGTGAAAGTTAAGGCGCGGATAACGCCGCATCGGCCCGACGCTCCAGCCGGGCGAAGATCCACGCGGCGGGCGCCAGCAGACCGGCCGACACCAGCAACGACACCGGGATCGAGGTACGCCCGGCCAGCGCACCGAGCGGCGGCCCGCCCACCACCTGCCCGATCGCGTCGAACTGGCTGTTGACGGAGAGCACGGTGGCCCGCGACGACGACTCGATGCCCCGGTTGAGCCACGCGGATTGCAGCGGCCCGGACAGGGCGCCCGCCGCGTTCCGGGCCCACAACGCGCCGACCGCCACCCACAGCGTCCCGGCCAGAGCGAACACGGCCGCTCCGGCGACCTGGACCAGAGTCAGTACGGCGAGCAGCCGGCCAGGATGGTCGTTTCCGGTCAGACCAGCTCGTTCGCCGGCGTAGTTGGCGGCCAACCCGATCAGCTGGCCGACGATGGCCAGGCCGGCGAACCAGACCGCCGCCGGCAACACGTCCGGAAGCGACGGCAGCAGGTGCGCCGTCCACAACCTGTCGAATGCCTCACCGGACAACCCCACCAGCAGGCTGACCAGCAGGAACGAACGAACCAGCGGCCGCTCGCGAGCCTGTCGCAGCCCGGCCGCCAGGGTGGTCCGCATCAGCCCGAAGGTGAGCCGCCGGTCCGCCGCGGCCGGGGTGAAGTGCGGCTCCCGCATGAGCGCCACCAGGACGAACGCGAGCACGATGTACCCGGCGCCGGCGAGCAGCATCGGCAGCCGCAGATCGACCACGCCGACCGCGCCGGCGGCCACCGAACCGAGGATCATCGCGCCCAGCTCGAGCCGCTCGCCACGCAGGAAAACGTGGGTGAGCTGGTCCTCCCCGACCTCGTCGGCGATCCACGCCTCGATCGCCCCGGACGTGAACGTGTACCCGATCCCCCACACGACCTGCGCCGCGAGAATCCCGCCGAACACCGGAAGACCACCCTGCAGCAGCAGGGAAAGACCGATCAAAAGCAGTCCCAGTTGTACGGACAGAGTCCGCGACCTGGCATCCGCGAGCACACCGGTCGGCACCTCGCCCAGGAAGCAGGTGATCTCCATGACGGTGCCGACGAGCACCAGTTGGACCGGCGACAGCTCGGCCACCCGCACGTGGAAGACGAGCAGCAGCGTGAACGCGAAGGTCCACAGGAAGCCGGACACCGCGGTCAGCAGGTAGTAGACACGCCGCTGACTCAACCGGCACTCACCTCGATGCACGGGGTCACGGCGGACACCGTAATCCGGCTATCCTCCGCGGTACCAATGAATATCCGTCGAAACGTCACGCCACCGCTGCTCGCCGGAGCGCTGCTCACCGCACTGTCGCTCACCGGGTGCGCGGCGCCGGGCGCCACACCCGAGACCGGCCGGTCCACCCCGGCCCGGCCGGCGCCGTCGCCGTCGGTGACCCGCACCGCCGATCCGGTGCCGCGCTGCATCGACGGCCTGGAGATCTCCATCGGTGGTAAGGACGCCGCCTCCGGGCTGCGCGCCGTCGGTCTCGACCTGCGCAACTGCGGCGGGAAGCCGTACCAGATCAAGGGTTATCCGGTGGTGAAGATCCTCGATGAGGATCGGAGACCGCTCGAACTGCGCGTCCTGCACGGCGTCGGCGAGGTCGCCACCCTGCCGCCCTGGCAGGTGGAGCCGAAACAGGTGACGATCGCGCCCGGCGCGTCGGCGACCGCGCTGCTGGTGTGGCGCAACCTGACGACCGACGCCGAGACGGTGGCGGTCGGCCGGTTCGTGCGCGTCGCCCCGGGCGATGGGCGGGCCGAGCACCTGCTCGCCCTGCACGTCGACGCCGGCAACACCGGCGAAGTCGCGATCAGCCCATGGACCGGCGAACCCTGATCGGAGTGCAACCGTGGGCAGCTATGCCGAGCTCGGCGACGCCGTACAACCGGCCGACGAGGAGCAGCACAGCGACCTGACGCCCGGTGAGATCCGGCTACGCCGGTTGCTGGCCGCCGGCGGGGCGATCGCGGTGGTGGTCGGCCTGCTCGTGTTCGTGCCCCGGCTGCTGCGCGACGAGCCGCCACCCCGCTGGGATCCGCCGGACTGGGCGGCGCCGGTGTTCCCGTTCGAGCCGTCCACACCGGCGGGCGCGCCGCGGATCTTCGTCAGCGGCCCGCAGGTGACCGCGGAATTCTCGACCGGCGATCGGATGATCAACGCGACGGTGGCCGGCCGCAGCCCGAAATGGACCATCGACCTCGTCGAGGAACATCCGGCCGACGTCGGCGGGCGACCGGCGACCGTGCGCACCGCGCCGAACGCCGTGGGTGTGGTCTGGCAGCTCCCCGACGGGCGGTGGCTGATGGTCGACGGCAACTCGACCGAGGACGAGATCCTGCGGTTCGCCCGCGGTCTGCGGCCCGGGTCGGTGTCGTCGGCGGCTCCGTTCGGATTCGCCGAGGTGCCGCCCGGTCTCACCCTCCAGCAGCAGAGCCCGTGGATCATGTGCCTGGCGTCGCCGGAGATCGCCGCCGAGGTGGTCCCGCCCTCCGGCATCTGCGCCTATCTACCGAGATTGCCGGACCGGCTCCAGCCGCTCCCGGACGCCGAGCCGGTCACCGTCGGTGGGTCGAACGGGCGCTACCGGAAGAACCGGGACGGCGGCGAGATGCGGGTCGACCTCGGCGACGGCCGGATCCTGGACGTCTACTGGGACCGGACCATCCGCCTGAATCGGGACGGGGTGATCCGGTTCGCCGAGGCGACCGGACTCGCCGGGTAGATGACAGGATGGGCGGGTGGATCTTCGTGTCGAGCCCTGGCCGCGGCCCGCTCATCGCCCTTCCGGCTCCGGCTTATCCGGCTCCGGCACTGGCTCTTCCGGCTCCGGCTCTGGTTCTGGCTCTTCCGGCTCCGGCTCTGGTTCTGGCCGGGAAGCCGCGGTGCTCCTGGTCGTCTTCGCCGTCGACGAGGTGCTGACCGGCCTCGATCTCACCGGCGTGGTTCCGGCCGGGGCGCCTGTCGACGCGCTCGACGTACGCCTGCACCGGCACTCGGAGAACCCGGAGTGGGTCGACGGGTTCCGCAGCGGGCCGTTGCGTGACCTGGCCGCACGCGAGCTCCCCGATCTGCGGCTGATCGACGACGCGACCTGCTGCTACTCGGTTCAGGTGCGCATGCCGGACCCGGCCGACCTGACCCACCTGCAACTCGCCTGGGCGGTGGCCGCGGCCGCGTGCCGGGCCGGAGCCACCGCGGTGCTCGACGTGTTCGCCCACGACTGGTCGCTCGCTTCGTCGATCGCCGGACTGGACCCGAACCGCCCGTTCACGGTACTGCGGGAGATCAGTGTGGTCGCCGAGAGCGACGAGTCTCCCGGCTTCGGGCATGCGGTGCACACTCGGGGCATGCTCAAGTTCGGTCGCCCGGACCTGATCATGGGAGTGCCTCGGGACGAGATCGGCGAGGCCGCCCAGATCCTCAACCAGCTGGCCGGGATGCTGGCCGAGGGGCACGTCCTCGAGCCGGGCCGGCAGCTCCGAATCGACGGCGAACGCACCCTGACCGTCGTCCCCTACCTCCCGGACACCCGAATCCCCGACGTCAAGCTGATCGGCGACGGCCTGCTACTCGAACCCTGACCCGCTCCCGAGGAGACGGCCTGCCACTCGGACCCTGACGCCCTCCCGCGGCGACGGCCTGCCACTCAGACCCTGACGCCCTCCCGCGGCGACGACCTGCCTTTCCCGGCCCGTCCCCGACGGTCGGTCGGTTGCTCTCCCGACTCACGACTGTGGCGACGGGTTCAGGGGCGGCTCCACAGGGTGACGTCGCTGCCCACCGCGATCGCGAGGGTCCGGCCGCTCGGCGAGAATCCGGCCGCCCGCAGCGGCATGTGCTTCGAGTGGTAGACGTGCCACCAGGTCTCCCCGTGTTCCCCCGCCCAGGGGCTCTGCCACGGCGCGGACAGCAGCACCCGGTGGTGCGGCCAGTCCGGCCCGACCACCTCCAGACCCCAGCCGTCCGTCGTCACGGTGTGCAGCCCACCACCGTGCAGCCCGGCCATCCGAACCCGTACCCCGGCCAGCGGCCCGATCCCCGGACAGGTCAATTCCCCATCCGGCCACCCATGCTCGTCATCGTGTTCCCGAGCCACCCGGACACCCCTCGCGTCGAGCAGCCCGAGCCCACTGCCCGAACCCACCAGCAGAAGGTCACGCCCATTGTCCGGGTCACTCGCGAACCCCACTCCGAGCAGCCCGCCGACAGCCACCACGACACGATCGCCCCACGGTTCAGGCGCCCGAGTCTCGGCCGCCGCCAGAAATCGCGCCCGCATCCGGTCCGCGTGTGACCCGGGTTCCTCAGCCATCCGCGGCAGTCTGCCCCACCCGCGCCACCCTTCTCAGGCCACACCCTCCACTCACCGCGGGCCGCACCGCCACCGCAGGCCGCCCTCAAGGCTCCGACCCAGTCCCGCGACCTCGCCGCCGGCAGGGAATTTGCACCGTTTTGCACCATCTTGGCACACAACGCGGCGACGCCCGAACGGCGAACTGCCGGCCCGATCCGTACCACCGACCGGCTGGCGCGGGCGGGCGCCACGAACGGGCGGCGCAGGCGGGCGAGCGGCGCAGGCGGGCGAGCGGCGCAGGCGGGCGAGCGGCGCAGGCGGGCGAGCGGCGCAGGTGGGCGAGCGGCGCAGGTGGGCGAGCGGCGCAGGTGGGCGAGCGGCGCAGGTGGGCGGGCGGCGCAGGCAACGTAGGCGGGCGGCGCGGGCAGGCGCGGGCAGACGGACGGCGCGGGCAGGCGCGGGCAGACGGACGGCGCGGGCAGGCGGCGCGGGCAGGCTCGGGGGCGGCGCGGCGTGTGGGGGAACGGTGAGGGACGCATTCGGCCCGGCGGTCGCTGGTCGGCCGGGACGGTGGGCCTGCGTCGCGGGGACCGGCGGGGCGAAGTGGTGCGGTGGGGAGCGGTGTCAGACGTACGGCCGCGGTGGTGTTATCCAACGATTCAGCAGGTAGGCGGCCAGGAGACCGGAACCACCCACGGTGATGGCCGCCGTGCCGAGAGTGGCCGCCGCGGTGATCGCGCCGATCAGGAGCGGACCGCCGCCCTGGCCGATGTCGGAGCAGAGGCGCCAGGCGCCGAGGAATTCGGCGCGGCCGGATGAGGGTGACGCGTCGGCACCGAGGGTCATGACGAGGCCTGCGCTGAGGCCGTTGCCGAGGCCCATCAGCACTCCGACGGCGGTCAGCCCGGTCGCGCCGCCGGCGAGCGGCAGCAGCAGGTGGGCGAGACCGAGGATGGTCATCGCGGGGACGGCGGCGGCGCGGCGGCCGTAGCGGTCCATCAGCTTGCCGGCGGGGTAGAACAGCAGCATGTCGATGCCGCCGGAGACGCCGTAGATCAGGCCGATCGTCGCCGGTGACAGGCCCAGGGAGACGCCCCACAGGGGCAGGATCGTCTGCCGGGACGCGCGCAGGGCGCCGACCAGGAGGACACCGAATCCGAGGGTTCGCAGGGTGCGCCGGTGGGTGCGGATGACGGTCCACAGGGTGGGTCGTTCGGTGCCGGGCCGCCCCGCCCGGTCGTGCGGGACCGGCGGCAGCACGACGAGGACCACGGTGGCCAGGCTGACTCCGGCGATCGCCACCAGGTAGGCGCCGTCGAGTCCGGCCAGGTGCATGGCGCCGGCGCCGAGGAACGGGCCGGTGAACGTGCCGATCCGGCCCACGCCGCCGAGGGTGGACATGGCGCGGGCGCGGAGTTCGGGGCGGACCGCCTCGGTGAGGTAGGCGTGCCGGGACAGCGCCCACGCCGAACCGCACACGCCGAGGAGGGCGACGGCCGCGCCGAGGAGCAGCACGTTCGCGGCGAACATGCAGGCCAGCAGGGCGGGTACGGCGAGGGCGGACGCGAAGAGCATGGTGCGTCGCTCGCCGACCCGGGAGATCAGCACACCGGCGGGCAGGGAGCCGCTGATCTGGCCGAGCCCGAGGAGTCCGGCGACGACCGCGGCGGCCGCCGGGGACGCGCCGAGGCCGGTGGCGGTGAGCACGATGACCGGGGCGACCGCGCCGATCCCGGTGGAGAAGACCGCGGACGGCAGGTAGACGGTGGGTCCGAGCTGCCGGAGTGTCTGGCCCTCGATCGCGGTCACCAGCGAACGATAACGGGGAGCGCTCGGGCCCGGCGGGGGACCTCCGCCGGGCCCGAGCCGGGGGTTAGTCCAGTTGGCCGTCGTAGTCGGGCAGCTTGAAGGTGCGTTCGGCGTGGCCGCCGCCCAGGTCGGTGGCGCTGTTGCCGACGTTGGCGACGATCGTGTAGCCGCGCTTCTCGATGTCGGTGCGGGCCTTGGTCTTCAGGGTCTGGTTGTCGGAGAAGTCGAAGGTGGGCCGGGTGTAAATGTCGGTCCACTGATAGCCGACGATGCTCAGGTTGAGTTCGGTGGCGCCCTCGATGATCTCCGGCCGGGCGGTCACGAAGAACACCGCCGCCCCGTCCGCGCGGGCCTGCCGGGCGAGCGCGAGCACACTGGGTGTCGCGTCGTACGGCTTGTACCTGCTCTGCAGTGCGGTGTTGTCGATGTCGAGGACGATGGCCGCGCGGATGCCGGCGGCCGGGAGCCGCCCGTCGAGGTAGGCGGCGGCCTGGTCGGTGACGGCCTGCACGTCGGCCAGCCAGGTGGCTCGGGAGGGCAGGGCCGCGGCGTGCGCCGGGGTGGCGGCCACACCGGTGACCAGGGCCGCGGCGACGGTGGTCGCCAGGACGCGGAGGGAGAGGGTTCGCATGCGCCACATTATCGATGATCATAGATGAACGGAACCTGAAATCCGTTTTGTCTCGCTGCGAAGATGACGTTCATGGAGAAGATTCCCACGCTGTTCCAGCGCGACCCGGACGACCGTAAGCGCGTGCTGCCCGAGGCCGACCCCGCCTGCCGGTGGGTCCTCGACGGCGAGGGGATCGCCACCCGCAAATACGACGGAACCTGCGTGCTGCTCGACGCGGACGGCGTCTGGTGGGCGCGGCGCGAGGTCCGACCGGGGCGCACCCGGCCGCCCGGCTACCGGCCGGTGATGACCGACGAGAACACCGGCAAGACCGTCGGCTGGGAACCGATCGAACAGTCCAGCTATGCCCGCTACCACGCCGAGGCGGTCGCCGGGTCGCCGCAGGCCCGGCAGCCCGGCACCTACGAACTCATCGGGGAGAAGATCAACGGCAATCCCGAGGGGGTACGGGGACACCTGCTCGTGGCTCATGCTGAGGCGGAGCGCCTGGAAGTCCCTCGGGACCTGGCCGGACTCCGCGCGTGGCTGCTCGCGCACCCGAAGCAGGAGGGCATCGTCTGGCACCACCCGGACGGCCGCCGCGCCAAGATCAAGTATCGCGACTTCGCTTAGCACCGTCCGTCGGTGGGCGGATGGCCAGGTAGGAGAGCCAGCCGACGCCGATGATGAAGCCGAGTGTGATCAGTCGGTAGAGGACGACCACCGCGATCGCGATCTCGGTGCCGATCCCGCCGGCGATCAGGCCGAGGATCAGGGCGCCGTCGATGATGCCGAGGCCGCCGGGCACGATGGTGATCGTCCCGGCGGCCATCCCCGCACAGAACGCGAGCAGCAACTGCCCGGCGCTGATCGTGCCGCCACCGACGGCGATGCAGCAGAACCACAGGCAGGCCGCGTCGAGCAGCCAGTTCAGCAGGGCGAAGGTGACCGCGCCGGCCCCGTGCCCGGGAGTCAGCCGGGCCGCTCGCAACTGGTCGAAAAAGCCGACGACACGGTCCTGCCCGTGGTCGGCGGGCCGCCGTCGCAGCCGGTTGACCAGGATCAGGACCGGCCGGGTGACGGTGGTCAGGTTCTCCGGGTGGCGGGCCAGCCGGCGAACCCCGATGGTGGCGAGCAGTGCGGCCACGGCCAGGGCGGCGAAGGTGTGCCAATCAGGGGTGCCGTTCGTGGTGACGGCGCTGAACGCGGTGATCACGGCGAGCGCGGCCGCCGACAGGATCCCGGAGAGCGCGATGCACCAGGACGCGACCGCGGGCGAGGCCCCGAACCGGCGCATCTGCCGGTAGTTGAGCGCGGTGGAGAACGCCGGCCCGCCGGGCAGGGTGACGCTGAGCGAGTGGGCGGCATAGGCGAGCGCCGTGTGCCGCAGCATCGACACCCGGACGCCGGCCGAGCGCAGCAGATGGCGCTGCATCCGCGCGTAGGCCTGCATGGCGGCGGTCTCGGCGAGCAGCGCCGCGGCCAGCCAGCCGAGGTGCGGTGTACGCAGGTGGGTGACGGCGTCGGCCAGGGAGCGCCAGCCGAGGACGAGCTCGGCACCGAGGACGGCGGCGACGATCACCCCGACGGCCCAGGGCATCCGGGGCATCCGTCGTGGCGGCGCCTTCTCCACGAGCGTGGTCATGGGTGGTCCCGTACTTGGTAAACAGATGTTGACTTAAAAACCGTACCGGCGTACGGCATATCTGGTCAACAGACGTTTACGTCACATCGACACGCCGGATAAGCTGGCACGACTAAGCGGAAGGGAGGGCTGTGGACGCGACTTCACCGCGCCGCAGGGACGCCACGAAAACCAGGCAGTTGTTGCTGGAGGCGGCCATGCAGCGGTTCACCCGCGACGGCTACGCCGCGACCACGGTGCGCGACATCGCCGACGACGCGGGCGTCAACGTGGCCCTCATCTCGCGCTACTTCAAATCCAAGGAGGGGCTCTTCGAGGCGTGCCTGACCAGCAGCGTCGCCGAGGTCCGGCGGACCACCGGCGACACCCCGCTGAGCCGCACCCCCGAGGTGATCGCCGAGCAGATCGCCGGGCCGTGCACCGAGGGCCTCCCCCACCACCTCGTGCTGCTGCTGCGCTCCTCGGGTGACGAGGCCGTGGACCGGATCCGCCTCGACGTGCTCCGGTCGTATGGTCAGCGGCTGGCCGTCGCCGCCGGGTGGCCTGAGGACGATGAGACGATGCTGCTCCGCGCCCAGATCGTGCTGGCCGCGGCGACCGGGATCGCGCTTCTGCGTACCAAATCGGGCCTTGAGCCGTTGGCGTCGGCGACCGCCGAGGATCTGGTGCCGCCGCTGCGCGATCTGATCGACGCCCTGCTCAAGAAGAGCGGGGACCGGGGCTGACCAGCCCGGTGTCGTAGGCCACGATCGTCGCCTGCACCCGGTCCCGCACCCCGATCTTGCCGAGCAGGGCGTTGACGTGCACCTTCACCGTGCCCGTGGTGATGCCGAGCTGGACCCCGATCTCGGCGTTGGACAGGCCCCGCGCGACGGCGATCAACACGTCCCGCTCGCGCGGGGTGAGCGCCTCGATGCGCGGGTCCGCCTCCGGCACGGCCGAGACCGCGCCCGATGCGAAGGCGTCGATCAGGCTGCGGGTCACCGCCGGGCTGAGCATGGCGTCACCGGCCGCGACGGTACGGACGGCGGCCACCAGTTCGGCCGGCTCGGAGTCCTTCAGCAGGAACCCGGACGCGCCGGCCCGGAGTGCCTGGAAGACGTACGCGTCGTGGTGGAACGTGGTGAGCACGAGCACCCGCGGCGGATGGGGGCCGGAGGTGAGCCGGGCCGTCGCGGTGAGCCCGTCGACCCCGGGCATCCGGATGTCCATCAGGATCACGTCCGGCCGCAGCGTGCCCGCCAACTCGACCGCGGCCGCACCGTCACCCGCCTCGCCGACCACCTCGAGGCCGGGTTGCGAGCCGACGATGGCGGCCAGGCCGGCCCGGACCATCACCTGGTCGTCCACGACCATCACTCGGACCGTGATGACGTCACCTCCGGTGTAGGAGCTGTCTCCGCCCGGCCACCCAGGCCGTCCAGCAACGATCGCATCGCGGTGAGGGCCCGGCGAGCCGCGGCCAGCACCCCGGACAGGTCGCCCCGCTCGGCCGCACCGGGCACCTCGGCGGCGTGCCGCAGCACGTCCTCGTGCAGGCCGTTGGCGATCCGGTGCCGTTCCAGCAGGGCCTGGAAGGCGGCCTGTTCCAGCTCGTTGGCCAGCCCGTCGGCCTCCCGCTCACGCAGCCGGTCCCGGCGTCGGCGGCCCGCGAAGCCGAACCCCCAGCAGGCCCCGACCGGAATCGCGAACAGCACCGCGATCAGCGGCGTCATCACGGTCACGAACGCCACCCGCTCGCCCGCCCCGCTCAGCGCGACCTCCTTGTCGGAGTCGTCGACGGCCAGCAGCACGGCCGTCACGAACGCGAGCGCCCCGGCACCGGCCGGCACCGTTAGCCAACTCAGGCCGGGCCGGTCGCCGCGGGCCGCCACCGCGTGCACCGCCGCGAAATCGACCACACAGCCGAGCAGGAGCAGGTAACCGTACTGGGCGGGAACCGGGCCGGGCACGACCAGCAGCGGGCCGAGCAGACCGGTGAGCACCACCGCGGCGAACGCCCACCACGCGGTCCGCCGCCGCCACAACAGCGGGACGGCGTGCACGACCTGGGCCAGCAGGATCAGCGCCACCGCCGTCCGGGGCAGGCCGTCCTCGTCGGCGAGGGTCATGATGCCGGCCTGGACCAGGATCAACAGAAAGACCAGAGCGGCCGAGGCCGCGAGCGGACCCCGCAACCAGGGGTACGCCGTACGCACGGTCCCGCCCTCGCCCGGCAGCACGACGTGCACCCGCCAGCCGCCGCCCTCGCGGGGCCCGGCCGTGCAGTCCCCGCCGAGCGACTGGGCCCGCTCCCGCATCCCGCTCACCCCGCGCCCACCGCCGAGCCCGGTGACCTGCGCGGCCCCGCCGTCGTCCTCGATCAGCAGCTCGGCCGTGGTGTATCGGACGAGCACGTGACCGCCCGGCGCATACCGCAGGGTGTTGGTCAGCGCCTCGCGGACGATGCCGTAGATCGCCGCGGCCCGCTCCGGTGGCGGATCGCCGTCCGGAAGGTCGACGGTGATCCGCTGCCCGAGCGCCCGGAAGCCGTCGGCCAGGTCACCGAGCGACGGGGTGTCGTCGCGGCCCGCGGTGACCGGCAGGATCGCGACCAGCCGGCGCAGCGCGTCGAGCGTCTCCCGCCCGGTGCGGGCCGCGAAGTCCAACGCCTCGGCCCGCAGCTCAGGCCGCTGGTCTCCGAGCATCTCGGCGGCCGACGAGTTGACCACGATCGAGGTGAGGTGGTGTGCGGTGACATCGTGCAGCTCGCGCGCGAGGCGGCGGCGCTCGGTGTCGGCGGCCCCGAGCCCGGCCTGCCGTGCGGCGTCCAACCGGCGGGCCGCCTCGGCGCGCTCGGCGTGGAACCGCCGCCGGCGGCGGCCGAACAGGACGATCAGGCCGCAGATCAGGACCCCGAGGGCGAGCGCCTGCGCCTGGTGGGTCCAGTCGACGCCCGGCTCCCCGTCCTGGACGATCGACGCGAGGGTCTGCTCGGCGACGGTGCCCGCCAACGCGGCCGGCAGCAGCCGGGTCGGGGCGTGCACGGCGACGCTGAAGAGCGCGACGAACGGGGTGATCGCGAGGATCACCAGGGCGTCGCCGACCTCGATCCACTGCGCGTCGACCGGCGCGCCGAGAACCGCGATGACATCGCCGGCCAGCACCACGGCCAACGCGGTGATCGGTTTCTCCCGGCGCGGGACGAGCCCGGCCCCGGCGAGCAGACACGCGGCGACGACCACGAAGGCGGCCAGTGGTCCCACCGGATCGCCGCCGATCCACGGCAGCAACGGCCAGAAGAGGAGCTGACCCGCGACGAGAAGCCCGGGGACGGTCCATCTGGCCATGACCCGGAACTTTAGCGAGATCGCCCCAACGCCGATCGCCTGGCCCGCCTCGGACCCGAGGACCGGGGAATCGGGCATAACCTGTAATCTGCGTTCCGCTACTTGCTGACAGCTGTCGGCCTTACACTCTCCGGGCCGGACAGATGAGGGGACTGATGATGATGAGTGCCGGGGATTCGGCAAAGGCGCACGACACCCGCGGCCCGGGAGCATTCACCCAGCTCATCGAGCTGGAGCAGCAGGCTGTGAAGATCACCCAGAATCAGCCGGCCTTCCTGCCCGGGCTGTTGCAGCGGCCCGCCTATGCCGCCGCCATCCTCAGCGGGATCACCGGCCTGCCGGCCGGCGACCCGGAGCTGACCGAGCGGGTGAATCTGCGGCTACGCCGCGCCACCGCCTTCCAGGAGCGCCTCCGCGGGCCGAACCCGCCGCAGCTGCTCGTCGTGATCGACGAAGCCGCGTTACGGAGGCGGGTCGGCGGAGCCGAGGTGATGCGCGACCAGATCGCCCACCTGATCGAGCTCTCCCGACTGGAGACGGTGCGCCTCGCGGTCCTGCCGTTCAGCGCGGGCGCGCATCGTGGCCAGGCCGGCACGTTCGAGGTGCACGAGGCAGCCGACGACCAGTCCGCGCTCTTCTTCGAGGGCGCCGCCGGCGACGAGCTCGTCGTCTCCGATCAGGATCGGGTGCAGGCACACCGGGATCTGGTGGAGGGCCTCGCCGCGACATCGGTGACCGGCTCCGCCGCCCGGCAGCTCCTGGAGAAGATCAGCGACGAGCTATGAGGCCGCCGTCATCGCTGCCGCCCGAGGTGGGCGAGGAAGACCCGGAAGACGGTGACGTCGAAGGCCAGGACCGGTCCGGACGGATTCTTGGAGTCTCGCACGAAGACCGAACCGTCCTGGTTCGCGACCTCGACACAGTTGCCGTTGGCGCTTCTACGACTCTTTCGCCACGTGAGCAGATCCGGGTCAGTCATGACACCTCCCGTAGATCAAGCACCTCAGTGGAGCCGATCAAACACACACAGTACCGGAAATCCAGGCTGATGGATGGCCTGCGCATTCGGGCACAAATGGGCGCCTACGATAGGGTTCGGCAGATGGAGAACGGCCACTTGCATCACGCAGATTTCGGGAGGGCCGGCCGTGTCCGCGTCGGCTGAGTCCCCGATGGAGGTGGGCCCGACGATCGCCCGCCACCTCGTCCGGCAGCGGTTGCGGGAGTTGCGCGAGTCCAGTGAGCTGTCCCCCGCGACGGTCGCCGAGCTGACCGGCTGGTCGCTGTCGAAACTGAACCGGATCGAGAGCGGGGACGTCACCGTTCAGCCGCTGGAGGTGCGGGCGCTGCTGCGCTTCTACGGCGTCGAGGACAAGGATGTCGTCGACACGCTGGCCAAACTGTCGCAGGCATCCCGGACCCGTCAGTGGTACAGCCGTTATCGGCTGGCCGGCGACTTCCAGCGGTTCGTGGCGTTCGAGCACGAGGCCGCGGTGATCAACATCTGGCAGGTGCTGCTCATGCCGGGCCTTCTCCAGACGGAGGAGTATGCGGCGGCCGTCACCGCGCTGTCCATGCGCCGCAGTCCCGGCGACCGGGACGTGCTGGCCAAGGTGAAACTGCGGATGGACCGGCAGAAGGCGTTCCGCGAACGGCTCGGGCAACCGGGCGCACCGCGGATCGTGGCCGTCATCGACGAGTCGGTTCTGCACCGGCCGCTCGGCGGCCCCGATGTGCTCCGCCGGCAGCTCGATCACCTGCTGGCCCTGGCCGAGCAGCGTGACATCTACACCATCGGCGTGACCCCGCTCGGCCTCGCGCATCACTCCGGGGTCGGCGGCACCTTCGAGTTGTTGCAGTTCGCCGGCGAGCACGGCGATGTGCTGTTCGTGGAGACGGCGGCCGGTTCCGACTCGCTCACCACCGACGACGAGCAGACGGGCCTCTTCCGGACGATCTTCCAGGACCTGCTTCAGTACGGCCTGACCGGCGACGACGCGCTGGCCATGATCCGCGAGAGGCGGGCCGCCCTGCCGGGAGCCTGAGCCTCATTCACGCGGCGGCCGATCTGCCGGGCAAGCCTCACCCTCGGCCGGCCGATCCGCCGGGCTGCGGCACACGGGCTTGCCGGGCCGAATCGCGATCGGCCCGGCGAGAGGGTCACGGGCGCGGGTCGCGATCGGCCTCGACCGCGCGGATCACGGCGCGGCGGACCCGCTGGAATTCCCGGCTGCTCCGGGAGCGGTAGAGGACGACCCGGCGGTTGCCGCTCGTCGCCTCCAGGGTCGCCCACCGGGAGCCGCGTCGCTCGCCGAGGATCAGAGCGGTCGCCGTGGCCGCCGCGGCGACCAGGCCGGCCACGACGACGAGCGGCGAGGCGTAGGCGACGGCGAGCCCGGCGGACGCGCCGACCTCCACCACACCGAGGCCGAGCGCCAGCAGATGCGCGTACCGCTCGGCGGCTTCGGCCCGGCGGATCGCCCGGAGGTCGCGGATGCGGTGCCGCGCCTCCCCGGTCTCGATGTAGTGACTGGTGACGACGATGCCCGGACCGCGGTAGTAGACGATGACCCAGATCTCCGGCTTGACTGCCATGGTGACCACCCTCCTTGCCACCTATCGTGGGCAGGGATTCAGCCGTCAGCAATGGGCACTCGACGTTTTCCTGTCAGCACACCGCTATCTGCGTCGTGCAGACAAGGAGATATGAGGGCCTAAATCCCTTTCGCGGGAATATACTCACGTCCGTTAAGTGGTACTTGGAAGCCTTGTTCCCGAAATCGCGATCGGTGCGTCGTTGCGACCCGAACAGGCGGGTCGCAACGACGACCCGCGTCACGCCTCGTCGAGCGGCCCGGTCGGAAGCTCCCGGCGCACCAGTTTGCCGGTCGGGTTGCGGGGCAGCTCGTCGACGAAGACGACGTCCCGCGGCACCTTGAAGCGGGCCAGGTTGGCCCGGACGAACTCGCGGATCTCCTGCGGGTCCCGCGCCGAATCCTCGGTGGGCACGATGAAGGCCCGCAGTCGGGTGCCGAAGTCCGCGTCGTCGACGCCGATCACCGCGGCGTCCATCACGTCGGCCCGCTCGGCGAGCAGGTTCTCCACCTCCAGGGGGTAGACGTTCTCACCACCGGAGATGATCATGTCGTCGTCGCGGCCGTCGATGTAGAGCAGGCCGTCCTCGTCGAAGTGCCCCTGGTCACCGGTCGCCATGTACCCGTCGATGACCTGCTTGTGGCGGCCGTCGGTGTAGCCCTCGAACGGGATGCCGGTACGGACGAAGATCCGCCCCTTCGCCCCCACCTCGGTGACCGGTTTGTCCTCGGCGTCGTAGAGCGCCACGTGCACGGTGACCGGCGGTTTCCCCACCGTACCCGGGGATTTGCGCAGCTCGTGCGGCTGGGCCACGGACGCGACGGCCACCTCGGTCGAGCCGTACACGTTGTACAGCACGTCACCGAACACGTCCTGGAAGCGGGTGCTCAGTTCGGGCGCGAGCGCCGACCCGGCCAGGAAGACGGTCTTCAGCGACGACGTGTCGTACTTGGCGATGACCTCCGGGCCCAGCGCGAGCATCCGGTTCAGCATGGTCGGTACGGCCACCAGCATGTGCGCACGGTGCTCGGCGATCGCGGCGAGGATCCCCTCCGCGGTGATGCGCCGCAGCAGGACCGCATGGTTCGACAGCGACAGGCCGACCGTCCAGGCGCCGAAGCCGGTGCTGTGGAACAGCGGCGACGCGATCACCGCGGCACCCTGCCGGGGAAAGTCGACCCGATCCGCGATCAACGCACTGGCCAGCGGCGACACCTTGGTCCGCGGCGCGCCCTTGGGCAGGCCGGTGGTACCGCTGGTCAGGATGATGAAACCGCCCGGCTTCTCCGGGATCGGCAGCGGTACGGTCGTCGGCTCGGCCGCGATCAACTCCTCGACGGTGAGCACCGCGGCGGGCCGCTCGTAGTCGTCGTCGGTCCAGCTCAGGTATCGCGGGATGTCGTCCGGCAGCAGGTCGACGGCGGGGGCGAACTCGCTGTCGTACATCAGGAACCGGACGTTCTCCCGCTTGATCACCTCGGCCAACTGGGAGGCGGCGAGCCCGGTGTTGAGCATGGCCAGGCGCAGGCCGGCCCGGGCCGTGCCGGTGATGGCCAGAGCCAGGCCGCGGTGGTCGCGGGCCAGGACGCCGATCACCGACTTCGGCGGCAGGTCCACTTTGCGCAGTGCGTGGGCGAGGGCGTTCGAACGCTCGAAGAACTGGCGGTACGTCCAGGTGCCGCGTTCGTCGGTGAGTGCGGGCAGGTTCGGGTGCTCGTTGGCGGCCTTCTCGGTGAGGGCCGCCTGGGGGCCGAGTTTCGCATTGTTCCCGGCCGCCTTGATCAGCCGGTCCGGGCGCAGGAGGTTGACGATGCCTATCTGATGCATCCGCAGAACCGCCTGCAGATGTTCGAGAGCGCTCACGATCAGCCCTTCCATATGGGGGTCCGGTTCTCGGCGTACGCGCGGATGCCCTCCTGGGCGTCCGCCGAGCCGATCACCTCGCCGGCGATGTCGGAGAGACGGTCGAAGGCCTCCGCGGCGCCCCAGTCGCGGTGTTCGTCGACGATGCGTTTCGAGAGCAGTACAGCGAGGGGCGCGTTCGCGGCGATGTCCTGGGCCAGTTGCAGCGCGGTGCCGAACGCTGCGCCCGGTGACGTGACGCGGTTGATCAGCCCGAGTTCGTGAAGCCGACGCGCGGGCATCGGCTCACCGGTGAGGGCCAGTTCCAGGGCGGTGCCGCGGGGCAGACTCTGTGCGAGCCGGAGCACCCCGCCGGCCGCGGCGACGAGGCCGCGTTTCACCTCGGGGATGCCGAACGCGGCGTCCTCGGCGGCGACGATCAGGTCGGCGGCCAGGGCCAGTTCGCATCCGCCGGCCAGGGCGGCGCCCTCGACCGCGGCGATCAGCGGTTTGGTGGGCGGCCGGGCGGTGATGCCGAGCAGGCCACGGGTCTCGGTCACCGGGTACTCCCCGCGGGCGGCGGCCTTCAGGTCCATGCCGGCGCTGAACACGGTGTCCGAGCCGGTCAGGATCGCCACCCGGGCATCCGGGTCGGCCTCGAAGTCGTCGATCGCCTTCTCCAGCGCACGGGCGGTGGTCAGGTCGATCGCGTTGCGGACCCGGGGCCGGTTGAGCCGGAGGACGGTGACCGGGCCGTGCCATTCCACGACCAGCGGCGGCTCGGGCGGAGCCGGCAGCGCGACGTCGGCGATGTCCCCGGCGGCGATGAGGGTCGTGCCCGCGATGTCGACCCAGGAACCCACCAGGTTCGCGATGTCGCCGGAGCCGAGGCGGTCGGCGACGTCACGGGCGGCCGGGTCGGGATCGGTGCGCAGGAACGTGTCGCCCGGCAGACGCAGGACCACCCGGTCGCCGTCGGGGGTGATCGCGGTGATGATCGTCGCCTCGGGGACGCCGTCTCGACGGTAGGGGACGGTGTAGGCCTCCAGGACCGCCGGGCCGGTCCACGAACCGAGCGCCCGGCGCGCCGGTGGCCGCCGCAACCGGTGGTCGGCGTCGATGTCGCGGTATGCCGCGCGGGGCGGCCGGGCCGACAGGACGGTCGCCGCGTGCTTGGTGAGATACCAGCCGAGGGCGGTCGCCAGGCCGAAGCCGTCCGGATCTGATCGCAGCCGCGGCACCAGGTTGGCGATCGCGTGACTGGAGTAGTTGTTGCCCGGCCCACCGGCGAAGGTCAGCCCGCCGGTCACGGTCAGCGGTCGGGTCGGGTCGTCGATCGGGAGCCCGAGTTCGAGCGCGGCGATCTGCACCGCGGACGGGAAACAGGCGTACAGATCGATGTGTTCGACGTCGTCGATGCCGATCCCGGCATGCCCGAGAACGGCGTCGCCGACCGCCTTGATCGCGGGCGAGGCGGCTAGATCGGCACGCTCGGTGACGAACCACTCGTCGGTGGCGTGCGCCCCGGCGTGCAGGAACACCCACCGGTCCTGGTCGATCCCGGCCTCCTGCGCGGCCGCCGCGCTGCACACGATGATGCCGGTACCTTGATTGACCTGCACGTTCGCGGTGAGCAGCTTGGGATAGGGTGCCGAGATCATCCGGTTGGCGGCGGTCGGCTCGGCCAGTTCGACGGCGGTGTGCACGGTCGGTTGCCAGGCGTGCGGGTTACCGGCGGCGATCTCCGAGTAACCGGCCCAGAGCCGGGTGATCCGTTCCCGATGCTCGGCCGGGCTGAGCCCGAGCCGGGCCCGGACCGCCGACTCGATCAGCGCGTAGAGGTAGATCGGCGCGACCAGACCGGCCGTGGTCTCCGGATCGTTGTTGGCCGGTGCGTCACCACCGACGATCCGGCCGGGCCGGGTGCCGTCCGGCTGCCGGGGCCAGTCGAGGTCGCGGCCGGCCCGGTCGGCGGCAGCCGCGGTCGAGGCAGCTTCGGCACCACCCAGCAGAGCGATAGCCGCGTGACCGGAAGCGATCACACCAGCGACATCGTTGAGCAGTCGCAGCGAGCCGTCGCCGCCGAAGAGGGTGGTCTGCACGGTCTGCTTCGGGTGCGCGCCGACCTGGCCCGCGAGCAGGGCGGCGCCGTCCGGGTACAACCACGAGACGCTGGCCACGTACCCCACGAGATCGGCTTTTTGAAGGATCTCCGGATTCCCGCCGTCGGCGGCGGCGAGTCGCAGCGCCCGCACGGCCAGGGAGACCGGGTCGCCTCCGGCCGGCTCGGTGGATCTGTCGGAGACCTGCCCGACCCCGACGATCAC
Organism: Actinoplanes sichuanensis; assembly: GCF_033097365.1. Lineage (NCBI taxonomy): Bacteria > Bacillati > Actinomycetota > Actinomycetes > Micromonosporales > Micromonosporaceae > Actinoplanes > Actinoplanes sichuanensis. Next base: position 7,242,313 of record NZ_AP028461.1, read on the forward strand.
CGGCGTCCAGGCATCGATCTCCTCACCGGTTCGACCGAAAACGATCGGCGCCGGCTTAGGCCCGGGAGGCGGCACAGAAGGCGCCGCGGAAAGGGAGCCGGTGTTTGACGCGGCCGACGGCGCCACGGAACGGGTGCCGTCGCGAGACGCGGCCGACCGGTTCGCGGAACGGGAGCCGTCGCGAGACGCGGCCGACCGCGCCGCGGAGCGGGTGCCGACGCCGGACGTGCTCGACGAGGATCGGGACGCGGGGGTACCGCCGGCAGCCGCCGCGACCGCACCGAGTTCGTCCAGTGACTTGCGCATGGCGTCGGCGAGATTGCGGGCGACCATCGCTCCCAGCGGGCCTTCCGCCGACCCGCCCTCGACCCCGCCGTCGAACCGCACCACCGACCCGTCACCCGCGGGCGTGACCGACAGGTAGAACCCGACCGAGATGCCCATCGGCGCGGTGCCCTCGAACCAGACGGCCCGCCCCGGCACGAGGCCGACGACGGTCCACCTGACCTCGCTGGGCACCCCCATCAGCTTGATCCGCTGCCGGAACCGCTCACCCTCGGCGAACGAGGCGGGTGCTCCGTCGATCCATCCGGTGTGCTGCAGCACCCAGTCCGGCATCCGAGCCGGGTCGGCGAGCACCGCGAACACCTGTGCCGCCGCGGCCGTCGTGGTCACCTGGACGCTGCACGGGTGCGCGAACCGGCGGGGCGGTTCGATCGCCGCCGGCGGCGCGACCGGTTCCGGCCGGGTCCGGCTCAGCAGGCTCCCGGCGGCTGCGCGCACGACGGCGAGCCCGGCACGCAGCCGGGGTGGTACAACAGCGGGCATCGACGCTCCCCTAACAGTCTGACGTGACGGTAAGGGGGTGACCTGGGTCACGGCAAGAGCCTGCCGATCACTGAGAACAACCTGTATGGACGCAACTAACCGTCAAGCCGTACGGTAAATGTCGTGAAACGAACGCAGGCCGAACGGAGCGGGGCCACCCGGGGCAAGATCCTGGAGGCCACGTTGCAGTGCCTGGTCGAGCGCGGCTACGCGGAGACCACCACCGCCGAGGTGCTGGCCCGCGCCGACGTGCCCCGGGGCACGCTGCTGCACCACTTCCCCACCAAGGCGGATCTGCTGGTCGGCGCGGTGCACTACGTCGCCGGCCGGCGCGTCGAGGCGCTGACCGCCGAGCTCGCGGCGATCCCGGCCGACACCGACCGGCTGGAGTCGCTGATCGACATCATCTGGCGGCACTTCTCGTCCCCGCTGTTCTGGGCGGCGCTCGAGTTGTGGAACGCGGCTCGCACCGACGCCGAGGTGCGGACCGCGCTGCTGCCGGTGGAGAAGGAGATCTTCGCCGTTCTGCACGACCGGGCCCGTACGCTGCTCACCGAGAGCTCACCAGGCGACCCGAGGGTGCCGACCGTGGTCGAGTTCAGCTACGAGGTGCTGACCGGCCTGGCCATGACCGGCATCGTCAGCGGCGACCTGGGCCGCCGTGAGCTGCTCATCCGCCGCTGGAAACGGGCGGCCGCGATCCTGCTCGGCCGCCGTGACCCGTCCACCCTCGTCGAACGTGCCCGCTCAAAGGAGAGCTGATGAGCCTGACCCCGGAACGTGCCGCCCTCGCCGACTCGATGAGACAGTTCGTGTCCCGCGAGATCCACCCGAACCTGCCCGACTGGGAGCGGACCGGCGAGATCCCCCGTGACGTGCACGCCAAGCTGGCCAAGGCCGGTCTCTACGGGATCGGGTTCGCCGAGGAGCACGGCGGCGACGGTGGCGACAGCGTCGACACGGTCATCGCGACCGAGGCGTTCCTGGAGGCGGGCGGTTCGTCGGGGGCGCATGCCGCGCTCTTCACGCACGGGATCGCCCTGCCGCACATCATCGCCTCGGGTGACGAGAGCCTGATCGACAGGTTCGTCCGCCCCACCCTGGCCGGGGAGATGATCGGCGCCCTCGGCATCACCGAGCCGGAGGCCGGGTCGGATGTGGGCTCGCTACGCACCACCGCGGTCCGCGACGGCGACGTGTACGTGGTGAACGGCGCCAAGATGTTCATCACCTCGGGGGTCCGGGCCGACTTCGTGACCGCCGCGGTGCGTACCGGCGGTTCCGGCGCGTCCGGCATCAGCATGCTGGTGATCGAGAAGGGCACACCCGGCTTCACGGTGTCCCGCAAGCTCGACAAGATGGGCTGGCTCTGTTCGGACACCGCGGAACTGTCGTTCGCCGACTGCCGGGTGCCCGTCGCCAACCTGGTCGGGCCGGAGAACTTCGGGTTCGCGCTGATCGGCCAGGCGTTCGTGGCCGAGCGGATCATCGCGGCGGTGCACGCCTACTCGGTGGCGCAGCGCTCGCTGGATCTCACCCTGGAGTATGTGCGCGACCGGGAGACGTTCGGCCGTCCGCTGATCAGCCGCCAGGTGGTCCGGCACAAGCTGATCGACATGAAGATGCGGATCGACCACTCCCGTCAGTACACCCGCTGGGTGGCCGAGCGGCACGCGGCCGGCGAGGCGATGATCGGTGAGGTCTGCCTGGCCAAGAACGCCGCGGTGGAGACCTGCAAACACGTCGTCGACGAGGCGGTCCAACTGCACGGCGGTACGGGCTACATGCGCGAGTCGGAGGTCGAGCGCAACTACCGGGACACCCGGATCCTGGGCATCGGAGCCGGCGCCACCGAGATCATGGTCGACCTGGCGGCGAAGATGTTCGGCTACCAGTGATCCAGTTCGAGGAGCGTCCCGGCATCCTCGACCTCTCCTGGGGCCATCCCCGGCCCGACCTGCTCCCGGTCCGGGAGTGGGCGGCCGCCGGCGCCGGGCTGGACTGGCGTGCGCTGACCTATGGTGCCGACGCCGGGCCCCCCGCGCTGCTGGAGGCGCTCGGCGGGGTCGGGCGGACCTTCGTCACCGGTGGGACGTCGCACGGACTGGCGCTGCTCACCCAGGTGCTGGCCGCTCCGGGCGACGTGGTGCTGGTCGACTCCCCCACGTACCACCTGGCCTTTCCGATCCTCACCGACCGCGGCCTGCGCCCGGTCCACGCTCCCGAGGGGCTGGCTCCGGACGCGCTGCGGGCACTGATCCGGGCGTGCCGGCCGCGGTTCCTCTACCTGGTGCCGACGTTCGGGAATCCGACCGGGCGGAGCCTTCCCCCGGATCGCCGCCGGGAGCTGATCGAGGTGGCCCGGCAGGAGGGGATCCTCCTCGTCGAGGACGACACCTATCGGGAGCTGGTCTACGACGGGGTGGCGCCGCAGGCACTGTGGGAAGTGGCCGGCGGTGGGCCGGTCGTCCGATTGGGATCATTTGCCAAGACCGTCGCGCCGGGATTGCGGCTGGGTTGGATCAACGCCGAGCCGGAGATCATCACGCGGTTGGTCCGGCTGGGGTATGTGCACAGTGGTGGCGGGGTCAACCACGCGACCGCCGTGACCATGGCCGGTTTCCTCGCCGACGGTGCCTTCGGCCGGCATCTCGTGGCTCTCCGGGGCGAGTACCGTACCCAGCGAAATGCCCTGGTCGACGCCTTGCGGGAGCGAATCGCCGGGGTCGAGTCGCCGGCTGGCGGGTGGTTTCTGTGGGTGCCGTTGCCGGTCGGGGTGGAGGCCGACGGCCTGCTGCCGATCGCCGAGGAGCACGGTGTCTCGTTCGTGCCGGGCACCAGGTTCTGGGCCGACGGGTCGGGTGGCCGGGATCGGATCCGGCTGAGTTTCTCGCACCTGCCCGCGGCCGATCTGATGCGGGCGGCCGGGCGGCTCGCCGATGCGGTTGCCGCGGCCGTCCACAAGCGATAGACCTCGATGCATGACTGGAATCGATTGGGTGCCGGCGGGCATCGACACGAGCCGGCCGAGCGCCGCCCGGGTGTACGACTACTTCCTCGGTGGCACGCACCATCTGCCGGTGGATCGGGAGTTGGCCGGCCACATCGAGGCGATGACCCCGGACATCGGCGCGACGATGCGGGCCAACCGGGAGTTCCTGCAGCGTGCGGTCCGGTTCCTGGCCGGGGCCGGGATCCGCCAGTTCCTGGACGTCGGTTCCGGCATCCCGACGTCCGGGAACGTGCACGAGATCGCGCAGGCGGAGGCATCCGGGTCATCGGTGGTCTACGTCGACGTGGATCCGGTGGCGGTCGGGCACAGCCGGGCGATCCTGGCCGGGGTGGAGCGGACCGGTGTGGTGCTGGCCGACGCGCGGGACACCGGCACCATCCTGGCGGAGGCCGCGCAGCTGATCGATTTCGGGCAGCCGGTGGCCGTACTCCTCGCGGGTGTTCTGCATTTCGTTCCGGACGAGGATGATCCGGCCGGTCTGGTGGCCGCGTTGCGAGGGGTCACCGCGCCCGGTTCGTATCTGCTGATCTCACACGCCACCGCAGACGGCCAGCCACCCGAGGTGGTGGCGGCGCAGAGGCTGTCGTCGCGGACCGGTACCGGGATCGTGCTGCGGTCGCACGCCGAGATCGCGTCCTGGTTTGCGGGGTTCCCGCTGATCGATCCCGGTCTCGTGCACATCCCGCTATGGCGGCCCACCGAGCCTGTCGAGCACCCGGAACGCTACGGCGCCTACGCCGGCGTCGGCGCGGCCTGAACCAAAACCAACGCCGGCGTCCGGCGCAGCCTGAACCAAAACCTACGCCGGCGTGGGAGCCGCCTGAACCAGCGCGTCGATCAGCTTGTCGATGGTCCCGGGGAAAGCCGAGTTGTACATCGACGGCAGGTGCTCGCGGACCAGGTGCACGTTGGGGTAACCGTCGGCCGGCAGCGAGGTGTAGACCCGGGACCACGCCTCCTGCTCGGCCGCCTCCTGCTCCTCGGTGAGCTCGGCCGCGTCGACCGCGGCCACCGCGAGCACGGTGTCGACGAAGTCGCGGTAGTGGCGCACCGCGTCGGCCGGGGCGAAGCCGGCGCTCAGCATGATGCCGATGCCGGTGTCGACGACCCGCATCTCGTGCGGTCCGGCGGTGACCCGGATGGCCCTCAGGTGGGCCAGGCGCGGGTGCAGTCGCATCGACCGGCGTAGCGAGGCGGCCAGGTCGCGCAGGGAGTCGGCCCAGTGCTCGCGCGGGACGAACTCGGCGAACGCGTCGCCGATCAGCCGGTCGGCCAGGGCCAGCAGCAACGCGTCCATGTCGCGGAAGTAGCGGTACACCGCGGTCGGGTCGGCGCCCAGCTCGGCACCGAGCCGCCGGACGCTCAGTTTGTCGCCGCCGGGCGCGTCGATCAGCCGCAGAGCTGTGTCGACGATCATGTCGGCGGTCAGCACGACCCCGGTGCGGGTCTTCCGTCGCCGGGCCCCCACGCTGCGCACACGTTCCACTCCAGGCACTCACCCACCTTAGACGTCTCTTATGTCAACGCATTGACATAAGCGTGCGGGGGGCGGTTTCATCTGTTCACGAGATCTCCACCGGCCGACACCCGGGAGATCTCGAGAGAGTTGAAGGGACTCACCATGGCGGCCACACCCCCCGCTTACGATCTGGCAATCCGCACCGACGAGCAGCGCATCCGCAAGGCCCTGGCCGGCGCCGCTCGCACCCCGTTCTGGCTGGAGGACCCGGGTCGGCCGGCCCCCCAGCCCGCGCTGAACGGCTCCACCGACGCCGACCTGCTGGTCGTCGGCGGCGGTTACTGCGGGCTCTGGACGGCGCTGATCGCCAAGGAGGCCGACCCGTCACTGGACGTGGTGCTGGTCGAGGGCAACGAGATCGCCTGGGCCGCCAGCGGACGCAACGGGGGCTTCGTCGAGGCCAGCCTCACCCACGGCACCGAGAACGGGCGCCGACACTTCGCCGACGAACTGCCGATCCTGGACGCGCTGGCCGCGGAGAACTTCGCCGGGTTCGAAGCCACGCTGACCAGGCACGGCATCGACGCCGAGTTCCAGAAGGAGGGCGTGCTCGCCGTCGCCACCGAGCCGCACCAGGTCGACGAGCTGCGCGAGGCGATCACCGACGGCACCACCTTCTACGAGGGTGCCGAGCTGGGTGCGCTGGTCAAGTCGCCGCTCTACCGGGCCGGCCTGATGCAGCACGAGGGCGCCGCACTGGTGCACCCGGCCAAGCTGGCCTGGGGCCTCAAGGCGGCCTGCCTGCGCCTGGGCGTGCGGATCTTCGAGAACACCCCGGTCACCGACATCAAGGACCAGGGCGCGACGGTACGGGCCGCGACCTGGGCCGGCAGCGTCCGGGCGCGGAAGGTCGCGCTGGCCACGAACGGCTTCCCGTCGCTGCTCAAACGGAACCGTCTGCTGACCGTGCCGATCTACGACTACGTCCTGATGACCGAGCCGCTGACCGACGCGCAGGTGGCGGAGATCGGCTGGACCAGGCGGTTCGGCATCTCGGACACCTCGCGGCAGTTCCACTACTACCGGATGACCTCGGACAACCGGATCCTGTGGGGCGGCTACGACGCGGTCTACCACAAGGGCGGCGCGATCCGGCCCGAGCACGACCAGAACCCGGAGACGTTCACCCGGCTCGCCGATCACTTCATGCGGACGTTCCCGCAGCTCGGTGACGTGAAGTTCAGCCACGCCTGGGGCGGCATGATCGACATGTGCACCCAGCTGGCCGCGTTCCAGGGCCGGGCGATGGGTGGCAAGGTCGCCTACAGCAGCGGGTTCACCGGGCTGGGAGTGGCCGCGACCCGCTACGGGGCGACCGTGATGCTGGACCTGCTGGACGGCAAGGACACCGTCCGTACCCGGGTGAAGATGGCCAAGCGGAAGCCGCTGCCGATCCCGCCGGAGCCGGTGCTCTACCCCGCCGTGCAGGTGATCCGCAACGCGATCGCCCGCTCGGACCGCAACGGCGGCCGGGACGGCTTCATCCTGAAGGCGGCGAACGCCTTCGGGTTCTCCTTCGACTCCTGAGTCCGCATCGCGAACGGGCCGGTCTCCTACGAGGCCGGCCCACGTGAACGGAAACCGGGCTCGACCTCGCGGACGCAGTGTTCCGCCTCCTCGGCCGGCACCCCGCGCGCGGTCAGCGCCGCCATCGCCTCGGCCGGCCGCGCGCCGCCGTCGACCACGCTGATCCCGCCGCCGCTGCCGCGCACCAGATGGATCCGGTATCGCGCGCCGGTCCACTCCACCCGCGCCGCCGTGACCGGACCGTCCGCTGGATCACTCATGCCGATCATCCTAGGTTTCCTTTTCCGATCATCTGCACCGAGTCACCCTTGGTGAACTCTGCGTGCAGGTCGGCCGAACGGATCATTTCCGCCGACGATCATCCCGCCGTACTGGCCCCGGAAGGACAGCGGCATACATGCTGATGCGTCGATCGATACCCCAAGCCCCCCGGGGAGACGTGCCTTGTCGTCACACCATCAGCCCTACTACACCCCTACGCCCCCTCCCCCGGCTCCGAAGCGGGCCGCCTGGCTCTTCCCGGTCGCCCTGACCGCCGCCCTGCTGGCCGTCGGCGGCACCGTCTTCTTCCTGCTGACCAACGGCGACGAGCCGGAGCCGGTCGCCGCCCTCCCCGAGCCGGCCACCACCACCCCGGCGGCCCCGCCGGCGGTCCCCACCCCGGCCCGCGGGATCACCACCGCCGCCGACGACGAAACCGGCAACACGGTCGGCGTCAGCTGCTTCCTGGCCAGCAACGTCGGCCCCCGGGAGAACTTCACCATCAAGCCGGACCGCAACGGCCGGCACGACTTCAGCCCCGCCTGGAACGCCGAGGGCTACTTCTGTGACGTCATCGAGGTCGGCGGCAGCCAGCTGGAGATCGTCAACCCGGTCAGCGACCGGGAGCAGACCGCCCTGCGGGCCAGCGAGTACGCCGACGACGACATCGCCAGCCTGTTCGCGATCTGCGCCGACGTGAACCCGGCCGAGGACTTCCTCAAACCGGGCTACCAGATGACCACCGCCCAGGTCAGCGAACTGACCGGCGCTCTCGTCCTCTGCCCGGATCAACCACTGTCGGCCAAGTGGCGCCAGCTCATCCAGCGGGAGGACCGACCGGCCACGGCCGGCGGTGCGGTCGGTGACGGCCCGCATCGGGTCGGCCGACTGGTCAAGGCCGGCACCTACACCGCGGTCGACGAGGACGGCTGTTACTGGGAGCGGCAGTCCGGCTCGGGCAAGGTCGTGGAGAGCAGGTTCGTCGCGCCGGGCGCCAAGGCCACGGTCACCGTCCGCACCGGCGACACCCTGTTCCTCTCGGCCGGTTGCGGCGAGTGGAGACGCGCCGGCTGAGCACGCCGACCGGGCGGGGCGTTTCCGCTCCACCGGTGGCGGCGATCGAAACGCGCTAACTGAGCAGGGCGCCGAGAAGACCGCGCAGGGTCCGTTCGAAGAGATCCTCGCGGGGCGCGCCCGGGTCGCCGAAGGCGGCGATCAGATGGGGGTACGCCGTGAGGTCGAACCCGGTGAAGGCCGGGGGCGGTGCGGCCCGCTCCTGGCGCACGAAGAGCGTCACCACCCCGGTCATCATCGCGAGCGCCTCGAACTTGGCGGCGCTGCCGCAGCGCACCGGCTCGAGGACGTGCAGGCAGTGGTCGAACCACGCCAGCCCCTCGGGCCCCAGACCGCTGGGCCGGGTGAGCAGGTCGATCAGCCAGGGGTGTTGCCGGTAGAGGTCGAGCTGCCGCCCGGCCAGCCCCAGTAGCGCGGTCATCGGGTCGGGCCCGATCGCCGGGAACGGCCGCAGCTCGCCGATCACCCGGTCGGTCATCAGGTCGAGCAGATCGTCACGCGACGACAGGTAGCGGTAGAGGCTGCCCGCGCCGGTGCCGAGGGCCCCGGCGACCGCCCGCATCGAGACCGCGGCCAGCCCGTCGGCGTCGGCCAGCGCGACGGCGGCCGCCACGATCTCGTCCCGGCTGTGCCCCGGCTGCGGTCCGCGGCTGCCGCGCTCGGGCCTGAACCAGATCGGAGGTGCGTCGCTCACGTGCACTACTGTAAACTGCGAACAGCGTTCGCGGTTTACCGGCGATGAAAGGGGCCGAGATGATCGAGATGAGAGACGGGGCGAAGATCCCCCTGCACACCACCGGCAGCGGGCCGGACCTCCTGGTGGTGCACGGCGGCGGCGTGACCATCGACATCTACCGGCGGCTGGCCGCCCGGCTCGCCGACCGGTTCACCGTCCACCTCTACAACCGCCGGGGCCGGGCCGACGCGCCGCCGCGCAGCGTCCCCTACTCGATCCAGGAGGATGTCGACGACCTGGCTCAGGTGCTCGCGCACACCGGCGCGGTCAACGTGCTCGGCCACAGCGGCGGCGCGGTCGTCGCGATCGAGGCGGCCCGACAGCAGGTGCCGATGCGGCGGCTCGCGGTCTACGACGTGCCGCTCCCGGTCGACGGCCTGTTCCCGACCGACTGGCTGCCGGCCGCACAGGCGGCGGCGCGGGCCGGCGACACGGCCCGTGCCCTGGCGCTGACCGGGGCCGGCCTCAACACCCAGTCGGCGGCGGGCAAGCTGCCGATCCGCGTGCAGGTGGCGATCACCAAGATGTTCCTGCGGACACCGATCGGCCGGACGATGGGCGACCTGGTGGCCATGACACTGGACGAGTCGGCGGCGATCAGAGACCTCATCGGACCGGCCTCACGCTGGGCCGGCATCACCGCCGAGACGCTGCTGGTCTGCGGCGCGAGCGGGCCGCCCTACTATCCGAAGATCCACGGGGCGCTCGCCGCGGCGATTCCGAACGCCCGCGCCCTGGAGATCCCGAGCAGCACCCACGACGGCCTGGCCCGGGCCACCCCGAAGGTCGTCGAGCCGTTCGCCGAGTTCTTCGCCGACCGCTGATCCGCGGGCCGTCCGGGGCCACGGTGGCCCCGGACGGCCAACTCCAACTGAATCGCTTCAGGAGGCGTGACTGGCCTGCTCGGAGCGCCGGGCCGGCGAGTGCTCACCGGGGTGCCCGAGGAAGAGCGAGCAGTCCAGCTCGTCGCGGTTCACCACGGGCGCGCCCCCACGGCCCGGGCACCAGGTGTACGGGTTGACCTCGGACGCGCTGAGCGTCCACTGGATCCACCACATCGTCGCGTCGACCTGCTGGCCGAGAGCGGCGTGTGAGCCCTCGTGACCCAACTCGAGCTCGCAGCCCAGCTCGGCCTGCACGCTGGGCGCCTCGGCCGGGAGCGAGTCGAAGAAGGCCAGTTGTGCCGCGTCGAGGGTGACACGGGCGGGGCAGTTCACCGGGTCCTCACGATCAATCGACATGCGTACATGGATGCCCGCGAAGCCCGCTCCCTACACCGGATCACTGAACCGGTTTTGCTGACGCGGCGGCGGTCCACTCCTCGCTGACGCAGCCCTCCTCGTAGTCCCACCAGCCGTCGCGTGCGCCGGCCCGGAGCACCCGCTGGACACCGGCCAGGTCAGCACCCGGCGGCACCTCCAGCGCGACCAGGCCGTACTGCTGAATGTCCTCACCGGTCACGCCGAACGGCTCGAACGCGTCGAGCACCCGCCGGCGGGAGCCGTGCAGCGGCCCGCTGCGGAACGGGACGACCCGGATCGTGCAGTTGCCGGACCATTCCAGATGCTCGGCGGCCCAGAGCACGCCGTCCGCGTCGGCCTCGACCCGGACCAGATCACCGCTGGCCACCCCGCGCACGAACCAGGGCACATTGGTCAGCCGCACGACACCGTCGCCGACCGTGTCGGCCCAGAGACTCTCCACCTCGACCGGTGGCCAGTCGGCACCGTCACGCGGCAGATCGAAATACACCTGGACCGCTGCCATCGTCACCCCGTACCCGAACTCACCCGTTCACACGGGAAAGTAGTGTCCCAGAAGATCAGACCCCGCCGACCTCGGGCGTACGGGTGAGAGCGAGCCATTCGTCACGGGTGATCGCGTATTCCACCTCACCCTCCTCGGACCCCGGAATGGGCGGATAGTCCGGGAAGAAGGTCCGCTGGTAGCGCAGCCCGACCTTGGCCATCACCGCCCGGGAGCCGGCGTTGACCGTCATGGTCTGCGCGAAGACCCGGCTCTGCCCGGCCGTCTCGAACGCGTGCCGCAGCAGCTCCCGGGACGCCTCGGCGGCGTAGCCCCGCCGCCAGTGCCGCCGGGCCAGGCGGTAACCGAGCTCGGCCGCCGACTCGTCCGCGCCCGGCGGCAGCATCATCACGCCGATGAACTCGTCACCCGGCCCGAACGCCACCCAGTACCCGAGCCCGTCGACCCGGCGACCCCGCTCCATCCGCGTCACATGGAACTCGGTGACCTCGTCGCGGGTGCGGGCCCGACCGTCGAGATAGCGCAGCACCTCGGGGTCGGCGTCCAGCTCGACCTCCAGCTCCAGGTGCTCGTCGGAGAGCGGCACCAGGAGCATCCGCTCGGTGCGCAGGACAGGTTGTGGCATCCGCTCACGATCACACAGCGCGACCCGCCGCGCGACGGATTTGTCGCACCCATCGTCCATGCTGAATCCATGTCACGCCGCCCGCTCAGATCGCTGCTCCTGGCCGCTCTGCTGCTGCTCACCGGCTGCATCCACCCGGACCTGCCCGGGCTGGGCGACGACGTCGAGCTGGTGGACCGGTGGCGGATCCCGTCGCCGGTGACCGGCTGGGATCTCACCGACTTCACCGACCCGAGGTTCGGCCTGATCGGGCAGGGCCGGCGGCTCATCTCGGTGGATGCGTCGACCGGCGCACTGCGCTGGTCGATCGACCTGCCGGAGGGCTATCGGGTCACCCGGGAGTCGACGTCGGTGGCGGCCCGCGCGGTGCTGGTCCGCGGGCCGGGCGGGTTCCGGGTGGTGGGCCTCGACGACGGGGCGGTGCTCTGGCAGCGCGAGTCGACGGGCACGGTGGTGGCCGACCGGGACGGGCTGTTGCTCGCCGAGTGCCGGACCTCGGGCTGTGAGCTGTCCGGGTGGGACCTCCACCGGGGTGAGCGGCAGTGGTCACACGAGACCGGTGAGCGGGTGGAGCCGGTGCTCTCCGGGCCGTACCAGTGCGCGTGTGTGTTCCTGCTCGGCGAGCGCACGATCAGCGCCATCGGCCACGAGTTCGGCCGGGTCGCTTGGAGCATGGCGCGGCCACCCGGGGTGACGCGCCTGATCCCGGCGCTGTACCGGTTGATCCTCTTCTCCCCGCCGACGCGGCCGGGCTGTTCCGCGGTCCTGCGCGGCACCGATCTCGGCAAGGTCATCTGGACGCGGGAGATCCCGACGACCTGCGACCTCACCGAGCCGATCCGCGACGACGAGCTGGCCATCCCGGTCAAGGACGGAGTCGAGATCGTGGACACCTACCACGGGACCAATCGCACGATTCCGCTCGGCGCGGGCGAGACCCTGCTCGCCGACCGGATCACCTGGACACCCGGCCTCGGCTACCGCGACCTGGACGATCGCGAGGCCCCGACCGCACAGGTGCCCCCGCCTGCGGACGGGCGGCCGGGAGCGGTCCTGATCGGGGTGGGCGTCTGGCTGCTGCGGTCAGGTGACGGGCTGGTGTTGTGGAGCCGGTTCCACGGGGTCCGCTGGACCGGGCCGGAGCCGGCGGCCGTCGCGAGTTTCGACAGGCTCGTCCGCCTGGACGGCACCGATCTCGCCGGGACGGGCCCACCGGAGGGCGCCGGGCAGTGAACCGGAAAACGCCGGGCGGTGAAGCCGGACGACGCCGGCAGTAAAACCGGAAAGCGCCGGGCGGTGAAGGGTGCGGGGCACGATGGGCGTGCCCCGCACCCGGCTCTCACTTGTCGCAGATGATGCCGTTGCGGTCGGGGTCGAGCCCCTGCCGGTCCTTGGCCGCGACCTTGACGTTCCGGTACCCGTGATCACGCAACCAGACGCACTTGTCGGTGACGCCCGCCGGGAACCGGATCGGGATGCAGTGCGCGACCGTACCGTAATTGCGGTCGCATCCGTCGACCGTCGGGGCCACCTTGACCGGCGCCGTCGGTTTGCGTTTCGCCTTCTGCCTGGTGGCGCCCGGTTGGGCGGCGAAGGTCTGCACGAACGGCGCCGGCGTGGCGTGCCTACCCGGTTTGGCCGGCGCGGTCGTGGCCGCGGCCGGTTTCGCCGGGGCCTTCTTCTCCGCCACCGGTGCCGGGCTCAGCGAAGGAACCACGGGCAGCGTCTGCTGCGCGGCGACCTCGGTGGCGGCGCCGAACTCGGCGGGCTCGGTCTCCGTGGTGACCGCCCAGGTCGTGCCGCCCACCAGGGCGACCGCGGCCAGGGTCAGCGCGGCGATACGTGTCCTGGTCATCCGACCTTCACCCACTTCGCGACCGACGGGACGCCGTTGGTGCCCACCACGAACAGCATGTACCAGCCGGGCGGCGCCAGGTTGGGATTGCTGGTCAGGTTGAGGCTGATCGAGTTGCCGTTCACGGTCATCGGCAGGTCGACGAACCGCTGGTTCGGGTCGCTGGAGTGGGTCACCGCGGCCGGGCGGATCAGCTCGGCCTTCAGGATCGGCGAGTCCACGGTGATCGTGTTCGAGCTGCCGTACGCCCAGTTCGGCGTGGACAGCCCGGTGATCTGCGGTCGGGCGCCCTTGAACAGGTACGGCGGCGAGTAGACCGACACCCGTTTGTCGAACGTGCCGTTACCCGGGTTGTCGCCGACCGCCATGACCCGGCCGTCGGGCAGCAGGAAGGCCGACGAGTGGTAGCCGCGCGGCACCGGGTCGGTGGCCATCCCGGCGGTGAACGTGTTGGTGGCCGGGTCGTACATCGACGCCTCGTAGACGGGGTCGGCCCGGTTGTGCAGCGCGCCGCCGGTCTCGAAGACCTTGCCGTCCGGGAGCAGTACCGCCGACACGTACATCTTGCCCTGGTCGCCGGTCTGCGGGACGCCGCCGGTCATGGTGCCCTGCGGGATCTGCGGCCCGGCGGTGTAGACCGGGGAGGCCTGCTTCAGGTCGATGATGTCGGTGAGCCGGTGCGCGTCCGGGTTGGTCTCGATGTTGCCGCCGCCCATGGTCAGCACCTTCTGGTCCTGGGCCGGGGGCAGCAGGACGCTCATCGACTGGTCGCGCTCGTCCTTCTTCCGCAGGCCGGGCACCGGCGTGATGGTGCTGGTCCCGTAGTCGTAGATCGACGAGCCGGTGCCCGGGGTGCCGTTGCCGAAGACGTGGCTGCCGGTGTAGAAGAGGCGACCGTCCTGCATCAGGATCATCGACGGGTAGAGGCCCCAGAAGTTCCAGGTCTGGTTGGCCTCGTTGAGCCCGAGCCAGCGCTGCTGGGTGGAGTTGAAGTACTGGGTGGCGACCATGCCGTGGGAGTCCTCGCCGAGGCCGCCGAGCGAGATCACGTCACCGTTGCCGAGGACTGTCGCCGACGGGTACCAGGAGCCCGCGGTCATGTCGTTGACCCGGGTGTAGGTGCTGGTCGCGGGGTCGAAGATGTACGAGTTCTTCAGTCCCTTGTAGCCGTGGCTCCCGTCCGCCGCCGGGTAGTCCTTGTTGCCGCCCATGACCAGCACCCGGCCGTCCTTGAGCTGCACGTGCCCGGAGCAGAACAGGTCCTCGGGCGTCGGCACCGCGGTGAACTGCCCGGTGCCCGGTTTGTAGATGGCGGTGGTGAAGGTCTTGGCGGCGAACGCGGCCGGATCGTTGCCGGAGCCTGCGATCAGCAGCACGTTGCCGTTGCGCAGCACGACGGCGTGGATGGCCCGCACCGACGACTGGAACGGCATGACCTGCCAGTCGCCCTTGACGCATTTGTCGCCGGCGCTGCACGACTCGTCGGGCACCGTCTGGGTGGCGTCGACCATGGTGTAGTCGTCGGTCTTCAGGGTGCCGTTGCCGTAGATGGTGACGCCCCAGACGATCTGGTCGGTGTTCGCCGGGATCTGCGGGGTGCGCACGGTCCGCTTGGTCCACACGTCGGTGACCGGCAGCGTGGCCAGGTCGGTCCAGTACACCCAGCCCTGCGCGACGTCGTGCCGGAAGACGGTCATCACGGTGTTCGGGGTGGTCGTCTTGTACCAGGCGGACAGGTCGTACTGGTGCCCGGGCGTGACGTTCGGCGCGCACGAGGTGTCCTCGAGCATCATCGCCTTGCGGTCACCCTGGCCGGCCGTGGTCAACGTGACCGACATCGACCGGGCGCCGCTGTGCGCGTCGGTGCTCAGCGCGAACGTGTGGCCGTTGGCGCCCCAGCCGGACTGCTCCCAACAGACCGGGAACCCGTCGGCGGCCAGCGATTCCAGGCCCGGGTTGGCGATCAGATTGGCACCGGCCGACGCCGGACGATCCGGAAGCGCCAGGAAGAGTACGAGCGTGAGCACCATCAACTGGGCTATGTGGAGCCGGTTGCTGCGGCTCATCAGCGGACGTGATCGGTTCATGGCTTCTTTCCCGCTCGGTAGATCAGCCTGTCGGAGATCAGGAATCGGATGACGAAGGACGCGACGAGGGTCAGTAGATTGCCGACCAGCACGCCCAGGTGCAGGCCACTGACCAGCACGGCCAGCAGCGGGATGCGCAACAGCAGGTCGGCGTTGCCCATCAGGAAGAACCGGGCGAACCGGCTGGCCGGGCCGCGCCGTCGGTGGTTGCGGTAGAGCAGGGTGTCGGTCAACGCGAAGTTCCAGCCGACCGCGACCACGTTGGCGGCCACCGCGGCCGCCGTGTAGTGCACGTCGGTCAGGTGCAGCAGCGCCCACAGCACGGCCTGGTTGGGCAGCAGCCCGGAGAGCCCGATCAGCGCGAACGCCAGCATCCGCAGCCGGGCCGGGCCGAACCGCAGCCCGGCGACGTGTTTGAGGAACCTGACGCCCTCGGCCGCTGTCGACTTGGACTCGCCGGCGTGCCGGGCCTGGAAGCCGTACGGCACCTCGACGATCCGGCCGGGCCGGTTGCGGACGATCAACTCCAGCAGGATCTTGTAGCCGAGCGGCCGGAGCGCGGCCGTGTCCAGGGAACTGGCCCGGATCGCGAACAGCCCGCTCATCGGGTCGCTGACGGCCAGCAGACTGTTCCGGAACAGCGTCTTGACCAGCAGCGTCGAGCCCCGCGAGACCAGCTTGCGGTATCCGTCGGCCAGCCCACCGGTGTCGCCACCGCCGGCGTAGCGGCTGCCGACGACCAGGTCGGCGCCGTCCCGCAGGCCGGCTGCGATCAGGTCGGGCACGATCTCCGGTGGGTGCTGCAGGTCGGCGTCCATCACGACGATCCACTCGCCCCGCGCGAGCCGCATACCCTCGACCACCGCGCCGCCCAGCCCACCGGTGCTCTCGTCGCGGTGGTGCACGGTGATCGCGATCGGGTGGTCCCGGGCCGCCTCCCGGATGGCCTCGGGGGTGCCGTCGGTGCTGTCGTCGACGAAGACGATCTCGGTGTCGTCGTGCGGCAGGGCGGCGGCCAGCCGGGCCAGCAGGGTCGGCACGTTGTCGCGCTCGTTGTAGGTGGGCACGATGACGCTCTGCCGCAGAGTGGCCGGATTCGGGCGGACGCCGATCTCGCCGGGCAGCACGGCCCGGGTGCGCCCGGAACCGCGGAACGCCTTCAGCGACAGCGTCTTCTCGCCGGGAGTGACGGTGGCCTGGTGCGGCAGTCCGACGGCCGCCCGGCCCTGTGCCTGGGTGGTCATGGATTCTCCTTGTCGATGCGGCGGATCTCGATGCGGGCGTCGGCCGGGCCGAACGAGGCCTCCAGCGTCGAGTTCGTCAGCAGGGCGGTGACCAGCGGCAGCGTGCTCGGGTCCTGGCGCAGCGCGGGCGTCGAGATCAGGTAGTCGACGTCGCGCCAGCCGTTCGGCAGACGGGACTGCACGGCCGGGTCGAGGTCGAGCTTGTAGAACCAGATGACCTGCTCCTCCGGGAACCCGGCCTCGACACAGTCGAGCCACAGCACGTCGTCGGTGACCACTGTGGTGTTCGACCGGTCCGGAACCGAGGTGCGCAGGTATGCGGCCGCGGCCGCGTACCCGGCGTTGTCGTCGGCGGTCAGGTTGCGGTGGTTGCCGGCCACCCAGCGCGGACCGATCAGCATCGCCGCGAGCAGTACCGCCACGGCCGCCAGCGCGGGCCGCCACCAACGGCGGTGCCGGGGTACGGCCCGGGCCGCCACGTCGAGCATCCCGGCCGTGACGATGGCGAAGAACGGCAGCAACTGGACCACGTACATGGCCGGCAGGTAGCCGCCGGGACGGATGGCGACCAGCACCAGGATCAGCGCGGCGAGGGCGGCCGGGCGCAGCCGGCGGACGAACAGCGCCGGCACCGTGGCCAGCAACCCGGCGACCAGGATCACCGGGTCGTAGAAGAGCCACGACTGGACCAGCTCGTACGACCCCGAGCCCGGGGTGAAGACGCTGCCCGTGCCGGACCGGTTGGCCAGCTGGAACTGCCACGCGCCGATCAACGACACGTGCCCCGGGCCGGGGAACAGCTCGCCGCGCAACACCGCGTAGAGCGGGTAGAAGACGCCGACCAGCACCAGCCCGCTCAGGTAACCGCCGACCGCCCACGGTCGGGTCGAGCTGCGGGCCGCGTTCTGCCACAGGGCCACGCACACCGCGGGCAGGGTGACCAGCATGGTCTCCTTGCTCAGCACGGCGACCGCGGTGGCCGCCCCGGCCGCGGTGTAGTGCCACAGGTTGCGGCGCGGGGACAGCACCAGGGCCAGCGCGCCGAGCATCCAGGCGACGGCGAAGCTGTCCAGGTAGATCTCGCGGTACATGGTGACGGTCAGCGGGGACAGGCCGAAGAACAGCAGGCCGATCGCGGACGCGCGGATACCCATGCCGAGCCGACGGCAGATCAGGTAGACCAGCAGCAGGCAGGCCGCGACGACCGGGATCATGGCGACCCGGCCGGTGGTGACCGCGGGGCCGGTGACCCCGAAGAGGTCGGGGATCCAGGAGAGGGCGGCCAGCTGGATCCAGGCCAGGGGCGGGTGGTCGTACCAGTAGGTGTAGTGGGCCAGGCCCTTGCCGGTGGCGACCGCCCAGGCCTGTGCGAGGTAGGTGCCCTCGTCGTCACTGGCCATCGGGAAGCCACTGATGTTGACCGTCAGGACGACGATCACCAGCGTGGTCAGCAGACCGGCGAGCAGGCCCTCGCCGCCGGTGAGCTCGCGTCGCCGTACCCCTCCCGGGGGTTGGGGAATCGGAACCAGGGCGCGCGTCGGCGACGTCTCGGCCCGCGGGCCTCGCGCCTTGGGGATGAGGGCGGTGCCGGTGGTGGTCATGCGGCACCGACCTCGGCGTTGGCGTTGATGTGGGCGCCGACGTGCGCGGTCAGCTCCCAGTTACGGCGGCCGGTGTATTCGCGCCACACGGCCCGCAGCGCGGCAACGCTGAGGACCAGGGCGTACGGGAACGCGCCGAGGATGAGCCGGGCATAGTGGACCGGCTTGATCCGCAGGTCGTACTGCTGGCCGAAGTCGCGCAGACCGACCGTCTGGAAGACGATGTTGGCGGCCATCGGCACCACCGGCACGAAGGTGGCCAGCGCGATGCCGATCGGGAGGTCGGCGAAGATCGCGGCGGCGATGCCGATCGGGATCGCGATGCCGGAGAACGCCTGGAAGAACGGGCCGAGCAGGGTGTACCGGGCGAGGAGCCGCTGCCCGAAGGTCGGCAGCCGCCGCCACTCTCCCTTGCGCAGCACCTGGAGGAAGCCCTGGTTCCAGCGGGTGCGCTGCTTGAGCAGGCTGCCGATGGTGTCCGGGGTCTCCTCGCGGGTGACCAGCGACGCCTCGTAGGCGACGGTGACCTTGGCGCCCCGGCTGGACAGCCGCACGCCGAGGTCGCAGTCCTCGGCCAGGCAGGTGCCGTCCCAGCCGTTGGCGGTGCGCAGCACGTCGGAGCGGACGAAGACGGTGTTGCCGCCGAGCGGGATGAAGCCCTTGTCGGCGTGCAGGTGCAACCGGCTGCGGAACCAGAAGAAGTACTCCAGGCAGTTGTGCAGGCTGTACCAGCTGGAGTGGAAGTTGATCAGCTGGACGCCACCCTGGACGACGTCCGCGCCGGTCGACCGGAACGCGTGGTCGACGTGCTCCAGCAGGTCCGGGTGCACCTGGTCCTCAGCGTCGAAGACACCGACCACGTCGCCGCGGACGAACGGCAGCGCGGTGTTCAGGGCACGCGGCTTGTTCTTCACCTCGTTGTGGTCGGTGACGACCAGCACCCGGCCCGGAGCCTTCTCGGCCGCGGCGTGGGCCACCGCCGCCGTGTCCGGGTCGTCGTGGCCGACGATCACGATGATCTCGTAGCCCTGGTGGGTGGAGCGGAGCAGACGCTGGATGGTGTGCTCCAGCACGGCCTGCTCGTGCCGGGCCGGCAGCAGCAGGGAGAACGTCAGTCGGTGGTCACCGTCCGGCTCCGCGAAGCGGGTCCCGGCGAGCGTCTCCGGGGTGCGCCACGCGTGCATCGTCCACCAGAGGGTCACCGCCGCGAACGTGGCCAGCACGACGGAAATCAGAATCATGACGGCGGCAGCCAAGGTCGTCGCCTTTCAGCAATGAGGGAATTACGCCACCAGAAATGGAGCGCGCCGACCATATCGCGATCGGTGGCGGCATATTCAAGTCGATCTCGCCGATTCCCGCTTTCCGGTGAGTTGTTTCGAATGTGTTTCTCTCGAAACCACGGTCGGATCGGCGACAATTGTCAATGCGGAAATCGCGCGCAGGTACGAAAAACGGCCCGGCGCAAGGTTTCGCGTGCGACCGGGCAACGGGCCGCAGGACCCGCTGAAAGAAGATAAGACACGTCGGCTCTTTCTCGCGTCACGCGTCCGGGGGAATAACCCCCGGACGCTTCGAGAAATGCGTCATGCGTCCGATTTGCCCGCCATTGCGGCATCTGGATGTCTTGATCGCCATACTCCCTGGGCGCCCTTGATCAACCGGAGCATGATGGTCCGCGTCCCTCTCTCTTTTGGAGTAGAAGATGCAGGACTCACCTGTTCGCCGACGGTCACTCTTCGCTGTCGGCGGCGCTCTCGCCGGATCGATCGCACTCGCTCCGGCCGCCCAGGCCTCGCACCCCGCGGGCACCCCCCTGGAACAACTCCTGGCCGGCAACCGCCGGTTCGTCACCGGCCACGGCCGGCACCCGCACCAGTCCCCGGCCCGGATCCGGGAGATCGCCGCCGGCCAGCACCCGTTCGCGATCGTCCTCGGCTGCGCCGACTCGCGGGTCGCCCCGGAGATCCTCTTCGACCAGGGCGTCGGTGACCTCTTCGACAACCGGGTGGCCGGCAACATCGTCGACGACCTGCTGCTCGGCAGCATCGAGTACGCCGTCGAGGAGTTCGCCCCGCCGGTGATCATGGTGCTCGGACACGAGCGCTGCGGCGCGGTGTCGGCCACCCTCAACGCCATCAAGACCGGCGCCGAGGTGCCCGGCCACATCGCGGCCATCGTCGAGGCACTGACCCCGATCGTCGAGCCGTTCGTCGACGACCCGGACGGCGTCGAGAAGGCGGTCCGGGCCAACGTCCGGGCCCAGGTCTCGGCTCTGGTCACCCGCAGTGAGATCGTCGCGCACAGTGGCGCGCAGGTGGTCGGTGCTCGTTACGACCTGGACACCGGCACGGTCACGGTGCTGTAGAGGGTCTCCGCCGCGCAGAGACCGGTCAGGGCCAGGGCCTGCCGCACGTGGCCGGCCGCATGGACGATGTCGTACCCGTGACCGCCACGCAGGGCGCGGGTGTAGCCGATCAGCAGCAATTCGATGCATTCGCTGCCGATCGTCTCCACCCGCGCCATGTCGACGATCACACCGTGACCGCGGCGACCGGAGGCGAACGCGTCCCGCATCGCGGCCCGGAGGACCCGGTGGGCGTCCCGGTCGAAGGCGCCGATGAGGTGCAGGTGGACTGTGGAACCCGTACGGTGGTTCGTACGGTCGATCTCGTAACGCGGGTCGGTCATACCTGAAGTCGTACTCGGGAAATGTGTCCGGGAGCCGAAATCCCGATGACACGGTGACCGAGCCAACAATGGCGAACCTCAGAACGGCACGCAGACCAGCTCACTGTAAAGAAGATCGATCCGACCCGGTTCCAGAGTGTCGCTGCGGAACATCCGGCGCCGGTCGGTGGGCACCCGGATCGCCCCGCGTGGACGGAATCCGGCGACTCGCGGCTCCAGCAGGGTGGCCGGCAGCCGGTGCCGGATCAACAGGTGCCCGGTGAACGCCCGGAACATCCGGCGGAACACCGCCTGGTCGCTGACGTGCACCAACGACGCGAACCAGGGCAGATTGCGCGGACGATCGTGCCGGAACACCACATGACAGACCCCGGACCGGTCGGCCAGCACCACGTGCCGGGCGGCCAACGCCTCCCGGTGATCCAGATAGAGCTGCAGGTCGTCGCCCGCGAGCAGGTCCTCGATGCGGCGCGGATCCGACGTGACCAGCCGCCCGGGCGACGGCGGACACGGCAGATTGGGTACGGCCACCAGCTCACTGTCCAGATGACGGAACCCGAGCCGCTCGTTCATCGCGATGACGCTGCCGCTCGGCGTCAGATCGGTGAAGTGATAACCCTCCTGTCGCAGCAGGGCTCGCAGCAGTTTCACACTCAGCAGCCGGTATTGCGGAAGCACACACCAGCCGCCCAGATTGCAGAACCGCTGCCGTGTCCCGCCGACCGTGCGCTCGGCGTAGAAGGCCAGGTAGACACCGACGACCACACCCGCCGCCAGAAGCATGAAACCGTGGTTCGGGGCGGCCGCCTTCCACGGCGGAGTGAGCGCACGGGCCCACACGTCGACACCGAGGCGGGAGTTCAGATGGGCGTTCAGGAATTGAGCGACCCGGGACACGTCGGTGGACGTGATCGGCAGGACCTGGACGTTCATCGAACCAGGATCCCAGCCGTCCCGGGTGCGCTCACAGTCGCAGAAGTCATGTCATAGATGAGAACCAATCACAATCCGGCCGCCCAGTTCAGCAGTTCGGTGCGGGCCGCGGTCAGGGTGGCGGCCGGCACCGAGGCCACGTCGGAGGCGTTCACCACCAGCGCCACGTGCACCTTCCCGGCCGCCGACCCGGTCGCGTCCAGCAGCAACCGCCGGGCGGTCGTGGCCCCGACCTCGGTGGTCACCGCGACCGGTCCGGTCGCCGGCACCCCGGAGACCACCCCCAGATCGGACACCACGACGGTACGGGCGGACGGGAACGACCCGGGCAGGTGCACCTCGGTCGGCGCACCGAGTGGGGCGGCCGGCTCCCGCCAGACCAGCACGCCGTACTGCCGGCCGGCGACCAGCCCGGCGATCGCCGGCAGCCGGGACGGGACGGTCAGCCACGCCTGCTGTCGGCCCGCACCGGCGAAACCGTCCCGGGCCAGATCCTCGTAGGCGAATCCGATCGTCGTCCCGGACACCGCGCTCGGGAACAGCCGGTCCAGCACCCGGCGGTCCAGTCGCAGCGCCCCGTTCGCGATCACCGAGTGGTCCTCGCCGTTCCAGGCGTCCCCGGCGGTCTGCACCTTGTCCGGGTTGAAGTTCATCAGCTCGTTGTGCCGGCCGTTGTAGACGTCCCAGTGCCACTGGGTCGACGACAGCACCTGGCCGGAGTTCGCCGCGCTGTTCCAGTACGAGCCACCGGACACCCGCGAGTCCAGGCTCTGATACATCGAACGGACCATCCACGGCGTACGGGAGCTGCTGCTCGTGCCGGACATGGCGTTGCCGAACTCGGAGACGAAAGCGGTGGTGCCGAGTGCGGTGGCCCGGTCCCGGATCCGGTTCATCGCCGAGTTGTACGTGCCGTCCCCGGCCGCCGACGGGTCCAGGGTCATCCGGCCGCCGTCGTAGTAGTGGCTGTTGAACACGTACCGCGAGCCCAGCCGGCCGGCCGTACCGAGACCGCCCTGCTCGAAGAACCCGGTGTTCCAGAAGACCAGCGGCTCGGCGTAGAGCGGGAGCGACGACCAGCCGGTCGCGTCCATCACGGCCCGGAACCGCTGGTAGAACGGCAGCAGATAGGTGGTCTCCCAGGTGGTCCCGGAGGCGCCGTCCAGCCCGCCGTCGAACGGCTCGTTGAACGGGTCGACGCCCAGCATCATGCTGTAGTCGACGCGGGACCGCAGGTGGGTGAGGGCGGCGCGGGCCTGCGTCAGGTAGGCGTCCTGCACGCCGTACCGGTTGCGCCAGAAGTCGTACATCGCGGCCCGCACCGCGCCGTTGTTCATCATGTTCTGCCCCCACAGCAGGCAGATGCCGCACGACTCGTCGGGATAGGTCCCGGCCTCGATCACCCACTTGGGCGCGCCGTCGCCGGTGTACCAGCTGTCCGGGTCGAACAGGTGCGACGAGTAGAGGTCCTGGTGCCAGTCGAGCAGCACCCGGATGCCCCGGTCGGTGAACTGGCGGATCTGATCGGCGGCCCGGTCCAGGTAGGCGGTGTCGATCCGGTCCCGGGCCGGCTGCACGCCCTCCCAGCTGATCAGGAAGCGGATCGCGTTGGCGCCGGTGAGTTCGCGCATCTGGGCCGCGGCGGTCGCGGCGTCGGCGGTGCTGCGGAAGGGGAGGAGTCCGTTCTCGTACAGCTTGGTGCTGCCCGAGACGTTGAAGCCGCGCAGGACGATCTCGCGACCATGGGCGTCGGTCGGTACCGCGGCGACGGCCGGCTGAGCCGGCGCCACGATACCCGCTATCACCAGCAGAAGTGCCAGGAAGAAGGCCCGCATGTATTGACGGTAATCACTTGTTCACAATCTGCAACCCGCTATGCCGGGCGCTGCGTATACAGACAGCCCGCCGATTTCCCCAGCTTGCGCAGCCCGGTCAGGTCACCGGCACCCCACACGGCCTTCTTCGCGGTGATCGTGTGGTACATGATCTGGTTCTGGTCGTTCTGCTCCGGATGGGCCAGGCCGATCGCGTGTCCGATCTCGTGCATCAGCACCGCGCCCGTCGTGCCATGGCCGGACGCCCCGAACCCACGGTCCAGCGACTTGACCGACGAGGCGTTCAGCACCACCGCGCCGGTCAGCATCATCAGCGCGTCCGAGCCGTCCGCCGCGTACGCGGTCTGCCACGAACCGCCGCCCATGCCCAGCACCCGGGTCCCCGACGGCAGCCACTTGCTGTGCTTACCCGGCGTCGCCCAGGCGATCACGATCTCGGTGCCCGCCGGGTAGGCGCCCTTGTAGCCGGACTTCGCCTGCGGGATCACATCGGTCGTCCCGGCATAGCGGAACGTCAGGCCGGTGGCCGCCGAGATCCGGCTGAACGTCGTCTTCACCTCGGCCAGCGAATCCTTCGGCGCCCGGTCCAGATTGACCCGGTAGTCGAGGGCACCGGCGCACGGGTTCCAGCGGGCGATCAACGCAGTGCCGTGCGACTGGCTCATGAAGGCGTAGGCCTTGGCGCTTCCGGCGGCCGCCAGGGCCACCCCGGGCTGAGCCGCCACCAGCGTCGACACCGCGGCGAGCAGGAGCAGTACGCGCTTCATTCGGGGGTCCGATCGATCGAAGGGAGGCCCCATTCTGTGATCGGCTCAGGTGCCGTCCCGGGTGGCCGCCGATTGCCGTCCGGTTGCCACCGCGGTCAGCTCCGGACGTACCGCTGCGCGGGCTTCTTCTGCTGGTAGAGGCGGGCGTCCGCGACCGCGTAGAGCCCGTCGAAGTCCTCGCCGTCGGCGTCGAGAACCGCCACACCGATGCTCGCCCCGGTTCGCGCGCCGAGCACCGTCCGCAGGTTGTCGGCCACGTCGAACGCGTCGCCGTCGGTCAGCAGCACCACGAACTCGTCGCCGCCGAGCCGGCCCACGATGTCGTGCGGATGCACCTCGGACCGCAACGTCATCGCCACCCACTTCAGCAGCTCGTCCCCGGCGGCATGCCCCTGGGCGTCGTTGAGCAGCTTGAACCCGTCCAGGTCGAGCACCAGCAGCGCGGCACCCCGGCCGGTCCGCCGGCTGTCCGCGACCTCGGCCGCGAAACGCTCCGCGAAACCACGCCGGTTCAGCACGTCGGTCAGCACGTCCACCCGCGACAGACGGGTCAGCATCCGGCGCTGGCGGGCCGCCGACCGGCCCTGCAACGCGCACGCCGTCGCCGCGGCCGCCGTACCCAGCATCTGCACCGTCAGATACCAGCCGGACGCATCGCCGACCCGCAGCCCGACCAGCAGATAGAGACCACCGGCGGCCAGCGCCAGCGGCCCGGCCACCTCCGGCCGCATCCCCAGCATCAGCAGCGGGATCGAGATCAGCACCCCGACACCCAGCGGCTGGTCCACCCCACCGTCCAGAGTGGCGATCGCCGCGCAGCTCACGAACGCGCTGAACGCGAACGCCAGCATCAACGGCCGGGCCAGCCGCGACCGGCTCAACCAGTCGGCGCCCAGCACCACCGCGAGACCCGTACCGAAACCCCACAGCGACAACGCCACCATGCCGGCCCGGTGCACGTGATCGTTGGCCACCAGCATGACGTAGACCAACGCCACCACGGTCTGGGTGATCGACATCCAGCCCGGGTCGGCGATCGAGTGCCGCCGCCGCTCCCGCGCCTCCACCGCCGCCATCGGACCGGACGGCCGGACCCCGTCCCGCGCCCCGGCCACCGCCTCCGCGCTCGGCGCGCGCCGCACCCGGGCCGCCTTGTCCCGATACAACCGCTGGTCGGCGACGAGCAACAGGCCCGCCAGATCGCGCGCGTCATCCGGGAACGTCGCCGAACCCAGACTGGCCGGCGAACACACCCGCAACCGCTCCCGCAGCCGCTCGACCACACCCTCGGCGTCCGCCGCGTCGGTGCCCGGCAGCAGCATCGCGAACTCGTCGCCGCCCTGCCGCCCCACCGCGTCGTGCGTCCGCAGGTCGGCCCGCAGCTCCTGACCGGTCCAGGCCAGCAGCTCGTCACCGGCCCGGTGGCCGAGCGTGTCGTTGACCTCTTTGAAATGGTCCAGGTCCAGCAGCACCAGCGTCACCGGCTTGCCGCCCCGCTCGGCGTCGGCCAGCTCGGCCGCCATCCGCTCGTCGAACCCGCGCCGGTTAAGGCAGCCGGTCAACGGGTCGGTGCGCGAACTGTCCGCCAGGCGCCGCCGCAGCGACGCCAGCACCGCCGAATGACGCAGGCAGAGAAACGCGACGCAGGCGAACGCGAGGCCATGGACCAGCGGATATCCGGCCGGCGGCGGGTCACCCAAGACCATGACCGAGGTGTACGCGGAAAGCCCCAACCCGGCCGTCACAAGGAACGCCCGGGGCGGCGTGACGATCGCCAGCAGCACCACCGACAGGGGGATGAACGTGCCGAGCGGCCCGGCCACCCCACTGTCCAGGATGCCCAGAGCCGCCGACCCGGCCATGTTGACCGCGGCCGCGCTGAGCTGGATCCAGATCCACCACCTGGTGCGCGCGATCCGTCCCGCGGCCACCCAGCCGAGCATCGCGAAAGCCACCATCACCGCTGTGACCAGCAGCATCGGCAACCGATAGGGGTCGTCCCAGGTGCCGATCGAATACGCCATCCCCAGCACCGCGGGCACCGCGCCGTACGCGGCCGAAGCTCGCAACGACTGGCGGCGCGACCGCTGGACCGTACCGAGGGAATGGCGCTTCACGACACGGCACCTCCCTGGCTGAGCTGGACCCCGCACTCATCGGCGAAGCCACACCGCCCTTGAGGTTTTCCCGGACGCACCCCCGCCCGCGGCAGGGGGAATCACCCGGCCGCACATCGAATCACCCGCACGAGACCGTCCGTTTCCGGACGTTTCCCCCCAGACTGGGTAAGACCGAACACGACAGCGGCAACGATCGTTGAAGGAACCATGCCCGGCAGCGACAGCCGTCGTTGAAGAACGCAGCGACAGCCGTCGTTCCGGATGCGCCGCCACCGGCGCCCGCAGGCCGCAGCGGCATCCGTCGCTGGAAGGACCACGCCCGGCAACAGCGGCCGTCGCAGGCGGGCCGAGCACGGCAGGGGGACCGTCGCATGGAGAGCCGGCTCCGCCTCGCGGGCCACGGGATGCAGCCGTTGCTGTTGATGTTCCCGCTCGGCCTGTTCTGGATGGCCTTCGTCCTCGACCTGGCCGTCCTGATGGGCGCGCCGTCGCTGCTGGGCACGGTCGCCTTCTGGAACCTGGTGGCCGGTCTGGGCGGCGGACTGCTGGCCACCGCGGCCGCGATCACCGACGCGGTGGTGGCGACCGGCCCGGCCGGCGTCCGGATCTTCGTCCTGGCCCTGCTCCTGGACGTGGGCGTCCTGATCATCTACGCCGTCCTGACCTTGACAAGAGTCCGCGACCCACACCGAACCGCCTCCGCTCCCCTACTCACCCTCGAACTGCTCGGCCTGGTGGCCGCCGCGTTCACCGCGTGGTTCAGTGGCCGTTTCGCCGCCCCGGGCGCCCCGGTGTCCGACCGCCGAACGACAGGCGGCCGACGCCACACACCACCCCCGGCGACCGCCACCCTGAACCAGCTACTCACCCACCCACCCGATCGCCACCCTCGCCGCCAGGCACCGCACGCCGCCCCACCCCCGTCACGGCCCGGCCCAGCACAGCACCCGGCCGCCGCTCCCCCTACCGCAGCCGCTCCAGCACCCTCCCTCTACCGCGCACCCACCACCGCGTCCCCTCCCCCACCCCGCCGCTCACCCGCCGCCTCCCCCTCACCCGCGCCCCGGCGCTCGCCCGAGATCCCGCCCAAGCGGCAGCGCCCCGCCGCGCCGTCCCGCCGCCCGACCGAAACTCCACCGCGACCTCGGACAGCCTCCTTCCCGCGCGACGCCGAGAAGCCGCGTGCACCCGGATCTGGACGCACAGCGGTGGAAGACGCCCAGCCGACGGCCCGCACCGTCCCAGGCCCGCCGAGGCAACGATGACGGTCCGGGCTGACCGGCCCGGTGTCTCGGCTCTTCTCGGGATCAGCCATGCCGCGGACGCTACCCGGGGGCTGTGACATTTCCGGACCGCGCGGCAACGTCGGAGCTACGGCTGGGCCGGGCGGGTGGCGTCGAGCATCCGGGTGGCGATGTGCCGGGCGGCGGTGCGGATCTCCGGGCCGCCCAGGATCCGGTACGGGACCGGGATCGCGGTGAGCTGGCGGGCGTACCAGTAGGGGGCGCTCGTGGTGCCGGTCAGCAGGGTGGTCCCGGGTCGAGGGCCGGGCGCCAGCGTGCCGAGGGCGGTGCCGGCGGATTCGGCGACCTCGGCGGGTGTGGCTTCGATCAGGATCTCGGCGTGGTACTCCCAGCCGGTGGCCAGGTGCTCGTCGAGGACCGCGATCGGGTCCAGGTCGGCGGGTGGCACGAACGTCTCGGGGAGGATGTCGGCCCGGGTGACCCGATCGATCCGGTAGGCGCGACGGGCGGCGGGGCGGTGCGCGTGGCAGAGCAGATACCACCGGCCGTGCCGGACCACGATCGCCCACGGGTCCGCGTCGGTCGTGGAGTCGTTGCCTGCTTCTGAGCGGTAGCTCACCCGTACCACCTGGTTATGGGCGCAAGCCTGCACCAACCGGGACGTGATCTCGGGGTCGGGTCGCGCGGCCGCGCGGTCGGGTGCGGGCGCCGCGGTGCGGCGGACCGCCTCGACCTGCGCGCCGAGCGCCTCGGGAAGAACTCGGACGATCTTGCCGAGGGCGCTGCCGACCGGATTCGTGGTGTCCCCGGCCGCGTGGTGGCCGTCGAGGACCGCCATCACCAGACCCAGTGCCTCGGCCTGCGTGAAGATCAGCGGCGCGGGGCGGGCGCCGCGGCCGACGCGGTAGCCGCCATACGGGCCGCGGACCGATTCGATCGGGATGCCCGCTTCGCGAAGGATGGCGATGTAGCGGCGGGCGGCCCGTTCGGAGATGCCGCCGAGGCGCTCGGCGAGCCGGTCGGCGGTGATGCCGGGGCTACCCTGCACGGCTTCGAACGCCATCAGCGCCCGCGCGGTCGGGCTCTCCACGATCCAGTCCCCCTGCCGGAACCCCGAACCCGTCGGAAATCTCGAATCCGGACGCCTATCGTCCGGAACCGAGGTTAGCGTGCGGGCATGATTCCGATGGGACCGCCCGCGGCGGGCACAGAGGTGGAGACGCTGGTCGGTTCGCTGGAGCGGCAGCGGCGCATCTTCGCCTGGAAGGCCGGCGGGCTCGACTCCGAAGGTCTGAACGCTACCGTCGCGGCCAGCACGATCACGCTCGGCGGCCTGCTCAAACACTTGGCGCTCTGTGAGGACCTGTACTTCTCGATCCGGCTCGGCCGGCAACCGGCGGCGCTGTGGCGGAACGTCGACTGGGACGACGAGACCGACTGGGAGTGGCGCAGCGCGGCCGGTGACAGCCCGGAGTTCCTCTACAAGCTGTGGCAGGAGTGCGTGGACCGGTCCCGCGCCAACATCGCCGAGGCGATCGGCGCCGGCGGGCTGGACACGCCGGCCGACTTCACCTGGCCCGACGGGCGTACGCCGAGCCTGCGCCGCATGATGATCGACATGATCGAGGAGTATGCCCGGCACGCCGGTCACGCCGACCTGATCCGGGAGTCGGTCGACGGCCTGACCGGCGAGGATCCGCCGGAGTAGGTCAGCCGACGGGGATCTCGAAGATCATGCAGCTGGAGGTGGCGTGCGCGATCAGCCGGCCGGCCGAGTCGGTGATCCGGGCCTCGGCGAGCGCGGTCCGCCGGCCGCGCTGCAGGACGCCACCGGTGCAGGTGAGCCGGCCCGAGGCGATGGTGGCCGGGCGTAGGAACTTCACGTTGAGGTCCATGCTCGTGTAGCCGACCCCGGCCGGCAGCGTGCTGTGCACCGAGCAGGCGGCCGCGGTGTCGAGCAGGGTGGACAGGACTCCACCGTGCACGGTGCCGAGCGGGTTGTAGTGGAACTCCTGCGGGTCGAGCTCGATGGTGACGCTGCCCTCCTCGACCCGCATGCCGACGATGTCGATCAGGTGCATGATCGGCGGTGCCGGGAAGTCACCGGCGGACATCGCCTGGAGGAGCTCCAGCCCGCCGCGTCGGCCGATCTGGCTCGCGTGCTCGGCCGGGTCGGTCCAGCCGAACGTCCGGGTACGCATGTCTTCCTGGGTCTGCGTCATGGATGCAGGCTTGCAGAGACTTGATGAGTCTGTCAACGAGACTTAGCCTTCCTCACATGGCCACTCCCCCCGCCCTGAACTGGTCCGTCGACAACTGCACGATCGAACGCGCGATGGGCGTCCTCGGTGAGAAGTGGTCGCTCGTCGTGCTGCGTGAGGTGTTCTCCGGCATCCGACGTTTCGACGACATGCGGATCCGCACCCACATCCCCCGGCAGGTGCTCACCAACCGGCTGAACAACCTGGTGGAGCACGGGGTGCTGCGCCGCGAGCCGTACCGCGAACCGGGCTCCCGGGTCCGCCACGAGTACCGACTCACCGACAAGGGCTTCGATCTCTACCCGGTGATGATCGCGCTGGCCGAGTGGGGCAACCGCTACCTGGCCGACGCCGAGGGGCCGCCCATCCAGTACGCCCACCGGGACTGCGGTGCCGAGTTGCACCTGGCCGTCACCTGCACGGACGGCCACCTGATCGAGAAGCAGCGGGAGATCCAGCCGCGCCCCGGCCCGGGCACTCGGCCGCGGACTTCTCCGGCGGGGGCGGACCCCGCCGGAGACGGCGGACGGCGCAGCGCGAGGAGTGAGCGAGTGAGACGCGTTCCTCCGGCGGGAGTGGACAGCCCATCACGGCCCCGACCAGCTCACCGTCCACGTAGCCGAGTGCGGCCTGGAAGCCGGGCGCCTCGGCGGTCCAACGCAGACGGTCCTCAACCGACGGTTCGCTGTGGTCGGTCAGATGTAGATCGACGGCGTGGACCCGTCGCCCTATTGATCAGAGGGCCATTCACCTTGGCAAATCCGCCTGCTCCCGCTCCCATCGGCGGTGGGCGCCGAGTACCCGCGGCCACAGAACGGCCCGATCCGGACCCGGCAGAACGATGCCGAAGATGTCGGCCAGCGCAGTGAAATAGGTGATTTCCGTCAGCAGTACGGTCCGCGAGGGAACAGCGCCGATCCGGGTCAGGGTCAGCCCGCGCAACACGTCGGCACCGGTCGCGTCCCGGCGCGCGACCACCGCCACCCGGACGAAACTCGACTCCGGCGAAGTGGTCAACTCCTGGTGCTTGTCCCGGAAGTCCGACATGCGAGCGGGTGCGGACCGGAAGTCCATCCCGCTGAAGCTCCCCTGCGGGTCATGGTCGAACCGCCACCCGCCCGGCTCGACCACTGACGCGCGGAGCCCGTACCGAAAAGGCCCATCCTGATATCGACCCGCGACAAGCGGAAGCGGACCGTGCAGGCCGTCGCCCATGCCGAGATCGACCAGCCAGTCGCCCTCGGGCGACTCGGCCGACGGCAGACCGGAAACCGTGACCACCAGGTGGTTCCCGGTGATCTCGGGCGCCGGATCGGCGTTGCCCTGCACGCCGCCGACATGCCGCCGGACCTGGTATCCGAGCGTCCGCAGCAGCGCCGAGAACGCGCCGTTCAGATGGAAGCAGTAACCGCCACGACCGGAAATGATCCGCCGCGCCGACTCGGTCGGGCAGACCGTGGTCGGCCGGTCCAGGTGGATCTCCAGACACTCGTAGGGCACCCGCTCGGCATGCGCCCGGTGCAGCGCCCGCAACGCCTGGACGGACGGCTCGTGACCAGCCAGTTCGGGCAGGCCGAGACGGGCGAGATAACCGGGTACGTCGATGGTGTCGGGCATGCGCACACGCTAGCCGCATACGATCCACGGGTGACGATCAGCGACACCCGGTCCCGGCGGCCGGTCATCACCGTTCTGGTCGTCTGCCAGAGCAGCATCGGCCTGATCTTCGGTGGGATCGGGCTGTTCCTGCCGCTCATCCGCACCGATCTGGGCCTCAGCTTCACCCAGGCCGGCACACTCGCGGCGGCGAGCAATCTCACCTACGCGCTGATGCAGGTCCCGTCCGGCTACCTCGCCGACCGGTTCACCCCACGGCGGCTGTTCATGATCGGGCTGCTCGGCATGAACCTGCTGGCGATGCTGTTCGCGGTGCTCGACTCGTACCCCCTGCTCCTGCTCGATCAGGCGCTCGCCGGGTTCTTCCGCGCCCTGGTCTTCACGCCCGGCATGCTTCTGATGACCAGGCTGTTCCCGCCGGGCCGGCGGGCCACCGCCATGGGCCTCTACGTGGTCGGCGGCTTCTCGTCGAACATCCTGCTCAGCGCCATCGGGCCACTGCTGGTCGGCCCGCTCGGGTGGCGGACGCTGTTCCTGCTGTTCGCCGGTTTCGGCTTGCTGTCGCTGGTCCTCTACCGGTTCCTGGCCGGTCCGGCGCCGCTTCGCAAGGCCTCCTCAACGGTACGGTTCACCGAACTGCCCCACCTCGTCCGACAGAGGATCGTGCAGCTCACCGGGGTGATCCAGTTCACCCGACTGGCCGTCGCCCAGGGCTTCACGTTCTGGCTGCCGACCTATCTGGTCGTCGACCGCGGGCAGTCCCTGGCCACCGCCGGTCTCGTGGCGGCGGTGGCGGCCGCGATCAGCGCGCCGGTCAACTACCTCGGCGGGTACCTGTCCGATCGCCTCAACCGTCCGCTGCTGGTCATCGGAGGATCCCTCACCCTTCTGACCCTCGGGCTGACCCTGCTCACCTACGTACCGGGCATGCTCGGGGTGCTCGGGGTGGTGGCGCTGATCTCGCTCGCCATCCAGGTCTACTTCGGGCCGCTGTTCGCCCTCCCACTCCAGGTCCTCGGTGACCGCAACGCCGGCCTGATCAGCGGTTTCGGTAACTTCTGCGCCAATCTCGGAAGCTTCGCCCTGGTGTACGCCCTGGGCGCGGTCAAGGACGCGACGGGTTCGTTCCGGGCCGGTTTCCTCAGCCTGGCCGCCCTGTGCCTGGTGGCCCTGCTGGCCACCTACGCGACGCGGCCGCTGCTGCGCGCACCGGCCGCACCCCGCTGACCCCGATCGCGTGCGGCCGCCGACGCGATGCGGATGGGAGCGCTCCAAGTTACCCTTGCGGCGGGACGCTGACCGAAGGACGGACACCCATGCTGATGGCCCTGCTGCTCGATGCCGCCAACATCATCGGCGGCCTGCTGCTCGCCATTCCCCTGCTCGGCCGCTTTCCGGTGATCGCCCGGCTGACCGCCCGGATCGCCCCGTGGCGCTGGCTGGTCGGCATCGTCGCGCTGGTGGCCGGTGGCTACTTCCTGATCGTCCACCTGATCTCCGGCCCGCACCTGTTCCACTTCGAGGTCGTCGGCATCGCGGTCGGCGTCATCCTCGCCTGGGAGCGTCTCACCGGCCGCCGCCCGCTCGTCCCGGTCCCGGCCGCCACCGCCTCCGGAGCCGCCTCCGCCGGTGCCGGGTCCCCCGAGCCGGCGGCCGCCCCCGCTCCGAGCCCCGCCGAACTCGCCGGCCCCGCCCTGCTGGTGGCCGTCTTCGGCATCATCGCGATCGTCGTCGGCCTCCAGGGCCTCTTCACCCCGAACTGACAGCGCCACCGGCCGTACCCGATCAGGGTGTGGGAAAAGGGTGACGCAACGGGTTGTAGGTGTCGCGGTAGGAGCGCGGGCCGATCAGCGGCAGCAGCGCGTGGCGTAGCCACGCGGGGAGGGCCGCGGCGCGGGAGAAGCGGTCGGTGGCGGCCTGGACGTGGGCGACGCGGTCGCGGCGGAGGCGTTCATAGCAGGCTCCGGCATCATCCCAGTCGGTGGTGGCGAGGAGATCGGCCAGGACCAGGCCGTCCTCCACGGCGAGGGCGGCGCCCTGCGCCCAGACCGGGGCGGTGGCGTGTGCGGCGTCGCCGACGAGGACGCAGCGTCCGGCGGACCAGCACCTCGTACGAACCTCCTCGACAGGTGAGTGGTAGAGGTCGGTCATGCCGTCGAGAACGCGCCGGACAGGTGCCGGATAGTCCCGAAAGGACGTCCGTAACCAATCGGGGTCGGCGCTGACCGGTCCACCGCCGGTCGCCGAGGCGTACCCGTAGACCTGCTGATCGTCGACCGGGATCAGCAGGAACGCGCCACCCGGCCCGGTCCACAGCGTCCAGCAGTCGACACCCGGGTTCGGCGCCATGAAACGCCAGCTGGCGGGACTGAGGAGAGCTTCTCGGGTGGCGCCGGCCCCGATCGCGGTGGCGCGGACCACCGAGCGCACCCCGTCCGCCCCGACGACGAACCCGAACCGTTGCCCGGTGTCGTCGCCGAACTCGACATCCGCACCACCGGCGATCGGCTGCACTCTGGTGACCGGAAGCGATCGTCGGATTGTGGCGTCCAGGCCGTCCGTCAGCAGGGCCAGCAGATCGGCCCGGCGCACACACCGGGGCCGAGCCTCCGGGCCCCAGAAGGCGTCCTCGTCGACCTGGAAGAGGAGCCGGTCGCGGCTGGAACGGTATTCGCGACGCCCGGTCGGACGGCCGATCTTGTGGAGGCCGTCGGTGAGGCCGAGCACCGCGAACGCGGCGACCGCGTTGCCCGGCAGGTTGATCCCGAGGCCGCCGCCGTCACCGTCGCCACGTTCGGCGACGGTGACCGGTACGTCCCGGCGGCGCAGCGCCCGCGCCGTGGCGAGGCCCGCGATGCCACCACCCACCACAAGTACGTCCATGACGATCCAGGTTCCCCTCAATCGACCGTCATGAGAACGTACTGGCGAGAATTGGACAGTCAGCAGCGAATCTTCAGATCCACCCAGACCAGACGGTGATCGGATGTCGGGTAGCCGCCGACCGCCGACCAGGCCGGGCTGTATACCCCACTGAGCCGGGACAGCGGGTCGGCCTGGACGGGCCAGAACACGCCGGCGTCGCGGACCTGAAGGCCGACACGCGGCAGTACGTAGTCGGCACGCAGGTTACCGGGGGCGGTGTCGGCGAAGTCGGCGGTGTCGTACGCCGGGTTCCCGGTGTGGGTGAGGTTGGCGCCGCCCTGAAGGGTCGTCGCCTCCGGGCCGCCGGCGCTGTCCGGGGTGACCCGGGTGCTCATCAGCGGATGGCCCAGGAGCTGCTCGACGGCGCCGCCGGTGGAGTCGCCGTCGTTCGGGTCGGCGTTCTGGTCACCGGCGATCACGAACTGCTCGCCGGTCCGGAGGCCACCTCGCCGCCCCCGGTCGTCGTAGATGTACCGGGAGGACCCACCGGGCGTCACATAGTCGGCCCAGAACCGGATCTCGTCGTGGTTGCGACGGCCGTTGCGGTCCTCGGCGCCGTCGAACGTGGGCGGCGTCGGATGCGAGGTCAGGAAGTGCACGGTCTCGCGTCCGATCCTGATCGGCACGTCCCAGTGGCTCTTCGAGGACAGGCGGAGCACGGCCTGTTCCTCCGGCGAGTAGAAGTCGGCCGGGATCAGATTGCCCGGCATGTCCTTCCACTTGAACAGCTGGAAGGTACGGATCGCCTGGTAGTCGATCGGATATTTGGAGTAGACGACCATGCCGTACTGGCCGGGGAAGATGCCGTACCCGTACGAGTCGTCGCCGTAGGAGCCGTCGCCGGGCGTGGTGTCGATGACGCCGTTGTTGTTGAGGTCGAAGCCGGAGGAGATGCCGGTGTTGGACGGGGCGACGTAGCGGTACCGGTACTTCTGGGCGGGCGCGCCGTTCTGCCCGACGGCGAGGAAGTTGTCGGCGAAGAGCCGGGCCGCCTCCGGGTCGTAGTCGAACTCGTTGATCAGCACCACGTCGGGCGCGGCCCGCTGGATGACCTCGGCTACGTTGCGGGCCTGCCGACGGTAGACGTCGTCGACGCTCGGGTCGGCCAGGTGCTCGCGGAGCAGACCCTCGGACGCCCGGTTCAGCGACAGGTTGTATGTCGCGAAACGCACCCCCGACGAGCCGGCCAGCGCCGGGGTCGGAACGGTGATCAGCGCGGCCCCGAGGAGCGCGGCGTAGAGAAGACGCTTCATTTCTAAGGTGAGTACCGGCCGTCCACGCCGGACGCAATGGCGTTCACCGAGCCGCCATCGGGAATTCTCACCACACCATGGTTCCGGCGGTGAGGACGGCGACGACGAGCGGCACCGCGACCCGCAGCGCACCGTCCTGGCACAGCAGCCGGAGCCCGGCGACGAGCACCATCAGGACGACCAGACCGACCGCCGCCGCGATGCCGAGCGCCGGCACCACGAGACCGGCGGCCACCCCGGCGCTGCCGAGGATCATCAGCCCGGAGACCTTGCGGTATTCGGACAGGGAGACCCCGAAGTGGTACGCCGCGGCGCGCTGATCCTCCGGGGCGGCGGTGAGGCGGGCGATGCCCTGGACGCCGAAGAAGATGATGACGATGCCGGCCAGCATGGTGTTCACCCCACGAGGCTAATTTTCATGCTCACTCGTGTGCAACATCCTGTGACATGGCTCGCCGGATCGCCTCCTCGGCGGCGGCTCCCGGCAACCCGGCCGCGATCAGGACCGCTGTCGCCGCCCGGGTGCCGTCGTCGGACCACAACTCGTCGTTCGCCGCCTGCATCATGGCCAGGGTCATCGCCTGCAGTGCGGCACTCAGCACCGGCAGCGGCAGATGGGTGGCGAACCGGCCGGTGTCCCGCGCCCGCTCCAGCAACGCGAAACTCTGCGCCGCGATCGGATGCAGCAACTCCCGCAGCCCGGCCATCCCGAGATTGCTCTCGGCCAGCGAGATGAGCAGGCGATACTGTTCGCCCGCGGTCCACAGGGTGAGGGCGAAATCGGCCAGGGCGACTTCCGGATCAAGACCCGATCGGTCGGTACGCCCCAGCGCCTCCAGCAGGTCGGCCGAGCACTTGTCGGCCAGCCCGGCCAGCAGTTCGTCCCGGTTCGGGAAGTGGGCGTAGACCGTCCGCCGGACCACCCCGGCCGCCTGCGCCAGGTCGTCCATGCTCGCCGCCGGCTGCCGGGCCAGCAGGGAGCGCGCCGCCCGCAGGATCCGGTCCCGGTTCTCCTCGGCGTCCCGCCGTCGGCCCCGCGTGGTCACTCGGCCGCCTTCTTCCCCGACCGGCGCTTGTCGCGGATCCAGATGATCGCCGGCTTGCCGTCGCCCGAGTCGCGCCGGTCGATCTCGAACAGGCCGATCGCGGTGACCAGGCCGCCCAACTTCGGATAGCCGTAGCTGCGCGGGTCGAAGTCGGAACGCTGCTTGGTGATGATGTGCCCGACCGCGGCCAGCGGCGCCCAGCCGTCGTCACCGGAGGCGGCCTCGACCGCGGAGCGGATCAGGTTCATCAGGCTGGTGTCGCCGCGGAGCTGGGCCGACGCCGACACCGGGCTCGGCGCCGGGGCGGGCACGTCCTCCGGTTCGGAGAGGTTCTCGGTGTAGATGAACTTGTCGCAGGCGGCCACGAACGGTTTCGGGGTCTTGCGTTCCCCGAAGCCGTACACGGTCAGGCCGGACTCGCGGATCCGCGACGCCAGCCGGGTGAAGTCACTGTCGCTGGAGACTATGCAGAACCCGTCGAACCGGCCGGTGTACAGCAGGTCCATCGCGTCGATGATCATCGCAGCGTCGGTGGCGTTCTTGCCCGTCGTGTACGAGAACTGCTGGATCGGCTGGATCGACTGGGCCAGCAACTGGTCCTTCCAGCCGCGCAGACTCGTGCCGGTCCAGTCACCGTAGGCCCGTTTGACGTGCGCCGTCCCGTATTTCGCCACCTCGGCGAGCAGCCCGTCGACGATCGACGCCTGCGCGTTGTCCGCGTCGATCAGAACCGCAAGCTTCGCCGAGTTGTCATTCACCGCCACAACCGTCGAGGATAAGGCCGGTCCGGCCGGCCCACTCGACGACTCCTCCGCCCACCGCGCGGCAGTGCCGGGCCCACCGCCGAGACATAGATGAAACTCGAATGCGGACGCTTCGGGCGGTACCGTAGGGAAATGGCGTCGTGGACGAGCCGGAGCCTGCGTGCCCTGCTGAATGAGGCGGGGCCGGACGGTCGGGCCGAGGCGCTCACCGAGCTGAAGATCGCGATAGCCGGCCGCGAGGCCGACCTCCCGGCGACGCTCACCCCACTGGACGCCGAGATCGCTCGCATCGCCGCCCTGCTGCTCGACGATCTCACCGAACTGCACCTGCTCCAGCTACGGTCCGTGGACCGTCCCGACGCGACACGACTGGCCACCACCGGGGCCGGCCGCGAACTGCGGGCCACCCAGCTGCACCACGCGGCACGGATGCGTCTGCGGGCCGTCGGAGTGCTCTGCGCCGAGCCCCCGGACGCGCCCGAACCCACCCACGTCCGCTACCTGACCACCGCCACCGGAATGCTGGCGTTCGGCGACTACTACGAGCTGATGGCACTGATCGTGACGTTCCCGTTCGACGGCCCCGACGACCCGAGGGCACAACGGGGCGCCCGCGACATGGCGATGGCGAGCCAGGCCACGTCCGCCACGCGAATGCTGTTCGAAGAGGTCCTGACCGCCCCGGCCCTGGACGTGGCCTACCAGTCGATGTGGGTCCGCATGATGGCCGACGCCCGGGAGCAGGAGCTCCTCCCCGCGATCAGACAGTGGCGCCAATGGTCCGGCCTCCCCACTTGACGCCCCACCGATCGTCTGGCAGGTGGGACACATTGGAGAAACAAAGGGCGTGACAAGTTCTTGACGCCGAGGCTGTGAGCGCTAACACTCTGGCAACACCCCCGTTACGCGCGCGCTGGTCTCGGCTGGTGTGCGCGGTCGTCCTCGGCTGGGAGAAACATGCTGATGAGCAGGCGCTCCGGGCGCCGCAGAGCTTTTGTGTTAACGCCCCTCACCGCATTGGCCGTTGTGGCCGGTTTCCTTACTGTTCCGTCGCCCGCGAAAGCCGCCGACGGGCTGGTCCTCTGGTACAAACTGGACGAAGCCTCCGGATCGGTGGCTGTCGACTCGTCCGGAAACGGTCGGGACGGTGCCGTCGTCGGCACCCCGGCCTGGGAGCAGGGGCAGGGTCTGGGGCTGAACGGCTCCGACACGTACCTCAAAGCCCCTAATGATCTTCTGAAGTCGCTCGACTCGGTGAGTGTGTCGTTCGACGTGAAGATCGACGCGACGCAGAGCACCCCGTACTTCCTCTACGGGTTCGGCAACACCGACACGTCGACCGGCTACGGCAACGGTTACCTGTTCGCGACGGGTAACGGCTACCGGAACGCGATCTCCCTGAGCAACTGGACGGGCGAGCAGAACACCCGCCCGGCCGACGGCCACAACCTGGCCCGCGGCACATGGAAGACGGTCACGTACACGCAGACCGGCACGACCGGAACCCTCTACGAGGACGGCGTCGCGGTGGCCGTGAACACCGCGGTCAGCGTCCTGCCGAGCGCGATCGGCGGCGGCACGACGACGGCGAACTACTTCGGCAAGTCGAACTACACCGGCGACCGGCTGCTGAAGGGCCGGATGCGCGACGTCCGCGTCTACGACCGGGCACTGAACGCGGGCGAGGTGGAGACTCTGGCCGCGAGCGCGAACGCCGAGGCGGTCACGGCCGACGTCGCGGCTCTCGACCTGGGCGACACGAGCGGCCTGATCGCTGATCTGAATCTGCCGGCGACCGCCCCGTACGGCTCGAAGGTCACCTGGACCTCCAGCGACCGTGACGTGATCAGCGACGCCGGGAAGATCGTGCGCCCGCCGGCCGGTGAGCCGGACGCGCACGCCACGCTGACGGCCACGCTGAGCCGGGGCGACCGGACCGGAACCAAGACCTTCGAGGTGACGGTCAAGGCCGCGTTCGACGACGCGGCCAATGCGGAGGCCGCGGTCAAGGCTTTGACGATCCACAACCTCGACGATGTACGGGGCAACCTGTCCCTGCCCACGTCGGCGAGTTGGACGTCGAGTGACCCGGCGACGATCGCAACGGACGGCGTGGTGCACCGCCCCGCCACCGGCGAGGCATCAAAAACGGTCACGCTGACGGCGACCGTCACCGTCGGAACCGCCACGGCGACCCGCGAGTTCACCGCGAAGGTCCCGCCGCTGCCGGCGAAGGAGGCGTTCGAGGGCTACCTGTTCAGCTACTTCACCGGTGAGGGCTACTCGAACGGCGAGCAGGTCTACAACGCGCTGAGCAACGGCAACAACCCGCTGAGCTGGCGCGAGATCAACAATGGCAACCCGGTGCTGACGTCCACACTGGGCACCCAGGGCCTGCGGGACCCGTTCATCATCCGCTCGCCGGAGGGTGACAAGTTCTACCAGATCGCCACCGACCTGAAGATCTACGGCAACGGCGACTGGGACGCCTCGCAGCGCACCGGCAGTAAGTCGATCATGGTCTGGGAGTCCACCGACCTGGTCAACTGGACCGACCAGCGCCTGGTCAAGGTCTCCCCGGACACCGCCGGCAACACCTGGGCCCCGGAGGCGTTCTACTCGACGGAACTGGGCGCCTACGTGGTGTTCTGGGCGTCGAAGCTGTACGCCGAGAACGACCCGAACCACACCGGCAGCACCTACAACAAGATGATGTACGCGACCACCCGGGACTTCCGCACGTTCAGTGAGCCGAAGGTGTGGAAGGACCCCGGCTACTCGGTGATCGACTCGACGGTGATCGAGCACAACGGTGTCTATCACCGGATCACCAAGGACGAGCGGAACAACTCGTCGAACTCGCCGTGCAGCAAGTTCCTGATCCAGGAGAAGTCCACCGACCTGCTGAGCACGAACTGGGACTTCCAGGCCGAGTGCATCGGTTCGGGCGCGCTGAGCCAGGGTGAGGGCCCGCTGGTGTTCAAGTCGAACACCGAGGACAAGTGGTACCTGTTCATCGACGAGTACGGCGGCCGCGGTTACGTCCCGTTCTCGACGACCGACCTGAACTCGGGGGTGTGGACGCCGGAACCGACGTATACGATGCCGTCGCGTCCGCGCCACGGCACCATCCTGCCGGTCACCAAGACCGAGTACGACCGGATCTCGGCGAAGTACGAGGAACCGCCGACCCCGTCGATCGGCCTGCGGCTGCGCTACCAGTTCGACGAGACCAGCGGCACCGTCGTCCGGGACACCTCCGGCAACGACTTCAACGGCACGTACGTACGCACCCCGGCGTGGGGCACCGGTGTCCAGGACGGCTCGTTCAAGATGTCCGGCGGCACGAACTCGCCGTACGTCACGATCCCGAACGGCGTGCTCAAGGGCGCGAGCGCCGTGACGGTGTCGATCTGGGCCAAGTGGACCGCCTCCACCACGATCAACCAGTGGATCTACGCGCTCGGCCCGGACAGCAACAAGTACCTGTTCACCGGGCCGCGCAACGGCAGCAACGTGCTCTTCTCGGCGATCACCACCGGGTCCTGGCAGGCCGAGAAGCAGATGTCGCACAGTGCCGCGCTGCCCGGCGGCAGCTGGCAGCACCTCGCGGTCACCATCGACGGGTCGAACGCGGCGATGTACCTGAACGGCACGAAGGTCGCGGCCGCCACCGGGGTCACGGTCAAGCCGTCCGACCTGTACGACGCGTCGAAGAACTACAGCGGTTACGTCGGGCGTTCGCTCTACTCGGCCGACCCGTACTACGCCGGTGAGGTCGACGACTTCCGGATCTACGACGTCGCACTGTCGGCCTCGGAGATCCTGGAGCTGGCCGGCCGTACCACCAGCATCGGCGGGGTCACGCTGCCGGAGCTGAAGGCCGACGCGCTCATCGACGACCCGGCCGGCACGGTGAAGCTGCCGGTCAAGCCGGGCACCGACGTCACGCGGCTGGCTCCGTCCTTCACCCTCGCCAAGGGCAGCAGCATCGACCCGGCGACGCCGCAGGACTTCACGAAGCCGGTGACCTACACGGTGACCGCCGCCGACGGAACCAAACGGACGTGGGTGGTGAGCGCCCTGGTCATGAAGTCGCCGATCCTGCCGGGGCTGAACGCGGACCCGAACATCTCGGTCTTCGGCGACACGTTCTGGATCCACGCCACCACCGACGGGTTCGCCGGCTGGTCCGGCACTCAGTTCCACGCCTGGTCCTCGAAGAACCTGGTCGACTGGACCGACCACGGCGTGATCCTGGACCTCGGGCCGGACGTGAGCTGGGCCGACAACAGCGCGTGGGCGCCGACGATCGCCTCTCGTGGCGGCAAGTACTACTTCTACTTCTCCGGCGGTCTGGCCACCGGCAACACGGCCAAGCACCTGGGTGTGGCGGTGGCCGACTCCCCGGCCGGCCCGTTCGTCGACGCGCTCGGCAAGCCGCTGGTCGCGGGCGGCACCTACCCGGGCCAGATGATCGACCCGGCGGTGTTCACCGACGACGACGGGAAGTCGTACCTGTACTGGGGTAACGGCAACTCGTACCAGGTGCCGTTGAACGACGACATGGTCTCGTTCGACCCCGCGCTGGTGAAGACGTACAAGCCCACGAACTACAACGAGGGCAGCTTCGTCATCAAGCGCAACGGCGTCTACTACTTCATGTGGTCGGAGAACGACACCCGCAGCGCCGACTACCGGGTGGCGTACGCGACCGGTTCGTCACCGCTCGGGCCGTGGAGTGACCGGGTCGGCGTGATCCTGTCGAAGGACTCGTCGCTGGGCATCCTCGGCACCGGTCACCACTCGGTGGTCCGGGTTCCGGGTTCCGACGACTGGTACACCGCCTATCACCGGTTCGCGATCCCCGGCGGGGACGGCACACACCGGGAGACCACGATCGACCGGCTCGAGTTCGCGGCGGACGGGGCGATCAAGCCGGTCGTGCCGACGCTGGAGAGCATCGCTCCGGTGACGGTGGCCGGGGCCGGACCGGACACCGGCGGACCCGAGGGCAGCGCGATCGCCCTGGCCGGCACGGTCTCCAACAGCGCCAACCGGCCGACGTGGACGGTGAACTCGACCGCCTGCGCCATCGCCGACCCGCATGCCGCGGCGACCACGCTGACCTGCACCGACAACGGTTCCTACACGGTCACGCTGACCGCCGGGAGCAGCCGCGACTCGGCGACGATCACGGTGGTCAACGCGGCTCCGACGGTCACCGTTCCGGCCGGTCGCCCGGCGCCCGACGCGCCGGTCGCGATCAGGACCGAGATCGTTCGGAAGGTTCCGGTCCGCGACCCCGGCGCCGACACCCTCAGTTGTACGGCCACCTGGGGCGACGGTTCGACGTCGGCCGGGTCGGTGACCGCGGGCGTCTGCACGGTCCGGCACCAGTACACGACCGCCGGGCTGTACCGGCCGTCGGTGACGGTCAGCGACGACGACGGGGCGACGGCGAGTGGTGTCCTGCCGTTCGTGGCCGTCTACCAGCCGAAGGCCGGTCAGGTGGCGGGCAGCGGCTGGAGCGGGACGACCGACTTCGCGTTCGTGGCCCGGTCCGGCAAGGCCACCGGGAAGGCGTGGATCAGCACGCC
This sequence comes from Actinoplanes sichuanensis, assembly GCF_033097365.1. Classification (NCBI taxonomy): domain Bacteria; kingdom Bacillati; phylum Actinomycetota; class Actinomycetes; order Micromonosporales; family Micromonosporaceae; genus Actinoplanes; species Actinoplanes sichuanensis. The sequence goes on from NZ_AP028461.1 coordinate 7,285,506, forward strand.
GAAGGGTGTCCTCGAGTCGGCGAACCTGACTCCGGCGCTGGTCTGCGGGCCGACCGGCCTGCTTCTGGGCAGCGGTACGTGGAACGGCGCGGCCGGATACAGCGTGCTGATCACCGCCGTGGACGGGCGGAAGGACCGGATCTACATCAGGGTCTGGCAGACCCGTACCGGAAAGGTCGTCCATGAGGTGAGCGACGCGAACCTGGACGGCGGCGGCATCGTCTCCTGACGCGGTGGGAGCGGGTCGGGGATCCCCGGCCCGCTCCCCGTTGACATCCATATCACCAAATGTTTACGTAACCATCCCACCCGGCCGGTCCTCGGAGCCGTCTGAAGACAGCTCCCGGGCCGGCCGACCAACCGAGGGACTGCGATGAAGATTCGAGCGCTCCTCACGGCCACGGCGCTGGCCGTCTCGACCCTGGCCGGGGCACCACCCGCGGCCGCCGCGGCCGCTCCGGCCGCGGCCACCACGATCACCATCGACCCGAGCTACCACGGGCCGGAGTGGGAGGGCTGGGGCACCAGCCTCGCCTGGTTCGCCGACGTGACCGGCGGCTACCCCGACGAGATCCGCAACAGGCTCGCCGACATGCTCTTCGGGGCGAACGGGTTGAACCTGAACATCGCCCGCTACAACATCGGCGGCGGCAACGCGCCGACGGTCGCGCCCTACCTGCGGCCCGGCGGCGCCGTGCCGGGCTGGTGGAAGGCGCCGGCCACCTACACGCCGGCCGACAAGGACTGGTGGGATCCGGACAATCCCGAGCACTGGAACTGGCAGGCCGACGCCAACCAGCGCTGGTGGGTCGACAAGGTCAAGAGCCGGGTCGACCACTGGGAGACGTTCAGCAACTCGCCACCCTGGTTCCAGACCGTCAGCGGGTACGTCAGCGGCGGCTTCGACCCGAACACCGACCAGATCCGGCCCGAGACACTCGACGACTTCGCGACCTACCTCACCCGGGTCACCGAGTTCCTGGAGAAGACACACAAGATCACGGTCGACACCATCGAGCCGCTCAACGAGCCGAACACGAACTACTGGCGTACCACCCTGGGTCCGAACGGCCAGCCCACCGGAGGCCGCCAGGAGGGTGCCCACGCCGGACCGGCCTCGCAGGCCGCGGTGATCGAGGCGCTGAACCGCGTCGCGCCGGACCGCGCCATCGCGGCGCCGGACGAGACCAACCCGGGGACCCTGGTCACCGACTGGTACGGCCTCACCCCGGCCGCCCAGGCCGCGGTCGACCGGATCAACGTGCACACCTACGGCACCGGGCGCCGGACCAGCGTGCGCGACATCGCCAAGGCCGAGCAGAAGCCGCTGTGGATGAGCGAGGTCGAGGGCAGCTGGGGCAAGGACTTCACCAGCATGGACTCCGGCCTCGGCATGGCCCAGCGGATCATCGACGACCTGCGTGAGCTGGAGCCGTCGGCCTGGGTGCTGTGGCAGCCGGTCGAGGACGCCAAGAACATGATCGCCGAGGGCAACCTCCAGTGGGGCGCCATCCACATCCCGTTCGACTGCACGACGACGGACACCCTGGCCACGTGCCCGATCCAGACGAACACCAAGTTCGACACGATCCGGAACTTCACCCACTACATCCGCCCCGGCGACCACCTGGTGAAGGTCGACGGAACCCGGAGCGTCGCGGCGCTCTCGGCGAACGACGACCTGACCGTCGTGCACGCCAACCCGGCCGCGACGGCCGAGAACGTCACCATCGACCTGTCGAGGTTCCACGTCGGCAAGCGCGCCACGATCACCCCCGTCGTCACCAGCGCGAGCGGCAAGCTGATCAAGGGCACCGCGGTACGGGTCACCGACAAGCAGGCCACCCTCACCGTTCCCGCCCAGTCCGTGACGACCTTCCTGGTCAGCTCGCTCACCGACCCGGGCACGTCGCACCTGCGGGAGGGTCGCACCTACCGATTCGAAGGGGTGCCCAGCCGGCGCTCGCTGACCCCGTCCGGCACCGGCCTGGTGATCCGCGACAACAGCACGACGGCCACCGACCAGCTGTGGACCGTACGGGCCGAGGACGACCACGAGCACTACCAGCTGATCAACGCGGGCACCGGGCAGCGACTGGCGGTCCGGGACGGAAACGCGGTCGTCGAGGCCGCCGCACCGGACGACGACGATGCCGCGCGCTGGCTGTTCTCCACCACCGGGGACGGTTCCTACACGCTGATCAACGTGGGGGCCCGGCGGCTGCTCGACGTGAACGGGGAGTCGACGACGAACGGCTCGCGGGTCGGGATCTACCTGCCCACCTCCGGGGCGAACCAGCGGTGGACGCTCAAGGACGAGACGGTCGGGGACCTCGAGATCGCGCTCGCGCACACCGTGCCCGGACAGGCCCCCGCGCTCCCGGCGACGGTGACGGCGATCCTCCCCAGCGGTGAGCACCGCGCCCTGCCGGTCACCTGGACGCTGCCCGACGCGTCGGAGTGGCGTGAACCGGGCACCGTCTTCGTCCGGGGCACCGCGACCGACGCGCTCGGCCAGGCCGTCGACGCGACCGCCAAGGTGGCCGTGGACGTGTGGACGTGGACCGGACCGGCACGGGCCAAGACCTACGTCGGTGGCATTCCGGAGATGCCCACCACGGTGACCGCCTACGGCCGGAACGGCAGCCTGGCCACCCTGCCCGTCACCTGGGGCTCCGGCGACTACAGCAAGCTCGGCGTGGTGACGGTGACCGGCACCGCCACGGTGGTTCCCGGCCAGACGCTGCCGGCGACCGCCCGGGTGCAGGTCACCACACCGTCCGAGGGCCTGCTCAGCGGGGTCACGGTGGGCGCCTCCTTCACCGAGCCCGGCTACTCGACGGTCGGCCTCACCAACGGCAACCTCACCGACAAGGCCTGGTCGAACTGGAAGGGGTCGGGCCGCAACCCGGTCGAGACCCTGACCGCGACCCTGCCGGCCGGCGGATCGGCGGGCCGGGCGGTGCTGCACTTCTACCCGGACAACTCGTCGGGTGGTGGCATCGCCGCCACCGTCCAGGCCGGCACCCCGGTCGCCGGCGGTGGCTGCGAGGTCGTCGGGTCGCCGATCAAGGTCACCTCGCCCGTCGTGGACATCCCGCTCACCCCCGGCACCACCGGCGCGTTCTGCCTGCGTCTCACCCCGACCCCGGACGGCTACCTGACCGTTTCCGAGCTTCAGGTGTACGCCAAGGCGCCCGGCGTCGGCAGCGATGCGTCGGCCTCGTCGATCCTGGTCGACGACGTGCCGATCAAGGACTTCGACCCGGCCGTCACCACCTGGCGGGTGCCGGCGGGCGAACCGAAGCGGGCCCTGGTGACCGTGGAGACCACCGACCCGTACGCCACCGCGACGGTCACCGGCTCGGGCACCACCCGCACCGTCGTCACCACCAGTGAGGACGGGACCGTCACCGCCACCTACCGGATCACCCTCGTCCACAAGCGCTGAGGCGGTACGCGGGCGCCGGTCCTCGAGCCGGCGCCCGCATCCGTCAGTTCAGGCAGAGGCAGAACGGGTGCCCGGCCGGGTCGAGGAAGACCCGGAACGTGGTGCCGGGCTGGTGGGCGTGCTTGGTGGCGCCGAGCGCGACCACCGCGGCCTCGGCCGTGTCGAGGTCGTCGACGACCACGTCGAGGTGGAACTGCTGCGGCACCTCCTGCCCCGGCCAGACCGGCGGACGGTAGTTCTCGACCTGCTGGAACGAGATGCACTGCCCGTAGTCGGCTTTGAGGTCGACCCAGTCCTCGGAGGCCTCCGCCTTCCAATCGAGCATCTCGCCGTAGAACTTGGCGAGCGCGGCCGGGTCCGGGCAGTCGATGACGATGGTGGGGAAACGTGCGATAGCCATACCGGCGATGCTAGAAACCATTCCGGACGTTCCGGTTCCGCTTTCCCGATCGATTTCAGTCCGGCGCGGCGGCCCGCAGGCGCAGCGGCGCCTCCACCACCGGGGTCTCCACCACCGGCGTCTCCGCCACCGGGGCCTGCACCACCGGCGCGTCCACCACCGTCGGTCGTGGCTTGATCAGCAGGAACACGACGGCGTCCCAGAGCGTGTGCACGAGCATCGGCAGCACCAGGCTCATCGAACTCACGTAGATCATCGTGAACAGCAGCCCGAGCACCCCGATGGTGATTAGGGCACGCCGGCCCTGGTAGGCGTGCCCCGCCACGAACAGCACCCATGCGACGACCGCCGCGACCCACAGCGGCAGCCCGAGCAGCTCGGTGCCCACCGCCGGCAGCAGCCCGCGATACAGGAACTCCTCCCCGATCCCGAACGCGACCGCCGTCCCACCGGCCAGCCATCGCTCCCGACCGGTGCGGGGCAGCAGCGCCGTGACCGACGGTGACAGCGGACCCTTCCGTGACCGCAGGTAGACGACCAGCAGGAGCACCAGGAAGTACCCGGTGTAGAGGTAGTCCTGCCAGTTCCCCTCGGGCGCCCGCCACCCGACGTCGCCGAACGTCAGATCGGGATGGATCGCCACGGCGAGCAGCCCGTTCACGACCAGCCCGATCATGGTGAGGATGCTGTTGCGGAAGAACCTCGCCCGGTCCCGGGCCACCGCCGCGAGCAGCTGCGGCCCCCTGATCACGCCCAGCACGGTGCTCACCAGGAGAAACCCGAAGACCACCGCGATGAGCAGGGAACCGATGATCCCGTCGATGTCCGCCATGACGAACCATGATGATCGACGATCAGCCGGAACTCCAGACCGGAGTCCGCAGCCGGAGCCATCCCAGCAGGCCGAGCGGCAGCATCATCCAGAACGAGGCGAGCCGATAGAGCAGCACCACCGCCGCCCCGGTCGCCTCGGGCATCCCGGCCGCCATCAGACCGGCCAGCATGCTCGCCTCGATCAGCCCGACCCCACCGGGCGTGATCGGCACCTGCCGGACCACCTGAACAGCCAGATAGATCAACGCGAGCCGCCCCCACCCGAGCTCGCCACCGCAGGCCACCGCCGCCGCGGCCAGGCATGACATGTCGAGGGACCAGTTCACCAGGGCCGCCCGCAGGGCGCCGAGCCAGCTACGTCGCGGCAGGTCACGCAGCCCCCGCAGGGCCGCCCCGAGGGCCGGCCGACGACGAGCGATCCGCCGGGCACCGCGAGCGATCCGGTCCCGCTGACCACTCCAGATCAACCCCAGCAGGGGTACGGCCAGAGCGCCCCCACCGACCACCAGCCCGATCATCGAAGGATCGGCCACCAGCCAGCCCGCACCGTAGAGCAGCCCGAGCGCCGCCGCCGACAGGATCCCGGAGACGGCCGTGACGATCGCCGCGACGGTGCCACTGGCCCCGTGCCGCTGGTAGATCCGGAACGCGAACGCCGCCGACACCGCCGACCCGGCCGGAACCGCCATGCTGATCGCCGACCGGCTGAGTGTCAGGGCCACCGCCCGCCCAGGCGGCAGGTCCACTCCGAGTCCGGCGAGAAGCCGCCGCTGCTGAGCCGCGAACGCCATCTGGGACGCCAGCGCCGCTCCGGCCGCCGCCACGGTCCACCAGGGATCGGCCGCGAGCAGGATCCGCCCGACGTCGGCGACATCCGGGATCCGCCCGCGCAGAGCGACCACGGCGACCACCCCGACCAGCAGAATCAGCCCCACCCGCAGCCACCGCCGGCCGATCGGCGATAGCCCGCGGGCGGCACTCTCCACGATCGACGTCACGCCATCAGCCTGCTCGCCGACCGCCGCCCCGTCGTCCTCCCAGCGCGGGCCACCGGCATACCGCATTCGCGGTACTTCTCAGCCGCCCCTCAGCTCCCCACCGCCCGCCGCGACCGGACACCGGGTCGCCCAGAGCTCCATGCGGACGGTAATGACCTGTTTGTCATGATTAACCGAGAACCCGATACACCTCCCGTAATCAGTGACGGCGGCCGAAACCCACGACAGGCAGTCCCGGTCCGCCGCATATCACGCAGGACGGGCCGATTTCAGCCGGTGGCCATCGACACCCGCCTTCTCTTACGGTGATGCGAGCTCCGAAATGGACAGGAGAAACCCGTAGATGAGTCACGACGACGTGGCGCCGACCCGGCGCCGTTCGGTCCGTGTCCTGAGTGCGGCGGCGATCGCCACCGTACTGACCGTCGCCCCGGCCACCGCCGCATCGGCAGGCGGTCACGGCCATGGGCACGGCGGACACGACCCGTGCGCCAAGCAGGTCAACGACACCTATGCAGAAGTTCTGAAGTGCGTGACGGTGGACGGCGTGCTGAAGCACCTCAAGGCATTCCAGAAGATCGCCGACCGCAGCACCGACCCGGTCTACCCGGACAGTCGGGCGGCCGGCACGAAGGGCTACGCGGACAGCGTCAAGTACGTGTCCGGGCTGCTGCGTAAGGCCGGCTACAAGGTCACGCTGGACCCGTTCGAGTTCCAGTTCGCCTTCCCGGCGGTGCTGGACCAGATCACCCCGACCGCGGCCTCGTACGAGACGGGCGCCTTCACCAACAGCCCGTCCGGTGACGTGACCGGCAAGGTCATCCCGGTCGACGTCAACCTGACCGGTGACCGGGCCAGCAGCAGCGGCTGCGAGGCGACCGACTTCACCGGTCTGGACTTCAGCGGGACCGCCGACATCGCCCTGGTCCAGCGTGGTACCTGCAACTTCGTCGTGAAGGCGCAGCTGGCCGAGGCGGCCGGCGCGGAGGCCGTGGTCCTGTTCAACCAGGGCAACGACCCGACCCGGGAGGGCCTGATCGTCGGCACGCTCGGCGACGACCCGGGTGTCACGGTCCCGGTGGTGGGCGCAAGCTTCGCCGATGGGGCCGCCCTGGCCGCGGCCGGTTCGACGGCGCACGTGCGGGTGCTGCCGACCGAGACCCGGACCGACGTCAACGTGATCGCCGAGCTGCCCGGTAAGAACCGGAACAACGTGGTGATGGCCGGTTCGCACCTGGACAGCGTCACCGCCGGCGCGGGCATCAACGACAACGGTTCCGGTTCGGCCGCCATCCTGGAGACGGCGCTGACCCTGGCCAAGGTCAAGCCGCAGAACACTCTCCGGTTCGCCTGGTGGGGCGCCGAGGAGGAGGGACTGCTGGGCTCGGCGGCGTACGTCGCGGAGCTGTCCCAGGCGGAGAAGGACAAGATCGCCCTCTACCTGAACTACGACATGGTCGGCTCGCCGAACTACATCTTCCAGGTGTACGACGCGGACGAGTCGTCGTTCCCGGCCCCGGTCGTGGTGCCGGCGGGTTCGACCGCGCTCGAGGACCTCTTCGAGTCGTACTACACGTGGAAGAAGCTGCCGTACGACGACGCGGAGTTCTCCGGCCGCAGCGACTACCAGGCGTTCATCGAGGCGGGCATCCCGTCCGGCGGACTGTTCACCGGCGCCGAGGTGGTCAAGACCGAACAGCAGGCCACGATCTGGGGCGGCACGGCGGGTGCGTCGTTCGACCCGAATTACCACGCGGCCGGCGACGACATCACCAACCTGGACCGCAAGGCCCTCGAGGTGAACAGCGACCTGATCGCGTTCGCGCAGCTCACCTACGCCTACTCGACCGAGTCGGTGAACGGTGTGAAGGGTAAGCCGGTCCCCGGCAAGCCGTTCAAGCTGCCGGCCCCGGCCGGACCGCAGGGCACGTTCAACACCGGTGACGGCGGCCACGAGCCGCACCACCCGGAGTCCTGACGTGAACAGGCCCGCCCCGGCGACGGGGCGGGCCTGTTCAGAACAGCGTCAGATGTCGCGGCCACCCGGCTCGGGCGCCGCGGTCAGGTCCATCAGCTGCTGCTGGACGTGGTTGGTCAGCGCCTCCTGGTAGCTGGTGGCGAGCTGGCCGAGCCGCTCGATCTCGTCCAGCGCCGCGGCCCGCTTCTCGACCAGGCTGTCCATCGCCTCGGTGTGGTTGCGCCGGGCGTCCGACTCGATCGTGGCCGCCTTGATCTGGGCCTCGCTGACCAGCTGGTCGGCCTTGCCCTGAGCGCCGGTGATCAGCGTCTCGGACTCACGCTGCGCGTCACGCATGTGCTCGTCGGCGGTCCGCTGAGCCATCATCAGCACCCGCGAGTTGCGGTCGTCGTCGGCGGCGTTGAGCGCCGGCAGCGCCCCCGACGGCGCCTGGCTACGGGCGCGCTGGAGCTGGTCCTGCACGTTGCGGGCGTTCTGCTCGGCCCGGGCCCGGGCCTCCTGCAACCGCTCCAGCTGGGCGGCCAGGTCGGCGAACTCGTTGTTGAGGACCATCGTCGCAGCCGGGTTGCCGCCGCCACCGCCACCACCGCGCTGGAGCTGGTCCTTGAGGGCGCCGTTCTCCTCCAGGAGCCGGGTCAGCTCGGACTCGACCTCGTCGAGGAAGGCGTCGACCTCTTCCTCGTCGTATCCGCGCTTCCCGATCGGCGGCTTCTTGAACGCCACGTTGTGAATGTCTGCTGGAGTGAGCGGCATCGTGCTCCTCGGTTCCCTTGGTTGGGTCGTGCGGCCAGAAATCCTACGCAACGGCCCGGTGCCCCTGCCGTGGGCGTGATCGAGCGGGCCTCCTACCCACAAGAATCCGACCGAGACTACCGGCGCCCGCCGCGCCGCGCACGCCCACGCCGTCCGCATCACACTCATTCGCGGGTTCTTCCGTTCGCCGCACAGGGGGCGAGCAGGCCGCGTAGATTCTGAAGGTCATGAAAGCGAGACGATTCGGCATCGCGCTGCTGCTGGTCACGGCGGTTCTGGGCCCGGTCGCTCCGGCGCCCGCTGTCGCCGCTCCGGCTGACGGCCGCCAGTTCAAGCAGGGCTATCAGGACGGCTTCGACCGGGGCCGGGAGGCCGCCCGGACCGACTGTGCCAAGCCGATCCGGGCCCAGACCTACGAGGCCACCGACTACACCCGCGGTTTCGACCTCGGCTTCGACCGGGGCTTCGAGGCGGGCGCGGAGGAATACTGTCCCTAGCGCTCAGTGCCAGAAGACGGCGACCGCGGCGTTCACCAGGGTCAGCGTGATGATCCCGATGAAGTGGCCCTTGTTGACCTCTTCGCGCTTACGTGGGATGAACACCATGATGAAGATCAGCACGGCGAAGAGCAGCTTCACGCCGAGCTTGACCGGGTTCGGTTCGTCGTCGCCGCCTCCGCGCAGCGGCGCCGACAGGGCGATGCCACTGGCGAGCTGGATGATCGAGCCCCACAGGATGGCCGGGTTGATCCGGAACTTTCCGGACACGAACTGAGTGACGGCGCCGCCGAGCAGCAGGGCGAAACCGACCAGGTGAATGAAGAGAAGAATCAGCCGCAGTGCTTCCACCTGCCGAAGCTTGCCAGGGCGATCACCCGCGGACGACCCCGGGGGTACGCCTGGTGAGCACCGGTTCGGCCAGGAAGAGGGCCAGTGCGGCCAGGGCGAGCACCCCACCGGCCAGGGTGGTGGCCCGTGCGCCCGGCCCGTCGAGGACCGCCGAGCCGAGCAGGGACCCGGCCGCGATGCCGATGTTGAAGGCCACCGAGTTGCCGGCCGAGGCCATGTCGGTGCTGCCGGGCGCCACCTCCAGGACCCGGTTCTGCAGTGCCGGGGTGAGCGCGCCGATCGCGAAGCCGGTGACGGCCAGCAGGAGTACGGTGGCGGGCCGGTCGTAGGCGGTCAGATACATGATGATCAGGGCGCCGGCCAGCAGGGCCACCGACCCGGTCACCGCGCCGCGCTGCCATCTGTCGCCGGCCCAGCCACCGGCCGCGATGCCGCCGAAGTCGGCGATCCCCCGGACGAGTAGCAGCGGTGCCACGGCGGCGGCCGCGAAGCCGGTCACCTGGGTCAGGAACACCTCGGTGTACGTGAACGACGCGTACAGCCCGGCCACGGCGAGCGTGGTGACCGCGACCAGGATCGTGTACCGCCGTCGGTCCGGGTGGGTGCCGGTGGCCGCGTGGGTGGCCGACACCTCGACCGCGGGCATACCGACCACCAGGGCCAGGAACGCGGCGAGAGCCAGTACGGACAGGGCGAGGAAGGCGGCCCGCCAGCCGTACTGCTGACCGATCCAGGTGCCGGCCGGGACGCCCAGCATCGGGCCGAGGGACGCGCCGGCGAAGACCACGGCGCCGGCCCGGCTGCGGACCGTGACGTCGAACATGGCCGCCACCACCGGGCCGACCACCGCCCAGAAGATCGCCTGGGAGAGGGCGGCCAGCAGGCGGGCGCCGAGCAGGACCGGGTAGGACGGCGACAGCGCGGAGCACAGGTTGGCCAACACCAGCACGGCCACCAGCACGATCATCAGGCGGCGCCGGGGCACGTTCCGGGTGGCGAAGGTGAGAGGGATGGTCACCACGGCCACCAGTACGGCGTACCCGGTGATCAAAAGACCGATCGCCTCGGGTGGGACGCCGAGGTCTCCCGAGACGAGGGTCAGGATGCCGATAGGCATCGTCTCCGTGGCGACGTAGCAGAACGCCGCGGCGGCCAGCGCCAGAAGGTTGCCCACCGGCCCACCGTATCGATGGACCGGTGGGATCTCGTCAGTCGACCACGTGCGGGTTGATCACCCGGCGGCGGGCGATCGCGACCGCGAAGCCGGCCAGCGCGACCGCCGGTACGGTGCCGATCAGCCAGGCCGCGGTGGCCGTGGTGCCGCCGATCAGGGTGGTGAAGTTGGCGATGATCACCCAGACGGCCAGGGCGATGCCGATCGCGCCGAGCAGCGGCGCGATCAGGGTGGTGAGGACCGGGCTGCCGGGCGCCTCGCGGCGGAAGAAGACGATCACCGAGACGCTGGTGAGGAAGTAGTTGACCATCATGGCGACCACCGCCACACCGCTGAACCAGGAGAAGAGGGTCAGCACCGGGTCCTGCCCCAGGAGCGCGAACGGCAGCACGAGCAGCAGCACGCAGGCGGTCTGGATGGCACCGGCCAGGCCCGGCGCGTGCCGCCGGTTGAGGCGGCCGACCGAGTGGTGCAGCACCCGGTCGCGGCTGAGCGAGTAGAGGTAGCGGGTGATCGAGTTGTGGAAGGCCAGAATGCCGGCGAAGAGTGAGGTGGCGAGCAGGATCTCCAGGACCTTGCCGGTCCAGTCGCCGAGCTGGCCGCCCACCGCGGCGAAGACGAAACCGGCGCCGTCCCCGGCGTCCAGGGCCGCGCCGGCCGCTCCGACCACGTTCTGCGGGCCGTAGTAGGCGACGAGCATCCAGGTCACGAACGCGAAGAAGCCGGACACGATGACGACGGCCAGGTAGGTGGCACGGGGGACGGTCTTCTGCGGGTCGCGGGCCTCCTCGCCGTAGATGGCGGTGGACTCGAACCCGAACATCGAGGCGATGGCGAACATCAGGGCCACGCCCGGCGCCCCGGACAGGGCGGTGTCCAGGGAGAACACCTCACCGGCGGTGAGGTTGTCCGCGGTGAAGAGGGTGACCAGGGCGAACGCGCCGAGCAGGCTGAACTCGGCGGCGACCAGGACGGCCAGGACGCGGGCGCCGATGTCGATACCGAGGGCGCCGAGGGCCTGCACGATCGCCATGGTGAGCAGCGTCCAGACCCACCACGGGCCGAACCCGAAGAGGCCCGCGACGATCACGCCGTACAGGCCGTACATGGCCGCCTGGATCACGTTATATGCGAATAAAGCGACTGCCGCTGACGTGATTCCGGTGGCCTGCCCCAGGCCGCGGCCGATGTAGGCGTAGAAGGCCCCGGCGTGCACCACATGCCGGCCCATGGCCACGAACCCGATGGAGAACAGCAGGATGATCAGGCCTGCCGCGAGGTAGGCCATCGGCAGCCCGGCGCCGTTGCCGAGCACGATGGCGAGCGGGGCGGCGCCGGCGATGCCGGTCAGCGGGGCCTGCGCGGAGAAGACGAAGAAGAGGATGCCCACCACGCCCAGCGCGTTGGGTTTCAGTCGATCGGTCGAGACGCTCATTCGGGCTCCAGGTCGTTCGGCTACGAACGTTTGGGTCCGAAGAGTGCGCTGCCGCACTCGCCCATGTCAACGGTTTGCCGAATTCTCGCGGTTGTTACCGGCGACCCTTGTGTACGGGACCTTCGACTCCTATCGTACGGGTCCAAACGACCCTGGGAGGCGCCGTGTTCCTCGACCCCGCTCGCCTGGCCGAGACGGCCGAACAGCTCACCGCGCGCGGCATCGACGTACTCCGGGTGGGCTACGCCGACCTGACCGGCGCCGAACGCGGCCGCGACCTGCTCGTCACCCACCTTCCCCGGGCCGCGGCCGGCGGGGTCGCGTTCTGCAAGTCGGTCTTCGCGACCAGCCCGATGGGCGACGTCATCCCGATCGACGGCGGCATCGGTGACGGCCTGCCCGACGTGATCGCCGTCCCCGACCTGGCCACCCTGCACGACGTGCCGTGGGAGGAGGGTGTCGCGCACGTGATCGCCGACATCCACGACGCCGACGGCGGTCTCTGCGAGACCAGCCCGCGCAACGTGCTGAAACGGGTGGTCGACGCGTTCCACACGCTCGGCCTCGACCCGGTCGTCGGCCCCGAGTTGGAGTTCTACGTCCTGGAGAAGGACGGGTCGGGCGGCTGGCGGCGGTACGGCGAGGCCACCGGCAACGTCTACGTCACCGGGCGCAAGGGCGACCCGCAGAACATCCTGATCCGCAAGCTGCGGCAGCTCGACGGGTACGGGCTCGACGTGGTGGCGGCCAACCACGAGTTCTCCAGCGGCCAGTTCGAGATCAACCTCTGGCATTCGGCGGCGCTCGACGCGGCCGACCGGGCGTTCCGGTTCAAGACCGCGGTCAAGGAGCTCTCCCGGATGGAGGACCGGCTCGCCACGTTCATGGCCAAGCCGTTCAACGACGAGGGCGGGTCGGGTTTCCACCTGCACTTCTCGGCACTGGATCAGTCGGGCGGGAACGCCTTCTCCGGTGACGACGGCCTGTCCAAGCTCGCCGAGTCGGCCATCGCCGGGATCATCGCGCACGCGCCCGCTCTCGCCGCACTGAACAACCCGACGGTCAACTCGTACAAGCGGTTCGGGCCGGACACGCTCGCGCCCTGGCTGATCGACTGGGGGCTGGACAACCGCAGCGCCATGATCCGGATCCCACCCGAGCGCGGTGGCGCGACCCGCCTCGAACTCCGCCTGGGCGACGCGACCGCGAACCCGTACCTCGCCATCGCCGGCATGCTCGCCGCGGCGCTGCTCGGCATCCGCGACGCCCTCGCTCCACCGCCCCCGCTCGCCGGTTACGGATACGACCGGTCCAAGGCCGAACTCCTGCCGCAGCACCTCGGGACGGCCCTCGACGCGCTGGCGGCGGACACCGAGTTCGGCGCGCTGCTCGGTCCCCAATTCGTCAAGACCTTCCTCGACTACAAGCGCAACGAGCTGGAAAGGTTCCATCGGCACGTCACCGACTGGGAGTTCCGCGAATACTCGTACCACCTCTGACCCGTACGATCGCCCACATGACGGACCAGTACTCGCTCGTGGCGACCGAGCGGGCCGCGCGCGCCCACATGGAGCAGCTCGACCCGGCCCTCGACTTCGAGTCGGCGCAGGCCGTCGCCAGCATCTACCGGGCCGCGAACGCCGTCCGGGCGCACGTCACCAACGAGGTCCTGCGCCCGGTCGACCTCAGCTGGACGGGTTTCGTGGTGCTCTGGGTCGTCTGGATCTGGGACGGCCTGGAGACCCGGCACGCCGCCGAGGCCGCCGCCATCTCCAAGGGCACGCTCACCGGCGTCGTCAAGACCCTGGAGAGTCGCGGTCTACTCACCAAGCAGCAGCGCCAGGACGATCGGCGACTCGTCGACCTGCGCCTCACCCCGGCCGGCATCGACCTGATGAAAGAGCTCTTCCCACGATTCAACGCGATCGAATCGCGCGTGGTCAGCGGCCTGTCCGAGCGCCGGAAAAAGGACCTCACGGCGTCCCTGCGCACCATCGTCACCGATATCGAAGACCTGAAAGATAAACAACCTTAATTGTACGAGCTACTCCCGCACTCACCTACCACGCGACGTTTTCCCTGGTCAAGGCCCTGCCGCGAACGCCGGGCGGAAGCCTTCGACCACCGGACCCACGTGATCGACAGAAGCGTACGCAGGCCGTATGTTAGTCGGCGTTCTCGGCTTTTCGATCGGACGACGTGGGGAGTCGCCGCAGTGCACGGTAACGGCGAGGAGCCCGATCAGCTCCGGATCGGCGGATGGATCGAGCCGGGCCGCCGGCCGATCGACGACAGCCGGGCCCTCACCGGCCCGACCCGGCCCTTGGCCCTGCCCGCCGCCCCCGGGCCCGTGCCCGCCGGCGCCGCCACCACCGGTACCGTGCACACCGGCCGGCACCGTGAGGTCCGCCGCTGGTGGCGCCTGGCCGCCGCATCGGCCGCCGCCGTGCTCGGGGTGATCGCCGCCGTGCAGATCGCCGACGACTCCGATCCCGGCGCCACCGCCGACACGTCTCTGCCGCTCTGGACCGGCAAACCGTGGGCGCCGCCGACCCCGCCGGTGTCGATCGCCCCCGAGCCGTCGGCCGAGTCGGCTCCGCCCGTGCCCACCGCGATCCCCTCGGTCCCGGTGGCCACCCAGGCCCCGCCGACCACGCCGTCCCGGACTCCGACGACCCCCGCGAAACCGGTGACCCCCACCGTCTCGGTCACCGCCGCCTCGATCCCCGCCGTCGTCGACCTGGGCGCCGAGGGCGGCCAGGACTGGATGCACTGGGGCCTGACCGACGCCGCCTCGGTCAATCGACGCCGGGGCGGCACCGCGATCGAGGACCTGGGCGGCACACCCCGGGGCCGCTACGACAACAATCCGCAGCTGTACAGCTGGACCGGCGGCAGCCCGACGAACGCCGCGGCGCGCACCCCGACCGGCGTCTACACCTGCGGCCAGGGCGCGACCTTCACGTTGCGCGTCCCGGCGTCCCCGACCACCCGGACACTGCGTGTCTACGCGGGCGTGTGGATGGCCGCGGGCCGCCTGACCGTGACCCTTCCCGGAGCCGCGACCGCCACCCAGACGCTGGAGAACCGGAACGCGATCCGAACGGCCCGTTTCGACATCCGCTACCGGGCCGCGGCCGGCACCAGACTGACCGTGACCTGGACGGCGACCGCGGTCTACCACCCGACCTGCGGCAACATCGACCTACAGGCCGCCACCCTCGACTGACCCGGCCGGCCCGAACCGCCGCGGGATGACGCGGTGACCGCTCCGGCGCGGGCGGGATCGTCCGGTGCAGGCCGCCTGCGGGTGGTGGGACGTCGATACGCTTCGGCTTCACGGGGATCGGTGGCGAAGTTCGACATGGAGGGTTCCATGACACCTCGACCGTGTACTGACGGCACCCTGCGGCACCTGTCCGTGGATCTCGACGACGTGCCCGGTGGCGACGGCGGGTCCTCGGGGTACACCCTCTGTTCCAGCCCGGAACGCAGGGTGCACGCCGAAGACACGTACGCCATCGGTATCGCCTACGACATGGGCCTGCGGGACGACTACATCGACATCGACGAACTGCCGGCGTGCGCGGAGTGCCTGCGGGTCGCCGAGCTGCTGAAGGATCCGCGGACAGCGTCGCGACTGCGGTTGCACCTGCGGCCCCGGCGGCCGGATGTCGCCACCGGTTACACGGGGGACCAGATCCGGAGCGTACTGAGGACCGACATCGCCACCGGGGCTTCGGCCGGGCGGCGGGCCGCCGTCCATCTGCTCGGTTTCACCTCGATCCCGGATCAGCCGGGGTTCGGTGGCCTCGTCGGCCTGCTGGATCTGCCGTGGGACATGGGTGACACCGTGCTGATGGGCCAGGTCACCGACTGGTCGGCGGTGGTCGCCTTCGCGACGACGAACGACGTGCCGGACCGGGACCGCAAGCTCATCGCCCTCGCCGCGAGCCTCCACGACGAGCAGCCGATCGATCTCGCAACCGCCCTCGGTCACGGCGACGATCGGGCGGCCTTCCGGCGGGCGATCGAGGCCGTCATGATCGCCGCGGGGCAGGGCGACCGATGGGAGCTCACCGAGCGGCCACCCACGGAGCGGCCCCGGCGAGCCCGCGCCTGAGCCGGTCCCGACGCTGCCGGGGCGGTGTCGACCGGGCGCGGGCCGAACTGGGCGTCGAGCTGGATCAGGCGGGCGTCAGCCGTACCGGCAGAGTCTTGATGCCGTTGACGAAGTTGCTGCGGACCCGGCGGACCTCGCCGTCCAGGTGCGCGTCGGTGATGCGCGGGATCAGCTCCTCGAACATCAGGCGGATCTCCAGGCGGGCCAGGCTGTTGCCGAGGCAGAGGTGCGGGCCGCCGCGGCCGAACGACAGGTGGTCGACGTTCTTCCGGGTCACGTCGAAGCGGTACGGGTCGTCGAAGACCGTGTCGTCGCGGTTGCCGGAGGCGAACCACATGACGACCTTGTCACCTTCGCGGATCTGCTTTCCGCCGAGTTCGACGTCGCGGGTGGCCGTCCGCCGGAAGTGGTAGACCGGTGACGCCCAGCGCAGAAACTCCTCGACCGCGCCGGGGATCAGTTCCGGCTGGTCACGCAACAGCGCCAGTTGCGCCGGGTTGCTGATGAGCGCGTGCATGGCGTGGCTGATGGTGTGCCGGGTGGTCTCGTTGCCGGCCACGACCAGCAGCAGGAAGTAGTTGTCGAAGTCGGTCGCGGTGAGCGGCTCACCGTCCTCGGGCACCCGGTTGACCAGGACGCTGACCAGGTCACGGCCGTCGCCGCCGCGGCGCTCACGGGCCAGCTCGCGGCCGTACTCGAAGACCTCGATCGAGGCCGGTGACCGGAACGGCAGGTGTTTGTACCGGTCACTGCCCGGGTCGGTGAGCAGGAACTCCGAGTAATCCGGGTCGGTGTTGCCGATCAGCTGATTGCCCCAGTCGATCAGCTGCCCGGTGTCCGACTCGGGCACGTCGAGCA
Source organism: Actinoplanes sichuanensis (assembly GCF_033097365.1). Lineage (NCBI taxonomy): Bacteria > Bacillati > Actinomycetota > Actinomycetes > Micromonosporales > Micromonosporaceae > Actinoplanes > Actinoplanes sichuanensis. The sequence goes on from NZ_AP028461.1 coordinate 7,302,358, forward strand.
GCCGGGCCAGCACCTGGATCGGGAAGTCGGCGCTGACCTCCTTGACGAAGTCGAAGCCGCCGAGAGCGAGCGCGTTGTCCACCGTGACCCGGGTGAGACCGCGCAGGAAGTCCTCGTACTGGCGCAGGTTGCGGGCGCTGAACTCGCGCTGGATCAGTTTGCGCAGCGCGGTGTGCCGGGTGCCGTCGGTCTCCAGGATCGAGCGGCGCAGGTCCTGGAGGTCGTCGTCGACGTCCTCCAGGTTCACGAACTTCATCGACGTGAAGGTGGCCGGGTCGCGGTCGACGGTGGCGATGTCGGCGTACCGGGTCACCGACCAGTACCCGTCACCCAGCGACGATGGGGTCCAGTGCACCGGTGAGTCACGGCGCAGGGTGTCGAACTGCCCCCAGGCCTCGTCGTTCGCGAACCGGTCCAGGTCGTCCAGGTCGACGTCCTCCAGTGGCACCGTCATGGCCACCCCTTTCGTTTGGACCCGTACGATAGCGGGAAGTGAAGCCCCTGCCCAGACCTTGCCGCGAGCCCTTCCGCAGCCTATCGTTCGCATCCAAACGATTGAAGGGACGGTCATGCGGGGCTTCTTCTATCCGCGCACCGCCACCGGGTCCTCGAGCCTGATCCCGAGCCCGCCCTGGCACTACTCCGGTGACCTGCTCACCGTCGAGTACCGCACCGACCCGGCCCGCGTCGCCGAGCTGCTGCCGGCGCCGCTGGAACTCGCCGACTCCGACCCCGGCGCGGTCGCGTTGATCTGGGCCGACTGGCAGTCCTGCTCGACCGATCGGGCGGAACTGCTCGACCCGGTGCGCTCGCAGTACAAGGAGGCCTTCGTGGTGGTCCGCTGCAAGTTCCAGCAGCAGACCTTCTCGCGCTGCGTCTTCATCTGGGTCGACAAGGACTTCGCCGTCGCCCGCGGAGTGCACCAGGGCTACCCGAAGAAGCTCGGCAGCATGTGGCAGACCCGGCCGCACCCGTTCGCACATGCGGCGCCGCAGATCGGGCCGGGTGGCCTGTTCGGCGCGACGCTCGCGGCGGGTGACCGGCGACTGGCCGAGGCGGTGCTGACGCTGCGCGAGGAGTCACCGACCAACGGCTTCGTCAACGGGCATCCGATGGCCCATCACCGGGTCTATCCGGGGATCGACTCCGGGGACGACGCCTTCGCCGAGCTGATCTCGTCCGGTGCGAGCGAGTTCGCCGGCGGGCAGGCCTGGCGTGGCGACGTGGATCTGAAGCTCTTCGAGTCGCCGACCGAGGAGCTGGCCCGACTGGAGGTGCACGAGGTGATCGGCGGCTACTACCGGCAGGTCGGTGTGGTCTGGAACGGCGGAGCGACCCTGGCGAGGCTGGCATGACATTCATCGAGGTCGAGGGCGTCAAGGTCGACACCCGGCACTGGATCGGCGGCCGCCGGATCGCCTCGGATCAGACATTCTCCGATTTCTCGCCGATCGACGAGGCGTACCTCGGCGACATCGCGGCCGGCGGAGAGACCGAAGTGAACGCCGCGGTGGCAGCCGCCCGGGAGGCCTTTCCGGCCTGGGCCGCCCGCACAGCGCCGGAAAGGGGCGCGGTCCTCCGGCGGATCGCCGACGGCATCGAGGACCGGCTGGAAGACCTGGCCCGGGTCGAGACCAGGGACAACGGCTCGCTGCTGCGCTCACACCGGCGCGGCGTGATGCCCCGGGTGGCGATGAACTTCCGGTTCTTCGCCGACTACGCCGAACGACTTCGACACCCGGACATGGAGGTACGCGGACACCGGCAGAAGATCACCTACGATCCGGCCGGCGTCACCGCGGTCATCACTCCGTGGAACGCCCCCCTGATGCTGGCCACCTGGCGGATCGGCCCGGCACTGGCCGCGGGGAACACCGTGGTGCTGAAGCCACCGGAATGGGCGCCCCTGACCGCCTCCCTGCTCGCCGAGATCACCCACGACGCCGGACTGCCGGCGGGCGTGCTCAACGTCGTACAGGGAACCGGTCGGGAAGCCGGCGCACCGCTGACCCGCCACCCGGGCATCAACCGGCTGTCCTTCACCGGGTCGGTGCCGACGGCCGGGGCCGTCGCGGCCGCGGCGGCGCCCAACATCGTGCCGCTCTCGTTCGAGTTGGGCGGCAAGTCGCCGCTGCTCGTCCTCGAGGACGCCGACCTGGACCTGGCCGTGCGACTGGCGGTCGAGCAGTTCGACAACGCCGGCCAGGTGTGTCTGGGCGCGTTCCGCCTGATCGTGCACGAGTCACTCGCGACCGAGTTTCTGGACCGGCTCGTCACCAGGGCGAAAGCGCTGGTCCAGGGTGATCCCCGGGACGAGCGGACCGACGTGAGCGCGCTGATCAGCCGGGCGCACTTCGACCGGGTCAGCGGCTTCGTCGAACGGGCCGAGGCACGGGTGGTCCTCGGCGGCGGCCCCAACGAGGAACTGGGCGGCCTCTACTTCCGGCCGACGATCCTGGTCGATCCGAAGCCGGGCAGCGAGATCGTCACCGAGGAGGTGTTCGGGCCGGTGCTGACCATGCAGACGTTCGCCACCGAGGACGAGGGCTTCGCGATGGCCAACGACACCAGGTTCGGACTGGCCGCGACACTCGTCACCGCCGACCCGTCGAAGGCGGCCCGGCTGAACGCCGGAACGGTCTGGGTGAACTGCTTCTTCGTCCGCGACCTGGGCGCGCCGTTCGGCGGCAACGGGCGGTCCGGGATCGGGCGGGAGGGCGGCACCTGGTCGTTCGACTTCTACTGCGACGTCAAGAACACCGTCATCGCACCCGAGGAGGCCTGACATGGGCGAGATCGTCGGGGCCGGGCTGATCGCCCACGTGCCCACCATCGTGCTGCCCGAGGAAACCCGCCGGGAGCTGAACAACGGCCGGGAGAGCACCCTGGTCACCGGCCTCCAGCAGCTGCGGAAGGAGGTCTTCGACGTCGTCGACTACGACACCGTCGTGGTGCTCGACTCGCACTGGGCGACCACCGTCGAGTTCGTCGTCACCGCCCAGGAACGGCGGCACGGGCTGTTCACCTCGGAGGAGTTGCCGCGCGGAATGTGCCGGCGACCCTACGATTTCCGGGGCGACCCGGACCTCGCACACCTGATCGCCGGCAAGGCGGACGACCACGGCACCTGGATCACCCCGATCGACGACGACCACCTGCCGATCTTCTACGCCACCACGAACGTGTGGGAGTTCCTCGGGCAGGGGCTGCCGGACAAGCGGTGGATCTCCATCGGGGTGTGCCAGACCGCCGACACCGAGGACAACCTGCGCCTCGGCCGGGCCCTCGGCGACGCGATCCGGGAGTCCGACCGGAAGGTGCTGCTGATCGCCTCGGGGGCCATGTCGCACACCTTCTGGCCGCTTCGGCAGCTGCGCGATCACGAGGCGGCCGGGGTGGAACACATCTTCACCCCGGAGGCGTACGCCGCCGACATGGAACGACTCGACTGGTTCACCGCCGGGGACCACCGGCGGGTGCTGGACACCATGCCGGAGTACTACCGGTTCAAGCCGGAGGCCCGGTTCGGGCACTACCTGATGATGCTCGGCGCGCTCGGTGAGGGCGACTGCACCGCGCGCGGCAGGCAGTACGGCGAGTACGAGAACTCCGTCGGCACCGGCCAGGTCCACGTCTGGTTCGACGGCCCCTTCCCCGCTCCGCAAAGGACTTCACTGTGAGAGAGACCCGCCGCATCCTGCTCGACGGCACCGCTGTCGACGTCGTCCGCCACGGGGACACGCTGGTCGCCGGGGACGGCCGGTCGATCGGCGTGGACGAGGCCCGACACCTCCCGCCGGTCGCCCCGTCGAAGATCATCTGCGTCCATCTGAACTACTCGTCGCGGGTCGCCGAGATGATGACGAAACTGCCGCCCGCGCCGACCTACTTCCACAAGCCGATCTCCGCGCTGAACGCGCACGGCTCGGCCGTCGTCCGACCGCTGGGCTGCAAGTGGCTCAACTACGAGGGCGAGATCGGCATCGTCATCGGCCGGACCGCCCGCAACATCTCCCCCGCCGAGGCCGGCGACTACATCCGCGGCTACACCGTCGGCAACGACTACGGGTTGCACGACTTCCGGGACACCGACTCCGGGTCGATGCTGCGGGTCAAGGGCGCCGACACGCTCTGCCCGCTCGGCCCGGGCGTGGTCGAGGGCTGGGACTTCCGCGGCAAGGGCATCCGCACGCTCGTCAACGGCGTCGCCAAACAGGACGGCAATACCGACGAGATGAAGTGGGACATGCACTACCTCGTCGCCGACATCGCCCGCACGATCACCCTCCAGCCCGGGGACGTGCTGCTCTCCGGCACTCCGGCGATCTCCCGGACGGTCTACCCCGGCGACGTCGTCGAGGTCGAGGTGGAAGGGCTCGGGTTGCTTCGCAACAAGATCATTGAGGGCCCGTCGGGGGTACGGACCGACGTCGGCGCCCAGCCGACCGAAAGTGAGGAGGTGCTCTCCACCGCTCAGGGCGGCGACTGGGAGTTCCGGGGCATCCGCAAGCCCGACCTGTCGAAGACGTTCTGAGCATGGATCACGTTTCCTGGATCGAGCGTGCGGAGGCCGTACGACCGCCGCGGGGTCTGTGGATCGGCGGAGAGGAACGCGCGGCAGCCACCTCGCGCACCATCGTCACGCCGCGTGACGGTGCCGCGCTCGGCGAGCTGGCGTGGGCGGATGCGGCCGATGCCGATGCGGCGGTCGCCGCCGCACGGCGAGCCTTCGATCACGGACCGTGGCCACGACTGGCCGCCCGGGAACGGGGTGAGACCCTGCTGCGTTGGGCGGATCTGGTCGAACAGCACCGGGACGAGCTGGCGCTGCTGGTCACGCTGGAGATGGGCAAGCCGATCCGGCACGCGTGGGAGATCGAGTTGCGGGCGCTGATCAGGTGCCTGCGGTATTACGGCGGCCTCGCCGACAAGATCCCGGGCGAGGCCCCGCAGACCGTCGACGGCGAGATCGCCCTGGTCACCCGCGAGCCGGCCGGGGTGGTGGCGGCCGTCGTGCCGTGGAACTTCCCGCTCACCATCGGCGGCTGGAAGATGGCGCCCGCCCTCGCCGCCGGATGCACCGTCGTGCTCAAGACCGCGGAACAGTCGCCGCTGTCGATGCAGAAGGTCGCCGCGCTCGGCACCGAAGCCGGACTGCCGGCCGGCGCGTTCAACGTGCTGTCCGGCGACGGCGTCACCGTCGGTAGGCGGCTCGGCGAACATCCGGACGTCGACGTGCTGACTTTCACCGGTTCCACACCTGTCGGACGGCATTTTCTGCGCTACGCCGGCGACAGCAATCTCAAACGGGTCCACCTGGAACTCGGCGGCAAATCACCGAACATCGTCTTCCCGGACGCGCCGGATCTCGGTGCGGCGGCCGCGGCGTGGGCGGTCTTCTTCAACGCCGGCCAGATGTGTACGGCCGGAGCCCGTCTCCTGGTCCACCGGTCCGTTTCTGATCAGGTCGTCGAGGCGGTGGTGGCCGCCGCGGACCGGTGGCGGCCCGCCGACCCGCTGCTGCCGGACACCGTGATGGGCCCGCTCGTCGATCGTCGTGGCCTCGACCGGGTGCTCGGGCGGCTCGCCACCGGGATCGCCCAGGGCGGCACGATCAGGTGCGGCGGAGAGTCCCGCCGCGGCGGCTCCTATCTCGAGCCGACCGTCGTCACCGACACCGGGCCCGACAACGTGCTGGTCCGGGAGGAGCTGTTCGGGCCGGTCCTGGCCGTGCAGACGTTCGACGACGAGGCGTCGGCGATCGAACTCGCCCGGGACACCGAGTTCGGCCTGGCCGCCGCGGTGTGGACGGCCGACCTGGGCCGGGCGCACCGGGTCGCCCGGGCCATGCGCGCCGGAACCGTCTGGGTCAACTGCTACGAGGAGGGCGACATGTCCGTCCCGTTCGGCGGGGTGAAGCTCTCCGGCAGTGGCCGCGACAAGTCCCGGCACGCCATGGACCAGTACACCGACCTCAAGACCGTGTGGATCAACCATGGCTAGACCGGTGATCGCCGTACCGGCCCGGTTCTCGGCGAGCGCCTCGGCGCTGCGGTACCGGGCCGAGGTGGCCGCGTCCGCCCTGGTGGAGGCGATCTTCGAGGCGGGCGGCGAGCCGGTGGTGATCCATCCGGCGATCGCCGCGGACGACGAGGTCCGGGCCCGGCTCGCCGTCGCCGACGGCGTGCTGCTGCCCGGCGGTGGCGACCTGGCCGCCCGCTGGTACGGGCAGGCCGATCACCCCTCGCTCTACGACGTCGACCAGGTGCAGGACACGTTCGACCTGGCCGTGGCCCGGGTGGCGATCGACGGCGGGGTGCCGCTGCTGTCGATCTGCCGGGGCACCCAGGTGGTCAACGTGGCCCGCGGCGGTGACCTGATCCAGGACATGCCGGTGCCGCACCGCCACCTGATCCACGAGGTCGGCGGGCAGACCGTGTCCTGCTACCACCATCAGGCGCTCGGCCGGCTCGGCAAGGACCTGGAGGTCACCGCCCGGGCCGCCGACGGCACCGTCGAGGCGATCCGGTTGTCCGGCCGTTTCGGCTGGTACCGGGGTGTCCAGTGGCATCCCGAGGACACCGGTTCACCCCTGTTCGCCGAGCTGGTCGACGCCGCTGCGGCGCACGCCGGGTAGCCGCTACGGGAGCAGCAGTGTCTTTCCGGGGAGGCGGCCGTTCTCGGCCTCGTCGTGGACGGCAACTCGACCGGCACGATCGACCGGAGCAGCCCACGGCGCAGACCGGCTTCGGACGGGTTGAACGTGGTGGCGGCCACCCGCAGCAGAACCTCGCCGGGCCCGGGGACGGGCCCGGGAGTTCGCGCCGATGCCGGGTTCGGCCGGGTTCCACGTGATGCTGCGGGGTTCGTGCGTGCTGCTGCGGGCCCGGTCCGAGCCGGTGAAGCTGGGGTGAGGGTGACATCGTCTTCCGCCCGCACGGCGACGGCCACACCCTCGCCGACACACCGGACACCCGGCCGAGCTGACCGAACCCGGGGCGGGCAGTGACTCGCTGATCCCGGCTCTGCTGGACACGATGCTCGTACACCTGCTGCGGACCTGCCTGTCCGGCGACGGTGACCGCCCGGCGGGTTGGGCGGCGGCGCCGGCCGACCCGGTGATCGCCGCGGCGCTGCACGCCGTGCACCGCGATCCGGGCCGCGACTGGACGGTCGCCACCCTGGCCGCGGAGGGCGGATTGTCCCGGGCGCCGTTCGCCCGCCGGTTCACCGCCTGCTCGGGCGGCCGCCGCTGGCCTATCTGACCTGGTGGCGGATGACCGTGGCGGCCGGGCTGCTGCGGCGGACCGACCTGACGGCCGGCACCGTGGCCGGGCGGGTCGGCTACCGGTCGGAGTTCGCGTTCGCGGCGGCGTTCAAGCGCCGGTTCGGGATGCCGCCGGGCCGGTACCGTCGCCGGCCCGGCGGCGCCGATCAGGAGATCGACTGGTAGACGGGCACGAAGCCGAGGCTGGCGCCGGTGGCGGAGAACACCTCGACCTTGCTGACCACCTTGCCCGGGGTGGTCGCCGCGACGGCGTTGCCGACACCCAGGCCCTTGGTCGCGACGAGCCGGCCGCCGACCGTGAACTGGCCGGCCGCGCTGCGGTAGAGCAGCGCCACCGAGGCCGGGACCTGGTACGGCGTCCCGGCCACCACCTCGTTGGCGGCCACCGTCACGTCGGTGGCGTCGGCGATCACGTACACCGCCGGGAACGTCGGGTGGGCCTGGGTCGCGTGGTTGCCCACGACGGTGACGTGCGAGCTGCCGATGTTGACCGCGATCAGGCTGGCGGCCCGGGCCGACGACGTGTTGGTGAGCCGGTTGCCGACGACGCTGACGTCACGGCCCCGGACCAGGTTGATCTGGCCTTTGCAGTCGGCCACCGTGTTGCCGCTGATCGTCACGCCGACGGCGACGCCGGTACCGCCGTCGATCTCGATGCCGCGCAGCTGGCAGCCGGTGACCGTGTTGGCCGAGACGACGAGGTTCGTGCAGTCCTGTGTGTACACCCCGGCCTGGCCGCACTCGGTGATGGTGTTGCCGGTGACCGTGGTGCGGTCCGAGCCGGACAGCACGTTGATGCCGTCGTAGTAGTCCGACGGCGCACTCCACACGCCACCCTTGGCGGCCGCCTCCGCGGTCGACGGCCAGTACATCGCCACATGGTTGCCGATGATCCGGACGTCGTGGCCGTTGGTGGAGATGCCGAACTTCGTCCCCACCACGGTGCAGTTGACGATGGCGATGTCGGTGGACGCGCCCGGGGTGGTGTCGAAGACGCCGAGGCCGGTCCACTTCACCCCGTACACGGTCACGCCGTCGAGGGTGCCGCGACTGCTCCGGGCGATGCTGACACCGTTGTACGGCTGGGTGCCCTCGGTGTCGACGATGGTCAGCCCGGAGATCTCGAACCGGTGACTGTCGGTGATCTTGAGGACCGCACTGGCGCCGCTCGTGGTGGCGGCCGCCCCGGTCAGGGTGATCGTCGCGCCGTGCCCGCTGATCGCCGCGTCGTCGAGCCCGCGGACCAGGATCTCCCGGTCGACCGTGTAGTCACCGGGCGGCAGCAGCACACTGCGCACCGGCCGCATCGCGGTGGCCGCGGAGATCGCCGCCTGGATCGCGCCCGCGTCGTCACGTTCCCCGCCCTGCGCGTCCCGGTAGTGGTCGAGCACCGAGATCCAGCCCTTGTCGGCCGCGGCCGCGGCGGCCGGGCCCGCGGTGACCGCGACACCGCCCGCCACCCCGGCGGCGACCACCCCGGCACGCAGCACGCCACGCCTGTTCAGCAATTCCATCGGACTCCCCCGTCCATCGATGATCACCGCAACGTATCACCGGGAACGATCGACGGGGGTCCCGCGTCAGGTCGTCAGCGGCCCCACGAAGGCGGCCGGGACGTTCTGCGGCTCGATCGGCCGGCACAGGTGATAACCCTGGCCGTAGTCACAGCCCAGCTCACGCATGGCCACGTGCTGCTCCTCGGTTTCGACGCCCTCGACGACGGTACGCAGTTTGAGCGTGCGGGCCAGTTCGACGACGGTGCGGATGACCGCCAGGTCGGCGGCGGTGGGTTCGGCCCGGCTGATGAACGCCCGGTCGATCTTGAGTTCGTCGACCGGGAGCCGCTGGAGGTAGGACAGCGACGAGTAGCCCGTACCGAAGTCGTCGATGGCCAGGCCGACCCCGAGGTCGCGAAGGTCGCTGAGGCAGGCCACCGCGGTACGCGGATCGGCCATCAGCACCGACTCGGTGAGTTCGAGGGTGACCGCGGCGGCCGGCAGCCCGCAGTCGGCGAGGGTCTGCTCGACGTCGGAGGCGAACCGCGGATCGGTGAGCTGCCGTCCGGAGACGTTGACGTTGAGGGTGAGTTCCGGGATGGTGCGCCGCCAGCGTGCGGCCTGCTCGCCGGCCGCCCGGAGCACCCAGCGACCGATGTCGGCGATCATCCCGTTCTCCTCGGCCAACGGCAGGAACCCGGCTGGCGGTACCTGCCCGAAGCCGGGCCGGTTCCAGCGGATCAGCGCCTCGACACCTGTCGCCCGGCCGCTGCCGAGCCGGATGAGCGGCTGGTACATGAGCCGGAACTGGTCGGAGGCGAGCGCCTGCTTGAGGTCGGCGGTGAGGGTGAGACGGGCCAGGGCCTCGGCGTGCATGGCCGGTTCGAAGACGACGACCTTGCCGGGGCCGTCCTTCTTGGCCCGGTACATCGCCACGTCGGCGTTGCCGAGCAGGTCGTCGGCGTCGCATCCGGAGGTGCCGGTGGCCACGCCGATGCTGGCGCCGATGAAGACGTCGCGTCCGGTGATCCGGAACGGGCGGCGCAGCGCCTCGATGATCCGCCAGGCGACCGGGACCGCGGTCTCCGGGCCGGTGTCGTCGAGCAGTACCGCGAACTCGTCGCCGCCGAGCCGGGCGCCGGTGTCATCCGGCCGCAGGCAGTCGCGGATCCGGGCGGCGACGTGACCGAGCAGGTCGTCGCCGGCACGGTGGCCGAGACTGTCGTTGACCGCCTTGAACCGGTCCAGGTCGATGAAGAGCACCGTGGTCGGCGTGGCCTGGCACAGCTTCTCGGCGAGGATCTCCAGGAACAGCACCCGGGTCGGCAGGCCGGTCAACGAGTCGTGCCGGGCCTCGCGCAGCGACTGCACGAGGGCCAGGCGTTCGGCGGACTCCCGTTCGCGTTCCTCGCGCAGCCGGCGTTCCGCGGTGAGCAGGGCGATGTTCGACAGGGCCAGGCCGAGGGTCTGCGCCATGGCCTGCAGAAGCTGCCGTTCCTCCGGATCGAGCGGGTCGCCGGCGCGGGCCACCATCAGGGATCCGCGTGGTTCGGCGCCGAACCGGGCCGACCAGATGTTGAGGTCGTCGAGTCCGGGCAGCGACAGCATGGCCTCCGGCCCGGTCGGCAGGGCGCCGTCGAGCAGGTCGCGGTCGACGCCGCGGGCCACCTCGACCCGGTCGCCGCGGAGTACCGCGCCGACCTCGGCCTCCAGCACCTCGGCGGCGCGTTCCACGGCGAGTGTGATGGCGGCGCGTTCATCCTGGGATTCACAGACCGCGGCGAAGAACTCGGTGAGCTGATGCGTGGACCAGTGGTTCACCTCGACCCCCTTTCAGGACAGCGCGAGCGTGACCACGGTGAAGTGGTGCATACCCAGCGCGCCGCGTACCCGGGCGATCTCACCTGTGCTGTAGAAACCGCCGTACGGCACGTTCGGCATCGCCTTGGCGATACCGTCGTTCTCCGCGCCGATCCCGTCCTCGCCGATGGTCACCCGCCGGGCCGCGCAGTCGAAGACGATCGCCCCGAGCGCCTCGTTGCCGGCGAGCGCGTCGACGGCCCGCTCACCGGACTGCCCGGCCGCGTCGGTGAGTGCTCCGATGTCGCTCTCCATCAGCCACACCAGACCGCCCTGCGGCACGTCGGCCAGGCAGAACAGCGAACGGTCGGCCCGGTCGCCGTCGTGGATGACCCGGATGTCCTCGCCGCTGCGGCGGGAGAGACCGAGCGGGTGCAGGAACGCCGCGTGCCGGAACGCCTCGTCGTCGTCGAGGATCGACTCGTCGATGCCGAGCCGGCGCAGGAAGACGTCCAGGGCCGGTTCGCCGTCCAGTTCGTAGACGCGTCCTTCGCGGCTGCTGGTCACGATCATCGCGTCGCCCTGCTTGCGCCAGCCGTGGGCGATGCCGACCCCGAGCGGTGCGTCCGAGCCGATCGCGACACCGACGGCCGCGTCGGAGAGGATCTCGACACCGTCGCGGCCGCCGTGGAACTGGTAGGTGCGAACGTAGGTGAGATGGTCGCCGGCGCACCCGCCGACGAGCGGCACGACCGCGCCGGCCACCGAGAACGCGCCGCGGACGATCTCGTGCTGGTTGCCGGTCAGCCCGTCGCAGAGCATCAGCAGCGCCCGGTGCGGCTGGTCGACGGCACCCAGGCAGGACGCCGCCTCCACCCCGGCGTCCCGCAGGCGGTCGCTGACGTTCCGGGAGACATGCGTGCGTACGGCGAACCCGCTCCCGCCCCAGGCGGTGACCGACACCCCGTCCCGGCTCACCGAACCGCCGCCGAGCTGCCCCGACGTGGTGCACCCGACGATCACGGTGTCCGGCCCGCACCGCTCCCGGATGCCGTCGAAGAGTTCCGGCACGTGATAGCCGACCGAACAGAAGACGAACACCACCACGGGGGTACGGCCATCGAGCGCGGCGATGGCCGCCTCGGTGCCGGCCGCGGCCGGGTCGGTCAGGGTGCTGTGTCCCGAGCCGAACCAGCGGCCGTCCAGGTCAACGCGATCCATGCCGGAGCGAATCGGCACCCCCGGGCCCGACCTGAGGTCGGCTCGCGGAAAGTCAGAGGTCGAGGGTCAGGCGGGTGGAGCGGGCTCGGGAGACGCAGATCATCATGCACTCGTCGGTTTCGCGCTCGTCGGCGGTCAGGACCGTGTCCCGGTGGTCGACTGCGCCGTCCAAAACCTCGGTCTCGCAGGTGCCGCAGGTGCCCTCCAGGCAGGAACCCAGGACGTTCACTCCGGCCGCACGGACCACCTCGAAGATCGAACGGCCGGGCGGGACGGTCAGGGTCCGGCCGGAGCGGTCCAGGACCACCTCGAACTCGGTGTCGTCGCTGGTGTCCACGGTGGCCGCGGTGAACCGTTCCAGATGTAGCGGCAGACCGGTGCAGCGCTCCTCCAGGGCGGCCAGCAGGGGCTCCGGGCCGCAGGCGTAGATCCGGGCGCCGGGCCGATAACCGGCGAGCACTTCGTTCAGGTCGAGCGGGCCCACCTCCTCCTGCACGACCACGTGCAGGCGTGGCCCGTACGACTGAAGGGTTTCCAGGAACGCCATCGAGGAACGGCGGCGGCCGCCGTAAGCCAGCTCCCACGTCGCGCCGGCGGCCTCGGCCGCCTTGATCATCGGCAGCAGTGGAGTGATGCCGATGCCGCCGGCGACGAAGACGTAGTGGTCGGCGGGTTCGAACGGGAAGTGGTTGCGGGGCTCGCTCACCCGGACCCGGTCGCCGGGGCGAAGGTTGTGCACGGCCTTGGAGCCGCCTCGGCTGTCCGGGGTGGCGAGGACGGCGATGCGGTACGCGGTGGTCTCGGCCGGGTCGCCGCAGAGCGAGTACTGACGTACCAGGTCCTCGCCCAGGTGCAGGTCGATGTGGGCGCCGGGGGTCCAGGCGGGCAGCCCGGCGCCGTCCGGGCGGGCCAGGCGCAGGGCCACCACGTCGTCGGCGGCGCGGTCGGCTTCCAGTACGACCAGGTCGATCGTCACGGGCCCTCCTTTTGTTTGGACCCAAACGATATGAGCGGCGATTCGCCAGGTCAAGAGGCGGGGGCGTCGTAGCGGTCGCGGGTGAAGCGGCCCAGGCGGGCGGCGAAGCCCTCGATCGTGACGGCTGCGGCGTGGCGGGAGTCCCAAGCCGCGCGCAGCCTGATCGACAGTCGACGGCCGTCCGCCTCGACGGCCAGCGGGACCAGGCCGAACCGCGGGTCGTCGGAGGCGACGGCGATCCCCCGGCCGGCGGCGGCGAGAGCCTGGGCGACGGTCCCGTTGGCGGCTTCGATCCCCTCCCGCGGCACCCCCTGGACCGCCGACTCCCAGGCCTGACGAGCCGTGAACGCCGGGGGAAGCAGGATCAGCGGCTCCTCGAGCAGGTCCGCGACCCGCACCCGTCCCCGGCCGGCCCACGGATGATCAGCGGGGACGTAAGCCCAGACCGGAAGGACCGCGAGCGGCATCTCGTGAAACGGTGCGGACGCCGGAATCGTCCCGACCGCCAGGTCGGCACCCTGCCGCAAGGTGTCCGCCGGCGACAGGCCGTCGGCGCCCAGCACATCGGTGGTCGGATCGTCCGGCGCCAGCGTGGCGATGAACGGCGCGACCACGTCGGTCAACGTCACCGTGGGCGCACCGATGGTCAGTCGCGCCAACCGACCGACCGCGTGGAAGGACGCCGCAACCTTCAGATCATCTGCACGTTGCAGCAGGTCGCGGGCCTGCGGAAGAAGCGCGCGCCCGGTGGTCGACAGCTCCAGCCGGCCGGCCGAGCGGTCGAAGAGTGCCACGCCGAGGTCCTTCTCCAGCTGACGCAGCTGACGTGACAGCCCCGGCTGGGTGAGGTGGAGCCGGGCGGCGGCGCCACTGACCGTGCCGGTCTCGGCGGTCGCCACGAAATAGCGGAGATGCCGCAGCTCCATCATGCCTCCCAGGCATAGTCAGGCTGCCACAACGGTAATGGACGGGCATGGCACCCGGCCCGAGACTGGGACGCGTGAGTATCGAGCAACAGCGCCGGCTGGTCACCGAACTTCCCGGCCCACGGTCCCAGGAACTGATGGCCCGCAAGACGTCGGCGGTCGCCGGTGGCGTCGGCACGACGATGCCGGTCTTCGCGGCCCGCGCCGACGGTGGCATCGTCGTCGACGTCGACGGCAACCAGCTGATCGACCTGGGCTCCGGCATCGCCGTGACCAGTGTCGGCGCGGCGAACCCGCGGGTGGTGGCGGCGGTGACCGAGCAGGTCGCGGCGTTCACCCACACCTGCTTCATGGTCACGCCGTACGACGGGTACGTGGCCGTGGCCGAGGCGCTGAACCGGCTCACCCCGGGTGACCACGACAAGCGCAGCGCACTGTTCAACTCCGGCGCCGAAGCCGTCGAGAACGCCGTGAAGATCGCGCGGGCGTGGACCGGGCGGGACGCGGTGGTGGTGTTCGACCACGCCTACCACGGCCGGACCAACCTGACCCTGGCCATGACCGCGAAGAACAAGCCGTACAAACACACGTTCGGGCCGTTCGCGCCGGAGGTCTACCGGGTCGGTGGGTCGTACCCGTACCGGGACGGTGTCGTCGACGGTGCGGCCGCCGCGGCCCGCGCCATCGACCAGATCGAGAAGCAGATCGGCGTGGAGAACCTGGCCGCCCTGGTCATCGAGCCGGTTCAGGGTGAGGGCGGGTTCATCGAGCCGGCCCCCGGGTTCCTGCCGGCGCTGGCCGCGTGGTGCCGCGCCGGTGGGGTGGTGTTCGTCGCCGACGAGGTGCAGACCGGGTTCGCCCGGACCGGCGACCTGTTCGCCTGCGAGCGTGAGGGCGTCGTGCCGGACCTGATCGTCACGGCCAAGGGCATCGCGGGCGGGCTGCCGCTGTCCGCGGTCACCGGGCGGGCCGAGATCATGTCCGGCCCGCACGAGGGTGGCCTCGGCGGCACCTACGGCGGCAACCCGATCGCCTGCGCGGCGGCGCTCGCGGCGATCGAGACCATCGAGTCGGACGGCCTGGTGGAACGGGCGCGGGAGATCGAGACGCTGGTCAAGGCCCGCCTGACGGCGATCCAGGACAAAGACGATCGGATCGGGGAGGTACGGGGCAGAGGCGCCATGCTGGCCGTGGAGCTCGTCCGCTCCGGCGGCACGGAACCCGACCCGCGACTGGCCCGGGACGTCGCGCGGGCCGCCCACGGTCAGGGCGTGATCGTGCTGACCTGTGGCACCTACGGCAACGTGCTGCGTTTCCTGCCGCCGCTGACGATCGGCGACGCCCTGCTCAACGACGCGTTCGACGTGATCGCGGCCGCTTTCGAGGAGATCCGATGACGTTCCCCGTGGTGGACCCGGCGACACTCGACGTCGTCGGCACCGTGGCCGATGGTGACATCTCCGACGCGCGGCACGCTGTCGACGCGGCCCACCAGGCCTTCCGCTCCTGGTCCCGGACCCCGCCCCGCCGCCGCTCGGAGATCCTGCACAGGGCGTTCGAGCTGATGATCCGGGACCGGGACTCGCTGGCCACCCTGATCAGCCGGGAGAACGGCAAGTCACTGACCGACGCGGCCGGCGAGGTGACGTACGCGGCCGAGTTCTTCAGGTGGTTCGCCGAGGAGGCGGTCCGGCCCGGTGGTGACTTCGGCGAGTCCCCGGCCGGTGGTACCCGTACCCTCGTCACGCACCGCCCGGTAGGTGTCGCCGCGCTGGTCACGCCGTGGAACTTCCCGGCCGCGATGATCACCCGCAAGATCGGCCCGGCGCTCGCGGCGGGCTGCACCGCGGTGGTCAAACCGGCGGCCGAGACCCCGCTCACCGCACTGGCCATCGCCGCCCTGCTCACCGAGGCCGGCCTGCCGGACGGCGTGATCACCGTGGTCACCACCACCGACTCGGCCGGGGTGGTCGGCGCCTGGCTGAACGACGAGCGGGTCCGCAAGATCTCGTTCACCGGCAGCACCGCGGTCGGCCGGGTGCTGCTGCGGCACGCCGCCGACCGGGTCGTCAACTCGTCGATGGAGCTGGGCGGCAACGCGCCGTTCATCGTCGCCGACGACGCCGACCTGGACGCGGCGGTGGCCGGGGCGATGATCGCGAAGTTCCGCAACGGCGGGCAGGCCTGCACCGCGGCCAACCGGTTCTATGTGCACGCCTCGGCGAAGACGGCGTTCGTGGCCCGGTTCGGCGCGGCCGTGGAGAAGCTGACCGTCGGTCCGGCCGCCGACGGGTCGGCCATCGGGCCGCTGATCAGCGCCGCCGCGCTGCGCCGGGTGACCCGCACGGTGGACGAGGCGGTCGCGGCCGGCGCCCGGATCAGCCACCAGGCGACCCTGCCCGACGCGCCGGGCCACTTCTACCCGCCGACCGTGCTGGTCGACGTGCCGGCCGACGCGGCGATCCTGCAGGAGGAGATCTTCGGGCCGGTCGCGGCGATCACCACCTGGACCGACGAGGACGAGCTGCTGGAGTGGGTCAACGACAGCGAGTACGGGCTCGCGGCGTACGTCTTCTCCGGTGATCTGGCCCGCGCCCTGCGTCTGGGTGAGGCGATCGACGCCGGCATGGTCGGCATCAACCGCGGACTGGTCTCCGATCCGTCGGCGCCGTTCGGCGGCGTCAAGCAGAGTGGCCTGGGCCGGGAGGGCGCCCGGGACGGGCTGCGCGAGTTCCAGGAGACGCAGTACCTCAGCGTGGACTGGCCCGCCTGACTTTCCCACGACGGCGACCTGTGGCATTCGTGACGCAGGTCGCCGTCCCGACCCCTGGGTTTGCGACCGTTCGGTCGGATAGCGTCCATCCCATGACGCGGTACGTGGCGATCGGCGACAGCTTCACCGAGGGCCTGGGTGACACCCTCCCCGACGGCACCGAGCGGGGCTGGGCCGATCTGGTCGCGGCCGGCCTCTCCGAGATCTCGGACAGCCCGGTCGAGTATGCGAATCTCGCCATCCGCGGCCGCCTGCTGGAGCCGATCGTCAACGATCAGCTTCCCGCCGCCCTGGCGCTGGCCCCCGCCCCGACGCTCATCACCTTCAACGGCGGCGGCAACGACATGCTGCGCCGCGGCGTCTCGCTGGACCGTCTGATCGAGCTGACCGAGCAGGCCGTCCAGCGCTGCGCCGCGGCCGGGGTGCGCCTGGTCGTGCTGAGCGGCGCCGATCCGTCCGACCACCTGCCGTTCGGCAGCACCTTCCGGCAGCGCGGTGAGATCCTCACGGCCGCGGTGTCCGAGCTGCTCCCCCGCTATGACGTGACGTTCGTCGACTGTTTCCGCGACATCGAGCTGCGCCGCCGGGTCTACTGGTCGGCCGACCGCCTCCATCTGAACGCGGCGGGCCACCGCCGGGTCGCCTCGCTGGTGCTGCGCGCTCTCGGCCACCCGGCGGCGCCACACGCTCTCGACCCGGGCCCGACGCCGGCCTTCCGCATCCTGGGCGAGGCGCGTTACTACGGCGAGCACGTCCTGCCGTGGATCAACCGGCGCCTGCGCGGCCGCTCGTCCGGAGACAACCGTCTCCCGAAATTCGCCACCTGGACACCGATCACCGCCTGACCCCACGGGTCTCCGGCCGCTCATCCAACCTCCACCCACTGGTCGCCCGGCGGCGGTAGCCGCGTCCACGACCTGCGCGGAATCATGCTCGCCAAGACGAGCATCGGAGGATCGATGTCAGGGCTGCGCATTTCCGTCGTCATTCCCGCGTACAACGAAGAATCGATGATCGGCGCCTGCCTGGAGGCCGTTCTGGCGCAGTCCCGGGCGGCCGACGAGGTGATCGTGGTCGACAACAACTCGACCGACCGGACCGCCGAGATCCTGCGCGGCTTCCAGGACCGGGTGATCGTCCTCGGCGAGGACCGGCAGGGTGTGCAGCACGCCCGCAACCGGGGGCTGAACGCGGCGACGGGTGATGTGATCGTCCGGATCGACGCGGATACCAGGCTGTCGGAGGGTCATCTGGCCGCGGTGGAGGCGACGTTCGGCGATCCGTCGGTGGACGCGGCGACCGGCCCGGTCCGCTACTACGACGTGACCCTGCCCCGCGTGGCGGCCCGCGGCGACGCGATCATCCGCGGCCTGTGGACGGTTCCGAACGGGCGGCTCGACTGGGTCTTCGGCGCGAACATGGCGATCCGCCGCCCGACCTGGCTGGCGGTGGCGGCGACCCTCTGCGCCGACGAGCAGTTCCACGAGGACCTGGATCTCGGCATCCACCTGCGGGAGGGCGGCTACTCGGTGCGGTACGCCCGGACACTGGTGGCCGGCACGTCGTCCCGCCGGGTCAAGGGCGACTTCATGGGTTTCCGCCACTACCTGCTGATGACCGAGCGTGGTTACGCCCAGCACATCGGGCGGTTGCGGCGTGGCTCGTACGCCCGGGCCTGGATGACCGCCCGGTTCCTGCTGGTGATGTACCCGATGATGCGCTGGCTGCACGCCGACCATCACCGGCGGCACGAGTTGCCGATCGTGGTGGCCCGCAAGAACCCGATGTCCAGCGTCTGCGACTGACCTCCGCTGAACCGAGAACACCCTCGCTCACGTAACCATCCCCGTCGGCTTCCCCCGGCCGTCGACGCACAAAGGAGTGCATCGTGAGCCCTGAGCAGCACATCTCCGTCTTCGACCTGTTCTCCGTCGGCATCGGCCCGTCGAGCTCGCACACCGTGGGGCCGATGCGGGCGGCCCGCCTCTTCGCCGGTCATCTGGCCGGAAACGATCATGTGACCACGGTTCGCGCCGAGATGTTCGGGTCTCTCGGGGCCACCGGGCACGGGCACGGCACACCGAAGGCCGTACTCCTCGGTCTCGAGGGTGACACCCCGGAGACGGTGGACGTGATCACCGCGGATGCGCGGGCCGCTCGCATCCGGGCGGACGGCCGGTTGCGGCTGCTGCGTGAGCGTGAGGTGGGCGTCGATCTGGTCCTGCATCGCCGTAAGGTGCTGCCGGGGCATCCCAACGGGATGCTGTTCACGGCGCTGCGCGCCGACGGCGCGGAGATTCTGCGCAGGGTCTACTTCTCGGTCGGCGGCGGGTTCGTCGTGGCGGACGACCTCTCGGTGGTACGTCCGGAGCCCACGACCGTCCCCTACGTCTTCGGCACGGCCGCTCAGCTGCTGAAACACGCGAACGCGACGGGACTGTCGATCTCCCGGTTGATGCTGTCGAACGAGGGTGTGCACCGCACCGAGTCGGAGATCCGGTCCGGCCTGCTGGACATCTGGCAGGTGATGAGCGACTGCATCGACGCCGGCCTGTACGCCGAGGGTGTGCTGCCGGGCGGCCTGCGGGTCCGGCGCCGGGCCGGCGCGACGGCCCGTCAGCTGCGGGTGGCCGGCGATCGGGGCGAGCTGGCGATGGAGTGGCTGACGGTCTACGCGATGGCGGTGAACGAGGAGAACGCCGCGGGTGGCCGCGTGGTGACCGCCCCGACCAACGGCGCGGCCGGGATCATTCCGGCCGTGCTGCGCTACTACCTGGACTTCGTGCCGGGCGCCGACAAGGAGGGTGTGGTCCGCTACCTGCTGACGGCCGGGGCGATCGGCATGCTGTTCAAGCGCAACGCCAGCATCTCCGGGGCCGAGGTGGGTTGTCAGGGTGAGGTCGGTTCGGCGTGCGCGATGGCCGCGGCCGGGCTCGCCGAGGTGCTCGGTGGGACGCCGGAGCAGGTGGAGAACGCCGCCGAGATCGGCATGGAACACAACCTGGGCCTGACCTGCGACCCGGTCGGCGGCCTGGTGCAGATCCCGTGCATCGAGCGCAACGGCATGGCCGCGGTGAAGGCGGTCACCGCGGCGAAGATGGCCCTGCGCGGCGACGGCCGCCACCACGTCTCCCTCGACAAGGTCATCAAGACCATGAAGGAGACCGGCGCCGACATGAAGGACAAATACAAGGAGACCGCACGGGGCGGCCTCGCGGTGAACGTGACCGAGTGCTGACGTCAGAACAGCCCACTTCTTGACAAGAAAGTTACGGGCATCAACACTTCGAAACATTCCCCCGTGCGTTAGCGCTAACAATCGGAGTTTCGATGCCCCGAGTCCTCAGTCGCATCAGCGCGTTACTGGCCACCTTCGTCCTCGTCATCGCCGGCCTGGCCGCCCCCGCCAGCGCCCTCGACCCGTTCACCGGCTACCTGATGGCCCACTTCATCGGCGAGTCGGCGCAGGGTGAGCAGATCTACCTCGCCCACAGCAAGGACGGTCGCAACTGGACCGACCTCAACGCGGGCGGCCCGGTGCTGCTGTCCACGGTCGGCACCAAGGGTGTCCGCGACCCGGCCATCGTCCGTTCCCCCAACGGCGACAAATATTGGATCATCGCGACCGACCTGCGGATCGCCGGCGGCACCTCGTGGGGTGACGCCTCCAGCAAGGGCAGCAAGAACCTGGTCGTCTGGGAGTCCACCGACCTGGTCAACTGGTCGGTCCCGCGGCTGATCAACGTGGCCGGCGGCATCTCCGGCGCCGGTGACGCGTGGGCGCCGGAGGCCATCTGGAATCCGGCCACCAACGACTACGTCATCTACTGGGCGACCAATTCGCTGCTCAACGGCGTCACCAAGCACCGCATCTGGTACGTCCGGACCAGCGACTTCCGTACCGTGACGGCCCCGACCCTCTACATCGACAGGGGATCCGGCCAGGGCATCATCGACACCCAGATCATCGAGGTGGCGAACAGCCTGGGCGGCTACCGCTACTACCGGGCGTCAGCCGACGGGCAGATCACCGTCGAGGGCGGCAACTCGATCCTCGGCACCTGGACGAAGATCGGCGACCTCCAGCACCTCGGCATCTCCAACGGAGCGACCGGCGGCAACGTCGTCGAGGGCCCGATGTGGGCGCAGACGAACGGCGCGAACGAGTGGCATCTCTGGGTCGACCAGTACGCCACCGGCCGCGGGTACATGCCGGTGCGGTCCACCAACCTGGGCAGCACCGCGAACTTCGCCACCCGTACCGACTACAGCCTCGGCACCACCAAGAAGCGGCACGGCTCGATCCTGAACCTGACCGCCGCCGAGGAGACCCGGGTGCTGGCCAAGTGGGGCGCGAGCACGACGACACTCAAGCGGATCCAGTCCTACAACAACCAGACCCGCTACGTACGGCACGCCAACTTCGACGTACGGATCGACGCCGACGTGAGCCCGCTGCGCGACTCGCAGTTCCGGATCGTCCCCGGCCTCGCCAACAGCTCGGGCTACGTCTCCTTCGAGTCGGTCAACTATCCGGGCTACTACCTGCGGCACTACTCCTACGACGGGCAGCTCGCCGCGAACGACGGCACCGCGACGTTCGCCGCGGACGCCACGTTCAAGCAGGTGGCCGGGCTCGCCGACAGTTCCTGGTCGTCGTTCCAGTCGTACAACTACCCGACCCGCTACCTGCGGCACTACAACTACCTGCTGCGCATCGACCCGATCAGCACCACCACCGAGAAGGCCGACGCCACGTTCCGCATCACCGGCTGATCCGCCAAGAGGGGCCGCCGGGGCGGCCCCTCTTGCTGTTGCGAGTACCTTGCGACGCAAGGTACCTTGTGGGCGTGACAGATGAAGCGGCACTGACCACGGCCCTGCGCCGGGGCACCATCGAGTACTGCGTGCTCGCGCTTCTGGACAAGCGCGAGCTCTACGGCGTCGAGCTGGTTCAGCAGCTCAGCAACGGTCTCGGCATGATCACCAGCGAGGGGACGATGTATCCGTTGCTGTCGCGCCTGCGGCGCAACGGCCGGATCGCGACCACCTGGCGGGAGGCTCCGGCCGGCCCGCCGCGGCGCTACTACACCCTCACGGCGGACGGCGAAGCGGCTCTCACCCACTTCCGCACCGAGTGGGTCACCTTCCGCAGCGGTGTGGACCGCATCCTGGGAACGGAGAGTTGAGATGACCCAGACCGACGAACTGGTCACCGCCTACCTGGCACGGGTGGAGCGGGCCGCCGGCCGGCTGCCCGCCGGGCGTCGTGAGGAGCTGCTCGGCGACCTGCGCGAGCACATTGAGATCGCGCGGGCCGAGTCGGGCGCGGAGTCGGAGGCCGAGGTCCGCACGATCCTGGAGCGGCTCGGCGACCCGGAGAGCATCGTGGCCGCCGCCGACACCCAGACCGACCTGCCGCGGGTCACCGCGGCCACGCCGTATCCGACGGCACCGGCCGTCCCGCCGGCGCCGCACCGGCCGACCTCGCGCACCGCGCTCTGGGTGGTGCTCGGCGTGGTGGCCGCCATCGTGATGATCCTCTTCTGCGTCGGGGCGTTCACACTGGCCCGCAGCGACACCGCTCCCACCGAGCCGGAGATCGCGCCGATCCAGACAGCAGAGGTGCAGCCGAGTGTAGGACCCTGAAACCACCCTGATGATCCATTCGCAGGGTATCGTCCGGGTTACCACGGATATGCGGTGGAGGGCGGCGATTGAAAGGATGAGGCGGACTCACCGTCCGGCCATGTGGAGGCCAGCATGAGGTTCGCCCGTCCCGCCACCGCCGCCGCGGTCGCCGCCACTCTGCTTCTGGCCGCGTGCGGCACCACCGATCCGGAGCCGACCTCGGTCGCGCCGCCGGCCAGTCCGCACACCGGCCACAGCGCCTCCGGCTCCGCGCCACCGGCCAGTCCGCTGCGCGCGAGCGAGCGTTTCATCGAGGTGGGGCTGAAGACGCCGTACACCCCGGCCGCGCCGAACGGCGGCACCGACGAGTATCGATGCTTCCTGGTGGACCCGGGGCTGACCGAGTCGGCCTACCTGACCGGCAGTCAGTTCCGTCCGCAGAACGCGGCGATCGTGCACCACGCGATCTTCTACCGGCTCGACCCCGAGCAGGCGAAGGCCGCGGAGAAGGTGGATGCCGAGACGGCCGGTGAGGGCTGGACCTGTTTCGGCGACAGCGGTGTGGACGGTCAGACCGCCTGGGTGGCGCACTGGGCGCCGGGCGCCGGCGAGACGCTGATGCCGGCCGGGTTCGGCTTCACCATGCCGCCCGGTAGCAAGCTGGTCATGCAGGTGCATTACAACCTGCTCGGCGCGGGCGCCGGCGGCCCCGGCTCGGACGCGTCGGGCATGCAGATGCGCATCTCCTCGGCGGCCGGGCTCAAGCCGTTGGAGACGGGGCTGGTGATGGCCCCGATCGAGCTGCCCTGCGAGCCCGGCGGGACGGGTGCGCTCTGCGACCGGGACACCGCGGTCGCCGATGTCGGCAAGCGGTTCGGCGCCGATTCGGCGGAGCAGGTCCAGCAGCTCAACCAGTGGTGCAACAAGGGCGCGCCCCCGAAACCGGGCAACACGCAGAGCTGCGACCAGCCGGTCGAGCAGGGCGGCACGGTCTACCTGGCGGCCGGCCACATGCACCTGCTGGGCCGGGCGATCAAGGTGGAGCTCAACCCGGGGACGGCCGAGGCGCAGACCCTGCTCGACGTCCCGCAGTACGACTTCGACGATCAGGCGCTCGTGCCGTTGGCCAAGCCCATCAAGATCAATAAGGGCGATGACGTACGGGTGACCTGCACCCACGACGCGACGCTGCGCAAGCAACTGCCCCAGCTGCAGAAACTGCCCTCGCGGTACGTGGTGTGGGGCGAGGGCACCAGCGACGAGATGTGCCTCGGAATCCTGGTCATGGCACCGGAGTAGTGGGTATGTAGGCGTGCCATGACCGAGTACGGCATCCACGCCTCGCACGAGCAGATCCCACCCGGCGCGCTCCTGGACGCGGTGATCGCGGCCGAGCGCGCCGGCTTCGACGCCGCGATGTGTTCCGATCACTTCTCGCCGTGGAGTTCCCGCCAGGGCCAGTCGGGTTTCGCCTGGTCCTGGCTGGGTGCCGCGCTCCAGGCCACGAACCTGTCGTTCGGGGTGGTCAACGCACCGGGCCAGCGTTACCACCCGGCGATCATCGCGCAGGCGATCGGCACTCTGGCCAGTATGTTTCCGGGCCGGTTCTGGGCAGCGCTGGGGTCCGGCGAGTTCAGCAACGAGCACATCACCGGGGCCAAGTGGCCGCGCAAGGAGGTCCGCAACGCCCGCCTGCGCGAGTCCGTCGACGTCATCCGTGACCTGCTCGACGGGCAGGAGGTGTCCCGCGACGGGCTGATCACCGTCGACCGGGCCCGGCTGTGGACCCGGCCGGAGGTCACCCCGCCGCTGATCGGCGCCGCGATCAGCACGGCCACCGCCGCCTGGTGCGCGGAGTGGGCCGACGGGTTGGTCACCGTCAACGCGCCCGAGGAGCATCTGCGCGCGATGATCGCCGCCTACCGGGACGCCGGTGGCCGCGGCCCGATCTGTCTCCAGGTGCATCTGAGCTGGGCCGGCTCGCAGCAGGAGGCCGAGACGATCGCCCACGACCAGTGGCGCAGCAACATCTTCGTACCGCCGGTCTGCTGGGACCTGGCCACCGCCGAGGAGTTCGACGTGGTGTCCGAGAACGTCACGGTCGAGCAGGTGGCGAAGGTCGTGAACATCTCGGCCGATCTGGAACGGCACGTCGAGTGGCTACGAGGCTACGCGGCCCTCGGCTTCGACCGGATCTACCTGCACCATGTGGGGCAGGACCTGGGCCCGTTCGTCGAGGCGTTCGGTGCGAAGGTGCTGCCGGCGCTGCGCTGAGCCGCGCTTGTCGGCGTACATCCGCTCGTCGGCGGCGGCGAGCAGCTCGTCCGGCGCGACGATGCGGCGCTCGGTCCGGGTGACGGTGCCGACGGCGGCCGTGACGACCAGGTCGCGGCCGCCCCACGCCACCGGCACCGCGATCGACCGGGCGATCCGGTCACCGAGCGCACGGGCCGTGGCGTCGTCCGCCTCGGCGCAGAAGATCAGGAACTCGTCGCCACCGATCCGGGCCACCACGTCCCCGGCCCGGACCGCGTCGGTGATCCGGGCGGCGGTGGCGCGCAGGATCGCATCGCCCGCCTCGTGCCCGTGCTCGTCGTTGATCGGCTTGAACCCGTTCAGGTCGCAGTAGATCAGCGCCAGGTCACCCGGCGCCCCACCGGCGTGCGCGGCGATCGCCTTCTGCATCTCGGTGAACAGGTGCCGCCGGTTCACCAGGCCGGTCAGCTCGTCGTGGGTGGCCTGGTAGAGCAGCGCGTGTTTGAGCCGGCTGATCCGGACCAGCACGAGCGGGATGCTCAGCAGCGGCGCGATGGTCAACAGCAGCCCGTCCGCGGGCTGGCCCAGCAGCTGGCCGAGGCCGCCGCACAGCGGGATCAGCAGCAGCGCCGTGCCGAGCAGCCCGAGTTGGAGTCGCGGGGTGGGCGGCGCCAGGTCGGGGGCCGGCTCACTCAGCTGTTTCACGCTCGGATGCAGTCCGGCCGCGCCGAGGGCGAGGTAGCCGATCGCGAAGCACAGGGCCGGCAGGGACGCGTTCTCGCCGGAGACCGGTCCCATGTTGACCAGTGCGATGCCGAGGATCGTGCAGCCCAGCGATGCGAACAGGTAGTTCATGCAGGTTCGGCCGGCCGCGCTGGTCCGGGCCACCCGCAGCAGCGCGCCGCAGATGCCGAGCAGCACCAACAGCTGGGTGAGCACCAGGAACAGTCCCGCCGTGCCCATGCCCGCGCCCAGCATGCGCGGCCGGAACGCGAACTCCCACAACGGGGCGGCCAGGGCGATCCCCCACACCGCGGCGTCGATGGTGCCACTCGCGTCGCGGGGCGCGTGCCGCAGCACGATCAGCAGGCTGGCCGCCAGCATGAACACGTAGCCGCCCAGTTGCGGCGGCACGACCAGGAGATCCGGTGGCTTGGCGATGTCTTCCAGCGCGGCGTGGAACCAGGCCGCGTTCGCCGTCGTGAGCAGCAGCAGTGCGATGATCACCAGCGCCCACGGCCGCTGGTCGGTGACCCGGTGCCGGCGCAGGCCGACCGCGATGGCCACCGCGGCGACCATGCCGGAGAGCAACATCAGACCGGTGCGGACCGACGCCCCGCCGTACACGTACCCGAGCGCGAAACTCACCGCCACGACGGCGAAACCCACCGATACGGTACGGCCGACGCGCGCCGGGGCCGGCCGGAACGACGTGGCGTCCCGGCCGGTCAGGAGGTTCCCGGGCCGGCGCACACCGGTGCTCTTCGACGACCGCACGGCGGTCTTGAGATTTAGTCGAGCCGGCGCCCCGGATCGGCCCTGACGGGACGGCAGGCCCAGGCGTTGAGGATCACCCCGCCGCGGTCAACTCGTCGGCGGCGTCGGACAGCAGGGCGGCGACCCGGGTCATCGCGTCGATCCGCTGCTCGATCTCCCGGGGCCGCGGGCTCAGCAGAGCGGTGACCGGTGTGTTGACCCACTCGCCGGTGACCACGTAACCGCAGCCGGGCAGTGCCTCCTCGATCCGCTGCAACAGCTCGCGGGTGAACAGCGCCGCCACCTCCGGTGTGCCGATGTCACCGCCGATCAACTGCCCGTCGGCGATCGACACCCGGCCCACCGGTAGCGGCCGGGGCAGCCTGGCCAGGTAGAACGTGTCGTGGCCGCCGATGTCGCGGGTCTGGTCGAAGACCACGAACGGCACCCCGTTCTCGGTGCCGGTGAGCACCGCGAACGCGGGCGGCGCATCCCGCAGGAACTGCTCCAGCCGAGTCGAGGCGGGCAGGGCGGCATCCTCCGCGCGGTACGTCCAGCCGCGGCGGGCGGCCAGCCGGGGCCGCCCGCGCAGCGTCCTGGTCCGGGAGATCAGCTTGCCGGTCTGGACCAGGATCGTCACGCCGCCGGCGAACCCGATCACACCGGCGGCGGCGGGCTTGTGCTCACCGATCAGCCGGATCGCGCCCACCATCAGCAGCACACCCACGAACAGCCAGATCACCGGCCGACGGCGGCTGCGCAACCGGGCCGGGATCGGACTGTTCGCACCGAATCTGGTCCATTCGTTCACTGGTTCCTCCGCGAGCCGGGTGCCCCTCCATACCCGCCGACGGCACTGTCCGACCCTCCACACGGTACGGTGCGCATCCGGCTCGCGACACGCCGTTCCACCGCGAGGAAGATAACGGTCCGGCGTGAATGGAATCAGCCCAGGATCGCCTCCACCCGGACCACGGCGCCCGGCTCGGCCGGCGGGACCAGGGCGCCCTCCACCCGTACACCGTCGACGAGCAGGTGGTCGACCCGGCCGCTACCGGTCACGGTGATCTCGTAGGTCGCGCCACGGAACTCGCGGGTCGCGGTGAACCCGGGCCAGCCGGTGGGCAGCACCGGGTCGATCCGCAGGCCGCCGAAGTCCGGCCGGATGCCCAGGATCCACTGGCTGATCGCCACGAAGTTCCAGGCCGCGGTGCCGGTCAGCCACGAGTTCTTGGCCTCGCCGTGGGTGGGCGCGTCCCGGCCGGCGATCATCTGCGCGTAGACGTACGGCTCGGTGCGGTGCGTCTCGCTGATCCCCTCCCGGGCCGACGGGTTGATCCGCCGGTAGTAGTCGAACGCCCGGTCCCCGTTGCCGACCATCGTCTCGGCGATCATGATCCACGGGTTGGTGTGGCAGAAGATGCCGGCGTTCTCCTTGTACCCGGGCGGGTACGACGAGATCTCCCCCAACTCGATCCGATAACTGGAGAAGGCCGGCTGCTGGAGCACGATCCCGTGCGGGGTGGCCAGCCGGTCGGCCACACTGTCCAGCGCCTTCACCGCGAGCCCGTCCTCCAGGCCCACCCCGCCGAGCACGCAGATGCCCTGCGGCTCGATGAAGATCTGACCCTCGTCGTTCTCGCCCGAGCCGAGCACGTTGCCGTAGAAGTCGTACGCCCGCCGGAACCAGGCCCCGTCCCAGCCGTGCTCGGTGATCGTGCCGGCCATCTTCTCGGCGGCCGCCCGGTAGACGACCTCCTCGCCGTCCTGCCCACGCAGCCCGGCGATCACCGCGAGTTCCTTGGCGGCCAGCACGAACAGGCCGGCGATGAACACCGACTCGGCGACCCCACCGGACGCGTTCTCGGTCGTCTGGAACGGCTCGCCCGGAGTGTCGGAGAAGCAGTTCAGGTTCAGGCAGTCGTTCCAGTCGGCGCGGCCGATCAACGGCAGGCCGTGCGGGCCCAGCCGATCCAGCGTGTACTTCAGTGAACGGCGCAGGTGCTCGTAGAGCGGGACCTCACTGCCCGGCACGTTGTCGAACGGCACCCGCTCGTCCAGGAACGTGTGGTCGCCGGTCTCCTTGAGATACGCCGCCACGCCCAGGATCAGCCACAGCGGGTCGTCGTTGAAGCCGTCGCCGATGTCGTTGTTCCCGCGTTTCGTCAGCGGCTGGTACTGGTGGTAGGCGCCGCCGTCCTCCTTCTGGGTGGCGGCGATGTCCAGGATCCGCTCCCGAGCCCGCTCCGGGATCATGTGCACGAACCCGAGCAGGTCCTGGTTCGAGTCGCGGAAGCCCATGCCACGGCCGATGCCCGTCTCATAGAGCGACGTGGACCGGCTCATGTTGAACGTGACCAGGCACTGGTAGGCGTTCCACACGTTGACCATGCGGTTGGTGTCGCCGTCCGGCGTGGTCACGTGCAGGGTGTTCAGTAGCCGGTCCCAATACGCGCGCAGGTCGGCGTACCCCTGATCGACGACCTCGGGCCGCAGCCACCGGGAGATGACCGGCTTGACCCGGGTCTTGTTGATCGTCTGCGAGCCCGGCGGATCGAACTTGTCGTCCTTCGGATTCTCGGCGTAGCCGAGGACGAAGACGACCTCGCGCGTCTCACCCGGCGCGAGCCGCAGCCGGACGTGGTGGCTGCCGATCGGCTGCCATCCGTGCGCGACCGAGTTCTTCGAGAGACCGCTCTCTACGACGACCGGCCGATCCCAGCCCCGGTACGCGCCGAGGAACGCCTCACGCTGCGTGTCGAACCCGGCGAGCGGCTCCGAGCAGGCGAAATAGGCGAAGTGGTCGCGGCGTTCCCGGTACTCGGTCTTGTGGTAGATGACGCCGTCGACGACCTCCACCTGGCCGGTGTTGAAATTCCGCTGGTAGTTCGTGGCGTCGTCCTGCGCGTCCCACAGGCAGAACTCCACCGACGAGAACAGCGACAACTCGGCGTTGTCGGTGCGCTCATTGGTGACCCGGACCCGCCAGACCTCCAGGGTCTCCCCCAGCGGCGCGAAATAGAGCGTCTCGGCCCGGATCCCGCGCCGGGACGAACCGATCCTGGTGTACGACAGCCCGTGCCGACACTCGTAGTCGTCCAATTCGCGTTCCGGGGTGGGCTGCCAGGACGGCGACCAGTAGTCACCACTGACGTCGTCGCGTACGTAGACGTAACGGCCGCCCACATCGAGCGGCGCGTTGTTGTAGCGGTAACGGGTGAGCCGCCGCAGACGGGCGTCACGGTAGAACGAGTAGCCACCCGCGGTGTTGGACACGATCCCGAAGTAGGCGTCCGTGCCGAGGTAATTGATCCACGGCAGCGGTGTGTCCGGCCTCTCGATGACGTACTCGCGCTGCTCATCGTCGAATTGCCCGTAGCGCAACAGGTCCTCCCCCGTCGCAGTCGGAGCCACCCGGCGGAGTCGCCGGCCGGCATGGGAGCAGATTTGGGAGCGCTCCCATGGTCGCCCATTTTACCGCTTCGACACCTCGATGGGACCAGTCCGAAAAGACTCTTCGTTTTCGCTCCACGCCCGCCACGCCGAACGGCCGCCCGCGACCCGCGCGAGCGGCCGTTCCGGAGGGGATGGCCGGTTATGGGGTCCAGGCAGCGGCGACGGTCCAGCTGCTGTCGGCGCTCAGGGTCAGCGGCCGGTCGAATCCGGATCCGGTGCCGGATGCGATCCAGGCCTGGGCGTCGAAGTGCCGGAGGTACCGACCCGGGAAGTTGATCGACTCGAAGGTCACGCCGACCCCGCCGAGCCCCGGCCGTGTACAGAACGTGGCGTCACCCGCGAACAACGCCGACCCGTCATTCGCCGCCAGCCGCATCCGGCTGGCGGAATGCCGCAGGTACTGTCCGGGCAGATTGACCGACTCGAAGGTGTAGCAGGACGAGTCGGCCAAGCCCCGGCGCAGGGTGAACGTGGCATCGGCCTTGAGCAGCGCGCTGCTGCCGGCATTCACCACCTCGGTCCAGCCCAGGCTGTCGGCGTGCCGCAGGTATCGGTCGGTGTATCCCCACGTGGTCACCTGCAACGACCGCCGCACATCGAACGGCAGCAGCACCGAACTACGCCACAACGCCGGGTTCGACACATTCCAGGTCGCGTCGGCCGCGAACGAACCACCGGTGTTCGGGTCGATCCGCACCTGCTCACTGGCATGCCGCAGGTACTGACCGGGCTGGTTGGCCGCCTCGAACGAGACCCCGCCGGCCGCCAGGCCCGGCCGGGAGCACCAGGTGGCGTCGGCCGCGAACGAACCACCGGTGTCGGCGTCGATCCGGACCAGGCTGTTCGCATGCCGCAGGTAGCGGCCCGGGAAGTTCACCGACTCGAACGAGTAGCACCGCGGATCGGACAACCCGGCCACGGTACGGAACGACGCGTCCTGCCGGGCCCCGTCGCCACTGATCACGTCGGTCCGGGCCACCGAGTTCGAATGCCGCAGATGACGATCGGTGTAGCCGGATGTCGTCACCTGGAACGACCGGACCTGCCCGAGTGTCAGCGGCGCCGCGGAGTTCTGGTTCCGTGACGCCCGGATCAGGCTCGTCATCGCGGCGCGCACCTGGCCGGTGTCCACCTTCTGCACCTGACGGTCATAGGTGAGCAGCCCGTTGTACTCCCCTTCGACGTCGGTGATCTCGGTGTACACGAAACCGGAGAGGCCCTTGGCGGTCATCAGGCGCTCGGAGTCCCGGATCATCCCGGTGAACCGGTCGTTGAGCTGCGCGTTGCTCGACATCTGCTCGTAGGCGAAGAACTGTCCGTTGGGGCTGTACTCGTGCCCCGGAGTGCGCAGGCCCAGCCCGCCGAACTCGCCGAGGATCGACACCCGCGTCGACGACGGCAGCGGCGCGTCCGGCCCGGTGTAGACGTGCCAGTCGATGATGTCCCCGGTGCCGGGATCACCCTTCGAGGCGCAGCAGTTGAACCCGGAGTGCGCGTTCATCAGCCGGGTCGGATCGTAGTTCTTCAGATTCCGGGTGACCCGCTGCGTCTCGGCGAGGTTCCACTCGCCCCAGCCCTCGTTGAACGGCACGTAGGTGATGACCGCGGGCGAGAAGCGGTGCTCGTCGACGATCTCCCGGGCCTCGGTCTCGAACTCGGCGATCTGCGCGGCCGACTTGGTGTCGTCGCCGCCGGACGGGATGTCCTGCCAGACCAGCAGGCCCAACCGGTCCGCGTGGTAGTACCAGCGGGCGGGCTCCACCTTGATGTGCTTGCGCACCATGTTGAAGCCCAGGTCCTTGTGTTTCTGCAGGTCGAAGGCGAGCGCGGCGTCGGTCGGAGCGGTGTACAGCCCGTCCGGCCAGAAGCCCTGGTCGAGGGTGCCGGCCTGGAAGACGAACTCCCCGTTCAAGGTGGGCCGCAGTACGCCGTTGACCAGTCTGGTGCCGACCTCGCGCATCCCGAAGTAGCTGGTCACCTGGTCCACGCCGACGCCACCGGAGTCACGGAGCGAGACCCGTAGGTGGTACAGGTACGGATCATCGGGCGACCACCGCCGGGCATCGGGCACCGGAACGGTGAAGTCGGTGAATCCGCCGGTGGCACTGCCCACGACCGTGGTCCCGGCCATGGACTCGGCGAACACGCTGTGCCCGGTGACGTTCCCGCGGGTGAACACACGCACCCGAACCGTGTTCGCGGTGATGTTCGGGTAGATGTCGACCGAGTAGATCGAGGAGACCGGGGTCGGTTCCAGCCAGACGGTCTGCCAGATGCCGGACGTCGGCGTGTAGAAGATCCCGCTCGGGTTGTCGACCTGCTTACCCGACGGCTGCTCCTCCCCACGGCCGTTCGTGGGGTCGTAGACGCGGACCACGATCTCGTTGGTCCCGCCGTTGAGCTGCGGCGTGATGTCCACCTCGAACCTGTCGTAACCACCCTTGTGCGTGGTCACCTGGGTGCCGTTGACCCACACGGTGGCCTCGTAGTCGACCGCGCCGAAGTGCAACTGCACCCGCCGGCCGGCCCAGCCCGACGGCACGGTGAACGTCCGTCGGTAGAACATCAGGTCACGGTTGTCGTTGCGCATGATCCCGGACAGCGCCGACTCGACCGGATAGGGCACCAGGATCCGCTCCGGCAGGGTCTGCCCGATCGGCGGTGCCGCGTTGCGGTTGACGTTGCCGGCGGAGTCGGTCGCCGGGTTGAGGAACTGCCACTCGCCGTTCAGCGACTGCCAGTCGGGACGGGTCATCTGCGGCCGCGGGTACTCCGGCAGTGGGTTGGTGGTGGAGACCTGGCTGGTCCAAGGCGTGGTGAGTGGCGGTGTCTTCGGAACGACCGCCGCCGCGGGCGCGGCGAAGCCGACCAGGCCGGTGGCGGCCATGGCGAGCAACACGGAGGTACGGGCGACGAATCGGCGCATCGGACTCCTCAGGGGAACGGGCACACCGAGTTGCGCGACCATGAACCGCCTGGCCGCGGCGGACAGGCCGGACAACGGAGGCTGAGAGCGGACGAACAGGACCGGCAGGACGACCGGAACCCCGCAAGACCGAACGGGCTCACACAGGGTCGAACACATTCATCCACCGACGCCAATGTTCTGTCAAGGTTCCGAACGATTTCCGGAACCGTGGCCCGCGTCGTTATCACCGGGTGCCGCCGAAGTCCGGCCTCGCCGGGACCGGACGGCGTCCGACGAGGCAAGATCCAGGGATGGGTGACACTCAGACCGATCTCGCCGCGCTCGAGGCCACGCGCCACCGGATCCGCGAGGAACACCTGCGGCCGCCGGGCGAGCGCCCGCAGTCCACCGCCCGGGGCCTCCACCACACCGCGCTGATCAGCAGCGACGTGGAGCAGACCGTCCGCTTCTACCAGGACCTGCTCGGTTTCCCACTCACCGAGCTGATCGAGAACCGCGACTATCCGGGCTCGTCGCACTTCTTCTTCGACATCGGCAACGGCAATCTGCTCGCCTTCTTCGACCTGCCCGGCCTGGACCTGGGCCCCTACGCCGAGGTCCTCGGCGGCCTGCACCACCTGGCCATCTCGGTGGAACCGAGCCGCTGGGCCGAGATCGTCCAGCGCCTCACCGCCGCGGCCGTCGAGCACGCGGTCCACAACGACGTCTCGGTCTACTTCCGGGATCCGGACGGCGCCCGCATCGAACTGATCGCCGACCCGCTCGGCGAGATGTACGGCACCAAGGTCCTCTGACCACGAGCAGGCCGGCCCGGGCGGGTGCCCGAGCCGGCCGAGAGATCACGCCGGCGGTGCGCCCGACGGCGGGGTCCCGCCCGGGCCGCCGCCACCCGGGCCGCCGCCGGGGCCACCGCTGGGCGGCGCACCGCCCGGCTGCCCGCCACCTCCCGGCGGGGCGGCACCCGCGGCCGGGGTGGTTCCGGTGTCGACCCCCACGCTGAGGGACACCGCATACCCGCCGGCCACGTCACCGGTGACCGTGGCGAGTTGCCTGGCGCCCGAGTCGTCGCCGAAGACGTTGTCCGTGGCGAGGGTCAGCTGGGCCAGGTTGGTGACCGAAGACTCGTAGCCCTTCTCCTGGTAGACGGTGTCGCAGTACTCCTTCGGGATGGCGACCTGCGAGGTGGCGATCGCCTTCGTCGAGTCGGTGATGGCGGCCTCGTCCGGGTAGACCTCGAAGTGGATGTGCGGCCACCGCCCCGTGTAGCAGGCCGGGAAGATGCTGGTGAACTTCACCTTCCCGGCCGAGTCGGCGATCTGCACGCCACGCAGGTAGTTCTCCTCGGTGACGCCTTCGGAGTACATCGAGTAGAGCCCGGCCCGGTCACAGTGCCAGACGTAGACGGCCACTCCGGCGAACGCGGCGCCGCCGTTGGCCAGGTCCTTGATCGTCAGTTCGAGGGTCATCGGGACGCCCTCGGCGGTACCGTCGGCGTCGCCGAAGCTGGTACGGATGTCGCTGCGCACGATCCCGCTCTGTTCGAGCACGTCAGGGCCGTTGGAGCCGTCACCGGGATAGGGGCCGGCGGTCTCGTCCGGGATCTCGTCGGCCGAGACCGAGGAACCCGCCGTCGCCGAGGCGGCCGACGACGTGCCGGACGACGAGGACGGGGAGGTGCAGGCGGCCAGACCCAGGGTCGCCGCGCCGATGCCGAAGGCTCGCAGGATCTGCCGCCGACCCATCAGGGTGTCCAGGTCGAAACCGAGGCCCTGGTCGAAGACCTCCTCGTCCGGATTGGGGAGCGGACGCCCCTGATGCGTCGGATAGTGCTTTGAAGTCACGTTTCCTCCGATATGCCGCTCGGTGGGTGTTACGCCACCATGCAAACACTGGAGGCTATGGATGAACTGTGCGTCAGCTAGCCGAGGCCGAGTAACTGTTGGTCACGAAGTCCTTGCCGCCGCTCGCCGAGGTGATCTCGTAGCCGAACTGGATCGTGCTGAGCGTGACGTCGCCGTACCAGCCGCGGGTTTTGATCCAGTTCAGGACCGCGCGGATGTCGACCGTGCCGGCGTTGGTGTTGCTGGTCCGCACGAACGAGAAGACCTGGTTGGCACCGTTGGAGCCGGAGTACACGTTCCAGCTGTGACCACCGACGGTGACGGCGGTCTGGAACGTGCCGAGCGGCCCGACGGCCCCGTACTTGTTCATCCAGAGCATGATCTCGTAGCTGGTTCCGTTGGCCCAGATGTCGTAGGCCGTGGTGAACGCGACCCCGCTGGTCGGCACGGTTACGTTGAAGCTGCTGGTGGCACTGCGCAGGGCGCTGAGCTTGATGCCGACGCTACGACTGGCGTTGGGGTAGGACTTGATGCCGCCGGTGTTCGGGTGGTTGGCCCAGACGCCCCAGTTGCTGGTCGAGTTGGCCCAGATGGTCTGCGGTCCGGCGCCGCTGCCCCAGATGTTGTTGTAGAGCGTGTAGCCGCCACTGGTCCAGTTGCCCCACTGGTCGGAGGACCACCAGACGGCGGCCTGGGCGGGGGCCTGCCCGAGAACCAGCAGGACGCCGGCGAGCAGCAGGGACAGGGCGAGACGGAGTCTGCGCACGGGTGCTCCTTCGGGGATGTCGAAGCGCTTCGACACTCGATCGGGGAATCGATGACTGTCGAATGAGGGGATACCGGCACAGTAGGCCGGAAGTCATCAGCGTGCAACGAGAAAGAAACCTCGGCTCCAAAGTGGATCTACGGTAAAGTCGCGGGACATCGACACGGATCAGGGGGCATCTGTGGTGGACGAGACGGTGCCGGCCGGGCTGGACACGTCGACGGCGCATCCGGCCCGCCGCTACAACTACTGGCTGGGCGGCAAGGACAACTTCGCCGCCGACCGCGAGTCCGGCGACATGATCGAGCGGGCCCACCCCACGGTCCGGCTCTCGGCTCGGGAGAATCGCTCGTTTCTCCAACGTGCGGTGCGTTTCCTGGCCGAGGAGGCGCGGGTCGACCAGTTCCTCGACATCGGGACCGGCCTGCCGACCGCGGACAACACGCACGAGGTCGCGCAACGCCGGGTTCCGCACGCCCGGATCGTCTACGTCGACAACGATCCGATGGTCGGTGTGCACGCCCGCGCCCTGCTCACCAGCAACCCGGAGGGCGCCACCCGCTATCTGCAGGGCGATCTGCGTGATCCGCGCGCCATCCTCGGCCACCCGCAGCTCAAGGAGACCCTCGACCTGGGCCGGCCGGTCGCGCTGGTCCTGATCGCGGTGCTGCACTTCATCGCCGATCACGAGCAGGCCCGCGACGTCGTCCGAGAGTTGCTGGCCGCCCTGCCGTCCGGCAGTTACCTGGCCGCGTCGAACTTCACGCTCGACTACAGCAGCCCGGAGACGGCCGCCGTGGCCCGCCAGATGATCGCCCAGGGCCGGTCCGACGCGCATCCGCGCACCCGCGCCGAGTTCGCCGAGTTCTTCACCGGTCTGGGCCTGATCGGCCCCGGCATCGTCCCGGTCTCCGAGTGGCTGCCCGAGGTCCCGGCCCACCAGCGCCCACCGGCCGAGCAGGTGGCCATCTACGGAGCGGTCGGCCGCAAGCCCTGAGGCGTCAGGCCACGGCTGTAACGCACCTCGTCCAGCGGAAACCCCCGCGACGAGTCCACCTTCGACGCGCCGTCCGGAAGCCACCCGGCAGCCTCGTAGAACCGCCGCGCCCGGACGTTCGTCGCCAGCACCCACAGCGTCGCCCGGCGAAACCCGGCCGCGGTCAGATGGTCGACCGCCGCCGTCATCAACTCGCGCCCGGCGCCGGTCCCCTGATACGCCGGCAGCAGGTAGATCGCGGTGATCTCGCCGGCCTCCGCACCCGGGTCACGGCTGGGCTGGATCGCCACGAACCCGACCGGCGGCGCCGTGCCGTCAGCCCAGACCAGGATGGCGCCGGGCGGCCGGATCCCCTCCAGCCACTGCCGCCACCCCGGCTCGCGCTGCGCGGGATCGAGCGAATCCAGATAGTCCTGCGGGATCAACCCGGCATAGGCCGCCTGCCAGGTGTGGACATGCACCCTCGCGAGCGCGACGGCGTCCCCGGGAACCGCATGACGAACCGGCATCCCGCAAAGATAGCGATCAGGAGAACAGCGCGGAGTATCCGTTGAGCGCCGGCTGCCCGCCGAGATGCGCATACAGCACCTTGGAATCGGCCCCGATCTCCCTGCGCTCGACCATGTCGATCAGCCCGGCCATCGACTTGCCCTCGTAGACCGGGTCGGTGACCATGCCCTCGGTCCGTGCGGCCAGCCGCATCGCGTCGAGCGTCGTCTCATCCGGGATGCCGTAGACCCCGGCGTGGTACCGCTCGTCGAGAATGATCTCGTCCTCGGTCAGCTCCCGGGCGCCGATCAGCGCGGCGGTGCTCCGGGCGATCCGGGCCACCTGCTCGCGTGTCTCGGCGGGCTTGGCCGAACCGTCGATCCCGACCACCCGGCGTGGGCGCCCACCGGCGGCCGAGAACCCGGCGATCATGCCGGCCTGGGTGCTTCCGGTCACCGAACACACGATGACCGTGTCGAAGAAGACCCCCAGCTGCTGCTCCTGCGCGATCACCTCGTACGCCCAACCGGCGAACCCCAGCCCGCCGAGACGGTGATCGGACGCGCCCGCCGGAATCGCGTAAGGCGTGCCGCCGGAGGCGACGACGTCGGCCAGCGCGGCCTCCCAGCTCTCCTTGAACCCGATGCCGAACCCGGCCTTGACCAGCCGCACGTCGGCGCCCGCGAGCCGGCTGATCAAAATGTTGCCGACCTTGTCGTAGACACTGTCCGGCCAGTCGACCCAGCTCTCCTGCACGAGCACGCACTTGAGGCCGGTGGCGGCGGCGACCGCGGCGACCTGCCGGGTGTGGTTGGACTGCACACCACCGATCGACACGAGCGTGTCGGCGCCCTGCGCGATCGCGTCCGCCACCAGGTATTCCAGCTTGCGGGTCTTGTTACCGCCATACGCGATGCCGGAGTTGCAGTCCTCCCGCTTCGCCCAGATCTCGGCGCCGCCCAGGTGACGGGTCAGCCGGTCGAGCCGATGCACCGGCGACGGACCGAACAGC
This sequence comes from Actinoplanes sichuanensis, assembly GCF_033097365.1. NCBI lineage: Bacteria > Bacillati > Actinomycetota > Actinomycetes > Micromonosporales > Micromonosporaceae > Actinoplanes > Actinoplanes sichuanensis. Next base: position 7,339,691 of record NZ_AP028461.1, read on the forward strand.
AGCGGATGACGGGGAAAATCGGACAAGCTCATGAACGCCCCTCGGTCAGCGGATGGAGATGGCTCCAGATCTCGGCGTTCACCGCGGTGGCCCGGGCCACGTCGTGCGCGGCCAGCGCGGAGATCAGGTCGTCGTGCAGCCGGACGGAACGGCCCGCCTGCGGTGATGTGAAAAGAAGGCGCTCGGCACGGCGTACCAGAGAGGTGTATCTGTCGACCGTGCCCGAAGCCGCGGCGTTGCCGTAAGCAGCGAGCGGGATGGCATGCACCTCGTCGTCCGCGGCGAGAGCCGCCTCGACGTCGCCCTCGGCGACGGCGGCGGCGAACCGGGCATTGGCCGCCCGCATCGCCGCCACCAGGTCCTCGGTGAGCGTCGCGGCGACGTTGCGCACCGCGAGATCGTGCATCGCCCCGAGCACCGCCGCCGCGTCCTCGACGTCCTTGGCCACCACCTCGGTCACCCGGGTGTAGCTCTGCGGCTTCGTCTCGACGAGCCCCTCGCTGGTCAGACGCGCGATCGCATCCCGGATCGGCGCTCGCGACAGCCCCAGCCGCTCGGCCAGGTCATCCGGCCGCAACGCGGCCCCGGGCGCGAGCGTGCCGTCGACGATCGCGCCGCGCAGCCGCCCATATGCCGCATCTCTCAGCAGGTGACGTCCGATGCTCTCCACAACTGAAATCTTAGATGCCAAACCAAGGATTTGGTACGGCTACGAAAAGAACCGTGGCAATCCACGCGAGGCAGGCCCGGCACCCGGCCGAAACGCGACCGCCGGGCTGGAGCCGCTGGTCCCGGCCTTCCTAACCGCCCGCCGGGTCAGACCTTCCCGGCCGCCGCCGGACCCGATCTCCAGACCGCTGCCCGTTCCGATCTCCCGACCGCCGCCGCGGCCGGCCTTCCCGACCGCTGCCCGTTCCGATTGCGGACAGACAAATGTGACGGTGGTTCGGGCGCCGCCTCGTCGCCCGGACCACCGTCACGGTATTTGGGGTATTACCAGGTCAGCCGCGCTTGGTGCCCGCCGCCTGGCCGTTGGCCTTCTCAGCCGCACCCTGCTCGCCGGCGGCACCCTGCTCCTCGGCAGCGCCCTCGCCGGCGGCACCCTGCTCCTCGGCAGCACCTTCCTCGGCCGCACCCTGCTCCTCGGCGCCCGCGTCACCGGCACCGGCCGCGGCGGCCACCGCCTTGGCGTCGGCCAGGGTCAGGCAGGACTGCAGGAACGCCTGCTGGGCAGCGGTGACAGCGGCAGCGGCGTCGGCCACCTCACCGGCACCGGCGGCACCCTCCTCGGCCGCGCCCTGCTCCTCGGCGGCACCCTGCTCGGCAGCCTCCTCCTTCTTGCCCTTGCCCTTCTTCTCCTTCTCCTTCTTGGCGGCCTTCAAGATCTTGACGTACTTCTTGGCGAGCGCCCGGTTCGCGGCCTTGGCGGCGGCCGGGTCCTCGGCGGCCTCCTCAGCGGCGCCGGCGGCGTCCTCGGCTCCGGCCTCACCGGCAGCCGCGGCCACATCGGCGGCGAACGTGTCACATGCCGCCTCCAGCGCGACCGCCGCCTCCGCGGCCGCCTCACCGGGAGCCTGCTGCTCGACGGGGGCGAGCTTCTCGCCGTTGCAGATCACGTCTGCGCCGTCGATCTGGAGCTCGGTGCACTGGGCGACGTCGAACTGCTGGCCGTTCACCGTGATCACATCGGCGGCCTTCGCCTGGGCGCCCTTGTTCGCGTCGGTGCTGGCGTTGGCGAGTTGGACACCTGCCACACCGCTGACCACGAGAACTCCGGCGACCACCACCGCGCCGATCGTCTTCCGCCGGTTGTCCGGGTTGTTACGTCGGTACGAGCGCGCCCTCATAATCACTCCTCGTCGTTGGACGTCCATGCCGTCGGTCGGGGGGCCATACGGGCGACAGACGCCGAGGGGTTCAATGCTCTCGTCCGGAAGCATCCCGAATCGCCTCGTCGGGGAGCGCCAAAACCGCAGCTCAGAGCACGTATGAAAAGTGCCCGAAAAAATATTCCGGGCACCCCTCGATGGGGTACCCATCGATGGTCACGCAGGGTGGAGATGCTTGACGGGCAGCGCTCCACTACGGACGGTCACATGTGTCGACTGGCGTTCGGCGAGCTAGGGTGGGCGGGTCGTGATCAGCGGATCTCGAACTCCAGGAGGGAGTATCCGTAGATGCTGACCCGTTTCGTGCCGTGCATCCGCACGTATCGAGCGACCGACTTCTCGGCGATCCGCACGGTGCCGCCGGTCCCAGTGGTGGTCGCGTAGGCGCGGGTCCAGGCCATGCCGTCGCGCGACGTCTCCACCCGGTACGCGGTTCCGTAGGCGTGCTCCCAAACCAGGACGATCTCCGAGATCTGCCAGTTGCCGCCCAGGTCGACCCGGATCCACTGGTCGTCGGAGAAGCCACTCGACCAGCGGCTGGACGGATCACCATCGATGGCGTTCGCGGGCTGCCACGGGTCACCTTCGGACGCCGAGGCCGTCGCCGTGCCCTGCAGAGCCAGGTTCGCCCCGGACGGGTTCGGTTTACCGGTGACGCTCGGTTTCGGAGCAGCACCGGCTGTCGACGCGCTGACCGACGGCCCACCGACACCCGACGGGCGGACACCCGACGGTCCCCCGGCCGACGGCCGGCCGGACGCTGCGGGCGCGCCACTCGTGACCGTGGGGAGGACACCCGGCGCCGATGGGAGTGCGCCCGGCGCCGCCGCATCGAGAGCCGACTCGACCGAGCCGAGCGGGCCCGCTGCCGCAGTGGGCTCCCGGTTCACGTTGCGATAGACGCCGACCAGGACGATCGGCACGGCAAGCAGAACCGCTGCGCCTGCCACGATCCACCCCCACGGGCGTCGGCGCCCAGCCCCGGCGACCGACTCCACACCTGCCGCCGCAGCCCGCCGCCTCGGATCCGGCTCCTCGGATTGCTGCGGGCTTGCCGTGTCGGATTGCGGAACCGATCGGGCGGGAGTCGGTGGATTCGCCGCACCACCTGTCTGGCCGGGAAACGGTGTGCTCCGCGGGATCTGTGGCATGCGGGTGAGCCGCAGACTGTCCGCCCGCGAGGGCTTGCGCTGCTCCCCGGAGACCGGATCCACAGGCAGCCCGCCGTCACGCCCGTCCACCCGGACTCCTCCAGCTCGATCAACCGGCGACCCATCGACCGCCGCGCAGTATCTTGGCGCAAAACCGACGCCGAACCACGCCTCCCGGGCAGCGGCCACAGGGTGTCAGGCCCCGGTGCAGGCATTCAACACAGTGGAAGTGAGAGCGATCACATTCGCGTGTCGCGCCTGGTATCGGCCCAGGTCACCGAAGGTTTTAGTACGGATACCTTCCAGAAGCCACGCACCCCGGCTCCGCCCTCTCACTCACCGCGCCGCCGCCATCACTCGCCACCCGAATGCAGCAGCGGCGAGCAGCCGGCGAGGCAAGACGCACAGGCGACAGGCAGCCCCGGCGAGACGCCGAGAATGCCCCAAGCGGACGAACGCAGGAAGCGCAAAGCAAAGGGCACACCGCGGAGAGGACACACCGCGAAGCGAGAAGGACGACATGACGCGGCAGGCCCAACGCGGGGCGCCACAGCAAGGGACGAAAGGCGCGGCGAGCGGACGTGGGCGAGACCGGCCGGGTGGGCGGCGGCCCGAAATGCGGTGAGGCTCTCCCCGCCGCCTCAAGGCCTCTGAGACAGCGGGGAGAGCCCCACCGTTGTTGCCGAGCGTCCCCGGTGCGGGGTGTCCTTCGGGGTTTCGGGGTTCAGCCGGCGGTGTGGATGCCGGACGTGGTGACCAGTTTGCGGACGGCGGTTCGGGTGATCTTCTTGAGTTCGCGGTCCTTCGGGTCGTCGGCGCCGATCAAGGCCACCGACAGGGCGACGTCGCGGTATGCGACCTGCGCGAACGCCAAGTGGGCCGAGATGTCGATGCCGAAGAAGCGCGCCTGCAGGTCCAGGGTGGCGGTGATCGATTCGTCGCCGAGGGACGGATTCCAGGACAGCGGCTTTGTCGTGATCTTGAAGCTTTCGACCTCGATCTGCGGGCACTCGTCCAGGATCTCCTGGACCTGGTCGACCGTCGCCGCGGCCGCGTCGTCACCGACCGCCGACAGCAGTTCGAGTGCGACGGCGCCGGTCTTGTCGTGGACGAAGACGGCGCTGGCGGTCGGCGGGACGGCGGTGTCCGGTTCGACCACGGGCGGCGGGGGCGGGCTGGCCTTGATCGGTTCCGGGGCCGACGGGGCGGATGTGGCCGGCGTGGTCCCGGGTGGGATCGTCGGTACCGGGTCGCCCGCGCCGACGGCCGGACCGGTCGCCGACAGGGACGAGACGCTGCCGGCCGCTTCGCACGGGTTGGTCTCCGGGTCTTGGGCCAGGAGCATTTCGGCGATGATCTCGGCGAACCCGCCGGTGTCCTGCTTGAGGTAGCCGGCCGGCACGTCCTTCTCGGTGATCAGTGCCTTCTCCAGCTGCTTCTGCCGGTCGGGCGGTTTGGGCACGCCCGCGATCACGGATGTCGCGGCGAGTGCCGGGGTGGGCAGGGCGCCGATCGAGGTCAGGCCGAGCCCGGCGGAAACAGCGAGAACGGCGGGGAACGTGAGTTTTCTGCTGGTTGAGAGCGCCATTCTTACAGGCTAGAGATCATTTGTCCACTAGGTCGGAATAGTGAGGATTTCGAAGACGGCCACCCGGTCGGCGGCGGCCGCGAATTCGTCCGCGGTCCCGGTGGCGACCAGGCCGATCCGGACGAAGAACGGCACCCCGTGCGGAACCTCGGCCGGAAACGCGCGCACCACCGCCCGCCGCTCCCCCGGATCGGTGATCTCGGCCAGCCGGACCCGGGCCAGGCGACGGCCGGAGGCGAGTTCGCCCTGGCCGGCCGCGCGCACGTTGCGGGCCCAGTCGCCGTCGGGGAGCCCGGCCACGACGTAGCGACGGCCGTCGACGGTCAATGGCGAGACGGGCGTGGGGCGGGGCCGGCCGGAGCGGCGCCCCGGGACGGTGAGCACGTGCACGGTGCCGAGACGGAGCCCGAGCCGGTTGAGGACCCGGACCACCCGATTGGCGGCGGGCAGCCAGCCGGGCAGGCGCAGAGCGGTGGCCATCGGAAAACCTTTCGACGATCGAAGCTTTTCGCCAACCGTACGGTATATTCCTTCGAGTGTCGAAACAATCTCTGACCGGTCGCCGGCCCGCCGGGCCGCCGGGTGAACGCACCCCGCTGGAGGCCGCCGCCGACGCCGCCGCAGGCTTCGGAGCGGCCACCGACGAGGTCGACGAGGCGGCCGCCGGGGTGCTCGGGGTCAACCGCACCGACCTGCGGATTCTCGGGCTGGTCGAAGCGGCCGGAGCGATGACCGCGGGTGCTCTCGCCGGAGCCGCCCGGCTCAGCCCGGCCGCCACCACGGCGGCCATCCAACGGCTGGTCGCGGCCGGTCATCTGCGCCGTGACACCGACCCGGAGGACCGTCGCCGGGCGGTCGTCACCGTCACCGCGGAGACCGTCGAGGTGGTCGACCGGCTCTACGGTCCGATCGCCGAGGCCGGGCACCGCCTGCTGACCCGCTACACCGTCGAGGAGTTACGCCTGGTCACCGGCTTCCTGGAACTGGGCCGCACGATGCAGCTGGAGCAGGCTGCCCGGATCAGGGCAGCCGTCCAGGACCCGCCCGGCTGAGAAGACCCGGTCAGGTGCGGAGATCGGCCAGACCGGTCAGCAGGACGCGCAGGCCGATCTCGAAGGAGCGCTCGGAACGTCTCTCCGGCTCGGGGCTCGCGGTCCGGATCGCGGCGCCGAGAGCCGACTCCGGATCGTCCGAGGCGGCCCAGACGTCCAGCGGGGCGGCCGCGTCCAGAGCCGAACCCAGGATGAAGCAGTCCAGGATCGTCACCGCGTGGAGCAGTTCCTCCTCGTGGAAACCGGCGTCCCGGAGCACCCGGGCCAGGGCCTCGTAGGTCGCCAGGGTGCGCGGGTCGCTGACGGTCTGCGCGGTGAGCATCGGCACGACCTTCGGGTGCCGGGCGAAGGCTCGGCGGTATTCGCGGGCCCATTCCCGGGCGTACGTCTGCCAGTCGGTGCCGGTCGCGGGCGCCGGACCGGCCGTGAGATGGCCGCGGATCGCCTCGATGATCGCCTCCCGGCCGCCCGGGAAGTGGTGGTAGATCGATGAGGCGCTCACGCCGAGCCGCCGGGCCAGGCCGGGCAGCGTGAACGTGCCGGTCTCGTCGATCAGGTCGAGGGCGGCCGAAGCGATCTGCTCCCGGGAGAGCAGCGGGGCGACAGGTCGGGGCACGGTACCGAACCTACTGGGCGCCCGTCCCGGCTATCCGGTGCGGTGGGCGATGGTTCCGGCGACGACGGTCAGCGGGATCGGGGACTCGGCCAGTTCGTCGGGGCCGGTGGTCAGCGGGTCGAGGGCGAAGACCGTCAGGTCGGCGCGGTAGCCCGGGAGCAGCCGGCCGGACGACCGGGACAGACCGGCGGCCGCGGCGGCCGAGCTCGTGTAACCCTCCAGCGCCATCCGGGCGGTCAGCGCCTGCTCGGGCAGGACCGGTTCGACGTCCGGCTCCCCCGCCGGGCGGCGCAGTCGGGCCGCGGCCAGGATCGCGCGCGGGTCGAACGGCGCGATCGGCCAGTCCGAGCCGAGGGCCAGGCGGGCGCCACGGTCACGCAGGTCACGGGCCCGGAACGCGCGGTCGGCCCGGCGTTTGCCGAGGCGGCTGGACCAGTTGTCGGTGTGGTCGGCGCGGGTGTAGCTGGTGCAGTGGGTGGGTTGCATGCTCGCGGTCACGTCCAGTTCGGCGAACCGGCCGATCAGCTCGGACGGCATGGTCTCCAGATGTTCGACCCGGTGCGGGACCCGGGTGGCGGCGAGTTCGGCGTAGGTGTCCAGCACGTACCTGATTCCGGCGTCGCCGATGGCGTGCGTGACCAGCGGGACACCGTGGGCCGCCAGCAGCGAGGCGGCCGCCGTGTAGTCACGCGGGTCGGGCCAGAAGCAGGCCGTGGACTCGCCGTGGCTGTCCGGTTCGTCGAGCCAGGCGGTGCCGCCGTCGATCGTGCCGTCGATCATGAACTTGGCGCCCTGCACCTGCCAGCGACGGCCGGACAGCCGCTGCTGGGCGATCACCGCGTCCAGCCCGTCGCGCCCGGTCCCGGGCATCACGAACGGCGCGAACCGCCAGCGGACCGGCAGCTCACCGTCGTCCTCCAGGGCACGGAACAGTTCGAGCGAGTCGGCTTCGAAGTCCATCGCGTCGGCCGCGGTCAACCCGCACGCCGCCATCCGCCGCAGCAGGTCGGTCAGGCGGGCCCGGCGTTCGGCCGGGGCGTCGTCCGGCAGCAGGGTGCGGACCAGGTCGAGGGCCTCCAGTTCGAGCAGGTGCCCGGTCGGGACGCGGTCGGCGTCGCAGACCACGCTCGCGCCGGAGGCGAACCCGCGCGGCCCGTCGATCCCGGCCATCGCCAGCGCCTTCGGGCTGACCAGGGCCGAGTGCGCGTCGAAGAGCAGCAGGAACACCGGGACGTCCGGGCCGACGGCCTCGACCAGCGGCGCGTGGGTGATCGGGGCGCCCTCGAAGGCGTTCGGATCGAGACCCCAGCCCTCCAGCCATCCGCCCGGCGCCACGTCCGCGGCGCGCAAGGCCGCTGTCAACCCTTCGACGGTACGGACGGACGACAGATCCACGCCACGGGTGAGGCCGATACCCATCACCGGGTGGAAGTGCCCGTCCACCAGGCCCGGGGTGACGGTGGCGTCGCCCAGGTCGACGACTTCGGTGTGCGGGCCGCGCCAGAAACGGACGTCGGTACGGTCGCCGAGCGCGGTGATCACGCCGCCGGACAGTGCGATCGCGGTCGGGGCGGGCGAGGAGTCACCGGCCAGGGTGTGGATCCGGTCGGCCGTCAGGATCAGATCGGCGGCGCTCACGCGTGGGTCTCCTCCGTGTGGCGGTTCTCGTTGTCGAGTACCGCCGCGGACGGGCCGGGGTTCATCGCCCGCACCTCTTCGCCGCCGATTCGCCCGTACGATGACGGACTCTTGATCTTGATCTTGAAGGCCCAGGCGACGCCCGCCGCGAGGATCGCCGGGACCACCGCCACCAGCGCCGCGTTGGCGCCGAAGGCGGCCCCGGTGAGCAGGGCGATGTTGTCGATGAGCAGGTACAGCACGACGCTCAGCAGGATCAGTGCGAGCCCGCCGGCGGCGATCGCGACCCGGGAGCCGGAGACGCCCCGGCGACGCAGGAAGTACGCCAGGACGGCGGCCGAGGTGAGCGCCTGCAGGGTCACCACGCCGATCGCGCCGGGCGTGTTGACCAGCAGGAGCAGCTGGAGGTACGGGTCGGCGCCGGCCAGCGCGAAACCGGCCACCACGACCGCCGCGAGGATCGTCTGCGCGGCACCGGCCGCCGCCGGGGACAGGAATCGCGGATGGGTACGGCCGAACGCGGCCGGGAGCAGCCCGTCGTGGGCGAGTGAGAAGGCGTACCGGTTGATGGCGTTGTGGAAGGCCAACTGGGAGGCGAGGACACTGGTCAGCACCAGGACGTACATCAGGTCGCTGGCCCACGCCCCGACGAAGGTGTCCATCGCGGTGAAGAACAGCCCGGTCGGGTCGGTGCCGGCCGCCTCGACCACCCGCTCGTCACCGAACGCCTGCACGATCGCCCACACCACCAGGCAGTAGAAGAGGCCGAGGAAGGCGACCGAGGCGTAGGTGGCCCGGGGGATCGAGCGGTCCGGACGGCGCGCCTCACCGCGGTAGAGGGCGGTCGACTCGAAACCCATGAACGCGGCGAAGCAGAAACCGAGGATGGCGAGCATGCCCGGGCTGGTCACGGCGCTCGGGGTGAACGTACCGGCGGTCAGCTGCCCCTTCGTCAGGACACCGGCGACGAGCAGGGCCAGGATCGCGGTCTCGGCGATCAGCAGGGTGCCGATCACCTTGGCGCCGACGTCGATGCCACGGCGACCGAGCGCCCAGACACCGGCGATGCCGATCGCCGTGAAGATCCACCAGGGTGCCCCGGTTCCGGTGAACCGCGTCCAGGCGCCCGCGAACTGCACGCCGAGCAGGCCGTACACCCCGATCTGCAGGGCGTTGTAGGAGAGCACGGCGAGCAGGCCGGCGGCGGCGCCCAACGGGCGGCCGAGACCCAGGGTGATGTACGAGTAGAAGGCCCCCGCGCCACGCGTGTGCCGGGTCATCGCCGTGAAACCGACCGCGAAGACGGTCAGGACGAGACCGGCGAGCAGATAGCCGACCGGCGCCCCGATGCCCCCGATCGACACCGCGAGCGGCGCCACCCCGGTCATGACGGTCAGCGGGGCCGCGGCCGCGACCACGAGAAACGTGATTCCGGCAGCGCCGAGCGCACCGGTCTTGAGTCGAGCTTGCTCCGCCACGCGGGCCTCCTCATCCGAAGTGGCGCCACGTTAATCGAATGCCATTCGGTTAGTGAAGACCTGGAGCAACATTGTTAACGGGCGGGAAACGTCTACCCGGATTTGCATCGGTGCGCAAAGCTGGCGGTCCCTGCTCGCACTTCCGCCCGGGACGGCCGTGACCACCTCGTATCCCTGCCCTCGATGCGGCGCCGCCGCGTCCCTCCCCGACGGATGCCCGGCCTGCGGCGCCGGACCCGACCCGGACGCCGCCGAGGTCATCCGACTGGACGCCGAGATCGCCGAGCTGACCCGGCAGCTGCACGACGCTCGCGCTCAGGTCACCGCCCTCGACCGGAAGCTGCACGACACCCGCGCCGTCCGCAACCAGACCGCGGCCCGGGTGGTCGCCGGTCGAGGGCCCGCCCCGGCGCCGGTTCCGGTCGCCGTCCTCGCCCCGATCGCGTCCGCTCCCCCGGTCGAACCCCGGCTCAGCACACTCACCGTGCAGAACGTCCTGTTCATCATCGGCGGGCTGCTGCTCGTGGTGGCGGCCGCCGTGTTCACCGCCGTGGCGTGGGCGCAGGTCGGCGTCACCGGTCGGGCGCTGTTGCTCACCGGGGCCACCGTCGCGGTGCTCGCGGTGCCGCCGTTCGCGGTCCGGCGCGGCCTCACGGCCGCCGCCGAAACCCTCGCCGCCGTCGGCCTGCTGATGATCCTTCTCGACGGTTATGCGGCGTGGGCGGTCGACTTCCTGTGGGTACGGCTCCTCGACCCGTGGGGGTACGCGGCCGCGGTGCTCGCGTTCACCTCGGCCGTCGCGGTCGGGTACTCGTCTCTGACGAAGCTCCGTGGACCGCGGATCGCCGCCCTGCTGATGGGGCAGCCGGTGCTTCCGCTGCTGGCCGCGGCCGGCGATGTCGGTCTCGTCTGGTGGTCGGCGGCCTTCACCGGCACGGCCGCGCTCGACCTCGCGGCCCTGCGGCTGCGGGCCGCCCGGTTCACGGTCGGCGGGTTCGGCGGGCTCGCATCCGTCTGCGCCGTCGTCACCGGCGGGGTGGGCGCGTGCGTCGCCCTCCGCGATCTGGCCTCCACCGACCGGCCCGGCGCGGCCGCGGTCGCCGGGGTCGCGCTCCTCCTGCCGTTCATCCTGCTGCTGGTCTGGGCGTTGATGATCCGGAAGCCGTTCGCTCAAGCCGTCGCGGCGGGTCTCGTGGTCGTCGTCGCGGGGGTCGCGGGGACACGCTGGGCCTGGACGCTGCCGATCGACTTCCACGACTCCGGATGGCAGGCCGGCCGCCTCGCGGCCGTCGCCCTCGTCCTCGCCGCGGTGACCGCCCTGCTGCCCCGCACCCGGCCCCTGATCGCCCCAGCCTCCACCCTCGCGCCCGCGCCTCCTGCGCCACCGTCGGCCGCGGGTTCCCCCTCCACCGATGCCGCCCGGCTCACCTCCGCGGCGCCTTCCTCCACGACCTCGCCCTCCGCCGATCCCGGCCCGCTCACCTCCGCGGCGCCTTCGGAGGTCTCGACTGGGGCCCGATCCGTCTCGGGTTCCTCCGGCTTGCCGGTCTCGCCCCTTTCTTCCGGACCTTCCAGACATTTCGGCGACTCGCCGGGGGTTTCCGGGCTGCGGCGGTGGGTCCGTGGTGAGGTCGGGTTCGGGGCCTGGATCGGGGCGCTTCTCGTCGCGGCGGCTCCCGCCGCAACGGTGCTGCTGGCCGCGGCCGCCGGGGGTGTCCGCAGCGTGCAGGCGGCCCGGCCGGTCTTCGAGGCCCCGCTCGACCGGGGCGTCGACGGGCCGGGCACCGATCTGCTGGTCGCCGCTTCGGTGACCGCTGTCGCGTACGCGCTGATGCTGCCTCGCCGGACCCTCGCGAACCTGGGCCTCACCGCCCTCGCGGTGGTCGGGTTGATCGTTCCGGCCGCCTTCGGGTTGGCGTGGTGGACCGCCACGGTGGCCGGGCTCGTCGTCGCCGTGGTCGCGCTGGGTCTCGCCGCGCGGGCCCACACGCCGACCGATGTCGGATACCGGGTCGTGTTCTGCCTGGCCGGGGCCACGCATGCGATTCTCACCGGGGTCGGGAGCGCGAATGTCATCGCCGCCGTGTCCGGGCTGATCACCGTGCTCGGTGTCGGCGTCGCTCTCGCGTTGCGCGACTCCTCCCGGAAGACCGATGTGGGGGCCGGAGCGATGGTCGCCGGGCTCCTGGCCGCCCCGGCGACGGTGTGGCTGGTGCTGTTCGCGGCGGAGGTTCCGGTCACCTGGCGGGTCCGGGTGACGCTCGGCGTGGCGGCACTGCTCTGTCTCGTCGCGCATGCGGTGCACCGGCGGATTCCGGTGTACGGCCGGCAGGCGCTCGGGGTCGCGCTCGTGGTGGTCGGCTTCGCACCGGCCTGGGCGGCGCCCGGCTCGGACCCCGCGGTGCTCTACTCGGCGGCGGCGCTCCTGCTGATCGTCACGCTGCTGCCGCTACCCGACGCCCGCACCGCGGCCGGTGCCGTCGCCGCGGTGCTGCCCGGGCTGGCACTGCTCGCGGTCACCGCCACGGACCTGGCCGTCGTGCTCCTCGAACCCTGGACCGCCCTCCGGGACGTCTGGTCCGGGCTTCCACCGCAGCAGTCGCCGGTCGCCTGGTCGAACGTCGCCGCCCTCGCCGCCGCCGGGCTGGCGGCCTCCACCGGTGGCCGGCTGCTCGCCCGGACGGGGTCGCTCGTGATGGCTTTCGCGCCGGTCGGGGCGACCACTTCGGACTCCGCGACCACCCACTCCGGACCTGGCGAGCCACTCCCCGACGGCCCGGAACCGGTCCGGGCCGCGGCTTCGGCATCGGGTACGGCTTCGGACGTCGACGAGAATCCGGTCCCGGCCGGCGTTCCGGCTTCGGCGCGGGTGGTGGCGGCCTGTGCGGCTCTGCCGTTCGTCGCGGTGCTGGTGCCGCTCATTTTCGCGGCCGGCGGCCTGGCCTGGCCCGCGGTTCCGATCGCCGGGCTGGTCACCGGGCTGGGCGGGCTGCTCGCGGTGGCGCTGGCGCCGGGCCGGCACACGGTGGGGAACCTGCTCGCGGTGCTCTTCGGGGCACTCGCCGCGGCCGGGGTGGCCGGGTCGGCGGCGGGGCACGGGGCGACCGTCGCCGCCTTCACTCTCGTCCTGGTGACCGGGCTGGTCGCCGGTGTCCACGGGCGGGCTGAGTTCGACCGGGTCGCCGGCTGGCTCGCCGGGTCCGTTTCGGTGGTGGTCGTCGCGTACACCATCGCCGATCTCGCCGACCTCGGCCTCGCCGGACCGCCGCTCCTCGTCCTCACCGCGGCGGCCGCGGTGATCGGCCTGGAATGGCTCCTCGCCGGGCGTCGGCCCGCCGAGGCCTGGGCTCCGCTGGTCGTCGGGCACGGGTCGGCGCTGGTGGCGGTGCTCCTCACCGGGGACGACCTCGGGTGGGCGGCGCTGGTGTGCAAACTGTGGGCGCTGGTGCTCACCGTCCGGGCGTTGCGGCCCGGTGAGACCCGCCGGTTCGGGTACGGGATGGCCGCCGGCTCGGTGGCGCTCGTCGGCTGGTGGCTGCTGCTGACCTCACGAGACGTCGAGACCACCGAGATCTACACGCTTCCGGCCGCCGCCCTGGCCCTCGCCGCCGGCTGGTTCGCCCGCCGGAACCGGCCCGAACTGCCGTCCTGGAGCGCCTACGGCGCCGCGCTGGCCGCCGCGTTCCTGCCCACCCTCGCCGTCATCGCGAACACCACCGCCGACGAACCGCAATACCTGCGGCGGCTCCTCCTCGGGGTGGGTGCGCTGGTGGTGCTGGTCGTCGGCGCCCGGGCCCGTCTGCAGGCCCCGGTGGTCACCGGCGGCGCGACGCTGCTGCTCGTCGCGCTGCACGAACTGATCCAGTTCTGGGATCTGGTGCCGCGCTGGGCGCCGCTCGCGATCGGTGGTCTGCTCCTGGTCGGTATCGCCACCACCATGGAACAGCGCCGCCGGGACCTGGCCCGCCTCCGGACAGCCATCGCCGGCATGGCCTGACCCGACCCGGCTCGGCCGGCCCGCGGAGGGTGGGGCGTCAGTAGACGTCTCGGACGTAGCGCTTCTCGGTGGCCAACTGCTTCAGGTAGGCGGTGGCCGCCTCGGTGTCCAGGCGGCCGTGGTTGACGGCGATGTCGTGCAGGGCCTGGTCCACGTCGCGGGCCATCCGGCTGGCGTCGCCGCACACGTAGAAGTGGGCGCCCGCCTGCAGCCAGGCCCACAGCATGGCGCCCTTCTCACGCATCCGGTCCTGAACATAGATCTTGGACCGCTGGTCGCGAGAGAACGCCACGTCGAAGCGGCTCAGGATGCCGTCGGCGCGTAGGGCCTCCAGTTCCTCGGCGTAGTAGAAGTCGGTGCTGCTGCGCTGTTCACCGAAGAACAGCCAGTTGCCGCCGGGCGCGCCGGTGGCCTGACGTTCGTGCAGGAAGCCGAGGAACGGGGCGACACCGGTGCCGGGACCCACCATGATCATCGGCGTATTCGGGTCGGCCGGGATCCGGAAGTGTGGCGCCTTCTGCACGAAGACCGGCACGTCGACGCCGGCCGGGGCGTCGGCCAGGTGGGTGGAGCAGACGCCCTTGCGGGAGCGGCCCCGATGGTTGTCGAAGCGGACCACCGAGACGGTGAGGCTGACCAGGTTCGGGTCGGTGACCGGGGTCGAACTGATCGAGTAGTGCCGGGGCTGGAGTTTCTTGAGGACGTCGGACAGTTCCTGGGCGGTGACGTCGATCGGGTGTTCGGCGAGCACGTCGACGGCCTGCCGGCCCCAGGTCCACTTGGCGAGTTCGCCCTTGTTGTCGCTGCGCAGCAGGGTCTTGAGCTGGCCGGAGCCGCTGCGTTCGGCGACGAACCGCAGCAGGTCGGTGGTGACCCGGGTGATGTCGAGGTGCCTGGTCAGCGCGTCGAGGAGGGCCACGTCGCCGACCCGGTCGAGGGTGACGACGGTGTCCGCGGCCAGGCCGGTCACGTCGAGCCACTCGGTGACCAGTTCGGGGCAGTTGACCGGCCAGACGCCGAGCGCGTCACCGGCCCGGTAGTCGATCATCCCGCCGGTGTCGAAGGTGAACTGCCGGACCTCCTTGGCCGACCCGGGCCGGCTGAGCAGCCGATTACCGACCAGCGACGCGGTGACCGGCGCGGCTTTCAACGGCGCGGCGGAGGGGGCGGCGGGCACGACCGGGGAGGAGGTCAGGGCGGCCAGCACCGAGGCGAGCCAGCCGTCGGCGGTCTCCTCGAAATCGGGCTCGCAGTCGGCCCGCGGGGCCAGCCGGACCGCGCCGAGTTCGGCGAGCCGTTCGTCGAGACGCCGCCCGTGCCCGCAGAAGTCGTCGTAGTTGGAGTCGCCGAAGGCGAGCACCGCGTACCGCTGCCCGTCGAGGCGCGGCGCCCCGTCACCGGCGAGCGAGTCCCAGAACGTGCTCCCGTTGTCGGGCGCGTCCCCGTCACCGAACGTGCTGGTCACCACGAGCACGTCGGCACCGGGATCGAGCAGGTCGGCGGCCGGCCCGTCCATCCCGAGCACGCTCACCTGCCGCCCGGTCTCGGCGAGACGCCCGGCCACGGTCCGCGCGAAGTCTTCGGCGTTGCCGGTCTGCGACGCCCACAGCACCTGCAGGCGAGCCGTCGCCGGCTGGTGCAGGGCGAGATCGACACCCGGCGGCGGTACGGGTGAGAGCACCCCCGCGAGCAGCCCGTTGACCCACATGGCCGTGGCCCGGTCGAACGGCGCGTTCTCGGGCAGCGCCGCCGGGGCGGGCCGCAGGGTGGCCCCGGCCAGGAACCCGGCGAGATACCGCCGCTGCCCCTCGTCGAGCACCGGCGGCGCCGGGTCGAGCCCGAGCCGGGCGAGCACCGCGTTGGCCTCGACGGACAGCGCCGCCTCGGCGATCGAGTGCCCGGCCGGCGGGGTGACGGCCGGGGGCGGCGCGGCGGCGACCCGGGTGAGCGAGACCGCGCACACCTTGAGCTCCGGCTGGAACGAGATCGGGTCGACGGCGTCGCTGGTGACCGCGTTGACGCTGACGTACTCGCCGAACAGGTCGTTCCAGTGCATCGGCGCGAAGCAGGTGCCGGGCAGCACCCGGTCGGTGACCACGGCCGGCAGCACGGCCCGTCCGCGGCGGGACGCGATCTCCACCAGGTCACCGGCGGCGATCTCATACAACTCGGCGTCGACCGCGTTGATCTCCAGGAACGGCTTCGGGTTGAGCCGGTTCAGCTTCGCGATCTTGCCGGTCTTGGTCATGGTGTGCCACTGATGCTGGAGTCGGCCGGTGTTGAGGACGAACGGGTAATCGTCGTCGGGCAGCTCGGCCGGGTCGGTGTGCGGGCGGGCGTGGAAGACCGCCTTGCCGCCGGGGGTGGCGAAACGCAGCCCGCCGTCGGCGGTGCGGTAGCGGATCGGGTTCCGGTCCGGGCCGTCCGGGGCGGCGGGCCACTGGACCGGGCCCCGGGCCAGACGTTCGTAGGTGACGCCGCGGAGGTCGTACCCCGTCTGCGGGTTGGCGAAGTTCTTGATCTCCTCGAGGATCTCCTCGGCCGAACCGTAGGTGAAGGCCTCGCGGTAACCCATCTCGACCGCGATCCGGGCGATGATCTGCCAGTCGGGCAGCGCCTCGCCCGGCGGCGGGACCACCGGGTGGACCAGGGTGAGGTTGCGCTCCGAATTGATCATGATGCCGTCGGCCTCGGACCACATGGCCGCGGGCAGCGCGATGTCGGCGTAGGCGTTGGTCTCGGTCTCGGCGAACGCGTCCTGGGTGATCACCAGTTCGGCGGCTTCCAGACCGGCGATCACCGTCTTGCGGTTGCCGACCGAGGCGACCGGGTTGGTGCAGACCACCCAGCAGGCCTTGATCCGCCCGGCGGCCATCTGCTCGAACATGTCGACGGTGCCCCGGCCGACGTCGGTGCGCAGGGTGCCGGCCGGCACGCCCCAGACCTTCTCGGTGAATTCGCGATCGGCTGGAACCAGCACGGACCGCTGGCCGGGCAGCCCCGGGCCCATGTAGCCCATCTCGCGGCCGCCCATCGCGTTGGGCTGGCCGGTGAGCGAGAACGGGCCGCTGCCGGTACGGCAGATCGCGCCGGTCGCCAGGTGCAGGTTGATCAGGGCGTTGGTGTTCCAGGTGCCGTGGGTGCTCTGGTTGAGTCCCATGGTCCACAGGCTGACCCAGTTCGCGGCGGCGCCGATCCACCCGGCCGCCGTCCGGATGTCGTCCTCGGCGAGGCCGGTCAGTTCAGCGACCCGGTCCGGGGTGTAGTCGGCGAGGAACGACGGCATCACCTCCCAGCCCTCGGTCCACGACTCGATGAAGTCCAGGTCCGGCGTGATCAACCCGAGCAGGCCGTTGAGCAGGGCCAGGTCGGTGCCCGGCCGGATCTGCAGGAACAGATCGGCCTTCTCGGCGGTGGCGGTACGGCGCGGGTCGACGACGATCAGCCTGGCGCCGGCCTTGACCCGTTCCATCATCCGCAGGAAGAGGATCGGGTGGCAGTCGGCCATGTTCGAACCGATCACCAGGAACACGTCGGCGTGGTCGAGGTCGTCGTAGGAGCCGGGCGGCCCGTCCGCGCCCAGCGACAGCTTGTAGCCGGTGCCCGCACTGGCCATGCACAGCCGCGAGTTGGACTCGATGTTGTTGGTCCCGATGTAGCCCTTGACCAGCTTGTTCGCCAGGTACTGCGCCTCCAGGGTCATCTGACCGGAGACGTACATGGCGAAGGCGTCCGGGCCGTGCTCGTCGACTATCGCGCGCAGCCGGCGGGCGGTCTCGCTGATCGCCGCGTCCACGCCCAACGGTGCCGGGGTGGCGCCCCGGTCGGCGCGGACCAGCGCGGTGTCCAGTCGGCCGGTCGCGGCGAGCAGGTCGGCGCTGGTCGCGCCCTTGGTGCAGAGGCGTCCCGCGTTCGCCGGGTGGTCCCGGTCGCCGCTCGCCTTGATCACCTTCAGCGGGCCGTCGTCCTGGCGCGCTACGTCGAGCACCATCCCACAGCCGACGCCGCAGTACCCGCACACGGTTCGCACCTGGGTGACATCGGCAGCCACGGACACCCCTTCAAACGTTTAGCTTGCCCACCAAACCTAGAAAGCCCCGGTTTCCACGTGGTCACTTGAAAGTGCGTCGCCGATTACCCGAAGGTCACCTCCCCGGCCCGACCGTTGTGAGGCACGAAAAAGCCCGCACCATCGCCGGAGTCTGCGATGGTACGGGCTCAGTCGAAACGGTCAGGCCTTGTCCGAGGTGACCTGGGTGGTCTCCGCCTCGTCGTCCTCTTCCTTGGCGGCGTGCCGCGGGGTGCCGGCCCACTGGCCCGGAACCGCGACCGGAGCCGCCTTGCCACCACGGGCGACCAGGATGCCGCCGATGATCGCCAGCAGCAGGCCGAGCGCGGCGAGGCCGATCGGGCCCCAGACGCCGACCAGGTTCAGCTTGCTGACGTTCGACTTGGCCGTGTCAGCCGACTTCTTGACGGTCTCGTCGGTGTAGGCGAAGTTGGCGTCGAGGATGTCGACCGAGCGGCCGTCGGTGGAGACGAGCTGCTTCTTCTGCTGTTCCTGCACCTTGATGTAGGCGCCGGTCTTCGGCTCGACCC
The DNA here is from genome assembly GCF_033097365.1 of Actinoplanes sichuanensis. Classification (NCBI taxonomy): domain Bacteria; kingdom Bacillati; phylum Actinomycetota; class Actinomycetes; order Micromonosporales; family Micromonosporaceae; genus Actinoplanes; species Actinoplanes sichuanensis. The sequence goes on from NZ_AP028461.1 coordinate 7,357,699, forward strand.
AGACGGTACGGACGTTGCTGTACTTGACCGAGCCGCTGGTCGCGCCGGGCAGCAGCGCGCCGAGGATCACCGAGAGCCGGTCGGCCGGGACGTTCTGGGTCTCATCGGTGAGGGTCTGCTGGAACTGGTAGGTCTCCAGGCCCTGGATCTCCTCGGTCTTCACGAAGACCGCGTCCTTGGCGGCGAGGATGTCCCGGTCGAAGATCTGGTAGGTCTTCTTCTCGGTACCGAACGGGAACTTGTAGACCTGGCCGGCGTACTTGACCGGCTCACGCTCGCCGCCGGTGTCCAGCCACTGGCCGCTCCAGTCCTGCGCGGCACCCGTCTTGCGGTCCACCGCGAGCGACGTGCTGTACGCGCTGACCAGCTCGGACGTGTCGGTGCGCTGGACCTGCTGGCCGGCCACCCAGACGAGGGCGGTGCCGTCCAGGCCGCCGCTGAGCTTCGCGGTCGAACCGGCGTCGGGCTGAACGGTGACCGTCGAGCGCAGGTTGCCGGAGTTGACCACTACCTGGCCGTTGGTGATCTGCATGAAACGGGCGTTCGGCGCCTCGGCCACCGACTGGGTCAGCTCCATGTCGTACGGGAGCTGAGCGGCTGTCGGTGCCACGACGAAGGCAAGGCCGCCGGCGAACACCAGCGCCAAGACGCCGAAACCGAACAGCACGGTGCCGATGACGCGGGACTTCATATGTCCTCCACGAGGATGGAAACGAAATTGCGGCAGGTGAGATGTATGCCGAGCTTGCAGGAGGTTACTACTGAGTCACATCAGGAAGCGAGACCCCTGACACATCTTCCTGAACGATTGTTGAAACGGACTCGTTTTCGCGCCGGAACACGACCGTGAAGTTCCACGTCGCGAACTCCCGGAGCACCGGCACCGAGGCCACCCAGTGGGCCCACCAGGGGTGGTATCGCGGAATCACATCGACCACCGTGACAGCGCCGGCACGGCGGGCGGCCCGGGCCCAGCGCATCATTCGCGCCGCACTGACCGGGAAGAGCGTCTCCATGTAACGGTTCTTCGGCTCGCGACCGAATTTCCGCAGGTAACGGCGTCGGGCACGTTCGCCGCCGAGCAGGTGCCAGGGTCCCGTCTCGTGTCCGCCGTGCGGTGACCACCACGGTGTGAAAGACACGAAGACGGTGCCGCCCGGGCGGGTCACCCGGACCATCTCGTCGAGCATCTTCTCCGGTTCGGAGACATGCTCCAGGACGTTCGACGAATAGCAGACGTCCAGGGAGCCGGTCCGGATCGGCAGAGCGGTGCCACTGCCCCGCACCATACCGGCGACCTTGGCCCCGGCGTCGGCGAAGTCACCGACGGCCGGGTCGAGCCCGTGGTACGAGGCGCCGGCCTTCTCGAACTCGGAGGCGAAATATCCCGGCCCCCCGCCGACGTCGAGCACCCGGGCCCGGTTCAGGTCGACGTAGGCGCCGAGCTGGCGTACCGAGTCCTCGGCGAGCAGCGAGTAGAACCGGTCCGGGTCGGTCTGCTCGACCAGGAAGGTGCGGAACAGGCGTACCGACCGGCCCAGCGTGGCCCGGTGCTCGACGATCGGCTGGTCGTCCACTGAGATCTCCCTCTCCGGCCTACCCGCCGACGGTGCGGCGGCGGCCGCGACCGCGCAGGCGGCCGCCAGCATCGCCAGCTGCACCGCGGCGCCGTACGCCCACTCCTGACCGTGTCCCAGCAGCCGACCACCGACCGCGATCCCGATGCCCGCCGCGGCGGCCGTGAAGGCGAGCGGTGGCAGCCAGCGTGGCCGCACCTGCCGCACGATGAGCGCCGCCAGCAGCAGTGCCGCACCCGCCGGACCACCGAGGACGACCGCGAGGATCATCAGCGGCACGAACATCCACCAGGCCCGCGTCCACCCGGCTCGACCGGATCCACGATCCGGCGACGGACCCGCCACCACGGCACGCCGGCGGACCGGGAGCAGCGCCAGGATCGCGACCAGCAGGATGCATCCCGCACCGGCCGCAAGGCCGGTACGGTACGGCTCGTCCGGGGTGAAGCGCAAGATCACCGAGCCTTCCTCGCCGGCCGGCACCACGAACGCCTGCTGCCAACCGTCCACCCGGACCGGGCGCAGCTCCTGCCCGTTCAGCGTGGCGGCCCAGCCGGCGTTGTGGTTCTCCGGCACGACCAGCAGCGACGCCTCGCCGGCGGCGACCGTGACGGTCCGCGCGGTGGCGTCCCACTTCTCGACGGTGACCGCCCGACGGGTGACGGCCGGGGCTGCGGCGGGCGAGCCGTCCGGGACGATCGTGGCCGTGTCGATCAGGAACGCCGCCGACGGCTTGGTCCGCAGGTGCTGGTCACCGGCCGGCAGTTGGACCGCGTCCACGGCGAAGTCGTCGCAGATGGTCACCGGCAGGTCCCGGCCGGTGCGGACGTCGGCGAGGGTGCCGGTGACCGACGTCGGGTAGGTGACCCCGCCGATCTCCACGGTAGGGCCGGTGCCGCAGGCGGCAGCCAGCGGGGTGCTGTCCGCGGCCGGGGTGAGCAGCCCGTTCAGGCCGGGGACGGTGATCTCGGCGATCCCGTCCGGGGCCGGCCAGCCCTGACCGCGCGGGTCCGCGATCACCCGGTCGGCGTTGACGACGGTGACGTCGATCCGGTCGGTGTTCGCCGCCGGGAACGTGACGAGCCCACCCGGGCCGATGTCGGTGACCGTGACCTTGTCGCCGACCCGGATCGACACCTTCGTGGGGGTGGCCGCGGTGGGCGCCGCCGGGGCGGTCACCGTGATCCGGTCGATCCGGCGCACACCGGTCCAGGCCAGGGTGAGCGTGGCGTTGTCGTCGGTGGGTTCGGCCAGCCAGGCGGTGGCCGGGTCACCGTCCACCGCGGCCTGGGCACCGGCGTTGACGTCGCCGGCCAGCGTCGTCGACGCGGAGGCGCGGACCGGCAGGGTCAGCGGGACCGTCGCGCCGGGGCGGAGCTGGGCGGTGAGGCGCAGGTCGTACGCGGCGTCGACCGGGGTGGTGAAGTAGCGGTCCAGGCCCAGCGGCTCCTCGCCGTTGCGGGCCAGGAACTGGTCACAGCGGGAGTTCCAGCACGCGCCGCGCTGCTGGGCGTCCCGGGCGAACACGTACGACGGGGTGGCCGTGGTCTCCAGGTCGTCCGGCGCCCGCAGGCCCCGCTCCGCGTCCAGGCCGGGGATGCCCAGCTCGCGTAGCGCGACCGCACCCCGGTAGCCGCTGCGCAGGGCGAGCACCGTGACGCGTACGGCGGTGGTGAGCCCGGGCAGCGTGGAGAGCGTGTGCGGTCCCGGGGTCTCCGGCACGAGCCGGTCCACGATGCCCTGGTCGGTGGTGAGCCGGACCATCGCGACCGGGGCGGCGACCCGCAGGTCCTCGGAGAAGTCGACGGTGACCGCGGTGACCCGCTTGGCGGTGCCCAGCTCGACGTCGATCCACTGCCCGACGCCGGACTGGAACGGGTCGGAGCGCCAGGCCGTACCCGGATCGCCGTCGAGGGCCGCGAACGGCATCCCGGACGGGTCGGTGGCACTGATCGAGTCGGCGAACCCGACACTGCTGGACGCCTGCACCGAGCGGATGCCCTGATATTCGGCGACGGTCTGGTGGACCTTGCCCTGGAACGGCAGGAAGTCCGCGCGCAGGCGACCCTGCCTGGTCTTCTCCGACCGGGTCAGGGTCTGACTGATGTTGTCCCGGACCCGGCCGATGTTGACCTCACGGCGGCGCAGGCCGTCCGAGACGATCGGCCGGGCCGACGACTCACCCGTGGTCAGGCCGAGCCTGCCGGTGGCGTCACCGGCCAGCACGGCCGGCTGACCGCCGTCGATCAAACCCTGCTCGAGTACGCCGAGCAGCGACTCGGGACCGCCGCTGACCACCGGGACGTCGGCCAGCACGGTGGCCGACACCTGCGGGACGTCCGCGGTGACCTGGTAGATCTCGATGGCCGGAACCGACACTCCGGCATCGACCGGGCTCGGGTCGGAGCCACCGACGCCCACCCGCGGGCCGAAGTCGGCGGCCAGGCCGAGACCCGGCGATCCGGCGATCGCGGCGCGCACCACGGTGATCGGCGGCGCCCCGGACGCGGCCCGGTCCAGGTCGTTGCGGACCAGCAGGTACTTGTAGCCGGAGCGGGCCAGGAACTCGGCCAGCGCCGGTGAGCCGCGGCCCTGCTCGAGCACCGCCTCGACGGTGTCCATCACTCGGATGTTGCCCTCGGAGCTGAGCGGGATCTGGTTACGCGTCGACCAGGGTGCCCCGGCCAGCGGCTGGATCGGCTCGTCGACGGTCCGGCCCCAGGTGTGCTGGGCGAACCCGGAGCCGGGCACCACCAGAGTGCGGGCCTGCGCGTTCTGATCGGTGAGCCAGCCGGTGGCCTCGCGCCAGTAGGACGGCATCTCGGACCAGCCCGGCCCGGGGCGCAGCAGCATCATCCCGGCCGGCGCGGCCGCCACCACCAGCAGCAGCGCGACCAGCGGGGCGGCCGGCACCCGCAGCGGCACCCGCCGCCAGCGGAAGGCCTTACTCGCCAGGTAGGCGAGGCCGAGCACGACGGGCAGCCGTAGCACCGGCTCCCACTTGTGCACGTTGCGCAGCGGGGCGAGCGGGCCGTCCAGCAACTCCCGCACCAGCGGGGCGAACGGGCTGTCCAGGGTGCCGACGTAGCCGACGGTGAGCAGGCTGAGGCCGGTCAGCGCGGCGATGATCAGGAAGCGGCGCTCCGGCATCCCGCGCATCGCCAGACCGCACAGCCCGAGCACGGCGACCAGCGCGGTCGCGGCCATCAGGGCCGGGTTGTCGACGAGCGTCCAGCCGGCCGGCCACCACGGGTCGCCCTGCACGATGTAGCCGACCCACTGGTTGGTACCGCGCAGCGCCTGGTACTGCGAGGTGACCGCGGTGGTGGTGCCGGACGACTCGATGAAGTCCAGGAACGGCAGGCTGTACTGACCGAACAGCAGCAGCGGGACGATCCACCACAGGGTGGTCCCGATGATGCACACCACCCACCAGAACATCAGCGCGAACAGGCGCCGGTCCCAACGGCGGGTGATCAGCCACAGACCCGGCAGCACCAGGGCCATCACCACGGCCGCCGCGTTGATGCCGCCCATGAAGAGGGCGGCCAGGGCGGAGAGCGCGGCGGCCCGACGGGGCGATCGGAACTGGCGGGCCCGGACCAGCGGCAGCATCACCCAGGGCAGGAAGACGACCGGCAGCATCTCCGAGGAGAGCGGGCCGATCTCGGTGAGCATGCGCGGGGCCAGCGCGTACGCGAGCGCGCCGACGATCCGGCCGGCGTCGGTGCCGATCCGCAGCGCACGGGCCAGCAGCAGGGTGCCGAAGTAGGCGGCGCAGAGCAGCAGCGCGCACCAGACCCGCTGGGTGATCCAGGGCGGCACACCGAGCAGGTCACCGGCGGCGAAGAACGGGCCCATCGGGAACAGGTAGCCGTACGCCTGCTGCTGAAGTTCGCCGGAGGCGGACCACGGGTTCCACAGGTGCAGCGCCCGTTCCATGAAGCCGATCGGGTTCTCGGCCATGTCGAGCTTGGTGTCGAAGGTGATCCGGCCGGGCCGCTGGATGAAGGCGAGAACGATCAGGACCACGGCGCCCAGGCCGGCGAGCACGTGCCGGCTGGGGCTCGGCGGAACCGAGGGCCGCAGGCTGGTCACAGGGGTCGACCGCTCCAGGGTCGCGGTCATCGGCGGCACCTCGGAGGCAGGCAGCTGAACTCGGCCAGCGCAGTGTAGAAGATCTGTCGGATGCCGGAGGGCTTCTCGGTGAGGGCGACCTGACCGCCGGTGGCCTTGGCGATCTGGTTCAGCTCGCCGGCGTCGATCTCCGGGCCGACACCGATGAAAAGGATCGGCAGCGGGCGTTTGCGGTCGACGAGCCGGCCCAGCTCACGGAGGAGTTCCGGGCGTTTGAGGCCGCTCGCGTTGTCGTCGGTGCCGTCGGTCAGGATCAGCACCATGTTGATCCGGCCGGGCGTCCAGTTGCGGGTGGCGTCCCGGTACGCGGCGAGCGCGGTGTCGTAGAGGCCGGTGTGCCCGTTGGGCTCGACCTCCATCCTGCCGACCTTGCGGATCAGCTCCTCGCGACGCGGGCCGATCGGGCCGACCGGGATCACCTCGCGATAGTCGCGTTTGCCGTCCAGATCGGTGGAGAACTCCCAGATGCCCAGCTCGGTGGTGGGCAGCAGCAGCTTCACCCCGTCCTGGGCGGCCTTCACGGTGGCCTGCATCCGGGTCTCCGACGAGCCGGGGACGACCGCGGCCATCGAGCCGGAGATGTCGAAGACGGCCAGCATGCGGGCACTGATGTGCACCCCGCCCCACGCGTTGAGCAGGGCTTCGGTGTCGGTTTCGGAGGGCAGGGCGGCCGGCGCGTACGTCCCGGTGCGGATCTTGGTGGCGCTCACGACCCCGGCCGGAGCGGCGCCGGACGGGGTGCGCAGCCCGTAGGCGCTGATCACCGAGGCCCCGTTGGCGGCCAGCATCGCGCGCAGCAGGGTGGCCGCGTACTCGCGCGGCTCGTCCTCGGCGGTGATCACCGCGTACGGGTAGTCCGGCCCGGGCACCGCGGTCCCCGGGTAGACGGCGACCTGCTTCTTCCCGCCGTCGGCGGCGAACAGGACCTGCTGCTCGGTGCTGATCACCGCGGACTCGTCCTTACCCGGTCCGGCCGGGTCCGGGACGGCCTCACCGGCGGTGGAGACGGTGTACGGCGACAGCCGCCGCATGATCGCCGCGGTGCCCGGCGCGTCGCCCTTGGCGATGTTGCGGATGCCGACCAGAGCGCCGAAGCCGAGCGGGCTGGTCGCCGGGTCGGGCAGCGCGACCGGGACCGGGAGCTTCGCGGCGCCGACCAGTTTCGGCCAGGTGAGCTGCTTCTTGCCGGCCAGGCGGGTGGCCGTGTTCTGGTCGAGCGCGAGGACGACCGGGGAGGTGGCCACCGAGATGCCCTCGGCCGGTACCCCGAACGCGCCGGCCGACCGGGCCCGGCGCAGCCACAACGTCGACTCGGGCACCCAGACGTCGGGGGCCGGTTCGGCCGATTCGACAGGGGCGCCGGCACTCGGGCTTGCCGACTTTCCTCCAGCCGGGCTCGCGGAAGCCGATCCGGAAACCGTGACAGCCGAATCCGGGGCGGTACGCGCGACCGCGCGCAGCACATCCGCCGACTCGCGCTCCTCGACGATCAGGTCGAGGCACTCGTCGCGCGCGGTGAGCCGGGAGGCGATCTCCCGGATCGGCGGGGCGATGCTCGGTGCGGCGGCGACCCGCAGCGTGGTCCGCTGCGAGCACGGCGGATCGCTCCGGGTTCGATCGATATACGTATATCCCGACCATCCCGCGAGAACCGCGATCAGCGCGATGCTCAGCATCGTGACCGGCCAGAACTCCGGTCGCGAGCGGAGGCTCCCTTCGCTCACGCGGCTCCTTCCGATGTAACGCGCCCGTTGCGTACGTTCCCAGAGCTGACCTAGTGTGACGCGACCGCGAATCGTACTCGCTAGTAGGGGTGGCAGAGTAGACCATGACGGATGCCTGCGGCGGTCACGTCCTGTTCATGAACTGGCGCGACACCAAGCACCCCGAGGGCGGGGGCTCAGAGCTCTACCTGGACCGGGTGGCCACCGAACTGGTGCGCCACGGTTACCGCGTGACCCTGCTCTGCCAGGCACACGGGACCGCCCCGGCGGAGGAGAGCACCCCGGAGGGGGTGCGGATCGTCCGCCGCGGTGGACGGCACACCGTCTACCTTCTGGCCGCCATCACCTACCTGCTCGGCTTCCTCGGCATCGGACCACTGTCCCGACGTCGCCTCGGCCGACCGGACCTGATCATAGACGTGGGCAACGGCATGCCGTTCCTCAGCCGCCTCTATGTCCGTAAACCGGTGATCGTGCTGGTCCACCACGTGCACCGGGAGCAGTGGCCGGTGGTGTTCGGCCCACGGATCGCACGGATCGGCTGGTGGATCGAGTCGGTACTGGCCGTCCGGGTCTACCGGCGCTGCGCGTACGTGACGGTCTCCGAGTCGACCCGTGAGGAACTGGTCGGCCTGGGCGTGGACCGGCACCGGATCTCGGTGGTGCACAACGGGACACCCGAGGTGACCGGACCACCGCATCCGCGCAGCCCCAACCCGACCCTGATGGTGCTGGGCCGGCTGGTGCCGCACAAACGGGTCGAGTTCGCGTTGCGGGCCACCGCGCTGCTCGCCGCCGAACTGCCCACCATCGAACTGGTGGTGGCCGGGCAGGGCTGGTGGGACGAGCCGCTACTGCAGCTCACCGCCGACCTGGGGATCGAGGACCGGGTGCGGTTCACCGGCTTCGTCACCGAGGAGCACAAGCACGAGCTGCTCTGCCGGTCGTGGCTGCTGCTGATGCCCTCACTCAAGGAGGGCTGGGGCCTGACCATCGTCGAGGCGGGCGTCCGGGGCACACCCTCGGTGGCGTTCCGCTCGGCGGGCGGGGTGGCCGACGCGATGGCCGACGGGGAGACCGGCGTGCTCGTGGAGAACGAGTACGACTTCTTCCTCCAGGTCCGCGCGCTGCTGCTGGACGCCTCCCGCCGGACCGGGATGGGCCTGGCCGCGGCCGTGCACGCGAGCGCCTTCACCTGGGAGAAGGCCGGCCAGGGATTCTCCGACGTGGTGGCCCGGCAGCTGGGCGGCGGCCAGCAGATCCCGGCCGACGAGCCGGTTCGCAACTAGCGACCGCAGAACGAAAACAGCCGGTCAGCGAGATGCTGACCGGCTGTTTCCTCGGTACTCAGCGAGAGCCGTAGGCCGCCGCACCCTGCTGCGGATCGGTCTTGCTCACGCTGGCGACGTGGTCGGCGGAGGGGTTCAGGGCGCTGGCCGCCGCGAACACTCCGACGACCCCGAGGATGCCCCCGGCGAACGTCGCAACAATGAACGTGGCCAGTTTGGCCATGATCTTTCCTCCCCGGTTCGGTAGGTGCGCGGACGGTACCACGATCTACTGCCCAGTAGCAGTAGGGAGAGAACCCCGCCGATCACGACCGCGGCCGCGAGCAGGTGCGCGACCAGGGCGGCAGCACGGCGACCGGAGTCCGCCTCTCGGAGGACAGCGGGCGCCGACGGGTTCTCCCACAGTTGAAGGTACCGACCGTCGTAAACCTGGCGCAGACCCGAAAGTACGGAATTGTCCAGCTGCTGGGCACCCTCGGCGACGAGCACCCAGCGGGTTCCGGCGGCGGCCGCCGGGCGTCCCGCGGCGAGCAGCGCGCCGACGGCGCCGGCCCGTGGGCTCTCGCCGTCGACGGTCACCAGACCGACCCGCAGGGCGTCGTTCATCAGCACCGGCACGTCCAGGAAACGGGGCGCCGGATCCCTGATCACCACGCCGCCGGCCCAGCCGTACCGCTGATAGCCCTCGAAAGGCAGGGACAGCACCTCGCCCGGACTCGCCGACACCAGTCTTGCCACCGCGTCCCAATCGGCCGGATACCGTACCGGCCTGAGCTGTCCCATCGCACCGAACGCGAGATCCGGCAACAGCATCACCGGCAGCAGCGCGGCCGCGACGAGCAGGGCCCGGCCGGAGGCCGGATCCCATCGGCGGGCGAGACGTTCGGCGATCAGCTCGGCGCCGAGAGCGAAACCGAGGGCCAGGACCAGGGTGTACGGGATGAGGAACTTCTGCCCGTCGCGGAGCAGCCCGCCGCCCGGCACGTGCACGACCGCCCACTCCAGCAGCCCGGCGGCCGGCGTGATCCCGGCCAGCGCCAGTACGAATCCACCGGCGGCCAGCACGAACAGCCGGTCCGCGACGTCCGGCAGGCGGCGGCGCAGCTCCCGCAGGCCCGGCACGGCCACTGCCAGCAGCACCAGCGTCACCAGCGGGGCCAGCACCGACTCACGACTGGCCGGGACGGTCTGCGCGTTCCAGATGCCGCCGGTCCCGAGCAGCGCGGCGAGCGTGCCCGCCCAGTTCTCGGCACGGGCCGCGAACTGGGCCACCCCCTCCGGGTCGGACGCTCCCCCGGCCGGGCTGGTCAGCGCGGCCACCAGCCACGGCGCGTTCAGCGCGGTCACCGCGGCCAGGGCGGCGGCGGTCACCCGCCGACGCAGCGGCAGCAGCACGGCCACGGTCACCAGCGCGATCAGGCCGCCGGTGGGCGTCAGGGCGGCCGGTCCGGCCGCGATCACCAGGCGAGGCAGGCCACCCTTGCGGCCGGCGCGCACGTCCCGCGCCGCGATGATCAGCCAGGGCAGGCAGGCGTACGCGAGAAGCAGCGCCCACTGGCCGAGCAGGAGGCGTTCGGCCAGGAACGGGGTCCACGCGAAGGCCAGCGCCGCCACGGCTCGGGGTAGCAGCCGTTGGGTGGGCAGCAGCCGGGCCGCGCCGAGGGCGGCCAGGTAGACGATCGCCACCAGTGCGATCCGCTGCAGCAGCCAGCCCGGCATCACCGTGTTCGCCGCCGACACCACGGCGTCCAGCGGCACGGCCCGCGGCAGCGCGTCCGCCGGGGCCACCATCTCCCAGGTCATCGGCTGCCGCGGCACGAACGTCATGTCGTAGCGCAGCACGTACCCGGGCAGGGCGAGCGGCGCGAGCACGACCGCCGTGACGGCGCCCGCGATCGTGTGGAGGACCGGCCCCGCGCGCACTACCCCGCCGGGGCCGGGACGACCTGGCCCACGGTGATCTCGTCGGTGCAGACCCCGGCTCCGTCACCGAGCAGGTCGATCTCGACCGTGTTCCCGCCGCCCGAGGCGAGCGCGAACACCTCGTTCAGCCCCTGGTGCACGTCGAACGGGATCAGCTCGCCGGAACCGATCCGCAGCGTCGCCGAGGCGTTCTTGTCGCTCAGGTACGCGATCCGCACCACCCACCAGTAGTCGAAGACGGTCGACTGCAGCGGGACGGTGACCGGGGCGCCGGTGATCCGATACCCACAGCCCTGCACCGGTCCCGGCTGCGCGGAGACCCCGTTCACCCAGGCCCGGCGGATGTGGCCGCCCTCGTCGAACGCCGACAGCTGACGGGACTGGATCACGAAGATCGGGCCGTCCTTGCCGAGCGGCGAGAAGAACTCGGACTGTTTGTTGTACGGCGCGGACAGCCGCCCCACCACGTCCTCGGGGACCGTCCCGTCCATGAACACCGTGCCCGCCGGTGCGGCGGCCAGCTCCGCCTTCGCGGTGAGCAGGTAGTCGCGGCCCTTCTTGATCGCCCACTCGTCGCCGAACCGGATCGACGTCAGACCGGCGCTGGCCCCCAGCAGCACGATCACGAACGCGAGCACCGGCAGTGCCCGGGGGCCGGTGAGCAGCCGGGCCCGCGGCCGGACCGGAGCGGCCGCCTCCTCGATCCCCTCGCGTCGCACCCCGCAGAACGCGGCACCGGCCGCGATCGCCACCACCACCATCACGTCGGCGATGTAGCGGGGCACCGCACCGGCCACGCCGCTGTAGATCGACCCGAGGCGGGTCGCCCCGAGCAGGCCCGCCACCAGCGCCGTATACAGGAACATCAGCAGCCACGCCCGCCCGGCCTCGGCGCCCCGCAGCCACACGGTGAACGCCATGAGCAGCACCACGACGCCGGTCGCGGCCCAGCGGAAGGCCTCCACCGGCGCGGTGACCGGGGCGCCGTCACCGGCGGCCATCCACTGCCACGGCCCGCCCACCATGCCGGGGAAGAGCGTGTTGCCGAACATCTGGGTGACGAACGTGATCACCTCCTGCACCGAGGACGGCCGGCGCAGCGAGGAGGTCGACCGGAGCAGGTAGAAGAGCAGGAACAGCACTGAGATGTTGGTCAGCACCGCCCACGACGGCCACCAGCGGCGGATCGTGGTCCACAGCGACCGGAACGGGCCGCCCCGGGTGTAGAGGCACAGCGTGGTCAAAAAGACCAGGGCGACCGCGAGCAGTGCCTTCTCGAAGAAGATCAGCCCGAACGCGATCGACAGACCAAGCGTGACCAGGTGTTTCGGCCTGCGGGTCCGGATGTATTTCACCTGTGCACCGACCGCGAGGATCATCGCCAGCTGCATCGGCAGCATGTTGATCCCGACCGCCCACCACGAGGTGGCCTCCAGGGTCAGCGGGCTGAACAGGAAGATCGACAGCGGCACCAGCACCGCCCAGCCGGGCTCCAGCATCAGGTGCAGCAGCCGGTAGAGCGCGATGCTCACCGCCAGCTGCCCGACCACCAGCAACGTCAGGTACGGCGTGTAGGTGAACCCGCCGACCTGGTTGGTCATCCACGTGACCAACTGACCGGCCGGCATCAGGTGGTTGTTGAACAGACCGAAGAGGTAGTCGGGGCTCAGCCCGTGCTTCTCCGCCATCGAGACGAGCGGGAAGTCGTCGTACGACAGATATCCGCGGTGCGCGATCATCGCTCGCGCGGCCACGCTGATCGCGATCAGCACGGCGGCGACGGCGGTCACGGACAGGGTGATCCCGGGAATCGGGTTACCGCTCGGTAGTGAAGGCGGTGAGCTGCGCTCGGGTTGCGGAGCCAAGGACACGTCAGCAGGTTGCCACAGGCTCCCTCCTTTGGACAGGTCGGGGCCGATCAACAGGGCGAGACGTGCTGGTCCGACCCGCTGAATCAGCGTTCAAAGTAGCCACTAGACCCGAGATTGACTCACCAGTAACCTGCACGAGCCGACACCAAGCCGATACAGAGCCGACACAGATCGGTGGCACCGAGGCGATTGCGAGGCGAGATGACCGATTCCCTGGACGTCACCGGCACAGAGGCCGGGGTGGACGTCTGCGTGGTCGGAGGATGTGGCCGGGTGGGCCTGCCGCTGGGCATCGCCCTCGCCTCCCGTGGCTTGTCCGTGTTGCTGTACGACATCGACGCGGCCGCGGTGGACCGGGTCAACTCGGGTGTCATGCCGTTCGACGAGGAGGGCGCGGCCGAGCCGTTGGCCGAGGCGCTGGCCGCCGGCCGGTTGCGGGCCGACACCGCCCCGGAGAGTGTCGGACGGGCCGAGGCGCTGGTCGTGGTGGTCGGCACCCCGGTCGACGAGCACCTCAACCCGGACCTGGGCGCGGTGCCGCGGGCGATCGAGCGCTGCGTCGAATACCTGCACGACGGCCAGCTGATCGTGCTGCGCAGCACCGTCTACCCGGGTGTCACCGCACTCACCGAGAAGCTGCTGAACAGCCGCGGCCTGCACGTCGACGTGGCGTTCTGCCCGGAGCGGATCGCCGAGGGCAAGGCGATGACCGAGCTCTTCGCCCTGCCGCAGATCGTCGCCGCGCGTACCCCGCAGGCCCTCGACCGGGCGGAGAAGCTGTTCCGGCACCTGACCGACTCGATCGTCACGCTCGAACCCGAAGAGGCCGAGCTGGCGAAACTGTTCACCAACACCTGGCGCTATCTGAAGTTCGCCGCGGCCAACCAGTTCTGGATGATGGCCAACGACTTCGGCCTCGATTTCGCACGGATCCGGCACGCCGTCGCGTACGACTACCCGCGCGCCGCCGACCTGCCGATGCCCGGGTTCGCGGCCGGGCCGTGCCTACTCAAGGACACCATGCAGCTGGCCGCGTTCAACCGGAACAACTTCGTGCTGGGCCACTCCGCGATGCTGATCAACGAGGGCCTGCCGCTGTACCTGGTGTCCCGGCTGGAGGACCGCTTCGACCTCGGCGAGCTGAGCGTCGGCATCCTCGGGATGGCGTTCAAGGGTGGCTCCGACGACTCACGGGACAGTCTGGCGTACAAGCTGCGCAAGATCTTGACCTTGAAGGCGCGGGAGACCCTCTGCACCGATCCCTACGTCAAGGACGACCGGTTCCTGCCGCTCGACGACGTGCTCAAGCGCGCCGACCTGCTGGTGATCGCCTCGCCGCACCCGGACTACCGGACGCTGGACACCGAGAAACCGGTCATCGACATGTGGGGCCTCACCGGACAGGGGGTGCTGGTATGACGCCACGGGTCTCCGTCGTCATCCCGGTCTACAACGAGGGACCGGAGGTGGTCCGCCACCTGGAGCGGATCCTCCGGGAGGTGCTGCTGCCGGCCGAGATACTGGTCGTGCACGACATGCCCGAGGACACCACGGTGCCGTTCGTGAACGAGCTGGCCCGCACCGACCCGCGGGTGCGGGCGGTGCTCAACACGTACGGGCGCGGGCCGGCCAACGCGATCCGGTTCGGCATCGACGCGGCACGCGCCCCGGTGGCGGTCGTGACGATGGCCGACGGCTGCGACGACCCGCAGCAGATCGACGAACTGGCCCGACTCGTCGACCGCGGGGTGGTGGTCGCGGCGGCGTCCCGCTACATGCCCGGTGGGCAGCAGGTGGGCGGTCCCCGGTTCAAGCGGATCGCGTCCCGGTGGGCGGGCAAGACGCTCAAGACGTTCGCCCGGGTCGGCACCCGCGACGCCACGAACAGCTTCAAGGCGTACGACACCGAATTCGTCCGTGAAGTGGGCATCGAGTCGGACACCGGTTTCGAGATCGGCATCGAGCTGACCGCGAAGGCGACCCGGCTGCGCCGCCCGGTGGCCGAGATCCCGACGATCTGGCTCGACCGGCAGCTCGGCGAGTCACACTTCGACGTGGGCCGGTTCATGCCGAGTTATCTGCGCTGGTACTTTTTCGCGTTCGGCCGGCGGATGTCGGACGCTCAGATGGCCGCCCGCTGGGCGGCGAAGAGGCCTGCTCCGGCACCGGTTGTCGGTGGGCGACACAGGGAGGACACGCCGGCATGATCGACTGCACCGAGCCGCGACCCCCTGCACTCAACAGGAAGCCTCCCAGGCGAGGGCCGGGAGAGCATGCCCAGGAAGGCACAGTATGAAGGTGCTGGTCACCGGCTCGGCCGGTTTCATCGGCGGATATCTGGTCGAGGAACTGCTGGGCCGCGGGCACGAGGTCGTCGGCCTGGACAACTTCTCCAAGTACGGGCCGGTGTCGCACAGCTACGACGACCACCCGAACTACAGCTTCACCGAGGGCGACGCCCGGGACACCGAGCTGGTGACCCGGCTGCTGGCGGGCTGCGACCACTTCGTGGCCGGTGCGGCGATGATCGGTGGCATCTCCTACTTCCACGCGTACGCGTACGACCTGCTCGCCACCAACGAGCGGATCATGGCGTCGTCGTGTGACGCGGCGATCGCGGCGCACCGCAACGGCGGGACGCTGAAGAAGGTCACCTACGTGTCGTCGTCGATGGTCTTCGAGTCGACCGACCGCTGGCCCAGCAAGGAGGGCGACCAGCTGGAGGTGCCGCCGCCGATCTCGTCGTACGGCTTCCAGAAGCTGGCCGTCGAGTACTACGCCCGCGCCGCCTGGGACCAGTACAAGCTGCCGTACACCATCGTGCGTCCGTTCAACTGCGTCGGCATCGGCGAGGGCCGGGCGCTCGGTTCGGCCGAGGTGATGTCCGGCAACGTCAAGCTGGCCATGTCGCACGTCGTCCCGGACCTGGTGCAGAAGGTGCTCAAGGGCCAGGACCCGCTGCATGTGCTGGGTTCCGGCGACCAGGTGCGGCATTACACGTACGGCGGGGACCTCGCGCGGGGCATCGCGACCGCGATCGAGCACGAGAGCGCGCTGAACGACGACTTCAACCTGTCGACCGCCGAGTCCACCACCGTGCTCCAGCTGGCCGAGGTGATCTGGCGCAAGATCAAGGGGCCGGACGTGCCGTTCCGGGTGGTCAGCGACGAACCGTTCGCGCACGACGTCGCGATGCGCGTGCCGGACGTGACCAAGGCCGCCGAGGTGCTCGGTTTCACCGCCGAGACCAGCCTCGACACGATGCTGGACGAGGTGATCCCGTGGATCACGCAGGCGGTGGAAGAGGGACGGCTGTAGCCCCCTCGCGCCTCGGGATCGGCGCCGCGGCGGTCGCCGTGGCCAGCGCGGTGACCAGCGCCTTCGGTTACCTGGTGCCGGTGCTCGGGGCCCGTACCCTGAACGCCTCCGATCTCGGCGCTCTGGCCACCGTCCTGGCCATCGCCGGCATCGTCGCCGTGCCCAGCATGGGTCTGCAGATCGCCGTCGCCGTGCACCGGGCCAAACAGCCCGGCGCCACGGCGCGGCGAGCCGGCTGGCTCACCGCGGCCGCGTGTGCCGCCCTGGTCGCGATGCTCGCGCCGGTCGCCGACGCCCTGCTCGACGTGCCGGCGCCGGTGATCCTGCTGCTGGCCGTCTACACCGGCGCGATCGTGCCGGCCGGGCGCTGGCTCGGCGAGTTGCAGGGCGACGAGCGGTTCCTGCGTCTCGCGCTGGGCATGTCGGTGCTGGCCGCCGGCCGGTACGGCGGTCTCAGCGCCGGACTGTTGCTGGGCGCCGGACTGACCGGGTCGATGCTGATCGGCACCGCCACCGCCCTGCTCATCCCGGCGGTGCTCCCGGTGCTCACCCGCGCCGTCCGTGGTGTCCGGGCCGGTATGACCATCACCGCCCGGCAGGTCTTCACCGCGTGCTCGGCCACCCTCGCCATGCTCGTCGTCTCCTACGCCGATTTCCTGCTGGCCCGGCATCTGCTGCCGGGCCACGAGTCAGGGGCGTACGCGGTCGGCACCGTTCTCACCAAGGGCGCGATCTGGGCGCCGCAGGTGGTCACCGTGCTGCTGCTTCCACGGCTCGCGAAAGGCAGCCGGCGTGCCCTGATCGTCGCGCTCGGCCTGGTCACCGCCTCCGGGACGATCCTGGTGACGGCGTCCGCGGTGGCCGGCGGACTGGCGTTCCGGTTCGCGGGCGGCGAGAACTACGTGGCACTGGGCCGCTACGCGCCGGTGTTCGCCGCCACCGGCGCGCTCTACGCCCTGGTGTTCGTGCTGATCAACGCCCAGGTCGCGGCCGGCGCGAAGTGGCCGTCGGCCCCGCTGTGGGCCGGGACCGGGCTGCTCGTCGTGGTCGCCGAGTTCGTCGTGCCGCACACCCTTCAGGCGATCATGTGGTGCGCGACCGGCACCGCCCTGCTCATCCTGGTGGCCACCGCGGTGCCCACCATCGCCCGCCACCGCCGGGCGCGCGTCCCGGCGCGCACCGGGTGATCGTTGCTTCTAGGGTGATCACATGGTCACCGGCTTGAACTCGAGAAAGACGCGAACAGCGCTGCGCACCTCGGCGAGCGTGTCGCTGCAGCTGCTGCTGGTCCTGCTGGCCGGCTGGGTGGCGTGGCGGATGCTCGGCGGCGCCTGGTCGATCATCTGGCCGGTCGTCATCGCGCTGCTGCTCACCACGCTGACCTGGCCGCCGGTCCGGTTCCTGCGCCGGCACAGCTGGCCACCGGCCCTCGCCGCCGGACTGGTCACCCTGCTCTTCCTGGTGGTCGCGATCGGCACGATGGTCGGCATCGTGGCGCCCGTCGCGGCCAAGGGCCCCGAGTTGGCCGATCAGGTCGTGGCCGGGGTCAAGGAGTTGCAGAGCTGGGCCGCCGGGCCGCCGCTGAGGATCAGCAACGAGGACATCACCGTCTACCTCGACGCCGCCGTCGACAAGCTGCAGGCCAGCGTCGGCAGCATCGCGACGGCCACCCTGAGCGGCGTCAGTTCGGTGTTCAACGGCCTGGTCAACACGGTGCTCGCGCTGTTCCTGATGTTCTTCTTCCTGAAGGACGGGCCGCGGTTCCTGCCCTGGCTCGGCCGTCAGCTTCCCGGCCGCCTCGCCGGTGACGTGCCCGCGGTCGCGTCCCGGTGCTGGGAGGTGCTCGGATCGTTCGTCCGGTCGCAGGCACTCGTCGGGCTGTTGGACGCCGTACTCATCGGAATCGGTCTTGCCGTTCTCGGGGTCGACCTCGCGCTTCCGCTCGCCGTGCTCACCTTCGTGACCGCGTTCATCCCGATCGTGGGTGCGCTCTTCGCCGGGTTCGTCGCGGTCGTCATCACGTTCGTCACCGACGGATGGACCGATGCGCTGATCGTGCTGGCCATCATCATCGTCGTGCAGCAACTGGAGGGGAACGTCTTCCAGCCGATGCTCCAGAGCCGGGGGCTCGGGCTGCATGCCGGGGTGGTTCTGCTCGCGGTGACCCTCGGCAGCAGCCTCTACGGGATCGTGGGGGCGTTGCTCGCGGTGCCTGTCGCGGCGATGGTGGCGGTCCTCTGGATCTATCTCCGCGAACAGCTCACCGAAACGCCGCCGCCTCCGGATCCGGTTTCCGCGCCGCCGCCTTCCGCCACGCCTGTCTCGGCCACGCCGGTCACGGCCACGCCGGTCACGGCCACGCCGTCCTCCCCGGCCCCGTCGGCCGCGACCGTTTCTGCCGAGCCCGTTTCCGGCGCGCCTTCTCCGCCGCCGGATTCTCGGCCCGCGGAGGCCTGACACCGGGTCTGCCTCCGCCTTTCGCCGGGCGGGGGCAGATCTATTTCAACCCTGCCGCGGTACGCGAAGCGCGTACCGCAAATTTTGTTTCCTTTACCGTTTGCGCCCGATTCATCCCCGTGCGCGAATCGCCTACCACTTCGCGAAAGTAAAGATTCGTCGAAGCAGGTGGCCTTGCTCACCGAGAACTTCAACCGTCCGGCGCAGCGCTTATATTCGCATTCGCGCACCGCCGCGAACGGGCGAGTGTGTCGATTGTTTTCCCGCGCAAGCATTTTGCGGGAGGTCGCGGAAATCAACCACTGATCATCCGCGAACGGCATGGTGGGCGCACGGCCGATTCGGGGCGGCGCGTTCGCCCACCATTCTCCAATGGTGATTTCATGATCACGGTGCGGCGTCCGTGCCCCGACCGGCGACATCCGGCCGGGGCACACGCCGGAGTCAGAGTTCCACGTCGGCCGGCTGCGGAACCTCACGCAGATGACGGTTGTGGCGCGGCTCCTGCTTCGTCTTGGCGTCGTTCAGCCGCCGGCGCAGGTCATCACGGACGTCCATGATCGCGGCGTGCAGGTCCTCCTCCGACGACGTGGTGACGACCTTGTCACCCCCGTTGACCCAGCACTCCAGGGTGACCTTCTGGCCGCGCGACTCCCGGTCCTTCACCGAGATCTCGAGTTCGGTGGCGTCGGCGTGGAAGGCGGCCAGCCGGCTGTCCAGGGTGCCGAACTGCTCGACGATCCAGTTCCGGTCACCCTGCGAGAACCCGGCCCCGACACGAAGGCACTCGGCGACAGTGGCCGGGTTGGCGACGGCACTCATCTGATCTCCTCTTTCCGGCGGATACGGTCACCGTCCTCCTACCCCGGGACCCGGGATCTTGAACGGAGTATCAGCGGTCATTTGTACTGAAATGCATGTAGTCGAGGAGAGTCTTCCACCGGCCACCCCAATAGAAGCCCTCGACCGTGAACGCGGGCACCGCACCGTCCTCGTGCATCATCCCCGGCCAGTAGTGCTCCCGGGCCAGCCACGTCCGGCTGTTCGGCGGATCCAGATAGTCACCGCGGAGCATCGGATTCTGGCGCGGGTTGATGTCGATCGCCAGGCCGTACGAATGCTGCGACCACCTCGTCGTACCCGCCACGAACCGGCACTCGTAGCCGAGCGTCAGCACCGTACGGTCCTCGACCACCATCGGCGGCATCGCCATGATCGGGAACCGCCACCGGTACAGCCGGCCGAACGCCCGCTGAATCGCACCCGCCACCGTGTGGTGCATGATCACGTACCCGTCGTGGGCCAGACCGTCGAACCCCAGATAGCGAACCCAGATCTTGCGCAGGTCGGACGCCGGAACCGGACACTTCTTGGCCGGATCCCCGTTGGCCTCGGCAGCGGTCACGGTGAGTACACGGGTGCTCCAAGCGGGCAGCGGCGTCTCCGGGGCGGTCAGGCGCAGCAGGCCATCCACCCGCAGCGGCTCCCCACGGGCGATGCCGTTCCAGGCACGCAGGTCAGACAGGGCGACCCGGTATCGCTTGGCGATCGAGGAGAGGGTGTCGCCGGGACGGATGACGTAGGCCGAAGCCACCGGCGAAGCCGAAACAGGCGCCGGGGTGGCCAGCAGGATCGCGCAGACGAGCGCGGACAGTGATCTTCTCACAGCACTCCAGGGTCACCCAAAGACCCGCACTCCTCCGGAAAACCGGCACCGATCACTCAACGGCGCCACGGCAGGGCGGCGGGATCGACGGACAGGGTGTGCGTTGTGCGGATCGGCGGCCGGTGTTCAGTGGGCGTGGGTGATCACCGGATGGAACATGTGGGGACGCGGCTGCGGCGCTGGCGGCTACGGCGTGGGCTCAGCCAACGGGTGCTGGCCGAGCTGGCCGGGTTCAGCCAGGGATATGTGGCGCAGATCGAGAGCGGGACCGCGCCTCTGGAACGTCGGGCCGCGCGGGAATCCCTGGCCCGGGCGTTGCAGATCTCGGTGGGTGAGCTGACCGGGCGGACGGACGACGGGACGCCGGAATCACCGGTGGGTGCGGCGGCGGTCGCCGGGTTGCGGGCCGGGATCGTGGCGCTGGCGGTTCCGGTGGTGACCGGCGGAGAACCGTCGACGGCCGGCGACGTGGACACCGCCACCCTGGACCGCTTCTACGGCGCGTGCCGCTACGACCTGCTGGTTCCGGCGTTGGCAGAGGCGCTGACCGTACTGGGTTCGCGAGCGGCCGCGGGGGCGGCCGGGCGGTGCCATCTGCGCCGGGTGGTGGAGGTGTGTTCGACCACGGTGGCCACCTGTGTGCAGCTGGGGCATCCGGATCTGACGCTCGCCCCGGCCGGGATGGCGATGCGGGCGGCGGAGGACCTCGGCGAACCGGCCTACCTGGGGCTGGCGAACTATGCGCGGATCCGGGCGGTCGGCACCACCGCCGGCGCCGACCGGGTCGTCGGGGACGGGATCGAGCGTTTGTCCCGGTACGCCGGTGCGAACCCGGTCACCGCCGGGACCTACGGGATGCATCATCTGATCGCGGCGGAGATGGCGGCGCGGGCGGGCCGGGCCGAGGCGGCGACCGCCCATCTGGACGAGGCGGCGGCGGTCGCGGCGTTCACCGGGGAACGGGCCGACGACTGGTTCAGTTTCGGGCCGACGAACGTGGGCATGTGGCGGCTCGCCGTCCTGGTGGCGCTCGGCGACGGGGTGGCCGCCCGTACCCCGATGCCCGGTTTCCATCCGGAGAGCCTGCCCTCGGCGCAGCGCCGGGCCACCTACTTCATCGATCTGTCGCGGGCTCTGCTGCAGGGCCGCGGCCTGGAGGACCCGGCGGTGACCGCCCTGTACCGGGCCGAGATGATCGCGCCGCAGCAGGTCTGCGCGTCGGACGGCGCCCGGGAGGCGCTGCGGACCCTGCTGTCGCGCCCGCGGTTCGGGCGGGACGGCCGTCTGCGTGGTCTCGCGGGCCGGGCCGGGATCCGTGATTAGTTCCGGTAATCAGCCGGCGGGTGGGTGCGCTTAGCGTTCGGCCATGACGCAGACGCTGACCGTGGTGC
The DNA here is from genome assembly GCF_033097365.1 of Actinoplanes sichuanensis. Classification (NCBI taxonomy): domain Bacteria; kingdom Bacillati; phylum Actinomycetota; class Actinomycetes; order Micromonosporales; family Micromonosporaceae; genus Actinoplanes; species Actinoplanes sichuanensis. Next base: position 7,379,052 of record NZ_AP028461.1, read on the forward strand.
TGGCACCCGATCCGGAGGCCGCGAGCCTGGCCGGCGCCCTGCTCGCGGACGCCTGTCTGGCCTGGCGCCTGCCGGGGCTGCTGCACCCGGCCCGGCGGGTGCTGTTCGAGCTGGTCCGGAACGCGGTCGAGCATGCCGGCACCGAGGTGCGGGTCACGCTCACCGGTGACGGGGACGGGCTGTGTCTCGCGGTTTCCGACGGTGATCCGCGACTGCCCCGGCTGCGGCGGCCGGCCCGGGTGCGCCGGGGGCGGCCGCTGGACGACCGGGGCTGCGGCCTCCGGGTGGTGCAGGCGACCTCGACCGGCTGGGGCGCCCGGCCCACACCGTCCGGCAAGGTGGTGTGGGCCGTCCTGCGAAGGTCTTCAGCGGGCCGAACGCAGGGTCTCGGCGAACCTGAGCACGTCCTGGTCGTCGGCGGAGGTGCCACGGCCGTGGCTCATGGCGTCGGCCAGGGCGCGCAGCTCGTTCGGGGGGAGCCGGCCGGAACCGGCGCTCTCCAGCGGGATGGTCAGCGTGGCACCGGTCGCCGGGTCGCGGGCCTCCAGGGTGGCGGTGGAGATCGCCTGGCGGCCGACCCGCCCGGTGACGGCGCCCTGATGGACGTAGGCGGTGGCCAGGTCGACACTGCGGGTGCGGTAGGCGCCTCGGACGTACGCCCGGGTCCCGTCCAGCCAGGCCGCGAACCGGACGGCCCGCAGGATGACGGTGACGCCGAAGGCCACCACCAGCATGCCCACAGCGGCGAAGACCAGGCCGACGACCTGGAAGAGTCCGTCGGGACCGTCCGGGGCGAGACCGTCGGCGCCGCCGCCGAACCCGGCTCCGAAGGCACCCACACCCGAGCCGATCAGGATGAAGAACACCCCGACGAAGGCGCCGACGGCGCGCTGACCGCCGGCCGCTCCCACTGAAAGCATGTGCATGACGGCAGAGCGTAAACGCTTGCGTCAAGGTCGGTCAGTCGATCATCACACGGTTGCGACCTGCCTCTTTTGCCCGGTAAAGCGCATGATCGGCACGGGCGAGCAGTTCGTCGAGGGTGCCGTCGTCGTCGGTCAGGCTGGTCAGGCCGACACTGATGGTGACCGTCAGTGGCCCGGCCTGGGTCGGCACCGGCTCGGACGAGACCGCCAGGCGGATCCGTTCGGCCAGGTCCGCGGCGTGCCCCTCGTGATCGGGCAGGACCGCGGCGAACTCCTCACCGCCGTACCGGCCGAGCACGTCCGAGTGCCGCAGGCGTCCGCGGATCCGGGCGGCCACGGTACGGATGACCTCGTCGCCCACCCCGTGCCCGTACGTGTCGTTGATGTTCTTGAACTTGTCGATGTCCAGCATGACCGCCGCCAGCTGCCGCCCGTTGCGCGCGGCCGCCTGCACCAGAGCCCCGGCGATGGCGTAGAAGTGCCGCCGGTTGTGCTGCCCGGTCAGCTCGTCGGTGGTGGCCAGCTCCTGGACCCGGCTGAACAGCCGGGCGTTCTCGTAGGCGGCCATGCCCTGGGTGGCGAGCGCGGCCGCCACCTGACGGCTGGTGTCGTCCAGCCCGGCCCCGCCGACCAGCACCATCCCGACCGGGCCGTCGCGGCCGGTCAACGGGACCACCAGGGCGGTCGGTGCACCGGCGAGCAGCCTCTCCCGTACCCCCGCGGTCTCCGTCGGATCGAGAAGCTCGACGGCCTCGCCCACGGTGAGCAGCACGGGTGTCGCGATGGTCTCCGGTGACGCGGCGCCGTCGACCGCCAGCACCTCACCGTCCCGGCCGATCAGGCAGGCCGCGGTGCCGCCGAGGGCGGTCTGGAGCGTGCCGCAGAGCTGGCGCAGCAGTTTGTCCGGTTCGAGGATGGCGGTGAGTTCGGCGTGGCTGGCCCGCAGCATCTCGGCGAACGCCTGCTGCTGGCGGGCGGCCTGGACGGCCGAGTGCAGCTGCGCGGCCCGGGCGGTCTCCAGCGAGACGGCGACGTGGCTGCTGACCGCGGTGAGCACGGCGACGTCCTCGTCGGTGAAGATGCCGCGGGCGAGCCGGCTGTCCAGATAGACGACCGCCACCATCCGGCCCTTGAACTGGACCGGCGCGATCAGGATGCTGCGCAGGCCGTGCACGACGGCGCTGCGGGAGCCGAGGGCGGCGCCCTGTTCGGTGCCGGTGACGACGAGTGGTTCGCCGCTCTCGGCGACCCGGCGGACCAGGCTGGTGCCGTATTCGCCGGTGTCGGCGAGGTCGCCGGTGGCGTCCCGGCCGGCGTAGCGGACCGGTTCGCCGTTGTCGTCGAGCAGGAAGAAGATGGCCCGTTCGGCGCCGAGGATGCGCAGCATCTCGTCGAGGGCGACGCTGGCCAACTGCTGCGGGTCGAGGATGGTGGCGGCCGCGCTGCCGACCTGCTGCAGCGCATCCAGGTGGCGGTTGCGGCCGGAGGCCGGCCGACGTTCGGCGACGGTCCGGCGGTGCGTGCCGGCACCTTCGTCGACCCCGAATTCGGTACGGGTCTGCCGGCGCCGCTGCTCCCAGCCGTGGAAGATGGCCATCCCGAGCGCGAACCGGGCCTGCCGGTCGGATTCGTTGGCGAGTCCCAGGGCACGCATGGCCCGGGCCCGGATGCGGAACACCTCGTACTGGATGAACGGCGCGTCGAGCTTACGCAGCTTCCGTTCGGCCTCGTCGGCGACCTTGATGCACTTCTGCGGTTCGGCCGAGGCCAGGTGCAGGGACGCCTTGGTGGTGAGGTAGACGCAGCGCAGCAGCGGGGTGCCGCCGACCTTGCCGAGCTCCTTGATCGCCTTGGCCGCATCGGCGAGCCGGGCCGGCCGGTCCGCGTCGGAGGCGAACCGGAACTGGATCAGGCGGGAGTGCGCCATGTAGACGTAGATCCACCGGTGCTGCGGCATCAGGTCGCTGTGCCGCAGCCCGAGCGCGTGGAACTCGGCGAAGACCTCCTCCAGCTGCGGCCCGACGTCACCCTGTTCGATCAGGGTGCAGGCGGCCGCGGTGAGCATGTTGGCCCGCTGCACGCGGGTACCGGCGCCCGGCGGGAACACCTCACGCAGGTGTTTCAGGGCGGCGGCGGCGTCACCGAAGCGGCTCTGCCCGGCCGGGACCATGACACTGAGCATGCCCAGCGAAGTGCCGAGGGCCAGCTCCTGGTCGGCCAGGCGCTGCATGCCGCGCTCGTATTCGCGGGCCGCGTCGTCGACGTAGCCGCGCAGCAGGAACCGCAGGCCGAGAGTGGCATAGCCGGGAATCAGCTGGGCCGGCACGTACCAGCGGGCGTTGCGGGTGATCGTCTTCTCCCAGACGCTGCCGTCGTCGGCACCGCTGAACAGCAGCGCGACACCGCGCAGCCACTCCACATAGGCGACCAGGCCGGGATCGCCGAGCCCCTCGGCCACCTGTTCGGCCCGCTTCAGGCAGCGCTCACTGGTGCCGCGCAGTTTGATCATCGCGGTGACGTAGCCGATCAGGGCGTACACGCGGACGTACTCCGGGCAGGGACCGAGCCGGTTCACCGCGTACAGGGCACGCAGCGCGAGAACTCCCGCCTCCCGCAGGCGCATGCCCACCGCGGCGGCATAACCGCCGGCGTCGAGGACGGCGGCGAGAGCGGCCTGCACCTCGCGGTCTCCGCCGCGAGCTGTTCCAAACCCTATTCCGGTACGCCGTACGAGCCCGCCCACCATCGCGATGAAGAGTGTCTGCACCAGCGCGAACAGGCCCCGCCCGGGCAGCGGCCGGCGCAGCTCGGCGAGCGCCTCCCGGGCCGTCGCCAGAGCCTTCCCGTCGTCCCAGAGGGTGTGGTGCAGTTCGATCCGGGTGGTCAGCAGTCGCGCACGCACCCGCCGGTCGGTGGCGCCGGCGAGGGCCCGGTCGATCGCCGCGTCGGCCTCGTCGAACCGCCCGGCGGCCAGGTAGGCCTGGGCGAGCACGTGCAGCAGCCCGCTGTCCGGGGCCGGATCACCGTCGACGGCGTCGGTCAGGTAGTCGATCGCCTCGGTCGGGGCCTGGTCGGCCAGGGCACGACGGCCGGCGATGGCGGCGCTGCGGCGGCGGTCCTCGGGTGCGGCGGCGTCCCCGGCCCGGCGGTGGTGGCGGGCCACGGCGTACGCGTGCCCCTCGTCGCGCAGGTCTTCGGGCAGCCGTTCGAGGGCGGCGGCCAGGTCGGCGTTGAGCTGCCGCAGTTCGGTCTCGCCGACCCGGTCCAGCAGGACGTCGCGCAGTTGCGGGTGGATGAAGGCGTACCAGCCGCCCGGCCGGGGTTCCAGGACGTGCCGGTCGGCGGCGGCCGCGAGCGCACCGAGCACCCGGTCGGTCTCGCCGACCTGGAAGAGCAGTTCCGGACGGAACCGGGTGCCGGCCGCGGCGGCCACGGTCAGACAGTCCAGGGTGGCGTCCGACAGGCCGGTGAGCCGGGCCGCGATCAGGTCGCGGACGTCGGCCGCCGGCGGCAGCGCGTCGGCGCCGGCGATGTCCAGCCGCCAGCCGCCCCAGACCGGGCTGAGCAGGCCGGCGTCGAGCAACCGCAGCAGGTAGCTGACGACCGCGAGCGGTGTTCCGTCGGTACGCGCGGTGACGTGCCGGACCAGCTCGACCCCGACCTCGGCGCCGGGTAGCCGGGACGCGATCACGTCGGCGACGGCCGGGGCGGGCAGCGGGGCGCAGGACACTTCGAGGGTGCCGGTGCTCTCCAGCCCGGCGGCCGGGTCGTCGGCCCCGTCGGGTGCGGTGAACAGCACCAGGACCGGCAGTCCGGCCAGTTCGGCGGCGAGTTTCTCGATCAGCTGGCGGGTGCCGGAATCGAGGTGCTGGGCGTCGTCGACGACGAGCAGCAGCCCGCCGGCCCGGGTGGCCAGCTCACCGAGGAAGACCACCCCGGCGCCGAGGACGTGCTCGTCCCCGCCCGGTGTGGGCTCCCCGGAGATGGCCGGGACCAGGTCGCCGAAGAGCCGGGCGAGCAAACCCGGACCGGCGGCCGCACCGGCCTCGGCGATCTGGGCGTCGGCGGTGGCGCGCTGGTCCGGCGACAGTCGGCGTACCCCGGCCTGCCAGAAGGTGATCGCCTCACGGGCGGCGGCCAACGGGGACGCCTCGTCGGGACGGCAGGTCGCCCAGAACACCGGCAGTCCGGCCACCGCGACCTCGGCCGCGAGTTCCTGGGCGAGCCGGGTCCGGCCGGCGCCGGCCGCGCCCCGGATGACGGCGATCCCGCCCTGACCGGCGCGGACACGTTCCCAGCGGCGGCTGAGCCGGTCGGCCTCCTCGGCCCGGCCCCGCATCGGCCAGCCGGTGACGGCGGCCTGCTCGGCGGCCACCCCGCCCCGGCAGCCGCGCAGGTCGGCCAGCAGGGTCGCGGCGTCCGGGTAGCGGTCGTCGGGGTCCTTGGCGAGCAGCCGGGACACCACGGCGTGCAGGGCCGGGTCGAGGCCGGGGCGCAACTCGGCCAGGTCCGGCACCGGGGCGGCCAGATGCAGGCGGAGCAGCTCCCCGACGTCGTCGGCTTCGAACGGCAGCCGCCCGGCCAGGCACTCGAACAGCACCACGCCGAGCGAGTACAGGTCGGAGCGCCCGTCGACCGGGCGTTTGAGCATGCCGGACTGTTCCGGCGAGCTGTAGAGGAAGGTGCCGACCGCCTCGTCGGTGTCGCCGCGTTCGGCGCCGATCTGGGCCAGTCCGAAGTCGATCAGGGTGGCCGGCTGGTCCGGGCCGACCATGATGTTGCCCGGTTTGATGTCCCGGTGCACCAGGCCGAGGCGGTGTGCGGCGGCCAGGCCACGGGCCAGCCGGGCGGCCATGGTGACCACCCATTCCTCGCTGAGCGTGCCGCCGAGTTGGTCGGCCAGCGAACCGCCGGTCAGATGATCGAGGACCATGGCCGGTACGCCGTCGAGGTCACCGACCGCGTGCACCCGGACCACACCCGGGTCGTCGATGCAGGCCAGCAGGGCGGCCTCGCGGCTGAACTCGGTCCGGATCTCCGGGTAGGCGCTCGCGTCGGCGAGCGGGCGCTTCACCGCGTACCAGCGGTCACCCCGCCGGGCCCGGTGGACCATCGTGAATGCGCCACGGCCGAGCTCGTCGACCAATTCCAGGCCGGTCAGCCCTGTTTCCGTCACTTGACACTCATTCCGCGTCCGGCGTCACTGTGCTGATCGGCAGCGATCTGGTCGATCTGAACGTTCCCCGCCAAGGCCAGCAGTTCGGTGGCGTTCGCGGCCGGGACCGGACGCGCGAAGTGGTAGCCCTGGGCCCGGTGGCAACCCAGGTCACGCAGCAGTGCGGCCTGGGCGCCGGTCTCCACCCCCTCGGCGACGGTGGTCAGGCCGAGCCCGCCGGCCAGGTCGACGATCGCCCGGACCAGCGCGGTCTGCCGGCCGTCGGTGTCGTCGACCGGCATGAACGAGCGGTCGATCTTCAGCACGTCGATCGGGAGGTCCCGCAGGTACGCGAGCGACGAGTAACCCGTGCCGAAGTCGTCGATCGCCACCCGTACCCCCTCGGCTCGCAAGGCGGAGAGGTGCAGCAACGCCTGCGCCGCGTGCGCACCGGAACGGACCAGCACGCCCTCGGTGATCTCCAGGGTCAGGGCGGCGGCCGGCAGGCCGCTCGCCCGCAGCGCGGCCAGCGCCTTCACGGTGAAATGCGGGTCGGCGAGCTGGCGCGGGGAGACGTTGACGGTGACCGTGGTGCCCCAGCGGTGATGCCAGGCGGCCGCGTCGGCGCAGGCCCGGCGCAGCACCCACTCACCGAGCGCGACGATCAGGCCGCTGTCCTCGGCGGCCGGGATGAACAGGTCCGGCCCGATCGGCGAACGGCCCGGCGGCAGCCAGCGGACCAGCGCCTCCACCGCCACCGGGTGGGCGTCGTCGAGCGTCACGATCGGCTGGTAGTGGACCGCGAACTCGTCGGCGTCGACCGCCGCGCGCAGCCGTTCCAGCAGGCGGATCCGGTCGGCCTGCTCCTGGCGCATGCCCACGTCGAAGACCGACGCCTGGTCCTTACCGGCCGCCTTGGCCGCGTAGAGCGCCAGGTCGGCGTCACTGAGCACCTGCACCGGGTCGGCGGTCGCGCAGAAGACGCGGATGCCGGCGCTCGCCGTGACGTGCAGCGGCTGGCCGCCGGCCGGGACCGGCTCGCGCAGCGCGGCCAGCACGGCGTCACCGCGGGCGGCCGCCTCGGCCGGGCCGGCGCCCGGCAGCAGCAGCGCGAACTCGTCGCCGCCGAGCCGGGCCGCGGTGTCACCGTCGCCGATCAGGCCGGCGAGCCGCCGGGCCACCGAGGTCAGCAGGTCGTCGCCGGTCGGGTGGCCGAACCGCTCGTTGACGTCCTTGAACCCGTCCAGGTCGACCAGCAGCAGGGCGCCCCCGGTCTGCCCGGCGAGCAGCTCCTCCAGTCGGGTGCGGTTGGGCAGGCCGGTCAGCGCGTCGTGGCGAGCCTGGTGGGTCAGGGTGCGCTGGAGTTCGGCCTGCTCGGCGAGGGAGTCCCGGAGGCTGGTGGCACGCGCGTCGGCCAGGCCGCTGGTGTGGGTGAGGCGCAGCACCAGCAGCAGGGCGGTCAGCGCGGTCGCGATCACCGGCACCACCAGATCCTTGCGGTGGTTCTCGGTGAGCAGCAGATATCCGGTGGTGGCCGGGCCGATCATCACGAGCACGATGTTGACCGCGAGCGCGGTACGGGTCTGCCGGGTCGTCGGCACGAGGCTCTGATCGACCGGTGCGCCGGCCTCCGGGTGCCGGGCCGCGGTCCCGATCAGCAGGAACGCGAGCAACCATCCGGCCGCGGTCCAGCCCGGCCCGGACCAGGACCCGCCGTCCGCGGCGGCCAGGAAGTAGAGCACGTCGGCGACGGTGAGGACACACGCCGCGGCCAGTAGCAGCCGGTCGGCCCAGGTCAGGCGCCCGTGCACGACGATCATCCGGGTGGCCGCGGCCAGCACGAGCAGGTCGAGAGCCGGGAACACCAGCGCGCACGCCGGGCCGGACCAGTACCCGCGGTCCATCACGAACGGGTCGTAGAGCGTCACCCACATCAGCGCCGCGCCGGTGCACAGCACGATCCCGGCCTCGGTCATGCCGGCCCATTTCGAACCGCCCCGGCCCTGGGCCAGGTTGAGCAGGCCGGCCGCGAGCAGCGGATACATGCCCACGTAGACGAGGTCGACGATGGTCAGGCCGTTCGGCACCGGCAGTCCGGCGGCCATCGCGGTGCCCCAGATCGCGTTGGCCACCGCGCTGCACAGCATCGCGGCGGCCAACGGCCACCAGGCCCGGCGGCGCGCCAGGTGATGCCGGCGCACCCCACCGCGGACGGCGATCAGCGCGGCTCCGGCCACCACGACGTACGCCGCCTGGCGAGCCGTGTCGCCGAGCAGCGGCGCCGCGATCACCGGCAGCGCACCGGCGAGCAGCAGCCGGGACCAGCCACGATTCCGTTCCGTCGAGGAGCGCACCCGACCACGATCACCCGGCCGGAGTGCGGAACGGTTGCCGGACGGGCGTCACTGGATAGTGGCCGCCAGTTTCTGCAGGGCCTCCTTGGCACCGTCGGTGATCGGCTTTCCGTGGCCGGGCAGGATGGCACGCACGTCGAGAGCGGCCAGTTTCTTCACCGAGGCGACCGCCTGTGCCGCGTCGGCGGTGTACATCGGGGCCGAACCCTCCAGGACGTTCTGGTTGCGCAGCGCGTCACCGGCGACCAGCACCCCGGTGCCCGGTTCGAAGATCGACACGTGGCCCAGGGTGTGCCCCGGGGTGCCGATCATCTGCAGGCCGAAGACCTCGTCGCCGTCCTTGACCGCCTGGATCTGCCGACCGGCGGCGTTGATCGCGGAGACGTCGTCGGTCCCGGCGTACAGGGTGGCCGAGATCTGCGGCACGATCTCAGCCAGTCCGCCGGCGTGGTCGTCGTGCTGGTGGGTGAGGATGACGTGCTTGACCGAGGCCCAGCCGAGACCGGCGGCCTTGAGCCCGGCCTCGACCGAGGCGGCCGACCCCGGCGTGCCGGTGTCCACGACGGCCACCTCGCCGTTGCGGACCAACAGGTAGACGGCGACGAAGTCGAGATCGACACGATGCCAGTCGACGGCGGCCGGAGCGGACGCCGCGGCCGGCGCCGAGGCAGGCTGCGAGGTGGCCCCGGCCGCGGGGCTCTTCTCCTCGGAGCAGCCGGAGAGCGTATTGACGACGGTGATGCCGAACACTCCGGCACCGGCGGTGATCAGGAGTCTGCGGTTCATCCTCCCTGCCTACCTCATTCGCCGGAGTTCGACGACCTCAGTCGGTGGTCGCACCGCCGCAGATGAAGCGCGGCTCGGGGTCGTACTTCCAGGTGAACTTCTCCCGCTTGACGACCTTGCCATCGGAGTGGAACAACCGCCAGGCGTCCTGGGTGAACCCGATCAGGCCGCTGGTGGAGATGCAGTCCGGGCCGTCCGGTTTGGTGATCGTCGGCGGTGAGGTGATGTTGCGGCGGGCGCTCCACTCGGTGGTCACCTTGTCCCACACCTTGGTGCTCCACATCGACACGGTGATCGAGTCGCTGGTCCAGGCGGTGTCGATGAGCACGCCGTACGGGCTGTCGTTCTTGAACTTGAAGTCCAGGTCGGGCCAGAAGATGGTGGACTCGATGACCGCCGGGTACCTGTCGAAGTAGTACGAGTGCGGCTTGTGCTCGACGTCCTGCAGACCGGCGTAGTAGCTGGCGTTGAAGAGCGTCGTGGTGAACTGCGAGACGCCACCACCGACACCGGGTTGCAGGTGGCCGCCGACGATCACCGGTGCGTCCTTGTAGCCCTGCGCGTAACCACGCTCGCCGGTGTGCTTGTTCAGTGAGAACGTCTTGCCGGGCAGCACCAGCGCGCCGCGGACCTGCTTGGCCGCGGTCACGATGTTCTGGCTGCGCGACGACGACAGGCCACCGGTGAACCTGGTGGTGAAGGTGGAGACCTTCTCGGTGACGCCGAGCTTCTCCAGGTCCGCCACCGAGGTGGCGGGTTCGGCGGCGGTCAGGGCGGCTTTCACGGTACGGGCGTCCGCGCTGGTCGCCGCGGTGAGCAGCTGTGGCGCGAGCGCGGTCAAGTCGATGCCCCGGCCCGCGGCGCCAGCCACGATCCGCGGTTTCCCGCCGGTGAAGGTGAACTTCGCGTCGGCGGCCGCCACCTCGATCTCGGCGAGGCCCGGGGCGACCGCGGCGCGCAGCCTCTTCGGGTCGATCCGCGGCTCGATCAGCCCGGTCCGGTCGCCGGTCAGCACCAGGCTCTTCGCGATCGCGGCCGGTGGGATGGTCAGGGTGCCCCGCTCGGAGGTGATCGTGACCGGCGCGGCGACGGCCGGCCGGGCGACCGTCTCGACCAGCTGGTCCACCTGCTCGGCGGTGGTGGCCGGGTGCAGCTCGACGAGCGGGACGGCGACCGGCTCGCCGGAGAGCCAGCCGGCCTTGACCGCCTCGGCGGAACTCCGCGGGTCGAGCCCACGGCCCGGCTTCGGGTGCACGGCCTTCGGGGTGAGCCCGGTGAACGTCACGGCCGGTGCCCGCATCGCGGTGCCGACCGCGCCGACCGCTTTGCGCAGGGCGGCGTCCAGCAGGTCGGCGTCGACCGCGATCACCGGCTCGACGACCCGGTCCCGGAACAGTGCCGGGCGGCCCCGCGACGCGGCGTCGACGGTCGCGTCCACGTCGACGACCAGGCCGATGTCGGCCGGGCTGAGGGCGGCGCTCTTCCCCTCGACCCGGACCTGGACCGCCGCGGTGGACCTCGGGTCGCCGGCCAGGTGGGCGCGGAGGGTAGCGGCCGCCTCGGCCCGGGCCAGGCCACCCAGGTCGAGACCGAGCACCGTCACGCCGCGCGGCACGTCACCGGTGAACGCCCAGCGGGCGGTGCCACCGGCCGCGGCGGCGACCGCGACGGCGGTGAGAGCGGCGATCAGCAGGCGGCGGCCGCGACGCGGCTGCGGCGCGGCGGGCGGGCTCTCGAGGTCGTCGTGGGTGGGCGAGGCCTGCTGGGGCAGCCGGACTGCGGGCTGACCGTCGATGGGCTGCCGGTCGCTGGCGGTGGCCACCGTGCCTCCTCGGGGGGTCGGGGGCGGTGTGCGTCGGGGCGGTGAGCCAGGAATCCTAATCGATAGCGGACACGTGACCGACAGGCGGTCAGCTCTGTCGGGTCAGAGAAAGGGCTGTTCGTACGGTGCTCACCAGCCTCTCCCGGTCGAACGGTTTGGCCAGGATGGTGGATCCCGGTTCGAGATTGTTGCCCTTCTCGTCGAAGAGCGACTCGGCGTACCCGGAGACGAACACCACACACAGGTCGGGTCGCCGGCCGGAGGCGATCCGAGCCAGCTGACGGCCGTCCATCCCGGGCATCACCACGTCGGTGACCAGGGCGGCGATCTCACCGCCGTGCCGTTCCAGCAGGCGTAGGGCCTCGGCCGCGTCGGGGGCGGTCAGCACGCGGTACCCGGCGCCGCCGAGCATCCGGGCGGTCACCTGGAGCACAGCGTCCTCGTCGTCGACCAGTAGCAGGGTCTCCCCTCCCCCGCGTTCCCGTGGGGCCGGCTGCGGCGGGGGCGGCGGTGCCGGGACGGTTCCGGCCACGGCCGGCAGCGAGATCGTCACCGACGCGCCCGTGCCGGACGAACGCAGCGCGAGCTGGCCGCCGGCCTGGCTGACGATGCCGTGCACGGTGGAGAGGCCGAGACCGACCGTGCCGGTCGTCGACTTGGTGCTGAAGAACGGCTCGCAGGCGCGTTCCAGCACGTCCGGGGTCATGCCGGAGCCGGTGTCGCGTACCTCGATGGTGACGTTTCCGCCCTCGGTCGCGGTGGTGACGGTCACCCGGCCGCCGTCCGGCATCGCCTCGCCGCTGTTGCGGACCAGGTTGTCCAGCGCCCGGGCCAGTTGCACCGGGTCGGCCTTGACCTCGGGCAGGTCGGCGCGCAGCACGAAGCGCACCTCGCACTCCGGGCCGGCGGCCGCGCGCAGCGACTCCTGACACTCCTCCAGCAGGGCGTTGACCTTGACCGCGGCCGGCTGGTTCACCTCGCGGCGACCGAACGCCAGCATGTGCTGGGTCAGGGCCTTGGCCCGCTCGCCGCCCTTGACCACCTGGGCCAGGTCACCCAGCAGTGACTCGACGGTCTCGGCCGGGATGCTGCCGTCGTCACGGCCGTCGTTGATCGACTCGATGGCCAGGTTGGTGTAGCCGAGGATCGCGCCCAGGATGTTGTTGAAGTCGTGGGCCGTGCCACCGGCCATCCGGCGCAGGCTGTCCAGGCGCTCGGCGTCCCGGTGCCGGGCCTCGTCCTGGCGGCGCTGGCTCTCCTCGCGCAGCCGCTCCTCGGCCAGCGTGACGTCGGTGACGTCGTCGACCATCAGCACGCCGCCGGTCAGGCCCTCGTCCTCGTCGTGGGTCTGGCGCAGGTGGATGCGCAGCGAGCGGGCGGTGCCGTCACGCCAGGTGATCCGATGGTTGTAGCGCAGTTCGTCGCCGGCGCCGTCGCCACGCAGCAGCGCCAGAACCGCCGCCTCGTCGCGGGCGGCGAGACCGAGGCGGGACAGCCAGGCCGGCGAGTCGGCGAGTTGATCCATCGGCAGCTGGAGGATCTCGGCGAGCCGCGGGTTCACGTAGTCGGCGCTGCCGCGCCGGTTGATGATCCCGATCCCGACCGGGGACGCGACGGCCATCGCCTCGAAGAGCCGCTCGGTGTCGTGCAGCGCCCGGACCTTCTCGACCAGCTTGGCGTTGACGGTCTGCAGGTGGGCCTGGGCGAACACCTCGTCGGTGGTCACGCTGACGTCGACCGGCCCGGCGGCCAGCGCGGTGTCGATCGCGTCGAGCAACGCGTCCGGGTCCTGGGAGCGCAGCACCACCTGGCTGACCCCGCAGGCCTCGGCGATCGGCCGGGTCTCCGGCTCCAGGTAGTTGGCGGTGTAGAAGATCACCGGAGCCTGAGCGGCCTCCCGGTCCGGGTCGGCACGGAGCCGGTGGACCAGTTCGAGGCCGTCGATGCCGGGCATCAGGACGTCCGACACCACCACGTCCGGGTGGTGCGCGTGGGCGAGCCGGAGCGCGTCGGCCCCGTCGTGCGCCTCGATGACGTCGTGGCCACGGAAACCGAGCAGCATGCGCACGATCTCCCGGTTCGCGGCCACGTCGTCGACGACCATCACTGTCGCCACGTCGGCTCCCTTGCGGCGAGTCTGTGGGTGCTATGTCCGTAATAAGGCTAAAGCAGAAGAAGGTCGCATGTACGTTGATGCTGAATCGGATTCGGATCCTCGGAGGCCGCAGTGTTGCGTAGGGCCGTGTCTCTGCTGGCTGGAGTGGCCGCCGGCGTCACCGCGGTGCTGCTGGCCCACCGGTCCCGGAAGGCGGCGGCCCGGGCCGAGGCGGGCCGGCGGACCGAGGCCCTGGAGAACGCCCGGCTCGCCGCCATCGTCGAGGCCTCCCAGGACGCGATCGTCAGCAAGACCCCGGAGGGCACCATCAAGAGCTGGAACCCCGGCGCCGAGCGTCTCTACGGATACACCGCCGAGGAGATGGTCGGCAGCGACGTGTGCCGCCTGCTGCCCGAGGACCGGCTCGGTGAGGAGCGCGAACTGCTCGCCCGGGTCCGCCGCGGCCAGGCCCTGACCAGGTACGAGACCCGCCGTCGCCGCAAGGACGGGAAGATCATCGAGGTGTCGCTGAGCATGGCCCCGATGCGCGACACCGATCACGAGGTGATCGGTACCGCCACCGTCGCGCACGACATCACCGTCCGGGTCCAGGCCGACCAGCGCCGCCGGGTGGAGCGCGAACAGCTCGAAATGATCATGCAGGCGGCCAGCGACCCGTTCTTCACGATGGACGGCGAGGGTGTGATCACCGAGTGGAACCGGCAGGCCGAACACGTCTTCGGCTGGCGGCGCCCGGAGATCCTGGGTCGCGACGTGACCGGCACGATCCTGCCCACGCGCTACCACCCGGCACTTGGCCGGCTGCTCGCCGGCCGGTGGGGGTGGCTACTGGACCGGCCCACCGAGATGACCGCGACGCACCGGGACGGACACGAGATCCCGGTCGAGCTGACGATGTGGTGCATCCGGCACAACAACGGCTCGCACTTCCACGGTTTCGTCCGCGACATCACCGCCCGACTCCAGACCGAGCAGGCCCTCGGCCAGGCGCGGGACCAGGCGGTCGAGACGGCCCGACTGAAGTCGCAGTTCCTCGCGTCGATGAGCCACGAGATCCGCACCCCGATGAACGGGGTGATCGGGCTGACCGGACTACTGCTCGGCACCACACTCGACGAACGCCAGCGCCGGTACGCCGAGGGGATCAGCTCGGCCGGCTCCGCGCTGCTCTCGGTGATCAACGACATCCTCGACTTCTCCAAACTGGAAGCCGGCAAGGTGCTGCTGGAGGAGGCCAACTTCCGGATCGGCAGACTTCTCGACGACGTGGTGTCGCTGGTCGCCCCGCCGGACACGCACGACGGGCTCTCGATCACCGCGATCTGCGACGAGCGGCTACCCGACGCGGTCTGCGGCGACCCGGCCAAACTGCGTCAGGTGCTGCTCAACCTGGCCGGCAACGCGGTGAAGTTCACCCCGCACGGGACGATCACGGTCGCCGCGCACCTGGACACCGGGCTCGCCTGCGGGCCGGAGGCGGTACCGATCCGGTTCGAGGTGCACGACACCGGCATCGGCATCGACGGGCACCGGCAGGAGGAGTTGTTCGAGGCGTTCACCCAGGCCGACGCGGGCACCACCCGGCGGTTCGGCGGCACCGGGCTGGGCCTGGCGATCAGCCGGGACCTGGTCGAGCTGATGGGCGGGCGGATCGGGGTGGCCAGCGAACCGGGGCGGGGCAGCACGTTCTGGTTCACGGTCACGCTGCGGACCGCACAGGAGCACCTGGACCTCGTCGAACGGCACGCCCTGGACGGGCTGCGGGTGCTCGTCGTGGACCGCGACCCGGAGGACCGTACCGTCCTGGCCGAGCAGTTGGCCGCCTGGTCGATGGACGCCATCGGGGTGGCCGACACGGTCGAGGCGATCGCCGTGCTGCGTGACGCGGCCGCCGCCGGACGGCCGATCGACCTGCTCATCGTCGACATGCACACGGCACCCGAGGACACCGTGGCGATCACCCCGCCGGACTGCCCGCCGCCCCGGACGATCCTGCTCGCCGAGGACGCCCATCACCTGCCGGACGAACCCGACCCGGCCTGGGTGGCGGCCGCCTTCGCCAAACCGCTGCGGCAGTCGCAGCTCTACGACGCCCTGGTCGGGGTGCTCGGCGACCGGGCCGGTGACCAGGCGATCAGCACCACCGCCGAGGCGCCGCCGGGGCGCGGTCACCTGCTGGTGGTCGAGGACAACGAGATCAACCGGACGGTCGCGCTCGGCATCCTGGCCAACCTCGGCTACAGCGCCGACGTCGCGGTCAACGGGCGGGAGGCGGTCGAGCTGGCCACCCGCCACGAGTACCAGGCGATCTTCATGGACTGCCTGATGCCGGAGATGGACGGCTACGCGGCGACCGCCGAGATCCGCCGCCGGGAGCAGGCCGGCCGGCACGTGCCGATCATCGCGCTGACCGCCGGCGCGCTGGCCGAGGACCGGGCCCGGTGCCTGGCCGCCGGCATGGACGAGCACATCGCCAAGCCGCTCGTCCCGGCCGACGTGTCCCGGGTGCTGGAGCACTGGATCAAAGCCGAACCGGTCCGGCCCGACCTGCCGACGATGGTCACCGAGATCGAACGGCGGCTGGACCAGCTGCGCGGCCCCGACCCGGCGGCCACCGCCGGAGCGCTGGCCGGGCTCCTCGCGTCGCTGTCGGCGAAGATCCCGGAACACCTGGACCGGATGCAGCAGGCCCTCGCCTTCGACGACACGAACCAGCTCCGGATCGAGGCGCACCAACTGATGGGTGTGCTGGCCAACCTGGGAGCGGGACCGGCGACGACCGCGTGCGGCCGGATCGAGACCGCGGCCCGGGCCGGTGACCTGGACGCGGCGGTGGTCACCTTCACCGCCGCGCGCCCCCTGATCATGATGGCCCGGGACGCCGCCGACCTGATCCGCCGCAACCCGGTCGGCGTCGGCTAGGCCGACACCCGCTCGCGGCGGTCGGCGTACAGGCTGGTCGCGGTCACCGCGGCCAGGGTCACGCCGATGACCGCCAGGGACGCCTCGGTGGGGATGTCCGGCACACCGTCCCAGAGGCCGTGCGCCCAGTGCAGCACCAGTTTCACCCCGATGAAGGCCAGGATGATCGCGAGGCCGTAGTTCAGGTGCCGCAGCCGGTCCAGGACGTTGTGCAGCACGAAGTACAGCGCCCGCAGACCGAGCAGGGCGAACGCGTTCGTCGCGAACACCAGGTACGGGTCCTCGGTCACCCCGTAGACG
This sequence comes from Actinoplanes sichuanensis, assembly GCF_033097365.1. Lineage (NCBI taxonomy): Bacteria > Bacillati > Actinomycetota > Actinomycetes > Micromonosporales > Micromonosporaceae > Actinoplanes > Actinoplanes sichuanensis. Next base: position 7,395,433 of record NZ_AP028461.1, read on the forward strand.
GCGGGCACCGAGTCGACCGCGAACACCACGTCGGTCATGAACACGGCGACCACGACCAGGGCCAGCGGGGTCAGCGCGCGGCGGCCGCCCTCCCGTACCGTCAGCTTCCCGCCCCGGTATTCGCCGGTCACCGGCATCAGCCGGCGCATCAGCCGGACGCTGCGCATCGCATCGATGTCGACCTGGTAGTCCTCGTGCCGCATCGCCTCCCGCAGCACCTTGGCGGCGGTCAGCAGCAGAATCCCGCCGAACAGCAGGAACGCCCATGTGCCGCTCTGCAGCACCACCGCACCGGCGGCGATGAAGATCCCGCGGAGCACCAGGGCGCCGGCGATGCCGTAGAGCAGCACCCGCTGGGCCAGCTTCGCCGGAACCGCGAAGGCGGCCAGCAGCAGCATGAACACGAACAGGTTGTCGACCGACAGGGACTTCTCCACCACGTAGCCGGTGTAGAACTCCATGGCCGGGCGACGGCCGTACAGCTGCCAGATCAATGCCCCGAACGCGGCCGGAAGCGCGAGATAGAACAGCGACCAGCCGACCGCCTCGCGCATCGCCACGTCGTGCGGGCGACGGGTGATCATGAAGTCGACGGCCAGCAGGGCCAGCAGCACGGCGATGGAGATCGCCCAGAGCTGCGGAGAAGCGATGGACGGTAGATCGAACACGGAGAGCCCCCTCGGACACGAGTCATCGTCCGAGGTCTCCCTCACCCGCCAACGGCGGGCGAACGCACGAGGGCACATGGATGCCCGTGGTGACCGCCACGCTCTCGCGGAGGTACTCCCCTCGCGGCCAGCTTAGGCAGGACCCGCCCGGCAGGCCAGGCCAACCTCGGGATTTCCGGCATTCCGGTTGACGGGTCGGGGTGGCGGGTGGACCGTTGAGGCTCGGCTGTCACCGCAGCCGACCAGCGGTTCCGAGGGGGGTACCGCCATGTTCGTCGACATCCTGGTAGGCACGCTGCTGATCGTCTGCATGGTGATCAGCGCCGCCGCTCTGACGCCGCCGACGCATCGGCGTCGCCGGCACCGGCACGGCTGACCGATCCGTGAGCAGCCGCTCTCTCCGAGGGCGGCTGCTCCCCGGTCAGATCAGGTCCTTCAGTGTCGCGGCGAACCGCGCCGGGGCGCGCAGGTGCGGGAAGCAGGGACGCTTCCCGGTCCGTGACTGCCTGCGATTCGAGAACCAGCATTTGTACGACCGGAGCAGGCTCCCGTCCCAGCGCGCCTGGGCGAACTGCCGGTACGCTGCCGGAACCCCCGCCAGGTCGGCCGTCGCCCGGTGCCGCTCCGGGCAGTCGGGTGGCTCGGCGGCCGGTTCGTCGAAGGTCAGCACCGCCCGGGTCGCGTACGAGTCGGCGAACGCCTCGGCCAGCAGCGCACCCTCCCCCTGGCCCACCAACACCGGCGCCCGATGCAGATTCAGGCCGTTGACCAGCACCGCCAGGTCCCGGGCCAGGCCCGCCACATCGTTGGAGTCACGGGCCGCGGAGTGCCCGTGCCCGGGCAGGTCGACGGCGATCACGCTGCACGTGTCACCGAGCTCGGCCGCGACCGGCCACCACGTGGTCCGGTCGTAGAAGAGGCCGTGCAACAGCACCACCGGCCGCCCGTAGCGGCCCCAGCGGTCGTAGACGAGCAGGTTCTTCGGAGTTCCATAGGCGTGAGTGGTGCGGCGCGGGGGCTGAGGATGCACGGCGATGGTCTTCCTGATTCGGGGGGACACCAAACATGCGCTGGTCTCCCCCGGTCCACCAAACATTGCCGGGAATTGATCCACTTCGGTGCACGGTCCGTATCGTTACCACCGTGTCCTCCGCTCTGACCAACGCGCGGGCCCTCTCCCCGTGGCGGGCCATCCTCGGATTCGGGCTGGTCAGTCTGGCCGCCGACATGGTCTACGAGGGCGCCCGGTCGATCACCGGGCCGCTGCTCGCCGGGCTGGGTGCCTCCGCGCTCGTGGTCGGCCTCGTCACCGGCGCCGGTGAGGCGGCCGCGCTGCTGTTCCGGCTGGTGTCCGGGCCGCTCGCCGATCGCACCGCCCGATACTGGGCGCTCACCATCGTCGGCTACGGGCTGACCGCGGTGTGCGTACCGCTGCTGGCTCTCGCACCGGCCCTCGGCGGCGCCGGACTCGCCGTCGCCGCCGTGCTGATCGTCGCCGAGCGGATCGGCAAGGCGATCCGCTCGCCGGCCAAGTCGGCGCTGCTCGCCGAGGCCGCCGGAGCGGTCGGGCGGGGCCGCGGGTTCGCCGTCCACAAGGCACTCGACCAGGTCGGCGCGTTCGCCGGGCCGCTGCTGGTCGCCGCTCTGGTCGCGGCTTCGGCCGGGGTGATCTGGCCGGCGCTGGCCGTGCTCGCGATCCCCGGTGCCGCCGCCATGGTGCTGCTGGTCTGGATCAGCCGGCGCTTCCCCGCCCCGGCGGCCAGGTCCTCGGCCGGTGCCGTCGACACCGGGCGGCTGCCCCGGCGCTTCCACTGGTTCGCCGCGTCGGCCGCGGCGGCCACCGGCGGGCTGGTCACCTTCGGACTCATCTCGTACCACGCCAGTCGTACCGGGCAGCTCCCGATCGCCCTGGTGCCGGTCCTCTACGCCGGGGCGATGGCCGCCGGGGCGCTCGCCGCTCTGGCCAGCGGGCACCTCTACGACAGGTGGGGCGCGCGGGTCCTCTATGCGTTGCCCGCCCTGGCCGCGGCCACCCCGGCGCTCGCCCTCTCCGACGGCACCGCCGCGATCGTCACCGGGACGCTGCTCTGGGGAGCCGCGATCGGCGTGCAGGACTCCACCGTCAAGGCCCTGGTCGCCGATCTGGTCGCGGCGCCCCGGAGGGCCACCGCCTACGGTGTCTTCGCCGCGGTGCAGGGTGTCGCCGCGCTGGCCGGCGGGGTGCTGGCGGGCGCCCTCTACGAGCAGTCGCCGGCGCTACTGGCGGTGGTCCTGGCGGGTGCGCAGGTGACCTCCGCCGTCCTGCTCACGGTGACCCTCCGCATGCGCTGATGCGGAGAATCCGCTGATCGTTCGGCCGCCGGTCACAGGATGGTCTCCTGCCGGATCGTGATTCCGGTTCCCCTGTTCCCATGCGCATCGCGCTCGTCACGGAATCGTTCCTTCCCGATGTCAACGGTGTCGCCAACTCGGTGGCACGGATGGCCGAGCACCTCGCCCGCAACGGCCACGAGCCGCTTGTCGTCGCTCCCCTGCCCCCGCCCGGATCACGGGCGCCGGTGAGCGGGCTGCCGTACCCGGTGGCGCGGGTGGCGTCCCTACCGATGCCCGGTTATCCGCAGCTACGGCTCGGGCTGCCCGCCCCGGCCCTGCACGCCGCGCTGCGCCGGCACGCGCCCGACGTGGTGCACCTGGCCAGCCCGTTCGTGCTCGGCGCGTGGGCGCAGGCGAGCGCACGCGCTCTCGGGGTGCCGTCGGTCGCCGTCTACCAGACCGACGTGGCGTCGTACGCCCGCGTCTACCGGGTGCGGCTCACCGAGCGGATGGCGTGGCGGTGGATCCGGACCGTCCACAATGCGTCCGGGCGTACCCTCGCGCCCTCGACCGAATCGGTCGCCGCCCTGGCCGCGCACGGTGTCCGACGGGTGCACCTGTGGCGACGCGGCGTCGACACCGGACGTTTCCACCCCGGGCATCGCAGTTCCGGGCTGCGCCGGGCCCTCGCCCCGAACGGCGAGATCCTGGCCGGATTCGTCGGCCGGCTCGCCGTGGAGAAGGAGATCGGGCTGCTCGCCGACGTCTCCCGGCTACCCGGGGTGCGGCTCGTGGTGGTGGGTGACGGCCCGGCCGCGCCGCTACTGCGGAGGGCGCTGCCGGACGCGGTGTTCCTCGGTGCCCGCCACGGCGCCCAGCTCGGCCGGATCTACGCCAGTCTCGACGTGTTCACCCACACCGGCCCGTACGAGACGTTCGGGCAGGCCGTGCAGGAGGCGATGGCGAGCGGTCTGCCGGTCGTCGCCCCGGCCGCCGGCGGCCCGCTCGACCTGGTCGAACACGGGCGCACCGGCTTCCTCGTGCCACCACACCGCGCCGACGGTTTCACCGCGTCGGTCGCCCGACTCGCCGCCGACCCCGAGCTGCGGCACACGATGGGCGCGGCCGGTCGCGCAGCCGTGCAGAACCGAAGCTGGGCGGCGATCGGCGACGAACTGCTCGACCACTACCGTCAGGCCCTGACCCGACCCATCCCCGCCACCGTCCCGGCCGACGCCGTCCCGGTCGCCTGACCCCGGCCCCGCCGGACCGCCCGGCGGTCGCGCCGGGGGCCGGCGCCGGGACCGGGTCGCGGTGTGGTTCCGGAACTGTCTGGTTCTGGCGGGGCGGGTCGGCGCGTACCGAAAAGGGATAACCTGCCCCGGGTGGACCTTGAGTTTTCCGACCCGTCGTTCGTCCGGGATCCCTATCCCGCTCTGGCGCGGCTGCGGGAGCAGGCCGACCTGGGTTTTCATGAGCCGAGCGGGCGCTGGCTGGCGGTCAGCCACGCGGCCGTGGACGCCGTTCTGCGGGATCGGCGGCTCGGGCGGTTCTGGCGGGACGAGGAGCCGGCCGCCGTCTTCGAGCCGTTCAATCTGCTGCACCGGCATCAGATGATGGAGAACGAGCCGCCCGTGCACACCCGGTTGCGGGCGTTGGTGGCGAAGGCGTTCGCGCGCGGCCACATCGAGCGGCTGCGAGCCACGGTGGCGGCCGAGGCGACCGCGCTGGTCGAGGCGGCCGGGTCCGATTTCGATCTGCTGACCGATCTCGCCGAACCACTGGCGGTCACCGTGATCGCCGAGTTGCTGGGCGTTCCGGCGGACGAGCGGGACCGGCTGCGGCCCTGGTCGGCGGCGATGGTCCGGATGTACGAGGTGAACCGCACCCCGGAAGTGGAGGCGGCCGCGCTGGAGGCGTGCCGGGACTTCGCCGAGTACATGCGGGAGCTGGCCGAACGTAAGGCCGCCGCACCCGGGGACGATCTGATCAGCCATCTGGTGTCGGTGCGGGACGGGTCCGACCGGCTGTCCGCGGAGGAGCTGGTGGCGTCGGCGATCCTGCTGCTCAACGCCGGTCACGAGGCGTCGGTCAACGGGCTCGGCAACGGGATGGTGGCGCTGCTCGACCACCCCGGCGAGTTGGCCCGGCTGCGAGCCGACCGGGAGCTGGTGCCGACCGCGGTCGAGGAGATGCTGCGGTACGACTCGCCGTCGCAACTGTTCGTGCGGACGGCCGCGGCGGATGTGCGGATCGGCGGGGTGACCGTTCCACAGGGGGCCGAGGTGGCGGCGCTGCTGGGGGCCGCGAACCGGGACCCGGCGGTGTTCGCCGACCCCGACCGGTTCGACGCCGGCCGGGTGCCGAACACGCACATGAGTTTCGGGGCGGGGCTGCACTTCTGCCTGGGCGCCCCGCTCGCCCGGATCGAGATGCAGGCCGCCCTGACCGCCCTGCTGGAACACGCGCCACGGCTGGAACTGGCCGAGGAACCGGTTCGCAACCCGGGGTTCGTGCTGCGCGGATACGAGTCGGTCCGGCTGGACGTGATGTGATCTCCGGACGGTAGGGTCGGCCGGTGCGGACGAAGCAGGAGCTGACCGAGGACATCCGGCGCGAACGTCGGGCGGCGCTCGTCGTGAACGCGCGGTCGCGGCGCGGGCGGCAGCTTTACGCCGACGCGCGCGCCCGTCTGCTCGCCGCCGGGTTCGAGCTGCTCGGATCGTATGCCGTGGACCGGCCCGGCGAGCTGGAGAAGTCGCTGGCGGCGGCCCTCGCGCACCACCCGGACCTGCTGGTCGCCGGTGGCGGCGACGGCACGATCAGCACGGCCGGGCGGATGCTCGCCCACCGCGACGTGGCTCTCGGTCTGCTTCCCCTCGGCACCACGAACAATTTCGCGCGTACGGTCGGAATCCTCCCGGATCTCGATGAGGCGGTGTCGACGCTCGTCGACGGCAAGGTCATCGACGTCGACCTGGGGATCGCCGGTGACATGCCGTTCACCAACCACGTCGGGGCCGGGCTGTCCGCCGAGATCATGATCAACGTGCCGAGCCGGTTGAAACGGGTGATCGGGCGGATCGCCTACCCGATCACCGCGCTCGGGCTGCTCACCAGGCATCGGCCGCTGAAGGTCACGGTCCGGGCCGACGGGCGGGAGATCGTCTATCACACCCACCAGGTCTACGTGGCCAACGGCGGCTTCCACGCCGGCCGGCCGATCACCGCCGACGCGCACGCCGACGACCGGCTGCTCGTCGCCTACCCGGTGGGTGGGGCCTCGAAGCTGGAACTGGTTCGCGAGACCGCCCGCAACGCGCTCACCGGGCATCGTCGGACGCTGCGTGAGCAGCCGTTCCTCGCGGTCGGCGAGCTGTGGCTGGAGACCGACCGCCCGGCCCACGTGGAGGTCGACGGCGAACCGTGCGGCGCGACCCCGCTACGGGTGGCCGTCGACCCCAACGCTCTACGGATCATGGCCCCGCCCGGGACCCCGGATCACTAGTTCCCCGGATCGGTGATCCTGCTCAGCCAGGTGGCCGCCTCGGACTCGGGCAGCTTCCGGTCGAGGGTGATCTCCGGGTGCATCAGCGGGTAGACGCGGCCGGTGTTCCAGGAGCGGGCGTACGACGGCTTGTCCAGCACCACCACCCGATGGCCCTCGAGCACCGGGATGTCGGCTGGGCGTCCCTCGCCCCAGATCCGTTCGCCGTCCGCACCGAACAGCTCGAACTGGCCTCGTACCCCGCCGGACGGTTGCATCTCCGGGCCGTCGGTGGCGGCGGCGATCCAGGCCGGCGCCGGACGGGTGCCCTCGATGAGGCCCTGTGCCGGGTCGCCGATCAGGGTCGCGGCCAGCAGGGTGTGCAGCTGGAAGTTGTCACCGACCCCACTGACGGTCAGGCGGAACGCCCGGCCGGTCGGGCGGTGGATGACCAGGAACGGCTCGTCGTCGAGCACCTGGAGCAGCCCGAACATCCACGGTGCGGCATCCGCGTGGTCGGTCATCGCGTCGGCCGCGGCGGCCAGCCGCTCCCGGCCGGGGAAGGCCTGGCGCACCCGCTTCTGCTGGAGCGGCAGGAGCAGGCTCGGGATCCACTCGTCGACGGTAAAGAACGACTCGGTGATCCGGATGCCCTCCTCCCGGGAGATCCCGGCCTGTGCGGCGGCCCGGGCGGCCCGGTCGATCAGCGCGTCGGCCTCCTCCTGGCTGCCCGGAGCCTCGAACCCGCCGCCGTCCTTGTCGGCCAGGACGGGGAAGCGGGCGGCGTGCTCGAGCCCGTCGGTGACCCGCTCGACCAGGACCTCCAGCAGGACGAACGGGTCGGCGCCGGCCTCGACCAGCCCGGCCGCGACCTGGGCCAGCTGACCGCCGTTGCCGATCGACACCTGCCGGACCGCGGGGAGCAGCCGGCGGACCCCCTCGGTCAGCTCGGCCGGGCCGGCCCCGTCGAGGGAACGGATGATCCCGCGCATCGCCGCCGCCGACGCGTCCTCGTCGAGGGCGATGACACCCTGGGCCAGATCCTCGCAGAAGTCCGGCAATGTGCGTTTCTTACGCCTCCACCACATCGGCGCATCGTAGAAGCGCGATGCCGGGGTCCGCAGGGGACCCCGGCATCTGCCGCGATTCGGCGCTGTCAGGCGTTGGCCGTCGCCTTGTCGTCGGGCACCGCGCCGGTGGCCGTGGCACCCTCCGCCTCGGCGATGATCTGCTTGTCCTCGGCGGCGTGCTTGCGGTACTGGAGCACCGAGTAGACGATCGCGGCGGCCCAGGCGACGTAGATGACGGCGTAGAAGACGTAGCGGACCGCGTCGGGGGCGTCGATCCAGTCGCTGCGCAGCAGGGACCGGGTGTTGGTCAGGATGATCACACCACCGACCGCGGCGCCGAGGACGCGCGGCGGGATGTGCCGGACCAGCCAGGCGGCGAGCGGGGCGGCGATCACGCCACCGATCAGCAGGGCCAGCACCCAGCCGTAGTCGATGTTCTCGCTGCCGATGCCCCAGATGAAGCCGAGGCTGGCGGCGATGGCGACGAGGAACTCGCTGGTGTCGATCGAGCCGATCGTCTTGCGGGGTTCGAGCCGGCCGCTGGCCAGGATCGCCGGGGTGCCGACCGGGCCCCAGCCGCCGCCACCGGTGGCGTCGACGAAGCCGCCGACCAGGCCGAGCGGGGTGAGGAACCGCTTGCGCAGCGGCTTGCCGAGCTGACCCTTGGGCAGGCCCTGGAAGGTGAACCGGATGAACACGTACAGACCGAGGACCAGCAGGATGACCGCCATCAGCGGCGCGGCGACCTCGGTGGAGATGTTGGAGAGCACGGTGGCCCCGGCGAAGGCGCCGATCGCGCCCGGGACGCCGATCTTGAGGACGACCTTCCAGTCGACGTTGCCGAACCGCCAGTGCGAGATGCCGGAGACCAGGGTGGTGCCGATCTCGGCGAGGTGCACGGTGGCCGAGGCGGCCGCCGGGTTCGTGCCGATCGCCAGGAGGAGCGTGGTCGAGGTCACGCCGTAGGCCATGCCCAGGCTGCCGTCGACGAGCTGAGCACCCAGCCCGACCAGGGCTAGGAGGAGGAGCTTCTGCATGTCGGACCGCCGGAGTGGGAGGGGGAATTCCTAGTTCTTGGATCGGAGAATAGAAGCCTAGCTAGCCAGTAGGCAAGCAATCAATTGCCACGGATGTCGACAGACATGTTGCAGAATGACCACCGTGAGTGACGCTGATGACGTGCGCCGGGTCGCGCTCGCCCTGCCCGAGGTCGAGGAGATCGACAGTGACGGCTTCGACTTCCGGGTCTCCGGGAGGGGATTCGTCTGGTCATATCCGGAACGTCTACCCGGAAAACCGCGGGTGATCCGTACGGATGTGGCGGTTCTGTTCGTCGGCGACGAAGCGGAGAAACAGGCTCTGCTACTCGGCGAGCCCGACATGTTCTTCACCACACCCGGCTACGACGGGCTACCACTGGTGATGTTGCGACTGGAGCGGGTCACACCCGAACGGCTGAGGGAGCTGATCACGGATGCCTGGCGGATGCGGGCCCCGGACGAGATCGAGGCCGGCCTGACGGCCGGCCTCGAACAGGAATCACGCTGATCGAACGCGCACTGCGGCGGGCGGCGCCCCGCGGCACGGACCGCGGGCCGGGCGCGCGGGCGTCAGGCGGCCGGCGTGGTGGTGCTCGCGGCCTTGCGGTAGGCGAGCAGGCCCAGGATCAGGCCGGCCAGACCGGCGACCAGGCCGGCGATGCCCCAGGCAGCGCCACTGTCGCCGGTGTCGCCCTCCTCGGCGGCCGCGGCGGCGGTCGGGGTGGGCGCGGCCGCGGACGGGGCCGCTCCGGCGGCGGCGAGCTTCAGGACCGGGGCCGGGCTCTCCGGCTCGGTGCCGTCGGTGGCGGGCTCGTCGATCCAGCGGACCACGGTGCCGTCGGAGTACGTCTGGAGCGCCTTGAAGACCAGCTGGTCGACCTCCGGCAGCGGCCCGAGCGACACGTCGAACTCCTGGAAGGTGCCCGGCTTGATCTCCGAACCGGCCGCCGCGGTCCAGGTGATCTTGCTGACCGCCTCGGTGATCTCACTCTCGTGGACCTTGACCGGGGTGGCCAGCTTCGACTTCTCGGCGACCGCGGTCCAGCCCGGCACCGGCTTGACCGACACCGACCCGATCGGGCTCTCCGCCGGCAGGTTGACCTCCAGTTTGGTGGTCGACTCGCTGTCGCTCTCGTTCGGGACCCGGAACGACACCTTCGTGTAGCCGCCCTGGGTGGCGGTACCCGGGTTGACCGTCACGTGCGCGGCGGCCGGCCCGGCCACGCCGAGCACGAACACGGCGGCGACGGCGGAGATGGTGGCGACGCGCCGCAGCGCGGACTGCTTCATGGGGGACCCCTTCACGCCTTGCGGCGACGGATGAACAGGAAAGCGGCGCCGGCGGCGAGGACGACCACGATGCCGGCGATGAGACCATACAGCGTAGAATTTGACGACTCTTCGGACTTTTCCGCCAGGTCGACGGTGGCCGGGGAGGTGGTGGCCGGGGAGGTGGTGGCCGAGGAGGTGGTCGCCGCGGGCGCCGGCTCCGTCGTCGCCGCAAGGGACGGCGGGGCGGACGACGGCTCGACTGCCGCCGGGTCGTTCACGGTGAACTGGTACGACCCCTTCACGGTGTGCCCGTCCGTGGAGACGACCTGGTAGGCCACCGTGTAGACACCGTTGACGAGCGGCGCGCCGAAGGTCACCGAGCCGGTCGCCCCGTCCACCTTCGGGTCCGAGGTCGCCACCTTCGCCTTGGCGGCGTCACTGACCGTGATCGTGGTGTAGTCGGGGTTCAGCTTCTGCAGGAACCGCAGCTTCACCTCGGAGGGCGACTTCTTCAGGGTGGCGTTCTTCGCCGGGTTCGCCTCGGCCAGCGCGTTGTGCGCCCACGCCGGAACGCCGGGCAGCAGCACGGCGAGCAGCGCGGCCAGGGCCAGCAGGGGCCGGCTCAGGCGGGTGGCCGCTCGCCCGGAATGGCGAAGACCGCGGATCCGATCGGTGTGGTCCATTCGTTCAACAGGTCCTTCTGGGCAGTGCCCCACGGGGTGGCGGTACCCCACGAGATGGGGAGGTCGGTGACGCCCGTTAGTCGCCGGTCGGCGGGCCGTAGTTCCCGGCTCATCGATCTCAAGTGCCTGAAAAGTCTCTGGGAACTTCGGGGCCACATCCGGCGACCAATGCTGCGACGCCGCCAAGGCCCGGGCGTCGACTGCGTTTCCCCCTGGATGCCGGCGCACTTCCGCGCCGCCGACACCCTGACGAGGACAGCCGATGGCCGTGACACCCGAACTGACCACCGCGCCGGTGACCCCGGCGGCGCCGCCGGCCCGCGGTTCGCGCCGCACCGGCGCGTTCGGCGCCCTGCTGTTGCGCCTGCACTTCTACGCCGGCGTGCTGGTCGCCCCGTTCCTGGCGGTGGCGGCCCTGACCGGGCTGCTCTACACGGCGACACCACAGCTCGACGGCATCCTGTACGGCGACAAGCTGACCGCCGCGACCACGAGCGGCCCGGTCCTCCCGCTGGCCGACCAGATCGCCGCCGCCCGAGCCGCCCACCCGGACGGCACGATCGCGGCAGTGCAGCCGGCCGACGGCGAGCAGACCACCCGGGTCGTGTTCGCCCAGCCCGACCTGGGCGAGAAGCAGCACACCGTCTACGTCGACCCGCACACCGGCACGGTGCAGGGGCAGCTGACCACCTGGTACGGCTCGACGCCGGTCACCACCTGGCTCGACGACCTGCACCGCAACCTGCACCTGGGCGACCTCGGCCGCAACTACTCGGAACTGGCCGCCAGCTGGCTGTGGGTGCTCACCCTGGGCGGGATCGTCCTGTGGTGGCGGCGCCGGCGCAGCGTACGCAAGATGCTCGCTCCCGAATTGTCGGCGAAGAAGGGCGTGCGCCGGACCCGGGGCTGGCACGCCGCGACCGGCCTGTGGATCAGCCTCGGCCTACTCATCCTCGCCGCGACCGGTCTCACCTGGTCGCGCTGGGCGGGCGGCAACTTCGAGATCGCGCTCGACGCCCTGGACGGTCGCCGCCCGGCCCTGGAGGTTCCCGGGGCCACCCCGTCCGCCGGTGGCCACCACGGCGCCGGCAGCGAGGCGCCGGTCGCGGTGGACCCGGCCCAAGCCGACACCGTCCTGCGGGTGGCCCGGGACAACGGCCTGTCCGGCCCGGTCGAGCTGAGCCTGCCGGAGACCGGTGGCGCCGCCTGGACCGTCTCCGGCATCGACAACACCTGGCCGGTCAGCCTGGACCGGATCGCCGTCGACCCGGCCACCTCCACCGTGGTCGCCCGCAGCGACTTCGCCGACTGGCCGGTGTTGGCCCAGCTCACCAAACTCGGCGTGCAGGCGCACATGGGCATCCTGTTCGGCATCGTCAACCAGCTGCTGCTGGCCGCACTCGCGATCGGTCTGCTGTCGGTGATCCTGTGGGGCTACCGGATGTGGTGGCAGCGACGGCCGACCCGGGACGACCGCCGTGCCGTGGTCGGCGCCGCACCGGCCCGGGGCGCCTGGCTCGGGCTGCCCGCGTGGGCGATCGTGGTCGGCGTGCCGGTGGTCTTCGCGCTCGGCTGGGCACTGCCGCTGTTCGGCATCCCGCTGGCCGCCTTCCTGGTGGTCGACGCCCTGCTGTCGCTGCGCGGCAGACCGTCACACGGTTCTTAGATCCAGGGTGTGCCAGACGGCCGTCTCCTGGGTGCCGGTCGACCACCAGAGCATGCCGTCCTTGGTGGCGGCCAGGTCGGCCCCCGCCGAGAGAGTCACGGTCCGGCCCGTCGTCAGGTCGTGGACGACGAGGCCGGCCGTGCCGGTCAGGTCGAACTCCGGCCCCGGCTCGGAGAGGATCTCGAACCGGTCCAGCACGGCGACGTCACTGACCGCGGCCTGGGTGCCGGGTCCGGCCACCCGGCGACGGTCGGTGCCGTCCGGGCGCATCACGTCGATCCGGGCCAGGCCCTCACCGTTCATCACCATCACCCGGCACCAGGTGGGGGCGCACATCCCCCACTCGGCGCCGGAGAACGGCACCCGCACCTCCCGGCCGGTCGTCATCTCCCGCATCCGGACCTGACCGGACTGGGCGCCGGTGTCGTCGGTGAGCCACGGCCACGCCGACAGCGACCAGCGGCCCGGCTCCTCCCGGACGTCCACTTCGCCGCCGGTCAGCGCGACCGACCGGATCTGGGTGGTCTTGTCGCCCTCACCCGCCACCCAGTGCACCCGGCCGCCGTCCACGACCAGGTCGTACTGGTTGCCGTAGAACAGCGTGTTGCCGGTGTCGGCGGTGATCAGCCGGGCGTCGCCGCCGTCACGCCGGACCGCCCAGATCTCCACCGGACGGCTGCCCGACGACTCGGCCCAGATCAGCTCGTCACCGGAGACGGTCATCGCCTCGAACCGCGGGTCGTCGGCGGCCGGCAGGCGACGCAACTCGCGGGCGATACCGGCCTTCTCCACCAGCAGCCGTACGAAATCGCCGTCGGTCACCTGGCCGACCGCGGTCGTCGCGTCCAGGAACAGCAGCGGCTCGACGGTCAGGTCACGCAGGTCGGCGCGGGCCGCCGCCGGCCACTCCTGCTCGGCGGTGGGCCGGACGGCCGACGTCACCGGGGCGGCGGGCTGCTCGGGCAGGCCACCGGCGAGCAGGGCGCCGGCCGCGAGCAGGGCCACCCCGAGGGCCACTGTGGAGCGGGCGCTCATTCGTACTGCTGCTTCGGTGCGCTGACCGGCTGCCACTCAGTCACCTGCAGGAACGCGACGTCGGCCTGGTTGACCGGGTCCTTGCCACGCTTCTCGGTGTAGGTCCCGGTGACCTGCAGCCACGTCCCGGCCGGCACGTCCATCGGCGGGCCGCCGGTCAGGCCCACCTTGATCGGGCGACCGTCGGCGGCACAGCAGCTCACCACGATCCGGGCCAGCATCGGCACCCCGTCGTCGCCGGTGGTCACGAAACCGGTCAACTGCAGGCGGCGGCCGGTCAGGCTGCGGCCCTCGTCGTAGATCACCCGGGAGGCGTAGTCGAGCAGACTGACCGTGGTCGGGTCGCCCTCGGGCAGGGGCGGGTAGTCCGACTCGGCACCGATCTGCACCGTGCCGGTCTGCTCGGCGGTGTACGACCCGAGGGCCGGGGGCGCGATCAGGAGCAGGCCCAGCACCGGGAGGATGAGCAGCCAGCCGACCTGCGGCTCGTGATGGTGGCCGTGCTCGTCGTGCGGCTCGTCCGGGCCCCGCCGGCCGCGCAGGTCATACCAGAGGGTCGCGGCGGCGGCGAACACCAGCAGCGCGCCGGAGGCGATCAGGAACGGTCGCAGCGCCTCCTGCACATAGCGCAGGTAGAGGTCGGTCAGCGACGCCTTCAGGATCGCGCCGCCGAAGAGGAACAGCACGACGGCCTGGGCCTGTTTGTTCACCGGCAGCAATCTACCGTGCGGCGTGGATCACGGGCTCGCGGCCAGGAACAGGAACACCGCGGCGAGGCTCAGATGCAGGCCGCCCTGGAGGATGTTGGCCCGGCCCGGCACGATCGTCAGCGTACCCACCGCGACGGTCAGCACCAGCAGCACCATCTCGGTGCCGCCGAGGCCCAGCAGCAGCGGCCCGTCCAGCCAGATCATGGCCACGCTGATCGCCGGAATCGTCAGGCCGATGCTGGCCATCGCCGAGCCGAGGGCCAGGTTGAGGCTGGTCTGCATACGGTCCCGGGCGGCGGCGCGGACCGCGGCGATGGTCTCCGGCAGCAGCACCAGCAGGGCGATCACCACACCCACGACGGACTGCGGCAGTCCGGCCGCGGCCACTCCCGACTCGATCGCCGGCGACACGCCCTTGGCCAGTCCGACCACCGCGATCAGGGCGACCAGCAGCAGGCCGAGGCTGTGCAGAGCGGTCCGGCCGGACGGCGGGTCGACATGCTCCTCGGCGTCGATCACCTCACCGGCCGTGGTGATCGGCAGGAAGTAGTCCCGGTGCCGACGGGTCTGCACCGCCACGAACAGCAGGTAGAGGCCGAGCGACACGACCGCGGCGAAGGCCAGCTGGGCCGGGCTGAACTGGGGTCCGGGCCGGCTCGTGGTGAACGTCGGCAGCACCAGGCTGAGCGTGGCGATCGCGGTGACCGTGGCGAACGCGCCGCCGGTGCCCTCCGGGTTGAACACCGCGAAACGCCGGCGCAGCGCACCGACCAGCAGGGACAGGCCGAGGATGCCGTTGCAGGTGATCATCACGGCGGCGAAGACGGTGTCCCGGGCCAGGGACTGCGCCTTCTCCCCGCCGCTGACCATCAGCGTGACGATCAGCGCGACCTCGATGATGGTCACCGCCACGGCGAGGATCAGTGAGCCGTACGGCTCCCCGACCCGGTGCGCCACCACCTCGGCATGGTGCACCGCGGCCAGCACCGCGCCCGCCAGCAGCAACGACACCACCGCCACGAGCGCCGTCGGCAGATCCCGGCCGAAGGTGAGGATCAGGGTGAACAGGGCCAGCAGTGGGACGTACAACGTCCAGCGGGACATCACCCGTCCGACTCTGCCCTACTCCCGCTCGACTCGCCGGACTTGTGCCCATCGCTGTGCCCCAGCGATCGACCCGGGGCGATCCGGTCGCGGACCAGACGCTTGAGATGGACCAGTTCGGGGAAGCCGCCCTCGGCCTTGCGCGACCACAGGGTCTCCGCGCCCAGCCGGACCTCGAAGACGCCGCCGACGCCCGGGACCAGGGCCACCTCGCCCAGGTCGGTGGTGAACGTGGTGAGCAGCTCCTGCGCCGTCCAGGCCGCCCGCATCAGCCAGCGGCACTGGGTGCAGTACTCGATCTCCAGGCGGGGTTCGCGAGTCGTCACAGGTCAGCAGTATGCCGGACCGCGGCCGTCATGCATTATTCACGGGATCTATCTTTCGTTAAGGAGTTGCCTTGAAGCGACGCTGGATCCCGGTCGCGACCACCGTGGCGGTGCTGGCCGCCCTCACGGCCTGTAGCGGCGCCGAGGAGGCCGCCACGAAAGCCGTGGAGGCCCGTGATTTCGTGGCGCTCGGTGACTCGTACGCCGCCGGGCTGGGTGCCGGGAACTACGGGGAGAGCACCACCTGCGTGCAGAGCAAGGACGGCGGCTATCCGCACCTGTGGGCCACGCTGCGCACGGTCGCCTCGTTCGGCACCATCACCGACGCCACCTGCGCCGGCGCGAAGATCAACGATGTCCGGTTCGAGCAGCTCCGGGCACTGAACGAGAAGACCGGCTGGGTGACGCTGACGGTCGGCGGCAACGACGCGGGCTGGACCAAGTCGCTCCAGACGTGCCTGCTGGGTACCGACGCGACGTGCAAGACGTCGGTCGACACCGCGGTCACCACCGTCGAGAGCGCCCTGCCGGCCGAACTGGACGCGCTCTACCAGATGATCAAGGAGGCGGCGCCGAACGCGAAGGTGTTCGTCACCGGGTATCCGCACCTGGTGGCCGCGCCGGGTGCCGCCGGGGTGTCCTGCGACGCGCTCGGCGACGCCCGACGCAAGGCCCTCAACGACGGCGCCGACTCGCTCGACGAGCTGATCGAGGGCCGGGTCAAGGCGGCCGGCTTCACCTTCGTGGACGTACGCAAGGCCTTCGAGGGTCACGAGGCGTGCACCAAGGAGCCGTGGATCCACGGGCTGCGGGACAACCTGTCCGAGTCGTACCACCCGACTCCGGAGGGCCACAAGGCGTACGCCGCCGCCCTGTTCGCCGTCACCGGCTGATCGTCTGGTGTTTGCGTGGTGTACGCCTTCCCACGATGGGATGGGGCGTGCACCACGCCAACCACTACTACGGGCACTCCTTCGTGCTGGCCCGGTACTGCGGATTCGAGGCCGATCCGCCACGGATCCACGGCTACCTGCAGCACGGCTGGAACATCGGCGACGGCCTCGCCCCCGACCACGAGTTCGTCCCGGGTGTCCCGACGTTCGTCTGGAGTGAACGGACCCGGCGCCGGGCCTGGTCGATGGGCCGCCGGCAGGTGCACGTGGTGGGTGCCCCGTGGGCGTACCTGACCGCGATGGAACCCGAGGCCGACGACGCCGAACGGGACGGCACCATCTGGTACCCGTTCCACGGCTGGGAGGGCCAGCACGTCGAAGGTGACCACGACCGGCTGATCGCCGAGATCCGCGACACCGAATCCGGGCCGGTCACCGTCTGCCTCTACTGGCAGGAATATCGCACCGTACGGGTTCGGCGGCGCTATGAGCAGGCCGGCTTCCGGGTGATCTGCCACGGCTACCGGGGTGGCTGGTGGAAGGACCTCGACCCCGGATTCCTGGCCCGGCAGCTCGCCGAACAGCGCCGGCACCGCCGGGTCGCGTCGAACCGGCTGTGCTCCGCCGTCTTCTACGGCATCCTGGCCGGCTGCGAACCGGCCGTCTACGGCGATCCGATGCAGCTGCAGGGCGAGCAGGACCTTTTCGGCGGCCGGAACCGGATCCGCCGCCAGTGGGCCGACCTGCACGGCCCGAAGATCGACACGGCCACCGCGCACGCCATCGCCGTCGACGAGCTCGGCGCCGACCGTACCCTGTCCCCTGCCGAGCTCCGGCACCTCTTCCACTGGACCACGACATGACGGCGCTTCTTCTCGGCGGCGAGATGCCGCACTGGTCGGACCGGTCCCCGGCGCGTGGCGCGCCACTGCGGGAACTCGCCGCCACCGCCCGCGGACACGTCCTCGTGGTCGGGCCGCACGAACCGGAGCTCATCGAGGCGATCCCGGCGCGGCAGGTGACCGTGCTGGTGCGCGGGGTACCGGACGCCGACGAGCTGGCCGGGCGGTGGGCCGGGCGCGCCGGGATCCAGGTCTGCTGCGGGAGCCTGGCGAAACTCGCGGCGGTTCCGGCGTACGACACCGTGGTGGCCCTGGACGGGCTGGACCGCACCGGCTCCACCGAGACCGCCGACCTGCCGTGGGCGGCCGGGGTCGCCCAGTTGCTGGCCGTGCTGCGTCCCGGTGGGCGACTGCTGTTGTCGGTGGCCAACCCGGTCGGGTTGCACCGTCTCTACGCGGGCACCGGAACCCCCGGCGACGAGGCCTGGTCGGCTTTCCCGGCCACCGACCCGACCCGACCCGCCGGCCTCGAACGGCTCCGCGCCCACCTGCGGTCGGCCGGACTCGACGTACTGCGGGACTGGGCGGCCCACCCGTCGCCCGAGTCGCCGTCGGTGCTGCTCGACGAGGACGCGCTCACCGATCCGAACCTGCACGGGTACCTCACCTCGGCGCTGCGGCGGGCCGGACTGCCCGCCGGGCCACTGCTCGCCGACTCCCGGCCGCTCGCCGCCGACCTGCTGCGTCACGGGCTGGCCGGTGGACTCGCACCCGCCTGGATCGTCGTCGCCGCGTACCCGGGCCATCATCCGTCGCCCCTGCCGGACGGCCTGCTCGGGCAAGAGCGGCTGGTGCGTACCGCCTCGGGTTGGACCGTCGGCACCCTCGGCCCGGTGCCGCCCGGAATCTGTCTCCACGACGCCCTGCTGGCCGCCGCCCGCTCCGGCGACCAGCCGGAGTTCCGCACCCTGCTGACCGCCTGGCAGTCCGGCCCGCACGCCGCCCACCCCGCCGACGCCCTGCTCCGCACCCCCGACGGCACCCTGCTCCCGACGACCGACGCCCCCGCCGGCACCCTGTCGCCGGCTCCCGGCCAGTCACCGCTTCAGCAGCTCGCGGCCGCCCTGCACGACGAGGGCCTGGCCCACCTGTGGCCGGTCGAGGGCACGGACTCACTGCTGGCGGCCATGTCCGGACTTCCGGTGGATCCGGCTCCGGCCCCGAGGCCGACCCCGTCGACGTTGCGGGAGCTCACCGCCGCACACGACCGTCTCGCCGAGCAGTTGGCCGAGGCCAAGGCGCAATTGACGTGGTACGAGCAGAGGACCGCCACCCTTCAGTCCGACCTCTCCCGAGCCCACAAGATCATCACCGTCCTGAAGGCGACCACGGGCGGCCGTGCGGCGACCGCCGTCCTGGGCGGCGTCCGCCGAGGCAAGCACCTGGCCAGGGCCGCACTACGCCGTCTCAGCTGACCTGGTCGTAGAGGGACTCCAGCCGGAGCGTCTGGGTGGCCAGGTTGAAGTGGGCGGCGACGTGTTCGCGGGCCTGGGCGCCCATCCGGTGGCGCAGTTCGGCGTCGCCGAGGAGGTGGGCGATCGATCCGGCCAGGGCGGCCGGGTCGCCCTCCGGGGTGAGCAGGCCGGTCCGGCCGTCGAGCACCGCCTCCGGGATGCCGCTGTGCCTGGTCGCGACCACCGGCAGGCCCAGGGCGGCGGCTTCCAGGATGGTGGTGGGCAGGCCTTCGGTGTCACCGTCGGGGGCGGTCTTGGACGGGGCGGCGAGCATCCGGGATTCGGCGAGGTGCCGCTGGACCGACTCGGGCGCCAGGCCGCCCACGAAGGTGGCGTCGAGGCGGAGTCGAGAGGCGAGGGCACGCATCTCGGGCAGCAGCGGTCCGTCGCCGATCAGCAGCGCCCGCGGGCGTGGCGAGTCGAGCAGGGACAGGGCGGTGAGCAGATCGTCGACGCCCTTCTTGGCCACGAGACGGCCGACGAACACGACGTCCCAGCGTTTCGGCACGACCGGGACGGCGGGTGGGACGGTCACGCCCGTGTAGTGCACGCGTATCCGAGCGGGGTCGGCGCCGCACGCCTCGGCCCGGTCACGGATCACTTCGGAGACCGCGATGACCAGGGCGGCCCGGCCGAAGACCGATCGCAGGTTCCGGCGGTAGCGGAGTCCATGCAGGCCGGAGCTCTGCGGCTGCCGGGTCACGTCGTGGCCGTGGACGGTGACGATCAGCGGAATGCCGAGTTGCCGGGCGGTCCGGCTGATCAGCCAGCCGTCGCCGCCGAAGTGGGCGTGCACCAGTTCGGGGCGGACCCGGGCGAGCACCGCCCGCAGGCGGGGTGACGTGCCGCCGAGCCGCAGGCCGAGGAATTCGCGGCGGCCGGCCGGGCCGTCCGGGAAGACGATCACGTCGTCCGGGCGGGACAGGGCCGAGTCGATGCGGGTGGCGCCCAGGTAGGCCGGTTCCCAGCGGGTCAGGGCGTCGCCCTGGGCGCGGATGAACGTCTCCGAGCCGAGCAGCATCGCGCTGCGCCAGACGGCTACCCGCCGCCGGTCAGGCGACATCGACCGGCTCGGGCGCGGGGGTGGTGTTGTCGGCGGCGGAACGGCGGCCCACGACGAGATCGCGCAGGCGGGCCCGGACGGCCGGCGGCAGGGCCCAGATCTGCAGGTGGGTGAGGTAGTCGAGGGCGCCCGGGCGGCCGTGGCGGCGGGCTTCGGTGAGGAGTTCGCGGAAGTGACGGCCCGCCCGGCCGGGCGCGGCCATCGAGCTCATCACGCTGAGGGTGAAGGCGGCGTACGCCCGCGGGGTGAACAGGTGGCGGTTGTCGCGCAGCCATTCGAGCTGTTCGTCGTAGGGGTTGTGCAGGCTGATCCGCTCCCGGTCCTCGTCCTGGTGCCAGAGCACGAGCGGTTCCTCGGCGTAGAGCAGCTCCACACCGTCCTCCCGGACGGCCCGCAGCGCCCAGTCGAGTTCCTGCTGGCGGCGCAGCCCCACGGTGAACGGCACCCGCCGGAACAGGTCGGTGGGCGCCATGATCGTGGAGGTCTGGATGAAACCGTCGCCGTAGAAGAGGCCACGCCGGACGGTGAAGTATTCGCTGAGGGGCTCACCGGCGGCGGGCAGCCGGCGGGGCATGACCGAGTCGGCGCGGGGAGTCCGGTTGATCAGCCGGGTGGCGACGATCGGATGGGTCGCGTCGGAGCCGGCGGCCAGCGCGAGCTGCGTCTCGATCTTGCCGGGCAGCCACTCGTCGTCGTCGTCGAGCAGGGCGGTGAACCGGCCGCGGGCCTCGGCGGCGCCGACGTTGCGGGCGTGCGGGGCGCGGCCGCGTTCGGGCAGGACCACGACGCGTAGCCGGTCGTCGCCGACGGCGGCGAGGGCGGTGGTGGTGTCGTCGTCGGGACCGTCGACCACGACGATCACCTCGAGGTCACCGTGCGTCTGCGCGAGAGCACTGCGAACCGCGCGGACGGCCAGGTCCGGGCGGTTGCACGTGGGGATGACGACGCTGACGTCCGGGAGTGCAGGCATGAGTCGACTCGCTTGGGCTGGGGCGCCACCGGGGGCGGGGCGCGGCCGGGCGTGATCGAGTCGAAGCTATGGGCGGTGGGCGGCGGCAGAGTTAATGCCGGACGCCGTGCCGGCGAGCAGAAGAGTGCCGAACGGCACACGGAAGCCGAACAATCGGTGTCACCCGAAGTCCGGTTTGCTCCCACGCGAAGACCAGGGATCCGGGACCGACGCCCGGCTCGACTTCGACCTGAACATCTTCATCACCGGCGTGGAGCGGCTTTTGGGTGTTTAGTCTCGATCTGGTGGAACAGGTGATACTCGCGCCGATCGACGGGCTGACCGAGGCGGAGGCTGAGGCCCGACGGCGGCGCGGTGAGGCGAACACCGCCGTGCAGGGCGGGTCGCGCGGTTACGGCGAGATCCTGCGGACCAACGTCTTCTCGTTCTTCAACCTGATCCTGTTCGTGATCGGCGCCGCCCTGCTCAGCCTCGGCCAGTACAGCGACGCCCTGATCAGCGTCGGCCTGGGCCTGATCAACGCGGTGATCAGCGCGGCTCAGGAGATCCGCGCCAAACGCAAACTGGACCGGCTGCAACTGCTGGACCGGGGCGGGGTGCTGGTCGTCCGGGACGGCCGCGAGGTGGAGATCGCCCCGGACCGGGTGGTTCGCGGTGACGTGCTGCGGGTGCGGCCGGGTGACCAGATCGTGGTGGACGGGCCGCTGCTGGACGGCGGCCGGTTGGAGGCCGACGAGTCGCTGCTGACCGGCGAGTCCGACCCGGTGGTCAAGCACCCGGGCGACGACCTGCGTTCGGGCAGCCTGTGTGTGGCCGGTGACGGGCACCAGCAGGCCCGAGACGTGGGGGTGCACAGCTACGCGGGCCGGCTGACCGCCGAGGCCCGGCGTTCCACCACCGACCGGACCCCGCTGCAGCGCAGCATCGAGTTCATCGTGCGGGTCGTGATGGCGCTGACCGCGCTGATGAGCGGCTGCATTCTGGCGCAGGCGGCGCTGGAGGGGTTCAGCGTGCTGCGGGTCGTCCAGATCACCGCGGTGCTGTCGGGTCTCGTACCGTATGGGCTGTTCTTTCTGATCGCCCTGGCCTACACCGCCGGTGCCGTCCGGATCGCCCGCAGTGGGGCGCTGGTGCAGCAGGTCAACGCGGTCGAGTCGGTCAGCAACGTGGACGTCGTCTGTACCGACAAGACCGGCACGCTGACCACCGGTCAGCTGACCCTGGAGGAGATCGTCCCGCTCGGGGTGCGCGAGTACAACGAGGCCGCCGAGGCGCTGGGCGGGCTCGCCCACAACGCCACCACCCCGAATCTGACCTGTCTGGCCATCGCCGGGTCGCTGGGCGGGCCGGTCTGGGAGGTCCGTGACGAGGTGCCGTTCTCGTCGTCGCTGCGCTGGTCCGGGATGGTCACCGAGTCCGGCACGTGGGTGTTGGGCGCCCCGGACGCGCTGGCCGACCGGTTGCGGCAGCCGGTGGAGGCCACCGAGATCATCGACCGGACCGGGCGCGGGCTGCGGGTGCTGCTGCTGGCCCGGACCGAGGAGCCCGAGGCGGGTCTGCGGGACGCGGCGGGCCGGCCGGACCTGCCGATGCTGGAGCCGATGGCGCTGGCGGTGCTCGCCGACGAACTACGCGAGGACGTGGTCGAGACGGTGGCCCGGTTCCAGGCCGACGGGGTGGATCTGAAGGTGCTGTCCGGCGACGACCCGCGGACGGTCGCGGCGATCGCGGCCCGGGCCGGGCTGGGCGGCGCCGACCCGGTGCCCGGCCGCGACCTGGACGACCTCGACGATCCGGGGCTGGACCGACTGGTCGCCCGGACCAGCGTGTTCGGCCGGGTCGCCCCGGAGCACAAGGAACGCATCGTCAGGTCGCTACGCCGGCAGGGCCGCTACGTCGCGATGATCGGCGACGGGGTGAACGACGCCCGCGCCCTCAAGCAGGCGCATGTCGGCGTGGCCATGCGCAGCGGCAGCGCGGTGACCCGGGACGTCGCCGACATCGTGCTGGTCGACGACAGTTTCGCGGCGCTGCCACCGGCCCAGCACGAGGGCCGGAAGATCATCAACGGCATCGGGATCTCGTTGTACGTGTTCCTGGCGCGTGTGGCCAGTCAGGGCCTGGTGATCCTGGCCGTGACGATGCTGCAGTTGGGTTTCCCGTACTCGCCGACGCAGGTGGGCCTGACCATGTTCACGGTCGGCATCCCCACCGTGTTCCTCACGTTCTGGGCCGGGCGTGGCCGGCCGGACCCGGACATGCTGCGCAACCTGGTCCGGTTCGTGGCGCCCGCGTCGGTGGTGACCGCGACCTTCGGCACGGCCATCTACACGGCGCTGTACAGCATGATCTCGCACGGGTTCCAGCCCGGTCGCACCCCGGCGCGGATCATCCACGAGTTCGAGAAGACCACCGGCCTGACGTACGGGGTGGACGCCGACTTCACCACGGCGTCGGCGACGATCCTGGCCCAGACCGGCCTGTCGACGTTCTTCTGTTTCGCGTCGTTCCTGCTGATCCTGTTCCTGGCGCCACGCTCGCGGGCGTTCGCGGCGTGGACCGCGCCGACCGGTGACAAACGGCCGGCGCTACTGGTGCTGGGACTGTGTGTGGTGTTCAGCGCGATCCTGTGCGTACCGGTGCTGTGGAACTATTTCGGTCTGATGGGCCCGTCGAAGCCGGTGTTCTTCGTGGTGCTGCCGGCGCTGATCCTCTGGTATCTCACGCTGACCGTGGTCTTCCGGTTCCGCCTTTTCGACAGGCTTCTCGGCCTGGACGAACCGCGGCGCTGATTCCTCTCAAGTCGGGGCGGGCCGTGCCGACGGTCGGCCCGGTCGTTACCGGAGGAAGGACCCGGCCGGCTGTCATGGGGGGCCATGGACAGCCGGCCGGGTGTCACCCGGTGATGAACTGGTGCGTGGCCAGGAACCGGGTGCGTTCCCGGATCAGGGTGGTCAGGTTGTCGGCCTCGGTCTTCACAGCCGCGGGGTCCGCGCCGTCGACGGTGCCGATCACCGTCGTGATCGCGGTGATCGTGTTGAGCGCCGCGGCATTGCCGTAGATCTTGTTGAACAGCTCCTTGTACGCCTTCCGGTAGACGTCCTGGTAGGCCGCGGCGGCCAGGAAACGCTCCTTGAGTTTGTGTCCGCTCATGAAGCCGCCCCGACCGCCGCCCCCGCCCTGCGGCATCTGTGGCATCTCCATGCCCTCCGGTGGCTGGAAATCGCCGCCGCCGGGGAAACCGCCGCCGCCGCGCATCCCACCGCCGCCCATACTCACCGACTGGGACGGGTCCTGGTCGGCCGCGCCGGACAGGGTCAGGTTGTAGTCCCAGCCGACGACCGAGAACCTCTTGGTGTCCAGGTCGTACCAGAGGTAGTAGTTGCGGCCCGGTCCGGCCATGTCGTCGAAGTTGACCAGCAGGTTCTGGGTGGCGACGTAGCGGGCGAACGACTCGACGTCGACGTGGTCGGCCAGCTTCGCGTCGAATTCGGCGTCACTGGCGCTGTTCACCCACTGGATCAGGTCGATGACCGGTTGGAGGTCCTGGCTGCCCTTCTTGTTGATCTGCTTGAAGTCGTCGGCGTACTCGGTCGGGTCGTCGCCCTGGTCGGTGAACCGACTACTGGCCAGGCTCTTGTAGAGCACTCCGGAGTGGCCGGTGGCGGTGGCCACGGTGTCGGCGAACTCGTCGTCCGGGTGCTCGACCAGCAGCCGGGCGGTGGTGGGGCGGTCGTTGACGGTGAAGCTCGTGTAGGCGTACCGCTGAGTGATCTCACCGGCCGCCGCGAGGACGTTCAGCGAAACGGCCTCGTTGAGCACCGCGGCGCCGCCGCCCATGCCGCCGACGCGCACCGCGATCTCGCGGTGTCCCTGGTAGCGGCGCCCTTCGACGAACTCGTCGAAGCGGATCAGCCAGGGCAGAGTCTCCGGTTCCTCGGCTTTGAGCGAGGCGCGGCCGCCCATGCCCATGCCGCCTCCTCGGAAGCCGCCCCCGCCCTGCGGAGCGGCACCGCCCTGCGGAGCGGCACCGCCCTGCGGAGCGCCTTGGCGGGCGCCGCCGAAACCGCCGCGCTGGCGGGACTCGCCGTTGCGGGTGACGCTCTGCAACGTCGAGTTGCCCTTCAGCCGGATGCCGACGCTCGGGATGACCGTGCCGTCCAGGGTCAGGTCGGCCTCCAGGTATTCCTTCTCGTCGTCGTTCCAGAAGGCGTCGAGCACCCGCTGGTAGTCGTCGTCGTGGAAGGTCAGCTTGACGGTGTGCGCCGTGGTCGCGTCGAACAGGTCGGTGGTGCCGGCGAGGTTCACCGTCACCTTGTCTCCGTCCTCGTCGCCGGCGCTGGTGACCAGCGGGGCGACCCGGACCGTGCTGAACACCACGGCGAACGCCAGCAGGGTCGCCGCGCAGGTGGCGAGCAGTTTCCAGTAGTGCCGGACCCGCACCGGGATCCGGTGGACCAGCCGGCGCTTCATCAGAGGTCCGTCTGGTCGTACCCGGTCAGAACCGTGACCCGCTGTCCGCCGGTGCGCTCGCCGAGCTTGCCGATCAGCTCGCCGGGTTCGGTGCCCTTCTTCAGCCGGACCGTGTACATCAGCTCGGTCAACGCCCCGCCGCGGATCGACTCGATGCTGATCAGTTCGAACTCCGAGGTGAGGGTGATCAGCACGTCCTGGATGTTCTGCGTGTAGTTGCCGTCCGGCGGCACCTGCACCTTGACGACCTGGCGCTGCACGTTGGAGGCGAACCAGTTGAACCGGTACATCACCAGGATGACCAGGCTGATCGCGACCGCGGCCACGATCGCCAGCGTGTAGAAGCGGGTGCCGGCGGCCATCCCGACGCCCATCACCAGGAAGATGAACCCGACGTCGCGGGTCTCCTTGATCGCATTCCGGAACCGGACCACCGACAACGCGCCGACCAGGGCGAACGCCCGCGCGATGTTGGAGCCGACGACCAGCATGATCAGCGCGATCAGCATGCCGAGGATGACCAGCGTCTGCACGTACGACTGGGAGTACGACACGTTGCGATGGGTGAACCGGTAGACCCAGGCGATGAACGCGCTCAGCAGGAACGACAGCGACAGCGCGATGGCGATGTCACCGACACTGAACGTGCCGGACAGGTCCTGTACTTCGAAGGGCATGATATTCAGACCTCGACAGTCTCGGAATCGGGACTGTGCCCGATTTCAGGAACATGGAAGATCGAACGCGGGGCCCTACCGAAGGCCTCGACGCTCTGGCAGTACTTGGAGACCCGCACGATCGACATGTTCATGCGGGCGGCCAGATCGGTGAGCCAGTACGGCACCCGCTCGTTGGCCTTGAACTCGACCACGGACAGGCGGGCCGGCACGATCAGCCGGTTCTCCGCGTCGGCGGCGAAGTGGAAATCGCGGTCCCGGCCGCGGACCCGGTGGTCGAGGGTGACGCGCAGGCCCACGTCGGCGTCCCGGCCGACATACGCCTCCCGCTGGTAGCCGGTCATCGCGACCGGCCGCAGGTCGAGCACCGAGATCAGCTCCAGGACCTCCTCCAGGAAGGCGGCCTGTCGCGGTTCATGGTCCACCATCTGCCGGCCGTCACAGAGATCACGGGCCAGGTGGTACGGCAGCGCCACCCGCCGTTTCTGGGTGACCCGGTTGACCCGCTGCTTGATCTCGACGTGCACCGTCGTGTCGTCGCTGACGTCGTTCCGGTCGCCGTAGTGGCGGACCCGAAGTTTCCGGCGGAACTTCAGACCCTCGATCTTCTCCCAGTAGAACCGCAGGTCACGGGTGTCGTAGTAGGTGCTCCACACCCCGTAGCCGCGTTCGGTGCCGTGGCTGTCGGCATCCATCCGGGCGACCAGTTCCCGGCGCAGGTCCGGGACCTGATCGCTGGGCAGCAGGTACTTGATCTCGTACCGGTTGAACGAGTGCAGGGACGTCATGCCCCATATCTAGGGATAACGAAGACAGAGAAACCTCGATGAATCCTGTGAATCTCATGGGAACGGCGAATGAACCCCAGGTGGACGAGGTGGTGATTACTTCAGCGGCGGTACCGGTCGCTACCACCGCTGGATGACGCCCCGCCACCCCGCCGGCACTACCGTTGATCAGGCCATGGTCAGCCGAACCGTCCTTCCGCGCCGGGCCGGGCTACGTGCCCTGGCCACCCGGCATCCGACCGCCGTCGACAGCACGATCGCCTCGCTGCTGCTGGCCCTGTCGCTGTTCATCTACTGGCGGACCGGTGGGCTGCCCAGGGACCGGCAGATGACGCCGATCGACTGGGTGGCCGCCGTGGTCGCGGTCGGCGCGGTCGCCGGGCGGCGCCGGTTCCCCCGCACGGTTCTCATCGTGGTCACCGCCGGGCTGGTCGCGCAGTACACGATCACCCAGCACGGGCATCCGCTACTGATCCTGGCCGGCGGGATCGTCGCGTACACCGTCGCCTCGCGCACCGACCGCCGTACCACCTGGTTGCTCGTCGCCGGTTGCGGCAGCGCCATCTACCTGGCCGACGCGCTGCGCCGCCGGGACCCGTTCGTGTTGGACAGCCTGCCCACGCTCACCTTCGTCGGGATGGCCACCGCGTTCGGCGACGCCACCCGCAGCCGCCGCGCCTACCTGGCCGAGGTCGAGGAACGCGCCCGCCGGGCCGAGCAGACCCGCGAGGAGGAGGCCCGGCGGCGGGTCATCCAGGAGCGGCTGCGCATCGCCCGGGAGCTGCACGACGTGGTCGCCCACCACATCGCGGTGATCAGTGTGCAGGCCGCCGCGGCCAGTCATCTGCTCGACCGGCGGCCCGAGCAGGTGCGGCCGGCGCTCGACCTGATCCGGCACGCCGGTGACGACGTGCTCAAGGAGCTGTCGTCGATCGTCGGGGTGCTGCGGCAGTCGGACGATCCGGTGGTGAACACCGAACCGGCGCCCGGACTGTCCCGGCTGCCCGCGCTGCTGGAGACGGTCGCCGCGGCCGGGCTGACGGTCACCGTCGACACCACGGGCACCGAACGGCAACTGCCGGCGCTGACCGACCTGGCCGCCTACCGGATCGTGCAGGAGGCGCTGACCAACGCACACAAACACGGCACCGGCTCCGCCGCCCTGTCCCTGACCTGGTCCGGGAGAGCCCTGACGATCGATGTCACCAATCCGCCCAGCACCGAACACCGCACCGGTTCGGGATACGGCATCGTCGGGATGCGGGAACGCGCCACCGCCGCCGACGGGACTCTCGACGTCCGCGACACCCCGGACCTCTTCCTCGTCTGCGCCACCCTACCTTTTGAGGACAAATCGTGATTCGCGTTCTGCTGGCGGATGACCAGGCGCTGATCCGCGCCGGCTACCGGATGATCCTGGACTCCGAGCCGGACATCGAGATCGTCGGGGAGGCGATGGACGGTCGTGAAGCCGTCGAACTGGCCCGGCAGCGGCGGGCCGACGTGGTCCTGATGGACATCCGGATGCCCGGCATGGACGGCATCGAGGCGACCCGCCGGATCGCCGCCGACGACGACCTCGCCGGAGTACGCATCCTGGTGCTCACCACGTTCGAGAACGACGACAACGTGATGCTCGCGCTACGGGCCGGGGCCAGCGGCTTCCTCGGCAAGGGCGTCGGCGCCGACGAGCTGATCCACGCCGTGCGGGTGGTGGCCGCCGGTGATGCCCTGCTCTCCCCGCGCGCCACCCGCGGCCTGCTCGACCACCTGCAGAGCCAGCCCGGCCCCGGACCGGCCGTCACGGCGGTGCCGCTGGACGAGCTCACCCAGCGGGAACGCGAGGTGCTGGTGCTGGTCGCGCACGGCTACACCAACGACGAGATCGGCGAACGGCTGTTCCTGTCCCCACTGACCGCGAAGACGCACGTCAACCGGGCGATGGCCAAGCTCGGCGTCCGGGACCGGGCGCAGCTCGTGGTGGTCGCCTACCAGAGCGGCCTGGTCAACGTGTCCCGCGGCTGAGAGCACGCTGAGGACCGGCTGTCAGTGACCGCGGCGGCGGTATTGCCCGCTTCCGGATTACCGCACTCGCGGTAGCCGTTTCGCCCGCCGCTGGACGACGATTCCGGCACGCCTCGGAATCGACACTTTCCGGGTGTCGATATTCGCCCGTCTCAGTCTGGCCCACCGCAAACTGGTGGCCATCGTCGCCGCACTCGTCGTGGCCCTCGGCTGCTACGCGGCGGCCTCCCTCAAGCAGCAACTGCTGCCCGACCTGTCGTTCCCGGCCGTCAGTGTGGTCGCCACCTATCCCGGCGCCGCCCCCGAAGTGGTCGAACAGCAGGTCACCGTGCCTCTCGAGGACGCCGTCCAGAACCTGACCGGCGTCGAGGGCATGACCTCCGTCTCCCGGCAGGGCACCGCCACGGTCCAGCTGTCGTTCGGTTTCGACACCGACATCGACGACGCGGCCGCCGAGGTCGAACAGGCCATCGGCAGACTCGGTACCCGCCTCCCCCAGGACGTCGACCCGCAGGTCCGCACCGGCAGCACCGGCGACATGCCGACGATCACGCTGGCCGCCACCGGAACCACCGCCGACGCCCTCACCGACCGGGTGGTTCCCGCACTTCAGGCCGTCGACGGCGTCAACGAGGTGACCGTCTCCGGCGCCCGCGCCCAGATCCTCACGGTCACCCCGACCAACCCGGCGAACACGCAGGCGATCATCACCGCCCTGAGCAACCTCGGCGGCACCTCCTCGGCCGGCTCGATCGCCGCCGGCGGACGCGACCTCAGCCTCGCCGTCGGCGGCCCGGTCACCTCGATCGAGCAGGTCGAGAACCTGTGGATCAACACCGGGACGAAACCACGACAACTTCACGACCTGGCTGAGGTACGGCGGGCCGACGGTCCGGCCGTCTCCATCACGCGTACCAACGGGCAGCCCAGTCTCGGCGTCTCGATCACGATGGACCACGGCGGCAGCTCCTCCTCGATCTCCGAGGACGTCCGTGACCTGCTGCCCGAACTGACCACGGCCCTGGGCTCCGGCGCCGCCCTCACCGTCGTGTCCGACAACGGCCCCGCCGTCAAGGAATCCGTCGACGGCCTCCTGGAAGAGGGCGCGCTCGGCCTGCTGATGGCCGTCCTGATCATCGTGCTGTTCCTGCGGTCGGCCAGGTCCACCCTGGTCACCGCGGTGTCCATCCCGCTGTCACTGCTGATCGCGCTGATCGTGCTATGGGCGCAGGACTACTCCCTCAACATCCTGACCCTCGGCGGGCTCACCATCGCCGTCGGCCGGGTCGTCGACGACTCCATCGTGGTCCTGGAGAACATCAAACGGCATCTGGGGTACGGCGAAGACCGCCGCCACGCCATCATCACCGCCGTCCGCGAGGTCGCCTCCGCCGTCACCTCGTCCACCCTCACCACGGTCGCCGTCTTCCTGCCGATCGCGTTCGTGTCCGGCATGGTCGGTGAACTCTTCGGCTCCTTCTCGATCACCGTGACCGTGGCCATGCTCGCGTCGCTGCTGGTCTCGCTCACCGTGGTGCCGGCGCTCGCCTACTGGTTCCTGAAGGCCCCGACCGACGCCGCCGGGATCGACCCGGAGACCTACCGGCAGCGGGTCGAGGCCGAGGAACGGCAGGGCCGTCTCCAGCGGATCTACCTGCCGGTGATCGCCTTCTCGGTACGCCGTCGCAAAACCGTCCTCGGCATCGCCGCGGCGCTGCTCGTCGCCACCGTCGCGATGGCCGGCGGACTCAAGACCAGCTTCATCGACCAGTCCGGCGAGGGCACCCTCAGCATCACCCAGACGCTGCCCGCCGGCACCGACCTGGCCGGCACCGACAAGGCCGCCCAGCAGGTCGAGGCGGCTCTCACCGGACTGGACGGCGTCGCGTCGTACCAGGTTCGGATCGGCTCGTCGGGCGGCCTGTTCGGCGGCGGTGGCGGCGCCGGCAGCGTCTCCTACACGCTCAACCTGACCGACGACGCCGACGCAACGGTCGTCGAGGACGCCCTGGAAGCGAGACTCGCCACGATCACCGGCGCCGGAGAGATCAGCGTCGGCGGCGGAGGCGGCGGCTTCGGTGGCAGCGGCATCGAAGTGTCCGTCCGCGCCGACGACGACGCCACTCTGAAGACCGCCACCGCACAGGTCACCGAAGCCCTCGCCGGTGTCGCCGAGGTCACCGACGTGACCAGCGACCTGTCCGAGAGCGCCCCGCAGATCAGCATCGTCGCCAAGGGCGAGGTCGCCGCCCGGTACGGCCTGACCGACCAGGCCATCGTCGGCGCGCTCCGGCAGGCCGTGCAGGGCGCCACCGTCACCCGCGTCACCGTCGACGGCACTCGGCACGACGTGGTCGTCAGCACCGGCACCGCCGTACCGGGTGACCTGGCCGCCCTCAAGGCGGTCAACGTCATGACCCAGGCCGGGCCGGTCCGGCTCGACAAGGTCGCCACCGTCACCGAGGTCGACGGTCCGGTCCAGCGCACCCGGGTCGACGGCGAACGCACCAACACCGTCACCGCCACTCCGGTCGGCGACGACACCGGCGCGGCCAGTTCGGCGGTGCGGGCCGCCCTCGACAAGCTGACCGCGCCGGCCGGGTCCTCGTTCGAGACCGGTGGGGTGGCCGCTCAGCAGTCGGAGGCCTTCGCGCAGCTCGGACTCGCGATCGCCGTCGCGATCGCCCTGGTGTTCCTGATCCTCGTCGCGGTGTTCCGCAGCATCCGGCAGACCCTGATCCTGCTGGTGTCGATCCCGTTCGCGTTCGTCGGCGCGATCGCCCTGCTGCTGGTCACCGGAACACCGCTCGGCGTGGCCGCCCTGATCGGCATCCTGATGCTGATCGGCATCGTGGTCACCAACGCGATCGTGCTGATGGACCTGATCAACCAGTACCGCGAACGCGGCATGACGGTCACCGAAGCCGTCGTCGAGGGCGGGCTACGGCGGCTGCGGCCCATCCTGATGACCGCGCTGGCCACCATCTTCGCTCTGCTGCCGATGGCCCTCGGCATCACCGGGGCGGGCGGCTTCATCTCCCAGCCGCTGGCCGTCGTCGTGATCGGCGGTCTGGTCAGCTCCACGCTGCTCACACTGGTACTGATCCCGGTCCTCTACACGATGATCGAGTCTCGCCGGGAGGCCCGCCGCCTGCGC
This sequence comes from Actinoplanes sichuanensis, assembly GCF_033097365.1. Classification (NCBI taxonomy): domain Bacteria; kingdom Bacillati; phylum Actinomycetota; class Actinomycetes; order Micromonosporales; family Micromonosporaceae; genus Actinoplanes; species Actinoplanes sichuanensis. The sequence continues at coordinate 7,427,209 of NZ_AP028461.1, forward strand.
CGCCTCCCGGTGCCGGCACCCGCACCGGCCGCTCCCGAACCCGTGGCGGTGGGCTGACCCGTCAGCCGCTCGTGGCCGGTCACCCTCCGGGGTGGTCGGCCACCGCCGTGGGCCTCAGGGCGGGAGCGCCGCGAGTCGGGGCGGCGCGTGAATACCGTTACCGCGCTCCGCGGACCTTGCCTCAGCGCGAACCTCCGCCTACGTTAACGGAACATCGTTTCCCTCAATGGAACATGGGGTCGCGGATGCTCAGCGCGCTGTTCGGGATGATCGCCGTCGCGGAAGTCGTCCTGCTCGCCCTCGTCCTCACCATGCGGCGACGACGGCCGGACTGGGCACTGACCCTGCTGATCTTCGTGATCCTCGCGCTGATCTGGGACAACACGATCATCGCCCTCGGTTCCACGATCGGCGAGGGGGACACCCTGGAGGCCCTCTCCCGCCCGCGCTACATCACACACGGGCTCCTCGTCCCCCTGTTGATCATGGTCGGCGTCGGCCTCGGCCGCCGGCACGGAGTCCAGTCCCTCACCGGCCGCACCGCACCCGCCGCCTTCGGCGCCCTGACCGTGCTGCTGATCGCCGCCGGCGTCTACCTCGACATCCTCGACCTCGATCTCGAACCGACCCGGTACGCCGACACCCTCCGCTACACCAACGCCGCCTCCCACGGCGCCCCGATCCCGGCCGTGGTCACCATCCTGGTGCTGATCGGCATCGGCATCGCCCTGCAACTCCGCGCCCGCCGACCATGGCTCCTGATCGGCGCGATCACCATGTTCGTGGCGGCGGCCCTGGGCGCGGTCGCCTTCTGGACCGGCAACGTCGGCGAACTTCTGCTGATCCTCGGCATCTGGTGGACCGCCGCCCAGACCATCCGCCCAGCCCAGCCGGTCCCGGCCTGACCCCCACGCACGCCGGGAACCGCCGCCCACCGCCGCCCACCACCGTTCCCGGCGAAAAGGCGCCAAGGAAACCTGGCGTTGCGGAGATCTCGACCGCCTTTCGGCGAGGTGGCTATCGGCGCATCACCCAGGTTTGCAGAGGCGCCTGGAACTCGGCCGCCACTGTCCAGCCGGCTCGGCGGTAGAGGTCCACATTCGAGGGCCGGCTGGTCTCCAGGATCGCCGGGAGGCCGTCCTCGGCGGCTCGGCGCAGGCCGGTGGCCATCACCGCCCGGCCCAGGCGGCGGCCGGCCGCGGAGGGGCGGGTGCCCAGGACTCCCAGGTACCAGAACGGCTCGTCCGGCAGAGCGGCGTGCAGCGCGTCGTCGTATGCGGCCATCCGCTCGGCCGCTCCGGTGGACAGTCCGATGTCGCCGGGTAGGGTGTCGCCACCGGTCGGGGGTTCCCAGATGGCGGTTGAGGCGCCGTTCTCGATCGTCCAGATGGTCGCCTTGTTCACCCGCTTGTCGAAGAGACGGCCGAACAGCAGCGGCGCCTCCCGCCGATAGTCGTCTTCGCCTGGAAACACGAACCGCAACACCGGATCACCGAGGAACGCCGCCACCAGCGATTCGACGATGGGTTCGCGATCGGCGGGCGTGGCCACCGTGATCTCCGAGATACCAGTCACGAACCGGACCCTATCCCCTGGGTCATCCTAGGAGGCTAGCCTCTTTCCGGATGCGGGACGGCATCGATCGCCGTCGCGGGCCTGGGCACGGGAGCTCCTCGCCGGGACCACGCAACCAGCCCGGCGGGCGCGCTGGGTGCGGGAGCGGGCCGGGCGTCGCGTCGTGGGTGTGGGAGGTGTGGGATTCGGGGCGGCCCACGGCGTACCGGATGAGGGTTTCAATGGACCGCCTCGCGGGAGTGGGGGATCTCCGGAGGTGGCGCCGGGGTGAGAAGTTGGGCCTCCAAGGCGTCGAGCGCCTCGCGGAGGCGGGCGATCTGCTGGTGGGCGGTGGTGTCGATCGGGATGGGCGGGCCGCTCTTCTTGCCGGCGGTGGCGGCGCGTTCGGCCTCGTGGGCCTCCTGAAGGGCGGTCAGGACCAGGCCGACCAGCAGGTTGGTGAGCAGGTAGCAGGCCGCGACCATGTAGGAGACGTAGTACGGGACGGCCCACGGGGTGACCTCGCGGCCGGCCGCGAGGATGTTCGTGATGTCGTCCAGGGAGAGCAGCAGGAACAGGCTCAACATGGCCTGGCCGACGGTGCCGTACTTCTCCGGATCGGCCGCGCCGAACAGCATCCAGCCGACCATCGCGTAGCCGTAGATGACCAGGGCCGTGATCAGCAGGAAGCTGCCCAGGCCGGGCAGGCTGCGGCGGATGCCGACGAGGATCACCCGGAGGCTGGGGAACAGGCGGAACGCTCGGACGATCCGGGCCAGCCGCAGGAGCCGGAGCAACGTCACGTTCTCGCGGACGCCGGGGATCAGCGGGGCGGTCAGGATGGCGATGTCGAAGAGGTTCCAGCCGTCGCGGAGGAACTGGGACGGGCGGTCCAGGCAGGCGCCGAAGCGGACCAGCAACTCCAGGACGAAACCGGCGACGCACAGGTGCTCGATGAGACGCAGATACGGTCCGGCGGCGGCCTCGATCCCGGAGTAGGTCTCCAGGCCGAGGCACGCCGCGTTGACCGCGATGACCGCGAAGCCGGCGGCACTGAACCAGGGCGCGCCGACCACGGTCAGACAACGTGCGGATAGTTCCCGGATGAGCACCGCCGCATCCTATGCGGTGCTTCCTCCGGAAATGTCAGTTGGTGGGTACGGTGTGGCCGTTCGCGTCGAGCCACTGGTCGAAGGTCTGCAGTTCCGGGTTGAGCCGGCGCACCTCGGCCAGGTCGCGGACTCCGGTGAAGTAGTCCTCGAACTCGGTGTAGTACTGGAGCATGTTGCCCGCCTCGTCGGCGCCCGGGAAACCGAGACCACGGTAGGCGTCGTGGGTCAACGGGCGGTAAACGACACGCTCACCGGTCGCGCGGGACAGTCCGGCCGCGATCTGCTCACCGGTCAGGTGTTCACCGGCGATGTGAACGAACCGGCCGGCGTATTCGGCGGGACCGGCCTTGAACAGGCCGTACGCGGTCCGGCCGATGTCGTCGACGGCGATCCCGGCGAGCCGGCTGTCGCCCATCGGCAGACTCAGGGTGAGCACCCCGTCGGCGGCGCGGGTCGCACCCCAGCCGTTTGCCAGGTTCTCCCAGTAGAACGTGGTGCGCAGGAACGTGGTCGGCACGCCCGCCGCGGTGAACAGCCGGTCCGCCTCGGCCTTGGCGTCGAAGTGCGGGACCTTGTACTTCTCCTGGAGGGTCGGCATCCGGTCGTCATGGACCGGGATGTGGTCGCGGGTGTCCTCCAGGGTGGACCAGATCACGTGCTGGAGACCGGCCCGCTTGGCGGCGTTCGCCAGGTTGGCGGCCTCCTCCAGTTCCCGGTCGGCCGACATGTGCGCCCAGAAGTTCGTCACCAGGAAGGCGCCGTACGCCCCGGTGAACGCCTCGACCAGGCTCTCCTCGTCATAGTTGTCGGCCTGCACCACCTCGGCGCCGAGCTTGACCAGCTCCTGCGCGCGGGGCGAGGTGGTATCCCGGGTGAGGGCCCGGACCGCATAGTCACCGGACGGGTCGGCCAGGATCGCCTTGACGAGTCCGCCGCCCTGGGCACCGGTCGCGCCGACAACCGCGATGACCTTCTGCTGGCTCATTCTGATCACTCTCTCCGCTCTCCTGAGGGACCCTTCCGGCCTCTCGTGACCGGCTCAACCAGACCAAGAGATCGATAATTCCCGATGCAATGAGACCGTGGTCACGCCTCAGTGGTCGCGTCCGGTTGCCGATCGGTTTCGGTGATGGCGACGCACCGGCAGGATCTCGTCTCCGCACCGGAGGACACGCTGCGGGCCGAGCGCGACGAGGCGCTCCGGACCGTGGCTCGGCTGCGTGCGGTCCTGGACAAGGCCCACGACGCGTTCATCTCGATGGACGCCCGGGGCCGGGTGACGGCCTGGAACACCGCCGCCGAGCAGCTCTTCGGGTGGACCGCCGCGGAAGCCGCCGGCCGGCCGGCAACCGATCTCATGATCCCGCCCCGGCTGCGTGCGGCACACGACGCGGGGATGGCCCGGGTCCGGCTCACCGGGATGTCGGAGCTGGCCGGGCGCCGGCTGGAGCTGACCGCTATTGATCGCAATGGGCGGGAGTTCCCGGTCGAGATGACCCTCCAGCTCCACCACGATCGGGACGAACCGATCTTCCACGCGTTCCTGCACGACATCACGGCGCGCACCACCGCCCGTACCGAGCTGCGCCAGGAGCGGGCCTTCCTCCAGGCACTGCTGAACAGCCTGGACACCGGGGTCGCGGCGTGCGACAGCGACGGGCGGCTGGCCCAGTTCAACCCGGCGATGCAGGAGATCCACGGACTGGGGCAGCTGTCGATCGCGGCCGACTCGTGGGCGACCACCTATCACCTGCTCGCGGCGGACGGACGCACCCCGCTGGAGCCGGATCAGGTGCCGCTGGCCCGTGCGTGGGCCGGCGAGACCGTGCAACACGAGGAGATGGTGGTGTGCGCGCCGGACCGGCCACCCCGCCGGTTCCTGGCCAACGCCCGCCCGATCGACGCGATCGACGGCCGACGACTCGGCGCCGTCGTCGCGATGCACGAGATCACCGACTCGTACCGGGCCGAGATGCTGCGCCGGTGCCGGCACGCGGTGGCCCAGGCCCTGGCCGAGGCGTGCTCGGCCCGGGAGGCGGCGATGGCCGCCGCCACCGCCGTCGCCACCGAGCTGGGCTGGGTATGCGCCGAGTACTGGGAGGTCGACGAGGAACGGCACCGGATCGTACGGGCCGGATCGTGGCGCCGCGACGGGTTCGACCTGGCCGGGTTCACCGGTGACGAGCCACTCGACTTCACCATCGGCCAGGGGGTGGCCGGGGCGGTCTGGGAGCGGAACGCCGACATCTGGAGCAACGACCTGCTCGGCGACCTGACCGACCCGGGCCGGCTGCCACTCGGACACCGGCTGGGGCTGCGCTCCGCGATCGGCATGCCGGTGCACTGCAACGCGCGGGTGGCCGGGGCGCTGGTGTTCTTCTCCGACTCCCCGGTCGGCCGGGACGACGACTTCCTCGCCGTACTACGCGACATCGCGGCCCAGACCGGCCGCTACATCGAACGGCGCCGCGCCGAGGAGCTGAACCTGGCGCTGGCCGCCGCCCGGCGGGACTTCAACCGGGTGATCGAACAGATCAACGACTGCGTCTGGAGCGTCCGGTACGAACCACCGGACCGCTGGCACATCCTCTACGTCAGCCCCGGAGAGAACGGGGTCTTCGGCGGGCCGCTGCCGTCGACGGACACCTTCGCGCACCTGATGGCCGAGCACATCCACCCGGAGGACATGCCGCTGTTCCGGCTCTACGAGGAGGCGCTGAAGGCGGGCCGGCCGGGTGAGTTCGAGTGCCGGTTCATCGGCTTCGACGGGGTGATCCGCTGGGTGTGGTGCCGGGGCTTCCCGCGGACCGAGGACGGCGTGCACTTCATCGACGGGATCGCCACCAACGTCACCGAGCGGCGTGAGCTGGCCGACCAGCGGGAGCTGCTGCTCGCCCGGGAACAGGAGCAGGTCCGCCGGCTGCGTGAGCTGGACCGGCTGAAGGACGAGCTGGTCGCGGTGGTCAGCCACGAGATGCGCAACCCGATCGCGATCATCGCGGCCTACACCGACTCGCTGCTGGAGGAGCCGGAGTTCGCCGGGCGGGCCGAGCTGGCCGCCATCGAGCGCACCAGCGCCCACCTGCTGCACCTGGTCGAGGACCTGTTGGACCTGGCCCGGTTCGAGAGCGGACCGGCGATGCTGGACCCGCGGCCGCTGCGCCTGGACCGGCTGCTGCGCCAGGCCGTCGAGGAGCACCGGATCACCGCGCAGGTCGAGCTGGTCACCGAGATCGGCCCGCTGCCGGTGGTGTCCGGGGAGTCGGCGCGGCTGCGGCAGGTGGTGGACAACCTGCTTTCCAACGCGATCAAGTACACGCCGCCGGGCGGGACGGTCACGGTCGCGGCGCACGCCGACCGGGAGGCGGTGACCGTCGACGTGACCGACACCGGCATCGGCATCCCGGCCGATCAGTACCCGAAGCTGTTCACCAGGTTCTTCCGGGCCAGCACGGCGGTGGACCGCAAGATCAAGGGGACCGGGCTGGGACTCGCGGTCACCAAGGCGGTCGTCGAGGCGCACGGCGGGACCATCGCGGCGGCACCCGGACCGGGCGGCGGCACCCGCTTCACGGTGACCCTACCGCGCTGACCAGCGAAAAGACCTGGGAGGCCACGTTTGCCGATTCCCGGCTGCCGGACGCACCGCACTCGATAGCGTGAAAGGCGTCCGTGCGGGAGAGGGTCATGTGGAAGACGGCGGAACGGCAGGGACCGGTCGTGTTGCTGGTCGAGGACGACGAGGACCTGCGTGAGCTGACCATGCAGATGCTCGAGATGCGCGGCTTCTCGGTGCTGGCCGCGAAGGACCCGGTGGGCGCGCTCATGACGTGCCGGGTGCACGACGGCACCATCGACGTGCTGCTGACCGACCTGGGGCTGCCGGGCGTCTCCGGCGGCGAGTTGTCCCGGTCGGCGGCGACGGTCCGACCCGGGATGCGGGTGGTCTACGTCTCCGGAGTGCCCGAGGAGATCGCCGTGAAACGCGGGCTGATCAAGGCGGGGTCGCCGTTCATCAGCAAGCCGTACACCGCGGACGTGCTGGCCGGCACCCTGCGATCGGTGCTGGCACAGACCTCTTCCACCACTGACCGGTAACTATCCCGCAACCGAGGCCGGCCTCATGGTTCCCCGGATACGTCCGATGAACAGGGCAACGGCCACCAGGGAGGGTGGCCCCTTGAGTGAGGACCGGCCATGGAACAGTTCAAGCTGCTCATCGGATACCTGCGTGCCAAGCACAGCTCCGACGAGGGTGCGACGATCGTCGAGTACTCGCTGCTCGTGGCTCTCATCGCAGTGGCGCTCATCGTCGGCCTGCAGGCCCTCGAGACCGACATCGCCGGCGTGCTCAAGAAGATCACCGACAACATCTAGCGGTTCCCGGTCGTTGGTCGGCCCGTCGTCCGAGGACGGGGCGGCGATCGTCGAGATGGCGATCGTGCTCCCCGTCCTGTTGCTGATCCTCTTCGGGATCATCGACATGGGCCGACTCCTTCAACAGCACATCCAGCTCACCGCGGCGGCCCGCGAGGGTGCCCGGCTGGGTGCGCTCAACGGCACCGTCGCCGAGGTCAAGACCAAGATCACCTCGGTGGTGGGTACGGGTGTCACGCTCACCTACCCCACCACCAACGGGGTCACCGTCTGCGCCGCCTCGTCACCGGCGGGCACCGACTCGGTGGTCAACGTCCAGCGCGTCTTCCAGCCGGCGACCCCGCTGATGGCGTGGATCGCGCGCACCACCCCGGTCACCATCACCGCCAAGGGTGTGATGTCGTGCCTCGGCTGACGTCGCGCGGGGTGGTGGCGCCGTGCGGCGGCGCGTCCTGATCCTGCTCGCCGCCCTCCTGCTGGCGGTGATGAGCGGGACGGCCCTGCTGTCGTACCTGCACAGCGCGGACCGCCGGGCGGTCGAGGGCAAACAGGGTGTCTGGGTGCTCGTCGCCGGCCGGCACGTGCCGGCCGGCACCCCCGGTGCCGAGGTGCGCAAACTCACCGACCGCATCCTGGTGCCGGCCGAGACCGTGCCGGACGGCGCCCTGACCGGCTGGGACTCCGCGCTCGACGAACTGCGCCTGTCCGCCCCGCTGGAGACCAGCCAGCTGCTGCTGCGGCCGCTGTTCCAGATGCCGACGCCGGAGCCCTCCGCGTCGCGGCGGATCACCGTGCCCGCCGACCGACTCGCGGTCACCGTCGCGCTGAGCATCGCGCCCCAGGTCGCCGGGGACGTCAGCGCGGGCGACGACGTCACCGTCTACGCCAGCTGCCCGCTCGAACCCAAGGACACCGACCCGCCGCCGCGGACCCGGGCGCTGCTGCCGCGTACCCGGGTGATCGTGATCGGCGAGGCGCCCGAAACGGTCGTGGTGCATCCGTCGGCGTCGGCCTCGCACCAGGCGGAGATCCTGAACGCGCCGAGCGGCGGGCAGGCCGGCATCGGTGAGCGGTACACGGTCACCCTCGCGGTCGGGCCGAAGGACGCTCAGCGGCTGGTGCACGCGTCCCGCTACTGCTCGCTCTACCTGGCCCTGCTGGGCGCCACGGTCACCGTCACCCCGGGCGGCGGCGTCGACACCGACGGGTTGTACCGATGACCCTCTACGTCTACGTCGAACCCGACGAGGCCCGGCGCGCCGAGGTCGGGCCGGCCTTTCGCGAGGTCGGCTGCACCATGCTGGCCACGATGGGCGACCTGGAGACGCACCTGCCGCGCTATCCGGAGACGATCCTGGTGATCCTCGGCGCGACCGTGGACCTGGGTGAGGCACTGATGTTCACCGCGTACCAGCGGCTCCAGCGCCCGCTGATCGGTGTGGTGCTGATCCGCCGGACACTAGAGCCCGCGGTGGTGCTGGACTGCCTGCGCTCCGGGGTGCGCGAGATCGTCGAGGAGGCGGACCACGACGGGCTGCGGGCCGCCACGATCCGGTCGATCGACCTGTCCAAGGCGCTCAGCAGCACCCTGCGTGGCACCACCGAGCAGGCCCCGTACGCCCGGGTGGTCACCGTCTTCGCCGGCAAGGGCGGCTGCGGCCGCAGTACGGTCGCCGCGAACCTGGCGGTGGCCCTCGCCGGCGGCGGTCGCCGGGTGCTGCTCATCGACCTCGACCTGCAGTTCGGCGACGTCGCGATCATGTTGCGGCTCTCCCCGGAGCGCAACATCACCGGTGGCCTGTCGATGAGCGGGCGCCTGGACGAACCGGGGCTCCGGTCGATCGTCGCCGGCCACCGCAGCGGCCTGGACGCGCTCCTCGCCCCGCCCAGCCCGGCCGAGGGCGAACGGATCAGCCGCGAGTTCGTGGTGGAGGTCCTGGACGTGGCCCGCCCGGCGTACGACTTCATCGTGGTGGACACCCCGGCCGTGGTGACCGACCAGGTGCTCGCCGCCCTGGACATGTCCGACTGGTTCATCCCGATCGTCACCCCGGACCTGCCGGCGCTGAAGTCGGTCCGGCTCACCTCGGAGATGTTCGACCTGCTGGACTATCCGAAGGACCGCCGGCTGCTGGTGTTCAACCGGGCCAACACCGAGGTGGGACTGAGTGTCTCCGACGTCGAGGCGGCGGTCGGCATGCCGTTCGCGGTGCGGGTGCCGTCCAGCCGGGACGTGCCGGTCTCGGTCAACCAGGGCGAGCCGCTCACCATGACCGACCCGTTGCATCCGGTGAGCCGGGCCATCCGGCAGCTCGCCGACCGGTGCGCCGGCATCGAGACGGCGCCCGTCCGGCGCCGCGGGCTGTTCGGCTTCGGCCGGCGGAAGGACCGGGGATGAGCCTGTCCGCGCGGCTCGCCGCCGCCAAGAACCTGCAGGCGGCCCGCTCGGCGGCGCCCACCGAGCGGGTGGCGCCGGGATCCGACCAGGTGAACGAGGTACGGCTACGCATCCAACGCCGGCTGGCCGACGAACTCGGCCCCACCCTGTACGGCAACGACCGCGACCGCGCCGACGACCTGGACTCCCGCGTCCGGGACGGCCTGAACGAGCTGCTGGCCCGGGAGGAGACCCCGCTCTCCGGCGCCGACCGGGCCCGGATCGTCCGCGAGGTGGTCGACGAGGTGCTCGGGCACGGGCCGATCGAGTCGCTGCTGCGCGACCAGTCGGTCACCGAGGTGATGGTGAACGGGCCGCACGCGGTGTTCGTCGAACGGTTCGGCCGGATCGAGCGGGTGGCGGCCGAGTTCGACGACGAGGCGCACCTGCGCCGGATCATCGACCGGATCTGCTCCCGGGTGGGGCGCCGGGTCGACGAGGCGAGCCCGATGGTCGACGCCCGCCTGCCGGACGGGAGCCGGGTCAACGCGATCGTGCCGCCGATCGCGTTGGACGGCTCGTCGCTGACCATCCGCAAGTTCGCCTCGGTCCCGCTGACCGTCGGTGACCTGCTCAGCTACGGCACCCTGAACCGCAACGCGGCCGAGTTCCTGGAGGGCTGCGTCCGTGGGCGGCGCAACGTCGTGGTGAGCGGCGGCACCGGCTCCGGCAAGACCACCATCCTCAACGTGCTGTCCGGGTTCGTGCCGGCCGACGAGCGGATCGTCACCATCGAGGACGCCGCCGAGCTCCAGCTCGCCCAGGAGCACGTGGTCCGGCTGGAGTCGCGGCCGGCGAACTCCGAGGGCCGCGGCACGATCACCACCCGCGAACTGGTCCGCAACGCGCTGCGGATGCGGCCGGACCGGATCGTCGTCGGCGAGGTCCGGGACAGCGCCGCCCTGGACATGTTGCAGGCCATGAACACCGGCCACGACGGCTCGCTGACCACGCTGCACGCCAACTCGCCGCGAGACGCGCTCTCCCGGATGGAGACGATGGTGCTGATGGCCGGCATGGACCTGCCGAGCCGCGCGATCCGCGACCAGATCGCCTCCGCCGTCGACCTGATCCTGCAGGTCAACCGGTTCAAGGACGGCACCCGCAAGGTCACCCACATCACCGAGGTGGTGGGCATGGAGGGCGACATCGTCACCCTCCAGGACATCTTCCTGTACGAGTACGCCTCGGACGCCCGCGGCGGCCGACTGAAGGCGACCGGCGTCCGGCCGAATTTCCTCGACGCGCTGGCACCGTACGGGGTGGTCCTGCAACCGGCACTGTTCGCGGGCCGCGGATGGTGATCCTGGTGATGGTCCTCGTGTTCGGGGGCGGCGCCGCGTTCCTCGCCGGATACGCGGCCATCGACGCGGTGTTCGGGCGCACCCCGATCCAGCGCCGACTGGCCGTGCTCCGCCGGTTCTCGGTGCGCACCCCGGACGAGGGCGTTCCGGTCACCCGCCGGTTGATGGTGACGGCCGGGCGTCGGCTGGAGGCGGTCCCGATGCTGGCCCGGTTGGCCGCCCGGGACGAGGCGATGCTCGACCGGCTGGGCGGCGGCCTGCGCCCGGCCGAGTGGCTGGCGGTCCGCCTGGCCGCCGGCACGCTGCTCGCGGTCGCCGCGACGGCCTTGCTGCCGTGGCCGTTCGCCCTGGTCATCGGGATGCTCGTCGGCTACCTGGGCGCCGGGGCGGTGCTGCGGTCACGGGTCCAGCGGCGGGAGCGGCAGTTCGGCGACGACCTGCCCGGTGCCCTCAACCTGATGACCAGTTCGCTGCGGGCCGGTTTCACCCTCCACCAGTCCCTGGAGGCGGCGGTCCGCGACGACAACGGCCCGGTCGCCGCCGAGCTCCGGCGGGCGCTGGCCGAGACCCGGATCGGCGGCAGTTTCGAGGACGCCCTGGAACGGGTCGGCGAGCGGATGCGCAGCCCGGAGATGGTGTGGCTGGTGATGGCCCTGCGGCTGCAACGCGAGGTGGGCGGCAGCCTGGTCGACGTCATGCAGACCACCGCCGACACGATGCGCGAGCGCGCCTACATCAAACGGCACGTGCGGGCGCTGTCCGGGGAGGGCCGGATCTCGGCGTGGGTGCTGGGCAGCATGCCGCTGCTCACCGCGCTCGGCATCCAGCTCGTCCAACCGGGCTACCTGCGGCCGCTCTACACCACCCCGACCGGGCTGATCCTGCTCGCGATCGCCGTCCTCGGCATGGTCGTCGGTGGGTTCTGGCTGCGGGCGGTCGTCCGGGTGGAGGTCTGAGGTGGGCGCCGGGCTGGTCGCGATCCTCGCGGTGACCGGGCTGGCCGGGGCGATCCTTCTGGTCGCGGTGGCGTTCACGGTGCCGGAGATCCGACGTGACCGGGTGATGCGTACGCTCGCCGTCTTCACCGGCCATCCGGACGCCGACCAGGGCCGGCACCAGGCCGTCGAGGAGAACGGCCGGATGGGCCGGATCGCCGACCGGCTCGGCGCGCTACTCACCCCACCCGGCGACCGGGACCGGCTGAACCGGATGCTGGAGATGGCGGGCAACCCGGCCGACTGGCCGATGCCACGGATCATCCGGGCCCGACCGGCCGCGATGGTGGTGGTGTCGCTGCTGCTCGCGGCGACCGGCAACGCGCTGAAGGGGCGGCCGGGCCTGATCGGCGGCGCGATCCTCGGGCTGGCGGCCGGGGCGTTCCTGCCGTTGCTGCTGCTCTGGAACGCGTCGATCAAACGGCAGGAGGCCATCCAGCGGTCGCTGCCGGACGTGATGGACGTGATGGTGATCGGGGTGGAGGCCGGGCTCGGCCTGGACTCGGCGATGGACCAGGTGGCCCGCAGCACCCGGGGGCCGATGGCCGACGAACTGCACCGGGTACTGCAGGAGATGCGGCTCGGGGTGGCCCGGTCCGAGGCTCTCCGGGCGCTTGCCGGGCGTACCACCGTGCGAGATCTGAAACGTCTCGTCACGGCTCTCATCCAGGCCGGTGAACTGGGCATCTCGGTGGCGCCGATCATGCGGGAGCACGCTCAGGAGCAGCGGGTCCGACGACGGCAGCGGGCCGAGGAGGCGGCCCAGAAGGTGCCGGTGAAGATGCTCTTCCCGATCCTGTTCTGCATGTTCCCGGTGATCTTCGTGGTGATCATCGGACCGGCCGTGCTGCAGCTGCTCAAAACGTTCGAGGAGCACTAAGAACCGGGGGTACGGTGCCGAACGGTGGGTCGTGCTGACACTGGCCATCGAGCGTCCCGACGCGGAGTTCCAGCGGCTCGCGGCGCTGCACGAATATCAGCTGCTGGACGCCCCCGCGGACGACGAGCTGACCGCCGTCGTCCGGGTCGCCGCGATGGTCGCCGACGTGCCGACCGCGACCCTCAACCTGATCGACGAGAACCGGCAGTGTCAGCTCACCACCGTGGGTTTCCCGGGCGGCGACTCGGACCGCGGCGACTCGATGTGCGACATCGCGTTTCGGGACGGTCGGGTGGTCCACCTGCCCGATGCCCGGCTGAATCCGGTCTACGCGAGCACCCCGTGGGTGGACGGGCGGATGGCCAACGTCCGGTTCTACGCCTCCGCGCCGCTGATCAGCCCGGCCGGGTACGCGCTCGGCACCCTCTGTGTCTTCGACGAGGTGAGCAAGGCGCTGAGCCGTCGACAGATCGCCCGCCTGGAGGACCTCGCGGAGATCATCGTCGGGTTGTTCGAGCGCCGCCGGCAGGCCCGGATCAGCGCCGAACTCGCCCTGGAGACCGAGCGCAGCCACAAGTTCATCGAGACCCTGCTGGACACGGTCGACGTGGGGATCGCCGCGGCCGACGCCGACGGGCGGCTCACCGTGCTGAACCGGGCGGTACGGCGCTGGGCCGGAGCCGGTGAGGACCTGACCACGCCGCTGGAGATCCTCGCGAACCGCTGCGAGCTGCTCGAGGCGGACGGGCTCACCCCGCTGTCACCGGACGAGACCCCGCTGTACCGGGCGCTGCGGGACCATCTGGTCGACGATGTGGAGTTCGTGCTGCGGACCGCCGACGACTCCCGGCTCACGGTGACCGCGAACAGCCGCAGCATGGTCACCGACGACGGCGAGCGGGTCGGCGCGGTGGTGGCGTTCACCGACGTGACCCGCGATCGGGAGCACCGGCAGACCATCGAGCGGGCGCACGCCGAGCTGCGGCTGGCGGTCAGCGACTTGGAACGCTCCAACGACGAGCTGGAGGGCTTCGCGGCGGCGGTCAGTCACGACCTGGTCCGGCCACTGGCCAGCGCCAGCGGCTTCCTGGAGATGTTCGGCCAGGTGTACGGCGACCAGCTCGACGAACGCGGCGCCAAGTGGGTGTCCGGCGCCGGTAGGGCCCTGGAACGGATGCAGCAGCTGGTCCGGGCACTACTCGACTACGCGCGGGCCGGGCACGCGCCGATCCGGGCGGTGCCGGTCGACCTGAACGAGGTGGTCGCCCAGGTGCTCGCCGACCTGCGTGACCACGCCGAGAGCGCGGGAGCCGCGATCACCGTCGGCGGGTCGCTGCCGTCCGTCGAGGGCGACCCGACCCTGCTGCGGCAGCTGCTCCAGAACCTGATCGACAACGCGATCAAGTACCGGCATCCGGACCGGGCGCCGGCCATCGAGGTCGGCTGCGTGCCCGATCCCGCGGGCTGTGTGGTGTCGGTCGCCGACAACGGGCTGGGCATTCCACCGGAGCAGCGGGACCGGGTGTTCGACATGTTCGCCCAGGTCGACCCGGAGTCCCGCAAGGGCCACGGCATCGGCCTGTCCACCTGCATGCGGATCGTCGAACGGCACGGTGGCCGGATCACCGTCGACGAGTCACCGGCCGGCGGCACGGTCATCCGGCTGCACCTGCCCGGCACGAGTTGTTAGCTACATGGCGGCGTGGCCGTGCCGCCGGTAGCCGATGAAGTCGATGTGCCCCTTCGGTACCCGGACGACCCTGACCTAACCCCTGGCGAGCGTGCCAACGGTGTTCCGGCAGGGTCCCGCTGGAAACAATGGGCGGTTACCGTTCGAACATCGAACGAGGATGGGCGGACACCGATGCGGATATTGCTCGTGGAGGACGACCGCCGGGTCGGGGCGGTGATGACCTCGATGCTGCAGCGGCGGGGCTACGCGGTGGAGCACGCCGCCACCGCCACCGCGGCGCTCGAGGCGGCACCCTGCGACCTCGTGCTGCTCGACCTGAACCTGCCGGACGGCGACGGCCTCGACGTGTGCCGGACGCTGCGGGCCCGTAACGAGAACCTGGGGATCATCGCGGTCACCGCGCGCGGTGAGGAACGCGACCGGGTGACCGGGCTGCGGGTCGGCGCCGACGACTACGTGGTCAAGCCGTTCTCGATGGCCGAGCTCCAAGCCCGGATCGAGGCACTGCTGCGGCGGACCGTGCGACAGGCCCCGGTGGCCGTCGAGGCGATCGAGGTGGGCCCGGTACGGATCGATCCGGCGGCCCGGACCGTCGAGATGAACGGTGTGCCGGTGATGCTGACCCGCAAGGAGTTCGACATCCTCAGCTCACTGGCCCGGCAGCCGGGGGTGGCGCTGACCCGCGAGCGGATCATGCTGGACGTGTGGCAGACCACCTGGTCCGGCAAACACACCCTGGAAGTGCACGTGGCGTCGCTGCGGGCGAAACTCGGCGATCCCGGGCTGGTGGAGACCGTCCGCGGTGTGGGCTACCGTTTGCGCACTACATGAGCAACGGGAGACGGCGTGCGCAGGCGGCTGGTGGTCACCTACCTGCTGCTGCTCTGCATGGTGCTGCTGGCCCTGGAGATCCCGCTCGCCGTCACCGTCGCCAGCCGGGAGACCGACCGGGCGGTCGCCGACCGGCTGGCTGACGCGACCCGGTTCGCGTCGCTGGCGGCGCCCGCGGTGCGCAGCGGCGACCTCGCCGCGCTCAACGACGAGTTACGCCGCTACCAGGAGCTCTACGGCATCGGCACGCTCCTGGTCGACCAAGACCAGCGGGTGCTCAGCGCGTTCGGCACGGCACCGGCGGCGCCCGCGGTCGCGGTCCGTGGGGCGCTCGCCGGGCACCAGGTGAGCTCGCCGGGCACGCTGTGGCCGTGGGAGCGGGAGCCGCTGATGGTGGCGGTGCCGATCAGTGACGGCGGCGCGGTGCTGGGTGTGGTGCTGACCGTCTCGCCGACCGACCGCAGCCGCCGCGACGTGCTGATCGTGTGGCTGGTGCTGACCCTGGTCGGGGTGCTGGCGGTGGCCTCCTGCCTGACCACCGCGGACCGGCTGGCCAGCTGGGTGCTGCGCCCGGTGACCAGGCTGGACGCGGCCGCGCACGAGATCGCCGGCGGGGACAGCGCGGCCCGGGTGCAGCCCGGCCTGGGGCCGCCCGAGCTGCGGCGGTTGTCGGCGAGTTTCAACGAGATGGCCGACGCGGTCGCCGAGGCGATGGAGCGCCAGCGATCGTTCGTCGCGCACGCCAGCCACCAGCTGCGCAACCCGCTGACCGTGCTGCGGCTGCGGATCGAGGACCTGGGCAGCCGGGTCGACGACGAGGAGCTGCGCGAGGACCGCGAGTTCGCCCTGGAGGAGACCGACCGGCTGGCCGACGTGCTGGACGGGCTGCTCGCGCTGGCCCGCGCCGAACGCGGTCGGCACCAGGTGGAGACGGCCGACGCGACGGCGCTGACCGCGGACCGGGTGAAGGCGTGGCAGCCGCTGGCCGAGCGGCGCGACGTCGAGCTGGTCGCCGAGCTGCCCGCGGAGCCGGTGCCGACCCGGCTGGTCGCGACCGCTCTCGATCAGGCGCTCGACGCGCTGATCGACAACGCCCTCAAATTCACTCCGGCCGGTGGCCGGGTGGCGGTCCGGTTGCGGTCCGCCGAGGACGGCGATGCCGAGGTGACGGTACGCGACACCGGCCCCGGAATGACCGAGGAGCAGTGCCGGCAGGCCACCGAACGGTTCTGGCGGGCCCCCGACGCGCAGAACGTGGACGGCGCCGGACTCGGCCTGTCGATCGTGAACGTGCTGGTCGAGGCGTCCGGCGGCCGGTTCACGCTGGCCCCCGCCGAGGAGGGCGGCCTGGCCGCGACGATCCGGTTCAGGGCTTGACGCTGCGGTAGTAGCGGGCCGCCCCCGGATGCAGCGGTACCGGCAGGGTGGAGATCGCGGCCCGCAGCTCCAGGCGCTCGGCGGCCGGGTGGGCGGCGGCCAGCTCCCCGCGCCGCTCCATCAGCAGACGGGTCAGGTCGTACGCCAGGTCCTCGGGCATCTTCTCGGAGACGACGAGCAGGTTCGGGACCGCGATCGTGGCCACCGGCGGCAGCGAGTAGGCGGAGGTCGGCACGTCCCGGACCACGTACACGTCGCTGTAGGCCTTGCGCAGCTCACCGGCCCATTCGGACAGGTCGACGATCCGGATGCCGACCTGGGAGCCGAGCCGTTTGATCCCGGTGACCGGCAGCCCGCCGGAGAAGAAGAACGCGTCGATCTCACCGCGCTCCAGCGCCCGGATCGAGTCGTCGAGGCCCAGGTCACGGCGCTGCACGGTACCCGACATACCGGCCACCGAGAGCAGCCGGCCGACGGTCACCGTGGTGCCGGAGCCGGTGGCGCCGACCGAGACCCGTTTACCCCGCAACCCGGCCAGGCCCTTGACCGGGCTGTCCGCGCGGACCACCAGGTGCAGCAGGTCGTCGTAGACCCGGGCCAGCGCGACCAGCCCGGGGGCCGGGGCGCCGCCGGTGACCAGCACATCGGACTGGGCGAACCCGACCTCGGCCTGCCCGCCGGCGACCAGGTCCATGTTCGCCTTGGACGCGGCGGTGGCCAGCACGCTGGCGTCGGTGCCCGGCAGCTCCCGGTCGACGATGCCGCTGAACGCGGTGCCGATCGCGTAGTAGACCGCGGTCGGGCTGCCGGTGGCGATCCGTACCTGGCGATCCTCCGCAGCGTCACGGCCACAGCCTGTGACGACGAGTAGCGTGACCAGCCCGGCAAGCGCCATGCGACGGCTGGTTCGAAGGGTCACCTTTGTTTCCCCACGCGGGACGGCCCGGTCCGCGCAAGTTTCCCTCAAGTCTGCGCCGCGGGTGTACCGGCCGAACGGCCTTATCGGCGACGGTGTCCTCAGCCACGGAGGGAGATGCCGATGGACCCGACTTCGATTCGTCCGGTCGTGCTGGCCGACGCGCTGCCCGGCGCGTTCGAGTCGGCCTGCCTGGTCGAGTGCGTGGACAACTCCCGTACCCAGCGACAGCCCCTGCCCGCCCCGGTTCCGCGGGCCGGTGAGGCGCTGGCCGAGTTCGATCGGGAAGACGCTGCGGACCGCCTGGTCTACCTGCTCGACGGCCTCGGTTGTGAGGCGGCGCGGGAGATCCGAACGGGGGGCGGGCGGCGGCGATACGAGGTGCAGCGCGTGGTCGTAGCGGAATCGCAGCGTCTGGCGACGAGCCGGATGCTGGCGGCGGCCTGGCGCCAGGGTCGGCAAGCCCTCCTCGGCACCGAACAGCTCGGCGCCTCCTCGCCGCGGCACGTGCAGCGGCTCACCCTCGCGCAGGCCGCCTGGCGGGCCGCTCTGCTCGCCGCCGGCCAGCGGCGGCGCGGCCATCTGCTCTGGGTGACCTTGCGGGATCAGGAGATCGCCGCGGTCCTGGTCCGGGCAGCCCGACTGCTCGGGGTCACCGCCGAGGTCGCCCGGCGGCCCGGCTGCCTGGTGGTGACGGTCGCCGCCGACGCCGCCGCGGCCCTGCCGGCGACCCCGCCGCGCCTGCGGCTGCGGGCCGGCTCTCTGGTCTGATCCGGTCCAGATCGGTCAGGCCGGCTCCACGGTCAGGACGTGGGTGCCCCACGGCGGCAGATCCACGAAGAGGCCCTCGCCGGACAGCTCATCGCCGTCCCGGTCGAAGACCCGGCCGTCCAGCAGGTCGGTCAGCTCCCACGACCGGCCGGACAGGCCCGGCCACGGCAGCGTGACCCGCGCCTGGGCCGACTGGTCGCCGAAGTTGACCACGACCAGCCGCCGGGCCGTCCCCTCGTGCCAGGACCAGGCGACCACGTCCCGGTGCGACGGGTTGTCCGGCCAGCCACGGGTGTCGAGCAGCCGCCACTCGCCGCGGCGCACGCCCGGGGCGATCGACAGCAGCCGCCGGTGGAAGGAACGCAGCTCCGGGTCGGCCGGCTCGTCCGGGTACCGGCCGAGGAAGACCGACAGATGCGTACGCCGGCCCTCGAACTGGCCGTCGTGCCAGAGGGTGGCGCCGGGCAGCGTGGCGATGGCCACCGCGGCGGCCCGGCGACGACCGGCCGGCATGCTCGCGGCGGCCCGCGGCTCGTCGTGGTTCTCGGTGAACCGCAGCAGCCCGTCCTGGTAGCCCCGGTCGGCGACCAGGTGCTTGCGCAGCGACTCGGCGTCCTCGTGGATGAGCCGGTCGTAGAGGCGCTTGTCGTAGCAGAAGTCGAAACCCTGCCGCTGGAGCGTCCACTCGGTGTCCCAGTACGCCTCGGCGATCAGCACCAGCCCCGGGTGGGCGGCCTTGACCCGCTCGATGATCGGCGGCCAGAACTCGGCGGCCGGGACCGCCCCCGCATACGCCCCCCAGGTGCCGGCGAAGATGTCGTTGACGACCAGCATCGCCATGTCGCAGCGGACACCGTCGCACTGCTCGCCGATCCAGGTCAGGGTGGCGACGGTCGCCTCGCGCAGCCCCTCGTCGAACGCGTTGAGCTGGGCGACGTCGGGCCACGGCGGAAAGAACGGGTCACGGCCGAACGCCAGCACCCGACCGGCCGCCTCGAACCAGGCACCGGGGTCGGCGGCCAGGTCGGCCGGGCCGCCCTGGATGAACCAGTTCGGGTGATCGACGGTCGCCGGATGATCCGGGGCGACGTGGTTGGGCACGTAGTCGAGGATCAGTTTCAGGCCGCGCCGATTCAGTTCGGCCCGGGCTGTGGCCAGCCCGGCCGGACCGCCCAGCCGGTCGTCGACCCGGTAGCCGCGCACGCAGTACGGCGAGCCGACCACGTCGTCGTCGGCCAGGTCGGGCAGCGCGGCCCGGAAGGCGCGCTGCAACGACTCGTTCGTCCGGGCCACCGCGAGACCGGCCGGGCTGCGCTCCCAGACGCCCATCAGCCAGACCGCGTCGACGCCGGGCGCGGCGACCTCGTCCCACACCTCGCCCGGCACCGTCGCCAGGGTCACCGCACGGCCGTAGCGCCGGCTGAGCCCGGCCAGCCACGGCCACGTGCCGATCTCGTAGATCGCCGGTGCCGTCGGCCACCCGGTCATGCGGACCCCCTCCGTAACGTCACCTCATGCTAGGGCCTGGTCGATGAAGGTCGGCCGGGGCGCGGCGTGCGCCGGGCTCGCCGTCATCACCGCGCCCATCACCACGACGCTCGCCAGCCAGAGCCTGATCAATCCGCGCATCCTTCTCCCTCCGTCACAGCCACCAGAGAAGAGAACGACTTAGTTGATCAATCGTGGCGGAGGCTGTTTCTTTCCTGAGAATTAAGTATCGAACGATTCAACCCCCGTGCCCGTATCGGAGGGCGGCACCATCACCGAGGGGTTCGGGAGGACTACCGTGGCGCGGACCGGTATCGATACGTCGATCCTGCACAAGGGCTCACACAGCGCATCGTTCTTCGACGTGTCACGAGCCGCGGGAGAGGGCGTCGAGATCGTCGACTTCTGCATCCCGTGCAACCCGTACTTCCCCACCCCGGAGATGTTCGACGAGCTGACCCGGGACCTGAAGAGCATCCTCAAGTACTACCCGAGCGACTCGTCGACGATCACCAAGAAGCTGGCCGGCGTGCTCGGCCTGCACCCGCAGACGGTGGCGATGGCGAACGGCTCGACCGAGCTGATCACCTGGATCGACCACCTGCTGATCAAGGAGAGCGTGGCGATCCCGATCCCGACCTTCGGCCGGTGGACCGACCAGCCGATGGAGACCGGCAAGCGGGTCGACATGTTCCCCCTCCAGGAGCGCGACGGGTTCCGCCTCGACCTGGAGGAGTACGTCCAGTTCATCCGGGAGCGCAAGTCCCGGGTCGCGGTGGTCTGCAACGTGAACAACCCGGACGGCCACTACATCCCGCGGCGTGACGTGATCCGGTTCATGGACGCGCTCAGCGACCTGGACCTGGTCGTCGTCGACGAATCGTTCATCGACTTCTCCGACGCCGAGCGCTACCCCTCGGTCGGCCCGGACGCGGTGATCCGCCCGAACGCGGTGGTGCTCAAGAGCCTCGGCAAGAACTTCGGCCTGCACGGCATCCGGTTCGGCTACATGCTGGCCAACCCGGCGATCGCCGGGAAGATCGCGAAGATGCTGCCCAAGTGGAACCTGAACTCGCTCGCCGAGAAGGTCGTCCACATGATCTCCGACCACGAGATGGAGTACGAGGAGAGCCTGCGCCTGCTCAGCCGGGACCGCCGGTCGATGGGCCGGGAGCTGCAGCGCATCCAGGGCCTGACGGTCTTCCCGTCACAGGGCAACTTCTTCCTGGTCAAGCTGCCGAACGAGTGGTCCGGTGTGGCGCTGCGCGACTATCTGGTCGCCAACCACGGCATCATGACCCGTGAGTGCGGCAACAAGCTCGGCATGACCAGCCAGTTCATGCGTCTCGTGGTACGGCCGGCCGGTGACGTGGACCGGCTGGTCGACGGCATGCTCGACTACGCGCAGCGGTTCCACACCCGGTCGGTCTACGACACCGACCCGCTGGAGAGCACCCCGCGGGCACGCTGGGCCGACGCGGCCTACGACGACCAGCCGGACAGCCTGATCCAGTACCCGAGCCAGCGCTCCGGCAACGACTACACCGCACGCCGCGCCGCGGTGGGCTGACGCTCAGTTCCCCACACTTCCCGCCGATAGGGGGCCCGACGGGTCTCCTGGGAAGTGCGCCATGACGTACCGCGGATCGCTGGCTCGGACCGGCATGTTCGCGGTCGCCTACCTGATCGCGGTCTGGGCCGGCCGTCTCACCGTGATGGACGAGACCAACCTCAGCATGGTATGGCCGGCCGCCGGGGTCGCGGTCGTCTGGTTCTGCGCTCAGCGGGAGGCGCCCGCCCGCTGGGCCGACGTCGCCGCGCTCGCCGTGATCACCCTGGTGGTGAACACGGCGACCGGCGCGACACCGATGATGGCGATGGTCTTCGTCAGCGCCAACCTGGTCCAGGTGGCGGTCTTCCTGCATCTGCTGGCCCGCTGGCGGCCGGAGCTGAGACCCGACTCCGGCCTGCACAGCCCCCGCGACCTGTGGGCGCTGCTGGCCGCCGCGGCCGCCTCGACGGTGGCCGGCGCCGCGGCCGGGCCGACCGGGATGTGGCTGCTCACCGGACGGCACTCGTGGGCGGCCACGCTCGTCTGGCTGTCCCGCAACACCGCGGCCATCCTGCTGATCGGTGCGGTCGGGCTGTGCGCCGCGCAGGCGGTCACCCGGTTCCGGGAGCGGTACGGCACCCCGCTCGGCTGGTGGCGGGCCACTCCGCGGGTGCGCCTGGTCGAGTACGCCGCCCTGGTGCTCTGCTCGTCTGCCGGTTACCTGGCCGGGTTCGCCCTGGGCCGGGGCCTGCCGATCGCGTTCGCGCTGATCGCCGTGACGGTGTGGGCCGGCACCCGGTTCCCCACCCCGCTGGTGGTGCTGCACGACCTGGCCGCCGGCACCATGGCGGTGCTCTTCACGCTGAACGGGTACGGGCCGTTCGCGACGATCCCCGAACCGGCCGCCCGGGCCTGTGTCGCCCAGCTCTACGTCGCGATGGTGGCGGTGATCGGGCTGGCCCTGGCTCTCGGCCGCGACGAGCGCCACGTCCTGATGACCGACCTGGCCGCCGAGAAGGCGGAGCTGGCCGCCGAGCGGGAGCAGGCGTCGCAGCGGGCCGAGCTGCTGCGGGCGATCATCGACTCGACCACCGACGGGCTGGCCGTGATCGGCTCGGACCGGCGGGTGGTGCTCCGCAACCCGGCCGCCGACGGGCTGCTCGCCGACGGTCCGACGGGCGACTTCGAGGAGATCTTCACCCGGGCGTTGGCCGGCGAGGAGGTCCCGGAGACCGACGTGCTGGTCCGCCGGCCGGGCGCGTCGGCCGGACAGATCGTCTGCGTCCGGACCGCGGCGGTACGCGACCCGGACGGCACACGTCGGGTGGTGTTCCTGTTCCACGACGTCACCTCCGAGCGCCGGCATCGAGACGAGCTCGCCGGGTTCGCCGGGGTGGTGGCGCACGACCTGCTCAACCCGGTGACCGCGGTCGAGGGCTGGACCGAGACGGCCGCCGAGGCGGTCGAGCGGCTGCCCCGGACCCCGGAGGCGGGGCTGGCGCTGGA
Source organism: Actinoplanes sichuanensis (assembly GCF_033097365.1). Classification (NCBI taxonomy): domain Bacteria; kingdom Bacillati; phylum Actinomycetota; class Actinomycetes; order Micromonosporales; family Micromonosporaceae; genus Actinoplanes; species Actinoplanes sichuanensis. The sequence goes on from NZ_AP028461.1 coordinate 7,450,002, forward strand.
CGCCCTGGGACGGGTGGACCGGGCCGCCGGGCGGATGCGGTCGCTGATCGGTGGGCTGCTCGCCTACACCACGGCCCGGGACGCGACCGTCGCGTCGGTGTCCGTCGACCTGGGCCAGATGGTCTCCGAGGTGACCGTGGCCCGACTCGACGCGGCCATCGCGGCGGGCCTGCCGGCGCCCCGGTTCACGGTGGCCGACCTGCCGCCGGTGCAGGCCGACCCGGTGCTGCTGCGGCAATTGCTGGACAACCTGATCGGCAACGCCGTCAAGTACACCGCGCGGGGCGTGACACCGGCACTGACCGTGACCGCCACCCGGACCGGCGACATGGTGCTGGTGTGCGTCGCGGACAACGGCATCGGCATCCCGGCCGGGCAGCACGACGAGATCTTCGGCAACTTCCACCGGGCACATTCCACGCTCGGCTACGCCGGGACCGGTCTCGGGCTGGGCATCTGCAAACGGATCGTGGAACGGCACGGCGGGACGATCTCCGCGACCGACAATCCGGGCGGTGGATCGCGGTTCGAGTTCTCGGTACCGGCCGCCGGGGTGGACCGCCAACCCGTCGCGGATTCCACTCAGCTCCGATGACCCTCCGCCGAAAGGTAGTCGTGGAGCACAATCCCCGGGACGAGGACGAGCGGGCCCGGCTGTCCGCCGTGCGGTCGTACGAGGTGCTCGACCGGCCCCGGCCGGCCGCTCTCGACGATCTGACCCGGTTGGCCGCGTCGATGTTCGACACTCCCATGGCGGCGGTCTCCCTGGTCGACCGGGACCGGCAGTGGTTCGCCGGCAGTCACGGACTCGCCGACGAGCAGACCCCCCTGGACGTGTCGTTCTGCAAGCACGTCGTCCCGGCCGGTCGGCCGCTGATCGTCCCGGACGCCACTCGCGACAGCCGCTTCGCCGGTCTGCCGAACGTGGTCGGCAACCCGAACATCAGGTTCTACGCCGGCGCACCGATCGTCGACGAGGACGGGCACACCCTCGGCGCGATGTGCGTGATCGACGACCGGCCCCGCGAGGTCGACGACAAACAGGTCCGCAACCTGGTCACCTTCGCCGGGCAGGCGGCGGTGCACCTGACCGCGATCCGCAACCGTCTGCGGATGGCCGACCTCGGCGACGAGCTGGCCCGGACCTCGAAACGCGAGGACGACCTGGTCGCCACGATCACCCACGAGTTGCGTACGCCGGTCGCGTCCATCCAGGGCTATCTGGAGATCCTCGGCGACCAGGACGACCTGGCGCCCTACCGGCGGCTGATCGAGCCGATCCACCGCAACGGCGAACGTCTCGTGTCGATGGTCGACCACCTGCTCGCCGGTACCCGGCCGGCCGAGGCTCCGCTGCCCGCCCCGGTCGCGCCGGTCGGCTTGGACACCGTGGTCGCGGCGGCGGTCACCGGCAATCGTCCGCTCATCGCGTTGCGCGCGGAGACCGTACGACTGCGATGCGACGCCGAAGTGCCGGTCCGCGCCGACCTCTCCCGCCTGGCGCACGCCCTGTCGCAGTTGATGCGCAACGCGCTGCTCTTCACCCCGGCCGACCGTCCGATCACGATCGTCACCGGCGCCGTGCCGCGCCCGTTCGTGGAGATCAGCGACAACGGCATCGGCATCCCGGCCGAGGAGCTGCCATACGTCTTCGATCGTTTTTATCGCGGGCGGTACGCCCGGGACCAGGCCGTTCCCGGTGTCGGTCTGGGCCTGACGATCGCCCGCAACATCATCGAGGCGCACCACGGAACGGTGACCGTGGACAGCGGCGACGCCGGAACGACGGCCCGGGTCGCTCTGCCCGCCGCCGCGTAGACCCTAGGGTGGGGGGATGGAGCAGCCCGGCGCGATGCGTGTCGACGACATCGTGGCCGCGATCGTCCGGCGGCTGACCGACCGGCAGCGGGTGGTGCCCGAGTACATCGTGCGGGACGCGATCGAGGCCGCCCTGCGCCGCCGGGCCGGGGACAGTGAGTTGGTGCCGATCGATGTCGCCGAGGAGCTGATCAACGGGTTCTGCTCCGGGGTGACGGCGGTCGAGGACGACTCGGCGACCATGCCCGCGGTGCTCAGCGGCGACGAGACCGGCCGGCTGATGACCGCGCTCGGGCTGGCCGTGCACGTGGCCGCATTCAACCTGGACCGGGACCGGCTGCACGTCGCGCAGATCCTCAACGGCGCGGCGGCGGCCCTGGTGGCCCTCGGTTCGGCCGCACGGGCCGCGCACTCCGACGGCACCTCGGCGGTGCTGCTCTCGCCGGCCACCCTGCGGACCGCGCGGACCACGGTGATCGGTGTCCTGCAGGGTCTGCGGGATCGCGGCTGGCAGGCGCACCACCTCGATCAGGCGGGCACCGCGGCGCTGTTCGGCGGCGTGCTGGACATGCTCGGCGCGGTCCCACCGGTCTAGCGGGTCGGGGCGAGCGCCCGGGCGTAGGCGGAACGGCCCATCGGCAGCGTGAACGACATCCGGGTGCCCTGGCCGTACGGATTGGCGGTCGCCTCGATCGTGCCGCCGTGCCGTTCCACGATCCGCTTGCAGACGGCCAGCTCCAGGCCGTTGCTGTTGGTCGAGCCCTTCTCCCGGTGGAAGTTCGTGAACACCTCGTGCCGGGTGCCCGGCGGGATGCCGAGGCTGTTGTCCAGGATGTCGATGCGCAGCAGCCCGTTCGGCGCCGGCTGGCAGGAGATCGCCAGGTAGGGCGCGACGCCCGGGGCCATCGTCCGCAGCGAGTTGTCGATCAGGTTCTCCAGCAGCTGCCGCAGCAGCACCGGGTCGGCCTCGACCGGGTCGAGCCGGCCCACCTCGAAGTACGGCGGCGCCGCGCCCACGCTCTCGGCCTGGTCGAGGCGGCTGTTGATGATGTCGCCGACCAGCAGGGCCATGTTGATCGTGGTCGGCATCAGCTTGCCGTCGCGGGCCGCGGTGTAGGCGAGCAGCCCGTTGAGGAACGTGCGCATCCGGGCGGCGGCCCGCTGGATCCGCTCCACCCGCTCGGCCGGCCGGTACCCGGCCAGCTCCTGTTCCAGCACCTCGGCCCAGCCCTCGATGGTGGTGAGCGGGTTCAGCAGGTCGTGGGCGACCCGCCCGGCGAACGACATCAGCTCGTCGCGGTGCCGCCGGTCGGCGGTCACGTCATGGAAGACCACCACCACGTGGTACGGGCCGGTGCCGAGCGCGAGGCGGGCCGCGTTGAACCGGACCACCCGCCCCTCCGGCACCGCCGAGTTGCGGACCAGCACGTCCATCGGCTCGACGTCCTGACCGGCCAGCACCCGTACGTGCGGTAGTTCGGTGTCGGCCAGCGGGGAACCGTCCGGCTGGAAGAACCCGTGATCGCTGCCGAGCGCCACCTCACCGGTGACCGCCGACGCCGAGCCGAGCAGACGACCGGCGGCCGGGTTGCGCAGCACCAGACGGCCGGTGTGATCGAGGATGGCGAGACCCTCGGTCATCGAGTTGACCACCGTGGTCATCATCGTCGCCTTGTCGATGGCCTCCTGCTCGGAGACCCGGAGACGCTCGATCAGGTGGTCGCGTTCGTCGTGGCTGAACGCGAGGGAGAGACCGACGCAGGCCAGGATCCCGGCGTAGAGCTGGATCAGCATGGCCCGCAGTTCGACATCGGCGACCACGGCGTACGGGCCGTGGCCGCTCACCGTCCAGAGCAGGGCCGCGCAGTCGAACACGACCGCGTGCAGCACCACCATCGGGGTTGGCAGCCGAATGGCCGCCCAGACGGTCAGCGGAATCAGGACGAACCCGATCGGCAGGTCCTCCTGACTGCTGAACACCGCCCAGTAGGCGGCGGCCGAGACGGCGAAGACGGCCGCCCCCTCCAACAGCCGGTTCCGGTCGCCGTCGAGGATGCCGCCGAGCAACCGGGTGGCCGAGCCGAACACGAGTACGGCGACCACGTCCCGCAGAAACAGGGCGGCGGTGCCGGTGACCGAGAACATCCGTTCGCCGTCGAGCACCAGATCCCCGGCGACCCGCAGCAGGTTCCCGACCAGCGAGGCGAGGCCGGCGCAGAGCAGCAGGCCCCACAGATCGGAGAGGCTGGACAGCGGCCGGCCACCGGTCGCGGAGGGCTGCAGGCCGGGCAGCCGGCGGGCCACCGCGATCGCGAAGACCACCGCGCCCAGCATCGCCACCACGCCCTCCAGCAGGGCGAGGCCGAGACCGGTGCCGGTGACGGCGAGCCCGGCCGTGGTGAACAGCCCGACGGCGCCGGTCGCGGCCCACCGCCACCGGGACTCCCCGCTCATCACCAGCCACATCGCCGCGACGCCGCAGGCCGGCCAGATCATCGGCTCGCCGGGATCGCCGAGTGTCGTTCCGGCACCGGCCAGCACGGCGATCAGATGAAGCGCCGCGTAGCCGACAACGGGCGGTACGGCCATCGGAAGTCTCATCGGTTCGCCTCGTATCGGGATGTGACCCTTTCACCCTCTTGTCGGCACATCCGGGACATCGCTTAGCCGGAGATATATACATTTCGATATCTAGTTGTTAACAGCCGTCACGAATACTCTCAGCTCGGAGCTGTCGAGCGATGGGCATCTATCCCCGTGCTCCGCCGACAGGCGCGAGAGAGGAAGATCATGGCGATTCGACACAGCAGCGGCCGCATCCTGGCCGCCGGTCTGTTCGCGCTGGCGACCGCGGTCGTCGCGACGGGAACCCCCGCCGCGGCCGCACCCGCCACCGGCCAGATCCGGCTCGCCGGCACCGCGGACGCGGTTCCCGGGAGCTACATCGTGGTGCTGAAGTCCGGCGCCCAGGAGGCCGGGCTCACCAAGTCGTACGGCGGCGCGGTCAAGCGCAGCTTCGGCAAGGCGCTCAACGGGTACGAGGCCACCCTCACCGAGGCACAGGCCAAACGGCTCGCCGCCAACAGCCGGGTGGAGTACGTCGAGCAGAACCAGGTGATCACGCTGGCCGCCACCCAGTCCAACGCGACCTGGGGCATCGACCGCATCGACCAGCGGGCGCTACCGCTCAGCACCACCTACACCTACCCGGTCACCGCCTCCAACGTCACCGCCTACATCATCGACACCGGCATCCTCTACAGCCACAGCCAGTTCGGCGGGCGGGCCACGGCCGGCTACGACGCCGTCGGCAGCGGCGCGGTCGACTGCAACGGGCACGGCACGCACGTGGCCGGCACGGTCGGCGGCTCCACCTACGGTGTGGCCAAGGCGGTCAAACTCGTCGGCGTACGGGTGCTCAACTGCTCCGGCTCCGGCACCACCGCCGGCGTCATCGCGGGTGTCAACTGGGTCACCAACAACGCGGTCAAGCCGGCGGTCGCCAACATGAGCCTCGGCGGCGGTGCCAGCACCTCCATCGACACCGCGGTCCGCAACTCGATCGCGTCGGGTGTCACGTACGCCGTCGCGGCCGGCAACTCCAACGCCAACGCCGCCAACTACTCCCCCGCCCGGGTCGCCACCGCCATCACGGTCGGCTCCACCACCAGCACCGACGCGCGGTCCAGCTTCTCCAACTACGGCAGCACGCTGGACATCTTCGCGCCCGGCTCGTCGATCACGTCGGCCTGGTACACCAGCAGCACCGCCACCAACACGATCAGCGGCACCTCGATGGCGTCGCCGCACGTGGCCGGCGCGGCCGCCCTGGTCCTGTCCCGCAACCCGAGCTACACCCCGGCCCAGGTCTCCTCGGCCCTGACCGCCAACGCCACCACGGGTGTGGTGACGAACGCCGGATCCGGCTCGCCGAACCGCCTGCTGTTCGTCGTCCAGTGACCCTCTAGACCGCTTCGAAAGGCCGGGGACGATCGTCCCCGGCCTTTTGTGACAGTGTTGATGCCCACGCTCCCACCAGGACTTATGACCCCCTCCGATGGGTTCTACTGGATGCGAGGAGCGTGATCGACATGATCGGACAGGCACGGCACCGGGTCGTCGTGATCGGAGCGGGCTTCGGCGGCAAGTACGCCGCGCGGGCCCTCCGGAACGCACCGGCCGACGTCACCGTCATCAACGGAACCAACCACCACGTGTTCGAACCCCTCATCTACCAGGTCGCCACCGGCGTCCTGTCCCCCGGCGAGGTGGCCACCCCGGTGCGTGAGCTCTTCCGGGGGCAGCCCAACACCGAGGTGCTGCTCGGCTGGGTGACCGATGTGGACACCGACGGGCGTACCGTCACCGCCACCGCGCCGGGCGGGCTGCCGTACCAGGTGCCCTACGACACGCTGATCGTGGCGGCCGGGACCGCCCAGTCGTACTTCGGCAACGACCGGTTCGCCGCGCACACCATCAGCCTGAAGAGCATCGACGACGCGGTCGAGTTGCGGTCCCGCATCCTGACCGCCTTCGAGATGGCCGAACTCGCCACCGACCCGGCCGAACAGGCCCGCTGGATGACCTTCGCGATCGTCGGCGCCGGGCCGACCGGTGTCGAACTGGCCGGGCAGATCGCCGAGATCGCCCACCGCACCCTGCCCGGCGAGTACCGGCGCATCGACCCGGCGACCGCCCGCATCGTCCTGATCGACGCCGCGCCCCGGATCCTGCCCACCTTCAGTCCCGGTTCGTCGGCGGCCGCCGCCCGCCGGCTCCGTGAGCTGGGCGTCGAGATCCACGTGAACACCCTGGTCACCGACGTCTCCGCGGCGGGCGTCCAGGTCACCGCCGCCGGAGCCGGGACCTTCATCGAGGCGATGACCCGGGTGTGGAGCGCCGGTGTCGCCGCCGCGCCGCTCGCCGCCCGCATCGCGGCGGCCACCGGCGCACCCACCGACCGCTCCGGCCGGATCCTGGTCGAACCGGACCTGACCGTCCCCGGGCACCCGGAGATCTTCGTGGTCGGCGACCTGATGAGCCTCGACGGCCTGCCCGGCGTGGCACAGGTCTCCATCCAGGGCGGCGGTCACGCCGGACGGACCATCCGGCGCCGCCTCGCCGGCAAGCCGACGGGCAGACCGTTCCACTACTTCGACAAGGGCAACATCGCGACGGTGTCCCGCTTCTCCGCGGTCGCCGACCTCCGCGGGGTACGCCTCAGCGGCCTCGCCGGCTGGCTTCTCTGGCTGGGCGTGCACTGGGCCTATCTGCCGCGCGGCCGCAACCGGGCAAGCTCGCTGATCCGCTGGGCGGTGACGTTCCTGGGCCGGAGCCGCCCCGAACGCGCCGTGACCGCCCGCCAGGCCGGGATCCCCACCCGGACCGTGCTGGAACCGGCCGAGGCCACCCCCGCCCGCACCTGAAACCCGCGGTGGCCGTACCGAATGGAAACCCGGCGGCAACTCGGATTCGTCTGGGAAATGCGGGGTCGGGGCCGATTGCTCGGGTCACCTCGGTGGTGGATCACCGCCGACCTCGAGAACCGGAGACGAACATGACGGCTCTGCTGGACATCGCGCCGACTCTCCCGCGTACCGCCGCCGGGCCCATGGTGCTCGTGGTCGACGACGACGAGGGGGTCCGGGATCTGGTGACGTTCAAGTTGCAGATGGCCGGGTATCGGACGGTCACCGCGGCGGACGGGTGCACGGCTCTGACGCTCATCGGGGAGACCCGGCCGGATCTGGTGGTGCTGGACATCGCCATGCCGGGGCTGGACGGGCTCAGTGTCTGCTATCGGATGCACGCTGATCCGGCCACCGCCGAGATTCCGGTGATCATGCTGAGCGGGATGGCTACCGAGACCGATATTGATCTGGCGTACGTCTCGGGGGCCGAGGAGTACCTACCGAAGCCGGTCAACCCCGGTGAGCTGGTCCGGCGGGTGAACTGGCTCCTGCCCCGGCGGCAGTGAGGGCCGACTCAGGGGCGGCCGGGGTGAGAGAGGTCTCAGTCCGGCTGCCGAGGTGCCCGATAAGGCAGGGGTGAGAGGGAAGCGGGCGGTCATCAGCGCGCTGGTGGCGGCGGTGGGGTGCGGGGTGACGTTGGGCATCGGCGCCGTGCTGGCGCGGCACGATGCCGCCAACGGCGGGGTCCAGATGGACCGACGCACCGCCGCCGCGGCCGAGGCCGTGCGCACCGAGACGCAGCGCTACGTCGACACTCTGCTCACCACGGCGGCTGCGGCGGGCGCGCAGGAGGTGCTGACCCGGTCCGAGTACGCGGCCCTGACCGAACCGCTGAAGTCGATGAAACTGGCCGGCGCGAACACCATCGCGCTGGTCGTGCCGGCCGCCGACGACCAGATCGCCGAGGTACGGGAGACGTGGCGGGCGCGGGGGGCGCCGGACCTGGAGCTCGACGCGTACGGACACGGTGATCATGCCTTCTCGATCTATCTGACGTCGCTCGACGGCAGCGTGCTGACGCCCGGTCTGGACCTGATGCGGGCCGAGGCACCGGCCGCCGCGATGGCCGCCTCACGCCGCAGCGGCACCGTCGCCGTGTCCGATACCTATCAGCTGATCGTGGATCGGACGAAACCGCCGGAGCAGCGGCAGAACTCGTTCGTGTTGAGCGCGCCGGTCTATCAGGGTGAGCAGCGGCGGTTCCTGGGCTGGATCCTGCTGGGGGTTCGCGGACAGGACTTCATGGGTGCCACGCTGGCCCGGGCCGGGCAGAACCTGCTGGACCTGGCGCTGCGCGCGGACGATGCGGAGCGGCGGGAGGTCACCGTAGCGGAGCTGCGGGCGCCGGTCGTCGGGGAGCGCGATCTCAGCCGTACGGTGAGCGTCCCGGTCGCCGACGGCACCTGGACCCTGCATCTGGCCGCGGTGAGGAGTCGGCTGCCGGGTGCGGCGAGCGCACTGCCGGCCGCGGTGACCGTGGGTGGCCTGTGTCTGACGGTTCTGCTGACGTTGCTGGTGTGGGTGCTGGTCGCCGGGCGGGAACGGGCCGAGGAACGGGTCCGGCTGGCCACCGAGGAGTTGCTGGCCGGTGAGGAGGAGTCACGCCGCCAGGCGGAGCTGCTGCTGGCGGTGATGGACGGGATCAGCGACGGGGTGGGCGTGGTCGGGCCGGACGGCCGGTTCCTGCTGGACAATCCGGCGGCCCGGCGGATCCTGGGGCGGCACGACATGGCGACCGGGCCGGATGACTGGGCGGAGCGGTTCGGGCTGTTCCGGCTGGACGGGATCACCTCGTACCCGGTGGCGGAGATGCCGCTGACCCGGGCGCTGAACGGGGTGAGCAGCGAGCAGGTGGAGATGCTGGTCCGCAATCCGGCGCACCCGGAGGGGCGGGTGATCAGTGTGTCGGCCCGACCGATCGCGACCGTGGGCGGGGAGCGTGGGGCGGTCGCCGTCTTCCACGACATCACCGAACGCAAGCATGTGGAGAACGAGCTGCGCGGGTTCGCCGGGGTGGTGGCGCACGATCTGAAGGCGCCGTTGGCCGCGGTCCGCGGGTACGCCGAGCTGATCGTCGAGGCGCTGCGCGGTCCGGATCCGGCGGCGGGGACGGACGCACCACGCAACCGGGGTCCGGATGCCGCGGCCGAGACGGACGCGCCGCACGACAACGGTCCGGATCCGGCGGCGGTGGAGGACGCGCTGCGCTGCGCCGGGCGGGTGATGGCCGGCGCGGACCGGATGCACACGCTGATCATGGAGTTGCTGGACTACACGGCGGCCCGGGACGCGACGATGCGGGTCGAGGACGTGGGCTTGCGTGAGCTGGTCGACGATGTGGTGACCGCCCGGACCGACGCGCCCGACGCGGTGGGTTGCCGGCCGGACGTGTTCGTCGGGGCGCTGCCGCCGGTGCGTGGTGACCGGGTGCTGCTACGGCAGGTGCTGGACAACCTGCTGGGCAACGCGATCAAGTACACCCCGCCGGGCCAGTCGCCGCGGATCGACGTGACGGCCCGGGTGGACGGCTCCGGCGCGGTGCGGGTGCAGGTGGCGGACCGGGGCATCGGCATCCCGGACGGGGAGCACGCCGCCGTCTTCGACAGCTTCCATCGGGCCAGCAACGGTACGGCGATGCCCGGCACCGGCCTCGGGCTGGCCATCTGCCGCCGGATCGTGGAGCGGCACGGCGGCCACATCGAGGCGCTGCCCAATCCGGGCGGGGGAACGATCTTCGTCTTCACGGTCCCCGTGGCCGCCGCTGAACAGCCACCGTGTGAGAACGTGCACATATTCTAGTTCACCCCCTTGATCGATAGGAGATGCCGCACATATATTCCCGGCTATGCCCGTGGTCCTGCATTGGTTCCTGCCCACGACCGGTGACAGCCGGTCCATCGTGGGCGTCGACGATCGCGGCGGACGCAGCACGCACACCGACGGTGCGGCTCTGCGCGAGCCGGACATCGAATACCTGATCGACGTCGCCCGTGCCGCCGAGCGCACCGGATTCACCGGGGTGCTCACCCCGACCGGCACCTGGTGCGAGGACGCCTGGCTGACCACCGCGGCCATCGCCCTCGAGACCAGCACCCTGAAGTTCCTGGTCGCGTTCCGCCCCGGCTCGCTCTCCCCCACCCTGGCCGCCCAGATGGCCGCCACCTTCCAGCGGATCTCCCGCGGCCGGCTGATGCTCAACATCGTCACCGGCAGCGACGCCGCCGAGCAGCAGCGCTTCGGCGACTGGCTGGCCAAGGACGAGCGGTACGCCCGGACCGGCGAATTCCTGACCGTGCTGCGCGGCGCCTGGACCGGGCCGTTCGACTTCAAGGGCGAGCACTTCCACGTCGCCGGAGCCCTCGCGCCGCGCCGGTTCGACGCCCCGCCGATCTACTTCGGCGGCTCGTCGGAGGCCGCGCTGCGGGTCGCCACCGACCACGCCGAGGTCTACCTGACCTGGGGCGAGCCACCCACCGCGGTGGCCGGGAAGATCACCGCGCTGCGCGACCTCGGCTATACCGGACGATTCGGGATCCGGTTGCATGTGATCACCCGGGACACCGCGAAGCAGGCCTGGGCCGAGGCCGACGCCCTGCTCGACGCCCTCACTCCCGATCAGATCGCGGCGGCGCAGGCGTCCTTGCGCCAGGCCGACTCGGTCGGGCAACAGCGGATGCTCGCTCTCCACGGCGGCACCCGCGACGGACTGGAGATCTACCCCAATCTCTGGGCCGGCGTCGGACTCGTCCGACCCGGAGCCGGAACCGCCCTGGTCGGCAGCCACACCGAGGTCGCCGACCGGATCGCCGAGTACCACGACCTCGGCATCGACGAATTCATCCTCTCCGGATACCCGCACCTCGAGGAGGCGTACCACGCCGGTGAGGGCCTGCTGCCCGAACTCCGGCGTCGTGGCCTCCTCGGCTCCTCGACAGGAGAAATCGATAAATGACCACGTTCAGCCGGCGCGATCTGCTGCGTCTCGCCGCCGGTACCGGCGCCGCCGCACTGCTGGCGGCCTGCGCCGGCCCCGGCGGCTCCGACACCACCGACAAGGCCGCCACCGGTAACGGGCTCGCCGGGCCACGCGAGGGCGACATCTCCTTCGCCCACTGGCGGGCCGAGGACAAGGACGTCTTCGAGAAGATCCGGGCCGACTTCACCAAGATCAACGGCAAGATTTCGGTACGGCAGGACATCTCGCCGTCCGCCGACTACCAGAGCACCGCCATCCAGAAGCTGCGCGGCGGCTCGGTCGGCGACGCGTTCACCGCGTTCCGTGGCGCGCAGTTCCTGGACATCGCGAAGGCCGGGGTCTCCGCCGACCTGACCGGACAGGCGCTCCTGCAGAAGTACGAGTCCTCGCTGATCACCGCGGGCTCCGACGGCGGGAAGCAGCTCGGTGTGCCGTACCAGCTGGTCTTCAACACCCCGCTGGCCAACACCGACCTGATCGGTAAGGCCGGGCTCGGTGAGGCCCCGAAGGACTGGCAGGGCTTCCTGGCCCTGGCCGACAAGCTGAAGTCCCAGGGTGTCGCACCGATCGCCTGGCCCGGCGGCGACGCGGCCAACGCCGGACAGCTGCTCAACGTGCTGGTGGTCAACAACGCGCCGACCGACGACGCCCTCGGCAAGATCGAGACGGGTGAGCACAAGGTCACCGACGACTGGTTCCTCACCGTCCTCAAGCAGTACGCCGAACTGCGCCCGTACTTCCAGACAGGTGCGACGGGCACCAGCAGCGACGCCGCGCTCGCCCTGTTCGCCCAGGGTAAGGCGGCTCTGCTGGCCACCGGCTCGTTCCAGGTCGCGGGTGTGCGCAAGCTCGGCGCCACCTTCGGCATCGACCTGCTCGCGCCGATCACCACGACCGCCGACAAGGCGAAGTACGAGGGTGTCCACAACGCCACCTTCATCCTCGGCGTGAACGCCAAGTCCACCAAGCAGGGCGCGGCGCTGGCCTGGCTGGAATACCTGTCCGACCCGGTGGTGGCCGGCGCCTACGCCAACGGCACGGCCCAGCACGTCACGGTCAAGGGTGTCGAGTACACCAACGCCGACCTCAAGGCGCTCGCGCCCTGGCTCACCAGGAAGACCGCCCTCGCCCCGCGTTTCCAGTTCACCAATCTGGACGTGCGCAGTGCCGTGGAGAACGCCACGGTTCAGGTGGCCGGCGGCAAGAGCCCGGAACAGGCCGCCGAAGAGGCGCAGAAGGTCATCGACCAGAAGAAGAAGTAGTGAAGTTCAAACTCTTTCTCTTCGCGGCTCCCGCGCTTGCCCTGTACGGCGGGTTCTTCCTGCTTCCCGCCGTGCAGGGCCTGCGGTACGCCACGACCGACTGGGACGGGTACAGCGCCACGTTCGACGACGTGGGACTGTCCAATCTGACGGCGGTCGTGTCGAATGACGACCTGTTCCGGAACGCCCTCACCAACAATCTGAAGTTCCTGCTCGTGGTGGTACTGGGGCAGACCGCCCTGGCCCTGCTCCTGGCGGTGCTCCTGGCCGTACCGACAAAAGGTTCTCGGTTCTTGAGGGGTCTGTTCTTTCTGCCGACCGTGCTTTCGTCGGTGTCGGTGGCGTTCATCTGGAAGTTCGTCTACGACCCGAATTTCGGGCTGATCAACACCGTTCTCGACACGGTCGGCCTGGGCTCGTGGAAATCGGCGTTCCTCGGCAACGAGGGCACCGCGATCTTCTGGGTCGCGGTCGCGCAGATCTGGTTCCACGCGGGACAGATGATGATCATTTACATCGCCGGGATAAATCAGATCCCCCCGGAGTTGTACGAGGCGGCGACCACCGACGGCGCCGGGCGCTGGCAGCAGTTCCGGCACGTCACCTGGCCGATGGTGGCGCCCGCGACGACGCTGGTGATCGCCTACACCACACTCCAGTCGTTCAAGGCGTTCGACCTGATCCTGGGCCTGGCCGGAAACCCGCCACGGTCCGGCCTGGACGTGCTCGCCACCCGCATCTACACCACGTTCGCGAACTCGCAACTCGGCTACGCCGCCGCCGAGTCGATCGTGTTCATGGCGGCGATCGCGCTGGTCACCTATCTGCAGAACCGAGCCGCGAGGATGGCCCACGCATGAGCCGGCGCCTGATCCTGGCGATCTACACGCTGCTGATCACGGTCCCGATCCTGGTGATCGTGGCCGGCAGCTTCCGGACCACCCGGGATCTGTTCGCCGCGCCGTTCGGGCTGCCCACCGACCCGACGACGGCCAACTACGCCACCGTGCTCGGCGAGCAGGACCTGCTGCGGGTGCTCGGCAACAGCGTCCTGGTGGTGTCGGTGTCGGTGCCGGCGACGCTGCTGCTCGGCAGTCTGACCGCGTTCGCCGTGGCCCGGCTGCCGAAATGGCCGTCCACCCTGCTCTTCGGGGTGTTCGCGCTCGGCCTCGCGGTCCCGGCACAGGCGATCATGATCCCGCAGTACGTCCAGTTCGAGCGGCTCGGCCTGCGGAACAGCCTGACCGGGCTGATCCTGGTCGACGTGGTGGTGACGCTGCCGGTGGCGGTGTTCATCCTGGCCGGGTTCATGCGGACGCTGCCGCCCGAACTCTACGAGGCGGCCGAGATCGACGGCGCCGGGCCGTGGGCCACCTTCCGGCGCATCGCGGTGCCGGTCTCCTACCCGAGTCTGGCCGCCACCGCGATCTTCCTGCTGGTCATGCACTGGAACGACCTGCTGTATCCGCTGCTGTTCATCGACGACCCGGCCAAGCGCACCCTGCCCCTCGCGCTGCTCGACTTCCAGGGCGAATACCTCACCGACTACCCGCTGCTGTTCACCGGCGTCGTGGTGGCGTCGCTGCCGATGATCCTGGCGTACGCGTTCCTCCAGCGGCACTTCGTCGCCGGTATCACGGCCGGCGCAGTCAAGGGTTGACACGCCTCTGAGCTGGGTAAACGCGGACACATGCCGACGGTAACGGTCTTCGCACCGGTTCCCCAGCTCACCGTGACCATCGAGCAGCAGCCCGGCAGCCGCCCGGAACTGCACGTCCACCCCGGCGGGCAGGGCGTCTGGCAGGCCCGGATGTGCGCCGGGCTGGGCGCGTCGGTCACCCTCTGCGCCGCCGTCGGCGGCGAGATCGGCGCGGTCGCCACCGCGGTTCTCCAGAGTGAGAATCTGACGGTACGGACGGTGCAGCGCCACAACGGCACCGGGTGGTACGTGCACGACCGTCGCGACGGTACGCGGGACACCGTGGCCGAGTTCGCCGGTGACCCGCTCGAGCGGCACGACCTGGACGAGCTGTACAGCGCCACCCTGGCCGAGGGGCTACGGGCCGACGTCAGCATCCTCAGCGGGCCGGCCGCCCCCGAGGTGGTGCCGGCCGAGGTGTACCGCCGTCTCGCCGCCGATCTGGGGGCTCATGGCCGTACCGTGATCGCCGATCTGTCCGGTGACCATCTCACCTCCGTCCTCGACGGCGGGGTGGCCTTTCTCAAGGTCAGCCACGAGGAGCTGATCGAGGACGGGCGGGCCGCCGACGACAGTGACAAGGCGCTGGTCGCGGCCGCCCGCGAGCTGCGCGCGGAGGGCGCCGGGTCGGTGCTGATCAGCCGGGCCGACCGGGCCGGGATCGCGCTGCTCGACGGGGAGGCGCTGCTGGTCGAACTGCCGGCGCTGCAGGTCGTCGACCATCGTGGCGCCGGTGACTCGATGACCGCCGGGGTGGCCACGGTCCTGGCCGGTGGTGGTGACCTGCGGGAGGCGGTCCGCACCGGGGCCGCCGCCGGTGCGCTCAACGTCACCCGGCACGGTCTGGGCACCGGGCGTCACGAGGCCATCGTGGAGCTGGCCCGGCGCGTCCGGCTCACCCCGGTGAACAGTGCCTGAAACCTTCGCGTCGCATCGACGATCGCGTCTCGGGGCGTCCTAGGCTGGGCGCTTCGCAGCCGTGTCCGGGAGTCCGTCATCAGCGTCGTCACCGCCCCCAGCCCGGCCCGGACCCCCGCCCCGCCGGTCCCGTCCCGGCTCCGGCTCCTGGTCTGGGTGCTTCCGCCGCTCGTCACCGCGGTTCTCGGTGGATGGCGGTCGACCGGAGCCTCGTTGTGGGCCGACGAACTCGCCACCTGGGGCGTCGTCCGGCTCGACTGGGAGCAGCTGTGGCGGCTCGGCGGGTCGGTCGACGCGGTCGTCACCCCGTACTATGCGGCTTTGAAGGTCTTTGCGGGGTTTGCCGGGACCGGCACGCTCGCTCTGCGTCTCCCCTCACTGATCGCGGTCGTCCTGACCGCCGTGGTGGTCAGCGAGATCGGGCGGCGTGCCGCCGGCGACACGGTCGGACTGCTCGCCGGGCTGCTCTGGGCGGTGCTGCCGGTCGTGTCCCGGTACGGGCAGGAGGCCCGGCCGTACGCCATCGCCGTCTTCTTCGCCTCGCTCGCCCTCCTCGCGCTGATCCGCCTGCTGGACCGGCCGGGAGCCGGGCGGGCCGCGGTCTATGCGGCCGCCGTCGTCACGACCGGGTACTTCCACCCGCTCAGTGCGCTGCTGATGGTGGCCGGGCACGGTCTCGCCGGGGTCCGCGCCTGGCGTCTCTGGCTGCCCGCGGCCGTGGCCGGAGGACTTCCCGCGGCCGCCCTTCTGCTCTATGCCACCGGGCAGACCGCGCAGATCTCGTGGATCAATCCGGTCACCGTGCAGACGCTGCGGCTGCTGCCCGCGCAACTGTTCGTCTCGGCGATCACCGGAGGTGTGGTGCTCGCGCTCGCCATCGTCGGGCTCCGCCGTGATCGGATCGGGTGGGCTCTCGCCGCGGCCGGGTTCGTGCCGCCGGTGCTGCTGCTCGCGGCCGGGACCGTCGCGGAGATCTGGGTGCCCCGGTACGTGCTCGTCGCCCTGCCCGCGCTCGTCGTCCTCGCCGCTCGCGGGGCCGGCTCGCGGACCGGCGCCGTCATCGGCCTCGTCGCCCTGCTCGGGTGGCCCACCCACGTCGACATCCGGGAACCCGCCGGTCACGGCGAGGACTCGGCTCGGATCGCGCAGATCGTTCAACAGCGGTACCGGGCCGGAGACGTCGCCGTGTTCCCCGACGGGCCGTCGAGCATCGGGTGGGCACCTCGGGACATGTGGGCTCGCTACCTGCGCGATCCCCGGCCGGTGGACGTCCTCGCCGTCACCGGGCAGCGGGTCGACGGGCGGTTCCTCGCCACCGAATGCCCGCAGGCCACCTGCCTCGGCACCCCGCCCCGAATCTGGATCATCCGGGTGGATTCGCCGGCTGACCCACTGGCCGACATGTCGGATGCCAAGCGGGCACTGATCGGCGGGTCGTACCGGGTGGTGCAGCGGTGGAGCCATCCGCTCCTCGGGATAACCCTGATGGAGCGCACCCCTTCGCAGCGCTGATCGGGCGGGGCGCTTTCGGTCTCCCCTTCCTTCGTCCGCCGATCGCGCTCGTCGATCTCCTTCTGCGGCTCGCCGCTCGCCTCGCCCCCGATTTCCTTCTGTGCGGCGGTAATCAGGGGCCGGGTGCCGGACACCGACAGAGGTGAGAGGGTGTTCCGGATTCACGGGGAGGCGCGGTGGGCGACGATGCCGCCGATGAGGCACGGTTCGACCGGCTGTGGCGGGAGCATGCGGCCGACGTGTTGGCATATGCGCGACGGCGGGTCGACGGAGAGCAGGCCGACGAGGTCGTCGCTGAGACGTTCGTGATCGCCTGGCGGCGGCTCGGTGACATTCCGGAGTCGGCCCGGCCATGGCTGTTCGGGGTGGCCCGTAAGGTCGCGGCCAACCTGCGTCGCAGCGAGCGGCGCCGGGACGCCTTGCACGATCGGCTCGCCGAGGAGCAGCGGGCAGGCGTTCCCGAGACGGCGGACGGGCTGGCCGGGGCGGCTCTCGACGAGCTTCCACCCGACGATCGTGAGTTGCTCATGCTCCTCGCCTGGGACGGTTTGAGCCGGACCGAGGCGGCGGAGGCGCTCGGGTGTTCCCGGGCGACGTTGGCCGTGCGACTGCATCGGGCCCGGCAACGCCTGAGGGCCGCCATGAAACGCCTCGCCGACTCCTCGTTCGCCGAGACCCGCGCCGACTCCGGTCGCCGGATTCCGGCGGCCCGATCCGCTGAGACCTTTCCCGCCACGGCACCCGGAGGCCCGCGATGAACCGTGACCGCCTGCCATCCACCCTTCTCTCAGCAAACCCGGTGTCAGGCGCCGAGCCAGGCGACGGTGACCGGCTCGCCGCGATCCGGGCCGCCGTCGACACCCGCCGCAGCATGACCGCGGCACCCCTACATGCTCGGGCCGGGCTGCTCCGGACACTCTTCGCCGGTCCCCGCCGCGGGCGGCGGTTGGCCCTGCTGGCCGGGCTGACCGTGGTCGCGGTCAGCGTGCCGCTGGGGCTCGCCGTCGTCGGGCCGGGCATGCACGAACGCGGCGAGGACCGCCTGGTCACCGCGGCGGTCGCCGCCGACGGGACGCTCACCTGCAGCGGCCTCCACGAGGGGTACGCCGAGCCGATCCGGCCCGACCGGTCGAAGGTGCGGCTGTTCCCGACCGTGGTGCCGGCCGGCTGGCAGTTGGTCGACGTCTTCGCCCGCGATTCGACCGGGCCGGCCGCCTGCATCACTCCGTCACTGGTCGCCGGAGAGCTCGACGGTCAGGGCGTGATGCGAGGTGGGGTCTGGGTCAACGGGCCGGTCGACAGGATCTCGTTCGACGAGGACGGCGTCCAGTCGGTCCCGGCACCGGTCCGCGTCGACGACGTCCTCAACGGCCGACCAGCCGTCCGGTACGAGTTCCGCCGGGAGGACACCGTCGACTACTCGTGGATCTGGTCCGACGACCGCGGCAAGCACTGGCAGGCATCGGTCGCCGGTTATCCGCTGGAGCGGGCCCGGGAGCTGATGGCGGCGGTCGGCACCGACGGCAGCCAGGTGGTCTGGACCGCGGCGAGGGCCCCGGGGCTGCGGGTTCTGCATCAGCGGACCGGTCAGCCGTACCCGGCGAAGACCTCCTTCGAGAACTGGTACATCAGGTTCATGGCCGACGGCCGGGAACGCACCATCTCGGTCGAGAGTGACCGGCTGCTCCCGCTGGCCGCGGAGCTCCGGCCCGGTCTCCGGCTCGGCGAGCTCGCCGGGCATCCCGAGATCGACTTCTCCGGCCAGATCTACTACGAGCCACCGCAGGCGGGCACCCGGGCCATCGCCGAGGTGGAGGACGACGCCGACGACGTCCGAGCGATCCTCGCCGGCCTCCGGCAGCTCTCCCCCGACGATCCGCTGCTCGACCGCTATGCACTACGGGAGTGACACGGGGGGCAACGCTCTGACTTTTTCGAGGAGTGATCACCCTCAGCGAGAATCCCGACACCCTCCGGAATCAGGACTCGGAGGAATGCCGTCGTTACTCACCGGAGTCGCGGAACGGGCGATTCGGGAGCGACCAGACTCACAGATTCGCCATCGACAGGAGCCCGAATCCACAGGTTCACCACAGGAAAGTCCGCCAGGCTTCGCCACTCCCCCCGCACCTAGGAGCCGACCCCGTGGAGCCCAGCCGCAGCACCGACGACGTCAGCATCGTCATCCCGACCCACAGCGAGAAGCGCTGGGCGTCGCTCACCAGGACGATCGCCTCCGCCCACGCCCAGACGCATCCGGCCGCCGAGATCGTGGTCGTGGTCGACCACAATCCGGCGATGGCCACAAGGGTGCGGGCCGAGTTCCCGGGCGTCACCGTCCTGGAGAACGCGTATGCCCGGGGTGCCTCCGGCAACCGCAACACGGGCGCCTTCCACACCCGGTCGCCGTTCATCGCGTTCCTCGACGACGACACGGTGGCCAGTCCGAGCTGGCTGGCCGGGCAACTGGCGCCGTTCGCCGATCCGTCGGTGGTCGGCACCGGCGGCGGCATCATCCCGGCCTGGGCGAAGACCAAGCCCACCTGGATGCCCGACGAGCTGCTCTGGGCGGTCGGGGTGTCCTATACCGGGATGCCGACCCGGACCGCCCAGATCCGTAACGTGTGGTCGGCCAACATGATCGTGCGGCGGGACGCGTTTCTCGCGGTCGGTGGTTTCCGTACCGGCTTCGGCAAGCTCGGCGACCAGAACCGGCCCGAGGACACCGAGTTGTGCCTGCGGATGAGTTCGGCTGCGGGCGGCCGGTGGATGTACGTGCCGGACGCCACCATCGACCACGAGGTGCCGGCCGAGCGGTCGACGTTCGGGTTCCTGATGCGGCGCTGCTATGCCGAGGGCCGGGGCAAGGTGCAGATGGCCGGGCTGATGCCGAAGGACCAGGAACTCGGCGCGGAGAAGGACTACCTGCGGCGGACCCTGCCCCGGGCGGTGGCCCGCAACCTGGCCGACGCCGGCACCGGCCGGGGGATGTACCACGCGCTGCGTGCCGCGACGGTGGTCGCCGCGGTGGCCGCGGCCGCCTGGGGCGGTGGCGTCGAGACGCTGGTCGCGGTCTTCGAGAGCACCGCCTCCGACCCCACCGTTTGACGGTCCGGTGGGGCTCCCACCGGACCGGAACAACAGCGAGCCGCGGCGCCGCGTCAGAGCGGCGCCGCGTCAGATCGGCGCGAGGTCAGAGCGCGGGCCGCGTCAGAGTGGCGCGAGGTCAGAGCGGCGCGGGGCCGTCGGCAGCGCGGGTGGGGCGTTCCAGGCGGACCTGCACCCACTTGGAGGTGGGGGTGCCGCTCTCCTCGGCCTGCGAATCGAGCGGCACCAACGGGTTCGTCTCCGGGTAGTAGGCGGCCACGCAGCCCTTCGGGGTGTCGTATTCGACCAGCCGGAAACGTTCGGCCCGGCGCTCGACGCCATCGGACCACTCGGAGACCAGGTCGACCAGGTCGCCGTCGGTGAAACCCAGTTCGGCCAGGTCGGCGGCGCTGATGAAGACCACCCGGCGGCCCGAGGTGATCCCCCGGTACCGGTCGTCGAGGCCGTAGATCGTCGTGTTGAACTGGTCGTGGCTGCGTAGCGTCTGCAACACCAGCCGCCCCTCGGGGACGGTCATCACCTCGAGCGGGCTGACCGTGAAGACGGCCTTGCCCTCGATCGTCGGGAAGGTCCGCGAGTCACGCGGCGGGTGCGGCATGGTGAACCCGCCGCCTCGGATCTTCGCGGCGTAGTCGTCGCAGCCCGGCACGACCCGACCGATCCGTTCCCGGATCTCCTCGTAGTCGGCGGCGAACCCGCCCCACGGGATGTCGTACCGGTCACCGAGTGCGGCGGCCGCGATCCCGCAGACGATGTCGATCTCGGAGCGCAGCAGCGGCCCGACCGGTTCGGAACGCCCGCGGGAGGCGTGCACCGCGGACATCGAGTCCTCCACGGTGATCCGTTGCACCCGGCCGCCGGTCAGGTCCTGCTCGGTACGGCCCAGGGTGGGCAGGATCAACGCGGTACGCCCGGCCTCCACATGGCTGCGGTTGAGTTTGGTGGACACCTGCACGGTCAGCGCGGCGTTCCGCATCGACGCGGCGGTGACCTCGGTGTCGGACATCGCGCCGACGAAGTTGCCGCCGAGGGCGATGAACACCTTCGCCGTACCGTCGCGGAAGGCCCGGACCGTGTCGACCGCGTCGTGCCCGTGCGCGCGGGGCGGCTCGAACCCGAACTCGTCGCGCAACCGGTCCAGGAACAGCGTCGACGGCTTCTCCCAGATGCCCATGCTCCGGTCGCCCTGCACGTTGGAGTGCCCGCGGACCGGGCACAGCCCCGCGCCGGGTTTGCCGATCATGCCCTGGAGCAGGGCGACGTTCACGAATTCCTTGATCGTGGCGACGGCGTTGCGGTGCTGGGTGATACCCATCGCCCAGCAGTGCACGATCCGCTCGGCGCCGGCCAGCATGTCGGCCGCGGCCTCGATCTCGTCCCAGGTCAGCCCGGTGGCGGCGAGCACCTGCGCCCGGTCGATCTCGGCGACGTGCGCGGACCACTCGTCGAACCCGACCGTGGACGTGTCGATGAACTCCTTGTCGGCCACCCCGCGCCGCAGCAGCAGGTGGCCGATCGCCTGCCAGAGGGCCAGGTCGCCGTTGGAGCGGATCCGCAGCAGCCGGTCGGCCAGCGGGGTGCCCCGGCCGGCCAGGCCACGCGGTCGCTGCGGGTTGTCGAAGCGGATCAGCCCGGCCTCCGGCAGCGGGTTGATCGCCAGGATCTTCGCGCCGTCCCGCTTGGCGATCTCCAGGGCGGTGAGCATCCGCGGGTGGTTGGTGCCCGGGTTCTGCCCGGAGACCACGATCAGGTCGGCCTGGTGCAGGTCGTCGAGGGTGACCGAGCCCTTGCCGATGCCGATGGTGCGCATCAGGGCGGTGCCGGTCGACTCGTGGCACATGTTCGAGCAGTCCGGCAGGTTGTTGGTGCCGTAGGCGCGGGCGAGCAGCTGATAGAGGAACGCGGCCTCGTTACTGGCCCGCCCCGAGGTGTAGAAGGCCGCTTCGTCCGGACTGTCCAGCTCATTCAGATGGGAGCCGATGACCTCGAACGCCTCGGCCCAGGAGATCGGCTCGTAGTGGGTGCCACCGTCCCGCCTGATCATCGGGTGGATGAGCCGGCCCTGTTTCTCCAGCCAGTGATCGGTGCGCCCGGCCAGGTCGGCGATCGAGTGCTCGGCGAAGAACAGCGGGCCGACGGTGTCGCGCTGGCCCTCCCAGGAGACCGCCTTCGCCCCGTTCTCGCAGAACTCGGCGGTGTGTCGCCGACCGGCCGGGTCGGGCCAGGCGCAGCTCATGCAGTCGACACCGTCGTGCTGGTTGAGCACGGACAGGTTGCGGGCGGTCTTCTTCACGCCCATCTTGCTCACCGCGTTGGCCAGGCTCAGCCGGACCGCCTCCAGCCCGGCCGCATGATCGGCCGGCGGACCCACCCGCAGGTTGGCCTCTTCGTCATCCACAGCCGGCATCGGACCTCCCGGACTCACCGCCGTACGCCGCATGCAGTCTCTCCCGACGAGCCTGCCCCCGGGCGGGCGGGATCGGCAACCTATGTATGTCGGTCAGTCCGCTCGGTGCTCGCGCAGCTCGGCGAGGACCTCGGGGTCGGGCCAGTCGTCGACGCGGTAGCGGGCCGGGGCGAGCAGCGGCTCCGGGGTCAGGCCGGCGTGCTCTTCGGCGATGTGCCACGGGACGCGGAAGTCGACGCCGCCGTCCGGGTGGGCGAAGGCGATCGAGTCGGCCCGGGGCAGGAGCGCGCTCACGCCGGCCGGCCAGGTGGCGATGGTCTCGGCCGGGCCGCCGCCGGGTGGCTCGACCGCGATCAGCCGGCCGATGTGCGTGTCGACGCCGGCTTTCGCGTACTGACCGGCCAGCCAATCGGTCTGGTTCGAGTACTCGGTGAGGGCGAGGACGGCGTCGGCGCGGCGGGCGACGGCGTGGTGCGGGTGGCCCGGCGGTGGCGTGTACGGCACGCTGCGCCCCTGTGGCCCGGCGACGTAGCCGACCGGTGAGAGGTAGCGGACCGCCTCACCGAAGCTGTGCTCGACGACGGCGTACAGCTGCTCGATCCCGGTCTCCGGCAGGGGCGCCACCAGCAGAGTGTTGTTGTCCGGCGCGAACGCGACGACCGGCCCGCCCATCCGCTCGCCCACCTCGGCCAGCCAGCCGGGCGACAGCAGCAGCGACGTGAAGTAGCCGTCGCCGTCGTCGAGCATGCTGACCGCCGAGCGCCACTCCCGGTCCAGGCTGTCCCGGGCGATCCCGACCAGATTCTCCCGGGCCACGGTGAACACGTCGGCGACGTCGACGCCCCACTCCTCGACCCGGTCCGGCAGGATGTACGCCATCGCGTCCGGGGCGTCGATGACCACCAGCTCGCGCAGGAACGGCATCGCCGGACGGGACAGCGGCGGGCGCATCCCGGCCGGCCCGGCCACCCCGAACGTCACCGGGCGTAGCACCGGGCGCAGCTTCGGCCGTACCGTCTCCCAGCTGTCCTCGGGCATCGGCGTCATCAGCCGCAGCAGTTTCTCCAGCCGTTCCCGGCGTTCCGCCGGGGAGGCGCCGGCCGTCTCGCGGTAGACGTTGGCGAGGTAGAGGTGGGCGGGGCTGTCGGCCCCGGTCCGGTGGATCGCGATGGCGAAGTCGTCCGCCTGGTAGACCGCACGCTCGACACCCGGGGTGCGCCGGGCCACCCGGAGTGCGAGCTGGGCGAACCGGCGACGGGGTGAACCGGCGAACCTGTCCAGCAATCCCATTGGAGGACCCTAACGGACTTCCGGCCCGGCCATCGGCCTGCGGGTGCGGTCCCCACCGGGGTGGTACGAAAACCCGGGGTTACCTCGGCGACCGAAGTAAACTAAGTTCACTTCCGCCCCGCATCCTCCTGTCGAAGGGACCCCGAGATGACGACGAAGCCGCTGACCGCCGCGAGCACCATCGGCGAGTGGCTGGACCACCCGGAGGGCGGCCCGGCCCTGGGCGAGCTGCTCGCCGCCGGTGGTGCGGACCCCTCGATGCTGGCCCCGATCCGCAGCCTGCCCCTGCAGCAGATGGTCGAGCTGAGCCAGGGCAAGATGCCGCAGGCCGTGGTCGACGAGCTGGTCCTGCGGGTCAACGGCGGGGTCGTGCCGGACGCCGCCGAGGAGTCCGGCTGGAAGGAGCAGATCGTCGCCGGCCGGTTCACCGGGCGGACGGTGATCGTCACCGGCGCCGCCTCCGGGATCGGCCGGGCCACCGCGTCCCGCATCGTCCGCGAGGGCGGTCGGGTGATCGGCGTCGACATCACCGACGCCAAGCTGAAGGAGACCGCGGCCGAGCTGGGCGACTCGTTCGTCGCGGTGACCGCCGACATCACCAGCGCCGACGACGTGGCCCGGGTGGTGGCCACCGCCGGTGACCGGATCGACGGGCTGGCCAACGTGGCCGGGGTGGTCGACGACTTCAGCCCGATCCACGAGACCTCGGACGCGGTCTGGGAGAAGGTGTTCGCGGTCAACGTCGACGGGCTCTTCCGGCTGACCCGCGCGGTGGTCCCGGCCATGCTGGCGGCCGGGCGCGGCGCGATCGTCAACATCGCGTCGGAGGCCGGGCTGCGCGGCAACGCGGCCGGGGTCGCCTACACCGCGTCCAAGCACGCGGTCATCGGCATCACCAAGAACGTCGCCTTCATGTACGGCCGGCAGGGCGTCCGGACCAACGCGGTGGCGCCCGGCGGCGTGGCCACCGGGATGGCCCCGACCAGCCAGTCCGAGTTCGGCCGCGAGCGTACCGGCCCGTTCCTGCAGCTCATCCCCGGTGTGGCGCTGGCCGAGCACCTGGCCGCGTCGATCACCTTCCTGCTGAGCGACGACGGCGTGAACCTCAACGGGGTGGTGCTGCCGTCGGACGGTGGCTGGTCGGTCCAGTAGGGCCGGCGAGGGCCTGCTGGAGCAGCGCGCCGTAGTGGGCGATCAGGTCCGCACGGTCGGCCGACACCAGGCCCTCGTCCTCCACCACCCACAGGGCGTAGAGCAGCCCGCCGACCAGAGACGCGGCGATCCGCGCCCGGACGTCCGCGTCCGGGCCGGAGAGCCGGGCCCGCACCGGCTCGACGAAGCTGCGCTCGTGGATGGCCTGCAGACGCATCTTGATCTGGGCCTCGTTGCTGCCCCGGACGAGCGCGAGATAGACCCCGCGGATGTCGTCGTCGGAGAGCAGCACCTCGATAAAACGCTCACCGAACCGCTCCAGCGGGACGTCGAGCAGCGGCTCGTCGTCGATGGTGAACTGCATGGTGTCCAGGAAGAGCAACTCCTTGGTGCCGAAGTGCCGGATCACCAGTGCCGGGTTCGTCACCGCCTGGGCGGCGATGTCCCGAACCGAGGTCCGCGCGAAACCACGCTCCCGGAACAGACTGGCCGCGGCGGCACGAATCTCCGCGCGAGTCGCCTCGCCGCTGCGCCTGACCATGTCCCCGATCGTAGGCCGACGGTCGCCACACCAGTCTCAGGAGGTCCTCCGGATCACGTCCGGGTGACCCCTGGAGGCCAAGCCGGACCCGGTCCGAGTTACTTCCCACGAACCTCGCCCCGCCTTTCGAACGTCGTGCTCAGCTATGCGGGACACAAGCGACGTAACGGAAAGGTCTGACATGCGAAAAACCACTCAAGGACTGATCACCGCCTGCGCCGGCCTGGTGGCCGGAGCCGCGTTCGGGGCCACGCCGGCGCTCGCCGGTCCGGGCTGGTGGCCGCCCGGTCACGTCCTCGGCTACTACAACACGCTGAGCGACTGTGGCGGCTACGCGTCCTCGCTGTCGCTGTGGGATGCCGACTACGACTGCGACTACCAAGCCCAGAGGGTCGGTACGCCATACGTGCTCGTCATCCAGAGACCGGTGCAGATCGTCCAGCCGGCGCAACCGGTGGTGGACTACGAGCCCGCGCCGGTAGCCGAGGAGCCGACCGGTGGCGCTCTCGCCGCCGAGAAGCCGGCCAAGCCGGCCAAGGCGCACAAGGCGAACAAGGCGAACAAGGGGCACAAGGCCCACAAGGCGACCAAGGGCCAGGCCATGTCCGAGGAACCGGCGGTCGCCGAGGAACCGGGAGTCGCCGAGGAACCGGCCTACGACGGCAACCAGTGTGTCAACGTGGCGTCGACCTGTGGCGGCGGCGCCGGCGTGCTGGCCGTGCCGATGTCCGCACCGGTCGGGGTCGTGCCGCTGGGCGGCCCGGTCGTCGTCGGTGGCCCCTACGTCCGTCCGTGGGGCGGGGTCGGCCCGTGGGGCGGATACGGGCACCGCGGCCCGTGGGGCCACGGTCTCGGTCACGGTCACGGTCACGGTCACG
The DNA here is from genome assembly GCF_033097365.1 of Actinoplanes sichuanensis. Lineage (NCBI taxonomy): Bacteria > Bacillati > Actinomycetota > Actinomycetes > Micromonosporales > Micromonosporaceae > Actinoplanes > Actinoplanes sichuanensis. The sequence goes on from NZ_AP028461.1 coordinate 7,476,034, forward strand.
GTCACGGCCCCTGGCACTGAGCCGATTCCTGGAGAACCGCGGCGGCCGGGCTTGAAGCCCGGCCGCCTTCGCGTCCCCTCAGCCCCCGGCCATCGCCCCGACCACCAGGAACGGCTCCTCGCCCTGCGCCACCCGGTCCGGCAGCGCCGCGTCCGGCGGCTCGTTGGACAGGTCCTCCTCGCAGGCGAAGAACCGCACCAGTGCCCGCCGCTTGCCGGTCCCCCGGTCCCGCATCGTGCCGACGAGCATCGGGAACTTCGCCTCCACGGCGTCGAGCACATGCCGCTGGGTCACCTCGCCCGGCACCTCCACCCGCACCTCCCCGGTCACGTGGGCCAGGGTGCGCAGGTGCGGCGGGAGGATCACCCGAATCACGGAAGCACCTGCGCTTCCACCGAGCAGATCGGCGGCAGGTCACTGACCAGGGCCTTCCAGGTGTCGCCGCTGTCCGCCGAGCCGTACACCTGACCGGCGCTGGTGCCGAAGTAGACGCCGCACTCGTCGAGCGTGTCCACCGCCATCGCGTCCCGCAGGACGTTCACGTAGCAGTGCTCCTGCGGCAGCCCCACGGTCAGCGGCTCCCACTGTTCACCACCGGTCCGGCTGCGGTAGACCCGCAGCTTCCCGTCCATCACGTAGTGCAGCGAGTCGCTGGTGATCGGCACGACGTAGATCGTCTCCGGCTCATGGGCGTGCACCGCGATCGGGAATCCGAAGTCGGTCGGCAGGTCGCCGCTGATCTCCCGCCAGTTGTCACCGGCGTCGTCGGAGCGCATCACGTCCCAGTGTTTCTGCATGAACAGGGTGTCCGGCCGGGACGGGTGCTGGGCGATCCGGTGCACGCAGTGGCCGACCTCGGCGTCCGGGTCGGGGATGCCGTCGCTGTTCAGGCCCCGATTGATCGGTTTCCAGGTGATCCCGCCGTCGTCGGTACGGAACGCGCCGGCCGCCGAGATCGCGACGAAGATCCGGTCCGGGTCGACCGGATCGAGGATGATCGTGTGCAGGCACATGCCGCCCGCGCCGGGCTGCCACTTCGGGGCCGACGCGTGGGTGCGCAGACCGGTCAGCTCCACCCACTTCTGACCGCCGTCGGTGCTCTTGTAGAGGGCCGCGTCCTCGGCGCCGGCGTAGACCACGTCGAGCTCGGTGCGGGACGGCTCCAGGTGCCAGATCCGCTTGAACTCCCACGGGCGCGGGGTTCCGTCGTACCAGAGATGGTCACCGACCTCGCCGGCGTAGGTGAAGTCGTGGTCGACCTGCTGCCAGGTCGCCCCGCCGTCGTCGGACCGCTGGATCAGCTGGCCGAACCAGCCGCCCGACTGCGACACGTAGATCCGGTCCGGATCGACCGGTGACCCGTTGGCGTGGTAGATCTCCCAGCCGCCGAAGTGCGGCCCGTCGACCTTCCAGTCCTGCCGGGCCGCGTCCGAGGTCAGGATGAACAGTCCCTTACGGGTCCCGACCAACAATCGAACACCGCTCATGTCTCACTCCCCTCGAAGTTCGCCCGGCCGGTCGTCAGCACCGTCTCAGGGGCGCTGACGACCGGCCGGGCTCATAGACGCATCATGCTGTGCCCTGCGTCACTCCGAGGCAGTCTAGGACGAATGTTCGATCGGAAGGGGTCAACCCTGTAGCGCGCGGGCCATTTCGGCCTGCTCGGCGAGCACGTCGTTCATCCGGGCCTGTACGGCGTCCATCTTCCCGATCGTCTCGCTGGTGGTGTGGATGCCGTTGGCGACCGTCTCCGCGCTGGACTGGATCCCGGCGATCTGGTCGGCGACCTTCTGGGTGGCCTCCGCGGTCTCCCGGGCCAGCTCCTTGACCTCGCCGGCGACCACCGCGAAGCCCTTGCCGGACTCACCGGCCCGGGCCGCCTCGATGGTCGCGTTCAGCGCCAGCAGGTTGGTCTGCTCGGCGATCGAGGAAATGATCTTGATGACGTCACCGATCGCCGCCGACGCCTGCCCGAGCGCCGCCACCTCGGCGGTCATCGCCGACGCGCGGGTCACCGCCTGCTCGGCCACCGTGGTCGCGTCGTCGCTGGCGCTGCGCAGCCGCTGCACCGTGTCCAGCAGGTCACGGGCGTTGGCGGCGGCCCGCTCGCTGCCGCGGACCACGTCGAGCCGCTGCGACACCAGCTGCTGAACGTTGCGCAGCGCGGCCGCCCGCGACTCGGACAGGTCGATGTACTCGGTGGTGAAGAAGTCCATGGTGCCGACGACCCTGTCGCCGCTCATGATCGGGAAGCACACGCCCGAACGCACCCCGGCCCGCTGCGCGGCGGGCGCCCGAACACAGTCCGTGACCTCCGCCAGGTCCTTGACGAAGACCAGGTCACGGGCCCGCCAGGCACGGCCGGACAGACCGACGCCCTCGGCGAACTCGGCGGCCAGGGTGACCCGGCGGAACTCGTCACCGGCCGATCCGGACTCCAGGTGGAACTTGAGCACGTTGGCGTCGCCGTCGATCTCCCAGTAGGAGCCGTACGCCCAGCCGAACGCGGTCCGCACCGCGTCCAGGGCGGACTTGATCGTGGTCGCGCTGTCCGACGCCGCGCCGACCCGGGTGACCACCGTGGTGACCGCCTCCCGGTCGGTGGCGACCTGGCGCAGCTCGGCGGCGGCGACCGCGGCCGACCGGGCCTGCTCGGCGACCCGGGCGACGGCCGCGAGCTTCTCCTTACGGGCCGGGTCGGCGTAGATCGGGTTCGGTGAGTAGTACTCGAGGACGGCCAGCACCTCGTTGCCCTTGACCACCGGCAGCATCATCGCGGCGACCATGCCCGCCTTGGCCGCGGTCTGCCAGCGACGGCATCCGGTGGCCCGCTCCGGTTCCTCGTCGAAGACCGCGACACGGCTCTGCAGCGCCCTGGTCACCAGCTCGGGCTCGGTGACGCCGGCGAGCTGCGGCTGGAGCGAGCCGCACTCGTGTAGGCGACGCAGCTTGTTGAGGCCGTCCGGGACCCAGACCGCGCCGTACCCCATCTTGTGGAACCGGACCATGTTCTCCACGGTGATCCGCCAGGCACTGTCCTCGTCCGTCGCGGTGTCGAGGGCCAGGACCAGCTGCTCCAGTGCCTCGACGTCACGCGGGATCGGGCGAGCCGCCTCGACGGTGGCCGCACGTGAACCGAACAACCGCACGCTGTATCTCCTTGGCCGACGCGGAAGAACCGGATACCTCAGATATCGGCCCGCACGCCGGAAGGATGAGCCTCAATTCCAGGGCACCCACGCGGCGTTGACCAGCGGCGTCTGCCGGGCCTCCAACTCGCGCAGCAGGATCCCCTCGCGCAGCCCCCACGGGCAGATGATCAGCGACTCGACACCGAGGCGGCGCATCACCTCGTACGCCACGATCGCGCCGGCCAGGATCTGCCGGGCCCGGTGCGGGGACACCCCCGGCAGGTGCGAACGCTTCGGACTGGGCATCGCGGCCAGCCGCTTGATCCACGGCCGCAGCGCGGAGGCCCGCAGCTCCCGCGGCACGAACGGGCCGAGCCGTAACGGTGCGGCACCGGCCAGCCGGGCCAGCTGCTGGAAGGTCTTGGAGGCGGCCACCGACGTGCGCGGGGCCTCCCAGGAGGTGCGGGCCGCGACCTCGGCGAACTGCTCCCGCACGTGCCGCCGCAGCCGCCGCACCGCCCGGGGCGACGGCGGGTCACCGTCGGTCAGGAACTCCCTGGTCAACCGGCCCGCGCCGAGCGGCAGCGACATCGCCGACTCGGGCAGCCGGTCGCGGCCGAAGGCCACCTCCAGGCAGCCGCCGCCGATGTCGACCATCAGCATCGGACCGGCCTGCCAGCCCAGCCAGCGCCGGGCCGCCAGGAACGTCAGACGGGCGTCCTCGATGCCGGTGAGCGTGCCCAGCCGTACCCCCGTGTGCTCGTGCACCGCCGCGAGGACCGCCTCGCGGTTCGGCGCGTCCCGGACCACCGCGGTGGTGTAGGCGAACATCCGGTTCACCCCGGCCCGGCGGGACTCGTCGACCGCCCCGGCGACCGCGTCGAGCATCCGTTCCAGCGCCTCCGGGCCGATCGTCCCGTCGGCCGGCAGCCGGTGCGCGAGCCGGGGCCGCCGCTCCCAGGTGTGCACCGGCAGCGGCAGCCCGGACGCCGCCTCGGCGACCACCAGGTTCACCGTGTTGGAGCCCACGTCGAGCACGCCGAGCCGCGGCGCCGAGGCGCTCACGGGCGGAACCGGTAACCCATGCCGGGCTCGGTGAGCAGGTGCCGTGGCCGGGCCGGGTCGGCCTCCAGCTTGCGGCGCAGGCGGGCCATGTACTGCCGCAGGTAGTTCGTCTCGGTCCGGTACTGCGGGCCCCACACGTCGTGCAGCAGGTCCCGCTGAGTGATCAGCTTGCCCGGATGCCGCAGCAGGTGCTCCAGCAGCTGCCACTCGGTCGGCGTGAGCCGGACATCGCCGGTGATCGTGTGCTCGGCCAGATTGACCTCCCGGTCGCCCAGGCGCACCACCGGGGCCTCCGCCTCCTCCGGCTGAGAGCGGCGGGTCACCGCCCGGATCCGGGCCAGCAGCTCGTCCACCCCGAACGGTTTCGTCACGTAGTCGTCGGCACCGGCGTCCAGGGCGGTCACCTTGTCGGTGCTGTCGGCCCGGCCGGACAGCACGATGACCGGCACCGAGGTCCAGCCGCGCAGGCCGGCGATCACCTCGGCGCCCTCCATGTCGGGCAGGCCCAGGTCCAGCACGACCAGGTCGGGGTGGTGCTCGGCGGCCGCGCGCAGGGCCGTCGCGCCGTCCGGGGCGGTGTCCACCTCGTACCCCCGGGCCTTGAGGTTGATCCGCAGTGCCCGGACGATCTGCGGCTCGTCGTCGACGACCAGGATGCGGGTCATGCCGGCTTTCCGGCGGGAAGCGTCAGGATCATGGTGAGGCCGCCTCCGGGGGTCTCGTCGGGGATGAGCGTGCCGCCCATCGCCTCGGCCAGGCCACGCGACAGAGCCAGGCCCAGGCCCACGCCGGTGTGGTTGTCGCGGTCACCGAGCCGTTGGAACGGCAGGAACACATCCTCCCACCGATCCGCCGGGATCCCCGGGCCGTGATCGATCACACGCAACTCGACCACCTCGCCGTGACTGTTTCCGGTCACCGTCGGCGGGCGGTCCGGCGGACTGTAGCGAAGCGCGTTGCCGATCACGTTCACCAGCACCCGCTCCAGCAGGCCCGGGTCGGCGTGCACCATCGGCAGGTCGGGCGGGACCCGCACCAGCACCGCACGACCCGACGGGCCGAGGTCGTCCAGAGCCGCCGGTACGACCTCCTCGGCACCCATGTCGACCGCGGCGACACCGAGCGCCCCGGCCTGCAGGCGGCTCATGTCCAGCAGATTCGCCACCAGCCGGGCCAGCCGGTCGAGCGACTCGTCAGCGGTGGCCAGCAGTTCCGCGCGGTCCTCGTCGTCGAATGTCACGTCCGGGCTGCGCAGGCCGGCCACCGACGCCTTCGCGGACGCCAGGGGCGTACGCAGGTCGTGGCTGACCGCGGCGAGCAGCGCGGTCCGCATCCGGTCGGCTTCGGCGAGCACCCTCGCGGTGGCCGCCTCGGCGGCCAGACGTTCCTGCCGCAAGGCGATCGCGGCCTGCGCGGCGAACGCCTCGACCACCCTTCGATCAGAGGCTTCGACGGTACGGCCGAACAGCGCCACTGTCAGATTCTGATCAACCCGGACCGTCGCGTCGGCAGTCTCCGCCCGCGACCCGAGCCGACCCACCTCGGCCACCGTCGTCCCCGACTCCACCAGCGCGACCGTGTCCAGGCCGAACGTCTCCCGCAACCGGTCCAGCAGCGCCGGCAGCGGCCGTTCGCCGCTTAGCACCGCGGTCGCCACCGCCGCCAGCGTGTGCGCCTCGGCCGACGCCCGCTCGGCCTCCCGGGTGGTCCGGGCGGCCGAGTCGACGACCCAGCTCACCGCCACCGCCACCAGCACGAACAGGGCCAGGGCGAGCAGATTGTGGCTCTGCGCGACCGCGAACCGGCCGTACGGCGGGGTGAAGAACCAGTTCAGCAGCAGCGTCCCGACGACCGCGGCGAACACCGCCGGCCGGCGGCCGCCGATCAGCGCCACCCCGACGACGAGCGCCAGGAACAGCAGGATGTCGATGTTCAGCGGCGGCTCCGGCAGCGCCAACAGCACCCCGGTGAGCAGCGGCAGCGCGATCAGCGCCACCACCCACCCGGCGATCCTCCGCCCTTTCGACAGGGCCACGTGCTCAGCCTGACAGACGGACGCTGCTGAGCGTCTGCGGGCCGTCCGAGACGACCCGCAGGATGGTCAGCCCCTCCGCCGGGATCTTGAACGTCTTCGTCTTCGGCACCAGCGTGTACGTCTCGGTCGCCCCGGCCGGCAGCGTCGCCGGGCCGGCCTTGATCGTCCAGAAACTCGCGATCGTCGCGCCGGTGGCCACCGAGAAGTTGGGCCGCACCGGGTCGGCCGAGCTGTTGGTCACCCGCACGGTCAGCTCGGGCAGGTTCTGCCCGGCGACCACCGGGGTGCGGACCTCGAAGTCCAGCGGCTGTGGGGTGGCGACCGCGATCAGGAACAGCGCCACCGCCGGGACGAACAGCGCGGCGGTGACCGCCTTCCGCTTCGGCAGGTCGATCCGGAACGCGTCGGCGAAATCGGCACGGGTCGTCGTCACCAGCGGAACCAGCCACAACGGCATGGTCAGCAGCCAGTAGCCGTCCTGCGACCGGGTCGACACCATGAAGATCGTCCACGGCAGCACCGCCACCGCCGGGCCCAGCGTGCGCTGGTGCAGGGCGAACACCGCCAGCAGGGCAACCAGCAGGGCGATCGTCGCGTGGCCGTACATGTCCAGGGCCGCACTACCGCCGATGATGTAGTGGGTGATGCCCATCAGGCCCTGCCCGTGCGGAACCGCGTGCTGCAGCAACGGCTCGAACACCCCGGTCAGCCAGGCGTGCGGCGACTTCACGATGAACGGCAGGCTGGACAGGGCGAACACCGCCAGCGCGGTACCGCCGTAACGCAGCAGCAGCGTGAACGTACGGGCCAGACCCAGCTCACCCAGACGCAGCATGACCAGGCCCACCACCAGGAACAACGCCAGGAACCAGCCCAGCTGATGGATCGAGCACGCGGCACCCAGCGCGGCGGCGCGCACCAGACCGTACCGGCCCAGCCGCCCGTCCCGCCCGATCTTCGGCCAACCCCACAGAGCCACACACAGGAACGGAAGAGCGATGATCGAGGGGTACGCGTTGTCGGCGTAACCGGCCAGCGTGCCCAGCCCCAGCACACCCAGCGTCGCGATCGGCCGCAACGGGCGCGGGGCCACCCAGAACACGAACACCGCCGTCGCGAACACGGCCAGCCAGGCCACCAGCACGATCCCGGCCATCGACGGGAACAGCCGCTCGAACACCGCCCCGATCTCCACCCCCAGCGGCGGATAGCCGAAGTCGAACACCGTCCGGCCGTCCATCAGCTGCGTCGGCAGCACCGGGTCGATCCCGGGCCACGACGACGTGTACGGGTTGCCGCCCCTGGCCAGCGCCCGCGACGCCGCGTCCATCAGGATGCCCTCGTCGACGGTCAGGTCCTTGGCCCCGGACACCCCGGGCCACGCCGCCACCATCTTGATCACGAGCGCGGTGACCAGCACCCCGACGTCCAGCCGGGCCAGCACCCGATGCCGCGACGCACACAGCGCGATCACCGCCGCCACCAGCATCGCCAGGTACGCGCCGGTCAGCACCAGGGCCAGCCAGGGCCGGCTCATCGCGTTGGCCTGCCAGAACCCGCGGGTCCCGACGACGAGACCCATGACCGCCGCCACCGAGAGCCCCCGGTGCAGCCAGAGGATCAGCTCCGTCGAGGACACCCCCGCCACCCCCGCCGCGCGGGCCGCGCCACCGTCAGCAGCCGCGTCGGCCTCGTCCGCGGCGCGCGCCGCGGCGTCACCGGCGCTTCCGGCCGGCTCCCCATCGCCGGGCTCCACCTTCACCGTCGCCGCCGGCCGGTCGTCACCCACGAGATCCTGAACCACCGGCGCATCCTACAAGCGCCCCGGGCCCACCCCGTTCCCACAACGGCCACCCGAGGGACCGGCGGGGTTCGCACCCGAGATCCCGGCCGCCCGACGGCCCCGAGAACCGGCCGGACAAACCACGCAGCCGCCCGGCGGGCGCGCCGGGGCCGGAGTCGGGACCGCGTCGCGGTGTGGGCACGGGAGGGGTGGGCACGGGCGGCGGCTCGGGGCGGGGCGGCCCACGGCGTACCGGATCAGGGGTGGTAGATGTTCAGGCCCGCCCAGAGAGCGGTCACCGCGGCGACCAGGGTGAGCGGGACGGTGGCCGCGCCGAGGCGGAGGAACTCGGAGGTTCGTGGGGCCGCGTCGCGGGCGTGCAGGATGCGACGCCAGAGCAGGGTGGCCAGGGAACCGGCGTAGGTGAGGTTCGGGCCGACGTTCACACCGATCAGCACGGCCAGCAGCAGGCCCGGCGAGTGGGCCACCGCCGGCAGCAGCACCAGCGTGGCCGGGAGGTTGTTCAGGACGTTCGCGAGGATCGCGGCCAGCGTGGCCGCACCGAGCAGGCCCAGCAGGTCCGGGTGGGCCGGGATCCAGGTGTCGATCCAGTCGCCGAGACCGTTCGAGCGGACCGCCAGCACCACCACGCCGAGGGCCAGGACGAAGGCACAGAAGGCCGGGTTCGCCTCGGTGAACAGCGTGGACGGGTGGATGTCGCGGCGCCGCAACAGCGGCACGGCCAGGGCGATCGCGCCGGCACCGGCCACCCACGCGGGCTCCACGCCGAACGGCTGAAGGGCCACGAAACCGGCGAGCGTCACCGCCAGCACCGTCAGGGCGTAGCGCGGGGCGGGGCCGGGTTCGCCCGGGTTCGGGGTGGCCGGGGCGGCCAGATCGTCGGCGAAGAAGAACTGAAAGATCAGGAACTCGACCAGGATCACCGCCAGCCAGGGCGCGGCCATCAGCGCGGCGAAACCGGCGAAGGTCAGCCCGCTCGCGGCGAAGGCCAGCAGGTTCGTCAGGTTCGAGACCGGCAGCAGCAGGGAGGCCGAGTTCGCGAGGTGGTTGCAGGCGTAGGCGTGCGGGCGGTGCCCGACACCGGCACGGGCGGCGACCGCGAACACCACCGGCGTGAGCAGGACCACCGTGGCGTCCAGGCTGAGGACCGCGGTGGTCAAGGCGGCGGCGCCGAAGACCGCGCCGAGGAGACGGCGGGGACGACCTTTCCCGGTACGGGCGACGAGCGCCCCGATCCAGCCGAAGACACCATGCCGTTCCGCGGTGAACGCGAGCACCAGGATCGCCGCCAGAAACGCGACGGTGGGCGCCAGCTCCTCCATCTCGTGCAGCGCCGCCGACGGGGTGACCAGGCCGAACCCGACCGCCAGCGCGGCCGCCGGAACCGCGGCCGCGGCCTCGGGCAGTCCCCGGGGCCGGGCCACGGCGAACGCGAGGACCGCGGCCAGCAGCGCCAACGCGATGATCATGAGCACTGGAAAAGCCTATGAGCAGGTGACCGGGCCCGCGAGCCGAGAAGGGCCGGATGTGACGAGGCACGCCCGACCCGGCGGTGTCCGAGCCACGACCGACCGTGGCTCGGACATCTCAGACCGCTCAGACGGTGGCTTCCTCTTCGGTCTCCTGGGACGCCAGCCGACGCAGGCGCAGCTTGGTGATCGCCCGCCCGGTGATCTCGACGACCTCGGCGGTGTGCCCGTCGATGCGGACCGTCTCGCCGGGGACCGTCGGGATGTGGCCGAGACGCGCGAGCGCCAGACCGGCCACCGTGGTGTAGTCGCCGGAGTCGGTCTCCTCGATGTCGACGCCGATGTCCGGCAGGTCGTGGATCGGGAAGGTGCCCGGCAGCAGCATCGCGCCGTCCTCCTCGTGGATCACCGACTGCACGTCCCGGTCGCTCTCGTCGTAGATCTCGCCGACGACCTCCTCGACCAGGTCCTCCATGGTGACGATGCCGTCGATGGCGCCGCGCTCATCGACGACCAGGGCGAACTGCTGACGCTGGCCGCGCAGCTGGCGCATGGCGTCGGACACCTTCAGCGTCTCGGGGAGGAACAGCGGCTCGAACATGTGGTCGCGGACCAGGCCGCCCGCGGTGATCAGGTCACGCAGGTGGACCACACCGAGCACGTCGTCGAGGCCCATGGCGCCGGTGACCGGGGCCCGCGAGTGGCCGCCCTCGACGAGCCGGGCCAGCGCCTCGGGGGCGGGCAGGTCGGCCGGGAGGATCAGCACGTCGCGGCGCGGGATGAGGATCTCCCGCAGGATCCGGTCGGCGATCTCAAAGGCGCCGCTGATGATGGTGCGCTGCTCGGCGGTGATGTCCTGCTGGGCGGCGACCATGTCCCGGATCTCCTCGGTGCTCACCTCTTCCCGGCCCGCGCCGGGGTCGCCGCCGGCGAGGCGGACGACCAGGTCGGTGGCCTTACCGAGCAGCCAGATCACCGGCCGGGACAGGGTGGCCAGCACGTCCAGCGGGCGGGCCACCAGCATCGCCCAGCCCTCGGCCCGCTGCATGGCGATGCGCTTGGGCGCGAGCTCGCCGACGACCAGGGTGAAGAACGTCAGGACGATGGTGACCAGGATGATCGAGACGGGCTCCGCGGCGCTGCCGAGGAAGCCGAGCGGCTCGATCAGCGGCTGTGCCAGCGACACCGCCGCGGCAGCCGAGGCGAGGAAGCCCGCCAGGGTGATGCCGATCTGAATGGTGGCCAGGAACCGGTTGGGGTCCCGCGCCAGCTTGGCGAGGGTCCTTCCGGTGCGGGACTGCCGCTCGAGACGCTGCAACTGGCTCTCCCGCAGGGAGATGAGAGCCATCTCGCTGCCCGAGAACGCCGCGTTGAGCAGCACCAGCACCACGACCAGGACAACTTGCCAGCCGTATCCGCCCACGGCGGACATCAACTCCTTCACGAAGAGACGAAGGCACCAGGTTACCGGTGTCGGCTGTGAGGATTCCCAGGGAGATCACGATCTATGCGAACGGCGCGCCGGAGATGTCGCACCGAATCCATGCTGTCCGGTAATCGACGAGAACAGTTTCCGAGTCGTTCATTGACTACGAATATGCCCGGGTGTCCAATCCGGGCATGCCGTTGAAGCGTTACGGGGTTCTGCGTGCGGCCGTCATCGACCGTCGCCTAGAAACCGATGACACACCTCATTATCAAATTCATTTACGGGCGGCCGGCGTCGATTACCGGGCAGCCGTCAACGTGCGTTCCCAGTTGGCCCCGCCGGATCTTCTGTACCTGGGGATCGACGATTTCGATCATCCGATCCTGGAGCAGGTCCGCCGGCTCCCGGACGGTTTCACCGAGGTCGAGAGCCGGCGCGGCGGCGTCGCGATCGACTTCATCCGTGGAAATCTCTTCGACCGGTTCGCGATGCGGCCGGTGCCGACCACGAAGCCCGGTCCGGACAATGATCTCGGCGAATTCCTCGATCACTACGTGCAGAAGGCGCAGGGTGATCCGGAGGCGCGGGCCTACGTGTTCGGCGAGCCGTGGGGGCCGGAGCCCAAGTCCGACAAGATCTTCGGTTTCCGGCCCGGCAACGGCATCCACGACGTGCACATGAACCAGGGCAACCGCGGGAAGTTCGCCGGCGACAACGGGGTCTTCCAGGACGGGGCACTGTTGCTGCACTTCCCCGGCGCGGACACCTGGGTTGCGATCTTCCTGGCCTTCCAGTCGCAGGTCATGCACACCGACGACATCACCGGACACCCGGCGAGGGAGCTGCCCGACGCCGGTCCGGCGCCGCAGCCGTCGCCGTCCGAGCCGGATCATCTGGTACGGGTGGTGGCCGCGCTGGTCAACCCGCCCGGCCCGGCGCCGGAGCCGGAGACCGTCACGCTGCTGAACGCGTCCCCCGGCCGGATCGACCTGACCGGCTGGTCGCTGGTCGACAGCGCGGGTGGCCGCCAGCCGCTGGCCGGTGAGTTGGCGGCCGGGGCCGTGACGCAGGTGCCGGTGGTGACCCCGGTACAGCTGGGCAACGGCGGCGGGACGCTCACCCTGCTGGACGCCCGCGGGCTGAAGGTGGACGGCGTGGCGTGGACCGCCGGTCAGGGGCGGCGCGAGGGCTGGAGCGTCGTCTTCTAAAAAGGCGCCTAACCGGCGGCCTCCGCCTCGATGGTGAAGATCGAACCCCCGGCGGGGTGCGGCTCGTGCCGTACCTCGCCGTGGTTGGCGCGGGCCAGGCTGCGGACGATGTAGAGGCCGAGTCCGGTGCCACGGACCGACCCGGCGTCGCGTTCGGCCCGGGTGAGCCGGTCGAACAGGCGCGGCCGGAACTCCTCGGGCACACCGGGACCACGGTCCTCGACGCTGAGCAGCACCCGGCCGCGACCGGTCGGCTCGATCCGGACGGCGGTGGCGCCCCCGGCGTACTTGGCCGCGTTGGACAGCAGGTTGACCAGGACCTGCTGGAGGTGGCCGGGGTTGAAGCGCAGGGTGACGTCCGGCCCGGTCACCGGGACGTGGGTGGCGCCGGTGCTCTCCAGCGCACTCGCGATCCCGGCGTGCAGGGACACCTCGCCGCGTACCGCACTGAGGTTGCCGGCGTCGATGCTGACCATGGACAGCACCTCGCGGACGATCTCGTCGAGCCGTTGCGCCTGCCGACTGATCACGGTGACCGCCAGGGTCGCCTGCGAGTCCGCCTCCAGGTCGTCGGCGAGCAGGTCGCTGTAGCCGAGGATGGCCGACAGCGGGTTGCTGATCTCGTGCCCGAGCATCCCGATGATGTCGAGTTTGAGCTGGTTGGCGACTTCCAGGGCGGTGTTGCGCTCGGCGAGGGCGGCGGCCGCGTGGTCGCGGGCGCGTTCGGCGATCCGACGCTGGGAGATGTCGTTGGCCACCACGATGAGGTGCCGCGGGCGGTCCTGGGAGTCGCGGACCAGTGAGACGGTGGCCTCGACGTCGACCCAGTGCCCGTCGGCGTGCCGGAGCCGGGTCTCGTGGGTGTAGGAGGCGGCGTCCCCGGCGAACAGTCCGGCGATCTCGTTGTGCATGTGGGCGCGGGCTTCCGAGTCCAGCAGTTCGTCGTCGACGATCCGGCCGGCCATGTCCTCGACGCGGCGGCCGAGCATCCGGGCGAACGCCTTGTTGACGGCGATCAGCGAGCCGTCCAGGGCGCGGATCACCTGGCCCACCGCCGAGTGCGTGAACTGGGCGCGGAACCGCTGCTCGTTCACCGCGAGGGCCTGTTCGGCGGCACGGGCCGCGGTCACGTCGGTGTTGATCTCCAGTACCTCGACGTCGCCGTCGGCTGGCCGGTGGACGACCTGGCGGCTGAGCACCGTGACGGCCCGGCCGGTGGCGGTGAGGTGCTGCATCTGGCCGTCCCAGTGGCCGGCACCCTCCAGCGCGGCCTGCTGTTCGGCCATCGAGCCGCCCTCGAAGACGGTGTTGAGCAGGCGGTGGGTGCGCCGGCCGCGGGCCGCCGCCGAGGTCCAGCCGTACAGCTGCTGGGCGCCGTTGTTCCACCAGAGGATGGTGCCGTCGAGGCGCCGGACGATCACCGCGGCCGGGATCAGCTTGAGCAGGGTGGCCTGCTGGTGCATCCGGGCGTCGGCGGCACGCTGCGCGGTGACGTCCTCGACCTGGACCACGACGTACGACGGAACGCCGTCCCCGCTACGGACGACCGCGACCCGGATCGACACCCAGATGGTGTGGCCGTCCTTGTGCACGTACCGGCGCTCGACCCGGACCGTGTCCGGCCCGGTGGTGATCATCTGCCGGAGCGCGTTCTCGGTGCCCGCCACGTCGTCCGGGTGCTGCAGGTCGTGGAACGACATCCGCAGCAGTTCCTCGGCGCGGTACCCGGTGATCGCCGACAGCGCCGGGTTGACCTGGAGGTACCGCCCGAAGGACCGGTCGTCGACGCTGGACAGGGCCAGACCGAGCGGTGAGTTCTCGAAGGTGAGCCGGAACCGGGCGTCGCTGAGCTCCAGGGCCTCCAGTGCGGCGGTCCGCTCGGCGAGCAGGGTGGCGTTGCGGGCGTAGTCGTCGACGTACCGGAGGGCGGAGGCCAGGCCGGCGGCGAGCAGCTCCAGGTGGTGGGCGTCCACCTCGTCGAAGGCGTCCGGCCGGGCGCTGCCCATCTTGACCACGCCGATCAGCCGGTCGCCGCTGTAGAGCGGGGCGGCGCACATCGACCGGATCCCGATCCGCAGGCAGGCCTCGCGGTCGACCCGCTCGTCGGTGGTGGTGTCGGCGCACCTGACCACCCGACGGCTGGCGATCGCCTCCCCGGCCAGCGATCGGGGCCGAGCCCCGGGGCCGGTGAGGCCGGTGTAACCGGCCAGGTCACCGGCCGCGGCGAAGTCGCCGGCCATCAGCTCGACGGCCGCGCCGGTGACCGCCGGGAACGCGCCCATCACCTGTTCGGCGACGACCCGCAGCGCCTCGTCGCGGTCGTGGGCGGCGGTGGTGACGGCCCGCTGCGCCTCGATCGTGGAGAGCAGCACACGGGTCTGCCGGGCGGACCGCTCCTCGGCCGCCCGGCGCTCCGACATGTCCCGCATGAACGCGTCGATCGAGACGGACCCGGTCGGGCCGGTCGAGATGACCTGCCGGAGCCGTTCCAGCTCGGCACGCTCGGACACGCTGATCTCGTCGACCTCTGGACCGCGCACCGCGTCGTCACCCCGTTCCGCCGCTCTCTGCCACCGCGGGGTTGATCGGCAGAGCCCCGGAGGTCCTGAGGTCCGGCAGGAAGACGCCGTCCAGCACCAGGTTCACCGCCCGGTCGGCGGCGGCGCGGGCGGCCGACACGTCGTCGGTCGCCTCGGCCACCCCCTGCACCATGGTGAAGAGCAGGGACAGGTCCTCGGGGACCAGGTCGGCACGGACGTGCCCGTGGTCGCGGGCCCGGCTCAGCGGCGCGGCGAAGGCGGCGATCACCCGCTGCCGGTACCGCTCCTGCAACCCGAGGTCGAAGCGGCGCACCAGTTTGACCAGGCCGCGCAGCTCGATCTGGGAGTGCAGGGTCTCGCGGAGCAGGTCGCGGAATCCGGCCGGGTGCCCGGAGTCGGCGGCCACCCGCGCTTCCAGGATCTCCAGTTGGTAGGTGAGGACCGCGGCGGTGAGCGCCTGCCGGTCGGCGAAGTGCCGGTAGAGGGTGGCCTGCCCGATACCGGCACGCCGGGCGATCTCGGGCATCAGGGCGACGGTGCCCTCCTGCGCGAGAACCTCGCTCGCGGCCTCCAGGATGGCCGCGCGGTTGCGCTGGGCGTCACGTCGACGCGCGGTCGGGGTTCCGTAGAGCACCTGCACCCCCTTAGCTACCGACGAGTTACGTTACTAGCCGGTAACGAGAATGTCACCATCTTCAAATTCTCGGAACCGATTCCTACGCTGCCGCCACGTTCGCTCCCCTCCATCGAGGAGTGTTGATGGCGCTTCGCCGCTTGACCACACTGATCGCCGCCTTCGCCCTGGCCGCGACCACGTTGACCACCACACCGGCACACGCCGCCGTGGGCACCACCGGGTTCAAGGCCGTCGAGATCACCGGTGCGGACGGGGTCGCGCTCAAGGCCAACGTCATCGCGCCCTCGGCGAGCGGGCGACACCCGGCGGTGATCCTGCCGTCCAGTTGGGGCCTCAACGACCTGGAGTACCTGGCCCAGGCCAAAGTGCTGGCCGGGCGCGGGTACGTCGTGGTGTCGTACACCCCGCGCGGCTGGTGGCTGTCCGGTGGAGAGATCGACACCGCCGGCCCGAAGGACATGGCCGACCTGACCGAGGTGGTCGACTGGACGATCGCGAACACGGCGGCCGACCCGGCCCGGATCGGCGCCGCCGGCATCTCCTACGGCGCCGGGATCAGCCTGCTCGGGGCGGCATTCGACAGCCGGATCCGGGTGGTCGGAGTGCTCAGTGGATGGACCGACCTGGTCTACTCGCTCTACGCCGACCAGACCCGGCACCGCCAGTCGGCCGGGCTGCTGGAGTTGGCCGCACAGATCGTCGGCAAGCCGAGCGCCGAGCTGACCGACAATATGAACGACTTCAACGCGAATGTGAACGTCGGCGACGTGATGGCGTGGGCGAAGGTACGGTCCGCCGCCACCTACCTCGACCGGATCAACGCGAACAACCCGGCGGTGCTGATCGCCAACGGCTGGGGTGACACGTTCTTCCCGCCGAACCAGCTCGTCGACTTCTACGGCAGGCTGACCACCCCGAAGCGGCTCGAACTGCGCCCCGGCGACCACGCCATCGCCGAGCTGACGGGCGTGCTCGGGCTGCCCAACGAGGTGTGGACCAGCCTCTACTCCTGGCTCGACGCGCACCTGGCCACCGGCACCACCGCGGCCAACCCGATCTACCTGAAGCCGCTGAACGCCGCCGCCGAGTCGTACCCGACCTGGTCGGCCCAGGCGAGCTCGACCCGCCGGTACGGCCTCGGCCGGATCCGCGCCCTGGACGGCACCGGGCTGCTCGGTGGCGCGGCCGGCTCGGGCTGGACCAAGACCCTGCCCGCCGACAAGGACACCATCGCCAACGGCGGGATCGTGCTGATCTCCAACGGAGCCGCGGCGATCACCGGGCAGCAGCCGTCGGTCTGGCTGCCGTTCGTGGACCGCGGTCGGGCCGGCGTGTGGGCGGCCGAGCGGCCGTCGTCGGATCAGCTCATCCGCGGCAAGGCGAGCGTCCACCTGGAACTGTCCGGCACCGCGTCGACCGGGACGGTGGTGGCCTACCTCTACGACCTGGACCTGGTCGGCAACGCGAAGCTGATCACGCACGCCCCGGCGACCTGGCTCACCGGGTCGGGAACCCGCGACGTCGACGTCACGTTCCCGGCGACCGCCTACGACCTGCCGGCCGGGCACTCGCTGACCCTCGTGGTGGACACCGTCGACCCGCTCTACTACGACGAGAACGATTCGGGGGATTCCATCACCATCGGTGGCGGATCCTACGTGGACGTACCCATTCAATGACGTAAGGGAAATGGATCACCGGTCATCGCCGGTGATCCATTTCCAGTTTGGACTCATCAGTCGGGATGGGAAACAGCCCGGAATCACGAGTGTCACTACGGTTTCAGACCGGGGCATCCGACCCGCAATGATCGGCCCATAGGTTCAGGACCTGTGAGAGCGGCGACAGCGCTTCTGGTCCTGATTCTTTTCTCCCTCGGCGCCGGCGCACCCGTGTCCGCCGCCCCGCCCCCCGATTTCCAGACGTCGCTCGTCGTCGGCAACGACCTGAACGAGCCGTCCGGATTCGAGATCGCCCCGGACGGACGGATCTTCATCCTGGAGCGGGCCGGCGTCATCAAGGTCTTCAAGGACGGACATCTGCTGGCCACACCGTTCGCGGTGCTGCCGTCCGAACCGACCGGCGACCGCGGACTCATCGGCATCGCCTTCGACCCGGATTTCGGGATCTCGAACCACTACGTGTACTTCTATTACACGGGTCTCGACCTGCACAATCGCCTGGTCCGATTCGACGCGTCGGGCGATGTCGGCACCGACGGCCCGTTCGAGATCTTCAAAACCGAGTCGCTCTCCCAGCACCTGCACGTGGGCGGCAGCATCCGGTTCGGACCGGACGGCAAGATGTACTTCGCCGTCGGCGACAACGGCTACTCCAGCAACGCGCAGATCCTCTCCAATCCGCACGGCAAGATCCTGCGGATCAACCCCGACGGCTCCATCCCGACCGACAACCCGTTCTACGGGCAGGCCGGAAAAGAGCAGGCGATCTGGGCGTACGGCTTCCGCAACCCGTGGCGGTTCCAGTTCGACAGCCTGACCGGTGAGTTGTACGGCGGTGACGTCGGCGACTACACGTGGGAGGAGGTCAACCACATCGTCAAGGGCGGCAACTACGGATGGCCGCTCAAGGAGGGGATGTGCACCGCGAACTGCGCGGGGTTCATCGACCCGATCCACGTCTACGCCCACGACGGGGAGAGCGCGGCGGCCACCGGCGGCCCGGTCTACCGGGGCACCGTCTTCCCCGAGGAGTACCGGGGCAACCTGTTCTTCGCCGACTACGCGAAGGGGTTCATCAAGCGGGCGGTCCTCGACGAGAACGGCGACGTCACCTCGGTGCACGACTTCGACGCGCAGGCCGGAGCCGTGGTCGACCTGAAGGTCGGGCCGGACGGTGACCTCTACTACCTGACCTACATCCCGGGGCGGATCTACCGGGTCACCTACAGCCTGGGCAACCACTCGCCCACCGCGAGCGCGACGTCCGACGTGGACCGGGGCCTGAACCCGCTGACCGTCGCCTTCTCCAGCGCGGGCAGCAGCGACCCGGACGGTGATCCGCTGACCCATGCCTGGGACTTCGGCGACGGCACGACCAGCGCCGAGGCGAATCCGACGCACACCTACGAGCAGACCGGCGTCTACACGGCCACCCTCTCGGTCTCCGACGGCGACAGCACGAACACCGCCGTGCCACTGATCATCCAGGTGGGGATCGCGCCGACGGTGACCATCGCGGTGCCGGCCGACGAGTCCACCTACCGGGCCGGCGACGTCGTCACCTACAACGCGTTCGCGCAGGACGCCGCCGGGTTCGACCTGGACGACAACCGGATCAGGACGTCGGTGATCCTGCACCACCACACCCACATCCACCCGTTCGTCGGGCCGCTGACCGGCCGGGCCGGGCAGTTCACCATCCCGGACACCGGCGAGTCGTCGGCCGACACCTGGTACGAGATCAAGGTGACGGCCACCGACGGCAACGGCCTGAGCACCTCGAAGTCGATCGAGATCCGGCCGGTCACCACCACGTTCACGGTCGCGACCAGCCCGCCCGGCCTGACCGCCTATCTCGACGGGGTTCCGGTGGAGACCCCGCACGAGGTCCTCGGGGTGGAGAACTTCAAACGGGAGCTGTACGCCCCACCGACCGCCGTGGCGAGCGACGGCACGGTGTACGAGTTCCGTGGCTGGTCGGACGGCCAGGGCATCCGGCACACCGTCACCACCCCGGCGGCCGACACCACCTACACCGCCACCTATGTGCCGTCGGCCCCGTTCACCGCCGTCTTCTACGACAACCGGAACCTGGCCGGAACCCCGGTGCTGACCCGCACCGACCCGCGGATCGACTTCGTCTGGGGTGAGGCCGCACCCGGCCCGACCGTCCCGGCGAACGACTTCTCCGCCCGCTGGACCAAAAAGCAGCACTTCCCGGCCGGGCGCTACCGGTTCACCACGGTCTCCGACGACGGCGTCCGGCTCTATGTGGACCGGCAGCTGGTGCTCGACAGGTGGCAGGGCCAGTCCGGGACCGCCTACGACTGGATCGGTGACCTGGGTGAGGGCGTCCACACGATCACTCTCGAGTACTTCGACGAGGGCGGCGACGCGATGGTCGAACTGGACTGGGCGGCCGCGATCGACCAGCCCGGCGCCGAGTGGACGGCCGAGTACTGGAACACCCCGGGCGCCGGCTCCGCGCCGACCGTGCCGCCGGCCACGCCGGCCCTGACCCGGACCGAACCGAACGTCGACAACGACTGGGCGCTCGGCTCACCGGATCCGGCGATCACCGCGGACCACTTCATCGCCCGGTACTCGCGCACCCTCCACGTCTCCCCCGGCGAGTACGAGTTCACCGCGACCGCGGACGACGGGGTCCGGGTCACCGTGGACGGGCTGCGGATCATCGACGCCTGGGCCGACTCGGGCGCCACCGCGCACACCGTGTCCACGATGCTCGGCGGCGGTCCGCACACGGTCGTCATGGAGTACTACGAGAACGGCGGTGACGCGGTCGCGAAACTCGCCTACCGGCAGACCGCCGAGGCACCCGACCCGCCGGACTGGACCGCCGAGTACTTCACCGGCATGGACCTGACCGGCGAGCCCACGCTGGTCCGGCCGGACAGCACGATCGGTTTCGACTGGGGTGGCGGCTCACCCGCGCCCGGCCTGCCGGTGGACGGTTTCTCCGCCCGCTGGACCCGCACCGACACACTCCCGGCCGGGGTCTACCGGTTCGCCGGGCAGAGCGACGACGGCATCCGGGTCTGGCTGGACGGCGTCCCGATCGTCGACAAGTGGGTCAACCAGAACGACACGTTCAGCACCGACCGGCTGCTGCTCTCCGGCACCCACCAGATCCGGGTCGAGTACTTCGAGAACGGCGGCGGCGCCCTCGCGAAGTTCGGCTACCAGCGGATCGGTGACGTCGTCCCGGTCGACACCTGGACCGCCGAGTACTTCGCCGACCGCACCCTGACCGGCCCGCCCGCGATCACCCGGGCCGACGACGCGGTCGCCTTCGACTGGGGTGACGGCAGCCCCGATCCGGCGATCCCGGCCGACGGGTTCTCCGCCCGCTGGACCCGGACCGCCGACTGGACGGCCGGCACGTACCGGTTCGCGGCGACCGGCGACGACGGGATCCGGGTGCTGCTCGACGGCGTCACGGTCGTCGACGGCTGGTCCGATCACGGCCCCACCACCTTCACCGCCGACGTCGAGGTCGCAGCCGGTGAACACACCGTCGTCGTCGAGTACTACGAGGCCGGCGGCGGAGCAGTCGCACGATTCACTTCCCAGAGGGAGACCCGGTAATGGCGGACGTAGCCCCAGTTCGGCTGAAAGCACCCCCGGCGGTGACCGTCGTGGTGCCCACCCGCAACGAGGCGGACAACGTACGGCCCCTGGTCGAGCAACTGCGCGACGCGCTCGGCGCCACCCCCGGCGAGATCGTCTTCGTCGACGACAGCGACGACCACACCCCGGCGGTGATCACCGCACTGTCCGAATCGGATCCGGACGGCGTACGCCTGCTGCATCGGCCGAAAGACGAACGGACCGGGGGTCTCGGGGGTGCGGTGACCGCCGGATTGGCCGCGGCGCGAGCGCCGTGGGTCGTCGTGATGGACGGTGACCTGCAACATCCGCCGACGACGGTGCCCGAACTGCTGGCCGCCGGGCAGGTCGACCAGGCCGACGCGGTGGTGGCCAGCCGCTACCGCACCCGCGGCCGGGTGACCGGTCTCGGCGGCGCCTTCCGGCGCGTCGTCTCGCGCGCCTCCGGCACACTCGCCAAGCTCTTCTTTCCGGTTCGGCTGCGGGCGGTCACCGATCCGATGAGCGGCTTCTTCGCGGTACGGCGGGACGCGCTCGACACCTCGTCGTTGCGGCCGAACGGGTACAAGATCCTGCTGGAGATCGTGGTCCGCGGCCGGATGCGGCAGATCACCGAGGTGCCGTACACGTTCCAGCCGCGGCAGGCCGGGGAGAGCAAGGCGTCGCTGCGCGAGGGCGTGCGCTACCTGCGGCACCTCACCCTGCTACGGCTCGCCGCGGCCCGGCATCCGGTGTCACCGCTGGGCCGACTGGCCGGGTTCGCGCTGGCCGGGGCGATCGGCACGGCGGTCAACTCGGCGGCGCTGTGGGCGCTCGGCGAGGTCGCCGGACTGCCCTACCTCCTGGCCGCGTTCCTGGCCGTACAGGTGGCGATCGGGTGGAACTTCGTGGTCATCGACAACCTGGTGATGCCGCCCGGTGAGTACGCCCGGCGGCGCCGGTTCGGCCGGTTCCTGCTGCTCAACAACACGCTCACGCCGGTTCATCTGGGTCTGCTCGTCGGGCTCGTGCAACTGGCCGGGTTGCACTATCTGGAAGCGAACGTGCTGGCCATCGTGGTGGTGTTCGTGCTGCGTTACGCGGTCACCAGCAACTGGGTGTACGGCGCTCCGGCCGGTGCGGGCGGCCTGGTGGTGGCGGTGCGTCGGGCGGTCGCGACCCGGCTGGTGCTGGCCGTGGCGCTGACCGCGGTGGCGTTCCCGGCGCTCACCCGGGACGTGTGGGACGGGCTGTGGAGCCGGGGTTCCGGGGTGCCGCTGCTGATCCCGGTGGCCGCGGCGGCAGCGCTGGCGGCGAGCCGGATCCGGCCGTCGAGCTCCGAACCCGACGTGCACGATCGACAGGTGGACGGGCTGCTGGCCACGGTGTTCCTGGCCGCCGGCGCGGCTCTGCTGCTGCTCCTGCCGGCCGCCGGCCGGCTGGTTCCGGCGGCGCTGTCGTTCCTGGCCGGTGCGGCGATCCTGCTGGTCGGCACGCGTACCGTGGCCCGGCTGCGCTGGGCGTTGCTGCTGCCGCTGCTCGCGATCGCCGGGATCGCCCCGGCCGTCCGGGAGTCGGTGGACGCCGGGATCCGGGCCGTGGTCACCCTGCTCGGCCGCCCGGCCGGGCCGACCAGCAGCGGAGGCGGCCTGGTCACCACGCATCAGGGCACCGAGTTGCTGCTGCCCGCGCAGCAGTTGCCCGGCCTGGCCCTGGCCGGTGCGGTGGCGTGCCTGCTGATCAGCGTGGTCGTCCTGTTCGGACCGACCGCCAAGGCGCTGGCCCGGGGTGCGGTGGCGTCGCTGACCCTGGCCGTGGTCACGGTCGGTTCGGTGCTGACCGTACTGCTCATCGGACGGCTGTTCGGGCCGGCGGTGTTCGACGTGGCGCGGTTGCCGATCTTCACCGACGCGGTGCTGGCACTGACCGTCGCGGTGTTCGTGACCCGCTGGTCACCGGCGCCCGCCCCGGTCACTGCCGTCCGGCAGTATCTGCCGCGTGGCCGGTTCGCGCTGGCCGCGCTGGTGGCGATGGCCGTGGTCCTGATGGGCACGGCCCGATGAGCGCGGACTTCTCGGCCCGGGTGGTGCTGTCCCGGATGCAGCGGACCGGTCTGATCGTGGCGCTGGTCCTGATCGCGGTGTGGGCGGTGCTGCGGCCGATGACCGTGCTGCAGACAGTGGTGGCGATCGTGACCGTGGCGTACGGCGCGGCGATCGTCTTCCGGGTGGTGCTGGTGTGGGCGTCGACCCGGGGTGAGCACCTGATCCGGGTCAGTGACGAGGAGGCCCGCGCGGTTCCCGACCACGAGCTGCCGATCTACACCGTACTGGTGCCCGCCTACCGGGAGCCGTCGGTGATCGGGCTGCTCATGTCCCATCTGGGCGCCCTCGAATACCCGGCCGACAAGCTGGAGATCATCCTGCTGCTGGAGGAGGACGACCGGGAGACCATCGAGGCCGCCGAGGCGGTGGCGACCGCCGATCACGTACGGATCCTGGTGGTGCCCGAGTCGCAGCCGAAGACCAAGCCGAAGGCCTGCAACGTCGGGCTGGAGCAGGCGACCGGCGAGCTCGTGACGATCTACGACGCCGAGGACATCCCCGATCCGCTGCAGCTGCGCCGGGCGGTGGTGGCGCTGCGCCGGCTCGGGCCGTCCTACGTGTGCCTGCAGGCCGAGCTCGGCTACTTCAACGTCGACCAGAACCGGATCACCAAGTGGTTCGCGCTGGAGTACGCCACCTGGTTCCGGTCCCTGCTGCCCGGTCTGGTGGCGCTACGGATGCCGATTCCGCTGGGTGGCACCAGCAACCACTTCCGGGCCCGGGAGCTGCGCGAGCTCGGGGCGTGGGATCCGTACAACGTGACCGAGGACGCCGACCTGGGCATCCGGCTGGCCCGCTCCGGATACCGGGTCGGGGTGCTGCACTCGGTCACCCTCGAAGAGGCGAACTCGGACTTCATCAACTGGATCAAGCAGCGCAGCCGCTGGTACAAGGGCTACCTGATGACCTGGCTGGTACATCTGCGGTCGCCGCGGGCCACGGTCCGGCAACTCGGCTGGCGCGGGATCCTCTGCCTCAACCTGTTCGTCGGCGGCACCCCGCTGGCGGCGCTGCTCAACGCGGTGCTGTGGGCGACCACGATCCTCTGGTTCCTGGACCGGCCGCCGGTCATGGAGGAGATCTTCGTGCCGCCCTTCTATTACCTGGGCGTCATCTGCCTGGTCTTCGGCAACGCCACGGTGATCTATCTGAACGTGCTGTCGGCCCGCACGATGGACCGGCCGGACCTGCTCGGCACGGCACTGCTGTCCCCCGGGTACTGGGCGATGATGAGCCTGGCCGGGGCCAAAGCCGCCTGGCAGCTGGTCTTCAAACCGTCCTACTGGGAGAAGACGACACACGGACTCCACTTGACGAAGGAGACCGCTGATGTCGGTTGACGTCCTCACCCGTACCCCCGCGGTGTTGAAACGGCCTGTTGTCTTTTATGCCGTCGTCTATCTGGCCATGGCGTTGTGGTTCTGGCAGAGCGACCTGGTGCCCGGTGACTCGGCGAGCCGGGTCGCGAACGCCTGGTACACGCTGTTCAGCCGGGATCCGCACCTGGCCGCGATCGGCTTCGTCTGGAACCCGCTGCCGTCGCTGATCCTGCTGCCGTTCCTGCCGCTCGGGCTGATCTTCCCGGCGCTCACCCAGCAGGGCCTGCTGGTGGTGCTGGTCTCGGCGGCGCTGATGACCGCGACCGTCCCGGTGCTGCATGACGTGCTGCGGCGCTCCGACGTGCCGCGGACCGCCCGGCTGGTGCTGACCGGCGCGTTCGCGCTGCACCCGATGATCGTCATCTACTCCGGTAACGGGATGAGCGAGGCGTGCTTCCTGCTCTGCCTGATGCTGGCGGTGCGGGCGCTGGTCATCTGGCTCGTCGACGGCCGCCCCGAACAGCTCGTGCCACTCGGCCTCGCCATCGGGCTCGCCTACGGCGCGAGATACGAGGCGCTCGCCCCGGCTGCCGCGGTCCCGGTTCTCGTCTTCCTGACCACCTTCGTCCGTACGGCCGGGGAACGCCCCCGCCGGATGGCGTCGGCCCGGGCCGACGCGGTGATCGCCGGACTGCCCGGGCTGCTGGCGGTGATCCTCTGGGCGCTGGCCGGCAAGCTGATCGTCGGGCAGTGGTTCGCCACGTTCTCCTCCCAGTACGGCAACTCGGCCCAGGTGTCCGCGAACGCCACCGGGATCAGCTCGGTGACCGGCGACGACCTGCCCGGCCGGTTCGGCTACTGGGTGCAGCAGATGTCCGGCCTGGCCCCGCTGTTCCTGCTGATCCTGGTGGCGGCACTGGGGATGGCCTGGCGACGGCGTGATCCACGGGCGCTGGCGGCGTGCACGGTGCTCGGGTCGGTGCTGGCGTTCGACGGGCTGGCGTTCCTGTCCGGCACGTCGTTCGGCTGGCTGCGGTTCCACATCACCGTGATCCCGCTGACCGTGCTGCTGGCCGGGCATCTGATCGCGGCCCGGCCCCGGCCGGTGGTCGTGCCGCTCGCGCTCGGCGCGGTACTGATCTCGATACCGGCCACCCTGGTCACGCTAGGGCAGCCGGCGCTGGCCCGCGAGGAGTCGGAGTGGTTCACCGCGGACGGCGCGGAGCGGACCCGGGGTCTCACCATGGTCAACCGGCAGGTGGCCGCCGACCTGGACGCGATGGGGCTGCCGGACGGCGCGGTCCTCACCGACGCGGCCTACGCCTTCGGTGTGGTGCTGGCCAGCGACCACCCGCGACAGTTCGTGATCACCCCGGACCGGGACTTCGCCGCGTCGGTCGCCGATCCGGGCGGGCACGGAGTCCGCTACCTGCTGCTGTCCGCCCAGGGCGCCGCCGATGCGGTCCGCCTCCGGACCTCGGTCAGCGCCGCTCCGCTTCGGAGCTGGCACGACCCGCGCGGCGGTCTGCAGTGGACTCTCGTCCCAGTTCGGTGATCAGGCGGCGATAGGTCTCGAACGCCGGTTTCGGGCGGTAGTCCGAGGTCATCAGACCGAACTGGAACATCGGGTCGTCGACGTCGCTGTCGGCGTCGCGCAGGTCGAAGTGCTCGTAGGTGTCGATGTTGAGCTCCTCCGCGGCCGCGTCGACGATCCGCACCACGGTCTCCAACACCTCGGCCTGACGCGCGGGTGACCGGCCGGCACCGGTCGGCCACCCGTGCTCGGTGACGTGCATCGGCACGTCACCGGGGATCCCGCCGGCGCCCAGGCTCTCCCGGCGGAAGTGCCGCAGCACCCCGGCGACCGTCTCGGCGAACGACTCGGCCGGGACGGGCCGGAAGACGTCCGGAAAGAAGTCCAGCCCCACGTAGTCGAGCGCGTCCCGGAACTCGTCGCCGCCTGCCTCGGCCAGCCCGGTCCAGTAGGCCTGCCCCGGGTCGAAGGCGAGCGTCGAGTTGCAGCCGACCAGGACGTCCGCGCCGAGCCGGGCCACCTCGTCGCGGGCCGCGAGCACCCCCTCGATCAGGGCCCGCCGCACCGCCGGGAACTCGCCGTCACCACCCGGCCCGGCATTGTCCGGCTCCTCGGCGATCTGCACCTTGGCCAGCACCGGCGCGTGCCGGCGGATGCGCTCCCGGACGAATCCGAGCCAGCCGGTCAGATCCTCGCCCGGCTCCCGGAAACACAGCACCAGGTCGAGGCGGCGCCGGCCGGTCGCATAACGCTCGGGCTCGGGCGGCGCCTGGGGCGAACCCGGCGCCGCGTCGCTGTAGTGCAGATAACCACGCACCAGGAACGGGCGGTCGCCGTGCAGATCGTCGAGGGCCGCGCCGATGCGCTGCGGGTCCTCGGCCGGGCCGTCCACCGCGATGGAGAGACCACCCGGGTAGATACCGAAGTCGATGGGCATGCGACCGTACCGAAAAAATGGTGTCACCCCAAGTTTTGAGTGACGCTAAGATTCCTGCGTGGGTCTTCGAGACGAGAAGAAGCAGGCGACCCGGACGGCGATCGCCGACTCCGCGCTGATGCTGTTCCTGAAGAAGGGGTTCGACCGGGTCACCGTGGCCGAGGTGGCCCGGGCCGCGAACGTGTCGGTGAACACGGTCTTCAACTACTTCCCGACGAAGGAGGACCTGCTCTTCGACCGGCAGGACGAGGTGGTGCGACGGCTGGCCCGGGCCGTGCACGACCGCGCGGGCGACGAGAGCCCGGCCGCCGCGGTGTGCCGCGCATTCCTCGACCGACTGGACCGCGACGACCCGACACTCGGCCTGCACCCCGGGGCGGCCCGGCTCTGGCGGGTCGTCGACGACAGCCCGGCCCTGCTGGCCCGTGTGCGACTGCTCCGGGAGCTCACCGAGGACGCCCTGGCCGAGGCCCTGCCGTCCGGGTCCCGCCTGACCGCCGCCGTCCTCGCGGCCGCCGACCACGCGTTGCACGCCGAGATCCGGCGACGCGTCACCCTGGGCGAGCCCACATCGGACATCCGGGCGGCGATCCGGGCCGACGCCGAACGGGCATTCGCGGTCATCGGCGGGCTGACCTGACCCTCTCCGATACGCCCGATTAATCCGATCGCCCGGATGGTGTCGGAACTCTGACATCGAGCCCGCGCCCGCCGGTCGGACGATGGACCGCGCCCTGGTCACAGTGGATAGTCGTACCGGTGCACAGAGTTACCAAGCTCGATTTTCGTCAGCTCGCACCGGCTACTCTCGACAGAGCTTCTGACCTGCGTAAACACATCTTGAAGACGGGGTAAATACATGGCCGCGGTGGGAGAGGTCGTCGGGGGACGTTATCGACTCGTCCGCTCGCTCGCCTCAGGTCACATGAGTCGCATCTGGCTGTCCGTCGACGAGAAGACCGACGAATACGTCGTGGCCAAACACTGCGCCCTCCCCGACGGCCTCACCATCGGTCAGCAGGAACTCCTCCGGGACTGG
Source organism: Actinoplanes sichuanensis (assembly GCF_033097365.1). Taxonomy (NCBI): domain Bacteria; kingdom Bacillati; phylum Actinomycetota; class Actinomycetes; order Micromonosporales; family Micromonosporaceae; genus Actinoplanes; species Actinoplanes sichuanensis. Next base: position 7,503,577 of record NZ_AP028461.1, read on the forward strand.
GCGCTCCCGGAGGCCGCCGCCGCCTCCCGCGTCGAGCACCCCAACGTGATCCAGACCCACGACGTCCTACCGTCCTGGGACGGGCCGTGGATCATCATGGAGTACCTGCCGTCCCGCTCGCTGCACCAGATGATCGACGAGTCCGGGCCGATGTCCCCGGTCCGCGTCGCCCGGATCGGCCTGCTGCTGGTGTCCGCGCTGCGGGCGGCCGGGCGCGCCGGAGTGCTGCACCTCGACGTCAAACCGGGCAACGTGCTGATCACCGACGAGGGTCGGGTCGTGCTCACCGACTTCGGCCCGGCCGTCACACCGAACGGCATCCGCACCCTCGCCGACGCCGGGATCGTGCTCGGCTCCCCGAAATACATCGCACCCGAACGCATCTACGACCACGCCACCGACGAGCGGTCCGACCTGTGGTCCCTCGGGGCGACGCTCTACCACGCCGTCGAGGGTCGGCCGCCGTTCCTGTACCCCACCACCGCCGAGGTGCTGCGGGCCGTCGGTGCCGCCCGGCCCGACCCGCCCCGCCGGGCCGGGCCACTCACACCGGTGCTGGCCGGGCTCCTGCGCCGTGACCCGTCCGACCGGCTCACCGTCACCGGCGCCGAGTGGGCGTTGCGCGGCGTCATCGAGGCCGGCCGCCGCCGGCCACGCTCCACGACACGCCGCCGCATTCCGGCCATCGTCGCGGCGGTCGCCGTCACCACGACGCTCACCGCGGTCGCGGCGACCGCACAGGGCGAGACCCGCGCGCGTACGGACACCGCCGCCGTCACCACCACCGCACCCACCCACACCGCCCGGTCCACTCCCGCCGTCGCCCACCCGAACCAGGGTCCCGCCGGTGCGGCGGGTCCCGTCGGCACCGGTGGTCTCGCCGGTGCGGGGGACGGCCGGGGCGGGCTACCGGAGATCCCACCGCCGGACGGCCATACCTGGTGGGACAGCCCGGAGGGGTACCGGATCGCGGTACCGGCCGGTTGGCACCGCGACGAGATCCCGGGCGGGCAGGCCTTCCGATCCGACCGGAACCGGGCGATGTTCGGCATCACGGCCCTACCCGAACCCCCATCGGACGTGGTCGCCGAACTGGAGATCGCCGAGATGGAGACCCACCTGCCGGGCTACCGCCGACTCCGCCTGGAAGCGCTTCCGGACCCGCTGGCTGCCGTCTGGGAGTACACCTTCCAGGATCCGGACGGCACCGCCATGCGCTCACTACGCCGGGTCACCAGCGTCGGCGGCCGCTCCTACGTCCTGGAGTGGCAGTCCACCCGCAAGGCCTGGGCCGAGCAGCTGGCCGACTACACCGTCGTACTGGCCTCGTTCACCACCCACCCCTGATCCACGGCATCGGGCGGGTCAGCCGTACCCCCGGATGAGGTTCGGCAGGACCTCGGCGACCTTGTGCAGCAGGTCGTGGGCGGTGAAGGGCTTCTCGATGAAGGCGATGTCGCCGTCCAGGACGTGGGTGGTGCCGAGGAGGCCGTTGCTGTAGCCGGACATGTAGAGGACCGGCAGACCGGGCTCGGCCTGGTGGACGAGTTCGGCGAGGCGGCGGCCGGACATCTCCGGCATGATCACGTCGGTCAGCAGAAGATCGCAGCCGTGCTGGTGGAACAGGGTCAGCGCCTGCGGGCCGCCGGTGGCGGTGAGCACGCGGTAGCCGCCCCCCGCGAGGATCCGGGTGACCACCCGGGCCAGGGCCGGCTCGTCCTCGACGACCAGGATGGTGCGGCCGTCCCCGGACGGCGGGTCGTCCTGGCGCAGGACCGCGGGGACCCCGGTGCCGGAGGCGACGGCGATCGGCAGGTAGATACGGAACGTGGTGCCGACACCGGGTTCGGAGTAGACGTTGATGCTGCCGCCCGCCTCGGCGACGATGCCGTAGACCGTGGACAATCCCAGCCCGGTGCCCTGACCTCGGGGTTTGGTCGTGTAGAAGGGTTCGAAGATGTGTGCCGCCACGTCCGCGGTCATGCCTTCGCCGGTGTCGCTGACCAGCAGGCGGGCGTAGGTTCCGGCGGGCAGTGGGGGCTGCATCTCGAGTTCGCCGCCGTCCAGGGCCGCGGTGTTGGCCTCCAGGACCAGGGTGCCACCGTCCGGCATCGCGTCGCGGGCGTTGATCGCCAGGTTGAGCAGCACCTGCTGGAGCCGGCCGGGGTCGGCGTGGACCATCACCGGCGCCGGGGACGGCACCATGATCAGGTTGATGTGTTCGCCGATGGTGCGGCCGAGCATCGCGTGCACCTCGGCCAGGCCGGCGTTCAGGTCGACGTCCTGCGGCTGGATGGTGTCGCCGCGGGTGAAGGTCAGCAGCTGGCGGGTCAGATTGATGGCCCGGTCGGCGGCGCTGCGCACGTGTTTCAGGTCGGCGGCCAGGGCGTCGTTGCCGGCCGCCTCCTCAGCGGCGAAGTCGGTGTAGTTCACGATGATCGCCAGGATGTTGTTGAAGTCGTGGGCCACCCCGCCGGCCAGTTTGCCGAGACTCTCCATCCGCTGGGCCTGGTGGGTGCGTTCCTCGATGGCCCGCCGGCGTTCCGCCGCCTCCTTGATCGCGGTGATGTCCCGGACCACCGCGGAGAACCCGATCGGCTGCCCGAACCGGTCCTTGACCAGGGCCACACTGAACGACGCCTCGACCGGCGTGCCGTCCTTGCGGAAGCGGCGGGTCTCGTACGACACACCGCGCTCCCCGGCCCGGATCCGCCGCATCATGTCCCGCTGCTCCACCGCGCCGGCATCGTCGGTCAGCACCTGGGCGTGCACTCCGATGACCTCGTCGGCGGTCCAGCCGAAGAGCCGTTCCGCGCCACGGTTCCAGGCGGTGAGGACGCCGTCCAGGTCAGAGCCGATGATCGCCTCGTCGGTGTGCTCGACCACCGCCTCCAGGGTGGCCCGGTGCGCGTCGGCCTCGTCTTGGAACCGTTTCCGCTGCGGGTCGGGGTAGATCGCCCCGGCCGGTGACCGGCTGCGCCGTCGGACCGTCCAGTAGTAGACACCGGCTCCCCCGGTCACCACGTTCCAGCAGGCCAGCGCCCACACCCAGGCGCGGCTCACCTCGGTGAAGACCAGGTAGGCGTGCAGTCCGTGCCCGACCGCGGCGGTCAGGAAGATCAGCGCCGTGGCCACCGCGAGCCTGTTGCTCCGCAGCTGCCCGGCCCGCGCGACCGGCACCGCGATGGCCACCGTGATCGCCGCGTAAGTGATCATGGTGCCCAGGTTGCCGAGCAGAAAAAGCTGTTCCGGCACGGTCGTCATATCGGACACTGTTCGGTCATGCTGAGGGACCGAACCGTCAGTGGGGGGATAGTGCGAGTCGGAATCACCGGGGTGGGCGCCCATCTGCCGGAGCGCGAGGTCACCACGACCGAGCTGCAGGACCGGATCGGGAAGCTCCCCCGCGGCCTGCTCGCCCGGCTCACCGGGATCGAACGGCGGCGGATCGCGGCCGACCACGAGTACGCCTCCACGCTCGGCCTGCACGCCGCCCGCAACGCCCTCGCCTCGGCCGGCCGGCGCCCGGAGGACGTCGACCTGCTGCTGTTCGCGTCGGCCAGCCGGGACATGGTCGAACCGGCGACCGCGCACATCCTGCAGGACGCGCTCGGCAGCCGGGCCCACGCGCTGGACGTGACGAACGCCTGCAACAGTTTCGTCAACGGGATCGACCTGGCCCGGTCGATGATCCTGGCCGGGCGGGCCCGGCGGGCACTGGTGGTCACCGGGGAGACACCGAGCCGGGTGATGCGACCGCGGGTGTCCGGGCTGGCCGAGGCACGGCGGGCGTTCGCCGGGTACACGTTCGGCGACGCCGGGGCGGCCGTGGTGGTCGAACCGGTCGAGCGGGGCGGGATCATCGACGTGGACACCGCCACCCACTCCGAGCACTGGACGGTCGGCGGGATCCCGGGCGGCGGGTCACGGCATCCGCGGGGCGAGGAGCACACCTACTTCACCGGCGACGGGCACCGGCTGCGCGGGGTGTTCGAGACGATCGGGGCGGGCATCCTGGACCGGGTCCGGGAACGCACCGGGATGGAGTACACCGAGTACGCCCGGATTCTGGTGCACCAGGTGACGATGCCCTACCTGGAGAAGTTCGTCGAGGTGACCGGGGTGCCGAAGGACCGGCTCGACATCACCGTCACGACTCTCGGCAACATGGCCAGCGCGACCCTCGGCGTGCAGCTCAGCCGCATCCACCCGGAGTTGGCGCCGGGCGACCGGGTGCTGTTCATCGGGCTCGGCGGCGGTGTCAGCATGATGACCATGGTGTGGGAACGATCATGACCAGGCTGTGGGTGGTGGTGCCCGCTTACAACGAGGCGACCCGGATCAGCGCCACCCTGGACGCGCTGGCCGCACAGACCGACACCGACTTCACCCTGCTCGTCGTCGACAACGCCTCGACCGACACGACGGTCGCGACGGTCGAGGCGTTCCGTGGCCGCGCGCCGTTCCCGATGCGGGTGCTCGTCGAGACCGAGAAGGGTGTGGGCTGCGCGGTCGACACCGGGTTCCGGCACGCCATCGCGGCGGGGGCGGTGCTGCTGGCGCGTACCGACGCCGACTGCCTGCCCCGGCCCGGCTGGGTGGCGGCGGCCCGGGCCGCGCTGGACGACGGAGCCGGCCTGGTGTGCGGCCGGATCACCGCCCGCCGCGACGAGCACGGACCGGCCGGGCGTGCGGTGTTCCGGCTGCTGGTGGCATTGGCGGCGGCGTTCGGGCGGATCCGGCCGGCACATCGCGACAGCGGGTTCCGGGCGCCCTACCGGATGCACGCGGGCAACAACATGGCGATCACCGCGGCGCTCTACCAGGAGTGCGGCGGGATGCCGCGGCGGCCGTCGCCGACCGACCGGCTCTTCCTCAACCGGGTACGCCGGACCACCTCATCGATCGTGCACAGCCGGTCGATGGTGGTGGAGAACTCGACCCGGCGGCTGCGTGCGTACGGGGTGCTGCGGACCGCCCGCTGGTACCTCGACCGTGGCAGTGGCGCCCTGACCCCGGACCCACGATGAGGGGAGCCCCTTGCTCGACGCGCTGAGCACCGGTGTGATGTCCGGCCCCGCCCTGTTGCGGGGCCGGAAGACCGTCTCCGGGGAGGACCTGACCAGGCTCCGCGACCGGTACGCGACCGCCCTGCACGCCCGTGGCCTGGGCGCCGGCGACACGCTCGGGCTGGCGATCCGCCCCGGACCACGGGCGGTGGCCATGGTGCTCGCGGCGTACCGGCTGGGCGTGCGGGTGGCGCTGCTCGACCCGACCGCCGGCCCGGACGTGCTCACCGCCCGGTTGTCGCTGGCCCGGCCCGCCCTGATCGTCGCCGACGCGGCCGCCCAGGCGGTCGCCGGATGGGCCGCCCCACTGGCCCGCCGGGCCGGATTGGCCCTTCCCGACTTCACCGCGCTCGGGCCGACCGTCACCGTCGGCGCCCGGCTGCCGGGCAACGCCCCGGCGCTGGAGCTGCGGCCCGGCCCGGTGCCGGCCGCCTACGACGGTGACGGCGACGCGGTGATCATCTTCACCTCGGGGACCACCAGCAGCCCGCGCGCGGTCGTGCACACCCGGGCCGGGCTCGACGCCGGGCTACGGTCGGTGGCCGAGTTGGTCCGGCCGGTCGCCGGAGTGCCGGTGCTCGGCGGCACGTTCTTCGTGATGGTGCCGTCGCTGGCCGCCGGTGCGCCGGTCGCCACCCCCGATCGCCGCCCGCGGGTGCTGGCCCGGCAGGTCCTCGGCCTGCGGCCGCAGGCCGTCTATCTCACTCCGCCGCAGCTGCGGGCCGCACTGGACGGCGGGGTGCCGTTCCGCGGGCGGGTCTACAGCGGGTCGGCGCCGGTGTCGGCACACCTACTCGACCGGGTGCGGGCCGCCGGCGCCGACGAAGCCTGGGGGGTCTACGCGCTGACCGAGGTGTTCCCGGCGGCCGCCGTCGAATCCCGGGACAAGGGCGCCTGGGACGGCGCCGGTGATCTCGTCGGCGACCTGCTCCCCGGGGTGCACGGTCGGGTCGGCGACGACGGGCAGCTGCTGCTCGCCGGCACCGGGGTCTGTGACCGCTACCTCGGCGCCGAACCGCACGAATGGGTCGCCACCGGGGACATCGCCACCCTGTCCGGGCGACGGGTGGTGCTCGGCGGGCGCAGCAAGGACATGATCCTGCGCAACGCGGAGAACATCTATCCCGGCCTGTACGAGCCGTCGCTGCACGTACCCGGCGTCTCGCTCGCCGTCCTGGTCGGGGTGCCGGCCGGCGACGGTGACGAACACGTGGTCGCCATCGTCGAGACCGTCCCCGGCGTCGATCGGGCCGGCGTCGAGGCGGCACTGCGCGGGCCCCTCGACCGGATGGGTTCGGCGCGGCCGGACCGCGTCATGTTCGCCCCGGTGCCCCTGGCCGGGCGTTCCCGCAAACCCGACCGGAACGCTGCGGCTTCGCTCGCCTCATCGATACCCCATCAGCGGGTACGGCCATGAGCGCGCCGGTCGTCGCGGTCGTCGTGCCCGCCTTCGACGAGGCCGGGTCGATCGGGGCGACCCTGGCGGCGCTCGGGCGGCAGACCGATCAGGGGTTCCGGCTGATCGTCGTCGACAACGCGTCCACCGACGACACCGTCGGGGTCGTCCGGCGTTTCGCGGAGACGGCCGCGTTCCCGGTGGAGATCGTCACCGAGACCGAACGCGGGGCGGGCACCGCCGCCGACACCGGATTCCGGCACGCCATCACGACCGGCAGCCGGTTCCTGGCCCGCACCGACGCCGACTGCCTGCCGGCGGTCGACTGGGTGGCGACACTTCGGGCGTACCTCGGCAACGGTTTCGATCTTGTCTGTGGCCGCAGTGTCCCGCGCCGCGACGAGCAACCGACCTGGGCCGAACGCCACGTCTTCCCGGCCGCCGTGCGGCTCGCCGCGGTGTACGGCCGCTATCGCAAGGCGCACCGGACGCCGGACTTCCGCAGCCCTTATGTCCTGGTCCACGGGCACAATCTGGCCCTGACCGCCGACCTCTACCTGCGTTGCGGAGGCACCGCGCGGGAGGCGCTGGAGGACGGCTCCGAGGACGTGACGCTCCTCAACCGGGCCCGCCGCGTCACCGACCGCATCATCCGGGCCGAGGACCTCGTCGTCGAGTCCAGTCTGCGACGGTTACGAGCGTGGGGCCCCCGCCGAACCCTCCTCTGGTATTGGGACCGCCGATACCGCCCCACCACCCCGTCCCAGGTCCACGTCCGCTGACCCCCAACGCCGCTCCGCCCCTACCCACACACACAACAACCCGACCCCACCCACCGCCACCCAAACCCCCGCCGCCACCGCCACCGCCACCCGAACCCCACCGCCACCCGAATCCCACCGCCACCCGAATCCCCCACCACCACCCGGATCACCCACCACCACCCGGATCACCCACCACCACCCGGATCACCCACCGGGCGGCTCCGCCGGCTGGTTGACCGGGCTGTCGCATGGCTCACCGCGACAGCGCCCAGAGCTAGCCGGGCATTTCGGGCTTTCGGCCGACCTGAAGGCGGCGGCATGCGCGGGCGACGGCGGCCGCTTCCGGGTCGAGGCGCGAATTGACCTCGGCTGCGAAGCGAACGATGATCGCGTTCTCTGGACGGGGCTACGGGAGGCCGAACATGTCGCACGCGCGGGCGCGCCGCCGGGACCGTCAGGTCTACCTGCGCAGCCACCCGGTGCTGTTCGCGCTGATGGCAGCCGCTCGCCGCCGGCCGACGACCCGAATCGGCACGACCGTTCTCGCCCACTCACGCTCCGCGTTCACCGACGGCCTGACTCGGATACCGCTGGACCGCACGGCCGAAGGCACCACCGGCGGCGCGGCGGGCCGGTTGACCGGTGGCGGCCTGCTTTTCGATCAGGAGGGCGACGATCATCGCGGTTCCCGACGCGACCTGGCCGAATCTCTCGGAGCCGACGGGGTCGCGCGGTTACGCCCGGTATGGACCGATGTCCTGGACCGCCGCCTGAAACCGCTGGCCGACGGCGACCCGATCGACCTGGTCGACGTGGCCGCCGAACTCTCCGGCGCCACCGCCGCCGCCCTCCTCGGCCTCACCGTCGATCCCCTCGAACTGGCATCCGCAGCCCGAGCCGCCGCCGCGGCCGGCGCCCGCGAACATCTGCCCGGCCTACCGTTCCCCCGCCGCCGCCGAGCCGCCGAACAGGCCGCCGCCCGGCTGAACACCCTGCTCGCGCCGTCGCCCGACGCCCGCCTGAACGCCCCGCTCGCGCCGTCGCCCGACGCCCGCCTGAACGCCCCGCCCGCGCCGTCGCCCGACGCCCGGCTGAACGCCCCGCTCGCGCCGCCGCCCGACACCGGCCTCGCCGCGATGCTCGCGGTGGCCGCGATCAACACGACGGTCGCGGGGTTGCCGCGGGCGGCGGCCTGGTGTGCCGACGCAGACCTCTGGGCGTACGTCGAAACCGCCCCCGAAGCTCTGACCGGCGAACTCCTCCGCGTGACCGCCCCCACACCGCTGCTTCCCCGGTCGGCCGCGGCCCCGGGCACGATCGCCGGGCGCCCGATCCGCCGAGGCGACCGTCTGATTCTGATCACCCGGCACGCGGTGAACGCCCACAACCACGACCCCTCCCCCACCGCCCCGGCTCCACCACACGTCGCACAACTGGTCTTCGGCGTGGGCCCACACGCCTGCCCGGGCGCCCGCCTGGCCCGCACCCAGTTGCTCGACGCCCTGACCGCCCTCGCCCCATACCGCCCCGTGGTGACAAGGGCTCGCGCCTCCCGAAGAAGCGCCCTACCCGGCTGGTCGTCCCTGATCATCACCGCCACCACCTGCTGATCCACCCGTGCGGTGCGGAGCAGCGACCCGTCGAGTTCCCGCCGCTCCTCGCGACATGACCGCCCCACCATGGAACACAGCCGCCGACCGGCCACGCCCGACGACCGGCCGATTCAGCCCGGACCGAGACCGGCAGCCACTCCCGACCCCAACCCGGACCGAGACCGGCAGCCACTCCCAACCCCAACCCGGACCGAGACCGGCAGCCACTCCCAACCCCAACCCGGACCGAGACCGGCAGCCGCACCCAGCCCCAAGCCCGGACCCACGCACGCAGCCGCACCCAACCCCAACCCGGACCGACACCGACAACCGCTCCCAGCCCTAGCCCGAATCGGGGCCGGCAGCCGCACCCAGCCCCAGCCCGGATCGGGGCCGGCAGCCGCACCCAGCCCCAGCCCGCGCGACCGAAAGGGAAGGGCCGGCTGTCCGTGGCCGGGCGACTGTCACACATCACCTCGGGCGGACGTGACCACGTCGGCGCACCGCTGGCAGCCCCTCCACAACCCCGGTGGAGACGCCCGGAGCTGGGCTTGAGCCGCCGGGTGGGTGGGGTGGGAGGATCCTGGGCATGATCGCGGTGACCGGGGGGAGCGGGTTCTGCGGCAGTGTGGTGGCTCGGGCGGCCGCCGGGCTCGGGGCCACGGTCGTCTGTCTGGGGCGGCGGCCCGGGCCGGTCGGGGAGTTCCGGTACTGGGACGCTGCCCGTACCACGCCGGATCTGACCGGGATCGACGTCGTGCTGCATCTCGCGGCCGCCGTCGGTGACCCGCCGCCCGGCCGCGGATCGGAGGCCGCCTTCCGGGCGGTCAATGTGGACGGGGCCGCCCGCCTGCTGGACGCGGCCGGCGATCGGCCGATCGTGTGGGTGAGCAGCGCGAGCGTCTACGCACCGGCCGGACCGGAAGCGATCAGTGAGGACCATCCGCTGGCCGGGATGACCGCCTACGGGCGGACGAAAGCGGCAGGCGAACGGCTGGCCCTCGACGCGGGGGCCGTGGTGCTACGGCCGCGGGCCGTCTACGGGACCGGTGATCCGCATCTGCTGCCCCGGCTGCGGCGGGCGGTTCGGGGCGGGCGGGCGCTGCTACCCGGACCCGATGTGACGCTCAGCCTGACCGCCGTCGAAAACCTGGCCGATGCCTGCCTGGCCGCGGCGGGTTTGTCGGCGGGCGGCACGGGCCCGCAAAGCAACACGAGCCCGGAAAGCCGCACAAACCCGGAAATCGGAACAAACCCGGCGAGTACAGCGGCGGGCGGCGCGACCGCGGCAGGTGCGGCGGCGGGCTCGACGGGACGGGCGGGTGCGTCGGCGGGCTCGGCGGGACGGGCGGGTGGGGTGGGCTGGGTGGCCGGCGCCTACAACATCGCGGACGCGGTCGCCTATCAGCGGGACGCGGTGGTGGCCGCGGTGTGTGGTGTGCCGGTGATGCACCTGCCGATTCCGCTGGTCGGCGCGGCCGCCGCGATGGTCGGCGCGGCGGCGCGGTTCACCCGACGTCCGCCGATCCTCTCCCGGTACGCCGTGGAGCAGCTCACCAGCCCGGTCGTCCTCGACATCAGCCGGGCCCGGGCGCAGGGCTGGGTGCCGCGCCGTTCGTTCGCCGATTACCTGGGCACGCTGCCGCCACGCTGATCCCGGGTCGGACCGGGCCCGGGTGCGCGGTGCCGGTCACCGCCGGCCGGTGTGCTGACGGGCCAGGTAGGCGGCTCGGCGGTCGGGGGTGGCGGCCAGGTCGGTGGCGGTCCGGGCGAGGAGTTTGGCGGCGTGCAGCAGGGCCTCGTCGGCGGCCGGGGTGACGGTCACGGCCGCGAACTCGTGGGTGTGCGGCATCGCGGTCACGCCCCGGAGGCCGATCATCGGGTGGATGGACGGTACGACGTGGCTGACGTTGCCCATGTCGGTGGAGGCCGCGCTGACACCGCCCGGCAGCGGCACCGCGGCCCGACCGAACGCCGGCAGGTGGCTGCCGTAGCGTTCGATCAGCCAGGGATCGTTGCGCAGGTCGAGGTAGTCGGGTTCGGTGCGGCGGAACTCGACCGTGGCGCCGGTGGCCAGTGCCCCGGCCTCGAAGCAGGCGTGCACCCGGCGGCGCAGGGCGTCCAGCTGGGCGGCGCCGGGGGTGCGGACCTCGTATTCGAGGACGCTGCGTTCGGGGATGATGTTGGTCTTGTCGCCGCCGGAGCTGACGAAACCGGCGATCCGGTAGACGGGTGGCGTCTGCTGGCGGAGCAGGCCGATCGCCACCTGGGCGACGACCGCGGCGTCGGCGGCGTTCACCCCGTCCCACGGTGCGCCCGCCGCGTGCGCCGGACGGCCCCGGAACGTGACCGCGAAACGGCTGCACGCCTGGGTGCTGTCGCCGACCGCGGCGGTGTCGGCGGCCGGGCCGGGGTGGGCCATCATCGCCACGGTCACGTCGTCGAAGCCGCCGCGTTCGAGCATCAGCTGTTTACCGGCGCCGCTCTCCTCGGCCGGGGTGCCGAGCAGGACGATTCGGAAGCCGTAGCGGTCGGCGGCGGCCCGTAACGCGATCGCCGCCCCGGCCGACGACGCGCAGATGACGTTGTGGCCGCAGCCGTGGCCGATGCCGGGGAGTGCGTCGTATTCGGCGCAGATCCCGATCGTCAGCTCACCCTCGCCGTAGGTGGCACGCAGGGCCGTCGGCAGTTCGCAGACACCCTCGCTGACGTCGAACCCGGCCGCCCCCATGATCGCCGCGAGTTTCGCCGCCGAGGCGTGCTCCTCGAACGCCGTCTCGGGTTCGGCGTGCAGGCTGTGACTGAGGCCGAGCAGCCGGGCCTGCCATTCGTCCACCGCGGCGTCGGTCACCAGCGACATTCCGTCATCGTAGGCCGGACCGTCCGACCCGGCACGCCGAGCGAGGCGGCGGCGACCGGAGGAACGGAAGGGCCGGGCAGGCCGGCGGGACGGCCGGCCTGCCCGGTGCACGAGAGCGTCTAGTCGCGGGTGGGCCGGCGACGGGTCAGCAGCAGGGAGAGCAGACCGGCGAGGATCAGGCCGGCTCCGGCGAAACCGAAGACGGTCACATCGGTTCCGGTCAAGGCGAGACCGCTTCCACCCGTACCACCTGGGATGTCGTCGGAAGCGGAGGGGACCGCGACCGGAACGTCATCGATCGGGGTGGAGGTGTCCGGCGACGCCGAAGGCGAGTGGTCGACGTCGGGCGATGCCGAAGGCGAGGAGCCGACATCGGTGTCGACGTCGTCCGGGTAGTCCGGGAGCGGAGACGGCCGGAGCGGGCCCGGCTGTTGCGGGTGATCGGTCGCGACGGGCGCGCAGGCGACCACCGACAGGCTGCCGAGGGCGACGTCGAGCAGGTGGCTCATGCCGAGTTTGACCTCGACGCGCACGGTCGACGCCTCGGCCGAGACCTGACGTCCGCGCTGACCGTCCCGGACCTCACCGAGCGTGAACCGGACCTCGAGCGCGGCCGGCGGGCCCTGCGCGGTGCCGGTGAGCAGGCCGAGCGACACGGCGGCGCCGGCGTCCTTGAGGACCTGGACCGGCCGGCCGGCGGTGGTGATCCGCAGCACGGCCGGGCGGTAGTTCACGTCGGTCTCGCCCGGGCGGCTGCCGGCGACCACTTCGAGGGTGGGCTGGTTGACCACCTTGATCGAGATCTCCTGGGGCGTGCCGGGGAAGAGGCTCAGGTCACCGAGGGAGACACCGGCGCCGGATCGTACGCCCACCCGCCCGTGCCGCAGGTCGACCAGGTCGGTCGCGCTCTGTGCGGAGCCGGTCGGCCCGATCCGCAGCAGACTGGTCGGTCGGCCACCCACGTTCACCGCGCCGTCCAGCACGGACAGCCCGCTGAGCATGGTCGCCGCCCGGGTCAGGGCGCCGGTCTTACCGCAGCGGTAGGCGTCGTCCCAGGTGGCATACGCGGTCGACCGTCCGGCGGCGGTGGTGGCGAGACCGGCGGCGTGGAAGGCGACGAGGTTCTTCTCATCGGGCCCGCCCGGTCCGGGCGCGGCGTGCCGGGCGCCGGCGCCACCGCCGGGGAGGCCCAGGATGCGGGCGTCGGCGTGCCGGCCGGAGGCGATGCTGCGGTACGGCCGTGCGGCGCTGTCCACGGTGCCCTCGGCGCTGGCGAGCCGCACGTCGGCCAGGGCGGGCATGCCTCTGGCGAGTGGGCCTGGATCCAGGACGGTGATCTTCGCGAGGTCGGCCCGGGAGCGCGCGGTGAAGTCTCCGGCGCAGTCCCGGGGTGTCGTGGCGGCCACCGGGGCGGCGGGCACGGCGAGCGCGGCGGCCACCAGCGCGTGCAGAGCGATCGGCATGAGATCCCTTCCGAAAGGGGCGGGTTGTCCGATCTCTCATCGCCTTGCGCGGATTGCTAGGTACGGGGCTTTAGGACCTCTTTCACAGTGAGCATCTATGCGCAAACCAGACAGTTCCTCCGTTAACCGCCTATCTCAACGATCGGTACGGTCCTCCGGATAGCTCGCTCCCCCACTGGATTCCTCGGTCAGTGGCCGAGCCCCTCCCTCGGGCGGCCCGGCCACCGACTCACCACCGGCCGCCAGCTGCGGAAACTTGACGTCGAAGGCGGGCCGCTCGGAACGGATCCGGGGCATCCGGTCGAAGTTGCGCAGCGGCGGCGGGCTGGACGTGGCCCACTCCAGCGAATTCCCGTGCCCCCACGGGTCGTCGACGGTCACCACCGGACCGGCCCGGTACGACTTCCACACGTTGTAGAGGAACGGCAGCGTGGCCGCGCCCAGCACGAACGACCCGACCGTGGAGATCATGTTCAGCGTGGTGAAGCCGTCGCCGGGCAGGTAGTCCGCGTACCGCCGGGGCATGCCCTCGTTGCCGACCCAGTGCTGCACCAGGAACGTGGTGTGGAACCCGATGAAGGTCAGCCAGAAATGCACCTTCGCCAACTTCTCGTCGAGCATCCGGCCGAACATCTTCGGGAACCAGAAGTAGATGCCGGAGAAGACCGCGAACACGATCGTCCCGAACAGCACGTAATGGAAGTGGGCCACCACGAAATAGCTGTCGGTCACGTGGAAGTCGACCGGCGGCGACGCGAGCAGCACCCCGGTCAGACCGCCCAGCAGGAACGTCACCATGAACCCGACCGCGAACAGCATCGGCGACTCGAACGTGAGCTGCCCGCGCCACATCGTCCCGATCCAGACGAAGAACTTCATCCCGGTCGGAATCGCGATCAGATAACTGAGCAGACTGAAGAACGGCAGCAGCACCTGGCCGGTGGCGAACATGTGGTGCGCCCACACGCTCATCGACAGCATGGTGATCAGAATCGTGGCGGCGACCAGTGTCTTGTAGCCGAACACCGGCTTGCGGCTGAACACCGGGACCACCTCGGTGATGATCCCGAAGAACGGCAGCGCGATGATGTAGACCTCGGGATGACCGAAGAACCAGAACAGGTGCTGCCACAGCATCGGGCCGCCGGTCTCCACGTTGAACACCTGCGCGCCGAGCACCCGGTCGGCCGCCAGGGCGAAGAGCGCGGCCGCCAGGAACGGGAAGACCAGCACCACGAGCACGCTGGTGAGCAGGATGTTCCACGTCATGATCGGCATCCGGAACATGGTCATCCCGGGAGCCCGCAGGCACAGGATCGTGGTGATCATGTTGACCGCGCCGAGGATCGTGCCGACACCGGAGATCGCCAGCCCGACCACCCACATGTTGCCACCGACGCCCGGCGAATGCTGCCACGTACTCAGCGGCGTGTAGGCGGTCCAGCCGAAGTCGGCCGCACCACCCGGCACCAGGAAACCGCCGAACGCGATCAGTCCCCCGAAGAAATAGAGCCAGTACGCGAACGAGTTCAGCCGCGGGAACGCCACATCGGGAGCACCGATCTGAATCGGCACGACGAAGTTGGCGAAGGCGAAAACGATAGGCGTCGCGAAGAACAGCAGCATGATCGTGCCGTGCATGGTGAACAGCTGGTTGTACTGCTCCGGCGAGAGGATCTGCATGCCCGGCCGGCCCAACTCGGCCCGCATCAGCAGCGCCATCGCACCACCGAGCACGAACCACACGAACGCCGTGACCAGATACATGATCCCGATCTGTTTCGCATCGGTGGTACGCAGAGTCCGGGCCAACCAGGAGCCCCTGACCTGCCGCCGCAGCGGCCACGACCGGGATTGCACGGGGCGCGGGGAAACAGCGGTCATCGAAAGTCCTCCCTGGACTGTTCGTACTCCGCGGCGCCCGTCAGCACAACCCGGCAATGCCGGTCAACCCCTTTGAAGATCAACGATCATGCGGTACGGAATGAGCGCCGTAACGCGGTTCCGCCCCGGTGCCGATGAGCGCCGTAACGCGGTTCCGCCCCGGTGCCGTGGCCGGGATGTCCCCGCCATCCGGAACAGCCGGCCGGGTGGCATTCCGGCACCCGGCGACCGCTGTTCGGATGTCTGCGGTTGCGGCGTTCCCCCATCGAGCATGAACAAACCGGTCCCGGCGAAGACGGCGGGCGTTCCATGCTCGATCTGCCGCCGGGCTGGAGATCACCGCACCAGGGGCCCGGTCGACAGGAAGACCGGCTGATCCTGCGCGGAGGCGGCGCTCGATGCGATCGAACCCGGCCCGCAGACCGAACTCGTCCAGCACGCCCGAACTCGTTCGCCCGACCTCATCCAGCCCGCAGACCGAAGCAGAACAACCGGCCGAAGCATCGCAGCCAGCGAGAGAAGGACAAATACTGAATAGTGCGGAAAAACCCCAAAACCTCATTGACCGACGCGGATGACTGACCCCCATCAAGCAGCCAACCTCAAGCGGGCCCGCGGATTTCAAAACGGGGCGGCCGACTTCGAGCGGGGCAAGCCAGCCGAAGCAGGGCAGCGGTGCGGGTGCATAGGCGAAGCGCCTTGCACTCGCTGAAGTGCCGGAAAGCCGGAAGGTCGACGACCGGGCGTTATGGCAGTCGGTCCGGTGTGGTGGCAGTCGGTCCGGAGTTGGGACGGTCGGTCCGGTGTGGTGGCAGTCGGTCAGGTGTCGGCGGGGTCGGGGGCGGTGAGGGTCCAGTCGGGTGGGTCGGCGGGATGAAGTCGGGGGTCGTCGACGAAAAAGGTTCGGACACGGCCGATCGGGGTCGAAGGGCCCTCGAAGCGGACCGTGACGCGCCCGACGCCGCTGCCGTGAACCCAGCCGGAGCCGTGGTCGTCGTGGCGGACGTCCTGGCCGGGGCGCCACACCGGAACAGAGGCCGGAACCGGTGGCGCTGCTGGACCGACTGCCGGCCGAGTCGACGGACCCGGCGCGACCCCGGGATCGGTCGAGGAAGGCGACACCGAACCGGCCGCAGAAGACGACGACGCAGCAGCAGGCAGCGACGGAACACCCGCTGTGGAAGGTGCCGACCCGGCAACTGGAGCGAGCGGCGGCCTACCAGTGAACGTCGGCGAGCCAGGACCCGGCCCGGGACCGGCCGGAACGATCGAATCAGGCGTTTCGGCCTCGACGGCCGGGGTCGTCGGGGCAGTCGCAGGGCCGGACCGCACAGCCGCGGGCGTGGACGACATGCGCGGCCCGGAACCGGACGACACAGACTCGGCAGAGGAAGACACCTGCGGTCCCGACACCAGCGACGCGGAATCGGACAGTGAATGCGGCCCGGACGTGCGCGGCGCAGATCCGGAGAAGAACGACACCGGCGACCCCGACGCAGGCGACCCGGACACGGGTGCTCCGGACGCAGCCGGCGCGGACAGGGGCAACCCAGACACAGGCGACGCGGACACAGGCGACGCGGACGCGGGCACCCCAGACACAGGCGACCCAGACACAGGCGACCCAGACACAGGCGACCCAGACACAGGCGACCCAGACACAGGCGACCCAGACACGGGCGACCCAAACCCAGGTGGCGCGGACACGGGCAACCCGGACGCCGGTGGAGGGTCCTCGGGGAAGTTGAGGGTCGGTGGGTCTTCGCCCGCGGCGGAGAACAGGTCGTCCTGGGCGAAGTCATAGAGCGTCGAAACTCCGACGCCCAACAGGCGGATGCCGCCGGCCGTCGGGATTTCGGCGAGGAGGCGGCGGGCCAGTTGGGCGATCAGGAGGCCGTCGTCGGTGGGCTGGTCTCGGGTCACGGCTCGGGTCACCGTGGTGAAGTCGGGGTGGCGGACCTTGATGTTCACGGTCCGGCCGGTCAGCCCGCCGCGACGGAGGCGGCCGGCCACCCGGGCGGAGAGCAGGTCCAACTCGTAGGTGAGGCGGGCCGGGTCACGCACATCTATGTCGAAGGTCTCCTCGGCCGAGACGGACTTCGCCTCGCGGGAGCTGACCACCGCACGCGGATCGTCGGCGCGGGCCAGCCGGAACAGGCCGTGACCGTGCGCCGTGCCGAACCAGTCGACGAGGTCTTCGAGAGCGGCCGCGGCCAGGTCGCCGACCGTACGGATACCGGAGCGGTGCAGGCGCTGCTCGGTGGCCGGGCCGACTCCGCCGAGGCGCCGGACCGGCAGCGGGTGCAGGACCAGCAGTTCGTCGCCGGGCGGGACGACCGTGAGGCCGTCGGGTTTGTGCAGGTCGGAGCCGATCTTGGCGAGCAGCTTGCTGGAGGCGGCGCCGATCGAGCCGGTGACCCCACCGGTGGCGGCGGCGATCTCCGATTTCAGCCGGCGGGCGAGCGCGGTCACCGCGGGGACGCTCAGGTCGCTGCCGGTGGGGGCGAGGTCGATATACGCCTCGTCGATGCTGACCTGCTCGACCAGCGGCGACACCGTGCCGAGCAGCTCCATGACGACCGCGCTGGTCTTCTGATACGCCGGGAACCGTGGCGACAGGAACGCCGTGTTGGGCGGGCACCGGCGGCGGGCCTGCGCCATCGGCATCGCCGAGTGCGCGCCGAAGGCCCGCGCCTCATAGGACGCGGTGGACACCACGCCACGCCCGGCCACGCCGCCGACGATCACCGGCTTGCCCCGCAGCGACGGCTTGTCACGCTGCTCGACCGCGGCGAACATCGCGTCGAGGTCGACGTGCAGAATGCTCGCTTCCCTCCTCACCCCCGCAGCGTAAACGCCGGGTATGACACTTCCGCCGATCCCCGGAGCGACGACGAACGATCGCCGAGGCAGAGGCGGGGCAGCAACGAACAGATTGGTGGCGGAGAGTAGATGCACGAGCGTGGGAGCGATAACAAAAACTCACCAAGTGCCGCTTTACAGTTCTCCGAAAGCTGTGCCACGATACGGCTCGATCAGAAGTAAGCGGGCATTCTCGCAGCTAGCGGGCACGGATCAAGGAAACGGCACGCATCACCTTCGATTTTCGCCGGTCAAGACGAAGGAAGCGAGACGGTGACGGAGAGTCAGATCACGGCGGCGAGGGGCGTGGCGGACCTGGCCCGCGAGGCCCAGCGTGGGAGCGTTCCCGCCCGGGATCAGCTGATCACCGGCCATCTCTCGCTGATCTACAACATCATCGGTCGCGCGCTGAACGGGCATCCGGACGTCGACGATCTGGTGCAGGACACGATGCTCCAGGCGATCAACGCGTTGGGCGGGCTGCGTGACCCGGAGCGGTTCCGGTCGTGGCTGGTGGCGATCGCGTTCCGCCGGGTCCAGATGCACATGCGTACCCGCAAGATGACCCTGATGCGGCACCTGCCGGAGCCGGTCGACGTGCCCGACCCGGTCGGCGACTTCGCCGAGCGGACCACCGCCGAACTGGTCGTCGCCGATCAGCGGCGGGAGCTGGCCGAGGCGACCCGCTGGTTGGAGGACGCCGACCGGCAACTGCTCGGCCTCTGGTGGCAGGAGGCGCGCGGCGACCTGTCGCGGGCCGAGCTGGCCGCCGCGATCGAGGTGACGCCGAAACACGCCGCGGTCCGGGTGCAGCGGATGAAGGCGCAGCTGGAGCTCTCCCGCGGGGTGGTCCGAGCGCTGCGGGCGAAACCGATCTGCCCGGAGCTGTCGAGCACGATCCGGTTCTGGGACGGGACCGTCGACTCGGTATGGCGCAAGCGCCTGGCCCGGCACGTGCGGGACTGCCCGAAGTGCCACTTCCACCAGGCCGGGATGGTCTCGCCGGAGCGGCTACTGCTCGGCGTGGCGGCGCTGCCGGTGCCGGTCGCGCTGTGGGCCGGCATCCAGTCCGCCTTCCAGGCCGGGGTGACCGCTCCCCCACTGGTCACGACCGCTTCGCTGGCCGCGCAGGTGGTGCAGCACAAGACCCTGGTGGCGGCGGTCACGGCGGCGACCGTCGCGGTGGGCGGCGGTCTGTCCTTCGCGGTCTTCAACGAGCCGGACACTCCGCAGGCCGTCGCGCCGCCGCCGGGCGTCACCGCGACCCCGACGACGGCGCCGACCACCGCGGCGGCTCCGAGTCCGAGCGAAGCGGCATCGGCGAAGTCGACCAAGGCCGCGATAACCGCGAAAGCCGACATCTTCGTGGCCCCGAACGGGTCGGACGACGGTGACGGCACGCAGGCCCGCCCGTACGCCTCGGTGGCCAAGGCCGTCGCGGTGGTGAAACCGGGCCAGACGATCGCGTTGCGCGCCGGCACCTACCGCCCGACGAGTCCGATCTCGATCACCACGAGCGGCACCGCGGAGAAGCGCGTGACGATCAGCTCCTACCAGGGGGAACGCGCGGTCATCGACGCGTCCGGGATCCCGGCCGACCAGTGGGCGATCACCCAGGAGGCGTCCTACTGGACCATTCACGACCTCGAGGTCACCGGCGCCCGTAACGCCACCTGGACCTGTCTGTCCTGCACGAACAACGTGTTCCAGCGGCTCACCGTGCACGACAACGCCGGGGTCGGTCTGATGCTGCGCAACGCCGGCACCTCGGGCAACCAGGTGCTGGACAGTGACTTCTACGCCAATCAGGGTTCCGGGCTGTCGGTGCAGTTCGGGGACGGCGGCGGAAACCTGGTGCGGGGCAACCGGGCGTGGGACAACCGCCAGGACGGCATCGATCTCGGCTCGTTCCGCACCCGGGTGGCGGTCGAGTACAACTGGTCGTTCCGCAACGGCTCCAACGGGTTCGCGCTCGGTGGCGGCACCGAACCGATGGCGGCGCCGCATTCGGTCCGGCACAACGCGGCCTGGGGGAATCAGGGTCAGGGTTTCGTCGACGAGGGCAACACCGGGGCGATCGAACTGGGCAACAACACGGCTTTCCAGAATGCCGGGCTGGGTTTCTCGATGACCACCGCCCCGGCGGTGCTGCGTAACAACGCGGCGGTCGGCAACACCCGTGGTGAGCAGGCTCTTTCCGCGAGTGCGAAGCCGAACAACAACAGCTGGCAGGTGGACGGGTTCGAGTTCGGCTCGGAGGATCCGTCGGTCGCCGAGGGCGCGCGGACCGCGGCCGGAAAACTGCCGGGCACCGATTATCTGGCGACCGGCAACGGTATCGGGGCATCGATGTCCGGCGGTTAAAACGGATGCGCGTGCCGGGAACGGGACGCCACACTGATCGCCATGCACTCCGCGATCACGGTGACCCCGGCTCAGCTGCCCGACCTGCTCCTGCATGTCGCGGTGGCCCGGCCGGTGTTCCTGTGGGGCGCCCCCGGCATCGGCAAGAGCTCGCTGGTCCGTGACTTCGCCGCATCGTCGGGTCTGACCTGTGTGACCCTGGTCGGTACCCAGTTGGCCGCCGAGGATCTGATCGGGGTGCCGGAGCTGCGGGACGGCCGCAGCCGGTTCGCGCCGCCCGAGTCGATCGCGCGCGACGAGCCGTACTGCCTGTTCCTGGACGAGCTGAACTCGTCGAGCCCGGAGGTGCAGAAGGCGTTCTACTCGCTGATCCTGGACCGCCGGATCGGTGACTACGAGCTGCCGGCCGGGTCGATCGTGATCGGTGCCGGCAACCGGTCGAGCGACAACGCGCTCGCCCGCCCGATGGCGTCGGCACTGGTCAACCGTCTGATCCACGTGCACCTGCGGGCGTCCTGGGTGGACTGGTCGGCGTGGGCGCAGGACGCCGGCATTCACCACTGGGTGACCGGTTACCTCACCGAGCGCCCGGATCACCTGTGGTCGGCACCACCCAAGGTGGAGGAGGCGTTCTCCACGCCACGCAGCTGGCACATGCTCTCCGACGCGCTGCGCTCCTACGGTGACGGCATCGACGAGGAGACGTTGGGCCTGCTGGCGGCGGGCACGCTCAGCCCGGCGCACGCGACCGCCTTCGGCGGATACGTCAAGATCGTCCGGCATCGGTACGGGCTGGACGCGATCGTTCGTGGCGACGCCGGCTGGCCGTCCCGCCCGGACGACCGGGATCTGCTCTACTTCCTGGCCGAGGCGTTCCGGGCCCGCCTGATCAAGGACCTGCCGGCCGGCAAGGTGCACGCCTCGACCAGCCTGCGCCAGTTCGCGCACCGGGCCAAGGCGATGCTGGTCGAGCTGGCCGAACTGTCGCTGGAGTGCGGCCGCCTGGTGATCGCCCCGGACGACGACGGCAACCCGGTGCTGCCCGCCTGGTTCCTGGTCGAGGTGAGCCGCGACCTGCCGCGCCTGGTCGCGGCCCGGGCCTGACGCCGCCCGATGACACGCAAGCCGAAACGAACCGCGGAGAACGACCCGAACATGCTCGCCTTCCAGGCCGCCTGGGGCGAGTTGGCCGGTCATCCGTTGTTCGAGCCGATGACCACTTTCGACCATCCGCGACCGCACGCCACCGTGGAGATCGTCGAAAAGCCGCTGCCGGCACTGGCCCGGGTGACGGTGGGCGGTCTGATCACCGTGAGCCGATCCCGCCGTCTGTCCAAGGACGAGTGGCTCTGGGTGCTCGCGCATTGCCTGCTCCATCTGGGTTTCGACCACCTCACCGCACCGGTCGATGGTGGCGACGACGACGCGTACCGGGCGGCGGCCTGTCTCGCCGTGGCCCGGTTCCAGCGTGCGGTGAAACTCGGCCGGGAGCCGGATCCGCTGCCCGATCTGCTGCCGACGACCGAGGAGGACGACCTGGCCGCCCGGTGGCGCCGCCAGGGTGTGCCGCCGGAGCTGGCCGCCGCCCCCGACCTGGACCTGAGCCCGTACCGGTTCCGGCCCGGCCAGGAGCCGTGCTGGCCGGACCGGTTCGCGCTGGGTCTGTCCGCAGCCGCGATGGCCGGTGTCGAGGTGGCCGGTGGCGCCCGCGAGTCGGTGACCGACGGCCCGGTCCGGCGCCGGCCGTGGGAGCTCGCGATGAGCTGGTTCATCGGGTCGTATCCGCTGCTCGGCGGAGTGGCGGCCGGGTTCACGCTGGTCGCCGAGGGGCCGCTGGCCCGGGCCTGGGGCATTTCGATCGCCGCGGTGTCGGCGGAGGCCGGCGAGATCTACGTGAACCCGTGGCGGTCGCTGAGCGAGGACGAGTGGCGGTTCGTACTGGCCCACGAGTTGCTGCACGTGGCGCTGCGGCACGCCGACCGGGTCGGTGGCCGGGACCCGTACCTCTGGAACGTCGCCTGCGATTTCGTGATCAACGGCTGGCTGGTGGAGATGGGTGTCGGGGTGTTGCCGGACGGCACGCTGCACGACCCGGCGTTCGCCGGTTGTTCGGCCGAGCAGGTGTACGACCGGATCGCCGGTGACCTGCGCCGGATGCGGAAGCTGTCCACGCTGCGCGGACAGGGCACCGGCGACATGCTGGGCGAACCGCTGCCGTGGGCCGACCGGCGGGGCGGCGGCGTGGACGTCGACGAGTACTGCCGCCGGGCGCTGCTGACCGGTTTCGCCTATCACCAGAGCAGTGGGCGCGGGCTGCTGCCGTCCGGACTGGTCGCCGAGATCCGGGTGTTGGAGCAGCCGCCGGTGCCGTGGGACGTGCGGCTGGCCCGCTGGTTCGAGGAGTTCGTGCCGATGGTGGAGCCGGTCCGGACGTACGCCCGGCCGTCCCGTCGGCAGGCCGCCACCCCGGACATCCCGCGCCCCGGCCGGCACCGACCGGAGGAGGCGGTCCGGCGCAGCACGTTCGGTGTGGTGGTGGACACCTCCGGATCGATGGGCACGGCGCTGATGGGCAAGGCGCTCGGCGCGATCGCGTCGTACGCGACGGCCCGGGACGTGCCTGCCGCGCGTGTGGTGTTCTGCGACGCGGCCGCCTATGACGCCGGGTATCTGCCGGTGGCCGACATCGCCGGTCGGGTCCGGGTGCGCGGCCGGGGCGGCACCAGGCTGCAGCCGGCGATCGACCTGCTGGAACGCGTCGAGGACTTCCCGGCGAACGGCCCGATCCTGGTGATCACCGACGGCGAATGCGACGTGCTGCGGATCCGACGGCCGCACGCGTACCTGATGCCCCGCGGCGCCCGCCTGCCGTTCACCCCGCGCGGCCCGGTGTTCAGTCTGCGCTGATCCCGGAGGCGAGGTCCGCGCTGATCCCGGCGGCGAGATCCGCGCCGCGCCCGGAAGCGAGGTCAGCGCTGATCGTCAGGGGGACGTTCCAGTCGGGGAAGGGCTCCTCGTCCGGGTCGCGGTCCGGGCCGCCCGCCGCGGTCGCCCGGAGCAGCAACGACGTGCCGTCGGCGGCGACGATCCGCAGGCCACGGGGCACCTTGCCACGCCCGCCGGTCGGCCCGAGGTCGGGCAGCGCGACGAGCTGCCAGGACCGGAACTCGGGCGGCCGGGCCACCTCCAGCAGCAGCACGACCAGGACCGCGGCGCGGTCCGGCCGGTTACCCCGGGGTGGCGGCAGGCGGTCCGGCGCCGGCAGATCGGTCTCGCCCGGCCAGATCGCACCCCAGAGGTACGCGAGAGCGCCGTTCACGTACCGGATCCGCAGTCCCGCCGGTGACGGCCCGCCGGGGGCCGCATCCGCGCCGAAGCATTCCACCGCGTCGATCTCCGGGTGCGCGGCGTTCCGCAACAGCCGGCCGATCACGTCGAGGACCTGACTGAGGTGCAACGGCGGCTCCGATCGTCGGACGGTGTCGCCGCAGTCAACAGGCTTTCGGAGCGGGCTGACCGCCCACCGTGTGCGACGCGGGGTAGGTTTCGGACATGGAACGCGTACGTGCCGCGCTGTACCTGGACTTCGACAACGTGTTCAGCGCATTGATCAGGCAGGACCCGGATGTCGCCGTGCAGTTCGCCGAGGAGCCGGGTGCCTGGCTGTCCCGGCTGACCACCTCGCTGACGGTGGAGGGGCCCCGGCGCTGGCTGATCCTGCGGTGCTACATGAATCCGGGTGGCTGGGTGCCGCACCCCGATCCGGCCAGTGGCCTGCAGCGGCTGTACTACTCACGGTTCCGGCCGTTCTTCGTCAACGCGGGGTTCGAGGTGATCGACTGCCCGCGGCTGACCCACACGAAGAACGCGGCCGACATCCGGATGGTGGTCGACGCGGTGGACGCGCTGGCCGACTCGGTGACGTATGACGAGTTCGTGATCGCGTCCGGCGACTCGGACATGACACCGCTGCTGGTGCGGTTGCGGCGGTCGGACCGGCGGACCACGATCGTCTCCCCGGCCGACGCCGCGCTGGCCTTCACCTCGATCGCGGACCGGCTGATCACCAGCCAGGAGCTGCTCGAGCTGGTGCAGGGCGAGCCGGTGGAGAGCGAGGAGGTCCCGGCCGCCGGACCGGGCGAGCCGGAGGTCGAGGCGTCCTACGAGCAGTTCCGTGACCTGGTGACCTGGCGGTTCACCGCGGCGCCGGGCCCGCTCAACCTGGCGTCGCTGGCCCACGACCTGCGGCGGCAGCTGGGCACCGGGGTGGATTCGTCGAACTGGTTCGGCTTCGGTGGCTTCGTGCGTGCGCTGGAGAGCCTGCGGTTGCCGTACGCCAAGTTCTCCAATCATTTCGTCTGGGACGACAGCCGGCACGGCCCGCCGGAGTCGACCGGGGCGGCCGGGCCGGCGCCCGATTCGGTGGTGCGGCTCAGCGCCCCGCTCGGTCTGCCGCGGCTGCCGCGGGAGATGTGGCCGCCGGTCTACCGGGCGCTCGCCGAGTACGCGGCGTCGCACCACTTCAACCTGACCGAGGCCACCCGCTGGGCCCGGGATCTGCTGGCCGAGCAGGGGGTGGACGTGAGCCGGTCGGCGATCGCGTTCGTCACCCGGGGTACCGCGTTCGGCGGGGCGCCGCTCTACCGGCAGCCGGCGCCGGATGCCGAGGAGATCGCCACGGCGTTCGCCGACAACGTGCTGAACCGGGCCGACGCGGCCGCGATCGCCCTGACCGACGAGGAGTGCGCCGAGGTCCGTTCATGGCTGGGCGCCCCCGACCCCAAGGCCTAGCCGACTCGAAAGCCTGACCGACCCGAAAGCCCGGCCGACCCGGAGACCTAGCCGGCCGGCGGGAAGAGGCGGCGGGCGGCCGCCTGCCAGGCGCTGACCAGGTCGACCGTCTCCGGTTCGCGCAGCCACTGGATCTGCAGGCCGTCCATCATGGCGACGACCTGGGCGGCCAACGCGCCCGGGTCGTCGACGACGCCCTCGGCCAGGGCGGCGAACTCCTCCAGGGTGCGTCGCTGGCGGGTCTTGAAGTAGGCGTGCGCCGGGTGGCCGGGCGCCAGTGACTCGGCCTCCAGGACCGCGAAGAGCCGGACGATCTCCGGCTGCTCGGCGTTGCGCCGGACGACCGCGTCGCACACCTCGGACAGGCTGATCCGGCCGTCGGTCCAGAGCTGGTGGGCGGGCCGGCCCAGTTTCTCGGCCAGCGAGCGGGAGTCCTGCTCGTCCCGGTACTCCAGAACCGCCACCAGCAGGCTGTCCTTGGAGCCGACGTGGTGCAGCATGCCGGGCACGGTGAGCCCGCAGCCGTCGGCGACATCCTGCATCGACAGGCCCCAGAAGCCGCGCTCGGCGATCAGTTTCGTGGTCATCTCGAGGATCTGCCGGCGGCGCTCGGCGGCGGGTAACCGGGCACGGTCGCGGCGGATTCCTGGGGTGGTCTGCACAGCTCTTTCCTACCAGCAGCCCCTTGCCACACCGCTTCTGACCTGGCTATGTTTCTGAGGAGTTAATACCTAGTAGGTACTAAGTAAGGATGGGACCCGATGGGACTCAGCACCTCGGAACAGGCGGCTATCACCAGCGGCAGCGACTTCTGGCACACCGAGGGCGTCGAGTCCGCGGGCATTCCCTCGGTCACCGTCACCGACGGCCCGCACGGAGTGCGCATGCAGGCGTCCGGCGAGGACATGCTGGCCGGCGTGCCCGCCACCTGCTTCCCACCGGCCGTGGCCAGTGCCTCCACGTGGGACCCGGAACTGCTGCGGCGGATGGGTGAGGCGCTCGGCGACGAGTGCCGGGCGCAAGACGTGGCGGTGCTGCTCGGGCCGGGGGTCAACCTCAAGCGCAGCCCGCTCGGCGGCCGCAACTTCGAATACTTCTCCGAGGACCCGATCCTCACCGGTGTGCTCGCCACCGAGTGGGTGCGCGGCCTGCAGAGCCGTGGCGTCGGGGCGTCGCTCAAGCACTTCGCGGTCAACAGCCAGGAGACCGACCGGATGCGGATCAGCGCCGACGTCGACGAGCGCACACTGCGGGAGATGTACCTGCGGGCCTTCCACAAGGTGGTCACCCGGGCCCAACCGTGGACCGTGATGTGCGCCTACAACAAGGTCAACGGGGTGTACGCGAGCGAGCACCACTGGCTGCTCACCGAGGTGCTGCGCGGCGAGTGGGGCTTCGAGGGCCTGGTCGTGTCCGACTGGGGCGCCGTGGTCGACCGGGTGGCGGCGATCGCGGCCGGACTCGACCTGACCATGCCGGGGCCGGACGCGGCGGGCGACCAGGCGCTGGTCGAGGCGGTGGAGGCGGGACGGCTCGACCCGGCCGCACTGGACAAGAGTGCGGAGCTCGTACGCAAGCTGGTGGAGAAGGCCGGGGACCGGCCGGCCGGAACCTATGACGCGGACGCCCACCACGCACTCGCCCGGGAGATCGCCGGACGGGCGATCGTCCTGCTGAAGAACGACGGTGACCTGCTGCCGCTCGACGGCACCCAGCGGATCGCGGTGCTCGGCGAGTTCGCCCGGACCCCGCGTTACCAGGGCGGCGGCTCCTCGCAGATCACCCCGACGAGGCTCGACGACGCCCTCACCGAGATCACCGCGGCCGTGGGGGACACGACGTTCGCGCCCGGCTACACGGTCCAGGGCGAGGCCGACGAGGCGCTGCTCACCGAGGCCGTCGCGGCGGCACGCAACGCCGACGTGGCGATCGTGTTCGTCGGCAGCGTGCACGAGACCGAGGGCGCCGACCGGGACTCGATCGACCTGCCCGCCCCGCAGCTGGCGCTGATCGAGCGGGTCGCCGCCGTCAACCCGAACACGGTCGTGGTGCTCTCCAACGGCGCGGTCATCGCCACGAAGCCGTGGGACGAGCGGGTACCGGCCCTGGTCGAGGGCTGGCTGCTCGGGCAGGCCGGTGGCAGCGCGATCGCCGACGTGCTGTTCGGCCGGGTCAACCCGTCCGGCCGGCTCGCCGAGACGATCCCGGTCCGGCTCGCCGACCACCCGTCCTACCTGGACTTCCCGGGCGAGCACGGCCACGTCCGGTACGGCGAGGGCCTGCACGTCGGCTACCGGGGTTTCGACGCGCGCGGGCAGGAGGTGGCGTACCCGTTCGGGTTCGGGCTGTCGTACACCACGTTCGGCTACGGCGCGGCCCACGCATCGGCGACCACGGCCGGTGTCGAGGTGCGTGTCCCGGTCACCAACACCGGCGGGCGGGACGGCCGTGAGGTGGTGCAGGTCTACGTGAGCCGTCCCGGTTCGAAGGTGCGGCGGGCCCCGCGCGAGCTGAAGGCGTTCGCCAGTGTCGAGATCGGCGTCGGCGACACCACCGAGGTGCGGCTGACGATCGAGCGGGAGGACCTCGCCTACTGGGACACCCGGCTCGGCCGGTGGATCGTCGAGGACGGCGAGTACCTGGTCGAGGTCGGCTCGTCGTCGCGGGACGTGCGCGCCTCGGTGACCGTGCACGTGGCGGGCGACCCGGCGCGGGTGCCGCTGACCAGCGAGTCGAGCGTCGGGGAGTGGATGGCCGACCCGCGTGGTGCGGAGGTGCTGGGCGCGGCGTTCGCGGCGGCCGCGGGGCAGTCCGAGGGGTTGATGGCGTCGATGACCGCCAACCCGGAGATGCTGATGATGCTGGGCAGCCTGCCGCTGAGCCGGATGGCCGCCTTCCCGGGCAGTCCACTCAACGCCGGCGACCTGGAGAAACTGGTGGAGGCCGCCAACTAGGGAGTCACGTTCGCGCCCGCGTGAGCAGTGCCTGGATCCGGGACACCAGCTCGCGCGGGCTGAACGGCTTCGTCACGTAGTCGTCGGCGCCGGCGCTGAAGCCGCCCTCGACGTCCTGCTCCTGCACCCGGGCGGTGAGCATGATGATCAGCATCCCGGCGGTGGACGGGTCGGAACGCAGCATGCGGCACACGTCGATGCCCGAGAGCCCCGGCATCGACACGTCCAGCACGGCCAGTGCGGGCAGCCTGGCGCGTGCCGTGTCCACCGCGGCCTGACCGTCACCGACCGCGAGAACCTCCAGGCCCGCCTGCTCCAACTTGAAGGCCACCAGGTCGCGGATGTCGGCGTCGTCGTCAGCCACCAGGACGGTCGTCACGCGGCTTCCCCCGATCCGTAGCAATGTTTGTTCGGACCATATACCGATGAACACCCGAATGTCGGTGATCTTCGTAAATCTCGTCCGCAACCAGGTCGCAACCGGCAGATCACCTACCTGCAGCCGACGGACGGTGTGCTGATGTCCAGACCACCACCGCGCACCAACACGGCTGGGGAGGAACCGATGAACGCGACGATCGACGACGTCCGCTGCGAAGCCCTGTTCGCATCCGACCTGCAGCGCTCCTGGGCGCCGACGGCGGAGCTGATCCGGGCCGCGGTCACCGACGTCGTGGACCGGATCGGCGAGAACGGATGCGCTGAACTGGTCGCCCAGGAGTTCGGGGAACACCCGGACTGCGCGATCCTGCGGATGCTGTGGGCCCGCGACGCCATCCGGCTGGCCTTCGCCGCATGACGACCCCTTTTTGTGTACGGGGGCACGCGTCGCCCGTACACGAAAGGGGGTCTGGCGCGACCGGCCGGCCGGCCGTAAGCTGACCGCCATGCGCGCACATTCGACCATGTGGTGGCCCGCCTGACAGGCGGTCACCTTCCGCGCGATACCCCGCGGCCGCCTCGCTGAGGCGGCCTTTTTCGTGGCCGGATCTCGGCTCGGCGGCCCTCACCCGCTCACCCGAAACGAGGGGCCATGCCATCCGCTCTGTTGCACCGCGACGGTGCCGACCACGTGGAAGTCCTCACCGGCGACGTCGTCACGGTGGCCACGCTCGACGACATCCCGATGACACCCGGCACACCGGTGCTCGCCGTCATTCCCTACCGGCAGATCACCGAACGCGGTTTCGAATGCGTCGACGACGGTGCTCCGCTCGAATGTCTGCTGGTCAGATCACGTCATACCGAGCCGCTGTCGAACTTCCCGCCCGGCGACATCACCCTTCGGGACGGCGGATTCGATCTGTCCGACGACGACTACGCCCGGGTCGTCGAGGAGGTGCTGCGCGACGAGATCGGGCACGGCGAGGGCGCCAACTTCGTCATCCACCGCACCTATCGGGCCGGGTTCGAGGGTGATCCGCGGGCCGCGTTCGGCCGGTTGCTGCATGCCGAGCAGGGCACCTATTGGACGTTCCTGGTCGACACCGGCAACCGGATCCTGATCGGCGCCACCCCGGAACGGCACGTCAGCGTCCTCGACGGCATCGTCATGATGAACCCGATCAGCGGCACGTTCCGGCACGGATCCGGCGACATCCTCGACTTCCTGCGCGACCCCAAGGAGATCGAGGAGCTGTACATGGTCCTCGACGAGGAACTCAAGATGATGGCCACCGTCGCCGAACACGGTGGGCAGGTCGCCGGTCCGTACCTCAAGGAGATGGCCCGCCTCACCCACACCGAATACCTGCTGGCCGGGCGTGGTTCGCTGGACGTCCGGGCGGTGCTGCGCGAAACCATGTTCGCGCCGACCGTCACCGGCAGCCCCATCGAGAACGCCTGCCGGGTCATCGCCCGCCACGAACGCCGCGGCCGCCGTTACTACGCGGGGGTCCTCGCCCTTCTCGACCACGACGACTCGGGCCGGCAGACGCTGGACGCGCCGATCCTGATCCGGACCGCCGAGATCACCCCGGACGGCCTGCTGCGGGTGCCGGTCGGCGCCACGCTGGTCCGCCATTCGACACCCGCGGGCGAGGTGGCCGAGACCCACACCAAGGCGGCCGGCCTGCTGTCCGCGCTGGGCGCGGTTCCTTCTCGACCCGCGGCGGTACGGGGTACCGCACCGTCTCCGGAGATCCAGCGCCTGCTGGCGTCCCGGAACGACGAACTGGCCCGCTTCTGGCTCGATTCGCGGGCGCCGGGCGCCTTGACGGTCCCGGCGCTGGCGGGCCGGCACGCGGTGATCGTCGACGCTGAGGACACCTTCACCGCGATGCTGGCCCACCAGCTGAAGGCCTTGGGACTCGCGGTGACGATCCGCCCCTGGACCACCGTGTCCGACACCCCGGATCTTCCGAAGGTGTTGAGTGGTGCGGATCTGGTGGTGGTCGGGCCCGGGCCCGGGGACCCGTCGGACCTCGGCGACCCGAAGATGGCGGCGCTGCACGGGCTCGTCACCTCGGTGCTCGCGGCGGGCCGGCCACTCTTCGCGGTCTGCCTCGGCCAGCAGATCCTCGCCTCGTTGCTGGGTCTCCCGCTACGCCGTCGGGACTCCCCCTACCAGGGTCTGGCCCGGGAGATCGACTTCTTCGGCACCCCACGACGGGTCGGCTTCTACTCCAGTTTCTCGGCGGTGGCCGCCCGACCCACGGTCGCCACCCGGTACGGCCCGGTGACCCTGGCCGTCGACCCCGCCGACGAAACCGTCCACGCCCTCCGGGGCCGGGGTTTCGCCGGAGTCCAGTTCCACCCGGAGTCGGTGCTGAGCCGCGACGGCGTGGAGATCCTCCAAGAACTTCTCCCACCACTTCTCACCGAAGCGATTAGCCCCGCGATTCCCGGGTAGCGAAACAGTGTCGGTGGTCCAAGGTGATCGAGAGCCTCACCTTGGACCACCGACCCGTTCCCGCGGTCCCGGCCACGACAGGCGCATCGGTGATCGACACCCTCTTCGAGGTGAAACGCGGACGGGGTGGCCGTGGTGGGTTTACCGTCGCGAGAGAAACGGGTATCCGGCTGGCGTCGCTGACCTCCGGAGGACAACCTTGGCCGAGCCACACATCACCCTGGACCCGCGGACGCTCACCCCGGTGGAGCAGAAGCTGCGCGGGCCGCTGGAGGACCAGCTCAGCTCCGCGCTGCAGGCCGCGACCGTCAAGGTCGAGCAGCAGTACGCCGGGGAGAGCGTCGAACAGGTCACCGCGATGCTCCTGGAGCAGGCGAAGGCGGGCCTGCACCCGGACATCGCCGCCGGTTTCAACCCGGACCCCGCGCAACTGCGCCATGTGGCCGAGGTGATCGTCACCCGCGCCCACTGACCGCCCGTCGGTCAGGAGGCCATGATGTCCTTGGCGGCCGGCGCCTTCAGGTTCACCGGAGTGCCGAAGTCGGAGTACTTCATGTCGAAGTCGTAGGCCGCCTGCGACCCCACCGCCGGCATCGTGAACTTGTAGGTGGCGAGCCGGCCCGCGCTGTCGATGTCGGCCTGGAACGGCAGTTTGGTGCTGGACAGTTTGCCCAGCACCTCGGTGCCGACGCCGAGCTGCTTGGCCGACTCGGCCAGGTCGATGGTGCCCTTGACGGTGTCGTCGTCGACCCAGGCGACCTCGGCCGCCGACTCGAGGCTCTTGGTCATCTGGGTGGCGTCGAAGTTGCCGAGGGTGCCGAGCTCACCTGAGCTGTCCAGCTTGCGCCACTTCTTGCCGTCGAAACCGGGCAGCCCGCCCGACTCCTTCAAAGCGATCTTGATGTACGTGACCCCGTCGACGACGCGCAGGGTGGTGGTGCCCTCGGCGCCGGCGGACGTGCTCTCCATGACGAACTCGGCGTTCTTGCTCTTCGGGTCGGCGACGCCGGTCATGGTGCCCTGGTCACCGAGGTTCACGGTGGTCTTGTAGGTGTCCTTCTGCAGCTCGGTGGCGGCCGAGGCGAGCGCGGCGGCGGCGTCCTTCTGCTTCTCCGGCACGGCACCGCCACCGGGAGCCGAGGTGGTGGTCGAGTCGGAGCCGGCACACCCGCCGGCCGCCAGCACCCCGGCCGCGATGAGCGCGATGAACTTCTTCACAGTCGCCTCCCCGTTGAGACCCGGCACCGGCCGGGCGTACGAGTGGGCCACTTTAGCGACAATTGTCGATCTTTACGTGCCCGGGTGCCGCCGGAGGTTGAAGACGAGATCGATGACCAGGGCCGTCCACCCGGTCTGAT
This sequence comes from Actinoplanes sichuanensis, assembly GCF_033097365.1. NCBI lineage: Bacteria > Bacillati > Actinomycetota > Actinomycetes > Micromonosporales > Micromonosporaceae > Actinoplanes > Actinoplanes sichuanensis. The sequence goes on from NZ_AP028461.1 coordinate 7,535,785, forward strand.
GCCAGGCGCCGAGCCCGGCCCCGTTGTCGCCGTTGAAATACTCCGGGAAGACGATCAGATCCTTCCAGTCCGGGTGGGTCTGGAAGAGTTCGGTGGCGCCGTAGATGGGCCGCCGCCCGGTCACCGGGTCGGGCACGAACAGGCCGATCAGTCGCCGGGACAGGTCGTCGGCGATCTCGGTGAGCCCGGCCTTGCCCTGTGACCCGGTCGGGTACTCGGCTTTCAGGTCCTCGCCGTAGAACTCCGCGTACTCCCGGAGCGCCTGGATGAGCAGGTAGTTGACCGGCATCCAGACCGGCCCGCGCCAGTTGGAGTTGCCACCGAACAGCCCGCTGGTGCTCTCGGCCGCCTCGTAGCCGACGGTGAAGTCCGAGCCGCCGAGCGAGACGGTGAACGGTTTCTCCAGATGTGCTCGAGACAGGGTGCGCAGGCCGTACGGCGAAAGGAACTCCTCCGGATCCAACAAGCGGGCCAGGATCCGGAGCAACTGGTCTTGGCCCACCATGCTGAGGAGGCGCTGCTGGCGCCGGTCGGCGCCGCCGAGGCGCCGCGCGCTGATCACGTCACCGAATTCACCCTGATGGTGGAGCATCCAACGGACCCGGGCGCTGATCTCGGGCAGCCGGGCCAGGGTCTCCGAGGTGAGCCGGGTGGTGGCGGCGAGCGGCAGGAGACCGACGATCGAGCGGGCCTTGAGCGGCACCTTGTGACCGTCGGGCAGGCGCAGCACGTCGTAGAAGAAACTGTCCTCCTCGTCCCACAGCCCCTGCCGGTACGCGGCCTCCGCGATGTATGTGAAGTGCTCGAAGAACTTGGTGGCCATGTCCTCGTAGGCCCGGTCGTGCAGGGCCAGGATGATCGCCATGTCGAGCAGGTTGAGCGCGTACATGGCCATCCAGCCGGTGCCGTCGGACTGTTCGAGCACACCGGCGACGGGCAGGGCCGCCGACCTGTCGAACGGGCCGACGTTGTCCAGACCGAGGAAGCCGCCCTCGAAGACGTTGTTGCCGCCGACATCCTTGCGGTTGACCCACCAGGTGAAGTTGAGCAGCAACTTGTGCATCACTCGGGACAGGAAGTCGAAGTCGCGACCACCGTCGATCTGGAACACCTGCAACGCCGCCCACGCGTGCACGGGTGGATTGACGTCGGAGAACGACCACTCGTACGCCGGAATCTGGCCGTTGGGGTGCATGTACCACTCGCGGAGCAGCAGCAGGAGCTGGGACTTCGCGAAGCCGGGGTCGACGCGCGCGATGCTGACACAGTGGAAGGCCAGGTCCCACGCGGCGTACCAGGGGTACTCCCACGGGTCGGGCATGCTGATGACGTCGAAGCTGTTCATGTGCCACCAGTTGTTGTTGCGCCCGTAGCGCCGGCCCGGTGGCGGCGGCGCGTTGCCGGGATCGCCGTGCAGCCACTGCTTCACGTCGAAGTGGTAGAACTGCTTGCCCCACATGAGACCGGCGACGGCCTGCCGGGCGACGTCCTTCTCCGCGTCGGTCGCCGCCGCCGGCAGCACTTCGGCGAAGAATTCGTCGGCCTCCGCGCTGCGCGCGGCCATCACCTCGGCCCAGCCGTCCCCCAGGTCCGCGGGCGGCATCGGGCGGTCACTCTGGGTCAATCGCAATCGGAGGGTACGGGTCTCGCCCGCCCCCATCCACAGTCGGTAGTGCAGCGCCCCCTTGGTGCCGACCCCGTTCGGGTTGACCGTCGGCGTCCGGTGGATCAGGTGGTCGTTGATGCCGTCCTTCGGGTACGGACTGCGCCCCGGCAGCCCCCACAGACGCTGCGCGTTCGTCTCGTTGTCGCACATCAGCGCGACCGGCGCGCCCTGCCCGTCGAGGGTGACGTGACCGAGCGACCGGTGCCGCCCGTCGAGGCGCCCGGGTGTGCCGGTCATGGTCGGCGTCTGCCGGTTGGGCAGCCCCCACGACCAGGTGTTGCGGAACCACAGGGTGGGCAGCACGTGCAGGATCGCCGGGTCGGGACCGCGGTTGCTGACGGTGATGGCGATGCAGACGTCGGTGGGCCCGGCCTTGGCGTAGTCGACGGTGACCGCCCAGAACCGGTCGTGGTCGAAGATGCCGGTGTCGACGAGTTCGTACTCCGACTCGTTGCGGGACCGGGCGCCGTTGACCCGGACCAGCTGGTCGTAGGGGAACGCGGCCTGCGGGTAGTGGTATCGCCAGCGCATCCACGAGTGGGTGGGCGTGGAGTCCTGATACCACCAGTAGTCCTTGGCGTCCTCGCCGTGGTTGCCGCCGTCGCCGCCGAGCCCGAACATCCGCTCCTTGAGGATCGGGTCCTTACCGTTCCAGAGGGCGAGCGCGAAGGCGAACGTCTGACGGTCGTCGCAGAGGCCGGCCATGCCGTCCTCATTCCAGCGGTACGCCCGGGAGCGCGCGTGGTCGTGCGGGAAGTAGTCCCATGCGGTGCCGTGTTCGCTGTAGTCCTCGCGGACCGTGCCCCAGGCGCGCTCGGCGAGGTATGGCCCCCACGCCCGCCAAGGCTGCTCTCCGGAATCGGCCTGGGCCAAGCGCACCCGCTCCGACACGTCCGTTCTCACCCCCACTAACCGAAATCCCGGAGTCGATCACACTGAGACTGTCACGCTGATGTGTCAAGTGTGTAAGGCTCCGCGCGATTAGGGGTTTCTCCGTGCCCACGGCCCACCCGATCACTTTCGGTCCTCAGGTCTGCGCCCGCCTCAACGAGGGCGCCACACGGGAGTGGTTGGTACCCGATGGGGTCGGCGGCTATGCCATGGGAACGGTCAGCGGTCTGCGAACCCGCCGCTATCACGGCCTGCTCGTGGTGGCCGGAGACACACCGGCCTCCCGAAACATGGGACTCGCGTCTCTCGATGCGGTCGTGACACTGCCCTCCGGCGCGGTCGTCCGGCTGGGGGTGCACGAGTGGGCGGACGGCGCGATCGCCCCGGCCGGGCACCGACTGCTGGCCGGCTTCGCGCTGATCGACGGGGTGCCGCGGTGGCGGTGGCGGCTCGGCGCGATGGTGATCGAACGGGAGATCGCCGCCGTACACGGCCGACCCGCGATCGCGATCACCCACCGGCTGGTCACCGGCGGCCCGGTCCGGCTCACCCTCGAAGCGCTCTGCACGTGGCGGGACGCGCACGGCGAGCGGACCGCGGACGGCCCGCCTCCGGCGGTCACCACGGCCGCGGACGGCTGCGTGGTCGAGGACGCCTACCGGATCAGCGGGCCGGGCTTCACCCCGGCTGGCGAGTGGTTCCGCGACGTCCGTCACCGCACGGAGGACGAGCGAGGCCTCACTTCGACCGAGGATCTGTGGTACGCGGGAAGCTTCCACGCCGAACTGGGTCGTCCCGGAGAGATCGCCGAAGTGTCGGCGTGGGCCGGTGACCTGAACGATCAGCCGCCACCCGCGGGCACGGCCGTGACCGCCGCCCGCGCCCGGAACCGGGCCGTCGTCGCGGCCGCCGCACCCGGCGACGGGACACAGGCGACACTGGCGCTGGCCGCCGACGCGTTCATCGTGCACACCGCGAACGGGCCGGACGTGGTGGCCGGCTACCCGTGGTTCGGGTCGTGGTCCCGGGACACGATGATCAGCTACGAGGGGTTGTTCCTGGCCACCGACCGGGCCGACGAGGGGCGGGAGTTGCTGCGCGCCTACGCCGGCACCCTCTCCGAGGGGATGCTCGCGAACACCGCGGACACCGGCAAGGTCGAGTACAACACCGTCGACGGGACGCTCTGGTTCCTGCACGCGATCGGGCGGCACGTGGCCCAGACCGGCGACGACGACCTGGCCGCCGAGATGCTGCCGCTGCTGCGTGACGTGATCACCTACCACCTCTCCGGCACCAGATACGGGATCCGCGCCGACCCGGCCGACGGACTGCTCCGGGCGGGCGCCCCCGGACACGCCCTGACCTGGATGGACGCCCGCGTCGACGGGGTTCCGGTGACCGCCCGCACGGGCAAGCCGGTCGAGGTGAACGCGCTCTGGATCAACGGGTTGGCGACCGTGCTGGACCTGTCCGCCCGCACCGGGATCCCGCCCGGCCCGGCCGAACGCGCCTGCCCGCAGGCCCGGGAGGGGTTCGCCCGGCACTATCCGGCGCCCGGCGGCCTACTGCACGACGTGGTCGGCGGGGCCGGCGAGGACCCGGTGCTGCGCCCCAACCAACTGCTGGCCTGGTCGCTGCCGCACGCCCCGGCCCGCCCGGACCGGGCCACCCTGGACCGGCTCGGCGCCGCGCTGCTCACCCCCCTCGGGCCGCGCAGCCTGGCGCCGGGTGAACTCGGGTACGCCGGACGACACCGCGGCACCCCGGCCGAGCGGGACAGCGCGTACCACACCGGAACCGTCTGGCCGTGGCTCACCGGGCCGTGGGTGACCGCCCTGCACCGGGTCGGGGCGAGCGGTGCCGACCTGCTCACCGACATCGAGGGCCACCTGTCCGAACACGGCCTCGGCTCGATCTCGGAGACCGCCGACGGCGACCCGCCGCACCGGGCCACCGGATGCCCGTTCCAGGCCTGGTCGGTGGCCGAGCACCTACGCGCCCGGCGGCTCTGACACCCGGCGGGTCAGCCGATCGCACCCGAACCGCACCCGGGGCCGGGGATGCTCCAGACATGGGACGTGATCGGTGGACCGGGATCGCGTGGCTCGTGGTGCTGGCGGGCTGCGTGGTGCTGCGTGTCCTCCTCGGCACGTCCGAGTCGGAGTACCTGCTGACCGTCACGCCGTACATGGTGGTCAGCGTGGCGACGCCGTTCGTGATCCTCTACGGCACGGCCCGCCACCGGCCGCCGCACCGGGCCGGCTGGTTCCTGCTGGCCGCCGCCCACTTGCTGTACGCCGTCGCGGACGGCCTGACGGTGGCCGACGACTACCTGTCCGGGGAGTTCCTCGAACCCACCCCGGCGGACCTCTTCTACTTCGCCTACTACCTGCTGTTCGCGGCCGCGGTGCTGATCTTCATTCGGCGTCGCACTCCCGGCTGGGACGGGCCGAGCGCCATCGACGCCCTGGTAATCGCGATCAGCGCCGGGCTGCTCAGCTGGATCTACATCCTCCAGCCGCTCACCTCCGACTCGGAACTGCCGCTCAACGCGAAGCTGACCCAGTCGGCGTACCCGGTGCTCGATCTGATGCTGTTGATCCTCGCGGTCCGCCTCGTGATGGGCGCCGGAACCCGCGGCCCGGTCCTGTATCTGCTGCTCACCAGCATGGCGCTGATGCTCGCCGTGGACACCGCCTACCTGGCCACGGCGATCGCCGACGGCGGGGCGGTGTCCGAGGCGTACCTCGACGCGATGTGGATGCTCTCGCTGGGCCTGCTAGGCCTGGCCGGACTGCACCCCGGCATCAAACACTTCGACCGGCGCACCGCCACCGCCCTGCCGGACGCGTCACCGTCCCGGCTCGGCGCGCTCGCGGTGGCGGTGCTGATGGCGCCGGGCGTCCAGTTCATCCAATGGCTGCGCGGCGAACCACCCAGCGTGCCGCTGATCAGTGGCGCCTGCACGGTGATGTTCCTGCTGGTCCTGGCGAGGATGTCGGGCCTGGTGGCGGCTCAGCGTCGGGCCGCCGTCACGGACGGCCTGACCGGCCTGCGCACCCGTCGCTTCTTCGGCGAGGCGCTCACCACCGAATGCCGCCGTGCCCTCCGCAGCGGCCACGACCTGGGCCTGCTGATCATCGACGTAGATCACTTCAAGAAGATCAACGACGGGTACGGCCATCCGGCCGGCGATCAGGTCCTGCGCGAGGTGGCCCGCCGTCTGACCTCCGCGGTCCGGGCGGGCGCGGTGGTGGCCCGATACGGCGGCGAGGAGTTCGTGGTGCTGGCCCCGCACACCGCCCCCACCGAACTGTTCAGCATGGCCGAACGCCTCCGCTCCGAGGTGGCCGACCTCCCCATCGACATCGGCGGCGACCTCCTCTCGGTAACCGTCTCGGTAGGCGCCGCCACCACCACGACTCCCCGTTCTTCCGCCACCGGCGCCTCCCCCACCGCCGGCCCTTCCACCGCCAGCCCTTCTTCCACCGCCGGTGCCTCCCCCACCGCCGCCGGCCTTTCCTCCACCGGAACCGTCCGCACCGAACCGGAGTCCCTCCTCCGTGCCGCGGACCAGGCCCTTTACGCCGCGAAGGCAGCCGGCCGCAACCGCTCAATCCTGGCCGGCACGGTCCCCGCCACCCCCTGACCCGGCGAGATTCCCACCCCCACCTCCCAACCGCATCCGTCCCGAAGCCGGATCGCCGAACGGCACACCACGAGTCCTTCTGGCCCGAAGCCGATCACCGAGCGGCACAGCGCGGCTGCTTATCGGGGGTTTGGCGTTCGTATCGCACTGCTGGAGAGAGCGGACCCTGATGCCGGCGGCTCTCATGGCCGGCTGGAGTTGATCAACCCAGCCATCCCGGGCGGATCACGCCCGCCTCGTAGGCGTAGACGACCAGCTGGGCCCGGTCCCGCGCGCCGAGTTTGATCATCGTGCGGCTCACGTGGGTCTTCGCGGTGGCCGGGCTGATCACCAGGCGGGCGGCGATCTCGTCGTTGGACAGTCCCTCGGCTACCAGTACCAGGACTTCGCGTTCCCGGTCGGTGAGCTGATCCAGGTCGCGGGGCGGCTCGGGTGGTCGGCCGTGCGCTACAGCCGCGGCCGCGAACGAACCGATCACCCGCCGGGTCACGCTCGGCGACAGCAGTCCGTCACCGGCCGCCACCGCCCGCACCCCGCGCAGCAGGTCGACCGGTTCGGTGTCCTTCACCAGGAACCCGGACGCCCCGGTCCGCAACGCCTCGAACACATATTCATCCAGCTCGAACGTGGTGAGGATGACCACCCGGGTGGCGACCAGATCCGGATCGGCGGCGATCCGGCGGGTCGCCTCCAGTCCGTCCACGCCGGGCATTCGGATGTCCATCAGCACGACGTCGGGCCGGGTGGCCCGGACCACCTCGACCGCCCGCAGGCCGTCCGCCGCCTCGCCGACCACCTCGATGCCGGGTTCCGCGTCGAGCAGCGCCCGGAACCCGGCTCGGACCAGCGCCTGGTCATCCGCCAGCACCACCGAGATCATTCGGCCTCCCCCGTTCGCCCGGTCCCCGACCTCACACTCCCACCCGCCGAACCGAACCCGGAATCGGGGGCGGACGAGGCGCCCGACCCGGAAACCGCCTCCGCCCCGAAATCCGATACCGAAGAAGGAACAGACTCGGAAACGGGCCCGGAAGAAGCGACAGGCCCGGAGGCCGCTCCGGACCCGAAATCGGGGGGTGGCGCGGGCGGCACGGAAACGGAGGCGGGAGAAGACGTGGACCCGGAGACGGATTGCGAGCCGGGATCCGGAGCAGGAGACACGGTAGGACCGGTCCCGGATCGCGAACCGGGATCCGGGACAGGAGACGCGGTAGGACGGGAGACGGATCGCGAACCGGGATCCGGGGTGTGGGCGGCGCCGGCCGGTGGGATGGGGAGGAACGCGGTCACCCGGTAACCGGTGGTTTCGCCGTCTGCCGGGCCCGCTGTGAAGGAGCCGCCCAGGCTTTCGGCTCGGGCTCGCATTCCGGTCAGGCCGCTTGAGCCCTCCGCGGGTGGGGACTCGTCGGGGGCGCCGGTGTTCGTTATGGACAGGTGCAGGGCGTCCGAAGTCTGCCTGATCTCGACCGACGCGGTCGGGGTGGGACCGGCGTGCTTGCGGACGTTCGTCAGGGACTCCTGGACTATCCGGTAGGCGGCACGGTCCACCTCGGCGGGCAGGTCGCGGGGCTCGCCGAGGATCTCGGTCCGGACCGGGAAGCCGGCATCCGCGGTCAGGTCGCTCAGGCGGCTCAGGCCCAGCGCGGGCTGGCGGGGCGCCGCCTCACCCTCGGTTCGTAGGACGCCCAGCACCGAACGGACCTCGCGCAGCGCCTCGGCGCTCGCCGTCTTGATCGCGGACAGGGCTTCGCGGGCCTGCTCCGGGCGGCTGTCCATCAGGTGCAGGCCCACTCCGGCCTGCACGTTGATCAACGACAGGTGGTGACCGAGGACGTCGTGCAACTCGCGGGCCATCCGCAACCGCTCCTCGGAGGCCTGCCGGCGTTTCTGCTCGGCACGCGCCCGTTCCTGCTCCTCGTGGGCCCGGGCGAGGGCGGCCAACTGCTCGTGCCGGACCTTCGACACCGTGCCGGCCAGCGCCGCCACACCGAGCCCGACCCCGGCGAGCGCTGCCTCACGCACGTCCGGTGTGACCCCGGCGGGTAGGCCGAGCGGGCCGGCCAGGACCACGTCGAGCAGCAGGTAGAGCACCCAGGCCACCGCCGCGCCGATCGCCGCCTCGGTCCGTCGGCCCGCTTTGGCGAGGGCGAACAGCGCCAGCGCGGGAGCCACCGCATACATCCAGTAGGGGTCGGCGTGGGTGGCGAACAGCAGCGACGCGGCCGCGGCGATCACGAAGACGGCGAGTGGGGCGCGGCGTTTCCAGAACAGCGCGACCGGGCCGGCGATCAGCAACAGGTAATACAGCACCGGCGAGGTGAGGTGCACCCCGCCGCGGTCGGCGAGATCGTTCGACCCGGCGAGGTGGAAGATCATGGCGGCGATCACCGCGCCGGGCGGCCAGCCGTTGTGCCCGCCGCGCCGCGAACGCCGCCACGGCGGCTCGGACGTCACCATCGGCTCCGCCTCGTCACACGACTCCGACCCGGACCGCCGCCACGAAGACCCGTCACGCCATGCGGGCCCGGACCGCCGCCAGGGCGGACCGCCCCGGCTGTCGGGCGACTGCCACCGGCCCACATGCCTCATCAGCCGAACCTACGCCGGCGCCCCGGCCCCGGCATCGGCCCGCGGGCGGTCATCCTGCCTACGACCCGGGTCTCACATCCGCACGGTCCCGTACTCCTCCGGGCGTACCAGAAAGATCAAAAGCGGCGCTGGGTGCGCCTGACGGATGCCTCCCCGGGCCGACGCGGGCGGTCTTTGAACGGCCGATGCTGGAGCGGTACCCGAGAGAACCGTCGAAGGAGTTGCCATGCACCCCCAGGGAACCGCCCGGCTGCGGACGTCCGACGCGGAGCGGGAGGAGACCGCCGAGATCCTGCGCGCCGCGATGGCCGAGGGTCGGCTCGACCTCTCCGAGGGCGAGGAACGGCTGGCCACAGCGTACGCCGCCAAGTTCCGTGACGAACTGATGCCGCTCACCGCCGACCTGCCGTTCGGAGGTCGCCAGGCACTGGCCCGCACCCCGGCGCGCCGGGCCGAGACACGCCGGGCACTGAGCCGGCACGCGAGTCTCATCCTGATCATCGCGGGGGTCCTGACCGGAGTGTGGATGCTGTCCAACGCCACCTTCTTCTGGCCGGTCATCCCGCTGGCGTTCCTGGTGATGGGCCTGTTCAAGCACGCGCGGTACGGCCGCTGGCGTCCCGAGTACACGTTCGGCCACCACCACCGGCACTGACCGCCCGCTGTCGGGTGGCCGACCCCACGTACGACATGCCGATCGGATCGTTGATCTTCTTCGTTCTCTCTGCCACAGTGGCCGAGTTTTGTTCGGGGAGGGACAACGCACATGATGGGTCCGTCGCACGCGCTATCCGGCGCGGCCGCCTGGCTGGCAGGCAGTTGGGCGCTCGACCAGTTCGCCGGTATCAGTCAGTCGCCGCTGGAGGTGGCGGTCGGCACGGCGATCTGTGCGGGTGGCGCGCTCCTGCCCGACCTGGACATGTCCGGCAAGGTCACCCGTAACCAGGGTGGCGCGACGGTGGCCCGCACGTTCGGTGTGGCGTCGCTGTTCGTGGCCGAGGTGGTGGAGAAGTTCTCGCTCGGCGTCTACACGGCGACGAAGCTGAAGCGGGACCCGCGACGTGACAACGGGCACCGTACGTTCACTCACACGCTGCCGTTCTGCGCGCTGCTCGCCTGGGGCACGACCGCGCTGGCCGACACCTACGGCTACTGGGCGGTCATCGGGATCGTCTTCTTCATGAGCGGTCTCGCGCTGCGTGGTCTGTTCGACGACTGGGCCGAGCGTGCCGGCTGGGTCATCGTGACGCTGGCCTCGGCGGCGATCGCCTGGTTCACCGCCGCCAACCTGCCCAGCGACCGCGGCTATCCGCTGCTCGGCCTGGCGGTCGGGGTCGGCTGTTTCGTGCACATCCTGGGCGACATGATCACCAAGAACGGCGTGCCGATCCTCTGGCCGATCCCGATCAAACGCCGCATGTGGATGATGATCGGCATCCCGAACAGCATGGCCGTGAAGGTCGGCGGCAAGGTCGAGGTGGTCGTGCTGCGCACCGCCTTCACGGTCATCTCGCTGCTGTCGATCGCCGGCCTGTTCATCCCGAGCGTGTTGGAGCGCTTCAACCTGGACGTCTGGGCCAGCAAGTAGGCGATCCCGTCCCCGCGATCGCTACGGCTTGAGGACGACCTTGATGCAGCCGTCGGACTTCTGCTTGAACATCTCGTAGGCGTCCGGCGCCTGCTCCAGCGGCACCCGATGGGTGACCAGGTCACCGACACCGAGCGGATCGTCGTCGCCGGTCAGTAGCGGCATCAGGTCGTCCACCCAGCGTTTCACGTGTGCCTGGCCCATCCGCAGGGTCACCCCCTTGTCGAACAGGTCCTTCATCGGGAACGGGTCGGCGTTGCCGCCGTACACCCCGATGATCGAGATGGTGCCGGCCCGGCGGACCGCGTCGAACGCCGTGTTCAGGGCGGCCATCCGGTCCACACCGATGGTCTCGGTCGCCTTCCGGGCCAGCGGATCGGGCAGCATTCCGGCAGCCTTCATCGCGGCCGACTGGATCGGCGAGCCGTGCGCCTCCATGCCGACGGCCTCGATCACCCGGTCGGCACCACGGCCGCCGGTGAGGTCCCGGACTGCTTCTCCGATGTCGTCGACCGTACCCCCGTCGAGGGTTTGAATGCCGTTGCGCGAAGCCATCGCCAGGCGCTCGGGCACGCTGTCCACGCCGATCACCCGGTCCGCGCCGAGGTGCCTCGCGATCCGGGCGGACATCTGCCCGATCGGGCCGAGCCCGGTGACCAGGACCGTGTCGCCGGGTTCGACCTCGGCGAACCGAACCGCCTGCCAGGACGTGGTGAGCACATCGGACAGGAAGAGGAAGCGTTCGTCGGGATGCCCGTCCGGCACCTTGATCGGGCCGAAGTGGGCCTGCGGCACCCGCAGATACTCGGCCTGACCGCCGGGCACCTGCCCGTACAACTTGGTGTATCCGAACAGCGACGCGCCGGTCCCCTGGGACCGGGTCTGGGTGGTCTCGCACTGCGCGAACAGGCCGCGCGAACACATCCAGCAGTGTCCGCAGGAGATGTTGAACGGAATCACCACCCGGTCGCCGGGCCGGATGTGGGTCACCTCGGGGCCGACCTCCTCGACGATCCCCATCGGCTCGTGGCCGAGGATGTCGCCCTTGTCGAGATACATCCCGAGGACGTCGTAGAGGTGCAGGTCAGAGCCGCAGATCGCGGTCGAGGTGATCCGGATGATCGCGTCGGTGGGCTCTTCGATCTTCGGGTCGGGAACGGTTTCCACGGACACCTTGCCGGTGCCCTGCCAGGTCAGTGCTCGCATGACCTCCGGCATGCCCACGGAGAAGCGGTCCAATCCGCCTCCGGGGTACGGAGAAGGCGCCGGCTGGTCGTGCGGGCTGTCTCCGAGTTCTCGGGACAGCCCTGGCGACCAGCCGGAGCCTTACCGCGGCGAGCGGTCAGTCGATGGAGTAGGCGAGGTTGGGGCGCAGCCAGCGCTCCACCTCGGCGACCGGGACGCCACGGCGTACCGCGTAGTCCTCGATCTGGTCCCTGCCGAGCCGTCCGACGGTGAAGTACTTCGCCTCCGGATGGGCGAAGATCAGGCCACTGACGGCGGCGGCCGGCGTCATCGCATACGACTCGGTGAGGCCGACCCCGATGGCGGACGTGCCGAGCAGCTCGAACAGGTCGCGCTTCTCGCTGTGGTCGGGGCAGGCCGGGTAGCCGAGCGCCGGGCGGATGCCCCGGAACCGTTCGGCGTGCAGGTCGGCCAGGAGCGGCTGGGCGTCCGGCTCGAACCAGTCGCGGCGGGCCTTGAGGTGCAGGTACTCGGCGAACGCCTCGGCGAGACGGTCGGCCAGCGCCTTGACCATGATGGCCCGGTAGTCGTCGTGTTCGGCCTCGTACTTGGCGGCCAGCTTGTCGGCGCCGTGGATGGCGACCGCGAACCCGCCCAGGTGATCTCCCGAGGGGGCGATGTAGTCGGCGAGACAGCGGTTGGCCCGCCCGGCCGGCTTCTCGGTCTGCTGGCGCAGCATCGGGAAGGACGTCCCGTTGTCCAGCTTGATGTCGTCGCCGTCGGCGTGCGCCGGCCAGAACCCGTAGAGGCCGCGAGCCTGGAACGATCCCTGCGCGATGATCTGGTCGAGCAGCGTGTTGGCGTCGTCGAACAGCTCGCGGGCGACCGGCTGTTCCAGGATGGCCGGGTACTTGCCCTTGAGCTCCCAGGCCAGGAACAGGAACTGCCAGTCGATCATGGCGCGCAGCTCGGCGATGGTGGGCGCCACCTCCCGTACCCCGGTGAAGTCGGGTTTGGGAAGGTCTTCGAAGTCGATCTGCTCGCGGTTGGCACGGGCCTGGTCGAGAGTGAGCAGCGGCTTGGAGTGACGCTGCTCGTGCTGCTCGCGGAGGCGCTGCTGCTCGTCCCGGTTGGCCTCGTCGAGCTTGACCGCGCGCTCCGGGTCGAGCAGGTCGGACACCACGCCGACCACCCGGGACGCGTCGAGCACGTGCACCGTCGACCCGTCGTAGGCGGGCGCGATCCGCACCGCGGTGTGCTGCTTCGACGTGGTCGCTCCGCCGATCAGCAGCGGCAGCCTCATCCCGCGGCGCTGCATCTCGGCACCGACCGCGACCATCTCGTCGAGCGACGGGGTGATCAGGCCGGACAGCCCGATCGCGTCGGCGCCCTCGGCGATCGCGGTCTCCAGGATCTTCGCGGTCGGCACCATCACACCGAGGTCGATCACCTCGTAGTTGTTGCAGCCGAGGACCACGCCGACGATGTTCTTGCCGATGTCGTGGACATCGCCCTTGACCGTGGCCAGGACCACCTTGCCCTGACCGCGGGAGCCCGCCTCCTTCTCGTCCTCCATGAAGGGCAGCAGGTAGGCGACCGACCGCTTCATCACCCGGGCGCTCTTGACCACCTGGGGCAGGAACATCTTGCCGGAGCCGAACAGGTCACCGACGACGCCCATGCCGGTCATCAGCGGGCCCTCGATGACGTCGAGCGGCCGAGGCAGTTTCTGCCGGGCCTCCTCGGTGTCGTCCTCGATGAAGTCGACGATGCCGTGCACCAGCGCGTGGCTGAGCCGCTCCTCGACCGGCGCCTCCCGCCAGGACAGGTCGACCTCACGCTTGGCGCCCGAGCCGGTGACCGTGGAGGCGAAGGTGACCAGCCGGTCGGTGGCCTCCGGATGCCGGTCGAAGATCACGTCCTCGACCAGTTTCAGCAGGTCGGCCGGGATGTCCTGGTAGACGGCGAGCTGGCCGGCGTTGACGATGCCCATGTCCAGCCCCGCCTTGACGGCGTGGAACAGGAACGCCGAGTGCATCGCCTCGCGCACGATGTCATTGCCGCGGAAGGCGAAGGACAGATTCGAGATGCCACCGGAGGTACGGGCACCCGGGCACCGCGCCTTGATCAGCGGGAGCGCGTCGATGAAGTTCTTCGCGTAGCCGTTGTGCTCGGCGATACCCGTGGCGACCGCGAGCACGTTCGGGTCGAAGATGATGTCGTTCGGGTCGAACCCGTCGGCGACCAGCAGGTCGTAGGCGCGACCGCAGATCTCCACCTTGCGCTCGGTGGTGTCGGCCTGGCCCTGCTCGTCGAAGGCCATCACGACCGCACCGGCACCGAAGTCACGGATCCGCCGGGCGTGCGCGAGGAAGACCTCCTCGCCCTCCTTGAGGCTGATCGAGTTGACCACACCCTTGCCCTGCACACACTTCAGGCCGGCTTCGAGCACCGACCACTTCGAGCTGTCGATCATGATCGGGATCCGGGCCACCTCGGGCTCGGTCGCGATCAGGTTCAGGAAGGTGACCATCGCCTGCTCGCTGTCGAGCAGGTCGGCGTCCATGTTGACGTCGAGCAGGTTGGCGCCGCCGCGCACCTGCTCCAGCGCCACGTCGACGGCGGCCTGGTGGTCGTCGGCCTCGATCAGCCGGCGGAACTTGGCCGAACCGGTCACGTTGGTCCGCTCGCCGATCATCACGAACCCGGTGTCCGGGCCGATCTCGAACGGCTCCAGGCCACTGAACCGGGTGGTCGGGGCGGGCGGGGCGATCACCCGCGGAGCCGCGCCACGGACCGCGTCGGCGACCGCCGCGATGTGCGCCGGGCTGGTGCCACAGCAACCGCCGACGAGGTTGACCAGGCCGTCCGCCGCGAACCCGCGGAGCAGCTCACCGGTCTCGGCCGGGGTCTGGTCGTAGCCACCGAACGCGTTCGGCAGGCCCGCGTTCGGGTGCGAGGCCACGTAGACGTTCGACAGGCGGGCCAGGTCGGACACGTGCGGGCGCATCTCGGTCGCACCGAGCGAGCAGTTGACCCCGACGACCAGCGGTTCGGCGCGCTCGATCGAGCGCCAGAAGGCCTCCACGGTCTGGCCGGACAGGGTGCGCCCGGACAGGTCGACGATCGTCACGGAGATCCACAGCGGGATCTCCGGCGCCACCTCACGGGCCGCCGCGATGGCCGCCTTCGCGTTCAGCGTGTCGAAGATCGTCTCGATCAGGAACAGGTCGACGCCGCCCTCGGCCAGCGCCGACATCTGCTCCGCGTAGGTGGCCTTGACCTGGTCGAAGGTGACCGCACGATACGCCGGGTCCTCGACCTTCGGCGACAGCGACAGGGTGACGTTGAGCGGGCCGACCGAACCGGCCACGAACCGGGGCCGCCCGTCTCGGGCCTGCGCCTCGTCGGCGGCCTGCCGGGCCAGCCGGGCGCCCTGCACGTTCATCTCCCGGACCAGGTGCTCCAGCCCGTAGTCGGCCTGGGCGATGCTGGTCGCGGTGAAGGTGTTGGTGGTGGTGATGTCGGCGCCGGCCGCCAGATACTGCCGGTGGACGTCGAGGATGACGTCGGGCCGGGTCAGGATCAGCAGGTCCGGGTCACCCGTGACGTCCTTCGGGTGATCGGCCGGGATCAGCTCGTTGCGGTAGTCCGCCGGGGAGAGCCTGGCGCCCTGGAGCATCGTGCCCCACGCGCCGTCCAGCACCAGGATCCGCTCGGCGAGCAGCTCGCGCAGCTGAGTGACGGTCTGAGTCAACGCCAACACCTCCGATAGTGAGTCGGAGGCGCCCTTGTTTCGGGTGTTTCACCGGTCGAGCGTGACGGGTGTCGGGCCCGCTGCAGCGCCTCTCGGCCGGACCGTCAACGATACCGACTCTTTCATTTGGCGTCGGCGTAGGCACCAACCACTGAGACGTCCAGAGGAAAACGCACCGGGGTGTCGCCGAACAGCAACCGGCCCGCCGATAGCGCGCTCTCCCGGACCGCCTCCACCACCGCTTCGGCCTGCTCCTCGGGACAGTGCACCACCACCTCGTCGTGCACGAACAGGACGAGTTCGGCCTCGGTGCCGGCCAGCCGGGTCCGCAGAGTGGCCAGCAGAACCAGCGCCCACTCGGCGGCTGTGGCCTGGATCACGAAGTTGCGGGTGAAGCGGCCCCGGGCTCGGCCGGGTGGGGGCGCCACCTCGTCCGGCGGGTCCAGGCCGGCGTCCCGCCAGGCGCCCGACGCCGGCGGACAGGTCCGGCCCAACCAGGAACGGACCAGGCCACCGGCCTCACCGGTACGGGCGGCAGCCTCCACATACTCGAACGCGGTCGGATAGTGCCGGCGCAACACGGCCAGGGCCGGGATGGCGTCGCCGCCGGTCTGCCCATACATCGCACCGAGCAGCGCGATCTTGGCCTTGCCCCGGTCACCGTCGAACGAGTCGGTGGCCAGCGCCGCATACAGATCGCCGGCCGCCGCCGCCTTGGCCAGCCGCCCGTCACCGGAGACCGCGGCCAGCACCCGGGGCTCCAGCTGGCCGGCGTCGGCGACCACGAACCGCCGGCCCGGGTCGGCGATCACCGCCCGGCGGACCACCTTGGGCACCTGCAGGGCACCGCCGCCGCGGGTCGCCCAGCGGCCGGACACCACCCCACCCGCCACATACTCCGGGCGGAACCGGCCGTCGCGCACCCAGGCGTCGCACCAGGCCCAGCCGTGTGCCGTCCAGATCCGATACAGCTCCTTGAACTCCAGCAGCGGGGCCACCGCCGGATGGTCGACCTGGCGCAGCACCCAGCGTCTGGTGTTGGGGATGTCGATCCCGGCCCGATGGAACGCCTTCACCACCTCGGCCGGCAGGTCCGGATGCAGGCCGTGGGTGCCGAACGCGGCGTTGATCTCGGCGGTCAGCTCGGCCAGCCGGCGGGGCGGACCCATCGGCTGGGGTGGGCCGAGCAGGTCACGCAGCAGCTCGTCGTGCACGTCGGGCCGCCACGGCAGGCCGGTGTGACCCATCTCGGCGGCGATCAGGGCGCCCGCCGACTCGGCGGCCACCAGCAGCCGGAAACGGCCCGGGTGGGTCGTCTCGGTGATCCGGCGAGCCTGCTCCCCGTACACCTCAAGGAGGTCTTTGATCTCGGGATGATCGGCCGGGACCGCGTCGAAGAGGGCGACCTGGGCGAAACCTGGCGGCTCGGCATCCGGCCGTGGCCGGTCCGGAGGGACCGCAAGGCCGCGCAGTCGGGCGACCGCGGCCGCCAGACTCCGTGGCTCGCCCCAGCGGCCGGCATGGCCGGAGAGTAGTGCCTCGGTGAGCTCCAGATCGTGGCAGCGGGCCACCCGGACCCCGGCCCGCAGCAGCGGTGGGTAGACGTCGGCCGTCGAGGTCCAGAGCCAGCGTGGCTGCTCGGTGGCCTCCAACACGGTGATCTCGGCGGCCAGGTCGGGAACGTGCCACAGCTCCCCCGAGACGGCGCGACCCAGACGGCCACCAGGGCCGTCCGGGTCGGGCACCACAGCTATCCGCACCGGGCCATTGTCACCCGGGGGTATGACAAGTTCGGGGACCGCAGGATTTGACGGCGCCCACTGTCTATTTCACGGCACCCGAGGTCAGACCGGCCTGGATCTGCCGCTGGAAGACCGCATAGACGATGATCATCGGCAGGATGGAGAGCGTCAGCGCGGCGAACAGCTGACCCCACTCGGCCTGGTAACCGGCCGACACGCTGATGTTCGCGATGCCCTGGGTGAGCACGTACTTGTCCTCACTCTGCATGATCACGACCGGCAACAGGTACTGGTTCCACTGGCCGACGATGTTGAAGATCGCGATGCTGACCAGGCCGGACTTCGCCATCGGCAGCATCACCTGGAAGAACCGGCGCACGTGCCCGGCCCCGTCGACGGTGGCCGCCTCCTCGATCTCGTGCGGGAGCGTCTTGAAGAACGCCACCAGGAAGAAGACCGTGAACGACAGCGAATACGCGATGTAGATGACGATCAGGCCGAAGAACGAGTCGAGCAGGTTCATCGCCTGGGCGATGCCGAACAGCGGGGCCAGCGCCATGAAGGTCGGGAAGGCGAGCCCGGACACGAACAGGTAGTAGATGAACCGGTTGCCGGGGAACTTGTAACGGGCCAGCACGTACGCGGCCATCGACCCGAGCAGCATGGTGCCGGCCGTGCTGACCACCACGACGAAGACGCTGTTCAGGAAGTACTGCCCGATGTGCGCCTCGCTCCAGGCGTCCGCGAAGTTGTCGATCGCCCAGCTCTGCGGCAGCCCGAACGGCTCGTCGAGGAAGATCTCCTCGTTGCTCTTGAACGAGGCGAGCGCGACCCAGATCAGCGGTGCGACGGTGGCCAGCGCCCACAGGAAGAGCGCCGCGTGCGCGACCCCGCCGAGCGGGTTGACCCGGCGGCCGGTGTCCTTGGCCGGCACGACCGGCTCGGTGGTCGCCGCGCGGGGAGTCTTGGTGAGGTTCGTCATCGTCTCTCGGCCTCTCTCGGCGATCAGGCGTCGACGCTGTCGGACCGGTTGACCCGCAGGGTCAGCCAGGCGAAGCTCAGGGCCAGGAAGAACAACACGACACCGATCGCCGAGGCGTAACCGGCCTGGGAGTACTTGAAGGCGTTGAGGTAGATCTGCATGCTCAGCACCTGGGTCGAGTTGTTCGGGCCGCCCTGGTTCACGGTCATGATGTTGACCAGCGCGAAGGCGTCGAAGGCGGCGATGCCGAGGTAGATCCAGGCGACCTGGATGTTGCCCCAGAGCAGAGGCAGCGTGATCTTGAAGAAGAGGGTGATCCGGCTCGCCCCGTCCAGAGCGGCCGCCTCGTAGATCTCCTGCCCGATCGAGCCCATGCCGGCTGAGAAGAGCACCACGTAGAAGCCGACCGCCTGCCAGATCAGCACGATCAGGATGCAGGTCAGCGCCCACTTCTCGTCGGCCAGGAACAGCCACGGCTCCCACGAGTCCGGGAGCAGACCGTTGATCATGCCGCTCTTGTCCGGGCCGTACACGCGCTGGAAGATCACCGCGACCAGGGCCAGCGCGAGCAGTTGCGGGAAGAAGAAGACCACCCGGTAGACCTTGGAGCCCCAGACACCCTGGGTCATCCCGCCCTTGGAGCCGCCGCCCACGTTGAGCAGGAAGGCGAACAGCAGGGCGATCGCGATCGTGACGATCGGCAACAGGAGCAGCAGGTAGCCGTTGTGCCGGAGGGCGATCCAGATGACCTCGTCGTTCCACAGCTTCACGAAGTTGTCGAAGCCGACGTCCTTGAAGGTGCCGTAGCCGGACCAGTCGGTCAGCGACAGCCGGAACATCTGGAGATAGGCGCCCACCACGAAGATGGCGTAGAGCGCCACCGGCACGGCAAGGAAACCGATGATGAAGGGGTACTTGCCGTGCCGCATGGCGCTCGACCGTCCTACTGCTCGGGGTGCGGGGTTACCGGGCCGCTCAGGCGCGGGTGTTCTTGGAGATCGAGGAGTCCTTGGCCACGTCCTGGGCCACCTTCTCCATCGTGTCGCAGAACTTCTGTGCGTCGCCGCCGTTGAACATCAGGGCATTGACGGCCTCGAGCGAGGCGTCGTTCATCTTCTTGTACCAGGTGTCCCAGAGGTAACCCATGAAGATGTCCTTGCCGGCCTTGCTCAGCATCTCGTTACCGCTGGTCAGACCGGGCGAGATGGTCTGGCCGTCGGCGGCGCCGGCCACCACGGTGAGCGACTTGGTGAGCTTGGTGAACTCCAGCGCGGCCGCCTTGGAGAGCATGACCCGCAGGTACTCCTTGCCGCCCTGGACGTTGCTGCCCTTGGTCGACGCGAAGTAGATCTCACCCGCGGCCGCGTTGATCGCGGTCGCCGGCAGCTGGTCCGAGGTGGTGACGCTCGGGTACGGCATGACCGCGTACTCGAAGTTCGGCGTGATGCTGGCGGCCTGCTCGTTCTCCAGCCACGAGCCGCACGGGTAGAACGCGACCTTGTCCTGGTTCTGCTGGAGCTGGACCTCGGTGTGACGCAGGCCGAGGAAGCTCTTGTTCATGTACTTGACGCCGATCTGGCCCCACGCCTCGGCCGCCTGCTTGATGGCCGGCGCCGTCCAGGCACCCGGCTTCAGGTTGTCGAGGTCCTTGAGGACCTGCTCGGTGCCGATCTTGGCCGCACTGGTCATGATCGCGCGGACCATGTAGTACGACGCGTTGGCGCCCGCGTAGGCGAACGGGGTGATGCCGGCCGCCTTGATCTTGTCGCACAGGGCGATGAAGTCGGCCCACGTGGTCGGCACGGTCCAGCTGTTCTTCTCGAACAGCTTCTTGTTGTAGTACAGGCCGAAGACGGTGAAGGAGTAGTTCACCGCGAACGGCTTACGACCACCCTCGACGTCGTAGGTGCCCTGCTCGATGGCGCCCGGAACCAGCGTCTCGGCGACCGTCTTGCCGGTGACGTCGAACGACGGCGCGGCGAAGAGGTCGGTCAGGTCGGCCGCCTGGCCGGCCTTGACGATGGCGCCGAAGTCCATCATGTCGGCGCCCGAGTTGTTGATCATGTCGGGGGCGGTGCCGGAGTTCAGCCGCGGCTTGATCGTGGTGGCGATCTGCTCGGTGGCCGAGTACTTGACCTCGGACTCCGGCCACTTCTTCTTGTACATCGGAGTGTCCACGTCGGTGGCGTACTTGGTGCCCAGGCCGCCGTCGAAGATCACGATCTCGACCGGCGCCTTGGTGTCGATGCCGAGCGGGTTGTCCGCCGACTTCGTACCGGTGGCCTGGTCGTTCTTCTCGTCCGAGCCGCCACCCACACAGGCGCTGAGCATGCCCACCGCCGGGGTCGCCGCCAGGCCGACCGCGGCGGCACGACGCAGCAGGCTACGACGGTCCAGCTCGGATTTCGTTATGTCAGACATCGATGTTCCTCTCGGGTCAACCCTTGACGGCGCCGGCCGTCAGACCGGTGGCGATGTTGCGCTGAATGATCAGGAAGAAGACCACCACGGGAATGGACGTGATGATCGCACCGGCCATGAGGGGGCCCCAGGCGGTACCGCGTTCGGTCTGGTTGTAGAGCAGCCAGGCCATCAGGTTCTGTTTCTGCGGGTTGTTCAGGGTGTTGATGATGATGAATTCATTCCACGCCTGGATGAACCCGTAGACCGAGGTCGCGACCAGACCGGGGCCGGTGAGCGGCAGGATGATCCGCCAGAACACCTGGGCCCGGGTACAGCCGTCGATCATCGCGGCCTCGTCCAGCTCCCGGGGGATGCCGGAGATGAAACCGCGGAGCGTCCACACCGTGTACGGCAGCAGCAGCACCAGGTACACGAGTGCGACGCCGACCAGTGAGTTGGTCAGGTTCGCGCCCTGCAACATCAGGAAGAGCGGGATGAGCAGAGCAAGGAAGGGCACCAGCTGTACGGCCAGGATGACCAGGATGATCGCCTTGCGTCCGTAGAAGCTGAACCGGGCGATCGCGAGTGCCGCGAGGAACCCTACGACCAGGGCGGCGGCAACCGCCATAGCCGTGATGATCAAACCGTTGATCATGCTCGGGATGAAGAGTTCCTCACCGAGCGCCGACTTGAAGTTGTCCAGCGTGAAATCGTTCGGGAAGAACGTGGGCGTGAAGCTGCGAACCTCGGAGTCCGGCTTGAACGCCGTGTTCAGCACCCAGTACACCGGGAAGATCATGACCAGGCCGAAGACGATACCGGTGGTGTTCGCGAAGAACGTACCGATACGGCTACGCCCGACGGTGATGACGCCGTCGTCATGCCTCGCCATCAGTCCACCTCCCCGATCTTGAACATCTGGCGGATGTAGAAGACCATCACGCCGAGCATCAGCAGCACCGTGATCACCGAGATCGCCGAGCCGTAGCTGTAGTTGGACCGCCCGAAGGCCTGCGTGTACGAGAACGTCGCCAGGGTCTGGTAGACCGGCTCCGGATGCCCGTCGCGCAGCGCCCAGTTCTGGGTGAAGAGGCCGAAGTTCCAGATCACCGACAGCGTGGTGACGATCATCAGCAGCGGCTTCAGGATCGGCAGGGTGATGTTGCGCAGGGCCTGCCAGGCCGAGGCGCCGTCCACCGTCGCGGCTTCCAGCAGCTCCTTCGGGACCTGGGTGAGACCGGCGCTCAGCGAGATCGCCAGGAACGGGATGCCGGCCCACACCACCAGCGTGGTGATCACCGCCCAGCCCTCCCAGGGATTCACGAACCAGCTGTGCGTCGCGTAGTCGAAGCCCAGCTCGGTGAGCACGTAGTTGAGGACACCGAAGTCGGAGTCGGTCAGCCAGCGGAACGACTGCGCGGCGACCAGCTGGGGCAGCGCCCAGACGAACATCATCGCGATCATCATGAACAGCCGGACCTTGGCGTGCACCCGGCGCATCAGCAGCGCGATGCCGAGGCCGGCCAGGACCGAGAGGGTCACCGACACGACCGTGAAGGCGGCGGTACGGCCCACGACGCCCCAGAAGACGCTGTCGGTCAGAGCCTTCGTGTACTGGTCGACACCCGCCCACGGCGGCGTCTTACCGGAGAACAGCTCCTTCAGCCGCATGTTCTGGAAGGACAGCACGATCATGCGGTAGAGCGGGTAGGCCAGCATCGCGACCAGGATCGCGAGCGTGGGCAGGGAGAGCAGCCACGCCACCCGGGAGTCGCGCTGGCTTCGGTTGCGTACCCGGGCCACGTGCCGCGGCGGCGGTGCCTGCGGCGCCTCCGCCGGGTTCGGCCGGGAGTCGACGGCGTGCATCAAAGATCCTCTTCCACCGTGAGGAGGGGGTGTGCCGCCCGCCCGGCAGAAGGACGAGCGGGCGGCACGGGTCATCAGGCCTCGTTGAGCGTCGTGGCGATCTGCTCGTCAGCCCACTTGGCACCGTCGGCGACCGACTTCTTGCCGGTCAGAATGTCGGTCAGCATGGTCTGGAGGATGGAGGCCTTCTCCACGTCGGCCCACTTGGGGGCGTTCGGCGGGAACCAGCTGCTCTTCGCGGCGAGCGCGGCCGGGGCGATCTTCGGGTTGTCGGTCGCGGCCTTGTCCAGCAGGCTCGTGGCGTTCGGCAGCGCACCGCCCTTGACCAGGCCCTCCATCGACTTGCTGTCGGTGAAGGCCTTGATCCACTGAGCGGCCAGTTCCTTGTTCTGGCTCTTGGCGGTCACGCCGAGGTTCGAGCCACCGAGGAAGGACGGAACCTCCGGCAGCGGCGCGGCGGCCAGCTTGCCCTTGACCTTGGTCGGGACCAGCGGAGAGGTCGGGTCGTTCGGGTCCTTACGGACCTCCTCGGCCACACCCTGCTCCCAGGCGTTGCCGTAGAAGATGCCGCCGGAACCCTGGGAGAAGATGCCGGCCTGCTCGTTCTCGTTCTTGGTGACGTCAGCCTTGGAGTACTTCTTGGTCAGGTCGACCCACTTCTGCAGGCCCTCCTGCGACTGCGGGGTGGAGAGCTGGCCGACCCACTTGTCGCCCTCCTTCTTCGCGATCTCGCCGCCGGTCGACTTGACCCAGGACATCGCGGCGTACCAGTACTGGCCCGGCATGTAGAAGGCGCTGAACTTGTTGTCCGCGGCGTTGCCGGCCTGCAGCTTGTCGGCGGCGGCCAGCAGGTCGGCGTAGGTCTTCGGGGCGTCGGTGATGCCGGCCTTCTGGAAGAGGTCGGTGCGGTAGATCATCACGCGGGCACCGGCGTAGTAGGGCACGCAGTAGACCTTGCCGTCGGACTCGCAGGCACCGGAGAGGCCGGAGAGCCAGGTGCCGGAGTTCTCGAAGTCACCCTTGTTCAGCTCGGCGAAGCCCTCGGAGAAGACGTACTTGGAGAACTCGGTGTTGCCGAGCTCGACCACGTCCGGGACGTCCTGGCCGGCCAGGGTGGCGTCCAGCTTGGTGAGGTGGTTGGCCCACTGCTGGTACTCGACGGTGACCTGCGCGCCGGTGGCGTCGGTGAACCGCTTGGAGGCGTCGTCGACGACGGCCTTCCAGGAGGTCTCGGCGTCGACCATGAGCCAGACCTTGATGGTCTTGCCCTTGCCGTCGACCTGGCCGTTGGCCGAGGTCGCGCCGTCGTCGCTGCTGGTGCCGCCACAGGCTGCGGTCCCGAAGAGCGACGCGGCGAGCGCCGCGGCGACCGCGATCTTGCGCTTCACTTTTCCTCCCGAAGGGATTTCATTCTTTGAAAAGGGTTTCATCAGCTGTCCTTCACGGCCTTGTGCCCGTGCACCGCTTGCGCGGTGCGCTGGAACGCGGCGTGCGAACGTTCGTGGGTTCGTTGCGCGACGGCGACGTACAGCAGGTCGAGAACGACAAGCTGGGGGTGGCGGGCGCTGAGCGCGTCCGGCCGGAAGGTCGTCGCCTGGGTTGCGGTGAGCAGAACGATGTCCGCCAACTCGGCCAGCGGGGATCGGGGGAAGCTGGTGAGCGCGATCGTGGTGGCGCCCCGGCTGTTCGCTTCCGCGAGCAGCTCGATCGTCTCGCCGGTCTCGCCACTGTGCGAGATGCCGAGCGCGACGTCGCCGGGCCGCGACAGCGCGGCGCTGGCCAGACCGTTGTGCACGTCGGTCCAGGCCCACACCGGGATGCCGATGCGATGCAGACTGAACTGCATCTCCTCGCCGACCAACGCGCTTCCGCTGGCGCCGAAGATGTTCACGCGTTGCGCGGCGGCTATCGCCACCGCGGCCCGCTCCACCTCGCCCAGGTCCAGCAGCGTGGCGGTGTCGTGCATGGCCCGCGTGTCGGCCGCCATGATCTGGCCGAGGACCCGTTCGAGCGGATCGTTCGGCTGGATCTCACGGCCGATGTCCACGGTCCAGCCGGCCGAGCGAGCCCGGCCGGTCTCCGCCGCGATGCCGAGGCGGAGGTCCGCGTAACCGTCGAAACCGACCGCCCGGCAGAACCGGGTGATCGTGGCCGGCGAGGTTCCGCTGCGCTCGGCCAACTCGACGATGGTGGCCCGGGAGGCCGCGGCCGGATCGGCGAGCACCTGCTCGGCGACCCGCTGCAGCGCCCCGGTGAAGTCCGGCAGCAGCGTCCTGACACGAGCGAGCACCCCGTCAGCCGGTGCGCGATTCACGCCGTTCGTGGTGATTCGCTCGCCCCCGTGGTCACTCCCGATCCGGGCGGCGCCGCGAACCAGCGAGTCGGCGACCGCGGTCGACGCGGTGCCGTCCATCTCCGGCTCAGCCATCGGTCACCCTTTCAGGAAGGACTGTTTACTGTCGCGGTAAAAGTTCTTACTAAAGGGCCCCTACTGTCAAGACTGTGAAGGAAGTTTTCAAAACCGTTACCGGCCAGGGCGAATGAACGCGTGTTTCGGCGGCGGCGCATGACAGCCATCGATCCCCAAATGGCCGAAACGACGTGACCGCCATCACATGTCCGATTTACGACCGTTTTCAACCCATCCATTGGTTGAGCGCGAGATGGCCATTCGGCCACCACGAGGTGGGTCTTTCGGACGATCTCAGTGACGCGGCGAAACCTCTCCGTCACGCAGGAAACAAGATCAAAAAAATTTCCGGTACGGGCCACCCGCCGCTCAGACCACGAAAGTGGGTGCCTGGCTCATCCGAATGGCCGGAAATCTGCCCTTTGGTCAGTGCCCGCGGAGCGCCGTGGAAGCATCGAATGATCGCTTCACAAATCAGGAGAAAAGGGCATGCGACTGCTTCCCGTATTCGTCGGCGCGATCGTCGCCGGCAGCGTCCTCGCCCCCGCCCCGGCCCACGCGGCGATCCGATTCGACCCGGCCACCAACACCGGGTTCATCGACGGCGAGGACGTCCGCAAGGCCTTCGGCTGGGACGAGGCCGGACTGGCCCGCAACGCCCCGGAGGTACGGTTCACCTATCACGTCGGCAAGGAGGCCGGATACGCGGTGACCTGCGAGAAGGGCGTCCGGGTGGAGGTCGGCCACAACCCGGGCAGCACCAGCGCCGGCCTGGTCGCCGTGGTCACCTGGAACCGTGCTACCCACGAACTCACCGGCTTCCGGATCACCGGGGCGAGCAGCGGCGCCTCCAGCATGGACGTCGCCCCGGAGCCGGGCCTGCCCTGCCCGGACGAGCGGGGCGGCGACATCCGCTCCGCGAAGTATGTGAACACCACCGTGATCACCGGCCTGTCCGCCGAATTCCGCGACGTACAGGCTTACTTCCCCCAACAGCGCACCGTGATCACCGACCCACCGAAGCCCTGACACCCACCGCCGCTCCGCCGCACCGCGACCCCGCCGCACCGCCGTAGCGCGGCCCCATCACACCGCCGCACCGCGACCTCGCGACCCCACCGCACCGCCGTAGCGCGGCTCGTCACCCCGCCGCACCGCCGCACCGCGACCCCGCCGCACCGCCGCACCGCGACCCCACCACACCGCCACACCGTCATACCGCCGCACCGCGACCCCGCCGCACCGCCGCACCGCCGCACCGCCGCACCGCCGCACCGCCGCATGATCATGTGGGGTCCCCCCACGGCAGCCCGGACTCGCATGTCTGCGGGAAGGGTGGCCGCAAGAGCTGCAGCGATCTTGTGAGGCTGCGCCAACGACGGCACCCACATCACAAGATCACGCAAACGCGACGGCGAGGCGAGAACCACCACCCCTATTGCCTTCGCGATCTTGCAGGGTTGAGCGAACCGTGGCGCCCAGCCTCACAAGTTCCCGGAAACGCGACGGCGAGGCGAGAACCGCTGCCCCTATTGCCTTCGCGATCTTGCAGGGTTGAGCGAACCGTGGCGCCCAGCCTCACAAGTTCCCGGAAACGCGACGGCGAGGCGAGAACCGCTGCCCCCGCCCCCTTCTTCCCGATCTTGCAGGGTTGAGCCAACCGCGGCACCCAGCCTCACAACATCGCGCAAACGCCACGACGAGGCGAGAGCCGCACCCCGCCTCCCCTTCGCGATCTTGCAGGGTTGAGCCAACCGCGGCACCCAGCCTCACAAGATCCCGGAAAGGGCCGGGCCGCACGGATTGAGGGAACTGGCGGAGGGGTGGGTGGAAGGGGCCGGGAGGGAAGGGCGGCAGAGAGGGGCCCGGGGCAAGGCCCGCCGGAAATGCGGCGCAGCCACAGGCGGCGCAGCCACAGGCGGCGCAGCCACAGGCGGCGCAGCCACAGGCGGCGCAGCCACAGGCGGCGCAGCCACAGGCGGCGCAGCCACAGGCGGAAGGGCACAGGCGGAAGGGCACGGAAGGAACCGACCGGGGCCGCGGGCTCGGGTGGACGGGGTGGGTGCGGAGGTCGGTGGCGGTGGGCTACTCGGCGGTTTCTCGGACCGCCTGGGCGAAGACCTCGGAGCGGTGTTCGAAGTTGCGGAAACGGCCGTAGCTCGGGGCCGCCGGGGACAGCAGCACCACACCGCCGGCTGGGGTCACCTTGCGGGCCAGGCGGACCGCGTCGATCAGGTCCTCGGCCGGTTCGGTGCGGACCCTCGGGAGCCGGGCCAGCGCCTCCAGGATCCGGGGGCCGCTGTCCGGCAGGCCGATCACGGTGAGTTCACGGTCGGCGAGGAAATCGCGTAACGGTGTGTAGTCGAGGCCGCGATCGGTGCCGCCGACCAATACGGTGAGTGGCCGGTTCTCGTACGCCTCGATGGCGTGCATGGCCGCGTAGGGACTGGTCGACAGGGTGTCGTCGACGAACGTCAGCCCGGACGGGTCCTCGATCTCGGCCAACCGGTGCGGCAGCCCGGCGAAGTCACGCACGGCCGCCTCCAGGACCGCCCGCTCCCCCGGCACGTCGACGCCCATGCCGTCCAGCACGGCCAGCGCCACACACAGATTGCCCTCGTTGTGCCGGCCCTTGAGCCGCAACGTGTCCCGCTCGAACAGCGCCTCGTCACCGCACCAGAACCGGCCGTCCTCGACCCGGAACCGGGAGTCCGCAGCGGCCGCCGCGACCGGCGGGAAGTGGTTCACGTCGAGGATCCCGCGGATCTCGTCGCGCAGCCGCTGGTCCGTCCCGTTCACCACGATCAGCTCAGGTCCGTACCCGAGAAGGTTTAGTTTGTCCCGATAATATTCGCGCTCGCCACCGTGCGCGTCGAGGTGCTCCGGGAACAGCGAGGTGACCACCGCCACCCGGGGCGAATCGGTCAGGTCGGCGCACTGATAGCTGGACAGCTCCAGCACGTAGAGCTCGGCCTCGGGCATGTCGAGCAGCGGGACGCCGATGTTGCCGCCGTAGGCGTTCGGCCGCCCGACCGCGGTCAGCAGGTGGCTGATCAGGCTGGACGTGGTGCTCTTGCCCTTGCTGCCGGTCACCCCGACGGTCGTCGCGGCGTGCTCGGCCATCCACAGCGCGCTGCCGCCGGTGACCGGGATCCCGCGCTCCCGCAGCTTGATCATGAACGGGTGGGTGGAGGGCACCCCGGGCGACCGGACCACCACATCCGCACTGGCCAGGGCCGCGAAGGCGTGCTCGCCACCGGCCAGTGGGGCCAGCTCGGCCAGCTCCCCGGTCCACTCGACGGACAGGTAGCCGGCACTGTCGTCGACCGCGATCAGGCGGGACGGCTCGTGGCGGGCGATCGCGATCACCGCGGCCCGGCCCTCCCGGCCGGTCCCCCAGACCGCCACCGATCGGCCCCGCAGGTCTGCCAGGCGCACGTTGGTCTCCTCGGGTCGCGCCGTCCTCGGACGCACTAATATTGCCCCTCGACCTTCACGACAGGAGTTCCGGGTGCAGTTCGACGTCATGCGCTTCCCCTCGTACGCGTTCGATCCGGCGACAGGGGTGGCGACGTTCGACTACCTGCTGGACGGGCCGTCGCCGCTGCGGTTCACCGAGACGATCACCCTTCCGGTGCCCGCCGATCCGGCCGTTCCGGAGGCCCTGACCAGGGTGCTCGACCTGCTGCACGTGGTCGCCGGGGTGAGCTACTTCAAGGTCGGCGCGCCGGCCCGGGTGGTCGCGCCGAAACCGGTGCCGGTCGAGGCGGCCGCCTTCTTCACCGCCGTCTACACCAAGGGCATGGCGGAGTACGCCTACCGCAACCGGCTGCCACACGTGTTGGAACTGACCGTCGAGACACCGGGTGTGCTGCCCGCCACCACACCGTCCGACGCCCCCGCCGGCCGGCCGCTCTCCGCGGTCGGCGGCGGCAAGGACTCGATCGTCACGCTGGAGATCCTGCGGGCGGCCGGGCTCGGCCCGGTGCCGTTCTCGGTCAACCCGAACCCGGTGATCGAGAACGTGAACGCCGCCTCCGGCCTGCCCGCGCTGGCCGCCCGGCGCAAACTCGACCCGCGGCTCTTCGAACTGAACAGGGCCGGCGCACTGAACGGGCACATCCCGGTCACCGCAATCAACTCGCTGATCTCGATCGCCACCGCGGTCTGGCACGGGCTCGGGCCGGTGGTGATGTCCAACGAGCGGTCCGCCTCCGATCCCAACCTGATCTGGAACGGTCACGAGGTCAACCACCAGTGGTCCAAGGGGGTCGAGGCGGAGGGGCTGCTGCGGGACGCCGTCGCGGCTTACGCGGGGCTCACCGACCCGTACTTCTCTCTGCTCCGCCCGCTGTCCGAGCTGCACATCGCGCAGCTGTTCGCCGGTCACACCGCGTACGACGACGTCGTCACGAGCTGTAACAAGGCGTTCAAGCTGCACGACCCGACGGCCCGCTGGTGCGGTGACTGTCCGAAGTGCCGGTTCGTCTTCCTGGCGATGGCACCGCACATGTCACGCGAGCGGCTGGCGCACATCTTCGGGCACGATCTGTTCGCCGACCCGGCCCAGACGCCCGGGTTCCTGGAGCTGCTCGGGGTCGACGCGCACAAGCCGTTCGAGTGTGTCGGCGAGGCCGAGGAGTGCCTGGTCGCCCTCTCGATGCTGACCGACGACGCGCCGGTGCTGGTCGCGTTGCGGGCTGCGGTGCCCGACTCGGCGTGGGCCGACGCATCGCACTCCAACGTCTTCACTCCGGGCGGGCCGAACCACATCCCGGCGGCCTACCGCAAGCTGCTGGACGCCGCGGCCACCTGACCCAGCAGGGCCTTGAAGGACGCGTACGCCGCCACGCCCACCGTGGCGGCGGCGCGTTCCTCGATGGCGGCCACGATCGCGTCGGAGCGCTCCATCTGGTCCAGGCCGCGGACGGTCGGCACGATCAGTTTGGCGCGGCGGTCGCTGGGGTCGGGGCGGCGTTCCACGTACCCCAGGGTCTCCAACTCGTCGATGAGTTTCCCGACGACCTGTTTGTGCTGGCCGGAGTGCCGGGCCAGATCGGTGGCCCGGCTGCCCTCGACGTCCAGGTGGGCCAGGACCGCGCCGTGCTGCGGCCGGAGGCCCGCGTGGCCCTGCTCGGCCAGCGTGGCGAACAGCTCGCCCTGCACCGAGAAGAGGAGCCGGCCGGCGAGCACCCCGAGGTCCGGGTCCTGCTGTTTCCGTTCACTGCGCCGCATTCGCGAGATGGTAACAGTCGTTCATAGTCACCCATGTTGACTATATATTCCGGTGACTATAGGCCGGTGGCCGGCTCGTGGTCGACCGGCTGACCCGCCAACGGCCGTACTGGGCACCCGGCCGCGCCTACGGCTACCACGCGTTCGTGATCGGTGCCTCGCCGCCTGGATCAACGTCCCGGCCATGCGTGCTCTCGGCCAGTCCTCGGCCGGTGGTGTCGCCGGTGCCCGCGGCCTGGCCCACATGTACGCGGCCGCCCTCTGGGGCACCGGCGGCACCGCGCCACTGCTCGAACCGACCGTCCTCGCCGAGTTCGCCGCCGTCTCCTCTCCCGGCGTCGACCTGGTCACCGGTGAACGCGGGCACTTCGGGCTCGGCTTCGAAATCCAGCACACCCGCTATCCGGGCCTCAGCCCGTCCGCCTTCGGCCACTCCGGGACGGCCGGGGCCAACGCGTTCGCCGACCCGGTCCGCGACATCACGTACGCCTACACCCGCCGCGTTTTCGGCCCCGGCGGAGCGGCCCCGGAGAACGCCCCACTGGTCGCCGCGGTCCTCCGGGCCCGCTGACCTTCCGGCCGGCTCTCAGCGCTGTCTCCCGGGCCTCGGGACAGCCCGGAGAGCCGGCCGAAGGGCTGGCCGGGCGCCGGGCGGTAACCTCGCCGGGATGGGTGACGAGATCTATGTGGGGAACGCCGACCCGGACGCATTGGCCGACCGGGGCTGGTTGCTGGGGCACTTCAAGCCGGAGGGCGACCCGCGGCACAGCACCGACGTCGAGATCAAGTGGGGCCGGCATCCACGGGGCGACAGACGCGCCGAATGGGTCCGCGGCGAGGACCGGACCGCTCTGCTGGTGCTGATCAGCGGCTGCTTCCACATGGAGTTTCCGGAGCGCACCGTGGTCCTCGACAAGCGGGGCGACTACGTGGTCTGGCAGCGCGGGGTGGACCACTCCTGGTACGCCGCCGAGGAGTCCGTCGTCCTCACGGTGCGCTGGCCGTCGATCCCCGGCTACGCCGTCCGCTGAACCCCCACCCTCGAAAACAGCCCGCACACCCCGACCGGCTGGCTGTCAGTGCTGTTGACAGCCCACCGGAGCAGCTCCCAGGGCCGGCCGGCTGAAGAGAACAGCGTGGACTGTTCGGTGAGGGTCGGATTCGGCCCGGCGGGCGCGTTCGGTCGGGAGGCTGTGGTCGCTCGCGTGGCGCGGCGGGACGGGGAGGGATGCGGTCGGGGGCGGTGAACGGCGTACCGCCGAGGGTTATTCGGGTGGATCGTGGTGGATCCGCGTGAGTGGGACGCCGAGCTGTTGGAGCGCGGCGCTGGTCCCGGCGATCATGAGCGGCGGACCGGCCAGGTAGATCTCGTGGCGGGACCACTCGCCGTAGGCGGCGACCGCGTCGGTGACCAGGCCCGACGGGTACGGCCCGGGGTCGCCCTCGGCGACGACCGGGATGACCGTGGCGCGCGGGATCTCGGCCGCGAGCGCGGTGAGCGCGTCGATGTCGTAGAGCTCGGTCAGGTCGCGGACGCCCCAGAACAGGACCGCCTGGCGGGTGTCGGCGGTGGCGGCGAGCTCGGCGAGCATCGCCTTCATCGGCGCCACCCCGGTGTCACCGGCGATCATCAGGACGCCGCGGCCAGGCTCGGCGGGGAGGGCCATCTCACCCTCGGCGCGGGTGACACGGATCCGGTCGCCGGGGCGGGTGTGGTGGACCAGGGTGCCGCTGACGCCGGTCTCGGTCTTGGCACGGACGTGCAGCTCGATGACGTCGTCCCGGTGTGGGGCCCCGGCCAGCGAATACGGCCGCCAGATCCCGGGGACACCGGGGACCTCGAAGCGGGCGTACTGGCCGGGCCGGTACGGCATCGGCAGGAACGGGCGCAGCCGGACCACAGCCAGGTCGTCGCGGCGCAGGTCGTGCTCGACGACCTCGGTGTCCCAGACGGTCGGCTGGTACGCGGTGAGCGTCCCCCCGTGCACGATCCACTCGTAGGTGTGCTGCCACGTCCAGCGCCACGCCTGGTCGAAGTCCTGCCGCCAGGCGCCGGGGGCCATCCCGGTGCGCATCGACTCGGCGAGGGCCGCGCCGACCAGGTGCAGCTGGTTCCACTGGATGCCGCACTCGGCGAGCGCGGCACCGACCGCGGAACAGCCGGTGACCAGGGCGGGCGGATCGTCCATGGTGTGGATCAGCCAGGTGATCGCCCGGGCCAGTTGGGCGCGCTGGCCGTCGGGCGCGCCGGGCAGCGAGTCGAGCAGGGCGGGCTGGGCCTGCTGGAGGGCGTGCCACAGGCGGCCGGCCACCTCGTCGGCGCCACCGGCGAAGGTGAGGCTGGTGCTGAGCAGGCGCTGGGTGTCGCGGAGGGCGGCGTCGTCGGCCGGGTCCATGCCGTCGCGGCCGGGGCCGGAACCGGCGCCGGGCAGGGTGCGGCCGGGGAAGCGGCGCGGGATCGACGGATAGTTCTGTGCGGACGGGAACTCGGTGCCCGGCGCGCCGATCGGTCTCGCCCCGGCGAGCGGCGGGATGTGCGGCACCGGTGTCGCGGGGCCGGACGGGTTGACCCCGCCGACCGGTGGAACCGCCTTCATACTGCTCCGGCCCAGGGTGCCGCCGGGGTCGCCGCGCCAGAGCAGGCCGGCGTCGGGGCGGGGCTTCTCCGGCTCAGTGTCCTCTTTCTCCTTTTTCTTCTTCGCGCTGATCTCAGACAGCGCGGCGGCGGCGTCGGCCGCACCGGCGGCGGCGGCGTCCGGAGCGTTCTGGCGCAGCCGGATGGCGCGCAGCAGGGACAGCAGATGCGGATCTGACCCCGGACCCGAACCAGACGACACAACCGAACCCTACCCGCAGGCCCCACCGGGCACGCCGCGAATAATGCCGTTGTGCCCGCACTGACCATCACCGACCCGGACGACCCGCGGATCGGCGACTACCGCGCCCTCACCGACGTCGAGCTACGGACCCGCTGGGAACCGCCGAACGGGCTGTTCATCGCCGAGGGGGAGCTGGTGATCGGGCGGGCGTTGCGGGCCGGGTACCGGATGCGGTCCGCGCTCGTCGACGAGAAACGCGTGGACCAGCTGTCCGGGCTGCCGGCGGACGCGCCGCTCTACACCGCGCCGCCGGGCGTGCTGGAGTCGATCACCGGGTTCCATGTGCACCGGGGGATCCTGGCGTCGTTCCACCGGTCCGAACTTCCCGACATTTCGGATATCCTGTCCACGGCGCGCAGCATCGCGGTGCTGGAAGGGTTGAACACGCACACCAACCTGGGCGCGCTGTTCCGGAGTGCGGCCGCTCTCGGCATCGACGCCGTGGTGCTGTCGCCGAACTGCGCGGATCCGCTGTACCGGCGGGCGGTCCGGGTCAGCATGGGCGAGGTGTTCGCCATCCCGTACGCGAAGTCCGACGACTGGCCGGGCACCCTGGCGGCGATCCGGGCGGCCGGGTTCACCCTGCTGGCGATGACACCCGCCCCCGACGCGGTGTCGCTGCGCGCGCTCACCCCGGCGCAGCGGGAACGGCCGGCCCTGCTGCTCGGCGCGGAGGGCCCGGGGCTGACCCGGACCGCGCTGGCGGCCTCCGACGTCCGGGTGGTCATCCCGATGTTCAACGGGGTCGACTCACTCAACGTGGCCACCGCCGCCGCCGTCGCGTTCTACGAGCTAGGAGCGGGGAACCAGACGGCCACCGGTCCAGGCCAAACCCATTCCGGCGGCCAGCAGCAGTAGCGCCCCGACGGTCGGGACCGGCTGGTCCATCGTGGTGCCGGCGCCCATCGCCAGGGCGGCCAGCATCAGCAGCACCCCGTCGGCCGGGTTCACCAGCTTCGACCGGAAGACCGCCCAGCCGAGCAGCAGCAGCCCGGCCGCCGAGATGACCACGGCGGCGGCGAGCAGGTCCGGGACGTGCCCGGCGGCCAGCGGAGCGCTCTCCTCGACGGCCGCCTCACTCAGACCGGCCAGCGGGACCAGCATGGTGCCGCCGGCCAGCGTGACGAGCAGCCCGGCCAGCGCGCACCGCCTGGTCCGGGAGCCGGCGAGCAGGCCGGCCAGGGCGATCACCGCGATCACGGCCAGCCAGCCGGCGAGCAGCCCGACCACGAGCGGGCCGGGCTGGCTCTGCACGCCGAGGGTGAGCCAGCCGTAGAGGACCGCCGAGGCCGGCAGCGCCCACAGGGCGAGCCGGGCGTACCGCCGGACCGACCAGATCCAGATCGCGTCCCGGACCGGCATCGGGTGTCCGTCCAGCTCGACCGGGGTCGGTGCGCCGACCCAGGCCGGGGCGACCCGCAGGGGCCGCCCACTCGCCGTCTGACGATGGCTGATGCTCATGGCTCCGCCTCAGTAGCAGGGGCAACAAGCCGAGCGGCCGGGGGCACCGGTCGGAATCCTGCTGCGAGCATGCCGCACCGCGCGCCTGGATTGCGGCCGATCTCACATATTCAGCGTTTCTCGATGTGCTCCGCCCCGTCGTAGTCGGCGCCGCCCAGAGCGGCGGCCGGCGGAATGCTCTCCGGGGCCGGCAGAGCCTCGTTGTCGAGGGCCCGCGCCTCGGCGGCCGCATCGGCCGCGGCGGCCTCCGCCTCCCGCTCGATGGCGGCCGGGTCGAGGCCACCGTCGCGCGGCACATCGCCGGCCATGTTGGCCAGGCCGCCGAGCGCGCCACCGAGACCCTCCAGGGCCTTGGTCAGCTCGGTCGGCAGGATCCACACCTTGTTGGCGGTGCCGTTGGCGATCTGCGGCAGTGACTGCAGGTACTGGTAGGCCAGCACCTTCTGCGACGGGTTGGCCTGGTGGATGGCGTCGAAGACGGTCCGGATGGCCTTGGCCTGACCCTCGGCCTGCAGGATCCGGGCCTGCCGGTCACCGTCGGCGCGCAGCACCGCGGCCTGCTTCTCACCCTCGGCGGTGAGGATCTGCGCCTGCTTGTGACCCTCCGCGTTCAGGATGGTGGCCCGGCGCTCCCGCTCCGCGCGCATCTGCTTCTCCATCGAGTCGCGGATGCTGGGCGGCGGCTCGATCGCCTTGATCTCCACCCGGGTGACCTTGATGCCCCAGCGGCCGGTGGTCTCGTCGAGCACGCTGGACAGGTGCTTGTTGATCTGGTCGCGGCTGGTCAGGGCACGCTCCAGGTCGAGGGAACCGATCACGTTGCGCAGCGTGGTGACGGTGAGCTGCTCGATCGCCTGCAGGAAGTTGGAGATCTCGTAGGTGGCCCGCACCGGGTCGACCACCTTGAAGTACAGCACCGTGTCGATCGAGACGACCAGGTTGTCCGAGGTGATCACCGGCTGCGGCGGGAACGAGACGACCTGCTCACGCATGTCGACCTTGGTCCGGACCGAGTCGATGAACGGCACCAGCAGATTGAGGCCGGGCGAGAGGGTGCGCTGATATTTACCGAGCCGCTCGACCACGTCCATCCGCTGCTGCGGAATGATCCGGACCGACTTGGCCAGGGTGATCACCGCGAACATGACGATCGCGATGCCCAGAACCGCCAGAACCACTTCCATCACGCGCTCCTAAATATTGGGCAGGTCGTCGTGCCACACCAGGAGAGTCGCGCCGTGCAGCTTGACGACCCGGACACGGTCGCCCGGCACGAAGGTCTCCTTGTCGTCCACGGAGCGGGCCTGCCACAGCTCCCCGTCGATCTTGATCATGCCGCGGTCGCCCGTCACCTCCTCGATCACCGTGCCGAGCGAGCCCGCGATCGCCTCGATGCCGAACGGCCGGTCCCCCGTCTCCAACGCCGGTTTGGCGTGCCGCAGGATGACCGGGCGCAACGCCGCGACC
This sequence comes from Actinoplanes sichuanensis, assembly GCF_033097365.1. Lineage (NCBI taxonomy): Bacteria > Bacillati > Actinomycetota > Actinomycetes > Micromonosporales > Micromonosporaceae > Actinoplanes > Actinoplanes sichuanensis. The sequence continues at coordinate 7,571,558 of NZ_AP028461.1, forward strand.
GAGATGCCGGACACCACGGCGAAGACGATCAGCTGCACCAGCAGGTCCGCGCCGAGGGCCGCCGCACCGGCCGCGGCGAGAGCACCGGCGGCGAAGAAGATGACCAGGAACGTGGTGGTGAAGGCCTCGGCGATCGCGAGACCAATGGCGAGGACGACCCATAACACGGCTTCCACTCCCCGATCGTGGCACGTCCGCGCACGCTCCGAACAGTTAGACCCATGAGTTCGTCAGGAGGAGAGGACACAGCGTGACGTTGCTTCCGGAGACGTGCCGCCGCATCGATGAGATAGCCACCCGGGCGCAGTCCACCGGCCGGGTGCCGTCACTCGCTCTCGCCGTCGTCCGCGACCGTGTGGTGTTGCACTTCGCGGGCGCCGGTGAACAACCGCACCCGGACCCGAAGACCCAGTACCGGCTCGGCTCGATCACCAAGACGATCACCGCGACGATGGTGATGCAACTGCGCGACGAGGGGTTCTTCGCCCTCGACGATCTGCTCTACCGGCACCTGCCGGGCACCCCGATCGGCGGCGTCACCCTACGCCAACTGCTCGGGCACGTGTCGGGGCTGCAGCGCGAACCGGACGGCCCGTGGTGGGAACGCCATCCGGGCGGGGACGTGGACGCGCTGCTGGCCGAGTTGACCTACGAGAAGCTGGCCGGTGCGCCGTACCGCCGCTATCGCTATTCGAACCTGGCCTACGGCCTGCTCGGCGCCGTGCTGGAACGCGTCACCGGCGCCACCTGGAGTGAGCTGGCCGGCAAACGGGTCCTCGACCCGCTCGGCATGAAACGCACCAGCTACCACCCGATGGAGCCGTACGCCCGCGGTTATGTCGTGCACGCCCTCAGCGGCGCCCTGCACGAGGAGCCGCGCCCGGACACCGGCGCGATGGCCCCGGCCGGGCAGCTCTGGTCGACGATCACCGACATGGCCAAGTGGGCCGGGTTCCTGGCCGACCCGGCGCCCGCGGTCCTGGCCCGGGAGACGGTCGACGAGATGTGCGCGCCGGTGGTGATCAGCGATCTGGAGTCGTGGACCGCCGGGCACGGACTCGGGCCGCAACTGTTCCGGGTCGGCGAACGCGTCTACGTCGGACACGGCGGCTCCATGCCCGGCTATCTCGCGCACATCGCGGTGCATCGTGGCAGCCGGCTCGGCGCGGTCGTCTTCGCCAACGCCTACGGCCTCGACAACACCAGCATCCAGCAGGTCAGCCTGGACGCCCTGACCGCCGCCGTGGACAGCGAACCGGTCGGAGTCCCGGTCTGGCGCCCACCGGCCGCGCCACAGGGTGAGGCCGCCGAGATCTGCGGTCGCTGGTGGTGGATGGGCCGCGAACACTCGATCACCCCCGACGGCGACACGCTGCTGATGTCCGGGCCGTTCGCCGAGACGCGCTACGCGCGCGAGGCTCCGGACCGCTGGCGCGGCCTCTCCGGCCCCAACGAGGGCGAGGTCCTGCGTATCCTCCGCGATCCGGACGGCCAGGCCGAACGCCTGGACATCGCCACCTTCCGCTTCAGCCGCGACCCCATGCACCTGGCCTGATCATTCGGTACGCCGTGGGCCGCCCCCGACCGCGACCACCCCTCCCCACCCACACCGCGAGGTGACCGGCCCGGCACGGCCTCCGACGCGACCGCCGGGCTGATGCCGTCCCTTCCTCTCAGGGCCGTCCGGCCGGCTCGGGGGCAGCGCCGACGACCGGCCGGGAACGGGTGGCGGGCCGGGTGGTGAGGCCCAGGGCCAGGCCGGTGGCCACGATGGTGATGCCGAGCCAGACGGCCGGGGACGGGAGCGGGCCGCCCAGGGCCACCCCGGTCGCGGCGGCGGCGATCGGGGTCAGGCCGGTCAGCAGGCCGGCCCGGCCGGGGCCGAGACGGGTCACGCACGTGTACCAGAGCAGGAACGCCACCGCCGTCACCAGCACCGCCAGGTAGCCACCGGCCAGCAGGTCGTCCCGGTGGATCCGGGTCACCGCGGCCGGTCCCTCGACGGTCAGGGCCAGGACGGTGAACATCGCGGCACCCATCCACGTCGCGTGCACCGACACTCCGAGCGGTCCGTGACGACCCAGCACCGGGACGGCCAGCAGGGTGAACGCGGCCTCGCAACCGAACGTGACCGCCGCCCAGAACAGGCCTGCCGCGTCGGTCCGGCCGAGCCCCTGGACCAGCATCGCGCCGATCGTCACCACGGTCGCGGCGGCCAGCACCCGGGCGGCCGGGCGGCGTCCTTCGAGGACCGGGCCGACGGCCGCCAGCAGGATCGGGACGCAGGCCACGGCCACGCCGATCACCGCCGGTTCGGCATGCTCCGAACCCTGCACCAGCGCCACGTTGAAGATGACCAGACCGGTGACCGTGACGCCCAGCAGCCACAGCCACTCCCGGCCGCGCGGCCGGAGCACCGGCGACCCGCCGGCCCGGGCCCAGGCCAGCAGCAGGAGGCAGGCCACGGCGTAGCGGAGGGCCTGGACGGTGTGGACCGGCGCGTCGGTCAGGTGCCCGGAGACGGCGACGCTACCGCCCACGAAGATCATGCCGGTGGCACCGGCGAGGACCGGGAGAGCTTTCATACGTTGATGCTCGGACGGAGTATGGTCCGGTTCGAGGGCCAATTCGACGTCGATGAGGTGGACCAATTTCCGGATCGGACTTCCTCCAGTTACGGGCCGAGGAGGCGCCGGCCAAAGGGCTGACCGCATGGCTGGCCGAGGGACTAAGGGCGGCGGTCGCGGCCGGGCGGCTGTCCCCCGGTTCTCGGCTGCCCGCCACCCGGCAGCTCGCCGCCGAGCTCGGCGTGTCCCGGGGCGTGGTGGTGCAGGCCTACCAGCGAATCGTCGACGAGGGCCTGGCCGAAGCCCGGACCGGATCGGGGACGGTGGTCACCGGGCGCGGAGTGCGGCGGGCGGCCCGCCCGGCCGGCGACCGGCGGCGAACCCTCGACGAGCTGCGGCTACCGATCTCCACGCCGGAAAGTGTCGACATCGACCTGTCGCCGGGGGTGCCCGACCTGTCGGCGTTCCCACGGGCGGCCTGGCTGCGGGCCGAACGGGCCGTCCTCGACCGGGTGACCGCCGCCGACCTGCGGTACGGCGACCCCGGCGGCACCCCACAGCTGCGCGCTGCTCTGGTCGGCTGGCTGGCCCGTACCCGTGGAGTGCGTTGTGAGGCGGACGACATCATCGTCACCGCGGGTGTCGCGCAAGGGCTCGCCCTGCTCGCGCAGGTGTTGCGGGCCCAGAACCGGGACCTGCTCGCGGTCGAGGACCCGGGCTCGCGGGGCGCCGTCGACCAGATGGTGTTCTGGGGGATGCGGCCGGTCGGGGTGCCGGTCGACGAACACGGCATGCGGATCGCCGAACTGGCCGCGACCGGCGCGGAGGCGGCACTGCTCACGCCGGCGCACCAGTTCCCGACCGGGGTGGTGCTGTCACCGGAGCGGCGGCGGGAGCTGCTGGCCTGGCCGGGGTTGGTCGTCGAGGACGACTACGACGCCGAGCACCGGTATGACCGGGCGCCGGTGGCGGCACTGCAGGGTTCCGCGCCGGAGCGGGTCGCCTACCTGGGCAGCGTGTCGAAGTCGCTGGCCCCGGCGATGCGGACCGGCTGGCTGATCGCGCCCCGCGCCATGCAGACCGCGTTGCTCGCCGCCAAGCACGCGTCCGATCTGGGCAATCCGGCTCTGCCGCAACTCGTGCTGGCCGAGTTGCTGTCCTCGGGTGACCACGACAGGCATCTGCGCGCCGTCCGTACCCGGCAGCGGTCCCGCCGGGACGCACTGATCGCCGGTCTGCGCGCGCATCTGCCGGCGGCCCGCGTCGCCGGCGTCGCGGCCGGGCTGCATGTGCTGGTGCTGCTCCCGGGCGCGGCCGACGACACCGTCCTGGCCGACCGGGTCGCGGCCACCGGCGTACAGGTGCATCCGCTGTCCTGGCATCGACGCGGTCCCGGGCCGCCGGGCCTGGTGATCGGCTACGCCGCACATCCGCCGGACCGCCTCACCGAGGCCGCCGCCCGGATCGGCCGCGCCCTCAACTCGGACGGTCGTCCAGCACCGTCACGAAGTCGATCAGGCGCTCCATCGAGTTGATCAACGGGGTCTCGACGTCCCGGTAGGAGCTGACCGAGGCCAGGATCCGCCGCCACATGTCGGCCGGCTCCCGGACACCGACCGCCTCGCAGACACCCTCCTTCCACGGGCGGCCCGGCGGGATCACCGGCCAGGCCCGCAGGCCGACCCGCTCCGGCTTCACCGCCTGCCAGACGTCCACGTAGGGATGACCGGTGACCAGCACGTTCGGGTCGGTCACGGCGGCGACGATCCGGCTCTCCTTGGACCCGGCGACAAGATGATCCACCAGGACGCCCAGTCTGCGACGGCCACTCGGACCGAATTCCGCGACCGCCGCGGAAAGGTCGTCGATGCCGTCGAGCGGCTCCACGACGATCCCCTCGATGCGCAGGTCGTCACCCCAGATCCGCTCGACCAGCGCCGCGTCGTGGATGCCCTCCACCCAGATCCGGCTGGCCTTCGCGACCTGCGCCTTCACGTTGTCGACGGCGATCGATCCGGAAGCGGTCACCCGGCGCTGCCGCTGCTGCTGCCGTGGCGCGGGCCGGACCAGCGTCACCGTCTCCCCGTCGAGCAGGAAAGCGGCCGGTGCGAGCGGGAAGTTCCGGCGTTTCCCGAACCGGTCCTCCAGCACCACGGCGCCGAGCTCGAACCCGACGACGGCGCCGCAGAACCCGGAGTCGGCGTCCTCGACGACCAGATCCGGTTCGGCCGCCACCTCCGGTATCACCTTCCGGCGGCGCCAATCGCCCGCCATCACATCCTCCCCATACATGCCCCGCACTGTATGCGCGATCACGGACACACCCTCGGTGACGCTCCGAGCCGAGACAACTGTCATGGCCGCCACGTACCCTTGCTCGCATGTCTCCCGCAGCCGATGCGGCCACCCGTACCGCACGCCGGTCCACCAGGTTCGTCACCTGGGTGCGCGCCTGGCGCGCCGGCCTCGTGCCGTTCGACGAGCTGGCCGACGAGATCGCCGCGGACGAGGAACACCTCGTCGCCGACGCCCCCGGCACCTGGACGGATGTTCCGCTCGGTCAGGGGCTGCCGATCTTCGCGAAGCTGCGGCCCGACGAGATCCGCCTGGTGCTGCCGGCGCCCGGCGACCCCCGCGGTCTGCCCGGCCCCGGTGACCTGACCGGCGCGGCGCTGCTGGCCGGTGAGGCGGTGATGACACCGGCGTTCGGGGTGGTGCCCGAGGTGCGGCGGCACACCTCCGGTTCCGGTGTGGAGTTCGAGACCGTGCTGTGGCGGGTGCTGCCGGCGCCCGAGCACCGGCCGGTGTTCCAGATGGGCGCCGCCGAGGCCGAGGCACAGCTGACCGCGGCTCTCGGCGAGGCCACCGCCCGGCTCACCAAACTGGACGTCGCCCAGTGGAAACCCGAGCTCGCCGGAGCGTTGCAGGCACTACGCCGCCCGGAGAGCACGGAGACCCTGCCACCGGGCTTCGACCCGCGTTCGCGTCGGCTGTTCGCCCGCGCCAGCGTCCTCGACCAGGTGCTCGCCCTCGCCGGGACGAACGCGCCGGGCGGCGCCGTCAACGGCTACGAGGCCCAGCAGCGCGACGAGGCGCTGCGCCCGCTCACCGCCGCGTGCCGTCAGGCGCTGGTCGCGGCCTGCAACTCCCCGCTGCACCCGTGACGACGGCCGTGCCGGACCGGTATGCGCACTGCACGTTCTGCGGTGCCCGGTTCCCGACCGGTCAGACCTGGCCACGCCGGTGCGGGGCGTGCGGTGAGACCAGTTATCTCAACCCGAGCCCGGTCGCCGTCGCGGTGCAGCCGGTCGGTCAGGGCCTGCTCGCGGTGCGGCGCGGCATCGCGCCGGCCCGTGGCCGCCTCGCCCTGCCGGGCGGCTTCATCGACGTCGGGGAGACGTGGCAGGCGGCCACGGTTCGTGAGCTGTTCGAGGAGACCGGAGTCGAGGCAGACCCCTCGGGGGTACGGCTATACGACACGATCAGCGCTCCGGACGGCACGATCCTGGTGTTCGGGTTGCTGCCGGCGTTGCCGAGCACGGGACATCTGCCGCCCCCGCCGGATGACGACGAGACACTGAGCCGCGAGGTCCTGTACGGCCCGACCGAACTCGGCTTCAGCATCCACACGACGATCGCGACCCGCTGGTTCACCGACCGCCGTTAGAGCCGCTGGGGGTCAGTCGATCTGGTCGGTCGCCTGAAGTCGGTGCAGGACCAGGCGGATGGCGGGGGCGCAGCGCGCGGCGTCGGCCGAGGTGAACCAGGCCAGTTCGGCGATCTCGGCGGCCGGGGCCGGGGTGCCGGTGGCCTCGCCGGTGAAGCAGATCAACCGGACCCGGGTGCCGGGTGGCCGGTTGTGGGCCGGGGCGTCGAAGGTCGCAAACGGGCGCAGCGCGGCCGGGTCGACGGTCAGGCCCACCTCTTCGAGGACCTCGCGGGCCGCTGCCTCGGCATCGGACTCGCCCGGCTCCGGTTTGCCGCCCGGCAGGTAGAAGGCGTCCGAGCCGTTCGCCCGGACGGTCAGGACGCGCCGGTCCCGGACGTGCACCCAGGCCGCCGCGACGACCACGGCCGTCATGCGAGCACGAACGGTTCGTCGGCCTCGAAACGGGCCAGGTGGTCGAGGGTCACCGGCACCGCCGCCCGGCTCCGGTGATCGCCCGTGACTTCCCTCGGGTACGGCTCTTCCCACGGCACGGCAGGAACGCTATCCCAGCGCGCCGACCGGCCGCGGACGGGGACGGGCTCAGGTGGGAGCCGGTCCGGCCGACCGGATTGTTGTGATCCGGATGATCCTGGTCGCGGCCGGTGTGGTGCTGGTCTGCGGCACCGTTCCGGCCCGGTTCGGATGGTCGTCCTCGGTGGTGATCTCCGGTTCGATGAGTCCGGTCGTCGAAGCCGGCGACGTCGTCGTCACCTCACCGGTGGCGCGGGACCGGCTGCGGGCGGGCCTGGTGATCAGGTTCCACGACCCGCGCCGGCCCGGACGGTACGTGCTGCACCGCATCGTCGGGACCACCGCGGACGGACGGCTCGTCACCAGAGGGGACGCGAACCTGGTCGCCGACGCGGCCCCGGTGCCGACCGGGACGGTCACCGGGGTGTGGCGTCTGCGGGTGCCCCGGCTCGGACTGCCGGTGCTGTGGTGGATCGAGGGCCGGTACCTGTACCTCGTATTGACGGCGCTGGCTCTGGCCGTACCCCCGTGGTGGTTGTGGTTTAGATCTCGTCGATCAGGTCGGCGACCGAGTTGATGATGCGGGACGGCCGGTACGGGTACGTCTCGCTCTCCAGCCGGCTGCTGATGCCGGTCAGCACCAGGATCGTCTCCAGCCCCGCTTCGAGACCGCAGAGGACGTCGGTGTCCATCCGGTCGCCGATCATGGCGGTGGTCTCGCTGTGCGCGCCGATCGCGTTGAGCGCGGAGCGCATCATCATCGGATTGGGCTTGCCGACGAAGTACGGCTTCACGCCCGTCGCCTGGGAGATCATCGCCGCGACCGAGCCGGCCGCGGGAAGCAGGCCCTCGTTGGACGGTCCGGTGGCGTCCGGGTTGGTGCAGATGAACCGGGAGCCGGCACTGATCAGCCGGATCGCCTTGGTGATCGCCTCGAAGCTGTAGGTGCGGGTCTCGCCGAGGACCACATAGTCCGGTTCGAACTCGGTGAGGATGTAGCCGGCCGCGTGCATGGCCGTGGTCAGGCCGGCCTCACCGATCACATAGGCGGTGCCGCCGGGCCGCTGGTCGGCGAGGAACTGCGCGGTGGCCAGCGCGGCCGTCCAGATCGAGTTCTCGTCGACGTCGAAACCCATCCGGTAGAGGCGGGCCTGCAGGTCGCGGGGGGTGTAGATGGAGTTGTTGGTGAGGATGAGGAACGGCTTGCCGCTCTCCTTCATCCGGTTGACGAACTCGGGTGCGCCCGGCACCGGCTCACCCTCGTGGACGAGAACACCGTCCATGTCGGTGAGCCAGCTCTCGATCGCCTTGCGCTCCTTCATCGGGGGGCTCCTCGTCGCACAGGGGTGGGACAACAATCGGGTTGGCACGTGTCCCAGGTCGGCAGCGTACCGAGCGCTGACCGGGATTGATCATCGGTCCGCTCCTGGACCAACTCGCGGACCATCGACACGAAATCCGGGTGGACTCCGGGCGTGGCGGCCCGCGCGTAGCCGAGACCCAGCCGGGCCGCGGTGTCCTTCGCCTCGTTGTCCAGGTCCCAGATGACCTCGAGGTGGTCGGAGACGAAGCCGATCGGGCTGACCACCACGTCGGTCACCCCCTGCCCGGCGAGGCCTTCCAGGTGGTCGTTGATGTCCGGCTCCAGCCACGGGATCTGCGGCGGGCCGGAACGGCTCTGCCAGACCAGGTCATAACCGAGGTCGGCGGCGGCCGCGGCGTGCACCAGCCGGGCCGTCTCCGCCAACTGGGCGTTGTAGCGACCGCCGGTGGGGCCGGCCGTCTCCGCCATGCTGACCGGAATCGAATGGGCGGTGAAGACCAGCCGGGTGGAGGCGCGGCGGGCCGGGTCCAGCTTCGCCAGAGCCTGCTTCACGCCCACCACGTGCGGATTGACGAAACCGGGATGGTCGTGGAACTGCCGCAGCTTGGCGATCCTCGGTGCGCCCGGACCGACGTGCGCCCGGGCCGCGGCGATGTCCTCCCAGTACTGCTTGCAGGAGGAATACCCGCCGTACGCACTCGTCGCGAACCCGAGTGCGTGCTCCACCCCGTCGTCGCGCATCTGCGCCACGGTGTCGGCCAGCATCGGATGCCAGTTGCGGTTGCCCCAATAGGCGGGCAGCTTCACGCCGTGCGTCGAGAACTCGGTCTCGATCGCGGCGAGCAGGTCCCGGCACTGCTGATTGATCGGGGACACCCCGCCGAAATGCATGTAGTGCTCATACACCTCGGCGAGGCGCTCATCCGGAACGCCCCGCCCGCGAACCACATTCCGCAGGAAGGGCATCACGTCATCGGGTTTCTCGGGGCCGCCGAAGGAGAGCAGGACGAACGCGTCGTAAACCACCCGACCATCCTGCCACCGGACTATGCCCCGATCGCGTGGTAACCCCCGTCAACGTGCACAACCTCACCCGTGGTGGCCGGGAACCAGTCGGACAACAGGGCGCAGATCGCCTTGCCGGCGGCACTGGTGTCGTGCAGATCCCAGCCGAGCGGCGCCCGCTCCGCCCACGCGTCCTCGAACTGCTCGAAGCCGGGAATCGACTTGGCGGCGATGGTGCGCAGCGGGCCGGCCGCCACCAGGTTGCTGCGGATGCCCTGCTTGCCCAGGTGCAGCGCCAGGTAACGGGAGGCGGACTCGAGGCCGGCCTTGGCCACGCCCATCCAGTCGTAGACCGGCCACGCGCTGGTCGCGTCGAAGGTCAGGCCGACGATGCTGCCGCCCGACGACATCAGCGGCAGAGCCGCCTTGGCCAGCGACTTGTACGAGTACGTGGAGACGTGGACAGCGGTGGCCACGTCCTCCCACGGCGCGTCCAGGAAACCGCCGCCGAGGCAGGACGGCGGCGCGAAGCCGATCGAGTGGACCACACCGTCCAGCCCGTCGACGTGCTCGCGGACCTTGTCGGCCAGCCCGTCGAGGTGTTCGGAGTTCGTCGCGTCCAGTTCGATGACCGGCGCCGGCTCCGGAAGCCGCTTGGCGATCCGCTCCACCAGGGACAGGCGGCCGTAACCGGTCAGCACGACCGTCGCCCCCTGCTCCTGGGCGATCTTCGCCGCCGAGAAGGCGATCGAGGCGTCGGTGATGACCCCCGTGATGAGCAGCCGTTTTCCGGCCAGCAGTCCAGACACTTTGATTTCTCTCCTGAAAAAATATCCCGGGACTTCAGTGGCCCATTCCGAGACCACCGTCGACCGGCAGCACGGCGCCCGAGATGTAGGCCGCGCTGTCGCTTGCCAGGAAGGTCACCGCAGCGGCGACCTCGTCGGTGGAGGCGAGACGACCGGCCGGGACGGCCTTGATGATCTCGGCCTTGCGAGCGTCCGACAGGACGGCGGTCATCTCCGTCTCGATGAAGCCGGGAGCCACCACGTTCGCCGTGATGTTGCGGGTGCCCAGTTCACGCGTGATGCTACGGGCCATGCCGACCAGGCCCGCCTTGCTCGCCGCGTAGTTCACCTGGCCGGGACCGCCGTACAGGCCGACCACCGACGAGATGAAGATGATCCGGCCCCACTTGGCGCGCAGCATCTTGGAACTGGCCCGCTTCGCCACCCGGAACGCGCCCGTCAGGTTGGTGTCGACGACCCGCTCGAACTGCTCCTCACTCATCCGGAGCAGCAGCGTGTCGTCGGTGATGCCGGCGTTCGCGACGACCACCTCGACCGGGCCGAGCTCGTTCTCCACGGTCGTGAACGCGGCGTCGACGGCGTCCGAGTCGGTGATGTCGCACTGCACACCGAACAGACCCTCCGGCGCGCCGGAACCACGGTGGGTGACCGCCACCCGGTCGCCCTGCTTCGCGAACGCCTGGGCGATGGCCAGGCCGATGCCGCGGTTTCCTCCGGTCACCAGAACGGTGCGAGCCACAACACACTCCATTCGACAGGCGTTACTCACTCAGGGTCACTAGAGGCCCCTGAAGAGCGAGACTATCGGCCCGCCGTACCACCGCGGAGGGACGGTCCCGCCGACTTACACCCCGTTCAGTGCGGAGCCGATTTTCTTAAGTTGCGATTAAGGAGTACGCTCCCAACCGGTTCCCAGGCCCGACGAGCTGATGGAGGTGATCGCTGTGCGAGATAGCGATCCTCCTAGTCGTGGCCGGGACGCTCGTCAGCGTTTCTGACCGCTGACCAGACGACTCCCCATCCGCACGCCCACCGGCTTTCCGCCGGCTTTTTCCGCGTGCGATGGTTTCCGGCCGCGACCGACCACAGCGCCCTTTGCTCAGTCGCCAGCGGAAGACGGTTCAACCATGCGTAACTTCGTCGCGCCCCTCGGTTTCACCCTGCTCTCGGCGTGGGTCGTCGTGCTGTTCGTGCTCGCCCACAACACCCCGTGATCAGGGCAGCCTCGAGGTCCACAACAGGCTCGTCGCGGCACCGGCCAGCCCCAGCAGCAGGCCGATCGCCGCATACCACTGCGTCACCTCACGTGGCTCGGTGCGGTGCCCGATCGAGCTGCCCATGTCCTCGTAGACCTGCTTCAGCTCACTGACCGACGCCGCCTCGTAGAAGTAGCCCTTCGTCTGCTCGGCCAGATCCTGCAGCGACAGCCGGTCCACCGGCACCCGCTGCACCGAGCCGCGGATGTCCACCACACCGGTGTCGGTGCCGAACGCGATCGTCGACACCGGCACGTTGGCCTGCACGGCGGCGGTCGCCGCGTCCTCGATCGACCGGCCCGACGTGCGGTACCCGTCGGAGAGCAGCACGATCCGGGCCGGCGGAGCGCCGTCCGCGCCGTCCGACGGCACCATCCGGATCGCATCCAGCGAAGTGAACACCGCCTCACCCGTCGCGGTCGCCTCGGCCAACGTCAACCCGTCGATCGCGGAGATCACCGCGGACCGGTCCTTGGTCGGCGCCACCAGCACGTTCGCCGCCTTCGCAAAAGACACCAGACCCAGGTTGTACGTCGGTGGCAGCTCGCTGACGAACGCCTTCGCCGCCTCCTGTGCCGCCTCGATCCGGCTCGGCTCGACATCCTCGGCCTGCATCGACAGCGAAACGTCGATGGCGAGCATCACGGTGGCCCGTTCGAGGGGCTCCTCGGTGTCCACCGACGGGCGGGCCGTCGCCGCCGCCAGCGCACCCAGCATCAGCAGGAACGCGGCCGCCGACACGTGCCGGCGCCAGCCCAGGCCCTTCGGTGCGAGGGTGCGCAGCAGGTCGACGTTGGTGAACCGCATCGCGTACTGCCGCTTACGGAACTGCCGCCAGACATAGGCCCCGGCCATCGCCAGGACCGGCAGCAGGGTCAGCAGCCACCACGGCTCCAGGAAACGGATCATCGTGTGGTCCCTCGGGTACGGGCGTGGCGCGAAGCGGCCACGAAGCGGACCATGTCGAGCAGCCAGTCGGTGTCGGTGCGCAGCCGCAGGTGGCTCGCGCCGGCCGCACGCAGCGCGCGGGCGATCGCGGCACGCTGCACGCCGGCCGCCTCGGCGTACCGATGGCGCAGTTTCGCATCGGACGTCTGCACCTCGTGCAGCGCCCCGGACTCCGGGTCGGCCAGGGTCAGCACCCCGACGTCCGGAAGCTCCAGCTCACGCGGGTCGACCACCTCGATGGCCAGCACGTCGTGGCGGACCCCGAGTTTCTTGATCGGCCGGGCCCAGTTGTCCACCGGCGCCAGGAAGTCGGAGATCACCACGGCCACGCCGCGCCGCCGCGGAGGCCGGTTCAGCATGTCGATCAGCGCACCCAGATCGGCCCGGCCGGGCTTGATCTTCGTGCCGGCGATCGCCCGCAGCAGGCCCTGCGCCTCCTTACGGCCGGGCCGCGCCGGCAGGCGCAGAATCGGGGACCAGGGCGTCGGCTCCGGGTTCGCGGCCGGCTTACGGCGCCACCAGCTTCCGCCAGACCCCTTCTCCGGTACGCCGGACCCGGTGCCCACCACGGCGCCGATCCGGTTGCCGCCCCGGACGGTCAGATGGGCCATCGCCGTGGCGGCCGCGATCACCAGATCCCGTTTCAGCCATTTGGCGGTGCCGAAGTCGAGGCTCGCCGACAGGTCCACGGCCAGCCACGTCTCCAGCTCGCGATCGGCCACGGTCCGGCGCACGTGCGGCATCGTGGTGCGGGCCGTCACCGGCCAGTCCATCCGGCGCACGTCGTCGCCCGGCCGGTACTCCCGGGACTCGCCGGCCTCGGTACCCGGACCGGGCAGCAGGCCCGCGTAGTCGCCCTGGAGCAGACCGTCGAGTTTGCGGGTGACGAGCAGTTGCAGCCGACCGAGGACGGCCTCGGCGCGGGCCGCCTCCTCCGGGGCGACGGGCATCGCGGCGCCCGGCCGGGTCATGACCGGCTCGGCCAGGCGCCGTTACCGCCCGACTGCGGGGGTCGGCTGTCGAAGGTGGCCGCGGGGATGCCACTGGTCGGCTGCGCGCCCGCGGGGCCGGGGTTGCCGCCCGCTCCCGCGCCGCCGTCGGCTCCCGCCGGGCCGTTCGCTCCCGCCGGGCCGCCGATTCCCGCCGCGCTGGTCATTCCGGCCGGGCCGCCGATTCCCGCCGGGCCGTTCGCTCCGGGCGGGCCGGTCACTCCCGCCGGGCCGGTCACTCCCGCCGGGCCGGCCACGAACTGGGCGGTGGGGGGCTGGCCGGAGGCGACCGGGGTCAGTGGGCCGGGCAGCGCCGGGACCGGCTGGCCGGGTTGGCCGAACATCGGCTGGCCGGGGTGACCGGGCTGGCCCGGCTGGCCGAAGCCGGCGGGCGGGGCGGGCTGGCCGTTCGGCGAGCCCTGGCGTGACGACACCTGCGGCGGCGGCACCATCTGCATGATCCGGGCCACGATGTGGTCGGCCGGGATGTCGTCGGCCAGCGCGTCGTAGCTGAGCACCAGACGGTGCCGCAGGATGTCCGGCGCGATGTCCTGCACGTCCTGCGGGAGTGCGTAGTCACGGCCGCGCAGCAGAGCCAGGGCGCGGGTGGCCCGGACGATGCCGAGCGAGGCACGGGGGCTCGCGCCGTACTGAATGAGCTGCGCCACGTCGGGCATGCCGTGCTGGGCCGGAGCGCGGGTCGCGAGCACCAGACGGACCGTGTAGTCGACCAGGGCGTTGTGGACGAACACCTGGTCGGCACGGCGCTGCAGGGCCAGCAGGTCGGCCGGCGTGAAGATCTGCTTCGGCTCGGGGGCGCTCACCCCCATCCGGTAGACGATCTCCCGCTCCTCGGCGTCGGTCGGATAGCCGACCAGGATCTTCATCAGGAACCGGTCACGTTGCGCCTCGGGCAGCGGGTAGACACCCTCCTGCTCGATCGGGTTCTGCGTGGCCATCACCAGGAACGGGTCGGGCACGTCGTAGCTCTTGCCGCCGATCGACACCTGGTGCTCGGCCATCACCTCGAGCAGAGCCGACTGCACCTTGGCCGGGGCCCGGTTGATCTCGTCGGCCAGCAGGAAGTTGACGAACACCGGACCCAGCTCGACGTCGAACTGCTCGCTCGACTGCCGGTAGATCCGGGTACCGACGATGTCCGCGGGCACCAGGTCGGGCGTGAACTGCACCCGGGAGAACGTGCCGCCGACCACCTTGGCCAGGGTCTCCACCGCGAGGGTCTTGGCCACCCCGGGCACACCCTCCAGCAGGCAGTGACCGCGGGCCAGCAGCGCCACGAACATCCGCTCGACCATCCGATCCTGGCCGACGATGACCCGCTTGACCTCGAACATGGCCCGCTCGAGCTGCGACGCGTCCTGCGCGGGCGGCACCGGCACGCCGGCGTCGGCGCTGGTCTCGGTATCGGGCGTGCTCGGCTGCGCCACCGGTCCTCCACAACTGTCGAGAAACGCCGGCTCTTCGACGCCGACGGTCAAGACTTACACGACAGACAACAGCACACGGCTGAGAGGTTCCTAAGAACCCCACGTCCGTACTGCACGGCAGCATAGGGAGCCGTGTCGTCATCCGGGCGTCATCATCGCCGGATTCGCATGTCTTCGCAGCCCAGAATGCCATGGGCCGAATGTGTGGATCTTTCTGCGCGATCCGCCGGATCGGGCACCGTCACCGGGTACTCACGCGACCTTGGGAAGCGTGTAGCATTTGCTACGTCGCCGGGCGGCTTCCCCCGTGGCCGCCCGGCGCTCAAACTTCTTCTCCCGGCCGTAATGTCTGCGGCATGGTCGAGGACTTTCCACCCCAGTGCTCTTCCAAGGGCTGTCGTGCGGCCGCCGAGTGGCAGCTCCTCTGGAACAATCCGAAGATCCACACGCCGGAACGGCGAAAGACGTGGCTGGCCTGCGGCGAGCACCGGGCCACCCTGAGTTCGTTCCTCGACGCGCGGGGATTCCTGCGTGAGGTCACTCCCTTCGCCTCGTCGGACGGTGCGGTCGTCTCCTAGGCTCTAGTTGTGAGCGAGCCGTCCACGCCTACCGCCGTCGATGCCCTCGAGCCCTGGCCCGGCACCGTCGCCTGGCGCCCGGTCTCCAGCCGGCTGATCATCGTCCATCTCATCGGGATCGCGATCTGGTCCGCGGTGCTGCTCGGTGGGCTGCTCGCCGGATACCTGATCGTCGAGGGCACGCCCTGGCTGTTCGGGATGGGCGCGGTGCTCGCCCTGGGCGCGTGGCGGGCCGTCATCGCCGCCCGGGCCGTCCGCGCCTGGGGTTACGCCGAGCGCGACAAGGACCTGCTCGTCCGGCACGGGTTGCTGGTCCGGCACCTGTCCATCGTGCCGTATGCGCGGATGCAGTACGTGGACGTCACCGCCGGTCCGCTGGAGCGCGCGTTCGGGCTGGCCACCGTCCAGTTGCACACCGCCGCGGCGGCCAGCAACGCCCGCGTGCCGGGCCTGCCACCGGACGAGGCGTCCCGCCTGCGCGACCGGCTGACCGCCCTCGGCGAAGACCGGGCCGAGGGCCTGTGACCAGCGCCGGACTCCCCCATCCCGCGCAGGCCACCCCCGGCGGCGACCCGGTCCGGGGCGCCCCCGCAAGCGACACCCCCGCCCTGCCCGGCACGTCCTCTCCGGCCGGTGTCCCCGCCCACTCCGATCCGGGCACCGCCGGTAACGGCGCCCACCCTCGACCGGACACCGACCCATCTCCGGCCGCCCCAGCCGACGGCGCCCACTCTCGACCGGACGACCCGGCCGGGGGCGGCGGCTCTTTCCCAGGGGCCCAGGGCGACGATTTCCGCCCTCTTGCGGGTGCGGTCGGCAACGGTGGGCAGGTGCCGGCGGGTGGGGCTGGATACGGGGGCTTCTCGTCTTCGGGCCTGCCCGGGAGCGGGAGTCCGCCTCTCTCGGACGGCGAGGGCTCGCCGTCCGTACCATATGGGGGTTTTGCTGGGGAAACGCCTGCCGGGACGGGCCTGCCGGAGGGTGCGGCTCGGCAGCGGTTGCATCCCCTCAGCCCGCTGCTGAAAGGCGCCAAGAGCATCGCGGTGATCATCGCGGCGCTGTCCTGGAACACGCTCGGGCAGGTGGGGGCGACCGATTTCGCGCTGATCGTGCTCGGGCTGGCCGTCGCCGTGGTGATCTTCTCGGCGATCGGCTGGTGGAACACCGGATATCACGTGGTCGGGCGGGAGCTGCGGATCGCCGAAGGGCTGATCTGGCGGCGCAACCGGGCCATCCCGCTCGACCGGCTCCAGGCCGTCGAGGTGCGGCGCCCGCTGCTCGCGCAGCTCACCGGACTCGCCGAACTGCGCCTCGAAGTGGTCGGCGGCGGCAAGACCGAGGCGCCGCTGGCCTATCTCACCGTGCGTGACGCCGGCGTGCTGCGGGAACGGCTGCTGGCGCTGTCCGGGCGGGCGCCCGCCGTCGCCGTGCCCGCGCCCGGTGATCCGGCCGCCGAAGTGCCGCTCTACCAGGTCCGCAACCGGGACCTGCTGGTCAGTCAGCTGCTCACGCCGCAGGCGTTCTTCCTGCCGTTCGGTGTCGCCTGGGTGATCACGCAGTTCGTGATGGAGGGGACCTGGACGTTCATCGGCATCGCCAGCACCGTCACCGCGATGGCCGGTGTGCTGCTGCAGCCCATCCGGCGGGTGCTCCGCGACTGGGACTTCCGGCTGTTCCGCGGGGAACGGCTGGTCCTGCACTACGGGCTCACCGAGACCCGCAGCCAGATCGTGCCGCCGCACCGCGTGCAGACCGTCCGGGTCACCTGGCCGCTGCTGTGGCGGGCCAAACAGTGGCTGAACCTGACGCTCGACATCGCCGGTGTCTCCGGTCCTGAACCCGGCGAGGACCGCGGTTCCGACCGTCTCATGCCGGTCGGTGACCTGGCCGCCGCACGGGCGCTCGTCGCGGCCGCCCTGCCCGGCGTCGACCTGGCCGGGCTCGCCACCTCGCCGCCGCCCGCCCGCGCGAAGTGGCTGCACCCGTTCGGGCTGCGGTTCTACGGGGCCGGGCTCGCCGACCAGGTGTTCGTCAGCCGGGCCGGGCGGCTCACCCGGGAGATGACGCTCGTTCCCTATGCGCGGCTGCAGAGCGTGCGGGTCGTCCAGGGTCCGCTGCAGCGGCGGCTCGGGCTCGCCACCGTCTACGCCGACACCGCCGGTGGGCGGGCCGGTGAAGCCCGCGACCGGGATCTGGCCGAGGCCTACGCGATCGCCGACCAGCTGGCCGCCCGATCCCGGCGGGCGCGCGCCGCCGTCCCGCATCCGGACACCGCATCCGTGCCGCCCGGTCTCGCGCCGGGGCTGGTCCCGCCGGTCGCCGAGCCCGGCTTCGCGCCACCGACGCCCGGCTTCGCGGGGTTCACGCCGCCGGCGCCCGGTTTCGGGGCGGTACCTCCGGGCGCGGCCGATCGACCGGTCAGCGAACCGGACGACGAGACGTACTGGCAGCGGCCCGAACAGTCTTAAGCTTTGGTGATGGAGCTTCCGGAGTTCGCGCCCGGTCTCAGCGCCCGGGTCGAGTTGACGGTCACCGACGCCGACACCGCCCAGTCGATGGGCTCCGGTGACGTGCCGGTTCTCGGCACGCCCCGGCTGCTCGCCCTCGCCGAGGCGGCCACCGTCGCCGCCACCGCCCGGCAGATCCCCGGTGGTGTCACCACGGTCAGCAGCCGCGCCGAGGTCGAGCACCGGGTGCCCACGCCGGTCGGCCGCCGGGTCGCCGCCCAGGCCACGCTGACCAAGGTGGACGGGCCGAAACTGCTGTTCGAGGTGACCGTCCACGACGGGGACACGCAGGTCGCGGAGGTCCGGGTCGAGCGGGTGCTGCTGGATCGGCAGCGGTTCATCGCGCGGGCTCTCGGCGATTGAACGGTGACCGGAGGCCACGCCCGTGAGACGCCTTGCGGTCCGGAACCGGGGCCGCGTCGCGGTGTGGGTGGGTGCTCCTCGTGGCCGTACCGAATCAGAGATCTCCCCAGCGGGCCCGCAGGTCGGACGGGGTCGGCATCGCGGTGGCGCCGCCCTGTCGTTCGCAGACGAGACCGGCCACCGAGAGTGCGAAACGGACGTGGCCGGACCAGGCGGCGAGGTCGGTCGGGCGGCCGTCGGTGAGCAGGCGGCTGATCAGGGCGGCCATCACCGAATCGCCGGCGCCGGTGGCGTCGATCGCGCTGACCAGTGGCGCCGGGATGTCGGTGGCGCCGTCGGCGGCCGCTACGTGGGCGCCTCGGGAGCCGCAGGTGACGACGACCGCGCCCGCGCCGAGGGCGAGGATGCGGGCCGCGGCGGCGGCCGGATCGTGTTCGTCGTAGAGGACGATCGCGTCGGCTGAGCTGAGTTTGACCAGGTCAGCGGTGGCGAAGAACTCTTCGGTGAGGTCGCGGAGGGCGGCCACGGCAGCGGCGTCCGGCAGCAGGGTGGGCCGCACGTTCGGATCGAAGACCCGCAGCGGCCCGGGGACGGCCGCGGACCAGGCGGCTCGGGCGGCGCTCAGGAACGGCTCGCGGAGCAGGCTGATCGAGCCCGTGTAGAGAACCGCCGCCCCCGCCACCGCGGGCAGGTCCAGGTCGGCCGGGGCGAGCAGCGCGTAGGACGGCGGCTCGCCGTAGAACGTGAACGTGGGCTCAGCCCCGTCGAACGTGGTGACGGCGAGGGTGGTGGGTGCGGCGACGCGGCGGACCCCCTGGCCGTCGACGCCGGCGGCGCGCAGGAAGGCGGCCATCCGGTCACCGAGGATGTCGATGCTGAGACTTCCGGCATATCGGGCGTCGCCGCCGAGGCGCGCCACGCCGACGGCGACGTTGAGGGGTGCGCCGCCGATCGCCTGCCGGTAGACCTGTTCGCCGTCGACGTCCGCTTCGAGCAGGTCGATCAGCGCCTCGCCCATCACCATCGCGTAGCCCACGAGGCCAGCCTCTCATCCCGGCGCGGGTGGTCCCAAGCGGGCCAGGCCCCACCGATCAACAGGTCGATTTCCGGAAATTTGCGACAATCGGGAGATGAATACGTTAGTGCTGGCGATGATGGCCCCGCTGATGCTGGCGCCCCCGCCCGTCACCGAGGGGACCTTCAAGACCTGGCGCGACGAGGCGCGCGCCGTCACCTACGACACGGCGGTGGTCCCGGCAGGCGCGCGGGCCACGGTCACGATCATCCAAAACCATGCCGGGGTACGGGTGAGCCTGCTCGCCACCGGACTGACACCCGGCCGACCGTACGGCGCCCACCTGCACACCAACCCGTGTGGGAAGGATCCGGCCGCGGCCGGCCCGCACTATCAGAACCGTCTCGACCCCGCCGCCGGACCGGGCAAGCCGTCGACCGACCCGGCCTACGCCAACTCCCGCAACGAGGTGTGGCTGGACCTCATCGCCGACCGCAACGGGGTCGGCCGGGCGGTGACCGCGCAGGACTGGACGTTCGACGACCGGCAGGCCCGATCACTGGTGCTGCACGCCGAGCACACGCACACCGCGCCGGGTGAGGCGGGCACGGCCGGCGCCCGGCTGGCGTGCCTGACTCTGCCGATCGCGTTGTCCTGATCATGGTGGCCGGGCCCGGGCCTGCCGGGCCCGGTGCTTCGGCGGTAACGTCGGGGGCACCGAGAACGGAGGCACCCACATGGCCGAGAACAGCGGCGCCCAGCCCGCAGCGAAGACGGAGTCACACGACCCCGACTTCCCCGAGGCGTTCCTGAGCTTCATGCGTCAGGGTTGGCGGGAGGATCCGCTGGCCGTGGCGCCCCTGCCCGAGGTGCCGAACTACGCGAAGCGCCGCAACGCCCTCTCCGAGGCGTTCCCCGGCGAGACCCTGATCATCCCGAGCGGCAACGAGAAGGTGCGTGCCAACGACACCGACTACCACTTCCGCCCGGGCAGCGACTTCTTCTACCTGACCGGCGACCGCGACCCGGACAGTGTGCTGATCCTGCACCCGAGCGGGTCGGGGCACGACGCGGTGCTTTATACGCGGCAGCGCAACTCGAAGGACACCGACCGGTTCTTCCGGGACCGCAACGGTGAGCTGTGGGTGGGCCGGACCCACACGCTGTCGGAGAAGTCGACCGAGCTGGGGCTGACCGCGGCACCGCTGGGCGACCTGGGCGCGGCGCTGGCCGGTTCGGCGCCGGGCCGGACCCGGGTGCTGCGCGGCCTCGACCCGAATGTGGACCGCGCGGTGCTGGCCTACGAGCCGGACCGGGCCAAGCCGCGCGACCGCGCGCTGGCCGCCGTGATCTCCGAGCTCAAGCTGGTCAAGGACGAGTGGGAGATCGCGCAGCTGCAGGCCGCGATCGACGCCACGGTGCGCGGCTTCGAGGATGTGGCCCGGATCCTGCCGGCCGACCGGAGCGTCAAGGAGCGGCTGCTGGAGGGAGTGTTCGGGCTGCGCGCCCGGCACGACGGCAACGACGTCGGCTACACGTCGATCGTGGGCGCCGGCCCGCACGCGACGATCCTGCACTGGGTGCGCAACACGGGTGTGACCACGCCCGGTGAGCTGCTGCTGATGGACATGGGGGTGGAGGGCGACAACCTCTACACCGCCGACGTGACCCGGACGGTTCCGGTCAACGGCACGTTCACGCCGCTGCAGCGGCAGGTCTACGACATCGTGTACGCGTCACAGCAGGCCGGCATGGACGCGATCAAGCCGGGTGTGGTCTTCCGGGACGTGCACAAGGTCTGCATGCGGGTGCTCGCCGAGGGCCTGCACGACCTGGGCCTGCTGCCGGTGAGCGTGGACGAGGCGATGGCCGACGACAGCACGGTCTACCGGCGGTGGACACTGCACGGCTTCGGGCACATGCTCGGCATCGACGTGCACGACTGTTCGGCGGCGCGCAACGAGACGTACCGGGAGGGCCGGCTCCAGGAGGGCTACGTGCTCACCGTCGAGCCGGGTCTCTACTTCCAGCCGGAGGACGAGCTGGTCCCGGAGGAGCTACGCGGTCTCGGCGTCCGGATCGAGGACGACGTGCTGGTGACCGCGGACGGCTGCCGCAACCTGTCGGCCGGTCTGCCGCGCGCCTCGAGCGAGGTCGAGCAGTGGCTCGCGTCGCAGCGGGAGGCCGGTCCTCGCCTGCCCGGCTGACCATCCGGCAGGATCAGGGCATGAGCACCACCGAGCCCGCCGTGCGACTGCGTTCCTACGGCGGGCTCCGCATGTGGCGGTCCGGCGTCGAGGTCGACATCGGGGCGCCGCGGCTGCGGATTCTGCTGGCGGCGCTGCTCGCGGCCCGCGGTGGCACGGTCGGGGTGGACACCCTGATCGAGTTGATCTGGGGCGCCGAGCCGTCGCCGAGCGCGGTGAACCAGCTGCACCGGCTGGTCGGGCAGGCCCGCCGACTGTTCGAGCCGGAGTTGGCCAGCCGGGCCACCGGGAGCTGGGTGTTCCCGGCCGGACAGGGCTACCGTCTGGTCGCCGACGCGCAGAGCTGTGACCTGATGGCGGTCCGTGCGCTACGGGACGCCCCGGGGTCGATCCGTCAGGCGCTGGAGCTGGTCCAGGAGCCGGTGTTCGCCGGGCTGGACGCCGAGGTGCTCACCCATCCGGCCTTCGTCGCCCTCGAGCAGGAGCGGATCCAGATCGCGGTGGACGCCGCCGATCAGGCCGAGCCGCGCCTGCTCCCCCTGCTCCAGCGGATCGCCGCGTCGGCGCCGCTGCACGAGCCGCTCCAGGCCCGGGTGATCCGGCTGCTGACCGTGGCCGGCCGCCGCGCCGAGGCGCTGGTGCTCTTCGACACGACCCGGCGGTTGCTCGCCGACGAGTTGGGCACCGATCCGGGCGCGGAGTTGCGGGCCGCGCATCTGGCCGCGCTCACCGACGACGAGCCGGAGCCGCCGTCGGCCCACCGGCCGGCTCAGCTGCCCCGTCGGGTGGCGGGTTTCGTGGACCGCGGTGACCTGCCCGATCACAGCGCCGGCATGGTGGTGCTCAGCGGTATGGGCGGCATCGGCAAGACCGCCCTCGCCGTGGACTGGGCGCACCGGCTGGCACCGCGCTATCCGGACGGGCAGCTCTACCTCAATCTGCGTGGTTTCGACCCGAGCGGCCGGGTGGTGATCCCGTCCGACGCGCTGGCCACGCTTCTCGAATCGGTCGGTGTGGGCCTCGCCGAGCTACCTGACGACGTCGACGCCCGTTCGGCCCGGTTCCGGTCGGCGGTCGCCGACCGGCGCATGATCATCCTGTTGGACAACGCACGAGACTCCGAGCAGGTACGCCCACTGCTGCCCGGCGCGCCCGGCTGCCTGGTGCTGGTGACCAGCCGCAACCGGCTCGCCGGGCTGGTGGCACACGAGGGGGCGCGGGCCGTGCCGGTCGGCCGGCTCAGTGACACGGCCGCCCGGGAACTGCTCGCGAAACGGATCGGCGCGCCCCGGCTGGCCGCCGAACCGGTCGCGACCACCGACCTCGTCCGGTTCTGCGCCGGCCTGCCGCTGGCGCTGTCGATCACCGCGGCACACGCCGCGGTCCGGCCCGGACTCAAACTCGCCGACCTGGCCGACGAGCTGTCCTCACAGGCCCGGCTGGACGCGCTCTCCACCGGTGAGGCGCACGACGACGTCCGGTCCGCGCTGTCCTGGTCGTACCTGGCGCTGAGCCCGGCCGCCGCACGGCTGTTCCGGCTGATGTCGGTCCACTCCGGGCCGGAGATCCCGGTCGAGGCGGCGGCCAGCATCGCCGGCGCCGGCCCGACCGTCCGCGCCTCGCTCGCCGAGTTGAGCGCGGCCCACATGATCACCGAGGCCGGGCGGCAGCGGTACACGTTGCACGACCTCCTCCGGGCGTACGCCGGTGAGCTGCTCGGCGACGAGCGTGCCGAGGCTGTCGGCCGGCTGGTGCAGCACTCGCTCCGCGACGCCCGCGCGGCGTACCTGGCCTTCGGGCGTCCCGAGATCGCCCCGCTCGGGCCCGTCCCCCCGGACATGACGCCGACGCCGATGGCGGATCTCGCCGACGCGCTGCGCTGGTACACCCGGGAACAGGCAGCGCTCGCCTGCATCATCGACCTCGCCCTGCTCCACGGCCATCACCGGGAAGCCGTGCTGATGGTGCTCTATCTACGTGCGGTCCGGTCGGCTCGGGCCGAGCCGTACGCGGACTCCCGCGAGCAGACCATGCGGGTCCTGGCCGTAGCCGGTGGCCTCGGCGAACCGGTGCTGGAGGCGGCGCTGCTGCGCGAGGCCGCCCTCGTCGAGACCCCCACCGATCCGGCGGTCGCCCGGCTGCTGCTGCTCCGGGCCCTGGACATCGCGGAACGGGCCGGCGACGTGATCGGGCAGGCACACGTGCTGCGTAACCTGGGGCTGACGCTCCGCGTGGAGGAACGTGACAAGGCCATTCCCCTGTTGCGGCGATCGGTGGCGGCGGCCCGGCGGACCGGCGAGCCGACCGTCCTGGTGTACTGCATCGACGCGCTGGCCCGAACCCTGCAGGAGGACGGGCAGCTGGACGAGTGCGTGGCGCTGGCCCGGGAGGCGTTCGACATCGCCCTCGCCACCGGTCTCGACGACCTGCGCAACAGCGCGGCGGCTCGACTGGCCGAGACCTCCCTGGTGCTGGGCGACCATCGGCAGGCCGCCGCGATGGCCCGGTGGGCGGCCGAGCACGTCCCACCCGGCGAGATCCATATCCGGCTCCCGATCTACGCCTTCCTCGCCGAGGCCAGCGACCATCTCGGCGACCACCACGGGGCACGGGCCGCGTGTGACGTCTTCCGGAATCTGCTGGGCCGGCACGAACCGGCCTACCGGCAGGCGATCGGCGATGCGGAGGTGGATCGGTACGTCGCCATCGTGGACCGGATCACGAGTGCATCGGAAATGCACTGATCACGCACTGAGTTCGGGTTGGCTGATCCTCGACCGATCTCAAGGAGGATCCGATGAGCTACCCGAAGCCCGTGCTCGAACCGGCCGCGCAGGCCTTCGTCGAGGCGACCGCGAACCCGCCGTACCTGTTCGACCTCGGTCCGGAGGAGGGCCGCAAGGCCGTCGAGTCGGTCCAGGACGGCACCGGGGTCGAGACGCCGGCCGCCGACGTCGAGGATCTGACGTTCACCGGCGGCCCGACCGGTGAGGTGAAGGTGCGTGTCCTGCGTCCGGCCGGGGCGACCGGCCCGCTGCCGGTGCTGATCTACACACACGGCGCGGGCTGGGTCTTCGGCGACGCGAACACCCACGACCGGCTGGTCCGGGAGCTGACCGTACGGGCGAACGCGGCCACCGTCTTCGTCGAGTACGACCGTTCCCCCGAGGCCCGTTACCCGGTCGCCGTCGAGCAGGTCTATGCCACGCTGGAGTGGGTGGCCGCGCACGGCAGCCGGCACGACCTGGACGCCACCCGCATCGCGGTCGCCGGTGACTCGGTCGGCGGCAACATGACGGCCGCCCTGACCATCCTGGCCAAGCAGCGATCCGGCCCGGCGATCAGCGCGCAGCTGCTGTTCTACCCGGTGACCGACGCGAGCTTCGACACCGATTCGTACCACCAGTTCGCCGAGGGCTACTTCCTGCGCCGCGACGGCATGCAGTGGTTCTGGGACCAGTACACGACCGACGAGGCGGAGCGGGCGCAGATCACCGCGTCGCCGCTGCGGGCTTCCGCCGAGGAACTGGCCGGGCTGCCGAAGGCGCTGGTCATCGTGGCCGAGGCGGACGTGCTGCGGGACGAGGGCGAGGCGTACGCGGCCAAGTTGCGTGCCGCCGGGGTGGACGTGACAGCGGTCCGCTACCAGGGCATCATCCACGACTTCGTGCTGCTCAACGCGCTCAAGGACACGCACGCCGCGAAGGCCGCCACCCGTCAGGGCGGCGACTTCCTGCGGGACGCGCTGCACCCCTGATCGAGGATCGGGCTCTCGGGGACGCGGCGCGTCCCCGAGAACGGTCAGGACGCCGGTTTGTACTCCGTCACGTTCCAGCACTCGGCGGCGGCCGGATCGTCCTCGACGTTGATCTTCACCTGGACCGGGTGACCGTCGGCGGTGTCGAACTTCGTCTCCACGGTGGCGCCGTCCTCACCGGCGGTCGCCGCCATGGTCAGCAACTCGCCGAGGGTCGGCACGTCGATCTCCTCGCCCTGCTGGCCCTCGGTGACCGGGCCGAGCTCCACCTCGGCCGACGAGGACGGCACCACGGAGACCGCACCGACCCGCTCGGCGGCGCTGAGCACACCGTCCTTGACGGTCGCCCGGTACTCACCGATCGGCGCGGACTCGCACCCGCGGGTCAGTGTGAAGCTGTAGGCGGCCGGTTCGGTCCAGGCCGGTGCCGACGCGGCGGCGGCCGGCGAACTCGGGTCCTGGACGACGGGTTTCCGGTCGTCTCCGGACGAGGTGCAGCCCCCGACCAGCCCGGCCAACACCAACGCGCACAGGGCACGCTCTACCCGCACCACGACCTCCACTCGACGCCTCACGCGGCGCAATGTAGCGCAGCCGCGCCCGCCCCGCCGGTCAGGGGATGTCGGCGACGAACACCGCGGTCGATCGGGCCGGCACGCCGGACGGGGTGGCCGCCCGCAGCACCGGATCGGCCGAGCCGGTCAGGTCCGGGTGCAGCCGCAGCCCGCCGGGGTCGGGGATCGCCGGATGGACCGTGCCGTCGGTGGCGTTGAACACCACGACCACGCGGGCCCAGTGCGGATCGAGACCGGTGCCGTCCAGGCACATCACGATCACCCCGGCCTGCTCCGACCCGCCGCCCGGAGCGAACGACAACCGCCGTTGCACCTCCTCGGCGGTGGGCAGCCCGAAGACCGGCGACGACCGGCGGATCCGCAGCAGCTCCCGATAGCGCTCGGCGGCCAGCTCGATCACATCGGGCGCCGGGACCAGCGACGGGTCACCGAGCAGCGGCCGCGCCCAGTCCCACTTGTCGCCGTTGTCGGCCTCCGGTGGCAGGCCCACGCCGAACCCGTTGCCGAGCGCCGGATCCCAGCGGATCTGGTTGAACCAGTCACCCGAGTTGAACGAGTTACGGTCCAGCGACTTGGACCGCAGCCGCTCGGTGCCGAGTGCCACGAAACCCGCGCCCTGACTCAGCACCACCAGCGACAGCGCCAGGACCTGCATGCGGGCCCGGTCGATCTGGGCGATGCCGGCCGGCAGCTTGAACGCCATCGCGTCGTACAGGATCTCGTTGTCGTGGGCGTCCACATAGTTGACCGCCTCGCCCGGATCGTGGGCGTAGCCGGCCGGTGCGCCGTTGTAGCCGATCTGCCCACCGCTGCGCTCGACCCCGTCGTGCGCCAGGAACCGATAGGTGGCCAGCGCACCGGACAGCCCCACCTTGACCTGATCGTGCAGCCACAGCGGAACCGCCGAGCCGAGCCCGGTCGCGAAGCCGCGCACCGCCGGGTCGTCGCCGAACGCCCCGCCACCGCGGATCGCGTCGCGCAACCGGTCGTTGAACGTGCCGACCCCGGTGCCGGCCATGTTGACCTGGGTGGCCTGGGCGAACCGGGCGTCATAGGCCACCTCGCCGAAATTCCACCCCTCGCCGTAGAGCGCGATATCCGGCCGGACCCGCTGCAGGGCCTCCCGCGCGGCCAGGATGCCGGCCCGCGGGTGGTGACCCATCAGGTCGAACCGGAAGCCGTCGATCCGATACTCCCGGGCCCAGGTGACCAGCGAGTCGACCACGAGCCGACCCATCATGGTGTGCTCGGTCGCGGTGTTCGGGCAGCAGCTGGACTCGGCGACGCTGCCGTCGGCGAGCAGCCGGTGGTAGTAGCCGGGGACGATCCGGTCGAGCACGCTGAACCGGTCGAGCCCGTCGCCCATGGTGTGGTTGTAGACGACGTCGAGGACCACCCGCAGCCCGGCCGCGTGCAGCGCCGCCACCGCCGCGCGCATCTGCGCGATCCGGGCCGGACCGGCCGGGTCGGTGGCGTAGCTGCCCTCCGGGGTCGTCCAGTGCCAGGGGTCGTAACCCCAGTTGAAGCCGTCCGAGTCGGCCACCGCCATGACGGCCCGCTGCTGCTCCGGCGAGTCGGGTGGGAACGACGCCAGGTCGCAGAGCGGCACCGACTGGTCGGCGCGCCGGTCGGGCACGGTGGCGAAGTCGTTGACCGGCAGCAGGTGCACGTGGGTGAGCCCGGCCTCGGCCAGCGAGCGCAGGTGACGCATCCCGTCCGACCCGTGGCGGGTGAAGGCCAGGTAGGTGCCGCGCTCGTCGGGCGGGACGGTGGCGTCGGCGATGGAGAAGTCGCGGACCGAGACCTCGGTGATCTGCATCCGGGCCGGTGGCACCGGGTCGGGCGGGGTGGACTCGGCCCAGCCGGGCGGGACGAGCGCCGGGTCGGACAGGTCGACGAGCTGGCTGTGTGTGGAGTCGGTGGCCAGCGACACCGAGTACGGGTCGGTGACGCTGGTGGTGACGATCCGCTGGACGGCCGGCTGCCACACCTGGACGCGGAACCGATACCACCGATTGATCCACTTGCGCTTGCCGACGACCGACCAGACGCCTGTCGTGTCGTCGCGCTCCATCGGGAAGACCCGCGGCTCCTCGCCGGGCTCACGGAAGAGCTCCAACTCCACGGTGCGGGCGGTGGGCGCCCAGACCGACAGGCGCGGCCGCTCCGGGTCGTCGAGGACCGGGCCCAACTCGGCCTCGACCGCGGCACCATAGAGATCGTCGAGGACACCCTGCAGTTGCACGGCGGTGACCGCGACCACGTCGCCCGCGCCGTCGCGGCCGGTGACCAGCAGCTGATCGCGCAGCAGCTCACCGAGCGTCGTGTCGTCGAGCTCACGCACCGCGAACGCACGATACGCCCGGAGGTGCGGGAAGCGGCGGCTCTGCGCCTGGAACAGACCGCCGGGCCGTGGCACCAGCGGCAACGAGCCGAGGGTGAGACTCGTGGCCCGGGCGGCGAACCACTCGGGCAGCGCGACGGTGCCCCGATCGATGAAGACGGCGTGCGCCCGGGCCGGGTCGAGCTCGGGGCCGTGCGTGCCGACATCGGGCCGGACCGGCTGCACGGAACCGGCGACCAGCCAGGCCTCCCGGGCCACGGTGAGGTCGAGGCGCTGGTCGTCGGGCAGATCCTTCTCCTCGCCGCGATGCAGCACGTAACGCAGGCCGACGGCGTCGGGCCGGACCCGCACCTCGAAGACGGCACCGAACGCGTCGAAGCGGGCCGGCATGTGCGGGCGGCCCCACCTGGTCTTCTCGGTGACCGGGACGCCCTCCCAGGCGTGCAGGCCCCACCCCGCATAGTCGCCGGCGGGGCGGCGGTAGTGGATCACCACGGTCTCGGCGGGCGGCTCCGGCAGGACCGGCGGCGTGTGGGAGACACGCCTGTCGCCGGCCGTGAGCCAGATCTCACTGCCCTCACTCAGCGTGACCCAGCGGTCGATCTCGACGTCTTTGCCGCCCTGTCGACTGAGCACCAGGAAGCCGATCTCCTGAGCATTCTCCGCGATGCGCACCCAGGCGAACCGGCCCCACGCGTCCTCCCCGGCGAACGGGACGCCGTCGGGATAGAGCGTGTCGGTGCCGGGCGCGAGATCACCCCAGGCGTGCAGGACCCAGTCGGCGTAGTCACCGTCGGGCCGCTGGTAGTGCACGATCAGCCATTGCGGCCTGGTCCTGGAGGAAGCCGGAGCGCCCGCAATGATCTCCATCGTCGTCACCGGCACATCATCCCAGCGGGATACGACATTTTCCGGGTGTCTCGACTACAGGCTGCGAGGATCGTCGCGTGGGACCCGCCTTGCAGCGGCTAGCAAGACGGACGTACGGTTTACCGAAGACGCACAACCGAGAGTTAGGCATACCTAACCAAGAGGTCGCCCTTTCGGTGCGAAAGACTTGACTTCCAGTCGCTGGGTGTGAAGGAGATGACGGTGGCCAGCCTCGACACCTTTGGTGCGAAGAGCGAGCTGCGCGTCGGAGACGCGAGCTACGAGATTTTCACGATCGACAAGGTGGAGGGGCACGAGCGCCTGCCCTACTCCTTGAAGATCCTCCTGGAGAACCTGCTGCGCACGGAGGACGGCGCGAACATCACCGCCGACCACATCAATGCGCTCGGCAGCTGGGACAAGGACGCACAGCCGAACGTCGAGATTCAGTTCACCCCGGCCCGGGTGCTGATGCAGGACTTCACCGGCGTCCCCTGCGTGGTCGACCTGGCCACCATGCGTGAGGCCGTGAAGGACCTGGGCGGCGACCCGACCAAGGTCAACCCGCTGTCGCCGGCCGAGATGGTCATCGACCACTCGGTCATCGCCGACCTGTTCGGCCGGGAGGACGCCTTCCAGCGCAACGTGGAGCTGGAGTACCAGCGCAACCGTGAGCGCTACCAGTTCCTGCGCTGGGGCCAGACCGCGTTCAACGAGTTCAAGGTCGTCCCGCCGGGCACCGGCATCGTGCACCAGGTCAACATCGAGTATCTGGCCCGCACCATCATGGAGCGCAACGGCCAGGCGTACCCGGACACCGTGGTCGGCACCGACTCGCACACCACCATGGTCAACGGCCTGGGTGTGCTGGGCTGGGGCGTCGGCGGCATCGAGGCCGAGGCCGCGATGCTGGGCCAGCCGGTCAGCATGCTGATCCCGCGGGTCGTCGGCTTCAAGCTGTTCGGCGAGGCGCCGGCCGGCACCACCGCCACCGACCTGGTGCTCACCATCACCGAGATGCTGCGTAAGCACGGTGTGGTCAGCAAGTTCGTCGAGTTCTACGGTCCCGGCGTGAGCGCCGTCCCGCTGGCCAACCGGGCCACCATCGGCAACATGTCGCCGGAGTACGGTTCGACCGCCGCGATGTTCCCGATCGACGAGCAGACCATCGACTACCTCCGGATGACCGGGCGCAGCGAGGCCCAGGTCGCGCTGGTCGAGGCCTACGCCAAGCGGCAGGGCCTGTGGCTCGACCCGAACGCGGAGCCCGACTTCAGCGAGAAGCTGGAGCTCGACCTCTCGACGATCGTCCCGTCGCTGGCCGGCCCGAAGCGCCCGCAGGACCGCGTTCCGCTGAACGCGGCGAAGGCTATGTGGCGCGAGGCGCTGCCGACCTACGCCGCCCCGCACGGTCACGCCGACGAGGCCAGCGAGGAGTCGTTCCCGGCCAGTGACGCGCCGGCCAACGGTGTCGAGGACGAGGCCGACAAGCCGCACGTCTTCAGCGCCGCCCTCGGCGCCACCGGCCGCACGTCCAAGCCGACCCGGGTCAAGGGCGACGACGGCGTCGAGTACGAGCTGGACCACGGCGCGGTCGTCATCGCCGCCATCACGTCCTGCACGAACACCTCGAACCCGCAGGTCATGATCGGTGCGGCCCTGCTCGCGAAGAAGGCCGTCGAGCGCGGCCTGACCCGCAAGCCGTGGGTCAAGACCACTCTGGCCCCCGGTTCGAAGGTCGTCTCCGACTACTACGACCGGTCCGGCCTCACGCCGTACCTGGACAAGATCGGTTTCAACCTGGTCGGTTACGGCTGCACCACGTGCATCGGCAACTCGGGCCCGCTGCCCGAGGAGGTCTCGGCCGCCATCAACGAGAACGACCTGACCGCGGTCAGTGTGCTCTCCGGCAACCGTAACTTCGAGGGCCGGATCAACCCGGACGTCAAGATGAACTACCTGGCGTCCCCGCCCCTGGTGGTGGCGTACGCGCTGGCCGGCTCGATGGACATCGACATCACCACCGAGCCGCTCGGCACCGGGTCGGACGGCAAGCCGGTCTACCTGAACGAGATCTGGCCGTCGGCCAAGGAGATCGACGACACCATCGCGCAGGCGATCGGCGCCGAGGGCTTCAGCGCCGCCTACCAGGACGTCTTCGCCGGCGACGAGCAGTGGCAGTCGCTGCCGACCCCGACCGGCAAGACGTTCGAGTGGTCCGAGGACTCCACCTACGTCCGGAAGCCCCCGTACTTCGAGGGCATGCAGGCCGACCCGAGCCCGGTGACCGACATCACCGGCGCCCGCGTGCTGGCCAAGCTGGGCGACTCGGTGACCACCGACCACATCTCCCCGGCCAGCTCGATCAAGCCGGACTCGCCCGCCGGCAAGTACCTCGCCGAGCACGGCGTCCCGCGCGCCGAGTTCAACAGCTACGGCTCGCGCCGCGGCAACCACGAGGTCATGATCCGTGGCACGTTCGCCAACATCCGTCTGCGCAACCAGCTGCTGACCGATGTCGAGGGTGGCTTCACGCTCAACCACCTGACCGGCGAGCAGACCACCATCTACGACGCCTCGGTCGCCTACCAGGAGGCCGGCATCCCGCTGGTCATCCTGGCCGGTAAGGAGTACGGTTCCGGCTCGTCCCGCGACTGGGCGGCCAAGGGCACCATGCTCCTCGGCGTCCGCGCGGTCATCGCCGAGAGCTACGAGCGCATCCACCGGTCGAACCTGATCGGCATGGGCGTGCTCCCGCTGCAGTACCCGCAGGGTGAGAACGCCGCGTCACTCGGCCTGACCGGCACGGAGACCTTCTCCTTCGCCGGCGTCATCGAGCTCAACGACGGCACCACGCCGCGCACGGTCAAGGTCACCACCGACACCGGCATCGAATTCGACGCCGTCGTCCGGATCGACACGCCCGGCGAGGCCGACTACTACCGCAACGGCGGCATCCTGCAGTACGTGCTGCGCAAGATGCTTCGCAGCTGACGCTGCACAGCTGACATCGCCTGGTCAAGGCCCGCTTCCCGGTTCCGGGAGGCGGGCTTTTTCCCGTTGGTACGGCTACCCGCCCCGCCTTCACGAAAGAGGCGCTCACCCCGTACCGAAATCAGGGCTTGAAACCGGTTTTGTCCTTTTCGGTAATCTCGCGCAGCACCCGCGCCGGGACGCCTGCCGCGATCACCCCGGCCGGGATCGGTTTCGTGACGACGCTGCCCGAGGCGACGATCGCGCCGTCACCGATGGTGACGCCCTGGTTGATGGTGACCCCGCCGCCGATCCACACGTTGTCACCGATCGTCACCGGCTTGGCGTAGCAGGCACCGGCCGCCCGCTCGGCCGCGTCGATGGCGTGGTTGGACGTGTAGATACCGACCCGTGGCCCGAACAGCACATGGTCACCGATGGTGATCCCGCCGCCGTCCAGCATCACGCAGTCGAAGTTGGCGTAGAACGCGTCCCCAATGCTGATGTTGAACCCGAACTCGCACCGGAACGTCGGCTCGAAGTGACAGCCGTCACCGACCGACTTGAGTAGCCGCCGCAGGATGCCCTCGCGTTCCGCCTGCGGCCGCCCGAAGCTGGAGTTGTACTCGTCGGTCAGCAGCACGGTTCGCTCCCGAGCCTCGACGAGTTCACTGGTCAGGTCGTTGTACATGGCCCCGGAGAGGATGCGCTCCCGCTGCTCGTCAAGCGTCACCCGGCGATCTTCCCACGGGGCGGCGTGACCGCCCCGTCGGTGGTGAATAGGCTTCGGGAATGGATGACAAGACCGTTCTGGGACGGATCAGCGAGCTGGTGGACGAGGAGCATTCGCTTCGCCGCCAGCTGAGCGAGGGCAAGATCTCGTCCGACGAGGAGCACACCCGCCTCAAGGACCTGGAGGAGTCCCTCGACCAGTGTTGGGACCTGCTGCGCCGCCGCCGGGCGGCCCGTGACGCCGGCCACGATCCGGACGCCGAGCAGGCCCACAGCACCGGCGAGGTCGAGGGCTACATTCAGTGAGGTGAGCCGGGGCCGTGTGGCCCCGGCCCCAGCTGCCCGTCAGCGCAGACCCGCCTCGAAGTGCAGGCGTTCGATCAGCTCGTCCTCATCGATGGTCAGGCCCCTCGACCGGAACCAGCTCGCCACGTTGCGCACGTCCCGGGCGATGAACTCGCCGCCGCGCGGGTTGGCGATGACGTCGACGATCTGCGGCAGGTCGATCATGACGAGCCGCCCGTCGTGCACCATCGTGTTGTACGGCGACAGGTCACCATGCGCCACCTGCGCCCGGGCCAGCACCGACAGCGCGTCGGTCATCTGCCGCCACAGGTCGGCCAGCTGATCCGGATCGACCCGGACCTGGGCCAGTCGGGGCGCGGCCTCGCCGGTCTCCCAGTCGCCGATGAACTCCATCATCAGCTCGGTGCCGATCAGCTGCACCGGGTAGGGCACACAGACCAGGCCGCTCTCCTGCCCGATCTCCCACAGCCGGCCGAGCGCGCCGAACTCGGCCGCCGACCACTGCCCGGAGATCATCTCCTTGCCGAAGGCGGTCCGGTTGGTCATCGCCCGCATCTCCCGGGACCGGCGGACCCGGCGCCCTTCGAGATAACCGGCGTCGCGGTGGAACATCCGGTGGTCGCCGTCGCGGTAGCGCTTGGCGGCCAGCATGCTGATCTTGTCGGTGCCCGGGATGGCCCGGCGCACCAGGAACACGTCGGCTTCCTTGCCGGTCTTGAGCATGCCCAGCTCGGTGTCGACCGCGCCGTACTCGGTGCGGACCCAGTCGGGGCGAGGCTCGGGGCCGTGCAGGGCACCGTCCCACGTGGACCAGCGGTCGCCCTCTTCGGGCAGATCCGGGTCCTCCTGCAGGGCCGGCTCGATCCGGCCGCGCTTTACGAAAGTGGGGTCGTCGTCGTCGAACTTGCGGCGCTTGCCGCGCATGGTGGTGGAGCCGTAAGAGTCGTGCTCGCGCACTGGAGGTTCTCCTCGGAGAAAGAAGTTTTCGGGGAAGCGGGGACAGCAGGCATCACAACGACAGCCATCTGGTCCACCCCCTTCTTTCTCGTCGGGACGTTCTCTACAGCGCGCCCACTCTTTCCGATCAACGCCGGAGCGCGCAACTCATTTAT
The DNA here is from genome assembly GCF_033097365.1 of Actinoplanes sichuanensis. Classification (NCBI taxonomy): domain Bacteria; kingdom Bacillati; phylum Actinomycetota; class Actinomycetes; order Micromonosporales; family Micromonosporaceae; genus Actinoplanes; species Actinoplanes sichuanensis. The sequence continues at coordinate 7,605,423 of NZ_AP028461.1, forward strand.
TCAGCGATTCGCCATGATCGCGGACAGGCCCTGAATCACGTTACCGACCGCGTGGGTCGGCGCGAACCTGTTGTCCACCCACTCCCGCCCGCGGTGCAGCCACACGCTGGGCAGACCGAGCGCGGCGGCCCCGCCGATGTCGGCCTCCGGGCTGTCCCCGACCACCCACGCCCCGGCCAGCCGCATCCGCACCCGCTGGGCGGCGACCGCGAAGATCCGCGGGTTGGGTTTACTCACGCCGCACTCCTCGGAGATCACCCAGTCGGCGACATACCGGTCCAGACCGGTCCGCCGGATCCGGGCGTCCTGCTGCTCGGCCGGCCCGTTGGTGACCACCACCGGCACCAGCCCGGCGTCACCGGCGATCTCCAGCGCGCAACCGACCATCGGGTCGAGGCGTTCGAAGGTCTGTGGCCCACCGTTCAGCTCGTCGACCAGATCGATCGAGGAGACCCGCAGCCGGTAGCGCTCGCGGATCAGGTCGGCGAGGTCCCACCGGGAGGTCAGACCGTCCGCGTCGACCGCGACGAGCCACTCCAGATCGTCCTGCGCGGCCCCGATCTCATCCAGGAACCCCTTCGCCCACAGCCGGAACGCACCACTGCGGTCGAGCAGGGTGTCGTCCAGAGCGAGGAAGACTAGAGGCACGCGGGCACTTTACGTGAGCGCACACGGAACCAACCAGCCCAGGACTGTTAACAAAACGCTGAGAGGATGACGAAATTCGCATCATCCGATCGTGGGACACCCGGTTCTAGTAAGCCGTACGTACGGATTGCAAGAAAGTCCTGGCCCATGACACGATCAACGGTGTGCCCAGGGTGAGTCAGGACCAGCTCGATGCTCGACGCCACGAGATCCTCAGCGCGTCCCGCACGTGCTTCGCGCGGTTCGGATACAACGGCGCGACGGTCCACCGGCTCGAAGAGGCCACCGGCATGTCCCGCGGCGCGATTTTCCACCATTTCCGGGACAAGGAACATCTCTTCCTCGCGGTCGCCGAGGACGACGCCGCCACGATGGCCGAGACCGTCGCCCGTAACGGCCTCGTCCAGGTGATGCGCGACCTGCTCGAGCGGGCCGGTAACAGCGAGGGCGACACGGCCGGGTGGCTCGGCACCCAGCTCGAGGTGGCGCATCGACGGCGTACCGATCCGGCTTTCGCCAAACGGTGGGCGCAGCGGTCCGCCGCCATCGCCGACGCCACCCGCGAGCGGCTCCAGCGCCAGCGGGAGGCCGGTGTGCTCCGCGAGGACGTGCCGGTCGAGGTGCTCACCCAGTTCCTCGAGCTGGCCTATGACGGACTCGTCCTCCACCTGGCCACCGGCCGCCCGGCAGGCGAGCTGGCCGCCGTCCTCGGCGTGGTCGAGGAAGCCGTCCGCCGCCACTGACGCTGTCGCGGATCTCCTCCCCGCGATGCGAGACGTCCTCGGCCCGACCACCGGGCCGGAGGGGCACCCCGGCCGAGGTCGCCGACGTGACGAGCGTCGACCGGGCCCGCGACGGGTAACGCCGTCGATTACCCGCGAGGTAATGGCCGCCGTCCCGCGCACCCGCCTACGCTGCCGGAATGAGCGACGTGGGCAGGTTGCTGCGCGGCTGGCGGGACACCCGGCGGATGAGCCAACTCGATCTCTCCGGGCGGTCCGGGGTGTCGACCCGGCACCTGTCGTTCGTGGAGACCGGCCGGTCCCGGCCCACCCGGCAGATGCTGCTGCGCTTGGCCGAGGAACTGGACGTGCCCTTGCGGGCCCGCAACGAGCTGCTGTTGGCCGGCGGGTACGCGCCCGCCTACCCGGAGTCCGAACTGGACGGGCCGCCGCTCAACGACGTGCTGACCGCGCTCCGCAACGTGCTCGTCGGGCACTCACCGCACCCGGCCGTGCTGATCGACAGGCACTGGACGATGGTCGACGGCAACGACGGTGTGGCCCGGTTCACCGCCGGCTGCGCGCCGGAACTGCTGGCCCCGCCGGTCAACGTCCTGCGCCTGGCACTGCACCCGTCCGGCATGGCCCCGAAGATCAAAAACCTGCCCGAGTGGCGTACGCACATCCTGCACCGCCTCGACCGGCAGGCCGCGACGACGGGCGACCCGGTGCTTCGCGAGCTCCGCGCCGAGCTGGCCGCCTACCCCGGCGGCGGGACCACCGCCCATCCGGACGGTCTCGTCGTTCCGCTGCACTATGCGGACCTGCGGTTCTTCAGCATCACGACGGTGCTCGGCACCCCGCGTGACGTGACCCTGTCCGAGCTCGCCATCGAGGCGTTCCTACCCGCCGACGCGGCCACCGCGACAGCGCTGCGCCGGGAGATGGCAGGATCGGGACATGGACCTTGGGCTCGCTGATCGTGTCTACATCCTCACCGGGGCATCGCGGGGCCTCGGGTTCGCCACCGCGCAGGCGCTCGTCGGCGACGGGGCGAAGGTGGTCGTCTCATCGCGTGACGGTGCCCGGGTCACCGAGGCGGTCGCCGCGCTCGGCGGTCCGGAGCACGCGCTCGGCGTGACCGCCGACCTGTCCGACCCGAGCACCCCGCGGGAGCTGGTGCATGCCGCGCAGGAGCGGTTCGGGCGGCTCGACGGCGCGCTGATCTCGGTCGGCGGTCCGGCGCCGGGCAGCGCGGCCGGCATGAGCGACGACCAGTGGACGAGCGCGTTCGAGACGGTGTTCCTGGGTTCGGTGCGGGCGGCCCGGACGTTCGCGTCGGCACTGCCGGAGGGTGGCGCGATCGGCCTGGTGCTGTCCACGTCGGTGAAGACGCCGCTGGCCGGGCTCGGCCTCTCCAACGGTCTGCGCCCCGGGCTGGCGATGGTGGCGAAGGACATGGCCGACGAGTTCGGGCCGCGCGGCATCCGGGTGCTCAGCGTCCTGCCCGGCCGTTTCATGACCGACCGCAGCCGGGAACTCTTCGAATCGGCCGCCGACCCGGTCGCCGCCGCCGAGACGGTCGCGTCGGGAATCCCGCTGCGCCGCATCGGCGAGCCCACCGAGTTCGGCCGGGCGGCCGCTTTCCTGCTGTCCCCGGCGGCCAGTTACGTGACGGGTGTGGCGGTCGCGGTCGACGGTGGCGCCCTCCGAACCCTGTGACCGATCCCGCCCCGCCCGCCCGATCCACCACCGATACCGACCCGGACCGGCGGCGGCCCAGCGCCGCCGAGGTGGCGGCGGCCGCTGACCGCACCATTCCCGATGTGGCGGGGCCGGATCTACTGGTGCTGTTCTCCGGCATCAATCCGAGCCTCTACTCCGCCGCGACCGGCCACCATTTCGCCCGTCCGGGGAACCGGTTCTGGCCGGCGCTGCACGGTGCCGGTTTCACCGACCGGCTGCTGCACCCGTCCGAACAGCATCTCCTGCCCGCACTCGGGCTCGGCATCACCAACGTGGTCTCGCGAGCGACAGCACGGGCCGACGAGCTCTCCCTCGACGAGTTCGTCGAGGGCGGCGCCCGACTCGCCGCGCGGGTGGCCCGGCTGCGCCCGCGATATCTGGCGGTGCTGGGCGTGACCGCCTACCGAGCCGCGTTCCGGCGCCCGAAGGCCCGACTCGGCCCCCAGGACGACACGATCTCCGGCGTGCCGGTCTGGGTACTACCGAATCCGAGCGGCTTGAACGCCCACTTCCAGCTACCGGCGCTGATCACCGAGTTCGCCGCCCTCCGAACAGCGGCCCACCCCGCCCCTCCATCCCTGGAGCTTCCACTCAGTCCGTAGCCCCACCACCCAAGGTCAACATGAGCCGCCCGCCGCCGGCCCTCATCCGGCCGGGGTGATCCGTGGGGTGACGGGGTCACGGTCGAATCGGGGGCATGAATGGAGCGACGGTGGCAATGGCGCTGCTCGCCGTCTTCGCCTGGGGGTTGTGGTCGGCGCGGCTGGGTCGCGCCGACCTCACCGCTCCGATCCTGTTCGTCACCGCCGGGCTGCTGCTGTCCACCGGTCCGGTGCCCGATCCCGAGGCCACCCGGGAAGCGGTTCGGATGCTGGCCGAGATCACCCTGGTCTGGGTGCTGTTCGCCGACGCGGCCCGGGTGGGGCTGCCGGAGTTCCGGGCCGACGCGGGGCTCTACGCACGACTGCTCGCGGTCGGACTACCGCTGACGATCGGGGCCGGCACCCTGGCCGCCGCACTGCTCTTCGGCGACCTCGGCTTCTGGATCGCCCTGTTGATCGGCGCGGCACTGGCCCCGACGGACGCGGCACTCGGGGCGGCGGTGATGACGGACCCGGCGGTGCCGGAGCGGATCCGCCGCGTGCTCAACGTGGAGAGCGGGCTCAACGACGGCATCGCCACCCCGGTGGTGACGCTCGCCATAGCCGGCGCCGCAGCCACCGTGACCGGACCGGGCACGGCGATCACCGGCCTGGCGATCGGGGTGGCGGCCGGAGTGTTCGCCGGGTTGGCCGGCGGCTGGGCGATGCGGACGGCCCGGACCCGCGGCTGGGCGTCGGAGGATTTCGCCGGCCCGGGCGTTCTGGCCCTGGCCCTGGCGGTCTACACGGGCGTGCACTGGCTCGGCGGGAACGGATTCGTGGCCGCGTTCGTAGCCGGGATCGCCTTCGGCGCGGCGGCCGGCCGCGGCGGGTCCCGTGAGGTCTTCTATGTGGAGCAGACGGCCGGTCTGGTGTCGCTGCTGACCTGGTTGGTCTTCGGCGCGGCCGCGGTACCGATAGTCCTCACCCACATCGGCTGGCAGGTGGTCGTCTACGCGATCCTGAGCCTGACCGTGATCCGGATGCTGCCGGTGGCGCTGGCTCTCCTCCGCAGCGGAATGAACTCCCGAACCGTCGCCTTCATCGGCTGGTTCGGCCCGCGGGGTCTGGCGTCGATCGTCTTCGCCGTGCTCGCCGCCGAGGACCTGGGCCCGGCCGCCGACCAGGCGGTGGCGGTGATCGGCCTGACCGTGCTGTTCAGCGTCTTCGCACACGGACTGACCGCGAAACCCCTGGCGGCCAGGTACGGCGCCACCGCGAACGAGGCTCCGGCCGCACCTCACCTCCCGGCCCGCGGCCTGCTGCACCGGCACCCCGCCCGCGATCCCTGACCACGCCCCGGACCGACCCACCACTCGCAACGGGCAGGGCGGGCACGGCCGGGCTGAGCGGCACACCACTCGCAACGGGCAGGGCGGGCACGGCCGGGCTGAGCGGCACACCACTCGCAACGGGCAGGGCGGGCACGGCCGGGCTGAGCGGCACACCACTCGCAACGGGCAGGGCGGGCACGGCCGGGCTGAGCGGCACACCCGGAGAGCGGACCGGGCAAGAGCGGCGGCAGCGGGACGACTGGTGCGGGCGGGGTGGGACGGACGGGGCCTTCTCAGTCGCGGTCGCGGTCGCGGTCGTCGGATGGTCGGGGTGGCAGGACACGCTGCTCGTGGATCGCGGTCTCCCGCCGGAACCGGTCAGCCGACGGATGCCAGGCCTCGTCGATCGGTCCCATCACCCCGCCGCCGATCCCCTTTCGGCGGGCCCACCCGGCGAACCGCATCAGCAGCAGGCAGATCAGCGCGAGCGCCGCGAAGGTCGCCAGGTAGGCCATCAGATCACCGCTTCGGTGAACTGGGTCCGGTACAGCGAGGCGTAGAGACCGCCTGCCGCGACCAGATCCTCGTGCCGGCCGCGCTCGACGATCCGGCCCTTCTCCAGGACCAGGATCTGGTCGGCCTCCCGGATGGTGGAGAGCCGATGTGCGATCACCAGCGCGGTCCGCCCGCGCAGCGCCTCGGCCAGGGCTCGCTGCACGGCCGCCTCGGACTCGCTGTCGAGGTGGGCGGTGGCCTCGTCGAGGATCACGATCGACGGCTGCTTGAGCAGGAGCCGGGCGATGGCCAGGCGCTGTTTCTCGCCGCCGGAGAATCGGTAGCCGCGCTCCCCCACCACCGTGTCGAGCCCGTCGGGTAGCGCCCGGACCAGGGCGGCGATCCGGGCCCCGGTCAGCGCCTCCCACATCTGCTCCTCGGTCGCGCCCGGCCGTGCATACCGGAGGTTCTCGGCAATGGTCTCGTGGAACAGATGGGAATCCTGGGTGACCACGCCGACCGTGTCGCGCAGCGACTCCAGGGTGGCGTCGCGGACGTCGACCCCGCCGACCAGCACCGACCCGCCGGTCACGTCGTAGACCCGGGACACCAGCATCGACGTGGTCGACTTCCCGGCACCGGACGGGCCGACCAGCGCGACCATCTGCCCCGGCTCGACGGTGAAGTCGAGACCGGTGAGCACCTCCTCCTGCTCGGTCCGGTCGAGGGCGCTGACATCCTCCAACGACGCCAGCGACACCTGGTCGGCGCTCGGATAGCGGAAGCGGACGTCGCGGAACTCGATCCGCCCCGACCCGGGTGGGACCGGGACCGCGTCGGGTTTCTCCGCTATGCCCGGCTCCAGGTCGAGCACCTCGAAGACCCGGTCGAAGGAGACCAGCGCGCTCATCACGTCGACCCGCACGTTGCTGAGTGCGGTGAGCGGGCCGTAGAGCCTGGTCAGCAGCAGGGCCAGGGTGACGACGGTGCCGGCCGAGACGTTGCCGTGCACCGCGAGCCAGCCGCCCAGCCCATATGTCAAGGCCTGCGCGAGTGAGGCGACCAGCAGCATCGCGACGAAGAAGGTCCGGGAATACATGGCCTGCTGGACGCCGATGTCGCGGACCCGGGAGGCCCGCTCACCGAACCGGGACGCCTCGGTGTCCGGCCGCCCGAAGAGCTTGACCAGCAACGCGCCGGAGACGTTGAACCGCTCGGTCATCGTCGCGTTCATCTTGGCGTCCAGGTCGTACGACTCGCGGGTGATCTCGGCGAGCCGTTTCCCGACCCGGCGGGCGGGCACGATGAACACCGGCAGCAGGAGCAGCGACAGGGCGGTGATCTGCCAGGACAGGGTGAACATCACACCGGCGGTGAGCGCCAGCTGGATGACGTTGCTGACCACCCCGGAGAGGGTCGACGTGAACGCCCGCTGAGCGCCGACCACGTCGTTGTTGAGCCGGCTGACCAGGGCGCCGGTCTGGGTGCGCGCGAAGAACTGCAGCGGCATCCGCTGGACGTGGTCATACACCCGGGTCCGCAGGTCGAGGATGATCCCCTCGCCGATCCGCGCCGAATACCACCTCTGGGCGAGCGACAGCAGCGCGTCGGCGACGGCCAGCGCGGCGATCACCAGAGCGAGCCGGATCACCGCTCCGGCGGCGCCGGCACCACCGGCGGTGATCGCGTTGATCACCTGCCCGGCCAGCAGCGGTGTGGCGACCCCGATACCGGCGGCCAGCATGACGGTCAGCAGGAAGACCGAGATGTCTCGCCGGTACGGCACGGCGAACCGCACGATCCGCCGAGCGGTGCCCTTGCGCACCTGATGCCGGTTGACGCGGTCCGCGCTCTGAATCGAGCGCAGCACACTCCAGCTCGTGGACATGTCTCACCTCCCGGGCGTCGTTCGACGGGCAGAACACATCCTGCCCCGTGGGTACGACAATCCCGGGAGGTGATCTACTCCCCGGAGCCCAGCAGCTCGCTGAGACGCCGTGTCTGGGCCTCACGTTCGGCCCGGTCCTGCTCCGCGTACGACCGCAGGGGCGCACCCGCCAGCAGGGCCTTGATCTCCGCGACCGCTCCCCGGTCCGCCGCCAGCACCGCAGCGGCCAGGTCGGACACGGTCGCGTCCAGGTCGGCACGGGCGACGACGGTGGTCGCCAGACCGATCCGGTCGGCCTCGTCGGCGGAGATCCGCCGGCCGGTGACGCAGATCTCCAGCGCCCGGGACGGTCCGACCAGCTCGGTGAGCCGTTTCGTACCGCCGAGGTCGGGCACCAGTCCGAGGGTGACCTCGGCCATCGAGAGGCGTGCGTCATCCGCGAGGACTCGCATGTCGCAGTTGAGCGCCAACTGGAAGCCGGCACCGATCGCGTGTCCTTGCACTGCAGCAATCGTCACAATGGACGGACTGCGCAGCCAGGTGAACGCGGTCTGGAACCCGGCAATGCGATCGGCGCACTCGGTGGCTGACAACTGCGCCAGCCGGGACAGTGAAGAATCGCCGTCACCGCGGGCCACCGACAGATCCAGGCCCGCGGAAAACGCGCGTCCCTCGGCTCGGACAATGACGACCCGGACGTCCCCCGGCAATTTCCGGGAAATGTTGCCGAGCTCCGTCCACATCGCCGGAGTCTGAGCATTGAGAACGTCGGGCCGGCACAACGTCACCGTCGCGACCGGCCCGTCCTGTTCGTAGCGAACGCCTACCTCGTCGGTGGTGGTGGGCCCGGCGTTCCCGGCCGTCACGCCTTCTTGCGGCGGCGAGCGCCACCACGCTGGCGCAACTGCACGCCAGACTCGGTGAGCACGCGGTGTACGAATCCGTAGGAACGGCCGGTGGACGCGGCCAGCGCGCGGATGCTCTCGCCGCCGGTGTAACGCTTCACCAGGTCCTTGGCGAGCGACTGCCGCTCGCTACCGACGATTCGACGACCCTTCTCAGTACTGGTAGCTGTGCCAGTGGCTGCCATCTTGAATCCTCACGTCGCAGACAGTGCGGTCAGATACGGTCCCACCTATTACACCGTCTCGGACGATCATGCGCCAGGCATCTAGCCCCCGTGAACGTGCCCATTTATTACTGTCAGGAACTTGACGGTTACCACAGGCATCAATGTCAGACAGTTTGCGGTCGGCCTCTCGGGACCCATTTCCGCCCTCCGGGGCGGTCCCCCAAGACCATCGATCACCTGCGAAAACACTGGATCGAGGGGAGCCCCTCGATCGCTCCGGAGAGTGCTGTGATCGCTCCATGGCGTGACACTCGACCTTGGTGCGGACCACCCGGCGCCTGCCCGACCTGTCGGCATACGCCCGAACATCGCACTGTCTGTGTGGGCACCAGTTGACAACTGAGGATCGACGACGATCGGACCTCAGGCCAGCTCGACGAGCTCCAGCAGATCGTCGCTCCAGGCGTCCTCGTCGCCGTCCGGCAGCAGGATCGCCCGGTCCGGCTTGAGCGCCTGCACACAGCCGGCATCGTGCGTGACCAGCACGATCGCCCCCGGGTAGTTGGCGATCGCGTCCAGCACCTGCTCCCGGCTGACCGGGTCGAGGTTGTTCGTCGGCTCGTCCAGCAGCAGCACGTTGGCGCCCGAGCAGACCAGCGTGGCCAGGGCCAGACGGGTCTTCTCACCACCGGAGAGCACCCCGGCCGGCTTGTCGACGTCGTCACCGGAGAAGAGGAACGCGCCGAGGATCTTCCGCAACTCGGTGTCGGTCTGCTCGGAACCGGCGCTGCGCATGTGCTCCAGGATCGTCCGGTCCACGTCCAGCGTCTCGTGTTCCTGGGCGTAGTAGCCCAGCCGCAGTCCGTGCCCGGCACGCACCTCACCGGTGTCCGGTTCGAGCAGGCCACCGAGCATCCGCAGCAGGGTGGTCTTACCCGCGCCGTTCAGCCCCAGGATCGCCACCCGTGAACCACGGTCCACCGCGACACTCACGTCGGTGAAGATCTCCAGTGACCCGTACGACTTGGAAAGGCCTGAGGCAGTCAGCGGCGTCTTGCCGCACGGCGCCGGACTCGGGAATCGGACCTTGGCCACCTTGTCCGAGGTCCGGACCTCTTCGAGGCCGCCGAGCAGCTTCTCGGCGCGGCGGGCCATGTTCTGTGCGGCGACCGTCTTGGTGGCCTTGGCGCGCATCTTGTCGGCCTGCGCCATCAGGGCGCCGGCCTTCTTCTCGGCGTTGGCCCGCTCGCGGCGGCGGCGCCGCTCGTCGGTTTCGCGGGCTTCGAGGTACGTCTTCCAGCCCATGTTGTACATGTCGACGACCGAGCGGTTGGCGTCGAGATACCACACCTTGTTGACCGCGGCGTCCAGCAGCTCGACGTCGTGGCTGATCACGATCAGTCCGCCCTTGTGCTGCGCCATGTAGCCGCGCAGCCAGGCGATCGAGTCCTGGTCGAGGTGGTTGGTCGGCTCGTCGAGCAGCAGGATGCCCTTGCCGTTCTGCCCGGAGTTGGCGAACAGGATGCGGGCCAGCTCGATCCGGCGGCGCTGGCCACCGGAGAGGGTGCCGATCGTCTGGGCCAGGGCGCGCTCGGGCAGGCCCAGGTTGGCACAGATCCGGGCGGCCTCGGCTTCGGCGCCGTAGCCGCCCAGCGCGGAGAACTGATCCTCCAACTGGCCGTACCGCCGGACCAGCTTCTCCTCCGAGCTCTCCTCGAGCTGGATCTCGAGCTTCTGCATCTCGGCGAGGATGGTGTCCAGGCCGCGGGCGGACAGCACCCGGTCGCGGCCGGTCACGTTCAGGTCGCCGGTCCGCGGGTCCTGGGGCAGGTAGCCGATCTCGCTCGTCCGCTCGACCTGTCCGGCGTACGGAATGCCCTCGCCTGCAAGGACCTTGAGGGTGGTGGTCTTGCCGGCGCCGTTGCGGCCGACCAGGCCGATCCGGTCGCCGGGTTGCACCCGAAGGGTGGTCGGGGAGATCAGGATGCGGGCGCCGGCGCGGAGTTCCAGTCCGGTGGCGGTGATCATGAGGTTTCTCGCTCTCGGTGAGACGGCTGACTCAGGGCGCAGAAAAGCGCCGGCCATCGGATCGACGGTCGGCGCCGGGGCAGGTCAGCCTTCGCAGAGCAGCACCCGGCCATCTTACCGGGCGCCCACGAGCACCTCCCACCCGATTAATTCACAAGATCATCGGGTACTCGCCCGGCAACCGTGCTGAAGGCTGGTCTTCGCCCGGGCAACCGTGCTGAAGGTGGGACGACATGGAACTCAACGAACGCGCCGACATCGACCCCGGATCGATCGAGGACGTCCGCGGATCGGGCGGCGGAGGCGGGATAGGCGGCCTGCCGATCGGTGGCGGCGGGCTCGCCGGGATCGTGGTGACCCTGGCCATCGCCCTGATCGGCGGCTACTTCGGGATCAACACCCTGGGCGGCGGCGAGGACACCGCACCCAGCGGGAACTCGACCACACAGTGCGCCGACGAGCAGGAACGCACCAAACTGCTGGAGTGCCGGAACGGGCTCTACGTCACATCGATCCAGCGCTACTGGCAGCAGGCGTTGCCGGAGTCGTTCGGCGAGCAGTACAAGGCGGCCCCCACCCGCATCTTCTCCAACCGGGTCAGCACCGGCTGCGGCGCTGCCGACTCCGGCGTCGGACCGTTCTACTGCCCCGCCGACGACAAGGTCTACATCGATCTCACCTTCTACCAGGTGCTCTCCAAGGAGCTCGGCGCGCCCGGCGAGTTCGCCCAGCCGTATGTGCTGGCCCACGAGTACGGCCACCACGTGCAGGACGTCCTCGGCACCGAGGCGGAGATGCGCCGCCGCCAGGAACGTGATCCGGGCAACGCCAATCAGGAGTCGGTGAAGCTGGAACTGCAGGCCGACTGCTACGCCGGCGCCTGGGCGCACTCGGCCGCGAACACCGTCGACAAGGACGGCGACAAGATCTTCACGAGCCTCACCGACGCCGACATCCAGGAGGGCATCCAGACCGCCGGCCAGATCGGCGACGACACCCTGCAGAAGCGCGGCGGCGGCGAGATCAACCCGGACGGCTTCACCCACGGCACGTCCGAGCAGCGTCAGCGCTGGTTCCGGGTGGGCTGGGAGTCCGGCGACCCGAAGAAGTGCGACACGTTCAGCGCCACCAGCCTCTAAGGCTCACGGATCAGGATCGGCACGGCACGGGCCGCGGCCACTGCGGACACCAGGACCGCATGCCGCGGCTCCGGCACGTCGAGCATCCTCCCGGTACGCAACGCGGCCACCGCGGACAGCTGAGGCACCGCCAGGATCGCGTCCACAGCGGACCGGTCCCCGCCTGCCACCAGCGCGGCCAGTGACCGTACCTCCGGAAGGAGAATGCGCCCGACGATGCCCGCCGCGTCCGCCGACGCCGCTTTCGCCTGGTTGTCGCGGCGGCGCGCGAAGCGCTGCTGCGACCAGCCACCGGCCGCGGTCCGGCCCTGCACGTAGTGGGTGTCCACCTTGGACGCCACCAGTTCGACGCCGTCGGCGATCCCGACGGCGACCGCGCCCTTGCGGGCCAGCAGCAGGCCCAGCCTCCGCGGCGCCCGCGCCGCGTCGATCAACTCGGCCACGGCCTCGACCGGCTCGACTCCCGGTGGCTCATGCAGCGTCGCCGACGCACCGTCCGAGCCGATCACCGTCAGACCCTCTTCGGTGTACGACCCATGGCGCGCGCCGAAGTTCGCCAGCCATCGAGGCAGTCGCTCCGGAGCGACGTCGACCCACTTCCCACCGCCGGCGGCCGCGCGTTCCCCCACCTCACCACCCTACGGCGAAGGATCGTCCGCCATCGCCGGGGCCTCCTCGCGGGCGCCGGAATTCGTCGGACCCCGGTGGGAGGATGCGGACATGGGTGACGTCGGCGTGGTTCTCGTCGGTCGGCTGGCTGAGGAGTTCGAGGCGGCTCGCGATCCGGAGCGGGCCGCCGGGATGGCCGCCTACATGCGCGATCAGTTCCCGTTCCTCGGGTTGACCAGCGCGGTCCGCCGCAGCCGGGCCAAGATCGCCGTGGCCGGCCTGCCGAAACCGGGCGAGGCCGACCTGCGCGAGGTGGCTCTGGGCTGCTGGGCTCGCGACGAGCGGGAGTTCCAGCAGTTCGCCTGCGACTATCTGACCGCACACGTCAAGGTCGCCGGTCCGGGGTTCCTCGACACGGCGGCCGAGCTGATCACCACGAAGTCCTGGTGGGACACTGTGGACCCGCTCGCCACCCGAGTGGTCGCCGGCCTGGTCCGTCACCATCCGGTGCTGGTCGCCCGGATGGACGACTGGTCCGAGACGGCGAACATGTGGCTGGTCCGCACCGCGATCCTGCACCAGTTGCACTATCGCGAGGCGACCGACACCGATCGGCTGTTCGGCTACTGCGCTCGCCAAGCCGGTCACCGCGACTTCTTCGTCCGCAAGGCGATCGGCTGGGCGCTCCGCCGGCATGCCCGGACCGATCCCCACGCGGTCCGGGTCTTCCTCACCGCGCACGCCGACGCCCTGTCCCCGCTCTCGATCCGGGAGGCCGCGAAGCATCTGTGACCTCACGCCCACCAGCAACACCGTCGGGCCGACCCGGCGGTCGTCAGATGGTCAGCAGGCGTAGGGCCAGGATCGCGATCACCAGACTGGAGACGAGAGCGGTGATCAAGCGGCCCCGGTCGCCGGTGAGCGCGCGCCCGATCAGGGAACCGCCTCCGGCGATCAACAGTTGCCAGCTCGCCGAGGCCAGGAAGGCCCCGATCACGAACCAGATTCCGCCGCCGGCACCGCCACTGGCGAGCACCAGGGCCGCGAAGTAGATCACGGTGGCCGGGTTGAGCAACGTCAGGGCCAGGACTCCGACGAAGGCGCGGAGTGCCGTCGCCGGGCGCTCGTCCCGTTCCGTGACACCGGGCCGGCGGACGGCTCCCCAAGCGGTCCAGCCGGCCAGGACCAGCAGAACCGCGGCTCCCAGAACGCGCAACGGCGTCTCGACGGGTGCGATGAACCCGGCCACCGCGGCTCCCCCGACTACCGCGATCAGCGCATAGACGCCGTCCGCGGTGGCCGCGCCCAGTCCGGCGGCCGCACCGATCCGCAGTGATGTTCGTGCGCTGAGCCCGGCGATCAGGACACCGATGGCGCCGACGGGCACGGCGATGCCGTAGCCGGCGACCACGCCGGCCAGGAACGCCCCGCTCATGACCGCTGCCGTGGAACCGCCGTCCGGTCGGCGGCCGTCTGCTGTCGCGCGGCCCGATCGGCCACGGCGACAGGGACGGCAGGGCGGGGCTTCAACTCGGTCACGCCCACATCCTGTTCCCCGCCACCCCGCCCGGCCACCGATTTTCCGGGGTCCCGACGCCTCGAGACGGCGGCATGGCGGGCGACGGATGGCCGGTTGTTCATCACGGGAGGTTTGGAGGTGGTTTCTGAGCGTGACCGGAAGGCGGTCCGCTCGGTAGGGTCGGATCATGGTCGCTGAGCTGATTCTGGTCCGGCACGGGCAGAGCCTCGCCAATGTCGCCTTCCCCGCCGCCGACGCGGAAGGGCTGATGGAAGCGGTCGTCAGCGGCCGCGATGCCGAGGTCCCACTGACCGGAACGGGCGAGGAGCAGGCCGCCGCGGTCGGCCGCCGGCTGGCGGCCCTGCCGGCGGACCGCCGCCCACAGGTGGTGATCACGTCGCCGTACCTGCGGGCCCGGGAGACCTGGCGGATCGCCGCCCAGGACCTGGATCTGCCGGAACCGACCACCGACGACCGTCTCGTCGACCGCCTGATGGGCGAGTTGGAGCTGCTGACCAGAGCGGCGGTGGCGGCGCGGTTCCCGGGCGAGGCGGAACGCCGGGCGCAGGCGGGCGATTTCGAGTACGTGCCGCCGGGCGGGGAGTCGTTCGCGGACATCGCGGTCCGACTCAAGTCCTTTCTGGACGATCTGCACGCCGACCATCCGGGTGAGCGGGTGATCGTCGTCGCGCACGACGCGGTGGTGCTGATGATGCGGGCCGTCATCGAACAGCTGGACTGGGATGGGGTGATCGCCGTGGAGAAGAGTTCGGGAAGTGTGCGCAACGCCTCGATAACTCGCTTCGACGGTTCTTCGGGTGTGCTCAAGCTGGACCGATACAACGTGATCGACCATCTGCCGCCGGCGTGACACCGGCCCAGACATCGATGACTGTCTTGCTTTGGATCGCCGGGAAAATTAGGTTCGGTCAGTGCCCGTCGCCATTGCCTCCCGCGGGCCGACCCGCCCGCCCGTCACGGTGAACCGTCAGCTGGGCGCTCTTCTCACCGCCGAGGCGCTCTCCATGCTCGGCAGTCGGATCACCTTCGTGGCCGTACCGTGGCTGGTCCTGACCACCCAGGACTCGGCGTTGCTGGCCGGCCTCGCCGGTCTCGCCGAAATGCTGCCGTATGTGCTGGCCGGCCTGATCGGTGGCCCGATCGTGGATCGGGTCGGGCCCCGCCCGACCGCGGTGGCCGCGGACACCGCGAGTGTTCTGGCGGTCGCCGGCATTCCGCTCGTCGCCTACTGGGAGGGCGTCTCGCTGAGCGCCCTGCTGCTGCTGATCGCCGTGGCCGGTGCGCTGCGCGGGTTCGGCGACGCGGCGAAACGGGCGCTGCTGCCACGGACGATCGCGGCGGCCGATCTCTCCACCGAGCGAGGCACCGCGATGTACGACGGCGTCTGCCGCGCGTCGACGCTGGTCGGGCTGCCGCTGGCCGGGGTGCTGATCGCCGCGTTCGGCCCGGCGGCGGTGCTGCTCTTCGACGCGTTGTCGTTCGCGGTGAGCGCGATCATCATCGGGTTGCTGGTGCGGGTCGGCTGCGCCGACGCCGCGGCTCGGGCCGAAAGCGAGCGGCAGGGGTACGCGGACGCCCTGCGCGACGGCTTCCGCTGGGTACGTTCGGACCGGCTGATACTGGGAATCATGTCGATGCTGTTCGCCACGAACATGTTCGACCAGGCGTTCGCGACCGTGTTCGTGCCGGTGTGGGTGCGTGCGGGCCCGCACGGCCCGGCCGCTCTGGGGGTGATCGGCACCGCCTTCGGTCTAGGCGCGGTGGCCGGCAACATCCTGTACACGGTGGTCGCTCCCCGACTGCCACGACGGATGACGTTCGGCCTGTGTTTCTTCCTGGGCGGACCGGCACAGCTGCTGGCGCTGGCACTGACCGATCGGGTGTGGACGGTGCTGGTGACGGCGGCGATCGCGGGCGCACTGATGTCGACGGTCAACCCGATCCTGATGGCCGAGGTGTACCGCCGGATCCCGATCCACCTTCAGGGCCGGGTGATCAGTGTGCTGATCGCGGTCTCCTGGGCGGGCATCCCGTTCGGCGGGGTGGTCGGCGGCTGGGCGACCGACCGGTTCGGGCTGCAGACGGCGGCCCTGATCGCCGCGGTCGGCTATCTGGCGGTCACCGTCTCCCCGTTCCTCTTCCCGGCCTGGCGCGAACTCGACGCCCGTCCCCGCTCGGAGGCGAAGCCGGCGATGGTGGCGGCGTAAAGATCGGCGGAGAAGCTACGCACCGGCTACGGTCACGTCGATGACTCTCGACTTCGACGTGACCGGCGACGGCCCGGCCGTACTTCTGCTGCATTCGACCGTCTGCGACCGCCGCATGTGGGATCCCCAGGTGGCTGCGCTCGCCGCCGCCGGCCATCGGGTGGTGCGCCTGGATCTGGTCGGCCACGGCGGCACCCCGGTGCCGACCGGGCGTTTCGACGAGGCGGCCACCGTGGCCGAACTCCTCGACGGGCTCGGCATCAACGAACTGGCCCTGGTCGGCGCATCCGGCGGCGGCCGCCTGGCCCTGGAGTTCGCCGCCCGTCAGCCGGACCGGGTGACCGCGCTGGCTCTGCTCTGCACCGCGTTGCGCGGCCACCCGGGCAGCCCCGAGCTGGAGGCCTTCGACGAGCGTGAGGAGGCGCTCCTGGAGGCGGGTGACGTGGCCGGCGCCGTGGACCTGAACGTGGATCTGTGGCTCGGCCCGGAGGCCGACGACGCGACCCGGGAACTGGTCCGGACGATGCAGCGGCATGCGTTCGACGTGCAGCTGGCCGCCGAGGACGTGGCGTACGAGCCGGTCCGCACCGACCCCGACCTGTCCCGGATCGCCGCACCCACACTGCTGGTGACCGGCGCCCACGATCTGCCCGACTTCCGGGAGATCGCCCTGCACCTGGCCGGTGTGCTGCCACGGGCCCGGCATGTGGAGCTGGAGTGGGCCGGTCACCTGCCGAGCCTGGAGCGCCCCGAGGCGGTCAACGAGCTGCTGCGGGACTTCCTCGCCTGACCGCGGCGACCTCGGCGGCGAACCGCACGAACCCCTCCGGGTCGGGATCGTCCGGGGCCGGTTGCAGGACCACCGTGTCCGCGCCGGCCCCGGCCCACCGCTCGACCTGCTCGGCGACCGCGTCGACGCCGCCGGTGACGGCCCGGTCCGCGATGGTGTCGTAGCCCCAGCGGACCCGCTCCCCCTCCAGCCGGTCGGCCGATCCGGGGCCGGTCGCGGTGTGCAGGTAGACGACGAGTGGGGTGTCGCCGATGACGGCGCGCGCCGCCCGTACGTCATCGGGGGTGTTGCCCGCGCTGATGATGACGCCGTCGCCGATCTCGCCGGCCAGCCGTAGGGTCTTCGGGCCGGAGGCGCCGACCAGGACGGGCGCGGCCGCTGTCGGCGGCCAGTCCAGGGCGACGCCGTCGAGATGCACGTAGCGCCCGTCGACTGTCACCCGCTCGCCCGCGAGCAGCCGCCGCAACGCGGTGACGTGCTCGCGGAGCAGGGTCATCGGCGAGGCGGCACGGGCACCGACCTGACCCATCCAGTCCTGCACGCCGTGACCGACGCCGATGTGCGCCCGGCCCGGGAAGAGCCGGTGCAGGGTGGCCAGCTCCATCGCGGCGATCGCCACGTTGCGCAGCGGCACCGGGAGCAGGCCGACTCCGACCTTGAGCCGGTCGCTCCAGGCGAGCGCCGCCGCCATGGTGGCGACGCCGCTGGTCAGGAAGCAGTCCTCCCAGAGCCACAGCTCGTCGAGCCCGGACTCGTCGGCGGCCTCGACGACTCCGCGCAGGCGGTCCGGCGGCAACTGCGGCAGGGCGATGGCTCCTAGAACGGTCACGCTGGCACCCTCTCCTCGTGGGACGTGATCCACCGGCACAGCTGGTGCGGGTCCAGCCTCGCGAACCAGGAGGTGACCGGACGGCGTTCGTACCGTTCCATGCCTACCAGGAATGCCGGCGGACAGTGTCACCGGACAGCCCGGTGGCGGGACACGTGGTCCGTTGGGCCGGTGACCGGACTGGAGACGATGCTCGCCGGCTAACCCGCCTTGCTCCACTCGGTGAGCTCTCCGGCGACCGACCGGTCACCGTCGACCCGGACGTCGACCAGGGGGATGCGTCGGTAGAGCGCCAGGACCAGGTCACTCGCGGTGGCCTGGATCCGGGTGACCGGCTCGCCACTGGCCGGCGGGTCGGCCTTGGCCCCGGATGGGGAGAGATCAAGCGTCCAGGACGGGCCCTCGATCGCCTGGAACGCCACCCGGGCGGGCCGGTGTGGCCACGCGCCGAGCGAACCCAGGCCGACCTGGAGAAACTCGCTGACCCCGTCGACCGCGACGGCGGCCGGCAGCGGCTCGGCCCGGCCGATCGACTCCTGTGCGTCGTAGGCGTGCACGGCCGCCTCCTGCACCTGATGGCGGGCGACCGCGGTGGAGGTCAGCGGGGCGTCGGAGGCGCCCCACCACGTCCAGCAGGGTGCGCCGGGGCCCGCGTCACGCAGGGCCGCCAGCAGCAGCGCGGTCGAGGCGGCCGACCACTCCAACAGGTCACCGTGGGGCTCCCGGTCACCGAGCTGGTCGGCCGACGGCGGCCCGGACTCGTCACCGGCGGCGACCGCGGCGGCCCAGAAGCGGTGCACGGCGCCCAGGTGGGCGACCAGATCGGTGATCGACCAATCGGGGCAGCCGGGGACGGTGACGGACAGATCCGGGGCGGCGGCCACGGCCTCTCGGAACGCCGCCGACCGTCCCTCGATCAGAGCGAGCAGCTCGGGAAAAGGCGGTGTCGAAGTCATACCCGGTTTCTATCACCGGGGTACGACAAAGGGCGGCCGCATGATCGCGGACCGCCCTCACGTCGTACTTCAGACGTTGAAACCGAGAGCCCGAAGCTGGTCCCGGCCGTCGTCGGTGATCTTGTCGGGGCCCCACGGCGGCAGCCACACCCAGTTGATCCGGAAGTCCTGCACCAGGCCACCACCGGGGCCGGTCGTCAGCGCCTGACGGGTCTGGTCCTCGATGACGTCGGTCAGCGGGCAGGCCGCCGAGGTCAGCGTCATGTCGATGGTGACCACGTTGTCGTCGTCCACGTGGGTGCCGTAGACCAGGCCCAGGTCGACGACGTTGATGCCGAGCTCGGGGTCGACGACATCCTTCATCGCCTCCTCGACGTCCGCGATCGACGCCTTCTTCACGTCGGTCTTCGGCGCCTCTTCGACGTCGGCGGGCGTCCCGGCCTCCGCCTCGGCGGTCTCGACCGGGGCGGCCTCACCGGACGGCGCAGCGGCGACGCTCACCGCCGGCGTCTCCACCGGCTCGCCGGCCTCGGCCGCGGCGGCCCGCTCCTCGGCCAGCCAGTTCGGCACCTCTTCGCCGTCGCCGGGGGCGGCGCCGGAAGCCGGAGCCGAGGCGACGGTCCGGGCAGTATCCAAAGCTTCAGTCATGCTGTGCCTCCTTCGGGCGTGCCCATCTGGCCCTCGTATACGCGGTTGTCGGTCGGTTCGGCGGTCATGCCTTCACCTCGGGGCTCACGCCGACGTCCACACCGGCGCGCGCCGCGGCGTCCTTGAACGCCATCCACGGCAGCAGCGCGCACTTCACCCGGGCCGGGAACTTGGCCACCCCGGCGAAGGCGATCCCGTCGCCGAGGACCTCCTCGTCCGGTTCGACCTGGCCGCGGCTCTGCATCAGCTCCACGAACGCGTGGTGGATCGCCGAGGCCGACGCCGCGTCCTTACCCTCCAGCAGCTCGTGCAACACCGAGGCCGAGGCCTGGCTGATCGAGCAGCCGAGACCGTCGTACGAGATGTCGCCCAGATCGGCCGACACCCGCACGGTGATCTCGTCACCGCAGGTGGGGTTGACGTGGTGCGCCTCCCCGTCGAACGGGTCCCGCAGACCGCGCCCGTGCGGGTTCTTGTAGTGGTCGAGGATGATCTCCTGGTACAGACCGTCGAGCAGCATCAGCCGAACACCTTCCGGACCTGGTCGAGCCCACGCGCGAGCGCGTCGATCTCCGCCGTGGTCGTGTAGAGGTAGAACGAGGCCCGGGTCATCGCGGGCACGCTGAATCGCGAGCACACCGGCCGCGCGCAGTGGTGCCCGACCCGCACCTCCACGCCGAGCGCGTCCAGGATCTGTCCCACGTCGTGCGGGTGTACCCCGTCGACGCCGAACGACACCGTACCGCCGCGGCCCTCGATCGTCGCGGGACCGAAGATCCGAACTCCCGGCACCGACGAGAGCGCGTCCAGCGCGTACCGCGTGATGGTCTGCTCGTGCTCGTGGATCGCCGCCATGCCGAGCCCGGTCAGGTAGTCGACCGCCGCGCCGAGGCCGATGGCCTCGGTGATCGGCGGGGTGCCGGCCTCGAACCGCGCGGGCGGCGCGGCGAAGGTGGTGCCGCCCATGGTGACCGTCTCGATCATCGACCCGCCGGCCAGGAACGGCGGCATCTGCGCGAGCAGATCGAAGCGCCCCCACAGGACACCGATGCCGGTCGGGCCGAGCATCTTGTGACCGGTGAACGCGATCAGGTCGGCGCCGAGCGTCGACACGTCGATGGGGAGATGCGGAACGGACTGCGAGCAGTCCAGCATCAGCAGAGCGCCGACCGCGTGCGCCCGGGAGGCGAGCCCGGCGACGTCGTTGACCGTGCCCAGCACGTTCGACATGTGCACGACCGAAACGATCTTCGTTCGTTCGGTGATCAGCTCGTCGAGGTTCGACTCGTCGAGCCGACCCTCGTCGGTGATGCCGAACCAGCGCAGAGTCGCGCCGGTCCGCTCGCAGAGCAACTGCCACGGCACCAGGTTGGAGTGGTGTTCCATCTCGGAGATCACCACCTCGTCGCCGGGGCCCAGGCGCAGCATCTGACCCAGCGAGTACGCCGCCAGGTTGATCGCCTCGGTGGAGTTCTTGGTGAACACCACCTCGTCCGGGCTCGCCGCGCCGATGAAGGTCGCGATGCGGGCCCGGGCACCCTCGTAGGCCTCGGTCGACTCGGTGCCGAGCGTGTGCACGGAGCGGGACACGTTGCCGTTGTACCGCTCCTGGTGCGCGCGCATGACGTCGAGCACCTGAACCGGCTTCTGCGAGGTGTTGGCGCTGTCCAGGTAGACCAGCGGGTGGCCGTTGACCTCCCGCTCGAAGATCGGGAAGTCCTTACGGACCCGCTCGACGTCGAAGCTCATCAGTGACCTCTCAGGCCTTGACCAGGTACTTCTTGTAGCCCTCGGCCTCGAGCTGCTCACCGAGCTCGGGACCGCCCTCCTCGACGATCCGGCCGCCGACGAACACGTGCACGAAGTCCGGCTTGATGTAGCGCAGGATCCGGGTGTAGTGGGTGATCAGCAGGAAGCCGGTCGCCCCGGTCGCGCGGACCCGGTTGACGCCCTCGCTGACGATCTGCAGCGCGTCGATGTCGAGGCCGGAGTCGGTCTCGTCGAGGATCGCGATCTTCGGCTTGAGCAGCTCGAGCTGCATGATCTCGTGCCGCTTCTTCTCACCACCGGAGAAGCCCTCGTTCACGTTGCGCTGCGCGAACGCGGGGTCCATCTGCAGCTTCTCCATGGCGCCGCGCAGCTCGCCGGCCCAGGTGCGCAGCTTCGGCGCCTCGCCGTCGATCGCGGTCTTCGCGGTACGCAGGAAGTTCGCCACCGAGACGCCGGGGACCTCGACCGGGTACTGCATGGCCAGGAAGAGGCCGGCCCGGGCGCGCTCGTCGACGCTGAGCTCCAGGATGTCCTGGCCGTCCAGGGTCACCGAGCCACCGGTGATCTCGTACTTCGGGTGGCCCGCGATGGAGTAGGCGAGCGTCGACTTGCCGGAGCCGTTCGGGCCCATGATGGCGTGCGTCTCGCCCGACTTGATGGTGAGGTCGACCCCGGCGAGGATCGGCTTCAGCTCGCCATCCGGCAGCTTCACCGAAACCTGCAGGTCGCGGATCTCCAGGGTGCTCACGGCTCTACTCCATTGCTAGGTGTCGTCGAAACGTAGATTTCGCCGTCGCGGATCTCGACGGGGTAGACCGCCACCGGGCTGAAGGCCGGCGGTCCGGAGGGTTGGCCGGTGCGCAGGTCGAAACGGGAACCGTGCAACCAGCACTCCAGCGTGCACCCGTCCACCTCCCCCTCGGAGAGCGCCACGGAGGCGTGGCTGCACTCGTCGCGGACGGCGTAGAAGTTGTCGTCGTCGGCGTGCACGACAGCGATCTCGACACCGTCGATCTCCACCTGGAGAGCGGTGCCTTTCGCGATGTCGGTCACCGGGCCGACATTCTCAAAAGCCACTGTCGACCAGCCGGGCCTCGATGGCGTCACCGAGCCGCTCGCGCAGCGCCTCGGCGGGGATCTTGTTGATCAGCTCGGCGAAGAAGCCACGGACGACCAGCTTGCGGGCCTCGGACTCGGGGATGCCGCGGGCCATCAGGTAGAAGAGCTGCTCGTCGTCGAAACGCCCGGTCGCGCTGGCGTGCCCGGCGCCGGCGATCTCGCCGGTCTCGATCTCCAGATTGGGTACGGAGTCCGCCCGCGCCCCATCGGTGAGGAGCAGGTTCCGGTTGATCTCATACGTGTCGGTGCCGGTGGCGGCGGCCCGGATCAGCACGTCGCCGACCCAGACGGTGTGCGCCGACGAGCCCTGCAGCGCGCCGCGGTAACCCACGTAGCTGCGGCAGTCCGGAACGGCGTGGTCGACCAGCTGGCGGTGCTCGTGGTGCTGACCGGAGTCGGCGAAGTAGAGACCCCACAGCTCGGCGTCGCCGCCGCGTCCCGCGTACTCCACCGAGGTGAACTGGCGAACCAGGTCGCCGCCGAGGGTGACCTGCACGTGCTGGACGCGGGCGTCCCGGCCGACCTTGAACTTGACGTGCTGCGCCTGGACCGCGTCGCGGTCCCACTCGGCGAGCGTCACGAAGGTCAGCTGCGCGCCGTCGCCGATCACGACCTCGACGTTGTCGGCCAGCGTCACCGAACCGGTCTGCTCCAGGACGATCGTCGCCTTGGCGAAGGCGCCCACCTTGACGTAGGTGCGTGCGGCCGCAGCGTCGCCGCCCTTGCCGACCAGCCGGATGACCACGGCCTCGGCGGGCTCGGTCTCGGGCGCCACCTCGATCAGGGTGACACCGGCGGCCGAGCCGTACGCGAGAGCGCTGACCCGGTCGAACGGGGTGAGCACCGACTCCACGCCGGCCGCCGTCGACACCGTCACGCCGGCGGGCAGGTCACCGTGTTCCACGGAAGGGGCCGCCCCGCTCAGCGACGTGGCGGTGACCAGGTCACGCAGGCGCTTGAGCGGGGTGAAACGCCACTCCTCCTCCAGGCCGTTGAGGGCCGGGAAGTCGGCGACGTCGAAGGAGCGCAGCACCTGCGACTTGGTGCTCGGCGGGGCGATGGCCTCGGTAGTCATTTCGTCCTTTAGTCCGCGTTTACTCAGGGGATGGCCGCGCGGGTGATTAACCCACGGCCCCTTCCATCTGGAGCTCGATGAGGCGGTTCAGCTCCAGCGCGTACTCCATCGGGAGCTCCTTGGCGATCGGCTCGATGAAGCCGCGCACGATCATCGCCATCGCCTCGTCCTCGGTCAGGCCCCGGCTCATCAGGTAGAAGAGCTGGTCCTCGCTGACCTTGGAGACGGTCGCCTCGTGGCCCATGTTGACGTCGTCCTCACGGATGTCGACGTACGGGTACGTGTCGGACCGGGAGATCGTGTCGACCAGCAGCGCGTCGCACTTGACCGTGCTCTTCGAGTGCGACGAACCCTCCAGGACCTGGACCAGACCGCGGTACGACGTACGGCCACCGCCCCGGGCGATCGACTTGGAGACGATCGTCGACGAGGTGTGCGGCGCGGCGTGCACCATCTTGGCGCCGGAGTCCTGGTGCTGGCCCTCGCCGGCCATCGCGATCGACAGAACCTCACCCTTGGCGTGCGGGCCGGTCATGTACACGGCCGGGTACTTCATGGTCACCTTGGAACCGATGTTGCCGTCGATCCACTCCATGGTCGCGCCCTCTTCACAGGTGGCGCGCTTGGTGACCAGGTTGTACACGTTGTTCGACCAGTTCTGGATGGTCGTGTACCGCACCCGGGCGTTCTTCTTCACGACGATCTCGACGACCGCGGAGTGCAGCGAGTCGGACGAGTAGATCGGCGCCGTGCAGCCCTCGACGTAGTGCACGTAGGAGCCCTCGTCGGCGATGATCAGGGTCCGCTCGAACTGGCCCATGTTCTCCGTGTTGATCCGGAAGTAGGCCTGCAGCGGGATGTCGACGTGCACACCCTTCGGCACGTAGATGAACGAGCCGCCGGACCAGGTCGCGGTGTTCAGCGCGGCGAACTTGTTGTCGCCGACCGGGATCACCGTGCCGAAGTACTCCTGGAAGATCTCCGGGTGCTCCTTGAGCGCGGTGTCGGTGTCCAGGAAGAGCACACCCTGCTCCTCCAGGTCCTCACGGATCGCGTGGTAGACGACCTCGGACTCGTACTGCGCGGCGACACCGGCGACCAGGCGCTGCTTCTCCGCCTCCGGGATGCCCAGCTTGTCGTACGTCGCCTTGATGTCCTCCGGCAGCTCCTCCCACGAGGTGGCCTGCTTCTCGGTGGACCGCACGAAGTACTTGATGTTCTGGAAGTCGATGCCGGTCAGGTCGGCGCCCCAGTGCGGCATCGGCTTGCGGTCGAACAGCCGCAGACCCTTGAGCCGGAGGTTGAGCATCCACTCCGGCTCGCTCTTCAGCTCGGAGATGTTGCGCACCACGGCCTCGGACAGACCGCGCTGCGCGGCAGCCCCGGCGACGTCGGCATCGGCCCAGCCGTACTCGTACTTGCCAAGAGCGGCGAGGTGCTCTTCCTGAGTGACGATCTGGTCAGTCATGTATCTGTCCTAACCGTGATGGCGGTGGTGGCGTGCGGCGCGGGGATGTGCGTGGTGCACACCCCGTCGCCGTGCGCGATGGTGGCGAGGCGCTGCACGTGGGTGCCGATGAGCCGGGAGATGACTTCGGTCTCGGCGTCGCACAGCTGAGGGAACTCGGCAGCCACGTGAGCCACCGGGCAGTGATGTTGGCACAGCTGCCCGCCGGACGCGATCGTCGAGGCGTTGGCAGCGTAGCCCTCGGCCGTCAGCACCTCGGCGAGAGCCTCGGCCCGGGCGATCGGATCGCGGCCGGCCACGTCCAGAGCCGCTCGGCAGCGCTCCTCGAGCGCCTCGACCTGGGCGGCGGCGAAGGCGGAGACCGCCTCCGGGCCGTGCTGCTGGGAGATCCACCGCAGCGCGGCGGTGGCGATGCCGTCGTAGTGATGCGGATTGAGGTCCTCGCGGGCGGCGGCCGTCAACACGAACGCCTTCGCCGGGCGGCCCCGGCCACGCGGCTTGTTCTGGCGCAGCTCACGAGTCTCGACGAGGCTCTCGGCGAGCATCGCGTCGAGATGCTTACGGATGGCGGCGGGGCTCAGACCCAGCGCGGCACCGAGCTCGGCCGCGGTGGTGGCGCCACGCTTCAGAAGCAGCTGCGCGACGCGGTCACGGGTGCGCCCGTCGGCCGCGGCGGCCGGAGCCGTCACGCCGATCTGGATCAGCACCTCGTTTTTCACTACGCCAACGTTACGTATTTCATTCGGGGCCTGCAAACCGGCCCCCGGTGATCCACCCCACCGCCTGCCGGAGCTGCAAAGATCAAGATCAGCAGCGAGCGTACGATGCGCGGGGTGAAGTCCTCCACGGCGCCCCTTGCGTCCGCTTTCCTGGCCTCCCGCCCCGTTCAGTGGTGCGGATCCTCGTTGCGCGGGCTGGCGCTGGCCTCGGTGGTCGCCAACATCGGCATCATCGTCACCGGCGCCGCGGTCCGGCTCACCAAGTCCGGGCTGGGCTGCCCCACCTGGCCCCGGTGCACCGACGACTCCTACGTGTCGACGCCCGAGATGGGGATCAACGGAGCCATCGAGTTCGGCAACCGGCTGCTCACCTTCGTCCTGGTGGCGATCGCCGTGGCCTGCTTCCTCGGCGCGCTGGCCCGGCGTCGGCGCTCACTGGTCAGGCTGTCGGTCGCGGTCGCGCTCGGGATCCCCGGGCAGGGCGTGATCGGCGGCATCACGGTGCTCACCAACCTCAACCCGTGGGTGGTCGGGCTGCACTTCATCCTGTCCGTCGCGTTGATCACCGGGGCGTTCGCGCTGTGGCGCCGGGTGGACGAGGGTGACGGCGACCCGGTGCCGCTGGTCCCGGCCCCGCTGCGGCAGCTCGCTCGGGTGGTCACGGCGGTCGGTTTCGCGGTGATCGCGGCCGGCGTGGTGGTGACCGGCAGCGGGCCGCACTCCGGTGACCAGGGCGCCAAGCGCAACAACCTCGACCCCCAGCAGGTCTCCCAGATCCACGCCGACCTGGTGTTCCTGCTGATCGGCCTGACCGTGGCGCTGTGGTTCGCGCTCCGCGCGGTCGACGCCCCGGCAGCCGCGATCCGCGCCGCCGCGGTGCTCTTCTGGGTCGAGATGGGCCAGGGGCTGATCGGCTTCGTGCAGTACTTCACCCACCTGCCGGTCCTGCTGGTCGCCGCCCACATGCTCGGCTCCGGCCTGGTCTGGGTGGCCACCCTGTCGGCGCTGTGGTCGCTGCGCGCCCGCCCGGTGGTCCCCGCCGCCGGGCCGGCCCCGACCGCCACCCCGGCCGAGGCCACCGCCGACCCGGTCCCCACCGCCTGACGCCACCCGACCGTCGGTCTTGTGACGCTGCGACTGCTCCGGACAGCGCGACCTCGCCACGCGGCGCGGGCAGGAGACACGCGGCGCGGGCAGGAGACACGCGGCGCGGATAGGAGAACAGCGTGGTGACCGGCGGCCCGGAACGGACCGTGGGTCACCACGCTGATTCGGTCAGATGCGGGCGAGAATCGCGTCGGCGAGCCGCTCGGCCGCGCCCGGCGCATGCAACAGGAACAGTGCCGGCTCGGTGAGCTCCAACTCGATGAGCATCGGCGCGCCGTCCGGCCCGGGGATGAGGTCGACCCGGGCGTACAGCAGACGCTTGTCCCCGCCGGGCACGGCGGTGAGGACCCGGGCGGCCAGGTCCAGTTCAGCCGGGGACGGTGTCCGCGGGGTGATCCGCTCGGAATCGATGTCCACCTTGACGTCACCCCGGGCGGCGAGCATCGCGCCCTTGCGGATGCCGTGGCTGAACGTCAGCTCACCGGTCTCGTCCGGAGTGCACAGCACCGCGGTCTCCCCGGCGGTGTCCACCGCGGACAGGTAGGGCTGGACCATCGCGGTCCGCCCGCCGCCGGTGAGTCGGGTGACGTGCGCGACGGCCTCCGCGGCCTGTCCGGGGAGGAGGTACCGGGCGGTGTCCCGGCTGCCGGCGCTGATCGTCGGCTTGACCACCCACTCACCGTCGGCGGGTGGCGTCCAGCTCTGACCCGGCCCGACATACTCGGTCGGGATGATCGGGATGCCGGCCGCCGCGAGGTCGCCCAGATACCGCTTGTCGGTGTTCCAGGCGATGATGTCGGCCGGGTTGGCCAGCCGCGGGACGGACCGGGCCCAGGCGACGAACGCGTCGGGCCGGTCGGTGTAGTCCCATGGGGACCGGATGACCACGAGGTCGTAACCGGACCAGTCGGCCTCCGGGTCGTCCCAGCGCACCGCCTCGACGACCAGGCCGCGTGCGCGCAACGCGTCACGCAGCGGATGGTCGTCGTCCCACAGGTCGGGGAAGGCTGCGCAGGTGACGAGCGCGACCCGGGAGTCACGGCCCATCAGCGGGCCATGCTCCGCCGCGACATCGAACGCCACAGGTCGTTGCTGGGCCGCATCTGCTCCAGGAGCTCGCGCTCCCACTCGTTCTCCACCTGGACGCCGGCCTTGTCGCACGCCTCACGGGCGACACCGGTGTCCTGGGCGAACTGGTCGGACCACTCGCCGTCCTCTCCGACGAGGACGATCCGGGCGCCGCGCTTACCGACGTACTCGATCACCGCCTTGGCGCCGCCGTGTCCGGCGGCGAAGGACTTGATCGAGGAGGTCAGTGTCGTAACGGAACCTTCTGCCATGGTGCGCAGCCTAAGCAGTCAAGGACGCCACGGTGTGCACCCTGATCGGTTTTTGTGACTCCAATTACCTGCAGGTTTCAACATTCGAGTAGATGTTATGAGCAGGTAACGTACGAATTGTTCCGCCGCCCGGAATCCGCCCTTCGAGTGACGGACAGTGATTCACAGTGCTGACAATCCGGGCATCCTGTGCGACTGGTCAAATCAGAGCGTCAACCGCGACGGCCATGAAGACCACCGTGAGGTACGTGATCGACAGGTGGAACAGGCGCATCGGCTTGACCGCCGTGCCACCGCCCGCTCCCCGCGCCAGCCGGATCGCCTCGACGAGGAACACGGCGCCCATGATGATCGCGGTGACCCCGTAGATCGGCCCGAGACCGAGCGGCCACGCGGCGAGCGAAGCGGCCACCGTGAGGACGGTGTAGAGGATGATCTCGAAATTGACCCGCTTCATCGAGCGGACCACGGGCAGCATCGGGATGCCGGCCCGGGCGTAGTCCTCCTTGTACTTCACCGCGAGCGCGTAGAAGTGCGGCATCTGCCAAAAGAAGACAATCGCAAAAAGCGCCCATGCCATCGGCGGGATGGTGTTCGTGACGGCGGCCCAGCCGATCACCACCGGAGCGGCGCCACACACTCCACCCCAGAACGTGTTCGCGGGCGTACGACGCTTCAGCCACATGGTGTAGATGACGTCGTAGTAGAAGATGGAGAACGCGGTCAGCGCGGTGGCCAACCAGTTGGTGAGAAGCGCCATCAGGGCGACGGAGATCACAGCCAGTGTGAGGCCGAAGATCAGCACGGCACGCGGCGTCATCTGGTTCGCCGGCAGCGGGCGTCGTTTGGTGCGCCGCATCAGCTCGTCGATGTCGCGGTCGATGTAGCAGTTGAGCGCGCTCGCGGCGCCGCCCGCCAGACCGCCACCGACCAGCACGGCCGTGAATGTGACCGGGTCAGGCCACCCCTGGGCGGCCAGCATCATGGTCGGCACGGTGGTGACCAGGAGCAGTTCCACGATCTGCGGTTTGGTCAGGGCGAGATACGCCCGGAACACCGCGACCCAGCTCCGCCGGGCCTCGACGCGCTCAGCGCGACCGGGGCGATCGGCACCGCCGGGCGTCCGCCGTTGGACGGGACGCTCGGTGATCATGCTCACGGACAGCCACCTTCCGGCATCGCCTTTATTTCGCGGCCGTTAATCGGGTGATGACCCGGCCGCCAACCCGGACAGCCTACGCGTAGCCGTTGATGCTGCTCGGGGCACCCGGCACGGGTGCATGCGGTCACACCCGTTGAACCGGCGTGTCCGCTCACAGCGTATGTGCCTAGTGCGTTCGCTGCGCAGACGTTTAGCCCGACTGGATAGGGTCAAGCCGAAAAGGGTTCCATTATTTTGCCCGAGGAGCAGAACCGACGTGGCTGCCACAGATCCCGCTCTCAACTGGTCCGACCTCGACCGCAAGGCGGTGGACACCACCCGGGTCTTGGCCATGGACGCCGTGGAGAAGGCCGGCAACGGCCACCCCGGTACCGCCATGAGCCTGGCCCCGGCCGCCTACCTGCTGTTCAACCGTGTCATGCGGCACGACCCCACGGACCCGGAGTGGGCGGGACGCGACCGCTTCGTGCTCTCGTGTGGTCACTCCAGCCTCACCCTTTACGTACAGTTGTTCCTCAATGGTTACAGCCTGTCGCTGGATGACCTGAAGGCGCTGCGCCAGTGGGACTCGCTGACCCCGGGCCACCCGGAGTACGGGCACACCCCCGGCGTCGAGATCACCACCGGCCCGCTGGGCCAGGGCATCGGCAACGCGATCGGCATGGCCATGTCGGCCCGCCGTGAGCGCGGCCTGTTCGACCCGGACGCCCCGGCCGGCGAGTCGCCGTTCGACCACTACGTCTACTCGATCGCCTCGGACGGCGACATCGAGGAGGGCGTGAGCCACGAGTCGTCGGCCATCGCCTCGGTGCAGAAGCTCGGCAACCTCGTCGTGATCTACGACGACAACGAGATCTCCATCGAGGACGACACCCGGATCGCCAAGAACGAGGACGTCGGCAAGCGCTACGAGGCGTACGGCTGGCACGTCCAGACGGTGAACTGGCGCGGCTCGGACCCGTACGTCGAGGACGTCGAGGAGCTGTACGCGGCGATCCAGGCCGCCAAGGCGGTGACCGACAAGCCGTCGTTCATCGTGCTGAAGACGATCATCGGCTACCCGGCGCCGAAGAAGCGGAACACCGGCAAGATCCACGGTTCCGCGCTGGGCGCCGCCGAGATCACCGCCACCAAGGAGCTGCTCGGTTTCGCCGACGAGCCGTTCGCGATCGACGACGAGGTCGTCAAGCACGCGCAGCAGGTCGTCGAGCGTGGCCGCGAGGCCCGCGCCGCCTGGCAGGAGAAGTTCGACGCCTGGGCGGCCGGCAACGCCGAGGGCAAGGCGCTCTTCGACCGTCTCGCCACCCGCTCCCTGCCGGACGGCTGGCACAAGGCGCTGCCCGAGTTCCCGGCGGACGCCAAGGGCCTGGCCACCCGCGCCGCGTCCGGCAAGATCCTGGAGGCGCTCGCCCCGGTCCTGCCCGAGCTGTGGGGCGGTTCCGCCGACCTGGCGGAGTCCAACAACACCACGATGAAGGGCGAGCCGTCCTTCATCCCGGCGGAGTACGCGACCAAGGAGTTCCCCGGTCACGAGTACGGCCGCACGCTGCACTTCGGCATCCGCGAGCACGGCATGGGCTCGATCCTCAACGGCATCGCGGTGCACGGCGGCACCCGGCCGTACGGTGGCACGTTCCTGGTCTTCAGTGACTACATGCGTGGCTCGGTCCGGCTCTCCGCGCTGATGAAGCTGCCGGTCGTGTTCGTGTGGACGCACGACTCGATCGGTCTCGGCGAGGACGGCCCGACGCACCAGCCGATCGAGACGCTGACCGCGCTGCGCGCCATCGTCGGCCTCGACGTGGTCCGCCCGGCCGACGCCAACGAGACGGCGTACGCCTGGCGTGGCGCCCTGGAGCACACCGACCGTCCGACCGCGCTCGCGCTGTCCCGGCAGAACCTGCCGACGATCGACCGCTCCAAGTACGCGTCGGCCGAGGGCACCCTCAAGGGCGGCTACATCCTCTCCGAGGCGACCGGCGGCACGCCGCAGGTGATCCTGATCGCCAGCGGCTCCGAGGTGTCGATCGCGCTGACCGCGCAGGAGCGCCTGGAGGCCGCCGGCACCCCCACCCGAGTGGTGTCGATGCCCTGCCAGGAGTGGTTCTTCCAGCAGGACGTGGCATACCAGCAGCAGGTTCTGCCGCACGGTGTGAAGGCGCGTGTCACCGTGGAAGCGGGTATCCGGATGAGCTGGGACCGGATCCTCGGCGACGCGGGCGAGGCGGTCAGCATCGAGCACTACGGCGCCAGCGCCCCGGCCGCGGTTCTGTTCGAGCAGTTCGGGTTCACCGCTGACAACGTCGTCGCGAAGGCCCACGCGTCCCTGGCCAAGGTCGGCGAGATCACCGGCCACAAGACCGGTAACTGACTTCTACTACTGCGTCACTCATTCAGGAGTTGAGGGAAATGACCGACAGACTGGCTGAGCTCTCCGCCCAGGGCGTCGCGGTGTGGCTCGACGACCTCTCCCGGGTGCGGCTGACCAGCGGCTCGCTGGACAAACTGCGTACCGAGCAGCACGTGGTCGGCGTGACCACGAACCCGAGCATCTTCCAGAAGGCGCTGTCCGACGCCGACGCCTACGACGAGCAGGTCCGTGACCTGGCCGTCCAGGGCGTGACGGTGGAGGAGGCGATCCGGCTGATGACCGCCAAGGACGTCCGCTGGGCCGCCGACGTGTTCCGCCCGGCGTACGACGCCTCCAACGGCATCGACGGTCGCATCTCGATCGAGGTGGACCCGCGCAAGGCGCACGAGACCGAGTCCACCGTCGCCGAGGCGAAGACCCTGTGGTGGCTCGTCGACCGGCCGAACCTGTACATCAAGATCCCGGCGACGCTGGCCGGCCTGCCCGCCATCACCCAGGTGCTGGGGGCGGGCATCAGCGTCAACGTCACGCTGATCTTCTCGGTCGAGCGGTACCAGGCCGTGATGGAGGCGTTCCTGGCCGGTCTCGAGCTGGCGAAGGTGAACGGCCACGACCTTTCCAAGATCGGCTCGGTCGCGTCGTTCTTCGTCTCGCGCGTGGACAGCGAGGTGGACAAGCGCCTCGACAAGATCGGTTCGGACGAGGCCAAGGCTCTCAAGGGCAAGGCGGCCATCGCCAACGCCCGGCTCGCCTACGAGGCGTACACCGAGGTCTTCGGCACCGACCGCTGGAAGGCCCTGGCCTCGGCCGGCGCCCACCCGCAGCGCCCGCTCTGGGCGTCCACCGGCACGAAGAACCCGGAGTTCCTGGACACGATCTACGTCGAGGAGCTGATCGCGCCCGGCACGGTGAACACCATGCCGGAGTCGGTCATCTTCGCGTACGAGGACCACGGCACCACCCGCGGCGACACCGTCACCGGCAACTTCGCGGACGCCCACCAGGTCTTCACCGACCTCACGGCGGTCGGCATCGACTTCGCCGACGTGTTCAAGGTCCTCGAGGACGAGGGCGTGGAGAAGTTCGAGCAGGCCTGGAACGAGCTGCTCGAGAACGTCGCGAAGACACTCAAGGCCGCGTAAGCGCTGAATGACGGAGCGGCCTGTCCGGTGGACAGGCCGCTCCGCACCCTCCAGAACTGGCAGGATGGGAACGTGGGTAATCCGCTGCGCACCGCACAGGACCGTCGGCTTCCGCGGATCCCGGAGCCCTGTGCTCTGGTCATCTTCGGGGTCACCGGTGACCTGTCCCGTAAGAAGCTCATCCCGGCCGTGTACGACCTGGCCAACCGCGGTCTGCTTCCTCCCGGTTTCGTGGTGGTGGGCTTCGCCCGCGCCGACTGGGGCGACGGCAGCTTCGAGTCCCTGGCCTACGCGGCAGCCAAGAAGGGCGCCCGGACGCCCTGGCGTGACGACGTCTGGCAGCGCCTCTCCGAGCGATTCCACTTCATTCCCGGCTCGTTCGACGACGACGACGCCTTCGACAAGCTCGCGGCCACGCTGGACGAGTTGAAGGAGCGCAACGGCATCGCCGGCAACGCGGCCTTCTACTTCTCCATCCCGCCGGCCGCGTTCCCGCTGGTCCTCAACCAGCTCAACCGCACCGGCATGGCCGACCCGTCGAAGACCGGCGGCTGGCGCCGGGTCGTGGTGGAGAAGCCGTTCGGCCACGACTTCCAGAGCGCCGTGCAGCTCAACCAGCTCGTCGACGACGTGTTCATCCCGGAGGACGTCTTCCGGATCGACCACTACCTCGGCAAAGAGACCGTGCAGAACATCATGGCGCTGCGCTTCGCGAACAGCCTGTTCGAGCCGGTGTGGAACTCGAAGTACGTCGACAGTGTGCAGATCACCATGGCCGAGGACGTCGGCATCGGCACCCGCGCGGCGTTCTACGACGCCTCCGGCGCGGCCCGCGACGTCCTGCAGAACCATCTGCTGCAGCTGCTCGCGATGATCGCCATGGAAGAGCCGACGAGCTTCGACCCCCAGGAGGTACGGGCGGAGAAGCTCAAGGTCCTCAAGGCGATCAGCCTGCCGCCCGACATCAGCACCGGCTCCGTCCGCGGGCAGTACCTTCCCGGCTGGGTGGCCGGCGAACGTGCCGTCGGGTATCTGGAGGAGCCGAACATCCCGGCCACCTCCACCACCGAGACGTACGCCGCGGTCCGCCTCGGCATCCAGAACCGGCGCTGGGCCGGCGTCCCGTTCTACGTGCGGGTCGGCAAGCGGATGCCCCGGCGGGTCACCGAGATCGCGATCCTGTTCAAGCGGGCGCCACACCTGCCGTTCGACCCGGCCGACGTGGAGATGCTGGGCCACAACCAGCTGGTCGTGCGGGTCCAGCCGGACGAGGGCGTGGTCCTGAAGTTCGGCTCCAAGGTGCCCGGCACCTCGATGGAGGTCCGGGACATCGCGATGGACTTCCAGTACGGCGAGGCGTTCACCGAGTCCAGCCCGGAGGCGTACGAGCGGCTGGTCCTGGATGTTCTGATCGGCGACCGGACGCTGTTCCCGGACGCCGCCGAGATCGAGCAGTCCTGGCGGGTCATCGACCCGCTCGAAGCCGCCTGGGCGGGACAGAAACCGGAGCCGTACCGGGCCGGCGAGTGGGGCCCGCGGGCCTCCGACGAGATGCTGGCGCGCGAAGGCCGTACCTGGAGGCGGGCATGATCGGTCTGTGGGACACCACCGGCAACGAGGTCGTCAAGGCTCTGGCCGCGGAGCGGCGCAGCGCCGGTGGCGTGGCCTCCGGTCTGGCGCTGACGCTGATCGCGGTGGTCGAGGAGAAGAAGGTCCGGGAGGCCGAGGCGGCGGCCACCATCGCCGCCGCGGCGCACCCCTGCCGGCTGCTGATCGTGGTCCGCTCCGACATGGAGGGCCGCAGCCGGCTGGACGCGGAGATCGTCGTGGGCGGGCGTCTCGGCCCGGCCGAGGCGGTCGTCATGCGGATGTACGGCCGTCTCGCGCTGCACGCCGAGTCGGTCGTGATGCCGCTGCTCGCCCCGGACGTCCCGGTGGTCACCTGGTGGCACGAGGACCCGCCGAACATGATCGCCAACGACTTCCTGGGCGTCGTCGCGGAACGCCGGATCACCGACAGCGCGCAGGCAGCCGACCCGGTGGCCGCGCTCAAGCAGCGGGCCGTCGACTACGCGCCGGGTGACACCGACCTCACCTGGACCCGGATCACGCTGTGGCGGACCCTGGTGGCCGGCGCTTTCGACAGCACCGAGGCCCGGGTCGTCGGCGCGCGCATCGTGGCGCCGGACCGGGACCCCACCGCCTGGCTGATGATGGGCTGGCTCAAGTCCCGCCTCGGCATCGAGCCGACGATGGAGCACACCGACCGGGCACCGCGCCTGCACTCGGTGGAGCTGCAGTGCGAGAACGGCGACTGCGTCCGGGTCACCCGCGAGGAGGGCACGGCGCTGTTCAGCCGGACCGGCCAGGAGGACCGTTACATGCCGCTGCCGAAGCGGCCGGTCGGGGACGAGCTGGCCGAGGAGCTGCGCCGGCTCGACGCCGACCAGATCTACGCGGACGCGCTCGGCGCCATGGCCGGTCTGTCCGGTCTGGACCACCGCAACCCGGCGCGGGTGCACGTCTGGAAGGATCCGGCTCTGGCCGCGATCGCCAGTTCCGCTGCCTGACACCTACACATCGGGGCCGTCCGTCGCACTGCGGCGGGCGGCCTCGCACATTGAGGGAGAGACCCCATTGAGTGAGACCGTGGTCGTGGTGGTTCCGGACGCCGACATCCTGGCGTCCACGGTGGCGGCACGGCTCGCCGTCAAAATCATCGACGCGCAGGCGGTGCACGGTACGGCGAGTGTGGTGCTGACCGGCGGCCGGGTCGCCGCGAAGGTGCTGCGCTCGGTCCGGGAGCTGCCCGCCGCCGCGGCGATCGACTGGTCCCGGGTGGACCTGTGGTGGGGTGACGAGCGGTTCCTGCCGTCCGGCGACCCGGACCGCAACGAGACCCAGGCCCGCGAGGCGCTGCTGGACAAGCTGCCTCTCGACCCGGCGCGAGTGCACGCGATGCCGGCCTCCGACGGCCCGGACGGCGAGGACGCGGTCAAGGCCGCCGCCCGGTACGCCGCCGAACTCGCCGCCGCGGCCGGGCCCGGTGCGTCGGTGCCCCGCTTCGACGTGCTGATGCTCGGCGTCGGTGAGGACGGGCACGTGGCGTCGCTCTTCCCGGGGCACCCGGTGCTGGCCGAGACCGGTACCACGGCCGCCACCTTCGACAGCCCGAAGCCGCCGCCCACCCGGGTCACGCTCACCGTGCCGACGATCCGGAGCGCCGACGAGGTGTGGCTGATCGCCGCGGGGCCGGACAAGGCCGCCCCGATCGGCACGGTGCTGTCCGGCGGGGACCTGCCCGCGGCGAGCGCGACCGGCGTACAGAAGACGCTCTGGCTGCTGGACCAGGCCGCCGCGGCGAACCTGCCCGCCCAGCGGTGACCACCGGTGTGGTGACCTGCGACTCGAAACGCCGGTCACCACACCTACCGCGAGCGCGGCGTGCGGTGCGGCGTCAGGACGGACCGGCGGCCGGGGTCGCCGCCGGCGGCAGGTCCGCGGTCTTCCCACCGGGGGTGGCCTCGGGCACGCCGGTGACCGGTTTCGTCGCCGCCGACCGGGACGGAGTGAGCGGCGCGGACGGCGGAAGCGACGCCTCCGGCGCGGGCCTGGTCGTCGAGAGGGACGGCGGGACCGGGGTGGACGGCACCGGTGGCGCGGTGACGACCGGATCGGCGGGCTGGACCGGCGCGGGATCGGGTGCGCCCGGCCCCAGCGTCACGGTCAGCGCCACCGCGGCGATCGCCACCCCGACCGGTAACGGCAGCCAGCGCCACAGGCGCAGCCGTTTGCGCGGCACCGCCACCGTCGGCGGCACCCCGAACCGCAGCCGCTCCTGCGTGATCTGACCGGCCCGGGCGACCAGCGCGCTCCGCAGCCGCAGTTCCAGATCGTCGGTCACCGGTCCCCCATTCGTGCTCGCAGGATGGACAGCGCACGGTGCGCCGTCGACTTGACCGTGCCGCGGGAGACCCGCAGTGTGTCGGCGATCTCCCCCTCGGAGAGCTCCGACCAGTAACGCAGGACCAGGACCTGGCGCTGCCGGGCGGTCAGGCCGCGCAGCGCCCGCAACATCTCCCGGTCACCGACCCCGAGCAGCGCCTCGTCCTCCGCCGCCGGAACGTTCTCCGGCGGCGGAGGAAGATAGGCCCGGGCGGTCCGGCGGCGGCGCAGCGCGGACCGAGCCGCGTTGGTCACCCCGGTGATCAGGTACGCGTTCGGATCCGTCACCCCGCGCAGGTCGGGCCCGTGCCGCCGGTAGAGCGCGGTGAACACGTCCTGCACGATGTCCTCCGCGGTGGCCAGGTCGTCGACCATCAGCACCGCCAGCCGCACCATGCTGAGCCGCCGGCTGTGGTAGAGCTCGTTGATCGCCGGCGGCGACTCCGGGGTGCCCCGACCGGCCGCTCGCACACCGGCGGAGACTCCGCGCAGCCAGGCGAGCAGCGAAGGGAACGGCAGAACAGAGATCACGGGCGCCCCGGGGTGGTGTGGAGGGAAGGAACGGTACCTTCCGGGTCAGTTCGAGCGCGACGGCGTGGCGGCCGGCTTCGGCGCCTTGGTCGCGGCCGGTCCGGTGGCCGGGGTGACGGCCGGCTTACCGGGCGCCGGGGTCGCGGCGGGGCCCTTGCCCGGGGTGACGGCGGGCTTACCGGCCGGGGTGGTGGCGGGCTCGGCGGTCGGCTTGTGGCCGGTCTGGGCGGGCTTCGACACCGGCGGAACCGGGGCCGGGGTCTCCGCGATCGGCGAGGTCACCGCGGCCGGCTTCGACGGTGCGGGGGTGGCCGGCTCGGCGGTCGGCTGGTGGCTGGTCGCCGCCGGGGTCGGGGGCACCGGGGCCGGGGTGGCCTCGTCGGCGAACGCGGTGGCCGACAGGCCGGCGATGCCGAGCACGGTCACGGCGCCGACGGTGAGAGCCAGGCCACGGGTCGAGATTCGCATCGGTACTCCTGCTCGTTTGGTTGCTGTCGCAGGAGTAGACGCGCGGCCGGTCAGAAGGTTGGCGGTTCGGGAGTGACGCGCGCCACAGATCTAGGCTTCGAAGCATGCAGCCGACCATTCGCGCCTACCGGCCCACCGACCTCGACGCGATCTATGACATCTGCGTACGCACCGCCGCCGCGGGCCAGGACGCACGCGGCAAGCACACCACCGACCGCATGCTCGGCGATGTCTGGGCGGTGCCGTATGTGACCCGCGAACCCGAGCACGCGCACGTGCTCGACGACGGGACCGGCACGGCCGTCGGCTACATCCTGGGCACCGCCGACACCGAGGCGTTCGTGAAGTGGTTCCGCGAGGAGTGGATCCCGGCGAAGGCCCCGACTTTCGCCGCCGACGACCCGAAGGACCGGGAACTGGCCGCGGTGTTCAACTCGCCGGAGAAGATGATCCGGCCCGAGTTCGCCGACTATCCGGCCCACCTGCACATCGACCTGCTGCCGGAGTGGCAGGGACGGGGGCGGGGGCGCGCGCTGATGGCGGCGTTCCTGGACGGACTGCGCGCCGCCGGTGTGGCGAGGGTGCACCTCGGCATGGCCGTGGAGAACACCGGCGCCTACGCGTTCTATCGCAAGCTGGGCTTCCACGACATCGCGGTGCCGAACCCGGGCGCCCGCTTCGTGGGCCGCGACACGGAGCCGCTGATCTGACCCGGCCGGGCGTGCCGGCTGCCCCTGTCCAGCCGGCACGCCCGTCGATCATTCGCCGCGTCGCTGACGGACCTTGGCGAGCGCCTCGACGAGGATCGCCGCGGCGTCCTCGTCGGAGCGACGCTCCTTCACATACGCCAGATGCGACTTGTACGGCTCGGTCCGCGCCCGGCCAGGCGGGCTGGACGGGTCGAGACCGGCCGGCTGCCCGCACCGCGGACAGTCCCAGGTGTCGGGGTTCGCCGCCTCCGCCGCGAACCAGATGATGCTGTCGTGACCGGCCGCGCAGAAGTAGGTCACCTGCCTGCGCGGTGCGGGTTCGCTGCGCTCGTCGGGTCGCATCGGGCTGGACCCGATCCGGCTGCCGCGAATAGCGCTGCCACTGGACACGGACGTCACTCCTGTCTCGAGGGGCCTCTCAGAGGGTCGCCGTCCGGCTCCGGGGGACTCGTGAGGGGCGCACGAACCGGACAGCAGGAACAAAAAACCGCACGGCCGGAAAAACCGGCCGCGCGGCAGATTGTACGACTACAGCGCGCTGTCAGGAAGCCAGCTGAACCTTCAGCCAGAAGCCCAGCCCGACAATGCACGCGAACCAGATGATGGCCACCAGAACGGTGTAGCGGTCGAGGTTTTTCTCCGCCACCGACGAACCGGCCAGGCTGGAGGTGACGCCGCCGCCGAACATGCTCGACATGCCGCCGCCCTTGCCGCGGTGCAGGAGGATCAGCAGGGTCAGCAGAATGCTGGTGATGATCAGCAACACGATCAACGTGTAAGCGAACGCGATCGGCATCGTCGGGTTCATTCCTCTCGAAGGGCAAGCAGCGGTCCCACAATAGCGGGTGCCCGGCCGCATGATACGACCGGGCACGCGCTAACTACGGTGAACCTTTTTCAACCTGGCATCGAGCCGGAGACGCAAGATTGTCGATCTCTCGCGGTGGCCCGGCCTCGCCACGTTGAAAAAAGTTCATCAGCGTCCGACGTGCTCCGGAAAACGCACGATGGCGGCGAAGCCCTCGGCGTCCAGAGCGGCGCCACCGACCAGGGCACCGTCCACGTCCGGCTTGGCCATGATCTGGGCGATGTTGTTCGCCTTGACCGAGCCGCCGTACTGGATGCGGACCACGTCGGCCACCTCGGCGCCGAACTTCTCGGCGAGGCGGCCACGGATCGCGCCGCAGACCTCCTGAGCGTCCTCAGGCGTCGCGGTCTTGCCGGTGCCGATCGCCCAGACCGGCTCGTAGGCGATCACGATCTGCTTGAGCTGCTCGGTCTTGAGCCCCTCAAGACCGGCGTCGACCTGGGCGAGCACGTGCTCGACCTGGTTGCCGGCCTCGCGGATCTCCAGGCCCTCGCCGACGCAGAAGATCGGCACCAGACCGGCCTCGAAGGCGGCCTTGTTCTTCGCGTTGACGGTTGCGTCGTCCTCGCCGTGGTACTCACGGCGCTCGGAGTGGCCGACCACGACGTAGGTGCAGCCCA
The DNA here is from genome assembly GCF_033097365.1 of Actinoplanes sichuanensis. Taxonomy (NCBI): domain Bacteria; kingdom Bacillati; phylum Actinomycetota; class Actinomycetes; order Micromonosporales; family Micromonosporaceae; genus Actinoplanes; species Actinoplanes sichuanensis. The sequence continues at coordinate 7,645,070 of NZ_AP028461.1, forward strand.
GTTTGGCGAGCATGCCGCCGGAGATCTCACCGGTGTACGCGCCGGACGCGAACTTCGAGACGTCCTGCGCCCCGTACCCGATATTGAGCTTGTCGTCCTTGATCGCGCCCTCGACGCTGCGCAGATCGGTGAACGGCGGCAGGACGACCGTCTCGACGGCCTCCAGCTGCGCGGCGTTCAGGCTCGCGGCCAGCTTCCGGACCAGGAGGATCGCCTCGAAATGGTTGAGGTTCATCTTCCAGTTGCCGGCGATGATCGGCTTGCGGGTCACGTCACCCATCACTTCTCCAGAGCGGCGACGCCCGGCAGCGTCTTGCCTTCGAGGTACTCCAGGGACGCGCCCCCACCGGTGGAGATGTGACCGAACGCGGACTCGTCGAGCCCGAGCGTGCGCACGGCGGCCGCGGAGTCACCGCCACCGACGACCGAGAAGCCGTCGATCTTGGTGATCGCCTCGGCCACGCCCCGGGTACCCGCGGCGAACGGCGCCAGCTCGAACACGCCCATCGGACCGTTCCAGAACACGGTCTTGGCACCGGCGATCGCCGACGCGAAGAGCTCCGTGGACTTGGGGCCGATGTCGAGACCCAGCCGGTCGGCCGGGATCCCGGACGCGTCGACCACGTCGTGCTGCGCGTCCGCGGAGAACTCCGAGGCCGCGACGACGTCGACGGGCAGCACGATCCGGCCCTGCGCCTGCTCCAGCAGATCGGCGCATACCGAGACCATCTCGTCCTCGAGCAGCGACTTACCGACCTCGTGGCCCTGAGCCTTGAGGAAGGTGAAGCACATGCCACCACCGACGAGCAGCTTGTCCACCTTGGGCAGCAGCGCCTGGATGACGGCGAGCTTGTCGGAGACCTTCGAGCCGCCGAGCACGACGACGTAGGGCTGCTCCGGACTCTCCGACACCTTCTTGAGGACCTCGACCTCCTTGAGGACGAGACCACCGGCGAAGTGCGGCAGGCGGGCCGGCACGTCGAACACCGAAGCGTGCTTGCGGTGCACGGCGCCGAACGCGTCGTCGACGTAGAAGTCGGCGAACGCGGCCAACTGGTCCGCGAAGGCGCCCCGCTCGGCGTCGTCCTTCGAGGTCTCGCCCGCGTTGAAGCGCAGGTTCTCCAGCAGGAGCACCTCGCCGTCGGCGAGCGCCTCGACCTTGGCCTGAGCGTCGGCGCCGACGGTGTCGGCGGCGAAGACCACCGCGGAGCCGAGCAGCTCACCCAGACGGGTGGCGACCGGCGCGAGGGTGAACTTGGGGTCCGGCGCGCCCTTCGGGCGGCCCAGGTGGGACGCCACGATCACCTTGGCGCCCGCGTCACGCAGGGCGATCAGCGTCGGCAGGACCGCGCGGGCGCGGCCGTCGTCACTGATGACACCCGGGTTGCTCTTGTCGAAGGGCACGTTCAGGTCGGCGCGCACGAACACGCGCCGACCCGAGACACCCTCGCCGAGCAGGTCGTCGAGAGTCCTCATCGTGAAGATCAGGCTCCGACGAGCTTGACCAGGTCGACGAGGCGGTTCGAGTAGCCCCACTCGTTGTCGTACCAGCCGACGACCTTGACCTGGTTGCCGCCGATGACCTTGGTCAGGCCGGCGTCGAAGATGCAGGAGGCCGGGTCGGTGACGATGTCGGCCGACACGATCGCGTCCTCGGTGTAGACCAGGATGCCCTTGAGCGGGCCCTCGGCGGCGGCCTTGATCGCGGCGTTGACCTCCTCGACCGTGGTGTCACGGGCGGCGGTGAAGGTCAGGTCGGTGGCCGAGCCGGTGGGGATCGGCACCCGGAGCGCGAAGCCGTCCAGCTTGCCCTTGAGCTCCGGCAGCACCAGGCTGACGGCCTTGGCGGCACCGGTCGAGGTGGGCACGATGTTCAGCGCGGCGGCGCGGGCACGACGCAGGTCGCTGTGCGGGCCGTCCTGGAGGTTCTGGTCCTGGGTGTACGCGTGGATCGTGGTCATCAGACCCTTTTCGATCCCGATCGTGTCGTTCAGGACCTTCGCCATCGGGGCGAGGCAGTTGGTGGTGCAGGACGCGTTCGAGATGACGGTGTGCTTGGCGGCGTCGTACAGGCCGTCGTTCACACCCATCACGATCGTGATGTCCTCGTTCTTGGCCGGAGCCGAGATGATGACCTTCTTGGCGCCCTTGTCGACGTGGGCCTTGGCCTTGGTGGCGTCGGTGAAGAAGCCGGTCGACTCGATGACGACGTCCGCACCCAGGTCGCCCCAGGGCAGGTTGTTCGGGTCGCGCTCGGCGAACGCCTTGAACGACTTGCCACCGACGCTGATCTCGTCGGCGGACGCCTTCACCTCGTGGCCCAGACGGCCCAGGATGCTGTCGTACTTCAGCAGGTGAGCCAGCGTGGCGTTGTCGGTCAGGTCGTTCACACCGACGATCTCGATGTCAGCGCCGGAGGCGAGAACCGCCCGGAAGAAGTTACGACCGATACGGCCGAAGCCGTTGATGCCAACCCGGATGGTCACAGGTGGTCTCCTCGTTTCGGTCCGCCGGATTCTGCGACCGGCGGAGGGGTCTGCATGCCGACCGTAGGGACGGCCGACACAAGGCGTCCGGCCGCCGCACCCAGAATCGCGATGACGGGCGGCTCGACCGGACTGCCGGCACCGTCGCCGTCACCCGTGACACTATCCGAGCCCGAACACCCGCGGAGCGGCGGGGCGCGACCTGAACGTTACCTAAACGGATCACAGCGACGTTACCGACGACGTCATCAGCCTGGCCCAGGTGGCCGCACCCGATAAGGTCCGAAGGTCCCCCGATCGAGGTGATCGGGATCACCCCTCAGCAGGCCATCATCTCCGGCGTCACGGCCGCCTCGGTGTCCGGGATCCCGAGGTCACGGGCCCGCTTGTCGGCCAGGGCCAGCAGCCGCCGGATCCGGCCGGCGATCGCGTCCTTGGTCAGCGGCGGGTCGGCCAGGGCGCCCAACTCCTCCAGCGACGCCTGCCGGTGCTCCAGGCGCAGGCGGCCGGCCGAAGTCAGATGGTTCGGCGCGTCCTCGGAGAGGATCTCCAGCGCGCGGGTGACCCGGGCCGCGGCCGCGACCGCCGCACGGGCCGAGCGCCGCAGGTTGGCGTCGTCGAAGTTGGCCAGCCGGTTCGCGGTGGCGCGCACCTCACGGCGTACCCTCCGCTCCTCCCAGGCCAGCACGCTGGAATGCGCGCCGACCCGGGTGAGCAGCGCGGCGATCGCGTCGCCGTCCTTGATCACCACCCGGTCGACGCCGCGCACCTCGCGGTCCTTGGCGGTGATGCCGATGCGCCGCGCAGCGCCGCGCAGCGCCAGCGCCGCCTCCGGACCCGGGCAGGTGATCTCCAGAGCGCTCGAACGGCCCGGCTCGGTCAGCGAGCCGTGCGCCATGAACGCGCCCCGCCACGCCGCCACCGAGCAGCACACGTTGCCGCTCACCACGTGCTGCGGCAGGCCCCGGACCGGACGGCCGCGTACGTCGAGCAGCCCGGTCTGACGGGCCAGGACCTCGCCGTCCTTGACGATCCGGACGATGTAGTGACTGCCCTTGCGCAGCCCGCCCGAAGCCAGGACGTGCACCTCGCTGGGGTAGCCGTAGACGTCGGCGATCTCCCGCCGCAGCCGCCGGGCCACCGCTCCGGTGTCCAGCTCCGCCTCGACGACCACCCGACCGGAGACGATGTGCAGCCCACCGGCGAAACGCAGCAACGCCGCCATCTCCGCCCGGCGGCAACAGGGCTTGGGCACGTCGACCCGGCTCAGCTCGTCCTTGACCGCTGCCGTCATCGCCATCGTGTTGTCACCTCATGCGCCGGATCTTGAACAACTGAGCCTTATTCACGACGGTGGAGACCGTCGTCGGTGTGTGCCGCTCTACGTCAGTAATCAACGAGTGGCGCCCAATACTGGCACCAGGGCGGCGCCCAATGACTCAGGATCATGCCGTGGGCTTCCGTCCGCAACGGCCACGGGCACCAGAACCAGTTCCGCGCCCAGATCGCGAGCCGCCGCCCGGACCGGTTCCGGCTCGCCGACCCACTTCGCGTCGGCCAGCACCGTGTCGACCCGGAGCTGTGGAAGGTACCAGTGCAGGGCCGCCAGATGATCGGCGGTGGACAGCCCGGCCGTCTCCCGGTCGGGGCTCAGATTGAGGGTGACCAGCCGGCGGGCCGGGCTCGCCACGATCGCCGCGGCCAACTCCGGGACCAGCAGGTGCGGCAGCACACTCGTGTACCAACTACCCGGCCCGAAGATCAGCCAGTCGGCGGACCGGACCGCCTCGATCGCCTCCGGGCAGGCCGGCGGGTCGGCCGGGACCAGCCGCAGCGAGGCCACCCGCCCGTCGGCGACCGCCACCGAGTGCTGGCCGGAGAGCGTCACCCGGCTGCCGTCGGCGGCCACCACGTCGGCCTCTATCCCGACCGCGTGCCGGGCCATCGGCAGCACCCGGCCCCGCGCGCCGACCATCTCGGCCGCGTGGTCCAGGGCGGCCACCGGGTCGCCGAGCATCTCGATCAGGCCGAGCAGCAGCAGATTGCCGACCGCGTGCCCGGCCAGAGTGTCCTGGCTGCGGTCGGCGCGCCGCTCGATCCGCGGCCCGCGGCCCACGGCGGCGTGCTCCGGGATCGCCATCGACATCGCGGCGAACCGGTGCTGCATGAGGCTCGCGGTGAGCCGGTGGGTGGGATGGTCGTCGGCCAGCGCGGCCAGCGCCTGCCGCAGGTCGCCCGGGGGTAGCAGCGCGTCCCGCTCGACCCGCAGCCGACCGCTGGACCCGCCGTCGTCACCGACCGTGACGATCGCGGTGATCTCCAGGTCGAGGTCGCGCGCGCTGTGCCGCAGGGCCCGCAGGGACGCGCCCAGCCCGTGTCCGCCGCCGAAGGCGACCACCCGGATCGCCGTCACTCGCGCCCCAGGTCGCGGTGCGAGGTGTGAGCGGACAGGCGCATGTCGGACAGCCGGGAGGTGAGCTCCTCGGCGATCGCGACACTGCGGTGCTTGCCCCCGGTGCAGCCGATCGCCACCGTCAGGTAGCGCTTGCCCTCCCGCTCGAAACCGGGGGCGGTGGCGGCGATCAGGCCGGCGTAGGTGGCGACGAAGTCGGTCGCGCCCTCCTGACCCAGGACGTAGCTGCTCACCCCCTCCTCCAGGCCGGTGTGCTCACGCAGCTCCGGCACCCAGAACGGGTTGGGCAGGAAGCGGGCGTCCAACACGTAGTCGGCGTCCGGCGGCAGGCCGTACTTGAAACCGAAGGAGAGCACGGTGATCCGCAGCCGACGCGAGTCCTCCCCGCCGAACAGCTCCTCGACCCGGCGGCGCAGCTGATTCACATTCAGGTGACTGGTGTCGATGATCACGTCGGACTGCTCGCGGGCCTCGGCCAGCAGCTTGCGCTCGGCGGCGATGCCGTCGGCCAGCCGGCCGTCACCCTGGAGCGGGTGCGAGCGCCGCACCGACTCGAAACGCCTGATCAGCACCTCGTCGTCGGCGTCCACGAACACCACGCGCGGCGAGAACCCGCGCTCCTTCAGAGCGCGCACCGCACCGGCCAGGTCGGTGGAGAAGGCCCGGCTGCGCACGTCGAGCACCATGGCGGTACGCCGTGCGGCACCCCCGGCGGCGAAGGCCAGTTCCGCCATCTCCAGCATCAGGGCCTGCGGCAGGTTGTCGACCACGTAGAAGCCGACATTCTCCAGCGCACGCGCCACCGTGCTGCGGCCACCGCCGGACAGACCGGTCACCACCACCAGGTCGGTCCCCGCCTCGTCGGGCTCCACCACCTCGTCGGGCCCGAGATCCGGCATCGCTTCGGTCACCACGCCTCCTGCGTCATCACGCCCGCGCTGATTCGGCGGACACAACATGGTAGGCCGACACGGCTCACCGCCCCGCGGTCTTCCCCGTCTCGGGTGAACGCAGCGCGGCCAGCACCGATTCCGCCGTCTTCAGACCGATGCCGGGAACCTCGGCGATCTCCTCCGGAGTGGCGTCGGCGAGCCGCTTCAGCGACCCGAAGTGACGCAGCAGAGCCTTGCGGCGCACCTCGCCCAGACCGGCCACCTCGTCCAGCGCGGACTCGGTCATCCGCTTGGAACGGCGCTGCCGGTGGAACGTGATGGCGAACCGGTGTGCCTCGTCGCGCACCCGCTGCAGCAGGTAGAGCGCCTCCGAGGTACGCGGAAGGATGACCGGGAAGTCGTCGGCGGGCAGCCACACCTCCTCCAGCCGCTTGGCCAGCCCACACAACGCCACGTCGGTGACACCCATCTCGGCCAGGACCGCGGCGACCGCGTTGACCTGCGGCTGGCCACCGTCGACGACGATCAGCTGCGGAGGGTACGCGAATCGGCGCGCCTTGCCGGTCAGCGGATCGATGCCCGGCAGCTCCCCCTCGGCGGCCGGAGTCTCGGGCCGAGCCGACGCCTCGGGCTGGACCGACGCCTCGGGCTGGACCGACGCCTTGTAGCGGGCGAACCGCCGGCGCATCACCTCGCTCATCGCGGACAGATCGTCCATGCCGCTGCCGTCCGGGTTGCCGCGGACGATGAAGCGACGGTACTCACTCTTACGCTCCAGCCCGTCCTCGAAGACCACCATCGAGGCGACCACGTCGGTGCCCTGGATCTGCGAGACGTCGAAACACTCGATGCGCAGCGGCACACCCTCCATGCCGAGCGACTCGGCGATCTCCTCGAGGGCCTTGCTGCGGGTGGTCAGGTCACCGGCCCGACGCAGCTTGTGCCGCTGGAGCACCTCGGCGGCGTTGCGCGCGACCGTCTCCATCAGCGATTTCTTGTCGCCGCGCTGGGGCACCCGCAGGGCGACCCGGCTGCCCCGGTGCTGGCTGAGCCAGTCGGCCAGCGCGTCGGCGTCCTCCGGCAGGTCGGGGACCAGGAGCTCCTTGGGGACGTCGCCCTCGCCCTTCTCATCGCCATACATCTGGCTGCAGAAGTGGTGGACCAGGTCGCCGGTGGTCAGCTCCTCCACCTTCTCCACCACCCAGCCGCGCTGGCCGCGGACCCGGCCGCCGCGCACGTGGAACACCTGGACGGCCGCCTCGAGCGGGTCCTCGGCGAAGGCCACGATGTCGGCGTCGGTGCCGTCGCCGAGCACGACCGTCTGTTTCTCCAGGGCGCGGCGCAGGGCCACCAGGTCGTCACGGAGCCGGGCGGCGAGCTCGAACTCCAACTCCTCGGAGGCCTGCAGCATCTCCCGCTCGACCCGCTTGAGGAACTGGTCGGTGCGGCCGGCCATGAAGTCGCAGAAGTCGTCGACGATCTCGCGGTGCTCGGCCTGGCTGACCCGGCCGACACACGGGGCCGAGCACTTGCCGATGTCACCGAGCAGGCAGGGCCGGCCGATCTGGTGGGCCCGTTTGAAGACGCCGGCCGAGCAGGTCCGCGCTGGGAACACCCGCAGCAGCAGGTCGAGGGTCTCGCGGATGGCCCAGGCATGCGAGTAGGGACCGAAGTAGCGGACGCCCTTGCGCTTGGCGCCGCGCATCACCTGGAGCCGCGGGAACTCCTCGTCGAGAGTGACGGCGAGAAACGGATACGACTTGTCGTCGCGATATTTCACGTTGAAGCGGGGGTCGAACTCCTTGATCCAGGAGAACTCCAGCTGCAGCGCCTCGACCTCGGTGCCGACTGTGACCCAGTCCACACTGCCGGCGGTGGTGACCATCTGCTGGGTGCGCGCGTGCAGCGACCAGACGTCGGCGAAGTAGGAATTCAGCCGGTTACGCAGGCTTTTCGCCTTGCCGACATAGATCACCCGGCCGGCCGGGTCACGGAAGCGGTAGACGCCCGGGGCATCGGGGATGGTACCGGGAGCCGGACGATAGGTGGACGGGTCTGGCACAACCCCAACACTAGTGCGTGGGACTGACAGAATTGCCCGGCCGCAGGCCCGGTGCCGCCGCCACGGCCCGGGCCTGCGGTCCGATCAGGCGGTGACGATGTTGTCGCCGTCCAGCGTCACAGCGGTCTCGGCGAGCGCGGCCTTGGCCGGGCCCTTGGTCACCGCGCCGGTCGCGATGTCGAAGTCACTGGCGTGGCACAGGCACTTGATCTGGCCGCCCTCGATCTTGCTGACCGGGCAGCCCTGGTGCGTGCAGATCTTGCTGAACGCCTTGAAGGTGCCCTCCTCGGGCTGGGTGACGACCAGATCGTCGAGGATCACGCCGCCGCCCACCTCCACCTTGGACGCGGCGACCAGGACCGTGCCGCCGGCCGCGGCGTCGCCGCCGCCGGTGCTCCCGCCCTCGGTGCCCTTGCTGCCGGCCGGGACCGGGTTCTTGTTGAAGTCGGTGCCGTTGGGGTTGGTGCCGCTGGAGTCCGTGCCGCAGGCGGCCAGCGCCGCGGCCACGCCGATACCGCCGGCGCCCATCAGGACGACGCGTCGTGTCGAGGTGGAGCCCGTGCGGTCCTGCTGGATCTCGGCGTCGGTCCTCGGCTGCACGTCAGTCATCTTTGTCGCCCTCCACTACCTGTCTTCTGCCGCCAATGTCACGCGGAGTCGCCCCGGAATACGGATCAGGGCCCACGATCAGTTCAAACGTGTCGAGCGAGGTTTCTCCCGCTTCCTCCGCCTTCGGCCGACCCATTTGCCGGGGTACGCCGAACAGCGGGACACCCGGCTGACCTTAAGAGACCAACCGGGTGCCGTTGCTGAGAGTCGTCTAAGAATCTTCTAAATCAGACCGCGGTCTTGGCCCGCGACCTGGTGACCCGGGTCCCGTTGGCCTTCGCGGCCCGGGCGACCGCGTCCTTCGACCCACCGCCCTCGCCGGACAGGCCCAGCATGTGCCGCAGGAACTGGCCGGTGTGACTCTCCGGCACCTCGGCCAACTCCTCGGGCCGGCCGGCCGCCAGCACCAGGCCGCCCTTGCTGCCGCCCTCCGGGCCCATGTCGATCAGCCAGTCGGCCGACTTGATCACGTCGAGGTTGTGCTCGATGGTGATCACCGTGTTGCCCTTGTCGACCAGGCCGTTCAGCACCAGCAGGAGCTTGCGGATGTCTTCGAAGTGCAGGCCGGTGGTCGGCTCGTCGAGCACGTAGACGGTCCGCCCGGTGGAGCGTTTCTGCAGCTCGGAAGCGAGCTTGACGCGCTGCGCCTCACCACCGGACAGGGTCGTCGCGGGCTGGCCCAGCCGCACGTAGCCGAGGCCGACCTCGACCAGGGTGCGCAGGTGCCGGTGGATCGACGGCAGGGCCGAGAAGAACTCGGCGGCCTCCTCGATCGGCATGTTCAGGATCTCCGAGATGGTCTTGCCCTTGTAGTGCACCTCCAGGGTCTCCCGGTTGTACCGGGCCCCCTTGCACACCTCGCACGGGACGTAGACGTCCGGCAGGAAGTTCATCTCGATCTTGATGGTGCCGTCGCCCGAGCAGTTCTCGCAGCGACCGCCCTTGACGTTGAACGAGAATCGGCCCGGACCATACCCCCGGACCTTGGCCTCGGTCGTCTCGGCGAACAGCTTGCGGATGTGATCGAAGACACCCGTGTAGGTGGCCGGGTTCGACCGTGGGGTCCGCCCGATCGGCGACTGGTCCACCCCGACGACCTTGTCCACGTGTTCCAGCCCGGTCACCCGGGTGTGCCGGCCGGGCACCTGCCGGGCGCCGTTGATCTGGTTGGCCATCACGGTGTGCAGGATGTCGTTGACCAGCGTCGACTTACCCGAGCCGCTGACCCCGGTGACCGCGATGAACTGGCCCAGCGGGAACGGCACGGTCAGGTTGCGCAGGTTGTGCTCACGCGCCCCGTGCACCACGACCTCACGGCCGGCGGTCTGCGGGCGGCGGGTGGCCGGCACCGGGATCGACTTCCGGCCGGACAGGTACGCCCCGGTCGGCGACTGCTCGTTGGCCAGCAACCCCTCGACGGTGCCGCTGTGCACGATGTGGCCACCGTGCTCACCGGCGCCGGGGCCGATGTCGACGATCCAGTCGGCGGTACGGATGGTGTCCTCGTCGTGTTCCACCACGATCAACGTGTTGCCCAGGTTGCGCAGCCGCACCAGGGTCTCGATCAGCCGATGGTTGTCCCGCTGGTGCAGGCCGATCGACGGCTCGTCCAGCACATACAGCACGCCGACCAGGCCGGAGCCGATCTGGGTGGCGAGCCGGATGCGCTGCGCCTCACCGCCGGAGAGGGTGCCGGCGCCCCGGTCCAGCGACAGGTAGTCCAGGCCGACGTCGACCAGGAACCGCAGCCGGGCGTTGATCTCCTTGAGCACCCGCTCGGCGATCATCTTCTGCCGGTCGTCGAGCTCGATGCCGGACAGCAACTCGGCGCACTCACCGACGGACAGGTTGCAGACCTCGGCGATGCTCCGGCCGGCCACCGTCACGGCCAGCACCTCGGGCTTGAGCCGGGCGCCGCCGCAGACCGAGCAGGGCACGTCGCGCATGTACCCCTCGTACTTCTCGCGCGACCAGTCGCTCTCGGTGTCGTTGTGCCGCCGCTCGATCCACTGCACCACGCCCTCGAAACCGGTGTAGTAGGAGCGCTCCCGCCCGTACTTGTTCCGGTACCGCACGTGGACCTGGTCCTCGGCGCCATACATGATCAGTTTCTGGGCCCGGGTCGGCAGCGCCCGCCAGGGCTGGTCCAGGGTGAAGCCCTCGGCACCGGCAAGGGCCTCGAGCAGACGCAGGAAATACTCCTGGGTGGTGCCGCCGGCCCACGGCTGGATCGCGCCCTCCCGCAGGCTCTTCTCCTCGTCGGGGATGAGCAGCTCCGGGTCGACCTCCTTCTTCGTGCCGAGGCCGGAGCACTCGGGACACGCACCGTACGGCGCGTTGAAGGAGAAGACCCGGGGCTCCAGGTCCTCGATCGCCAGGGGATGGTCGTTGGGGCAGGCCAGGTGCTCGGAGAAGCGGCGCTCCCGCTCCGGGTCGCCCTCCGGCAGGTCGACGAAGTCGAGCAGGACGATGCCGCCGGCCAGTCCGAGCGCGGCCTCGACCGAGTCGGTGAGGCGCTGCTTGCTGGACGCCTTCACGCTGAGCCGGTCGATCACCACCTCGATGGTGTGCTTCTCCTGCTTCTTCAGCTTCGGCGGCTCGGTCAGCGGGTGCACCACGCCGTTGACCCGGGCCCGCGCGTAGCCCTTGGCCTGCAGCTCGGCGAAGAGGTCGACATACTCCCCCTTGCGGCCGCGGATCACCGGGGCGAGCACCATGAACCGGGTGCCCTCCTCCATGGCGAGCACCCGGTCGACGATCTGCTGCGGGGTCTGCTTGCTGATCCGCTCCTTGCAGACCGGGCAGTGCGGGATGCCGGTCCGGGCGAAGAGGAGACGCAGGTAGTCGTACACCTCGGTGATCGTGCCGACGGTGGAGCGCGGGTTGCGGTTCGTCGATTTCTGGTCGATCGACACCGCCGGGGACAGGCCCTCGATGAAGTCGACGTCGGGCTTGTCCATCTGGCCGAGGAACTGCCGCGCATACGAGGAGAGCGACTCCACGTAGCGCCGCTGCCCCTCGGCGAAGATCGTGTCGAAGGCGAGGCTGGACTTGCCCGAACCGGAGAGCCCGGTGAAGACGATCATGGCGTCGCGGGGCAGGTCGAGGTTGACGTCACGCAGGTTGTGCTCGCGAGCGCCACGGATTGTCAGTCGGTCGGCCACGGCCAGCCTTTCCGCTTTCAGGATCACACCCGTACAGGTGTATGAGTCGAGCAGACACTCTAGCTACGGGGTATGACAATTTCCCGCACCGGCCCGCTCACTCCTACGAGTTAACTCTCCAGATCTCGGCGCCGCCCACCAGCTCCGGCTGGCCGTACAGCTCGACCAGCAGTGTTCGCAGCGCCGGGGTGTGCTTCTCGTCCGGCACCAGCAGCAGAACCGCGGCCCGCCAGTACTTCATGTCCGCTTCGACCTGCTCCCGGCGCCACGGTGTGATCTCCGGAACCTCGCCGGTACGGCCGACGTTCTTGAACATCCAGGAGGTGTAGCGCGACGGCGCCGACCACGAACCGGTGTTGTCGTGCGGCGGCTCGGCCGGGCCCATGAAGTACCCACGCGGCGTGGCGTAGTCCAGGTTGTTGAGGGTGGCCCAGCGCTGCCCGGTCCGGCCGGTGGTGACCTCCGGCATCGGGACGGTGATCAGGGTGCGGCCCTCCGGCACATACTGCTTGTAGAGGCCGGCGGTGATGAACTCCGGCATCGGCGTGCCCTCGAACACCGGCAGCGGCCGCGGGATCAACGGCACCAGGGCCAGCACCATGCCGACCTTGAACAGTCGGCGGCGACGCTCCGGGTACTCCTTGATCCGGTCCACGGCGAAGGCCAGCAGCACACCGGCGACCATCGACGGCACCATCGCGAACCGGCTGACGCTCACCAGGTCGATCACCGGGAGGTGCTTGATCAGAGCGAACGGCAGCGGTACGTCGGTCCGGAACCCGGCCACCTGCAGCTTGGGGCCGAACGACATGACCAGCAGCACCATCCCGGCGATCGCGGTGGCCCGCATCGCCGAGTTACGCCACAGGATCACGATCGACACGATGATCATCACGAGGCCGAACGGGCCCCAGAAGGTGTTGTCCTCGGTCGCGCTCACGCTCAACCGGCGGGTGATCGCGCCGATGCCGAACAGCGAGTTCCGCGCGAAGGCGCCGGGCGACACCAGGTCCATGACGTACTTGGACGGGTCGAACGGCTGCCCGTGGTAGGTGCCCTTGCCGAAGAACTGGCGCCACAGCGGGTACGCGACCAGCACACCCGAGGTGAGCGCGGCCACCCCGAGCCCGCCGACGAACCGCTTCCACACCCGCTTCGCCTCGGCCCGCTCCATGAACGCGTAGCTGACCGCGAAGATGCCGAGCGTCAGCGCCACGAAGAGCAGCGCCTCCTCGTTGATGAAGATCTGCACCACGATCAGCAGGCCGAGGATGACCCCGCTGCGCCAGGCCCGACCGGGCTCACGCAGCCGCAGCACCTGCCACACGATGAACGGCAGCAGGTAGTTGTTGACGAAGTTCACATGGCCGTTCGCGTGCGACACCATGGCCGGCCCGAGACCGGCGAACGCGGCACCGATCGCGGCGGCGCCCCGGCTGCGACCCAGCGGGCGGGACAACACCCAATACCAGGCCGCGGCGGTGCCGGCCAGGCCGAGCGTCATCAGCAGCACGACCGTCACGCCGCCGCCGAAGAAGTGCGTGATCGGCGCCAGCGGCAGCGCCAACGCGAGGATGGACGTGTTCGCCATCATGTTCACGCCGTACGGGACGTTGAACCGGTCCTCGAAGAACAGCGACCCGCCGTCGAAGACCACCCGCTCGGCGTGCGCCAGCATGAACAGGAAGATGCCGTGGTCGGAGTCGTTGCCCTGGAGCACTCGACCGTTCGGATCCATCCACAGCTTGATCATCACGAGCACGCCGAGCGCGAGGAACCCCAGCAAGAGGCCGGTCTCGGCCCACAGCCAACGCTTCCTGGGTGTCTGCGGAGTCGTCTCCTCGACGTCCTCCGCGACCTCGGTCGCCTGCTTATCGGTCATCTCATCCGCCGCACGCACCGGCCGCATTCTGCCAGAACGACGCACGCCACTCACATCGCCGCCGAGATGACGGGGGGACGGGAAGCCGGGTGGGGCCGCCGGTGGGGCCGGTGACCACGCAACCGCCCGGCGGCCGCCTGGCCGCCGGGAGCGGGCAGCCACCCGCGTCCCGGCCGACCACGGCGCGCGTAGCCGTACCAGATCAGGATTTATAGAAGACGGGAACTCGGCGGCGCGGGGATCCGGCGAGAGCGGGCCAGCCTCGCGGATCGCCTGCCGCTCTCCACCTCGACCTCGCGGCGGAGTTTGCGCCAACTGGCCAGGCGGCGCGGCGGCAGCGAACCGTCGGCCAGGGCGGCCTGGACCGCGCAACCCGGTTCGGTCTCGTGCCGGCAGTCGTCGAAACGGCAGTGCCCGGCCAGGTCGAGCACGTCGGCGAAGGCCCGTTCCAGGCCACCTTCGGTGTCCAGCAGACCGACCCCCCGGATGCCCGGCGTGTCGATCACCGCGCCACCGTCCGGCAGGACCACCAGATTTCGGTACGCCGTGGTGTGCCGGCCCTTACCGTCGGCGTCCCGGATCGCCTGTACCGGCATGACCGTGGCCCCGGCCAGCGCGTTGGCCAGGGTCGACTTGCCGGCGCCGGAGCGGCCCAGCAGGGCCAGCGTGCGGCCGGGACCGATGTGTTCGCGCAGCTCGGCGAGGCCGGTGCCGTGCTGGACGCTGACCGGCAGCACCGGCACCCCGGGGGCGAGCTCGGCCACCTGCCGGGCGATCGCGGACGGGTCCCGACTGGTGTCGGTCTTGGTGAGGACGAGCAGCGGGTCGGCGCCGGACTCCCAGGCCAGGGCGAGCAGGCGCTCGACCCGGGCGTCGTCCGGCTCCGGATGAATCGGCTCGACGACGGCGACCGTGTTCATGTTGGCCGCCAGGACCTGGCCCGACGCGTCCTTGTCGGCGGTGCGACGGATCAGTGTGGTCCGCCGGGGCAGGACCAGTTCGAGGGTGGTACGTCTGTCCGGCCAGTGCCGCAACACCACCCAGTCACCGGAACAGGGGGTCAGAGCGGGATCACGGGCGATGTCGATCAGGACCGAACCACCCAGGGTGGCCCGGGTCACGCCGTCGGTGGTGAGCACGGTGCAGACGCCCCGGTCGGTGCGCAGCACCCGCCCCGGCGTCGCGTCGGCCCGGTCGAATCGGCGGTATCGGGATGCGAAGTGTTCGTCCCAGCCGAGCTGGGACAGGTGGTACGACATGGGAACCCTTTACGGTCTCGAGAGGGCGGAGCCCCCGGGTGAAGGGACGCGGCAAGCAGTGAACGGCACGGTCCTCACCTCCTCCGCGGGTTGATCGTCGCGTCTGGCACCGACGGTACGACCGTGGTCACCGCGGGCGAAAGCGATTTCCGCCGGGCCCGGATAGGGTCGGCGGGTGAGCACTGACTACACAGGTGACGTCGTCCGTGGCGGCGAGCCGGCGGTTCGTGACCTGGGCGGCGGCCTGACCTTGACGAAGGTGTCGGTCGGCCCGATGGACAACAACGCCTACCTGCTCAGCGCCGGTGGCGAGCAGCTTCTCGTCGACGCCGCCAACGACGCCGGCACCCTGCTCGACCTGATCGGCCCGGCCGGGCTGCGCACGGTGGTGACCACCCACCGGCACGGCGACCACTGGCAGGCGCTGGCCGAGGTGGTGAAGGTCACCGGGGCGTCGTCGCTGGCGCACACCGACGACGCCGGCGAGATCCCGGTGGTGACCGGCACCCTCCGCGACGGGGACACGGTCGAGGTCGGCGGACACGTGCTCGACGTGATCCACATCGTGGGGCACACACCCGGATCGATCGTGCTGTCCTACCGGGGCGAGCACCTGTTCACCGGCGACAGCCTGTTCCCCGGCGGGGTCGGCAACACGCGTGGCGTCAAGGAGAACTTCGAGTCCCTGATCAACGACGTCGAGGCGAAGCTGTTCGGTCGCTTCGGCGACGGCACCTGGTTCTACCCGGGCCACGGCAAGGACTCGACACTCGGCGCCGAACGCCCGGCCCTCCCGGAGTGGCGAGCCCGCGGCTGGTGATCCCGGTCAGTCGAACGGGTTGATCAGCGGGACACCCGTGTGGGCGACATCGGCGATGTTGCGGGTGACCAGCGTCAGTCCGTGGACGCGTGCCGTGGCGGCCATCAGCCCGTCGATGATCGGCGGGGCCGGGGTCATGGCACTCATCCGGCCCCACTCCTCGGCGATCGGCGCCGTCACCGGCAACAGCCGGTCACGGTGGGCGACGGTCAGGCCGGTCAGCCAATTCTCCAGAATGTCCGCCTGGCCGGGATCTCGCGGGCGGAGCCGGTCGATGCCGCGCCGTACCTCACCGACCACCAGGGTGCTGAGGTAGACGACGGCACGGGGATGGCCGGCGTGCCACTCCGCGACCCGTGAGTGCGGGGTCTTCTTGCGGAGCTCGGAGACGACGTTCGTGTCGAGCAGGAAGGCCAAGGTCAGCCGGCCAGGTCGATGTCGCGGGGCTGCTCCCGCCGCCGGTCGATCTCGGCGTCGAGGTCGAAGTCGTCGAGGGGATCGGCGCGCAGGTACGCCATCAGGCCGACCTGCTCGCCGCGAAGCCGCCGGTACTCCGCGATGTCGATGAGGACCGCGACCTCTTCACCGTGCTTGGTGACGATCTGCGCCTCGCCCGCCTCGGCCGCGCGCAGCACCTCGCTGAATCGCTGCTTGGCTTCCTGAACCTGCCAGTGCATGACGCCTCTCCAGCCTCTGTCTAGACAGACTGGATACTACCCGCGGAGGGAGCGGGCCAGGTCTCGTAAAGCGGCCCGGTCCGGGCGTTCGGTCTTCGCCATCAGGCGGGCCACGTGTTTCTCGACCGTTCGTGGGGACAGGTGCAACCGGCTGGCGATCTCCTGATTGCCCAGGCGGGCCGCGATCAGGTCGAGGACCTCGTATTCGCGGACGGTCACACCCCGGGCCCGCAACGCCGCCGGGATGTTGTCCACCCCGTCGCGCCGCTGGCCGACCGCGACACCGGCCTGACGCAGCAGCGACCGGCAGGCCCGGGCCACCACCGCGTGCTCCGCCTCGTGGAAGTGCTCCTCGGCGCGGCGCAGCCAGTTCACCGGATCGCCCCAGCCGTCGGTGAGCGCCGCCTCCGACGCGAGCCGCAGCGTGAGATGCCCGGCCAGCGGGTACGGCTCGGCGGCCCGGATGGCGTTCTCGGCGGCGGCCGCGGCCCCGCCGGGGTCACCGGTCCGGCCGAGCAGCACGGCCCGGGCCATCTCGGCGAACTGCCGGTTCCAGCGCAGCCGCCGCACCCCGTCCGAGTCGTCGTCCAGGGCGGCCGGGTCGCCGAGGTCACCGGCGACCGCCTTGAGCAGCAGGTCCAGCCCGGCCCGCCCGTTGATCGGGGACAGTGCCGGGTTGCCGCCGTCGGCCCGCAGCGCGTCGGCCATCTCGGCGGTGGCCCGTGGGCGGTCCTCCTCCAGCAGTGAGCAGAACACCCGGGCCAGGCCGAACACCTTGGCGTCGACGGGTGCGTCGGCCCGGTAGCGGCGCAACTCGGCCAGCCGGTTCTCCATCTCCCGGCGCTGGCCCTGGTGGGCGGCGACGATGGCGCTGGTCTGCCGCAGGTGCCCGGCGGTCTCGACCATCTCCAGCCGGGTGGTGGCCGACAGGGTCTGCGCGACGATCTCCTCGGCCTCGGCGTATCCGCCCTGAAGTGCCACCTGAAGCGCGATGCTCGCCTCGGCCTGGTGGGCGGCGGTCACCGCGCCGATCGACCAGGCGTCCCGGCGGACCTGACGCAGCCGGCGCAGGCTGCCGTCGCGGGCCGCGTCGTCGTTGCCGAGCCGGACCAGCGCGTGCACCTCCCACAGCCGCAGCCCGTGCCGTACCGCCAGCTCCCGGGAGTGTTCCAGGCAGGCGGTCGCCTCGTCGGTGTTGCGTTGGCGGACCAGCATGCCGAGCAGCTGCCACGCCTGGCAGGCCACCACCGGCAGGTCGTGGCGCTCGGCGATCGCGGCCGCCCGCCGGGCCAGGTCCTCGGCCTTGCCGACCTGTTCCGGGCCGGGCAGTTCGATGATCAGGTGCGCGGCCACCACGTCGATGGCCGCGGTCTCGGCCGGGGTGGCGTCGGCGCCGAGCTGCCGGCGCGCCTCGGCGACCTGGGCCAGCCCGTCGGTGGTGCGGGCGGCGAAGACCGCGGCCCAGGCCAGTCGGGTGTGCAGGACCGCGAGCCGCTGCCGGCTCAGGCCGCCGCCGAGCCCGTCGAGTTCCGGCATCATCTGCAGGGCCCGGTCGATCCGCCCGGCCTCGACCAGCGCCTGGACCAGCCGTTCGCCGGCGTCGGCGCGCAGGGCCGGGTCGTCGGTCCGGGCGGTGGCCTGTTCGAGCAGGTCGACGGCGGAGGCGGCGGCGCCGTCGGCGAGCGCCCGGGACGCGGCCTCGATCAGGTGGCGGCCGGCGGCGTCGTGGTCACCGGCCTGCCGGCGTAACCGGGCGGCCAACTGGCAGAGCGGGCCGGGCAGTTCGGGGTGCAGTTTCTCGACCGTGTCGGCGGCCTGCCGGGCCAGGTCGGCGGTCTGGCCCGCCGGGTGGGACTCGAGCAGGGCCTCGGCGGTGACCGGGTGGCGGAACCCGTACCACCCGGGGGTGTCGGTCATGGGTTTGATCAGCTCGGCGGCCAGGCCGTGGTGCAGCAGGAAGGTCAGGTCGGGTTCGCTGAGGCCGGTCATGGCCGGCAGTGCGGCGAGCGGGAACCGCTCGCCGAAGACGGCCGCCGCGGGCAGCAGCCGCCGCAACTCGGGACGACTGCCCTCCAGGCGGCGGGCCAGGCGCCGGGACAGCGATCCGGGAACCGCCGCCTGCGGGCGGCCGTTGAGCTGCCAGCCGTCCGGCCCGGTGACCAGGTGACCGGCGTCGACCAGACCGTCCAGCAGTTCACCGGCGAGGGCCGGGTTGCCGGCGCTGGGCTGCCAGACCAGCTCGAACAGGTCGTCACCGACCCGGGCGGCCGGGCAGTCGAGCCGGGTGCCGACGAATTCGCGCAGCTCGTCGCGGTCGAGGCGGGGCAGCCGGAGCAGGTCGGCCACCCCCCGCTGGGCGGCCGACCGGACCACGTCCAGCGCCGTGCACTCCTGGTCGAGCAGCGCGGCGACCATGGTGACCGGCTGATCGGCCAGGTTGTCGGCCAGGTAGTCGACGATGGTCAGAGTCTCGGCGTCGGCGTCGTGCAGGTCGTCGAGCAGCAGCAGGCAGCCGCGTTCCCGGCCGGCCAGGGCGAGCAGCCGCAGCACCCCTTCGGCGAGGACGATCAGCGACTGCTCCTCGGGGCCGACGGCCGGATCGCGCCACTCCGGGATGAGCCGGCCCAGAACCAGGCGGTACGGCCCGAGCGCGTCCGCGGTGTGTGCGCCGGCCGTGCGGGTGAACTGCAGCAGCGCCTCGGCGAGCGGCCGGAACGGGGTGGTCGGGGTGATCCCGCCGGCCCGACCGCGCAGCACGACCATGTCGGTCCGGGCGAGGCGCCCCACCTCGGCGAGCAGCCGGGATCGACCGGAGCCGCTCTCCCCGCGCAGGAAGAGGCTGCCGCCCTCGCCCGCACGCGTGCGGGACAGGGCGTCGCCGAGCTGCGAGAGAAGGCTGGCGCGTCCGCAGAAGGTCGGCATCAGGCGGTAGCTTATTGCTCACCGGACGTAGATGTCCATCACTGCCGCCGTCGGACGGCAGGCGGCAGCGACGGGCATCGCGACGGGTCAGTTCGGCTGACCGATACAGCAGCCGGTGCCGCCCGGCCACGCCTGCGCCGGCGAGCCGATCGCCACCGCTCCGGCCACGAATCCGACGGCGGCCATGACCACCACGGCCAGGCGCAGCCGGTTCTTCGGGCCGCGTGCGAGCTTCTTCTCGTTCATCGTGGTGCCTCCCCCGGGCCGATGGCCCCGCCGTGTCTTGGCTGATGGGAAGACCCTGTCACGCGGCGGCACGTCCGGGCATGGGTGCGTTGCACGTATGTTTACGGTCGCCGGTCACCGGCACCCGCCGGATCGCCCGGCGCGCGATGAGGAAGTCCCAGATCCGGTCGGCGGATTCGGCGGGCAACATCCAGGCCCGGCGACGGGCATCGGCGATCGTCGACGCCGTGGTGAAGATCTTCAGGAACGGGACGGTACGGCGGGGCAGCAGCATGACCCGCCCGTCGGCCCGCCGGAAGGCCACCCGGTCGCCCGGTTCGTCGGAGTTCGCCCGCTGGATCTCGGCGAGCCGCCGCAGCACATCCGGGTCCTGGTCGGGCAGCAGTTCGCCGTCGAGCACGAACTCCCGGTCCTCGTCGTCCGGCCCGCGCCGCACGCTGCGTTCCAGCAGATCACTGACCGCGGTGCCGTACCGGTCGTGGTAGAAGAACGTGTGCGGGGTGTCGGTGCTGCTCACCCAGGGCCGCGGGTACTCACCCATGTAGAGGCTGAGTTTGTCGGCCATCACCTCGTCGCGGACGGTCTGCGTGATCGGCTCGTCGAAGAGCAGCGTACGGTCGATGTCGGCGCCCTCGAAGGAGCGGATGCCGCTGATCCCGAACCGATCAGGCTGTTTGGCCACGATGGCGCCCGGGGTGAGGACGAACTCGCCGAGGCCACCGAAGGTCCACAGTTCCCGGTTGTCCCGCAGGAAACTCACCGACTCGCGGGCCTCGTCCAGGGTCTCGGTGGGAAAACCGGTGAAGCCCATGATCTGTACGCCGATCCCGGCCTTGTGCATCGAGGACATCGTCTGCCGTACCTGCGCCGGTCTGGTGCCCTTGTCGATCAGGTCGAGGATCCGCTGGTTGCCCGACTCGAAACCCACCGAGATTGCCGTGCACCCGGCCTGTTTCAGCAGCTCGCACCGCTCGTCGGACCAGTACTTCTCGAGCCTGATCTCGGCGCCCCAGCGCACGTCGATGCCCCGCTCGACGACCTTCTCGGCGAACCGCAGGATGGCCGCCGGCGCGAGCACGTCCACCGAGAAGTAGACGAACTGCGCGAACTTCGACAGTTCCTCGACGTCGCGGATCATCCGGTCCACGGTGTCCTGCCGCCACGGGCTGGTCGGCCCGTCGGTGTTCAGCCCGTAGTCGCAGAACGTGCACTTGTTCCAGTAGCAGCCCCGGGTCGGCGAGTAGTACACGAACCGGGTCGGGCTCAGGTACATGTCCCAGGGCAGGTTGCTGAAGTCCGGGGTGGGCAGCTCGCCGAGCTTCTCATAGTGCAGCATCGGCAGCGCCCGGACCGCGCCGTGCTTCGGGTGCAGCCGCACGTTGGGGTGCTTGGTGGGCAGCGTGCCGGCGCCGAGCGCGTCGAGGATCTCGGTGTACGCGCTCTCGCCCTCCCCCACCACCAGCCCGTCGAAGTCGGCGAACAGCTCGAACAGCCGTTTCTTGTCCCGCAGGTTCTTGAAGCAGTCGGAGACCTCGGTGCCACCGGCGATCAGGAAGACGTCCGGCAGGGTCTGGCGGATCAGCCGGGCCAGCCACAGCGCGAACGGCAGCTGCCACTGGTAGGTGATGCTGATCCCGACCAGGTCGAAGTTCCCGGCCCGCAGTCGGGGCAGCAGCGACTCCTGGTAGTACGGCGTGAACGGCCGGCTCAGCCGGGACAGCACGGCCGGGTCGGTCAGCGCCCGCAGCGACCCGATCTCGATCTCCCGGGGCGCGTTGAGTTGGAAGCCGTTCTGGAACTGGCCGGGGAAGCCGGCGCCGCCGAGGCAGCTCATCCAGGCCGACACCCCGTCCACCGCACGGTGGTAGGCGTCCAGGTCGAAGAACCGTTCCGGGTCCTGGAAGGTGGCCACCGCGTCCCGGATCGCCTCCGGATCGGGGGTGCCGGTCTGCAGCAGGTGGGCCCGTTCGGTCAGGTCGGTGGTGGTCCGGGCGGCGCTCAACGCCTGGTCGAGCCAGGCCAGCGCGGACGGCGTGTAGGAGTGGTGGAACGCCTCGATGTTGGCGTCGATCACGGTCGCCGGGCGATGACCCACCGAGCGGGCGTACGAGTCGAGATAGTTCAGTGAGTGGTAGCCGGACGTCGGGTCGGTCAGCGGAGGGTAGATGAGCGCGGCGTTCGGGCTGCTGGTCACTGGTGCACCACCTCGCGAGGTCGAGTCGGGGGGAACCACGGCGCCCGGAGCACGCGCAGGTAGCCGATGAGGAAACCGGCCAGTTCACGGAGCTGGTCGAGGTCGCGGAAGCCGCGGTCCCAGGCGGCCGCGGTCAGGCCGGCCGGCTCGCAGCCCCACTGGGCGGCGAGCACCGCGTCGGTGATCCCGGCCCGGAACCGGGCCGGGCGCCCCTGTCGCCGGGTGAGTCCGGCCTGGATGCCCTTGGCGGTGACGACCGCCTGCCGGGCGATGTCGAGCACGTCGGCCCGGTGTAGCTCGGGCGGGATCATCGCCGGTGAGATCTGCCTGGTCTCGGCCGCGCCGAGACTGCGGACCAGCAGTCGCAGGGTGGCCTCGGCGGCGGGCAGGCCCACCTCGTCCGGGGTGAGCCACGAGCCGTCCGGGACCGGCCCACCGCGGCCGAGACGCTCGGCCGTGCGCAGGGCCGACTCCTCCAGGGCGGGGTCGTCCGGCGCGGCACCGCTGAAGTCGGCCAGCACCCGGGCCCGATGCGCGGCCGCGAAGCCGGGGTGCAGCACGCGCAGCGCGACCAGCAACTCCTGTTCGCTGACCCCGCCGGTCTGCTCGTAGCGGGAGCGCCAGCCCTCCAAGTAGGTGGTGTGCACGTGTTCGATCGGCTCGTCGCCGGGTCCGGCCGGGCACAGCCGGGGGTCATCGGCCGCGGCGGCGCGCAGCAGCAGCCGGGCGTCGGCGGCCTTCGCGTCGACCGGATGCTCCCGCAGCCACGACCCCAGCCCGTCCATCGCGGAGCCGGCCCGCAGCGCCAGCGAACGCCAGGTCAGCAGCCGGAACGGGATGTCGGCGGCGGTCTTCAGCAGCAGCTCGCCCTCGTCCGGGCCGATCGCGCCGGCCGTGATCGCCTCGCGGACCGCGATCCGGATGTTCACCAGCGGCTCGCTCAGCTGCCGGTACTCGTCCTCATCGAGCCCGTGCACCACGGCTACCTCGTGGTCACCGGTGACGGTGCCGTCCCGGTAGAGCTCGAAGACGTCACCGAAGCCGCGCATGCCGTACGGCCACAGCTCGGCGGCCCGCAGCGCGCCCATGCTGCTGCCACCGGCCACCGTGACGCCGCGTTCCAGCAGGAACAGGATCTCCCGATGCCGGACCGGCGGCCGGTGCATGAAGAAGCCGTCGATGATCAGCACCCGGTCGTCCGGGCCGGGGGCGAGCCGGAGCAGGTCGCCGTGCCCGACCGGCGGCAGGATCCGCGCGCCGGGCAGCAGTGCGGCGGCCTCCGCGGCGGGCAGGCTCGGGCCGAGGAAGACCAGGTCAGACATCGCCGGCTCCGGGGCGCAGGGAGAGCGCGGCGTCGTCGACCAGGCGCAGGCCCGGCGCGATCACCCGGCTCACCGGGATGCCGACCTCGTCGTGGGTCAGGTCCACCACGAACGGCTCGTGGCCGGTGTACTCCATGATCCGGGCGGCTACGTGCTGCACGAGGGCCTCCAGGTCCTGGCCGAGGGCGGTCACCGCGGGATCCGGCGGGCGGATCGGCTCGCAGGGCAGGTCGAGGGCGGGCGGCGGCTCGGCGTACGGGTCGGCGGCCATGTAGACCTCACCGGCGATGTCGTCGCGGGCCCCGCCGACGGTGACCAGCCGGGACTGGGCCGCCTCGGCCAGCGCCCGGCCGACCGCCCGACCCGGGTCGACGTGACATCCGAAGCCGCCGAAGACCATCGGGATCGAGTTGTCCCACATCGACGCGCCGTAGCAGGGCAGCCCGGTCGGGCCGGTCAGGTCGACCACCTCGACCCAACTGGAGGAGCCACGGACCGCGGCGAGCACGGCCATGGTCGAGGGATCGGTGCAACTGTCCGGGTCCACGTAGCGGCGGTCGGCGAGAGCGGAGATCGCGTACGGCGTCATCCCGTCCCGCTCGACGAGTTCCAGCAGCGCGTGCAGGGTCGCCTCGGCCGCGGTGTTCCCGGTGGCCAGCCCGCTGCTGGTCGGGGTGAAGAGGACGTCGTTCGGGATGCCCCCGGGGGTGACCGTGAAGTCGAGATAGACCAGGTCGTAGGGGGCCAGGTAGGTGCGCCCGGTCAGCAGGCCACGACCGGCGATCCAGTCGAGCACGGTCCGGCCGGTCAGTGGCGACCGCGGCGCCAGATGCAGGGAGCGAGGGTCAAACCCGAGATCAAGATCAAGGGCCGGCGCTCGTACGGCCACCGCGCGCCGCGGATTCTCGGCGTGCCAGCCCTCGATGCTCTCCATCGTCGCGGCCACCCGGGACTGGGCCGCGGTGAGCCCGGTGCCGACGGTCACGGCCAGGCACCGCCCGGTGGGGCGGTAGGCCACGTGCACCGGCAGCCCGACCTCGTCCAGCCCGGTGATGTCGGCGACCCGGGTGATCCCGAACCGCGGCAGCATCGGCCGGATCCGTTCCCAGGTCTGCTCGGCGGTCGCCGCCCGGTACGACGCGGTCCGGGTCGGGTGATCGTTGACGGTCGTCGGCACGGTTCGTCCTCCCCGGGAAGTGCGGGGCCGGCGCGAACGGGGGTCGCGCCGGCCCGGCCGTCACTTGGACTGGTAGAGGTTGTTGTTGACGTTGTTGCCGGCCGCGATCAGCTCGAGGTCCTCGTCGGTGAGCTCGCTCAGGTCGATCGGGGCGTGCTCGGGAACACGCAGCACGTGCGTCCCGGGGGTGCCGTGGAAGGCCTGCAGGATCTCGGTCCGGGTGAGCAGCTCCTCCGGCTGGCTCCGGTCGACCGTCACGGTCGCCGCGGGGTCGACCGGCAGGCCGGCCTCGATCGCGTACTGCTTCGGGTCGGCGAGCAGCGCCGACAGCGCGGCGTCGTCGCTCCAGACCTTGGCCAGCAGGCCCTGGTAGGCCCGGTCGAACTCGGTGAAGTCGGTCTCTTCGGCGCTCATGACACACGTCCTTCCGGTGCTACTGCGAATGGGGTGACGGCCCGGTGATGCCGGTGGGGCCGTGATGCCGGGCCGGGAAGCGGCGGTGGCGTGACCACGACGCTAGGAACGGCCGGAGGGCCCGGGCAAGGGAAGCGGCGGTGACGGCACGGGACGGTGCCGTGACGCTCCGAGCACGGAACCGATCGATGTCATCGCGGTCAGGTGCAGCAGCAGGGGCAGCAGCAGGCGCCCGTCGGGTCCACCCCGGCCACCACACTGTCCAGCTCGTGCTCGGACAGTTCCTGCTCGTCGAGCTCGTCCAGGGCGGGCACGTAGAGCAGCAGCGGCCCGCGGCCGGCGGCGGCGTCCGCCCAGGCCCGGACCTGCACGTCGATGTCCGGATCCATGTGCTGGGCGTCGCGCACCACCACGACCGGTACCTCCGGCGGCAGCAGCAGGTCGTGCTCGGCGAGCAGCCGGTGCGGATCGGTGCCGAGCAGGCGTTCCTGCTCCGGTTCCGACCAGACACCGGCGACCAGTCGGCCGTACGCGGTGATGAAGAGTGTGCGTTCTGACGGGTCCATCGTTTCTGTCTCCGCTCTCACGGGGCCTGCAGGATTCGCCCATCGTCGGCGCGGACTCCGGTGGCGACCGGGCACGGCATCGATCGGTGTCACGGTGCCGCCCGCCCGGACACGGTTCGGTGCCGTGCCCGGCCCGGCGCCGGAACCTCGCCGAATACTCGGATCACGGCGGCGGACGCCGGTTGCGGTAGTGACGAGGATCAGGTGGTCGACATGGCATCCCGGACGCGTGACGGGCTCGGGCGGATGGTGATCCCGACGGTCTTCCTGCTGGCCGTCGCCGGGTGCGGCGACCCGGGGACCGAGCCGGCGGCGGCACCGCCGGAGGCCGTCGGGCCGAGCGCCGCGGGCTTCGACCCGGCCGCGGTGCTGGCCGAGTTCGACGCGGCCGACTCGGCGGCGTCGAAGAGCGGCGACGGCGAGAGACTGGCCGTCTGGGAGACCGGACCGGCCCTGCAGAACAGCCTGGCCGGGGTGAAACGGGCCCGGCTCAGCAAGCGGGTCCTACCCGGTTTCAAACACCGGGAGCCGGTGTTCGCGGTGTCCGAATCCTGCTTCGTGGTCTCCGCCGAGATGGCCGTGGACGGCGAGGACCGGCCCCGCGCCGACGCCGCCCACTTCGCCAGGACGGCCGACGGCAGATGGCAGCTCAGCCACCACGTGATGATCTCCGACGAGCGGGTGGCGGCGACCGGGGCGTTCCAGCGGGCGACCGCGCACCCGACCGACGAGGTGCTGGCGGCGGCCCGCCGGACCGCGCTGACCGGTGAGGTCTTCAACCGCAGCATCGCCGGACCGGCCGACACCACGCTCCTGGCGCGCAGCGCCGTCCTCGACGACCAGCTGGCCGCCGGATGGTCCATCTACACGTCGCAGATGGAGGCCGCGTCGATGACGGTGGACCGCAGGCTGACCGCCTCGGAATGGGCTCCGTGCGCGGCGAAGGCCGACGACGGCATCGTGGGCTTCCTGACCCTCAACGTGGTCGACACGATCGTCTCCACGACGGACGGCGCCGACGCGGTCCTCGCCCCGCCCGCCCCGGATCTGCTGGCCACCGGCCGGACCACCGCGGTGAAGGCACACACGATCACCGTCTCCCGCGTCGAGACGTTCCTGCTCAAGATGCCGCCGGACGGCGGCCCGGCCGCGGTGCTCGGCCTGACCGACGCCGCCACCGAGATCGTCGCCACCGACTAGCCCGTTCGCGGCCCGCCACTACGGCCGGGATCGGTGCCATTGCTGGAGCCGACCGGGATGCCGACCAAGAATCGCCGGTAACCGGCTGTGAGGTGAGACCGATGCAGAACCCCCGCTTCCGCCACGACTACCTGCCGATCCGTCTCGCCGAGCCGTACCGGGACCACCTCGTCGTGGTCGGCGAGACCCGCAACGTGCTGATCGACGACCCGGTCGCGGTGGAACTGGCCACGCTCCTGGACGGCACCCGCGCCCTCGGTCAGGTGGTCGGTGAACTGGTCGGCCGGCACTCGGCCGGGGCCCTGGCCCGCGCGCTGCGCCGGCTCGACGGCCTGGACCTGCTGGCCGGCGGGCCGTGCGCGACCCCGCGACCGGCCGCGGCGGCCTGGGACGCCCGCGCCGTGGCCCCGGACCGGGCCGAACAGTGGCGGCGCGACGGGCGGGTGCTGCTGGTCGACGCCGGCTCCCCGACCGCCGCCGACCTCGCCACCCGGCTCGGCGACCTCGGCCCACCGGTGACCGTACTGCCGATCGACGAACTCGGGCTCCCGCGACGAAAGGGACAAATCAACGAGGGCTCCCTGCCGGACCGGGGCCGGCTTCTGGAGCGGGACGGGCTGATCGTCGTCGCGGCCGGGTCGATGATCGATCCCCGGCTGGGCGCGCTCAACGAAGCGCTCCTGGCCGCTGGACGGCCATGGCTGATGGTCCGGCCGCACGGGCACGTACTGCTGCTCGGCCCGCACTTCCGGCCCGGCACGACCGGCTGCTGGGAGTGCCTGCGGCGGCGCTGGACCGACAACGAGGAGGTCATCAACTTCGTCGTCGAGCAGCGCCGGGACCGGGACCGGCCCAGCCCGGCCTGGGCGGCGCTGGCCGCCACCACCACGGCCCTGGCCGGGCTGCTCGCCGCCGAACTGCCGGTGCTGGCAGTGGCCGGCGACTCGCCCCGGGTCACCGGGCGGATGGTCTCACTCGACACCCGTGACCTGAGCACCGGCACGCACACGCTGGTCCGGCTGCCGCAGTGCCCGGCCTGCGGCGACCCGGCCCGGCTGGACGGGGACGGACCACGGGTGACGGTGGCCGACGGTCCGCTCGCCGCCGACGACGGGACCGGCAGTCGCGCCCGACCCGCCGCGGAGACCCTCCGACTGCTGGAGCACCAGGTCAGCCCGTACCTCGGGGTGGTGACCAGGCTGACACCGACGGGTGGTGACAGCGGCGGCGGGATGATGTTCGGTTTCACCGCCGGGCACAACTTCGCGCTGGCCCGCGGCCCGGAACGGCTGCGCGGCAACCTGCGCGGGCTCAGCGGCGGCAAGGGCCGCACCGAGACGCAGGCCCGGGTCAGCGCGATCGGCGAGGCGATCGAGCGGTACTGCGGGGTGTGGCGGGGTGATCGACCCACCCATCGGGCCACCTTCCGGGACCTGGGTCGGGACCGGGCCGTGCCGATGTCCGAGCTGCGGCACTTCTCGGCCCGCCAGTACGCCGAACGGGACCTGACGAACCCGCGGGCCGGGATGTTCCACCACGTACCGGCCGCCGTCGCCGACGACACCGAACTCGACTGGACCACCGGCTGGTCGCTGACCCACGACCGGCCGTGCGACCTGCCCGCCGCCTACGTCTGGTACGGCCATCCGGAGTCGACCCGGCTCGGCCCGGCCGACTCCAACGGCTGCGCGGCGGGCGGCACGCTCGGCGAGGCGATCCTGCAGGGCTTCTACGAGCTGGTCGAACGGGATGCCGTCGCCCTCTGGTGGTACCACCGCTCCCGGCTGCCCGGAGTCGACCTGGCCGCCTCCGACGACCCGTGGCCGGCCGCCGTGCGGCGGCACTACCGCACCGTCCTCGGCCGGGAACTCTGGGTCCTCGACCTCACCGCCGACCTGCGGATCCCGGTGTACGCGGCGGTCAGCGAACGCGACGGTGGCGGGCAGGTGCTGGTCGGCTTCGGTGCGCATCCGAGCGCCGCGGTCGCGCTGACCCGGGCGGTGAGCGAACTCAACCAGTTCCTGCCCCTGGCCGCGGCCGTGGCCGGTGCGAACGGCGGCTACCACGGCGCCGAGCCGGAGACCGCCCGCTGGCTGGGCACCGTGACCACCGCCGACCAGCCGTGGCTGCGGCCCGATCCGGATCAGCCGCCGACGACTCCGGCGGCTCATCCGGTCCCGGCCGCGACCGGCACCTCGGCTGCGGTGGCCGCCGCCGTCGGTGCCGCCCGGAACGCCGGCCTGGAGCTGATCGTGGTCGACCAGTCCCGCCCGGAGCTGGAGCTGGCCGTGGCCCGGGTGGTCGTGCCGGGGCTGCGGCACTTCTGGCGGCGGCTCGGTCCGGGGCGGCTGTGGGCGGTGCCGGCCGCCCTCGGACGGGCGCCGCGGGCCACCGCCGAAGACGAGATCAACCCGTTGAGTGTCTTCTTCTGATCGTCCGGAGGGGCCCGTGTCATCGACCACCGCAGTGCCCACCGAACCGGATACCGGCTCGGTCCGCCGGGTTCCGGTCCGGGAGGAGTACCGCTTCCGGGACCGGACCACCCTGGCCAACGGCACCGGCGACTCGATCACCGTCCAGTACGGGCGGTTCCAACTGCACATGGAACGGCTCGGGCTGGGCCGCCGGGCGATGCTGCTGCGGCTGGCCGACGAATGGCTCGACGACGACGCCGTCCAGCATCTGGTGGCCACGGTCGAGGGCGAGAACAGCATCCTGCGGGCCCAGGTGCTGCTCCGACGGCTGGTCACGCACGCCTGGCTGCGCCGCCGGCTGTCCGCCGGCAACCGGCCGCTGCTGGAGATCGACCCGCAGGGGCTCGGCGCGTCGGTGCTGCCGCCACCGGCCCGGCACCGGCCCGGAGTCAGATACCGGATGTCGCGTCTGGCCCGGATCGACGCCGACGGCGAGGTGCTGTCCGCGCTCAGCCCGGCGCATGCGGTGGTCGTCGGCTGTCCCGACCCACGGGTGGCCGGCCTGCTCGCGGTGGCCGCCGCCCAGGGCTGTGACCTGGACCGGGCGGCCGCCGTGCTGGGGGTGTCGGCGCCGGTGGCGGGCCGGGTCCTGGACGAGTTGCTCAGCGCCGGGATCGTGACGGAACCGGGCGGTACGGCCACACCCGCGGTGTTCTGGTCACCGGCGGAGCTGGAGGTACACCACAGGTCCCGGGTCGGGCGGCACGCGCTTCCGGTCGGCGGCACCTACCGGTTCCGGGACCGGCTGCCGGCCGAGCCGCTACGGCGTACCTTCCCCGACGCCCCGGCCACCGACCTGCCGGAACCGGACCTGGACGCGATCGCCGCGACCGAGCCGGCCCTGACCGACGTGATCCGGGCCCGGCGGTCGATCCGCGCCCACGACGACGCGCATCCGATCACCGTGGATCGGCTGGCCGAGTTCCTGTATCGGGTGCAGGCCACCCGCCCGGCCGGTGCCCACGACGGCATCGAGGTCGGGCACCGGCCGTACCCGGGTGGCGGTGGGCTCTACGAGCTGGAGATCTATCCGCTGGTGCTGAGCTGTGCGGGCCTGTCGCCGGGGCTGTACCACTACGACGGGACGGCGCACCAGCTGCGCCTGCTGGCCCCGCCGGGGCCGTTGACCGAACGGATGGCCGGGTACGCCCGAGCCGCCGCCGCGATGGCCGGGCCACCCCAGGTGCTGCTGGTGATCACTGCCCGGGTCGGCCGGCTGATGTGGAAGTACGAGGGGATCGGCTACCCGATGATCCTCAAGCACTCGGGTGTACTCACCGAGCTGATGTACCTGGTCGCCACGGCGATGGGGCTGGCGCCGTGCGCGCTGGGCTCGGGCGACTCGGCCGCGTTCGCCGAGCTGTCCGGGATCGATCCGCTGGCCGAACCCGCGGTGGCCGACTTCGCGCTCGGCTCGCCCTACCCCAAGGAGCCCCGATGAGGTTCCGTAGGCAGGCGCTGCGGCACCTGGAGCAGCCGGAGAGCCTGGACCAGGTGGCCCGGCTGACCACGGTGCCGAGCTGGCTGCTCACCGCCGCGCTGGTGGTGACCGTGTTGGCCACCGGCGCCTGGACCACCACGGCGACGCTGGATCGGGAGGTCACCGCCGGTGGTGTGCTGATCCACCCGCACGGGGTCTCCGACTTCGACGCCGCAGAGACCGGTCGGGTGGTCAAGGTCTGGGTGGACCGGAATCAGCCGGTCGCCAAGGGCAGCCCGATCTACAGCGTGCAGGGTGACTCCGGTGGGATCGTCACGGTGCCCGCGCCGTGGGACGCGTACGTGGTGAACCTGCTGATCGCCGAGGGCCGGGTGGTCGAGCGCGGTTCCCGGGTGGCCGAACTGGAACGGCTGGACGCGCCGGGTGACGCCCTGCAGGCGGTGCTGTTCGTACCGGCCGCGAGCGCGCCGATGCTCTCCGCCGGCCAGCCCGTGCACGTCGACGTGGCCGCGGTCTCCACCACGGTCTTCGGCACCCTGCAGGGCGAGGTCGGTACGGTCGGCGCGTTCCCGGAGACCGAGGACTCGCTGCGGGCGTTCCTCGGTTCGGGCCGGGACGTGCGGCCGTTCCTGGCCGACGGCAGCGTGGTCCGGGTGGTGGTGCTGCTGCACGCCGACCCGGAGTCGCCGACCGGGTTGCAGTGGTCGAAGGCGTCCCCGCCGTTTCGGCTCACCTCGATCAGCGAGGTCGACGGCCGGATCGTGGTCGGCCAGGATCGGCCGCTGGACTGGGTGCTGGGCCGATGACCGACACCGTGATCGACCTGGACCGGGCCGCCCCGGAGCCGCCGCGCCGCCGCCGGGTGCGCACACCGACGCTGATCCAGATGGAGGCGGTCGAGTGCGGCGCGGCCTCGCTCGGCATCGTGCTGGCCCACCACGGCCGACACGTACCCCTGGAGGAGCTGCGGGAACGCTGCGGGGTCAGCCGGGACGGCTCGAACGCCTCCACCGTGCTCAAGGGCGCCCGGCACTACGGGATGACCGCCAAGGGCTTCCAGATGGAGGTCGACAAGCTCGCCTCGGTGCCGCTGCCGGCCATCCTGTTCTGGAAGTTCCAACACTTCCTGGTGTTGGAGGGGATGGGCGCCAAGAAGGTCTGGGTGAACGACCCGGCGACCGGCCCGCGCCCGATCGGCTGGGCCGAGTTCGACGAGGGCTACACCGGCATCGTGCTGACGCTGACCCCGGATCCGGAGAGGTTCCGACCCGGCGGCGACCGGTTCCGGGCCTGGGCCGCGCTGGCCGCCCGCTGGCGGGGGCTGCGCGCGGTCGCCGCCCAGGCCGTCCTGCTCGGCCTGGTGATGGCCGTGGTCGGCCTGACCATGCCCGCGGTGGTCCGGATCTTCGTCGACCAGGTGCTGCTCGGTGGCGGTGGGGCGCTTTCCGGGCTGCTCACCGCGATGGCCGGGGCCGCGGTGGTCACGCTGCTCGCGGCACTGGCCC
This sequence comes from Actinoplanes sichuanensis, assembly GCF_033097365.1. Lineage (NCBI taxonomy): Bacteria > Bacillati > Actinomycetota > Actinomycetes > Micromonosporales > Micromonosporaceae > Actinoplanes > Actinoplanes sichuanensis. Next base: position 7,676,796 of record NZ_AP028461.1, read on the forward strand.
AGGAACGCCTGATGGTCCGGGCCGAGACCGCGATGGCGCTGAGCACGGCGGCCCGACTGTTCCGGCGGCTGATGCGGCTGCCCGCGGCGTTCTTCGACCAGCGGCAGGCGGCCGACCTGACCCGCCGGATCCGCAGCACCGACGTGGTGGCCGACGTGGTCACCAGGCGGCTGACACTGACCCTGGTCGACGTGACGCTGGTGGTCGCGTACGGCGGCCTGCTCTGCCTTTACGATCCGCTGCTGGGCGCCGTGTCGGTGCTGCTGTGCGGCCTGAACGTGCTGGCCCTGCGGTACGTTTCGGCGCTGCGCACCACGGCGGTGGCGAGTCTGCAGGCCGAACGCAGCAAGCTGTTCAGCACCGTGCACACCACCATCCAGATGATCGAGACGGTCAAGGCGGGCGGCGCCGAGCAGCACAGTTTCCAGCAGTTCAGCTCGCGGGCCGCAGCGGTCACCAACGACCAGCAGCGGCTCGGCCGGCCCACCGCGATCCTCTCGGTCGTGCCCGCGCTGCTGGCCACCCTGAACACCGCGGTCCTGCTCGGGCTGGGCGGCCCACGGATCCTGGCCGGCAGCCTCAGCATCGGCGTCGTGCTCGGCATGCAGACCCTGGTGGTGGCGATGAACCGGCCGGTCGCCGCGCTCACCGCGGTCGGCGCGCAGGTCCAGGAGATGTCGGCCGATCTGAGCCGACTGCGCGACGTGGAGAACTATCCGGCCCCGGATCCGCCCCGGCCCGAGCCGCCGGAACCACTGGACGGGCACCTGCGGATCGAGGGCCTGACCTTCGGCTACAACCCGCTCGCGGCACCGCTGCTGAGCGAGTTCGACCTGGATCTGCCGCCGGGCGCCCGGGTGGCGCTGGTGGGCCGCTCGGGCAGCGGCAAGTCGACGGTCGGGCGGCTGGTGTCCGGCCTGTACCGGCCGTGGTCCGGGCGGATCACCGTGGACGGCCGGGAACGGGCGAGCATCGACCCGGGGCTGTGGGCGGCCACCGTGGCGATGGTCGACCAGGAGCAGATCCTGTTCGAGGGCACGATCCGGGAGAACGTCACACTCTGGGACTCGTCGGTCTCGGACGAGGACGTGGTCGCCGCGCTGTCCGACGCCGCGGTGCTGGACGTGGTGCTGTCCCGGCCGGGTGGCCTGGGCGCCCGGGTCGACGAGGGCGGCCGCAACTTCTCCGGCGGTCAACGTCAACGGCTGGAGATCGCCCGCGCGCTGGTACGCCGTCCGCGCCTGCTGGTCCTCGACGAGGCGACCAGCGCGTTGGACGCCCAGACCGAGCAGACCATCGACCACCACCTGCGCCGTCGCGGAGCCACCTGCCTGATCGTGGCGCACCGGCTGTCCACGATCCGCGACTGCGACCTGATCGTGGTGCTGGACGGCGGGCGCGAGGTCGAACGCGGCACCCACGACGAGCTGGTGGCTCGGGACGGTCACTACGCACGACTGGTCCGGGACGAGTGAGAGGTCGGGGTCGATGACGATCGAGACGGTCACCGGGGACGGCGCGCTGCTCGTGGTGGACGCGCCGAGCGACCTGTTCCTGGTGCGCACCAGGGTCGGTGGCGCGCGGTCCCGGCGGCACTTCGTGGCCCGGATCCCGGCCGGTGGGCTGGTACCCGACGTCGCCCGGTCCGGGGTGTGGCGGCTGCTGGCCGTACCGCTGCCGGGTGGACGTCTCGACCGCCTGCCCGGACCGCCCGACGGCGCCGAGGCGATCGATCTGTCGCTGGCCGCGCTGGCCGGCGCGGTCCGTGGCGACCGGGAGCCGCCGCGGGACGCCCGGACGCTCTACGCGGGGCAGGTCGAGGCGGCCACCGCGGGCACCACCTTCACCGGCACCCCGGCGGTGTGCTGGGTGCGCGGCACCGGCGGCCGCCTGACCCGCAACGACGGTGGGCCGGACGAGACGTTCGAGGAGGGTGTGCCGGTGCTGCTGGCCGGGCGCGACTGGGTGCGCCCGGAACGAGGCGGCGCGGTGGAGGCGTGCTCCAGCGACGATCTGCTGCGCTCGGGCGAGCTGTGGGACGTGGTCCGCGACCGGACCGCCCGGCTGCTGCGCCTGGTCGAACGGCAGGGTGCGGCGGCCGACGCGGCGCTGCTGACCTCGCTGACCGCCCGCGAGGAGGGGAACCGGGCGGCGGTGGCCCGCGCGACCCGGATCGCGTCCGGTCTGGTCGGCGCCCGGCCGTCCGCCGGTCACACCGGGCGGGGCGAGCGGTTCCGGCGGGCCGCCGCCGCGTTGCGCCTGGTCGCCGGTGCGGGCGGGCTGCCGGTGGTGGAGCCGGCCGGGCGGCGCGACGAACCGGCCGATCTGGCCGAGGCGGTCCGTGCGGTGGCCCGCAGCTCGTCGCTGCACCTGCGGGACGTGCAGCTACCGGAGGACTGGTGGCGGCACGACCTGGGCCCGCTGCTGGGCTGGCGGGCCGAGGAGACCGGGACCGCCGTGGTGTGTCTGGTGCATCGACGCGGCCGGTACCGGGAGGTGGACCCGGAGACCGGGGCGGTCCTGGCCACCGGCCGGGCCGCCGCCGACGGGGTGTCCCGGACCGCCACCCAGGTGCAGGTGCCGCTACCGGTCGAGACATCGGTGCCGAAGGTGTTCCGGCTGGGCAGCACCGGCGCGGGCCCGGATCTGGCCGTCCTGGCCGGGTGCGGGCTGATCGTCGCCGCGCTGGCCCTGGCCGCGCCGATCGTGACCGGCCGGGTGCTGGGCGCGCTGGCCGAACGGGTGTCGGTGTCCGGCCTGACCTGGTCGGCACTGCTGCTGGTGGCCTGCGGCGGGGTGGCCGCCCTGGTCGGCGTGGCGACGAATCTACGTATGTTGCGCGGTGAGGGCCGGGTCGAGTACGGCGTACAGCTGGTCCTCTGGGATCGCCTGCTGCGGCTGCCGGTCCGGTTCTTCCGGGACACCAGCAGCGGCGAGCTGGCCAACACGCTGCTCGGGGTCACGTTCGTCCGGGAGGCGCTGTCCGGGGTGATCCTGCTGCTGCTCACCTCGTCGCTGACCGCGATCACCATGCTGACGCTGGTGTGGGTGCTGAGTCCACCGCTGGGGCTGGCCGCCACCGGCTTGGCGCTGGCCGCGCTGGTGCTGGTCGGCGTGCTGGGCCGGGTGGTGATCGCGCGGCAGCGGCGGGCGCTGCCGGCCGAGCACCGGGCGGTGTCCACCGCGCACCAGCTGATCAGCGGAATCTCCAAGATCAAACTCGCCGGGGCGGAGCAGCGGGCGTTCGCCCGATGGTTCGAGCAGACGGCGTACGCCCGGGGCACCCTCAACCGGGTCCGCGGCGTGCAGGCCGTGCTGCGGGCGGTGGCCACCGTGCTGCCGATCGCCGGTCAGCTGCTGCTGTTCACGATCCTGGCCGGCCCGCTCGCCGGCGAACTGGCCCCGGACGACTTCTTCGCCCTCAACGTGGCCTTCCTGATGCTGGTCGGCGCGCTGCTGGTGATCGTCTCCGGAAGTGTCGAGCTGCTGGCCGCGCTACCCCGCCTCGCCGAGCTGAAGCTGCTGCTCGCCGGCGTGCCGGAGCGGACACCGGACCGGGCCGACCCGGGCGACCTGCGCGGCGAGATCACCCTCCAGGACGTGAGCTTCGGGTACGGCCCGGACGCCCCGCCGGTGATCGACGACGTGACGCTGCGGGTGCCGGCCGGTAGCTTCACGGCGATCGTCGGCCCGAGCGGATGCGGCAAGTCCACCCTGCTCCGGCTGCTGCTGGGCTTCGAGTCGCCGGCGCAGGGTTCGGTCTACTACGACAACCAGGATCTCGCCGAACTGGACCTGCAGGCGGTCCGCCGACAGTGCGGGGTGGTGCTGCAGGACGGGCAACTGTTCGCCGGTTCGCTGCGCGACAACGTGTGCGGCGCCGCCTCGTACAGCCTGGAACGGGTCCTGGAGGCGGCCCGGCTGGCCGGACTCGACGACGACATCGCGCACCTGCCGATGGGTGTGGCGACGATGGTTCCGCACGGTGGCGGCACACTCTCGGTCGGGCAGCGGCAGCGCGTCCTGATCGCCCGGGCGCTGATCCACCGACCCCGGATGATCTTCTTCGACGAGGCGACCAGCGCGCTCGACAACCGCACCCAGGAGCGGGTCACCGAGAGCACCCGGCAGCTCAGCGCCACCCGCCTGGTGATCGCGCACCGGTTGTCCACGGTGCGGCACGCCGACCTGATCGTGGTGATGGAGCGGGGGCGGATCGTGCAGCAGGGCACGTTCGCCGACCTGATGGCCGAGCGGGACGGTCTGTTCCACCGGCTGGCCCGCCGCCAACTGGTCACCGAGGACTGATCAGCCCAGGTCCATCACGGCGGCGGTCTCCACCAGCATGACGGTGCCCTGACCGGAGCGACGGCCCACGATGTCCACCACGGACGTCGGGCCGCGGTTCTCGGCGACCACCCGGAACGCCTCGCTGAGCAGGTCGATCAGCCCCTGCGCGAGCAGCTCGGCCGAGTCGCTCCACTCGTCCCAGGTGTTCGCACGCGGCCGGGCCGGGTCGCCCGGCAGCGACAGGATCCGGTCGCCGGTCGCCCGCAGCAGCTCGTCGACCGGGCGGCCGATCCGGTCCAGTACCTCGACCAGCACCTGCACGGTCTGCCGGGCGGGCAGACCGGACCGGTGCAGTTCCAGAGCCGCGCGCAGCGCCCGCGGCCGGACCAGCTGGACCGCCCCGTTCTCCCGCCACGCGACCACCCCGTGTCTGGTGAGCGCGTCGACCAGCGCCGGGGACTCGGTGGCGAGCCGCTGCATCAGGGGGGCGAGGCCGTCGCCGCGAGGCTGTCCGGCACGTACCCCGAACATCGCCTCGATCGCGGTGAGGTTGAAGCCCTGCCGTTGCAGCGACAGGATCGCCTCCAGCCGGCGCAGGTGATGTTCCTGGTAGACCACGGTACGGCCGCGCCGGACCGGCGGGGCGAGGATGCGGCGGGCCTGATGCGCCCGGATGTTGCGAGGCGACATCCCGACCTGGCGGCTCAACTCCCCGATGGTGAACTCCGGCTGGGTCGCCGCCGGTCCTTCCACACGCTGGACGGTCATCCCGCTACCCCCGCTCCTGCCCCGTCTGGGCACGGGACCATCGTCACGCGCGGGTTCGCCTACCCACATCGGGGCGCGGCACGTACTTTTCTCAGCGGGGCGACCGGGGCGCTTTCCCCGTCCCGGTCGCCCCGCGCACCACGGCGGGGGTCAGCCGTGGGTGATCTTGGCGTTCTCGTCGACGTGGATGCCGGAGGCGAACTCCAACACCTCCTTCTCACCCCAGCCCAGGCCGTCCCAGACCTGGATGACCATCCAGCGGCCCTCGCCCAGCTTGACGAAGAGCGCGCTGCCGTCGGTCTGGTCGATCATCTTGGTCAGCAGGCCCGTCGACCCGTTGACCGTGACCTCCTTGCCCTTCAGCTCCTCGGTCGGGGCGAACTCCTGGAGCTGCGCGACGATCTTGCCGACGAAGCTGTTCGGGTCCTTGTCCTTGAACCCCTTCGGAGCGATGACGATGCCGTAGTCGTCGGCGCCCTGTAGCTCCCAGCCGTCCGGGACCTTGTCGAGGGTGAAGCCCTTGGGCTGTTCGCCCTGGTAGGCGACGAGCTTGGTGACGGCGGTCTGCGGCGCGCCGGCCGTCGGCCGGTCGACGGCGGCTTCCGGCGACGTCGGCGCGGCGCCGGTCCCGGTGGTGCCGACGATCACCGCGGCCAGCGCGGCCACGGCGAAGGCGCAACTTCCGACAACCTGGGTGGTACGGCGCCGGCGCAGCGCCTTCTGTCCGCGGGCCAGGTCGGCCGCGACCTGCTCCCGAGTGGGTTCAGCCACCGGGCCGGCGATCCGCGCCAACCCGTCCTGAAGGTTGTTCATGTCATTTTCTCCTGGTCACAGCAGTGCAAGGGAGGACTTGGAGCCGAGGACCGTACGGAGCCGGTCGAGCGCCCGGGCGGTCTGGCTCTTCACCGTTCCCTCGGAGCACCCGAGGGCGTCGGCGGTGTCGGCGACATCGAGGTCGTAGAAGTAGCGGAACACCAGGGCCGCCCGCATCCGCGGTGGCAGCTCCCGCAAGGCCGCGCGCAGGCCGTCCGAGACGTCACCGTCGATGTGGTCGGCCGCCGCCCGTTCGGGGACCTCGGCCATCGGCCGTTCGCTCCGTCGCCACCACCGCCGCCGCTCGTCGGTCAGCGCGTTCACCAGCGTCCGCCGGACGTAACCGTCCGGGTTGTCGGCCCGCTGGAAGGACGGCCACGCGACGTACAGCTTCGTCAGGGTGGACTGGACCAGGTCCTCGGCCAGGTGGGCGTCGCCCGCCGTGAGCAGAGTCGCGGTACGCACCAGCGCGGCCCTCCGGCTGACCACGAACTGATGGAATTGCTCATCACGCTCGGTCTTCACACGAGCCCCTCCTTCGCTCTCACGCCCCCCTGACGACTCCCTCCTCGACCAGGTTGCACGGCGGAGAAAAATCGACCCAGCGTGACAGCACCTCGACCAGGCGTCACACACCCGTTCAGCTGGATCTGAACGGACTGTGTCCCGGCTTTGATAGACCCGTGAATATCAGTAGTCTCGCCCGGGTGTCGACCGAAACCCGCGACCGGGACGCCGCTGCCCCCACTCCGGCCCCCTCCCCCGCTGCTCAGGCCGTGAGTCCGCCGGCCGCCCGCCTGCGTTGGCTGGACGCTCTGCGGGGCATCGCGGTGCTCGCCGTGGTCTACGAGCACTTCGCCGCGTACCTGTTCCCGGGTGTGAAACAGGCCACTGTCCAGTGGGTGCACGCCGGCACCTTCGGTGTGACGCTCTTCTTCCTGGTCAGCGGCTACATCGTGCCCGCCTCGATCGAGCGGCGGGGCAGTCTCCGGCACTTCTGGATCGGCCGGCTGTTCCGGCTCTACCCGGCGTTCCTGATCACCATCGTCGGCGCTGCGGGCGTGGCCCAGGTGGCGTCCCGGCCGGGCGTCCCGGACGACCTGTTCGACAAGACGACGACCACCGTCCTGGGGCATCTGACCATGCTGCAGGACATCCTCGGGGTGGCGAACGTCCAGTACCAGTTCTGGACCCTCACCTACGAGATGCTGTTCTACCTGATCGTCACGGTGGTGTTCGTCTTCGGCGTGCATCGGTTCAGCGCCGAGATCGCGCTGCTGCTGTCGGCGGCCGCGATCGCGCTGGGTTCGGTGCTGCCGGTCCGGGCGTTCGCCGGTGACCCCCTCGCGCTGCGCAACCTGGTCCTGATCACCGGCCTGGTCCTGCTGATCGGGGTGACCGCGGTCAGCAGCAAGCGGCGGGCGATCGTGGTGGCGGGCGCGGTGCTGCTCGGTTCGGGCGTGGTCGCGCTGCTCGGCGGCAACCAGGCCAAGGGCGGCTGGGAGGGTTTCGTCATCCTCGCCGTGATGTTCACCGGCACCGCGCTGTACCGCGCCGAGCAGGGCCAGATCGCCAAGTGGCGGGCGGTCCCGGCGGTGGTCGCGGTGCTCACGGCGACGGTCATCGGCACGTACGGCTACGGCAACATGTGGAACATGGTCGGCAAGTTCCCGGCCGACCGTTCGTGGACCGGCGGCCTGCTGCTCGCCTTCGTGTTCTTCGCCCTCGGCATGGCGCTGCGCCACAAGCCGGTGCCGGGCTGGCTGTCCTGGATCGGCGCGATCAGCTACTCGGTCTACCTGCTGCACTACCTGGTGCTAGCGCTCGCCGGTGACCTGCTGCGCGGCAGCGTCGAGGAGCCGCTGCCGCTGAAGCTGGCGCTGACCGTGGGTTACCTTTCGGCGGTGCTGCTGGTCAGCTGGCTCTGCTACCGGGCGGTCGAACTGCCGTTCCAGTCGATGGGCCGCAAACTGTCCAAGCGGCTCGACGCGGGCGCCCCGAAACCGCCGAGCGCCCCGGCGTAGCGTTCGGCCGGCGGCGGGCGCTGAAGAGCGTCCGCCTAGTGCGGAAGGGGTCGCAGCCGGACGGTGAACGTGGAGCCGCCGTGGGCGCCCGGGTGGTACTCGACGTCGCCGTTGTTGGCTCGGGCCAGCTCGCGCACGATGTAGAGGCCCAGCCCGGTGCCGGCCACCTTCGCCGCGGTGGCCGAGGCCCGGGCGAACCTGTCGAAGAGCCGTCCCCGGAACTCCGGTGGCACGCCCGGCCCCTGGTCGTGGATCTCGATGGTGACCGTCGACCCGCCGCCCCGGGCGACCACCTCGCTGGCGCCTCCGCCGTACTTGGCCGCGTTGCTGATCAGGTTGGTGAGGATCTGGTCGAGGTGGCTCGGCTGCACCATGGCGATCAGATCGCGCGGGCAGGTCACCGGCACCGGGCCGGTGGCGGTCGCGGTCAGCGCGGCCTCGATGTGGTCGGCCACCGGTACCGGGGCGGGTGTCGCGGTGAGTCGTCCGGCGTCCACGCTGACCAGGTCGAGCACCTCCTGGACGATGGTGGCGAGCCGCTCGGTGGTGCGGTGCACCCGGGTGATGACGTCGCGGACCTCGTCCGGCAGCTCCTCCTCGGACAGGGTCAGGTCGAGGTTGCCGAGGATCATCGCGAGCGGGTTGTTGATCTCGTGCCCGAGCATGCCGATCAGGTCGGCCTTGAGCTGGTTGGCGGCTTCCAGGTCGGCGGTCCGGGCCCGTACGGTGTCCTCCAGCGAGTCGTAGAGCAGCGCGTTGTCCAGTGCCACGGCGAGCTGCCCGGCGATCAGCCGGACCGCCTCCAGCCGGTCGGTGGAGAAGACGCCGCCCTGCCGATGGTTCTCCAGGACGAGCACGGCACCGTCGGCGTCCCGGCTCGGGACCGGCACCGCGAGCAGCGCGCAGGCTTCCAGCCCGGCCAGGTGCGGGTCCCGCGCGAACCGATCGTCCACACAGGCGTCGGCGACCAGCAGCGGTCGACGGGTGCGCCGGACATAGCGCAGAGCCGAGTCGAACCCGGCTCCGGACGGCCCGGCCAGACGCACGTGGGTGGCGCCGGTCATCGCGCTGAGCACGTCACCGACCTGTTCCTCCAACCCGGCCAGCGAGGTCGCCGAGTTCAGCGCCCGGGAGGCCCGCAGGATGGCCATCAGGTCGATCCGGTCGGCCCCGGAGGCGCTGCCGGACGCGGTGATCTCGGTGGCTCGCAGGAACGGGTACCAGGACTCCAACCGGTCGGCCGGCGCGGCGGCGCCCCACGCCCGATAGGTGTCCCGGGCCTCGGCGAGCAGCCGGTGCGCGGTGTGGGTGAGTCCTCGTTCGAGGTGGAAGCGGGCGGCCCGTTCGGCGAGGACGGCCCGGTGCCAGGGTCGGCCGGCCACCTCGTGCAGGCCGGCGTCGAAGTGCCGGGCGGCGCTGTCCGGGTCGCCGCGCGCCCAGGCCCGTTCGGCGTCGACCAGATGCAGCAGGGGCCGGAAGTTGCGGGGCGCGTCGGCGGACCGGCGGGCCAGCCAGTCCCGGGTGTCGGTGAGCTCGTCCGTCACCCCGGTGTCGCCGTCGCGCAGCCGGGTGGCCAGGCTCAGGCAGTGCAGCACCCGGGCCAGCGCGGACGCGTAGAAGCCACGGATCGCCTCGCTGAGTTGCATGGCCGCGGCGGCGTGTTCGGCCAGGGCCGTGTCGTCCTGCCGGAACAGCGCACCGAGCGCGCGATTGACGTGGTGGGCGGCGGTCGCCGGTGGATAGGTGAGGATCGGCTCCTCGTCGACCGGTTCCTGGCCGCGCGCCGCCCGTACCAGATCGCGGTATGAGGTGAGGCTGAAGACCGCGATGCGGTTGCCGGTCCGCTCGGCCACGCCGAGCCCGGTGGCGATCTCCTCGGCGACCGTCTCCAGCGCGTCGGCGGTGTCCAGCACGATGGCCGCCAGCCGGGCACTGAGCAGCCCGGCGACCTGGACGTCACCGGCGGCGAGTAGGGCGTCGCGGTTCGCCTGAGCCGGTTCGACGAGGTCCTCCAGCGGTTCGAACCAGTGCGCGGCCAGGCACACGTACATGTACCGGGCGATCGCCGTCTCGGCCGGCCACCCGTGTTCCCGACCGACCGTGACGACGTGCCGGCTCAGCCGGTAGCCGGTGCGGTAGTCGTCGAACAGCGAGATGGTCGCGCAGATCACCGAACCGGCGGCACCGATCACCGGCGGGCACACCCCTTCGGTCCGCCACAGCCGGTACGCCTGCAGCAGCATCCACGAGTGTTCGATCGGTCCGAGCAGGTAGGCGGGCACGAGCAGCCGGTTGATCAGCCGCCCGGCCGCCAGCACCCACGGGACGGTGGTCTCGGCCGCGTGTTCCAGGTCACCGAGCCCGTCCCGCAGGATCCCGACCTCGCGCCGCAGGACGGGTTCCGGGTCGTCCGGGGGCTCGATGCCGAACCGGCTCAGCACGTCCAGGCCCAGGGCGTACGCGGCCGGGATCTGATTGCGCTGGCTCATCACGTTGATCTGGATCGCGGTGGCCTCGGTCAGGGTGACCAGGTCCGGGGACCGTCCGGCCAGCTCCCGGTAGACGAGGTCGGCGTCGTCGAGCCGGCCGAGACAGTAGTAGGTGAGGTGCCGGTCCAGGGCGACGGCGTCGCGGGCCCGGTCGTCGCCGGCGCCGGCCAGCAGCCGTTCGGCCGCGTCGAGCAGGTCGACGGCGATCGGATAGTTGGTCAGCCGGATGGTCCGGCGGGCGGCGTCGTGCAACAGGGCGGCCGCGGCCCGGCGCTCGGCGGGGCTCTCCACCAGGGCGGCGGCGGCCAGATACTGCTCGGCCGCCGCCTGTGGGAAGTCGGCGGCCAGCCGGCGGGCCATGGACAGTTGCAGGTGCTCCCGCTCGGTGTCCGGCAGACATTCCCGGGCCGCCTGGAGCACCAGGTCGTACCGGAACCGGACACTGTCCCCGGCCCGCAGCACGAAACCGTCGGAGACCGCCCGGTCCACGTGCCGCTCCAGGTCGGCCTCGGGTGTGCCGGTGGCGACGGCCAGCAGCCCGACGGTGACCTCGCCGCCGAGACAGGCCAGCGCGGCGTACCGGCGGCGGCCTCCGGGGGCCTGCTGCGCCAGACGGCGGCCGGGTAGCTGGGCCAGCTGGTGACGGGAGACGAAGGCCCGTACCTCCGTGTCGTCCCACCGCCAGCCCTCGTCGGACGGTCGCAGCAGGCCGTCCGCCCGCAGGGCGTTGAGCAGTTCGACTGTCGCGTAGGGACTGCCGTCGCTACCCGCCCGGACCAGGGCGCTGAGGCCGGCCGCCGACTCCGGTGGCATCCGCAGCACCGTCGCCACGAGCGCCGCCGTGTCGCGGGGGCCGAGACCGCCGACCCGGATCGGCGGCGCGGCGGTGCCCGCCCGCAGCCAGCGGTCGACCGGTAGGCCGTCCCGGTAGGCGAGGACCATCAGCAGCCCGGGAATCGGCCCGTCGGCCAGGATCGCGTCCAGGACGTGCAGCGACCCGCTGCTCGCCCATTGCAGGTCGTCGAGGACGAAGACGATCCGGTGCCGTTCGGCGAACGCCCGCAGCAGGGTGACCGCGGTCGCGCTGGTCCGGGCCCGGGCGGTCACCGGGTCGCCCGGTGGTGGCCGGTCGCCGGTGCCGAGCAGGTCGGTCATCTCCGGGATGGCGGCGCGGGCTATCGAGACGTTCGCGCCGAGCGCGGCCAGGATCCGCTGCCGGGCGTCGGCCACCTCCGGTTCCGGCGCGGCGAGCAGCAACCGGGTCAGGGCCCGCAGCGCTCGGGTGATCCCGGCGGTGTCGGTACCGGTCCGGAACTGATCGAACCGCCCGTCGGCGAACCATCCGCCGCGTGCCGTGATCACCGGCCGCAGGCAGCGGGCCAGTGCGGTCTTGCCGATCCCGGGCGGCCCGCTGATCAGCACGGCCGGCGCTCCGTCACGCATCGCCCCGTCGAGCGCCGCGGTCAGCGCGCCGATCTCCGGTTCCCGACCGATCAGTTCGGACGGCGGTTCGAGGAAGGCCGGGAAGTCCCGTTCGCCGAGCTCCCAGCCGGTGTCCGGGCCGGTCCGGCAGCGCGTCAGGTCGTGGGCGAGCCCGTCGGCGCTCTGGTAGCGGCGCCCCGGATCCTTCTCCAGCAGCCGCATGATGATCTCGCTGAACCGGGGCGGCAGCCCGGATCGCCGCTGCGCCACCGGCACCGGCGGCCGGACCAGGGTGTCCCGGACCAACTCCAGGGGATCGTCGCCGGTGAACGGCGGTTCGCCGACGGCCAGCGTGTACAGGGTGGCGCCGAGCCCGTACAGATCCGCCCGCGAGTCGACGGCCGGCCCGATCCGCCCGGTCTGCTCCGGCGCGAGATAGCCGAGCGTGCCGACCGGCCCGTCCGGCTCGTCGGCCTCCGGCCGCCCGAGCAGCGCCAGATCGAAATCGATCAGCACCGAACGTCCGGCGAGCACCACATTGGCCGGGGTGACATCACGATGGACGACGCCCGCACGGTGCACGGCGGCCAGCGTCACCGCCAGGTCCGCGGCGATTTTCAACAGCAGGGGTACGGCCAGGCGCCCCCGATCCAGCGGTGTGCCTCCGTCGTCCTTCAGGATCAGCGTCTGGCGCGACTGGGTGGCGGCCAGCCGGGGCACTCCCGGGATACCGGCGAGGTGGCCCAGGACCTCCTGCTCGTGCCGGATCCGCCGGACCGCACCGGGCCCGGTGGCACGTTTGCAGATCAGGGTCTCGTGGCGGTCGGCGGAGCTCCGGCGAAGGACCTGCGTCCGTTCGCTGCGATAGAGCATGACCTCGCCCACAGACCGATTTTTCTCACTTCTGGGGCCTGGGTGGTGCTTCTTCCGCAAACAGCCCAGTGTGCTGGGGCAATGCTGCGATGGATCCCTGCAACCGGTGGTGATGACGGGCCCCGGCACCGACCGGCATGGCCGGCCCCGGCCACCGCCGGTTGTCGGCACGTTTCGCGGCGCCGTGGTTAGGCTGGCGTGAGGCCGTGCACACCGGAGGTGACGATGCCCCTGTATCCACACCAGCCGCATCACCGACCCGAGTGGCCGCCGCCGCAGCTGCCACCGGCCGGCCCCGGCCTGCCCGGCTGGCTGGAGGAGCGGCTCTTCGACCAGCGGATCGTGATGATGCGCGGGCATCTCAGCGCGGAGACCGCGACCGGGATCGCGGCGGCGCTGCTCACCCTCGACTCGGCCGGGCCGGAGGTGGTTCACCTGCACGTGTCGAGTCCGGGCGGTGATCTCAGCGCCGCGTTGTCGGTGGTCGACGTGCTCGACGCGCTGGCCGCTCCGGTGCACGCGCTGGTCACCGCGGAGGCGGGCGGGGCGGCGCTGGCCGTGCTGGCCGCGGCGGATCAGCGGGCGGCGTACCGTCACGCGCGTTTCAAACTCGTCGAACCGCGCGCCGCGGGGGTGACCGGGACCGCCGACGAGGTCGCGGCCGCCGCCGGGCAGCATCTGCGCGAGCTTGAGGAGGTGCTGGTTCGGCTGGCCGAGATCACCGGTCAGCCGCGCAGCCGGGTCGAGAACGATCTGTCCGCGGGCCGCACCCTGAGCGCGGCCGAGGCCTTGGAGTACGGCCTGATCCACGAGGTGGTGGCCCCGAAGAAGAACGGGCCCCGGTGAAGACCGGGGCCCGTTCTCAGAAAATCAGGAACTTCAGGAAGCGACCTTGACACCCATGGAACGGGCGGTGCCGGACACGATCTTGATCGCGGCCTCGAGGTCGTTCGCGTTGAGGTCCACCAGCTTGCGCTCCGCGATCTCCTTGACCTGCTGGGCACTGAGGGTGCCGACGGTCGTGGTGAGCGGGTTGGCGGCGCCGGACTGGATGCCCAGGCTCTTCCGGATGAGGAAGCTGGTCGGCGGCGTCTTGTAGGCCAGCGTGTGGCTGCGGTCCTCGTAGACCGACACGATGACCGGGATGATCTCGCCCCGGTTCTTCGCGGTGGCCTCGTCGTACTCGACCTTGACGGCGCGCATGTTGGCACCGGTCGGGCCGAGCATCTTACCGAGGTCGACCATCGCGGCGTTACCCGCCTCAAGCGCGAGGGTTACCTCATGGGTCTTCTTCTTGGGAGGCATTGGGTAAGGCTCCTTAGGGTGAGCTGCGGGCCGAGACAACGCAGCTCGCCAGCATCAACGACACACGACAACCCCGAGACCTTACTACCGTGTCGACGAGAGGGTCAAAACGGTGGGTGTACGGGGTCTCGGGTCCGCCACCCAGTGTAGCCCCCGACTCCGGAGCACCCGGGACCGGCCCGGCGTCAGAACCGGTCGCAGTCGCACTCGCGCATGTTCGCCCGGATCAGGTGCACGTAATCCGGGTTCGACAGCTTCTTACTCGCCAGGTACGTCTCCTCGGTCGACCCCGGACCCATGTTGTACCCGTTGATCACCAGGTTCAGCAGGCACGGCGACGCGTCGGTCTTGCACTTGGCGGTGCTCAGGTCGTACTTCTCGGCGAAATACTTCTCACCGAAGTACTTGGTCAGCCAGGCCAGGTAGTTGGCGCCGATGATCGCGTTCTGCTTGTAGTCATCGGAGTCGTAGTTCTTCTCGAACCGCTGGTTGACGAAATCCTCGGTGTCCGGCATCACCTGCATCAGACCGTAGCCACCGTCACAGTTGCGGATGTTCGACACCCAGCCGCTCTCGTGCCACGCCACCGACCGGATCAGATCGGCCGGCACCCGCAGCGTCGGCGCCGAACCCGGCCAGTACACCTTCGTCGCCGCCGCGTTCAGGGCCACCTTCGCCTTCGCCCGGGTCACCGCTTTACCCACGTAGTCCGCGCACGGCGGGAGCTGCATGTTGAACGGGTCCTCGGTCGGCTTCACGGCCGGCTTCTTGGACGCCTTCGTCTTCGAGGGCGACGGCTTCACCGGCTCCGGCGTCGGCTCCTCTTCCACAGTCGGCTCGACCGTCGGCTCGCTGGTCGTCACCGCCACCGGCGCGGCTGCCTGCTTCTCCTCGTCCGCCCCGGCCAGACCACATCCCGCGGCCACCACCAGAACCGTCACCGCGGCCACAATGTTGATCTTGCGCATCGACGCGAACCTCCCCCGTTGGACATCGACGAGGAACGCTAACAGTGGCCGACTCATCACCGCTGACCCGTAAAACGGACAGATCAGCACAAGATTCGGGCTTTGACCCCGTGTCACGATCGGCAACCTGAGCCGGGAACAATGGACGTCATGCAGACCCGCACCGACCTACGCAACGTCGCCATCATCGCTCACGTCGACCATGGCAAAACCACCCTGGTCGACGCCATGCTGCGCCAGGGCAGCCAGTCCCACGCGCGTGGCGAGATGGCCGACCGCGTCATGGACTCCATGGACCTGGAGCGGGAAAAGGGCATCACCATTCTCGCCAAGAACACGGCGATCAGCTACCAGCCCGCCGAGGGCGAAGCCGTCACCATCAACATCATCGACACCCCCGGCCACGCCGACTTCGGCGGTGAGGTCGAGCGCGGCCTCACCATGGTCGACGGTGTCGCCCTCCTCGTCGACGCCTCCGAGGGCCCGCTCCCGCAGACCCGCTTCGTGCTGCGCAAGGCGCTCGCCGCCAAGCTGCCGATCATCCTGATCATCAACAAGGTCGACCGGCCGGACGCGCGCATCAAAGAGGTCGTCGACGAGACCTACGAGCTGTTCCTCGACCTCGACGCCAACGAGTCGCAGATCGACTTCCCGATCGTCTACGCCTGCGCCCGCGACGGCATCGCCTCGCTGACCCAGCCCAAGGACGGCACCGTCCCGGAGGACAGCGACTCCCTCGATGTGCTGTTCAGCACCATCCTGGAGACCATTCCGGCGCCGAAGTTCCACGAGGACGCCCCGCTGCAGGCGCACGTCGTGAACCTCGACGCCTCGCCGTTCCTCGGCCGTCTCGCGCTCTGCCGCGTCCACGAGGGCACCATCCGCAAGGGCCAGACCGTCGCCTGGTGCAAGACCGACGGCACCATCAGCAACGTGCGCATCTCCGAGCTGCTGGTCACCGAGGGCCTGGAGCGCAAGCCCGCCGAGAGCGCCGGCCCCGGCGACATCATCGCCCTCGCCGGCATCCCGGAGATCATGATCGGCGAGACCCTCGCCGACGCGGAGAACCCGATTCCGCTCCCGCTGATCACCGTCGACGAGCCGGCCATCTCCATGGTCATCGGCACCAACACCTCGCCGCTGGTCGGCAAGGTCAAGGGCGCCAAGGTCACCGCCCGGATGGTCAAGGACCGCCTCGACAAGGAGCTCATCGGCAACGTGTCGCTGCGCGTCCTCAACACCGACCGCCCCGACGCCTGGGAGGTCCAGGGCCGTGGTGAGCTGGCTCTCGCCATCCTGGTCGAGCAGATGCGCCGGGAGAATTACGAGCTCACCGTCGGCAAGCCGCAGGTCGTCACCAAGACCATCAACGGCAAGGTGCACGAGCCGGTCGAGCGTCTCACCATCGACGCGCCCGACGAGTACATGGGCGCCATCACCCAGCTGCTCTCCACCCGCAAGGGCCGGATGGAAGAGCTGATCAACCACGGCACCGGGTGGCTCCGCATGGAGTGGCTCGTCCCCGCCCGCGGCCTGATCGGCTTCCGGACCGAGTTCCTCACCGAGACCCGCGGCACCGGCATCATGCACCACCTGTTCGAGGCCTACGAGCCGTGGTTCGGCGAGCTGCGCACCCGCCAGAACGGTTCGCTCGTCGCCGACCGGGCCGGCGCCGTCACCGCCTTCGCGATGATCAACATCCAGGAGCGCGGGCAGCTCTTCGTCGAGCCCGCCACCGAGGTCTACGAAGGCATGATCGTCGGCGAGAACTCCCGCGACGACGACATGGACGTCAACATCACCAAGGAGAAGAAGCTCACCAACATGCGTGCGGCCAGCGCGGACAACACCGAGAAGGTGATCCCGCCGCGCAAGCTGTCCCTGGAGCAGTCCCTCGAGTTCTGCCGCGAGGACGAGTGCGTCGAGGTCACCCCGTCCGCCGTGCGGATCCGCAAGGTGGTTCTGGACGCCACCACCCGCGGTCGTGCCGCCGCTCGCCGCAAGCACCAGTAAGTCGTTTGTTTCTCAGTCCGGCCCGTCCATGTTCTTTGGGCGGGCCGGACTTTTCGTCTGGCGGTGGGCGCGGTTCGATGGTCGCTGTCCGGTCAGATCAAGACCCTCTGGCGGTACGGCCGGAGCACCGCACCAACCTCACCTCTCCCTCGCCTCTCCCTCGCCCCTTCCTCGCCTCTCCCTCGCCCCTTCCTCGCCTCTCCCTCGCCCCTTCCTCACCTCTCCCTCGCCCCTTCCTCACCTCTCCCTCGCCCCTTCCTCACCTCTCCCTCGCCCCTTCCTCACCTCTCCCTCGCCCCTTCCTCGCCCCTTCCTCGCCCCTTCCTCGCCCCTTCCTCGCCCCTTCCTCGCCTACGGCCGGAGCACCGCGCCGTCCTCACCTTTTCTCGTCGAGGCTCCTGCCCCCACCACACGGCCGCCGCCCGCCGCCGGCCCCCGCCCGGCGAAAGTCGATCTTGCGAAAACGGGCCCGGCGACCGTGGTCGCCGGGCCCGTTCGGGTTGGTTCGGGATTACTGGCTGGCCAGCTCCTTCTTCTTGTCACGAGACGTCTTCATCAGGCTGGCCACCGTGGCCACGGCCAGGGTTCCGAGGATCACCAGCAGAGAGAGCCAGATCGGGATCTCGGGCGCCCAGTGGAAGCCCTCGCCGCCGTTGATGAACGACAGGCTGTTGGTGTGCAGGGCCTCCAGGACCAGCTTCACGCCGATGAAGGCCAGCACCACGGCCAAGCCGATGTTGAGGTAGACGAGGCGCTCCAGGAGACCGCCGAGCAGGAAGAACAGCTGACGCAGGCCCATCAGCGCGAAAACGTTCGCGGTGAAGACCAGGTACGGCTCCTTGGTGATACCGAAGATCGCCGGGATCGAGTCGAGCGCGAAGATCAGGTCCGTGGTGCCGATCGCGATCATCACGATGAGCATCGGAGTGAAGAGGCGCTTACCCGCTTCCGTGACGACGCTGAACCGGCCGTCGCCGAACTCGGAGGAGAGCGGCAGGGCCCGCTTGGCCCAGCGGATCAGGATGTTCTCCTTGAACTCCTCGTCCTCGTCCTCGCCCTTCACCAGCGTGATCGCCGTGTAGACCAGGAACGCGCCGAAGATGTAGAACACCCAGGAGAACTGTGTGATCAGCGCGGCGCCGGCGGCGATGAAGATGCCACGCATGACGAGGGCCAGCACGATGCCGATCAGCAGCACCTTCTGCTGAAGGTGCCGGGGCACGGCGAACCGGGCCATGATGATCACGAAGACGAAGAGATTGTCGACACTCAGCGAATACTCGGTGAGCCAGCCGGTGTAGAACTCACCCGCCGCCTGGCCACCGGCGGTGAGCCAGACCCCGATACCGAAGACCACGGCGAGGCCCACGTAGAACGCGACCCACCCGCCGGCTTCCTTCATGCTGGGCTCGTGCGGTCGTCGCCCGATGATGAGCAGATCGACGGCGAGAACCGCGACCAGCGCGACCAGGGTGGCGACCCACACCCATGCAGAAATGTTCAACTAAGGACCTCCGGCAGACACGGGTCGTCGCTGCGCCCACCCTGGAAGAGATGAGAACAGCGACGTGCGACTGTCGGAGGTCTCTTCCGCCACGGATCCCGGATCCGTGACCACCGGCCCCGGGCCCGCCCCGAAGGACGTTCCGTGTTGACGAGACCGGAGCGGGGGAATACTCCCCTCCCACAGGAGCCATTGTTACGCATCCTCGGCGCGAACGGCACACCGGGAGACCAGAGAGTGGTACGGCTCGCCATCGAAACGCCCCATCCGGGCAGAAACGACAAGCGCCGCACATCAACGGCCTCAAGGTTGCCGCCGCTTCCCTACCCTACGCCGTGAGCAGCGCCGATTCCCCCGCTTCGGGATCCCGCACCGCCGCTCGGGCATCCTAGTACGCTGCCCATCTGGTGCGTATGGGACGCTTGTGGGCATGGTTCTCGAAGTGACGCTGATCGACGTACTGCCAGGCCGGGAGGGCGACTTCGTCGATGCCTACGAACTGGCCCGGCCGCTGGTGGCGACGACACCCGGTTGCCGCTCGGTCCGGTTGCGGCGCGCCGTCGAGTCCCCGAGGCGATTCGTCCTCCTGGCCGAATGGGACAGCGTCGAGGCCCACGAGCAGAACTTCCGCCGCTCGGACCGTTTCGCACAGTGGCGCGCCTTGATCGGCGGTTCGCTGGCCCAGCCCCCGCTCGCCGAGTACTTCACCGACATCCAGAGCCCTAACCACAACCCGGGCCAAGACTTCTTCACCACCTGAGCCGCAATCCGAGCCCTCACCACCCGAGCCCGAATCCGCGCCTCCACCACCTGAGCCGCAATCCGAGCCCTCACCACCCGAGCCGGGGCCCAGGGCCCTCACCACCCGAGCCGCAATCCGCGCCCCCACCACCTGAACCCGAATCCGCGCCCCCACCACCTGAACCCGAATCCGCGCCTCCACCACTCGAGCCCGGCATCCGCGCCCGAATTTCGCGAACGCCGGTCATGACGGCGTCGAGGGAGATGGCCGGCATGGCCCGACGACTCGATGGAGGACCGGCCATCGCCGTCCGATGCGGCCCGGTCAGCGGTAGCGGGCTCGCTGCCCCATGTCGTCGAAGCCGAGTCGCCGGTAGAGACCTGCCGCCGACGGGTTGTTGACGTTGACGGTCAACCACGCCTCGGTGGCACCGGCCGCCGCCATCCGCCGTAGCGATTCCCGGATCAACGCGCCGCCGAGACCGATCCCACGAGCGGCCGGAACCACGCCGACCTGGACGATCCATCCCTCGGCGGCGGTCACGAACCCGACGTCGCCGCGTCCCGGCAGGGCCACCATGATCGACCACTCCGGGCGGAAATCGTCGTCCTCGGTGTTCTCCTCGATCCACTCCTGGGCGCTCGGATCAGGAAAGCCCGGCCGATCCCGGAACGAAGCGGCATAAACCGCATGAAAACGTTGAGCGGTCTCAGCCGACCATTCGACGACTTCAGCCCCGTCCGGCCACTCCGCCACCGAGTCGGTCACCTTGATCCGCATCACATCCTCGCCGAAGACCTGCGAGAGCCCCCGCGAAGCGAAAAGCTCCGCAGCCCCAGCCGTGAACCCTTCACATTCGACGGTCACCGTCACCGCAGCCGCGCCCCCGTAAGTGCCGCCCGCCGACTCATCCCCCTGCTCCCCGCCCGAAGAATCAGCCACCCAAAGATCATCAGCGGAGGCAGCCGGGGAAACAGAGGCAGGCGGGGCGGAGGCGGTGGGGGCGGAGGCGGTGCGGGCGGAGGCGGTGCGGGCGGAGGCGGCGGGAGCGGCGGAAGCGGACGAGACGGAGTCGGAAGCGGGCGCGGAGGACGCGGGCGAAGCGGAAGCAGAAAAGGAAGCGAAAGCGGAAGGTTCGGAGGCAGAAGGGACCGAAGGTGCTAAACCGGCAGAACCAGCCAAATCAACGGAACCGACCGAGCCAGCGGAACCAACCGAACCAGCGGAACCAACCGAACCGGAAGCTGAGTCGAGGGAGTCGGACGGGGCGACAGAGGCGTCGGACCGTGCGGCGGCCGAGGCAGGGGCGGTGGCGGTGGCGGCCGAAAGATCGGCCGCGGCAGGGGCGGTGGCGGCCGAAAGATCGGCCGCGGCAGGGGCGGTGGCGGCCGAAAGTTCGGTCGCGGCGGCCAAAGCGGCGTCGAGCAGGCGCGAGCCGAGGCCCCGGCCGCGAAACGCCGGGTCCACCAGGCCGCTGATCATGGGGCCGGCCGGGGAGGGCCGGACCGCGGCCGCGGCGATCAGCTCTCCGCCGACTCGGGCTTCGAAAGCCACCGTGCCGGCGGCGAGCCAGCGACCGCGCAGGAACCACGGCTCGGTCACCAGTGGCATGCCACCGTCGGCCGCCCGGCACCGCCGCACGAGAGCCAGCAGATCGTCCTCGGGCAGGGCATCCGCCACCCGGCGCACTTCAGCGGTCATGGCCGCCAGGCTAGTGACGTGCCCGCCCGCGGACGACCGGTTATTTCACCCCCGCCATGTCCATGCCGCGCAGCTCCTTCTTCAGCTCGTGGATCTCGTCGCGGATCCGCGCGGCCAGCTCGAACTGCAACTCCCGGGCCGCGCCGAGCATCTGGTCGCTGAGGTCCTGGATGAGCTGGGCCAGCTCGGCCCGGGCCATCCCGGCGCGCGCCGGGGTGGCCGCCGCCTTCCCCCGGGACCGGGTCTCCGGGACGGGTGCCTTGCCCCGGGACATCTGCCGGCCGGACCCACCGACGACCTCCTCGGTGTCCTCGGCCTCCTTGTAGATGTCGTCGAGGATGTCGTGGATCTTCTTGCGGAGAGCCTGCGGTTTGATGCCGTTGGCCTCGTTGTGGGCGATCTGCTTGGCCCGGCGGCGATCGGTCTCCTCGATGGCGTCCCGCATCGACGGCGTGATCTTGTCGGCATACATGTGGACCTCGCCGGACACGTTACGGGCGGCCCGGCCGATGGTCTGGATGAGCGACCGCCCGCTGCGCAGGAAGCCCTCCTTGTCGGCGTCGAGGATGGCCACCAGCGACACCTCGGGCAGGTCGAGACCCTCCCGCAGCAGGTTGATGCCGACCAGGACGTCGTAGTCGCCCTTACGCAGCTCCTTGAGCAACTCGACCCGGCGCAGCGTGTCGACCTCGGAATGCAGGTAGCGAACCCGGATCCCGTTCTCCAGAAGGTAGTCGGTGAGGTCCTCGGCCATCTTCTTGGTGAGCGTGGTGACCAGGACGCGCTCGTCCTTCTCGGTACGCAGTTTGATCTCGTGCATGAGGTCGTCGATCTGGCCCTTGGTGGGTTTGACCACGACCTGCGGGTCGACCAGGCCAGTCGGACGGATGACCTGCTCGACGAACTCGCCCTGGGCCTGCTCCATCTCCCAGTTGCCCGGAGTGGCGGAGAGGAACACCATCTGCCCGACCCGCTCGAGGAACTCGTCGAACCGCAGTGGCCGGTTGTCGGCGGCGCTGGGCAGTCGGAAGCCGTGCTCGATCAGGATCCGTTTGCGGGACGCGTCCCCCTCGTACATGCCGCCGATCTGCGGAATGGTGACGTGCGACTCGTCGATGACGGTGACGAAGTCGTCGGGGAAGTAGTCGAGCAACGTATAGGCCGGCTCGCCGAAGGTGCGCCCGTCCATGTGCATCGAATAGTTCTCGATGCCGTTGCAGAAGCCGACCTGCCGCATCATCTCCAGGTCGTAGGTGGTGCGCATCCGCAGCCGCTGCGCCTCCAGCAGCTTGCCCTGCCGCTCGAACTCGGCGAGCCGCTCCTCCAACTCGACCTCGATGTCGCGGATCGCCCGCTCCATCCGCTCCGGGCCGGCGCCGTAGTGCGTGGCCGGGAAGATGATCAGCTCCTCGACCTCACGGATCACGTCGCCGGTGAGCGGGTGCAGGTAGTAGAGCTTCTCCACCTCGTCGCCGAACATCTCGATCCGGATGGCGAGCTCCTCATACGCCGGGATGATCTCCAGGGTGTCGCCCCGGACCCGGAAGGTGCCACGCTGGAAGGCCATGTCGTTGCGGGTGTACTGAATGTCGACCAGCTTGCGTAGCAGTTTGTCGCGGTCGACCTCCTCACCGACCTTCACCCGGGCGGCCATCGCGACGTATTCCTGCGGGGTGCCGAGGCCGTAGATGGCGCTGACCGTCGCGACCACGATCGTGTCGCGCCTGGTGAGCAGCGACCTGGTGGCGGAGTGGCGCAGCCGCTCCACCTCCTCGTTGACCGACGAGTCCTTCTCGATGTAGGTGTCGGTCTGGGCGATATATGCCTCTGGCTGGTAGTAGTCGTAGTAACTGACGAAATATTCGACGGCGTTGTTGGGCAGGAGCTCGCGGAACTCCTTGGCCAGCTGGGCGCAGAGCGTCTTGTTGGGCGCGAGCACCAGAGCGGGCCGTTGGAGCCGCTCGATGAGCCAGGCCGTGGTGGCGCTCTTGCCGGTGCCGGTGGCGCCGAGCAGGACGGTGTGCCGATCGCCGCTGCGGACCCGCCGCTCGAGGTCGTCGATCGCGGCGGGCTGGTCACCCGCGGGCTGGTAGTCGCTGACGACCTCGAACCGGCCGTCGAGTCGTGGGATGTCGAGCGCCATGCCCACCACCGTACGTCGGGGGTATGACAAGTTTCCGCGGCGGCGTGCTCAGGATGCACATTCGGCCCGTGGCCACGGCATTGTCCGGTCGTCACGGCCCGGCCTAGGCTGGGCGGGTAGGCCGCTCGCGGCGGCCGCCGGCAGCCCGGGTCCCCACACGGCTCGGTGCCGCACCGTGGTTCGATGCGCCCCGGACGCCCTGGCGAGCGCACCCACGGCGGGTCACCCGACCCGGCCGCCGCGAGGGCCCTTCACCCAAAATCCGGCGGCCCTTCGCCCAGAATCCGGCGGCCCTTCACCCAAACCCGGCGGCCCTTCGCCCAAAACCCGGCGGCCCGATCGGCACGAGATCAACCCCGACTCAGGACGGCTGCCAGCCGGTCGACGCCGCCCAGTCGTCGGCCGCCTGCGCCACGTCCGCCCGCCCCACCGCCGCCGGGACCGCCCGCAGGTAGTCACGCAGCAACAGCGCGAGTCGCCAGCCCGGCGAGCCCGCCACCCGCAGGTGCAGATCGACGCGATACCCCGGATCGGCACAGCCGTGCAGCCGTTTCGGCCAAGCGCCGCCGTGCTGCCCGGCGCGGTCCGACCACTCACCCAGCCGCACCGGAAAGCCCAGCTCACCGAGGCGGCCGGCGAGACCGTCGGCCTCGTCCAGGGTGCGCACCCCGATCATCAGGTCGATCACGTCGCGGGCCGGTGGGCCGGGCACCGCGGTCGGCCCGACGTGCTGAATGTCGAACCGGTCACCAAGGCCGTGCCGGAGCCGGGCGATCAGTCGAGCGGCCGCGAGTGGCCACTCCGGATCGGACTCCACGATGCGCGAATCCAGGCTTCTCACCGCGGATCGCCCGGATCGGAGATTACGTTCGAACTCCACGAGCCGGGCATACCACACCCCGTCCACCCCGCTGCGCAGACTGTCCAGATCGTCGTCATTGATCAGGAGCACGTCGGCGGCGGCCCGTCGGCCGGCGTCGTCGGTCTGCGCGTCGATCCGCGCGGCGGCCTCCGCCGGGGTCATGCCACGCAGGCGGGTGAGACGCTCCAGCCGCACCTCACGGTCGGCCAGCACCACGATCACCAGGTGGTACGACGAAGCCAGCCCCGCCTCGACCAGGAGGGGAACGTCGTTCACCACGATCGAGCCGGGCGCGGCCGAGCGGGTCAGCTCAGCGGCCCTCTCCCGTACCCGGGGATGAATGATCTTCTCAAGACGCCGCCGGGCCGACTCGTCGCCGAAGACCCGGGCCCCGAGAGCCGGACGATCCAGAGTGCCCTCGGCGGTGAGCACGCCCGCCCCGAACACCTCGACGATCTCGGCCAGGCCGTCCGTGCCCGGTTCGACCACCTCGCGGGCCAGCAGATCGGCGTCGATGATCACCGCACCGTGTTCGGCGAGTCGCCGGGCGACCGCGCTCTTGCCGGCACCGATTCCACCCGTGAGCCCGACTCTCAGCATGGGATCAAGTATCGCCAGAACCCGGCCGGCCGCCGCGTCCGGGAGGCGACGGTGTGCAGGAAAGGCGAAAGGCCGCCCCGACCGGAGTCGGGACGGCCTTTCGGTGGTACTGACTACAGCTACCGCTGGATCAGCTCTTGCCGCCGGCCAGCTTCTCGCGCAGAGCGGCGAGAGCCTCGTCGGTGGCCAGGGTGCCCGCGGGCTCCTCAGCGGAGCGCGCCGGAGCCGACGAGCTCGAGGAGGAGGTGGTCGACGACGAGGTGGTCACGCCACCGGCCGGAGCCGGGTTGAGCGCGGCCTCGGCGTCGGCGTCGCGGGACGCCTGCACCTGCTTGGTGTGGGCCTCCCAGCGCTCGCGGGCGTCGGCGTACTGCTTCTCCCACGTCTCGCGCTGCTTCTCGAAGCCCTCGAGCCACTCGCCCGTCTCCGGGTCGAAGCCCTCCGGGTAGATGTAGTTGCCCTCGGCGTCGTACGTCGCGGCCATGCCGTAGAGGGTCGGGTCGAAGTGCTCCTCGCCCTCGACGAAGCCCTCGTTGGCCTGCTTGAGCGACAGCGAGATCCGGCGGCGCTCCAGGTCGATGTCGATGACCTTGACCAGAACGTCCGAACCCACCTGGACGACCTGCTCGGGCAGCTCGACGTGACGCTCGGCCAGCTCGGAGATGTGCACCAGGCCCTCGATGCCGTCGTCGACGCGGACGAACGCACCGAACGGAACGAGCTTCGTGACCTTACCCGGCACGATCTGGTTGATCGCGTGGGTCCGGGCGAACTGACGCCACGGGTCTTCCTGGGTCGCCTTCAGCGACAGCGAGACGCGCTCGCGGTCCAGGTCGACGTCGAGCACCTCGACCTCGACCTCCTGGCCGACCTCGACGACCTCGGAGGGGTGGTCGATGTGCTTCCAGGAGAGCTCGGAGACGTGCACGAGGCCGTCAACGCCACCCAGGTCAACGAAGGCACCGAAGTTGACGATGGAGGACACGACGCCCTTGCGGACCTGGCCCTTCTGCAGCTTGTTGAGGAACTCGGTACGAACCTCGGACTGCGTCTGCTCGAGCCAGGCGCGGCGGGACAGGACCACGTTGTTGCGGTTCTTGTCCAGCTCGATGATCTTCGCCTCGAGCTCACGGCCGACGTACGGCTGCAGGTCGCGGACACGACGCATCTCGACGAGCGAAGCCGGGAGGAAGCCACGGAGGCCGATGTCGAGGATGAGGCCACCCTTGACAACCTCGATGACGGAGCCGCGAACGACACCGTCGTCTTCCTTGATCTTCTCGATGGTGCCCCACGCGCGCTCGTACTGCGCACGCTTCTTCGAGAGGATCAGGCGACCTTCCTTGTCCTCCTTGGTGAGGACGAGGGCTTCGATGTGGTCACCGACCGACACCACTTCCGCGGGGTCCACGTCATGCTTGATCGACAACTCGCGCGAGGGGATGACGCCCTCGGTCTTGTAGCCGATGTCGAGCAGGACCTCGTCCCGATCGACCTTGACGACGGTGCCTTCGACAATGTCGCCGTCGTTGAAGTACTTGATGGTCTCGTCGATGGCGGCGAGGAATGCTTCCTCGGATCCGAGATCGTCGACGGTGACCTTGTTGGCGCTCGAGGTGGCCTCGATGCTGCTCGTCATGTGGACAGTTGCTCCGAACGGAATGGATTCGTGGTGTCTCCCGCGCTCCACGGAACTGCCGTCGGAAGCGGCACGAGCGAACGAGACGACCAACCCGAGAGCAGTCACATCAACGCAGTCGATCATGCCGAGACCGACGACCACGGAACCTGCTCCCTGCCGAGGCACACGATCCGCGAGCGCATCGACTAGCTTACCGTGCGCATTACCACAGGTTGCAAGCCCTCCTGAGGACCGCGGCACATTGTCGGTCGAGAACCCGTCAGCATGCCCCTTATGGGCCGAATCGGGACGGTCGACACGCCTGCCGTACCGTGGCCGGGTGACTTCGTCCCACTCGTTCGAGACACCCACCGAGACCGAGGCGCGCC
Source organism: Actinoplanes sichuanensis (assembly GCF_033097365.1). NCBI lineage: Bacteria > Bacillati > Actinomycetota > Actinomycetes > Micromonosporales > Micromonosporaceae > Actinoplanes > Actinoplanes sichuanensis. Next base: position 7,703,323 of record NZ_AP028461.1, read on the forward strand.
GCGCCAACCGCTCCTGGTGGGACCTCGACGCCGACGACTACCAGGACGAACACGGCGCCTTCCTGGGTGACGTCGACTTCGTCTGGTGCCCGGAACGGCTACGGGAGGCCGACGCGCGCCTACTCGGACCCGTACCGGGAAAAAAGATCCTGGAACTGGGCGCCGGCGCCGCATCGGCCAGCCGGTGGCTGCGCCGCGAGGGCGCCCATCCGGTCGCCATCGACCTGTCCGCGGGCATGTTGCGGCATGCCCGCGAGGCCGAAGGGCGCAGTGGGGTACGGGTTCCGCTCGTCCAGGCCGACGCGATGGCCCTCCCGTTCGCCGACGACTCGTTCGACATCGTCTGCACGGCGTTCGGCGCGATCCCGTTCGTGGCCGACTCGGGCGCGGCGATGCGCGAGGTGGCTCGGGTGCTGCGGCCCGGCGGCAGTTGGGTGTTCTCCATCACGCACCCGATGCGGTGGGTCTTCTGGGACGAGCCGGACGAGACCGGCCTGCTCGCCCGAAACTCGTATTTCGACAGGTCCCCCTACGTCGAGCGCGACGAGGACGGGGTGGTCAGCTACCTGGAGCAGCACCGCACTCTCGGCGACCGGATCCGCGAGCTGGTGACGGCCGGTTTCGTCGTGCGCGACCTGGTCGAACCGGAGTGGCCGGCCGACCACGACCAGATCTGGGGCCAGTGGAGCCCGCTGCGCGGCCGCCTCTTCCCGGGCACCGCCATCTTCGTCTGCGACCTCCCCAAACCCTGACCCTCCGCCGTCTCGCCCCACGCTCCCGCCGACACACCTCGGCGACCCGTTTTCGCAGCCGCCTCCCGCGCCCCTACCCTTCCGTTGCCTTACACGCCTCCGACCTCCTTCGCGCCCCCGGGCCCCTCCGCACCTCCGCCCCTCTCTGCAACCTGGCCGCCTCCCGCCGCTGGCCCCCTCTGCGCCCTGGCCGCCTCCCGCCGCTGGCCCTCTCCGCGCCCCGGCCTCCTTCGCGCCCCCGGCCCTCTCCGCGCCCTGGCCGCCTCCCGCCGCTGGCCCTCTCCGCGCCCCGGCCTCCTTCGCGCCCCCGGCCCTCTCCGCGCCCCGGCCGCCTCCCGCCGCTGGCCCTCTCCGCGCCCCGGCCTCCTTCGCGCCCCCGGCCCTCTCCGCGCCCCGGCCGCCTCCCGCCGCCAGCCCTCTGTGCCTCCGGCCCCATTCACGCCGAATCCGTGCGCCCCATGCCTCGCCGCCTCCCTACTGCCGCCGCCTCCTCTCCTCGCTCCCGCTCCACGCCTCGCCGCCAGGACCTCCTGTGCCTTCCCTCCTCGCCGCGGCCGTTTCCGGGGCGGCAGGCCGGGTATCCGGCAGATATGACCAAAGCGAAGAAAAGCTTGAAAAAGGGCGAAAAGGTGAGTTGGCGAAGCCATGGGGAGACCGTCCGGGGCACTGTCCAGGAGAAGATCACCAAGCGCACCGCGACAGCCGGACGAACCGTCGCCGCGTCGGCCGAGGAACCGCAGTACCGGGTGCGCAGTGACAAGACCGGGCGCGACGCGGTGCACAAGCCGGAGGCGCTGCGCCATGGGTGACCTGCACACCGAATTCCGCGAGGCGGTCAACATGACCGCCACCGAGCTGCGCAAATGGCTCGAGAGCGACGAATCCCGGGAGGTCGGACAGAAACGGTCCGCGGGCGCCGAGTCGGTCGGTCACGATTCGGGCCGGAAGATCGTCCGGATCCTCGGCACGAAGAAGGCCGACCTCACCGACGCCGACGAACAGCACATGCGCAAGGTGGTCGGTTACGTGCATCGGCACATGGCCCAGCGACCGGGCGGCGACGTCACCGACAGCCGATGGCGCCACTCACTGATGAACTGGGGTCACGACCCCCTCAAATGAGCCCGAAGCCCCGGTCGGCATCAAACCGTGCACGGCCCGACGACTGCTTGTGTGAAGACGCCTACGGGCGTCCGGCGTCGAGGACTCCGGCCAGGCGGGTGAGCTCGCCGGGGACGGCCCGGTAGTAGACCCAGGTGCCGCGGCGGGCGCTGTGCACCAGGCCGGCCTCGCGGAGGATACGCAGGTGGTGCGAGATGGTCGGGCCGGTGAGCGGGAACGCCTCGCTGAGGTCGCAGACGCAGATCTCGCCGTCGTTCGCGGAGGCGATCATCGACAGGAGGCGCAGGCGGACCGGATCGCCCAGCGCCTTGAAGGTTCCGGCGAGGTCGCCCGCCTGGTCGGAGTCGAGCGGCCCGTGCCCGATGGCGACCAGGTCGTGCCCGGACACCACCGCGGTGTGCGGCCCATGGACGTGCGGGCCGGAGCGGAGCCCCGGCGCGAGGGCCACGGCGGAGTGCCCGGTCAGGGCCCCGGATGGCGCGTCGGGCGCGGCACCGGGGCGAACCTCAATCGACGTCGATCGGCTCGGCATCGGCCCAGGGTTGCAGAAGAGCGCAACCAGCGGCGCGAATGCCACCCGTCCGGGTACGCCGACGCGCCCGCCGTCACCCGACCGGGCGCCGCCACCACCCCTTCGGAAATCACCGCCCGGCACACCTCGACCCACTGGAAGCAACGCGAGAACCGGACCGAAAGACGCCCACCCGCGACACGCCTCAACCCGCTGGAAGCACCGCGAGAACCGGACCGAAGCACGCCCACCCGGCACACTTCGACCCGCTGGAAGCAACGCGAAAACCGGACCGGATCAGGCCCGGCCGCCCACGGCATAGCCGGAACCGATGGCGCGGAGACAGAGGCTTTGGTCCCTACCGGAGGCGGCAGGGACCAAGACAGCGAGACAGCAGGGACCAAGACAGCGCGGCGGGCAAGGGACCGAACAACGCGGCGGTAGGACCCGATCAGCTCGGCGGCAGGGACCGAGGCAGCGCGGCGGTAAGGACCGAACCAGCGCCGCGGCGGCTAGTGGTCGGCTCCGTTCCAGTCGCGGCCGGCGCCGATCGAGACCTCCAGCGGGACCGACAGCGGGTAGGCGCCGCCCATCTCCCGGCGGACCAGTTCCTCCAAGGGCTCCTGCTCGTCGGGGGCGACCTCGAAGACGAGTTCGTCGTGCACCTGGAGAAGCATGCGGGAGGACAGGCCGGAGTCCTTGAGGGCCTCGTCGACGTGCAGCATCGCGATCTTGATGATGTCGGCGGCGGAACCCTGGATCGGCGCGTTCAGGGCCATCCGCTCGGCCATCTCACGGCGCTGACGGTTGTCGCTGCTCAGGTCGGGCAGGTAGCGACGACGGCCGAGGATGGTGGCGGTGTAGCCGTCCTTGCCGGCCCGCTGCACCACCGCCTGCAGGTAGTCGCGGACTCCGCCGAAGCGCTCGAAATACTCCGTCATCAGCGTGCGCGCCTCCTCGGTGGAGATGCTCAGCTGGTTGGACAGGCCGAAGGCGCTCAACCCGTACGCCAAGCCGTAGTTCATGGCTTTGATCTTGCGGCGCTGGTCGGCGGTGACCTCCTCCAGGCCGACGTGGAAGACCGACGACGCGGTGGCCGCGTGGAAGTCGGCGCCCGAGTTGAACGCGGCGATCAGCGCGTCGTCACCGGACAGGTGCGCCATGATCCGCATCTCGATCTGGCTGTAGTCGGCCGTCATCAGCGTGCCGAAGCCGGAACCGACCACGAAGGCACGGCGGATGCGGCGGCCCTCCTCGGTGCGGATCGGGATGTTCTGCAGGTTGGGGTCGGTCGACGAGAGCCGGCCGGTGGCGGCGACCGTCTGGTTGAAGGTGGTGTGGATCCGCCCGTCGTCGGAGACCGACTTGAGCAGGCCGTCGACTGTCGATTTGAGCTTGGCGACGTCACGGTGGCGCAGCAGGTGGGCCAGCAGCGGGTCGGCGGTCTGCTCGAACAGGTTGGTCAGGGCGTCGGCGTCGGTGGTGTAGCCGGACTTGATCTTCTTCGTCTTCGGCAGGTTGCGCTCGACGAAGAGGATCTCCTGGAGCTGCTTGGGCGAGCCGAGGTTGAACTCCCGGCCGACCACCTCGTGCGCGGCCTGCTGGGCGGATTTCACCTCGGCGGCGAAGTGCGACTCCAACTCGGAGAGGTAGTCGGTGTCGGCGGCGATGCCGCGCTGCTCCATCTCGGCGAGGACCACCGACAGCGGCTGCTCCACGTCGGCGAGCAGGCGCACCGACTCGCCGCCGTCCCGGGACAGCTCGGCGGTGAGCACCTCGGCCAGGTCGAGGGTGGCCCGGGCCCGGAGCATCACGCCCTGCTCGGCCGCGTCGTCCGGCCCGCTGTCGTCGCCGTCGAAGGTGAAGGCGAGCTGGGCCTCCTGCGGCTCCTCGACCTTCAGCTCGCGCTTGAGGTAGCGCAGCGCCAGATCGTTGAGGTCGTAGGCCCGCTGGTCGGGCTTGGCCAGGTAGGCGGCCAGGGCGGTGTCGGTGAGGACACCGGCGAGCTGCCAGCCGTGCGCGTGGAAGGCGAGCAGGGCCGGTTTCGCGTCGTGGACCACCTTGGGCCGGGACGGCTCGGCCAGCCAGGCCGCCACCGCCCGCTCGTCGTCCTCGTCGAGGCCGGTCGGGTCGAACCAGGCGGCCGGGCCACCCGCGGTGGCCACGCCGACGCCGGTCAGGCGGCCGGTGCCGCGCCCGAACGTGCCGGTGACGGCGACACCGACCGGGTCGGTGCCGGCGTGCTCCCGCAGCCAGGCGGCGACCCCGCCGGAACGCAGGACCTGCCCGGCCAGGTCGAACCCGGCCTCGGCCTCCGGCTCGACGGCGTCGAGGTACGAATACAGCCGCTCCCGCAGGATGCGGAACTCCAGGGCGTCGAAGACCTGGTGCACAGCCTCTCGATCCCAGCCCTGCCAGCGCACGTCGGCCGGGCCGAGCGGCAGCTCCAGGTCACGGATCAGCGCGTTGAGGTCGAAGTTGCGGATCACGTCGGCCAGGTGGGCGCGCAGGCTGTCGCCGACCTTGCCCTTGATCTTGTCGACGTTGGCGATGATCCCGTCGAGGTCGCCATACTCCTTGATCCACTTGGCGGCGGTCTTGTCACCCACCCCCGGCACGCCGGTGAGGTTGTCACTGGCCTCGCCGACCAGCGCCGCCTTCGCACGGTAGAGCTCAGGCCGTACGAAATATTTGGTCTCGATCGCCTCCGGGGTCATCCGCCAGACCTCGGAGACGCCGCGCACCGGATAGATGATCGTGGTGTGCTCGCCGGCCAGCTGGAACGCGTCCCGGTCGCCGGTGGAGATCAGCACCTCCATGTCGGCGGCGCGGGCCTGTGTCGCCAGGGTGGCGATGATGTCGTCGGCCTCGTAGCCGGGTTTCTCCAGCACCGGGATGCGCAGCGCCTCCAGCACCTCCTTGATCAGGCTGACCTGACCCTGGAAGGGCTGCGGAGTCTCCGACCGGCCGGCCTTGTACTCCGCATACTTCTCAGTACGGAAGGAGTGGCGGGAGACGTCGAACGCGACCGCGATGTGGGTCGGCTTCTCGTCGCGCAGCATGTTGATGAGCATCGACGTGAAACCGAAGACGGCGTTGGTCGGCTGCCCGGTGGCGGTGCTGAAGTTTTCCACCGGCAGCGCGAAATAGGCCCGATAGGCCAGCGAATGGCCGTCGAGCAGCAGCAGGCGGGGGGTCTCGGCTTCGTCGCTCACATCCCGGCACTCTAGTCGCCGGGTCTGACAATCCCCGGTACGCCGTCCGGGCCGCCGGTTCACCCGCTCAAACGTCAGACCGCTAGCGGAAAGTTACGGATAGGCAACTGTCCTGTTGCAACCGGAGCTTTGAGCTAGCCCCGAGGTCCACAGCTCATTAGGTTGCCACCATCAGCGTCATGGCAGTGGGGGCCACCCATGCACCCACCGCGCTGGGACAAAGGAGATTTGATGATCCGCCGCAACTTCGCATGGCGCGGTGTCGCCGTGCTGGGTGCCGCTTGCCTTGCTCTGGGCGCGTGCTCGAACGACGGTGAAACGCCGGAGACCGGTTCCTCCTCGGCACCCGCGGCCGCGGGTGGCGACGGCGTGTTCAAGGTCGGCACCCTGCTGCCGCAGACCGGTTCGCTCGCGTTCCTCGGCCCGCCGGAGTTCGCCGGTGTCGACCTCGCGGTCAAGGAGATCAACGCCGCCGGTGGCGTCCTGGGCAAGGACGCCGTGGTCAGCGACACCGACTCCGGTGACACCTCCACCGACATCGCCAGCCAGTCCGTGAACAAGCTGCTCGCCGAGAAGGTCGACGTCATCATCGGCGCGGCGTCCTCGTCGGTGTCCCTCTCCGTGATCGACAAGATCACCGGCGCGGGCGTGGTGCAGATCTCGCCGGCGAACACGTCCGACAAGTTCACCACGTACAACGACAAGGGCCTCTACTTCCGGACCGCGCCGCCGGACACCCTGCAGGGCCGCGTGCTCGGTGACCTGGTGGTCGCCGACGGCAACGCGACCGTGGGTCTCCTGGTCCTCCAGGACGCGTACGGCACCGGCCTCGCCAAGAGCGTCCGCGCCGCGGTCGAGAGCGGTGGCGGCCAGGTCGTCGCCGAAGAGGTCTACGACCCGAAGGCGGCCGACTTCTCGGCTGAAATCGGCAAGATCAAGGAGGCCAACCCGGCCGCCATCGTGCTGATCGGCTTCGACGAGACCAAGAAGATCGTCCCCAAGCTGGTCGAGGTCGGCCTGACCGCGAAGGCCAAGAAGTGGTACTTCGTCGACGGCAACCTGTCGAACTACGGCAAGGAGTTCCCGAACGGGACGTTCGAGGGCGCCAAGGGCACCCTGCCGGGCGCGAAGACCTCTGAGGACTTCCAGAAGAAGCTGCTCGAGGTCGACCCGGCCCTGAAGGACTTCTCGTACTCGGCCGAGTCCTACGACGCGACCATCCTCGCCGCGCTGGCCGCCGAGGCCGCCAAGAGCGACGCTCCCGGCGACTACAGCAAGCAGCTCGCCGCGGTCAGCAAGGGTGGCGAGAAGTGCACCAGCTACCAGGCCTGCAAGGACCTGGTGACGGCCGGCAAGGACATCGACTACGACGGTGTCAGCGGCCCGGTCGAGTTCAACGACGCCGGTGACCCCTCCGAGGCCACCATCGGCATCTACCAGTACGGCAACGACAACACCTACAAGAACATCTCCTACCAGCCCGGCAAGATCTGATCTGAGCCACTGGTAAGCAGCGAGGGCCCGGCCGTTTCGGCCGGGCCCTCGCCCGTTGTGCCCGGCCCGGACACCGCGCACGGAAAGGCCCCCGGCAGTCGCTGCCGGGGGCCTTTCGCGAAACCGATCAGGCCTTGCCCAGGGTCCCGAGGTAGAGCTCGATCACCTTGGGGTCGTGCATCAGGTCACGGCCGGACGCGGTGTACGCGTTGCGGCCCTGGTCCAGCACGTAGCCCCGGTCGCAGATCTGGAGGCACCGCCGCGCGTTCTGCTCCACCATGATCACGGTGACGCCGGTGTCGTTGATCTGCTTGGTCCGGAAGAACACCTCGTCCTGCATGGCCGGCGACAGACCCGCCGACGGCTCGTCGAGGAGGAGGACGCTCGGTTCCATCATCAGGGCCCGGCCCATCGCGACCATCTGCCGCTCACCACCGGAGAGCGCACCGGCCCGCTGCTTGCGCCGGGTGCCGAGGGTGGGGAACAGGCCGACCACGAAGTCGAAGCGCTCCTTGAAGCGCTTCGGCCGCAGAAACGTACCCATCTCGAGGTTTTCCTCGATGGTGAGGGTGCCGAACACGTTGTTGGTCTGCGGGACGAACCCGATCCCCTTGGCCACGAGCTTGTTGGCCTTGAGGTTGGTGATGTCCTCGCCTCGGAGCGTGACCGCGCCGGACCGGATCGTCACCAGACCGAAGAGGGACTTGAGCAGCGTCGACTTACCGGCACCGTTGGGGCCGATGATGCCGACCAGTTCGCCCTCTTTGGCGTACAGATCGCAGTTGTTGAGGATGTTGACGCCCGGGAGGTAACCGGCGATCAGGTCGTCGGCACGGACCAGCGCACCCTCGGCCGCGGCCACGTGGGCGGAGCGGTCCTGGATCTCGTTGTCGGAGCGGCTACTCATCTGACTTACCTCCCTCGGCCTCGGCGGCCACCTCAGCGGCCACCTCGGCGGAGTCGTGCGCGGTGCCGTCGTGGTGCGCGCCCAGGTAGGCGTCGATGACCCGCGGGTCGGCCATCACCGTGTCGGGCGTGCCCTCGGCGATCACCTGGCCCTGACCCATCACGATCACCCAGTCGCTGATGTCACGGACCATGTCCATGTCGTGCTCGACGAAGAGAACGGTCATGCCGTCCTCACGCAGGCTCTTCACATGGCCGAGCAGCGACTGCGTCAGGGCCGGGTTCACACCGGCCATCGGCTCGTCGAGCATCACCATGTCGGGCTGGACCATCAGGGCCCGGGCCATCTCGAGGAGCTTGCGCTGACCGCCGGAGAGGCTGCCGGCGAAGTCCTCGCGCTTGGCGTCGAGCTTGAACCGTACGAGCAGCTCGTCGGCCCGTTCGGTGATCTCCTTCTCCTGGCCCTGCCAGAGGGCCGGGATGAGCCCCTGCCAGAAGGATTCGCCCTTCTGACCGGTGGCGCCGAGCCGCATGTTGTCGATGACCGACAGGCGGGACAGCGCCTTGGTGAGCTGGAAGGTCCGGACCATGCCCTTGCGGGCCACCTTGTGCGGCGGCACCCCGGCGAGCGGGCTGCCGTTGAAGTTCCAGTTCCCCTCGTTCGGCTTGTCGAAGCCGGTGAGCAGGTTGAAGAACGTCGTCTTGCCGGCGCCGTTGGGTCCGATCAGCGCGGTGATCGCGCCACGCTGGATCTCGATGTGGTCGACCTGGACCGCGGTGAGACCGCCGAAGCGCCGCACCACCTTGTCGGCGACCAGGATCGGGTCCTTCTTCTTGGCGCCCGGCTCGTGCGGGACGTCCTTGAGGGCCTCCCGCGCCTTGACCACGCCGGGCGGGACATTGGTGTCAGCGGCCATCGAGCATGACCTCCTTCTTGTCACCGAAGATGCCCTGCGGACGGAAGATCAGCAAGAGCATGAGGCCCAGGCCCACCAGGATGTACTGGACCGCGCCCGCCTGCGTCTTGGTCATCAGCCAGTCCGGGATGTACCCGGCGTCGATGGCCGACGGCAGCAGGGCGTTGATGAAGGCCAGCAGGAACCAGAAGATCATCGACCCGACGACCGGTCCGAAGACCCGGGCCGCGCCACCGAGGATGACGATCGCGTACGCGTAGAAGGTGAACTCGGTGCCGAAGGTGTCCGGCTGCACGGCGGCGTTGCCCAGCGCGATGACGTAGCCACCGAGCGAGCCCAGGATGCCACCGAGGACGAGAGCCTGCATCTTGTACGACACGACGTTCTTACCGAGGCTGCGGACGGCGTCCTCGTCCTCGCGGATCGCCTTGATGACCCGGCCCCAGGGGCTGCGCATCGCCAGGAACACGATGAGCACCGAGATCGCGATCAGCACCCAGCCGACCGTCATGATCCACAGCTCACGTGCGCTGAAACTGATCAGGTTCCCGATCTCCAGCGGCGAGCTGTACGGGTTCATCGCGTAGAAGTCGTCGGAGAACGCCTGCAGGCCGTCGGAGCCACCGGTCCACTTGTTGAGCGACACCGAGCGGAACAGCAGCCGGACGATCTCCGCCGCCGCGATCGTCACGATCGCCAGATAGTCGGCCCGCAGCCGCAGCGTCGGGATGCCGAGCAGCAGCGCCAGCACGACCGCGCCGAGCAGACCGACGCCGAGGCCGATCCAGAACGGCAGGCCGAACGTGGCGACGCTCATGGCCAGGCCGTAGGCGGCGACACCGAGGAACGCCGACTGGCCGAAGTTCAGCAGGCCGGTGTACCCGAAGTGCACGTTCAGGCCGATCGCGGCCAGCGCGTACGCGATCATCTGAGCGTTGATCAGCGACTCGAGAGAGACGCCGGCAATGATTTCGAAGTTCATCGGACCTCCCTCAGCCGATCCGCTCGCGGCGGCCCAGGATGCCCTGCGGCCGGACGAGGATGATCACGATCAGCACCGCGAGGGCGCCGACATTCTTCAGCTCGGTCGGGATCCACAGGGTCGACAGCTGGGTGGCGAGACCGACGACGAGGCTGCCCAGCAGCGCGCCGAAGGCCGTGCCGAGACCACCGAGGGTGACCGCGGCGAAGACCAGCAGCAGGATCTGGAAGCCCATCTGGTAGCCGACACCCTGGAAGACACCGAGCATCACACCGCTGAGCGCGGCGAGGGCGCCACCGATGGTCCACACCAGGCGGATGATCGAGTCGACGCTGATGCCGGACGCCGCGGCGAGAGCCGGGTTCGTCGACACCGCCCGGGTCGCCTTGCCGAGCCGGGTCATGACCAGCGCGAGCGACACGGCGATCAGGACCACTATCGCGATGCCGTCCATGATCAGGTTCTTCGGCGCGATCGAGATCGGGCCGACGCTGATGCCGGGCTGGGCCACGTACTGCGCGTACTGCTGGGTGGAACCGCCGAAGAAGTAGAGGTAGAAGTAGCGGAGCACCAGCGCGAGGCCGATCGAGATGATCATCATGCCGATCAGGCCGGTACGGCGGTTGCGCAGCCAGCCCCAGAACAGGCGGTCCTGGAAGTAACCGAAGGCACCGCCGAGCACCACGGCGGCGACCGCCGCGAGCTCCAGCGGAAGGCCGGCGGTGACGTTGAGGAAGAAACAGATCACGGCGCCGAAGGTGATCAGCTCACCATGGGCGAAGTTCGTGAGGCCCATGGTCCCGAAGATCAGCGACAGGCCGAGCGCGGCCAGGGCGATGATCAGACCGAAATGGATACCCGTATAGATGAGATCGAGGACCCGGGCGAGCGACGTGTTGCTCGACTCCTCGGGTTCCGCGCCTCCGGTGCCGGTGCCGGCCGCCGCGCCGAGCGGGAACAGCACGTTCCGCGCCGCGCCCTCGAACACCGTCAACGTCAGACTCGATCGGCCCGTGGTGACGACCACGCCCTGCGGCAGCGTCGCGGTGTCCAGATCGACCTTGTAGGTGCCGGCCGCCTTCAGCGCGACCACCCACTTGCCGTCCGCACCCGACTTCGCCTCACCGGCCGATGTGCCGCCCTGGTCCGACACCTTGATCACCACGTTCGCCACTGGCTGGCCCGCGTTGATCAAAGTGCCCTGCAACGCCTCACCCTCGGCTAAAGCGCTCGTGGCGCCGAAACCCAGGGAAGTGAACAGGAAACCGAGAACGGCCGTGAAGATGATCACGGCTCTACGCAACGATGCTCCTTGTGTTTAGCAGCAGAAATCCCCGCCAGATGTATCGCGGAAGGACTGGCGGATCATAGCCTGCCAAGCAGCTGAGCAGCCGGTCGTAACAAAGCCGTTACGGAGGCTCAACCTTTCGTCAAGAGCCAATACGAAACCGGTGGCACGTGACGTGTACCACCGGCTCGTTACAGCGGGACCAACCGGACTAACCGGCAGGAGTACCCCCGGTCGACTCCTGCAGGATGCGATCCGCAACCTCACGCATGGTCATCCGGTTGTCCATGGCGGCACGCTGGATCCACTTGAAGGCCTGCGGCTCGGTCATCGAATACTTCGTCATCAGCTCGCCCTTGGCGCGCTCCACCGACTTGCGCGTCTCCAGACGCTCGGTCAGGCCCGCGACCTCGGACTCCAGCACGGAGATCTCCGAATACCGGGAGAGGGCGATCTCGATCGCCGGCACCAGGTCGGATTTCTGGAAGGGCTTCACCAGGTACGCCATGGCGCCCGCCGCCCGAGCGCGCTCGACCAGATCACGCTGGCTGAACGCGGTGAGGATGACGACCGGCGCGATCCGGCCGCCGGCGATCCGCTCGGCCGCCGCCAGACCATCCATGATCGGCATCTTGATGTCCAGGATCACCAGGTCGGGCTTGAGGTCCTCGGCCAGCCGCACGGCGGTCTCGCCGTCACCGGCCTCACCGACGACGTCGTAGCCCTCCTCCACGAGCATCTCGGCCAGGTCCAGCCGGATCAGGGCCTCGTCCTCGGCGATGAGCACCCGCTTGCGCTCCGCACCACCCTGCGTGTCGGCCACGGAAACCCCTACCCCCAGAACGTCGATGTCGCGACACCCCGGTATGTGGGTGTCGCCGCCCTAAGCCTAGTAGGTAGGCTGTCGGAGTCTCATCCTGGCGTGACCAACTCACGCCTTGCTGAGGCATGCTGCTTTGGTGCAGCGCCGCCCCTGTATTCCAACCGGCAGAGAAGATGGTCTCAAACACCATACAGTGTGGGTTCGAATCCCACCGGGGGCACAAATACCGTCATGCGGCTGAGGACCACACTCACCCCCTCTGACGTCGTCCGATGTAACACGGTGACGCCCCGGGCGCCATTGATCCTCCGGTCTGGAAAATCATTTCCCCGGGTGTCCGGCATGACAATTACCGGACAATCAATCACACACCGATGACCGTTGCGTTACGGGCCGAAAAGGCGACGGTAAAGCGAGCAATCTGCGCGAACCCCGGGCCCCGGGCCGCCCCGGATGCTGTCATGGCAGGGACAGCATCATCAGGAGGCCTCATGTTGTGGTCCGGATCTTCGCCCTCGACCGTCAAACACGGGAGCATGTGGGGCTTCCTGATGTTCACCGGGGCGGCGTGGCTGGTGATCTCCTGGTCGGTGCTGCGCCTGGAACCCATGGACATCGCCATGGTGGCCGGGCCGATCGTGCTGTTCGGTGCGGCCGGTGAGATGCTGCGCGCCTTCGCCGGGACCCGGACGTGGTGGCTGAACGCGTGTCTCCTCGTGCTCTTCGGCGCCACCGGTGGCCTGCTGATGTGGGACGGCCAGGATTCGACGTACACCACTCCGGCCGCGCTGATCGGGTGGTACCTGATGGTCCGTGGGGCCGTCGACGTGGCGGTCGGGATCCTCACCCGCGGGGCCGACCGCACCTGGAGCCTGCTCGTCACGATCGGAGTCATCGAGACCGGGCTGGGTTTCTTCTCGTCGAGCCCGTTCGCGCGTACCGGATCGATGGTGATCGTGATTCTCGGCGCGCTCGGAACGTTGCGCGCGGTCGCCGACCTGGTGACCGCGCTGCGCCTACGGGAGGTCGCCGGACCCCGCCGGGACGTGCTGGAGCTACCGCCGGAGCGGGCCGCCGGGGTGTCCGGCTACGCGGCCGGGCTCACCGACTACGAGGGGGCGCCGTCCCGGTCCCGGGCACGGCACCGGGCCCGTCCGACGACCGGATCGGTGCCGACCACGGCGGCGCCGGGCGCCGAGACCTTCCACGACCGGGTGGTACGGACCACCGCCGACCTAGACGCGATGCTCGCCCAGGCCGGAATCACCGGGCCACGGGCCGGCGCGGTGGTCGAGTCACCGAGGGACATCCCGGCGGTGCCGGACACCCCGGAGGGCGTGGAGGGCGAGGTCGAGCGACCCGGCCGGCCCGGTTGAGGCAGGGCGCCGCGCCACGCGGGTTAGGCAGGCGCCGCGCCAGGCGGTTGAGGCAGGCGCCGCGCCACGTGGTCAAGGCAGATCGCCGAGTGGAGCAAGGCTTGTTCCCCGGTCCCGCCGGTGGTGGATCTGATGTCGGCCGGTCGCCAGGCCGAGGTCCCCCATCGGCGGGGTCACCGCTAGACGTAAGCCGCAAAACCCGCTCCCCATGCCGCCCCGAAGGACGCAAGACGCACGCCGCCCCCGCAAGGCCGCCAGGCGCGAGGGGCGCGGACGCGGGCGCGGGGCGCGGGCGCGGGGCGCGGGCGCGGGGCGCGGACGCGGGCGCGGGGCGCGGGGCGCGGACGCGGGCGCGGGGCGCGGGCGCGGGGCGCGAGGGGGCGCAGGCGCGCGGCGCGGACGCGGGGCGAGAGGGGCGCGGTGAAAGCCGCCGACCCGAAATCGCGGCGAGCCTCAGGTAAGGGGTCAGCCGCCGATCCGGCGGAGCAGACCCTCCTGGACGGCGCTCGCGACGTGCCGGCCGTCCCTGGTGAACATCCGGCCGTTGGCCAGGCCGCGTGCCCCGCTGGCGGACGGGCTGGCGCTGTCGTAGAGGAACCACTCGTCGGCGCGGAACGGCCGGTGGAACCAGAGCGCGTGGTCGAGGCTCGCCCCGATGACGCCGCCCGGCCCCCAGACCTCGCCGTGTGTGGAGAGCACCGCGTCGAGCAGAGACATGTCGGAGGCGTAGGTGAGCGCGCAGGCGTGGATCAGCGGGTCGTCGGGCAACCGGCCGTCCAGCCGCATCCACACGCGCTGGAGCGGCTCGGCGTCACGGTCGCCGGGTGGGACCCAACCGGGCACACCCACGTAGCGGACGTCGACGGAGCGGGGTGAGGCCTTGAACATGGCCATCCGCTCCGGATATCTCTCCGCCCAGTCGAGGATCGTCGGCACGTCCTCCGGCGCGGGCACGTCGACCGGCGCGGGCGTGTGATGGTCCAGCCCCTCCTCGGGGATCTGGAACGACGCCGACATGAAGAAGATGGTCTTGCCGTGCTGCTTGGCGGTCGACCGGCGGACCGAGAACGAGCGCCCGTCGCGGATCTCCTCGACGTGGAACGTGATCGGCACGCTCGGATCGCCGGGGCGCACGAAGTAACCGTGCAGCGAGTGCACGTGCCGGGACGGATCGACCGTCCGCCCGGCGGCGACCAGCGCCTGCCCGGCGACCTGGCCGCCGAACACGCGCTGCGCGCCGGTCTGTGGGCTCTCGCCCTGGAAGGTGGCCGCGTCGACCTGCTTCAGATCGAGCAACTCGAGAAGCTGGTCGACGGCGGCCTGTCCCTGGAGCAACGTCACGCTGTCACCTTACGGCCGACGGCGTGACGCGCTGCCGATCACGTGCAGGAGGTCACACCGTCGCCGGGTCGACGAGCGAGCCCAGCTGGTGCACCCGCAGGGTGTTGGTGGAGCCGGGCGCGTTCGGCGGGGAACCGGCCACGACGACCACGTAGTCGCCGGGCTTGGCCAGGCCGAGGCCCAGCATCTTCGCGTCGACCTGCCGGAACATGTCGTCGGTGTGCTCGACGAAGTCGGTCAGGAAGGTCTCCACACCCCAGCTCAGGGCGAGGGTGTTGCGCACCTCGGCGACCGGGGTGAACGCGTAGAGCGGCAGGTCGCAGTGCAGCCGGGCGAGGCGCCGGACGGTGTCACCGGTCTGCGAGAACGCGACGAGCGCCTTGGCGCCGATGTTGCGGGCGATCTGCGAGGCCGCGACGGTCAGCGCGCCGCCGTGGGTGCGCGGGTCGTGCTGCAGGCGCGGGACGCCCATGCCGCCGGCCTCGGTCGTCGAGACGATCTTGGCCATGGTGCTGACGGTGAGCACCGGGTACTTACCGACCGAGGTCTCGCCGGACAGCATCACCGCGTCGGTGCCGTCGAGCACCGCGTTGGCGACGTCGGAGGCCTCGGCGCGGGTCGGACGCGAATTCTCGATCATCGAGTCGAGCATCTGGGTGGCGACGATGACCGGCTTCGCGTTCTCCCGGCACAGCTGCACGGCACGCTTCTGTACCAGCGGAACCTGGTCGAGCGGCAGCTCGACACCGAGGTCACCACGGGCCACCATGACGCCGTCGAAGGCCAGCACGATCGCCTCGAGGTGGTCGACCGCCTCCGGCTTCTCCACCTTGGCGATGACCGGGACCCGGCGACCCTCCTCGTCCATGATCTTGTGGACGAGGTTGATGTCCTCCGGGGCGCGGACGAACGACAGAGCGACCAGGTCGACACCGAGGTTCAGCGCGAACCGCAGGTCCTCCTCGTCCTTGTCGCTCAGCGCCGGGACGCTCACCGCGACGTTGGGCAGCGAGACGCCCTTGTTGTTGCTGACCGGGCCACCCTCGGTGACCAGGCAGTGGATGTCCTCACCCTCGACCTCGGTCACCTCGATCGCGACCTTGCCGTCGTCGATCAGGAGGCGGTCACCGACCTTGACCTCGTGCGGGAGCTTCTTGTAGGTGCAGGAGACCCGGTCCTTGGTGCCGAGGATCTCGTCGCTGGTGATGATGACGCGGTCGCCGGTCTCCCAGCGGTGCGGGCCGTCGGCGAACTTGCCGAGACGGATCTTCGGACCCTGGAGGTCGGCCAGGATGGCGACCGGGCGGTCGGCCTGCTCGGCGGCCGCGCGGACCAGCTCGTACATCTCCCGGTGGTTCTCCCGGGTGTCGTGGCTGAAGTTCATCCGGGCCACGTTCATGCCCGCCTCCACCAGTCCGAGCATGCGCTCGGGTGACTTGGTGGCGGGCCCCATCGTGCAGACGATCTTTACGCGGCGTGTCACGGCCATCAGGCTAGTCCTTCTCCTGGGGCGGCGCGGCGGCCGACCCCGGTCATCGGCATGAACTGCGGGTGTCGACGGCGAGGTCAACCCGCGAGGTGTGGCGGGTGCGCTGCGTCGTCCGCGGGCTTCAGCGACCGCCGGTTCAGACTAGCGGGCCGCTCACGGCGACCGACGGCACATGCCCCAACCCCATCTTTCGGTACGGGTCACACCTGCCACTGCCAGCGCAAAAGGCATCCACAAGATCGATGTGAAGCGATGGATGAGCCGCCCTCAGGACCCCGCTGACCGCGCCGGCCACCCCGAGGCGCCCGGCACCGCACCACCGAGCATCCACAACCGATCGACAGGCGCCATTGTCTTCGCGGCCCGCTCGCCCATTAACGCCCGTTTTGCTGACGACCATCGGAAAAGCACCGGGCCCGCCACCGAAAAGGTGACGGGCCCGGACCGTGAATGGGGTTCAGACGGACAGCGGCTGCGAGTCCGAACGGACCGGGGCGGGCAGTTCGCCGGCCGCACCCAGGTAGCTGTGGATCGCGGCCGCGGCGGCCCGCCCCTCGGCGATCGCCCAGACGATCAGGGACGCGCCCTTGTGCATGTCGCCCGCGACGAAGACACCCTCGGCATCGGTCTGCCACCCCTGGTCGGCGTCCAGCACGTTGCGCCGGTTCCGGGTCAGGCCGAACTGCTGGAGCAGGGGCTGGTCCTCCGTACCCTCGAACCCGATCGCGAGAAGGACCAGATCGGCGCGCAACTCGCGCTCGGTGCCGGGAGTGACGGCGACCGTGCGCACGCCGTCGATGCGCTGCACCGAGACCTCGGCGATGCGGATCGCGACCAGGTTGCCGTTCTCGTCGCCGACGAACTCCTGGACGGCCACGCCGAAGACCCGGTCGCCACCCTCCTCGTGCGCGGCGTAGTTACGCAGGATCAGCGGCCACGTCGGCCACGGGTCCTTGACGCCGGCGCGCAGCTCGGGCGGCAGAGGGTACTGGTCGAGCTGGGTGATCGACGCCGCGCCCTGCCGGTGGGCGACACCCAGGCAGTCGGCGCCGGTGTCGCCGCCACCGATGATGATGACGTGCTTGCCCTTGGCGTCGATCGGGGTGGTGTCCTGCAGGCCGGCGACGATCCGGTTGGCCGGGACCAGGTGGTCCATCGCCAGGTGCACGCCGTTGAGGTGGCGGCCCGGGGTCTCCGGGGTGTCCCGGCCGGCCAGCGCGCCCGCCGCGAGCAGCACCGCGTCGTACCTGTCGCGCAGGTCGTCGGCGGTGATGTCGGTGCCGACGTCGACGCCGGTCTGGAACTCCACACCCTCGGCCGACATCTGTGCGAGCCGCGCGTCGATGACGTGCTTCTCGATCTTGAAGTCGGGGATGCCGTAGCGCAGCAGGCCACCGATCCGGTCATCCCGCTCGTAGACGGTGACGGCGTGCCCGGCCCGGGCGAGCTGCTGGGCGGCGGCCAGACCGGCCGGGCCGGAGCCGACGATCGCGACCGACTTGCCGGAGGCCGACGGCGCCGGCTGCGGCTTGAGGCCGGCACCGAACGCGTAGGTGGCGATCTCCACCTCGACCTGCTTGATCGTCACCGGGTCATCGCCGATGCCGAGCACACACGCCGCCTCACACGGCGCCGGGCAGAGCCGGCCGGTGAACTCCGGGAAGTTGTTGGTGGCGTGCAGCGAGTCCGACGCGGCCGCCCAACCACCGGTCCGGACCAGGTCGTTCCAATCCGGGATGCGGTTGCCGAGCGGGCAGCCGTCGTGACAGAACGGGATGCCACAGTCCATGCAGCGGGTCGCCTGGTCACGGATCAGCGCCTCACCCGCGGGCGGGTAGACCTCTTTCCAGTCCAGGATCCGGACCGGCACCGGCCGGCGCTTCGGGAGCTGCCGCTCGTAGCGGAGGAAACCGTTAGGGTCAGGCACTGGTGACTCCCATGACCGCCTCGTCCACATTGCGACCGGCGGCTTCGGCGGTCCTGATCAGTTCCATCACGCGCTTGTAGTCGCGCGGCACCACGGCGGTGAATCGCTCCACCGCGTTCGCCCAGTCCTTGAGCAGCTTGCCGGCCACCGCCGAGTCGGTCTCCGCGTGGTGCTTCTCGACCAGCGAACGCAGCTGGTCGCGCTCGTCGTCGGTGAGCGGGCCCAGGTCGACCAGCTCCGGGTTGACCAGCGACTGGTTCAGGTCCAGCAGGAACGCCTTGCCGCCGCTCATGCCGGCCGCGAAGTTCCGGCCGGTCGGACCGAGCACCACCACGGTGCCACCGGTCATGTACTCGCAGCCGTGGTCGCCCACGCCCTCGACGACGGCGACACCGCCCGAGTTACGCACCGCGAACCGCTCGCCGACCTTGCCACGCAGGAAGATCTCGCCGCCGGTCGCGCCGTACAGGATGGTGTTGCCGGCGATGGTGTTGTCCTCGGCCGTGAACGGCACGTCCTCGGCCGGGCGCACGATCAGCCGACCACCGGACAGCCCTTTGCCGACGTAGTCGTTGCTGTCGCCGATCAGCCGCAGGGTGACCCCACGCGGCAGGAACGCGCCGAACGAGTTGCCACCGGTGCCGCGCAGCGTGAACGCGATGGTGTCGTCGGGCAGACCGTTGCCGCCGTAGCGCCGGCTCACCTCACCGCCGAGCATCGCGCCGACACTGCGCTGGTCGTTGCTGGCGCGGAGCTCGGCGCGGACCGGCAGGCCGTCGGTCAGGGCCGGCTGGGCCATCTCGATCAGCTGGTTGTCCAGCGCCTTGTCCAGACCGTGGTCCTGGGCGACGACACCCCGGCGGGCGGCGCCCTCCGGCAGCTCCGGCACGTAGAGCACCGGCGACAGGTCGAGACCCTTCGCCTTCCAGTGGTCGACGGCCTCGACCACGTTCAGGATCTCGGCGTGCCCGATCGCCTCGTCGATGCTGCGGAAACCCAGCTCGGCGAGGATCTCGCGAACCTCCTCGGCGAGGAAGAGGAAGAAGTTCTCGACGAACTCCGGCTTGCCGGTGAACCGCTCGCGCAGGACCGGGTTCTGCGTGGCGATGCCGACCGGACAGGTGTCCAGGTGACAGACCCGCATCATGATGCAGCCGGAGACGATCAGCGGAGCGGTGGCGAAACCGAACTCCTCGGCGCCCAGCAGAGCGGCGACGACCACGTCCCGGCCGGTCTTGAGCTGGCCGTCGACCTGCACGGTGACCCGGTCGCGCAGCTTGTTCAGCAGCAGCGTCTGCTGTGCCTCGGCCAGGCCCAGCTCCCACGGGGTGCCGGCGTGCTTGAGCGAGTTCAGCGGGGACGCGCCGGTGCCGCCGTCATGGCCGGAGATCAGGATGACGTCGGCCTTGAGCTTGGCGACACCCGCCGCGACCGTGCCCACGCCGATCTCACTGACCAGCTTGACGTGCACCCGCGACTGCGGGTTGACCATCTTGAGGTCGTGGACCAGCTGGGCCAGGTCCTCGATGGAGTAGATGTCGTGGTGCGGCGGCGGCGAGATCAGGCCGACACCCGGAGTGGCGTGCCGGGTCTTGGCGATCCACGGCCACACCTTGTTGCCGGGCAGCTGGCCGCCCTCGCCGGGCTTCGCGCCCTGCGCCATCTTGATCTGCAGGTCGTCCGCGTTGACCAGGTATTCGCTGGTGACACCGAACCGGCCGGAGGCGATCTGCTTGATCGCGGAACGGCGCTCCGGGTCGTACAGCCGCTCGACGTCCTCGCCGCCCTCGCCGGTGTTCGACTTGGCGCCGAGCCGGTTCATGGCGATGGCCAGGGTCTCGTGCGACTCGGCGGAGATCGAGCCGTAGCTCATCGCGCCGGTGGAGAACCGCTTGACGATCTCGCTGACCGGCTCCACCTCGTCGATCGAGATGGGCGTACGGTCCGAGTCGAACCGGAACAGCCCACGCAGATGACCGGCCTGCGCCGACAGCTCGTTGACCTTGTCGGTGTAGCGGCGGAACACGTCGTACTGCTTGCTGCGGGTGGCGTGCTGCAGCAGGAAGACCGTCTCCGGGTTGAACAGGTGCAGCTCACCCTCGCGGCGCCACTGGTACTCACCGCCGACCTCGAGACGCCGGTGCGCCCGCTCGGCCTTGTTCGCCGGGTACGCCTTCGCGTGCCGTGCCTTGATCTCGTCGTGGATCTCGGCCAGACCGACGCCGCCGATCCGGCCCGAGGTGCCCGCGAAGTAGCGCTGGAGCAGCTTGTTGTCCAGACCGACGGCCTCGAACACCTGCGCGCCGCAGTACGACGACACGGTCGAGATGCCCATCTTGGACATGATCTTCAGAACGCCCTTGCCGAGCGCCTTCACGTAGTTGCGAACCGCCTTGCGTGGCTCCACCCCGGCCAGCGCGCCCGTCGCGATCAGGTCGTCGACCGTCTCGAACGCCAGGTACGGGTTGACCGCCGCCGCGCCGTAGCCGATCAGCACCGCCGCGTGGTGCACCTCACGGCAGTCACCCGACTCGACGACCAGGGCCACCTGGGTACGGGTCTGCTCGCGCACCAGGTGCTGGTGCACGGCCGCGGTGAGCAGCAGCGACGGGATCGGCGCCAGGTCCGCGTTGGAGTCGCGGTCGGAGAGCACCAGGATGCGTACGCCGTCCTCGATCGCCTCCGACACGTGCCGGCAGATCTGGGTGAGCCGGGCCTTGATGCCGGCCGCGCCGTCCCGCAACGGGTACAGCCCGGACACCCGGACCGCCTTGAAGCCGGGCAGGTCACCGTCCTCGTCGATGGAGAGGATCTTGGCGAGCTCGTCGTTGTCGATGATCGGATACGGCAGCACGATCTGCCGGCAGCTGGCCGGACCCGGCTTGAGCAGGTTGCCCTCCGGCCCGATCGTCATCGAGAGGCTGGTCACCAGCTCCTCCCGGATGGCGTCCAGCGGCGGGTTGGTGACCTGCGCGAACAGCTGGTGGAAGTAGTCGAACATCAGCCGCGGCCGGGTGGACAGCGGCGAGATCGGGGTGTCCGTGCCCATCGAGCCGAGCGGCTCGGCGCCGGTGCGCGCCATCGGCGCCACCATGATCTTCAGCTCCTCCTCGGAGTAGCCGAACACCTGCTGGCGGCGGATCACCGAGTCATGGGTGTAGATCACGTGCTCACGGGCGGGCAGGTCGTTGAGCTCGATCAGCCCGGCGTGCAGCCAGTCCGCGTACGGCTCGGCGGCGGCCAGCTCGGCCTTGATCTCGCCGTCGTGCACGATCCGGCCGGCCGCGGTGTCGACCAGGAACATCTTGCCCGGCTGGAGACGGCCCTTGGCCACCACGTCGGCCGGGTCGACATCGATGATGCCCGCCTCGGAACCGAGCGCGACCAGGCCGTCCCTGGTGTGCCACCAGCGGCCCGGGCGCAGGCCGTTACGGTCCAGCACCGCGCCGATGACCGTGCCGTCGGTGAACGCCACGGCGGCCGGGCCGTCCCACGGCTCCATCAGGCTCGCGTGGAACCGGTAGAAGGCACGCCGCGAGGGCTCCATCTCCGGGTCGTTCTCCCACGCCTCGGGGATCATCATCAGCACCGCGTGCGGCAGGCTGCGCCCACCGAGATGCAGCAGCTCGAGGACCTCGTCGAAGCTGGCCGAGTCGGACGCCTCCGGCGAGTTGATCGGGAAGAGACGCTTGATGTTGCCCGGCAGGTTCGGCGTGGACAGCAGCGCCTCGCGGGCGGCCATCCAGTTCTTGTTACCGCGGATCGTGTTGATCTCACCGTTGTGGGCGATCAGACGGTACGGGTGGGCGAGCGGCCACGACGGGAACGTGTTCGTCGAGAACCGTGAGTGCACCAGGGCGATCGCGCTGGTCACGCGCTCGTCGGACAGCTCCGGGAAGAACGCCGGCAGCTGCTCGGGCGTCAGCATGCCCTTGTAGGTGATGGTCCGCGAGGACAGCGACGAGAAGTAGGCCGCGACACCGCGCTGCGAGGTCTCCCGCTCGGCCTGCTTGCGGATGCAGAACGCCACCCGGTCCAGCTCCAGGCCGGACAGCACCGCACCGGCCGGGCCGGCGGGCGAGTCGACGAGCCGATGCGCGGAGAGGAACACCTGGCGGATCGTGGGACGGGCGTCCTCCGCGGTCGCGCCCAGGTCGGACGGGTCGACCGGGACGTCCCGCCAGCCGAGCACCTCGCCGCCCTCGACGAGCACGTACTTCTCGAACACCTTGGTCGCCCGGGCCGCATCGTCGAGGTCCGTGGGCAGGAAGACGAGGCCGGTCGCATACGAACCGGCGGGCGGCAGCTCGAAGCCGGCCTCAGCGCGGTAGTACGCATCCGGGATCTGGATCATGATGCCGGCGCCGTCACCGGTGTTCTGCTCGGCGCCGCGCGCGCCCCGGTGATCCAGCCGGATCAGCGCGGTCAGACCCTTGGCCACCACATCATGGGAGCGACGACCGTGAATGTCGGCAATGAATGCCACACCGCAGGCGTCGCGCTCCGTCTGAGGGTCATAAAGCCCCTGGGGGTGCGGATATGCCACCGGGCCTCCTGTCGTCACTGGTGTTTCATTCTGAGGTCGGGACGACGTCGGCCCTGCAAAGTCTCTTGAGTCTACGTTAAGAGCCTCTGATCTCCGCCAGATGCGGATTGATCACACCTCGTGCGACCACGCACCGATCTGCGGACGAACTGAATAGCACAGCCGGTACGGGGACCGGTAGTCTCGCGCGATGGCGCCAGTGGATTCCGACCTCTTCGACCGGCTCGAGCGGTTCTACGACGCTTTGCCCCGACCCTGGACACGAGTCGAAGAGATCGGGTCTCTCGTTCTCTTCATCCGCGAGGGAGAGGGCTGGCCCTACTATGCCCGGCCGAGGCTGGGTTCGCACACCCCCTCCGCCGCCGACATCACCGACACCCGGGCCCGCCAGCGCGAACTCGGCCTGCCGGAGACCTTCGAATGGGTGCACGAGACCACGCCCGATCTACTCGCCGTCGCCCGATCGGCGGGCCTCGACGTACTACTCGCGCCGCTGCTCGTGCTCGATCCGGCGGCACTCGTCCCGGACCTGCCGCTGCGCGACGGGACCATCCGTTACCTGGATCCGGCGTCCCGGACGTTCGCCGACGATCTGCGCCACTCCCGGACCGTGGCGCGGCTCGGATTCGCCGCGCCGGCCCATCAGGCCCCGCTCGAAGCAGTCGAGAAAACGCTGGTCATCGATGGTGCCGGGCCTGCCGAGCGGGATGCCGGGTCGACCCTGACCGCGGATGCGGTACAGCAGGCCCGGGAGATGTTCGCAGGTGGTGACTACCTCACGGCGGTCGCCGAGTCACCTGTCGAGGGGATCCTCGCCACCGCGACCAGCCAGCGCTCCGGGGACGTCGCCGAGGTCGTCGGGGTGGCCACGCTGCCGTCGGCGCGCCGTCGCGGGTACGCCTCACAGCTCACCGCCACGATCGCCGGGCGGCTGCTCAACGAGGGCGTCGACCTGGTGTTCCTCTCGGCCGGCGACGACGACGTCGCCCGGCTCTACACCCGCGTCGGCTTCCGACGGGTGGGCACGGCCTGCATCGCCGAGCCGGCCGCGGCGCCCCTCTAGCGGCGTCCGCGATTCCTCACACTTCCCACATGATGGTACGCCGTAAGCACCTCTCGCTGTTTGACTGCTTACCGTTTCAGCCTCCGAGCAGCACTCTCCCCACGCCAGATGATCTTTTCGAACGGGTGAACAGAACTGTGAGATCTTCCATCCGCACCGATCTCGCACTCTGAACACCCACCCCCGGCCGGCTCGGGAGCTGTCAAACGACGCCGCCGGCCGTCACGGCTGTCGCGCGGGGCTCCGGACGGCTCCCAGGACCAGCCTGCTGTCACTCGGCTCGCGGTGGGGGGTGGCCATGGGCGGCGGATCAGCCCGGCGGGCGCGCTTCGGTCGGGGATTCGCGGGCGTCGCGGGAACCGGCGGAGCGGGAATGGTGCGGTTGTGTGCGGTTACGTGCGTACCAGATGAATTGCAGCGTTGCATTTTGGGTTTTGCCGGGAGTTGAACGCGGACGCCATTCCGTCGGGCGTTTATTCCGGCGGCGTCCAGTCGGCGGACGGGTCCAGGGAACGGGCCAACATCCGTGGGCGCATATGGTTCAGCGCGGCATCGCGGGCGCGCAGCGCGAGCCGGCCGCGAGCCTGGACCACCGCGGACATCCGGCGGTTCTGCCGGACCACGGTGGTGGTGCGTGGGCGGCGCAGACGGCTGTAGGTCTCGACCGCCGCAGTCAGGGCGTCGCCCGGTTCGACGTCGGCGACCAGCGAACGCAAGGTCGCCACGTCCTCGAAGGCCAGGCAGGCACCCTGCCCCAGGTGGTGCGGCATGGCGTGGGCGGCGTCGCCGACCAGGACGACACCACCCGGACCGGCCGGGAAACCGTAAGCGCGCGGCAGCGGGCGCAGCTCCCGGACACCCTGCGGCACCAGATCCTCCGGATGGGTGGCCGCCAACAGCGCACCGACCGGCTCGTGCCAGCCGGCGAACCAGCGGCGCAGCAGGGCGAGCTGGGTCGCGGGGGCCTCCGGCCGGGCCGCGCCGGCTGCCGTGGCCACCCAGTAGACACCGCCGCGCCCGGCCGCGTGATCGCCGAGCGGCATCGCCACGAACCGGTAACCGGCGCCGAGCGTCTCGCCGCCGACACAGCGGTCGCCGTCCAGCCGGGGCACCCGGAACCCGGGGATGACCGCCTGCCAGGCGGCGAAACCGGAACCGACCGCCACCGACTCGGGCGCGACCGCGGCCCGCACCCGGCTGTCGATGCCGTCCGCGCCGACCAGCAGGTCCGCCTCGATCGTGGTCCGGCCGTCGCTGACCATCGGGCGGGTGCGCAGACCGGTCCGGATCGTGGTCGCCTCGAAACCGGTCCGCAGTTCCACGTCGCCGAGACCCGCGACCAGGGCGTCGTAGACGTCCTCCAGATGGGCGACCGCCGGGGACGCGCCGGCATTGGACCGGGCGCGTGGCGAGACCAGCCACTGCCCGTCCGGTCGGCGGACCCCGCCGTCCGGCAGCGGCGACGCGATCGCCGTCCAACCGCCGTCCGGGTCGAGGGACTGCAACGCACGTAGGCCGTTGGGCCACAGCACCACCGCGGTCGGTGGTGCGGCGACCCGTTCGGCCCGTTCCAGGACGGTCACCCGCCAGCCGGAACGGGACAGCGTGCCCGCGGCGGCCAGGCCGGCCATTCCCCCGCCCACCACCACGGCCGTACGCATGGGAATCAGTTCTCGTCTGAAGGTTTGTCGGCCGGTTTGTCGGATTCGCCGACAGTGGCGGCGACCGGCTCCTCCGCGTCGTCGTCCTCGGTGGGCGCGACCCCGGTCTTCTGGTACTCCAGGAACTGCTCCTCGGAGACCACCCGATAGCCGATCGGCATCTTGCGCTCGGTGCTCTTGGCGGTGGCGGTCACGTCGACCTGCGAGACGTCGCTGTCGGCGGCGTCCCCGGCGGGCGTGCTGTCCGGGCCCTCGATCGGCACCACGTAACCGCGCGGACCCTTCATCACGACGAAGTAGATCGCCGCACCGAGGAAGACGATGGCCGAGGTGTAGACGTTGAGCCGGATCCCGAAGAAGTGGGTCGCGGTGTCCTCACGCAGGATCTCGATCCAGAAACGGCCGACCGTGTAGGCCATCACGTACAGCGCGAAGGCACGGCCCTTGCCGAACTTGAACTTCCGGTCCAGCAGCCAGACCAGCGCGGCGACACCCAGGTTCCAGACCAGCTCGTAGAGGAACGTGGGGTGGTAGAGATCGGGACGGGTCACCGGCTCACCGTCGATCATCACGGCGTGACCGGGGTTCGACGAGTCCATCTCGTGCACCTCGAGACCCCACGGCAGGGTGGTGACGCTGCCGTACAGCTCGTTGTTGAACCAGTTGCCGAGCCGGCCGATCGCCTGCGCGACAGGCAGCGCCGGGGCCAGCGAGTCGGCGATCACGCTCAGCGGGATGCCGATTTGGCGGGCCGCGATCCACGCGCCGACCGCACCACCGGCGACCGCACCCCAGATGCCGAGGCCGCCCTCCCAGATGAAGAACGCCTTGACCGGGTCACCGTCGGCACCGAAGTAGTCACCCGGCGAGGTGATGACGTGGTAGATCCGGGCGCCGATGATGCCGAACGGCACGGCCCAGACCACGATGTCCAGCGAGACCCACGGCGCCGCCCCGCGGTGACGCAACCGCTGCTCCAGCAGGAGCGTCGCGACAACCATGCCGGCGATGATGCAGAGGGCGTAGGCGCGGATCGGAAATCCGAGCACATGCCACACCGACTCGGTGGGGCTGGGGATGGCGGCGATAATCACGGGTGCACACGCTACCGTCGCGCGGTCGATCTGTGATGCCCAGGGCACCGGCAGAATTCAGCCGGCGCCCTCAGCGTCATCACAGTCAGCGCGTGCGCACACCCTCGGCCAGCTCGGTGCTCAGAGCACGCAGGTTGCTCAGGCCGGTGGCCCGGTCGCCGGCCTCCAACACGCACCGGATCAGCGCGCTGCCGACGATCACCCCGTCGGCGAACGCGGCCACCTCGGCCGCCTGCCGGCCGTTGCCGACGCCCAGGCCCACGCCCACCGGCATCTCCGGGTCGATCGACCGGATCCGCTGGACCAGCTCGGGGGCCTGCGACGACACGGTCTTGCGGGCGCCGGTGACACCCATCAGCGCGGTCGCGTAGACGAAGCCGCGGCAGTTCGCCAGGGTCATCGCGATCCGCTCGTCGGTGGAGCTCGGCGCCACCAGGAACGTCCGGTCGATCCGGTGCGCGTCCGACGCGGCGATCCACTCGGCCGCCTCGTCCGGGATCAGGTCCGGTGTGATCAGCCCGGTCGCCCCGGCCGAGGCCAGGTCACGGGCGAACGCGTCGACACCGTACTTCTCGATCGGGTTCCAGTAGGTCATCAGCACGACCGTGGCGCCCGCCGAGGAGACCGCGTCGATGATCTTCAGGGTGTCCCGGGTGCGGACCCCGTTGGCCAGCGCGATGTCGCTCGCCTTCTGGATCACCGGGCCGTCCATCACCGGGTCCGAGTACGGCAGCTCGACCTCGATCACGTCGCAGCCGGCCTCGTGCATCGCGATCATCTGCTCGATGCTGTGGTCGACCGTCGGGAACCCGGCCGGCATGCAGCCGACCAGCACCGAACGGTTCTCCGCCTTCGCCTTGGCGAACGTCTCGGCGATACTCACGTGTTCTCCCCCGGGACGACCGTCTCGTTCTGGTCGAGGATGCCGAAGTAGGCGCCGGCGGTGTGCACGTCCTTGTCGCCGCGACCGGACAGGTTGACCACGATCGTCGGCGTCCGGCCCAGCTCCTCGCGCAGGCGCGGGGCGATCTTCGCGACGCCCGCGAGAGCGTGCGAGCTCTCGATCGCCGGGATGATCCCCTCGGTCCGGCAGAGCAGCTGGAACGCGGCCATCGCCTCGGCGTCGGTCACCGGCTCGTAGACCGCTCGGCCGGTGTCGTGCAGCCAGGCGTGCTCCGGGCCGACACCCGGATAGTCCAGGCCGGCCGAGATCGAGTGCGACTCGATGGTCTGACCGTCGTCGTCCTGGAGCAGGTAGGTGCGGTTGCCGTGCAGCACACCGACCGAGCCGCCGGTGATCGACGCCGCGTGCCGGCCGGTCTCCACACCGTCGCCGCCGGCCTCGAAGCCGTACAGCCGGACGCCCTCGTCGGGCACGAACGCGTGGAAGATGCCGATCGCGTTGGACCCGCCGCCCACGCACGCGGCCACCGCATCGGGCAAGCGGCCGAGCTGCTCCAGGCACTGGGCCCGGGCCTCGA
Organism: Actinoplanes sichuanensis; assembly: GCF_033097365.1. Lineage (NCBI taxonomy): Bacteria > Bacillati > Actinomycetota > Actinomycetes > Micromonosporales > Micromonosporaceae > Actinoplanes > Actinoplanes sichuanensis. Next base: position 7,731,311 of record NZ_AP028461.1, read on the forward strand.
CGCCGATCCCTCCGACGAAGTCGCGCACCAGCTCCGGGAACGGGTGCGGGCCGGCCGCGGTCCCCAGGAGGTAGTGGGTGGTCTCGACGGTGGAGACCCAGTCCCGCAGCGCCTCGTTCAGAGCGTCCTTGAGGGTACGGGACCCGTTCGTCACCGGGATCACGGTCGCGCCGAGCATCCGCATCCGGGCCACGTTGAGCGCCTGCCGCTGGGTGTCGGTCTCGCCCATGTAGACGACGCACTCCAGGTCGAGCAGGGCGGCCGCGGTCGCGCTGGCCACGCCGTGCTGCCCGGCGCCGGTCTCGGCGATCACCCGGGGCTTGCCCATCCGCTTGGCGAGCAGCGCCTGCCCCAGCACGTTGCGCACCTTGTGGGCGCCGGTGTGGTTCAGGTCCTCCCGCTTCAGCAGGATCTCCGCGCCCAGAGCCTCGGAGAGCCGGTTCGCCCGGTAGAGCAGCGACGGCACGCCCGCGTAGTTCAGCAGAAGGCCCTCGAAGGTCTTCTGGAACTCCGGGTCCTGCTTGGCCGACCGGTACGCGGCGTCCAGCTCGTCGAGTGCCTTGATCAGCGCCTCGGGCACGAACCGTCCGCCGTACCTCCCGAAGTGTCCGGCGAGGTCCGGCAGCGTCGGGGCGCTCACCGCACCGGCCTCGGCGTCGCCGGGTGGTTTCCGGCGTTGACCAGCTCGGCCACCGCGTCACGCGGCGACTTCTGGGTCACCAGGCCCTCGCCGACCAGCACCGCGTCGGCGCCTGCGGACGCGTAGCGGATCAGGTCGTGCGGCCCGCGCACACCCGACTCGGCGATCTTCACCACGTTCTGCGGGAGGCCGGGCGCGATCCGCTCGAAGACCGACCGGTCCACCTCGAGGGTCCGCAGGTCACGGGCGTTCACCCCGATGACCTTCGCGTTCGCCTCGAGCGCCCGATCCGCCTCCTCCTCGTTGTGCACCTCGACGAGGGCGGTCATGCCCAGCGACTCGATGCGCTCCAGGAGGCCGACCAGAACGTTCTGCTCCAGGGCCGCGACGATCAGCAGCACCAGGTCGGCGCCGTGGGCGCGCGCCTCGTGCACCTGATAGCTGGAGACCACGAAGTCCTTGCGCAGCACCGGGATCTTCACGGCGGCGCGAACCGCGGCGAGATCGTCCAGCGAGCCACCGAACCAGCGGCCCTCGGTGAGGACGCTGATGCATCGGGCGCCGCCCTGCGCATACTCCCCCGCCAGCTCGGCCGGGTCGGGAATGTCGGCGATGGCGCCCTTGGACGGGGACGCCCGCTTCACTTCGGCGATCACCGCCACGCCGGGCTTGCGCAACGCCGCGTACGCGTCGATCGCGGGCGGGGCCGCCGCTGCGAGCTCCCGCACCCGCTCGAGAGGCACCTGTGCCTGCCGCGCCGCGACGTCCTCCCGGACGCCGGCGAGGATCTCCTCGAGAACGTTCTGCTTTGCCGCTCCGCGAGCGGTTCCGCCACTGCCCGCTTCCGCCTGATCGGATGTCACGTAATGACTCCCCTCTCCGGGTGTCTTCGGCCCGATGCTAGGAGGTGACGGCGGGTGACGGGGTGCCGGGGGTATGGCGCGCCTCACGGAATGGACTGCGGCATAATGCCTGGCTGCCCGTCGGGGATGTCTCATCGCTCACACCCTGCGAATAGTGCGCAAGCCGTTGTGCTGGGACTCCTCCTCCGTTCGGCCGATACCACTCCGCGTTGACACGAGTGTCACCGAGCGGAAATACGACTCCACCATCATGTGACTCGGGCAGACTTGTCCCGGCGTCCAGTACGCCGTCAGCCAGCCGGACGATGATGCGGGAGTCGACCCCATGGCCACTGAGTCACCCCAGCCGATGAACTTTGCCGGTATGTCCCGAGTGCTCGTCTCGGTGGCGGCCGAGGTCGCCACGGGCGTCCAGCGGGCCGTCGTCGGTTCGGACAATGTGCGGACCGCGCGGGAGAACGCGTGGGACGCCATCCAGGCCGACCGGGCACGGGCCGCCGCCCGGGTGGAGACCGCCCGGGCAGTCGCCGCGATGATCGCCAGCGCCCCGGCCGGGCGCCGTCGCGTCAAGCCGCTGACCGGCGCAAACCGGTAAGAGCCGCTCAGCGCGCGGTCGGATCCTCACCACGGTCCAGGGCGTCCCACAGGTCCCGGCCCGTGGTGGGGCTGTCCGGTTCCACCGCCGCCGGGGTGGCCGGGCGTCGTTCGTACCGCGCCGACATCGCCGACCACAGGTGCCCGTGACGCGCGACGAGGACGCCACCCGCCGCCAGCGCCGCGCCGCCGCAGACGCAGGCGATCGGCCAGACCGGGCTCGCCGAGCCCGGGTCGAGACCGGCCCGGGCCAGGATCGCGCCGGCCGCGACGCCCGCACCGGTCAGGACCAGCAGCACTCCCAGTACCCGGCGGGCCACACCGCGGGTGGCGAGCAGCGCTCCGGTCCCGGCGAGACCGACCACCGCCAGCCCGATCAGCCACGGCTGTGTCTCCGCCCCGGTCTGCACAGTCCGCAGATCTGACAATCCGGGCCTTTGCTCGATATCGACCGCCCAGACCCTGGTCGCCGCGAAAAGCGCGAGCCCGGCCCCGGCCAGACCGGCCGCGACGGCGGCGGGATACGTCCTCATCGGGCGGCGCTTCGGCGGGCCCGACGTCGCCGGGCCGGGCGTCATCGGGCTCGGTGTCATGGGGTTCGGCGTCTTCGGGCTCGGCGTCATCGGGCGGCGCGCAGGGTCTCCGCCGAGGCGATGGCGGCGAGCACCGCGGCGGCCTTGTTGCGGGTCTCCAGCTCCTCGGCGGCCGGGTCGGAGTCGGCGACGATGCCGGCGCCCGCCCCGACGTACGCCACACCGTCCTTCAGCAGCGCGGTCCGGATCGCGATCGCCATGTCCATGTCGCCGGCGAAGCCGAAGTAGCCGACCGTGCCGCCGTAGAGGCCGCGCCGGGTCGGTTCCAGCTGCTCGATGATCTCCATGGCCCGGACCTTGGGCGCGCCGGAGAGTGTGCCGGCCGGGAACGTCGCGGCCAGCGCGTCGAACGCGGAACGGTCCGCACGGAGCCGGCCGACCACGGTCGACACGATGTGCATGACATGGCTGTACCGCTCGATCCGGGCGAACTCCGGCACCTCGACACTGCCCGGCTCACAGACCCGGCCCAGGTCGTTGCGGCCCAGGTCGACCAGCATCACGTGCTCGGACCGCTCCTTCGGGTCGGCCAGCAGCTCGGCGGCGAGCGCGGCGTCCTGCTCCGGAGTGGCGCCCCGCCAGCGGGTGCCGGCGATCGGGTGCAGCAGCGCGGTCCGGTTGGCGCTCACCTTGAGATGCGCCTCCGGCGACGAGCCGACGATGTCGAAGCCGTCGAAGCGGAGCAGGTACATGTACGGGCTCGGGTTGGTGGCCCGCAGCACCCGGTAGACGTCCAGCGCGTTGGCGTCGGTGGGCCGCTCGAACCGCTGCGCCATCACGATCTGGAAGCACTCCCCGGCCCGGATCGCCTCCTTGGCCTCCTCGACCGACTTCTGATACTCCCCCGGAAGAGTACGGCTGACCGGCTCACCGGCCGGGCGGCGGTCGACCGTGGAGACCATCGGCGGGGTGGGCCGGGACAGCGCGGTGGTCATCCCGTCGAGCCGACCGACCGCCTGGTGGTACGCCGCCCGGCGGGCCGCGTCGTCGGCGTCCGCGTCCAGCACCGCGTTGGCGACCAGCAGCGCCGAGCCCTCGTGGTGGTCGAGCACCACCAGGTCGGTGGCGAGCAGCATGCCGAGCTCGGGCAGACGCAGGTCGTCGGCGGCGGTGGCGGGCAGCTTCTCGAAGCGCCGGACCAGGTCGTAGCTCAGATAGCCGACCAGACCGCCGGTGAGCGGGGGCAGACTCTCGTCGAGGGCGCCGGTCAGCGCGGCCACCGTCTCACGCAGGGCCACCACCGGGTCGCCGCCGAGCGGGACCCCGGAGGGCGGGGCACCCAGCCACTCGGCCTGTCCGTCCCGCTCGGTCAGGGTGGCGACACTGCGGACGCCGACGAACGAATACCGCGACCAGGCCAGGCCCTGCTCGGCCGACTCGAGCAGGAAGGTGCCCGGGCCGCCGGCGAGTTTCGTGTAAACCCCGATCGGGGTCTCGCCGTCGGCCAGCAGCTTGCGGGTGACCGGGACGACCCGCTTGCGGGCCGCGACGAATCCGGCCTCGTCCGGGAACGTGGCTCCGCTGGTCACTGGTCCTCCGCAAGCAGGTCGTCGGTGAAGCAGGTGTGTGTGCCGTTGTGGCAGGCGGCGCCGGTCTGCACCACGGTGACCAGCAGCGCGTCGCCGTCGCAGTCGAGGGAGACGCTGCGCACGTGCTGGTGGTGGCCGGAGGTGGCGCCCTTCACCCAGTACTCCCGGCGGCTACGGGACCAGTAGGTGGCCCGGCCGGTGGTCAGGGTGCGGTGCAGGGCCTCGTCGTCCATCCAGCCGAGCATCAGCACGTCGCCGGTGCCGTGCTCCTGCACGATCGCCGCGACGAGGCCGTCGGGGGTGCGCTTGAGGCGGGCGGCGATGGCCGGGTCCAGGGCGGTCTCTACATCGGGTACGGGCACGGGAGCGATTCTCCCCCATCACCCGCCACAGCTGTAACGACCCGCAGGGGGCCCACGATCCGGTAACCGGGGGTGTGCTCGGCGATCCGGAGCGGTACCGTCGCCGGGAAGCGCGGTACGTGCCTTACTGCCCGGCGCCCGCCGCCCGGTGTGCCGCACGGCTGAGAAACTGCGTATCCAGGCATCCCGGCGGGCGCGGACTCGCAACCGGGAGTGGTGAACCGAGATGGAGCCGACGTCCAGCCCCGACAACGCACGGCCGTCGCCCGGCCTGGCCCGCTTCTGGCAGGTCCGTCCCGAGCCGGAGCCGGTGGCCGACGAGCCGCTGGAGACCCCGGCGGATCTGCTGAACGGCTCACCGCTCGGCACGTTCCGCAGCCGGCCGATCCCGCCGCTGGCGCCGATCGCCTCGGCGGCCCGCCATCCGAGCGGGGCGGCCGACCCGTTCGGGCTGAACCGAGCTGGTCGCAACACACCGCGGCACCCCGTCGGCCACCGCCCGGAGACCGGTCCGCCGGGGTCGGAACGGCACGGCGATCCTGATCACTCAGTACCTCCGGAGGACGAGGCGGAGGCCGCACAGGACGTAAAGTCCGGTGCGCCGGAGAGTGGCTTCGGCCTCGGCAGGCGTGCCGGGCGGTTCCTCTACGGCGACCGGGACGGTGACGACCCGGAGCCCGCCGGCGAGACCGCCGAGGGTGAGCCTCAGGTCGGTGACGAGCCGACCGACGAGGAGCCGGCCGAGGCCACACCTGTGGACGAGCCCGCGGACCAGACTCCACCGGACGCCGGCCAGGAGGCCGCCGAGGTGGCGGGACCCAGCGACGAGAACGGACGTGAGGACATGAACGGACGGGCAGGCGCGCCCGGTTACGCGCAGACCGGCGAGGCCGGCCCGGACCCCTCGGGCGAGCCCGCCGAGGAGTCGCCGGGACAGGCTCCGGCCGACCCGCCGCGCGCGGCCGCCGGCTGGGCCTCGGTGCCCGGCCTGACCCAGCCGATCCCGGCGATCCCGGGCACCCCGGTCTCCGGCGGTCCGGTGCCCGGTGCTCCGGTGTCGCCGGCGTACGCACCGAACCCGTACACGGTCGCGGATTTCACCCCGGATCACCCGGCCGGGACGCTTCAGCCGGTGTCCGGCCTGCCGGCCGCGGCGCCGGAGCCGGCCGACCCGGGTGTGCCCGCGCCGGTCTCCCCGGCGCCGGACGCCCCGGCGCCGACGACCGCCTCGGCCTCGGTGCAGATCCCGGCCACGCGGACGCCCCCGGACCTGACCATCGACCTCGGCGACACCGGTCTGCCGCCGGCCACCGACGGCGGGTACGGCTTCGCACCGACCGGTTACAGCCTGGGCCGCCCGGCCGAGGCCTTCGGTGTGGCGTCGGTCACCCCGGCCGCCCCGCCGGCCGGCACGGTGACCCCGCCGTCGGACTTCCTCACCTTCCCGCCCGCGCCGCCCGCCCGCCGGGCCCGTGAGGAGGTCTCCGAGGAGGCGCCGACTCCGGTGGCCCGTCGGTCGGCCAGCCTGGAGGACGCCGAGCCGATCCGTCGGCCGGGCCGTCGCGCGGCGCAGGCCGACGAGACGGCCGCCGACCAGCACGGCGAGGAGCCGCTGATCGGCCGCACCATCTGGGACGAGGACGCGGCCCGGCACTTCCGGGCGGCGTGGCACGAGGTGAAGGCGGAGTTCGTCGACGACCCGGTCACCGCCCTGACCCGGGCCCACGACCTGCTCACCGACGCGGTCAACGAGCTGACCGAGGTGCTGCTGGCCGAGCGGGACGAGTTGGACCCGCTGCGCGGCACCGACACCCCGGACACCGAGAGCATGCGGATGGCGATGCGCGGCTACCGGGAGTTCCTGGACCGGATCCTGTCGCTGTAGGACTTCGCCGCGGACGACGAACGGCCGGTTCCGCACGCGGGACCGGCCGTTCGTCGTCCGGCCTTCCACCACGTCAACCGGCCGGGAAAGATGTGAGCCCTGCCACCCGCGGCACCGGGTGGCAGGGCTCGAAGACGGGATCGGCGCGGCATGACGGCGGCAGAAGGTCGCCGCGCCGATCCCGCCTCGTCTCAGGCGGCGCCGCTGTCGCAGCAGCGCCGGCAGAGGATCGGGTGCAGCAGGTGCGCCAGATCGTGCCGGTCGGTGACCGGACGGGGGAAGGCGAGGCGGGCGCTGCGACCGCCCATCCGCACCAGGAAGCCGTAGCGGTCCATCCGCACCACCTTGGGCTCGTCGCCCGGCCGGGCCTCCTTGCCCAGCTGGCGGCGCACGTAGTCGCTCATCTCGCTCATGTGGTGGTCGGCGAGGTCGGCGATCAGGTCGAACTCGACGGCGCGCAGCGGGTCCGGGGTGGCCTCGGCGTAGTCGTCCGGGTCGATCTCGACCAGTTTCTCGTTGCGCTCCCAGCGGACCTCGGCGACCTCCATCCGGTAGAGGGCCTGGCTCTCCCCGATGTCCAGCAGGTCACCGCACGCGTCGGTGTCGGCGTAGTCGAGCGCGGCGGCCCGGGCGTCGTCGCCGTCGAGTTTCGCGGCCCAGCCGGAGACCCAGATCCGCCCGAGCGACGGTGAGGACGCCATCGGCGGCACGTCCCGGATGTCCAGCACGAGCGCGGTGTCGTCGTTGCCGTCCTGTGGGCGCAGGGCGCCGGCGAGAGTACCCTCGCTGGGCACGAGAAGCAGCACGCGACCCTGCGCGTCGGTGACGTGCCGGACCGGGGTGGGTCCGGGACGGCAGGCGATGTGGGCGACAGCGGGCAGGTGACCGGCCGCGAGAGTGCGCGCGATCTCGGCGGGACTGGGTTGCATGACGAGCACCTCCGGGCACCGGTTAGGCTTACCTAAGTTAGGCAAGGCTAACCGTAACAGGAGATCGCAGTTGAACAACTCTCGACCCAAGGCGAAGCTGTCGCGCGCCCTCGGCATCCCTCTCACCCGTAAGTGCGTCAAGTACTTCGAGCGGCGTCCGTTCCCGCCGGGCGTGCACGGCCGTGGCCGTCGCAAGGCCTCGGACTACCAGGTCCGACTGCTGGAGAAGCAGCGGCTGCGGCACCAGTACAACATCAGCGAGGTCCAGATGCGGGCGGCTTACGACGCCGCCCACAAGGCTGAGGGCAAGACCGGCGAGACCATGGTCACGCTGCTCGAGCGCCGCCTCGACGCCACCGTGTTCCGGGCCGGTTTCACCCGGACCATCTACCAGGCCCGCCAGCTCGTCGTGCACGGTCACTTCACGGTGGACGGCAAGAAGGTGGACCGGCCCGGCTACAAGCTGAAGCCGGGTCAGGTCATCGAGGTCAAGGAGACGTCCCGGCAGAAGCCGCCGTTCCAGATCGCGGCGACCGGCACCCACATCGACGGGCCGACCGCGCCGTACCTGTCGACGGTTCTCGAGGAGCTGCGGACCACGGTGATCCGGGTTCCGGCCCGCTCCGAGGTCCCGGTGCTCTGCGACGAGCAGCTCGTCGTCGAGTACTACGCACGCTAAACAGCAGTACAGGCTCTTGAATCGCTGAAATGGCGGGCCTCTCGCAGCGGTCGCGGCTCCCCGCGGCCGCTGCGGGCGACGCGCTCATCTCACCGGCCTCGGCCGGTCAGAAGCTGGTCAGCGTGTCTGCTCCAACCAGCTGGCGTAGAGCTTGGCGTAGATCGATCCCGCCTCGGTGACGAGGCGGGCGTGCGGGCCGCGTTGCACGACGCGGCCCGCATCCACCACGATCACCTCGTCCGCCGACTCCGCGGTGGACAGCCGGTGCGCGATCGCCACCGTGGTCCGGCCGCGGGTCACCAGGTCGAGCGCGTACTGCAGGCGCACCTCGGTGGCCGGGTCGACCGCGCTGGTCGCCTCGTCCAGCACCAGCAGGTCCGGGTCGGCCACGTACGCCCGGACCAGCGCCACCAGCTGTCGCTCCCCCACACTGAGCGACTCGCCCCGCTCGCCCACCGCGGTCTCCAGCCCGGCCGGCAGACCGGCGAGCCAGTCGGCCAGCCCCAGCTCGGCGAAGGCCGTCCGCAGCTGCTCGTCGGTGAGCGACGGCTCGGCGAACCGGATGTTCTCGGCGATCGTCGCGTCGAAGAGGAACCCGTCCTGCGGCACCATCACCACCCGGGACCGCAGTGACGAGAACCGCACCGATGTCAGCGGCGTCCCGGACAGCAGCACGGTGCCCTCGGCCGGGTCCATCAGGCGGGTCAGCAGCTTCGCGAACGTCGTCTTGCCGCTGCCGGTCTCGCCCACCACCGCGTACTTGCGGCGTGCGTCGAGGGTCAGGTCCACGTCGGACAGCACGATCGGCCCGCCCGGGTAGCGGAACGACACGTCGTCGAAGCGCACCGACAGCGGCCCGGCCGGCAGCTCCACACCCTGGTCGTCAGGGTCGGCCACGTCCGGGTCGACGTCCAGCACGTCCAGGATCCGGCGCCAGCCGGCGACCGCGTTCTGCGCCTCGTTGAGCTGCTCGGTGGCGATCTGCACGGGCTGGATGAAGAGCGTCACCAGGAACAGGAACGCGGTCAGCCGGCCCACCGTGAGCTCGCCGTCCACCCCGAGCAGGACACCCACCACCACCACACCGGACAGGGCCAGGCCGGCACTGATCTCACCACTGGAGAAACTGGTCACGCTGGTGCGCATGGCCCGCTGCTGGGCGGTCTTCAATTCGTCGACCGCGGTGTCCAGGCGGCGGGCGGTCCGGCCGGAGACCCCGAACGCTCGGATCACGGTGGCGCCGACCACCGATTCGGCGACTGTGCCGAGCATCACACCAGTGCGCTCGCGGACCGTACGGTAGGCACCCGCCAGCCGCTTCTGGAAGAGCCGGATCACTCCGATGGCCGGGCCGAAGGCCAGCAGCACCACCACACTGAGCTGCCACGAGTAGGCGAACATCACCACCGTGGACACCACCAGCTGGCCGGCGGCGAGCAGCAGCTGCACACCGCCGGTCTGCAGGAACTGGGAGATCTGGTCGACGTCGCCGGTCACCCGGGACACCATCGACCCGCGCCGCTCGGACTGCTGGTGCAGCATCGACAGATCGTGGATGTGCCGGAAGGTCCGGGACCGCAGGCCACCGAGCGCGGTCTCGCTGACCGTGAAGAGGCGGCGGGTCATCAGATAGCCGCACAGTGTCGAGACCATCAGCGCGGCCAGGGTCAGCGCCACCACCGTGACGACGAAACCCGGGTCCGGGCCGGACGGGCCGTTGATGCCGTGGTCGATGCCCTGTTGCACGGCGATCGGCACGGCCACCCGGCCGGACATCTGCAGGACCGCCAGGCCGACCGTGCCGGCCAGCCCGATCCGCAGTTCCGGCGATAGCGACAGCCCGCGCCGAACGGTGGCGAAGGTTCCCAACTCGCTCATTGATCAGCCTTCTCGTACGCCGTGACCAGCTCCCGGTAACCCGGCTGGGACTCCATCAGCTCCAGGTGCGAACCGGTCGCCACCACCCGCCCCTGATGCAGGTAGACGACCTGGTCGGCGAGCGCGATGCTGGCCCGCCGATACGCCACCACCAGCAGCGACGTGCCCGACTCGCGCAACGCGCCGAGGATCGCGGCCTCCACCCGGGGGTCGACCGCGCTGGTCGCGTCGTCCAGCACGAGCAGCCGCGGCCGGCCGGCCAGCGCGCGGGCCAGGGTGAGCCGCTGCCGCTGCCCGCCGGAGAGCGACGTACCCCGCTCGCCGACCTCGGTGTCCAGACCCTCCGGCAGCGCGGTGACGAAGCCGTCGGCCTGAGCCAGGCGCAGCGCCGCCCGTACCGCCTCGTCGTCGATCTCCGGCCGGTCCAGGGCGACGTTGCCGCGGATGGTGTCGTCGAAGACGAAGGGGATCTGCGGGACCAGTCCGGTCGCGGCGGCCAGCGCGGGCGCCGACAGATCGGGAAGTTTCACCCCGTCGAGGGACACCGTGCCGGATGCCGGGTCGACCAGGCGCATGGCCAGCGCGGCGATCGTCGACTTGCCCGAGCCGGTCGCGCCGACAAGGGCGACGGTGGTCCCGGCCGGGACGCTGAAGGTGACGTCGGTGAGCACCGGCGGACCGTCGGCGTAGCGGTAGTCGACCCGGTCGAAGCGCAGCTCGGCGGGACCGGCGCCGGGCAGATCGCCCTCGCCGTACGTCAGGTCGCCCTCGGCCGACAGCACCGCCTGCACCCGCTCCCAGCCGGCGACGCTGCGCGGCAGCTCGCCGACCACCCAGCCGATCGCCCGCACCGGGAACGCCAGCACGGTGAACAGGAACGCGACACTGATCACCTCGGTGACGGTGATCGCGCCGGACTGCAGCCGCCAGGTGCCGATCAGCAGCACGGCCAGGGTGCCGACGCTGGGCAGACTCTCCATCAGCGGGTCGAAGACGCCGCGCAGCCGGCCCACCGCGACCAGCGCGTCCCGCAACTCGGTGACGAACACCCCGAACCGGCGGGACTCGTCGGCCTCCCGGCCCATCGTCTTGACCACCAGCGCGCCGTCGAAGCTCTCGTGAGCGACCGCGGCCACCTTGGCCCGCATCCGCTGGGCGTGGATCTGGCGCGGGGCCATCCGCCGCGAGTAGAAGAAGTTCAGCGCGAACAGCGCCGGGAACAGCGCCACCCCGACCAGGGCCAGCACCCAGTCGGTGAGGAACAGCGCGCCCAGCGCCCCGGCGATCATCACGATCGTGCCGACCGCGAACGGCAGCGGCGCGATCGGCGCGAACGCGGCCTCCACGTCCGAACTGGCGTTGGAGAGCAGGGTGCCGGTGGCGTGCCGCTGGTGCCACTCGGGCGGCAGCGACAGGTAGCGGCGGGTCACCGCGCGCCGGTACCGCGCCTGCAGCCGGAACTGCATGAACCCGGCGCCGATCCGGCGGGCCCAGATGCTCGCCACCCGCAGCCCGCTGATCCCCAGCAGGACCGCGACGGCCAGCGCGAGACTGCCGGGGCCGACCCGGCGCTCGGTGAAGGCGGGCACCACGATCCGGCCGATGACGGCGCCGACGATGTACGAGTTCGCAATGATCAGAAAGCCGAAGAAACTACTGCCCAGGGCGCTGATGGTGAAGAGACGTGGTTCTGTCCGGATCGCCTGGCCGAGCACCCGCAGTCCCCGTACCAGCACGTCGTTGCCGGTCCCGCTGGTCACATTCCTACCTGACTGGTAAGTATTAGTCGGCACATCCGACCTTACCGGTCCATCCTTGCCCACTGCGCACCCGTTTACATTGTGGCCACGATTACACCGGGGCCTACGATCGATCCATGACCAACTACGCCCGCATCGAGCGGGAGCGGCTCGCCGACCTGCTGACCAGCACGGGACCGGATGCTCCGACGCTCTGCGAGGGGTGGACGACACGCGACCTGGCGGCACACATCGTGGTCCGCGAGCGGCGGCCCGACTCGGCGGTCGGGCTGCTGATCAAGCCGCTGGCCGGGCACGGGGAGAGTGTCCGGCTGGCCCGGGCGGCGCTGCCGTACCAGGAGCTGATCGCCCAGCTGCGCACCCCACCGGTGTGGAGCCCGGTCAGCAATCCGGTCGTCGACCCGCTGGCGAACACCATGGAGATGTTCATCCACCACGAGGACGTGCGCCGCGGCACCGGCGGCTGGGAGCCCCGGGCCCTCGACCGGGAGTTCGAGACCACCCTCTACCGCAACCTCAAGCTGATCGTCCGCGGGTCGCTGCGCCGGCTCGGGATCAGTGCCGAGATCGCCGCCAACGGCTTCGACCCGATCCGGGTCGGTGACGAGCCGCAGGTGCGGATCACCGGTGATGTGGGCGAGATCGCAGTCTTCTTCTTCGGGCGGCAGCGCGCCTCCCGGGCGCTGGTCGACGGCGACCCGACCCTCGCCGAGCGGCTCCGGACGGCCCGGCTGGGCGTGTAAACGACTGGAACCGGAGATGGGCGGGCCCTAGGTTCGCAGATCATGAGCGCTCGCACCGATCTGTCCGTCACGCAGGGCGCCGCGCTCTCCGTCGGCGCCGTCCTCGGCACCGGGCTGATCTCCCTGCCCGCCCTGGCGGCCGACGCGGCCGGCCCGGCCTCCCTGATCGCCTGGCTCGCCCTGATCGTCCTGTCCGCGCCGCTGGCCTGGACGTTCGCCGCCCTCGGGGCGCGCTATCCGGACGCCGGCGGGGTGGCCACCTATGCCGGCATGGCGTTCGGGCCGCGGGTCGCGGCGGCGGTCGGCTGGACGTTCTACTTCGCGGTCCCGCTCGGCGCCCCGGTGGCGGTGGCGTTCACCGGCGGGTACGTGTCCGACGTGCTCGGCGGCGGGCGGCTCACCGAATTCGCCACGTTCCTGGTGATCGTCGGTACGGCGTACGTCATGAACTGGTTCGGTCTGCGCATCTCCGGCCGGGTCCAGGTGGTGCTCTCGATCTCGCTGGCGACCATGCTGGTGGTGACCGTGCTGGCCGCGCTGCCGCACCTGGACCGGGCCAATCTGACCCCGTTCGCGCCGCACGGCTGGTCCGGGATCGGCGCCGCGGCCGCCCTGCTGGTCTGGGGTTTCGCCGGGTGGGAGGCGCTGTCGTCGCTGTCCGGCGAGTACCGGAACCCGCGCCGCGACGTGCCCCGGGCCACCCTGATCGCGGTCGCCGTCGTCGGTGTCCTCTACCTGGCGGTGGCCGCGGTGAGTGTGCTCGCGCTGGGCCCGGCGCTGGCCGGCAGCCGGGCGCCGCTCGCCGATCTGCTCGCGATCGGACTGGGTGGCCCGGTGCGGGCGCTGACCGCGGTGATCGCCGTGGTGCTGACGCTCGGCGCGGTGAACGCCTACTTCGCCGGGTCCAGCCGGCTCGGGGCGGCCCTCGCGAACGAGGGCGCACTCCCGGCCCGGGTGTTCGGCACCCAGCGGCGGTCGCTGACCTTCATCTTCCTGGCCGCGGTCGCCTGCGTGCTGCTGCCGCTGGACCTGCACACCGCGGCCCTGCTGACCACCGGCTGTTTCACCCTGGTCTACGTGATCGGCACGGCCGCGGCGATGCGGCTGCTGACCGGCCTCCGGGCGCGACTGGTCGCCGGTACCGCCTTCGTGGCCGTGGTGGTGCTGCTGTGGCTCAACGGGCTGCCCGCCCTGTTGAGCCTGGTCATCGCGGGCGGTTCGCTGATCTACCAGACGCTTCGGCGGCCAGTGTCGTCGCGTCTATGAAGGTGCCGATCGGGCCGGTGCACGCGAACGCCCCGGCGATCACCGCCTGATCCAGGCACGAATCGTCGTCGGCGCCGGTCCGCCATGCGCTGAGGAACGCCGCGGCGAACGCGTCCCCGGCGCCGTTGGTGTCGACGATCGGCGCGCCCGGGTCGACCGCGTCCCGGTGGGTGACGCCGTCTCGGGTGTACAGGTCGGCGCCCTGACCGCCGTGCGTCACGAGGACCTTCGTGGTGGTCCCCGCCGCCAGCAGTCGCGTGGCGGCCCCGTCGGCGAGCTGGACCCCGCTGACGAAGACCAGGTCGGCGCCGCGGGCGAAGTCCAGGTGGTACGGGTTCTCACCGTCCCAGTCGTGCAGGTCGGTGGAGATGGTCACGCCGGCCGCCCGCAGCTCCGGGATCAGGTGCCGGGCCCAGTCCATGATCGTCACGTGGACGTGCCGGACACCCTCCGGCAGCGGGCGGTAGAACTCCTCGGGCAGCCGGTATCCGGGCACGTCACGTCCGTCGTACAGGGAGAGCCGACGTCCGTCCGGGCTCATCAGGTTGACCGCCCGCCGGGTGCCGGCCGGGGCGAGGGCGGCCCGCAGGCCGATCCCCCATCGGTCGAACGCCGCCTTCACCCGACCGCCGAGCTCGTCGTCACCGACCGTGTCGATCACGGAGACCCGCTCACCGAGCGAATGCAACGCGAGCGCCACGCAGGTGCCGGTGTGCGAGACGTGATCCTCGATCGGGCCGCGTGGGCGGGCCGAGTCGGCGCCGAGCACCGGCAGGTCTGCCACCGGCACAATCGTGTCGACGCCGGTACCGCCGACCACCAGAAAAGTCATGCCGGACAACGTAGTACCGGGCTGACTAGGATAGAGGCTTGATCCGACTCTAGCCGTGGTGCCGCCCGCGCATTACTCTGCGGTAACACTGACGTTACGTACACACCCCCCGTGAATGGTTGAAGGCGGCGCTCGAATGGCTCTCGAGGTTCCCTACCGGTCCATCCCGGACATGCTCTTCCAGCGCGTGGCCAAGACTCCGGATGCAAAAGCCCTGGCCGGCCCCAACGCCGACGACAGCGGCCCGGCCTGGCTGACCTGGCGGCAGGTCGGCGAGCGCACCCGGGCGATCGGCGCCGGGCTTCGTGAGCTGGGCATCGGCCTGGAGGACCGGGTCGCGATCCTGTCCAACACCCGCCTCGAGTGGATCCTGGTCGACCTGGGCATCAACGTGGCCGGCGCGGCCGCCACCACCGTCTACCCGACGACCGAGCCGGAGGACACCTCGTTCATCGTGTCCGACTCCGGGTCGAAGATCCTGGTCGCGGAGAACGCGAAGCAGGCCCTGAAGATCTCCGGCGCCGCCACCGCGGTGACGAAGGTGGTGCTGATCGACGGCCCGGCCGACGCGGGCGCCACGCCGCCGCAGATCACCCTGGCCGAGCTGGAGCAGCTCGGCAACCAGGCACTCACCCGCGAGCCGGGCCTGATCGACGACGTGGTGGCCCAGCTCGGCCCGGACAACGTCGCCACCCTGATCTACACCTCCGGCACCACCGGCCGCCCCAAGGGCGTCGAGCTGCTGCACCGCGGCTGGACCTGGGAGGGTGTCGCGCAGGAGGACCTCGGCCTGTTCTCGCCGACCGACCTGCACTACCTGTGGCTGCCGATGTCGCACGCGTTCGGCAAGACGCTGCTCTGCGGCATCCTGCACGTGGGCGTGCCGACCTATGTCGACGGCCGGGTGGACAAGCTGATCGACCTGCTCGCGGTGATCCGGCCGACCCTGATGTGCGCCCCGCCGCGCATCTACGAGAAGGTCTACAACAAGACCGTGACCAGCGGCCTCTCCGGTTCCGGCCTGAAGCCGAAGATCTTCAGCTGGGCGGTCGCGACGGGCAAGAAGCGGGTCGCGTTCCAGCAGGCCGGCAAGCCGGTCCCGGCCGGCCTCGCGTTCCAGTACTCGCTGGCCGAGAAACTGGTCTTCTCCAAGCTCCAGGCCCGCCTGGGCGGCAACATCAAGGTGCTGGTCAGCGGCTCGGCGGCCCTCAGCCGGGACATCTCCGAGTTCTTCGCCGCGGCGAACCTGCCGATCCTCGAGGGCTACGGCATGACCGAGGCCTGCGCGGCCAACTTCGTCAACCGCAACGGCAAGCTGCGGATCGGCACGGTCGGCCAGCCGCTCGGCGACCTCGAGGTCCGCATCGACACCGACGGCGAGGTGCTGATGCGCGGCGCCCCAGTGATGCGCGGCTACCACAACCTGCCGGAGGCCACCGCCGAGGCGTTCACCGAGGACGGCTTCCTGCGCACCGGCGACATCGGCGAGCTCGACGCCGACGGCTACCTGAAGATCACCGACCGCAAGAAGGACCTGGTCAAGACGTCCGGCGGCAAGTTCATCGCCCCGTCGGCGATCGAGGGCTCGTTCAAGGCGGTCTGCCCGTACACCTCGCAGGCGGTGGTCATCGGCCAGAACCGCAACTTCGTCACCATGCTGATCGCCCTCGACGAGGACGCGATCAAGACGTGGGCGGCGTCGGGCCCGCTGGCCGGCAAGAGCTACGCCGAGATCGTCGCCGCGCCCGAGACGCACGCCCTGGTCGAGGGCTACATCGCCGAGCTCAACGCCAAGCTGAACCGCTGGGAGACGATCAAGAAGTTCGCGATCCTCCCGCGTGACCTGAGCATCGAGGCGGGCGAGGTCACCCCGTCCATGAAGATCAAGCGCCGCAGCGTCGAGACGAACTTCGCCGAGCAGATCGACACGATGTACGCGGGCAGCCTCGCCCAGATCTGACCCCGATCGGCTCCAGGCCGGCGGACCGCTCATGGTCCGCCGGCTTTTCCTCTGGTACGCCGTGCGCCCTCCCTCGCCGAACCACACCTCCCCACCCACACCGCGACGCAGGCCTCCCCTCCCGGCCGCAAGGCGCCTCACGGGCGTGGCGGCCCCTCATCCGCCCGGCTGGAGAGATCGGGCTCGGCCGGGCCCGGTCCGGGCCTACCGTTGACTCCGGGAGGCTGATCCCGGGAGGAGACGCCATGGCCATCCGCACGATCACGGTCCCGGTCACGGACCTGGAGGCCGCCAAGAGCCTGTACTCGACGCTGCTCGGCATAGATCCGTACGTGGATCAGCCCTACTACGCCGGGTTCCGCCCGCCGGATGCTCCCGAGGTGGGCCTGGACCCGCACGGCGACGTGGCGGCCGGCCCGGTCACCTACTGGCACACCGACGACCTGGACGCCACCCTCGCCGCCCTGATCACGGCCGGCGCCACCGAGGAGCGTTCCCCGCACGAGGTCGGCGACGGCGCCCGCCGGGCCACGGTCCGCGACACCGACGGCCACCTGATCGGCCTCTTCGAGGGCCCACCCGTCTAGGCCGCGCCCATGACCGACGCGCCGCACCCGGACTGACCACTCACCCGTCAGGTGATCACCACCGGGGTTCGCCAGGCCGGGCGGGCGGCGTGATCGAGGTCGTGGCGGACCGAGGCGATACGGCGGACGGCCTCGGCCAGGTCGTCGGCCGGGAGGGTGAACGGCAGGCGGAGAAAACGTTCCAGGGTGCCGTCGAGGCCGAAGCGCGGGCCCGGCGCCAGCCGCACCCCGACGTCCTCGGCGGCACGGGACAGAGCGCTGGAGATCGGGCCGTCGAGTTCCGCCCACAGGGTGACGCCGCCGCCCGGCACCACGAACCGCCACTCCGGTAGCTGCTCGCGCAGGGCCGCCACCAGCGTGTCCCGGCGGAACCGGAGCTGGGCGCGGCGGGCCGCGACGATCTCGTCGGCGTTGCGCAGCAGGTGTACGGCGACGAGCTGTTCGAGGACCGGACTGGCCATGTCGACACCGACCCGAACGGCGGCGAGCCGCTGCACCAGCGGGGCGGACGCGCGCACCCAGCCGATCCGGAGGCCACCCCAATACGCCTTGCTCATCCCGCCGATCGACGTGACCCGGGAGTGCCGGTCGAAGACCGCGACCGGTGGCGGCATCGACGGATCGTCGAGGGGCAGGTCCACGAAGGATTCGTCGACGATCAGGTCGGCGCCCGTCGAATGCGCCGTGGCCACGAGACGTTCGCGCAGGTCGGTGGGCATGAGGTGACCGGTCGGATTGTGGAATTCCGGAATCACGTACGTCATCCGGGGTTTGATCTGGCGCAAAGCGCCGAGGAGCATCTCACCGTCCCAACCGTGCTCGATGTCGAGGCCGTGGGTGCTGATCCGGGCGCGGCGGGCGGCGAGCGCGGCCAGCGCGTTGGGATAGGTCGGCGTCTCGACGAGGACCGGCGCGCCGACCGGGACGGACAGCCGCAGCACCAGGTCGAGGGCCTGCTGGGTGCCGCTGGTGATGAGGATCTGCTCGGGTGAGGTGGGCACGCCGCGGACGGTGTATCCGTCGGCGACGGCGGCGCGCAGCTCGGGCAGGCCGGTCGGGTGGTATCCGGCGCTGCCGAGGTAACGGGGCAGATCGTCGGCGGCGGCCCGGGCGGCCGGGACGATCTCGACGGGGGCCGCGGAGGCCGCGCAGCCGAGGTCGATCATGTCCAGGTCGTCCTCGGGGGTCCACAGCCCGGACGAGGCGACCCGGTGCCCGTTGGGCAGGGTGGTCCAGCTGCCGGCGCCACGGCGGCTGGCGAGGTGGCCGGTCTCGCGCAGCGCCCGGTAGGCGGCGGAGACCGTGGTCCGGCTGATCGCGAGGGCTTCGGCGAGCTCCCGTTCGGCCGGGAGACGGACACCGAGAGCGAGCCGGCCGTCGGAGAGCAGGCCGCGGACGGCACCGGCGAGGGCTGCGTAGTCGGGGCTGCGCCGACGACCGGGTAGGGCGTGCCACCGGCCGAGCAGGCGGGCCAATTGGTCTCCACGAACCGACGTCGTCATAGCCACCTCCGAAGAATTGGCACTTTAGCATTCGCTGATTGGCATCAAGAGTGGCTGTTATGAACCTGTACCGTCGTGTCCCCCAGCTCTTCGCGGGGCTCGTCCTCTACGGCGTCAGCATGGCGCTGATGGTCGAATCCGGTCTCGGCCTCAACCCGTGGGACGTGTTCCACCAGGGCCTCTCCGAGGTGACCGGGATCAGTTTCGGCTGGATCGTGCTGCTTGTGGGCGTACCCGTGCTGCTGCTCTGGATCCCGCTGCGACAGCGACCGGGCCTCGGAACGGTGGCCAATCTGCTGGTGGTGGGTTTCGCCGCGGACGCGGCGCTGGCCGTGCTGCCGGCCGGTCAGGCCATGCCGGCGCGGGTGGGTTATCTGGTCGGCGGGATTCTGCTGAACGGATTCGCGACCGGCCTCTACATCGGCAGCCGGATGGGTCCGGGGCCGCGGGACGGGTTGATGACCGGACTGGCCGCGCGGTTCCCGAGGGTGCCGCTGCGGGTGATCCGGACCGGCATCGAGCTGACCGTGCTGGGCGCCGGATTCCTGCTGGGCGGCACGGTCGGCATCGGCACGATCGCCTATGCGCTGGCCATCGGCCCACTGGTGCATCTGTTCCTCCCGCCGCTGACCGTGCCGGAGGCCGCCCCCAGTGATCTTCCGGACACATTCGCTTCCCGGTGAGGCCACCGCACGGCATCATTGCGGCATGGGGGCCGGTGGCTGGAACTGGAACGACGCATGGATCTTCGTCTCCGCGGTCATCGCCGAGCGCCTGGAGCGCGACCGGGCACTGCACGCCGCGCTGCCGGTGACCGGCGCGACGCTGGCCGACGTGCTGGCCGCAGCCGACTTCCTGCACCACAGCGTGCCGGAGCGGGCCGAGCTGGAGGAGTCGGTGCGCCGGCTGGCCGGGGCCGGGCTGATCGCCGTGGAGGACGACCTGATCCAGGTCGCCCCGCCGGGTGAGCAGCTCTGGCGGACCCGACCGTTCAGCGGCCTGTCGTCAGCGGTGATGACCTTGCAGGCCCAGCTCAACCGACTGGCCGAGCCGGGCGACGCGGACTGGTCGCTGGACGAGCAGACCTACCATGCGGCCGTCCGTGAGTACAGTCTGCGGCTGGCCGACGGCCGCTAACGGACCGGGTTACCGGCCGCCCGGAGGCTGTCCTTGACCTCGCCGATGGTGAGGTCACCGAAGTGGAAGACACTCGCCGCGAGCACCGCGTCCGCCCCGGCGTCGACGGCCGGCGCGAAGTGCTCGACCGCTCCCGCACCGCCGCTGGCGATCACCGGGATGTCGACGACCGCCCGCACCGCCCGGATCAGCTCCAGATCGAACCCGGCCTTGGTGCCGTCGGCGTCCATCGAGTTGAGCAGGATCTCCCCGGCGCCCAGCTCCGCCACCCGCTCGGCCCACTCGATCGCGTCGAGCCCGGCACTGCGCCGGCCACCGTGCGTGGTGACCTCCCAGCCGCTCGGCTGCTCGGCCGACCGCCGGACGTCCAGCGACAGCACCAGGACCTGGTTGCCGAACCGCTCGGCGATCTCCCGGATCAGCTCGGGACGGGCGATCGCCGCGGTGTTCACGCCCACCTTGTCGGCGCCGGCGCGCAGCAGCACGTCCACATTCGCCGGGGAGCGGACGCCACCGCCGACGGTGAGCGGGATGAACACCGTCTCGGCGGTCCGGCGGACCACGTCGAGCATCGTGCCGCGGTCGTCGGAGGAGGCCGTGACGTCGAGGAAGGTCAACTCGTCGGCCCCGGCCGCGTCGTAGGCGGCGGCCAGCTCGACCGGGTCACCGGCGTCGCGCAGGTCGACGAAGTTGACACCCTTGACCACCCGGCCGGCATCCACGTCCAGGCAGGGAATCACACGCACCGCGACCGTCATGCCCCAACCCTAACCAGTTCCCTCTCGGCCACCGGCCGGGCCCTGACCAATCCCAGAAGCACTCCGCCGACCACCAGGACACCGCCGGCCACCTCGATCGGCTGCACCGGCTCGCCGAGGAACAGGGCGGCCGACGCGATACCGAAGAACGGAACCAGCATCGAGAACGGGGCGACAGTGGCCGCACCGTACCTCTGGAGAAGGAATCCCCAGGCGGCGAAGCCGGCCAGGGTGGAGATCAGCGCGATGTAGACCAGCGACAGCACCGCCGGGGTGTCGATCGCGCGTAGCGCGGCGAGGTCGGCCGCCGGGCCGTCGAAGATCAGGGTGAGCAGCACGAGCGGCCCGGTGGCCACCGCGCTGACCCAGACCATGAAGCGCAGCGTGTCCGGCGGGGACGCCCGGCGGGTTGCGACGTTGGACAGTCCCCAGGCCGCGGCGGCGCCGATGACCAGCAGGAAGGCCGGCAGCGGCGCGGTCGTGCGGGCCGCCACCAGGATCACCCCGGCGGAGGCGACACCGAGCCCGGCCAGCTGGATCGGCCGCGGCCGCTCGCGGAGCAGCAGCACCGCGAAGAGCATCGTGAAGATCGCCTGGCTCTGCAGGACGAGCGAGCTCAGCCCGGCCGGCATACCCGCCTCCATCCCGATGAAGAGCAGGCTGAACTTGGTGACGGCGAGGATCAGCGCGACCGCGATCACCCAGCGCCACGGCACCTGCGGGCGGCCGACCAGGAGCAGGGCCGGGAAGGCGGCGAGCGCGAACCGGAGAGCCGAGAAGAGCAGCGGCGGGAAGGCGTCCAGCCCGACGTGGATGACGACGAAGTTGAAGCCCCAGACGGCCGCCACGGCGACCGCCAGAGCCAGGTCACGAGCTCTCATGGATCCAGCCTCGCGCCGGCGGACCGTTAAGCACCAGCAAAATAACCTACACCGAAGATGTAGCATCGCTACATGATTGACCTGGGGAGACTACGGGCGCTGCATGCCGTGGCCAGTTACGGCACGGTGATCGCCGCCGGACAGGCGCTGCACTGCACACCCTCCGCCATCTCCCAGCAGATCGGCAAGCTGGAGCGGGAGACCGGCTCCACCCTGGTCGAGAAGGACGGCCGCCGACTACGGCTCACCGAGGCCGGGCAACTCCTCGCCGACCACGCCGAGCGGGTCCTGACCAGTCTCGACGAGGCGGAGGCGGCCCTCGCCGCACACCGGGACACGGTCACCGGGCGGCTCACGATCTCCACCTTCGCCACCGCGTGCCGTGCCCTGCTGCCACACGCGCTGCGCACCCTCACCGCCGACCATCCCGGCCTGACCATCAGCGTGATCGAGGTCAATCCGCACGAGGGTGTGGAGATGCTCCGTCGCGGCCACGTCGACCTGGCCGTCCTCGACGACTGGCCGGAGGTGGCGCTGCGATACCCGGACGGTGTCAGCAAGGTCACGCTCGGAGAGGACCACGCCGATCTGATCGTGCCCAGCGATCATCGACTGACCGGGGAGGCGACGCTGGAGGACGCCCGGCACGAGCGCTGGATCGGCGTCCGGGCCGGTGACGTCTGCTACGAGTACCTCATCCGCAGCCTGCCGGGCGTGGTCCCGGACTTTCAGGTCGGCGAGTTCGAGACCCAGCTGACCCTGATCGCAGCCGGACTGGGCGTGGGGCTCATCCCCCGACTGGCCCGCGCGGAGCTACCTCCCGGCACACGATCCGTCCGGATAACTCCGACACCTACCCGCCGGGTAGTGCTGGCCTGGCGTGACACCTCGGCGGCCCGGCCCGCGATCCAGGCCGCCGAGAAGGCACTACGTGAGGCGTGGAGACTCAACCGAGAACGGCAAGAGCTTCTCGTACGGTGAACGCGCCCGCATAGAGCGCCTTACCCGCGATGACGCCCTCCACCCCGATCGGCTCCAGCGTCGCCAGGGCACGCAGGTCGTCGAGCGTGGAGACACCACCACTGGCGATGATCGGCTTGTCGGTGGCCGCGCACACCTCGCGCAGCAGGTCCAGGTTCGGCCCGCGCATGGTGCCGTCCTTGGTGATGTCGGTGACGACATACCGGGACGCACCCGCCTTGTCCAGCCGGGCCAGCACCTCGTACAGGTCGCCGCCGTCCCGGGTCCAGCCCCGCGCCGACAGGGTGCGGCCGCGCACGTCCAGGCCGATCGCGACACGGTCGCCGTACTCACCGCAGATCCGGTCGCACCACTCCGGGTCCTCCAGGGCGGCGGTGCCGATGTTGACCCGCTGCGCGCCGGTGGACAGCGCCCGGGTCAGCGACTCGTCGTCCCGGATGCCGCCGGACAGCTCCACCTTCACGTCGAGGCGGCGCACCACCTCGGCGAGCAGTTCGGCGTTGGAGCCCTTGCCGAACGCGGCGTCCAGGTCGACCAGGTGGATCCACTCGGCGCCGTCGTTCTGCCAGGCCAGCGCGGCGTCGAGGGGGTCGCCGTAGGCGGTTTCCGAACCGGCGGCGCCCTGCACCAGGCGGACCGCCTGGCCGTCGGCGACGTCGACGGCGGGCAGCAATTCGAGGGTCACGCGTTTCTCCCTAAGAGACCTTCAGGCACGGCGGCCGAGCACCACGACGACGAGGGCCGGCACGGCGAGAACGAGCATGGCGGTGAGGATGATGCGCAGCGGCAGGTCCGGGACGAGGGTCCAGACCGCGGCGACGGCCAGCAGCGTGACGACCACGATGCCGATCCGCTGCCGCCGGCTGCGATGGTAGAGCCGGCCGTCCCGCCCGAAACGCGGCTTCAACCGGCGCAGGAAGACCGTCCGGCGATCCCGGCGGGCGACCCGCCGGGCCCGGACGGCCTTCTCCTTTTCGAGGACGGCGAGCCGCTCGGCCCGCCGCCTCGCGCGTTCCTTGCTCACAGACCGGCAGCCCAGTTGCTGAGCAACAGGTAACCGGAGTCCGCCGATTTCTCCGGGTGGAACTGGGCGGCGCTCAGCGCGCCCGCCTCGACCACCGCCGCGAACGGCAGGTCGTGCGACGCGGTGGTCACCAGGGCACCCTTCAAAAGATCAAGACCCTGGGCGGCGTACGAGTGGACGAAGTAGAACCGGGCCTGGGCGTCGAGGCCGGCGAGAAGCCGTGACCCGGCGGGCACGTCGACCGTGTTCCACCCCATGTGCGGGATCCGCTCGGCGGACAGTTTCGTGACCGAACCGGGCAACAGGCCGAGCCCCTTGGTCTCCACCCCGTGCTCGACGCCCGACTCGAACAGGATCTGCATGCCGACACAGATGCCGAGCACCGGCTTACCGGCGGCGACCCGCTCGGCGATCACCGGGCCCGCACCCAGCGCCTCGATCCCGGCCATGCACGCCGCGTAGGCGCCGACCCCGGGAACGACCAGCCCGTCCGCGGCCGCGGCGGCCGCCAGATCGCTGGTGACGGTCACGTCCACCCCGGTCCGGGCGACCGCCCGCTCGGCCGAGCGCAGGTTGCCCGAGCCGTAGTCGAGAATGACGACGTTCGCGGCCATCACGCCTCCCCCGGCCACCAGGCGAACCCGCCCGCGGCCGCCAGCAGCGCCAGCACCGCGGTGACGCCGACGCTGAACTTCGTGGCGTCCGACTTGACGAGCTGGACCACCCCGCCGACCAGGATGCCGGCCAGCACGAACAGCACCAGGGAGATCACAGCACCCCCTTGGTGGAGGGCAGCGCGCCGGCGTTGCGCGGGTCGATCTCGACCGCCTCGCGCAGCGCCCGGGAGAACGCCTTGAACTGGGCCTCGACCACGTGGTGCGCGTCCGGGTGACCGCCGGGGCGGCTGGCCCGCAACACGTCCACGTGCAGGGTCACCTTGGCGGCGTGGCCGAACGCCTCGAAGATGTGCCGGGTCATGCTGGTCGCGTAGACCGGGCCGATGTACGGCACCAGCAGCGGCTCGTCGTGCACCACATAGGCCCGGCCGGACAGGTCCACGGCCGCCCGGACCAGCACCTCGTCCATCGGGATGGTCGCCGACCCGTACCGCCGGATGCCCCGCTTGTCGCCGAGCGCCTGCGCGAAGGCCTCGCCGAGCGCGATCGCGGTGTCCTCGATGGTGTGGTGCGAGTCGATCTCCAGGTCGCCCTCGGTGCGGACGGTGAGGTCGAACCCGCCGTGCTTGGCGAGCTGGTTGAGCATGTGGTCGTAGAAGCCGACCCCGGTGTGCAGGTCACCCTTGCCGGTGCCGTCGAGATCGATCTCGACCAGCACCTTGGTCTCGTTGGTGACGCGGTCGATACGGCCTACGCGACTCACAGGATCTCCTCGGCGGCGTTCAGGAAGGCGGTGGTCTCGGATTCGGTGCCGGCGGTGACCCGCAGCCAGCCGCGCAGGCCGACGTCGCGGATGAGGACGCCCCGGTCGAGGAACGCCTGCCAGGCGGATTTCTGATCATCAGCGGTACGGAACAGCACGAAGTTGGCGTCGCTGTCGGCGACCTCGACCCCGCGGCCCCGGAGCACATCGACGATCCGGTCCCGTTGAACCTTGATCTGCTCGACCGTGGCCAGCAGCGCGGCGCTCTGCGCGACCGCGGCACGGGCGGCGGCCTGGGTCAGCGCGCTCAAGTGGTACGGCAGGCGGACCAGCTGGACCGCGTCGACCACGGCGGGGTCGGCCGCGAAGTAGCCCAGCCGCCCACCGGCGAACCCGAACGCCTTGCTCATCGTCCGGGTCACCACCAGGCGCGGGTGGCCCGGCAGCAGCTCGATCGCGCTGCGGGTGCCGGTCCGCGCGTACTCGAAATAGGCCTCGTCGACCAGCACCATGCCACGCGCCGCGCCGAGGACCGCGTCGATCACCTCGGGATCGAGCGCGGTGCCGGTCGGATTGTTCGGCGAGCAGAGGAAGACCAGGTCGGGATCGTGCCGGTGGATCTCGGCGACCGCCGCGTCGGCCCGCAGCCCGAAATCGGGGTCACGCAGCGCGCCGATCCAGCGGGTACCGGTACCGGCCGCGAGCAGCGGGTGCATCGAGTAGGACGGGCCGAACCCGAGCGCCGTGCGCCCCGGCCCGCCGAACGCCTGGAGCAGCTGCTGCTGCACCTCGTTCGACCCGTTGGCCGCCCAGACACTCTCGAAACCCAGGCCGTGACCCAGGTAGGAGGCCAGATCGGCACGCAACCCGACCGCCTCCCGGTCGGGGTAGCGGTTGAGGTCGGCCAGCTCGGCGTCGAGCCGCTTGCGCATCTCCTCGACCACCGGCTGCGGGACCGCGAAGGCGTGCTCGTTCGTGTTCAGCCGGACCGCGACGTCGAGCTGCGGCGCCCCATAGGGGGTCTGGCCGCGCAGATCGTCGCGGATCGGCAGGTCGTCGATGGTCGTCATGCGAACCGCGCCTTCACCGCGTCACCGTGCGCCGGCAGATCCTCGGCGTTCGCCAGGGCCACCACGTGCCCGGCGACGTCACGCAGCGCCTCCTCGGTGTACTCCACGACGTGGATCCCCCGCAGGAAGGACTGCACCGACAACCCGGACGAGTGCCTCGCGCACCCGGCGGTCGGCAGCACGTGGTTGGACCCGGCCGCGTAGTCACCGAGCGAGACCGGCGCCCACGCGCCCACGAAGATCGCACCGGCGTTGCGGACCCGCATGGCCCACTCACGCGCATCCCGGGTCTGGATCTCCAGGTGCTCGGCCGCATAGTCGTCGACCACCCGCAGCCCCTGCTCCAGGTCGTCGACCAGGACGACCCCGGACTGCTCGCCGGTCAGCGAGGTGCGCACCCGGTCGGCGTGTTTCGTCGCGGCCACCTGCTTCTCCAACTCGACCTCGACCGCGTCGGCCAGCTCCAGCGACGGCGTGACCAGGACACTCGCCGCCAGCGGGTCGTGCTCGGCCTGACTGATCAGGTCGGCGGCGACATGCCGCGGGTCGGCCGTGTCGTCGGCCAGGATCGCGATCTCGGTCGGCCCGGCCTCGGCGTCGATCCCGACCCGACCCTGGAGGAGCCGCTTGGCCGCGGTCACCCAGATGTTGCCCGGACCGGTGATCACATCGACCGACTCACACCTGTCGCTCTCATCGACCCCGTCCGAGCCGTAGCCCAGCATCGCGATCGCCTGGGCGCCACCCACCGCATACACCTCGGTCACCCCGAGCAGGGCACACGCGGCCAGCACCCGCGAGTCGGGCAGGCCGTTGTTGGACGCCTGCGGCGGCGACGCCACCACCAGGCCCTCCACACCGGCCTCCTGGGCGGGCACCACATTCATCACCACGGTGGACGGGTAGACGGCCAGGCCGCCCGGCACGTAGAGGCCGACCCGGCGGACCGGCACCCAACGCTCGGTCACCGTGCCGCCGTCGACCACCTGGGTGGTCACGTCGGTGCGCCGCTGGTCGGCGTGCACCTTACGAGCCCGCTTGATCACCTCGAGCAGCGCGGCGCGCACCTCGGGCTCGAGAGTCGCCTCGGCCGCGGCGATCGCCTCGGCCGGCACCCGCAGGCGCTCCAGGGTGACACCGTCGAACCGCTCGGTCGCCTCCCGGATCGCGCTGAACCCATGCTGATGGACCGCCTCGACAACGGGACGAATCCTCTCGACGGCCACGGAGACGTCGAGCTGGGCACGGGGCAGCAGACCGCGCGGGTCACGGCGGGAGCCGCGCAGGTCGATCCGATTCAGCACCCGGCCAGTCTATGCGGCCACCCAACCGGGTTTCCGCCGCCAGTGGCCCCGGCCCAGGCGTTGGGATCCGGTGGGTTGACCATGGTCGCGTGCCGACTAGGCTGAGAGCGTGAGCGATCGGCTGCCGGTCTTCCCGCTGAGCACGGTGCTCTTTCCCGGTCTGGTGCTGCCCCTGCACATCTTCGAGGAGCGTTACCGCGCCCTCGTCCGTGAGCTGGTGGCCAAGTCCGAGGGGACACCGCATGAGTTCGGCGTGGTCACCCTCAGGCATGGCAGTGAGGTGGCGCCCGAGCCCGGGGAGGACGGCGCCGTCCCCACCCCTCCGGTCGGTGCCGCCGACCTCTACGACGTCGGCTGCACGGCCGAGTTACGGCACGTCACCGAGCTTCCGGACGGCCGTTTCGACATCATGACGGTCGGCCGCCGCCGCTTCACGGTCCTCAGCGTCGAGCAGGGCGCCGAGCCGTATCTGACGGCCCACGTCGAGTGGCTGCCGGAGGACGACGAGCCCAGCGCGGCCGCCCAGTTGCTCGCCCCGCGGGTGCTGACCGCGTTCCGCACCTATCTGGAGCTGCTGCGGCCCAACAGCGAGGTGCTCGAGCAGGTGCCGGACGACCCGACCGTCCTGTCGCACCTGATCGCGGCCACCGCGCAGCTCACCGTCGAGGAGCGGCAGATGCTGCTGGCCACCCCGGACACCGCGGGCCGCCTCCGCAGCGAGCTGCGCATCCTCACCCGCGAGGCGGGCCTGTTGGCCCGGGTCCGGGCGGTGCCGGTTCCGCTCTCCGATCTGGCGCGGCCGGCCAGCCCGAATTAAACCCTCATCCGGTACGCGCCAGACGCCCCTCGACCGCAGCCACCCGTTCCGGGCCTACACCGCGACGTCTCCCCTGCTCAAGACCGAAACGCGTCCGCCGGGCTGATGCGGCCCACAGATCGGACACCGCATCGTCCGCCCGCCACCCCGCCCTTTTCAGACTCCGTTCGGCAACTCGCAAACCGGACACCGATTCCACCTTCGTCAAGGCTCTGACCTCGGTCAAGCATCAACGTTCATGCACATCTCCGCGACGGTTTGGTCATTCGCCGACGGAGTCCTTTCACGGCGTGTTCCGCGCCTGATGCCGGGTGCCGCAGCTCACGCCTTCACGCCCGGTGCCGCAGCTCACGCCGGTTACCGGGCACCGCGACCCACGCCTTCACGCCCGGTGCCGCAGCTCACGCCGGTTACCGGGCACCGCGACCCACGCCTTCACGCCGGGTGCCGCGGCTCCGGCTGCTGCTCGGCCCCGCCGAGGACCTGCCCCGGTGAGTCGAGCGTCGGCGCCCCGGGCAGCTCCGAACCCGCTCCACCGCCGTTCGAACGGCCCGGCTCCGCCTCACCGGCCGGCGGCGCATATGGCGAGTAGTCGCCAGCCGGCGGCGGGTAAGGCGCGTGGCCGCCGGCCGGCGACGGGTGGGCCCCGTTCTCGCGGGCCGGCGGTTGGGGCGGCTGATCGCCGGTCGGCGGCGCATATGGCGAGTAGTCGCCGGCCGATGGCGGGTAGGGCGCGTGGTCACCGGCCGGCGGGTAGGGCGCGTGGTCGGCGTCGCGCGGCCCGTAGGGCGGGTACAGGTGGTTGGGGCCGTAGCCCGGCTGGGCACCCGGCTGATCGAGATCCGGGTCGTTGGACCAGCCGGCCAGCAGCGTCAGCACGACCGCCGCGATGAACGCCGGCACCAGTTTCGGCCCGAGCGACTGCACCTCCGGCGGCGCCAGATAGGTCGCCCCCTGAGCCGCCGCCTCCCGCCACTCCCGGTAGGCGTCGCGTCCGAGGAACTCGCCCACCAGCGGGGCCACCCAGCGACCGGCCAGGAAGGCGCCGCCGACGATGCCGAGCAGCAGGAACGGCCCCCGGTCGCGGCGCATCACGAGCCACGAGACGATCGTCACGATCAGCCCGAACCCGAGGCCGAGCAGCGTGAACCAACCGTCGGCCGCGATGTACTGCTCGGGCGACGGGTCGGTGACCACGATCGAGCTGTCGGCCAGCTTGACCACCGGCACGGTCGGCGCCAGCCAGCCCCAGAGCAGCCCGAGGAGCACGCCGAGAACCGCGATGGCCACCGCCACGCCCGCGCCGACCGCGAGCGAGCGACGCCACGGCCGGGGACGGCCCTCCAACCGGACCCACTGCCGCCAGTCGGTCCGCGCCGGGCCCTCGAAAGGTGCCGGTCCCTGGAGAGGCTGGGACGGGCCGGCCGGCTGCTCGTTCGGGTACGCCACCCTACGATCCTTCCAGATCCGCCGGGGCCGTCAGGCGACGGCCGACGGGCCGAGGATCATCTTCAGATCCGCGCGCAGGGCCGGTGTCGCCGCGACCCGGACGCCGCCCAGCCGCATCACCGTGGTCCGGCTGCCGTTCTGCAGATGGACGTGCACCTCGGTGTCGCCTGGGTGGCTGACCAGGATCTCCTTGAGCGAGTCGACCATCGGCGGCGTACACCTGGTGATCGGCATGGTCAGGGTGACCGGCTTGTTGTCCGGGTTGTGGGAGATGTCGGGGATGGACATGTCCATCGCCATGATCCGGGCCTGGTCGTCGCGCCTGTCGATGCGCCCCTTGACGACCACGATCGCGTCCTCCGCGATGTACTGCCCGACCAGCTCGTACGTATTCGGGAAGAACAGTGCCTCGACCCCGCCGGCCAGGTCCTCCAGGGTGGCCGACGCCCACGAGCGGCCCTGCTTGGTGATCCGCCGCTGGACGCCGGTGAGGATGCCGGCCAGGGTGACGACCTGGCCGTCCGGGACCGAGCCGTCCTCGTTGAGCGCCGCGATGCTGGTGTCGGCGGCGTTGGCGAGCATCATCTCCAGGCCGGCGAGTGGGTGGTCGGAGACGTAGAGGCCGAGCATCTCCCGCTCGAAGGCCAACTTGTCGCGCTTGTCCCACTCGCTGTCACCGATCGGCGGCATGCTGACCGCGGCCGACCCACCGCTACCGGCTTCGTCACCGAACGCCCCGAACAGGTCGAACTGCCCGGCCGCCTCGTTGCGCTTGACGTCCGCGTACGCGTCGATGGCCTCGGCGTGCACGGCGAGCAGGCCCTTACGGCTGTGCCCCATCGAGTCGAACGCGCCCGCCTTGATCAGCGATTCGATCGTCCTCTTGTTGCAGACCACCGCGTCGACCTTGGACAGGAAGTCGTAGAAGTCGTTGTACTCGGATTTCTCCTTGCGGCACCGGACGATCGCCTCGACCACGTTGGCGCCGACGTTGCGGACCGCGCCCAGGCCGAACCGGATGTCCTTGCCGACCGGGGTGAACGGCCCGGCCGACTGGTTCACGTCGGGCGGCAGCACCTGGATGCCCATGCGCCGGCACTCGGCCAGGTACATGGCCATCTTGTCCTTGTCGTCGCCGACACTGGTCAGCAGCCCGGCCATGTACTCGGCCGGGTAGTGCGCCTTCAGGTAGGCGGTCCAGAAGGACACCAGGCCGTACGCCGCGGAGTGCGCCTTGTTGAACGCGTAGCCGGCGAACGGGACCAGCACGTCCCACACCGCCTGGATGGCCTCGTCGGAGTAGCCGTGCTCGCGGCAGCCGTCCCGGAACGGCACGAACTCCTTGTCGAGGATCTCCTTCTTCTTCTTACCCATCGCCCGGCGGAGCAGGTCGGCCTGGCCGAGGCTGTAGCCGGCCAGGATCTGCGCGGCGCGCTGCACCTGCTCCTGGTAGACGATCAGGCCGTAGGTGGGCTCGAGGATCTCGCGCAGCGGCTCCTCCAACTCCGGGTGGATCGGGGTGATCTCCTGGAGCTTGTTCTTCCGGAGCGCGTAGTTGGTGTGCGAGTCGACGCCCATCGGGCCGGGCCGGTAGAGCGCCAGGACGGCGGAGATGTCCTCGAAGTTGTCCGGTTTCATCAGGCGCAGCAGCGAACGCATGGGGCCACCGTCGAGCTGGAACACGCCCAGGGTGTCGCCGCGGGCCAGCAGCTCATACGCCTTCGGGTCGTCCAGCGGCAGTTTCAGCAGGTCGAGCTTCTGACCGTGGTTGAGCTCGACGTTGCGGTTCGCGTCGTCGAGGATGGTCAGGTTGCGCAGGCCGAGGAAGTCCATCTTCAGCAGGCCGAGGGTCTCGCAGGTCGGATAGTCGAACTGCGTGATGATCACACCGTCGGTGGCCCGGCGCATGAGCGGGATGTGGTCGATGATCGGCTCGGCGGACATGATGACCCCGGCCGCGTGCACGCCGGTCTGCCGGATCAGGCCCTCGATGCCGCGGGCGGTGTCGATGACCTTCTTGACGTCCGGGTCGGTCTCGTAGAGCCCGCGGACCTCACCGGCCTCGTTGTACCGCTTGTCTTCTTTGTTGAAGATGCCGCCGAGGGTGATGCCCTTGCCCATGACATCCGGCGGCATCGCCTTGGTGATCTTGTCGCCGACCGCGAACGGGTAACCCAGCACGCGCGCCGAGTCCTTGATCGCGGCCTTGGCCTTGATCGTGCCGAATGTGGCGATCTGGGCGACCTTGTCCTCGCCCCACTTCTCGGTGACGTAGCGGATCACCTCGGCGCGGCGCCGGTCGTCGAAGTCGATGTCGACATCGGGCATCGAGATGCGCTCGGGATTGAGGAACCGCTCGAAGATCAGGCCGTGCGGGATGGGGTCGAGGTCGGTGATGCCCATGGCGTACGCGATCAGCGAGCCCGCCGCCGAGCCACGGCCCGGGCCGACCGCGATGCCGTTGTCCTTGGCCCACTGGATGAAGTCGGCGACCACGAGGAAGTACGCCGGGAAGCCCATCGAGATGATGACGCCCAGCTCGTAGTCGGCCTGCTTGACGTGCGTCTCCGGGATGCCGTCCGGGAACCGCTTGCGCAGTCCCTCGAATGCCATGTGCCGGAAGTACTCCTCCTCGGTGAAGCCGTCCGGGATCGGGAACCGGGGCATCAGGTTCTTGAACGTGAACATCCCCTCGATGTCCACCTTCTCGGCCACCAGCAGGGTGTTGCGGCAGCCCTCCTGCCAAGCCTCGGAGGAGTCGACGGCGCGCATCTGGTCGGCCGACTTCACGAAGTAACCCGAGCCGTCGAACCGGAACCGGTTGGGGTCGGCCACGTTGCTACCGGTCTGCACGCACAGCAGCACGTCGTGGGCCGCGGACTGCTCCTCGTGCACGTAGTGCGAGTCGTTGGTGACCAGCGGCGGGATGTTCAGCTTCTTCCCGATCTCCAGCAGGCCGTCGCGGACCCGCCGCTCGATCGACAGACCGTGGTCCATGATCTCCAGGAAGTAGTGCTCCTTACCGAGCGCCTCCTGATACATCGCGGCCGACTTGAGCGCCTCGTCGAAGTGCCCCAGCCGCAGCCGGGTCTGCACGATGCCGGACGGGCAGCCGGTGGTGCCCATGATGCCCTCGGCGTGCTCCGAGATGATGTCGAAGTCCATCCGCGGGTACTTACCGAGCTGGCCCTCCATGGAGCCGCGCGAGTTGAGCCGGAACAGGTTCTTCAGGCCCACCGCGTTACGCGCCCACATGGTCATGTGGGTATACGCACCGTTACCGGAGACATCGTCCGATTTCTGCTCCGGACGGCCCCACTTGATGCGCTTCTTGTCCAGCCGGGACTCGGGGGCGACATACGCCTCGACGCCGATCACCGGGGTCACTCCGGCCGCTTTGGCCTGCGTGTAGAAGTCATACGCGCCGTGCATGTTGCCGTGGTCGGTGATCGCGGCGGCCGGCATACCGAGCCGTTTCGCCTCCGCGAGAAGTTCCTTGATCCGGGCCGCCCCGTCGAGCATTGAATACTCTGTGTGCACATGCAGGTGCACAAACGAGTCAGACACCCAAACCCCCTCTTGGCGAAAGACAGCCCAGGAAGCCTAGCCCCGGCGTACGACAGAACCTACTCCGCGAAGGGCTCCAACATCACCGACGCCGCGCGCAGCCAGGCCTGCCGGGTCTCCTGCTGGAGATCGCCGTACTCGATGGAGGAACCGACCTCCAGGGCCGGGTCGTAGGGCACCACGGCGACCGCCCTGGTCCGGGTCGCGAAGTGCCGTTTGAAGTCCTCCAGGAGCGGCAGGTGGCCCGGCGAGGGGCACGAGATGAGCGTCACGGCGTTGGCCACCATGTCGCCCTGACCGCCCTCCTCCAGCACGTCGAGCATCCAGTCGGCGGTGAACGCGGCGTCCTCCCGGGGCACCGTGGTGATCACCAGCTGGTCGGCCGACCGCATCACGGTCTGCCAGTTCACGCTCTCCACGTTGTTGCCGGTGTCGACACAGATCACGTCGTGGGTCCGGCGGAGCAGGTCCATCACCCGACGCACGGTGCCCTGGTCGAGCCGCTGCGCGAACCGTGGGTTCTCCTCACCGGCGAGCACGTCATACGAACCGTCGGAGGCGTGCCGCAGGTAGGCGTCCAGCTCCTGGAGCAGGGCGTCGCCGTGCAGGGCCTCGATCCGCATCAGATCGGCCAGCAGGTGTTTTATCGTGCGTGCGTGCCGGGCGCTACCGGCCCGCAGGCCCAGGGTGCCGCGCAGTTCGTTGTCGTCCCACGCGAGGACGCCCCGGCCGCGGACGCTGCCGATGGTGGCCGCGGCCAGCACGGTCGCGGTGGTCTTGTGCACGCCGCCCTTCGGGTTGGCGAACGCCAGCACCCGAGGCTGACCCAGCTTGCGCCGCATCACCGAGACGGCGCGGTCCATCCCGTCCTCGGTCCGGGTCTGACGCCACTCGATCCGGGCGGCCGCCGGGGCCGGGGAGACCGGCGCGGAGGACCGGCCGGGCGCCTGCTGTGGCGCCTGGACCGGCATCTGGGGCTGCGGCGGCGCGGGAGCCGGCGGGTAGGCCTGCTGCGGCGCATACGCCTGGGCGGGCTGGGCGTACCCGTTGGGGGCCGGCGGGGCGTACCCGTTGGCGGGCTGCTGCCCGTAGCCGTTGGGGGCCGGATAGCCGGACCCGTAGCCGGGCGGCTGCTGGCCCGGCTGCTGCTGGCCCGGTTGGGGAGCGGGCGGCGACGGGGCCGGCTGCTGCGGCTGGGACCGCTGCGACGGCTCGAAGAAGCTGTGCTGCTCGGGCTCACGCCGGCCCTGCCAGCGGGGGTCGAGTGGGTTGATCGGCCGCTGCGGGACGGCCGGGCGCTGCGGCTCGGCCGGCTGGCGATCGAAACCGCCGCCGGACTGCTGGGGTGCCTGCCGCTCGAAACCGCCGCCGGGCTGCTGGGGTGCCTGCCGCGGGTCGAGCGGGTTGACCGGACGGCCCACCGACGCCGCACCGCGGGTCGGCAGCTGCTGGCCCCACTGTTGCTGCTGCTGTTGTTGCTGCTGCGGGGGCGTCTCCGGTTGCTTCGGAGCCTCTTCCGGCTCCTCGGTGCGGCCGTGCCGGGCACGGTCGAGCAGCGCCCGCCAGCGCGGGGCTGGTTCCGCAGGCCGGCCCCAGCCGGTCTCGGTCCCGTCCACGGCTCGTCCTTTCTGCGCCTACCCGGCATCTTTCACGGCGATGGTCTCGCTCGCCCCTGACAGGCTACGGATGAGACCTTATTCGGGCCACCGGCCGACCGCCCATCCCCCGGTCGTTCTTGATCACATGCTGCCGCGCCGGATGTGTACGAGCCTCCGGCCGAACGTTTCGGGGATGCAAAACCTAACGGCCGGAATCCCCGCCGGACGCCTCGGGAGTCACTCCCGCACCCTCATGAGCTGGACTCGCGTCCGCTGCCGAGGGTACGGCACCCGAGCCGTCGGAAGGGAATACGGCAGGCGAGGGTGTCCCGCCTGAATTGTCAGGTGAGGCAGATGTCACATCCACCTCGATCGACGACGGTAACGGTGCGGGCCCCGCTGAGGCAACGCTCACCACCGGGGATGGCACGGCGGACGGATCGGGCGATGCCACGTCCACCTCCTCCGGCAGCGGCGGGCGGAACTCGGTACGGTCCAGCCGACTGACCTCCGGCGCCGGGTCCACCACACGCACCCAGGGCCGGGCCGAGATCCCGTCGAGCACGGCGGGCGTGGCGCGTACCACCGCGGCGAAGACGCACTCACAGCCCGCCCGGTAGGCGGCGGCCTCCTGGGCGGCCACCCGGGCCGCACTCTGGTAGGCCGCCCGCAACCGGGCCTCGGTCCGCCCGTCGCCGTCCAGTTCCCCGCTCAGCCGCTGGTAGTCGGCCTGCTCCTGGTCACGGACCCGAGCCGCGCCGATCATCCCGGCGGTCACGTCGGCAGGCAGTTCGACCACCGGGATCCGGAGCACCGGAGTGCGGGCATCCTCCATCGGCACCCGCGTGTACACCTGGGCCACCTGGGCACCGGCGAGCATGCCGGGCAGCCCGTCCGGTGCCGCGTACCGGTTGAAGGCGACCAGCGCCCAGGTCTCGGCCGGCGGCCCGCTGTTCAGGCGGGCCAGCTCGTCCTGCGAGGAACGGAGGTAGCCGCTGATCGACTGGCCCTCCACGACGCCCACCCGGAGTACGTCGCCGGTCTCCTCACCGGCCGGCAGATCCCGGTCGGCCCAGAAGACCACCAGGACCAGTGCACCGATAGCGGCCAGCGACACTCCGGTCATGATCTGCAACCGGAGCGCCGCGGCCCCGAATCCGACGAGGACCGCCCGCATACGGGTCGCGGGGCCCACGTTCACTCCCGACGGTCAGCCGGCGTCCTGGAGGACGTCCAGCGCGTGTTTCAGGTCGTCAGGGTAATCGCTGACGAACCGCACCTCTTCATACGTTCGGGGGTGTGCGAATGCCAGTTCCCGAGCGTGCAGCCACTGCCGGTCCAGTTTGAGCCGGGCGGCCAGGGTGGGATCGGCGCCGTACGCCGTATCACCCACACACGGGTGCCGCATCGCCGACATGTGCACCCGGATCTGATGCGTCCGCCCGGTCTCCAGCCGCACGTCGACCAGGCTCGCCGACCGGAACGCCTCGATCGTGTCGTAGTGGGTGACGCTCGGCTTGCCACTCGACATGACCGCGAACTTCCAGTCGGCGGTCGGGTGCCGGTCGATCGGCGCGTCGATGGTGCCCCGCAGCGGATCCAGGTGCCCCTGGACCACGGCGTGGTATCGCTTCTCCACCTCGCGCTCCTTGAAGGCCCGCTTCAGCACGGTGTACGCCTGCTCGCTCTTGGCCACCACCATCAGACCGGTGGTGCCCACGTCGAGCCGGTGCACCACGCCCTGCCGCTCGGCGGCGCCGCTGGTCGCCACGTTCTGCCCCATGGCGGCCAGCCCGCCGATCACGGTCGGGCCGGTCCAGCCGGGACTGGGGTGCGCGGCCACACCGACCGGCTTGTCGACCACCACGATGTCGTCGTCGCTGTAGATGATGCCGAGGCCGTGCACCGGCTCGGCCACCACCGCGGGCGGCGCGACCGGCGACGGGAGGGTGACCTCCAACCAGGAGCCGGCCGTCACCTTCTCCGATTTGAGCCGGGGCACGCCGTCGACGAGCGCGTCACCCGACTCGACGAGGGTGGCCGCCGCGGTCCGGGACAGCCCGAAGAGCCGGGAGACGGCCTGGTCGAGCCGCATCCCGTCGAGCCCGTCCGGCACCGGCAGGGAACGCTGCCCGCTCATGCTGTCTCTTCCTTCGCGGGGGCGGTCTTCTTCTCGTTGACCAGGCGTGTGCCGTCGCGCTGCCGGCCGGTCAGCTCCAGCAGCACGGCCAGGCAGACCCCGACGGTGAGACAGCTGTCGGCGATGTTGAAGACCGCGAACTTCTCCGCGTACGGCGCGAAGAGGCTGATCATGTCGACCACGTGACCCTGGAACGGTCCGGGCGCACGGAACAGCCGGTCACCCAGGTTGCCCAGGGCCCCGCCCAGCACCAGGCCGAGGGAGATGCCCCAGGGCACCGACCGGAGCCGGGACGCCAGCCACCCGATCACGGCGACCACCACCAGGGTGATCACCGGGAAGATCCAGGTGTAGTCACTGCCGAGACTGAACGCGGCTCCGCCGTTGCGCATCAGCGACAGATAGATCAGGCCACCGAGGATGCGGACCGGCTCGCCGGGATCCAGGTTCTCCGTGGACAGGTGCTTGACCCACTGGTCGACCGCCACGGCGATGCCCGCGGTCGCGGCCAGGATCGCCACCGCACGGGGGCTGAACCGTGGGGCGGCCTGTTCGTCGGCGTTCAGCGTCGTTCCTCCAACTGCTTACACGAGACACAGAGCGTGGCGGAGGGGAACGCAGCCAGCCGCTCGACCGGGATCTGGTTGCCACACCGCTCACACCAACCGTAGTTGCCCGACCCGAGCCGATCGATCGCGCGTTCGACCTGTGTGATCCGCTCGAGCAGAGTGTTGGCCAGCGTGATCTCCTGCTCGCGCTCGAACGTCTTGGTGCCCGTGTCGGCCTGGTCGTCCCCGGCCGAGTCGGCCAGCCGCTCGCGCTGGAGCTCGGTGATCTCGCTGAGCGCCTGATCGTACTCGGCCTGCAGCTCGCCGAGCCGCGCGACCAGCGCCTGACGGATCTGCTCGGTCTCCGCCTCGTCACGAACCCGCTCCGCGGCCACGCCGTTCGATCCGGACCGGGTCTCGGTTACCTTGGCCATCGTCGCTCCCTCGGCCGCCGTCCGGCGGCGATCAGCGGTCTACAAAAACGGGCGGCCGCTGGGCGGGCCGCCCTATCCCCTGGTCGGTCTGCTTGAACGGGCACGACCGGGGAAGCGGCCGCGCACTCTGGAGGCTGGCAACGATACGGAACGTGAACTATCACGACAACCCGCCATCACTGCCAGATCCGACAAAACCCCAGGAAGTGCCCAGTACGCTGCCGGATTAACGAGAATACACCGGACGTGACCCGACGATCACTATGCGTCGTCCCGAAGCTCGGTGAGCCGATCCGCCCAGGAGTCCGGTGGCGCCGTGACGGTGAACACCTTGTCCCGGCTGGTGGCACCCAGCCGCAGCGACACCTCGCCGGGCCGCACCCCCAGCGCGCCGGCGAGAGCCTTGCGGACCGCCTCGGTCGCCTTGCCGTCGACCGCGGGCGCACCCACCGCGACGATCAGCGCCGGACCGTGTGGACCCTCGTATCGCCCGCCCACCCGGGTCCGCCCAGCCCCGGGTCGCACCCGGACCGGCACCGACACCCCGGCCGGCCGGGAGCTCAACGCTGGTGGGCCACGGTCGCGACGAGCCGGTCCACCGGGCGGCACAGGCCACACGGGCTGAAGCCGAGCTCGACCGCCTCGTTCACCGGCAGCGCCTCGGTCAGCCGGCCGACCAGGTGCGGGCAGTCGGCCATGTGATAGCGCGGGCGACCGTCGACCACCAGCACCTCGGTGTCGATGCGCGCGACGAGCACGGC
The DNA here is from genome assembly GCF_033097365.1 of Actinoplanes sichuanensis. Taxonomy (NCBI): domain Bacteria; kingdom Bacillati; phylum Actinomycetota; class Actinomycetes; order Micromonosporales; family Micromonosporaceae; genus Actinoplanes; species Actinoplanes sichuanensis. Next base: position 7,769,762 of record NZ_AP028461.1, read on the forward strand.
GTCGGCCGGCCGCACCGACTGGGGCAGCGGCTCGTCGTCGGGATCGTCGTCGTCCGGCTCGGCGAACTCGTCGGCCTGATCGGCCGGCTCGGCGGGCCGCCAGGCATGCTCACCGGCGGCGCCGCGCCCGGACTCGGCAGCCGCGGCGGATTCGAAGGCGGCCGCACCGGAATCGAAGGCAGGCGCACCGGAATCGGCGACGGGCGCACCGGGATCGAAGGCGGGCGCACCGGAATCGGAGGCAGCCGGCGCGGGATCGAAGGCGCCCGAGCGGGCTTCGAAGGCGGCCGGACCAGAATGGCGGGAATCAACCGTGGAGTCGGAATCGACATAGTCTGCGGTCGGCGCCCGTCGGTCACCCAGATGGGTCGCCGCGTCGCGGGCTCCGGCCGCCCGGGCGGCGTCCACGTCGAGATCCACATCCAGATCCCGGTCGCGTTCCACGACGACCGGGGCGGGCTCCTCGTACTCGACGGATTCGCCTGCGGCGGGCTCCGGCTCGGGGGCAGAATCTTCGGCGAAGGCGGGCGGCTGCTCACGGCGGGCGGGGCGGCCGGTGGCCTCGGCGACACGCCGGGCGGAGGACTGCCGGGTGCCGATGACGAGAACGACCGCGGCCAGCAGGCTGACCACGATCGCGGTTATGAAATGGCTGCTGGAGCCGTTGACGACTCCCAGCGCGATGAACAGAACCGCGACGGGGATGAGCAGGAGACTAGCAACGATCATGGCTCATCCTCGTCGCGGTGCGGGGGCGTGCTGCGGTCAGCGACCCGATTCGATGGAATTGGTCCGGCCACCGCTGTAGGAGCTGGCCAGGCCGGCAGCGGCGAGACCACCCGAGCCGCCGACGGCACGGCCGGAGTCGGCCCGCGTCAGCTCGGCCTCGAGGCCCTGGCCACGACCGTCCAGGTCACGCAGCTGGCTCTCCAGATACGCCTTGAGGCGCGTGCGGTACTCCCGCTCGAACTGCTTCAGCTCCTCGATGTGCTTCTGCAGCGCGGTCCGCTTCGCGTCCAGGCCGCCCATGGCCTCCTGGTGGCGCTGGCGGGCGTCACGCTCGAGCGCGTCGGCCTTGGCCCGCGCCTCGCGGGTGACCTCCTCCGCCTTGGAGCGGGCGTCGGAGAGAAGCTTGTCGGCCTCACGGCGCGCGTCGGCGACGTGGTCGTCGGCGGTGCGCTGGGCCATCATGAGCACCCGCAGGGCCTGCTGCTCGCCGTCGGCGCCACCGGCCGGAGCGCCGGGGCCGGGGCCCTGAGCACGGACCTGGTCCAGCTCGGCCTGCATCTGCCGGGCCGCCTGCTCGGCCGCCGTCTTGTCCCGCTGGACGCGGTCGAGCTGGCCCTTCAGGTCGTTGAGCTCGGCCGCCAGACGCGGATCCGCACCCGGGCCAGCCGGTGCGCCACCCCGCCCGCCGCGCTCCACCTGGGCACGCAGCTCGTTGTTCTCCTCGATCAGACGGGCAAGCTCGCGCTCCACCTCGTCAAGGAAGGCGTCGACCTCCTCCTCGTCATACCCCCGCTTGCCGATCGGGGGCTTCTTGAAGGCGACGTTGTGCACGTCGGCCGGGGTCAGCGGCATCGAAACTCCTCGGGTCAGTCGCGGCCGCGGTTGGGGCTGCTGTCTAGCTGTGTTGCGATGTGATCAGTACTGCGCTGCGATCAATCGTTGAAGTACCACGTTCATGAGCACGAACAGGATAACCAGCAGCACGATGGAAGCCAGGTCCAAACTCACGTTACCAATGCGCAGCGGTGGGATCACACGCCTCAACGCCCTGAGGGGTGGATCCGTGACGCTCCACACGGCTTCGAGAGCCGCCGACGCACCTCGGCTGGGCTGCCAGCGACGCCCGTACTGGAGCACGGCGCTCAGCACGAACCTGGCCAGCAGCACCATCATGAAGAGGTACAGCAATATGTAGAGGATCTGGAGCACGATCGACAGCACGTCAGGTGGATCCCTCGTTCGGGTCAATCAAAGCCGGGTCAGGCGTCACTCGCCGGGTCACGATCGGCGGGCGGCCGCCCAGAGCTGATCAGCCCTGAGCGAAGAAGCCGCCCTCTGCGATCTTGGCCTTGTCTTCGGCGGTGACCTGGACATTCGCCGGAGACAGCAGGAAGACCCGGTTGGTGACGCGCTCGATCGTACCGCGCAGGCCGAAAGCGAGCCCGGCGGCGAAGTCCACCAGGCGCCGGGCATCCGACTCGTCCATCTCGGTGAGGTTGATGATCACCGGCACCCCGTCCCGGAAATGCTCGCCGATCGTGCGCGCCTCCCGGTACGTGGTCGGGTGCAGCGTGGTGATCTGGTAGCGCTGCTCCTCCTCGGCCGGCCGCTGGTGCACCGGCTGTGGGTGAGCCACCGGCTGCGGCTTGAGCGCCAGGTTCTCCCGGGTGGAGTAGGTCAGCGGCGCGGACTGCTCCGGGGCCGGAGCCGGCCGGGTGATGGAGCGGACGCTCGCCCGATCGAGGCGCTCGCTCTCCTCCCGGTCACGATCCCGGTCGAGGTCACGGTCCTGCCGAGCGGTGGAGAGCCGCTCGCGCTCACGGCGCTCGGTACGGGCCCGGGGGACGGAACGCTCGTCCTCGTCGTCGTCGGCGAACTCGTCGTCCGACGAGTACCTGTCGCTGGAGTAGCGGTCACGGTCGCGATCCCGGTCACGGTCGCGCGAGCGGTAGGAACTCTCCCGGTAGCCGCGGTCGTCGTACCCACGCTCGTCGTCCTCCTCGACGAGGCCGAGCCAGACGCCCGCCTTGCGAAACGCGCCTCCGCTCATGCCACCTCTCCCTGCCGAGAGTCCATGCCCCCACCCTCCGTCCGCTGTTGCGGCCCGCGCCCCCTCGGCGTGCCGCGTCCCCCCTTACGAGCCGGAACGAGTCCTGATCGGACCCACGACCCGTTGCGACGCCGCGCCGTCCAATGCGAGACCCGTGGCGGTTCGTCGCGTTGAACAACACCTGTGTAGTTTGCTGCCCGCCGCAAGGCTACCGCAGCGAGTTTCGCATCCCGAGTAAAGAAGTACCGATCCGTACGTGTGTCGCCCCATACCGGACGGCGGCCTCCAGATCGCCACTCATGCCCGCCGAGACGACCGTCGCGCCGGGGTGTCGAGAGGCCATCTGACCTGCGATTTCGGCCAGACGAGCGAAGGCCGCGCCGGGTTCCTCGCCCAGCGGCGCCACCGCCATCAGGCCGCCCAGTCGCAGACCCTCCGATGAGGTCACCGCGTCGGATACCCGCCAGAGATCATCTCCGAACACGCCCCCGCGTGCCGGATCACCGTCCAGACTGATCTGGATCAGCACCTCGAGCGGTTCCGCGCGGCCGGCGGCGGCCCGGCCCAGCGCCTCGGCCAGACGCACCGAGTCGACCGACTCGATCACGTCGGCATAGTCCAGAACCGACTTGACCTTGTTGCGTTGCAGTCGCCCGACGAAGTGCCAACGCGGCCGCGCGCCCCCCGCGCGTACCGCCTCGGCCTTGATCGAAGCCTCCTGGTCACGGTTCTCGGCCACGTCGGTGACACCGAGCCCGGCGAGCAACAGGACGTCGCTCGCCGGGTAGGTCTTGGTCACCGCGGTCAGGGTGACCGCGTCCGGCGGCCTTCCGGCCGCCGCGCAGGCTTGCGCGATGCGCTCCCGCACCCGTTCGAGATTGGCGGCGAGCTCAGCGCGCCGTCCGGCGTCGGTCAAAAGTCAACCTTCTTGAGGGGTACGGGAGAGCTGCGCTCAGGAGCCGTTCTTGAGGAAGTCCGGGACGTCCACGTCGTCGAAGAGTACCCGGCTGGTCCGCGGCGACGGGGTGCTGGGCGGCGGGGTGACCGGCGGCGGCACCGGGGGCAGCGAGCTCCCGGTGGACGGGGCCGGCACCTTGCGGGCCGGCTCGGACGGCTTGTAGGCGGGCGCGCCCGCGTCGAAGCCGGCCGCGATCACGGTGACCCGCACCTCGTCGCCGAGGGCGTCGTCGATGACCGCGCCGAAGATGATGTTCGCGTCCGGGTGGGCCGCGTCGGTGACCAGCTGCGCCGCGTCGTTGATCTCGAAGAGACCCAGGTCCGAGCCGCCGGCGATGGAGAGCAGCACGCCGCGGGCGCCGTCCATGCTCTGCTCCAGCAGCGGGCTGGAGATCGCCTTCTCGGCGGCCTCGACGGCGCGGTTGTCGCCACGGGCGCTGCCGATGCCCATCAGGGCGCTGCCGGCGTTGCTCATGACGCTCTTGACGTCGGCGAAGTCCAGGTTGATCAGACCCGGCGTGGTGATCAGGTCGGTGATGCCCTGCACACCGGAGAGCAGCACCTGGTCGGCCTGACGGAACGCGTCCATCATGCTGATGCCGCGGTCGCCGAGCGCGAGCAGCCGGTCGTTCGGGATCACGATCAGCGTGTCGCACTGGTTGCGCAGCTCGTCGATGCCGGCCTCGGCCTGCACCTGGCGCCGCTTGCCCTCGAAGTTGAACGGGCGGGTGACCACGCCGATCGTGAGGGCGCCCAGCTTGCGGGCGATGTTGGCGACGACGGGCGCGCCACCGGTGCCGGTGCCGCCACCCTCGCCGCACGTGACGAAGACCATGTCGGCGCCCTTGAGCACCTCTTCGATCTCGTCGCGGTGGTCCTCGGCGGCGTTCTTGCCGACCTCGGGCTGCGCGCCGGCCCCCAGGCCACGCGTCAGTTCCCGGCCGACGTCCAGTTTGACGTCGGCGTCGCTCATCAACAGCGCCTGCGCATCGGTGTTGATCGCGATGAACTCCACACCCTTGAGCCCAACTTCGATCATGCGGTTGACGGCGTTCACGCCACCACCGCCGATGCCGACGACCTTGATGACCGCAAGATAGTTGTGCGGAGGTGTCATCGGGCTCAGCCATCCCTTCCGGGGTTGGCGGACGTCGACGGCCCCTGCGGTCCAGGGAACCGCACTTCGACATCCGCTGCCGTACAAAGGAAGGCGAGGAAACCCTCACCCTCTACTAGAGGTTCATAGTTATGTCAACCACTCGAACCTCTCGACGCAACGTATGCGGACATGCCGCCGCATCCAAAGACCCCGGGCGGCGTGTCGCGTGCGCTTAGGAGGTGAGTATCCGACTCACCCGTAACCTTGAACCTTTTATTGCGTTCATCACGCTTTGTCCGAATAACCGGATGGTTATCGTATGGTCACCACATTCACGGCGCTCACATCGATCTCGTCGCCCTTCTGCTTGAGCAGCACCGTGGCGACGGTGCTCTTGCGCTCGCTCTTGGTGTCGTCACCCCAGATGACCACCCGGCCGTTGCGCAGCTCCAAGCTGATCTTCACGGGCGACGGCACGGCGATCGCCACCAGTTGCTCGCGGAGCTCGTCGCTGAGCGCAGCCAGGACGGTCAGCGCCGAACCGGTGTTCTCGTCACCGGCCCCCGGTGTGCTCAGCCGGGCCAGCGGCAGCCCTTTCGGCACCTCGGTCACCGCGCGGAACGGCACGCCCTCGTCGTCGATCAGCATGAACTGATCGTCCGGGGCCGGAACCGCCGCCACCGGCACCCGCTCCACCACCTCGACCACCACGGTCGACGGCCAACTGCGACTCACCAGCACCCGGTCCACCGGTGGCAGTTTCCGGACCCGGTCACGCACCTCGTCCAGGTCGACCCGGGCCAGCGGCAGCTCCGGCTCCACCGCGGCGGCCGTACGCACCTGTTCCGGGGTGAGGACCTCCGCGCCGACCACCCGGACGTCACGCACCCCGAGCACCGCGGTGCCGTAGACCAACCAGACCAGCCCACCGACGGCCAGCAGCACGCCGCCACCGATCAGCCAGGGCATCGCGGCCCGCAGCCGCCGCTGCCGGGCCCGCGCCATGAAGCGCCGGGCCGACGGCGGCACCGCGTCCGTATCGGCCCGGACCAGCCGCCAGTTGCGCGAGCCCCCGCCGGCCATCGTCGTTACCCGGCCAGGTCCGGGTGGCGGTCCGCCTCGGTGAGCGCGGCCAGCAGCTCGTCGCCCATCAGCGAGATCGGCGGCGCGCCCATCGTCACCACCACGTCACCGGGACGGCTGCGCCGCACCACCTCGGCGGGCACGTCCTCCCAGTCCGGGACGAACACCTTGCGGTCCTCGGGCAGGTCGATCGCCGCGGTCAGCGCCCGGCCGCCCTCGCCCGGGCCGCGGGTCTCGCCCGGCCCGAAGACCTCCATGCAGATCACCTCGTCGGCGACCGCGAGACCGTCGGCCAGCTCGGCCTCCAGGTCCCGGGTGCGGTACACCCGGTACGGCTGGAAGACCACCAGCAGGCGGCCGTCACCGGCCACCTCGCGCAGCGTGCGCAGCGCGGCCTTCACCGAGGTCGGGTGGTACGCGTACTCGTCGTACACCCGGACACCGGCGGCGATGCCCTTGCGCTCGAACCGGCGGCGGACCCCCGGGAACGACTCCAGGGCCTCGGTCACCAGAGACTGCTCGATGCCCAGTTTGAGGGCGGTCAGCACGGTCGCCGCGCTGTTCAGGCCCATGTGCGTGCCGGGCAGGGCCAGCTTGAACTCGCCGAGCGGCCGCCCGTCCAGCTCCGCCTGGTAGCGCACGCCGCTGACCGAGGACGTGATGTCGAAGATCCGCAGATCCGCGCCGGCCGACTCGCCGTACGTGTAGACGGTCTTGCCCTGCGCCTTGAGCCCCGCGATCAGTTCCTCGGTGCCCGGACCGTCGGCGCAGGTCACCACGAATCCGTCGGCGAGCCCGCCGAACTCCAGGAAGCCCGCCTTCAACGTCTCCAGGTCGCCCCAGTTGTTGAGGTGGTCACCCTCGATGTTGGTGATGATCGCGACGTGCGGCCGGTAGATCAGGAAGGTCCGGTCGTGCTCGTCGGCCTCGGCCACGAAGTGCGGACCGGTGCCGTGATGCCCGTTCGACCCGGCGGCCGACATCTCGCCGCCGATCACGAAGGACGGGTCCTGCCCGGCGTGCTGCAGGATCACCGTCATGATCGACGTGGTGGTGGTCTTGCCGTGGGTGCCGGCCACCGCGATGGTCTGCCGGTCGGTCATCGCCGCGGCCAGGGCCTCCGAGCGGTGCAGCACCCGCAGCCCGCGGCGGCGCGCCTCCACCATCTCCACATGGTCCTGCGGGATCGCGGTCGAGTAGACGACCGTGTCCACGCCGTCGAGGTTGGACGGCTCGTGAGCCATGTGCACCGTGCCGCCGAGCGCGCGCAGCGCGGCCAGGGCCGGCCACTCACGCAGCTCGCTGCCGGAGACCGGCACGCCACGGGTCAGCAGGAGCCGGGCCAGGCCGGCCATGCCGACCCCGCCGATCCCGATCAGGTGCACGCTGCCCAGGTCCTCGGCGGTCATCTCGCCGGCCGGCGTCAGCTCCGCCGTGTTCACAGTGTCACTCCCTCAGTCCTCATCAGCTCAGTCAGCTCACGGCTTCGAGAACGAAGCGCAGCAGTTGCTCGTCACCGTCGCGGCGGCCGTAACGGGCGGCGGCCGAACCCATCGCGGCCAGCCGCTGCCGGTCGCGGGCCAGCGGGATGATGTTGCTCTCGATCCACTCCGGTGTCAGCTCGCTGTTGTCGACGAGCATGCCGCCACCGGACTCCACCACGGGCAGCGCGTTGCGGCGCTGCTCCTGGTTGCTGAACGGATAAGGCACGTAGATCGCCGGCATACCGAGCGCGGTCGTCTCGGCCACCGTGATCGCGCCGCCCCGGCACAGCATCAGGTCGGCGGCAGCGTAGCCGAGCTGCATGTCCGACAGGTAGGGCACGACGACATACGGGACCGGCAGGTCTTTCGGCACGTCGAACGGGTCGTTGCGGCCGCCCTGCACGTGCAGCACCTGGATGCCGGCGTGCGCGAGCCGCTTGGCCGACGCGGCCACCGCCAGGTTGATGGTGCGGGCGCCGGACGAGCCGCCGGAGACGAACAGCACGGGCAGGTCCGGACGCAGCCCGAAGTGGTAGAGCGCCTGCGGGCGCAGCGCCGGCCGGTCCATGTGGGTGATCCCGGTCCGCAGCGGCACGCCGACCAGCCGGGCGTTGCGCAGCGCCTCGGCCTGCTCCAGCTGGTGCGGGAAACCGACGGCGACCCGCTTGGTGAATTTCATCCCCATCCGGTTGGCCACGCCCGGCGGCACGTTCACCTCGTGGATCACGATCGGCAGCTCCCGCCGCCACGCCGCCAGGTAGGCCGGGACCGACACGTAGCCGCCGAACCCGACCACCACCTCGGCCTGCACCTCGTCGATGACCTCACCGGCCGCGTGGGCCGACTTGTACATCCGGTCCGGGGTACGCAGCAGGTCCAGGTTGAGCGAGCGGGGCAACTGGAACGCCGGGATGCTGCGCAGGTCGTACCCGGCCGCCGGGATCAGCTCGTTCTCCATGCCCTTGGGGCTGCCCAGCGTGGTGATCCGGATCTCCGGGAAGTGGCGGCGCAAGGCGTCGGCGAAGGCCAGCAGCGGATAGATGTGGCCGCCGGTGCCTCCTCCGGCGAGCACGATCGACCGCAGGGAACCCATCACCGTCTCCTTCCCGCCCCCGCCTCGCTGGACGCTGAACCGGCCGATTTCTGGGCAGGCTGACGCTGTGGTCCCGGCCGCCGCGGCGGGGGGAGCGGCGGCAGCGGGGCCCAGAGTAGCCGCACCCACCGAGGCGTCGGACGGGCGTTCAGCGCTCGCGCCGCGTCCGGCTCGGCCCGGGCGAACGACGCCAGTATGCCGATCGCCGCCATGGTCACCACGAGCGCGGTGCCACCGGCGGAGATGAACGGGAGCGGGAGACCGGTGATCGGCAACAGCCCGACCACCCCGCCCATGTTGATCACGGCCTGGGCCACCAGCCAGGTGGTGGCGGCGGTGGCGGCGAGGCGACGGAACGGGTCGACGACCCGGCGGGCGATCCGGAAACCGGTGTAGGCCAGCACCGACAGCAGAGCCAGCACCACGACACAGCCGACCACGCCGAGCTCCTCGGCGACGATCGCGAAGATGAAGTCGTTGCCCGCCTCCGGGACATAACCCCACTTGAGGGCGCTCTTGCCCAGGCCGACACCGAACCAGCCGCCCTCGAAGATCGCCGAACGGCCCTGCACCAGCTGGTAGCAGGAGCGCCCGGCCTCGGTGGTGGTGTCGCAGTCGGCCAGCGGCTCCAGGAACGAGGTCAGCCGCCGCAGCCGGTAGTTCTCCTGGCCCGCCGTGCCGGAACCGGCACCCCGGGACGCGGCCGCGATCAGCAGGCCGACCCCGGCAAGGCCCAGTACGCCCAGCGCGCCGAACACCCGCAGCCGCACCCCGGCCGCCCAGAGCAGGCCGACGATCAGCGCCAGCAGGACCAGCATGGTGCCCAGGTCGTTGTAGCCGACCAGGACGAACAGCAGGCCGATCACCGGGAACAGCGGCATCGCCAGCTCCCGCCAGTCACCCAGGGCCGGGCCCTTGCGGGCGATCACGTCGGCGGCCCACAGCACCATGGCGAGTTTCGCGAGCTCACCCGGCTGCATGCTGAACGACCCGAGGATGAGCCAGTTCAGGTCGGCCACCAGCGGACCGAGCGTGGGATCGTCATCGGAGTTCCGGCTCAGCACGTCGACCGCCGCCAGCGCGTTCATCGCGGCCAGGAGCGTGAGCAGGAGGATGGACAGGGTGAGCAGTCCCCGGCCGATGACCCGCAAGGTGACCGTGGGCAGCCGCTGGAAGATCCAGAACGCGACCAGGCCGAGCAGGGCGTAGACCGCCTGGCTGCTGATCTCGGTGAAGGCGTTGCCCTTCTCCGCGAACGCCTTCACGCTCGTGGCCGAGAAGACCATGGTGAGGCCGATCAGCAGCAGCAGGGAGCAGCTCGCGATCAGCAGGTAGTACGAGGACAGGGGTCTGGCCAGCAGCCCGTGCACGGCGGGCAGGAGCTGCCGGCTCAGTGACGGGCGGGCCTGCTGAGAACGGTCGTCCGCCATACCCCCATCATCGTCCGATGTCCACACATGGACGCACACCGTCGATGGCGTGTCGCATCGGGCTTTGTCACCTGCGCCACCGGAACAGCCGCACGGTTTCGCCTAAACCGCGGGCACGGCACAGATCAGGTAGACGTTCGCCCCGTTGGACAGCATTCCGTCCCAGACGAAGTCCCATGCGAAAGGCGCCGAGATGTTCTGTGCGTTGGTCGTGATCGACCTGATCTCTCCGGGAAGCGGGTCGACGTAGCCATAGATCGCAATCTGATTGATCGACGGGCATATCACGGACGTCCCCGCAGTGCCGGTCACCAGTTCCTGTGTCAGTGCGAATGACGAACTCCCGGCCGCCCCCGGGTTTCCTTGCGGACCTTGCGGACCCTGCGGACCTTGCGGGCCCTGGGCGCCCTGCGGACCCGGGTCACCCTGTGGGCCTGGGGAGCCCGGCGCGCCCGGAGTGCCCGGAGTGCCCGGAGTGCCGGGAACGCCCTGCGGACCCTGTGGACCGGTCGGCCCGGTCCCCCCGAGGGAGCCCGGGGCACCGACCGGACCCGTGGGGCCGGTGGGGCCTGCCGGCCCTGTCGCCCCGGCGGGCCCCGTAGGCCCGGCGGGACCAGCTGCCCCGGCGGGGCCGGCTTCCCCCATCAGGCCCGAGACGTTCCACTCGCGCAGGACCTCGTTCGCGCGGCAGGCCTGCGTGGTGGGCAGCATCCAGCGGATGGCGCCGGTCTTCGACACCACGCACACCTTGATCACGTCCGGATCGTCCATCGCGCGGGGCGGCGCGACCCGGTCGGAGGCGGCCGCCGCGGTGGCGCCGGACAGTGCCATCGCCACCGCCCCGGCCGACAGGAACAGAACTTTAGAGATCGACATCGACCCTCCGCATACTCAAAGGAGCGCTGAGTAATCAGCGCTCCCGAGCCTAGGAATGATCCGATCTCTACCGAGTGAGCAGCGGCCGATCCGGCCCACCCGGGTCAGTCACGTGCTAACCCATGACCGCCAGGTGCTCGCTGTAGAACAATCCGAGACCGATGGCGGCACAGATGCCCGCGATGATCCAGAACCGGACCACGATGTTGACCTCGCTCCAGCCGGCCAGCTCGAAGTGGTGCTGGAGCGGGGACATCCGGAAGACCCGCTTACCGGTGGTCTTGAACGAGATGATCTGGATGACCACGGACATCGTGATGATCACGAACAGGCCACCGATGATGACCGAGAGCAGCGTGGTGCGGGTGGCCACGGCCAGACCGCCGATCAGGCCGCCCAGTGCCAACGCGCCGGTGTCACCCATGAAGATCCGGGCCGGGTTGGTGTTCCACCACAGGAAGCCGACACAGGCGGCGGCCGCGGCGGCCGCGATCATCGCGATCTCGAGTGGGTCCCGGACCTGATAACAGTGCTGCGCGGTGAGCGAACCGGCCTCACCGACGTAGGCGTTGTCACCACACCAGTGCCGGTACTGCCAGAAGCCGATCAGCGAGTAGGCGCCGAGGACCAGGATCGACGCGCCGGTGGCGAGGCCGTCCAGGCCGTCGGTGAGGTTCACGCCGTTCGACATCGCCATGATCACGAAGACGAACACCATGACCGAGCCGACCTTGCCGACGTCCAGCCAGCTGACATCCCGGATGAAGGAGATCTTCTCGCTGGCCACGGTCTGGCCGTTGGTGCTCGGGAAGTAGAGCGCGGCGATGCCGAACACGGTGCCGATCAGCAGCTGGCCGAGCAGCTTGCCCTTGGCACTGAGACCGTCCGAGTTCTTCTTCCGCACCTTCAGGAAGTCGTCCATGAAGCCGACCGCGCCACAGAAGACGAAGATGCCGAGCAGGACCAGGGCGGTCATGGTCGGCTTCTCCTGGGCGATCTGCCGGTCCGGCAGAGTGGTCAGCGCCAGGTGCCCGGCCGCGTAGGCGAAGACGGTGGCGATGATGAACGCCACACCGCCCATCGTCGGGGTGCCGCGCTTGCCCAGGTGGGTCTGCGGTCCGATGGTCCGGATCGGCTGGCCGGCCTTGAGCGCCGAGAAGACCCGGATCGCGAGGGGCGTACCGAAGAGCGAGATGAGAAAGGCGACCGCGGCCGCGACGATGACTGCCCTCACGTGGGCTGAACCTCCTCGGGACGCCGCAACCAGTCGGCGACGTCCCATGTCCGGTACCGGGAACCCTTGACCAGCACGACATCGTCGGCGCGCAGGTCGTGGCGCAGGATCTCGATCGCGGCGGCCTGGTCGTCGGCGAGGAGCCCCGTGCCCCGCCAGCCGTCCACTCCGGCCGCACCGTCCAGGATCGGACCCGCGCTGCCGGTCACCGCGATCACCCGGTCCACGCCGAGCTCGGCGGCGAGCCGCCCGACCTCGGCGTGACCGGACACCTCGTGCTCGCCGAGCTCGGCCATGAAGCCGAGGACGGCGGTGGTGCGCTTGCCGCCACCCATCGCGGCCAGCGCCCGCAGAGCGGCCGAGGTCGACGACGGGTTGGCGTTGTACGAGTCGTCGACCACCGTGACACCGTCCGGCCGGGTGTAGACGTCCATCCGGCGCTCGGAGGCGATGCCCACCTCGCTCAGCGCGGCGACCAGGTCGTCGAAGGCCATCCCGGCGGCCAGCGCCACCGCGCCGGCGGCCAGGGTGTTGGCGACCTGGTGCTCGCCCGCGGTGGTGAGATGGACCCGCCCGGACCGGGTGCCGTCGGCGAGGGTGTACGACGCCCGCCCGGCCGAGTCGAGCGTGACGTCCGAGGCGGTGAGCGATCCGGTCGATCCGACCATGACCACCCGGGCCGAGGTGCGCGACGCCATCGCGGCCACCAGCGGGTCGTCGGCGTTGAGGACCGCCACCCCGGTCGACGGCAGCGCCTCGACCAGCTCGCCCTTGGCCAGTGCGGTGCCCTCCTTGGAGCCGAACTCACCGATGTGGGCGGCGCCGATGTTCAGCACCACGCCGATCGACGGGCGGGCGATCTCGGTCAGGTACCTGAGGTGGCCGACGCCGCGCGCGCCCATCTCCAGCACCAGGAAGCGGTGCTTCTCGGAGGCCCGCAACACGGTGTACGGGAAACCCAGCTCGTTGTTGAGCGAGCCGGGCAGCGCCACCGTGGGACCGATCCGGGACAGCAGTTGCCCGATGTAGTCCTTGGTGGTGGTCTTGCCGGACGAGCCGGTCAGCCCGATCACGGTGAGGTCGTGGAGCCGGGCGACCACGGCCCGGGCCAGGGCGGCCACCGCGACCAACGGGTCCTCGACGACGACACCCGGCACGCCGGTGTCCCGGGAGCCGAGCACCGCGGCGGCGCCCCGCTCGACGGCGGCCCGCGCGTAGTCGTGGCCGTCGACCTTCTCCCCGGCGAACGCCAGGAACAGGCCGCCCGGGCCGATCTTGCGGGAGTCGTACTCGACGTCGCCGGTGACGAGCACCGACGGGTCACCGACGACCCGGCCGCCGGTGATCCCGGCGATCTCTCGCAGGGTCAGGTCGATCATGCGCGCGCCTCCAGAGCGGTGGCCAGCTCGATACGGTCGTCGAACGGCAGCACCTCGCCGTTCACCTCCTGGCCGAGTTCGTTGCCCTTGCCCAGCACCGCGATCACGTCACCGGCGTAGGCCAGGCGCACCGCCTCAGCGATGGCGGAGCGCCGGCCGGCCACTTCGATGATCTTGGCGGGCGTGGACGCCTCCTCCGCACCGGAGCGCACGGCCGACCGTACGACAGCGGGGTCTTCGGTCCTCGGGTTGTCATCGGTGATGATCACCAAGTCGGCGCCCTCCGCGGCGGCCGCGCCCATCAGCGGCCGTTTGCCCTGGTCTCGGTCGCCGCCGGCGCCGATCACGCAGATCAGCCGGCCGCCGCGCCCGGTGGCCAGCCCGCGCAGCGCGGTGAGCGCCGCGACGATCGCGTTGGGTTTGTGAGCGTAATCGACCACGCCGAGGATCTCGCCGGGCGCGTCGACCAGCTCCAGGCGACCCGGGACGCCGCGGCAGGCGGCGATGCCGGCACCCGCGACCCGGGCGTCCACCCCCACCGCGACCAGTAGGGCCAGCGCCAGCAGGGCGTTCGAGACGTTGTGCAGGCCGGGCAGCGTCACGCCGGTCTCGACGGAGCGGCCGTCCGGGCCGTGTGCGGTGAAGAGCTGACCGAAGTCGGACGGGCGTACGTCGGAGGCCCACCAGGTCGCGGATCGGTCGCCGGCCGCCGAGTAGGTGATCGTCGACGGCTTGAACAGCGGCCGCAGCGCCGGGTCGTCGAAGTTGAGCACCTCGGCCGCCGAGCGGCCGTCGAAGAGCCGGGCCTTGGCCTCGAAGTAGTCCTCCGAGGTCGGGTGGAAGTCGAGGTGGTCCTGGCCGAAGTTGGTGTAGCCGCCGGCCGCGAACCGGATGCCACCGGCCCGGCCCATCACCAGCGCGTGGCTGGAGACCTCCATGACCACCGCCTCGACACCGCGCTCGACGCCGGCGGCGAGGATCGCCTGGAGGTCGGTGGCCTCCGGGGTGGTCCGCACGCTCTTGACCACCAGGTCACCGAGCCGGGTCTCCACCGTGCCGACCAGCCCGGTCACCTTGCCGGCGGCCCGCAGACCCGCCTCGACCAGGTAGGCCGTGGAGGTCTTGCCGGCCGTACCGGTGATGCCGATCATGGTGAGCCGCCGCGACGGCTCCCGGTAGATCGCCGCCGAGGCCGCGCCGAGCACCGCCCGCGGGTCGTCGGTGACCAGCACCGGGAGACCCGCGGCAACGGCCGCCGCGCGACCGGCCGGGTCGGTCAGGACGGCCACCGCACCGGAACGCGCGGCGTCCGCCACGAACTCCGCGCCGTGCCGGTTGGCGCCGGGCAGCGCCGCGTAGAGATCACCGGGGCGCACCTCCCGACTACTGTGTGTGATGCCGGTGACCGGGACGTCACCGCCGGTCAGATCGGCCGGTAACAGCTCCGCGAGCCGCGCCAGCAGGCACGGCTCCACGGTCTCGGGACGTGGAATGCCGGACACGGCGTCAGACCCTACCCCGTCTCCGACGGCTCGTCGTCAACGCCATGCGACCCGCGTCATTCCTTGATCTTGAATTCGGGGGCCTTGCTGCCGGACGGCGGCACGTGGTTCTGGAGCAGGACGTAGGACATCATGTCGCTGAACGCCGGGGCCGCCACGTCACCGCCGCCGCCGCTGCTGACGTCCATCGACACCGCGATCACGTAACGCGGGTTCTCAGCCGGGGCCATACCGACGAACGAGCTGGCGTTGTTGCTGGTGTACTGCCCGTTGACGAGCAGCTTGCCGGTGCCGGTCTTGCCCGCCACCCGGTAACCGGGCACCTGGGCCGCCAGACCCGTCGCGTGCTCGACGGTGGTCACCGCCTCCATCATGTGGCGCAGCTCCTGGGCCACGTTCGCGTCCAGCACCCGGTGCGTCGACGGAGCCGGCGCCGGGGTCTCGGTGCCGTCCTCGCCGGAGATGGTGCCCTTGATCAGATGCGGCTGGATGTAGACGCCGTCGTTGGCGATCGCGCCGTACCCGGCCGCCATCTGGATCAGCGTGGCCGAGACGCTGTGCCCGATCGGCACCGAGCCGTACGACGAGCCGCTCCAGTCGGCCACCTCGAGCAGGTCGCCCTCGGCCTCGGCCGGCATGCCCTCACCGGTCGCCTTGCCCAGGCCGAACCTCTGCTGGTACTCGTAGACCTTCTCCGGGCCCAGCCGGTCGGCGAGCAGGATGGTTCCCACGTTCGAGGAGAAGGCGAGCAGCCCCGGCAGGGTCATCCGGGTGCCCTTGTCCTGCGGGTGGGTGTCCTTGAAGGTGGTGTCACCCTTCTTGATCGCGGGGCTGATCGTGATCAGCTCGTCCGGCTGGACCAGACCCTCCTGCAGGGCCGCGCCGAAGATGAACGCCTTGTGGCTCGACCCCGGGTCGGTGACGACGCTGCTCGGCATGTCGATCCGCTCGATCGGGTCCACCGCGTTCGGCTTCGCCGCGTTGTAGAACGGGTAGCTGGCCTGGGCCAGCACCTCACCGGTACGGGCGTCGAGCACCACCGCGCCGCCGACCCGGGCGTTCTTCTTCTTGCCCGCCGCGTCCAGGATCCGCTGCACCTGGAACTGGAGGTCCTGGTCGATGGTGAGCTGCAGCGAGTTACCCGGCCGCGCCTCGACGTCCTGCTGGAACCCGCCCGGGATCGGCTTGTTCAGCTTGCCCGTGCCGACCTCGAAGACCCGCTTGCCGTCGGTGCCGTGCAGCAGGTCGTCGTATCGCGCCTCCAGGCCCTCCAGGCCGCGCCCCTCCTCACCGGTGAACCCGATCAGGTTCGACGCGAGGTCACCGCCCGGCACATCGCGCCGCTCGTCGGTGTGCGTGTAGATACCGTCCAGGTTCAGGGCGTCGATCCGGTCGGCCACCGACAGATCGACACCACGGTCCAGGTAGCGGAACTTCGTCCACTGCCCGAGCACCTGCTTGCGCTGCAACTTCTCGAAAAGCTCGGACTGGGGTACGCCCAGCAGCGGCGCCAGTTTCGCGGCGGTACCGGCGACGTCGTCCTGCAGGCCCTTGTTCTCCGGGTCGGCGTAGACGTACCGGGCCTCGACGCTGTGCGCCAGGACGTTGCCGTTGCGGTCCAGGATGCTGCCGCGCGGGGCGGGCAGGGTGACGCTGCTCAGCCGGTTCTCGCGCAGCTCGAGCAGGCTGGCGGCCTCCTCCGGGGAGGTCGCGACCTGGAGCACCACCAGCCGTACGCCGATCGTGACGAAGAGGGAGATCGCCAGAACCGTGCCGAGCCGCAACCGCCGGGTGCTGTTGGCGAGCTTGGGCGGCTCCGCCGGGACCGGCCGCCGGGGCTTCGGCTCGGGGCGACGGCGGTCCCGTTCCCGGGGTCGCTCCGGTTCCCGCTTCCGGACCCGTTCCCGCGGCTTTGCCGGCTCCCGTGTCGTCCTGGCCTGCGGCTTCGGCTCCTCGCGCGGGGGCGGCGGCTCGGTGGTCCGGCCACGCGTCCGGGAGCGCTGGCCGCTCTCGCCGCCGTCGAGCACCTGCAGCGCCGGCCGGAACGGGTCGGCGTTGCGGCCGCTGTCGCGGGGCAGCCGGCCGCGCTCGGCCACGGTCCGGCCGCGCGGGGTGTAGGCCCGGGCCTCCCCGATGCTGGATCGGCCGCGCCGGTTGTCGCGCGGGTTCTCCTCCGGCTCCTCACCGGGTAGGTCACGCGACGAACCGCGCCGGGGTGAGGTACCCCGGCGCGGTGTCTCGTCGTCGTCTCGCGGCGACACGCCGGCCTACCGCTCGACCGCGGCGGACGGCGCGCCGGACTCACGCAGGCCGTCGTCGGTGGTCGGCGCGGTCGGGCCCTTGCCGGGCACCGGCGGCCGGATGATCTCGCCGTTGGGCAGCCAGATGACCGCCGGCTCGGCCGCCTGCACCAGACCCAGACGGCGGGCGGCGGCGTGCAGCTTGCCCGGACCGGACGCGTCGACGATCTGCCGCTCCAGGTCGTGCTGCCGCTGATCGAGCTCGGTCTTCTCGTTGCGCAGAGCGTCCAGTCGGAACGACTGCTCCACGGTCGCCGTGTTGACCAGCAGGATGCCGACCACACCGACCAGCACCACGGCGATGACCGCGGTGGCGAAGGCGGCGCGCGGCGCCCGGACCGGCAGTGGCGGCGCCACCCAGAGCCGCATCCGGCCCGGCAGCGGCGCCGGATCTCCGGTCACCTCGATCGACAGCGCGGTGGCGCCGTCGATCGGCGCGACGGGATCCTTCGGTGCGGCCTTCGGTGCGGCCGGGCCCTGAGCCCCCCGGCTCCGGATCCCTGACCGGCGCGTGTCGGCCGGTTCGGTCCGGCGCGCCCCCCGCGCCCCGGCCCTCGTGGTCTCGGCATCGCGGCTGCTCCGGCGCGTGGTGCGCGGCTGCGCCGATCGGCCCCCCGACCGCGGCGCTTCGGATCGCTCGCTCATGCTCGTCCCTCCCCCTCTACATTCGCCCCCGGGCGTATCCGCCCTCGTCCCCCACGCGTTGTAGACATTCGGGGCCGCTCGCGGCCGGCTCCGAACGCCTTCTCGAACTTGCTCGCCTGCTCCTGCTCGTCGATCCGTTCCACGGCGCGCAGCTTCACCGAGGCCGCCCTCGGGTTCGCCGCCACCTCCGCCTCACTGGGCGGCTCCGACCCTCGGGTCAGCAGTCGCAGGCTCGGACCGGTACCGGGAAGCTCGACCGGAAGGTCGACCGGCCCGGTGCTGCGCGCCCTCGCGGTGAGCTCGCGCTTGACGATCCTGTCCTCCAGTGATTGATAACTCATCACCACAAGGCGCCCATGGGGTGCCAACGCGTCCAAAGCCGCCGGAACCGCTCCTTCGAGCGCCTCCAGCTCCCTGTTCACCTCAATGCGTAGTGCCTGGAATGTCCTTTTTGCGGGATTTCCACCCGTTCGCCGCGCGGCGGCCGGGATGGCGTCCTTCACCAGCTCGGCCAGCCGCGCCGTGGAGGTGATCCGCCCCTTCGCCCGCTCCCGCACGATCGACGAGACGATCCGTGGCGCGAACTTCTCCTCGCCGTACTGCCGCAAAACGCGAACAAGATCACCCGGCTCGTACGTGTTGACGACCTCTTCCGCGGTCATCCCGCGGGACTGGTCCATCCGCATGTCCAGAGGCGCGTCCTGCGCGTACGCGAACCCGCGATCCGCCTCATCCAGCTGCAACGACGAGACCCCGAGGTCGAAGAGCCCACTGTGGATCGCCGGGATCTCCAACTCGTCGAGAACCCGCGGCAGCTCGTCGTAGACGGCGTGGACCAGGTGCGCGCGATCACCGAAACGGATCAGTCGGTGCCGGGCGTGGGCCAGAGCCTCGGTGTCCCGGTCGAGTCCGATCAGGACGACGTCCGGATACCGCTCCAGGACCGCCTCGGCGTGCCCGCCCAGACCCAGCGTGAAGTCGACGTGGACGGCACCCGGCAGCGTGAGGGCGGGATCCAGCAGCTCGAGGCAGCGCTCGAGCAGCACCGGCACGTGCGTGCCCCGCGGCTCCCCCATGTCGACCCCCATTGCCGTGCCCGCTCGCGTCTCACTCATTCAGTTGCCAGTTGCTGCCCGGCCCGGTCGCCCGTCCGTACCGCCAGATCCCCATCCGCTCTCATGTCCGAGGCCGGCGAACCGGCCCGGACACGCGCCTGGCGCCGGGGAAGAGGCGCCAGGAGCGGGAGCGGCTGGAGATCTCGCGTTACGGCGGCAGTGGCGTCCGGGCCGAGACCAGCGGCCCTTCCGAGTGCCACGCCTACAGTCCGCCGGGCAGCACCCCCTCCTCGATGTCGGCGAACTCTTCCTCGCTCGCCGAGAGGTAGTCATCCCAGGCCTGCTTGTCCCAGACCTCGACCCGGGTGCTCGCACCGATCACCACGAGATCCCGACCAAGACTGGCATACTCCCGCAAATGGGCCGGAATCGTCACCCGGCCCTGCTTGTCGGGAACCTCGTCGTGCGCGCTCGCGAAGAAGACCCGGCTATACGCCCGGGCCGCCTTGTTCGTGACCGGTGTCTCGCGCAGCTGACCGGCGATGCGCTGGAACTCCGGCATCGGGAACACGTAAAGACAGCGCTCCTGCCCCTTCGTGATCACGACACCTCCCGCCAGCTCATCACGGAACTTCGCCGGGAGGATCAGCCGGCCCTTCTCGTCCAGGCGCGGGGTGTGTGTGCCGAGGAACATCGGCCCCCACCCCTTTGCCGTGGCGGCCGCCCCATCGCGGAGGGAGCGGATCACCTGTCAACTCGGGCCGGCAGGTCCGGCGTCGCTCCTCCGCCCTGCCACTGCGCCCCACTCTACTCCACTTCCCTCCACCTGCAACCCAAAAGCCAACCCTCACGAGCCGTTCTCACGGACGTAATCCCAGTTCACAGGCGGTGGGCCGGAGTGGAGGGGGTGACCATGATCAACAGGGTCTTGTTTCCGACATCGAGGCCTTCGGGTCGAAAAGCGCCCGCCGAAATGCCCTCCCACGCCCGATTCCGTGGTCGTCGACACACCACGGGGAGGAAAGTGGGGAGCCCGCCGGGAGGAAAGTGGAGGGACCGGTGGGGTCCACATCGCCCGGACACAGCAGACGCCCGTGGGGCGTGACCCGGATCCGGGTCACGCCCCACGGGCGTCATTGCTATTCCTTACTTACTGGCGCCGCTGCGCGACAAACTTACTTACGCCGCTGCGCGACACCCCTCGTCGGCGCTGCCGCGCGACCTGTCGGGGTCACCCCGCGACACCGATCGGCCTCATCGTGCGGCTCCGGCGTCGCACCGGCCGGCGTCTCTGACGAGCCACCGCCTGCACGACCGCGTCAGGCGACCAGACGGCGCACGACGTAGTTGTTGTTCCAGATCTTGTGCAGGCCGACCCGGGCTCCGGTGTGGGGCGAGTCGTAGACGTAACCGTTACCGGCGTAGATGCCGGCGTGGTACCCGTACGACCCGTTCCGGAAGACGATCAGGTCACCGATCTGCTTCTTGCTCTTCGCGACGGCGGTGCCGTACTTCTGCTGCGAGTTCGCCTTGTGCGGCAGGCTCTTGCCGGCCGCCTTCTTGTAGACGTACTTGGTGAAGCCCGAGCAGTCGAAGCGCTTGGGACCGGAGGCGCCGTACTTGTACAGCGCACCCTTGTGGGTCTTGGCCTCGGCCAGCACCTTCGCACCGCTGGCCTTGACCGTCACCTTGAAACTGCCGGTGCCCCGCTGGTTGTAGCCGGTGCCGGTGAAGAGGGTCCGGACCCAGACGGTCTTGGTCGGCTTGGCGGTCAGCGACACCACGCCGTTCTTGACGGTGGCCGTGTCCCAGGTGCGCCAGGCGCCGTTGGAGTAACCCTGGAGACGAACCGTCCCCTTGGCGACCTGGTGGGTGGTGGGATCGATCACCTTGGCGGTGACCTTGAGGGTGGAACCCCACTTGAGGGTCCGGGCGCTGCTGGCCCAGATCGAAGGTGTGACCTTCGGTACCGCCGCCGAGGCGGCGACCTGGGTGACAGCGGGGGTCGTGGCGGCCGCCGCGGGGGACGCGGCGATCAGCTGCCCGGCACAGAGGCAGAGACCCAGGGACAGTGCGACGGTTCCGGTGCCGATGGACGCGCGGCGGCGCCGGCTCGAACTGTGTTCGTGCACGGTAGAGAGATCCCTCCGGCACGCCTGCGAGGTTAGCTGTCGGGTTCGGGCGGGAAGGTGTGCCCGGCCGCGGGTGGGCGGCTTCACCCCAAGGTCTCCCCGGTGCACCGGCCGAAGCCGTGTGGCGCGGGAGAAGACCGGTAATGGGTCCCCCGTCCCTGCCCCCGAATGCCTTGTCTGGTGTGGCTCAACTGCGGTGTCGCACCGTCCGGCCCGGGGCAGGGCTCGGCGTGAACCGATCCGGTGCGGCCGGCGAGCGGAGTGCGTCCGGCTGATCCTTGGTACCCGAGTCCGACCATGATCGTCAGCGTGGGGGTGATCACGGTGTGTGATTGGCACACTTGTCGGTGTCCACTTTGTTACCGACGCGAGACATATGCGCCCACATTGAGTAGTGCCACAGCTACTCACCGTTGATGGTTACGGGTGAAACAGAACACATAAATAGTCCCGTCACCAACGGGGTAAGCGTCCGAAAAGCCCGGACCGGGGAAAACACCGGCCACACCGTGATCTTGACGGTCTGGCAACGCGTCGTAACGTTCGAGTCCGGTACCCTCGCTGGCGTGACGGACGGAATGCCTCTCATCGCCAAGGTCGCGACCTCCGTGTCGAAGACCGCGGCGGCGCTCTCCAGGGCCGCGGGCCGCGGCGACGGTTCGGTGATCGGCGGCTGGATCGGCCTCAAGATCGACCCCGACCTCCTGACCCACCTCGCGGCCGGCCGCGCCGTCGCGCTGGTCTCCGGGACCAACGGCAAGACCACCACGACCCGCCTCACCGCGGCCGCCGTCGGTGTCCTGGGCCGGGTCGCCACCAACTCGTTCGGCGCCAACATGCCGACCGGTCACACCTCCGCGCTGGCCAAGGAGGGGCACACCCCGTTCGCGGTCCTCGAGGTCGACGAGCACTACCTGGCCCAGGTCATCGACCAGACCCGGCCCAAGGTGGTGGCGCTGCTCAACCTCTCCCGCGACCAGCTCGACCGGGCGAAGGAGGTGGCGATGATGGCCGAGTTGTGGAAGAAGGCACTCGCCGACCACCCCGAGATCCGCGTGGTCGCCAACTCCGACGACCCGATGGTGGTCTGGGCGGCCTCCGGCAGCCAGCAGATCACCTGGTTCAGCGCCGGCCAGCGCTGGCTCGACGACTCGTTCGTCTGCCCGCAGAGCGGCCACCCGATCGAGCGTCAGCAGGGCGACTGGTGGTGCACCGGCTGCCCGCTGCGCCGCCCGCGCCCGCAGTGGGTCGTCGAGGACGAGGGCGTGATCGACCCACGCGGTGACTGGCACCTGGTCAAGCTGCAGCTCCCCGGCCGGGTCAACATCGGCAACGCGGCCACCGCGCTGGCCGTGGCGGCCGAGTTCGGGGTCCGGCCGATCGAGGCCCTGCCCCGGCTGTCCCGGGTCGCGTCGATCGCCGGCCGCTACGCCCAGGTCGACCGGGACGGCCGCAACATCCGGCTGCTGCTCGCGAAGAACCCGGCGAGCTGGCTGGAGGCCTTCGACATGGCCGACCAGGCGCCGACCCTGCTCTCGATCAACGCGCGCGACCCCGACGGGCTCGACACGTCCTGGCTCTACGACGTCGACTTCTCGCCCCTGCGGGACCGTCCGGTGCTGATCACCGGTGACCGGGCGTATGACCTGGCCGTCCGCCTCCAGGTGAACCAGGTGCAGTTCAAGCACGTACAGACTTTCGACGAGGCGCTGCGGTCGGTGCCGCCCGGCCGCCTCGAAGTGATCGCCAACTACACGGCGTTCCAGGACATCCGAGCGGAGTTGGACCGTGTCAACTGAGGCCCTGCGGATCGTGTGGATCTACCCCGATCTGCTCTCGACCTATGGCGACCGCGGCAACATGCTGATCCTCGCCCGCCGGGCCGCCGACCGCGGCATCCCGGCCGAGACCTACGAGGTCCGCTCCGACCAGCGGATGCCCAACGGCGCCGACATCTACCTGATCGGCGGCGGTGAGGACGGCCCGCAGGCCCTCGCCGCCCAGCGCCTCCTCGCCGACGGCGGCCTCCACCAGGCCGTCTCCCAGGGCGCCGCGGTCCTCTCCATCTGCGCCGGTTACCAACTCCTCGGCCACTCGTTCTTTGCCAAGGGAGCCAAGTGCGCCGGGCTGGGACTGCTGGACATCTCCTCCGACCGGGGCGAGACCCGGGCGGTCGGTGAACTGCGCGGCGAGGTCGACCCACGGCTCGGGCTGCCCGCGCTGACCGGATTCGAGAACCACGGAGGGCGTACACATCTGGGCGCCCACGCCGCACCGCTGGCCCGGGTGACCGCCGGCATCGGCAACGACGGCCAGACCGAGGGCGCCTGGGCGGGAAAGATCCTCGGCACCTACTCGCACGGCCCGGCGCTCGCCCGCAACCCGGCGATAGCCGATCTGCTACTGCGATGGGCGACCGGCGCGGATAGGCTTGCGCCTCTTGACGACACCTGGGCCGACCGGCTCCGGTCCGAACGGCTCGCCGCGGCAAGCCCGGCATGACCCTTCCATAGACCTTGTCCATAACCGACGACAGTTGGGGCGGTAGGCCTGCATGACCGACAACCTGATCGCCCCGCGGGGCACCGAGACCGCGGACCCTCAGGCAGTTGAGCACGCCGGCCCCACCACCGGGTGGAGGCGTCGTTTAGCCCGATTCGCCCTGCTTGTCGTCGGGGTGGCCGCCCTCGCGGGCGTCTCGGCGCTGCTCCCGCTCCGGGAGATCGCCGAGACGCTGTCGGCGATGGGCCCGAGCGCTGCCGTCGCGGTCGCGGTCCTCGGCGGCATGCTGCTGTCGGTGCTGGTCCCGCGTACCCTCATCACGATGACCTGCGGCGCCCTCCTGGGCGCCGTGACCGGAGGCGCCGCCGCCCTGGCCGCCGCGGTGATCGCCGCCGTCGCCACCTACTACGCGGGCCGGTGGGCCGGCCGGGGCGCCATGCAGGCCCGGGCGGGCAGCCGCCTGGCCCGCCTGGACGGCTGGCTCAACCGCCGCGGCCTGGCCGCCGTCCTGCTGGTCCGTTTCCTCCCGCTGGCCCCGTTCGGCCTGGTCGGCTACGCCTACGGCACGACCAGCGTCTGCCGCAAGCGCTACCTACTCGGCACCACGATCGCCGCCATCCCGTCCACGGTCACCTACGCCATCATCGGCGCCGCCGTGGCCGCTCCCGGCGACATGAACCTACTGACCCTGGCGCCGGCCGCGTTCAGCTTCGTCCTCTCCACCGCGATCATCCTCCGCTGGCGGCACACCGCCCGCCGAGCAGCCACCCCCGCCTGACCGCAACTCCCCTTCGGCCGACATGCGCCCTCCGGGTCACTCGGCCTCCCCTCCGGCCCACATCCGCGCTCCGGGCCCCACCGGCCTACATCCGCGCTCGGGCAGATCCGCGCCTCCGGCTCTCATCCGCGCTCCGGGCCGTTCCGCCGTCTCGGCCTCCGGGCCCGCCGTCTCGGCCTCCGGGCCCGCCGTCTCGGCCTCCGGGCCCGCCGTCTCGGCCTTCCGGGCCCGCCCTCGCGCCCCCTCCGGGCCGCTCCGCCTTTCCCGGACGCGACGCCATCGGCCCTTGCGACCGAAAGCGGCATATCGCCGCGATTCACCCGGAAAATCCGCCCTTCTGGTACGAGCCACCCCCACCCAACCGCAACATCCCCCGTTCCGGGCGGTCCACGCGACGCACCCCCGACACAAGACCAGAACGCGACCGCCGGGCTGGTTGCCCACTCACCGGACCCACTCCTCCACGACCAGCCCGGTCATGATCCACACCCCGCGGACCGGCCGGCCGAGGACGTTGACACAACGCACCACGCAGATGGCCCGCACCACCCGCAGCGGGCCTTCCAGTTCACGTGAGCCAGAAGTGGATCACGCTCCCTTCAACAGCAGATCTGGCCCTCCGGCTACGGGCACCGCCCCACCCAGCAAATCCCCGCACCTTCCGCCACAGACACCGCCCCACAGCAATTCGCACCTCCCGCCAGAGGCCGCCCCACGCAGCGAATCCGGCACCGATAGCCGTCGGCATCGCCGTCGGTGTGCGTGGGTCATCGTTGTAGAGGCGCCTTCGGGGAGGCCCGCCGACTGTCGCCGAAGTCGTCCTATCAAGGCCTGGCTGCCTGGCCGAGAGCAGGAAAGTCAACGAACGCGTCAGGCCACGGTCCACCACCGGACACCGGTCGAACCGACGTGCCCCGGGCCGGTAACGCGCCCACCCGAACACCCGGCTATGCGGTCAGATGACCAAGCCTGGAGACCGACGAAGACGCTGCGCAGCCCCGGCACTATCAAGCCTATATATCGACGAAGACGCATGCGCCGCCTCGGCGGTGCAGAGGAGATGTTAGAACGGCCCGGAAGCGTCAACAGCGTGCCGACGGACGATCAACCAACGACCGGAAGCAACCCTGCCGTGCCGCGGGCCGATCATCGCGACAACGAAACAGCGACGCCGCGCCACCCGCCGATCAACCGCCCGACGAAGCAGCCAGTGCAGTCGCACGGCCGACCAACGGCCAGCAGCCGCGCCGCCGGATGATCAACCGGTCGCTTTCAGCCGCACGATCAACTGGCGTGCTCGTCGGCGTGACGTGGGTTGCGGTTCAAGCGGCCGGTGGCGGGCAACGCCTTCGGAAGCCACTACGGGAGAGGCCGGCACGTGCGGTCGCCCGATCGTTGGCTGTGGGGGTCGGGGGTCAGAGGGTGGCCAGGTCGGTGAAGTAGGCCGGGTAGGTCTTCGCGACGCAGGCCGGGTCGGCGATCTCGATCCCCGGGGTGCGCAGGCCGATCAGGGAGAGGCTCATCGCCATCCGGTGGTCGTCGTAGGTGGCGAAACGCGTCGGCTGCGGGAGTCCCGGATGGATGGTGAAGCCGTCGGTGTCCTCGACGGCGTTGATTCCGGCTCGGCGGAGCTCGGTGACGATGGCGCCGATCCGGTCGGTCTCCTTGCCGCGGATGAAGCCGATGCCACGGACCCGGGTCGGGGAATCGGCGAAGACGGCGACGGCGGCCAGGGTCTGCGCCGTGTCGGAGATGTCAGCCATGTCCACATCCACACCGTGCAGGCGGCCGGTGGCACGGACGGTCATCGAATCAGCGGTACGGCTCACCGAAACCCCCATCCGTTCCAGGACGTCGGCGAACCGTACATCTCCTTGAAGGCTCTCCGCGCCCAGACCGGAAACGGTGACCCGACCGCCTGTGATGGCCGCCGCACCGAGGAAATACGACGCCGCGCTGGCGTCCGGCTCGATCGCGTAGCGGGCGGGCCGGTAGGCGCCGGCGGGAACCCTCAGACCGTCGACGGTGACGCCGAACGCCGCCATCACCGCCTTGGTCATCTCCACGTAGGGCACCGAGACCAGCGGCGACGTCAGCGAGACGGCCAGCCCGCGCGCCATCAGCGGCCCGGCCATCAGCAGCCCGGACAGGAACTGGCTGGAGATATGCCCGCTCACCTCGACCGGCCCGCCGTCGGCCGGACCGGTGACGGCGGCCGGCAGGAACCCGGGCGCGCCCAACTCCTCGACCGCGGCGCCGATCTGCCGCAGCGCGTCGAGGACCGGCCCGAACGGCCGGGCCCGGAGCTGCTCGGTGCCGTCGACGACGGTCCGCCCGTGCAGGAGCGCCGCCGCGGGCAGGACGAAGCGGGAGGTGGTCCCGGACTGGCGGGCGTCGATCGTGCCGGCGCCACCCACGGCGACCGGGTCGATGCCGGTCACGGTGACCGTGCACGCCTGCTCGTCGGTGACGACGGTGGCGCCGAGCGCCTCGACGGCGCCCAGCATGGCGCGGGTGTCGTCGGCGAAGAGCACCCCGGTGAGCGTGGACGTGCCGGGGGCGAGGGCGGCGCAGAGCAGCGCCCGGTTGGTGATGCTCTTGGAGCCGGGCGGCCGGACGGTCGCGTCGACGGGCGTGGTGAGCGGTTCGACGGCGAGCACGTCAGGCATGCCCTGATTCAAACAGGCGAACGGCCCGCCCTTGGCAGGCGCGGGCGGGCCGTTCCAACAAATGGTCAGACGACGACGCTGACCAGGCGTCCCTTCACCACGATGACCTTCTTCGGCTCCTTGCCGGCCAGCGCCTCGGCGACGGCGGCCAGCGCGGCCGCCCGTACCTCGTCCTCGGTCGTCTCCGGGGAGACCTCGACCCGACCGCGGACCTTGCCGTTGACCTGCACCGGGTAGGTGATCGCGTCGGCGACCAGCTGGGCCGGGTCGGCGACCGGGAAGGCGGTGTACGCCAGCGAGCCCTCGTGGCCCAGCTTGCCCCACAGTTCCTCGGCCATGTGCGGCGCGAACGGCGAGATCATCAGCACCAGCGGCTCGATCGCCTCGCGCGACACCGTCCCCTGCGGGGTCAGCGTGTTGGTCAGCTCGATCAGCTTGGCGATGGCCGTGTTGAACCGCAGCTCCTCCATGTCCTCGCGGACGCCGGCGATGATCCGGTGCAGGGTCTTGCGGGTCTTCGGGTCCAGCGGTTCGTCGGTGACCCGGGTCGCGCCGGTCTCCTCGTCGACGACCAGGCGCCAGGCGCGCTGCAGGAACCGCTGCGAGCCGACGACGGCACGGGTCTCCCAGGGGCGGGAGACGTCCAGCGGGCCCATCGCCATCTCGTACACCCGGAACGTGTCGGCGCCGTACTGCTCGCACATCTCGTCGGGGGTGACGACGTTCTTCAGGCCCTTGCCCATCTTGCCGTACTCGCGGTAGACCTCCTGCTCGCCCAGGTACCACTTACCGTCGCGCTCGACGACCTCGTCGGCGGGCACGATCATGCCGCGGGCGTCACGGAACGCGTACGCCTGGATGTAGCCCTGGTTGAACAGCTTCTTGAACGGCTCGAACGACGAGACGTGACCCAGGTCGAACAGCACCTTGTGCCAGAACCGCGAGTACAGCAGGTGCAGCACGGCGTGCTCGACGCCGCCGACGTACAGGTCGACGCCACCCGCGTCACCTGGCGAGCGCGGGCCCATCCAGTAGGCCTCGTTCTCCGGGTCGACCGGGAACTTCTCGTTCTTCGGGTCCAGGTAGCGCAGCTCGTACCAGCAGGAACCGGCCCACTGCGGCATGGTGTTGGTCTCGCGGGTGTACGTCTTCAGCCCGTCGCCCAGGTCCAGTTCGACCTGCACCCACTCCTTGATCCGGGACAGCGGGGTCTCCGGCTCGGTGTCCGCGTCGTCGGCGTCGAAGGTGCGCGGCGAGAAGTCGTCGGTGTCCGGGAGGACGACCGGCAGCATCGACTCGGGCAGCGCGATCGGCAGGCCGGTCTCGTCGTAGACGATCGGGAACGGCTCGCCCCAGTACCGCTGCCGGCTGAACAGCCAGTCCCGCAGCCGGTAGGTGGTCGCGCCCTTGCCCTTGCCCTCGGCCTCCAGCCAGTCGATCATCGCGGCCTTGGCCTCGGCCACGCCCTTGCCGTCCAGCCATTCGCTGTTGATCGCCGGTCCGTCGCCGGTGAAAGCCCCTTCAAAACCTTCGGGCGCTTCCACGGTACGGATGATCGGCAGCTCGAAGACCTCGGCGAACGCCCAGTCACGCTCGTCCTGGCCGGGCACCGCCATGATCGCGCCGGTGCCGTACCCGGCCAGCACGTAGTCGGCGATGAAGATCGGGATCTCGGTGCCGTTGACCGGGTTGACCGCGAACGCGCCGGTGAAGACGCCGGTCTTGACCTTGCCGTCGGCGGTCCGCTCCTCCTCGGTCTTCGCGGCGGCGGTCGCCCGGTAGGCCGCGACAGCCTCGGCCGGCGTGGCGTGGCCGCCGGTCCAGACACTCTTCGTCGCCGCCGGCCACGCGGCCGGCGCGATCCGCTCGACCAGTTCGTGCTCCGGCGCCAGCACCATGTAGGTGGCGCCGAACAGCGTGTCCGGGCGGGTCGTGAACACCGTGATCGTGTCCGAACCGACCGGGAAGTCCACGTGGGCGCCGCGCGACCGGCCGATCCAGTTGCGCTGCATCAGCTTGACCGGCTCCGGCCAGTCCAGCGCGTCCAGGTCCTCGACCAGGCGGTCACCGTACGCGGTGATCCGCATCATCCACTGCTTCAGGCTGCGCTGGAAGACCGGGAAGTTGCCCCGCTCGGACCGGCCGTCCGGGGTGACCTCCTCGTTGGCCAGCACGGTGCCCAGGCCGGGGCACCAGTTGACCGGCGCCTCGGAGACGTAGGCCAGGCGGTGGTCGTCGATCAGCTTGCGCCGCTCGACGGCGGACAGACCGGCCCATTCCGGACCGCGAGCGCCTGACTCGTACGAGTCGATCAGCTCTTGAATGGGCCTTGCCTTGCCGACCGAGGGGTCGAACCAGGAGTTGAAGACCTGCAGGAAGATCCACTGCGTCCAGCGGTAGTAGCCCGGGTCGGTGGTCGAGAACGACCGCCGGTCGTCGTAGGCCAGGCCCAGCCGCCGCAGCTGCTGCCGGTACCGCTCGACGTTCGCCGCGGTGGTGACCGCCGGGTGGGTGCCGGTCTGCACCGCATACTGCTCGGCGGGCAGGCCGAACGCGTCGAAGCCCATCGGGTGCAGCACGTTGAAACCGGCCTGCCGCTGGTAGCGGGTGTAGCAGTCGGTGCCGATGTAGCCCAGCGGATGCCCGACGTGCAGGCCGGCGCCGGACGGGTACGGGAACATGTCCTGCACGTGCAGCTTGGGCGCACCGGCCCGGGGGTGGGTGGGGTCGGCCAGCTCGCCGACCGGGTTGGGCGCGTGGAACGTCCCGTTCGCGGCCCAGAAGTCCTGCCAGCGCAGCTCGATCTCGCCGGCCAGCGCGGCGGTGTAACGGAAGGGCGGGGTCTCGGTCTCGCTCATCTTCACCATCTCGTCTCGTCTTTGATCGGGAAGCTCCGCAGGGCACAAAAAAGCCCCTCGCGCAGGAGGGGTTGCCGTGCCTGGTCCGCGATCGGTCAGCGGATCAGCACGGCCGGCTAAGGAGCAGAACGAACCGAGCCATGCGAGGGATGATACCCCCCGGTCGTCACGGACGGCGACCGGTATGGCGGGCGCGTGACATACTCCCGGCTGTCCACAGGCGACCGGCCTGGGATGGCGGATGGCCCGAGTTCGTCCGAATACCCCTCGATCAGGCCTTTCGGCGTTGCGCGCGGACGGGGCTAACCTGTGGGGACGGGCAACGAGCGCCGGAGGCCCACGGCCGCTGGGCGCCCGCGACCTTACGGTGCCCTTGACGGTGGGTGATCTCCGCCCTACGGGGGTAGACACGTTTTGGAGGAGGCCCGTGACAACGCCGACCTGGGGCGAGCCGGCAGGCCCGCTGACGAGCGCTGAGTTCCGCGCCGCGGCCCAAGCCATCATGGCCAACATCGAACAGGTCATCGAGGGCAAGAGCGCCACGGTGCGACTGGCTCTCGCGGTCCTGATCGCCGAGGGCCACCTGCTGATCGAGGACGTGCCGGGCGTCGGTAAGACGAAACTGGCCAAGGCGCTCGCCCGCTCGATCGACTGCTCGGTTCGGCGTATTCAGTTCACGCCCGACCTGCTGCCCAGCGACGTGACCGGCGTCAGCGTCTACAACCAGGAGACGCGCGACTTCGAGTTCAAGCCGGGCGCGGTCTTCGCCAACCTGGTGGTCGGCGACGAGATCAACCGGGCCTCGCCGAAGACGCAGTCCGCGCTCCTGGAGTGCATGGAGGAGCGGCAGGTCACCGTCGACGGCACCACCTACGAGCTGCAGGCGCCGTTCATGGTGGTCGCGACGCAGAACCCGATCGAGATGGAGGGCACCTACCCCCTCCCCGAGGCGCAGCGCGACCGGTTCACCGCCCGGATCGCGATGGGCTACCCGGACCCGCGGGCCGAGCTGGCCATGCTCAGCGGCCACGGTGATCACGACCCGCTCAACGACCTGCGCGCCGTGGCGGACGCGGCCCTGGTCCGCCGGCTGATCGAGACCGCGCGCGCGGTGCACGCCGCCGACGCCGTCCAGCAGTACGCGATCGCCCTGGTCACCGCGACCCGGGAGGCCCCGGAGATCCGGCTCGGCGCGTCGCCCCGGTCCACGCTGCAGCTGCTGCGCACGGCCAAGGCGGTGGCCGCTCTGGAGGGCCGCGACTACGTGCTCCCCGACGACCTGCAGGCGCTGGCCGTGCCGGTTCTCGCGCACCGGATCATCCCGACCGCGGACGCGCAGCTCAACCGGCGGACCACCGACGCTATCGTCGCCGAGATCGTGCACCGGCTCCCGCTGCCGCACGCCCGCAATCCATACGACACCCGGGACGGTCGCGCCTCCTACGAGTCCCGGGGGCGGTGAGGATGCGGGAGGCGCTGCGGGGACTCACCACGCGCGGCCGCTCGTTCCTGGCCGCGGCGGTCGCCGCCGCGGTCTCCGCGCTCATCCTCGGCGAGAGCGACCTGCTGCGGGTGGCGGTGCTGCTGGCCGTCCTGCCGCTGCTGGCCGCCTGGTATGTCGGCCGCAGCCGGTACAAGCTGGCCTGCACCCGCTCCCTGGAGCCGGCCCGGACCCCGGTCGGCTCCAGCGCGCGGGTCATCCTGCGGCTGCAGAACCTGTCCCGGCTGCCCACCGGCACCATGCTGCTGGAGGACCGGTTGCCGTACGCGTTGGGCAGTCGCCCCCGGGTGGTGCTGGAGCGCCTCGGCGCGCACCAGGCCAGTTCGGTGGCGTACACGGTGCGGGCCGACGTGCGCGGCCGCTACCCGATCGGCCCGCTGATGGTCCGGCTCACCGACCCGTTCGGGCTGTGCGAGCTGACCCGGTCGTTCCCCAGCGTCGACCGGCTGACCGTGATCCCCCAGGTGCACACGCTCCCCCGGGTGCGACTGGCCGGGGAGTACGCGGGGACCGGCGAGAGCCGCGCCCGCTCGGTGGCGGTGCACGGCGAGGACGACGCGGCCACCCGCGAGTACCGGCGCGGCGACGACCTGCGCCGGGTGCACTGGCGCTCCACCGCCCGTACCGGCGAATTGATGGTCCGCCGTGAGGAACAGCCCTGGGAGAGCCGGGCCACCGTGGTGCTCGACACCCGGGCCTTCGCCCACCGCGGCGAAGGACCGACCGCGAGCTTCGAGTGGGCCGTCTCGGCGGCCGCCAGCATCGCCGTCCACCTGCGCGAGGGCGGCTACAAGGTGCGCATGGTGACCGGTTCGGGCACCGACATCGACGCGGCCGAGGGCGGCGGCGAGGGCCTGATCCTGGACACGCTGGCCGACGTGAAGTCCGACCAGAACAGCGACGTGTCGGTGCTGATCGAGCACGTTCGGCGGCGTAACGACGGCGGGCTGGTGATCGGCCTGTTCGGCGCGCTGACGGTGGCCGAGGCGGAGCTACTCAGCGGCCTGCGCGGCAACGGCGCGACCTGCATCGGGTTCGCGATCGACACCTCCACCTGGGTGCCGTCGGGAGTCGCCGAGGCGGAGCGCGAGCACGCGGCCGCGTCGCTGGCCCTGATCCGGGCCGGCTGGCGGTCGGTTCCGGTGACACACGGCGACACCCTGGCCGCACTCTGGCCGACGGTGGCCCGGGGCTCGCAGGGCTTCGCCTACCGCGCCGCGATGGCGGAGACGACGGTCAGCGGGGTGACCCGATGACCGGACGACGTCGTCTCGGCCTGGTGGCCGCGGGAGCCACGCTCCTCGCCGCCGCCCCGCTCACCGCGATCTTCGAGTCCTGGACCTGGATCGCGCAGTGTGTGCTCGCGGTGGCGCTGATCGAGGGCGCCGCGGTGGCCACCCGGACGTTCCGGTTCCCCACCTGGGCGCAGGCGGCGAGCATGACGCTGGCCCTGCTCCTGGCGCTCACCTGGATCTTCCCGAGCGGGAAAGAGATCATCATCCCGCAACCGGACACGTTCGCCCACTTCGCCGACCTGATCCGCCAGGCCGGCGAGGACACCCGGGCGTATGGTGTGCCGGTTCCCGACCGGGACGGCCTGCTGTTCGTCGCGGTCCTCGGCGTCGGCGCGGTCACCATCGTGGTCGACCTGCTCACCGCGGTGTTCCGTCGGCCGGCCCTGGCCGGCCTGCCGATGCTGGCCATCTACTCGATCCCGGTCGCCGTCTACACCGACAGCGTCCCGGCGATCCCGTTCGTCATCGGCGCGGCCGGGTTCATGTGGCTGCTCGTCGCCGACAACGTCGACCGGGTGCGCCGCTTCGGCCGCCGTTTCACCGGCGACGGGCGTGACGTCGACGTCTGGGAGCCGTCCCCGCTGGCCGCGGCCGGCCGCCGGATCGGTATCGCGGGCATGCTGGTGGCCGTGGTGCTGCCACTGGCCGTGCCGACCGTCGAGGGCGGCCTGCTGACCCAGCTCACGCAGAGCGGCGCCGGGTCCGGCCCGGGCAACGGCAACGGCACCGGCGGGCGGATCAGCCTGTTCGCCTCGCTCAGCGGCCAACTCAACCACACCACCACGATTCCGCTGCTCAAGGTCACCACCGACGAGCCGGAGCCGTTCTATCTGCGCTTCGCTATCGCGGACGCGCTCACCGACAACGGGTTCGGCAACGAGTCACCCCGCGGTGGCGGGCTCGGGTTGGGCCTGCCCGATCCACGCCGGCAGGCGGGCACCCGACTGAGCACCTACACCGAGCACCGTGCCCGGGTGGAGGTCACCAACGACCTCCAGCAGAACATGGCGCCGCTGTACACGTACCCGACCGGGGTGAACAACCTCAAGGGCTCGTGGGCGTACGACCCGAACCAGCAGGTGCTCTATTCGGGCCGGACCACCACGCGCGGCCAGCAGTACGACATCACCTACCTGCGGGCCCGGTACACCACCGAGGAGCTGCGGCGGGCCCCGGCGCTGGCGCCGGACGACCCGCTGATGGCCTACACCGCCACGCCCGGTGACGCCACCGTCGAGACCGAGGTGGCCCGGCTGACCAACGGCAAGACCACCGACTACGACAAGGTCCGGGCGATCTACAACTGGTTCTCCAAGGAGAACGGGTTCCGTTACAGCACGGCCACCCAGACCACCGGCAAGGCCTCGGAGATCGCCGACTTCCTGACCAACAAGACCGGGTACTGCCAGCAGTACGCGGCGGCGATGGCCTGGATGGTCCGGGCGGCGGGCATCCCGGCGCGGGTGGCGTTCGGTTTCACCCGGGGCACCCCCCAGGGCGACGGCCGCTACGAGATCACCAACCGCAACGCGCACGCATGGACCGAGGTCTACTTCCAGGGCTACGGCTGGGTGCCGTTCGACGCCACCCCGGCCGCCGGTGTGACCGGCTCGGCCCGCTCCAACTCGAACTGGGCTCCGGACGTCGACCGGCCCACCCCGACCGCGTCCACCTCAGCCGGCCCCGGTGCCGTCGTTCCGGACTCGTCGGGTGACCCGGGCGCGGCCAACGGCCCCGACAAGTCGGGCATCGGCGAGGATCAGGGCGGAACGACCGGCCCGGGTACCGAGACGACCGACTGGACCGGCCTGTGGATCGCCGCGGGTGTCGCCCTGCTGATCGCGCTTCTGCTGGTCCCGGCCCTGCGCCGGGTTCTGGTACGCCGCCGCAGACACGCCGCCACGGCCCCGGCCGCACCCGTGGTCCTGTCGGCCGACGGCATCACCGACCTGACCGTCACCGCCGAGACCGGCCGGGCCCGCGAGGACGCACATGCCGCGTGGGACGAACTGATCGACTCGATGGTCGACTTCCAGGTGCAGGTGGACCCGACGGAGACGCCACGGGTCACCGCGCAACGCCTGGTCCGAGACCTGTCCCTGACCGGCGAACCGGCCGACGCCGCGACCCTGCTCGGCACCGCCGAGGAACGCGCCCGTTACGCCCGGCAACCTCTCCAAGGTGCCGAGCTGACGTCGGCTCTCCGCGAAATCCGGTCCGGAATGTCCGGTGCGGCCTCCCGCAAGGTCCGTCTCCGCGCCCTGCTACTGCCACCATCGGTGCTGCTCAGCTGGCGTCAGGACGTGGCCGAGTGGTCCACCCGGGCCGCGGAACGCCTCTCCGGCCTCCGCGAGTCCCTGACCCGTTTCAATCCCCGCCGCCTACTGTCCAAAACCCGCTGACCGTCACGGTCCGTGATAATCGATGGGCGCCGTCTTTCGTGACGGCGCCCATCGCTTCTCTGATACGGCCACCGCGCCCGCCAAACGTCGACCGCCCCGGACTACGGCGCGACGCCCACCCGGCTCCAGGCCGAGCCGCGACCGCCGGGCTTGGGCGGTGGTCAAGGCCCCACCCATCCGACCTGACGCCACTGCACCGCCCCGGCGCCTGGATGACGCGACACGGGCAAGCGGCGCAGATCGGTGGCGCGACACGAGCGGCGCGGTGCGGGCAAGCGGCGCAGATGGGCGGCGCGGCGAGGCACGGCGAGCGGCGCAGATGGGCGGCGCGGCGAGGCACGGCGAGCGGCGCAGATGGGCGGCGCGGCGAGGCACGGCTAGCGGCGCGGGTAAGGGCGCTGGGGCGGGGGAGGCTGACCGGGGGGCATGCGGCAGCACGACGACGGCGGCCGGTGGTCGGCCGCCGTTCGTCGGGAGCCGGATCAGGGCCGGCTCGGCTGGGTCAGCGATGCCCCTCCGGGCGCTGGCGCCAGCGGTCCTCGAGGCGTTCGATGAAACCGCCGCTCTTGCGGCTCTGGCGGGTGCGTCGTGACGCGGTGCCGCCGACCGATTTCAGGTCGGGTGCCTGGATGCGACGGCGTGACTGCATGGCGAAGGCCGCCGATCCGAGCATCACGACGAATCCGGCGACGCCGAGCGGCGTGTTCTGGCTGACGGCTCCGTAGACGAGTAGCGCCAGACCAATGACGATCACGAACGCGGCAACCAGGAGCCGGCGCCGTGCGTGGAAACGCGGGTCGCTGGCCCGCACAGCCGAGGCGAACTTGGGGTCCTCGGCAAGCGACCGCTCGATCTGATCGAACAGCCGCTGCTCGTGCTCCGAGAGCGGCACGGCATTCCTCCCCGGGCGCATGTCCGGCCCCGTGGTGGGGTCGGGGTGGTGCAGGTGTGGTGATGCGGGGCAGCCGTCGGCTGCCTTATCACGCAAGTCTACGAGCGGCTTGGCGGGTCGGAAAGCGGGACGACCGCCGAGTGCGGGTGATTTTCCATGTCCGGAAGATCGGTTCGTCCCAAAAGACCGATCACCCGACCGCACAACACGTCCGTCACCGCAGCATGTGGCCCTGATCACGCGCCGTGAGCTGCCTCAACACATGATCTGCATAGTCGCCCCCGGAAGGCAGACAAATCGACTGACGCAAATAGATCTTATCGGACGATCAGCAGCGGTACGGTCATCTCGACCGCCGTGACCGACCCGTGGTAGGCCACCAGCCGCCCGGCCATCGGCGGTTCCCAGCCGGAGGCGACCACGACCGCCCGGTTCTGCAGGAGTGCCACGACGTCACCGATCCGGGTCACGTGAGCCGGGGCCATCGATCCATACCAGCCCTCGGCGATCACTTCGTCGCGGCACATCACCCGGGCGTCCGCGCCGAGCACCGCCCGCCAGGTGGCCAGCACGTCGTCGAGCGCGCCGTCGACGACGTGCAGGTATCGGGCCCGCGGCTCGCCGGTGACCCCGGCCAGCCCGTCGGCGAGCGGCCCGGTGGCCAGGTCGTAACGGTCGGCGGGCACGTTGAGCTGGCCGTGGTCGGCCGTGACGAGCAGCGCGGCGCCGGGTGGCAGCCCATGGACGAGCCGGTCCAGGATCGCGTCGACACCACGGGCCGCCTCCGCCCAGGCCGGGGACGAGACACCGTACTCGTGGCCGGCCCGGTCCAGGTCGGGGTGATAGCCGTAGACCAGGCCCGGACCGGAGCGCAGTGCCGCCAGCATGCCCTCGGCGACCGCCGGACCGTCGTCGGCCACGTGGTAGCGAGCACCCCGGTTGGCGGCCACGCTCAGCCCGGTCCCCCGGTAGAGCGAGCGACTGACCAGCGTGACCGCGACCCCGGCGGCGGTGGCGGCCTCGAACGCGGTCGGTACGGGCTGCCACCGGTACGGATCGGGGTCGTCGCCCCAGTGGATGTGATTGAGGGTCCGCCCGT
The DNA here is from genome assembly GCF_033097365.1 of Actinoplanes sichuanensis. Classification (NCBI taxonomy): domain Bacteria; kingdom Bacillati; phylum Actinomycetota; class Actinomycetes; order Micromonosporales; family Micromonosporaceae; genus Actinoplanes; species Actinoplanes sichuanensis. The sequence goes on from NZ_AP028461.1 coordinate 7,806,806, forward strand.
CCGGCTGCCGGACGGTGAAACCGAGAACCCCGTGGGCACCGGGTGGCACACCGGTCCCGACGGTGACCAGGCTGACCGGGGTGGTGGACGGGAATCCGGTGGTCAGCGTCCGACCGGAAATACCTGAAATATCGGAAATGGAAGCGAGGGTGGGAGCGAAGGGCGCGGCCGTCGGCAGCTGGTACGCCCCGAGGCCGTCCACCAGGAGCACCCCGATCCGATCCACACCGGCCAGCCGCTCACCGAGACCGAGCACGTCCGCCGCACCCGGAACCCCTAGAACAGCCGACAGGCTCGGCATCAGATCAGCCAGACTCCCGGCACCATAGGCTGGGAAATGCTGACAGAACGCCTCCTCCGGCAATCCGTCGTCAGGCACCGGAGGCAACTCCCGCCCACCCGCAACAGGCAGGCCAGGCGAAGAGGGCCCAGAAGAAGGAACGCCCGTCGCAGGCGGGCCGGGAGGCGGCGGGCCGGAGGTCACGACAGCCCCGGAGTGACCCCGCTGGAGGAACCGGACGCCGGGCGGCGGGCGAACAGGTGCAGCTGGGACGCCACATCCCGGAACGGCGCGCGGTTACTCAGGGCCAGTTCGAGTTCGAGCACGGCCTGCGGGTCCTCCTCGAGCACGACGGCGGGCAGCAGATCGGCCACCACCCGTACCCCCTGGGTGTCCTCGACCTCGAGCCCCGCGGCGGTGAGCAGCTCGGTGGCGCCCGCCGCGTCGTAGCGGCGAAGCAGCGTGTCCCGCGGCCCGGCGCGGCCGGCCGGGTCGGTGACCAGCGCGGACGCCGCCTTGAGGTGGCCGTTGACGGCCCGGCCGAGGATCGCCGCGGCCCGACCCGCGACCAGAACGCTGACCGCGCCACCGGGACGCAACGCGGTGGCGATGGCCGCGACCACGCCGGACGGGTCGTCGACGACCTCGAGAACCGAGTGGCAGAGGATGAGGTCGGCGCTGCCCGGCTCGACGAGGGTGGCGAGCGCGTCGCCGTCGCCTTGCACGGCCCGGACCCGATCGGCGACGCGCGCGTCGTCGGCCCGGCGGGTGAGCGCGGCGAGCGCGTCGGGGCTGGCATCGATCACGGTGACGTTGTGGCCGGCCTCGGCCAGCGGCACGGCGAAACCGCCGGTCCCGCCGCCGACGTCGAGCACCGTCAGCTCGCGGCCGGCCTGCCGGTCGAGCTCACGACGGAGCACCGCCCAGACCGCGGCGGTGCGGGCCGTGACGTGCGGGCGACCGGTTCGCGCTGAAGTTTCCACGCGAGCAGCCTATCGGCGACGTCCATCTAAAAGTCGAAGAGGACACCTGTCGCGCGGGTCAACTCGCAGCCGTTGCCGAAGGTCTGCCGCCACTTCACCGTCTTGCCGCGCCAGGTGCCTTTCACGCTGGCCGTGACCGGCTGGTAGAGCAGTATGCAGAGCGAGTCCCCGCCTTTGAGGTTGGCCGGGTCGCCGCCGGCGCCGCGCAGGGTGGCGCACGCCTCGACGGCTTTCGGGTGGAGGCCGCCTGCGGGCGCGCAGGTGAGCCGCACCGATTTGGCCTCGTAGGCGAGCGTGAGTTCGGTCGGACCGGCTGCCGCCGCCGGTCCGGTCGGTCCGGCGAGCACGGCGAACGCCGTGGCGAGACCGATCATCGTACGGATCATGATGCACCCCCGGATGACTTTCGCAGTGCACCGTACACCGCCAAAGGTGCAAATCACCGGAAATCGCGGGAAGTGGAGGCGACCGGCGGGGACACCGCGTCGAGCCGGTCCGCGACCAGGTTGAGCACCCCCTCCACCTTCTCCAACCGCCCGCGCACGAGCAGCGCCGTGCTGGTCCGGGCCACCCGCCGGTAGCGCAGCCACAACCCCGGTGAGCAGGTCACGTTCAGCATCCCGGTCTCGTCCTCCAGGTTCACGAACGTCACCCCGCCCGCGGTCGCCGGCCGCTGCCGGTGCGTGACGATCCCGCCGACCCGCACCCGGGTGCCGCCCTCCACCTCGACCAGCTTCTCGATCGGCAGTGCCCCAGCCCGCTCCAACTCGGCCCGCAGGAACCGCGCCGGATGCGTCTCCGGCGACAACCCGGTCGCCCACACGTCCGCGACCAGCACGTCCACGTCGCTCATGCCGGGCAGTGTGGGCGCCTCGACGCCGGTGACGGTGCCCGGCAGGCGGTCCGGTTTGTCGGAGGCGGCCGCTCCCGCGGCCCAGAGCGCCTCACGGCGCGACAACCCGAAACTCGCGAAGGCGTCGGCGGTGGCGAGGGCCTCCAGGTGTCCGGCAGAGCATCCGGTACGCCGTGCGAGATCAGTCATTGACCGATAAGGACCATTGGTACGCCGTTCCTGCTCGATCTTCGCGGCGAGTTCGGCCCCGATCGTACGAATGCGGGAAAGTCCTTGCCGGACCACCGGACCGCCGAGCCCCCACGCGTGCGGAGGCTCGCCGACCGCGCTGCGATGCCGGGTCGCCGGGGTCTTCTCCAACGTGGCCGCCGCGTCGCTGAGGTTGATGTCCGGCCGGCGCACCTCGACTCCGTGCCGTCGCGCGTCGTCGACCAGCGTCTGTGGCGAGTAGAACCCCATCGGCTGCGCGTTGAGCAGGGCCGCACAGAACGCCGCCGGGTGATAGCGCTTGAGCCAGGCGCTCGCGTAGACCAGGTACGCGAAGCTCATGGCATGGCTCTCCGGGAAGCCGTAACTGGCGAACGCGGCGAGCTTCACGAAGAGATCGTCAGCGAGCGCACCGGTGATCCCGTTCGCCGCCATCCCCTCGTACAGTCTGTTTCTGATCCTCTCCATCCGCTCCCTGGAGCGTTTCGCGCCCATCGCCCGCCGCAGCTGATCGGCCTCGGCCGGGTCGAAGCCGGCGACGTCGATCGCCAGCTGCATCAACTGCTCCTGGAAGAGCGGCACCCCCAGCGTCTTGGCCAGGGCGTTCGCCATCAGCGGATGCGGCACATCGGGCTTCTCCAGACCATTCTTGCGCCGGATGTACGGGTGGACCGAACCGCCCTGGATCGGCCCCGGCCGGATCAACGCCACCTCGATGACCAGGTCATAGAACTCCCGGGGCTTGAGACGGGGCAGCGTGGCCATCTGGGCACGGCTCTCCACCTGGAACACCCCGACCGAGTCGGCCCGGCACAGCATCGTGTAGACCTCGGGGTCGTCGAGCGGCATCGTCCCGATGTCCAGTTCGTCCTCGATCATGTCGTAGGCGTAGTGCAGCGCCGACAGCATGCCCAGCCCGAGCAGGTCGAACTTGACCAGGTCGACGGCGGCGCAGTCGTCCTTGTCCCACTGGAGCACGGTGCGGCCGGGCATCCGCCCCCACTCGACCGGGCAGACCTCGATGATCGGGCGGTCGCAGATGACCATGCCACCGGAGTGGATGCCCAGATGGCGGGGGAAGTCCTGGACGTCGTTGGCGGCCGTGACGACGCTCTCCGGGATGTCCTCCGCGGTCGCCACGTCACCCCAACGGTCGATCTGCTTGCTCCAGGCGTCCTGCTGGCCGGGTGAGAAGCCGAACGCCCGGGCCATGTCCCGCACCGCCGACCGGGGGCGGTAGGAGATGACGTTCGCGACCTGGGCGGTGTGCTCGCGGCCGTACTTCTCATAAACGTGCTGGATCACCTCCTCGCGCCGATCGGATTCGATGTCCACGTCGATGTCCGGTGGCCCGTCGCGTTCCGCGGTGAGGAACCGCTCGAAGAGCAGCCTGTGCTTCACCGCGTCGACATTCGTGATGAACAGGGCGAAGCAGACCGCCGAGTTGGCCGCCGAACCCCGGCCCTGGCAGTAGATCTTCTTTTCCCGGCAGAAGTCGACGATGTCGTACACGACCAGGAAGTAGCCGGGGAAGCCCAGCTCCTCGATCATGCGTAGCTCGTACTCCAATTGCTCGTAGGCCTTGGGGTTGTCCCGGTAGCGGATCGCGGCGCCCCGCATGGTCAACTCGCGCAGCCAGCTCATCTCGGTGTGGCCGGGCGGCACCGGATAGTCGGGCAGGCTCGGCGCCACCAGATCCAGGTCGAAGGCCAGGCCGTCGCCGTACATCGCGGCGTTCTCCACCGCACCCGGGTAGTCGGCGAACCGGCGGGCCATCTCGTCACCGCTGCGCAGGTGGGCGGCGCCGGCCGCGGGCAGCCAGCCGTCCATCTCGTCCAGGCTGCGCCGGGCCCGGACCGCGGCCAGCGCGGTCGCCAACCGGCGGCGCGACGGGCTCGCGTAGTGCACGTTGTTGGTGGCCACCACCTCCAGGCCGCGTCGGCGGGCCAGGTCGAACAGGACGTCGTTGCGATCGGCGTCGTACGGGTCGGCGTGATCGGTGAGTTCGACGGCGACGTTCGGGGCGCCGAAGTTCGCCACCAGGCGGTCCAGCTCGTACGCCGCCGCCTCGACTCCCCCGGTGGCCAGGGCCAGCGGGACCGGCCCCTTCCGGCAGCCGGTCAGCACCAGGACGTGATCGCGCAGCAACTCCGCCGTCTGCTCCTGGCTCCGGTAGTCGGGGCGGCCCTTCTCGCCGCCCCGCAGCTGGGCCTCGGAGATCACCCGGGCCAGGCGGGCGTACCCCTCGTGGCCGTGCGCCAACGCCAGCAGGTGCGGGCCCTCCGGGTCCGGCTCGCCACTGCGCGGACGGGTCAGCCCCAGCGACAGTTCGGCGCCGAAGATCGTCGGCAGGTTCAGCTCGCGGGCCGCCTGCGAGAACCGGACCACCCCGTACAGGCCGTCGTGGTCGGTCACCGCCAGCCCGGTCAGGCCCAGCCGGGACGCCTCCTCGGCCAGTTCCTCCGGATGGCTCGCCCCGTCCAGGAAACTGAAGTTGGTGTGGCAGTGCAGTTCGGCGTACGGCGTCCGGCTCGTCGCCCGGATCAGGCCCGGCGCGGCCCGGTACGGCTCCCGCTTCCGGGTCCAGGCCGGCGAGTCGCCGCCGTCACCGTCGACCGCCAGCGGGTCCACCACGAGCCGGCCGGACAGCACCCCCTCCAGCTGTGACCAGGGGACATCCGGATTATTGAAGCCCATCGGCGTACCCCTCAGTCATAGATCGCCTCCACCAGCCAGTGACCGCCGGCCAGGGACATCAGCAGCGCCCGGCCGTCCTCCAGCAGCACCTGAAACCGGGCCCGGCGACGGGCCTCGCCGGGCGCCCACCAGCGTTCGTCCACCGGCCACGGACCGGCCCAGCCGGTGATCGCCACCGGCTGACGTCTGTCGATCCGCAGGATCGTGGGGTCGCCGGTCAGCTCCAGGCGGGCGCTCACCCCGACCGGGGCGCCGGTCTCGTCGTACACGGCCGCCGGCAGGGGATGCGCCAACACCACCGCGGGCGCCGGGCGCGGCATCCGGCCCGGCCACGGTGGCAGCGGTGCCGGCCTCGCTCGGACGCGCCGCTTCTTCCGCCCCACCTCGATCATGGTGAAACCGGGTGTCGTCTCCACGGGTACGGCGCTCTGGTCGAGCAGCGGGACCGTGTCGATTCCCGGGATCGGCTCGGTCTGCTCCGCGGCCGGCCGCTCCGGCTCCCGCTCGTCACCCCACGGCACCAGCCGCACCTGATCGTCGGACGACCGCCCGCCACCGAGCACCGCGGTCAGCACCGAACCCGGCCCGAGCAGCCCCTGCACCCGGCTGAACGCCCGGTGCGCCCGCTCCCGGCCCGCCCCGGTCTCACCCCACAGGCCCGGTTGCAGCCCGACATGCGCGAGCACCCCGTCCGGCACCAGTCGTAGCCGTACCAGCCCCGAAGTGGGTTTCGGGGTCTGCCCGCGTCGGGCCCCGGTCAGCCAACCGTCCAGCTGCCAGCGCACCCGTTCGGCGATGGCCGCGGACGTCAGCATCCCGTCGTGCCGCCACACCCGGACCAGTTCCTGACCGTCCGCGGTGACCGCCTCGATCCCCAGCCGGGTGCACGCCAGCCCGTGCGCGGCGAGCCGCTCGTGCAGTCGTTCGGCCAGCACCCGCCCGGCGAACGCGGCCACATCCACCCGATCCAGCGTCTCGTCGTAGGTCTCCTCGACCGCCAGATCAGGCGGCGGCTTACGCACCGCGAGCGGCCGGACATCCGCACCCGACGCGAGCCGGTGCGCCAACGCCCCCTCGAACCCGAACCGGGTCAGCACATCCCCCGGCGGCAACGCCGCGAAATCCCCGAGGGTCACCACCCCGAGACGCTTCAGCAGGTCGGTGAGCTGAGGTTCTTCCAGAGCAGCAATGGGTACGGGTGACAGGAACGCCCGGCTCTCCCCCGCCTCCACGACTCGCCCGGTACGAGCCGCGATCCCGGCCGCGAACACTCCGTCCGCGATCCCGATCTGACTCTCCACCGCACAGGCCTGCGCCACCTGCTCGACGACCCGTTCGGCGGCGGCCTCCTCCCCACCGAAATACCGGGCCGGCCCCCGGACCGCCGCCGCGCACACGCCGGGCCGAAGCACCTCGACACCCGCCACCACCTCTTCGACGGCCGCCACCACCGGTTCGAACGCCCGGGCATCTCGCCCCGGATCGTGCTCGACCACGACGAGCTGCGGACAGCGCCCCTGAGCGTCGCGCCGCCGCAGCCCTCGCCGCACTCCTTCCCGCCGGGCCGCCTCAGAACAGGCCAGAACCCGATTCCCGGCGAACACCGCCACCGGCTCCGACGCCACCACTCCCGCCACGATCTCCGCGGCGACCACAGGCCAGTCCGGACACCAGACCAGCAACGTACGAACCCCCGCCTCCACCTCAGCCCCACCCCCGGCCGGTCGTGGACGCCGTCTCCGGGCCGGGTCCCTCACCACCGCGGGTCGCCGTCTCGGCGGCCATCGATGCATCGGCTGCGGATCGCGGGCCGACCGACGCGGATGCGCCTTCGGCCGACCGTTTCCCCGGCGGCTCCGCATCCTCGTCGGCTCGCGGCGGCGCAACGACGGAGCGAACCGCGACACCCGGCATCCACATGGTGATCTGCCGAGGGCGGGCCGCCGCCCCCCGTCCCTGGGCCACCACGGTGACCTCACGACGACGCAGCCGCCCCCGCCCGAACCCGAGCCCGTCCCAGTGCCCCTCACCGACACGCAGGTGCACATCCGCACCGGCCCAGTCACCGAACGGCACGAGCAGGCTCCCCCGCTGCCGAGCCCGGGCGGCCAGCCGGCCGGCGATGCCCGCCGACACCGGCCCCGGAACGGCCACGACCACGACATCCACACCGTCGATCAGTGCGGCGACCACAGTGGGCCAGTCCGGCCCGGGTTCCGGAACGAGCGCAAGCCGCTCCAGCACGATGCCACTCTCCGCAGCGGCGACGGCCCCCAACGCGGGCATCCCGACAACCGCACACCAGGCCCCGCTCCGGGACGCGGCAGAGAGCAGAGCCAGCAGCAGCGAGGTACCGCCACCGGCCGAAATCCCAGCCCTCAGCCCAGCCTGCCCGTTCACCCCAGCGACCGGCCCAGCCACCTCCTTCACTCCAGAGACCGGCCCAGCCACCTCCTTCATCCCACCGTCCACCACCGACAGCCCTCGTCCAGCCGCCGCCTCCCGCGCACCCGAAGGCCCACTCCGACTCCAAGAGCCGTCCCGGCCCGAAAACCCGCCCCCGGCCGAGGAGCCGGCCCTCCCCGAGACCTCACCCTCCACACCATCAGCCGGACCAGCCGAGTCGCCATCGCCGGGCAGACCAGCACCACCAACCGAACCGGCACCACCAACCGAACCGGCACCACCAGCCGGATCGACGCCACCAACCGAATCGACGCCACCAGCCGGATCGACGCCACCAGCCGGATCGGCGGCGACGGGACCGACGGCGTCGGATCGCCCGCCACTGATCAGGTCGGCACGGCCAAACGACGCACCGCCGGGCGACTCCGTGGCGTTGGACAGGCCAGAACCGGATGAACGAAACGCACGACCGAGCCTGGTCTCCCGGCCCGCCGCTGGAGTGACGGGGACCGGCCTGCCGAAGCCGGCCGAGACGCCTGCGCCGTCTGACGGGGTCCCACCCGGCTGGATGCCACGCCCGGCGGAGACGCCCGACCTGGGTGCCGGGGAACCCGCGCCGGAATCGCCACTCGGCGTAGCCCGCCGCGGTCTGCCCACACCAGACGGCAGGATCTGCCCGTTGGCGACAGAGACGGTGCTACCCCGGCGCAGCGCACGCCCCGGCAACAACCCACCCAGCTCAGACGCCACCGGCAGCGTCCGATCCACGTCCGGCTCGCCGGTTCCGGTAGCCGTCCGGACCAGTCCCGCAAGGGCGTTCGCACCACTGATCATGCGCCCAGCCACGTCATGCCTCGCTCTGTTGCTCCCCGTCAAGCGCCCCCGGATCGGCAACCCCCGTCACGTGGACAAACTCACCACCAGCACCACCACACGGCCGCCCGCATCCCTCCGAACAGCCACCGGTCAGGCCCCGGCGAAGACCCAAGCCCTCCGAACGAGAAGTCACTCCACCCAGAGGACAAAAGACACACAAGGCCGAAAACCGGCACGGCTAACGCTCTTGACGAACCAGAAGCCGGACAACGCCTCTGATCACGCGATCAGACGGACCCCTCGCGCGGGCCACCGGAAAGCGCCCCAGCGATACGGCCACACCGAGGGCGGCGGACGCGTAGCCGCGAAAAGAGACGAAGAACATGAGCCCCCAGAACGAGGCAAGGGACGCCGAGCCATCGGAAGGGCCGACGAACAGCCGACTCCAGCGCGAGACAGCGAAAGCAGGACCGCGAGAAGAGGCGAAAAACGCACAGTCCAGGAAAGAGCCGAGGAAGGTGTCGCCACCGAAAAGAACAACAGACGCACAACCACCAGGAGAAGCGAACGACCCACGACCAATGGAAAAGCCGGACGACGCACGATCGCCGAGGGAGACGAACGACGCACGACCGAAGCGAGAGACGAGAGGCGCACGACCATAGGACGGGACCGGGAACGCGGGGCCGCTGGAAGTGGTGAAGGCGGCACGGCCTCGGGGGAAGGCGAAGTGTGCGCGGCCGGAATGCCGCGGCCGGTCATGCGGCCAGTGGGGGCTGGTAGGAGAGGCCCAGGGAGGACTCGGCCACGGCCACGAACTGCTCGGCCGCCCTCAGCAGGTCATCCGCCTCGCGGGCGCTGACCACATGTGGGATTCCGGCTTCGGCGGCTGCTCGCTTGCTCGCGCCGAGAGCGAAATAGCCGGCCCATTCGCTGAACTCCGGCGCCACCAGAACCAGCAGTGACCAGGCACTGGTGGCACGAGCCCGGCGCCCGGACGCGGCGGGCCGGGCGCGCGCGGCGATCAGGGCCGCGGCCGCCCGCAGAGCCGCCAGGTGGGCCGTCGCGTAGCGCAATCCGTCCGGCCCGGTCTTCGCCGCCTCGGTCAGGCCCTCATGGGCGATCGCCAGCAGCTGAACGGGAGTCCGATGAGGCAGCATGTGAGCCGGAACCGCAGGCGCATCCGCCCGCAACGCCGCACCACCCGCCACCGAACCGATCTGGGCAGGACCGGGCTGGGCCTGAACTGAACGAGGCTGGGATGGGACGGAGCGGGCTGGGGCGCTGGAGGCCGGGACCGCACGGGCTGTAACCGACTGGGCCGGGACTGCGCAGGCCGGGACGTCGTGCGCCGGGGCGGGAGCCGCCATGAGGTCCGGGGCCATGATGCTCGGGGCCTTGGTGCTCGCCATCGTCGTTCTCCTCGCTCGTTTCGCATCCGACGTTGGTGGGTCGAACCGATCGCTGCGGAGGAAGACGCAGCTTGCCGCGACCGGCCGAAGCCGGAAACCGGGGCCCCAACGGGCGGCCGGAGCCCCGGTGGGCGACCGCTCGGGCCACCCGACGGTTAGCCGGCCAGGCGTGAAGCTTCCCCACACCACACCCGGCCGGCACCGCCGGCGGGTCCGTCGCCCGCCACCGGGGGTCGGGGGCAGCGAGCGACGGCCTGCCTTGAACGAGGCCCGGACCCGCGAATGCCCGGACCACGTGTGCGGCGCTCCGCGGGCGCCACACCCGGGAGGCGAGCCGCGAAACACGCTCCCGGAGCCGAACGAACACCCTTTCGAACATCCGTTCTAACTACTCCAGAGACTAACACCCCCCTACGACAAAAACGCAACCTCCAGCGCGCCACGCCACCAGCTTTTTCGAACGGATGATCGATAGAGGTGGCGGCGGGCGTTTCGGGCGGTCGAGCGCGGGACCCCTTCCCCAATATACCCCCGGGGGTATGTTGATGACCGAATGGAAGGAGAAGCTGATGACCCACAGCAGGCATGGATCCGCCTCGTGGCGGATGGCGGCACAGGCGACACTGCACTGCCTCACCGGCTGCGCCATCGGCGAGGTTCTCGGCATGGTGATCGGCACCGCGGCGGGCTGGAGCGCCGGCCCCACCGTGGTCCTCGCGATCGGGCTGGCGTTCGTCTTCGGATACGCACTGACGATGCGGCCACTACTGCGCTCCGGCATCGGTGTCCGCGACGCGCTGAAGGTCGCCCTCGCCGCCGACACGGTGTCGATCCTCGTCATGGAGATCATCGACAACGCGATCATGCTGGTGGTGCCCGGCGCGATGGAGGCCGGCCTGACCGAACCGCTGTTCTGGGCATCACTCGCTTTCGCCCTGGCCACGGCGTTCGTACTGACCGTGCCGGTCAACAGGTGGTTGATCACCCGCGGCAAGGGCCACGCGGTCGTTCATCAACACCACAACCATTGACCAGGGTGTACGGCCAAAGCCACCCAGAACACCCGAGGCAGCAGCGCGCCCCGGCGGAATCAGACCTCGAACCGAGCCAAAACAGCCAGCGCCCCCGTGCCGGAACCACCGGCCCGCCGACTCCCGACCGTCCGATGAAGCACCCGCCAGACAGCCGGAAGATCGCCGGCGGCCGATCAACCTATGACTCGCCTGATGTGCCGCTGACGGAAGGTCTGGTCCCGGAGACCGGTCAGAGCATCGCCTTCATGGTGGCGATCTCCGCCTGCTGATCGGTGACGATCTTTGCAGCCAGGGCTTTGGCCTCCGGGTTGGCGCCGTTGGCGATCTGATCCCGGGCCATCGTCACGGCACCCTCGTGATGGGCGATCATCATGGTCAGGAACCGGTTGTCGAAGGCCTCGCCGGTGGACTCGACCAGCTTTGCCATGTCGGCGGCGGACATCATGCCCGGCATCGACTCGTGGCCCGTGACGTTGCCGTGGCCGTCGCCGGTTGCCGCGGGCTCGCGTCCCCAGTCGGAGAGCCAGGCGGCCATGGTGGCGATCTCCGGGGCCTGGGCGGCTTCGATCTCGGCGGCGAGTTTCTTCACCCGGGGGTCGGAGGCTCGTTCGGTGGCGAGGGCCGACATCACCACGGCCTGCTGATGGTGGACGCTCATGTGTTCGGCGAACGCCGCATCGGCGTCGTTGAACACGGCCCCCGGAGAAGGCGACGCGGTGGACCCACCCCCGGCATGACCGGACGCGGTAGACCCCGCGTCGGCATGACCGGACGCGGTAGACCCCGCGTCGGCATGACCGGACGCGGTGGACCCGCCCCCGGGGTGACCGGAGGAATGCCCGCCACCACTACAGGCGGCTACGGCGAGGGTGAGGACCAGAGCGCCGACCGGGAGGGCGCGGCGCAGCATCGTACGGATCATGGAAGGCCTTTCGAAACGGTGAGAACAGAAGCGGGCGACAAATCCCCGCTATATGCGGAGCACCGATATCGCCGCCGACTGAAGACCGGCGCCACGCCGGGGCGGACCCCGCGGGTTCACCCGGCCGATGGAGAACGAACGCACGTCCACCAAGCCGCCGGCCAGCCGGCGCAGCAGCCAGAACAGCAGCAACACCGCCACCGTCGGCCCGGTGAGTACCGCCAGGCAGACACTCCACACCGCACCGTGCCCACCCGACCCATGATCACCCGGATGCGCCCCCACCTGGAACTCGGCCGAACGGAAGTCGATCAAGGAAGAAGCCGGAGAAGCGGCGAAGGAAAGCGAGGAGGACGGCAGAAGCGGCAGAACGGCCGACCGCAAAGAGGGCGCAAAGGGCAACACCGAGAAAGAAGACGAGAACGAGAAGGGAGCCAAGGGCCGAGAGCCGCGCAGGTCGGCAGCAGCCACCAGACCACCCGTCGCGCCGCCCACCGCCATGATCCACACGCCGACAACGGTACCCACGACCGGGCGCGGATCCGCACGATCGTGAATACGATGGCGGGATGGCGACGATCGTGGTCACCGGCGGCAGCTCCGGTGTGGGGCTGGCCGCCGCGAAGCAGTTCGCCGCACGCGGCGACGAGGTGGTCCTGGTGGGCCGTGACCCGCGACGTCTCGCCGACGCGGTGGCCCAGGTCGATCCGGTGGCACATTTCCGCGCCGACTTCGAGAGCCTCGACGAGGTCCGCGCGCTCGCGAGCGAGTTGCTGGCCGGTTTCCCGAGGATCGACGTGCTGGCGAACAACGCCGGCGGCATGGTCGACGATTTCCGGCGGACCGCGGACGAGTTCGAGGCGACGTTCCAGGGCAACCATCTGGCCCCGTTCCTACTGACGAATCTGTTGCGGGAGCGGCTGCGCGGCGCCCGGGTGGTGAACACGGCGTCCCGCGCGCACATGCGGGGCCGCCCCGATCCGGGGCGCCCGGAGGGTGATCCGGCGGCTTACAACCGCTGGCAGGCGTATGGCGCGGGCAAGTCGGCGAACATCCTGTTCGCGGCGGAGGCGGCGCGCCGCTGGCCGGATGTGTTCAGCGTGTCGTTCCACCCGGGTGTGGTGCGGACGAATTTCGGCGCCGGCCGGACCGTCCGCCTGTTCTACAAGTACGCGCCGTTCCTGGTCACCCCGGAGAAGGCCGGTGAGCTGCTGGTGTGGCTGGCCACGGCACCGGAGGCGGAGCTGGTGAACGGCGGCTACTACGTGGGGCACACGCTGACCACCCCGGCGGCATGGGCCCGTGACCCCGAGTTGGCCGGCCGGTTGTGGGAGGCCAGCGCCGAGGCGGTAAACAAGTAAGAATGCACAACCATCCGAATGTGATCGCGGTACGCGATGCCCTGACGGCGGCCGGTGCGGCCGACACCGAGATCGTCATCCTGGACGAGGCGGTGCACACCGCCGCGCTGGCGGCCGCCGCCCTGGAGATCGAGGTCGGCCAGATCGCCAACTCGCTGATCTTCGACGCCGACGGTGAGCCGCTGCTGGTCCTGACGTCCGGGGCGCACCGGGTGGACACCGCGAAGGTGGCCGCCGACCTCAACATCGGGAAGCTGCGCCGGGCGACACCGGAGTTCGTCCGGCAGCACACCGGGCAGGCGATCGGTGGTGTCGCCCCGGTGGGTCATCCGAAGCCGGTGCGCACGCTGGTGGACGTCGAGTTGGAACGGTTCCCGGTGGTGTGGGCGGCGGGCGGCGTACCCCACTCGGTCTTCGCCACCACCTTTGCGGAGCTGGTCCGCGTCACCGCCGGAACTCCCGCCGAGGTCGCGTGATCGACGAGGACCACGTCAGCCTGCATGTCTGGCGGGTCCCGCGCCGTGCGATCGGCGCCGCCATGTTACGCATGGCTTTCGCCGGAAAAGACCTTGAAAACGTCAAATTCGGCAAATTCCTGGGTACGGGCACCGGCGCCACCTTCGGCCCGGGCGACACGGATTGGACCCGCTGGGCAGCGATAACCGTGAGTGACATCCCGGTGCGTTTCCCGAAGTGGGACGCGATAGCCGATAGGCATGCCCGGATCGACCTGGAACCGCTGGTCAGCCGGGGCGAGTGGTCGGGCCGCAGCCCGTTCCGCCCGACCGGTCGTAAACCGGACGGTCCGGTGGTGGCGCTGACCCGGGCCCGGCTGCGGCCGACCCGGGCGCTGCGGTTCTGGCGGGCGATCCCGGCGGTGGCGCGGGAGGTGGCGGACGCACCGGGTCTGCTGGCCCGGTTCGGGGTGGGTGAGGCGCCGATCGGCTGGCAGGGCACGGTCAGCGTGTGGCGCAGCACGGCGGATCTCACCGCGTTCGCGTACCGTCAGCCGGAGCACCGCGCGGTGATCGCCCGTACCCCCGCCGACGGCTGGTACGCGGAGGAGCTTTTCGCCCGTTTCGCGGTGCGTGACCTAACCGGCGACCGCACGGTGCTGGGCTGGATCGACGAGGAGCTGACAGAGCGATGAGGCTCGTAGCTTGGCAGCCGGATGACCTGCTGCGCCGGCTCGATGACGTGGTGGCCGTCTACGGCGAGGCGATGGGCTACCGCAAGGAGCTGCTGCAGACCCGCCGCGGCTACATCGGCTCGCACGTGCGCCGGCCGGGGTTCCGGGCGGTGGCGACGCTGACCGCGGAGGGGCGGCTCGCCGGTTTCGGGTACGGCTACACGTCCGCCGCCGGCCAGTGGTGGCACGACCAGGTGCGGGCGTCGCTGGACGAGCCGTCCCGCAGGTACTGGCTGTCGGACTGCTTCGAGGTCGTCGAGCTGCACGTGCGCCCGGTGGCGCAGGGTCACGGGGTGGGTGCCCGGCAGTTGCGGGCGCTGCTGGCGATGGCCGAGGGCAAGCGGGTGCTGCTGTCCACTCCGGAGGCCGACGAGCAGGCGTCCCGGGCGTGGCGGCTGTACCGGCGGTTCGGGTTCTCCGACGTGCTGCGGGACTTCCTGTTCCCGGGTGACGAGCGGGCGTTCGCGATCCTCGGCCGGGAACTTCCGGTTGAGGGAATGGTCGGCGGCTGACCACATTGCGTGCGGTTCCCTGGGCTCTGCTGAGCGGCCTGGTCCTGGCCCAGATCTGTTATCCGCTGACCCACGGCGGGACTCGGGCCGGACTGACCGTGGCGACGGTGCTGATCGGTGTGGTGCTGTCGGTGTCGCACGCGTGGCTGTTCCGTGGCGGCCGGGCGGCACTGGCGCTGGTCGGGACGGCGATGCTCGGCGGGTTCGCGGTCGAGGCGATCGGGGTGGCCACCGGCTTCCCGTTCGGGACGTACGACTACTCCGGTCAGCTCGGACCGAAACTGCTCGGTGTGCCGCTGATCATCCCGTTGGCCTGGACGTGGATGGCGTGGCCGGCGTGGCTCGCCGCGCTGCGGGTGGCCCGGGGTCGGGTGGCCCGGATCGCGGTGGCCGCCTGCGGGTTGGCGGCGTGGGACCTCTTCCTCGATCCGCAGATGGTGGCCGAGGGGTACTGGCGCTGGCACGATCCGGTTCCGGCGCTACCCGGGGTGCCGGGGATCCCGGTCGGCAACTATCTGGGCTGGCTCGGGTTCGCGATCCTGCTGATGACGCTGCTGTCGGCAGCGGCGCGCACGGTGTCGTCGCCGTCGCCCGGAGACATGCCGATGCTGGTGCTGTGGCTGTGGACGTACTTCTCCTCGGTCCTCGCCCACGCCGTCTTCCTGGACCTGTCCGCCTCGGCAGTCTGGGGTGGTGTCCTGATGGGCGCCGCCGTCCTGCCGCTGATACCGCGGATCCGGGCATGACCGTGGCCTGGCTCCTGCTCGTGCCGTTGCTGCTGATCACCGTGCACACGGCGGTGAACGCGCTGTTGCTGCGCCGGCCTCGCCGCGACGCCACGACGATCGAGCGGGTGGCCGTCCTGTTGCCGCTGCGCGACGAGGCCGATCGGGTCAGGCCCTGCCTGGAGTCGCTGCTCACCCAACGTGGTGTGCCGAACCTCGACATCCACGTCCTCGACGACGGGTCCACCGACGGGACGGCCGACGTGGTCCGGGCAGTCGCCGGTGACCGGGTGCGGCTGCTCACCGGTGGGCCGCTGCCGGATGGCTGGCTGGGCAAACCGAACGCCTGCCGGCAGCTGGCCGACGACGCCGCCGATGCGGACGTGCTGGTCTTCGTGGACGCCGACGTGGTCCTGGCGCCCGACGCGATCGCCGGGGCGGTCGGCCTACTCCGGGAGACCGGGGTGACGCTGCTCTCGCCGTACCCCCGGATCGTCGGTGCCGGACGGCTGGTCCAGCCGATCCTGCAATGGTCCTGGCTCACCTTCCTGCCGTTGCGTCTGATGGAACGCTCGCCGCGCCCGTCGCTCGCCGCCGCCGGCGGCCAATGGCTGGTCGCCGACCGGGCCGGTTACCGCGAGGCCGGCGGCCACGCCGCCGTCCGCGACGACATCCTGGAGGACATCGGCCTGGCCCGCGCGGTGAAGCGCTCCGGCGGGCGGATCGCCCTCGCCGACGGCTCCCGCCTGGCCACCTGCCACATGTATTCGTCCTGGTCCGAGTTGGCGAACGGCTACGGCAAATCGCTGTGGGCGTCTTTCGGGTCGGCGTCCGGTGCGGCCGCCGTCGTGGTCCTTCTTCTTTTCCTGTACGCCGTACCGCCGCTGTTCCTACCCGTTGCCGGGCCGGCCGTCGCGTTCGCATACGCGCTCGGCGTCACCGGCCGCCTGATCAGCGCCGCCGCCACCGGGGGCCGCCTGCTCGACGCGTTCGCCCACCCGCTCTCGGTGGTCCTGTTCGCCTGGCTGGTGGCCCGCTCGTTCCACATGCGACGAACCGGCCGCCTCTCCTGGCGTGGCCGGACGGTAGCCGTACCAACGAAAAAGGGGTAACCGTGAGTGACGTCGTCGTGGTGGGAGCCGGAGTCGGCGGCCTCGCCGCCGCGGTGCGGCTGGCGACGGCCGGGCATCGGGTGACCGTGCACGAGCGGGCCGCCGAGGCGGGCGGGAAGCTGGCCGTGTACGAGCGGGACGGCTACCGCTTCGACACCGGCCCGAGCCTGCTCACGTTGCCGCAGGTCTTCGACGATCTGGGGCTGGGGTTGCGGCCGGAGCCGCTGGACCCGGTGGTGCGGCACGTCTTCCCGGACCGGGTGGTGCTCGACTCGTCCCCCGATCACGAGGTGTTCCTGGAGCGGATCACGGCGGCCCTCGGTGCCGACGCGGCGCGGGACTGGGACCGGTTCTGGCGGCGGGCGGCCCGGATCTGGCGGGCCTCGTGGGAGTCGGTGCTGCAACAGCCGGTGTCGGCGGCGTCGCTGGCGCGGCTCTCCTGGCGGGTCGGTGATCTCGCGGCGATCGCGCCGGGCCGGTCGTTGCGCGGTCTGGGGCGGCGCTATCTGCGGGATCGGCGGCTGCGGATGCTGCTGGATCGGTACGCGACGTACACCGGGACCGATCCGCGGCGGGCGCCCGCGGCGCTCGCCGCGATCCCCTACGCCGAACTGACGCACGGTGGCTGGTATCTGCCGGGCGGGTTGGGCACGCTGGCCGCGGCGCTGCGCGCGCGGTGTGCCGATCTGGGGGTACGCCTGGAGTTCGGTTCCGAGGTGGCCACGATCGAGGCCGACGCCGCGGTACGCGGGGTGACCCTGCGATCCGGCCGGTTCGTGCGCGCCGACGTGGTGGTGTCGAATGTGGACGCGATCTCCCTGTACCGGGATCTGCTGCCGGCCCCGGCCCGGCTGACCGGGCTCGCGGACCGCAGCCTGGGCGGGTTCGTGCTGCTGCTGGGAGTGCGCGGGGACACCCCGGAACTGGCCCACCACACGGTCTTCTTCCCGCGCCGTTACGACGCGGAGTTCGACGCGATCTTCCCGGGGCCGGGGCGGCGGGCCCGGCCGGTCGACGATCCGGCGGTGTTCGTCACCCGGGCCGTGGATCCGGCGGTGCGGCCGGCCGGGCGGGAGGCGTGGTTCGTGCTGGTCAACACGCCCCGGCACGGGACCGACGCGTCCGCTGTGGACTGGCGGCGGCCGGGGCTGGCGGACGCGTACGCCGATCACGTCCTGAACGTGCTGGCCCAGCGCGGCCTGGACGTCCGGGATCGGCTGGAGTTCGTGGAGACCCGTACCCCGGCGGATCTGGCCGAGGCGGCGGGCGCGCCGGGCGGGGCGATCTACGGCACCGCGGGCGGCCTGCTGCGCCCCGGCAACCGTGGCCCGGTGGACGGATTGTTCCTGGTCGGCGGGTCGGTGCATCCGGGCGGAGGGCTACCGATGGTCACCCTCTCGGCCCGGATCGTGGCCGACATGATCGGCCCGGCCTGACCGTCTGGTCCGCCTACCAGGTGGCGCTTTCCACGAGGACCGGGTGGCGCTTTCCACGAGGACCGGGTGGCGCTTTCCACGAGGACCGGGTGGCGCTTTCCACGAGGACCGGGTGGCGCTTTCTACGAGGACCGGGTGGCCAGGAACGCCTTGGCCATCGCGGAGGCGAGGTCGGCCGGGTTGCGGGCCCCGATCGCCTGGCCGCCGGTCGCCTTCGCCATCTCCCCCAGTGACTTCAGGTCGGCGCCCGGCCCGTACCCGACCGCGAAGATCTGCACCGGCCGGGCCGGGTCGCGGCCGGCGTTGAGCCGCTTCAGGAACTCCTGCTGGGTCATCGCGAACCGGGTGCCGCCGTCGTCGCCGTCGGTGAGCACCACGACCACCGACGGACGGCCGGGCTGCGCCTGCGCGCGCATGGCTTCGACGCCGTCGAGAACGCTCTGGTAGAGCGGTGTGCCGGCGCCCGCCTGCGGCCGGTACGAGCCGATCGCCTCGCCGAGCGCCTGCCGTCGGGGTTTACCGTCGACGGCCGCGGTGATCGGTCCGAACGGGACCACCTCGGTGTGCGCGGCGTCGGCCGCACCGGCCGCACCGAAATACCACATACCGATCGTGGTCTGTTCGTTGAACAGTTCAGCCGCACTGATCCCGGACTGGCGTAACAGCGACGCCTTGGTCTCCGGCCCGGCGCCGATCTTCTCGTTCATCGAGCCGGAGTTGTCGATCAGCAGCAGCACCTGGAACGCCACGGTCTGGAACCCGGCCCACTGCTTGGCCGGAGTGAGCATCGCCGCCGCCGTCTCGGGCAGGCGGGCGGTACCGGCCGTGGGCTCGGTGCGGAACCCGGCCTCGGCCAGGTCCGGCTTGCTGATCGCCGCGCGCAGCTGCTCGACCAGGCGGGTCTTGACACCCTTGCGGACCGCGAACGGGTAGTCGGCCTCGACCTGCCCGTCGACCGGCACCGCGGGTGTCAGCCCGACCTTGTGCCCGGCCTTCTGGTAGGCGGCGACCTGCTGCTCGACCACCGGGAAGACACCGACGCCGAACGCGGCCGAACCGGCGTCCTCCTCCCGGGCCATCTGGGTGATCAGGGCGGTGGGGTCGGCGTTCGCCTTGGTGAGCCGGCTGCGCAGGGTGAGGGCGCGCAGCTGGGCGATGCCGGGGTCCTTCGTGGTCAGTGCGGTGGCGGCGTGCACGCCGTGGACGCTGAGCAGGCCGGTCGTGGTGAGCAGCGGGTCGGGCATGGTGACGACCGGCACCCGCTCCTCGGTGACCGCCTTGATCAGCGTGGTCCAGGCGGTCTTGCTGTCCTGGGCGTACTGGTCGGCGAGCGCGGGCGGGGCGGCCAGCACGATCGGCGACCAGGCGAGGGTGGCACCGGAGGTCTGGAAGTTGCGGTTGCGGTCGGCGGCGATCCGCAGCCAGACGCTCGACGACGGCACCCAGACGTCGGGCTGGTCCTTGGCGTCGACGGTGACACCCGGTTCCTCGGCGCGGACCACGATCGGCGCGCAGCGCTGCCCGGCCGGTTTGAGGTCGGCCGCGACCTTCTCGATCACCGGCGCGATCTCCGGCGCGGCGGCCACGGTGAGCTCGGGGTCCGGGCAGGGGGTGACGGTGGGCGAGGAGACCGACGGGACCGGCGCGGCGCTGGACTGCGCGGCGGGTGTGGACGTCCCGTTGCTCATCAGCCGCCAGGCGACGCCACCGGCGACCAGCAGGACCGTGATCACCAGGACGGCGGCGAGCAGGAGACGGCCGCGGCTGTGCGGCGCCTCGCTCCAGTCGCCGTGGTCCGGCGGGGGTAACTGCCTTGGCCACTCGTTGTCGGACATGCCACCTAGCCCCGTCGTTGAGGTCGGTACCGATGCCTGCCGGATAGTAGTCCGGTATTCATGTCCTGCAATGGTTCAGTAAGTAACGCGGCACATCAGGGCAATATCCGAGGCTCAGCGATCGCGATCACTATCAGTTCGCCGTCCTCGCTGAGGCCGACGGGCTCCCGGCTCCATCCACCGTAGAGCTGGTCGACCCGGAAGCCGGCAGCACGCAGCGAGTCACGCAGCGTGGTTTCGTCGCGGAATCGGTGGACCGCGGTGCTGGTCAGCTCCAATCCGTCCGGGAACAGATAGTGATGGACCACGGACACGGTGCGCTCGTCGGCGGCCGGGACACTCTCCGTCCACGCGATCACCGACGAGCCGTCGGAGAGCACGATGGGCCGCTCGGTGCCGGCCCGGTCCCATCCCCGCCACGGACGGGCGGCCGGGTCGCGGCCGTCCAGGATCAGTCGCCCGTCGACGGTCAGGGAGTCGCGCAGAGCGTGCAGGGCGCCGGACCACTCCTCGTCGGTCACCAGCAGCTCGGTGACGTGACCGGTCAGGAAGGCGGCGTCGAACGAGCGCGGCGGCAGCGTCTCGAAGGAGCCCTCGATCCAGCGGACCCGGGCCGCGCCGGGCCGGCGGCGGGCGGCGTCGAGGCTGGCCCGGGCCGGGTCGACCGCGGTCACCTCGTGCCCGGCCTCGGCCATCGCGATCGCCAGGCGGCCGGTGCCGCAGCCGAGATCGAGGACCCGGGGCGTCATGCGGTCGGCGAGGACCCGCATGAAGAAGTCGTCCTCCCAGCCCCAGGGGTGTTCGGCGTCGTAGACCTCGACCAGTCGGGGATCCCGGTACTCGCCATGCCACACACCAGCAGCCTAAACGCGGCGCACCCGCTTGACTACCCGATGTGGACGGTGGCCGCGCAGTGCTCGATGACGACCTCGCGGAGCGCGGCGGCGGCATGCGACATGATCGCTCCGCGACGCTGGGCCAGGGCGATGGTGCGGCGCATGCCCGGCGGGGCGAGCGGGGTGGCCCGCAACAGTGGACGGTTGGCCAGCACCATGCTCGGCACCAGCGCGACACCGAGACCCGCCTCGACGAAGGCGAGCACCGCGTCCATCTCGCCGCCCTCGACGGCGAACTTGGGGGTGAAACCGGCCCGCTCACAGGCCTGCAGGGTGACGTCGCGGATGTCGTAGCCGTCGCGGAACATCACCATCGGGGTGTGCCGCAGCTCGATCAGGTCGAGCTGGCGGGCCACGGTGGGCGGTGGGCCACTCGCGACCGAGGCGACCACGAGGCTCTCCCGGAGCAGCTCGGCGGTCTCCAGAGCCGAGTCGACGCCGTGCTCGGGCTGCACGATCAGGGCCAGGTCGAGGGTGTGTGCGAGCAGGTCGGCGATCATGTCCTGCGAGCTGCCCTCGGTCACGTGCAGCCGGATGCCGGGGTGGTCGGCCCGGTACGCCCGGAGCACCGCCGGGACCAGTGAGGAGCAGAGACTGGGGGTGGCGCCGAGGCGGATCTCGCCCCGTCGGAGCCCCACGATGTCGGCGACCGCGTCCCGTGCCGCATCCGCGTCGGCGATCATCCGCTGTGCCAGCGGGAGCAGGGTTTCTCCGGCTACCGTGAGGGTCACGCCCCCACGGATGCGCTCGAAGAGTGGCGCGCCGAGTGACATCTCAAGGGTGTGAATCTGCTTACTCAGCGTGGGTTGGGAGACGCCCAATTCATCCGCCGCTTGGGTGAAATGTCGCGTCTCTGCCACCGCTACGAAGTACCTGAGTTGTTGCAGCTGCACCTTAATAGCTTACGGCTATGGAGAGCAGCACCTGCATGCATTAGACGAATCGATCGGGACTTTCTACCGTCCAAGTTGTGGCGGTAGACACTCCTATTCCCAAGACGACC
This sequence comes from Actinoplanes sichuanensis, assembly GCF_033097365.1. Lineage (NCBI taxonomy): Bacteria > Bacillati > Actinomycetota > Actinomycetes > Micromonosporales > Micromonosporaceae > Actinoplanes > Actinoplanes sichuanensis. Next base: position 7,828,485 of record NZ_AP028461.1, read on the forward strand.
AAGGCTGCGGGTGCGACGGCACGCCCCACGCCGCCGAAGTCGGTCCGGCCCTCGTCGGTCGTACTCAAATTGATCATGGCGGCCAGCGGTGCGCTGCTGGTCTTCTTCCTCTTCGCGCACGCGGCCGGCAACCTCAAGATCTTCGTGGGCGAGTCGGACTTCAATCACTACGCGGAGTGGCTGCGGGAGCTCGGCACCCCCCTGCTGCCGCACGCCTGGTTCCTCTGGATCCAGCGCGTCGGTCTGCTGGTCGCGATCGGCCTGCACATCTGGGCGGCGGCCGCGCTGACCATCCGCGCCAAGAAGGCCCGGCCGGTCAAGTACGCCCACCGGCCGAAGGTGCAGGGCAGCTACGCCGCACGCACCATGCGCTGGGGCGGCGTGATCATCGTGCTGTTCGTGATCTGGCACATCCTCGACCTGACCCTGGGCAAGGTGAACCCGGCCGGTGGCGACTCCGCCCCGTCCGAGCGGGTGGTCGAGGGCTTCGCCCCCGATCGCTGGTACGTGACCCTCTTCTACGTCCTCGCGGTCGTGGCCGTCGGTTTCCACCTGCGGCACGGCATCTGGAGCGCGGCCCGCACGATGGGGCAGCAGACGATCAAGGGTGAGCGCCGGGCCAAGGCGATCGCCCTGACGCTCTCGGTGATCCTGGTCGCGATGTACCTCTCGGTGCCGATCGCGGTCCTGACCGGATTGGTGGGTTGATCATGACTGCTAACGACTTCTGGGCCGAGGGCGAACCCGTCTTCGACAAGGCCGCCCCGGACGGGCCGGTCGAGACCCGCTGGGAGCGGCGCAAGTTCTCCGCCAAGCTGGTCAACCCGGCGAACCGCCGGAAGCTGACGGTCATCGTGGTCGGCACCGGCCTGGCCGGCGGCTCGGCCGCGGCGACGCTGGCCGAGGCCGGGTACCGGGTCAAGTCCTACTGCTACCAGGACAGCCCCCGCCGCGCGCACTCGATCGCCGCGCAGGGTGGCATCAACGCCGCGAAGAACTACCGCAACGACGGCGACTCCGTCTACCGGCTCTTCTACGACACGGTCAAGGGCGGCGACTTCCGCGCCCGCGAGTCGAACGTGTATCGCCTGGCCCAGGTGTCGGTGAACATCATCGACCAGTGCGTGGCCCAGGGCGTCCCGTTCGCCCGCGAGTACGGCGGCCTGCTCGACAACCGCTCGTTCGGTGGCACCCAGGTGTCCCGGACCTTCTACGCCCGGGGCCAGACGGGCCAGCAGTTGCTGCTCGGCGCATACCAGGCCCTGGAGCGCCAGATCGGCCTCGGCAACGTCGAGATGAACGCCCGGCACGAGATGCTGGAGCTGATCATCGTGGACGGCAAGGCCCGCGGCATCGTGGTCCGCGACATGGTCACCGGCGAGATCACCACCGAGTTCGCCGACGCCGTGGTGCTGGCCTCCGGTGGTTACGGCAACGTCTTCTTCCTGTCGACGAACGCCAAGGGCTGCAACGTCACCGCGTCGTGGCGGGCGCACCGCAAGGGCGCGCTGTTCGCGAACCCCTGCTACACGCAGATCCACCCGACCTGCATCCCGGAGTCCGGCTCGCACCAGTCGAAGCTGACCCTGATGTCCGAGTCGCTGCGTAACGACGGCCGGGTGTGGGTGCCGAAGAAGGCCGCCGACTGCCCGAAGCCCGCGGGCTCGATCGCCGAGGAGGACCGCGACTACTACCTGGAGCGGATCTACCCGTCGTTCGGCAACCTGGTGCCCCGGGACATCGCGTCGCGGGCCGCCAAGAACGTCTGCGACGAGGGCCGCGGCGTCGGCCCGGGTGGCCTCGGTGTGTACCTGGACTTCGCCGACGCGATCAAGCGGCTGGGCCGTAAGGCGGTCGAGGCGAAGTACGGCAACCTCTTCGAGATGTACGAGCGGATCACCGGCGAGGACCCGTACGAGACGCCGATGCGCATCTACCCCGCCGTGCACTACACGATGGGTGGCCTGTGGGTCGACTACGACCTGCAGTCGACGGTGCCCGGCCTGTTCGTGGTGGGTGAGGCGAACTTCTCCGACCACGGCGCCAACCGGCTCGGCGCGTCCGCGCTGATGCAGGGCCTGGCCGACGGCTACTTCGTGCTCCCGAACACGATCAGCAACTACCTCGCCGCGGGCCCCTTCAAGAAGGTCACCGAGTCGGACGAGGCGGTCGTCGAGGCCCGCAAGCAGGTCGAGGACCGGATCGAGAAGTTCCTGTCGATCGACGGCGACCGCACCGTGGACTCGTTCCACCGCGAGCTCGGCCAGATCATGTGGGAGTACTGCGGCATGGAGCGGACCGAGGAGGGCCTGACCAAGGCCATCGGGCTGATCCGGGCGCTCAAGGAGGAGTTCTGGACCCGGGTGAAGGTGCCGGGTAAGGGCGAGGAGCTCAACCAGAACCTGGAGAAGGCCGGCCGGGTCGCCGACTTCATCGAGCTCGGCGAGCTGATGTGCATCGACGCGCTGCACCGGCGGGAGTCCTGCGGCGGCCACTTCCGGGCCGAGTCGCAGACCCCGGACGGCGAGGCGCTGCGCCACGACGACCAGTTCAGCTACGCGGCGGCCTGGGAGTACTTCGGCGCGGACGGCAAGCCGGTCCTGCACAAGGAAGACCTCAACTTCGAGTACGTCCACCCGAGCACGCGGAGCTACAAGTAATGGACATCAAGGTCAGGGTGTGGCGTCAAGCCGGCCCCTCGGCTGCCGGGAAGATGGTCACCTACGACGTGAAGGGCATCTCCCCCGACGCGTCGTTCCTCGAGATGATCGACGTCCTCAACGAGACGCTGATCCTCGGCGGTGACGACCCGATCGCGTTCGACCACGACTGCCGTGAGGGCATCTGCGGCGCCTGCAGCATGGTCATCAACGGTGTGGCGCACGGCCCGGAGAAGGCCACCACCACCTGCCAGCTGCACATGCGGAAGTTCTCCGACGGCGACGTGATCGACGTCGAGCCGTGGCGTGCCGCCGCCTTCCCGGTGATCAAGGACCTGGTCGTCGACCGGTCCGCGTTCGACAAGATCATCCAGGCCGGTGGCTACATCACCGCGCCGACCGGCACCGCACCCGACGCCCACGCCACCCCGGTGCCCAAGAAGGACGCCGACGCGGCCTTCGAAGCGGCCACCTGCATCGGCTGCGGCGCCTGCGTGGCGGCCTGCCCGAACGGCTCGTCGATGCTGTTCACCGCCGCGAAGATCGCCCACCTCGGCCTGATGCCGCAGGGCCAGCCGGAACGCGACAGCCGCGTCATCGACATGCTTCAGGCGCAGGACGACGCCGGCTTCGGCGGCTGCACCAACGCCGGCGAGTGCACCACGGTCTGCCCCAAGGGCATCCCGCTGAGCCTCATCGGCCGCCTGAACAGCGACTACCGCAAGGCGATCACCACGCGCTGATCGCGCACGACTCCAGGTACCGGGCACAACGGCGTGTCCGGTACCCGGCTTCTTCGGATGCCCGGCACGACGATGTGCCGGGCTTCCGCTTTTCCGGTGGTACGCCGTCGGCCGCCCCCACCCGCGGACCACCCCTCCCGTGGCGGCCCCGCGCGGTCCGCGGCGCTTCCGGCCGAAACGCGACCGCCGGGCTGAATGCGGTGGTCTCCCTACCCGCCGACGCCGCGGTGCAGGAACGTGGTGAGGGCCTCGATCGTCTCGTCCTCGCCGGCGGCCGGGCTCGGATCGGCGAACCACGCGGTGACGGCCGCCGACAGCGCCGAGGTGAAGAACGCCGCCGCCACCAGCGGACCGCCGGGCGGGCTCAGCCCGGCGAGGTGGCCGGCCAGGTGGTGCAGATCGGGTTCGAGCATCTCGCGGCTGCGGCGCGCGAATTCCTCGTCGACCGTCGAGGCCTGCTGGAGCGCGGACATGATCGCGCGGTGCTCGCGATAGAAGTCCCAGTAGACGGCGACATGCCAGCGAACCGCCGCCCGGTCACGGAAGTCGTCCAGGTGACCGGCCAGCCCGGCGCTGGCGTCGCCCTCGGCGAGCAGATCGGCCAGCAGCGCCTCCAGCAGCTTCTCCTTGCTCGGGAAGTGCTTGTAGAAGGAGCCGGTGGCCCGCCCGGCCTCGGCCGTGATGTCGGTGATCTTGGTGTTCAGGTAGCCCACTCGGGCGAACACCCGGATCGCGGCCTTCTTCAACTCGACCTCGGTCTGCGCAGCCTGCTGTGCGCGCGTGCCCATCACCACTTGACGGAGGCTACCAGCGCCCTTACGGTGAATCTATGTTCACTGAATCTCAATTCACTGTAATCGTCGGGGCCGGGCCGACCGGGCTCACCCTGGCCCGCCAGCTCGACCGGCACGGCGTGCCGTACCGGATCGTGGAGAAGTCGGCGAAGCCGTTCGACGGCTCGCGCGGCAAGGGCCTGCAACCGCGCACCCTCGAGGTCCTGGACGATCTCGGACTGATCGAGCGGTTCCTGGCCGCCGGTGGCGACTATCCGGAGCTGCTGGCCCACCTGCCGAACGGCGGCACCCACCGGTTCCGCCTCGACGAACAGCACGCACCGACCCCCTCGGTCCCCTGGCCGAACATGCTGATGCTCCCCCAGTGGCGCACCTCCGAGCTGCTCGCCGACGGCATCCCGGTGGAGTTCGGAGTCGGACTCACCGGCTTCACCCCGATCGACGGCGGCGTGCGGGTCACCCTGGACTCCGGCGAAATCGTGGACGCCCGCTGGCTGGTCGGCGCGGACGGCGGCCGCAGCACCGTCCGCAAGCTGGCCGGCATCGGCTTCGAGGGCGAGACCCACGAACAGGAGCGGTTGTTCATCGCCGACGTCCGGCTCACCGGTCTCGACCGCGACCACTGGCACGTCTGGCCGGGCGAGGGACGGGCGTTCCGGCTCGGGCTGTGCCCGCTGCCCGGGGACGGCTGGTTCCAGCTCACCGCGCCACCGTCGGACCTCTCACCGGCGGAGCTCGTGGCCGCCGTCGACCCGTCGATCACGGTCACCGAGGTGGGCTGGACGTCCGAGTTCCGGGCCAACATGCGAATGGCCTCCCGGTTCCGGGACGGGCACGTGTTCCTCGCCGGAGACGCCGCCCATGTGCACTCACCGGCCGGTGGACAGGGACTCAACACCGGCGTTCAGGACGCGTACAACCTGGGCTGGAAGATCGCCACCGGCGACTCCGCGGTGCTGGACACCTACCAGGAGGAGCGGCTGCCGGTCGCCGCGTCGGTTCTCGGGATCAGCACCCGCCTGCACCGGCGGCATGCCGAGGGAGCCGACGACGCGATGCGCCGGGACGACCCGGTACTGCGGCAGTTGTCGCTCCACTATCGGGGCGCCACCCTCTCCGCGGAGCACCGGCCGCGGCCCGGCGGGGTACGTGCCGGGGACCGGGCGCCCGACGCCCCACTCCGGGACGGGCGGATCTTCGATCGGCTGCGCGGGCCGCACGCCACCCTGCTGGCCTTCGACTGGTCCACGCCGCTGCCCGAACTGACCGTTCCGGTCCATCACGTCACCGAGGCGGCGCCGATCTACGGCGTCGACCGGCCCACACTGCTCCTCGTCCGGCCGGACAACCACGTCGGCTGCGCCACCCACGACGCGGCGGACGTGGTCGCCTATCTGCGGCGGTTCAGGCTCTGAGACTCGGCGCGGAGGCACTCCACCGAGGCTCTCAGCGGTGTCGGCAGCAGTCGGCCCTCCAGATCGCCGAGAGCCGCGGCCACCAGGTCGTAGAGGGCGCCGGCCGGGGCGTCGGGTGCGGCCGAGAGGGTCTCCCGGACCAGGGCGGCACGGGTGAAACGGGCGTCCCAGCGGCGGTCGGCACCGATTCGCCGGTACAGGTCGACCGCCTGCCTCCGCAGCCGGGTGGCGCCGTCGCCGTACCCCTGATCGAGTTCCTGCCGACCCGGCGACGAATCGCGCTCGGCGGCCCTGGCCAGGTTGCGCCGGCGCTGCTCGGCGGCCTGCCGGCTACCCAGACCGAGCGCGGCGGCGATGGCCGGCCAGGTCACGCCGGAACGCCGGGCCCGGTCGATCAGCTCCAACTCCTCGGCGTCGAGCCGGGCCCGCCGCTCGCGGATCTCCCGCAGCCCGTCCAGCTCCGCCATCGGTTCCGCCTCCCCCGCCGTCCGCCGCATTCTGGGCCGCCGCCGCATTCTCGGCTTCGGCCTCCGCAGCATTCTCGGCCTCCGCCGCATTCTCGCCGACGAAAGGGGCGGCCGGCGAGTCCCCGTGTAAACTCGCCGGCCGCCCGAATGAGGAAAGTCGATAATCGGAAGGATCAGAGGTGCGCGGCCCAGACCGGCGCGAACGGCGTGATGCGCAGCGGCATCCGGGCCTCGGCCGGGGTCCGGTCGCCCTTGCGGTTGTTGCAGCGCCCGCACGCCGCGACGGTGTTCAGCCATTCGTTGCGGCCACCCCGCGAGCGCGGCAGCACGTGGTCGATGGTCGACGCGGCGTCGCCGCAGTAGGCGCACCTCCGCCCGTCCCGCACCAGCACACCGGCCCGCGACCAGCCCGGACCGCGGCCGCGACGCCACCGAGTCACCACATAGGACACCAGCCGTACCACGGTCGGCACCGGGTAGACACCCATCCGCGTGTCCGGCTGTGCCTCGTGAACCACGGCGACCTGACGGAACAGCATCCGGATCGCGTGCCGGAGGCTGACCCGGTGCAGCGGCCCGCAGTCAGCGTTCAGAACCAGAACCGCACTCATTTCGTCACCCCCCGGAAAATCGTTTGCGCGATAGCGAAATCACAGTTCAGAGGCGTTCCACCCGCCCCGGATCCGCTGAAGAAAAAATAGGCCCGACATCGATCACCGACAACCGAATAAACGCGCGGGCGACGGGGTCAGCGCAGAGCGCGATGGACCGCCGCGGTCAGCTGAGCCAGGCCGATGACCTGCAGGAGCAGCCAGATCGCCGCGGCGACGGTCAGCGCCGGAGCCGTCCAGGCCGGGGCGACGAGAGCCGCGATCGGGGCCAGGAGCAGCCCGGTCACAGCCACCGCGACGCGGGTCGGGCGCTCGCCCACGGTCACCGTGCCGATCTCGGTCATCCCGGCCGTGGTGGCCCGGGCCCGCAGATATTCGTGCAGCCAGCTGCCCGCACCGGCCGCCACCGCCAGCCAGGCGGGGGCCCCGGCCAGCCAGAACGCGGTCAGCCAGGCGGCCTCCCCGAGACGGTCGGCGACCGAGTCGTACACGTGCCCGGCCCGAGTCACCCGCCCGGACACCACCGCCACCGCACCGTCCAGCCCGTCGGCGAAGGCGGCCAGCAGCACCAGCAGCGCGCCGACGGCCAGGCCGGCCGGACCGGCCAGGCCGATCACCACCGGCACGGCGAGACAGAGCAGCAGACCGGCGAGGGTCACCGTGAGCGGCGCGATCCGCTGACGACCGAGAAGAGAGCCGATCCGGTACGCGCAGAGCACCCACCCACGAACGACGGGCGAGGCGCGTCGCGGATCGAACCCGCCGTGCAGCCCCGACCAGGCCGTCACATAGTCGTCCCAGCTCAGGACGCCGCCGCCCGCGGAAGGGCGGGAGGAGGCCGCCGAGCGCCCGGTGGAATCCGGTGGTGGCTGTGGGACGGACCGGGGCACGTCAGGCGGCGGCTGCGGCGACCTCGGAGGGGGCCAGGAGCTGCCAGACCTCGCGGGTCGCGGTGGAGCGGTTCAGGGTGATGAAGTGGATGCCCGGCACGCCCTCGTCCAGCAGCCTGGCGCACATCTCGGCGCACATCTCGATGCCCAGCGCCCGGACCGCCTCCGGATCGTCGGCAAGACGCTCGAAGCGGGGCAGCAGCGCCGCCGGGAACGGGGCGCCGGAGAGCATCGAGGCCTTCTCGATCGTGGCCATCTGGGTGACCGGCATCAGGCCGGGCAGGATCGGCGTGTCGCAGCCCTCGGCGGCGACCCGGTCGCGCAGCCGCAGATAGTCGTCGGCGTCGAAGAACATCTGGGTGATCGCGAAGTCGGCACCGGCCCGGCACTTGCGCACGAAGGCCCGGGTGTCGCTCTCCACGTCGGCCGAGCGGGGGTGTTTGTAGGGGAACGCCGCCACCCCGACGCTGAAGTCACCCGACTCGCGGATCAGGCGCACCAGGTCCTCGGCGTAGAGCACGCCCTCCGGATGCCGGACCCACTCGCCGGTCGGGTCGCCGGGCGGGTCACCGCGGACGGCCAGGATGTTGCTGATGCCGGCGCCGGCCAGCCGGCCGATCACGTTGCGCAGCTCGGCGACCGAGTGGTCGACCGCGGTGAGGTGCGCCATCGGCAGCAGGGTGGTCTCGGTGGCGACCCGCTCGGTGACGGCGACCGTGGTGTCCCGGGTGGTGCCGCCGGACCCGTAGGTGATCGACACGAAGCTGGGCCGCAGCGACTCCAGCTCCCGGATCGCCTGCCAGAGCCGCTCCTCGCCGACAGGTGTCTTCGGCGGGAAGAACTCGAACGAGAACGTCGGCGTCGAGCCCCGGACCAGATCACCGACGGACGGCGTACCGGGTAGCCGGGAGGGAAGTCCGAGAGCCATACCGGAACTCTACCGGCCGCCCCGGCGACACCGGTCGGGTGCTCACCCGCTGAACAGGGGCGGAGGGCACCAGATAGCGTCTGGAAGGGTGACGAACTCTCCGCTCGAGCGGGCCGGCCTGCGGCCCCGTGTCGACAAGGCCCTCGCCGGTTTCCTCGCGACCCAGCGGGCGCATCTGCTGGAGATCGACCCGGCGCTGGCCGAGGTGGCCGACGCGGTGTCGGCGTTCGTGCTGGGCGGCGGCAAGCGGCTGCGGCCCGCGTTCGCCTACTGGGGGTTCCGGGGTGCCGGCGGCATCGACTCGGACGAGGCGGTGGCCGCCGTGTCGGCGCTGGAGCTGGTGCAGGCGAGCGCGCTGATCCACGACGACCTGATGGACCGGTCGGACACGCGGCGTGGGGAGCCGTCGGTGCATCGGCGGTTCGAGCTGCTGCACCGGCGCGCGGGCTGGCGCAGTGACGCGGCCGGGTTCGGCGACTCGGCGGCGGTGCTCCTCGGTGACCTGGCCCTGGTCTGGTCGGACGACCTGTTGCACACCTCCGGGATGGGCCTGGCCGAGCTGGCCCGGGCGCGGCCGGTGTTCGACCTGATGCGGACCGAGGTGACCGTCGGGCAGTACCTGGACGTGCTCACCCAGGCGACCGCCGACACGTCGCTGGAGCGGGCCGGCAAGGTGGCCCGGTTCAAGTCGGCGAAGTACACGGTGGAACGGCCGCTACTGCTGGGCGCGGCACTGGCCGGGGCGGGCCCGGAGGTCCTCGCGGCGTATTCGGCGTTCGGCCTGCCGCTGGGTGAGGCGTTCCAGATGCGCGACGACGTGCTCGGGGTGTTCGGCGATCCGGCGCAGACCGGTAAGCCGGCCGGTGACGACCTGCGCGAGGGCAAGCGGACCTACCTGGTGGCGTCGGCACTGGCGGCGCTCGACGACGCCGGTCGGGTCGAGCTGGACGAGGCGCTGGGTGATCCGGCGCTCGACGACGCGGGCGTGGAGCGGCTCCGGGCGGTCATCCGGGCGTCCGCGGCGCTGGACGCCACCGAGGCACGGATCGACGCGCTCAGCCGGGAGGCACTGACGGCTCTCGACGAGGCGCCGATCGAGGAGGAGGCGCGCGAGGTGCTGCTGGCGCTGGCCGACGCGGCGACCCGCCGCTCGGTCTGACACCTGCCGGTCGACGCGCCCCCACCCTGGTGGCGTAGATCACATAGAGGTGCCGGTCAGAAGCCCAGTGCCTGGGCGCGCCGTTTCGCCTCGCGGGCGCGATCGCCGCCGAGTGCCAGCGCCGCGTTGCCGCCGAGGCTCTCATCCGGCTCGTAGAGCCACCCGAGGGCCTCTTCGTCGTTGTACCCGGCGTCATGGAGCAGGGTCAGGACACCGGGCAGGTGCTTGAGCACCGTGGCGTTCGCCACCAGCTCGGCGGGCACCACCCGGATGCCGTCCCGGCGGACCGCGAGCAGCGACCCCTCGCGGATCAGCTGGTGCACCTTGCTGATCGTCACACCGAGCTTTTCGGACACATCCGGCAGAGGGATCCAGCCGGCGGGGCCGGAGGTTACGGGTTCGGTCACCTGTACAGCGTGCCAGACCAGATCGGAGAACTGTTGATGAGCCTGTGGCGCAACATCCGTGCGGAGATGGCCGGGGCCTGGCGGTCCCTTCGTTACGACCTGGGGCGGCGCCCGGCGGGCCGCGGGCCGGCGGAGCCGGACGTCACCTCGACCGGGATGAACACGTTCCCGGGATCACTCGTCTTCCTCCCCGCCGAACCGGCCGCGGACGAGGAGCGGCCACCACGGCGATTCGTCGCGGTTGCCGTCTTCTGTGCGCTGGCGGTGTGCGGAGCGGTCGGCGCCTACCTCGTCGCGACGACCGCGTTCGCCGGACGGATGACCGACCCCCCGGCGGCCGCGCCGGAGGTCGCCCCGCCGCCACCCAGGCCGCCCACCTTCGAGGCCGCACCCGGACCGCGTCCGGGCGGCCACGCCGGGATGGGCCGCACCCCGCGGCGCCCGCACGCCGTCTCGCCCACTCCGGCCGCCGTCCTGACGACCACCACCCGGGTCGTCGTGACACCTCCTCCGGCCAGGGAGAACACCCGGCCCGCGACCCCCGTCACGGAACCACCGGAGTGCGACTGCGACACACCCCCGGTGCCGACGCCGACCGTCCCGGACCCCACCGCGTCGACCTCCGCCTCGCCCAGTGGATCGACCGGCCCGGATCCCGACTTTCCGGGCACACCGAGCCCCGCCGGCAGCGCCTGGACCGCTCCCAGTGACAGCCATCACCATCGCCTTCCATGGTGATAAATCCCTAATTTCGTCTGATGTGAAGGGCTTCCACATCAATCAGCCCAGGTCATCGGCGCTTGGGTACCCGTTTGGACTCAGCTGTGACATCCTGGGCCACCCCCACTGGAAAGACACATACACTTCACGCCGATGGACACCACAGTCGCCGATACGTTGATCGGCACAACGATTGACGGGCGCTACCGGATCACCGGTCGCGTCGCCCGTGGTGGCATGGCGACCGTCTACCGGGCCACCGACGAGCGGCTTGAGCGCACCGTCGCGCTGAAGATCATCCACCCGTCGCAGGCCACCAACGTCCACTTCGTCGACCGTTTCACCGACGAGGCCAAGACGATCGCCCGCCTGACGCATCCGAATGTCGTGGCGGTCTACGACCAGGGGCGCCACCAGGGCCTGCCCTATCTGGTGATGGAGTTCGTGCAGGGCCGCACCCTGCGTGACCTGCTGAGCCAGCGCACCCGGCTGAACCCGGTGGAGGCCCTCGCGATCCTCGAGCAGATGCTCGCCGCGATCGCCGCCGCACACCGCGCGGGCCTGGTGCACCGTGACGTCAAGCCGGAGAACGTGCTGGTCGCCGAGGCGCCCAGTGGCGGCGCGTCGGACCTGGTGGACGCCGTGGTCAAGGTGGCCGACTTCGGTCTGGCCCGGGCCATCGAGGCGAGCACCGTCGACGACTCCGGCCAGCTCATGGCCACGGTGGCCTATGTCGCTCCGGAGCTCGTGCAGAACGGGCACGCCGACGCGCGTACCGATGTGTATTCGGCGGGCATCGTGCTCTTCGAGATGCTGACCGGCCGGGTGCCGTACGACGGTAAGGAACCGATCGAGGTGGCCTGGCAGCACGTCGACAACGACGTGCCGGCGCCCTCGTCGATCATCCGCGGCCTGCCGGCGGTGCTGGACCGACTCGTCGCCCGGGCCACCCGACGCGACGCCGGCGCGCGCCCGACCGACGCCGGTGCGTTCCTCTCCGAGGTGCAGGCCACCCGCGACGGTCTCGGCGTGCAGCACGTCGACACCGCGCTGATGCGCCAGGTTCCGGGCGCCCCGGGCACCTCCGACGCGACCCGGATCGTCCCGGCCATCCCGTCGGCCGACGCCACCGCGATGGTGCCGCCGGTTCCGGCCGGCACCGCCTACCAGGCCTCCCACCGCCCGTCCTGGGCCCGGCTGCCGGAGCAGGGTGGTGGCGTCCGTAACACCGGGCCGCACCGCCGGGCCGCAGCACCGGCCGGCGGGCTGGCCGGCTTCTTCGAGGACCGGCGGCGGGTCGTGATGACCGCGCTGGTCGCCGTGATGGCCCTGGTCGTGCTGGGCAGCACCTGGTGGGTGACGCTCGGGCGCTACGCCGAGACGCCACGGCTGCTGACCATGAGCCAGGACCAGGCCACCGCGTACGCCAAGCAGGAGGGTTTCACGATCATCCTGGGCGACGGCAAGTACAGCGAGACGGTGGCGAAGGGCTCGGTCCTGGAGCAGAATCCGGGCCCACAGGACAAGATCGTGCAGGGCGACAGCATCACCGTCATCCTGTCGCTCGGCCCCGAGGTGCACCCGGTTCCCGAGCTGGAGGGCCAGGAGCTGGCCTTCGCCAAGGCCCAGCTGGAAGCGATCAAGCTGAAGGTGAAGCAGGGCAAGGGGCAGTACAGCGACACCGCCCCGGAGGGTGTGGTGCTGTCCACCAACCCGAAGGCGGGCACCGAGCTCAAACCGGGCGAGACCGTCGAGGTGGTGCTGAGTAAGGGCAAGGCGCCGATCACCATCCCGAACCTGGTCGGCCAGAACATCAACGAGGCCCGCCGGCAGTTGAACGAGCGGGGTCTGCAGGTCGTCGAGCAGTCCGTGGAGAGCGACAAGCCGACCGACGAGGTGCTCAGCCAGTCACCCAAGGCGGGCACCGGCGTGGAGAAGAACGCGCAGGTCACCCTTCAGATCAGCAAGGGCCCGGCACTGATCGTGCTGCAGGACGTGACAAACCAGCCGTGCCAGCAGGCGGCCGCGGCGCTCCAGGCACAGAATGTCCAGGTGCAGATGAACGGCGACCCGAACGCGACGGCCCGGCAGATGAACCCGGGCCCGGGTACTCCGGTCGCGCCGCAGAGCGTCGTCCAGCTGGTGTGCTTCCTGTGACCCTGCGCCGGATCGGATCACACACCAAGACGTCGGGAGGGCTGGCCAAGGCGGCCCTCCCCTACGTCGACGCCGCGGGTTCGGAGACCCTTCAGGTGTACGTCTCCAACTCCCGTGGCTGGGCGCTGCCGCCCGGCGACCCGAAGCAGGACGTGCTGTTCCGCGACGGCATCGGCGAGCGCGGGCTGCCCGCCTACATTCACGCGTCGCTGCTGGTCAACCTCGGCTCACCGACCGAGCTGACGGTGGAGCGCTCGATCGCCACGCTGGAGCACGCGCTGCTGCGGGGTAAGGCGATCGGCGCGACGGCTGTCGTCTACCACGCGGGCAGCTCGGTCGACGAGGCGCACGCCGAGAAGGCCATGCACCAGCTGCACGAGCAGCTGCTGCCGTTGCTCGACCGGGCGGCCGCCGAGGACCTACCGAAGCTGCTGGTCGAGCCGAGCGCGGGCGGCGGGCGGAGCCTGGCGTCGAAGGTGCAGGATCTGACCGCCTACCTGGCGGCCGTGGAGCGGCATCCGTGGCTGGGGGTCTGCTTCGACACCTGCCACGCCTGGGCGGCCGGGCACGACCTGGCCACCCCGGGCGGTATGACGGCGACGCTCGACGCGCTGGTCGAGGCGGCCGGGCCGGGCCGTCTCCAGCTGATCCACGCCAACGACTCGAAGGACGAGTGCGGGTCGACGCGGGACCGCCACGAGACGATCGGCAAGGGCCGGATCGGCACCGAGCCGTTCGCCGAGCTCTTCGCCCACCCGGCGACCGCGGGCATCCCGATCATCGTGGAGACGCCGACGGTCGAGCACGAGGGGCACGCCGCGGACATCGCGGTGCTCAAGGGATTGCGTTCGTCAGAAGCGCGCTGAGCCGGGCCGCGGGTGCGCCCGCGCCGGGTGTGGTCAGCAGCTCCACCCGGTGCACCATCCGCGGCAGCGGGACGCCGTCGGCCACACTCGCGGGCAGGACGGTGAGCCCGTGGCCCGCCTCGACCAGCCCGATCAGCACCGCGACGTCGGCGCCCTCGTAGCGCAACCCGGCACGCGGGCCGTCCACCGGCAGGTTCGTCAGGGGCGAGACCACCGGAGCGTCTATCCAGTACGCCTCCGTGAGGTCGGCCAGCTCGACGGTCCGGCGGGCCGTCAGCGGATGATCCCGCGGAACCGCCACCACGGCCGTGTCCTCGGCCACCCCGATCGCCCCGGCCAGCGGCAGCGGCAGCGGGTCGTTGGGCGCGGTGAACCCGTCCACCAGGGCGATGTCGATCTCCCCGGTGGCGGCCGCGTCGACGATCCGGGCCCGGTCGCCGACCAGCACCCGGCTGTCCAGGCGGGCCGACTCGGCGCGGATCGCGGCCAGCGCCGTGGAGATCCGCCGGGACCAGGCGAGCGGGGTCAGTCCGATGATCAGGCGGCCGGGTGGCGCCACCGCCCGGGTCACGTCCGCGCGGGCCGCGGCCAGCCTGGTCAGCAGGAGCGTGGCGTGCCGTTGCAGGCGCTCGCCGGCCGGTGTGAGAGCGACCGGCCGGCGGGTCAGCAGTGGGGTGCCCAGGTCGGCTTCGAGGAGCGCGATCTGCTGCGAGACGGCCGACTGGGTGTAGCTGAGGCGCTGTGCGGCGACCGAGAACGAGCCGGTCTCGGCGACGGCCACGAACGTGCGCAGCAGGTGCGGATCCACATGAGCGATGCTAATGCCGAGTGCAGCAACGATCGTTGGACCTGATCTCGCGTCGGGGCGAGAGTGGACCCATGAAGAGAATCGCCCTGGTCGGCGATCGGTCACCGGCCGTTCGCGCCCATAACCGGATTCCCGATCTACTCGACGTCCTCCGCGACGAGGAGGACCTCGACGTCTACTGGGTCCCGACGCCCGATGCCGAGGACCCGACGACCCTGCGCGGCTTCGACGGGATCTGGCTGGTGCCGGGCAGTCCCTACCGAAGCCCCGAGGGCGGCATCACCGCGGCCCAGGTGGCCCGTCTCGGCGGCATCCCGTTCCTGGGCACGTGCGGCGGCTTCCAGCACGCCATGCTGGAGTTCGCGCGCAACGAGTGCGGTTTCCTCGCCGCGAGCCACTCGGAGTATGCGGAGGGCGAGGAGGAGGGCACCGACTCGCTGATCGTCGAGCTGGCCTGTTCCCTGGCCGGGCACGAGGCGGCGGTCGAGGTGGCCGCCGGGTCACTGATCGAGCGGCTGCTCGGCGCGTCCCGCACGGTCGAGCGCTATCACTGTTCGTATGGGCTCGCCGCCGCCCACCTCGACCTGCTGACCGAGCACGGGATGCGTTTCACCGGCCGCGACGAGAGCGGGGCGGTCCGGGCCGCCGAGCTCACGGACCATCCGTTCTATCTGCTCACGCTCTTCCAGCCGGAGTTGGCCGGAGACGGGACCGACCCGCACCCGATCATCCGTGGCTTCGTCGCGGCTGCGGGGGCCGCTCAGGCCAGCAGGTCACTGAGGACGTCGATGGCCTGATCCACGCCCGCCTCGTCCAGGTCGAGATGGGTGACGAGCCGGGCGACCTGCGGCAGCATCGCGGCGATCAGCACACCACGCTCGGCGGCGGCCGACGCCAGGGCGGGGGCGCTCAGGTCGTGTTTCGACAGGTCCAGGGGCACCAGGTTGGTGCGCACCTTCTCCGGGTCGACCACGCCGAACGGGGCCAGGGCCTCGGCGATCTGGCGGGCCCGCTCGTGGTCCTCGGTGAGCCGCTGCAGGTGGTGATCGAGGGCGTACCGGCCGGCGGCGGCGAGGATGCCCGCCTGGCGCATGCCGCCACCCATCCGTTTGCGGATCACTCGAGCCTTGGCGATCCGCTCGCGGCTGCCGACGACCAGGGAGCCGACAGGTGCGCCGAGGCCCTTGGAGAGGCAGACCGAGAGGGTGTCGAAAAGGGCGCCGTACTCGGCCAGGGTCACCCCGTCGGCGATGTGGGCGTGCCAGATCCGGGCGCCGTCACAGTGCAGGGCGATGTTGTGCTTGTCGGCGGCGACCCGCAGGTCCTGAAGGGTGCTGAGCGGGATGACCCCGCCGCCGCCGAGGTTGTGGGTCTGCTCGACGGCGATCGCCGCGGTCGGCACCGATGGGAAGCCGGCCGGGCGGATCATCTCGGTGATCCGCTCGGCGTTCAGCGCGGCGCCGTAGGACGGCCAGGTCCGGGTGGAGATGCCGCCGAGCAGCGCGGCCGCCCCCACCTCGTAGGTGACGACGTGCGCGTCGGCGCCGGCCAGCAACTCGCCGCCGGGCGGGACGACGAGTTGCAGGGCGATCTGGTTGGCCATCGTGCCGGATGGGGCGAACAGCGCCGCCTCGTGGCCGAACAGCTCGGCCACGTGGGCCTCGAGCGCGTTCACGGTCGGGTCGTCGCCGAAGACGTCGTCGCCGACGGCCGCGCGGGCCATCGCCGTCCGCATCCCCTTGGTGGGGCGGGTGACGGTGTCCGAACGCAGGTCAGCCACGGAGCATCTCGGCGACGAGGAACGCCAACTCCAGGCTCTGCTGGGTGTTGAGGCGCGGGTCGCAGGCGGTCTCGTACCGATCCGGGAGGTCGAGGTCCTCGATGCCCTGGGCCCCGCCGAGGCACTCGGTGACGTCCTCGCCGGTCAGCTCGACGTGAATGCCGCCCGGGTGGGTGCCGAGGCCGCGGTGCACCTCGAAGTAGCCGAGCACCTCGTCGACCACCCGGTCGAAGTGGCGGGTCTTGTAGCCGTTCGACGACTCGTGGGTGTTGCCGTGCATCGGGTCGCACTGCCAGACGACCTTGGCCCCGGAGGCGTGCACCTTCTCCACGATCGGGGACAGCGCGTCGCGGACCTTGCCGTTGCCCATCCGGCTGATCAGGGTGAGTCGGCCCGGCTCGTTCTCCGGATTCAGCTTCTCGCACAGCTCGATCGCGGTCTCCGGCGACGTGCCGGGGCCGATCTTGACGCCGATCGGGTTGGCGATCCGACTGATGAAGTCGATGTGCGCGTGGTCGAGCTGCCGGGTGCGCTCGCCGATCCACAGGAAATGGCCGGACAGGCCGTAGGCGCGACCGTCGGAGACGCGGGTGAGCGCCCTGTCGTACTCCAGGGCCAGGGCCTCGTGCGAGCAGTACAGACTGACCGTCCGCAGTGCCTCGCTGTCGGTCATGCCGCAGGCGCGGATGAAGTCGAGCGCGCGGTCGATCTCGCGGGCGATCGCCTCGTAGCGCTCGCCGGCCGGGGAGGCGCGGACGAAGTCCTTGTTCCAGTCGTGCAGGCCGTGCAGGTCGGCGAGACCACCCGAAAGATACGCCCGAAGCATGTTCATCGCGGCGGCCGAGTTCGCATACGCCCGGATCATGCGCTGTGGATCGGCGATCCGCGCCGCCTCGTCCGGCTCCAGCGAGTTGATCATGTCGCCGCGGTAGGCGGGCAGGCCGAGCGAGTCGGTCGGCGCGGAGCGGGGCTTCGTGTACTGCCCGGCGACCCGGGCCACCTTGACCACCGGCATCGACGCGCCGTAGGTGAGCACGACCGCCATCTGGAGCAGGGTGCGGGCGTTGGCCAGCAGGTGGCTCTCGGTGTTGTCGGCGAAGGTCTCGGCGCAGTCACCGCCCTGGAGCAGGAAGGCACGGCCCTCGCACACCTCGGCGAGCCGGTGCCGCAACTGGTCGACCTCGTAGGGCGCGACGATCGACGGCACGTTGTCGAGGACCTTGCAGACCTCGGCGACCTCGGCCATGTCCGGCCAGGGCGGCATCTGGACGCGCGGGAGGCTGCGCCACCGGTCGAGGCCGAGAGCCTCGTCCTCGGCAGAGTCCGTGGACGGGCGGGACGTCTGCAGAGCCGGGTTACCGACCCCGGGATGACTGAGCTGATGCCACTCACGACGCATGCCGAAAGCGTACGGAAGAGGGGCACCGGCGTTGTCGCCGGTGCCCCTCTTTCGCGGTCGGTCCTACAGGTTGCTCTTGATCGCCGTGATCAGCTCACCGTTGGTGGTGTCACCGGAGAGCTCCCAGAAGAACGCGCCGCCGAGGCCCTGGTTCTTGGCGTAGGTCAGCTTGCCCGCGATCGTCGACGGGGTGTCGTAGCCCCACCAGTTGCCACCGCAGAAGGCGTATGCCGTACCACCGATGGTGCCGGTGGCCGGGCACTTGGTCTTGAGGACCTTGTAGTCCTCGATGCCCGCCTCGTAGGTGCCGGGTGCGGCACCGGTCGCCGAGCCGCCCGGGGCGGCCTGGGTGACGCCGGTCCAGCCACGGCCGTAGAAGCCGATGCCGAGCAGGATCTTCGCGGCCGGGACGCCCTTGCTCTTGAGCTTCTGGATCGCCGCGTCCGAGTTGAAGCCGGCCTGCGGGATGCCGGTGTACGAGGTCAGCGGCGAGTGCGGGGCGGTCGGGCCCTGCGCGTTGAAGGCGCCGAAGTAGTCGTACGTCATCGGGAAGACCTTGTCGAGCTTCGCGATGCCGGCCGCGTAGTCGGCCACGTCGAGCTTGCCGCCGTTGCTGCCGTCGGCGGAGATCGCCGAGGTGATCAGGTTGCTGGAGCCGAACTTGTTACGCAGCGCGGTGATCACGTTGGCGTAGGCGGCCGGGCCGCTGGCGTCGCAGGAGAGACCGCAGGCGTTCGGGTACTCCCAGTCGATGTCGATGCCGTCGAAGACGTCCGCCCAGCGCGGGTCCTCGACCAGGCTGTAGCAGCTGTCGGCGAAGGCGGTCGGGTTGGCGGCCGCCTGGGTGAAGCCGCCGGACCAGGTCCAGCCACCCACCGAGTAGATCACCTTGAGGCCCGGGTACTTCTTCTTCAGCTTGCGGAGCTGGTTGAACGAGCCACGCAGCGGCTGGTCCCAGGTGTCCGCGACGCCGTCGACGCTCTCCGCCGCGGTGTACGCCTTCTCGTAGTCGGCGTACGAGTCACCGATGGTGCAGCGACCGCCGGTGGTGTTGGCGAACGCGTACAGGATGTGGGTCAGCTTGGACGCCGAACCGGACGTGTCGATGTTCTTCACGTGGTAGCCGCGGCCGTAGACGCCCCACTCGGCGAAGTAGCCGACGACCCACTTGCTGCCGGTGTTCGGCGGCGTCGTGGTCGGCGGGGTGGTCGGGGGCGTCGTCGGCGGGGTCGTCGGCGGCGTGGTGGTGGGCGGGGTGGTGGTCGGCGGGGTGGTGGGCGTGGTGCCACCGCAGACGCCGTTGTCGATCCAGACCGCCCACTGGGTGCTGTTGGTGGCGGGCGACTCGTTCTGGGTCCACCACTTGGCGGTGTAGTTGTGGCCGTTCTGCGAGGCGACGTTGTCCTTCACGTAGACGGCGGTGGCGGACCAGGGGGTGGCACAGGCGGCAGCGGCGGACGCCTGGCTCATCGGCACGGCGACGCTGGACGCCAGCACGATCGCGCCGGTGATGAGCGCCCGGCGGGGGGTTGTACGCAAGGGATGTCTCCTCAAACAGTTAGGAAACTTTCCAAAGAGAGGGATGAAGAGACCGTAGTCACATCGATTAACAACAGTCAAGCCAGGTGAACAGCATTTAAGGTTCTTTAACACAGCCGGACGCGTCACGACGGCGTGCAATCAGGCGGACACGGCCGGTAGTCTTCCGTCATGACCATCTTCGACGTCAAAATTGGCGCCCTCACCGGTGGCGCGACCGAATTGGACCGTTACCGCGGCAAGGTCGTGCTGGTGGTCAACGTGGCCTCGCGATGCGGACTGACCCCGCAGTACGCGAAGCTACAGAACCTCTGGGAGACCCATCGCGACCGCGGCCTGGTGCTGGTCGGCGTGCCCTGCGACCAGTTCGGCGGTCAGGAGCCCGGCACCGCCGAGCAGATCGACGAGTTCTGCCGGGTCAACTACGGCGTGACCTTCCCGGTGACCGAGAAGGTGGAGGTCAACGGACCGGGCCGGCACCCCCTCTACACCGAGCTCGTCGGCGACGGCGCGGACATCTCGTGGAACTTCGAGAAGTTCGTGGTCGCCCCGGACGGGACCGTCGCGGCCCGGTTCGAACCGGGCACCCAGCCGGACGACGCGGAGCTCGTCGCGACGATCGAGAAGCTGCTGCCGCACTGATGAGCATCCACGTGATCGGCGTCGACGCGTACGCGCTCGGATGGGTCGGCGTCGAACTGCGCGACGGGGCCTTCGGGCGCGCCGTCCTGGCCGCCACCCTCTACGAGATCGTCGCCGGCAGCTCCGGCGCCGCGGTGATCGGCGTGGACATCCCGCTCGGCATGCTCCCCGACCGCTGGCGGGCCGCCGACACCCTGGCCGCCGACCAGCTCGGCCCGCGCCGCGGCAGCGTCTTCCGGGTGCCGCCCCGGGCGGTCTGGCAGGAGCCCGACTTCGCCTCGGCCAACCGGCTCTGCCGGGAGCTGACCGGCGCCGGGCTCAGCCGGCAGTCCTGGGCGCTGCGGCCCAAGCTGCTGGAGGCGAACGCGATCTGGGAACGGCACCCGGGTCTGCTCTTCGAGGCCCATCCGGAGGTGTCCTTCCGGACCATGGCCGGCGAGCCGTTGCCGCACGCCAAGAAGACCTGGAGCGGGCAGGCACGCCGCCGTGAGCTGCTGGCCCGCAACGGCATCGTGCTGCCGGACAAGCTCGGCCCGGCCGGGCAGGCCCCGCCCGACGACATCCTGGACGCGGCCGCCGTCGCCTGGACCGCCCACCGGGTCGCCACCGGGGCGGCGCTCAGCCACCCCAGCCCACCCGAGGAGGAGAACGGCAGTCGGATCGCGATCTACTACTGACATCGAGAAGCGCGGATAATAAGCGTCATCGCTACATCGCCCCCGGCGTCTGCTTTGTATACTGACGCCGGGTTTCGCCACGGGAGTAGCAGGTGACCGCGCATGAAGGTTGATCCCCGGCAGCAGCTTCTGGAGATCTGGCGGGCGGTGATCGAGCACTCGTACCGTGACGGCGAGTGGCATTGGGGCGGTCGCGACGGCCGCAACTCGATCAGCGACGCGGAGCAGTTGCTCTGCATCCTCGGGCCGGCCACCGCGATCGACACGTTCGGTCTGGACTCGCCCGGCCGGATCAGCGAGGACCTGCTGGACGTCCTGAAACCACTCGGCGGCGTGATGGACGGCCCGCTCGCCCTGCTCGAAGCGGTGGAGGCTTACCTCACGGCCTACACGGACGAGAACAACACCCCGATCTTCGCCGCGGAGAGCTACTTCCGAAACCCGGTCGGCGCGGACCCGGCCGAGCTGAGCCCGGAGCAACTGGCCCAGCCGGTCGTCGACTCGTTCGCCATCTCGATGGCGCTGTCGCTGGCCACCATCGGGTTCGCCCGGGAGTTCCGCAAGAACCTGAAACGGCGCAGCTCCCGCGCGGACATCGACCGCCTGGTGGAGATGGCGAGCAGGCGTCTCTCGGCTGCCATGGTGGGCCTGCTGCGCAGTTTCACCGTCAACATCTTCGACGTGGACTCCCGCGACGGCCGCGCCCTCATCCGGACGGTGAACCAGCGCGGGCTCTCCACCCGGCGCATCGTCCCGATGATCCAGCAGTCTCTGGAGGACGTGCGGAACAGCCTGCGCACCATCACGATCGGCTCCGGCGCCAACCTGGCCGATGACCTCGACCATCCGGATCGCCTGTTCGAGTGCGGCTGGAGTTGGGGCGTCGTCCGGGACGCGCCGGTGATCGAGACCAGTGAGCAGATCGGCCGGCAGCTGTCCGGCCGGGCCGAGCCCGCGCCGTACATCTACTTCACGACCGTGGCCCTGGACGCCATCGAGGCACTGTCCGCTCCGCGCACCCAGCGGCTCGGCCTGCTCAACGAGGAGCAGCAACGACTCGCTCAGGGCCTCCGGCTGCGCTGGGACCTGACCCAGTCGTACTGGTCGGCCATCGCCGTGCCGGCCGGCAGCGGACTCCGGTGGCCACTCGAGGACATCCCCTGGCAGCGCACCACCGAGAAGGAGTCGGAGTACTTCTCCCTGCACGTCTCCTCGATCGTGGTGCAGGACCTGGTCCGTAAACGGGCCGGCAACGTCGACCTCAACCGGGTCGGCCGGGTGCTGCAGAGCCTGGCCGACCGGGCCCGGATCACCAGCCGGGTCTACGCCGGCGACAAGAGTTACCGGCTGCACGCCCCCGGCTTCCCGATCAACCTGGGTGGCAGCGGCGATCTCGACGAGGCCCGGCTCACCTGGGTGATGTCGGACTTCGCGCCGTTGCTGCTCAAACGGACGATCAGCCTGGCCGAGTTGCTCGGCGCCTCGACGATGCGTAACGAGATGATCGATCTCGCCGACGACATCTGGGACCATCTGGACGCCCGGCGGCTGACGAAGACCCGGCACGGCCTCTGGGATCAACCTCGCCGGGTCTTCGAGGACTTCGAGGACACGTTCGAGGATCCGTCGTGGTACCACACGAAGCGGATCACCGACTGCCTGATCACCGCGGCCGAGGTCATCCGCAAACCGCCGCCGCGCAGCGAGCCGGTCGCCGCCCTCGCCAACGACCTGCTCAGCGAGGCCGAGCACCTGTACGACCAGGAGCTGCTCCAGGGCTCCCCGAACAGCGGCCACGCGATGCAGGCGGAGATGCAGGCGCTGGCGGCCAAGCTCGAACGCGGGCGCTCGGTCCTCGACAAGCAGCCGGGGACGGCCTATGCCCTCGCCAATTTCGTACTGGTGGCGCTGGACCAGTTCGCGGCGGCCCGTAGCGACCTCGACAGCGAGTCCTGACCATGCTGGTCTTCGCGACCTCGGACAAGGGCGGCACCGGGCGGTCGGTGACCACCAGCAACGTGGCCTATCAGAGCGCGCTCGCCGGCTACGACGTCTGCTATCTCGACTTCGACTTCGGCTCGCCGACCGCCGGTTCGGTCTTCGACATCGACGCGGGCCGGCTCGGCGTGCTGCACGGCGGGCTGCACTCGTACCTGCTGGGCGAGGTGACCGAGCCACACCGGATCGACGTCTTCGCCGAGACCGAGCGGGAGAGCGTCAAGGTCCGGGACCGCCACGCCGGCAAGTTGTTCCTGCTCCCCGGCGACCTCGGCATCGGTGAGTTCCCGAGCAGCGACGGCGTGGTCAGCCGCTGCACGGAGATACTGGAGTTGCTGGTCAGTCAGTTCCACATGTGTTTCGTCGACCTCAGCGCCGGGCGGTCCTACGCCCTGCAGATGGCGCTGGAGGCCGCGCGCCGGCTGCCTGACGTTCGGACCCGGTGGCTGGTCTATCACCGGTGGACCAAGCAGCACGTCATCGCGGCCGCCTCGCTGGTGCACGGCCGGCACGGCATCCTGGAGGCCGGCGAGGACCTCGGCTACAACCGGGACGAGTTGCTGGCGTCGTTGCGCTTCGTGCGGACCGCCCTGGTCGACCCGGCTCGGCCCGGCCTGACCTCGCAGCAGTCCGTCTGGATCGCCGAGTGGGACAGCCGCCTCCAGGCCATCGCCGAGAGTGCGAACGCCGGACCGCCCTGGATGCTGCACACCGTCCCGCTCGACCCGGTCCTGCAGTGGCGCGAGCAGCTGATCACCGCCCATGACGTGACGACGATCGGTATCGCCAACGAGCGGACCGCCGAGGCGTTCCAGCAACTGGCCCGGCTGCTGCACAACGACAAGGCGTGGGAGGTGCGGTGACCGGGCCGCACACGACGTTCCAGGAGTGGTCGGCCCAGCCACGTATCGAGCGGGTGCCCCTGTCACACGTCTCGATCGAGCTGGGGCACCTCTACCGGGAGGACTTCGCGGGCGGCATCGAGCTGCTGCGCCGGCATTTCCGGGAGATCAAGCCGTGGGTCGCCGCCGCCCGCGACCGGGCCGCCGCGCTGGCCGGGCCGGGCAGACGCCCGCGGATCAGCACGTGCTTCCTGATCGACGACTACTTCAGCGCGTTCAGCACTCCCGACGAGGTGATCGGCCGGCTGGTCGAGGCGGCCGGCGACAACGGGCTCACCATCGACTACGTGGCCCGGGAGGCCGGCTGCGCCGAGGCCGGCCCGGTCCGGCCCGCCGAGCTCGTGCTCGACCGGCTGGTCAACGAGCCGCCACCGGGCACCGACGGTCTCAAGCCACCGGCGGCGGCGAGCGGCTGGGTCACCAACGGCGACCGGCCGCCCGGCTCTTCCGCGCAGCCGGCGATGGCCCGTCGCCCGGCCTGGCAGCCCCCGACGGAGAACGCCAAGAGCCTGCACTCGATCTACCTGGCGGTGGAGATCTTCTCGCGGAAGCCGGAGGGCCGGCAGTGGTCGTGCCCGTTCCTGGCCGCGGTCTGGCAGTTGCTGCGGCTCGGCATGTTGCGGGACAACGGACGGCCGGTGGCGGCCCCGCAGCCGGCCGGCGAGCGGCTGCCGGCCACGTGGGAGTCGATGCCGGCGGTCCTGCGGCTCAACCCGGACGCCCAGCCGTTCAGCGCGTACCGGACGCTGTCGGTACTGGCCCGGCAATTCCAGAACATCGAGGCGGCGGTCGGGGTGGTGCTGGGCCAGGTCGCCGTCGACGAGGAGGTCCACCAGCAGGTCCGGATCCGGGCCGAGGAGGAGGGCGTCGTGCTGCCCGAGGGCCTGGTGCAACGGATCTCGTACGTCTTCGACGGCGACAGCAACCGGGTGCCCTGAGATCAGCGGGGCTGCGCCGCCTCCCACAGCTCCCGGAAACGTTCACTGTGGTCGGTAACGCTGTTGGTCCGCAGCAGCAGTCTGGTGTTGACGACGATCGGCGGGATGTTGCCCGGCCGGGCCATCAGCTCGTAACTGATCACGTCGTCGAAAAGGATGAAGTCGAACAATGAGGTACGACGAAGCTCCGCGGCCGTGGCGCCGTGCAGCACCCGGACCTCGACGCCGATGTCGGCGTGCCGCCGGCAGATCTTCTCCAGCGCGCTCTCGCTGCCGGGGCCGGGCTGGTCCTCGATGAAGATCCGGCGGATCCGCACGCCGCGCTGCACCGCGTACCGCTGGGCGTCGAGGTAGCGCTGGCCCAGGTCGGTGTTCCACAGGCCACCACCGTCCACCGTGGTCAGGCTGGTCGCGTCGATCGACTTCTCCGCCGAGTGGGTGAGGCTGAGCAGCCAGTCCCGGTCCTCGCCCTCGTAGATCGTCTCGACCCCGTCGCCGAGCCCCTTGAGGAACTCCGACATCCGGTCGAGCTCCCGCTGGGCGAGCCGGTGCACGAGCTCCGGCAGGTGCGTGGTGATCTTCGTGGAGTGCCGGACCAGCCGGGCCAGCGACTCGGTCTCCACGGCGCATTCCTCGATCAGGTGGAACAGCTCGGTGGCCTCGCTGATCGCCCGGAACCGTTCGTCGACACAGGCCTTTATCTGCCGGGACTGCTCCTCCTGGCTGAGCTGGACCTCGCGCAGCCGGCCCTCGAACGAGACCAGGAACTGCACCACCAGGGCCGAGCCACCGACCAGCACCGACAGCGTTATCGACAGCAGCGGATCCTTGTCGGCCAGGTTCGTCAGGACGAAGGCCACCCCGCCGGTGACCAGGGCGATGACGACCTTACGCATCACTTTGGACAGCCGGCGCACCGACTCGTCGGCCGGCACGGTCAGCCCGCTCATCGGGGCACCCCTGGTCTGTCCCGCTCGCGGAGCGTACTGACGGCCATGTGGTCACGGATACGGTTCACCGAGGTGTGCCACTGGTGGTCGAAGCCGGCGAGCCGGTCGAGCCGGTCCCAGAGGTCCCGGGCGCCCCGGCTCAGACGAAAACCGGGCGTCCACAGGTGCAGCAGGTGGTCGACGGCGGGCTGGATCCGGTCCACCACGGCACCCTCCGACGGCCCGGTCAGCGGCGCGCGGCTGAGGATCGCCTCCAGTGTGGTGAGCAGCCAGTCGTGCAACGCCAGGCTTTCGCAGAGGGTCACCACGTCGGCGAGGTCGCAGGCGCTCGTGGCGATTCGCACGGTCCGGTGCAGCGGGGAGTCGACGCGGAAGTGCAGCTCCTCCTCGCCGGCGCCGAGCAGGGCGGCCCAGCGCAGAGTGATCCGGTCACTCGGGACCGCGACCTTCCGGGCGAGCTGCACCCCGGACCGGGCCCGGATGGCGGTGCGCTCGGCGATCGGGGTGAGATCGAGCCCGGACGGCTTCGGGGCGCCGGCCAGGAAGGCCGCGGCCATCGCCTCTTCCTGATACCTACCGATGATCTGGAGTGTGCCCGGGCGGGCCAGGTAGTGGGACCAGAGCACCCGGCGCGAGTACCGGCTCCGCTCGGCCACCGTGCGGGCCGACGCCTGGAACGCGTGACCGCCGGTGAGCACGGCCCGGGTGGCGACCGTGCCGATCCCCCGCACGCCACGGTCGAGAGCGGCCGGGACCTGACAGTCCACACCCTCCAGTCGCTCGGGCGAGACGACGTAGGAGATCGGACGGTCGGAGCGGATCACCGGCGCCCCGGCGGTGAGGCCGAGCATGCGCTGCGCGGCATCGGCGGGCACCGCTGCGGAGGTAGGCAGGAGGGACGTGAGCACCTCACCCAGAACCAACATCACCCCGTGCCCGCTCCTGTCCGGCGAATCGTTCCAAGGCTCGATTGGACCGCACCGTTCTAAATAACGCAACGCTCCAGAGCTGTCACCATACGTGTTCACGGCAAGTTAACGAGAGTCGATGGGGTGGTCCGGTTCGCCTAAAATGTATGCATGATCGTCAACGCGGACGTGGTCGTTCTGGGCGCCGGCGTCTCCGGGCTCACCTGTGCGATCCGCCTCGCCGAGGCGGGCTTCCGGGTCACTGTGCACAGTGCCGATCCGCCGGCCCGCATCACGTCCTACGCGGCCGGCGCCATCTGGGGCTGTTACCTCGTGGCGCACGACCGCGGTGTGGACTGGTCGCTGCGCTCGCTGGAGATCTTCCGTGACCTGGCCCGCGAACCGGCCGTCACCGGGGTCCGGATGACCTCGGGCGTGGTGGCGAGCCGGGGTGATCTGAAAGCCGACCATCCGGGGCCGGGCGCCGAGGATGTGCAGCCGGTGACGAGCACGGCGACGCTGCCGCCCGGGTTCACCAACGGCTGGTGGTATCGGGTCCCGCTGATCGACATGGTCGTCTACCTGGCCTATCTGACCGCCCGGCTCGACGACTGCGGGGTGCGGGTGCAGGTCGGCGGCCGGGTCACCCCGGAGCAACTGCCGCGGCTCGGCACGACCGTGGTCAACTGCACCGGTGTGGACGCCGGTGACGTGGTGCCCGGCGATCCGGTGCGCCCGATCCGCGGTGATCTGCTGGTGGTCGGCAACCCGGGGATCGACACGTTCTTCGTGGAGCACGACGACGACCGCGACGGGCTGACCACCTATGTGCTGCCGCACGGCGACCGGGTGATGCTGGGCGGCAGCCGGACCGACGGCGACTGGTCACGGCAGCCCGATCCCGAGCGGGCCGAGCAGATCCTCCAGCGCTGTGTGGAAGCCGAGCCGCTGCTGGCCGGGGCGCGGGTGCTGGACCACCGGGTCGGCCTGCGCCCGGCGCGTAAGAGATTGCGGGTCGAGGCGGACGGCCGCCATCCACACGTCATCCACAACTACGGGCACGGCGGCGCGGGCGTGACCCTCTCCTGGGGGTGCGCCGACGAGGTGCTGGCGCTCACAGGCGCCGCAGCACGTACCACCCGTCGTTGTTGAAGCCCGTCACCACGAACCCGGCGGCATCGGCCTCGGCGAAACCGGCACGGACGCCGAGCCGCCAGGCATGCGCACGGGCCGGGTCGTCCAGTCGGAGACGCTCGATGTCCACCGGGGTGGGCACCAGCCGGTGGAGCCCGTCACCGCAGTCGAGCACCGCGGCGGGCCGCTCGGCGAAATCCCACCTGTCGGCGACCACCGGAAAGGTGACCGGCGCTGGGCCGACAGCGCCGGGCACGGCGTGGACGTCCCAGTCGACCACCAGCCGGTCGGTCTCGTCGTTGTCGTTGAGGCCGTCGTTGAGCTCGCCGTAGTAGCTCTTCTCATAACCCAGCACTCGGCCGCCCAGTTTGGCCAGGTTGAAGTGCGCGTTGCGGCGTACCAGCGGGTCGTAGGTCCACCGGATCCGGGCGAAGCCCTCCTTCGCCGCCCACTCGGCCTGGTGCCGTTTCAGCTGGTAGCCGAGTCCCAGGCCCTGGCTTTTGGGGTGCACGCCGGCGATGTGCGAGTGCAGGTGACCACCGTGCGGCCCGCGCAACGCGACGGCGCCGCCGACCATCACACCCTCCAGGTACATCCCGACCACGTAACACCTGGCGTCCACCATGGCCCGCAGCGTGGACGGGTTGATCAGGTCGAGGTGGGTGTCGGCGTTCCAGATCTGGCAGAACACATCGACCAGTCGCTCGAGCTCGTCGATGCTGGTGAGTTCACGGAACTCCACTGCCTGCTCAGAAGCCATGACGGATCACCCAGTCACTCAGACGCACGGTGGTTTCTACTGTCAACCTACGCGGTCAACCGGCCGCTTCGGCGATCTGACGGGCTCGGTCGCGCGCCGCTTCGGCCGCGGTGAGCAGCGCCGATCGTACGCCGTGCCGCTCCAGCTCACGCAGGGCGGCGGCGGTCGTCCCGGCCGGGGAGGTGACCGCCTCGCGGAGCTTCACCGGGTGCTCGCCGGAATCACGGAGCATCATCGCCGAGCCGACCGCGGTCTGCACCACCAGTTCGTGAGCGACCGTGCGCGGCAGCCCCAGCTGGACGCCCGCGTCGATCAGGGCCTCGACCATCAGGTAGAAGTAGGCCGGCCCGGATCCGGACAGCGCCGTGACGGCGTCCTGCTGGTACTCGGGCACCCGGACCGTGGAGCCGAGTGGCTTGAACATCTCCTCGGCGATGCTCAGATGGTCGTCGGTGGCGTGCGGGCCGGCCGAGATCGCGGTCATCCCCTGGTCGACGGTGGCCGGGGTGTTGGTCATCACCCGGATCACCGGGGTGCCCTCGGCCAGCCGGGACGCGAAGAAACCGGTGGGCAGCCCGGCACAGAGTGACACCACCAGGGTGTCGGCGGAGATCCGGCCGCCGATCTCGTCGAGGAGCGCCGCGGCGTCCTGCGGTTTGACCGCGATCGCCAGCACTCCGGCCCGCTCGACGGCGGTGGCGTTGTCGACGACGGGCACGCCGTACCGCTCGGTCAGCTCCGCGCCGCGCTCCGGGCGACGGGCGGTGACCAGCAGGTTCTCCGCGGGCCGACCGGAGCGGAGCAGACCGGCGACGACGAGTTCACCGATCTTGCCGGCCCCGAGGACCGCGACGGTGTGCTTGGGCAAAGCGGGCTCCTTACGAGACGACCAGAAACGGCTGGTTCTCTGTGCTGTCTCCGGCCCGCGGAGACAGCACAGAGAACCAGCCGAAGAAGAGCCGGATGCCAGGAGCGGACCGCCCCCGGCATCACGACGGGTGGATCAGCTGCCGAAGAAGACCTCGGCCTCTTCGTAGCGCTCCAGCGGAACGGTCTTCAGCTCGCCGGTGCCCTCGATCAGCGGGATCCGGACGACGTCGGTGCCCTGCAGCGCGACCATCTTGCCGAAGTCGCCCTCGTGGACGGCGTCGATCGCCTGGAGACCGAAGCGGGTGGACAGCACCCGGTCGAACGCGGTCGGGGTGCCACCGCGCTGGATGTGACCGAGGACGACCGTGCGGGCCTCCTTGCCGGTCTTCTCCTCCAGCTGCTCGGCGAGCCACTGGCCGATGCCGCCGAGGCGGACGTGGCCGAAGCTGTCGAGCTCCTGGTTGTGCAGCACCATCTGGCCGTCGAGCGGCTGGGCGCCCTCGGCGACGACGACGATCGGCGCGTACTCCACCTGGAAGCGCTTGGTCACGTAGGTCGCGACCTGCTCGACGTCGAACTGGCGCTCGGGCAGCAGGATGACGTTGGCGCCACCGGCCAGGCCGGCGTGCAGCGCGATCCAGCCGGCGTGGCGGCCCATGACCTCGACGACGAGGGTGCGGTGGTGCGACTCGGCGGTGGTGTGCAGCCGGTCGATGGCCTCCATCGCGATGTTGACCGCGGTGTCGAAGCCGAAGGTGTAGTCGGTGCCGTTCAGGTCGTTGTCGATCGTCTTCGGCACGCCGACGACGTTGACGCCCAGCTCGGAGAGCTTGGTGGCGACGCCGAGGGTGTCCTCGCCGCCGATCGCCACGAGCGCGTCGACACCCTGCTCGGCCAGGTTCGCCTTGATCCGCTCGACACCGTTCTCGATCTTGAACGGGTTGGTGCGGGACGAGCCCAGGATGGTGCCGCCGCGCGGCAGGATGCCACGGACCTCCGCGATACCCAGCGGCTTCGTCAGACCCTCCAGCGGGCCCTTCCAACCGTCGCGGAACCCGACGAACTCGTGGCCGTAAGCGGTGACGCCCTTACGGACGACGGCCCGGATGACCGCGTTGAGACCGGGGCAGTCGCCGCCACCGGTGAGCACGCCGATACGCATTTTTCTTCCCCCTGGATCGGGTAGCGAGATGCGGATAGCCCGTCGAGGCCCCAGGGACGATTTCGTCGGCAGCGTTGCCGGCCCGGGGCGGGCCGCACCCGAACTGTAGTCGCCGTACCTGAGCCACCCGACGGCGGCCCACTAAAGCCGGACAGTTTCGATGCGGTCACGGCGCCGCGACGGAACGGCAACCTCACAACAGCGACTCGATCGCCCCCAGCGCCTCGACATCCCGGCCGAGAGCTGCGGGAACCACGCTGAGCGCGGCCGCCGTGGCCGGAGGGCAGTGCCGTTGGAGCGCCTCCCGAACCCCGTCGACGACAAAACCGCCGGGCTCGGTGAACCGGCCGCCGACCACCACGACGGCCGGATCGAAAACCGACACGAGCGGAGCGACGGTACGCCCGATCAGCCGGCCCGCGTCGAGCAGAGCGCGCTGGGCCGGACGGTCCCCGGCGGCGGCCCGGGCCAGCAGCCGACCCTCGTCCGGCGGCCCGCCGTCGGAGATCGCCGCGAAGTAGCCGGGCGACAGGAACGCGCTCAGACATCCCCGCTTGCCGCACAGGCAGAGCGGGCCGACCTCGCGGACGTTGAGGTGCCCGACCTCTCCGGCGTACCCGATCGCACCGGGATACGGCCGCCCACCGGCCACCAGACCGGCTCCGGTGTACTGGTCGCAGCTCAGGTAGAGCACGTCCCGGGCGCCCCGGGCGGCCCCTCGGCGGCTCTCCGCCAGCGCCGAGAGCTGGGCGTTGTTGGTGACCAGGGCCGGACCGCCGAGGACCGCGGCGATCTCCTCGGCCGGCGAGAACCCGGCGAACATGGTCAGCACACTGCGCGAGCTCAGATGCCCGGTGACCGGGTGCACCGGGGCCGGCATGCTCACCGCGAACCTGATCCCCGGGCCCCGCCGCTCGCCGTGCGCGTCGAGTAGCTCGCGCACGAACCCGGCGGTGTCCCGCATGATCGCCCGGCCGTCCATCGACGGCGGCATGTCCCGGTACCCGGTCCACCGGATCTCACCGGTGCCGCCGGTGGCGATCACCCGGACACCGTCGCCGCCGATCGCCACGCCGACCAGCAGCTCACCCGGCGTGACCAGACGGAAACACGGTGACGGCCGTCCGGCGCGTGGCCCGTCGGCCGGGCAGCGCTCGACGACACCGTCCCGAACCATCCCGTCCAGCAGGGTGGCCACCGCGGCCCTCGGCAGAAGGGTGCGTTTGACCAGCTCACTGCGGGTGGCCTGACCGAGCGTCCGGATCGCTTCGACAAGAATGCCTCGGCGCACGACCCGCTCCCGCTCCCCCGACGAGACACCTTTCCCGATCGGCTCGGCGTCCGCGGTGGTCACGGTGGGTGAGACCCGGGCGAGGGTACGGCTACCACGCGCCGCCGGAGTGGCCCGCAGCCCCGCCCAGAGCGCGCCGAGCAGCCCGGCCCGGTCGCCGAGTGTCCCGGCCCGGATCGCGGTGCCGGCCGCCACCTCGGGTTGGGCGTAGCGCCGCAGCGACTCGCCGACCGCGGTGACGATCGGCCCGTCCGCCTCGATCAGTGGCCCGTCCAGCACGATCAGAGCCGGGTTCACGGTGTTGGCCAGGCCCGCGACGACCCGCCCGATCATCCGGCCGGCGTCGGCGAGGATCCGCTCGGTGGCCTCGTCGGTGCGGGACGACTCGACCGCGCGGCCGGCGCTGACCGGCTCGCCGAGTGCGGCACCGAGGGCGGCGAGGATGGCCGGGACTGAGGCGATGGTGTCCAGGCAGCCCCGATTGCCGCAGCGGCAGAGCGGGCCGATCTCGTCCATCTGGACGTGCCCGATCTGCCCGGCCGCGCCGTGCGCCCCGTGGTGCAGCACGCCGCCGAGCAGCAGACCGCAGGTGATCACCGAGCCGATCCGCAGGTAGCAGACGTCGGAGTGGCCGGCCGCGCACCCGTAGCCGACCTCGCCGAGAAGGCTCAGCTCGGCGGTGGTGCGGACGATCACCCGGCGGCCGAGGCGCTGCTGCAGGCCGGCGGCGAGGGCGGGGTCCTGGCCGGCGCCGAGGCCGAGCACGACCGACCAGGCCGGGCCCTCGATCGTCGTCTCGCACTCGGCGATCAGCAGGGCGAGGCTGTCTAGATCGTTGCGGGACAGGTGGTGTTCCGCGAGGATGCGTCCGGTGAGGTCGGCGCTCGCCGCCCGTACCCCCTGGGTGGTGACGATCGCGCCCACCACCCCACCCGCAGCCGGACCGAGAGTGATCGACCGGGCGGGACGCCCGGCGCGGGCCCCGTCCGGGACCGCGGCGTCCTCGGCCAGGAGACCGGCCGTGAGCAGCTCGGCGACCAGGCCGTCAATGGTCATCCGGGCCATGCCGGTGCGGCGGGCCAGGTCGGAGCGGGTGCTGCGGCCGGCCTCGCGGACGGCGGCCAGGAGCAGGTCCCGGCGGACCTGATGCACCCGGCGGCCCGACATGAACCCAGTTTTGCCGAACCTGGACTTAATTATCGGCGGATTGCGACACCGGTCACACCCAGGAGCGGGCAAACCGGGCGGCAGTAACGCGAGACACCGGCAAATCACAGCGTTGAGCAGGCCTTTTCGGCTCTGGTTCGGCGCTAATCAACTCGATACGTTCAGCGAACAAGGCGTTAACACAACACCGGAGCCGGCCCGGTGCCCTTCGCTCTTTCGTTTCCCCCTTTTTCGTTCCGAGGTGTGCGATGACGACTGTCCAGCCCCGCCCGCCGGCCACCACTGCGACCGTTCCCGACGCGCCGACCAGACTCATCGTCGCGATGGCGCTCGCGCAGCTCGGCGCGTACCTGACGATCCTGACCCCGGTCATCGTCACGATGTCCATCCGGGTCGCGCAGATCGCCCCCGACGACAAGGCGGCCGCCCTCGGCACCGTGCTGTCCGTCGGCGCCGTCCTCGCGCTGATCGGCAACCCGTTCTTCGGCGCCCTCTCCGACCGCACCACCTCCCGCTTCGGCCGCCGCCGCCCGTGGCTGCTCGGCGGCATGGTCGTCGGCTTCGCCGGCCTGCTCGTCGTCGCGCTCGGCAGCAGCATCGGCGTCCTGACCGCCGGGTGGGCGCTCGCCCAGCTCGGCGTCAACGCCACCCTCGCCACCCTGACCGCGCTGCTGCCCGACCAGATCCCGGCCCAGCAGCGCGGCAGGGTCAGCGGCATCCTCGGCCTGATGACGTCGGTCGCGATCCTGGCCGGAAGCGCGCTCGCCGCCGCCCTGGCCGGCAGCGCCCTGCTGATGTTCGCCGTCCCGTCCGCGATCGGCGTCGCCACCGTGGCGCTGCTCGTCGTCGTCCTCAAGGACCGCCCGGCCGAGAAGGGGCACTTCGCGCCCTACCGGTTCAGGGAGTTCCTGCACACCTTCTACGTCAGCCCGCGACGGCACCCCGACTTCGTCTGGAACATCGTCAGCCGCTTCCTGATCTGGATGGGCCTGGCGTCGGTCACCACCTACCAGGCCTACCTGCTGATCGACCGGTTCGGGTACACCACCGACAACGTGGCCACCGGCATCCTGCTCTCCACCCTGGTCAGCACCGGCGGCCTGGTCGTCGGCTCCGCGGTCGGCGGCACCCTCTCCGACCGGCTCGGCCGCCGCAAGCCGTTCGTGCTCGGCGCCGGCCTCGTGGTCACCGCCGCGCTCGTGGTCATCGCGTTCGCCGGCAGCTTCGCCGTCTTCCTCGCCGCGTCCCTGATCTTCGGGCTCGGCCAGGGTGTCTACCTCGCGGTCGACCTGGCGCTCGCCACCGACGTGCTGCCCGACCCGGACGACGCCGCCAAGGACATGGGTGTGCTCAACATCGCCAACGCGCTGCCCCAGTCGCTCGTGCCGATCCTGGCCGCGCCGATCCTCGCCGTCGGCAGCGGCGACGGCGCCAACTACAGCCTGCTCTTCCTGTGCGGCGCGGCCGTCGCCATCACCGGATCCCTGCTGGTCCGCATGGTCCGCGGCGCCCGCTAGCCCTTTTGGAGAACCTGATGCACCCCTACCAGAACGCCGCGCTGCCCGTCGAGGACCGGATCACCGACCTGCTCGGCCGCCTCACGCTGGCGGAGAAGGCGGGCCTGATGTTCCACACGATGATCGCGGTCGACCCGGACGGCACGATCGCCGACGGCAACGAGATGATCCCGTCCGCGTCCGCCCTGCTCGAAGGCAAGCTGATCAACCACGTCAACATCCTGACCTTCGCGCCGGTCCCGCCGGAACGGCTAGCGCAATGGCACAACCGGATCCAGGAGATGGCGGCGGGCATCGGCCACGGCATCCCCGTGACCGTCTCCACCGACCCCCGGCACGGCGTCATCGACAACCCCGCGGCGTCCGCGGCGGCCGGCGGCTTCTCCGCGTGGCCGGAGCCCATCGGGCTCGGCGCGACCAAAGACCCTTCGCTGGTACGGGAGTTCGCCGACACCGTCCGGCAGGAGTACCTGGCCACCGGCATCCGCGTCGCGCTGCACCCGATGGCCGACCTCGCCACCGAGCCGCGCTGGGCACGCACCAACGGCACCCTCGGCTCGGACGCCGACATGGTGTCCACGCTGATCCGCGAATACGTGCTCGGCCTGCAGGGCGACACGCTCGGCCCGTCCTCGGTGGCCGCGATGGTCAAGCACTTCCCCGGCGCCGGGCCGCAGAAGGACGGCGAGGACGCGCACTTCCACTACGGGCGGGAACAGGTCTACCCGGGCGGCATGTGGGACCACCATCTGAAGCCGTTCGAGGCCGCGTTCGAGGCGGGGGCGGCGCAGGTCATGCCCTACTACGGGATGCCGGTCGGTACGTCGTACGAGGAGGTCGGGTTCAGCTTCAGCCAGGGCATCATCGACGGGCTGCTCCGGCAGCGGTACGGCTTCGACGGCGTGGTCTGCACCGACTGGGGGCTGGTCACCGACGCGGTGATCATGGGCTCCGACATGCCGGCCCGCGCCTGGGGTGTGGAACACCTGGACCGGCACGCCCGCGTCCTGCGCATCCTGACCGCCGGCGCTGACCAACTCGGTGGCGAGCACTGTCCGGAACTGATCGTCGACCTCGTGACCGCCGGCCGTCTCCCGGAGGCCCGGATCGACGTCTCGGCCCGCCGGCTCCTCCGCGACAAGTTCCGGCTCGGCCTCTTCGACGACCGACGCTACGTGGACCCGGCGGCCGCCGCCCGCATCGCCGGCCGGCCGTCCTTCCGTGCCGCGGGGCTGGCGGCCCAGCGCCGCTCGATAGTCCTCCTCACCAACCACCCCGCCTCCCCTTCTGCCGGCTCGGGCTCTCCGGCGGCGACGCTTCCGTTGGCGGAGGGCGTCCCGGTGTATCTGGACGGCGTCGACCCGGGCGTGGCCGCGGGGTACGCGAAAGTCGTCGACGATCCGGCCCTGGCCGATGTCGCGATCGTCCGGCGGGCGGCGCCCTACGACCCGCGCGGCGGCGGGTTCGAGGCGTTCTTCCACGCCGGGCGCCTGGAGTGGACCCCGGACGAGCTCGCCCCGCTACTCGAACTGGCCGCCACTCTCCCGACCGTCGTCGACGTCCGGCTGGACCGCCCCGCCGTCCTCACCCCGCTGGCCACCACCGCGGCCGCCCTGACCGGCAGCTTCGGCTCATCGGACGAGGCCCTGCTGGACGTGCTGTTCGGCCGCTCACCCGCCACCGGGACGCTGCCGTTCGAGCTTCCGTCCTCGATGGCCGAGGTGGAGGCGTCCCGCGAGGACGTCCCCAACGACACCGCCGACCCGCTGTTCCCCGACAACCACG
Organism: Actinoplanes sichuanensis; assembly: GCF_033097365.1. Taxonomy (NCBI): domain Bacteria; kingdom Bacillati; phylum Actinomycetota; class Actinomycetes; order Micromonosporales; family Micromonosporaceae; genus Actinoplanes; species Actinoplanes sichuanensis. The sequence goes on from NZ_AP028461.1 coordinate 7,864,529, forward strand.
GTCTCCGGCTGCCCTGACCCTCCGCCACACGAACGCCGGCCACCCCACGGGATGGCCGGCGTTCGCCGTCGCCCGGCCGGCCCGCGACAGCGCCGGAACCGGCCGGGCGACGGGGTGACGGTGAGGGCCGCATTCAGCCCGGCGGTCGCCGGGCGGTCCGGACCACCGCCTGCATCGCGCGGTAGGTGGGGACGGGTGGTTGCGGTCGGGGGCCGGGCACGGCGTACCGGAAAAGGACGATGCGCCCCGCCGGCCCGCAGCGGAGCGCATCGTCGTGGTTCTCAGTGGGCCATCGCGGGCGGGGCGTCGGGGTCGACGTCCAGGGGGCCGGTGCGGAAGAGGACCGCGGCGACCACGGCGGCGAGCACGAAGAAACCGGCCGACCACCAGAAGACCGTGTGGTAGCTCTCGATGGCGGCCTGCGCCTGGAGCAGCTGGGACGGCTCCTTGCCGGACACGTAGTCCTCGGCGGCGCTGGCCGCGAAGGAGCTGAGCAGGGCGGTTCCGATGGAGCCGCCGATCTGCTGGACCGTGTTGATCATCGCGGAGGCCACACCCGCGTCGCGGTGCTCGACGCCGGAGGTGGCGGCGTTCTGGGTGGGCGCGAAGACCAGGCCCAGGCCCAGGCCGATGATGATCAGGCCGGGGAGGACGTCCGCGGCGTACGTGGAGTCGAGGTCCAGGCGGGTGAGCAGGAGCATGCCGGCCGCGGCGACCAGGGCGCCGACCGGCACCAGCGGGCGCGGGCCGATCTTCGGGGCCAGCATCGAGCCGGCGGCGGTGGCGGTGAGCATCACGGAGCCGAGCATCGGCAGGAAGGCGAGACCGGTCTTGATCGGAGTGAAGCCGAGGATGCCGGCGAGGAAGTAGGTGAGGAAGAGGAAGATGCCGAACATGCCGGCGCCGGCGATCGCGATCGAGGCGTAGGAGCCGCCGCGGTTGCGGTCGAGGACGACGCGCAGCGGCAGCAGCGGGTGCTCGACCTTGCGCTCGATGACGACGAACGCGATGAGCAGGGCCACGCCGGCGGCGATCGGGCCGAGGGTGAGCGCGTCGGTCCAGCCGTCGGTCTCCGCGTTGCCGAGGCCGTAGACCAGGGCGACCAGGCCGGCGACGGCGGTGACGGTGCCGGGGACGTCGATCCGGCCGTGCGCGGGGGTGGGCTCGTCACGCAGCTTCAGGAACGCGCCGGCCACCGCGATCGCGGCGATCACCAGGTTGACGTAGAGGCACCAGCGCCAGGACACGTACTCGGTGAGGACACCACCGAGCAGCAGGCCCATGCCGCCGCCGGCGCCGGAGATGGCGCCGAAGATGCCGAACGCCTTGCCGCGCTCGGCGGGCTCGGTGAACGTGGTGGAGAGCAGCGACAGGGCGGCCGGGGCGAGGGCCGCGCCGAAGGCGCCCTGCAGCGCACGGGCGAAGATCAGCAGCTCGAGGTTCTGAGCGGCGCCGCCGAGCGCGGAGGCCAGGGCGAAGCCGATCAGGCCGATGACGAACATCCGCTTGCGGCCGAAGAAGTCGGAGAGCCGGCCGCCGAGCAGCAGCAGGCTGCCGAAGGCGAGCGCGTAGCCGGTGACCACCCACTGCCGGCCGAAGTCGTCGAAGCCGAGGTCGGCCTGTGCGGTGGGCAGCGCGATGTTCACGATCGTGGCGTCCAGCACCACCATCAGCTGGGCCAGGGCCAGCACCACCAGGGCCCACCAGCGCCCTGTCTCACGTTGTGCCGGCTGTGGCCGATCAATAACGGTGCTGCTCATGCGCGGAGCCTTCCGAAGCTAAGTTGAGGTATGTCCTCCACTTCGGCAGGCTAGCAGGAGAAGTTGAGGAGTTACCTCCACTTAGTTGTAGGCTTGGCCACATGCCACTTCGCCGCGACGCGCAGCGCAATCGGGAGCGGATCGTCGAGGCCGCCGGCGAGGTCTTCGCCACCAGGGGGTTCGCCGCCACCCTCGACGACGTGGCCCATCACGCCGGGGTCGGGGTGGGCACGGTCTACCGGCGGTTCCCCACCAAGGAGGAGCTGATCGACGCGGTCTTCACCGACCGCCTGGAGGACCTCGTCACGCTGGCCGAGGAGGCCCTCGCCGCCGAGTCGGCGTGGGAGGGGCTGACCGGGTTCCTGCGCACGTCGGCGCGGTGGCACGCGGCCGACCGCGGGCTGCGCGACGCCGCGCTGAGCATGGGCGAGCAGCATTTCAAGCAGGCCGGCGAGCAGATCGTGCCGCTCCTGGAGCAACTGATGGAGCGGGCGCACGCCGAGGGCACGCTACGGATCGACGCCGGCTTCCACGACTTCCCGATCATCATGGCCATGGTGACCGAAATGGCCCAGCACAGCGAGGGATGCCGGCCGGGCCTCTACGAGCGCTATCTGGAGATGGTGATCGACGGCCTGCGAGCCCGGCCGGGCAACGGCGCGCTCGGCGCCGCGCCGACCGAGACCGACGTCCAGGCCGTCATGCGGGGCTGTGTCCCCCCGATGAGGTCTTCGCGGTCATAGCGTTCCACCGGGCCAGGTTGTGCTTGGCGTCGACCAGGGCGTCGTGCCGGCCGGCCATCTCCGGCAGGTGCGGGCGGCCCAGATCGTCCCAGCGCTGGCGCAGGTCCTTGGTGAAACGGGGGATCTCCCGCGGCAGGGCCGGCATCGCGCCCCACAGCTGGGCGAGCGCCACGTGGTCGTACGCCGCATACCACGCCCAGAGCTCCATCTGCTCGCCCCGGCCGCGGATCGGCTCGGTCAGGAACTCGTAGAGGTCCGCACGGATGCGCTCGCGGCTGCGCCACGCCTTGTCCGACGGGGAGGGGAGCTTGTCGAGGACGTTGCGGCGCACCCAGGGCACGGCTCGGGTGTCGTCGAACTCGGTGCTGACCGCGTAGAACTCGCGGCCGAACTCGTCGACGACACCGATCGAGACGAGGTCGACGATCCGGCCGTCCTCGATGAACTCGCAGTCGTAGAAATAGCGATATGACATCCCGAGCATCCTCGCCCATAGCCGTACGGTCATGTCATCCGGGCATGGCCTCCAGCGCCTCCCTGGCCTTACCCAGACCGTGCGGGCAGTCGTGGCGGGCGGCCAGGTCGGCCTGGAGCGCCCAGCGCAGCCGCAGGAGCACCGGCAGGGCGGCCTCCATCTCGTCGGCGCCGACCGGCCCCGACGCGAGGTATCCGTCGAGGAACTCGCCGGCGTGCTCGGCGCCGCCGGCGTAAGCAACCGCGGCGGCCACGTCGTGCACCAGCGGCCCGGTCCCGCCGGCCCCGCAGTACAGCAGGCCGGACCGGCCGGTCGCCGGGTCGAGCACGAACATCTCCGGCGCCGGGTCGCCGTGCAGCACCCCGGAGGTGAGGTGATCGGTCACGGTGAGCCGGGTGGCCGCGGTGATCGCGGCGGTCACCGTCTTGCGCAGCCAGGGCTCCGCGTCGAGATGCGAGCCGTCCAGGTCGAGAGGCTGCCAGGGCCGCAGGCCCGGATGGCGAAAACCCTGGAGAGCCCGGTGTACGGCACCCAGGCGCTCGCCCCACCACTGCTGGTCGACCGGGTCCCGCCCGTCGAGCCGCCGGCCCGGGATGCGGCGCAGGACGGCGAGCGCGCCGTGCGGGGTGGCCACGGTGAGGGCGCCGCCGAGGGTGCGGACCGGCTCCCCCGCGTCTATCCGGTGGCCGCGCAGGTGCATCGCCACGGCCAGCCCGGCCTCCATCCGGTGCCGCGCGCTCGCCTCGACCAGGCGTGCCACGTAGGTCACGGCGCCCGCGACGAACTCCCAGCCGCGCGACAGCATGGTCAGCGGAAGCTCGATCATCTCGGACGGGAGGAGGTGCCACTGGTCGCGCAGGGTCGATCGAAGAAAGTCATCATCCGGCACCGCGGGATTATCTCGACACTTGGCACCAATGCGACGGACAGACAGGGCGACAGTAACTCAGAGAGATTGACGGTTTACAGAAAGCAACCGAAGGGACATGATCGTACGAGGCGAGCTTCAATGTCCGTTTTGAAAATGGCGTTCGGAGCACGCTTCGTGCTAAGAGTGATCGTTCGCGTCGTGGGGCCGGCGCCGTCGGCCGTCGGCGTGTCCTCACCGGGGGAGGGGATAGCGCCGTGGACCATCGCATGCCGGATCCCGGCGACGCGCTCACCGGAGTCGACATGTTCGCCGGTCTCGAGCCGGAGGTGCGCCAGCGCGTCATCGCCGCCGCCGTCCCACGCCACTACCGCAAGGGGCAGATCCTCTTCGTCGAGCACGACCCCGGCGACTCGCTGATCATCATGAAGCGGGGCGCCGTCGCCGTCTTCCGGACCGCCCCCACCGGCGAGCGGGCCGTCCTGACCGTGGTCCGACCACCCGACGTGCTGGGCGAGGTGTCCCTGCTGGACGCCTCCACCCGCAGCGCCTCGGCCGAGGCCATCGAGGACTCGCAGGCGCTGTCGCTGTCCCGGGTGGCCTTCATGGAGCTGGTGCACTCCAACCCGCGCATCCTGGACGCGGTGATGCGTTCGGTCGGCGGCCTGATCCGCCGGCTCACCGAGCAGAACGCGGATCACGTCTTCCTCGACCTGCCCGGCCGGGTGGCCAAGACCCTGGTCCGGCTCTCCGGCGAGAGCCAGGCGCCGATGATCACCATCGAGCTCAACCAGAGTCAGCTCGCCGAGATGGCCGGCGGCTCCCGGCAGAGCGTCAACCAGGCGATCGGCTCCTTCGCCAGCCGGGGATGGCTGCGCACCGAGGGCCGGCGCATCGTCGTCACCGATGTGCAGGCCCTGCGCCGCCGCGCCGGGATGACCGGCTAGGCGGCCGCCTTCAGCGTGGACGCGTAGACGTCGACGTACTCACGGCCGGAGAGGGCCATCAGCTCGTACATGATCTCGTCGGTGATCGCGCGCTCGACGAAGCGGTCGCCGCGCTGGTCGGCGTAGCGGGAGAAGTCGAGCGGCTGACCGATTCTGATCCGGACCCGCTTGACCGCCGGGATCAGCGTGCCGGTCGGCTGGATCTCGTCGGTGTTCAGCAGGGCCACCGGGACGACCGGGGCGCCGCTCTCCAGGGCCAGCCGGGCCACGCCGGTCTTCCCGCGGTACAGACGCCCGTCCGGCGAGCGGGTGCCCTCCGGGTAGATGCCGGCGATGTTGCCCTCCTTCAGCACCCGCAGCAGCGTGTCCAGAGCCGCCTGGGCCGCCTCGCCACCCGATCGGTCCACCGGGATCGTCCCCGCGCCGGTGAAGAACATCCGCGAGAACCAGCCCTTGATCCCCTTGCCGGTGAAGTATTCGGCCTTGGCGACGAAGGTCACTTTCCGCCGCATGATCAGCGGGGTGAAGATCGAGTCAGAGAACGAGAGGTGGTTGCAGGCGAGAATGACCGGACCGGATCGGGGCACGTTCTGCAGGCCCTCCACCTTGGGGCGGAAGACGAGTCTCAGGACCGGCCCGAGGAGCACCAACTTCAGCAGCCAGTAGAACACTGACGTCCTTTCGACGGATGCCACCGTGCGTTTGGGGCGACAGGAAGCGTACGAAGCGGGAGCGGCGCGCCACAACGCACTCCCGCAACAGGTGCCTGCCGTGTCACCATTCAAGGCACGGTCGGCAAGGGGGTGTGCATCGGTGACAGCGGGTGGCGCCCGTCGCGGGCGGCGCGACAACGGGCTCGACGCCGCCGACTTCGCGGCGGCGGGAGATGTCGATCCACGTATCGGCGAGCATCTGCTCGACGTGCTCGCGGCCGGCGGCATAGCGGCTTACCTACAACCGACGGCCGATCTCAATCCGGTTCTACGGGCGACGACACTGCCCGCGCGGCCGGTCGATCGGCTGTTCGTGGACCGTACTCATCTGGAGACCGCCAAGGAGCACCTGCAGAAGGTGACCGGCGGAGTCCCGCCCACCCCGCCGGCGCCGCCGGCACCCACCCCGAAGCCGCAGGCCGAGGTGGACGAGGAGTGGGCCAAGATCATCGCGGGGTTCCACACCACCGTCGACGCCGAGACGACGCCGTGGCCGGCGGCCGAGGACGACCCGGGCCCGCCGCCTCCGCCGATCCGCTCGATCACCGAGGAGGGCACGCCGCACAACCGGCGGCGCACCGACCCGAAGGACGAGCCGTCGATCCTCTACGGACTCGACACGTTCGGCACCGACCTGCCCGCTGAGGACGACGAGGAGGAGCGGTACGTCCCGCCCCCTCCCCCACCCCTGCCGCGCATCTCGAAATACGCGGTGGCGGCTCTTCTGGGCATCACGATCGGCTTCGTGCTGTTCCTCTTCCCCCGGCTGCTCCCGATCGACTCCAACCTGGTCCAGGTCCTCGGGTTCGCCGCGATCATCGGCGGGGCGGCCACGCTGGTCTGGCGGCTGCGGTCCGGCGATGACGACGACGAATTCGACGACGGCGCCGTCGTATAGACAGATATTGGTGTCTGAGCAGTAACCTACGGTGATGCGTCAGAGTTCGCTCGTCGTCATCGCCAACCGTCTGCCCCTGGATGACAGCGCCGCGCCGGACGGCGCCTGCGAGTGGCGCCGCAGCCCAGGTGGCCTGGCCAGCGCCCTGCACGCGATCCTCGAGCAGACCCCGGCCACCTGGGTGGGCTGGGCCGGCGGGGTCGGCCCGGCACCGGCCCTGCCCGACCTCGGCAGCCTGCGGTTACGGCCCGTGTCACTGACCGAGGAGGAGTTGCGCGGCTACTACGAGGGGTTCGCCAACTCGACCCTGTGGCCGCTCTACCACGACGCGGTGCAGCAGCCGGTGTTCGATCGGGGCTGGTGGGAGACGTACCGGACGGTGAACCAGCGGTTCGCCGAGGCCGCCGCCGAGGTGGCCGAGCCCGGCGCCGCCGTCTGGGTGCAGGACTACCACCTCCAGCTGGTTCCGGCGATGCTCCGGGAGCTGCGACCCGACCTGCTGATCGGGTTCTTCCTGCACGTGCCGTTCCCGCCACCCGAGCTGTACATGCAGCTGCCCCGCCGGGTCGAGCTGCTACGCGGGATGCTCGGCGCCGACCTGGTCGGGTTCCAGCGGGAGCAGGCCGCCCACAACGTCGCCCAACTGGCCAAGAAGCTGCTGCAGGTGGAGGCCACCGACCGCGCCATCACGATCGACGGGCGGACCGTGCGGACCGGGGCGTTCCCGGTCTCCATCGACGTCGCCGAGATGCGGGCGCTGGCCACCCGGCCGGACGTGGTCACCCAGGCCCGGCAGCTGCGGCACGATCTGGGGCAACCGAAACGGGTGCTGCTCAGCGTCGACCGGCTGGACTGGACCAAGGGCATCGAGCACCGGCTCACGGCGTACAGCGAACTGCTGCGGGACGGGTTCGTGAAGGTACGGGACACCGTGATGGTCCAGGTGGCGGTGCCCAGCCGGGAGCGGGTGGAGAGCTACCGCGGCCTGCGTGACCGGATCGAGAGCGAGGTCGGCCGGATCAACGGCGAGTTCGGCCGGGTCGGTGAACCGGCCATCCACTACCTGAACCAGCCGTTCGCCCGGGCCGAGCTGGCCGCCCTCTACCAGACCGCCGACGTCATGGTGGTGACCCCGCTGCGGGACGGGATGAACCTGGTGGCCAAGGAGTTCGTGGCGGCCCGGGAGGACGGCACCGGCGCGCTGGTGCTCAGCGAGTTCGCCGGAGCGGCGGCCGAGCTGGAGCAGGCATTCCTGGTGAACCCGCACGACGTGGACGGGCTCAAGCAGACCCTGCTGCGGGCCATGGAGGCGGACCACACCGACCTGACCGCCCGGATGACGGCCATGCGGCGGCATCTGGCCCACCACGACATCATGGCGTGGGCCCGCGACTACCTGACCGCGCTGGACCACACCGGCCGGCTCGCCGACCGGCTGCCGCCGCTAGCCCGCCGGCGGTAGCTCCTTCTCCAGCCAGTCCAGGATCGCGTCGATCGGCTCGGCCCACTTCGTCTCGAGCATCAGGTAGTGGCCCATGCCCGGGAAGAGCAGCGGAGCGCCGCCGTACCGGGCCGCCGCCCGGTCCAGAGCCGGTCGTGGCACCACCCGATCGTCCGGGCTGCCCACCACCAGCATGGGCGGCCCGCCGACCGGCTCGGGCAGGCCGTCCCGGGCGAACAGCTCGGCCCGCGGGCGGGCGCCGATCCGCTCCAGGTGGGCCGCCGCCTCCTCGGCCGGCAGGTCCGGCCCGAACAGCTGCCGCCCGGAGAACTTCAGCCGGCCACCGAACAGGGCCGGCACGGTCCCGGCCGGGTTGCTGCGCAGCGCCGCCGACAGGGCCGCCCAGCCGTCCAGCACCGGCGCGATCAGGACGGCCGCACGAGCCGGGTAGCGGCCCAGCGCCCGGGCCACCACGCGGCTGCCGGTGCCGTGGCCGATCAGCACGGTCTGGCGCGGCAACGCGGCCGCCGTCTGGACCACGTCGTGGGCCTGGGCCCGCAGGTCGCCGCCCGGGCGCGGGTTGACCGCGTGGGCCGGGAAACCGCGGCTCGCGGCGTGCCCGATCCAGTGCTCGGCGAACGCCCAGGCGCCGTGGCCGAGGCCCGGTACGAACAGCAGCGGCGGACGGCCCTGGTCGTCGTCGGGCAGTTGGGACACGACCTCCCGGTCGGCCGCCGGGACCGGGTCGGACCAGTCCTCGAAACGCAGCAGCGCGCTCACTTCGCCGTTTCCATCCGAGTCAACAGGCTCTCCACGGCCTTCAGGTAGTCGACGTGGTCGACCTCGAACCAGTGCCTCGGCGTCGGCACCACCTTGCGGCGTGACCAGGACGCCAGCGGACGCTGCGACTCCTCTTTCTGCACCACGCCGGCCTTCTCCGGGTCGGTGTCGCGCAGCCGCAGCCAGCGGGCCACCGCGACGCTCTGCCAGTGCGCCAGCGGGAACAGCCCGGCCGACGGCTGGACCAGGCCGACCACGGCGAGCGTCGGATACTTCCGGGCGAACGCGTGCAGGTGCAGGTCGGGGCGGCCGTCCTCGTCGATGTCGAGCAGCTCCGGGGCGAGGAAGTCGAACCGCGGGCGGTACCCGGTGGCGGTGATCACCAGCTCCGGCTCGATCCGGCGGCCGTCGGACAACTCGACCGACGCGCCGTCGTAGCGGGTCACGTCCGGCACCGCCTCGATCCGGCCGTGCCCCAGGTAGTGCGGCAGCAGGCCGTTGACGATCGGGTGGCTCTCCAACGGGGCGTGATCGGGCGCCGGGACACCCCAGCGGGTCAGGTCTGCGGCCGACTTCCGGAACCGGCGGTCCCGCAGCCAGGCGGACATCCGGCGGTGGTAGACCTGATCGGCCGGGCGGTTGCCGAGGTATTTCGGGAAGTACCAGTAGCCGCGCCGGGTCGAGTGCCACACCCGGGTGGCGTGCTGGGCCGCCTCGACCGCGATGTCACAGCCGGTGTTGCCACCGCCGATCACCAGCACCCGGCGGCCACGCAGCCGGGACGGCTCCTTGTACGCGGCGGCGTGGATCACCTGGCCGGTGAAGTCACCGGGGATCTCCGGGGTGACCGGCGCCCAGTTGTGTCCGTTAGCGATCACCACGGCGGCGTACCGCTGCACCCGGGACGAGCCGCCACCCGTCGACTGGATCGTCACGTCCCAGCGGCCGTCACCGACCGGGACGATGGACTTGACCTCCATGCCGTACCAGATGTGCTCGCCCAGACCGAAGTGCTTCGCGTAGCGCTCCAGGTACTCGAGGACCTGACTGTGGTGCGGGTAGTCGGGCCAGGTGTCCGGCATCGGGAAGTCGGGGAACTCGGTGAGCGGCCGGGACGAGATCAGATGGGTGCCGGCATAGACCGGGCTGCGGTCGTGCCGCCAGTTCCAGGCGCCGCCGACCGAGGTCTCACGCTCGTAGCAGTCGACCGCGAAGCCCAGCTCACGCAGGTTCTTGATGGCGGTCAGGCCGCTGGCGCCGGCGCCGACGACGCAGACGGCGCCGCCACGGTCTCCGAGGTCCGGGGAGTCTTGCACCCGGCGATCCTCGCAGACGGCGAGCCTAGGAGGAAGGGAGCAAAAGGTCCGCGACGATCGGTAAGTGATCACTCGCGACGCGTGCCTGCTCGGTCGAGATGATCTCGTAACGTTCGATGCTCACACCGGGGCTGACGAAGAGCCCGTCGATGCGCCGACTGGGCGCCCCTGACGGGAAGGTGGGTTCGTCGGCCGTCGAGCCGAGCAGCCCGTCCTCGACCATCCGCCAGGCGCCGCCACCCGGCCCCTCGTTGAGGTCGGCGGCCACGATCACCGGGCCGTCCAGCTTGTCCAACTCGGTCTTCCAGTGCTGCGCCTGGGACGGCCGCTCGTTCGCGTCGGTGGCCAGATGCGAGCCGGAGACGGTGAAGGTGGCGCCGCGCACCGCGCCCTCGGCGAAGACGGCGCCCCGCAGGTGCCGGCCCGGGGTGAGCGGGTACCGCATGCACCAGGTCCGGCGGATCGCCACCCGCAGGCTGACCAGCAGGAGATTGCCCAGCGACGGCAGGCCACCGGCCGCCACCACCAGGCCCGTCTCGGAGGCGAGCAGGGCGCATTTCTGCCGCCACCGGAACCGGCGCGGCGCCTCCTGCACGACGAGGACGTCCGGGGCCAGGTCACGGACCAGGCCGGTCAGCGCGGCCCGATCGTCCCGCAACCCGTGGACGTTGTAGCTGACCACCCGCAGCGGAACCCCGGACATCCCCGTCGTCCTCAGCCGCGCCGGGCCAGGTCGGCCGCGCCCACCACACCGGCGGCGTTACCCATCCGGGCCGCGTGGATCTCGGCGACCGGGAAGCGGTCACGGTTGGCGAGCTGTTCCCGGTAGGTCCGTTCAAGCGGCCCCATCAGCAGCGGCCCCGCGTCGATCACACCGCCGCCGATCACCATGATCTGCGGGTCCAGGCTCTGGGCGAGGTCGGCCAGCGCCACCCCGAGCCAGTAGCCGACCTGGGCGAAGGCGTCCATCGCGACCCCGTCACCGGACCGGGCCGCCTCGGTGATCTGTCGGCCGGTGATCGCCAGGGCGTCGCCACCGGCGAGTTCGAGCAGCTTGGCGGCGCGCTCCGGCTCCTGTCGCGCGCCGGCCCGGCCGAACCGGACCAGGGCGTTGCCGCTCGCGTACTGCTCCAGGCAGCCGAGCCGCCCGCAGCCGCACGGATGCCCGTCCGGAACCGACTGGATGTGCCCGAGCTCGGCGGCGATGCCGTTGGCGCCGCGCCACAGGTTGCCGTTGACCACGATCGCACCGCCGATGCCGGTACCCACCGTGATCATCACCATCGACTCGGCGTGCTTGCCGACGCCGAACCGGAACTCCGCCCAGGCGGCGACGTTGGCGTCGTTGTCCAGCACCACGGGCAGGCCGGTGGCCTTGCCCACGTAGTCGCGCAGCGGCTCGTCCCGCCAGGCCAGGTTCGGCGCGAACAGCACCATCGAACCGGTGGCGTCGATCCACGCGGCGGCGCCGATCCCGATCGCGGTCGCCTGCGGGTACTGCTCCACCAGCTCGGCGGCCACCTCGACGATCGTGTCGCGGGTGCCGGCCGGGTCGTCCGCCGGCGTCGGCCGCCGGTTGGACGCGAGCACGTTGCCCAGCTCGTCGACGACACCACCGGCGACCTTGGTGCCGCCGACGTCGATTCCGATGGTCAGCGTCACGCTGCCCGTCCCCTCTGCAAACAGTTCACACCGCGTCGCCGGGGCGGGCGTCGTCGCCCTGGCCCGGCTCGCGGTCCTCGGGCGCCGAAGCACCCAACTCATGATCCACGCTACGGGGCTCGGCCGTGTCGTCTGCGGCCACCTCCACAGCCGTGGCCATGGCCCACACGTCGCCACCCGTCCGTGATCCTCCGGCAACCGGGCCGGGGACTCCACGGTCCGGGGTCCCGGCCGCGCGGGCCTTCCCGGCCTGCTCAGCCGCGCGGGCGTTTCTGGCCTGCTCAGCCGCGCGGGCGGTCCTCGCCTGCTCGACGGCGCGGGCCACGGCCTCCTCGGCGGCGGCGGCCCGGGCCCGGGCGGCGGCGGCCGCCTCCCGCGCGGCGGCGGCGCTGGCGGCTCCCCACGGGTCGCTCTCCGCGTCGGGCGCGGGCGTCACGTCGGCCACGGCCGATCCCGGCTCGGCCGCCCGCGTCGCGGCGTCCGCCGACCGGGTGGCCGCGGACCAGGCGCGGTCCGACGAGGAGGGCGAGGAAGCGGCGGGCGCGGAGCCAGCAGGCGCGGAGCCAGCAGGCGCGGAGCCAGCAGGCGCGGAAGCGGCGGGCGCGGGACGGCTGCGCGGCGCCGGGGTGCGCGGGCGCTCGGCCGCCATCGACGAGAAGGCGCGCATCAGGCCGGCCACCCCGGTCGCGATGTCGCCGGCGCTGGCGGCCAGCCGCTCGGCGGTCTCCGGGCTCGGGTCACGGACCGCCGCGATCGCCTTGCAGACCGGGCACACACAGCACTCGGCGCTGCCGGTGGACAGATCGTCCCGGTTGAGCATGCCGATCAGGCCGGCGACCGACTCGCCCAGGAGACCGAACGCGTCTCCGGAGCCGCCGCCCGCCGAGGTCCGGGCGAGGATCGCCGCGACCAGCCGTTCGGCCTCCTCACGAGCTGATCCGGGCATCTGGCGCTCCCCTCGGCCGGCGGCTCAGGCCGCGGGCAGGCTCTCGACGCGGCGCTTGAGCTCCTTCAGCGCCGTATCCATGATCATTTTCTCAGCCTTGCGGCGGAACATGCCCAGCATTCCGATCGCGAGATCCACCGCAAGGGTGTACGTCACGGTCGTACTGCCGTCCGCGTTCTCCACCAGGTCGTAGGAACCCTCCTGGGAACGCTGCGTCTTCGACGGCTCGACCAGACTCCACTCGATCCGGGACAGATCGTCGGCGTACGCATACTCCAACGTGTACTCGTCGATCAGCACCGTGGCGTCGATCTGGAACCGCACCTGCGCGGCGTAGTCGTCCTCGTAGCGCTCGAGGACCTCCACCCGCTTGATCGACTCCGCCCACTCCGGGTAGCGCGCGAAGTCGCAGATCACCGCCGCCACCCGGGCCAGGGGCGCATGGACCTGAATCGACTGTGTCGAGGTGTCCGCCATGTACGCGAGGCTACCCGCCGGGCACGACCGATCGCGCGGCCGGGGCGGCGTCCGTCCGAGGTACCCCCGGGGATGTGACACCCGGCCGGGCAACGCTCCGACGAGCCGATGTCGGCCCCTCCCGATACCATCCGTCACGTGCCAGCACTCGCCAGTGGTTCCGTGCGCATCCGACCGGCCGAAGCCGCGGCCCGCGCCGTCATGCTCGTGCTGGTCGCCGCCCTGACCTACGCGTTCACCGGCAGCGCCGCCCAGCTCGGCTGGATCGCCCTGTTGGCGGTCGCGGCCGCGCCCTCCTTCCTGGCCCGCGGGCACGCCGTGCTGGCCCCGCTCGGGCGGTTCGGCGAGGTCCTGGTGACCTGCCTGGCCGCCGGTTCGGTCGCCGACGCGGCGGATGTGGCGGGCCGGGTCACCAACGGCTTCGGCGCCGAGGCGGTCCTGCCCTACCTCGCCGTGCCGCTGCTCACCGCGGCCCTGCGGCGCCGCCAGGCCGAGGGCATGGCGCTGCTCGGGGTGTCCGCCGTCACCATGGCGGTCAGCGGCTTCGCCTTCGGCACGCTGGAGGGGGGCTACTACGCCGTCTGCGTCCAGTGGCTGGTGCAGGGCGCGATCATCACCTTCGCCACCGAGACGATGCGGCAGCTGCTCCAGCCGCCGGATCCGACCCCGCAGCCCTATGCCGAGGCCACCCGCCTGCTGACCCAGCTGCGCAGTGTGGCCCGCTCGCTGCCGGGCGCCACCCTCGACCCGGGCGGCATCTCCGAGCATCTGCTGGAGGAGTTGCGCGTGGTCGCGCCGGGGCACCGGGCGGCGGTGCTGTCGGCCAGCGGCGGCGGCCGGCTGGTGGTGCTGGCGCAGACCGGCGCGGAGCGGGTCGACTGGGAGACCACGCTCGACGCCGATTCCGGCATCGCCGACGCCTGGGCGACCCAGCAGCCGCAGACGGCGAGCCGGTCCCAGGCGCGCAGTCATCCGGGGGGCGACGTGTCCTCGCTGGTGGTGCCGCTGGTCGCCGGGGTGCGCACGATCGGGCTGGTCATCCTGGAGACGGATGCCTCCGGGGCGTACCCGTCCGCGGTGGTCCAGGCGGTGACCGAGGTGACCGGCCCGGCCTCGCTGCGGCTGGAGGCCGCCCTGCTCTTCGACGACGTGCGCTCCCTGGCCACCAACGAGGAGCGCCAGCGTCTGGCCCGGGAGATCCACGACGGCGTGGCCCAGGAGCTGGTGATGGTCGGCTACGGCATCGACAACGCGCAGGCGACGCTGCCGGAGGGGGCCGAGGAGACCGCCGAGGAGCTGCGCACGCTGCGGGCCGAGGTGACCCGGGTGATCACCGAGCTGCGGCTGAGCCTGTTCGAGCTGCGGTCCGAGGTCGATCGCAACGGCGGCCTGGCCGCGGCCATCGCGGAGTATGCGCGGACCCTGGGCACCAGCGCCGGCCTGCGGGTGCACTTCACGTTCGACGAGTCGACGGCCCGGTTGCCCGCCGCGACCGAGGCCGAGCTGCTCCGGATCGCCCAGGAGGCGATCACCAACGCACGCAAGCACGCGGGCGCCTCGAACCTGTGGGTGACCTGCACCGTCGACCCGCCTTACGCCGAGATCGAAGTGTCCGACGACGGCAAGGGGTTCGCAGACACGCGACCTGACGGCCGATACGGTCTTACCATCATGGCGGAACGCGCCGAACGCATCCGAGGCCGACTCAAGATCACGCCGCGACACCCCAGCGGGACAACCGTCGCTGTAGTGCTCGGAACACCGCCTCGGCGCGATAGCGTGCGGGATAGCGTTTCAGCTCCAGAAGGGGAGTAACCCGAGCATGTCGACCAGTCCTGCGCCGACGACGCGCACCAAGGTCCTCCTTGTCGACGATCACGATCTGATCCGTAAGGGGCTGCGACACGCATTCGAGCGCGACCGTCAGTTCGAGGTCGTCGGCGAGGCCGCCACGGCGGCGGAAGCGGTGCGCCAGGCCGGCGCACTCCAGCCGGATGTCGTGATCATGGACCTGCGCCTGCCCGACGGCAGTGGCCTGGAGGCGACCCGCGCCCTGCGGAAGAACAACGCCAACATGGGCATCGTGGTCCTCACCATGTATGCCGGTGATGACCAGCTCTTCGGCGCTCTCGAGGCCGGGGCCAGCGCGTTCGTGCCGAAAACCGCCCCGGCGGACGAGGTCGTGGCGGCTGCCCGGCATGCGGCGTCGGCGCCCAGCGCGTTCACCGCGGCCGATCTGGCCGAGGCCATGAAGAGGCGTCTCGCCCCGTCCGGCCCGCAGCTCTCGCCGCGTGAGGGTCAGGTGCTGCGTCTGCTGGCCGACGGCATGAGTGTCGCCGGCATCGCCAAGCAGCTGTTCGTGTCGGAGTCGACGGCGAAGACCCACATCTCGAAGCTCTACGAGAAGCTGGGGGCGGCCAACCGGGCCCAGGCGCTCATGACGGCGCTGCGGCTGGGTCTGCTGGAAGCGCCGGACGCCCCCAAGTTCTAGACAGATCTAGACAGATTCGGCGTTTCTGTATTTCAGACGCCGAATCAAGATATACGTCTCGCAGCCTAGGCAAAGTCCGAAAGCTGCGTTGAGAAACGCGGCGAGCAGCCCGAAGGCTGCCGCCGTGATGCCGACCGCGCTCACCCCGGTGAGATAGCCCGCGGCGGAGACGGCCAGGAAGGTGAAGCCCACGAGTTGGGCGAACCGCACGGGGGCGGCCGGCTCGCGCTCGGTGGGCGGACCGAGGCGCGGCAGCAGCACGGCCCGGAAGATCAGCGGATAGGGTCCGCGGCGCGGGTCCCAGGCGGTGATCGCGAAGACGACCGCCTGGACGAGGGCGAGCAGGCCCGAGCCGGTGATCAGCACGAGCGCGATGACGATGGTGGTGAGAACTGCGGCGAAGCGCTGGCCGCGGGGGTCGAGTTCCATGGAGCCTATTATTCCTCCAGGGAAAGTAGGACTTTCCGCAGCAGTCCGTTGAGCTGCGTCAACTCCTCGAAATCGAGTGCGGCGAGAGCCCGTTGGTCGACCGCCATGCCCTTGAAGATGTATTTGCTCCACATTTCCCGACCCTTCTGCGTGGGTCGGACGATCACCCGGCGCCGGTCGGTGCCGTCGATCTGACGCGTGATCAGACCCGCCTCGTCGAGGCGGTCGAGCCGGCTGGTCACCGCCGCCCGGGTCACGTTCAACGCCTCGGCGAGTTGCGCCGGGGTCGCCTCGGTCGGCCACGGCTGCACCATCAGCACATGCAGGGTCTTGTAGTCCTGCACGGTGAAGCCGTCGTTGAAGATCGCCAGGTCAGCCCGGTCGATCCACCGCTGGATGAACTTCATCCGGACCAGGGCGCCCTCGACCTCGGGGGCGAAGGCGGGCTCGTTCTTCCAGAAACTCGCCCACCGGGCGACGTGCTGGTCGACGCTGTCTTCCATGGCCCCATTCTGCCACCCGTCTGACTATTCGATTGCTAATAGTTAGACGCTGAACTAATGTCCCCGCCATGACCCGTGACTTCCGGCTGCTCGCGATCGGCCAGGGCTTCTCCTGGCTCGGTAACGCCTTCCAGACCGTGGCCCTCGCCGTCGCCGTCATCGCCACCGGTGGCGGCGCCCGCGACTTCGGCCTGGTGATGGCGACGAACATCCTCACGCTGCTGGCCGGCACACTCTTCGGCGGCATCTGGGCCGACCGGCTCCAACCCCGGCGGGTCATGGTCGCCTCCGACCTGATCCGCTTCCTCGCCACCGCCGGCATCGCCGCCATGTTCGCCACCGACGGCTACCACCTGGCCCTGCTCTGCGCCCTCACCGTCGTCTCGGCCGGCGCCGGCAGTTTCTTCAGCCCGGCCATGAGCTCGCTCAAACCCCTGCTCGTTCCGGCCGAGGACCGGCAGAGGGCGAACGCGACGCTCAGCCTGCTCCAATCGGCGTGCGGCGTGGCCGGTCCGGCCACCGCGGGCATCACCGTCGCCGCCTTCGGCGCGCCGGCCGGATTCACCATCAACTCGGTCAGCTTCCTCATCTCCCTGGTCGCCGCCGCGATGATCCGGGTACGGGCTCCGCGCGGCCCGCGTACCCCCATGCTGGGAGAATTGGCCGCCGGACTGCGGGAGATCCGCAGCCGCGACTGGCTGCTGGCCAACCTGCTCGGCGCCACCAGCTACCACATCGCCAACGGCGTGATCCTGGTCCTCGTCCCGTTGGTGGCGATGGAACGGCTCGGTGGCGCGCACGCGATCGGGTGGATCGCCGCCGCCGAGGGACTGGGTGGCGTGATCGGCTCGGCGATCGGCATGCGGTTCCGCCCGCGGCGGCTCCTACTCGCCGGCCTCTTGGCGCTGCCGCTGATGTCGGTGTGGGCGTTCTCCTACGTCTGGCCCGGCACCCTGGCCGCCATCATGATCGGCGCCGTGATCGGGTACGCCGGCCTGCTCTTCTACGACGTCGCCTGGGACACCTCACTCCAGGAGAACGTGCCGCACCGGTTCCTCGGGCGGGTCGCCTCGTGGGACTACCTGGCCTCGTTCCTGGCGATGCCGGTGGGCAACATGATGGCCGACCCGCTGGCCGACCGGTTCGGCATCGACCGGGTGCTGACCGCGTGCGCGTGTGTGCTGCTCACGGCTGCGGTCGCGATGCTCGCGGTGCCCGGCTCCCGGCGCCTGACCCGCACCGGCCGGCCGGCCGAGGATTCCGATCGGGACCTGCCGCCCAGCGACTCGACACCGGCCGTGGATTCCGGCCGGGACCTGCCGCCCAGCGACCCGACGCCGGCCGCGGTCCTGGTCAGCGACCCGCACCGGGACTAGGAACCAGGTCCGCCAGGGCGGCGATCAGGTGCGGCTTCGTCGGCACCCCGGTCGCCCGGCGGACCTCACGCCCCTCGGCGTCGAGGATCAGCAGTGTCGGGGTACGCCAGATGCCCAACTCCCGGACCTCGTCGAGGTGGCTCTCGGCGTCCACCTCGACATGCCGCGCCCCGGGCATCATCGCGGCGACCTCGGAACTGACCCGCCGCACGGCCCGGCACGGCGCACAGAACGCGGTGGAGAACTGGAGCAGCGTGGCCGACCCCGGCTCCACCCCGAGCCGTTCCAGCACATCCTTCATACGCTGATCTTCGCTCGCCCCGGGCGTGACGGCCAGCCGTCCCTCGGACCGGCGACGCCACAGCCCCGCCGCAATGCCCATGACCAGCACGATCACGACCGCGCCTATACCTACCGGATCCATCGGATAACTGTGTCACGGGATCACTCGGACCGGTAGGCGTCGGCCTGCAGCGTGAACAACTGCGCATACAACCCGTCCGCCGCCATCAGCTCCTCGTGCCCACCCTCCTCGACCACCACCCCGTGATCCAGGACGTAGATCCGGTCGGCCTCGCGGACACTCGCCATCCGGTGCGTGATCAGCACGACCGTCCGCCCGGCGGCCAGATCCCGCAGCCGCCGGTAGACCTCGTGCTCGGCCCGCGCGTCCAGGTTCGCCGTCGGTTCGTCGCAGATCAGCAGCGACGCGTCCCGGTGGAAGGCCCGGCTCACCGCGAGCCGCTGCCACTGCCCGCCGGACAGGTCCGCGCCGTCGGTGAAATGCCGGGACAGCAGCGTCTCGTACTGCCGGGGCAGCTCGACCACGAACCCGTGCGCGTCACCGGCCCGCGCCGACTCCTGCACCGCGGCCAGGGTCGCCGGCCGGTCGTGCCGCCCGATCGCGATGTTCAGCCGGGCCGACAGCGGCCACCGGGTCGGCTCCTGCATCACCACCGCCACCTGTTCCCGCATCGCCTCCGGGCCGACCCGTGCCACGTCCACGCCGTCCCAGGTCACCCTGCCCTTCTGGGGCCGGTAGAGCCCGGCCAGCAGGGCCGCCAGCGTCGACTTGCCGGAACCGTTCTCGCCGACCAGCGCGATGATCTGCCCACGCCGCAGGGTCATCGACACACCGTTCACCGCGGGCCGGTCGGCGTCCGGGTAGCTGAACGTCACCTCGTCCAGCCGGATCTCCCGGAACCCGTCGGGCGCCGGCCGGTCCGGCTCCGGCTCGGCGTGCGACAGCGACATCTCACAGAAGCCCTGGAAGTCCGAGAAGTACAGACCCTGCTCGTAGACCCGGTTCGCGGTGAACGCCAACTCGGTCAGCTTCCCGATCCCGATGTTGATCGCGTAGGCGGCACCACCCGCGGCGGCCAACTCCATCCGACCCGTCCACAACAGCCACAGCAGCACCACGTACGCCAGACCGGTCGCCAGCCCGCTCAACGCCTGCCCGACCAGGTTGGTCCGGACCTTCCGCCCGATCACCCGGATCTCCTCCAGGGTGGAGATCCGCAACAGGCGCCCGACCTCGGTGAGCAGGAATCGGCGTACCGTGAAGGCTCGCAATTCGGCGGCCGGCTCCCGGGCCGCCAGCAGGTAGGCGAGCATCCGCTGCCGCCTCCACACCGCGATCAGGCGCAGCTTGCTGCGGTAACCGAGCTTCGCCGAGCGCACCGCGGCCCAGGCCGTCGGCACCACCGCGAGCACCAGCATCGGCAGCAGCACCGGATGCAGCACCGCCAGCACACTCGCCGCCGCGGCCAGCCCGACCAGGTGGGTCAGCACCTCGATGCCGTGATCCACCACCTGCTGCGCCGCGAAGATCCCCCGGTCCCGGGCCCGTTCCATGGCGTCCCGCCACCCCGGATCGTCGAACGTGGCCAGATCCACCCGCGTCGTCAGATCCAGCAGCCGCATCTCGGCGGCCTCATAGACCATCGGCGACAGCCGGCCGTGCGCCGCCGTGGCGGCCGACGCGAGCAGTCCACGCAGGGCAAGAGCAAGGATCAAGAGCAGCAGCGATGGTACGGCCGCCCGCACCCGTTCCGGAGTGGGCCCCGCCTGGAGCAACCCGTCCAGGACACCCACCACGCTGATCAGGCCGACCGCGGCCGCCACGCCCGCCGCGACCTGAAGGATCAGGACCGCCAGGGTGGTCCGCGGGCTGGCCCGCCAGCCCAGGAGCCAGGCTTCCCGGAGCAGTCGCGGCAGTCGCCGGACCATCTGCGGGAACGAGGTGTTGGCCGCCTCCTCGGTGCTGGTCAGCCAGTAGGGCAGCTCCAGCTCGCCGTCGTCCGGCACGGGCGGCATCGCGTCCGGGCCGGCCGGCGAATCGTCATCGATGGGTGGCGCCGTCTGCGGGGCAGCCGCAGCGGCCGGACCGGACTCAGTGGTGGGATCCGCCATCGACGGCCGCCTCTCGGGTCCCGCGCCGGAGCTCCGCGCACGTGACCGGACACGCGACGCACGGGCGGCAGGCTGTTCGGCGTGCCGGAAGCCCCGCATTCGTTCCTACGCCGCGCGGACCGGGAACGTCCACCCCGTTCCCACTCATTCACGCCCGTGAGTCTCTTCACGCCGAACCCGGGGATTCATCGTGGACGCCGCGCCCATCACCCCCGGCCGGCCCTCAGAGCTGCCCAACCACCCTGAAGCTGTGGTCAGCTCTGAGCGGTGAGCAGGTCGGTGAGGCGGGCGGCCTGTGTCTCCCAGCGCCACTCCTGCTCGACCCAGGCCCGGCCGGCCTTGCCCATCGCTGTCGCCTTCGCCGGGTCGGCCAAAAGCTCGGCGACCCGGGCGGCGATCGCCGGGACGTCGGAACCGCCGACCACGTAGCCGGTCTCGCCCTCCCGGACCGCGTCGGGGGCGCCGCCCGAGTCGCCGCCGACCACGGGCAGGCCCGTCGCGGAGGCCTCCAGGTAGACGATGCCGAGGCCTTCGACATCCAGGCCGGCGGCCCGGGTGCGGCAGGGCATCGCGTAGACGTCACCGGCCGCGTAGTGCTCGGGGAGCTCGGCCCACGGGACCGAACCGGTGAAGACCACGTCGCACTCGACGTTGTTCTCCCGGGCCAGCCGCTCCAGCGCCTTCCGGTAAGGGCCGCCGCTGACCAGCAGCAACGCGGCTCCGGGGACGCGGCGGCGGATCTCCGGCAGGGCACGGATCAGCATGTCCTGGCCCTTACGAGGCACCAGCCGGGAGACACAGACGACCACCGGACGGTCGCTGAGCTCGTGACGCCGGCGAACCGCCGAACCGTCCACCCCGGGGTGGAACTTGTCGACGTCGACGCCCGGCGCGAGCCGTCGCAGATCGGTCCGGCCGTGCAGGGCCTTGTCCAGGCGAGTGCGCTGATACTCCCCCAGGTAGGTGAGGACGTCGTTGCCGTCGGCGATCCGTCGGAGCAGGCCGCGGGCACCGGGCAGGGCGGCCCAGCCGATCTCGTGGCCGTGGGTGATGCCGACGGCGCGTTCGATGCCGGCGTTACGGCGCAGGCCGTGGGCGAGCAGACCGAGCGGGGCGGCCGCGCCGAAGAGGACACGGTCACAATCGTTGGCCCGGGCCAGCTCGGCGGCGCGGCGGGCGACGGCCGGGGTGGGCAGGAGCATGCCGGTCTTCTCCCGGACCACCTCGAACGGCTGCTCGGCGTCGAACTCGGCGGCTCCCCGCCAGGTCGACGAGTAGACCACGACCGACCCGGCCGGCTGGCGCACCGCCAGGTTGTGCACGAACTGCTGAATCCCGCCGGGCCGCGGCGGAAAGTCGTTGGTGACGAGCAACGTGCGGCCCATCAGCGGTCTCCCCTGGCCCAGGCTCGGGCGGCGGCCATGCGCTGCACGGTGGACGGGTGCGAGGCGAACATGGTGTGCTCCCAGGACGGCGGGTCGGGGTCGGACAGGTTCACGGTGCCGAGGCGGCGCTGCATCGCCTCGAAGGTCGCGGCGTCACCGGTCAGGGTCAGGGCGTGGGTGTCGGCCCGGGCCTCGATCCGGCGGGACACGAAGGACTGGGCCGGACCGGCGATCAGACCGACCACCGTGGTGACGGCCAGGAGCAGGCCGATGGCTCGGGGCTCGGCGATCGAGTCGACACCGGCCAGATCGAGCAGCCCGCGCCAGGAGCCGAGCAGATAGAGGGCGATCACGGCGAGCGCGGCGCCGAGCGCGCCCAGGATCGTGCCGATCAGCACATCCTGATCCTTGGCGTGGCCCAGCTCGTGGGCGGCGACCGAGACCACCTCGTCGGGGGTGGCCTCGGTGAGCATGGTGTCGTAGACGACGATGCGGCGGGTCGGGCCGAAGCCGGAGACATACGCGTTCACCGCCCGGGTGCGCCGGGACGCGTCGGCGACCAACACGTCCTTGACCGGGACACCGTCGCGGTCGGCCAGGGCCAGCAACTCGGTGCGCAACGGGCCGTCGGCCATCGGGGTGAACCTGTTGAAGATCGGCTCGACGACCACCGGCAGGACGAACGACAGTAGGATCACCAGCGCGGCGGCACCGACCGCGCCGAACGCCCACCACCAGCGTGGCGCGAAGTGGGTGACGGTGAAGAAGCCGGCCAGCACGATCCCGCCGAGCACCGCGCCGACCCCGAACGACTTGAGCAGGTCGGCCGACCAGGCGCCCCAGGTCTGGGTGGAGATGCCGTAGCGGACCACGACGGTGTGCCGCCAGGCCGACAGGGGCAGGCTGATCAGCTCGGCGATCAGGGCGAGGGCGAGACCACCGAGGACGGCCCGGGCCAGCCAGTGGTCGCCGAACGGACGGCCGGCCACCTCGACCAGGCGCGCGCCGAGCGGGGTGAGCCCGAGCACCAGGGCCACCAGCAGACCGAGGGCCATGCCACCGTAGGAGGCCGGCCGCAGCTCGGCGTGGAAGGCGCGGGACCGGGCCACCTGGTCGGCCGGCAACTGCCCGAGAGCGGCCAGCTGGTCGGCGCGCGGTGCCGGCGCGCGATGCCAGGGCACCGTCGCGGCGGTGAACCCGATCAGGGCCACCAGCAGCACGACGAACGCGACGGCCGCCCACAGCCGCGGGCTCACCGCTGGTCCCCTGCCGACATCAAACCCTCCGAGGGGGTACGACGAAACGTGCTCACCGGCGACCAATCCTAGAGATCCGGGTCACCACCCACCCCGGACGGCCGGGGCAGCACGGAAGTTGATCACGCCACGTCACGGCCGGGGCGGAAGATCGGGGCCACGGCCGGCGGCGCCGGGGTCTCCAGCAGCTCCACCTCGAAGCCGGCCAGCTCGAACATCTCGATCGCCCGCAGCTCGCCCGGGGTCAGGTCGGCGATCCCGTCGGGTGTGTCCATCAGCACGCTGACCAGGCACCCGTTGCAATCGACGCTCCGCTCGGCGCAGCGCCCACAATCGATGATCATTACCCCTCCTCATCGGGAGGTCGGCCACGTCCTGGAACAAGCGACGGACCGGCCACCATCGGTGACAGTCACGCTAAGCGAGGGGTATGACAGTTTTACGAGCGCGACAGCCGGCGCAGCAGAGAATCCGCGCCCATCGGGTAGGCGCCGTGCCGCCGGACCCCGTCGGCGACCTCCCGGTCCGAGGAGACCACGACCACCGGGCGACCCGGCGGCTCGGCCCGGACCAGTTGCCGGATCAGCTCGTCGGCGGTGGTGCCCTTCTTGGAGAAGAGCACCCGCACCCCGCGGGGCGCCGGCGGCAGCCCGTGCACCCGCTCGGCCCCGTCGAAGACGACGGTGACCTCGTCACCGGTCTGCGCGGCGATCCCGCCGAGGCCGGTGATCAGCCGTTTGCGTTGCTGCTCGAGGGACATGTCGGCGAAGCCGCGCTTGGTGACGTTGTAACCGTCGACGACCAGGTGCGCCCGGGGCAGGGCGAGCAGCTGGTCGAGGCGGCCGGGGTCGTCGGTGTCCTGGGCGCGGGCCCGGGACCGCTCGGGCGCGCCGGGCCGGTCGGCGGCGGTGTCCGCCACGAAGTCGGCCGGCAGTTTCTCCGCGGGGCCGATGGCCAGCTCACGACGTAACCCGGAGGCGGCCTGCCCGATGGTCTCGATGAGCAGCCAGAGGCGGGCGTCGTCGACGGCGCGGGCGTCCTTGGCCGCCTGTTTGCCGGTGGCGGCGGTCGCTTCGGCGTCGGACAGGCGGGAACGCAGACGGCGTACCTCCGCCTCGTGATCGAGGGTGGCGCGGTTGGCGCGCCCCTTCTCGGTGGCCAGCAGGTCGGTCGCGCGTTTCTGGGCGGCCTGCGCCTCGCGCAGGGCCTTCGCCGTGGTCCGCGCCTCCTCGCGCAGCTGACCCAGCTCCTCACGGACCCGGGCCAGCTCGTCGCGGAGTTTGTCGGCCTCGACCCGGGCGACGGCCCGGTCGTGCTCGGCCCGGGTGGCCCGCTGCTCGGCCGCCCGAACCTGGGCGGTCACGGCGGCGCTGTCGGCCTCGGCCCGGACCGCGTCGCCGGCGGCCGCGATCAGCTCGCGCCAGCCGTCCGGCCGGGCCAGGTAGGCGAGCGCGGCCACCTCCACCGGATCGGCCGCGGCGGGAGCGACACCGCTGGTCACCGCGGTGCCGAGGTCGCCCGCATCGGCCATGATGCGGGTGCCGATGCGCTGCCGGAACAGGGGGTCGGCGACCAGCTGGGCGGCGATGTCCCGGCCGCCGAGACGGGCCCGACGGTTCGGCGCGAACCGGGCGACCCGGCGCAGCGGAACCGGCATCTCGTCGGCCGGGAGCCCGGGCAGGGCGGCCGCGGCGAGCACCGTGATCCGTTGCCGGACCGCCTCCGGAAGCACCGGCTCGGGCGAGAGGTCGAGACCGGCCGACGGCAGCAGGTCGAGATCCGCCGACAGGGACAGGTCGAGATCCGCGTCGGGATCCGGTGAAGACGAGAAGTCCGCACCCTCCGGCACCGCCTCCTCCTCGGGGCGGTCGTCAGGGTTCAACAGCGCGGACATCTCCCCATTCTCACACCGGGGACGACCGATTAGCCCAGCGGAGCAAGTGATCTTTTCCCGCCCCGGGCCCGGTTCATGTCATACCCCCGCTCTATCGTTGCCGCCCGTGACGCAACCGGCCTATGTCCAGGGCACTCTGGACTCCCTGTTGTCCGCCGACGGCTCGGTGGATCCGGCGGCGCTGTCCCTGGCGGACACCACGTTCGTGGTCCTCGACCTGGAGACCACCGGCGGCGCTCCGGACGGCGCCGGGATCACCGAGATCGGGGCGGTCAAGGTGCGCGCCGGTGAGCGGCTGGGCGAGTTCGCGACCCTGGTCAACCCGGGTGAGCCGCTGCCGCCGTTCATCACCGTCCTGACCGGCATCACCGAGGCGATGCTGCGGCCGGCCCCGCCGATCGAGACGGTGCTGCCGGCCCTGCTGGAGTTCCTGCGCGGGGCGGTCCTGGTGGCGCACAACGCGCCCTACGACGTGGGCTTCCTCAAGGCGGCGTGTGCCCGGCACGGCTACCCCTGGCCGAACCCCCGGGTGCTGGACACGGCGGCGCTGGCCCGCCGGGCCCTGACCAGGGACGAGGTGCCCAACCGGAAACTGGGCACGCTGGCGCATTTCTTCCGGTCGCCGGTCCAGCCCAACCACCGGGCGCTCGACGACGCGAAGGCGACCGTGGACGTGCTGCACGGCCTGATCGAGCGGCTGGGCAGCTTCAAGGTGCACACGCTGGGCGACGCGATCGAGTTCGCCAAGGCGGTCACCCCGGCGCAGCGCCGCCAACGGCATCTGGCCGACGGGCTGCCGCACGTGCCGGGGGTCTACATCTTCCGGGCGGCCGACGACAGGCCGCTCTACGTGGGCAAGTCGAACGACATCGCGGTCCGGGTGCGCTCCTACTTCACGTCCACCGAGAAACGTTCCCGGATCTCCACCGAGATGCTCACCGCGGCGGTTCGGGTGGACGCGGTGGAGTGTGCGCATTCGCTGGAGGCCGAGGTCCGGGAGTTGCGGCTGATCGCGGCGCACGCTCCGCCGTACAACCGCCGGTCGAAGTATCCGGAACGGATCGTCTGGCTGAAGCTGACCGCGGAGGCCTTCCCGCGCCTGTCGGTGGTCCGGCGTCTCGCCGACGACGGCGCGACGTATCTGGGGCCGTTCTCGTCGCGGCGGACGGCCGAGCTGGCCGCGGCCGGCGTCTACGACGCCGTGCCGCTGCGGCAGTGCAATCACAAGCTCTCGCTGCGCTCGAAGACGCCGGCGTGTGCGCTGGCCGAGCTGGGGCGGTGCCCGGCGCCGTGCGAGCACGAGATCACCCCGGAGGAGTACGACAGACGCGCCGCCCTCCCGTTCCGGACGGCCACCACGGGCGACCCCGGCCCGGTGATCTCGGCGATCCTGGCCCGCCTCGACGCGCTCGCCGAGAAGCAGCGGTACGAGGAGGCCGCGGTCGTCCGATCACGCCTGATCGCCCTGCTGCGCGCTCTGATCCGGATGCAGCGGCTGGACGCGCTGACCAGACTGCCGGAGGTGGTGGCGGCCCGCCGCGACGACAAGGGCGGCTGGGAGATCGCGGTGATCCGGCACGGTCGGCTGGCCGCCGCGGCGACGTCTCCGCCGAGGGAGCACCCACGTCCGACACTCGACGCCGCGAAGCTCACGGCCGAGACGGTGCTGCCGGGTGCGGGCCCGGTTCCGGCGGCGACCGCGGAGGAGACGGAGAAGATCCTGGGGTGGCTGGAGAGGCCGGACACCCGCTTGGTGGAAACCTCCGGCGACTGGGTGTCACCGGTTCGTGGCGCGGCGCGTTTCTCCGCCCTCCTCACCAGGGCTGAAGCTGCCGCCTCAGGTAAAGACTCGTCCGTTCGCCTATCGGTAACTGACCGTTCGGACGACGCTCGCTCGCTTAGGCTGTAAGGCACGCGCAACTGTCGTAATGAATTCTCGTAGTGACTTGTCACATTTGCGGGTCCGGCCCTTGGCGACCGGCCCTCTCCGATGATTCGCTTGCGATGGAAACGCGAGGCGACTCCACGCACCGGTTGGGCGTGGACGATCGGTGAGGGGGTGTCCGGGTGGACGTCGACGCCGGCCACGGCGCCGCATTCGGTCGTGCCATGCCGACCAGCTCTTCCGAAACGTCCTTCACCCGGCGCCTGCGCTCGCTGCTGAGTTTTCAGAACAACGACGACGATCCGGTCGCCGAGTTGGCTCGCACCCACCGCAGCATCCACGCCTCGGCCGACGTCGCGATCCTGCGCCGCAGCTACCAGATCGCCGAGAGCATGCACCGCGGTCAGATGCGCAAGAGCGGCGATCCGTACATCACCCACCCGCTGGCGGTCGCGCAGATCTGCGCCGAGCTCGGGATGGACACCACCACCCTGGTCGCCGCGCTGCTGCACGACACGGTCGAGGACACCAGCTACACCCTCGAGGCGCTGCAGGGCGACTTCGGCAACGAGGTGGCCCACCTGGTCGACGGGGTGACCAAGTTCGACAAGGCCTATTACGGCAAGGCCGCCGAGGGCGAGACGATCCGCAAGATGATCGTCGCCGCCGGCAAGGACGTCCGGGTCCTGATCATCAAACTGGCCGACCGGCTGCACAACATGCGCACCCTGGGCGCCCGGTCCAACGCCAGCCGCGCCCGCATCGCCACGGCCACCCTCGACGTGCTGGTCCCGCTCTGTGACCGGCTCGGCATCCAGGCCCTCAAACGGTCCCTCGACGACGTGGTGCTCTACCACCTGGAGCCGGATTCGTTCGCCCGGATCGACGAGCACGTACGCAACCGACCCGGCTGGGACGAGTATCTCTCCGACGTCTCACACAAGGCCCGGTCGGCGCTGCGCCGGCAGAAGGTGACGGCCGAGGTGCAGGCCCGGCCCCGGCACTACTACTCGATCTGGAAGGACACCGTCGCCGGCGACCACCCGGTCCCGCTCGACCTGCCCCGGATCGCGGTGGTGGTGGACGGGCCGGACACCGACTGTTACGCGGCTCTCGGCGCGATCCACGGCCGATGGCGCCCGGTGGCGGGCCGGTTCAAGGACTTCATCGCCTCCCCGAAGAACAACCTCTACCGCTCCCTGCACACCACCGTGGTGGGTCCGGAGGGCAAGCTGGTCGAGGTGCTGATCCGGACCGAGACGATGCACCGCTACTCGGAGTACGGCGTCGCCACCAGCTACCGATATCCGAAGGAGTCGGACGAGCCACCCGGCGCCGACCAGCTGACCTGGCTGAAACGGGTGCTCGACTGGCAGCAGGACACCACCGACGCGGGGCAGTTCCTCGACTCGCTGCGATGTGACCTCGCCGAGGGACAGATCACCGTCTTCGCCCACGGCAACGCCTACGAGTTGCCCAGTCAGTCCACGCCGGTCGATCTGGCGTACGAGCTGGGTCCACGCCACGGTGACCAGTGTCTGGCCGCAACCATCAACGGGCGTCTCGCCCCGCTCTCCTCCCCTCTCCGCGACGGTGACGTCGTGGAGATTTTTTCGGAGACCGAAGGCCAGGTCGACACCGAGCCGAACGCGCCTCGCGGCCCCCGCAAGGAGTGGCTCGGCTTCGTCAAGTCCAGCCAGGCGCAGATGCAGATCAACAGGTACTTCGACGAGAAGAACGAACCGGGCATCAGCATCGCCGACAAGGTCCGCCTGGGCCGGGCCACGATCGGGCTCACCCTGCGCAAGCACGACCGCGGCCTGGCCAGTGAAGTGCCGCTGCGCCGGCTCGCCGAGGAGTTGGGCTACCCCGACCTGGAGACGCTGCTGGTCGCCGTCTGCGAGCGCAGCCTGGAGCCGGACGCGGTGGTCGAGCAGCTCATCGCCCTGGTCGACCACCCCGACTGACCCGCGCGGCATCCCCCGTTAGCCTTACCGCGTGGACATTCATCGGCAGATCCGCGGCCTCGCCTATCAGGTCTTCTACGGGCTGCCCCTCCCGATGCGCCGCCACATCGCCCGCCTGGTCTCACCGAAATACCTGGTCGGAGCGGTGGCGATCATCAGGGATTCGGAGGCGGAGCGCATCCTTCTGCTGCGCCAGCCGCCCGGGCGCGGCTGGGGCCTTCCGGCGGGCATCCTCAAGCGCGGCGAGTTGCCCGCGGTGGGCGCGGCCCGAGAGCTTTTCGAAGAATCAGGGGTACGGGTGAAGCCCGGCGACCTGACTCCCGGCAATCCGAACGCGATCGTCCATCCGAACGGCGGCGTCGTCGACACCGTCTGGTTCGGGGCGGTGCCCGCGTCGAGCACGAAGCTGGCGGTGGACGGCGGTGAGGTTCTGGAGGCCCGCTGGTTCCCGGTCGACGCCCTCCCCGACCTGACCTGGCCGACGGCGCGGCTGCTCGGCATCTACGGCCTGGGCCCACGAGCCGGTGAGCTCCCGCCCTCGATTCCCACCGGCACTTACGGCTCCCCCTTCTCGGACTCGGACTCCCGGGCCGCTGTGGCACCCGTTTCGGGCTCCCCGGCTTCGGGCTCGTCCGCTTCCGGCTCGTCTCCTTCGGGCTCGTCCGCCTCCGGCTCGTCCCCTTCGGGCTCCCCCGCTTCCGGCTCATCTCCTTCGGGCTCCCCCGCTTCCGGCTCATCTCCTTCGGGCTCCCCCGCTTCCGGCTCGTCCCCTTCGGGCTCCCCCGCTTCGGGGCCGTCCGCTTCGGGGTCCTCCGCCTCCGTCGCGCCGGTCTCGGGTTCGCCGGCTTCGGGCTCGGGTGGCGGCCAGTGACCGCTGTCGCCGGGGTGGTGCTGGCCGCCGGTGAGGGGCAGCGTCTGCGCCCGCTCACCGCCACCGTGCCGAAGGCGTTGTGCCCGGTCGGCAACCTGGCCCTGCTCGATCACGCGCTGCGCCGCCTGGCCGGGCTCGGCCTGTCCGGCCCGGCCACCGTCGCCGTCAACGCCGCCTACCTGGCCGACCAGATCGTCAGCCATGTCGGCGCCCGCGCCCACCTCTCGGTCGAACCGGACGGCCCGATCGGCACCTCCGGCGGCGTGGCCCGGCTGCGCCCATGGATCGACGGCCGCGGAGTGCTGGTCGGAAACGCCGACGCCTACCTGCACGACCCGTTCCGCGACCCGGGCAAGGACATCGCGGCCTTGCTGGACAACTGGTCCGGCGAAACCGTGCGAATGCTGACGAAACCCTGCTTCCCCGGCGACACCGGAGGCTTCAGCGGCCGCCGTTTCGCCGGTTTCTCGCTGATCCCGTGGCGCTACGTGCGCGATCTGGCGGAGGTCGACAGCAACCTCGTCCGTACCGTCTGGCGCCCCGCCGAAGCCGCCGGAGACCTGGAGTTGATCGCCTACGAAGGCCTCTACCTGGACACCGGCACCCCCGCCGACTACCTGGAGGCCAACCTGCATGCCGCGGCGGGCAACGTCCTCGCCGACGAGTCCGCCCGGGTGACCGGCACGGCCACCGAGTCGGTGCTGGGCCCCGGAGCCCTGGTCGAAGGCACCGCGACACGCTGCGTCCTATGGCCGGGCGCCCACATCCCCGCCACCGAATCCCTCACCGACGCGATCAGGACCGCCACCGGCCTGACGATCAAAATCTGACCCCAGCGGTACGGCCCACCGCCGCCCAGCCTCGCCCGCCCCCCATAGCGTGGCCCAGCACCACCCGGTCCTGGGCCACGCTGCAACGCCCACGAACCACCCGCCCCCGGGCCACAACGCCCACCAAACCACCCGGCCCCGGGCCACAACACCCACCAAACCATCCGGCCCCGGGCCATAACGCAACGCCCACCCGCCGCCCAACCACCCGGGTCCCGGACCACAACGCGACGCCCACCCGCCCGATCTGAAGGCCGCAACGGCAAACGCCGCACCGACCCCAGGCCGAAACGCGGCTTCCGGGCACATGTCCCCCGCGACCCGTCGACCACCGAAGATCGTGGCACCAAGAACCTGCGGGGTGTCTCCGAGGGCTTGAGACAGCGGTAAACGGTCCACGGCTGGCTCCGAGGGCTGTCCGACGGGCCTGGGACCGCTCTGAGGACCAGCCGAACAAGATCGGGACGGGCCGGGCGCATGCGGGAGCGGCACGGGACGGCATAGCATGGGCGCGACCCACATTCGTCCTCATAGGCGAGGAGCCCGCTGGTGAACACCGCCATCGTCCACATCGACTGCGCGACCGACTCGATCCCCGAGGTGGCCGAGGCCCTGGCCGCGCTGGACGGCGTCAGCGAGGTGTATTCGGTGGCCGGCGGCGTAGACCTGATCGCGATCGTCCGCGTCCCACACTTCGACGACATCGCCGAGGTCATCGCCGGCCGCATCTCGAAGACCCCCGGCGTGATCAACAGCGAGACGTTCGTGGCTTTCCGCGCCTACTCGAAGCACGACCTGGAAGACGCTTTCGCAATCGGCCTCCCCGACGCCGACTAGTCCAGCGCCCCCTCCACGACGCACTCAGGCGCCGCTCCCCCGCACCTCAACGCCGCTCCACCGTGCCCCAGCGCCGTTCCATCGCACCCAAGCGCCGTTCCACCGTGCCCCGGCGCCGTTCCATCGCACCCAAGCGCCGATCCACCTCACCTGCGCCGGTCCATCATGACCCGGCGCCGATCCTCCGTGACCCGGCGCCGATCCTCCGCGATCCAGCGCCGATCCTCCGTGACCCGGCGCCGATCCTCCGTGACCCGGCCGGATCACCCGGTGTGGCCGCCCCGCCCGCCGCCTCACCGAAGGTGGCCAGAAGCGGGTCGGCCGCCCCGGCCCGAGACCGCCCCACCGAGGCGATCAGCCACCCCGACCGCATCCAGCCGACCAGCGCGAATACCGCCTCAGCGGGAAGTGTCCCACCGCCCGGGCCGCCTCTTCGGCCGAGTGCCGCACCCGCTGCGGTCTAACGCCGCCCCTCCGCGATCTTGTGGAATTTAGCGAGACAGAGCGCAACCGGGAGCTGATCGGCCGCCTGATGGGGCCGCTGGGCGGAATCTCGTATGCGCTGGTATCCACTACGGCATGAGGCAGACGTGGATGCGGTCGCCCATCCGCAACCGGGGTCGCTCATCGTCGTGGTGGTGTGGATGGAGACCGCATGTAAACCGGTTCGTGGTCGCTGACCGTCGCGATAGCGATAAACGAAATCGCACGATCCAGAATCCCGGGCGCTCGATTGCGAAACCAGAGCGACTGACAGACAGTGCCACCGCGGCTATCGGCTCCGCCTGAAAACTGACCACGTGGTTCCGGGTGAATCGGGACCACCTCCTGAAGCATCGGGAGGTGCTGAACGTGGAGGACTGGGCGGAGATCCGGCGGCTGCGGCGGTCGGAAGGGATGGCGATCAAGGCCATCGCCCGGCGGTTGAAGATGTCACGGAACACGGTGAAGAAGGCCCTGGCCAGTGACAGTCCGCCGCGGTATCAGCGGGCGGCGAAAGCAGCCACAGCGATCACAGGCGCGGCGGTGGACATACCGGTGGACACAGCGACCGGAGGAACCACCGCAGCGGCGACAACCGGCGAAAGCAGACACAGCCGCCGCAGGGCCAAGGCCCCAAGGCCGCCGCACCACCGCAGGGCCAAGGCCCCAAGGCCGCCGCACCACCGCAGGGCCAAGGCCAAGGCAAAGGTCGGGTCGGGTCGGGTCGGGTCGGGTCGGGTCGGGTCGGGTCGGGTCGGGTCGGGTCGGGTCGGGTCGGGTCGGGTCGGGTCGGGTCGGGTCGGGTCGGGTCGACCAGAGTATGGAGGGACCCCCGCAGCCATCCCGGCGACGCAAGGTTCGGGGGCGGCGGTGGTTCACGGAGGGATCAAGCCTGACCGCCCGGAGTGAGCCGCCGCCGCCCCCGAACCGACCCACGACCATAAAATCCTCGAACCCGCAGCCTTCCGGCTGGAAAGCACCCGGACCGACCACCCATGGCCGGGAGAACACGGAGAAGCAGCCGCAGAGAGCGAAGCGCGGCGAGAGGCGCACACGGAGAGGAAAAGAAGCGGCGAGGAGACGCGGGCGGGAAAGAAGAAAGGCCCGCCGGACCGAAGTCCGACGGGCCTCAAGACCAAGACGTCACCGTCCGGACTTGATCTCCTCACGCTTGGCGGGCCCACCGACAGCCGGGGAAACCGGAATCTCGGCCGGCTTCTCCACCGGGTAGAAGAAGCCCTTGATCGCCGGAGCCAGGGCCCCGAGGCGGTTCATCTTCTTCGGGACGACCCAGCCGGCGTACTCCAGCGGGATCGGGTGTCCGTGCTCGTCGACCGGGCCCAGGGGCTGGTGGACTTCGACGAACTGGCCGTTCGGCAGGCGCTTGATGATGCCCGTCTCCACGCCGTGGGCCAGGACCTGGCGGTCGTGCTGCTGCAGGCCGAGGCAGATACGGACCGAGATGTAGTAGGCGAGCGGCGGCAGGATGACGAGACCGATACGGCCGGCCCAGGTCATCGCGTTCAGGCTGATGTGGAACTTGTCGGCGATGACGTCGTTGCCGCCGGAGATGGTGGCGACGATGAAGAACGCCAGCGACATCATGCCGATGCCGACGCGCTCCGGGTTGTCACGCGGCCGCTCGAGCAGGTGGTGGCTGCGCTTGTCCTTGAGCTTGCGCGCTTCCAGCCACGGGTACGCCATGGGCAGCGTGAACAGCGCACCGAGACCGACCACGGCGGGCCAGAACATCGGTGGGAGGCTGTAGCCGTCGCCGATCGGGATGTAGATCTGCCAGTTCGGCATGAGACGGACCAGGCCGTCCATGAACATGACGTAGAAGTCGGGCTGCGAGGCGGAGGAGACCTCAGCCGCACGGTACGGCCCGAAGAGCCAGATCGGGTTGATCTGGAACAGGCCGGCCATCAGCGCGATGACGCCGAAGACGGCCATGAAGAAGCCGCCCTGCTTCATCGCGTAGCGCGGGAACATGCGCTCACCGACGACGTTGTCGTTGGTCCGCAGCGGGCCGGCCCACTGGGTGTGCTTCTGCTTGAACACGATGCCCAGGTGGGCGGCGATCAGGCCGAGCAGGAGACCCGGGATGAGCAGCACGTGCGCGATGTAGAAGCGGCCGATGATCAGCTCGCCGGGGAACTCGCCGCCGAAGATGGCGGCGGAGAGCCAGGTGCCGATGACCGGGAGGGTCAGCATGATCGCGGAGGCGATGCGGAGACCGGTACCGGAGAGGCCGTCGTCGGGAAGCGAGTAGCCGGTGAAGCCGGCGAAGAACCCGAGCAGGAACAGCACGACGCCGATCACCCAGTTGATCTCGCGCGGCTTACGGAACGCACCGGTGAAGAAGATGCGCGCCATGTGCACGATGATCGAGGCCATGAACAGCAGCGCCGCCCAGTGGTGCATCTGCCGCATGAAGAGGCCACCGCGGACCTCGAACGACAGGTGCAGCGAGGACTCGTAGGCCGCGGACATCATGGTGCCCTTGAGCGCGAGGTACGAGCCGTCGTACGGCACCTCCTTCATCGACGGGTCGAAGAAGAGGGTGAGGAACACGCCACTGAGCAGCAGCACGATGAACGAGAACAGGGCGATCTCGCCGAGCAGGAACGACCAGTGGTCGGGGAAGACCTTGTTCAGTAGGCCGCGCAGCGGGGTGGCCGCCTGGAACCGGTCGTCGACACCCTTGGCGAAAGTCTTAGGGGCCTCTGCGAGGTCGATTTTTCGGCGCTTCACGGCCGCTCCCAGAAGTCAGGTCCGACGACGTCTCGATAGTCTTCCGCCGCCACGAAGAAACCTTCCTCGTCCACTGTAAGCGGCAGCATCGGCAGACGACGCGTCGCGGGCCCGAAGACCGGCTGCGCGTTGTTCGTGATGAGGAACTGCGACTGGTGGCAAGGGCAGAGAAGACGGTTGGTCTGCTGCTCGTAGAGGCTGGCCGGGCAGCCGGCGTGCGTGCAGATCTTGGAATACGCCACGTAGTTGCCCCACATCGAACCCACGTTGCGGCCGTTCTTGTCGGCCTCGGCGTTCTTGCGGGTCTCCGCCGCGTCGTCCGCCCGGAGGTGGATCAGCAGCGTCGGAGAGTCGGCGTAGTGGTTGGTGGCGCCGTGCGGGATGCCCGGGTAGACGGTCATCTGGCCGCCCGCGCTCACGTCCTCGGGGCGGATCGGGGTGCCGTCCTCACGGGTGAGGCGGACCAGCTTGTCCCCGTTGTTCGAAGGGTGGAACCCGGTGGTGTACATCATCGGGTGGTCGCCCTTGTGCGGGTTCTGGATCAGGCCACCGACCAGCGGAGCGGCGACGGCCAGGCCGAGCGGGGCGGCGCCGATGGCGATCGCACCCTTCAGCAGCGGCCGGCGCGCGACACCCAGCTCGTCGGCCACATACATCATGGTCTGACCGGTGATCAGGCGCTCGTCGTCGGAGGACGGGTCGCCGTGCCGCTGCTGGATGGACAGCTCGTGCGGCAGCAGCTTCTTCGCCCAGGCGAGGATCGCGAAACCGAGCGACAGCAGGCCCAGGCCCAGGGTGATGCCCAGGATCGGGGTGTAGTAGTCGCTCAGCGTGTGGCCGAGCTTGAACTCCCACGGCCACACGATGTAGAAGACCAGGAAGGCCGCGGTGAACAGCCCGGAGAGCAGGAGCAGCAGGCTGATGTTGCGGACGATCCGCCGCTCCGCCTTGGAGTTCTGCCCGTGGAAGTGCGACTCGTACGTGACGATCTCGATGTCGTCGCGCCGAAGGCCTTCCTTGACGATGTCGAACCTCGTCAGGTGGGGGTCGTTGACGTCGACCGGCGTGCCGGTCTCGCCGTGGTGGACCGCCGTCATGACTTCCCCGCAATCCAGAGCGACGTGAAGACCAGGAGCGTGATGCCGACCAGGAAGATGGCCATGCCCTCGGTCGACGGGCCGTACCGGCCCAGGTTGAAGAGGCCGCCCGGGTCCTTGTCGTCCTGCAGCTGGACCGAGATGTAGGTGATGATCTGCTTCTTCTGCTCCGGCGTGAGCTGGTTGTCACCGAAGACCGGCATGTTCTGCGGGCCGGTGAGCATGGCCGCGTAGAGCTCCTCGGCCGTGGCGTCGCCCAGGCTCGGGGCGAACTTGCCGGAGGAGAGCGCGCCGCCGCCGGCGCCGAAGCCGTGGCAGGAGGTGCAGTTGACGCGGAACAGCTCGCCACCGCGGGCCAGCGCGTCCGGGTCGGACTCGATGTCGGCGACCAGCGGGCCGTCGGGCAGCTCCGGACCGCCGCCGAGCTCCTGGATGTACTGACCCAGCTGCTCGGTCTGCGCGTCGTCGAACTGCGGCGGCTTCTGCTCGGCCTGGGCCTCCTGGCGGGTCATCGGCATGCGGCCGGTGCCCACCTGGAACTCCACCGAAGCCGAGCCGACGCCGATCAGGCTCGGCCCACGGTCCTGGACACCCTGGCCGTCACGGCCGTGGCAGCTGATGCAGCTGGTGTCGTAGAGCGCCTTACCCTCCCGTGCGACAGCGGAGAGCTGGACGTTGTCCTCGGCGAACGCGCCCGGTGTGAATGCGGTGTAGACGCCGCCGGCCAACGCCAGGGCGGCGAGCATGCGCACCGCTGCGCCGAGCCTCCGGCGCACCCGGCTGGGCGCGCCGCGCCGCCGGGAGAACACCCGGGCGCGCCTGCGGGCGGGGGTGTCAGAAGTCATGGGCTATGTCCCTTGGGGTTCGAACCTGAAGCTCAGCGGATGACGGCGCGTCACTGAAGCCAATAGATCATGGCGAACAGGGCGATCCAGACGACGTCCACGAAGTGCCAGTAGTACGACACGACGATCGCTGACGTGGCCTGGGCGGGAGTGAACCGGCCCATGGTCGTCCGGATCATGTAGACGATGAAGGCGATCAGGCCGCCGGTCACGTGCAGACCGTGGAACCCGGTCGTCAGGTAGAACATCGAGCCGTACCCGTCGCCGTTGATCTTGACGCCGTGTCCGACCAGGGTCACGTACTCGTTCACCTGCCCGAGCACGAAGATCAGGCCCATCACGAAGGTGATCGTGAACCAACGCCGCAGCGCGAACACGTCACCCTTCTCCGCCGCGAAGACGCCGAGCTGGCAGGTCACCGACGAGAGAACCAGGATCACCGTGAACGTTGTGGCGTACGGGATGTTGAGTGCTTTCGTGTGGTGCTCCCACATGCTGTAGTCCGCAGCACGGATGGAGAAGTACATCGCGAACAACGCCGCGAAGAACATGAGCTCGCTGGAGAGCCACACGATGGTCCCGACGCTGACCATGTTGGGTCGGGTCAGCGAGTGGATCCGGCTCTTGTCGATGGCTGCCGCTGTCACGGCCTCATTATTCATCCGAGATAGGCCCAAGGTCCTCCGGGGTCCCCAATCCGGCCCAGTGGGCGGCCCGGAATATTCCGTGACCAGCGGGTAGACCTAACCTCAAGTGGTGCAGCTTCACGTTTTGCCCTCACTCGCGGCCGATGCCGGGGATACTAGTCTTCCGCCGTTCACCCCGGCGGCGTTCTTCACCGAGATCAACCTGGTCAGTCCGATCGCGTTGGGTCTGCTGGTGTCGGCGGCGCTCTACCTGTACGGCGTGTGGCGTCTGCGGCAGCGCGGCGACGACTGGCCGGCCGGGCGGACGGTGGCCTTCATCGCCGGTGGGCTGGGGTCGATCGCGCTGGTCACGGTCACCGGCATCGAGGCGTACGACACCACCCTGATCTCCGTCCACATGGTGCAGCACATGGTGCTGTCCATGGTGGGCCCGATCTTCCTGGCCCTGGGCGCGCCGACCACGCTGGCCCTGCGCGTCCTGCACGGGCCGCCGCGCAAGACCCTGCTGACGGTCCTGCACAGCCGGTACGTCCGGGTGCTGACCTTCCCGCTGGTGGCGTTCGGGCTGTTCATCGCGAACCCGTTCGTCCTCTACTTCACCGGCGCCTACCGGCAGACCCTGGAACACGTCTGGGTGCACGAGTTCGTGCACTTCCACTTCATCGTGACCGGCTGCCTGTTCTTCTGGCCGCTGCTCGGGCTCGACCCGTTGCCGAACCGGTGGCCGTACCCGGGCCGGGCCCTGCTCATGGTCTTGAGTGTCCCGTTCCACACGGTGCTCGGGCTGACCATCATGCAGAGCAATGAGCTGCTCGGCGGCGACTGGTACCCGAATCTGGGCCTGAGCTGGCTGGATCCGAAGGCCGACCAGGTCACGGCGGGCGGCATCCTGTGGGCCGGCGGCGAGATCGTCAGTGTCACGATGCTGGGCATCCTGGTGGTCCAGTGGGTCCGCCAGTCG
Organism: Actinoplanes sichuanensis; assembly: GCF_033097365.1. NCBI lineage: Bacteria > Bacillati > Actinomycetota > Actinomycetes > Micromonosporales > Micromonosporaceae > Actinoplanes > Actinoplanes sichuanensis. The sequence goes on from NZ_AP028461.1 coordinate 7,902,481, forward strand.
GAGCGGGAGGCCCGGCGGATCGACCGAGCCCTGGACCGGGCCGAGGCGGCGGAGAATGCGGTACGCCCGGCGCCCGACGCCGGATAACAAGTTCGGTACGATCCCTGGGACCTAAGACGTGAGGTGGGGCACAAGATGAGCGAGTACACCGTGAGCGAGTACACCGTTCTGCTCTACAGCGACGACGCCGCCGTGCGGGACCGGATCCGGCTCGCCATCGGCCCGCGTCCCGCGGCTGATCTCAAGGTCGAGTTCGCCGAGGCCTCCACCTGGGAGGAGTGCCGCCGCCTGCTCGACGAGTACGAGATCGATCTGATGATGCTCGACGGCGAGGCCACTCCGGCCGGCGGCATCGGAATCGCTCGTCAGACCAAGGACGAGTATCTGAACCCCCCGCCCACCTGTGTCGTGATCGCCCGTGCCGCCGACCGCTGGCTCGCCGCGTACGCGCAGGTGGACGCCACCATCGTGGCCCCGCTGGACCCGGTCACCACCGGGCAGACGGTGGCCGGGCTGCTCCGCGCGCGCCGTGCCGGCGCCATCCCGCTGGGCACCTTGGGCACCATCCCCCGCTGAGCACTTTCCGCTTGAACCCTTGATGGAGGCAGCGCCATGGGCGCACGCACCTGGCCCAACCTGACGAGCGCACTGCTGCGTGGCGAGGAGCTCGCCACGACGGACACGGCGTGGGCCATGGGCGAGATCATGGCCGGCAACGCGACCCCGGTGCAGATAGCCGGGTTCGCGGTGGCGCTGCGTGCCAAGGGTGAGACGCCGGCCGAGCTCGGTGGCCTGGTGGAGGCGATGATCGCCAGCGCCACGCTGGTCGAGCTGCCGGAGGAGACCCGGACCAGCGCGGTCGACGTGGTCGGCACCGGCGGCGACCGGGCCAACACGGTGAACATCTCCACCCTGGCCGCGATCGTGACGGCCTCGGCCGGGGTGCCGGTGGTCAAGCACGGCAACCGGTCGGCCTCGTCGACGACCGGTTCGGCCGACCTGCTGGAGCATTTCGGCCTGCCGCTCGATCTGGGCCCGGCCGGGGTCGCCCGGTCGGTCGCCGAGGCGGGCATCGGTTTCTGCTTCGCGGCCCGCTACCACCCGGGCATGCGGCACGCCTCGGTCCCCCGGCGTGAGCTGGGCGTTCCGACCTTCTTCAACATGCTCGGCCCGCTGACCAACCCGGCCCGGCCGACCTCGGCGATGGTGGGTTGCTTCGACGCCCGGATGGCCCCGGTGATGGCCGAGGTCTTCGCCCGGCGTGGTGATTCGGCGCTGGTGGTGCGGGGCGAGGACGGCCTGGACGAGTTCACCACCTCGGCGCCCACCCGGATCTGGATGGCTCGGGACGGCAAGGTGGAGGAGTTGGTGATCGACGCGGTGGAGCTGGGTCTGCCGCGGAGCCGCCCGGCCGACCTGCGCGGCGGTGAGGTGGCGTTCAACGCGGATGTGGCCCGGCGCCTGTTCGCCGGTGAGCAGGGCCCGGTGCGTGACGCCGTGCTGCTCAACGCGTCGGCGGCGTTCGCGGCCCAGAGCGGCTTCCCGGGTGACTTCCGGGAGACGCTGGTGGCCGGCATGCGGCGGGCCGCCGAGGCGATCGACTCCGGCGCGACGACCGCTCAGCTGGAGCGCTGGGTGGCCGCGGCGCAGGCCGCCAAGGCCGCCGAGTAACCGGGAATTTCCTTCAACACGCCGCTGGTAATACCCGAGATCGTCCTTTTTACGTGAAACCGTCTGAATGACATTCGGGTAATTTGACCTTCCCGCGAAGGAGAAACCCGTGCCGGAACGCGAACTGCGCTGCGTCATCTGCGACGGCGACATGCTCTTCGAGGTGCCGCCCTGCGAGGACGGCCACGACGACTGCCCCGAGCTGGTCTGCACCCGCTGCGGGGCGGCCGAGGTGGTCGCCCCGATCGTCGTCCACCTGTGGAAACCGGGCGAGCGGACCAGACGGGTCGCACCCCAGCAGCGCTCCGCCGCCTGATCTTCGGCCCCGCTGTCACAGATCGCGGCGCTACCCGGTCATCACTGTCGTCCGAGTCATTCGACGAACAGAACGAAGGCCGAGAAAAATGAAGATCGCTGTAATCGGGGGCACCGGGCTCATCGGGTCGCAGGTCGTGCGGCTGCTGACCACCGGTGGGCACGACGTGCTGCCGCTCTCCCCGTCGACCGGCGTCGACCTGCTGACCGGGTCGGGCCTGCCGGAGGCGCTGGCCGGCGCCGACGTCGTCGTCAACCTGACCAACTCACCGACGTTCGACGAGGCGTCGCCCGCGTTCTTCCGGACGACCATGGAGAACATGCTGTCGGCGGCCGCCTCGGCCGGGGTCGGCCACGCCGTGATCCTGTCGATCGTCGGGGTCGACCAGGTGCCGGAGCTGGACTACTACCGCGCCAAGGTGCTGCAGGAGGACCTGCTGCGGACCGGCCCGGTGCCGTACTCGATCGTCCGGGCCACCCAGTTCTTCGAGTTCGTCGACGCGATCCTGTCGTGGACGTCCGACGAGAACACGGTCCGCCTGCCCGCCACCCCGGTCCAGCCGATGGCGGCGGCCGATGTGGCCCGGGCGGTGGCCGACGTCGCCGCCGGTGCCCCGCTGAACGGGGTTCGCAACGTCGCCGGACCGCAGGTGTTCGGGCTCGACGAACTGGGCCGGGTCGCCCTGTCCGCCCGGGGCGACCGACGGGCCGTGGTCACCGACCCGTCGGCGGGTATGTTCGCCGCGGTCCCAGGTGACGTCCTGATCGGCCGGGACGACGCCGTCCTAGCCGGGACGACCTTCCTGGACTGGCTGTCCCGGTAGATCGACGGCTCCGAGAACCGCCAGCAGACGGAGTCTCTCGTCGGCGGCGGTTCCCGGAGCGGCGGTGTACATCACCAGCTGCTGCGCCTGGTCCGGGTCGATCAGGCGCTGGCAGTGCAGCTCCAGCGGCCCCACCCGGGGATGCCGCAGCCGCACCGGCCCGCAGTAGGGCCCGGCGACCGGCTGGTCACGCCACAGTCGGGCGAATTCCGGGCTTGCGGTGAGCAGCAGGCCGACGAGCGTCGCGGTTCGAGATTCAACCCCATCCCGGGTGTACGACCGGAGCAGATCCGCCACGACGAGACGGCTCTGCGCGTCCCGGTCCTCGTCCGGGTGCAGCTGCCGCGCCGCCGGATCGGTGAACCACCGGTAGTGCAGAGAGCGTGCCCACCCGGTGTGCACGCTCTCGTCGCCGATCAGCGCCACCGACAGCGGTGTCTGCAGCAGCGTCTCGCCGAGCGCGGTGACCACCTGCGCCGCGGTCTCCCCGACCCCGTCGAAGATCCGGCGCATCCCGGGGTTGACGTGCCCGGAGTCCGCCGATCGACGGGGCGTGGCATAGCCGGCCAGCGTTCGCAGGTGGTCGTGTTCTTCCATCGACAGCCGCAGCCCACGGGCGACAGCGTCGATCATCTGCTCGGACGGGTGCGGGCCGCGCGGCTGCTCCAGCCGGGTGTAGTAGTCGACGGACATGTCGCTGAGCACGGCGACCTCCTCCCGGCGCAGCCCGCGGGTCCGGCGGCGGCCGCCCCGGGGCAGTCCCACGTCCTCGGGCTGCACGGTCTCCCGCCGGGTACGCAGATAGGCGGCCAGCCGTGCCCGATCCACCGTGTCCTCCCGTCAGCCGGCCAGCGCCAGTGAGTGCTCCCACAGGCGGGCGGCCTGATCGCGGTCTCGGGCCGCCCGGTAGATCTTCAGTTCGGCCGGTCCGCCGGTGAACTGACCGAACCCGTCCGGGCCGTAGAGCCGCCCGCCCTGTGCCTGCTCACTGGTGGCCGCGTACAGGATCGGCAGCATGCCCTGCGCCACGCCGTGCACCAGGATCCCCCAGCGGTGCAGGCGGCTCATGAGCGCCTCGTGCGGGGCGCGCCCGGCCCGGCCCAGGTTGGGTCCGGCGGCGTAGAGGCCGGTCAGGGTGGTGCCCGGATGGGCGGCGTTGCTGACCACACCCCAGCCCTCGGTACGGCTGCGCCGGTCCAGTTCCAGGGCGAAGAACAGGTTGGCCAGTTTCGACCGCCCGTAGCCGCCGACCGCCGAGTACCGCCGCTCGCTCTGCAGGTCGGTCCAGTCCAGGCGGGCCTGGCGGGCCGCGCTGCTGGTCACCGTGGTCACCCGGGCCTGGCCGGCCCGCAGCAGCGGCAGCAGCCCGGTGGTGAGCGCGAAATGCCCCATGTGGTTGGTGCCGAACTGCAACTCGAAGCCGTCCACGGTGGTGTGCCGGGTGGCCGGCGCCATCACCCCGGCGTTGTTGATCAGCAGGTGGATCGGCCGGTCCTCGGTGATCAGGCTACGGAACAGGCTGTTCACCGACGCGGCCGAGGCGAGGTCCAGCGGCCGCACCGAGACCCGGGCGCCCGGGGCGGCGCCGCGGATCCGATCCACCGCGGCCACTCCCCTGGCCTCGTCCCGGACGGCCAGCAGCACCTCGGCGCCCGCCTCGGCAAGTCGGCCCGCCAGGGCCAGGCCCAGTCCGCCGCTCGCCCCGGTCACCAGCGCCCGGCGACCGGTGAGATCCAGCTCCCGCGGCATCGTCACTCTGTTCATGCCTCCACGCTGACGGCGGCACCGACGGGCAACCATGCCACGCCGATACAAGGCTCAGAGCGCGGTCAACTTGTCCGGGTTGACCATCCAGAGCAGTTGTTCGATGCCATCCGGCCCGGCGGTGACCGCGAGCACGCCGTAGATCGCCCCGCCGCGACGCAGGACGACCGCGTCGCCGCCGTTGAGCGCGGCGAACTCCACGTCGACGTCGGCCCAGAACCACGGGGCGATCGCGGTCAAGAAGTTGATCACCCGCAACGGGCCCACCACCGCGTGCCGGGACACCTGGTAGGCACCGTTGCCGTCGGACACACTCCGCACGTCGACGGCGAACAGCCGTTCCAGGGCCGCCATGTCGCCGGAGCGGGCCGCCGCGACGAACGCCGTGAGCAGCTCCCGCTGTGCCTCGGCGCTGACCGGAGCGCGCCGCTCACCCGTCACCCGTTTCCGGGCCCGGCTGACCAACTGCCGGACCGCCGGTTCGGTGGTGTCCAGGATCTCGGCGATCTGCCCGTACGGATAGTCGAACGCCTCCCGCAGCACGTACGCGGCACGTTCGTTCGGGGTCAGCTTCTCCATCAGCAGCAGCGCCGCGAACTCCAGTGCCTCACCCCGCTCCGCACCCAGGTAGGGGTCGGCGCCGGTGTCCACGGGTTCGGGCAGCCACGGCCCGATGTACGTCTCCCGCCGCACCCGGGCCGACTGCAGCGCGTTGATGGCCAGCCGGGTCGCCGTGGTGGTCAGGAATCCGCCCGGGTTGTGGACCACGCTGCGGTCGGTGGTCTGCCAGCGCAGCCAGACCTCCTGCACCAGATCCTCGGCCTCGGAGGCGCTGCTGAGCATGCGGTACGCGATCCCGAACAGCCGTGGCCGGGCCTCGATGAAGATCGCGGTGGCGTCGTCGAGATCCTGCGTGTCCACGAACCGATCCTCCCAGCCGGGAAACGCGGAAGCCCGCACCACCGGTCGGGGTGCGGGCTTCTCAGCGTGCTCAGATCTACAGGTGCGCTTCCGGGTGGCGGGTGCCGGAGTAGTACTCGAAGAGCAGGCCACACGCGGTGAAGATGACCGCGACCAGGCCGAGCGCGAGCAGCCACCACATCCAGAACACCAGGCCGATACCGGCCACCGAGGCGGCCAGCGCAATGCCGAACGGCCAGTAGCTGCCCGGGCTGAAGAAGCCGACCTCGCCGGCGCCCTCGGCGATCTCGCCGTCCTCCCGGTCCTCCGGCCGCAGGTCGATGCGGCGGGCGACGAACCAGAAGAAGCCGGCGCACATCAAGCAGAGCAGTCCGGAAAGGATCAGCGCGACGACGCCGACCCACTCGGTGCCGCCCTCGTAGCCGTCGCCCACTCCGGTGGAGTTCGGCGTGTTGTACGTGTACATGCCGTAGACGGCGGCCGCGGCGAAAAGGAAGGCCGAGACGGCGGCGAAGATCTTGTATTCAGTCCTCACGACAGTCCTACTTCCCCGCTGCTACGGTCTCGGGCGCGTTCCAGGTGTGCGACTGGCGCCGGGTGTTGAACGGCGAGGTCCGGGTCGCATACGGCTCTTCGCCGATCGCGGTCAGGGCCTGCTGGGTCGACTGGCCGGCCTTGCGCGCCGCGAGGTACTTGTCGAAATTCTCCGGCGTGACGGTGACCAGCTCGAAGTTCATGAAGGCGTGGTAGGTACCGCACAGCTCGGCGCAGCGGCCGACGTAACGGCCGGTCTTGTCGAGGGTGACCTCGAAGACGTTGCGCACGTTGCCGGGGAACACGTCCCGCTTGAACAGCATCTCCGGCACCCAGAACGAGTGGATGACGTCCTTGCTGGTCTCCTCGAACCGGATGGTCTGGCCGACCGGCAGCACCAGGATCGGGATCACATCGGACGAGCCGACGGTCGAGGCGACCGTCGCGGCGTCCTTGCCCATGCCGTCACGGTAGTTGAACTGCCAGTTCCACTTGAACGCGACGACCTCGACGACCTGGTCCGGGTTCTTGGAGAGCTTGTCGACATTGGTCTGCACGACCGCGGTGTAGTAGAACAGCACCGCGACGATCAGGATCGGCGTGACCGTGTACAGGATCTCCATCGGCATGTTGAACCGGGTCTGCACGGGCAGCTCTTCGCCGCGCTTCCGATACCTGATCACACACCAGAAGATCAGGCCCCACACGCCGATGCCGACCGTGAGGGCCGCGATGGTCGACGCGATCCACAGGTCATACATCTCGTGGGCCTGGAGGCTGATGCCCCGGCTCGGCCAGCCGAAGTGGCCGAACGCATCTCCCCAGTCCGCGATCGAACAGCCCGAGAGCACTGTCAGCAGCGTCGCGCCGCCGAGACCCAGCCCGGCCGCTCGGCCTACTGCCCGCGGCCTCGTGGCCGAACTCCTTGCGCCCACCTGCTTCTGCCTCCTTAGCAGCGCCGCCTGCCGAAACCGGACACCTGGCGGCAAGGCTCACCGACGGTCGCACACTACTCGACCAAGACCGGTCCGCCCGCCACCGGGGGGACCGTCGCGGAAAACGCCCGGACAACTGGACGATACCGTTCCCTGTGTGGACTACACAGGCGATCCGGTCGGGGCGCACGCTTACCTGGACGCCGCCGGCGCGGCGCCTCTGCATCCGGTGGCCCGCGAGGCGTTGCTGGCCTCCCTCGCCGATGGCTGGGCCGATCCCACCCGGCTCTACGCGGCGGGCCGGCGGGCGAGGCAGTTGCACGACGCGGCCACCGCGGTGGCCGCCGAGATCCTGGGGGTACGGCCGGACGAGCTCTCCTTCTGGCCATCCGGGACGGCAGCCGCGCAGGCGGCTGTCCTCGGCGGACTCGGCGGTCGGCGACGGGCCGGGAACACGCTGGTCCACTCGGCGATCGAGCATTCGGCCGTGCTGCACGCGGCCCGCACCGCCGAGGCGGTCGAGGTGGGCGTGGACCGGCTGGGCCGCCTCGACCTGGACGCGTGGTCGGCCGCGGTCGGTGGCACCGGAGTGGCCCTGGCGTGCCTGATCGGCGCGAGTCACGAAGTGGGAACGATTCAGCCGGTGGCCGCGGCCGCGGAGATCTGCGCGGAGGCGGGGGTGCCGCTGTTCGTGGACGCGGCCCAGACCGTGGGCCGGGTCGATCTTCCGTCCGGCTGGTCACTGCTGAGCGCGAGCGCGCACAAGTGGGGTGGTCCGCCCGGGGTCGGTGTGCTGGTGGTCCGCAAAGGTGTGCGCTGGCTTTCCCCGTACCCCCAGGATGATCTTCATCGCCCCGGCCACCCGGGCGTGCCCGGCCTGCCGCAAGTGGTCGCGGCGGCCGCGAGCCTGCGGGCCGTCGCGGGTGAGGCGGCGGCCGAGTCGGTGCGGCTGAGCGCGCTCGTCGACCGGATCCGGGAGCGTGTCGCGGCGACCGTGCCGGATGTGGAGATCGTCGGCGACCCGGTCGGCCGGCTGCCGCATCTGGTGACGTTCAGCTGCCTGTATGTGGATGGTGAGGCGCTGCTGCACGCGCTCGACCGGCACGGGTTCGCGGTGTCGTCCGGCTCGTCGTGCACGTCGTCGACGCTGCGGCCCAGTCACGTGCTGGAGGCGATGGGCGTGCTCAGTCACGGCAATGTGCGAGTGTCGCTGCACCGGGCGACGACCGAGGCGGACGTGGAGAGATTCCTCACGGTGTTGCCGGGTCTGGTGGCGGACATCCGGACGGAGGCCGGGCTCTGATCATCCTCGACTGCCGTGGGCTGCGCTGCCCGATCCCGGTGATCCGGCTGGCCAAGGCGATGCCCGGAGTGGCCGTCGGCGAGATCGTGCGGGTGCTCGCCGACGACCCGGCCGCGGCCGGCGACATCCCCGCCTGGTGCCGGATGAAGGGCCAGGAGTTCGTCGCGGCCGACGGCCATCAGTTCGACGTGAGGCGTGTCACCTGAGCCGGCTGGCTCCGCTTCGCTCCGCGGACGATCGCCTTGTAACCGGTGAGATGGCAACCGGTTTTCCGCCACCGCAAACCCCGCGGCGCCGAAAAACCGGTTGCCATCTCACCGGCGGCGATCGTCGAGGTAGTCGATCACCTGGGGGACCGGATCCTTGGCCAGGTGGGTGTCGACGACCAGGCGCGGGCCGAGGTACGGCTCGTACTCGGCCTGGCGCTCCAGGACCCGCACCCAGTCCGGGATGCCCTCGTGGTCGCGGGCCTGATAGCGCTCCTCGACCCGGCGGCGGTGCTCCGCGTCGTCGCCGCAGACCACCTCGACGACCCGCAGCGGCACCGCCATCCGGTCGGCCAGGTCGGTCCACAGCTCGCGGGCCGCCTTGACCGGGTTGACCGCGTCGATGATCACGTGGTGGCCGATCCTGATCTGTTCCTCGGCGAGCGCGGCCACCACGCCGTAGGCGGCGTAGCCGGGCCGGGGTTCGTGCACCCCGTACCGCTGGAGGGTGAAGTCGACCGTGTCGACGGCCAGGACCGCCGCGGGCAGCTCGGCTGCGACCACGGCGGCCAGGGTGCTCTTGCCGACTCCGGGGAGACCGGCGAAAACCGCTAGAACCATGACTTGAGGTCTACGCCCTCACGCCGGGAGGAAGGGCGTGATCTCGGCAGCCGCCTCGTCGCCGTACGCCGCCGCGAACCGCTTGCCGAAGTCGGCGGCCCGGATGTCGTACTCCTGGGTGCCGACCGTCTCCAGCACCAGGGCGGCCACCAGCGAGCCCACCTGCGCGGCGCGCTCCAGCCCGAGGCCCCAGGACACGGCCGAGAAGAAGCCGGCCCGGAAGCCGTCGCCGACACCTGTCGGGTCCTCGCCGATCACATCCGGCACGACCGGCACGTGGATGCGCTCGATGTCGCGGCCGGTGATCTCCACACCGTCCTTGCCGAGCGTGGTGACCCGGATCTTGACGTGCTCCAGGACCTGGTCGGCGGTCAGCTCGGCCTTGGTCTCCAGGAGCGACCGCTCATACTCGTTGGTCATCAGGTACTCGGCGCCGCTGATCAGGCTCAGCACGTCGGACCCGCTCATCCGGGCGAGCTGCTGCGACGGGTCGGCGATGAACCGGTAACCGCGTGACCGGCACTCCTCCGAGTGGCGGATCATCGCGGCCGGGTCGTTGGCGCCGACCAGCACCAGGTCGAGGCCGCCGGCCCGCTCGAACACCGGGGCCAGCTCGATGTTGCGGGCCTCGGCCATCGCACCCGCGTAGAACGAGGCGATCTGGTTCAGGTCGTCGTCGGTGGTGCAGACGAACCGGGCGGTGTGCGCCACATCGCTGACGTGCACCGAGTCGCAGTCGACGCCGTGCCGCTCGAGCCACGACCGGTAGTCGGCGAAGTCCGCGCCGACCGCGCCGACCAGGATCGGCCGCAGGCCCAGCTTGGCCATCCCGAAGGCGATGTTGGGGGCCACCCCGCCGCGCCGGACCACCAGGTCGTCGACGAGGAAGGACAGCGAGACCTTGTGCAACTGGTCGGCGATGAGCTGCTCGGCGAACCTGCCGGGGAAGTGCATCAGGTGGTCGGTGGCGATCGAGCCGGTGACGGCGATCTTCATTTCGGCCCTCGGGGGTCGGGAAACAGGGGCGTTACGGGTTGAGACTACCGGTCGGTTAAGCAGATCAGGCCGCCCCGTTAACGGGACGGCCTGATCTTTCGTCGCGGTGCGACTCAGTGGAACGAGTCACCACAGGCGCACGAGTTCTGCGCGTTCGGGTTGTCGATCGTGAAGCCCTGCGCGTCGATCCGGTCGGCGAAGTCGATGGTCGCGCCGGCCAGGTAGGGAGCGCTCATCCGGTCCACCACGACCTCGACGCCGTCGAAGTCGCTGACGATGTCACCGTCGAGCGAGCGCTCGTCGAAGAAGAGCTGGTAGCGCAGGCCGGAGCAGCCACCGGGCTGTACGGCGATGCGCAGGCGCAGGTCGTCGCGCCCCTCCTGCTCGATCAGGGCCTTGACCTTCACCGCGGCGACGTCGGTGAGGAGGATGCCGGTCGGGGCAGCAGTCGCCTCGGTCGACTCGGTGTGCGCTTCAGTGGTCACTAGGTATCTCCCTGCCAGGTGCGGACATGTGCCGTACCAGGCAACGCTAACCCCATTCCCCGGGATTCCCAATCCGGGGCAACACAGATCACCGGCTCCACTGCCCGGCCAGACGCGTCGCGAGTTCGCGCAGCCCACGGGCCGGTTCGGCGAGGGCGGTCTCGACGTTCCCGAAATGCTCGACCAGGGTGTGCGTCTCGGTCACCCCGGCCGCCGCCGCCTCGCGCTGACCTGTCTCGTTGCGGCCGGCCACCACCACGCACGGCAGGCCGCGGTCCCGGGCACCGGCCGCGATACCGGCCACCACCTTGCCGCGCAGCGACTGGTGATCGAACGAGCCCTCGCCGGTGATCACCAGGTCGGCCGCGTCCAACTCGGCGTCCAGGCCGATCAGATTCGTGACCAGGTTGATACCCGAGGTCACCCGGCCACCGAGCGCGATCAGGGCCGCACCGATCCCGCCGGCCGCGCCGCCGCCCGGCTGCAGCGCCAGATCCTTGAGGTCGAAGGCGCGCTCCAGCACACCGGCGAAGTGCTCCAGCGCCGCGTCCAGCAGCAGCACGTCCTCCCGGGAGGCGCCCTTCTGCGGGCCGAACACGTTGCTGGCGCCGTGCAGGCCGGTCAGCGGGTTGTCGACGTCTGTCGCGGCGACCAGGCGGACCTGCCGCAACTGCGGGACACCGCCGAGCGAGGCCGCGTTGATCAGGACCGCGCCGCCGTACGGCAGGGCGTACCCGGTCTCGTCGAGCGGGGCGGCGCCCAGGGCGGCCAGCATGCCGGCGCCGGCGTCGTTGACCGCGGAGCCGCCGAGGCCGACCACGATCTCGGCGGCGCCGGACTCCACCGCGGCGGCGAGCAGCAGGCCCAGGCCGTACGAGGTGGCCCGTCTCGGGTCCCGCTCCTCGGCCGTCAGCAGGTGCAGGCCGCACGCCTGGGCGCTCTCGACGTAGGCGACGCCGTTCGCCAGCAGGATCTCGCCGCGGGCCGGACGACCCAGCGGATCGACCGTGTCGACTCCGACGAGCCGGCCGTCCAGGGCGGTGGCCAACACCTCCACGAAGCCGGGGCCGCCGTCGGCGAGCGGGCGCTGGACGAGGACGTCGCCCGGGGCGGACCAGCCGTCGGCGACGGCCTGGGCGACTTCGGGGGCGGAGAGGGTGCCGGCGAACTTGTCCGGACAGATCAGTACGCGCACACCGCGAGTGTGGCAGCACACTCTCCGGGGCGCAGCTACCGTCCCATCCGCTGTGCAACGATGACTGGCGTGACGTCGACCTGGACCGAACCCTCGGACTCCCCGCTGACCCTGCTCCTCCTGGGCAAGGGCACCGACCCGGCCAGTGAGCGCGGGGTGGACTGCCCCGGCGATCTGCCCGCACCCAGCGACCCCGACCTGGTGGCCCGAGCCACCGCGGCGAAGGCGGCGCTCGGCGACCGGGTGTTCGTGCTCGGCCACCACTACCAGCGTGACGAGGTCATCCAGTTCGCCGACGTCACCGGCGACTCGTTCAAGCTCGCCCAGCAGGCCGCCGCCCGGCCGGACGCGGAGTTCATCGTCTTCTGCGGTGTGCACTTCATGGCCGAGAGCGCGGACATTCTGACCGGCGCGGACCAGCGCGTGATCCTGCCGGACCTCGCGGCCGGCTGCTCGATGGCCGACATGGCCGTGCTCGGGCAGGTCGAGACCGCCTGGGAGCACTTCCAGGACCTCGGCATCACCGACCAGATCGTCCCCGTGACGTACATGAACTCGTCGGCCGACATCAAGGGCTTCGTCGGCCGTAACAAGGGCGTGGTCTGCACGTCGTCCAACGCCAAGCGCGCCCTGGACTGGTCGTTCGAGCAGGGTTCGAAGGTGTTCTTCCTGCCCGACCAGCACCTGGGCCGCAACACCGCCGTGCTCGAGATGGGTTTCGAGCTGGACGACTGCGTCCTCTACGACCCGCACAAGCCCAAGGGCGGCCTCACCGACGAGCAGCTGGTCGACGCCCGCATGATCCTCTGGCGCGGGCACTGCTCGGTGCACGGCCGGTTCACCATCGACAGCGTCCGCGAGGTCCGCGAGCGGGTTCCCGGCGTCAACGTGCTGGTCCACCCCGAGTGCCGGCACGACGTGGTCAAGGCGGCCGACTACGTCGGCTCGACCGAGTACATCATCAAGGCCCTCGACGCGGCGCCGTCCGGTTCGGCGTGGGCGGTGGGCACCGAGCTCAATCTGGTACGGCGACTCGCGCTCGCCCACCCGGACAAGCAGATCATGTTCCTCGACCGGACGGTCTGCTACTGCTCCACCATGAATCGCATCGACCTCCCCCATCTGGTCTGGACGTTGGAGGAGCTGGTGGCCGGCCGCGTGCCGAACGTCATCACGGTGGATGAGAAGACCGCGCACGAGGCCCGGGTCGCTCTCGACCAGATGCTGGCCCTCCCGTAACCCTGGGTAGTCAAGCGAATCCACCCGCATGGCTGATTTTTTAAGCGCGCCTTAGTCAACAGCATTTAAACGGCGTTTCAACGCTCGCGACGGATGCCGTGGTTGTCACTCAGCGCTATGCTTCCCCGGTTGCAGAATCGGGTACCCCCGCCCGCGCTCTGCTTTTCGACTCCGGGCGTTCGCGCGCCCACCGGCTGGAGGTTACGTTGACCGACGATGTCCTCATCGTGCACGGCGGTACGCCGCTGCAGGGACAGATCCGGGTCCGTGGCGCCAAGAATCTCGTATCCAAGGCCATGGTCGCCGCCCTGCTCGGCGAGTCGCCGAGCCGCCTCTTCGACGTCCCGCGGATCCGGGACGTGGAGGTGGTCAGCGGTCTCCTCGAGCTGCACGGTGTGAAGGTCACCGCCGGCGTCGAGGACGGCGAACTGGTGATGGACCCCACCAACGTGGAGTCCGCAAGCACCGACGAGATCAACGTGCACGCGGGTTCGAGCCGTATCCCGATCCTGTTCTGCGGGCCGCTGCTGCACCGGCTCGGCCACGCGTTCATCCCGGACCTGGGTGGCTGCCACATCGGCCCCCGCCCGATCGACTTCCACATCAGGGCGCTGCGCGAGTTCGGCGCCGTCGTCGACAAGACCCCTGAGGGCATGCACCTGAGCGCCCCCAACGGTCTGCACGGCGCCAAACTGGAACTGCCCTACCCGAGCGTCGGCGCGACCGAGCAGGTGCTGCTCACCGCGGTCCGCGCGGAGGGCGTCACCGAGCTGCGCAACGCCGCGATCGAGCCGGAGATCATGGACCTCATCTGCATTCTGCAGAAGATGGGCGCCATCATCACGGTGCACACCGATCGGGTCATCGAGATCCAGGGCGTCCCCCGGCTGTACGGCTACGAGCACAAGCCGATCCCGGACCGGATCGAGGCCGCCAGCTGGGCCGCCGCCGCGCTCGCCACCCGTGGCGAGATCGAGGTGGTCGGCGCCCGCCAGGCCGACATGATGACGTTCCTGAACGTCTTCCGGTCCATCGGCGGCGAGCTGAAGATCACCGACGACCGGGTGGCCCGCGAGGGTGTCTCCGGGGCCGAGGGCGGCATCAAGTTCTGGCACCCCGGCGGCGAGCTCAAGGCCGTCGCGCTGGAGACCGACGTGCACCCCGGTTTCATGACCGACTGGCAGCAGCCCCTGGTGGTGGCACTGACCCAGGCCCGCGGCATCTCGATCATGCACGAGACGGTGTACGAGCAGCGGCTCGGCTACACCGAGGCGCTGAACCAGATGGGCGCGACCATCCAGGTCTACCGGGACTGCCTCGGTGGCACCCCGTGCCGGTTCGGCCGCCGCAACTTCATGCACTCCGCGGTCATCGCCGGCCCGTCCAAGCTGCACGCGGCCGACCTGCGCATCCCCGACCTGCGGGCCGGGTTCGCGCACCTGATCGCGGCGCTGGCCGCCGAGGGCACCTCGCGGGTCTACGGCGTCGACCTGATCAAGCGGGGGTATGAGGACTTCGAAGCCAAGCTGGCAGCCCTCGGTGCCCATGTAGAGCGGCCCTGATCAGCTATTTCGCTACGATCGACGGCGCGGTGTGTAACACACCGCGCCGTTTGGCTACGCTGCTGGGGTGTCTCCGCTGTTTCGCCGCAAGTCCGCCGACCTCGTCGCCGACGCCACCGCCTCGGTGACCGAGGACGAGTCCGCCTCGGTCCATCGCAAGGGCTACACCCCCAGCAAGAAAGAGCTGGGCGTGGTCACCCCGAAACGGACCGTCCAGGGCCGCCGTGTGCAGGACCCGGCACCCGCCAACCGCAAAGAGGCCTACAAGCAGCTCCGTGAGCGGCAGCGGGCCGAGCGGCTCGAGGCGTCCGAGGGCATGCGCAACGGCGACGAGCGCTACCTGCTCGCCCGTGACCGCGGCCCGGAGCGCTCGCTGGTCCGCGACATCGTCGACTCCCGCCGCACCGCCGGGTCGTATTTCATCGCCGGTGCCGTGATCGTGCTGATCGGCTCGTCGGTCGCGATCCCGATCGTGCAGACCGCCAGCACCGTGCTGTGGGCCGGCCTGGCGTTCGCCGTGCTCGTCGACAGCATCTTCATCAGCCGGCGGATCAAGAAGCTGGTGCGCGCCCGCTTCCCGGAGACCACGCAGCGGCTCGGCTCGCTGTACTTCTACGGCATCATGCGCGGGCTGACGTTCCGCCGCATGCGGGTGCCGAAGCCGAAGGTCGAGCTGGGCGCCACAATCTGACCGTTCCCATCGAAACGCGGAGGCCACCGGCCTCCGCGTTTCGCATACCCCGACAGCCCTGCGGACCAGCCGGTTCATTCGATGCCGGCTAGACGTAGCAGGGCTGTCACCGCGGCTGCGGCGATCACCACCAGTACGAACGGGGCCTTGCGCCAGGCCAGTAAGGCACCGGCCAGGACTCCGGCGGGGCGGGCGAAGCCGGCGAACTCGCTTCCGGCCATCAGGGTGGCGGTCGCGGCCAGGGCGGCCAGCAAGGCGGCGGCCGACATCGGGAGCATTCGTTGCAGGGAGGCGGAGAGCTCCAGGCGTTCGCGGAGCAGGACCCCGCTCAGGCGGAACGCGTAGGTGCCGACGGCCAGCACCAGGATCGCGGCGATCAGCATCGGTCCCCCTCGGAGACGTCATCGGGAGTCGGCACGGAGGGCGGGCGCACCGGAGCGATCCGCGCGGACTCGGCGGGCCCGGCCGTCAGAGGCGGGGCGTCCGGGGACGATCGGCGGTTCCGGGTTGTCGGGCGGACGAGAACCAGCAGGCCCAGCAGGGCGCACATCACCGGAAGGCCGGCCGGGAGGACCGGAGTCAGCAGCACCGCCAGGGCGGCGCCGGTCAGGGCCACCAGACGGGTCTCCCGATCGCGGAGCGACGGCAGGATCAGCGCGATCAGGCCCGCCGGGAAAGCCGCGTCGAGGCCCAGGGCGTCCGGATCTCCGGTGGCTCCGCCGAGCAGGACGCCCAGGACGACTCCGATGTTCCAGGCGACGAACAGGCTGCCGCCGACCAGCCAGTAGACGCGGCGGCGGGCGGTGGGCGAGGACTCGGCCAGGGCGAAGGCGACCGCCTCGTCGGTCATCAGGTGGCTGCCGACCAGACGATCCCGCCAGCGGGTGCCGATGGTGTCCGCGACGGCCAGCCCGAACGGCAGGTGGCGGGCGTTGAGCAGCAGGCCGGCCAGCACGGCGGCGATCGGGTTGCCGGCGGCGAGCAGGCCCACGGCCAGGAACTGGGCGCCACCGGCGAAGATCAGCACCGACATGACGACCGGAACCCAGGCGGGTAGCCCGTACGCGATGGCGATGGCCCCGAAGGAGGCGCCGACCGCCAGGGAGGCGGCGGCCAGCGCGCCGATGTCGCGAAGCTGGGCCCGCGTTCGATATAACGTCCCCATAGTTCGACATGCTGAACGATCCGCACTGCGTTCGTCAAACCGAACACTTGGACCGATGGAGCGAACAATGCAACAACCGGCACCACCGCTCGCAGTCATCGCCGCCGCCCTGCGACGGGAACGGGACCGGGCCGGGATCTCCCTCGCCGAACTGGCCCGCCGCGCCGGGCTGGCCAAGTCGACGCTGTCCCAGCTGGAATCGGGCGCCGGCAACCCCAGCATCGAGACGCTGTGGGCGCTCGGCGTCGCGCTCGGCGTCCCGTTCAGTCGGCTGGTCGAGCCGCCGCCGTCACCGGTGCGCGTGGTCCGGGCCGGCAGCAGTCCGCGGGTGCGGGCCGAGGGGGCCGACTTCTACGGCACCCTGCTGACCGCCGGGGTGCCCGGGACCCGGCGGGACGTCTACGTGCTGGAGCTGGAGCCGGGCGCGCGGCGCGACGCCGACCCGCACATCCCGGGCAGCGTCGAGCACCTGATCGTGTCGGCCGGCCGGATCCGCACCGGGCCGGTCGACGAACTGGTCGAACTCGGACCCGGTGACTATGTGACGTTCCCGGGCGACGTGCCGCACAGCTACGAGGCGCTGGAGCCGGGCTCCTGGGCGACCCTGGTCATGGAGCATCGGTAGCCGAGTAGAGGCGGGCCACCACGTCCTCGATGTCCGGTTCGAGTAGCGAGAGGTCGCGGACCGGGACCGCGGCGACCAGAGCACCCACCGCGGCGGCCGCCGTCGTCGACTCCAGCGCGAACGTCGCGCGATGACCATTAGCGGTCACGCTGGTGAGCACCGCGCCGGGCAGTTCGAATCCGGGCGGCAGCGACTGCTCCAGATCGGCGACCAGGGTGCGGCGGGAACCGTACCGGGTGTGCAGGGCCTCGATGCTGCCGTCGTGCACCACCCGGCCGTGGTCGATCACCACGAGACGTTCGCAGAGACGTTCGATGTCGGCCAGGTCGTGGGTGGTCAGCACCAGGGTCACGTCGCCGGTCGCGCCGAGCTCGGCCAGGAACGAACGGACCGCCTGTTTGCTGACCACGTCCAGGCCGATCGTCGGCTCGTCCAGGAACAGCACCTCCGGGCCGTGCAGCAGGGCCGCGGTCAGCTCGCCGCGCATCCGCTGGCCCAGCGACAACTGCCGGACCGGGGTGTCCAGGAACTCGTCCAGATCGAGCAGATCCCGGCACCGTCTCAATCTGGCGGCGTGCTCGGCGGCCGGCACCCGGTAGATGTACCGGAGCAGCTCGAACGACTCCCGCAACGGCAGGTCCCACCACAGTTGCGAGCGCTGGCCGAAGACCACGCCGATCCGCAGGGCCAGTCTCGTGCGCTGCGGCACCGGGGCCAGGCCGCACACCGACACCTCCCCCGAGGTGGGGGTCAGCACACCGGTGAGCATCTTCAGGGTGGTCGACTTCCCGGCACCGTTCGGGCCGATGTAGCCGACCATCTCACCGCGATCGATCGTCAGACTGACCCCGTCCACGGCGGCCACGGTCCGCTTCTTGCGTCGAAATCGGCCGGCTTTCACCCGTACCGTGAAGTCTTTTTGCAGGTCTTGCATTTTGATCATGAGCCGGTGCTCCGGTAGTGACGGATGCCGGTGCGCCAGACGACCGCGGCGATCGCCGCCGCACCGACCGCGACCAGCGGAGACAGGAAGCCGGCCCAGGCCGGCAGGCCGAGCGGATCGGCCCGGCCGAGCAGCGCGAGCGCCGGCTGATAGGCGACGAAACCGAAACCGAGGGCGTAGGCGAACAGGTTGCGGAACCAGCCGCCATAAACCGAGACGGGGTACGAGGTGAAGTCGCGCCCGCCGTAGGTGAACGCGGATCCGATCTCCCCGGAGTCGACCCACCAGAACGCCAGGCTGGCGCTGAGCACGAAGATCGACCCGAAGAAGACCGCCGCCGCGATCGGGGTGAGCACGATGAGCAGCACCCGGCCCGGTGTCCAGTCGATGTGATTTGCGGCGACCGCCACACCCAGCACCGTGACTCCGAACACCACCCGCAACGCCTTGCGCACCGGCAGATCCATCAGCAGCAACTGCGGCAGCGCGGGCAGCGGCCGGACCAGCACCGCGTCGAGTGTTCCGGCCCGCACGTAGGTCTTCAGCCGATCGACGTTGCCGACCGTGAGATCGGCCAGCGCGAACCCGGCCGAGCTCAGCCCCACGATCAGCACCGCCTCACGCAGGCTGAACCCGCCGACCGCCGGGGTCGCCCGGAACAGCACCAGCACGGTGAGCACGTCGAACACCGTCGCGCCCACGTTGCCGAACAACTCCACCAGGAACGACGCCCGGTACGACGTCGCCGACCGCAACTGCGCCGACCCGAGCGCGACATACGCCCGCAACTCACCCACCCTGCACCACCAGGCGCTTCTCGGCCCGCCGCTGGACCAGGGCGGCCAGCGCCAGGATCGCGACCGCCCACAGCAGTTGGAGACCCACCAGGCCGGCCTGCAGCGCCGGGCCGTCCCGCTCGGCGATCACGTCGAGTGGCGTCTGCAACAGGCTCGGCAGCGGGGTCAGCACCCACAACGCCACCACGAACTCCTCCGGCAGCAGGCGCAGCGGGAAATACAGGCCGCCCAGCACACCCGAACCGAGCGTCCACAGCATGATCGGGCCACGCGCGTCGTGCAGCCAGTACGCGGTCGCGTTGACGACATAACGGCAGCCGAAGCAGATCACCACGGCCAGAATCACCGAGACCGCGAACAGCGGAACCGTCTGCCACCGGGCCGGAGTGTGCAGCGGGAAGAACAGGGCACCGGCCAGCAGCGGCGGACCGAACCTGGTCAGCATGCCGTACAGCGCCCGGCCCAGGTCAGCGGCGAGATAGCCGGTCACCGGGGCGATCGGACGTAACAGGTCGGCCGCGATGTCGCCGGACCGGATCCGGTCCGCCAGCTCGGTCCAACCCCAGATGCCGATGACACTCAGTAGACCCTGACCGACCCAGACGTAGAGCGCGAGTTGCTCGGCGTCGTACCCCGCGGGCCGCCGCCCGACCGCCTCCGCGGCCACCGCGAGCAGCACATAACAGCGGAGGAAGCCGAACACGATGTTCGTGAACGTTCCGGCTATGGTGGCTTGCCGGTAGGTGGCGTACCGCCGGAAACCTGACCCGATCAGCGCGCCGAAAGTAGCGACGAAGGCGCGGAACGGACCGATTCGAGAGATCGTCGGCACGCTGGCGTCTCTCTGGTACACGCAGTTAATCTCCTTTCCAGACCCCCGCGACGGAGCCGGGCGACTCTACGCGGGTCCCCGGCCGGACGCGGCACATTTTCTGACAGGTGGAGTTCGCCGTGACGGAGCGTTGCCATTCGACGGGTCACCCGTGGGGCGCCCGATGAACGGATGGGGCTCCCGGCCGGGCGACAACTGGGACGACGAACCCGCCTGGGTCTACGAGATCACCTGGGAATGGGAACCGCTGCCCGGTCAGCGCTATCCCGGCGACCCCGGCCGCCGCAAGGCCGTGCACACGCCGGTCTACGAGGCGTCGCGCGGCGGCTCCGCCCCGGCCAGCACCGCGCCGGCCAGCACCGCGCCGATCAGCCCGGCCGGTCGCGCGTCGGTGCCGGGTTCGTCGTGGTCCGGATCGCCCGATCAAAATCAGTCACGGTACGAGGAAACGCGCGCTGACTCGCGCGGGCCCGCCGGCGCGCCGCAACCGCCTCGGGATGAGCCCTCCTGGAATCGGCCCGCCCACTCCATGCCCGAGCAGCGGCGCGGGGGTGTGCCCGTCTACGGCGCTTCGGCACCGGTCTCGCCTGGTGGGCGCGCTCCTCAGGGGCCGCCCGACGGAGGCGGATGGGGGCGGGGACCGGGCTCCGGCAATCCGCCGGTCTCGCCTGGACCGGATGGGCGTGGGCAGTTCCCCGGCTCTTCGTCCGGCGCCTCCTCCGCCGGGCAGTTCGGTGGTCCCGGCGGTCCGGGGCGGCCGGCCGGTCCCGCGCCGCGCGGTGGGCCTGGTGCTTCCGGGCCTCAGTCTCCCGGCGGCGGCGCGCCGCGCGGTGGGCCGGGTTCGCCCGGGCAACCCGGTCCCGGGTTCGCGGGTCAGCGTGGTCCTGGGCCTTCCGGGCAGCCGTCGTATGGCGGGCCGGGCGGGCCCGGACAGCCTTCGCATGGCGGGCCCGGACAGCCTTCGCATGGCGGGTCGGGTGCTCCCGGCCCGGCTGGGCGGCAGGGGCCGGGGCGGCACGAGGGTGCGCCCGGTCGTCATGAAGGACATCCCGGACGGCACGAGCCGGGCCGCTTCGGTGGTCCGGTCGCGCCCGCGGCGTCGGCCGGGTTCGCTCCCGGCCGGGGACGGCCCGATCAGGAGCCCGGTTTCCAGGGTCGCCGACCGGGTCCGGAGCAGCAGATTCCCCGGCAGAGTGGGGACGCGCGCCCGGTTTCCGGCCCGACGTCGCCCGCCGGACCCACCTACGGTGCCGCTCGTCCGGCGCCCGCCGACGCTTTCCCGGCCTACCACGACGACCGCCGCACACCACGCGAAGGACGCACCCCGGACGCGCCGTTCGACCTGCGGCCCGCGCCGCATGACCGGAACTCGCCGGCCCCCGCCCGCCCGGCACCCCAGCCGACCCGGGTCACCCCGTCGCAGCCGGTCGCTCCGGCTGCCGTCTACCCGGCGGTTCCCGGCCAGGGCCCCGGCATGTCGGTGCCCGACCAGAACCGTGGCACAGCCGGCGGGGTAGCCCCGGTCTCCGGAGTAGCGACCCCCTACGGCCCCGGCCCCGGCGGCCGTGGCCCCGACGCGGGCGGTCCCGGCGCCACCGGGCCGGTTTCCGGGGCGGGTGTCCCCGGCGGGCGCGGCCCGGTACCCGGGGCGGGTGTCCCCGGCGGGCGCGGCCCGGTACCCGGGTCGGCGGTACCCGGTCCGACGTTCCCGCACGTCCAGCCCGGGCCAGAGGCCAGGCAGGCACTGCGCGGTCCCGGCACACCGGCACCGGTCTCCGCGCCGACGGCTCCCCCGACACCCGGTGTCGCACCGGTTTCGAGTCCAGCGGCGCGCGACCCCCAGCCCGGGGTCAACCCGGTCTCCGGACCGGCCGCGACCGGCCCACGCACCGGATCCGCACAGGTCACCGCGCCCGGTGGGATCGACCCGCGCACCGGAAGCCCGTTCGGCAGCGGGCCCACCGGTCCGGCACCGCGTTTCGGCCCGGCAGGCGTCGACCCGCGCGGCTCAGCCGCGCCCGTCTCCGGACCCGTCGGCCCGGTATCCCACGCCGGGTCCGCACCTGGTTCCGGCCAGCCGGGGTTCGAACCGCGAACCGGTGCCGCGCCCGTTTCCGCGCCTGCCGGCGGTTACCCGCAGGCCGGAAGTGGCACCGCGCCCGTTTCCGCGCCTGCCGGCGGTTACCCGCAGGCCGGAAGTGGCACCGCGCCCGTTTCGGCGCCTGCCGGCGGTTACCCGCAGGCCGGAAGTGGCACCGCGCCCGTTTCCGCGCCTGCCGGCGGTTACCCGCAGGCCGGAAGTGGCACCGCGCCCGTTTCGGCGCCTGCCGGCGGCTACCCGCAGGCCGGAAGTGGCACCGCGCCGGTTGCCGGGGTGGCTGGTCCGGATGGGCGGTATCCGCACGGTCAGCAGCGGCCGGAGGCCTCGCAGGCGATCGGCGGGCCGGGTTCGGTCACGAGCGGTAGGCCGGGAGCACCGACCGGTGCCGAGCCCGTTTCCGGGCCGGTCGGGGGCGCCGGGCAGCCGGCCGGGGCCGGGGTGTCGTTCCCGCGTGGTCAGGAACCGGCCGGTGGAAGCGGCTTCGGTGAGCGCGGACATGACGAACAGGACCCGACCCGGCCGCTCGACCCGCGCCGGCTGGTGCAGGGCACGAACCCGGACGGGCGCCACGACGGCGTCTCCCAACCGGACGATCCGACGCGGCCGTTCGGGCTTCGGCGGCGGGTCGGTGGCGAAGGGCTCGGGCCGCTCGAGGACCCCACCCGCGCGATCGATCCGCGTGGGCCGGGCCCGGATGCTCCGGGCATGCCCACCGCGGGTGGGCACGGGCCGGCAGCCGGTCAGCAGCCGACGACCGGTCAGCGTTTCGACTCCGGTCACCGGACCGAACCCGGGCACGGCACGATCGGCCACCGGATGGAGCCGTGGCAGACCGCGGCGTCCACACCGGTTCAATCTGGCGAACCTGGTTCGGTCGGCGAACCCGGCATCTCCGGCGGCTGGGCTTCCAGGCCACCGACCAGCCCGGAGACGCCTGTCGAGTCGAGCCCGGCCCAGCCGATCGCGTCCGGGTTGGCGCAGCCGTTCGGCCCGGACCCGGCACAGCCGATCACGTCCGGGTTGGCGCAGCCGCTCGGCCCGGACCCGGCACAGCCGATCACGTCCGGGTTGGCGCAGCCGTTCGGCCCGGACCCGGCACAGCCCGGCGATCCGGGGCGGGCGCAGCCGCCTGTCGCGGAAACCGATGACACTCCGGTGTCCGAAGGGGCGGCGTCGGCCGGAAACCCGTCGGACGAGTCGGCCACCCACGGGCTGGGATGGCTGCTGTCGATGAGTGGGCTCGGCGCGACCACCCCGGCACCCGAGGCCGAACCGGCGGAGCCCGTCGAGCACGTCGAGCCCGAAGATCGGCCGCATACCTGGTTCGCGTTCGGTGCCAACGGGAACCCCGACACCGCCGAGCCCGAGACGGACGACAGCGCAACGGCTTCCGCACCGGACGCCGACACCTCCACGCAGCCGGAATCGGCGGTTACCCGAACTGATCCGGCATCGGCTGCGCCCACCCCGGTCCAGGCGGCTCCGCCCGCGCAGGCGATTCCTGCGCCGGCGATTCCCGCCCAGGCCGTTCCCGCTCAAGCCGTTCCCGCTCAAGCCGTTCCCGCTCAAGCCGTTCCGGCTCCGCCCGGGTTCACTCCCGCCTCGGATTCCGCTGAGACCGTCGGAGCGATTCCGGCTGATGTGGCTTCCGTCCCGGCGGATCTCGTTCCGGACGACGCTCACCAGGCCGACATCGTCTCCGAGGTGGAAGGCGTTTCGTCCTCGGCCGGGCCCGTCGGCGAGAGCGTCCTCGCCTCGCCGGGCGGTTTCGCCCCGGAGGCGGAAACGCTGTCCGATGAGCATGTCATCGTGGAGCAGACCGACCTGCCCGCTCAGCCGGCTTCCGGTGATGAGACCGCCCTCTGGGGCGGTCACGAAACCGCGCTGTCGGAGGGGACCGCTTCCGACGACTCCGCGGTGGTGTCCGAGGAAGCCGCTCCCGAGGACGACTCGGCGTTCGCGGGCGCGGTGCCGGATGGAAGCGAACCGACCGAGCAGGCGGACGCGATCGCCTTCGGTGGCGGGCTCGGCGACCCGGATCCGGAGACGGAGGAACCCACCGGGTTCGTCGTCACTGCCGATGAGGCGGCTGAGGTCGCTCGTGGAGTCGAGTCGGCCGAGGAGGAGTCCGATCTCACTCGGACGATGCAGATCGTTCGGATCAAGGCTGCCGCGGTTCCGGAATCGCCACCGACCGACGAGGACGGCGTGGCCGCCGAGCCCTCGGGTGACGAGATCACCGAGATCTCGGCCGTCGTGGAGCCGCCGTCGGACGACACTGCCCAGGTCGGCGACGTTGTGGATCCGGACACGGTTCTGATCAGCGGGGAACCGGAGACCGTCACGCTCCACACGGAACCGGTGACCGTCGCCATTCAGGCTGAGCCCGAGACCGTCGTCATCTCGGCCGAACCGGACACCGTCATGTTCTCCGCGGACGAGGAGACGACCGTCCTGGATCCCGATGGGGACACCGCTCAACTGAGCACGGAGCCCCAGACGGTCACGCTCCACCCGGAGCCGGAGACCGTCGCGATCATCGCGGAACCGGAGCCGGAGACCGTCGCGATCGTCGCGGAACCGGAGCCCGAGACCGTCGCGATTCACACGGAACCCGAGCCCGAGACCGCTGCGATCGTCGCGGAACCCGAGCCCGAGACCGTCGCGATCGTCGCGGAACCGGAACCGGAACCGGAACCGGAGCCCGTTGCGATCGAACCGGAACCGGGGACCAAGCCGGAGCCCGAGCCGGAGCCGGAGACCGTCGCCATCCGTATCGAGCCGGAAGTCGGCGAGCCGGAAACGGTCGTCATGGAACCAGAGGCGGTCGAGCCGGAAACGGTCACGATCGTAGAGGAGCCGGACACCGCCGAGTCGGACGAAAATACCGAAAGCACCCCGGAAGCCGCAGGATCGAACGATTCGGTGGACACGGCGGTGGAACCCGGCGCGGAGGTTCGGGACGAGGCTGCGGACGAGGGCGGCGTCTCTTCGGAAGACGTGGCGGGCGAGGCGTTGGCCGTACCGCTGCCGGCTGTGACGTCGGAGACAGCGACCGAGAGCGCCGCCGGGGCGTCGGCCGGGACCGCGTCGCGGAACGCGCCGCCGGAGGCAGCGGAGACCGGACGGGTCGAGCCGGTCCGGCAGCGGCAGGACCAGCGGGCGCCGGCCGATCGCAGGCGGGCCGACCCGGAGCAGATCCTGGCGGCCTATCCGTGGGCCTACGACCCGCAGACGCTGCGCGAGCAGGTGGACGAACCGGACCGGCTGTGGGATGTCGCGGACCGGCTGACCGACCGGCTGGAGTTCGCCGAGCGGGACAACGTCCGGGCCGGGCTGCTGAGCCTGCGGGCCGTGGTGCACCGGATCGTCGGTGAACTGGAGGACGCGCTCGCCGACGGGCGGGAGGGGCTGCGGCACGCCGAGGCGTCCGGGGAGTTGCGGACCAGGGCGATCGCGCAGGCGCGGCTGGCGCACGTGCTCCAGTGGCGGGGTGAGTTCGAGGAGGCGGATCGGCTGTACGCGGACGTCGACTCGGCCGAACTGCCGCCCCGGACCCGGGCGGAGATCTGTGAGCTGGCCGGGCGGTCGGCCTATGAGCAGGGCCGCTACCTGGAAGCGGTCAACCATTTCGAGCATGCCCTGGACGTACGCCGTGGCGAGGACCCGGAGCTGGTGGAGCGGGTCGAGCTGGCGCTGGACGCGATCTCCCGGCGGTCCGGTGCGGCCGGCTGGGGTCCCTATCCGCGGACCCGGGACGAGGTGCTGGGGCTGCCCGCCGCGCCGGTTCCGCTGCTCGACGACGGCGCGGGCCTGTGGGGGTACGCCGCCGCGGTCGAGCCCCGGTTCGCCGAGGCGCTGCCGTTCGCCGAGGGTGCGGCGTGGGTGCGGCGGCCGGATTCGGCGGCGTGGGAGCTGATCGATCCGGCCGGCGAGCTGATCATCGCGTCGGCGCACGGCTATGTCGGGGTGACCCGGTTCGCCGAAGGGCTGGCCTGGGTGACCCGGCAGGATCAGGGTGGCTGGTTCGCGATCGACCGGGACAACCGGCTGGTCGTGCCGGCCGGCGGGTTCGAGGACGCGAAACCGTTCCGGCGCGGGCTGGCCGTGGTGCGGCAGGGCGGCGTCTGGGGCGCCGTCGACAGGCACGGCCGGTTCGCGGTGACGCCGATGTACCAGCGGTTCGTGACGGCGCTGCACATCGGCGGGACGGTCGACGGGTTCACCGACGAGGGGCTGGCGGTCGTCGACGCCGGTGACCGGTTCGGGGTGGTGGACCGGGCCGGGCGGGTCGTCGTCGAGCCGGTGCACGCGGCCGTGGTGATCCATCCGGTGGCGTTCCTGGTGCAGAACGCGGCTGGACTGTGGGGCGCCCTGGACCGTACCGGCGCGCCGCTCGTCGACATGGGCCACCGGACCCGGGAGACGGTCGTCGAGACGCTGCCGGAGGAGTCGCGGCCGGTTCTCTAGGACCTAGGGTGGGGTGATGGAGTTTCGTCATCTCGGCCGTTCCGGCCTGCTGGTCAGCGAGATCGCCTACGGCAACTGGATCACCCACGGTTCGCAGGTGGAGGAGGAGGCCGCGCTCGCGTGTGTGCGCGCGGCCCTCGACTCCGGCATCACCACCTTCGACACCGCCGACGTGTACGCGGGAACGCGCGCCGAGGAGGTGCTGGGCCGGGCGCTGAAGGGCGAACGCCGGGCCGGCCTGGAGATCTTCACGAAGGTGTTCTGGCGGACCGGGCCGGGCGCCAACGACAGTGGCCTGTCCCGTAAGCACATCCTGGAGTCGATCGACGGGTCGCTGCGCCGGCTCGGCACCGACTACGTGGACCTCTACCAGGCGCACCGCTTCGACCATCACACACCGCTGGACGAGACCATGGAGGCGTTCGCCGACGTGGTCCGGGCGGGCAAGGCGCACTACATCGGGGTGTCCGAGTGGACCGCCGAGCAGATCCGGGCGGCTGCGCCACTGGCCCGCGAGCTGCGGGTCCGGCTGGTGTCGAACCAGCCGCAGTATTCGATGCTGTGGCGGGTGATCGAGGCCGAGGTGGTGCCGGCGTCGCAGGAGCTCGGCCTGGGTCAGATCGTCTGGTCACCGCTGGCGCAGGGGGTGCTGACCGGGAAGTACCGGGCCGGGGAGCAGCCGCCGGCCGGGTCGCGGGCCACCGACGAGAAGTCCGGCGCCGGGTTCATCGCCCGCTGGATGGAGGACGACGTGCTGAACGCGGTCGCCCGGCTGAAGCCGCTGGCCGACGAGGCCGGCCTGACCACGGCTCAGCTGGCGGTGGCGTGGGTGCTGCAGAACCCGAACGTCTCGGCGGCGATCATCGGCGCGTCCCGGCCCGAGCAGGTCCGGGACAACGTCAAAGCGTCCGGGGTACGGCTGGACGACGGCCTGCTGAAGGCGATCGACGAGATCGTGGAGCCGGTCGTGACCCGCGACCCGTCGCTCACCTCCAGCCCGGCCAAACGTCCGTGACCGTCACTCCCAGAACCGCATCAGACTGAAACCGGTTGCGTAGAGACGTGAATCGATACCGAGTAGGCCGGCCAGCCAGTCGACGAGCGTGAAGAACCACTCGCCCACCTGGGTCTGCCAGAGCAGTAGGAACAGCACCAGGAAGCCCCAGGGGGCCATCAGGTTCCACGCGCGCTGGTAGGCGGGACTGAACCACGGGGAGACGATGCTGCCCCCGTCCAGCCCCGGGACCGGCAGGAAGTTGAGCACGCTCGCGGTCACCTGCAGGAAGGCGAGCAGGGCCAGAGCCGCCCAGAAGGCACCGTGACTGCTGTCGGTGAGGGCGGCCTGGCCCAGGCTCACCACCACGTCGGGTGCGAAGCCGAGCAGGAACGGCATCGCCACGATCACCGCGAGCAGCACGTTGGTGAGCGGGCCGGCCGCGCTGATCAGCGAGTCCTTCAGCTTGCTCTGGATGTACCGGTGGTCGATCCAGACGGCGCCGCCGGGCAGGCCGATGCCGCCGAGGATCACCACGATCACCGGCAGCACGATGGACAGCAGCGGATGGGTGTACTTCAACGGGTTGAGCCGCAGGTAACCCCGCTCGGCGACGGTCAGGTCACCGGAGAAGTAGCCGGTGATGGCGTGTGCGTACTCGTGCAGGCAGAGCGAGATGATCCAGCCCGAGATCACGAACAGGAACACGTCGAAACCGACGTTGCCGAAATTCGTCCACGTCATCACACCTGTCGCGACGAAGACCGCGACGATGCCGACGAAGACCGGGCTCGGCACGAAGGCGTTGCGCGGTGTACGGGTGTAGACCGGTTCGTACGTCACGGCGGCCCGCTCACTCCGCCGGGAGCAGGCTCATCTGGTAGTCGACCCGGTCGTCCTCGACGAGGATGACCGTGCTGACCCCGGCGGCCTGCAACTGTCGCCACTCCTGCCCGATCCAGGACTCGGCATCGGCCTGGCTGCTGAACGACTCGTCCGGGCCGTCGACCGTCTTGCCGTCGACGTCCTCATACCGCCAACTCCACGGCATACAGCCGCCCCCTCACGTCAGTACCTCGGTGGGCTTCCACCCTACGGCGTCAGCGTGTGCGACCCGGCTCTAAGGTACGGGGCATGTCCGAAGATCGGTGGAACACGGTTCTGGTGCTCGGTGGTATCCGGTCCGGCAAGTCCGGGTTCGCCGAGTCACTCATCTCCGGCGCCCCCTCGGTGCGCTACGTGGCGACCGCCGTCGGCGGCGAGGACGACCCCGAGTGGCAGGCCCGGATCGAGGCGCACCAGCGGCGCCGCCCGCAGTCCTGGACGACCGAGGAGACCGGCGCCGACCCGGCCGCGCTCGCCGAGCTGCTGCGCCAGGCCGGTCCGGGCGAGACGGTGCTCGTCGACGACCTCGGCGGCTGGGTGGCCGCCGTGCTCAACCCGGCCCGCCAGCCCAACGACGACGAGGCGGACGTGGCGGCGCTGGCCGCGGCGGTCCGAGCCACCGCGGCGCGGGTGGTGCTGGTCAGCCCCGAGGTCGGGCTGTCGCTGGTGCCGGTCACGCCGGTCGGGCGGGCGTTCGCCGACGCGCTGGGCGCCACCAACCAGGCGCTGGCCGAGGCGGTCGACGCCGTCGCGCTGGTGGTCGCCGGTCAGACGACCTGGCTGAAGGGCTCGGCCGAGCCGGTGCAGGCCCCACGGGTCTCCTCGCGCCCGATCGCGGTGCCCACCCCGTCGGCGCCCGCTCCCCCGCCCCCGCCGCCGGCCACCGTGGTCGCCCCGGTGGTCGAGCCGGAGCCGGCGACCGAGCCGGTCAGTGCGCTGAGCGGGGCCACCATGACGCTGCCGCTGGTGGCGTCCGGGCTCACCGAGATCAAACCGGGCATGGACCTGCCGTTGCCGAGCGCCGACGCCGGTCCGGACGCGCGGGAGCGCCTGTCCGGCCTGGACCTGCCGGGAGGTGGGCTGGGCGCGCTCGGCGAGGCGATCGAGTTCGCCGCGGCCACCCAGAACTCGGTGACCCCGCGCGCCTGGACGGGTGTCCGGGTGGTGGTGATCGGCGGGCGGCGTACCGGTGGGGCGGTGGCCGGAGCCGACACCGCCGATGTGGAACGCCGCATCGCCGAGGCCGAGCTGGGGGTCGGGCTGCTGGGCCGACTGGCCGGGCCGGCCGGCGCCGACATCTCGGTGTTGCGCACCGCGGCCACCGGCGCGATGGAGGACGGCCCGGTCACCTCGGAGCAGGAGGTCGAGGCCGCGCTGCGGGACGGCTGGCGGCTCGCCGACGGTGCCGCCGACGCCGGCCGCGACGTGATCGTGCTCGCCGGCATCTCGGCCGGTGTCGAGGCCGCCGCGACCGCGGTGCTGGCCGCCACCACCGGCGCCGAGCCGGTCGCCACCCTGCCCCGGGTGCAGGTGCCCGGCGCCCGGTTCGACGACGACGCCTGGATGGCCCGCTGCGCCGCGATCCGCGACGCGCTGCACCGGATCCGGCAGGAGCCGCGCGGTGCCGTCGACATCCTGCGGCAGGTCGGTGGCCTGGACGTGGCGGTCGCCACGGGTCTGCTGCTGGGCGCCGCCGCCCGCCGCATCCCGGTGCTGGTCGACGGCCCGCTCGGGATCGCCGCCGGTCTGGTCGCCCGCGACCTGGCCGCCCAGACCCGGCACTGGTGCCTGCTGCCCGAGGCGGGCACCCTGTCGCTGGTCAAGCAGGGCGCCGATGTGCTCGGGCTGACCCCGGTGCTGCAGGTCGGACTGGATCTGGGCGAGGGTGCCAACGCGCTGACCGTGCTGCCGGTGCTGCGGACCGCGATCGGGCTGGCGTCGGCACTCCCGGTGCACCCGGCGATGCTCGGCGAGGTCGGTGACGACGGTCTCGACGAGGACGACGACCCCGACGAGGACGACGTGGTTCCGGACGACGACGCGCCGGATCTTCCGTTCAACACCGCGGCGTTCAACGCGATCAGCCCACGCACGGAGTGGGGTGCTTGACGGGGTACGGCTGGCGGTCACCACGCTGACCGTGCTGCCGCTGCGGGCCGGCCGGGTGGACCGGTCCACCGCGGCGGTGGCGATGTCGGTGGCGCCGGTCGTCGGGGCGCTGCTGGGGCTGGTGCTGGCCGGGCTGCACGCCGGGCTGCGGGCGGCCGGTTCGCCGGAGCTCGTCGCGGCCGGGCTGACCGTCGTCGCGGGTGCTCTGCTCACCCGCGGGCTGCATCTGGACGGGCTCGCGGACACGGTGGACGCGCTCGGGTCGTACCGCTCGGGCCCGGCCGCCCTGGAGATCATGAAGAAGCCGGACATCGGGCCGTTCGGGGTGGTGGCGCTCGGTGCCACGGTGTTCGTTCAGGCCGCCGCGGTGGCCGCCGCCGGGCCGTGGGCGATCGTGACGGCCTGGGCGGCCGGGCGGCTCGCGGTGAGTGCCGCCTGCCGTCGTGGGGTGCCGTCGGCCCGGCCGGACGGGCTGGGCGCGATGGTGGCGTCCACGGTGCCGTCGGGGGTCGTGGCGGCGGGCGCGGCGTTCGTCTGTGCGATCGGGGTCGCCGCGGTTCCGGGCCGTCCGTGGCAGGGGCCGGCCGCCGTCGTGGTGTCTCTGTTCGCGGTGGTGCTGCTTCTGCGTCATGCGGTACGGCGATTCGGCGGCATCACCGGCGACGTGCTGGGGGCGTGCGTCGAGCTGGCTGTGACGCTCACGCTCGTCCTGGTGACCCTGACCCCGGGCCGGCTCTGAGAGGGTCGGCCGGGGTGGTGGTCAGCGGACCGATGGGGTCACGAACGGGGGCTTCACCAGGCGTGCCTCGGTGCGGCGGCCGCGGATGTCGATCTCGACCAGGTCACCGTCGGCGAGGGCGGCGGCGGTGTCGATCAGGGCCAGGGCGATGCCGACCTTGCGGGTCGGCGAGAAGGTGCCGCTGGTCGTCTCACCGACCGGGTGCTCCCCGGCGTACACCCGCATGTGTCCTCGTGGGATGCCGCGACCGGTGAGCTCCAGGCCCCGCAGTTGCCGACGCGGACCGGCGGTCTTCTCGGCCTGAAGGGCCGACCTGCCCCAGAAATCGGGCTTGCTCCAGCCGACCGCCCACCCGGAGCGGGCCTGCACCGGACTGATGTCGAGGGTGAGCTCCTGGCCGTGCAGCGGGTAGCCCATCTCGGTGCGTAGCGTGTCCCGGGCGCCGAGCCCGCACGGGCGCACCCCGGCCTCGATCACCGCGTCCCACACCGCGGGCGCGTCGTCCCACCCGACGACCAGTTCGTAGCCGTGCTCGCCGGTGTACCCGGTCCGGCAGACGGTCAGCTCGGAACCGCCGAACAAGGCGGTGACGAACGACATGTAACCGTGCCCGGTGGGCAGGCCGAGCGTGTCGAGGATCTCCGCCGACCGCGGGCCCTGAACGGCCAGGACGGCGTGGTCACGGTGCTCGTCGGTGACGGTCAGCCCGGCCGGCGCGGCGGCGGCGAGGCGGCGGACCACCTCGGCGGTGTTCGCCGCGTTCGGGATCAGGAAGACGTGGTCGTCGCCGTGCAGGTAGGCGATCAGGTCGTCGACGACACCGCCGGACTCGTCGCAGCACAACGTGTACTGCGCCTGGCCGGGGCCGATCCGGCCGAGGTCGTTGGTGAGGCACGAGTCGACGAAGGCCGCCGCACCGGCGCCCCGGACCCGGGCCTTGCCCAGGTGCGACACGTCGAAGACCCCGGCGGCCTCGCGAACCGCGGCGTGCTCCTTCAGGACGCCACCCCCGGTGTACTCCAGAGGCATGTCCCAACCGCCGAAAGCTGCGAACTTCGCGCCCAGCGCGACGTGGCGATCGTGCAGCGGAGACTGAAGCGGCGCGGAAGACATGAGACTCAACTTACCGTTGACCTTGGGGTTGTTTAGAGTCGCGGGGACAACACCGTTTTCCCAATAGCCGGGAGCGCGCCCACCGGCGACGTTCCGGCCCAGACGTCCGGAGAGTCCGAGTGACCCAGCCCAGCCTCAGCCTGGTCGACACCGACCCGGCCGAATCGGCGGTCGATGCCATCGTCATCGGCCTGCACAGCCAGCCAGACGAGGCGGGCACCCTGTTGCCGGCCTCGGGTGCCGAGAGCATCACCGCCGCGTTCGACGGCAAGCTGATCTCGACGTTGGCTCTGCTCGGCGCGACCGGGGCCGCCGGTGAGGTGACCAAGCTGGCCACCCTCGGCACGATCGCGGCGCCACTGCTGGTCGCGGTCGGCCTCGGCGCCGAGCCGGACGGCCCCGCCCCCGACCTGGAGACCCTGCGCCGGGGCGCCGGCGCGGCGGTCCGTGCCCTGGCCGGTAGCGCCACCGTGGTGCTGGCCCTGCCGGTCCCCGACGACGCGGACGCCCCGCCGGTGCTGCGCGCCGTGCTCGAGGGCGCGCTGCTCGGCGGCTACCGCTTCGCCGGTTACAAGACGAAGCCGCAGAAGGGGCGCCGTGACCCGGTCGCCGAGCTGCGTCTGCACGTGCCGGACGCGGCCGACGAGGCGGCGGCGGCCGAGCTGCGCCGGGCCGAGGTGGTCGCCAAGGCGGTGCGCCAGAGCCGGGACTGGGTGAACACCCCGCCGAACGTGCAGCGCCCGGCCGACCTGGCCGACCAGGTGGCGGCGGCCGCGACCGAGGTCGGGCTCGGTGTCGAGGTGCTCGACTTCGAGCAGCTCAAGGCTGGTGGGTACGGCGGCATCGTGGCGGTCGGCCAGGGTTCGGAGGCCCCGCCGCGGTTGGTGAAGCTGACCTACACGCCGGCGAACGTGACCAGCCCGAAGCGGATCTCGCTGGTCGGCAAGGGCATCACCTTCGACACCGGTGGCGTCAGCATCAAGCCGGCCGCGGGCATGTGGGAGATGAAGTCGGACATGGCCGGCGCGGCCGCGGTGGCCGCCACGATGATCGCGATCGCCCAGCTCAAGCCGGGTGTGGCGGTCTCCGGTTACCTGGCCATCGCGGAGAACATGCCGTCTGGTGCGTCGTACCGGCCGGGTGACGTGATCACCATGTACGGCGGCAAGCGGGTCGAGGTGTTCAACACCGACGCCGAGGGCCGGATGGTGCTGGCCGACGCGATCGTCCGGGCCTGCGAGGACGGCACCGACTACCTGTTCGAGACGTCGACGCTGACCGGCGGGCAGGTGGTCGCGCTGGGCAAGCGGATCGCCGGCCTGATGGGGTCGGACGAGGCGACCGCGCTGGTCGAGGCGGCCGGCAAGGCGGTCGGCGAGCCGGCCTGGCGGATGCCGCTGCCGGATGACGTGCGTAAGGGCATGGAGTCGGAGATCGCCGACATCTGCCAGACCAACGCGAACCTGGACCGGGCCGGGCACATGCTCCAGGGCGGCGTGTTCCTGCGCGAGTTCGTGGCCGAGGGCGTGGAGTGGGCGCACATCGACATCGCGGGCCCCGGTTACCACACCGGTGAGGCGAACGGTTACTGGACGAAGGGTGGCACCGGCATCCCGGTCCGCACCTTCCTCCACCTCGTCGACGAGCTCTCCTGACGCGGCGGGCGCCGCCCGGATCACACCGGGCGGCGCCGCTGCCGTTCGTTGTAATCGCGCATCCGCTGTGGATAGCCGAGGAGTTTCACGTCGTAAATCGGCATGCTGAGCTGGTGCGCGAATTTCCAGGCGACATCGGGTGAGCCGATTCGGCGACGGGTCCATTCACCGTCGTGTGCCACAAGCAACAGGGTGGTCTCGGTCACTGTCGTCTGTGGCTCGATGAAAGCCTCGACTCCCTGCTTCGTACGGAAGAATTGCGTAAGATGCTCCAGATCGGCCTGGTTGACCTGTCGGCCGCCGGGTCCGCTGGCCCGGGGACGCCGCCGAAACCAAGCCACTGCTCCTCCTCGCGTTCGATCCCGCAAGGGTACGTCGGACCGACGTGTCGTGGGGCACCTGACTGCATTGACCGGGTCGAGAAGTGACAAGATGTCGGTGACGGGACTGTGACCGTTTCCATTGTGTGACCCACACCGGAGACGATGCGACCACTGGAGTCAACGTGAGCCAGCCCAACGGCGGAACCTTCGACATCGTCATTCTCGGCGCCGGCAGTGGTGGCTATGCGGCCGCCCTGCGTGCCGCTCAGTTCGACCTCAAGGTCGCGCTGATCGACAAGGCCGAGCTCGGCGGCACCTGCCTGCACCGCGGGTGCATCCCCACGAAGGCCCTCCTGCACGCCGCGGAGATCGCCGACCAGACGCGCGAGAGCGAGCAGTTCGGCGTCAAGGCCGACCTCGTCGGCATCGACATGGCGGGCGTCAACGCGTACAAGGACGGAGTTGTCGGCCGTCTCTTCAAGGGTCTGACCGGCCTGCTCGGCCACAACAAGAACATCACGATCGTCCAGGGCGAGGGCAAGCTCGTCAGCAAGGACACCGTCGAGGTCGCCGGCCAGCGCTACACCGGCCGCAACGTCATCCTCGCCACCGGCTCCTACTCGCGCTCGCTGCCCGGCCTCGAGGTCGACGGCAAGCGGGTGCTGACCAGCGAGCACGCTCTCAAGCTGGACCGGGTTCCGCAGTCGGCGATCGTGCTCGGCGGCGGTGTGATCGGCGTCGAGTTCGCCAGCGTGTGGAAGTCGTTCGGCGCCGACGTGACCATCATCGAGGCCCTCCCCCGCCTGGTCGCCGCGGAGGACGAGGAGATCTCGAAGCAGGTCGAGCGCGCCTTCCGCAAGCGGAAAATCAACTTCAAGGTCGGCAAGCCGTTCGAGAAGGTCGAGCACACCGACAACGGCGTCAAGGTCACCATCGCCGGCGGCGAGACCCTCGAGGCCGAGGTGCTGCTGGTCGCGGTCGGCCGCGGACCGACCACCGCCAACCTGGGGTACGAGCAGCAGGGCATCACCCTCGACCGGGGCTTCGTGATCGTCGACGAGCGCCTGCGCACCGGTGTCGGCAACATCTACGCCGTCGGCGACATCGTCCCCGGTCTGCAGCTCGCGCACCGCGGCTTCCAGCAGGGCATCTTCGTGGCCGAGGAGATCGCCGGCAAGAACCCGGCGGTCATCGACGAGGCGGGCATCCCGCGCGTCACCTACTCCGACCCCGAGGTCGCGTCGGTCGGCATCACCGAGGCCAAGGCCAAGGAGCAGTACGGCGCGGACAAGGTCTCGACGTACAACTACAACCTCGGCGGCAACGGCAAGAGCCAGATCCTCAAGACGGCGGGCTTCATCAAGCTGGTCCGGGTCGAGGACGGCCCGGTCGTCGGGGTCCACATGGTCGGCGCCCGGGTCGGCGAGCTCGTCGGCGAAGCCCAGCTGATCACCAACTGGGAGGCCTTCCCCGAGGAGGTCGCCCAGCTCGTACACGCCCACCCGACGCAGAACGAGGCGCTGGGCGAGGCCTTCCTCGCGCTCGCGGGCAAGCCGCTGCACGCGCACAGCTGATTCGAACACAGCTGATTTCGATCGCGTTCTGACGTCATAAGGAGTTTGGGAAGAGATGCCGACATCGGTAACCATGCCGCGGCTGGGTGAGAGTGTCACCGAGGGAACCGTGACGCGCTGGCTCAAGCAGGAGGGCGAGCGCGTCGAGGCGGACGAGCCGCTGCTCGAGGTCTCCACCGACAAGGTCGACACGGAGATCCCGTCGCCCGCCGCGGGCATCCTCTCGCGGATCGTGGTCGGCGAGGACGAGACCGCGGAGGTCGGCAGCGAGCTGGCCGTCATCGCGGGTGACGGTGAGGACGCCGGTTCCGCCGCGCCCGCACCCGCCCAGGAGCAGCAGGCCGAGGCCGAGCCGGAGCCCGCCGCTCCGGTCACCCCGTCGACCGAGAAGCCGGTCGAGGAGGAGGCTCCGGCCCCGCAGAGCGCCGCCCCGGCCGCCGGTGGCGAGGGCACCGAGGTGAA
This sequence comes from Actinoplanes sichuanensis, assembly GCF_033097365.1. Lineage (NCBI taxonomy): Bacteria > Bacillati > Actinomycetota > Actinomycetes > Micromonosporales > Micromonosporaceae > Actinoplanes > Actinoplanes sichuanensis. Next base: position 7,938,530 of record NZ_AP028461.1, read on the forward strand.
GCTGCCGGCGCTCGGCGAGAGCGTCACCGAGGGCACCATCACCCGGTGGCTGAAGGCCGTCGGCGACACCGTCGAGGCGGACGAGCCGCTGGTCGAGGTCTCCACCGACAAGGTCGACACGGAGCTGCCGTCGCCCGTCGCCGGCACCCTGCTGGAGATCAAGATCGGTGAGGACGAGACCGCCGAGGTCGGTGCCGTCCTGGCGATCGTGGGCACCCCGGGCAGCGCCCCGGCGGCCGCTCCGGCGCCCGCTCCGGAGCCGGAGAAGCCCGCTGCGGCCCCCGCGCCGCAGCAGGCCCCCGCACCCAAGGTGGAGAGCGCACCGGCCCCGAAGATCGAGAGCGCACCGGCGCCCAAGATCGAAAGCGCGCCCGCTCCCGCTCCCGCTCCCGCAGCGGTCCAGTCGAACGGGGCCGGTGACGCCGGTTACGTGACCCCGCTGGTCCGCAAGCTGGCCGCCGAGAAGGGCGTGGACCTGTCCAGCCTGACCGGCACCGGTGTCGGTGGCCGAATCCGCAAGCAGGACGTCATCGACGCCGCCGAGAAGGCCGCCGCGGCCAAGGCTCCGGCGCCGGCAGCTCAGGCCGAGAGTGCTGCCGCCCCGGCTCCGAAGGCGGCGCCCAAGGCGGAGCCGAGCCCGCTGCGTGGCCGTACCGAGAAGCTGACCCGGATCCGCGCCACGATCGCCCGCCGGATGGTGGAGTCGCTGCAGGTCTCCGCGCAGCTCACCACGGTGGTCGAGGTCGACGTGACCAAGATCGCCAACCTGCGGAACAAGGCGAAGGCCGACTTCCAGGCCAAGCACGGCGTGAAGCTGACCTTCCTGCCGTTCTTCGCCCTGGCCACGGTCGAGGCGCTGCAGCAGCACCCGGTGGTCAACTCGTCGATCGACGTCGAGGCGGGCACCGTCACCTACCACGGCGCCGAGCACCTGGGCATCGCGGTGGACGCGCCGAAGGGCCTGGTCGTCCCGGTCATCAAGGACGCCGGTGACCTCAACCTGGCCGGCCTGTCCAAGCGGATCGCGGACCTCGCGGACCGGACCCGGAACAACAAGATCGGGCCGGACGAGATCGGTGGCGGCACGTTCACGCTGACCAACACCGGTAGCCGGGGCGCGCTGTTCGACACGCCGATCATCAACCAGCCGCAGGTCGGCATCCTCGGTCTCGGCGCGGTCGTCAAGCGCCCGGTGATCGTGAACGACCCGGACCTGGGCGAGATCATCGTGCCGCGGTCGATGGTCTACCTGGCGCTCTCCTACGACCACCGGATCGTGGACGGCGCGGACGCCGCCCGCTTCCTGAGCACCATGAAGGAGCGCCTGGAGGCTGGGCACTTCGAGGCGGACCTGGGCCTGTAAGTGTCGTGACATCGGGGGGTGCGCCGTCACGGCGTACCCCCCGGTTTGTTTTGGATCGTGCGATTTTCGGGAAAGAATCACGTCATGCGCATCGTCATGGCCGGGGCGTCCGGATTCCTGGGCAAGCGGCTCGCCGAACGGCTGCGGCAGAGCGGCCACGACATCGTCCGGCTGGTCCGGCGGCCCGCCGAGCGGCCGGATGAGGCCACCTGGGATCCGGCGCAGGGCCGGCTGGACGGCGCGGTGCTGGCCGGCGCCGACGCGGTGATCAATCTCTCCGGGGCGAACGTCGGCGACAAGCGGTGGACGGCGGCGTACAAGCGGGTGCTGCGGTCCAGTCGGATCGACACCACCGACACCCTGGCCCGGGCGATCAGCAAGCTGCCGGAGGGCGATCGGCCGCGGACGCTGCTGCAGAGCTCCGGCGTGGGGTGGTATGGCGACACCGGCGACCAGGCGGTTACCGAGGAGGCACCGGCGGGCACCACCTTCCTGGCCGATCTGTGCCGGGTGTGGGAGGCCGCGGCCCGGCCCGCCGAGGACGCCGGGGCCCGGGTGGTGCTGCTGCGCACCGCGCCGACGATCGACGCCGGCGGTTCGCTGATCAAGCCGCTGCTGTTGCCGTTCAAGCTGGGCGCGGGTGCCCGGATCGGCGGCGGGCGGCAGTGGATGGCCTGGATCGCCCTGAACGACTGGCTGGCCGCGGCCGAGTTCCTGCTGGGCCGGGACGATGTGGCTGGCCCCGTCAACATGGTGTCGCCCAAGCCGGTGACCAACGCCGAGTTCACCCGTGACATGGCCCGGGTGCTGCGCCGGCCGGCGTTGCTGTCGGTGCCGGGGCCGGTTCTGGACCTGGTGATCGGCGAACTGGCCGGGGAGGCGCAGCGTTCTCAGCGGGTGCTGCCGGGAGTGTTGAGTAATGCCGGATTCGAGTGGGCGTACCCCGATATGGTGGACGCCCTCGCGGTTGCTCTGCGCCCCGAACCGGCGGTGACCGGGTAAAGCGGCTCAGGGTTTCTTGCTAACCTGCGGCTGATGTCCGTAGCCGCCCCTGCCCCCGCCGCGTCCGCTGATCCGCCCGTCGAGCCTCCGGCGCTGTCTCGCGCCCGTCCTTGGCGCGTCCATCTGACGGTCGCCATGCTCGCCCTCGGCCTCGCCGTCTATGTGACGAACGGTCTGTGGCGTGCCCCGTATCAGAACGGCCTCTCCGACAACATCGGTGACCAGGCGTTCTTCGAATGGCTACTGGGCTATGGCGTCTACACGCTGGGACACGGCTCGGATCCGTTCTTCACCGACCTGCTGAATGTGCCGTGGGGGGTGAACCTGGCGGCGAACACCTCGATCTCGGTCTACACGATCCTGTTCGCCCCGTTGACCTACCTGGCCGGCCCTCAGGTCAGTTATGTGACCATCCTCACGTTGAACCTCGCCGGGTCCGCTTTCGCCTGGTATCTGTTCCTCAACCGCTGGCTGGTCCGCAGCCCGCTCGCGGCCGGATTGGGCGGCATCTTCTGCGGGTTCGCGCCGGGCTTCATCTCGCACGCCAACGGCCACCTCAACTGGACGGCGGGCTGGGTCGCGCCGGTCGTGGTGTGGCAGGTGCTTCGCCTGCGGCAGCCGGGCCGCTGGTTCCGTAACGGGCTGGTGCTGGGCCTGATGCTCGCGGCGTTCTTCACGATCGCCGCCGAGGGGCTCTTCTACACCGCGCTGGCCAGCGGCATCTTCATCCTCACCTGGGCGACGGCCAAGGCGGTCCGGACCGAGGTCAAGGCGGCGTTCACCACGGTGCTGCGGGCGCTCGGAGTGACCGCGGTGGTGGCCGGTGCGCTGCTGGCCTATCCGCTGTACATGCACTTCGCCGGCCCGCAGACGTTCTCCGGGACCGGGTTCAACCAGCGCTACTTCGCCGAGGACGCGGCCGCCTACCTGTCGTTCCCGAGCCGCTCGCTGGCCGCGATCTTCGGGCTGGGCTCCGATCTGGCGCCGAACCGGACCGAGGAGACCTCGTTCTTCGGTGTGCCGCTGGTGCTGCTGATCCTGGTGTCGCTGGTGCTGGTCTGGCGCCGGTCGAACCCGGGCCGGCGGGCCACCCTGCGGGCGATCATGCTGGTCGGCTTCCTCTTCCTGGTGCTGTCGCTGGGCCCGCGGCTCAACTGGATGGACGCCGAGCTGCCGGTCCCGCTGCCCTACTCGCTGCTCGCCCACCTGCCGCTCTTCGACGCGGCACTGCCGCTGCGTCTGGCGCTGGTGGTGGCCGTGGTCTTCGGCGTGGTGCTGGCGCTGGTCACCCAGGAGCTGTTGGAGCGGCGGTTCTCGCCGACCGTGCAGACCGGGCTGACCGCGGCGATCGTGGCGGCGCTGCTGCCGATCCTGCCGCTGCCGGTGCGCCACCAGCAGCGGGCCCCGGAGCCGGACTTCATCGCCAACGGCACCTGGCAGCGGTACGTGTCGGACAACGGGGTGATCTCCGCCCTGCCGTTCGCGCTGAACGTCACCGCCGACGGGCAGCGCTGGCAGGCCTACACGATGGCCCGCGGCGGCCCGCAGTTCCGGATCCCGGGCGGCTACTTCCTCGGCCCGATGACCCACACCGAGGAGGGTCGTAAGCAGATCGGCCGGATCGGCGCGCCCAACCTGCCGACCGACTGGCTGTTCACCCGAGCCGCGCTGTACGGCTACGTGACCGAGCTCAGCGACGGGGACCGGGCGCAGGCCCGCGCCGACTTCAAGTACTGGGGTGTCGAGGCGGTGTTCCTGCCCGAACAGATAACCGGATCCGACCACATGACCCTGTTCCGTAACGCGGTCCTCGTGACGGCCACCGATCTGCTCGGCGAACCGGAACGCGTCGACGACGTTCTGGTGTGGCGCATCCGTCCCGGCGTGGACCCGATCGACCGATGAATTCGGGGCTGGATAATCTCCGCGACGTGACGATCGCCGCGCCCGCCCCGGAAACGGACCTGACGACCGCAACACCCGACGACGAGATCACGCCGGACGAGGCCGGTACCCGTAAGAAGCGCACCTGGCCGGCCCACCTGATGATGGCGGTGGTCTCGCTGGCCGCAGCCGTCTACGTGTGCCAGGGCCTGTGGGCCGCGCCGTACCGGAACGTGGTCGCTGAGAACGTCAGTGACCAGGGCCAGTTCGAGTGGATGCTGTCGTACGGCGTCTACATGCTCCAGCACCTGAGCAATCCGTTCTTCACCGATCTGCTGAACGCGCCTCGTGGCGTGAACCTGGCGATGAACACGTCGAGCACGTTCTACGCCGTCGTGTTCGCCCCGCTCACCCACTTCGCCGGAGCGCAGGTCACGTTCGCGACGATCATGACGCTGAACCTGGCCGGGTCCGCCTTCGTGTGGTACCTGTTCCTGCGCCGCTGGCTGGTCCGCAGCGGGCTCGCGGCGGCGGTCGGCGGCCTGATCTTCGGGTTCAGCCCGGGTCTGGTGTCGCACGCCAACGGCCACCTCAACTGGACCTCCGGCTGGATGGTCGGGATCGTCGCGTACTGGGTGTTGAAGCTCCCGGAGCGTGGCCACTGGCTGCGTAACGGCATCGTCCTGGGCCTGCTCTGCACCATGGGCTTCTCGGTCGCGGCCGAGGCGCTGTTCTTCGCCGCCCAGGCCAGCGGTCTGTTCCTGTTCGTCTGGCTGCTGTCGCGGGCCGGCCTGCGGGAGGCGAAGACCGCGATCAAGCCGGTGCTGCTGTCGCTGGGTGTGACCGCGGTGGTGGCCGGCACGTTGCTGGCGTGGCCGCTCTACATGCACTTCGCCGGGCCGTTGAAGTTCTCCGGCACCGGGTTCGGGATGAAGCAGTTCTCCGAGGACCTGGTCGCCTACGCGGCGTTCCCGCTGCAGTCGGTGGCCGGCAGATTCGGGTGGGGCGCCGACCTCGCGCCGAACGCGACCGAGGCCACCTCGTTCCTGGGTGTGCCGCTGATCGTGCTGTTCTTCGTGGCGCTGGCGCTGCTCTGGCGCCGCTCGGCCCCGGACCGGCGGGTCACGCTGCGCGCGCTGAGCGTCGTGGCGATCGTCTTCTTCATGCTCTCGCTCGGCCCGCGGCTGCAGTTCCTGGGCGAGGAGCACTCGAACATCCCGCTGCTCTACGCGCTGCTCACCGAGGTCCCGCTGTTCGACTCGGCACTACCGGTCCGTTACACGTTCGTCGTGGTGATCGTGTTCGCGCTGGTCATCGCGATGCTCGCGGACGAGGTGCTGCGCAGCCGGGACAGCCTGATCCGCAGCCGCACCGCCCGGATCGGGTTCGGTGTGGCGATCGTCGCGGTGCTGGTTCCGATCGCCCCGCTCCCGCTGAAGACCATGGAACGCTCGCCCGAGCCGGTCTTCATCTCCAGCGGGCACTGGGAGGACTACGTCTCGGACCACGGGGTGATCACCTCGCTGCCACTGTCCAGCGAGGTCGCGGTGGACGCGATGCGCTGGCAGGCGTACACGATGGCCCGTGGCGGCGACCGGATGTTCAAGATCCCGGCGGGGTACTGGCTCGGTCCGCAGGACTACACGGAGGCCGGCCGGCACGACACCGGTCGGCTCGGCCCGCCGGAACGGCCGACCGCCAAGCTGTTCTACCGGGCCGCCAGGTGGGGCAACCGTCCGCAGCTGACCAACCTGGACCGGGCGCAGGCCCGGATCGACCTCGCCTACTGGAAGGTCGAGACGATCTTCCTGCCCGCCGAGCTGACCGGGCCCAAGGGCCACCTGAACCGGGACGCTCTGCTCCAGGTGGCCACCGAGATGCTCGGCGAGCCGGAGCAGGTGGACGACGTGCTGGTGTGGCGCATCCGTCCCGGAGTGGACCCGGTCGACCAGTGGGAAGAGGGCTAGGCTTGCGGCCGTGACCTCTACCGTGCTCACCGTTCTCCGTCCCGGCCTCGTCGACTATCTGGAGGCCTGGGAGGAGCAGAAGCGCCTGCACGAGGGTGTGGTCGCGGGCACCCAGCCGGACACGGTGTTGCTGCTGGAGCATCCGAGCGTCTTCACGGCCGGTAAACGGACCGAGCCGGCCGACCGCCCGTTCGACGGCACTCCGGTGGTCGACGTCGATCGGGGCGGCCGGATCACGTGGCACGGGCCGGGTCAGATCGTCGGCTACCCGATCCTCAAGCTGCCGGACCCGGTGGACGTGGTGGCCTACGTCCGCCGGACCGAGCAGATGCTGATCGACGTCTGCGCCGAGTTCGGTGTGATCGCCGAGCGGGTCGAGGGCCGCAGCGGAGCCTGGGTCCGGGCCACCGAGGGCGGGCTGGATCGCAAGATCGCGCAGATCGGGATCCGGGTGTCACGTGGGGTCACCCTGCACGGCTTCGCCCTCAACTGTGACTGCGATCTATCCAACTTCAATCGTTTCGTTCCGTGTGGCATCCGCGACGCGGGCGTCACGTCGCTCAGCGCCGAGGTCGGCCGCCCGGTCCCGGTCGCCGAGGTCATGCCGGTCGTCGAGCGCCACCTGGCGACGCTGATCTGATGGCGCTCTACCGCAACCCGCGCGACAAACGGGTCTTCGTGCCCCGGCCGAACGGCAGCGTGGTGCTCAATTTCGGTCACCCGATCGCCTGGGCCATCCTCATGTGCATGACGGTGATCCCGTTCGTGATCGTCGCGGTGGTCACGGTCGCAGTCCTCCTCTAGCCGGCTCGAGCGGCCCCGCGACAGCACCCACGACCGGCCGCGGGGTTCTCACCGCGCCCACCGGATACGCCCCGGCGGTCGCGGTGGAGGCCGGGAGTGGGCAGCCACCTCGCGGTGTGGCTCACGGTGCTTCTTCTGGCCGTACCATCACTGAAGTCGCCAAACCTTGACCTGACCGCCGGTCTGCTGGCACGCGAGGTGTCGGCCGGTGCGGCGGCAGCCGCTCGGTGTGGTGCCCGGGAGATGACCGCGGACCTGGCCGGTCGCCCATTCGAAGACGTTGAGCCGGTCGCCGTCGGGCCGGATCAGCAGGTCACCGGCGGGCAGGCCGTAACCGAGATCACGCCGGGCGACGCCGCTGCCCGGGTCGATCTGGAGTGCCCGGCCGTCGGCGGTCCGGACGATGCCGTCCTCGCCGCCGATCCAGTTCCGGTTGGTCCAGACGACGTGGCCGTCGAGCAGCTCGATCGCGGACAGGCCGGGTCCACCCGAGACACAGACCAGGGCGCCGCACGGTGTGATCGCGCGGGGCAGCAGCAGCGGAAGCGTCCATGTGCGCCGGCCGTCGATCATCGTCACCGTGTTGTCCCCGAGCAGATAGACCCGGTCGTCGATCACCCGGACGGCGGGCGCGGCCCCGGCGGCGACCGCCTGATCGGTGCGGTACACCGTCGCGCCGCTGTCCAGCGCGAACATGGTGGTGCTGGAATCGGTCACGGCCAGGAGACTTCCGGAGGTCGCGGCGACCGCGTGGGGCGGGCCGGTGAACCTGGTCTTCCACCGGATCCGGTCTGCCGGCGGGTCGTAGAGGGCGAGCGTCCCGGCCGCGCCGTCCCAGAGGGCGATCCGGTCGCCCGCGGCCCGGGCCACCGAGTAGGTCCGCGGGTCGACCCGATCCTCGCCGGTCCGGACGTCGAGGATCCGGGTGTCCTCGTTGCCCGACACGACGAGCGCCGGACCGATCTCGGTGAGCGCCGGAATCCCCGCGAACCAGTCGACGTCCCGCTGCCAGAGCGCCGTCCCGGAGTCCAGCGACCATGCGATGACGTCCAGCCGGCCGCTCGTCCGGGCGTGCGTGCTGTACAGGGTCGTGCCGGTCAGCAGCCACGTCCCGGACGGGCTCGCGGTCGCGGCCACCTGCGGCAGTTCCCGGACCGTCGGCATCGGCGCCGACGGTCCGAGCAGCAACGCCAGCAGCACCACGACCAGTGCCGCCGGCAACGCGCGGGTTGCCGGCGGCGCCGGGCGGGACTGCGGAGCGACCCGGTCGAGATCGATCATCACTACGGCATTGTGCGGCCTACGGTGCGATCCGGTTCAAGTCCCGGGGGAAGGCGGTCGTCTCGCGTACGTTCGTGATGCCCGTCAATCGGGCCACGAACCGTTCCAGGCCGATCGCCCAGCCACCGTGCGGCGGCATGCCGTAGCGGAATCCGTCGAGATAGCCGGCATACGGCTCGAGTGACTCACCCTTGTCGGTCAGGGCCTGGACGTAGTCCTCGTACCGGTGCAGTCGCTGCCCGCCGGTGACGATCTCCAGACCACGGAACAGCAGGTCGAAGCCGTTGGACCAGGTCGGGTCGGCCGGGTCCGGATGCGTGTAGAACGGCCGTTTGCGCATCGGATAGCCGGTCACGAACACGAACTCCGAGCCGTGCTCCCGCAGCGCCCACTCCCCCAGCGCCCGCTCGTGCGCCGGTGCCAGGTCGGGCTCGTCGCCGGGCGCGCCGGCGATCCGCAGCGCCTCGGTGAAATGCACCGCCGGAATCTCGCCGGTTATCGCGTTCTCCAGAATGCCGATCTCGCCGAGCATCCCCTTGATCGTCAGTGTCAGCGCGGCCATCACGTCCCGATGGTCGGCGATGAAACCCATCTCCGCGTCCAGCGAGGTGTACTGCGCGAGATGCCGCGCGGTGTCACTCGGTTCGGCCCGGAACACCGGTCCCACCTCGTAGACCCGCTCGAACACCCCGACCATCATCTGCTTGTAGAACTGCGGCGACTGCGCCAGATAAGCCGGCCGACCGAAATAGTCGAGCTTGAACACGTTCGCCCCGGACTCCGTCGCCGACTCGACGATCTTCGGAGTGTGGATCTCGACAAACCGCTGCGCCTCCAGCGCCGCCCGGAAACCCCTGGTCGCGGCGGCCGCGACCCGCAGGTTCGCCGCCCGGTTCGGATGCCGGAGAGCAAGAGCAGCGTGGTCCAGCTGGGCGGGAAGCCCGGCGTTCAGCGCGGGTCGATGCATTTCAAACGGCAGGGGTACGGCCACCCGGCTCAGTTCGTGGATGGACGGAGACGTCAGCTCCACTCCGTATGGCGCCTGCTCGTTGGCGGTGACCACGGCGGTCACCTCGACGACGCTCTCCTCGCTGAGTCGTTCCAGCTGCTCGCGTACCGCCGGTTCGGTGACGACCACCTGGCTGAACCCGGCGGCGTCCCGGACGATCAGGAACGCGACCGACTTGAGCAGCCGGCGGCGGTGGATCCACCCGGCGATCGTGACTTCCCGGCCCGGTTCTTGCGTGGCCAGTTCGGTGGAGAGGATGCGTTGCATGGCGGTGACCTCCTCTGGTGACTGCAACGCGGCCCCAGGGAGGTGCGGGCGAGCGGGATCCTCGCGGTACCACCGCACCTTCGCGCCTTTACGGCGCCTCTTTGTCGTGCTGCGGCTCCGGGGTGTCTTCACGCTCCGGCGCGCGGGCCACCCTTCCCAGCTGCCGGGTGGCTCTCTCGGCCGGCGGATCGAAGCGTTACTCGGTCCCATCTACGCCGTGACGGGAACGCTAACAGTCGCCGATGCGGCATTCTCCTGAATTATGGGTGACGGCCCTCACACGAATGGTCACGTGAGCCTCGTCGCCCCTGCGCTGTGCCCGGCCTGTGCGGGCGTATCTTCGGGGTGTGACTATTGCTCCCGAGGGCCGCCGCATGCTGCGCATCGAAGCGCGCAACGCCGAGACTCCCATCGAGCGGAAACCTCCGTGGATCAAGGTCAAGGCCAAGATGGGCCCTGAGTACACCGAGATGCGCGGCCGCGTCCAGAAAGAGGGCCTGCACACGGTCTGCCAGGAGGCCGGCTGCCCCAACATCTACGAGTGTTGGGAAGACCGCGAGGCCACCTTCCTCATCGGCGGTGACCAGTGCACCCGCCGCTGCGACTTCTGCCAGATCGACACCGGCAAGCCGGCCGAGTTCGACGCCGACGAGCCCCGCCGCGTCGGCGAGTCGGTCGCCACGATGGGCCTGCGCTACGCCACGGTCACCGGTGTGGCCCGCGACGACCTGCCCGACGGCGGCGCCTGGCTCTACGCGGAGACGGTCCGCCAGATTCACAAGCTGATGCCCGGTTGTGGCGTCGAGCTGCTGATCCCCGACTTCAACGCCGACCCGGCCCAGCTGGCCGAGGTCTTCGGCGCGGCGCCCGAGGTGCTCGCCCACAACCTGGAGACGGTGCCGCGCATCTTCAAGCGCATCCGCCCCGGCTTCCGCTACGAGCGTTCCCTCGACGTGATCACCCAGGCTCGGGCAGCCGGCCTGGTCACCAAGAGCAACCTGATCCTCGGCATGGGCGAGACCCGCGAAGAGGTGACGGCGGCCCTGCGCGACCTGCACGGCGCCGGTTGCGAGCTGATCACCATCACCCAGTATCTTCGCCCCACCCCGCGCCACCACCCGGTCGAGCGCTGGGTGAAGCCGGAGGAGTTCGTCGAGCTCCGCGAGGAGGCCGAGCAGATCGGCTTCGCCGGCGTGATGAGCGGCCCGCTGGTCCGTTCGTCCTACCGTGCGGGCCGCCTCTACAAGCAGGCCCTCGAAGCCCGCGGCTGACCTGATACCGCGCGGCCGACCTTGATACCGCGCGGCTGACCTGATACGCGAGAGAGCCCCACGCCGTCCTGGCATGGGGCTCTTCTCGTTCATCTACTTCTTCTTTTTCGCCTTCTTGTCTTTCTTGTCTTTCTTACCCTTTTTCCCGTTGCCGCTGTCCTTGCCGTCCTGCTCGGACCCCCAACGGGCCTCGGCGACCTCCGGAACCAGCACCGGCGAAAGAAGCTTCAAGAACACCATGGCGAGGGGAGCCAGCCAGGCCCACCACGGCACCAGGGAGTCCGGTCCCATCAACATGCCGACGACGCCGTAACTCACCTCGACTGCGGTATCCATCATCTGCCTCCGGAGGACGAAACGCTCAGCTCAGGCAGGACGCCCTCCTGTGCTTCGGCACCCAATATCGGACCGGCGCCGCCCGCCATTAGCTTTCAACCCCCACCGAGCCTCACCACCCTGACTTCACCGCGCCCCGCCCCCGCGCCTCCCTGCCGCGCTCCTCGACCCCACCACCAATGGGCCTCGCCACCGTTCCGCCCGACCTTGCCACCGCGCCACTCGGTCCACCGCCACCACCAATGGGCCTCGCCACCGGTCAGCCCGACCTTGCCGCCACGCCACTCGGTCCACCGCCACCATTGGGGCCTCTGGCCGGCGCACCGCCCGACCCCACCGCCACCACTGAGCCTCGCCGCCGCACCACCCGACCCCACCGCCATCGCCCACCCGACCCCACCGCCTTCACCACCCGACCCCACCGCCACCGCCCAGCCCGCCACCCCGCCCCGACCCGCCGCCACCCAGCCCCTCGCCCGGCCTCCCGAGTGGCGGGCACCGCAGCCTTGCCGGACAGCGGTCTGGTCATCAGCGAGAAGCGGTCCCGTAGCGGTGAAGGCTCTCCGGGAACGCCCGTTGGCGGGAGCCGATCGTCGCCACTGAATGTCATCCGGTCGCTGCCGGACATGGCGAGGGTTCGAGATCTACTTCGCGACGGCAAGAGCACGGGTCGGCGTTCGGTGTGCTCCCGCCGTCGCCTGAACGTGCATGAACGCTCGCGACCGGCGGAACGAATGCGCTGATCGACAACCAGCCGCACACCCGGACGACCGACTCGGAGCCTTGACCAGCACGAGATCTCGACAAGATCAAAAACTGTCGATGAGGTACGAAAGCGGGTTGAGCCGGGCGAAGTGTGGTCAGGTGTCGAGGTAGCCGAGACGGTGGGCTACTGCGGCGGCCTCGACTCGGTTGGTCACCGCCAGCTTGGCGATGATCCGGGAGACGTGGACGCTCGCGGTTTTCGGAGAGATGAACAGACGTTCGGCGATGCGGCCGTTGCTGTGGCCTTCGGCTACCAGGCGGAGGACTTCGCGTTCGCGGGCAGTCAGGACTTCGGGGCTCGCGGCGGGAACTGCGCTGTTCCGGATGCCAAGCCGGCGGGCCAGGATGTCGATGGCCTCGCACAACGGTCTGGCCCCGAGCGCGGTTGCGAGGGCGGCGGCCTCGGTGAGAGCCGCCGCGGCGGCGGAACGGTCCGCGGCGGAGGCTTCGGCCAGGGCGAGTAGTGCGCCGGCCAACTGATACGGCTGTCCATCCACCCGCCAGGCCTCGACCGTCGCCTGCCAGCGCTCGGCGCCGCCGTCCAGGATGGCGGTGAGCTGGGCGGCATAGGCTCGCTCGGCGGGGTACCGCTGCGGCAGGAGAGCGGCCACCGCCCGGATCGCGCCCTCCAAATCCTCCGCCACGGGCGAGGCCGCACCGCTCAGCCCCGGCACCGCAGACGAAACCGCACCACCCGGACCTACCGCCACGGGCAAGACCGCACCACCCAAACCCGGCGCCGCAGACGAGACCGCACCACCCAGGCCCACCGCGGCGGGCAAGACCGCACCACCCAAACCCGGCGCCGCGGGCGAGACCGCACCACCCTTGCCCGTCGCGGCGGGCAAGGGAGCCGGTAACACCGAGGACCGCACAGCTTCGGCGGCCGACGAGGACTGTGGGCTGGATCCGGGCGAAGGCGAGGGAGCCGCCGGAGCCGCCGGCGAAGGGTCGACAGCAGCGGCCGGCAAGACCGGATCGACGCCGGCCACCGCGGGCGAAGTCCCAGATCCGGGCGCGACTCCGGCCGAGGTCCGGGTCGGAAAGACGTGGGCCGCCGCGGATGGCGAGGTGGGTGGAAGCGCAGGAACCACCCCGCCCGAACCCGACGCAGCCGAAAGGGCATCGACCGCCCCAACCCGTGAGGTGGACGGAAGCGCAGGGACCGCTCCGCCCGAACCCGACACAGCCGGGAAGACATGGGCCGCCGCGGATGGGGCGGTGGGCGGGAGTGTGCGGGCCGCGGCGGTCAGGATCGGCCAGGAGTAGCGCGGGCGGGAACTAAGGGCGGGGTCCTGGAGGGCGGCCTCGGCCGCAGCGCGGGCGGCTGAGGTGTCGCCGCCGGCCTGGGCGGCGATGATGCGCAACTCCAGGAGGCAGATGCGGGCCTCGTGGGTCAGGAACGTCTTGGCCAGGGACGTCACCGCCTGCCTGACGGTCTGGGTGGCGCCGTCATGGCCCCGGGCCAGACGCAGCCGGGCTCGGAGGCCGAGGCCGGGGAGGGCCAGTGTGCCGGGCGGGTCGTGGCGGGCGGCCTGGGCCAGGAGGGTGTCGGCCTCGTCCCAGCGGCCCAGGGCCATCAGAGCCTCGGCGTGGTTGGCCAGCAGGTAGACGCCGGTGGTGCGGCTGACGCCGACCCGGTCGGCCAAGGGGACGCCCTCGGCGGCGGCGGCTGCGGAGGCGGCGTAGTCGCCGAGCTCGAACAGGGCGTCGGAGAGGTTGACCAGGGCGGCGGCCAGGTTGGGGACGTCGCCGGCGGCTCGGCTGCGATCGACGGAACGGCGCATGGCGGGCACGCTGTCGGCGGCGGGGAGTCGGCCGCTGCACACCCTGCTGTAGGTGATCTCGGCGGCGGCCTGGGCCGCCTCGTCGCCGAGCTCGGCGGCAGCGGTGAGCACCATCTGGGCGATCCGGTCGGTGTCGGGGTCGTCGACGGCGGACAGGACGTACACGACGTTGCTGAGCAGTTTCAGCCAGGTGTGGTCGCGAGGCTGGGAGGCGAGCAGCCGATAAGCCTCCCGGGCCTCGGCGGCGCCGTCGCTTTTGCCGGCGTTGCGCAGCAGCTTGGCGCGGCGGATCAGGAGGCGGGCGGCGCGGACCGGCTGGGCCTCGAAGTCGAGGTCGGCGAGGGTGGCCCGGGTCAGTGTGAGGGCGCGCATGTGCTCGCCGGAGTCGATGGCGGCCAGCGCGGCCTCCTCCAGCAGGTCGAGGTGGCCGGCGCCGACCAGCGCGGCCGGGTCAGGCACCTGGTCCCACAGCTCGAGCATGCGGTCGAGGAGGCGGGCCCGCTCGGCGAAGGCGTAGCGGCGGCCGGCGGCGTCGGCGGCACGGTGCGCGGCGACGAGGGCACGGGCGTGATCGCGGGCGGAGAACCAGTGGTGGGCGATCTCGGCGGGGGCTCGATCGGCCTCGACCAGGTGCGGCTCGGACTCGATGGCCTGGGCGTAGCGGGCGTGCAGCCGGGCCCGCTCGCCGGGCAGCAGATCGTCATGGACGGCCTCACGGACCAGGGCGTGCCGGAACTCGTAGCCCCCATCGGGATCGATGACGATGAGCTGGGCGGCGACCGCGGCGCGCAGCGCGGACTCCAAGGCCGCCTCAACGGCACCGGCGAAATCGCGGCCCGCGCGGTCGCCACCGGCCAAGGGGCCACCAGCATGATTGCCACCGCCCGAGCCGCCGCCGGCCAAGGGCCCACCAACGTGGTTGCCACCGCCGAAATCGCCGCCGCCCGAGCCGCCGCCGGCGTGGTTGCCGCCGGCGAAATCGACGGCGGCGACCCGGGTGAGTAGCTCGTGGCCGAATCGGATGCCGCCGACCGCGGCCACCCGCAGCACCCGCTGGGCCGCGTCGGGCAGCTGGTCGGCGCGGGAGAGCAGCAGGTCGCGGAGCGTGTCGGGGATGTCGCCGCAGCGCGGGTCGGTGGATGCGGCGAACTGCTCGATGAAGAACGGAATGCCCTGGGCGCGGCGGCTGATCGCGTCGACCGTGGGCGGGTCGGGCTCGGCGCCGAGCAGGTGGCCGAGCAGCTCGGCGGTGCCGTCGCGGTCGAGCCGGTCGAGGTCGTGCCGCTGGACCCCGCGGACCCGCTCCAACTCGGCCAGGAACGGGCGCAGCGGGTGACCGCGGTGCAGCTCGTCGGTGCGGTAGGTGGCGATCAGCAGTAGCCGGGGCACCCGGGCCGAGCGGACCAGGAAGGCGATCAGGTCGCGGGTGGATCTGTCGGCCCAGTGCAGATCCTCCACCACCAGGACCACCGGGCGCTCCTCGCCGAGTCTGGCGAAGAGCGCGCCGACCAGCTCGAACAGGTGGCCGCGACGGGTCTCGCCGGGCTCGGCGGCCGGGCCCAGCTCGGGCAGCAGCCGGGCGAACTCGGCCTCCCGCCCGCCGAGCACGGCCCGGCCCTCGCGGCGGCACAGCTCACGCAGCGCGGCCGCGAACGGCGCGAAGGGCAGACCCTCCTCGCCCAACTCCAGGCACTGGCCGAGGAGGACTCGGGCGTCGAGCGGGCGGCAGAACTCCTCGACGAGGCGGCTCTTGCCGACGCCGGCCTCGCCGCCGATCAGCACGGTGGCCGGCTCGTCGCCGTGGGCTCGTTTGAGGGCCTCGCGCAGCACGGCCAGGTCGGGATCGCGGCCGACCAGGACCGTGCTGTGCACGCTCACCGTCATGGGATCGAGCATGCCACGCAGGTACGACGGGATCTCCGCGCCGATCATGATGTGAGAGCCCGGCGCCGGAAGCGGAGCAGCCGCCTCCGCCGGGCGTGGCGGTGCTCGCAGGCGTCTCGGAGCATGCCGTCGATGCGGAAGCGGGCCATCTGGAGGTGGGTGTCGGGGTCGCTGAAAGGGATCATGAGGGAGACTCTTCGCCGCAAGGCGGCACCCGGACATGGGGCCGCCGCCTCATCTCTCCCGGCGGCCCCTCCTTACGCACGGCTCGTGAGGTCCCCGGGACGCCGTAAGGTACCTGAGCCCCACTACACTTCCGGGCATGGCAAAACCCCAGGAGAAGGTGTCGTTCGGCGAGCGCCTGAAGCAGATCGGCCAGGTGTTCGCGTTCACCGCGAAGCAGGACAAGTGGTTCGTCCCGCTGGTCATCGGCGCGGTGGCGATCCCGGTCGCGATCACCGTGACGATCGTGCTCCTGACGAGTGGTTGGCTGTGGATCCCGGTCGGCATCCTGTTCACGCTGCTGGCCGTGCTGATCGTGCTCAATCTGCGGTCCAACACCGCGATGATGAACGTGGCGGAGGGCCAGCCCGGCGCCGCCGCCTCGCTGATGGAGAACATGCGTGGCGACTGGCGGGTGCGCCCGGCCGCGAGCTCCACGACGCAGTTCGACATGGTGCACGTGGTGATCGGCAAGCCGGGTGTGATCCTGCTCGCCGAGGGCGACCCGCAGCGGGTCCGGAGCCTGCTCAGCCAGGAGAAGAAGCGGCTGGTCAAGGTGATCGGCAATGCCCCGATCTACGACTACGTGATCGGCTCCGAGGAGGGGCAGCTGTCGATCCGCAAGCTGCGCTCGACGATGCTGCGCCTGCCGAAGAACCTGACCGGCAAGGACGTCAACGCCCTGGACAAGCGGCTCGGCGCCCTGATGTCGCGCCCCCAGATGCCGAAGGGCGCGATCCCCAAGAACATGCGGCCGAGCAAGGGCGCGTTCCGGCAACAGCGCCCCCGCTGATCAAAACCCCGTTCATCGGGGAGTACGGGGTGAGCCGCCCCGAAAAGCAGCAGCCCGTCCCGAGTACCGGGGCGGGCTGCCGTTGTCTCACCGAGGCGTGCATGTGTAGCCGTACCACCAAAAATGGCTGTACCTCCGGAGAGACCGCTTTTATCGACAAGGGTCTCCATGATCGGTCCGGGGCGATAGCCTCGGGTCTACGCCGCTGTCCGGCGGTCCACGCCGGACGGTGACGCCGACCTGCACCCTGGGCTGGAGGGAGTTCCGCTCGTGGTCAGCACCCTGGCGGTTCCGGGCACCTATCCGACCCTGCGCGATGCTCTCGAGGTGGCTCCCGACGGGGCCGTCGTCCTGCTGGCTCCGGGGACCTATCGGGAGCGGATCGACCTGGCCGGCCGGCGGTTGACCGTGCGGGCGTCGGGTGATCCCGGTTCGGCGGTGGTGGACGCGTCCGGTCTGGACGGTCCGGCGTTGGCCGTGGCGTCCGGCGAGGTCGAGGTGGACGGGCTGGCCCTGGTGTCGGACGACTATCCGGCGGTGGCGATCGGCGGCGGCCGGGTCCGGCTGCGGCGCTGCGAGTTGTCCGCGGGTTACGGCGCCGGTCTGCAGGTCGAGGGCGGCGCGACGGTGGACGCCGCGGAGGTGCGGGTGGTCGCCGGCCAGCACGGTTTCGTCTTCTCCGACGCCGGCGGCACGGTGGATTCGTGTGTGGTCGGCGGCGTCTCGGACGACGGGGTGATCGTGCGGCTCGGCGCGGACCCGGTGATCCGCGACACTCGGATCACCGACTGCGGCTACCGGGGTGTGTACGTCTACCAGTCGGGACGGCCGCTGATCGAGCGCTGTGAGATCTCCGGCACCCGCGACGCGGGCATCGTGGCGGCCGGTGGGAGTTCGCTGCGGGTCGTCGAGACGTGGGTGCATCAGACTTCCGGGCGGCCGGCGATCGTGGTCGGTGCCGGTTGCACGGCGACCGTCGACGCGTGCCGGCTGGAGGAGACCGCGGACCCACCGGTGGAGGTCGACCCGCGGGCCCAGGTGACGATGACGGGCGCCCCGCAGGGCGACTCCGACGTGGAGCGGCTACTCGCCGAGCTCGATTCGATGATCGGGCTGGCCGGGGTGAAGGCCGAGGTCCGGTCACTGATCGACGAGATCCAGGTGAACGAGTGGCGGCGCGGCGCGGGCCTGTCGGTCGGCTCGGCCAGCCACCACCTGATCTTCACGGGCGCTCCGGGCACCGGGAAGACGACGGTGGCCCGCATCTACGGGCGGCTGTTGCGGGCGCTGGGGGTGCTGCCGGACGGGCAGTTCCGTGAGGTGTCCCGACGTGACCTGGTCGGACAGTACATCGGGCACACCGCGGAGAAGACCACGACCGTGTTCGAGGAGGCGATGGGCGGGGTGCTGTTCATCGACGAGGCGTACACGCTGGCCCGGGCCGGCGGGGCGACCGCCGACTTCGGTCAGGAGGCGATCGACACGCTGGTGAAGCTGATGGAGGACCACCGGGAGCGGGTCGCGTTGATCGTGGCCGGCTACACCCGGGAGATGTCCGATTTCCTGGACGCGAATTCGGGTCTGGCCTCCCGGTTCGCCAAGACCCTCGAATTCGAGAACTACGGACCGGACGAGCTGGTGATGATCGCCGATCGGATCGCCCGCAACGACGACTACGTGCTCGCCGACGGGCTGCCGGAGGCGCTGTGGGAGCACTTCGGACAGCTGGAACGGGACCGCAACTTCGGCAACGCCCGGGAGGCGCGGCGGTTGCTGGAGGGCATGCGCAAGGCGCAGTCCGGGCGGCTGCGGGCGATGGGGCGGATGCCCAGCCGTGACGACCTTCGGACACTGATGCTCGCCGATCTGCGAGTGGCCACACGCTGAACCGACAGGGGGTGAGACGTGCACCGTGGGGAAGGAACCACCTACCAGACCGCGCCGGCGGTCCCGGTCCGCGCGGTACCTCGGCGCGGGCATCTCGGGTCGCTGAGCCTCGCGCAGATCCTGGTCGCCGAGGCGGTGCTGCTGGCGCTGGCGGCGTCGCTGGCCGCCACCCCGGTGGTGTTGCTGCTGGTCGGCGCGGGCTCGGCGGCCCTGCTGTTCGTCTTCTTCGCGCGTCGGCAGAACCGCTGGTGGCTGGAGCACCGGCAGGTGGCCCGCGACCATCGGCGCCGCCGCGCCGCCCGGATCGATCCCCGGTCGGGGCCGGTGCTGGCCGCGCTGCGCACGATCGCACCCGGTCTGGCCGTGCAGGACGTGGCGGCCGCCGACGGTACGGTCGGGGTGGCCCGGGACGAGGCCGGCTGGTTCAGCGTCGTCACGCTCGACCCGGCCGCCGCGCCGCTGCCCCTGGACACCCTGTTCGGCGTCCTCTCCGGCACCGGCCAGCCCGGCCTGGTGATGGAGCTGGTCACGCACACGGTGCCGGCGCCGAGCCCGGACGTGCCGGCCGCGTCGCCGTCGGGTGCCTCCTACCGGCAGCTGGCCGAGACGACGGGAGCCGGACCGGTCCCGTCGTACCGCGAGTCGTCGGTCAGCATCCGGGTCGACGCGCGGGCGCTGGCCGAGGCGCTGCTCGATCACACCGCCGACCCGGAGGCGGCCGCCGCACTCGTCGCCGGCCTGGCCCGCAAGGTGGTGACCAGCCTGCGCCGGCTCGGGGTGGTCGGGCAGCCGCTGGATGCGGACGGGCTGCTGGCGCTGCTGGCCCGCTCCTGTGACGTGGAGCCGTGGGCGCTCGCCGACGGGCCGGGGCCGGACGAGGCGTGGAACTTCTGGCGGTCGGCACGGCTGGTGCACCGGACGTACTGGCTGCGGACCTGGCCGGGTTCGGCGACCGAGATCGGGTCGCTGTTCGCGTGGGCGTCGACCGCCCCGGCCGCGCAGACCAGCGTGGCGCTGGTGCTCGGGGCCGCGGGCGCCGAGGACGTGCCGGTACGGGCGTTCATCAGGCTGGCCACCCGGCCCGACGCCGACCTGCGGGCGCTGGACCGGGTGCTGGTCGAGGGGGTCCGGCGGGTCGGCGGCGAGTTGCAGCCGCTCGACGGGGAGCAGGGGCCGGCGGCGTATGCGACGGCACCGACCGGGGGTGGCGCCGGATGAGCTACCCGATGCCGTACCCGGAGGAGCGCGCTGACCGGCCGCAACCGGCCCCGGCCCCGCAGCCGGTTCCGGCCCCGCCCGCGGTCGCCCGGGCCGCCGTGCCGGTCGCCCGGGTGCCGGTCGCGCCCGCGGTCACGTCCGCTCCGCTGGCCACCCCGACCCCGCTGACCCGTCCGCCGGACGAGCCGGGTGGCCCACCCACCGGGCCGGACGGGGAGCGGCCGCGCGACCGGACCGGGCCGTCCGGGCAGACGAGCCGGCTGCGGATCGGCTGGCACACCGTGCCGCGAGCCGGGCTGCGCCGGGTGACGGCGACCCCGCCCGCCCCGGCCGGGCTGCTGCTCGGGCGCGATCAGCAGCAGGTCCCGGTGCCGTTGCGGCTCTTCACCCCGGATCCGGTACGGGTGACCCTGGTCGGCGGGGTGTGGGCGGCCCAGCTGCTGATCTTCCGGGCGTTCTCGGTCGGGGTCCGGGTGGTCGTGGTGACGACCGAGCCACGTGCGTGGGCCGGTTTCGGCGAGCGGGCCACCGGGCAGCAGCACCGGCTCACCGTGGTCGCGGCGGAACCGGGCGGGCCGGTCGGCGGGACCGCGCAGACCCCGCTGCTGACCGTCTACGACCTGGGGGTGTCCGGTCCGATGACGAGCCCGCCGCTGGGTCCCTGGCACACGCAGCTGACCATCCTGCGACAGTTGGACCGGCCGGGTGTCGCGGCGGTGCAGGAGGCCGGCCTGGTGGTCCTGCAGCGGCTCGGCGGGGACGAGGCGGCGCTGGCCGCGGCGACCCTGCGACTGCGACCGCAGAGTGCGCAGCTGCTCCAGCAGATGAACGACGACATGATGGCGCTGATCGGCGACGGCGACGACCGCTACCTGTTCCTGCATCAGACGGGTATCGAGCAGCAGTACATGGGACTACCTCGCCGCTAGCCGGGGCCACTCCGGAGCGCGCTGCACAACGGCTGGTCAGCGGGTCAGCACCCGTTCGGCGAGCCATTCGAGGTCGTCCTCGGTCGGGCCGTAGACGACGCCCCGGGGCGTCATCGCCGGCTCGGACCGCAGCAGGTAGAGGGCGCCGCCCGAGATCCACTGGAGCTCACGGCGGGTGCCCGCGCCGGCCTCGGACTCGATGACACGCACGGTCGTGCCGGCGGCGGTGAACTCCCACACGTTCAGCGGCGCGTCGGCGGTTTCGACGGCGGGCAACTCCGTCTCACCGGGAATCCGGTCGAGATGGGACTCGGCCGGACTCTGCCGCTCCGGACCGGGTGGGGTCGCCGTGTCGGTGATCACCGTCGTGAAGATCCCGGTGTCGGTCCGGGTCTCCGGTCCGAAGACGAACCGCCGCTCGCGGGCGAGTGCCGCCGCCGCGGATGCCGACGCCCTCGGGTCGGTGGCGGGCGGCGAGACCACCGGCGGTGACGGATCGGTCGAGGGCAGTGAGATCGCCGGCGGCACGACGGGCGGCTGCGTGCGGCCCGGCACCACCAGGAAGAGGATTCCGGCCACCGCGACCATCGCACCGGACATCGCCGCCAGCCGGATCCGGGCCCGCCGCCGCCTGGCCCGACGCAGCAGATCGGCGGCCGGTAGTGGGCCGATCCCGGCGGCCAGGTCGTTCATGACCGCGCGCAACTCGTCCTGGGTGGGCATCAGGCGCTCCTCTCGACTTCGACTTCGCCCAGCGTGATCCGCATCTTGCCGAGCGCCCGATGGCACAGTGACTTGACCGTCCCCGTGCTGATCCCGAGCATGTCGGCGACCTCGGACTCCTTGCGGTCGTCGAGGTAGCGGAGCACGACGATGGCCCGTTCCCGTGGGGTGAGCCGGGCCAGCGCGGGGATCAGGGTGTTCCGGTCGTCGGCGCGGGCGGTGCCGTCACCGGCCGCGGTCTCCGGTAGGACGCCGACCGGCTGCTCCCGGCGCCGGTGGGCGAGCCGCCACCAGTCGGTGACCGCGTTGGTCACCGCAACGCACAGATAGCCGTACGGATCCTCGTGCTCGATGCGACGCCAGCGCGGGTAGGCGCGCATCAGCACCGTCTGCACGATGTCGCGGGCCTGTTCCCGGCTACCGCACAGGAGTTCGGCGTGAGCGATCAGCCGGCCCGACCGCGCGGTCACGAACGCGGCGAAGGACTCGTCCGTGCTCATCATGTCGTCCAAGACGGGATGACCGGCGGGAAGGTTCGCACCCCTCCACTGTGATCCGGGTCACCGCGCGGGTGGGGACCAGGCCAGCTGGACCAGCCGCGCCCCGTGCTTGCGGGTGACCATCCAGGCCCGACCCGGCGGCAGCGGCTGCGGCTTCAGGTTGCCGAAGAGCGGGCCCTCCTCCCGCTGGCCGGACATCATGATCCCGGGCGAGGCCAGCTCCCGGATCCGGCCGATCACCGGGTCGAACAGGGCCCGCCCGGCCCCGCCGATCCGCCTGGTGATCACCACGTGCAGGCCGATGTCGCGGGCCTGGGGCAGGAACTCCAGCAGTGGCGTCAACGGGTTCGGGGTGGCCGACGCGATCAGGTCGAAGTCGTCGACCAGCACGTACAGCTCGGGGCCCTTCCACCAACTGCGGTTGCTGAGCATCTCCGGGGTGACGTCCGGGCCGGGCAGCCGCTCCCGCATCGCCACCGCCACCTGGTTGATCAGATCGGCGGTGACCTGGTGCGAGGTGCCGTACCCGATGGTCTTCTCCGGTGGCACACAACCGAGCAGGCTGCGCCGCAGGTCGACGAGGAGCAGCCGGGCCTCGGACGGGGTGTGCGCGGCCGCGATCGACCGGGCGAGACTGCGTAGGAACGAGCTCTTGCCGCTCTCCACGTCACCGAAGAGCAGCGCGTGCGGCTCGGCGTCGAAGTCCAGCGCGACCGGTTGCAGGTCGGCCTCGGCGATCCCGATCGGCACCAACGCGCCCCGGGCCGGGGGCAGCGCCTCGAACGGCAGCTCGGCCGGGAGCAGCCGGACCGCCGGGGCGGGCGCCGTCGTCCACTGTGCCGAGACGTCCCGGACCAGCTCGCCGACCGCCTCGGCGAGGTCGTCGACGCGCTGCTCCCGATCGACTCGGGGCAGCGCGGCCAGGAAGTGGAAGCCGTCCGGGGTGAGGCCGCGACCGGGCGCGTCCTCCGGCACGTTCACCGCCTCCCGCCGGTTGATCACCGAGTCGGCCGCCTCACCGAGACGCAGCTCGATCCGGGTGCCGAAGACGTCCCGGATCTGCGGGCGCACGTCCATCCACCGGTTCGTGGCGGCCAGCACGTGGATGCCGAACCCCAGACCACGGTTGGCCAGCTCGTGCACCGTCGTCTCGAGGTCCTCGAACTCGGTGCGCAGCGTCGACCAGCCGTCCACGATCAGGAACACGTCACCGAACGGGTCCTCGGCGAACCGGCCCTGCGTCCGGGCCCGCCGGTACGCCGCCGCGCCCTCCACGTTCTCGGTGGCGAACAACTCCTCCCGGGCCCGCATCAGCCCGTGCAGCTCGGCGATGGTGCGCCGCACCTTGTCCACATCTCGCCGGGTCGCCACCCCGCCGACGTGCGGCAGGTCGGCCAGCGCACTGAGCGGACCGCCACCGAAGTCGAGGCCGTAGAACTGCGCCTCCCGCGGCGTGTGCGTCAGGGCCAGGCTGACGACGAGCGTACGCAGCAGATTCGACTTACCCGACTGGGCCGCCCCGACGATCATCACATTGCCGGCCGCACCGGAGAGGTCCAGCCACATCGGGTCGCGTCGCTGGTCGTACGGCTTGTCGATGATCCCGCCGAGCGCGTGCAACGAGCCGTACCGGTCCTCGGCGTCGACGGTCAGACCCCGCTCCGGGACGGTGATCACCGGCGGCAGCATCTGCCCGAGCGTGGACGCCTTGTCCAGCGGCGGCAGCCAGACCTCGTGGGCCGGCGCGCCCTTGCCCTCCATCTGCCGGACCAGCACCTCGATCAGGGTGTCCCCGACGGCGTTCTCCTCCACCGGGGCCGGTTCCTCCTCCGGCGAGGAGAGCAGCGGGGCCACGTAGAAGGTGGAGAAGTCCCGGATCGGGTTTCCCCCTCGGCTGCCCGCGCCGGGCAGGTCACCGTTCTGCCGGACCGCCCCGGAGACGTACGCCGCCTTCAGTCGGATCAGCCCGTCGGTGCCGGTCCGCAGATAGCCGTGCCCGGGTGACCGGGGCAGCTCGTAGGCGTCCGGCACGCCGAGCACGGCCCGGCTCTCCATCGACGAGAACGTCCGCAGGCCGATCCGGTACGACAGGTGCGACTCCAGCCCACGCAGCCGCCCCTCCTCGAGTTTCTGCGAGGCCAGCAGCAGATGGATGCCGAGTGACCGACCCACCCGTCCGATCTGGACGAACATGTCGATGAAGTCCGGCCGGGCGCTGAGCAGCTCGGAGAACTCGTCGACGATGAACAGCAGACTGGGCAGCGGGGCCAGTGGCACCCCGGCCGACCGGGCCCGCTCGTAGTCCCGCTGGGACGCGTAGTTACCGGCTTTGCGCAGCAACTCCTGCCGTCTGGTCAGCTCACCCTGGATGGCGCCGAGCATCCGGTCCACCAGCGGCAGCTCGTCCTCCAGGTTGGTGATCATCGCGGCGGTGTGCGGCAGCCGGTCCAGTGAGGCGAACGTGGCGCCGCCCTTGAAGTCGACCAGCAGCAGGTTGAGGATCTCCGGACTGTGCGTCATGGCCAGCGCCAGCACCAGCGTGCGCAGCAGCTCCGACTTGCCCGAGCCGGTCGCGCCGACGAGCAGCCCGTGTGGACCCATGCCGTCCTGCGCGGACTCCTTCAGGTCCAGTTCGACCGGGCGACCGTCGGCACCCACTCCGATCGGCACCCGCAGCCGGTCCCGGTTCGGCCTGCTCGCCCACAGCTCGTTCAGATCGATGCCGTACGGGTCGTCCTGCTCCAGCAACTCGGCCAGCCCGGTGTCCAGGGAGATGGCCGGCGCGTCCGCCTGCGAGGCCGCCGACAGCCGCAGCGGCGCCAACTCCCGGGCCAGCACCTCGGCCTCGGCCAGGCTCAGCACGTCGGACCGGCCGACCTCGGTCGGACCGTCCATGGTGGTGCCGGTGACCGTGCCGTCGGCGGCGATCTCCAGCACCACCGAGCTGTCGTCGAGCAGCCGGGGCGGCGGCACCGACAGGTCGACGATGGTGACCCCGGCGACACCGCCCTCGGTCATCAGATGGTCGGAGCCGGCCGTCGAACCGCCGTCGATGATCACCATGACGTGCGGCCCGCCGCCGGGCGCGCCGGCCGGGTCGAAGCGGGACCGGTTGACCAGCACGTCGTCGAGCATCGCCTCCAGCGCCGGCACGCTCGGGGCGACCAGGCGGACCGGCCCGATCGCGTCGGTCTTGCCCGGGTGCTGGGTGTGCGGCAACCATTTCACCCACTCCCAGCGGGCCCGCTCGTGATCCGGCACGCAGACGCCGATGCGCAGGTCGTCGGGGGCGTGGAAGGTGACCATCTGGGCCAGCAGGGCGCGGACGAAGTCGTGGGTGTGCCGGTCGGCGCCGCGCACGTAGATGTGCGAGAAGTCGCGCAGCGCCACCGACACCGGCAGGTCCGGCACCACCGAGTAGGTGTTCAGGAACCGGCGCAGCGCCATCGTGCACAGCGGCTCCAACTCGTCGACCGGGCGGGTCTGCGGCGGAACCAGCCGGGTCGCCACCTCCTGCGGGCCGACCGCGATCCGGACCACGGTGAAGTCGGCGTCGCCCCGACGGCGCTCCCACAGCCGGCCGCTGTCGGTGAACGTCCAGAGTGTCTCCGGATCGGGGTTGCGGTAGTAGAGCGACTCGCGCTGCTGCCGGATCGTGTCGCGCACCTGCGCCCGCAGCTGGGAGAGGTGACGCAGATACTGCCGGCGGGCCTCGATCATCTCGCGTTTGCCGGGGCCGGAGGTGTTGGTCAGCATCATCGCGAACATGCCGAGGATGGACACCCCGTACATCGCTCCGGCCACGTAGGTGATCGGGCCGCCCCGCTGCGCGCCCATCATCAGGCCCATCGCCGCGGCGCCCGCGCCCATCGGCAGGATCATCAGCATCCGGCTCCAGCCCTTGCCCTGCGGCGGCGGGATCTCCGGCGGCGGGTCGAGCGGGACCTCGCCGGACGGCATCACGGGCGCGGGTCGGCGCGGTGGCCGCTTGATGATCGTTACTGTCACTCTGGGCTCCCCGTCTGTGACGTAGCGACGTCATCCTATCCGTGATCGGCGCCCGATCCTGCTACGTTGTCCACTGTGAGCGCACCCGCAGCAAGCGGGCCCTCGCTGGCCCGGGTGACCATCGCGGCGCCGACCCGCCGCCTCGATCTCGCCCTGCCCGACAACATGCTCGTGGCCGAGTTGCTGCCGCATCTGCTGCGGCACGCCGAGGGTGCCCTGGGTGAACCGGCCGAGCGACACGGCGGCTGGGTGCTGCGCCGGGCCACCGGCACCACCTTGGAACCGGGCCGCAACCTGGCCTCGCAGGGTGTCCGCGACGGCGAGTTGCTGCACCTCGACCCGGCCCGGGAGGACTGGCCCGAGCTGGCGTACGACGACGTGGTCGAGGTGATCGCCAGCGGCTCCCGGCGGGCCGGCCGCACCTGGAGCCCGGCCGCGACCAGGCGCTGCGGTCTCGCCGTCACCGCCGGGGCGCTGCTGCTGGGCCTGGCCGGGCTGGCCGCCACCGGCCCCGGCTGGGTGGTTCCCGGCGTGATCGCGCTGATCGTCTCGCTCGCCTGCGCGGTGCTCGGCATCCTGCTGTCGCGGGCGTTCAAGGACGCGAACGCGGGCGGGGTGGTCGCGGCGAGCGGGTTGCCGTATGCGTTCTTCGGCGGCGCCTGGCTGCTCACCGAGCCGGGTGGGGGCTTCCTCGCGGTCGGTGCGCCGGGCCTGGTCCTCGGCTCGTCGGCGCTGCTGGTGGTCAGCGTGCTCGGGCATGCCGGGGTGGCCGGGCTGACCAGGCTCTTCGTGGCCGGGATCGCAGCCGCCCTGACCGGTCTGCTGGCGGCCACCCTGGTGTTCGCCGGGGTGACCGCCGAGGGCGCGGCAGCGGTGGCGCTGACCCTGGCGATCGGGCTGCTCCCGGCGTATCCGGTGCTGGCGGGCTGGATCGGTCGGCTGCCCTTCCCGGACCTGCCGACCAAGGCCGAGGACATCCTCAAGGATCAGGCGACGCCCCGCCGGGCCGACGTGTTCGCGGCGGTGGTCCGGGCGTCCGAGGTGCTGTCCGGGTTCATCCTGTCGGCGGCGCTGTGCAGCATCGTGGTGATGACCTGGCTGGCCCTGTCCGGTCCGGATACGGCGGCCGTGCTGCTGATGGTCGCGGCGATCGCCGCCCTCCTGCTGCGGGCCCGTCTGCTGCCCACCCCTCAGCAGCGGGTGCCGCTGCTGACCGCGGGCCTGCTCGGACTGGCCGGGCTGGGCGTGGGCCCGGTCGTC
Source organism: Actinoplanes sichuanensis (assembly GCF_033097365.1). Lineage (NCBI taxonomy): Bacteria > Bacillati > Actinomycetota > Actinomycetes > Micromonosporales > Micromonosporaceae > Actinoplanes > Actinoplanes sichuanensis. Next base: position 7,965,690 of record NZ_AP028461.1, read on the forward strand.
ACCGGCGCCGTGTCCGGGGTGGTCCTGGTCGTGCTGGCCGCCGTGGTGACCGCGGTGGCCCTGCCGTCCGCGCTGATCTACAGCCGCAAGGCCCCCTCGCCGTACCTGGGCCGAGCCGGCGACATCCTCGACATCGTCGCGATCATGGCGCTGATCCCGCTGGCCTGCGCGGTGGCCGGCGTCTTCGACGGCGTCCGCGGCCTGTTCGCCTCGATCGGCGGGTGACCGGCCGATGATCTCCCGACGCGACCAGTTGCAGTCGTACCAGTTCATGAACCAGCGGGTGATCTCGGCGTTCGTGATGCGGGAGACCGACCCGGCGCAGTCCCCGCTGCGCCGCGGCATCGGCGCCCTGTTCGGCGGCCTGATGGTGGCGGTGCTGGTGGCGGCCGGGTTCGGCATCTACGGCCTGCTCACCCGGACCGGCGCCGACCAGTGGCAGCAGGACGGCTCGGTCGTCGTCGAGCGGGAGTCCGGCGCCAGCTTCGTCTACTTGCGCGGCCGGCTCAACCCGGCGCTGAACTTCACGTCGGCGAAACTGGCGTCCGGCCGCCCGAACCCACCGGTCTTCCGGATCGCGGCGAAGTCTCTGGCCGGCACCCCACGCGGCGTGACCATCGGCATCGCGGGCGCCCCCGCCTCGCTGCCCGACGCCGCGGCCCAGGCCGGCCTGCCGTGGGCGATGTGCGCGATCCCCGGCAACCGTCCACAGTCGATCCTGCTGGTCGGCGCCACCGGCCCGGCCGGCGCCGCACTGGCCGACCGCGCGCTGCTGGTGACCGACGACGCCACCACCCACCTGATCTGGCAGGGCCGTCGACACCGCATCCCGGACCGCACCACGGTGGTGGCGCTGTTCGGCAACCAGGCGCCCGTCCAGTTCGGCGCCGCCTGGCTGAACGCCCTGCCGTCCGGCGCCGACATCGCCCCGCTCACGGTCCGCGACCTGGGCGACCCGTCCGACGCGGCCCCCGGCTTCGACATCGGCGACATCCTGGTCACCGACACCGGAAGCGGGCGCCAGTTCAACCTGATCCTGGCCGACGGCCGCGCCCCGATCACCGCGGTTCAGCAGGTGGTCCTGAGCGCCTCCCCGGACTTCGGCGAGCCTCGCAAGATCAACGTCGCCCAGCTGGCCGACATCCCGGAGAGCCGCGTCCTCGCCGGCGAGGACGCGAGCGTCCGAGGCCCCGACCAGGTGCCCCGCCTGGCCGCGGTGGCCGGCGACGAATCCGCGTGCGCGATCACCAGGGACGCCGGCAAACCACCGGACATCGCGGTCGGCGGCCCGGCCACGGCCTACAACGCCGCCATCCCCACCCCCGGAACCGCCGACTCGGGCCGCCCCCTGGCCGACCGGATACAGGTCTCCGGCGGCCGGTTCACCCTCGCCCGGGTACCCGGATCCGGCTCGTTCACCCTGGTCACCGACGTGGGACTCAGCCACCCCATCCCCAGCCAGGACGCCCTCGCCAGCCTCGGCTACGCCCCGACCCTGGCCGCCGAGATCCCCACCGCCTTGATCAATTCGATCCCCGCGGGCGTCACCCTGGACCCGGCAGCTGCCCTTCGCCCCTCCCAAAACCCCTAATAGGGTACGAACCACACCTCCACCACACACCACTCCGCCCCGCCTGCCCTCGCGACGCAGGCGTCCCCTCCCGACCGACCACGCGCCCGCCGGGCTGCGATTCCCGCCCTCACCGAAACCCCGCCACGCACCCGCCAGGCTGTGATCCGAACCCACGACCGGCACCCACGGTCGCACCGCCGTCGGGAACGTCCACGGAAGGCCGGTCAGCCGTTCGGTGCGCCGACGCCAGGAGCGACCACCGCACAGGGATTCGAGTCGCCGGGAGACGAGAGCGGGACGAGCCGACCGAGGATGACGGGACGGAGGAAGCGCAGGTCTTGGTTGGGAGACTCGGGTGGGAGTGGATCAACGGCGATGGGGCGGGGTGTCCAGGAGCATCACCGGAGGGCCCGGCTCCAGGGGCTCGGGAGTGGGGGCCGGGGTGGGGGTCAGCCCCGGGCGCCACGTGCGGCGGCGGCTTCGGCGGATCGCGGCCGCCGCCAGCGACAGGGCCATCACCAGGGTGGCCGCGACCACGGCCGCGGTCATCGCGACGGCTCGGCGGAACACCTCCGAACTGTCGTCCGGAGGTGGCGCCGGATCCAGGGCCGGGAGGCCGCGGGCGTCGGTGTCCACCAGCCGGGCGGTCAACGCCGCATAGGGACTCACCACCCCGGCTCCGAAGGCCGGGCCCGCCGGAGCCGGGCTCGCGGTCGCGATCAGCCGCCGGGTCGCCTCGGCCGGAGTCATGCCGGGGTCTTCGGCTCGGAGCAGGGCGGCCGCCGCGCCCACGAAACCGGCGGCCACCGCGGTGCCGGACGACTCGACCACACCCCGGCCGGTCTGAAGAGTGGGGACGGCCACCCCGGGAGCGACCAGGTCCACGTACTTTCCGAACTGGGATTTCGGGGAGATCTGGCCGTTCTGGTCGATGGCGCCGACGCCGATGACTCCGGGGTAGGAGGCCGGGTACGGGTCGGGGTTACCGTCGTCTCGGGCGCCCAGGTCCCCGACCGCGGCCACGATGATCACATCCTGGGCGAGGGCGGTCTCGACTGCTGACGCCAGAGCCGGGTCGTCCTGGTAGACCGGGGCGGCGACGACGACCACGTCGACGTCGTTCTGTACCGCGGTGAGGATTCCCCGGGCCAGGGTGCCGGCGGTGGGAACGGACCCGGCCGGGTCGTCGGGCATCACCCGGATCGGCAGGATCGCGGCTTCCGGGGCCAGGCCCGCCGCGTCGCTGTCGCCGCCGCCGGGGCGGCCGCCGATGGTTCCGGCCACCTGGGTTCCGATGCCGGTGCAGTCCTGGTCGGCGCCGCCCGCGTTGTCCACCGTGTCGGCGCCGGTCAGCACCCGGTCGTCGAGTTGCGGCTGGCCACCGTCGACACCGGTGGAGAGCACCGCGACCCGGGTCCCGTCCCCGTTACGCAGGGCCCGGACCGCGTCGGCCCGCAACATCTCCCGGGCCCACGACCCGTTGACCCGATCCTCACCCGGCTGCGCACAGTCCTGCCCCGGCGCCGCGAAGCCCGCCGCGACGAAGGTACCGAAAGCGCCGAAAGAAGCCGGCGCCGCGAAGCCCGCCGCAGCGAGGGCACCGGAAGCGCCGAAAGAAACCGGCGCGGAGGAGGCGGCGGCCGGCGCGGCGCAGAGAGCGACGAGCAGAGGACCGCAGAGAGCGGCCAGGGCAGCGCCCGGGGAAGCGGTTCTCATGACATGGATCCTCCGCTACCGGAAGGGAATCGACCGGCCCACAGATTCGATCTCGTGCACCTTCTGAAATTCGGCCGGAATTGCCGTTCAATATCGACATGGATCGACCGCCGGTGCATTCCGGCGGTCGATCCGAGTGGAGCGGAACGGTCACATTCCGGCGGCGATCTGCGCATCCACCTGCTGCATCCGATCGGCCGAGGCGCCCAGCTTGACGCCGACCATGGCGAGGGCCTGCTTGATCTCGGTGGCGCCCTGGTTCCACTTCTGCCGGGCCTCGTCGCAGGCGGTGCCGGCGGCGCCGGTCCAGTCCTGGGCGAAGAGCTGGGTGAAGGCGGTGTACAGGTCGTTGAGCTGCTGGTCCATCTGCCCTTGGAAGGTGTTGATGGAGGCCGACGTCTCGGCGATCTGGCCGAAGTTGTAGGTGATGTTCATGGTCTGGTCTCCGATTCCGGGTCAGCCGCGAAGGGCGTTGAGGACGGCACTGTCGGCTCCGCCGGCGGCGGCAGCCCCACGGATGGCCTGCGCGGCCTCCTCGTCGTTGACGCCGTACGTCTGCGAGGCGGACGACATCTTGCCGCCGAGCTCGTCCAGCGCCTGCATGATCTTGGCGAGACCGTCGTTGAGCTGCGTCGAGACGTCCTGGAGGGCGTTGTTCGCGGTACCGGCGAAGGCGCCGCCGCTGAGTCCCTGGATCTGGCCGAGCAGCTGGGTCATGCCCCGCGAGATGTTCTGGCCGGTGTCGGAGCACCTGGTCGCCATGGAGTTGAGCTGTTCCTGAGTGGCATGGACCTGACCCATGCCCGGCGTTCCTGCCACGATCTCTCCCCGATTCTCGTATCAGGCGTTCCGGTTCGGTCCGCCAGTGGGTTATGCCTCTCCGTACACCACCCGTCCGGAGTCGGTTCGAAGCTTTTTCAAAAGAATCTCGTCGAACCTGATCCGGGATGCGCGCGTACTCTCCAGCGTCACCAGAATCAATTGATCAATTGCGGTGACATTCGGACGGGGAGAGGTGTGATGGCCGCAGACAATCCCTACGCGGAGCAGACCGCGAAGAACACGAGCGTGCCGTGGCTGGGCGGCGGCCCGGCGGTCGACGTCGACCTGGACGGGCTCCGTGCGTATGCGGCCTCCCTGGCGAACCAGCAGGCCGACATCGCCTCCCGCGGGGTGTACCTGCAGCCGCTCGGCGAGATCCCGGGGCAGGCGTTCACCGGTGAGGTGCTGGGCGAGGCCGACGCGGTCCGGGCCCGGCTGGTGGCGAACGCCGGCGAACTGACCGTCTACCTGCAGAAGCTGGCCGAGTCGGTGGGCAACATCGGCAACGCCGCCCGCACGGTGGCGGACAGCTACGGCTCCGGCGACGCGATCGGCGCGGCCTCCCTCAACGACGTTCTGTTCGCGTACGGCGACGCCGGTGTCCCGCGGCCGGACGGGCTCCCGACGGGTGTCGGCGCCACGTTCCGCGATCAGCAGTCGGCGCTGGCCGCGCTGCCCCCGGCCGCGGACAGCCGGGACTGGACGGTGACCGCGAACGTCCCGCTCTCGGCCTACCAGACGATGCAGACGGCGACCGGGCCGAACGGCGAGCGCCGCGAGGTGATGACGTTCACGCCGCCGGGCGGGGCGACGACGGTCACGACCACGATCTTCGGCAGTGACGGCGAGACGGTCTCGTCGGTGACCACCCGCACGTCGACCCGGGTCACCGGCGGCACCGAGATCACCGTGCAGGAGAACTTCGGAGCGGACGGCAAACCGACGGGTACGACCGAGACGCGCACCGAGTTCGACGGCGACAAGGTCGTCGGCCAGAGCACCGAGGTCCGCGACGGCGCGGGCGAGACCGTGCACCGGACCGTCGAGAGCACCGACCCGGAGAGCCGGGAGCAGGTCCAGGTGGTGTCGGAACCCAACGAGAAGGGCGAGCTCGTGGAGAAGAACCGGATCGTCACCGGCATCGCCACGAACGGCGGTTGAGACGATGGCCGACCACTACGGCTTCACCGCCGACCCGAACTACGGGTACAGCCAGTACAGCGGGCAGACCCACTACGGCAGCTACCCGCCGTCGACACTGCCGTACACGGCGCCGCCCGGGCCGAACAACCCGGACACCGTCGAGCAGATCTCGCTGCGGATCCGGAACATGCACCCGGAGGAGATGGCGACCCTCGCCGACCAGTGGCAGAACGCGTGGGCGTTCCTGGCCGACGTGCGCGGTTTCCTGGTCAAGCAGAGCGACGTGCTGCGCGACGAGTCGTGGCAGTCGCCCGCCGCCCGGGACGCGTTCCTCAAGATGGGTCCCGGCGAGACGCTCGCCTACCTGGACATGTGGATGGACGCCGCCCAGCAGAACGTCACGGCGCTGCGGCACCTGGTCAACGTGTCGACCGAGGCGCGGTACGCGATGGCCCGGCTGGAGATCGCCTACCAGCGGGAGATGACCGCCGCCACGGACGTCAGCTTCCTGGAGAACCTCGAGGCGTGGGTGTCCGAGGGGCAGGGCTGGGACGCGGCGGCGCAGGAGTTCGTCTCCGAGGAGCAGGCGAGGATCCGCGACCGGTACCGGGTCGAGGCGCAGCAACTGGCCCAGCACTACGGCGACCAGTTCTTCGACTACATCGCGGTGTTGTCCAACGGGTCCGGCCCGCCCGTGCAGCCGATGAACGCGGTGCTCAGCCAGCCGGCTGGGGTACCCGGGACCGGCGGGCCGGGACAGTTCGCGCCCACACTGCCGAACGTGCCGGTGATCCCGGTGGGTGACCCGCCGCCGGCGCTGGAATCACCCGGCCAGAACCCGCCCCAGGGCCTACTGCCTCCGGGCGTACCACTTCCGCAGCCTGGTGTCGTACCCCCGGGATCTCTGCCGCCCGGTGTGACGCCGCCCGGAACCCTTCCGCCGGGCGTCGCGTTGCCGCAACCGGGTGGTGTCCTGCCGCCGCCGACGACGGTGCCCGGAACGTTCCCGCCGGGAACGCTGCCGGCCGGGCAGCCGTTGCCGGTTCCGGGAAGCGTGCCGCCCGGGACCCTGCCGCCCGGCGGCAGCGGGCCGACGGTGATCGTGCCCGGCGGGGTACGGCCCGGCCTGCCGTCGCAGATCGGTCGGCCCGGGGGCGGGCCGACCGTGGTGATTCCGCCCGGCGGGCTGCCCGGGCGCACGATCCGGCGGCCGTCGGGACCGGCCGCGCCGGCGATCCCTCCCGGTGGCGGCCGGGAGATCCGGCGCACCGGCCCGACGGTCGTCCCCGCACCCACCACCGGACGCCCCGGCCAGCGGCCCACCCGGACCACACCGGGCGCCATCCCGCCACCGCAGACCGGTCGACCGGGGCGCACCACACCCGGTGTCACCCCACCGCCGATCACACCCGGACGGCCGGGACGCAGCGGGCCCAGCCTCACCCCACCGCCGGTCACACCCGGACGGCCCGGCCGTAGCGGGCCCGGCGTCACCCCGCCGGCCGGTACGCCCGGACGGCCCGGCCGCACGGCACCCGGCGTCACCCCGCCGCCGGCCACCGGCAGGCCCGGCGAACGGCGTGCGCAGCCCGGCTCGACCACTCCGGTGCCGCAGACACCGAACGGCAAGCCCGCCCGCACGACACCCGGCGTCATGCCACCGCCGGCCACTCCCGGGCGGCCCGGCGAACGCGGACGACCCGCCGGCCCGAATCGGACGCCCGGGACCAGCACGTTCAGCCCGCCGCCCACTTCAGCGGCTCCGCCCGTACTGAAGAATCCGGTTGAAGATCGTGGGGCGCGGCCCGGAAGCGCCGCGGAGATCCGCACTCCCGCCGCCGCGCAGCGGCCCGGTGGCACCGCCCCGCCGGTCCTGAACCGGCCCACCTCGCCCGCCGCTCCCCCGCCCTGGCGGCCGCCGCGTGCGGATCGCGGCTCGACCGCGTGGTCGGACATGTTCGGCGCCGAGGAGGCCCGCAGACGGGCCGGCGACGGGATCATCGACGCACCGGAACGTGCCCGCCCGGACGGCGGTCCGTGGGGCCTGCGCAGCCGCGCGGCCACCGGGACCGACGGCGTCACCCCCGAGCCGGGCAGACGGCGAGGCGGCGGCGACCCGGCAGAGACGGATCAACCATTCGGGGTACGGACACCCGGCGGCGGCGTGATCAGCCGACGCGATGACGACCACCCGGAGGAGGACATCGGCCGGGTGTTACGGGGTCGCTGAACGGGGTACCGACACCATCATCGAACCGGCCGCCCGGTCGTGCAGGCCGCGGCCCTGACCGTTCAGGATGATCGCCGGGACGAACAGTGCGAGCAGCACGGCCCGCAGCAGTCCCCGGCCGAGGCCGATGACGCCGCCGTCCGGATAGGAGACACAGCGGACCCGGAGCAGTCGCATGCCCGGGGTCTGACCGAACAGGCCGAGAAAGAAGGTGTTGGCGAGAACCAGGACGAGCACCGCCGGCCACGCCTTCTCCGACGGCGTCGCGTAGAAACTCGCGATCAGCAGGCAGAGCACCCAGTCGATCACGAGCGCACCGAGCCGCGGGCCGAGCCCGGCAGCCTCGCCTGAAGGGAACTGCTCGTTCAAAGCAACCACGGCTGCCGAGGGTACGCGATATGGTCCGGAAGACCGGCTCGCGCTCTCGCCGTGCCTGCTCCACGCGCTACGTAACACGGCAGAAACAGTAGGGATACGCCGGGGCAACCCCGGACCCATAACGTCGCGACCAGCCTTGCCAGGTGGCGGCTCATGCCGCCCGGTATCGGAAAACTGTGCCAGGAGGACGTGTGTTCGCCAATCCCGAGGAACTCCTGCGATACCTCAAAGACGAGGACGTCAAGTTCGTCGACGTACGTTTCTGTGACCTCCCGGGTGTGATGCAGCACTTCAACATCCCGGTCGAGTCGTTCGACGACAGTGTCGCCACCGACGGCCTCGCCTTCGACGGGTCCTCGATCCGCGGCTTCCAGGCCATCCACGAGTCCGACATGCTCCTGCTCCCGGACGTCGCGACCGCCTTCATCGACCCCTTCCGGATCCAGAAGACGCTCGCCCTGAACTTCTTCATCCACGACCCGTTCACCCGCGAGGCCTACTCGCGTGACCCGCGGAACGTGGCCAAGAAGGCCGAGGCGTACCTGGCCTCCAGCGGCATCGCCGACACCGCCTACTTCGGCGCCGAGGCGGAGTTCTACATCTTCGACTCGATCCGCCACGAGACCTCCGCCCACCAGGCCTTCTACTACATCGACTCGATCGAGGGCGCCTGGAACACCGGCCGTGAGGAAGAGGGCGGCAACAAGGGCTACAAGACCGCCTACAAGGGTGGTTACTTCCCGGTGTCCCCGGTCGACCACTACAGCGACCTGCGTGACGCCATGGTCCGCCGCCTCGTCGACACCGGCTTCACCGTCGAGCGCTCGCACCACGAGGTCGGCACCGCCGGCCAGGCCGAGATCAACTACAAGTTCTCGACGCTGCTGCACGCCGGCGACCAGATGCAGCTGTTCAAGTACATCATCAAGAACACCGCGTGGGAGCACCGCAAGACCGCGACGTTCATGCCGAAGCCGCTCTTCGGTGACAACGGCTCCGGCATGCACACCCACCAGAGCCTGTGGCTGAACGGCGAGCCGCTGTTCTACGACGAGACCGGCTACGCCGGCCTGTCCGACACCGCCCGCTGGTACATCGGCGGCCTGCTGCACCACGCGCCGTCGCTGCTCGCGTTCACCAACCCGACCGTCAACTCGTACCGGCGCCTGGTGCCCGGCTACGAGGCCCCGGTCAACCTGGTCTACTCGCAGCGCAACCGCTCCGCCTGCACCCGTATCCCGGTGACCGGCAGCAACCCGAAGGCCAAGCGCGTCGAGTTCCGCGTGCCGGACCCGTCGTCCAACCCGTACCTGTCGTTCTCGGCCCAGCTGATGGCCGGCCTCGACGGCATCAAGAACAAGATCGAGCCGCCGGCCCCGATCGACAAGGACCTGTACGACCTGCCGCCGGAGGAGTGGGGCAGCGTCAAGCAGGTGCCGGGTTCGCTCGACGCCGTGCTGAACTCGCTCGAGTCCGACCACGAGTTCCTCACCGCCGGTGGCGTCTTCACCGACGACCTGATCTCCACGTGGATCGACTACAAGCGCACCAACGAGATCGACCCGGTCCGGCTCCGCCCGACCCCGCACGAGTTCGAGATGTACTACAACGTGTAGCTCAGCTGTATCTGACCTGGTCAGACCACCTGCCGGGGACCGTCAGTCCGCACAGAGTCCGCAAACGTCTCGCTCATCAGCGAGTCCGCGGCCTTGCGGGTACGGTCCTCGGCACTCGGCCATAGGTGGGCGTAGATGTTGAGCGTCGTCGTGGCCTTCGCGTGGCCGAGAGCCTTCTGCACCGTGACGACGTCGCACCCCTTGGCGATCAGGCCGCTCGCGTAGAAGTGCCGCAGATCGTGGAAGTCGAACTCCTCCAGGCCCGCCGCCCTGCGGGTCTTGCGCCACCAGTAGCCGACCGAGTTCTGGTGCGGCGGGTGCTCGTCCTGGCCGAGAAACAGCCACCCGAGCGGACTCACCGGCATGTCTCCTACGTGGACCGACAGCAGATCGAGCAGACCGTCCGCCAAGAACACCGGCCGCTCGCTCCCGGCCTTCGGTGGCGAGATCAGCACCGCGGCGCCGGTGTCGCGCTGGACCTGCCGGGTGACCTGAAGAATCCGGCCGAGGAAGTTGATGTCTCGGCGCTGCACGCCGGCCGCCTCGCCCAGGCGCAGACCGGCGAACGCAGCTAACGAGATGAACAGGCGCATCCACGGCACCGCGGCATGGTCAAGCAGCATCCGCACCTGAGCCGGGGTCGGGATCATCATCGCCGCTTCGGCCCGCCGCTGCCGCGGCAGCTTGAACCCGTCGCTCGGATCGGACGCGATGATCCGGTCGCGGACAGCTGCGCGCAGCACCGGCCGGACGTTCTGGATACGGGTCTTCACCGTGCCCGGCGCCAGGCCTCGCGGCTTACCCTCACCGCGGTCCTTGGTCTGCATCCCCTTGACCCACTGCTCGAAGTGGGAACGCCGGATTGCCTTCATGGGCAGGTGCCCGAACGTCACTGAGTTCGACGCGAGACGCATGGCGCGATCGGTGTTCGGGGGCCAGGCCTGCCGGGACGCCCAGTCCTCGAAGAACTGCCGGTAGGTGATCTCGCCAGCCTTCGGGTCGACGTACATCCCGGTGACCATGCTCGCGGTCTGCTCGTCGAGCCAGCGCTCGCCGTCCTTCTTCCGGTCGAAGTGCCGGCTGTGCTCCTTGCCCGCCTCGTCGCGGTACCGAGCCCGCCACTTACCGTTAGGGCGCTTCGCGATGCTCCTACTCGCCATTGCGGGCCTCGTACTCGGCGATCATCTGGCCGAAGCGCCACATCTGGGTACTCCAGTGGCGCCGTTCGACGTTGAGGGCAACGATCCGGCCCTCCAGCTCGTCCTTCACTCGACGAAGCTCGCTGGCTGCCTCCGCTTCCTTCTCGGTCGCCTCCTCCAGTGAAGCCTTGGCCTCCTCGTACTCCTCCGCCGTCAGTCGCGGAACGACGCTGGAGAGTGCTTGCAGGTCCAGGCCCAGCAACTTCGCAAGGGCCGAGGCCTCATTTAGGCGAATGGACCTCTTGCCCCCTTCGAGGCGTGCAACGGCAGCCTGATCCATGCCGATGCCACTCGTCTCACGAAGGTGACGCGCTAGGGCCTCCTGAGTCCACTGCCGCGCTTCGCGGGCAAGACGAACCTGAGCCCCGAAGGCAGCCTCTGCCGAAGGGTCCTTATGTGTCATTCACATGATGCTAGATGTCGTTGGAACTTGACGGAAGCCGCCGGGCATGGTTGATTCTCTTCATGTCGATCAGACATGCGGATGCATGTCGTTCACACATCTGGAGTGTCCCGTGGAGCGCTACCTGACCACCGAGGAAGTCGCCGACATCGCCCGCACCGCCCCCAGCACCGTGCGGTACTGGCGGCACATCGGAAAAGGTCCCGCCGGCGTGAAGCGCGGCCGCCGCGTGCTCTACCCGCAGTCCGCGGTGGAGCAGTGGCTGGCCGGCAACGACGGTGACCGGGCGGTCGCCTGAGATGACCTCGCAGAACGAAGAACGCCGCCCCCCAGCGGACCAGGCCGGGGAAGCGGCGGCGAAGCACACGGAGCAGGTCACCGAGACCGCCTCCACCGTACGACACGACCGGCCCCCTCGGCGACCAGCCGACCGGGTCACGACGATCGACTACCACGCGATGGGCTTCGACCTCGGCTACGCCGAGCGTGCTGCGATCGGCAGCGCCCTGCTCGTCCTGGAGCGTGCCGAGTGAGACGCGACGCGGGAACGGTGCTGCGGGCCGGCGAGGCGCTGCTCGGCGACCAGGAGGAGTTCACCCGCGAGCAGGTCGCCTACCTGGTGGCCCTGGCCTTCGAGTCCGGCATCCGCTTCGCCTCGACGTACGCCCAGGGCGAGATGCTGGCGAGCTGGGCGGCGCACCACGTCGCCCCGCCGACCCGGCAGGAGCGCATCGCCGCCGAGCTGGCCGCGGTCGACCGGGCGGCCCGGACGCGTGCTGAGCGCGAGGGGCGGCCGTACCGGCTGTACCGCGGTGGGGCTGTCGACTGGGAGACCGGGGCGTCCATCCGCAGGCTGGGGGCGGTCGCGTGACCGACTCCGAGAGCCCGGGCGCCGACCTGCTCGACGAAGTGCGCGTGGCTGTCATCCGGTACGTGCAGCTGCCCACCGAGCACGTGGAGGTGGCCATCACCCTGTGGATCGCCGCCTCGCACGCGGTCAGTGCCCTGCACACCGCTCCACGGCTGGCGATCCGCTCGCCGGAGAAGCGGTGCGGCAAGTCTCGGCTGCTCGACCTGGTAGGCGCGCTGTCTCGCAACGCGATGCCGACGGCGAACATCAGCGCCGCGGTGCTCTACAGGGTCATGGGCACGGACAAGAAGCCGACCCTGATCATCGACGAGGCCGACACGGTGTGGGGGACGAAAAAGGCCGCCGAGCAGAACGAGGACCTGCGCGGACTGGTGAATGCCGGATTCGAGCGCGGCCGGCCGACGCTGCGGTACGACGCTGCGGCCCGGCGCGTCGAGGAACTGGAGACCTTCGGGTTCGTCGCGCTGGCCGGCATCGGAGCCCTGCCGGACACCATCACCGACCGGGCGGTCAACGTGACCATGCGGCGACGGAGGCCCGGAGAGCATGTCGCCCCGTTCCGCAGTCGACGCGACGGTGGGCCGCTGCAAGACCTTCGGGGCCGGGTCGGTTCGTGGATCGCCTCGCGCCTGGGTGAGATCGCCCGAACGATCCCGGAGCTTCCGGTCGAGGACCGGGCCGCGGACGTCTGGGAAGCGCTCGTGATCATCGCTGACATCGCGGGCGGGGACTGGCCGAAGCTCGCCCGTGAGGCCGCCCTGGCGCTCACGGCGGAGCAGGAGGAAGAGGAGCGCGACTCGACGACGCTCCAGCTGCTCACCGACATTCGGGAGGCGTTCGCGGCGGCCGCTGTTGGGTTCCTGGAATCGAAGGATCTGGTGAACAAGCTCCGGGGAGTCGCCGAGTCCCCGTGGGGCAGCGAGGGTGTCGACCTGTCCGCGATGAAGCTGGCCGCCCGGGTCAAGGCGTTCGGTGTACGGCCTGTACGCAACGTAACCGGCACGGCTCGTGGATACCGACTGGAGGACTTCACCGACCCGTTCACCCGGTACCTCGGGTCATTTTCGGGCGGCAACCCGTCAGAGGCCGTCAAGGCGTCAAAACAGCAGCTCAGCCCGTCTGACGACTTGGACGGCCTGACGGCTCAACCCGTCAAGGCGTCTGACGGCTCTGACGATTTGACGACTCGACCCGTCAACCCGTCAAACGCCAAACCGGCCGTGAGCAGGGATTCTGACGCCTTGACGGGTCTTGACGACCCCACCCCCGGAACGTGCACAGCGTGCGGCTGGAGCGTCGACTCCGCTGGCCATGCGACCAACTGCGCCCGGTAACAGAAAGTGAGAACAGGCGTGATCATGCAGCCCTATCCGCTCTTCATCCAGCTCGAAGGCCGGGAGCATCCGTCCCTCGTTATCGGCTGGGACATCGACACGGAGGGCGACCCGCGCCCGTTCGTTCTGCACCCCGTCGACGGCGTGTCCATTCAGTACCGGGTCGGCGTCGATGAGCCGTGGTACGTCGTCAGCCCGCTCGCGCCATGACCGAACCCGTCGACTGGGATGCCAGGCTCCGGTCTGCCGTCGAGCAGACGCTTGCCAAGCGGCAGGCGCGCGAGCAGGAGCGCCGGGAGTTCAAGGCCCGGCGTGGGGCCGGCCTGGAGCAGCGATACGCCGAGAAGCTCGCCCGGGGCGGGAAGCTGCCGCTCTGCTGCGCCGAGGCCGAGTTCGCACCCTGCCCGCAGCACCGTCAGGCCCGGCAGGTCATCGGCGACCAGGGGCCGAAGGCGAAGCAGCCGACGAGCGCCGTCATCGGCGAATCCGGTGGCACCGTCCGGCGCCAGAGGCGCGCGGACGACCGCAGGTAGATCACTTCCCTCGGAATCAACATCACCAACGGAATCGAGGAACAGCACCATGCCCAGCACCGACATCCCGAACCGCGCCCGCAACCACCGCCGCCACGCACGCCTGTTCGACGGCGCTGACACCGGCCTCTACACCCTGCCCGCCGAACTGCTCGCCGCCCGCGACGGCCTCGTGCGCCTCAGCGCCGAACTCGCCGTGGCCCCACCGTCCGACCGTGGCGCCGACCAGGCCCGGTACGTCACCGCGCTGATGGACGCGGCCACCGCCGGCGAACCGCTGCCCACCCTCGACGAACTGACCGCCGCCGACCGCCGCAACCGGCAGTACGACCGCCGCTCCGAGCTGCTGGTCGAAGCCATCGACAGGGCCGACAGCGCCCTTGAGCTGCTGGTCAACGACCTCGGCGACCGGATCATCCGCGACCACCTCGCCCCGGTCGTCGACGACATCATGAAGGGCGTCACCGCGGCCGCCGGCGCCCTGCCCGACGACACCTCCGCCGACACCATCCTTCGCGCCTCGGACAAGGCACGGAAGGCGTGGCTCGGACTTGACGACCTCGCCGCCCGGTACGAAGCCGTGCGCGCCGCGGCCGTCAGCGTGCGACGCAACACCCCCGCCGAATGGGACCACCGCGGAGACTTCTCCGAACTCCACAACTTCCACGAACTGACCGCGGGCCTCAACATCCAGATCGGCGGCCCCCGCCCCTGGCCCACCAAGACCAGCGACCGCCTGCTCTGGTACGCCCGCAACAACGGCCGGGTGTGGATGCCCACCGTCGCCGAGCAGGACGCCCGGTACCGAGAAGTCCACAAGGACGCTCTCGACGCCATGGCCGAGAACCGGGCCCGCGTCAGCGCCGCACGGCACGCCTTCGGCTGACCCACCCAGCTCACGGCGTCAAAGTCACCGCGGCGGGACTTGGTTGTTGGACCGGCCCGCGGAGCCATGGCGGCGAGCGCACTACCTCCACGCGCACAGACCCGCCAGCGCCTCAGGAGAGAGGGCAGTCCGGTCACCCCGGTCGGGCTGCCCTCCTCGCCACCCACGAAACACCTCACGAAGGAGAGACCATGAGCAGCAGCGACATGACCCGCAGCCTGAGCGCCCAGATCCGGGCCGCCGCCGGCCACGGACAGCCCGCCGAGCAGGACGAGCCCGACACCGAGCCGGCCACCACGCCCGACTTCGACGGTGGCGCCCGCAGCACCACGCCCGCAGCCCCGTCGATGAACACACTCATCCGCCGCGCCGCCGGTGTGACGCGGTAGCAAGTCACGGTGAGTGATGGGGGTGGCGGGAGACCCATGGAGGGTGGCCCCCCAGCGAACCGCCGGAGAGGTGGTTTAGGACCCGGCCGCCCCGAAACAAGTCGACCTATCTACGGAGAGTAACTATGAGTGAGAAGGTTCAGCCCCCGCCGGGACTGCGCGCTCCGGGTCGTCGGCTCTGGGATGCCATCACCGGCGACTACGACCTGGACGAGCACGAGCTGGTGCTTCTACGGGAGGCCGCGCGGACCGTCGATCTGTGCGACGAGCTGGAAACCGACCTCCGCCGTGACGGCGCGACCATCGAGTCTCCGCAGGGCAAGAAGGCGCACCCGGCGGCCGTGGAGGTACGCCAGCAGCGGATCGCCCTGGCCCGGCTGATGGCCGCACTGCGGATGCCTGCGGGCGACGAGAGCGATCAGGTGCAGGGCCGCCGGCCGCAGCGGCGCGTCGGGGTGCGGGGTACGTACGGGATCCGCGGAAGTGTCGCGTGAGGCGCCGCGGTGACGCGCTCGCTGAGGCGGCCGAGCTGGATCCGCCGACGTGGCTGGTGCGGTTCGACCCGGCCGACTGGTGGGACTCGGTGCCTGCCGTCCCTCGGGGCTGGGGGCACAGCGAGCACATGTGGCGGGCGGTGAATATGCATCAGCAGTGGCGGGATGCGGGTCGGTCGTGGCTTGACAACCGTGGCCACCGTGATGCCTGGTACGCCCTGACCCGGCCGCTGGTGGTGTCCCGGTGAGGCGCCGTGAGCCGGAGATCGTCCGCCCTGCCGGCCATCAGGCCCCGCCGCGCTGGATTCAGCAGCTTCGGCAGGGGCTGGAGGAGTATCACCGCGTCCATGGGACCGCGCGCAAGGATGGCGGCCTCACCATCACCGAGGGCTTCGGCCAGTGGTGGCGCGCCGAGCAGGACGCCTGGTGCATCGAGAACGGATGCCACCGGGCGGGCACCAAAACGTGCGAGCAGGTGCTCCCCAGCGGCAGGGACTGCGGCGCCCGTGAGCGCCGGAGGTCTCCCTGACCGAGCTTCGGAGAGTGCGCGAAGTACCGACCGGAGACTGCGCGGATCCGGGCCTTCCCGAACCCTCCCGTTGACGCACCCGTTGACGACGTATCCGCAGCGTGTGGCGCGTGCGAAGGGTCTCCCCTGACGCACTTCGTTGACGGTCGTAAACGCGCGGAGATCGCGTCAACGGGTGCGCGGCGTGCGTCAGCGGGGAGAGGTCACCAGCGGTGTGCGTTACGCCGTTCCTCGTTGCGCCACCGCTGGGCGGCGTCGACCCGGTTGCGGTAGACGGTGCGCAGCACGACGCAGGGGTAGGCGGCCAGACCGCAACGGCAGACCACCCTCCAGGGCGCCCACCAGATGCGACGGCGACCGTGCTTCGGCCACAGGTCTCTGCCCATCACGGTCGCCTCCTCGCTGCGGCCCGGGGCGACGGCGGGCCACGATCACGGGCGCTACCCGCCGTCGCCGCTACAGGATGTCGCCGCTACGTCGCCTTGCGCGACGACGCGAGGGACGACATTCCGGCGACATTTGAGGCGACATTCCGGCGACGCCGGGAGTACCGTACGGATCATGAGCAGCCTTCAGCCCCGGCCGAACACCGCGCTGCGCGCCGTTCGCCTCTCCATGCGACTGAGTCAGGACGAGTTCGCCGAGCGGATGCGGGCCGCCGGCGCCGAGACCACCACCAAGCGCACCGTGCAGCGCTACGAGAGCGGCGAGATCGCCCAGCCCCGCCCGGCCAGCGCCCGCGCGCTGGAGGTCGTCACCCGGCTGCCGATCCAGTCGCTCGGCTTCCCGGCCGACGTGGACGCGATGGTCGTCGATGACGGCCGCGGCGGTCACGACCTGGAGGTGCGCGCCGCCGCCCTGCCGACCCAGCCCGGTCCGGCCCGGTCAGGCGCCGGCTACTCCGGCGTGTGGTTGAGCCGATACCAGTACTTCAGCTCCGGCCGTAACGACACCTACACCGGGCAGCACCATGTCGTCCTGCTCCAGCACGGCGGTCGGCTGACCGTGCGCAGCCTCCACGGCGCCGGTAAGTCGCTGCTCACCATGGACCTGGTTGTCGACGGCAGCGTCATCACGGGCACGTGGGTCGAGGAGACCGACCCGGGCGGCTACTACCGCGGTGGCCGCTACCACGGGGCGATCCAGCTGCTCGCCGAGCCGACCGGCCGCCGGCTGACCGGCAAGTGGGTCGGCTTCGGCAAGGAGATGGACATCAACACCGGCCCGTGGGAGCTGTCCTTCCTCGACGCCAGCACCAGCAAGACGACGCTGGCGAAGTACGCGGCCGCGCCGGAAGGCGAGTAGACACCTGCACCGTCGTGACAGCAGTGCAGGTGTCCCCGTCTCCGGGGACATCCCTGCTCAGGCCGCAATCAGGGCCGCCGGGGACATTCCGTTACGGGTAACACGCCTGCTCAGCGTGTGACTGTTACCGACGATCCGGGCCGGGCCGCTATCAAGGTCCGCCGCAACCGTGGGGACACCCCGACGGTTGGGCTGCGTAGTCACCAGGCCCACGCAGGTCGGCAACCGCCGTCGTAACAGCAGGGGTTGAACCGTGGTGCTCTGCCCCACGGTTGCCGGTCGGCACGCGTGTGCCGAATTCCGCAGGCAGGTTCGGAATCCCCGGAAGCTCCCCGGTGGCGGGAAGCTTCGGCGTCGACGACTTCAGCAGTACTGAACCCGTCGTTCCGTGAGGGGGTCTCAACCGCGCTGAGACCCCTGCCGTCGGCCGGTCGCGGGGGTGGTCGCGGCTGCTGGGATGGTCGCGGGTGCGCGACCAGGGCGCGACCGTGAGGTGAGCTGCGCAGACACCGCCTGGTCGCGGGTCGCGGTCGCCCTACTGCAGGGCCCTTTCGGCACCGTTCTGGGCACTCTCCGGCAGGCGCGACGCGCGGCCGCGACCGGGCCGCCGGCGTGGCGCGGCCCCCCATCCTTGGCGCGGATCCGCGCCATGACCCGCGCCATGGGCTGAGCAGGGCAGGCACCCCGTTTGGTGCGTGGCGCGGCACCCGTGGCCACCCCCGGAAAGCAGGCCCAGGGCGACCCTCGGCGGGGCCCGGCGCCCGCGCCACACCACCCGGCAGGCTGTAGCGCGGGCCCCGCTACGTGTAGTGCGGACGCTACGGGCGGCGCTACACCCGAGGCCGGTCGCCACCAGGGCCGACGTGGGCCTGTAGCGCGTAGTGCCCTCGGTAGTAGCGAGCCCAGGAAGCGTCGTACGGCAGGTTCGGGTGCCCGGTCCGGGCGCTACGCTACGGCCCCGTCGGCAGTAGCGGCACGCGTAGCCAGTAGCGGCACCGCTACCTCTGCCGCTACCTATCTGGGCAGGGGAAACGCGGAAGCGCCCACCGTGCCGCTACCTCTGCCGCTACTGGGCTGAGCTGCGGAAACGCTCGAAAGTAGCGGCAACGACGGAAACGGCCCCCGGAAGCGGGAAAACCGCTCCAGAGGGCCGCTCGGGACACGCGCGTGCCGCTACCGCTACGGGGTCTCCTCGACCATGTCGGCCAGCTCGCGGAGCTTGCGGGCCAGGTTGCGGAGTCCGCTGGCGGTCAGCTCCACGTCCTCCAGGAACTTCGACTCGATGATGCCGAAGCGCTCCACCGTGCCGGTCTCCCGGTTGACGCGCTGCTCACCCCAGAAGCCGAGTTCGCGCTCGATCCCGGTGCACGCCTCGACCACGGTCACCGCGTCGGGGAAGGAGCTGCAGTTCTTCTCCTGGAGGCGGTCGCCGCCCCGGTAGTGCTCGACGCACCACGAGGGGCAGTCGTCCTCGCCCGGCACCTCGCCGCGGGTGAGCACCAGGTCGTTGAAGCGGAACGGCCACCCGTCGGAGTCGTCGAGCGTCCGCTGAGGCGTGTAGACGCTGACCTGATCCAGGGACTTCTGGTCCTTGGCGAAGACCAGGACCCCGTGGATCCGTTGCCACCCGTCGGGGGTGAGCAACTGGGTGCCGACCTGAAGAAACTGGGCTCGGATCGAACGCTCGTTCATGCGACACCTCGGCGGAGGACGTTGGGGCGACGGCTGCCCGCGGTGCCGCCGTTGAAGGGCTGACGAGAGGGTGTTGAGGGCGGCAACGCCCCGCCCTGCTCAGAGGGCGTCGGTACTGACGACTCCCCGACGACGGGCATGGCCTTGAGGGGGCATCCGCGGACGAGCTGGATCGCCGGCAGGTGCTCGTGGCGAGTGGTGAGCAGGATGTCGGCGTCCCCGTCGAGAATCAGGCGAAAGGCGGTGCGCCAGTCGGCCGGGTCGACGATCGTCGCCAGCACCCAGTGGGCCGCGGCGATCTCGTCCATCACCCGCCGCAGGTCCGCCCCGGACAGGTCGTTGCGCGGGGCGACTAGCACGACCCGGTTGCCTTCGAGGCCCCGGCGGATCTGGGGGCGTCGCTGCTTGCTGCTCACAGGACACCGTCCTCGAGGAGCGCGGCCGCGCGGTTCAGCTCGCGGGCCATGGCCCGGGCGGCGAGGGACGTCAGCTCGATCTCACCGATCCGGACGTGCGCGGGCCGGCTGAACCGGCCGGTGATGCGGTCGAAGATCCGGGCCACGTCGACGGGCACGGCCGAGTTGCCCAGGTCGGGAACGTAGACCTCCTCCGAGGTGCACTCCCGGATCTCGGGGACCACCGTCTCGCCGTAGTGGGCGCCGGAGCACCACGCCGGGCAGGCGGGCGGGTCGACCAGCATCGAGTCGGGGAACAGGCGGTTCACGACCTCGGAGAGGTCCAGATCGGTCAGCTCCGGCCGCCGCGACCACAGGGCCAGCATGTTCACGGCCTGCTCGGGCATCTCCGGGTTGAAAGCGGACAGCGCCTCGACGGCGGCATCCACGAGGGCAGCGTTCGGTACGGTATTCACCGGGTCGCCTCCTACGTAGGCGGTCAAGGGCTCGGCCGGTGTTGGTAGCACCGCGGTTCCGGGCCCGTCCCACTTCAACGCTCATGCGTTGACTGCATTTGACTGTATGCGGAAATCACATGCGACGCAATGCCCTGTCCGCAACCAGTCCGCAGGATGTCCGCAGAAGGCCATCCCGAACCAACGCAAACAAACGCAGTAAGCGCTGTTCAGGACGCTGTTTCATAGAGATCGACTGGTCAGCGGTCCGCCGCCAGGAGATGTACTACAACGTCTGAGGCTCGTAGCTTCCGGAACGGCGGTCATGCTCCGGCATGGCCGCCGTTTCGCTGTTCGGCATGATCGGTCTCGCCACCGACCCGTGTTCGTGACGGTGCGGGCAGGCCGGTGACTAGGCTGCCGTCCGGTGGACCAAGGGGTCGGGGCGGCCGATCAGGGCCGGGTTGCCGACCGGGCGGACGGTGCCGTCGGTTCGGGTGTAACGCTGGGCCAGCAGCAGGCCGTGGGGGCGGCCGATCTCGTACCCCTCGACGAAGACCGCCTCACTGCGCTCGCCCTGGTGGGTGTAGTAACCGTCCCAGGCCAAGGCGACACACGTGACGCCCGCGTCGACGGTTTGCAGGGAATGACGGCCGGCGTCCTGGCATTCCTGCAGGTTGGTGCCGTCTCCGGCGACGTATCTGGTCAGGCCCCGGCCGTTGGCGCCGTCGAAGAACGCGAACGGGGTGAAGCCGGCCGGGGAGATGCCGGCGTTCTCCACCGCGTAGTCGAGGGCCGCGAAGATCAGGTCCTCGGTGGTCCGGGTGATGTCGTCGAAAACGCTCACCCGCGGGATTGTTCCAGGCGCGCACACTGAGACGCATGGAGCTGTTTCTCTTCGTGGCCCTGATCGGTGTCATCGCGGTGGGCGCGCTCGTCGTGGCGCTCCGGACGCGTCCGGCCCCTCCCCTGCCGCCGACCGATGACCTCCCCGACAATCCGTCCAAGTACAGCGGGGGCAGCACGCCCGGCGCCTGATCAGTGGTAGGACCGCTTGCCGAGAAGGCCGGCGAGCCGCCAGAGACGTTCGGCCCGGGCGGTGGCCGTGGTGATCGCGGCGGCCGGGTCGGTGGGCAGGCCGGCGATGATCAGGCGGCTCATCGGGGCGGCCAGCGGGTTCTCCCGGGGTGCGCCGCCGGGAACGACCACGCCCAGGTAGGGGCGGCGCAGCGTGCGCGGGGCGACGACCGACAGGATCCGGTGCAGGTGGCCGCGCTGGGCGACGATCGCAACCGGACGGTCGTCGCCGAAGTGGCCCTCGTGTTCGGCCCGGAGCAGGTTGGTGACGGTGTCGACGGAGTGCCGTTCGACGCGGAGCACCGCCGCGTCGGCTCCGGCGGCCAGCAGTCGGTCGCGCATCAGGTCGGCCTCGGGGGCGCCCTGGAACGTCTCCCCGTCGGCCCGGAAGACGGCGCCCTTGCGGTCGGCGGGTGATTTGTAACCCGAGCAGACGATGACGCCGCCCGGCGACAGTGCGGAGTGGACGGCCAGGCCGATGCGGCAGCGGTCGACGCCGCCCGGAGTGAGGCCGGAGGCGTCGTGGTTACGGCCGTGGCCCGGCACCAGGACATGCGCGACCCGGCCGAGGGACAGGCCGGGTGTCCCGGACAGCACCTCGAACTCCACAAGATCAGTCTGCCAGGGCGGCGTCGGGCGATACGGAATCGACCCGGGATGCGTGCGGGCGGCAGAATCAACCGGGTGGAGATCGCGGTACTCGGGCCGGTCGAGGTCCGGGACGGGGACGGGGCACTCCGGCCGGTGGCGGGAGCGCGGCTGCGTACCCTCGTGGTCCTGCTCGCCCTGGACGCGAACCGTGAGGTGACCGCGGACCGGTTGATCGACGGCGTCTGGGGTGACGCGCCGCCCGCGGCCGCGGCGAACGCGTTGCAGGCCCTGGTCTCGCGGTTGCGGCGGGCCGTGCCGGGTCTGGCCGTGGCCGCCACCTCGGCCGGCTATCGCCTGGTCATCGACCCGGAGGCGGTCGACGTCCACCGGTTCACCAGGGATCCGACGGGGATGCTCGGCCTGTGGCACGGCGACCTGGAGTTCCCGGAGGTGGCGCGGCCGGAGGCGGTGCGGCTGGAGGGTCTGCGGCTGGCCGCGCGGCGGGCCCGGCTGGCCGACGAGATGGGCCGGCGAGATGTGGTTCCCGAGTTGGCGGCGCTGGTCCGGGCACATCCGTTGGACGAGCCGCTGGCCGCTCTGCTGATGCGGGCGCTGCGCGACGCCGGGAACCGGGGCCGGGCGCTGGAGGTGTTCGAGCAGGTCCGGCGGCGGCTCGGCGACGAGTTGGGGGTTGATCCGTCGGCCGAGCTGGCCGGGCTGCACCTGGAGCTGCTGCGGGAGACCGATGTGGCCGAGGGCAATCTGCCGGCCGAGGTGAGCAGTTTCGTCGGCCGGGCCGATGACGTGCGCGCGGTGCGCGCCCTGCTCGGCGAGCACCGGCTGGTCACCCTGACCGGTCCGGGCGGCAGCGGCAAGACGCGGCTGTCGGTCGAGGTGGGCGGTTCGCTTCCGGGTGCGGTGTGGCGGGTGGAGCTGGCTCCGGTACGGGACCCGGCCGAACTGCCGCAGACGATCCTGTCGACGCTGCGCCTGAGTGGTCCGGCACTGCGCCGGGTGGAGCCGGCGACGCCGCTGGCCCGGCTGCGGGAGGCGCTGGCCGGCCGGGATCTGCTGCTCGTCCTGGACAACTGTGAGCATCTGATCGAGGCGGCCGCCGAGGTGGCCGACGTGTTGCTGCGGGCGGCGCCGGGGCTGCGGCTGCTGGCGACGAGCCGGGAGCCGCTGGGGATCGCCGGTGAGCGGCTGTTCCCGGTGGAGCCGCTGGCCCTGCCGCCGGCCGGGGCCGACCTGGCGACGGCGGCCGCGTCCCCAGCCGTGCGGCTGCTCCTGGACCGGACCTCCGGTTTCACGCTGACCAGCGAGAACACCGAGCCGGTGGTACGGATCTGTCGCGCTCTGGACGGCATGCCGCTGGCCATCGAGCTGGCCGCGGCTCGGCTGCGTACCCTGCCGGCGGCGGTTCTGGCGGACCGGCTGGCCGACCGGTTCCGGCTCCTGACCGGGGGTAGCCGGACCGCGCTGCCCCGGCACCGCACGTTGCGCGCGGTCGTCGACTGGAGCTGGGATCTGCTGTCCGGCGACGAGCGGCGGGTGTGGCGGCGGCTGGCGATGCTGCCCGGTGGGGCGGACGTGACCGCGGTGGAGCGGATCTGCGGGCCGGACCTGGATCCGCCGGCCGCCCTGGTCGACAAGTCGCTGCTGGTGCTGGGCCCGGACGGGCGTTACCGGATGCTGGAGACGATCCGTGAGTACGGGCTGGAGCGGCTGGCGGAGGCGGGTGAGTCGGAGGCGGTACGGCGTACCCTCATCGCGCATTTGATCGATCTGGCCCGGGCCGCCGAGCCGCATCTACGCCGCGCCGAGCAGCTGGGCTGGCTGCGTCGGCTGAGTGCCGAGCACGACAATCTGCACGCCGCCGTCCGGGACGCGATCGAGGCCGGCGACCGGGTGAACGCGGCGACGCTGGTGGCGAATCTGGGCTGGTACTGGTGGCTGAACGGGCACCGGACCGAGGGGGCCCGGCTCTGTTCCGAGGTGATCGCCCTTCCCGGCCCGGCCGATCGGGCCGATCTGGCGCTGGTGCACGTGTTCGCGGCGCTCAACGGGGTCGAGGGCCCGATGGAGTTCGACGACGTGAAGGCGGCGTTCCACGCGGCCGAGGAACTGGCCGTCGGGGTGCTGGACAGGCATCCGGCGTTGCGCCTGCTGGGCCCGCTGTCGGCGATCTACTCGCACGTGGCGGAGGAGGCGACGTACGGCGGGGCCGAACTGCTCGCCGACGATCCGGATCCGTGGCTGCGGGCCATGTCGCGGATGCTGATCGGTCAGGTCCGGCTGAATCTCGGTGAACCGGCGGCGCCGGCCGAGGCGGATCTGCGAGCCGCGCTGGCCGGGTTCCGGCATATCGGGGACCGCTGGGGCATCGGCTACACGTTGAGTTCACTGGCCGACATGACGGCGGCGCGCGGCGATTTCGGGCAGGCGCTGGCCTGGCAGCGGGAGGCGCTGGCCCTGCTGGAGGAGGTGGGCATGCGGGAGGACCTGCCGCAGCTGTCGGTGAAGATGGCCCATCAGCTGTGGTTGAACGGTGAGCCGGAGGAGGCGCACCGGATGATGAAACGGGCCCGGGAGTACGCCCACGAGGTGGGGATTCCCGAGGTGATGGCCTCGGTGCACCACTGTCACGCGGTGATCGCCCTGGCCGAGGGTGATCTCGGCCTGGCGCAGGAGCACAACGAGACGGCGGTCCGGCTGATCGAGCATTCGATGTTCGCTCCGCAGTTCCGGGCGATGGCGCAGAGCACGCAGGCGCTGATCTACGGCGCGGCCGGCAATCTGGGGCTGGCCCGGGAGTCGCATCGGACGGCGATCCGGATCGCCGTGGATTCGAACGACTCGCCGGTGATCGCGCAGGTGCTGGCCGGGGTGGCGGACCTGGCGCTGCGGGCGGGTGATCCGGCGCGGGCCGCGTATCTGCTGGGTGCGGCGGACTCGGTGCGCGGCTCCGAGGACCGGACCGTCGAGCAGGCCGAGCGGACCTTCCGCGAAGCCCGCGCCGCACTGGGCGACGCGGGCTTCGATGCGGCGTACCGGCTGGGTGACGGGGTCACCATGGCGAACGCGCTGGCCGCGGCCGGTCTGGAGTCAGATCCGCCGGCGGAAGGCCCGGACCGACAGCGGCGCGAAGACCACCAGGAATCCGGCCGCCCACAGCAGTGACCGGGTGACCGGGCCGGCGACCGGGCCGCCGCTGAGCAGCCCACGGGTGGCGTCGGCCAGGATGCTGGTCGGGTTGACGTCGGCGAAGGTGCGCAGCCAGCCGGGCATGGTGTCCGGGTCGACGAACGCCCCGCTGGCGAACGTGATCGGGAAGAGCAGCACGAACCCGAAGATCTGCACCTTCTCCGGTTCGCTGACCAGCATCGCCACCAGCACCGACATCCAGGACGCGGCGAAGGCGAACCCGAGCAGCAGCCCGAACATGGCGAGCACCTGCACCGGGCCGGTCTCGATCCGGAAACCCAGGATCATGCCGAGTACGAGGAGCAGGGTGACCGCCCACGCCTGCTTGATCACGTCGGCGACGATCCGGCCGGCCAACGGGGAGAACCTGGCGATCGGCAGCGACCGGAGCCGGTCGAACACGCCCTTGCTGATGTCGGTGTTCAGGCCGACGCCGGTGTTCAGGGTGGCGAAGAGCAGGTTCTGCACGATGATGCCGGGCAGCGCGTAGGTCAGGTACTCCCCCGGTGTGTCGGCGATGGCGCCACCGAACACGTAGGTGAAGAGCAGCAGGAACATGATCGGCTGGACGCTGAAGTCGAACAGCTCGAACGGGTTGTGTTTGATCTGGACCAGGGTCCGCCAGGCCAGCGTGGCGGTGTTGCGCAGCGCCATCGTGGTCATGAGCGGCCTCCGGTCAGGCTCAGGAAGACCTCGTCGAGGCTGGGGCTGCGCAGCGCCAGTTCGGCCACCGACAGACCGTGTTCGTCCAGGTCACGAACCAGTTTGGCGAGCGCGCCGGGGTCGCTGACCGAGGCGGTGACGACCTCGCCGGCCACGTCGACCGGTCCGGTGGCGATCCGGCCGACCGCGTCGCGGACCCGGCCGATCTCGTCGGCGAAAGCCGGGCGGACGGTCACGGTCTGGGCGCCGGTACGGGCTTTGAGCTGGGCCGGGGTGCCGGTGGCGATGACCCGGCCGTGGTCGATCACCACGATCTCACCGGCCAACTGGTCGGCCTCGTCCAGGTACTGGGTGGTCAGCAGCACTGTGGTGCCGCCGGCGACCAGGCCGCGGACGATGTCCCACACCTCGTTGCGACTGCGCGGGTCCAGGCCGGTGGTGGGCTCGTCCAGGTAGAGCAGTCGCGGGTCGCCGACCAGGCTGGCGGCCAGGTCGAGACGGCGGCGCATGCCACCGGAGTATTTTCCGGCGGCCCGGTTCGCGGCAGCCGTGAGCTCGAAGCGTTCCAGCAGTTCGGCGGCGCGGGCGCGGGCGTCACGGCGGGACAGGCCGAGGAGCCGGCCGATCATCAGGAGGTTCTCGGTGCCGTTCAGGGTCTCGTCGACGGAGGCGTACTGGCCGGTCAGTCCGATCAGTTCACGGACCTCGTGCGGCTGCTTGACGACGTCGAAGCCGCCGACGGTGGCGTGTCCGGCGTCCGGGCGGATCAGGGTGGCCAGTACCCGTACCGCGGTGGTCTTCCCGGCCCCGTTCGGCCCCAGCAGACCGAGGACCGTGCCCGGGCGCACGGCCAGGTCGACGCCGTCCAGGGCGGTGGTGTCGCCGAAGCGTTTCACCAGCCCTTCGGCGCGGATCGCATAGGTGGTGTCCATGCCGGACACCGTGCTCGGCGGAGCTGACATGGCGCTGATACGACGATCAGCGCCATGTCAGGTCACGTCAGAGCAGCCGGCCCAGGTCGAGGAAGACCGTCTCGCCGGTGCTGTCGTCGAGCCCGTCGTTGTCGGTGACCGCGTAGGTGCGGCCGTTCCCGGCGACGGCGAGGCCCTCGACCTTGTCCTGCACCCAGCCGCCGTCCGCCTGAAGCAGCGGTAGCAGGTCCTTGACCAGCTTCTTCGACACGGTCGGGGTGCCGGTCCAGGTGGCCGGGACGTCGAACGTGTAGATCCGCTTGATCGCGGCGAGGGTGCCGCGCTGGTTGTCGCGCTCGATCACGGCGAACGTGTTCTGGTCGACGGCGACCAGCTCGGACAGGCCGACCCAGCCGGTGGGCGCGGTGTCGAGCGGGTAGAGCAGCCACGACCAGGTCTTGGTGGCCGTGTCGTAGCGGCCGATCCGGGTGACATTCGCCGGGTCGCCCTTGATCGGGCGTTGGACGGCCACCCACACCGATCCGCCGACCTCGGCGATGCCCTCCAGGCCGTTGCTGGTGATCGCGGCCGCCACGTCGGCGGACAGTGGGATCTCCTCCTGGACTCGGGCGCGCGCGTCGAGGCGTACCAGAGTGTTGGTGCCCTCGACGGCCAGCCAGTAACCGCCTGCCTTGCGCACGACGAGTCCCTCGGCGTCGTAGCCCACCGGCGCTCCGTCCTTGGTGACGGTCAGCTCGCTGTCGATGACCCCGCCGGTGGTGAGGCCGAGGATCCGGGTCGGGGTGTAGACGGCGTCGGTGACGCTCGCGAGCCGGTCGCGGCGGCCGGGAACCGCCGAGAGAGCGGAGAGCGCCCCCCACGGGATGTCGTGCTTCGAGACGACCTGTTCGTTGCGCGGCGAGCCGAAGCCGTAGACCTGGACGGTGCCGCGGATGCCGATCGAGGGGTCCTCCTCCTCGGAGGAGACGACGACCAGGTTGCGCGACGGGACCGCGACGACGCCCTCGGGGCCGTTCGTGGTCGGCAGGAGCTGCCGGAACTTCGGTTTCGAAGGGTTCGACACGTCGTAGACGGCGGTGAAGTCGCCGCGCTCGGAGTTGACGAAGACGTACGGGGTCCGGTTGAGGACCGCGAACGCGACGTTCTCCGCCTCGATGCCCTTGGCGTCGGAGCGCTTGTCCGGGTACTGGCCGTGGGCGACGGCGATGTGCTCCAGGCTGTCACCGGCGTCCCAGACGACCTTGCCGGTCCTCTTGCTGAAGATCGACCAGCCGCGCGACCCGCCCTCGTAGTCGCCCTCGTTGGCGGTGGCGAACAGGTCGTCGTTGATCCAGGCGACACCGTCCGGCTCACGCTTGGCGGTGATCGTGCCGTCCAGCGTGATCTGGTCGTCATCCTTCGTGTCGACCCCGGTGACGGTGACCGTGCCGGCGTCGATGCTGCGGACGATCCTGCCGGTGCGCAGGTCGACCACGACGAGGTGGTTGTTCTCCTGGAGCGAGACGACGGCCTCGTCGCGGGAGTTGATGCTGACATATTCGGGCTCCGGGTCCGTCGGCGCTATCGCCGACAATCCGGACATATCAACCTTGGTCACTTTCCACGTGCGGGTGTCGATCACGGCGAGCCAGCCGGCCGGGGCCTGCGGGATCGCGCCGTCGTTGACATCCTCGTCGCGCTCGTTCTCGATGGCCACGGCGATGTAGCGGCCACTCGGGGCGACGGCGACCGAGTCCGGCTGGCCGCCGAGGTCGATCTCCCGCTGCACGGCGCGGGACTTCGCGTCGATCACGACGAGCTTGCCGGACGGCGAGGTGAAGCTGGTCCGGGTGTTCACACCGGCGAGCAGCAGGCGGCCGAGGTGGGCGACCGAGGTGGGCTCGCCGCCGACGGCCAGGGTGCCGGCCGGCTTCGGCGCGGACGGGTTGCTGATGTCGACGAAGCCGAGGCGCTTGCCCGGACTGTCGGTGTAGACGACCGTGCGACCGTCCTCGGTGACGGTCGAGATCTCGGCTGCCGCGGTGTCGTCGATCGACGAGTTCAGGTAGGCCGGAAAGGTGGCGAGCCGGCGGAATTCCTCGGAACGGCCGTGCGCGGCCGCCGCGGTGGGCACGACACCCACCGCGGCCACGGCCACGACTGAGACGACCGCCGAGGTGGTACGGCGTAGAGACATGCGCTCTGCCTACGCGATGATCTTGACCTTCGCATGGACTTCAGACGAACGCGTGATGCCCACAGGTGTCCAGAGCAGCAGAGCCAGGCCGAACCAGACATAAACGTTGGCGCCGAGCAACTCCATCGGCGGGATCGGGGGTTTCTCCCACAGCCAGGTGATGTGCGAGGTCATCAGCACATACGCCGCCGCGCCGAGGGCGAACCGCGCCCGGTTCGAGTCGAACAGGAACAGGCAGCGCACCAGTGCCGGGATCACCCACACCCAGTGGTGGATCCAGGTGACCGGGCTGAGCAGGCAGCCCACGATGCCGGTCAGCGCCAGCCCACCGACCACGTCCTCCGGCGCCCGCGCCACCCGCCACGCCCACAGCGCCAGGGTCGCCAGCACGCACACCAGCCACACCTTCGACTCGATGGTGTCGATCGGCAGCCGGGCCAGGAACCCGCGCTCGGACTGGTTGGACACGATGTGCAGCACGCCCACCCGGTTGGTGTCCCACAGCGCCGAGGTCCAGAACTCCCGGGACTCGTCCGGGAAGAGCGCCCCGGCCAGCAGGGTGACACCGGTGGCGGTGCCGACCGCGGTGCCCAGGGCCCGCCAGCGCCTGGTGACCAGCAGGTAGAGGATGAAGACGCCGGGAGTGAGCTTGATCGCGGTGGCCAGGCCGATGCCGACGCCGGCCCATTTCCGGCCCCGGTCCAGCCCGAGGATCATGTCACCGGCGACCAGGGCCAGCAGCAGCGTGTTGACCTGGCCGAAACTGATCGTCTCGCGGACCGGCTCGAAGGACAGCGCCAGGCAGAAAGCGATCGCGAAGGCGAACTTGACCGGCCAGCCGCGGCGCTGGATCTCCGGCCCGGTCAGCCACCACACCAGCAGACCGGTGGTGATCACGGTGCCGAGGGTGGCCAGGATCATCACCATCAGCAGCGGCAGCACCGCCATCGGGGACATCACCAGGCCGGCGAAGGGCGGATAGGTGAAGCCGTACGGTGTACCGGGTCGCAGGAAGTCATAGACCATGCCGCCGTCACGGAACCAGTAGACGATCGCCCCGTGATAGACCCGGGAGTCGAAATACGAGTTACGGAACACCGCGAGAACGACGAGTCCCACCGTGATCGACGCCAGGCCGATGACCATCGCTTTTCGCTTCATGCAGCACTTTCCACGCCGCCGACACTACCGTGACGGCGCTGCCCGCCCCGCTGTCACCGACGGGCCGCCCGCTCGGCACGCTTGCGCTCGCGCTGCTCACGGGTATAACGCTTCCGGTTCTCCAGGTCTCGCTTCCACTGCTCGCGGGCGAAGTGGTCAGCGCCGTGGACCGCCCCCTTGGTCTGCGCCGGACCGATCATCGAGCGGAAGAACCAGTCGTCGAACGTCCGGTGGAACCAGGCCTTGAACCTCGACACGACGCCTCCCGATAATCGTTGGTGTGCCAATCATTTGTACACCAACTGTTGGTAGGCTGGCCACCGATGAGTGATCCGGTCCACGACCCCCTGGCGCTGGAGCAGCAGGTCTGCTTCGCGTTGTCGGTGGCCGCCCGCAGCGTCGTGGCGATCTACCGCCCCCTACTCGAGCCGATGGGCCTGACCCACCCGCAATATCTGGTGATGCTCGCCCTCTGGCAGCACTCCCCCCTGTCCGTGCGCCGCCTCAGCGAGCTGCTGCAACTCGACCCGGGCACACTCTCGCCGCTGCTCAAGCGTCTGGAGGCGATCGGCTACCTGCGCCGCGAGCGGGACCGGTCCGACGAGCGCAGCCTGGCCATCACCCTGACCGAGCGGGGCCGGGCGTTGCGGGCCGACGCCGAGAGGATCCCGCCCGCCGTGGTCGAGCGGCTCGGCATGCCGATCGAGGAGCTTCGCCGGGTGCACGAGGCGCTCACCCGGGTGATAGCCGCCGCGACCGGGTGAATCACCACCCCATCCATCAGTCACCGTCGTTGAGCACGACGGGAGGACGAGCCGGATGTGGATCTGCGTCAACTGCGGGGAACGCAACATCGGTGGGCCGGACGAGTGCCGAGTCTGCTCAGCGGTCCGGATCGTGTCGGTCTGGATCCCGGAGCCGGCCGAGCAACCCGCCCGCAGCCGGATACTGCCGGCCCTGCCGATCGCCGTCCTGGTCGGCGCCCTCGGCCTGGCCGCGGTGATCGGCGGCCCACGCCTGTTCAACTCCGGTCGGCCACGGACCGAACAGGCCGCGCTGCGAACCGCCGCACCGATCCTGGAAACCGTCCCCCTCGCCCTGGTCACCGCGCATCCACGGGTCGACCACCCGGGTGCGCCGGCGGTGGTGGCGATGCTCGACACCTACTTCCGGGGCATCAACGAGCGCGACTACCGGGCCGTCGCGACGATCCTCGACCCGGCCGGTGACATCGATCCCGGGGTGCCCGGCCAGTTACGCGCGTTCGCCGAGGGCACGTCGACCAGCCGGGACTCCGACGTCGTCCTGCTCGCCCTGACCGAGGCGTCCGCCGGGCGGCTCCGGGCCGAGGTGAGCTTCCGCAGCGAGCAGGCGACCGGACACGGGCCACCGGAACGGCCGGCCGAGACGTGCACCCGCTGGCAGGCCGTCTACCTGCTCACCGCCCACGGTGACGGCTACCGGATGCTGCGAGGCGACGCCACCAACCGGCCGTGCTGATCAGCTCTCCAGCACCCGCTCCATCGCCGCCCGGGAACGCCTGGTCAGCCGCAGGTACCGGTCCACGAACTCACCCGGGTCGCCGCCGCCCAGAAGGAGCACCGCGCCCGCCAGCTCGACCCCGTGCCGGGGCAACTGGTCGGTCGGCCGGCCGCGGACCAGTGTGAGGGCGTTGCGCACCTGCGCCGCGAGCGTCCAGCCGGCGGTCATCTCGGCCGCGTCCGCCTCGGAGATCTGGCCGCCCTCCGCCGCCGAGGCGAGCGCCTCCAGCGTCCGGGTCTTGCGCAGCTCCGGGACCGCGTGCGCGTTGCGCAGCTGGGTGACCTGCACCGCCCACTCGACGTCGGCCAGGCCGCCCCGGCCCAGCTTGGTGTGCGTGTTCGGATCGGCACCGCGGGGCAGCCGCTCGGTCTCCACCCGGGCCTTGATCCGCCGGATCTCGACCACCTGCTCACGGGTGAGGCCACCGACCGGATAGCGGACGCCGTCGGCCAGCACCTCGAACCGCCGGCCCAGCTCGGCGTCACCGCAGACGAACCGGGCTCGCAGCAGCGCCTGCGCCTCCCACACCTTCGACCAGCGGTCGTAGTACTGCCGGTAGGCCTGCAGGCTGCGCACCAACGGACCCTGCCGGCCCTCCGGGCGCAGATCGGCGTCGACTCCGAGGGCCGGGTCCGGGGCGGGCGCGTTGAGCAGGCGGCGCATCTCCTCGGCGATCGCGTGCGCGGCCGCGCTGGCCTCCCCCTCCGGGATCCCGGCCGGCGGCTCGTAGACGAACAGCACGTCGGCGTCGGACGGGTAGCTCATCTCGTAGCTGCCGAGTCGGCCCATGCCGATCACCGCGAACCGCAGGCCCTCCGGAGCCGGTTTGGCCCGCTGGGCGATCCGCAACGCCGCGTTCAGCGTCGCGTCGGTCACGTCGGACAGCGCCATCCCGATCGCGTCCACCCCGAGCGGGCGGTCCGGGGCCAGGTCACCGCCCTGGCTCAGGATGTCGGCGCAGGCCAGCCGGAACAGCTCCCGGCGGCGCAGCGCCCGGACCGCGGCGATCGCCTTCACCGGGTCGGCGTGCCGATCGCCGGCCGCAGCGAAACCGTCCAGCAGCGACTCCCGGGGGCGAGGCTGCAACTCGACGTCCTCGGCCAGCAGGCGCAGCGCCTCCGGGTCGCGGGTGAGCAGGTCGGTCGCGTACCGGGACAGACTCAGCACCCGGGCCAGCCGGCGAGCCACCGGGCCGGCGTCGCGCAGCAACCGCAGATACCACGGCGTGCTGCCCAGCTTGTCCGATACCTGGCGGTAGTTGAGCAGGCCACGGTCCGGTTCCGGGGCGTCCGCGAAGTCCTGCAGCAGCATCGGCAGCAGCGTCCGCTGGATCGCCGCGGTACGGGTCACGCCACCGGTCAGCGCCTCCAGATGACGCAGGGCGCCCACCGGGTCGGCGAATCCGAGGATCTCCAGACGTCGGCGGGCCGACTCCGGGGTCATCCGCAGCTCCTCGGCCGGCACCCGGGCGACCGCCTCCAGCAGCGGCCGGTAGAGCAGCTTCACATGCAGGCGGCGGACGTTGGCGGCGTGCCCCACCCAGTCCGAGCGGAACGACTCGACGGCGTCCCGGCCGGGCAGGGCGGTGTAGCCGAGAGCGGCCGCCAGCCAGCGCAGCCCGGCCGGATCGTCCGGCACGGTGTGCGTACGCTTGAGTTGTTGAAGTTGCAGCCGGTGCTCGACGCCGCGCAGGAAACGGTAACCACGCAGCAGCGTCTCGCCGTCCTCGCGGCCGACGTAGCCGCCCGCGACCAGGGCGCGCAGCGCCGGGAGCGTCCCGCCGCAGCGCAGCGACTCGTCCACCCGGCCGTGCACCAGCTGGAGCAGCTGCACCGCGAACTCGATGTCGCGCAGCCCACCCGGACCACGTTTGATCTCGCGGTCCAGCTCCTTCTTGGGCACGTTGTCGATGATCTTGCGGCGCATGTCGCGGACGTCGGCGACCGCCTCCGGTCGCTCGGCGGCGTGCCACACCAGCGGCGCCAGGTCGGCGATCCACTCCTGCGCCAGGGGCAGGTCACCGGCGGCCGGACGAGCCTTGAGCAGCGCCTGGAACTCCCAGGTCCGGGCCCAGCGGCGGTAGTAGGCCTGGTGGCTGGCGAGGGTGCGGACCAGCGGACCGCGACTGCCCTCGGGACGCAGCGCGGCGTCCACCGGCCAGGCCACCTGCCCGCAGATCTCGATCAGCCGGGCGGCGATCGTGGTGCCCGCCGACAGGTCCTCGTCACCGGCGGCCACGAAGATCACATCGACGTCGGAGACGTAGTTGAGCTCGTTGCCGCCGCACTTGCCCATCGCGACGACCGCGAGACGCGGCTCCGGCGTCGCCGCGGGCAGGCCCGCGACGGCGATCGCGTAGGCGGCGGCCAGCGTCTCGTCGGCCAGCCGGGACAGGGCGTCCATGGTGGGTTCCAGACCGCGGCCCGCCGTCAGGTCGGCGGCGGCGATGCGCAAGAGCGAGATGCGGTACGCGGTACGCAATGCCGGCACTGTCAGCTGATCGAAATCGGCCAGCCCGCCGTCGGCATCCGGGGGCATGCCGCTCGTCCCGGTCGCCAGCGTCCGCCAGTGCCCCGGATTGGCCACCAGGTGGTCGCCGAGTGCCGACGACGCCCCGAGCACCGCGACCAGCCGCCGCCGCAGCCCGTGGTCGTCGGCCAGGGCGCCGAGCAGGTCCTCCGGTGGGGTGCCGGCGCGCTCGGCCGACTCCACCATCCGGTGCAGCTGGCGCAGCGCCACGTTGGGGTCGGCCGCCTTGGACAGCGCGTCCAGCAGCACCGCCGCCCGCTCGTCGGCCGGGGCCTGCGCCTCGGTGTCCCACAGCCGCAGCCCACCCGGCCCGAGCAGGTCGGTGGCGCGGGCGCCGTTGTCGGCGAAACCGTACCGGGCGAGGCGGGTGGGCCTGGTCATCACTGCCCCAGAAGTGGCAGGGTCCGCCCGGTCCCGGGGTTCGGTATGTCGGCGTCGGCGAGCCGACCCTGCGCGAGCGCGGCGAACCGGACCGCGAACGGCTGCCACACCTCCTCCACGTCGGCGAGCACCCCGACGGTGGCCGCCACCACGGCCTCCTCGTCGTAGCCCAGCTCGGCCAGACCGGCACCGTCCGACCGCGCCCAGTCGGCGATCATCGCGGCGTCGCACTCGATGTGGAACTGCAGGCCCCAGGCCCGGTCGCCGATCCGGAACGCCTGGTTCGGATAGCGGGTGGAGGCGGCCAGCAGCACCGCACCGGCGGGCAGCTCGGTGATCTCGTCACGGTGCCACTGGAGCACGTCGGGCAGCAGCGGCACCCACTTGAACAGCGGGTCGTTGTCGGCGGCGTCGCGCTTGGCGACCAGGCCGGGGCCGATCTCCGGACCGGCGGTGCTGCGCCCGACCGAACCACCGTGCGCCCGGGCCAGCAGCTGCCCGCCCAGACAGACACCGAGCGTGGGCACCCGGAACCGGACCGCCTTGCGCAGCAGCCCCTCCAACGCCGGGAACCAGGGCGCACCGGGCACTCCCGCGGTGTCCGGGAACGCGTTCTGATCACCACCCAGCACGATCAGCGCCAGATAGCCGTCCAGGCTGTCCGGCAGCTCGTCGCCGGCGTGCGGCCGAAGCACGGTGAGCTCCAGCCCACCCTCGGCCAGCCAGTCCCCGAGTCGGCGGAGGTCGTCGCTGGGGTCGTTCTCGATGACTAGTGCGGTGCCCACGGGTTGAGGCTATCCGAGCGGGTATGAATGGGTCATGCTCGCCGCTGTCATCACCGCGTTCGGCGGGCCCGGCGTGTTCGCGCTGACCGAGATGCCCGAACCCGAGGGTGACGTCGTCGACGTGACGCTGGCCGGGGTCAACTACGCCGACGTCTACCGGCGGCGCGGGGAGTACGAGCGGCCGCCCCTGCCCGCCGTGCTCGGCGCCGACGTGGTGGGCCGTCGTCGGTCCGACGGACGCCGGGTCGCCGCACTGCTGCGTGGCGGTGGTGGTTACGCACAGGTCGCCCCGGCGCACCACGTCGTCGAGGTGCCCGACGAGGCGGGTGACGAGCAGGCCCTCGCCGTGCTGGAGCAGGGGCTGACCGCCTGGCACAGCCTGCACACGCTGGGCCGGGTCGGCGCCGACGACGTCGTGGTGATCACCGCGGCCGCCGGTGGGGTCGGTCACCTGGCCGTCCAGCTGGCCCGGGCGGCCGGAGCCCGGGTGATCGGCGTGGCCTCGTCACCGGCGAAACGCGCGTTCCTCACCGAGCTGGGCGCGCACGCCACGGTCGACTCCAACCATCCGGACCTGGGTGCGGCCCTCGACGAGACGCCGACCCTGGTGCTGGACAGCGTCGGCGGGCCCACGTTCGAGCAGCTGCACGGGGCGCTGGCGCCGTTCGGGCGGATCGTGGCGTACGGCGGGGCCGCCGACGTGCCGAACACGGTCGCGGTGGACGATCTGATGACCGCGTCGACCGGGGTGCTCGGCTTCTGGCTGCAGCGGGTGCTGGACGACGAGGAGCTCTACCGGTCGAGTGCGGCGCGGCTGTTCCATCTGGCCGGCCGAGGGCTGCTGACCGCCCGGATCGGTGGGCGGTACCCGCTGTCGGCGGTCGGGTCGGCGCACGCCGATCTGGAGAGCCGCACCACCTCGGGCAAGCTGGTGATCGACGTACACCGCCTCACCTAAGGCATCCACCTCGCGACGACCTCGTCGTCCTCGGTTTCGCCGGTCTCGACGAAGCCCATCGACAGGTAGAGGTCGCGGGCCGCGGTGTTGGCCGGCTGGTAGCTGAGCGCCACGTTCGGGGTGCCCGGCTCGGTGATCAGCCGCTCCCGCAACTGCCGGACCACCTCGCGGCCGATGCCCTGCCGCTGGAGCCCCGCGTCCACCACGAGGCCGCCGATCCACCGGCTGCCGTCGTCGTCGACCGCCCAGATCACGAACCCGACGACGGCGCCGCCGCGGACCACGGCGAGCGGGTTCCAGGTGTCGCCGTAGTGGCACATGCACAGGTAGTAGGTGACCTCGGCGACGAACCGCTTCTGCTCCGGATGGACGGTGAGCGCGGCGCAGTCCCGCCAATTGCCGGCGGTGACCGGTTCGAGGCTGATGTCTTCCATTCGGGTGATCTTGCCAAAGCCCGGAAACACCGACAGGACGGTGTCGGGCCGGGCCTCCAGAGTGAAGGAGTTCCGAACGAAGGAGAAGAGATCATGTCCGCAGTGAACGGCATCGCCTGGTTCCAGATCGGCACCGACCAGCCGGAGGAGGCCGAGCAGTTCTACGGCGGCCTGTTCGGGTGGACGTTCGACCGGGAGGTGCCCGGATACCGGATCATCACCACCCCGGCCGAGGGCGGCATCCAGGGCGGGCTCGCCGACACCGGTGGCCAGGGGCCGAACCACGCCGTCTTCTCGGTACAGGTCGCCGATGCCGACGCCACCTGCCGGGCGGCCGAGGCCGCCGGCGGCAAGGTGCTGGTTCGGCGCCGGTCGGCGGCCGGCATCGAGATCGCCCACCTGCTCGACCCGTCGGGCAACCAGTTCCAGGTCTTCCAGCCGCCGGCTTCCTGATCGCCCGGGGCCGGCCCGGGGCGATCAGGTGAGGCTCAGCGGGCGCAGCCGGTGTGGGATGTCCACGCCGGCCTCGCTGAGCGACCGCGGTGGCGCCGCCTCCCGGGTCGGCGTCACCGAACTGATCCGGTCGGCCCGGAAGATCCGCACCCCGTCGCGCAGTCGGCACCAGGCGATCAGATACCACCGCTCGCTGACGCCGACATAACCCAGCGGCTCGATGTCGCGCAGGGTCACCACGCCGAACCGGTCGGCATAACCGATCCGGAGCACGCAGCCCACCGGCAGCGGGCCGCCGGCCAGGCGTGGCAGG
This sequence comes from Actinoplanes sichuanensis, assembly GCF_033097365.1. Classification (NCBI taxonomy): domain Bacteria; kingdom Bacillati; phylum Actinomycetota; class Actinomycetes; order Micromonosporales; family Micromonosporaceae; genus Actinoplanes; species Actinoplanes sichuanensis. The sequence goes on from NZ_AP028461.1 coordinate 8,002,852, forward strand.
GTGATCGGGGTCGCGTCACCGGCCAGCTGGATCCGCCCGGCCAGGTCGTGGGCGGCGGCCACATCCTCCGGGCGCATCGCGGCGAGCACCTTGCGCAGCGCGGTCGCCGCGGGCTGCCGGAACGGAGTGCCGGCCATGCTGCGCAGGGCGAGCGCCATGGCCACCGCCTCCTCCGGAGTCAGGTTGACCGGCGGCAGGGTGTGCGCGCGATCCAGGCAGTAGCCGCCGGTGCGGCCCGGCTCGGCCCAGATCGGGGTGCCGGACTGCTGCAGGGCCGAGATGTCCCGCTCGACCGTGCGCACGCTCACCTCGAACCGCTCGGCCAGCCAGCGGGCGCTGCGTGGTCGGGGGGCGACCGCCCGCAACTCCTCGACGAGCGCATACAGCCGATCGGTTCGATTCACCCCACGACCATAAAGCGGGGGTACGACAGAACGCGCGCTGTCCTAAGCTGCGCGCCATGACGCAGCAGCAGTCCGCGGTGGCCCGGCCGGCGGCGGTCCCGCTGATCCTGGCGGGCGGGGCGATCGCCGAGGATCCGCCCCGCATCCGCCGTCTCGGGATGGCCGCCGCGATCGGTGACTTCGGTCGCGGCGAGTGAAACCGGTGGATCAGGCGATGCAGGCGCAGACGATCAGGGCCGCCCCGAAGTGCGAGGCGGCGCTGACCAGCGCGCCCGGGTGCCGGTCCTGGGTGCAGATGACCTCGCCCAGCTTGCCGGGGGTCAGCCAGTCCAGCACCAGGAAGGCCAGGCCCATGATGCCGATGCCGATCACGCCGAACAGCGCGGTCGACGCCAGCCCCTGGCCGAACGACTCATATGTGGTGAAGATCGAGGTGAAGACGATCGCGGCGATACCCAACTGGTTCGAGGCCAGCAGCAGCGCCGCGTTCGGGTTGCGCTCCACCCAGATCAGATCACGCAGCTTGCCCGGGGTGAGCACGTCGATCAGAACGAACCCGACGGCCATCAACACGATGCCGACGCCGCCGAACACTATGCTGCGCCCGGCACCCTCAAGCAGATCTTCGAGCACGACTTCTCCCTAGTCAGATGTGGTCCGCACAAGACCGTATCGGAGCGGATCTACCGAGTCGATCGGACGCCTGACGCCACGGTGACGTTTTTTCATCAGTCGGCGCTGTACCAGGGGAGCCCGCATGCGGTGTGTGGGGCCGAAGTGAGGCGCGGAGGTCGTTGGATGATGGCACCGGAGGGCCTCGACGCGGTCGTGCAGGCGGCACAGCGGGGCGACGAGGAGGCGTTCCGCCTGCTCTACCGCACCCAGCAGCCGGCTCTGTTGCGCTATCTGCGGGTCCTGGTCGCCGAGGACGCCGAGGACGTCGCCTCCGAAGCCTGGCTGCAGATCGCCCGCGACCTGCGTAAGTTCTCCGGCGACTGGGACGGCTTCCGGGGCTGGACCGCCACCATCGCCAGGCACCGTGCCATGGACCTGCTACGTGCCCAGCGCCGCCGCCCGCAGGCGAGCGCCCCGGTCGAGTATCTGACCGAGCTGAGCGCCGACGACGACACCGCCGATCGGGCCATGGAGCTGGTCACCACCGACGCGGCGCTGGCACTGATCGCGACGCTGCCGCCGGAGCAGGCCGAGGCGGTGATGCTGCGGGTGGTGGTCGGGCTGGACGCCACCACCACCGGCAAGATCCTCGGACGGCGGGCCGGCGCGGTCCGTACCGCCGCCTATCGGGGTCTCAAACAGCTCGCCGCCCGGCTCCCTCCGCAGGCACCTCAGCGCCCACCGGAACAGCGGCGGACATCCACCTGGACCAACCCGGTGACAACTTCGGCGGCCGCGGCGCTGAAGGAGATGAGATGACCAGCCCCGAGGAGTGGAGCGAGATGGACCGGAGGACCGCGGACCGCCTGTTGCGCGGCGACCGTTCCGGGCACCCGCTCGACCAGGTGCTGGCCGCCGCCACGGCGCCCGCGACCGCACACGAGCTGGCCGGGGAGGCCGACGCGATGGCCGCGTTCCGGGCCGCCGCGCACGCGCCCGCTCCACGGCGGCGCTCCTCGATGCTCAGGTCCGCGGTGGCCCGGCTGCTCACCCTCAAGGTGGCGGTGGTCGCCCTCGGCACCTCGGCGACCATAGGGGGTGTGGCCCTGGCCGCCAACACGGGCGCCCTGCCCGGACCGCTCGGCGACGACTCGCAGACCGTCTCCGCCCCGGCGAGCCAGACTGCCTCGCAGACGCCGAAACAGGCCGTCTCCACCGTGCCGCAGCCCGCCGCCACGCCCACCGTCCGCCCGGATCGGGTGTCCGAGCTCTGCCAGGAGTTCACCCTCCACGACCGGGACACCCGGACGCGCGCCCTCAACGACGGCCGCTTCGGTGAGCTGGTGAAACGAGCCGGTGAGAAGGACCGCGAGCGGGTCGAGCAGTTCTGCGGCAGCCGACCCCGGAACAACACCTTCGGTGGTACGTCCAGTCCCCGACCGGACTACCCCAACCAGTCGAGCTATCCGGCCTATCCCGATCAGCCGGGCGGCTACGGCGACGACAGAGACGACGACCAGTGGTCGGACGACGGCGACGGCGACCAGTGGTCGCCGAAACCACGGCCGAGCGCCAGCGCGAGCCCGAGCAACAGCCCGAGGCCGCGCAGATGAAGCCGGCACCCGGCGGACCGGATCTGGGGAACGGGCGGTCCGCCGGGTGCCTTTAGCGGTCGGTTACCGGTAAGGGTCGCCCCCACCCAGCGACCGGCAACCGCACCAGCCAGGCGGTGACGGCTCGGACACCGTCGCCGCCTGGCGCCTCAAACAGAAAGGGCCTTCCCGATCCGGGAAGGCCCTTTCTGGTACGCCTGGTGTTACAGGGCGCCGAGGTAGCGCTGCCGCTCGTACGGCGTGACCTCGCGGCGGAACTGCTCCCACTCCTGACGCTTGTTGCGCAGGAAGAAGTCGAAGACGTGCTCGCCGAGCACCTCGGCGATCAGCTCGGAGCCGGACATCACGTCGATCGCCTCGGACAGGTTCTCCGGGAGCGCCTCGTAGCCGGCCGCCTTGCGCTCGGCCGGGGAGAGCGACCACACGTCGTCCTCGGCACCGGGCGGCAACTCGTACCCCTCCTCGATGCCTTTCAGGCCGGCGCCGAGCATGACCGCGAAGGCCAGGTACGGGTTGGCCGCCGAGTCGATCGAGCGGACCTCGACACGCGCCGAGTTGGGCTTGCCGAACGCCGGGACGCGGACCAGCGCCGACCGGTTGAGGTGGCCCCAGCTGACGAACGCCGGGGACTCGGTGATCCGGTCCGGGAGCTGCAGCGGGAACAGGCGCTTGTACGAGTTGACCCACTGGTTGGTGACCGCCGTGTACTCCCGGGCGTGCACCAGCAGACCGGCGATGAACGACCGGGCCGTCTTCGACAGCTTCTGCGGGTCCTCGCTGTCGTAGAAGACGTTGCGCTCGCCCTCGAACAGCGACAGGTGGGTGTGCATGCCCGAGCCGGGCTGGTCGGTGTACGGCTTCGGCATGAAGGTGGCCTTGACGCCCTGCGACAGCGCCACCTCCTTGACCACGTGCCGGAACGTCATGATGTTGTCGGCCGTGGTCAGTGCGTCCGCGTAGCGCAGGTCGATCTCCTGCTGGCCGGGCGCGACCTCGTGGTGGCTGAACTCGACCGAGATGCCGATCCGCTCCAGGGCCAGCACGGCCTGCCGGCGGAAGTCACGGGCCACCGCGTGGGTGGTGTGGTCGAAGTAACCGCCGGTGTCGACCGGGACCGGCACCGACCCGTCGTTGTCGCCATCCTGGATCAGGAAGAACTCGACCTCGGGGTGGGTGTAGAAGGTGAAGCCCTTCTCGGCGGCCTTGGCCAGGGCGCGGCGCAGCACGTGACGCGGGTCGGCCCAGGCGGCGCTGCCGTCGGGCAGCAGGATGTCGCAGAACATCCGGGCGCTCTCGCCGGAGACACCGCCCTCGAACGGGAAGACCTGGAACGTGGTGGGGTCGGGCATGGCGACCATGTCGGACTCGTAGACCCGGGCGAAGCCCTCGATCGCCGAGCCGTCGATGCCGATGCCCTCCTCGAAGGCGGACTCCAGCTCGGCCGGGGCGACCGACACACTCTTCAACGTGCCGAGCACGTCGGTGAACCAGAGCCGGACGAAACGGATGTCGCGCTCCTCGAGCGTACGAAGCACGAACTCCTGCTGTCGGTCCACTGCCACCCCTCGTTCGGAGGTCTACCTATCGAGCCGAGACTACGCTGACCTTCACCTGTGACGTCGGCCCGGGTCGGGATCAGGAGGCCCGGACAGGGGGAACAATGTGGGGCATGCCCACGTTGCGCATCGCCCTCGCTCAGGTGAACTCGACAGTCGGTGACATTCGCGGCAACGCGGATTCGGTCCGGCGCTGGTCCCGGCAGGCGGCGGACGCCGGAGCACACCTGGTGGCGTTTCCGGAGATGATGCTGACCGGCTATCCCATCGAGGATCTGGTCTTCCGCAACTCGTTCGTCGAGGCGTCCCGACGGGCGCTGCGGGCCCTCGCCGCCGACCTGGCCGCCGACGGCCTGGGTGAGCTCGCGGTCGTGGTCGGTTACGTGGACGCCGACGGGCCGCCGGCGATCAGCTCCGACGCCGTCCCCGGCAGCGGTCGGCGGGACGCGTCCGCGCTGCTGCACCGGGGCGAGGTGGTGGCCACCTACTACAAGCACCACCTGCCCAACTACGGCGTCTTCGACGAGGACCGCTACTTCGAGCCCGGCGACACGCTCACCGTGGCCCGGCTCGGCGGGGTCGACGTGGCGCTCACCGTCTGCGAGGACATCTGGCAGGCCGGTGGGCCGTTCACCGCCGCTCGGCGGGCCGGGGTGGGGCTGGTGGTCAACATCAACGCGTCGCCGTACGAGCTGAACAAGGACGACGTGCGGCTCGCCCTGGTGCGGCGCCGGGCCGTCGAGGCGGGCGCCACGGTGGCGTTCGTCAACATGGTCGGCGGGCAGGACGAGCTGGTCTTCGACGGCGGCTCCATGATCGTTTCGGAGACCGGGGAGCTACTCGCCCGCACCGGCCAGTTCAGCGAGGAGCTGCTCGTACACGATCTGGAACTCGATCTCAAAGAGCCGGAGCCCGGCCCCACGGCACTCAAGATCGACCGGGTGGCGACCGACGTCGTCCTCACCCCGCCGGCCGACACCAGGCGGGGTGGCATCGCCGACCGCGTCGAGGACGCGGCCGAGATCTGGTCCGCCCTGGTCCTCGGCCTGCGCGACTATGTGAACAAGAACCGGTTCCGCTCGGTGATCTTCGGTCTGTCCGGCGGCATCGACTCGGCGGTGGTCGCCGCCATCGCCGTCGACGCCCTCGGCCCGGAACGGGTGGTCGGCGTCTCCCTGCCCAGCGGCCACTCCTCCGACCACTCCAAGGACGACGCCGCCGACCTGGCCAAACGCACCGGCCTCGACTACCGCACCGAGCCGATCCAGGCGATGGTCGACGCGTTCCTGGCGAACCTGTCGCTGTCCGGCCTGGCCGTGGAGAACCTGCAGGCCCGGGTCCGCGGCGTGATCCTGATGGCGCTCTCCAACCAGGAGGGGCACCTGGTCCTGACCACCGGCAACAAGAGTGAGCTGGCGGTCGGCTACTCGACGCTCTACGGCGATTCGGTCGGCGGGTTCAATCCGCTCAAGGACGTGCCGAAGACCATGGTGTGGCAGCTCGCACGGTGGCGGAACACGCAGCCCGGCACACCCCCGATCCCGGAGAACTCGATCACCAAGGCGCCCAGCGCGGAGCTGCGGCCCGATCAGAAGGACTCGGACTCGCTACCCGACTACGAGATCCTCGACCCGATCATCAAGGGCTACGTCGACCAGGACCTCGGTCGCGACGAGCTGATCGCGGCCGGCAACGATCCGGCCCTGGTCGACCGGACGCTGCGCATGATCGACCTGGCCGAGTACAAGAGGCGTCAGTCGGCCCCCGGCACCAAGATCTCCGGCAAGGCGTTCGGCCGCGATCGTCGCCTCCCCATTACGAACCTGTTTCGAGAAGGACAGGCAGTCGATCCACTCTAGGGTGGCGGGCGGGGCGGTTGGACGGGTGTGAAAACCTCCACTCACCCCTGACCGGCGGGCGGTTCCCGGTGCGACGATGAGCGCACCCGGGGACCGCATCCGCGCGGCCTCGAGGGAGGAGTAAGCGAAATGTCGGACACCATCCCGACCCTGTACGGTGGCCCGCCGACCCGCCGGGTCCGCACCCGTGACCTGCTCAACGCCAAGGTCCGCGGCGACCGCTGGCCGATGCTCACGTCCTACGACATGTACACCGCGCAGATCTTCGACCAGTCCGGCGTGCCGGTGCTGCTGGTCGGCGACTCGGCCGCGAACAACGTCTACGGCTACGAGACCACCGTCCCGGTCACCGTCGACGAGCTGTTGCCGCTGGTCCGTGCGGTGGTCCGGGCCACCAAGACCGCACTGATCGTCGGCGACCTGCCGTTCGGCAGCTACGAGGAGGGCCCGACCCAGGCGCTGCGCACCGCCGTCCGGTTCATGAAGGAGGGTGGCTGCCACGCGGTCAAGCTCGAGGGCGGCCGCCGGATGGCACCGCAGATCGAGGCGATCACCGGCGCCGGCATCCCGGTGATGGGGCACGTCGGCTTCACCCCGCAGCGCGAGCACGCCATCGGCGGCTACCGGGTCCAGGGCCGGGAGAACGAGGGCGCCGAGGTGATCTCGGACGCCCGGGCGGTCGCCGACGCGGGCGCCTTCGCGGTGGTCCTGGAGATGGTTCCGGGCGAGGTCTCCAAGCAGATCACCAAGGAACTCCCGATTCCCACCGTCGGCATCGGCGCCGGCCCCGACACCGACGCGCAGGTACTGGTCTGGCAGGACATGGCCGGGCTGCGCACCGGCAAGGCGCCGCGCTTCGTGAAGCGTTACGCCGACCTCGCCGGGGCCCTCACCGAAGCGACGCGGCAATTCGCGGACGAGGTCCGCAACGGCGAGTTCCCCGCCGCCGAACACACCTTCTGATGGGGTACGGGGTCCGCCGCCGACAACCGCAGCGGACCCCGTCCCGCCCGGCCGACACCGTCACGAGCGGCCACGACCCTCGCCCGGACGACCGTGCCCATCGCCTTTCACCCCGCCGCCGGCCCCCGCAAGGTCAGGCGCGTTCGAACCGGACCGTCCGGCTGATCGGGTCCGCCGCCGTCAGCCGCACCGGAACCCGCTCCCCCAGCGGCAGATCCCCGAGACACTTGGCCCGCACGGCCGGCTCGTCCAACGCGATCGTCCCGCCGGCCGGCCGTTTCCCGTTCGCCTCGTCCCGATCCAGAACCGCCGCCTCGAACACCTCCCCGACCCGGCCCTGCAACAGCACCGCCTCGGCCAGGTCGATGGCGCCCCGGTCGGCCGCACCGGCCACCCGATCAGTCGACGACATCGTCTTCGGCAGCCGGGGCAGCGCGCTCAGCACCCATTCGGGAATCTCGCGCCCCGCGTACCTCGAAAGACAGACTTCCGTCGCATATCGATCCGCAAGCCGCCTCAGCGGCGCCGTGACGTGGGCATATGGCGCACCGACCCCACCGTGCCCGGCATCGGCCGGAACGCCGAGGATTCCGTCCCCGCCGTCCTGACCACCCGTGGCCGACCCGCCGCCCCGCCCGCCTTCCCGCCCGCCATCCGCCGGACCGCCGCCCCGGCCGCCATCCGCCGGACCACCGTCCCGGCCGCCTTCCGCCGGGCCACGGGACTGACCGTCGGATGGCGCTGGGCCGGTGTCCGCGCCGCGGCCCGAATCGGCCGGAGCCGCCACGCCGAAGGCCGTGTAGGCGGCACCGCGCAGCAGCTCGGCGGCCTGGTCCAGGAACGCGGCGCCCCGCGGATCGGCCGGGTCGACGGCCGCGATGACCGCCCCGACCTGTGCCCCGTCCGGCCACCGGATACCGAGCGGCCCGGCTGCGGCCCGCAACTTCTCGACGGCCTCCGCTTTCGGCCGTGGCATGGTCCGCAGCAGCCCGACCCCGCCATCCAGCATGATCTGCGCCGCCGCCATGCCGGTGAGCAGCGAGATCTGCGCGTTGTGCTCCTCGATCGCCAGGGGCGCCCGCAGCACCAGCCGCCACCCGCCACTGTCCCGCTCGACCTCCTGCGAAGGCAGCGGAAGATTCACCGCACCCCGATCCGCGGCCCGCCGCGCAAGCAACCCACCGATCTCCGGCAGCAGCGTCAGCATCTCCGGCGCGGTCCCCGAGTCGATCTGCCGCTGCACCCCCGCATAGTCGAGCTTCGCCCGGCTGCGAACCCGGCCCCGCTCCACCCGGACGTCCACGGTGTCCCCGTCGGCGTCGAGATCGATCGTCCACACGACGGCGGCCCGATCGCCACCCGGAAGCAGGCTGACCGCGTCCTCACTGAGCACCGGTGGATGCAACGGAACCCGCCCGTCCGGCAGATAGACGGTCTGCCCGCGAACCCAGCTCTCCGCTTCGAGCGGCCCACCCGGCCGCACGTAGGACGCGACATCGGCGATCGCGTAGTGGACCCGATAACCACCCCCGGCCCGCCGGCTCAGATGCATGGCCTGGTCAAGATCCCGGGACGAGGCCGGATCGATCGTCACGAACTCGATCCCGGTCCGATCCGTCTCCGGCATCACCGTGTCCCGGGCAGCCGTACCGGCCTCGGCCAGCACCGCCGCCGGAAACACCTCAGGCAACCCAAGCTCCCGCCGCAGCGCCGAGAAATCGATCTGCGGCGCCACCACCCGTTTGATCGGCACGGCTCATTCCTACCAGCCGCACCCCCGACCCACCGGGTCGGCCGTCGCTCAGCCACCGAATCCACGCTGAGGTACTGCCGCGGCACCCGATGGACGGAAGCGCGCCGCCCCGGGTCGGTTCTCCCGTGGTGGCGCGCCTCGCGTTTCGGATCAGCGGCGACGTGCCGCCCGTGACGCCTGTACCGGTTCGGTCCTCGGCGTGTTCCGGGTGGTGCGGGTGCTTCCCGGTGCACGCCCGGAGGCTCCCGCGTTCGCCCCCGAACTCCGGGACGCCCGGGTCGCCTTGGCCGCGTTCCCGGTGGCCTTCACCGTTCCACTCGCCGCCGCCCGGCCCGCCGCGGCCTTGGCCGGCGTCGTTTTCGCGTTCGCCGCCCGGCCCGCGGTGCTCTTCGCCGCGTCGGCCCTGCTCCCGGCAGCCTTAGCCGCACCAGCCTTGCTCACCACGGCCTTCGTCGCGGTGGCCTTCGGTCCGGCAGCCTTACCCGCAGCGGCCTTCGTCGCAGTGGCCTTACCTCCGGCAGCCTTCGTTCCGACGGCCTTACCCGCAGTGGCCTTCGTTCCGACGGCCTTACCCGCAGTGGCCTTCGTTCCGGTGGCCTTGGCCGCGACAGCCTTCGTCGCGGTGGTCTTGGCCGCCGTTGCCTTTGTTCCGGTGGCCTTGGCCGCCGACCTTGCGCTGGTCGTCTTGGCGGCTGTGGCGCGGGCGCTGGTCGCCTTGGCCGCGGTCGCCTTCGAGGCGGTCGTCTTGGTCGGTGCCGCCTTGGTCCCGGTCGCCTTGGCGAGCGTCGCCTTGGCAGCAGTCGCCCTGCCACCAACGGCTTTCACCGGAGTCGCCTCGGCCGCAGCCCTGGCGTTGGTCGCCTTGGCCGTCGCCTTGGTACCGGCCACCCTGCCCGAGCCGGCCTTCGCCGGGGCAGCCTTTGTCCCAGCGACCTTGGCACCGGTCGCTTTACCAGCTGTCGCCCGGCCTCCGCCGGCCGTCACCGGAGCCGCCTTAGCCCCAGCAGCCTTGGTCCCAGCAGCCTTGACACCGGTCGTCCTGGCCGTCGCCTTAGCCCCGGCGGCCTTGGTCCCTGCCGCTTTGGCTGCTGTCTTAGCGGGCGCGGCCTTGGCGGCGGTCGCCCTACCTCCGCCAGCCTTCTCCGCAGCCGCCTTGGCCCCCGCCCTGGGGCCGGTGGCCTTGGCCCCCACAGCCCCGCTGGTGCCAGTCGCCTTGGTTCCGGTCGCCTTGGTTCCGGTCGCCCTGGTCGCTGCCGTTGTGCCGGTCGCCTGGGTCGCCGCCTTCGCACCGGTCGCCTTGGCGGCTGCTTTACCGGGTGCGACCTTGGCAGCGGTGGCCTTCGCGGCCTTGCTCGGCACCGTCGCCTTTGCTGCCGCCGACTTAGCCGCCGTCCCGACCGTCGCTGCGGTCTTCTTAGCGGCCGCTGTCTTGCCTCCAGCCACCTGACCGGCCGCCTTCCGGGTAGCGGTCGCCTTGGCAGTGGTAGCCGCCGTCGGCTTGGCCGCAGCCTTCTTCGCACCGGTCGCCTTGGCGGCCGCACCCGCCGCCCTCGCAGCGGTACCTGCCGCAGCCCTAGCGGCGGTACCAGCCGAGGCCTTGGCCGCAGCCTTCTTCGGAGCCGTCGCTTTGACCCCAGCCTTCCCCGCAGGTGTCGTCTTCGCAGCGGTCTTCCTTGTCGCCACACTGCCGGTCACTGACGTTTCCGATTCCAGCGCCGCAGCCCGCTCGGCAGCCGTCGCCTTCGCTGCCGATGTCCTACTAGCAGCGGCCTTAGCCGCGGTTGCCTTGACGCCTGCCGCACCACCTGTCGCCCTGGCACCTGCCGCGGCTCCGGCCCGCCTGCCGCCAGCAGCCTTCGACGCCCCGGCAGCCTTCGATACCGTCGCCTTCGCCCCGGCCGCTTTCGCCGCGGTCGCCTTCGCGCCGGTCGCCTTCGCCGCCGCGGCACCGGTCGTTTTGGTCTTCGTGCCAGTGCCAGTGCCAGTCGCCTTCGCGCCGGCCCGCTTGGCCGCCGTGGCTCCGGCCGCCCCGGTTCGGGCGCGTCCGGTTCGGCCGACCGGCGCCGCGGTCTCGATGATCGTTTCCTCGGCTGCGGCGGCCTGCTTCGCTGTCACGGACCTCGACGTGGCCATCCTGGACCCCGCCGTCTTGGTGGCGGCGCCCTTGGTTCCGGTCGCCTTCCCGCCGGCGGTACGGCCTCCTCCGCCCCCGATCGTCTTGACCGCGGCCGTCCGTGTTCCGGCTGTTCCGGACGCAGCGGTGCCGGTCGCCTTCGTCCCGGTGGTCCTTGCTGCCGGGCCCCGAGCCGTCGCGGATTTCGCCGGGCCACGGCCCTTCGGTGTTCCGGTTCCGGCAGTGGTGGCGGAGGTTCCGTCGGTCAGAGTCGCGCCGCCGATGCCATCCGCGTTCCGAACCGCCGTCGCCGCCGCACCCGCCGCCTTGGCAGCCGTCCTTGCCGCTCCCGCCGCCTTGGTCGCCGTGCTCTTCACCGGTGCCGCTTTGCCACCCGCCATCTTGCGGGAAGCTTCGACCTTCCTGGTGGTCGCCTTGGTGGCCCCGGTTCCAGTCGTCCGGGCGGCTCCCGTCTCGGACATGGTGAGTTCGTCGAGGTCAGCCGTCGTGTCCGCGAAGTCGTCCGTCACTTCGGCATCCTGATCGTCATCGGTCGCGAGTTCGTCCTCGTCCTCGTCCTCGTCGAACTCGGCGTCGGCATCGACGTCGTAGGACGGCTCGTCGCGGGACGGCTGGAGCGCCGCGCCTGTCGAAACCGCGTCCGCCGGGGTGGCGGCCTCGAAATCCTCGTCGTCGAGTTCGTCGTCGTCGGCGGTCGGGTCCAGTTCTCGCCCGTCCGCGCTGGACACCCTGGCGAGCGTGGACACCCACCCGGATTCGACCGCATCCGCGGGACCCGTGTATTCGGGAGCGTCCTCGTCCGTGGTGGGTCGCTCGGCGCCGGATTCCAGAGCCTCCAGGTCGGGCCGGTCCGCCCCCCACTGGTCGGAACCCTCGGCCGGCTGCACCGGACCGCGATGCGGCGGGAACCACCCGCCCACGAACGACACGTCCGGCAGTGATCCGGCGTCGACCTCGTCCTCGTCCGGCCGAGATACGCCCTGGCCGAGGTTCATCCGTCCGGCGAGATACCCGGGCGCCCGGTCGTCGGTGTCGTCGTCCCAATCGTCGTCGGTGGCGATGGTCACCTGATTCTTCGGCAGGTTACTCATCGCGGCCGCAACCCGTCGCGAGCCACCGGCACGGCGTCCGGAAACAGCCTTCGACGCGATCGGTACGGTCACCCCACCACCGCCACTTCGAGCGGAGGCCTTCCCGGCCGCACCACGCCCGGACGAGACTGCGACCTTGGGTCCGCCGGTGGTCGCGCGGCCGGTCTTCCGGTCCGCGGCACGTTCCAGCGCCACGACATTCGCACCGGTTCGGCCCGCGCGGGCACCGGCCGTGCCGCGCCCAGCGGCACCCTTCACAGCCACCCCGGCTGCGTTGTTCCGGCCAGCGCCCTTCACGGCCGCAGCCACCCCGGCCACGTTGTTCCGACCAGCGCCCTTCAGGGCCGCAGCAGCCCCAGCGGCGTTGTTCCGACCCGCGGCCTTCACGGCCCCGGCGCCTCTGACCGCGGTGGCCTTGGACGTAACGGTCTTGGCCGGCGCCGCCTTCGTCGAGAGGGCACGGCCGGTACCGGTCGCCGCGTTCTTGACCGGAGCGGTTCGGGCCGCCGTCGTGGATCCCTTGACCGATGCGGACCTTGTTGTGCCCACCACCGGCTGGGTCTTCGACTTAGTGCCGGCAGCCGCAATCGCCTTCGGCGAGTTCCCCGACTTGCCGGCAGGCTTCGAGGTCGTCTTCGCGACGGACGACGATGTCGTGCCGCGCTTACCCGACGGCGCTGAATTCACGGACCGGCCGGCAGCCACCGTGGCGGCGCGACCCTTTGTCGGTGCGGCACGATCCTCCACAGCGACAGCCGATATGACCCGCGCCGGTTTGGCAGCCGCGAGAGTCCGTCCGGCGGACTTCGCCGCGACCGACCCTCCGGTGGTGGCCTTTCCTCCGACGCGTGGAGCGGCGACTTTCCCGGCACCGGACTTCGGTGTCCCAGCGGACTTCGCGGCACCCCGAACCGACGGAGCGCTCACGGTCTTCACAGCCGCCCGAGCCGACGGCGTAACAGCGACCTTCGCCGCCACCCGAGTCGACGAGGAGGTAGTGGTCTTCGCGGCCACCCGCGCCGACGGCGCCGTAGTGGTCTTCGCGGCCGCCCGAGCCGACGGCGCGGTAGCGGTCTTCGCAGTCGCCCGGGTCGGAGGTGCCGCAGCAGTTTTCGCAGCCCCCCGCACGGCGGTTCGGGGCAGTGGAGCGATCTTCTCCGCGTTCCGCGACGAGCCTGAGCCGCGCGGTTTGACGATGGCGGCTTCGGTAGTCGGCGCCTTTCGGCCCGCGGCAGTGGCTGTTCCACGAGACGTCGATTTTTTGGCGGGCGGGACCGTTTTGGGCATCGGCGTGACCGGAGACTTCCGGGCATCCGCCGAAACAACCGGGCCGGCAGGCCGTGCCGACTGTTTGCCGACGATCTGCTTTGCAGCCGAATTCCCGTTTTGTCGGCCCGCGACCGACTTGTTCGCGGACTGCTTCACGGGATTCGGTTTGCCGGACACCGCCTTGGCCGCGGGCTGCTTGGCGGAGGCCGTTTTGAGCGCGGGCGGTTTCGCCTGGGACTGCCTGGTCGGCGACTGATTCGAGGGCTTCCTGGCGAGGGTCTGCTTCGCGGTCTGTTTGCCGACCGCGCCACGGTCGTTCGCGGGGCCCTTGGCCGTCGGCGCCGTCCGCGCCGTGGCGCTCCTGGTCGAGGCATTCTTCGCGGTCGCCGTGTTGGCGCCCGTGCCTGCAGTCCTCTTCACCGCACTGGTCGCCGATGCCGGGCGAGAGACGACGGCACCCGAACGCGCCGCGGCACCCTTGACCGCTGAGACCGCCGCCCCCGAACGGGAGGAGGCAGTTCCCTTACCGGCCGAAGCAGCCGCGGCCGAGCGCGAGCCCGGCACGGCCGCACGAGGGGCCGTCACAGCAGAACGAGCGGAAGCCGCCGGACGAGCGGAAGCCGCCGGACGAGCGGGAGACGCAGCCGAACGAGCGGGAGACGCAGCCGAACGAGCGGGAGACGCAGCCGAGCGAGCGGGAGACGCAGCCGGACGAGCGGGAGACGCGGCCGAGCGAGCGGGAGACGCAGCCGGACGAGTGGGTGTCGCGGCGGGGCGGGGTGTGGCCGCTGCCGGGCGGGGCTTCGGGGCGGCGGTGGAGCGGGTGCCCGTACCGGATGGTGTGGATTTGGGTCGGTGGCCCGTGCCGGAGGCAGCGGGCCTGGTCGGGGCCTTTTTGGCAGCGGGCATCGAGGTGTTCCTCCTTGCGAATGACTGAGCTTTCTCCACCGTGGCTGGCCGGTTCGCCGGAGCCCGACGGGCTCAGCGCGGCGCCAGGGGTGGCAGAAGTTCATTGCGGGCATGTCTGCGCCGGGAGACTCGCGGCTCCGGCTCGGGGTGACCGGAGCGGCGGATTACGTCAGCTGGCTTCCCCTGTCCAGCGGGCGTCCTCGGCATCCCACTCGGCATTGCGCTTCTCGACGGTTTCGAGTGCCCGCGTCGCTTCGTCAGCCGTGGCATAGGGACCGAGCCGGTATTGAGCGGGGCACACGTCGTCGCCGCTCTCCACCCGTTGGTCGCGGAGGCACCAGAAGTAGCCCGCTCCGCCCAGCCCACTGTCGTTCATTCCATCACTGTGCCGCTAAAATCGGCCAAGCGCTACCGATTCGGGCAAAAAGTCGCAAATTCCCATTGTTAAGCTGAACAAAAGAGCTCCGAAACCGCCAACAGCGGACATATCGGGCACAGGTGGGCCGCCGGAACCGGCCACCCAGGCGGATATCCCCACGATGCGCCGCCGGAAACCACACGGGACGACAAAGGCGGGGATGACTTTCCCGGACGGACGCATACGCCCGTGAGTCGCCTTGAAGGCCGGACGGCCGGACCATGTCGCGGCGGAGCCAGGGAACGGGACAGCTGCGTTCGGGTACGGGTGGCCGTACCGCCGAAGAAAAATGCCGCCCGGACGTTGGCAGCCGGGCGGCATTTCGGGAATGCCGGGGGTCAGCCGAGTTCGGCGGCGACCAGTTCGGCGATCTGGACCGCGTTGAGGGCCGCGCCCTTGCGGAGGTTGTCGTTGGAGATGAAGAACGACAGACCGTTCTCGGCGGTGGGGTCGACCCGGAAACGGCCCACGTAGGACGGGTCGCGGCCGGCCGCCTGGAGCGGAGTGGGCACGTCGGAGAGCTCGACACCGGGCGCGGAGGCGAGGATCTCGCGGGCCCGCTCGGGGCTGACCGGGCGACTGAAACGCGCGTTGACCTGGATCGAGTGGCCGGTGAAGACCGGCACCCGGACGCAGGTGCCGGAGACCAGCAACTCGGGCAGGTCGAGGATCTTGCGGCTCTCGTTGCGGAGCTTCTGCTCCTCGTCGGTCTCGTTGCTGCCGTCGTCGACGAACGAGCCGGCCTGCGGGATCACGTTGAACGCGATCGGCTTGGGGAAGACCTTCGACTCGGGGAACTCGACCGCCGAGCCGTCGTGGGTGAGCTCGGTGGCGCGGTCGGCGACCTTCTTGATCTGCTCGTCGAGCTCGGCCACACCGGCCAGACCGGCTCCGCCGACCGCCTGGTAGGTGGTGGCGATGAAGGAGACCAGGCCGGCCTCCTCGTGCAGCGGGCGCAGCACCGGCATCGCGGCCATGGTCGTGCAGTTCGGGTTGGCGATGATGCCCTTCGGCCGCACCCGGGCCGCGGCCGGGTTGACCTCGGCGACGACGAGCGGGACCTCGGGGTCCATCCGGTACGCCGACGAGTTGTCGACGATGACCGCGCCGGCCTCGGCGAAGCGCGGTGCGAACTCCTTCGAGCCGCCCTTGCCGGCCGAGAAGAGCACGATGTCGAGGCCGGAGTAGTCGGCCGTGGCGGTGTCCTCGACGGTCACCTCGCCGTCGCCCCACTGAATCGTGCGGCCCGCGCTGCGCGCGGAGGCGAAGAGCCGGAGCTGGGTCACAGGAAACCGGCGCTCGGCCAGGATCCGGCGCATGACGCCGCCCACCTGTCCCGTCGCACCGACGATACCGATCCTCATGGGCACCAAAGTACGGCCTGAACTGGTGATCTTAAAATCGACTTGTCCATATGGTGAGAAGGTTGTCCCACATTCGAGGAATCAGGGCCTAGCGTCAGTGCCATGGCGACCTACACCCATGGACACCACGAGTCGGTCTTGCGCTCACACCGGTGGCGCACCGCAGAGAATTCGGCGGCATACCTGCTGCCGCATCTTTCCTCCGGATTTTCCCTGTTGGACGTCGGATGCGGCCCCGGCACGATCACGGCCGAGCTGGCCGGACTGGTCGCACCCGGTCGAGTGACGGCTCTGGAACAGACCGCGGAGGCCCTCGACCTGGCCCGGGCCGAGATCACCCGGCGCGGCCTGACCGGCGTCGACTTCGCGGTCGGCGACGTGCACGCGCTCGATTTCCCGGACGACACGTTCGACGTGGTGCACGCCCACCAGGTGCTGCAACACGTGGCCGATCCGGTGGCGGCCCTGCGCGAGATGCGCCGGGTGACGAAGCCGGGCGGGCTGGTCGCGGTACGAGACAGCGACTATGCGGCGTTCACCTGGTTCCCGATGCTGCCCGAGCTGGACGAGTGGCTGGATCTCTACCAGCGGGTGGCCCGGGGTAACGGCGGCGAGCCCGACGCCGGCCGACGGCTGCTGTCGTGGGCGCGGGCGGCGGGGTTCACCGACGTCACCGCGACGGCGAGCGTGTGGTGCTTCGCCAACCCGGAGGACCGGGAGTGGTGGGGCGGGATGTGGGAGGAGCGCGTGCTCGACTCGGAGATGGCCGCCTCCGCGGTGCGCACCGGCGCGGCGACCGAAACCGATCTGCGACGGATCTCGGCCGGCTGGCGCCGGTGGGCCGACGACCCCGACGGCTGGCTGATCATCCCGCACGGAGAGATCCTCTGTCGGGTCTAGATCAGGACGATGGCCGGAATCTAGGTCAGGACGGTGGCCGGAAGGCCCAGTGCCAGGACTCCCGGGGCACGTTCTCCACGAATCCGTAGTTCTTGGCGTTCTTCCGCATCCAGGAGAGCGCCTCGGAGTTGAGGTCCAGGTCGGTGGCCATGCCCCAGCCGTGTTCGCTGGTGCCGGGCTTGGCCGCCAGACCACCCTGCGAGTAGAGGCCCTTGCGTCGGGCCAGGTCGACCTGTTCGGCGTACGGCCGGTACGAGTCGGTGATGCCGATCTTGACGCCTTGACTCCGAGCGTCCTCGATCATCCGGTTCAGCTTTTCGGCGGCCGGCGCCCACAGCTTGTGGTTGGTGGTGCCGACTCGGCCGAGCGCCTCCGGGGGGATCTTGCCGTTCCCGTACGCGGCAAGATCCTCCGGGATACCTTTACTGTTGAGTTTGTAGGCTTTGTCCGAAGCCCCAGTGGATGCGACAGCGCTCTGCAGATGGCTGGCGAAACTGGCCTGGGCGGGTGTCTCCGTCCGGGCGCGGCCCGCCATGGTCGTGGCCTGCTGCCCCTGCAGCGCGAGGATCCGGCTCTGGATGTCCGCGATGCGTGAATTCACTCCCTCGATACCCACGCCTTCTCGTTCGGCGCGCCTCAGGGAATCTGAGGCGCAACCGAAGAGAAACTCAGGACGAACCCTCAGGACGCCGGAGCCAGGTCGATCGTGTGCTGGGTGTGGGCGACCTTCGCCTGCAGGTAGCGGACGTTCGCCGGGGAGGCGTGCACCTCGGTCGGCCGGACCGCGCGCACATCCACGCCGAGCTCGCGCAACTGCCGGGACTTGTCCGGGTTGTTGGTGAGCAGGTCGACCGACTCGACGCCGAGCGACTCCAGCATCTGGGCGGCGGCGGTGTAGTCGCGCTCGTCGTCGGCGTGGCCCAGAGCACGGTTGGCCTCGTAGGTGTCCATGCCGAGGTCCTGCAGCGCGTAGGCGTCGAGCTTCGCGTACAGCCCGATGCCCCGACCCTCCTGGCGCAGGTAGAGCAGATAGCCCCCGGTCTCGGTGATCCGCTCGACGGCCTCGCGCAACTGCGGACCACAGTCGCAGCGCTGTGAGCCGAAGACGTCACCGGTCATGCACTCGGAGTGCAATCGGACCAGTGGGGCCTCGGCCTTCACGACATCCCCGAGGGCCAGCGCGAGGTGTTCCTTACCGTCGGACAGACCGGTGAAGGTGACGACCTCCGCGGTGGTGCGGTACCCATCGGGGAACTCGAGCGGAACGGTGACGCGAGTACGAACCGGCATGCCCTCTCCCTGTGCACTTGATACTTCAAGTACGGATCGACCGTACGCGGCGGTTCATGAGGTGGCCACGGTTGCCGATGGGTCGCCGATCACATCCCGATTTGCCGGAATACGCACGCTCAAGCCAGAGTGGCCGGATCGGTGTTGGCACCGCAGAGCAGAACGACCACCCGCTCCCCCGGCGCGGGGCGATATGCGCCGCCGAGCAGGGCGGCGTAGGCGGCGGCGGTGCCGTGCTCGACGACGATCCGGTATTCGTCCCACAGCCGGCGGCGGGCCTCGATGATCGCGGAGTCGTCGACGAGGACGGAGTCGATCCCGGAGGCAACCGCCAGGCCAAATCCGACATTTCCAATTCGTCGGGCACCGAGCGAATCCGCCGCGATACCGGAAACCGGGACATCGACCGGCTCGCCGGCCTCCAAGGCGGCGTGCAGGGCGCGACAGCCCGGCGGCTCAACGCCCACTATCCGGACATTTTCGGAAAGTCCGGCTAGCACGCCGCCCAGCAGGCCGCCGCCGCCGACCGCCACCAGGACGGTGTCGAACCCGCCCGGCAGCTGGGACAGCAGCTCCAGCCCGACGGTCCCGTTCCCCGCCACCATCTCCGGGTCGTCATAGGCGTGACAGAACAGCGCCCCGGTCTCCGCCGCCCGGACCACGGCGGCGGCGTACGCCTCCGCGTACTCCCGACCCTCCTGCACCACCCGCGCACCGAGCTTACCGAGCTTCGCCACCTTGACCGCGGGCGCCGTGACCGGCACGTACACCTCGGCCGGGTAGCCCAGCTCGCGGGCCGCGTAGGCGGCGGCCAGTCCGGCGTTCCCCCCGGAGGCGGCGATCACGCCCGCCTCGGACACCGGCCCGGCGAGGATCCGGTTCATCATGCCGCGGGTCTTGAACGAGCCCGCATGCTGCAGGAACTCCAGCTTGAACCACAGATCCGGCCCGGCGGCGAGCACCGGAGTACGCCGGATCCGCCCGTCGATACGCTTCGCCGCCGCCCGCACGTCTGCCAGGTCCACCACGTCGCCAGCCTAGGCGACGCTCCAGGAGACCCGGCTGGAGCCGACCGGTAAACGTTCGCCGACCAGGCGCGCCAGGTCCAGTAATCGGTTGGAGAAGCCCCACTCGTTGTCGAACCAGCCGCGCACCTTCACCCCGCCGTCCGCGGTGGTCTGCGTGCCGGACGGGTCGAACAGGCACGACGCCGAGTTGTTCTTGACGTCGATGGAGACGGTCGGGTCCGGGTCGTAGGCGAGGATGCCGCGCAGCGGGCCGGCGGCGGCCTCGGCCATCGCCCGATTCACCTCCTCGGCGGTCACCGGGCGCCCGGCCTGCCCGGACAGTTCCGCGAGCGAACCGACCGGGGTGGGTACGCAGTAGTAGCTGTAGCGCATCTCGCCGATCTCCGGCAGCGCCACCCGTACCAGGTCACCGACCACGTAGTTGTGCGGGATGATGCTGTCCCCGCCGGCCCGACCGAGGCGCGGATCGTCCCGGGAGTTGCCGACCGCCGAGTCCTGGACCCGCTGCCAGCCCTGACTGGCCAGGATGACCGAGGTGTTGACCGCGCTCAGCCCGAACCTGTCGAGCAGCACCTTGGCCATCACGGTCAACGCGTTCACCCCGCAGGAGGCGGGCGAGACGACGTCGTGGCCGACCGGGTCGTAACTCTGGTGGTTGGCCCCGAAGACCAGGAACGCGTCCGGGTCGTCGGCGGAGGCACTGATCACCACCTTGCGGGCCCCACCGTGGGTGATGTGGTTGCGGGCGGTGGTCCCGGCCCGGAACCGGCCGGTGGCCTCGATGACCACGTCGACCCCGTGGTCGGCCCAGGGAATACGTTCCGGCCGTTCGTGATGGAACACCCGGATGGCGTGGTCGTTCACCACCAGATAGTCACCGCGTGCGGTGACCGTGCCGGGGAACGACCCCCGGATGCTGTCGCGTCGGAGGCCGTAGGCCAGCTTCTCCGTCGACGCGATGTCGTTGACCGCGGCGATCTCCACACCCGGGTTCGGCACGGAGGCCACGATCCGGGTCAAACTTCGGCCGATCCGACCAAGTCCATTGATCCCGATCGTGACAGTCATCGAGCGCTCCTCGATTTGTGATGCTTTGGCAGCATTCCCCCGTGACTTGGCCTCCCCCGTTCCCACAAGGGTCCACCCGCAGTCACGACACCGACACTATGAGTTGTGCAAGTTGCACGTCAACGGACGACATTCTCACACCACGCCATCGATGGACTACGCAAACCCCATCGAGCACTGTGGAGCCCGGTCCGGCATGCTGGGAACGTGCCCGTACTCGTCTCCCACTCGCCGGCCGACGAACCCTGGGCACAATGGATCTCCGTCTCGCTCCGCGCGGCCGGCCACGAGGTGCGCCTCGACCCCGCCGACCGGGCCTTCGCCGTCCGACTTACCGAGGGACGTTTCAGCAGCACCGGGCCGGTTCTGGTGCTGCTCTCGGCCGAGCATCGCGGCACGCCCGGCGACTGGGCCCTCCTCGCCGCGGCGTCCACACTCGTCGGCCGTCTCGTCGCCCTGCGCCTCGACGCCACCGAGGCGCCACGCGCCCTGCGCGCCATCCCCTGCCGCAGCCTCCACGGCCTCGACGAGGAGGACGCCCTCGAACTCGTCCTGGCCGTCGCCGGCGGGCTCCGCCGGGAAAAACTCCGGACGAGAGGTTTGCCCGCCGGTTCCCGGTGGTAAGCGGTCGGCCTTCCGAGCAGACCCCCGCAGCGGTACGCCGTAAGCACCCGCTCGTCCGACCGGCTGCGTCCCGGCAGCCCACACCCGACGATCATCCGCAGTCCGATCAGGACCATGACCCGCACCCGGTAAGCGCCATCGACACCGGGTTCCCCCGAAGACCACTCTCCCCGGGACCGGCTGGCGACCGGCCCGGCCGCCGGGTCCGGTGGCGGCCCGGCACGGCCGCTCCCGGACCCGGCGGCTCCCACTCGCGCGACGACCCACGGCCGGGATCACGCCAGACCCCAACCCACACGGTGACCTACAGTCCGAAACGCGCCACACCCACCCGACGCACACCCAACCCGCGCGCGTAACCACGGGCCGAAACTCGCCGCCGGTCGAGGCGGGTCGGGTCAGGGGAGGGCGGCTCGGTAGAAGAGCAGAAGGCCGATCGTGGTGCCGAAGGTGACGATCACATACTTGAGGACCCGCTGGGACAGGCGCCGGGCAAGACGCGCTCCGACGTACCCTCCGATGATCGTGGCCGGAGCGAGCGTCGCCGCGGCAGCCCAGTCGACCCGCGCGAACGCCGCGAAGACCAGCAGCGTCACCAGGCCGACCGTGGCCGACAGGACGTTCTTGAGCGCGTTGATCCGCTTCAGCGGCTCGTCGATGATCAGCGCGAGGGCGGCCACGTACATGACCCCGAGCGCCGCCCCGAAATAGCCGCCGTAGATCGCCCCGGCGAACACCACACACCGCAACGTCACCGCGGCCCGGCGCGGCGACATGCTCCGCGGATGCCCGACCAGCGCCCGTAGCCGCTCCTGGAACGCCAGCGTCGCCGCCGCCCCCAGCACCAGGAACGGCACGATCACCTCGAACGCCCGAGCCGGCGTGAGCAACAGCAGCGCACAGCCCACCGCCGAACCGGCCACCGCCGCCGGAACCGTCGCCCGCACCCGCTGCCGTTGCCCGGCGAGATCGGCCCGGCTCCCGGCGACACTCGACACATATCCCGGGAACACCGAGACCGAATTGGTGACGTTCGCGTCGACCGACGGCAGTCCGATAGCGATCAGGCTGGGGAACGTGATCAGCGACCCGCCACCGGCGATCGCGTTCATCGCCCCGGCCGCGATCCCGGCCACCACCAGCAGCAAGATCTCCGTGACATCCATGGTGCAGCCGACCCTACGGCCATCCCGACCCACCGGCCCGGTGATCTTCACCCCTTCGGCCGGTCACCAGAGTTGCCGAACGGGCGCGGACACAGCTCCCACGACCAGCCGGACCCGGCACCGCGCCGAGGCGGGCGGCGAGAGCGGATCGGGCGGCACGAGAGGCGGATCGGGCGGCACGTAAGATTGCGACGCGACGGACGAGTCGGCTGGGCGGCCGCGTCGGCATCCTCTGGGTGCCGCCGAGGAACGTCCGGACTCCGCAGAGCAGGGTGGTTGTTAACGGCAACCCGGGGCGACCCGCGGGAAAGTGCCACAGAAAACAGACCGCCGGCGGCGTACCACGTACGACGCCGGTAAGGGTGAAACGGTGAGGTAAGAGCTCACCAGCACCCCGGGTGACCGGGGTGGCTCGGTAAACCCCACCCGGAGCAAGGCCAAGCAAGGCCCGAGCCGCGAGGCGAAGGCCGGCGCAGGCGTTCGAGGGCTGCTCGCCCGAGCCTGCGGGTAGGCTGCTCGAGCCTGCCGGCAACGGCAGGCCTAGATGGATGGCCGCCACCGGAGACCACGGTCTCCGGCCACAGAATCCGGCGTACAGGCCGGCTCGTCCGCCGCCCTGTGCTTTTCGGCCGCTGGTCAGGCCGCTCGTTCGGCCGCTGGTCAGACCGCTCGGTGCGCGCCCACCGGCTCCTCCAGTCCGGCTCGGCCGCCCCTGAGGAAGCGGTCCAGTTCAGCCTGGTCCAGGGCCTCCCGGTCGGCTCGGGCCTTGGCTCGTTCGGCTGCTCGGGCGGCTCGGGCGCGGGCTGCCTCCTCGGCTGCCTTGGCGGCGGCGGAGGCGGCCTCCTGCTTGGCGCGGCGGGTGGCGGCGGCCTTCGCGGCGCGGGCCTTGGCGACCTCGGGGTCGAGTTTGCGGTTCGGATTGACCTCGGTGATCACGGCCACCTCGCGGGCCTCGATGGCGGCGAAGTCGGGGCGGATCTTGGCGGCTACCCATTCGACACCGGCCACCAGGCCCACCACCAGGGCGAAGATCATCCGGAGGCCGAGTGGGCCGGGGGCGGCGAAGTTCACCGCGGCCGAGATGACCACGACGACCGCGAGGATCTTCATCGCGGCGCGTTTGGCGTCGGCGGCCATGCCCGCGGTGTGTGCGATGGTCAGCATGGAGAGCATCGCCAGGTCGAAGACCGCGGGGACGATCCAGGCGAACATTCCGGCACCCAGCGTGGCCAGGTAGTGGGCCTGGTGCAGGTAGCTGGCGGCCAGCGCGCCGATCAGGATCAGGTTGTTGGCACGTTTGATGGTCCGGATGGCGCGGAGCATGCCGGGCACGGCGCCCTTGGCGTACTCGGTGGCGAACTGCTGCGTCAGGGTGGTCTGGGTGGCCACGCTGAGCTCCTCCACGGGGTCACGAGGCGGGTCGCAGAGCGAACCCGGAAGCGGGTCACGAAGCGGGTCGCAGAGCGAACCCGGAAGCGGGTCACGAAGCGGGTCGCAAAGCGAACCCGGAAGGGTCACGAGGCCGGTCGCAAAGCGAACCGGAAGCGGGTCACAGGCGGGTCGCAAAGCGAACCGGAAGCGGGTCACAGGCGGATCGCCAGGCGAACCCGGAAGCGGATCGCAAGGCGGGTCACGCCCGGGCGGCGCCAGACCCGACGCTACCGGAGCATCAGCCTCATCTGTGGCGAGTCGGACTAATACCTAAATTCGTCTCGCGTATGCCCTAACCCTCGCGGATCTCCGTACGCGCAAGACCCCGGCGTTGTGACTTTTGTGAGCAAGAATGACCGCCGGACTAGGGTGAACGGGGGTCGCGGTGTACGCGCTGGCTCGTACCGTGGCTGCGGTCGCCGGGATCGGCTGGGCCTGGACGGCCGATGAGCTCGAAGGGCTCGTGACCGCCGCGGGCTGGATCTACCGGATACCCTCCGAAGGCACCGTGAGCTGCACGTTCGACGCCGTCCCGGGACGGGCGGGCGCGTTCCTGTTCGGCGCCGAGGTGACCGCCGTCTTCCTGAATCTGCGCGAATGGGACGCCGATCTGCGCGAGCGGGACGGCAAACCGCCCGAGCCGGACGGAAACCCGCCCGAGAGGATCGGCGATTCGCGCGAGCGGGACACCATTCGCGTGCCGGCCCGCCGGGACGGGTTCGTGGCCGCGATCGCCGAGGTGAGCGTGCAGTTGGGGCCACCGGTGATGCGGTGTCCGGGGCCGGATCCGAGCGTCGGCTGGCGGGTCGCGGCCGGAGTGCTGGAGATCGTCGACCGGCCGGGAGTGCTCGACCTGTGGCTGCGGCCCGCTCCGCGCCGCGTCCCCCATCCGCCGGTCCCGCCTGTGGACGGGGCTGTGGATTGGCCGGCGCTGGAGCTGGGCCTCGCGGCGGCCGCGGCGTCACTGCCGGCGGGCGCGAGCGTGCGACTGCTGGCGAGCGCCCGAAAAGACACGCGCGAAGACACACAAAGAGCCACACGAGCAGACGCCCGAAAAGACACGCGCGAAGACACGCAAAGAGCCACACGAGCAGACGCCCAAAGAGATGCGCGAGAAGATTCGGGAACACCTGCGGCAGAGGATGCGGGGGTGCTCGCCGAGCTTTCGCAGACCGAGGACAGCCTGACGGTACGCGTGCGGGACGAGACGGAGACGATCGACTGGCCGGCGGCCGGTGACACGTACCGCAAGATCGCCGGAAGCCTGGTCATCGCCTTGCGTGCGGGCGTCGCGAAGCCGGCCGACCTGGTCTATCGCGCTGATCTGCCGGTGCCGTATCTCCCGCTGAGGCGGGAGATACGGCGAACCTGACCGTCAGGTGGACGAGACGTTGTCGACCGGCGTGGTGCGCTGCTGCGAGATCCGCTCGTCGCCCTCATCGGCGAAGTAGTCGTCGGCCTCGGTCCCGTCGACGCCTTCCGGGGTCTTGGCGGCCCGCAGCGCCAGCGTGACGATCACCGCGACGAGCGCGTTGACGATCACCGCGACGAACCCCACGTAGATCGTCTTCGTGCTGTCGAGACCGAATTCGGACAGCGGGAAGGCCGATCCACCGAAGTGCTTGCGACCGGTTGCGGCATTCGGGATCTGCCACAGCATCCAGAAACCGAGGGCCATGCCGGCCGCCCATCCGGCGATCAGCGCACCCCGGTGCAGCCACCTGGTGTAGAGCCCGATCACCACGGCCGGCGCCGTCTGCAGGATGATCACGCCGCCGATCAGCTGGAGGTCGATGGAGAACTGCGGGTCGAGGAAGACGATGCAGGCGACGGCGCCGATCTTCACCACCAACGAAGTGATCTTGGCGACATTGGCCTCCTGCGCGTGGGTGGCGTCCTTGCGCAGGTACTCCTTGTAGATGTTGCGGGTGAACAGGTTGGCCGCGGCGATCGACATGATCGCGGCCGGGACCAGGGCGCCGATGCCGATGGCGGCGAAGGCGACGCCGGTGAACCAGGCCGGGAACTGCTGGTCGAAGAGGACCGGCACGACCGTGTTGCTGTCGACGGTGCCGGGTTTGGCGCCGGGCAGCGGTTTGACCCCGGACGCGATGGCCATGTAGCCGAGCAGCGCGATCAGGCCGAGCAGCAGGCTGTACGCCGGGAGCGCGGACATGTTGCGCTTGATCACGTCCCGGTTCTTGCTGGCCAGCACCCCGGTGATGCTGTGCGGGTAGAGGAACAGCGCGAGCGCCGAGCCGAGGGCCAGGGTGAAGTACTGGACCTGGTTGTTGGCGTTGAGGGTGATGCCGTCGTTCGGTGCCGGGGACGCCTGGAACTTGGCGTCGGCGGCGTCGAAGATGGCGTTCCAGCCACCGAGCTTGTAGGGCAGGTAGATGATCGCCACCAGGATCACGATGTAGATCAGGGTGTCCTTGACGAAGGCGATCAGCGCGGGCGCCCGCAGCCCGGACTGGTAGGTGTAGGCGGCCAGGATCGCGAACGCCACGATGATCGGCAGATGTCTCGCGAGCGTGCTCTCCCCGGTGACGCCCATGGTCTTCAGAACGGCTTCGATGCCGATCAACTGCAGGGCGATGTACGGCATGGTGGCCACGATCCCGGTGATCGCGATGACGAGCGCGAGGGTCGGTGAATCGAACCTGGTGCGTACGAAGTCGGCCGGGGTGACGAACCCGTGCCGGTGCGACACCGACCAGAGCCGGATCAGGATCAGGAAGAACAGCGGGTAGATGATCACCGTGTAGGGCACCGCGAAGAACCCGGCCGCGCCGGCGCCGAAGATCAGGGCGGGCACGGCGACGAAGGTGTACGCGGTGTACAGATCCCCACCGACCAGGAACCAGGTGATCCAGCCGCCGAAGCTGCGTCCGCCCAGTCCCCATTCGTCGAGATGGGCCATGTCCTTCGGCGCCCGCCACCGGGAGGCGACGAAGCCCATCCCGCTGACCAGCAGGAACAGGGCGGTGAAGACGATGATCTCGGTCAAATGCTCACTCATGACCGCCGCCTCTTGGTCATCTGGTAGACGAGCGTCGTGGTGCCGACGCCGAGCAGGATGAAGGCGAACTGCAGCCAGTAGAAGAGCGGGAAGCCGGCGATCCGCGGCTCGTCGTGGTTGTAGAGGAAGGTCAGCAGCGGCACCACGATCGGCACCAGGAGCAGCCAGTTCCAGGGACTTCTATCGGTTCTCCGACGTTCGGGCTCAGTCATGAGTCACCCCTCCGTCCACATTGCGTGTGGTTCACGTCACGCTAACGAGACATCGGATGAACGAGCGATCCCCTGTGCGCCGAACGGGTGCGGCGGTGCGCCGAATGGGCACACCGCCGCATCGATGAGAACCGTTACCGCAGACCGGCGGAGATGGCCTTGGTGAGCGACGCGTTCTCGTCGTCACCGTCGAGCGACCACATCATCGCGCCACCGAGACCCTTGGCCCGGATGTAGAGCGACTTCTGGAAGACGACGGCCGGGTCGTCGTACGTCCAGAAGGTGTTGCCGTCGTAGAGCCACGCGTGACCGTTGCGGATGTCCCGGTGCACCTGGAAGCCCTGCTTCGTCAGCTTCTGCAGGGTCTTGAAGTCCTCCGAGCCCGCGGCGAAGACGCCGGGCGCCGGGCCGGTGGCCGGTCCGAAGAGGCCGTTGCGACCGCCGGTGACGCCGGTCCAGCCCTGCCCGTAGTAGGGCACGCCGAGGACCAGTTCGTTGCGCGGCGCCCCGCCCGCGATCCAGGCGTTGATCGTGCTGTCCACCGAGAAGTCCGGATTGTCGGGCGCACCGGCCGGCACGCGCAGCGCCGACTGCTGGTTGGCCCGCAGCTCCCAACTGCCGTGGAAGTCGTAGCCCTGCACCGTACCGAAGTCGAGGTATTTGAAGATCTTCTTGACCTCGAAGCCCGCCTCGATCTTCGCCGGCGCGGCCGGGAGGAACGCGGTCAGCAGGTACTTCTTCTTGGTCTTCCTACCCAGCTGGTCGAGCTGCTTACGGAACTCGGCAGTCAGCAGGGTGAAGTTCTGCTTGTCCTCGGGCCGGATGACGTTGCCGTCGTTGCCGGACGAGCCGGGCCACTCCCAGTCGAGGTCGATGCCGTCGAGGATGCCGGCGGCGATGCCCTCGGGCAGGCCGGTCAGGTTGCCCTTGATCCACAGGTCGATGCAGGAGCTGACCAACTTCTTCCGGGACGCGTCGGTGAGCACGGCGTCCGAGAAGTACGCCGAGCCGGTCCAGCCACCGAGCGAGATCAGCGCCTTGAGCTTGGGGTTCTTCTTCTTGAGCTCGGCGATCTGGTTCAGGTTGCCGGAGATCGGCTGACCCGCGACGTCGGCCACACCGTCCACACTGTTCTCCGCGGAGAACGGCGTCTGCCAGTCGGCCCATGGGTCGGCCGAGGCGCACACGCCGTCGGCGGTGACCGGGCCGAAGGCGTAGTTGAGGTGGGTCAGCCGGGCCGCCGCGCCGGAGTTCTGCACGTCGGCGAGCTGGAAGTCGCGACCGTAGATGCCCCACTGGGTGAAGTAGGCGACCTTTTTGTATCCGTCGTTCCCGTGTGCCTGTGCGGGAGCCGGTGCGGCCGCCACGACACAGGTGGCGGCGGCCGCCGCGGCGACGAGGCGGCGGGTGAAACCGCGCATGAGCCCTCCAGGGCGAAACGTTGAAGAAAGTTTCCTAATCGAGGAAGCTAAACGTCCGCCCTGCGAGGGTCAATATCTGGTTATCGGAGGTGGGCCGTCTCGTTGACCGATCTGACCGCGATGTTCCCATCCGGCCACACGTCCATCGTCGACACACCCGCCGCGTCCAGGAAGAGCCGGTGCAGGAAGGCGTCACCGGCCGCCAGCGCGTCACGCAGGATCAGCTTGATCGGCGACACATGAGAGACGAGGACCACGACCTTGCCGGGGTACGCGCTGAGCACGGTCGCCAGAGCCCCCCGCACTCGTTTCGCCACCGCCTGGAACGACTCTCCGCCCGGCGGGGCGACACTCGTCGACGCCAGCCACGCGGCCATCTCGTCCGGCCACCGTTCCTGCACCTCGGCGAAGGTCTTGGCCTCCCACTGGCCGAAGTCACACTCGATCAGGTCGTCCATGATGGTCACCGGCAGTCCGCCCGCCTCATCGGCGATCAGCTGCGCGGTCCTCGTACACCGGGAAAGGGGTGAGGAGAGGACCGCCGCGATGTCGCGGGAGATGCCGGCCACCCGGCCCGCCGCGGCCATCGCCTGCGCCTCGCCCTCGTCGGTCAGCGGCACGTCGCCCCGCCCGGAGTAACGCCCCTGCGAGGTCAGCGGCGTCTCGCCGTGCCGGACCAGGATGATCCGGGTGGCGTCGGTCAGCGACGCGGGCGGCGCCCACGACTTCGGCTTCTCCGCGGGCGTCTCGGCAGCTGACCGGGCCGATGTCTCGGTGACACCGTCCATCGCCCGGTTCGCCAGCGCGTCGGCGGCCTTGTTGCGCTCCCGCGGGATCCACTCGAACGTCACCCCGGCGAACTTGCCGACCAGGGCGGCCGCCTCGGCGGCGAGCGGGCGCAGACCCGCGTTCTTGATCTGCCAGCGGCCGGACATCTGCTCGATGACCAGCTTCGAGTCCATCTTCACGGCGACCCGCTCGGCGTTCAGCTCGGCCGCCGCCCGCAGGCCCGCGATCAGACCGGAATACTCGGCCACGTTGTTGGTGGCCACCCCGAGCGAGTCGAACCGCTCGGCCAGGACCTCGCCGGAGTCGGCGTCCCGGACCACGGCACCGTAACCGGCCGGGCCGGGGTTGCCCCGCGACCCGCCGTCCGCCTCGATGACCACGCGCAGGGTCACAGGCCCGACTCCGCGGTACGCACCATGATCCGGCGACACTCCTCGCAGCGGACCACGTCGTCCTTCGGGGCCGTCTTCACCCGGTTCAGGTCGGCGCCGTACAGCTCGATCCGGCAGGCGCCGCAGCGACCCGCGTAGAACAGCGCCGCGCCCATGCCGGTCTCCGAGCGGATCTTCTCGTAGAGCGTGACCAGGTCGTCCGGCAGGTCACCGGCGAGCGGGCCCCGGGCCTGGGTCTTGAACTCCAGCTCCTTGGCGATCTCGGCGAGCGCCTCGTCGCGGCGGCGCTCGGCGTCGGTACGCCGCCCGACCGCGGCCGAGAGCCGGCCCTGCACCTCGGTCAACGTCGCCGCCGCCGTCTCGTTCTGCTCCATCAACTCCAGCTCGGAGTCCTCGAGCTCGGACTGCCGCCGGTTCAGCGTGGCCAGCTCGTGCTGCAGACCCTCGACCTCCCGCAGCGAACCACCCGCGTCCAGACGCTTCTGGTCCTTCTCCTTGCGCTGCCGGACCTGGTCGATGTCCTTCTCCAGCCGGGCGATGTCCCGCTCCAGGTCGTCGACGACCACCTGGGCACGGACCCGTTCGTCCTCGAGCGCGGAGATCTCCCGCGCGGCCGCGTCGATCTCGGCCAGCTCGGGCAGCGACTTACGCCGGTGCGCGAGCTGCGCGAGGGTGGTGTCGACGGCCTGCAGATCGAGCAGACGGCGCTGGGCTTCCGGGGCGGCCTTCACGGGCGGATCTCCAAATCATCATGATTCGCATGGACGGTCCAGGGGTCGGTGTCCAGATCGGACACCAGGACCTCGACGGGGAACACCTCGCGCAGCCAGGCCGCCACGTCGTCGAGCCAGGGACGCTCGCTCGCCCAGTGCGCGACGTCGAGCAGGGCGGGGCCACCCGAGGCGAGATGCTCGCTCACCGGGTGATGCCGCAGATCAGCACAGAGGTACGCGTCGGCGCCCGACCGGGCGGCGACGGACAGGAACGAGTCACCGGCGCCACCGCAGACCGCAACGGTACGAATCAGGGCATCCGGGTCACCCGCGGCGCGCACGCCGGCCGCGGTCACGGGAAGACGCTGCGCGGTGAGACGGGCGAGCGCGGCCAGCGTCAGCGGCTCCGGCAGCTCCCCGATCCGACCGGTCCCGCGGCCCGCACCGGCGGCCGCACCCTCGGCCGGCACCAGCGGGCGCAGCCCGGACAGGCCGAGCCGGGCGGCCAGCGCGTCGGACACCCCGGGGTTGGCCACGTCGGCGTTGGTGTGCGCGGTGTAGAGCGCCACCCCGGCCCGGATCAGCCGGTGCACGAGGGCGCCCTTGAACGTGTCGGGCGCGATCGACGACACCGGTTTCAGGAACAGGGGGTGGTGCGCCACGATCAGGTCGGCGCCCAGCTCGATCGCCTGGTCGACGGTCTCCGGGACGCAGTCGACCACGCACAGGACACGGGTGACCGGGTGCTCGAACTCGCCGAGCACCAGTCCGACCCGGTCCCACGACTCCGCCCAGCTCCGCGGGAAACGCGCATCAAGGGCATCCACCACGGCATGGACGGTCAAGTCGGTCACGAGGGCCAACCCTATACCGCTAGGAAAGCGCCCCCGGCTCGACTCGGCTGCCCGCCGCGATCGGGTTGCTGACCGCCTGCAGGGCCCGCCGCCAGGGGAACTGGCCGCGGAATCGATCGGTCTGCCCCGGACCGCCGAGACGGCACACGTCCTCGCCGTAGAGCACGTGCACACCCCAGTCCCGCAGCTTCGCGAGACTCTCGTGCAGCGACGGGTGCAGGGCCATGACCTTGTTGGTGTAGGGCACCACCGCGGTGGGGACGCCGTAGCCGTACCCCTCCACGAGGAGCCCGAGCACCAGCGTGTCGGTGATGCCGGCGGCCCACTTGTTGACCGTGTTGACGGTGGCCGGCGCGACGATCATCGCGTCGGCCGCCGGCAGCACGTCCGGGTCGCCGGGACTCTTGTAGTCGGAACGGACCGGATGCCCGGTCTGCGCCTGCAAGGCCGCCACGTCGACGAACTTGCGGCCGTCCGGGGTGGTGACCACGCAGACGTCCCAGCCATCACTCTGGGCGAGGCTGACCAGGATCCCGACGTCGCGGGCCATCGGTGAGCCGCACACCAGCACGTACAGCACACCGGGTGAGGGGTTACCCGTCATCACTCGCGGACCCACCTCATACACCGACTCCCATCTGTTCGGCCAGCTCCGCGATCGGAGCCGGCGGCGTGCCCCGGGTACGCCGGAGCACGTCGGAAAGGACCTCGTGGGCGAGCGGCCGGCACCGGATCTCGGACGGGGCGAGGCGATCGCCCTCCAGCAGCATCTCGCCCGCCTTCTCGACGTCGCCGATCTGCGTGTAGCCACGTGCGATGTCGAGGTAGTGGTGCGCCCGGCGTTCCGGCAGCATCGCCTGGAAGCCGGCCTTGTCCATGCCCTCGTGCGTCTCCACGGCCAGCCGCCCGTCGCCGAGCTCGACCGCCGTCGCGCAGCGGTGCAGCTGCACGTTCGTCGGTCCGAAGCTGGTCCAGTAGTGGTTGAAGTCGCCACCCAGCTCCAGCGACGCCTGGTCGGCACCGCAGAGCAGGTCCCGGACGGTCGCACTGTCGCCGATCCGTGCCGCCGCCATGGCCCCGTTGAGCAGCAGCATCCCGTAGACCGAGAGCTGATCCGGCCGAGGCCGGTCCGGGCCCGGCGCCAGCCGGTTGGCGATGTTGACGTTCACTTCCAGCGACGGGCGGACCCGGCCGAGTGCGAGCAGCGCACTGCCGACCCGGTAGCTGGCCAGCCCGGCCAGCAACTGGTCGCCGGCTCGCTGGGAGACCGCGATCGAACGGTCCGCGGCGAGCCAGGACAGCTCGTGCTCGCCGACCTTGCGAAGTGCCGACGAGGCGATCTGGTAGACCTGCCCGAGCAGGTGCGCCGCGGTGGGCGCCTCGTCGCTGTTGGCATGGGCGCTGTCCGCCGCCTGGGCGTCACGGAGCAGCTTGGGCAGTGCACGCGCCAGCGCGCCGTACTTGGCGTGCTGATAGGTGAGCCACGCGTGGCTGACCGCTTTGCGCATCTCGGTGAGCGGTGGCGAATGTGGCACCGCCTGGAAGAACGCACTCATCTGGTCATAACGCTCCAGAGCCGCCCGAATCTCCTCGACCTCCACCTGGTCGATGCAGTTCTGCGTCTCCGGTTTGCGCTCCACCTCTTTACCCAGCAGCAGCTGGACGTCGACCTGGAGCACGTCGGCGATGTCATAGACAACGGAGAATTTATCGAGTCGGCGGACCCCGCGCTCCACCTTGTCGACCCAGCTCTTCGATTTGCCCAGCCGGTCCGCGAACACCTGCTGGGACATCTTGCGTCGGCCCCGCCAATAGGCGACGCGGCGGCCGATCGGCAGCTCGTCCACGGTGCCTCCCCCACTCAACCGGCGGTACCTCCGCCGGTGAGCCATCCGGTGTCAGTCGCAGTGTGGACCTCGCACGTGCGCGCAGATCGCACAGCGTGTGTGATCGCCTGCTCACCGATGCTCGTAGTTTTTCATGCAAGTTGCAAAGGGTGGATCTGCCGGACCCAACGACGTCCGTCGTCGTAGGGATACGGCCTAGCCACTCGAATCCGGGGGTATCGAGCTATGCAGTGGACCAGCCGTCAGCCGTTCGTCCCACCGTCAATCCTCGACAGAGCCCTCCTGCGCCGGGCCGCTTTGCGGTATGCGGCGCACGGCTGGTCGGTGACACCCGGCGCGTACCTCACCGGTCATCGTTTCGACTGCGGCCGCCCCGACTGCGACATCACCGGTTGCCACCCGGCCCTCGACTCGTGGGCGGCGTCCACCGGCGACGATCCGGCCCGCATCGCGGCGTGGTGGCGACGGCGCCCGTACACCGTCCTACTCACCACGGGGAACACCTTCGACGCGCTGGAGGTGCCCGCGTCGCTCGGCGCGCACGGCCCGACGTCCGGGCCGGTCGCGGTGACCGCCGACGGGCGATGGATGTTCCTGGTACGGCCCGGCAGTCCACTTCGGCCGGAACTCGAACACCGCCTGGACGTGATCCGGCACGGCGCCGGCTCATGGATCCCCGCGCCGCCGAGCCGCCTGCCCGAAGGCCCGGTCCGCTGGGAGATCCCGCCGGGCCGCGTCCAGTGGCGGCTCCCGTCCTCGGACGAGGTGCAGGAGCGCCTGGCCGCGACGGTCGCCGGATCGAGCCGGCCGGTGGGGCCGGCCCTGGTCCCCCGGCAGTTGTCCCGGCGGGCGGCCTGAACCCTTGGACACCTGTCATGAGTCAAGGTTGCCGCACGGCGCCCCTCGATCACATCACCCCTCCGGGGGAAATGCGTGAGTGAATCTTCACGGCCGCCGATTCGTGTGTCCCGGTCTCATGTGCCCGGTGTTACGCGGCGTTTGTCGCCCGCCTTCGTCCGCCGCGCTTGTCGCCCGCATTTGCCACGCGCGTTCGTCAAGCGCGTTTGTTACGCGCGTTCGTCAAGCGCGTTTGTTACGCGCGTTCGTCAAGCGCATTCGTTACGCGCGTTCGTTACGCGCGGGCCAGGTCGCGGTAGGCGTCGATCACCGCTTCGGTGCGGCCGGCCAGGTCGGGCCCGCTCTCCACGGTGGCCGGAACCCCGGCGACGCGGGCGAGCGTCCGCTCGGCATGCCGGGCCGTGGCGGCGACCTGCCGCTCCCGGATGAAGCTCTCACCGGCCCGGGCCGCCGCGTCGATGCTGCCGAGAATCCGGTTGGCGGCGTCCCCGGCCTCCCGCCAGACCTCGTCGGCACGGGCCCGCTGCAGTTCGGCGGCGATCCGGGCCGGGCTGTCGGCCGGAATGTCGGCATCCCAGACGTCGGCCAACTCCGCACGCAGCCGCCGCAACTCCTGCCGCCGCCCGAGAACCTCGGCCAGCTCACCGAGCGCACGAGTCAACGATCGATCCGCGAGACCCGAATCGATCATCCCGTCGAGCGCCGGCCAGGTCCGCCGAACCCGCTGCGACGCGTCCAGAGCACCCGCGAACGCGGCCCGCTCCGGCACCGACCAGAGAACCCGTGACTCCTCATCCCGGGGCACCGCGAACGCGGCCTCCTGAGCAGCCTTGGCCTGCCGCCGCCAGACCGCTCCGACGAGGGCGGCACTACCACCGACGGCGAGCCACCAGCTGAATCCGGACGCCGCGAGCACCGCCGAAACGAACAGCAGCGGCAACGCGAGGCGGGCGACGAAGGTGACCCGCTCCTCCCGGCTGCGCCCGCTGGGCGCCCGGGGAACGAAGACATTGAGCGATCCGGCCCGCTCCCGGCAGGCGACCCCACTACGGACCTTCAGCGGGTACGGGGAGACGACCACTTTCTCGAAGTCGATCCCGGCGTGCAGTTCCGTACCCACGTCGGCCTCCGCAAGAGTCGCCCATCCATCCGGGCGGGCCCGAACCGCCGAGGGGAAACCGGCCGGGACCCGCCCACCGCGATACCCGCGGACCCCCTACGAATCGACCCCACGCACACCCACATGAGCCCGTTCCCGTTGCACCCCGGTTGCCTCTCCGCACTCGAATGGTTCCCTTGCCGGAAAGCAAGCTGCAGACAGGACGTACACACCTGGCGGCACCAGGATTTACGGCCGCAGCGAAGCGCAACCCCGCCGACACATCCGAAAGCCGGTCGGCCGCCCCGGCCGGCACCCGAGTCTGAGGGCCGGGTCGACCAGGAGCTCAGCGCCAAACCCGCACCTACTCGGGCCGGTAGCCGCCCAGGCACTCAACAGCCGCAGGCACGGCGACCGTCAACGTCGCCACAAGACGCCGACCCGCCGATCTTGCCAACGGCATCGGTGCTGGTCATCAGGGTGGGCGCGGTAGGTTTCGAACCTACGACCCCTCGCTTGTAAGGCGAGTGCTCTCCCACTGAGCTACGCGCCCGGCACGGCATGCGGCCGGAGTCGTCATCGTACCCTGCCGCTGATCGAGGTCGGAGAGTGGCGAGGCAAGGGCCTCAGGCCGTCAGGGTGGACAGGGCGGAACGCCACGCCTTCTGGTCTCGGGCCTCGCCCGGGCCGTTCATCTCGGACCAGATGACGGTGCCCTCCCGGTCGATCAGGAACGTGCCCCGGTTGGCGTAGCCGCGCTCCGGGTCGAAGACCCCGTAGGCCGAGGCCACCCCGCCGTGCGGCCAGAAGTCGGCCAGCAGCGGGAAGTCGAAGCCCTCCTGCTCGGCCCACACCTTGTGGCTGTAGACCGAGTCCACGCTCACCGTCAGAACCTGGAGACGGTCGCTCGTGTACTCCGGCAGCTTCTCCTGGATCTCGGTCAGTTCGCCGTGGCAGCGGCGGCTGAACGCCAAGGGGTAGAAGACCAGTAGGACCGCCTTGCGACCACGGAAGTCGCTCAGGCGTACCTCCTGGTTGTTCTGGTCCTTGAGCAGGAAATCCGGGGCCGGAGCGCCCACCTCGATCGGCATCTCCCCAGACTAGGGCAAACACCTATGGGTCGGCGCCCTAGGGGCGCCGACCTGGAGCGGGAGGGCAGTGAGTTACTTCTTCTTGGCGCCCCGGGGGGTGACCAGGCGGGCGCCGGTCCAGTCCTTGCCGGCGTTCACCGTCGACGTCTGCTGGAGGCCCGCTGTCGGGGCCGACTCGCTGACCTCGCTGGGCTCGACGTGCCCGTCACGGCCCGCCTTGGGGGTCAGCAGCCACACCACGCCGTTGTCGGCGAGGGGGCCGAGGGCATCGGTGAGGATCTCGAAGAGGTCACCGTCGCCGTCGCGGTACCACAACAGCACCGCGTCGACGACCTCGTCGGTGTCTTCGTCGACCATGTCACCGACGCGTTCGGTCAGGGCGTCACGGAGATCCTCGTCGACATCGTCGTCGTATCCCATCTCCATGACCACCATGTTCGGCTCCAGGCCGAACCGGTCCGCCAGGCTACGTACGCCGTCGGCCTGACCCGCGGTCGCGCTCACTGTCCAAATCCTCCTAGCCGTCAAGAAAAATGCCGTCAAAGTTGCACCGGAACCTGGGGGTAGTCCACACATTCCGGGGCCGGTGCGCAAGTGGCGCACCGAGTGTGTGGCAATTTACCGTGCCAGCAGCGCGTGGGCACCCTGTGTGATGGCATCCTCTCCCACGAGGACCTGTTGGGCGGCCGGACCGAGCGGAACCGGCACATCGGCGGCGGCGACGCGGCGTACGGATCCCACGAACGAGCCGTCGACGAGCGCCGCGAGGACGCCCTCGCCGACGCCGCCGGAGCGTCGGGTCTCGTCGACGATCAGCACCCGGCCGGTGACCGTCGCCTCTCTGACCAGGTCAGCGGTCGGCAGCGGGTTGAGCCAGCGCAGGTCGACGACCCGCGAGCCGTACCCGTCGGCGGCCAGCTGGGCGGCGACACGCAGCGCCATCCGGACGCCGTTGCCGTACGTCACGATGGTCAGATCCTGGGCGGTGCCGAGACCGTAGGTGCGGGCCCGGCCGATCGGAACGTGCCCGTCGGCCCATCCGCCGGGGGCCGGATACGGCGCCAGCCATTCGTTGTCGCCTTGCTGATAGAGGTCCCTCGTCTGGTAGACGGCCACCGGTTCGAGGAAGACGCTGACCGTCCCGTCGACTTCGGCGGCGGCCAGGCACGAGCGGAGCATCGGCGCGGCGTCGGCGGCCCGGGCGGGCACCGCGACGACGAGGCCGGGGATGTCGCGGAGCGCGGCCACGGTGTTGTCGTTGGCCAGGTGGCCGCCGACCCCGAACGGCTGGGCCAGCCCGGGCACCCGCAGCACGAGCGGGTTGCGGTAGGCGCCGGCCGAGAGGTACGCCATGGTGGCCGCCTCGGCCCGTAGTTGCTCGGCCGCGCCGTGCAGCCCGGCGAGACAGTCCAGCTCGGGGACCGGGATCAGCCCGGCGAGTCCGGCACCGGCGGCCAGCCCGATGATCGTGGTGGGGTCGGGCGGGCTGTCGAAGACCCGTTCCGGGTCGCGGGCGGCGAGGCCCGTGGTGACGCCGTGCCGCCCGCCACGGGTGGTGGCCGGGCCGAACACCAGCAGCCCCGGATCGGCCGCCAGCGCGTCGGTGAGGGCCGCGGTGATGGTCTGTGCGAGGTTCATCGGCCCGGCGTCCTCGGGGAGCCGTCCGTCGAAGGCACGCTGCCGGGTGGGCGCTCCGGCGCCGAGGGCCCGGCCGGCGGCCTCGGCGACGGCGTGGGCGACACGCAGCGGGCGGCGGGCGGCCAGGGTCGCGACGACCTCGCCGGCGGAGGCGAGTTTCGGTTCACCGAGCACCTCCTCGGCGGCTTTGCGGACCTGCCAGCCGATCTCGTCGTAGCGGGTGATCACCTCGTCCGGCCCGTACAGCCCGGATTCGACGAGCAGCCGGGCGGTACTGATCAGGGGGTCCCGGTCGAGGGCGTCGCCGGGTTCCGGATCGCCGGGACGGCCGAGCAGCAGGACGGTCGAGAGATGCAGGACCGCGGGGCGGCGTTCGGTGCGGACGAAGGCGACGGCCTCGGCCGCCGCGTCGTAGACGGCGGCTAGGTCACAACCATCGGCGTACGTGTACCGCACACCGGGCCGGCCACGGAGCGAGGCGCCGGTCCACCCGTCCGGGCCGGCCTCGCCCGGGGTGTCGTCCTCGCAGATCAGCAGGAGCGGCACCGGCTGCCCGGCCAGCTCGAGCCGGCCGGCCGCGTGCAGGGCGGCGGTGGCCCCGGCGCCCGCGGCCCCGCCGGCACCGAAGGAGGCGGCCACGACGGCGTCCTCCGGCCAGGCGAGACCGGAGGCGGAGAGACCGGGCGAGGAGGTGGCCCGGCTCAGGGAGTGGGCCAGACCGACCGCGCGGGGCAGGTGCCCGCCGGGTGCGGAGAGGGCCGGGATCAGGTGCAGGGCCGGGTTGCCGAAGATCTTGTCCCGACCGCCGGTGAGCGGGTCACGGACCGAGGCGACGACTCCGCGCAGCACGTCACGGGCGGCTTCTTCGAGGCGGCGGGTGGAGTCCGGACCGGCCGGACCGGAGTGGGCGGCCGCCCGTACGCAATAGAAGGCCGCCGAACGGTGATGCAGGAGTGCCGGGTCGTCGCCGCGCAAGGCCGCGGCGACCGCGGCGTTGCCCTCGTGCCCGGACGACCCGCCGGTGTGGAAGCCCTCGTTGAAGCTGCGCAGCCAGCGCGCGGCGAGGTCGAGGTGGCGGCTGGTCAGCTGGGCGTCGAAGAGCTCCCGGGCTTCGGCGCCGGTGAGGCCGGCGCCGTCGCGGACCGGGTCGCCGGGGGCACGCCCGGACTCCGGTGGTCGCAGGGCCGAGACCGCATCGCGGAACCGCTCGTCGAGGCTTTGCGGAGTGGTCACGCAATTCAGCATTCCCGACCGCGGCCGGTGATGCCACTGCGAGAACGATCGATCTGGCGAACACGGGACGTCACCCGGTGGTGTACTCAACGACATGATCTTGTGGTGGGCCGTCGCGCGGCTGGCGCAGTGCGTGTGTTGGCTGGCCGCCGTCACGTCCGCGTTCCTGCTGCTCGATCTGTACACATAGGCTCGGCCGATGCGCAGCGAACTGATCACCGTGCGGACCGGCGGGTCGCCGGCCGTCGTGGACATCACCCGTGAGGCGGCGAGCTTCGTCCAGTCCGAGAGGGACGGCCTGCTGCACGTGTTCGTGCCGCACGCGACGGCCGGGGTGGCGATCATCGAGACCGGGGCGGGTTCGGACGACGACCTGCTGACCGCGATCGACGATCTGCTGCCGACCGAGGACAAGTGGCAGCACCGGCACGGCTCCCGGGGCCACGGTCGTGATCACGTCCTTCCGGCGTGGATCGCCCCGTACGCCACGTTGCCGGTGATCAACGGCCAGATCGCGTTGGGCACATGGCAGTCGGTATGCCTCGTGGACACCAACGGCGACAACCCGATCCGGCAGGTGCGGTTCTCCTTCCTGGCCGGGTAGTCCGGCAGGCGGTCCACAAAGTTACTGGTCAGTACATGTGTCGAGCGTCGCTGAGACGCCCGGTAGACGTGACGACGCACACCGTAAGGGGGCAGGATGGAGACCTATTCCGCGCGATTCGCCACCAAGGGTCGCCCGGACTCCGACACTCACACCTAGAGGATTGCCTGTGGCCACGGAGCGCAAGCGCCCGGTGATCAGCGATGGCCTGCCGAGCCAGCTTCCCGACATCGACCCGGAAGAGACCAACGAATGGGTCGAGTCGCTCAACGGAGTCATCGACGAACGCGGCGCGAAAAGAGCCCGTTATGTGATGTTGCGCCTGCTGGAGCGGGCCCGGGAGCGACAGGTCGGCGTGCCGCCGTTGACGTCCACGGACTACATCAACACCATCCCGCCGGAGCGTGAGCCCTGGTTCCCGGGTGACGAGTTCGTCGAGCGGCGGATCCGGGCCTACATCAGGTGGAACGCGGCGATGCTGGTGCACCGCGCGCAGCGGCCGGAGATCGGCGTGGGCGGGCACATCTCGACGTATGCGTCGAGCGCCAGCCTCTACGAGGTGGGCATGAACCACTTCTTCCGGGGCAAGGACCACCCGGGTGGCGGCGACCACATCTTCTACCAGGGGCACGCCTCCCCCGGCATGTACGCGCGGGCCTACCTGGAGGGTCGTCTCACCACCCACCAGCTCGACGGCTTCCGGCAGGAGCTGTCGCACCCCGGTGGCGGCCTCCCGTCGTACCCGCATCCGCGTCTGATGCCGGACTTCTGGGAGTTCCCGACGGTCAGCATGGGCCTCGGCCCGCTGAACGCGATCTACCAGGCGCGGTACAACCGCTACCTGCACAACCGCGGGATCAAGGACACCAGCCGGCAGAACGTGTGGGCGTTCCTCGGCGACGGCGAGATGGACGAGGTCGAGTCGCTCGGCGCGATCGGCCTGGCCGCCCGCGAGGAGCTGGACAACCTCACCTTCGTGGTCAACTGCAACCTGCAGCGTCTCGACGGCCCGGTCCGGGGCAACGGCAAGGTCATCCAGGAGCTGGAGGCGTTCTTCCGCGGCGCCGGGTGGAACGTGATCAAGGTCGTCTGGGGCCGCGAGTGGGACTCGCTGCTCGCCGCCGACACCGACGGCGCGCTGGTCAACCTGATGAACAAGACGCCCGACGGTGACTACCAGACCTACAAGGGCGAGTCCGGGCTGTACGTGCGGGAGCACTTCTTCGGCCGCGACCCCCGGACCCGCAAGCTCGTCGAGGGCATGACCGACGACGAGATCTGGAACCTCAAGCGCGGCGGGCACGACTACCGCAAGCTGTACGCGGCGTACAAGGCGGCCACCGAGCACACCGGCCAGCCGACCGTGATCCTGGCCAAGACGGTCAAGGGCTGGACGCTCGGGTCGCACTTCGAGGCCCGTAACGCCACGCACCAGATGAAGAAGCTGACCCTGGACGACCTGAAGGGCTTCCGGGACCGGCTGTACCTCGACATCAGCGACAAGCAGCTCGAGGAGAACCCGTACCTCCCGCCGTACTACCACCCCGGCGAGAAGTCCGACGAGTACCAGTACATGGTCGAGCGGCGCCGCGAGCTGGGCGGGTCCATCCCGACCCGGCGGACCAAGGCGAAGTCCCTGGCCATCCCGGACTCGAAGGCGTTCAGCGGCCTCAAGGGCGGCAGCGGCAAGCAGAAGATCGCCACCACGATGGCGTTCGTCCGGCTGCTCAAGGACCTCATGCGGGACAAGGAGTTCGGGGCCCGCTGGGTGCCGATCATCCCGGACGAGGCCCGGACCTTCGGCATGGACTCGCTCTTCCCGACCAAGAAGATCTACTCGCCGCACGGCCAGACCTACACCTCGGTGGACCGGGAGCTGTTCCTGTCCTACAAGGAGTCGACGGA
The DNA here is from genome assembly GCF_033097365.1 of Actinoplanes sichuanensis. Lineage (NCBI taxonomy): Bacteria > Bacillati > Actinomycetota > Actinomycetes > Micromonosporales > Micromonosporaceae > Actinoplanes > Actinoplanes sichuanensis. The sequence goes on from NZ_AP028461.1 coordinate 8,043,985, forward strand.
CGGCCAGATCCTGCACGAGGGCATCAACGAGGCGGGTTCCACGGCGAGCTTCATCGCGGCCGGTACGTCGTACGCGACGCACGACGAGCCGATGATCCCGCTGTACATCTTCTACTCGATGTTCGGGTTCCAGCGCACCGCCGACGAGCTGTGGGCGGCCGCCGACCAGATGACGCGGGGCTTCCTGCTCGGCGCCACCGCCGGCCGGACCACGCTCAACGGTGAGGGCCTGCAGCACGAGGACGGGCACTCGCTGCTGATCGCGGCGACGAACCCGGCGGTGGTGTCCTACGACCCGGCCTTCGGGTACGAGATCGCGCACATCATCGAGAACGGCCTGCACCGCATGTACGGCGAGAAGCAGGAGAACATCTTCTACTACCTCACCATCTACAACGAGCCGGCGATCCAGCCCGCCGAGCCGGCCGGCCTGGACACCGAGGGCCTGCTCAAGGGCATCTACCGGTTCAACGAGAGCCCGCAGAAGGACGGTCCGAAGGCGCAGCTGCTGGCCTCCGGCACCGGCATGCGGTGGGCGCTCAAGGCGCAGGAGCTGCTCGCCCAGGACTGGGGGGTCAGCGCCGACGTCTGGTCGGTCACCTCGTGGACCGAGCTGCGCCGCGACGCGATCGAGGCGGAGGAGCACAACCTGCTCCACCCGAGCGACGCGCCGCGCAAGCCGTACATCCAGCAGAAGCTGGAGGCCACCGAGGGCCCGTCGGTCGCGGTCAGCGACTGGATGCGGGCCGTACCGGACCTGATCAGCCGGTGGGTGCCGAACGGCTACACCTCGCTGGGCACCGACGGCTTCGGCATGAGCGACACCCGGCACGCACTGCGCCGCCACTTCCATGTGGACGGCGAGTCGGTGACCGTGGCGACGCTGCGTGAGCTGGCACTGCGGGGCCAGATTCCGGCGCACGTGCCGGCCGAGGCGGCCAAGAAGTACGCGATCGACGACGTCAACGCCGCGCCTGTCGGCGAGACCGGCGGCGACTCGTAGGTGACCGCTGTCGAGGGGGCCGCACCGGCCCCCTCGACACGGTCAGGCCGGCACGTAGCTGATCACCTCGACGCCCGTCGAGGAGCGCCAGCTGCCGATGTGGGTGAGGGCGATCCGGGTGCCGGGTTCCCAGAGCGGGCGGCCCTCGCCGATCACCACCGGGTTGATCATCACCCGGTACTCGTCGATCAGGTTGTACCGGGCCAGGTAGTTGACGAGGGTCGCGCTGCCGTTGATCAGCAGGGTCTCCGAGCCGGTCTTGAGCTTCTCCACCGCCTCGGCGACGTCGCCCTCGATGAAGGTGGCGTTCCACTCCGGCTCGGTGAGCGTCGTGGTCGCCACGTGCTTGGGCATCTCGTTCATCTTCACGCCGAACTCACCGGTCTCGGCGGCCATCTGCGGCCAGACCGCCTTCATCCCCTCGTAGGTGACCCGGCCGAGCAGCAGCGCGTCGGCCTCCCCCAGGTTGTGGGCCTGCCAGGCGCCGAGCTCCTCGTTGAAGTACGGCCCGCTCCAGACCGGCTCCTCGAAGACGCCGTCGAGAGTCATGTACTCCACCGCCACGATCTTGCCCATCGTCCTCACCTCGTTGCTCGACGTAAGTCCCCGGCTGGTCGTCAGTGCTGCCGCGCGGGCCGCGGCAGCACTGACGACCAGCCGCCATTGAAAACGGCAACGAGCGGGCGGCGCGCTGGTCGCGGCGCAATGATCCAGGTGTGGGATTCCGAATCAGGCACAAACTGCTCCTGCTCGGGCTGGGCAGTGTCCTGGTGACCGCACTCGTGCTGGTCGCCGTCGGGACTTGGCAGAGCGGCAGATTCGCCGACAGCACCGAACGGGAGGTGCTCCGGCAGAACGCGGCCGCACTCACCCAGAGCGCCGAGGACATCAGCGCCCTGGTCCGGAGCGTCGGCGACGAGATACAGCAGGGCATGGACCGGAGCATGAACAGCGCCTCGGCGTACCTGGCCCAGAACGGCGGGATGCGGTTCGCGCGCGGACGGGTCCCCTGGACAGCCGTCAACCAGGTCACCCAGGCGACGACCACGGTCAGCCTGCCCCGCGTCGAGATCGGCGGCGCGTGGCTGGGGCAGAACACCGACCTGAAGCGGACCACCCCGTTCGTCGACGACGCGAAGACGCTGTCCGGCGCGACCATCACCGTCTTCCAGCGGATGAACGCGGGTGGCGACATGCTGCGGGTCGGCACGACGGTGAAGTCGGCCAAGGGCACCCGCGCCATCGGCACGTACATCCCGGCGACCGCGGACGGCAAACCGAACGCGGTGGCCGCCGCGCTCAAGGACGGCAAGCAGTACCGTGGCGTCGCGATGGTGGTCGGTACGCCGTACGTCTCCGTCTATGACCCGATCCGGAACGCCGCCGGTGACGTGATCGGCGCCCTCTATGTCGGTGTGCCCCAGGCCGAGGCCCTGGTCAACCTGACCGAGACGATCACCGCCATGAAGATCCAGACGAACGGCTGGGTGTCGATCTTCAGCACCGCCGCCGCCGACCGCGGCCGGATCGTCGCCTCCAACATCGAGGGCATGGCCGGGCAGACCCTGCTCGACAGCACCGACGCCGCCGGGACGAAGTACGTCGAGGAGATCGTCACCAAGGCTCCGGAGCTCGCCGACGGCACGTGGCAGGCGAAGTACCGGCTGCCCGGAGCGGCCGGGGCGCCCGCCGGGGACACCACCACCACGGTCGGCTACTACGCGCCGTACCAATGGGCGGTGACCGTGGGCGGCTACGACGCCGACTCCGCGGCGGCGGTCACCGCGGTCCGCGACGGGCGCGGCACGATGCTGACGTCGTTCGTGATCGCCGGGGTGCTGCTGGCACTGGCCGGCGCGGCGGCGGCGTACCTCCAGGCGTCGCCGATCTCGCGCCGGATGGCCGCGCTGACCGGGGCGCTGACCCGGCTCGCCGAGCGGGACCTCACGGTGCGCATCGACGACAAGGGCGGCGACGAGATCGGTGCGGCCGGTGGTGCGCTGAACACCGCGGCGGCCGAGCTGCGCGCGGTCATGCAGGAGGTGACCGGCGCCTCGGACGAGGTGGCCGGCACCGCCCGGCGGGTGGCGGCCACCGGCGGCGAGATGTCGGCCGCCGCGGACACCGCCGCGAGCCGGGCCGACACGGTCAGCGCGTCCGCGGAGAGCGTGTCGCACGTGGTGGCGACGGTCGCCGCCGGGGCCGAGGAGATGGGCGCGTCGATCACCGAGATCTCACACAACGCGCAGGAGGCCGCGCAGGCCGGGCGGGACGGGGTGGGTCTGACCGCCGCGGCCGCCGACGTCATCGCCGAGTTGCGGGACTCCACCGCGAAGATCACCGACGTGGTGCAGCTGATCGCCACCATCGCCGAGCAGACCAACCTGCTCGCCCTGAACGCGACGATCGAGGCGGCCCGCGCGGGCGAGACCGGCAAGGGGTTCGCGGTGGTCGCCGGCGAGGTCAAGGAGCTGGCCCAGGAGACCGCCCGGGCGACCGAGGACGTCACCTCCCGGGTCGCCGCGATCGAGGCCGACACCGCCCGAGCGGTCACCGCGATCGATGCCATCTCGGCGCGGATCGCCCAGGTCAACGATTATCAGACGGCGATCGCGGCGGCGGTCGAAGAGCAGGCCGCGACGACCGCCGAGATGGCCCGCAACATCTCCGAGGCGGCCGGCGGCAGCCGCGACATCGCCGACGGCATCGGTACGGTGAACGGGGCGATGCGCAGCACCAGGGACTCGGTGGCGGTGTCGCACCGGGCGGCCGACGAACTGACCGCTACCGCGCAGCGGCTGACCGGTCTGGTCGGGCGCTTCACGGTGTGAGACGGCTGGTCGGTAGTCTGGGGCGGTGACTGTTCGCGTACGTTTCGCACCCTCACCGACCGGCATGTTCCACGTCGGCGGCGCCCGATCGGCCCTGCAGAACTGGATCTACGCCCAGCAGCACGGCGGTGTCTTCGTGCTCCGGATCGAGGACACCGACGCGGCCCGCAACCGGCCCGAGTGGACCGAGGGCATCATCTCGGCGCTCGACTGGATCGGGATCGAGCGGGGGACGTATGAGGGGCCGTACTTCCAGTCCTCCTACGCGGCCGACCACACCGCCGCCGCGACCCGGCTCTACGGCGAGGGCAAGGCCTACTACTGCGACTGCACCCGTGACGACGTGGTGGCCCGCTCGGGCAACAAGCACACCGGTTACGACGGCTTCTGCCGCGACCGGGCGCTCGGGCCGGGCGAGGGCCGGGCGCTGCGGTTCCGCACGCCCGACGAGGGCGAGACCGTGGTGGTGGACCTGGTCCGCGGCAAGCCCACCTTCGAGAACCGGCTGATCGAGGACTTCGTCATCGCCCGCAGCGACGGCTCGGCGGTGTTCCTGCTGGCCAACGTGGTCGACGACCTGAGCATGGGGATCACCCACGTGTTCCGGGCCGAGGAGCACCTGCCCAACACGCCGAAACAGCAGCTGCTGTGGGAGGCGCTGGGCCACACCCCGCCGGTGTGGGGTCACGTGCCGGTGATCGTGAACGAGAAGCGGCAGAAGCTGTCGAAGCGGCGTGACAAGGTCGCCCTGGAGTCGTACCGGGACGAGGGTTACCTGGCCGCCGCCATGCGCAACTACCTGATGCTGCTCGGCTGGTCCCCGTCCGGCGACCGGGAGATCGTCCCGTGGTCGGTGGTCGAGGAGGAGTACCGGATCGACGAGGTCAACCACGCGCCGGCGTTCTTCGACGTCAAGAAGCTGCGGGCGTTCAACGGCGAGTACATCCGGGCGCTCACCCCGAGCGAGTTCACCCAGGTCTGCGCTCCGTGGCTGACCGGCACCGAGACGATCCCGGCCCCGCCCTGGGAGCCGGCGAAATTCGACGCCGAGCTGTTCAGCACGATCGCCCCGCTCGCGCAGACCCGGATCGCGGTGCTGTCCGAGATCGTGGAAAATGTCGACTTCCTCTTCCTGGACGAGCCGGTGCAGGACGAGGCGTCCTGGGCGAAGGCGATGAAGGACGGCGCCGCCGAGATCCTCGACGACACCGCGGCCGCCTTCGGCGCCCTCGCGGACTGGTCGGCCGAGGCTTTGAAGGCGACGCTCGAGCAGGTCGGTGAGGCGCGAGGTCTCAAATTGGGAAAGACCCAGGCGCCGGTACGGGTGGCGGTCACCGGCCGCACCATCGGGCTGCCGCTTTTCGAGTCGATCGAACTGCTCGGCAAGGAGCGCACCCTCGCGCGCATTTCCGCAGCTAGGGCCCGCCTCTAGGACGCTTACCCCATTCGGCGGCCGGCGCGCCATAGCCGGTCGTCGAATGAGGTGATGCTCTCCGTCACCAGGGTGACCACCGCCCCCCACTGTTGCGGAGTGTGGGTACTATTCGGCGGCTGATCAACGGCCGTTTCCGTCTCCGCGGTCATCCCCACATGGCTCCAATTCACCCTGCCTCGAGATGCGGGCGGGGCGGTGTCCAGGGAGGCTGGAGGCCTGGGCCGTGTTCCCGGTTCCACCGCCGGGCACGAGCAGCAGGTTGAGTGGGCCATGTCCATCCACGGGCGGGGAGGTCGGATGGTGCGGGGGGCGATCACGAGGCTGGTGTCTACGGCTGCGGCAGCAGTTGTGGCATTGGCTCTGACAATGGGGGCGGCGCCGGTATCGGCACAGGCCGCTCCCAAGGCACCACAACCGGATGCGATCCAACTGGTCGGCAACGGCATCGAGGAGACCGTGCTGGTTCGGCAGGACGAGCGGCCGCGGCTGTTCCAGATGCTGACCAGCGAGGTGGACTGGCTGGCGTCGGCGCAGTCGTCGAGCTCGGCGCCGAAATCCGCGCAGCTGGGCCCGAAATACACGCTGACACTGCTGGTCAAGAACGCGCCGAGCCAGCTCTACCACCTGTACCCGCTGGCCCAGGGTGGTCCGCGGGCGCACCGGCCGGCGAAGCAGCCGACCGGCAAGAAGGCGGAGGCCTGGTTCTACGGCCGGCTCTCCATGCCGGAGTCGCTGCGACTCGGCGGTGCTCCGCTGGAGACCAAGCCGGACGTGGTGCACGGCGGTATCGGTGGCGGTGTCGGCACCGATCTGGCCGTGGACCGGGTCGACCCGTTCGAGGAGGTGAGCCAGGCGGTGACCGAGTTCCGCCGGCTGTTCCTGCTCAACGGGGCGGTGCTGCTGGTCATCCTGACCGGGTTGGCCGGGATGGCGTTCCTCATCCGCCGACGCGTCTGACGTCCTCTGGTTGTTCCGTTTCCGTTCGGGGCGCCACTGAGTTCTCGATCATGCCGATCAGGTCGTCCAGATCGGCGTCGAACTCGGCGGCGCCCTCGAGCATTTCCGGGGTTGATCCGGGCAGCCCGCCGGTGACCTCGCCGGTCGTGTAGCCGAGCAGGAACGCGCAGATCAACCGGGCCTGCCGGGGCACCTCGGAGGCCGGCACCCCGGCATCGGCCAGGATGCCCTGCAGTGCCGCGGCCAGCCACGACGCCGACGGCCCGGCCGCCGAGCGGTTCAGCAGCAGCGGGAAGGCGCTCGGGTGGGCCCGGGCCAGCGCCCGGACGGCCCGGCCCAGCGCGGACAGGCGGTGCCGCCAGTCCAGATCCGCCGGGTCCCGGCCGACATGGCTGCCGAGTTCCAGGTGCAGCAGGTCGACCAGGCCGTCGAGCAGAGCGTCCTTGCCTCCGACGTACGGGTAGAGCGCCATCGAGGTGAGCCCGACGCGTTCCGCCACCGCCCGCATCGACATGGCGGCCAGCCCGCGTTCGTCCACCAGGGCGAGCGCCTGATCCAGGATCTGCCGTCTCTTGTCGTCCACCACGTCAACCTGACCAGTCCGGTCGCCTCGGAGCCCGGAAACGCGCCCGTCACTCACCCGTACGGGGCAGGCTCTAACACCAGCGGCCGGGTGGACGGCCGCGACCGGCGGCCCGTCGCCTCGGCCGGACCGCGCCGTGCAGGTGGGCACCGGCCCAGCCACGCAGCTCGGTGCGGCATCCGACCCGGCCGGTACCCGGGTCCACGATCAGCTCCTCGTCGGCCGGCGACACCGCCGGCGAATCGTCGAGGGCGGGATCCCTGTCGGAGCACGCGAACGCGTCGTCCCGTTCCATCATCTCGCCTCCTCGATCCGTGCGCTGGGCGCCGGCTTCCCCGGCACCGACCTTTCATCGGCACCGTGGCGTCCGGTGTTAACCCCCGGGTCGGACCGCCGTCCGACACGATGCCAGGTCACCGACCGAAATCGCGGGAGAGGCGCACCGCTACGCCGGTCAAATGTCATAAAAGCCCCTAAAATGCACATTGTCTTCGTTTCACGCACATCTCCCACGGAAGCACCCGCTTAGGCGCACCCACCGACGCCGGACTCGGTGGGTGGCCCGGCACGTGGAACCCTGGACACGTGGCAGACACCGACACCGGCACATCGGCCGGGGGCAGGCCGGAGACCCCGGCGAAACCCCTGGCCCCGGGCACCCTGCGCCGCATCGAGCGGCAGGCGGGCACGCTGGCCAGCGCGGCGGTGGCACGCATGGATGAGACGCTCCCCTGGTTTCGGGCGCTCCCGGCCGACCAGCGGTCCTGGGTGATGCTCGTCGCACAGGCCGGTGTCCGGTCCCTGGTCGAGTGGCTGCGCTCCGGCGGGACCGTCGCGGCCAGCACCGAGATCTCCGACGAGGTGTTCGCCGCCGCACCCCGTGCGCTGGCCCGGGTGATCACGCTCACCCACACCGTCGAGATGATCAAGGTGACGGTCGACGTCGCCGAGTCCGAGGTGCCCGGTTTCGCGGAGTCCGGTGAGCAGGAGGCGCTGATCCAGGCCATCCTGCGGTTCTCCCGGGAGATCGCCTTCTCGGCCGCCCGGGTCTACGCGCGGGCCGCCGAGTCCCGCGGCGCCTGGGACGCCCGCCTCCAGGCCCTGCTCGTCGACGCCCTGTTGCGCGGCGACTCGTCCGACGTGCTGGCCAGCCGGGCGGCCGCGCTGGGCTGGGCCGACGCGCCACCGGTGGCGGTGGTGGTGGGCCGCTCGCCGGGCGGCGACATCACTCCGGTGCTGCACGCCGTCTACCGGGCGGCCCGGCGGGCCCGGCTGGAGGTGATCGCCGGGGTGCACGGCGATCGTCTCGTCGTGGTGGTCGGCGGCGCCACCGATCCGGTCACCGCCGCGTCCGCGCTGGCCGGCGGTTTCGGCGAGGGCCCGGTGGTGGTCGGGCCGGCGGTGCCGTCCCTGGACCAGGCCACCGAGTCGGCGCGGGCCGCCCTCGCCGGGTTCCGGGCGGCACCCGCCTGGCCCGGGGCGCCCTCGCCGGTGGCCGCCGACGACCTGCTGCCCGAGCGGGTGCTCTCCGGTGACATGGACGCCCGGCGCAAGCTGCGGCACGACGTCTTCGGTGCGCTGACCCGGGCCGGCAGCGGACTACTGGAGACCCTCGACGCGTTCTTCGCCTCGGGGAGCGTGCTGGAGAGCGCGGCGCGCGAGCTCTACGTCCATCCGAACACGGTGCGTTACCGATTGCGGCGAGTCGCCGAGGTCGCCGGGCTGTCGCCACTGGACGGCCGGGACGCCTTCACCCTGCGAATGGCCCTGACCATCGGCCGTCTGGACCCTGCGACGTGACCGGGATCTCTCACCATTCGACACGTTCGTGGGAGGTATAAATGTGGTTGAAGTGACCCAAGAATACCTCTGTTTTGTAGGAACCCTACAACGCTGGTCGTAGGGTTTGGTCGCGCCTGGCTACCCCGGAAAGGCGTTGCATCCGGAAGAGTCGAGGACGTGCTCGCCGTACTCTCGCCCGGCCAGGGTTCCCAGAAGCCCGGCTTCCTCACCCCCTGGCTCGACCTCCCCGGCGCCGAGGCCCGTCTGACCGAGTGGTCCGCCCTCGCCGGCGTCGACCTGCTGCACCTCGGGACCCGCGCCGACGCCGAGGAGATCAAGGACACCGCCCGGACCCAGCCGCTGCTGGTCGCCGCCGCCCTGCTGGCCGGTGAGCAGCTGCCACTGGAGCGGGTCGCCGTGATCGCCGGGCACAGCGTGGGTGAGCTGGGCGCCACCGCTCTCGCCGGTGTGCTCAGCCCGGCCGACGCGATCACCCTGGCCGGTGTCCGCGGCCGGGAGATGGCCGCCGCCTGCGCCCTCGAGCCGACCGGCATGAGCGCGGTCCTCGGTGGCGACCCGGACGAGGTGGTCGCCACCATCGAGAAGCACGGGCTGTTCCCCGCCAACCGCAACGGTGCCGGCCAGATCGTCGCCGCCGGCGCACTGCCCGCCCTCGCCGAGTTCGCGGCCGCGCCGCCGACCAAGGCCCGGGTGATCGCGCTGGCCGTGGCCGGCGCCTTCCACACCCCGTTCATGGCGCCCGCCGAGACCGCGCTGGCCGCCGTCGCCGAGGGCGTCACCGTGCACGACCCGGCGCGCACCCTGCTGTCGAACCTGGACGGCACCGCCGTCACGACCGGCCCCGAGATGCTGCGTCGCCTGGTCCGCCAGGTGACCGCCCCGGTCCGCTGGGACCTGTGCATGCGGACCCTGAAGGAGCTCGGCGTCACCGGCGTCATCGAACTTCCGCCCGCCGGCACCCTCGCCGGCCTGGTCAAGCGAGAGCTCAAGGGCGACGGCGCCCCCGAGATCGTCACGCTCAACACCCCGGACGACCTGCCGGCCGCCCTCGACCTGATCGCCCGCACCGAAGGAGACAGACGATGACCGCGGGTTCCCGCATCCTCGCGATGGGCCACTACCAGCCGTCGCGGGTGATCACGAACGACGACCTGGCCAGCACGTTGGACACCAACGACACGTGGATCCGGGACCGGGTCGGCATCGCCGAGCGGCGCGTCGCGGACGGCGAGTCGGTCGCCGACATGGCCACCTTCGCGGCCGAGAAGGCACTGGCCGCCTCCGGGCTCACCGCCGCCGACATCGACCTCGTCATCGTCGCGACCTGCTCGGCGATCGACCGCTGCCCCAACGTGGCGACCCGGGTCGCCGACCGGCTCGGCATCAACGCCCCGGGCGCGTTCGACGTCAACACGGCCTGTTCCGGGTTCTCCTACGCGCTCGCCACCGGCGACCACGCGATCCGGGCCGGGGCCTCCCGCAACGCCCTGGTCATCGGCGCGGAGAAGCTTTCCGACATCACCGACTGGTCCGACCGTACGACAGCCGTGCTCTTCGGCGACGGTGCCGGAGCCGCGGTCCTCTCCGCGGTGCCGGACGGTGAACCCGCCGGGATCGGCCCCGTCGTCTGGGGTTCCACACCGGAGAAGGGCGAAGCCCTGAAGATCGCCGGCTGGCAGCCCTACATCAAGCAGAACGGCCAGGCGGTCTTCCGCTGGGCCACCACCGCCCTCGCGCCGTTCGCGATCGAGGTCTGCGAGAAGGCCGGGATCGCTCCGTCCGAGCTGGCCGCCTTCGTCCCGCACCAGGCCAACACCCGGATCATCGACGGCATCGTCAAGCGGCTCGGCCTGAGCCCGGACGCGATCGTCGCCAAGGACCTCGTCGAGTCGGGCAACACGTCCGCCGCGAGCGTCCCGCTGGCCCTGTCCAAGCTGATCGAGCGCGGCGAGCTGCCCTCCGGGGCGCCCGTGCTGCTCTTCGGCTTCGGCGGTGGCCTCACCTACGCCGGTCAGGTCGTCCGCTGCCCGTAACGGGCAGGACACCCGACCGACGCCAGCACCATTCATCGAGAGGAAAGATTCCCACCATGGCAACTCGCACAGAGATCACCTCCGGCCTCGCCGAGATCCTCGAGGAGGTCGCCGGGGTGAACCCGGACGACGTCGCCGAGGAGAAGTCCTTCACCGACGACCTGGACGTCGACTCGCTGTCGATGGTCGAGGTCGTGGTGGCTGCCGAGGAGAAGTTCGGCGTCAAGATCCCGGACAACGAGGTGCAGAACCTCAAGACCGTCGGCGACGCCGTCAACTACATCGAGGCGAACCACTGACATGAGCAACGTAGACGTCGTCGTCACCGGGCTCGGCGCGACGACCCCGCTGGGCGGGGACGTCGCGTCCACCTGGGACGCCATGCTCGCCGGCCGCTCCGGGGTGGGTCACCTCACCCAGGAGTGGGCCGGTTCCCTCCCGGTCCGGATCGCCGCGCAGCTCGCCGTCGACCCCTCCGAGGTCATCGAGCGGGTCCGGCTGCGCCGGATGGACCGTTCCGAGGCCATGGCCGTGATCGCGGCCAAGGAGGCGTGGGCCGACTCCGGCCTCGCCGACGCGGGAGTCGACCAGGAGCGTCTCGCCGTCAGCTTCGGCAGCGGCATAGGGGGCGCGATCACCCTCCTCGACCAGGACGACATCCTCGAGCAGTCCGGCCCGCGGCGGGTCAGCCCGCACACCGTGCCGATGCTCATGCCGAACGGTCCGGCCGCGTACATCGGTCTCGAACTCCAGGCCAAGGCCGGGGTACGAGCGATGGCCAGCGCCTGTGCCACCGGCGCCGAGGCGGTCGCGCTCGGTCTCGACCTGATCCGGCTCGGCCGGGCCGACGTGGTCGTGGCCGGCAGCACCGAAGCGGTCATCCACCCCCTGCCGGTCGCCGGCTTCGCCTCGATGCGGGCCATGTCGACCCGCAACGACGAACCGGAACGCGCCTCCCGCCCGTGGGACAAGAACCGGGACGGTTTCGTCCTCGGTGAGGGCGCCGGCGCGCTGATCCTGGAGCGGGCCGACCACGCGGCCGCCCGCGGCGCCCGGGTCTACGCGCGTCTCGCCGGTGCGGGCATCACCTCGGACGGATACGACATCGTCCAGCCCGATCCGGAGTGCCGCGGTGGCATCCGCGCCATGCGGATGGCTATCGAGGACGCCGGCCTGACCGGCACCGACATCCACCACGTGAACGCCCACGCCACCTCGACCCCGGTCGGCGACATGGGTGAGATCAAGGGGATCCGGGCCGCTATCGGCAGCCACCCGATCCTGACCTCGACCAAGTCGATGACCGGCCATCTGCTCGGCGCGGCGGGCGCGCTCGAGTCGATCGCCGCGATCCTGGCCCTCCGGGACGGCATCATCCCTCCGACCATCAACCTCGACGACCCCGACGAGCGCCTCGACCTGGAGGTGGCGGCCCACAAGGCGCGGACCGCCGACATCCAGGCGGCGATGAACAACTCGTTCGGCTTCGGCGGCCACAACGTGGCCCTCGTCTTCACCCGCGCCTGATCCCCCTGCCGTGAGCCGATCCTCCTCGGGTGTCGATCCGACCTCGGTCGGGCACCACGACCCCGAGGAGCGGCTCAGGGCCCTCCTCGACCGCGGCACCACGCGGCTGCTCACCACCGGTCTCGCGGCCCGCGGCCGTGTCGACGGCGCCCCGGTCATCGCCTTCGCCGGTTCGGGCGGCGCTCCCGATGCGCGGAACATCGTCACGGCCGTCGACACCGCGGTCCGCGAACGGGTTCCGGTGATCGGGCTCTGGTCGGATGCCGGACCGCCGCTCGCCGACGGGATGTCCGCCCTGGACGCCGCCGGCCAGGTGTTCGCCGCGGTGGTCCGCGCCTCCGGCCGGGTGCCGCAGATCTCGGTCCTTCTCGGGCCGGTCGGCGGCGCCGCGGCCTACGTCCCGCCGCTCACCGACGTGGTCATCGCCGTCCGGTCGCCCGGGTCGTCCCCGGCCGTCGTCGCGCCGGACTCCGATCAGGCTCTCGTCGAGGCCCGCCGGATCGCGCTGCTCCTGGGTAGCCAGGGCCGGGTCTCCCCCGACGACGCCACTCCCGGCGGCACCACCGGCGTGCCGCTGCACACCCTCGTGCCGGGCGGAACCGAATCCACCTACGACGTACGCCCGCTGGTCCGGGCCGTTCTCGACGATCCCGGCACGGAACTCCACGCCGACCGGGCCACGAACATGATCACCACCCTCGGCCGCCTCGCCGGCCGGACGGTCGGTGTCGTGGCGAGCAACCCCGCGCGGCTCGGTGGTTGCCTCAACCCGGCCGGCGCCGAGAAGGCCGCCCGTTTCGTCAGAATGTGCGATGCCCTCGGCGTCCCGCTGCTCGTCCTGGCCGACTCCCCCGGACTCCTGCCCGGCCCCGGACCCGACGACGCGACGCATCAGGGCGCCAAACTGCTGCACGCCTTCGCGGAAGCAGTGGTGCCCCGCGTCACGGTGATCACCCGGCGCGTCTACGGCGGCGCCTACCTGGCGATGAACTCCCGCTCCCTCGGCGCCACCGCGGTGCTGGCCTGGCCGTCCACGACGATCGCGGTCACCGGCCCGAACACCGCGGTGGACCTCCGCCATCGCCGGACCCTCGCCGCCACCCCACCCGCCGAACGCGAACCGCTACGGGCCCGCCTGCTCGCCGAAGAACTCGACCTGACCAGCGCGTCCCGAGCCGTCGACCTCGGCCTGGTCGACGAGATCATCCGGCCGGAAGACACCCGCCGCCGCATCGCCGAAATCCTCGCCGCCACCCCCGCGGGCCGCGGAAATCACACGAACATTCCGATATAAGCACTTCATCCGGTACGGCCACAGCGCCCGCCGAACGTCGACCGCCCCGAACCACCACGCGACACGCCGACCACTCCCGGCCGAAACGCGCCCGCCGGGCGGTATCCGCCGGTCACCGAAACCCGGCTCCAGCCGCACTCGGATCCCCTCCCGCACGACCACGCGGATGCTCGCGCGCGAGATCAACCGAAAGTAGGGCGGGTCGGCCGTACCCCCGTGGTCATTTCGCGCAAGCGCTCCGGGGCAGCTTGCCGACCGCGATGGGTGACCGGCCGGGTGCTTTCGCCTTGCCCGCGATGACGGCCGCCAACGCGGTGAGTGACAGTTTGCTGGACGAGTAGGTGGCGACCAGGGTCGGTGTCGCCGCCTGGGCGAGGAGGCCCGGTGAGTCCATCATCACCGTGACGGCGGCCGCGTCGTCGAGGTCGACCCGCTCGTCTCCGTAGCCGACCAGGCGGATGACCGAGCCGCCCGAGCTCTGTACCTGAACTCCCGCCTCCTGGAGGGCCTTGACCAGGGCGACCCGGGCGACCTCCCGGTTGGCGGGCGCGGTGACCGAGACCGGGCCGTTGGCGAGCGGACCGGCGCACGGGCCGCGGAGGACGGTCACGGCGGCGGCGTCGAGGGCGGTGACAGCCTGCTGATTGGCGGGAGAGCCGATCACGGAGAGTTCCGGCTGTGGGGTCTGCGCGGTACGGAACTTGAGGGTGAGGATGCGGGTGACGGCCTCGGTGAGGCGTTCGCGTTTGAGGCTGCCGTCCTTGAGGCCGGCCAGGATGCCGTCGCGGGCGCCGCCGATGTCCGGAGGCATGAGCAGCATGTCGTTGCCGGCGTTGAGGGCGCGGACGGCGGCTTCGCCTGCGGGCCACTTCTTGGCGGGGGCCATGTTCATGGCGTCGGTGACGGCGACGCCGGTGAACTTGAGCCGGCCGCGCAGCTCGTCGGTCATGATCTTGCGGGAGAAGGTGGCGGCCACACCCTTGTCGACCGACTGCAGGTTGAGGTGGCCGGACATGACCACCCCGGCGCCCGCGGTGATGCCGGCGCTGAACGGTGGCAGGTCCTGCTGCTCCCAGCGTTTGCGGTCCTGGCCGATCAGCGGCAGTTCGTCGTGGCTGTCGGCGGTGGTGTGGCCGTGCCCCGGGAAGTGCTTGAGGGCGGCGGCGACCCCCGACGACTGCAGGCCGCGGACGGCCGCGGCGACCTGGGTGGCGTTGGCTTTCGGGTCGCTGCCGAACGAGCGGGAGCCGATCACTCCGCCGCCCGTGGTGTTGAGGGTGTCGGCGACCGGCGCGAAGTCGACGGTGACGCCCATCGCGGCGATCTCCTGGCCGGCCGCCCGCCAGGCCGCTTCGGTGAGCTCGGGCCGGCCGGCGGCGCCGAACGCCATCGCGGCCGGGAGGATCGTCACACCGTCGGTGACCCGGGTCACCGTGCCGTACTCCTGGTCCATGCCGATCATCAGCGGCGCCGAGGCGGGCAGCTTCAACGCGGCGTCCTGCAGGCCGGCGGTGAGAGCGCGGACCTGCTTCGGGTTCTCCACGTTGGTGGTGGGGTTGGTCTTGCTGGTCGGATCGTCGACGGTGAACCCGACCAGGATCAGGCCGCCGAGCCGGTACTTGGTGATCAGCTCGGCCGGCGTGTTCACCCCGCCGAGGCCCTGGTTGGCACGGGCGTTGTCGGGATCGACGTCGGTGGCCGAACTGCCGTAGGCATACGGCATCAGCACCTGGCCGGCCAGATCCTCGTCGCTGAGCCGGGCCACGATCTCGGCGGCCCGGGCGGCGGGGTCACCCTGCGGGCCCGCCGAGGCGCTCTCCGGCGCCGGCGAGACGGGACGCGGCGCGGTGGTGGCCGGCGGGGCTGCCGCGGGTTCCGGCTCGTCGCCGCACGCCCCCAGACCCAGCAGCAGGGGTACGACCAGAGCACGCGCCAGATTTCTCACGATCGCCATCGAACCAGTTCACGGCAAACGTCGCCACTTCGCCGCCCCACCGCGTTTTGGGCATGCTTCAGGGGGAATCGCCCCATAGCCGAGGGGCGTGGTCAGCCGACCCGGGCGAGCCCGGCGGGAACCCAGTGCGGCGTGTCAGCCGACCCGGGTGAGCAGGGTCACCGGGGCACCGTCGCCGGCGTACCGGTACGGCTCCAGCTCCACGTCCCAGGCGGTGCCGAGCGCCTTCTCCAGCGCATGCGACAGCGCCTCGGGCGCTCGGACCGAGGACATGATGGCGCGCAGCCGGTCCTCACCGATCTGGATGTCGCCCGAAGCGCCCATGACCCCGTGGAACAGCCCTCGACCGGGAACGTGCATGAACCGTTCTCCGTCGACCCCTGGGCTGGGTTCCTCGGTTACCTCGAATCGGATCATGGGCCACTGTCGTAGGGCAGCAGCCAGCTCGGCGCCAGTGCCGGCCCGACCGGTCCAGCTGCACTCGGCTCGGCGCATGCTCGGATCGACCGGTTGCACGGTCCATTGCAGGTTGACCGGCGCGGTCAAGACGCGCGCGATCGCCCACTCGACATGCTGGCACACGGCGAGTGGGGTCGAGTGGACGTATACGACGCCACACGTTGGCACGGTGACCTCCCGGAGACCGAGGTGCGTCTTCCCCTACGACCTCGACCGCGGTTGATCGTGTCCCATGATGCCGGTTGGTACGGATGGTGCGCCAGAGAATCCGCAACATCGACTATGGGAGCGGCCGTAGTGGCACACCCTGCTCAACGGCCTTACCTGCTCTGACGGTATGGTCGAGGGGCCGTCGTGTAGAGTTGCCACGGCCTTTTTCTTTCTGCCCCAAGCTTTCCTTCAAGGAGTACCGCCGTGGCGAGCAACACTTCAAAGACCGCCCGCGCATCAGTCCGCGCCGGCCAGGGCAGCGGTGGCGCCCTCAGCGTGCTCGGGGAGTACAAGTACGTGATCCCGCTCGCCGACGGCCGCTTCGCTTACGTGCGTAACCTGACCAACGGCAAGACCGCGCACCTCAAGACCGACTCGGACGCCTTCGTCGAGGAGATCCGCGTGCTGACCGGTGCCGGTCACGGCGCCAAGATCCGCGCCGAGCTGGTCAACCTGCACGAGAAGCACCCGGACCACGGCTGGGCCGCCACCGAGAAGCGTCTCGTCGACGCCGGCGTGTTCGAGGGCTGAGTCACCCGTAACGCGAAAGCGCCTCCCGGTTTCGGCCGGGAGGCGCTTTTTTGCATGATCAGTGGATCAAGGCAGGAACTCGACCCAGCCGCTGTCCAGGTCGTAGACGGCCCCGGCCACCTTGACCCGGCCGGCGGCGATCTCCGCGGCCAGCTCGGGCACGTCCCGGAGCCGGTCGACGGTCCGGCTCACGTGCTCGCGGACCGCCTTCTCGTCGGTGTCCTCGCCCTCCAGGCCGACCGCCTGCACCGCCGGCGCCAGCTCGTCGACCAGGTAGCCGACGTGGCCCACGTCACTGCCGGGGGTGACGCCGGACCGCAGCGCCTCGACCGTGGCGTGCACCGCCCCGCAGCGCTTGTGGCCGACCACGAGCACGAGCGAGACGCCCAGCTCGGCGACCGCGAAGTTGATCGACCCGATCAGCGAGCGGTCGAGCACGTGCGCGCCGGAGCGGGCCACGCAGATCGAACCGAACGTCTGGTCGAAGATCGCCTCCAACGGCACCCGGGAGTCGATGCAGCCGAGCACCAGCGAGTGCGGCTTCTGCCCGTTGGCGGTGGCGGCGGCACGTGCCACGTCGTGGCCGTAGCGGGGACGTCCGTAGACGAAACGCTTGTTGCCGGCGATGAGTTCGCTCATGGCTGCGGAGGACGTGCTGACCTGGGCGTCACGAGTTGCCGTCATGTTAGGGATTTTCGTCGGCCCGGCCGCAGGGTGAAGTGTTTGCGAGGTAACTCACTGTCCCGTCGTCGCGCTGCCGGTAGAGGCGAAAGTCCCACCGAAACATGCTGGTAATACTCCGGATCACGAGTGATGCTTATTACCCGCGGGTACTGCGGGGACCGTGACCATCACGGAGGTACCCATGTTCACTCTCGCCGACGGCGTACGGCTGCACGTCTCCGTGACCGGCCCCACCGACGCGCCGGTCACCGTGGTGCTCTCCCATGGGTGGTGCCAGGACCGGCGTACCTGGCGGCAGCAGATCGCCGCGCTCGGCGAGATGGGGCACAAGGCGCCGCGGGTGATCGCATACGACACCCGGGGTCACGGCCGGTCCAGCGCCACCCATCTGCGCTCGGCCACGCTGGCCCAGCTCGGCGACGACATGGCCGAGGTGATCCGCCGCTATGCCCCGGCCGGTCCGGTGGTGCTGGCCGGCCACTCGATGGGCGGCATGACGATCATGGAGTACGCCCACCGCCACCCGGCGGAATTCACCGATCGGGTGAAGGGCCTGCTGCTGGTCTCGACCACGGCCGAGGGCCACACCCACACCCGGTACGGCCTGCCCGACCAACTGGCGGCCCTGATGCGGGCCGGCGAGACCCTGGGCGCGGGCCTACTCGCCCGGTCCGGGGCCTGGCGCCCGCACCGAGTGATGCTGCCCGCCCTGCGTCCCGCGCTGCGCTGGCTGCTCTTCGGCGACGAGTGCGCCGACGAGGCGATGACACTCACCATGGGCGGGCTGGGCCGGGCCCCGCTGCGCTCGATCGGTGGCTTCCGCGAGTCGATCGGCGCCCAGCTGCGCCTGGACACCCTGGCCGGGCTGGACCTGCCGGCCGCCGTGCTGGTCGGCTCCCGGGACCGGCTGACCCCGCCCGCCTGCGCCGAGTCGATCGCCGCGGCACTGCCCGGGGCCGAGCTGACGGTGGTGCCGGGCGCCGGGCACATGTTGCCGCTGGAGCGGCCGGCCGAGGTGTCGGCGGCCCTGGTCACCCTGGTGCGCCGGGCGGCCCGGCAGGCTAAGAAGGACCGCCGGCCGGTCAAGCCGACCATCGGACAGCCCCACTGCCGTAAGGCCGCGTGACTCGTTTTCCGGGGAAATGCACACCTCGCAGTGATTCGGCGACGATCCTGGGAAGTTCGAACTTCTGCGTGACCGCCGGGCTCGTTCGACGCGGGCGCACGGGCAGGAGTAAGTTCGATTGCCCCCTTCGCGCGAGCGCGTCCGCGCGTGTGGTGGTGCGCCACGAGAGGGAGAACAGCGGACTTGAGCGACACCACCGTCCTGGAGCAGGAGATCGCGGTCGAGCAGGAGCACGTGGACCGGGTCTACACCCGTCTCACGGAGCTGCGCCGGGACGCTTCACGGGCCGAGAAGGAGGGCTATCAGCTCGCCGGCGTCGGCACGTTCGGGGCGCTCGTGGAGCGGGATGCGATGGTCTTCCATCAGGCCCGCCGCCGGCACGCCCTGGATGCCGAGCACGAGGGCCTGGTCTTCGGCCGGCTCGACCTGAAGACCGGGGCCACCCACTACGTCGGCCGGATGGGCATCCGCGACGACAACGCGAAACCGCTGGTCGTGGACTGGCGGGCGCCCGCTGCGGCGGCGTTCTACCGGGCCACCCCGGCCGATCCGCTCGGCGTGGTCCGCCGCCGGATGATCCAGTCGGCCCGGGAGCGGGTCACCGGCATCGAGGACGACCTGCTCGACCCGGATTCGGCGCCGGACGGCATGCGGGTGGTCGGCGACGGCGCCCTGCTGGCCAGCCTGGCCAAGGCGACCGGCCGCGGGATGCGCGACATCGTGGCGACCATCCAGCGCGAGCAGGACGACGCGATCCGCTCCCCCGCCTCCGGCGTGACGATCGTCACCGGCGGCCCGGGCACCGGCAAGACCGCGGTGGCCCTGCACCGCGCGGCGTACCTGCTCTACTCCGACCGCAGCCGGTTCGCCGGCGGCGGCATCCTGGTGGTCGGCCCGTCCGGCGTCTTCGTGGACTACATCGCGACGGTCCTGCCGTCGCTCGGCGAGGAGACCGCCACGCTGCGGTCGCTGGGCTCGCTGGTGCCCGGCTGGGACGCGACCCGGGTCGACCCGGGCGACGTGGCCTCGATCAAGGGCTCGCTGCGGATGCGCCGGGTGCTGGAGCGGGCCTCGCACGACGCGGTGCCGGGCGGACCCACCGAGCTGAAGCTGCTCTACCGGGGCACGCTGCTGCGGCTGGACGCGAACGACCTGGACCGGATCCGGCGGTCGGCGCTTCAGCGCGGGGCGCGGCGCAACGAGGTCCGTGGGCACGGTTTCGACCGCGTCTTCGACGCGTTGTGGGCACAGGCGAGGGACGCGAAGGTACGGCTACCGGAGAAACGCGAGTTCGAGTCGGAGCTGGCCGATCGCACCGACTTCCGGGAGTTCCTCAAGGCCTGGTGGCCGCGGTTCACCCCGATGCGGGTGCTGCGCTGGCTGGCCGACCCGCGCCGGCTCCGGGCGTATGCGAACGGGGTGCTGTCTCGCGACGAGATAGCCACGTTGCAGGGCTCGTTCGACGCCCTCGCCGAGCACGGGCCGACGATCGCCGACGTGGCGCTGCTGGACGAGCTGGACGAGATCATGGGCCGTCCCCGCCAACCGCAGCGCAAGACGAAGAACCCGTTCCACGTGCGCGACGGGATCCAGGAGGTCAGCACCTACGCCGACCGGCAGGCCGCGGCCCGCGCCCAGCAGGTGCAGCGGGAGGAGGACTACCGGGAGTACGCGCACGTCGTCGTGGACGAGTCACAGGACGTGTCGCCGATGCAGTGGCGGATGATCGGGCGGCGTGGCTCCTACGCCTCGTGGACGATCGTCGGCGACCCGGCGCAGACCGCGTGGTCGGGTGACCCGGCCGAGCTGGACCGGGCGCGGGACCGGGCACTGGGCAGCCGCAAGCGCAACAGTTACGCGCTAACCACGAACTACCGGAACTCGTCGGAGATCTTCGAGGTGGCGGCTCGGGTCATCCGTACCATCATGCCCGATCTGCCGTTGCCCTCAGCGGTGCGCAGCACCGGCGTCGCGCCGGCCGACGTCGTCTCCGGCGTCCCCGGTCTGCCGGAAGCGGTCCGTGAGCTGGCCGAGAAGCAACTCGCCGAGGTGGACGGGACGATCGGCGTGATCATGCCGGTGCCGCGGCGCGACGAGGTGGCGGGCTGGGTGGCCGGGCTGCCGGAGCGGGTGCAGGTGGTGACCGCACTGGAGGCCAAGGGCATGGAGTACGACTCGGTGGTGCTGGTCGAGCCGTCGCAGATCGCGACCGACCCGGCCGGGGTCCGCACCCTGTACGTGGCGCTGTCGCGTGCGACGCAGCGGCTGACCACGGTGGGCACGAACCCCGACTGGCTGCCCGACGACTAGGGAATCGGCACGGCGACCGCGTTGTACGTGGTCTCCGGTGTCGGCGGAGTGGTGAAGCGGGCGTTCGGCAGGTAGAAGCGCTTGCGGTACTCGGCGATGGTGGTCGGCACGTCGAAGCTCGGGTCCGTGGTGACGGACTCGAGCGTCCCGGCCGTCCCGGACCGGTTCAGCTGGATCTCGGCGATCTGGTTGAGCCGGTTCTGCACGACGTAGAGACTGCGGCCGCGCAGCCACAGGCCGTCGCCGTTGGTGAGCAACGTGTCGCCCACGTCGATCCGTGAGGTGACTCCGGAGGTCGAGACCCGGAACAGGAATCCGGTGTTCGACTGGACGATGATCAGGCCGCGGCCGTCCGGCGTGGTGCTGATGCCGTTGGCGTTGTTGCCGGTCTGCAACACGATGTCGCCGGTGAGCGGCACCGCGACGGCTTCCGCGGGCAGCTTCCCGTGCCGGCCGAACGGCAGCTTGAACAGGGTCAGGCTGCGTGAGTCGGTGAACCAGGCGGCGTCGTCGGTGACGATCACGTCGTTGATGAACGGACCGTCCGCGGCCGGCCGCAGCTGGTAGCTCCGCAGGACGGCGCCGGTGCGCAGGTCGATCACCCGGGCGTCGCCGCCCGAACCGCCGGCCACGAAGAGCCGGCCGTCGTCGATCTTGAGGCCGAGCGAGGGGGTGCCCGGGCCCTCGGCGAACGTGGCGCCCACGCCGGTGCGCAGGTCCACGCGGTAGATGTCGCCGTCGACGCGGGAGCCGAAGTAGGCGTACGGCTTGTCGCCGATCGCGATGCCCTCCGGCTGGAAGCCGTTCGGCAGGGTGAGGGTGGTCGGTGGCGGGGTGGCCGGGGACGCCGCGGCGGGCACGGCGGACACGGTCACCGCCAGGGCGGTGAGGCAGAGAACGTTCGCAAGGGTACGGCGAAGCACGAAACTTCCTTTCCTATGCAGAACGGGTCATCAAGATTCTCATTGCACGCGAAGTCACACACAACCGGTAGAGGCAATGGCGATCATCCCTGGCTTCAGGGGACGATCGGGTCATGCCATACACACGGCATCTGTACTTTTTGCGAACCGCCACGCCGGATGCGCAAAAAGATAACAATGCGAGACATGAGTGACGGGCGTGTCATGGTCTTCGCGCCGGCCCCACAGCTGACGGTGACCATCGAGCAACACCACGACGAGCCGGAACTGCACGTCCACCCGGGCGGACAGGGCATCTGGCAGACGCGGATGATCACCGTGCTGGGAGCGCAGGTGACGCTCTGCACCGCCGCCGGCGGCGAGGTGGGGCGAGTGCTGGCTCCGCTGCTCGGCGAACTGCCGGGCGTGACGCTCCGGCTGGTCCGGCGGGAGCACGGCAGCGGCTGGTATGTGCACGATCGCCGCGGTGGCAGCCGCCAGGAGATCGCCGAGCGACCCGGGAGCCCGCTCTCCCGACACGAGCTCGACGAGCTCTACAACCTGACCCTGGCCGAGGGCCTACGCGCCGGCATCGCGATCCTCAGCGGGCCGGCCCATCCCTCGGTGATCAAGCCCGAGGTGTACGGCCGCCTCGCCGCCGATCTGCGCTCCAACGGCTGTCAGGTCATCGCCGACCTGTGCAGTCGCCACCTGGCCGCGGTGCTGGAAGCCGGGATCTCGGTGCTCAAGATCAGCCATGAGGAGCTGATCGCCGACGGGATGGCCCCGGACGGCAGCACCGGAGCCCTGACCAAGGCGCTGGTCCAGCTGCACGAGGCGGGTGCCGAGACGGTGCTGGTCTCTCGGGCCGACATGGGCGCGCTGGCGCTCTTCAACGAAGAGATCTTTACGGTCGCGCTGCCCCGGCTCACCCCGGCCGAGCATCGTGGTGCGGGCGACTCGATGACCGCCGGAGTCGCGGCCACCCTGGCCAACGGCGGCCGGATGGACGAGGCGGTCCGCACCGGCGCCGCGGCGGGCGCGCTCAACGTCACCCGCCACGGGCTGGGCACCGGGCACGTCGACGCCGTCCGGGTCCTCACCGAGAGGGTCCGGCTGACCCCGATCGAGAAGGCGTAGGCATCATGACCCCCTCCACGGGCGATCGCCCGCGAATGCGAATCCTGATCACCAACGACGACGGCATCGAGTCCCCGGGCATCCGCACCCTGGCCCGTACCGCCGCGCACGCGGGATACGAGGTCGTGGTGGCGGCGCCGCTGAGTGAGTCGAGTGGTGCCAGCGCCTCGATGACCGCGGTCGTCCAGGACGGCAAGATCGTCTCGGAGGCCCGGGAACTGGCCGGCTGCAAGAACATCCCGGCGTACGGGGTGGCCGCCTCGCCCGCCTACATCGTCCTGCTGGCGCTGCGCGACGCCTTCGGGCCCGCCCCGGACCTGGTGCTCTCCGGCATCAACCGGGGCGCCAACGCCGGAGCCGCGGTGGTGCACTCCGGCACCGTGGGCGCCTGCCTCACCGCGGCGCACGCCGGCCTGCACGGGCTCGCGGTCTCCCTGGACGTGCTGACCCCGGCGGCGGCCAGCGCGTCCAGCGGCGGTGCCGCCATCGCCGCCCTCGACAAGATCGACGATGAGCAGCACCACTGGATCAGCGGCGCCGAGATGGCGATCAAGCTGCTGCCGTCACTGATGCACACGCCCCCCGGGACCGTCTACAACCTCAACGTCCCCGACCTGCACGTGGACGGCATCCGCGGACTGCGGCAGGCGTCCCTGGCCCGGTTCGGCCAGGTGCAGATGAGCATCGCCGAAGCGGGCGACGGTTACGTCCGGACGGCGGTGCAGGCCGCCGAGGAGAATCTCGACCCCGGCACTGACCTGGCCGCGCTCGCGGAGAATTTCGCCGTCGTCACGCCGATCCGGGCGCCCCATGAGGACCAGAACATCCGGATCAACGTCGAGGGCGTGCTGGTGCAGAGCCCGGCCTACTGAGACGAGGTCAGGCGGTGACCGTCTCCTCGTCGAACGGCTGTGGATTGCCGAAGAGGCCGAGTAGGCCGGTGACCCAGAGCTGGCGGTGCGCGAACCGGCTCGGACGGGTCACGACCAGCTTGACGTCACTGACGCCGGCCAGCTGGAACGCCGCGACCAGGGCACTGATGCCCACCGAGTCGATGAAGGTCACGTGCCGCATGTTCAGCTCGATCCGTGCGGGTGATCCGGCGGACAGCTGGGCTGCCACTGCTTCACGGATCTCGTACGCGTTCTCGACATCGATCTCGCCTCGCGGCGACACCTCCACCGCGCCGTCGGCCAGCGTCGACGTCGTTATCGACAGCGTCACGTCTTCCCTCCACCCACCCGGCAGATCCGGGTGCTGTTCCTTCTATACGCGGGCGACCACGACGCCGGCCCCGGTAGGGCGGCGAGGAGTTACCCCCGAAAGGTTCGGTGAAACTGCCCGAAAGGTTAGGCGCCGAACCTGTTAGTCACCTGAGTGGCCCGTGTGAACCTCGTCAACACTACTGCGGGCCGTCAAATCGTTTTCGAACCGTGATGGCGTCCACACCGGACGTTTGTGGGCACCATAGACGGGAAACATCCCTGAATGACCGTGCGCTGGAGGTGACGGACGATGTTCGCGAAGAAGAACCGGGCCGAACGGACCGCCGAAGAGGCCTGGGAGCACCTCTCCAGCGCCTGGGCCACGGCCGGGGACAGTGCCGGTAGGGCCGGGCGCAAGAGCCGGCGGCTGGCGTCCCGAGCCGGCGACCGAGTGACATCGGTCACCGACGAGGCCGTGACCCGCGCCGCCGCGGCCGCCGACGCGCTGGCCGGACGCCGTCCGTCCCGCCCGTGGCTGCTGATCGCCGGGGTCGGCCTGCTCGGCGCGGCGCTCGGCTGGGCGGCGGCGAGCACGGCCCGGGCGGCGATCGAGCGTCGGGCCGAGAACGAGGAGATCGAGCTGGCCGAGACGGCAGTCGTGGTCACCCCCACGTACGACGACCACTGACCGTTCGGGGGCATCGTCGCAGGCCCTTGCTGCTCTCCCATGTCGAGCCCCGGCTCTGTACAGTTGAGCGGCATTCGGCTTGAACTCCTACAGCTCCCCGATCCCCGCACAGATAAGGTCCGCTGGTGCTCAGTGCAGGAAGCCTCCTGGACAACCGCTACCGGTTGGACGACCGGGTCGCCACCGGCGGCATGGGTGACGTCTGGCGAGGCACCGATGTGGTGCTCGGCCGGACCGTCGCGGTGAAGGTGCTGCGGACGGCGATGCTGGAGGACCCGGAGTTCGCCGCCCGCTTCTACGGCGAGGCCCGGATGATGGCCGCCTTCCGGCACCCGGGTGTGGTCGAGGTCTACGACTACGCGAGCGACGGCGACTACGAGGGCCCGGAGAAGGTCGCCTATCTGGTGATGGCGTTCGTGGAGGGCAACCCGCTCTCCAGCCGGGTCAAGGAGGGCCCGATCGGGGTCGCCGAGACGATGGCGATCGTGGCGCAGGCGGCCGACGCACTGCACGCCGCCCACGAGAACGGGATCGTCCACCGCGACGTCAAGCCGGGCAACCTGATCGTGAAGCCGACCGGCGCGGTGATCCTGGTCGACTTCGGGGTGGCCCGGTCGACCGCGATGACCAGCGTCACAGGTCTCAACGCGATCGTCGGCACCGCCCTCTACATGGCTCCGGAGCAGGTCGCCAAGGGCAACCTGACGCCCGCCACCGACATCTACGCGCTGGGCGCGGTGGCCTACCACTGCATCGCCGGGCGGCCGCCGTTCGACGGTGACAACGCGCTCCAGGTGGCGCTGCGTCACCTGGAGGACGACCCGGACCCGCTGCCCGACCACGTGCCCTACGAGGTGCGTGAGCTGATCGCCCGGGCGATGGCCAAGCAGCCGGCCGACCGGTTCCAGAGTGCGGCCGAGTTCGCCGAGGCGGCGTTCGCGGTGGCCGGGCCGATCGACTGGAAACGGCTGACCGGCACGTCGATGACCGCCCCGATCAGCCCGGCCCGGGTCGGCAGCGGGGCCTACCCGGCGGCCCGTCAGCCCAGTGGCGCCTACCCGGCCTACGGTTACCCGGGCGAGACCGGCGTGACCGCGCCGATCAGCCCGGCGGCGCCCCGGCAGCCGCTCCCGGCCCAGCGCAGCGTGGCCGCTCCGGTGCCGTACCCGTCCTCGCGGCCCGGTCAGTCGCCGACCCAGCGCGTCCTGATGTTCGTGATCCTCGGCCTCTTCGTGCTGGCCGGCGGTCTCGGGGTGGCCTTCGCGCTGGACGACGACACCCCGTCGTCCTCCACCGGGAACAACCCGAAGAACGAGGTGCCGCAGCAGGTGCCCGGCGGCCCGGTCGAGTCCGACGAGCCGAGTGGTGATCCGTCTCCGGTCGAGTCGGAGGACGAGGTGGTCAAGCCGTCGACGAGCCGTACCAAGAAGCCGTCGGCCAGCGCCTCGGCCAGTTCGTCGCCGAAGCCGAGCGCCTCCTCGCCGTCCCCGAGCCCGTCCTCGGCGTCGCCGACACCCGACAAGACCAGCGAGAGCCCCTCCCCCGACCCGGATCCGTCGACCCCGGTGATCCCGCCGGTGCTCGGCGTCGGCCTCGGCACCTGAAAAGCAACTGAACCCTCAACTCGGTCGGCCTGATGCCGATGGTCTCGGCGGCACGGAGAACCAGCCGGGCCGTCACGGGAAGAGGGTCGCACCACGATGACAGTCCAGACTCCACCGGAGCCGGGCCACTACCCGAGCGCGCCCCCGTGGGCCGGGCCGCCGGTTCCGGAGCCGCCGCCTCCCCCGCACACCGCCCCGCTGTACGGCGGGACCGTGCCGGCCTACGGATCTCCCGAGAACAAGCACGGCCAGCTGCTGGTCCGGTTCCCCGGTGAGGTGCACGACCTCAACCGGCCGGAGGCGCCGTCGTGGCGGCCGGTGGTGGTCTGGACGTTCCTGCTCAGCGCCCTCGGCATCATCTCGGTGCTGCGGCGGGCGTCCCAGGCACGTCGCTACGGGCGGCGCCGGCGGCCGTACTGGATCGCCTTCGTGGTGACGCTGGTGGCCGGTGGCGCCTTCTGGACGGCGACGGTGTTCAACGCGGCGATTCCGCTCTACCACTGGCACCAGGAGGCGGGGCTGACCGAGCAGCTCCAGACGGCGCTGGTCTCGGACGCCCGGGTGACCAAGAAGTTCGGCCAGGTCACCGCGGTCGAATGCACGTCGGAGAGCAAGCGGGACGCCGAAGGGGTACGCACCTACCTGTGCACCTTCGAGCTGTCCACCGGCAAGACCAACGGCATGTACGTGAACGCCGACACCGAGGGCAACTGGCGGGAGAAGGAGTGACAGCAGGCCGGCCCGGTCACCCGGGCCGGCCGCCGCTGTCCGGAAGGACGGTCAAAAGACCGGCACACCCTCGCGTACGAGCCGCCAGTTCGCAACGAAGAAGTCGGCCGGGTCGATGGCGCCCTTCGCCTGGGCCCAGTCGATGAGGAGCTGACGGATCTCCTGCTGGGCGTTGTAGACCTGGGTCTTCACGATGCCCGGGAAGCTGCCGCCGCCGGAGCGCCGGTAGTTGTTGACCGCGACCACGAACCGCGCGTCGGCGGCCACCTCCACCCCGCCGATCTGGAAGCGGGTGATCCGGCTGCCGACCGGCTTGCTGATGTCGATGTCGTAGTCGATGCCGGAGAACACGTCGTAGTTGTAGTCGGGCACGGCGGGGTCGCTGATCGTCTCCGGGTTCACCGGGGCGCCGACCGGGTGGGTGAGGAAGTACTTCGCGGAGTACTCCAGGTACGCCTTCACCTCGGCGCCGGTCAGCACGACCGCCTCCAGGGTGTTGTCGTAGATGTAGAGCCCGGCGACGTCCTTGATCTTCACATCGCCCTGCGGGAACACCGCGGTCCGGCTGAACGGCGCGGCGATCGACAGCACCGGCAGCGACGCGTACTCCGTACCGGCCAGGGCCGCCGTGACCGTGTCGGTCTGCACCTTGTTGATGTAGTCGAGGATCGGGGTGTCCTCGTACCGACTGGTCGCGGCGGAGAGCTCCACCGTCGACGCGGCGACGACCTGGTTGACGTACGCCACGGTCTTGTCGTGCTGCTTCTTCACCACGGCGAGGACCTTGGGGTCGGCCTCGACGGTGTTGGTGTTCAGCGACGCGGCCGCCTTCGACGTGATCTTCCAGCAGCCCTTGACCCGGGTGAGGTCGAAGTCCATCTTGGTGAGCCGCTGGCCCCACTTGGACGGCTCGGAGAGCAGCACCTGCTCGCCCGTCCGGAGGTTGGTCACGAACCGCTGCGCGACCTCACGGTGCGCGTGCCCGAAGAGGATCGCGTCGATGCCGGGCACCTGCTCGGCGATCAGCGCCGAGGGGTTCTCGTTGGGCAGCTCGGGGCCGTAGCTGCTGGTGCCGCTGTCGCCGCCGTGCGCGGAGATGAGCACGACGTCGGCGCCGCGGGCCCGCATGATCGGCACCCACTTGGCCGCCGTGGCGATCATGTCGGTGAACTCGATCTTCCCCTCGACGTTCGCCCGGTCCCAGATCGCCGAGCCCGGGTTGGTGAGACCGAGGATGCCGACGCGCAGCGTCGGCGCGTGCCGACCGAGCGAGACCTTCTTGATGACGTACGGGGTGAACGCCGGCTTTCCGGTCTTGACACTGATCGCGTTGGCGGCGAGGGCCGGGAACCCGAGCTGCCGGATCCACAGGTTCAGCAGTGGCAGACCGTAGTTGAACTCGTGGTTGCCCAGCGTCACCGCGTCGTAGTGCAGCACGTTCATGGCCCGCGCCATCGGGTGCTTCTCACCGGTCGAGGTGATCGGCTCCTGCTTGGCGTAGTAGGTGGCCAGCGGGGTGCCCTGGATCGTGTCACCGGCGTCCAGCACCAGGACCGGGCCGGTCGCCTCGGCGCGCAGCTTGTTCACCAGCGCGGCCAGCTTGGCCACGCCGACGTCGTTGTGGGCGCTGTCGTCGTACTCGGCGTCCCGGTAGTAGTCCCAGTTGTAGACGTTGCCGTGGGTGTCTGAGGTACCCAGCACGGTCAGGCGGTACGTGGTGGTGCCGCCACCCTGGTGAGCCTGCGCCGCCCCGGAGACCATCAACGGAGCGGCGACGCCGGCCGCGGACGCGGCGAGGACGCTCCGCCGCGAAACGCCTGTGGGATTGGACATTGCGGACCTCTCAGCATCAAAGTCAGGTGGCGCCTCGTGGGCGCCGAACACTGCACCCTAACGGCCGGTAAGGGGATCGGTCGATGGACCTGGATTGCGTGCCGGTCAAATCTGGTCGAGGGCCTCGATACCCAGCAGAAACATTCCGGTGTGGAGGGTCCGCGCGGTGAGATCGGCCAGCCCGAGCCGGCTCGCCCGCACGTCGCCCTCGGCCCGCAGCACCGGGCACCGTTCCCAGAAGACCGAGAACGCCACGGCCAGTCCGTGCAGGTGAACCGCGAGCCGGTGCGGTTCGGCCGCGGCCGCGGCGGCCCGGACCGCCGGTTCGAAACCGAGCAGCGCCAGCGCCAGCGCCCGCTCGGCCGGCTCGGTCACCGTCACCGGGCCGGGGCCGCTACCCGCCTTCCGGAACAGTGACCGGATCCGGGCGTAGGCGTACTGCAGGTAGGGGCCGGTGTTTCCGGTGCTGGCGAGCATCCGGTCCCAGTCGAAGACGTAGTCGCCCATCCGGTCGCCGGACAGGTCGGCGTACTTGATCGCGCCGATGCCGATCGCCGGTTCGCTGGCCCGGGAGGTCGCCTCGTCGAGCAGTTCGGCCAGTTTGATCGTGTCACCGGCCCGGGTCTTCAGCATCTTGCCGTCGGCGCCCAGGATCGACCCGAACCCGATGTGCTCGGCGATCACGTCGTCGGGCAGCCAGCCCGCCTCCCGCGCGACCGCGAAGACCATCTGGAAGTGGATCCGCTGCGGGCTGCCGACCACATAGAGCATCCGGTTCGCGCCGAGTCTCCCGACCCGGTGCCGGACCGCGGCCAGGTCGGTCGCGGCGTACCCGAAACCGCCGTCGGCCTTGCGCACGATCAGCGGCAGTGGGGCGCCGTCCCGTCCGGTGAACCCGGCCGGGAACGCGCAGAGCGCGCCGTCGCTCTCGACCAGCAGGTTCTTCTCGGTCAGTCCGGCCACCACCGCCTCGAGATCCTCCTGGTACCGGCTCTCCCCCGCGAAATCGTCCGGGCCGAGGGTGACACCGAGCCGGGCGTAGACGTCCAGGAAGTACCGCTCGGACCGGGCGACCAGCTCCCGCCACAGCTCCCGGGACAGCGGGTCGCCGGACTGCAGCGCCACCACCCGCATCCGGGCCCGGGTCCGGAAGTCGTCGTCGGTGTCGAACTTGACCCGGGCCGCCTGATAGAAGGCGGTCAGGTCGCCGATCGAGTGGTCGCCCGCGCCACCGGCGTCGATCAGGTGCTCGACCAGCATGCCGAACGGGGTGCCCCAGTCGCCCAGGTGGTTCACCCGGATCAGGTCGTGACCCAGCCATTCGTACGTCCGGGCCAGGGCGTCCCCGATGATCGTCGACCGCAGGTGGCCGACGTGCATCTCCTTGGCCACGTTGGGGCCGGAGTAGTCGACGACGATCCGCTCCGGTACGGCGACCGGGGCGACACCCAGCCGCTCGTCGGCGGCCGCCGCCCGCAGCGCCCCGTCGATCAGGTCGCCGGTCAGGGTCAGATTGAGGAAGCCCGGGCCGGACACCTCGACCTCGGCGATCCCGGCCAGGTCGGCGGCGGCGGCCACCTCGGCGGCGATCGCCCGGGGCGGCCGGCCCAGCTCCCGGGCCAGTCCGAGCGCCGCCCCGGACTGGAAGTCGGCGTGCGGCGAGGCCCGGACCGCCGGATCGACGGGATGGCCGGCGACCGCTTCGAAGGCGGGGGCGAGCCGGTCGTGCAGAAGAGATTCGAGATTCATGGTCGACTCCGTCGATGATCAGGACGGGTCGGACCGGTGCCTTCTCCGGCTCCGGCGGGTGTCGACCCGCCGGAGGGAAGGCATGGCTTCAGCGGCGGCCGTGAGGACGCCGGCGTCGCTCACTCACCGAGAGCACGCTGAAGCAGAACATGCGGTGACTATAGCCCGCCTGGCACTATTCGTTCCATGAGCGGGTGGGACGAGGACGGCGCCGGAATCCTGCGGCTGCCGTCCGGACGGCTGATCCGCGGACGGGGCCTGCGGGCCGCGATGCCGACCGGGCACCCGCCGCACCTCGGCATCTACCTGCAGGGCGCGGCACCGCCGGAGTTCGGGTGGGACAGCCGGTGGGTGCGGTGGCCGGACTTCTGGCTGCCGCGCGATCCGGCGTACACCGCTGAGGTCTTGACGGAGGCCTTGCGCCGCGCGGACGGCGAGCGGGTCGAGATCGCCTGCACCGGGGGTGTCGGCCGGACCGGCACCGCGCTGGCCTGCCTGGCCGTGCTCGACGGCGTGCCGCCGGACGAGGCGGTGGCCTGGATCCGGCGGCACTATCACCGACATGCGGTGGAGACTCCCTGGCAGAAGCGTTTCGTCGCGCGCTTCAGACCGCCGGGGGCCGCCAGATCGTGAAGTCCTCGATGTGGAAGTGGCTGGCCACCGTGCGGAAGGCGAACCAGCCGCTGTCGTACGGGGTGGCGTCGGTGTGGTCGAAGACCAGCCGGTCGTCGCTGTAGTAGCGGATCTGCTGCCCGTTCACCTGGATCCGGACCTTGATCGGTACGTTCGCCTCGATCAGCGGGGACGTGTAGTCGTAGAGCAACGGGCGGTTGCCCGGTTCACCGACGTACTTGCGGAACCTGGTGGTGGTGTTCAGGTTCGCGCCCTGGCCGACGTAGTAGGTCTTCAGATAGTCGTACTGGGCGAAGGCGCCGTTGCGGGTGGTCGCGAAGATGTCGTCGGGTGAACGCACGTCCCGGGCGTTCCAGAACGTGTTCAGGTCGGTGACGTGATCGTTCGGCCCGCCGGCGCTCACCGGGGTGGCGGTGAACTCGATCTCGTACGGCCCCTCGATCTCCTGCTTGAGCCAGACCGTCGCACCGTTCGGTACGTCGATGTCCAGGATCCCGCCGGCGGCCGCCACCGTGCCGCCGCTCTGGAGTTCCGACGACCACGTGCCGGAATCGGTCACGAAGTCGTCCTCCGCGATGACCGACCACGTGCTCTTGCGGGCCGTGGTGATCCGCGGCTTGGCCGGCGGACGGCTGCCGAATCCGAGGTAGAAGTCGGTCAGCGTGGACTGCAGGTAACCGCGGACCGTCCAGCCCAGCCGGTAGCCCGGGTTGTGCGCCAGGGTGTAGAGCTTGACGTTCGTCGGGATGTTCGTGGTGAACAGCCGCAGCGTGGTGTGGTCGGCGGTCTCGGCGAAGTACTCCTCGCGCCAGTCGCCGAGGATGTCTCCGTAGAACGGGACCGCGTTGCGCCACGACGAGACCACACCGGACGGTTCGAAGATCTTCGAGGTGGTCTGCTTCTTCGGGTTCCACTTCTCGACGTACGTGTTGTCGAGCAGCTCGGAGCCCTTGTCGCCGTCCCACCAGATGCGGAAGTCGACACTCGGCGTGGTCTTCGAGATCTGCGTGCCGTCGACGCTCCACACACCGGCGCCGGGCAGGTCGGTGTTCGCGGTGGCGGCCCAGAACTCGTAGCCGTCGTGGGACGGGTCGATGTCGGCGGTGGTACCGCGCGGGATGTCCCAGAGGGTGGCGTCCGGCGGGACGTCCGGGTGCGAACCGGTGATCAGGCGCTCGCCGGTGGCCGCGTCGAAGTAGTACCAGGGGAAGTTCGTGAAGATCCCGCCCTCGGTCTGCTGGATCGCGTAACCCTCCAGGCCGGGGCGCTTCGGGTCGAGGTCTCCGATGTGGAACCGGTCGCCGTGCACCGATCCCGCCACGACGTAACGGAACGTGCCGTCGCTGTTGACGACGTAGTTACCGTCCGCGATGTCATCCCGGCCGTCCTGGTCGACGTCGATGATCCGCAGCTGGTGGAAACTGGTGCCCTGGTCGACCCCGCGGACGAACTTCCAACGCCGGGTCAGCGTGCGGCCGTCGAAGTCCCAGGCCGCGAAGAGGACCCGGAAGTCACCTCGCTTGGCGCCGATCCGGACCACCTGCTTGGTGATCAGGCTGGGGTGCACACCGTCCAGGTAGGCGACGCCGTACTGGCCACCGGACGGTCCGTCGGCCACGAAGTCGGCGGCCACCGGCACCCGCTCACGCTCGACACCGGTCCGGCCGTCGATCACCGAGACGAACTGGTCGAGAGCACCCGCCGACCTGATCACCGCACCGTTACTGAAGGTGACACCGTTGGCGGTCTTCACGAGGACCTCGGCCCGGCCGTCACCGTCCAGGTCGTACACCGTCACGTTGTCGTCGTTGCGGTAGCCGGCCACCTCGCCGTATCCGCTGATCGCGGCGAGCGGCGGGTCGTTCGCGGCGTTGCCACCGGCCCTGGCGTACGAGTTGACGCCCAGGTCGACCCGCCACAGGTTGCGCCCGTCGAGGGTGTACGCCTCCAGGTAGTTCGGCTGATCCAGGGCGTAGGACAGCCGGGAGACGACGATCTCGTAGCGGCCGTCGCCGTCCAGGTCGCCGGGCCACGCGTGCTGCACGTGGTAGTTCGGCGCGGGCAGCAGCGGGATGTCACCGGGTGTGATGGCCGGGCCGCTGGGGGCCTGCTCCCGGTTCTTGACGACGGCCCGGACGGTGTAGACGCCGGTGCCGGGGGTGGTGTCGGTGAAGTTCGTCGACTCGTCGATCGGTTTCCGGTTGAGCCTCGTCGCGCCCTTGTAGACGTTGAACGCGACGTTGCCGCCGTATTCGGTGCCGAGCAGACGCCAGCTCAGGAAGGTACCGCCGCTCTGAGCGGGCACGGCGACCAGGCCGCGGTCCAGTGCCTCGACGATCCGGCTCTTCGTATGACCGGCCTGCGCCGGTGTCGCCAGCAGACCGGCGGCCAGGGTGGCACCGGCCGCGGCGGCGATGATCGCTCTCATGCACCGGACGGTAGGGGACGCTTGTGTATCGACGTTTGCGGAAGTTTGAAGCCCATCATGTCGATCGGAATCGTTGACTCAGGTGAGAGCTTTGCCGCGCTGCAGAACTGAGACGGTGGCCACGCTCCCATCGAGCACGGCGATCAGGAGCTCGAGTTGTTCCCGCAGTTCGGGGCCGACTGGCAGGCCGGTGACATCAACCGCTCGGCCCGGGTGAGCAGGTACATGAGGTCCGTGGATCCCCGCATCGTCGGGATGGTGGCGAACAGGGACCGCCCAGCCGCCCTGAATCGATCCCCCAGCAGTGTCAGGACTGTGCCATCGAACTCACGCCCCCCGAGGCGATGGCAGAACTTTGACACCACCTCCTCATGATCTAGCGCGCTCTTACAGGGGTTTCTCGCGGCATTCGAGGCGGTGGCTACAGAGTTGGAACATTCAAGAAATGTCAGAGCAATGACGCGGAGTCAATCTGCTCTCACCTGCAGCAGCCGGCCGCACCTTGCCGGCGTGACCCCGGCTGCACGCCCCCTTGAGCAGGAACGGAGTTCCCCTATATGTCCACCACCAGCAAGCGGCTGCGCACGCTGACGACCATGGGCGCCCTCGGGACGACCCTGGCCCTCGTGCTCGCCGGCTGCGGCGCCCGAGCCGGCGACGAAGCGGCGGCCGGCGGCGCGACGTCCGCGGCACCCAGCTGCGTCGACACCTCCGGCAGCACGGTCAAGCTCGGCTTCCTCAACTCCCTCACCGGCGGCATGGCGATCTCCGAGAAGACCGTCTCCAACGTGCTGCACATGGCCGCCGACGAGATCAACGCCGGGGGTGGCATCCTCGGCAAGAAGATCGCGTACGTCCAGGAGGACGGCGCCACCGACTGGCCCACCTTCGCGGAGAAGACCGAGAAGCTGCTCACCCAGGACTGCGTCGCCGCGATCTTCGGCGGTTGGACCTCGTCCTCCCGTAAGGCCGTCAAGCCGGTCGTCGAGAAGCACAACGGCCTCTTCTTCTACCCGGTGCAGTACGAGGGCCTGGAGTCGTCGCCGAACATCTACTACACCGGGGCGACCACCAACCAGCAGATCATCCCGGCGATGGACTTCCTCGCCGCCCGGGGCGTGAAGAGGTTGTTCCTGGCGGGCAGCGACTACGTCTTCCCGCGCACCGCGAACGCGATCATCAAGCTGTACGCGGCCAAGCTCGGCATCGAGATCGTCGGTGAGGAGTACGTGCCGCTCGACAAGGACGACTGGACCAGCCAGGTGGCGAAGATCGTGGCGGCCAAGCCCGACTTCATCTTCAACACCATCAACGGCTCGTCGAACGTCGGGTTCGTCAAGGCGTACTACGACGCCGGCCTCAAAGCCGAGACCACGCCGATCATCTCGGTGTCGATCGCCGAGGAGGAGGCACCGGCGATGGGCCACGAGGTCACCGGCCAGTACGCCTCCTGGAACTACTTCCAGTCGCTCAAGACCGACACCAACCCCAAGTTCATCGAGAGCTGGAAGGCCTACCCCAGCAGCAGCGGTGTCACCTCCGACCCGATGGAGGCCGCCTACATCTCGCTGTACCTGTACAAGGCCCTCGTCGAGGCGGCCGGCTCGTTCGACGTCGACGCGGTGAACGCCGCGGCGAAGAAGAACACGATCACGTTCGACGCACCGGAGGGCAAGGTCACGCTCGACGGCGAGAACCACCACATCTCGAAGCCGGGCCACATCGGCAAGATCAACTCCAGCAACCAGTTCGACATCGTCTGGGCCTCCGACAAGTTCATCGAGCCCGATCCGTACCTCGAGGGCTACGACTGGTTCCCGGCGGACATCCGCAAGCAGCTGGTCGACGCGGCGGGCTGATCGCCCGCGGGGTCGCGTGTCACCGACGGCACGCGGCCCCTCCCCCGTTTCCGAGACGCTAAAGAGAGCGAGTGCACGTGGACGCACTGATCGCACCGCTGCTGAACGGCAGCGCACAGGGTGCGCTGCTCCTGCTCGCCGCGCTGGGCCTCTCGCTCACCTTCGGGCAGATGGGCGTGATCAACATGGCCCACGGCGAGTTCCTCATGCTCGGCGCCTTCGCCGCCTACCTCGTCCAGCAGGTCATCACCGCCACCGACCTGTCGATCCCGGTCGCGCTGCCGGTCGCGTTCGTCGTCGCCGGCCTGTTCGGCCTCCTGCTGGAGGTCACCATCATCCAGTGGATGTACCGCAGGCCCCTGGACACCCTGCTCGTCACGGTCGGTGTCAGCCTGATCCTGCAGCAGGCGGCGCTGCAGATCTTCCCGTCCCAGGGCGTCCCGGTGGAGAAGCCCGGATGGCTCGACGGGCAGCTGAACATCCTCGGCTACGACTGGCCGCTCCGGCAGCTGTTCACCATCCTGCTCGCGACGGTCTGCGTCGCCGCGCTGTCGGCCTGGCTCAAGTACACCTCGTTCGGCCGCCGCATCCGGGCGACCGTGCACAACCGGGACCTCGCCGAGACCTCCGGGATCTCCACACGCACCATCGACCGCCTCACCTTCTTCGCCGGATCGGGCCTGGCCGGCGTCGCCGGCGTGGCCGCGTCACTCATCGGCGGCACGAACTCCCAGATGGGCGCGCAGTACATCATCCCGGCCTTCCTCGTCGTCGCCGCCGGAGGCATCGGCCAGCTCAAGGGCACCATCATCGCCGCGTGGGCGGTGGGCGTCGCGCTCGCGTACTTCGCCTACTGGACGACCGGCAGCCTGGCGCAGGTGCTCGCCTTCATCCTCGTGATCGTCTTCCTGCAGCTGCGCCCGCAGGGCCTGTTCACGGTGCGAACCAGGAGTCTGGCATGACAA
Source organism: Actinoplanes sichuanensis (assembly GCF_033097365.1). Taxonomy (NCBI): domain Bacteria; kingdom Bacillati; phylum Actinomycetota; class Actinomycetes; order Micromonosporales; family Micromonosporaceae; genus Actinoplanes; species Actinoplanes sichuanensis. Next base: position 8,080,460 of record NZ_AP028461.1, read on the forward strand.
AGAAGCCTTGGATCTCCCTCAGCGGCATCGGGGTGTTCGCCGTCCTGCTCCTCGCCGTCGCTCCCCTCGTCCTCACCGATCACTGGCTCAACAATCTCGGCAAGTACTGCTGCTGGGCCATCGCCGCGGTCGGCATCGGCCTGGCGTGGGGCCGGGGCGGGATGCTCGTGATGGGTCAGGGGGTGTTCTTCGCTCTCGGCGCCTACTCGATGGCCATGCACCTCACGCTGGAGACCGCCGGTGACCGGATCCCCGGGTTCATGGTGCTCTACGACCCGCTCGCACCGCTTCCGGCGTTCTGGGAACCGTTCCGCAGCGCGGGGTTCACCCTGCTGGCGATCGTGCTGCTCCCGGTGGTCATGGCCGGCATCCTCGGGTACGCGCTGTTCAAGCGCCGGGTGAAGGGCGCGTACTTCGCGATCCTGACGCAGGCGCTCGCCGTCGCGCTGGCCACCCTGATCAGTTCCACGATCCGCGAGACCGGCGGCGACACCGGGCTCAGCGACTTCAAGTACTTCTTCGGCTTCGTGCTGAACGACCCGGCCAACAAGGTCATGGTGTTCCTCATCGCGGCCGGGCTCCTCGTCGTGTGCCTGCTCGCGGTCTGGCAGCTCTACCGCAGCCGCTTCGGTGAGCTGCTCGTCGCCACCCGGGACGCCGAGGAGCGGGTGCGCTTCCTCGGCTACGACCCGGCCAACGTCAAGCTCGTCGCCTTCGTCGTCTCCGCGCTGATGGCAAGCATCGGCGGTGCGATGTTCGTACCCATCGTCGGCATCATCACCCCGGCCGAGATCGGCGCCGCCGCCTCGATCCTGATGATCGCGGGTGTCGCCTTCGGCGGCCGTGCCTCGCTCTTCGGCCCCGCGCTCGGCGCGATGGCGGTCGGTTGGGGACAGTCCAGCCTCGGCTCGACCTGGCCCGAAGGCTGGACCTACATCCTCGGCCTGCTGTTCATCGTCGTCATCCTCTTCCTGCCGAACGGGCTGTCGTCGCTGCCGGCCAGGTTCACGGGGCGAGCCCGCCGGAAGCCCGTCGACCAGCCCGCCACGGCACCGGTCGTCGCCGAACTCGAAGAGGTCAGGTCATGACCGTCCGCACCGAGCGACACTTCCGCGGCACGACGAAGGAGGCTCAGTCATGACCGATTCGCTTGTCGTCACGGATCTCCGCGTCGAGTTCTCCGGCTTCGTCGCGGTCGACGGAGTCAGTTTCGACGCGCACCCCGGCGAGGTCAGATTCCTCATCGGACCGAACGGCGCCGGCAAGACGACCTGCATCGACGCCGTCACCGGGCTGGTCAAGGGCACCGGGTCGGCGAGGCTCGGCGAGAAGGAACTGCTCGGCAGACAGGTACACCGGATCGTCCGCCTCGGGGTCGGCCGCACGTTCCAGACCGCGAGCGTCTTCGACGAGCTCACCGTGCTGCAGAACCTGGACATCGCCGCCGGGCGCCACCGCTCCCCGCTCTCACTCCTGCGGACCAGACGTGGCGTCGACCCGTCGATCGAGCAGGCGCTGGAGGAGACCGGACTCACCGGCGAGCTCACCACGCCGGCCGGCATCCTGTCGCACGGCCAGAAGCAGTGGCTGGAGATCGCGATGCTGCTCGTGCAGGACGCGAAGGTGCTGCTGCTCGACGAACCCGTCGCGGGTATGAGCCAGGACGAGCGCACCGCGACCGGCGAGCTTCTCCAGCGCATCGCGGCGAAGCGGATCGTGCTCGTGGTCGAGCACGACATGGACTTCATGCGCCGGTACGCCACCCGCGTGACGGTGCTGCACCAGGGCCGGGTACTCGCACAGGGCGCGGTGGCCGAGGTGCAGGCCGATCCCCGGGTGCAGGAGGTCTACCTCGGCACCGCAGACGCCATGACGGAGGGCTGACATGCTGGAACTCACCGACATCGAAGCCGGCTACGGCCGTACCCGGGTGCTGCACGGCGTGACGGTGCCGACCGGCCGGGTGGTGGCCGTGCTCGGCCACAACGGCGCCGGCAAGTCGACCCTGTTGCGTCTCGCGATCGGCCTGATCAAGCCGTCGAAGGGCCGGGTGGTGTTCGACGGTGCGGACGTCACGTCGCTCGCCCCCAACCAGCGCGTCGCTCGCGGCATGGCGTACGTGCCGCAGGGTCAGCAGTCGTTCGGGCAGCTCACCACGCTGGAGAATCTCCAGCTCGTCGCCGACGGGCGCCGGGGCGGCCGGGCCCTGATCGACGCGCAGCTGGCTCGCTTCCCGGCACTGGAGCAGTTCGCCGCCCGGAAGGCGGGCCTGCTCTCCGGCGGGCAGCGCCAACAGCTCGCCATCGCCCGCGCCCTCATCACCGAGCCGAAGCTGCTCATCCTCGACGAGCCGACCGAGGGCATCCAGCCCACGATCGTCGCCGAGATCGAGCAGACCATCATGCAGCTGGCCGACGAGGGCATCAACGTGCTGCTCGTCGAGCAGCACATCGGCTTCGCCCTCGAGGCCGCCGAGCGCTATGTCGTGCTCGCCTCAGGCCACGTCACCCGGACCGGAGAGGGGGGCAAGGCGGCGACCTCCACCGTGCGAGCAGCCATGGCGATCTGAACCGGCATGACCGACCGCACCGAGCGGCACCCTCTCACGCCGAACCGTGAACGTCGCAGGCGGGGGCCGGGAGGGCAGGCCAATGAGGGCACAGCATGACTCACACCCGCAACGCCGTCGTAACACCGGACCGCGAAATTTGCCCTGTGTCGACGGACAACGCGCGCGCGGCCGCAGAGGACAGCCTGGAGGACTACGCCTTCCGCTATGTGCCGCGCACCTTCCGGCGCTGGAGCGCGGCCTCCGTCGGTGCGACCGCGCTCGGGTCCATCGCGTTCCTCGCCGACTTCTCGATCGGCGCGAGCATCGGCATCGACCACGGCACCGCCAACGCCGTGCTCGGCATCGTGTTCGCGTCGGTCATCATCGTCATCGTCGGCGTGCCGGTCGCCTACTACGCCGCCCGGTACAACCTGGACCTCGACCTGATCGCCCGCGGCTCGGGATTCGGCTACTACGGCTCCATCATCACGACGGTGATCTTCGCCGGCTTCACCTGCATCTTCTTCGCCCTGGAGGGCGCCATCATGGCGCAGGGGCTGCAGGTGGCGACGGGGATGCCGCTGTGGCTCGGTTATCTCGTCTCGACCGTCGTCGTGATCCCGATCGTCATCTACGGCATGCGCGCACTGGAGCGCCTGCAGTTCTGGACGACGCCGCTGTGGCTCGCCCTCGCCCTGCTGCCGCTGCTGTGGATCGTCGTCTCCGACCCCGAGGCGGTCCGCGCCTTCACGTCGTTCACCGGTGACTCCGACGGCTCGATCAGCTTCGGGGCCGTGGTCTCGAGTGCGGCGGTGTGCTTCGCCCTCACCCCGCAGCTGGCGGAGCAGATCGACTACATCCGCGCCATGCCACCCCGCACGCCGTCGAACACCCGCTCCTGGTGGACGTCGTTCGCGTTCGCCGGCCCGGGTTGGGTCGTCTTCAGCGGCACCAAGCAGGTGATCGGGGTGTTTCTCGCGGTCTATCTCCTGGTGAGGGTCGAACCCACGCTCGGGCACCAGGCGACCGAACCGGTCAAGCAATTCGTCGTGATGTATCAGACCCTCCTCCCCGACTGGCTCGCGATCGTGCTCGCCCTGGTGCTCATCGTGGTGGCGCAGGTGAAGATCAACGTGACGAACGCGTACTCGGGCTCGCTCGCGTGGTCGAACGTGTTCACCCGGGTGGCGAAGCACTACCCGGGCCGCACGATCTTCGTCCTGTTCAACCTCGTGATCGCGTATGTGCTGATGATGTTGGACGTCTTCACCCTCATCTCCTTCGTGCTGAGCCTCTACGCGAACGTCGTGATGGCGTGGCTCGTGACGATCGCCACCGATATCGCGATCAACAAGTGGGTGCTGCGCATCTCGCCGCGTTTCCCCGAGTTCCGCCGCGGCATGCTGCACGACTGGAACCCGGTCGGGCCGGTGTCGGTGGGGCTCGCCTCGGTGCTGTCGCTGCTCGCGTTCGCCGGGGTGTTCGGCGCCGCCGTCAAGCCGTTCTCGGTGCTCATCGCGATCGGCGTCGCGGTCGTGGCCACGCCGGTCACGGCCCTCGCCACGCGCGGGCGCTACTACCTGCGCCGCCGCTCCGACGGCATCGACTCCCCCCGATTCGACGTCCACGGCAACCCCTCCGGCGAGCGGCTGCGCTGCCATGTCACCGGCTACACCTTCGAGCGGCCGGATATGCTGGCCTCGGCCGAGAGAGGACCGCACGGCGAAGTGCAGTACGTCTCGTCGCTGGCGCTCACGCTCGACGATTCCGATCACTACGTGCTCCCGCCGGAAGTCACCGGGCCACCGCACCGGACGGCCGCCCGAAAGAGGGAGACGTGATGGAGGAGCCGGTCGACACGGCGACCGCGATTCTCGCGAGCGCCGCGGTGCTGCTGCGTGAGCGCACGTTCGACGACATCTCCTACCGGGCCCTGGCCGACGAGGTCGGCATCTCGGAGCGCACCATCTACCGCCAATACCCGACGCGCGCGCACCTGCTCGCCGCGCTCTCGAACTGGATCGAGCAGACCCGCTTCCCGCTGCCGCCGTTCGTGACCGTGTCCGATTTCCGCGCCGCCGTGCACGAGCGCTTCCGCGCCTTCGACGCGTCACCCGCGTACGCGTATGTCGGCGCGCGGGCGTCCGCGATCTCGCCGACACTCGACACCGAGCCGGCCCACATCACGCGTGCGATCGAGGCGATGCTCGACGTGGCGGCCCCGACGCTCAACCGGCGGGATCGGCGGCGGGTCGCGGCCGCCCTGCGCTACTTCTCGTCGGCGATGTTCTGGGCGCGACTGCGTACCGGATTCGACCTGGACGCCGACGAGATCTGCGACGCGTTCGACCGCGCCGTGGACACCGTGCTCACCCGGGTGCCCGAGACGACCCGGGCGGAGCCGTGAGCGAGTCGGTGGCGGTCCCGTCGCTGAGCGGCACGCAGGAGGCGATCCTCGCCGCCTACGCCGAACTGATCGAGGAGCTCGGCAGCGACGACGTGTCGTACCGGGTCATCGCGCGCCGAGCCGGCATCGCCGAGCGCACGGTGTTCCGCAACTATCCGACGCGCGTCGACCTGCTGCTGGCGACCTCGGCCTGGATCGAGGCGACGCTGTTCGCCCGCGAGGAGTCCCACTCGATCTTCGACCTTCCGCTCGCGATCCGCGAGGCGATGCAGCGGTACGACGAACGGCCGGAACTCGCACACGTCGTCGCCGAGACGGCGATGCGCGGCGTGAACGGCGCGGCGCCGTCGCCGGGCCGGGCGCAGCTCGAGCGGCTGCTGGACGCCGAGGTGCCGTCCCTCGACCCGGCGCAGCGCAGGGCGGTCGTCGCGGCGCTGTCCCACCTCGACTCCGTCGGGACCTGGGTGACGTTCCGTCGCGAGTTCGGCATGGACCGGCGAGACATCGCCGACGCCGCTGCGTGGGCGGCCGAGGCGGTGCTCGACCGCCTCCGCGACCGCACCACCCCGGCCTAGCCGGACAGCGACCCGCCGGTCAGACCTGGTTGGACGGTTCCTCGGTGAGCAGCTTGTCGACCTTGCCGTCGATCTCGGCGAGAGCCGCCTCGGTACGGGCGTGCTCGCCCGGCACGTGGGCCAGGATCGAGCCGGCCTCGGCCACGTAGGGCGCGGTGCCCGGTTCGAAGTTGATGTTCCACTTCGTCTTCCAGACCCGTTCGGCGGCGTTGGTCGCGGCCTTGTCGATCTGGGCGGCCAGCCACTTCTTGTCGGCTTCGGTGAGTGCCACGGGAATGTCCTCCAGGTGCCAGGAAGCGGTCGAGGCTTCGAGTTTCGTCTCGTATGAGCTGGAGAAGTGCGCGTGCTCGGTGTGCGGGCTGTCCCCGGTGTACGAGCGCTGCCTCCAACCGTTCGACGCCTCCCAGATGCGCCGGTTGTAGATCACGTAACGCAGCCGTTTCTCGGCGCCGCTGCGGCAGCGGGCGACCACGTGCTGCACCACCATCTCCATGGTCAGGTTGGGTTCGCGCAGGTCGGTGTCGAGGTCGATGGCGTGGACCTCGTGTTTGGAGTCGGCGTCCCGGATCGGGACCCGGCCGACCTCGTCGTCGTTGTGATCGGAGACGCGGCCCTGATGCGCCGAGTCGCCGATGGTGCCGTCGCTGGACTTGTCCCTGTTCGGCGCGATCCGGTTCAGCTCGGTGCGCAGTTGGCCCAGACACGGCACGAGAAGCCAGGTGGCCATCGCGCTCCTCTCAGCGTCCTGTAGAGCCCCGTCTGTCGCTTGTATATCTCCCGGGAGTACGCGCGGAAATCACCCGAAGCCGCGATGGTGAATGCCAAATTGGTCATTTGTGACGCCCATCACCATGTGAAACGACCGGGATAGACCACATCGGCCAGTTCCTTCTGACCCTCGGCGTTCGGGTGGAAGTAGTCGAACCGGTTGAGCTGATCGATGGCGAAACGGACCCGGTGCGCGGCCCCGCCGTCCCAGCGACAGCGGTCCCCGTACTCCCGGCAGGCTTGTCGCAGTTGGGTGTTGTAATCGTCGATCCGGTCCCGGACGCTCTCCCGCCGCTCCCGGTCCGCGGTGGCCGTGGAGGTCGGGTCGGCCAGCATCGACGGGCAGATACCGCCCCGGCTCCAGATCTCGGTGGCCTTGGTGTTCTCGCTGCCGACCTGCCAGAGGCGGTAGAGGTCGGGGATGCTGACCACCAGGACCCGCGCCTTCGGCAGCCCCTTGCGCAGCCGGGCCAGCCCGCGGTCGACCTGCTCCCGGAAGGTGTCGACGGGCGTCATGTCCTGCACCCGGCCGGCGCACGCGTCGTTGGCCCCGATCAGTACCGTCACATACTGCGGCTTCAACCGGACCGCCCGCTCGGCCTGGCCCTCCAGCGCGTCGGCCTCGGCTCCGGGAGTGGCGAGGTTCTCGGCGTTGCCCTCGATACTGTCGTTCTTGTCGCGAATGCGCTGGTAATGGCTTTGAATCGCCTCGTTCGTCCCGGTCGACCAGGAGTTGCGGGTGCAGGCGACATAGGCGAGACAGGCACCGAGCCCGGCGGTGATCGAGTCGCCGAGCGCCACCATCGAGGCCGGGTAACCGGCTGCCGACCGGGTGGGCTCGGGCTTCCCGGAGGCGCCCGGGGTGGCTCGGCCCGCCCCGTCACAGGCCAGCGCGAAGACGGCGAGCAGGGCCAGAGCGGCGACGTGCCATCGACGAATCACCCGTCCAGCTTGCCTCACCGGTCACGGCTGTCCCAATCAGCTCACCTCGGCCAGCGGTCGCAGATAGGAGGGATCGGAGAGCACCTTGTCGACCTCGCCGGACAACGCCTTGGCCCGGGTCGCGACGGTCGACTGGCGGGCCAGGATCTCGTCGACGTTGAACCTGTCGACGGCCAGGCCGGGCACGTACAACCAGCCCTTGGGCAGGGCTTTTCCGGTCTTGGCGTGTTCCGCCTGGAGCCGGCCGGCGACGGCGCCCTTCACGTAGTGCTCCGGCGAGACCAGGATCAGGTCGCCCGTCTTGACCGCGGCCAGCGACTTGGGGTCGATGTCGAAGGCGCCGGCCACCCAGGAGGCGACCTCCCGGCGGCGGATCTCGGCGAGGTTCCAGCCGTCGGCGTCGCTGGTGCCGATGAAGGCGAGGGCCGACGGGTTGACCTTGACGAGCGTCTCCCAGGCCTCCATGTTCGCCTCCACCTCCTGTTTCGTGTCGAAGGGGCCGAACACGCCGACCGCCGGGAGGCGCTCCTTGAACTCGTCACGGATGCCCATGGCGCGGCGGTCGAGCACCGAGACCCCGGGGGAGGAGGTGCCCAGGACGACCTTGCCGGTGGCGTTGGACGGGAGCTGGGTGATCACCTTGCGGGCCAGCAACCGGCCCAGCTCGTAGCTGTCGTTGCCGATGAACAGCTGTACCCCCGCCGACGGGAGCGCCGGGCTGTCCACCGCGATTATGGGCACACCGTCGGCGATCGCGGTCGACAGCGGCTCGGCGAACAGGTCCGGGGTGAGGGTGAAGACCGAGATGCCGTCCGGGGCGGTCTTGCGCATCTCCTGGAAGAGGGCGAGTTGCCGCGGGCCGTCGATGATGTTCGGCCCGTCCACCTGGAGGCTGACGCCTTTGACCTGGTTCACCCCGGCGATGAAGCCGAGCGACATCTCCTGCGAGTAGTTGAGCTGCTTGTTCGCCACCACGAACCCGACCGTGGGCGTGCGGTCCCCATTGTCGTCCTGCTTCGTGCACGACACCGAGCCGCCGAGGAGAAGCAGAACCAGCACAGAGCGAAAGATCCGATATTTCATAGCTCTTCCATGTTCGACCCTCGGCCAAGTCAGTATGAGGGATCTCCTTTAACCGGGCGTCGGTTCAGCCGATCGATAGCACCGCGAGCGGAACCCTCAAGCGGTCCGCCTCGGGATGTTCTGTGGAGGTATCGGGGTGCTCGGGAAGGTTGTCCGTAGCAAGGCCGTGGCGCGTGCCGCCGTCATCGGTCTCGCGGTCGGTGTCTTCGCGCTGGCCGCTCTGGCCGCGATCAGCATCACCACTAACGCCAGGACCACCAGCCACGTACGACACGTGTCCCAGATCAGCGATCACTGGGCTGAGCTGGACGTCAACATCAGCGTCGAGACCGAAGCGCTGAACAGTTACGTGGTGGCCAAGAAGTTCGGCCGGGACCTCCTGGACAGCGCCCTGCACTCGGCCAGCCCCGGGCTGGCCTGGCAGACCCGCAACGGTGACGACCTGGACGTGCAGAACGCCCAGCTGGCCACCGACGCCTACGGCTCGTTCACCCAGACCCTGATCGACGTACGCCGCTCCACCAGCGATCCCGAATACACCAAACAGCTCGCCGACCAGGCCGCCCTCGGCTCGTCGATGCTGCGCAAGATGGCCAACGCGAACGTCACCAGGCACCGACTGGCGATGGACGCCTACCTGGGCGACGCCGACGAGTTCAACCAGAAACTCAGCCTCGCCGCGGCGGTCGTCTGCGGCACCGACTTCCTGCTGCTCGTGCTCTGCGCGTCGATCCTGCTCACCCACCAGCGACGGATCGAGGGCCAGGCCGTGGAGAGCCGCTACCGGGCGCTGCACGACGAGCTGACCGGGCTGGCCAACCGGGCGCTGCTGGCCGACTCGATCGACGCCGCCCTGTGGGAGGCGAAACAGCAACAGGAGTCGGTCGGCCTGCTCCTCCTCGACCTCAACAAGTTCAAGGAGGTCAACGACACTCTCGGCCATCACGCCGGCGACCTGCTGCTCAAGGAGGTGGCCGACCGGCTCACCGCCGCGGTCCGGACCAGCGACACGGTGGCCCGGCTCGGTGGTGACGAGTTCGCCGTACTGATGCCGGAGATCAACTCTCCGGAACACTGCTCGGAGATAGCCCGCCGGCTGCTGGAGTCGCTGGAAGGGCCGGCCGACCTGGAGGGCGTCACGGTCGACATCAGCGGCAGCATCGGCGCCGCCGTCTACCCGCTGCACAGCTCGTCCGGAGCCGAGTTGCTCCAGCACGCCGACATCGCCATGTACACGGCCAAGCGCAACCGGCTCGGGATCGCCGTCTACGACCCGTCCGCCGACAACCACAACTCGCAGCAGCTCAGCCTGATCGGTGAACTGCGCCGGGCCATCGACGAGGACGAGCTGGTGCTGCACTACCAGCCGAAGGTGTCGACCAAGACCTGGCGGGTGGTCGGGGTGGAGGCGCTGATCCGCTGGGAGCACCCGGTCCGCGGGCTGCTCCAGCCGGGCGAGTTCATCCCGCAGGCCGAGGAGAACGAGATCATCGTGCCGCTCACCGACCGGGTGCTGACCATGGCGCTCAACCAGCACCGGATCTGGCGGGCCCAGGACACCCCGCTGCCGGTCGCGGTGAACGTGCCGACCGTCTGCCTGCTGGACGACACGTTCCCGGACCGGGTCGCGAAGGCGCTCGCCGCGTCCGGCGTCAACCCCGGTGCGCTCACCCTGGAGATCACCGAGACCTCGATCATCAGCGACCCGGTACGGGCCTCGAAGATCCTGACCGACCTGCGCGCGATGGGCGTACGCCTGTCGGTGGACGACTTCGGCACCGGCTACTCGTCGATGTCGTACCTGCAGAGCATGCCGCTGAACGAGCTGAAGATCGACCGCAGCTTCATCAAGACGCTGTCCGACTCGCACGGCGGCACCGCGATCGTCCGGGCCGTGCTCGAACTGGCCCGGGCCCTCGATCTGGAGGTGGTGGCCGAGGGTGTCGAGGACGAGGAGACCCTGATCCTGCTCGGCGACATGGGCTGCACGAACGCGCAGGGCTACTACATCAGCCGCCCGGTCCGCGCCGCCGACCTGATGTCCTGGTTGGGCCGCCCCGCCCTGGAACACGTCTAGTCACACGCGCTTGCGAACCGCCCCCGGTGATCCGTACCGGGGGCGGTTTCGCTTTTCTCGAAGTTTCCTGGAAATCGTCTACAACCGATCCGTGCGTGCCCCCGTCGGACAGGATGAGACAGCGACAGGGAGCGGGACCCCATGCCGGAACGATCCGACCGTGACTATCTGGCGTACGTGCACGCGCGCGTCGCCGGGTTGCGGCGCACCGCCTTTCTGCTCTGCGGCGACTCCCACCAGGCCGACGACTTCGTCCAGGAGACCCTGACGAAGCTGTACGCCCGGTGGCCGCGGATCGGGCGGGTGGAGAACGTGGACGCGTACGTGCACACCATGCTGGTCCGGGTCTTCCTCGACGACAGGCGGCGAGGCTGGTGGAAGGTCCGGTTGCTGACCGGCCCACCGGAGCCGCCGCCGGCCGAACCGAACCCGGAGGACGGGCCGGTGGTCCGGTCCGCGCTGGCGAAACTGCCACCGCGTCAGCAGGCGGTGCTGGTGCTCCGCTACCTGTGCGACAAGCCGGTCCGTGAGGTGGCCGAGCTGCTCCGGTGCTCGGAAGGCACGGTGAAGAGCCAGACCGCGCACGGGCTGACCCGGCTGCGCGCCCTCCTCGGCGTCCGCGATCTCGAACCAGCCGTCTCGCCGGAACGACGGTGAGTGACGATGAAAGATGAGGACCAGATGACCGACGAACGCGCGGTCCGGCTGCTGCTCCCACTCCGGGAGGAACCGGACGGCCCGCCGCGGATCGACGTACCCCGGACCATGGTGGAGGGCCGCCGGCGCCGGGTCCTGCGCCGATGGTCCGGCGGCGCGGCCCTGATCGCGCTGACCTCGGTGGCGGCCGGTGGCGGCACACTGGCGGTCGCGGCGCTGCGCGACGACAGCCCGGTCCCGGTGCCGACGGTCACCGCCACGGCGACCGCAAGCCCGAGTGCGGTGGCCGCGGCACCGGCCGGGCCGGTCGGCTGCCGGGTCACCCGGCTGCCGACCGACGGTGTGCGCAAGGCGGTGGTCACCGCCGGCGACCCGACCGGGCGCTACCTGGCCGGGCGGACCTACCAGCCGTCACCCGGTCCGATCCTCTGGAAGGACGGGAAGATCCTGGACCGTCCCCGGCTGACCGGTGACGACCCCCGGTTCGCCGACATCAACAGCTCCGGCATCGCGGTCGGGTCGGCGTTCATCGGCGAACGGCAGCAGGGGTACGTGTACCGGGACGGCCGGGTGAGCAGGCTGGACGGGCAGGAGGCGGTGCCGGCGGCGATCAACGACGCCGGTGTGATCGTCGGCAGCATCGGCGAGGTGCTCGAGGAGATGCCGGTCCGGTGGGACTCGCCCGACGGTGCGGCGACACCGCTGCCGATGCCGGCCGACCTGCGGTCCGGCACCGCCGATTCGATCGCCGAGGACGGCACCGTGGTCGGCACGGTCGCGACCGACAGCCGGGCCACCGGGAGCGGCTATCTGTGGCTGCCGGACGGCACCGGCCGGAAGATGGACCCGCCCCGCATCGAGGGGGATGTGGCCGACTACTTCTGGCCGGAATCGATCAGCAACGGATGGGTGGCCGGGCGGGCCGTCGACGACAGCGCGGACGGCAGCCGGTCGTTCACCTCGATGCGGTACCGCATCGCCGACGGCACCTACCACCGGCTGCCGCAAACCGTCTTCCCGGCACTGATCGCCGAGAACGGCTGGGTCGCCGGGGAGGCCGGGCCGCCGCTGATCCTGGCCGGATCAGAGGTGGTCGAGCTGCCCCGGTACCGGACGCTGAAGGAGTACCAGATCACCTACTACAGCGCGGACGGCCGCCGGGTCGCCGGGCACAGCACCGACTCGGAGGCCGACCAGGTCGGCAACGAGCCGCTGCTGTGGACCTGCCGGTGACATGACGGAGCGGGCGCCGCAGTCGCGACGCCCGCTCCGATCCCTTCCCGGTGACGTGTCAGGAGACGGCCACGTCGTCGAACCAGACGGTGCCGGTGTTGTCACCCGACTTGAGGTGCAGCTGGACGCTCGTGGCACCGGCCGGGGCGACCGCCTCGACGACCAGCTTGGTCCAGGACGAGTTGCCGGCGGGCAGGCGGTTCGAGGTGTTCTGGCTGATCCACTTGCCGTTGACGTCGAACCAGCTCAGCGCGATCTCGGTGACACCGGTGGCGTTGGCGCCGCGAGCGTACGCCTCGGCGCGCCAACGGTAGCCGGCCTGCACGGGCGTGATCGGCGAGGTGACCATCGACGGCAGGCCGGCCGCGGTACGGGTGGTGCCGGCGAAGCGGGCCGACCTGGTGCCGGAGCGGGCGAGGTCGGAGACGATCACCGGGGCGCCGGCGTCGGTGTTGGCGAGCCGCCACGGCGAGTCGCTCGCGGCCGCCTCGAACCCGAGGTTGAGCAGGCTGTTCGGGAGGACACCGGTGTTCCACCAGCTGCTCACCACGGTGGCGGCGAACTTCGCGGTGCCGTCGGCGCGGTAGAGGCCGAACTTGTACTGCGCCGGCATCGTCGAGACCTGCGAGTTGGGCGGGATGGCACCGCTCGCGAAGTCGTTGAGCGTCCACGGCGACACCGAGCCGACCCCGGCGGTGGCCGCGGCCCGGAACACCCGGGCCAGGTAGGCGCCCTGCTCGCCCTCGCTGACCACGGCGCTGCTGACACCTGTCTCACCGATCACGACGGGTGATGGAGCGACGGCGGCCTGCGCCTTGCGGATCTCGGCGAGCGCCCGCTCCGACGAGCCGTAGAAGTGGAAGTCGTAGTAGTCGAGCGGGGTGGCGGTCAGCGACGACTTGATCTGCGCCATGCCCGTCGCGCCGGTGCCGCCGTCGACCGACAGGGTGAGCGGCAGGTTCGGCGCCCACGAGCGGATCGCCGGGATGACCTGCTTGACCCAGGTGACCGCGGCGGTGTCAGCGGGCTGGAACTCGTTCTTCAGTTCGACGGCGATCACCCGGCGGTCGTCCACGTACGGCGCGAGAACCGACTTGGCCCAGTTGACGCTGTTGCCGACCTCGTTGTAGCCGGACCACCAGTCGAACAGGGTGACCTTGACGGTGAGGCCGTGCGCGTCGGCGATGCTGACGAACTTGCGGAGCTTCTCGGCGTACTCCGGTTTCGGGGTGGGCCAGCCGAACGCCTGCGGGAAGACGATCACCCGGACGGTGTCGGCGCCCAGCGCGGCGACCTTGGCCAGGTCCGCGTCGATCTTCACGGCGTCGAAGCCGGTCCACATCGCCGACCAGCCGGCGTCCGAGGGGTAGTAGTTGAGCGACCTCGCGCTCTGCACCGCCGCCATCCGGTCCGTCATGGTGGGAGTCTCGCCCGCCGCGAGCGCGGGCGCTTCGGCAAGACCGAGGCTCATCAGAACGGAGGAGGCAAAGACTGCGGCGCGAACACGGAAGCTGCTCATAGGGGGTCGGTGCCTCTCGCAAGGTTGCTTTTCGGGGGTGACCTCTCATTCGGCGCCGGCGTCGGTTCCAGCAGCTTCCGGCTGATGGCAAGGTGGTTGCAAACGAGGTGCACCCACTTCGGACGTTTTTCACTCCGCGGAGGCTCGGGACGGGATAGATCGGTTGCAGTGATCCACAAACCACGATTCGATGACTATCGACCTGGTCAGCCGACGGAAAGAGCGACATGCACCTGCTGGACGACCCGCTGAAGCGGCTCGCGACGATCCCCTACCGGGCGGCCGGCCCGGGCGGGACCACCCGGACCCTTCAACTCGCCGTCGAGAGTCTCCGCGTCGACGCTCTGCCCACCGGCTGCACGGGGTTGCTCGCCACCGGTGACCTCCAGGGCATCGCGGTCTCGCCGGACCACGGCAAGCCGGTGCTGCTCGGCGTCGCCCTCGCCGCCTACCTGCGGTTATGGGCCGGCAGTGGCCTGCTGCCCGCGCCCGGCGACCTGACCGTGCTACTCACCGGCGATCTCTACTCGGCGCCGAACGCCGACCTGCGCGGCGCGTCCGGCGACGTGCACGAGGTGTGGGCGGCCTTCGCCGCCGGCAGCCCGGCGGTCCTCGGCATCGCCGGAAACCACGATCTGGTCACCGGCGGCGTGAACGGGCTCGGCCCCGGCGTCGCCCTGCTCGACGGCGCCCGGCGCGATCACGGCGACCTCACCGTCGCGGGCGTCAGCGGGGTCATCGGAGACCCTTCACGACCCTTCCGCCGTACGGAGGAAGCGTTCCTGACCACGGTGGAGGCGGTCACCTCGCCCCCACCCGACGTACTGCTCCTGCACGAGGGCCCCCGCGGCACCGGCCCCGACCAGCCCGGCCGGCCCGCGCTACGCGACCTGCTGGAACGCCGCCCACCGGCGCTCACCCTGTGCGGGCACGTGCACTGGAACCGCCCGGTCGCGCCGCTCGGCGGCGGTCACATCGTCAACGTGGACGCCCGGGCGGTGCTGTTCACCACGTGAGGTCCGCCTCGACCGCGTAGTGGTCGGAGAGATACGCGGCGCGGCCGTCCGCCAGGCGTACCTCCTCGTCGAAGACCAGCCGGGCCTCGGCCCGCGGCACCGCCCGGATCAGGATGTGGTCGAGCGCCGTCGGCGACGGCCAGTCGGGCGTCGGCCGATAGGTCGGCCGGGTGTCGCCGGCCAGCACGTCACGCAGCCCGGCCGCCGCCCGGAAACCGCTGAGCAGCGACGACGTCCGGGACACGTTCAGGTCACCGGCCACCACCAGCGGGATCGCCGGATCGAACCCCGCGAGCCGCCCGGCCAGATGATCGAACTCGGACCTGAGCACGGCGGTGAAGCGGTCGTCCAGGCGCGCCGACAGATGCGTGTCCACCACCACGACCTCGCCGTCGCCGGTGGCGATCGTGGTGATCAACGCGCCCTTGCGCATCAGGAACTCCGGGCGGGCCGGACCGGTCCGCGGGTAGGGCAGGAACTCCCGGGCCACGATCGGCCACCTGGACAGAACCACCAGACCACCCTTGAGCAGGACCGATCCGGTGTACGCGGGATGCCGCAGCCCCGGAGCCAGGGCACGGATCAGGTTCGCGTTCCGCCGATACATCAGCTCCTGCAGGCAGACCACGTCGTAGCCGCCCCGCTCCAGCAGCGGGCCGAGCACCCGCAGCCGGGGCCGGACGTCACCGCGGAACAGCGTGTTGAAGGTCAGCAGCCGCACGGTCAGCGGGCCAGTCTCCGCCAGAGGAACTCCAGCATCAGCGCCCGGATCGTCGCGGCCTGATCATTGTCGGCCGCGCCGGCATGCCCACCCTCCACATTCTCGTGGTAGGCGACCTCGTGCCCCTGCTCGCGCATCAGGGCCGCCATCTTGCGGGCGTGCCCGGGATGCACCCGGTCGTCACGGGTCGAGGTGGAGAACAGCACCGGCGGGTACACCCGATCGGGCCGGACGTTCTGGTACGGCGAGTACTCACGCAGAAACTCCCAGTCGGCGGCGACGTCCGGATCCCCGTACTCCGCGATCCAGGATTTCCCGGCCAACAGCCTGGTGTAGCGCCGCATGTCGAGCAGCGGCACGGTGGCCACCACCGCGCCGAACAGCTCCGGATAGCGGGTCAGCATCACCCCCATCAGCAGGCCGCCGTTGCTGCCGCCCTTGATGCCCAGCTGCGCCGGGGTGGTGATCCCGCGCGCCACCAGGTCGGCGGCGACCGCGGCGAAGTCCTCGTAGGCCCGCAGCCGGTTCTCCCGCAACGCGGCCCGGTGCCAGGCCGGGCCGTACTCACCGCCGCCACGGATGTTGGCGACCGCGTAGGCGCCACCCCGGGCCAGCCAGCCCCGGCCGATCACCGCGTCGTAGCCGGGCGTCAGCGCCACCTCGAAACCGCCGTAGCCGCTGAGCAGCGCCGGGCCCGGTTTCTCCCCGCCGACCACGAAGTACGGCACCCGCGTGCCGTCGGCGGACACCGCGAAGAACTGCCGCACCTCCAGCCCGGCCGGGTCGAAGAAGTCCGGCTGCCGCTTCAGGACCTCGACCGGCCCGCCGACCGTGCCGAGGCTCAGCGTCGTCGGCAGCAGAAAACCCTCGGCCGCGATCAGGTACGAGTCGTCGCGATCCGGATCGGTCTCGACGATCCACGTCTGGGCGAACTCACCGGCCGCCGGCAGCGCCTGCCGGGTCCACTCCGGATCACCCGGGGTGAGCACGTGCGCCTCGGTCCGCACATCGGTCATGGTGACCAGCAACAGGTGATTTCGGGTCCACGACCAGCCGTTCAGCGAGGTGCGCTCGTCCGGCCGGAACAGCACGGTGAAGTCCCGCCGGCCGAACCGGGTGGCCAGCAGCGCCCCGGCCGGATGGGTCACGCCGCCGACCGTCCACGGCGACCGGACCCGGACCAGCATCCACTCCCGGTGCACTTCGCAGTCGGCGTCCTCGGGCACGTCGATCCGCTCCAGCTCACCCCCGGGCACCCGGACGTGGTACTCGCGGGTGAAGAAGGTCGGCCACCGGATCACCAGGTCACGCTCGAACCCCTCGGTCGTGTCGTGGTAGGCCCGCACCAGGATGTCGTCGGCCGCCCCCTCGAAGACCGTCTCCGCCTCGGACAGCGGGGTGCCGCGCCGCCACCGCTTCACGATCCGCGGATAACCCGACGACGTCAGCGACCCCGGTCCGAAATCGGTGCCGACGAAGATGTGGTCGGCGTCGATCCAGTCGACGTCGCTCTTCGCCTCCGGCAGGGTGAACCCATCCGTGACGAAGACCCGGCGGACCATGTCGAACTCGCGGACCACCGAGGCGTCCGCGCCGCCCCGGGCCAGGCTGATCAGGCAGCGCTCGTTCCCGGGCCGGAGCACCGTGACGTCGCTCCACGTCCAGTTCTCGCCCTCCGCCTCGTTCAGGGCGTCGACGTCGAGCAGGACGTCCCACTCCGGCTCGGCCAGCCGGTACTGCTCCGCGGTGGTCCGTCGCCACAGGCCGCGCGGGTGGTCGGCGTCCTGCCAGAACGAGTAGTAGAAGCCGTCCCCGCGCCACCCCGGGAACGAGATCCGGTCCCGGCTGTCCAGGACCTCCCGGATCTCGTCCCGGGTACGCGCGAACTCCTCGTCGGCGAAGGCCGCCAGCGTTTCGTCGTTGCGCTCCGCGACCCATCGGGCCGCCTCGGGCTCGTCGAGCGATTCCAGCCAGAGATACGCATCGTCGATCATCGGTCGACAATCGCATCAAGCCGCGTCGTTGCCAACCGCTCCGGACGGGCGTTCCGCCGCGGGCAGAGCGACCGCCCGCGGCAACAGCTGGGCGGCCAGCAGGGTGGCCAGCGCCGACGTGTCCGCACCGCCGTCGCCGTCGGTGCGCACCACCACCGGCTGCGGCGCCTGCCCGGCCAGTTCGGCGCCCACCTCGAGGCGGCGCAGCGCCAGCTCGTACTGCAGGACGGCCCGGTTGTCCCGGTAGGCCTGGGCCAGTCGACGCTGGGCCTTCGCCTCGTTCTCGGCCGCGATCAGGCCGCTACGGCCCCTGGTCTCGATCTCGAACTTCACCCGCTGCGCGTTCGTCTCCTGCTCCTCCAGCAGCTGGGCGACCTGCTCCCGGGCCTTGTTCAGGGACGCCTTGACCTCGACGATCCGGGCGTCGCGCACCTTCTTCGCCCGCTCGATGTCCATCTGCAACTGGTCGATCCGGCGCTTGCGGGTCAGACCCCACTCCTGCTCGTAGGCGGTGCTCTCCTTGGCGACCCGCTCCCGGGTGGCCAGGTGCTGCTGGTACTGGGCGGGCAGCTGCACGTCCGGGATGTTGCAACCGGTGATCCGTACGCCGTACCGGTCCAGCTGCCGGTTCAGCAGATCCTGCATGTCGGCCACGTCCGAGCCGCGCAGGTCGTACGCCCGCTCGGTCTGCACCATCCGGGCCCGCTGCCGGATCGCGTCCTGCACGGCGCTGGACAGCACCAGGTCGAAGTTGCCGGCGCCGATCGTCCGCACGAACAGCACGGCGTCGGTGATCCGCAGCTTCAGGAAGAACTCGATCGAGCGCAGCGGCACGTTCTCCCGGGTCGGGCAGGCCATCACCGGCGCCGAATACGGGATCTCGGTGGCGACGTCCACCACGAACGCGACCCGCGACCACGGGTGCCACAGGTAGTGCCGGCCCGGGTCCAGGGTGCGGGACACCGCGCCGTACCTGGTCAGCACGCCGTTCGTGCCCTGCTCGATCTCGACGATCGAGCTCCGCCACCACCACAGCGCGCCGACCAGCAGGAAGAAGGCACCGGAGAGGTACGCGAGGACACCGAAGAAACCGGCGTCACCGCGGATCGAGAACATCACCCCGGAGAGCAGGGCGAGCAGGCCGAGCCAGAGTGGGGCCAGCCAGCCGAGGCGGCGGCGATGCTTCGGGATGACGACCGGGACCAGGGTGCCGGCCTCGCCGCCGCGCAGCAGCCGGGCCACGTCGCTCCACGGGGCGACCACCTCGGAGATCGTCGAACTGCGGCCCTTGGTAGGCGTACTCATGCCTCGTCCTCCTGGTCTTGCACCGTGACCACCGGGACGGCCGGCTGATCGGTGTGCCGCAACGCGTTGATCTCCTCCTCGCGGTCGGCGATCCGCTGCGCGACCTCGGCCAGCCGGGTGCGCATGGCCGCCATGTCGGCCTCGGTGAACAGCTCGCTGCCCCGCTCGCCGACCATCTCCCGGGCCAGCTGCAGCAGATCGATGCCGACCGCGCCGTTCGGATCGGCCGAACCGCCGATCCGGACCAACCGCGGCAGGTGCCCGGCCACCTCCTCCAGCCGGTCGAGGACCTCCCGCTGGTAGCGGTACTCCAGGATCTCCGGCGCCTCGGCCACGGTCACCGCGCGGATGTCCAGGGCCTGCGCCTCCAGCAGCGCCGCGTTGGCCTTCGCCTCCGACTCGGCCAGGATGTAGCGCTGCCGGGCCACCGCCTCGGCCCGGTTCGTCTCCCGTTCCAGGGCGGTGTCCATCTGCGCCTGGTACTGCGCGATGTCCGCCTGGATCGCCGACAGCGTCTCCTGCAGGCTGGCCAGCTCCTTGATCAGGTCGCCCTCGTCCTGCTCCTTGCGCAGCTGCAACGCGTACTCGTGGGTGTAGGCGTCCTTCGCCACCCGCACCATCTCCGGCGCGGCCAGGTCCATCCGGTACTTGCGGTCGGACGGTTCGGCGTGCGTGATGTTCGCGTTCGTCAGCTCCACGGCCGGGCGGAACTGCTGGTTCAGCTGGTCCAGCAGCCGACCGGTCTCCTCACCGACCATGTTGTAGATGTCCGCCGCCGACTGCTCGTAGATCAGGCTGCGGATCGTCTCACTCACCGCGTTGCCGAGCTTCTCCTCGAAACCGCGGACCGCGCCGAGCGTGTAGACGAACTCCACCGGGTCGCTGATCCGGAACTGGATGAACAGGTCGATCGACGCCTTCACCCCGCCCTTCGTCGGCGCCTCCCGGACCGGGGCGTTGAACGGATACTCCCGGGTGGTGTTCAGGATGTACGACACCCGCTTCCACGGGTTCAGCAGGATGATCCGCCCCGGGCCGACCACCTGCTCCAGCTTGCCGAACCGGGTGATCAGCGCGGCACAACCGTCCGGCACCATCACCATGCCCTGGCGCCACCAGACGAAGCCCACCGCCAGCAGCGACAGCACCCAGTAGTGCACGCCGAAGTAGGGGTTGGTCAGCACGTCGCCGCCGGCCACCCCGATCGCGGTGGCCGCCGCCACCCCGATCACCGGCAGCAGCAGCACCGGCAGCATGGTCACCAGCGACCGTCCGCGCGGGATCACCATCGGGCAGATGACGTGCACCTGCTCGCCGTCCTGCCGGCGCAGCTCGCTGCGGTTCAGCACCTCCCCCGCCTCGTCGAGCGGAACCATCCGCTGCTCCATGACGGTGTCGATGCTGCCGCCGAGATCCCGGGCCGCCGGGAAGTCGACCGGATCCACCCCCAGATCCAGCTGCCCGGAGGCCACCGCCTTCCCGAGCCGGCGTGCCTCCTCGACCGCCACCGCCCGGGGATCCACCCCCTCCGCGACAGCACTGGCCGCCTTGCGTAATCCCTGCTGGAGACGCGCCACGGTCCCCCCTCATCCGTTGCCGTAGAACCAGAGATGCTATCGAGCCCCATCAAGAACGGGGGGTTGCTGCACGCAAAGCGACACTTCGCCGTCCGGGGGAGGATTCCCCGGGAGCCTGACAGGCGGTGGAAACGGCACCTCCGCCGCGTGCCACCGGGATCATCCGTGGGGTGGAGCATGCGGTGGTCATCGGGGGAAGCGTCGGCGGGCTGCTTGCGGCGCGGGCTCTCAGTGGGGCGTTCGAGCAGGTCACCGTACTTGAGCGGGATCGGCTCCCGGATGGTGTGGCGGCTCGGCGCGGGGTGCCGCAGAGCCGGCAGGCGCATGCGCTGCTCGCGCGCGGCAGCATGGTCCTCGACGAGCTGTTCCCCGGGTTCGTGGCGGAGATGCTGCGGGCCGGGGTGCCGGCCGGTGATCTGCAGGCCGACTGTCACTGGTATCTGGACGGGCGTCTGATGCGCCGGGCGCCGTCGTCGTTGCCCGTCTACGGGGTGACCCGGCCGCTGTTGGAGCACCTGGTCCGGGAGCGGGTACGGGCGCTGCCCAACGTGACGCTGACGAGCGTGGCCGAGGTGACCGGGCTGACGTTGCGCGGCGGGCGGGTGTGCGGGGTCCGGGCCGGCGACGACACGATCGGGGCCGGTCTGGTCGTCGACGCCGGGGGCCGGGCCAGCCGCCTGCCGTTCTGGCTGCGGGACCTGGGGTACGGCCGGGTGCCGGTCACCTCGGTGCGCACCGACGTGGTCTACACGACCCGCCACTTCCGGTACGAGCCGGATCGCCTCCCGTTCGCCGTGATCAACGCGCCGTACCCGGGGATGCCGCGAACCGGCGTGACGATCCGGCAGGAGGGTGACCGGGTGGTGCTGTTCCTCGGCGGGATCCTCGGCGCCGAGCCGCCGGTGGACGACGCCGGGGTGACGACGTTCGCCGAGTCGCTACCGGGGCCGGAGATCCGGGACTTCCTGCGTACCGCGGAACCGCTCGACGATCCGGTGCGGATGCGGTTCCCGGCCAGTGTGCGACGGCACTACGAGCGGATGCCCCGGCTCCCGGACGGGCTGGTCACGATCGGTGACGCGATGTGCAGCTTCAACCCGATCTACGGCCAGGGCATCACGGTCGCCGCGTTGCAGGCGCTCGCGCTGGCCCGGACCGCCGGCGCCGGCCGCTGGCACACCCGCGCGGCCCGGCTGGTGGACGTCCCGTGGTCGATGGCGACCGCCACCGACCTCCGGTTTCCGCAGGTCGAGGGCCCACGCCGGGCCCTCGATCGGCCGATGAACGCCTATCTCCAGCGCTACCGGGCCGCCGCAGCCCACGATCCGGATCTCGGGGCGGCGTTCCTGCGGGTGTCGAACATGCTGGCCGCGCCCGGGCACCTGCTGGCGCCGGGCCGGCTGCTGCGGGTCCTGCTCAGTCCAGCACGCGCAGGTCGTGGACCAGTTCGGAGAAGACCACAGGCGGCAGGCCGCCGAGGGTGACCCCGGAGCGGAACAGGCTGACGCCGGTGACGGTCTGGGGCAGCGCCGAGTCGACGGTGTCGGAGGCGTGCCAGCCGGGGTCGGTGTCGAGGACCGCCCACGCGCCGCCGCCGAGTGGTTTCGCCATCTGCACGGCCGCGTCGTACCACCGGGTCCAGCCGTGCCGTTCCAGGCCGCGCAGCACCGCGTAGGTGGTCTTGCGTCCCTCGAACCGGTCCAGGTCGGTGACGTCCCGGTAGACCGGGCGGTCGAGCTGCGCGAACGGCTGGAGCAGCTGGTAGTCGGCGAACACCTCGGCCCACTCGGCGAGCGCGCCGGCCGGGAAGTCCAGTGGGTGCAGAACGCCGGCGCTCGTGCCGTCGGCGAGCGCGACCGGCTCGTCGGCGGTGTCGGCGAGAGTGCCGTCCTCGGCCACCCGGACGGTGGTGAGCAGCCCGCCGGAGGCGTCGTGGACACCCCAGACCAGGCGCTGGCCCAGGTGGGTCATCCACGGGTGGCGGGCGAACCGGTCGAGGAAGATGCCGGCCGGGATCCGCCGTTGCGCGCACATCGCCCGTTCCAGGCGGGCCACGTGCAGGGACGCCGACGAGCGGGCCTCCTTACGCAGTGCGGTGAGCCGGTCCTTGGCCGCCTTCTGCTTGACCTTGCCCGCGCCACGGCCCGGTTTGGGCAGGTCGGCGAGGATCCGGCCGGTCTCGTCGCGGAGAACCGGCATCAGGCGTTCGTCGAAGGCGATCCGGAACGTCCCGGCGTCGACCTCGACCCGGTCGCCGCCCTCGTCGTCGAGGCCGAGCAGCGGCACCAGCCGGTCGGCGAGCTCGTCCGAGGTGAGGCCGCGCAGGTCGGCGATGGCCTCGATGTGGCCCCTGGCGACACTCTTGAACACCGGGAACCGGGACCGTTCGGCGAGCAGGCTCAACTCGATGAGGGCGGCGTCGGTGCCGCGGTGCCGCAGTGCGTCGAGAGCGGCCTGGGCGCGGGCGGCGGCCGGGGTGCCGGCCCACTGGCGGGCGTGGGTGGCGACGCGGCGGGCGCCGGCGTCGTCGCCGATCAGTCCGACGGCCTGCATGCACCAGCCCTCGGCGGCGGGTGCACCGGCGGCGACCCAGCGGTCGAACAGCGCGTCGGCGAACGCGGCCCGCGACGACGCCGTCCAGCGGTCCCGTGCGGCGAGTACGGCCGGATGGACCTCGTCGGTGTTGCAGGTTGCCAGCCGTACCAGAAGATGGTCTTGATCGTCGGGGGTGGCCGGCCCGCCGGAGGCGGTGATCAGCGGCGGCAGCGGCTGGGCGGTGAGGTATCCGGGGATCTTCGGCTTCTTCGCCCGTGGGGCGTCGAGCGGGTCCCGGTCGAGGAACGCGGTCAGGTCGGCGGCCCGGTCGCCGGCCTGGGTGAGCAGCAGCGCGCGGTGACCCTGCGTGTCGAGGTAGCGCAGCACCCGGCCGGTCGCGTCGTCGGCCGGGTCGGCGGCCCACATCGCGACGGTTCCGGCGGCCGCCTGCTCCGGGTGCCGCAGCAGCCAGGACCGGGCGAGGCGGCGCTGTTTCTTGGCGGCGAAGGCACGGGTCATCGGCACGGCCAGCGACGGATGCCCGACCGGTTGCGCGGCCTCCAGTGCCGATTCGGCGCTGCGGCGGTCCTCGAACGCGGCCAGCAGCGGGCCGATGTGGCTCATCCCGTGCCGGAGCAGCAGCATCGGGGTCAGCGAGGACACCCAGTAGTAGAAGTTCGAGAAGCCGAGCGCCATCAGCCGCTCGTGCGTCCAGGCCGGGGCGAGAGCGAGCGCGGGCAGCGACGTCGGGATCGCGAAGTGCTCGCGGTGCTCCAGCCAGGCCGTCACGGCGGCGGTGTCGCAGCGGCTGATCGGCACGCCGTCCCACTGCATCGCGTCCTGGTAGATCCCGGCCTGCTCGGCGGCCTCGCGCTCGGCGTCCCGGAAACGCAGGACCGGCTCGACCGGCACGGCCACGTCCAGCAACGTCGGCCGCACCGCCTCCGGCGGCTGATAAGCACAGGGCGACCCATCCGGTACGCCTTCCGACTGCCGTTCCTTGACCTGGGTGAATCCGGTCGCCCACGGATGACCGGCGGCCCGCTCCTCGGCCAGGGCGGCCCGGGCCGCGTCGTGGTCGACGTGGGCGAGCAGGGTGCACCACAGCCCGTTGTAGTACTCGTCGTCGTGGAACGGATAGGCCGGCCGCATCCGGCTCAGCACCGGCCCCACCTCGGCGCCCGCCATGTCCAGCATCCCGGCCAGGTAGAGCCGCGGGCCGGTGGCGCCGAAGAACTCATGCCGCACCTTCCGGTTGGTGTGCAGGAACCGGTCCAGGGTGTCCAGACCGCCGGAGGCCAGCCCGGAGGCGTGCACGTTGAAGTTGCCGAACTCGCCGACGTGCCGCATCGCCTCGGCGTGGGCGGCACGCTCGACGTCGCCGGACTGCGGTCCGACCGGCAGCAGGAAGCTGACCGCCCAGAACAGGTCGGCCCGGGTGTTGCCGCTGAGCTGCTCGGCCATCCGGTCCCGGACGACCGGCAGCACCTCCCTCGCCTGCGCGTAGGTCGCGTCGTCGGTCGCCACCAGCAGCTCCCGGAGTCGTCCGAAGAGCCCGGCCCCGACGTACGGCAGATCGGTGTGGAACCCGAGGACGGCCCGGCGGCACGCCTCGGGCAGCCCGTGCGCGGCGACCAGGAAGTCGGCCAGCCGGTCGTCGATGCTCTCGTCGAGATACTGGAACCGCTCGCGCACCGCCCGGACCAGCGCGATGTCGTCGGCCTCGGACCCGATCCGGGCGGCCGGGTCGAGCAGCCGACCGCCGAGCGCCCGGTCTCCCGCGGTACTGGAGGTGACGAACTCCC
The DNA here is from genome assembly GCF_033097365.1 of Actinoplanes sichuanensis. NCBI lineage: Bacteria > Bacillati > Actinomycetota > Actinomycetes > Micromonosporales > Micromonosporaceae > Actinoplanes > Actinoplanes sichuanensis. The sequence continues at coordinate 8,105,225 of NZ_AP028461.1, forward strand.
ACACCCGGGACGGCTCGTTCGACTTGTCACGGATCGCCCGGTCCTGCGCCCAGATCGCGTACCGCAGCCCGGCCCACGCCTCGTCGAGGCCCGGCAGCGGCCGGATCGCGGTACGCAGCCCACCACGCCGCGGAGGCATCACCGAGCGCAGCCATCCGGTGACGATCAGACCGTCCCGGCGATCATCGAATCCGGCGTCGTCAGGTGTCCATTCCTGCGGTGCGTGCGAGGCTGGTGGTGCGCTCCAAGACGTCACCGCGCCACCCTAGCCACCGCCGTCCGACGAGGGAGTCATCCGATCGTGCGAGCCGTACAGATCGCCCAGCACGCCGCCGACCTGCCACGGGCCACCGCCTTCTACACCGATCTCCTCGGCACGCCGCCGGTCGCGTCGTTCGACCCGCCGGGGCTGGTCTTCTTCGACCTGGACGGGTTGCGCCTGCTGCTCGATCGCGGCGCTCCCCCGGCCCTGCACTACTACCTGGTCGACGACGTCGCGGCCACGGTCGAGCGGCTGCGGTCCGGCGGTACGACGATCGAGAGCGAACCGCATGTGATCTTCGCGCATCAGGACGACCGGCTCGGTCCGGCCGGCACCGAGGAGGTGCAGGCTTTCGTCCGGGACACCGAGGGCAACCTGGTCGGGCTGGTCGAGCACCGGACGACCCGATGATCGTCGACTGCGACCCGGGGCACGACGACGCGCTGGCGCTGCTGCTGGCCGCCGGCGACCCGCGCGCCCGGCTGCTCGGCGTCACCACGGTCGCCGGCAATCAGACGCTGGACAAGACCACCCGCAACGCGCTGCGGGTCCTGGCCCTGGCCGGGGTCCGCGACGTGCCGGTCGCCGCCGGGTGTGACCGGCCGCTGGTCGGTGAGCTGACCGTGGCCGAGGACATCCACGGCGCCTCCGGTCTGGATGGACCCGATCTGGACGTACCGGTCGCCGAGGTGGTCGGGGTGCACGCGGTCGAGCTGATGCGGCGGCTGATCACCGACGCCGCCGAGCCGGTCACCGTGGTCGCCACCGGACCGCTGACAAACGTGGCACTGCTGCTGCGCCGCCATCCCGAGGTCATGCCGGGGATCGGCCGGATCGTCTTCATGGGCGGCTCCACCGAGCGGGGCAACACCACGCCGTACGGCGAGTTCAACATCGTCACCGACCCGGAGGCGGCCGACATCGTGCTCCGGTCCGGGCTGCCGCTCACCATGATCGGCCTGAACGTCACCCATCAGGCGCCGGCCACCGGCGAGATCATCGACGAGTTCCGCGGGATGGGCACCCGGCTCGGCGCGATCTGCGCGGAGCTGATGATGTTCTTCGCCGCCACGTATCACCGGGTGTTCGGGTTCGAGCATCCGCCGGTGCACGACCCGATCGCGGTGGCCCGGGTGCTCGACCCGTCGATCGTGCGGACCGTCGCCGCGCCCGTCTCGATCGAGCTGGCCGGGGCGTTCACCAGAGGTGCGACGGTCGTCGACCTGCACCACCGCACCGGCCGGCCGTCGAATGTGGACGTCGCGGTCGGCCTGGACGTGGACGCCTTCTGGCGCCTGCTGCTCGCCGCGGTGCGCGCGCTGGGCCGATAGCATCCGGCCATGCAGGTCGTCACCAAACTGGAGCGACGGGTGGTCGCCGCCGCCGAGGAGGCGCTGACCAGGCAGCGTCAGGTCAGCGTGCTCGACGTGCTGACCGGGATGGGCTGGCTGCCTCCGGGCCGGGTCACCGAGTGGCGGCAGGGCCGCGCGCCGGACCTGGAGTCGGTCGCGGTGGTCACGCCCGATCGGATCGCCGACGTGCTGGAGGTGTTCCGCCGCTGGGTGGACAGCCGTGGCCTGCGACCCGGCGAGATCGACTACGTGTCGGCCACCCGCGACCGGCGGCCGCTCCGGTTCACCGCGGGCGGCGACCCGGAGCGGGAGACGGCGTACCGCACCCACTGGCTGGCCGCCGACCTCACCGACAGCCGGCGGGAACGACTGACCACCCGACAGAGCCGACCCCCGGACCTGGTCGTGGTGATCCCGACCAAGCCGTTCACCTGCGTCGGCTGCACCGCCACCGACGACGGCATGCTGATCATGGAGGATGCCGGGCCGCACTGCCTGACCTGTGCCGACCTCGACCACCTGGTGTTCCTGCCGTCCGGTGACGCGGCCCTCACCAGGCGCGCCAAGCAGGCCAGTCGGCTGTCCGCCGTGGTGGTCAGGTTCAACCGATCCCGCCGTCGGCACGAGCGTCAGGGCCTACTGGTCGAGCGGCCCGCCGTCGAACAGGCCGAGCAGCAGTGTCTGTCCGACGAGGAGGTCCGGGTCCGCCGCCGGGAACGTGACCGGGAGCGGCGCGAGGCCGCCGACGAGGAGTTCCAGCAGAGACTGGCCGGGCAGATCGCCGAGATGTTCCCCGGCTGTCCGGTGGCCCGCGCCGACGAGATCAGCCGCCACACCAGCATCCGGGGCAGCGGCCGGGTCGGCCGCAGCGCGGCCGGACGCCGCTTCGATCCGGACGCGGTGACCCGCGCGGTGGTCGCCTCGATCCGGCACGAGGACACCGACTACGACGACCTGCTGATGTCCGGCGTCCCACGGGACGAGGCCCGCACCCGGATCCGACCGGCCATCGACCGAGTCCTGGCCCGCTGGCGGACGCCACTCAACCGCGACGGCGCCCCAGGAGAGGCGTCACATCCAGCGTGAACGGGAACGGCTCGGCCGAGATCAGCTCCTGACCGGGCTGGGCGCCCGCAACCGGCACATATCGGTCACCGACGAGGCGCTGAAGATGCAGTTCCACCGAGTCCCCGGGCTGCTCGACCCGCAAATGCCAGTCGATGCCCGCCGCCGCATACAACTGCGTTTTGAGTAGCCGATCCGTCCCGGCATCACTCGGCGACACCACCTCGACCACCAGCTTGGCCTCGACGGCTTCGACCGTTGTGCCGAGGTCATCGGTATCGGCGACGACCACGTCCGGTTGAACGATGCGTCCGGTGGCCAGCCTGAGGTTGACGTCCTGCAACACCAGCCAACCGACCTCATCAGCGGCCGCATAGAGGTCCCTGGCCAGCAGGAACGCGATGCGTTGATGCCGCTTGGAGGGCGCCGGACTCACCCACAGACTTCCATCGATCAGTTCGATCCGATTCGAGGTCTCGCCGAGCCCGAAATATTCTTCCTCGTTCCAGGGCTCGGGGTGGTCCAGCAACGCGATGCTCATCGGACCGATTCACCTCCCGGAAGACTCATCCGTGCGACATCAGCTGGCTGCCGGACCGCCGCCGAGCAGGGCACGGGCGATGGCCGCCGGGTCGTGCAGGGCCGGGAAGCCGTCATCGAAGTCGTCCGGAGCCGGAGCGGCCCGGCGGCGCCGGCGGATCTCGACGGCCGGGCTCCCGTCGGCCCGGAGACCGACCGGCGCGTATCCGGCGGCCCGCAGCGCGGCCAGCGTCTCGGCCGGTGGTTTCGCGCTGACGAGCACGGTCGGTGCGAGCCGGACCAGTTCGAGCGTCTTCAGTGCGCGGGTGTGGAGGATCTCGGTGAGCAGCGTCTCGTCCTCGCTGCACAGGCAGCACCCGGCCGGCCGGACCTGGACCTGTCCGTACCGGCGGGCCACGTCGTCGAGCAGGTAGTCGAGGGTCTGCGGCAACCGGCCACCCTCGGCCACTTCGACGAGGCGGGCGCGGATGCCCTCCGCGCTGTGCCCGGCGTCGAAGGCCGCCCGCACGCTGCCCGGGGAGAACCGCCAGGTCCAGGCTCCACTGCGGGATTCCGGTGTGGCGACGCCGTCGAGCAGGGCGAGGAGGGCCGCCGACGGTGTGCCGGTGACGACGGCGGTCAGGTCGTTCTGCAGCAGGACCGACTCCAGGGCCCGGGGCAGCATGGCCTCGGCCTGCGGGCGGGCGGCGTCGGCACCGGCGGACAGCCTGGTCCGGCACAGGGCCGAGGGGGCGCCGTGGGCGAGCAGGCCGAGCCGGTGCGCCTCCCGCCAGATCCCGGTGACGTACCGTTCCAGCTGGTCCTCGGCCTCGGCGCTGATGAACGGCCCCTGCCAGGCGATCCGTTCGACGAGCCCGTCGAGGGTGGTCGCCTGCCCGGCGGGCACGGCCTCGACGACGGTCCGCAGGAACAGCCCCCGCAACGGCACCAGGATGAACTCCTCCTGCTCGCTCCAGTAGAGGAGCCGCCCCGGCAGGACGGACCCCTCGGGTGGGGCGAGCGGGCCGGCCGGCATGGTCAGCCAGTCGTCGACCAGTCCGAGCAACTGGTCGGCGGGGTCCCCGGCGGCGTACTCGTCGTAGACGGCGCTCGGCGTGAGCCCGGCCTCGGAGGCTTCGACGAGTCCGCCGGCGGTGAGCATTTCGAGAGTGAGGCGGGTCCGGTCCTCGTCCTGCCCGGCCGTCCGGGCGACCCGGCGCACCTCGCGTACCCCCATGCCACCGGTCTTGAGCAGCGGGACCGGGGCGCTGCTCAGACAGTCGACGACCGCGACGGCCGCGGCCAGGGTCTCCGCCGCGGCGGCCGTCGCCTCCCGTTCGACGATCTCCGTGGCGATCGGGGTGAGCACCAGGCCGGGTGGCACGATGTCGAACGGGGCCGAGCCGTCGCCGCGCAGCGCGAGCGCCACCTCCCGCGGCATCTGGCTGCCACCCCACATCGACGGGACGACCAGACCGCGCTCGATCGCCCACGGGACGGGCGGGCCGGGCACGCCGAACCTGATTCCGGCATGGTCCAGGTGCGAGGTCGGCTGCCGGGCCAGCTCGGTGAGCCGGTTCCGGACGCCGGGCGGCGCGGGCGCCGCGATCCGCCGGACGGTCTCCGGATCCGCCAGCGAGTGGGCCAGCATGGCGGCCAGGTCGACCTTGCCCCGGTTGGTCGCCGGAAGGCCGTGGAGCTGGGCGAGTCGCCGCAGCTCGGCCAGAGTGAGCGAGCCGTACAGCGGCGCGGCGCCGGGCCCGAGATCCAGCGGCGTCGGGAAGATCTCCGAGAGATGCCCGGCGGCGAGGCCGCCGGCTTCCGGCCACAGCAGGGCCAGCTCGGTGAGTCGGTCCAGCGCCGCACCAAGATCAAGATCATCTTTCGGTACGCCCAGGAGCACCGCGATTCGAGCGGTGTCACACGACTGGTCCAGTGCCGCCGCGGCCTCGGCCACCTGTAGCTGCGGCAACGTCAGCAACGAGCAGGCGACGGCCAGCGACGACGGTTGCAGCAGCCGGCCGGCCACCTCCTCGGCGGTCTTCGGTGGCGGATCGAGTGTCACGTCCCGCCGGATCGCGACCAGCGCGGTGAGCTGATCCTGGCCGAGGGTCCGCAGATGGGCGGCGAGGGAATCGACAGGCTGCACGCCGCAAATCTAGAAGGTCCGGGGGCACCGAATCCCCCCGCCACCTCGTTCGGATGACCGTCAACCGGCCGGCCGGGCCGCTCGGACGTCCCGGACGCGGCTGACCTCCCGCGCCTCCTCGGCCGCCCGTGCCTGGTTCGCCAGGAGCCTCGACACTCCGTCGGCGGTCATCGGCTGGCCCAGGTAGTAGCCCTGGCCGACGGTGTAGCCGAGATCGAGGAGGGCGGCCACCTGCTCCGGGCTCTCGATCCCCTCGGCGACGGTGTCCAGGCCGAGCGCGTGCGCGAGCTGGATCACCGCGCGGGCCACCGCCTGCCGGGCGTCGGCCGCCGCCGGATGGCCGTCGTCGATCTCGATACCGTCCACGAACGACTTGTCCAGCTTGACGATCGCCGCCGGGAACGCCCGCAGCAGGCTCAACGACGACTCACCGGTGCCGAAGTCGTCGAGGGCCAGGCGGATACCCATCCGGTCGAGCTCGTACAGGGCCCGGGACACCTGTTGGCCACGCAGCACCGCCGACTCGGTCACCTCCAGGACCAGCCGCTCACAGGGCAGTCCGGTGTCGGCGAGCGCGGCCGCCACGTCGGCCACGAAGTCGGGGTCGTGCAGTTGGTGGGCCGACACGTTCAGACCGGTCTCGGCCAGCCCGTCCGGGCCGAACTCGGCGAGCCACGCGGCCGCCTGCCGGCACGTCTCGCGCAGCACGAACCGGCCCAGCGGCACGATCAGGCCGGTCCGCTCGGCGGCCGGGATGAAATCGGCCGGACTGACCAGCCCACGGGTCGGATGGTGCCAGCGGACCAGCGCCTCGACACCGATCACCCGGTTGCAGTCCAGCCGCACGATCGGCTGATAGACCACTCGGAACTCGTTCTCGTCCAGCGCCCGCCGCAGCTCGCCGCCGAGCTGCATGTGCGCCAGGACCGGCTCGCCCATCCCGTCCACATAGCGCACGAACCCGGCCTTACCCCGCTGTTTGGCCGTGAACACGGCGACGTCGGCGTCCCGCAGCACCGAGTCCACAGTCGAACCCGGCGCGGCCACCACGGCGCCGATGCTGGCCTGCACGAGCAGGCGGTGCTCGCTGATCGGCTCGGCGAACACGTCCAGCAGGCGACGGGCGAGTTCCTCGGGTACCGGGGCGGCCCCGGTCAGGAGCACCGCGAACTCGTCGCCGCCCACCCGTACCGCCAGATGCTCGTCGCCCACCGCGGCCCGCAGCCGATCCGCCACCGCGACCAGAAGCCTGTCACCGACGCCGTGACCGAGCAGGTCGTTGACGGTTTTGAAGTCATCGAGGTCGATCAACAGCACCGCTGCGGGCCGGTCCGCGGCCAAGGCGGCGGTGAGCCGGTCGCGGAACAGCGCCCGGTTCGCCAGCCCGGTCAGGCCGTCGTGGCTGACCTCGCGTTGGAGGCGTTCCTCCTGGTCACGCGCGATTCGCAGCAGGCGGGTGTTCTCCCGCGAGGCGAGGTACTGCCGGATCATCACCAGCGCGGTCACCACCACCGCGGCGATCAGGACCACCCGCACCGGCCAGCGCAGCGGCGCGCCGAAGGCGACCGCCACGAGCGGCACATCGACCAGGACCATGGCGAGGTACGGCAGCAGCACCCCGTGCCGGGCCGGATCACGACGCCGCCCCCGATCAGCCCGGTCCTGCGCCGCGACACCGAGGGTGACCAGCACCGGAGCCAGTGGCATCACGATCGCCTGCGCCGGGACGCTCGCGATGTAACCGAACTGCACGGCCAGCACCGACACCGCACCGGCCGGGACGCCACCACCGGCCGCCACCAGCCGCATCGCCACCCGGTCGACCGGGCCGCCGGCGATGTACGACACCTTCGTCGCCGCACCCACCGCGACCAGCAGCCCCAGCCCGACCAGCAGCATCGCCTGCCGGCTCCACGGTTCGCGGGCGGACAGCATCGGGGCCAGGCCGACGTACCAGAGCGCCGCGGCGCAGCCGAGGAACGCGATCATCCGGTCCAGGGCCATCCGCCACCGCTCCGCGCCACCCGACGCGGCGACCGGCACCCGGGCCAGTGCCACGAACGCGACCAGGAAACCGATCGCCGTGAGAGCCGCCGCCGGGGCCGGCATGCTGCGGGTCCGGGCCTGGTCGGCATGGGTGAGCATGTCCACGGCCAGCCAGCCGTACCCTACGGTGATCAGGGCGACGGCGATCAGGACGGCCCGCCAGAATCGTCTGGCCACCGGGTCGGCGACCGTCGCCAAAGGACGGATCGACGCGGTCGCCAGCGCGCCGCCTATCGGTACGAAGACATACGCGATCGCTTCGAGGCCGGCGCCGACGGTCAGGAAGGCCACACACCAGACGGTGCCGAGCGCGGCGACCGCGGCGGTGGCCCGTACGTAGGTGGTCGAACCGATCGCGCTCCGCGTCACGGGCCAGACACTAGCGGTCCCGATGTGCACCGGATCTCCTCCGAACGTTCACGTTCACCGATATGTACCGGACCCGTCGGGCATTCCGCTCTTGGTGACCGGCACGGCACACTCAGTGAATGCCGTACCTCGATGTCATCGACGGGGCTTTCTCCTTCACCGCGCCGGAAGTGTTCGCGGCCCAGGACGCCGGATGGTTCGCCGACAGTCCACTCGGGCCACTCGTGCTGCGCCACGCGGAGGCGCAGGAACTTCTCCGCGACCGCCGGTTGGACCACGGCGGCGACGACTATCTGCGACGCAGCGGAGTCACCTCCGGTCCGATCCACGACTGGTGGGTGCCGATGATCGTCAACCAGGACGGCGCCGACCACCGGCGGCTCCGTGGCCTGGTCGGGCGTTCCTTCACCCCGCGGACCGTCGACCTGCTGCGGCCGTTCATCCGGTCGACCACCGAGAAGCTGGCGGACCGGATCACCGACGAGACGGAGTTCGTCGAGGCCTTCGCCAACCGGCTGCCGCTCGCCGTGATGAGCGAACTGCTCGGGGTGCCGGCCGCCGACCACGACGTCTTCAGCGTCTGGTCCAGTGACATCGGTCTGGTCTTCGCCCTGGCCGCGGACACCTCCACCGCGCAACGGGTGGAACGGGCGGTCGCCGGCCTGGACGGCTACATCGACACACTGATCGACGCCAAGGCCGCGCATCCGGCCGACGACCTGATCTCGCGGATGGTCGCCGCGTGGCGTGACGACGCCACGGTCAGCCGCGCCGAACTGCGCAATCTGCTGGTCACGCTCGTCTTCGGCGCACACGACAACACCAGGCATCAGATCTCGAACGCGCTCGTCTCGTTCGCCGAACATCCCGACCAGTGGACGCTGCTCCGGGACCGGCCGGAACTGGCCGCCCGCGCGGTCACCGAGACGATGCGCTGGCGGCCGTCGGCGGCCAGCGTCTTCCGGCGGGCCATCGCGGATTTCGACTACCGGGATCTGCCGATCACCGCGGGCACCTTCGTCACGGTGGCGGTGCAGACGGCACAGCGCGACCCGCGGGCCTATCCGGGTGGGCGGTCGTTCGACATCACGGCGGTACGGGAGGCGCCGCTGCTCCAGTTCGGCGCGGGACCGCACTATTGCCTGGGTGCGGCGCTGGCCCACGCCCAGTTGGAGGAGGCCCTCCCGATCCTGACCCGCCGCTTCGGCCCGCCGACGATCACCGGCGAGGTGACCTGGCGCCCGGCGATCGGCACCCACGGCCCAGACGCCCTACCCCTGACCTTCCACCCCTGACCACACCGGACCGACTCGGGGGTTCGAGCTTCCGGCCGTTGTGGACGATGCCGTCGCCCTCGCGGAGCAGGCCGCGTTCCACACCGACCGTGTTCGCGTGCTGCCGTACCGCCTCGGGTGGGAATCAGAGGTTCATCGTGCGTCCGGCGCCGGAAACCTGGTCTCGAACGAATCGGTGACGGCTGGCAGGACCTTCGACGTGGTGCCCTCGACCGGGTGCCGGCATCGGTCTCCGGCCACCCCGCGGCGACCGACGGCCGATCGTCGGACGATCGACGTCAGGCCGCGCCGACGCGGACCCCGAGCCCGCGCAACGCCGCGATGCGCTGCCGGATCAGCGCCATCGACTCGGCCTGCAGCCGGGTCCAGCCGGCCTGCCCGGTGATCTGACCGGGATGCCGCCGGTAGAGCCAGGTGACCTCGGGCGGCAGGAACCCGGGCGTGGTCTCGGCCAACGCCACCACCAGCGCCAGATCACCACCGCGAGGCGTGGCCACCCACCCACCGAACGCACGGACGGTCTCGGTCCGGGCGGTGAGCCCGGCGCACGGCACGGCGGGCCGGCCGCTGTCCAGGATCAGCTGGGTCAGCACCCCCGGCTCGATCAGCCCGGGTTCGAGAGGCGCGGCGAACGACAGACGAGTCGAGTCCGGCAGCAGATCGTGCGCCTGCCCGGTGACCCAGTGAATCCGCGGATGGGCGTCGAACGCCTCGACCGCGGTCCGCAACGCGTCGGGCAGCAGCAGATCATCGGAGTCGAGCACGTGCACCAGCGAGCCACCGGCCCGGCAGAGCGCGACGTTACGGGCGATGTTGACCCCGAGCGTCTCCCCGTTGTCCTGGTATCGGGCGAACGGGAACCGCCCCGCGATCTCAGCGACGGCCGAGTCGGGTCCGTCTTCCTGGACGAGCCATTCCAGATCCCACCCCTCAGGCAGCTTCTGCCCGGCGAGACTCTCCCCCGCCGCGGCGAGAAACTCCGCCCGCTCCGCATGGACAGGCGTGAGAACAGAGATCAACGGCATGAGACACCTTTCGTACGGCGAACTCGGTGGTCCCGGTGTCCGCTGTCGTGGCGAGTCGTCGCGCTGCCGGCGTACTCAGCGGCCGCCGCTCGCACCATGCGAATCGGGTGACACGGTGTCCGGGTCCGGGTGACCGGGCACGTCGCCCGGCTCGGGGCCGAGCTTGCCGATCTCGTAGCCGTCGGGGTAGGTCTTGGCCTTGAGCCCGTCGCTGAACATCGCGGTGGCCCTGGGCTTGCCGAACCAGCGCAGGAGGTGGGCTCTCGTCCGGAGCCCGGCGTGCAGTCCGGCGCGCACCGGCCACGCTGCCGGAGTCGCCCGGGTCGCGGCCCTGAGCGTGTCGTCGTACATGGCGCTGACGAGCGTGTTCCCCAGCGGGGCGAGCACGGGCGGGATGCGGTTGAGCATCAGCTGGCGGGTGGCGCGTTCGATGGCCGCGGCGTCGTCGTTGGGCTGCAGGTGGGCGGCGTCGTAGGCGTCGAACCACTCCTCCAGCTCATCGTACGAGTCGGGGATGTCGGTGATGGCCATGCGCCGGCCCAGCTCCCGGTAGAACAGGTAGGTGGCGCGGCGCTCATGGCAGCAGATCCGCCGCCAGGCGTAGCGGTCCAGCCATCGGGTCGGAATGATCACGAGGCAGGCCAGGACGTACAGGTAGTGGTCGTTGGAGATGCCGTAGGGCCGGTGGATCTGGTTGATCCGCCGCAGCGCCTCACGGCCGCGGAACTGGTCGAAGCCGTTGAGCACCATCTCGTACATCAGCAGGCCGGTGTCGTCGATTCGCTTCTGGGTGCGCTCGGTCAGCTCGCCGGTCGCGGTGTGCACGGCGGCGATCTCCGGCAGCGAGAAGGACCGGTTGAACGCCAGGTTCAGCCCGAGCTTCATGTCCCACGGGAACTCGTAGCGCAACATCGTCTGGTAGATGGACAGATAGTCGCGCTCCGGGTCCAGCGAACGAGTCCGGGTGAGGTTGTCGTATCGGGCGGTCATTGACGGTTTTCTCCCGGGGTCAGGGATGGGTGGGCACCATGACGGAGGCGAGAGTGCGGACCACCACCTCCGACCTGGCGTAGGCGTCGGCGACCTCCACCAGCCAGGCGACTTCGCCGCCGTAGCCGTCGCCGGGCAGGTGCAGAGTGTCGGCCGGCTGCGGGTCGTCGGCGACGTTACCGGCGCGGTGCATCCGGATGGCATATGCCAACTGGGCCGCTTCGACGGTGGCCTGGCGGGCCTCGCCGGTCAGCCCGGCGAGGTCGGCGTGATGCTCGGCGACGGCGGTCACCCGGGCATCCATGAAAGGTCGCAAGGTGAGGCGGGCGTCCCGGATCTCGGCTAGCCGCCGGATCAGGGCGTAGTCGATGTCGCGGATCGCCGTACGGGCGCGTCGCAGTGTCGGGTCCAGCTCGACGTAGGGCAGCTCGGTGACGAGATCGTGCCACAGTGGCGTGAGACGCCGGTAGGAGCGCAGGTCACCCCAGCGCGGCAGCCGAGGGCCCCACGCCGGCATGGTCAGGCCGATCGACATGAGCAACGCGCTGAGGGTCACCAGGACCGCGGCGATCTGACGCTCACCCTCGGGCTGCGATCCGGACCAGTACGCCAGCAGGTAGATGATCTTGTTGAGGGCGTAGAGCAGAGCGAAGGTCGCACCGACGGCAGTGGTGCGGAGCCCGCGCCGTAGCCAGGTGCGACCGCACGCCCTGGCGTACTGCCAGCAGAGGCGGGCGATGTCGATGAAGGACGCGAAGAAGCCGACCCCGAGGAAGAGCAGCAGGTAGGCGGTCACGATCGGGTCCCGGGCATACTCCACCGTCAGCCGCACCGGTGAGTCGCCGACCAGGGTGTAGCCGAACAATCCCAACATCGCCAGGTATGCCCCGGTAGTGACCAGGATCCATCGAAGGGTCCGCCGGGCCGCCTGTTCCGGCGGTAGCGCGAGATACAGCAGCCAGCTCTCCGAGCCGACGACGATGGCCATCACGCAGCCGTGGGAGAAGACTTTCGCCAGATTGGGCATGCCGGTCAGGTCGTCGACGGCGACCGCCAGCGGCGGGATGGCGAGCGTGATGCCGGCGGCGAACGCCCCGAAGGTCACCGTGACCGCGCGACGGGCCGGGCTGGGACGACGACGCTGAAGGCGAAGAATGTATCCGAAGGTCAGCCACCCGGTGGCCGCGCACGCTGCATAAAGGACGGTATCCACCAAGAGCCCTCAACCGGTGGGATCTTCGAGTGCCAGCCGCAGCCGCTGATGCAGCTCCGCCTGGCGGTCATCGAACGGCACGGTCGGTTCCTCACCCCCACGACGCGCGCGGCGCAGCAGCAACGAGCCGATCATCTCCGCCTCACGCTCCTCGGCCGCGTCATAGTTGCTGCGGCCGAGGAAGCGCTGCACGAGTCGAGGGTCCAGGTCGGGCAGCAACAGTCGGAACGTGTCCGGGTCGAGCGACGCGGAGGCTCGGTGGCCGGCCAGCAGATGACCGATCTCGTGCCCGATGATCAGCATCTGATGCAGCGGTGACGTGTCCTGCTCGTAGAAGATCGCGTCGAATTTCCCGGTCGGCACATACATCCCACACACCGTGTGGGCCGGCAGGGCGATCGGAATCAGCACGATGGGACGGCCCTGACGCTCGTCACCGAGGATTCGGCACAGCTCATGGATGTCGAACGGCTCAGGGACATCGATCTCGGCAACGAGCTGTTCGCACCGTCGCCGCAACTGATCATCATTCACGCCATCGCCCCCCTGTCCTGCATGCTGCCGGCGCAGAGCCGGCATCTCTAAATGGGACCGTGCGGTGGGGTTTCCGCTTCCTCGCGGGCCCTCGACTCGCTCACCTCGCGTAGCCGGAGAACCATCTGCTCCACAAGCAGGGTGTCGGTGGCGGACAAGCCGGTGTCGGCGAGCACCTGGCGCAACGCGACCTGTTTGACATCGATGCGACGAAGCTCACTCAGGATGGCGATCTGCTCCATCACCCGGCTCGCGGCGTCGTCCTCCACGAAGTATCCGGTGTTGACGTCGAAGGCCCGCGCGAGAGCGCGCACATGGGAGGTACGGGGATCGCCGGCCACACCGCGGCGCAGCTCGCCGATGTAGGCGGCGCTGATCGAGACGCCGGTCTGTGCCGACAATGCGTTGATCTTGTCGGCGATCTCCTTGTTGGTGTACCTACGGCCCGGCTCGTCGCCGTCGCCGAGCTCGTCCGGCGTCGGCCGGATATGGTCGAACAGGTATTCCAGCCTGGCCGCGAGCGTGCCGAGCGGCGGTAGATCGTGCTCACTCGGCCCATCCGAGACCATTGCCTGCCCCTTCCCCTGCCCGCGGTACGGCACCATCGCCGCCGCAACACATTCACGAGCATAGTTGACATGATTACTCAGAGCAGGGGTATGCTCGCTCCCGCCAAGAAACGCCCGTTAAGAGCAAGCACCTCTCGCTAAACAGGCGTTTGGAAGGTTAGGTGCAAATCCGCCGGTGCGGGCCGGTTCACGGGGGCCGGCCCGCACCACGTGGCGCACGAGCCCCGTACCTGTCGACGAACACATTCGCGCAGCCCGGCACCATCGCGTCACCGAGCACCGAGCGTGACGAGGGATCTCCACGGCGACAGTGGTACCGTATCCAGTACCACTTCGGGAGGCATCATGACGTCCGCGATCAGTGCCAGCGAGGCGCGCAAGTCCCTCTTTCCGCTCATCGAGCGCGTCAACGAGGACCACACCCCGATCGAGATCGTCTCCAAGCGGGGTAACGCCGTCCTGGTGAGCAAGGAGGACTGGGACTCGATCATGGAGACCAACTACCTGCTCCGATCTCCTGCCAACGCCAAACGCCTCGTCGAGAGCGTCGAGCAGTGGCGAGCCGGCCGAGCCACCGAGCGCGATTTCGGGCCCGAGGAGTGAAACTCAGCTGGACCGACCACGCCTGGGACGACTACCTGTACTGGCAGACCCAGGACCGTAAAACCCTCAAACGCATCAACGCACTGATCGCCGACATCAAGCGCGACTCGGACGGCCAGGGCATCGGCAAACCGGAGATCCTCCGAAACAACCTCGCAGGACTCCGGTCCCGGCGCATCGACGACGAACACCGCATGGTGTACGCCGTCGAACCCAGCGAGATCACGATCCTGTCCTGCCGGTACCACTACGAGTAACGCCAGCCCCTGTCGTTGCTGATCAGCGGCGTCTGGCGAACTGTGCCAAGCGCTCGTTGAGCGGGCTCACCCGCGGGCGCGGCGACCGATCGAAATATTCCGGCTTGACCTCGCGCAGCAGCGCCTCACCGTCCCGGCTCCAGTCGAACCGTGGCCGTTTCAGCAGCCGCCGGAACACGACACTCGCCTTCTCCAGATCTCGAGCGGCCAGCCGGCGCAGGACCATCGGCTCCACGCTGTCGTCCTCGAGATAGGACAGCGTCTGCTCGCGCCACCGGCGGCGCCGCAGCAGGTCGGGGTTCGCAAACGCCTCCTCCACGAGGCCGAACTCCGGGTAGAAGCCGAGCCCGTCCCTCTCGTCGTAGATCAGCGCCACCGTCTCCGCGTCGGTCAGGTCCGGCGGCAACGACATCGACACCACAGGAGGAACGTCCTTCGGATCCGGCCCGAGAACCGCGTCACGGCAGTACGTGTAGTAGCCGTCGAGCCGATCCTGCGTCTGTTCCCCCGAAACCACCAGCAGATCGGTGTCGAAGAACTCGACGAACCGTGCCCGGTCAGAACGCTGGTGTTCCCATGCCAGTGCCGTCTTGTCCGGATTCCGGAACACCGCTTCCGGCGTACGCAGAGACATGTCCAGCGCGAGCCGATAGGCGATGTCCCGCTCGCTCCCGCGCAGGATCTGTACCGGCCCCGCTCAGCATCCATTCGTCACCGACGGCGACCAGCCGGGCGATGATGAACGAGTGGCGGGGCATCTGCTTGAACACGGCCGGGCCCATGTTCGATCGGACCCGATAGGTCAAGTCGTCGACCAGGCTCTCCACCAGGAGCGCGGGCCCCTCCTTGCGCTGCACATCGAACGGGCCCTGCACCACATCACGCCAGCCGAGCACCATCTCGCGCTCGACCTCCGGCAGGTCCGGCCGGGCCTCCACGAACTGCTCCAGCACCGTCCGGCCGTTCGCCAGCCGGTGCTCCAGCACGAAACAGTCCCAGAGCAGCATCCACCGCTGCTCATCGGCGTCTTCCAGGCCATTGTCGTACTCGGCCAGAAAATCCGACGCAGCCCGGTCGTAGCGGACTGTTGGGAAAACGCCACCAGCTCGCCTTTGAGGTCACCAGCCCGGCGTAGCAGCGCGGCATCAGACATCGACAGGGCCACCAACCTATGAGCTGCCAGAGTCAGACCGGCACGGGGTGCCCGTTCGGGTGATCAGTCGGTCAGATGGCGAGCGAGGCGTTCGGCGTTGAGTCCCCGCATCGCGTCCTCGACGGCTTCCGAGTCAGCAGATCGACACCACGGGCCGTCAGCTTCTCCGGCACCGGCGACGCCATCGTGACCGGTCCCGGCGTGGCCATCGCGGCGAGCTGCTCCGGAGCCGGAGTGGTGTCCTGGCCCCGGAGCTCCAGCAGACGCGACAGCCGATGGTTCTCTGTCCGTAACCGCTCCAGCTCACGACGCAGCCGAGCAACCTCGTCGTCAGTCACCGCGTCAACGGACACCACCGGCCAGTCTTCACACGCGGGCAGCCGCAAGCCCGACAGCCGACTCAGTCAAGCCGAGCCCGGTCGAAACGGTCGATCAGGCTCGGCTTACGGGCATGACGCTCCCGCAGCCGCGTCATCTGCTCAGTGAACTCGAAGATCTCGCCCTCCCGTACCGCCAGCGCCTGAAGATCCAAAAGCAGAGTCACCGCCGCGTCATAGTCCTTCGGACGCTTCGTCGCGATCAACTCGTCCACCTGGTTCCAAGCTCGGACCGGGTTTCGTGCCAGCTTGTCCAAGCGCTGCTCGCGAGCCGCGGCAGCCGCTTCCTCACGACGCTGACGCTCGGCCGCCTCTCGCTCCCGCTTCTGCTGCTGCCGTGCAGCCCAGCGTTTCTCAGCGGCAACGAGCAGGTCCCCGGCGGTCCGCCCCTCGCCGGCAGGCGGCTCCTCCGTCACACCGTGAAACTGCCGCAGCAACTCCGACCGCAGCGACCCGGCGTCGCCACGCAGCACCCGCACCAGCATCTCGTCCTTGTCCGGCACCGGCAGACCCGCCACCCAGCGGCGCAGCTCGGCGGCGGAGGGCTTCTTCTCGGCCAGCGGCCGGCTCACCGCCGCCGCCGCATCCAGCAGATCGGGATCCAGGCGAAGGAAATCGGCCAGGGCCTGCAACGGCCCACTCAGTTTCGCCAGCCCGGCCGGGACCGGCGGCTCCGGCACGTCATCGTCCAGTTCCCGGTTCTGCACACACAGCAGCCAGGCCAGATACAGCAGCCGCCGATCGCCGCCGGCCAACTCCGCCCGGACCGGAACGATCGCCGCGAGCCGCCCCTCCTCGTCCCACCACTCCTCGTCACCGTCCTCATCCTCACTACGAAGATCGAGGATCACCTGGGTACGAGTCGCCCACGAGCCGGCCGACTCACCGACACAGAAACGCTGCACCGTCTCCGGCGGCAGCGCCGCCTTCGGCAACCGCAGCATGATCCGCCGGGTGCCCCAGTTCGCCAGATACAGGTGCGCGTCGAAGTACCGCTCCATCCACTTGGCCGGATCGGCCTTCAGATCGCCCCACTGATAGTCGTTGACGAAACCCGACGACGTGATCCGGCCCCGCGACGACACCGCCCGCAACTCGCCCTGCTGCTTCGCCGTCAACGCCTGATCAAGCGCCATGAACTCGTAATACTGGTACTCGCTCACTGCGCCCTCGCCCACCACCGGTAGGCCTCGATCCACTGCGCACCATCAGGCACGGGATCCGGCAACGGCAGATCCAAAATCCCGATCGCCTGCCGCAGCCGTCCACGGTGACAGATCGCCACGATCCCCGACGAACGCAGATCCACCTTCCGAACGACCACCGGCACACCAAGCACCTCGGTCTCGAACGGCACCGTCAGATCGCTCTCGATCATGGCAAAGAAGCCACTGAGCTGCTCATGTTCGTCGTAACAGTCCACGACCGCTTCGGCGACCAAGGCATCGAGCTCGGCATTACTGAGCGAAGACACCCGCGCAGAATAGAGAACTCGCTGGGAGCCGACGACAGCGAACCACCGGGCAGTGGTTCGCATGCAAGATAAACGTGGGGCGGACGTTGCACCATGCGAACCACGCCACCACCATCCCCGGCAACCCACTACCGGGACGTTTGACCAGCTCACGCGGCCGTCAAAGTCCAGCATGAGCACCGACGACGGCCAACTAGCCGCCGATCGAGCGCTCGAAACCCGAGTCTGCCGGAGCCTCAGGCGATCTGCCGAAGGTCGCTGCCGTAGTCGAAGATGATCCGCATGCGGGCACCCAGCGCCCGTGCGTACCGGCTCAGGGTCGCCACCTCGTTGACGTCCAGATCGCCGTTCTCGATCTGGCTCACGCGTCCCGGCGAGACACCCATGAGCTCCGCCACCTGCTTTTGCGTCAACCCCAGGCGCTTGCGCTCCTCGGCCAGATGAAACGCGCCGACCCAGGCCTCGGTCCGAGCCCGCTCCCGCTCGATGGCTTCGTCGTCCCCGTCGTGCAACTCCGCACGGAGGTCCTCCCAGTCGTGGAACTCGCTCATGAGTTCTCCCTCCGCTTTCTCTCCGCAGCGAGCCAACCGTCGTTCGCGGTCTCGGCGATCGGAATCGCCGTCCGATACCACCGAGTCCAATCGCCAGCCTTGTTCCCGGCCACCAGCAGCACCGCCTGCGACCAGGGATCGAACACGAACAACACCCGGATCGCGACGTCCCGGCCGGACCTTGGACGAAGTTCCTTGAGGTTGGCGATACTCGATCCCTGCAACGTGTCGACCAGCGGCCGACCGAGGCCGGGACCTATCTCGGCGAGCATGTCGATAGCGACGTTCACCGAACGGTAGACGTCCGGGTCGGACTGCCGTAGTGCTCGCAGCCAGTCCCGCACGTCACCGGTGGTCTTGATCGACCATCGACGTGGTGAACCTTCAGGCAGGACCTGACTATAGCTCGAACTAAACACCGGCACGCAATTTGCGCAATGCACCAGTTGGCCTACACGGAGTTGCAGGTCAACGAGTTGTGGGGCGGACGGGACTCGAACCCGTGACCGATCGATTATGAGTCGACTGCTCTAACCCACTGAGCTACCGCCCCGTACCGGCGGCGATCCTATCCCGTGCCCTGCCCCCGAGCCTAGCGATCTATCACCGCACCAGGGATTTCGGCAGAAGAACGATCTGTCGCCGAGGATCTTCGACCATGTCCGGTGGCTGGAGATCCACCACCCGGGGCGTCTCCTCGTCACAGCAACTGGGACATTCAGGACCGTCCTGGGTGGTGAAC
Organism: Actinoplanes sichuanensis; assembly: GCF_033097365.1. Classification (NCBI taxonomy): domain Bacteria; kingdom Bacillati; phylum Actinomycetota; class Actinomycetes; order Micromonosporales; family Micromonosporaceae; genus Actinoplanes; species Actinoplanes sichuanensis. Next base: position 8,123,770 of record NZ_AP028461.1, read on the forward strand.
TCAGCGTAGTTCTCCGGGTTGATGTCGCTCATTGAAACTCCCTGAAAACGGGCATTAAACCCCGACCCGGGCGCCGAGTGACGCCAGGACTGCTCCTGCGGTGCGCCAGCCGCCGGCCATCGCACCCTGAATCGACGGGCTGTCCCGGTGGTCGCCGGCGACGAAGAGGCCGTCGCCCAGGTGGACCGGTTTGCGGAGGCGGGTCTGTGGGGGACGTGCCGCGGGAAGTGCCTGCGGCACGGACACGACGCTGAGCAGTTCCCAGTCGTCGGCCGGCACCCCGTACATCCTCGACAATTCGACCCGGATCACCGTCTCGGAGGCGCCGGAGGGCGCCGAGATGCCGACGACGGTGGCCGCGATGAGGCTCTTGCCGCCGGGGGCGTATTCGGGTGCGGCGTTACTCATCACCACGGTGTTCGCGATGATCTCCCGCCGGTCGCCGTCGAGAAGCAGGATCGGCTCGTCGACGGGGGCGTGGTCGGCGCCGAAGTAGAACGTGGTGAGGCTCTGCACATCGGGCCGGGGCAGCCGGTCGGGCAGCAGGGCGGCCGCGCCGATCGGGTCGGTGGCGACGATCACGGCCCGGCAGCGGATCTCGCCGCCCTCGGTGACGACCATGCCGGGCCCGATGGCGAGAGCCCGGGCACCGATCAGGAGCTGCGGGAACGGCAGCGGACCGGCGATCGCGGCGGGCAGCGCGGCCATGCCGGCGGCGGGCACCCCGATCCGGCCACGGGTGAACGACCGCAGCACCATCGCGGCGACGTGGCTCGACGTGTCGAGGGTGCGTTCGGCGAAGACACCGGAGAAGAACGGCCGTAGCGCCTCCTCGATGATCCGGTGCGACAGCCCGGCGGCACGCAGCATCTCCTGCGTGGTGGTCTCCGGCGTATCGAAGATGCGACCGACCGGCATGGTCGCGCAGCGGGTGGCGAGCGCGGCGAACTTGAGCCGGTCGGTGAGGGTGCCGATGCCGGAGATCAGGGTCTGCGGGGTCATCAGCGGCTCACGCAGCGGATTCTCCAGGCGGTGCAGCTCACCGCCGCGACGCACGAGCACCCCCGACGTGAAATACCGCATGTCGAGGGCATCGACGTCGACGAGCGCCGGGAGCCGCGGATAGGCGGTGTTGAGCGTCTGGAATCCGCGGTCCATCCGCCAGCCGTCGATCACATCGGTGGCGACCCGCCCGCCGAGCCGGTCAGACCCCTCCACCAGCAGCCATTCGACGCCGGCGCGATCCAGCCGGCGGGCAGCGGACAGCCCGGCGAGCCCGCCGCCGATGATGACGACGTCCACCTCTACCGGCTGCGACATGTCCACCTCACTGGCTGCAATCAACGCGATACTCAGCGTACCCGGGCAACTGTCGCGGAGAAGGCAAAAGCGACAGGCGATCAAACCCCATCGGCGGTACGCCCACCCGAACCCGATCCAGAAGGATCACCGTTGCGCGCTCGGCGACCCTCATGCCGAAGCCCCCACCGGCCGCAGCCGATGGGGGCACCCGGTACGGGATCAGGCCAGGTAGAGCCGCCCGAGCCCGTTCGTCACGTTCAGTCCGTGGTAGCGACCCCAGCCGGTGGTCACGACCCGCCCGCCGTCGAAGCCGCCACCGCGGGTGTTGAGCCGCACCGACACGTCGCTGCCCTGGTGCACGATCATGTCGTCGAAACCGTCTCCGTCGTAGTCGGCGAAGTACAGTCGCCCGAGCCCGTCGGTCACGTTCATCCCGTGGAACCGCCCCCAGCCGGTCGTCACCACGCGGCCGCCGTCGAACCCGCTGCCGGTGTTGAGCCGTACCGACACCTCCGTGCCGGAGTGCACGATCATGTCGTCGAAACCGTCACCGTCGTAGTCGGCGAAGTAGAGTCGGCCCATCCCGTCGGTCACGTTCATCCCGTGGAACCGCCCCCAGCCGCTGGTCACGACCCGGCCACCGTCGAACCCGCCGTTACGGGTGTTCAGCCGAACCGAGATCTCGGTGCCGGAGTGCACGATCATGTCGGTGAACCCGTCGCCGTTGTAGTCGGCGAAGTAGAGCCGGCCCATCCCGTCGGTCACGTCCATGCCGTGGAACCGGCCCCACCCGGAGCTGACCACGGTGCCACTGCCGAACGAGTTGTTCCTACTGTTCAACCGCACCGACACCTCGGTACCGGAGTGCACGATCATGTCGGTGTAGTGGTCACCGTTGAAGTCGCCGTAGTACAGCCGGCCCATCCCGTCGGTCACCTGCATGCCGTGGAACCGGCCCCAGCCCGAGGTCACCACACCCAGATCCGAGAAACCGGAACCGGTGCCCTTACGGACGCCGACATCGGTGCCGGTGTGCACCACCATGTCGGTCTTGGCGTCACCGGTGAAGCTGTCGAACGGCCGGTCGACGGCGTGGTCCCAGACGGCGTCCACGATCCGGGCGGCGTCGGCGGCCTCGACGGCGTAGCGGTCCGGGTAGGCGGACACCTGGACCTTCTGGGCGACCTCACCGATCGGCGCGGTCTGCCACCCGTCGTTCGGATACTCCTTGACCATCTTGTTCAGGAAGGCGTTGGTCGCCCATGCCGGGTCGAGCCGGTTGGCGACGCTGCCCCAGGAGGCACGCTGCTGGAAGAGCCCGAGGCTGTCGTGGTCGACCTCGACGTCGTGGTTCTGCAGTCCCGTCTCGACGATCGACGTGTCGACCGCGATGACGGCCGCCCGGCGAGCCAGGCCCCGTTCCCGAACCGCCTCGACGATCTCCCGTGCACAGGACACTCGGTAACCGGTCATGTAGCCGTCGAGCTTGTCGGTGAGCACGCCGTTCAGGGCATCGGCCAGGCCGGCGTCGGTGCCGGTCGCGCCGTCGGCGTCGCAGGGGGCGTTCGAGATGGCCAGGGTTCCGTAGTCGGCGGCCTGGGCCGGTTCCTCGGCGGCATGCGCCGACGTGGACATCCCGGTGACCAGGAGTCCGCCGGCCAGGGCCGCGGTGATGCCGCGCTTGATCGAGGTGCCGAAGGTCATGACGTCTCCAAGGGGGGGTGCCGGGTCTGCTGGGCGAGGGGGTCGGCCCAGCAGACCCGGACGACTGCGGTCGGGAAGGGGCGAGCGGCTGGATCAGGCGAAGTAGAGGCGGCCCATGCCGTTGGTCACCTGCATGCCGTGGAAGCGGCCCCAGCCCGTGGTGACGAGGCGGCCACCGTCGAACCCACTGGCCGTGTTGTTCAGCCGGACGAAGACGTCGGTGCCCTGGTGGACGACCATGTCGTCGTAGCCGTCACCGTCGTAGTCGGCGAAGTAGAGCCGGCCCATCCCGTCGGTCACGTCCATGCCGTGGAAGCGGCCCCAGCCCGAGCTGACCGTCCCGGCCGGGGTGAAGCCCTTGCCGTTGTTGTTGAGCCGCACCGAGACGTCGGTGCCGGAGTGCACGATCATGTCGTCGAAACCGTCGGCGTTGTAGTCGGCGAAGTAGAGCCGGCCCATGCCGTTCGGGACGTTCATGCCGTGGAAGCGGCCCCAGCCCGAGCTGACCACCTTGCCGCTGCCGAACGCACCGTCCTGGTTGTTCAGGCGAACCGATACGTCGGTGCCCTGGTGGACGATCATGTCGGTGAACCCGTCGGCGTTGTAGTCGGCGAAGTAGAGGCGTCCGAGGCCGTCGGTCACGTCCATGCCGTGGAACCGGCCCCACCCGGAGCTGACCACGGTGCCACTGCCGAACGAGTTGTTCCTACTGTTCAACCGCACCGACACCTCGGTACCGGAGTGCACGATCATGTCGGTGTAGTGGTCACCGTTGAAGTCGCCGTAGTACAGCCGGCCCATCCCGTCGGTCACCTGCATGCCGTGGAACCGGCCCCAGCCCGAGGTCACCACACCCAGATCCGAGAAACCGGAACCGGTGCCCTTACGAACGCCGACATCAGTGCCGTTGTGGATCACCAGGTCGGTCTTGGCGTCACCGGTGAAGCTGTCGAACGGGCGGACGTTGTCGACGATGTTCTTGTAACGCCAGGCGTCGTACGTCAGCATGTCGGACCAGTTGTTGAAGCCGATCTCGCCCTTGCGGCCCTCGTCGTTGGGTGACCGGACGGGCTGTCCCTCCTTGTTGAAGGAGTACACGTAGGCGCCCTGGGTGTGGTCACGCTCGTTCTTCCAGTACGCGAACAACTCCATGTGCCCGGTCCGGTGGATGGCGTCGCCGCGCTTCAGGTCGTTGATGCTGCCGAGCTTGGTGGCCAGGCCGCTGCCCGGGAAGGTGGCGGTGGTGAAGCTGTGGTCGATGTGCCAGGCCATCGACACCAGTCCGGAGCAGTCGTTGCGATAGGACCTGCCCTGCGGATCGTCGGACCAGGTGGTCTGACTGTAGGGCTGCCCCAGGTCCGCCCAGTGGTCAGCACGGTCGATGACCTCCTGGCGGCTGATCTGGCCGCCCACCGAGGAGGCCGCGGACGCCGCGACCGGGGTGGCGACAGCCGTGGCGGTCGCGCCGACCACCGCGCCGAGGCCGGTGGCCATCAGCAGGCCGAGCGCTCCGGCGAGCAGCCGGCCACCCCTGGGGCGTACCCCATCCCTGTTTTGATCGATGTTCTTCGATGTCTTGGAAGAGAATCGTGCCCGCATGAAAAGCTCCATTGTTTTCAGACAGCCGTATCCGGCAGTCGAAGTCGAAGTCAGAAAAGAGGGGTGTTTCTAAAGATTGAGATTCGCGACGTTCCGATGCCGGCCGACGATTCCGTCGCGCAGCAGCGGCGACATCCGACAGGCCCGCGTCACGAGGTTCAGCGCGACGGCCCGCAACCATTCCGCATCCACCGTCACGGCGAAGACACCGACGACGATCTCGCACTGCAGGACCCGCACCGACAGGTGTTCGACAGCATCTTCGGGAAGAACGGCCGCCCAGACCGTATCCAGCACGACGGCCTCGCTGACAGGAAGCACGAGGTCACCGGCGGGAAGGATGGAAACCATGGCCAGCCGCATCAGGCATCAGTCCCAGATCAGGCTTCCGGACGGGCCGTCGGCGATCTGCACGGCCGCCGGTTCCGACGCCGCCGGGGCGCCGACGCTCCCGTTACCGTCGAGCAGTCCGGCGAACGCCAGGACACCGACGAGGAAAGAGAGAGCGACACCGGCGTAACCAATACGTGCAGACATGAGACGACCCCGTTCGAAATAGCAGCGGAAAATCAATGCTCGATTCGAATCGCTCGCCGTTTCCCGGGTGGCGGCTGGCGTTCTGGAAATATCTTCGCCAATGACGGACCGCCTACGGAAGAGATGAGGCCTGGCCGGAAACGGCCATGGCCGGTTGCGGCCACAAGCACGCTGCGCCACCGACCGGCAACACGGAGCCCCGGAGTTCATTGATACTGGTGCGCACGTGTGTAACCATCTCGATCCAAGATCAAACTGTCTTTCTGCGGGGGGAGCAGATCTAGTGTTGGCTGCCTTGGGATTGCCCACGACGACGGAGTCGGTCTATCGCTCGCTACTGGAGGAGCCCGGCCGGGGAGTCGCCGAGCTGGTCGAGCATCTCGACGTCACCGAGGAACAGGTCCGCACCGCCCTGGACGCACTGTTCGACCTGGCACTCCTGCGCGAGTCGGCGGACGCGCCACAGGGCATCCACGTCGTGGCCCCCGAGATCGGCCTGCGATCGGCGCTGGCCCGCCAGCAGGCCGACCTGGCCCGCCGGCAGCAGGAGGTGGCCGAGAATCAGGCCGCGATCGCCCGCCTCATCGACGACCTGAGCCGGACCGAACGGGCGTCCGGCCCGGTGGCCAGCGAGCTGCTCGGCATGGACGCGGTCCGCGACCAGCTGCAACTGCTCGCCCAGGAGGCCCACGACGAGGTGATGACCTTCATGCCCGGGGGTGCCCAGTCGCCGGTCGCCCTGGAACACGCCCGCCGCAACGACGCGCACATCCTCGCCCGCAACGTCCGGATGCGAACCGTCGGGCTGGACAGCATCCGCCATTCCCCGGACACGATGACGCACGCCCGCTTCCTCACCGACAGTGGCGCCGAGTTCCGTACCTCCGCGATCCTGCCGCCCCGCATGGTCGTCGTCGACCGCAAGGCCGCTCTGATCCCGATCGACCCGAGCGACACCCGCCGCGGCGCCCTCCTGGTGTCCGGCGCCGCCATCCTCGCGCCGATGATCGCCCTGTTCGAGCAGGTCTGGGAGATCGCGACCCCGCTGGGCGCGGCCACCGACCCGGATCGTCAGGGCCTCACCCCACAGGAGCGGGCACTGCTGAAACTCCTGGCCCAGGGGCTCACCGACGAGGCCGCCGCCACCCGGCTCGGCGTCTCGCACCGAACCGCCCGACGGATCATGGCCGACCTGATGGAACGCCTCAACGCCCGCAGCCGCTTCGAGGCCGGCCTGAAGGCCGCCCAGCGCGGCTGGCTGTAAGCACAGGGCGAGCGCGGAACGATCTCCGTGCTCGCCTCCCGCAAAACACAGGGCGAGCGCGGAACGGCCTCCGCTCTCGCCTGCCTCATCCTCCGCGGGTGAGGCAGAGCAGGCGAAGATGCGGTGAGCTGGAAATAACGAAAGGCCGTGCGATCCGCACGGCCTGGAAACACAAAAACCAGGCCGCACCGGCCTGGTTGATGGCTCCCCGAATAGGACTCGAACCTATAACCTGCCGGTTAACAGCCGGCTGCTCTGCCAATTGAGCTATCGGGGATAGTTCTTCCTGCTTGTCGCCCGGTTTCCCTGGCGACGGACAACAGACTACATGACCGCCCAGCCGCCGTGCGAACGGGATACCCCCGGTTCGCACGGCGGCTCGACAGGCGGGCAGAAATCAGGATGCGGGGAGTATCGCCCCGGCAGGATGGGTATGCACCCCCGCAGACGCATGCGCGTCGAACTACGGAAGGAGCCGCCACCATGCGCGGAAAGCTGATGTTCCTCACCGGTCTCGCGGCGGGCTTCGTCCTGGGCAGCCGGGCCGGCCGGGAGAAGTACGAAGAGATCCGGGCCAACGCACAGAAGCTCTGGGAGCACCCGACGGTGCAGGAGGCCGCCGGCGTCGCCCAGGCGCAGGCCAACAAGCTCTACACCGAGGGCAAGGACAAGCTGCAGTCGTCCAAGCTCGGTGAGAAGCTCCACACGACCGGGACGACCGGCGCGAGCACCGACACCACTGACGAGCTGCTTGCCCCGAGCGACTCCCTGACCGCCGCCCCCAAGAGCACCAGCAGCACCGGCACCACCTACTGACGCCGGCCGCCCGCGGCGCCGCCCCCGACCCGGGAGCGGCGCCGCAGCGTGTCCGGTTCAGGACCGCCCATCCCCACAAGCCGCGAGCCGCCGCGATCGGACCGCCCGGTTCTCACAGCCGCGGGGCATCGCACGCTTCTACGGCTGCGGCCCATCACCCTCTTCCGCAGGCGGCGGGCCACCGCCTCTTCCGCGGGCTGCGGGCCATCACATCCTCCGCGGGCTGCGGGCCATCACATCCTCCGCGGGCTGCGGGCCACCGCCATCGCAACGCCACGTGGCGCGAGCCCTCCGGCGGCGAAGCCGCCCGGCCATGGTCAGGGCGCGGTGCAGGGTTGCTGTTCGGGCACCAGACCGAGAGTGGTCAGTTCATCGAGGACGTACGCGAGAGCCGTCCCCCGCTGTTCGTCGGTGCCGGTGACGTCGACGTCGACGTACTCGGTGCGCGCGGTGTCGGCGGCCAGCAGGTGCCGCAGGACGGGCTGCCAGGCGGCGGCCGGGTCGCTGATCCGGGCGGTGATGACGGAGAGACCGGCGTCGGTGATCCGGTCGATGCCCGCCTCCGGACCAGGCCAGTCACGGAGCACGGTGACCAGGTCGAGGCATATGCCGAGCCGGTCCTTGTCGATGCGGCTGAGCGCGGCGACGGTCTGCTCGGGACTGTCGAGTACCTTGCCGGGCCCGGGCTGGAATCCGGCCCGGACCGCGCGCCCGACCCGCCAGGCCAGGTCGGCGAGCCCGCCGGAGAGCCGGGACAGGTGCCGGGCGCCGGCTTTCCGGTGCCCCTCGTCCCAGTCGTCGGAGCGCCCCAGCCCGCAGGTGTCTATCGCCCCGCGGACCTCCTCGAACGGCAACAGGTCGACGAGGATGCGAGCCAGATCAAGGGTGTGCCGGACGCGGGCCGGGTCACTCCAGTCGGTCGGATCGGCGGCGCCGCCCTCGGGACCGGGCGCTCCGCTCAACGTGACGACCTCGAGCCCACGGGCGTCGAGTTCGGCACGCAGCCGGGTGCGGGCACGCCCGTCGTCGGCGAGGGCGGCAGCCAGCCGGTACGGCAACCGGAGCGCAACGGTGAGGGCGCCGGTGCCGAAGTGCCCGCGCAGGGCCGAATTGGCCGCGTCGAGCCGATCGATCGCGGTGGAGACGTCCTCCGCGTGGTCTAGGCTGATGCCGCAACTGAGGTGCACGATCCGGCCGGAGGGATGTCGAAGCCGCATCAGAATCCTCCCCGGACGAGTTCACCCGTGCAGGTGCACGTGCATTCGCACGCGCTTACGACTCCAGTATGGACCATGTCGGAGTCCGTTCCTGATCGGCTGATCTCGTGCCGCCGGGTTGTCATCGACGCCTCCATCCGTGGAATGCCTGCCCTCGGGTACGAGCGTGAGCCGCGCACCGGATCATCGGCACACTCCCCGTGCGACGCGGCGACCAGCGCGAACATGATCGAAAGCAGCCGCATTCATTGAAGCACGCAGATGAGTTCGCCGGGGGTGACCAGCGAGTAGCGTTCTGCGGACGGTCACTGAGAGGCATAGTCGGACAGCCCGGTTATTCAGATACCGCTCAAACGGACATGCAATGTTCGGCTGCGCGTGCGTCCGCCGCGTGCCGCTGCCCAACAGTGCGGATGCACGTGAACACGCCCCGCGCATCCGCACCCCCAAATTCCCACCAGACCGGCCCACACCCCCTCACTTGAGCCGTCTCAACGCCCCTCCCCGCCGCCACTCACTCGGCCTCGTCCCCGGCCATCTCCCCCGCTCCATCGAGCCCGCCGCACCACCGCACCCCGCTCCACCGCGGCCACCTCAACCCGCCGCCCTCCGGCTTCTCGACCAGCGCCGCCCAAACCACCGCGCGCCATCCATCCCGCCGCACCGGAGAGCGCGAGGTGACAGACCCCTACAACAGACACGGCGGGGATACCTGGGCAGCATGAACTCGATCGGCGCCGGAAGCCGAACGGTGACGAGGAGCGGGCCGCGGGCGGTCCTGCGGGGAAACGCGACGGAGGCCCGGCTCAGCGCCGGACCTCCGTGATCTGACCGCCTCAGTGCTGGCTGAGGCCGTTCTCGCTACCCCTCTTGATCTTGCGGGTGTCGCGCAGTTCCAGGAACGGCTCGTCGTCGGCGGGGTGGCCGGCCGCGATGGCCCGGCCGCGTTCGAGTTCGGCGTCGAGTTCGGCGCCGAGCAGGATCGCCATGTTGGAGATCCACAGCCAGACCAGGAAGGCGATCACGCCGGCCAGCGTGCCGTACGTCTTGTCATAACTGGCGAAGTTGGCCAGGTAGAACGCGAACGCGCCGGACGCCGCCACCCACAGCACGACCGCGAAGATCCCACCCGGGGTGATCCAGCGGAAGCCGCCGGTCTTGGCGTTCGGCGAGGCCCAGTAGAGCAGGGCGAACATCAGGCTGACGAGCACGACCAGGACCGGCCACTTGACGATGTTCCAGGTGGTGACGGCCACGCCGCCGAAGCCCAGCCGCTCGCCGACGACCCGGGACAGCTCGCCGGTGAAGATCACGATGGCGGCGGAGGCGATCAGCATGATGCCGATGACGGCGGTGACCCCGACCCGGATCGGCAGGGTCTTCCAGATCGGACGGCCCTCCGGCACGTCGTAGACGGCGTTGGAGGCGCGCATGAACGCTGCCACGTAGCCGGACGCCGACCAGAACGCGACGACGAGACCGATGATCGCGGCGAAGCCGGCCGCCCCGGAATCACCCACCTGGGTGAGCACCGTGTCGACGAGGTCGCGGAGCTGGGCGTTCGGGGTGAGGTCGTTGACCGCGTCGGTCACCGTCTTCTGCCCGTCGTTGCCGAGCAGGCCCAACAGTGACACCAGCACCACGGCGGCCGGGAAGATCGACAGGACGCCGTAGTAGGTGAGCGCCGCCGCCCAGTCGGAGATGTTGTCCTCGGAGAACTGCTTGACGGTCCGCTTGATCGCCGCGACGATGCCTCTGCCCTTCAACTGGGTGGGGCTGTCCGGCCCGGCGTCGGGACTCGGCGCGGCCAGATCGACGTCACGGTCCTCGCCGGTACGCGCGGTGGCCGCCGCCGCCAGGTCGTAGTCGGATTCGCCCTGACGGCGTGCCTCGTCAGCGGCCCGATCGGTGCCGGCCGCGCCCGTGGGCTGCTCGTCAGCCTTGTGTCGAAGTCTCATGGGTTTCCTCCGGGCAGAAGCGACAGACCAGGCCGACAGACCAAGCCACAGCCACGAGCCGCGGCGGCGGACCGAGCCACGAAAACCGGAGCAGTGGTCCGCCGAGCAGCCGGCCACGTCGGCCCGCGACCGGCGAAGCGCGGCAGGAGCCCGCGAATCGGTCGACCACCAGGGCCTGCGTGAGCTGACGACCTGCGGTTTTGTTGCCCCTCCGAGTCGCTTTCCTAACCCGTTCCGGCCGCTACGTCCCGTCCGGGCCAGTGCCGGTCACCCAGACGAGAACGGCCTCACGGGAAAGGCACCGGCACGACGAACCAGCACCAGGCGGCGGGGCGGAGGACCGGCCGACCCCGCCCCGAAGGTCGGGCCGGTCATCGGCACAGCAGGCGTTCCATTCGGCGGCCGGCCACGAACAGGCCGCCGACCAGCAGCGCCAGCAGGTAGAGGACGTCGAGCGCCTGCACCAGACCGGCCGAGCCCAGGCTGATGCCACGGATCAGGTCGACCGAGCGGTAGAGCGGGGTGATCTCGACGATCCAGCGCAGCACGTCGGGGTACGCGGTGGCCGGGACGAACGTGCCGGAGAACAGAAACAGCACGAACATGCCGGCACCGATCATGTCGAAGTCCTGCCAGCCGCGGATCACCGTGGAGATGGTCATGCCGAGCGCCCCGAAAGCGAACCCGATCAGGATGCTCGCCGGGAACGCCACCAGCGCCCGCACCGGCGTCGTCAGGTCCATCGCGACCATGATCACCAAGAAGGCCGCAGAGTACAGGCTGCCCCGGAGCATCGCCCACGACAGTTCCCCCAGGGCGATCTCGATCGGCCGAACGGGAGTGGCGAGCATCCCCTCGTACAGCCGCATGAATTTCATCTTTCCGAAGAAATTGAAGGTGGTCTCGGACAACGCCCCGCTCATCGCCGACGACGCGAGCATCGCCGGCGCCACGAACTCGGGATAGCCGACCACCCGGCCGTCCGACAGGGGGATCTCCCCGACCAGGGCGCCCACGCCGACACCGATCGAGAAGAGGTAGAGCACCGGCTCCAGCAGCCCGCCGATCATCACGAGTAGGTAGGCGGTCCGCAGGGCGGCGGCGTTGCGCCCGGCGACGGCGGCCGAGCGCCGACCCATCGCCTGAACGGCCATCAACCGCCGCGGAAGCACAAGGGTCAACACGTCAGACCACCAGCCGTCGCCGGTAGCGCCATGTGGCCAGGAACCAGCCGGCCACGCCCCAGGCCAGCAGATAGAGCACCCGCCAGACGAGGCCCGGCCCCGGATCGAGCCCGAGGGTCGCGGCGCGGCTCAGATCGACGCCGTGCCACAGCGGCAGCGCCCACGCCACCCAGCGCAACACCGTGGGCAGCGACTCGATCGGGAAGAACACCCCGGAGAACAGCGACATCGGCAGCACCGCGAAGCGGAACAGGATGGCCAGGTAACTGTCGCTGGACACGGACGCCGTATACGCCGCCACCGGGGCCGCGAGCGCCGCGCCGAGCAGCAGCGAGATCGGCAGCACCGCCACCGCCCAAGCCGACCGCAGCGCGCCGAAACAGAGCGCCACCAGTAGGAACGCCGCCGTGCTGACCAGCACCCGGAACAGCATGAAAGCCAGGTGACCGCCGAGGATGTCACCGATCCGCAGCGGGGCGGCGGCCTGCGCGAAATACGTCTTCACCCAGGTGAAGCAGCTCATCACCGGCCATGTGGACTCGGCGACGGCCACCTGTGCGGCGGTGCTGGCGATCAGGCCCGGCACCATCCACTCCAGGTAGGAGACGCCCTCGACCCCGCCGGTGACGAAGCCCCCGACGCCGAGGCCGAACCCCAGCATCGTGAGCAGTGGCAGCACCAGCGACGAGAACACGCTCGCCCGCCAGGTCCGCCGGTAGTTGACCAGGTGATATTCCAGGACATAGGTCGACGGGGGCATCAGTCCACCAGGGTCCGGCCGGTGAGGCGGAGGAACACGTCCTCCAGGCTGCTGCGGCGCACCAGCGAGCTGGACGGGCTCAGCGAGCGCCGGTGCACCTCGGCCAGCGCGCCGTCGCCGTCGGCCACGTAGAGCAGCACCCGGTCGGGCAGCACCTCGGTCCGCTCGCCGATCCCCTCCAACTTGCCGGCATAGGTCCCCTGATCATCGGTCGGGAACCGCAACTCGACCACCTCACGGGTGGAGTGCGCCTCGATCAGCTCACGTGGCGAGCCCTCGGCCACGATCCGGCCACCGTCCATCACCACGAGCCGGTCGCAGAGCTGCTCGGCCTCATCCATGTAGTGGGTGGTCAGCACCAGCGTCACGCCCTGCTGCTTGAGCCGGAACAACCGCTCCCACACCAGATGCCGCGCCTGTGGATCGAGGCCGGTGGTCGGCTCGTCGAGGAGCACCAGGTCGGGCTCGTTGACCATGGCCCGGGCGATGGTGAGCCGCCGTTTCATGCCACCGGACAGCGGCTCCACCCGGCTGTCGGCCCGCTCCCCCAACTGCACGAAATCGAGCAGCTCGGCGGCACGAGCCCGGGCCACCCGACGCGGGATGCCGAAGAACCTGGCATAGGTGACCAGATTTTCCAGAACGGTCAGCTCGGGATCGAGATTGTCGAGCTGTGGGCACACCCCGAGGCGGGCCCGGATGGCCGGGCCGTCGCGCCGCGGATCCATGCCGAGGATGCGCAACACCCCGTCGGTGGGTGGGGAGACACAGCCGATCATGCGCATGGTGGAGCTCTTGCCCGCGCCGTTGGGCCCGAGGAAGCCGAACGCCTCCCCGGCCCGCACGTCGACGTCGATCCCGTCGACCGCGGTGAAGTCACCGAACCGCTTGATCAGCCCGCGCGCATGGATGAGGGAGTTCACGCCCCGACCCTACGGAAGGGGTACGACAGTTTTCAGTCCGCGGCCTCGGTCGCCGACCGTGCCGCCCCGACCAACTCGTCGGTCGCCTCGACCACCTCGCCGGCCTCGACCGGCGTGCCCGAGTCGTAGCGGACCGCCCAGCTGAGCCCGTCCCGCCCGCTCACCCGGCGGCCCACCACCCGGACCGCGCCCTCCGGCAGCGAGTGATACGACGTGTACGCCACCGACCGGGTCACCCGGGCCCGCACCTGATCGGGCAGCTCCCCCGGCTCCAGCAGCAGGAACGACACCACCGGACCGTCCACCAGCACGGTGTAGCCGTCCCGCTCGACGGCCACCTCGGACGGCGTGATCCGCAGCTCACGCCCGGACCAGGCGGCCTTGTGGATCTCGTGCCAGCCCAACCGGTCGACCGCCGACGGCAGCCAGATCCCGTGATTGGTGGCGACCACCACGTCCTCCGCCGACTCGGCGACCTGGCACCAGGCCACCACCCGCTCCTCCGCCGCGAGCGGAGGCCGGGACGCGGCGGGCAACGAGGGACGCCGTCGGAAGAGTTTCACAGTTCACCTGCCGCCTGCTCGCGCAGGGCCCGAGCCTGCTGTTCGAGTGAGAAGAGCTCCCCGGCCAGAGCCAGGTACTGATCCTTGTTGGCCACCGGGTTCAGCCGCTGGACCTTCGATTTCAGATCCCGGATCCGGGTCGCCAGGGCGCCGCCCTGCAACCGGGCCAGGGTGATCTGCACATACCGCGGATCGACCGGCCCGTCGACGTAGAGCGGCTCCACCGCCAGCTCACCGACCAGCATCTGCCCGCCCATGTCGGCGCACGCGTCACGGACCTTCTCGATCCACACCACGCCGCCGGTCGCCGAGGACACCCCACCGGCCTGGACGACCGCCTCACGCACCGACTGGAGCACCTGGTCGCCGTAGTTCTCCGAGCCGACCGCGTCGAACATCGGACCGGCCAGCACCGGTTCCTGCAGGGCCAGCTTCAACGCCTCGCGCTCGACCAACCGCTGCGGCGAATCGGCGGTCGCCGGTGACCGGGGCGCGCGCTGCTGCTCGGCGGCCTCACCGCGCAGAGCGTTGTTCACCGCCCGCTGCACGGGGTCGAGGTCCATGCCGAGGTCTCCGGCGAGCTTCCGCGCGTACTCCGGACGCTTCTCCCGGTCCTTGATCTTGGCGACCAGAGGCGCGGCCCGCCGCATCGCCTCGACCCGGCCCTCCACCGTGTCCAGGTCGAAGCGCGAGATGGTCTGCCGCAGGGCGAAGTCGACGAGCGGCTCACGGCCCGCGATCATGTCGCGGACCGCCAGATCACCGCGGGCCAGCCGCAGCTCACACGGGTCCATGTTGTCCGGCGAGACGGCGATGAAGGTACGCCCCACGAAGCGCTGGTCCTCCTCGAAGGCCCGCAGCGCCGCCTTCTGCCCGGCCGCGTCCCCGTCGAAGGTGTAGATGATCTCGCCGGTGAAGCTGTCGCTGTCCATCAGCAGCCGCCGCAGCACCTGGATGTGGTCGACGCCGAAGGCCGTGCCGCAGGTCGCCACCGCGGTCGGCTCGCCCGCCTCGTGACAGGCCATCACGTCGGTGTAGCCCTCGACGATAACCGCCCGCCCGCGCTTGGCGATCTCTCGTTTCGCGTGGTCGATGCCATAGAGCACATGCGACTTCTTGTAGATCGGCGTCTCCGGCGTGTTCAGGTATTTCGGGCCGTCGTCGTCGTCGAACAGCTTCCGCGCGCCGAACCCGATCACATCACCGCTCAGATCACGGATCGGCCAGAGCAGCCGCCGCCGGAACCGGTCGATCAGCGAGCCGGACCGGGCCGGTTTGGACAGTCCGGCCGCGGTCAGCTCCTCCGCGGTGAACCCCTTCAGCCGCAGGTGCTTGCTCAGCGCATCCCAACTGTCCGGGGCGAAACCACACCCGTACTTCTCGGCGGCGTCGCGCCCGAACCCGCGCTCGGCGAGGAACTCACGGGCCTTGCGCGCGCCCGGCGACCCGAGCTGCTCCCGGTAGAAGTCGACGGCGGCGGTGTGCGCCGCGATGAGCCGCAGTTTCTGCCCGGCCTGCGGGCGCGGGGCGGGCGCGGCACCGGTCTCGGTGTCGTAGCGCAGCTGCAGCCCGGCCTTGCCGGCCAGCCGCTCGACCGACTCGATGAACGACAGGTGCTCCGCGTCCATCAGGAACTTGATCGCGTCGCCACCCTGGCCGCAGCCATGGCAGAAATAGACATTCCGGGCAGGAGAGACGTTGAAGGACGGTGTCTTCTCGTCGTGGAAGGGGCACAGCCCCTTCAGGTTGCCGCCACCCGCCGACCGCAGCGTGACCGTCTCGCTGATCACGTCGACGATCGAGGTCCGGTCGCGGACCAGTGCGATGTCCTCGTCCTTGACCCGTCCCGCCACGGCATACATCCTGCCTCGCCCGGCGGGTCAGCCGCCAGCAGGGTCCCGTCGTGTCCCGACGATTGCGGAATGCCAGGCCACGGCCGCGTGGTCGGTCAGCGACGCGACCTGGTCGATCACCACCCGCAGGGCGGCGTCATCGTCGGCGGCGGCCTCGTGCAGGGGTCGGAAGAGCGGATCCAACCGCTGCGGGGTACGGGTGAGCGCCTCCACCAGCTCGGCCAGGATGGTGCGCTGTTGCGCATACCACTGCTCGGCCGCCCGGGACCGCATCACGTAGCGCAGCGCCATGCCCTTGAGCAGCGCGCACTGGTTGCGGACGGTACGCGGGACGATCAGGTCTGCGGCGTAGCGGCGCAGCGGCTCGGTGCCGAAGCGGCTCTGGGTGGCGCCGACCGCGGAGGCCACGAACCGACCGGTGAGCACGCTGGTCATGCGTTTGAGGGCGATCAGCGCGTCGTACCCGCCGTCGTATCCGGCGACCCCGGCGACGGCCGGATCGGCGAGCAGCAGGTCGAGTGCGGCGCCCAGGTCGTCGAGGCTCTCGTCGGAGTAGGTGGCGGCCACGTCGGTGCAGAGCGCGGCCCGTTCGGCCGGATCGTCGATCAGCTCACGCAGGTTGAGGTAGCCGCCGTGCACGCCGTCCTCGACGTCGTGCACCGAGTAGGCGACGTCGTCGGCCCAGTCCATCACCTGGGCTTCGAGGCACCGGCGGTCGTCGTCGCGGCCGTCGCGGAGCCACTCGAAGACCGGCCGGTCGTCGGCGTAGACACCGAACTTGCGGTAGCCGGGCCGGCGGAACCACGGGTACTTGGAGCAGGCGTCGAGGGTGGCGCGGGTCAGGTTGAGTCCGGCGCCGGGGACCTTCGCCTCCAGCCTGGTGATCACCCGCAGGGTCTGCGCGTTGCCCTCGAAGCCGCCGCAGGGTTCGGCGGCCAGGTCGAGGGCGGCCTCGCCGTTGTGACCGAAGGGCGGGTGGCCCAGATCGTGGGCGAGACCGGCGACGTCGACGATGTCGGGGTCGCAGCCGAGACGAGCGCCCATCTCGCGGGAGATCTGGGCGACTTCGAGGGAGTGGGTGAGCCGGGTCCGCAGGAAGTCGTCGGACCCGGCGGTGTGCACCTGGGTCTTGGCGGCCAGGCGGCGGAACCCGGCGGAGTGGAGTACCCGGGCCCGGTCGCGCTGGTAGGGGGTACGTCCGTACCCGCTGTCCTTGGCGGGCTCGGCTGCCCATCTCTGGGCGTCGGCGGCCGTCATGATCCCCACCCTAAGCCGAATGTCCGGGTTGCCGATGGGTCAACCGTGGGGATCTCCATCGTCGGCCGCCTGGTGCTGCTGGGTGGCGCCGGACTGTTCGCGGTCGCGCTGGTCACGGGTTTCGCCGTGCGCAACTCCGAGGACCAGAATGCGGCGAACGAGGAGATAGCCAGGGTCAGCTCGGCGATGAGCAGTCAGTGGAACGCGGACATGATGCACGACGCGTTACGGGCCGACGTGATGTCGGCGATGTTCGCGACCACACCACAGCAGCGGGAAGAGTACGAGGTCGACGCGGTGTCCGAGCACGCGCAGACGATGCTCGACAAGTTCGACGAGGCGTCGAAGCTGGTGCCGGAGTCGTTGCGGGGAGAGTACGAGACCACCCGCCCGGAGATCATCAAGTACGGCGACCTGGCGAAGTCGGCGGTGGCCACCGCGGCGACCGACCGGGCCGCCGCGCAGCAGTCGCTGGCGGCGTTCCTGGAGCAGTTCAGCGCTCTGGAGGAGAGTCTGGGCGGGCTCGACGACGCGGTGCTGCAGGAGGTCGACGCCGCCAGTGCGCGGGGCCGGGAGGCCGGCCGGACGAGCTCGACGTTCATCCAGCTGGCGGCCGGTGTGGCGATCCTGCTGACACTGGTCGTGTGTGTGCTGACGGTGCGGGCGTTACGGAAGCCGTTACGGGGCATGCGGGAGACGTTGCGGACGCTGGCGCAGCGGGACCTGACGGTACGGGCACCGATCGTCAACCGGGACGAGTTCGGCGAGATGGCGCAGGCCCTGAACGAGGCGATGTCGGCGTTGCAGACCACCGTGGCGGCGACCGCGGAGCGGGTGAACACGCTGAGCGAGGCGAGTGACGAGCTGCAGATGCTCTCCGGGGAGTTGGACGGTTCGGCCGAGGAGACGTCGAAGCAGGCGCGGAGTGCCGACGAGTCGGCGGTGCACGTGTCGGGGTCGGTGGGCGACATGATGGCGGCCACCGACGAACTGTCCGCGTCGATCCGGGAGATCGCCCGGCAGACCGCGACCGCCTCGTCGACCACGCACGAGGCGACGACCAGCGCGAACCGGACGGCGGAGGCGGTGGGCCGGCTCAGTGACGCGAGCCGGGAGGTGGGCGACATCGTGCGGATGATCACGAACATCGCCGAACAGACGAACCTGCTGGCGCTGAACGCGAGCATCGAGGCGGCCCGGGCCGGGCATGCCGGCAAGGGGTTCGCGGTGGTGGCGACCGAGGTCAAGGACCTGGCCGGGGAGACGGCGCGGGCGACCGGGGAGATCACCGCGAAGATCCACGCGATTCAGGAGATGACCGAGAGCACGGCGCAGGCAATCGAGGCGATCACGGCGGTCATCGGGCGGATCGACGACGGTCAGCGGACGATCGCGGCGGCCGTCGAGCAGCAGTCGGCGACGACCGACGTGCTGGCCCGGAACGTGGGCGCGGTGCAGACGGCGGCGTCGGACATCAGCGGTACGGTCTCGCACATCACGTCGTCGAGCGCGTTCACCGCGGAGGGCGCGAACACCACCCGGCACTCGGCCGGTCTGGTCAGCACCGCGGCCGACGACATCCGCGGCCTGATCAGCCAGTTCAAGTACTAGCGGCCGGCGAGCACGCAGAACTCGTTGCCCTCGGGGTCGGCCAGGACGACCCAGGGCACGTCGCCCTGGCCGATGTCGACGGATCGGGCACCCATCCCGACCAGGCGTTTCACCTCGGCCTCCTGGTCGTCCGGACGCAGGTCGATGTGCAGGCGGTTCTTGCCCTTCTTGGGATCGGTGACCGGGGTGAACAGCAGACCGGGCATCTCGGCCGGGGTGCGGCGGATCTCCACCTCGTCTGGCGCCTCGTTGACGATCACGTAGCCGAGCGCCTCGGCCCACCATCGGGCGAGCCGCGCCGGGTCCTCGGCGTCCACCACGACCTGTTCCCACCGACTGGGCACAAAACCTCCCTGATCGACATATGACGATCAGGTTACGTGACCTCGGGGTGCCGGTCATGGCGAACGCGGCAACCGGCTCACGGTGACGCACAGAACGTGCGACTTGTGGTCTCAGGGTCACCGGAGGATGGCCCACGGTGGCGGACAAGAGACGTCCGAACGAGACCGAAGCGCTGAGGAGTGAAGTGCCCGGCGTCGACCACTGTCTACAGGAGGCCATGACGATCCCCGGCGCTGTCGGGGCCAGCATCGTCGACTACACGACGGGCTTCCCGGTCGCCACGACCGGTGCAGCGCCCAATGAGGACCACGAGGCCGCGGCGGCCGGAACTGCCGAGGTGGTCCAGGCCGCGAACAGCCGCTCGCTGTTCGTCTCGGCGATACCGCACGACCTGCTCGAAGACCTGATCATCACCACCGCCGGGGGCTATCACCTCCTACGGCTGGTCCAGACCGAGTTCGACAGCCGCCTGGTGCTCTACGTGTGGCTGGACCGGGTTCGCGGCAATCTCGCCGTGGCCCGTCGCAAGATGCATCGCCTGGTCGACGAGCTGGTCGCCCAGCAATGACACACCCACTGACCATTAAGGAGCGATCGGTGGCCCGCACGAGGACCGCAGCGCCCGGGGACCTGCTGACGCGGGTCGCCGGCGAGCGGCAGACCGGAGCGCTGCTGGTCGGCGGCCATCCGGGCGGTGCGGTCTACGTGTTCGAGGGCCGGGTCATCTACGCCGAGTCGACGTCCGCTCCGGGGGTGGGCGAGCTGCTCACCTCGTCCGGGCGGCTGGCCGGGCGGACCTGGCAGAGCGCGTTCGATCTGGGTGCGTCCACGGCCCGGGTCGGCCGGCTGCTGGTCGAGCAGGGCCATCTCACCCAGGGCGAGCTCGAGCTGTGTGTGCTCGGCGCCACCTATGACGCGGCGTACTTCGTGCTCGCCGACCGGGCGGCACCAGCCGAGTTCCGGCCCGGCGCGACACACTGGCTGGGGCCCGTCGTGCACATCGACGCGGCCGCGGTGGACCGGGAGGTCGCCCGCCGGATCGGGCTCCTCGACGGGATCTTCCCGAACCCGCTGATCGACGTGGCGCCGGTGATCCCGGCGGCCCGGCCACCCCGGGAACGGGTCACGATCACCGCGCCGCAGTGGGAGCTGCTGGTCCAGGCGGACGGCCAGCGCACCCCGGCCGACCTGGCCCAACTGCTGGGGCGGGCGGGTTACGCGATCATCCAGGAACTGCGCCGGATGGCCGCTGCGGGACTGATCGAGCCACCCCAGTCGCACGCCGACACGCGTGAGTTCGTCCGCCTCCCCCAGCCACGGGGGGCCTCGGTTCCGCTGGGCGGGGCGGCTGCGGTGGCCGTACCCGTGATGCCCGGGCCGGAACCCGCGGCGCGGCACCCGCCGTCGCACGGTGACCCGACGCCTGCGCCGGCGCCGCCCGGTGAGCACGATTCCGGCCCGATCCGGCCGCCGCGGCTGGCCCGCCGAAAACCCGGCGCGAAGCTGCCCAAGGAGTTCGCGGGCGAAAGCCCACCGGTGCACCAGGGCACCGACGAGGTCCTGCTCAAGCGCATCCGCACCGCACTGAGGGCACTGCGGTGACGCGCGCACCCCCGACCAGCCGAAGGAGCGAGGAAGCGGAATGACGGTGGATCCGGCGGTACTCGAGGAACTCGGGCGCCTGCGCAGCAGGTTGCCGGAACTGTCCGGCAGCGTCCTCGCCACCGCCGACGGGCTGGTCGTGGCGCACGACTCGCACGGCATCGAGCCGGACACCCTGGCCGCGCTGGCCGCGGCCCATCTGGCCCTGGCCCGGCGGTTCGCCCACGCGGTGAACCACGGTGACCTGCGGGAGTCCGTGGTCGAGTGCGACGGCGGCTACATCACGTCGTACACCGCGGGCCCGAACGCGCTGCTCACCGTGGTGACGTCGGGCGACGCGAACCTCGCCATGGTGCACCTGGAAGCACGCCGGTGCGTACGCCGGCTGATCCGGATCATGGCCCTGGAGACGGCTCCTCAGCTGCGCCCGGAGATCCCCACACAGGCGGGACCACCGACCCCGCTCGCCCGGCGGACCCCGATGGCAACCCTGCCGAACATGGCCCGTCGCCGCCAGGCGACCGGCTGACCCACCACCCACCACAACGGAGGAACGATTCCCATGCCCGACATGGACACCGCACTCAAGGAAATCATGGAGATCGACGGCTGCATCGGCGTCGCGCTCGTGGACCACACCAGTGGTATGGCCCTGGGCACCCTCGGCGGCGGCAAGGAACTCGACCTGACGGTCGCGGCGGCCGGCAACACCGACGTGGTCCGGGCCAAGCTGCGGGCGATGGAGATGCTCAACCTCTCCGAGAAGATCGAGGACATCCTGATCACGCTGGATACGCAGTACCACATGATCCGGCCGCTGACGAGCAGATCGGGGAAGGGCCTCTTCCTCTACGTGGCGCTGCGGCGGGACCGTGCGAATCTCGCGATGTCCCGACACCAACTGCGCCGCATCGAGAACGATCTCGACGTCTGACCTCGAGGCGTGTCCGAGACGTGATCGCCACCCCTGGCGGGGAGGGCCCGCACCGCCCTCCCCGCCCCCGGCGACCGTAATCAAGGTTTCCGGGTTGTTTCCCTTGCTGTCGGATCGAGGCCCGTGCATCCTGTCTTTGCAGCGCTGCAAA
Organism: Actinoplanes sichuanensis; assembly: GCF_033097365.1. Classification (NCBI taxonomy): domain Bacteria; kingdom Bacillati; phylum Actinomycetota; class Actinomycetes; order Micromonosporales; family Micromonosporaceae; genus Actinoplanes; species Actinoplanes sichuanensis. The sequence continues at coordinate 8,145,350 of NZ_AP028461.1, forward strand.
GAGGTGTGCCAGCACCGGGCGCCGCGCCACATCCGTCTGTGAGGGCCTTGTGAGAATTCTCGGCGCACTGCTCGCCGCCATCCTTCTGACCGCGGTACCCGTGGTGCCGGCATCGGCCGCGCCGCCGGTGACCGCCGACCCCGACCCGGTGGCCCACGATCCGACGCTGATCAGGCAGGGCCGCTGGTACTACGAGATCATCACCGGGGACAGCGGCACCCGCACCTACCTGCCGATCCGCCGGTCCACCGACCTGATCCACTGGACGTACACCGGCACCGTCTTCGACACCCCGCCGGCCTGGGTGGTCGAAGAGCTCGGGGTCACCCCGGCCGACTTCTGGGCGCCGGACATCAACTTCTTCGACGGCGAGTACCACCTGTACTACGCGGCCTCGTCGTTCGGCACCAACAACTCGGTGATCGGGCTGGCCACCACGAAGTCGCTGGACAAGCCGCAGTGGGTGGACCGGGGCTTGGTCCTGCGCACCACCGCCGGCGTCGAGGACGTGAACGCGATCGACCCGGACGTCAGCTTCGACCGGGCCGGGAACGCGTACCTGTCGTACGGCTCGTTCTGGGACGGTCTGCGGATGCGCCGGCTGGACGTGCGGTCCGGGCTGCTGTCGGCGACCGACACCACCGAGTACCGGATCGCCTCCCGGGGTGGGATGGCGATCGAGGGGCCGTCGATCACCCACCACGGCGGCTGGTACTACCTGTTCGTCAGTTTCGACTTCTGCTGCCGCGGGGTGGACAGCGACTACCGGGTGATGGTCGGTCGGTCCCGGAACATCACCGGGCCGTATGTGGACGCCACCGGCCGGGCACTGACCGAGGGCGGCGGCACGCAGATCCTGGCCGGCTACCACGACTTCGCCGGCCCCGGGCACGGTGACGTCTACGGCGACCTGTTCGCGCACCACTACTACGACAGGGCCGACGACGGCGCACCGAAGGGCTCGATCCGGAAGATCTCCTGGGTCGACGGCTGGCCGAGGCTGTCCGACCCGCTCAGCGGCAACCGCGGGTACGGCCACGGCGACGCCTACGTCCAGCTGGTCCACCGGGACAGCGACGCCGTGCTGGCCAACCCCTCCTGCGGTTACGAGGGCGCCGACATCACCCTCGCGGCGGCCGGGACGACCGACACCTGCCTGCAGTGGCAGCTCATCGACCGCGGCAACGGCCTGGTGAGCCTGACCAACCGGCACAGCAACAAGGTGGCCGAGGTGGCCGCCTGTATCAACGCCGAGGGCGCCCGGGTGGCGCAGTGGGGCTGGCTGGCCAACGACTGCCAGCGGTTCCGGCTGACGCCGAGCTCGGAGGGCTGGTCGCGGATCGTGAACCCGCTGGCCGGCCGGGCCCTGCAGCCGGCCGCCTGTGGCGGTGCGGGCGCGGCGGTGCAGACCCACACCCTCGGTACCTGCCAGGACTTCCGCATCCAGCCGGTGGGTGACGTGCTGCTGACCGACGTGGCGAACACCACCCGGATCGGCAACCGCTGGCGGTTCACGCACGTCGACGACGGCTGGTACCGGGTCACCGATTCACTGACCCGCCGGTCGCTCGGCGGCACGTACTGGCGGATCGAGGCACTGACCACCGGCGGGTACCGGCTGGTCGGCATGAACGGCCGGACCAGGGAGGTTCTGCTGCTGACTCCGTGACCGTCCGGCCGCTCGGCGGTCACGGCAGCCGGGGTCCTGGCCGGGAACCAGGACCCCGGCAACTACCATTGGCCTCCATGAGCGCCCGGGAGATCATTGACGGGGTGCGCTCCGGCGCTCTGGCCTACGAGGACGCGTTGGACGCCCTGACCGGCGCACCCGCCGCCGAGACCGACGCCGCCCTGAGCACGGCCCTGAGCGGCGAGTTCGAGCGGCTGTTCGGCAACGGCTGGCAGCCTGCCGAGCTGCACCGGGCGGTCGCCCGGCGAGGCAATCCGATCCAGGGGCGGCTGGTCGCGGACGCCGCCCGTGACTATCTACGCGGCCGGGATCCGGTCGACGAGCGCTGGCGTGACCAGGCGGACGGGTTGCGTACCCCGGAGGGCCGTAAGCCGGACCGGATCGCCGTGCTGGACGCCTCGCTGGACCTGCTGGCCGAGTTGCGGCGGATGCCGCGCATCGAGGTGCTGATCCCGCCGCCGGGCACTCCCCTGACGACCGTGCCGCACCACGGTGACCAGCGGATCCTCGACCGGGTGCGTGCGCTGCTGGCGAAGGCGGAGTCGACCGAGTTCCCGGCCGAGGCGGAGAGCTACAGCGCGAAGGCGCAGGAGCTGATCACCAGGTACCGGATCGAGGAGGTCACCGTCGCCGCGGTCGACGTGGTGCCGTTCGCCAGGCGGATCGGTGTGGACCACCCCTACGAGAGCGAGAAGGCGGGCCTGCTCGACGCGGTGGCCCGGGCCAACACGTGCCGGACGGTCTGGTCGCAGGATCTGGGGTTCAGCACGGTCTTCGGCTTCGACACCGACATCGACGCGGTCGAGTTGCTCTACACGTCGCTGCTGGTGCAGGCGAACCGGGCGATGGTGCGCGACGAGAAGAACGTCCGCAAGGCCCGGTTGAAGGCGTTCCGCCGGTCGTTCCTGGTCTCCTACGGGATCCGGATCGGCGAGCGGATGCGGCAGACCGTCGAGCGGGAGCTGACCGGCCACGACGACCTGCTGCCGGTGCTGCGCAACCGCGAGGTCAAGGTGCACGAGGCGATGGATCGGGCGTTTCCGCGCACGGTGCGGGTCCGGGGCAGCCGGGTGGACAGCCTGGAGGGCTGGGAGTCCGGGCGGGCCGCCGCCGACGAGGCCGAATTGCGTTGACGGACCGGGCAGACTGAGGGCATGCATCCGGTTTGACGCTGACATCTGTATGCGGTGCACGCGCTGCAGGACAGCGTGCTCCTCTACCCGGTCTACGCGCTGCTCTTCGCGGACGCCGGGCTCACCACCGCCGAGATCTCGTCACTGTTCGCGATCTGGTCGGTGGTCTCCTTCACGTGCGAGATCCCGTCCGGCGCACTCGCCGACACCTGGTCCCGTAAGCGGCTCTACGCCCTCGGCGAGATCATCTCCGCGGCCGGCTGGGCCGTCTGGCTGATCTGGCCCACCTATCCGGGCTTCGCCGTGGGCTTCGTGCTGTGGGGGCTCGGCGGCGCGTTCGCCTCCGGATCGCTGGAGGCGCTGGTCTACGACCATCTCGGTGACGGCACGGCGTACACCCGGATCATCGGCCGCGCCCGGATGGCGAGCATGTTCGGCATCCTCGCGGCCACCCTGCTGGCCGGACCGGCCCTACGGTCCGGCGGTTACCTCCTGGTCGGTGTGATCAGCGTCGCGACGGTCACCGCGGGCGGTCTGCTCGCTCTTCTCCTTCCCGAGAAACCCCTCGGCGGTACGGACGACGAAGAAGCCCGGAATGCCGATGAGGCGGGCGGATACCTCTCAGTGCTACGAGCGGGCCTGCGGTCCGTCACCGGCAGTGCCCGGATCCTCCGGCTGCTGGCGGTGGCGATGGCCGTGCCCGGGTTCTCCGCCCTCGACGAGTACCTGCCACTGCTGGCCCGCGAGATGGGAGCGCCGACTCCGGACGTACCCCTGTGGTTTGCTCTGACCGCCCTGGCCATGGCGGCCGGAAACGGCCTCGCCGGGCGTCTCGCACCGGATTCGCCGCGTCCGCTGGCGGGTGCCCTGGCTCTGGCCGCCGCGCTGCTGGCGGCGGGTTCGCTGGTGCCGCATCCGTCCGGAATCGTGCCGGTGTCGGTGGCGTTCGGCCTGCTCCAGTTCGCGATGGTGCACGCCGAGGCCCGCCTGCAGGACGCGATCACCGGCCCGGCGCGGGCGACCGCCCTGTCGGTGGCCGGCTTCGGCGCCGAGGTCGCGGCGGTGCTGCTCTACGCCGCGTTCGGCCTGCCGGTGGCGCTGCCGCTGCTGTGCGCTCTGATGGCCGTCCCGCTGTCGCTGACCGCCCTGGCCGCCTTGCGGCGCTGACATTCTCGTTGTCCGCCGCCGCCGACCGCATCTACCAGACGTCGAAAACCGCCGATGACGCGCAACCTTTCCGGCCCGGCCGGACACCTGAAAGACAGTATCCCCACCGAAAGGACGCATCCCCCATGCGATCCCCTCTCCGCAAGTTCCTGTTGGCCGGGGTGACCGGCCTGCTGGTCGTGACGGCCAGCGCGTACGGCCTGATGCGGGCCGACGCCGCGACCTACCCGAATCCGGGGGTGGTCACCGGCTCGACGTTCGCGCACGACCCGACGATCGTGAAGAAGCCGGCCGGCGGCTACATCCTCGCGTACACGGCGCCCGGCATCGGCCTGAAGACGTCGACCGACCGGACGAAGTTCACCGACGCGGGCAAGGCCTTCCCCAACGGCACGCCGTGGGCCGACGCGTACACCAACGGCGACACCAACCTGTGGGCGCCGGACATCTCGTACCGCGGCGGCAAGTACCTGATGTACTACTCCGCCTCCACGTTCGGCTCCAGCAGGTCGGCGATCTTCCTGGCCTCCAGCACCACCGGCGCGGCCGGCACCTGGACCAACCAGGGCAAGGTCATGGAGAGCACCACGACCAGCGGGTTCAACGCGATCGACCCGAACCTGACGGTCACCCCGAACGGCGAGTGGTGGCTCAGCTTCGGCTCGTTCTGGAGCGGGATCAAGATGGTCAAGCTGAACCCGTCGACGGGGAAGCGCGCCGACTCGACGGTCCACCACATCGCCGAGCGGTTCGTGAACAGCAAGTCGGTCGAGGCCCCGCACATCTACTACCGCAACGGCTACTACTACCTGTTCGTCGCGTTCGACCTCTGCTGCAAGGGCGCGTCCAGCACGTACCGGACCATGGTCGGGCGGTCGACCAGCATCACCGGGCCGTACAAGGACCGGGCGGGCACGCTGATGACCGCGGGCGGCGGCACCGAGATCCTCGCCTCGCACGACGCCGTCTACGGCCCCGGGCATCCGGCGGTCTTCTCGGACGGCACCCAGGACGTGCTGGTCTACCACTACTACACCGCCGCCGGCGACGCGCGGCTCGGCATCAACCTGCTGAGCTGGAGTTCGTCCGGCTGGCCGACGGTGTACTGACATGCGGCGCATCCGACCTCTCCGAGCCGCGCTGGTCACGCTGCTGATGACCGTCCCGGCCTATGTGGCAGTCGCCTTCAACCCGCTGAGCAGCGACGCCGCCGTCGGGTTCACCAATCCGGTCGCGGCCGCCCCGTACGGCGCGGACCCGTGGGTGGGCTTCGACAACGGCTACTACTACCTGGCCGCCACGACCTGGAACAACCAGGTGGTGATCAAGAAGGCCAAGTCGGTGGCCGCGCTGCCCGGCGCCACCGAGAACGTCGTGTACACCGGCACCGCCGCGGCGAGTTGCTGCAACGTGTGGGCGCCGTCGCTGCACAAACTGAACGGGCCGAACGGGACACGCTGGTACCTGTACTACTCGGCCGGGACGGCGGCCTGCTGCGACGGGCAGCGCTCGTTCGTCCTCGAATCGTCCGGCACCGACCCGATGGGGCCGTACTCGTTCAAGGGCCGGCTCGAGGTCCAGGCGAACAACGGCTGGGCGATCGACGGCAGTGTCGCGACGATCGGCGGGAAGAACTACTTCCTCTACTCGTCGTGGGTCGGTGACCTGCAGAGCCTGTTCATCGCGCCGATGAGCAACCCGTGGACGGTCAGCGCCCACGGCACCCGGATCTCCTACCCGACGTACGACTGGGAGAAGGTCGGCGGCAACACCGAGGAGGGGCCGTACATCCTCCAGCACGGCGGGAAGACGTTCCTGACCTTCTCCGCCAGCTCGTGCAACACGCCCGACTACAAGCTGGGCATGCTCACCCTGACCGGCAGTGATCCGCTCGTCGCGTCGTCGTGGGCGAAGAAGAGCACACCGATCTTCCAGCGGTCCGACGCGAACAGCGTCTACGGGCCGGGTCACCACTCGTTCTTCACGTCGCCGGACGGCACCGAGACGTGGATGGCCTACCACGCCAACGAGACCACCGCCCAGGGCTGCGGAGCCACCCGCACGACAAGGCTCAAGAAAGTCGATTTCAACAGCGACGGCACACCGAATCTGGGTACGCCGGACAAGCTCGCCACCACCCTCGTCGCCCCCTCCGGCGACCCGGGTGGCGGCGTGTCGTACCCGGTGGGCGGCACCAGGTACCGCCTCGTCAATCAGGCGAGCGGCAAGGTGCTGGACGCCAAGGACTGCGCCGTCGCCAACGGCACCGCGATCCGGCAGTGGTCGTCGCTCGGCAACGCCTGTCAACAGTGGACGTTCACCAAGACGAGCAGCAACTACTACCGGATCACCAACGCCAACAGCGGAACCGTGCTCGACTCGGTCGACTGCGGCGCCGCCAACGGCACCGCCGTCGATCTGTGGGCGTCACTCGGGAACGCCTGCCAGGAGTGGAGCCTCACCCCGATCAACGGCGGCTACCTGATCGCCAACCGGGGTAACGGCCTGGTCCTCGACGTCACCGACTGCGGCACCGCCGACGGTGTCGCGGTGCGCCAGTGGGCGTCCCTGGGTAACACCTGCCAGCAGTGGAAACTCACCGCCTGACGGGGTTGCTCCGGTTTCACACCGCGAACGCCCGTCCCAGGAGGTCGGTCACCGACCAGATCGCCTCCTGCGGGCTGTTCGACGCCGGAAGCTGGCCGCGCATCTGGTGCGGCCAGCCCTCCGGTGGCCGGACCGCGGCCGCCTCGTCGGGCCGGCCGGCCCGCTCCAGCAGGGTGAACAGCGCGAACCGCACGTACAGGTGGCCCGCCGACGGATGGGCGCGCAGCAACTCCTCACCCTCGGCGGGGTGGCCGCGCACCTGCAGCAGCAACGACAGCGGCACGGCGGCGAACATCTCGTCGGCGTACGCCCGCATCAGTTCCTCGGCGTCGTCGAACCGGCCCGCCTCGGTCAGCACCCGCATGGTCCGCCACGGGTTGATCATGAAGTAGGTCCGGTCGGTGCCGCGCCGCAGCGCCTCCCGCTGGACGTTCATCGCCAGTTCGTAGTGGCCGCTCGTGGCCAGCAGCCGGGCGCCGTGCTCCAGGGCCGTCGCCTCGGCGGGAAACCTGGTGATCAGCTCGTACTGGAAGCGGGCACCCGAGGCGGCGTCGAAGTTCTGCGCGCTGAGCTCGACGAACCTGGTCAGCTGCGGCTGGGTGGCGGTCGTCGCCGACTGCTCGCAGAGCTGTCGGACCTCGGCCGTGCGGCCCTGGTCGCGCAGCAGTCGCGACAGCGTGACCCAGCACTCGACGTCGCCGTGGGCCAGCGCCCGCCGCAGCGTCTGCTCATCCGACGCCGGATCCCACGCCACCGACGGCGCCGCCGGATGCCGGTCACCGGAGTCGGACTCGGACTCGGCCGGCCAGAACGGAAACGGCTCCACGAAACGCTCAGGCATCCCTGCATCCTGCCCGTTCCGCCGGCACGCCGCCGCCCGCCTCATGCCGACCGCACCCAAAACAGCCGCCGCTCCGCCGGCCGCCCTTCCACCGGGCGCCTCGGGTCAGCCGCCTGATTCGTCGGTTTCGGCGCCCTCCGGGACCGTCTCGTCGTCGCGGCTGTCCAGCCAGCCGTGCGGGAGCGACACCTTGCCCGGCGCGTTGACCCGACCCCGGGGCTGACCCAGCGCCTCGACCGGGAACGGCACGGTCGGGTCGAGCTTGGCCAGCAGATCGTCCAGCTCGGCCAGCGACGAGATCATCGCCAGGCTCCGGCGCAGCTCACCACCGACCGGGAAGCCCTTCAGATACCACGCCACGTGCTTGCGGAAGTCGGCGCAACCGTGCCGCTCGTCCTCCAACGCCTCGACCAGCAGCTGCGCGTGCCGGGCGATGATCTTGGCAACCTCGCCCAGGGTCGGCAGCACCGGCCGGTAGTCGGCGCCCTTGGTGAACGCGGCCTCCAGGTCGGCGAAGAGCCACGGGCGGCCCAGGCAGCCACGGCCCACCACGACACCGTCGCAGCCGGTGTGCTCGACCATGCGCAGCGCGTCCGAACCCTCCCAGATGTCGCCGTTGCCGAGCACCGGCACGTCCAGGGCCTGCTTCAGGGTGGCGATCGCATCCCAGTCGGCCTGGCCGGAGTAACGCTGCTCGGCGGTGCGGGCGTGCAGGGCCACCGCGGTCACGCCGGCGTCCTGTGCGGCGAGACCGGCCTCGACGTACGTCAGATGGTCGTCGTCGATGCCCTTGCGCATCTTGATCGTCACCGGGATGCCGAACGGTTTCGCCGCCGCCACCGCCTGACTCACGATCCGCCCGAACAGTCGGCGCCGCCACGGCAGGGCCGAACCACCACCGCGGCGGGTGACCTTCGGAACCGGACAGCCGAAGTTCAGATCGATGTGGTCGGCCAGGTCGTCCTCGCCGACCATCCGCACCGCGGCCGCGGTCACCTCCGGGTCCACCCCGTAGAGCTGCAGGCTGCGGAAACCCTCGTCCTCGGCGAACGCGATCATCTTGAGCGTCTTGGGGATCCGCTCCACCAGCGCCCGGGTCGTGATCATCTCGCAGACGTAGACCCCGCCGCCCTGCTCGCGGCAGAGCCGCCGGAACGCCACGTTGGTGATGCCGGCCATCGGCGCGAGCACGACGGGCGGATTAACGGCATGGTCGCCGAGCATGAGCGGTGCAGTCACGCGCTCTAGCGTGACACGCCCGGCCCGGCGACCCCGAATCGCCCGGCTCCGCTACCGCTCGCGATCCCGCTCGATCAACGTGCCGACCATCTCGATGATTCGCTCGATGCGGTTCTTGAGCGTTCCGAAGTCCTCTCGTAGACCGCCGACCTGCTCGCCCAGGTGATGAAGCTCCCGTGTATGCGCCGTGAGAATCCTGGTGTGCTCCGCGAGGGTTTTCGTGTGCTCCGACTGGGTCTTAGCGATCGCTTTGAGGAGGCGGCCCTGCGCATGAAGCTTTTGGCCGAAGTCCGACATGTCGTCGTCCATGCCGACGCGGAGCCGCTTCTGCTCTTCCATGTCACGCTCCAGTCGGGTGACGCGCTCTTCGAGGGTTGGCAACAGTGCCTCCAGGGGTGAAGGGTAGTCGCTCAACGAGCCACCGTTGAGCGACTTGGCGAGCACGACTATAGCGCAAGGACTAGTAGGTCAGAGACATCTGGTCGGATGAATTCCCCGCATCGTCTGGCAGAGTCCCAGGGATGACTGATGAGGGAAGCCCGCGGCGGCTGATCGCCGTTTTCGAGTCGCCGGTGTCGGAGATGCTGTTCCGCTTCGGGGTGGAGCTGGGCTTCCGGACGGTGCTGGTCGAGCCCGATCCGACCCGCCTGGCCGGGACGCCACGGCCGCACGGTGACACCTACGTCAGCGACCTGGTCGCGGCCGCGGCGGACGAGCACACCGACATCCTGCTGACCGACCATCACCGGCCGGAGATCGGCGCGCTGCTCAAGGAGGCACTGGCCGGGCGGTCCCGGTGGATCGGCATCCTCGGCAACCCGCGCGCCGAGGGGCCGCACGTGGCGGCGCTGCGTGAACTGGGCGTGCCGGACGACGAGATCAGCCGGGTGCGTCGTCCGGTCGGATTGAACATCGGTAGCCGTACCCCACCGGAGATCGCCGTGGCGGTGCTTGCGGGACTGATCGCCGACCGCAACCACCGCCCCGGCGGTTTCGAGTTCTGATGACCGAAGGTCTCAGACCGGGTCCTCCGGCAGGTTGATGCTGCCGTAGGAGCCGAAGGTGGTGGATCCCCAGGCCTTGACCGGGGCCGCGAAGCCACCGTTCTCGGCGGCGACCAGAGTGTTCAGCGAGAGACTCCCGTCGGTCGCGCCGAACAGTGCGGACAGGTCGTCGCGGCCGTCGCCGTTGAAGTCGCCCGAGGTGAGCCGGGTGGTGTCCCAGGAACCCCACACCGCACTGGTGCTCTTCCACGAGCTGAACGCGTTGTTGAAGGTGCCGTCGGCCTTGGCGGTCCAGGTGAGCACGGCCAGGTTGCCGTTGGCGTAGTTGTAGAGCCCGGCCACGTCACCCCGGCCGTCGCCGTTGAAGTCACCGGCCGCGATCCGGAGCCGTTTCGGGTCACCCCAGTACGGCTCGGCCGGCACGTACCAGGCCCGCTGGTCCTCGTTGAAGCCACCACCCGGCTTGGCGATCCAGGAGTAGATGCCCACGCTGTAGTCGGCGTAGCCGTAGAACGACCCGATGTCGTCGAGCCCGTCCCCGTTGAAGTCACCGGAGAAGACCTTCATCCGGCCGATCTCGCCCCAGTACGGGCTGGGCGCGTTGTACCAGGGCCGGCTGGACGCGCTGAATGTTCCGGTGGGGCTGGACAGCCAGGTGAACAGTCCGATCCCGTAGTCGGCGTAGTTGTAGAACCCGGCGATGTCGTCACGGCCGTCGCCGTTGTAGTCGCCGCTGGTCATCAGCATCCGGCTGTACGAGCCGAAGGTCGAACTGGTCCACGACTGGACACCGGCCGAACACGTGCCGTCCGGTCTGGTGAGGAACGTGGTGAACGACAGCGTGTTGTTCGCCGAGTTGTGCAGCACCACCTGGTCGACGATGTCGTCACCGTTGAAGTCGCCCCGGAAGATCTTGACGCTCGTGGTGTAGAGCCCGGCCGCGGTGTTGCAGCCACCCTTCGCGCTCATCGCACCGTTGGCGGCGGTGGTGAAGGTGAACGGGCCGAGCGCCCCGGAGGCGTAGCTGTAGACCATGGTGACGTCGTCGCGGTGGTCCTCGGCGAGCCCGCCCGGCGCGTACGTGCGGATCCAGGCGGCCAGATCGTCGACCCGGGTCTCGACCGCGGTCCGGGCGGTCTCGGTCTGCCCCAGGCAACCACCCTGTGCGGAGGTGTGGTTGAGGGCGACCAGTTCGACCGTACCGCCGCTCTCGCGCAGTGCGGGCCCGCCCGCGTCGCCCTTGCAGACGCTGGGTTGGGTGCCGCTGACCCCGGCCACGTCCAGCAGTCCCGTGCCGACTCCGGTGACCTGGAACTGGGCGGCGTGCAGCGCGCCCGGGATCCAGGTGGTGGCGGTGCGGCCGTACCCGGCGATCCGCAGCACGTCACCCACGGCCGGGGCGGTCGTGCCGATCGCGACAGGCGCGATCGTCGTCGGTTTGTCCAGTTTGACCAGCACCACGTTGCGGTCCGGGTGTTTCACCAGCCGGGCTGATTCGCGCACCTGTCCGCCGATGGTGATCGTGGCGTCCGGCGCACCCGACCCGAAGCAGGCCGCGGCGGTGATCACCCATTGCGGGTCGATCAGCGCTCCGGTACAGGCCGCCCCAGCACCGGCCTGACCCACCGCGATGTGCGCGACGAATCCGTACGTCCCCTCGGCGACCGCCGAGCCGTTTCCGACACCCATCGCCGGCACGCTCCCGGCGAGCAACGTCGTCAGTGTGGCCGCCGACAACCCGGCGGCCAGCCCCCGTCTACTCGATGTCATTCATTTCTCCCTGTAGAGGTACACCGGGTCACATCATTGCCATGACATCGATACATGGCAACGCTTCGATGAACTCGGGGTGACTCCGGGAGAGTCGTTCGACGGTCAGGGCAGTCGGGCGGCGACAGCCCGGAGGAACTCCGCGCCGACGGTGTCGTGCCAGATCTCGGTGGGGTACGAGTTCTCCTTCTGTCCCTCGAAGTAGACGTCCCGGTTCAGGTAGGGCGCGATGCCCCGCAACTCACCGGCGACACCGTGCTTGAGGAAGGTCCACTCGCCGTCGGAGTCGGTGCAGTCGTCCAACCCGGCCGCCGCGACCAGCTCGGCGGGGCAGGCGGTCCGCTCGTCCCGCAGCGTGGACGCGATGTTCTCGTCGTAGTTCTTCCGGGCCAGCTCCGGTGTGCCGGCGACCCGGACGGTGAAGTAGATCCACCCGCCCCGTCGGCCCGGCTGCATCTCCTTGGCCTCGGCGAAGTCGACCCGGATCTGGCACTCCGCGTCGCCGGGGAACACGTGGTCCTTCTCGACGACGTCGCCACTGTCGAAGGTAGGCGTGACCCGCTTCATCTCGACGACCGTGGCCGCCGGCAGGACCTCGCGGACCACCGTCTCGGGAAGCAGATCACAGGCGGCCGGCCACTGCGACATCGGCAGCAGCCCGGTCTGGTCCGGCTCGGCCAGGGTCACCGGCGTCGCGGGCCCGGCCGCACCGAGCGGGATCCGCGGTTTCTCCTCGGCGCAGCCGCCGAGCGCCACCAAGGTCAGCACAGTCAGTACAAAAGGTCCCCGTCGTGACATGACCGGGGAGCATAGGGCCTGTACGGCGACCGCCGGGCACCCATGCGGGAACCCGGCGGTCTGCGTCACGTCCGGCTCAGCAGCCGGGCAGGCGCTTGATCAGGTAGTCCTCGATCTGGTCGAGGGAGACCCGCTCCTGCTTCATGGTGTCGCGGTCGCGGACCGTCACCGCGTTGTCGGTGAGGGTGTCGAAGTCGACGGTGACACAGAACGGTGTACCGATCTCGTCCTGCCGGCGGTACCGACGGCCGATCGCCTGCGAGTCGTCGAACTCGACGACCCAGCGCTTGCGCAGGTTGGCCGACAGCTCCTTGGCCTTCGGCGACAGCTCCGGGTTGCGCGACAGCGGCAGGACGGCGACCTTGACCGGCGCGAGGCGGGGGTCGAACCGCATGACCGTGCGCTTGTCCACGCCGCCCTTGGTGTTCGGCGCCTCGTCCTCGTCATACGCCTCTAGCAGGAACGCCAGCACCGCGCGGGTGAGGCCGGCCGCCGGCTCGATGACGTAGGGCACCCAGCGCTCGCCCTTCTCCTGGTCGAAGAAGGAGAGGTCCACACCCGAGTGCTTCGAGTGCGTGGTCAGGTCGAAGTCGGTGCGGTTGGCGACACCCTCGAGCTCGGCGAACTCGGTCCCGCCGAACTGGAAGCGGTACTCGATGTCGACGGTCCGCTTCGAGTAGTGCGAGAGCTTCTCCTTGGGGTGCTCGTAGAACCGCAGGTTGCTCTCCGACAGACCCAGGTCGCGATACCAGTTCCAGCGCTCCTGGAGCCAGTACTCGTGCCATTCCTCGTCGGCGCCCGGCGGGACGAAGAACTCCATCTCCATCTGCTCGAACTCACGCGTACGGAAGATGAAGTTGCCCGGGGTGATCTCGTTGCGGAAGCTCTTGCCGACCTGCGCGATGCCGAACGGCGGCTTCTTGCGGGCCGCGGTCGCCACGTTGTTGTAGTTGACGAAGATGCCCTGGGCGGTCTCCGGACGCAGGTAGTGCAGGCCGTCGGCGCTCTCGGTCGGGCCGAGGTAGGTCTTCATCAGGCCGTTGAACATCTTCGGCTCGGTGAAGGTGCCCTTGTTGCCGCAGTTCGGGCAGTTCAGCTCCTGGAGGGACGCCGGCAGCTTGCCGTGCTTGGCCTCGAACGCCTCCTCCAGATGGTCGGCCCGGAAGCGCTTGTGGCAGGACTGGCACTCGGTCAGCGGGTCGACGAACGCGTCGAGGTGCCCGGAGGCGGCCCACACGTCACGGGACAGGATGACCGCCGAGTCCAGGCCGACGATGTCGTCGCGCTGCTGGACCATGGTCCGCCACCACTGCCGGCGGACGTTCTCCTTCAGCTCCACGCCGAGCGGACCGTAGTCCCAGGCCGAACGGGTCCCTCCGTAGATCTCGCTGGAGGGGAAGACGAAGCCCCGGCGCTTGGCCAGGCTGACGACGCTGTCGATACGGTCGGCAGGCATGTGCGGTTTCCTCCTACGCCGGCTGGGTGTCGGCGGGGAAATCAAGAGTTACAGGACGAAAAGCGAGATTACTCCCCGAGGTCGCAGACCTCGAATTTGCCCGTCGACCTGTTCTGCACCAGCTCAGCCTCCAGACGCTGGGAGCCGCCCCCGGAATAGACGATGTCCACCGGCAGGGTCAGCCGGACACCCCACGACAGATCGCCCAGACGGTACGACTGGAACGGCTCCGTCGACTCCATCCGCTCGGCGAACTCGGACGGGGTCTCGACATCCCGTGCGTCCTGACAGAGCTGCTGGTAGGCCCCGTCGAAGTCACGCTCCTGGATGTCGTCGAGGTAGTGGCCGACCACCACGTCGGCCTGCTCGTCGAGCGCGCTGGTGATCGACGTCATCAGGCCGATGCCGGCGACCGCACCGACTCCGCAGACCAGCACGACGATGCCGGCGACGATGCCCACGCTCGTACCGACCCGCTTGCCGCGTCCCTCGACCGGGGGAGCCGGGAACGGCGGGTGCACGCCCGGGCCCGGCGGCGGCGGGGGCGGAGGAAGACTCATGTTCCCAGCCTAGTGTTCAACGCCAGGGATCGGCCGCCCGGTCGCTCGCGGTGACCACCACGTCGGCGCCCGGTTCGGCGGAGGCCAGTGTCTCGAAGGCCGACGGCTCGTCGAGGGAACGCGCGAGCAGCGGTGTGGCGTACAGCTTGACGTCGTAGGCACCCAGGGCACGCCGGTAGGCTCCGACGGATTCCCACTCGGTGACCAGGGTCCAGCCGGTCGGGTCCTCGATGGCCCGGGTCAGCCGGCCGGAGCGGTATCCGGGAGTGCGGGCCAGAGCGGCGAGCGCGGCGTGCGCCTGCTCCTGGAAGCCGTCCTGCGTTTCCGTGGGGACCGTGAAGCGGTTGAGCACCAGCATGTGACGAGGGTACGCACACGCGACGGGAGCGACAGTGACGCGCACATTCCTGAACCGGCTGGCCCGGGTGAATCCGACCGCGGCGTTCGCCGGGACGCTCGCGCTGCTGCTGGCCGGCCTGTTCCTGCCGGACATCGTCGGCGCGCTGCTGCTCGGCCTGCTGGCCGTCGGCCTGGCCACCCTGACCGCGACGACCTGGCCGGTGCAGACGCCGGTCACCCGGCTGGTCCGGGTGGTGCTGCTCACCCTGCTCGTGGTGGCCGCGGTGTCGAAGACCCTGTGAACCCATGCGGCTTTGACAATCATTGTCATTATCGACGACAGTTGGTGGCATGATGCGCCGCCTGCTTCCCGCCCTGCTCCTGCTGCCCGCTCTCACCGGCTGCGGAGGGGACTCCGCCGGCGCCGACGGCAAGCTTTCCGTGGTCACCGCGTTCTACCCGCTCCAGTTCGTCAGCGAGCGGGTCGGCGGCGACGCGGTGACCGTCTCCACCCTGACCAAGCCGGGCGCCGAGCCGCACGACGTCGAGCTGACCGCCCGGCAGGTCGGTGCGGTCGCCGACGCCGGCGTGATCGTCTACCTGGGCGGCTTCCAGCCGGCCGTCGACGACGCGGTCAAGCAGAACGGCGGCGACCGGGCCCTCGACGCCACCACCGCGGTCGAGATGATCAGCGCGCAGGAGGCGGACGACCACGCCGAGGAGGGCGAGGCACACGCCGAGGAGTCGGGCGGCACCGACCCGCACGTCTGGCTCGACCCGACCCGACTCGCGAGCATCGCCGACAAGGTGGCCGAGCGCCTCGGTAAGGCCGACCCGGCACACGCCGCCGACTTCACCGCCCGCGCCGCCGCGCTGCGCACCGAGCTGACCACGCTGGACGGCGAGTTCAAGACCGGCCTGGCCGACTGCACCCGGCGTGAGCTGGTGACCAGCCACACCGCGTTCGGCTACCTGGCGAACCGTTACGAGCTGGCCCAGATCGGCATCACCGGCATCGACCCGGAGGCCGAGCCGTCGCCGCAGCGCCTCGCCGAGGTGGCCGCCGAGGCCCGCGAGCACGGCACCACCACGATCTTCTTCGAGACCCTGGTCAGCCCCAAGGTGGCTGAGACGATCGCCAAGGAGGTGGGCGCGCAGACCGCGGTCCTGGACCCGATCGAGGGCCTCACCGACGACTCGGCAGACTACTTCTCGGTGATGCGCGCCAACCTGACCGCATTGAAGCTGGGCCTGGAGTGTTCATGAGTGTCATAGAGGTCGGTCACCTTGCGGTCGGTTACGACGGGCGGGAGGTCCTGCGGGACGTCTCGCTGAGCGTCACGGCCGGAGACGTCGTCGCGATCCTCGGCGCCAACGGCTCCGGCAAATCCACCCTGATCCGGACGATCCTCGGCCTGGTCCCGTCCCGCCGGGGCGAGATCCAGCTGTTCGGGACGCCACAGAAGCGGTTCCGGCACTGGGAGCGGATCGGGTATGTGCCGCAGCGGCTCGGCGCCGGCAGCGGCGTGCCGGCCACCGTCGGCGAGGTCGTCGCCTCCGGCCGGCTGGCCCGGCGCGGCGTCTTCCGTCTCCCCGGCCGAAACGACCGGGCGGCGGTACGGGACGCGCTTGCCGCGGTCGGGCTGCTGGACCGGATCGGCGACCCGGTGTCGACGCTCTCCGGCGGCCAGCAGCAGCGCACCCTGATCGCCCGGGCACTGGCCGGAAAGCCGGACCTGTTGGTGCTGGACGAGCCGAACGCCGGGGTGGACGCGGCCAGCCAGGAGGCGTTCGCCGCGGCGCTGACCCGATTCGCCGGTGACGGCGGGACGATCCTGCTGGTCCTGCACGAGCTGGGCCCGCTACGGCCACTGATCGGGCGGGCCGTGGTGGTGCACGACGGGCGGATCGCGTACGAGGGCACGCCCCCCGAACCGGCCGGTCATCACGCCGAACCCGACCACGAACATCTGCACCCGCATGCCGAGGAACCGACGGCCGGCATCTGCGAGTGGGCGCCCACCGAGGGAACGAAGGCGTACTGATGGACCTGCTCACCCAGCCGTTCATGCAGCGGGCCCTGATCGCCGCGCTGATCATCGGGCTGGCCGCCCCGGCCCTCGGCATCTACCTGGTGCAGCGCCGCCTGTCACTGATCGGCGACGGGATCGGGCACGTAGCGCTCACCGGCGTCGGGTTGGGCCTGCTCACCGGCAACGATCCGGTGTACACGGCGGTCATCGTGTCGGCTCTGGGCGCGATCGGGGTGGAGTTGATCCGTGAGCGTGGCCGTACCTCCGGGGATCTGGCCCTGGCCATGCTCTTCTACGGCGGCATCGCCGGTGGTGTGCTGCTCGTCGGACTGTCCGACGGCAGCGGCAACAGCAGTCTCATGCAGTACCTGTTCGGCTCCCCGCTGACCACCTCGGACACCGACCTGATGGTGATCGGCGGGCTGGGCGCGGCGGTGCTGACGGCCATGCTGTTCTTCCGGCCGGCCCTGTTCGCGCTCTGCAACGACGAGGAGTACGCACGGGTCAGCGGCCTGCCGGTCCGGCTCCTGAACATCCTGCTGGCGGTGACCACCGCGGTGACCGTGACGATCGCCATGCGTACCGTCGGCCTGCTGCTCGTCTCCGCGATGATGGTCGTCCCGGTCGCCGCCGCCCAGCAGGTGACCCGCGGTTTCGTCAGCACCATGACGTTGGCCATGGTGATCGGGGTGGCCGCCGGCGGCGGCGGCATCCTGGTGTCCGCCGAGGCGAACACCGCCCCCGGCGCGACCACCGTGCTGTTGGCCCTGGCCGTCTTCGTGGCCGCCGCGGTCGGCGGATCGGTCCGGCACCGGCTGCGCCGGCCCGCGCCGCAGCCGGTCGCGTCCGAGCCCCCGGATGTCGTGTTGCATGGCTGACCGCGGCCTGCCTGTACCGTTGGCGCAACGATGACGACGACCACCGGTTACGAAGCGTACGAATCGGCGGGGGCACTGTTGCGTGCTCTCTCCGCGCCGATCCGTGTCGCCATCGTGGTCGAGCTGGGCGTGGGCGAGCGCTGTGTGCACGATCTCGTGGAGAAACTCGGCGCCCCGCAGCCGCTGGTGTCGCAGCACCTGCGGGTCCTGCGCGGGGCGGGTGTGGTGCGGGGTGTGCGACGGGGCCGGGAGATCGCATACTCCCTGGTGGACGAACACGTCGCCCACATCGTCGCCGACGCCGTGAGCCACGCCAGGGAGAGCCGACAGTGAACGCCGAGAGCCAGATCCGCAACACCAAGCAGCGCAGCGCGGTCAGCGCCGTCCTCGCCGAGACCGAGGGCTTCCACAGCGCCCAGGATCTGCATGCGATGCTGCGCGAGAGGGGCGAGCGGGTCGGACTGACCACGGTGTACCGGACTCTGCAGGGCCTGGCCGACGCCGGCGAGATCGACGTCATGCGCCCGCCGGGTGGGGAGCACCTCTACCGGCGCTGCAGCCAGGGTCACCACCACCATCTGGTGTGCCGTTCGTGCGGGCGGACCGTCGAGGTGCTCGGCCCGGCGGTCGAGTCGTGGGCCGACAAGATGGCCGGTCAGCACGGTTTCGTCGACGTCTCGCACACATTGGAGATCTTCGGCACCTGCCCGGAGTGCGCCGCCAAAGCGTGAGCCCCGCCCGGCGCACGCTGCCGCAACCTGAGGCTCCGCCCGGCGTGCGCCGCCGAAGGCCGACTGCGACGCTTGACGATGTGAAGCTCTATGCCGACCGCGTCCCCGTCGCCGTCCGCCAACTCGTCACCGACATCCTCGTCGTCATCTGGGTCTACCTGTGGATCAAGGTCGCCCTGTGGATCCACGACGTGGTGGAGAAACTCGCCGTCCCCGGCCAGAAACTGGAGAGCGCCGGCAGCGGCATCGCCGACAACCTCGCCGACGCGGGCGGCAAGGTGGGCCGGGTTCCGCTCGTCGGTGACGAGCTGACGAGTCCGTTCAACGGTGCCGCGAACGCCGCCCGGTCGATCGCCGACGCCGGCCATCAGCAGCAGGAGTTCGTGGCCCAGCTGGCGCTGATCCTGCCCGCGCTCGCGCTGTCGGTGCCGCTGGCCCTGGTGCTGTTCCTCTGGCTGCCGTTGCGGCTGCGCTGGGTCCGCCGGGCCGGGGTGGCCGCGGCGGTCCGCGACGACCCGGCCGGCCAGGACCTGCTGGCGTTGCGGGCGCTGGCCTCCCAGCCGCTGACCGAGCTGGCGAAGCTGGGCCCGGACATCGCGCAGAGCTGGCGGGCCGGCGACTCGGACGCGGTAGCCGCCCTGGCCGGCCTGGAGTTGCGCCGACTGGGCCTGAAACGGCGCTGAACCCCGGCCGGCTCTCAGTGCTGTCGCAACGTCGTCGAGACGGCACTGAGGACCGGCCGGATCCGACGGTCAGTCGATGGCGGAGGCGGCGTCCTCGTCGTCATCGCCCCACTCGCGGTGGGCGAACGGCAGGATGGCCCAGTAGGTGAGGAACCAGCCGCCGGTGACGATGGTCAGCGGGATCGCCCACTGCCAGTCCAGCAGGTAGTCGGTGATCAGCAGGACGCTCGCCGTCATCGCGATCAGCATGAAGGCCAGGCCACCGGTGGCCATCTTGTGGGCGTACCGGACCAGCTCGGGTTTGCGGCCCTGCCGGAACAGCGCCCGATGGAACGCCACCGGCGAGATGATCATCGCGGTGGCGAACGCCGCGCTGATCAGCGCGACCACGTAGGTGTCCTTCTGGAAATCGGTGACGTTCGGGAAGCCGCTGCTGAACGGCAGGGTCAGCAGGAACGCGAAGAGGATCTGCACGCCCGTCTGCGCGACCCGCAGTTCCTGGAGCAGGTCCGCGAAGTTGCGGTCCCAGCGCTGCTTCTCGGTCTCTCGGGGGGTGTGGGAATCGACCGCCATGACGCGCCGAATTCCCCGTCCGACCCCTTGATCAAACGCCGATCCGGGCCAGGACCGCGTCGGCCAGCTCACGCGGCGCCTGCTCGGGCACCCAGTGACTGACGCCGCGCATCGCCACCAGCTGGTAGTCGGCTCGCACCCAGTCCCTGGTACGCAGCGCCGCGGTCAGCCCGACCACCCCGTCCTTGTCGCTCCACACGTAGGTGGTCGGCACCGTCACCTCACCGAGGTTCGCGATCTGGGACGCGTCGAAGGCGCGGTACCAGTTGAGGCCGCCGGTGAGCCGGCCCGGTTCGCGCATCGCCGCCACGTACTGTTCAGCGCGCATGCCGATCGGCCGCAGCATCAGGCGCAACGGCAGGGCATGCTGGGCGAGCAGCAGCCGCTCGGCGAACCTCCGCCGGAACACCTCGAAGTAGGCGAGCCGCGCCTTCTGGCTGGGCCGCACCCGGATCGCGAGCAGCAGCGCCCGCGGGTGCGGGACGGAGATCGCGGTGAGGGTCCGCACCCGGTCCGGGTGCCGGGCGGCCAGCTGCCAGGCCACCTGTGCGCCCCAGTCGTGGCCGACGACGTGCGCGCTGTCGAGGCCGAGCGAGTCGAGGACGGCGACGGCGTCGGCGGTCACCGACGGCATGGTGTAGGCGGAGACGTCGGACGGGCGGGCGCCCGGTGAGCAGCCGCGCTGGTCCATCGCGTAGGTCCGCAGCCCGGCCGCGTGCAGATGCGGCAGAACCAGGTCGAACTCCCGGGAATCCTGAGGAAAGCCGTGCAGCAGGAGAACCGGTTCACCGTCCTCCGGCCCACCCTCGTGAACGTCGAACGTCAGTCCCCGGGCTTTGACCTCGATCACGTCGTCCCCTCCCTGTGATACCCCGCTACCAGGTGTTACGGTCATCGAAGCACATCCAATCCGACAGGGGAGCGCACAGCGCTGAGAGTGCGGGAAATCCGCAGACCCTAGTACCTGATCTGGGTAATGCCAGCGCAGGAAGCTCGGTCTCTCCAGCCGCGTCGTGCCCTGGGCATCGCCGCCCAGGGAACACGGCGTGCGTCTCCTCCCGGTACCCACTGGGAGGCAATCCAATGGCATCAACGTCCAATCGATGGCGGACGATAGACATCGTCATCGCCTCCGTCATCGCCGTCGCGTTCGGCGTGATCTTCTGGGCCTGGGGCACGGTCTGGTCGATCACCGAGGGCGCCTTCGCGTTCTTCCCACCGGCGCAGACCATCATCTACGGCATCTGGCTGGTCCCGGCCGTCCTCGGCGGTCTGATCATCCGAAAGCCGGGCGCCTCGCTCTACACCGAGTTGGTCGCGGCCACCGTGTCCGCGCTGCTCGGCAGCCAGTGGGGCGTCGACACGATCGTCTCCGGCCTGATCCAGGGCCTCGGCGCCGAACTGGCCTTCGCACTGCTGCTCTACCGCAACCACCGGCTGCCGGCCGCGATCCTGGCCGGTGCGCTGACCGGGGTCAGCGCGGCGTCCTACGACTTCGTCAAGTACACGGTCGGCATGGACCTGTGGTCGTACCGGATCCCGTACGCGGCGATCACCGTCCTCAGCGGCGCGATCCTGGCCGGGGCCGGTTCGTGGGCGCTGGTCCGGGCGCTCGCTCCGACCGGGGTGCTGGACCGGTTCGAAGCGGGCCGGGAACGGGCAACCGTCTGAGACATGAGTGACGTTCAGCTCCGCGGCTTCGGGTGGCGGCACGCCGGTCGCCGCTCGTGGGCGGTCCGCGGGCTGGACCTGGAAGTGCGGCACGGCGAGCGGGTGCTCCTACTCGGCCCATCCGGGGCCGGCAAGAGCACGCTGCTCGCCGCGTTGGCCGGGCTGCTGCCCGAGGACTCCGGCGAGTCCGAGGGCACGATCCGGATCGACGGGCTCGACCCGCGCAAGGCACGCGAGCGGGTCGGCATCCTCTTCCAGGACCCGCAGACCCAGCTGGTGATGGCCCGCAGCGGCGACGACGTGGCGTTCGGCCCGGAGAACCGGGGAGTGCCCGCCGGTGAGATCTGGCCACGGGTGTCCGACGTGCTGGATCGTGTCGGTTTCCCGTACCCCGTCAATCGTCCGACCTCGGCCCTCTCCGGCGGTGAGGCGCAACGCCTCGCTCTCGCCGGTGTTCTCGCGTTGCGTCCCGGCCTGCTGCTGCTCGACGAGCCGACCGCGAACCTGGACCCGCCGGGCGCCGCGCTGATCCGCGACGCGCTGGCCCGGGCCACCGGCCCGGACACCACGCTGATCATCGTGGAACACCGGGTCGCCGAGGCCCTTCCGCTGGTCGACCGGGTGGTGGTCCTGGAGCCGGGCGGCGGTGTCCGCGCCGACGGCTCACCCGAGATGATCTTCGCCGCCTACGGCGACAAACTCGCTGACGAGGGCGTCTGGGTGCCGGGTTTCCAGGTCCCGCCGCGCAAGGCGAAAACCAAGACCGACATCGATTTGGTACGGGCTACGCGCGCCGAAGTGAGCAGACGCCTCGACCCCGTCTCGGTAGATGTCGGAGCGGGCGAGGTGGTGGCCGTGACCGGGCCCAACGGCGCGGGCAAGTCGACCCTGGCGCTGCTGCTCGGCGGGCTGCTCGCACCCACGTCCGGGCGGGTCGAGGCGTTCGGTGACAGCCGGCCGCCGCACCGATGGCGGGCCGCGACCCTGGCCGGCCGGATCGGGTCGGTCTTCCAGAACCCGGAACACCAGTTCGTCACGTCCCGCGTCACCGACGAGCTCGCGCTCGGGCCCCGCCGGTTGGGCCGCTCCCCCGCCGACGTCGACCGGATCGTCGGTGAGCTGCTCGAACGGCTCCGGCTGGACCGGCTCGCGGAGGCCAACCCGTACACCCTCTCCGGCGGGGAGGCCCGGCGGCTCAGCGTGGCCACCGCGCTGGCCACCGCACCGCGGCTGCTCGTGCTCGACGAACCGACCTTCGGCCAGGATCGACGCACCTGGCGCGAACTGGTCGACCTGCTCGCCGGTCTGCGCGACGTCGGGCACGGGATCGTCGCCGTCACACATGATGACGCGTTCGTCCGTACCCTCGCCGATCGAACCGTCTCCCTCGGCGCACCGGAACCGGACCCGCTACCTCGGAGGACGCGGCCGTGACCCTCTCTTTCGCGCCGGTCGCGGATCCGGCGGCGCCGCTCGCGCGCCGCAACCCGGTCGCCAAGGTCGGCGCCGCGCTGCTCTTCTCGATGCCGCTGATCGCCACCATGGATCCGTTCACGCCGGCCGTCGCGCTCGCCGTCGAACTGCTGGTCCTGCCGTTCTTCGGGGTGCGGTTCGGGGTCCTGGCCCGGCGGGCCACGCCGTTGCTGCTGGCCGCGGCCGGGATCCTGATCACGATGGTGCTGTTCGCCGCCGAACGCGGTGGTGAGCTGCTGGTGTCACTCGGGCCGATCGACGTCACCACCGGGGTGCTGTCCACCTCGGGCGCACTGATCCTGCGGATCTTCGCGGTGGCGCTGCCGGGCATCGTGGTGTTCGCCACCACCGACCCGACCGACCTGGCCGACGCGCTGGTGCAGAACGCGAAGGCGCCGGCCCGGTTCGCGATCGGGGCGCTCGCCGCGTTCCGGCTGGTGCCGCTGCTCGGCGAGGAGTGGCGGTCGCTCAGCCTGGCCCGCCGCGCCCGCGGGGTCGACGCCGGGCGCAACCCGATCGCCCGCGGGCGGCTCTTCGTGTCGACGGCGTTCGCGCTGCTGGTCGGCGCCTTGCGGCGCGGGGTGCGGCTGGCAGTCGCGATGGACGCGCGTGGCTTCGACGCCGAGACGCCCCGGACCTACGCCCGCCGCCAGTACTTCACCGCCGCCGACACGATCCTGCTGGTTCTGTCGCTGCTCGCCGCGCTCCTCATCATCGCCGCGTCGGTGGCTCTCGGGCATTTCCGCCCGGTCGTCTGAACACTCTTCGTCTTCAGGTAACTGTATTGACAGCGGGTGTTGTCCTGTTCGGACGAGGGTGACCGCCATGGGTCACGGCCACGATCATCTTCACGACCACTCGCACGCCGCAGCCGCCGGGGGCGACCTCCCCGAGGCTCTCGATCTCTCGGTTCCGACCGCCGAACTGTCGTCGTCCGACGCGTCCCGCCGCCGCTTCCTACTCGGTGCGGGCCTACTCGGCGCGGGGGCGGCCGCCTCCGTGCTCGCCCAGCCGGGCGCCGCCGAGGCCGCCGGGCTCCCGCACACCCACGACCAGGTGGGCGGCGGCACCGACAAGGGCGGTTTCCGCTGGCTCGCCGGCGACCACCACATCCACACCCAGTACAGCTCGGACGCCCAGTACCGGGTGCTCGACCAGGCCCAGAAGGGCCACGCCTACGGCCTCGACTGGCTGGTCATCACCGACCACGGCAGCGCCACCCACGCCAAGATCGGGGTCGACAAGGTCAACCCGGACATCGTCAAGACGCGTTCGGCACTCAAGGGCCTGCTCACCTTCCAGGGTCTGGAGTGGAACATCCCGGCCGCCGAGCACGCCACCGTGTTCGTGCACCCGGGTAAGAACGAGGTCGCGGTCCTCAAGCAGTTCGAGAACGCGTACGACGGCTCGCTGCTGCCCTCGACCAACACCGCCGCCCAGAACGAGGCGATGGCCATCGCCGGCATCCAGTTCCTCGGCGAGCAGGTCCGCAAGCGCAAGATCGACGGCGCGCTGTTCTTCGCCAACCACCCGGCCCGGCGCGGCATCGACTCCCCGCACGAGATCCGCAACTGGCGCGACGCCGACCCCACCGTCGCCGTCGGCTTCGAGGGTGCGCCGGGCCACCAGGCCGCCGGCATCCCCGCCCCGAACGGCCGCGGCGGTGCCCGCGGCTACTACGACAACAACCCGTCGGCGGCATCGTTCCCCGGCTACCCACTGGAGAGCTACCGCACGTGGGGCGGCTTCGACTGGATGACCGCCACCGTCGGCGGCCTCTGGGACAGCCTCCTCGCCGAGGGCAAGGCGTGGTGGATCACCGTCAACTCGGACAGCCACGTCAACTACCTGGACCAGACCGGACGCGGACCGGGCAGCGACTTCGACGCCAACGGCAAGTACAACGACCCGGTCTACACCGGCACGATCAACACCTCGGCCGGCGACTTCTGGCCCGGCTACTACGGCCGGACCAATGTGGGCGCGTCGTCGTTCTCGTACAAGGCGGTCATGGACGGCCTGCGCGCCGGACGGGTCTGGGTCGACCACGGTCGCCTGATCAAGAACCTGGACGCGCGGGTACGGGTCACCGGCGACCGCCGCGAGCACACCGGAACCCCGCTCGGTGGTGTCCTCCAGGTCAAGCGCGGCACCTCCACCGAACTGGTCCTCGACATCGACCTGCAGGACGTGCCGAACTGGGCCGGTTTCGTGGCCGCCCTGAAGCGGGTCGACGTCATCGTCGGCACCGTCACCGGCCCGGTCGCCGACAAGGACACCTACACCACCCCGAACACCCGGGTGGTCAAGTCGTTCGAGGTCACCGAGAGCAGCGGACGGATCACCTTCACCTACCAGCTGGGCCGCCTCGACAAGCCGTTCTACCTGCGGGTCCGTGGCACCGACGGCAACCGCACACAGCCCGGCCTGCTCGGCACGGCGGTCGACCCGTACGGCCCTCAGCTCGACGTCGTCGGCGCCGCCGACCCGTGGGGCGACCTGTGGTTCTACACCAACCCCATCTGGGTCCTGCCCCGATGACGCCGTTCCCGGCAACCGGAGCCCCGGCCGCATCCGCGGCCGGGGCCACCCGGCCCACCCTCGACCCGAACCCGGCCGTCCCCGCCCCGGCGACTCGGCCCGTCCCCGCCCGACCGGACGCCACCCGCCCCGGCCTCGCCCCTTCGGGTCCCACGTCTCCCGGCCCGGACGCCGCCGGGTCCGCATCATCTCGCCCGAACGCCGGCCGATCCGCGTCTCCTCCGCCAGACGCCGGCCGATCCGCGTCCCCTCCGGCGGACGCCGGCCGACCCGGCTCCTCTGATTCAGGCGTTGTCCGGTCCCGCTCCGCCAACGGGGACGACGCGCGGTCCGGTTCCTCACAGGCCGGGGCGGCGCGGATCGTCGGGGTCAGCCTCGGACACGCCACGCTCGCCGAGGCCGATCACTGGATCCAGGCGCTTGCGCCGTCGCCGGTCCTCGCCTGCACACACCTGGTGAGCGAACCGTTCCCGCACGTCGCGATCAGCCTGCTCACCGCGCACGCCTTCGAGACGACCCCGGAACTCGAACCGGCCGCCACCAGGGCCGCATCCGGACAATTCGGGCGAGCGGTCCGCTTCCCGGGTGTCGAACGCCTCACCGGCGCACTCAGCGTCAGCGAAATCCTCCAGCGAAGCTCGATCGCCCGGGTCGAGATACTCGGCAGCGGCCCGGCCGCCCCGGACACCATCGTCGAAACCGGCGATTTCGTACGCCCCCAGTTCCGAGACGGCGAACTGATCCTGGTCACCACCCCGGCCGCCGGCGGAACCCTGGTCCCCTTCGAGACTCGAAACCCGACCCCCTGCTGCACCGACCACTGACAACCCACCCGCCACCTGCCACCCCGCCGCCCGGCGCTCACCGCTCGCCGCTCGCCGCTCGCAACCTGCCACCCCGCCACCCGCGACCTCCCACCCTTTCGGCCCGGCACTCACCGTGCGCAACCTCCCGCCCCGCCGCCCGCCGCCAGAGCCGTTCGGCTGTCGGCGACCGGCTGGGAGGAACCGTGGGGTGGGCTTGCGGACAGCACCGGGAGCGGGGTGGATGCCTTTCTCGTGGGTGGGGGCTCGGACGGCGTATCACATGGTTCGCTCTTCGGGATGGGGTGTGTGCGGTGACCGGGTCGCATCGCCGGGCCCCTAGGGTTGTCGCATGTCTCGTCACCCCCTGCCGCAACTGCTGGCGGAGGCGCGTAGCGGCGTGCTCGTGTTCAGCGTCACGCCGCCGCGGCGCAGCGCCACCGAGGAGCGGATCAAGGAGATCGCCGAGGTCACGCTCGACCGGCTCACCGCGCTCGACCTGGACGGCCTGATTCTGTACGACATCGACGACGAATCTGATCGGAACCCGGACGACCGGCCGTTCCCGTATCTGCCGACGCTCGATCCGGGCCGCTATTACGCCGAGCATCTGACCGGCTGGCGACAGCCGGTGATCATCTACAGGTGTGTCGGGAAGTACTCGGAGGACGAACTCCGCGACTGGATGAGCGGCGCCGACTCGCGCGTTTTGAGCGTTTTCGTCGGCGCGTCGTCGGGTGGTAAGGAGGTCCGCACCAGGCTGCGTCGCGCTCAGGAGTTGCGCGCCGAGGTACGCCCGGATCTGCCGCTCGGCGCCGTAGCGATCGGTGAACGCCCGGACGAGCATCTGCGCATGCTGACCAAGCAGGAGCGGGGTGCGTCGTTCTTCGTGAGCCAGGTCGTCTATCACGTCAACGACATGAAGAACCTGCTCAGCGACTATTTCTACGAGTGCCGGGCCCGTGGCGCCGCACCCCGGACGGTGATCTTCACGCTGTCGCTGTGCGGATCGTTGAAGACGCTCGAGTTCGTCAGGTGGCTGGGGGTCGACGTTCCCCGCTGGCTGGAGAATTCGATCCGGCACGCGGACGATCCACTGGCCGAGTCCTACCGGCAGTGTGTGGCGATCGCCCGCGACCTGATCGATTTCTGCGAGCACCTGGGGCTGCCCTACGGGTTCAACATCGAGAGCGTCTCGATTCGTAAGGCCGAGATCGAGGCCAGCACCGATTTGGCCGCCGAGGTGTCGGGGATGCTCCGCTACCGCCGCTGATCCATTTCGGCCATCTCCTCGGCGGTGAGCCGCAGTGCGCCGGCGGCGACGTTCGCCTCCAGGTGAGCGACGTCGCCGGTGCCCGGGATCGCCAGGACATGGTCACCCTGCTGCAACGTCCAGGCGAGCCGAACCTGATGCCCGGTGACACCCCGAGCCGCAGCGATCCGCCATTCCGGGCCGGCCTCCCACCCCGTTTCAGCCTCCCGCCCTGCTTCGGCCGCCCGCGCCGCTTCGGTCTTTCCCGCCGCTTCGGTCTTTCGCCTCGTTTCAGCCTCTCGCGCCATTTCGGTCTTTCGCGGCGCTTCGGCCTTTCGCGGCATTGAGGGGTCACCCGCCGTTGAAGGTTTATGCGCCGTCGACGCCTCGATCGCCGCTCGCGGTGGCGGGCCGCTTTCCCGGGTGGCACCGGCGATCGTGAAGAACGGCACGAAGGCGATCCCTTCCGCACCGCATTTCCGCAGCAGATCGAAATGCCGGAGCAGGTCCACGGCGAACGCGTTCTGCACGCAGACGACAGGCGCGATTCGCCGTGCCACGTCAACGTGTTCCCAGTGCACATTGGAGAGCCCGAGATTACGAATCAGCCCTTCGGCGCGCATCTCGGCGAGTATCCCGAACCGTTCGGCGATCTCTTCCGGACCGGCGGGTCGGACGATCCGCAGATTGACCAGGTCAAGTGTATCGACCCCGAGGCGCCGCAGGTTCTCCTCCACCTGATGCCGCAACCGTTCCGCGGTGACCGCTTCACCCCAACTGCCATCCGGCAGACGGTCCGGTCCGACTTTCGTCGCGATGAAAAGCCCTTGAGGGTACGGCCGAAGCCCGTCCCGAATCAGTTCCGCCGCATACCGAACAGCCCCCGCTTCCCCGTCGAGAATCCCCCCAGGTGAAAAGTAGAAGGCCGCAGTGTCGATGTGATCGACCCCGAGCTCGACAGCCCGCCGCAACACCCGAACCGCAAGTTCCCGATCGTCCCGAACGGTGAGCCGCATAGACCCGAACCCCATCCGGTTGACAACCCGATCCCCGAGCCGCCACTGCCCCGCCACTGACGCATCGATCCGCTCCACTGTCACCGGGCGAACCTACGCAGCCCTTTCCCCGCCCACACTCCCCCACGCACCCGATACCGACAAAGGCCGATAGCTGATAGTTTTCAGACAGTGGAGATGAGTCAGTCGATCGTCCCCGGCTCTGCGATCCACCGCACCGGCTGACCGGTCACCTCCGCAACTCGCACGAAGTCTCGGTCGTAGTGCAACAACGTCAAGCGATGCCGTTCGGCTGTGACGGCGGTAAGAAGATCGACCGCACCCGCCGATCGAAGCGCGCCTTTCACGGACAGCGCCTCCTGTAGCCGTAAAGCCCGCTTGAAAGCGCTGTCCGGCATGACCACCCAGCTGAACATCCGGCGGAGCAGTTTCCTCTGCCTCCTCAGGTCAGCATGAGAGCGAACCGTGTAGAGCAGCTCGATCTCCGTGATGTCGCAGGTTGCGATCAACCCCTCCGTCACCGTCGCGTCCCAATGCTCAAGAACATCAGGACTTCGGAGCAGCCGGATCAGGGCACTGGTGTCGATCAGGTACTCCGCTACGCTCACCGGCGGTTGCGCTTGTCGAGCAGCTCGTCGAACTGGCCGGTCTTGGCAATCTCCACCATCTCGGCGAGCGCTCGGGCACGTTGAGCACGGGCGGCGGCATCGCGCAGAGCCGCATTTACGGTGTCACCTGTGGTGGTCGTCCCGAACCACTCCGCCGCGTCGGCCAGCGCATCGTCATCAAGATCGACCAGATCTTTGGTCATCAGGTCTCCCATGCGGCAATCAACCCCTTCAGCATAATTCATCTAGTCATAATTCATCTAGCTATAAGCCAACTGGTCTTTGACCTAGACTAGTCGCTCGCATTGATCGACTCAAGTCGGTGAGGCTGGGAGGATGGGGGCATGCTGGTTGCCTTTTCCGTGACGCCCATCGGGGTCGGTGACTCCGTGGGGGACGCCGTTGCCGAGGCGGTTCGTGTGGTTCGGGCCTCTGGCCTGCCGAACCGGACCGATGCCATGTTCACCACGATCGAGGGCGAGTGGGACGAGGTGATGGCCGTGGTCAAGCAGGCCGTCGACGCCGTCGCGAAGGTCTCGCCCCGGGTCAGTCTCTCGCTGAAGGCGGATGTCCGGCCGGGTGTCACCGGTGCGCTGACCGCCAAGGTCGAGCACATCGAGCGGGTGCTGGCCGAGTGAGACGGCTGGTGATGTGGGACATCGACTACACCCTGTTGCGCGGCGGCGGGGTGGCGTCGAAGGCCTGGAAGGCCGCGTTCACCGAGGTGACCGGCGTGCCGTGGCAGGACACGCCGATCTTCGGTGGGCGGACCGACACGGACATCTGCACCGAGGTGTTCGCCTCGCACGGGGTGACCGACTGCACGCACGAGCGGTTCTTCGCCCGCTACGTGGAGGTGGTGCACGAGGCCCGACACGAGTTCGCCGAGCAGGGCCGGCTGATGCCGGGTGTCCGCGCGGTGCTGGCCCACCTGGGTGACGACCCGGATGTGGTGCAGACCCTGGTGACCGGGAACGTCCCGCAGGTGGCGGCGATGAAGGTGGCCGCATTCGGTCTGGACGGCGTGTTCGACGCGGAGGTCGGCGGGTACGGCACCGACGACAGTGTGCGGGCGACCCTGGTGCGCCGCAGTCTGGAACGGGCCCGCGCCAAGTACCGCGAGGACTTCCGCCCGGTGGTCATCGGCGACACGGTGAACGACGTGACGGCGGCGCTGGCCAACGACGCGGTGGCGATCGCGGTGGCGACCGGCGCGACCACGGCGGCCGAGTTGACCGCCGCGGGCGCACACGTGGTGCTCCCGGACCTGAGTGACCTGGAGGCCGCGGTGAAGGCCCTTACAACCTGAGTTCCGGTGGCGAACCCGTCCAGCGGAGCTGCGCGGGCAGGTGGGACAGGTCGTTGAAGACGATCACCCGGGTCCGCCCGCCGGGAAAGTACCTGATCACGGTGAGGCCGGTGTTGGCCGGAATGACGTCCCGCCAGCGTGACTCGGGTGTCTGCAGCGCGTCCCGGACGAACCACGCCACCTGGAAGGCGTGCGTGACGACCAGCTCGTGCCGCTCGGCCGAAGCGGGTCCGGTGAACCGGGCGATCATCGCGGCCGAGGCGGCCGGTTCGTCGGTCGGGAACCTGTCGTCGAGCTCGTCGGCCGCCTGCACCGGAACACCGGGCAGGTGGGCCGACACGATCGCCGCGGTCCGCACCGCCCGCGGCAGCGGACTGTGACTGATCGCCGCGAACGGAACCGTGCTGAGCCGTTCGCCGAGGAGCCCGGCCTGCTGTTCACCGGCCGGACTCAGCCCGGTCTCGTCGGAGGTGGCCTCGGCGTGCCTGGCGATCCAGAGGTGCCGGACGCCGCTCACGTGGGGCTGACGGGATTGGGCAGCGCCCCGCCGAAACGCCTGTCTCGCTGGGCGAAAAGCTCGCACGCATACCACAGGTGGCGGCGGTCGAAGTCGGGCCAGAGCGTGTCCAGGTAGACCATCTCGGCATACGCCGACTGCCAGAGCAGGAAGTTCGACGTACGCTGCTCGCCGGACGGCCGCAGGAACATGTCCACCTCGGGGATCTCCGGGTGGTAGAGGTATTTCGCGATGGTCTTCTCGTTGACCTTGTCGGCCTTGAGCTTGCCCGCCGCCACGTCCCGTGCGATGGCCGCGGCCGCGTCGGCGATCTCGGCCTGGCCGCCGTAGTTGACGCAGAACTGGAGGGTCAGTTTCGTGTTGTGCCGGCTCATCTCCTCGGCGGTCTGGAGCTCGGAGATGACGCTCTTCCACAGCCGCCCGGCCCGCCCGGACCAGACGACCCGCACACCGAGGTCGACGAGCTGATCGCGGCGGCGGCGGATGACGTCGCGGTTGAAGCCCATCAGGAAGCGCACCTCCTCGGGTGAGCGCTTCCAGTTCTCGGTGGAGAAGGCGTAGGCCGACAGATACGGGACGCCGATCTCGATGGCGCCCTCGATCGTGTCGAAGAGCGAGTGCTCCCCCTGCTCGTGCCCCTTGGTCCGGGACAACCCGCGCTCCTTGGCCCAGCGGCCGTTGCCGTCCATGACGATCGCCACGTGTTTCGGCAACGCCGCCGAGGGCAACTGGGGTGGCCTGGCACCGGAGATGTGCGGGGTGGGCGGACGCGGGCTCACAGGTTCAACTCCCGTCGATCGACAAGCGGGAGCGAGCGCAGCGCCCGCTCCATGTGCCATTGCAGGTGGGCGGCGACGAGCCCGCTGCACTCGCGGCGCACCGACGGCGCGGACGAGTCCGCCACCGCCCAGTCGCCGCAGCTGAGGGCGGACATCAGGCCGAGGGTGTCGGGGCTGGGATGGGCGGAGCCGGGCGGCCGGCAGTCGGGGCAGACCGAGCCGCCGGCCGGGACCGAGAACGCCGCGTGCTGCCCGGCGGTGCCGCAGACCGCGCACTCGGTGATCGCCGGCGCCCACCCGGCGAAGGCCATCGCCCGCAGCAGGTAGGCGTCGAGCACCAGACTGCCCGAGTGCTCGCCCGCGGAGAGCGCTTTGAGCGCACCCAGGGTGAGCTGGAACAGGCGCAGCGCGGGCTCCCGCTCGACCGGGGTGAGGCGCTCGGCGGTCTCGCAGATCGCGCTGGCCGCGGTGTAGCGCGGGTAGTCGGTGAGGAAGCTCTTGCCGTAGAGGGTGACCGCCTCGACCTGGCTGACCGAGTGCAGCGCGCTGCCCAGGCCCTCGGGGGACCCGGCGAGTTGGAGATCGATGTGCCCGAACGGCTCGAGCCGGGCACCGAAACGCGACGAGGTGCGGCGGACACCCCGGGCGACGGCCCGCAACCTGCCGTGGCGGCGGGTCAGGAGGGTGACGATCCGGTCGCTCTCGCCGAGTTTCTGCACACGCAGGACCACCGCGTCGTCGCGGTAGAGCTGGCGGCGGTATCCGGCGGGCACCCCGCCATTCTGCCCCCTGCCTACGACAGACCCTGACCCGGATCTCAGGGTCGTCTAGGGGACGGGACCG
Source organism: Actinoplanes sichuanensis (assembly GCF_033097365.1). Lineage (NCBI taxonomy): Bacteria > Bacillati > Actinomycetota > Actinomycetes > Micromonosporales > Micromonosporaceae > Actinoplanes > Actinoplanes sichuanensis. The sequence goes on from NZ_AP028461.1 coordinate 8,177,664, forward strand.
ATGGTTTCCACCGGGCCACCGAAATAGCGTCAGGGCATGACCGACTGCACCGAGCGGCAACCCGCGGGAGCATCCGACGGCCTCGCAGGCGAGGGCCGGGAGGGCATGCCAATCAGACCCAGCATGACCCGCAGAGTTGCCCTGATCCTCGCCGCCGTCTCGGTGGGCGCCCTCGCCGGCTGTGATGGCGTGGTGGGCGCTCGGATGACCTTCGACGACACCGAAACCGCCAAGGTCACCGAGGTCGTGCTGACCGGCGGCGCGAGCAATGTCACGGTCGAGGCCGACTCCTCGGCGACCGAGACCCACATCCGCCGGGAGATCTGGGGCGGCACCGATCCGGGCGGCTCCTACACGTTGACCGGCGGGGTGCTCACTCTGGACGGCGACTGCGGCCGGGACTGCCGGGTCGACTTCGTGGTCACCACCCCGGCGGGGACGGCGGTGAAGGGTGAGCTGCGTTCCGGCGATGTGATGCTGCGCGGGATCGGTGCGGTCGACCTGAAGCTGACCTCGGGTGATGTGATGGTGGAGAACGCCACGGGCCCGGTGAAGGTGCGGACGACCTCGGGCGATCTCAACGTGAACGGCGGTTCCGCGATCAACCTCGAGTCGAATTCGGGCAACCTCTCCGTGATGGACGTGACCGGGCCGGTGACCGCCAAGGCGAGCTCCGGTGACCTGACTCTCAAGCTGTCCGCGGCGGCCTCGGTGACCGCCTCGGTGAACAGCGGTGACATCGACCTGATGGTGCCCGCCGGAGACTACCGGGTGCGCGCGATGAGTGGCTCCGGCGACCGGAACATCATCGGGATCACCGACGATCCGACCTCGGACAAGGTGCTGGAGTTGCGGACCGGCGGCGGTGACCTGACGGTCACCGGAGACTGACGGCCGGCTCGGGCTCGCGGGGGCCGGCCGGGGCCGGCGAAACGGGGATGGGGATCCGCCGGCCGGGCAGTAGCACCGGGGGCCGGCCGGCGGCCACGTCCTCGATCCAGCCGAAGACGATGACCAGCCCGGCCAGCAGGATCGCGACGACGGTGAGCCGCCAACCGATCCCGACCCAGCCGATGATCGGCAGGCCGTGCCGCTCACCGAACTGGGTGACCGCCACGACCACCGGCACGTGCCACAGGTAGATCGTGAGGGCGCGGGCGTTGAGTACGGTGAGTACCCGGCTCCCGCTGATCACCGGCCGGATGCAGCCGAGCACGACCAGGATGAACGCGGCCGACCAGAGGGCGTTGCCGAGCGGGATGTCGTTGAGGTCCCAGCCGCGTGGGCCGGGGTGGGTGGCGATCCAGGCGAAGGCGGGGACGGTGATCGCCGCCGCGATGCCGAGCAGCCGGCGGCGGCCGAGCCGTTCCAGGTGGCCGTCGTGGTGGGCGAAGCCGAGCAGCCACGCCCCGCCGTAGAGGGCGAGGCTCTGCGCGACGGGCGGCACGGTCAGCCCGGCCAGCGTGATCACGATCAGGGCGAGGTACGGGGTGAGAATCGTGGCCAGCGGAAACCGGCGGTAGACGGGCAGCACCAGCGGCGAGAGCAGCACCAGCCAGAGGAAGTCACGCAGGTACCAGGTGTGGCTGAGCCCCTGAACCCACCAGCCGGTGGCCTCCGGCGTGTCGATCGGGAAACCCCAGAGCAGGAGCATCGTGCTCCGACTGGAGGTGCCGGTGGCCAGCATGACGGCGACCGCGATCGATGCGAGGACCCACAGCGACGGCAGCAGGCGGCGGATCCGGCGCTCGACCGCCCATACCCCGAACCGGTCCAGCGAGGCCGCCATGAGCGACCCCGCCAGTGCGAACATGACCGACATCGCCGGAAGGACCACGGTGAACGCGGCCCAGCCGGTGATGTGGTAGATCACGACCCGGACGGTCGCCACGGCACGCAGCAGGTCCAGGTACCGATTTCGCATGGACCAAGGTGTTACCCGCGCCGAGTCAACCTGTGCAAACTATGGTGAAGTTCACCATAGTCAGAGAATGTCCAAGTTTCGATCAAAAACCTAGCTTACGCAGCTGTTTGGGGTCACGCTGCCATTCCTTCGCCACTCGAACGTGCAGGTCCAGGTAGATCCGTCGACCGAGTAGCTGTTCGATCTCTGTGCGAGCCCGCGTGCCGACCTCCTTGAGCCGCGCGCCGCGGGTGCCGATCACGATCGACTTCTGGCTGTCGCGCTCCACGTAGATGTCCGCGAAGATCCGGGTGAGGTTGCCCTCCACCAGCATCTCCTCGACGAGAACGGCGATCGAGTGCGGCAGCTCGTCGCGGACGCCCTCCAGCGCCGCCTCCCGGATCAGCTCGCCGATCAACACCTGTTCCGGCTCGTCGGTGAGCACGTCGTCCGGATAGAGCTGTGGCGATTCCGGCATGTGCTTGACCATGACGTCGGTCAGGATCTCCACCTGGTGCCCGGAGACCGCGCTGACCGGGACGATGTCCGCGAAGTCATACAGCTCGGACACGGCGAGCAGTCGCTGCGCCAGGGTCTGCGGGTCGACCAGGTCCACCTTGGTCACCACGGCGATGACCTTGGCCTTCAGCTCGCTGATCTCCGACGAGATGAACCTGTCACCACGCCCGATCGGCTCGTCCGCCGGGAAGCACACCCCGATCACGTCGACCTCGCTCCACACCTCGCGGACCAGGTCGTTCAGCCGCTCGCCGAGCAGCGTCCGGGGGCGGTGCAGACCCGGCGTGTCGACCAGCACGAGCTGCGCGTCCGGCCGGTGCAGGATGCCACGGATCACATGCCTGGTGGTCTGCGGCTTGTTCGAGGTGATCGCGATCTTCTGCCCGACGATCGCATTGGTCAGGGTCGACTTTCCGGCGTTCGGCCTACCGACGAAACAGGCGAAACCCGCACGGTAGACGTCGTCTTGCGGTGCGGCGGCACGCGCGGCCTTGTGCCGGTGCTTCTTCTGAGAAAACCCTTTTCCGGTACGCACGCCGCCATCCCCGGAAGCAGCGGCCCCGTCCCGGGAAGCGCCGGCGATCCCGGCCTTACCCGTAGGCCCGGCTGAGGCGCTGTTTCCACGGGGTGCCTTCGCGCCCGGAGCGGTTCCGCCACGAGCGCTCTGACCATCGGCAGCGCCGGCTTTACGCGTACCGGAGAAGCCCGAAGCCCTGCCCCCGGCGGACCCGCCGGTTTTGCGCCCGCGCTGTTCGCCGCCCTGTTCTTCGGCCCGGCGGGCCGCCCGGCGTTCCTGCCGTCGCTGCTCGTTGCGCTCGCCGGCGGTGAGGCGCCGCTCACCCTGATCGCCGGAAGCCGGCCGCGGAGCCGAAGCCTGCCGCGGAGCGGAACCCTGCCGCGGGGAGGCCCCGGCCGGGCGCGGAGACCCGGAAGCCGGGCGCCGTTCCTGCTTCTCGCCGGCCATCAGAGAACCGTGCCGGACAGCGAGCCGTCCGGGCCCGCCAGGTGCACGGGCGCGTCGGCCGCGAGGTCACGAACCGCCGCGAGCCCCGCGCTCTCCAGCGAAGACGCCTCGGTGACGACCGCGGCCGCCTCCAGCCGGGTAGCGCCGGACGACACCGCCTGCGCCACCGCGAGCTGCAATGCGGTCAGTGAAAGGCTGGTCAAAGTCACCGAAGCGGCCGCGTAGGTGCGGCCGTCCTGGTCGCGCACCGCAGCACCCTCGGCCGCACCCACCCGGGTCCGGGAATGGCGCGCGAGAGTCACCAACTTGGCGTCCTCGGCGCTCAGCGCATGATCGGTAACGGTCTGGTCAGGCATCGGCGGGTTGTCTTTCCTCGTTCTCGGCAACGTTCTGATCGTCCTGCTCGGCCCCCGGCTCCGGACGGATCCGGCGCACCAGCACCGAGTCGATCCGGTTCCGCCGGCCGGTGGTGCCTTCGGCGGTCAGGTGCAGGCCCCTGACCTCGGCTTTCGCGCCCGGGATGGGCACCCGGCCCAGGGTCTGCGCGAGCAGGCCACCGACCGTCTCGACCTCGTCGGCGGGCAGCTCGACGCCGAACACGTCACCGAGGTCCTCGATCGGCAGGCGGGCGGCGACCCGGACCGCGCCGTCGTCGAGATGTTCGATCGGCGGGCGCTCCACGTCGTATTCGTCGGTGATCTCCCCGACGATCTCCTCCAGGATGTCCTCGATGGTGACCAGGCCGGCGGTGCCGCCGTACTCGTCGACCACGATGACCAGGTGGTTGCGGGCGGCCTGCATCTCGGAGAGCAGGTCGTCGACCGGTTTGGACTCGGGCACGAAGTTCGCCGGGCGCATCGCGTCGGCGACCGCCTGCGCGATGGCGGCCGGATCACCGTTCTGCGTGCGCCTGATCACGTCTTTCAGATAGAGCACGCCCAGGACGTCGTCGACGCTCTCACCGATCACCGGGATCCGGGAGAACCCGGACCGCAGGAACAGGTAGAGCGCCTGTTGCAGGGTTTTCGGCGCCTCGATCCAGACCATCTCGGTCCGCGGGACCATCACCTCACGGGCGATGGTGTCACCCAACGTGAACACCGAGTGGATCATCTCGCGCTCGCCGTGCTCCACCACACCGCGCTGCTCAGCCAGGTCGACCAGCTCCCGCAGCTCCACCTGGCTGCCGAACGGCCCCTCCGGGAACCCCTTACCCGGGGTGACCGCGTTACCGATCAGGATCAGCAGCTTGGCGAGCGGGTTGAGGACCCGCCCCAGCCAGCGCACCAGCGGGGCGGTCGCCCGGCCCACCGCATAAGCGTGCTGGCGACCGAGGGTCCGGGGGGCCACCCCCACCACGACGAAGCTGACCAGCGTCATCGCACCCGCCGACACCAGGGCGGCCTGCCAGCCGATGCCCCACGTGTCGACCGCCACCAGCGCCACCAGGGTGGTCGCGGTCAGCTCGCAGAGCAGGCGCAGCAGGAGCAGCAGGTTGACGTAGCGCACCACGTCGGAGGCGACCGCGGCCAGCGCACCGGCGCCCCGTTTCCCCTCCCTGGCCAGCTCGGTGGCCCGGGCGTGGGAGACGGTCGCCAGCGCGGCATCCGTCATCGAGGCCAGGCCGGCGAGGAGCACCAGCAGGACCGCGAGGGTGATCAGTTGCAGATCCGGTAGGCCGGCCGAGGCGGGGTCCATGATCAGCCGGCTTTGCGTCCGGCTCGCCAGCTCTGCAGAAGCTTGTTCTGCAGAGCGAACATCTCCCGCTCCTCATCCGGCTCGGCATGGTCGTAGCCGAGCAGATGCAGAGCGCCGTGCACGGTGAGCAGGTGCAGCTCGTCGGCGGCGGCATGCCCGGCGACGGTCGCCTGCTTGGCGGCCACCTCCGGGGAGAGCACGATGTCGCCGAGCAGCGCCGGCTCACCGGCCCCGGACTCGCCGGGGCCGTGGTCGACGCTGCCCTCGTCCATCGGGAAGGCGAGCACATCGGTCGGGCCGTTGCTGCCCATCCACCGATGGTTCAGCTCGGCCATGTAGTCGATGTCGACGAGCAGGATCGACAGCTCGGCGAGCGGGTTGACCCCCATCTCGTCCAGGGCGTGCCGGGCAACCGCGAGAATCGCGTCGGTGTCGACCTCGACTCCCGACTCGTTGGCGATCTCGATGGACATAGTGGTGCGATTACCCCTTGTGTATCAGCGCCGGCGACCCGGTGTCCGGCCACCGCTGGCGGCCCGGCCCGGCACGGCGTGGACGGATTGTGCTGCCTGTTGCTCCTGCGCCGCGTCGAACCGCGCGTAGGCGTCGACGATCTCGGCGACCAGACGGTGGCGCACCACGTCGGAGCTGGACAGCTCCGCGAAGTGCACGTCCTCGACGTCGCGCAGGATCTCCCGCACGACCCGCAGGCCGCTGGTGGTGCCGCCGGGCAGGTCGACCTGGGTGACGTCGCCGGTGACCACGATCTTCGCCCCGAACCCGAGACGGGTCAGGAACATCTTCATCTGCTCGGGCGTGGTGTTCTGTGCCTCGTCCAGGATGATGAAGGCGTCGTTGAGCGTACGGCCACGCATGTAGGCCAGCGGCGCGACCTCGATCGTCCCGGCCGCCATCAGGCGCGGGATGGTCTCCGGGTCGAGCATGTCGTGCAGGGCGTCGTAGAGCGGCCGCAGATACGGGTCGATCTTCTCGGTCAGCGTGCCGGGCAGGAAGCCGAGCCGCTCCCCCGCCTCGACGGCCGGCCGGGTCAGGATGATCCGGTTGATCTGCTTGGCCTGCAGCGCCTGCACCGCCTTGGCCATCGCCAGATACGTCTTACCGGTACCGGCGGGGCCGATGCCGAAGACGATCGTGTTCTTGTCGATGGCGTCGACGTAGTGTTTCTGCCCCAGGGTCTTGGGCCGGATGGTGCGCCCACGCCGGGACAGGATGTTGAGGGTGAGCACCTCGGCCGGCCGCTCGGAGGTGTTCTCCTGAAGCATCCGGAGGGTGCGGCGGACGGCGTCGACGCTGAGCGTCTCGCCCTTCTCGATCAGCTCGATCAGCTCGGAGAAGAGACGCTCGGCGGTCGCGTTCTCGGCCGGATCGCCGGTGATGGTGATCTCGTTGCCGCGGACGTGCACGTCGCTTTCGAGAGTGCGCTCGATGAGCCGGAGGATCTCGTCCTTGGCGCCGAGCAGGTTCACCATGATCTTCGGGTCACTCACCGAGATCTTGGTCTGCGCCCGCACCGGGCTGGTCGAGCCAGTGCTGGATTCGTTCGGCGTACCGGTCATAGGGTGGCCCGAAGGGCCTCCGCCACCTGCTCTCTTCTTCATCGCCGTCCGGGTCGGGCGGCTCGCTCAAGGATCGTGCCATCCTATCCGCTCGCCCGCCCGCACGCCGATGCCATTATCGCCGGTCCGCTATTCGGGGCCGTCTGTCGCCCGGCCCCCGTCGAAGGCCTCCTGTGCTCTGGTGAAGCGATAGGTCGCCCAGTGCATCCGGGCCACCCCGCCGCGGTCGTCACGGGTCAGCCGCAGCAACTCGCCGGCTTCCCGCCCGGAGACCGTGCGGAGCACGTCCACCTCATCCGGCAGCGGCTCGAAGACCGCCGGTGGGCGGCTCGCCGGGGCGTCGACCGCCCGCGCCTGCAACCGGCCGTCGTGCCAGGCGAAGACGAACTCCATCCCCTCGCTCCACCAGCGTCCCAGCACCGGCCGGTAGGTGGCCGGAGCGGGCCGGGCGGCACGCCACGGCCGGATCTCCGCCGGGTCCGACTCGACCGCGATCCGCAGCAGCTCGTGCACCAGTTCGTTGGTCTGCGGCGCGGTACCGGACGAGCCGAGCACCGCACAGCCCAGCGCGCCCGGGTTGCCGTCGCCACCGCGCCGGCCGTAGACGCCGGCCAGGAAACCGGGCATCGCCCCGTCGTGGCCGACGTGCATCACCCGCTTGCCCTCCGGGGCCAGGATCAGCCCGAGCCCGAAACCGAGCGCCCACAGGTTCTCGTCGGTGGTGGTCAGCGGCCAACGCATCTCGTCGACGGTCCCGGCGGCGAGCACCCGCCCGCCCGGGTCGACGATCTCGGGACTGGCCAGGAACGCCGCCCACCGGGCCATGTCACCGGCGGTGCTCCAGATCTGGGCGGCCGGGGCCAGTCCGGCCACGTCGATCGGGGGTTCGGGGCGGGCCGCGTCGGAGTACGCGTCGACGAGGTAGCCGATCGCGGCCTGCTCCGGCCGGGCGACGGTGGTGGCGGCCAGCCCGAGCGGGCCGAGGATCCGCTCCTGGGTGATCTCGGCCCAGGTGCCGCCGCGCAGTTTGGCGACGACCTGGCCGAGCACGGCGAGACCCAGGTTGGAGTAGTGGAAGCGCCGGGCGTTGGGCAGCACCCGCTCGGCCCGGTCCAGCTCGGCGAGCATCCGACCGGCGTCCGGGGCGAGCAGGCTGTCCCAGACGTCGCCGTACGGCTCCCGCTGGAACCCGGCGGTGTGCGAGAGCAGCCGCCGGATCGTGGCGTCGCCGTGCGCCGGCAGGTCGAGGTAGGCCGAGACCGGCTGGTCGAGGTCGAGCAGCCCGTCGTCGCGGGCCTGCATGACCAGCACCGCGGTGAACGTCTTGGTGACCGATCCGATCCGGAACCGGCTGTCCGGTCCGAGCGGGTGCTCCGGGTTGCCGGACTCGCCGACGGTGAAGACCCACGGCTCCCGGTCGGAGCGGTGCAGCGCGACCGAGAGCGCGGGTATCCGGCCGTCGGCCTGGACCCGCCTGGTGGCCCGCTCGTAACGCGGGGCGGGCGTGCTCACGACCGAGCCAGCATCGGGCCGAGCGGCGCGCCGCCGACGACGTGCGCGTGTACGTGGAAGACCTCCTGGCCGCCGTGCGCGCCGGTGTTGAAGATGACCCGGAAGCCCTGGTCCAGGCCCTCGATCTCGGCGACGGTGGCCGCGGTGGCCAGCACGTCGGCGGCCGCGGCCGGGTCGGTGGCGAGCTCGATCACGTTCGCGTGGTGGGCGACCGGGATGACCAGCACGTGGGTGGGCGCTTTGGGGTCGATGTCTCGGAAGGCCACCGTGGTCGCGGTGCGGTGCACGACCGTGGCCGGGATCTCGCCGGCCACGATCCGGCAGAACAGGCAGGAGTTTTCCACCTGATGGATCTTATGGGCCGGGCGTGGGCTTAGATGGTCGACGGACCCTCCGACACACTCCTGGGAGCGCTCTCATGATCGACCTCGACCCGTTACTCCAGCAGCTCAGCCTGGAGGAGAAGGTCTCGCTGCTGACCGGACAGGACTTCTGGTCGCTACCGGCGATCCCCCGCATCGGGCTGAGCTCGCTCGTCATGTCGGACGGTCCGGTCGGCGTCCGCGGCACCGGCTACACCCCCGACGACCCGTCGGTCGCGCTGCCCAGCCCCACCGCACTCGCCGCCACCTGGGACGTGGCGCTGGCCCGCCGGGCCGGCCGGCTACTCGGCCAGGAGTCCCGGCGCAAGGGCGTGCACCTGCTGCTCGGCCCGACCGTCAACCTGCACCGCACCCCGCTCGGCGGCCGGCACTTCGAGTGCTACTCCGAGGACCCGCTGCTGACCGGTGAGATCGCCGTCGGCTTCGTCGAGGGCGTCCAGCAGCACCACGTCGGCACCACGGTGAAACACCTGGTCGGCAACGACTTCGAGACCGAGCGGATGACCGTCGACGTACGGATCCCGGAGCGCGCGCTGCGCGAGCTGTACCTGGCGCCGTTCGAGCGGGTCGCGGCGGCCGGCGGGTGGGGCGTGATGAGCGCTTACAACGGGGTCAACGGCGCGTCGATGGCCGCGAACGGCCGGATCCAGGACGAGATCCTGAAACGCGAGTGGGGCTTCGACGGGGTGGTCGTCTCCGACTGGCGGGCCGCCCGGGACACGGTGGCATCGGCGCTCGGCGGCCTGGACATCGCCATGCCGGCGATGGACAACCCGTGGGGCCCGGCGCTGGTCGCGGCGGTCCGGTCCGGCGCCGTCGGGGAGGACGTGATCGACGAGAAGGTACGCCGGGTGTTGCTCCTCGCCGCGCGTACCGGCGCCCTGGATCTTCTCGGGACCCCCGATCTGCCGCTCGACGAGGACGGCGACGACGTGGCGCACGACGTGGCCGTGGGCTCGTTCGTGCTGGCCCGCAACGTCGACCTCGCCCTCCCGCTGGAGCCGGCCGAGCTGACCCGGGTCGCCGTGATCGGTGCCCTGGCCACCGATGCCCGGGTACTCGGCGGCGGCAGTGCCCAGGTCACTCCCCGGCACGTGATCTCGCCGCTCGACGGGCTCCGCGCCGACCTGCCGGGGGTCGACGTGGCGTACGCGATCGGCGCCGACCCGCGACCGTTCCTGCCGGCCGCGCAGGGCCCGGACTGGGCGCCGTTCCGGTTCGTCGTCCACGATCACGACGTCCCGGTCGAGACGGCCACGATCCGCTGGATCGGCGACCCGCCGGCCGGGCTGGACGTGGCCGGGATCACCACCCTGGAACTGCACACCGAGCTCACCCCCGAGGTGGGCGGCGAGCACGTCCTGGCGGTCTCCGGATTCGGCGCGTTCGAGCTGGTCGTCGGCGGGGAGAAGCTCTACGAGGGTTCGCTGCACCCGCCCGGCACCGGCCGCGCCGACCTGCTGCTGCACCCCAGGGAGCAGCGCTTCTCGGTCACCCTGGAGGCGGGTGTGCCGGTCCCGGTGCTGCTCCGGCAGCGCTTCGAGCCGGGGGCGGCGCACTCGGTGTCGACCACGCTCGGTCACCGCGCGCCCGGTCCGGACGAGGAGGGGCTGATCGCCGAGGCGGTCGAGCTGGCCGCCCGGTCGGATGTCGCGGTGGTCGTGGTCGGCACCACCGAGCAGGTCGAGTCGGAGGGTTTCGACCGTACCTCGCTGGCTCTTCCGGGCCGTCAGGACGAGCTGGTGTCCCGGGTCGCGGCGGCCAATCCGCGGACGATCGTCGTGGTCAACGCCGGTTCACCGGTGCTGCTGCCGTGGTCCGAGGAGGTCGCGGCGGTCCTGCTGACCTGGTTCCCGGGGCAGGAGGCGGGCGCCGCGCTGGCCGACGTGCTGCTCGGGGTCGCCGAGCCCGGCGGCCGACTGCCGACCACCTGGCCGCGCAGCGAGAAGGACTGCCCGGTCCTCGACGTCAAGCCGTCGGACGGCACGCTCGGTTACGACGAGGGGATCTTCATCGGATACCGCGGATGGTTGCGGCAGGCGACCGAGCCGCTGTTCGCCTTCGGTCACGGCCTGGGATACACCGAGTGGTCGTACGACCACATGGCGCACTCCGGGTCGGAGGTCCGGGTGACCGTGACGAACACCGGCTGGCGCGCCGGTCGTGAGGTCGTGCAGGTCTACCTGTCCCCCGGCGCCGACACCCTGACCGCCTCCGAGGCGCCGGACATCGACTCACCCGTGGAGCGGCCGGAGCGCTGGCTGGCCGGGTTCGGAACCGTGGACGCCGAGCCGGGCGAGTCGGTCACCGTCACCATCCCGATCCCGGAGCGTGCCTTCCAGGTGTGGAACGACGGCTGGCAGACGGTCCCGGGCGCCTACACGGTGATCGCCGCGCACGCCCTCGACGACCCTCGCCGCTCCATCGAGATCACCGTCTGACCGGTCTTCCGGGGCGGGGTCGTCCGGTCCCGCCCCGGATAGATTGACGGTCATGACGACGCGCGAACGTGGACAGGTCTTCGGAGAACTGGCCGAGGAGTACGACCGGGTCCGTCCCGGTTACCCGGCCGAGCTGGTGACCGACGTCCTGGGACTGGCCGGCCCCGGCCCGGTCCTGGAGGTGGGTGCCGGCACCGGCAAGGCGACAGCGCTGTTCGCCGCCCGCGACGTCGACCTGACCTGCCTGGAGCCGGATCCCCGAATGGCCGCCGTGCTGCGCCGCGTCGTCCCCGGGGTGCCGGTGATCGAGTCCACGTTCGAGGGCTGGACGCCCGACCGGAGCTACGGCCTGGTGATCAGCGCCCAGGCCTGGCACTGGGTCGACCGGGACCGCCGCGACGCCCTCGCGTTCCAGGCGCTCGCTCCGGGCGGCCTGCTCGCCCCGTTCTGGAACGTCTTCCTGGTCCCCGACCGTGAGCTGCACACCGCCCTGGCCCAGGTGGACGCGCGACACGGCCTGGCCGGTGACGACTCCCCGCACTCACTGCGCCCCGACGACGTACCGGACGTCCCGCGTCCGTTCGCCGAGCAGTGGCCACAGCTGGCCGGGATCGAGGACCTCTTCACCGACCTGCGCACGTTGCGCTACCGCTCGGTCCGCTCCTACACGCCCGCCGAGTACCGGGCCCACCTGCACTCGATCTCCCTGTACCGGATGCTCGACGAGCCCCGCCGCGAGGCCGTCATCGACGACACCATCGCGGTCGTCGAGGCTCACGGCGACACGATCGACTTCGCCGTGCACACCTTCGTGGCACTGGCCCGCCGCCCGTCCTGAAACCCCAGACCGAAAGTCCGGCTGGTCACCAGCGGCCGAGACGGGCGGCGAGGACGGCGAGGGACGCGACGCCGGCGGTCGAGGTGCGCAGCACCTCGGTACCCAGGCGCACCGGCACCGCACCCGCCTCGCGGAAGACCTCCAGCTCGGCATCGCTGATGCCGCCCTCCGGGCCGACCACCAGCACCACCTCACCGGAGTCCGGCAGCTCGGCCGCGGTCAGCCGCTCGGTGGCCTCCTCGTGCAGCACGAACGCCGCCGCGGCCGCCGTCAGCCGGGCCGCGACCTGCTTGGTCGAGCAGTCCGGGTCACCGCCGACGATCGGAAGCCACGACCGTCGCGCCTGCTTCGCCGCCTCCCGCGCGGTCGCGGCCCACTTGTCGCGCGCCTTGAACCCGCGGTCGCCCCGCCACTGCGCCACCGACCGGGACGCCGCCCACGGCACGATCTCGTCCACGCCGACCTCGGTCATCGCCTGCACGGCCAGCTCGCCCCGGTCACCCTTGGCGATGCCCTGCACCACGACCAGGCGCGGATCGGCGGCCGGCTCCGCCGCGACGCTGCGGATCGCCAGGTCGACGCTGCCCCGGCCGACCGCGGTGACCTCGGCCCGGGCGGTGCCGCCACGCCCGTCGGCGAGGATCAGCGCCTCACCGGCACGTAGCCGCTGCACGGTGGCGGCATGATGCCCCTCCGGCCCGTCGAGGGTGAACGACGATCCGGTGGGCAGGCTCTCGACCAGGAACAGCGGCGCGGACATGCCCGCACGCTACCGAACCGCCCGATTCAGCTCGGGATGGCGGTCAGGGCGATGTCGATGGTGGCGTGCAGGCTCGCCCGGTCGGCGCCGGCCGCCGCGTGCACGGCATTGCCCTCGCTGACGACCATGACGTAGCGGGCCAGCGCCACCGGATCGGTCCCACTCGGCAGGTCGCCCTCGTCGACCGCCCGGGCCAGCCGCTCCGCGAGCGCCCTCTCCCCGGTGAGCCGGCTCTCGGCCAGGAACCGAGCGACATGGCCGCGATCACTCCCGGCGGCGAGCCCACCCTGGATGGAGAGGCATCCGGCCGGCCGGTCGGTCCGGGTGAGAGCGTCGGCATTGGCCCGGAGAAAACCCTCGATCACCGCGTACGCCGTGCGCCGCGCGAGTGCCTCCCGGGCGTACGCCATGTCGATCTCGGCATAGCGGGCGACCGCCAGTCGGAACAGTTCGTCCTTGTTGCCGAAGGCGGCGTACATGCTGGGCCGGTTTATGCCCATGGCCTCGGTGAGGTCACTGAGGGAGGCACCCTCGTAGCCCTGCCGCCAGAACACCTCGACCGCCCGGTCCAGTGCGGCGTCGGCATCGAACGAGCGCGGCCGCCCGCGGGTCTTCTCCGTCATCGGCACCTCCGCTCGTCGTGACGCAGCTCATCGTAACCGATCGGTACAGAAATACCCGGACCCGTGCTAGCGTTCCGTCATTGCATACCGATCGGTACAGAAATGGAGTCGGTCATGACGAGCCACGGTCTCGGGCGGGTCGGCCTCTGGAGCACCGAGCTGCGCGGCGCGGGCCGTGCCGAGGTGCGGGACGCCGTCGCCGAGCTGGACGAACTCGGTTGGAACACGCTCTGGCTACCCGGACTGGACGGCGGCGGCACCCTGGACGATCTCGGTCATCTACTGGCCGCGGCCCCGCACAGCCGGGTGGTGACCGGAGTGCTGAACATCTGGGGCCAGTCCCCCGCCACACTCTCGGACCGGATCGCCGAGCTCGACCACACGTACGGCCCGCGGTCCGTCGTCGGTCTCGGCATCGGCAGCCCGGCCGGCGCCGCCGCACACGGCCGGGAGTACGGCAGCCCGGTCGCCACGATGAGCCACTACCTGGACGAACTCGATCCACGGATCCCGGTCGGGCGGCGGCTGCTGGGCGCGCTCGGGCCACGGATGGTCGATCTCGCGGTGGCTCGGACCGCGGGCTGGCACCCGTTCCTGGTCACACCGGACTACGTCGCGGCCGAGCGGGCCCGCGTCGGCGGCCGAGCCTTCATCGCTCCGCACCAGGCGGTCGTGTTGGAGACCGACCCGGTACGGGCCCGGGCGGCGGCCCGTGCGGGCGTCGGCATGTTCCTCGGCTTCCCGACCTACCGCGCCAACCTGAAACGGCTCGGTTTCGGCGACGACGACCTGGTCCCGGACGGCAGCGACCGTCTGATCGACGCCCTGGTCGCCCACGGCACCGCGGACGATCTGGCCCGCCGGATCGACGAGCACCTGGCCGCGGGCGCCGACCACGTCGCCGTGCACGTCCTGACCGACCCGGCCGCCCACGGCCTGCCCCGCCGCGTGTGGCGGGAACTGGCCTCCCTCAATCGCTGAACAACCTCACCAAGGAGAAGATCATGGGACAGCTCGACGGAAAGACCGCCCTCGTCACCGGCGCCACCTCGGGCATCGGCCTCGCCGCCGCCCGGGCGCTGGCCGCCGAGGGGGCGCATGTCCTGCTCACCGGTCGGCGGCCGGAGGCACTGGACGCGGCGGTGGCCTCAATCGGGGCGAACGCCACCGGCATCCGCGCCGACGTCGCCGATCTGACCGATCTGGATCGGGTGGTGGCCGCGATCGAGAAGCGCGGCCGGGGACTCGACGTGCTGTTCGCCAATGCCGGCGGCGGCGAGTTCGGCGCGCTCGGGGAGATCACCTGGCAGCACTACGCCGACACGTTCAACACGAATGTGGGAGGCACCCTCTTCACCGTGCAGAAGGCGTTGCCGACGCTCAACCGAGGGGCCTCGGTGATCATCACGAGCTCGAACATCGACGTCAAAGGCGCCGCCGCGTTCAGCGTCTACGCCGCGAGCAAGGCGGCGCTGCGGTCGTTCACCCGCAGCTGGGCCGCCGAACTGACCGGCCGCGACATCCGGGTGAACAGCATCGCGCCCGGCCCGATCGAGACGCCCGGGCTGAGCGGTCTCGCCCCTGACCCGGCCGCCGCCGAACAGCTGCTCAAGGGCCTCGCGGCGGGCGTGCCGATGAACCGGCTGGGCCGCCCGGACGAGATCGCCGACGCGGTGGTCTTCCTGGCCTCGGCCCGCAGCAGCTTCATGACCGGCGCCGAGATCTACGTCGACGGCGGCGCGAGTCAGGTCTGAGCCGAAGCGGATTCAACGCCGGGTGTGACCGAAAGGGCACGCCCGGCGTCGGGGCCGCGAAGCGTCAGTGGCCGTTGAAAGCATCCCGCATCCGGCTGAAGAAGCCGCCCTGCTTGCTCAGCTCGGCGACGTCCTCCCCGCGGGTCTTGGCGAAGTCACGGAGCATCCGCTCCTGGTCGGCGGTGAGCTTGGTCGGCGTCTTGACGTCGAGGTGCACGAAGAGCTCACCGCGGCCCTGGCCCCGCAGGTGCGGGACGCCCTTGCCCCGGATGCGCAGCGTGCTGGCCGGCTGGGTACCCGGTTTGACCTCGATGTTCTCCTCGCCGTCGAGGGTCTTGATGGTCATCCGGGTGCCGAGCGCGGCCGCCGTCATCGGCAGGGTGACCCGGCAGTGCAGGTCGTCGCCCTTGCGCGAGTAGACGTCGTGCGGCCGCTCGTGGATCTCGACGTAGAGGTCGCCGGCGGTGCCGCCGCCCGGGCCGACCTCGCCCTGCTGGGCCAGCCGGATCCGCATGCCGTCCTCGACGCCCGCCGGGATCTTGACGGTGAGCGAGCGGCGTGTCCTTATCCGGCCGTCACCGGCACAGGTCGGGCAGGGGCTGGGAATGACCGTGCCGTGGCCCTGGCAGTTCTGGCAGGGGCGGGACGAGACGACCTGGCCGAGGAAGGTGCGCTGCACCGACTGGACCTCACCACGGCCGGAGCAGACCTCGCACGTCGACAGGTGGGTACCGGGAGCGGTGCCGGCGCCCGAGCACTGGGTGCAGAGGACCGCGGTGTCGACGGTGATCGGGGCTTCCACGCCGAAGGCGGTCTCGACCAGGTCGAGCTCGAGCCGGAGGATCGCGTCGGCGCCGGGACGCGTGCGCGGGCGCGGGCCACGGGAGCC
Source organism: Actinoplanes sichuanensis (assembly GCF_033097365.1). NCBI lineage: Bacteria > Bacillati > Actinomycetota > Actinomycetes > Micromonosporales > Micromonosporaceae > Actinoplanes > Actinoplanes sichuanensis. The sequence goes on from NZ_AP028461.1 coordinate 8,193,525, forward strand.
ACCACCGGCGGCCGTGCCGAAGAACGCGTCCATGATGTCCTGGAAACCGACGAACGGGCCGGCGCCACCGGCTCCACCGGGCATGCCTCCACCCGGCGCGAGCGGGTCGCCTCCGAGGTCGACGATCTGCCGCTTCTGATCGTCGGAGAGAACCTCGTACGCCGCGTTGATCTCTTTGAACTTCTCGTGCGCTTCCGGATCCGGGTTGACGTCCGGGTGGTACTGCCGAGCGAGTTTGCGGTAGGCGCGCTTGATCTCGTCGTCGGTTGCCTCCCGGCTCACACCGAGAATTCCGTAATAGTCCTTGGCCACGGGGTTTGGAGTCCTCAATGTCTGCGCGAATCCGTCAATTCTGTGCCAACAGGTCGCCAACGTAGCGTGCCACTGCACGAACGGTAGCGATAGTGCCGGGGTAGTCCATCCGGGTGGGGCCCACCACACCGAGCCCCCCAACGATCGTGGTACCCGGTCCGTAACCGCTGCTCACCACGGACGCCGACCGCAGGTTGTCGATCTGGTTCTCGTCGCCGATCAGGACCCGGGTGGTGCGGGGCTCCAGATCGCCGATGAGCTTCAGAAGGATGACCTCCTCCTCAAGAGCTTCGAGGACGGGCCGCAGCGTGCCCTGGAAGTCCAGCACACCCCCACGTGTCAAGTTGGGCATACCCGCCAGGGCGAGGCGCTCCTCACTCCGCTCGACCAGAGTCTCCAGCAGAACCGACGCCAGACACGTCATCGCCGCGCGGCGGTCGGGGGCCGACTCCTCGACCAGTTTCTGCACCAGGGAGGGGGTGTCGGCGAGCCGCTGCCCGGCCAGTTTCTCGTTGACCCGCAGCCGCAACTCCCACACCTCGCCGTCGGCGACCGGGCCGGGCATCTCGACGAGCCGCTGCTCGACCCGGCCGGTGTCGGTGATCATCACCAGCATCAGGCGGGTGGTGGAGATCGGCACCAGCTCCAGGTGGCGGACCGCGGAGCGGGACAGGCTCGGATACTGCACCACGGCGACCTGGCGGGTGAGCTGGGCCAGGAGCCGGACGGTGCGGTGCACCACGTCGTCGAGATCGACGGCACCGACCATGAACCGCTCGATGGCACGGCGCTCGGCCGGGCTGAGCGGCTTGATCTTGGTGAGCCGGTCGACGAAGAGCCGGTAGCCGGCATCGGTGGGCACCCGGCCGGCACTGGTGTGCGGCTGCCGGATGTAGCCCTCCTCCTCCAGCACGGCCATGTCGTTGCGGACGGTGGCCGGGGAGACACCGAGCTTGTGCCGGTCGACCAGGGCCTTGCTGCCCACCGGTTCCTGGGTCTCGACGTAGTCCTCGACGATCGCCCGGAGCACCTCGAGCTTGCGGTCATCCAGACTCATATGACCCCTCCCCCTGTTGGCACTCCTGCTAATAGAGTGCCAGTCTACGTCGCGGGCGGTCACAACGCGATGATCGAAAGTACGTACCGGGCTCGGATTTCGGGGCCGGACGGGTCAGAGTGGCCTTTACAGCACGTCGCGGACGACCGCGTCGGCCAGCAGCCGGCCCCGCAGGGTGAGCACGAGGGTCCCCTGTTCGTAGGCGCCCGGCTCGAGGAGCCCGTCGGCCAGGGCCTGCGCGGCACCCCTGGCGTCGACCCGGGCGAGTGGGATGCCCTCGCGCAGCCGCACCCGGAGCATCACGTCCTCCATGTGCCGGTCGGCGTCGGTCAGCAACTCCCGCGCGTGCCCCGGCGAAGTGCCATCGGTCAGGCGTTTCGCGTACGCCGACGGGTGTTTGACATTCCACCAGCGCACCCCGCCGACGTGGCTGTGCGCGCCCGGACCCAGCCCCCACCAGTCGGCGCCGGTCCAGTAGAGCAGGTTGTGCCGGCACTCCCCGCCGGTCCGGGCCCAGTTGGACACCTCATACCACTGGAAGCCGGCCGCGCTCAGCGCCGCCTCGGCGGCCAGGTAGCGGTCGGCCGCCACGTCGTCCGACGGGTAGGGCAGCTCACCCCGCCGCATCCGCCCGGCCATCCGGGTGCCGTCCTCGACGATCAGCGCGTAGGCGCTCACATGATCCACCCCGGCGTCCACGACCGCCTGGAGGGACCGCGCGAAGTCGTCCGGGCTCTCCCCCGGCGTGCCGTAGATCAGATCCAGGTTGACGTGCTCGAAGCCCGCCTCACGGGCCTCGATCGCGGCCTGCGGCGCACGACCGGCGGTGTGCTTGCGGTCGAGCACCCGCAGCACATTGTCGGCCGCGGACTGCATGCCGAGCGAGATCCGGGTGAACCCGGCGCCGCGCAACCGCCGCAGGTAGGCCGGGTCCACCGACTCCGGGTTGGCCTCGGTGGTCACCTCGGCACCCGGGGCCAACCCCCAGGTCCGGTCGATGCCCTCCAGGATCCGGCCCAGGTCGTCGGCGCTGAGCAGGGTGGGCGTGCCGCCGCCGACGAAGACCGTGTCGACCGGGCCGGGCTCGATCACCCGGGCCGCGAGGGTCAGCTCGGCCAGAACCGTCTCCGCGTACTCGTCGCGGCTCGCCCCGCCGCCCAGCTCACTGGCCGTGTAGGTGTTGAAGTCGCAGTACCCGCAGCGGCTGGCACAGAACGGGACGTGCACGTAGACCGCGAACCCGTTCTTGCCCACCTCACGGGTGGCGTCGTCGGGGAGCGACCCGTCGGAGGGTACGGGTTCGCCATCGGGGAGTGCGCCGGCCATCCGTCAAGTGTGCACGTCTTACAGTTCCGGGATGGATCTGGTCCGTACCGTCACCGCCGCCGGCGTGACCACGATGACAATCGACAACCCCGCCAACCGCAACGCGCTGTCCACCGCACTGCTCGGGCAGTTGCTGGACGCGCTCGCCGCATCGGCCGCCGACCCGGACAGCCGTGTGGTGGTTCTCACCCACGAGGGCCCGGTCTTCTCCTCGGGCGTCGACCTGAAGGAGACCGCCGCGGCCGGACCCGGCGACCGGCTGCCCGCCGAGATGCTGGCCGACGTGCTGGCCGTGCTCTGGGAGTTCGGGAAGCCGGTGATCGCCCGGATCGCCGGTCCGGCCCGGGCCGGCGGCCTCGGCCTGATCGGCGCGGCCGACATCGCGGTCTGCGTCCGCTCGGCCACCTTCGCCTTCACCGAGGTCCGGCTGGGCGTGATCCCCGCGGTGATCAGCTCGACCGTGCTGCCCCGCCTGTCACCCCGGGCCGCCGCCGATCTCTATCTGACCGGCGACGTCTTCGACGGCGCCCGGGCGGCCGAGATCGGCCTGGTCACCGCGGCCGTCGAGGAGGACGATCTGGACGACGCGGTGCGGCGTTACTGCTCCTCACTCATCCGCGGCGGTCCGCTCGCGCTGGCCGGCACCAAACAACTTCTGCGGCGTACGCGGGCCGACTCGATCCGGGCCGACCTGGCCGATCTCGCGCACCGCTCGGCCGGTTACTTCAAGTCGGCCGAGGGGCGCGAGGGTGTGGCCGCCGCCCGCGAGAAACGCGACCCGGAGTGGATCCGCTGAACGCCCCGGTCGGGTGCCCTCGGGCACAGTGACGCCGGACCGCAAGCGCTCGTTGTCTAGGCTTGGCGTCCGGCGTCAGAGGAGGTGTGAGTGCGCGCGAGACCGATCGTGGGCGTGATCGCCCTGCTGTCCGTCGCCGTGGTGGCCGGCGTGGTCGTTCTGATCAACAATCTGGCCGGCACCATCAAGCTGCCGCAACTCGGTCCCGAGTGCACGGTCCGGGCCGACGGTCAGGTCACTCTCGACACCGCCCAGATGGCCAACGCGGCGACCATCGCCGCGGTCGGTGTCCGGCGCGGCATGCCGGAGCAGGCGATCGTGGTCGCGCTGGCCACCGCCTTCCAGGAGTCGAAACTGGAGAATCTGGACAGTGGTGACCGCGACTCGGTCGGCCTGTTCCAGCAGCGACCCAGCCAGGGGTGGGGCACGGTCGAGCAGATCAGTGACCCGCGCTATGCGGCCGGCAAGTTCTACGCGGCCCTCAAGAAGGTCAAGGGCTGGGAGAAGATGCGGGTCACCGACGCCGCCCAGCGGGTGCAGCGGTCGGCCTATCCGGAGGCCTACGAGAAGTGGGCCGACGAGTCGAAGGTGCTGGCCGCCGCGCTCAACGGCCGGGCCACCGGCGCCGTCGAGTGTGTCGTGCCGGACATCCCGACGGTGCGCGGTGCGGAGGCGGCCGCCGCGCTGTTGAGCAGCCTCCAGCTGGATTGGGGCAAGAAACTGGCCGGTCAGGCCCGTAGCGCCGAGGCAGCCGGTCTCACGGTCGAGGTCGCCGACCCGAGCGTCGGGTGGCGGTTCGCGCACTGGCTGGTTTCGCACGCGTCGGCCACCGGTCTCGAACGGGTACGTTTCGGCGATCTGGAGTGGCACGCGCCGGAGGGAAAGTGGCAGCCGGTAACCGGGGGCGACGGGACCGGCCAGGCGCAGGTGGTAGCGGAGGTCTTTCATTGAGACACCCCCGGAAGTATCGGTGACTAGCCGTAATGTCTCGCTTGCCGGAAAGTGGTAGCGCTGCGTATACATCCACATGGACAGTGCGCAACCGCCCTGGTACTAAGTAGGTCGTGCTGAGGGCGATCGAGTGGATCCTGCTGGGAGCGGGCAGCGCCGGCGCCATCCTCTGGGGCGTTCACCGGCACCGCCCGACCCGCCGTGCGCCATGGTTGCTGCTGGCCGGAGCGGTGGCCACCCTGGCGCTCGGGGACGTCTTCTACGCGTACGACCGGATGGCTCTCGCCGACACGTCCTACCTGTTGATGTTCGCCCTGGTGGCGCTGAGCCTGCTGCAGTTCACCCGGGGCGGCGCGCTGCTCGTCGACCGGGCCCGCCTGATCGACCTGGTGGCGTTCGCCTGTTCCAGCATGCTCGTCGTCTGGGTCTTCGTGATCAGTGTGGACGGCCGGTTCGGTGCGGTCTCCCCCGCCGACGTGATCGGTGACCTGCTGCTGGTCGGTGTCGCCACGCGCCTGGTGGTCGCCGACCACCGCAACGTCGCCGCGATCCTGCTGCTCACCGGGTCGATCGGCATGCTCACCGGCGACATCCTCTACCCGCTGAGCGGGGAGAGCGCGGCCGCCGAGTCCACCTTCGTGCTGCTCTACCTGGCGTGGGGGCTGTCCGCGCTGCACCCGTCGATGGGCCGGCTGACCGAGCCACGCCCGGCCCGGATGGCGCCGTGGCGGTTCCGCGACACCATCCTGCTCGCCCTGTCCGCGGCCACCCCACCCGTCGTGCTGATCATCGAGGCGGTGTCCGGACCGGTCCGCAACGGAGTGGTGATCGCGGTCACCGGGGCGATCACCCTGCTCCTCATGATCACTCGACTGGCCGACGCCGTGCACCAGCACAGCCAGGCCCTGGCCCGGGAGCGCGGCCTGCGCTCGGCGAACACCGCCCTGGTCGCGGCGGCCGACGTCCCCGCCGTCGAGGAGGCGGTCCGCGTCGCCGTCACCCGCCTACTGCCTCCCGGCAGCGTCCGCCGGGTGATCCTCGCCACCGACGGCGCACGGTTGCCCCGCGAGGACCTTTCTCCCCTCACCGACACCGCGCGGCCGTCCCGCGACAGCCGCCCTTCCCCCGCGGACGCACGGTCGTCCCGCGACGGCCGGCCGGATGGGCTCGGCGAAGCCGGCTCCCACAGCTGGTGGACCAGCGCGGCCGATCCGGACGAGCGCACCCTGATCTGCCCGCTCCGGCTGGAACCGCTGGCCGTGGCCCGGCCCAGCGGCGGCGCCCTGATCATCACCGGGCGCCGGGAGGCGCTGGTCGCCGGGCGCGACGCGCTCGAGGTGCTGGCCGGGGAGGCGGCGCTGGCCCTCGACCGGATCACCCTGGTCGAGGCGATCGGCCGCCGGGACAGCGACCTCTACCTGCGGGCCGTCACCGGCAACACCGCGGAGATCATGGCGGTCGTCGACTCCGACCACCGGATCCGCTACGCGAGTCCGGGTCTGCGACGTCTCATCGGGGCCGGCGACCTGCCGCCCCTCACGGTTCTCGACGATCTGGTCAATTCCGACGACCGCGAGACGGTACGCCGTGCGCTGCGCACCGAGGGCGACGGCACGGTGTATTGCGCCCTGCACCGAACCGACGGCACGCAGGTGTTCGTCGCCATGGCGTACCGGGACCTGCGACACGACCGCCTCGTCCAGGGCCTGGTCGTCACGCTCCGGCCGGTCGGCAACACGGGCGACGTGGTCGACCCCGCCCCACACCACGAACACCAGGGCGAACTACCCGCCTGGGTGAACCGGCGCAGCGCCCGCCACAAGTTCCGGTACTGATCCCCCACGCCCGGCCTGTCCACAAGTTCCGGTACTGATCCCACGCCCGGCCTGTTCCGTACGACTCGACCATTTCGCTCCGGGCACGCGAAAAGCCGGCCCCGCCGTTGGGGCCGGCTTTTCGCGTTCGGTTCAGACCGTGGATCAGCGGGTCAGGCGACGACGGCCACTGGTGCCGGCGACCAGGGCCACACCGATGGCGGCCAGGACGACCTGGAAGAAGAACTCGATCCAGTCGAAGCCACGGGTGTCGGCGACACCCAGCGCCCGAGCCAGCACGGTGCCCAGCAGAGCGGCGACGACACCGACGACCATGGTCAGCCAGATCGGGATGTTCTGCTTGCCCGGCACCACGAGCCGGCCAAGCGCACCGATGACCAGACCGACGATCAGGGCGACGATGATGCCGGTAAGCGTGAATTCCATCAGGTCCTCCTCGGGGGTGGAGCTTGTTGGTTGCGTCCGTCGAGCCCCTGTGTTCCCGACCCCCCGAGGAATCAAACCGCCCTATTTTTTAGCTGTCCCCTTGGTGTCAGTGCTATCGGATGTGGACAGCGCGGCGATGAAGGCCTCCTGCGGCACCTCCACCCGGCCGACCATCTTCATCCGCTTCTTGCCTTCCTTCTGCTTCTCCAGCAGCTTCCGCTTCCGGCTGATGTCACCGCCGTAGCACTTCGCGAGCACGTCCTTGCGGATGGCACGGATCGTCTCGCGGGCGATGATCCGGCTGCCGATGGCCGCCTGGATCGGCACCTCGAACTGCTGCCGCGGGATGAGTTTCTGCAGCTTGGCGGCGATCGTCGTGCCATAGGTGTACGCCTTGTCCTTGTGCACGATCGCACTGAAGGCGTCGACCGGCTCGCCGTGCAGCAGGATGTCCACCTTCACCAGGTCGGCCACCTGCTCACCGGAGGGCTCGTAGTCGAGTGACGCGTACCCCTTGGTCTTGCTCTTGAGCTGGTCGAAGAAGTCGAAGATGATCTCCGCGAGCGGAAGCGTGTAGCGCAGCTCCACCCGTTCGGAGGACAGGTACTCCATACCGAGCAGGCTGCCGCGGCGGCTCTGGCACAGCTCCATGACGGCACCGACGTACTCGTTCGGTACCAGCACCGTGGCCCGTACCACCGGCTCGTGGATCTCGGCGATCTTGCCGCTCGGGAACTCGCTCGGGTTGGTGACCACCGAGTCCTTACCGTCCTCGGTGAACACCTGGTACACCACGTTCGGCGCGGTGGAGATCAGGTCCAGGCCGAACTCGCGCTCCAGCCGCTCACCGATGATCTCCAGGTGAAGCAGGCCCAGGTAGCCGACGCGGAACCCGAACCCGAGCGCCGCCGACGTCTCCGGCTCGTAGGTGAGTGCCGCGTCGTTCAGCTTCAGCTTGTCGAGCGCGTCCCGCAGCGCCGGATAGTCCGAGCCGTCGATCGGGTAGAGGCCCGAGTAGACCATCGGCTTCGGGTCCTTGTAGCCGCCGAGCGCCTCCTTGGCGGGCCGGTTGTTGCCGGTGACGGTGTCGCCGACCTTCGACTGGCGGACGTCCTTCACACCGGTGATCAGGTAACCGACCTCGCCGACACCGAGCGCCGTCGCCTTCTCCATCTCGGGCGAGACGACACCGATCTCCAGCAGCTCGTGCACCGCGCCGGTGGACATCATCTTGATCTTGTCGCGCGCCTCGATCCGGCCGTCGATCACACGGACGTAGGTGACCACGCCGCGATAGACGTCATACACCGAGTCGAAGATCATCGCGCGGGCCGGAGCCGCCGCGTCGCCGACCGGAGCCACGAACTGGCGGACGATCTCGTCCAGCAGATGGTCCACGCCGACACCCGTCTTGCCGGAGACCCGCAGCACGTCGGAGGGCTCGCAGCCGATCAGCTTGGCCAGCTCCTCGGCATATTTCTCCGGCTGCGCCGCGGGCAGGTCGATCTTGTTGAGCACCGGGATGATGTGGAGGTCGTTCTCCATCGCCAGATACAGGTTCGCGAGGGTCTGAGCCTCGATGCCCTGCGCGGCGTCGACCAGCAGAACGGCGCCCTCACAGGCGGCCAGGCTCCGCGACACCTCGTAGGTGAAGTCGACGTGCCCGGGAGTGTCGATCATGTTGAGGACGACCGACTCACCCTGCCTGTCACCCTCCCGAACCGTCCAGGGCATGCGCACGGCCTGCGACTTGATGGTGATGCCGCGCTCGCGTTCGATGTCCATCCGGTCGAGATACTGAGCGCGCATCTGGCGCGGGTCGACCACCCCGGTGATCTGCAACATCCGGTCGGCCAGCGTCGACTTGCCGTGGTCGATGTGGGCGATGATGCAGAAGTTGCGGATGCGGCTGGGATCGGTCGATCCGATCACGTTCACGCCGGGGTCGAGCGGTCCAGGCACGGTCTTCCGTTCTTCTCGGGCTTGGCTGCGGGCGCCGACTCAACCGTCGGCGCTCCCTATCGTCCCACGCCCGGAAGGGCAGGTCCGATCACACCCGTTCCAGCGGCCCACCCGAACCCGCCAACCTCCGCCCCCAACCGGATCCCCCGGACGATTCACCCCACCGACTGCCCGGCACCTCACCCAACCCACCGCCGGCATCCGCTGCCCAGGACCGGCCCAGCCGCCGCCCCCTCTGGGCGCACGCGTCGCCTCCCGGCCTCCGCCGCCCAAGACCCGCGCGGCGCCAAGCCCGCAATCCGCCTCCCGGCCTCCGCCGCCCAAGACCCGCGCGGCGCCAAGCCCGCAATCCGCCTCCCGGCATCCGCGACCCAAGACCCGCACGGCCCACGATCCGCCTCCCGCCATCGCCGCCTCTGCCCGGCCCGCGCCCACCATCGCCGGCCGACCCGCCCGGCCCGCGATGCGCTTACCGCGCCCACGGGACCGCCGGACCGTCGCCTCTGCCCGGTCCGCGGGTCCGCCTCCCGGCATCCGCCGGTCGCGGGACCGCCTGGGGTGCCGACCGCTCCCGACCGGCCGACGAGGGCCGGTTCGCGCGGTCAGTCCGGGGGCTCCAGGAACAGGGCGGCCAGCCGCGGCAGGCGGCGGCGCATCTCGTCCTCGTTGTCGAAATCCCACAGGTCGGCCACCTCGGGACGGGTCCGTGGTCGCTCCTCGGCGGGCAGCGGCCCCCCGGTCGCCTCCTCGTAGGCGCGGGCCGCGATGCCGAGCACCTCCTCCGCCTCGAACACCGCTCCGGTGTCCGCCGCCTCCTTGATCACCACCACGTTGGCCAACACATCCGGTTTCTGCACGGCGGCCGCCACCGCCTTGCGCCCATGCGCGATGAGCCAGCCCCGGAAGGCGTCGAACCCGGCCTCGTCAGCGCCGCTGTTGATCAGATAGGCGGCCGCCCAGAGATCCTCGGTGCCGGAGGCGACCATCACCTTGTCGAGATGGCGGCCCCACGCGACGATCTCCTCCGGATCGCGCGTGGCCAGGTCGGCGACGGCACGCTCGGCCACCTGGGCGGGCGAGGCCGGCCGGTCGGCGGTGGCGCGGTCGATGACCGCCCAGAAATCGTCGGTTCGCATGCCGCGATCCTGCCAGTGCGGTACGACATTTCCGCGCGCGGCAGGATGGGGTCATGCGGCCGATCACTCTGCCCGACGTTCCGTACGGCGCGACGGCCGTACGACCGCAATGGTCTGACCTGCCGGATCGCGTGCGGGAAGCGATCAGCCGACGTCTCGAATCGCCGGTGTCCGCCGCGCGCAGCGCCGGTGGCGGTTTCACTCGGGCCCTCGCCAGCGTGCTCGACACCGAGGCCGGGACCAGCGTGTTCGTGAAGGCTGCGCCGTTGAGTGACCCGGTTTCCGGGTGGTATGCCCGGGAAGCCGCACTGACCGCGGCTCTCCCACCGGAGGTGACGGCGGCCCGTCCGCTCTGGTCGATGACCGATTCCGATTGGTACGTGCTGTGCCTGCCCGCGATCGACGGACGGATCCCGGAGTTGCCCTGGTCACCGGAGGATCTGGACACCACCCTGCGTACCTGGTCGGCCGCGGCGACCGCACTCGCCTACCCGTCGCCACAGCTCCTCGAGATCGGCATGCCGGCGCTCCCGGAGATCCTGCGCGACGAGATGTCCTGGTGGTCGCTGATCGCCGCCCGCCGCGCGCCGATGCCCGAGCCCGCCCTCCCCACGATCGCTCCACAGCGGCTGGCCGAACTGGCGAGACTCGAACGCGCGCTGCCCGCGCTGGCGGTCGGCGACGGGATGTGTCACGGCGATCTGCGGATCGACAACGTGCTCATCGACCGGGACGGCCGGGCCTGGCTGTGCGACTGGACCTGGCCGTGCCTCGGCGCGCCCTGGTTCGACACGGTGACGTTGCTGGTCAGCGCGTACGCCAGCGGCCTGGACACGGATTCCGTCCTGCGGGCGTGGGGCGCTCCCGACGAAGGGGTGGACGGGGCGCTGGCCGCGCTCGCCGGGTACTGGCTGACGCGAGCCGGGGACGGCCCGAGCAGCGCGTCGCCGCACAGCCGGCAGCATCAGCGGTTCAGCGGCGAACAGGCGCTCGCCTGGCTGGCCGAGCGCCGCGGATGGGCCGCGGAACCCGCCCGGCGCCGCTGGTTCCGCCGGTGAGAGGCGCTGAAACCGGAGCCGTTTTGGCGGCCCGTTGGCGTGCTGGTAACCTGGTACCTCGCGTGTGGTGACACGCTGTTGTTTCCTGCACCGGCCTCGCCGGATCGAGACGGCCGCGCGGTGACCATTCGTTTTAGACCATTGTTTCCGAACTAGTCAGGACAAGGCTGTCGCGTGGCGAACATCAAGTCCCAGATCAAGCGCAACCGGCAGAACGAGAAGGCCCGTCTGCGCAACAAGTCGGTCAAGTCTTCGCTGAAGACCGTGATCCGCAAGCTGCACGAGGCGAGTGACTCGGGCAACGTCGAGTCGGCCACCGCGCTGCTGCGTGACGCTTCGCGCCAGCTGGACAAGGCCGTCAGCAAGGGCGTCATTCACAAGAACCAGGCGGCCAACCGCAAGTCGGCCATCGCCAAGAAGATCGCCTCGCTGTCCGCCTGATCCGCTCGTTCTGGATCAGGTCACAGCCGCATGGACGCGGCTGATGACCCGCACCCGCCGTTGAGGCGGGTCGGCTCGGACAAACCCGGGCACCGCCGGACCTGATGGTCCGTGCCGGTGCCCGGTTTCGTTTCTGGGTAGCCACGTGGCGACCTCCGAACAGCACACCAACGGGCGAAGCTGACAAGGCGCAAGAACGGACGCTTCCCGACGCGAATCGGACCGCAGGCGAGACACCCGTCGCGTGGTGATCTACAGCGCGAATCGCCGCCGAACGTTCATGAATTTCTGACGAGACGCAACCGCGGACGCCGTAGGCGCAGAACGAGCCGCACATCACCACGGTTCAGGCGACCCCCGGTGCTGAACGAGCCCATCATCACGATGCAGGCGACCCACGGCGCAGAACGAGCCACGCACCCACGGTTAAGGCGATCCACGGCACGGACAAGCCGCGAATCACCACAATGCGTATCACCACAATGCGGACGAGACGCGGCGCGGAGCGTGCCACGGATCACTACAGCGGACGAGACGCGGCGCAGAACGAGCCACGGATCACCACAATGCGGACGAGACACACCGTGTGACGGCCTCAAGTGTGGAACGGCCCGCGGATCACCACGCTGGGGGCGGCGACCCGCGGAGCGACCCGAGTCACTCGTAGCGACGAGAGGCGGCCTGGCGGGCCATCTGCTGCCGCACGTCGAGCTCGTCAGCCCAGGCCCGGCGGACCGGAGCGTTGTGCCCGCGTGGTTCCTCCACTGCGGGGTCGACCGTCGAGCGCGCCGGGTACTGTCCGTCATCCCCGTATCCCCCGGCGGCAAGCGAGTAGCCGGTGCCGGTGAGGCCCCGCGAGTACGACCCGGGGTACCCGACGGCCGGCGCCTCCGGCATTCCGTCGCCAGGGGCGGTCGGGTCGTATCCCACCGGCTCCGGCGAAACAATCGGCGCGTATCCCCCAGAAAGCGGCATATTCGCAGGTGTGAACCCTCCGGCGACCGGCGCGGCGGTAGGTGTGAACCCGCTCTCACCGAACTCATGGTCGTAGGCCGCTCCGGCAGGCGAAGTCCCACGGCCGTCCGGCCGCCAACCAGGGGAAGACCCTGCACCGCGAGAGGCCCTCTCGGCACGAGAGGCCCCCTCAGCCTGGGAGGCCTGCTCAGCGGAGGCCTGCTCAATCTGAGAGCCCCTCTCGGCATGAGAGCCCCCCTCAGCACGAGAGCCCCCCTCAGCATGCGAAGGCCCCTCAGCGTAGGAAGGCCCCTCCGTAAAAGACGTCCCCTCACCAAGGGAAGGCCGCTCCGCAGAGAAGGGCCCTTCGGCAAGGCGAGACCCCGAAGCCGACCCATAGGTGCCAACAGGTCCGGCAGAGGTCAGCCCGAAGCCGCCGGCTTCTCCGGCTGAAGGCACCCCGTGGCCCGGGCCAGCCCGATATCCGCCCGACCGCCCGCCCGAAGCCGCCCCATACATCCCGGACCGATCACTGGAAGCCGACCCGTAAACCCCAGCCGACCCATGAACCCCGACCCGCCCACCCGAATCCGAGCCCGAGGCTTGGCCCGACTCCGGGCTCAAGCCCGACTCCGGATCAGAACCCCAGGCCTGACCCGAGACCTGACTCACGCCGGAAACCTGGCTCGCGCCCGAAAAGTGACCCGCCCCGGAGACATGACCCACACTCGAAACGTGGCTTCCGCCCGAAACGCGACTCCCGCCCGAGACCTGGCTCACGCCCGGGACCAAGGCCTGACCCGAGCCCACGGCACTGCCATAGACGCCGGTCCACTCAGCAGCCGGCGCCGACCCCCCGGTCGCCCGAGTGAAAGCCGCCCCCGCCGGCCCGAACCCACTGCCCCGCTGCGACACACCGGTGGCCGCCGCTTCGTCGGACGAGGTCGGCATCGCCGGTCGCAGCACGGCCGTCCGGGACGACGCGCCCTCGGTGGCGACCGGCTGCGGGACGAACGCCCCGGCGACCAGGTCGTTGAACTTGACCATCAACGCGACGGTCACCGGCAACACCACCACGCCCCACCAGCTGACCAGCTCAGCGAGGGCGAGCAGGATGCCGAGCACGACAGCGCCTTCGAGGAAGACGAAACACAGAAGCCCACTGGGCGCGAGATGACGCAGCCGAAGCACGCGGGCGTAAAGGGGCTTGTGGGCCCGACTCATCGGGAGCCTCCGTCACGACGGGCGGCAGCGATCGCGAAGACCGTCTGCTCGAGGGCGTAACCACGATCCTCCGCACCGCCCTTGACCGCGGCGTTGCAGTCGGCGGCCGCCCGCATCGCGTCGACCAGGCCCTCCGGCGTCCATCCGCGGCTGCGGGCCTGCGCCTTCTCGATCTTCCAGGCCGGCATGCCCAAACTGCCGGCCAGCTGGTACGGGTTACCGCGCCCCGCCGAAGCGACCCGAGCCACCGTCCGCACCCCGTCGGCCAGGGCGTCCGCGATCGGCACCGGATCCACGCCGACGTGCAGCGCCCAGCGCAGTGCCTCGAGCGCACCGGGCAGATCGCCGACCATGGCCGCGTCCGCGACCGCGAACCCGGTGACCTCGGCGCGCCCCTTGTAGTACCGAGCGACGACCGCCTCGGTGATCTTGCCGTCGGTGTCGGCGAGCAGCTGTGAGCAGGCCGCGGCGATCTCGCGCAGGTCGGTGCCGACGGCCTGGAGCAGCGCGGCCGCGGCGGAGTCGTCACACCGGGCGCCGTTGCGGCGGAACTCGTTGCGGACGAACGCGATCCGCTCGGAGTCCTTCTTCATCTTCATCACCGGCACGACGGTGGCCCCGGCGGCACGCAGCCCGTCAGCGAACGCCTTGCCCTTGGCCCCACCCACGTGAGTGACGATCAGATTGACCTCGGGGTCCGGGCTCTTCGCGTAGGCGAGCAGCGCGATGGTCAGATCCTTACGCGCATCCTGACCGCTTCTGATCACCAGGACGCGACGACCGCCGAAGAGTGACGGACTCAGCATCTCGGCGACCTCGCCCGCGGCCAGGGTGCCGCCCTCATACTCCCGGACGTCGGCCCCGGGGTCGGCCGCCCGCGCGGCCTCGATCGCCTCGGCGACGGCACGGGCGGCGAGCAGCTCCTCGTCGCCTTGGACGAGCAGCAACGAGGGGGGTGGCGGGGCATTCACGTGCAACATCGTCGCACGGGCCACCGACAGTTCCGCGAGCCTCACTCGTTAGCGCAGGCCGCTGATCACCGAACGCGAAACCAGACATATCAACACCCGGATATGCCCACACCGCCGTACAGTCGCTGAACTCAGGCGCAATACTCGGTACGTCCGATTTGGGCGTTTCGCAGCCCATTGAAGCGATCCGGCCTAAAATCCGCCCGCGCGCATCCCTCACCCGGGCGTGTCACACATCGGCACCTTCCGCCGACCCCTCACCAGCGACGCCGCCCCGGCCCGGCAACACGAATCCGACCCGACGCCACCCCCGGCCCGGCAAACGCGTATCCGACCCGGCGACGCCCACCTCAGGCGGACACCCCACGCGCCACCACCCCGAGGCCGCCACCGGCCACGACCACAGCCACATCCCCCGACTCATCGGTACGCAGCACCCGCGCTCCACCCCGCGCGATCCGAGCGAGCAGCACCTGATTCGGATGCCCGTAGTCGTTGTCCCGCCCGACCGAGACCAGCGCCACCACCGGCCGTACCGCATCGAGAAGTGACGTCGCCTGCAAGGCGCTCCCGTGATGCGCGACCTTCAGCACGTCCGCCCGCAGCGCGGGCGCCCCGAGCACGCTGACCAGGTCCTCCTGCTCCTCGGTCTCGGCATCGCCGAGCAACAGCACCGACCGCCCGCCCGACACGGCCCGCAGGATCAGCGAGTTGTTGTTCGGATCCGAGTTGGTGCCGCGCATCGGTGTGATCGGCCCGAGAACCTCCAGGATCAACCCCCCGCTCCGGTACGCCCACCCGCGCCCCACCGACTGCACCGCGATCCCGGCCGCGGCCGCCACCTCCGTCACCGCGCGCCGCCCACCGGCCGGTTCCGGCCAGTCCGGCCCGATGACCGCACCCACCTCCCGGCCGCGGAACACCCCCGTCACGCCTCCGATGTGGTCGGCGTGGAAGTGGCTGACCACCAGCACCGCCACCTGCTCGACGCCGAGTCGCCGCAGGCACCTGTCGATCGCGTCCGGTTCCGGCCCGGCATCGACGACCACCGCCCGTCCGGGCCCGGCGGCCAGCACCACGGCGTCTCCCTGACCGACCTCGCAGGCCACCACGAGCCAGCCCGTCGGCGGCCAGCCGGACGCGAGGAGCCGCACCGGCAGCGCGCCGAGGATCGCACCGAGGGCGACGACGGTGGCCAGCCGGCGCACCACCACCCGCCGCGCCGCCACCAGGAACACGACGGTCAGCACCGCGAGCAGCACCCCGCCGAACGCACCGCCGGGCCAGGGCAGCGCTCCGGCGGGCAGCCGCGCCCCGGTGTGCGCGACCAGCACCAGCCACTCGGTGGGCCAGTGCCCGGCCCAGGCGACGAACTCGGCGCCGGCCGGCCACACCGGAGACAGCACCGCCGCCAGCACGCCGCACAGTGTGGCCGGAGCGATCGCCGGCACCGCGACCAGGTTGGCCGGCACCGCCACCAGGCTGACCGTGCCGGAGATGGCCGCGACCACCGGCCCGCAGGCGACCTGGGCGGCCGCCGGGACGGCCAACGCCTCGGCCACCCCGGCCGGGAACCCGCGCCGACGCAGCCCGTCCCGCCAGACCGGGGCGATCAGCAGGAGGCCGGCCGTGGCCATCACCGACAGCGCGAACCCGGCGTCGGCGGCGAGTTCCGGGTCGGCGATCAGGAGCACCGCCGCACCCGCGGCCAGCGCCGGAACCGCGGCCCGGCTGCGCCCGGCGGCCAGCCCGAGCAGCCCGATGGCCCCCATCGCACCGGCCCGGATCACGCTCGGGGACGGCCGAGCCAGGATCACGAACCCGACCAGCGCGACCGCACAGAGCACCGCACAGAGCACCGGCCCGGCCCGGGCCCGCCGCACCACGAACAGCACCACGCCGAGGACGATCGCCACGTTGGTGCCGGAGACCGCGGTCAAGTGGGTGAGTCCGGTGGTCCGGAAGTCCTCCTCCAGCGCCGGGTCGAGGCGGCTCGTGTCACCCACCACGAGTCCCGGAAGCAGCCCACCCGAGTCGTCCGGCAGTGGCTCGCAGGCCCGCTGCAGACCGGCCCGCAGCACCCCCGCGCCCCGCTGCGCCCAGGACGGCGTGCCGAGCAGGCGGGGTGGTGTCCGCGCCGACACGACCGCGGCTCGCAGATCGCCGGGCCGAGGCGCCATGAGCCGCCCGGACGTCGCCACCCGCTGGCCGGGAAGCAGCCCCCGCCAACCCGGATCCGCGCCGAGCACCAGGGCCCGCGCCGACAGCCGGACCGGCGCGGAGTCCTCGGCGGTCACCGTCTCCAGATCGACGGCGACCAGATGGGTGGGCGGCCCGGAAGTCGTGGCCAGCGGCCGGGGATCGTCCCGGACGACCACCTCCACCTGCACGGTCGCCCCGGCCGCGACCAGCCCGGCCAGCGCCGGAGCCTCCCGGACCGAGACCCGGGCCGCCGTGGCGACCGCCCCGCACCCGACCCCGAGCGCGACAGCCACCCCGATCCAGCGGACCGCCCCGACCCACCAACCGCGGTCGAGCCGGCCGAGCACCACTGCCGAAAGCAGCCCGACGGCCCCGACCACCAGCCCTCGGCCGGCCGACAGGTGAAGAGCGCTCAACGCGGCCGACCAGAGCCCGACGGTGAACCCGGCCAGCCGCAGATCCGGAACCCGCCGAGCCTCCGGAGACACCCCGCCCATCAGACCGTCACCAGGTCTTTCAGCTGCTCGTAGCGGGACTCCCCGATCCCGTCGACCTTGCGGAGATCGGTGACCGCCCGAAACCCGCCCTGAGCGTCCCGGGCGTCCAGGATCCGCTGGGCGAGCACCGGTCCCACTCCGGGCAGCGTGTCCAACTGACCGAGGGTGGCCGTGTTGAGGTTGATCAGGCCGCCGGCCGCCCCGGGAGCGGCTCCACCGGTGGCCGCACCCGGTGGCGGCGACACCCCCACCATGATCAGCTCACCGTCGACGACCTTCCGGGCGAGGTTGAGCGGCGCCACGTCCACCCCCGGCTGAGCACCACCGGCCGCCTCCAGCGCGTCCGCCACCCGGGACCCGGCCGCGAGCCGCACCAGGCCCGGCTTTCGGACCTTCCCACCGACGGCGACGACGAGCTCACCCACCGGAGCCACCGACGCAGCCGGCGTCACCCCGGAGACGGTGGCCGCCCCGTCGGAGACCACCTCATCCACCTGTGGCCGCGATTTCCAGGCCAGGAACCCCGCCACGAGCACGACGACGACGGCTACCGCGGCCATCGCCCGCACCCCGGGCCGCCCGGGATCAAAGGCGTGCAGCCACTGCCGCCGCCCACCCTCGAACGCCCCTTGCCCGCTGACCCCACCCGCGGCGGAGTCCGGCGGATAGGCCGAAGACTCCCGCGAACCGCCGCCGCGCCGCCCTCCGGGTCCACCGTCCGCC
This sequence comes from Actinoplanes sichuanensis, assembly GCF_033097365.1. NCBI lineage: Bacteria > Bacillati > Actinomycetota > Actinomycetes > Micromonosporales > Micromonosporaceae > Actinoplanes > Actinoplanes sichuanensis. The sequence continues at coordinate 8,211,396 of NZ_AP028461.1, forward strand.
ACCTCTAAAGGGGCGACATCGTCCTCCTCGACCGACCATGCCGGAACGATGTCCGCCCAGTCCAGCGGCCCGTCAGCGGGCACCTGACGGCTGGGCGCGCTCCCATCGAGCACCGCCCGGAGGCGCGCTCCCACGACGTCACCGCTATCCTTCGCCTCTCGCACGGCCCGACCGTAGGAACCCCACCGCTCCCCCGCTCGCGGCCCTGTGGACGAACCGATGTTGTGGACAACTCCTCGAGGACTGGGTGTGACACGAGAGCAGGCGATTTCCCGGTTACGGGCGGCGGGTTGCGTGTTCGCCGAGGACGAGGCGGACGTCCTAATCGAGGCCGCGGCGGCCGGTCCGTCGCTGGCCGGGATGGTCGAGCGCCGGGCCTCCGGCGAACCGCTGGAGCAGGTGGTCGGTTACGCCGACTTCGCCGGTGTCCGGGTGCGGCTGCGCCCGGGCGTCTTCGTCCCCCGGGTCCGCAGTGAGCTGCTGGTCCGCCTGGCGGCCACCGAGATCCGCCCGGACGCTCTGGTGGTCGATCTGTGCTGCGGTTCCGGAGCGTTGGGCCTGGCACTACGGCACCGGGTCCCCGGCATCACTCTGCACGCGGCCGACGTGGACCCGGTCGCGGTGGAGTGCGCCATCGGCAACCTGATCGGGAACGTCCACCGAGGCGACCTGTTCCAGGCTCTCCCGGAGTCCCTACGCGGCCGGATCGACCTGCTGTTGGCCAACGTCCCCTACGTCGCGACCGGCCACCTGGCGTTCCTCCCGGCCGAGGCCCGCGACCACGAGCCCCGCACCGCGTTGGACGGCGGCGACGACGGCCTGGCCGTGTTCCGCGCGGTCGCCGCCGGCGCCCGGGAGTGGCTGGCCCCGGGCGGTCTGCTGATCTCCGAGATCACCGAGGCGCAGACCCCGATCGCGTCGACGATCGCCGAGGGGAACGGATTGACGGCCACCGTCACCACCGACGATGATCTCGACGCCCGCGCGATCCTGGCGCGCCGGCCCCGATGACCGCCGACGAGAATGCCCGAGGACTCCGTGGGCCTGCTGCGTAGGATCGCCCGCGCCCGCCTGGCCGGGCGGATGCTCCGGCGGCTGCGCCGAGCCGGTGTCCGGGATGCCCGTTACCACTCGAAGCGGTTCGAGATCAGGTTCACCGTGCCCGGTGAGGACGAGCCCACCATCGTTCCGCTGGCGCTGCTGCCGGCTCGCCGCAGGGCGGTGGACGATCTGGTCACCGAACTGCTGCGGGTGCCACCCGGCTGGGACGAAGCCGCCCCGAGGCTGCGCCCGGTGCTCCGCGGCGCGGCGCCCGGCGACCCGATCCGCCGTCCGGTGCTGCCGTTCCTGTCCGAGTTCGCGGTGATCGACCAGCCGGACACGATGACCTACGTCACCGAAGCCCAGGTGACCGCGTGGAAGCGGCCGATCGACGAGATCTTCACGACCGCCCGGAACAATCTGACCGGCGCCGTCCTGCACGGCATGGCGAGCGGCCCGACGATCGTGCGTTTCGTCGACGACGGCAACTCCTACTGGACGTCGCACCTGCTCCTGCCGGGCTGGCTGGCCCGCCTCGCCGACCAGGTGGGCGGTCCGCCGGTGGCGTTCGCCCCGGAACGCGGAACCCTCCTGGTCACCGCCGACGATCCCGAGTTGCTGGCGGCGCTGTTCGCCGAGGCCGAGACCATCTTCGTGACCGCGCCGCACCCGCTGACCCCGATGGCCTACCGCAGCGACGCCGACGGTTGCACGATCCCCTACCGGGCCCCGACCGGCCATCCGCTGCACCAGACGGTCCGCCGAGCCGAACGCCTGCTGGCCATGCACGAATACCACCAGCAGCCGCCGGACCCGTCCCTGCCGTCCGCCGAGCTGCACCTGCTGGGCAGCACCACCGAAGGCTGGCGGACCCGAGCCGTCTGGTCGGAGAACTCCCCGACGCTCCTCCCGGAGGCCGACGAGGTCCAGGCCGGCCCCCGGACCATCCCCTGGCCGGACCTGGCCCCGCATCTGACCCCCACCACCCACAGTCCCTCCCGGTGGCTGGCGACGTCCTGGCCGCGATGAAACCCGGATACGGTACGGCCACGACGAGCACCCGGGGCCGCTGAACTCCGTACCACCTAGCGTTTGTGAATGACGACGCCGGCCAGCCCGGGACCGGTATGCGCCGCGACCACCGCACCCACCTCGGTGAGGTAACAATCGCGCAAGCGATTGCCAAGCCGTGCGCTCAGATCGTCGACCAGCGCGGACGCCCGGTCCGGCGTGCCCAGATGGTGAACCGCGACGTCCGCTTCGCCGTCTCCGGCCGCCTCGACGGCGAGATCGACGAGCCGGGTGAGGGCCCGACCGGCCGTCCGGACCTTGTCGCGGACGACGACCGCGCCGTCCTGGACGTGCAGGATCGGCTTGACCGACAGGGCCGTCCCGAGCAGTGCCTCAGCCGCGCCGATACGCCCGCCCCGACGCAGGAACTCGAGCGTGTCGACGTAGAACAGAGTGGTCACCGCGGCGGCGTGATCGATCGCGGCCCGGGCGACGGTGTCCAGGTCGTGGCCGCGCCGGGCGGCCGCGGCGGCGGCGAGCGCGGGGAACCCGAGGCCCATCGCGGCGGTCCCGCTGTCGACCACCCGGACCTGTGGGCCGACCTCGGCCGCCGCGAGCTGCGCGGCCTCGTAGGTGCCGGACAGCTTGGCCGACAGGTGCACCGAGACGACGCCGTCGGCGCCCGCGGCGAGCAGCCGACGATACTCGTCGGCGAACTGGGAGGGCGCGGGCCGGGACGTGCTGACGGCGGCCCGGCGCGCGGTGAGCGCCCGGGCCACCTCGGCCGGGGCGACCTCGAGGCCCTCCAGCCCGGCCCAGCCGTTGATCACGACGGTGAGCGGCACGATGGTCAGCTCATACGTGCCGTTCAGTTCGGCCGGCAGGTACGCGGTGGAGTCGGTGACGACCGCGATGGTCATGCAGGCAAAGTACTTGATTCAGATGTACGTCAGCCGGCGGCCACCGAGGAGACCACGAACGGCTTGCCCTGCATGCACGTGGTCATCATCCCCGGCTCGGACTTGCCGACCACTGTCACCTCGGCCCCGGGCTGGAGCGCGGACTTCAGTTTCGCGTCCTCGGTGATCAGCAGATGGTCGCCGGTGCCGTCCTTGAGGAGCAGGCAGTTGGGCTCGACACCGGCCGTGACGGTGCCGGTGAGGGTGGTCTCGCCGGGGGCGGCGGAGACCGAGACGGTGGGGGCCGCGGGGGACGCGATGGCCGACTCGGGAATCGGCCCGCCGGCGTCGATGGGGGTCTGAGTGTTGTTCGCGCAGCCGGCGGAGAGCGCCAGAAGCAGCGCGGCGGGGACGACGGTTCTACGGATCAGCATGATGTTCTGACGTTACCGGACATATCCGGGTTCCCTACACCGGCGGCGGGGCCGGGCGCTCGGCCAGGACCCCGACGTTGTACGCCGACATCTGCCAGCCCCGGGACTCGTCGTGGGTGAGCTCCACCCAGTGACAGTTCTGCAGCGCACGCAGCGTACGCAATTGCTCGCGGCCCCAGCCGAGCAGGTGACCGACACCCGACCGGGCCGCGGCGCCGTGGCTGGCGACGACGACGGTGCCGCCCGGCGGGGCCAGGCGGGCCGCGTCCTGCAGTGCGTCGCAGACCCGCTTGCCGAGGTCTTCCAGGGTCTCGACACCGCCGCCGATGACGTCCTCCCCGGCCGTCCAGCGGGCGTGCTCCTCGGGGCGCTCGGCGGCGACCTCGGCCATGGTGTGGCCCTGCCACTCGCCGAAGTGCCGCTCGCGGAGCCGCTCGTCGGTGCCGACCGGCAGACCGGTCAGCGCGGCGAGAGCGGCCGCGGTGTCGGCGGCCCGGCTCAGATCGCTGGCGACGATCGCGGCCGGGCGGAGGCGGACGAGCAGCTCGGCGGCGTCGACGGCCTGCCTGCGGCCGAGGTCGTTGAGCGGCACGTCGGTCTGCCCCTGCACACGGGCAGCGGCGTTCCAGTCGGTGTTGCCGTGCCGCCAGACGATGAGGCGCGTCACGGCGCCTCGGCGCCGGCTTCGGCCAGATCGCGGTCGACGAACGGGATGATCGGGCAGTCCTTCCACAGCTTGTCGAGGGCGTAGAACTCGCGCTCCTCCTCGTGCTGGACGTGCACCACGATGTCGACGAAGTCGAGGAGCACCCAGCGGCCCTGCTGGTGGCCCTCGCGGCGCTCCGGCTTGGCCTTCTCGGGGAGGTTGAGCAGCGCCTCCTCGATGGCGTCGACGACGGACATGACCTGGCGCTCGTTGGAGGCCGAGACGACGACGAAGGCGTCGGTGATGTAGAGCTGCTCGCCGACGTCGATGATGGAGATGTCGTGCGCCTTCTTGTCGGCGGCGGCCTGGGCGGCCGTCAGAGCAAGTTCGAGAGCGCGTTCGGTGACGGGCAAAAGAGGGTCCCCTCGGTCGGGTTACAGGACATCAAGCGTCTCACACCGGTCCGGCAATACCCGAGTCCCGATACAGGCCCCGCTTGTTGATGTACTGCACGACACCGTCCGGTACCAGGTACCAGACCGGAAGACCGGCGGCCACCCGTTTTCGGCAGTCGCTCGAGGATATGGCCATGGCCGGAACCTCGACGAGGGTCACGCTGTCGGCCGGCAGATGCTCGTTGCTGAGCTCGAAACCGGGCCGGGTGACCCCGATGAAGTGGGCCAGGCCGAGCATCGTCAGGGCGTCCTTCCACGACATGATGCGGGCCAACGCGTCCGCCCCGGTGATGAAGTACAGCTCCGCCGACTGCCCGTAGACGGCACGCATGTCACGGAGCGTGTCGACGGTGTAGGTGGGGCCGTCCCGATCCATGTCGGCCCGGCTGACGTGGAACCTCGGGTTCGAGGCCGTGGCGACGACCGTCATCAGGTAGCGGTCCTCGGCGGGTGAGACGCGGCCCTTCTCGTACGGCTGACCGGTCGGGACGAACATCACCTCGTCCAGGTCGAAGCGGGCCTGCACCTCGCTCGCCGCGACCAGGTGACCGTGATGGATGGGGTCGAACGTCCCACCCATGATTCCCACGCGACGTCCGGACATTGCGGAAGGATAGCTTTCATTCTGATCAACGGGCGGTCGGATGGAGACCGTCAACCGTCTAGGCGGCGACGGACGGCGCTCAAGAGGTCGCCCGCTGTGAACGGCTTCTCCAGCAGAGCCACCCCGGGATCCAGGGTGCCCTGCGAGGCCAGGACCGGCTGGGCGTAGCCGGACATGTAGAGCACCCGGGTGCCGGGCCGGGCCACGACCAGCCGCTCGGCCAGTTCCTTGCCCAGCATCCCGGGCATCACCACGTCGCTGACCAGCAGGTCGATGTCGCCCTCGTGGTGCTCGGCCAGTTCCAGCGCCTGCGCCCCGCCCTCGGCCAGCAGCACCCGGTAGCCGGCCCCGGTGAGGATCCGCCCGGCCACGTCACGCAGCGCGTCCTCGTCCTCGGCGACCAGCAGCGTCTCGCCGCGGCCCACGGTTCCGGCCGGTTCACCGCCGGCCTCCGGATCGGTCGGCGCGGTACCGGCCGGCAGTAGCACGGTGATCGTGGTGCCGAGCCCGACCTCACTGGTCAGGGTCACCTCGCCGCCGGCCTGGGTGACGATGCCGTAGACGGTGGCCAGACCCAGTCCGGTCCCCTCACCGCTGCCCTTGGTGGTGTAGAACGGCTCGAACGCGCGCTCGGCCACCTCGGCCGGCATGCCCCGGCCGGAGTCGCAGACCCGCAGCCGGACCCGGGAGTCGAGCAGCCCGGTGTCGATCACCAGTTGGCCGCCGGACGGCATCGCGTCGCGCGCGTTCAGGGCCAGGTTGACCAGCATCTGCTCGATCTGGTTCGGGTCGCAGGTGACCGTCGGCAGGTCCGGCCCGAGCCGCGGGATCAGGCTGATGTGCTCGCCGAGGGTCCGGCGCAGCAGGTCCTGCGCGCCGGTGATCAGCGCGTTCAGGTCGACCGGCTGAGGGCGGACCACCTCGCGCCGGGCGAAGGCGAGCAGTTGGTGGGTGAGGTCGGTACCGCGTTTGCCGGCCCGGACCACCTGCTTGGCGTCGGAGGCGATCATCGCGATGTCCGGCTCGTCGGCCTCCGCCTCCTCGATGACGAAGTTCGCGTAGTTGAGGATCACCCCGAGCATGTTGTTGAAGTCGTGGGCGATGCCGCCGGCCAGTTGCCCGAGGCTCTCCAGGCGCTGGTCACGGTGGGCCTGCGCCTCGGCGCGGAGCCGTTCCTTCTCCTCGTCGGCCAGCACTCGCTCGGTGATGTCGCGGACCACGGCGACGGCCACCCGGCCCTGGTCGGTGTCGACCAGGGTGGTGGACGACTCGCACGGGAACTCGGTGCCGTCCCGGCGGCGGGCGGTGGTGACGATCCGGCCGATCGACCCGGACACGGCCTCCTCGATCAGGCGCTGACGCTCCGGCATGAGGGCTCGGGAGGCGTCGGTGAGCAGGACGTCCACGGGCTGTCCGACGAGTTCGGCGGTGGGCCAGCCGTACATCTGCCCGGCACGGTCGTTGGCCAGCACGATCCGGCCGCTGTCCAGGACCAGGATCGCGTCCGGCGCGGCCTGCAGCAGACCGCTGGACAGCTCCTCGGACCACTCCACGCATCCACCCCCGTAGCCACAGGCTACGAGGACCGTGCGGGCACGGGGGTGGAGTCGGGCGAATCGGGTCAGCCGCGCGCGACCAGGGCCCGGCGCATGTCGTCGTCGGCGTCCTGGACCACCCGGTGCAGGATCTGGTTCAGGGCCGGGCCGGCCAGCAGTTCGGCGGCGAACTGCCTGGTCCGCTCGGCGACGGCCACCGACGGGTAGGCCATCGTCGCGATGTGCTCGGCGCTCATCCCACCCCGGATCCGCATCATCTCCGGCATGTCGGCGAAGTAGCGCTTCACGTACGGCTCCAGCAGGTCCAGCTGCTCGGGCTGCCAGAAACCGGCCGCGGTCCGCTCGGCCAGCCGGTTGGACAGCTTGGCATCGCCGACGATCGCGGCCCAGGCGGCCTCCTTGGCCTCGGCGTCCGGGCGGGCGGCCCGGCACGTGGCGGCCCACTGCTCGCCGGAGGCGCTGCGATCGGAGTCCAGTTCGGCGTCGATCTCGGCGGCGCCCACCGCACCCAGCACGGACAGCCGGTAGAGGATCAGCCAACGCAGGTCGGCGTCGACGGCCAGGCCCTCCGGCACGTTCTCGCCGGCCAGCCAGTCGCGTAGCCGGGCGGTGTCGACAGTGGTACCGATCAGCCCGCGGGCGGCGGCGAGCTGCCGGGAGTCGCCGGGGCCGGTCACCGCGAGCAGCCGGTCGGCGGCCTGGGCGAGCAGCTCCAGCCCGGCCGGACGGGTCGCCGGGCCGGCGTATCTGTCGACCAGCCCGCGGGTGGCCCGCAGCACGTCCTCGACCACCACCACCTCGGTCTCCATCGGCAGCGCGGCCAGGACCAGGGTGACCAGCTCGGCGACCGGGCGCTCGCCGTCGACCACGGCGTCCAGCGTGGCGGCCCAGACCACCGCGCGGGCCAGCGGGTCGCCCAGGCGGGGCAGCAGCAGCGGTACGGCGGCGGCCGAGTCGTCGTCGAGGCGGATCTTGGCGTACGTCAGATCGCCGTCGTTGAGCAGCAGCAGGTCGGCGGCGCGTTTCCCGGCGAGGGCGGCCAGCACGGTACGCCCGGACGCGTCCACCTCCACGTCGAGGTGTTCCCGCAGCACCACGTCACCGTCCGGCGCCCGGTCGTAGAGGCCCACACCGATCCGGTGCGGCCGCAGCGTGGGGTGCCCGTCCGGGGCGGTCTGCACCACGGCCACCTCGGCGTAGTCCGCGCCGTCCCGGGTGATCTCGGCACGGAGTGTGTTGACCTGGGCGTGCCGCAGCCACACGTCGGCCCAGCCGGACAGGTCGCGGCCGCTCGACTCGGACAGGGCGCCGAGCAGGTCGGCCAGGGTGGCGTTGCCGTAGGCGTGCGCCTCGAAGTGGGCGTTCAGTCCGCTCAGGAACGCCTCGTCGCCGAGCCACGCGACCAGCTGCTTGAGGACCGCCGCGCCCTTGGCGTACGAGATGCCGTCGAAGTTGAGCAGCGCCTGCTCGGTGTCGTCGACCTTGGCCGGGGCGACCGGATGGGTGGAGGGCCGCTGGTCGGCGCGCAGACCCCAGGCCTTGCGCTGCATCGCGAACGTGGTCCACGCGTCGGCGAAGCGGGTTGCCTCGGCGGTGACCCGGGAGCCCAGGTACTCGGCGAACGACTCGTTCAGCCACAGGTCGTCCCACCAGGCCATGGTGACCAGGTCACCGAACCACATGTGGGCCATCTCGTGGGCGATGATGTTGGCCCGGCGCTCCCGGTCGGCGTCGGTGACCGCCGACCGCGGGATCAGCTCGTCCCGGAAGACGACGATGCCCGGGTACTCCATGGCGCCGAAGTTGAACTCGGGCGCGAACGCCTGCTGGTAGTGCCCGAACGGGTAGCGGATCCGGAACATCTCGTGGAACCGGTCCAGCGACTGTCGGGTCAGCTCGAAGATCTCCGGCGCCTGCTCGTCCAGGTGGGCGGCGAGCGCGGCCCGGGCGTAGACGGCCAGCGGAATGCCGTCGTGCTCGCTCGTGACCGCGTGATACGGCCCGGCGATCAGCGAGGCCAGGTAGGTGGAGATGCGCTTCGTGGGCGCGAACTCCCACCGGCCGCCGTCCCGGGAGACGAGCTCGCCGTTGGTGGCGACCAGCCACTCCGCGGGTGCGGTGACGCTGACCCGGAAGACCGCTTTCAGGTCGGGCTGGTCGAAGCTGGGCAGCACCCGCCCGGCGTTGTTGATGAACAGGTGCTGGTAGAGGTACGTGTTGCCGTCACCCGGATCGGTGTAGCGATGCAGGCCCTCGCCGTCGTTCGAATACCGCATCAGAGCGTCGACGACCAGCGTGTTCGCCTCGGCGAGGCCGGTCAGCTCGAGTCGGTCGCCGGTGACGGCGGCCGGGTCGACGGGAACGCCGTTCAGCGTCATCGAGGCGACCTCGACCGGCTCGAACTCCAGGAAGGTCGCGGCGCCGGCCCGGGCGTGGAAACGCACTGTGACACGGGATCGGAAGGTGTCACCGGAACCGGTCAGGTCCAGGTCGACATGGTATTCCTCGACGTCGACGAGTGATGCTCGTTCGACCGCCTCGGCACGGGTCAGGGTCGGCATGACGACAATCATGCCGTTACAGGTGGGCGGCCCGCTCGACGGGCAGGCTAGTCTGACCTCATGCGCGTCTCTCGTAGCGAGTGGTGGCTGCCCTGACGGGGCGGCTCACCCACACGCGCGTTCATCATTCCGCGGCCGCCCTCACCGGGCGGCCGTTTTCGTGATCCTGGTCTCCCGGCGGGCGGTCACCCGTACCCCCTCCAAGGAGATCGACATGACAGCGACCCGCCGCCTGACCGGCTTCAAGCCCACCGGCCATCTGCATCTCGGAAATCTGCTGGGCGCTCTGCGCCCGCTGCTCGCGGTGCAGGGACACACCGATTCCATCGCGCTCATCGCGGATCTGCATGCGATGACCATCGAGCACGACCCCCAGCGGGTACGGGCCCTCACGCTCGAACAGGCGACGGTGATGCTGGCCGCCGGAGTGGATCCGGAACGCACCCCGATCGTCGTGCAGTCGCACGTGCCGGAGCACACCGAACTGCACTACCTGCTGGAATGCGTGACCGGGTTCGGCGAGGCGGCCCGCATGATCCAGTTCAAGGAGAAGTCGGCCGGCGGCGGTCACGTCCGGTTGAGCCTGCTCACCTATCCGGTGCTGATGGCCGCCGACATCCTCCTGCACGACACGCTGCAGGTGCCGGTCGGCGACGATCAGAACCAGCACCTGGAGCTCGCCCGTACCCTCGCGACCAGGTTCAACAGCCGCTACGGGCCGACCTTCACGGTGCCCGAGGGGGTGCGTCCGGAGGCCGCCGCCCGGGTGATGGATCTCGCCGACCCGACCACCAAGATGGGCAAGAGCACCGGAACCGGGCGGATCGCGCTACTCGACCCGCCGGAGGTGGTGCGCCGGACGATCGCGCGGGCGGTCACCGACGAGATCGGCGCGGTCCGCCGCGACCCGGAGAACCAGCCGGGCGTCACCAATCTGATCGACGTCCTGGCCGCCTGCACCGGTCGACCGCCGACCGACCAGCACTCCTACGGCAAGCTGAAACGCGAGGTCACCGACGCGGTGGAGGCGCTATTGGCGCCCATCCGGGCGCGGCACGCCGAGCTCGCCGACGACCCCGGGCATGTCCGGAAGATCCTTGCCGAGGGCGCCGAGCGGGTCCGGCCGAGAGCCTCCGAGACGGTACGCCGTACGCGTACCGCCCTGGGCCTACTGGACTAACGCGGGCAGCCGCTTCTCGAACCGCACCCGGCCCGGCGCGATCGGCGTGACCTGCCGGTACCCGGACGACTGATAGAGGGCGATCGCCGCGGCCAGCCCGGACTCCAACTCCACCCGGAGCAGGGGCCGGTCGGCGGCGAGCGCCTCCTCCTCGATCGCCACGATCATCTGGCGGGCCAGGCCGCGACCGCGGAAGGCCGGGCGCACGTACATCCGCCGTAGTTCGGCGGCGCCCGGCCCGTGCGCCTGCCAGGCCGCACACGCGACACCCCGGCCGTTCACGACACCGACCAGATACTCGACGTCATCGTCCGGTTCGAATATCCGGCCCGCCAGGACCCCGGACTCGACCAGTTCCCGCTGCTGAGCAGTGATGAGGGCGGCGAGTTCCGGGTCCAGCGAGGGACGGATTTCGATCAACACAGAGGTGACTCTAGGTGACGACCGTTTCCGGCGGGTTGCGCTGATCTGGCCGGATGCCTATTCGTCGGTGTCGCCCTCGCTGTCATCCTCGTCACTCACCAGCACGGGGAGCTTCGAGTTGGTGATGGTGCTGACCGTGCCGTCGGCCGCCATGTGCACCATCTCGTCCTCGTTGCGGACACGACGCGCCTTGCGGGCCGCGAGTCGCTGCGCCGCCGACGGCCTGGTGTCCAGCTCCTCCAGACGGGAGTCGGTGCCGCGCGGGCCGGAGACGTACTCGCCGGCGTTCGGGTGCCAGTCGAACTCCCGGGTGCCGATCCGCACCGGGTCGCCCGCCTGCGCGCCCCTCTTGGAGAGCTCCGCCTCGACGCCGAGCCGCTCCAGACGGTCACCGAGGTAACCGACCGCCTCGTCGTTGTCGAAGTTGGTCTGCTTGATCCAGCGCTCCACCTGGGTGCCGCGGATCACGAAGACGCCGTCCTCGTCCTGCTCGATCGTGAAGCCGGTGTCGTCGACCGCGCGCGGGCGGATCACGATCCGGGTGGCCTCCTCGACCGGCTTGGCGGCGCGGTACTCGGCGACCAGCTTGGCCAGGGCGAAGCCGAACTCGCGCAGGCCCTCCCGGGTCATCGCGCTGACCTCGAACACCTGGTAGCCACGGGCCTCCAGGTCGGGGCGGACCATCTCGGCCAGGTCGCGACCGTCCGGGATGTCGATCTTGTTCAGCACCACGATCCGGGGCCGGTCCTCCAGCCCGCCGTACGCGGACAGCTCGGCCTCGATCGCGTCCAGGTCGGCCAGTGGGTCACGCTCGATCTCCGGCGCCGCCGCATCCAGCACGTGCACCAGCACCGAGGTCCGCTCGATGTGCCGCAGGAACTGCATGCCCAGGCCCTTGCCGGTGGCCGCGCCGGGGATCAGGCCCGGCACGTCGGCGATGGTGTAGGTGTGCTCGCCGGCCTGCACCACACCCAGGTTCGGCACCAGGGTGGTGAACGGGTAGTCGGCGATCTTCGGCTTGGCCGCGGACATCACCGCGATCAGCGACGACTTGCCCGCCGACGGGAAGCCGACCAGACCGACGTCGGCGACACTCTTCAGCTCCAGCACCACGTCCAGCTGGTCACCGGGCTCACCCAGCTCGGCGAAGCCGGGCACCTTGCGCCGGGCGTTGGCCAGCGACGCGTTACCCCGGCCACCGCGACCGCCCCGGGCCACGGTGAACTCGGTGCCGGCGCCGACCATGTCGGCCAGCACCTCGCCGTCCTCGGTCTGCACGACCGTGCCGTCCGGCACCTTGAGGATCAGGTCACGGCCGGTCGCGCCGTCCCGGTTCGAGCCGGCGCCGCCACCACCGTTGTTGGCCTTGATGTGCGGATGGAAGTGGAAGTCCAGCAGGGTGTGCTGCTGCGGGTCCACCACCAGGGTGATACTGCCGCCGTGCCCGCCGTTGCCGCCGTCCGGTCCGCCGAGCGGCTTGAACTTCTCCCGGTGCACGGAGGCACAGCCGTGGCCGCCGTCACCCGCCTGCAGGTGCAGCACTACCCGGTCGACGAACGTGGTCACTTGCGACTCCGTTTTCCAGATCGATGCACGGCGCTTGGAAGCACCGCAGAAAACAACAGCGGGCCGCGGACCCGAGGGTCCACGGCCCGCTGTAGAGAAAAACTACTCCGCGACCGGCACGATGCTGACGGTCTTGCGACCGCGCGCGGTGCCGAACTGGACGTTGCCGGCGGCGAGCGCGAACAGCGTGTCGTCGCCGCCACGGCCCACCAGGTCGCCGGGGTGGAACTTCGTGCCCCGCTGGCGGATCAGGATCTCGCCAGCGTTGACCAGCTGGCCACCGAACCGCTTGACACCAAGTCGCTGGGCGGCGGACTCACGGCCGTTACGCGAGCTGGATGCACCCTTTTTATGAGCCATGGCGCGCCTACTTCCCGGTCTTGATGCCGGTCACCTTGACGCGGGTCAGCGGCTGGCGGTGCCCCTGGCGCTTGTGGTAGCCGGTCTTGTTCTTGAACTTGTGGATCCGGATCTTCGGACCCTTGGTGTGCTCGGCGATCTCGCCGGACACCGTAACGTTGGCAAGCTTGGCCGCTTCGGTCACCAGGTTGTCACCGTCGACGAGGAGGACCGCGGCGAGGGTCAGGGCGTCGCCGGGCTGACCCGCGAGCTTCTCGACCTCGATCACGTCGCCCTCGGCAACCTTGTACTGCTTGCCGCCGGTCTTGACGATCGCGTACATGGGACGCGGACTCCCTGAGACTTACGCAGCCACATGACTGCTGGCGGATGGTGCTGAGATTCCGGCAAGCGCTCAAGTGACCCAGTTGATGCGATCATGGAGCGCGCACGGAGCTAGCGCCGAAAAGGCGCCGTCGGAAAGACTACTTCATCGCAGGGCCGAGACCCAAACCGGGCTGTCACCCTCGACCGCAGGCCTTGTCCAGCACGGCGTGCAGCTCGGCCAGCTTCTTCTCGTCGACCTTGGTGACGTCGCCCTTGAGCGCCGTGACCTGAGCCCCCATCGAGCTCAGCGCCTTCTTCACCGCCGGGTCGGCGGCCAGCTTGGACATGTCCAGCAGGGCGAAGGAGAAGTTCTGCAGGTCACGTGTGACCTTCTCCTGCGCCTTGGCCTTCGCTTCCGCACCCTCGGCGGCGGCCCGGACGAGCAACTGGTAGTCCTCGGCGAAGGTCTTGCCGAACTCGTTGCTGGTCCGGCTCGCCTGAGCGCAGATCGCCTCGGTGTCCTCGGAGAGCGCGGCATCGGTCGGCTTCTCGGTCTGCTGAGCCGCGGGCGCGCTGCCGTCAGGCGTGGCGGGGGCGGGCGGCTCGTCGCTTCCGGAGCAGCCGGTCAGCAGGACCGCGGAGATCGCCACGGCGGCGAGGGTCGGGACGAGGGCAGGGATGCGCATGGAACTCGGTCTCCTCGGGGGACAGGGATCGATCCGCCGAGGGTAACGGAAAACCCGGCCCGGCAGTTAACTTTCTTTACAAGTAACTGCCGGGCCGGGTTCACACAGGTCAGGGACGCGTACGCCGCCTCGCGCCACCGCGACGCGACCGGCGGCGAGTGCCTGTACCGGCGCCCACCACGTCGTCGTCCTCGTCCTCGTCGTCTTCCGCCGCATCCGGGTCGTCCGCACCGACGAGCCGCAGCGGCTCCTCCGCGGACTCCCCGTGCGTGCCGTTCTGCTCGGCGGGAACGTCGTAGCGGGACAGGTCGTACCCGCTGATGTCGTAGTCGTCGCCATCGTCCGAGGTGGTCAGCGCCGGCTTCGGCGCCCGCCGGACGATGCCCGACCCGGCGACCGGGGCGGGCGGCACCTCGGCCACCTCCGCGGCCGGGCCCGGCTCCGGCTCGATGACCGGTTCGACAACCGGCGCCACGGCCGGCTCCACGACCGGCGCCACGACCTCGGTCACCTCGGGGACCGTCTCCACGGCCTCGACCGGCTGCTCCACCGGAGTGCTGTCGCCGCCCCGACGCCGCCGCTGGCGGGTCGCGGGCTGCTGCTGCACCGGCGCCTCGGTGCGGGCCGGCGCCGCGGCGACCGTCTTCACCTGGGTGCTCGCGCCGCCACCGGTGGAACCACCGCCGTTCGACCGCTTCTCCGGCACCGGCTCCGGGTGGATCACCACACCGCGACCCTTGCAGTGGTCACACGTCTCGCTGAACGCCTCGAGCAGCCCCGCGCCGATCCGCTTCCGGGTCATCTGCACCAGGCCCAGCGAGGTGATCTCGGTGACCTGGTGCTTGGTCCGGTCCCGGCCCAGGCACTCGGTGAGCCGGCGCAGCACCAGCTCCCGGTTGCTCTCCAGCACCATGTCGATGAAGTCGATCACCACGATGCCGCCGAGGTCACGCAGCCGCAGCTGGCGCACGATCTCCTCGGCCGCCTCCAGGTTGTTGCGGGTGACCGTCTCCTCCAGGTTGCCGCCGGCGCCGGTGTACTTACCGGTGTTGACGTCGACGACGGTCATCGCCTCGGTCCGGTCGATCACCAGGTGACCACCGGACGGCAGGAACACCTTGCGGTCCAGGCCCTTCATGATCTGCTCGTCGATGCGCCACTCGGCGAAGACGTCGGCCATGCCGGTGTGCCGCCGCAGTCGCTCCACCAGGTCCGGGGAGACCGAGTCGAGGTAGTTCTCGACCTCGGCGTACGCCTGCTCGCCCTGCACCACCAGCTCGCGGAAGTCCTCGTTGAAGAGGTCCCGGACCACCCGGATCACCAGGTCGGGCTCCTCGGAGAGCGCCCGCGGGGCGTTGCCCTCGGTGGCCCGGGCCTGGATGTCCTCCCACTGCGCCTGCAGCCGCTTGACGTCCCGGGCCAGCTCGTCCTCGCTCGCGCCCTCGGCCGCGGTCCGGACGATCACCCCGGCGCCGTCCGGCACCAGCTTCTTCAGAATGTCGCGCAGCCGCTTGCGCTCGTTGTCCGGCAGCTTGCGGCTGATGCCCGAGGCGTTGCCGTTCGGCACGTAGACCAGGTGCCGGCCGGAGAGCGCGATGTGGCTGGTCAGCCGGGCGCCCTTGTGACCGATCGGGTCCTTGGTGACCTGCACCAGCACCGAGTCGCCGGAGCGCAGCGCCTGCTCGATCGAGCGGGCGCGCCCCTCCAGACCGGTGGCGTCCCAGTTGACCTCACCGGCGTAGAGCACGGCGTTACGGCCACGGCCGACGTCGACGAACGCGGCCTCCATGCTCGGCAGCACGTTCTGCACCTTGCCCAGGTACACGTTGCCGACCATGGTGCCGGACGTCGCCCGGGCCACGTAGTGCTCGACCAGGATCCCGTCTTCCAGGACCGCGATCTGGGTACGGTCCTGCTTCTGCCGGACCACCATGACCCGGTCGACCGCCTCGCGACGGGCCAGGAACTCCGACTCACTCAGGATCGGCGGGCGGGTGCGACGCTGCTCACGGCCGTCCCGGCGGCGCTGGCGCTTGGCCTCCAGCCGGGTCGAGCCGGAGACGCCCTGCACCTCGTCGGAGGTACGGCGGGGCTCACGAACCCGGACGACGGTGTGCACGCCGTCCTCGATGCCACCGGTCTCGGCGTCACCGGAGCCCTTACGGCGGCGGCGACGCCGACGGCGGGTGACCCCGTCGCCCTCGCTCTCGCCGTCCTCCGGCTCCTCCTCGTCCTCACCCTCGTCGGCGGACGCCTCGGCGCCCTCCTCCGCGTCCGACTCGGCGTCGGCGTCACCGTCCTCGGCGTCGTCGGACGGGCCCTTGCCCCGGCCCCGGCCACGACGGCCCCGCCGACGGCGGCGACGGCCCAGGCCGCCGTCCTCGTCGTCGTCGCCCTCGTCGCCGTCCTCGATGTCGTCGGCGCTCTCGTCGGCCTCGTCCACGGCGGGCTCGGCCTCGGCGACCGCGACCTCGGCGGGCTCCTCGGCCGCGCCCCGGCGACGGCGACGGCTGCGGCGGGCGCCCTCGGCGGGCTCCTCCGCGATGGTCTCGGGCTCGGCGGTCACCTCGGCGGCCACCGGCTCGACGGTGACCTCCGGCACGGCGGCGGCCGGGCGGCGACGACGGGTCGCCGGAGCGACCGGCTCGGCCTGGGTGGCCTCCGGCGGCATGAACAGCACCGCGGGCGGCAGGGCGGCGCGGCGGCCACGGGTGGGCTCGGCCGGCTGCTCCTCCACGAAGTCGTCGTCGAGCGGGAGGATGCCGACCATCGGGACACCGGCGGCGCGGGCCGCGGAGGCGGCCTCCACGGCGGCGTCCTCGATGAGGGCGGCCTCGTCCTCGGTGAGCTCCTCGTCGGCGGACGCGATGACCGCCACCTCGGCCGGGACGTCGGCGGGGGTCGGGTCCTCGATGAGCGCGGGCTGTTCGGCGACCGGCTCGACCTTCTTACGGCGGGCCCTGGTGGCCTTCTTCACCGGCGCGACGGGCGCCTCGGCGATCTCGGCGACGGGACCGGCCGTTGACTCGACGGCGGGACCAGCCGGTGACTCAGCGGCGGCGCTCTCATCCGCCGGCGTCTCGGTGACCGGCGTCTCGGTGACCGGCGTCTCGGTGACCGGCGTCTCAGCGGTCGGCGTCTCGGGGACCGGCTCGACCTTCTTACGGCGGGCCCTGGTGGCCTTCTTCACCGGCGCGACCGGCTCGTCGCCGGCGGCTTTCGCCTCGCTCGCGGCACCGGGCTCGGCGGCGCCGTCGGTCCCCGGGATCTCCGGGGGCGGCGCGGTTGCTTTGCGGCGCGGGGCGCGCGTCCGGCGGGCCGGGGTCGTGCTTGCGGCGGTATCACCGGTGGGAGCTGTCGCTCCACCCGGTTCGCCGCCCTGATCACCCAGGTTGACTGGGGGCTCGTTATCGAGCATGGGGCGCTCTCCAGTTCTCGGCGACCCCGGGCGCGGGTGAGCGCTGCCACGCAGGGTCGCTGCAAAGTTTTTCGGGCCCGGCCTTCACAAGTCGGGCTTGCCGAAGTCTGCCAGTGAACTTGTCTCAACCTGGCATCAGCCGAAGACCACCGGTCCGTTGTCCGGCGCCGGGTGTTGCCGCCTCTCGCCACGTTGAAACAAGCTCGGCGAACGCCGACCGACCTCCCGGCTAGCGTTCTCCGATGCCGACGTCCACGCGATCCGCGTCCAACGGATCAGCGATCTCCCCCTGCGCGGTGAGTGTGCCCTGGGCCAGCCGGGTCACCCGTGGGGGCACCGGCGGCTCCAGGCCGGCCACCACGCGCAGGCCGGAGAGGACGTCATCGGGCCGCACGGCGGGAGTCACCTGCCGTACGACAAGGTCGATTATCGCACACGGTACCGCAACGGCCTCGGAAGGTAGGTCCGGCTCACCGGCGACCTCACACCGCGAGACGGCCGCCCGCGCGTCGAAACTGCGGCGGCCCTGTTTGGTCATGCGCTCGACCAGGACTTCCGAGGAGCCCAGGAACGCCTCCACGGCCTTCTCCGCCTCGGCGGTCCCGACGCCCGGCAGCTCCAGCCGCCAGTGGGAGGCGTCGATCCGGTCGGCCAGGCTGCCCGGGCCGGCGATCACCGCCTCCAGCACGTCCAGGCCCGGGGATAGCGCGGCGTCCAGGGCGACGCGCAGCTCCGCCGGGTCGACCGGTGCCTGCAGGCCGATCTCCAGGTACTCCGCCTCGCTGCCGACGCCGGTCGGGGCGGCGCTGGCGTACGAGATCTTGGGGTGTGGGGTGAAGCCCTGCGAGAAGGCGATCGGCACGTTCGCACGGCGCAGCGCCCGCTCGAAGGCGCGAGCGAAGTCACGGTGCGAGGTGAAACGCAGTGGGCCACGCTTCGCGTACCGGAGGCGGATCCGCTGGACGACCGGGGCCTGGCCGCCGACGGGCTGGTTCTTCGGGGGAATCGTCTATCTCCTAAGCGGGAACCCGCAGATTGTTCACGGGTGTCAGGGGCAGCAGCTTCTTGCCGGTCGGGCCGATCTGGATCTCGGTGTCCATCGACGGGCAGACGCCGCAGTCGAAGCACGGGGTCCAGCGGCAGTCGTCCTGCTCGTACTCGCTCTTCGAGTCCTGCCAGTCCTGCCAGAGCCAGTCCTTGTCGAGGCCGGAGTCCAGGTGGTCCCAGGGCAGGACCTCCAACTCCTCGCGCTCGCGGGTGGTGAACCAGTCCAGGTCCACCCCGAAGCCGGGCAGCACCTCGTCGGCGGCCTCGACCCACCGCGCGTACGAGAAGTGCTCGGACCAGCCGTCGAAGCGGCCGCCCTTCTCCCAGACCCGGCGGATGACCTGGCCGACCCGGCGGTCACCGCGGGACAGCAGGCCCTCGATCAGTGAGGGCTCGCCGTCGTGGTAGCGGAAACCGATCGCCCGGCCGAGCGAACGGTCGCTGTTGATCGCGTTCTTGAGCATCTTGAGCCGGCCGTCGATGGTCTCCGGCCGGTCCATCGGCGCCCACTGGAACGGGGTGTGCGGCTTGGGCACGAACCCGCCGATCGACACCGTGCAGCGGATGTCCTTGGTGCCGGCGGCCTCCCGACCGGCCCGGATCACCTCGTGCGCCATCTCGGCGATCTCCAGCACGTCCTCATCGGTCTCGCTGGGCAGGCCGCACATGAAGTACAGCTTGACCTGCCGCCAGCCGTTCGAGTACGCGGTGACGACCGTCCGGATCAGATCCTCCTTGGTCACCATCTTGTTGATGACCTTGCGGATCCGCTCCGAGCCGCCCTCCGGCGCGAAGGTGAGACCGGTGCGCCGCCCGTTGCGGGACAGCTCCTGGGCCAGATCGATGTTGAACGCGTCGACCCGGGTGGACGGCAGCGACAGCGAGACGT
Source organism: Actinoplanes sichuanensis (assembly GCF_033097365.1). Lineage (NCBI taxonomy): Bacteria > Bacillati > Actinomycetota > Actinomycetes > Micromonosporales > Micromonosporaceae > Actinoplanes > Actinoplanes sichuanensis. The sequence continues at coordinate 8,230,478 of NZ_AP028461.1, forward strand.
TGGTGTCCGCATACTGCTCGGCCAGGCCGGAGCACATGTCACCGATCTCCGAGTGGTCGGCGCTGGACAGCGAGAGCAGGCCGACCTCGCTGTAGCCGGAGAACTCCAGGCCCTCCTTGACCATCTGGCCGACCGTGGTGATCGACCGCTCCCGCACCGGGCGGGTGATCATGCCGGCCTGGCAGAACCGGCAGCCCCGGGTGCAGCCGCGGAAGATCTCCACCGCATAGCGCTCGTGCACCGTCTCGGCCAGCGGGACGAGCGGCTTCTTCGGGTACGGCCACGCGTCCAGATCCATCGTGGTCCGCTTGGCCACCCGGAACGGCACGTCCGGCCGGTTCGGCACGACACGCTGGATGCGGCCGTCGGGCAGGTAGTCGACGTCGTAGAACCGGGGCACGTAGATGCTCTCGGTCCGGGCCAGGCGCAGCAACAGCTCGTCACGCCCGCCGGGGCGGCCCTCCGCCTTCCACTCCCGGATGATCCCGGTGATCTCCAGGACCGCCTCCTCGCCGTCACCGAGCACGGCGGCGTCGATGAAGTCGGCGATCGGCTCCGGGTTGAAGCTGGCGTGCCCACCGGCCAGGACGATCGGGTGGGACTCGTCACGGTCGGCGCTGTCCAGCGGGATGCCGGCCAGGTCGAGCGCGCTGAGCATGTTGGTGTAGCCCAGCTCGGTGGCGAACGACAATCCGAACACGTCGAACGCCTTCACCGGCCGGTGCGCGTCGACGGTGAACTGGGGGACGCCGTTCTCCTTCATGAGCGCCTCGAGGTCCGGCCACACCGAATAGGTGCGCTCGGCGAGCACGTCCTCCTGCTCGTTGAGCACCTCGTAGAGGATCTGCACGCCCTGGTTGGGCAGGCCGACCTCGTAGGCGTCCGGATACATCAGAGCCCACCGGACGGTGGTCGCCTCCCAGTCCTTGACGACGGCACCGAGCTCGCCGCCCACATACTGGATCGGTTTGCTGACCCGGGGCAGCAGCTGCTCCAGCTGCGGGAAGACGGAACTCACGCTCATGGGTGTCCAGGGTACGCGGACTACCCGCCCAGTTCCGTCGCGGCCCGGTCCAGGTCGGTGGCGAGCAGGTCGGCCCGGAACGCGCAGAGCTGCAACGTCATCCGTGCGGCCCCACGCTCGCCGACGACCAGACGGATCGGTTTGCCCCGGTCGTCCAGGTCCCCGACGATGAAGTCGAGCAGCCGTACTCCGGCGCTGTCCAGGAACGAGACGGCGGTCAGGTCGATCAGCACGGCGCTGGCCGAGGTGGTCCGGGCCACGATGACCCGGCCGATGTCGTTGGCGTTGGCCAGGTCGATCTCACCCTTCAGGTGGACTAGATCGGCCACCCCACGACGGGAGAAACTCACCCACTGGTCGGTCATGCCTCACCCCGATGCCGGCGCATGATCACCGTCGTACCCTCCCCGGCCCGGTCGAAGGCCACCTCGTCCATCGACTCGTAGATCAGTTGCAGCCCGCGCCCACGGGCCTCGTCGTTGCCCGGGCCACGCCAGCGGCCCCGATCGCCGACCCGGACCTCCACCGTGCCGGGGCTGATCGTGGCGGCCACGTCGACCACACCGAACGGGTCGTCCTGGTAGCCGTGCTCGATCGAGTTGGCCACCGCCTCGGAGCAGGCCAGCAGCACCGCGTTCAGGCAGTCCGGGTCGACACCGTGCCCGGCCAACCAGCCGCGCATGTCGGCGCGGAGCAGCGCTATCTGCAACGGGTCGGCGCCGATCGAGCGTTCCAGCCGCTCCTCGGTGCCGAGCGTCAGGCAGAGCAGGCAGACGTCGTCGGAGTGGTCCCGGCCGACGAGCGTGTCGGCCAGCCCGGCGGTCAGGCCCTTGAGCGGGGCGTCGCGCACCCGGGCGTACTCCCGGGCCAGGATCTCGAAGCCACGGTCGATGCCCCGGCCGCGGCGCTCGATCAGGCCGTCGGTGTAGAGCAGCAGGCGGCTCCCGGCGGCCAGACGCATCCGGTGCTCGACCCGGCGGACGTCACCGGCCCGCGAGCCGAGCGGTGCCGACCGGGCCTGCAACAGGTACTCCGGCGAGCCGGCCGGCTCGTGCAACAGCGGCGGCAGATGCCCGGCGCAGGCGAACGCGATCTCGCTGCTGAGCAGATCCACCTCGGCGTAGACCAGGGTGGCCATCCGGGCCGAGTCGACCCGGTCACAGAACCGGTCCAGGCCCTCCAGCAGCCGGGCGGGCCCGTTCTCGGCCGAGGCCAGCGCCCGGATCGCGCTGCGCAGCTGACCCATCGTGGTGGCCGCCTCGATGCCCCGGCCGACCACGTCGCCGACCACCACTGCCAGCTTGTTCGCGGTGATCAGGAAGGCGTCGTACCAGTCGCCGCCGACCTCCATGTCCTGCGCCGCGGCCTGGTAGTGGGTCTCCACCACGAACCTCGGGTCGGTGCCCGGCACGTCGGCGGCGAGCAGGCTCCGTTGTAGGGTCCGGGCGATGGCCCGCTCCTGCTCGTAGAGGCGCGCGTTCTCACAGGCGAGAGCGGCCCGGTCGGCCAGGTCGATCAGGAACAACCGCTCGGCCTCGGCACCGCGACGGTCGGGCGCCATCCGCAGCGCCAGTGTGCCGAGCACCCGGCCGCGGACGATCAGCGGCAGCACCGTACAGCCCAGGCCGTCACCGTCGGTGGCGAAGACGGGCGCCGCGGTCTCGATCGCCTCGGCCGTCCGGGCCTCGATCCGGGCCGGGTCGGGCGCCGGGCCGCCGTGGTGCTCGACCAGGCCGGCCGGGCCCACCTGGAGCCGTACCAGCGCCCAGTCGGCGATCTCCGGCACCACCCGCTCGACCAGCCGGCGGGCCCGCTGGAGCAGGCGGTGCTCCTCGTCGAGCGCGCGGGTGGTCCGGGCCAGGAACGAGGCCCGCTCCTCGCGGTGGCGGGCGTCGTCGTAGAGGCGGGCCCGGTCCAACGCCTGACCGGCCTGCTGGCCGAGCAACCGGATGACCCGCAGCTCACCGTCGGTGAGCACACGCTCGTCACGGAAACTGAACGCCAGCACCCCGAGCACCGCCGGGCCGCCGTGCTCCTCGGCCGGCCCGGTGGTCAGCGGCAGCAGCACCACGGTGCCCCGGCCGGACTTGCGCATCGACTCGGCCAGGTCCGGGAAGTGTGCCTCGGCCTCGGCCAGGGTGCCGATCACGTGCAGGTCACCGCGCCGGGCCACCTCGGCCACCGCCCGGGTCGACGAGCGGGGCATGTCGTCCCAGTTGCCGGTGGTCGGGTCGGTCGAGGCCACCGCGACCAGCTGGTCCCGTTCCGCGTCGAGCAGGTAGATGCTGGTGCTGGTGGCTTGGAAGGCGGGCTCCGGAGCACGGACCACCGCCTCCGCGACCTCGGCCTCGGTAGGGGCCGCCGCCAGGTCGGCCACTATCTGCTGGAGAACCTGGACCCGCTGCTCGGACGCCTCGGCGGCCCGGCGGGCGGCCAGCAGCTCCCGCTCGTAGCTGCGCCGCTCGGTGGCGTTGAAGACCATCGTGCGGATGATCCGGGGTGACCCGGTCGGGCCCCGCTCCAGCACCGAGTTGACCAGGGTGGGCAGCCGGCGCTTGTCGACACCGACCACCTCCAGGGCGATCTCGTGCACCTCGCCCTGCATCGCCAGCAACGGCGCGTAATGGGTCTCGTGGTAGATCTGGTCACCCGGAGTCAGCAGGTCACGGAACCGTTTGTGACCGACCAGGTCGGCCCGGGCATACCCGGTCCACGTCAGGAACGTCTCGTTGACCCGGACGATGGTGCCGTCCGGAAGCGTCGTCAGGTAACCACACGGCGCATGTTCGTACAGGTCCTCGGGATCGTCGTCCCAGGGCAGTCGCAACTCCTGTGTCACGTCCGGCCCGCCAGATTCGCTCACGCCAATGCTCCGCCGATCATGCCCGCTGTCTACAACCAGGACTTGATGGCGTCAACCGTTTCCTCCGGCGCGCTCAGATTCGGACAGTGACCTGTCGCGTTGAGCGCCACGAACTTGCTGTCCGGTGTGTTCTGGTGGACGTACTCGCCGACCACGGTGGGCGCGATGACGTCGTCGGAGCACTGCAGGATCAGCGACGGGACCCGCAGGTTCGGCAGGTCGGCCCGGTTGTCGGAGAGGAACGTGACGCGGGCGAACTTCTTGGCGATCTCCGGGTCGGTCGCGCAGAAGCTGTTGGTCAGCTCCTCGCCCAACTCGGGACGCTCCGGGTTGCCCATGATGACCGGGGCCATCGCACTCGACCAGCCCAGGTAGTTGCTGTCCAGCGACTCCAGCAGCCCGTCGATGTCGGCCCGGGTGAAGCCGCCGACATAGCCGGCCGTCTCGTCGTCGATGTACCGCGGGGACGGGCCGACCATCACGATCCCGGCGAACCGCTCCGGCTCCCGGTTCGCGGCCAGCACGCCGATCATCGAGCTCACCGAGTGGCCGACGAGGATGACGTCGTGCAGGTCGTGCTCCCGGACGATGTCCAGGACGTCCTCGGCGTACCCGGCCAGGGAGCCGTGTCGTTCGTCCCGGTAGGCCGACAGGTCCGACCGCCCGTTGCCGACGTGATCGAACAGGACGATCCGGTGGGTGTCCTCGAACGCCGGGGTGACGAACCGCCACATGTTCTGGTCGCAGCCGTACCCGTGAGCGAACAGCATCGGCCGGCCGGACTCGGCGCCCGTGATCGTTACCGCGTTTCTCTCCGTCGTACCCATGCGATTCCGGCGCACCGCTGGAGACCGGCGCGCCCCTCCCTCCCGCAGCGAATGAGGTGTCGCGTGCCCGAGTGACCCCGGGCACTATCCGGCCCGTTGCGCCGGGTCGAAGCCAAGTCCGGGTAACCATACGACTCCGGAGCGTTTCGCACATCGCCCTCGTTGTCCGCCATTCATGTCCGGAGTCCGGATCCCGACCTCGCGTCCCACTGGCACACCGCGCCTAACCTGGGATGGGAGTGCTGCCTTCAGGCGCGCGGGAGGAGATCGAATCCATGGCCGACCAGCAGCCGGGTGACACCACCCCGGCCGCCGGAATGCCCGACCCCACCCGGTTCGCCGGATCCGGCGAACAGGCCACCGCTGATGTGCCCGGCTGGTGGAGCGGCGCGGCGCCGGTTCCCGAGACGGCTCCACGCCGATCCCTGTGGTCCCGCATGGTGGACCGGATCAACGGCGACGAGCCGGTCGACCCGGACGACGACCGCACCACGATCCCGGCCGTCGACCCATGGGCCGATCAGGACACTCCGGTCTGGCCGGACGCGTACACCACCCCGGCGGCACCGCTGCCCCCGACCCGGATCGAACAACCGGCGCCACGGGAGACACCGGCACCGCGCGAGAATCCGGCGCCGCGTGAGACGCCGGCACCGCGCGAAAATCCGGCGCCGACGGTGAACCCGACCCGGCTGGAGACCCCGGTGGCGCGGGAAGACCGGGCGAAAACGCCAGGCATCACGCCGTCATCCCTTCCGGCGCCCGGCACCTATCCCCCACCGGCCGGCGGCACCGGACTGCCTCCGTTGATCCCGCCGAAGATCCGCGCCTGGGGCCGCCGCGCCGCCGCGAGGAGTCAGCAGGCCGCGGCCGCCACCCCGGACCGGCTGCGTTCCCTGGGACAGCAGGCGACAGCGAAGGGCCAGCAGGTCGCCGCCGACGCCCCCGACCGCCTCCGGTCCCTGAGCCGGCAGGCCGCCGCGAAAGGCCGGCAGGCCGCCGGCGGTCCCGGCCGGTTGCGGCTGCTCAGCCGTCGGCCGAAGCCGTCCGGCCCGCCGCGGATCCCGGTTCAGCCGCGCACCCCGGCCCCGGTCGCCACACCGTGGACCCCGCCGAGGCCTCGCCGCCGCCGACGGTTCCGCCGGCTCGGCCTGTTCCTGGTGGTGGTCCTGGCCCTGGCCGGCGCCTACTGGTATGTGCCCGGCCTGCGCCAGTACCCGGTGACCGCCGCTCTGCCGGATTCGTTCTCCGACCTCAGCCTGCGCGACAACGCGGCCGGCCGCCGCGCCGCGCAACGCCTGGCCGACGAGTTGCAGGGTGCCGACGGCAGCACGTTCGCCGGCATCTACACCGACCCGCGCGGCAAACGGGTCACCGTCTTCGGCGTGACGGGCCTCCGCCTGACCCCGGACACCGACGTGGAAGCCCAGCTCAGCCGTCTGGCCGACTCCCTGAGCCTGAAGAACATCGAATCCTTCGACCTCGGCGAGTTCGGCGCACACCAGCGCTGCGGAACCGGCCGCCTCGACGACACCTCGGTGGTGGCCTGCACCTGGGCCGATCACGGCAGCCTGGCCACGGTCCTGCTGACCCGCCGGTCCCTGACCGACAGCGCCGACCTGGTGGCCCGCCTCCGAAAGGCGGTGCTGAGCCCGGCCTGACCGGTCACCGTCAAGGACAACCCCGATGCGGTACGGCCAGGCGCACCGCCTCGTGCCGATCCGCGACGCGGGCGGACCGTCCCGGCCGACAGCGCGACCGCCGGGCTGATGCGTCCGTCGGCCGTCATCGAGCGCCGCGGACCGACCGCACCGCCTCTTCGCCTGCGCCGTCGTCGGGCGTTACGGACCGACCGCAGACGACCGCACCGCCTCTTCGACCGCGCCCGTCGTCGGGCGTCGCGGGCCGGCCGGACGCCTCAGCCCGAAAGGCGCGCTGGGGCCGTGCGTGTCGCCCGCCTCGCGGGTCGGCACGAGGCGGGGCGGGTAGCCGTACGAGATTATTCTGACTCGTCGCGTTTCGGGGCGTAGCGCGGGATGTATTCCTGGCCGGTCAGTTTCTGGATCTCGGTCATCACGTAGTCGGTGAGCTCGCGCAGGGCCGAACGGTCGTCGGAGCGGCCGATCGTCTCGATGGGCTTGCCGAACTTGACCGAGATCACACCGCGTTCCAGCTTGGGCACCAGGCGGCCGATCGGCTGGACCTTGTCGGTGCCGGCCACGCCGACCGGGATGATCGGGACGCCGGCGGCGACGGCCAGGCGGGCGACGCCGGTGCGGCCGCGGTAGAGGCGGCCGTCCGGCGAGCGGGTGCCCTCCGGGTAGACGGCGATCAGGTCACCGCCCTGCAGCGCCGGGATGGCCGCGTCGAAAGCGGTCAGTGCGGCCCGGCCGCCCTCGCGCTCGACCCGGATGGCGCCCAGGCCCTCCATCAGCTTGCGGTTCAGGAACCCCTTGACGCCGGTGCCGGTGAAGTAGTCGGACTTGGCCCAGAAGGCCAGGTGACGAGGGACCACGGTGCCCAGGAGGAGTTCGTCGGCGACGGAGAGGTGATTGCCCGCGAAGATCGCGCCGCCGGTGTGCGGGATGTGCTCGATGCCCTCGACGTGCGGGCGCCAGCCGAGGTTCAGGGCCGTGCCGACCGTGGCTTTGGCGATCGAGTAGAGCAGGGGCACTTCCGTCCTCCGGGACGCATGGGGGGTGTGTGGTGCTGTGAGGTTAGCTGACAGTCGCCGGGAAGTACCTAGTGATCTTGGCCGAGCCCGGACGCCCGCCCACTTGAAGGCGAACATCCGGGCCAATCGGCTGAATCAGACGGCGGTGACCGTCACCACGACCTGCTCGCCGTCGCCCACCTCACCGGCGAAGCCGTCGGTCAGCTCGGCGAACTCGAGCGCAGTGGCGAGCGTCTCACCGGCGACGAAGTCCCGGAACGTCTCGACCGCGGCCCGGACCGCCGGCGACGCCGACAGCACGAGCGTGATGCGGTCACTGACGTCCAGGTCGGCGTCCCGGCGGGCCTGCTGCACGACGCGGATCACGTCGCGGGCCAGGCCCTCGGTGGCCAGTTCGGCGGTGACGACGGTGTCGAGGACCACGACACCACCACCGGCCGGCAGCGGCGCGGAGTTCTCCACGTCGGCGGCGACCAGCTTCAGCTCGTACTCCCCTTCGGCCAGAGTGACGCCGGCCGCGACCGGGGCACCGTCGACGAGCTCCCACTCACCGGACTTGACCGCCTTGATCACCTGCTGGACCTGCTTGCCGACCCGGGGGCCGAGGGCCCGCGGCACGACGGTCAGGACCTGCTGGCAGTACGCTGCGACGTCGTCGGTGAAGACCACGTCCTTGACGTTCACCTCGTCCTTGACCAGGTCACCGAGTCCGGTCAGCCGACTTCCGTCAGCCGTCGCCACGGTGAGCGACGCCAGCGGCAGCCGGACCCGCAGACCCTTCGCCTTGCGCAGCGACAGGGCGGCCGAGGCGACGTCCCGGATCGCGTCCATCGAGGCGACCAGCTCGTGGTCGGCCGGGAACGCGTCCGCCGAGGGCCAGTCGGTCAGGTGCACCGAACGGCCGCCGGTCAGGCCACGCCAGATCTCCTCGGTGGTCAGCGGCGCGAGCGGCGCCACCACCCGGGTGACCGTCTCCAGCACGGTGGCGAGGGTGTCGAACGCGTCCTCGTCGCCCTCCCAGAACCGGTCCCGCGAGCGGCGCACGTACCAGTTGGTCAGTGCGTCGAGGTAGCTGCGGACGCTCGCCGCCGCACCCGAGATGTCGTAGTCGTCCATCTGCCGTTGCACGTCGCTGACCAGCTCGCCGGTCTTGGCGAGGATGTACCGGTCGAGCAGGTGCTGGGAGTCGGTGCGCAGGCGGGCTTCGTGGCCTGAGGCGTTCGCGTACAGGCTGAAGAAGTACCAGACGTTCCAGAGCGGCAGCAGGACCTGGCGCACCGAGTCACGGATGGCCGGCTCGGTGACCGGCATGTCCCCACCCCGGAGCACCGGCGACGACATCAGCATCCAGCGCATGGCGTCCGAGCCGTACGTGTCGAACACCCGGTACACGTCCGGGTAGTTCCGCAGCGACTTGGACATCTTGCGCCCGTCCTCGCCCAGCAGGATGCCGTGGCTCAGGCAGTTACGGAACGCGGGCCGGTCGAACAGCGCCGTGGCCAGCACGTGCATGGTGTAGAACCAGCCGCGGGTCTGCCCGATGTACTCGACGATGAAGTCGCCCGGGTAGTGGTGCTCGAACCAGTCCTTGTTCTCGAACGGGTAGTGCACCTGGGCGAACGGCATCGACCCGGACTCGAACCAGCAGTCCAGTACCTCGGGGACACGGCGCATCGTCGACTGCCCGGTCGGGTCGTCCGGGTTGGGCCGGGTCAGCTCGTCCACGTACGGCCGGTGCAGGTCGGTGACCTTGACCCCGAAGTCGCGCTCCAACTCCTCGTAGGAACCGTAGACGTCGACGCGCGGGTACTGCGGGTCGTCCGACTTCCACACCGGGATCGGCGAGCCCCAGAACCGGTTCCGGGAGATCGACCAGTCACGGGCGTTGGCCAGCCACTTGCCGAACGAGCCGTCCTTGATGTGGTTCGGGGTCCAGTTGATCTGCTGGTTGAGCTCGACCATCCGGTCCCGGAACTTCGTCACCGCGACGAACCAGGACGACACCGCCTTGTAGACGAGCGGGGTGTCGCAGCGCCAGCAGTGCGGGTACGAGTGGACGTACGCGTCGTGGCGCAGCACCACGCCACGTTCCTTCAGCACGGCGATCACCGGCTTGTTCGCGTCGAAGACCTGCAGGCCCTGGAAGTCCGGGACCAGCGAGGTGAAACGGGTGTGCTCGTCGACGGTCACCACGGTCGGGATCCCGGCCGCGTTGCAGGCGTTCTGGTCGTCCTCACCGAAGGCCGGGGCCATGTGGACGACACCCGTACCGTCCTCGGTCGTGACGAAGTCGGCGCCGAGAACCTGGAAGGCGTTCTCCCCGGCAGGCTCCACGAGGAAGTCGAACAGCGGCGTGTACCGGCGGCCGACCAGGTCCGCGCCCTTGACCACGCCGACCTGCTGGTAGCCCTCCAGTTCCTTCGCATAGGCGCCGACCCGGCCCGCACCGACGATGAGTTTCTGCCCGCTCTCATCGGCCAGAACCGCGTAGTCGATGTCCGGGCCGACCGCGAGCGCCAGGTTCGACGGCAGCGTCCAGGGCGTCGTGGTCCAGACCGCGATGTCCTCGCCGGTGTCCAGACGGAAGCGAACCGTCAGGGCCGGGTCGGTCCGGTCCCGGTAGACGTCGTCCATCCGGGTCTCGGTGTTCGACAGCGGGGTCTCACAGCGCCAGCAGTACGCCAGAACCCGGAAACCCTCGTACACCAGGCCCTTGTCGTGCAGGGTCCGGAAGGCCCACATGACCGATTCCATGTACGCCGGGTCGAGGGTCTTGTAGTCGTTCTCGAAGTCCACCCACCGGGCCTGCCGGGTGACGTACTTCTCCCAGTCCTTGGTGTAGGCCAGCACCGACGCCCGGCAGGCCTCGTTGAACTTCTCGATGCCCAGGTCGACGATCTGCGCCTTGCTGGTGATGCCGAGCTGCTTCTCGGTCTCCACCTCGGCGGGCATGCCGTGGGTGTCCCAGCCGAACCGGCGCTCGACGTGCCTACCTCGCATCGTCTGGTAGCGCGGGACCAGGTCCTTCACGTACCCGGTGAAGAGGTGCCCGTAGTGCGGCAGGCCGTTGGCGAACGGCGGGCCGTCGTAGAAGACGTACTCGTTGGAGCCGTTCTCGCCGGCCGGATTGCGGTTGACGGACGCCTCGAACGTCTTGTCCTCGGCCCAGTGGTCGAGGACGGCACGCTCGACCGCGGGCAGATCCGGGCTCGCCGGAACGCCCGTGGCGTCGGTGTGTTTCGGGTAGGCCATTCTGGTGTTCCCCTCAAGCAGTTCACATGACGTGACTGCGAGGACGAGCTCGTAGTGAGCCCGCGGTACCACCTCGCTTGACGGGTTGACCCCGCCCGCTCATTCGCCGGATTGCCTGCGCGGTCCGGTGTCCGCCCGGTTCTACTGGGGCTGCCTCGGTGCGGCGACCCGTTCTTCCGGAGGCTCCCCGGTGATGGCCGGTTCAAAGCCTGCGTGCGGACAACGATACCGGCCACCCTCGGATTCCCTCATCCGCATTACCGCTCGGGGTGCAGCGTCCTCGACCAGAGCGCCGTACCGTCCCGATCGCGCAGGTGAACGGTCAGGTCACCGGACCCGCCGTCGATCTCCACCTCACCGAAATGCTGGAAGCCCAGGGCCGGCGAGGTGTTCGCGACCGGCGGGGCGTTGATGAAGACGGCCTCCGGCCCGAACGTGGCGTCCAGGACGTTCGGCCCGAAGGCGCCGGCGTGCGCGGGCCCGGAGACGAACTCCCAGAACGGGGTGAAGTCCGGCACCGCCGCCCGCGCCGGGTCGTAGTGGTGCGCGGCGGTGTAGTGCACGTCGGCGGTGAGGAAGACGATGTTGCTCACCCGGTGCCGGTGCGCGGCCCGCAGCACCTCGGCGAACTCCAGCTCACGGCCCTTCGGCGCGCCCGGGTCGCCCTGGGCCACGCCCTCCTGTGCGGTCGCGCCGTCCGGCACGACCAGGCCGAGCGGCAGGTCGGCGGCGATCACCTTCCAGACGGCCCGGCTGCGGCGCAGGCCCTCGATCAGCCATTCACGCTGCTCCCGGCCGAGCAGGCCACGGGACGGGTCGGCGTACGTGTTGCCGTCGTTGGGGTCCTTGACGGTACGCATGTCCAGCACGAACACGTCGAGCAGCGGGCCGTACGGGATCCGCCGGTGGATGGGCGCGGCGACGGCGCCGAGCGGAAGCCATTCGAGGTAGGCCTGCCGGGCCCGGGCCGCGAGGACGTCCACCCGCTTCTTGGTGTAGCGGACGTCGGTCAGGATCTCGCCCGGGTACCAGTTGTTGGTGACCTCGTGGTCGTCCCACTGGTTGATCTGCGGTACCTCCGCGGCGAACCGGCGGTAGTGCTCGTCCAACAGGTTGTAGGCGTACTGGCCGCGGAACTCGTCGAGGGTCTCGGCGACCTTCAGCTTCGCGTCGGTGAGCACGTTGCGCCACACCCGGCCGTCCGGGAGGGCCACGGTCTCGGTGAGCGGGCCGTCGGCGTACACCGTGTCCCCGCTGTGCAGCAGGAAGTCGGGCTGCCGCAGCCGCATCGACTCGAAGATCCGCATCCCGCCGAAGGCGGGGTCGATGCCCCAGCCCTGCCCGGCGACGTCACCGGTCCACAGGAACCGGATGTCGCGGCGACGGTCCGGCGCGGTGGTCAGCTCGCCGCTGATCGGGGCGCCGAACAGTCCGGGCCGGTCCAGGCTCTCCACCCGGACCCGGTAGAAGATCCGTTCGCCGGCGGGCAGGTTGCGCAACCGGACCTTGCCGGTGAAGTCGGTGGCCGGAGTGACGACCGGGCCGCGCAGCACCCGCGAGCCGCGGAAGTCGGGCCGCCGGCTGGTCTGCACCCAGAGCCGGCCGGGGCGGTCGGCCCGGCTCCAGACGACGGCCGAGTCCGCGGTGGCGTCGCCGCTCTGCACGCCGTGGGTGAGCCGCGGCCGGGTGCCGCCGGCGGAGAACGCGGGGGCTTCCAGGGCCAGGCCCGCGACGCCGCCGGCCATGCCGGCCCGCAGCAGATCACGCCGGGAGATCGAGGTCATACTGTGATACTTATCGATCGAAAATGGCGCTCTGGTGGCCGTTCCCTAAACTCCCTGGTGTGATCCGGATCGAGTTGGACGACCCGACGCTGTCGCGTACCCGGATCGCGATCAGCCCGCTGCTGGAGACGGTGTGCAGTCTCTGGCTGGTGGCCCGCGATCCGGCCGGGCTGCCGTGGCCGTTCGCCGACTGGGTGCGGCGGGCCCGCGACATCCCGCTGCCCGCACCCGCCCAGCTCTATCTGCACCTACCCCGGCGGATGCCCGACTTCGTCGCGCCGATACCGCTGACCTCGGCGCCGACCATCGAGGAGCAACTGGAGCTGCTGCGCCGTACCCCGGTCGAGGTGATCGACGCGCAGCTCGCCACCCACCAGCGGGACGGCCGGCTGCCCGAGCACCTGCGACCGTTCCGGGACGACCCGGAGACCGCCCTCGACCGGCTGGCCGACGGCCTGGCCACCTGGTGGGACGCGGCGGTGGCGCCGCGCTGGCCGGCCATGCGGGCCGCGCTGGACGAGGAGGTGCTGCTCCGGGCCCGGGCGCTGGCCGCCGACGGGCCGGACGCACTGCTCTCCCGGCTGCACGAGCGGATCATCTGGGAGCGGCCGGTGCTCACCCTGATCAAACGGCTGGACGCCGGGTTCACGGTGACCGGCAGCCGGGTCCTGCTGGTGCCACTGATCTTCTCGCGCGGCGGGATGCTGTGCTCGACCGACGATCCCGACACACAGATGGTCACCTACCAGTCCCGGGGCGCGGCGTTGCTGGCCGACAGCCCGGCCCCGGCGCCCGACGACCGGCTGGCCCTGCTGATCGGCCGGGGCCGGGCCACCGTGCTGCGCGCCCTGGTCACCCCGGCCACCACGACCGGGCTGGCGGCCGTGCTGGGCCTGGCGATGAGCACCGTCTCCGAGCACCTGGCCCATCTGCAGGCGGCCGGGGTGGTGCATCGGCGGCGGGCCGGGCGACGGGTCCTCTACGGCCTGGAACCGGCCGGTCTCGCTCTGGTGAACCTGCTGGGCGAGGATTCGGCCCGCACCGAATTCGTTTCCTGACATCGGCCGAGTTCTCTAGTTTTCCGGGCATGGAAAGCGACTACGCCATCGAGGCGGAGGGTCTGCGCCGCTCCTACCGGTCCCGGACCGGCTGGCTGCGGCCACGCCTGACTACGGTCGACGCGGTCCGCGGCGTGGACTTCACGGTTCGCCGCGGCGAGCTGTTCGGCCTGCTCGGACCGAACGGCGCCGGCAAGACCACCACCATCAAGATGCTCAACACCCTGCTCATCCCGACCGGCGGAACGGCCCGGATCTGCGGTTTCGACGTGGAAAGACAGACCCGGGAGGTACGACGGCGGATCGGGTACGTGTTCGGCGGTGACCGCGGCCTCTACGACCGTCTCTCCGCGCTGGACAATCTCCGTTACTTCGCCGAGTTGTACGGGGTGCCCGCCCGCGACCAGAAGCGGCGCATCGCCGAACTGCTCGACCTGGTCCGACTGGCCGGCCGAGAGCAGGAGCGGGTGGAGGGCTACTCGCGTGGCATGCGGCAGCGGCTGCACATCGCCCGTGGACTGCTGCACTCGCCCGAGGTGCTGTTCCTCGACGAGCCGTCGATCGGCGTCGACCCGGTCGCCGCCCGCGAGCTGCGCCAGACCGTGGCCAACCTGGCCGCCACCGGCACCACGGTGTTGTTGACCACCCACTACATGGCCGAGGCGGACGAGCTCTGCGACCGGATCGCGGTGATCGCCGACGGCCGGATCCAGGCTCTCGGGACACCGACCGAGCTGCGCAGCCGGGCCGACGGGCGCCGGGTCGTCGAGGTGGAGGCGTACGGCGTGCCGGACACCGCGCTGGCCGCGCTGCGGGACCTACCGGGCGTACGGGAGACCGCGGTCGAGACCCGCGGTTCGCTCCAGGTCCTGACCGTGCAGTCGGACGCACACGTGGACGTGCAGGGCGACGTGCTGCGCGAGCTGGCCGGGATCCGGCTGGGCCGGGTGGACAGCCGGGAACCGACCCTGGAGGACGCGTACGTGACGATCGTGAACGCGTCATGAGGACCCTGCGGATGCTCCTGATGGGCACCCTGATGCACGCCAAGCACCTCAGCCGGTCGCCGTTCGAGATCGCGATCTCGCTGGTCGTACCGGTGGTGCAGGCGGTACTCGCGGTCTACCTGTTCCGGTCCGGCGGCGAGCAGGACCGGCTGCTGCAGGCCGCGGTCGGCGCCGGGCTGATGGGCGTGTGGTCGTCGGTGCTCTTCGGCTCCGGCGGCGCCATCCAGAACCAGCGCTGGCAGGGCACCCTCGAAATGATCATGATGGCGCCGCGGCGGCCGGTCGTGGTGATCCTCCCGCTGACCATCGCCACCGGGATCACCGGCACCTACTCGCTGCTGGCCACCCTGATCTGGGGGCGGCTGCTGTTCGGCATCCGGCTCGACTTCGCGCACCCGGTCGCGTTCCCGATCGCCGCGGTCGTCTGCATCGTCGCGCTCGGCATGTTCGGGCTGCTGCTGGCCTCCACGTTCGTGCTGATGCGCAACGCCAACGCGCTCGCCAACGTCCTCGAATACCCGGTGTGGCTGGTCTCCGGCATGCTCGTGCCGCTGACCGTGCTTCCCGTCTGGACCGGCCCGATCGCCGCGGTGCTGCCCACCACGTGGGGTGCCCGCGCCCTGCACGAGGCCACCACCGGCGGACCGGTCTGGCCGTCGGTCGCGATGTGCCTGGTGATCAGCGGGATCTGCCTGGCTCTCGGCGCGGCCGCCCTCTCGGTCGTCGAGCGACGCGCCCGCGCCACCGCCACGTTGGCCCTGGCATGAGCGGGCTGCGTCTGGTGACGGTCGGCGGCATGATCGCCTACCGAGCCCTGTTCAACTGGACCCGCCCGGCGCTGTTCGTCGGCACCCTCTTCGTCGGGCCGCTGTTCCAGCTGCTCTTCTTCGCCTACCTGGGCCGGCAGCTGCGGGTCGGCGACGACCAGTTCTTCCTGGTCGGCAACGCGGTGCTGACCGCCTCGCTGGCCTGTGTGTTCGGCGGGACCATGGCGGTCGCCAACGAACGCCGCTTCGGCACGCTGGGCCACGTTCTGCTGTCGCCACGCAGCCGCACCGCGATCTTCTGGGGACGCGTTCTGCCGTACGCCGGAAACGGGCTCTTGATCTCGGTCTTCACGCTGACCGTGGCGTCACTGATGCTCGGCCTGCGGATCCCGCCCACCGCACTGCCCGGTCTCGCGCTGGCGATGGCGGCCGGCTCGCTGGCCTGTGGCTTCTTCGGGCTGACGCTCGGCACGCTGGGCCTGCGGTTCCGCGACGTCTTCGTCATCTCGAACGTCGCGGTGGCCGTCCTCCTGCTGCTCACCGGGGTGAACGTGCCGCCCGGCAACCTCCCACCGTGGATGGTCACCGTCGGGCAGGGCCTGCCGATCACGCACGCGGCGGAAGCGGCCCGCATGCTCGCCGCCGGGCGCGGCCTCGACGCGGCCGCGCCCGTGATCGGGCAGGAACTGCTGGTCGGAGCGGTCTACGCGGTCGTGGCCGCGGTGCTGCTCAAGTTCTTCGAGGCCGAGTCCCGGCGCCGGGCCAGCCTGGACACGCTTTAGAGCTTGGGGAACCAGAGGGCCAGCTCGCGCTCGGCACTCTCCGGCGAATCGGAGGCGTGCACCAGGTTCTCCCGGTTGGAGAGAGACAGGTCACCACGGATCGTGCCGGCGGCCGCCTTGCGGCCGTCGGTCGCGCCGATCATCGCGCGGACCACCTCGATCACCGAGTCACCGGTGAGGACCAGGGCGGCCAGCGGGCCACTGGTCATGAACTCCTTGAGCGGCGGGTAGAACGCCTTGTCCACATGCTCGGCATAGTGGGCGTCGGCCAGCGACTCGTCCATCGTGCGCAACTCCAGCGCCTCGACGATCAGGCCCTTACGCTCGAAACGGGACAGAATCTCGCCGAGCAGGCCGCGGCGCACCGCGTCCGGCTTGATCAGGACGAGCGAACGCTCGGTGGTGCTGGACACGCAGTTCCTCCGTTACAAGGGCAGACACGCGGGGGTTCAGCCTATCGGTACCGGGAACCAGGCGAGCGGCGATGTCCGGACTGCCGCACTTTCGCGGACGCACCGCCGGGTCATAACCTGACGGGAACTACCGGGAGGTCCACAGTGGCAAACCAGACCGGCCGACCCATCGCCCCGGCGCGCAAGCTGGTGGCGTGGATCATCGGCACGATTGCGGCCTTCGTGATCGCGCTCGGTCTCGGCATGTCCAGTTCACCGGTCGCGTTCTTCGGGGTGGCGGTCCTGGCCATAGCCGTAGCGGTGGCCTTCATGCCGGCACCGCGTCGGGGCGGGCGCGCCACCGTGGCCGGCTCCGCCGAGGTCCGCTCGATCACGGCACCCCCGGTCGCCGGCGCCTACGGCCGCGCCACGATCCAGCTGGTCGTGGTCGCCCCCGGGCTCGGCGCGTTCGAGAGCACGGTCCGCGAGCCGCGCATCCCGGTCGAGAAATGGCCGCTGCCCGGCGACACCGTGCCCATCACCGTCGACGTCGACGACACCCGTCGGGTGCGGGTGAGCTGGCGTGACGCCCCCAACCGGGTCGAGGGCGACGATCCGCCGCCACCACCGCAGCCGGCCGGCCGTAACGACGCCGACGACCTCGACGACGAGGTATTCGGCACCGTCGACGAGCCGTGGCAGGGCCGTGACGAGGACTGGGACGTCGACTCGGACGGGCCCGGGCCGTCGTCCGGCCCGCGGGGCACCACGACCTACGCCCGGCGCACCGGCACGCCCGTGGTGGTCCGCGAGACCGCCGCCGGGACCATCGTCGAGGGCCAGGTCGTCGACACCGACGAGGAGCCGTCGCCGCTGCCCCGGCGGGCCCGCCCGCTGCAGCCGGAGACGGCCGCGTACGCCACCGAGACCACCGAGGAGCCGCTCCGGGCGGCGACCGACCCGGAGGACGAGGCCGACTGGTCCGATCCGGAGCCGCCCTGGCGTTCCCCCGACGCCGGCCCGGCCGCCGCCGACCGCGATCCCACGCCCGACCTCGATCCGGAGCCTGACCGCGACCTGGCGCCCGACCGCGATCCGGCGCCCGATCCGGATCCCACTCCCGACCTCGATCCGGAGCCCGATCTGGATCCGGCGCCCGACCTCGATCCCGACCCCGGCCTGGGTCGGTCCGGGCCGGCACCCGCGTCCACGAGCGCCGCCTCGGCCGCATTCCACTCGGCGCCCTCCGGCACGGATTCCGCTCGCCCGGCCTCGCCCGAGGGTGGCTCCGCACGCACGGTCTCCGCTGAGGGCGGCTCCGCACGCACGGTCTCCTCCGACGCGGGCTCGTTCGATACGGCTACCCCGCAGACCCCGACCGCGGCGTCACCCGCGTCCGCCTTCGTCTCCGCGCCCCAGGGCGACCCACCGGCTTCCGGCCCCCGGCCCGGCCCGGCCTCCGGCCGCGCGCCGGGCACCCGCCCCAGCCCACGCCCGCGAAGCGCCTCAACCACCGCGACAGTCGAAAAAGACTCCCCATTCGGTACGGCCGAAGCCGCCCCGACCGCAACCACGACCACCGCCACCCAGACGGCCGGCACGGTGCCCCCGGCCCAGCGAACGTCCACCGAGTCCCACCCGACCCCGGCCACCGACGACATCGACATCGACCTGGACGGCCCACCCACCGCGACCACGGGAATCCCCACGCAGGGCACTCACGGCCGCCTCCGGGAGCCCACCGACCGCACGGCCCGCTCCGGTCCCGCGGCGGACACCTCGGAGCCCGCTCCCGACCTCCAGGCCGAGGCCCCCGCCCAGCCGGACACCGCAGCCCCCGCCCAGCCGGACACCGCAGCCCGCGCCGAGGCACCAGCCGACCCGGTCACCTCCACGAGCCGCGCAACCGGCCACCCCGAGGCGCGCCCCACCAGCCCGGCTACCCCGGTCTCCCCCGCCGGCCGCCCCACCGACCCGATCTCACCCGCCGGGCGCCCCACCGACCCGATCTCACCCGCCGGGCGTACCAGTGGGCCGCTCTCTTCCGCGGGCCGCACCACCGACCCGATCGATCCGGTGTCGCCGGCCGGCCGGTCGACACGGGGCAGCGGTTACGGTCCTGGGCTGACCCCGCCGCCGTCTCCCGTGGCACGCCGGTCCGACGCGCCCACACCGCCGCCCCCGCCGGTGGCGCGTCCCACCCATGCCGAAGCCCCGCCACCACCGCCTGCCTGGGCGACCCGCCCGACCGCCACCCGGGAACAAAATGCCTGGGCCCGCCCGTCAACCCCGACCGCTCAGCCCGCACCACCGCCCTCACCGGCCCCGGCACCCCGCTCACCGGCCTCCGCGGACGAACGCTGGGCCGCCCCGAGCCGCCCGGCTCCGCCGACCCCGCAACCGACCGCAAGGCCCGAGCCGACGCCGACCGGATCGGCGTGGGCGCAGCCCGCACCGGCCCGGACCGCCGATGACGAGCCGCGCCGGGCACCGGCCTCGAATGTCCCGCCGGACGTCGAGACCCGCCCGCTGGGCAGCCGGACCCGTTTCTTCGCCCAGCCCGGCGAGGACACCGAGGAGTTCGTGACGGAGGACGCCGAGCAGGCCCGCACCCAGCCCTACCCGGCACAGCCACGCCCCGAGCCCACCCCGGCCTCGGCGAACTCGACTCCGTCCCCGGTCGCGCCGCCGCCGACCGCACCCGAGCCGGATCGCCCGTTCCCGAGCGCCCCGGCACCGGCCACCCCGCGCGCCACGGACCCGCGACCCCGTATCGACCAGATCGACATCCCGCTCGACAACTTCCCGTTGCGCGGTCACAACCTGCCGATCGACACGAACCCGGAACCGGCTCCGGAGACCGCCCCACAGACGGCCGCCGCCCGCGCGGACGGCATCGTGGCGCCTCCGGTCGAGGAGACGCCACGCCCGTCAGCGCTACGTGACGGCATCCTCGGGGTGGCGGTGGGCCGGGCAGCGGTCTCCCCAGACGCCTTCCCGGCACCAAAGGACGACGCCTCGGCACCGAAGGACGACGGACCGGCACCGGAGCAGGAACCGGCCACCGAGAAGCGGTCCGGGCCGTGGGGCGACTTCAACGGCCGCCCCGACGAGCACGCCGGTGACGTGATCACCGGTTACCCGAGCGCGCGGCCTGCCGGTTCGATCCACGGGGTCGGCATCACGGTGCTGGTCACCGACCTGGATCGGTCGACCGAGTTCTACCGGGACGTCCTCGGCTTCCACGAGATCGACAACGGCGACGGCAGTGCGGTGTTGGCCTCCGGAGACACCCGGCTGGTACTGCGGACCGTGCACAACCTGACGTCCGAGGCAGGCCGCCTGATCTACCTCAATCTGGAGGTCGGCGACATCGAGGCGGTCCACTCCGAGTTGCGGGAGAAGGGTGTCAAGTTCATCCACTCCCCGCGTCCGGTGAATCGCGGCGACAAGCTGGAACTGTGGTCGGCGACGTTCCGCGACCCGGACAACCACAACATCGCGATAACACAATGGCGGGCGATTCGATGAAAAAAGGCGGCCGGGAAACCGGCCGCCTTTTCACTTCCCGAGGATCGTTCGTCGGACATGCATGGCGTACGCCCAGGTGAGCCCGAAGATCACCCCGACCGCCGCGAGTGTCCAGTGCAGGAATCCACCGGCCAGCAGCAGCCCCTGAAGGACGGCCCCGCCGGTCCACGCCCAGTCCCGTTTCATCGACCCGGCCAGCACGATCGCCAGCACCGTGGCCACGAGCACCGCGATGATCGCCGGCCCTTTGCGGTCTCCCGCGATCACGGCCAGCGGCGCGATCGTGAGGAGCAGCACGATCACTTCCAGCGCCAATGTTCCGGCGCCGAGTCCCCGTACCGCCGCCTGCGGATTCTTGAGGCCGGAAGGCCGAGGCGCGGCAACCGGAACGCCTTCGGACGGCGTCGCGTCGTCTTCCGGACCGGTCATCGCTTCAGCAGCTTCCGTGCGTCGGCGACGGTCACCACCGAGCCGGTGATGAGCACACCGACGCCGCTGAGCTCGCCTGACGCGTCCTCCTCGGCCTGGACGACGGCTTCCTCGATGGCGTCGGGCATGTCCGACGCGACGGTGACCCGGTCCTCACCGAACACCTCGATCGCGAGCCGGCCGAGTTCCACCGCGGGCAGGGCGCGCGGTGAACTGTTCTGGGTGACCACGAGCCGGGCGACGACGGGTTCGAGCAGTTCGAGGAGCCCGGTCACGTCCTTGTCACCGAGCACCGACAGCACCGCGACCAGGTGCCGGAAGGTGAACTCCTCCTCCAGCGCGGCGACCGTGGCGGCCATGCCGTGGGGGTTGTGCGCGCCGTCGAGCAGGATGGTCGGCGCGCTGCGGACGCGTTCCAGCCGGCCGGGCGAGTCGACCCGGGCGAACCCCTCCCGGACCAGGTCGGCTTCGAGCTGCTTGCCCGGCCCGGCACCGAGGAACGCCTCGACCGCGGCGAGCGCCATCGCGGCGTTCTGCGCCTGGTGCGCTCCGAAGAGCGGCAGGAAGATCTCGTGGTACACCCCGCCGAGCCCCTGGAGGCTGAGCAGCTGACCGCCGACCGCCTGGTGGCGCTCGATGACGCCGAACTCGCTGCCCTCCCGGGCGAGGGTGGCCCCCATGTCCGCGCAGCGTTCCAGGATGGGCCGCATGGCCTCCTCGGTCTGCAGCGCGGTGACCACGGTGGCACCGTGGTGGATGATGCCGACCTTGTGCCAGGCGATGTCCTCGATCGTGTCGCCCAGCCACTCGGTGTGGTCGAGTCCGATCGGGGTGAGCACGCAGACTCCGGCTTCGATGACGTTCGTGGCGTCCTCTTCACCGCCGAGTCCGACCTCGACGACCGCGATGTCGACCGGGGCGTCGGCGAACGCCGCGTACGCCATGGCGGTCGTCATGTCGAAGTAGGTCAGCGGCTCCGTGTTGCGCGCATCGATCAGCTCGGCCACCGGCGCCACATCGTGGTACGTGGCGACGAACCGCTCCTCGGACACCGGCTCACCGTCCAGGCTGATCCGCTCGCGAACCGACTCCAGGTGCGGGCTGGTGTAGCGGCCGGTGTGCAGCCCGTGTGCCTGCAGCAGCGCGTCGATCATCCGGGCCGTGCTGGTCTTGCCGTTGGTGCCGGTCAGGTGGATCGCCGGGTAGGCCCGCTGCGGGCTGCCCAGCACGTCCACCAGATCCCGGATCTTCTGCATGTCGAAGACCATGCGGGTGAAGCCGCGCTTGTTCAGCGCGGCCTCGACCTCGTCGTATTCGGTACTCATGCGCTCGGCAACGCCTCGAGGGCGGCCGCGATCCGGACCAGATCGGCTTCGGCGGCGGCCAGCCGGTCCTTGATCTTCGCGACCACGGCTTCCGGTGCCTTGCCGACGAACGCCTCGTTGCCGAGCTTGGCCCGGCACTGGGTGGCCTCCTTCTCGGCGGCGGCCCGGTCCTTCTCCAGACGGGCCCGCTCGGCGGCCACGTCGATGGCGCCACGCGTGTCCAGGTCGACGGTGATGCCGCCGGTCACCGCAAGGGTCGCGGTGGTGGCGAAGTCGGCGCCCGGGGCGTCGAGCCGGGCCAGCGAACGGATCAGCGGCTCGTGCGTGTCGATGCCGACGTTGCCCAGGCCGGTCAGCGCGGCGGTGACCCGCTGGCTCGGCTTGAGACCCTGGTCGGACCGGAACCGCCGGACCTCGGTGACCACCTTCTGCAGGGCGGCCAGCTCCTCCTCGGCGGCGTCGTCGATCAGCTCCTGGTCGACGGTGGGCCACGCCGCGGTCATCACCGTCTCGCCGCCGGTGAGCGCGATCCAGAGCTCCTCGGTGACGAACGGGACGACCGGGTGCAGCAGGCGCAGCAGCTGGTCGAGCACGTGCCCGAGGACCCGCCGGCTCCGCGCCGCCTCCGGGGTCTCGGAGGCCAGCACCGGCTTACTCAGCTCCAGGTACCAGTCGCACACGTCGTCCCACGCGAAGTGGTACAGCGCGTCACAGACCTTCGCGTACTCGTAGGCGGCGAAGTAGCCGTCGACCTCGGCGGTCACGTGCTGCAGGCGGGAGAGAACCCACCTGTCGATCGCGGAGAGCTCCGACGGCGCCGGCAGCGGCCCGTCGACGGTGGCGCCGTTCATCAGGGCGAACCGGGTAGCGTTCCACAGCTTGTTGCAGAAGTTGCGGGAGCCCTGGCACCACTCCTCGCTGATCGGCACGTCAGAGCCGGGGTTGGCGCCGCGGGCCAGCGTGAAGCGGGTGGCGTCGGCGCCGTACCGCTCGATCCAGTCGAGGGGGTCGACGACGTTGCCGAACGACTTCGACATCTTCTTGCCGAACTGGTCGCGGACCATGCCGTGCAGGTTGACCACGTCGAACGGCTGCTTGCCGTCCATCGCGTACAGCCCGAACATCATCATCCGGGCGACCCAGAAGAACAGGATGTCGTAGCCGGTGACCAGCACACTGGTCGGGTAGAACTTCTCCAGGTCGGCGGTCTGCTCCGGCCAGCCCAGCGTGGAGAACGGCCACAGGCCCGACGAGAACCAGGTGTCGAGGACGTCCTCGTCCTGCGTCCAGCCCTCACCCGACGGCGGCTGCTCGTCCGGCCCGACGCAGACGATCTGGCCCTCCGGCCCATACCACACCGGGATCCGGTGACCCCACCACAGCTGGCGCGAGATGCACCAGTCATGCATGTTGTCGACCCACGCGAAGTAGCGCTTGGACAGCTCGGCCGGCTCGATCTTGACCCGGCCGTCGCGCACCGCGTCACCGGCCGCCTTCGCGAGGGGGCCGGTGCTGACGAACCACTGCAGCGACAGCCGCGGCTCGACCGTGGTCTTGCACCGCGAGCAGTGCCCCACCGAGTGCAGGTAGGGCCGCTTCTCGGCGACGATCCGACCCTGCTCCCGCAGCGCGGCGACGATCGCCGGACGCGCCTCATAACGATCGAGACCTTCGAACGGCCCGGGTACGGTGATGATCGCCCGCTCGTCCATGATCGCCGGGCTGGGCAGGTTGTGCCGCTGGCCGATCTCGAAGTCGTTGGGGTCGTGGGCGGGTGTCACCTTGACGGCGCCGGTCCCGAAGGACGGGTCGACGTGCTCGTCGGCCACGATCGGGATCCGCCGGCCGGTCAGCGGCAGCTCCACCTCGGTGCCGACCAGGTGCTTGTACCGCTCGTCGTCGGGGTGCACGGCCACCGCGGTGTCACCGAGCATCGTCTCGGCCCGCGTGGTGGCGACGACGATCGAGTTCTCCCCCTCGCCGTAGCGGATCGAGACCAGCTCGCCCTCATCGTCGCTGTGCTCCACCTCGATGTCGCTGAGCGCGGTCAGACAGCGCGGGCACCAGTTGATGATCCGGTTGGCCCGGTAGATCAGCCCGTCGTCGTACATCCGCTTGAAGATCGTCTGCACGGCCCGGGACAGGCCCTCGTCCATGGTGAACCGCTCACGGGACCAGTCGACGGAATCGCCGAGCCGCTTCATCTGGCCCAGGATCGCGCCACCGGACTCGGCCTTCCACTCCCAGACCCGCTCGACGAACGCCTCGCGGCCCAGGTCGTGCCGGGACAGCTGCTGGGCGGCGAGCTGCCGCTCCACCACGTTCTGGGTGGCGATGCCGGCGTGGTCCATGCCGGGCAGCCACAGCACCTCGAAGCCCTGCATCCGCTTGAGACGGACCAGGGTGTCCTGGATGGTGTGGTCGAGGGCGTGGCCCACGTGCAGGGACCCGGTCACGTTCGGTGGCGGGATCACGATCGTGAAGGGCGGCTTGTCACTCTTCGGGTCTGCGGTGAAGTAGCCCTCCGATACCCAACGCTCGTACCGCCGCTGCTCTACCTCGCCCGGCTGGTACTGAGCGGAGAGTCCACCGGTGGGCCGGCTGTCGGGGGTACGGGTTTCGGTCGCATCGGTCACCCGACAAGTCTACGGAGCCCCGCCGACCGCGACGAATTCGCACCTCCTCCGAACGATGCCCACCCCCTGTCCGCCCGCTCCACCGGTCGTTTCGCCCGGCCTGCCACGAATCGCCGCCCGCACCGCGCCACCGGGCTCGCGACGGCGAGATAGGCTCGCCTGATGTCGGATCGCGGCCAGCAGACACCCTCTTCCGCATCACCCGAAGAGGACTTCCCCGACCCGGCTCCCCACGCACCGTCAGCAACCGACGGTGACCCGGCTCCTCTCTCACCGTCAGCAACCGACGGTGACGTTCCGCTCGAACTCAGCGCAACCGACGACGGTGACACTGCGTTCAGCCTCACCGGCCAGGACGAGGAGGAGGCGGACAGTCCGGCGAAGCCGCACACCGCTCGCACCGTGGTGCTGGCCAGTCTGCTGCTGGTGTCGCTGGCCGGCGCATCGGCGCTCGCATGGTTCGGCTGGCAGGTCAATTCGCAGCGCCAGACCACTCTGTCCACGCCTTCGAAGATCGGTGCCCTCACGCTCGACGACAGCGAGCAGGCCACCTCCACCGCGGACTATCTGCAGAGCGCCCTGTCCGCCGAGATCGCCCTCACCAAGGCGGTCGGCGCCGTCTACAACAGCTCCGACGAACGCTCGGTGCTGTTCTTCGGCGGCACCACTCTGCTGTGGTCCCCGGAAAGCGACCTGGACACGTCATTCGATCTGGTGAGCGACGACAAGGGCGCGATCTCCGACCTGAAAGAGGTCGACGCCGGCGATTTAGGCGGCGTCATGAAATGCGGAGTCTCGAAGTCGACGGACGGCGACATGACGGTCTGCGGCTGGGCCGACCACGGAAGCATCGCCCTGGCCCTGTTCCCGAGCCGCAGCGAATCCGAAGCGGCCCCCCTGATGCGCGAATTGAGAAGCGCAATTCAAACCCGCTGATTCGATACGTGCCACGACTCCCACAACCGCAGACCACCCAGCCCCCGGCTGCGCCGCGACCGCTCTTCTCCACACAGTCGCGGAAACACAGAAAGGCCCACCCGTTTCCGGGTGGGCCTTTCCATACGATGAGTCCGGCGGCGTCCTACTCTCCCACACCCTCCCGAGTGCAGTACCATCGGCGCTGGAGGGCTTAGCTACCGGGTTCGGAATGTAACCGGGCGTTTCCCCTCCGCTATGACCACCGAAACAGCCATCAGCTTCACGTACAACCAGCAACCTGCATGTGCAGGGTGGTCGTTCGTTTGCTGTGAATCACACAGTGGACGCAAGCGCAATGTATAGGGTGGTTAAGCCCTCGGCCTATTAGTACCGGTCAACTCAACACGTTACCGTGCTTACATCTCCGGCCTATCAACCCAATAGTCTATTGGGAGCCTTACCCACTCAAGGTGGTGGGATACCTCATCTCGAAGCGAGCTTCCCGCTTAGATGCTTTCAGCGGTTATCCCTTCCGAACGTAGCCAACCAGCCATGCTCCTGGCGGAACAACTGGCACACCAGAGGTTCGTCCGTCCCGGTCCTCTCGTACTAGGGACAGCCCTTCTCAAGTATCCAACGCGCACGGCGGATAGGGACCGAACTGTCTCACGACGTTCTAAACCCAGCTCGCGTACCGCTTTAATGGGCGAACAGCCCAACCCTTGGGACCTGCTACAGCCCCAGGATGCGACGAGCCGACATCGAGGTGCCAAACCATCCCGTCGATATGGACTCTTGGGGAAGATCAGCCTGTTATCCCCGGGGTACCTTTTATCCGTTGAGCGACACCGCTTCCACACGCAAGTGCCGGATCACTAGTCCCGACTTTCGTCCCTGCTCGACCCGTCAGTCTCACAGTCAAGCTCCCTTGTGCACTTACACTCAACACCTGATTGCCAACCAGGCTGAGGGAACCTTTGGGCGCCTCCGTTACCCTTTAGGAGGCAACCGCCCCAGTTAAACTACCCACCAGACACTGTCCCTCGACCCGATCAGGGCCGCAAGTTAGATACCCAAACCCAACAGAGTGGTATTTCAACAATGCCTCCACCCGAACTGGCGTCCGAGCTTCACCGGCTCCCACCTATCCTACACAATTAAATTCGGATACCAATGTCAAGCTATAGTAAAGGTCCCGGGGTCTTTCCGTCCTGCCGCGCGTAACGAGCATCTTTACTCGTACTGCAATTTCGCCGGGCCTGTGGTTGAGACAGTGGGGAAGTCGTTACGCCATTCGTGCAGGTCGGAACTTACCCGACAAGGAATTTCGCTACCTTAGGATGGTTATAGTTACCACCGCCGTTTACTGGCGCTTAAGTTCTCCGCTTCGCCCCGAAGAGCTAACAGGTCCCCTTAACGTTCCAGCACCGGGCAGGCGTCAGTCCATATACATCGTCTTACGACTTGGCATGGACCTGTGTTTTTAGTAAACAGTCGCTTCCCCCTGCTCTCTGCGGCCATACCACGCTCCACCCGCAAGGGGCTTCACGCGTCCGGCCCCCCTTCTCCCTAAGTTACGGGGGCAATTTGCCGAGTTCCTTAACCACAGTTCACCCGTCGCCTCGGTATTCTCTACCTGACCACCTGTGTCGGTTTCGGGTACGGGCCGCTCGAAACATCGCTAGAGGCTTTTCTCGGCAGCATAGGATCAATGACTTCACCAGAACGGCTCGGCATCACGTCTCAGCCTACATGCACCGCGGATTTGCCTACGGTACGGCCTACACGCTTACCCCGGCACAACCACCGGCCGGGATCATCTACCTTCCTGCGTCACCCCATCGCTAAACTACTACCACCCAAGGTCCTAGACTCCACCGACTCAGACCGAAGTCCTCGCCGGCTTTGCGTAGTTAGTACAGATGGGTTCGTCTTGGGCGCTTCTTTGCGGGTACGGGAATATCAACCCGTTATCCATCGACTACGCCTCTCGGCCTCGCCTTAGGCCCCGACTCACCCAGGGCGGATTAGCCTGGCCCTGGAACCCTTGGTCATCCGGCGGAAGGGGTTCTCACCCTTCATTCGCTACTCATGCCTGCATTCTCACTCGTATGGCGTCCACGGCTGGATCACTCCGCCGCTTCACCCGCCATACGACGCTCCCCTACCCATCCACACACCTGCACGACAACCTCAAGGGCGTCGCGGAGTTAATGTGTGAATGCCACAGCTTCGGCGGTGTGCTTGAGCCCCGCTACATTGTCGGCGCGGAACCACTTGACCAGTGAGCTATTACGCACTCTTTAAAGGGTGGCTGCTTCTAAGCCAACCTCCTGGTTGTCCATGCGATCCCACATCCTTTTCCACTTAGCACACGCTTAGGGGCCTTAGCTGGCGATCTGGGCTGTTTCCCTCTCGACTACGAAGCTTATCCCCCGCAGTCTCACTGCCGCGCTCTCACTTACCGGCATTCGGAGTTTGGCTGATTTCAGTAAGCTTGTGGGCCCCCTAGACCATCCAGTGCTCTACCTCCGGCAAGAAACACGCGACGCTGCACCTAAATGCATTTCGGGGAGAACCAGCTATCACGGAGTTTGATTGGCCTTTCACCCCTAACCACAGGTCATCCCCCAACTTTTCAACGTTGGTGGGTTCGGTCCTCCACGCAGTCTTACCCACGCTTCAACCTGCCCATGGCTAGATCACCCCGCTTCGGGTCTAGAGCATGCGACTGAAAACGCCCTATTCAGACTCGCTTTCGCTACGGCTTCCCCACACGGGTTAACCTCGCCACATGCCACTAACTCGCAGGCTCATTCTTCAAAAGGCACGCCATCACCCCTAAAGGCTCTGACGGATTGTAGGCGAACGGTTTCAGGTACTATTTCACTCCCCTCCCGGGGTACTTTTCACCATTCCCTCACGGTACTAGTCCGCTATCGGTCACCAGGAAGTATTCAGCCTTACCAGGTGGTCCTGGCAGATTCACAGCAGATTCTAGGAGTCCGCTGCTACTCGGGAACACCACAAAGAGGTCATAGATTTTCGCTTACGGGGCTCTCACCCTCTACGGCCGGCTTTCCCACACCGTTCAACTAACCTATGACTTTGTAACTCTTCGACTGCCTGTCAGAACAATCAAGTAGGTCCCACAACCCCGGATATGCAACGCCTGACAGCTATCACACATATCTGGTTTAGGCTACATCCGCTTTCGCTCGCCACTACTCACGGAATCACGGTTGTTTTCTCTTCCTACGGGTACTGAGATGTTTCACTTCCCCGCGTTCCCCTCACATGCCCTATGAATTCAGGCATGGATGACACGACATGACTCGTGCCAGGTTTCCCCATTCGGACACCCTGGGATCACAGCTAGGTTGGCAGCTCCCCCAGGCCTATCGCGGCCTCCCACGTCCTTCATCGGCTCCTGGTGCCAAGGCATCCACCGTTCGCCCTTGACAACTTAACCACAGAAAACAAGATGCTCGCGTCCACTGTGCAATTCTCAACCAACGACCAACCCACAACCCGATCCAGCAGCTCACCAGCACCACTCACAGCGGCCGGTATGGGCTGCCAGGCTGTGCCTGGCATTGAAAAACAACCACCCTCACGGGCACCGGCACTCAGCCGACCTACGCGGGTTGTTCTTTCAGATACCCAACAGGGTGCTTTTCTTTGACGCTCTCGCCAGCCGCACCAGCTCTGTTCCACGCCCGAAGGCTGTACTAAGAAGCCGGCCGTTGCCGGTCCGAACTAGCCAGTGTCTCCGCCTATGAGCACCCCGGTCGAGCATTCGTCGACCGCGGGCTACTGCTTACCTTTCGGTAAGAGTTGCTCCTTAGAAAGGAGGTGATCCAGCCGCACCTTCCGGTACGGCTACCTTGTTACGACTTCGTCCCAATCGCCAGCCCCACCTTCGACGGCTCCCTCCCTTACGGGTTAGGCCACCGGCTTCGGGTGTTGCCGACTTTCGTGACGTGACGGGCGGTGTGTACAAGGCCCGGGAACGTATTCACCGCAGCGTTGCTGATCTGCGATTACTAGCGACTCCGACTTCACGGGGTCGAGTTGCAGACCCCGATCCGAACTGAGACCGGCTTTTTGGGATTCGCTCAACCTCACGGTCTCGCAGCCCTTTGTACCGGCCATTGTAGCATGCGTGAAGCCCTGGACATAAGGGGCATGATGACTTGACGTCATCCCCACCTTCCTCCGAGTTGACCCCGGCAGTCTTCGATGAGTCCCCGCCATGACGCGCTGGCAACATCGAACGAGGGTTGCGCTCGTTGCGGGACTTAACCCAACATCTCACGACACGAGCTGACGACAGCCATGCACCACCTGTGCACGACCCCGAAGGACCCCACATCTCTGTGAGATTTCCGTGCATGTCAAACCCAGGTAAGGTTCTTCGCGTTGCATCGAATTAATCCGCATGCTCCGCCGCTTGTGCGGGCCCCCGTCAATTCCTTTGAGTTTTAGCCTTGCGGCCGTACTCCCCAGGCGGGGCGCTTAATGCGTTAGCTGCGGCGCAGAAACCCGGAGAGGGTCCCCACACCTAGCGCCCAACGTTTACAGCGTGGACTACCAGGGTATCTAATCCTGTTCGCTCCCCACGCTTTCGCTCCTCAGCGTCAGTATCGGCCCAGAGACCCGCCTTCGCCACCGGTGTTCCTCCTGATATCTGCGCATTTCACCGCTACACCAGGAATTCCAGTCTCCCCTACCGAACTCTAGCCTGCCCGTATCGAATGCAATGTCAGAGTTGAGCCCTGAGATTTCACATTCGACGCGACAAGCCGCCTACGAGCTCTTTACGCCCAATAAATCCGGACAACGCTCGCGCCCTACGTCTTACCGCGGCTGCTGGCACGTAGTTGGCCGGCGCTTCTTCTGCAGGTACCGTCACTTGCGCTTCGTCCCTGCTGAAAGAGGTTTACAACCCGAAGGCCGTCATCCCTCACGCGGCGTCGCTGCATCAGGCTTCCGCCCATTGTGCAATATTCCCCACTGCTGCCTCCCGTAGGAGTCTGGGCCGTGTCTCAGTCCCAGTGTGGCCGGTCGCCCTCTCAGGCCGGCTACCCGTCGTCGCCTTGGTAGGCCATTACCCCACCAACAAGCTGATAGGCCGCGAGTCCATCCCAGACCGAAAAAACTTTCCACACCCACACCATGCGGTAGAGTGTCGTATTCGGTATTAGCCCCCGTTTCCGAGGGTTATCCCAAAGTCCAGGGCAGGTTACTCACGTGTTACTCACCCGTTCGCCGCTCGAGTACCCCGAAGGGCCTTTCCGCTCGACTTGCATGTGTTAAGCACGCCGCCAGCGTTCGTCCTGAGCCAGGATCAAACTCTCCAACAAAATCTGTTGAAAAACTCATCCCGGCAACAAAAATGTTGCCAAAGGAATCTCCCACTTATCGCCTAAACGACAAGCCGGGGTATTGCCATAATTGGCACTGGCTTATCAAGCACCCTGTTGAGTTCTCAAAGAACAACCGCACATCAAGATCCGAGCCCTAATCGGACTCGCTCTTGAGGCAACCGCTCAAATGTACCCGGTCGTTTTCGCCGCACGAAGTTGACCCTCGCTGACAACGCCCAAGTGTTTCCCCGCGATGCGGGAAGTGGCCTTAGCAGAACCGGCCTACGATCGCTTCGCGATCTATCCGCCCGGCTCCCTGCTGGCTTAGCCACTCTACCCGGCCGGCTTCGCAACCGCAAATCCAATTTCTTGGATCTTCTGTTGCACCACCCGGTGTCGAGGTTGAGCATAACTCGCTCTCGACCGCCCCCGTGGCGCCTTCCGGATTGTCACTTTCGTGGCGCTCCGTGCCGGTTTCCCGCGGGCAGAGAGAAAGTTACGGCACCCATGCCGCCTACCGCAAATCGACGAACGTGCTTGTAGAGCACCGCGACGCCACACACGACGGCGGCAACCCATGACAGAGTGGTGGTATGGCCACTTCTCCCACTCTGGCGGCCGATGCGGTCCTAGGCCTGCTCGTCCCGCTCTGGCAGTGGGCGATCGGGCTGCTTGTGCTGGTCACAGTCGTGGTGTCGGCTCGGAGACTGCTGATGCGCGGCCCCACGCGGATGGGCGGTGCCCTGCTCCTGGCGGGCGTGGCGGTGGTCGCCCTGACCGCGATCAGCTATCTCGTCGGGAGTTTGTGACGCCGGATACACCTGAGATCTCGGCGCCCTCGACTCTGTCTACAGCCTGCGGTTGGCGAGACTCGGGACCTCGGTTCGGATCGTCTCCAGGCGGTCCAGGTCCAGATCGGCGAAGGTGACCCCGGTGGTGTCGGCGGCCTGGGCGATCACTGTTCCCCACGGGTCGACGATCATGCTGCGGCCGAAGCAGGTGCGGCCCGGCTCGTGGTCGCCGATCTGGCCCGCTGCAAGGACGTAGCACTGGTTCTCGATCGCCCGGGCGCGCAGCAGGACCTCCCAGTGGTCGCGGCCGGTGTGCAGCATGAACGCCGCGGGGACCACGAGGATCCGGGCGCCGGCGATCGCGAGCTGCCGGTACAGCTCCGGGAACCGCAGGTCGTAACAGATGCTCAGCCCGGTTGGCACGCCACCGACCTCGGCGACGACTGTGGTCTCGCCGGGCGCCACGGTGCGCGACTCCTGATACGAGACCCGTCCCGCGATCTCCACGTCGTACAGATGGATCTTGCGGTAGGTCGCCGCCCTCTCGCCGTCGGGCGAGAAGACCAGGGTGGTGTTGTAGGTGCGGTCGGCATCCGGCCCGGTCTCGTGGAACGAACCGGCGTGGACCCAGAGACCGAGCTCCCGGGCCGCGGCCGCGAAGAACCGGGCGAACTCGCCGTCGACCGGCTCCGGTTTCGGGGCGTCGGTGGAGCGACCGAGGAAATCGACATACTCCGGCAGGACCGCGAACTCCGCGCCGCCGGCGGCGGCGCGTTCGAGCAACTCACGAGCCACGGTGAGATTGTGGGCACGGTCTTCCCGTGAGTTCAGCTGGCAGACGGCGACACGCATGAATCGAGCGTACGGCCACCCGCCACAATCCGTGCCGACCAAAGACCCGGCTGGCTCTCAGTGCTGTCCCGGAGGGGGCAGAAGCAGCTCTGAGAACCCAGCCGCCACCCAACCGAAGACCCCGACAGCTGCTCTCAGTGCTGTCGCAGACGAGCGGAAACAGCCCTGAGAACCCAGCCACCACCCAACCGAAGACCCCGACAGCCGGATCTCAGCGCCGTCCCGAGGGGCGGAGACAGCGCTGAGGGGCGGCCGAGGTTCTGACTGTGCAAACAGCGCTGCCGCCGCCCGAGTGTGGGCAGCGGCAGCGTGACGAACCAGAGAGCCGGTCAGGCCGGCTTTCCCTCGTAGACCTGGAAGCCGGTCAGGCGGACTTCTCCTCGCGGTCTGGACGACGGCGGCGGCCGACGAACTCGCGCGGGACGATCGTCGGGATCACGTTTTCCACGACGACCTCGCGGGTGATCACGACACGTGCGGCGTCAGGGTTGCTGGGCACCTCGAACATCACGTTCTGAAGCACCTCCTCCATGATCGCCCGGAGGCCACGGGCGCCGGTGCCACGGAGCATGGCCTGGTCGGCGATCGCCTCCAGCGCGCCCTCATCGAACTCCAGCTCCACGCCGTCGAGCTCGAAGAGACGCTGGTACTGCTTCACGTAGGCGTTCCGCGGCTCGGTCAGGATCTTGATGAGCGCGTCACGATCGAGATTACGGACCGTGGTGATCACCGGGAGACGGCCGATGAACTCGGGGATCAGACCGAACTTGAGCATGTCCTCCGGCATGACCTTGCCGAAGATGTCGTCGGTGTTGCGCTCGGAGATCGACCGGAGTCGGGCACCGAAGCCCACACCACTCTGCCCGACACGCTGCTCGATGATCCGATCCAGCCCGGCGAACGCTCCGCCCACGATGAACAGGACGTTCGTCGTGTCGATCTGGATGAACTCCTGGTGCGGGTGCTTACGTCCGCCCTGCGGCGGAACGTTCGCCACCGTACCCTCAAGGATCTTGAGAAGGGCCTGCTGGACACCCTCACCGGAGACGTCCCGGGTGATCGACGGGTTTTCGCTCTTGCGGGCGATCTTGTCGACCTCGTCGATGTAGATGATGCCCTGCTCGGCGCGCTTGACGTCGTAGTCAGCGGCCTGGATGAGCTTGAGCAGGATGTTCTCGACATCCTCGCCGACGTAGCCGGCCTCGGTGAGCGCGGTGGCGTCCGCGATGGCGAACGGCACATTCAGCATGCGGGCCAGCGTCTGAGCCAGGTGCGTCTTACCGCAGCCGGTCGGGCCGATCAGCATGATGTTGGACTTGGCCACCTCGACGTCGCTGCCCCCACCGGGTGCGCCGTTCGACTCGGCCTGGATCCGCTTGTAGTGGTTGTAGACCGCGACGGAGAGTGCTCTCTTCGCCTGCTCCTGGCCAACGACGTAGTTGTCCAGGAACTGGCAGATCTCCATCGGCTTGGGAAGCTCTTCCCACTTCACCTCGCCGGTCTCGGCCAGCTCCTCTTCGATGATCTCGTTGCAGAGGTCGATGCACTCGTCGCAGATGTAGACCCCGGGGCCCGCGATGAGCTTCTTGACCTGCTTCTGCGACTTCCCACAGAAGGAGCACTTCAGTAGGTCGCCACCGTCGCCGATCCGTGCCACCTACGTTCTCCCTGCGTTCATTGGCCGGCCGTCGACCGGACCTTGTACGAGGACTGATTGCCTCGTTGCCATCTATCGTCCGCCGACCCGCCTACCTGAGGCTGCAGTCTCGACGTTACCCGCAAAGGGGCTGTTCTCCGACCCCCCAAAACGGGCGTGTCAGGGGTCGGCCAGTCTAGCGCCAGCCGGCCGGCCCCTGACACCGCACACCCAGGGTCAGACGTTCGCGGTCTGGAGGCTCTTCTTACGAGTCGCCAGAACGACGTCGACCAGCCCGTACTCCTTGGCTTCGTCAGCCGTCATGATCTTGTCGCGGTCGATGTCCTTGCGGACCTGCTCGACAGGCTTCGTGGAGTGGTGCGAAATCAGCTCCTCGAGCTGGGTCCGCATCCGCATGATCTCGCGCGCCTGGATCTCGATGTCCGACCCCTGGCCGTACCCACCCTCGGTGGCCGGCTGGTGGATGATGATCCGCGAGTGCGGCAGCGCCATCCGCTTACCGGGAGTGCCGCCGGCGAGCAGCACCGCGGCCGCGCTGGCCGCCTGGCCGAGGCAGACCGTGCTGATGTCGGGCCGCACGTACTGCATGGTGTCGTAGATCGCGGTCATCGCGGTGAACGAGCCACCGGGCGAGTTGATGTACATCAGGATGTCGCGGTCCGGGTCGGTGCTCTCCAGCGTCAGCAGCTGGGCCATCACGTCGTTGGCCGACGCGTCGTCCACCTGCACGCCGAGGAAGATGATCCGGTCCTCGAACATCTTGTTGTACGGGTTGGACTCCTTGATGCCCCACGAGGTGCGCTCGGAGAACGAGGGCAGCACGTAGCGGTTGTGCACCGGAGCGAACCCGGGAGGCATGGAAAGGTCGGTCATGGTTCAGCTCCTCAGTTCAGCGTTCCGGCACCGTCCGGGACCTGCGTGGCCCCGGTGATCACCTTGTCGATGAAGCCATAGTCCTTCGCCTCGTCGGCCGTGAACCAGCGGTCCCGGTCGAAGTCGGCCGCGATCTGCTCCTGAGTCTGACCCGTGTGAAACGCGATCCGCTCCTGGAACATCCGCTTGGTGTAGAGCATCTGCTCCGCCTGGATGGCGATGTCGGCGGCGGTGCCACCCATGCCACCGGACGGCTGGTGCATCATGATGCGCGCGTGCGGCAGGGCGAAACGCTTCCCCGGGGTCCCGGCGCAGAGCAGGAACTGCCCCATCGAGGCGGCCATGCCCATCGCGACGGTCTGCACGTCGTTGTCGATGAACTGCATCGTGTCGTAGATGGCCATACCCGAGTAGACAGAGCCGCCCGGCGAGTTGATCCAGAGGTGGATGTCCGCCTCCGGGTCCTCGGCGGAGAGCAGCAGCAGCTGCGCGCAGATGCGGTTGGCGCTCGCATCGGTCACCTCACTGCCGAGGAAGATGATCCGCTCGCGCAGCAGGCGGTTGAAGACCGAGTCGTCGAGGTTGCCACTCAGGGTGTCACCGCCGCCGCGCCGCGACACGGGCCCGGTGGGGATGTGGAGATCGGTCATGGCAGCCCTTCACAGCTTGCTGTGTCGGCCGAGGGTCCGGCCGGCAGGTTGTCCGTCGTACGACCAACCTAACTGGTCGGATGCGCATCAGCTTCCCGCTCGGGCAGGTGTTCGCTGACAGCGCATCGGGTGGCCGTACCCCCGGAAAAGACACCGGCCACCGCGCACCGTGACCGGTGCGCGGTGGCCGGGTTGAAGCGACTCAGATCAGTGGTTGTGACCCGCGTGGTCGTCGCCGTCGCGGAGGTCGTCCAGCGACAGCGTGTTGCCCTCGGAGTCCTTCATCGTGACCTGCTCCATGACCGAGGCCAGCGCCTTGCCCCGGCGCACGTCGCCGAAGACGGCGGCCGCGGCACCCGAGCGCACCAGCTGGTCGTAGTACTGCTGGGGCTGCATCTGGGCGCGCTGCGCCCGGTGCACGATCTCGTGGCCGAACTCGTCGTCGGTGACCTGAACGTCCTCGGCGTCGGCGATGGTGTCGAGCAGGAGCTGGATGCGGACGCCCTCCTGAGCGGCCTCGGTCAGCTCCTGGTCGATCTGCTCCTCGGTCTTCTCCTCGGAGGCGAGGTAGTCGGCCAGGGTCGCGCCGATCCGCTCCAGCTGGTCGGTCATGGCCTGCTTGCGGCCCTCGACCTCGTCCTTGACGACGCCCTCCGGCGCGGGGATCTGCGCCGCCTCGACAAGCTGCTTGAGCGCCTCGTCACGGGCCGCGTAGATCTGCTCGACCTTCTTCACCTTGGTGATCCGGGTCTGCAGGTCCTCACGGAGCTCGGCGAGGGTGTCGAACTCGCTCGCCAGCTGGGCGAAGTCGTCGTCGATCTCGGGGAGCTGCTTGTCCTTGACGCTCTTCACCACGACCTTCACCTCGGCGTCACGGCCGGCGAAGTCGCCGCCCACGAGCTGGGTGGTGAAGGTGGCCTCCTCGTCGGCGGACAGACCGACCAGCACCTCGTCGAGGCCCGGAAGCAGCTGCTTGCTGCCGACCTCGTGGGAGATGTTGGTGGCCGAGCCGCCCGGAACGTCCTCACCGTCGACGGTGGCGTTCAGGTCGAGCTGAACGTAGTCACCCTCCGCAGCGGCACGCTCGACGGTCTTCAGCGTCGCGAAGCGCTCACGCAGGCCGTTGATCTGCTCGTCGATCTCGCTGTCACCGATCTCGACGGCCGGAACCTCGACGGTGATCGCGGCCAGATCCGGGACGACGATCTCCGGACGGACGTCGACCTCGGCCGTGAACTTCAGCGGCGCGTTGTCGGCGAACTCGGTGATCTCGACCTCGGGACGGCCGAGGGTCTTCACGTCGTGCTCCTGGACCGCGGCGAGGATCTGCTGCGGGATCGCCTCCTGGACGGCCTCGTTCAGCACGGCGCCACGCCCGACACGCTGGTCGATCACGGCCGCCGGAACCTTGCCCTTGCGGAAGCCCGGCACCTGAACCTGCGCGCCGATCTCCCGGTACGCCTTCTGCAGGCTCGGCTTGAGCTCCTCGAACGGCACCTCGATAGCGAGCTTCACCCGAGTCGGGCTCAGAGTCTCGACGGTGCTCTTCACAGGCGTACTCCTAGTTGCTGCGGATAGTTGATAGTCAGTCGGGGTGGCGGGATTTGAACCCACGGCCCCTCGCTCCCAAAGCGAGTGCGCTACCAAGCTGCGCCACACCCCGTGGCGTCGGCCAGTGTATGCGGTCCGCTCGCCTGCGTGTGCGCTGGAGTCACCTGCTGGGGAATCCGGTTCGCGCGGACGGTAGATGATTCAGTAAGCTGTGCAGGAGCCCCGAGGTTCTCGGGGGTCACGCGGGCGTAGCTCAATGGTAGAGCCTCAGTCTTCCAAACTGATTACGCGAGTTCGATTCTCGTCGCCCGCTCCAAGGAGAAGGCCCAGGTCAGCGATGGTTTCGCTGGTCTGGGCCTTTGTCATTCACCCGCTCGGATGATCTTGCGTGCCGTTAGGCGTCCGGGCTTCCGTCCCGCCGGCGCGTGCCCGGCTCGGCACCGCCGGCCCCGCCGTCTGTCGGCTTGCTGCGCTTCGCCCGCTTGCCCCGGCCTTCGCCGGCTTCCCCGGTCTCGTGCCCTTCGTGATCCGCTGGTGCGTGCTGGTAGATCAACGCCGCCCGCATGCTCGCCCGTCCGGTGCATCAACTTCGGCTACTTCACCGCTCGCCGGGAGTTGTCGGTTCGCAAGGGCATGTCCTTGTCGCCGGTGAAGCTCAACGCTTGCGTGTCGGTGAACTCCGTCGAATGGCCGGTCAGGGCCTTCTTGGCGACCGCCGGAGAGCGACGACCTGGATTTCGGCCGCTGACTTCGGCGGACCGAACTGCGGGCCCGACTTCAAAGCCGCCGACTTCCCGGACACGCGCACCATCCCGGCGGCCGAAGCGCTACCGACTCGCCCACCGGAGGCCGGAGAACGCAGCGACCGTGATCAACGCCACGTATCGGGGCGGCATCTGCTCGGCGAGCGCGAGCACCTGGGCGACGGTGGCGACCGGACGCTCCGGGGTGTGGTACTGGTCGTCGCCGGGGATCCGACACGGGTTCTGCTTCAAGATCTCGTCTTCACGAACCGCGGTGTTCAGAATCGCCCGCAGCAGCGAGTGCGCCTTGACCGCCTGCATACCACCGGCCAGCGGCCGTATGGAGTCTCGGGCGACAAGGGCACCGTACTGTGTGGTGAGAGCGCGAAGGCCGGGCCGTGGAAATTCATCGCCCAAGATACTGCGGCCGGCGGTTGCCCTTCTCGATGTCAAAGGAAGTCTGATTGAGAAGTTTCACCCGCACGCTGGCGGCCGTGATGGCGGCGGGCGTTCTCGCTGCCTGTGATGCCGGTGGCACGACACCGACCGCCGGCCCGCAGCCGACGACGGCCTCCGCTCCACAGACCGCCGCATCCAGGACGGCAGCGTCAGTGTCGTGTGCTCGGGAGAGCCGGCCGCACCGACTACTCGAGACGGACGACGGCTGGGCTGCGCCAGAGCTCGACGCGTGGTCACAGAACGCGTACCGACTCGACGAGACCTGCGACAGCGGGCCGGAGTGGCCGAACGACTGCGACCTGTTCGCCGACCTGCTCCTCGAAGGATGGCCCGGCTACCGCACCGAGGGCGTCCACTACATCGCCGGCCTCAGCCTCCTGAACCCCTCCGGAAGCACCATCGAGGAACGGGTCCTGCTGTTCCGCACACCCGGCAGCAACGGCCGTCGCCTGCTTGCCGACCAGGCGAAAGCCTGCAAGGCCACCGAGAAATCCCTGTCGACAGACGCGGTACTCCACGAATTTCCGGCGCAGCGAGGCAAGCGCCGGTTCCTGGTGATCGATCAGACCCTCGCGATCCGACTCACCGTCCCCGAAGGCGTCGACGCCACCAGATTGATCGAGACGGCACGCCGTCGTGCGGCCGCGGCGGGGTAGACCTGAGAACCATCCTCACGACTGAGGGGAAGCGTCCGCGATGACGCGGATGATGGAGCCGCCACTGGCGGTTCGGCCGGCCTGGTTCTCGGCGGTGGTCAGGTTGTAGAAGCCGGGTCGGGCGTCGGAGCTGATCGGGATCGAGCTCACCGGCTGCTCGCCCGGGGTGCCGGTCGGGCGGAGCGGCTGGGCCTCGAAGGTCACCTTGCCCGCGTCGTCTCCGCGTTCGCCGATGGCGGTCTTCAGCTCGTCCACCGTCGCATACGGTCCGGTGAGGCGTGCGGTCAGTTCGACCTGAGGCGAATCGGTGACCGGAGCGGCCGGCGACTCGGCTGTCCAATGCACGAGCAGGGTCTGGCCCGGGCGGTAGGGCCGGTCCACGTCCTCGGCCGAACAGCACGTGTATGTCACTCCGGAACGGTCGTCCACGGTCTCGGACGCGCCGGAGTCGCAGGCGACGAGCAACGCGGCCGCCGCGATGCACAGCGGTAGGAATCGGTGTGACGGCATGGCATCCCTCTCGAACATTCCGGAGCGCACCATAGCCCGCGCCGGCAAGCCGATCGACAGCCGAAAGGACCAGCTCAGAGGCGCGGGCGTGCGGGCCCGGCCTACGCTGACCGGGGTGAGCGGTGTGATGGGAGAGGACGGGCGGGGCTGGTCGTTCGCGACGGCCCGGCAGGCGGCCCGGTTTGCGCTGGCGATGGAGATCCGGGGTTCCGCCACCGAGCATGCGTTTCACGGCGGCGGGACGCTCTGTGGCATCGACGAGCAGCGGGTCGACATCTTCCGGACCCACTTCGCGGCCGGCGCAAATCAAGCCGGCAGGAACCAGGCCGGCGGAGATCAAGCCAGCGGGGACCGGGCCTGCGCGGTCTGCCGGCGACTCGCCGCCGAAGCGCCCACCAGGCCGTCTGCTCAGGAGCGACTTCATGGGCTCGTGTCGGGGGCGGCTCCCGGCTACCTGCGCGACGAGCTGCTCGCGGCACTGCTACTCGGGGCCGACGTCAAAATCTGGATCAACGGACCGGGAGCCGAGGCGGCCGGGTGGTACGCGCGGCTCGTCGACGGACGCGACGCGGTCGCCGCCGCGTTGGACGGCAGTGCGCGGGCGGAGATCGCGCGGGTGCGGCATGACTTCTGGGAGTACGTCGTCGTGCTTCCCGAGAGCGGTCGGCCGGCTGTCGGGCGGGCGATGGCCGACGACGACTGACGTTCGGGTGGACCTTGTGGACGGATGGCCGGTGGCCCGCAGGGGAACGGTTTAACCCGGAAGGACCGGCTGCGGACTGAATGTCCGACGCGCCCGGATTGACGAGCAATAGCGTTCGCCCCATTTGCCCCACGTGTAAAGGGAGTGGATGGATGAAGGTTCGTCACGTCTTGGGTGCTGTCGCTCTGGCCGCGCTCTCCGGGTGCTCCAGCCCGGCGCCGGCCGAGACCGCCGCGCCCGCGGCTCCGGAGGCGATCGCCGTGTCGCCGGGGGCCCCGCGCGCCTGCAGCGACGTGTTCGTGCCGGACAAGCCGGTTGTCGGGTTCAACGCGGAGACCGGGTGCACCAACAAGGACGGCACGCTTCAGTTCATCGGTGTGATCGACTGCGCCGACGGAACGAAGCTGTGGCCGGTCGACGCCGCCACCGGCGCTCCGGCCGGATACGCGCGGGAGGACACCGCCTACAAGGTGGTCACCGGGGAGGTCGCCGCGGACAAGGGCTACAAGCAGGCGTACGAGGAATGTGTCGG
This sequence comes from Actinoplanes sichuanensis, assembly GCF_033097365.1. Classification (NCBI taxonomy): domain Bacteria; kingdom Bacillati; phylum Actinomycetota; class Actinomycetes; order Micromonosporales; family Micromonosporaceae; genus Actinoplanes; species Actinoplanes sichuanensis. Next base: position 8,271,093 of record NZ_AP028461.1, read on the forward strand.
TCCGGACGCCGACGCGGTCAGCCCGGCACCCAGCGCATCCGCCGAGTAGGACGGTAAATGGTTGGCGCGGTGCCCGACCGGGCGTGATGATGCCTGGTCATGACGGGGAACACCGCTCCTGAGGTTCGGATCGCCGGTGGTCGCCTGCGTGGTGGCCGGGAGGGCGGTCTCGCGGTGTTCCGCGGGATCCCCTACGCCGAGCCGCCGGTCGGGCCTCTGCGGTTCGCGGCGCCGCGGCCGGTGCCGGGGTGGACGGGCGTCCGGGACGCCCTGACCTTCGGGCCGGCCGCGCCGCAGGGCGGGTTGTCCGACCGGACGACCCGAGCCGGAGCGGACTGGCTGACGATCAACGTCTGGTCGCCCGACCTCGACGCGGCGCTGCCGGTGATGGTGTGGATCTACGGCGGCGGGTACGTCTTCGGGTCGGCGGACCGACCCGAGTACGACGGTGGGCGGCTGGCCCGGGACGGCCGGGTCGTCATCGTGACGTTCGACTTCCGGCTCGGTGTGGAGGGGTTCGCCGCGATCGGCGGCGCGCCGGCCAACCGGGGCCTTCTCGACCAGGTCGCGGCGCTGGAGTGGGTTCGGGACAACATCGCCGCCTTCGGTGGTGATCCGGGGCGGGTCACCGTCTTCGGTGAATCGGCCGGTGGTGGCTCGGTGGCCGCCCTGCTGGCCATGCCGCGGGCGAAAGGGCTGTTCCGGCGGGCCGTCGCGCAGAGTGTGCCGGGTCCGTTCCTCTCGCCCGCCCTGGCCCGGGACATCGGCGACACCATCGCCGGTGAGCTGGGGCTTCGGGCCACGGTCACGGATCTCGGCGTGGTGGATCCGGGATTGCTGACGGCGGCCGGTGACGCGGTGGCCGAGGGGATCACCGCTCGGGGCGATCGGTGGGGGCGGGCCGCGCACGCCTCGATCCTGTTCGCGCCGGTGGTCGACGGTGACGTGCTGCCGAGCACGCCGTGGCGGGCCCTCGCCGAGGGCGCTGGTGCCGGTGTCGATCTGCTGGTCGGGCACACCCGTGACGAGCAGCGCCTCTTCACTTTCATGACCGGGATGCTCGGTCGGGTGACGGCCGCCCAGGCCGAGGAGACATCGGCGATCTTCGGAGCGGGGCCTCACGGAGACGTCGGACCGGAGCAGTGGTACGAGCTGGTCCGCTCGGACTGGCTGTTCCGGATGCCGTCTCTCCATCTCGCCGAGGCCCAGGTCGACGGCGGTGGACGGGCCTTCCTCTACGAGCTCGCCTGGCCCGCCCCGGGACTGGGTGGTCTGCTCGGGGCGTGCCACGGCTTGGACGTACCCCTCGTCTTCGGGAATTTGACCCTCGGCCAGACGGCCATGCTTCTCGGTGACCCACCGCCCGCCGACGCCGTCGCGCTGTCGGCGGTGATGCGAGATGCCTGGACGCGATTCGCGGCCGAGGGGGATCCGGGTTGGCCGGCCTATGACATGGCGCGTCGCCTGACGCAGGTCTTCGATCGCGAGTCGGCGGTCGTGCCATACCCCGAGGAGCGCTCCCGCGAGCTGTGGCGGGAGCACTCCTTCGACCCGCTGCCCCTGATCAGCGAGGCGAAGACCGAGAAGAAGACAGAGGCATGAGAGCCAGCGGTACGTGGTGCTGGCCGGCGTGGACATCCCGGTCGAGCAGGCTGCCCTGGGTCACCGGGCGCGGGAACGAGATCTTGACGACGTTCAGTTCCGGGATGCGGAACACCTGGATGGTGCGCGGGTCGGGCACCCCGTAGAGGGACGCGATCACCGACTCGTCGAGAAAGCCGGGGTCGGCGACCGTCGCGTAGCCGTCGGCGTCGCGGGCGAAGATCTCCAGGGTCACCCAGAACGGTCCGGCGTTCTTCGAGCGGACCTCGTGTGCCAGGTCCGCGATCACTCGTGCGGTCACTGCAGGCCTTCCAGGTCGATACGGAACAGGCTGGTTGGGGAGTCGACCTCGACCACGTGGTTGAGCACGAACTCGTAGGCGGCGCCGCGTTCGGTCTCGGCCGGTGAGGTGGCGAACGCCAGGCTCGGCAGGTAGTCCATGTCGGGGGTGGGCAGGTGCAGCATCAGCGGATTGGCGACCTTGGCGACGGCCGTGGCGGTCTCCTGCGTCGGCGCCTGCACCAGCAGCATCACGCCCACCTCCCGGGGCGGTACGGGTGACGGGTCGAGTTTCTCCAGGATCGCGTCGTATCCGTAGAGGCGGATGTCGAAGTCGTAGTCGGCGGGGCCGAGGGCCAGCGTGTTCGACACCCACTCGGTGATCATCTTGCGGAGCAGGGCGGCCCACGTCTCGATCTGGCCCAGGATGTGCGGGTCGCGGACGGCCGTGAACGACATGGTCTGATAGCCGGTGATCCGGGCGCCCTCCAGCTTGATGGTGTGCTGGTCGGCGACTTCGAAACGGGAGCCGGTGACCCGGACCCGGCGGGGGTCGAGGGCCGTGTAGACGGCGTCGCCCACCTCGATGGTCCCGGCCGGCTCGCGCATGGTGAACGGGTTGACCGTCTCGTAGAGCATGTGGGCGGCCACCGACGTGGGCGTGCAGGCGGCCGCCGGGTCGAGCGGCTCGATGGTGAACCCGTCGGCGTCGATCGTGGCCAGCACTCCCCCGGCTCTGGGGTTGGTGGTGCACTGGCCGCCGCACTCGACGATCTTCGCGGCGTGCCACGCCGGCCCGGCCGGCATGCCCTTCATCAGCGGGTAGGCGGCGGCCACCGCGGTGTCGGTGGCGCGGCCGGCGAGCACCACGTCGGCGCCTGCCGCCAGGGCGGCGACGATCGGCTCGTGGCCCATCATGCCGACGATGTTCTCGCAGCTCTCCAGGGTGGCCGCGTCGAGCGGCCCGGCCGGCGGCAGTGGCCGGATCGGCAGACCGGCCAGGTCGGCGGCCTTCTGTGAGCTGTAGATGGTGGCCACCCGCAGCGACAGGTCCTCCTCGGCGAGGATCTCCCGGGTGATCCCGGCGACCCACTCGACCCCGGAGTCGGTGCCGCTGGTCCCGCACGATCCGATGATCAGCGGGATCCCGGCCGAGGCGGCGGCTCGCAGCAGCAGCCGCAGGTCGCGGGCGACGGCGGCGCGGGCGGTCTTGGCGATTCCCGCGCCGAGGTAATAGGGGCCCGAATCGGTGGAGCCACCGTCGACGGCGATCACGTCGGCGCCGAGTTCCAAGCCGCGGGTGACGGTTTCCGGCGGGAATCCCCCGCCGAGCATTCCGGTCGGCACCAGGATGCGTACCGCATCGGTTGTGGTCATTGTCTTTCCTAACTGGAGGCGATGGAAGGACGGGGCCCGTCGACCGGGTGAGCGGGCTTTCCGGCCAGGGCCGCGACCAGCTCGCGGGCGCCGTCGATGCCCGAGTCACGGCGGGCCTCGGCGGTCTGGCCGCCCATGTGCGAGTAGACGGTGATCCCGTCGACCCCGCGCAGCACACTGTCGGCGGGCAGTGGCTCCACGTCGACCACGTCCAGGGCGGCGCCCGCGATCCGGCCGGTGCGGACCGCCTCGGCCAGGGCCGGTTCGTCGACGATTCCGCCGCGGGCGGTGTTGATCAGGTGGGCGGACGGCTTCATTCGGGCCAGGGCGGCGGCGTCGATCAGGCGCCGGGTGCGGTCGGTGAGCGAGGTATGGATCGACACGAAGTCGGAGCGTTCCAGCAGGTCGTCCAGTCCGGTGTGTACCGCGCCGGGGAGGTCGCCGGTGCAGAGCACGGTCATCCCGAACGCGGCGGCGAGCCTCGTGACCCGTCGCGCCACCGGGCCCCGGCCGATCAGACCCACGGTTTTTCCGCTCAGCTCGTACCCCTGCTCTCTCGGCCATGCTCCGGCCTCGACCCCGGCCGCCACCTGGACCAGACGCCTGGCCTGGGCCAGCAGTAACCCGATGGTGTATTCGGCGACCGCGTTGGCGTTGATGCCGGGCAGGTTGCTGACGCTGATGCCGAGCCGCGTCGCGGCCGCCACGTCGATCGAGTCGTAGCCGACTCCGGTGCGCACGACGGCCCGCAGCCCGGGTGACGCGGCCAGCACCTGCTCGGTCATCGGCTCGTTGGCGATCAGCGCACCCTCGACGCCGGCCAGTGCCCTGATCAGGTCTTCCGGTCGCCGGGTGCCGCGCATCGGGTCATGCCTGGTGGTGAAGCCCCGGCCGGTGAGGTAGAGGTCGACCTCGTCGCCCGGGGTGAGGTAGTCGGTGGTGATGAGGATCTTCATGCGAGGACCTTCTGCAGACGGGACAGACGAAGCACGACCAGCACGGCGAGGGTGGCCAGCACGGCGGTGTCGAGCAGCATCCAGCGCCAGCCGAACAGGTCGACCGCGCCGCCGATCAGGGCCGGGCCGGCGAACCCGCCGAGATACCAGGTGACCGCGTAGAGGCCGGTGTAGGCGCCGAGCATCCGGCTGGAGGGGGCCAGGTTCCAGAGCGCGACGGCCGCGTTGATCGAGAAGCAGGAGGCGCCCGCGGCGCCGACGCAGAGCGCCACGACGGTGCCGGTCGCGGACTGCGTGACGGCGCCGGCGACCAGTGCGGCGGCGAAGACGGCCATCCCGGCGGCGATCACCCGGAACCGCCCGAAACGCTCGGCCGCCAGCGCGGCCGGATAGGCGGCGAGCAGGAAGGCGACACCACTGGGCAGGGTCAGGCCGCCGGCTTCGCCGCGGGTCAGATCAAGGGCCTCCATGCCGTACGGGGTCATCAGTGACCTCGACGCGAACCAGGCCCCGCCGAAGAGGAAGACGGTGATCAGCAGCAGGACGCGGCGCCGGTCCCGGCTGGTGACCAGTTCGACGACGACCCGCCGGAGCGGTGACCCGGCGTCGCCCGGGGTGTCCTCGGCCACCGCCGCCAGATAGGCCGGCGACTCGTTGTCACGCACCCGGGCGATCAGCACCAGGGTGACCGTGAGCAGGATGGCGGCCGGGATCGCGAACGCCGCCCGGGGATGGTCGTCGACCACGAACAGGCTGATCAGCGAGGCCACGATGATGGTCAACGAGGTGGCGATCTTGACGATGGCGTTGGTCCGGCCGCGCCGGTCGGGCGTGATGAAGTCGGGGGTGAGCGCCTCGGCGAGCGGCCGCATGGTGTTCATCACCAGGGCGTAGCCGACCATCACCACCACCAGGGTCACCAGTGACGTGGTCCAGGGCAGCAGCAGGAAGAGCAGCGCGGCGATCGGCATGCCCACCGCGAGATACGGGATGCGCCGCCCCCACCGGGTGCGGGTGTTGTCGGACCGGTTACCGATCCACGGCTGGACGAAGATCCCCAGCAGGTTGTCCATACCCATCAGGACGCCGACGAGCGCCGCGCTGGCGACGTGGTCGCGCAGCAGGGCGGGCACCTGATTGTCGTAGAAGTTCCAGGTCGCCTCCTGGGCGAACAGGGTCAGGGCGATGAAGAAGGTGATCTTTCGAGTTTCGGCCATGTCGCCTCCGCGTGTCCGGCGTCACGCTAATTTGCTACAGCAAAAGCGTCAACAGTTTCAAACGCAGTTCGCCATGGCATGCGCTAGAGTGCCGTCATGACAGTCGCCGAGACGCTCGCTGATCAGGCCTACCGACACGTCCGCACGGCCATCGCCTCGGGCGAGCTGGCCCCGGGGGAGAAGGTGACCGAGCGCGGCATGGCCGAGCGCCTGGCGATCAGTCCGACCCCGGTCCGCGAGGCGCTGCGCCGGCTGGAGCTGGACGGGCTCATCGAGCGGATCGGCCCGCGCACCGTGCTGGTGGCCACCATCCGCGACGCCGCCATCGACGACCTGGCCGAGGTCGAGGTCGGCCTGCGCGGTCTGGTCGCCCGGTTCGCCGCCCGGCACGCCACCCCGGCCCAGCTGGACGCCCTCGACGAGATCCTGGACCGGGCCGACGACCTGCTGATCCTGCTCAAGGAGCATCGGCGCCACGACCGACCGGTCGACCGTCATCTCACCGCCCTGCTCGACACCATGCAGGAGTTCAACGACACGGTGGACGCCTGCGCCCACAATCCGGTGCTGACCCGGATGTTGGAGCAGAGCCGGGTGTTCTCCCGGCCCCGCCGACGCGAGCTGCTGCTGCAGCGGGTGCACGCGGACGAGACGTTCGGCCTGGAGCGCTACACCAGCCACCGGGCCCTGGTCCGGGCACTGCGCGCGGGTGACTCGGCCACGGCCGAGCGGCTCGCCCTGGCCGACTCGCAGGGCGGGCTCGCAGCGCTGCGGGAGGCCCGATGAACGGGTACCGGATCGCGGTCATCCCCGGCGACGGCATCGGTGGGGAGGTGGTCCCGGCCGGGATCGAGGCGCTCGAGGCGACCGCCGGGCGGTTCGGGCTGCGCCTGGAGTTCACCGACTTCGGGTTCGCCAGCGCCGGCTACTGGCAGCGGCACGGCACGATGCTGCCGGCCGACTGGGAGGCGACGCTGCGCGGGTTCGACGCGATCTTCTTCGGTGCGGTCGGGTGGCCGGAGGTGGTGCCCGACCACATCTCGCTCTGGGGCAGCCTGCTGCAGTTCCGGCGCACCTTCGATCAGTACGTCAACCTGCGCCCCTGCCGGCTGATGCCCGGCGTCCGTGGTCCACTCGCCGGCCGCGAGCCGGGCGACATCGATTTCCTGGTGGTACGGGAGAACACCGAGGGTGAGTACTCGAGCGTCGGTGGGCGGATCTTCGAGGGCACCGAGCGGGAGACCGTGCTGCAGGAGACGGTGATGACCCGGATCGGTGTCGACCGGGTCCTGAAGTACGCCTTCGAGCAGGCCGAACGCCGTCCCGGGAGGCACCTGACCTCGGCCACCAAGAGCAACGGGATCGCCATCTCGATGCCGTACTGGGACGAGCGGTTCGCCGCGATGAGCGAGCGGTTCCCCGACGTTCGGGTGGACAGGTTCCACATCGACGCGCTGGCCGCGCAGTTCGTCCTGCATCCGGACTGGTTCGACGTGGTGGTGGCCAGCAACCTGTTCGGCGACATCCTGTCCGACCTCGGCCCGGCCTGCACCGGCACACTCGGCATCGCCCCGAGCGCCAACATCAACCCGGACCGTCTGCACCCCAGCCTGTTCGAGCCGGTGCACGGCTCGGCGCCGGACATCGCCGGGCAGGGCATCGCCAACCCGATCGGCCAGATCTGGTGCGGCTCGATGATGCTCGACCACCTGGGTCACCCGGAGGCGGCCGCGCACCTGCTCGGCGCGATCGAGGACGTGCTGGCGTACGGGCCGGGTGGCGCTCCGCTCACTCCCGACCTGCACGGGACGGGCACCACCGTCGAACTCGGCCGGGCGGTCGCCGAACGGGTCCGCGAACGCTGACTCAGTCCAGGTTGTCCTGGGTGTAGGCCCGGGACTTCTGGAAGAACTCGATGTCGTCCCAGGGGTGCTCGGTGATCCAGTCCTCGCCGATCGCCTCGTAGAGACTCCACGCCGACTGGTGGAAGTCGCCGTAGGTGAGGGCGAAGGCGAAGTTGTTCCAGGCGATCGGGGTCAGCAGGGTCTCCCGGTAGTCGTCGTGCCAGACCGACAGCTGGGACGCCTCCCAGATCTCGTCCATCACCTTGACCGACTCGTAGTAGGTCAGGTCGAGGGTGCGGTCCCGGTCGACCGGCTTCCTCGCCTTGGCCAGGTGCCAGGTGTGCGCGCGGTGCGCCAGCACCACCAGGGTGGGTACGTGGGTGCCGGGGCACGCGAGCGCCCTGGTCCGGGCGAAGTCGAACATCGCCGGAGTGTTGCCGCCCCAGTCCGGGCGCAGGCACCAGAGCATCTCCTCGTGCCCGAACCAGTGGGTGGGGTCGATCTCGATCAGCCGCTCGAAGCGCCGCCACCGCTCCACCAGCGGCAGGTGCCGGGCCCGACCGGCCTCCAGCTTGTACACCCAGGCGTCGGCGTCCCGCGGGGTCCGCTCCAGCACCTCGTCCAGAAGTTGCTCGGCCTTCTCCAGGTGCCGGGCCAGGGCCGCGCGATCCTCGTCGGTCGCGGAACCGTCGGTGGCGGCTCCGGGCAGCTCCCATGACCAGCTGACCATGTGCACGGCCTTGACCAGCAGCGGGAGCACGGAGTCGGGCTCCTCCCGGATCGGGCCGCTGATCCACTTCTCGATGCCGACGGTGCCGGCCGCGACCCGTACGAGATAGGAACGATGCTCCGGATCGGCCGCCGAGAGGATCTCCCGGGCCGTGTCCCAGTCGCGTTTACGCAGCACGAACCTCAGCCGTTCGGCATCCGGGTCGCCCAGGAAGTGACAGAACTCCGGAACTTCCTCATCGGCGGCGGACCGCGTCTTCCCGAAAGGCCACACGAGCGGAGCGTAGCCCGACGGATGATCAAAAACGGCCCCGCCTTGACAGGTGACCAAATAGTCACCTAACTTAGCGTCATGACGGACGACGATCGGGTTTTCAAGGCGTTGGCCGACCCGAGCCGCCGGTTCCTGCTCGACCTGCTCTTCGCTCGTGACGGCCGCACGCAGTCGGAGTTGGAGGGCGAGCTGGAGATGACCCGGTTCGGCGTCGCCAAGCATCTGCGGGTGCTCGAGGAGGCGGGTCTCGTCGTCGTGCGCCGGTCCGGCCGGGAGAAGTTGCACTACCTCAATCCGGTGCCGATCCGGCAGATCCACGACAGGTGGATCGACAAGTTCACCGAGCAGCACGTCACCGCACTGATCGATCTCAAGCGAACGCTGGAGGAAGAGTCATGAGCGACACCCAGGTCTTCCGCATCTGGATCAAGGCGCCGGCCGAAAAGATCTGGCAGGCGATCACCGACCCCGAGTGGAACCAGAGGTACGGATATGCGGCGCCCCAGTTCTTCGAGCTGAAGAAGGGCGGCCGGTTCCACTCGACGGCCAATCAGGGAATGTTGGACTACGCGGCGGCCAACGGATTCGAGATGCCGGAGGTCATCCTGGACGGCGAGGTGCTGGAGGCCGAGCCGCCGCGGCGCCTGGTGCAGACGTGGCGGATGCTGATGGACCCGACCACCGGGGCTGAGCCGTTCACCACGCTCACCTACGAGATCGAGGAGGCCGGTGCCGGGGTGCACCGGGTCACCATCACCCACGACACGCCCGGTGCGCCCGCCACCGCCGCGATGATCAAGGGCAACCCGGAGGCCGGCGCCGAGGGCGGCGGCGGATGGGCCTGGGTCCTCAGCGACCTCAAGTCGCTGCTGGAGACCGGCAAGGTCATGACCGACGCCTGAGCGTCGAGGCCGGCCCGTGCCACACCGGCACGGGCTGGCAGACTTGCCGGGTGAGCGACGGGGAGTTGGAGACGTACAGTCTCGTCGAGCTCGCCGTCGATCGGCTGCGGCGGGACATCCTGAGCGGCCGGACCGATCCGGGTGAGCGACTGGTCGAGGAGCAGCTGACCAGGCGGCTCGGGATCAGCCGGGCACCCCTGCGCGAGGCCATGCGGCTGCTCGCCGAGCAGGGTCTGGTCGAGCACATCCCGCGGCGCGGCGCCCGGGTCGCGACACTCTCCGACGACGACGTGCGCGAGCTGTATGAGGTTCGCGACGTCCTGGAACGCCATGCGGTGACCACCACTCCCCCGGGCGCCGATCTGACCCGGCTGCGGTCCGCCCTCGAGTCGATCCGTAAGGCGACCGAGACCGACGACCGGCTCGAGCTGGCCAACGCACACCGACGGTTCCACGTCGAGGTGGTGGCGCTGAGCGGAAACCGGCAGCTCACCGGGCTGTACGAGTCGATTCTGGTGCGGATCCAGCTGTACATGGCGGTCAACATGCGCCGGGAGGCGGAGACCGCGCAGGCTCTCGACGGGGTGCTGCGGCACGAGCGACTGTTCGTCGCCGCGGAGCGGGGTGACGCGGCCACGCTGCTGGAGGCGCTGAGCGGTCACGGCGCCCGCACCTATCTCAAATGAGCCGACGCGAGGGTTAGCCGCGGGAAATCGGGCCGTTACACAACGCGGTTCTCGGTGAAACAGAATTGTCGACAATCGACGATGTGGATGCACGCGAGAACGTCGATGAGGTGCTCGCCGCGCCGGCGCCGGACGGGGTCTGGATCAGCCGGTTCAGCCCGGCCGAGCTGTACGAACGTGCGCGTGCGGTAGATCCGGGACAGCCGCTGGCCGGGCTGACGTTCGCGGTCAAGGACAACATCGACGTGGCCGGACTGCCCACCACCGCCGGCTGTCCGGATTTCGCCTACCGGCCCGAGCGGAACGCGCCCGTGGTGCAGCGGCTCGTCGACGCCGGGGCGATCGTGGTCGGCAAGACCAATCTGGACCAGTTCGCGACCGGGCTGACCGGCGCCCGGTCGCCCTACGGAGCGCCGGAGAGCGTCTTCGGGGGCGGACTGATCTCCGGCGGGTCCAGTTCCGGATCGGCGGTCGCGGTCGCCAACGGATCGGTGCACTTCTCGCTCGGCACCGACACCGCCGGGTCCGGGCGGGTTCCGGCGGCGCTCAACGGGATCGTCGGGATCAAGCCGACCCGGGGGCTGCTCAGCACACTCGGAGTGGTGCCGGCCTGCCGGTCTCTGGACTGCGTCTCGGTCTTCACCCGGGAACTGCCACTGGCGGATCGCGTCATGCGGGTCGCGCGGGGCTTCGTACCAGATGATCCGTGGTCCCGAAAGGCGCCGACCGCGGCGCGGCCGATCGCGCAACCCCGGGTGGGCGTCGCGGAAGGTCTCGATTTCTTCGGAGACAGCGGGCAGGAGAAGGCGTACGGCCGGTTCGCCGGTGCCACCACGGTCGACGTCGGACCGCTGCTGGAAGCCGGTGACCTGCTCTATCGCGGCCCGTGGGTGGCCGAGCGCCTGGCCGATCTCGGTGAGTTCCTGGCCACCCGGCCCGGCTCGGTGCTGCCGGTGACCCGCCGGGTGCTGGAGACCGGCCTCGGATTCACCGCGGCCGACGCGTTCCGGGCCCAGCACCGGCTGCGGGAGCTGCGGGCGGCCGCCGAGCGGATGTGGGACCTGATCGACGTGCTGGTGCTACCGACGATCGGCACCACGTTCACGCACACGGAGATCGCCGCGGACCCGATCGGCCGGAATCTGATCCTCGGGCGGTACACCCAGTTCGCGAACCTGCTGGACATGGCCGCCGTGACGGTGCCGAACGGGTTCACCGAGGACGGCCGGCCGGCGTCGCTGACCCTGTTCGGGCCGGCGTTCAGCGACGACATGCTGATGGCGCTGGCCGGGTCCCTGCGGACGGCGGCGGACCTGATGACCCTCGCCGTCGTCGGGCTGCACCTCAGTGGTGAGCCGCGCAACGGTGAGCTGCTGGAACGCGGCGGCACGCGGCTCGGCACGGCCCGGACCGCGGCGCTGTACCGGATGTACGAGCTGCCGTCCGGCGCTCCCGGCCTGGTCCGGGTCGACACCGGCGGGGCCGCCGTCGAGATCGAACTGTGGCAACTGCCGGCCGCGACGGTGGGCGGCTTCCTCGCGGGCATCCCGGCGCCGTTGTCGCTGGGCCGGCTCGTGCTGGAGGACGGCGCCGAGGTGACCGGGTTCCTCTGCGAGGCGTACGCGGCGAGCGGCGCCCGGGACATCACCGCCAGCGGCGGCTGGCGGAATCACCGCCTGAAGGGATCAGACTCATGACCGCACGCATCGGCCCGGTACCGGCGAACCCTTATCCCTGGCCCTACGACGGCTCGGTTCCGGTGGACCGGACCGCGCTGCTCTGCATCGACTGGCAGACCGACTTCTGCGGGCCCGGCGGATACGTCGACTCGATGGGGTACGACATCGGGCTCACCCGGGCCGGGCTGCCGGCCACCGCGAAACTGCTGTCACACGTCCGTGAACTGGGCATGCTCGTCATCCACACCCGGGAGGGACACGACCCGGACCTGTCCGACCTGCCCGCCAACAAGCGGTGGCGGTCGGCCCGGATCGGTGCCGAGATCGGTGGTCAGGGGCCGTGCGGGCGGATCCTGATCAAGGGCGAGCCGGGCTGGGAGATCGTGCCCGAGGTCGCCCCGGCGCCGGGTGAGGTCGTCGTGGACAAACCCGGGAAGGGCGCCTTCTACGCGACCAATCTGGATCTCGTGCTGCGTACCCATGGGATCACGCACCTGATCCTGACCGGCATCACCACCGATGTCTGCGTGCACACGACCATGCGGGAGGCCAACGACCGTGGTTACGAGTGCCTGATCCTCAGTGACTGCACGGGGGCCACCGATCCGTCCAACCACACCGCCGCGCTGCACATGGTCACCATGCAGGGCGGCGTCTTCGGCTGCGTCGCCACCTCGGACGACGTGATAGCGGCAACGGAGGCGTGAGATGCCCACTGTCGACGCTCGACCTTCTCCCTTCGAATTCGACCTCGACACCACCGCGCTGCTGGTCATCGACATGCAGCGGGACTTCCTTCTGCCCGGCGGGTTCGGCGAGTCGCTCGGCAACGACGTCGCGCGACTACGGCGGACGATCGCGCCGCTGCAGGCGCTTCTCAAAGCCTGGCGCACGACGAGCATGCCGATCATCCACACTCGCGAAGGCCATAAGCCCGATCTGTCCGACTGCCCGCCGGCGAAGCTCAAGCGCGGGGCACCCTCGAAACGGATCGGCGATGCCGGGGCATTCGGCCGCATCCTCATCCAAGGTGAGTACGGCCACGACATCATCGACGAACTCCAGCCCCTGAACGGCGAGATCGTCATCGACAAACCGGGCAAAGGCGCCTTCTACGCGACCGAACTGTCGGAGACGTTGGCGAAACTGGGCGCAAAACAGCTGGTCGTCACGGGGGTCACGACCGAGGTGTGCGTGCACACGACGGTCCGTGAGGCGAACGACCGCGGTTACGAGTGCCTCGTCCTGGCCGACTGCGTCGGTTCCTACTTCCCCGAGTTCCAGCAGATCGGCCTCGAGATGATCGCCGCGCAGGGCGGCATCTTCGGCTGGGTCGCCGAGTCCCCCGCGCTGTTGAAGGAGATCGCCCGATGAAACTCGCCTACTGGGTCCGGGGTGACACCAACGCCTTCTTCGGCTTCGGTGTCAACGTCCTGGTCAACGTGCTCACCCTGACCGGCCTGTGCCTCGGCGTGATCCAGATGCCGGCCGGTGACGTCTTCGGCGTGATCCTCCCGGCGCTCGGCGTCGCCCTGGTCGCCGGCAACGTCTACTACACCTTCCTGGCCCGGCGGCTGGCGGTGCGGGAGAACCGGACCGACGTGACGGCCCTGCCGTACGGCCCGAGCGTCCCGCACATGTTCATCGTGATCTTCGTGATCATGCTGCCGATCTACCTGACCACGAAGGACCCGGTGGCGGCGTGGACGGCCGGCATCGCGTGGGCGTTCATCATCGGTGTGATCGTGTTGATCGGCGCGTTCGTCGGCCCGTACATCAGGAAGTACACGCCGCGGGCGGCGCTGCTCGGCACCCTGGCCGGCATCTCGATCACGTTCATCTCGATGAACCCGGCCGGCAACATGTGGAACTACGCCTGGATCGCCCTGCCGGTCTTCGGCCTGCTGCTGATCGGCCTGCTCACCGACGTGAAGCTGCCGTTCAACTTCCCGATCGGGCTGGCCGCGCTGCTGGTCGGCACGGCGATCGGCTGGATCGGCGGGGCCATGTCGGTGCCCGATGTGCAGAGCGCCGCCAAGGACATCGCGTTCGCCTTCCCGCACCTCGAGTTCGGCCTGCTGATCGACGGGCTCCGGGACATGGCGCCGCTGCTGGCCACGGCGATTCCGCTGGGTGTCTACAACTTCACCGAGGCGATGACCAACGTGGAGAGCGCCGCCACCGCCGGGGACCGGTACAACCTGCGCAGTGTGCTGCTGGCCGACGGCGCGGGCGCGGTGATCGGCTCGTGTCTCGGGTCGCCGTTCCCGCCGGCGGTCTACGTCGGGCACCCGGGGTGGAAGGCGGCGGGTGGCCGTACCGGATATTCGATGGCCACCGGGGTGGTGATCGCCCTGCTCTGTTTCTTCGGGTTGTTCGGGCTGCTCGGCGCGATCTTCCCGACCGCGGCGATCGTGCCGATCCTGCTCTACATCGGTCTGCTGATCGGTGCGCAGGCGTTCCAGGCGACACCGCGGGCGCACGCCGCCGCGGTGGTGGCCGCGTTGATCCCGAACATCGCGTCCTGGGCGACCGGTCAGATGGACAACGCGCTGGCCGCGGCCGGGACGACCGCCGCCCAGGTCGGGACCGAGGCGCTGGCCGGGGCGGGCGTGGTCTACGACGGCCTGAAGACGCTCGGTCAGGGTGCGATCCTGGCCGGTCTGGTGCTGGGCGCGATCGTGGCATTCATCATCGACAAGCGTTTCTGGCACGCCGCGGTCTTCTCCGGCGCGGGCGCGGTGCTCACCTTCATCGGCCTGATCCACGCCGAGAAGGTGCAGTTCAACGCGGACGGCCCGGTCTCACTCGGCTACCTCTTCCTCACCGCGGTCTGCGTGCTGTTCGCGCTGACCAAACCGCTGCCGCGGGTGCCCGAACCGGAGGAGGCGTCCCTCGACGAACCGGCCCCGGTGGCCTGAGATGGAACGCGACCTTCCCGAGGTGATCGCCGAGGTCACCGAGGCGTTCGAAGCCTATGAGCGAGCCCTCGTCGCCGACGACGTCGACACGATCATCGGCTTCTTCGCGGCCGAGGCGATCCGGTTCGGCCTCGCCGATCAGCAGGACGGCATCGAGGAACAGCGCAGGTGGCGGGAGACGCAGGGCGGCCTGCCGCCGGGCCGCCGCCTCAAGGACACGACCATCCGGGGGTACGGCCGGAGCACCGCCGTGGTGACGACGTTGTTCGGCTACCCGGGAAGTGACGTGCTGGGCCGCCAGTCCCAGACGTGGGTCCGTCTGCCCCAGGGCTGGCGGATAGTCCACGCCCACGTCTCCGAACCGGCCTGACCCGATCCGGAGAGCCCGGCCACCCCCGCTGTGGGGCCGGCCGGGCTTTCCGCGCGTTCGGCGGCATATCCGCACGTCTTCCGGGAATGCGGAGGACATGAACCCGCGTGATCTGTACCCGAAGCCCGAACTCAACGGTGGCGACCTGCGTCCGCCCGGTCTCACCACGGACATGCCGGACCGACCGGACCACGGCGAGGAGAGCTACCGCGGCAGCGGACGCCTGACCGGACGGAAGGCGGTGATCACCGGCGGCGACTCCGGAATCGGCCGGGCCGTGGCGATCGCGTTCGCCCGGGAGGGCGCCGACGTGCTGATCTCCTACCTGCCGGAGGAGGAGTCGGACGCGGCCGACACCGCACAGTGGATCGAGAAGGCCGGCCGTAAGGCGGTGCGGGTGCCGGGTGACATCCAGGACGAGGCACACTGTCGGTCGATCATCGACACCGCCCGCTCCGAACTGGGCGGGGTCGACATCCTGGTGAACAACGCCGCCTATCAGATGGCCCAGCCGGGCGGGATCACCGACATCACCGACGAGCAGTTCGACCGGGTGATGAAGACCAACCTGTACGCGATGTTCTGGCTGTGCCGGGCCGCGGTGCCGCACATGCCGCCCGGGTCGGCGATCCTCAACACGGCGTCGATCCAGGCGTACCTGTCGTCGAGCGCGCTACTCGACTACGCCACCACCAAGGGCGGCATCGTGGCGTTCACCAAGGCGCTCGCCGAGGACCTGGCCGAGAAGGGCATCCGGGTGAACGCGGTCGCGCCGGGCCCGATCTGGACACCGCTGATCCCGTCCACCATGCCGGAGAAGAAGGTGAAGTCGTTCGGCGGGGACACCCCGCTCGGGCGAGCGGGGCAGCCCGCCGAACTGGCCGCGGCCTACGTCTACTTCGCGAGTCAGGAGTCCAGCTACACCACGGGTGAGGTGCTCGGTGTCACCGGCGGCAAGCCGGTCAGCTGACCGCTCGCACCGGTGCGGCCGTCACCGGAACAGATCCGCCACCCAGTTGAACGAGTCGACCACCCAGCCGGTCTGGCGCAGGAACGCGATGCCGACGACGGCCAGGAACAGGCCGGTGACCATGTGCGCGCCGCGGGCGGTGTGCCGCTGACGGCCCATCCGCTGCTCCAGCACGAGTCGGCCGACCAGCCGGGCCAGGGCGAACACACCCACCGCGACGACCAGCGACACCAGGAAGATGATCAGCGGGCCGCCGAGGTCGCCGCCCTCGGAGATCGCCCAGATGCCCCAGCCGACGAACGCGAACAGGACCGCCGCGCTGCTCCACTCGCCGCCCCGGCGCCACTGCCGCATGTGCCAGCTCAGGCTGCGCTGCGGCCGCTCCCGGTAGTGCTCCTCGGGCCAGCCCGTGCCGGTCGGCTCGTGCCCGGCCCGGAACTGCTCAGTGCGCTGGGTCGGCTGACCGACCCGGGCCCGGCCCTGACTGAACGGCGACGGCTCCGGCGCGGGCCCCGGCGAGGTGGGCGCCTGGGTCGGCGGCACCTGCGAGGTGGCACCCTTCTCCGGGGTCGTCTGCCTGGTCGGCTGATCGGCCCACGGGTCCTGCGGTGGCATGTCGAGCGTCCGCTCGGACCACTGCGGTTGCTCCGGCATCATTCCCCCTCCGGCTGCGGTCGCCGGCCGGCGACGACTTCGAGCGTAGCGAGCCAACAAATCGGTCGCCGCAGCACACAGCAGTCCGTTACACACAGCTTATGAAGGATGAGATAGAACTCCGCCCCAGCACCCCCGACGACTTCGCGCCGATCTTCCAGCTTCTCAGCACGGTCTTCCACGAGGAGATCGACGGGGAGCTCCGCGATCTCGAAGGGATCGTCTACGAGCTGGACCGGTCGCTCGTCGCCGACGACGCCGGGCTGGTGGCGGGCCATGTCCAGGCCTTCACGCGGGATCTGACCGTGCCCGGAGCGGTGATCCCGGCCGCGCACGTCTCCGGGGTCGGGGTGCTTCCGACACACCGGCGGCGCGGTCTGCTCACCCGGATGATGAACCGGCAACTGCACGAGATCGCCGACGCCGGCCGGGAGCCGGTGGCGGTTCTGTGGGCCAGCGAGGCCGCCATTTACCCCCGATTCGGTTACGGTCCGGCCGCCTCCCGGCTGGTTTTCAACATCACCAATCGTGAGGTACGTCTCCCCGCCCCGCCGCCGGAGCCGTCCGGCCGACTGCGGATGGGTGACCCGCAGGAGCTGCTCCCGGAGATCGGCAAGGTCTACGAGCAGCTGCGGCCCGGCCGGGTCGGATGGTCCAGCCGGGACGACAACTGGTGGAAGTGGGTCCTCAGCGATCCGAAAGACCATCGTGACGGTGCCACCAAGCGGTACGCCGTGGTGTTCGAGGGCTCCGGCGGGCCCACCGGCTATGCGCTGTGGCGGGTCAAGAACGACTGGAACATTCACGGCTCGACCGCCGACGTGCAGGTCCGTGAGGTGGCCGCGGCCGACACGGAGACGTACCGGGCGCTCTGGCGTTTCCTGCTGGAAGTCGACCTCACCCGCAGTGTCAGCTGGCGGCTGGCCGCCGTCGACGAACCGTTGCTCTACATGGTCGACGAGCCCCGCCGACTCGGTCCCGGCTTCTCCGACGCCCTGTGGCTACGGGTGATCGACGTGCCCGCGGCGCTGGCCGCCCGGCGGTACGCCACCGACGTCGACGTGGTCCTCGAGGTCACCGACCCGATCCTGACCTCGAACAGCGGGCGCTGGCGGCTCACCGGCGGGCCTGGTGGGGCCACCTGTGCCGCCACCTCCGACCCGGCCGACGTGGCCCTGTCGGTGACCGATCTGGGGGCGGTCTACCTCGGTGGCACCTCGTTCGGCGCGCTCGCCGCGGCCGGCCGGATCCGGCAGCTGACCGGCAACGATCCGGCCGTCGCGTTCGGCTGGCACCGGCTGCCCAGTCCGACCGAGGTGTTCTGAGTTGATCGGCACGGCGGTACCGTCGGGTTCATGGGCCAGCCCGAACGCCGACGCCGCCGCGTGCGTCCCTCCTCGGCGTCGACCGAGACGACCACCGACGAGACGACCGCCGACGCATCCGCCGCCGCGGCCGCGGCTGGTCCCGCGGCCGGCACTGCACCGGAGGTCGTCACCCCTCCCCCGATCCCGGCCCCACCTCCGGTCCCGGCTCCGTCTCCGGTCCCGGCGCCACCTCCCGTCCCGGCGCCACCTCCCGTCCCGGCGCCACCTCCCGTCCCGGCGCCACCTCCCGTCCCGGCGCCACCTCCGGTGCCCGGTTCACCTCCCGGCGGTCCGGGTTCACCACCGGTACCCGGTCGGCCCTCAGGTGGTCCG
This sequence comes from Actinoplanes sichuanensis, assembly GCF_033097365.1. NCBI lineage: Bacteria > Bacillati > Actinomycetota > Actinomycetes > Micromonosporales > Micromonosporaceae > Actinoplanes > Actinoplanes sichuanensis. The sequence continues at coordinate 8,289,253 of NZ_AP028461.1, forward strand.
GGATCGCCGCCGGTGCCCGGCCCGCCCTCAGGTGGACCAGGATCGCCGCCCGTTCCTGCGCCACCCCATGCTCCGCCTCCGACCGCGGTGACCACGGACGGGCCGCAGCCGTCCGGGGAACGATCGACCGGGCGGCCCACGCGGGGCGGCATGCCGAAGCGGCCCGGCGGGGCGGGTGGTGACGAGCGGGAGTCCGAGCGTGGGTTGCGCGGCCTGGTCGGCTCGGGTTCGTCGCAGGTCAGCGTCGGCGCTGCGCTGCGGGCCCGAGACGCCTCCCGACCCGGCGACGACGACCTGGCCGACGCCGAACGCGACCTGCCGATCATCAGACGCAACTGGCTACCCCGCGAGGAACTCCCGCGCCGCTGAGCTCAAGGTCGAACCCATCTGGTCGCCAGTGCTGTTCGGCGTCGAAAACAGCACTGCCGACCAGACGGTCCGGGGAGGGACCGCCTTCCTCGCCCACCTCGCGAACGATGACGGTGAGACAGGCCGCCTCGCGAACAATGACGCTGAACGGGCCGCCTCGCGAACGATGACGGCGAGACGGGAACGGCCGGCCGCCCCGCAGGGGTGGCCGGCCGTCGAGGGGCGGGGATCAGGCGCCGGCGGCCGGGGACGGCAGCTCGGGCAGCTCACGGGCCACCTCGTAGTCGGCGAGCTGGTCGATCCGGCGGGCGTGCCGGGCGTCACCGGAGAACGGCGTCGCGATGAACGCCTCGACGAAGGCGGCCGCCTCGTCCAGGGTGTGCTGGCGGGCGCCGATGGCGATCACGTTGCTGTCGTTGTGCTGGCGGGCCAGCTCGGCGATCTCGGTCCTCCAGACCAGGGCCGAGCGGACGCCGGGGACCTTGTTGGCCGCGATCTGCTCGCCGTTGCCGGAGCCGCCGATCACGATGCCGAGCGAGCCCGGGTCGGCGACGACCTTGACACCGGTGTGGAAGCAGAACGCCGGGTAGTCGTCCTCGGCGTCGTAGACGTGCGGTCCGACGTCCACCACGTCGTGCCCCTGCTTGGCCAGGTGGTTCACGAGGTGGTTCTTCAGCTCGAAGCCGGCGTGGTCGGAACCCAGGTAGAGACGCATATCGGAAGTCTTTCAGAAGGTGAGGGCCGAACGCAGGGCGGACGCCACCTGATCAGCCGCGGCCCGCGCGGCGTCGATGGTGGCCAGTTTGCGGGCGAAGCCATGGTTCACACCCATGTAGCGGGTGTGCACCACCGGGACGCCCGCGGCGATCAACGCGTCGGCGTAGTCGGCGCCCTCGTCACGCAGGGCGTCGTACTCCGCGGTGATCACCAGGGTGGGCGGCATGCCGGACAGGTCGGCCACCGCGAGCGGCGACACGTCCGGGGTGAGCCGGCGCACCGGATCGGGGACGAACGTCTCCCAGGCCAGTTTCATCGAGGCCCGGTCCAGCCCGTACTCCCCCACCTCGTCATACGACTCGGCGGAGGTGAGCGGGTCGAGGGCCGGGTAGATGAGCACCTGGAAGTCGAGCGGGGTGGCGGCGTCCCGCTGGCGACGGGCGGTGACCGTGGCGAGCTGGCCGCCCGCACTGTCGCCGCCGATCGCGAGCCGGGACACGTCCAGGCCCAGGTCGCCGCCGGACTTGCGCAGGTAGCGCAGAACGGTCTCGGCGTCGTCCAGCGCGGCCGGATACACGTGCTCGGGCGCCAACCGGTAACCGGCCGACACCACGGCACAGCCGGACCGGTCGGCGACCCGGCGGCAGAACCTGTCGACCGTCTCGATGCTGCCGTAGCACCAGCCGCCGCCGTGCAGGTAGACCAGCACCGGAGTGCCGATCCTGGTGGCGTAGAGGCGGCAGGGCACCCCGTCGGCGTCGAAGTCGGCGACCACCGGCAGCGGCAACGCCGGCCCGGTCTCCGCCTCGTTCGAATCCTCCATCGCGGCCCGGACGCCGAGCAGCCGCTGGTACGGGTCGGCGGCGAGCTCCTCCGGGCTGGGCCGCCGCCGGAGCTGGGCGGCGGCCTCGACCTGCGGGTGCAGCATCAGCGGATGTCGGCCACGACCAGGCCGCCCCGAGCCTTCGGGGTGAACCAGGTGCTCTTGCGTGGCAGCTTGAGCCGCTCCAGGTTGACCTCGACGAAGTCGTCGACGGTCACCGGGGCGATCAGGATGGCCAGCTCGGCCCGGCCGGACTCGACCTCGCCGCGCAGCCACTCGACCGGGTAGTCGCCGCCGATGTAGGCGATCCGCTTGTCACCGGCGTCCAGCCCGAGCGCGTCCCGCAGCAGGATGCGCTCGACCAGGGCGTGATCCAGGTTCTCCACCGAGGTGCCGGCCGGGTCGGCCGGTAGCTCGACCGCGAACGTGCGGCCTCCGCCGTACAGCTCGATGGTGCCCTTGATCGGAAGCTGCGCGACGCGCGGCAGCTCGGTGACCGTCGCACCGGCCGCGCGCAGCCGCTCGAGAAGCTCGTCGAGCGACGCCGGCAGCTCGCTGACCAGGCGGTTGTAGGGCTGGATGAAGACCGACGCGGGGGTGGTGACGACGGCCAGGAAGCGCTCCAGGCCGCCGGTCTGTGCGGCGAGGCTGCGGTGGTTGCCGTCGGCGACCACCAGCTCGCCGCCGCCGGCCAGGGCGAGCAGGCGATCCTGCAGCTCGCCGGGGCCGACCGGCCAGATGGCATGGGTCCGCCCGGCGCCGTCCACGTCGGTCGTGGCCGGCTCGCCCGCGGCGTCGATGGCCTCGGCCAGCGCGGCGTGCAGCTCCTCGCCGCGGCCGGTCTGCAGCAGCAGCACCGGGGAGAGCAGGGCGCCCACCGACTCGGCGAGAGCGACGCGCTCGCGCACCTTGCTGATGAAGACGTCCTCATTGCGGATGACCAGGCCGGGCTCGTCGGCGCTGGTGGAGATCTGACCGGTCTCGACCATGCTCCACAGGCCGTACGCGGGCGCCTCGCCCGGCGCGGATATGCGGTAGAGCACCACCACGTGCTCCGCCTGCCGGTACTTCTCCTCGGCCTGATCACGCTGCAGACGGACGACGGCGTCCGGCAGGGACTCGAGGAAGGACTTCCCGAGGGACTCGGGCGCGAGGTGCGGCATCTCCACGGCAAGCGCGCTGTGCGGGTTGCCCTTGATGATGTCGGTGATTTCGGCGTCGTCGGCGAACTCGTCGTAATTCTGGGCCCCGGTACCTCCGTTGGTGATCCAGGCCAGTTTGATCGGGTGCACGACCGTCATGGCACGCAACTTACCCGGCGAAGCTTGGGTACCTAACCACCGGCATAGTCCCCCGTGACCTGCTCAACTGTGACGCGCGGTGCAGATTCACCGGCCGTTCCGCGGGTCGTGCCGTCACGGTCACCGGCGGAGCGAGCATAATCGCCACCTCAGGGGGCAAATCGGCCCAGACGCCGCGCTGGACACTGATGCTCGAACCGACCGAGTTGCTTTCCGGCATTACCCGCCTCCGTGTTGGATGAGGTGTAGGTCACCCCATCCAACGACGGATCTTCGGCAAAGCGTCGCTTTTCCTTGCGACTACCACCGAACAGCAACCTTCAGTCGAAGATCGGCCCGAGGTCGCGGCTGCGCTTGAGCTCGTAGAAGCCGGGCGTACCGGCCACCAGGACCACACCGTCCCACAGCTTGCCGGCCGCCTCACCCTTCGGCGCCGGGGTGATGACCGGACCGAAGAAGGCGACCGTCTCGCCCGGGTTGGGACCCGGCGCGTGGATCACCGGGGTGCCCACGTCGGTGCCGACCGGCTTCATACCGGCGTTGTGGCTGGCCCGCAGCGCCTCGTCACGGGTGTCGGTGAGAGCGGCGTCGGCCAGGCTCGGGTCGAGGCCGACCTCGGCCAGCGCCTCCTGGAACAGCTTCGGGTCCTGCGTGTCGTACTTCTGCAGGTGGATCCGGGTGCCGAGGGCGGTGTAGAGGTCACGCAGCACGGCCGGACCGGCCGCCTCGGCGGCGGCGATGCAGACCCGGACCGGGCCCCAGCCCTTGGCCAGCAGCTGCTTGTAGTTGTCGGGGAGCTCGTCGCGGCCCTCGTTGAGGACGGACAGGCTCATCACGTTGAACCGGACGTCCAGTGGACGGACCTTCTCCACCTCCAGCAGCCAGCGGGAGGTGATCCAGGCCCACGGGCAGAGCGGGTCGAACCACATGTCGACGGTGGCACGTTGAGTCATGGCTCGATCTTCCACCCTCATCCGGGCACGGTCGGGGTGAGTTACGTCGCCGTGTCCGCATAGGCTGCGGGTAAAGCAATCAGCTGTCAGCTCGAAGGAGAGTGCACGTGGCCGGTGTTCACAACCTGACCCAGGTCGAGGCTGCGGAGCGTGGTCGATTGCTCGAGGTGACGGGGTACGACATCACCCTTGACCTGACCGACGGGCACGGCAACCCCGGCTCCGACACGTTCCGGTCCACCACAGTGATCAACTTCAGGTGTGCCGAGCCGGGTGCGTCGACGTTCATCGAGGCGGCCGCGGCGCGGATCAACGCCGCCACGCTCAACGGCGCGCCGCTGGATCTCAGTGCCTGGACCGCGGAGAAGGGCCTGGTGCTGCCCGGTCTCGCCGCGGAGAACACCCTCGTCGTCGACGGGGACTTCGGATATTCGGCGAGCGGGCAGGGGCTCCAGCGCAGCCTCGACCCGGTCGACAAGGAGGTCTACCTCTACAGCCAGTTCGAGACGGCGGACGCGCAGCGGGCGTACGCCTGCTTCGACCAGCCCGACCTCAAGAGCGTCTACACGTGGCACGTGACGGCGCCGGGGCACTGGAAGGTCGTCTCGAACATGCCGGTGGCGTCCGAGGAGGCGGCCGCGTTCGGCGCCAAGACGGTGCACTTCACCACCTCGCCGCGGATGAGCACCTACATCACGGCGATCTGCGCCGGGCCGTACCACGAGGTCCGCGACTCGCACGACGGCATCGAGCTGGGCGTCTTCTGCCGTGCCTCGATGGCCCGCTACCTGGACGCCGACGACCTGTTCCTGATCACCAAGCAGGGCTTCGACTTCTTCCACGACAAGTTCGGCGTGCGGTACCCGCTGCCCAAGTACGACCAGCTGTGGGTGCCCGACTTCAACGCCGGCGCGATGGAGAACTTCGGCTGCGTCACCCACGCCGAGTCGCACTACATCTTCCGCTCGCAGGTCACCGACTACGAGTACGAGCAGCGCGCCAACACGATCCTGCACGAGCTCGCCCACATGTGGTTCGGCGACCTCGTCACCATGCGCTGGTGGAACGACCTGTGGCTGAACGAGTCGTTCGCCGAGTGGGCCAGCCACTGGTGCAACACCGAGGCCACCCGGTTCGGCGACGCCTGGTCGACGTTCCTGTCCATCCGGAAGTCCTGGGGCTACCGGCAGGACCAGCTCTCCTCCACCCACCCGGTGTACTGCGAGATGCCGGATCTGGAGGCGGTCGAGGTCAACTTCGACGGCATCACGTACGCCAAGGGCGCCAGCGTGATCAAGCAGCTGGTCGCGTACGTCGGGCTGGACCCGTTCCTGACCGGTCTGCGGGCCTACTTCACCAAGCACGCGTGGGGCAACGCCACCTTCGACGACCTGCTCACCGAGCTGGAGACGGCGTCCGGCCGGGAGCTGCGCAAGTTCGCCGCACAGTGGCTGGAGACGGCTCAGGTCAACACGCTGCGCCCGATCGTCGAGCTGGACGCGGACGGCAACTACACGAGTGTCGTGGTGCAGCAGGAGGCTCCGGCCGACTACCCGACGCTGCGCACCCACCGGGTCGGCATCGGCCTGTACGACCTGGACGGCGACCGCCTGGTCCGGCGTGAGCTGATCGAGGCGGACGTGGCCGGCGAGCGCACCCCGATCGAGGCGCTGTCCGGGGTCAAGGCGCCGGATCTGCTGCTGGTCAACGACGAGGACCTGACGTACGCGAAACTGCGGCTGGACGAGCGTTCGATGGGCACCCTGGTGCGGCACATCGCGGGCTTCGACTCGGCGCTGCCCCGGGCGCTGTCCTGGGCCGCCGCGTGGGACATGCTGCGCGACGCCGAACTGGCCGCCCGTGACTACGTCGCCCTGGTGGTGGCCGGTCTGCCCGCCGAGAGCGACATCAACCTGACCACCGCCACCCTGCGGCAGGCCGGGATGGCGCTGACCAGCTTCGCCGACCCGGAGTGGGCACCGGAGGGCTGGGCGCTGGTGGCCGGGCTGGCGCAGCGGCAGCTGGCCGCGGCCGAGCCGGGCAGCGGCTGGCAGCTGACCTGGGCGCGGGCCTTCATCACCGCGGCCCGGACACCGGAGCAGGCGGCCGTGTTGCGCGGCTGGCTGTCCGGCGAGGCGAAACCGGACGGCCTGGTGGTCGACACCGAGCTGCGCTGGTCGCTGCTGCAGGCGCTGGCCGCGCTGGGCGCCGCCACCGAGCCGGAGATCGACGACGAGTTGGCCGGGGACAAGACGGCCAGCGGCGAGCGGGAGGCGGCGATCGCCCGGGCGCTGCTGCCGACTCCGGAGAACAAGGCGCGGGTCTGGGCCGAGCTGACCGGGCCGCAGGCGCCGCCGAACTGGCTGAACCGGTCGCTGCTGCAGGGCTTCCTGAGCACCCGGCAGGTGGCGCTGACGGCGCCGTACGCGGAGAAGTTCTTCACCGTCGTGGCCGACGTGTGGGCCCGTTCGGACAGCGAGCCGGCGCAGGAGTTCGCGACCATGGCGTACCCGACTCTGCAGATCAGCGAGGAGACGGTGGCGCTCACCGACGCCTGGCTGGCACGGGACGGGCACCCGGCGTCGCTGCGGCGACTGGTGGCCGAGGGGCGGGACGGTGTGCTGCGCGCGCTCAAGGCGCGAGCCAAGGACAGGTCCGCTTCCTGACCGATTGTGATTATCGGCCCGTCCCCGGATCCGGGGGCGGGCCTTTCACATGCCATTACTTACCAGCGCATAACCCGCCGGAAACAACTCTGTGTGAGTAGGCTGGCACTCCGCGGTGATGGAGGTGGCCTGTGACGATGCTGAGCCATGGTGCTCCGGTGCGGTGGAGCGCCCCGGAGGGCCGGTGGACCCAACCGGATCTGCAGCTGTTTCCCCAGGACGGTCATCGGTACGAGATCCTCGACGGCAGCCTGCACGTCACCCCACCGGCGGACGCCCGACATGGTTCGATCGTCGAGTCGATTGTCACCACGCTGCGATCCGCGGCACCGCCCGGCTGGTGGGTCTGCGCCCGGCTCGGCATCGAGATGGAGACCAGCAACCTGGTGCCGGACGTCACCGTGTTGCGGCCTCGCTCGTCCGGCGCCATCTGGGTGGACCCGGCCGACGTCGCGCTCGTGGTGGAGGTCGAGGCGATGGAGACCCGGCGCTACGACCGGCTGCTCAAGCCGGACGTCTACGCCGCGGCGGGCATCTCGGCCTACTGGCGGGTGGAGGAGGGACCAGTCCTGCGGGCTTTCACCCTGGACGGGACGGCCTATCGGCCCGCCCAGGACGTGGAGGCCGGTGAGCAGGCGAAACTCGACGACCCCTACCCGGTACGGGTGAATCCGGCCGCCTGGCGCTGAGGCGTCAGCCTCGGCCGGCGTGGGACGCCAACTGGTCGATACCGATCATCAGGCCACCGGCCAGGTCGCCGCCGCCGAACGACGCGGCCATCGACAGACCGGCCAGTTTCGCGTCACGGTCGGAGATGCGCTTGCGGGCGTCGGCGCCGGTGATGATCTCCAGCTTGCGCTGGTTGGGCGACACCGCGATCAGGACCGCACGCTGCGGGTTGCGGGTCTGCGCGTGCAGTTTCTCCGCCGCCGCGCGGTGCGGCTCCTCGAGCGGGCCGAGGTAGATGCTGAAGTTGAGGCCGGTCACCTGATCGGCGACACGAAGAGCCTCGTCGAGGCGGAGCAGCTGCCGGGTCGAGAACGGGCCGTCGACCGGCTGCTCGAGCGGGGTGACATCACCAACTGTCACTTGCGCCTCCTGTTGGACCGGGCCGAACGGGTGCGCCGGAGCTGTCCTCGATGATCAGCCCGACGGAGTGGCCGTCGCCGGCAGGCACGACCTGCTGCGGCGTGGCGGTGAACCACATCGCCGGGAAGTCATAGGGACGGCCCGGGCGGTAGCGGCGATCCGGCTTCGACCGGTCGGAACCGGCGAGCACAAGAGTCGCGATCGTCCCGATGACGGCGGCCGGAATGATCACGAAGACCAGAACGGTGCTGATTACTGACAACTCAACGCCCCCAGGCGCCAACGTTCCCTATTGATTCCGAACATCAATCACCGTAGCGGAGCGCATGTCGTCCCGGACCGTCGGGTCTCGAACCGGGGTCTCACGCCGTCGGGATCTACGCGGAATGTGCAAGGAGGTGCGAAAATCACCCTCACGCGCCGTCCGCGTGCTTTCCCTCGCGAACGGCAGAAGGGGGATCCCATGCGCATGTTCGTCCCCGCTGTCGTCGCGGGTCTCGCCTGCGCCCTGACCGGCGCCTCCCCGGCCGCTGCCGCGGCCGTGTTCGTCGAGCTCAACCCCAGCACGGTGCGGGCCGGCGACGAGTTCGCGCTACGCGCGTCGTGTGACGACAACCTCAAATCGGCGACGGTGCGGGGCGGGCCGGTCGGCTCGGTCACCGTCGAGCCGGAGTTCGGATTCCTGACCGCGACGGTACGGGTACCGGCCGACACCGAACCGGGTGACTATCCGGTCACACTCACCTGTCCGGAGGGCGGCGGAGCCACCGCCGTCCTGCACGTGGTGGCCAAGGTGGAGCCGTCCCGCGGCCCGGCCACGGGTGGCGGCGGCACCGCCGACGACCTCACTGGTCCGCTTCTGATCGGCGGCGGGCTCGCCCTGGCACTGGCCGGGCTGGCGCTCGGCGCCGTGTCGGTGCGCCGCCGGCGAGTCGGCTGAGGGGCCGGCGTGGCGAGCGGGGACGGCCGACCGGCGGGCGCTCGGGTCCCGGAGGCGGTCGCGCACAAGCGCCCGGCCCAGATCATCACGGCGCCGCCGCCCGGGGCGATCACCGGGCCGTTGCCGCCGACGCCGGAGATCAAGGGCCGGTCGCCGTTCCGGCTGGCGCTGCCGGGCCGGATCCCGAAACCGCGGCCGGTCCGGGGTCGCAAAGGCGGCATGATCGGGGTCGTCGCGCTGGTGCTGCTGTTCCTCGGGTTGTTCGTGGTCGGCCTGGGGCTCGGCTTCTCCACCGGGTTCGACCTCGGCGGCCTGTTCCGCGGGCCGGACCAACCACCGCCCCGGGCGTTCCCGGTGCTGGAGCCGAGCCGTCCGCAGCGGCTGGAGATCCCGTCGATCGGGGTGTCCGCGCCGATTCTGGAGGTGGGCCTGGCCGGTGACGGGTCGGTGGACGTGCCGCCGCTGCGCCGGCACAACGAGGCGGGCTGGTTCGAGGGCGGGCCGACGCCGGGGCAGTTCGGGCCGGCGCTGATCGTCGGGCACGCGGACACCCGTACCGGGCCGTCGGTGTTTCATCGCCTCGATCAGATGCGGGCGGGCCAGGAGATCCGGGTGAACCGGCAGGACGGGACGGTCGCCATCTTCAAGGTCAACTCGGTGGAGACGTTCGACAAGGGCGCGCTGCCGGCCGAGCGTGTCTACGGTGACTACACCCGGCCGTCGCTGCGCCTGATGACGTGCGGCGGCAAGTGGCTGGGCGGCGAGGAGGGCTACGAGGACAACGTCGTCGTCTTCGCCTCTCTGGTCGACTCGCGGGACGCCTGACGACCCGGCCGGGGTCAGGCCGCCTCAGCCTCCAGGTGGGCGCTGGGCAGGTCGAGCCAGTCCATCCAGCGGGGGTCGGGGGTGCGGTGACCGAGGACCCGCCACGCGACGCCGCGCGGGGCGGCCGGGGCGGCGTGCAGGCGCCAACCCAGCTCGGCCGGGGTCTTGTCACCCTTGCTGTGATTGCACTTGGCACAGGCGGCGACCACGTTGTCCCAGGCGTGCAGCCCGCCGCGGCTGCGCGGGAAGACGTGATCGATGGTCTCGGCCGAGCCGCGGCAGTAGGCGCAGCGGCCGCCGTCACGGGCGAAGATGGCCCGGCGGGAGAGACCGACGTGCGTCCGGTACGGAACCTTCACATACCGGGTGAGGCGGACGACCGACGGAACCGGAACGGTCTGGTGCGCGCTGTGCAGGATGCCGTCGCCGTCGGAGACACACTCGGCCTTGGCGGTCAGGAGCAGGATGGTCGCTCGACGCACCGATACGACGCACAGCGGCTCGTAGGTGGCGTTGAGAACTAACGCGGAAGAGCCAACCGTGGGTCGTATGTCAGGCATCGCGATCACCCTTCCGGTGTCAGTTGCTGTAAACCGCTCCCATAGCCCATGCGTGTGTGAGATGGGCCTCGTCGAACTAGCCCGTTGCGCCAATAGTCCCTGATGAATGACCAAATTGCGAGCAGAATCCGTAGCCGTTCGGTAAACGTCTGAGGTCTTCGCCCAGCCCGACCCGGTACCTTGACTACCCGTGTTCTTCTTAGCCGCCGCAACTCCGGGCCCGAGTTCGTCGGCCGACGTCTTCGTGACGCCGGTCTGCAAAGATGACGCGCTCTGCGCCCAGATCCTCGACTACACGCAGAACCAGTGGCTCGCCACCAGTAGCTACGTGGTCGTGATCAAGCCGCTGCGGATAGCCGCGATCATCCTCATCGCCCTGCTGATCCGTTGGCTGATGCACCGCGCCATCTCGCGGCTGGCCACCAGCACCTCGCGGGCCTCGATGCCGGCGCTGCTGAAGCCGCTGAAGGAGAAGGTGACCGTCACCGCCGAGGAGGGGACGTTCATCCCCGAGCGGCGGCGTCAGCGGGCCGAGGCGATCGCGTCGGTGCTGCGCAGCTTCGTCAGCGCTGTGATATTCACCATGGCCGCGCTGCTGGTGATGGGAGAGCTCGGTTTCAACCTGGCACCGCTGCTGGCCAGCGCCGGCATCGTCGGTGTGGCCCTCGGCTTCGGGGCGCAGAGCCTGGTCAAGGACCTGATCGCCGGTCTTTTCATGCTCCTGGAGGACCAGTACGGCGTCGGCGACACGGTCGACCTGGGCGAGGCCACCGGTGTGGTGGAGAGCGTCGGCCTGCGGATCACCACGGTCCGCGACGCGCGGGGTGTGCTCTGGTACATCCGTAACGGCGAGATCGTCCGGGTCGGCAACAAGAGCCAGGGTTGGGCGATGGTCGTGGTGGACATCCCGATCGGTTTCGTCAACTCGGAGGAGGCGATCACCGTGCTCAAGGGCGCGGCCGAGACGGTCGCCCATGATCCGGAGCACGAGACCGGTTTCCTGGAGCCGCCGGACGTGGTCGGGGTCGAGCAGCTGACCGTGGACGGCGCGGTGATCCGGACGATCGCCAAGACGACCGCCGACAGCCAGGTCTCCATCCAGCGTGACCTGCGCCGGGCGCTGACCGAGTCGCTGGAGACGTCCGGGCTGTCCGAGCGGATCGCCGCGTCCCGGCTGCTGCCGCGCAGCGCTGTGCCGCCGGCGTGGATGGGTGGCGGCGCCTCGGCTCCGGAGAAGCCCGGTGGCGCGACCTAGGATGGAGCGGTGAGCGAACCGACCTTCTTCGACGCCGTGGGCGGCGAGCCCACCTTCCGGCGTCTCGTCGACAAGTTCTACGAGGGTGTCGCGGAGGACCCCCTGCTCCGGCCGATGTATCCGGAGGAGGATCTGGGTCCGGCCGCCGACCGGTTCACGCTCTTCCTGATGCAGTATTGGGGCGGCCCTACGACGTACTCCGACAATCGCGGTCATCCGCGGTTGCGGATGCGTCATGCGCCGTTCCGGGTCGACGCGGCGGCCCGGGATGCCTGGTTGAGCCACATGCGGGTGGCTGTCGACTCGCTCGGCCTGCCCGACGAGCAGCGGACCCCACTCTGGGAGTATCTGGAGCGAGCGGCCTATTTCATGGTGAACGCGATGGATCCGGCCTGATCAGTGTCGTGACGGCCGATGGCTCGTTGATCGGATTGTCACTCACAGTCCGGGGAGCCCCTCCATGCGCCGTCGTGTGCTCGCGGCCGCCGTCGTCGCGGCCTTCGCCGTACCGTCGATAACCGGCGTTCCCGCGGCGACTGCGGACACCTATCACCCGACGGTGGTCTCGGCCGATCCGGTGGACTTCACGCCGCACGTCCTGGACGGCACGGTGTGGTCGCTGGCGCTGGTGGGCGACACGGTGGTGGTCGGCGGGTCCTTCACGAAGGTGTCCGACGCGAGCCGGCGGGTGACGTTGGCGCGGAAGAACATCTTCGCGTTCGGGCTGCACGACGGGCAGATCCGGACGTTCGCCCCGGAGGTGGACGGCGCGATCTATTCGCTGGCCGCCGGCCCGGAGCAGTCGGTCTATCTGGGTGGCGCGTTCAAGAGCGTGAACGGTACGGCGCAGCGTGGACTGGCCCGGGTGTCGCTGGACGACGGCTCCCGGATCTCCTCGTTCGGCGCCCGGGTCAACTGGGGTGACGTTCGGTCGCTGGTGACCCGGGGCGGCAGCCTGTACGCCGGTGGCACGTTCTCGGCGGTCAGCGGGATCCGGCGGACCGGCCTGGTGCGGGTGAACGCGCTGACCGGTGTGGTGGATCAGGGCTTCGACGCGCGGCTGGCCGGGCCGGGGCTGAAGCGGACCCGGGTCGAGCACTTCGACGTCTCCCTGGACGGGCGGAAGCTGATCGCCGTCGGCGCCTTCCTCAAGTCGGGGACCGCGGACCGCAATCAGATCGCGCTCTTCGACGTGGGCGGGTCGGGCGCCGTCCTGAACGGCTGGTACACCGACGCGTTCATCCCGACCTGCATGCAGGGCTTCGACACCTATCTGCGGCAGGTGAAGTTCTCGCCGGACGGCTCCTACATCGTGGTGGCGGCGACCGGGCGGGCGTCGTCGGCGCAGAAGCTGTGCGACTCGGCGTCCCGCTTCGAGACCCGGACCAGCGGGAAGCAGACTCCGACGTGGGTGCAGCGGACCGGCGGGGACTCGCTGTACGCGGTGGCGATCACCGGGCCGGCCGTCTATCTGGGCGGGCACCAGCGGTGGTTCGACAACCCGTACGGCACCGACGGGAACGGGCCGGGCCCGGGTGCGGTGTCGCGGCCGGGAATCGGCGCGGTGAACCCGAACACCGGCAAGGCCCTGGAATGGAATCCCACCCGGTCCCGCGGGGTCGGGGTGCGCGCCTTCCTGGTCACGCCGGACTACCTGCTCGTCGGTTCGGACACCGACGAACTGGGCCGCGAATATCACGGCCGGGTCGGCATGTTCCCGCTGCCCGGGGCTTAGAGCAGCGCGCCCTCGTCGTGGAGCCAGTCGACGAACGAGGTGGCCACGGCCGCGCCGCAGTCGAGCAGCTCGACGAGCAGCGAGTCGTGGACACCGGCGGCGAGGGGCACCTGCAACTCCGCGTAGATCGGAAGCTGGCCGCGCTCGGTCGGGTCGCCCACGTAGGCCTTGCAGAACCGTCGTGTGTGGTTCCACTCGTTGACCACGCGGTAGGCACGGTCCGCCCAGTCCGGCGGGACCGTCGCGTGCGGCCGGGCCCGCATGACCAGGATCTCGTCTTCCGGGCCCTCCAGGGTGAACAGCACGGCGTGCCGCTCCCACATGGCCAGCAGGCTGCCCCCGCCGTCGGCGAGGAACCGGATGTCGAGCAGGTCGAGTGCCTTGCCGACCCGGGTCAGCTGCACCGGCGTGACCGGATCGGACGTGCCGGGCGTGGACAGTTCAGACGGGACCCCGGAGCGGCTCGGCTCCCGCTGGGCCGGAACACCGACGCGAACGGTGCTCTGCACCGCAACCTCGCCGCCACCGGTATCCGACTGCTCATTGCTCGCAGCCGATCCCGGACGCCATGACCACCACGGCATCGTGTGCACCTCGCTCCCCAACAGACCCACGCCGGACGTTGCAGTGGATCCGAGGGCCGACGGTACCCGCACGCCTCCTGAAGGTCATCCCCCTAACGGGAGGGCGGGACCAGAAGAACGATCCACCGTCACCCTTTCGGGTGACCCACCATCGGCATAACGGTCAATTTGTGAACGCTCTGTCGCCACGCTACTCCATATGGTGCAGAAATTCCCACCCAGCCACCGGCTACGCGAACCCGCGCCTCGACCGGATCCGCGTCCCGCGGACCGAGGAATCCCATCCGGGCGACCGCCTGAACGAGTCGCTGGGAGATCTGCACGGACCGTCCATCGTCCGGCGTGACGACCAGCGCCACATGATCGAGGAGAGCGTCGCGCACCGCCCGCCGGCCCACCGCGCGCCCGGACATCCCGCCGGAGGCGATCTCCCGCAGAGTGCCCGCCGCCGCCTCGGCGAGCTGGGCCAACTCGGACCCGGAGACCGACTCGACGGCCTGACTGGCGGGCGGCGGCAGCGGCCAGCGCCACTGGGTGTCACGGCGCTCGGGCAGCGACTCGCCACCCGCGGCCAACACCGCGAGCATCTCGGCGGCCGAGACCGTCGCGTCACCCGGGCCGGGACCGGCCACCTCGCGAGTGACCAGCACATCCCACGGCAGGCAGGCCCAGAGAGCGGTCCGGCCGCCGGCCGAACGGAGCCGCACCGGCGCGGCCGGGTCGAGCCGGGTGAGCCGCGCCAGGAACGCGCCTGCGTCGGGAACCCCGAGCAGGCCGTGCTCACTCATGACCGGTTGACAATCATCAGGACACCTCGGTGTACGGCCGGAGAAAGTCGCGCTCGGCGTCCGACAGCCGGCGCGGATGCCCCTTGACCAGGTTGTAGGGCACACAGACGGACTTCGCCCGGCTGGCCAGCACGCCGTCGTCGAACAGCTCGTAGGAGACGGTGAAGGCCGCGGCCCGCAGCTCGGAGATCCACATCTCGATCCGGACCGGGTCACCGAAGTCGACCGGCCGCAGGTAGTCGATCTCGTGCCGGGCGATCACGATGCCCTCCTCGAAGGAGCCCAGGCCGTGCGCCTTGGCCCCGACGAAGAACATCGCCACGCGCGCCTCCTCGTAGAGGGTGAGGAAACGCGCGTTGTTGACGTGCCCGTACGCGTCCATGTCGGACCAGCGCACGGGCACGTCGTAGATGAACCGATCGGCGTCAGTCACACAGATCAATCACGGGTCAGCTTGCGGTAAGTGACCCGATGCGGCCGGGCCGCCTCCGCGCCGAGACGGTCGACCTTGTTCTTCTCGTACGCCTCGAAGTTGCCCTCGAACCAGAACCACTTGTCCGGGTCCTCGTCGGTGCCCTCCCACGCGAGCATGTGGGTGGCCACCCGGTCGAGGAACATCCGGTCGTGGGAGATGACCACGGCGCAGCCGGGGAACTCGAGCAGCGCGTTCTCCAGGCTGGAGAGGGTCTCCACGTCCAGGTCGTTGGTCGGCTCGTCGAGCAGGATCACGTTGCCGCCGATCTTCAGCGTCATCGCGAGGTTGAGCCGGTTGCGCTCGCCACCGGACAGCACCTTGGTCGGTTTCTGCTGGTCCGGGCCCTTGAAGCCGAAGGCCGCGACATACGCCCGGGAGGGCATCTCGACCTTGCCGACCATCATGTGGTCGAGACCGTCGGAGACGACCTCCCACACCGTCTTGGCCGGGTCCAGGCCGGCGCGGCTCTGGTCGACGTACGACAGTTTGACCGTCTCACCGATCCGCACCGACCCCTCGTCCGGCTTCTCCAGCCCGACGATGGTCTTGAACAGCGTGGTCTTACCGACGCCGTTGGGACCGATGATGCCGACGATGCCGTTACGCGGGAGCGAGAACGACAGGTGGTCGATGAGCGTACGCCCGTCGAAGCCCTTGACCAGGTCGTTGACCTCGATGACGGTGTTGCCCAGACGCGGGCCCGGCGGGATCTGGATCTCCTCGAAGTCAAGCTTCCGGGTCTTCTCCGCCTCGGCCGCCATCTCCTCGTAGCGATCCAGCCGGGACCGGCTCTTGGTCTGCCGGGCCTTGGCATTGGACCGCACCCACTCGAGTTCCTCGGCCAGACGCTTCTTCATCTTCGCGTCCTTGCGGCCCTCGACCGAGAGACGCGCGGCCTTCTTCTCCAGGTACGTGGAGTAGTTGCCCTCGTAGCCGATCGCCCGGCCGCGGTCCAGCTCGAGGATCCAGCCGGCCACGTTGTCCAGGAAGTACCGGTCGTGGGTGATCGCCAGGACGGTGCCCGCGTACTTCGACAGGTGCTGCTCCAGCCAGTGGACACTCTCCGCGTCCAGGTGGTTGGTGGGCTCGTCGAGCAGCAGCAGGTCGGGCGCCTCGAGCAGCAGCTTGCACAGCGCGACCCGGCGACGCTCACCACCGGAGAGCTGGGTGACGTCGGCGTCCGGCGGCGGGCAGCGCAGCGCGTCCATCGCGAGGTCGAGCTTGGAGTCGACGTCCCACGCGTCGAGGTGGTCGAGCTCCTCCTGGAGCTTGCCCATCTCGTCCATCAGCTCGTCGCTGTAGTCGGTGGCCATCAGCTCGGCGATCGCGTTGAAGCGGTCGAGCTTGGCCTTCGTCTCGGCGACGGCCTCCTGGATGTTGCCGAGGACCGTCTTCTCCTCGTTGAGCGGCGGCTCCTGCGCCAGCATGCCGACGGTGTAGCCGGGCATCAGCCGGGCCTCGCCGTTGCTGGTCTTGTCGAGCCCCGCCATGATCTTGAGCAGACTGGACTTACCGGCGCCGTTGGGGCCGACGACACCGATCTTGGCGCCTGGCAGGAAGCTCAGCGTCACGTTGTCGAGCACGACCTTGTCGCCGTGCGCCTTGCGCGCCTTTTCCAGGACGTAGATGTACTGGGCCACGGTGTGCCCTACCTCCGAGATCGTGGATTGTCGGTGCCGGGATCAAAGGGCAATCTTTCCACCCGCCGCGGCCGAGCCGTTCGGCAACCCCGGGCACTTCAATCCTGGACGACCGCCTGCTCCTCCACGGTGCCGTCCTTGTGCGTGATGACGAGCCGGTCGAGGCTGACCGTGAAGGTCGCTCCGTCGTTCGCCGTGGCGGTGAATGCGCCGACACCGTCATACCGCACCCCGGCCAGGAACAACGCGGTCCGGTTCTCCACCCACGGGGCCTCGGCGCCGCCCTTGTTGGCGTGGTAATACAGGGCGCCGTCCGCGTCCTGGCAGACCCAGATGACCGCCCGGCTCTCCGTCCGCACTCGCAGGACCTGCCGCAACTCACCGTTCGCCCCGAATTGAGCGCCCATCTCCTGGGTACGGTCCAGACATGCCTGATACGCGGGGAGAAGTGACAGCGTCGGTGACGGCTTGGGGACCGATGTCCCGGAGCCGCGCCGCTCGGAGAGCAGATAACCGCCGATCAGGCCGATGATCGCGAGCAGCGCCGTGGCGATCACCACAGGGAAGAACAATGGCTGCCGTCGCTGGGAATGATCATCAGGCGGGGTCACCGGCACAGGATCGCACCCCGCCCCAACCGGGTCCATCACCGTCTATCGCGGTGGCGGACCGGAGCCGGTGAGAAAGCGAGAGCTTACACACAGTAGGCTCACGTTGGGAACAGAAACCACTCGGAGGTGTACTCAGCGTGGCCCAACGAAGTTCCTTCGTCGTCGTCGCCAACCGTCTGCCCGTGGACGAGGTCACTACGCCGGACGGTGAGAAGCAGTGGCGGCCCAGTCCGGGCGGCCTGGTCACAGCCCTACATCCGGTCCTGGTCGAGCATCAGGGCACATGGATCGGATGGGCCGGTGGCTCGGGTGAGGCACCCGAGCCGTTCGACCTCGAGGGCATCCACATCCACCCGGTTCCGCTCAGCGACGAGGAGCTGGAACGTTATTACGAGGGCCAGTCCAACGCGACCATCTGGCCCCTCTACCACGACGCCGTCGAGACCCCGGTCTACAAACGGCGCTGGCGCGAGACCTATCGCGTGGTCAACCACAGGTTCGCGCAGGCCACGGCGGAGGTGGCCGCGGAGGGCGCCACCGTCTGGGTGCAGGACTACCAGCTGCAGCTCGTGCCCTCGATGCTCCGGGAGATGCGGCCCGACCTGCGGATCGGGTTCTTCCTGCACATCCCGTTCCCGCCGATCGAGCTGTTCATGCAGATGCCGTTCCGGGCCGAGATCCTGCGCGGTCTGCTCGGCGCCGACCTGGTCGGCTTCCAGCAGCGGCTGGCCGCACAGAACTTCGTTCGTCTGGCCCGGCACCTGCTCGGCCTGCGTTACGAGGGCCAGTCGATCCAGGTCGACGGGCGCCGGGTGAAGGCCGGGGCCTTCCCGATCAGCATCGACACCGCGGAGATGGAACGGCTCGCCGCCGACCCGTCGGTGCAGGCCCGGGCCAAGCAGATCCGGGCCGAGCTCGGTGATCCGAAAACGGTGATCCTCGGGGTCGACCGGCTCGACTACACCAAGGGCATCGAGCTGCGCCTCAAGGCGTTCCGCGAGCTGCTCGCCGACGGCAAGCTCAACGTCGGTGAAGCGGTGATGGTGCAGGTCGCCACGCCCAGCCGGGAGCGGGTCGAGCACTACCAGACCCTGCGGGTGAAGGTGGAGCGCGAGGTCGGCCGGATCAATGGCGAGTTCGGCCGGGTCGGCACGCCGGCCGTGCACTACCTGCACCAGTCGGTCGACAAGCAGGAGCTCGCCGCGATGTATGCGGCGGCCGACGTGATGATGGTGACCCCGCTGCGCGACGGCATGAACCTGGTCGCCAAGGAGTACATCGCCTGCCGCGGTGACAGCGGCGGCGCGCTGGTGCTCAGCGAGTTCGCCGGTGCGGCCACCGAGTTGCGGCAGGCGTTCCTCTGCAACCCGCACGACCCGGACGGGGTGAAGGACGCGCTGCTGCGCGCGGTCGGCGCCGAACCGTCCGAGCTGAAACGGCGGATGCGCGTGATGCAGCGGCATCTGCGGACCCACGACGTCGCCCGGTGGGCGCGTTCGTTCCTCGACGAACTCGGCGTCGAAGAGGGCTGAGGCAGGCGAGAGGGCGCCGGGCCGATCTCGGCCCGGCGTCAACCCTTGCAGCGGTACGGGTGAAGGCGCGCCGATCGCACGCCGACGCCCGCGTGCCGCCCCGATCGGCCCGGCCGGCCCCGTCAGCCCGCCGCGGGGGTGAACTGCTCCCCCACCGCCACGACCTCGCCGATCACGACGACCGCGGGTGGTCGGATGCCGGCCGTCGCGGTCTGCTCGGCCACCGCGCCGAGTGTGCTGATCAGCGACCTCTGATGGGCCGTCGAACCCTCCTGGACCACGCCGACCGGAGTGTCCGCCGAGCGGCCCTCGGCGATCAGGCGCTCGGCGATCTTCGGCAGGTTCTTCAGGCCCATCATCACCACGACGGTCCCGCGCATCCGGGCCAGCGCCGCCCAGTCGACCAGGGTGTCCGGGTGGTCCGGCGGGATGTGCCCGGAGATCACGGTGAACTCGTGCGCCACCCCACGATGGGTGACCGGGATGCCGGCCAGCGCGGGCGCCGCGATCGAGCTCGTCACCCCGGGCACCACCAGCACCGGCACCCCGGCCTGGGCACAGGCCAGCGCCTCCTCGCCACCACGGCCGAAGACGAAGTTGTCGCCGCCCTTCAGCCGGACCACGAACCTCCCCTGGCTCGCCCGGTCGACCAGGATCCGGTTGATCTCCTCCTGGGCGGCCTGCGGCCCATACGGGATCTTGGCGGCGTCGATCAGCTCGACCTCGGGACGCAGCTCACCGAGGAGCATGCCGGGGACCAGCCGGTCGGCGACCACCACGTCGGCAGCGGCGAGCAGCCGGCGGCCCTTCACCGTGATCAGCTCCGGGTCGCCGGGGCCGGCCCCGACCAGGGCCACGCCCTTGAACTCGGGCGACGCCGGCGGGGAGGCCTCCAGCACGTTCGCCACCATGTCGCGGACCGCCATCGCACGGCGGCGGTCACCACCGTCGGTGACCGCCACGGTGACCTGGCCGTGCCTGGTGACGGCCGGGGTCCAGGCAGTCGCGGCGTCGCGGTCGTCGGCCCGTACACAGAAGATGTGGTTCTGCTCGGCAGCGACGCTGACCTGGGCCGCCGCCTCCGGGTCGTCGACCGCGACATGGACCAGCCAGGCACCCTCGACGTCGCCGGGCGCGAAGCGCCGAGGCGTCCAGGACGCCCGGCCCGCGTCGACGTGCCCCTGAAGGGTGGGGGTGAGCTCCGGGGAGACGATCTCGACCCGGGCGCCCGACGCGATCAGGGCCGGCACCCGGCGGGTGGCGACCGTGCCACCGCCGACGACCAGCACGCGACGACCCTCGAGGCGCAGCCCCAGCGGATAGATGCTCATTTCTCCGACACTCCCGCGCTCATTTCTCTGACACCCCGCGCTTCTCCCCCGGCACGCCCGCGCTCACTTCTCCGACACTCCCGCCGAGTCGAACGTCGCCACCTCGTGCAGCACGCGCACCGCGGCCTGCACGACCGGCAGGGCCAGCACCGCGCCGCTGCCCTCGCCGAGGCGCATGCCCAGGTCGAGAAGCGGCTCCAGACCGAGGTGGGCGAGCGCCACCGAGGCGCCCGGCTCGGCCGAACGGTGCCCGGCGACCATCGCGGCCACCGAGTCCGGGGCGAACGCCGCGGCGGCGACGGCGGCCGAGGCGGCGATCACGCCGTCGACGATCACCGGCACCCGGCACGCGGCGGCGCCGAGGATGAACCCGGTCAGCGCGGCGTGCTCCAGGCCCCCGACCGCGGCCAGCACACCGAGCGGGTCGGCCGGGTCCGGGGAGTGCCGGTCCAGCGCGGCGGTCACCACGGCGACCTTGTGAGCGAGGGTGTCGTCGTCGATGCCGGTGCCGCGACCGGTCACCACACCGGCCGACGTACCGGTGAAGACCGCGATCAGCGCCGCCGCGGGTGTCGTGTTGGCGATGCCCATGTCGCCGGTGAGCAGCGCTTTCGCACCCTGCTCGACGAGTGTCCGGGCGACCTGGATGCCGACCTCGACCGCGGCCAGAGCCTCCTCGCGGGTCAGCGCCGGGCCGATCGTCATGTCCCGGGTGCCGCGGCGCACATTCGCGTCCAGCAGGTTCGGGCCGCCGTGCAGCGGGATCGCCACCCCGACGTCGACCACCATGACGTCGGCACCGGTCTGCCTGGCGAACGCGTTGACCACGGCGCCGCCCGCCACGAAGTTGGCCACCATCTGCGCGGTGACCTCCTGCGGCCACGGGCTGACCCGCTGGGCGTGCACACCGTGGTCACCGGCGAAGACCGCGACGGTGGCCGGCTCGGGCCGCGGCGGTGGGCAGACTCCGGCCAGGCCGGCCAGCCGCACCGACAACTCCTCCAGAGCGCCGAGCGAACCGGCCGGCTTGGTGAGGCGGGCCTGCAGGTCACGGGCGGCGGTCATCGCCTCGGCGTCGGCGGGCCGGATGGCCGCCAGGGTGGTCTCCAGCGTCACGGTCGCTCCTCGATCACTTCGCTCAGAGTCTGCACGAATCGGTCTGTGGTGGCAGTGTCGCGCACCGCAATCCGGAGCCAATCCGCGCCCAGGCCCGGAAAGGTGTCGCCACGGCGCACCGCGTAGCCGCGTTCGCGCAGGTCAGCCCGGATGGAATCGGCGCCGGGCAGCCGTACCGAAACGAATGCGGAGGCCGGCTCACCGGGAACCGTGACGCTCGGCACTCGCCGCAACCGTTCCACCAGATGGGCGCGCTCGGCCGCGAGGGCCGCGGCGATCTCGCGTTCCGCGGCGACCGCGACCGGCGACGCGCACGCGGTCGCCGCGGCGAGCGCCGGCGTGGAGACCGCCCAGAGCGGCTGCGCGGCGGCCAGCCGCCGCAGCAGATCGGCCGGGCCGAGCGCGTAGCCGATCCGTAGGCCGGCCAGCCCCCACGTCTTGGTCAGGCTGCGCAGCACCACCAGGCCGGGCAGGTCCCGGCGCTCGGCCAGCGACTCCGGCTCGCCCGGCACTCCGGGCCGGAAGGTGGTGTCGGCGAACGCCTCGTCGACCACCAGCACCCGGCCCGGACGGGCCAGTTTCGCCACGTCACCGGCCGGATGAAGAACCGAGGTCGGGTTGGTCGGGTTGCCGACGAAGACCAGATCGGCGTCCTCCGGGACCAGGTCCGGGTCGAGCCGGAAACCGTCGGCCTCGCGCAGGATCACCCGCTCCACCCGATGGCCGGCGTTGCGCAGCGCGGCCTCCGGCTCGGTGAACTGCGGATGCACCACGATCGGTCGGCGGGCGCCGCGCAGGGCCTGCGCTAGCAGCACGAACGCCTGCGCCGCACCGGCGGTGAGCAGCACCTCCGCCGGATCCCGGCGGTGCCGGGCGGCGACCGCCGCGGTGGCCGCGCGCCCGTCCGGGTACGCCGACAGCGAGCCCAACGACGCGGCGATCGGATCCGCCAGCCAGCCGGGCATGGCCTGGTGCCGCACATTGACCGCGAGATCGATCAGTCCCGCACCCACCTCGGCGTCGCCGTGATGATCGAGGTCGAAACTCATGGCCCCAGCATGCCGGACCGGACGGCGCGCCAGACTTCGGCCGTTCCGTCCGAACATGAGCACCTTTGTCATACCTTCGAAGAGTGACGAACCGACGCCCCACCGTAGCCGGAAGAGTCGCCCTCCTGATCCGGGCCGGACTGATCGCAGGCCTGGTCATCACCGGCCTCTCCTACCCGTTCGCCGCACTGGCCGGGATGGGTGTCAAAGCCGGTGCCGAAGCCCTGGAGAACATGCCCGAGCAGCTCACCGAACTGCCACCGGCCCAGACCACATACGTCTACGCGAACGACGGGAAGACGCTGCTCACGATGTTCTACGAGGAGCACCGCAAACACATCGCCCTCAAGGACATGTCCCCTTACGTGATCAAGGCGATCGTCGCCTCCGAGGACTCCCGCTTCTACGAGCACCACGGCGTCGACGCCAAAGGGGTGGCCCGCGCGTTCGTCGCCAACCAGAAGGCCGGCGGCGTCTCCCAGGGCGCGTCCACGCTCACCATGCAGTACGTCCGGATGGCCCTGCGCGACAGCGCCCGCACCCCGCAGGAGGCGCTCGAGGCCACCGAACAGACCGCCGCCCGCAAACTCCGCGAGATGCGGCTCGCCATCGAGGTCGAACAGCGGCTCAGCAAGGAGGAGATCCTCGAGCGGTACCTCAACGCCGCGTACTACGGCCACCGCGCCTACGGGATCTTCGCCGCCTCGCAGATCTTCTTCTCCAAGGCGCCGCGCGACCTCAGCCTCACCGAAGCGGCGCTGATCGCCGGGCTGGTCAAGGCGCCATCCGCCTACGACCCGGCCACCAAGAACCAGAAGGCCGCCCTGGATCGCCGCAACTACGTGATCGACCAGATGCTCAAGGGCAACGCGATCACCGCCGAACAGGCCGGTTCGGCCAAGAAATCGAAGATCAAACTGAAGCTGAGCACACCCCCGAACGGCTGCATCTCGGTCGCCGCCAAACACAACGACTGGGGCTTCTTCTGCGACTACTTCACCAGCTGGTGGCGCGAACAACCGGCCTTCGGCAGGACCCCGCTGGAACGCGAGGAGAATCTGCGCCGCGGCGGCTACCGGGTGGTCACCACCATCGACCCCAAGATCCAGCGGTACGCGATGAGTCACGTCCTGGAGAAGGAGGGGCGGGGCAGCGCCATCGCCCACGGACAGGTGGTCGTGCAGCCCGGCACCGGACGGGTGCTCAGCATGGCGGTCAACCGCACCTACTCCCTCGACCAGGAGAAGAACGGCCGACACAGCGACTGGCGGCAGGACGACGACGTCAAAGGCAACTATCCGAACACCGTGAACCCGCTGCTCGGCGGTGGTGACATGGCCGGCTACCAGGCCGGATCCACCTTCAAGATCTTCACCATGCTGGCCGCCCTGGAGGCGGGCCTGCCGCTGTCCACCTCCTTCTACTCGCCGCAGCGGTTCGTCACCCGGTACATCACCGCGCCCGGGCCGGCCACCTGTGGCATCTACTGGTGCCCGAAGAACTCCAGCGAATCGATGACCGGCACCCAGAACATGTGGACCGGCTTCGGCAAATCGGTGAACACCTACTTCGTACAGCTCGAACAGCGGGTCGGCGCGGAGAAGGCGGTCCGCATGGCCGAACGGCTCGGGCTCCGCTGGCGCACCGACATCGACCGGAAGCTCGCCACCAAGGAACACGCCTCCGGCTGGGGCGCCTTCACCCTCGGGGTCAGCGACGCCACCCCGGTCGAGATGGCAAACGTCTTCGCCACCCTCGCCGCCGAAGGACGATACTGCGAACCGCTGCCGGTGCTCAGCATCCGCAACCCCGACGGTTCGCACGCCCTCTACCAGGACCGGCTCATCGCCGAACCCCGCTGCCACCAGGAGATCAAGGTGAACGTGGCCCGAGCCGCCACCGACGCGGCCCGCTGCGTCACCGGTTACGGCTCGTCCCGCGGCGGGTGCGGCGGCTGGGGCACATCGTCCATGGTCTACGGCACACTCGGGCGCCCGGTCGCCGGGAAGAGCGGCACCACCGACGGCAACAAGACCGCCTGGTTCAGCGGATACACCCCTCAGTTGGCGGCCTCCGCCTTCGTCGCCGACCCGGACAACCCGGAACACCTGGTCGGCTCGGGCCGCTCGACCATGTCGAAGTACACGGTCGCGCAGACGTTGCGAGACGCCCTCGATGGCAAACCGAGAGAAGATTTCAAACCCCCCTCCGACAAGTACGTCTGGTAGCCACCCGACCGGCCACTCGTGCGCTGTCCACCCGGGCACGCCGCATTCCGGCCGCCTCCTCGCGCCCCCGGGTCCGGCCGGGGGCGCGGCCGGGCCGGATGGGCAGACCGGAGCGGACCGCACAGGGCCCTGGGTCGGACCGGGTGAGCGGACCGGGCCAGGCCGGGTGAGCCGAACCGGACCGGACCAGGCCGGGTGAGCGGACCGGACCGGGTGAGCCGAACCGGACCGGGTGAGCGGACCGGGCCGGACCGGGTGAGCGGACCGGGCCGGACCGGGTGAGCGGACCGGGCCGGGCGAGGCCTCCGGGCGGGCCGGGCCGGGCGAGGCCTCCGGGCGGGCCGGGTCAGTCGGCGGTTGCCGCGCGGGAGGGGATGGGGCGGCGGCGGGGTGGTCGCCAAGAAGGGTCTCGGCCGGCCAGGCCGAGTGCCCTGGGCAGGAGTTCCTCCTCCGTGTCGACCGGGATGCGGGGGCCGAACAGGCCGGGCGTGCCGTCGGCCGGGCTCTGGCCGAGGAACTCGATCAACACCTCCAGCGCTCGGGGATCGGCCGCATAATCCTGCTCGGTGGCTCGAGCCAGATCCCACCCATGCATGATCAACTCATTCATCGCGACGGCGCCCATCGCGGTGGCCGGCAGGGTGACGCCGCCGGCCTGGGCCGTGCCGGTCCAGGCGCCGGGATCTCGCCAGGCGATGCTGAGATCGGCCAGCAGCACCGGAAGACGGCTGCGCCATTGCGGAGACAGATGATCGGCCGAGGGCTGTGGTGGTGGGCCGTCGGTGCCGGGCGCTCCGGCGCGCTTGCGGGCGGCCATCGTGAAGGCCACGGACAGGCCCATCAGATGATCGAGCAGGGCCGCGACCGGCCAACCTGGACAGGGGGTCGGCGCGGCGAGGTCACGGTCGTCCACGCCCAGCAGCAGCGCTCTGATCTGACGAACCGGCGGCTCGAAATCCAGCGGCACACGATCGGCCACGATCTCCTCCTTCGGTTTGTCGTAGCCCTCACGGTACGAGGGGGGTACGACAATTTCGGAGGTCGCGAATCGACCTTTCGCACGCTGGGCCGCTTCCGGCGACCAGGATCGGTCAGCTGCGGACGGAAAGGTCCACGGTGTGACCGTCGGGGCCGCTCTGCGCCCCCTGGGCGGGGTGCGGCCCGGGGCCGGACGGCACGCCCGGACCGCGCTCACCCGGTTGCCCGTGACTGCCGACCTGGCCGTGGCCGCCCGGCTGGCCCGGATAGTCCTGGTCCGGGTAATCCGGCTGACCCCCGAAGTCGGGCTGACCTCCAAAGTCGGGCTGACCACTCCCACCTGGCCGACCACGGAAGGCCGGCTGACCACTCCCGCCCGGCTGACCGCGGAAGGTGGGCGGTCCCGCGAAATCGGACGGACCAGCAAAATCGGACGGACCAGCGAAATCAGGCCGACCAGCGAAATCGGACGGCTCGTGACCACCCGCCGGTCCGCGAAAATCGGACTGCCCGCGGAAGTCGGGCTGGCCGTCAAAGTCGGGCTTCCTGTTTCCGCCTGGCTGGCCGCCGAAGTCGGGCTGTCCGTTTCCGCCTGGCTGGCCCCGGAAGTCAGGCTGCCCGTTTCCGCCTGGCTGACCGCGGAAGTCAGGCTGCCCAGAACCGCCTGACTGCCCGCGGAAGTCAGGCTGGCCCGAAAAATCGGACTGGCCCGGGAAGTCCGGTTGACCCGGGTAGTCGGACTGGCCGTGACCGCCCGCCTGACCGCGGAAGTCCTGGCCGTGAAAGTCCGGCTGACCGGCATAGTCGGACTGACGCCGGTCACCAGCCTGGCCCCGGATGTCCTGCTGGCCCGGGAATTCGGACAGGCCTGGGCCCCGCAACTCCTGCGAACCGGGAAAATCAGACGAGCCCTGACCACGGAACTCCTGCGAACCCGGAAAATCAGACGGACCCTGACCCCGGAAGTGCTGCTGGCCGGCGTATTCGGACTGTCCGCCACGGACGTCAGGCTGGCCACTCGGCTGGGCAGGGAACTCCGGCTGACCCTGGCCACCCGCCTGGCGGAAGTCCGGCTGGTCGCGGCTGTCGGGCTGGTCGTGGAAGTCCTGCTGAGCGTGGTAGTCGGGCAGTGGTGGCAGCACCTGGCCGGTCAGCGGCGCCTGGGTGTCGGATGACGAGTGGCCGTGATAGCCCGGGAGTGGTGGCAGCACCTGGCCGGACAACGGCGGCTGCGCACCGGCCACGCCGCTGCCGGGGCCGGCCGACATCGGCTGGCCGGGAGCGGCGTACCCCGTCCCTGGCAGGCTCGAACCCGGACCGCCCGGGATGCCGGAGCCGGGAATCGGCTGGCCCGGCGGCACCGCGGCCGGGTCGTGCGGCATGCCTGATGGCGGACCGAGGGGGACGCTCGGCGAGCCCGGGCCGGACGGCATGCCCTGGCCGACGGGAACGGCCTGCGGCGGCATCGCCGGATGGCCGGCGGGCGGGGCCGACGGCATGCCCTGCGGAGGGCCGGACGGCATATTCGGCGGCATCGGATTGTTCGGCGGGCCGGGAACGCTCGGGGAACCGGCGGGGCCATGCGAACCAGCGGAACCCTGCGAACCGGAAGGACCATGCGAACCGGAAGGACCATGCGAACCCGAGGTGCCCGACGAGCCGGTGGAACCGGGCGGGCCGGACTGGCCCGGAGAGCCTCCGGTGCTGCTGGGCGGCCCGGCGTGAGCGGCGCCGACCAGACGGCGGGCGATCTCCGGGGCCGCGGCCCAGTGCAGACCGAGCTGGGAGGCGTGCACCTGACGCCAGACGAAACCCTCCGGGTTGCCGCCCGACCAGGTCCACGCCGGGGTGGCGCCGGCCCGCGGCGTGACGACCGCGCGGTGCTGTTTGTACCCGGTGATCCGGGCGCCGGCCGGGGCCAGCACCGACGTACCGGGGGCGGTGGCCTCGCGGTATCCGGCGACGGTCTGCTCGGCGGTGGTCGCGGTCGCGTCCAGGACGCCGCACATCGGACGCCCGTCCAGCTCGTGACCGAGCCATGGCAGAGCGACACCCTCGGCGATGACCGGCCAGCCGTCCCGAGCGAACTGGGCGACGGCCGAACAGAGCCGACGGTTGGCGGAGAGCTCTTCGGCGTACCCCTCGGGAAGTCCCGAACCGACGACCAGCCCGCGCGTTCCCGGCGGTAGTGCCTCGTCGCGAAGCGGGTCGACCACCGCGACGTCCGCACCGGCGGCGGTGAGCAGCTCGGCCGTCTCCACGTAGGTGTAGGGGGCGCCCTGGCCCCCGGCCAGGGCGATCACCGGCCGGAAGTCGAACTGCTGGTCCCCGGCCGCCTCGGACGGGGTCCAGATGGGGCCGGGGATCGGCGGCGCCGACGAGGCGAGCGCCACCAGGCGCTCGATGTCGAGGGAGCCGGCGACGGCCTCGCCGAGGCGGCGCACCGCGCGGCCGGCCTCGACGGTCCGGTGCGCCACCGGAACCAGCCCGTGGGTGCGGGCCGGAAGCGCGTTGGGCAGGTCACCACGGTGCAGCGCGCCGAGCACCGGCATGCCGATGTCGTCCATGGCACTGCGCAGCATCTGCTCGTGCCGGTCCGAGGCGACCCGGTTGAGGATCACGCCACCGAGATGCACCATCTCGTCGAACATCCGGAAACCGTGCACCAGAGCGGCCAGCGAGTGGCCCATCGCGGCGACGTCGACGACCAGGACGACGGGCGCGCGCAGGGCGGCCGCGACCGAGGCGGTGCCGTCGATCTCCGGCTGGCCGGTGAGGCTGTCGAACAGGCCCATCGCGCCCTCGATGACGGCGACCTGGGCGCCGGAGGCCCCGTGGGCGAAGAGCGGCGCGACTCGCTGGGCGCCGACCAACCGCGGGTCGAGGTTGCGGCCGGGCCGGCCGGCCGCGAGACCGAGGTACGCCGCGTCGGTGTGATCCGGGCCGACCTTGAAACCCGCCGTCGGGACGCCACGGCCACTGAGGGCAGCGAGCAGTCCCACGGCGATGGCCGTCTTGCCGTGGCCCGACGACGGCGCGCTCACGACCAGACGAGGCTGGGCGGTGATCAATGTCTCCCCCGAGGTTTCCGCAGGCGGCCGCCACGTGTTCTATCGACTGCCGGATGTCGCAGACTACCTGGCTGCGGCAGGAGCCACCGCTTCGCCAGGTAGCCTCATGGGGTGTATCGGTTCCTGCTGACCCGGCGCTGGCTGGGTGCTGCCGCGCTCACGATCGTCGCCTCGGTGGTCATGGTGCTGCTCGGCAATTGGCAGCTGGATCGTTATCGGGAACGCACTGCCATCAATACCCGGATCGACAACGCCAACGCCGTCGCGGCCGTCCCGCTGACCGAGGCGCTCGCCGCCCCGACCGTCGCCGGGACGCCCGGTCCCGACCCCGGCGAGGCTGTGGCCTGGACAAAGGTGACCGTCAGCGGCCGCTACGACCCGGCCAACGAGATTCAGGCCCGGGGGCGCACGGTCGCCAACGAGGTCGGTTTCGAGATCATCACGCCGCTGATCCTCGACGACGGTACGGCTGTGCTCATCGACCGGGGCTGGGTGCCCGCGCCACCCGGTGGTGCGCTCGAATCACCACAGGTCCCGGCCGCCCCGACCGGCCGGGTCACCGTCGTCGGCCAGGTACACCTGTCGGAAAGCCGACCCGCTCCGGTGGAACGTCGCGACGGTCGTCTGGACACCCGGCGAGTGAGTCTGCCCCGGTTGGCGACCGAGCTTCCGTTTCCGGTGTACGGGGCGTATGTGCTGTTGACCGAGCAGACCCCGGCGGCCGATCCGGCGTTCGTGACGATCCCCATTCCGCACGAGGACTCGTGGCAGAACGGTGGCTACGCCGTCCAGTGGTGGCTCTTCGCCGGCATGGTTTACGTCCTGTTCGGCTGGCAGGCGCGACGCGAGGCGCAGGAGGCGTCGGGCGGTCCCCGGCCCGCTCAGCCCGCCGCCCGACCACGGGACCGGCTCGCCGACGCCGACTCACGCGACCGGGTCACCGAGGCGGACAGCCGCGACCGGGTCGCCGCAGCGGATCGGAGGGCGGCCGCAACCGAGGACCGCGTCGCCGCAGCCGACCGGAAAGCGGCCGCAACCGAGGACCGCGTCGCCGCAGCCGACCGGAAAGCGGCCGCAACCGAGGACCGCGTCGCCGCAGCCGACCGGAAAGCGGCCGCAACCGAAGACCGCGTCGCCGCAGCCGACCGGAAGGCGGCCGAGGCGGCGGATCGTGTGGCGGAGGCGGACCGGAAGGCCGCCGAGGCCGGGACCAACTGATTCGCCAGCCGGTCCAGGTCGGCGGCGGCGGTGTGCGAGCGTCGCCTCGCGACGGAGGACGACGCCGATTAATGTCGCGGGCATGACCTTCCCGTCGGGTGATCCGTGGGGCGTTCCGACGCCTCCGCCCGCGTCCGTGACGCCGGGCCCATCGGAGACCCCGGAAACACCCGAGCCGTCCGGACCGGTGATCGTGGAGATCGCCGAGATGCAGATCACCTCCACCCGGGTGCACACCCCGGTGGGAGACCTGCCGCTGGCCGGTTCCCGGTGGTTGGTCACCGATCATTGGACGAGCCAGCGGCGCACGCCCACTTGGGCGAAGATCGTGGCCTTCGCCGGCATCTGCTTCACCGCCGGGCTCAGCCTCTTCCTGCTGATGTTCAAGGAGCAGGTCGCGCAGGGCACCGTGAACGTCACCGTGACGAGCGGTCAGCAGCAGTACGTCTCCCGCGTCCCGGTCCAACACGAGGACGATGTGGCCGCCATCAACCAGCAGGTCAACTACATCCGGAGCCTCGCCGCCCTGTAACGGACCGCGAGCCGAGGGCAGGCGCGACCGTGGTCACTCCGGTGCGGGCGGGTGACCGGCGCCGATCGCCCGGACCGTGTCGATGGTGTCGGCTTCGCCGGCGGATTTGTCGTCGCGGTAGCGGAGCACCCGAGCGAACCGCAGCGCCACACCACCCGGATATCGCGGTGACGTCTGGACGCCGTCGAAGGCGATCTCCACCACCTGTTCGGGCCGGACGGTCACGCCCCATCCGTTGTCGGCGACGGCCAACTCCTGGAACCGCTCGGTCTGCCAACGGAGCAGTTCGTCGGTGAGGCCCTTGAACGTCTTGCCGAGCATCACGAACCCGCCCGACTCCGGATCACGGGCGCCGAGATGCAGGTTGGACAGCCAGCCATGGCGGCGACCGTGACCCCACTCGACCGCGAGAACGACCAGGTCGAGAGTGTGCCGGGGTTTCACCTTCACCCAGGCGGAGCCGCGGCGGCCGACGTCGTAGGGCGCCTCCGGATCCTTGATCACGACGCCTTCCTGGCCCGCGGCCAGGGCCGCGGCGAACACGGCGGCCGCCTGCTCCTCGCTCTCGACGACCGACCGGCCGACGGTCGCGGCCGCCGGGACGGTCTCGGCGAGGGCGGCCCATCGAACCCGGCCCGGCTCATCGAGAAGATCAACACCATCAAGATGAAGAAGATCGAAGAAGTACGGCCGAAGCCCGCCCGCCGGAGAGCCACCCCGAGAAGCAGCCGCCGGTGAGCCACCCCGAAAAGAGGCCGCCGGAGGGCCGCCCGCCGAAGTGCCACCTCGGAAAGCGGCCGGAGCACCGCCTTGGAACGGCTCCGCCGCGGGCACCGCACCGGCCGTTCCAGCCGCCGCGGGTGCGCCACCGTCCGCGGCCGGAAGTCCGGAAGCGACATCGACTGCGGCGGCCGGTTCGCCGCCCGGAGGAGGAGCCGCGCGAACCGAGGACCGGGCACCACGGGTCGCGGCCCGGCTGGACGTCTCCTGGAACGGGCGGGGTCGGCCCGTCTCGTCGAGCAGCATGGCCTCGCCGTCGAGGATCGCCTCGCGCAGCGGCAGTGCCCGGACCTGGGCGACCACCTCCGGCAGCCGGGCGGTGATGTCGTCGAGGCTGCGGGTGTAGACGGCCACGTCGTCGCCGGAACGGTGCACCTGGATGCGGATGCCGTCGAGCTTGTCGTCGACGGCGGCGGGCATGCCGGTGGCGAGCAGGGCGGCCGCAACGTCGGGGGCGCTGCTCGCCAACATCGGGCTCAGCGGGGTACCGACACGCAGGTGGATCTGGGCGAGGGCGGGCGCACCACCGATCAGGGCGGCCTCGGCCACGATCTTCAGGTCACCGGCGAGCAGTAGTGCCCGCCGGACGGTGGCGGCCGGAACCTCGGCGGCGGACGCGATCGCCTCGGCCAGCAGGCCGGCCTGGGCGCCCTGTCGCAGCTCGCCGCCGAACAGGCCGATGAGCAGTAGCTGCTCGGGAGCGGTGGCCGCACCGAACAGGGCTCCGAGCATCTGTTTCCGGCGGGCCTGTGACCCGGTGCCGGAGACGGCCGAGATCTCCGCGATCGCCGCGTCGACCTCGGCCACGGTGAGGGTGGGCTCAGCGGCGGGCGCGGGCCGGTCACGCAACGAGGCGTAGCCGACCCCGGTCTGACGCTGTCGCAGCTCACCGGCCAGGTAGGCGGCCCCGGCGACGATCTCGCCGGGGTCCAGCCGCCGCAACGCACCGGCAAGCAGCTCGATCTTGGCCTTACGGCCCGAGGTCGCGGCGACCGCGGCCGAGGTGGCTGCTATGTCAACGAACCGCACGATCCCCATCCTGGCAGCCGATCACGTTCACCGTGTGCCCCCGTGACACACGAAGAAAACGATCCACCGAAACCAAACCGCACCGCGGCCCCGCACCGCGGCAAGACACCACCGCGAGGCCCGCGGCCGAACACGGCCTCATCCCCGCAAGGCCCGCACCGCGCCAGCACTCGCCGATGGACACCGCCTCACCACACAGAGCCCACCGGGCACGCACCCGCGGACCGGCACGGCCTCACCGCACGGAGCCCATCGGGCACGACGCCCGCGAGCTAGGCCGGAAAGGGCACGACGCCCGCGAGCGGGCCGAAAAGGGCACGAGCTCGCTGCGCCCAAAGAGGCGACGCTCGTAATGACTAAAAGGAACAAGAAACTCGAAGTGGCCAAAATGGCACGGTTCCCGTCGGCGGCCTGCGTCTCTTAACCCGCCAGCGGCCCGAAACGGCACGGCACCCGCCAGCGGCCTGAAAGGGCACGATCCGCAGTCGTCAGGCCGCCCCGGGTGGGGACTCGCGACGGCGTTGGGTGGTCACGGATGTCCTCACCCCGTACCCCCAGGGAAGTTGTCGGAATTTGGCCTTGGGTTTGGAATCTTCGTCATGCGGCTTTGGGCTCCTCGATGCGGAAGCCGCGGGCTCGGACCGCGTCAGCGACCCGGGCCAGCTCGGCGTCGAGCGTGCAGAGGACTTTGGAGAGATCGTCGAGGTGATCGGTGAGGGTGGCGTCGTCCCACCCGGAGACGTCGACGTCGCCGAGGGCGCGGGCCGCGGCACGGAGCCGGGCGATCGACTCGATCCGCTCGCGTGTGCGAAGACGGTCGAGCGAGTCACGTGGGCCGGCGGGGGTCACCCGGGCCGCGCGACCGGCCAGCGCAGCGGAGAGCTGCGTGGCAGGCCTGTTGGTGGCAGGCATGTTCGGTGCAGGCGAGGCAATCGAACGCATGTTCGAATCCTAACAGGAACGGACGCCGTCGACACCGCCGATCCACCCTGTGGACGCCGAATTTCACCTGCCCTGGGCGTGCCGGAAATGCGTCTCCGCCTCGGCCGGCACCGCACTCGCGGCGACGAACCCGTCCGCCCGGATCAGGTAGAGAAGCCCAGGTAGCAGGCCTGTTTCGGGTGCCGGCGGGAAGATGTGCACAGGCATCCCGAGGTCGGGCGCGTCGGAGGCGACGACCTCGCCGTAACCGTGGATCTGCCAGCAGGCGGCGCGGAGCACTGCATGGTTGTTCCCGGTCCAGGGCAGACGCCGGCCGATCACCGGATCGCGCGGGCCGCCCGGCTTCGCGTCGGGGTCGAGGCGGTAGTGGATGCGGATCTGCGACACGTACTGGAACAGGCGGGAACCGCCGGACGAGCCGGGCAGCACCCGCACCGCGATCGGGGCGAGCAGCGGGATCACGATGCGCCGCAGTGCCCGCGCCGGCAGACGGGTGGAGGTGATCGCGTTGAACAGCCGGTCGGTGGTGGCGACGAGTTTGCGGGCGACCGGCCGGCGCTCCGCCTCGTAGCGGTCCAGCCAGCTGTCCCGGCGGGCGCCGCGTAGCACGTCGGCGAGTTTGAAGGCAAGGTTGTGCGCGTCCTGCAGGCCGGTGTTCATGCCCTGGCCGCCGACCGGCGAGTGCACGTGGGCGGCGTCGCCGGCCAGGAAGAACGGACCGTCCCGGAAGGCCGCGGCGACCCGATGGTGCACCCGGTAGGTGGCGAACCAGCGGGCCCGGTCGTAGGTGACGCCGTAGGTGCGCCGCATCCGCTCGCGGGCGTCCTCCTCGTCCAGGTCACCGTCGGAGTTCGTGTCGCGGACCAGGCCGATCAGCCGCCAGCCGCCCTCGCCGCGCATCGGGAAGCCGAGCAGGAAATCGGTCCGTTCGGGGCGGACGTTCACCGCGTCCGGCACCAGGCCGTGCGCGCCGATCGCGTCCAGCACGAAGAACCGGTGCGGGTTGGTGACACCTTCGAAGTCGATCCGGCGGGCCTTGCGGACCACCGAATTCGCCCCGTCGCAGCCCACGCAGAACCGGGCCCGCACCGTGTGGTTCCCGACTTTCGCCTCGACACCGTCATCGGTCTGCACGACCGCGGTGACCGGCGACTCCCAATACACGTCGCCGCCGAGTTTGCGCAGATTGTCGTAAAGGATCTCCTCGTTGCGACTCTGCTCCAAAACCTCGATGAAGGGGTACGGGGTGAGCCGCGCGCCGAGCCGGCCGAGCGGAATCCGCCCGAAGGCCCGCGCACCGAACCCGGGCGCGAGTGCCTCGGCCCGGTGCGCCGCCTCCAGAACGTGGTCGCCGATGCCGAGTTGGTCGTAGATCTCCAGGCTGCGGGCCTGCACGACGAGCGCGCGGGACTCCGCCGTCGGGCCGTCCTTGCCGTCCACGACGATCACCTGCACCCCGAGCCTGGTCAGCCAGTTGGCGAGCATCAGCCCGGTCGGGCCGGCGCCCACCACGAGGACCTCACAAGACAGCTCGGCCATCGGCCACCCCGCTTCCTACTTCGTCAGAGTCTCCGCAACGTTCTTGAGCAGCAGTGCCTCGGCGACACACACCTTCTCGAACTCGCCCAGGTGCAGGCTCTCGTCCGGACCGTGCGCCGCCGCGTGCGGGTCTTCGACCCCGGTGACCAGGATCGCCGCGCCGGGGAACAGCTCCTGGAAAGTGGCGATGAACGGGATCGACCCGCCGACACCCATGTCCACCGGGTCGGTGCCGTCCCACGCCGAGCTGAAGGCGGCCCGAGCCGCGTCATACACCGGGCCGGTCGCGTCGATCACGCACGGAGCGCCGTCGCTCTCCAGCGTGACCTCCAGGCTCGCGCCCCACGGAACGTTCTTCTCCAGGTGGGCGCGGACCGCTTCGAACGCCGATTTCGGGTCGTCGCCGGGCGCCAGCCGTACGCTGATCTTGGCCTTGGCGGTGGGCTGCAACGCGTTCGCCGCCTCCAGGGTCCGCGGCGCGTCGATGCCGAGCACCGACACCGACGGCTTGGTCCAGATGCGGTCGGTGATCGTGCCCTTACCGATCAGCTCGACTCCGTCGAGGATGCCGGCCTCGTGCCGGAAACGGTCGGCCGGGTAGTCGACGCTCGCCCCCTCACGGCCGACCAGACCGGTCACCGCGACCTCGCCGTCGTCGTCGTGCAACGTCGACAGCAGCCGGGCCAGGGTGATCAGCGCATCCGGCACCGGGCCGCCGAACATGCCGCTGTGCACGGCACTCTTCAGCACCTTGACCTCGGCGAACAGGTTGACCAGGCCGCGCAGAGAGGTGGTCAGCGCGGGCTGGCCGATGTCCCAGTTACCGGAGTCGGCGATCACGATCACGTCGGAGCGCAGCTCCTCCAGATGCTCGTGGATGATCGTGTCGAGGGAGTCGGACCCATACTCCTCCTCGCCCTCCACGAACACGACGACACCGACGGGAAGCTGGTCGCCGAACGCGCGCAACGCCGCGACGTGCGCCATCACACCCGCCTTGTCGTCGGCCGCGCCACGGCCGTAGAGACGGCCATCACGCTCCACCGGCTCGAACGGGTCACTCGTCCACAGCGCCGGGTCGCCGGCCGGCTGCACGTCATGATGCGCGTAAAGCAGGACGGTCGGCGCTCCGGCCGGGGCCGCCTTACGGCCGATCACCGCAGGCTGACCGCCGTGGCGGACGATCTCGGTGTCGAGCCCACACCCGCGCAACAGCTCGGCGACCGCCTCCGCGGACCGCTCCACGTGCGAGTGGTCGAAACCTTCGAAGGCGACACCCGGGATCCGCACCAGCCGTTCCAGGTCGGTGCGGACACCGGGCATCTCGCGCCGGATCGCGGCGCGCAGATCGGATTCACTCAGGCTCATGCCGCCGATCGTAGGCCGGAGATGTGACAGGTTTCCGGCCCGGCCGGTGGATCATGCGTCCGGCGTACCCTCTCCGCGGTTGTCACCACGCCCACGCCGGGCCGCCTCACTGGCCCAGCCATACGCCTTGCCGGCGGCCGCCCCGGCCAGGTCAGCGGCACCGCCGCCGAGTCGCCGGACCAGCCCGACCAGCGGATCCTGCGAGTTGGCGAAGTCTTCGCGATACGCCTTCGCGGCCGCTTTCACATCCTCGGTGACCGAGGCGTCGCCGTCCGAATCGCGGCGCGGGTAGTCGCCACCGATAATCCGCGCATACTCCCCGGAGTCGATCCATTTACGCAGCTCGGCGGCCCGCGCGACCGGAACCGGGTGGCTGCTCCACGCGGTCAGGCCGATCTTGTGGATGCTGTCGCGCAGATCGCCGCCGCTTTCATACTCGGCGGCCTGCTCCAGGAACGCCGCCGTGTCGATCTGGGACAGGTCGCCACCGCCGGCCAGCTTCATCAGCAGACGCAGCGAGGCGGCCGGATCCTGGCCGGCGAGCAGCCCGGCCCGGTCGGCGGACAGCTCCGCCTTGCGCCACCACTCATACATCGCCGCGACGATCGCCCGCAGCGCCATCACCCCGACCGGCAGCCAGCTGATGTTGGCGATCCAGTCGGTCAGGATCCGCATGATCGTCTTGTAGACGGCGTGTCCGCTGCGCACATGCCCGACCTCGTGGCCGAGCAGCGCACGCAGCTCGTCGTCGTCGAGTTTGTCCACCGCACCCGTGGTGATCACGATGAACGGCCGGTCCAGGCCGATCGCCTGCCCGTTGATCCGCGGGTCCTGCGTCACGTAGAGCTCCGGGAGCTCCGCCACGTCGAGCGTGCTCGCCGCCTCCGCGAACAGCTGATGCACCCGCGGATACTGCCGATGGTCGACGCGGATCGCACCGGCCAGGAACATGAGCCGGAACCCCCGCTCATTCCACATGCCGAAGAACGTCTTCACCACGTCGTCGAAGCCGCGCAACTCGCGCAGCGCGGACAACGCGCCCCGGTCGGCCGGGTGCTCCCACGCCCTCGAGCTGATCCCGGTCAGGGTCACGCGACGGCGTGCCGGCCGGGTCTCGTCCTCGGTCGTCATCTGCCTCACCCCGTTCTGCCGCTGCCGCGGCGCCGGGCCGCGCTTCCGCGCCCAACGTACGCCGCAGACGCAACGTGTGTCCCATGCCGGCGACCCGGAGAAGTCCCCTACGGGGCACCCGGGGGCAGGAACGGCAGGCCCGGGGTGGGCCCCTTCTCGATCAGCCGCCACAGCGCATCGGTGTCCAGGTGCTCCTCGACGAGATCACCCAGCGTGTCCAAGGCGCGCTCCCGTACCGCCGCATATCGGGTGTCCCCGGCGACCGTGAACCCGTGCCGCCCGGCCAGGCGGGCCGCCTCGGTGAGGAACCGGCGACGGAAGGCGTCCGACTCGAACGCCCCGTGCCAGTGCGTGCCGAACACGTTCCCGGCCACCGCGCCCTCCGGACGGCCGTCGTCGTAGCGCAACAGCGGCTCGGGGGCGCCCGCCGACACGTACCCGTGATGGATCTCGTAGCCGTCCACCGGCTCGCCCAGGCCGACCCCGGATGACCTGGCCAGCGTCTTACGAGCGGCGAAGGTGACCTCCACCGGAAGCAGACCCAGCCCCGGAACCGTGCCGCGGGCGCTCTCCACCTCGTCATGGATGCGCTCGCCGAGCATCTGGAAACCACCGCAGATGCCCAGCAGCGGCTTGCCGGCCGCCGCGTGGGTGGCGATCGCGTCGGCGAGGCCCGTCTCACGCAGCCAGGCGAGGTCACTCACCGTAGCCTTGGAGCCGGGGATCACCACCAGGTCGGCGTCGGCGATCTCGGCCGGCTCGATGGTCAGCTGCACCCGCACCCCCGGCTCGGCGGCCAGCGCCTCGGCATCGGTGGCATTCGAGATCCGCGGCACCCGAATCACCGCGACGCGCAGCCAGGCGGTCCCGCGCGGCGGCCCCGGACGCCCCAACACTCGGCCGTACGCGAGAGAGTCCTCCGCGTCGAGCCAGACATCCAGGTCGAACGGCAGCACGCCGTGCACCGGCCGCCCGGTCGCCGCGGTGATCATGTCCAGCCCGGGGCGGAGAATCCCCAGGTCACCCCGAAACTTGTTGATCACGAACGCGGAGACGAGCTCCTGATCCGCCCGGGACAGCAGCGCCAGCGTGCCGAAGAACGCGGCGAACACCCCACCCCGGTCGATGTCACCCACCACCACCGTCGGCAGACCGAACCGGCGGGCCAGGCCCATGTTGACGAAATCACCGTCGCGCAGGTTGATCTCGGTGGGGCTCCCGGCCCCCTCGCAGATCACCACGTCGTAGTCGGTCCGCAGATCGGCCAGGGCCGAGTGTGCGGTCTCCGCCAACCGCGGGCGCAACGTCCGGTAGTTACCGGCTGTCACCGTGTCCACCGCCTCGCCCAGCAGGACCACCTGGCTGGAGCGGTCGCTGCCGGGCTTCAGCAGCACCGGGTTGAACCGGAGGTCGGGGGCGATGCCGCAGGCTGCGGCCTGCATGGCCTGGGCTCGACCGATCTCGCCGCCCCGGCCGTCGGCGGTCACCACCACGACCGAGTTGTTGGACATGTTCTGGGCCTTGTACGGGGCCACTCGTACGCCCTGGCGGTGCAGCCAGCGGCAGATGCCGGCGGTGAGGACGCTCTTGCCGGCGTCGGAGGTGGTGCCGGCGATCAGGAGGCCGCCGGTCATGATCGGGGCCTGGCGCGGAACAGTCTCGGCCCTTCGGGCCCCGCCCCGCCCCCGCCGCCTCCACCGGCTGTGATCCCGCTTCGTGCCGTCAGCCCGCCTCGGGCCGCCGCGACGCCGGCCGCCAGCACGACGGCCACCGCCCCCACCGCGCCCGACACCCGCGCCGCCCGCCGCAGATGCACGGCCGACGGCCGGGGCCCGTCCCCGAGGAACGGTCGCGTCTCACTTCGTCCGAAATAGACGTTGCGCCCACCCAGCCGTACGCCCAGAGCCCCCGCCATGGCCGACTCGCATTGACCCGCGTTGGGCGACGGATGGTCGTTCCGGTCGCGTCGCCAGACGCGCAGCGTCTCTTTCGGTGTCCCGCCCGCGATCGGCGAGACGGCCGCGGTGATCAGCCCAGTGAGGCGGGACGGCGCCAGGTTGAGCAGGTCGTCGAGCCGGGCCGACGGGGTACCGAACCGGGCGTACCGCGGCGACCGGTGCCCGACCATGGCGTCGAGCGTGTTGGCGGCCCGGTATCCGAGGAGCCCCGCCGGGCCGAGGAGCGCACCCCAGACGAGGGGCGCGACGACGGCGTCAGAGGTGTTCTCGGCGACTGATTCGACGGTGGCGCGGGCGAGTTCGGGTTCGTCGAGTGCGGACGGGTCGCGGCCGCACAGGTGGTTGAGCCGGCCTCGGGCGGCCGGCAGGTCGCCGGCGTCGAGGTGGCGGGCCATGGTCCGGGCCTCGCGGCGCAGGGTGCGGCCGCCGAGGACGGTCCAGGTGGCCGCGGCGGTCACCGCGAACCGGGCGGCCGGGTGGTTGCGGGTGGCGCGTCCGGCGGCGAGCCCGGCGAGTACGGGTACTCCGACGGCGATGGTGGTGAAGAGTGTTCCGGCCGCGCGGTGGGGTCGGTAGACGCGCTGTTCGAGGGCGCTGGTGGCGGTGCCGTAGCCGGCGACCGGGTGTAGTCGCCGTGGGTCTCCGATCGCGGCGTCGAGCAGGTATCCGGCGATGAGGCCGGCCGCGTCGGCGGCCCAGCGTGGTGGCACGTCAGCGGCCGAACGGGGTGAGGTCGAACGCCCAGACGGCGAGGGCCGGGGGTTCGTTGTCGGTGTCTTCGGGGTAGGGCACGGGTTCCAATTCGCCCCAGACGATGGAGCCGGGGGCTCGGTCTTCGAGGAATTCGACGACGATGGCCCGTAGGTCGTCGGTCACCTGGTAGGCGGCGTTGAACGGCAGGTCGCTGGGTTTGCACGTGCCGGCTGAGCAGCGGAGCTGCCCGGCGATGGCGTCGTGCCAGACGTAGAAGGTGGCGGTGCCCCGGTGGCCGAGGCCGGCGACCCGGTCGCGGATGCCGGCCGCGGTCTCTTCGAAAGCGGTGACGACCTCGTCCGCGGACAGGCCCATGCGTTCGTGCGGCGGAGCGCCGAACCAGCTGGTGTTGGCGTCCTCGGCCGACGGGTCCTCCGGCGATAGCACCATCGTCTCGGTCGCGATGGCGCGGATGTCCTTCAGCAGCACGGGTTCAGTCTGCCGGTTGGTGATGCGGGAAGCCCAGCCGGGCCGCTCCGACTGGTGGCCTGTTCCCGGGGTCCGATCGGCCTATCCCGATAGATGGAATCCATGAATGTCGAGTAAACCCTGGTCTGTACCCGTTCTGCCGTGGATGCATTCGTCCCTCTTTCGAGCGACTGCGAAGGCCTGCACGGAAGGGTCCGGATGGGATTGCGGAGGGCCGTGGTGGGGTGGGTGAGTGCGGGGGGACCACGGCGGCCCGGCCGGTTGTCCCGCCACCCGGGCGGTGGTGGGGGACGTGATCCCGGCGCCGGCCGGGCCGCCGGGCGCCGCCGCTACCGGTTACCCGCAGGGACTCGGTTTCCGGTGGCGGCGGCTCCCGGGAAGGTCTCAGGCCGCGACGGGTTCGCGGCGGCCGGTGCGCCGGATGCGACGGGTGTCGGCGGGCGGCGCCGAGACGGGCGCGACCGAATCAGGCGCGACCGAATCAGAACCGACCGAATCAGAACCGACTGGATCAGAACCGGCCGAATCGGAACCGACCGAACCGGGCGAAGTCGAACCGGGCGGCGTCGGCACGGGCGGAGCCGGATCGGGCGAGGCGGGCGGCGACGGGACGGGAACGGCCGGTGCCTGGTCGTCGCCGGGCTCGGCGGTCTCGTCGGCGATCGCGGCGACGACTTCGAGGAAGGTGGGGCTGTCGTCGGGATCCCGCTCGGGGAGTCCGTCGCCGAAGCCGACCGGGATCTCGTCGTCGTCGAGGGCGTGGGTGGTCTCGCCACGGATGACGGTGTCGGTCTCCGCGCTTTCGATCATGCTGTTGGCGGCGGGTTTGCTGCGGTAGAAGCGGGCGCGGCCGCGGGCCAGGTCGTGGCCGATGGCGAAGGCCTCCATCTCGTAGGAGACGCGGTTGTTGTTGTCGTCGTCGACCCAGTCGCGGGTGTAGATGCGGCCGTAGGCGACGATCGGGTCGCCGACGCTGATCGAGGAGGCGACTCCTTCGGCGAGGCGGCGCCAGGCGGTGACGCGGACGCGGAGGCTGTTGCCGTCGGTCCAGCGGCCGGTTTCGCGGTCGAAGCGGCGGGCGGTGGAGGCGATCCGGAAGTTGGCGACGAGCGCGTTGCCGTTGGTGGTGCGTCGCCATTCGGGGGCGGTGAGGACGTTGCCGACGACGGCGAGGTGCGTTTCGAACACGACGTTGCTTCCTCTCTGCGGTGCTGGTGCTCAGGTCGGGTTCGAGATTGCGTCACCGGCGATGATCTTGTGGTGACGGATTGTGGACGGCGATGAATTGTGGATGACGGGCGTGGAGGATCACGGATCTGATATGGCGCGCCGGTAGGTACCCATGGGTAACCTGTCGTCGTGGAGACCGACGTCCTCGGATGGCCGTACGAGCGGCACACCATCGAGCTGG
The DNA here is from genome assembly GCF_033097365.1 of Actinoplanes sichuanensis. Lineage (NCBI taxonomy): Bacteria > Bacillati > Actinomycetota > Actinomycetes > Micromonosporales > Micromonosporaceae > Actinoplanes > Actinoplanes sichuanensis. Next base: position 8,330,979 of record NZ_AP028461.1, read on the forward strand.
GCAGTGACGACGAGGGCCCGGTGGTGGCGACGCTGGTGCGCCGTCGGGCGGAGACGCCGTCGCGGCGGGCAGTGCTGCATGTCCACGGGTTCGTGGACTATTTCTTCCAGACCCACATGGCTGACTTCTTCGCCGAGCGGGGCTGGGATTTCTATGCGCTGGATCTGCGGAAGTACGGCCGGAGTCTGCTGCCGCATCAGACGCCGAACTTCGCACGGAGCCTGACCGAGTACTTCCCGGAGCTGGACGAGGCGACCCGGATCATCCGCGAGGAGGACGGGCACGATCAGCTGCTGGTGACCGGTCATTCGACGGGTGGACTGATCACGTCGTTGTGGGCGCATTCGCGCCGCGATCAGCGCAAGGTCGACGGCCTGTTCCTGAACAGCCCGTTCTTCGATTTCAATCTGCCGTGGCTGATGCGTCGCCCGCTGATGTCGGCGGTGCTCGCGGTGAGTGGCCGTTCGCCGTACAAGAAGATGCCCGTCGCTTCTCTGGGTCTGTATGGCAAGAGCCTGCACTCGGACCACGAGGGTGAGTGGGCGTACGACCTGGCGTGGAAGCCGATTCTCGGTTTTCCGGTGACGATGGGCTGGCTGGGCGCGATCCGTCGGGGGCAGAGCAAGCTGCGGTCCGGTCTGGCGATCGATGTTCCGGTGCTGGTGGCGTGTTCGACGCGGACGTTCCGGGGCCGGGATTGGCACGAGGACGTCCGGGTGACGGACACGGTGCTGGATGTGGAGCACATCGTCAGGTGGGCGCCAGGGCTGGGGCCGCATGTGACGATCGCCCAGTTCGACGGCGGCATGCACGATTTGACGCTCTCCGGCAAGGAGGTGCGGGCCGAGGTGTTCCGTGAGGTGGGACGCTGGGTGGACGGTTTTCTGCCGGCGCCTGGTTCGCCGGAGCCGGAGATTCCGCCCGCGCCGGAGGATCAACCGGGCGTTGCCGCCGCCCTCGTGCAGGCGGAAGCCGTGGTGGAGCATGCCGCGGCGGACGAGGCGGACGACAAGTCCGGCACGACCGCCTAGGATGTGCTGGCTAGGCCAGCGCTCGTAGCTCAGCGGATAGAGCAGTGGACTTCTAATCCACCGGTCGCAGGTTCGAATCCTGCCGGGCGCGCAAAAGGGCCCGCCCGGTCCAGATGGACTGGGCGGGCCGTTGTGCTGCTGCTAGCGGACGCGGACCCGGACGGAGTCGAGGGCGGGCGTCTGGTTGGCGCGTTCCATCATCGGGATGCGGTGTGAGCCGTCGCCGGCCCAGGCGGAGCACTGGAAGTTGCCGGACTGGGCCAGCCCGGGCACCTGGATGGCGATGGTGTCGGGCTGGGCGCCGCCGCGGCTGTCCTCGGTGGCGACGAAGAAGCCGGGGACCGGGTCGGGTGCCGGGGCCTGCTGCTGGCTGTCGAGGATCCGGCAGGCGGTGTGGAAGTGGCCGCGGACCAGCCCGTTCTGCAGGACGCTGCTCTCCACGTAGTAGCCGCCCTGGCCGGCTGCGAGGAACCGGTCACGGATCAGGTTGCGGGTGCTGACCTGGATCGTGAACGGCTGGTTCCGGTTGACCTGCCGGGGCGCGTTGGTGATCAGCAGGGTGGGGTTGTTGGCGGCGTTGCCGACTTCACCGAATTCGGTGGAGACGCACCGGTTGCCCTTCTGGAAGCCGTCGTGTGCTTCGAGGCGGCTGGTGTCGCAGCTGTCGGTGAGGATGCCGAGGTTGTTGCCGGGCTGGGCGGCTGCCGGGGTGGTGACCGCGGGTGCGCCGCCGTTCTGGTTGAGGGTGCAGGCGGCGATGCGCTCGGCGTTGAGGTTGGGCCGGGCCGCGTTGCGGGAGATCGCGGTCTCGATCCGGTTGATGGCGGCGAACCGCTTGTCCTTCAGCGGGCCGAGGATCGCGTTCTGGATGAAGTTCGCGCCGCCCTGTCCCTGTGTGGATGCGATGCGGTTGTTGGCCTCGTTGATCTGCTGGTCGATCTGCCGGAGGTTGCTGTCCACTTCCGCCTGTGCCTGGGCGGGCACGTTGACGGTGATGTAGACCTGCGGGCAGTTGACCGTGGGCACGGCGGCTTGGGCGGCCGAGGCGATGCCGATCCCGGCACCCGCCATGGTCACGGCGAGCCCGACTGTGATGACGAGTTTCCGGTGCATTGGCCTGCTGCTTTCCCGATCCCGATGGAACCCTACGACGATCGATACGGGAACGCTCCCAGGTTGGATCAACGCGGCGGGAAGATTTCCTCAGGCGGCGCCGAGGGCTTCGGTGGGTGCGAGGCGGGCCGCCCGGATCGCCGGGTAGAGGCCGGCTGTCGCGCCGATGAGCAGGGTGGCGCCGAGTCCGCCGGCGACGGCCCAGAGTGGTACGACGGGCGGCCACTGCTGGGTGCCGGCGTAGACGACGGTGACGGTGAGTCCGCCGAGCACCCCGCCGATGCCGCCGAGCAGGGACAGCAGCAGGGATTCGGCGACGAACTGGGTGCGGACCTGGCCGCGGGTGGCGCCGAGGGAGCGGCGCAGCCCGATTTCGGCGCGGCGTTCGAGTACCGAGATGACCATGGTGTTGGCGACGCCGATGCCGCCGACGAGCAGGGCGACGGCGCCGAGGCCGAGGAGCAGCGAGTTGAAGGTCTGGCTGGCGGCCCGTTGGGCGGTGAGCGCGTCGGACGGGTTGGAGACGTCGACCTGGTCGGGGTTCTGCGGGTTGGCGGTGGCGGCGAGCACGCCGCGGACCGCTTCGACCTGGGATTCGATGGAGCGGGTGTAGACGCGGGTGGCGTGGCCGTCGAAGTCGAGGTAGGACTCGGCGGCGTCCCAGCCGATCAGGACGGCGGTGTCGAGTTCGGGGGCGAGGGCGACGGTGTCGAGGACGCCGACGACCGAGTAGTGGCGGCCGCCGATCCAGACGGCCGGGACGTCGCCGAGCCGGCGGGCGGCGGCGGCGCCGAGGACGACGGCCGGGTATCGGGCGGTGGCCGCGTTGAGCCAGGTGCCGCCGGCGAGTCGGGCGTTGACGGTGCCGAGCAGGTCGAGTTGCGCGGCGACGACGGCGAGGCCGCCGGTCTCCCCTTTGGGGATCTGGTCGGTGCGGTAGACGGACGTGTCGCCGACGGTGCCGACGGCGGTGGCCGAGGTGACCGGACCGATCCGTTTGATCATGGAGAGGGCGTCGTCGGGGAGGGTCGCGTCGTCGCCGAACATGGTCCGGCCGGGTGCGACGGTCAGCATGTTGGTGCCCAGGGCGTCGAGTTGTTCGTCGAGGTCGGCCTGCCCGGAGGTGGAGATGCCGACGACCGACACCATGGCGGCGATACCGATGGCGATGCCGAGGGCGGACAGGACGGCCCGCAACGGGCGGGAGCGCAGGCCGTACCCCCCGAGTCGCAGTAGGTCGGAGGGGCGCAGCCTCGCCGGGCGCAGCGGGTTCATGTCAGATCACCTGTCCGTCGAGCATGGGCACCTGGCGCGGCAGGGAGCCGGCGATCTCGTGGTCGTGGGTGATCACCAGGACGGTGGTGCCGGCGGTGTTGAGTTCACGTAGCAGGTCCATGACGCCGTGTCCGGAGACCGAGTCGAGGTTGCCCGTCGGTTCGTCGGCGAGGAGTACCGCCGGGTCGCCGGCGACGGCGCGGGCGACGGCGACGCGCTGTCGTTCGCCGCCGGACAGTTGGTGGGGTCGGTGGGTGAGGCGGTCGCCGAGCCCGACCCGAGTGAGGGCCTGCTCGGCGCGGCGTTCCCGTTCGGGTTTGGGTAGGCCGGTGTAGAGCAGGCCGTCGGCGACGTTGGCGCGGGCGTCCCGGCCGGGTGCGAGGTGGAAGGACTGGAAGACGAAGCCGATGCGGCGGGCCCGCAGTGCGGACAGTTGCCGGTCGGAGAGTACGGCGATGTCGTGGCCGTCGATGCGGACTTCGCCGGAGGTGGGCCGGTCGAGGGTGCCGATCAGGTTGAGCATGGTGGATTTGCCGGAGCCGGACGGTCCGACGATGGCGATCAGTTCGCCGTGTTCGACGGTGAGGTCGACGTCGCGCAGCGCGGTGACGCCGCCCGGGTAGCTTTTGGTGACCTGGTGCAGTTCGATGACGGCGGTCACGTCGGGATGCCCACTTTCTGGCCTTCGGCGAGGCCGTCGCCGGTGACTTCGACCCGCCCGGAGGCGAAGAGCCCGGTTTCGACGGCGACGATGCGGGTGCCGGTGCCGTCGACGATCTGCAGGCCGTAGCCGCCTTCGGCGAGGGCGAGAAGAGCGTTCACGGGTACGGTCAACACGTTCTCCCGCTGTGCGGAGACGAACAGGACCTCGACGGCCGCGTCGTCGAGCCCCTGGGGTGCCTTGTCGAACCCGACGGTGACCACGATGTTGGTGGTGTCCCGCTGGCCGGGGTTCTCCGCCTCCTCGACCGTGGTGGTGACGCCGGTGATCTTCCCGGTGACCGTCTTGCCGTCCGGCAGGGTCACGTCGACCTTGGCGCCTTTCTTGGCGAGCCGTTGGTCGTCGATGCCGAGTTCGACGGTGGCGACCCGGCTGGTGGCGCTGGTGATCAGCAGTTCGGTGCCGGGTTGGACGCTCGCGCCGAGGTCGGCGCTGCGGGAGGCGACCCGGATGGGGCCGCCGGCGTAGACGACGCGGCCCAGTTCGAGGGTGCCGGTGTCGTCGAGGCCGAGGTCGTCCTGCCAGTCTTCGACGGCGTCGGCGGTCGCCGAGGTGTATTCGTCGTCGACGGTGAAACCGCGGTAGCCGAGTGCCCACAGGTTCTTTTCGAACTGGGCGACGTCGGCGCCCTCGTCGCCCGGGGACAGGGCCCGGTAGGCGGGTAGGGAGCCGTACAGCAGCACCACCGGATCGTTGTCGACCTGGTAGAGGGTGCCGCCGCGTTTGATGGTCGTGTCGACGGCGGGTAGCGCGGTGACGGTGCCGGACAGTCTGGTGGTGAGGGATGCGTCGTCGCCGAAGCCGAGGGAGCCGCCGTGGCTCTCCTTGTCGACGAGGGTCTGCCTGGTGATGTCGGCGGTCGCGGCGGGCTGGGTGCCGGCGGCCTGGGCGCCGGTGCCTTCGGTGTCCGGCAGGCCGCCGGTGAGCAGGAACGCGGTCACGCCACCGGCGGTCAGGGCCACCGCCACGGCGGCGGTCGTCCATCGGCGTCTCATCTAGTTGCCTCCCGCTTTTTGTGGCCCGCCGGCGACCTGCCGCTGCGCGCCTTCCGGTTTGTACTGTTCGCAGGCCTTCTCGGCGGCGGCGAACTTCGCGTCGTCGCCCTCCTCGATGCGGATCTCCGACGAGCCGTCGGCTTTCGGGTCGGGGAAGTCGGGCATTCCGTTCGCCCGCATGCATTTGGCGAAGTCGCGGAGCCGTTCGATGTCCTCGGCGTTCGGACCGCCCTTGTCGACGGCGTTTCGGAGGTACTGTTCGCACGCCTTCATGGCGGCGTCGAAGGCCTTCTGGTCGGTGCCGTTCGGGATCTCCAGGGCCTGCCCCTCGCCCGGCGGCGGCGGGTCCGGGAACCAGGTCATTCCGTGTTCGCGCATGCATTTGGCGTGTTTGAGCGGGGCGTCCGGGTCGAACGACGCCGACGCCGAGGGGGCCGGGGTGGTGGTCCCCTTCTGGACGCTGGCGACGGTCGGTTCGTTCGTTCGGGCCGGGCTGCAGGCCGCGGTGAGCAGCAGCAAGCCGGCGATCACGAGTTTTCTCATGTCGTCTCCGTGTGTTCGCTGCGTTCTTCGGCGCCTTTCGGGCGGTACCGGGCGCAGGCTTTGTCGGCGGCGTCGAAGGCCGGGTCGCCGGGGCCGGTGCCGAGTTTGTCGCCGTCGATGCCGAGTTCGCCGTCGGCGCCCGGGTCGGGGAAGTTCGGCACCCCGTTCTCGCGCATGCATTTGGCGAGCTGCCGGTTCTTCTCGATCTCCTCGGCCGACAGTTTCGGCGGCTCCCCGCCGTTGGGCAGGAACTGTCTACACGCCTGTTGGGCCTGGTCGACGGCGGCCGGGTCGACGCCCTGTGGCAGGGACAGTTCCATCCGGCCGTCGGGCTTCGGGTCGGGGAACCATTCCAGGCCCTGTTCGCGCATGCATTGCGAGAACTTGAGCGACGCGTCCCGGTCCGGTCCGCTGTCGGCGGCGGTGGCCGACGGTTTCGCTGTCCCGTCGACGGTGGCCACTCCCCCGCCGTCGTCGCCGGTGGCCCGGGAACAGCCCGCGGTCGTGGCCGCGAGTAGGACGCCGAGCGCGACGATCGTCCTGATCCTCATCTCGTCTCCTCAGCCGGCGGCCGGGTGGCCGCCACGGACCGAGTAGAGCGACCGCCGTGTATCCCCGGCGTCACCGGAAAACGTGACGCCGAGTTGACGGCGGCCGGGTTCAAGATGGACGCATGCGGATCCTGGTGGTGGAGGACGAACCGCTGCTCGCCGATGCGGTGGCGCAGGGGTTACGGCACGAGGCGCACGCCGTCGACGTCGTCTACGACGGCGGATCGGCTCTGGAGCGGATCGACGTCAACGACTACGACGTGGTGGTGCTGGACCGGGACGTGCCGGTGGTGCACGGCGACAAGGTGTGTCGGGTGTTGGCCGAACGCAAGGCCGACATCCGGGTGCTGATGTTGACCGCGGCCGCCGGGATCGACGACCGGGTCAACGGGCTGGCCCTGGGTGCCGACGACTACCTGCCGAAACCGTTCGCGTTCCGGGAGCTGTCGGCCCGGGTCGCCGCACTCGGCCGGCGGGCCCGTCCGGCGGCGCCGCCGGTGCTGCGGCGGGCCGGGATCAGCCTCGACCCGTACCGGCGGGAGGTGCACCGCGACGGCCGTTATGTGCCGCTGTCGCGGAAGGAGTTCGCGGTGCTGGCCGAGCTGCTGCGCGCGGACGGGACGGCGGTGTCTGCGGAGACGCTGCTGGAGAAGGCGTGGGACGAGAACGCCGACCCCTTCACACACGCGGTACGGATGACGATCCTGAAACTGCGCCGCAAACTCGGCGATCCGCCGGTGGTGCTGACCGAACCGGGAGTGGGGTACCGCATCCGATGAGACTGACCGTGCGTGCCCGGCTGACCGCCGTCTACGGTGGCCTGTTCGTCTCGGCCGGTCTGACGCTGCTGGGCGCCATCTACGTGCTGGTGGAACGGAGCGGGACTCTCGTCGCCGGCACCGCGAGCCCGTCCGGTGAGGCGCCGCCGCCGAAGGGCGCCGCCGAGGGTTCCCTGTTCGTCGAGAAGGTGACCGGCGGGCCGGGTGAGCTGTTGCACAGTGTGGTGGTGCAGGCCGCGATCGCGCTGGTGGTGGTGAGCGCGGCGACGATCGCGCTGGGCTGGCTGATCGCCGGGCGGATGCTGCAGCCACTGCATCAGATCACCGCGACCGCTCGGCGGATCGCCGAGGCGCCGTTACCCGATCGTGGGCTGCCTGAGCGGATCGCCCTGGACGGGCCGAACGACGAGCTGAAACAGCTGGCCGACACGTTCGACCTGATGCTGGCCCGGCTGGAGCAGTCGCTCGACGGGCACCGTCGGTTCATCGCGAACGCGTCACACGAACTGCGGACCCCGCTCACTCTCAACCGGACGCTGCTGGAGGTGGCGCTCGAACCGGCGGACACCTCGCCCGAGGTGCGGCAGCTCGGCACGACACTGCTGGCCATCAACGACCGGCACGGCCGGTTGATCGACGGTCTGCTGCTGCTGGCCCGGTCCGAGCGGGAAGTCACCGAGCGGTCCTATGTCGACCTGGCCGACATCGTCGATCACGTCGCCGTCTCGGACACTGTCAAGGTCGTCACCGAGACGGAGGAGGCGGCCGTCCTCGGTGATCCGGTGCTGTTGGAACGCCTGGTGCAGAACCTGGTGGAGAACGGTGTTCGGCACAACGTCCCGGAGGGCGGCTGGGTCCGGGTCACCACCTGCACCCGGCCCGACGGCTGGGTCGAGCTGCAGGTCGGCAACTCCGGTCCGATCGTGCCGCGTTACGAGGTGGCCGGCCTGTTCCAGCCGTTCCGTCGCTTCCACCGGGAACGCCTGGCCGCTCCGGGCGCCGGCCTGGGCCTCTCCATCGTCCAGGCCGTCGTCGGCGCCCATCACGGTCGGCTGCGGGCCGACGCCCGCGACGAGGGCGGCCTCACGGTCACCGTCCTGCTTCCCCGGGCGCCCTGAAAAACCCTTATTCGGTACGGCCACGAAAGTCCCGGGGCCACCCCGCGACACCGGCGGTGGTCCCGCCCACCAGCGCGACTTTCGGGCGGAAGCCGCTGGTCACCGGACGGACATCCCGGCTGTCGAGGTGGCCGCGCTACGCCGGGCCAGCCCGACCACACCCCACCCCATGACCAGCGCCGCGACCGCCACGGTGACCAGCCCGGCCGCACCGAACCGGACGCCCTCACCGAACAGCACCACCCCGGCCACCGCCGCGACCAGCGGATTCGTGACACTGACGGTGGCCAGCGGCGCGGCCAGCCCGGCACCCCGATAGGACATCTGCCCGAGCAGGTAGCCACCCACCGCGAACACCGCCACCAGCAGCGCCGCGGGCACCGACACCGCACCCGACCCGCCGGTGGTGAACGAGGTCAGCACCGCCTTGGACAGCACCGACGACATCCCGAACGCGACCCCGGCCGCCGCGGCCAGCAGCACCGCCCGGCCCCGCGGCCCGGCCCGCCACGCGCCGAGGCCGCAGGCCAGCATCACGGCCACCGTGATCAGCGCGAGCCGCACGATGACCGGCCCGGTCAGCAGCGCCGGCCGGTCCGGCCCCACCGACAGCGACAGGATCAGCGCCAGCCCGGCGACCGTCGCCGCCGCGTCCCGCCACGATGCCGCGCTGATCCGCGTCCGGTAGCGGACCACCTCGATCGGCAGCGCGAACAGCAGCGTGAGCGTGCCCAACGCCTGCACCACGGCGACCGTCCCGAAATTCAGCGCCACCACGTGCAGGCTCGCTCCGGCAGCGGTGAGCAGCAGCGCCGCCGCCCACCGTGATCGGCCGCGATGCCCGCTGCCGGCGAGCCGCTCCTGCGCCACCGCGGCCGACGCGTAGGCGGCGACGGACAGCAGGGAGAGCGTGACTGCCCACCCCAGCGATCCCATCGCCCCCACCTGAAAGACGCGGCCTGCATCGACGATACCGAGCCCGTAGCGGCCCGGGCCGGTCGCTCCACGGACGTGGAAATCCGGTTGGGCACCGCACCCGGTCCCTGCCACGATCACCGGCATGGTGGTGGCGAGCGGTGTGCGGATCGGCTGGGCGGACCTACCCGGCCCGGTCCGCGGCGAGATCGAGCGGATCATCGGCGGCGGCCCGGTGGTGACGGCCCGGTCCCAGGCCGGTGGCTTCTCCCCGGGGACCGCCGACCGGGTCCGCACCGAATCCGGCCGGCCCGCGTTCGTGAAGGCGGTCACCCCCACCATCAACGTCGAATCGGCCGCGATGGCCCGGGCTGAGCTGCGGATCAGCGCCGCGATGCCGGCCGGCGCGCCGGTGCCCCGGGTCCTCGGCGGCTTCGACGACGGCGAATGGGTGGCGCTGGTCCTGGAGGACGTCGAGGGCACGCATCCCCGTACCCCCTGGGTCGAGGACGAGATCCGCGGCGCCGCAGCCGCGTTGCGTGACCTCGCCGCAGCGCTCACGCCGTCGCCGATCCCCGGCCTGCCGCAGGCGGCCGGCCGTCTCGCGCCCGCGTTCGGCGGCTGGCCGGAGGTCGCCGCCGACCCACCGGCCGACCTCGACCCGTGGGCCGCCCGACACCTGGACCGGCTGTGCGAGGCCGCCGACCGGGCCCGGACCGCCATCTCCACCGGCGACACCGTCGTGCACACCGACCTGCGGGCCGACAACATCCTGATCCGCCCGGACGGCCGGTTCGTGTTCATCGACTGGCCGTGGGGCTGCACCGGCCCGGACTGGCTGGACGCGGTGCTGCTGGCGATCAACGTGGTGGTGCACGGCGGCGACCCCGGCCCGCTGCTGTCCGATGCCGACCCGCGGACCGCGGTCGATGTCGTCGCCGCCACCGCCGGCTATTTCCTGAACAGCGCCCGCCGCCCGGCACCGCCGGGGCTGCCGACGATCCGGGAGTTCCAACGTTTCCAGGGTGACGCGCTGGTGCCGTGGCTGCGTGCCGCGTTCGGGGACTGACCGGCCGTAATCACCGAAACGGGGCTGAACCACACCCGCTGCCGACTCGTAACAGTTACGGGGTTGACCGGTAGATGGGACCTCAAGCACACCGCACCGGGCCCGGCACGCCGGGAGACTAGGCTTGACGCCCGTGAACTGGGCTTCGGCGTGGCGGCCCGGGCGCCCAACCGAATCATGGAACGGAAAACGATGACCGAGCAGCCCAAGGTGCGAGTCCTGCTTCTGGAGAGCATCCACCCCGACGCGGTTTCCCGCCTCGAGGAGGACGGCTTCCAGGTCGAGTCCCTGCGCAACGCCCTCGACGAGGTCGAGCTGATCGAGCGCATCTCCGGAGTCAATCTGCTCGGCATCCGGTCCAAGACGCAGGTGACGGCGAAGGTGCTGGAGGCGGCCGACAAGCTCGTCGGCATCGGCGCGTTCTGCATCGGCACCGACCAGATCGACCTGGCCGCCGCGTCGGCCGGTGGTGTCGCGGTGTTCAACGCCCCGTTCTCGAACACCCGCTCGGTGGTCGAGCTGGCGATCGCCGAGATCATCGCGCTGACCCGCCGCCTCACCGAGAAGAACGCGCTGATGCACGCCGGCGTGTGGGACAAGTCGGCCGACGGCGCCCACGAGATCCGCGGCCGTCGTCTCGGCATCATCGGCTACGGCAACATCGGCACCCAGCTGTCGGTCCTGGCGGAGAACCTGGGCATGTCAGTGTCGTTCTACGACACCTCGGACAAGCTGGCGCTGAGCAACGCGCACCGCTGCGCCAGCCTCGACGAGCTGCTGGAGTCCAGTGACATCGTCACCATGCACGTCGACGGCCGTCCCGGTAACGCCGGTTTCTTCGGCGCCGAGCAGTTCGCCAAGATGCGGCCCGGAAGCCTGTTCCTGAACCTGTCGCGGGGCATCGTCGTCGACCACCTGGCGCTGCGTGACGCGTTGAAGAGCGGCCGCCTGGCCGGTGCCGCGGTCGACGTGTTCCCGGCCGAGCCGAAGGGCCGCGGCGACGAGTTCCTGTCCGAGCTGCGCGGCCTGCCGAACGTGATCCTCACCCCGCACATCGGCGGTTCGACCGAGGAGGCGCAGTCCGACATCGGCGGCTTCGTGGCGAACAAGCTGGCCAAGTTCGTGACCGAGGGCAACACCTCGCTGAGCGTGAACCTGCCCGGCGTCACCCTGCCCGAGCTGCCCGGCATGCACCGCATCGTGCACATGCACAAGAACACCCCGGGTGTGTTGGCACAGGTCAACCGGATCCTCGCCGAGCACAACGTCAACGTCGAGGGCCAGATGCTGAGCACCCGCGGGGAGTACGGCTACCTGATCACCGACATCGCCCGCGGCTACCCCGACGAGGTGCTGGACCAGCTCCGTGACATGGAGCAGACCGTCCGGCTGCGTGTGCTGAACTGAGTTCCGGCGGCCGGGACCACCTGACCGGGCAGGTCAGGTGGTCTCGACCGTCAGCAGCGTGACCGGGGCGACCGCGTCGACGTCGTACCTGTTGCCGGTGGTCCAGTCTTTCGGGGTCAGAGTCGAGCCGGGCGCCACGTCCCGCAGGGTCCGCGAACCGGCCGTGACCGTGCCGGCGCCGCCGCCGACCTTTATCCGCACCGGGCTGCCGGTGGGCGCCCGCAGGACCAGTTCCTCCACCCCGCCGGTGATCTTCATGGGCACCGTGCCGGCCGCCTCGGCGAGGGTCACCTCGGCCCGCCGGGTGCCACCGACGATCTCGATGCCACGGACCCGGCCGGCGCTCAAGTCGACGATCCGCTCGGCCGAGTAGCCGGAGAAACGGATGGTCCACCGCACCTTCGCGGCCAGGACCACCTCCACCTCACCGCCGACACCGGCGTCGTCGCGGGTCACGTCGACCCGGAGTCGGTCGTCGCGCATCTCCGCGCTGGGTTTGATGCCGGCGCCCTCCGGCGAACTGATCTGGTAGAGGTCGTCGCCCAGGTCGGCGATCCGCAGCTGCACCCGGTCGGTGGCGGCGAGCATCTCGAACGTGGCGATCGTCCGATCCTCCAGTGGCCCGCTGACGACCCGCTGATCCCCACCGCCCCCACCGATGAGGTCGGCGATCTGGTTGTCGTCGCCCGAGTAGTAGACGACCCCGGTGAGCGCGACCACGGCCAGCGCGACGACGCCGAGCACCGCCATGCCGGCGGTGACGAGTCGGGACTGCCGGCGCGGCGGCCGCGTCCCGGGCGGTGTCATCCCCGGCGTCGAAGCCCCGGGTGGTCCGGAGATCGGCCCGTTGGACAGGGTGGCCACCGGCCCGGACGGTGTGCCGCCGCCCGGCAGGGTGTCGGACCACATGACCGGCTCGTCGCGACGGTCCCAGCCACCGGAGGCACCGGTTCCGGCGCCCGCCCAGCCGCCCGACGAGGACGAGCCCGCCGCGAACGAATCCGGCCATGGTGTGCTCGACGCGGCGTCGGCCGGCAGCGACCCGATCCCGACGCTGAACGGGTCGGGATCACTGCTCCACGACGGCGTGTCGGTGCCGTTGCCGCCTGTGCGGACGATCGGCAGATCCTCTGAAGAGGAGGACGACGCCCCCGAGTCCCATCCGGACCGGCCACGTCGCGGCAGATCGTCACCGGCCGCCCGGAACCCACCCGTCGACGGCTCGTCGGAGACCTTCCGCAGACCACCGGTGTCATCCGAGACACGACGCAAACCGCCGGTGTCGTCCGAGACCCGACGCAGACCGCCGGTGTCGTCCGAGACCCGACGCAGACCCCCCGTGTCGTCGATGCCGCGGCCGCGCCCCACACGCGCCCCGCCGATCGGCCCGTCACTGAATCCGAAGGAGACCCGTCCCGGCCCACCGGGCGACGCCGGCCCGAACTCCGGAGCGGACGTGTCGCCCCCCGAAACCCGGGGCGACGGAACAGCCGGTGAGCCCGGCGACGGAACAGCCGGTGAGCCCGGAGCGGCTACCGGTGACGAGATCGACCCTGACTCGGATGGTTTCGGATCGCCGAACCAGCCGAGCGGCTTGTCCCCACTGTCGGCGTCCGGCTCCCGAGCCGGCTGCCGCCGTCTGAGCGGCAAGGCCGAGCTCTCCTCCCCCGGCACTCCGGCCGGAGCGGTACGGTCCACGATTCCTCCCTGCGCAGCGCACCCACGATGTCCCCCGCAGGAAGTACGTAAGGAACCGCTCTTCCGGATGAGTGACAGGAATGTTTACCGTGGGTCAGGTCGAACCAGTCCCCGCCGGGTGGCGATCGCGACCGCCTCGAGCTGACTGTGCGCCCCCAGTTTGGCGAGCACCGCCTTCTGATAGCCGCGGCACGTGTGCACGCTGATACCCAGCCGGCGGGCCACCGCGCGAGCGTCCAGACCGGCCGCCATCAGCTGCAGTACCTCGTCCTCGCGCTGGGTGAGACCACCCGCGGTGAGCCCGTTGCCGCGCTGTCCGGCCACCGCCGGGGTGGTGCTGCGCAGCAGGCGGGCGAGGATGTCGGTGGAGACGGTCATGCTGCCGCGGTGGGCGGTGCGCAATGCATTCAGTACGTCACCGAGCGCACCGTTCTTGGAGAGGAACCCGGCCGCACCGGCGGTGGTGGCCCGCCGAACGAGGGTTTGATCTTCGCTGGCAGTGAGGATCACCACACGTGAGGCGGGCTGTCTAACCCGAATGAGTTCGGCGATGGCGATGCCGTCGGCATCGGACAGTTCCGGGTCCATCACGATCACATCGGGCAGCAGTTCGGCCGCGAGCCGTAGCGCCTCCGCCCCGGTGCGCGCGTGCCCGACCCACTGAAGGTCGGCCTGACCTGCAAGAGCGTGCCCCAGAAGCTCGGCGAAGGTCTGGTGACCGTCGACGACGAGCACAGTGATCGTGTCGCCGCTGTCCATACGTCACCTTCCTCGATGTGCCCCCGACGGGCTCCGCGCAGTCTAAGGATTACCCGACGGACTGCCTTCCCTACCAACAGGCTGCCCACCCGTACGCCCGACGGCCGGATGCCTCCGAGCGGACCCGATGATGCGTCTTTCGGTCAACCCCACCCCCTCGCTTTGGGGCTTGCCGCTGGTACACCTGAAACAGCAGAGTTCTGGATCATGCACGACATCCAGCTCTTCGGCGTTCTCGAGGTCCGCACCCGAGGCATCCGCCTTACCGGGGAAGACTTCGGCGGCGCCCGGCCGCGTCACCTCCTCGCCCTACTGGCGTTGCGGGGTGAGTGGTCGCTTGTGGAGCTGGCCGACACGCTCGGTGTCTCCCCGACGACACTGAAGGACGATCTGGGCATCCTGCGGGACCGCCTGGAGCCCGGCGTCGGTCACCGGGAGTCGGTGATCACGTCCCGCCGGGGCCGGGTCGGCCTGGCCCGCGACCGGGTGCACGTGGACACCGCGACGTTCGACCAGTTGGTGGCGCTGGCCGCCGAGCGCCCGCCGGCCCGTGCGGCCCGCCCTCTGGCCGCCGCCGCCTTCCTCGCGTCGCGTCCGCTGCTGGAGGACGAGGACGCCCCGTGGGCCGCCGAGGCCCGCGCCGAGTACCGGACGAAACTGATCATGGCGGGCGAGCCGCAGCCGATCGGCTAGTTCCAGGACAATCACCGGGTGCTGCCCACCACCCTGTCGCCGGTGCCATTGGCCCCGGAGCTCTCGCTCTATCTCGTCACCCAACCGGTCGGGCTGTTCGACCTGACCGGCGGCGAGTTCCGCAGTGACCGGCCGCCGCCGTTCTGGGCGTTCGCCTGGGCGGGCGGTCAGGCACTCGCTCGTTTTCTGCTGGATCACCCGTCCGAGGTCGCCGGGCGCCGTGTGCTGGACGTGGCCACCGGCTCCGGGGTGGCCGCGATCGCCGCCGCCTACGCCGGGGCCGCCGCGGTGGCCTGTACCGACATCGACCCGGCCGCGGTCGAGGCGGCGCACCGCAACGCGTCGGCCAACGGCCTGTCCCTCGTGGGCCGGCTCGACGATCCCCAGGTGCTGCTGGCCGGGGACGTCTTCTACAGCCCGGTGGTCGCCCCGAAGATGGTCGCCCAGTTGCGCGCCGCCCGGAAGGCGGGCGCCGAGGTGCTGGTCGGCGACCCGGGACGGGGTTTCTTCCCGGAGCGTCTCTTCGATCTGGTCACCGAGTACGTCGTACCGGTCCCCCGCACGCTGGAGGAGACCGAGACGCTCACCACAGGCATCTGGCGTATGCGTTCATCACGCAACTAGTTGTAAGCTACACGCATATCTCGATCCGGAGGACCACGCCCGTGCACGAACACGAATCCACCCGGCTGGCCGACGAAATCACGCGGTTGGTCCGGATGGGCGCGCGATTCCGGGGCATGCTCAAGACGGGAGATCTCGGCGCCGAGTTCTCCGCGCTGATGTTGCTGCCACCGTTGCGCGCGATGGGGCCGATGCGGGTGACCGATCTGGCCGAGGTGAAGGGGGCCGATCCGTCGACGGTCAGCCGCCAGGCCGCCCAGCTCGTCAAGGCCGGTCTGGCCCGCCGTGAGGCGGATCCGGCCGACGGCCGCGCGTCACGTCTGGCCGTGACCGAGGCCGGGGTGGCCGCCTGCGAGCGGGTGCGCCAGGCCCGGGTGGACATGCTGACCCAGGTCCTGACCGACTGGCCCGCCGACCGGGTCGCCGCCTTCACGGATCTTTTCGAAGAGTTCAACAACGCGGTCGAGGCGCACCTGCGCTCCGACCCGGCATCACCCCCACGGGAGACTGCGTGAGCCACCCAGCCCATCGGCGTCGGCGCCGGTGGAATTCACCCACCGCCAGATCCTGACGATCCTCGGCGGCCTGATGATGGGCATGTTCCTCGCCGCGCTGGATCAGACGATCATGGCCACCGCGACCCGGACCATCGCCGACGACCTGCAGGGCTTCGACCTGCAGGCCTGGGCCACCACGGCCTTCCTGATCACCTCGACGATCTCCACGCCGCTGTACGGCAAGTTGTCCGACATCTACGGCCGGCGCCCGTTCTTCCTCCTCGCCATCGGCATCTTCATCGTCGGATCGTTCCTCTGCGGCCTCTCCGACAACATGTGGCAGCTGGCCGCGTTCCGGGCCATCCAGGGCCTCGGTGCCGGCGGCCTGATGTCGCTCGCCCTGGCGATCATCGGCGACATCGTCCCGCCCCGTGAGCGCGCCAAGTACCAGGGTTTCTTCCTGGCCGTCTTCGGCACCGCGAGTGTCCTCGGCCCGATCCTGGGCGGCTTCTTCGCCGGCGCCGACACGATCCTCGGCACCGACGGCTGGCGCTGGGTGTTCTACCTCAACGTGCCGATCGGCCTGGCCGCGATGGCCGTGGTCGCCCGGGTGCTGCACCTGCCGCACCACCGGGTCGACCACCGCATCGACTGGCCCGGCGCGCTCACCCTGATCCTGGCCCTGGTGCCGCTGCTGACCGTGGCCGAGCAGGGCCGCGAGTGGGGCTGGGACTCCGGCCGTTCGATCGCCTGCTTCGTGGTCGGCGCCCTCGGCCTGATCGGCTTCATCCTGGCCGAGCGCGCCTACAAGGACGAGGCGCTGCTGCCGCTGGCCCTGCTCGGCAAACGCACCGTCGCCGTCGGCGTCACCGCCAGCACCATCCTCGGCATGGCGATGTTCGGCGGCCTGATGACCGTCCCGCTGTATCTGCAGATCGTGAAGGGCTCCTCGGCCACCCTGGCCGGCCTGCAGATGATCCCGTTCGTGGTCGGCATCATGGCCGGCTCGATCATCTCCGGCCAGCTGATCTCCCGCACCGGCCGCTACCGGATCTTCCCGATCGTCGGCAGCGTCTTCATGGTGGCCGCGCTCTACCTGTTCTCGCTGATCGGCGCGGACACCCCGTTGTGGCGGGTGATGCTGGTGATGGTGCTGATGGGCCTCGGTCTGGGCAGCAACATGCAGCCGATGATCACCGCCGTGCAGAACGCGGTGTCGCCTCGGGAGATCGGCACCGCCACCGGCGCGGTCACGTTCTTCCGCTCGATGGGCGGCACGCTCGGCACCGCGGTCTTCCTGTCGGTGCTGTTCAACGTGCTGCCCGGCAACATCCAGGACGCGTACGCCGAGGCGCAGCCGACTCCGGCGTTCCAGCAGGCGATCGCGGCCGACCCGTCGCAGGCGGAGACCCTGAAGGTCGCGATGAGCGGCGCAGGCCTCAGCGACACGTCGTTCCTCAGCAAGCTGGCCGACCCGATCTCGCACCCGTTCAAGGTCGGTTTCGCCGACAGCGTGCACGTGGTCTACCTGATCGCGTTCTTCGTGATGATCCTCGGCCTGATCGTGGTCTTCTTCCTGCCCGAGCTTCCGCTCTCGCAGCGCTCGGCCCAGCAGGCCCGAGCCGAGGAGGCGGCGGTCAAGGCAGGCGACGCGGAGGCGGCGGTCAAGGCAGGCGGCGCGGAGGCGGCGGTGAAGACGGGCGGCGCGGATCTTCCGACCGAGCCCCCGGTGCCGTCGGGCAACCCTCCCAGGAACGCGCAGTAGCGTGACCGCATGGCTGTTGTGAAGATCAACGCGATTGAGGTCCCCGAGGGCGCCGGCCCCGAGCTGGAGAAGCGGTTCGCGGCCCGGCACGGCGCCGTGGAGAACTCGCCCGGGTTCCTCGGTTTCGAGCTGCTGCGCCCGGTCGCCGGCGACACCCGCTACTTCGTCTACACCCGCTGGGAGTCCGAGGAGGACTTCCAGAACTGGGCGAACGGCGGCGCCAAGGAGGCACACGCCGGCGAGCGGGCCAAGCCGGTGGCCTCCGGCGCCAGCCTCCTGGAGTTCGAGGTCGTCCAGTCGGTCCAGAAGGCCGGCTGACGCCACGATGGCGTACCCGGGTCGTCCGGGTACGCCATCGGCCGTTCAGGAGCTGTTACGGGCGGCTGCGGCCACCAGCCGGGTGGCCACGGTCCCCCGGTCCAGTCCGAGGCGCTGGGCGCTCTCCTGGAGCACCGCGTAGGCCTCCTGGACGCCACAGCCTCGCTGCGCGATTATCACCCCGGCCGCCCGGTCGACCTCGGCGCCCTCGGTCAGCGCCTCCCGGCGGTGCAGCTCCCCCAGCAGCACCTCGGCTTGGCCGGCCAGGGCCATCGCGGTCACCAGGACCTCCGGGTCCACCGCACCGGCCCGGTCCGGGTAGATGCTGACCGCCCCGACCGCGGTCCGCCGCACGTCCAGCGGGATCGCGGCGACCGCCCGCAGGCCGTCGGCTCGGGCCGCGCCGGCCAACTCCGGCCATCTCTCGTCGGCCGGCAGGTCGTCCGCGGTCACCACGGTGCGGGTGCGGGCCGCCTCCATGCCCGGGCCGGTGCTTCCGGCGTACTGCTGCTGATCGAAGGTCTCACCGGCCGGGCCGGACCCGGCCGCGGTGAGTGGCCCGCCCTCGCCGATCAGGGCGACCGAGCAGCGGACGATGCCGGGCAGAGTGGCCGTCGCGAACGCGGCGAACCGGTCGAGGGCCTGATGCAGGGAGTCCGCGGTGAGCAGGCGGACGGTGACCTCGTGCAGGAGGCCGGCGAGTTCCACCGGGTGTGGCCCACCGGTGATGGCGCCGGTGACCGGAGCCGTGTGCCGCGAGCCGCGGCGCGGGGTCAGCGATGACGTGCCGTCTTTGGGGGTGCGCCGGGCCAGCCGGGCGCCACGCTGCGCGGCCGGGACACGACGTTTCGGGGCAGACACTCGACGGATATTGCCACGTCTATCCGGAATCGTGCGCGATCAGGTGCCACGATCGGGGGGTGTTGCCTGGATAAACCGGGTGCGGAAATTTTGTCCCGGAAAGTTTTGCGCCGCCCCCCGGTGGTCCGGGAGGCGGCGCGGATGCCGGTGTGCAGGTCGCCTCGCGGCGAGTGGCTCAACACGGCTCCAGCCGAACGGTATTCCGTGCAGGCGTTGGGTGAGGCCCGGGGACACTGGGCACACCGGCATCCGTTCACAACCGTCGGCACCACCCGGTGATTCCATGAGCGGGTGTGACGTGGATCACGCCCCGGAGTTCGCCAAACAGCCTCCGCTCAGAAGTCCCGGGTGAGTCGTTCCGGGTCGACCTCGCGCCCCGGATACCGGGCCATGTACTCGGTCTCCAGCTCGGCGGTCCGTTTGAAGTGGTTCTCCAGCGCCGCGTCCGGGCCGTGCCGCAGCGTGTGCAGCCGGGTCCGGTAGAGGCTGGCCAGTTCCCGAAAGAGGTCGTCGTCGGACAGTCCGGCCGGGTCGATACCGGTGTCGAAGGTCACCGCCGCGCCCTCGTCGTGTCGTGCCTTCATCGTCGTGCGCCTCCCGTCGTTTCCGGCTCCACTCGATTGCACCGCTTGCCCGAGCGGGCCGCCGCCAAACCCGCCGGTAGGCTCGAGGGCATGAGAGGGCTGTGGACACCGGCGTGGATGGCCCGTCATCTCCTGGCGCTCGTCCTGACCGTCGGGTGCCTGGCCCTGGGCTGGTGGCAATACAGTCGCGCCGCCGACGGCAACTCGATCAGCTGGGGCTACATGTTCCAGTGGCCGGTCTTCGGTGGGTTCGTCGTGTTCATCTGGTGGCGCGAGGTTCAGCTCGCCCTCGGTAGGGCCGCGGGCGCGCCGTCGACCGCGGCCGAGCCGCCCGCCCCGCCGTCCCCGGCCGTCCCGGGCGCGCCGGTCACCCTGGGCCGCCCGGTCCGGGTCGCGGTCGAGCCCGCCGCCGGCAGCGCACCCGACCCGGAGCTGGACGCCTACAACGACTATCTGGCCTGGCTGGCCGCCAATCCCGGCGCGCGCCCGTCCGACTACCCCGGCCGCATCACCACATAAAGCATCGCCACAGGAAGCAAGGAGCCACCCGCCGTGCAGGGAGCCCTCACCCGCTACCGGATCATCGCCTGGATCGTCGGCGTGGTCCTGCTCGTCCTCACCGTCGGCATGGTGCTGAAATACGGCCCGGCCGACGACGACACCCTGGTCAAGACGGTGGGCCAGTTCCACGGCTTCCTCTACATGGTCTACCTGGCGTGCACCTTCGACCTGTCCCGGCGGGTGCCGTGGCCGTTCAAGCGGAT
Organism: Actinoplanes sichuanensis; assembly: GCF_033097365.1. NCBI lineage: Bacteria > Bacillati > Actinomycetota > Actinomycetes > Micromonosporales > Micromonosporaceae > Actinoplanes > Actinoplanes sichuanensis. The sequence continues at coordinate 8,351,059 of NZ_AP028461.1, forward strand.
GCTGCTCGTCATGCTGGCCGGGACGGTTCCGTTCTTCTCGTTCTGGGCCGAGCGTCACGTGAGCCGCCACTGGGTTCCGGCCGCCGTCCCGGCACTGAGCGAATAGTCCGATTACCGCGACGAATTAACGCTCAGCGGCGGTCAAATAACAGCCCGTTATCGGGACTATTCTCGCAAGTCCGGCCATTGGTGAAAATCACTCGGCCAGGCCTTGATTTCTTTTCTTCCGTCGATAGGTTAATGCGGTTGGTCCGGTCCGCAGCCACAAACCCTCGGGTGGCGCCGGCCAACGCCGCCGAATGACGCGCGGCGATCCGGCTCCCACCCCCAGGGGCGCCGGACGCCGCAACCGGACCGGATACACACGCGGACAGGGTCTTCTTCCAGCCCGACGGTCCCGCCGACCCGGTAGGCGGCCAAGCGGAAGAAAGGCCCCTGACCAGTGCCACACCCCCGTACCCGGTTCCGGGCGCTCGTGGTCGCGCTGACGGCGTTCGCGATCACGACGTCGGGAGCGACGGCTGCCCATGCGGCGCCGTCCGAGGCCGAGCTCAAGAAGAAGATCGACAAGGCCTCGGAGCAACTCGAGGACGTCACCGAGCAGTACAACAAGCTCCGGCTCGACGCGAAGGCCACCAAGGCCGACGCGGCCAAGCTGGAGTCCTCCCTCAAGCCTGCCCAGGCAGCGCTCGCCGCCGCCACGGCCAAGGTGCAGACCATCGCCACCACCACCTACATGCAGGGCCGCACCGGCGCGATGACGGTGCTGGTGAGCGGTGACTCGGCGACCCTGCTGGAGCGGCTCGCGGTGCTCGACCAGATCACCAAGTCCAACCAGCAGGACATCGACACCTTCACCGAGACCACGACCACCTTCGCCGAACGCAAGGCCGCGCTCAAGGTCACCCAGGACAAGCAGGCCGCCCAGGCCACTGAACTGGTCAATCGCAAGAAGAAGATCGAGGGCGACCTCGAGAAGCTGTACGACATGCGCGAGACCGCCTACGGCAGCGCCACCGAGAACAGCGGCTCCTACACCGGCACGATCCCCGACATCCCGGGCTCGGCCGGCAAGGCGGTCACGTTCGCGTTCAACCAGATCGGCAAGCCGTACGGCTACGGCGACGCCGGCCCGAACTCGTACGACTGCTCGGGTCTCACCTCGGCGGCATGGGCGGCGGCGGGCAAGTCGCTGCCACACAACGCCGCCGCGCAGTACAGTGCCACCGCCCGGATCAGCCGCGCCGATCTGCAACCCGGTGACCTGGTGTTCTACCGGAGCAACGGGCACGTCGCCCTGTACGTCGGCGGCGGCAAGATCATCGACGCCCCGTCGGCCGGCCGAGACGTACTGCATCGCACGATCGACATCATGACCCCGAACGGCTACGGCCGGGTCAAGTAGCAGATCCGACCGGATCCCAGGGCTGTCGCAGCACCGTTGCGGCAGCCCTGAGGACCAGCCGGAAGTCGATGGACCAGCCGGGACCTCGACAGTCAGACACGAGAAGGCCGGTGCCCCGTCTGAGGCACCGGCCTTGATCGTTTCAGAGAACCACTGGTCAGGCGGCCTGCAGACCCTCGGCCCGAGCCAGCTCACGCAGCCGGCCGAGCGCCTGGATCTCGAGCTGGCGGATCCGCTCCCGGCTCAGCGAGAAGCGGGACGCCACCTCGGTCAGCGAGTGCTCGCGGCCGTCCTCCAGGCCGTACCGCGCCCGCATGATGCCGGCCGACCGGTCGTCCAGGTGGTTGAGCAGGCCCTCGATGCGCTGCCGCTCGAGCGCGTTGAGGACGATCTCCTCGGGGCTCGGGGCGTCGCTGTCGGCGACCAGGTCACCGAGGTTGGTGTCGCCGTCGTCGCCGACCGGGGTGTCCAGCGAGACGGTGTCCTGCGCCCAGCGGGTGAGCTCGTTGACCCGCTCGACGGTGACGCCCAGCGCGGCCGCGATCTGCTCGGGCTCCGGGTCGGCGCCCAGCTCGCGAACCAGCTGCCGGGTGACGTTGCGCATCCGGTTGACGTCCTCGACCAGGTGGACGGGGAGCCGGACGGTGCGCTCCTGCTGGGCGATGGCCCGGCTGATCGCCTGGCGCACCCACCAGGTGGCGTAGGTGGAGAACTTGTAACCGCGCTCGTAGTCGAACTTCTCGACCGCGCGGACCAGGCCGGTGTTGCCCTCCTGGATGAGGTCCAGCATCGGCATGCCGGACCGGACGTAGCGGCGTGCGATGGAGACGACCAGACGAAGGTTGGCCCGAATGAACAGGTCCTTCGCGCGCTGGCCCTCGGTGACGAGACGTTCCAGTTCCTCCCGGCTGACGCCGCGGCGCTCCTCGCCCGTCTCGAGCAGGTGCTCGGCGTAGAGGCCCGCCTCGATAGCCTTCGAGAGTTCGACCTCCCGTGCGGCGTCCAACAGCGGCGTCCGGGAGATCTCGTGCAGGTAGACTCCAACGAGGTCGCGCTCCTCAGCGACCTGGTCGGTACGCATCACGGTGTTCTTCTCCACGTTGCCCACGGTCCCCTCATTGCCGTCACTAACCCTGTTACGGGCATTACCTGCGTCCATCAGCCCTCTCCCGTAACGTCCGCAGCTCGTGCATTGCGGTTGCTGACACATCTACACAACAAATTGCTGGCCGCACTGATTCCGGCTGGTGGATCGAAAGTGTCACGAATGTCTGGGTGGTACCTGAGAGCCCAGTGCGCGGAAGCTGAATACGGGATCTTCGCGATCGTCGTGCTGACGATCGGTTACCCTCTACCCGCTTCATAACACCATCGGCCTCTCATCGTCACAGCGACGGGCATCACCCTGCGCTACGCGATGCTCGTCACCCCCGAGTACGTGTCTCGCGCCTCTGGGGTTCATGTGCAGCATCGGCTGGACTTCGACAAGCCTGAAACAAACGGCTCCGCGAAAGCTCGTGCCCGCGGATCGAACGGGACCACGGTCACAATGCGCCACGCCAAGCCACACTTCACTCGCCCACACGGGTGACGCCCGGTGAGCGCGAAACATTCCCAGGTGGCGGCCGGTTCCCACGGAGAAGTGAGGAACAGCACATCCACGACGGTGTGACAAGCTGCTCCCATGATCTCGACGCGTACGGCTCTGATCACCGGCGGCAACGGCGGGCTCGGCACCGCCACCATCAGCGCGTTCCTGGCCGCGGGCTGGCGGGTGGTGGCCCCGGTGCGACCCGGGACGGCCGATCAGCTGCCGGCCGGGGTGGTCGCCGTGGAGGCGGATCTGACCAGTGAGGCCGACGTGCGGGCCGCGGCCGACCGCGCCGCGAGCGACCCGCAGGCGCCACTGCGGGCGGCGGTCAACCTGGTCGGCGGCTACGCGGGGGCCGGCCTGATCGCGGACACCCCGGTGGCCGACTTCGAGGCGATGTTGGCGATCAACCTGCGGCCCACCTACCTGACCACGGCGGCGGCCCTGCCGCACCTGATCGCGGCCGGCGGTGGCTCGGTGGTGTGCGTCTCGTCGCGGGCCGCGAAGTCCCCGTTCCCGGGCGCGGCCGGCTACGTGACCGCCAAGGCGGCCGTGCTCGCCTTCGCCGCCGCGGTCGACGTCGAGTACCGCACGAAGAACGTGCGCTGCAACACCGTCCTGCCCAGCGTGATCGACACTCCGGCCAACCGGGCTGCCATGCCGGACGCCGACCACGGCCGCTGGGTCGGCCCGGCCGAGATCGCCGAGACCGTGCTCTTCCTCGCCTCGGACGCCTCGGCGCCGATCAGCGGCGCGCAGATCCCGGTCTACGGTCGGGCCTGACCCGTCGCTCAGGCGCCGAGCTCGGCCAGGATGGCCTTCGTCACCTGCTCGGGAGTGCCGTTCGCGTCGATCACCACGAACGTCGGGTACTCCCGTAGCGAGCGGTAGGCCAGGTCCGCGGTCCGCAGGTAGTCCATGGTCTCGCTGTCGTAGCCACGGCGCTCGATCCGGTCCCGGGCCACCTCCGGGTCGACGGCCAGAAAGAACGTCACGTCCGGCCGCGGGAACAGCCGGTAGGCCAGGCGGGCGAACCGCTCGGCGGCCGGGCGGGCCCCGTGGGCGCGCAGGCTCGCGTACTGGCACACCGCATACCTGTCCATCACCGCGATCTCCCGGCGGACCGCCCGCCGCAGCAGGGTCCGGGCGATGGCCAGCCACCGCAGCGCCGACTCGACGACGAGCGTGCCGCGGCGCCCGAACAGGTCCTCGGCGTCGCTGCGACCGGCCGTCTTCGCGATCCGGCCGAACCAGTGGCGGCCGCCGGCGTTCTGCCGGTACCGCGCCGGGTGCCCGGCGGCGGCCAGCTCGGCGGCGACGACACGGGCCTGGGTGGTCTTACCGGAGCCGTCGATGCCGACCAGGGCGATGGTGCGCGGCATCCGGCGAGGCCCGCCGGAGGGGGCGGGGACCGGACCGGACTGCGCGAGGAGAGCCATACCGACCCACGGTAGCTCCCGTCGGCACATTCTGTTCCGCACCGGCGGGCACGGGCGGTCCTCCAGAATGATCGTGTGGGTTCAAGGTGCCGCGACTCCGGGTAGTCGTTCACGAACCGGACACGGGACAGGAGGACGGCATGCCACACCGTGTGGACGAGGGTCTGGCCATCACCTTGAAGCGGGTCGCCTCGACGCTGAAGAGCGCGGACATCCCCTTCGCACTGGGCGGGAGCTTCGCGGTCTACGCCCGCGGCGGCTACTCCAGCGATCACGACGTCGACTTCCTGATCCGGGAACAGGACAAGGAACGGGCGTTGCAGGAACTGGCCGCGGTCGGCTTCGAGACCGAACAGCCGCCGGAGGACTGGCTGGTCAAGGTCTACGACGAGGGCCGGATGGCGGACCTGATCTACCGCCCGGTCGAGTCACCGGTCGACGAGGAGACGCTCAAGGACACCGAGCAGATCTCGGTCGAGGCGATCTACATGCCGGTGATCTCCGCGTCCCGGCTGATGGTGCACAAGCTGCTCAGCTACAGCCAGCACTACTGCGACTTCGCCACCGGGCTGCCGGTCGCCCGCTCACTGCGCGAGCAGATCGACTGGGACCGGGTCCGCCGGGAGACCGAAGGCTCGCCGTACGCCGAAGCGTTCCTGGTGCTCCTGGACCGGTTGGACGTGGTGCCTTTCGCAAAGGAGCGGATAGGGGGATGAGATGACCAACCAGATCGATCTCGAAGCCGAGATCCAGCGCCTGCTCACCGAACATGATCGAGTCGCCGAGCAGGGCATCACCGTGCACCGCCGGGACAACGTGGTGGTCCTCGGCGGGGAGGTGGAGAGCGCGCAGCGGCGCGACGAGGTCTGCCGGCAGATCTCCAGCCACTTCCCCGAGATCGAGATCACCTGCGACATCGGCATCACCCGGGCGCAGGCGCCGAGCGAGGTGGAGGAGATTTCATGATCCGGATCGCCGCCGTGGGCGACGTCCACGTGGACAAGGACGTGGTGGGCCGCTACCGGCCCGCCCTGGAGCAGCTGCCCGACCGTGCCGACGCCCTCCTCGTCGCGGGCGACCTGACCCGGCACGGGACCGTCGACGAGGCGAAGTGTTTCGCGACCGAGTTCGGCGGTCTGGCGGTACCGGTCGTGGTGGTGCTCGGTAACCACGACCACCAGAGTGATCAGGAGCAACAGGTCACCGAGGTGCTCACCGACGCCGGGATCACCGTGTTGGAGTGCTCGTCGACGGTTCTGGAGATTCGCGGCCACCGGCTCGGCATCGCCGGCGCCAAGGGATTCGGCGGCGGGTTCGCCGGGGCGTGCGCCAGCAACTTCGGCGAACGCGAGATGAAGACGTTCGTCGGTGTGACCGAGGACATCTCGACCCGGCTCGGCGAGGCTCTGCGATCGGTGCAGTGCGACGCGCTGGTCGCGCTCACCCACTACGCCCCGGTGCCGGACACCCTGGTCGGTGAGCCGTTGGAGATCTACCCGTTCCTCGGCTGCTACCAGCTCGGCAACGCGGTCGACTCGGCGCCGACCGCGCTGGCGCTGCACGGGCACGCGCACCACGGATCGGAGCGTGGCCGTACGCCCGGCGGGGTGCCGGTCCGTAACGTCGCGCACCCGGTGATCAAGCAGGCGTACAACGTGTACCAGCTGCTCTCCGAGTCCGTGGATTCCGAACTCGTACCGGCCTGAACCCAGGTTTCCGATTTCGAGGCTTCGGGTATCCGAGATGACATGGACCTTCTGCTTTGGATTCTCGCCGTAATCCTCGTGGTCGCCGGTGTTCTCGCGCTGTTCCGGCGGCAGATCCTCTGGGGTGTCGTACTGATCATCGTCGGTCTCCTGGTGGGCCCCGGCGGCGTCAGCATCTTCACCTGATCGTCCTGAACTCCCTCGTCGAACCGCTCTCTCGATCCTGAACCGGGGTCGCCGCGGCTTGGTCCGAAACGGACACAGCCTCGGTGACCCCGGTTCTCTCTTTCGTGCGCCGCCGCACACAACGTGCGATGTACGCCCGCGGATATCTGACTCAATCCCCGCGTGGCTGACGTCCATCACTTCACCTACGGCGCTTACAACCCGATAGCCGCCTACCTGCTGGCCTTCCTCGGCTCGTTCCTCGGTCTGCTCTGCACCGGCCGGGCCCGGGACGCCCACAACCGCAGCCGGCGCAACAGGTGGCTGGCGATCGCCGCGTTCGCGCTCGGCGGCGGCGGGATCTGGCTCATGCACTTCTCCGCGATGCTCGGCTTCGACGTGCCGGTCAGCCCGGTGCGGTACGACCTACCGCTGACCCTGCTGAGCCTGGCCTTCTCGGTGGTCACGGTGGGCGTCGGCCTGATGATCGTCGGACACGGCGACCGCAGCGTCGCCAAGACCCTGGCGGCCGGGCTGCTCACCGGCGGCGGCGTGATCGCCATGCACTACACCGGCATGGAGGGCATCCGTCTCTCCGCGACCATCCACTACAACCTGGTCCTGGTCGTCGCGTCCGGCCTGATCGCGGTCGCGGCCAGCACCGTCGCCCTCTGGTTCGCCGTCTCGGTGCAGGGTTGGGCCCGGGTGACCGGCGCCGCCGCGGTGATGGCCCTCGCCGTCTGCGGCATGCATTACACCGGCATGGCCGCCATGTCGATCGAGCTGACGCCCGGTGCACCGCCCGCGGGTGGGGTCCGGCCGCTCACCATGCTGGTCCCGATCATCCTGATCACCACGGCCACCATCGTCGGCGTGGCGCTCAGCGCGCTGCAGGCGATGACCGAGGAGGAGTTCACCGACGGCGCCGGCAGCCCGAAACGGGGCGTGCACGCCGAGCCCCCGCAGCCGTGGACGGTGAAGCACACGTCGATGGGCGCGATGCGGCTCACCCCGGCCGCCCGGGCGGTCGCCGCCGGCCGGGCCGCCGGCGGCAGCCGTCCCTCTCCCGGGCCACGTCCCTCTCCCGGGCCACGTCCGTCCCCCCGGCCGTCACCCTCTCCGGCACAGGCCGCACCACCGGCCACATCCGGCAGCTGATCGAAACCCATCCCCGCCCGCGATCCGGTATACCTGATCGACATGGCGCCAAGGATGCTGCTCTCGATGCCACTGCACGCCATCACCGAGGTGTACGGCGAAGCCGGCCTGCGTGACCGATTCGCGCTGGAGGCCGAGTCCTTCCCGGCCGACGAGCGCAAACTGCTCGCCGAGGCCCTCGATCTGGCCTCCGATCTGCACGCCGCCGACCGCCGGGTGCGGGAGCCGTACCTGAACCATCTGCTCCGGGTCGCGATCCGGATCATCCGGTATTACCGGGTGCGCGACATCGACGTGCTGGTCGCGGCGTTGCTGCACGACGCGGTCGAGGACCATCCGGCCGAGCTGGCCGGGCTGGAGCCGGGCGCCTCGCACGCCGAGCTGACCGAGGCGGCGCTGGCCGAACTGGCCCGTCGCTTCAACCCGCGGGTCGCCGAACTGGTCCGGTCGGTCACCAACCCGGAGTACGACCCGGACCGCGACAAGCACGAGCAGTACCGGATCCACGTCGCGGAGAACCTGGAACGCGATCCGTGGGCCCGGGTGATCAAGATCTCCGACTTCACCGACAACGGTGTCGGCGTCATCCACACCACCCTGGAGAAGGCGACCAGCTCAGCCCGCAAGTACCGGCCGCTCGTGCCCAAACTGCGGGAACTCGTCGGGCGGCCGGACACCCCGCTGTCCACGCAGGCCAAGGAGCACATCCTGGACCAGCTGGACCTGGCCGAGGAGCGTTTCGCCGCGATCCTCGACGAGTAGGGGCGGAGCCCGAACTACCGTGGGGCCATGCCTACTGACGCCTGGTGGCGGGACGCGGTCATCTACCAGATTTATCCCCGATCGTTCGCCGACGCGGACGGCGACGGCATGGGCGACCTGCCCGGCATCACCGCCCGGCTGCCCCTGCTGCGGCGGCTCGGCGTCGACGCGATCTGGCTGTCGCCGTTCTATCCCAGCCCGCAGCACGACGCCGGTTACGACGTCGCCGACTACCGCGGCGTGGACAGCCGGTTCGGTTCGCTCGGTGACGCCGACAAGCTGATCGCCACCGCCCACGATCTGGGCCTGAAGATCATCGTGGACCTGGTGCCCAACCACACGTCGAACGAGCACGAGTGGTTCCGGGCCGCCGTCGAGGCCGGGCCGGGCAGCCCGGAGCGCGAACGGTACATCTTCCGAGATGGTGACGAACCGCCCAACTCGTGGCAGAGCGTCTTCGGCGGATCCGCCTGGGAGCGGCTGCCGGACGGCCAGTGGTATCTGCATCTGTTCGACGTCTCCCAGCCGGACCTCAACTGGGACCACCCCGAGGTACGGGCCGAGTTCCTCGACATCCTGCGGTTCTGGCTGGACCGCGGGGTCGACGGGTTCCGGGTGGACGTGGCGCACGGCCTGATCAAGGACGCCGACCTGACCGACTGGACCGCCCCGTCGGTGATCCTGGGCGGCCTGGATCCGGTCGGCCCGCCGCCACCGATGTGGGACCAGGAGGGTGTGCACGAGATCTACCGGCAGTGGCGGTCCGTGCTGGACGGCTATCCGGGTGGCCGCATCCTGGTCGCCGAGGCCTGGGTCCAGCCGGAGGAGCGGCTGGCCCGGTATGTGCGTCCGGACGAGATGCACCAGGCGTTCAACTTCCCGTACCTGGAGGCGCCCTGGTCGCCGGAGCCGCTGCGGGAGATCATCGACTCGTCTCTGGCCGCCAACGACGCGGTCGGTGCGACCACCACCTGGGTGCTCTCCAACCACGACGTGGTGCGGCACGCCTCCCGGCTCGGCTTCCCACCGGGTGAGGGCCGCAAACCGGGCATCGGCGTCGGCGACCCCCAGCCGGACAGCGCTCTCGGCCTGCGCCGGGCCCGCGCGGCCACCCTGCTGATGCTGGCGCTGCCCGGCTCGGCCTACCTCTACCAGGGCGAGGAGTTGGGGCTGCCGGAGCACACCACGCTGCCCGACGAGTTCCGCGAGGACCCGGCCTGGGAGCGGTCCGGGCACACCGAGCGGGGCCGGGACGGCTGCCGGGTGCCGATCCCGTGGGAGGCCGACGCGCCGTCCTACGGTTTCGGGCCGGCCGACGCGAGCTGGCTGCCGCAGCCGAAGATCTGGGCCGAGTACGCGCTGGATCGCCAGATCGACGTGCCCGGTTCCACCTGGGAGCTGTACCGGTCGGCGCTGGCCACCCGGCGTGAACACGAGCTCGGCTCCGGGGAACTGGTCTGGCTGGCCGGTGACGAGGGCGCTCTGGCGTTCCGCAACGGCGACCTGACGGTGGTGACCAACTTCAGCGCCGAGCCGGTGACGCTACCGCCCGGCGCCCGGGTCCTGCTGAGCAGCGAGCCCCTCGACGCCGACGGGCGGATCCCCACCGATGTGACGGTCTGGTCGGTGTTCTGAGGCGACCGCCAGCAGGGCGGCGTGCGTGTCGGCCATGTCCGCCGCCACCGTCCTGCTGGCCAGCCAGTACATGATGCCGGTGGGCACGAAGAAGACCTGGAAGGCGGCCAGCCCGACCGCGTAGTTCAGCGGCGGCGGGTAGGCCCCGGCCAGACTCGCGAAAGCGACCGCCACCAGCACGTTGCCGCCCGCCCGGCCGGCACCGTTGACCAGGTTGCCGAGGCTGTAGACGGTGCCCCGATGCTGCGGCGGGTTGACGTCGGCGATCATCGCGAACCAGTTCGGCGAGTTCGCCGACGTCAGCATCAGCGCGAACACCGCCACCACCAGGCAGAGCCCGACGGTCGGCTCGGTCACCACGTTGGCCAGCACACCACGGATCACCGAGGCGGTCCCCTCACCGTCCGGCACGGTGATCTTCATAGGGACGAAGAACAACACCACATAGAGGGGTACGGCCGCCAGCACCCCGATCGACGCGACGAGGGCACGGCCGCGGGGAGTACGCCGCTGCAACCGGTCCCCGGCCAGGCCGCCGAGGATCGACAGCGCCGCGCCGAGCTGGAAGAGCGTGGCGAACACGCTGCCGATCAGCACCGCCGTGCCGGTGGTGTAGCCCTGATCCTCGGCCCGCGCCCGGAACAGCACCGGCAGCCACACCATCGAGCCGAACGCGATCTGTGCCGTCCCGCCCTGGAGGATCAGCCACACGTTGGTCCGCCGTTTCAGGATGACCGGCAGGTCCTCGTGGTGGATCCGCTCCTCGTAGTCGATGCCGGCCAACTCGGGCTGGCTGTCGCCGCGCGGCACGTTGAAGGTGAACAGGTACGCCGCGGTGGCGATCAGCCCGGCCGCCGCCGTCACCAGGAACGGCCGCCGCCAGTCGTCGTGCCCCAGGATGCCGCCGACCAGGGTGCCGGCCAGGGTGCCGACACCCTGTGACAGCCCCCAGAAGCTCATCACGAGGCCACGGCGCCGCGGTGAGATCAGGTCGCTGACCACCGAGAAGCTGACCGAGGCCACCCCGCCGAGCCCGAACGCGGCAAGCACCTGACCGGCCAGGAACGTGCCGTAGCCGCCGGCCAACCCGGACCAGGCGGTGCCGATCACCCAGATCACCGTGCCGGCCACCAGGACCGGTTTGCGATCGGTGCGGTCGCCCAGATAGGCGAACCCGATCGCGGCGACCGCGCTGATCAGGAACATGATCGTGGTGGACAGCGCGATGTGTGCCTCGGTGACGCCGAGTTCGACGCCGATGCTGCCGTAGAGCGGCGGGACGATGCCGATCGCGATGTTGTCGAGAGCGGCGAGAACGACGAAGACCACCACGCTGTACACGCGGTGCGCCGTGCCACCCCTGCCCATCACCGGAGAAGGTTAGCGTCCGGCCGACTCTCGGCGCTGTCTCGGAGCACGCGCGACAGCCCGGCGGAGCAGCCGGGTTCGACCTGTTGTCGAAGCGTTCAGCGTCGGGTCAGCAGATCTTCGCCGGGCCGATCCGGGACGTGAGTGATCTGGACCGGTGATGATCGTCCGCGTCGCCAACTTCGTCCACGCCACCTCCGGCGGGCTACGCACCGCGCTGCGCGAGCTCGGCCGGGGTTATCAGGCGGCCGGGCACGAGGCGGTACTGATCGTTCCCGGTGACCGGGCCGGCGAGGAGCAGACCCCGCAGGGCCGGGTGATCACGGTTCCCGGGCCGGTCGTTCCGGGGCTCGGCGGATACCGGGTGCTGCTGAACCGCGCGGCGGTGCGGGACGTGCTGAGACGACTGGGGCCGGACCGGATCGAGGTGCACGACCGCAGCACGCTGCGCTGGCTCGGGAGCTGGGCACGGCAGAACGGCGTCCCGTCGATGATGGTCTCCCACGAGAGCCTGGACGGGCTGCTGCGACTCTTCGGCCCGGGTGGTCCGGTCGCGCCGTGGGTCGCCGACCGGCTCAACGCACGGACCGTCGCGGCGTTCGACACGGTGGTCTGCACGACCGAGTGGGCGCAGCGGGAGTTCCTGCGACTCGGGGCCGCGCCGGTCCGCGTACCCCTTGGCGTTGATCTTGATCGGTTCTCGCCCGCCTCGCGGGATGCCGGATTGCGGACCGGGCTCGCCGGGACCACGTCGGTGATGCTGTTGCACTGCGGTCGTCTGTCGGCCGAGAAGGAGCCCGGGCTGTCGCTGACCACGCTGGCCGCATTGCGGGCCGATGGAGTGGACGCGGTCCTGGTCGTGGCCGGGGACGGGCCGTTGCGCGCGGAGCTGTCGGCGGACGCGGAACGGCGGCGGCTGCCGGTCCGTTTCCTCGGTCACGTGAGCGACCCGCGCGGGCTGCTGGCCACCGCCGACGTGGTGCTGGCGCCCGGCCCGATCGAGACCTTCGGCCTGTCCGCTCTGGAGGCGCTGGCCAGTGGAACCCCGGCGGTGGTACGGGCGAGCAGCGCCCTGCCCGAGGTCGTCGGCCCGGCCGGAGTGGCCGCCGCCCCGGACGGGTTCGCCGCGGCGGTGCGGGACCTGCTGGCCCGCCCGGCCGCCGAACGGCGCGCGGCAGCCCGTACCCAGGCTGAAGGTTTCCCCTGGTCGAATGCGGTGAACGGTTTTCTCGCCGGGCACGCTGGACTGGCGGCGCTGCCCGGAGGCAGCGCCGCCAGGTGATCAGTTGCCGATGTTCGCCTGCGGGCCGGCGTAGGTGGCCAGCAGTGCCGGAACGTCGGCCGCCGCGTCCAGGGTGTACGCGTAGAAGCTCTTCGGGTCGAAGGCCGAGCCGTTGGTCTGCTGCTTGCCCGACGAGTTCTTCACGATGCTGCCGCTCTGCTTGAGCTGGGCGGCCGACGTGTCGTTGTAGAACGGGTTCACGACGTTGTCGAAGTAGCTGTTCTCCAGAACCATCTTCGTGCCGCCGCGCGACAGGTTGCCGTACGACGTGATGTTCTGCAGGTAGTTGTTGTAGAGGTGCGCGTAGGCGACGTTGTCGGTGCTCGGGTTCCGCTGGTTGGTGCCCTTGATCCAGTTGTGGTGGATGGTCATCCGGGCGGTCACGTTCTCGGTCCAGCCGATGCCGAACGCCTTGTTGCCGGTCTCCAGGACGTTCCAGGACACGGTCAGGTACGTGGTGTCCTTACGACTGTCGATCATGCCGTCGTTCATCCGGGTGATCTTGTTGTGGTCGATCCAGATGTGATCGGCCGTGTCCATCTGGATGCCGTCGTAGTCGTACGTCTTGTCGTCCGGGTCGTCGTCGGTCATCTGCGTGTCGCGGATGGTGAGGTTGCGGATGATGACGTTCTTGACGCCGGTGCCGAGGAAGAACCCGCCGCCGACGATCTCACCCTTGGTGCCGACGCCGACGATCGTCTTGTTCGACTTGACCTTGAGCTCGGTGCCCTTCGGGGTGATCGTGATCGGACCACCCACCTTGATCACGTAAGGCTCGGTCGCGGTGACGTACTTCGTCAGGTCGGCGAGGGTGGTGACGGTGACCGTGGTGCCGGCGGCGCCGCCGGTGGTGCCGCCCCCGGTCGAGGCGAAGCCGTCCGGAGTGGACGCCCAGGTGCGACCGGACGTGGTCCCGACCGGCGTGAACGCCCACTGCTTGTTCGAGTTCGCGGAGCAGGTCTCCTGGATGATCGCCGCACCGTTCTCGGTCGACGCGCCCTGGTCGGAGATGCACAGGCCGTTGCCGGCGTTGATGATCTGGAACGTGTCAGTGCCGGACGCCGCAAGCCTCCACTGCTGGTTCGTCTGCGAGCCGACACACGTGTACTGCTGGAGCTGGGCACCGGAGGTGGTCGACGCGGCCGGCACGTCGATGCACTTGCCGCTGTTGACGTTCTGGATCAGGAAGTTGCCGCCCGACGCCACCAGCTTGAACTGCTGCCACGTCGAGTTCGCGGTACAGCCCCACTGCTGCAGCAGAGCGCTGTTCGCGGTCGAGGCGGCCGGCACGTCGATGCACTTGCCGCTCTTCTTGACGATCAACTGGTAGGCGGTGCCCGCCGTCGGGGCGGTCGCCGCGTTCGACGGCATGATCGACCAGCCGACGAACGCGGTCGGGACGGCCAGGATCGCGGCGGCCAGCAGGATGCGCTTCTTCTTCATGATCAACCCACCGGGTTCCAGTTGTCGGTGCCCGCGAGATACTTCTGCGGGGTGTAGTTCGCGGCCTGCGAGTCACTCAGCTGCGGCCGGTTACTGTTGGTGGTGGCGCCGGAACCGGTGTTCTTGTACTCGAGGAAACGCGCGTTCTGCCAGACGTTCCCCGACATGTCGGTCCAGGGCTGCGCGGTCTTGATGGTCGCGCTCAGGCTCGACTCCCGGAACAGCACCTGCGCGTTCGGACCCCACGGCCGGCCGAGCTGGGTGGTGTTGTTCGTCGCGCCGGTGATGGTGCTCTTGTAGATCAGGAAGCCGTAGGCGTTCGCCGCGTCGGTCCGGGCCGCCGTGATCGGGCCACCGGTGCTGCGCTTCTGGTAGATCTTCGTGCCGTTGAAGACGGCCGTGCCGGAACCGAAGATGAAGTCGACGGTGCCCTCCACGTAACCGCCCTTGACGTAGGCCCGGCCGCTGTTGACCAGCAGGGTGTCCTGGGCGCCGAGGAACCGTACGTTGTCGAAGAGCAGCCGGTCGGCGTTCAGGTTCGCGGCCACCGCCTGCGAGCCTTCGCCGTAGTCGTTGGAGATCGTCAGGTTGACCGCGTTGAACTCCTTGCCGTTGGCGAAGAGCGTGGCGCTGCCCGAGGTGCCGTAGCCACCGGCGTTGCTGCGGTTGTTGACGATCACCACATCGTCGTTGGAGTCGCCGCCGCCCTGGAGCGTGATGAACGGCTTGGTCGCCGGAATCGTCACGATCTCCCGGTAGGTGCCGGGCTTGATGGTGATCGTCTTACGGCTGGTGTTGCCGGTACCGACCGCGTCGATGGCGGCCTGCACGGTCTTGTAGGTCCCGGTGCCGTCGGCGGCGACCGTGTAGGAGACCGACGACGAGACAGCGGTGAACGCCCACTGCTTGTTCGAGTTCGCGGTACACGTCTCCTGGATGACCGCCGCACCGTTCGCCGTCGAGGCGCCCTGGTCCGAGATGCACAGGCCACTGTTCACGTTGATCACCTGGAAGGTGTCGGTGCCACTCGCCGACAGCCGCCACTGCTGGTTGGTCTGCGTCGACGCGCAACCCCACTGCTGCAACTGCTGACCCGAGGTCGTCGAACCGGCCGGCACATCGAGGCACTTACCGCTGTTGACGTTCTGGATCAGGAAGTTGCCACCCGCGGCCACCAGCTTGAACTGCTGCCACGCCGAGTTCGCGGTACAGCCCCACTGCTGCAGCAGGGCGCCGTTCGCGGTCGATGCCGACGGAACGTCGAGGCATTTGCCGCTCTTCTTCACGATCAGCTGATACGTGGTGCCGGCGGTCGGGGCGGTCGCCGCATTCGACGGCATGATCGACCAGCCGATCAGCCCGGCCGGCACGACCATCGCGGCCGCGATGCCGAACACCACCGATTTTCTCTTTGCCACTGCGGTCTTCCTCACGTGCGGGGATGACGGCCGCGGGGGACGGCCGGTGTTCCTGTGCACGTAGATGCCGCTGCAGAGCAGAGACAACAAAAACTTCAAAAATCTTTTCCAGGGGTACGGCCACGCGCCCCCACCCACGCGAGAGGCGTCCACCCCGCCCCCGGTGCCGTGTCCGGCTCTCAGTCGGGGCCCTCACCGACAGCGGGGCTCTCCCCGACAGCGGTGAGAGCCCCGACCAGGCTTCAGCCTCGGGCCGCGGCGTACTGCTCGCGGATCGACGGGACCGGGTCCGCCTCGTACACCTCGGGGGTCTCCGCGGACCAGGTCGGTGGAACGTCCCCACCCGCGGTGACCCACGCGGCCTGCCGGGCGGCACCGTCGGCGACGTATTCACCGGGCGGCGGAACGACCACCGGCCTACCGAAGAGCGCGGGCGCGATGCGGCGGACCGCCTCACTCCGCGCCCCGCCACCGACCAGGACGATCCGGTCGGCCACCGCGCCGGACGCGGTGAGCGCGTCCAACCCGTCGGCGAGCGCGCACAGCATGCCCTCGACGGCGGCCCGGGCCAGGTGCGCCGGTGTCGACGTCTTGAGGGTGAGCCCGTGGATCGAGCCGGTGGCGTCCGGCCGGTTCGGGGTCCGCTCCCCCTCCAGGTAGGGCACCAGGACCAGACCGTCGGCACCGGCCGTGGTGCTCAGGGCCAGCTTCGACAGTTCGTCGTGGCCGACACCGAGCAGGGTGGCGGCCGCGTCGAGGACCCGAGCCGCGTTGAGCGTCACCACGATCGGCAGGAACCGGCCGGTGGTGTCGGCGAACCCGGCGACCGTGCCCGACGGGTCGTTCGGCGAGACCTCCGACGAGGCGAAGACCGTGCCGGACGTACCGATCGAGACGATCACGTCGCCGGGGGCCGCACCGGTGCCGAGGGCGGCCGCCGCGTTGTCCCCGGCGCCCGGGCCCAGCGGAGCACCGTTGGGCAGGTGACCGGCGATCCCGGTCGGGCCGAGCACCTCGGGCACGATCAGTGACCGGCCGAACCCGAGTTCCAGCAGATCGTGACGGTACTCATCGGTCTTGGCCGACCAGTAGAGCGTCCCGCTGGCGTCGCTGCGGTCGGTCTTCAGATCGCTGAGCGATGTGGATCCGGACAGCTTCCAGGTCAGCCAGTCGTGCGGCAGGCACACCGCGGCCACCCTCGCCGCGTTCGCCGGCTCATGACGGGCCAGCCAGCGCAGCTTCGTGAGGGTGAAGCTGGCGACCGGCACGATGCCGACCGCGTCCGCCCAGGCCGCGCCACCGCCCAGTTCGGTGATCAGGTCGGCGGCCGCACCGGCGCTGCGGGTGTCGTTCCACAGCAGTGCCGGCCGGACCACTTCACCGTTCTCGTCGAGCGCGACCATGCCGTGCTGCTGCCCGGCGATCGAGGCGGCGGCCACGTCGTCCAGGCCGCCGGCCTCCTCGATCGCCTGCTGGAGCGCGGCCCACCAGGCGTCCGGGTGAACCTCGGTGCCGTCCGGGTGGGCGGCCCGGCCCTGCCGGACCAGCTTGCCGGTCTCGGCATCGCGGATCACGACCTTGCACGACTGGGTCGAGCTGTCGATCCCGGCGACGAGCGCCATGATTAGCGCGCCCCGATGAGGTGCTCGATGGCGAGCTGGTTGAGCTTGACGAAGTGGTATCCCTGCGCGCCCGCGGCGTCGGCGTCGAAGTCCTCGAACGCGCTGCGGTCGGCGAGCAGGTCGCTGTAGCTCTCGCCCGGGTTCAGGGTGGGCACGCCCAGCTCGGCGACCTTCGCGGCGGCCAGCGCGGCCTGCACCTCGGGATCGGCGCGGAACGCCTTGGCCCGCTCCTTGAGCAGCAGGTACATCTTGATGTTGGCGCGGGCCGACTCCCAGACGCCGTCGAAGTCCTCGGTACGCGACGGCTTGTAGTCGAAGTGCCGCGGGCCCTCGTAGGCCGGTGCGCCGTCGACGCCGCCGTTCTCCAGCAGGTCGACCAGGGAGAACGCGCTGAGCAGGTCACCGTGGCCGAAGACCAGGTCCTGGTCGTACTTCGGGCCGTGCTGGCCGTTCAGGTCGATGTGGAACAGCTTGCCGTGCCACAGCGCCTGGGCGATGCCCTGGGTGAAGTTGAGCCCGGCCATCTGCTCGTGGCCGACCTCGGGGTTGATACCGAACAGCTCGGGGCGGTCCAGTTCCTGGGTGAACGCGATGGCGTGGCCGGCGGTCGGGAGCAGGATGTCGCCGCGGGGCTCGTTGGGCTTCGGCTCGATGGCGAAGCGGAAGCCGTAGCCACGGTCCTCGGAGTACTGCGCGAGCAGGTTGAGGGCCTCCCGGTAGCGGTCGAGAGCGGCCTGCACGTCCTTGGCCGAGTCGTACTCCGCGCCCTCGCGGCCACCCCACAGGACCAGGGTCTTGGCACCCAGCTCGGCGCCGAGGTCCATCTGGCGCAGCACCTTGCGCAGCGCGTAGCGGCGGACGTTGCGGTCGTTGCTGGTGAAGCCGCCGTCCTTGAACACCGGGTGGGTGAACAGGTTGGTGGTGACCATCGGAACGATCAGGCCGGTCTCGTCGAGCGCCTTCTTGAACCCGGCCACGATGCCGTCCCGGGTCTGCGCGTCGGCGCCGAACGGGACCAGGTCGTCGTCGTGGAACGTGATGCCGTAGGCGCCGACCTCGGCGAGCTTGTGGACCGCCTCGACCGGGTCGAGGGCCGGGCGGGTGGCGTCACCGAACGGGTCGCGGGCCTGCCAGCCGACGGTCCAGAGGCCGAAGGAGAACTTGTCGTCGCGTGTGGGCTGGACGGACACGGGTAACCTCCCGGAAATTGTTTAGTGGTTGAATTATTTGACCGCGGTATGGCACTGTCAAGGGCGTGTTGGCCGCCTCCACGACTCCGGTGCGCCAGGCGAGCGTGCGCGCCCATAATCTCGCGCTGGTTCTGCACACCGTGGCAAACAGCACATATCCGCCCTCCCGTGCAGCGGTCGCGGCAGCCACCGGGCTGACCCGTGCGACCGTTTCCGCCCTTGTCGACGACCTAGTGGCCGGAGGCCTGCTGGTCGAGGTCGATCCGCCACCGAGGACCGGCGCCGGGCGGCCCGCGGTGGGTCTCGCACTCACCTCCACCGGCCCGGCCGGGCTCGGACTGGAGATCAACGTCGACTACCTGGCCGCCTGCGTGGTCGACCTGACCGGCGCGGTCCGCCACCGTCACGTCGAACACGCCGACCAGCGGCCGGTCGACCCGGCCCAGGCGCTGGCCGCCCTCGGCCGGCTCGGCGCGGCCGCCCGGCTCGCCGCCGAGGCCGACGGTCTGACCGTCGCCGGAGCCGCCCTGGCGGTGCCCGGCCTGGTCGCCGACGGCCTGGTCCGGGTCGCCCCCAACCTGGGCTGGCAGGACGTGGACGCGGTCGCCGCCCTGCGCGCCGTCCCGGAGCTGGCCGACCTCCCGATCACGGTCGACAACGAGGCCAACCTGGCCGCTCTGGGCGAACTCCGGGTGACCGCCGACACCCCCGGCCTGCCCGACGCCACCTTCACCGCCGGCGCTCCCTCCTCCACCGGCCCCTCCCCCACCGACGTTCCCTCCTCCACCGGCGCCTCCCTCTCCTCCGTCAGCGCCTCCCCCTCTGACGCTTTCTCCTCCGCCGACCCGCCCTCCCCGATCGGCGACGGGGCCGATCTTCGGACGGGGCATTCGTTCCTGTACGTCTCCGGGGAGATCGGCATCGGCGCGGGGCTGGTGATCGACGGCGAGCTCTACCGCGGAGTGCGGGGCTGGAGCGGCGAGATCGGGCACGTCACCGTCTATCCCGACGGTCGGCCGTGCCGGTGCGGCGCCCGCGGATGCCTGGAGCAGTACGCCGGACAGGAAGCCCTGGCCCGGGACACGCAGCTGGCCGCCGCCGCGCTGGGTATCGCGCTGTCGGCCGTGGTCAACCTGCTCGACGTGCCGGTGATCGTGCTCGGTGGCGCCTACGCCCCGATCTTCGGCACGCTGCGCGACGGCATCGAGGCCGAGCTGCGACGCCGGGTGCTGACCGCGGGCCTCGCACCGGTCGCACTGCGCCCGGCGGCACTCGGGCCGGACGCGGCGATGCGGGGCGCGGCGGACACGATCATCCGGGTGGTACGCGAGGACCCGGCCGCCTGGCTACGCCGCTTCTCCGGGCCGTCACCCACCCGGTGACCCGCGGCTCGACCCACCCTGCGCCATCGGGTCGAGCCTCTGGTCGGGCACGCCGCGGCGCTCGGGCCGTGAACGGCGGGATGTTCGGCTCGGGTGGGGTACCCGGGACGTGCCTCCTGGTTGAGGTGAGGACGCGTGGCCGTACCGCTGCGGGGTTGAAAAAACGGCGACCACCGGCCCTCGGTGAGAGGGACGGTGGCCGCCGGGTGTGTCGTTCGTTTCCTAGATGACGCCGGTCCGCGAGCCGATGGCCTGCGCGAAGATGCTGGTGATCTTCGTGGGGTCCGGGGCCAGGAAGACGCCGCTGTTGCTGTTCGGGAGGGCGTCCCGCAGCATCTTCAGCTCGTCCACGCTGACCTTGTCGCCGATGCCGATGAGCACCAGGCGGATCGGCCTCTTCGGGTCCTGGGCCTTCTTGAGCGCGGCGACGACCTGGTCCTTGTCGAGGCCGGCGCTGTTCTCGTTGGCACCGTCGGTGAAGAGGATGACCGAGTTGATCTTCTGCGGCGAGTAGTTCTTCTTCACGTGGTTGTACGCGTCGAGAACCGTGTCGTAGAGACCGGTACCGCCGTCCTTGTTCGGGTCCAGCTGCGCGATCGAGTTCTGCAGCTTCTCTCGGCCGGTGGTCAGCGAGGTGATGCCGACCAGCTGCTTCCAGGGCCTGGAGCCGTTCTCGTTGGTGGAGAACCGCCACACGCCGACCGACCACTTGTTACTGAAGAGCGAGAGGCCCACGCTGGCGGCGGCCTGGGTGACCTGCGCCCGGGTCTTGCCGCCGGCGGTCGGCACCGCCTCGCCCATCGAGCCGGACGTGTCGAACACGGTGAGTGCCTGACCCGGCTTGGTGGTCGCGATCCAGCCACCGACCACGGCGCTCAGGTCGGCGCCGGTGAGAGCGGCCGACGCCGCGGTGCCCTCGGCCGACTTGGTGGCCGCGGGGGTGACCGCCGGGGACGCCTTGGGCGCACCCATCGGGGCCGGGAAGTTCGCGCCGTAGCTGCCGTCCGGCGCCCGCAGACCGGCCGCGGCCAGCGCGTTCTTGGCGACGGCGGACTGGAGCTGCTCGAGCAGGTCCTCGGCGGCGTTCTTCTTCTGCTCGTCGACCACCTGCGGCATGATCGTGTACGGATAGTCCAGCGGCGCCGGGCTCGGCTCCATGTAGATGGCACTGAGCGGGATGGCCGGGCGCTCCGCGTTGTAGGCGACCACGTCCTCCTCGGACAGTGGAGCCGCGCTCACCGTGTTGCTGCTCCCGATGTCGGCTTCCGACTTGGGGAACTTCGCGACCAGCTCCTCGCGCAGCACGGCCTTGTTGGTGTCCAGCGCGGTGAGCGCCCGCGACTTGGCCTTGAGGGCCTCGATCGGGTCGCCGCCGACCGCGCCGGAGGCCTGGCTGAGCGCCAGCAGGCTGGTCAGGCCGGACGCGTCCTGCGTCGGGTCCATGATGCCGACCTGGAGCGGCTCGTCGGTGGAGAAGTTCGTCAGCAGGTCGCCCCAGCCGATCGACTTGTTGGGCCAGCCGAAGTTCTTGGCGATCGGCTCCGGCATCGCCAGCACCAGCGGGCTCTGCGCGACCGACGTGGCGGTACGCGGCAGGAAGCCGGCCGCCTCGGTCTGAATACGGAGCAGCCAGGTGGAGGAGTCCGGAACCCAGACGTCCGGAACCTGCTTGGCGTCGGGGGCCGGGTTGAGGCCGATGAGGGCGACCGAGTGGTCGCGGGTGACCGCGCTCGCGATCGTCGCCGGAAGCTCGTCGGTGACGTCGACCGCGATGCAGGTGCCGTCGATTTCGGCACCCGCCTTGGTCCACTGATCGGCGACCGACTTGATGGCGGGCACGATCTCGGGAGCGGCGGCTACGTTCAGTCGCACGGATCCGGAGCATCCGGAGGCGGCGAACTGCTGATAGCCCAGGTACGTCCCCGCAATTACGACGACTATCGCCATCGCACCTCCGACGACGCCCGCTCCCTTTGAGTTGAAGTTTCTACGATGGCGGCCAGACACGCGCTCCATAGTGCGCATGTCCGAAGCTGAATGCCATATACGTTCGGACGAAAATTACTCAGATTGGCGCTTCCCGATCTAGAAAACACCCAGAGTGATGACGTCGTCTCGATGTGTATCAACTTTGACCTGCGACATGCCGGTTTTGAGATATTTTCGCAACCGACACGCCGCAATGTCCGAACTTCCCTATGATCTGATCATCGGCGGATTCCACCGGAGCAGGCAGGTCGGGGTCGGTTCACCGGTCGGTTCACCTTGGAGTCCCGGAATTCCGGTCTCCGGGTCGATGCGGAAAACGGTCACGTTGTGTGAACGCTGATTGGTCACGTAGAGGTGATCGCCGAGCAGAACCATGTGCCTCGGCCACACCCCACCGGCCGGCACCTCGGCGACCAGCGTGACGTCGTCGCCGTTCCAGGCGAAGGTCGAGACGGTGTCCGGCCCGCGATTGGCCACATAGACGAACCGACCGTCCCGGCCCATGGTGATCTCCGACGGGTAGACCGGACCGGCCGAGGTGCTGGTGGCGATCTCGCCGCGCGGCTCCAGCACCGGAGCGCCGGCCGCGCGGTGCCAGCTGAGCGTGCCGGTCAGCTCGCCGACCAGCAGAAGCGCCCCGTCGGCCGATCGCAGCAGGTGCCGCGGCCCGGTGCCCGGCTTCGCCTCCACCGCGGTCTCCGGCAGGCCCAGACGGCCCGTGTTCGCGTCCAGCCGGGCCCGCCACACCCGGTCCGAACCCAGGTCGGAGATCAGCACGTCGGCGCCGTCCGGGACCACCTGGTGCGCATGCGGGCCGGCCTGGCGTTCCGCGTCCGGGCCGGCGCCGGTCAGGGTCAGCGAGTCGCTGCGCTCCCCCGGCACACCAGCGCCGTCGAGCGGGTGCACCGACACCGAGCCGCTCGCGTAGTTGGCCACCACCAGATGCCGCCCGTCACCGGTGACCGCCAGGTGACACGGATCCGAACCGCCCGTGGACCGCGTCGTCAGCGGGATCAGCGAGCAGTCCGGCGCCACCGAGAAGGCCGAGACCGTGCCCTGGTCCAGCTCGTTCACCGCGTACAGGACCGGAAGGGTGGGGTGCTGCGCCAGGAAGGACGGCGACGGGGTCCGGGCGGCCAGCCCGAGCCGGGTCAGGTCCCCGGTCACCGGATCACGCCGCAACAGCGTGATGCCGTCCCCCTCACCTCCCTTGTCACCCGTGTAGCAGCCGACGAAGACGTACTCATGGCTCGAACCCATGCGTCGATCCCACCACAGAACGCCGGGAACGCACGGCAGGACACCGCCGCCGGCGGCGCGGACCCCCGTTGATCGCCCGCGCTGCCGGCAGCGGTGCCGCCGGTGCTCCCCGATCAGCCGTTCAGCAACTCGTAGGCGTCCGCCGTCGCGGCTACCGCGTCGGAGGGGGTTTCGATCGGGGACGCCTGGCCGTACTGGTCGTAGACGACCTCGTAGGTGGCCGCCTTCGCCTTGCCGGCCGCCGGGATCTTGACGACGGCCTTGGTGACCCGGCCCGCACCGTCGAGCGTCACCTCCAGGGGTACCGTCTTCGCCTTCTCGCCGAGCGCCTTGAGGGTGTCCGCGTCGACGATCTCGGCCACGGTCGACCTGGTCAGGTCGGTGGTGCCGGTGTAGGTGCCGCTGCCGGTCTCCTTGAGGTCGGCGGCGGCGGTCAGCAGCGTGCTCACATAACCCGGGTCGGTCTCACCGGCGTAGGTGAGGTCCTCGGCCGAGTCCTTGGAGAGCTTGCTCTGGTCGAGCTTCATCCACTTCTTCGGGAACTTCGGCAGTCCGGCCCCGGCCGGCGCGTTGTCGAAGGCGATCTTCGCGTACGCCTGCTTCTCGACGACCAGGAACTTCATCGTCAGGGTCATCTCGGAGTCCGGGATCTTCTCGAAGAAGTCACTGGTGACCGACTTGTGCGGGGCGTCCAGCACGCCGCTGAACGACTGCTGCCCGCCCTTGACCGAGTAGTGGAACGCCGGAGTGGTGCGGCCCGGCACCCCCTTCGCCAGGGTGGTGGCGGCGGAGACCTGCTCGACCGTCTCCTCGACCGTGTCCGCTACGCCACAAGCGCTCAGCCCGGCGCCGGCGATCAGCAGGGCGCCGGTCAGAGCCAGGCGCTTGGTGAGAACGTTCATCGTCTTGTCTTTCCTCACGAGGTTCGCGGTGCGTTGATGGACACAGGCTCCTGGAGACGACTGCCGATGCGCTGCGGCTATGCTGCTGCCGGCTGCCGTTCCGCTGCCGTCGATGGAAACCGCAGGTCAGACAGGGGGTGCCGGTGACCGACCAACCCGTGTCCGGCGCGCTGCGGTTCGAGGTGCTGGGTCCCGTCCGGGCCCTGCGGGACGGACTGCCGATCGACCTCGGCCCGGCGAAACAGCGTGCCGTCCTCGCCGTCCTCCTGCTGAGCCCGGGCAAACCGGTGCCGACCCACCGGATCGTGGACGCCGTGTGGGGTGACGAGCCCCCGGAGAACGGCACCAACGTCGTTCAGAAGTACGTGGCCGGCCTGCGGCGTGTGCTCGACCCCGACCGGTCCCCGCGCACCTCCGGCGAGTTACTGACGCTGACCGACGGCGGTTACGTGCTCCAGGTCGGCGCCCTCGACACCGAGGACTTCCGCAACCGGCTGGCCCGCGCCGACGCCGAGCGCCGCGCCGGTCGGCTGGAGGAGGCCGCCCGGATCGCCCACAGCGCCCTCGACCTGTGGCACGGCGAGGCCCTCGGCGGGCTCACCGGCCCGATCTTCGACTCCGCCCGGACCCGGCTGGTCGAGGAGCGAGCCAACGCCTGTGAACTGTGGGCGGACATCGAGCTGTCCCGCGGCGGGTTCGCCGGGCTGGTGTCTGAACTGTCCAGACTGGTGCAGGAGTTCCCGTTACGCGAAGGGCTGCGGGCCCAACTGATGATCGCCCTGCACCGCAGCGGACGGCAGGGCGAGGCGCTCGCCGTCTTCCGCGACACCCGTGAGTATCTGCTGGACGAGCTCGGCGTCGAACCCGGGGAACGGCTCCAGGAGACGCACCGGCGGATCCTGCGCAACGAGCCGATCCCGGCCGCGGTGATCCCGGCCGCGGCGGTCCCGCAGCCACGTCAGCCGGAGAGCGTGGCCCCGTACTCTCCGGCGCCCTTGCCGTACCCGTCGGCGCCCCCGCCGCACGCCATGATGCCGGGGCTGCCGTTCATGCCCCGCCGGTCCGGCATCCTGTGGGCCGAGGTGATCCTCGCCGCGGTGCTGCCGCTGGTGACCTGCTCGTTCGGCAGCTGGCTGTACTTCGCCTACGCGGCGTACCAGCGGCGGTCGATCAATCACGTGCTCGTCGCCTGCGGGTATCTCGCCGCGGTCTTCGCGGTGCTCGTGCTCCAGTTCGCCGACCCGAGCGCACCGGAAGCCGAGATGATCTCCGATGCCGAGGCGGGCGCGATCCTGCTGGCACTCCTCGTCATCGCCGTCGCCGCGTTCCACGGCGCGATCCTGGCCTGCTATCCCGGCGACACCCGGCGCGCCCGCCACCAGCGTGACCTGGCCCGGCAGTACGCGACGTTCCACCCGGCCGCGGCCCTGCAGGCCGGCATCGGCCGGCCCGACCTGCTGCGATCCTTCGACGACGGTGGACTGGTGGACCTCAACCACGCGCCGGTGCAGGAGATCGCCCGGGTACAGGGGATCAACCCGATCGAGGCGCATCGGATCGCCGTCGACAGGTTCGAGAACGGGCCCTACCGCGACCCGTCCGACCTGGTACGACGCGGCCTGCTGCGGCCGAAGACACTGCGGCGCGTCGCACCGTGGCTGATCTGCGTGCCGCCGGTGGCACCGGTCCGGGCCGACACGCCGGATCTGCCCTAGCGGGCCGCGGCGGCGGCCATCTGACGGCGCGCCACGTACTCCACCAGCTCGATCAACACGTTACGGGCGGCGCCCTGGTCACGCGCGTCGAACAGCACGACCGGGACACCCGGGTCCAGATCGAGCGCGCGGGCCACCGCCTCCGGCGCATATTGGGGCTGGGTGTCGAAGCAGTTCACCGCGACCACGAACGGCGTACCGCGCTGCTCGAAGTAGTCGATGGACGGGAAGCAGTCGGCGAGCCGGCGGGTGTCGGCCAGCACCACCGCACCTAGCGCACCCTGCGACAGCTCGTCCCACAGGAACCAGAACCGGTCCTGGCCGGGCGTGCCGAACAGGTAGAGCTGGAGATCCTCGGTGATGGTGATCCGACCGAAGTCCATGGTCACCGTGGTGGTGGTCTTCGCCTCCACACCGGAGACGTCGTCGGCGCCCTCGGCTCCGGTGAGAATCTCCTCGGTCTGGAGCGGCCGGATCTCACTGACCGATCCGACCATCGTGGTCTTACCCGCCCCGAAGCCGCCCGCGATGAGGATCTTGAGGGCGACGGGAATGCGCGACGATCCGCCGTTGCGGTCAGAGCGCACGGAGTCCATTGACAACCGCCTTGAGTACGTCGACGTCATGCGGCTGCGAGGCAGCCGGGGGTTCGTACAGCGAGATCAAACCCGCTGAGCGTAGATCACCGAGGAACACCCGGACCACGCCGACCGCCAGGTCGAGCTGAGAGGCCAGCTCGACCACGGAGATCGGCTCCCAGGCCGCTGCCACGATGGCGTGGTGCTCCGGCTGCAACTGCTGGCCGGAGGTGAGGTCGGGCACCGTCGCCACGACGAACGCGACCAGGTCGAAGTCGCAGTCCGCCGGGGCGACACGTCCGCCGGTCATCGCGTAGGGACGCACCACCGGGCCCGCGTCGTTGTCCAGCCAGTCGTGAGTCACACGCGGCTGCTCAGAAGACGTCGGACGGTGTGAGCACCGTCCGTTCGGGGGCGGCCATCGTCTGGCCGACCCGGGTGACCAGCATCGCCATCTCGTAGGCGATCAGGCCCAGGTCGGCGTCGGCGGACGCGAGCACGGCCAGGCACGCGCCCTGCCCGGCGGCGGTGACGAAGAGGAAGGCCTCCTCCATCTCCACCACCGTCTGACGGACCGGCCCGGCCTCGAAGTGCCGGCTCGCCCCCTTGGCAAGGCTCTGGAAACCGGCCGCCATCGCCGACAGGTGCTCCGCGTCCTCCTGGTTCATCGCCGCCGACGCCCCCAGCATCAGGCCGTCGGCCGAGAGCACCACCGCCTGCTGCGCGGTTGGCACCCGCTCGACCAGGTCGTCGAGGAGCCAGGTGAGATTCGCGCTCTGCTTCGTCTGTGCCACTTATGCGTCCTTCTCCAGCATGAGGTTCTCCCCGGGACCATCGGCGTGATCGCCGTTCACGCCGGCCTCCGGCCCGGATGGTGCTTTCTCCCCGGTCGCCGCGTGATCCGCGAGAGCCGGGAGACTGACGGTAGCCGCATCGGTGATCGTCACGTCGTCAGGCTGCGCGGCGTGTTCGTCGGCCGTCGGCTGCTCGGTACGGGCCGCATCGGCGCGGCCACGGTTGGTGCCGGTCTGCAGGGCGCTCATCCGTGAACGCGCCTGCTCGGGGCTGACGGCCGGGCCGGTCGCCTCCGGCTCGACGACAGGCTTGCGCAGCTGCGGGGCCAGGTTCGCCTGCCGGATCCGGCGGGGCAGCCCGTCCTCGCCGATGATCTCCCCGGTGGTCTCGCCGGGGATCCTCTCGTCGACGACCGGTGTGGTCTCCTCGACCGCCGGAGCCGAACCGCGCGGCACCGCGCGGGGCGCCACCGGCAGGCCCGCGGCCAGCTCGTCGAGCACCGACAGGTCGACCGTCTTGTCCGCCTCGGCGGAACCGTTCACCGGCGTCGGCAGCGTCGGCTTACGGGTCCGGCGGCGCTGCACCAGGCCCTCCGCGCTCAACTCGGTCGCGACCGTGCTCGGGGCCGGGCCGGTGATCTCCGGGGCGGTCCGGTGGTGACCGTTCAGCGACGGTGCCTCGACCGCCGGGGCACCGGCGATGACCGGGACGTCGTCGGGCGCGGTCGAGCCGCCGGGCCACTCCGGCAGGGACTTCACGTCAGCGGGCGGGACCTCGGCCGAACCACCGAAGCCGGCCACCAACTCACTCGGGACGAGTACCACCGCGGTGATGCCGCCGTACGCCGAAGCACGCAGCGAGACCCGGATGTTGTGCCGCTGAGCGAGCTGGGCCACCACGAACAGACCGAGCCGGGCACTGTCCGCCGGATCGAAGTCGGGTGGCTCGACCAGGCGGCGGTTCGCCTCGAGGATCGCCTCCGGGGTCATGCCCAGACCACGGTCCTCGATCTCGACGGCGTAGCCGTTCGGCAGGGTCTGGCCGGTCACCTGGACCCGGGTGTGCGGCGGCGAGTACGAGGCCGCGTTCTCGATCAGCTCGGCGAGCAGGTGGATCACGTCACCGACGGACCGGCCGACCAGGGACGAGGAGGCGATCGTGCGGATGTCGACCCGCTTGTAGTCCTCCACCTCACTGATCGCGCCACGGACCACGTCGATCACCGGGACCGGGTTGCGCCAGCCTCGGCCGGGCGCGGCGCCGGCCAGGATGACCAGGTCCTCGGCGTGCCGCCGCATCCGGGTGGCGAGGTGGTCGACCCGGTACAGGTCCTCCAGCTCCCGCGGATCGGTCTCCCGACGCTCCATCTTGTCCAGCAGGGACAGCTGGCGGTGCAGCAGCGTCTGGCTGCGCCGGGCGATGTTGAGGAAGACCTCGTTGATGCCGCGCCGGACGTTCGCCTCGTCGACCGCGGACTGCACGGCGGTCCGCTGCACGGCGGTGAACGCGCGGCCGAGCTGGCCGATCTCGTCCTGGCCGTACGCCAGCGGCGGTGTCTCGGTGTCGACGTCGACCATCTCGCCGCGTTGGAGACGCCGCACCACCGAGGGCAGCTGCTCGGAGGCCAGCTCGATGGCGTCGCGCCGCAGCCGGATCAGGCGGCCGACCAGCGAGCGACCGAGACGGACCGAGACGTAGACCGAGGCGCCCAGGGCGACCAGACCGAGCACCGCGGCCAGGCCCAGCTTGCCGAGGATGTCGATGGCGAACGGGGTCGCGTCCTTGGCCACCTGCGAGATCGTGCGCTCGCCGAAGAGCCGCAGCTCCTGGGCGGCGTAGTCGTACGCGTGTTGCCACTCGGTGCCGGAGACCGGGGGTGCGCCACCCGCGTAGTTCTGCGCCAGCAGCTTGTTCTGCAGGATGTCGAGGTCGATGAAGGTCGGGTGGATGATCAGCCGGGCGTAGTCGTCCTGCGAGCTCTCCGGCAGGTCGGCCACACCCGCGCCGAGCAGGTACCGCTCGACGCCGATGTACTCGATCAGGGTCTCGCGCGTCTTGTTGTCGATCCGGCCGCCCGCGTTGGCCCCGGCCAGCAGCGCGTCGATGCGGCTCAGATACTCCAGGCCACGGAAGGTGGCGATGACGCCACGGACCTCCCGGTCCACCCGCTCGTGGAAGAACACCGCGGCGGTACGGGAGACGTCGAACGCCAACTCGATGATCGAGTCGTACTTCTGCGCCAGGTAGAGGAAGCTGGTCTTCCGCTCGTCGACCTCCTGGCGGAGCGGCTCCAGCTCATCGATCTTGACGAGGAAGGCGTCCACCTCGACCTTCAGGTCGTCGGTCATCTCGGTGTCCGCTGCGGCCAGCCGGAACTCGTCGATGATCTGGTCGGTGGTGTCGCGCTCGCGGCCCAGCTCGGTCTTGGCCGGCCGGGTGGTGGCCTGATAGATGGCCGAGAAGTGTCGTTCCCGTTGCAGCTGGGCGATCAACCGCAGGCCGGGATCACCCAGTCTCTGCACCGCGTCACGCGCGTTGAGCAGCGTGAAGGCCGGGCCGGCAGTGACCACGGTCGCGAAGATCCAGATCGCGAGCAACGCGGACAGCGGCACCGCGACCATCGCGATGATCTTCGAACGGATCGACCAGTTGCGGCTTCTCATCAAGCTCCGCCAGAAGGGGTTCGGCAGGGAACGATCAGCGGACCGCCCGTGGCACCGGCCGCTGGAAACGGGGGGAACGTCCGGTACGCCCGTGGCGAGCGCTGGCAAAGAATACGTAATGACGTCCGTCTCAGCTAGCTCCCGGACCCGCCGGATCCCTGCCGTCTCTCCTGTTTGTCCAGCCAGAACGGCACACGATCTTTTTCTCATCGATCGTCGGTCTTACGACACTGTGCGCCCGCACACTGCCCGATTACGACCCTGGTGCGCGTTGTTCGCACGGACGGGATTGGCGCGTGGTGCCGGATGGGAATACAGGGACGGAAGAAGGAGGAACCTGATGTCCGCCACCGCCACCCTCATCGTCGTCCTGATCGTCGTCGTCCTACTGGTGCCGGCCGCGATCGTGGTCGGTGTCCAGGCCGCGCGCCGTCGCCGGTTGCGGCAGACCTTCGGCCCCGAGTACGACCGCGTGGTCGCCGACACCGGCAACCGCACCGAGGCGGAGAAGGAACTGCTCGAACGCACCAAGCGGCACGCGCAGCTCGAGCTCAAGCCCCTCTCCCCCGAGTCCCGCACCCGCTACTCCGCCGCCTGGGAAGAGGTCCAGATCCGTTTCGTCGACGACCCGAAGGAGGCGGTCTCGACCGCCGACGAGCTGGTCACCCGACTGATCGCCGAGCGGGGCTACCCGACCGGTGACTACGACGAGCGGCTCGCCGACCTGTCCGTGGAGCACGCCGCCACCCTGGAGCACTACCGCTCGGCACACGACATCAGCCGGCGCAGCCGTGACGGACAGGCCGAGACCGAGGACCTGCGCCAGGCGCTCGTCCACTACCGCGCTCTCTTCGCCGACCTGCTCGGCGAGGACCCGGTCGCGCACACCACCCACCCCGACACCACCGAATCCAGCCGCTGAGGAGCACCGACGATGCGCTTCTTCTCCAACGAGGCCCAGGACAACGTCGACGACAAGAACAACCGCCACGACGACCCCGACGCCACCGCGCCGGTCCCGCAGCAGCGGCCCGGCTCGCCCTGGCAGCACGACACCGACCCGGCGAACACCGCGACGAGCACGTCCGTCGTGGACGACGCGGACCGGACCGTGGCGTTCAGCGACGGCGTGACCCGCGACCGTGACGACGTGGAGCCGGCACCCAAGCACTCACTCCCCGACGACACGGCACCGAAGCACAAGCTCCCCGACGACACCGTCCCGGCCGCCGAAAACGACAAGATCAAGACCGACGATGGGGTACGGCCGGACGACACCACGGTCGACTCGGCCCTGGACGACCGTGGCACCTTCGACGACCCGCACGTCAAGGACACCGACTCGACCGGCCCCGACGTCAAGAAGACGGACGCGGAGACCGACCCCGACTTCAAGAAGACCGACACGGAGACCGACCCGGACGTCAAGGACACCGGCTCGGGCGTCACGGAGTCCGAGCCGGACCTGAAGGACACCGAGCCCGAGGCGGCGAAGGACGAACCGGCCCCGGTGCACGAGACCGACCCCACGCCGGAGCCGCTGGTGACGCCGGTGGCGGCACCCGCGACCGCCACCGGTCCGCTGCCGTTCTTCCCGGCCGCCGACACCCAGCCGCTCCGCGACCGCTGGCGTGACGTGCAGCTCCGTTTCGTGGACGACCCGAAGGGCGCGACCGCCGACGCGGCCGGCCTGGTCGACGAGGCGGTGGACAAGCTGTCCACGGCCCTGCGTGACCACAAGGGCTCGTTCGCCAAGGGCACCGACGACACCGAGGCCCTGCGGGTCGAGCTGCGCAGCTACCGCGACATCCTGGACCGCCTGCTCGGCCTCTGACGATCATCGAACAAGGGGGAGCCGTCGGCTCCCCCTTTGTCATTCGCGATCGGGAGCCGGGGCGACCCCGTCATTCGCGATCGGGATCCAGATCGACATCCGTCATTCGTGCTCGGGATCCGGGTCGACCGGTGCCGAGACCGACCCGCTGGGCTGCACGGACGGCGACGAAGAGTCGCTCGTGGACGGTGAACCGGACGGTTTCGCCGACGACGACGGCGAGACCGACGGCGACGGTGAGCGCGGCGGAGGCGACGGCGGCACCGGCCGGACCGAGACGCGGCCGGCCTCCGGCGACCGTTCGGCCACGGACGGCGAGGTGGTCGAGGTCAGCGGGGTGTACGTGTACGTGCTCAGCGGTTCGTCGTCGGGCATCTCCCCGGCGCCGGCCCCGCCGAAGTCCATGTCCGCGCCGGGGAACTGCTCGTCGACCGGTGCGGGGCGCTGACCTGGGGCGAGATTGACCGCGCCGAGCTGGGCGCCGAGCCACAGGGCCGGTCCGAGACCGACCGCGAGTATGGCTCCGAAGAGCGCCAACGGCCCTCGTTCCATGACGGCCCCTCCCCCGCTTCGCCCGACGATCGTCTCGCTCGGCCCGGGACTGTGCTACCCATTCCGGACACCGGTGAAGCGAACGATCGCTGACGCCATTGTGACCCAAGGTGACAAAGGGATTACTCCTTCGTCGCACACGCGACTGCGGTCACTTTCGGGTACGGGGATGACCACCGAGGGGTTCAGCCGATCACCTCATCGGGTCCCGGCGAGGAACGTCACCGCCTCCTCCCAGGCCGCCCAGCCACCCGGAAGTTCATCGCTGTCGATGGCAGACCGGAGGCTCAGTTCCCCACCGGCCCGCATGCCGAGCGTCCAGCCTTTGCGCCGACCGGACAATGTGGCGACTCCGGCGACATCGGCGAACGGGACGAACCGTCCGCCACCGGGCAGCGCAAGCCCGTCACCCGCGGGAGGAGCGGCCACCTCCCCCTCCGGCGCGGCCGTCCCACCGGCCGACACCGTCGTCCCACCGGCTGACGCGGTCATCCCGCCGACCGGCACACCGTCCGCCGCGATCCTGGTCAACCGTCGTTTCGACTCCGGTCCGCGCCCGCGCGGCAGCCCCGGCACGAGCAGCAGCCCGAGGTCGGTGATCAGCACATCGGTACGCGCCCCGTCGGCGGAGAGGTTGATCAGTCCACCCAGGACCTGAGCACGTGTCGAGCCCGGCCGGGACGCCACCGCCGCGAGATCCACGCCCGCCTCGGTCAGGTAGGCCCGGACCGCCTCGGTGGTCTCCGGGTCGGCCGCCGCGGCCGCCAGCTCGGCGAGATCGAGGTAGGTCCCGTCGGCCCCGACCACCTCGGCCGCCCCGGTCCAGCTGTGCCGCCACCGGGCCACCCCGCTGCGCAGCGCGGCGAGGGCCAGCATCAGCCCGAGCAGCTCGACGATCCGGGACGTGGTCTCCTCCGGCGGCGCCTCCGGGAAGACCGTCTCGGCGGCCGCCCGGAGCCGCCCGTCGGCCGCGATCGTGAGCAGCTCGGCGGCATCCGGTACCGGCTTCCCGACGGCCCGGGAGATCGCCGCCAGGGCGGCTTCCGCCTCGCGTTCCATCTCGGACGTACGAGCCACGCTGAGGCATTCGTCCCAGCTGACCACG
This sequence comes from Actinoplanes sichuanensis, assembly GCF_033097365.1. Taxonomy (NCBI): domain Bacteria; kingdom Bacillati; phylum Actinomycetota; class Actinomycetes; order Micromonosporales; family Micromonosporaceae; genus Actinoplanes; species Actinoplanes sichuanensis. The sequence continues at coordinate 8,384,018 of NZ_AP028461.1, forward strand.
GTGCGTCCGCGAGGCGGGAAGGCGACGACCTGCAACGCCCGCCCGAGCGCCGGCAGATCGGGCACGAGCTCCGCAGCCGGCTTGCGCTCAGTCGCGCCCGGGGCGGACCCGGCACCCTCCGGCTCCACCCCCGACGCTCCGGCAACCGACCCGGCGCCCACCGAAGACGCTCCGGCGAACATCTCGGACGCCGAAGTCGGCCCGGCGGGCGCGGCGTCGAACGAGGCCGCGCCCACCGAGTCGGAAGGAGAGCCCGCGAAGCCCGCAGAACCGGAGGCGCCCGAGGGCGCGGAAGCCGGAGCGGAGGGACCCGCCGGACCGGAAGGAGACGCGCCGGAAGGAGACGCGGACGGGGAGAAACCCGCGGACCCCGAGGAGGCCGCGGAGGTGGACGGGGACGCGGCGGAGGCCGGGGAGACGGCCGGGGAGGCGGAGGAGGCCGCCGATGCCGAACGGGCGGCCGGGGCCGCCGCGGCGAGAGCGGCGATTCGCTCGGGCAGGGGCGGGTGGGTGTCCCACGGACCGGTCGGCTCCGGGTCGCGGGCGCGCAGCATGGTCATCTCGGTGGTCCGGGCCGCCAGCACCCGCAGCAACCCGCCGAACACGTCGTCGGGCACGAATCCGGCCTGCCACCCGGGGCCTACGTATTCGGCATGGAACAACCGCTGCATCCCGGCCAGCGCCGGCAGGTCGCGCAGCGCCGCGATGGTCGCCTCGGTGCCGGCGTGCGCCGCCGCGATCCGGTCGGCGGCCAGCTCCTGGGCCCGGCTGAACGGCTCGTCCATCCGGCGGTAGAACCCGGCGTATGCCCGCAGCACGATCGCGGCCGGCCCGCGCCGGGAGATCCGCGGCATGGCCCGGCCGACCGCGACCCGGCCACGGTAGGCGAGCGGCGCCCACCGCCCGAGCGTCGTCGAGCCGTGGGCCAGCTCGTGGGTGACGATCGCGGTGAGCCGGTCCGGTCCGAGCGCCTGGAGCAGCGGCAGCCCCAGGTAGAGGTCACGCCGCCCACCGATGACCCCGAGCAGTCGGGTGCGCTCGCCGAGGGCCACGGTGGCGTCGGCGACCACGGTCACCCCGGCCGGTGCGGTGACCCCGGCGGCCGCGGCGGCGCCGTCGATCAACTCCCACAGGCGGGGCGCCTGGTCGCGGGCGACCGCCACCCCGGCCGGCGTGCGGTGCCGACTGTGCAGGGCGCGCCAGGTCACGTAGGCCAGCGTCCCGGCCGTGGCCAGGCTGAGCGGGACGCCGATCCGGAGCGCGAGCGCACCGGGCAGCGGCGACAGCACCGCCCAGACGGCGAGTAGCACGACGACGAGCTGTGCTCCGGCGACGACGAGGAACCCGGCCAGCGCGGCTGCCGACCGCCCCGCCCCTGGTGCACCCTTGCTCAAGCCGCGCTCCTCCCGCCCGGTGGGCCACCCAGACTAGGGCCAAAACCGTGCGTAACCGTTTCGTGTCTGCCCTGTGGGTAATACGACCGCTATGGCTGACCTCGATCAGACACTGGCCGTCGCCCTGAAGGGGTACGCGTGGCTGCCGGATCTCCGCCGCCGGGCGGGTGGCGGGCCGGTGCGGACCCGGGTGATGGGGCAACCGGCGGTGGGCGTGTGCGGAGCCGCCGCGACCCGGTTCTTCTACGCGGACGGGAATCTGGAGCGGCACACGGCGCTGCCGGGTCTGGTGGTGCACACGTTGTTCGGCGCGGGCGCGGTGCACACCCTGGACGGCGAGGATCACCGGCGGCGGAAGGCGCTGTTCACGTCGCTGCTGTCGGGTGACGGGATCGACCGGCTCGCCAAGATAGCCGGGGAGGAGTTCGACGCGGCCGCGGACGGCTGGCGGGGCGGGCCGCCGGTGCGCCTGTTCGACGAGTCGGCGCGGATCATCGCGCGTGCGGTGTCGCGCTGGGTGGGCGTACCCCTGGAAGATCGTGAAGTCTCTGCTCTGGCCCGGGCTTGTGTCGCGATGGTGGACGGTTTCGCGACGGCCGGGCCGCGCGCCGCGCGGGCGCTGGTGGCGAGGCGGGTGCAGGAGCGCCGGCTTTCCAAGATCATTGCGGGGATACGGGCGAAGCCGCCGACCACGAGCCCGTTGTCGATCGTGGCGCACCACAGCGACGACGGACGACTCCTCGATCCTCGGGTGGCGGCGGTCGAGCTGCTGAACATCCTCCGCCCGGCGATCGCCGTGTCCTGGTTCGTCGCGTTCGCCGCGCACGCCATGGACATGTGGCCGCGCCATCAGTCCCGGATGCGGGCCGGCGACGACGAGTACACGCTGGCGTTCACGCACGAGGTGCGGCGGTTCTACCCGTTCGCGCCGTTTCTGGGCGGCCGGGCGACCCGGGACATGTTCTTCCGGGGCGAGCCGATCAAGGCCGGGACGCTGGTGCTGCTGGACGTCTACGGGCAGAACCACGACCCGGAACTGTGGACCGACCCGTACCGTTTCGACCCGGACCGGTTCCTGGGCCGGGAGATCGGCGAGTTCGACCTGATCCCCCAGGGCGGCGGCGACCCGCGGACCGGTCACCGCTGCCCGGGCGAGAAGATCACCATCGCGCTGCTGGGCACGTTGTCCCGTCGGCTCGCCGAACTCGACCACTACCTGCCGCCGCAGGACACCACGATCGATCTGTCCCGGATCCCGGCGCTGCCGCGGGACCGAATCCGCCTGGTCGTGCCGGAGCGACAGGTACGGTCGTCGCCCGAGCCGACGCTCAGTGCCAGTCGATCTCTGGCGAGCGGTGGAAGCTGATCCCGGCCGCGGTCCAGCGGGGCCCGAAGGCGGCCAGCCGCTCCCGGAACGACTGCCAGTCCCGGCCGTCCCGCGGTGACCAGGCCACTTCGGCGACCGCGGGCAACCGCGGGAAGGTGAGATAGCGCACATCGTCGACGCTGCGCAGGGTCTCCGACCAGAGCGGCGCCTCGACCCCGAGGATGGCCTCCTCGCCGACACCGGGCAGGCGTTCGGCCGGGTCCCAGTCGTAGGCGCGTTCGACGCTCAGGTGGCCGGCCCAGTCGAGTCCGAGCGCGGTGCCGGCGTCGTACTTCATGTCGAGGTAGGTGCGGTCGGCCGGGGAGACGATCACCCGACGGCCACCGGCGACGGCCCGGGCCACGGCGTCGTCGGCGGCCTCGATCCGCCAGTACTGGACTACCGCGTCCTCGGGCAGGTCGACGGCGGCGATCTCGTGCCAGCCGATCACGCTCTTGCCGAACCGGCCCGGGATCGGCAGCACCCGGTCGAGGAACGTGCGGTAGTCACCGGGCGGCGTGGACAGGCACTCGTCGCCGCCGATGTGCAGGTACGGGCCCGGGGTGACGGCGGCGACGGTCTTGAGGACGGTCTCGACGAAGGCGTACGTCTCCTCCCGGCCCGCGACCAGCGAGGAGTATCCGACCTCGGCGTCGGTACGCGCGGCGACCGGCTGCCCGTCGGCGGTGAGTTCCGGGTAGGCGACGTGCACCGCGTTGACGTGGCCGGGCATGTCGATCTCGGGGACGATCGTGACGAACCGCTCGGCTGCATAGGTGACCACGTCGCCGTACTCGGCGAGGGTCAGAAATCCCGGCCCGGCCCCGTCGACGCCGGTGCCGGCTCCACCGCTGACCTCGGTGAGCCGGGGCCAGCCGGGGATCTCCAGGCGCCAGCCCTGGTCGTCGGTGAGGTGCAGGTGCAGGTGATTGATCTTGAACTGGACCAGCAGATCGACGTGCGCCTTGATCTCGGCGACGGTGAAGAAGTGCCGGGCCAGGTCGAGCATCGCACCGCGGTAGGCGTAGCGCGGGTGGTCCTCGATGACACCGCCGGGCAACTCCGGGCCGAGTTGGCGCAACGTCTGGACGCCCCAGAAGACGCCCTGTGGGGAGCCTCCGGTCAGGGTCACCCCGGCCGCGGTGATCTCCAGGCGGTACGCCTCGGCGGCGAGTGTGTCGTCCAACGCGAGAGTGATCGCGCCGTCGGCGGCCAGGGGTAGGTCCAGGTGCGCGGCGACGCCTTCCAGAACGGGCGGGGCGCTCACCGCCGTACCCCCGGGGATGATCGTGAACGATGCGGCCGGGACCGGCCGCACCGAAGCCGGTCGAGGGATAACATCGCCGAGTCGCTGCGTCCGATCGCTCACTCTGAAGATTGTAAACAGTTAGGCTATGACGACCATCACACGTCTCGCCCGCGCGGGTGACGAAGAGGTCCTGCACGACCTGGCCGCACGGACATTCGGCCTGGCCTGTCCACCCGGGACCGCCCAGGCCGACATCGACGCGTTCATCGCGAAGAACCTGTCGGTCGCCGGCTTTCGCGGCTACCTCGCCGACCCGGCCCGCATCCTGGTGATCGTCTCCGTCGACGAGGCGCCGACCGGCTATTCGATGCTGGTCAGCGGCCCGATCGCCGATTCGGACGTGGCCGCCGTGGTCGACCAGGCCACCAGCATCGAGCTGAGCAAGTTCTATCTGGCGCCGGAACGGCACGGCAGCGGGGCGGCCGGCGCGCTGATGACCGCGACCCTCGACGCCGCCGCCGGGACCGGGGCCCAGACCTGCTGGCTCGGCGTCAACCAGCGCAACGCGCGGGCCGCGCGGTTCTACGCCAAGCACGGCTTCGAGATCGTCGGGGTGAAACGGTTCCTGGTCGGCTCCGAGTGGCACGACGACCACATCCGGCAGCGCGGCCTATCCTCGGCGAATGGCAGTGGTGCGGGCGGCTCGTGACGAGGACGCGGCGGCGATCGTCGACATCTGTGCACGAGGCTATCGGCGGACCTATCCGGCCCTGCTGAGCAGCGAGTTCATCGAGCGGATGATCGCCGAGTTCTACCACCTGGAGCGAGTGTCCAAAGAGGTGCCCGCCGCGCTGCCGGGCTGGCTGGGCTATCAGGTCGTCGAGGAGGACGGGCGGGTCCTGGGCGCGGCCGGCGGCGGCCTCACCGCACCCGGCACCGGTGAGCTGTTCGTGCTCTACCTCGACCCGGACGAGCGCGGCCGCGGGCTGGGCACCCTGCTGCTGGACCGGATCACCGGGCAGTTGCGCGAGTTGGGCGCCACCGAGATGTGGGTGGCCGCGCTGGACGGCAACGAGCTGGGCATCCCGTTCTACGAGGCGCGCGGTTTCCAAAAGGTCGAGAGGCGCCGCACCTACGGCTCCTCCGAGGCCGACAACGCCTGGTCCTGGCGTTTCTACCGGCCGATCTGAGCTCTCGTGAACCGGATCGGCCGGTTCGGGCATCAACGGGTGTGAACGACCTACGCTCGCATCCGATGCACCTCGCCGACGATGTGCTGATCCGGGAATCGATGCGGGAGCCGGAACAGTTCGCGCCGCTTTTCGACCGGCACGCGGTGGCGATCCATCGCTACCTGGCCCGCCGGATCGGGACGCCCGCGGACGACCTGCTCGCCGAGACGTTCCTGATCGCCTTCCGCAGACGCGCCGCCTACCAGCCGCAGGGGCTGGAGGTACGCCCCTGGCTGTTCGGCATCGCCACCAACGTCCTGCACCGGCACGTCCGGCAGGAGGAACGGCGGTACCGGGCACTGGCCCGGGTCGCGCGGGAACAGGCCGCCCCGCACGACGACGACCGGGCCGACGACCGGGTGGATGCCGCGGCCCTCCGTGGCGACCTGGCCGCGGCGCTGGCGAAACTCAAGCCGGGCGACCGCGACGCGCTGCTGCTTCTGGCCTATGCCCAGCTCTCGTACGCCGAGATCGCCGCGACCCTGGACATCCCGGTGGGCACGGTCCGCTCCCGCATCAACCGGGCCCGCAAGGTGACCCGTGCCGCCCTGGAACCCGCGATCACGCTCGACCCGTCCGCCGCGCCCGGCCCGCATGCCGTGCCCGACCACCCGGAGGTGGGGAGATGAACGACCTGGAACTGCTCGACAGGTACGGCCCGGACGCCCCGGCCGCCTCGGACGCGGTGCTGGCCGCGGCCCGGGCCCGGCTGCTCGCCGCGATGGACCCCACCGCACCGGCCCCGCGCCGGCGACCGGCCCTGTTCGGCCGCGGCCCGATACTGGCCGGACTCGGCCTGGCCGCCGCGGTCGCCGTCGCCGTCGTGGCGGTCCCCCGCCCGGACGCCCGGCCCGGCGCCCGCCCCGACACCCGCCCGGATGTGGCGGTCACCGACGCCCCGACCGTCGCGCCCAGCGGGTCACCCGCCGGTGTCCCCTCCACCGCGAGGGGGATCCGTCTGGTGGCGGCCACCGCGCCCGGTTTCCCCTACACGATCCCCGGCCTGGGTGACGCGCGGTTCACCGCCGACCCGGGCGGCCCGATCATCGCGATCTATCTGGCCGACGACTACAGCGACGTCTATCTCAGCCGCGCCACCGAGGCCGACTCCGTTCCCGGGTCCGGCGCCGAGTCGACCGACGTCGAGATCAACGGACGTCCCGGTCGCCTGCTGCCGTTCCAGGGCACCTCGGACAACGGCAAGCCCCCGCTCACACTGGTCTGGGAGCACCGCGACGGGGTGTGGCTGCGGCTGACCGGCCAGGGGCGGTACGGCACCCCGGAAGCCGTCCTCAAGCTGGCCGGGAAGGTCCGGGACAAGCCGCAGCGGCTGCGTTTCGAGGTGACCGTCGGCCTGATCCCGGACGGCTGGGAGCTGGCCGCCTTCAAGGACGAGAGCATCCTGATGTATCGCGATCCGGCCCACCCGGAGGTCGACTTCCAGGTGCAGTGGACGCCGAAGTCACAGCCGCTCTTCCGGGCCGCCGAGGTCGACGGCCTGGAGAAGGCCTCGAAGGTCACCGTGCAGGGCCGCCCGGCCGACCTGTTCCAGTGCCGGGAGTTCTGGATGGCACAGGTGCGGCTGGCCGACCGTTCGATCGTCCGGGTGATCACCCCGCGCACCTTCACCCCGGACCAGGTCCTGCAACTGACGGCGTCGGTGCGCCGTGGCTGAGGTGATTTTTATATAAGCCCGCACTTAAACGTGACAGAAATTTGTCGTACCCCGTCAGTAGGTTCTTCCTTGCGGACCGGCGCCACGGGGGCGCCGGTCCGTCCAAAGAGGTCGGCAGAGATCATGCCGCGTGCCGGATCAGGTTCTCGCCCGCGCGCCGGGCCCGATCGCGCAGCTCGTCGGGTGACTCCACGACGAAGGGCGCGGCCAGCACCCCGAGCACCATCACCGGCCAACCCAGGTCGTCGACGTTCATCCGCAGCCGGCAGCCGCCCTCCGGCAGCTCCTCGACCCCGCCCCAGTTGCCGACGAAACCGCGGACCGTCGCGGCGTCGGCCTGGATCACCACCGACACCTCGTAGCGGTTCGGGATGGTGCGCATCCGCGAGCGCAGCCACTCGACCGGATCACCGCCGGGCAGCTCCCGCGGGCGGAACCGGGCACCCGTCGGCTCCGGGCCGGACAGCCGGTCCACCCGGAAACTGCGCCAGTCGCCGCGCTCCAGGTCCCAGGCCACCAGATACCAACGGCGGCCCAGCGAGACCAGCCGGTGCGGCTCCACGTGCCGGCGCGCGGCCTCGCCCTCCCGCGGTGCGTAGTCGAACCGCAGCCGCTCCTCGCCCCGGCAGGCCATCGCGAGGGTGGTCAGGGTGAGCGCGTCGAGGACCGGGCCGCCGCCGAACACGCCGGGGGCGGTGACCGCCTGAAGCGCGTCGATCCGCCGCCGCAACCGGGGCGGGAGCAGCTGGATCACCTTGGCGAGCGCCCGCACCGAGGTCTCCTCGAACCCGGCGACCGCGCCCGCCGCGGCGCTGCGCAGACCGACCGCGATGGCCACCGCCTCCTCGTCGTCGAGCAGCAACGGCGGCATCGCCGCGCCGGCCTGCAGCTGATAACCACCCGCTACGCCGCGCGCGGCGTCGACCGGGTAGCCCAGCTCGCGGAGCCGGTCCACGTCACGCCGCAGCGTCCGGGCGCTGACCTCGAGACGGTCGGCGAGTTCGGAGCCCGGCCAGTAGCGGTGGGTCTGGAGCAGCGACAGCAGTCGCAGCATCCGTGCACTCGTGTTCGCCATGGCACCAGACTCTCTCCCATTGCGGTCAGAAAGTGGCCGCAGTGAATCCTAACGTCGAAGCATGATTGAGACGCGAGAGCTGACGAAGCGGTTCAAGGACGTCCGCGCCGTCGACGGCATCGATCTGACGGTGGCCCGGGGCGAACTGGTGGCGCTGCTCGGGCCGAACGGCGCCGGCAAGTCGACCACCCTGCGGATGCTCACCACCCTCATCCCACCGACCAGCGGCAGCGCCCGGGTGGCCGGTTTCGACGTGACCCGGCAGCAGCGGGAGGTCCGACTCCGGATCGGCTACATCGGACAGGGCAACGGCGCCGGGCACAGCCAGCGCGGCCGGGACGAGCTGATCAGCCAGGGTCGGGCGTACGGCATGACGGTCCCGGCCGCCCGCAGACGCGCCGACGAGCTGATCGACTCGCTCGGGCTCGGCGAGGTCGCGGACCGTACCGTCTCCACGCTCTCCGGCGGCCAGCGCCGTCGCCTGGACATCGCCATGGGTCTGATCCACGCACCCGAACTGCTCTTCCTCGACGAGCCGTCGACCGGGCTCGATCCGCAGAACCGGGCCAACCTCCAGGAGCACATCCTGCGGCTGCGGGCCGAGCACGGCACCACGATCGTGCTGACCACGCATTACCTGGACGAGGCCGACTCGATGGCCGAGCGGGTGGTGGTCATCGACCACGGGCGGATCATCGCCGACGACACCCCACAGCAGCTCAAGGCCAAACACGTCGGTGATCGGGTGATCCTGGGTTTCGACTCGGCCGACCAGGCCGCTCTCGTACCGGGCGGGACGCCGGACGGCGCCCTGGTCCGGATCACCACCGAGGACGGGCCCCGGCTCGCCGCCGAACTGGCCTCCTTCCACCCGATCTCGATCGAGGTCATCCGCCCGACCCTGGACGACGTCTTCCTCACCCTGACCGGGCGCAGTCTGCGCGAAGAAGCGAACACCCTCGTAGGAGCCTGATCATGACCTCACTCGTCACCGACACCCGGGTGGTCTTCAGCCGTGAGCTGCGGCCGGTGATCCGCGACCCGTTCTCCGTGATCTTCTCGATGGTCCAGCCGCTGTTCTTCCTCGGACTGTTCGCGCCACTGCTGCCGGGTGACGAGTCGCTGCAGTGGTTCGTACCCGGAATCATCGTGATGTCCTGCCTTTTCGGCTCCTCGATGACCGGTTCCAACCTGCTGTTCGAGATCCAGACCGGCTCACACGAGCGGATGCTGGTCACCCCCCTGCGCCGGCCCGCGCTGCTGATCGGCCGGGCGCTCAAGGAGATCGTCCCGATGCTGGCGCAGGCCGTCCTGATCGTGGCCGTCTGCCTCCCGTTCGGTTTCGAGCTGCACCTCGGCGGGGCGCTGCTCGGCGTGGCCGTCCTGACCGGGTTCTGCGTCGGGCTCGGCGCGCTGTCGTACACCCTGGCTCTGGCCTCGAAGAACAAGGAGTGGCTGTTCTGGACCGTGCAGCAGACGCTCCTGTTTCCGCTGCTCCTGCTGGCCGGGGTGCTGCTACCACTGGACAACGGGCCGGGCTGGCTGCAGGCGCTTTCGAAGATCAACCCGATGACGTACGTGGTGACCGCCGAACGGGCACTGTTCAACGGTGACGTGTGGAACCGGGACACGCTGGCCGGACTGATCGCAGCGGTGCTGGTCGGCGCGCTGGGTCTGACCGTCGGCGTTCGGGCGATGCAGCGCTCCGACTGAGACGGCTGACCTTTTCCGGTCGGCGCGCGCATACCGGCACCGGTGCCGGCCGGGCCTCGGCCCGCTACCTTGTCCCTCGCAGCTCATGGCGAGGTGGAAGGTGGCGGGCCGATGCGACGCCGACTGATTTCCGGGGTGTTCCAGGAATTCCTGGGCACCATCACTCGGCGGCCCGACGGCGAGAAGGCCACACGTGCCGGCAATCCGGACGCCATCGTCGACTGCGCGGTCTACGCCGGCGGGCTGCGGCACGGCGGCGCGGCACAGGTCTCGTTCACCGACGCGGCCCGGCTCGCCCGGCGTCGGCGCGGCGCGTTCGTCTGGCTCGGCCTGCACGAGCCCGACCTGGCCACCATGCGCCCGGTCGCCGAGGTGTTCGGCCTGCACGACCTCCTCGTCGAGCAGGCCGTCGCGGGTGGTCACCGACCAGGTGTGCAGACGCTCGGCGAGGTGACCCGACTGGTGCTGCGGACCGCCCGCTACGTCGAGCACGACCGGCTGACCGCCACCTCCGAGGTGGTGGAGACCGGCGACGTGACGGTGCTGATCGGCCCCTGGTTCGCGATCACCGTGCGGCACGGCCCGGTCGGTCCGCTCTGGGCGGTGCGCAACGAGCTGCAGAACCGACCCGAGGTGCTGCGCCAGGGTCCGTGGTCGGTGGCGTACGCGGTGGGCAGCCGGATGGTGGACAGCTACCTGGACGTGGCCGAGCACGTGGAGCGGGATCTGGAACGCATCGAGGAGGAGACCTTCGCCTCCGTCCGCACCTCCGAGTTCGCTCACATCTACCAGCTCAAACGGGAGATGGTGGAGTTCAAGCGGGCGGTGCTGCCGCTGTCCGAGCCGCTCTCCGTGCTGCTCAAGTCGGCGGAACTGCCGGCTGGGCTGCGGCCGTACCTGGAGGACGTGCGCGGCCGGCTGGCCCGGGCCGTGGACCGGGTCGGAAGTTTCGACGACCTGCTCAACTCGATCCTGCAGGCCCGGCTCGCGCAGGTGTCGGTCGATCAGAACCACGACATGCGCAAGATCGCCGCGTGGGCGGCCATCGCGGCGGTGCCGACCGTCATCGCCGGGATCTTCGGGATGAATTTCGAGGAGATGCCGGGACTGGATTCGCCGTACGGCTTCTACGTCTCGATCGCCGCGATGTCACTGATCGGCGGCGGCGTATATCACCGTCTGAAAAAGTCGGGCTGGCTGTAGTCACTTAGAGTCACTGCGCCAAAGTCCACCGATTCGGTCGTTTTGCAGGCCAGACGGACGGCCGAACCCACGCGTACCGCCCTACCAATGAACACGGCGAGTTACTAAGTTCCGTAACTGAGTCGATCATTGGGGGGATTCAGCGTGACGGCAACCGAAGCCTTGCCACGGCACGCACGGCACGGCATGTTCACGGCCCTCAAGGGCCACGTCGACCTTTTCCTCAACGCCGGTTCGCTGATGGCGACGACCCTCGTCACGTCCGCGTTCGGGTTCGCCTACTGGTGGGTCGCGGCCCATCTGGCCCCGCAGGCCGCGGTCGGCCAGGCATCGGCCGCGGTGTCGGCGATGACGCTGATCGGCACGATCGGCATGTTCGGGATGGGCACCATGCTCATCTCCGAACTACCGACCGTGGCCCGCGGTAGATGGGACCTGATCTCCACCTGCCTGCTGACCGCGGGCACCGCGGCCACCGCGGGCGGGCTGTTCTACGTCCTGGCCGCCCACCTGTGGGCGCCCGGCCTCCAGGACGCGCTCGGCGGCAGCCTCGGCACCGTCCTACTGGTGATCGGCATCGCCCTGAACGCGATGACGCTGGTCCTCGACGAGGCCATGGTCGGCCTGCTGCAGGGCCCGCTCCAGCTGATGCGCAACGCCTGGTTCTCGCTGATCAAGCTGGTGCTGCTCGGCCTGGTCGCGGTCGTACCGGGCCTGGCGCTGACCGGCACCGTGCTCCTGCTGACCTGGGTGGCGGGCATCGTCGCGTCGACCGCGATCCTGTTCCGGGTGCTGCGCCGCCGCGGCATGATCGACTCGCTACGGCCCCGGCCGGCCCTGATGCGCGGTCGTGGCCGGGCCACCTTCGACCACAACCTGCTGAACCTGGCCACCTACCTGCCCCGGGCCGCGCTGCCGCTGATCGTCACGGCGACCCTGTCGGCGGAGGCCAACGCGGCCTTCTACACCGCGTTCATGGTGCTGTCGTTCATGGCGATGGTGCCGGGCAACGTGGCCCTGACGCTCTTCGCGGTGACCGCCGGTGACCGGAGCGCGCTGCGCGGCAAGGTCCGGGTCGGCCTACTGATCTGCCTCGGTGGCGGCCTGCCGGCGTCGCTCGTGGTGTTCCTGCTGTCCGAGCAGATCATGGGCCTGTTCGGCGCGGGCTACGCGAAGTCGGCCGGTGCGGCCCTCGCCATCCTGTCGCTGACCTACGTCCCGTTCGTCTTCCACCACTTCTTCCTGGCCATCTCCCGGGTGCAGAACCGTCTGCGCGGCGCGGGGATCTTCTCGGTCTTCGCGGGCATCGCCGAGTTGCTGGCCGCCTGGTGGGCCGGCACCCACGGCGATCTGAACGACCTGGTCACCGCGGTGGCCGTCGTGATGGCCGTCGAGACGGTGCTGGTCGCCCCGACGGTGCTGAAGGTCGTCTTCGCGCCGGTCGCCGAATCCGCGGTAGTAGAGGGAGTCAACGTCATGTCCACCACCAGCCTGACCCTGCACGAGCGCGCCTGGCTGCCGTTGGAGTACATCCGCACCGTCGGCCCGCTGACCGGGGTCGACGCGGCCCGGGTCCGCAACGCGCTGATCGGCCTGCACGCCGCCGACCCCACCCACCGCGCGGTCTCCCGACTGGACCGCTCCGGCGCGAAGTGGCAGCACATGGACGCGGCGTCGTTCGCCGGCTGGGTGTGGGACGCGGTCACCGATCTCGGCCCCGGTCCGGTCGACTTCGACGCGATGACCCGGCAGCTGCAGGCCGAACCCCGGGCCGATCACCCGGTGCGGATCCTGGTCGGCGGCGGATACTTCGCGCTCAAGGTGTCGCACGCCTACGGCGACGCCGGGCCGGTCAACACGCTGGTCCACGAGCTGGTTCAGGCGGCGTACGAGGGCCGCGCGGCCCGGATCGCGCCGTCCAAGCGACACCGCACCGCACTGCTGAAGGCCTGGTGGAAGCAGTTCGGACTGCAGCCCGCCCGGTGGAAGGAGGGGCTGAGCTTCGCCCGTCCGCCGCACACCGAGGAGGGTCCGGCCCGCCCGTGGCAGGCGAACCTGACCGTGACGACGGCCCGCTCCAGCCAGGTGCTCGGCCAGATGCGGACCTGGCGTGACCAGTACGCACCAGGTGTCACCACCTCGGCGATCACCTTCGCGGCGTTCACCTCGGCGCTGATCGAACTCGGTCTCGACCCGGACCTGCGGGGCGGCACGTTCCTGGCTGACGCCCGTCGCTACCTGGACCGGGACGTCAGCATCGACAGCAACTTCTGCATGGGCCCGTACCTGACGCCGCCGAGCCTGACCGACCCGGTGGCCATCCACAAGACGCTGAAGGCGGAGCTGGCCACCGGGCGGATCCTGACCATGATGCTGCTGCGCGAGGGCAAGATCCTGCTGACCGGCGCGCCCGGGATGCCCGACCCGTTCCCGTCCGAGATCGCGGCCGAGGCCCGGCCCCGGCTCACCTTCAGCAACCAGGGCCGGCACGACGTGCTCGGCGACCTGCCGTGGGCGGTCGAGCCGGCCGGGCGGGTGAACCAGAGCGTGCCGACGCTCAACGGCCCGGAGGGCATCACGCTGACCACCAGCGAGATGAACGGTGTCCTGCACCTGGAGGCGACGTTCCACGCCAGCACCTACCACCCGGCGCTCGTCGCCCGGGCACTGGAACTGGTCTGCACCGACCCGGCCGGATTGATCATGGCGCGTCGCTGAAATGTATTAAAGATCGATCAGCAATGGTACGGCTATGCGAAGTGACGCCCGATCGGGAATTCCCGATCGGGCGTCACTCCCATTCGCGCCCCTGGCCCCCACCACCGTGCCCCGGAACGCCGGGACCGCCGTGGCTCGGGCCACCCGGCCGGCCGTGTCCGGGACCGCCCGGACCGTCCAGGCCACCCCGGGCCGGTGCTACGCGACACGGGCGGCGAGAGCAGCGCCGTACGCGAGTCCGCCGGTCGCCTTCGACCGGCTTGACAAAGCGGACACTATGCGGGATTCCGCCGTACGCCATTATTTTCGACGGCGTTTCGGTGTGAAAAAGATAATCCGGGCAAAACGCTTGCATCACGTAAGTCGAAAAGATGATGTTGGCGGGCTCGGCTGAATCACCCCGGGGACGGGGTAATGCGACGACATGACGCAGCACACCGCACCAGAGGATCTCGGCGCCCAGGTGTCGTACCTCGTCCTCAAGGACGGCACGGCCGTCTACGACCGCTCCGGAGCCGAGGTCGGCACGGTTGACCACGTGCTCGCCGACGAACCGGCGAACGTCTTCCACGGCCTCCTGATCAAGACCGGCGACGGGCACCGGTTCGCCGCCGGCGATCAGGTGGACGGCCTGTTCGAGCACGGCGTGATCGTCGCCGAACCGGCCGACCGGCTCCCCACCCCGAGCGCCGACACCCCGGCCGAACTGGCCGAGAACCGGGCCACCGGCCTGAAACGCGCCTGGGAGTGGCTGATCCAGCCCAAATGAAAAATCGGCCGGCTCTCAGTGCTGCCCCGGCGCTCCGGGACAGCTCTGCGAACCGGCCGACCTGTTTCTAGCCTCGGCCCCAGCGGAGCAGGCAGGCCCCCAGGGACATGCCGCCGCCGAAACCGGCCAGCAGCACCAGCTCGCCGTCACGCAGCGAGCCGTTGTGGGCGGCGTCGTCCAGGGTGACCGGGAGCGAGGCGCTGCCCACGTTGCCGTACCAGGGCAGCGTCAGGTGGGTGTGTGCGTCCTGGAGCCCGGCCGACTCCACCAGCTCCTGGAGCATGATGCCGTTGGCCTGGTGCGGGACGAAGTGGTCGACGTCGTCGGCCTTGAACTCGTTGCGCCGCAGCAGATCGTCGAGGGCGGGCGGCACCCCGGTCGCCACGAACTCGCGGACACCACGGCCGTTCATCCGGAAGTAGTGGTCCCCGTCGGCGACGGTCTGCGGGGAGGCCGGGAGCCGGCTGCCACCCGCCTTGACGTGGATCAGGTCGTTGGCGTCGCCGCGGGACGACAGCTCGAGGTCGATGATGCCGTAGCCGTCGGGGACGCGGCCGACGACCGCGGCGCCGGCGCCGTCACCGAAGAGCACAGCGGTCCGCCGGTCGCCGAAGTCCAGGATCCGCGAGTACACATCGGACGCGATCACCAGCACGAGCGCGTCCGGCCGGGCCTGGACCAGGCCGTTCGCGACGCTGAGGGCGAAGACGAACCCGGCGCAGACGGCGTTGACGTCGAAGCAGGCCGCGCCGGTGGCGCCGATCGTGTGCTGCACCAGGTTCGAGGTCGGCGGCTGCGGGGAGTCGCCGGTCGAGGTCGACACGATGATGTAGTCGATCTCGGCCGCCGTCACCCCCGCCCGCCGCAGCGCCGCCTGTGCCGCGCGGGCCGCCAGGTCGGAGGCCGCCTCGTCCGGGGCGGCGAACCGGCGGGCTTCGATCATCGTCTTCCGGGACACCCATTCGGGGTCCGCATCGGGCACCAGAGCGAGCAGGTCCACGTTGGTCACGACTCGCTCGGGGAGGTACGACCCGGTACCGAGAATGCCTACCGCCACGCCTGTTCTCCCAGCTCTCCGCACGTTTTCACGTTTCCCGAAACCGCCCTGCAAAGGTAGTTCCGCAGGGCGGTGACGTGCGGATCGATCAGCTGTCGATTCGGCTGATGAAAAGGAGACAGTCGGCAGGCCGCCATCGGCCCGGGGTGGTGACTACTGGCGACCGCGGTCCCGGTACGTCCACGATCCGTCACCGAGAGTAGTGCGACCGGCGCGGCCCTGCGGCTGCTGCTGACCGGCGGGCCGGCCACCGAACGGCACCTGCTCCGGGGTCGGAGTGGCCCCCTGGGCGTGCCGGTGGTCGATCCGGGCCTTGAGGTACTCGGCCGCGGCCCGATCCTCCTCGGTGGGCGCGGAGACCAGCGCGTAACCCATGCCGATGATCGCGAAGACGACCGCGGCACCGACCGGCACGAGCAGACCGGCCGCGGTGGCGCCCTCGACCGAGCCGAACTGGCTCTCCGGGACGACCGACATGGCCAGCATGCCGGTGAAGTGCATGCCGTTCACCGCGATGCCCATGACCAACGCGGACGCGAAGATCGCGATCGGCTTGGTGACCACCAGGGTGAGCCAGAGGGCGACCGTCGCGGCGACCACGGCGATGGCGATCGAGGCGATCACCTCACGGCCGGCGTAGTGGATCTGGCCGCGCAGCTCCATCGCCGCCATCCCGGTGTAGTGCATCGCCGCGACACCGAGGCCGGCCAGGACGCCACCGATCAGGATGCGGATCTTGGAGGCCGTACGCCCGAGGAGCGCGATGGACAGGCCGACGCCCACCGACACCAGGGCGATGATCGCGCTGGCCACGGTCAGGCCGATGTCGTACCGGATCGGGGTGCCGTCGACGTCGAAGCCCATCATGGCGACGAAGTGCATGCTCCAGATGCCGGTCGCGCCGATGGCGACCGCGGCCAGGGTGAGCCACCAGAAACGCTCGCTGCCGGTCTTCGCCGACCGCAGCCGGACAGCGCTGGTGAGTCCGAGTAGTGACCCGAGCACGGAGAGGATGTAGCTGACCGTGGGGGTCAACGCCCCGTACTCGAAGTGATGGATCTGCGCCATCTCGCGCCGTTCCTCTCGTTCGCGATTCCGCCAGGCTGCATACTGCCCGCACCACCGCCATGGGCGTGACTGATTGTGACGCAGGTTTCGTTACGAGAGAACGTGCACAGCATCTCGATTTGGATCACGCCAAACGTGAGACGGAGCGGCTACCCGCACTTCCGGCGACATAAGCCCACAGACTGTCACACAGTCATCACTCGGGAAAGGTGTCGCCAAAGATAACTTTCGGTAACATCGGAGAAATACTCACAAAGGTACGGATCACCCGGCGCGGGCCAACAGGACCAGCGCCTGCGCACGCTGAGAGTGCAGGATCTGCACGGTGTCCTCGGTGCAGGTCCCGGGCTTCTCGTCCATCACGCAGAGGGTGCCGACCACGTGCCCCTCGGTCGAGTTGAGCGGCACACTCGCGTAGGAACGCACCCCGCTGACCGAGAAGAGCGGCGAGCCGGCGTACTCCTCGTCGGCCGCGCTGTCGCCGATCAGGACCGGCACGTCCTCGGACACCACGATGGTGTCCGGCGACCACTCGACGGGCACCCCGCCGGCCTCGCGCACCCAGCGCGGCATGCCGTGCGACCCGGCCACCACCACGCTGTCGTTGAGCACCAGCGTGATCGCCGCCGCCGGCACCCCGGTCAGCTCGGTCAGTCTCGCGGCGAAGGCGTCCAGAGCGTCGGCGTGGGCCGGTCGGGTCAGATAGTCGGAGACCGCGAGCAGGCGTTCCACGTCGACCAACTGGTCGGCGGCATCGTGATGCCGGCCACCGTGGGCGGCCAGCAACTCGTTTGTCGCGTCCACCACGTGTTTGGGGCGCACCGGTTTCGAGATCGTCACATCGCACAGCCCGCGGGCCGCGGCCGGCGCCGCAGCGGACAGCATGATCAGCGGGATGGCCGCGGTCGCGGCGTCGCCGCGCAGTCGGCCGGCCACGTCCAGTCCGCTCATGCCGGGCATGTGATGGTCCAGGATGACCAGGTCCGGGCCGACCTCGTTGACCATGTCGAGCGCGTCGGCGCCGGTCGGCGCGGTACGCACGGTGTGCCCGGCGTTGCTCAGCACCGTGGAGAGCAGCTGCGCGATGTCGGTGTCGTCCTCGGCGACCACGATCGACGCCATCGGTGTTCCCCCATCGCTCGTCCCACGGGTCGCCCGACGATAACCCGGATCCCCCACGCCGTGGCCGTGAACAGGCAATACACGTAGGGTGTAGCAATGCCGGAGCGTCTGACCAACTGGGCGGGGAACATCGAGTTCGACGCACGGCGGCTATACCGTCCGCGCACCCTCGACGAGTTGCGCGAGGTGGTCACCGGTTCGGAGCGCCTGCGGGTGCTGGGCAGTGGCCATTCGTTCAACCGTCTCGCCGACACCGACGGCGACCTGGTCTCCTTGGCCGGCCAGCCGCGCACCGTCGAGATCGCCGCCGATCGGGCCACGGTCAAGATCGACGGCGGTATGCGGTATGGCGAGTTGGCCGCTCACCTGGCCTCCGCGGGACTGGCCGTGCACAACATGGCCTCACTCCCGCACATCTCGGTGGCCGGGGCGGTCGCCACCGCCACCCACGGCTCCGGCGTCCGTAACGGCAACCTGGCCACCGCCGTCTCCGGCCTGGAGATCCTGCGGGCCGACGGTTCGGTGACGGTGCTCGACCGGTCGGATCCCGAGCTGGCCGGCGCGGTCGTCGGCCTCGGTGCGCTCGGTGTGGTCACCGCCCTCACGCTCGATGTCGGTCCCGCTTTCGAGCTACGTCAGTACGTCTACGACGACCTGCCCGAGGCGGCCCTGCACGAGCACCTCGACGAGATCCTGTCGTCGGGTTACAGCGCCAGCCTCTTCACCCGTTGGGCCGGTCCCGGCATCGACCAGGTGTGGCTCAAGCGGGCCGAACCGATGGCGGGCGACTTCTTCGGCGCCCGCCCGGCCGACGGTCCACGGCACCCGGTGCCCGGCATGCCCACGGAGAACTGCACCGAGCAGGGCGGGGTGCCCGGCCCGTGGCATACCAGGCTGCCGCATTTCCGGATGGAGTTCACGCCGAGCAGTGGTGCGGAGTTGCAGTCCGAGTGGCATCTGCCACGTTCGGCGGCGCTCTCCGCGATCGAGGCGGTCTCCGGCCTCCGCGACCGGGTCGCCGCGGTGCTGCAGGTGTGCGAGATCCGGACGATCGCCGCCGACGACCTGTGGCTGAGCCCCCACCACGAGCGGGACAGTCTGGCCCTGCACTTCACCTGGATCGCCGACACCGACGCCGTGCTCCCGGTGGTCGCCGACCTGGAGAAGGCGTTGACGCCCCTGGGCGCCCGTCCACATTGGGGCAAGGTCTTCACGACCGCCCCGTCCGAGTTGCGGGCCGCCTATCCCCGGTTCACCGACTTCGCCGCGCTGGTCACCCGTTTCGACCCCACCGGCGCTTTCCGCAACCCCTGGCTGGACGCGCTCCTCGGTTAACAGCCGCAGGCGGCACCGGCCGGGGCGGTCAGGTCGTCGGCCGGGCGCGACCACTCACCCGTCAGGTCCTGGACGGCGAAGCCCTCGCGCACCCAGTACTCGTACCCGCCGATCATCTCCTTGACCTGGTAGCCGAGCTTCGCGAACTCCAGCGCGGCCCGCGTCGCGCCGTTGCAACCGGGTCCCCAACAGTAGGTGACCACCGAGCTGCCGACCGGCACGAGCGCGGCGGCCCGGGCGGCGATCTCCCGGGTCGGCAGGTGGATCGCGCCGGGCAGGTGGCCCTGGTCCCAGGCCTCGGTGCCGCGGGAGTCGACGACCACCAGGCCGGGCGTGCCCGCGTGCAGGTCGTGGTGGACGTCGCTGACGTCGGTCTCGAAGCGGAGCCGGTTGCTGAAGTGTTCGATCGCGCTGGTCATGACGTTGATCGTGCCGTTCCGCCGGCGTCGAGCCCAGTGGCGGTGACGACACCGGCCGCTAAGATCCCGCCATGCATACCGTGGCGGTTCTCGCCTATCAGGGGATGTCGGTCTTCGAGACGGGCATCGTCACCGAGGTGTTCGGGCTGCCCCGGCCCGAGTTCGACTTCCCCTGGTATGAGCTGACCATCTGCGCCGAGACGCCCGGGCCGGTCCGGCTGGTCGGTGGCGCGACCCTGCACACCGAGCACGGGCTGGACACCTTCGCGGCCGCCGACACGCTGATCGTTCCCGGGGTCCCGGACATGCGGGTCGGCCCGTCACCGGAGCTGGTGGCGGCGATCAGGGCGGCCCACGCCCGGGGCGCGCGGATCATGTCCATCTGCTCGGGCGCGTTCGCGCTGGCCGGCGCCGGTCTCCTGGACGGGCGCCGGGCCACCACCCATTGGCGGTACGCGGAGATCCTGCGCCGCCGCCACCCGGCTGTCGCGGTCGACGCCGACGTCCTCTACATCGATCTCGGCGACGTGCTGACCAGCGCCGGCAGCGCGGCCGGCCTGGATCTGTGCCTACACGTGATCCGCCGAGACCACGGCCCGAAGGCGGCGAACCTGGTGGCCCGCCGCCTGGTCGTGCAGCCGCACCGGGACGGCGGCCAGGCCCAGTTCATCGAGGCGCCGATGCCCGACGACCCGGCCGACGACAGACTGTCGCGCAGCATGGAGTGGGCGCTCGGCAACCTGGCCACGCCGATCTCGGTGGAGATCCTGGCCCGGCGGGCGCACATGTCCGAGCGCACCTACCTACGGCATTTCTCCCGCGCGACCGGGACGACGCCGATCCGCTGGCTGATCAGCCAGCGGGTGCACGCCAGCCTGGCCCTGCTGGAGACGACCGGCACACCGATCGAGGAGGTGGCGGCCGCGGTCGGGTTCGAGAGCCCGGTCACCTTCCGGCACCATTTCGCGCAGTCGATGCGCACGTCACCCTCGGCCTACCGGCGCGCCTTCCACATGAGCTGACCGGATCCGCGTCCCGCCCGGCGGCAGGAGGAGGTCACCCACGGTGGCCGGCTCGGTGCCGTGGTTGAAGAGGAACAGCAGGTCACCACGACGGACCGCCTCCACATCGGACGGCAGATCGGGCAGCACCGGCTCGATACCGGCATCGACCGCCACCTGATGCAGCAGCGCCTGGAGCGAGTCGTCGGTCAATGCGGTGGAGAGGTACCAGGCGGTGCCGGCGCCGTACCGGTTGCGGGTGATCGCCGGCGCTCCGGCCAGCGGCCCGTCGGCGTACAGGCTGATCGTCTCGGCCCCGGCGGTCTCGACCCGTTCGATCCAACGTTCGGCAGTGAGAGCGGTGCCGGCGGAGGAGGCGGCGGACAGGTTGATCACGGTTTCCGGTGCCTGCGGGTGCCATTCGACCACCCGCATCCCCAGGACCTCGCGGAACGCACCCGGGTAACCACCCAGCCGGATCCGGCTGTCCGGTTCGGCGATGCCGCTCAGGTAGGTGACCACGAGCGTCCCGCCGGCGGCGACGTAGTCCCGGAAGGCCGCGGCCGCCTCGTCGGAGACGAGATAGAGGTGCGGCATGACGATCATCCGGTAGTCGCCGAGGTCGGTGGAGACGCCGGGGAAGACGAAATCAGCCTGCAGCTTGGCCCGGTACAGCGCGCGATGCGCCTGCCGCACGGCGGCCAGGTAGTCGATGTCCCCGGCGGGCAGACCGGGCCCCTGCAGGGCCCACCACGAGGGCGCGTCCCAGGTCACCGCGACACTCGCGGTGGGCTGTTCGGTTTCGGTCACTTCCAGATTCCGGAGGGTACGGCCAAGCGCGATCGCCTCCCGGAAGACCGGGGTGTCCGGTCCCGCGTGCGGCACGAGCGCCGAGTGGAACAGTTCGGCCCCGCCGCGCGGCTGCCGCCACTGGAAGTACATCGCCCCGCCGGAGCCCCGTGCCACGTACCCGAGGCTGTGCCGGGTGAGCCGTCCCGGTTCCTTGGAGTGCATCCGCCCGGCGGTGTAGATCAGGTTCGGCCCGGTCTCCATCAGCAGCCACGATCCGCCGCCCCAGCCGCGGGCCAGGTCGGCGGCGAACGCGGTCTGCTCCTCGGCGCCGGTGCCCGCGTCGTCCGGGTAGTGGTCGACGGCGACGATGTCGACCTCCTCGGCCCAGCGCGCGTGGTCGACACTGACCCAGCCGCCCTGCACGAAGTTGGTGGTGACGGGCACGTCCGGGTTGGCCGCGCGCAGCAGGTCACGCTGCTCGATGAAACCGTCCAGCAGTTCGTCGGAGAGGAACCGGCGGAAGTCGAGCACGTGCGCCGGGTTCGGCATGTACTGGGTGGCGCGCGGCGGGGTGATCTGTGCCCAGTCGGAATAGCGCTGGCTCCAGAACGACGTGGTCCACGCCTCGTTGAGGACGCTCAGGTCGCCGTGCTTCTTCTGCAGCCACAGCCGGAACGCGGTGGCCGTGGCGTCGCAGCGGCAATCGGTGCCGTACTCGTTGTGCACGTGCCACATGGCCAGCGCCGGGTGGTGGGCGTACCGCTGGGCCAGGCGACCGGCGATGTCCCGGGCCGCGGCGCGGTAGGCGGGCGCCGACACGCAGTAGGTGTCCCGGCTGCCGTGGGTGAGTCGCACCCCGTCGGCGGTGACCGGCAGCGCCTCCGGGTGGGCGAGGCTGAACCAGGGCGGCGGCGACGCGGTCGGAGTGGCCAGCGCGACCCGGATCCCGCCCGCGTGGAGCAGGTCGAGCACCCGGTCGAGCCAGCCGAACTCGTAGCGACCCGGCTCCGGTTCGAGGTCGGACCAGGCGAAGACGCCGACCGTGGCGATGTTCACCCCGGCCTGCCGCATCAGCGCGACGTCCTCCGCCCACACCTCCTCCGGCCACTGCTCCGGGTTGTAGTCGCCGCCGAAGAAGAGCAATCAGACCACCTCTTGCTATTAGTTTGAACCCTAAACAAAATATGAGCCGTGCAGAGCAACGTCAATCCGTCGTTCCGTGACGCCGAGTCCACCGAGGACTGGGAGCGCGCGCTGATCAGCGGCAACGGCCGGCAGGGTGCGCTCTGTTACGGCTCGCCCGCCCGGCTGCGGTTCACCCTGGCCCACGAGGACCTGTTCCAGCCGGTCACCGAGCCGCTGCCGGCTCCGCTGACCGCCCCGGCGCTGCCGCGACTACGCGAGCTTCTCGACGCCGACCGGTTCCGCGACGCGGCTCGCGCGGTCTGCGACCTCGCCGTTCAGGAGCATCCGGGGTACGAGCAGACGCGCTGGATCGATCCGCTGATCGGCGCCGGAACATTGACTTTCACTCCGGCGAACCCGGGGGACGACTATCGGCGCGGCACCGACTTCAGCACCGGTGTGGTCCGGCAGGAGTGGGCCGGGGTGACCGTCGACGCCTTCGTCTCCCGGACGGCGGACGTGCTGGTCATCCGGGTCGTCGGCACGGACGGGACGGTCGGGGTGGGCCCGATCGACGGCACCCCGGAGCGGCCGATCCACTACACCGTCGACGAGTTCGGGGACGATCTCGTCCTGACCGGACGATTCGAGCAGCCGCTCTGGGCCGGGGCCCTGCCGGGGTGGGCCTTGGCGGTACGCGTACGGCGTACCGAAGAAGGGATTTTGATCTTTGCTCGAACCGTGACCGGAACGCCCGCGCCGGCCGACGCCCTCGCCGATCTGCCCGCCGGAGACTTCGACGACCTGCTGAAAGAGCACGTGGCCGAGCATGGAAACCTGTTCGGCCGGGTCGATCTCGACCTCGGCGGGCATCCCGCGCGGGAACTGTTCGACGCCGGCCGCTACACGATCCTCAGCAGCACCGGCCGGCGCCCGCCGACGCTGCAGGGGGTGTGGAGCGGCACGTATTCGCCGCCGTGGCGCAGTGGCTGGACGATCGACGGCAACCTGCAGGCCGCGCTACTCGCCGTCCTGCCGACCGGGACGCCGGAGCTGATGCCGCCGCTGTTCGACCTGCTCGACGAGCAGTTCGACGACTTCCGGGAGAACGCGCACCGCCTCTACGGTCTGCCCGGCCTGTTCGTGCCGGCACATCTCGGCACACACGGCCGGCAGAACCATTTCGGACCCATCTGGTGCCTGACGTTCTGGACCGCCGGGGCCGCCTGGCTGGCCCGCCTCTACCTGGAGCACTGGCAGCACACCGGTGACCTGGACTTCCTCCGGGAGCGGGCGCTGCCGTTCCTGCGTGCGGCGGCCGAGTTCCAGCTGTCGTTCGCCACGATCAGGAACGGGCGCGCACGGTTCAGCCCGTCCTACTCCCCGGAGAACGATCCGGGTGGCTCCGGTGAGCAGGCGACCGTCGACGCCACCCTGGACGTCCAGGCGGTCGGCGCGCTGCTGCGCGGCCTGCTGACCGTCACCGAGGTGCTGGGGATCACCGACCCGGACACGCTGCGGTGGAAGTCGCTGCTCGCGGCGCTCCCGCCGATGCGTGTCAACGACGCCGGCGAGCTGGCCGAATGGGTCGATCCGCGCTTTCCGGACAACCACGAGCACCGGCACTGCAGTCATCTCTACCCGCTCTACTACGGCGGGGATCCGGCGTTCGACGAGGATCCGGCGCTGCGCGCCGCGGCGGTGCGTGCGGTGCGGGCCCGGTTGCGGTGGTGGTTGAGCGAGGCCTCCGACGAGATGGGGTACGGCCTGGCACTGCTCGGCGTAGCGGCGGCCCATCTGGGGCTGGCCGAGGAGGCCTACGCGGCCCTGACCAGGATCTCCGAGGCGTACTGGCGGCCCAACCGGGCGCCCACCCACAACCGGGACCACATGTTCAACGTGGACCTGGCCGGCGGCCTACCGGCCCTGGTGGTGGCCATGCTGCTGCGCAGCCGTGACGTCCTCGCCGACGGCGTCGCCCGGATCGACCTGCTCCCGGCCCTGCCCGCGGCGTGGCCCACCGGTTCGGTCCGCGGCCTGATCGCCCGCGGCCCGGTGACGGTCGACCTGACCTGGTCCCCGGGCACGGTGCGGGCGGTCCTGACCTCCGCCGCCGATCGCACCGTGCACATCGGACTCCCCTCCGGCGCGGTCGAGACGATCACCCTCCGGGCGAACGTCCCACACCGGCTCTAGCCCTTCACCGCTCCGATGATCACGCCCTTGGTGAAGTGGCGCTGGACGAACGGGTAGATGATCAGCGCCGGGACGACCGTCACGACCACCACCGCCATCTTGATCGCCAGGCTCGGCGGGACCGTCGAGCCGAGACCCGGGATGGCGACCGACGCACCTGACGATGCCGGTGACTGGCCGGCCAGGATGAACTGCTGCAACACCCGCTGGACCGGCTGGAGGTCGTTCCGGTCGATGTAGAGGATCGCGTTGAAGAACGCGTTCCAGTAGCCGACCGCGTAGAACAGACCGACCACGGCGGTCACCGCCTTGGAGAGCGGCAGCACGATCCGGGTCAGGATGCGCAGTTCACCGGCACCGTCCATGCGGGCGCTGTCGTACAGCTCACCGGGGATGCTCATGAAGAACGCCCGCAGCACCACCAGGTTGAACGCGCTGATCGCGGTCGGCAGGATCAGCGACAGCAGGTTGTCCTTCAGCCCCAGGCCGGTGACCACCAGGTAGCTCGGGATCATGCCGGGGTAGATCAGGAACGTCAGCAGGAAGTAGAACAGGATCGGCCGGTGCCCGAGCGTGCCCGGCCGGGACAGGCCGTACGCGGCGAGCACCGTGACGACCAGGCTGAGCGCCGTTCCGGCGAGCGTGACGATCGTGCTCACCAGGATCGCGTCGGTGATCTGCCCACCCGAGAAGATCACCACGTACGCCGACGGGTTGAACTCGCGCGGGAGGAACACGTACCCACCGGCGTCGTTGATCGTCTTCTCGGACGACAGGCTGGTCACCACGACCACCCAGAGCGGCACCACCACGACCGCCACCACCAGGGTGAGGATCGTGCCCTTGCCGAACTGGCCGAGCAGCGACGGCTGCTCCTCCCACACCGGCCGCAGCGTGTTGCGACGCGGCCGGACCACGGTGTCTGCGCTCATCTCTTCGAATAGATCCCTTGCTCGCCGAAACGGTGCGCCAGCTTGTTGGCCCCCACGATCAGCAGGATCCCGACCGCCGCCTTGAACAGACCGGCCGCCGCACCGACACCCCACTGTTGGACCGCGATGCCCTGGTAGTAGACGTAGGTGTCGACCACCTCGGCCGCCTCCCGGCCGACCATCTCGCGTTGCAGCACGAACTGCTCGAAGCCGACGTTGAGAGCGTCGCCCAGCCGCAGGATCAGCAGCAGCACGATGACCGACCGCAGGCCGGGCAGGGTGATGTGCCACATCCGGCGCCAGCGGCCGGCGCCGTCCGCGGCCGCCGCCTCGTAGAGCGAGGGGTCGATGGCCGCGAGCGCCGCCAGGAAGACGATCATGCCCCAGCCGGCGTCCTTCCAGATCGCCTGGGAGGTGATCAGGAACATGAACGTATCCGGGTTGGTCATGATCTCCGGCGGCGTGTACCCCGCCTGACGCAGCGTCTGCGCGAGCAGACCGGCCCCGCCGAGCATCATCTGGAACAGCGACACCACCAGCACCCAGCTGAAGAAGTGCGGCAGGTAGACGACGCTCTGCACCAGCGACCGGATCCGCGGCGACAGGACGCTGTTCAGCAGGACGGCCAGGGCGATCGGAATCGGGAAGTAGAAGACCAGCTGGAACGCGGTGATCGACAGCGTGGTGATCACCGAGTCCCAGAACGCGCTCGTCTTGAACAGGTACTCGAAGTTCCCGAACCCGATCCACTCGCTGTAGAGGAACGCCTCCAGGGGGTTGTCGCCGACGAACGGGTTGTAGTCCTGGAAGGCGATGATGTTGCCGAGCGCCGGGATGTAGTGGAACACCAGCAGCAGCGCCATCGCCGGGAAGCACATGAGCAGCAGCGGCCAGTCCCGCCGCAGCCGCTGCCCGAAGGACAGCTGCTGCCGCGAGACCACCTTGACTTTCTTCTTCGCCTTCTTCACCGCGACCTGCGGTTCAGCAGCGACAGGGGGCGCGCTCATCGCCCGTTGTCAGCCAGAACCTTGGCGTAGAACTCGCGGCCCGCGTCGCCACCGGCGGCGCGCCAGTCGGAGACCACCTTGTCGAACTCGCTGACCGGAGTGCGGCCCTTGAGGATGTCGGTGATCTTGTCTTCGGTGGGCTGCGCGAGGGCCGCCATCTGGGTCGGCTTCTCCACCTTGATGCCGTCCCACGGATTGACCTCGAGGTACTTCGAGGCGTCGTTACCCCAGTTCACGAAGTCCGCGGCGTAGGTCGGGATGTCCGGGCCGCCGACGACGACCGGCGGGCGGCCGCCGAGGAAGATGAACTGGTTGGCGAACTCCTTCACCCACAGGTCGTTGGTGACCGGCGCACCACTGGCGTCCCGCTTGAAGTGGGTGCCCTCGACCCCGTAGTTCTGCAGCTCCCACTCCTTGGTGCCGAACGGCGCCGCGGTGTAGTTAAGGACACGCAGCAGTTCCTGGGTGCGTTCCTGACCGAGTCCCTTCTTGACGAACGTCCAGAGGATCGCCGGGCGGGTCCGCCAGCGGACCGGTGCCTGACCCTTGTCCGCACCGAACACCTTGACGGCCTGCATGTTGAACTTCGGATTGATCTGCACGGCCGGCCGCCACGTCTCCTTCCAGGAGCCGCCGCCGGTGCCGTACATGAACATCTTGCCGCCCTTGAAGAGGGCCTGGGTGTCGCCGCCCTTGCTCGACGCGATGTCGGGGTGGACCAGCTTCTCGGCGTAGAGCCGAGCCATGAATTCGACGGCCCGTTTGTACTGCGGCAGCTCCATCCGGTGCACGACCTTGCCGTCGGCGGTCTTCAGCCAGCCGTCCTCCGAGCCGCCCGCGCCGCAGATCTGCTGCACCTCGAGCCAGATGTCACCGAACGCCCACTCGCCCTTGTCGGCGTTCGTCATCTTCTTGCCGAACTCGTAGAGCTCGTCCAGCGTGGTCGGGTCGGCGACGCCGCGCTCCTGGGTGACGTCCTTACGGATGAAGAGCACCGAGGGGTACGGCGCGTCGGTCGGGAACGGGACGCCCATCAGCTTGCCGCCCCACACCGAGTCCTGCCAGGCCCCGGTCTCCAGGCCGGCGAGCATCGGGTACGCGTTGACCTTGTCCCCGGACAGGTGCGGGGTGAGGTCCTCGAAGAGCGCGTGCACACCCTCGGAGAACCGGGCCAGCTTGGCCACCTCCCAACCCGGGATGCAGGTCAGATCGGGTACGTCCCGGGCGCCCAGCATGGTGTTGAGCTTGTCGCCGTACGTGTTGCCGTCCTGGATGTTGAAGTTGATCGCGCCACCCAGATCGGCGTTGACCGCCTCGTTGAGCTTGTTGCCGGCCGGTGGCGCCGGACCCCACCACGGGGTGGTCGCGGTGACCGGCTTGCCGCTGGTGATCGCCTTGTCGCTGATGGCGTCGACCAGCGACGTCGGGTACTTCACGTAGCCGTCCGCCATCGGACGGATGCCCTTGACGTCCGGCTGGACCAGGGTGGAGTCCTTGAACTGCGGAAGCAGACCGGCGGCCTGCTGGGCGTTGGTGGCCGAGCCCCCGGTGCTCGGGTCCTTGCTGCAACCGGCGAGAACTCCGCCACTGGCCAGGGAGGCGGCGCCGAGGCCGACCAGTCCGAGGAAGTTCCGCCTGTTCGTCGACGCGCCTTCCATCGCTCTAGCCACGGCGCACCACCCTTCCGTTATGGGTTTAGTTTGGTTAGCGTCTAAACTAAGTACATCGAAGACAAGCTAACCGACGTGGTGCCGACCGGACAAGCATCGAATGGGAGCGCACCCACGGACAGGCGCCGATCAGGGGAGACGACGAACCGCGGTGATGCGGCAAGATGACCAGGCGGACAGCATGTGTGCGCGCCGAGAGCGGGGCTTGATGTGAAGACCACCCGGGCCGACCCACAACCGGCCGACTTCACCGACGTGCGCGCCACCAACCTGGCCGTGGTCCTGCGACACCTGCGCGCCCACGGGCCCAGCTCCCGCGCCTCGATCGCCGCGTCCACCGGGCTCAACAAGGCGACCGTCTCCAGCCTCACCGGCAGCCTCATCGAGCAGCGTCTCCTGCGTGAGACGGGCCTGAGCGGCAACCGGATCGGCCGACCCGGGACGGCGCTGGCGCTGGACGGTTCGGCATATGCCGCGATCGGCCTGCAGATCGCCGGCGACCGCCTGACCGCCCTGGCCGTGGACTTCGCCGGCGAGCAGCTGCTGCTGTGGCACCGGCAGTTCTCCAGCGGCCCGGGCACCGCCGCCCTCGACCTCGACCCTACCGGAAACGGCGCCGCCGACGGGCGGGCGATCAGCGCGGTGGCCGCTCTGGCCCAGCGTGCCGCCACCCGGGTCCGGCAGCACGGCCGGCAGGTGCTCGGCCTCACCGTGGCGGTGCCCGGCCTGGTCTCCGACGGTGGCACGGTCAGCCTGTCACCGGCGCTCGGCTGGTCCGACGTCGACCTTCGCGGTCTACTCACCGGCTCGCTGCGTCAGCCCGACCTGGACGTCGCCGTCGCCAACCATGCGGGCCTCGCCGCGATCGCCGAGCTACGGCACGGCGGTCATCAGGCACAATCCGATCTGACGTACGTCACCGGCGCCGCCGGGATCGAAGCCGGCATCGTCGTCGACGGCCGCCTCCTGCACGGCGCACGGGGTTTGACCGGCCAGATCGGACGGTTCAGTCTCGGCCCGGCCGGCTCCCCCACTCTGGCCGACCTGGCCGGCGTCGACCAGTTGGTCCGGCGCGCCCTGCCCGGTTTCGACCCGGCGGAGCTGTCCGACCTCACCCCGGCGGTGGAACAGGTGGCGACCGAGGCCCGATCCGGCGACACGACCGCGCTGGCCGCGCTCCGGGACACGGGCTGTCACCTGGGTCAGGGCCTGGCCCTACTCGCGAACCTGGTCAATCCCGAGGTGATCGTGCTCGGCGACCACTACGCCACGCTGGCCGAGTGGATCCTCCCGGCCGCCGAAGCCGAGCTCTCCCGAAACACCCTGGCCCCGGCAGCCGGCGGCGCCCGACTGGTCGCGTCGTCGCTGGGTCTGCACGCCGCGGCCCTGGGCGGAGCAGTGGCCCACCTGGACCGCATCGACACCGGCGCGCTACCCACCGCCGCCCCTTAGACCCGCGCCCGCCCCGGGTCCGCACGCACGGTCACCTCGCCGATCATGCAGCTGGTTCTCAGGGCTGGCACCACCACGCCAAAGCAGCTCCAAGAACCAGCCACCGAAGCGCCACCCCTCCAAACGGCTGGTTCTCAGCCGCGAGCCCGCCGCGACAGCCCTGAGGACCAGCCGGGAGCACGGGCCGCAGCGGGTCTGGGCGGCGGTGTCGAGCGCGTCCCCTGCCCGGACCTCGGCCACCGCCGGACAGGCAAAGCCGCACAAGCAAAGCCCCGGACCGACAAAGCCCCGGACCGGCAGAGCCCCGGACCGGGGCCAGCAAAGCCCCGGACCGACAAAGCCCCGAGCCGACAAAGCCCCGGACCGGTTACGCGGCCCGAGAGCCGGGGGTCCGATCTGGAGCGTCGGAGTGCATGCGCAGGGATCAATGCGGGCGAAGTGGACGCCGACCAGCAAGGGTCGGTCGGCGGGGCGGGTAACAATCGATGACCAAACATGGCCGCAGCGCCTTGACCGAGGCGTAACTGTGGTGCGAGCCTCAGGGAACTCCGTCCGAAACATTCGCGAAACCACTCGCGGAGGCTTCTTTCGCCGCGCAGTCGAAGCGCTTCGACGACACGGCTTGGCCCGAAGGAACACGTTGTGACCGAATCCCCCTCTCGCATCGTCTTTCGCGACCCGCAGCAGAAGCTCGCCGCTCGGGTGTCCGACCTTCTGGGCCGGCTCGACCTGGCGGAGAAGATCGCCCTCCTGCATCAGCACCAGGCCGCCGTCCCACGTCTCGGCGTCGGTTCGTTCCGCACCGGAACCGAAGCTCTCCACGGCGTCGCCTGGCTCGGTACGGCAAGCGCTTTCCCCCAGGCCGTCGGGCTGGCTTCGAGCTGGGACCCGGATCTGCTGCGCCGGGTCGGCACGGCGGTCGGCACCGAGGTGCGGGCCATGCACCACCGCGACCCGGAGAACGTCGGGCTCAACGTCTGGGCGCCGGTCGTCAATCTGCTGCGCGATCCGCGGTGGGGCCGCAACGAGGAGGGCTACGCCGAGGACCCGTGGCTGACCGGGGTGCTGAGCACGGCGTACTCGGAAGGGTTGCGCGGCGACGATCCGCGCCGGCTGCGCACCGCGCCCACCCTGAAGCACTTCCTCGGTTACAACAACGAGACCGATCGCTGTCTGACGTCGAGCAACATGCCGCCGCGAGTGCTGCACGAATATGAACTGCCCGCGTTCCGGCCGGCCATCGCCGCCGGAGCCGCGGTCGCCGTGATGGCCTCCTACAACCTGATCAACGGGCGGCCCACCCACCTCAGCCCACTGATCAACGAGGTGCTGCGGGGTTGGTCCGAGGATGACGTGATGGTCGTCGGTGACGCCTTCGCGGTGCAGAACCTCGCCGGTGACCAGGCGCTCTTCGAGGATCACCCGGCCGGGTTCGCGGCGGCGCTACGGGCCGGCATCGACTGTGTGACCGAGCCGGGACCGCTGTCCGAGGCGTCGTTCACCACCGCTCTCGAACGCGGATCGATCACCGAGTCCGACGTGGACGCGGCGGTGCGGCACATTCTTTCGGTACGTGTACGGCTCGGCGAGTTCAATCCGGACGAGGACCCGTACCGAAGCATCGGTGTTGAAGTGATCGACTGCCCGGAGCATCGCGCGCTGGCCCGGGAGGCCGCCCGTGCCTCGGTCGTGCTGCTCGGCAACGACGGCATCCTCCCGCTGGATCCGGCCGGCGTGGGCCGGGTGGCGGTGATCGGTCCGCTCGGCGACACCACGTTCGACGACTGGTACAGCGGCACCCCGCCGTACCGCAGGACGCTGCGGGCCGCGCTCGCCGAACGGCTCGGCACCGACGCGGTGATCTTCCACGAGGGTGTCGACCGGATCGCTCTGCGCTGCTCGGCCGGCCTGCTGGTGGCTGGTGCCGGCCCGCTGGCGGTGCGGGCCGCCGACGACATCCCGGACGCCGCACTGTTCGACGTCTTCGACTGGGGTGAGGAGACGATCTCCCTACGGTCGGTGATCTCGGGTTTCGTCGGTGCGGACGGTCTGGGATCCGAGGAACACCTGCTGGTCAGCGACCGTCCGGGACCGAACGGCTGGGAGGTTCGCGAGACGTTCCGCCTGGAGCCGCGAGACGGCGGGGTGGCGATCCGGCACGTGCAGAGCCGCCGCTACCTGTTCGTGGGGGTGGACGGCCTGGTCCGTACCGCCGATGAAGCGACCGTCTTCACCGTGGACCTGCTGGTCGACGGGGTGGCCGAGGCCGCCGCGGTGGCCGCCGAGGCCGATGTGGTGGTGCTCTCCCTGGGTAACCACCCACTGGTGGCCGGCCGGGAGACCGAGGACCGCCGCGACCTGAACCTGCCCGGCACACAGGACGCCCTGCTACACGCCGTGCACGCCGCCAATCCGCGCACGATCTTGGCGCTGACCAGCAGTTACCCGTATGCGGTCGGCTGGGCCGCAGACCACCTGCCGGCCCTGCTGTGGTCGGCGCACGGTGGCCAGGAGCACGGCACCGGGCTGGCCGACGTGCTGTTCGGCTCGGACCGGACGGGAGCGCCCGTCGACCCGACCGGCCGGCTCACCCAGACCTGGTACCACGACGCCGGTGATCTGCCCGACCTGCTCGACTACGACATCATCGCGAGCGACGCCACCTACCTCTACTTCCGGGGCGCGCCGCTGTTCCCGTTCGGGCACGGGCTGTCCTACACCCGGTTCGCCTACGAGGACCTGCGGCTCACCGCCGACACGATCGACCCGGACGGCGAGGTGACGGTCCGCGTCGACGTGGTGAACGTCGGCGACCGCCCGGGCACGGAGGTCGTGCAGCTCTACACCCGCCAGCGGAGCTCCCGCGTCAAGCAGCCGCTGCGCCGACTGCGCGGGCACCGTCAGGTGCGTCTCAAGCCCGGCCGACGCACCACAGTGGAATTCACGCTGCCCGCCGCCGAGCTGGCCTTCTGGGACGTCACCCGCTCCCGCTGGGTGATCGAGGACGCCACACACACCATCGCCGCCGGCTCGTCCAGCGCCGATTGGCGCCGCACCGCGTCGCTACGCGTCCGCGGCGAGAGGATTCCGGCCCGGTCACCGAGGTCCGTGCTCCGGATGATCGACAACGATGGGTACGCCCAGACGACCCCGGTGGCCATCCCGACGACGCCGGGTGAGGCCCTTCGCAGCGACGACGACTCCGCCTGGGTGGTCTTCGACGGCCTCGACTTCAGCCACCCGGTCACCACGGTGACCGCCGATTTCGCGGCTGCCGGTGCGGGCGCAACGGTCACCCTGCGCCTGGACGACCCCCTGTCCGGCCCGATCCTGGCCACTCTGGCCGCCGACTCTTCGCGCGAGGCGACCGCCCCGATCCCACCGGTGACCGGCCCACACGCCCTGTTCGTCCTCTTCGACCAGCCCGGGATCACGCTGACCTCCGTGACTTTCGCCTGAAACCCACACTCCGGCCGGCTCCCACGGCTGTCCCCGGCGGTGTGGGGCAGCCCTGGGAACCGGCCGGGGTCGCTCGGAGCGGCCGGGATGGGTGAGGATCGGGGCATGAGCGACGTGGGGCAGGCGCTGGCGTTCGCGGGTGTGATCGGGCTGGCGGCGGTGTCGCCGGGGCCGGACTTCGCCATCGTGGTGCGGCGTTCGGTGGTGGCCGGCCGCATGCACGGGATGGTCGCCGCCGCCGGAGTGGCAGCCGGGGTGTTCGTCTGGTCGGTGGCGGCCGCGGTCGGGGTGGCCGCTCTGCTGGAGGCGTCGGCCGTGGCGTTCACCGTGGTCAAGCTGGCCGGTGCGGCGTACCTGATGTGGTTGGGGGTCAGTGCCCTGCTCGCGGCCCGGCGCGGAGGTTCGGGCCCGGACCGGCAGCTCGCCGGGCGCGCCGAGGCGCGGCTGTGGGGTTCGTTCCGGGACGGCCTGCTGACCAACGTGCTGAATCCGAAGTGTGGTGTCTTCTTCGTGGCCGTGCTGCCCCAGTTCGCGCCGGTGGACGGCTCGGCCGGCGACGTGATGCTGCTGTCGCTGGTCGCGGTGGCGGTGACGATCGCCTGGTTCGTGGTGGTCGCCAACCTGGTGGCCGCGATGCACCGGGTGCTGTCCCGGCCGGCTGTGCGCCGTTCGCTGGACGCCGTCACCGGCGCCGTCCTGGTGGCCCTGGGCCTGCGCCTGGCCGCCACCTCCTGAATGAGGCTGGTCGTCAGGGCTGTCCGGACGGGTCCGCGACAGCCCTGACGACCGGCCGGGGTGGAGACCGGGCGGCGGGGGCGGTGGCCCGACCGCCTCCAACCGCCCGGTGGTTTCAGGAGAGGGTTCCGGTCACCGAGGTGCCGTTGCGGGTCACCTGGTAGCTGACCGTCGACCCGCTCCAGAAGACGAACGTCAGGGTGACCGGGGCACCGTCGGTCACTTCGGCGAAGAACTCCGGGGTCAGCTTGATCGCTCCGGCGGTGTAGTCGGGGGCGAAGGCCCGATCGAACTCCTTGTACGCGGTCCAGTTGTGCGGGCCGGCGTAGCCGCCGTCGGCGTAGGTGGCGGTCATCGTGGCGAGCTGGTCACCGTTGAACGCGGTGGGCACCGCGAACGCCGCGGTGGTCCCGGTGGCGGCGGACAGCACGGGCGTGTCGAAGGTGACGACGTCGAGCCGCCACGGGACGCCCCGGGAGAACCGCAGTGTCAGAGAGGTCCTCTCCCCGTACCGCTGAAGCCTGGACAGCAACCCCGCGCTCAGGGTGAGTTGATCGCCGGACACCTGATAGTCCGGACCGCGGCGCAGGGTCGCCGCCCCGAGCCGGACGTGGGTGAAGCCGGTGCCGTTGGGGTTGAGGGTGATGGTCTGTGCGGTGACCGGCACGCCGCGCCTGACGAACAGCAGGTCGCTCGCGGCGGTGCCGGAGCGGGTGCGCCAGCTGGAGGCGATCTGTCCGAAGAGCTCGGCGTCGCGCCAGACGCCGGCGGTACGGTCGAAGTGCTGCCCGTTGTCCCAGAGCATCGTGGTGATCTTGCTGATCCGCGCCTGGTGCCCGAAGAGTTCGAAGAACTTGAGTTTCTCGCCCTGTTCGATGGTGCCGGTGTGCCGGTCGAAGCCGAGCAATCCGTATTCACCGAGAATGACCGGGATGCCCTTGCTGACGAATGAGGTACGCAACCTTTCGAAGGTGCCGAGCAGATCGGCCTGCGCGGTGGCGTCGAAACGGTATCCACCTGCCACATTGACGCTGAAGGGCCAGTAGCCGTAGTAGTGCACGGTGGCGATCAGGTAGGGGTCGTTCAGTGCGGCGAATTCAGCCGTCAACGCGTCGAGCCGACCCTGATCGGCGTTGGTGTGCAGCGTGGGTAGTACCAGAAGTCGAGTGGCGTTGCCGCCGCCGGAGCCGCGGACGATCCGGTGGAAGGACGTGTTCAACTCGGCGAGGAGGGCGTAGTTCTCGGCGTCGCCGCTGCTGCCCCAGAACTGTGGTTCGTTGACGCTCTCCAGCACCAGGCGGGGCGACGCGTCCCGGAAGGCGGCGGCGACCTGCGTCCAGATGGCGTTGTAGCGGTTCAGGACATTGTCGTGGTCGGTGGGCATGGTGGCGATCCACTGCCACGAGTCGTGATGAATGTTGATCATCACGTAGAAGCCCTCGTCGATGGCCCAACCGACGACCTCCTGGACACGGGCCAGGTAGGCCGGGTCGAGAACGAGGTCCGGGCTCAGGTGCCCGCCCCAGGTGACCGGGATGCGGATGCTGTTGAAGCCCTGGTCACGGATGCCGGCGAGCAGTTCACGGGTGACTCGCGGGTTACCCCATGACGTCTCGTCGTCGCCGGTGGAGTCGAAGGTGTTGCCGAGGTTCCAGCCGGGCTGCATGGCGGCGACGGCTTGGGCGGGGGTACGGACGGACTCGCGGGCGCTCGCTGCGGACGAACCTGCGGTGGACAGGCCGGTGACGAGCAGCGCTAGGACGAGCAATCTGCCGAGCAGGCGCGACATGACGCTCCTAGGAGGACAGTCGGGGAGGTCTGACCTCGGCAGACTAAGTATGGATCCCAAACTATGTCAATCGATGGACAGAGATGAACGGGCCGTCCGGGCGAGAGGGGGATGCTCTCCTCGCTCGGACGGCCCGTCCCATGCGGCTCGCACCTCTTGCCCCGCTGCGTCGTCGAAGGGTGATCCCTAGTCGCGCGCCGGCCATTCGACAAAAAGGCGAACGCACGGCGCTCAACACACGAAGGCTAGTCCTCGGTGCATTCCACTAAAAGGCTGACTCACCGAATCATGCGCTTCGAGTAAACCGATTAACCTGTCTCCGGCGAAAAGCTGCGACAAGGGTTCGAACGGGTGAGATGTGGCCGTCTACCTGCAACTACGCAAGTTGCATACTCGCTGTTTCGAACGGCGTACCTCCAATCAGGATTGGCACACAATTCCCGCGACTACCTATTGTCGCGGCGCCAAAACTGTTCGTACTCTAAAGCCCAACATCATCGATCGCCTTGAGTACGATGAAACGCGGGGAGCAGCCATGCTTGTCAAGATCATCGACCAGATCACCGACGATGAGATGCACAAGGCAGCCTGGGAACTCTATGAAGGCGCGTTCCGCGACCTCCGCTCCCTCGCCGTGCAACGTCACCTGATGTATCGGTCAGAGTTCGAAGAGGTCATGCGCGACCCGAGGGTCGACAAGTACCTCTGCCTCAACGACGACGGCAAGCTCTGCGGCCTGTCCACGTTCACCAACGACCTCTACGCGGTGCCACTGATCGCGCCCGAGTATTTCGAGCGCCGATGGCCGGAGATGTACGCGCAGAAGCGCATCTGGTACGTCGGATTCGCCGCGGTCGGCACCGAGGCCCGGGACACGAGGGCCTTCTCGGAACTGGTCACGGCCATGCAACAGACCGCCGCCGCGCGGAACGGCATGATCGGGATCGACTACTGCCGGTACAACGACGACGAGCGCAATTTCGGCCGGGTGGTCCGGCTGATGCTGAAGCGCCTGTCCGGTGGCGCGATGCGCGCCGAATGCCTGGACCAGCAGTCGTTCTGGATCTACGAGTTCCCGGCGGCCCCCAGTCTCAAGGTCGCTGCCTGATCGCTAGCTCAAACCCATGGGCGCCCTCCACATGCTCCACAACGGCGGCCCGTCGGGTAGCTCGATCACGGACCGGACCTGGTATCCGTGCCGGAGGTAGAGATCGCGGTTGCGCGGGTCGTTCGCCTCCAGATAGGCCGGAATCCCGGCCCGGTCCAGACGGGAATGGTGGCGGTCGAGTAGCGCGCTGCCGATGCCCTCGTTCTGCCGGCCGGGCCGGACGGCGAGGAACGCCAGATAGTGGTGCGGGTCGAGGGGGTGTTCCCCCTCCAGCGCCGCGTCCAGCTGCTGCACGCGGTGGAACGCGGTGTCGGACGCCTCCTTGACCCGCCGCTCGTAGTCCATCGGCGGCGGGATCATCGCGGTGAGCGGGAACCAGAGGGCGACCCCGCACATCCGGCCGTCGTCGGCGTCGGCGGTGCTGTAGACCTCGCCGTACTGCAGCGCGTACTCGACGAAGATCTCGAAGTAGCCCGGTGACAGGCGACGGCGCTCGGCGGCGTCCGGGTGCAGCCAGCGGGCGACCGGTCCGTCCCACATCGCTGCGGCCACGAGGTCGGTGATCTCCTCGGTGTCGAACGGCGACACGTGACGGATCACGAGTTCCTGGATGGCGTACGTCATCGGGATTCCCTACCTGAGCTGGTCGTCGAATAGTGGTCCTGGAAGGCCATCGAGTGGGAGTGCGGCCGGGGCGGCTCGGGGAACTCGAAGAGGGTCCGGCGTTCCACACCACGGCCGATCACCGCGTACACGTCCGGCTTGGTGTATCTGACGATCGCCGCCCAGCCGGCGCCGAGCACCGCGAGAACCGCATACCCGGCCGCGAAGGCCCAGTTGAAGATCGAGTCCTCGGCGAGCCCGAGAACGTCGCCGAGCCCCACCACGGTCGCGAACAGGATGATGCTGAGCAGGAAGAACGCGATCACCGGGGTGACCCGGCCACGCCACACGTTCTCCAGCCTCGGATGCTGTACGAAGAACGCGATCACCGCGGCCGACGTACCCCACATCAAAATCAGGACGCCCAACCCACCGACCACGGTGAGATAGCCGAAGAGCTGCACCAGCGGGTCGGCCTGGGTGAACCAGTAGGCCAGGATCGCGACCAGGGAGAGCACGCTCTGAGTGATCGAGCCGACCACCGGCGCACCGGTCCGCGGGTGGGTGTAGCCCCAGCGACTCGGCAGCATCCGCTCGCGGCCCAGGGCGAACTGGTACCGGGAGACCGCCGCGTGGAAGGCCAGCAGCGCCGCGAAGATACTGGTCATGAAGAGCAGATAGCCAATGGTGATCATGATGTCCGGCACATGTGGACCGACCAGGCTGAAGACCAGGTTCGTCTCCTCCCGCTGGGCGTCCGCCACGATCCGGCCCGGACCGGCCCCGACCGACATCGCCCAGGCGGACACCGCGCACATCAGACCGGCGAGCAGCACCGCGATGTGGGTGGCCCGAGAGATGGTCCGTTTCGGGTCCTTGGCCTCCTCGGAGAGCACGACCGTGGCCTCGAAACCGGTGAAGCCGCCGATCGCGATCACCATCATCGCGACCACCTCGGGCGTGAGCAGCTGCGCCGGGTTGAGCATCGCGACGCTGACCTCACCGTCCCGCGGGTTGGCCACCATCACCAGGTCGTAGATCAGCACCACGGCGATCTCGGCGACCAGCAGGATGCCGAGCACCTTGCCGCTCAGGTCGACCCAGAGCATGCCGAGCACCGCGATGATCGCCCAGGCGAAGAGCGCGCACACCACCCATGGGACGTTCAATCCGAGCGAGCCGAGGATGCCGGCGGCGACCACGCCGAAGAGCCCGAACAGACCGATCTGCATCATCGCGTACGCCGGCAGGGCCACGAAGGCCGCCGCGACACCGAGCTCCCGGCCGAGACCATGACTGATGTACGAGTAGAAGGCACCCGAGTTCACGATGTGTCGGCTCATCGCCACGAACCCGACCGTGAAGATCGACAGGATGCCCGCGACGACGATGTAGACCAGTGGTAGTGCGGTGTTGCCGACCACGGCGTACACCGTCGTGATGGCTCCGATGATCACCGTGAGCGGGGCGGCTCCGGCGACGCCGAAGAAGACCACCGACGAGACGCCGAGCCGGTTGTTGGCGAGGGCCGCGCTGATGATGTCCGAACCGGGGCCGCCGCGCTTGGCGGCCGCCTCCCGGTTCAGTTCGTTCAGCATCGTGCCGGCCCAGCGGTCGACGTTGTCACGTCGTCGTTGATGGCGTCCGGGGCTCACCGGCGACCGACCGCGAGAGCCGAACCGACCAGGGCCTCGGTGCACTCGACCAGCTCCTGCAGGTCACCCGGCAGGGAGGCGATCATGCTGGGCAGCGCGTGGTAGATGTGCGGGTAGTTCTCGAACCCGTACATCACATGCCTGGTCAGACCGGTGGAGACGACGAGACCGACCAGCATCCGATCGGTGACGTTCAGCTCCATCCCGCGGACCAGCATGTTGGCGACCCGGGTGGAGGCCCAGGCGGCGGCGTTGCGCTGGCGTGCGGTGTTGGGCATGTAGAGGGTCTGGGTGGTGCCGAGCATCCGGCGCTTGGTCACCAGCTCGACCGCTCCGACCCGCATCAGCCGCTCGGCGACCCGCAACGCCGAGTCCTGCGCGAGGAAGGCGAGCCAGGTACGGATGTCGCGGTGCTGTGGCTGGGCGTTGAGCAGGTCGAGGATGTCGTGGTTGAGCGCGTCGCGTGGCGGGCGCCGGTCGAGGACGATCAGGTCGCCGTCGTTGACGGCGATACGGCCTTCGAGGACCAACTCCGCGAGTAATGCGGCAGCCAGCCCCAGGCCGGTCGCACGAGGATGCAGCCGGGACCGCCCGGTGCGGTCCTCGTGTGCGATCAGGTAATACTGGTCAGCCAACACTCCGTCCACGCCCCTTAGACGCAAGTTCCAATGATCTTTTACCTAGGAATGTAGGAAACAAGACAGAACTCGATGTCCGCAGCATCATGTACCCAACATCAAGGTCAATACAAGAAGTACTAGACTTCTTATTCAGCACCCGCAGTATTTGATCATTCGAGAATCGCGATCATGAAATGGGTATCTGGATCGTGTTGGCGCGGTCGTAATATCGACCACATCAGGACCGTAGGGAGTCCAGGTGTCCGATATAGAGGGTCCGACGCTGCGACGCCGCCGCCTTGGGGCTGAGCTCAAACGCTGCCGGGAAGCCGCCGGCCTCACACAACAGGACGTGTCCCGACATTTCGAGTGGCACTCCGCCAAGGTGACCCGCATCGAGACCGCGCGGGTCGCGGTCACCCCGCGGGACGTCCGTGACCTGCTCACTCTCTACAACGTGCGCGATCAGAACATGCGCGAGGCGCTGGTCGAGCTGGCTCGCCAGTCCCGCGAGCGCACGTGGTGGACCGACTATCGCGACATCATGCGCCCGGGCAACTTCGTGGGCCTGGAGGCCGCCGCGTCGGCGATGCGCACGTGGGAGCCGGTGCTGATTCCCGGCCTCCTCCAGACGCCCGACTACATGCGGTCACTGATGAGAAGCGGTCGGCCGACCGACCCCGAGGAGCACATCGACAGGCGTATCGCGCTGCGCCAGACCCGGCAGGGCCGGCTCACCAGCGATCGTCCTTTGGAATTGTCGGCGTTCATGGACGAGGGCTCACTGCATCGGGTGATCGGCGATCGAGCGGTCATGACCGACCAGCTCCGCCATTTAATCGAGATAGCTAAATTGCCAAATGTATTCCTGCAGATACTCCCCTTCACCGCTGGTGCGCACCCCTTCCTGAGCGGGCCGGCGGCGCTTTTGGAGTTCCGAGAGACCACCCATTTGGATGTTGTTTATATGGAAGGCCTTGCGGGAGACTTGTACGAGGAACAACCAGACATGGTTGACTGGTACCGGCAGGAGTTCGAGCGATTGAGCGCCATGGCGCTCGACCATCGCACGACCATAAAGATGATCGAGAGTCTGCTCGTCGCTTAGCACTCCCGAGGAAATCTCACATCGAAGGGAGGTGCTTGAGTTGCGCGCGCACCAAATCGACGGAGCTGTCTGGAAGAAGGGCAGCCGCAGTAACGGAACCGGCGGCAGCAACTGCGTCGAGGTCGCATTCCTCGACGAGGGAATTGCCGTCCGAGACAGCAAGGACCGGATGGGACCGGCCCTCATGTTCACGTCGGCGGAGTGGACCGCCTTCGTGGACTCAGCCAAGGACGGCGAATTCGACATCGTTTCGTGAAAGCCTACCGATAGGTGCGCACCGATGGAAGTCCCGCGCTGAGGCCCGGACTTTCACGATGTGCACCCGGAAGGCACCGCCCGGTCGCTTCCAGCGACCGGGCGATCACGCATTCCGAAAACGTGAAACTGCTTCCGTTCATCCATTTCCGGAGTGGATCGGGAACAGTGGGTGAGCGCCGTTTCCCACAGTGAGCGGCGAGTCACCCGCAGCCATGATGAAGATCGGCCAGGTCGCCACCCGTGACTCGGCGATCCCGGCCTCCCGTCGCAGACTGTCCCGGCCCCGGCACGCCAGCCGGGTGTCGTGCCAGGCCGCCCGCTCGGCCACGACCGCGGCCCGATGCAACCGTTCCAGGTGCTCGGCGCACGCCCGCTCCAGGACCACCTCCTGCTCGGCCGGGTGCCGTCGCGGGTCCCACCCGGCCCGGCCGGCCAGGGCGTCGGCCAGCGCCGACACCGGCAGCTCGGCCCGGGACACGGCGGCTCGTACCCCCTCATGCAGGAAACGCTCGCGGGCGGCGTACTCCGCGGGATCCTGAGGGGTCCACGGCGTGCCGAAGGCCGCCGCCTGCCGACTGCGCGCCCGCCGCGCGTCGGCCACCCGGAACGCCGCCCACGTCGCGTCCACCCGGTCGGCGGCCGCCCGCCAATGCGCCTGCCACCGCTCGACCGCCTCGGCGGCCTGTGTGGCCGCGACCCGGACCTCGAGCGCATACCGCACCGCCGCCTGTGCTTCGGCCGACTCGGCGGCCCGCCGTTCGGCCCTCCGCCGCCGGGTCCGCCGGACGAAGTTCGCCGCCTCCAGCAGGGCAGTGCCCGGATTGCGTACTCCATCCGGATTCGCCAGCACCACCAGCGCGGGCAGGGTGAGCAGCATCAGCGCCGCCCAGATGGCCATCGGGGTCGGCTCGGCGAGCAGCATCTCGGCAAGGATGTTCATGGCGGGTCCGTCCGCTCGTGGGGGGAGTTCGCGCAGCACAGGCGTCGCCCCGGGCGCCCGATCGGGCGTCCGCGAGGTCTCAGGCCGCGTGCGGCGGAGCGCGGGAGACCGCGGCGCACGCGGTGTCCTGCGAGGTCAGCGCGGGAGCGCGGTCCGCGACCGGAGCGGTCACGGCAGGCGGTTCGGCGGCGGGTTCGACGATGGTCGACACCTCAGCCGCGCCGGTACGGGTTACGTGCTCCGTCCGCGCGCAGGAGGCGGCCACGGGGCGGGGCGGTGCCGCACTGGCGGTCACTTCGGCGGCGGTCACTTCGACGGCGGCCAGTTCGCCGGCGGCCCCTTCGCCGGCGGCCCCTTCGCCGACGGCCGCGAGTAGCGCCACCAGAAGGGCGAAAAGGACGACGATCGACCGCGGCAGTGCACTGCCCCGACCGGTCATCATGTCCAAGAAAGTACCCGAATATGGCTCCTTGTCCGTTCAGCCGCGCCGCAGGTCAGACGCAGTCGAAGCCGCTCCTCTAAGGTTCCTCTGACCGGAACGGATCA
Organism: Actinoplanes sichuanensis; assembly: GCF_033097365.1. Classification (NCBI taxonomy): domain Bacteria; kingdom Bacillati; phylum Actinomycetota; class Actinomycetes; order Micromonosporales; family Micromonosporaceae; genus Actinoplanes; species Actinoplanes sichuanensis. Next base: position 8,426,409 of record NZ_AP028461.1, read on the forward strand.
CTCACGTCCGCCCGGCGACGGCCGATGGAACGTACCGACCCGGAAGCCATCCGGAGCTGTCGCCGACGGGAGCCCTCATGCCGAAGCGATCCGTGGTCACCGACCCGGTCCTGCTGGGCCTGGTGGCGCTCGGTGTGCTCCTGGTTCCGTGGTTCCTGCACTTCGGTGACCAGCAGCGGGTCTCCTGGGGTCTACAGACCACCATCGACGCCGCGAACGTGTACTTCACCTTCCGAACCGCCACCCACCAGGGCATGTCGGCGGCCGGCCGACGGTTCTGGTGGGCCGCGGTGATCGCCTGCGCGGGCTGCCTGCTCGGTGACGGATATCAGACCGTCCGGCTGGTGTTGGACCCGTCGACCACCGCGGTCAGCCCGATCCAGACCGGCCTCGTCGTGCTCGGCATGGTCATCGTGGTCGGCGCGATGCTGCGGCACCCGCTCGGCGGCGCCGGTCGGCAGCGGCTGCGGCTCTGGTTCGATGCGACCACGGTACTCACCGGCGTCGCGGTCTTCCTGTGGTATTTCGTGCTGGCCGCCGACCTGAGTGGTCGGCAGGCGGCCGACCGCTGGGGCGCCGCGGCCACCGCCGTGGTGATGCTGCTGATCACGTTCGGGCTGCTCAAACTGATTCTCAGCGGCACCGCCCCGTTCACCCGCTCGGCCGGGATCGCGGCCGCGATCGGGGTGTCCGGCACCGCCTTCGCCGGACCGGTGACCCTCGGGTTGATCGGCGACCCGGGCCCCGGCGGCGCCGCGATCGTGGCACTTCTGCCGTGTGTGCTCGCCTCGGCGGCCTTCCGGGTCCAACAGCTGCACGTGTGGCGGCTCACCGAGACCCGGTCGGTCGGGATGGGTGGCCGCTCCAGCCGGCTCCCCTACTTCGCGGTGATCGCGACCCAGATCCTGCTGGTCGTCTCGCTCCGGGAGGACGACGTCGACCTGCGGGTGTGGGGTGTGGCGATCGGGGCCGTGGTGATCACCGCACTGGTGCTGGGCCGGCAGGTGGCGGCGATGCGCGACAACGAGCGGCTGCTCACCAAGCTCGACGGACAGGCCGAGCGGTTCCGGGCCCTGGTGCAGAACACGTCCGACCTGACCCTGGTGATCGACTACGACGGACGCATCAGCTACGCCACCCCGGCCGCGTTCCGGGTGCTCGGCATGCCCGCCGACGACCTGCTCGGCACCTCGCTCTACGAGCGCACCCACCCGGACGACGGTCCCCAGGTCGCGGAACTGACCGAGCTGCTCACCCGCGCCCCGGGGGCCGGGGTCGCCGCCCAGGTCCGGTGGCGGCACGCGGACGGGTCGTACCGCTGGCTCGACCTGGTGGTCACCGACCTGAGCGACAACCCGAACGTCGCCGGGGTGGTGCTCAACGCACGGGACGCGAGCGAGACCCGGGCCCTGCACGACGAGCTGCAACGGCAGGCCACCCACGACGCTCTGACCGGGCTGGCCAACCGGGTGCTGCTGCACCGGCGGCTGAACGCGGCGACCGAGCGGGTCAGCATGCTGCTGATCGACCTGGACGGCTTCAAGGAGATCAACGACCGGCACGGGCACCACACCGGCGACCAGGTGTTGACGGAGGTGGCTCAGCGGCTGGCCGGTCTGCTCGGGGCCGGCGAACTGGCCGCCCGGCTCGGTGGCGACGAGTTCGCGGTGTTGCTGCCGGGCACCGACGCCACCGAGGCCGGCCGGCTGGCCGAGCGGATCGCCACGATGCTCGCCGAGCCGATGCCGATCGGGGGCGAGTTGCTCACCGTCGGCGCCAGCGTCGGCGTCTCGGCCGGCGAGCCGGGGGACGGCGACGGCCTGCTGCGCGAGGCCGACGCCGCCATGTACCGGCGTAAGCGCGAACGCAAGGAGCGGCGCGCCCAGGCCGTCGGTCAGGGAGCGGTCCAGCCGGCCGGGACCTGACCGATCCGTACCCGCTGGGGGTGATCGCCGACGGCGACCGAGGCGACCGCCTGGCCGGTGGCGAAGCTGATCGCGGTGACCCGGTCGGCGCCGGCCTCGGAGATCACGCAGTCCCGACCGTCCGCGCTGACCGTGGCCCAGTAGGGCTTGATCGCGGTGACCAGCGGGCCCTGGGAGAGGGTGGCCCGGTCGACCACCGTCGCGTAGTCGTCCATGGTGCCGGCGACGCAGAGCTTCGCGCCGTCCCGGCTGATCGACAGGCCGTGGTGGCGGGAGTCGTTCACCCACGCGGTACGGTCCGGGTCGGTGGCCGGGTTCTGCGGCAGATCCTTGATCCGGGTGATCCGGTCGGTGGCCACGTCGTACTCGATGAGCCCGGCGAAGAACGAGACCTGGAAGTAGAGCTTCGACTCGTCCGGGGTGAAGACGGCGGGGCGGACCGCGTCGGACAGGTCGGTCCGGCCGAAGGCGTCCAGTCGGGTCCGCATGTCGACGGTACGGACCACCCGGTAGGTGCTGGTGTCGGCGATCGTGATCTTCCGGTCCCCCTTGGTGAAGTCCAGCCAGGGATCGTCCAGGTCGGTGTTGACCTCGCCGATCGAGCTGTTCCAGAGGTACCGGCCGCCGTCGGTGTAGATGTTCTCGTGCGGTTTGTCGCCCGTCGCGAACGAGCCCAGCTGCCGGCCGGTGACGATGTCGAGCACGTGCACGGTGTTGCCGGTGGAGGCGGAGACCGCGACCGAGCGACCGTCCGGGGAGACCGCCATGTGGTCGGAGCGGAACCCGCTGACCGGGAAGCGCCACTTCAGGGCCCCGGTGGCCAGGTCGATCGAGACCACGTCGGCGAAGCTCGGCCGGGAGACGACCAGGGCGTCCCCGGCCGGTGTCGTGTACATGTCGTCGACGAGTTGGTCGTGCCCCTCCCCCGGACCCTGCTGGATGCCGAGGTAGAAGGCGAGCCGGATCGGGTTGAGGTAGATCTCGGCGAGCCGCTGCGAGCGGTCCGGGATCACCGACAGCCGGCCGATGCGCGCGTAGCCGCCATTCGGCTCGATGACGTCGACCGTGCCGTCCCAGTTGTTGCCGACGAACATCACCTGGCGCAGCGCGGCCGCGGCCTGGACCGGTGCGGTCAGAGAACCGAGAGCGAGAAGGCCACCGACGGTGGCGGCGATCAGGCGGCGCAAGGGTGCGGGTGAGGCCATCACATGACTCCCATCAATGCGTTCCACGGTGTTACCAGCAAGTAACGACCATGAAACAAGAGAGTCGTTCACATTGATAGATGTCGTTATCACCGATTCCCGGAAACAACGGAGCCGGTGCCACCCGAGTGGGTCGCACCGGCTCCGTCCGGATCAGGCCTCAGATCACCAGTACTTGCGGTAGTCGGTCTGAGTCTGCGGGTTGAACTGCCACGTCTTCTCCCGCTCCGCCTTGTCGATACGGCGGTCGCTGACCTCCAGAACGTCGAAACCCTTCTGGATGTCGTTGGAGTAGATGTAGCCGTTGTACCAGTACGCCGACCAGGAACCGCCGACGATCAGGCGGTCGGTGCTCAGCGGGCCCCGCTCCCAGTACGCGATCTCCACCGGCTTGCGCGAGTTGGTGAAGTCCCACACCGAGATGCCGCCCTGATACCACGCCTGGACCATGATGTCGCGGCCCTTGACCGGGATCAGCGAGCCGTTGTGGGCCACGCAGTTCTCGGTCACCGCGTTCTCCCGCGGGATCTTGAAGTAGCTGCGGAACTCCAGCTTGCGCTTGCTGCCGCGGCCGGTGATGTCGTAGATCGCGTCCGCGCCCTTGGTCGCACCGATCGACGGCAGACACTCCGCGCCACCGCCACCACCGAGCTCGTCGGTGAAGACCACCTTGGTGGCGTCGTTGTTGAACGTCGCCGAGTGCCAGAACGCGAAGTTCTCCGCGTCCCGCACGGTGGTGATCACCTTCGGCGCCGCCGGCTTCGAGATGTCCAGCAGCACACCGTCACCCATGCAGGCGCCGGCCGCGATGTCCTTCTCCGGGTACGCCGTGATGTCGTGGCAGCCCGAGGTGTTGCGGGAATCCGCGTCACCGGGGAAGCCACCGTCCGGGAAGAGCACCGGCGTGGACACCAGGGCCGCCTCGGCCGGCTTCTTCAACGGAACCCGGATCACCGAGATCTTGTCGTGCGGCTGCGCGCAGTTCGGCAGGTCGACGACGTCCAGGTTGTACGACGACACGTAGGCGTACACCGAACGGTCGCGGCCCTTACCCGGCACCAGCGACAGCGTGTGCGAGCCACAGTCGGTCTTGACCGCGGTCACGTACTGCGGGTTGCGCGGGTCGCTGATGTCGAAGACCTTGACACCCTCCCAGCGCGGCGTCTCCGGCGGAGCACTGTTCGGCACACCGACGCTGCTGCAGGAGTCGTCACTGCGGATCGAGTCGGTACCGAGGAACAACAGGTTGCCGTAGACCGAGACGTCGTTCTGAGCGCCCGGGCAGAGCACCTGAACGGCCTGGACCGGGTCCTTCGGGTTGCTGATGTCCCAGACGGTGAAGCCGTTGTAGTTACCCGCGAACGCATATTTACCCTGGAAGGCCAGGTCACTGTTGAGCGCGTTCTCCGCCGCGAACGGGCCGGTCTTGGGCTCGTTGGCGATCAGCTTGATGTTGGGGCTACTGACGATCTCGTCCACACCCGGGATCGTGGCCGGGTCTGCCTGTGCGGGGGCCGTGACCAGGAAACTGGTCAGGACCGCGACCGCCCCGAAACTCGCCAGGCGCTTGAACCGCCCTCGTGGGGCAGGATGCCTCATGAAGATCCTTCCGCGCTGCTTCCGGCTTACCAACACCGGAAACGCACGGCGAGTCGTGTCGCCATGTACCCCCGGTGATAGCGATGTCGATCGTTACGATAGTCGTCGTGACCCTCTCATGGGGACGCTTGCCGGAAAGGAAATACATGCAACACCGACGCGCATGGGCCCTGACCGCCGCAACCCTGGTCCTTCTCGGCGCGATCGGACTCGCCCTTTTCGCCCGGTTCTCCAACGACGAACCCGAGCCCGCGGCCGCGCCGTCAGCGTCCTCCTCCCCGGCCCGGGTCCTGGTGCCCGGCAGACCCGGGGAGTCAGCGTCGGTCACCGACTCCGATCACGTGCAGCCGCCCGATGCCTCGCCGTACAACAAGGCCGACGTCACGTACGCCCAAATGATGATCGCCCACCATGCGCAGGCGCTGCAGATGGCAGATCTTGTACCCGACCGGGCAGCCGATCAGGGCGTGAAGAACATCGCGAGCCGGATCACCGCCGCTCAGGGGCCGGAGATCGCTATCCTCCGCACCTGGCTCAGCGACCGTGGGCAGCCCGAGTCGGACCCCGCCCACGACCACGCCACGATGCCGGGCATGCAGCCCGCCGCGGCCCTCACCGAGCTGACCGCGGCCCGCGGCGCCGACTTCGACAGGCGCTTCATCGAGATGATGACCGCACACCACCGCGGCGCCCTGGAGATGGTCAACGTGCTGTTCAAGAGCGGCTCGGAGGAGCGGCTGGCGAAGATGGCCAAGGAGACCGCCATCGAGCAGGACATCGAGATCCGCCGGATGGCCGACCTCGGGGTGAGCTGAGCTCAGACCCGGCGCAGCACCGCCCGGACCTGCTCGGCGCCCGAGGCCAGCAGGTTGAACGCGTCGCCGCTGACGTCGTCGTCCTTGCGCACGTCACGCAGCTTCTTGAGGAACTCGTCGATCTTGCGGGCAGCCGCCTTGACGTCACCGCGGGACAGCCTGGTCGCGACCTGCTCCAGCCGTCGGGTCAGGGCCTCGGCCGCGTCGTCGTCCAGCTCGCCCTCGTCCTCCAGCGCGTCGATCAGACCGGCCAGGCCGCTGATCAGATCACCGGGCTGGAGCGGGCGCGCGGACGGCGTGGCGGCGGTCGCGGACGGCTCGGGTGCCGCGGACTCCTCGGTCGCCTCGGGCTCCGGCGTCGCGCTGATCTCCGCCGCCGTGGCCGACGGGGGTGCCGCGACCGGAACCGGGGCCGGCTCGTCGTCGCCGGTGAACAGCCACACCACCAGTAGGAGCAGCACGGCGGCGGAACCGGCCACGATCAGGGCGGTACGGCGGTGGTCGGCCGCCCGGTACACCCCGCGCGACTCGACCACGGGCAGCTGCGCGGTCGGCTGGTGAAGATCGTGAGGCTCCGGCACGGCCGACATCATGCCAGGTCAACCCGCCGGCTGGGGCACAGTGCTGTCGCCCGGGCCGGGCGACGGCACCGGCTGCCGGCCGGGTCTCGTCACAGCCGGGTTACAGCAGGACCGGCAGTCGGTGCAGACCGCGCAGCAGGGTGCCGGGACGCCAGGTCAGCTCGTCCGGATCGGTGGCGAGCCGCAGGCCCGGGAACCGGTCCATCAGCGCGGTGAACGCGATCTGCGCCTCCAGCCGGGCCAGCGGCGCGCCCAGGCAGTAGTGGATGCCGTGCCCGAACGCCAGGTGCGCGTTGTTGGGCCGGTCCAGCCGCAGCTCGCCGGCGTCCGGGAAACGGTCGTCGTCCCGGTTCGCCGAGAGCAGCACCACCATCACCGGGTCACCGGCCGCGATGGTGACCTCGCCGATCTCCACGGGCTCGGTGGCGACCCGGAACGTGGAGGTCTCGACCGGCCCCTCGAACCGCAGGAACTCCTCGATCGCGGCCGGCAGCAGAGCCCGGTCGGCGCGCAGCCGCTCCCACCGCTCGCGCTCGCTCAGCAGCAGCCAGGTACCGTTGCCGATCAGGTTAACCGTGGTCTCGTGACCGGCGATGAGCAGCAGGAAGACCATCGAGGACAGTTCGTCGGGGGAGAGCCGGTCACCTTGATCGCCCACCTGGATCAGCCCGGAGAGCAGATCGTCGCCGGGGTGCTCGCGGCGCTCGGCGAGCAGCGCGGAGATGTACTCGACGAGCGCGTTGATCGCCGGGCCCAGCCGGTCGGCGGCGAACGCGCCGGACACGATCACATTGGACCACTCTCGGAACGCGTTCTGATCCTCGGCCGGGACGCCGAGCAGTTCGCAGATCACCTGGATCGGCAGGGGGAAGGCGAAGGCGTCGATCAGGTCGGCGGACCGCTCCTCCGCCAGCGCGTCGAGCAGGCCGGCGGAGATCTCCTCGATCCGCGGCCGCAGGCTCTCGATCCGGCGGGCGGTGAACGCGGCCGAGACCAGACGGCGCAGACGGGTGTGGTCCGGCGGATCCACCGCGAGCATGTGCCGGGAGATCGCCGTGGTCAGGCTCGGCTGCCCGGCGCCGGTCGAACCGAGGGGCGACATCGACTTGGACAGTCGCGGGTCGGTCAGCGCCCGGCGGCCGTCCTCATATCTGGTGATCAGCCAGGCGTCCAGGCCGCTGGGCAGTTTCACCCGGCGGACCGGGCCGGTGCGGCGCATCTGGGCGTACGCCGGATGGGGGTTGTTCTGGAACGCCGGGTCGGTGAAGTCGATCTGGAGATCCTGGGTCATAACGCCCTCCGGGGCCCTCGGGAACCGGATTCCGACGATACCCGTCGATACCGCTCCCGGTGGCCCGTTCGGCGTTCAGACCGGGCGGCGGCGCGGCGCCCGCGGTGACCGGGGCGGGCGGATCGGCAGGTGCGGGCGACCGGCGACGGGTCGGCGTGGGCGGCGCGGTCGCGGTTCGAGGGCGGCCACGACGATCACGACGTACGCCCGGGGCTGCGCGGAATCGGCCACTGGCATGGATCACCTCCAGGGAAGGTGTCCACTATCCGCCGGATCGGGAGTTGATCGGTGTCCGTTCAGACTTTCTTAATGATCATCTGTGCGAGAGGTAAGCAACCTCCGAAACCGCAGGACGTCTCGGCCGACTACCCTCCTGGGAACCCCCTCACCGATGGAGTAGCCGCGCCGCCATGAGCTTTCGCACTCTCGGGTACACCGCTGCCGTCGCGACTCTGCTGGTCACCGCCGGATGCAGCGCGAGCTCCACGCCACCCGGCTCGGCCGCCGCGGCACAGCCCGCCACGCCCGCGCCGTCGTCCCCGGCTGCCCCGTCGCCCACCGTCGCACCGATCCCCTCGACCCGGCCGAACATCGTGTTCGTGCTGGTCGACGACCTGTCGATGAACCTCGTGCAGTACATGCCCAACGTGCGCAAGCTCCAGCAGGACGGCACCACGTTCACCAACTACACGGTCACCGACTCGCTCTGCTGCCCGTCTCGCGCGTCACTGCTCAAGGGTCAGTTCCCGCACAACACCGGGATCGTGAAGAACCACGGGTCGGACGGCGGCTTCCTGCTCTTCCACAGTCGCGACCAGGAGCGGTCCACCTTCGGCACCGATCTGCAGGGTGCCGGCTACCGGACCGCGTTCCTCGGCAAGTACCTCAACGAGTACCAGCCGGGGATCCGGATGGGCGGCCCCGGACCGTACGTGCCGCCGGGCTGGGACCAGTGGTTCGTGGGTGGCAACGCCTACCCCAACTTCGACTACAAACTGAACGAGAACGGCCGGGTCGTCGAGTACGGGTCGAAGCCGAAGGACTACCTCACCGACGTCCTCTCGGCGAAGGCGGCGGACTTCATCACCACCACGGCGGCGAGCGGGAAGCCGTTCATGATCGAGGTGTCCACCTACGCGCCGCACCACCCGTACACCCCGGCGCCACGGGACGCGGACCTGTTCCCCGGCCTGAAGGCGCCCCGGACCGCGGCGTACGACCGGGTGCCGGAGAACTCGGTGTGGCTGGCCGGCGCCAAGCAGAAGCTGACCAAGGCGCAGAAGCAGCGACTGGACGAGGAGTTCCGGCTGCGCGCCCAGTCCGTGCAGTCGGTCGACCGGATGATCGGCAACCTGCGGTCCACTCTGGTCAAAGCCGGTGTCGCCGACCGGACCATGGTGGTGTTCAGCTCGGACAACGGCTACCACATGGGTGAGTACACGCTGCCCTCCGGCAAGCAGACCGCCTTCGACACCGACGTCAACGTGCCGCTCGTGGTGGCCGGGCCGGGGGTCCCGGCCGGCAGCAGCCGCCCGCAGATGGTGGCCAACATCGACCTGCGGCCGACCTTCGCCGACTGGGCCGGTCTGCCCGCTCCGACCGAGGTCGACGGGCACAGCCTCACCCCGCTGCTGTCCCGGACCGAACCGGCCGAATGGCGGCACGCCACCCTGATCGAGCACCACGACCCGGCCACCGACCCGAAGGACCCGGACTTCACGAAGGACAGCGCGAACATCCCGCCGTCCTACGACGCGCTGCGCACCGGCACGTTCACCTACATCGAGTACGTGAACGGCGCCGTCGAGTACTTCGACCGGACCACCGACCCGGACATGCTCAAGAACGTGGCCGGAACACTGAGCCGGGAACGGCTCCTCGAACTGCGCACGGCGGTACGCGGTCTCGCCACCTGTGTCGGCGCCGACGCCTGCTGGGCCGCCTCACGAGCGGTCAGCTGAGCCACTTCGGGGCGCTCTGCCCGCTCGCGTGGCCGAACGGGGACCCACCCGACCCGTCCGGGCGCCGCACCACCGGGTAGACGCTGGAGTGCGCCTGCCAGGACGGCTGCGGCCGCGGGCGGGTCTCGGACAACGCCCGGACCAGCGTCTCCAGCATGTCCTGGAGGGCCACGTGCAGGCGACCGTCGGTGATGATGCCGCCGGCGTCGATCGAGGCCATCTCCAACGGCAGCCGGATGCAGGCCGGACGCAGCAGCCGGGCACCGCCGTGCTCGAGCACCGCCTCCAGGCCGGCCCGTGCGCCCTCGTCGACACCGGGCCGGACCACCGACAGCCAGGCCGCCGGTTTGCCGCCCAGCTCGCCGCCGTCGACCAGCCAGTCGAGCAGGTTCTTCAGGCTGCCCGGAAGGGAGCCCGCGTACTCCGGGGTACTGAACAGCACGGCGTCGGCCGCGTCGACCAGGGCCCGCAACTCGGCGACCACGCCCCGGGGCATCTCGCCGGGGACGAACGCCGGCAGCTCGCGCAGGTCCTCGTACAGCGTGGCGTTGATCTCCTGCGGGGCGAACCGGGCCGCGGTGCGCAGGGCGGCGGTGTGCAGGGAGCCGGCCAGGGTGCTCCCCGAGATCAGCAGGACGCGGGTCATGCCGCCGACGATACGACCCCGCCGGGCCGCGCCCCGACGCCCGGAAGGCTTACGTTGTGGCCGGTTTCCGACCCATCAGATGTACGGCGCCGGCCACCGCCAGAAGCACCAGCGCCACCAGCATCCACGAGTAGTTCCCGCCGACCGCGTCGGCGGCCGCGGCGACCGGGTTCGGGACGCCCAGACGGTCCAGCGCCCAGCCCACCGCGGCGACCGCGGTCAGCGCCGCCCCGGCGGTCCGCAGCCACGGCTGGATCGGTAGCCGGGCCAGCGCCAGCAGGGCCGGCAGAGCCAACGCCACCAGCAGCAACTGGACCAGCTCGATGCCGAGGTTGAAGCCGAGCAGGCTCAGTGCCAGCCGGCCGGTGGACAGGTGCAGATCGGCCAGGGTGAACGAGAACGCCATCCCGTGGCCGAGCCCGAACAGGCCGGCGACCAGCGCCTCCCGCCCGGGGAAGAGCGGCCGGACCGCGTGCGCCGCGCCGATCAGGATGCTCACCGCGATGAACACCTCGACCGGCCGGGCCGGGATCGTCACCCGGGTCAGTGCGCCGAGCACCAGCGCCGCCGAGTGCCCGGCGGTGAAGGCCAGGGTGATCCAGCCGATCCGGCGGACCGCCTGCCGTGGTGTGGCCAACCCGTTCCACCGCCTCCGGTCGGCCAGCAGTGGGGCCGGGAGCAACAGGATCAGCAGGAAGAGCAGGTGGTCGGTGCCCTCCAGGATGTGCAGACCGCCGAGCCGCAGCATGGCCAGGAAGCCTCGCCACGAACTCCCGGCCCCGAGGTCGACGGTGAACTGCGGCACGGTCATCGTCCGGTTGTCGATCGCGATGGTCCCGATCTGCTCGGCCTCGTCACCTTCGGTGATTTGACCGGCGGCCCAGTCCTGCCGAACCGAGACGAGCGTGGTGTGCGTCACGACCTTGTGCACGATGACGTCGTAGCCGAGGGTGAAGTGTCGGACGTCACCACCGGCCGGCGGGGTGAGCTCGATCTCGGCGGTGACCTCCTGATAGGGGCCGGTGGCGGTCTGCTCGGCGGCGGTGGACCCGAGGTCACCGACGGTCACCGTCCAGGCGACACCATTCGTGGTCGTGGGCCGGAAGTGCTCGGCCAGGTACGCCCGCAGTGCCTCCGGCTGGTCGGGCGCGCCCCCGCCGGCGGTGGCCAGATCACCGGCCGGCAGCTCCAGCGACGCGGTGACCGAGGTCTGGTGCACGTCGAGCACGACCACCGAGTGCGGCATCGGGTGGGCCTCGGCCGGGCGCACACCGAGAAAGACCATCAGGGGTACGGCCAGGAGCACTGCAATCCGTCTCACCCGCCAAATGATTGTCAACAAAGTCGTCGACGAAAAGTGGCTGGGCCGTCTTCACAGCAAGTCACAGAAAGCAACGAGGCCCCACCTGAAAAGGTGGGGCCTCGTCATGCCGTGCGCCGCGTAGGACTCGAACCTACAACCCGCGGATTAAGAGTCCGCTGCTCTGCCAGTTGAGCTAGCAGCGCCTTCCGACGGGCAGAACACTAACACACCAGGCTGAAAGCCCTTCAGCTAGCCCCGTCCTCGCCGCCCTCGAAGAAGTACCGGTACGCACCCTCGAACTCCGAGTACATCTGCTCCTCGTTCGCGAAGCGCACCCCGGTTTCGTTCCGGAACTCCAGCGGGGTGAGTCTCCGCTCACGGATCAGCTCCCGCACCTCACCGCGGATCCGGTCGAACGCCTCGGGACCGTCGTCCCGCAAGCCGTCGCGCACCTCCGGACGCAGGTCGACAACCTCTTCGTTGAAGTAGCTGCCGAGCAGGAGAATCGCGTGGGAGCTCATGTCACTCCTTCTCTCGTGGGTTCACGAACATCGTGTGCAGCTTAAGGTCGCCACTCGCCGGATCGGTCTTGTAGAACGCCAGGATCTTCCCGCCGTCGAAGTCGACGTCGAGGTAGTCGCCGGCCTTGTCCGGGTCGTGCTTGAAGCCGGTCAGCCGCTCATGCCCGTCCGGACCGAGCACCTCATCGATGTCGGCGCTGACCATCTTGATACCGGGCTGGTTGCTTTGCGACGCCTTCTGCCGGAGGTGATCATCCGCCTTCACGAAATCCCGCGGGTCGTCGAACTTGGACGCGATCTCGCCGCATTTATGATCCTGGTTCGGCTTGAACGCGTCCTTGGTCGTACCGCTGGCCGGGTCGATCTTTCCGGTGGCTTCGACGGCGCCGTCCTTCAGAACCGGCTTGCCGGTGTCCGCGTCGACCACCGGCGTACCCAGCCGGTTCTTCGTCTGCTGATCGGTCGCGTCGAGGTGGCGTTTGACCGCGTGTCCGTCACCCTCCGAACGAAGCTCCTTCACCCGCTCGGCGGTGGCGGGGTCGACCTCCATCCGGTCCTCGATCGGCGTCGCCTTCAAATCCTGCTCGGCAGTCTGGTCCGGCTCGGCAGTCTGGTCCGGCTCGGCAGTCTGGTCCGGCTCGGCAGTCTGGTCCGGCTCGGCAGTCTGGTCCGGCTCGGTCTCGGTGTTCTGGTCGCCGCCGTCGTTCGCCTTGTCGAGCTCGGACTGAAGAGTGTTCTGCGTCTCGTCATGGGCGTCGGCCTGCTCACCGTTCGCCGACCCGTCGGCCGCAGCCTTCGGTTCCTCCTGAGTCTCCTGCTGCTGAAGCGCCTCCGGCTCCGGCGTCTCCTGCTCTACCTTCCCCGGCTGGACCTCCGGCTCGGGCTGCGGGACCTCCTGCTCCAGGGTCTCCGGCTCCGGCTGCGGCACCTCCTGCTGCCCGGTTTCCTGCTGCTCGGTTTCCGGCTGCGGGATCTCCTGGTCCGGCTGCCGGGTCTCCTGCGGAATGGTGGCTGCCTCGGGGTCCGGGGCGGCATTCAGGTCCTTGTTCGCCTTGAAGTCGTCCAACTGGGACTGGACCTCGGGCGTCGGCTGGGCCGGTTCCAGACCCAGCCCCTGGCGGGAATCCAGCTGCGCCTGGAATTCCGGGGTCGGTTCCAGGCCTTTCGGCTCGCCACCGTTCGACTCGGAGTTCTGCGAGCCGCTGCCGGAGTCGCCCTCGGCCAGCGCCTTGGCGTACTCCTCCTGGGCCGTGTTCCTGGTGTCCTGCTGTGCTTCCTGCTGATTCTCGTCGACCCCGACCGGATCGGCGCTGTTCTCGGCCTTGACCTGCTCCTCGGTCGGTTTCGGCAGCTCCGGCGGCGGGGGCGGTGGCTCGGGCGGGCGTGTCTCCTGGACGTTCTCGGCCATCAGCCGCCACTCCGCACGGACGGTAGGAGGAAGCGGGCCGGCCAGGCGCATCCGGCGAAGTCGCCGTCGATCAACGCACCGGCCCGGGCGGCCCATTCGAGCTCACCGAACGAGCACCCTACCGCTCTCTCCAGCGCGCTGGGTGCCCGTCGACCGAGTGCGACGGTACGCCGTACCTCCGGATCGGAGATGTCCTCGTCGAACCAGACCCGGACCGCCGCAGCCTGCGCGCCCACCGTCTCGCCGGGAATGTCCCGGCCGTTGGCCTGCCGCCACTCCGCGGAGCGGGGATGGCGCGCGGCGGTGGGGTCGGCACGGGCCGCGGCACCGAGGACGTCGGCGATCCGCGACCAGCGGTAGCGCCGCGCCAGGAACTGCGGCTCCTCGGCCGCGCAGGTGAACTCGCCGCGCAGGAAGCCGTTGAGCACCCCGGTCACGTGCCCGGCCAGCGTCGCCGGATCGGACCGGTCGCTGAGCGCCGCCGACCGGGCCTCGACGGCTTCGTCGACCGCGTGGGAGAGGGCGCAGTCCCGCAGCCGCAGCGGCATGGTCAGCAGCGGCCGCAGCCGATGGGCCCGCGGGACCGGCGTCGGCCAGCCGGTGAGGTGACCGAGGACGGCGAGTTCGGCCCAGGCGACGAGCCAGGGCTCGTCCTCCAGTAGGCGCTGCGCCGATCGCATGTCGCGCAGAGTGCACGCGCTGGACAGGCATTCGCCGCCGCAGGTCGTGCTGCGCCGGCCGATGACGGCGCCGGGACCGGCGGTCGGGGTGAGCCCGCCGCGTTCGCGGTCCGAGCCGTCCGGCATCCGGACGAGTACCGGCTGGTCCATGCCGTCGGCGAAGACGGCGGCGGTGCCGGGCGGCAGGGTGACCAGGAACTGGGACTGCCGTTCGGTCAGGTTGGCGGTGGCGCCGACGGCCTGCCGGTCGTCGGCGGCCGGCAGCCGGTGCATGATCTTGACGGCGGTGTTCTTGATCACGTCGGGCAGGAGCTTGCTCGGGATCTGTTCGGCCACCACGAGGCCTTCGCCGTAGGCGCGGATCTCGGCGAGCAGGGCGGCGAACAGCTCGACCGCGTGCGAGGCGGGGCCGCCCTCGGTACGCCGCAGCAGCCGGTGTGCCTCCTCGAAGACACTGAGATGACGCAGCCCGAGCCGGAGCAGGGCCGGGTCTCGCCGGGTCTCCACCCGCAGGTGCTCGGTGAGCTGGATGAGCAGCCCGCCCATGAGGAACGCCTTGTCCCGGTCGTCGCCGACGTCCTCGATCTCGAAGACCACGTTGCGGCGCATCAGCCCGGCGAGGTCGAGTGGGTGCCCGCCTTCGAAGAACCGGCCGGTGGTGCCGAGACGCAGGCTGGACAGTCGCACGCGGATGAAGCCGCGGACGTTGTCAGTGATCTCCTTGCCGTACCCGATCTGGTCGACGACGAGTTCCGCGGTGCGCTGAAGGTCACCGAGGGTCGGGTAGCGGGGCCGGTGGCCGGCGGTTCGCGGCTCGCCGAGGGCCAGATCCCAGCCGAGGTCCTCGTAGCAGCGGGTCAGCGCGGCGCTGAGCACCTGCGGGAACGGCTCGTCGGCCTCGAACGCGGCCAGGAACAGCGACCGGGTCAGGTCCAGATGGGTCTGCAGCGGGAATCCGGCGGCCGGCTCGAGCGGGTTGAACCCGGCCGGTGGCGCGTCCGGGTCGCCGGGCCGGATGGTGATCACCCGGTCGCCGCCGATCCGGTCGGCCATCTGCCGATACTCGGCCTTGGCCGGTTCGACGACGAGCCACGGCAGGTCCTGAGCGGCGGCCGATTCGAGCAGGTTGCGCACGGTCTGGGATTTGCCGGCGCCGGTCGCGCCGGTGACGAACGTGTGCCGGTTGAGGCTGGTCCGGGGCACTTCGAGGACACCGGCCGGGGCCTCCGACCGGTCCAGCACCGCGCCGACGGTGACGGCCGGGCCGCCACGGCCGGTGTTCTCCGGGGTGACGTCGAAGTCCGGCCGGGTGGCCAGGCGCAAGCCCGGCACCTCGTCGATCGGGGCGACGGCGAGCGAGGCCAGCAGGTGGGAACCGCCGAGCACCGGGGAGTCCGGCACGTCCTCGACGGAGAGCATCTTGTCCAGGTCACCGAAGACACCGGAGGGCATCAGGGCGTACGGCTGGTGGCTCAGGTCGGTCGAGGCGCAGAGCAGTCCGGCCACCGCGGCCGCGGACGCCGGGGAGTCGGCGCCGGCCAGCAGGTGCACCCGCCACATACCGGTCGATCGGCCCTGCTGGAGTTCGCGGTGACGGCGCTGGAGCCGGGCCGCGGCCACCGCGTGGTCAGCCGACTGGGACTTGGACTGGGCCTGCCGTTCCTCCAGCGCGATCTGCCGGGCGGCGGTGACCAGGTCGGCGGCCGGTTCCGGGGTCGCCAGCACGAACCAGCTGAACGGGCCATGCCACACGTGCAGCAGCCCTTCGTCCAGGGTGGGCCGCAGGTCGCCGTCGCGCAGCGCCTCGTCCTCGATGAGCAGCCCGTCGGTCAGGCCGGCCACCCGGGTCCAGACCGGCACGGCGCGCAGCCGCCCGGTCAGATCGCCACCGGCGTACCGGCGTCCGACCGCGCCGGGTGGCACGGAGAGCGGGATCCGCTGGTCACGGTCCGGTTCACCGGTGACGCCGCCGGCTGCGAAGACCTCGATCGGCCCGCCGGCGGCGGCCCGGTGCCAGCCGAGCAGCAACCCACCGCCGGAGTGGTACGCCGAGACGATCGCGGCCAGCCGTTGCCGGCGCACCGCATCGCCCTGGTCGTCACGGCCGGACGGCGGGCGCCGGGGCAGTTCGAGCACCCGGCTGACCGGGAACCGCTCGAACAGCCCGGCGATGCCGGTCGTCACTGCCGGCCGCCCCAGGGGCCCTGGTACGGCTGCTGCTGTTGCTGATACTGGGGCTGCTGCGGCACGGCGTTGCCCCAGCCGTTGAGTGCGGTGGCGGCGTCCTGCGCGGCGGTGTCGTGCGCGGCCAGCGGTTCCGGCTGGGACGCGGTGACCTGGCTGGGCTGACGGGTCGCCGGGTGGACGGCTTCGGCCCGATCCGGCAGGGGCAGCAGGTCGATCGGCTGCATCGAGACCCGCGGGAGGGTGACGATGTCCGGGTTGACCTCGACGGCCTGCACCACGGCGCCCCGGCCCTCGCTCTTGACCAGGACCATCGCGTACTCGGGGAGGTCCTGCAGGACGCGCGGCTCCAGCGTGTACTCGTAGACGCGCTGGGCGGCCTGGGCGTCGCTCCAGTTCTGTCCACGGGCGTTGGACTCGGTCTGGCTCCAGTTCCGGGTCTGGCTCCAGTTGGTGCCGCCGCTGCTGGAGTAGGTGCTGCTGCCACCGCCGTGACCGCTGGTGTGGCTGCGGCTCCAGCCGGACGAGCCGCCGTGGGTCTCCGACTCCCCGTACGTGTCGGCGAGCGTGTGCGTCTCGTTACCGCCGAGCGTGCGGGTCAGCTGGGAGAGCACGAACTTGTGTCCCTTGCCGATGAAGTCGGCGGCCTGACCGGCTTCGGTGTGGTTGCCGAGCCGCATCAGCGCGACCTCGCCGCCGCCGATCGTCTGCAGGGTGTGCTCGCGCAGGTGGGCGTAGAACAGCACGAGGCGGATGCCGCGCCGCTCGCAGAGGGTGCTGAGGTTCTCGATGGCCCGGTGGTTCACCTCGTCGGCGCCGATCAGGACGAGTGAGCCCATCGGGCCGCTCTCCTGCCGGACCCGGCGGGCCAGCCACTGCACGAGCAGGTCCTTGAGCAGCTCGGCCTGGGCGTTGCGCCGGTCGCCCTCGGCGATCACGCAGGTCAGGTCGGCGTCGCCGGGCGCGGCCGACTCGCTGCCCATCTCCTCCAGCGGGTGCAGGAACGCCTCGATCCGGCGCAGCTGTTGGTGCATCTGCCGGCGGACCTCGTCGGGCTGGAGGTCCAGCAGCCGGTCCACCTCGTCCGGGGTGAGCGCGGCCTGGACCGGCCGGTCGGTGAGCACGCGTAGGGCGGCGAGCAGGCGGCCGACGCTGATCTGCGGTTCGAGGACGGCGCAGACCTCACGCAGCAGCATGGTGTCCTGGCTGCGCTCGGCCCGGGTGGCGCCGGTCGCGTCACCGAACATCGACTCGACGAGGCAGTCCACGAACTCGTTGGCACCGAGACCGCCGACCAGGTCGAAGCGGGACATCTCGGAGGGCAGCCGGAACTGCTGGACGGTCCGCTCGGTCATCGACGCGAGGGTCAGCAGTTCGCCACAGAGCGCCTCGCCGGTGAAGTCGACGAGCACCATCGGGCCGCGGGTGGCGAGCAGCGATCCGCCGAAGACGGTGAGCACGGCCTCCCAGCCGTACGTGGTGCCGCCGATGATGTCGACGCGGCGGGTGCTGTTCGACGGGGTGGCCGCACCCCACTCGTTCATCGCGTCGACGGTCTGCCGCTGCTGGTACTCGTGGTGCTGGCGGCGCTGGTCCCAGGCGGCGTAGGCCTGCTGGTACTGGTACTGGAGCTGCTGCTGGGCGGCGGCGATCTCGGCCTTGATCCGGCCCGGCGCAGTGCCGAGCCAGACCGCGCCGCCGATGCCCGCCGCGAAGGCCAGGAAGGCGAGGAACCCGTAGGCCCCGCCGTTGCTGCTCGCCCCGACGCTGCCACCGCAGCAGCTGATCAGCAGCGCGAGGCCGACACCGCCGCCGGCGACCTGAAAGATCTTCTTGGTCAGGTTGTGCTGGGCACGGGACAGCTTGTCGAACAGGTGCTGCGGCGCGGCGGCCGGCTGGGGCACCGGCTCCATGAACTTGCGCAGGTAGAGATTACGGTCGTTGAAGATCCATCCGAGTCGTTCCCCGGGTGTAGCCAACTTGGGCAGATGGTCGGAGACCGGGACAGGGGTGGTCATAGTGGCGAACGCCCTCCGAAAGCGCGCAGGCGGATTGTTCTCAGGTCGGCAGTCTCGCCGCAGGCTGCCGTACTTGAAAAGGTCTGCTGGTTGAAAGTCGGCATTGATTGACCGAACGGTCCTCCCCCCAGTAGTGACACCAGCCGACGACATCCACCTGCGCGGGCTGCAAGATGGCCCCATGGAGTGGGTCCTTCTGGCTGTCGTCGTGCTGGTGCTGATCGGGGTGGTGGCCGTACTGGTCGGTGTCACCAGAGTCGGCCGGTGGCTGATCCACATGTTCGGGCGGACCTTCGGGATCGGTCGACGTGGATGGAGTGTGCCACGTCCGCACCCGCGATGCCTGCGCTGCCGGGGCACCGGGTGGCTCAACCGGGAACCGGAGCGCACCTTCAACTTCACCGGCGACGGCTTCGAGGACCGGCACTCGCCGGCCACCGTCTGCCCGGACTGCGGCGGCACCGGCCGGGTCGACACGATCGGCTCGTGACATGCAGAAAGCCCCGGCACAGGGCCGGGGCTTCCATGTCGTCGAGAGAGTGCGCCGCGTAGGACTCGAACCTACAACCCGCGGATTAAGAGTCCGCTGCTCTGCCAGTTGAGCTAGCAGCGCGCTGTCGTGCAACGAGAAAAACGTTAGCACGCGCTGTGAAGATCCTTGAAATCGGCCGCCAACACCCGGAAGGAGGACCCGTCGGTTGCGTCGGTGCGTCAGTATGTCTGCGCTGAGAACTAAAGAACGGGGCTTGACGATGGTTGTCCTCCGCCGCTCACTGGCGACGATCATGGCGATCGGCCTGATCGCCTCAACCGCCGCGTGCAGCGACGACTCCGACCCGGCCTTCGCCGAGCCGGCTCCCACGGCCAGTGCCGGGGCGTCCGCTCCGGTCACCGAGAGCACGACCGCCGCCGGGCCGGTCACCCTGGCCATCACACCCGCCGCCAACAAGAAGGACGTACCGGTCAGCGCCGAGATCGGGGTCAAGGTCGGCAACGGCGAGGTGTCCTCGGTCACGCTCACCGACGCCAAGGGCAAGGCGGTCGCCGGCAAGCTGCGCGAGGACAAGTCGGCGTGGGTGCCGGACAAACCCCTCAAGACGAAGCAGCGGTACGCCGCCAAGGTCGTCGCCACCGGTGCGGACGGCACGAGCACCACCGCGACCACGTCGTTCACCACGATGGGCGCGCCCGGCCGGGAGACCGGGACCGGGCTGTACCTGTTCGACGGCAACACCTACGGCGTGGCCATGCCGGTGGTCGTCGAGTTCAACCCGGGCATCAAGAAGGCCGACCGGGCCGCCGTGCAGAAGCGGATGTTCGTCGAGACGTCACCGGCCCAGCCGGGTGTCTGGTCGTGGACCGAGGCCGGCACCCAGGCCTACTACCGGGCGCCCGAGTACTGGCAGACCGGCACCTCGATGAAGGTCCGGATCGCGGTCGGCGGCCACCCCACCGGCGGCGGGCGCTACGGCGACCAGGACCGCTCGGCGACCGTGAAGATCGGCCGCAAGTTCGAGATGAACGTCGACAACGCCTCGAAGAAGATGACCGTCGTGCAGAACGGCCAGACGGTCAAGACGATCCCGGTCAGCCTGGGCAAGAAGAGCACCCCGTCGTCGAGCGGTCACATGGTGGTCATGGAGAAGAAGGCGGCCACCGTCTTCGACACCACCGACACCGACGGCGCGGACGGTTACCGCACCAATATCGAGTACGCGCAGCGACTGACCTGGAGCGGTCAGTACATTCACTCGGCTCCATGGTCGACCGGTTCACAGGGACGCACGAATGTGTCACACGGCTGTGTCAACGTGTCCCCGTCGAACGCCCGCTGGCTCTTCGAGAAGTCATTGATCGGCGACCCGGTCGTGGTCAAGGGCACCGGGGACAAGCTGGACTACGGCAACGGCTGGACGCCGTGGGACGTGAGCTGGGAGAAGTTCAAGGCGGGCAGCGCCCTGTAGAGATCTCCTCGTGGTTTCGTCTCCCCGGCGGGGTACATCGATGGCGTAAGGCCGGTCACGGCACGAAACCGGGATTGGTGCGACGCTGTTTTTGGAGCACTATTGGGCGCCGGGGAGAACGACGCCGTGAGGGGACCATGGAGATGGATGGAAATCGGTCGGCAGAGCGATCCCGTGGCCGGGGGCGTCTGCGTCTCGCGGTGGCCGCGGTGCTCGCGGGCACACTGCTGCTGACCACCGCGTGCAGCGGCGACGACGAACCCTCCTGGCAGGGCGGTGGCAACACCCCCGAGGGGACCACCGCGTCGCAGGCCCCCGCGGCCGAGCCGACGCTGAGCACTGTCGCGGTGACCTCTCCCGCGGCCGACGCGAAGAACGTCGAGCTCTGGTCCGAGGTGAAATACAGCAGTGAGGACGCGTCCAACACCGAGGTCAAGGTGACCAACGCCAAGGGCGCCGAGGTCAAGGGCACCGTCGACAAGGACGAGAACGTGTGGCGCCCGGCCGAGGGCCTGGCGTGGAACACGAAGTACACGGTGAACGTCAGCACCCCCGGCGCCGAGGGCAAGACCAACAGCGTCACCAGTCCTTCACCACCATGAAGGAGCCGTCGAACCTGGTGCGGGTGACCAGCTTCCTGGCCGACGGTCAGAAGGTCGGCGTCGGCATGCCGCTGATCATGAAGTTCGGCCGGTCCATCCCGGAGAAGTACCGGGCCGAGGTGGAGCGCCGGATGGTGGTCACCGCGACGCCGGCCCAGGAGGGCGCGTGGCGCTGGATCAGCGCCACCGAGGTGCAGTACCGGCCGAAGGTGTACTGGAAGGCCAACTCGAAGATCTTCTACGCGGTCAACCTGAAGGGCGTGAAGCTCGGTGACGGGTGGTATGGCCGGTCCAACCTGACCGTCGACATGAGCGTCGGCCGCGAGATGATCATGACGGTCTCCAACAAGACCAAGAAGATGACCGTCAAGCAGGACGGCAAGGTCATCAAGACGATCCCGGTGAGCCTGGGCAAGTCGAGCACCCCGTCGTCCAGCGGCACCATGGTCGTCATGGAGAAGGCGGCGCACACCGTCTTCGACACCACCGACGAGGACCCGGTCAACGGCTACAAGACGCCGATCGACTGGGCGCAGCGGATCACCTACAGCGGCCAGTTCATCCACGCCGCCCCGTGGTCGGAGGGTGTGCAGGGCAAGCGGAACGTCTCGCACGGCTGCGTCAACGTCTCCGAGGCGCTCGGTGAGTGGCTCTTCCAGCGGACCATGATGGGTGACGTGATCACCGTCTCCGGGACCGAGGAGAAGCTGAAGAACGGCAACGGCTGGACCGTATGGAACATGAGCTGGGAAGAGTTCAAGAAGGGCAGCTACCTGAACTGACGGCTCTCCCCCGGCACGCCTTCAGGGTGGGCTCCCGATCATTCGGGAGCCCACCCTGAATCATTTCGGCGGGAACGCTCCGGTCACGACGGCCTGGCCGGAGGCCGCGGTGGCCAGTGCACCATAGGTGTCGGCGGCCGGGCTGCGTTCGCCCTCGGCGTGTGTGTACTGCGCGGCGAAGACGTAACCGCCCGGCGCGAGGGTGCCCTGCTTCAGGGTGAACCGGTAGACCAGCCGATCCTTCTCCTCGGCGACCGTGATGGTGATCATGTCGGCCGGGATGGTGGACCACTTTCCGGCGTCCTTGACCCCGGCGGTCTTCGTCACGTTGATCACCACGTCCAGCGCGGTCATCGTCTCGGTGGTGGTGAGCGTGACATTGCCCTGCGCCCAGGTGCCCACCGAGTGCGCGTCGAGGGCCGCGGCCGAGTCGAGGAACCTGTCGGCCGGCTGCCAGGTCGGGGTGATTGTGGACGGCGGCGGTGGCGGCTTCTCGACCGGCCCCTGATGGGCGGGTTCCTCCCGCTGCGGCGCCCTGTCCGGGGCCGACGGGGACGGCGAGGCGATACTCGGCGCCGGTGACGCCGAACCCTCGGTGGCCGCCGGCGTCCGGTCCTGATCCGGGCGGTCGCCGGCCAGTCTGATCCCGGCGAAACCGACCACCAGGGTCGCCACCACGGAGGCCGCGGCGGCGACCGGGCGCAGGGACAGGGCCCACCGGCGGGCGGCCGGCTCGGAGCGGCGCTCCACGATCCGGGTCAGCATCACGTCCCGGTCCGGCAGGTGCCGGTCGGCCTCGTGGCGCAGCACCGAACCCAGATCAGCCTGGGGGCGCTCAGCCATGGTGGCCTCCCATCATCAGCGGCATCCCGCGCAGGAACTCACTCAACTGGGCCGCGCCCCGCGAGGTGTGACTCTTCACCGCACCGATCGAGATGCCGAGGATCGTGGCGACCTCCCGCTCCGGCACGTCGAACGCGTACCGCAGGACCACGCATTCGCGGCGCCGCTGCGGAAGTCGCTGGAGCGCGGCCCGTACATCCAGCACCGCCGGGGTGTCGCTTTCGCCGCGCTCGCGGCGCAGCAGGCCAAGGCGCAGCAACCCGGACCGCTCCCTGGTCTGTCTCCTGATCCATTGGCGGGCCAGGTTGGTCACGATGCCGCGAGCGTAGGCGATCGGGCTGTCCGCGGCCTGGACTCGTTCCCAGTGCCGCCACACCTCCACGAACGCGTCCGCGGCCAGGTCGTCGGCGGCCTGCGAGTCACCGGTCACCAGGTAGGCGAGCCTGGACAGGTCGACGTGATGGTCGTCGAAGAACCGCCGGAAAGCGTATTCGGTGCCAAGGTCGGACAACTCATCGTTCCTGACCGTCAGGGGATACGGGGAGTGCCGGCCGCCCCGGGCCGTGGGGACGAAACCCGGGGCGGCCGAGATCAGCCGATCTTCACGGAGTACGAGGTGGTGTCCAGCCGCCCCGAGCCGGTGAAGATCTCGGTGCCGGCCTGCACGCTGGACAGGTACTTGGTCTTGGCGAGCCATCCGCGTGCCACCAGATCGTCGGTGAAGTCGGTCAGGTCGAGAGCGGCCGCCGAGGTGTTCGAGGTACGCACGAACGAGTACACCTCCCAGCCGATGTTGCCCTTGTAGAGATCCCAGGTGGTGCCCGCGATCGTCACGGTCGCCTGCTTGGTGCCGACCGGGCCCGCGCCGCCGGACCGGTACAGCCACACCATGACCTCGTCGGTCGGGTTGTTCTGCCAGTCCGGGTTCGCGATGTCGTGCAGCCACAGGTCGTAGGCGACGTTCATCACGTTGCCGGTGGTCTGGGTGACCTGGAAGTTCCAGTCGGTGGTGACGGCCTTGCCCGCGCTGAGCCGGACCGGCAGTCCGGTGCCGGTGGGCACCTTCCAACCCCAGTGCCAGCCGAGGACGGCGCTGGCGTACGACTTGACCTTGGTGTTGTCGCCGGCCCAGGTCCACCTGGTGCCCCAACTCAGGTTGTCGCCGTTCAGGCCGTTCTCCCAGACGCACTGCGAGCCGGTGCCGTCGGCCTTGCCCCAGACGTTGTTGTTGACCCAGAGCCTGCCTCGGACCAGTGCGGCGAAGTCGGTGCAGTCCTCCGGGCCGGTGGTGGCCGCGGGCGTCGTCGAAGCCGAGGGTGAGGCCGACGCGGTCTTCGAAGCCGACGCGGTCTTTGAAGCCGACGGCGAGGCGGAGGCCGCCTTCGAAGCCGACGGCGAGGCGGTCGGCGTCTTCGAAACGGTCGGCGAGGTCGGTGCTCCGCCACAGGTCACCCCGTTGACGGTGAACGCGGTGGGTACGGCGTTCGCGCCCGTCCAGGTGCCGTTGAAGCCGATCGTGACGTTGCCACCCGGGTTGATGCTCTTGTTCCAACCGGCGTCGGTCACTCTGACCTGGCTGCCGCTCTGGGTCCAGGCGCCGTTCCAGCCACCGGCCACGGTCTGCCCCGACGGGAACACGAAGCCGAGCTTCCAGCCGTCGACGGCCGTCCCGCCGGTGTTCTTGATCTTCACATCGCCGGTGAACCCCGAACCCCACTGACTGACGACGGAGTACGTGACCGAACAACCGGTGATCTCGGCGGCATCGGCGTTGAGGACACCGAAGACGGCGGCCGCGCTACCGACGGTCAGTACCGAAAGCGGCACGACGATGCGCTTGGCGAGCATGAGGGAGGCTCCTGGGGGACGACGAGTGATCCACACCCCTGTGGCTCGGCGCCCGCAAAAGGTTGCGCGCTCCCACGAGAAATTTTTCAGCTTTCCAGACTATGGGAGCGGGCCCACAGGAAATCCGACTTCCCGGTGCAAAACGAAAGGCCCCGTCTCGCGACGAGGCCTTTCACATGGGGTGATCGACGGGATTTGAACCCGCGACACCCGGGACCACAACCCGGTGCTCTACCAACTGAGCTACGACCACCATGACCGCTGCGGTCTTTCAACCTCGCGGTGCCGGCCAATCATAACGACCGCCCCCGGGGTCCCGTCGAGCGGGTTACCTACAGCTCCGCGGCGACCGCTTTCGCCGCCTCCACGTCGGGCCCGGGCTGGGGGACGAAGATGGTGCGACGGTAGTACTCCAGCTCGCGGATGCTCTCCCGGATGTCGGCCAGCGCCCGGTGCGAGAGGCCCTTGGCGGGCTGGCCGAAGTACACCCGGGGGTACCACCTGCGGCACAGCTCCTTGATCGAGGAGACATCGATCATGCGGTAGTGCAGGTGGGCGTCGAGAGCCGGCATGTCACGGGCCAGGAAGCCGCGGTCGGTGGCGATCGAGTTGCCACAGAGCGGCGCGGTCCGCGGGTTCGGCACGTACTCCTTGATGTACGCCAGAACCGCCTCCTCCGCCTCGGCCATGGTGATGGCCGAGCGCCGCACCTCGTCGGTGAGGCCCGATTTGGCGTGCATGTCACGCACCACCGGCGGCATGGCGTCCAGCGCCGCGTCGTCGGCGTGGATGACCAGATCGACGCCTTCCCCCAACACGTTCAGCTCCGGATCGGTGACCAGGGCCGCAACCTCGATGAGCTTGTCCTTGCCCAGGTCGAGACCGGTCATCTCACAGTCGATCCACACCAGAAGATCCGCCACGCCGACAGCCTACGCCGGGCGACGCGCCACTGTTCGGCACGTTCCTGGCCCGACCCGCTCAACGTGCTGTTTGTCCGGTTTGTAGCCCTGACTTCCCACTTCGCCGAATGTTGGGTAAAGTGTACTTAACGGACGAAGCCCCCCTTCGGTTACTCCGTTCCCCCCGGTAAAGGGCCCTCCGTGTCGGCAGCGCGGAGGGCCCTTTCATGTCCACCGGATCCGCGCCGACTCCCCGGGCGCCACGAAACCCACCAGCCGCTCCGCCTCGGCCTCCACCGCCGACCGGTCCGTGGCGGTCAGCGGACGGAACGGGGCGATCTCCACTTCCGGGCCTTTCCGCGACCAGGTCGCCGACACGAAACCGTCCACCAGCACGGTCGGCCGCACGATCGACCAGCCGGGCATGACCAGCGGCCGGTCACCCGGATGCAGGATTCTCGACCGGTCCGCGTGCCCCAGGACCGCGTTGTCGAACTCGGGCAGCAACACCACCGGGGCCGGCCCGTCGGCGTCCTCGATCGGCGCGTGCGGGAGGTCGTACAACTCGAGGCCGTTCTCGTCCCGGAAGACCCGCAGCCGCGGCCGCAACGTCTTGAACAGCTCCGCCAGGCGGGTCAGTCCCGACCAGACCTGAACGTCCTTCACCGACGCCGGCCCGAACGCCGCCAGATATCGCCACACCAGCGTCTCCGCGCTCGGCCCGGCCAACGGCCGCCGCAGCCAGTCCTCGGCGGGGACGCAGGCGATCCTTCCGCGATGCCCCCACGTCCCGGCCGGCGGCGGATGCAGGAGAGCAAATCGCAGGTGTACGACCAGAGCGAGCTCCCCGAGATCCGCCTCCGGAAACCGTGCCGCCAAGCGCCGGGCGATCTCCGGACGGGTCATCGGCCCCTCCGCCATGATCTCCCGCCCGGCCGCGTCGAACGCCTCCGGATCACAACCGCCCAGACGCCCGGCCCGGCCCGCCATCCGTTCCAGGGCCGGTTGCAGCGTCGGCCGCAGCCATCGGTAGTCCTCCCCGGCGCACAGGTGCTGGGTGCCGCGGAGCAGGGCACTGCGCACCACGCCGCGGTCGTGCAGCAGCCCGGTCAGGTCCTCCATCGCGAACGCCGACGATCGTGCCCACAGCCCCAGATAGGGGGAGTCCGACTCCTGCCCCTGAACCGCCACCAGATGCCCGACGATCTCCGCGGCCGACCGTAGCGTGCGCTCGGCGAGCAGCTGACGCCGTAGGTAGGTCCGATTCAGCACACGCGTGGAGAGGACTGTCATGCCTTCGACGCTAGAACCTTTTGCGGCCACTTCCTGACCGCAAAACGGGCCGCCCCTTCCGGGACGGCCCGTTTCCTCCGGGACCTTTCAGGACTTCGCGTCGTCGGGTCGGCCGCCGGTCTTCCCGTCCTTCCGGCCGCCGGCGGGTTCGTCCTTCACCCCGCTCGCGGGGTCGATCTTCGAACGACTCTGCCCGGCCACCGTCCGCCGCCGACGGCGTTCGCCGGCGGACGCTCCGGCGAGCAGTTCTGCGGCTTCCTCCCGATAGCTGAGCGGCCGGCTGCCCTTCGGCGGTACGTCCACAGCCGTCCCGCCGCCGGCTCGACCGTTGTTCCCGGCCCGATCGTCACCGGCCGGGCCGGTGTCGGCGGCCTTCTCCGTGGCTTTCGCCGCAGTCTGCTCCGGAACCTTCGTCGCAGTCTGCTCGGCGACCCTTTCCGCGATCTTCTCCGCAACCTGCTCCGCGGCCTTCTCCGCAGTCTGCTCCGCGGCCTTCTCCGCGATCTTCTCCGCAGTCTGCTCGGGAGCCCTCTGCGCGGCCTTCTCGGCAGCCCTCTCCGCGGCTTTGATCCACGCCGCCGGAGCTCGCCGCGCGGTCGGAGCCGGGCGAGCCGGAAGCGCCTTAGTGCCGGCCCGACCCTGCGCCCGGGCCATCAGGTCGTCGCCACCGTTTCTGACTCCGACACTTCTCCGGGCCCGGCCGATCTCGTCGCGATCGGCCCGGCCCTGCTTCGGTCCGATCGCCGCAACCCCGGTACCAGCCGTTTCCGCGGCTCCGGCCGGATCAGCGGCGCCCAGCGGGGCCTCACCCGTTCCACCGGTGTGGGTTTCGTCGGCCTTCTTCGCCGCGGCCGATCCACCGGTGTGGGTTTCGTCGCCCTTCTTCGCCGCGGCCGATCCACCGGTGTGGGTTTCGTCGCCCTTCTTCGCCGCGGCCGATCCACCGGTGTGGGTTTCGTCGCCCTTCTTCGCCGCGGCCGATCCCACCACCTTCGCGGCTTCCGACCGCGCAGTCGTCCCGACTCCAGAAGTCGGCTTCGCCACCTTCTCGGCGGCCGGGGTCACGGTGCCCTCCTCGGCCAGAACCGGACCTGGCGCCTGCTTCCCCGTCGTGATCGGGTCGGCGGCCTTACTGGGACTCGCCGGGTCGCCGACCGGGAGACGCTGTGCCGGGCCCGTACTGACGCGAGTGGGTACCGGTGACGGCTTCTTCGGCAGTGCGGCCGGCCCGTCCGCTTCGACTGTGTGCATCGAACGTCGAGGGCCATCGGGGTCACGAGCCGGTTCGGCTACTCCACTCGGCACCGGGGCACCCACGGTGGCCTCGGACAGGACCGTCGTCGCGGCTTCCACAGCGTGGATCGACGAGTGTCCGGAGTCCGCCGGGCCGGCCGGGGTGAGCGTGCGGTCCTCGGTCGTCCGCACCGACCCGCCACCCTGCAGAACCGAATCACTCTCCGCCGGGCCGTCCTTCAACAGCGGGCCGGCGTCCGGCGCCACCGTCTCCGCCTGGGCCTTGCCGGCCACCCCCGACCCGGCCGCCACGGTCGCGATCGCAGCCTTAGCGGTCACCACCGGGTCCGCGGCAGGCTTCCCCGCCGCGGCAGGCTTTCCTGCCTGCACCGGCTCGACCGAAGCGTTCTGAGCCGAACCTCGATCGCCCGAATTCGTTTCGTCCGCGGCCTGCCCGGTCAGGGACTCATCGACTGCCGCCGTGTCGGGGGCGTTCTCAGTCCGATCGCTTCGGAGCGGCCACTCCGGGGGCGCGCCGACGGGCACTTTGCCTGAGGCCGGGAATTTCCGGCCTTTTTCGTTTTCGGGCGTCCTCTGAGGCGCAGGTTGGGGGGTGTTCCGGCTCTTGGTGGGCGATCCGGCGGCGACTGGCGGACGGTTCTCCTTGGTCGGCTTCGGCGACGGACGCTGCGCCGGGCGCGTACCAGCTGCCGGAGTGGGCTCGAAGGCGGGGCCGATCCGGCTGATGGCGGTCGCGGTCCAGTCGGTTGCCGCCGGGCCGGTGTGCAGGGCAAACCTTGTCGCGGGCGGTTCGTTGGTGCGGATCTTCCGGCCGGTTGTCACTTCACCGGCGGCGTTCGCCGTGGTGCCCGGGTTCGCCTTCGCAGGAGTCGCCGCAGCGGCCCCGTGAACGGAAGTCGCCGCAGCGGCCTTCTCCTCCGAAGCCGTCGCATCGAGCTTTCGCTCCGAAGCCGTCGCAGCGACCTTTCCTTCCGGAGCCGCTGCAACGGCCATCTCCTCCGAAGCCTCCGCAGCGGTGTTCCCGGCGGGAGGCTGAGCGGGCGTCGCCGCCGGAGCGGTCTCCTCCGCCGGAGTCATTCGACCTTTCGTCGGGTCGAGGTGCTCGGGCTGCGCGCTCGGTGTGTTCCTGGTCCCCGGGGTGGGTGTCCCGGCGGGGAGTTCGCCGTCGTCGCGTCGGGGGGCGGCGATCGGGATATGGACGTTGGCGGGCTTGTTACGGCTGCCGGGCTGGGTGGGTGCGAACTTGCCGGCGTTGCGGCGGGCCGCCTCGGCCAGGCGGGCGGCGGCTCGGGCCTCGGTCTGTCGGGCGCGTTCCGGGGCGGTCGCGGCCACCCACGCGCCGACCGCGGTGGCCTGGAACTGCGGCAGGTCGGCGGCGGACTGCGGGCGGCGTTCACCGCGGCGGACCGGGACCTGACCGGCCTGGAGTCCGGCCAGCGCGGACGTCTCACCCAGCATGCTCAGCGGCTGACCGGGCGCCGGCGTGCGAGCACCGACGGCAGCGCCGACCCCACCGGACGGGGCGGTCGGAGCCGCGGCCGACGGGACCGCAGCAGACGAGACCGAACCAGACGGTGCCGAACCAGACGGCGTCGAGACGGACGGTCCTGGAGCGGACGGGACCGAAACAGACGGTGCCGGAGCGGACGGGGTCGGGGCGGGACGTGAACCCGCGGTGGGGTCGGTCGTGGCGGGTAGTGGAACGGCCGGGGCGGTGAGAGTGCCGACGGCGCGCCGCTGGGGATAGCCGGGGCCGGGCAGATCATCGTCGTCGTCGACGGTGGGTGCGGTGGGCGTACCGCCGCTGAGGGTTGCGGTGGAAAGGGTGACCGGCTCGCCTGCGGGGAGTTCGGGAGTGGCCGTCTGGGCGTTCGGGGGCCAGGCGAACTGCGGGAGAGCCGGCGGGCGGGGGCGGACGTCGGCGAGGGTGCGGGGGCGGTGGGCTCCGCCGTTGCGGATGCCGGAGAAGTAGGCGACGCCGCCGGGCAGGGGCAGGGGCGCGCCGATGGCGTGCATGAGTTCGGGAACCTGGCTGGGTTCGACGACGTAGACGATCTCGCGGCGGCGGCCCGGCCAGACCAACACGATCACGCCGATCATCAGCAGGAGCGTGCCGAGGGTGAGTAGACCCCAGGTGGTGGTGTTGAGCCAGCCGGGGCGGACCTCGGCGACGACGGCGATCCGGAGGACGGGGGCGCCGCTGGGGTTCATCAGGACCAGGCTGTACGGCCGGTCGGTGAGCTCGCCGGGGTGGAGGCTGAGCCGGCCGGGGCCGCTGGCGGTCCAGAACCGTTGTTCGGACGGGCTTCCGGCGGGGGCCTGCCGGCCGCCGACGCGGGACGTGGTGACCGGTAGCAGCCCGGTGCCGATGTCGATGGCGTCGATCTCGGTGTGCGGTACGCCGGCGAGGTAGCGCGCGACCTGGTCGGACGGGGCGAGACCGAGGAAGGCCCGGCCGTCGACGGTGGCCGCGGAAAGCCTCAGTTGGGTGTCACCGATTCGGGCGAACGGGGCGTCGTCGCGCAGGAGCCGGTCGATGTCGGGGACGACGACGGCGTAGCCGGGGACGGTGAGCCGCTGGAGCTCGCCGCTGAACGCGCCGCCGGGATCACGATGCTGCATGACCGCCCACAACCCGCCGCCGCCCAGCAGCGTGGGCAGTCCGACGGTCAGTAACACCATGCCGAGGATCGTGCGGAACACCCGCATCTTCTCTCCCCCTTCCCGGGCCCTACCTCGCGCACCATACAGACGCAAATAACCCCAAAGTGGTCAAATCGGCACGCGTTCCCCGATAGATGCGAAACGAGGCCCGAACCCCCGCAGGGGACGGGCCTCGCCGAGTGCGTCGGGTCAGGAGATCTTGGCGGTCATGGTCAGGGTGTCCTGGTCGATCTCGCTGGTCCGGGCGGTGAACTTGAACGTCCACTCCCCCGCCTGCGGCAGCCCGATGTCACCGATCGCGTGGAAGTCGGTGATCCGCAACAGCGGGATCTCGATCGCCTCGATTCCCTTGGCGGGCAGCGAGGCGGTCGCCTTCCACTCCACGACCGGCAACGGCTTGCTGTCCAGCGTGTACGCGTACAGGTGGATCGAATTGTTGCCGACCGCCGCCGGATAGATGCTGACCTGCAGCGACATGTTCTTGGAGGAGATCGTCTGGGCGACCGTGGTGCTGACCGGCCCGGTCTCGGCGGCCTGCGCGGTGCGCGGCGGCGGCTCCTGCACCAGGAACGACGTCACCCCGAGGATGACCGCGATGATCGCCAACTCGGCCGCGACGATCCGGCGCAGCGGGCCCGGCGAGTCGTCGTCAGTCCGCTTGCCCACCAGCTTGCGGGAGAACGCCGCGACCCCGATCACCAGCGCCGCCAGGCCGATCTTGGCGAGGATCATCCGGCCGTACGTGCTGTTGAGCAGCCCGTCGACGTCGGACACCTCGATCAGCGCCTGCACCACCCCGGCGAAGACCAGTACACCCACTGCGGTCATCGCCCAGCGTGACCAGATCGGCAGGATCGCACCGAGCTCGCGGCCCGTCGCCTTGGGGAGCAGGAACCCGAAGAGCATCACCAGGCCGCCCACCCACACGGCCATCGCGGCCAGATGCAGGGCATCGATCACGACCGACACCCCGGCCACCGGCGAGGCCGTCGGGTGACCGGTCAACGGCCAGGTCGCCAGAGCCGCCACGCCCAGTACGCCGAGGAGCGCCAGGTCGAGTTTCGACTCGCCGCCACCGGGGCCGTCGAGCAGCGGGCGCAACAGGAAGGCGGCGGCCACCACCACACCCAGACGGACCAGCATGACCGCGCCGAAGGTACTGCCGAGCACCTCCCGAATGTCACTCACGGTGACTTCGAACAGGCCGGTGCCGAGTGTGTACGGCGCCTGCAGCCACAGTCCCAGCAGGGTGCTGCCGGCAACCAGTCCGATACCGGTCCAGACCACCCGGCCGGGGCGGCGACGGTCCAGGCGGTGCGGCCACAGCAGCGCCAGCACCAGCACCGGGCCGACCAGGAGCACCAGTCCGGCGTACCCCAGATATTTGCCGACCGGGATCAGAGCCTTGACCACCGGGTCGACCGTGACGTCCGCATCCGCGTCGGCCGCCGGAGGCGTCGACGCCGCACCCACCGAATAGGTGATCGTGCCCGCCACCGGGTGGCTGTCGGCCGAGGTAACGCGATAGGTGACCAGGTACGTGCCGCGTTCGCCGCCGGACCGCAGCGGGATCGTCACCTCGGTGCCGTTGACCGTCGGGTCGCCCTGGTCGGCGCGAGACCCGTCCGGCGCGAGCACCTGGATCTTGCCGGCGATCAACTGGACCGACTCGCTGAACTTCAGCGTCACCCGGTTGGGCGCGTCAGGCACGACCGAGTTGGCGGCCGGGTCGCTGCCCACCAGGGCGGCGTGCGCGCTCGCCGGAGCGGCCGCCAGCAGCGATCCGAAAAGTCCGATCAGCAGCCCGACCAGCGCAGTTGTCACCCGGCGTCGGTCCATGGTCATGACTGGCATCCCTGCATGGTTCCAGATCGCCACTCACATTGCCTGAGCGCGTACCATGACGCCTCGTGACGGCAGGCGACGGAGAAACGGACGAGACCACCGCTCTGGCCCTGGCCGCCCGTGACGGTGACCGGGCGGCGCAGGCCGCGTTCGTGCGCGCCACCCAGGCCGAGGTCTGGCGGTTCACCGCGGCGCTGGTCGATCCGGGCGTCGCCGACGACCTCACCCAGGAGACGTTCCTGCGGGCGTTCCGGGCGCTGGACACGTTCGAGGGCCGGTCCAGTGTGCGGACCTGGCTGCTCGGCATCGCCCGCCGCGTCTGCGCCGACCACCTGCGGTCGGTGGTGCGCCGCCGCCGGCTCGACGCCCGGCTCGCCGCGCAGGCCGTCGTCGAGTCGCCGTCGCCCGACCCGGCGCACCGGCTCAGCAGCAACGACCTGCTCAGCCGGCTCAGTGAGGACAGGCGGACCGCGTTTCTTCTCACCCAGGTGCTCGGTTTGTCATATGCGGAGGCAGCCGAGGTCGAGTCCGTTCCGGTCGGCACCATCCGCTCCCGTGTGGCCCGCGCCCGCGACGAGCTCATGGACGCGGTGACACAAGCCAGGGCGAGTTAGGACTTCTTCCCCTGGTCCTGTGAAAACGCTGCGGATCACAATGGTCGGGAACTCCAGTGGAACGGACTCCGACCAACCAAGGTGACCATGGAAACCTCACGGCAGACCCGGATGACGGTCGCCTGGCCGTGGATCGGCACAGCGGCACGCGTCGTCCTCGGCGTCGTCTGGCTGATCGCCGGTGCTCTCAAGGTCGGTGATCTGGCCGCCTCCGCCCGGGCCGTGCACGCCTATCAGGTGATGTCCTACGACACCGCCAAGGTGGTCGGCGCGATCCAGCCGTTCCTGGAGATCGCGCTCGGTCTGCTTCTGCTCATCGGCCTGTCCACCCGGCTCACCGCCGCCATCTCGGCGGTGCTCATGGTGGTCTTCATCGCCGGCATCGCGTCGGCGTGGGCACGCGGCCTGCGGATCGACTGCGGATGTTTCAGCGACGGCGGCGCACTCGGTCAGGGCGAGAGCACGGCGTACGGCATCGACATCCTGCGTGACCTGGCGTTTCTGGCACTCTCCGGGTTCCTGGTGTGGCGGCCCCGTACCCGGTTCTCACTCGACGGCGTACTGCTGGGGGAAAAATGAGCAAAGGTAAGGACCGCGCCGCCAAGGCGCGGCAGATCGTCGCCGACCAGAGGGCTGCCGAGCGCCGCCGCACGGTGACCCTCTGGACCTCCGTCGCCGTGGTTCTGGCCCTCTTCATCGCCGGCCTGATCGGCTACACCGCGCTCAGTGGGCAGGACGCGGGTAAGGTCGTCACCCCGGCCGCCGCCGTCGACGAGGGCACCGCGTTCGCCGTCGGCACCGGCCCGGTCGTCGTCGACGTCTACGAGGATTTCATGTGCCCGGCCTGCGGAAACTTC
The DNA here is from genome assembly GCF_033097365.1 of Actinoplanes sichuanensis. NCBI lineage: Bacteria > Bacillati > Actinomycetota > Actinomycetes > Micromonosporales > Micromonosporaceae > Actinoplanes > Actinoplanes sichuanensis. Next base: position 8,460,014 of record NZ_AP028461.1, read on the forward strand.
GAAACCGCCAGCGCACCCACGCTCAAGCAACTCGCCGACTCCGGCAAGATCACCCTGCGGTTCCACCCGGTGGCGATCCTCGACAGGTTCTCCAACGGCACCGAGTACTCCACGCGCGCCGCCGCCGCGTCCGCGGCCGCCGCCGAGGCGGGTAGGTTCACCGAGCTGCACGACGTGCTCTACGCCAACCGGCCGGAGGAGAATTCCGACGGCCTCAGCAACGCCAAGATCATCGAGCTGGCCGCCTCGGTCGGCATCACCGGCGACACCTTCACCAACGCGGTGAACGAGGGAACCTACAAGGCGTGGGCCACCCAGGCGACCGAGACGTTCACCAAGCGCAACTTCACCGGCACCCCGACGATCCTCGTCGCCGGGCAGCAGATCGAGAACCCCACCACCGAAGCGCTCACCCAGGCCATCGACAAGGCAGCCGGGTGAGACGACTCCTCAGCACGATCCTGGCGGTGGCCGGCGCGATCCTCGTGCCGGCCACCCCCGCGTTCGCCCACGCCGGCGACACCACCTCGGTCAGCGACTACCGGGTCACCGTCAGCGGGCTCAGCAACCCCCTCGACGGGCTCACCGTCCGCGTAGTCGAAGGCGGGGCACGACTCGAACTCAGCAACGACAGCGGGCGCACCATCGAGGTCCTCGGATACTCCGGCGAGCCGTACCTCGAAGTGCGGCCGGACGGCACCTACGAGAACGTCAACTCGCCTGCCACGTACCTCAACCAGACCCTCGGCGGCGAGACCCCGATCCCACCCGCCGCCGACCCGACCACCGCGCCCACCTGGCGGCGCCTCTCCGGCGACACCACGGTCCGCTGGCACGACCAGCGCACCCGCTGGGCCGAACCGGCTCCCCCGCCCGAGGTCACCGCCGCCCCCGACGAGCCACATCGCCTGCGGGAATGGTCGGTCCCCCTGCGCGACCAGGTGCGCACCTTCGAGATCCAGGGCACGCTCGACTACGAGCCACCCCCGACGGCCTGGGCCTGGTGGCTCGGTTCGGCCCTGCTGGGCCTCACCGTCGTCCTTCTCGCCCGGCGGTGCCCCAGGTCCGCGGGTCCGCTCGCGTTCCTCGGTGGATCGATCACCTGGGGGTACGTGGTGACGACCGCCCTGGACGGGGCCGGCTGGGCGCCCGTACCGATCCTGGCCGGGCTGCTCGCCGTCGCGGCCGTCTGGCGGCACCCGCCGTTCTACCTGACGCTGTCCGGGTTCATCCTGGCCGCGTTCGCCGGCTTCGGCAGCGCCGACGTGTTCTTCGCGGCCGTCGTCCCGTCCGCCGGGCCGACCTGGTTCCCGCGGGTCGCGGTGGCGTGCGCGATCGGCGTGGGCGCCGGTCTGGCCCTGACCGGCGTCCTACGCCTGCGCGCAGCCGCTCCGGCGCCTGCGCCGACGCCGGCGCCGGTCTGACCCGGGCGTCCTACGCCGGCGCGCTGCCGCTCCGGCGCCTGCGGCTGCGCCGGTCCGGCCTGGGCTTCTTCAGACTCCCGCGATGTCGTCCACGTTGACGTTGACGGCCAGGACGTTGAGGCCGTAGCCCTGCAGGGCCGTGGTCACCGCCTGCTGGACCGCCGCGGTCACCTCGGCCACCACCCGGCCGGCCTCCAGGACCAACACCACGTTCACCGTCACGTCGCTGCCGGTCACCTTCGCGGTGACGCCCCGGCTGCCGTCGCCGACCTGGTCCAGCCCGACCTTGTCGAGGACGCTGTTGAAGAAGCGGGCCACGTCACCGCCCAGCTCCGCCACACCCGGCACCGCCTTCGCCGCCGCGACCGTGATCTTCTCGACGACCTCGCTGGAAACCGTGGTGGTGCCCGCCTGGGTCGTGCCGTCCGTAGCCTCGCTCATAGCGCTGATCTCCACTCTCGACGCCTGTGCCGCGCAGCGTACTTCCGGTCGGCGCGCCGGGGCCATCCCGGTGCCCGTGAAATTCTCGCGAAGGCTGTCACTCGGCGCGCAGAACACCCTGCCGAACGGTGCCGTTTCCGTTCCCGATCGGCATTCGGATCGTTCGAAAACCGGTTTCCGAATGGCCGGCGAAACGGAATCCACAGGGCTCGATTATTGGCATGAACGATTACGGACACGGGCCGTGAACAATTGCTAACGTTCAGTCATGTCCAATGCTCTCGACCATTACGGGGACGAACTCACCCTCCGGCTCTCCGGCATAACCGAGACCCGGCTCCTCGACGACGACGCGGCCCTCACCCGGTTCATGCGCGAACTGGTCGACCGCATCGGCATGACGGTCATCGCCGGTCCGCTGGTGGCGACCGAGAACGGCCCGCCGGAGAAGGCCGGGAAATCCGCGGTCGTCATCCTCGCCGAATCACACGCGGCCATCCACACGTACCCGCACCTACGCGAGATCTTCGTGAACATCTTCTCCTGCAAACCGTTCCGCGAAGCCGACGTGCTCGACGAATTCCACAAGCTCATCGGCGACTACGAGATCACCGAGCACACGTTCACTCGGCGCGGCGAGGAATGGCCCCGCGACCTCACCGCCGCCCGCGAACTGTGGAGCGCACAACGAATCCCCGGATGACCCGCACTATCGTCGGTTCCATGACAGACAACGTGCGTCTCAGCGCCGGCGACGCCGCGCCCGACTTCACCCTCCCCACCGACACCGGCGACAGCCTCTCGCTGAAGGACCTGCGCGGACGCAAGGTCGTGCTGTACGCCTACCCGGCCGCCATGACGCCCGGCTGCACCAAGCAGGCCTGCGACTTCCGCGACAACCTGGCCTCGCTGCAGGCCGCCGGATACGAGGTCGTCGGCATCTCCCCCGACAAGCCGGCCAAGCTCGCCAAATTCCGGGAGCACGACGCCATCACGTTCCCGCTCGTCAGCGACGAGGACAAAAGCGTTCTCACCGCGTACGGCGCCTTCGGCGAGAAGCAGCTGTACGGCAAGACCGTCACCGGAGTGATCCGCTCCACCTTCGTCATCGACGAGAACGGCGCGATCGAACGCGCCCTCTACAACGTCAAGGCCACCGGCCACGTCGCCAAACTGCGCCGCGACCTGGGCCTCGACTGACCACCCGTCCCACTGGTCGAAACGTCAGCGGAAAAGCCCTAACTCCGGGCAACCCCGGCCGATGGTGAGGACGAACCTCCCCCGGCAAGCGGAACCCGGACTCACGGCGGCCGTCATGCGGTACCAACCCGCAAGGCGGCCGCCGTGCACGTTTTAACTTGCCTAGCGACTACTTACGTCTAGTAAACTAGACCCATGCCAGCTAGGGTCAAGTACACCTCTGAGGTGTTAGCCGCAGCAGCCGCCCAATCTGTCAGCGTCGCCGGAGTCCTACGGCTGCTCGGCATCCGTCAGTCCGGTGGCTCACATGCGCACATCAGCCGGAAGATGAAGCGCCTAGGGATCGACACGTCGCACTTCACCGGCCAGGCGCACAACCGTGGCGATCGAGGCGTATGGAACATGCCTCCGCATCAACGCCTGATCCAACTTCCGGAGGGGTCGCGCCGCATCCCAGGCAAGCGCCTACGGATCGCGCTGCTTCGCATCGGCCTCTCCGAGCACTGCGAGAAGTGTGGGTGCGGCACGAACTGGAACGGACGCCCTCTGACGCTGCACGTCGATCACATCAATGGGGATTTCCTGGACAACCGGCCGCGCAACCTGCGCTTCCTCTGCCCCAACTGCCACAGTCAGACGGCGACCTACGCGGGCACGAAACGCGTACCGGGCCAGACCGATGACGAGGTCATCTACGACGACGACGCCGTCACCCCAACCGGGATTCCCCTGGGTCGACGCCTCCCACCTCGACAGCGACGTCGACCGGATGTGTACATTTATGCCTTCGAGGGGCCGTAGCCCAATTGGCAGCAGGCACACGGTTTAGGTCCGTGACAGTGCGGGTTCGAGTCCCGCCGGCCCTACGAAAAGCGACGGGTCGTCCCCCGGCCAAAGCGGCCAGGTGGACGACCCGTCGGTATAACCGCTGGTCAGCAGGAGGACGGGGCGCCTTCGGCGGCGGCCAGGTCGACCAAGGGCTGGTCGGCGGGCGTCGGGTCGGCACTCGGGGCCGTGGCGGACTCCGTCAGCGGGGTCGTTGTGGTCGCCGACGCTGCGGGGGCCGCTGATTTCGCGGTCTTGGCGGCCGGGGACGTGGTGGCCTTCGCCGTGGGGGTGGTGGCCTTTTCGGCGCTGGTCACCGTCGTCGAGCCGCCAGTGATGCGGGTGCTCGTCTTCTGGACGGTTCCCGGGGACATCTTGATGCCGGAGACGGTGGCCGTGTTGCCGTACACATCGGTGATTTTGATCTTGAAGGGTCCGGGGCCGGCCCCTGCGTCGATGAGCCAGTAGTTGTAGTCGGTGCGGTGGGCGGTCTTGAAGCTGCCGCTGCCGCTGGCCACCTGGACCTTCGAGAGCAGGTTCGCGTGGTTGTCGATGCGCGCCGCGAACCAGTACTGGGAGGCGCCCTCCTTGATCCGCACGCTGATGCCGGCGGGGGTGGACGGGTTCGTCACCAGCTTGTACTTGATCGGGATGATGCCGTCGATCTCGTTACCGATCTTCTTGAACGCGGTGCGGCTCAGGTCGATGTGGCCGGCGGGGCACTCGGGGCAGGAGTCGAAGACCTTGACGCGGACCTTGCCCTTGGGGCCGGTGACGTCGAGGTAGGCGCCGCAGGACGCGCCCTCGGAGTACTCGGAGGGGCCGAGCGCGACGTAGAGGTCGTCGGCGGGGACCTCGAACGAGCAGTTGCCCGAGGTGCCGGCGAGGTCGTAGAAGGTGGCCTTGCCGGATTTCTGGGTGGTGCTCGGTGGAGCGGCACAGGCCGATCCGCCGTTCGTCAGGAGCATGGCGACGCCGAGGATGCCGGCGAGAACGGCGGCTCCGCCGGCGGCGAGCCATCGGGCACTGAACGGGGATCGATGAGCGCTCACGACCTCGCATCCTGGTCGCCCGGCGGGGGTGGGGGCAAATCTTCTAAGACTCTCCTAAGGCGCCGTCACTCTGCACGGTGACCTGGTCACCGACGTGGAGGTGGCCGGTCTGGCCGGCGGTCAGGTCGGGGATGAGGTTGACGGCGAAGAGGAGGCCGTCGCCGAAGCGGCGGTGGCGACCGAGGACGTGCAGTGGCTGCCGCCCGGTTTCGCCGGTTTCCTGGTCGATGGTGGTGACCCGGCAGCGGCCGCAGGGTTTGGCGACGCGGAAGGTGAGGTCGCCGATGTGGAGGCGATGGCCGATCCAGTCGTCCTCGGCCCAGGGTGGGGCGCCGTCGATGACCAGGTTGGGTCGGAAGCGGTGGATGGGGATGGGGTCGTCACCGGTTTCGAGGAGCCAGTCGTTCACAGCGTCGAGGGAGGCGGTGTTGGCGAGCAGGACCGGGTAGCCGTCGGCGAGGCTGACGCGGTCGCCGGGCTGGGCGGATCCGGCCACGGTGCGGGTGGTGGGGTCGGACTGCCAGACCAGGCGGGCGTCGCGACCGAGGAAGGTGGCGACCCAGCCGGTGTCGGCGACGCGGGCCGGCAGGTGCGGCTTGGAGCGGAAGATCCGCACCTGGATCTTCGGACCGTCGGTCGGCTCGGGGACGTCGATGTCGGGCATGCCCGGTGCGCTGAGGTGCAGGCCGCCTGGGTGGGGCCGGGCGGTGAGCTGGGTGAGGGTGGCGGTCTCCCGCTGGGTGATGCCGACTCCGTCGGCATCGACGATCATCCAGCGGCGGTCAGCGGCCAGGCCCCATGGTTCGACGACGGCTTCGTCGTGGTCAAGGCGGTGACAGCCCTTGACCGGGTACGTATGGAGGGAGCTGATCCGCATGCCGCAAGCCTGCCACAGCGGCGCTGACCCGCAGCTGAATGGAGATCAGCCGATGCAGCCGGCGCGGGCGCCGAAGTGATCGCCCGCCCGGAAGTCCCCGGAGCCGGATTTCCGCCCGCCCGGACCGCCTCCGCGCTGGGTTCCGCATGTCGGACCACCCCGGCGTCGGGTTTCCGCATGCCCGGTGAGGCGTTGAACGGACACGAAGTCTGGTTTTCTGAAAGATATTATGCATAAGCTGCTGGGGTGAATGACGGAGCGGTCAAAGCGGCCGGGCGGGTGCTGGATCTCTTCCAGGGCGCACGCCTCACCCCCACCCAGCGGCGCATCGCGCACAGCCTGGTCGAGCACGCGGCGAAGGCGGCCTACCTGTCCGCCGCCGAGGTGGCCGAGCTCGCCGGGGTGAGTCAGCCGTCGGTGACCCGGTTCGCGATGGCGCTCGGTTACTCCGGGTATCCGGCGTTGCGGCGGGAGCTGCGGGTCCGCACCGACGACGCGCCGGCCGAGCCGGCGGCGCGCAACGCGATGCAGCGCGCGGTGCACGCCGAGACCGAGCACCTGCGGCGGCTCGAGGAGCAACTTCACGACCCCGAGGACGCACGCCGGGCGGCCGCCCTCCTGATCGGGAGCCGCCCGCTGCCGGTCCTCGGCGTGCGGGCCGCGGCGCCACTGGCCGCGTATTTCGGGTACTTCGCGGCCAAGGTGTTCCCCGGCGTGCGGGTGCTCGACGGCGGCGGGACCAGTCTGCTGGACCGGCTCGATCAGGCCCGCGCGGACGGCGCCGGTGCGATGCTGGCCATCGTGCTCCCCCGCTATCCGCGTGAGTCGGTGGAGGCCGTCCGCGAGGCACGGGCGGCCGGGTTGTCGGTGGTCGCGATCACCGACTCGGCGGTCAGCCCGGTGGCCGAGCACGCCGACGTGGTGCTGCCCGCCGCGGTCGGCACCCAGCTCGTGTTCGACCTGCACACCGGCCCGATGGCGATGGCCATGGTGCTGCTGCAGGCGATGTGCGACGCGGCCCCGGAGCCGGTGCAGCAGCGGCTCGAGGAGTTCGAGGCCGCCGCCGCCCGGCGGCACATTTTTCTCGCGTAGAGCGTGTAGGAGGAGACGAGGATGTCCGAGATCCGGGCGCCGCGCGGTACGGCGTACACCGCACAGGGTTGGCCGCAAGAGGCCGCCAAGCGGATGCTGATGAACAACCTCGACCCGGACGTGGCCGAAAGGCCGCAGGATCTGGTCGTCTACGGCGGTACCGGTAAGGCGGCGCGGGACTGGCCGTCGTTCCACGCGATCGTGCGTGAGCTGGACGCGCTGAAGGGCGACGAGACGCTGCTCGTGCAGTCCGGTAAGCCGGTCGGTGTGCTGCGCACCCACGAGTGGGCGCCGCGGGTGCTGATCGCGAACTCGAACCTGGTCGGCGACTGGGCGACCTGGCCGGAGTTCCGCCGGCTGGAGCAGCTGGGCCTGACCATGTACGGCCAGATGACCGCCGGCTCGTGGATCTACATCGGCACGCAAGGCATCCTCCAGGGCACCTACGAGACGTTCGCCGCGGTGGCCGCCAAGAAGTACGGCGGTGACCTGGCCGGGACGCTGACCCTGACCGGCGGCTGTGGCGGCATGGGTGGCGCGCAGCCGCTCGCGGTGACCATGAACGGCGGCGTCTGCCTGATCGTGGACGTGGACCGGACCCGGCTTCAGCGTCGTGTCGACACCCGCTACCTGGACGTGATCGCCGATTCGCTGGACGAGGCGGTGTCGATCGCGCTGAAGGCCAAGGCGGAGCGCAAGGCCCTGTCGGTGGGTGTGGTCGGCAACGCCGCCGAGGTCTTCCCGACCCTGCTGGCGAACGGTGTCGCGATCGACATCGTCACCGACCAGACCAGCGCGCACGACCCGCTCAGCTACCTGCCGATCGGTGTCGAGCCGGCCGACATGGCCGAGTACGCGCGGACCAAGCCGGAGGAGTTCACCGATCGGTCCCGGGTCAGCATGGCCAAGCAGGTCGAGGCGATGGTCGGGTTCCAGGACGCCGGGGCCGAGGTGTTCGACTACGGCAACTCGATCCGTGGCGAGGCGAAACTCGCCGGGTACGAGCGGGCCTTCGACTTCCCCGGGTTCGTGCCGGCGTACGTCAGGCCGTTGTTCGCCGAGGGCAAGGGCCCGTTCCGGTGGGCGGCGCTCTCCGGTGACCCGGCCGACATCGCCGCCACCGACCGGGCCGTGCTCGACCTGTTCCCGGACAACGACCCGCTGGCCCGGTGGATCCGGATGGCCGGTGAACGGGTCGCCTTCCAGGGGCTGCCGTCGCGGATCTGCTGGCTCGGTTACGGCGAGCGGGACAAGGCCGGTGTCCGGTTCAACGACATGGTGGCGCGTGGTGAGGTGAGCGCGCCGATCGTGATCGGCCGGGATCACCTGGACGCCGGTTCGGTGGCGTCGCCCTACCGGGAGACCGAGGCGATGCTCGACGGCTCCGACGCGATCGCCGACTGGCCGCTGCTGAACGCGCTGGTCAACACCGCGTCCGGGGCGAGCTGGGTGTCGATTCACCACGGCGGTGGGGTGGGTATCGGGCGCAGCATCCACGCCGGGCAGGTGTGTGTCGCCGACGGCACCGCGCTGGCCGGGCAGAAGATCGAGCGGGTCCTGACCAACGACCCGGCGATGGGCGTACTGCGGCATGTGGACGCCGGATACGAGTCGCACTCGGCCGGTGGCGTGCAGATCCCGATGGCGCGATGAGCGAGTTCGGTCGTCACTCATGGCCGGGCCCTAGCGCATCGGCGGTGGCCGCATGAGCGAGTTCGTCAAACTCTGGGCGGAGATCGCGCCGATCGGGCGGGCCGACAGCGGTGGTTATCTGCGGTTCGCCCTGACCGAGCCGGAGCTGACGCTGCGCGACTGGTTCCGTGGGCAGGCCGCTCAGCGGGACATGACGGTCACCGAGGACGGCAACGGCAACCTGTTCGCGTGGCGTGGTGAGCCGTGGGCGCCGGGAACCGTGCTGACCGGGTCGCATTTCGACTCGGTGCCGCACGGGGGCGGTTATGACGGGCCGTTGGGGATCGTCAGCGCGTTCCTCGCCGTGGACCGGTTGCCGGCGGACCGGAAGATCGGGATCGCGGCCTTCGTCGAGGAGGAGGGCGGGCGTTTCGGCGTACCGTGCCTGGGGTCCCGGCTGTTGACCGGGGTGATGGACCCGGTGAAGGCGGCCGCGTTGACGGACCGGGACGGTGTCTCCTTCGGTGAGGCGCTGGGCGCGGTCCCGACCGGCGCGGATCAGCGGATCGGGCAGATGGCCGCGGTCGTCGAGCTGCACATCGAACAGGGTGTCGCGTTGCGGCGGCCGGTCGGGGTGGCCAGCGCGATCTGGCCGCACGGCCGCTGGCGGATGGACTTCGTGGGCGTCGGTGATCATGCCGGGACCACCCGGATGACCGATCGGCACGACCCGATGCTGACCTTTGCGCACACCGTGCTGGCGGCCAACGAGGAGGCCCGGCTGTCCGGGGCGCACGCCACCGTCGGCCGGGTGCAGGTCGAACCGAACGCCACCAACGCCATCCCGTCGCTGGTCCGTGGCTGGCTCGACGCCCGCGCCGCCGACACCGCGACCCTCGACCACCTCGTCGACACCGTGCTGAAGACCGCGACCGAACGGGCCGGCCGGGACGGCACCACGCTGTCGGTGACTCCCGAGTCGGTGACCGCGGAGGTGTCCTTCGACACGACGCTGGCCGCCCGGCTGAGCGCCCTGCTCGACGACGCGCCGATCCTGCCGACCGGCGCCGGGCACGACGCCGGGGTGCTGTCCGCGCACGTGCCGACCGCGATGCTGTTCGTCCGCAACCCGACCGGCGTCTCGCACTCCCCGGCCGAGCACGCCTCCGACGCCGACTGCGAAGCCGGTGTCGAAGCCCTGGCCCGGGTGCTGGAGGACCTGTCATGAGGTCGGTCTTCCACGCGCGGTACGCGTGGGTCGGCGACGGTGTGGCCGAGGACGTGCGGATCGAGATCGAGAACGGCCGGTTCACCGCGGTCACGCCCGGGTCGCCGGCCGTCGGCGAGCCGCTGCCCGGCCTGGTGCTGCCCGGCCTCGCGAACGCCCATTCGCACGCCTTCCACCGGGCGCTGCGCGGTCGCACGCACAGCGGCCGGGGCAGTTTCTGGACGTGGCGGGAGCAGATGTACGCGGTCGCCGCGGCGCTCGACCCGGACGGCTATCTGGCGCTGGCGCGGGCCGTCTACGCCGAGATGGCGTTGGCCGGGATCACCTGTGTCGGCGAGTTCCACTACCTGCACCACGCGCCGGGCGGAGTCCGGTACGCCGACCCGAACGCGATGGGCGCGGCGTTGATCCAGGCCGCCGACGAAGCGGGCATCCGGATCACCCTGCTCGACACGCTCTATCTCACCGGTGGTGTGGACGGGACGCCCCTGCAGGGCGTTCAGGAACGGTTCGGCGACGGCGACGCCTCCCGCTGGGCCGAACGGGTGGGCGCGCTGAGTCCGTCCCCGCACGCGGTCATCGGTGCGGCGATCCATTCGGTACGGGCGGTGCCGGCCGATCAACTGGCCGAGATGGCCGGGCATGCTCCGTTGCATGTGCACCTCTCCGAGCAGCGGGCCGAGAACGAGCAGTGCCGGGCCGTGCACGGCTGCACCCCCGCCGAGCTGCTCGATCGGCACGGTGTCCTGGGGCCCGGCACCACCGCCGTGCACGCCACCCACCTCACCGACGGTGACGTCAAGCTGCTGGGCGACAGTGGCACCGGCGTCTGTTTCTGCCCCACCACCGAACGTGATCTGGCCGACGGCATCGGCCCGGCCCGGCGGCTCGCCGACGCGGGGGTGCCGCTCAGCCTGGGCAGCGACAGTCACGCGGTGATCGACCCGTTCGAGGAGCTCCGCGCGCTGGAGATGAACGAGCGGCTGGCCAGTGAGACCCGCGGCCATTTCCCGGCCGCGTCGCTGGTGACGGCGGCGGCCGCTCATGCGGCCCTCGGCTGGGACGACGCGGGCGTCATCGCGACCGGCATGCGGGCCGATCTGGTGGCGATCTCCCTTTCCACGGTACGGACCGCGGGCGCCCGACCGGACCAGGCGATCCTGGCCGCGACCGCCGCCGACGTCACGCACGTGATCTCCGGTGGCCGGCGGATCGTCGCGGACGGCACACACACCCTGGTCGACGTCCCCCGCGAGTTCGCGAAGGTCCTCTCATGAGCCTGCTCGTCACCAACATCGGTGAGCTGGTCACCAACAGTGACCGCCGTCTCGGGCTGGCCCGGGACATGGCGGTGGTGACCGAGAACGATCGGATCGCCTGGGTCGGCCCGGCCGGTCGCGCGCCGGCCGCCGACGACATCCTCGACGTGGCCGGCGCCGCGGTACTGCCCGGTTTCGTCGACAGCCACGCCCATCTCGCCTTCGCCGGTGATCGGGCGGCCGAGTTCGCGGCCCGGATGGCCGGGGAGCCCTACACCGGCGGCGGCATCCGCACCACCGTCGGCGCGACCCGTGAGGCATCCGACTCCGTGCTGCGTCGGAACGTCACCCGCCTGGTCACCGAGATGCGGCGGCAGGGCACCACCACCGTCGAGATCAAGAGCGGGTACGGCCTGAACGTCGACGACGAGGCCCGCTCGCTGCGGATCGCCTCCGAACTGACCAGCGAGACCACTTTCCTCGGCGCACACGTGGTGCCGGCTGAATACGTCGACGACCCGTGGAAGTACGTCGGGATGGTCACCGGCCCGATGCTGGCCGCCGCCCGCCCCCACGCCAAGTGGATCGACGTCTTCTGCGAACGCGGCGCCTTCGACGAGGATCAGTCCCGCACCATCCTCGCCGCCGGGCAGGCCGCCGGACTGGGGCTGCGGGTGCACGGCAACCAGCTCGGCCCCGGCCCCGGCGTGCGGCTGGCCGTCGAGATGGGCGCGGCGAGCGTCGACCACTGCACCCACCTCGACGACGCCGATGTGGACGCGCTCGCCTCCACCGCGATCGACTGCATGTGCGCCGACGGTGGGCACTCGACCACGGTGGCCACGCTGCTGCCGGGGGCCGAGTTCTCCACCCGCTCGCCGTACCCGGACGCGCGGCGGCTCCTCGACGCCGGAATCACCGTTGCGCTGGCCACCGACTGCAACCCGGGTTCGTCGTACACCTCCTCGATGCCGTTCTGCATCGCCCTCGCCGTCCGCGAAATGCGGATGACCCCGGCCGAAGCGGTGTGGGCGGCGACCGCCGGCGGGGCGCACGCGCTCCGCCGCGACGACATCGGCCGGATCACGGTCGGCGCCCGCGCCGACCTGATCGTTCTCGACGCGCCGTCGCATCTGCACCTGGCCTACCGGCCCGGTGTCCCCCTGATCCGTACCGTCCTGCACAACGGAGTGCCGCAATGATCGTCACCGTCCAATCCACTGGTGTCTCCGCGGCCGACGTCGTCGCCGTCGCCCGCTCCGGCGCCGCCGATGCCTCCGCTGCCCACCTCGCCGGTGCCGCCGGCGGTGTCCGCGTCGAGATCTCTCCCGAAGCCGTCGAGGCCATGGCCGCAAGCCGGGCCATCGTCGACGGCATCGAGGCCTCCGGCCGTCCCGTGTACGGCGTCTCCACCGGGTTCGGTGCTCTCGCCAGCACCCCCATCGAACCGGCCCGCCGGGCCGAGCTGCAGCACGCGCTGATCCGCTCGCACGCCGCCGGCATCGGCGCGCCGATGCCCCGCGAGGTGGTCCGGGCCATGATCCTGCTGCGGGTACGGTCGCTGGCGCTCGGCCGATCCGGGGTCCGGCCGGTCCTCGCCCAGGGTCTCGTCGACCTGCTCAACCACGACATCACACCGTGGGTGCCGGAACACGGGTCGCTCGGTGCGTCAGGCGACCTGGCACCACTCGCCCACTGCGCTCTGGTACTGCTCGGCGAAGGCTGGGTGCTCGGCAAGGACGGCTCCCGTGTCGCCGGCGCCGAGGCGCTGCGTGGCGCCGGTCTGCACCCGCTCGACCTGGCCGCCAAGGAGGGCCTGGCGCTGATCAACGGCACCGACGGCATGCTCGGCATGCTGCTGCTGGCGATCGCCGACGCCCGCCACCTGTTCACCATGGCCGATGTGACAGCAGCCCTGGCCATCGAGGCGATGCTCGGATCGGACCGGCCGTTCCTCCCCGAACTGCACGACATCCGGCCGCATCCGGGGCAGGCCGCATCGGCCGCGAACATCCACCGGCTGCTGCAGGGCTCGGCGATCATGGACTCGCACCGGGACGACCTGGCGCACGCCGTGCAGGACGCATACTCCATGCGATGCGCGCCGCAGGTCGCCGGAGCCGCCCGGGACACCCTCGACTTCGTCATCACGACCAGCGGCCGGGAGCTCGTGTCGGTGGTGGACAACCCGGTCGTGCTGCCCGACGGACGGGTCGAGTCGACCGGTAACTTCCACGGGGCGCCGCTCGGTTTCGCCGCCGATTTCCTGGCCATCGCGGCCGCCGAGGTGGGGGCCATCGCCGAACGCCGGGTCGACCGGCTCCTCGACGTCACCCGGTCCCGGGAGCTGCCGCCCTTCCTGTCCCCGGACGCCGGCGTGAACTCGGGGCTGATGATCGCCCAGTACACCGCGGCCGGGATCGTCGCCGAGAACCGCCGGCACGCCTCCCCGGCGTCGGTCGACTCGTTGCCGACCAGCGGCATGCAGGAGGACCACGTGTCGATGGGCTGGGCCGCCGCGAAGAAGCTGCGCATCGTCCTGGACAACCTCACCAGCCTCCTCGCTGTCGAACTGCTCTCCGCTGTCCGTGGCCTGCAACTACGAGCCCCGCTGACCCCGTCGGCGGCCGGGCGGGCCGCCCTGGCCGCGGTCGGCCCCTTCGCCGGCGAGCCCGGCCCGGACCTGTTCCTGGCCCCGGTCCTGGAGCAGGCCCGCGCGGTCGTCGCCGGCCCGGCGCTGCGGACGTCGATCGAGGCGGCGATCGGCCCCCTCCGCTGACTGCCGCACCGCGCTCAGCTCCGGCGCCGCGCGGACGGTGGCGACCACGGCGATCATCGTGAGCAGACCGCCCGCGATGATCGCCGGACGCGGGCCGGCGACGGCACCGGCGGCCCCGTGCAGCAGGTTCGCCAGCTGCGGGCCGCCGGTCAGGACCACGGTGAGCAGACCCTGAACCCGGCCGCGCAGCGCATCGTCGGTGTGCGCCTGGGTGATCGCGTTGCGATGGGTGCTGAGCACGAAATTGACCGCACCACCGAGCACCAGAGCGGCCAGTGCCACCCAGAGGTGAGTCGTCAGGCCCAGGGCGACGACGGTGGCACCCCAGGCGACCGCGGCGGCGGCCATCGTCCGGCCGGGACGGCGGACCCGGGTGAACGTGCCGGAGAAGAGCCCGGACAAGATCACGCCCGCCGGGTAGGCGGCGTAGAACAGGCCGAGCACCGGACCGCCACCGGGCGGGTCACCGTAGGTGTGCGCGGCCAACTCCGGAAAGAGCACCACGGGCATGCCGAGAACCATCGCGGCCAGGTCCACCGCCAGAACGGCCATCAGCAACCGGCTGGTCCGAAGGTGACGCAGCCCGTCACGGAGACCGCGACCAGCCCGCCCCGAACCAGTCCCGGACGGTCCTGCGGTCACACACGCTTCAGACGTCCGCGCCGCCGGGCCACTCCCGGACGGTCCTGCGGTCACACACGCTTCAGACGTCCGCGCCGCCGGGCCGTCCTCGGGTGGCTGTGCTGCCGAGCCCGCCCGAGGCGATAGCGCTGGTGGGGGCATCGAGGGCAATCGGGCGACGGCCCAGAGGACGGCCAGCAGAGTGACGGCGTCGCAGAGGTAGAGGGTGCTCAGGCCGGCCACCGGGATGAGCAGGCCGCCCAGCATCGGGCCGAGGATCCAGCCGCCATAACGGACCAGGGAGTTCAGGCTGTTGGCGGCGGCCAGCAGCTCCGCGGGCAGCAGCCGGGGCAGGACCGCGCCGGCGGTGGTGGCGATCGCCGCGAAGGTCAAGCCCTGGCAGGTCACCAGCGCTAGCAGGACCGCCAGTGGACCGTCGAGGAACGCCAGCGCCCACAGACCCGCATAGGTGGCGGCGAGGCCCGCCTGCGCCGCCAGCAGGACCAGCCGCCGGTCCCAACGGTCGGCCAGGGTGCCGGCGGTCAGCGCCCCGATCACCAGGCCGGCGAACGACAGCACCGCGGAGCCGCCGAGCGCCGCGGACGAACCTGTCGTCGCATACAGCTGGGCCGGGACGGCGACCACGCTGAACGAGCCGCCGACCGCGGTCACCAGGGACGCCACCCACCAGCGGCGGAACGCGGGAACGGCGAGTGGGCGGCGGTCGGCGAGGGCCGCCCTCACGCGGCGACCACGTCGGCGACCACCGCGGCGACGTTGTCGTGGGCGCCGGCCCGGTAGGCACGGGTGAACAACTCGTCGAGAACCTGGTGCGGATCGCCCGCGGCGGCCAGGACGGAACGCAACTCCGGCTCCGGGACCGTCGTGGCCAGGCCGTCGGAGCAGAGCAGGTAGCGGTCGCCGGCGGCGGCCTCGTGCAGGGACAGGTCGGGGGTTTCGTCGCCCGCCCCGGTGAGGGCTTTGACCAGCAACGACCGCTGTGGATGGACTGCGGCCTCGGCCTCGGTCAGGCGGCCCTCGGCCACCAGCGACCGGACATATGTGTGGTCGACGGTGATCAGGCTCAGCTCACCGTCACGCAGGCGGTAGGCCCGGGTGTCACCGATGTGCGCGAGTGCCAGTTGTGAGCCGGACCAGTAGAGGGCGGTCAGCGTCGTGGCGGCCTCGCCGTCGATCTCGCCGACCGACCGGGACGCCACCCGCACCGCCTCGGCCAGCGAGCCGAGCAGGTCGCCGGCCGGGACCGTCACCGTCTCCAGCGCCCTCAGCGCATCGACCGCGGCGGCGCTCGCCCGGTCGCCGCCGGGACCGCGCATGCCGTCGGCCACGGCCATCAGGCGAGGGCCCGCGTAGGCGGTGTCCTCGTTGCTGTCACGCACCAGGCCGGTCTCGGACCTCGCCGCGTAACGGATCCCCAGTGTGCCCATCGCGCTGCCCCTCCCGGAGAGATAGTCGACGAGGAAGGTGGCGAGCCGGCCCCGCTCGGCGGTCTCGGCGAGCACCTGATCCCAGTAGGCGCCGATCTGCACCGCCTGCTCGGGAGCGGGTGACTCGCAGATCTGTCGGATCCGCTCCAGCGGCATGCCGAGCCGGCGCAGCCAGGCGATCAGGCGAGCCTGGTCGAGCTGCTCCGGCGCGTAGAGCCGATAGCCCGAGCCGTCGTCGACCTCGGCCGGCCGCAGCAGGCCCAGCTCGTCATAGAGCCGCAGTGCCTTCGGCGACAGCCGGGCCGCCCGGGCGAACACGCCGATCGTCAGCAGCTCACGCACCGTGTCTCCCACCCCCGTGTCCTCGTACCGGCCACCCGGCCGATACCGACGATGCTGTGCCCTACCCCAAGGGCAAGGTCAAGCCGGCGCCCGCTCGGCTTCCCGGTGCGAGCCGGTGCCCACCGGGGTTCCGATGGTCACCGTCGATACGGGAGGCTCGGAGGATGATTCATCGTCACTCCGGGCTCGTCTTCGTCGGGCACACTCTGGCCGTACCACTGAATCATGCGGATCCGGACGGACCGCGGATCGAGATCTTCGCGCGGGAGGTGAGGGAGCCCGGGGTGACGGCCGAAGGCCGGCCGTTTCTGGTGTATCTGCAGGGTGGGCCGGGGAGCCGGGCGCCGCGGGATCTGCCGGTCTGGTTGCGTCGGGCGGCGCGGGACTATCGGGTGGTGTTGCTCGACCAGCGGGGCACCGGGCGCAGCACACCGCTGACCAGGCAGACGCTGGCCGGGATCGAGGACCAGGCCGGATATCTGGCGCATTTCCGGGCGGACAGCATCGTGGCCGACGCCGAACTGTTGCGCGCCCATCTGGCCGGTGACCGTCCGTGGAGTGTGCTGGGGCAGAGTTTCGGCGGGTTCTGCGCGGTGACGTATCTCAGTTTCGCGCCACACGGGCTCCGTGAGGTGATCATCACGGGTGGCCTGCCGGGGCTGACGGCGACGGCGGAGGACGTCTATCGGGCCGCCTACCCGCGGGTGCTGGCGCACAACGAGCGGTTCTTCAAGCGGTACCCGGAGGACGAGGCGATCGCCGGGCGGGTCGTCGACGCGCTGCGCGAGCAGGACGCCCGGCTGCCCGGTGGCGACCGGCTGACGCCGCGCCGATTCCAGACGATCGGCATCCACCTGGGCTCGAACGCCCGTTTCGACCTGCTGCACCACCTGCTGGAAGAGGCGTTCGCCGGTGACCAGGTGTCGGAGCTCTTCCTACGCCGGGTGGACGCGGCGATCTCCTTCGCCGAGAACCCGCTGTTCGCGGTGGTGCACGAGGCGATCTACGGGCAGGGCGCGGCGACCGGGTGGGCGGCGCAGCGGGTCCGTGCCGAGTTCCCGGCCTTCGACCTGGATGCCGGCGGCCCGGTCCGGTTCACCGGGGAGATGATCTACCCGTGGCTGTTCGAGGAGGACCCGGCCCTGATCCCGCTGGCTGCGGCGGCTGACCGGCTGGCCGCGAAGTCGGACTGGACGCCGCTCTACGACCTCGACCGACTGGCCGCCAACGAGGTGCCGGTGGCGGCCGCGGTCTACTTCGACGACATGTATGTGGACCGGGACATGTCGCTGGCCACCGCGGCCCACATCGGCAACGTGCGGCCGTGGGTGACCAACGAGTACGCCCACGACGGCCTCGGACGTGACGAGCACGTCCTCGACCGCCTCCTCGAGATGGTGCGGGACTAGCGGGGCAGTTCCTTGGCGATCACCTTCGCCAGCTCGCGGAACGCCTTGCCACGGTGGCTGATGGCGTCTTTCTCCGCGGGGCTGAGCTCGGCATTCGTACGCTCTTGGCCGTCTCCGACGAAGATCGGGTCGTAACCGAAACCACCCTCGCCGCGCCGGCTGCGCAACAGCCGGCCGGTCTGGCGGCCCTCCACCAGGTGCTCGCGCCCGTTCGGCAGGACCAGCGCCGCGGCGCAGACGAACGCCCCGCCCCGATGCTCGTCGGCCACATCGGAGATCTGCGCCAGCACCAGGTCGAGGTTGGCGGCGTCCTTGTCGTCGCCGGTGGTGCCGGACCAGCGGGCGCTGAACACGCCGGGCATCCCGTTCAGCGCGTTGACGGCGATGCCGGAGTCGTCGGCGACCGTGGCCAGACCGGTACGCTTCGCGCCCTCACGGGCTTTGATCAGCGCGTTCTCCCCGAAGGTGAGGCCGGTCTCGGGCACGTCCGGGTAGCCCGGGAAGTCACCGAGCCCGACCAGCTCGATCTGGGCGACGCCGAGAGCGGCGTCCAGGATGCGCTGCAGTTCGACCAGCTTCTTCTTGTTACCTGTGGCAAGCAAAAGCCGTGCGCTCACGCGGCCAGCGCTTTCTGCTGCAGGATCGCCAGCTCGGCGCAGCCCTGCACGCCGAGGTCGAGCATCGCGTCCAGCTGGGCCCGGCGGAACACGCCGTTCTCCCCCGTGCCCTGCACCTCGACGAAGTCGCCCGCGCCGGTGCACACAACGTTGAGGTCGACCTCGGCCGAGACGTCCTCCTGGTAATCCAGGTCGAGGCGGGCCTGGCCGTCGTGCATGCCGACACTGACCGCCTGGATCGAGGTGTGCAGCACCTTCTCGATCTTGCCGGCCAACGACTTGCGGTCGGCCAGCCAGGTGACCGCGTCATGCAGCGCCACATAGGCGCCGGTGATCGCGGCCGTACGGGTACCGCCGTCGGCCTGGAGCACGTCACAGTCGAGCACGATCGAGTTCTCCCCGAGCGCCTTCAGGTCGATGCAGGCTCGCAGGCTCCGGCCGATCAGGCGGGAGATCTCCTGAGTACGCCCACCGACCTTGCCCTTCACACTCTCCCGGTCGCCGCGGGTGTCCGTGGCCCGGGGCAACATCGCATACTCCGCGGTGAGCCAGCCGAGCCCGGAACCCTTACGCCAGCGGGGCACCCCCTCGGTGACACTCGCGGTGCACAGCACCCGAGTGTTGCCGAACTCCACCAGCACCGAACCTTCGGGGTGCATACTCCAGCGCCGGGTCAGCGTCACCGGTCGCAGCTGATCGGCCGTCCGGCCGTCGGGTCGCGCCATGCTACGTACCTTATGCGTAGCGTGCGGCGCCCGCTTCGTCCGCCCCGGATTCCCGCCCGGCGACACCGAACCGGCGGGGCGACGGCAGGCCGTTGAACGGCGCGGCCGGCCGGATCAGACCGGCCACCGGAGCCGGGTTGGCCTCGTGGGCCTGCAGGAAGCCCTCGACCGATTTCGGCCATCCATACTGCTCGGCCCGGGCGCGCGCGGCGGCCCGGCGCTCGACCCGGGGCCGCTCCATGATCCGGCTGACCGCGTCGGCGAAGGCCTCGGCGGTGCCCGGCACGGCCACACCGGCGTCACCGACCACCTCGGGCAGGGCGCTCTGCTCGTTGACCACCACGGGTGTCCCGCAGGCCAGCGACTCCAGCGCGGCCAGGCCGAACGTCTCGATCGGGCCCGGCGACAGCACCACGTCGGCGCTGGCCAGCAGCGCCGCGACGTCGGCACGCTCGGAGATGTGCCCGGCGAACCGGACCGGGAGCCGGGCGGCACGATAGGCCAGCGCGGTCCGTCGGGTGCCGTCACCGGCCATCACCAGCACCGCCGGCACCTTGCCGTTGCGCAGCGACGCCACCGTGTCCACCGCGAGCTCGGGGCGTTTGGCCGCGGACAGCCGGCTGCAATAGACCATCAACAGCTCGTC
Source organism: Actinoplanes sichuanensis (assembly GCF_033097365.1). NCBI lineage: Bacteria > Bacillati > Actinomycetota > Actinomycetes > Micromonosporales > Micromonosporaceae > Actinoplanes > Actinoplanes sichuanensis. Next base: position 8,479,631 of record NZ_AP028461.1, read on the forward strand.
GGGCCGGGCGTAGCGGGCGCGGACCGAGACATCCATCCGGCCCGGATGGAACAGGTCGAGGTCGACGCCGAGCGGCACCTCGATCAGGTTGGGCACACCGATCCGGCGGAACTCCTCGGCGGCGAACGCCGTGGTGCATACGATCGTGTCGAACGCCTCGGCGGTACGCCTGTTGAACCGGTCGGCGAGAGCGTCACGTTTCGGCATGCCCCAGACGCCGAGCAGGCCGGCCAGGCTCTCGTGGGACACCATCATCGACCGCACCCCGCGCTGCCGGGCCCAGCCACCGGTCCAGCGCAGCGTGGTGCGGTCGGAGACCTCGATCCGGTCCGGCTCCAGACTGTCCAGCAGCTTGACCAGCTCGCGCCGGCCGGCGAGCACGCGGTAGCCACCGGTCCGTGGCAGGGGGGCACTGGGCAGCGTGATGACACGGCCCTGGCGGGTCATCTTGTCCGAATAGCGGCGACCGGGAACGACGAGGACGGCCTCGTGGCCGGCATCCTGATAACCACGGCCGAGTTGACGCAGCGCGGTCCGCAGGCCACCGGTATGAACCGTGACGAAGTTGGCCAGGCGAACAATGCGCATGCAACAACTCCAAGGTCACGACAGCCGGTCCCTTACCCCCCGCTCCGGCTCAGAGATCGTATCTGGCGCCGGGACGGACGACTTCGACCGGTCCCGCATAGGCGGCGGTAGCCGCCTCCACAATAGATGCCTCACTGGCCCAAGCCGGAACGAGATGGGTCAGCAGCAGCTTGCCGACATCGGCCTTCGTCGCCGCCTCGCCCGCCTCTCCCCCGGTCAGGTGCAGGTCCGGCGGGTTGACCACGCCGTCCTGGTAACTCGCCTCACAGAGGAACAGATCGGCGCCGGCGGCCAGTCGGAGCAGCGCCTCACAGGGTGCGGTGTCCGACGAGTAGGCCAGCACCCGGCCCTGGTGCTCGATGCGCACACCGTACGTCTCGACGGGGTGGTTGACCCGGTCCACGGTGACCTGGAGCGGCCCGATCGGGAACGTGCCGGGCTGCAGGCCATAGAAGGTGTAGACGTCGTCGACCGGCTCGCCCTCGGTGCTGTAGGCGGCGGCGATCCGCTCGGCCGCGCCCAGCGGGGCGTAGACCGGCAGGGCCGGCAGCGGACCGGCCGGGTCGTAGCGCCGCACCACGACGTAGGTGCACGCGTCGAGCATGTGGTCGCAGTGCAGATGGGTGAGGAGGATGGCGTCGACGCCACGCATGTCCGAGTATCGCTGGAGGGCGGAGAGCGACCCGGAACCGAAGTCGATCAGGAGCCGGAACCCTTCGGCTTCCACCAGGTAGGCCGAACACGCCGACTCGGGGCCGGGGAAACTGCCGGCACAACCGAGAACGGTTAGTCGCATCCGGATCCCTCAGGTTCACACCGGGTTGCCCCACCGGACCGGCCGATGCCCGGCCGGAAGCTGGCCGAGCCGGACTTGTCTGACCAGTCAATCACGGAGCGAAGCGTACGCCGCGACCAGCGCTCGACGTTAACAACTGATCGATTTGTCGCTAAATCGACAACGCACATCACAGCCGTGATGACCAGGCTCATCACGTTTGCACCGTCACGTCCGGTGATCCATTCGCGTTGCTCAGGGTGAGTGCCCTGAAGATCATCGGATGGAGGCGGCGTGACCGCGCTCGAGCAGGTCCCCACGACGCGGGCCGTGACGCCCGCGGACATCCCGCACCGGCTCGTACCCGAGGAGCCGGTGATCTTCCGCTTTCCGGCACCCGACGATCCGCCGCCCGGCGCCGCACGGATGCTGGCGGTCGCGATCTACAGCGCGGGACTCGGTCTGTGCGGTGTCGCGGTGGGCCTCTACGCGGTGGTGGCCGTCTTCAGCGGGGCGCCGATCTGGTACCTGCCCGCGCTCGCTCTGCTCACCCTGCTGAGCGTGGCGCTGGTGGTGGCCGCGTTCCTCGCCATCCACCAGCGCGCCCTGCCCTGGATGCTGCTGCTGGCCGCGGCCCTGCCGATGGCCGCCAACCTGTACATCGCGGTGACGTACTAGGCCCAGAGCTGGCCTTCGAGGGCCTCTTCCGCCTCATTCAGAGTGCCGCCGTAGGCGCCCGTCGACAGATATTTCCAGCCGGCGTCGGGCACCACGAAGGCCACGTCGGCCCGGTTGCCGGCCTTGACCGCCTCGTGCGCCACCGCCAGGGCGGCGTGCAGCACCGCTCCGGTCGAGAAGCCCGCGAAGATGCCTTCGACTTCGATCAATTGGCGGGTACGCAGAACCGCGTCCCGTGTGCCGACCGAGAACCGCCGGGTCAGCACCGAGGCGTCGTACAGCTCCGGCACGTAACCCTCGTCGATGTTGCGCAGCCCGTAGACCAGCTCGCCATACCGTGGCTCGGCGGCGATGATCTGGATGCCGTCGACCTTCTCCCGCAGGAACCGCCCGGTGCCCATCAGCGTGCCGGTGGTGCCCAGCCCGGCCACGAAATGCGTGATCGTGGGCAGGTCGTGCAGCAGCTCGGGACCGGTGGTCTCATAGTGCGCGCGGGCGTTCGCCGGGTTGCCGTACTGGAACAGCATCTTCCAGTCCGGGTGCTCGGCGGCGATCTGCTTGGCGGTGGCTACGGCCTGGTTCGACCCACCGGCTGCCGGCGAGAAGATGATCTCCGCCCCGTACATCCGGAGGAGCTGGGTCCGCTCGGCCGACACGTTCTCCGGCATCACGCAGACCAGCCGGTAGCCCCGCAGCTTGGCCACCATGGCCAGCGCGATGCCGGTGTTGCCGCTGGTCGGCTCGAGGATCGTGTCACCGGGCCGCAGATGCCCGGACTCCTCGGCCTCGCGCACCATGAAGAGCGCGGCACGGTCCTTGATGCTGCCGGTCGGGTTGCGGTCCTCCAGCTTGGCCCAGAGCCGCACCGGCGGCGCCCCCTCGGGCACCGCCGGGGAGAGCCGGGGCAGGCCGACGAGCGGCGTGCCCCCGCACGCGTCCAGCAGGCTCTCGTAACGAGCCATCAGACTTAAAGACCGCCGAGCAGCGCCGCGGCCGCAGCGAACCCGAGCGCGCCGCCGGCGACCGCCGGGAGGATGGTGATCGAGTCGCCGTCCTTGACCTTGGCGTCGAGCGCGCCGAGGAAGCGGACGTCCTCGTCGTTGACGTAGATGTTGACGAACCGGTGCAGGCCGCCCTCGGGGGTGATCAGACGGCCCTTGAGGCCGCTGTGCTTGGCGTCCAGGTCGTCGATCAGCTCGGTGAGGGTGTCACCGGCGCCCTCGACGATCTTGGCGCCGCCGGTGTAGCTGCGGAGGATGGTGGGAACGCGAACTTCGATGGCCATGGCTGAATTTCTCCTAGAGGAGTCGACTTGAAAGGGCGAAAAGGGTCGGTCTGGTCGGGTCGCACGCCTCAGCGGCGGCGACACTCGTAGAAGACCGACGCCGGGCTCTGCCCGAACATGAACGACTGCACTGCTGCGGAAATCACGCCTTCACCGTCGCATCCACGATGTTGACCTCTTCTTCGGTCACCACACCGTCCACGATACGGAACGACCGAATCTCCTCGGAGTCCGGCTCGCGGGTCGAGACCAGGAGGTAGTGCGCGCCGGGCTCACCGGCGAACGAGATGTCCGTCCGTGACGGATACGCCTCGGTCGCGGTGTGCGAGTGGTAGATGACCACCGGCTCCTCGTCGAGATCGTCCATCTCGCGCCAGACCCGCAGATGCTCCATCGAGTCGAACTCGTAGAACGTCATCGAGCGCGCAGCGTTGTCCATCGGGATGTGCCGGGCGGGCACGTCACTGCCGATCGGGCCCGCGACGACGCCACAGGCCTCGTCCGGGTGGTCCCGGCGGGCGTGGGCGACGATCGCGTCGACGATCGCACGGTCGATGGTCAGCACGGCGTTCACATTACCGAAGCAATCGGCCACCTGACCGGTGGCGGTGCACACACCCGCAATCATTGAATGTCGGGTAGCGCGTTCAGCAGTGACTCCTGTAGGTAGCCCAGATACGCGTACACCGACAGCTGGAAGACCCGGCTCGACCCCGGATCGTCGAGCACCGCCTGGTCCAACTCGTCACCGAGATCGGTGTCCGCGTGGATCTCCAGACGGGTGCCCATGGCCAGGCGGGCGTCGTTGATCGCTCGGAGCCAGGCCTCGGCGGCCTCGCCGTCCAGCCGTACCTCACCCTCGCCCTCGTCCGGAAGCGCGGCGAGGATCGCGCCCGCCTGGTCGATCTTGCTGGTCTTCAGATCGCCCTCGGTGTAGAGCCGGAACTCCTGCGAATCCTCCGGACGATCGGGGTAGATGTCCGGAAAGAGCCGGGAGACGACCGGATCGGTGTGGTCCATCCCGTCGGTCAGCAGGCCGACCACCTCAGCGGCCACCTTGCGCAGGACTCGCACCTCGTCGTGCGCGAACGTGGCAACACAGTGGCTACCGTTGCGTCGGAACATGTGCTTTACCCCACCCGATCGCCGATTCGTCTATCCGGCCGGCCTGCGGTCAACCCCTGTCGACCGTGGCCCAGAGACCGTATCCGTGCAGTTGGTTGGCGTCCATCTCCATGCGCTCGCGCGCGCCGATGGAGACCACCGCCTTCCCTTTCGTGTGCACGTCCATCATCAGCCTCTCGGCCTTTTCCTTGCTGTAGCCGAAGAGCTTCTGGAAGACCCAGGTCACATACGACATGAGGTTGACCGGGTCGTCCCAGACGATGGTCACCCACGGCCGGTCCTCGGCCGGTACTTCCTCGATCTCCGGCGTCTCCACGGGAGCAACCTGAGGCAACGCCATGCCCACCATGGTGCCACCGGATCCGGCGAACTGGTGAACCAGCCATCCAACCGCTGGTCAGCGGCCGCGTCGCGCCCCGCCGTCGTCCTGGTCGCGCCCCGCGGCGGACAACGGAGCCGCGGGCGCAATAGGGTATGACCGTGGAGACGATCGCGCCGGCCCTGATGACCGATCAGTACGAGCTGACCATGGTCAGCGCCGCGCTGCGAGACGGCACCGCCGATCGCAACTGCGTCTTCGAGGTCTTCGCCCGGCGGCTGCCGACCGGGCGGCGCTACGGCGTGGTGGCCGGCACCGGGCGGCTGATCGAGCTGATCCGCGACTTCCGGTTCGAGCCGGGCGAGATCGAGTTCCTGCGCTCCGCCGGGATCGTCGACGAGACCGCCGCGAAGTGGCTCGCCGACTACCGCTTCAGCGGCGAGATCGAGGGGTACGGCGAGGGCGAGCTGTTCTTCCCCGGCTCGCCGATCCTGACCGTTTCCGGCAAATTCGCCGAGTGCGTGGTGCTGGAGACGCTGATCCTGTCGGTGCTCAACCACGACTGCGCGATCGCGGCCGCCGCAGCCCGGATGGTGACCGCCGCACGCGGGCGCCCGATCATCGAGATGGGCTCCCGGCGCACCCACGAGCACGCCGCGGTCGCCGCCGCCCGGGCCGCCTACCTGGCCGGGTTCGCCTCCACCTCGAACCTCGCGGCCGGCCGCGCCTACGGCATCCCCACCACCGGCACCTCGGCGCACGCGTTCACGCTGCTGCACGACGACGAGCCGGCCGCGTTCGCGTCCCAGGTGGCGGCGCTCGGTAAGAGCACCACGCTGCTCGTCGACACGTACGACATCAGCCAGGGCATCCGTAACGCGATCGCGGTCGCCGGGCCGGACCTGCGGGCCGTCCGGATCGACTCGGGTGACCTGTCCGTTCTCGCCCAGCAGTCGCGTGAGCTGCTCGACTCGCTCGGCGCCAGCGAAACGAAGATCATCGTCTCCGGGGACATGGACGAGTACTCGATCGCCACCCTCGCCGCCGAGCCGGTCGACATCTACGGCGCCGGCACCGCGGTGGTCACCGGCTCCGGCGCGCCGACCGCCAGCCTGGTCTACAAGCTGGTCGAGGTCGACGGGCGCCCGGTGGTCAAGCGTTCGGAGAACAAGGCGACGGTCGGCGGCCGCAAGACCGCGATCCGCCGGCACAAGCCCACCGGCACCGCCACCGAGGAGATCATCTACTCGCAGGGCGTGCCCGACCACCAGTCCAACGACCGGCTGCTGCAGCGCACCTACATCGCCGGGGGCGAGGTGCTCGACATGCCGAGCCTGGCCGAGTCACGCGACCACCTCCGGCAGAACCTGATCTCCATCCCGTGGGAGGGCCTCAAGCTCTCCGCGGGTGACCCGGCGATTCCGGTCGTCATCGTTCCCACCGCCTAGGGGGCCTCATGTCACGCGCACTGATCATCGTGGACGTGCAGAACGACTTCTGCGAGGGCGGCTCACTGCCGGTCGCCGGCGGCGCGGCCGTCGCCAAGGGGATCTCGCTGGTCCTCGACAAGGCCGGCGCCCGCTGGGACCACGTGGTCGCCACCAAGGACTACCACGTCCACCCGGGCGCCCACTTCAGCGAGCATCCCGACTTCGTCGACACCTGGCCGGCCCACTGCGTCGCCGGTTCCACCGGCTCCGACTTCCACCCCGAGCTGACCACCGGGCGCATCGAGGCGATCTTCCACAAGGGTGCGCACCAGGCCGCCTACTCCGGCTTCGAGGGTGCGACGGACAAGGGCGAAACCCTCGCCGGGTGGCTGCGCGGCAAGGGAGTCACCGAGGTCGAGGTGGTCGGCATCGCCACCGATCATTGTGTACGGGCGACCGCGCTCGACGCGGCCAAGGAGGGCTTCGCCACCACCGTGCTGCTGGAACTGACCGCCGGCGTGGCCCGTGCCACCACCGACGCCGCGATCGAGCAGTTCCACGCCGCCGCGATCGAGACGACCGGGAGCCCCGTCGTTGACGCCTGAGATCCGGCCGTTCACCGAGCCGGACTGGCCGACCGTGTGGACCATCGTCCAGGACGTGATCAAGGCCGAGGAGACGTTCCCCTTCGACCCGGCGATGCCCGAATCGGTGGGCCGCGCGGTGTGGGTCGAGCAGCCACCCGGGCTGACCGTCGTCGCCCTGGTGGACGGGCTGATCGCCGGCACCGCCAAGATGGGCACCAACCGGCCCGGCCCGGGTTCGCACGTCTCCACCGCCAGCTTCATGGTGGCGGCCGGGTCACGCGGGCGCGGCGTGGGCACGGCGCTGTGCCGGTTCGCGGTCGACTGGGCTCGGCGGGCGGGTTATGCGGGCATGCAGTTCAACGCGGTCGTGGAGAGCAACACCAGCGCCGTCGAGCTGTACCGTCGTGAGGGCTTCGAGGTGATCGGCACCGTCCCGCGGTCCTTCCGGCACCCGGTCCACGGGCGGGTCGGGCTCCACGTCATGTACCTGGAGTTCGACACCCCATGAGCTTTCTGCTGCTGCATGGCTGGCAGAATCGCCGGCCGCCCGGCCACTGGCACCACTGGCTCGCCGGTGAGCTCGCCTCCGCCGGTCATCAGGTGATCTATCCGCAGCTTCCGGAGCCCGATCAGCCCGTCCTCGCCGACTGGCTGGCCGTTCTGCGTACCCACCTGGCCGCGATGCCCGACGGGGAACGCACGGTGGTCGGCCACAGCCTCGGCTGCCTGCTCTGGCTGCACGCGGCCGCATCCGGGCTGGTGACGACGCCTGTCGACCGGGTGCTGCTGGTCGCCCCACCCGGGCCGGAGATCACCGCCGGGATCCCGGAGATCGCCGCCTTCCGGGCGCCGCACGTCACGGGTGAGCAACTCGGCGCCGCGGCCAGGCACACGCGGCTGGTCTGCTCGGACAACGATCCGTACTGTCCGGCCGGGGCCGCGGCCGACTACGGGGTGCCGCTCGGCATTCCGGCCACGGTTCTGGGCGGCGCCGCGCACCTCGACATGGAGGCCGGGTACGGGTCGTGGCCCTCGATCCGGGACTGGTGCCTCAGCGGCGCACCGGATGCGCCACTCACCCACCGGCCCGCCTGACCCTTCTTCCGACCGCACCCCCGCCGCTTCCGGGACGACACCTCGGCGTCCGATGTGGATCAGATCTTCGCGCCGCCGCCCGGCAGTGTCTCGTGCGTGCCGCCGCTCAACGCCGCCGCGGTCGCCTCGGCCCGGACCGAGACCGACTTTCTGGCGGAACCTTCAGTCGCGGCTGACCTGTTTTAATCAGCCGACGTCGATATCATGGGCCGATGGCGCGACGGGGTCGCTTGTCGGACAGCAGATACCGGCTGTCCTATCTGTACGCGGCGATCGGCGCACTCCTGCTCGTGACCGCGTTCGCGCTGCTCTACCCGGTCCGGCACACTACGGGCTTCGCCGACGAACTGCGGATCAGCATCGGCGCCAACCTGATCGACCTCACACTCGCCGTGCTCGTCCTCCAGCCGTTGGTGCTCTACCTCAGCCGCAATGCCGTCCGACGGCGCAACCGGCTCGACTACCGGGATGTCATCGGGCGCATCGAGACCGCCAACGACCGCGTCGACCTGTGGAAACATTGGACCGGACTGCTGGAGGGCCCGCACGAGGCACGGTTCGCCGAAACAGTCCGGGGTGCCCTCGACCGCGGGGTCCGCTTCCGGATCATGCTGACCGATCCGTCCTCCGCCGACGCCGCCGAACGCGCCCGCCAGGTGGCCCCGACCGACGCCATAGCCGCGATCCGGCAGAACATCCAACGACTCGACCGCTTCATCGCCTCCCTACCGGCGCGACACCACTCCGGCTTTCAGGTGCGGATCAGCGCCACCGGGCCGGCACACGCCTTCTACCGCGTCGACGACTGGCTGTCGTACGGCATCTTCCGGGATCGGAGAGTCAGCGAAAGCTCTCAGCGTGAGGTCCGGGTCCGCGGCGACCTTGGCGAACTGGCCCTGGAAGCCTTCCAGAACCGCTGGAACGGAGTCGGCCTGCAGAACATCGCCGACCACTACCGGATGCGGCTGCGGATCACCGTCCCCGATGAGACCGCCGAATACGAACTCCGCTACGTCATCCACGACGGCGAACACTGGGTGAACGTCAACCCGGCGGCCCTGCCACACGCCTTCCACCCGGACCATCGGGTGAGCACCCCCGGTGACGGCAACACACGGTGGGTCCTGGCCACCGCCACCCCGGAGACCCTGGAGCGGATCACGACGCTTTACACGGCCAAATACGGGTCGGGTGAGGGTCCGGTCCTGCTGCGGCTGACCGCCCCCTGAACCCTCGCCGACGCATCCCTGGACGGCACCGAATCAGGTGGCTTCCACATCTCACAGAACTCACTGGCCGCAACGCTCCCGACGCTGGGCGCACATCGACCACGGTGGCGGCCGGGTCGGCGCTGCTGGCACTGGAGGTGACCCGGCACCAGCGCACAATGATCACCGATCGAGTGCCCCGTCGCCGAGCGACGGCAGGCCTGTGAGGGATGCCCGAAAACTGACCCCCTTTCGGCGCTCGGGTCCAGAAAGGGTTCAGGTTTTTCAGGCGCCGTCGACAAGGCCGACGACCCGCCCATGAGCATCCGAGAGCTCAGCATCAACACAGCCGCAGCCCAAGCGCCGCATAGTCCGCCCAAGCACCGCATCGTCCGCCCAAGCACCGCATCGTCCGCCAAGCACCGCATAGTCCACCCCAGCAGCGCGGGAAGCACCCCAAAACGGGCCCGAAAGCGGCCATGCCGCCCCGCGGCCGCCGCACTGCCGGACGGTCGCCTGACGACCGGAAGCAGCCATGCCGTGCCGCTCGCCCCACGACTCGTCGGTGCCGGGTTTCGGAAGGACCTATCGCGGCTCGCACCGGCGAACCGGCCAGACCCTGATTCGGAAGCTCCCTACTCGATCCGACCGGAGTGGAGCACCGATGCGGGCCGGAAACCGATCCGGAAGCAGACCCAACCGGGAGCCACACCCGAACACCCTTAGTGAATCGTCGGCAACTTTCAGCGATGCGGCCCAGTCGAGCGAAGAGCCCGGCCCACGCGGGAACCGGCTTGAGGCAGGAAACCGCACCACCCACCGACCGACGACCGAACCCGCACCAACCGCCAGGCCCCCGCAGACCAGGACCCGCACCACCCGCCGACCCGGGAATCGAACTTCCTCAACCGCCAGGCTGGAGGCTGCGAGCCGGGGCAGTGGTCGGGCCGGAGCCAGGAGCTGGATCGGCGCCGGAAGACAAAGAGCCTGCCGCAGCCGAACCAGCAGCCGAAGACAAAGAACCAGCCGCAGCCGAACCAGCAGCTTGAGCGTTGCCGGTGGAGGCCGGGGCAGCGCCGGCCGGAGCCACGGCGGCCGGGACAGCGACAGCAGAAGGCGCGGCGGCAGTCTGCGCGGGAGCCGGGTCTGCGGTGGGCTCTGAGGTGACGGTGGGCTGGAGGGCCGGGTCTGGGACGGCGTCCAGATGGAGGGCCGGGTCTGGGACGGCAGCCGGGTGGAAGGCCGGGTCTGGGGCGACAACGGGTGGGGTGTCGCGACGATGGCGGATCTCTGTCGGCAGAACGAGGAGGGCGACCACCACACCGACCGCGCCCACCGCCACGAACCCCCACGCCGGGCCCCACTGGTCGATGGCGAGGCCCGCCAACGGGGCCCCGCAGGCCACGCCGACGGTGAGGGCGGAATTGTGCAAGCCCATGGCCTCGCCTCGGGCTCCGGCCGGGATGAGACGGCTGATGGCGTCGGTGCTGGCGGTGATGGTGGGGGCGCACAGCGAACCGGCCGGGATCAGCAGCAGGGCCAGCAGGGCCCAGTGGTCGCCGCCCAGGCCGACCGGGATGGTGAGAAGCGCCATCGGGGCGAAGAGCAGCAGCATCGGCAGGCCGCGACGGATCATGCCGTAGACGAAACCGCCGATCAGGGAGAACAGCGCCCACAGGGACAGGACCAGGCCCGCCCACTCGGTCTGGCCGGTCTCGCGCAGGACGGCGACGACCGCCACGTCGGTGCCGGACAGGACCAGCGTGGCCGCCATCGTGACGGCGAGAATGGCGATGAAACGAGGCTTCAGCCAGCTGCTCCGAGGCACCCGCTCGCCGGAGACGGGTGCCTCGTGGGCGGCCCGGACCGGTGGGTCGAGCAGCCACAGGCCGACGCCGGCGAACAGGATGCCGACGGCCAGGGTGACCATCGCGAAGCGGGAACCGGCGGTGGTGACGATCAGGACGCCGAGGGCCGGACCGGCCATGAAGGACAACTCGGTGGTCATCGAGTCGAGTGCGAACGCGGGCAGCCGATGCGACTCGGGAGTGAGCGCGGCGATCGCCTGCCGGGCCACCGAGAACGCGGGCAGCGCCAGGAACCCGCCGACCGCGGCGACCGGCAGCAGAGCCCAATACGGCAAAGCCTGCGCCACCAACCAGTAGACGACCTCGGCCACGGTGGTCAGGACGAGCACCGGCCGCAGCCCCCAACGGTCGATGAGTCGGCCCATCACCGGCGCGCCGATCGAGCCGCCGATCGTGGCGGCCGCTCCGACCAGGCCGGCCGCCCCATACGTCAGGTGAAGCCCTTCGACGACGTGCAGGGTGAGCACCACCGCGGCCGCCGCGATCGGGATGCGGGCGAGGGTGGCGACGATGAGAACCGACGTGATCTTCGGCAGCGCGAGTGTTTCGCGGTAAGGCGTAAGCGACATGGTGGATCCTGACCTCCGCCGCCCATCCTGCCGTGGGGGTATGACACAACGCCAACCAGTTCGAGCCGCGACCTGCAGCTCAAGCGCCCGATGTGACGAGCAACGCAGGCCCGGCGAGAAGGCGAGGACGAGGAGAAGGCGAGATACGGCGACAACGCGAAACGGGCCGCGGCGAGATGCGACAGCGGAGGGACCGGGCGGTGCGGAGAACGGGCGGCGGCGACAAGCGGGGAAGCGGCGGGAAACGGAATCGGCCCGCACTCGATGTGAGTGCGGGCCGATCCACGGCGACTACATGCGATCAGCGATCGCGGTCAGTGGCCACGTCTTCCTGGTAGGTCGCGCCGCCGTCGGACTCCGCGGTGAGCGGCCGTGCGCCACCCTCCGGCGGGCCGGCGAGCGAGTGACCGGCCGCCAACTCCGGGAACTTCAGGTCGAAGGCGGGCCGCTCGGAACGGATCCGCGGCATCCGGTCGAAGTTACGGAGCGGGGGCGGGCTGGTGGTCGCCCACTCGAGCGAGTTGCCGTGACCCCACGGGTCGTCGGCGGTCACGAGCACGCCGACCTTGTACGACTTCCACACGTTGTAGATGAACGGCAGGGTCGACAGGCCGAGGATGAACGCGCCGATCGTGGAGAACGTGTTCAGGAAGGTGAACCCGTCGGCCGGCAGATAGTCGGCGTACCGCCGGGGCATGCCCTTGGTGCCGAGCCAGTGCTGCACCAGGAACGTGCCGTGGAAGCCGATCATGGTGAGCCAGAAGTGGATCTTCGCCAGGCGCTCGTCGAGCATCCGGCCGAACATCTTCGGGAACCAGAAGTAGATGCCGGCGAACACCGCGAACACGATCGTGCCGAAGAGCACGTAGTGGAAGTGGGCGATCACGAAGTACGAGTCGGAGACGTGGAAGTCGATCGGCGGCGAGGCGAGCAGGACGCCGGAGAGACCACCGAAGAGGAACGTCACCAGGAAGCCGACCGCGAAGAGCATCGGCGACTCGAAACTGATCTGGCCGCGCCACATGGTGCCGATCCAGACGAAGAACTTCATGCCGGTCGGAACCGCGATCAGGAAGCTCAGGAAGCTGAAGAACGGCAGCAGCACCTGGCCGGTGGCGAACATGTGGTGCGCCCACACCGACATGGACAGCGCGCCGATCAGCAGGGTCGCGGCGACCAGGCCCTTGTAGCCGAAGACCGGCTTGCGGCTGAAGACCGGGATGACCTCGGTGATGATGCCGAAGAACGGCAGCGCGATGATGTACACCTCGGGGTGACCGAAGAACCAGAAGAGGTGCTGCCACAGCATCGGGCCGCCGGTCTCCACGTCGAAGACGTGGGCGCCGAGGACACGGTCGGCGGCGAGCGCGAAGAGCGCGGCCGCCAGGAACGGGAACACCATCACCGCGAGCAGAGCGGTGACCAGCATGTTCCACGTCATGATCGGCATCCGGAACATGGTCATGCCCGGGGCCCGCAGGGTCAGGATCGTGGTGATCAGGTTGACCGAGCCGAGGATCGTGCCGAGACCGGAGATCGCCAGGCCGACCACCCACATGTTCCCGCCGACGCCCGGCGAGTGCAGGCTGTTGCTCAGCGGGGTGTAGGCGAACCAGCCGAAGTCGGCCGCGCCACCAGGGGTCAGGAACCCGCCGATGGTGATCAGACCACCGAACAGGTAGAGCCAGTAGGCGAACGCGTTGAGCCGCGGGAACGACACGTCGGGCGCGCCGATCTGGATCGGCACCACGTAGTTGCCGAACGCGAACACGATGGGCGTCGCGAAGAACAGCAGCATGATCGTGCCGTGCATGGTGAACAGCTGGTTGAACTGCTCGGGCGAGAGCAGCTGCATGCCCGGCCGGGCCAGCTCGGCGCGCATCAGGAGGGCCATCAGGCCACCCAGCAGGAAGAACACGAAGGCCGTGATCATGTACATGATCCCGATCTGCTTCGCGTCCGTCGTGCGCAGGATCCGAGCAAACGCCGAACCCTTGACCTGCCGCCGCACCGGGTATGGTCGGGTCGCGATCGGCGACGGCGCAACGGTCGTCACGAATTGCCTCCGTTGTCTCGTTCGTCCCTCTCGGGTTTCCCCGATGATCGGGCGTACCTCGGTGGCAGAATAGTCCCCCGTGGTCGTTCGGCCTTCGCGGGGTGACCAAACGTCAGACCGGCGACACCAGCGCCCGATAGTGATCGGTGAAGATGCGGGCGCCACGACGGCGCAGCATCGGGTCGCGCAGGGACGGTGGGACGTCGCGGGCACGGTCTCGCTCGCGGGTCCGCTCACGAACCTCGGAACATCGCGGACGCCGACGATCCTCATACGCCCGGAGCGCAGCCGGGATGTCGCCGTCGGCCGACCGCAACTCCTGACCCAGCACCCAACCGTCCTCGAAGGACATCGCGGCCCCCTGGGCGAGGGTCGGCGCGGTGGCATGCGCCGCGTCGCCGACCAGCACGACCGGGCCTTTCGACCAGGACGGCAGAACCACCTCGTCGGTCCGCGCGACCTGCACCTTCTCGATCTTGTCGAGGATCGCGGAGACCGGGCCTCCCCAGGAGCCGAAGAGCTCACGCAGGCGCTCGGCCGGATCCTCCGGGTTGGGCGTGTCGGGCGCGGTCTCGTCGGCGTAGCAATACAGCCGGCGGCCGCCCATCGGCATGGCGACGAAGGCCGAGCGACGGCCGAGCAGCGCGGTCCAGTCGGTGAGCGGCGGGCCGCCGGTGACGACCGAGCGATAGACGATCTGCCCGGTCGGGGTGGCCGGGCCGCCCAGACCGACCTTGTCGCGGATCAGGGAACGGCGGCCGTCGGCCCCGACGACCAGGTCATACTCGGTCACCGCGCCGGTGCCGAACTCCACCTTGGCGGCGCCGTCGACGATCTGGACGTCGCGCACCTCGGTCTCGAAGCGCACCTCGCCACCCACCCCGGTGAGCAGGACCTGCTGGAGGTCGGCCCGGGACAGGGCACGGGACTCGCCGACCCCGGCCCACAGCCCGGCGACGTCCATTTCGAACAGATCGCGGCCGCGGGTGTCGAGGAAGACCTGCCGGAAGATCAGATCACCGAGCGGGCGCAGCGGAACGTCGAGGCCGAGCAGCCGCAAGGCGCGGGACGCGTTGCCGGGAAGATGGATGCCGGCCCCGGGCACCACGGAGGCGGGCAGCGCCTCCACCACCTCGGGCCGGAAGCCGGCGACACGCAGCCCCCGGGCCGCAGCCAGGCCGGCGATGCCGGCGCCCACCACGAGGATGCGCAAGCTCATCACACCAACGCTTTCTTGTCGATGGATACGCGTGGGAGCCAGAACACTACCCCCCGCAACCATCGCGGGGGAACACCCGCGATCAGGCACCGGTCCGATTTGGGCGCGATCTTAGGTTGTGCAACCCGTGAGGACAGTCTCCTGTGGCGGAACGGATGAGTCGGCCGTGACGACGGCGAACGCACGGCCCGCACGGGCGAGAGCAACGGCCCGGCGGCGGGCGTAGAAGAGGTTCCGGGAACGCGGCGAGCGGTTCATGCCGACAGCAAACCATCGGGGTACGACACTTTCGGCTGACTCTCGACGCGACGGCGGACCGCACCGCGCCGACAATCGAGGACATGACCGACCGCCTCGATGAATACCGGCGCAAGCGCGATGCCCGGCGCACCCCGGAGCCGGTGCCGGAGGCCGCACCGAGACCGGGTGGGGGACGGCGATTCGTCATCCAGCAACATCACGCTCGCAGCCTGCACTGGGACGTCCGACTGGAACGCGACGGCGTGCTCGTCTCGTTCGCCGTGCCGCGCGGCCTCCCCCGCGACCAGGCCCGCAACCACCTCGCCAAACACACCGAGGACCACCCGCTGGAATACCTCGGGTTCGCCGGCGAGATCCCGGCCGGCGAGTACGGCGGCGGCCGGATGACCATCTTCGACCGGGGTGTCTACGAGGCCGACAAGTGGCGCGACGACGAGATCGGCGTGACTTTCCGCGGCGAGCGCACCAACGGGCGGTACGTGTTCTTCCAGACCGACGGACCGGACTGGATGGTCCGGCGGATGGATCCGTCCGAGCCGGGCTGGGAGCCGATGCCGGACGTGGTGGCGCCGATGCTGACGACCCGGTATGCAGGGCTGCCGCCCGATGACGCCGACTGGGGGTACGAGATGGCCTGGGGCGGGCGCCGCGTCCTCGCGTACATCTCGGGTGGAAGACTGCGTCTCACCGACGCCGCCGGAACCGATTTGACCAGGTGGTTTCCGGAGATCCGGCCGATCGGGCCGGCGCTGGCGCCGGTCGAGGCGGTGCTGGACGGTGAGATCGTCGCCTTCGCCGGCCCCCGTCCGGATCCGGATCTGCTGGCCCGCCGCGAGGCGCCGAAGGACGCCGCCGCGGCGAAACGCGCGGCCGAGCGGACGCCTGTGCAGTTCCTGGTGTACGACCTGCTCTGGCTGGAGGGTCACACCACGATGGAGCTGGTCCGGTACGCCGAGCGTCGCGAGCTGCTGGAGGGTCTGGCACTGGCCGGCCCGCACTGGCAGACGCCTCCGTTCTTCTCCGGTGGCGGCGAGTTCGCGTGCGAGACCGCCCGCGCGCAGGGGCTGTCGGGAATAGTCGCGAAACGGCTTGATTCCCCCTATCTGCCGGGCCGGGCCAGCCGCCTGTGGCGCACCATCGAGGTGTGACGAAAACAGCCACCCCGGTCGGCGTGCCCTGAACCGGCGACGCCAGAATGCGGGCGCCCGTTTTCCTGGAGCCGGCCACCCGCCGGCCGATGAACCGGGCGGCCCAGTGGAAAGGCGTGTAGCCGGCATGCATCCCGTCTCGTCCCCGACCGCGCCAGTCGTCCCGGACATGTGCGCCGAGCTGTGGCGCTCGGCCGCCGGGGTCCTCGACGCGAACTGGACCGGCCACTACACGGTTCCGTCACGGACGCTCTATCCGCACCAGTGGAGCTGGGACAGCGCGTTCGCGGCGATCGGCCTGGCCTACGTGAACCCGGCGCGGGCGTGGCGTGAGCTGCGGAGCCTGTTCGAGGCGCAGTGGCCGGACGGCCGGGTGCCGCACATCGTCTTCGACCCGGAGGTCGGCGAGGACGCCTACTTCCCCGGTCCGCGGTTCTGGAACGTGCCCGCCTACAACGGCCGGCCCGCGCGGGGCAGCACCGGCCTGGTCCAGCCGCCGATGCACGCACTCGCCGCCTGGGAGGTCTACCGGCACGCCGCCGCGCACGGCGCCGACGCCGTCCAGCAGGCCCGCATCGAGCTGGGCCGACTCTATCCGCGTCTGGTGGCGCAGCAGGAGTTCCTCGGCGACCGGCGGGATGCGGGCGGTGGTGGCCTGGCCTCGATCGTGCACCCGTGGGAGTCGGGCCTGGACAACAGTCCGGCCTGGGACGACGCGCTCGCCTCGGTACCGGCCGACCTGACCCTGCTGGACACCTACCACCGGCGTGACCTGGACGTCTCGGACGTCACCCACCGGCCCACCGACACCGACTACGCCCGCTACCTGGGCCTGGTGGAGAACTACCGGGACGGCGGTTACTCGGACACCGACCTGATCGGTCGGCACCCGTTCGTCGTGGAGTGCCCCGGTTTCAACTCCCTGCTGGCGACGGCCGAGCTGGCTCTGGCGCAGATCGCCGGGGTGCTGGGCCGGCCGGTCGAGGCCCGCCGGCACCGGGAGCACGCGCGGGGCATCACCGCCGCCATCACCGATCGGCTGTGGGATCCGGAGACCGGATTCTTTCACGCCCTGGATGTACGGTCGGGGCGTCGGACACCGGCCCGGAGCGTGAGCGGTCTGTTCCCACTGATGCTCCCGGACCTCGACCGGGACCGGGCCGCCGCGCTGGCCGACGAGGCCGGGTCACCCCGGTTCGGGCTGCCGGCGCCGAGCTACGACCGGACCGGTCCGGCTTTCGACGATCGCCGCTACTGGCGCGGCCCGATCTGGGTCAACGTGAACTGGTTGCTGCGCCGGGGTCTGCTGGTGCACGGCCGGCACCGCGAGGCGGAGGAGCTCCGGCAGGCCCTGGTCCGGCTGGTGCACCGCAACGGGCACTACGAGTACTTCCACCCGGAGGACGGCGGTGGCCTCGGCTCACCCGCTTTCGGCTGGACCGCCGCCCTCTGTCTGGATCTGCTGGCCGACCGGTCGGCACCGGCCTACGCCAGGTCCTAGAAGATCACCACCGAGCGCAGCACGTCACCGGTGTGCATCTTGCCGAACGCCTGCTCCACCTCGTCCAGCGCGATCTCCTCGGTGACGAACGCGTCCAGGTCGAGCCGGCCCTGCTTGTAGAGCTCGACGAGGAGCGGGAAGTCCCGGCTCGGCAGGCAGTCGCCGTACCAGCTGGACTTGAGCGCCCCACCGCGGCCGAAGACGTCGAGCAGCGGCAGCTCGATGGTCATCTCCGGGGTCGGCACGCCGACCAGCACCACCGTGCCGGCCAGGTCACGGGCGTAGAAGGCCTGCCGGTACGTCTCCGGGCGGCCGACCGCCTCGACCACCACGTCGGCGCCGTTGCCGCCGGTGAGCGCCTTGACCGCCTCGACCACGTCGGCCTCGCGCGCGTTGATCGTGTGGGTCGCCCCGAACCCGCGGGCCCACTCCAGTTTCCGGTCGTCGGTGTCGATCGCGATGATCGTGGTCGCGCCGGCCAGGGCGGCGCCAGCCACCGCGCCGTCGCCGACACCACCGCAGCCGATCACCGCGACCGAGTCACCGCGGGTCACCCCGCCGGTGTTGATCGACGCGCCGATGCCGGCCATCACGCCGCAGCCGAGCAGGCCGACCGCGGCCGCCCGGGCCGACGGGTCGACCTTCGTGCACTGGCCGGCGTGCACCAGCGTCTTCTCCACGAACGCGCCGACGCCGAGGGCCGGGGACAGCTCGGTGCCGTCCTCCAGGGTCATTCGCTGCTTGGCGTTGTGGGTGGCGAAGCAGTACCACGGCTTGCCCTTGTTGCAGGCACGACAGTTGCCGCAGACGGCACGCCAGTTGAGTACCACGAAGTCGCCGGGAGCCACATCGGTGACCCCGGCGCCGACCGACTCGACCACCCCGGCCGCCTCGTGGCCGAGCAGGAACGGGAACTCGTCGTTGATCCCGCCCTCGCGATAGTGCAGGTCGGTGTGACAGACCCCGCAGGCCTGCACTTTGACGACCGCCTCGCCCGGTCCTGGGTCAGGGACCACGATGGTGGTCACCTCGACCGGTTTGCCCTTCTCCCGGGCGATCACGCCCCGCACCCGCTGACTCATTCCCGCACATCCTTCACCGGTCGGTGGTCCGATCAGGACAGCCTTGCAGATCTCACCGGGAAACGGGACGGGATCGCACCTCCAGCGGGGTCTCCAGCAGTGACTCGGCGAGCTTGGTCAGCTGCCTGACCTGCGCGGTGGTCAGCCGGTCGAAGATCAGCTGCTGGACCGCCTCGGCGTGGCCGGGCGCCGACTCGGTGACTTTCACCCAACCGGCGTCGGTGAGCACGGCGATCTGGACCCTGCCGTCCTCGGCGTCCCGTTCGCGGCGCACCCAGCCCTTCTCCTCCAGACGGGCCACCACGTGGGAGAGCCGGGAGAGTGAGGCGCTGGCCCGTTTGGCCAGCCTGCTCATGGCCAGCCGGCGATCCGGGCGCTCGGAGAGGGTCATCAGCACCAGGTAGCCCATGTGGGTCAGCCCGGCGTCACGCTGCAGTTGAGCCTCCAGCGCGGCGGGGACCCGGACGAGCACTTCGACCACCTGCCGCCAGGCGTGCTGCTGCTCGTCGGTCAACCAGCGCGGGTCATCCATCCTGGCAGGTTAGTGGCGATCGACGGTTACGGTAGTGACCGGACAGGTGAGATCCAGCCAAGGCGTCACGGATGGGCCTTCGATTCGATCGACTTCCGTGAACCTGGGCAGGTAGGCTGTCCGGGGACTTTAACCCCTGAACACGGCGCCGGAACCGGCTGGCTGGGGGGCCTCGGCCGGTTCCGGCGTCGTGACCTAATCACTCACTCGGTGGGCGGTTCGTCCTTGCCGGCCTCTTCGAGAGCGTCGGCCTCCTCCTTCGTCTTGTGCACCGCACCGTCGGCGTGCTCCGGCGGGCCGTAGACGGTGTAGAGGACCAGCGGATTCGGCCCCTCGTTGAGGAAGTTGTGCTTGCGGCCGGCCGGCACCACCACCAGGTCGCCCTGGGCGACCTTGCGGGTCTCGCCGCTGATCACGGCCTTGCCGACACCGCTCACGAAGGTCAGGATCTGGTCCACCTCGTGGACCTCCTCGCCGATCTCGCCGCCCGGCGGGACGGTCATGATGACGAGCTGGGTGTGCTTTCCGGTCCAGAGCACGCGGCGGAAGTCGGGGCTCTGCTCAGCGACGGTGGCGATCGTGAAGTGCTCCATGGCACTGCTCGTTACCCAGGTCAGAGTTCGCGCAACCCGCCCGGGACGACCGGGGACGGCCGGCCGATCAGATAGCCCTGGACGTAGTCGACACCGAGCTCACGCAGCATCCGCAGGGTGGCCTCGTCCTGCACGAACTCGGCGACGGTGTGGATGCCGTACGCCTGGCAGACCTGCACGAGTGCCCGTACCAGAACCTGGTCCTGTGGATTGTCGACGAGGTCCACCACATACTCCCCGTCGATCTTGACCAGGTCGATCGGGAAGAGCCGCAGGTACCGGAACGACGCGTACCCGGAGCCGAAGTCGTCGAGCGCCAGCCCGCAGCCGAGGTCACGCACCCGGTCGGCGAACCGGCGGGCCTCGCTCAGGTTGCCGATCAGCGCCGTCTCGGTGATCTCGAAGGTCAGCTGCGGCGGGTCGACCCGGTAGCGCTCCAGCAGCTTCTCCACCTCGTTGGTGAGCCGCGGATCGCCGACCGAGCGGCCGGAGAGGTTCACCTGGAGGCAGAGACCGGGCTGCTCGGCGGCCAGGCGCATGGCCCGCTCGACCACCCACAGGTCGATGTCGAAGATCGCGTCGAGCCGCTCGGCGGTGTCCAGCACCTGGATCGGTGACTGCGGGCCGTCGGCCTCGTCGAGCACCCGCAGCAGCAGCTCGTGGCGGGTCACCCGGTTGGTCTGGAGTTCCAGGATCGGCTGGGAGTAGAGGGTGAACCGGTCGGTGCCGAGCGCGTCGGCGACCCGGCTGCGGTACGAGCCCTGTCGATCGCGGACCGGCACCGGGTGCGCGACCAGGGTGATCGACCGTTCCGCCTCCCGCGACTGCCGCCACGCCTGCTCGGCGTCGATCAGCAGGCCGTGGCTGCCGGCCTCGGCGTCCCGCTCGAACCGGACCAGGCCACCCCAGCAGTGCGACTGCTCGCCGAGCGCGGCGACCAGGTCGCGCGCCTGCTCGCGGGCGGCGCGCCAGGTGGTCCGCGCGAACAGGACACCTATCTCGTTCGGGCCGACCCGACCGATCAGGTGTTCCGGGCGGGCCTTCTCCTCCACCAGCCGGGCGGCCTGATGCAGCAGTTCGGCGTTGTGGTCCGGGCGTACCCCCTCGGCGTTGTCCCCGGACTGGACCCGGACCACCAGCAGGGCGCCGCCCGCGCCGCGCAACGCGCGGTCGATCTCGTCGGCGAACCGGGCACGGATCAACAGTCCGGTCGCCGGGTCCGGCTCGACCAGGGAGGCCTGCACGGTCTCACCGCGCCGGGTCAGACGGGCCGACTCGCGGCGGGCCCGCTCGCGGGCCGAGACGTCGCGGACCGTGCCCCGGATGCCGCGGACCGCACCCTCCGGACCGGCCATCGGCTCGATGGTGCAGTCGACGTCGAACCAGCCGCCGTCGGAACGCATCAGCCGGACCGTGGTGTGCACGACGGTCTGGCTGGTCCAGGCCTCGGTGATCGCGCCGAGCGCCTTGGCATGGTCGTCGCGGTGCACATGCCGGGCCAGTATCTGCCTGGTCTTGCCCTTCTCGGCGGGGACCCGGCCGACCATCGCGGCGAAGGCCGGCGACCAGACGATCTGATCTCCGGCGGCGGTGTACGTGAACCAGGCCGGCCGTTCGTCAGCCGGCTGCCGGGGCTCCGGGAGGGCATGCGGCGGCGCGGGAGTCCAACGCTCCCGTTCTTCGGGCACCGTCATATAACGCCACCTCCCCCCTTGCACACGGCCGCTCCCCCTGTCACCCAGGACCCCTTACCTATTACGACCTGTCACCGGGCCGTAGTAACAGTGGACACGAGCGTCAAACTTTTACCGAATCCGCAAGCAAGGCCAGGAGCAGGGAATTATCGCCCATCCAGAGTAACGAAACAACCGAATGGATGACCTCGTTCCCTTACATTTACGTCGAAATACCCTCGGTAACTCCATGACAGACAGTCACAATCAGTATCTGTTCTGAAACCTTCCGCATTTCCCTACCCGGATCCCACCGTCCACATGCACCCAGCGCTGTCATCGATGCGCTCTGCGTGAGCATCAGACCGGAGTGATCTCCAGCTCACCGACGCGCTGCCAGACCGGCCGCATCGCCACCTCCGGCTCCCGGGCGAAGACGCTGCCCCGGATCCGCACGAACACACAGTTACCCACGCGCTCCAGCACGGACTGCCGGCGCATGTCGCTCTCCCACTGCTCCGGCCCCTGATAGGCGTCGCCGTCGCACTCGATCGCGAGCCGCCGGCCATCCGGCGCATTCAGCACGAAATCAATCCGATAGGCGCCGATCCGGAACTGCGGAATCGGCCGGAAACCCCGACCCACCAGCAACTTCAAAACCTCACGCTCGAAGTCGCTCTCGCAGTGCGCGGAGGGATCGGCCGCCGCGGCCTCCGAGGGCAGATCGATGGCGTACGACAGAAGTCGCGCCCTGGCATCGTCGGCGAGAAGAGCACCCGGCCGGACCGAGTGGAAGATCCAGAGCTGGTCGCGGGCCCGGGACGCCGCCACGTTGATCCGCCGGTGATAGTCGCGCTTGGTGAACGCCGCGATCCGTGGATCCTTCTCGGACACCACCATCGACACCAACACCACGTCGCGCTCGTCGCCCTGGAACGTGTACGCGTCGCCGACCCGCAGCCGCCGCGCCTGGATCTCGTCCTCACCGATCGCCTCGTGCAGCTGCTCCAGCAGGTAGCCGGCCTGGCCGCTGCTGCTCAACAAGCTGATCACGCCGAGCGTGCGCCCGTCGTACCGAGGATCCGCGACGATCTTGGTGACCCGCTCGACCAGGGCGGTGGCCTCCTCCACGTTCACGTCGCCGTACCCCGCGATCGGCTGCCGCACCCCCTCCGCGCAGTGCACGGTCTGGATCGGTGGCAGCGCCGGTCGGTCCGCCCGCAACGGCCGGATCTTGCCGTCGTAGTAGTTACGTGACGAGAACTCGATGATCTGCGGAACCGAGCGGAAGTGCTCGGTCAGCAGGATCCGCTCCGGCGACCGGCGGACCGCGTGGTCGTAGAGCGACGACTCCGGGTCGAAGTGCTCGGCCGACGGCACCCCGGTCAGGTGCCGTTTGATCAGGCCCTCGACCGAGCCGACGAACCCGAGCTGCGGGCCGATCTGCTGGTCGTCGCCGACCACCACGGCCCGCTCGGCCAACGACAGCACCGGCAACGCGAACAGGTCGGCCTGCGACGCCTCGTCGACGATCACCACGTCGAATCGGGCACCACCGGCGAACTGCTCGATCGCCCGGTCCACCGACATGACCCAGACCGGCACCGCGGTGACCGCCGACTCCATCGCCCGCTGGGCGTGCGCCTGCCAGGTCGCCGCGCTCCGCCCGGTCCCCTTACCGATCTTGCGCAGTGCCGTGGTCCAGTCGGCGAGCGCCGCCCGACGCCTGTCGTCGAGCGCCCGGGACACCTCCAGCCACGCCGACGCCACCACGAGTTCGCTGGTCAGCCGTCGAATCCGGTCACGGGCCCGCTCCACCCGCCGGGCCAGCACGGCCGGATCGACGTCACCGACCACACCGTCGAACCAGGTCTGCGCGCGCCGCCACTCCCAGGCCTCCAGGCACGCCTGGCCGGACACCACCGGATGCTCCCCGCCACCGATCTGCGCGGCCCACTCCGGCGCGGCCACCGCCAGCCTGCGGTACGCGGCGTCGAACCGCATCACGTCCGGCTGCAACAGCACCAGCCGTCGCACCTCGGCGATCGCGGAGTCCCAGCCGTCCAGTGTCTTCCACGCCTCGGCCAGGTGCGGCCAGGCGGCCACCCGATCGGCGACCGCCCGGTCCCGGGCCACCGTCCGTTCCATGGTGAACACCTCGGCCAGGGTCTCCAGCACCTCGGCCACCCCGGACAGTCGGGTCGCGTCCACCGACAGCTCGCGCTGCGGCATCAGCACCGTGATCCGCCGGGCCAGCGGCGGCCACCGGTTCAGGTCGAAGTCGAGGGACTGCTTCGCGTCGGAGAGCAGGCCACCGGCCCAGATCTCCGGATCGCCCCAACCGCCCTCGGGCTCCGGGATCGCCAGCCGCTGCACCCACTCGAACCACGCCTCGCCCAGCCGTTGACGGGCCTGCGAACGGCGTACCGCCTTCTGTGCGACCTCTATGTCGGCGACCGTGCGCAGCGGCTCACCGTCCACTCGCACCTCGTCGGCCAGCCGGTACAGACCAGGCTGCAGCAGCCGGTTCAGGCCGCGGCCGGCCTCGAACCGCTGACGGATCTCGGTCAGCCTGGTGAACAGCAGTTTCGGTTCGGCCAGGATCGGTTCCGGCATGGTGATCCGGTGCCCGGACACCTCCCTGGTGAGGGTGGCCAGCTCAGCGAACAGGTTCTCGGTGGCGACCACCTGGTCGTTCCAGAGAGTGCGCCAGTGCGCGTCGTCGAGCAGCCGGCCCAGCCGGTCGGTCCAGGTGCCCTCGCGCCGCCGCAGCCACGCCACGGCCTCCCGCACCTCGGTCAGCAGATCGGTCATCCCGGCGCGGCCCTCAGCCCGTACCGCCGCCATGTCGACGCCCTCGTCCGCCAACCGGGACAGGCTCGCCTCGGTCCGAGCCATCTTCTCCCGCGCCGCCGACGCCGCCTCGGTGTCCGGAAGGTCGGAGATCTCGGGAAGTGGCCGCATCGCGGCCGCCCTGTCCTCCGGCGACAGCCGGGCGGCGAGTTTCAGCAGCGTGGCGAACTCTTCGATGGTCAGCGGCGCCGGACCCGAGATCGGGTCCGGGATGCCACCGTGCGCGACGGCCCGCTCCCGCAGCCAGCCGCCGACCTCGGCGGGAAGAAGAGCAACCCCACCGATCTGGTACGTCTGAGCCTCGCTCTCGGCGATCAGTCGCAGCCCCGCCATCGCGGCGGCCAGCTCCCGTTCCGCCTCCTCGAGGTTGCCGGTCAGCCGGTTCACCCGGCGCTCCTCGGCGGGTTTGTCGAGTGTCGCCGCCCGGTCGGACAGCTCGCGCGCCGCCAGCTGCAACTGCACCAGCTGATCGGTGGTCCGGCCGAGCACGGCGAGACAGAGCGGCTGCACCTCCTCCGGCAGACCGTCCCGCAGCACCCGGAGTGGCTCCTCCTTCTGCGCCACCACCAGGACCCGCTTGCCGTTCGCCATCAGGTGACAGATCAGGTTGCGGATCGTGTGCGTCTTGCCGGTGCCCGGCGGGCCCTGCACCGCGACGTTGCGGTGATGCGCCAGGCGGCGGGCGATCGACTCCTGTGCCTCGTTCGTCGGCAGCGGCATGAGCAGCCGCTCCCCCACCCGCTCCCAGGTCTCCGGGGTGTCCTCGGGCATCAGCAGGCGGCTCGGCTCGTGCGCCACCACGGCGGCCAGCGCACCCACCCGGCCCTCACCGGTCCCGCTGGTCAGGCCGTTCCGCATGTTCTCCAGGAAGCCGCGGAGCTGCCGCTGCCGCGGACGGGCGAAGAGGACCGCCACGTCCCGGATGAACGCCTCGGCCGACGGCTTCTCGTCCGTCGCGCCGACCACCGCGCGGTCGAAACCCAGACGGGTCAGCGCTCGCTCGAACAGCTCCCGGCGATCCGTGTCGTCCCACAGATCGACCTCGACCGCGCCACCCGGGCCGGTCAGCGCGGAGAGCTGCGCCAGATGCCTGTGGTCCAGACCGGCGAGCGCCTCGGTCTGCAGCCGGGACGAGCCCGCCGGGGAGACCGTGACCAGGGCGCGGTCCGCGTCATACTCGATCAGGACCGGTGTCGCCACCAGCGGATAGCGGACCCGCGTGCCGTCGATCACGGTCTCCAGGACACCGTGCCCCCAGACCAGCTCGGTGGTGGCGCCCGCCATGTCCAGCTGATGCATCCGGTCGAAGAGCCGACGATGCAGCTCACGGGTCTGCTCGGTGGCGGCGGTGGCCAGCGACCACGGTCGCCACACCTCGTCGCGCCAGGTCTCGAAGTCGTCACCGGCCTCGTCGAGCCGCGGCTCCTCGGCGGCCGTCACCTCACCGCGCAACCGACGCCGCAGTGCCGCCGGCACCGGCGCCGGACCGGGCATCTCCGGGCGGCCCACCCGTAGCCACGAGGCGTCGTCGCCGGCCGGGCCGGTCTGGCAGTCCGGATGCTGGGGAAGAGAGTGCAGCCAATGCGCGTCGGACGGCACGGTCCGGGCCGGCCGCTCCATCTGTGCCCGCACCGCGAGCAGGTAATCAGCGACCGCCACGGCCCTCTCACGGATCGTGGTCGGCGATTCCCGCTGGTCGGCCATCTCCGGAGTGTAGGGCTTGAAAGCGCCCCATGTTCCGGGGCGGCGCGGGGGCTTCCGGAACCGCTAAGGTGTCGCCGCTGATCTTGCAACTACGGTCCTGAGGAAGCACGTGAATCAAGGTTGGGCGGAGCGGGACGGTAACGGGCATTACTGGCCCGGGCAGCCGCCTTCGCTCCCGCCGGCGTACTACCCGACACCGGCCGACCCGCTGGTCAGCCCCGACTACGAGGGCTGGTGGCGGCGCGGAGTCGCCCTCGCCCGGCAGACCTGGCGGCAGGTGCTGACCGTCCACCTGATCGCCGCCGTGCCGACGACCGCACTGGTTCTGCCGGCCACCCTCCGGTTCAACGAGGAGACCGCCGCCCTCGGTCTCGTCCCGGGCCGGGCGCTGCCCGACATGACCGAATACCTGCGGGCCGCACTTCAACTCGTCGGGGTGAGTGTGGTCGCAAGCCTGATCTCGGCGGTCGCCGTGACGGTCAGCCTTCAGCTGGTCGTGCTGGCCGCCACCGGACGGCCGGTGAGCATTCCGGTCGCCTTCCGGGTCGGTATCCGCCGGGCGCCCGCGGTCATCGGCTGGGGGCTGCTCGCCGGGTTCGTCTATGCCGGCGCCTTCCTGGCCTGCTTCCTGCCGATCCTCTATGTCGCGGCCGCACTGATGGTCCTGCCCGTGATCGTCACCCTGGAACGTGGGTCCGGCATCGGCCGCGCCTTCACCCTCTTCCACGCCGATCTGGGCACGTCCGTCTCACGGGTGGCCACCATGTTCGGTCTGAACCTCGCCGGCATCATCGTGTCGGCGGTGATCGGCGCCGTCGGCCAGGCCGTGATCGGCGGCTCCGCCGCGACGGTCGGGGCGGCCCTCCTCAACACCGTCGCGGGCCTGGTCATCGGCATCCTTCTGACGCCGCTGCTGGTGACCGCCTACGCCGACATGCGGGCCCGCCGCGAACCGTTCTCCACCGCCTACCTGGCCCCCACCCCAGTCGAGGGTCACCGCTAACCCCGCGGGAACCTTGCGGCGTTTCCATCGAGGCGCGGGAAGACCGCAACATCGGCCCAACGGTGCACCTTCGCGGAAGGCTCTTCTGAGAACGATCCTGCTTCCCAAGGGGTCGTGGTGATCCTTCGCCCGCCCCACACCGCCTTCCCCCAGGTCACGGCGGCTGTCCGCACGCACTCCCCTGATTCCGCCCCGGCAACCGGGCGCCGGCCCCCTCCCATGGGAACGGCAACCAGACGCGCTGCCCCACCCACGCTCCCGTGGGCGACGGCGACCAGCGGCCCGCCCCGCCCTACACGTTGAACCGGACCGGCCTGATGGCCGGTCCGGTTCGCGTTGGGCGGGCTGGCGGCTGGCCCGCCTTCCGCTGAGCGGGTCGGTCGGTCCGGCGGCTGCCGGGCCGGAATGGTCGGGGCGACGGCTGCCCGGCCGGAATGCTCAGGGCGGCACGTGCGCCGCGGGCCGGTCAGGGGAACTGCATCCGCCGCGGGCGTGGGATCACCGGCGGCGGGAGCGGCAGGTCATCGAGGTGGCTCCAGCTCAGCGTGCCGTTGTCGGTGGACTTGATTTCGCCGAGGCAGGCTCGGAGCAGACCCAGGTTGGGGGCGCCCGCATAGCCGGCGATGACGACCTCCGGCTGCGGCGCGATCCGGGCGATGGCCGCGCAGATCTTGGCCACCTCCCGCTCGTCGACCGCGTCCAGCGGCAACGGCGCCTCGACCGGCGACCGGCGCCAAGGCGGCCCGAACCGGCGCAGCAACTCGCGGGCTAGACGGCCGAACGAACGGCCCACCTCGGCGTCGCGCATCGAGAGCCGGGCGGACTGGCCGTAGCACCAGGGCACCACGACGTGACCATTGATCAGAACCAACTGGTAGACCGAACGCGGCACGCTGATGATCTCCGCGCCGGGCAAGGTCCCCAGAAAGAGGACCAGTTCCTCATAAGGCAGAGGCCATCGAGGATTCGCCAGCACACGCTCCATGGTCTGGGTCATGGCTGGATGAGCGTGAACCTCACGGTCGATCGCCGTGCTCAGGGCCTCTGGCACCCGGGTCCATAGTTCGTCCGCGACCTTGTCGCCGAACTGCTCGATCAGCCATTCACTCGGACCGACGAGAACGTCTGGACGCATTCCCCACCACCACCGTCCGTGATGCCGACGTCACTGCTGGCTAGAAGAGTTGCACTTTCATTGATCGACTGGAAGAGGGAAGAACGAGATCACAACAACGAGCATGAATGAAATCGAACATGTCGATCAGCGCTTGGCCACAACGATGGAGCGGCGGGTCGGCGAGACGCCAAACATGCAACTTGCGCGGCGGACCACAGGCGCAACTTGCATGCCTGTTTCGCTATTCGCCAGTAACCGATATTCAACACGGGAGATATTTCCAAGTGGTGACGCGCACGCAAACAATCGCTCACACCGCGTGATCAAATACCTCGCCACCAGCGAATCGTCCGACCACTGCAGCAAGATCGAGATAGCCCACTACCCGATGAGAGAGCTGAAATGAATTGCAGTACACGCGTCCGTTTTCACGTGAACGCCGCCGAGGGTGCTCCTCGGCGCCCCTGACCCGCAAGGGACATCCGTCAAGTGTCAGATACCCGTCAGATCACCGCCGGAGATGCCGAGGTGGGCGGGTAAACGCTCTCCGAGCCAAGAGCACGACTACTCCTGAAGTCCGACTTATCGGAACCTTCGCCTGTAGGCGATTGGCAACCTTCACGGCTTTCATCTCCGGCTAACCTCGACAACCGACTTCAAACCCAGCCTGCGGTAGATTTGCGACAACCATCAAAAGTGCGGCGGATCGATTCCGGCCACCCTATTTGGCGCGCCGCCAATTAGTGATGGGCGGCCGGTTGAAATGGCAGCCACGTCTCGCGATCCTCGACATACGGAGTGACGTTCTCCGGAAACCAGACCAGCCGCTTGGTCCCGGCCGCGGCGCCGAGCAGGAAGTCGTAACCGCGCACCAGCGCCACCGGCACCGACGACACCCCGGCCAATTCAGTGAAGAGCGCCCGGGCCTCGGCCAGCTGCCGCCCTCGGTCACCGATAGTGATCCCCAGGTCGAGGACCAGCGGGAACACGTCGAGAAACGACGGCTCGCCGGGATCCGCCATCTCGTTGGCGCGCAGCTCGCCGCCGACCGCGCCGCCGTCCGGCAGCGGCCGGGACAGGAAGGTCTCACCGCGCCCGCCGCGAATCACCGTCATACCGACCGCCGGCCCGATCTCCGCGGCGAACTCGGCCGCACTGTGCCCCGAATGAAAGTAGACGTGCTCCTGAGTGGACATCGCGTCAACCCTCCCGCGCATCCGAGAGGTCGGAAACGGCCTCGTCGAGTCGCCGGTGCGCCGGATCAGGCCGATCCGGGCCGACCCGGTCACCGACATCACCGACCTCACCCGGGTCGCGCCACTCGTCGATCAACCGACCGCCCTCGCCCGGGTCGCGCCCGATGAAGCCGCCGAAACCGAGGTTCCGTCCGTCCAGCATTCCGCCTCCTCATTCACCGTGATGACTTCGCGGCGAACGGTAGCGAGATTGCCCGCACCTTGGGGAAGGCCTGTGGATAACTACTCTCCGTGCGACCCGACGGTGTCCCACGACGACCGGAAGAGGCCCGGCGGCAGGTCCCATTCACGCAGCACAGCGAGCAGTTCAGCCGGATCGGCAGCGGCCGCTTGCCGGAGCAGTATCGCTTGCAGATCGTGATCGTGACCTTCCAGGTGGTCGGCTTCGAACTCCCAGTGCGCGACGACGAAACCGGACGCCTCCGGAACGATGTGCACGAACGACCACCGATGTGGGCGGGAGGCCGGCACCCGTACGCCGAGCCGCCGCCCCAGACGCAGCGCGGTCAGCTCCGCGGCCGGCCACTCCCATTCACCCTCGCCCATGATCCGGGGAGGCTACCGGTTCTGTCGGAGGCGGGCGCTACCGTGCCGGAATGGGTTCGAACACGCTCGTCAGCCCGGCCGAGGAGGCCGCGACAGTCATCGCCGCGGTCCTGCGCGATCTCACCGAGGGTGATCACCGCGGGGTGGTGGTCGACTCCCCACCCGGCGCCGGCAAGTCGACGCTCGTGGTGCGGGCGGCCGGGGAGCTGGCCGCCACCGGCGAGCCACTGATGATCGTCGCGCAGACCAACGAGCAGGTGGACGACCTGATCGAGCGTCTCGGGGCCCGCTCACCGGAGCTACGGGTGGGTCGGTTGTCGGCTGTCGACTACGAGCCGACGCCACGGGTCCGGGCGCATCCAGGGTGCCGGGTGGCGGCAAAGGTCGCCGATCTGGGGTCACCACCGGTCACCATCGGCACGGCGGCCAAGTGGGCCACGGTCACCGAGGGCACCTGGCCGTGGGCGATCGTCGACGAGGCGTATCAGATGCGGTCCGATGCTCTTCTGCGTGTCGCGCCACGGTTCGCCCGCGCCCTGTTCGTCGGCGATCCGGGTCAGCTCGACCCGTTCTCCACCGTGGAGGTGGAGCGGTGGATCGGCCTGTCCTGGGATCCGATGCAGAGCGCGGTGGCAGTGTTGCTGCGGCACAATCCGGAGCTGCCGGTGCATCGCCTGCCGGTGTCGTGGCGCCTGCCCGCGTCGGCGGCGCCGGTCGTCGCGCAGGCGTTCTACCCGTTCACCGGGTTCCGTTCGGGGACCGGGCCGGGTGATCGCACACTCGCCTTCGAGCAGCCCGCGCGGGACGCGTTCGACGCGGTGCTGGATTCCGCGGCCGCGACCGGGTGGGGGTTGCACGAGTTGGCCGAGCGCTTCACCGTGCGTACCGACGCGGAAGCCGCCGCCGCCTGCGCGACGCTCGCCGCACGGGCCTTGACCAGGGAGGGCGTCGCGTCCTCGGAGTCCGGGACCGGCCGGCTGACGCCGGACCGGATCGCCGTCGGAGCCGCCCACCGCGACCAGGTCGCGGTGATCCGTTCGTTGTTGCCAGCGGAGGCGGCCGAGGTCACCGTGGACACGGCAAACAGGTTGCAGGGCCGGGAGTACGACTTGACGGTGGTCCTGCACCCGCTCTCCGGCCGGCGTGACGCGACCGCCTTCCACCTGGAGTCGGGGCGTCTCTGCGTGCTGACGTCACGGCACCGGCACTCGTGTGTGGTGGTGGCCCGAGCCGGCATAGCCGAGTTGCTCGACGCGCACCCGTCGACCGAGCCGGTGCACCTGAATGTTCCCGTGAAATTTCCGGACGGATGGGAGGCTAATCAATCGATGCTCGCCCATCTATACCGTCCGTGACGGTACCGTTGGCGAATGAAGCGCGACCGGGTGTATCACCCGATCCTGCGGCCCCGCCGGGGTGAGTTCACCGCCCTGGCACACCTGTCGGCGGAGGAGGCCGATCGGGTCGTACCCATTGTGGAGCTGGAGCCGGACGGCGTCGTCTTTCCGCTGGTCCGCGAGCTACGACCACGTGTCCGCGCCTTAGCCGTCGACTTCGGCGAGGTGCCGGAGCAGGCCGCCGGGCCGGAGCCACTCGCCGAGCGGCTGACCGGGGTCGGCCTGGTCATGGTCCCGGTGATGCGGCCGCACGAGAGCAGTCTGCGCCTGGCCGAGCACGGCCGGGCCGCGCGATTGCACCGGCAGGGCGCCGTGCTACGCCTGCGGCCGCACGCGGATGCCGGCAGTCCGACCCAGGCGGACGCCGTCACGGAGCGTCTGCTGCGCGCCGCCGCCCTCGATCCCGGCGAGATCGATCTGTTGATCGACCTGGCCGAGACGGCCTGCCTGGCACACGCCGCCGAGGTGGAGGACCGGGCCCGCCGGGTGCTGCGCTGGGCCCGGGGCGCGCCGTGGCGTTCGGTGAGCGTGGCCTCCGGCGCGATGCCGCCGAACCTGGACGACCTGCCGACCGACCGGCCGGTGCCGCTGGGCCGGCTCGACGCGGGGCTCTGGGAGCGACTCGGCGACCCGAGCCTGGGTTATGCCGACTACGGCGTCACGTCCCCGGTCCGACGCCGCGGGGTTCAGCATCACCGGCAACTTCCGACTCTGCGGTACACCACCGAGAAGGAGTGGTGGATCTACCGCTGGGCGCGGCGGGGCGGCCGCAGCGACGACAGATGCCACGACCTGTGCCGGACTCTGGTGACCTCACCGCAGTGGCCGTCGATCGGGGCCCGGTTCTCCTGGGGTGACGCCGAGATCGCGAAGCGGGCCCGCACCGCCCGGGGCGCCGGCAGCTCGGCCAGCTGGATCGCGTGGAGCACCTCGCACCACATCGCACATGTCCTGCGCACTCTGCCCGAGGGCCGATAATTGTCGTACGGTTGTTCTAATGTCGCTGACAGCTGCCCTGGCGTATGCACGGCACGGCGTTCCCGTCCTGCCGGTGCACACGCCTGACCTGACCGGTGCCTGTTCCTGCGACAGAGGAGCCCGATGCGAGCGTTCCGGCAAACATCCCCGCCTGCGGCACGGTCTGTCCGAGGCGTCGACCGATCCGCTGCAGATCCGGCTGTGGTGGACGTTCTGGCCACGGGCCAATGTGGGCCTGCGCACCGGCGTGGTGATGGATGTGGCCGACGTCGACTCGGCCGAGGGCTGGCATGGGCTGCGCCATCTGCTCGGCGGCGACGTGCCGCCCGGTCCGCAGGTGCGTACCGGTTCGGGCGGCCGCCACCTGTGGTTCCGGCCGACCGGCTTCGGCAACCGGGTGCGGCTGCTTCCCGGGCTGGATTGGCGCGGCTCCGGCGGTTACGTGCTGGCCCCGCCGTCCCGGCACGCGAGCGGCGCCGTCTACCGCTGGATCCAGCGGCCCGCGGTGACCCTGCCGGCCAGCCCTCCGCCCCTGGTCGAGCTGATCGCGGGCCCGCCACCGGAGCCGGTCGACCGTCAGCCGTTGACCCACCCGGACCGTTATGCGGAGGCGGCGCTCGAAGCCGAGGCCACCCGGGTCGCCGACGCCGCCAGCGGCACCCGCAACGACACCCTGAACCGGGCCGCCTTCGCCCTCGGGCGCCTGGTCGGAGCCGGTCTTCTGGACGAGGCGCGGGTCCGGTGGACGCTGACTGCCGCCGCCCGGCGGGCCGGGCTCGGCTTGGCGGAGATCCGCGGCACGATCCGTTCGGGCCTGACCGCGGGCCGCCGCCAGCCCTTCGACCATCGCGCGGCCTGAGTCGATTCGGTACGGCCACTCGAAGCACCGTGGCGATCCCCACGGCGCCTCCCCGCGCCGGGCCCAGCGCGACCGCCGGGCTGTTGCCCACTCCCGACGCGCGGCCTCCCATTCTGTACGGCCGCTCGAAGCACCGTGGCGATCCCGCGACGCCTCCCCCGCGCCGGCCTGTTGCCCACTCGCGACGCGCGGTATCCCGGAGCTGGATCCGTGACCGCAAGCGTGGCGATCCGCGGTCCGATGCGCGCCGCGACCGGCACCCGGCCGCGGCGGAGGGACCTGCGGTGACGGCGGATCGAGGGGGTGACTGGGGGTGAATCGTCCGTTCGGATGGGTTGAAACAGATGATCGGGTCAGCTTGGAAACGGTGCGCATACACGTGTCGCCGGTAACCTGACGGTCGAGACCGCGGGGGGCGAAGGTGCTTCAGTGGGGCCTGATCGGTGCAGCTGTGCTCGCTGATCCGCCGCGTCTGCGGTCGGTTCGCCGGATCACCGCGGGCCCGGTTCCGGATGACGCGTTCAACCGGGTCGCGATGCTGGTGCACAAGCTGATCGATGCTCCGATGGGTGTGGTCTGCCTGGTCGACGAGGATCGGCAGGTGCTGGCCGGCCAGGTGGGCGTGCCGGAGCCGCTGGCGGCGGCCCGGGAGATGCCGCTGTCGCACTCGTTCAGCAGGCACGTCGTGATGTCCGGCGAGATGCAGGTGGTTCCGGACGTGCGCGACGACCCGCGGATGAGCGACAACCCGATGATCGGCGAGATCGGCGCGATCGCCTATGTGGGCGCCCCGATCACCGATCCGGACGGTCTGATCGTCGGCGCGCTCTCCGCCATCGACCAGGAGCCCCGCGTTTGGACACCGAGCGAGATCGCCCTGATCGGCGAGCTGGCCGAGGTGTGCTCGTCCGAGGTGTGCCTGCGCATAGCGAGGGCCACGGCCGAGGAGGCGAAGGAGGAGGCCGAGACGGCCCGGGAAGAGGCCGAGGCAGCGCGCCGGGCCGCCGAGTCCGCACATCATCAGCTGGAGCTGCTCGCCGAGCTGACCGAGTCGCTGGCCGCCACGATGGACGTGGAGGAGGCGATGCGCCGGCTCGGTGACATCGTCACGGCGGCTCTGGCCGACTGGTGTGTGGTGGCGATCGCCGACGATCCGGGCGGCACGGCCCGGGTCTCGGCCGCGCACTGTGACCCGGATCGGGCGGCCGACATGGCCCGGCTGGCCGAGCTGGCCGCCGGCTCGCATCAGGACCTACGGGCGATGATCCTCGCGGTGCGGGCCCGGGGCCGTCCGGTGCGCTCGGCCGACGGCGACGCCGAGATGCGCAGCCGGATCAGCGACGCCGAGTTGTCCGAGATCACCGCGCGGG
This sequence comes from Actinoplanes sichuanensis, assembly GCF_033097365.1. Taxonomy (NCBI): domain Bacteria; kingdom Bacillati; phylum Actinomycetota; class Actinomycetes; order Micromonosporales; family Micromonosporaceae; genus Actinoplanes; species Actinoplanes sichuanensis. The sequence goes on from NZ_AP028461.1 coordinate 8,514,306, forward strand.
CCGGGTTCGGCGCGTCGCTGATCGTGCCCGTGGTGTCCCCGGTGCGACGGCGGGCGCTGGGCGCGATCCTGCTGGTGAACCGCCCGGATCGGCCGGAGTTCACGGCCGCCGAGGAGTGGACGGCGGCCGAGGTGGGCCGCCGGGCGGGTCTGGCCGTGGAGAACGGGCGGCTGTACCGGGAGCAGCGGCACGTCGCCGAGGTGCTGCAGCGGAGCCTGCTCACCGAGCTGCCGGTGCTCCCGGGGATCGAGCTGCACGCCAGGTATCTTCCGGCGCAGGACGGCGCGGCGGTCGGCGGCGACTGGTATGACGCGTTCGCCCAGCCGGACGGCAGTGTGGTGGTCGCGGTCGGCGACGTGTCCGGTCACGACATCGAGGCCGCCGCGACCATGGGTCAGCTTCGCAATCTGGTACGCGGCGACGCCTACGGCCGTGACGAGGAGCCGGGCACCCTGCTCACCGCCCTGGACCAGGCGCTGCACGGCCTCCGGGTGTCGGCTTCGGCGACGGCGGTGCTGGCCCGCGTGCGTACCTGCTGGTCGGGTTATGAGGTGGGGTTCGCCAATGCCGGGCACCCGCCGCCGTTGTTGTTGCTGCCGGACGGTCAGGTGCAGGTGTGGTGGGTGCCGCCGGAGCCGCTGCTGGGCCTGCCGCCGAGGGGCGAGCCACGCACGACGGCACGCCGATTCGTCCCGGCCGGTTCGACGCTGGTTCTCTACACCGACGGCCTGGTCGAGGACCGGGAGCAGCTGCTGGACGACGGGGTCGCCCGGCTGTCGGCGGTGCTACGGGAGTACGCGACCCACTCCGGTGACGAGCTCTGCGCCCGGCTCCTGGAGGTCGCCCCGCGAAGGAGCGACGACATCGCCCTCCTCCTGGTCCGGCTGAGCTGACGGCTGGTCCGATTGACCTGACGGCTGGTCCGGCTGAGCTGACGGGTCGAAGGGGACCGGCGGGCCGCCGTGGGTCCAGGGTGTCTCGGCCGGGTCGGGCAGCGTGCCGCCGGGCCGGTACGCCTCGCTGAGCGTGGTGAGGACCAGCCGCTCTCCCACCGCCGGGACACTGCCCGGCTCGGCGACCAGCCGTCGCCCCATCCCGCCGGACAGTTCGAGCAGCACGTCGCCGTCCGGGCTGATCGAGACGACCCGCGCCTTCTGGGCGGGCCGGGCCGGTGAGGTCAGGGACACGCCTGGTTCGACCCGGACCGGCTCGGTGGTGCGGACCATGATCCGGGGCCGGAGCACCGGCCGTTTGCCGCTGTCGTCGACCCGGTCCGGGTTCGCCAGGGTGACCACGCCGGCGAAGGCGGCGCCGCTGAGCCGATATTCGGCCAGGACCAGCGGGTCGTCGAAGGCGCGCTGGACGGCGTACCGGGAGGCGGCGCTCTCCAGGCGTTGCAGGCGCGCGGCGGCGGCTACCGCACCGTCCCGGCGGGGTTGCGGCGGGCCGCCCTCGGCGAGGTTCTGCGCGAAGGCGGTGAAGGCGTCCCGGTCGGCGTCCCAGCGCAGGCGGACCCGCTCGCCGACGGGCAGTCGGCGCAGCAGGCCGAGGGTCCGCCACATCCGTTCCCAGGTGGGCAGCAGTAGATCGTGCAGTACTGAGGGCAGCTCCGGTGCGGACCGCTCGATCAGTGGCGCGAGCACCCGGTTGTCGAAGTCGGGGTCGGTGGCGGGCCCGGCGACCGGCCCGTTCTCGGCCTCGCGGGCGGCGCCCGCACCGGACTCGATCCAGGCGAGCTGCACCCCGAACTGGGCGTCCTCGGCGCTGCTCTGCCCGGTGACCCAGTGCAGCCCGAGCGCCTGCACCGCGTTGACCAGCAGCGACGAGCCGGGCACCTCGGCGGTGTTGGCGAAGAAGGTGAGCCAGCGCCCGAGCAGCGGCACGGCGGCCGGAACCGGGTTGTCGCCGTCGGTACGCCGGAACCGGGTGGACCGGCCGAAGAGGCGTAGGAAGTCGGCTCCGGCCGGGTTGGGCACCCAGATCTGGGGCGCGTCGACGTACCGCTGCCGCACGTCCTTACCGCGATCGACGGCGACGTCCTCGGTGGCGTCGGTGAACGAGTCGACGTAGTCCACCAGGGTCGCGGCGAGCTCGGCGGCGAAGGCGAACCGTTCGTCGCGGTTACGGGGCTGACCGACCACGAGGAGTCTCGGCCGGGCCGGGTCGGTGCCGACCATGGCGGCCAGTGGCGCGTTCGCCTCACCGGCCATCACCAGCGGGATCAGCACCAGCGGGTGGTCGTGCACATGCAGGTGGCGCACGGTGGCGATGGGCTGGGCGCGACCGGTGGCGACCGCCTGCGCCCGGGCGAGCGCGGTGAGCGTACTCAAGAAAGAGCCTCGGACCGCAACCGAAGTGCAGCCTGGAGCATCGCGGCGGCCTCGGCCTGCTCGGGTTTCGGCTCCTGCCGGCCCTCGGCCAGAGCGAGCACCTCGCCGACCGAGTCGATGCCGCCGAGCGCCTCCCGGACGGTCCGGCCGAGTGCCGCCGTGCTGCCGGAGGCCTCGCCGCGGCAGTAGACGGAGAGTTCGCAGGCGGACAGGCACTCCGGGGCGTAGCGGGCCTCGACGTGACCCAGTGCGGCGACGATCTCGTCGGGTTCGAGCGCGAGGTCGAAGGTGAGGCCGGCCGGGAGGGCGTCGATCAGGTCGCCGACCGAGGCGAGGCGGGACAGCTGACGTCGCAGGGTGGCGAGCTGTTTACGGACGTCGAGGACGACCGCGGTGGGGTGGAAGCTGAAGTCGGCCGGGCAGACCAGGACGACCTCGTGACTGACCGCCGACGGGTCCTGGCCGAGGCGTTCCAGCAGGTCGCGGAGGGCGAGGACGTAGACGGCGGCCTGTGTGGCGGCGGCCGAGACCTTGGCGCTGTCGGCCTGCCCGTCGATGATCGCGAACGATTTGATCTCGACCACCTGGAGGCGGCCGTGGTGGGCGTACGCGATCAGGTCGGGCTCGAGATAGACGGTCTGGCCGGCGATGTCGAGGGTGAGCAGCGGGTGGTCGATGAGCGCGGACCGGGCGTCGGCGAGCACCTTGACGGTCTGCTCGTGCCGGTCACTCAGCGTGTCGGCGGCGAGGTCCTGATAGCCGAGCCCGGCGTCGGCGGCGAGCACGTCGCGCAGCACGGCGCAGTCGTCGGCCTTGAGCATGGCCTCGAAGGCGTTGCCGCGGGACAGCGCGAACCGGGACTGGCCGAAGCTGCCCGGGAAGCCGATGTGCTCGGCGAGTTTCTGCTTGTCGATACCGGCCGCGTCGAGGACGGCCCGACGGTTGCAGCCCGGGTTACCGGTGAGCGCGGCGATGGTGCGCGCGTTGTGGCGTTTGGCCCGTGCAGAGCCGCGCAGCTGGTCCAACCGAGACTCCATAAGGAATTCGACTCTAGATCTTCAACCGGGTCGCGGCAATTCACCCACGGGAGGTGAATAAATCGCACATATCAGACACAAACCCGGCTTCGCGCTAGGTTCGGGGCATGCCGAAGGCCATCTGGAACGACGAAGTGATCGCCGAGAGCGAGGACACGGTGGTGCTCGAGGGCAACCACTACTTCCCCCTCGACAGTGTCCGCGAGGACGTGCTCGTCCCCTCGGACACGCACACCGTCTGCCCCTGGAAGGGCAAGGCGTCCTACTACTCGCTGCGGTCGGACGGGCACACCGCACCGGACGCCGCGTGGTTCTACCCGGACCCGAAACCGGACGCCTCAGCCGTACGCGACCGGGTCGCGTTCCGCCGAGACGTCCTGATCCAGGCCTGATCCGCCCGTGAGGCCCGCTCACGTGATTCGCGGGTGGGCCTCCTCGATCTTCGTGACCTCCAGGTAGTCCAGCATGTCGCGCTGTTCCTCCGGGTCCAGCGCCCCGAACGCGGCATACGCCTCGTCACGCGAGTGCGTGGTCTCCGCCGCCAGCAGCGCGATGATCGCCGACCAGGCCAGCGACACCCGGTCGAAGAGTCGCGCCCGCCGCAGCGAGGTGAGCCGGGACAGCATCCCGACCTTGGTCGCCGCGTCGTCGTCGAGCGCGATCCGGTCGCAGAGCTCGAAGAGCGCCTTCCCCCGATAGGGGTGCTCGGACTCGATCAGCCGGGCCAGCTCGGCGTTGTCCATCCGGTCGACGGGTGGGGCCGGGCCGCGGCGGGGCAGCGAGGGGCTGGGTTCACCGTGCACGACTGTCGCGTCCGCTCTCGAAACCGTTGCCCGGTGACTGATGGGGCAACCCCGCGGTGCGGGTGAAGGTCGGGAACTCGGGCGCCGGCATCACCGGCTCCTCCACGTCGACAGGTGTCACGCCCTCGGCGGCGCGTGGGACGCCGTCGTCGACGCCGCGCTCTCCATCCAGCACGTTATAGCCCTCCGTTACCGACTTACCGTGATGAAGTCCCATGAGATCACGCCCGCGCAAACCCCGCGACCCTGGTCACCCGACTCGACGACCGGTGTAACGCCCTGGCAACGCATCGACCGGAGCAGGCTGTCGTCACCGACCGTGAAGCCGTACCCCAATAGATCTTGAAGTAACCGCGGTCTGATGACTCAACCGGGCCCGGCCAGGACCGATGTGTCTCGCCGGAGGTGGATCGTGGGTCGCAACGCTCTGTGGGACCGGGTTCGGGTCGTCGTCGACGACGCCGTGGTGCTCGCGTCGCTGGTACTGCTCGCCTGGCCGGTGGCCGATCCCGCGCAGCCCGGTGGGCTGCTGGGGCGGATCATGCCGCTCCTGGCGGTGCTCTGCCTGGGCCTCGCCGTTCTGCTGCTGGACAACAGGCGTGGGGTGCTGCGGTATGTCACCGTGGCGGCCGCCCTGACCGTCGCCGGCATCAGGCACGTCGCCGGGGATCTCCCGCCGGTGGCGACCTGGCTGGTCCTGCTGGTGGCGGGTGCCGGGCTGCTGCGACAGTTCCTCGGCCACCGGATCGACCCGGAGCGGAACCGCCAGCAGACGCTACTCGCGCAGCAGGCCTTCCGGGACCCGCTGACCGGCCTCGGCAACCGGCGGATGTTCGTCGAGTACGCCGAGGAGGTGCTCGCCGAGCCGTCCCGCACCCAGACCGCGGTGATCGTGGTCGACCTGGACGGTCTGAAAGAGGTCAACGACGTGCTCGGGCACGCCGCGGGCGACGAGCTGCTGCGTGCGGCGGCCGACCGTCTCGCCGTGAACGTGCGTGCCAACGACACGGTGGCCCGTCTCGACGGCGACGAGTTCGTGGTGCTGCTGCCCGGCCTGGAGGACGAGCAGGCGGCGGTCGCGGTGGCCGAGCGTGTGCTGACCGAGCTGCACCGCCCGCTGCAGGTGGCCGGAGTGGCGCTGAGCATCCGGGCCAGTGCCGGTGTCGCCATCACCGACGGCCACGACGGCCTGGACGGAGTGCTGCGCCGCGCCGACCAGGCCCTGATCCGGGCCAAGCGGGACGGCGGTGGAGTGGCCCGCCGGTTCGACCCGGTGCTGTTCGCGAAGGCGGAGCAGCGTCGGATCGCCGAGCAGGACCTGATGCGCGGTCTGGAGGCGGGCGAGTTCGAGGTGCACTACCAGCCGATCGTGGACCTGGACAACGGCGGGATCACCGTCGGGGTGGAGGCGCTGGTCCGCTGGCGGCACCCGGAGAAGGGCCTGGTCCCGCCGGCGCTCTTCCTGGACCTGGCCGAGCAGCTGGGTCAGGTTCCCCGGCTCGGCGGCTGGGTGCTCGAGGAGGCCTGCCGGCAGGCACTGGCCTGGCAGGACCGGCACCCCGGTTTCGAGATGAACGTCAACCTGTCGGCGTCCCAGTTGACCAACCCCAGGCTGATCGACGAGGTCCGGGAGGTGCTGGAGCGTACCGGCCTGCCCCCGCAGGACCTGGTGCTGGAGCTGACCGAGTCGGTGGCGCTGACCGACCTGGTCGAGTCGGCCCGGGTGCTGAGCCAGCTCAAGGAGTTGGGTGTCCGGATCGCCCTGGACGACTTCGGCACCGGCTTCTCCTCGCTCAGCCACCTCAGCACCCTGCCCGTCGACGTGGTCAAGATCGACCGCTCGTTCGTGCAGGCGATGCCGGAGACCGGCGGCGCCTCGGTCGCCGAGGCGGTGCTGCACATCGCCCGGACCTTCAACCTGTCACCGGTCGCCGAGGGTGTCGAGGACGCCGGTCAGGCCGAGCGGCTCAAGGACCTGGGCGCCGGCCGGGCGCAGGGTTACCACTTCGCCCGGCCGATGCCGGCGATCGGGGTGACCGAACTGCTCGACAAGCAGTCGGCCGAGGTCAAGCTCGAGATGTAGCGCCCTGCACGGACTGTTCCAACAGCGGGAGACGTTTCCCGGCGTAGAGCATCAGGCTCAGGATCGCGCCGAGGATCGCCAGGCCGCCGGCCGCGTACCAGGCGACGGTGTAGTTGCCGAACTGGTCACGCGCGAGGCCGGCGGCCGTGGCGGCGGCCGCCGCGCCGAACTGGTGCGAGGCGAAGACCCAGCCGAACACGATCGGCCCGGCGGCCCCGAAGTACTCCCGGCAGAGCGTCACGGTCGGCGGCACGGTGGCCACCCAGTCCAGCCCGTAGAACAGGATGAAGATCAGCATGCTCGGGTGAGCCGTCGCGGCGAACAGCGACGGCAGTGTGAGTAGCGACAGTCCGCGCAGCGCGTAGTAAGCGCCGAGCAGGATCCGACTGTCGACCCGGTCGGTGAGCCAGCCGGACGCGATGGTGCCGACCACGTCGAAGACTCCGACCAGCGCAAGCAGGGTGGCCGCGGTGGTCTGCGGCATTCCGTGGTCGTGCGCGGCCGGGATGAAGTGCGTGCCGACCAGGCCGTTGGTGGTCGCGCCACAGATCGCGAAACCCCCGGCGAGCAACCAGAACGGCCTGGTCCGGGCGGCGTCCCGGAGGGCCCGCAGCGCGTTTCCGGCGGCGCCTCCGGCCGGCTTCGCCGGCTCCTCGATCTCGGTGGCGCCGAGGGCGGGCACGTTCAGGTCGGCCGGATGGTCCCGCAACCGCCACCACAGCAGGGGTACGACCAGAAGCGCCGAGATCGACACGGTGAGAGCGGCCGTCCGCCACCCGTCGGACTCGACGATCCGGGACAGCACCGGCAGGAAGATCAGGTTCCCGGTCGCTCCGGCCGCGGTCAGCACCCCGGTGACCAGCCCACGGTGCTTGACGAACCAGCGCCCGGTGATGGTGGCCACGAAGCCCAGGGCCAGTGAACCGGTGCCGAGCCCGACCAGCACACCCCAGCAGAGCACCAGCTGCCAGCTCTGGGTCATCCACAGGGTCAGCCCGGAGCCGGCCGAGACCAGCAGCAACGCGGCCATCGCGACCCGGCGGATGCCGAACCGGGCCATCAGGGCCGCCGCGAACGGCGCGGTCAGGCCGTAGAGCAGCAGGTTCACCGACACGGCGGCGGAGATCGTGCCGAGCGACCAGCCGAACTCGTCGTGCAGCGGCTGGAGCATGACGGACGGCGTGGCCCGGAAACCGGCCGCCCCGAGCAGGGCGATGAAGGTGACCGCGGCGACCGTCCAGGCGGGATGGATACGTCTCACGGCACTGATCCTTCTTCCTCACGAGCGTTCGGACGAGTGGCCCGAGGGCCATCATGCGCAAGAATCGAGCCATGACGCACCTGATTTCCGTGCTGATCCTCGACGGCCTGGTCCCCTTCGACCTGGGCACCCCGACACAGGTGTTCCTCTCCGCCCGCGACGACACGATGACCAGGCTGTACGACGTGCGGGTCTGCGGCCCCGGCCCGGTCACCGCCGAGGCGGGCTTCACCGTCGTCCCCGACCACGGCCTGGAGCAGTTGGCGATCGCCGACACGGTGGTCGTCCCCGGCATCCACCGGGGCGGCCCGGTCACCGACGGCACCCTGCCGGCCGATGTCCGGGACGCGCTGGTCGCCGCCGCGGCCCGGGGCGCCCGGATCGTCTCGATCTGCACCGGCGCGTCGGTGCTGGCCGCGGCCGGTCTGCTGGACGGCCGCCCGGCCGCCACCCACTGGGCCTGGGCGGACCGGATCGGCGGTCTCTATCCGCAGGTGAAATGGGACTTCGACGTCCTCTTCGTGGACGACGGCGACGTCCTGACCTCGGCCGGGGTGGGCGCCGGGGTGGATCTGTGCCTGCACATCATCCGTACCGACCACGGCGCCGCGGTGGCGAATCGGACGGCCCGGCGCTGCGTGGTGCCGCCGTGGCGGGACGGCGGTCAGGCGCAGTACATCGAACGGCCGGTGCCCGCCGCGGCCGGCGCCGGCACCGAGGGGACCCGAGCGTGGGTGCTGGACCGGCTGGCCGATCCGGTCACCCTGGAGGAGATGGCCGGGCACGCCCGGATGAGCGTACGAACGTTCACCCGCCGGTTCCGCGACGAGACCGGCCTGAGCCCGCGACAGTGGCTGCTCCGCCAGCGGGTCGAGCACGCCCGCATCCTGCTGGAGTCGACCGACCTGGCGGTCGACGCGGTGGCCCGCCGGTCCGGGCTGGGCAGTGCCACCGCCCTGCGCCAGCACATGCACGCCACGATCGGTGTCGCCCCGTCCGCTTATCGCCGCACCTTCCGACACTGATCCTCGCGCTCAGTTCCTCCCGGAAGTGTCCGACTGGATCTCTGAGCCCTCTTTCCCGCCCCGGCCGAGGAACCCATGGATCAGACCTTCCGCCCGCTGCTCGACGCCCTCAAACAGATCGGCGTCGACCCCGACGCGGTGGACCGAGCCGCGGCGGAGGCACAACGCAGCGGCCGGCCGGTCCGCGCCGTCCTGATCAACGACCAGGTCGTCACCGAGGAGCAGTTGACCCAGGCGGCCGCCGCCGCGTTCGGGATCAACACCCTGGACCTGGTCGGCTTCACCCCGGATCCGCAGGCTCTGAAGCGGATCCCGCTGACCGTGGTGCTCCGCCACCGCGTCCTCGGCCTGGCGATAAACGACGGCGAACTGGTCGTCGGCGTGACCGATCCGGCCGACGTGGTGGCTCTGGACGACGTGCGGGCCGCGACCGGCATGACGATCCGGCCGGTGGTGGTGGCCCGCAGCGAGGTCCGCCGGATCATCGAACGACTCCAGCGTGAGGGCGCCGACCTGGCCGACCTGGCCGACGAGGCGCTCGACGACCAGGCCGGGATGGCCGCGCAGCAGACCAGCACCGATGACGCCCCGATCGTCCGGTACGTGAACAGCCTGATCGAGCAGGCCGTCATGAACCGCGCCTCCGACCTGCACCTGGAGCCGACCGAGGACGACATGCGGGTCCGCTACCGGATCGACGGCGTGCTGCACGAGGTGGACCTGGTGCCCCGGGGCGTGATGAACGCGCTGATCTCCCGCATCAAGATCATGTCCGGGGTCGACATCACCGAGAAACGGGTCCCGCAGAACGGCCGCATCACCGCGATGATCCGCGACCGTTCGGTCGACCTGCGTACCGCCACCCTGCCCACGGTGTGGGGCGAGAAGATCGTTCTCCGCGTCCTGGACACCGGTGGCATCGACCTCGACCTGGCGAAACTCGGCTTCACCCAGCACAACCTGAAACGCTTCTCCGAGTCGTTCACCAAGCCGCACGGCATGGTGCTGGTGACCGGCCCGACCGGTTCCGGCAAGTCGACCACGCTGTACGCCACCCTCGGCAAGATCAGTCGACCCGAGGTCAACGTGATCACCGTCGAGGACCCGGTCGAGTACCGGCTGCGCGGCATCAACCAGGTGCAGGTCAACGCGAAGGCCGGGCTGACGTTCGCGGCGGTGCTGCCGGCCATCCTGCGTACCGACCCGGACGTCGTGCTGATCGGTGAGATCCGGGACGGCAACACCGCGCAGATCGCGGTCGAGGCCGCGCTCACCGGCCACCTCCTGCTCTCCACATTGCACACCAACGACGCACCGGGCGCGGTCACCCGACTCACCGAGATGGGCATCGAGCCGTTCCTGGTCGGCTCGTCACTGGACTGCGTACTCGCCCAGCGTCTGGCCCGACGAATCTGCGACTGGTGCAAGGAGCCGTACACCCCGACCGAGGAGGAGATCCTCGGCGCCAGTTGGCCTCTGGCGGACCTGGCCTATCCCGAGGTGCTGTACAAGCCGGTGGGCTGCCGCAACTGCGCCAACACCGGGTACAAGGGCCGCATCGCGATCCACGAGGTGATGCAGGTGAGCCCGGAGATCGAGTCGCTGACCATCAAGCGCGCCTCGGCCGGCGAGATCCGCGAGGTCGCCCTCACCCAGGGCATGTACGACCTGCGCGCCGACGGCCTGGCCAAGGCGGCGGGCGGCCTGACCTCGATCCGCGAAGTCTCCCGGGTGGCTGTTTAGCGCACCTGTTTGGCTACTAAACCCGGTCCGTGCGTTGCCGATTCAACTGGCGTCGGAAACACCGAGGACGGACCGGGAGGGACAGATGGACACGCTTCAGCACGACGGGCGTCAGGCGTACCGCTCCGACGATCTGGAAGTGCTCGACCAGATGCTCATCACCCTGGTCGAGTCGGGTGGCTCCGACCTGCACCTGACGGTCGGCTCCCCGCCGATGATGCGGGTGCACGGCTCGCTCCGGGCGATCCCCGGCTACGGCAAGCTGAACGGCTCGGACACCGAACTGCTGGCCCGCGCGGCCGTCACCACCGCTCAGTGGGAGACCTTCCTCGCCGAGCAGGAGATGGACTTCGCGCACAGCATCGTCGGGGTCTCCCGATTCCGCGGCAACCTCTACCGGCAGCGGACCTCGTGTGGGGCGGTCTTCCGGGCCATCCCGCACAAGATCAAGCCGCTGGACGAGCTGGGCATGCCGGAGTCGGTGGGCCGCTTCGCGCACCTGCCGCGTGGTCTCGTCCTGGTGACCGGCCCGACCGGTTCCGGCAAGACCACCACCCTGGCCTCACTGCTCGACCTGGCCAACCGCAGCCGGGCCGACCACATCATCACCATCGAGGACCCGATCGAGTTCCTGCACCCGCACAAGCGGTGTGTGGTGAACCAGCGGGAGGTCGGCGCCGACACCGAGACCTTCGCCTCGGCGCTCAAGCACGCGCTGCGGCAGGACCCGGACATCATCCTGGTCGGCGAGCTGCGTGACCTGACCACCACCGCCACGGCGCTGACCGCGGCGGAGACCGGTCACCTGGTGATGGCGACCCTGCACACGCAGAGCGCCACCCAGACCATCGACCGTGTCATCGACATCTTCCCGCCGCATCAACAGCTGCAGATCCGCGCCCAGCTGGCGGCCAGTCTCCAGGGTGTGATCACTCAGGCGCTGGCGCCGACGGCCGACGGAAAGGGGCGTGCCGTGATCTGCGAGATCCTCACCGCCACCCCGGCCATCCGCAGCCTGATCCGGGAGGGCAAGACGCACCAGATCCCGTCCTTCATGCAGGCCGGTGGCGCCGAGGGCATGCTCGCCTTCGACCAGCATCTGGCCGAGAAGGTCCGCGAGGGCATCGTCAGCATGCCGGCGGCTCTGGAGATCTGCCACGGCGCCGAGGAACTCAAGCGACTCGTGGGAAGGACCTGATCCGATGGCGTCCACCAAGACATTCACCTATCACGCGATCGACGCCTCGGGTAAGAAGGCCAAGGGCACGATCGAGGCCCCCAACGAGGCGGCCGCCACCCACATGCTGCGCCAGCGCGGCGAGGTCCCGCTCGACCTGATCGAGGCGGGTCAGGGTCTCCAGAAGGAGATCAAGATCCCCGGCATGGGGAACCGCGTCAAGCTGAAGGACCTCGCGGTCTTCGCGCGGCAGTTCGCCACCATGACCGCCTCCGGCATGTCGCTGCTGCGGTCGCTGGCGATCCTGGAGGAGCAGACCTCGTCGCTGCCGCTGAAGAAGGCGCTCGGCGAACTGCGGGCCGACGTGGCGGGTGGCGCCGGGCTGTCGGCGTCGATGGCGAAGCACGACCGGGTCTTCCCGCGCCTGATGATCGCCATGATCAGGGCCGGTGAGACCGGCGGTATGATCGACAAGGCCCTCGAGCAGATCGCCGAGAGCCTGGAGAAGGACACCGCGCTCCGCGGCAAGATCAAGAGCGCGCTGACCTATCCGGCGATCGTGCTGGGCTTCACCTTCGTGATGATCGCCGGCGTGCTGATCTTCATCGTCCCGATCTTCGAGGCGATGTTCAAAAGCCTCGGCGGCGAACTGCCGGCGATCACTCAGTTCCTGGTCACCGCCAGCCACAACATGGGCTGGATCGGCCCGCTGGTGCTCATCATGATGTTCGGCGGCGGCTACTTCTACCGGCGCAAGATGCGCGACAGCGAGGACTTCCGACTCAAGGTCGACTCTCTCAAGATTCGACTCCCGGTCTTCGGTCCGCTGCTGCGCAAGCTCGCCATGAGCCGCTTCTCACGCAACCTCGGCCTGCTCCTGAACGTCGGCGTTCCGGTCATGCAGGCACTCGCGGTGGTCGGCGAGACCACCGGAAACGAGGTGATCAACGCCGCGATGAAGGACGTGCAGTCGACCGTTCGTGACGGTCACCCCATGTCCTCGGCGCTGCGGCACCACCCGATCTTCCCCGAGATGGTCACCCAGATGATCGAAGTCGGAGAAGAGAGCGGTCAGATCAGTCAGATGCTCGACAAGATTGCCGACTTCTATGACCGCGAGGTCGATGAGGCCGCGGAATCACTGACCGCATCGATCGAACCCATCATGGTGCTCGTCATGGGCACCGTGGTCGGCGGCATGGTGATCTGCCTTTACCTGCCGATGTTCACGATTTACCAGAACATCCAGAACTGACACGGCCCCGCAACGAAGCGACTGCCGATTCACCGGCCGACTCCCGACGGCCGGCGGTAATACCCCGGGCACCCGAGCCCGAACACCCTTCCCCGCCCCACCCCCATGTCCTGGAGGACCCCGAAATGCAGGATGTCATCGCCCGTCTCCGTGCCGGCAAGAAGGACGACGAAGGCTTCACCCTCATCGAGCTTCTGGTCGTCGTGGTCATCATCGGCGTCCTGGTCGCCATCGCCGTGCCGGTCTACCTGAACTACCGGCAGGGTGCCGCCGACAAGTCGGCCCAGTCCGACGTCCGTGGCGCCATCAGCGCGATCGAGCAGTGGTACACCAGCAACGGCAACACCTACCCGACCGGCCCGCTGACCAACGACAGTGCCGGCGCCACCAAGATGACCCTGCCGGCCGGCTCCGGCGGTGCCAGCGGCTCGGTCACCCTGTCGGACAAGACCGTCATCCACTACGTCTCGACCGCCAACAGCGGCGTGTACAAGGTCTGCGCGAACAACACCGGTGGCACCACCGGCAAGTACTACCTGTACGACAGCAACGCCGGTGGCTCGGTCAAGGAGACCACCGCCATCACCACCGCCAACTTCGCCACCTGCGGCTGACGCCTGCAGCAAGCTGGTAACAGCCACCGCGAGCCCCGAGGAGGACCACCGTGCCGGACTACTTCCTGCTCTGTGTCACGGCCCTCCTCGGGCTCGCGGTCGGCTCGTTCCTGAACGTGGTGATCCACCGGGTGCCGGACGGAAAGTCGCTGGTCCACCCGCCGTCGCAGTGCCCGAGGTGCGACAGCCCGATCCGGCCCTGGCACAACGTCCCGGTTCTCGGTTGGCTGATGCTCCGCGGTAAGTGCGCCGACTGCGACGAGCCGATCAGCGTCAGGTACCCCCTCGTCGAGGCCGGCACCGGCGCCCTGTTCGTGGCGGTGACGGCCCGGTTCGGACTCTCCTGGGAACTGCCCGCCTACCTCTACCTCGCCGCCATCGCGGTCGCTCTCACCATGATCGACTTCGACCGGATGCGACTCCCCAACAAGATCGTGGTCCCCTCGTACGGCGTGGCGATCGCCCTGCTGGCGCCGGCTTCGATCCTCACCGGCGACCCGGGAGCCCTGCTCCGGGCCGCCATCGCCGCAGTGATCCTCTTCGCTCTCTACGAGTTCCTGGCCATCTTCGGCCTGGGCGGCGGCGATGTGAAGCTGGCCCCGCTGCTCGGTTTCTACCTCGGCTGGCTCGGCTGGGACGCGGTCGCGGTCGGTGCCTTCGCCGGCTTCCTGATCGGCGGACTGCCGGCCACCGTGTTGCTGCTGCTCCGCAGGGCCAAACGCAAGGACCGGATCCCGTTCGGCCCGAGCATGTTGGCCGGCGCCCTCCTGGCGGTCTTCGCCGCGACTCCCCTGGCCACCTGGTACCTGAACCTCCTACTGCTCCCGCCCGCATAACGGAACTACCGAGAAGGAAGGAAAACCGATGGCTGGCTCAACGCCGATCGGGCTCGACATCGGCTCGTCCTCCATCCGGGCCGTGGAAGTCCGCCGCAACAAGGACGACTACACGCTCATCAACTTCGGCCAGTTCCCGCTGGAGCCGGGTACCGTCTCGGCCGGCGTCGTGCAGGAGCCGGGCACCGTCACCAACGCGCTCAAGCAACTCTGGGCGGCCTCCAAGTTCGGCAGCAAGAGGGTCACCCTCGCGGTCACCAACCCGCAGCTGGTGGTCCGCGAGACCTCGGTGGCGAACCTGCCGCAGAGCCAGATGCGCCAGGCCCTGCCGTTCCAGGTGAAGGAGCAGCTCCCGCTCGCGGTCGAGCGCTCCCTGCTGGCCTTCTACCCGCTGGAGCAGCCGGGCGACAACCCGACCGTTCGCGGCCTGCTGATCGCCATGCCCAAGGACGCGGTGCTCGCCCTGGTCCAGGCGGTCCAGAAGGCCGGCCTCAAGGTGGTCGGCGTCGACCTGGCCTCGTTCGCCATGCTGCGCTCGGCGTCCCGGCTGGACGCGCAGGTCGAGGCGATCGTGGACATCGGCGCGAACATCACCAGCGTGGTGGTGCACGCGGACGGCGAGCCGCTGTTCGTCCGTACCCTCCCCCGGGGTGGTTCGGAGATCACCGAGAACATCGCGACCCGCCTGGGCCTGCCGACCGCCGAGGCCGAGGCCCTCAAGTGCCGATACGGCCTGCACGGCGACGGCAACCCGGACACGGTGGCCGCTCTGGTCGACGCGGTCCGCCCGCTCTCCAGCGAGCTGCGCAGCTCGTTCACCTACCTGGCCTCGGGCGAGCGCCAGAAGCAGGTCACCCGGATCTCGCTCTGCGGCGGCAGTGCCCTGATGCCCGGCCTCGCCGAGCACCTCCAGGAGCAGCTCGGCGTCGCGGTGATGTACGCCGACAACGCCTCCCGCCTGCGGGACACACGCAAGGCCCGGGAGCGTGGGTTCGACAGTTTCGTGCCGTCGGCAGCGGTGTCGATCGGCCTCACCCTCGGAGCCTCCTGATGACCACGACCGCACTGATGCCCGTGGACCCCACGGTCTCGCCGCAGCAGGCGGCCCGGGTCCTCTCCATCCGCGCCGACCTGCTGCCCCAGGAGATCCGGGACAGCCGGCGCTCCCGGCGGGTCCGCTCGCTGATCGCGTTCGTGGTGCTGCTCGTCGTGGCCGGCCTCGGCGTCTGGTACTGGCAGGCCACGCTCGACAAGCAGACCGCCGACCAGGAGTACGAGCAGATGTTCCAGACGCTCACCAAGACCCGGGCGGACCAGAAGACCTCCGAGCTGAAGACTCTCGTCGAGTATCAGGACGGCGGCAAGCTGCTGAACGCCGAGCTGGCCGCGGTCCTCGCCGATGACCTCTCCTGGACCAACCTGTTCAACCTGATCCGGGACGAGGCCGAGGACGAGGACGTCACGCTCATCGAGCTCACCGCCGGTCTCGCGGCGGACTCGAACAGCAGCACGCCGACCAACTCGTCGGAGATCGGCACCCTGACCATCACCGGTGTGGCCGAGAACAAGAAGGTCGTCGCCGACTTCGTGAACCGGCTGGGCTCCCTCGAACTCGTGACGAACCCGTTCGTCACGACCGTCTCCAAGCAGGACGACGGCAGCTACACGTTCGGGCTCACGGTGACCATCACCGACAAGGCACGCTGCGGCCGCTTCACCGAGGACTGCCCGAACGGAGGCAAGTGATGACCACACGACGCGTCGACCAGATCTGGCTCTTCGGTGGCCTGACCCTCGTCGTCCTGTTCGTGGTGGGCGGCTGGTTCATGATGGTCAAGCCGCTGTACAACCAGCGGGACAGTGTGCAGGCCGACACCGCCGAGACGCAGACCCAGCTGATCACCGAGCAGAAGCGGCTCACCGTACTCAAGACCGAGCTGAAGAAGATCGACCAGTACAAGGCCGATCTGACCACCGCTCAGCAGGCGCTGCCGCCGCACGACACCACCAACAAGATCCCGGAGTTCCTGAAGCAGCTGCAGTCGCTCGGCCTCAAGTACGACGTCGAGGTCAGTGGTTACGCCGCTTCCGGCGAGGAGCCGTCGACCACCACGCCGGCGGTGACCGAGCTGCCGATCACCCTCAACATCGAGGGCACGGTCGACAACATCATGAAGCTGGTCAAGCACCTGCAGACCGAGCAGCCCCGGGCCCTGCTGATCGAGAACGCCAAGCTGGTCATCGACAGCGAGACGCCGGTGCAGTCTCAGCTGTCACTCACTCTCAACGCCTTCATCACCGCGACCGACACGGCCACCGTCAAATCCTGATCCGATCTCGTACGGAAGGCCCCTGTTCCTTGTGGACAGGGGCCTTCCGTCGCTCCCGGCCCGCACCCGAACCGCACTCGTCGACCCTCCGGCTCCCGCCGATCGGTCGAGTACACAAGGAAGGAAGCCCTCGATGAACCAGAACCTGATCCTGATCGCCGACGACGACAGCGACGTGCGCGACCTTCTCTCGGTGACCCTGGAGGCGGCGGGCTACCGTGCGCTCGGCGCCAAGGACGGCAACACCGCGGCCCGCATCCTGACCGTCGCCAAGCCGGTCGGCATGATCACCGACGTGCGGATGCCGGCCATGAACGGCATGGAGCTGTGCCAGCTGGCCCGCAGCAACCCGGCGATCCGCGACATGGCGATCCTGATGGTCTCCGGCAACAGTCACACCTACGACGTCGACGCCGGCCTGGGCGCGGGCGCCGACGGTTACCTGTCGAAGCCGCTCTCCCCGCGTGACCTGGTCGCTCAGATGCAGACCCTGATCAACAAGCGGCACTTGGGCGGCTGACGCCGGACAGACCGTCCTGACACGACCAGTTTGCTGTGTGATTCCTATGGATCGCCGCCAAACCCTCGCATCTGCCCGAAACGACGGTTATCGTTACCTCCGGCCCGTGTCGCTCCCCCCGTAGCGGCGCGGGCCCCAAACTCTCCCTGAGCTCGGTGCCCGGCACCTTGAGCGCTGTGACATCCATCAAGGACGCAAAAAAACGCCCGGACCGAAGTCCGGGCGTTTTCGTAAGGGTGGAGCTGAGGGGACTCGAACCCCTGACCCCCACACTGCCAGTGTGGTGCGCTACCAGCTGCGCCACAGCCCCTTACTAACTGCTTGTACTGCTTTGTCCCCGGTGTTCCCTGGGCACGCTGGAAATACTACACACCCCCGCACCCCCCTTTGCGGCACCCCCCTCAGTTCAGCGAGACATCCGGGGGGAAGTGGGCCACCGCGGCCAGGATGTCGCCCTGGCGTCGCAGCACCATCGCCCAGAGATCATCCGGGCGCTCGACGAACGGGTCGCCGGGCAGCGCGTCGAAGACGAACCAGGAGCCGGACGCGATCTCGTCCTCCAACTGGCCGGCCGACCAGCCCGAGTAGCCGGCGAAGACCCGGATGCCGGCGACGCTCTCCCGCATCCGCTCCGGGTCGGCGGAGAGGTCGAGGGTGCCGAGCGCGCCGCTGACCGGGTGGAAACCGGACAGCCGCTTCTTCACCTCGGGTTTGGTCCGGGCCAGGCAGATCGCCGACTCGGGCTGCACCGGGCCGCCCTCGAACAGGACCGCGGGGTCACCGGCGAGCTCCCCCCAGGTGCCGAGGACCTCGGCGACCGGGACCTCGGTCGCACGGTTCAGCACGACCCCGAGCGCGCCGCCCGTCTCATGGGCCACCAGCAACACGACCGTACGGTCGAAGTTGGGGTCCTTGAGGGTGGGCGTGGCGACGAGCAGCTGACCGGTCATCGACTCCACCGACCGGCCTCCGATCCGCTGCTGCTCACCGAACACCTGTTTACCGCCGTCCGCTCGACGTAGCCATGCTCAGCACATTAGCTTGGGTTTCCGGCCATGGATAAGGTCTGGACATGAACCCGCCACCTACGGCAGCAGAGATCGGCGTCATCGGCGGATCGGGGCTGTATGCGCTCCTCGACAACGCCACCGAACACGAGGTCGAGACCCCGTACGGTTCGCCATCGGACCGGATCACGGTGGCCGAGGTCGGTGGGCGCCGGGTGGCGTTCCTGCCCCGGCACGGCCGTGACCACCGGTTTCCCCCGCACAAGATTCCCTATCGGGCCAATCTGTGGGCGCTGCGCTCCCTCGGCGTCCAGCAGATCATCGCCCCGTGCGCGGTCGGCGGCCTGCGCCCTGAGCTGGGTCCGGGCACGTTCGTGGTTCCGGACCAGCTGATCGACCGCACGAGCGGCCGTGAGCAGACGTTCTACGACTCGGGGGCGGTGCACGTGTCGTTCGCCGACCCGTACTGTCCGGTGGGCCGGGCCGCGGTGCTGGATTCCGCCGAGCGGGTGAGTGCCGTCGACGGCGGCACCATGGTCGTGGTCGAGGGCCCGCGCTTCTCGACCCGGGCCGAGTCCCGCTGGTTCGCCTCGATCGGCGGCACGATCGTGAACATGACAGGTCACCCGGAAGCGGTCCTGGCGCGTGAGCTGGCGCTCTGCTACACGGCGATCGCCCTGGTCACCGATCTGGACGCGGGTGTCGAGGGCGAGCATGGCGTCACCCAGGACGAGGTCTTCTCGGTCTTCGCCGAGAACACCGCCCGCCTCCGCGACGTCCTTCTCGATGCGGTGGTCAAGCTCCCGGCCGAGCGTTCCTGCCCCTGCAAGGACGCCCTGGCGGGCATCAAACTCCCTTAGTCGTACGGCTACCCGCACCGATGCGGAGCTGAGGCCGAGGTGGGGAACCCGGTCTCAGCTCCGCGGCTCGTCAGACGACGGCGCAGTTCGCGCCGTTGAGCGTGAACGCGGTGGGCTCGGCCGCGCTGCCGGTGTGGGTGGCCTGGAAGCCGAAGGTCTGCGAGCCACCGGCCCCGATCGTGCCGTTGTAGGAGACGTTGGTGGCCGCGACCGCGCCGCTGGACGGGCTGACCGCGGCGTTCCAGGCGTTGGTCACGGTCTGCCCGGCGGGCAGGGTGAATCGCAGAGTCCAGCCGTTGACCGTGGCCGTTCCGGTGTTGGTCACGGTGACCGACGCGGTGAAGCCGGTGTTCCAGGAGTTGACCGTGTAACCGACCCGGCAGCCACCGGTCGGGGCCGGCGACGACGGGGCGGGCGAGGACGGGCCGGGTGACGACGGGGCCGGTGAGGACGGCGACGGCGTGGTGGTGTCCAGTCCCAGGAAGTGCACGGCCGCCGCCGCGTCGACCGGGAGGTTGTGGCTGACCCCGTTCATGCTGATCGCCTCGACCGGGGCGGTGTCACCGGTTCCGCCGTACCGGGTCCGGGTGTATCCGCTCTGTGGGGTGTCGGTGTTCGACGGTGTCTGGCTGAGGCCGTGCACGTTGGTCCACTGGTCGATCTGCTCACCGAAGTTGGGGTAGCGCAGGATCTCGTCGTTCGTGCCGTGCCAGGTCTGCATGCGCGGGCGGCGGCCGCTGTATCCCGGGTAGGCGTTGCGGACCAGGTCGCCCCACTGCTGCGGGGTCTTGGTGACCAGGCCGTTGGCGCAGTCACTGTTCCACTCGGAGCCGTTGGTGGTGGCGAAGCAGCCGAACGGCACGCCGGCGAAGGCCGACCCGGCGCTGAACACGTCGGGGTAGAGCCCCAGCAGCACGTTTGTCATCATCGCGCCGCTGGAGACGCCGGTGGCCACGATCCGGTCCGCGTCGACCGGGTACCGGGCCCGCACGTAGTCGATCATCGACTTGATGCCGACCGGGTCGCTGCCGCCGTCCCGGGTCAGCGCCTGCGGGGAGGCGACGTCGAAGCATTGGCTGCTCCGGGTCACCGACGGGTAGACGACGATGTAGCCGTAGCGGTCGGCGAGCGCGGCGAACTGGGATCCGCTGTAGAAGGCGGGCCCGGTGCCGGTGCAGTAGTGGACGGCCACGAGCAGACCCGGCCGGGGCGCCAGGTTGTCCGGGACGTAGAGGTACATCCGCAGGTTGCTCGGGTTGGTACCGAAGCCGGTGACCTCGGTCAGCGCGGCCGCGGAGGCGGGTTGTGGGAGGGCGACGGCGGCCACCGCGGTCGCCGCCAGCATGGCGACGGCGGCCAGCAGGGCCTTCACTTTCGATCTCATCGGGGATTCCTTGCGGGGATCGTGGGGACGGGTCGTTCCGGCACGGAGGCGGCCCGGCTCCCCACATCGCCCCCGATCCAGAAGCATCGACAAGTATGTATTGGTGTCGTGGGTCACGCCAGCCCGTCCCACCGAGGGGACATCAGCCGCACCGGCCCCACGCGTATGATCCGTGCCACCTCGCTGCACAGCGATCTGCCGCTGAATCGTCGTAACCCCCGAAGACGTTCCACGGCTGTCGAAGGGACCCCCGGTGACTCGACCGCAACGTTTCCAGGCCGTCGGCGCACGCGTCGCGTCGGTGACGCTCCTGCTGGCCGGCGTGGCCGGTGGTGTCGCGCTGGTGCGGCAGAGCGACGCCCGCGAGGAGTCGGCCGCCCAGGCCCACCAGGCGGTGCTCGCCGCCGAGCAGGCCACGGTGCAGCGCGAGGCGAAACACGCCGCCGACCGGGCGGCCCGGGCCGAGTCCGAGCGCACCGCCGCGCAGAAGGCGTCGACCATGGCGAAGACCGCCTCGGCGGACGCCCGCAAGCTCGAGGCCGCGCAGAAGCGGGACACCGCCGAGAAGAAGGCCGCCGCCGAGCGGGCCGCCCAGACCGGCCCGGTCCCCTACACCGGCACGATCCCGGCCTCCTGCCAGAGCTTCAGCGGCAGCCGCGAGATCGGCTGCGCCCTGATGATCAAGGCCGGTTTCGGGTTCGACGAGTTCTCCTGCCTGAACAAGCTGTGGGATCACGAGAGCGGCTGGAACTACAAGGCCACCAACCGCAGCTCCGGGGCGTACGGCATCCCGCAGGCCTACCCCGGTTCCAAGATGGGGCAGGTGGCCGACGACTGGCGGATCAACCCGGCCACCCAGATCACCTGGGGGCTCGGCTACATCAAGGGCCGGTACGACTCGCCCTGCGGGGCCTGGAACCACTTCCAGAGCGCCGGCTCCTACTGACCCGCTCCCGACACACGAACGCCCCGGGCTCGTCGGAGCCCGGGGCGTCTTCGTACCGGTGGTCAGCCGAGCGTCACGTCGACTCGTCTCGTTCCGGAGGCGGGCACGCCCACCCTCGTCGCCGACTCCTGGGTGGTCGCGTGGTCGTACCACCCGGTCTTGACGATGTCGCCCTCGCCCGTCGCCACCCAACGGATCTTGACCTGCTGTCTGCCGATCACCGGCATCCGGTACGTCCCGCCCGGCCCCTGGCCGTAGCTGTCGAACTCGGCCATCTGGTCGCCGGTCACCGCGTTGATCGCGGTGAGCCGCCAGCCGTCGGCCGGTGGCCCGGGCGGGATCACCACCTTTCCGGTCAGCACGGATCCGCCGGTCAGCTTGATGTCGTAGGTCGCCGCCGCACTCGACGCGACCGGGATGTGCATCGCCTGGAAGCGGTTGCCGACGTTGCCCGACCACTGCCGCGGGTGACCTGACGCGCTGAACGCCAGCGGCCACGCGTACGGCCCGAGCTTGCCGATCGTGTACCGGCCCCGGCTGTCGGTGTCGACGTCGTGGATCGGCCCGGCGCCGAAGCTCCAGGCGGTGAACGAGACGTTGGCGCCCTCGATCGGCGCGCCGCCGCTCCCGGTCACCACACCGGTGATCGATCCGGCCCGGTCCAGGCGCGCGGGCGGCGCCGCCACCGTCCGGTCGGTCTCGACCACGATCCGGGCCGCCGCCTTCTGGTCGCCGGTGCCGCCGGACGACCCGATCCACTGGTGGCCGTAGGTGCCGGGGGTGACGGCGAAGGCCTCGTAGGTACCCGGGGCGAGAGCCGCGCTGGTCGAGGTGCCCTGGCTCTCGGTGCAGTCGCCGTACCCGTCCGGCAGGCCGCCGCCACCGATCATGGTCAGCACGAAACAGGTCTCCGGCACCGGCCTGCCGGTGGTGTGGTCGGTGGCACTGAACGACACCTTGCCGCCCTTGGCCAGCGGGATGGTGATCGTGGCGGTCTGCCCGCTGACCAGCGTGACCGGGTTGTCACGGTCCCGCAGGAAGTAGGTGTCCTCGGCCGGCAGCACGTCGACGGCTGCCTCGCCGGGGGTCAGATCGCCCACCGTGGCGACCCCGCCGACCGCGCAGCCCTGCTCGAACCCACCCGATTCGACCTGCACGCAGAAGTCGGTGACCGGCGCCCCGGTGACCTCGTCGACCGCCTTCACGGCCACCGTCGCACCGGTCAGCCAGGTGTCGTCCACGGTGACGTCGGCCCCGCCGTCGACGGTGATCACGTCGGCGGCCTCGCGGGTGGTCTTCCCGTACGCCCACTGGTTCCGCGAGCCCGACGGGTTCGTGAACGAGACCTGGTAGTCACCGGGACGGACGTCGTCGATCCGCCACGAGCCGTCCGACCCGGTCGACGTGCCGTAGGTGTGCTCGTCGTCGGTCGACGTGAGGTAGACCTGGAACTCCGCCTTCGCGCCGCCGTCCGCCGCGACCAGGCGACCGGACATGGCAGCGGGCTTCAGCACCGAGTCGTCGGCGAGGATCGTCTGCCCCGCGGCGAGCGTGTAGACCCGGGCCTTGGCCCGGTCGACGGCACCCGGGATGTACTGCACGGCCCCGTTGGGGTCGGCCTGGAACGCGACGACGTAGTCACCGGGTAGCGCCGGGAACGAAAAGCCGCCGTCGTCGCCGGTGAAGCCGCCGTAGATCCGCCGCTCCCCGGCGAACAGCAGCACCTCGATCCACGGCAGCGGGCTCCCGTCGACGCCGGTGATCCGCCCTTGGAACGTACCGGTCGGAAGAAGTGTCTCGTCGACCCGGACCGTGGCGCCCGCCGCGACGGCGAACGTGCCCGCGTTCTCCTCGGTGGCCGACCGCGGCGCCCACTGCCGGGCCGAGTCCGGCCCGAACCCGACGTGCTGGTCACCGGCCCACACGGTGACCCGGTACCGTCCCGCGTCGTCGGTGTAGGTCTGCGCCCGCGAGTCACCCGCGAGCTCGTGGACGTCCACCTGCAGCCAGGCCGCCGGCGAACCGTCGGCCCCGGTGACCGTCCCCTCGACGACACCCGTCGGCAGCCGCCGCGCGTCGACGGTCAGCACCCCGCCGTCGGACACCTGGAAGACCTGCCCCGCCTCCTGGCTGAGCTCCTGCGGCGCCCACTGGATCAGGGTCTCGGTCTGGAAGGAGACCTTCACCGGCCCCTCGCCGATCCCGGTCAGCCGGTAGCGCCCGTCGGCGTCGGTGGCCGTGCCACCCAGGTACGACCCGTCCTCGGCACCCCAGACCACCACCCAGGCGTCCACCAGCGGAGCGCCGGCGTGGTCGGTGAAGACACCGTCGACCACACCGGCGCCGGCGGCGGCCGCGGGCGAGGTCAGCCCTCCGGCCAGCAGCAACCCGGCGGCGAGCACACCACCGAGCCGGAGGAGAAGAGATCTGATCACGACAAGCCCCCATGGCGTTGACAGAGAACACGACCCATGTCGATGCGTCACATCGCCCGCAGCATAGATGAACCACCTGGGGGTTCAGCGGAGATGATTCCGGTCGTTCATGGGTGCTCGACTCTGCACAGCCGGGCCGGCCGCGGCGCCGACGGTTACACGACCGCCCCGGCGCTGGCTGTCGGCTGCGTCCGTTGGTGGGCGATCGCGGTCCGCTGTCCCGAGGCCTTGAACCAGTCGATCGTCGCCCGGAGACCGAGATCCAGCGGGGAATCGCCCGCCTCGGGCATCAGCGCCCGCAACCGGCGGTGATCGGCCTGCGAGTCCCGCACGTCGCCGATCCGGGACCGGGCGAACTGAATGTCGATCGACCGGCCGATGAAGCGTTCGATCTTCCGGGCCAGGTCGGCGATCGTCGTGCGGGTACCGAAGGCCAGGTTCACCGGCGCCGGGCTCGCCACCGTCTTCAGAGCGGCGTCGGCGAGGACCGACACCAGGGCGCCGACATAGGTGAAGTCCCTGGACTGGCTCCCGTCGCCGTGAATGACGAGAGGCCTGCCGTGCAGCGCCGCGTCGATGAAGGACGGGATGACCGCGGCGTACGGATGATCAGGGGACTGGAGCGGGCCGTACACGTTGAAGAATCTGAACGCGACCGCGGGGAAGCGGTACGTCGAGGCGTACGCCAGCGCATAGGCCTCGGCCGCGAGCTTGTTGGCGGCATAGGGGCTCACCGGCGCGGCGGCGTCGTCCTCGCTGATCGGCAGCTTCTGCGACTGACCGTAGACAGCCGACGACGAGGCGAAGACGAGTGCCTTCTGGAACTTCCGGCAGGCCTCCAGGATCCCGACGGTGCCGTTCACATTGATCTCGTGGCTCCACAGAGGATCCATGATCGAGAGGGGTACGGAGGGCTGCGCCGCCAGGTGAACGATCGAGTCGTTCTGATCGACCAGATCCCAGACCGTTTCGCGATGCAGGATGGTGTCTCTGATCACCCGGACCGGAAGCGAATCGATGTTGTTTATGCTCCCAGTACTGAAATCGTCGAGAACCGTGACGCTTTCAACGCCGGGCCTCGCGAGGAGTTCGCGGCACAGGTTCGCACCGATGAAACCGGCTCCGCCGGTTACCAGAATTCTCATCTTTGTAAGTCGCCCAATTAATCGAGGACGGATAGGGATCACACACGAATGATCGATGTCAACGTTATACAACGAGGGCCGGACAGGCCGGTGGCGGACGATTCGAACGGCCGCCCGGCCGTCCTGGAATTCACCGGAGAGAGCTAACCCGGTCAGCCAGTCGGCCGCCCCACCGATCGCTCGTCGGACTTCACTCCGGCCGCACCGGCCAGAACCGCTTCCAGCCGCATAACGGTACGTGCGGCGCTGTAGTCCTCCAGTGCCCGGCGGGCCCGGCGGGCCAGATCGTCGCGCCCGGCATCGTCACCGAGCAGGCGGTCGATCCCGGCCGCGAACTCCTCCGCGTCGTCCGCGACCAGGCAGGGAACCTCGAACCGGGCACCGGCCCACGAGGTCGCGACGACCGCCGCACCGCTGGACGCGGCTTCGAGCAGCTTGTTCGGGGAGCCCGTGCCGAGTCCGCGCAGCGGTACCACGGCCACCCGGGCCCGCGCGAGGTAGTCGGCGAGGCTCGGCACGTCGGAGGCGACCTCCACCCCGGACAGCCGCAGACGAGCGGCGCCCCGGCCGACCACCACCACTCGCGCCTCCGGGCGTCGTCGCCGCAGGGCCGGAACGATCTCGTAGGCGAGCCACTCGGCGGCCACCCGGTTGGGCGGATATGCCATGTCACCTGTGAAGATGACGTCGATGTCGCGGTCTGTCCCGTCGACACCGGCGATCGTGCCGTCCCAGGCGGCCGGGATGACCGTGACGGCCGGACGGGCGGGAAGTCGGCCGGCGTCCTCCCGGGCGGTCACCACCTGCGCGTCGGCCCACCCGGCAGCGCGGCGCTCGTAGCGGGCCAGCGTCAGCGCCTCGCACCTGGCGGCGAGGCGGCGGGGCAGCGACTCTGGCCCGTCCGCGCGGCGCCGCATGTTCAGGCTCAGGGCGTCGATGTGGTCCAGCACGGTGGGGATCCCGAGCGGGCCGGCGATCGACCGCACCGTGACGATCAGCGCCACGTCGTGCCCGGACGCGAGCTCCAGGACGCCCGCCCACGAGGTTCTGGGCATCATCCACCCGACCTGTCCGGGCCGGCCGCGCAGTGCCGCCTCGGCCGCCCCTAGTACGCGCTCCACCACCCGGACGGGCCGGACCTCCACGGCGGCGTACTCCCGGAGCGCGGCCTCGGCCTTGCCGGAGGGCGGCGGGGAGGTCGTGACGACCGTGACGTCGTGGCGAAGCGCGAGCTCCCGGACGAAGGCGAAGGCACGCAGCGCGTCACCCTTGCCTCCCGCTTCCGGGAACCGACAGGCCACCACCAGGATCCTCATCGAGGCGTGTCATCCTTTCTTGCCTACTCAACAACCACGGCGAATGCGAACGGTATTGCAGGACGAGGATCTGGCCGACGAGGCCGGATACGACACTTCCGCAGAACAGATTCGGGGGCTGCGGGATTATCTCAATATTCCATTGCAATAGAGCGGGAGGAACCCGCCCGGTGATTATTCACCCGGAGAGCCCGCGGAGGTCCGACACTACGTGCCCGGAAATCGAATGATCGGACTAACTCGCACCGGTGAATTCCGGGCCGGACCCGGCGCAGCCGCATTCACTCCGGATTCCTCCGCTACCCGCCGGGCGAATGTCTCGTTAAATGACGGTGACGTCGACCGTCCGTAAGCGATGCCCGCCGTACCCCGGCCGGGCCGGAGGGATCCTTTTGTTGCGCTCGTCCAGACATCAGACCGCAGGCCGCGGAA
This sequence comes from Actinoplanes sichuanensis, assembly GCF_033097365.1. Taxonomy (NCBI): domain Bacteria; kingdom Bacillati; phylum Actinomycetota; class Actinomycetes; order Micromonosporales; family Micromonosporaceae; genus Actinoplanes; species Actinoplanes sichuanensis. Next base: position 8,540,845 of record NZ_AP028461.1, read on the forward strand.
GGCTCGGCGTCTACGTCGACACGGTGGTCGACATCAGCCATCGGGACGAGATCCACACCGTACGGACGAACGCGGCGAGCCTGGCCTTCCTGACCTTCGTCTGTGAGGTCGGATCACGATTCCCCGGCCTGACGATCTTCGCCAGGCAGTCGGGCGACGCGGGCGCCGACTTCGAACTGCCCGGCCGTCCGGGCCTCGCCGGTCTGCCCTACTACCCGTCGCTGTCGCCCCGTGCCCTGGCGGCCAACGCCCTCACGACGGTACGGGCGATGTGGCGGCATCTCGACGAGGTCGACCATGTCTGGGTCTTCGGGCCGCATCCCTACGGTCTTCTGCTCACGGTTCTCGCGACGGCCCGGCGGCGGCGGGTGACGCTCGGCGTCCGGCAGGACACCGTTCACTACTTCGCCAGCCGCATCCAGCCGGGAGCCCGGCGTACCGGAGTCATGCTGGCCGTGCGGCTGCTCGACGCGTCCTGGCGCCTGCTGTCGCGCAGACTGCCGACGACTGTCGTCGGCGCCGGCATCGAGAAGGCCTACGGCGGACCCCGGACCGGGTTGTACCCGATGAGTGTCTCGCTGATCCGGCAGCGCGATCTCCGACCGGCCGGCCCGCGGCGTGAGCTGACCGGCCCGATCGAGCTGCTGGCGGTCGGCCGGCTGGCACCGGAGAAGAATCCGATGATGCTGCTCGACGCCCTCGCGATGCTGCACTCGCGTCACCCGGACCGCTTCCGCCTCACCTGGGTCGGTGACGGCGAACTGCGGTCGGCGGTGCGGGCCAGGGCGGCTGAACTCGGTATCGGGGATGTCGTCTCGCTGCCGGGATTCGTCCCGATCGGCGAGGAGCTGATGGAGTACTACCGTCGCGCGGACCTTTTCGTCCTCACCTCGGTCACCGAGGGGCTACCCCAGGCTCTCGTCGAGGCCCAGGCGAACGCCGTCCCGATCGTGGCGACCGACGTCGGAGGGGTCGGCGTGGTCCTCGACAACGGCCGCGCCGGCATTCTGGTGCCGTCCGGCGACGCGACGGCGCTGGCCGAATCGATCGACGGTCTCGTCGCGGACAGCGCCCGCCTGTCGGCGCTGGTGGAGCGAGGGCGAGAGCTCGCCGAGACACGGACCCTGGAGGCGACGTCGGCTTCGGCGGCCGCCTTCCTCGCGGCCGGAACCCGGCAGTGAGCCGAGGAACGAGCGCCGGCGTCCGTGGACGCGCGAGCGTGGGTTGATCCGCGACCTCACCCACCGGCCAGAGCCACCACCCCGCAAGGCGCCAAGCCTTCGATGCCGAGATGAGGTCCGTCGCGTCGTGCATGCACGAATGGAGGCCGCGCCCGCTGTCCAGCCGAGCCGGTCGTCACATTTGAGTGGATCTCGACTGAGGAAGCGGGAAATCTTCGTCTGGCTGCTGGCTGCCGTCGTCTACTACGCGGCGATGCTGTACGTGGTGGGGTCGCCACTGCTGGACAACGACAGCTACCAGTACCTCAGCGTGGCCTCGAACATCCTGACCGGGGACGGGATGACCACCGACATCCCGTTCTTCGAGAGCGAACTGCGGCACGGGGTGGTGCCCTCGTCCGTGACGACGTTCCCGCCTGGCTACCCGATCACCATCGCCGTCCTGCAGACGCTCGGCCTGGGTCCCCAATCGGCTGCGGTAGCCATGTCGATCACATCCGGCGCGCTGACCGTGGCGACGCTCGGCCTGATCTGCCGGCGCCTGCGGATGGACCCGCTCATCTCGCGTTACGTCCTGTTCGCCTTCGGCGCCAACGCGAGCACTCTCACGTACTCGATCAGCATTCTCTCGGAGTCCCTGTTCACCCTGCTCGTGACGGTTGTGATCCTGGCCTTCCTGGCTTCGCGGGCGGTCGGCGACAATCGGACCGCGTGCGCCATCGCGACGTTGAGCGGAACAGCCGTCGGGGTCGCCACCTGGGTGCGGTACGCCGGCCTGTTCGTGTTCGCCGGGATCATCCTGGCCCTGCTGATGGAACTGGCCACCTCGCGTACGCGCCGAGCCTTCTACAACCTGATCTCCGTGGGCGTTCCGGCCGCGTTGCTCATCGCCCCCTTGATCGCCAGAAACGTCCTGCTCACCGGGACCTGGCAGGGCGGGAACACGGTGGCCAGCGAGGACGGCGCGGCGCGGACGCTGATGAAGGGAGCGACCGGGCTGGCGTGGCTGGCCGTGGGCAACGGCACGACAGCCGTCGCGGTGGCCGCACAGGTCACCGTCGCGATCGTCGCGGTCGTCGCCCTGACGAAGCTGCGCAGCTGGCCGCACATGCCCGACCTGAATCTGGTCGCGACGGTCCTCGTCGTCTACATCGCGGCGATCGTTCTCGCGTCCCTGAACTCACCCATCGACATCGGCGCCCGCCTGCTGTTCCCGGCGCTGCCGCTGATCTCGCTGACCGGCGGACTCGTCGTCTGGCGGCTGCAACGCCGGAGCCACCGCCGCCTTCGGACCGTCGCCTCGAAAGTACTGGCGACAGTCGGCGTGTGCGCCTACTTCATCTCCGGCTGCACCTGCCTCGACCTGCCCTACTCCCCGCCGCACCACGGCGTGGAGGCGAAACTGGCCGCGCCCCTGGAGGACGGTTCCCGCGTGATCGACTGGTTGGCCGCCCGGAACGCACCGGGGGTTCCGGTGATGGCGACCGAGAGCCAGGCGACGTCGTACGCCCTGCACCGGCCGGTCGTCGGGATGGCCGAGTCCAGGTACAGCAGCACCAGGTGGGACGAGGCGACCGTGGTGAGCGTGATAAGGCAGTACCGGGCCCGCTACCTGATCCTGTACACCCACCCGGACGAGGTCAGCGGGCGAAGCGTCCAATCAGAATCGCCCTTCCTCGCCTCTCTCCTGGCCGGGCGACGGGCGGCCGGCTTCGTCGTCGCCGCGCGGAGCACGGAAGTGATCATCTTCGAGTCGCGCTGACCGGCCGCGGCTCAGCCCTTCCGGTTACGCACTACCCGTACCAGATGCGCGATGTCGGTCTGCTGCGGCAGCAGCGACCGGTACCGCATGCCGAGGGTCCGATGGGCGAGGCCCAGCGCGACGATTCCGCAGACCAGATAGCCGACCGCGGAGGCGAAGGCAGCGCCGGTCGCGCCGTACCGCGGGATCATCAGCACGAACATGACCATCGCGACCGCGAATCCGGCGGTGTGGGCCGACGATTCGAGGATCGGCCGCCGCTGAGCGACAAGTGCGGTACCGAAGATGTTCAACGCCATCATCCCGAAGGCGCCGACGGCCAGAATCCGGAGATCGAGTACGGAGTCCGCGAACTCCGAACCGAAGATGGTCACGCAGAGGAACGGGGCGGCCAGCATCGTCCCGCCGACGATGACCAGCACGAGGACGGCACAGACACGGAAGATGCGCGCCGCCTGGCGACCGGCGTCAGCCGTCGAGGCCCGTAGCAGGTCCGGCCGGAAGGTCACGCTCACCGCCCGGGACAGGTGCACGATCCCGTCGAACCACGCCGCGGCGACGCTGTAGGTGCCGAGCTCGCGGGCGTTGCCGAGGGCGCCGACCAGCCAGTGGTCGAGGCGGTAGGTGCCGGTCATCATGACGCCGCCGACGTGGCTGCGCAGGCCGAACCCGAGTACCTGCCGGAGGAGCGGTGCCGACGGAGCGGCGAATCCGGACGAACGGCCGACGTGGGCCACGAGCAGCCCGGCCGAGACGGCGAACCCGATCGCCCAGTTCATGATGGCGACGCTGATCGTCAGGCCGTCCATCGCCGCGAAACCCAAGTTCAGGAGGAAGGTGACAAGTGGCGCGCTGATGAAGCCGAGGCTGGCCATGGCCAGGTCGTACGCGGCCCGGGCCAGGAACAGGAAGTAGTTCTGCAGGATCCAGATCGGGATGGCACTGATCGCGATCATGACGTCGACGTCGGCGAATCGAATTCCCGGTGCCGGTACGGCCCGGAAGACGACCCAGGCCACCACCGCGCCCAGCGCGCCCAGCGCGCCGGCGAGCACCACACCGGCACCGGCGAGAGCCGGCCGCTTCTCCGGGTGCGCACCACTGATATTGATCATGGCTTCGTACGCGCTCAGGCTGGCCAGGAACGCGATCAGGCCGGACACGGTGGTGAGGAAGGCGATCTCGCCGCGGCCGGTCGCGCCCAGCAGGCGCGCGGTCAGTACCACGTTGGCCAGGCTGACCGCGGAGGCGACCACGTACGACCCGTAGGTCTGCATCGCCGCCCGCAGCATCGACGGGCGGTGGTCCTCGGGAAGGGTCTGTGCGTCGGTCATGCCCGGGAACCCGATCCTGCGACAGCTGCCGCCCCCACCCGTTGCTCACGGCGCCGATGTGTCTCGCTGCGCGCCAGCGACAGCAGGATCGGTCCGATGGCCAGCAGGATCCACAGCCGGAAGTCCCGGGCGATGGTGAGGAACGCGGCCGACCCGAGCATCGAGACGACGGCCACCGCCACACTGCGGCTCAGCACCGCCAGGTCACGCCGGCCGGCCGAGGTGAAGTCGCGACCGGCACGCAGCGAGCACCAGGTGCAGAACACGACGATGGCGAGGAACAGCGCCAGGCCGATCACTCCACTGTCCACCCACAACTGCAGGTAGGTGTTGTGGGCCACCAGCGGCTTCTCGGCCACGGCGGAAGCGTTCTGCACCGCGCCGATCTCCAGCGCGACAGACGGTTTGTGCACCTGGAAGTTGTCCAGGCCCAGGCCCACGAGCGGACTCTCCTGCGCCAGGTGGAGCGCGGCCCGCCACAGATCCTCCCGGCCGGACCCGCCGTCGCTGGAGACCACCATCCGTTGCCACGCCGGCGGGAAGGAGTAGAACCACAACGCGGCGGGTGCGGCGGCACAGAGCGACGCCGCGATCACCCGTCCGATCACCTGCCTGAAGATCACCAGCGCGGCGATCAACGCGACGCCGGCCGAGATCACGACCATCCGGGACGCCGTGCCGGCCGCGGCCGCCGCCAGCGCCAGGATCGCCACCGCGATCACCGACCGGACCCACACACGACGCACCGCACACGCCAGACCGAACGCCAGGATCGCCGCGGCGACGAGCCCGGCGCACAACACGTTGGGGTCCCCGGCTGCACCCGAGACGCGGTTGTCCAGGCTGTTCAGCGGGTCGGCGGAGGCGGAGGCGGTGGAACGCAGGACGATCATGCCGATCACGGCGGCCAGCGTGGCCGACGCGACGAACGTGGCCACCAGGGCCAACAGCCGATTGATCGACGTGATGCGGGTCAGCACCAGGCCGAAGACCGCCAGCGGGATCGGCCACCACCGGTACTCCCGCAGGGTGGCCATCGGTTCGGCCGCCCACAGCATGGTCGCGCCGAACCACACGTACATCGTGATGAGCAGGACGAACAGCCAGCGGAACTCCCGGATCCGCTCATCCATGATCGACCGCCGCCGGATCGCCTCGACGGTCCACGCGGCGACACTCAGCACGAAGCCCAGCCTCAGCAGCGCGCCACCGGCCGCGCTGGCGTTGATGAACACCGCCGGCAACCAGCAGAGCAGACCCACCGTCGGCTTGAGGAAGCAGCAGGCGGCAAGGGCCACCGCGGCCAGAGCACCGACCGCGATCTGCTCGTCGAACCCGACCAGCACCCCGAGTGCCATCGCTGAGCAGATCACAACGGGCAGCGTTCGGACTGCTGCCGTCACTTGTCCCAGCCATCGTCGTCCGGTGCGTACCCCGGCGCCCGCATCTCGTCCTCGGGTCTGGTGCCATGGGTTCTTGCCCATGCTCCGGCGACGGCAAGACAGAGACCGAGGACCACCGACAACGCGATCTTGTACGCGGCCTTCAGCCCGACCGGGGAGGTCGGCAGACTCGCCGGTTGATCCGTCGACAGTGACGGATCACCGGTTCGGATGATCAGCTCCAGCCGTGCCACGGTGGCCGCACTCGGCTTGCTCGTGGTGCCCGCGGACATCTTGGTGCGCAGGTCGAGCATGGCGGTCGCCCGTTTCCTGATCTCCGAATTCCTCGTCGCGAGGGCGGTCTCCGCGAACGTCGTCGCCAGCCGGGCCGCGTCGGCGGGCGAATCGGCCTGCGCCTTCACCTCGACGACATAGCTCTGTCCCAGCGGTTCGAGAACGACGCTCTGATCAACCGACTCCGGGCTCCAGGGAGCACCCAGCCGGGCGGCGGTGGCCGCCACGGCGGCCGGTGTGTCGAGCACCGCGACAGCCGTCTGCACCGACCGCGCGGGCTCGACGGATCCGCTGATGACGCCCAGCTCCGACAGATCGGCGTCGGCCGGGACCGGCGCGACCAGGATGTGTGCGGACGCCTCCCACTTCGGCGGCACGACCAGAACGTAGACGGACGTCGCGGCGACACACGCCGCGATCACCACGGCGGCGAACCTCCAGTAGCGGACGATGCCGCCCAGCGTCAGCGCCGGCACCGGCGCCGCGGACACTGGTTTTGTGCTCGGTTTGGCCTTGAGCTGGGAATTGATCACAGGGGCACGCCTAAATCGACTAGGTCCGGGGGAAGGGAGTCGTCTTGCTCGGAGCGTGCGCTGGGGCTGCCGGGCAGGGCCAGCGCCCGATGTGCGCCGGCGTTCTGCCACTGACGGTCGAATACCAGGGTCCGGACGGTCTCCAGGAGAATCACGCAGTCAACCGAGAACGAGCGGTGCTTGATGTAGAAGAGGTCGTAACAGACCTTCAACGCGGAGCCGGCCTCGGAACCCGCGTAACCGCCACGAACCTGGGCCCAGCCGGTCAGGCCCGGCCGTACGAGATGACGGACGTCGTAGTACGGAATCGCCGCCCGCAGGCCTTCGGCCAGAGCCGGTTGTTCAGGTCGTGGCCCGACGATGCTCATGTCGCCACGAAAGACGTTGATGATCTGCGGCAGCTCGTCGAGGTGGGTCCGTCGCATGAACCTCCCGATCCAGGTGACCCGGGGATCCGAACGTGACGACCACTGCTCGCGCCCGCCGGTGGACCGCATGGAGCGCATCTTCAGGATCTCGAACGGCCGGCCGCGCTCGCCGATCCGCATCTGACGGTAGAGGACCGGGCCGCCGTCCATTTTCACCAGGATGGCGAGGACGAGAAGCACGGGCAGGGCGAGAAGGCCCGCCACCGAACTGACGACCACGTCGAGGATCCGCTTGCTCCGGGGTATGCCCGTTTGATAGCTCGGGTGCAGCACCGATTCGAGCCAGCGTGGCTCCATCGCCGCCAGCGCGGTCAGCCCGAACGTCTCCTCGCAGTACGAGACCAGTTCGAGCACACGGACCTTCATGTCGAGACAGTTGACGGCCAGCAGTTCGAAAGCGGAACGACGAGCCTCCTCCGAGGAGACCAGAAGGAGATCGATTCCGTTCCGCTCGATGATCGCGGGCAGCTCGCTCCTCGCTCCCAACCGGTCGGCGTCGCTCTGGAGCGGGTCGGCTGATCGGTCACCGACATATCCGACGACCCGGCCGACCGACGGATGCGCCGCCAACGCCTGATTCAGCGCCGTGACCAGCTCGGAGTTGCCCAGCAGCGCGATCCGGACCGCTTTGTTCCTCGGCCGCCGGAGGAAGGACAGCAGAACGATGCCCAGGCTGCCGGCCACGCAGACCATCGCGAACTTTCCGGTCGGAATGTGCGTTCGCCGAGCGACCAGTTCCGAGGCCAGCGTCATCGCCAGGAAGATCAATGGCCCGCTGGCCGGCACCAGACGCTTCGCCAGCGGAAGGAAGTGGGCGAAGGGACGACCGCACCGAACGATCAGAATGGATACACACATGGCCGCCGTGACGGCCGGGGCCTCATCCCAGGTCAGTGACTCGGTGATGGCGGCAAGCCCGATCGTGGCGACCGAGACGAGGGGTGAAATTTCGATGCCGCCCATGTCCAGTGCGCGACGGAATCGTTCTCGCAAGGCGACGTACTCCTGGTTCCGGTACTTGGCACGGCTCGATCGATGAACTCACGGGCCGGACGTCGACGCTTTCGATTTTATTGTGCATGGCGGCACCACTCCGATACTGTTTCTCCATCACATTTCACTCGGCCGGGATCAGCCGAGCGGCCGATGCTGCTCATAGCCGGTTGACCTTGATGAATTGAAGGTCAATTCCTCGGACGGAGATCAGTTCGCTCTTCTCGCCAGGCCGATAATGGTTGTCCGCGGGTAAACAGAACCGCGGGGAACACCGTTTACCAACGAAGCCCGGGTGGCGCGGTGACGGTCGATTCGGCGATGGCCCGGCCGAGCCCGACGAAGAGGACCGGTGGCCTGCGGCCGACCACTTCCGCGGGTCACCCGGAACCACTATTTTCGGACCCGTTCGAGTGGCTTTCGCCCGAGATCGCCTTACGGGAAGAGATGATTGGGTCTTTCCGAGATCCCCGGGCGCGCTGCGCCCCCGTCGCTCGTAGGAATTTCAAGCCTTGAATATCGAGGAGCCGCGCCACCTGGAGCCGGAACTGCCGGGGCCACGGTGCGCGTGCAGTGGGAAACGGTCCACATTCACGCGATCCACACCGGGCCGGGTCATGGCGGGTTTGCTCGTGGTCTCACTGGCCATGTTGACGGTCGTCGAATGCCACGGGTCGACCGACGCCCCGAAAATCGTCGAGGACAACCTGGACCCCCGGATCGGTGGGCGTCTCTACTCCGCCGACAGCCCGTTCAACCAGGCCATCCCGGCGGATCCCCAGTTGGACCCGAAGTCCGCGGAATATGTGAAGCTGCTGGGCCGCAGCAAGAAGGAGAAGGGCTTCGTCCTGGCCCTCAAGGAGTGGACCGTGCCGGCCTACTTCGCCAAGCCGGCCACGAAGCGCAGCGACGTGCGGATCACCGGCTTCGACGAGGTCCGCCGGATCATGCGCGGCGTCCCGATCCCGGACAACGCCCGTCCCGACCCGGCCGAGGACGCTCATCTGTCGGTGATCGACCCGGCCACCCGCTGCGGATACGACCTGTACGGCGCCGAGAAGACCGCGACCGGCTGGACAGCCAAGTGGGCCAACGTCACCTCGACAGCGGACAGCGGCATCTACCCGTCCGGTCTGTCGACCCGGGCCACCGGTTTCGCGCCGCTGGCCGGCATGATCTGGCCCGCCGAGCTGCGCAACGGTCGTATCGACCACGCACTGGTCTTCGCCTACCCGTACACCCGATCCGGCGGGCCGGTGGCCCCGGCCACGTCCAGCGACGGGAAAACGGCGCTGGCCTCGGCTCTGCCACAGGGAGCCCGGGTCCAGCTCGACCCCGATCTGGACCTCGACTCGCTGGACCTGAGCGCTTACGAACGGACGATCGCCGAAGCCCTGCAGCGGTACGGAATGTTCCTCGGCGACACCGGCGGCGCCCTGGCCCTGTACGGGGTCAACCCGCAGAGCTTCGACACCAATCCGTACGCCGGACTGCTGCCCGACGAGCCGTCCGTGCCGCTCGACAAGATCCCGGTCGACCGGTTCCGGGTGCTGAAGACCGGCAAACAGCTCGAACACAAGCGCTACTCGATCGTGCCGTCGACCTGTGCACAGATCCAGGTCATCGGCAGCCGATCCGAGTCGTGAACGACGAAAGCCACCGCCGCGTCCTCTCCGATCCGCATGGACCGTGGACGCGACGGTGGCTCCCTTGTTCCAGCCCGGCCTATCCGTACCGGCCGCGGTGATGTCCCGTCGTCAGTTGACGACGTCGATCCGGGCGCAGGTCGACGGCACGATCGAGTAGCGCGTCTGTGCTACCTGCTTGCCGGTCTTGAGGACCCGGAACCGGTCCACCGGGATCTTGTTGAGGAACGTGTAGGGGTCGTCGGGCACCAGACCGGCGTACTGGTCGGTGTCGAAGCTCTGCGGGTGCACCCCGTAGAGCGAGAGCGCACCGCCGGTGTCACCCAGGAACATCCCGTAGCGCTGCAGGGCTTCGGCGATCGTCCGCTCGTGAGCGCTCAGACCGAGCGAACCGAGGTTCAGCTTCGGGTCGAGCTGGACCCGCGCACCTTCCGGCATCGCCGCGGCCAGGGTCGTCGTGCCGTCACTGGAGGTGGCCGGGGCCACCGGTCCACCGGCCCGCGTGTACGGGTAGGCGAAGACCAGCGCGTGGTCGATACGACCGTTACGCAGCTCGGACGGCCAGATCATGCCGGCCAGCGGCGCGAACCCGGTGGCCCGGGACGAAAGGCCGTACGGGTAGATGCCGGTGTCGGACGTCGAGGTGACGTTGGCCCACTTCGCGGTCCAGCCGGTCGCGGTCTTCTCGGCGTCGTAGAGGTCGTACTCGCAGCGGGTGGCCGGGTCGATCACCGTGAGGTGGCCGTCGTCGGCCGGGTCGGGGCGGGCGTTGTCCGGGATCGGGACGCCGCGCATGACCCGGCGGACCTCGTCGAAGCCGATGATCCGCACGTCGCTGCGCTTCGTGGCCGGCTTGGCGAAGTAGGCCGGCACGGTCCACTCGTCGAGGGCCAGGACGAAGCCCTTCTCCTTCTTGCTGCGGTTCATCAGCTTCACATATTCCGCGGACTTCGGGTCCAGCTGCGGATTCGCCGGGATGGCCTGGTTGAACGGGCTGGTGGCGGAGTAGAGGCGCCCACCGATACGGGGATCCGCAGCGGCCGACTGGAAATCCGTGACACCGGCCGCGCCGGCACCGGCCGCCGCGTCGGCGGTACGGGGAACCATCGTGACCGCGCTCGTCATCGCGAGCAGGGCCGCCAGCACCGGACCGTATTTACGCAGCTTCCGACGACGCAATTAGCTTCTCCCCCGCTTATCCAGCCGCGTTTCGGCCGGGCATGTGAAAGAGATTCAGGGTCGGAGGGTGCGCGGCCGGTACCGCGCCCGGTGCCGTCCGGTTGCGGCCGTCATCGCCGGTTGGGGCGGAACAATCGCGCGCGGACGAGCGCCGGACAGATCGATATCGGGTCGGCCGAGAACCGTAAGAAGATCATCTAATTGCGAATGAAGACCTTCGAGAATCGGCTTTTCTGAATAGGGACTCCCGGGGGCGAGGGGCGACAAAGAACCCGCAATCAACCCGGTAAACTACCTCCGAAAAAGCATCCGCCGACTCGGAGACATACCTCGGAATCCCACCCGCTGAAACGGAGGGAAATTCACGTCATCGATCGGTCGGCCGACGATCGAATGACGAACCGAGCAGGAGTCGGCGGCCTCGAACCGACGGCGCCGGAATCAGGGCCGATCGGATCCAACCAAGCAGGAGAACAAGATGATCAGGAAACTACTCCCTCGGCGGACCGAGGAGTTTCTCATCGCGATGACACTCGTGACCGGACTGACCGTCGGTTTCGCATCGAGTGCGTCCGCCGCGGAGTCCCCATCGGTCGTGGGACGATCCTGCTCCTTCGGCGAACTCGGCCGGCAGGTGTTCACAGTCGAATCCGCCTCGGTGTCATCCGTGGTGACCCATTTCAACACCTTCAACGTGACCACCGGAACGTTCTCCGAAAACACCTATCGCCTGAACCTGGTAGACCGCGTGGGCACGACCATCAACGGCAACCAGGGCGCATCCGCGGCGCTCTCCGACGAGGTGACCCGGACGGTCGGGTTCTCCGTTCGCAAGGACCAGGGCTCCACCATCACTCAGGACACCACGGTGAAGTGGAGGTTCAGCAGCCCCGGCTACTACGGCCTCTACAAGGGCACGAGGCGGGTCAGCGGAACTTTCAGCCAGGCGGTCTGCCGTCTCGGCTGGGGGTACCCGAAGTATGAGCGCTGGGGCGGCGGCACCTACACCACCTTCGGCCCCGTCGAGGAGGGAACCGTCCTGTGCAGCGATGTCCTCCCGCCCCGGACGGTGCGCAGGGCGGCACAGGCCATGCTCGGTTGCAGCGCGCCGACGGCCGGAAGGCCCGCCCCCAAGGCGGCATCTCGCTGACTCGGCCCCTCCGGCGAGAGCCGCCTCGCCGAAGCGAGTACCGATCCGGCGATCCGGCGACCCGGCGGTCGCCGGGCCCCCGTGACGCCAGGACGACGAAGCGGCGGCATCATCGGTGCCGCCGCTTCGGAGCGGTGGCGGTGATGCGGGCCCACTCAACGAGTCGGGAGGCGAAGGCGGCGACCGACTGTCGGATCACCACCTGAACGCCTTCGCCACAGCTACCCACCGATACAGTCCCCAGAGTGCCTCGAAATTGACTTTCATCAATTCGATGATCGACTGGGGGAGCCATGAGACGTCATGTGGGTATGGCCACCGCGCTGCTCTTGGCAGCGATCTCGCCGCTCGGCGCGACACCGGCCGACGCCACCACGGGGACGGCGAACTCCGTCGTCAGATGGGACCGAAACGCTCAGACCGCGATCTGGGACGTGGCCCAGCAGCAGCCCTGGGAGCAGGGCCGTAGCTTTGCGATGGTCAACGGCGCCGTGTACGACGCGGTGAACGCCATCGCCGGCAAGCCGTACCAGCCGTATCTGATCGCACCGCGGACCACCGGCCGCGAGTCGACGGACGCCGCCGTCGCGACCGCGGCCTACCGGGTGCTCGACGCGCTGTTCCCCGCGCAGGCGGCCCGGCTGAGCGAACAGTACGGTCAGGAACTCGCCGGGATCCCGGAGGGCCGGGCCAAACAGGGCGGGATCGAGGTGGGTACCCGGACGGCAGCCGCGATGATCGCCGCGAGGCGGAACGACGGATCAGACGGCGACCAGCAGTGGGTGATCGGCACGAGACCCGGCGAGTGGCGGCCGACGCCGCCCGCCTTCACCACCGCGGGCGGGATGACCCCGTTCATCCGGCCGTATCTGATTCCGAACGCCGCGATGTTCCGGACGGCGGGGCCGCTGTCGCTCGGCAGCACCGGTTATAGCGCCGATTTCAACGAGATCAAACAGGTCGGCGGAGTGAACAGCTCCGCACGCACGGCGGATCAGACCGAGGCCGCGATCTGGTGGCACGACCGGCATGTGACCGAATGGGAGATCAAACGGCAACTGGCCCGGAATCAGCGCCTGTCCGTTCTGCAGACCGCCCGGATGTTCGCGATGACCGACCTCACCGTCGCCGACACGGGCATAGCCTGCTTCGACGACAAGCGCGCGTGGAGCTTCTGGCGGCCGGTCAGCGCCATTCAGCTCGCCGACACCGACGGCAACCCGGGTACGGCCCCGGACCCGGATTGGATGCCACTGCTCGTCACCCCGCCGTTCCCCGACCACCCGTCCGGCCACACCTGCGCCACGGCGGCACGCATGGCGATCTGGCGCACCGTCCTGGGCAGTGACCGGATCGCCTTCCACGCCTACAGCGAGGCGACCGGCACGACCCGCTACTTCCACAGCTTCTCCGAGGCCGTCGCCGAGGTGGTCTCCGCCCGCGTCTGGGGAGGGATCCACTTCCGTACCGCGAGCGTCCAAGGCAAACAGTTGGGCGACGCGACCAGCGCATACGTATCGGCTCACTACTTCAAGAGACTCCACGGCTAGCCTGGCCGCGCACCAAGGGAGCGTTCTCAACCGTCACGGCGGTAGGCGAACCGAAGCCACACGCCGGACCACCGTGATGCGGGATCGCCGAGGGCTCGGCCCCGGCGCAGACAAGACGAAACGGCCCCCTGGTCGCATTTCCGCGACCAGGGGGCCGCCAGACTTTCGTGGAGGTGCCGGGAATCGAACCCGGGTCCTTCGTTGTTTTGTCAGGGCTTCTCCGAGCGCAGCTCACTATGTCCCTACTCGGCCCTCCGACTCACGTGAGCAAGTTCGGACGACGGGCCCAGTCACTGATTGATCTCGCCGCAAGGTCCCCGTGACCGGGACCCATTGGCCAGCCTCCTAGCTGATGCCGGCAGCTGGGACGGAGGCGCTCCCAGACCGACAGACCACGCTACTTGCCTCAGGCGGCGAGAGCGTACTGGTCAGCGTCAAACTTTTCGTTGGCGCTTATAAGTTTCCGACGACCGATTCTCGAGACGACGTCGGCTTCCTCGGCTCGCTTCCCCTGTCTCCACGTACGAAGTCGAAACCAGTCACCCCCATGTCGGTATTACCGCCTGGCAATCTTAACCCATCCGGCAGGAACCTCCACCGACGGAGCAGGCCACCGGTCGTACCGCGTCGGCCACGTCCTTGGCGCCCTGGAAACCCGCGGTGATGGACTGGCCGCCGGCCAGCGACTTCCCGCGCAGGGTGACGGTGTCACCGCTGACGCTCACGGTGGCGTTCCACGCGCCGCGCACCTCGACGTCGGCGCTGGACGGGTAGGTGATCGTGACCGACCAGTCGCGGGCACTCGCGTCGTTGTTGACGATCCGGACCGCGGCGATGAACCCGTCCCGCCAGTTGGCGCTGGTCGAGTAGGTGGCGGTGAACACGTCAGGCGTGGGCGAGGGGCTGGCGCTGCGGGAGGGTGAGGCGCTCGGCGTACGGCTGACGCTCTTTGAAGGTTTGACCGAGGCCGACGCGGACGGTGAGCGGGACGCCGTCGCCGAGGGTGACGCCGAGGCGGAAGCCGAGGTGGACGGGTCGAGGGACGGCGTCACCGTGGCTGATTCGGTCGATGGGGCGGTGGCCGGCAGGGAGCCCTGGGCGGCCTGGAGGTTCGTGGTCGGCTGGACCATCAGCGGCTCGCCGCTGCCGGCCGACCCGCCGGCGACCACGGCGACCCAGACGACCAGGGCGACGAGGACCGCGGCGGCGGAGCCGAGCACGAGGCGGGCCAAGATGAACTGACGGGTGGCATGCTTCGCCAAGGGGGTGGCTCTCCCTCACGGCATCGGAAGATCGAAACGGCAGCGGAAGATCGAAACGGCAGCGGAAGACGGAACAGCGGCGAAAGACGGAACGGCGGCGGACAACCGCGCGACAGGGAAAGATCGCACGATTGTGGAGGATGGGGCAACGGCGGATCAGGCGAAGATCAAAGCCTGGCGGGCGAGAATACCCGTCAGTCCATCCCCTTCGCACGGCGGCCCATCGCCCGGTTGATCTCCCGCTGCGCGTCCCGACTGGCCATGTCCTGACGCTTGTCGTACGACTTCTTGCCCTTGGCCACGCCGAGCTCGACCTTCGCATACCCGTTGTGGAAGTAGACCGAGAGCGGGACCAGGGTGACGCCGTCGTCACGCAGTTTGCCCAGCATCTTGTGGATCTCTTCGCGGTGCAGCAGCAGCTTGCGCACCCGGCGCGGCTCGTGGTTGGTCCAGGTGCCCTGCGTGTACTCCGGGATGTGCATCCCGTGCAGGTAGATCTCGCCGTCCTTCTCGTGGCCGAACGCGTCGACCAGGGACGACCGGCCGGCCCGCAACGACTTCACCTCGGTGCCGGTGAGGACCATGCCGGCCTCGTAGGTGTCGAGGATGGTGTAGTCGTGGTACGCCTTCCGATTGGAGGCGACGACCTTGCGGCCCTGTTCCCGTGGCATGAGCGAAAAGCCTACCCGGGGTTCAGCAGAGACAGCCGGGGAGGTAATTGAGCGGGTTGCGGGGCACCCCGCCGAACCTGGTCTCGAAGTGCAGGTGCGCTCCGGTCGAAGCTCCTGTGCTGCCGACCCGGCCGATCACCTCGCCACGCCTGACGTAGTCGCCGACCCGCACGTAGATCCGGGACTGGTGGGCGTAGCAGGTGGTGAAGCCGTACCCACTCAATCGTCCGTGGTTGATGCACGTGTACCGACCGTAACCGCCGTTCCAGTCGGCCTGGATGACCCGGCCGGAGGCGGCGGCCCGGATCGGGCTGCCCGAGCCGGCCGCGAAGTCCGTACCGGCGTGCAGTTGCCAGACCCGGTAGTAGGGGTCGTAGCGGTTGCCGTAGTCACTGCTCTTCCAACCGCGGACGGGCATCAGGAGGTGCCCACCGGGATAGCGGCTGCCGACACCGCCCCGGTTCTCCCAGCCGCGGACCGACGACCGGACCCGGTGCTCGGCCCGGACCGCGGCCCGATACTGGGCCAGGACCGTGGTGCGTTGGGCCTCGGCGGCCCGCAGGGCGGTCTGCCGGGCGAGCACCAGGTGGTAGAGCGCCTGCCGAGCGCGGATGGCGGCCGCCTGGGCGTTCTGTGCGGCGCGGAGCTTGTCGACGGCTGATCGTTCGGCCGCCTCGGCGACACGCTTGGCGGCGCCGGCCCGGTCCTGCGCGGCGCGGGCCTCCCGCCGGGCGCCGAAGAGGGTACGGACCTCCTCCTGCTCCCGGGTCTGGAGGTATTCGACGAGCCCGAGGCGGTCCAGCATGTCCTGTGGCCCGCTCGATCGGGCGAGCATGTTGAACCGGGTGAGTCGGCTGCCCATGTAGCTCGTCGCCGCGATCTCGTCGACCCGGGCCCGGGCCTGGTCGAGCCGCCCGGCCGCGACCTGGTAGTCGCCGACGACCCGCCGGTGCTCGCTGCGGGCCAGGTCGGCGTTGCGGCGAGCCAGGTCCGCCTGCACACGGGTGGCGACGACCACGCCGCGCGTGGTGGCGACCCGGTTCTGGGCGGCCGGGAAGGCGGCGGTGGCGCGGGCCAGGTTGGTCGCGGCGGTACGGGCGGCCGCGCTCGCGTTCTCCAGGAGGGCCTCGGCTCGGCGGACGGCCCGGGCCGCGTCGTCGTTGCGGTCTGCGGCGGCCGGTCGGGGTCCGGTCAGGACGGTTCCCAGGATGCCGAGGAGGCAGAGGCAGGCGGCGATCAGGCGGTACCTCACCGGGTCACGCTACCGCGACCAATCACCCTCAAAGCCCCAAAACGCCCGATGGCCGCATCCCTGTCCGGGAATGCGGCCATCGGCACGGTCAGGTCGTCAGACCTTCAGGTAGAAGCGCAGCGTGATCCACGCGGTGACCGCGCTGACCAGGGCGCCCACACCGGCCAACAGCGGCAGCATGAGCAGCACGTTGCCGGTGGGGATCGGGGTGAGGATCGTGGTGAGCGCCTGGAGCTTGTTGTCCAGCAGGACCACCTTGGCGATGAAGAGCGCCACGAAGCCCAGGATCGCGCCGATCAGACCGGCGACCACCGCCTCCAGCACGAACGGCGCCTGGATGAACCAGTTCGATGCGCCGACGAGCTTCATCACCGCGACCTCACGGCGCTTGCTGTAGGCCGCCACCTGGATGGTGTTACCCACGAGGAGCAAGGCGGCCACCGCCATGAAGCCCGCGACGATCAGCGCCGCCAGCTGGATCGAGTTGAAGATGTCGAAGACCTCTTCAAGGATGTCACTCTGGTCGATGATCTGCCGGATCCCGGGCATGCCCTCGAGGCCCTTGGCGAAGTCCTTGTACTGCTCCGGGTTCTTCAGCGTCACCCGGTACGACTCCGGCAGACTGTCCGCGTTGATCGCGTTGACGAAGTCCGGCGAGTCGGCCCAGAGCTGCTGGAAGCGCTTGAGCGCGTCTTCCTTGGTCTCGTAGGTCTTGTCCTTGACGAGGTCACTACCGGTGATGGCCTGTTCGATGGTGGCCTTCTGACCGTCGGTGATGTCCTCGGTCAGGAAGATCGAAACCTGGATGTTCCCGTAGTAGTAGTCCTTCATCTGGTCGACCTGCATGTACAGCAGCACACTGGCGCCCAGCATGCTCAACGAGACGGCCATGGTGATGATCATGGCGACCGTCATCGTGACGTTTCGCCACAGGCCCACCAGGACCTCGTTGAGTACGTACTTCACGCGCATCGGGGGGATCCTTCCAGGACTCCGCGTGTCACAGCTTCAGCGTTCGTTACGGGGGCGGAGCCGGGACTAGCCGTAGACACCGCGCGCCTGGTCACGGACGATCCGTCCGCTCTCGATCTCGATAACCCGGCGGCGCATCTGGTTAACGATGTTGGAGTCGTGCGTGACCATCACGACCGTGGTGCCGGTGCGGTTGATCCGGTCCAGCAGTCGCATGATCTCGATGGAGGTGTCCGGGTCCAGGTTACCCGTGGGCTCGTCGGCCAGCAGAATCAGCGGGCGGTTGACGAAGGCCCGGGCCACCGCGACACGCTGCTGCTCACCACCGGAGAGCTCGTGCGGGTACCGGTGCTCCTTGCCACCCAGACCGACCAGCTCGAGAACCTCGGGCACGACGCGGCGGGCGACGGCCTTGGTCTTGCCGATCACTTCAAGGGCGAAGGCCACGTTCTCGTACGCCGTACGGTTCGGCAGGAGCCGGAAGTCCTGGAACACGCAGCCGATCGAGCGCCGGAAGTGGGGGACCTTCCAGGACCGGAGAGTGGTCACATCCTTCTGGTTCACCACCACTTTGCCGCTGGTCGGAGAGACCTCGTGCAGCAGCAGCTTGATGATCGTCGACTTGCCGGAACCGGAGGGACCGATGAAGAAGACGAACTCACCCTTCTCGATACCGACGCTGACATTGTCCAGCGACGGCCGAGACCCCTTCGGATACGTCTTCGTCACGTTCTCGAGCTGAATCACGGGACTGGAGTCTACGCGGTGTAACGAAATCGCCAAGCCCGCCGGGGCCGGGAATATTCACGAGCTGCGGTAACGGCACATTCGACCACAACCCGGCCTGACTCACCGTTCAGGTCGGGTTGCGCTCCGTCACCGTCGAATCAGCCCGCGAGCTGGTTCTGCTTGCGCCAACGGATGCCGGCCTCGATGAACCCGTCCACATCGCCGTCGAACACCGACGAAGGGTTACCGGTCTCGAACTCAGTGCGCAGATCCTTCACCATCTGGTACGGGTGGAGGACGTACGAACGCATCTGGTCGCCCCACGATCCGGTGGTGTCCTGTCGAAGATCGGCCATCTTCGCCGCCTCCTCCTGGCGCTTCCGCTCCAGAAGCCGGGCCTGGAGCACCCGCAGGGCGGCCGCCTTGTTCTGCAGCTGCGACTTCTCGTTCTGACACGACGCCACGATGCCGGTCGGGATGTGGGTCAGCCGGACCGCCGAGTCGGTGGTGTTGACGCTCTGCCCACCCGGCCCGGAGGAGCGGTAGACGTCGGTCCGGATCTCGTTCTCCGGAATGTCGATGCTGTCGGTCTGCTCGACCACCGGCATCACCTCGACACTGGCGAAGCTGGTCTGGCGGCGGCCCTGGTTGTCGAACGGGCTGATCCGGACCAGTCGGTGGGTGCCCGACTCGACGCCGAGGGTGCCGTAGGCGTACGGCACCTTGACGGTGAACGTCGCCGACTTGAGGCCGGCCTCCTCCGCGTAGGAGGTGTCGTAGACCTCGGTCGGGTAGCCGTGCCGCTCGGCCCAGCGCAGGTACATCCGCATCAGCATCTCGGCGAAGTCGGCGGCGTCCACGCCGCCCGCTCCGGCCCGGATGGCGACGAGGGCCTCCCGGGAGTCGTACTCCCCGGAGAGAAGGGTGCGGACCTCCATCTCGTCGACCGCCTTGGTCAACGTGGTGAGCTCCTCACCGACCTCGTCGATCGAGCCGGCGTCACCCTCGGCCTCGGCGAGCTCGAGGAGGACCCCGGCGTCGTCGAGGCGGGAGCGCAGGCGCTCCAGCTTGGAGATCTCACCGGAGACGTACGCGAGACGGCTGTTGACCTCCTGCGCACGCGCCTGGTCGTCCCAGAGGTCCGGGGCGGAGGCCTGCTCCTCGAGGTCCGCCTTGTCCCGGCGCAGCTTGTCGACGTCCAGGACGTTCTCGATGTTGCGCAGGGTCGCGTCGAGGGCCTTCAGTTGCTCGGGAAAGTCGGCAGCGGTCACGACACTCAAGACTACGCCGCCCGGCCAGATTGCTGGCCGGGGCGGTCCGTTCAACTCGTCGGAGCGGCTTTGAGCCAGGTGAGAGCGGCCTTGTGATAGGCGACCGCGAACTCCAGCGCCGCCGCGCCGAACGGGTCGCCGTTCTTCTTGGCCTCCTTGGCCTGTTCTTTCGCCATCGTCATGGCCTCCGAGTGGTACTGGTTGGCATTGCTGTAGAGCGTCTGCAACTGGTCGCCGCTGTGCTGCTGGCCGAAGGCGACCCGCAGCGCGACCGGGTTGCGCAGCGCGTCCCGGCCCGGCGACTCGGCGAGCCACCGAGTGAAGGCACGCTTGCCGGACGCGGTGATGGCGTAGGGCTGACTTGATCGAGGGCCCGGCTTTCCGAGGCGGACGTACCCCATTTCGGCCAGTACGGGTAGTTCGCGGTAGACCTGGCTCCGCGTCATCGACCAATAGGGCCCGAGGCGGCGTTCGGCAGCCGCCATCAGCTGACCACCGGTCATCGCCCCCTCATGGAGGAGGCCGAGAAGGGCAGCCGCCGTCGGATTGATTTGGAAGTCGGGCATGCCTAATAAGCTGCCACTTTGTCGCGCCCCCGTCCAGGATTTAGCCCGATCCGTCCAGTTTGCGCCTCCACAAACGACTGTCCCGCACAGACAGTCCGACAACGAGCGTGCGGATCGGGCGTTTCGGCCATGAAAACCGCGTTGACCAGGTAATATGGCGCAGATAAACGGTCACACGAACCGTTGCGGGCAGGAACTACGCGAAACCCCGCGATTCGCCATGCAAAACCAGACAATCAGCGCTTACCGCCCATCGTCTCCTCATGTGCGAATTGCGTCGGCCCTCCCCGGTCGTCGTCGGGCCGCTCCGAGCCCCTCTACGGGCCGTTCCGGCTCCTGCCGGGGCCGTCGCCGGGACGCCCTTCCGCCCGCGACCGTCCATCGTCGCACCTCACCGGACGGCCGGTCGGGCCTTCGCAGGTACGCCGGTTACCCTGAGCCCCATGACAGACCGCCAGACCGCCCCCGAGACCGTCGAGGAGTCCCGGCTCACCGCGGCGCTGCTCGCGGTCGCCGCCGTGGGGTGGACCGCCGCGATGCTCTGGTCGGCCCGGGCCAGCATCACCAGCCGGGCGGATGCCGCGATGGAGGTGACCTCCACGGCGTACGCGTTGCCCGGTGCGGTCTCCGCCGACCTGGTCGCCGGCGCGGCGGTGGCGCTGCTCGTGCTCACCCTGATCAGCGGACGGTGGGCGCTCGGGGCGACCGCCCGGTTCGCCGTGGCCACCGGATCCGGGCTCCTGGTCGGTGTGCTCAGCGCGATCCCGATCATCACGATCAACACGCTCGGCACGATCTACGCGGCGGTCGGCGGCACCGTGGCGGCGGCGGCGACCATCGGCGGCGCGTTCGCCGGACTGCGGATCCCCCGGGTGATCTCGGCGTCCGCGGCGGCCGCGGTCGGTGTCTTCCTGATCGGATTCGTGCTCAACCTCTTCCAGGAGCCGGTGCTCAGCGCTTTCGGCGCCGGTGACACCGAGTCGTCGGCCAACGCGGCACAGTGGTTCTCCTACAGTCAGGCGGCCCTCAGCGGGCTGGCCGCCGGGCTCATCGCCTACCTGCTGCTGCGCCGGGCCGGCACCGGGGTCCGTTGGCCGCTGTACGCGTTGGCCGGCGCCGGGCCGGGCCTGCTGCTGGTGATCGGCGAGCTGCTGTCACGGACCGCCGGGGCGAAGGTGCTGGAGCTGGCCGGCAAGGTCAGCGAGCTGGAGCAGACGGTCCAGGAGCTGCTCAGCACCGCCCGGCTCAACAACGCGCTGATCGTGCTCTTCGCCGGCGCTCTGACCGCGATCTTCGCGGTCGGCCGGACCCTGGGGTCACCGGCCGACGAGCCCGAGACCGACGACGCGACCTCCCCGGCGACCAGCGCGCCGCGGACCGCCGCCGAGGACACTGCCGACGAGGCCGAAGAGGAGACTCAGAGCAGCTCGTCGAGCTCGGAGACGGCGTACCACTCCAACTCGTGATCCTCGGCACCGTCGACGGTGAACTGGGCGTCCGGGTCGCCGGCCAGGGCCTCCTCGACCACCTCGGCGGCCTCCCCGATCGCCTCCTCGGCGTCGGTGCTGTCGACGTGGATGCTGGCCAGCTCGGACAGGCGCACCGCCTGCGGCAGGCGCACGGTGCTCGACCCGAGCTCGGTGTCCTCCCGGATCAGGCCGGACGCCGGCACGTCGGCCGACACCACCACTCGCCGGCGAGGTGCGGACGAGTCGTGCCGTAGCAGTTGCAGGGCGCCCTGAGCGGCCCGGGTGAAGGCGACGTACTCCAGCTCCTCCTCGTCGCCCTCCGCATACCACTCCCGGAGGCCGGGAGTCACCGCGTGCGCGATCGTCGCCTGGTCGCCGAGCTGCCCGTCGGCCCGCAATGCGGCGAGCATCGGCAGCGTGGCCGGCACGTAAACCCGGACCAGATCGGTGATCGGCACGTCTTCCTCCTGCACGCGGCGCGTTCTGCGGTCCCGGACAGTACACCGTCCACACGGTTCGCCGAGTGCCCCATTCCACCAGGCGTCTCCGGATCGAGGCGGCACGGGGCCGGCCGACACCCCGGCGATCAACGATCAGGTCGAGGACGCCGCGGCGAACCGGCCACCACTCCGGCGCCCGGGAGCGGCCCGAAGGCGATGCGGCGGGGTGCACCGGACGAGCGGCCGGTGGCAAACGGTGGCAAACTCAGGCTGTCGATGGGAGAACACCGTGACCGAGCCACGTTTCCTGCTGCTGTCCGACGTGGCGGCCGAGCTCAACGTCTCGGATTCGCAGGTCTATCACATGGTCCGGGGCGGCGAGCTGCCCGCGATCAAGATCGGCGGCCGTGGTCAGTGGCGGGTCGAGCGCGCCAAGCTGGAGGAATACATCGCGGGCAAGTATGCCGAGACCGCCGCGTGGGTCCGCGACAACCCACTCTCCGAGCGCGAGGCGGATTGACCTGCACGGCGGCTTTTGTTCCTCTTACCGATCGATGAGTGGCGCTTGCCGCAACCACCGCGACTGAGCAAGACTCGACGCTATCGAAGGCAAACGGAGGCAAACGCAAGAATTGGCGGTGGTGATGCGCTCGACGGCCGAGTTGGCGCCCACCGGGTCTCGGGCGACGATCCGCCTGCGCCCGGTTCCCCGGTATGAACCCCCGTTCGACGACGAGGCCACGCCACAGGTCTGGACGTCGTCGCGGCAACTGACTCTGGAGTGGCCGGCCGACGGCCCACCGACGTCGCCACCGGCGGTGATCGAGCCACCAGCCGTCGTCGGAGCCTCCGGGGACGCGAAGCTCGCCGTCCGCCGATTCGTCCGGCTCTGCGTCGAGGTCCTCAACGGATTCCGGCCCGCCGCCCACCTGCGGCGGCTCGCGCTGCCGTCACACGCGGCCGATGTGGTCGCCCAGGGCCTGGCCGGGGCACGCCGGGCGGCCGATCTGCGCCGGGCTCGTCCCCCGGCGGCCCGGCGCCCGCCGGTGGGCGTGCTCAAGGTGGTGCTCTGCGAGCCCCGGACCGGCGCGATCGAGGCAGCGGTCACTCTGATCACCGGCGACCGGACCTGGGCGATGGCGTTCCGCCTGGAGTTGCACCAGCAGTCCTGGTCCGCGACCGCCCTCCTGATCATCTGACGGATCCCGCCCACATGACGAACGGCCCGTGTGGTCCCTGCCGAGGCAGAGGACCACACGGGCCGTCTCACTTAACGAGGTCAGACCGCCCCGGGCGCACCGTGGCAGCGCTTGTACTTCTTGCCCGAGCCGCAGTAGCAGGGCGCGTTCCGCGACGGGCCGTTCGACTCCGACTGACCGGACGACCGGTTGGTCGCCGAGCCGGCCGCGGTGTGAGCCGGACCGGCCGGGACGGGCGAGCCGCCCGGGCCGATCGAGACCGGCGGCTCCGGCTGGACCGGCGGGCGACCGGGACCGGCTTCACCATCGATGGTCGGCGCCGTGTACTGGAGGTTCTGCGGGCGGCTCGGCGTGTTGAGGCCCTTGGCGTGCACCTCGACCCGCTCGGGCTCGTCGTCCGGCACCTCGCCGACCTTGGGCAGCTCGAAGGCCTGGCTCGGGTCCAGGGTGACCGGCGGCGGCGCCTCCTCGACCTGGACCTCCAGGTTGAAGACGAGACCGACGGCCTCCTCCTTGATGCCCTCCATCATCTGGTTGAACATGTCGAAGCCCTCGCGCTGGTACTCCACGACCGGGTCGCGCTGCGCGTAGGCCCGCAGGGAGATGCCCTCCTGCAGGTAGTCCATCTCGTAGAGGTGCTCACGCCACTTGCGGTCGATCACCGCGAGCAGGACCTGACGCTCCAGCTCACGCAGCGCCTCGGCGCCGAGCTCGTCCTCGCGGGCCTGGTACGCCGCCTGCGCGTCCTGCTTCAGCTGCTCCAGCAGGAAGTCCTGGTCGAGCGTGTTCCGCTCGCCGCCGGACTCCTCGACGATGTCCTCGATGGTGAGGGTGATCGGGTAGAGCCGCTTCAGGTTGGTCCAGAGGTCGTCCAGGTCCCAGTCGTCGGCGAAGCCGTCCGCGGTCGCGGCGTTCACGTAGTCGGCGACCACGTCGTCGACCATGTGGGTGACCTGCTCGTGCATGTCCTCACCGTCGAGCACGCGCTTGCGCTCGGCGTAGACGACCTGCCGCTGCTTGTTCATCACCTCGTCGTACTTGAGGACGTTCTTGCGGATCTCCGCGTTCTGCGCCTCGATCTGGGTCTGCGCGTTGCGGATCTGCTTGCTCACCATCTTCGACTCGATGGGAACGTCCTCGGGGATGTTGAAGCGCTCCATGACCGCCTCGACGGCGCCGGCCCGGAACCGCTTCATCAGGTCGTCCTGCAGCGACAGGTAGAACCGGGACTCGCCCGGGTCGCCCTGCCGGCCGGACCGACCGCGGAGCTGGTTGTCGATGCGGCGGGAGTCGTGGCGCTCGGTGCCGAGCACGTAGAGACCGCCGGCGGCCTGCACCTCGGCGGCTTCCTGCTCGGTGGCCTGCTTCACGCTCGGGAGGATGTCCTCCAGCGCCTTCGCGTACTCCTCCGGGCTCTCCACCGGGTCCAGACCGCGCTGACGCAGCTCGGCGGCGGCGGTGAAGTCCGGGTTACCGCCGAGCAGGATGTCGGTGCCACGACCGGCCATGTTGGTGGCCACGGTGACCGCGCCCTTACGGCCGGCCTGCGCGATGATCGTGGCCTCCTGCGCGTGGAACTTCGCGTTCAGCACGCTGTGCGGGATGCCGCGGCGACGCAGCAGGGTGGAGAGGATCTCCGAGTTCTCCACGGAGACGGTGCCGACGAGGACCGGCTGGCCGGTCGCGTGCCGCTCGGCGATGTCCTCGATGACCGCGTTGAACTTGGCCTTCTCGGTCTTGTAGATGACGTCCGGGTGGTCGATCCGGACCATCGGGCGGTGCGTCGGGATGGTCACGACGCCGACCTTGTAGACGCTGTTGAACTCGCCGGCCTCGGTCTGCGCCGTACCGGTCATGCCGCCGAGCTTCTCGTAGAGGCGGAAGTAGTTCTGCAGGGTGACGGTCGCCAGGGTCTGGTTCTCCTGCTTGACCTCCACCCCCTCCTTCGCCTCGATGGCCTGGTGCATGCCCTCGTTGTAGCGGCGGCCGTGCAGGATGCGGCCGGTGAACTCGTCGACGATCAGGACCTCGCCCTCCGGGCTGACGATGTAGTCCTTGTCGCGCTTGTAGAGCTCCTTGGCCTTGATGGCGTTGTTCAGGTAGCCGACCAGTGGCGTGTTCACCGACTCGTACAGGTTGTCGATGCCGATCCGGTCCTCGACCTTGGCGACGCCGCGCTCGGTGACCGCGATGGTCCGCTTGGCGATGTCGACCTCGTAGTCGCCCTCGCCGTCCTTGCCGGCCTGCAGGCGGGCGACGATCTGGGCGAACTCGCCATACCACCGCTGGGAGTGCTCGGCCGGACCGGAGATGATCAGCGGCGTACGCGCTTCGTCGATCAGGATCGAGTCGACCTCGTCGACGATCGCGAAGTTGTGCCCGCGCTGCACCCGCTCGTCCCTCGACCACGCCATGTTGTCGCGCAGGTAGTCGAAGCCGAACTCGTTGTTCGTCCCGTACGTGATGTCGCAGTGGTACGCGGCCCGGTGCTCGGCGGCCGGACGGTTCGGCAGGATGACGCCGACGGTGAGGCCGAGGAACACGTGCACCCGACCGACCCACTCGGCGTCACGCTGGGCGAGGTAGTCGTTGACCGTGATGATGTGCACGCCCTTGCCGCTCAACGCGTTGAGGTAGGCCGGGAACACACCGGTCAGGGTCTTGCCCTCACCGGTCTTCATCTCCGGGATGTTCCCGAAGTGCAGGGCGGCGCCACCCATCAGCTGGACGTCATAGGCCCGCTGGCCGAGGACCCGCTTCGCGCCCTCCCGGGCCACCGCGAAGGCCTCGGGGAGCAGCGAGTCGAGACTCTCGCCCTCCTCATAGCGCTCCTTGAACTGCTGGGTGCAGTCACGCAACTCGTCATCGGTGAGATCGACGTAGTCGTCCTCGATCGAGTTGACCGCGTCCGCGATCGCCTTGAGCCGTCGCACCATGCGGCCTTCGCCGGCGCGAAGAATCTTTTCCAAAATCGACACGGGTCAACGCTCCCCTAGACAGTCTGCCGAACCATCGTAGGCACCTTCACCCGGCACCTGTGACCCTGGCCTCCAGTGAAACTCGCAAACAGGGCGAAAGATTCCATGAAGTTCGCTGACAGCGCAGTCGCCGACCCGTCGGAAACGTGTTTGGCGGCCGGGCGCGTCCCGGAGAGGATGGCCATGTGGATCAGAACACCGAAGTACGGCCCGAGGACGCGGGCGCCGGCAGCGGAGTCCGCTTCCGGGGTGAGGCCATCGTCGACGAGCAGACCGGCGAGGTCCTCGGCCGCATCGCACTCGATCACGGGATCCTGACCTTCGAGGTGGTGCCGGAGGCCCGGCGACGTGGTGTGGCGACGACGGCGGTCCGCGAGTTCAGCCGGGCGCTGCTGACCCGCCGCGATCGGCTGGAGATGCGGATCGGCTGGGACAATCCGGTGGCCCAGCGGGTCGCCCTGGCGGCCGGTTACACCCGCGAGTCGGTCCGCCGCGGCGATCCCGAGCTGATCGTCTTCTCCCGTCTGGCGGGCGACCCGGAGGGACCCACGCCGCGCCTGCTGCCCGACCTGCCCGGCGGTGAGCTGTCCGACGGAGTGATCACCCTGCGGCCGCTCGGCGAGCGGGACGCCGATTTCTACACCGAGCTGCACAACCTGCCGGACGTGATCGCGACCAGTGTGCCGCCCGAGCCGCGACCGGCCGAGGAGGTCCGGCGTCGGTGCGTCCGCGCGGAGGCGCACTGGCTGGCCGGTACCCGGGCCGACCTGGTCATCCTGGACAGCGCGACGGGTGAGCGGGCCGGCGAGATCGGTCTGTACTACCAGGAGCCGCCCACCGGTCAGGCCATGATCGGCTACAGCACGCTCCCGGCGTACCGCGGCAGGGGTTTCGCCTCGCGCGCAGCGCAACTGATCGCCCTCTGGGCCTTCGCCGAGACGGGCATCGCCCGTCTGATCGCCGGGACGCTACCGACGAACACCGGCTCCCAACGGGTGCTGGAGAAAGCCGGCTTCACGCGGGAGGCATACCTGCGCTCGCGCCTGCCCGGTCCGGACGGCACGCGCACCGACGACGTCCAGTACGTGCTTCTCGCCGGAGACCTGCTCGCACAGGCCTCCGGCGGTGGCACCTCACATGCCTAGGCTGAGGATGCCGTAGTCGTAGCCGCGGCGGCGATAGACCACACTGGGCCGCCCGCTGTCCTTGTCATGGAACAGATAGAAGTCGTGGCCGACGAGCTCCATCTGAAAGAGAGCGTCGTCGACGGTCATCGGCTCGGCCGAGTGCTCCTTCTCCCGCACGATGCGCCACGGCTGGTCCTCGTCGTGCTCGGTCGGCTCGGTGTCGAGGACCGGCTCGGTCAGCGTCGCGGTCCGACCGTGCGTCAGGTCGGTGGGGAGATTTGCGGTGGCCGCGGCGACGGAGACCGGCGCGTGCCGTCCGCGATGCACCCGGCGCCGGTCGGCGGAGCGGCGCAGCCGGGCATCGAGTTTGTTGATGGCGCAGTCCAGGGCTGCGTAGAAATCCTGTGCCTGGGCCTCGGCGCGTACCACCGGCCCCTTGGTCATGACGGTGATCTCGACCCGCTGGCAGGTGTCGGACTGTCGCGGATTGCGTTCGTGGAAGAGCTCCACGTCCGCCCTCATCAGCTTCTGGTCGTAACGTTCGACCTTGCTCAGCTTGTCGGCGACATGCTCTCGATAGTGGTCGGGAACCTCTACGTTGCGGCCCTTGACGACAATGTCCACTCGTGACCTCCCCCAACGTTTGTGTGCTGGGCGCCGATTCGCGGCGCAGCCGGCTACCGGGTGAAAACGCCGCGTCGTGATCGACAACCCGACGCGGCCTATGAGAGTGAGACGACTCCTTTCCGGTGCGGCTGCGGCGCTCCCGGTGGCGGATAAGTCTGCGCGCTTACCCTCGTCACCTAGACGCTAACCCGCCTATGCCCGACAGTCACCCCTCGTTTGGGATACCGGAAGGCTGACCTTCGCCTCTATCGGCAAACCCGGGCACGGTCACAGTCAAATACCGGGGCGAACCTTGCGCAGTTCCGTCGCTGCGAGCACCGCGGCACCTGTGACCTGCATGTCCGCCTCCTCTAGCCGGCGTGCCACCGCCGCCAACGTGGCGCCGGTGGTGACGATGTCATCCGCCACCACAAGCGTGCCTCGCGATCTCTCATCGCGTAGGGGATTGCTGATTCGGGGCATCATTCGCAGCGAATTGACAGCTACAGTCGCCCGTTCGGATGCTTCCAGTGACGTTGAGTCAGGACGAGGCAGTGCACGAAGCGGCTGCACGACGTTCACCCGGTAGCCCGCGGCCCGCAACCGCCGGGCCGCGTGCTCGGCGAGCCGGGCCATGTGGTCGCCGTACCGCTCGCGCCGGGCGGCCGCGGTCGACGGGACCGGAACCAGGGTCACCGGGCGGTCCCGCGGCGCGAAAGTCGCCACCGCGCCGGCCAGAAGCGTGCCGAGTGGCCGGGCGAGCCGGTGCCGGCCCTTCTCCTTGTACGCCAGCAGAGCGCCCCGCAACGGCCCGGAATACGGCCCGACCGCCACACAGTCCGGAAAACCGGCCGGTGGCGGACTCGGTACCGCCGACCGCGGTCGTAGCGACTCCAGCGCCGTCACACAGGCCACACAGGTGCCGTAGGTGAGGCGTACCCGCTCCGCCCCGCACCCCGCGCAGGCGGCGGGCAGCACGAGATCCGCGAGATCCGCGAAGACCAAGGTGAGTCCCGGTTCGAAAGAGAAGGTTCAGTTCAGGAAGAAGGGCGCCTCGGGAACCACCTCGGGCCGTGGCTCGCCGCTCGGGCCGGCCATGTCCTTCGCCGTGATCTGGACTCCCGACGACAGCGCTTCCCAGGCGTTCTTCCCGGTCGAGTAGAGCACCGCGCCGAGGCTGTTGAGACTGTGCCGCGGGTTCGCCGGATAGGCGGACAGGTAGGTGACCGTCTCGTTGCCGATGTCCGGGAGCACCTGGGACTTCAACGCGCCGTCGATGGACGTGTAGACGATCGAGGTCCGGTTCTTGTCCCGGCGGGTCCCGGCCACGGCCAGCCAGCCCTCGCCGCTGAAGTCCACCGCGGTGAGCGACGTGAGCGGCGTGAAGACCTGCTGGAGCCCGGTGAAGGCCAAGCCGTCGCCACTGACGTTGAGAACCGCCCGATACAGCCGGCCGCCGACCACCATCGCCACCCGGTGCCCGTCCGGCGCGACCGTGATCGCAGTGATCCCGGCCGTGCCGGAGGTGCTGACCTCCTGCGCCGGGCCACCGTCGGCCCGGAAGCGCCAGAGCCGGCCGCCCGCGATGATCAGTCCGACCGCGGCCGCCGCGTCGTCATCCGGGGTGATCGCCCAGACCGGGTTGCCCAGGCCCGCGGGCAGGCCGGGGATCTCCTTCAGAGCGACCTGGCCGCCGGTGCCGGCACTGCCGACCCGCAGCCGCTCGTTCTTTCCCGAGCCGGTGACCAGGGCGGTGAACACGTGCGTCCCGGAGGTGGTGAGGGCGGCCCGGGAGATGTCCTTGTTGTCGTCCGGCGCCAGGCCGGGAACCGTGTCCGAGGTGGGCCGACTCGAGTTGACCAGGCGCCTGATGGTGCGGTCGTAGATCACATACCGCTCCGGCTCCTGCACCAGCCGGTACGACGGGTTGCTGGTGAGGAAGTCCTCGCCGGAGTAACTACGCGGCTGCTGGTGGCCGACGGTCAGGTCCAGATAGTCGGGCAGCAGATTCCGCAGCGACCACTGCAACTGCATGCGCAGCCGTTCCATCGCCTCGACCGCCCCCTCGGTCGGCACGGCCTGGGCGCTCAATCTGATCTGGAGCCGGTCGTTGTCGATCGCCGGCACCTTGTTCTCCAGTTTGGTGCCGTCCGGCAGCGGCTCGACCGCGTCCTGAAGCCACGGGGCGGGCCCGCCGATCAGCCAGTTCAGAATGATCGTCGGTTCCTGCTCGATCGGCACGTCCTGCAGCAGATACCTGACGTCGGGGACCAGACCGGTCCGGTCGGTGTTCCAGAAGTAGATCGTGCGTTCCTTGTAGTACTCGCTCAGCGCGGTGTCGCTGAGCAGCAGGAACGGCGGCGCCTGGAGCACGTAGAGCCCCTCACCCGCGACCTCGCCGAGCACCAGTTCGTACTTACCCTCGACCTTCTCCGGCGAGGGCTCCAGCAGGCCGTTCTTACCGAGCGTGCCGAGCAGTTGGTAGGAGAGCTCGACCCGGTCGGTGGCCGAGTCGAGGAGCGGCTCGTCGATCAGACGGATCACCCGGGGCGCGGCGGGCGGGTTGAAGTTGTCCCGCGCGCTCGTCGACATGAACTGCTTGACCCGGTCGAGCGCCCCGTCGTACTCCCCCGCGGCCGCCCGCAGGTAGTTGAGGGCGAACGTCTGGCGGTCGCTGGTCTGGTCACGGGTGATCCGGCTGCGTGTGCCGCCCTCCCGGGAGGTGGTGCCGGTGGACACGCCGGGCCCGACGACCGTGACGTCCGAGTTGTCGGGGATGCCGCAGCCGGTGAGCGCCACCGCGGCGACGACCACGCAGGTCAGGACTCGACGGACCATCAGCTCACCTCCACGTTGCGGTCTCTGGGGATCAGCGGCAGCGGCGCGGCCACCAGCCGGTCACCGGCCCGCACCGGCACGGTGAGCCGGAACTGGGCACCCTCCCCGGGCGAACCCCACGCCTCCAGCCAGCCGCCGTGCAGACGGGCGTCCTCGACGCTGATCGACAGGCCCAGGCCGGTGCCGCCGGTCTGCCGGGCCCGGGACGGGTCGGCCCGCCAGAACCTGTTGAAGACCAGGCGCTCCTCACCCGGTTTCAGGCCGATCCCGTGGTCGCGGACGGTGATCGCCACCGCCGCGTCGTCGGTGGCCAGGGTGACCTGCACCGGTTTCGCCTCGGCGTGCTCGACGGCGTTGCCCACCAGATTGCGCAGCACCCGCTCCACCCGCCGCGGGTCGACCTCGGCGATCACCGGGGTGTCCGGCAGGTTCAGCTGGATCTCGACACCGGCCCGCTCGGCCAGCCCGGCGAGCCGCTCGGCCACCCGCTCGACGATCGGGACCAGGTCGGTGTGCTCGGCGTCCAGGGCGGCGAAACCGGCGTCGAACCGGCTGATCTCCAGTAGGTCGGTGAGCAGCTCCTCGAACCGGTCCAGCTCGGCCTGGAGCAGCTCGGCGCTGCGCGCCACGGCCGGGTCGAACTCGTCGCGCTCGGAGAAGATCAGGTCGGCGGCCATCCGGACGGTGGTCAGCGGAGTACGCAACTCGTGCGACACGTCCGAGGTGAACCGGCGCTGCAACCGGGACATCTCCTCCAGCCGGACGATCTGCCGCTGCAGGTTCGCCGCCATCTGGTTGAACGCCGCCGCCAGCAGGGCCAGATCGTCCTCACCGTCGACCTTCATCCGCTGGTCGAGCAGGCCTGCCGAAAGCCGCTGAGCGGTCCGGGCGGCGACCCGGACCGGGGTGACGACCAACCGGGTGACCAGGGCCGCCACCACGCCGAGCAGGATGACCAGGGCCAGGCCGGTGGCGAGCACCGTGGTCCGCATCAGGTTGGCGTCCTGGTCCTCGCTGGCGATCGGGACCATGTAGTAGAGCTCGACCTGGCCGAACCTGGTGGTGACGGGTGACCCGTACACCAGATATTTGATCGTCTCGCCGCGGATCTCCGCGGTCCGGATCTGCTCGCTGACCCCGCCGCCCTCGCCGGAGACCGCTTTGATCATCTCTGGGGTGATCAGCTCGCTGGTGTCCACCGGGGGGAGCGCGACGGCCTTGAGATCCGGCCAGTGCTCGGCACGGATCGAGATCACCGAGGTGCCGCGGTCCGCCGAGTCACCGTCGAAGAGATCGTTGACCAGGTCGGTGAGCGCGCTCGGCAGTGACGGGTCACGAGCCTGCGGATAGAGCGTCAGCTGGTCGGTCGCGAACTTGACCTTCGTGGCCAGCGCCGACCGCGCCTCATCCCTGGCCCGGCCCAGCAGGATGTCGGAGCTGCGGTCGGCGATGTAGCCGCCGAACGTGCCGACCAGCAGGCTGGAGGCGACCAGGGTGATCGCCACCACCCGCAGCTGCAGCGAGCGGCGCCAGGCCCGCCGGACCGGCGCGGTGTATCGCGTCGAATATCGGACCAGCACGCGCCAGTAGCGCCGCACCAGTCGCAGGGCACGGCGCACGGGCATGGGGAGCCAGGCAGGAGCACGCATCTCGCGGCAAGGTTAGCCGTTCCCGGGGATCAGCCGGTGCCCGCCTTGTAGCCGACACCGCGGACCGTCAGGATGATCTCCGGTCGCTCCGGGTCCGGCTCGATCTTCGCGCGCAGCCGCTGCACGTGCACGTTGACCAGGCGGGTGTCGGCGGCGTGCCGGTAACCCCAGACCTGCTCCAGGAGCACCTCGCGGGTGAACACCTGACGCGGCTTACGGGCCAGCGCGACCAGCAGGTCGAACTCCAGCGGCGTCAGTTTCACCTCCTCGCCGTCCCGGGACACGGTGTGCGCCGGCACGTCGATGGTGATCTGGTTCCCCGGAGGCCCTATGGTCAGCATCTCCGGCGCGGCGTCCTCGCCCCGACGCAGCCGGGCCCGCATCCGGGCCACCAGTCCTTGGGCTTGAACGGCTTCACCACGTAGTCGTCGGCGCCGGACTCCAGGCCGAGCACCACGTCGACGGTGTCGCTCTTGGCGGTGAGCATGACGATCGGGATGCCCGACTCGGCGCGGATGGCGCGGGCCACGTCGATCCCGCTCATCCCCGGCAGCATCAGGTCGAGCAGGACGATGTCGGGTCGGTTCTCCCGGAAGGCGGCCAGGGCCCGTTCACCGTCGGCTACGAAAGACGGAAGGAAGCCTTCGCTGCGCAGAACGATGCCGAGCATCTCGGCCAACGCTGGGTCGTCATCGACGACCAGTACCCGGGCTCTCATGCGGTCCAATATTGCACTGTCCTTGCGGTCTTCGCGCTACCTGGGGGCCGATCTTGCCCGGGAGCCTACCCCTGAGGACAGAAAAACGGGCGGCCCCGGTCCGGGACCGCCCGTGGCACGCGAGCGGCTGTCACATGCCGGGCCGGTCGAACTCCCCCGCGCGAACACCGGCGATGAAGCCGGTCCAGTCCCGGGCGCCGAAGCTCAGCACCGGGCCGGTGACGTCCTTGGAATCGCGCACCAGCATGGTGGCCGGCGCTTCGGCGACTTCGACGCAATGCCCGGCAGCGCCACTGCGGCTACTCTTGCGCCAGGTCAGTGTGGTGTCCTGCATGATGGTCTCCCTTTACCGTGGAATGCTTCTCCATTGGACCCCACGGCGAGGAGTCAACGGCCGATCCGATCCCTCGTCTCAGCGATGGCCGTTCGGCTCTCTTCTGGCGACAATGCGCGTTCCTGCAGGTCATCGAAGGCATCCCGATAGACGTCGATCTCCTCGGGCTTCACCCGGAAGAGGCCGCCGGTCAGCCCTTCGATGTGCACGACCGGAGATCGGGTGCCGGGCGCGAACTCCAGGACCATGAACGACTCGATCAGCCCGGCGTGCGCGCCCGCCTCAAAAGGGAGGATCAGCAGCTCGATCCCGGGCCGGCTGCTCGCCTCGTAGAGGCGGGTCAACTGGCGCCGCTGGACCGCCGGACCGCCGATCTGGCGCAGCAGGACTCCCTCGTCCACCACCATCCGCAGGGTGGGCGGCGGGACCCGGTTCATCGTGTTCTGCCGACCCATCCGCAAGGCCAGGCGGCGCTGGATGATCGCCGAGTCGTCGATGTCGGCGCCGGTCTCGATCACCGCCCGGGCGTACTCGTCGGTCTGCAGCAGGCCCGGAACCACCTGGGCCTCCCACTCGAAGATCCGGACCGCCTCGGACTCCAGGGCCAGGTACTCGTCGTACGGATCCGGCACCGACGACCGGTACGGCGTCCACCAGGCCCGGGCACGGCCACGCCGGGCCAGGTCACGCAGCCGCCCCCGATCCTCCACCGCGACCCCGTAGAGGGTGAGTAGACGGTCCAGGTCGGGCTCGCTGATCCCGGTGTGCGCGGTCTCGATCCGGCTCAGTTTCGACTCGGACCATCCGAGGGCCGTCGCCACGTCGACACCACGGCGCTCACCGCGAAGCCGGCGCAGTTCACCGCCCAGCTCCCGGCGTGCTGTCGAAGTCGGCCTCGCCACGAGGCCCACCATATCGACGCATCGGCCCCCCGATGCAACTTGCACAGCACTTTCAGTAGCGGTAGTGCTCCGGCTTGTAGGGCCCCTCGACCGCGATCCCGAGGTATGCGGCCTGCTCCTTGGTCAGTTCGGTCAGTCGCACGCCGAGCGCGTCGAGGTGCAGCCGGGCCACCTTCTCGTCGAGTTTCTTCGGCAGCACATACACCCCGACGGGGTACTCCGAGGTCTTCGTGAACAGCTCGATCTGGGCGATCGTCTGGTTCGAGAAGCTGTTGCTCATCACGAACGACGGGTGCCCGGTGGCGTTGCCGAGGTTCAAAAGGCGCCCCTCGGAGAGCACGATGATCGAGTGGCCGTCGTCGAACCGCCACTCGTCGACCTGCGGCTTGATCGTCACCCGGGAGACGTCGGCACGCCGGGTCAGTCCGGCCATGTCGATCTCGTTGTCGAAATGCCCGATGTTCCCGACGATGGCCTGGTGCTTCATCCGGGCCATGTGCTCGTGGGTGATCACGTCGAAGCAGCCGGTCGCGGTCACGAAGATGTCCGCGGTGGAGATCACGTCGTCGATCGTCGCCACCTGGTAGCCGTCCATCGCGGCCTGCAGCGCGCAGATCGGGTCGACCTCGGTGACGATGACCCGGGCGCCCTGGCCGCGCAGCGACTCGGCACAGCCCTTGCCCACGTCGCCGTACCCGAAGACGACCGCCACCTTGCCGCCGATCAGCACGTCGGTGGCCCGGTTGATGCCGTCGATCAGGGAGTGCCGGCAGCCGTACTTGTTGTCGAACTTCGATTTCGTCACCGAGTCGTTCACGTTGATCGCCGGGAACAGCAGCGTCCCGGCCTGCTGCATCTCGTAGAGCCGGTGCACGCCGGTGGTGGTCTCCTCGGTGACGCCCTTGATCCCGGCGGCGATCCGGGTCCAGCGCTTGTCGTCCTCCTGGAGGCTGCGCCCGAGCAGCTTCAGGATCACCGCGTACTCCTCGGAGTCGGCGGTCTCCGGCGACGGCGCCGCACCGGCCCGCTCGAACTCGGCGCCCTTGTGCACGAGCAGCGTCGCGTCACCGCCGTCGTCGAGGATCATGTTGGGCGCCTCGCCGTCCGGCCAGAGCAGCACCTTCTCCGTGCACCACCAGTATTCGTCGAGCGTCTCGCCCTTCCAGGCGTAGACCGGCACCCCGTTCGGCTTCGCCGGCGTGCCGTCGCGCCCGACCACGATCGCGGCGGCGGCGTGATCCTGCGTCGAGAAGATGTTGCAGGAGGCCCAGCGCACCTGCGCGCCGAGTGCGGTCAGCGTCTCGATCAGCACCGCGGTCTGGATCGTCATGTGCAGCGATCCGGTGATCCGGGCCCCGCGCAGCGGCTGCGACGGCCCGAACTCTGCGCGGAGCGCCATCAGGCCGGGCATCTCGTGCTCGGCGAGCTCGATCTCCTTACGACCGAAAGCGGCCAGCGACAGGTCCGCGACCTTGAAATCACCGTCGGCAAGCGTGCCCGTCATCCCGAGTCCCCCTGGCTATCCGAAGCAAGCGGTTCACTCTAAGACGAGCTTCACCCCGAAAACCCCGATTTGGTACGAACCCAAAGGCGCCCGACCGCACCCATGCCGCCCCGTGCCGGTCCCCCGCGACGAACGCGCGAAGCTCACCGTTCCGGCCGCGGCGCGAGGTCACCCCGGCCCGCCCCGGAATAGCGAACGGGGCGACAGGCCTGAGCCCGCCGCCCCGTTCATCCCCCCGGTTTGGTACCGCGCGCGTCCGTGGGACCCCCCGATCACCAATGACGCTGCGTGCTCTTAGATTCACACTCCGCAACCACCATGTCAAGTTATTTGCAGAAATTTCGGGCATGTCGGCTAGACGGAACGTCACCGCCCCGCAGCCGGAACGGTGACGTCTCCGGGTCAGGCCGGGACCGCGGCCACGAACAGGCGTCCGGTGCCGGCCACCTTGATCGCCCCGGCGCCGGCCGGAACGTACGCCGCGGTCCCCGGACCCAGCTCGACAGGCGTGCCGTCCTCACTCTGACCGGCGAACACGGTCCCCTCGGTGCACAGAACGATCCGCGGACCGTGAGCGGGCACCTCGACGGGCGGGCGGGTGCCGTCCAGTTCGATGCGGACGAGGACGAAGTCGCCCACCGGCACGTTCCAGGTGTCCACACCGGGCTCGAGGGTCGTGGCGGGCAGCAGCGGGTCCTCCAGAACCTCGAAACGCAGCACCCGCAGCAACTCGTCCACGTCGACGCGTTTCGGGGTGAGACCGCCCCGGAGCACGTTGTCACTGGCCGCCATCAGTTCCACGCCGAGCCCGTTGAGGTAGGCGTGCAGGTTTCCGGCCGGCATCCAGATGGCCTCGCCGGGCGCCAGCCGCACCAGGTTGAGCAGCAGGGCGACCAGCACGCCGGGATCACCCGGGTAGTGGCCGGCCAGGTCGATGGCGAGCCGGAACGAGTCGGCGTGCTCGTGCCCGGCCGGGATCGCGCGGGCCGCGGCGACCACCTCGTCGATCAGGGCGTCCCGATCGCCGGTCGGCCAGGTCAGCAGCACCCGGACCGCCTCGGCCAGGTCACCGCCGCGCAGGGCGGCCACCACCGGCTCCAGCCGGGCCAGGCCGAACGCGTCGATCACAGCGGCCGCCACGGCCGGATCACGGAAACCGCAGAGCGCCTCGAACGGCGTGAGCGCCACCAGCATCTCGGGCTTGTGGTGGGCGTCCGTGTAGTTCTTCGGGGCTGCCGGATCGGCCTCCTGGCGGGCGAACGCCACCTTGGCGTACTCGGCGTCGGGGTGGGCCTGCAACGACAGCGGCGCACCGGCGGCGAGAACCTTCAGCAGGTACGGCAGACGCGCCCCGAAGGTACGCACCACGTCGTCACCGAGCTGCCCGGCCGGATCGGCACCGATCAGCCGGATCAGATCGACCGGCCCGTCCGGGCCCGGCACGGTGGAAGGGTCGCCGGGGTGCGCGCCGAGCCACAGCTCCGCCTCGGGCCCGTCGCTAGCGGGACGGCCCTGGAGGTCGGCGATCGCGGTCCGGGACCCCCAGGCATACGGCCGGATGACTCCGGTCAAGGGATACACGGTCATACCCGGCAAAGTAGCAGCTAACCGGCGCGACCCGGGGGTCGCGCCGGTTACGGTCTGCCTCCGGTGCTCACAACCCTTCCGGGAGAGGGTTGGCGAGCTCCTTCATCTCGCTGATCGCCGGAACCGCCATCGGGTCGAGGCCGTGGGCCAGGGCCAGATAGAGCGAGGCGTAGTCGGGCACGGCGACCAGCGAGGCCAGGCGCTCCAGGGTCGAACCGCCCTCGGCGGTCAGCACGTCGCAACGCACCCCGCGCCGGTCGGCGATCGTCTGGATGGCGTCGGCCCGCCGCTCCTCCACGGCGACCGGCTCGTCCGCGTCGTCCTCCGGGTTCAGGCCGCCGTCGCGGAAGACCACGAGCCGCAGCCTGGTCAACGCCTGCTCGTCGGCCTCGTCGTCCGGGTCGGCGAAGATGTCGCGCGACGTCTCGGCGAGACCGCCGAAAACGCCGTCGAGCAGCCCGACCCGACCCCGACCGGCCTCACCGAGCGCGCCCGCCATCACCGGGTAGCGCGCGTTGGCGGCCAGGGTGTCGCCGAACCGCCGGGCCGCGACCGTGGCCAGCGGCGAGGAGCCCCAGACGATCGGCACCGAGCCGGCCAGGCCGAGAGCCAGCGCCTTCGCCGGGTTCACGAAGGAGTCGGCACCGGCCCGGCAGCGCTCGGCGTCGGCGTCGAGCCGGGTGGCGGTCTCGGCGATGTCCGCCTCGGCCAGCTTGGCGATGCCCAGCGCACGCCCGGCGAAGAGCACCGGGATGGTCAGGCCCCACAGCGTGGCTCGGGCCGGGGCCCGACGCGGCACGCCGATGAACGGGGCACGGGCCCGCTCGGCCAGCGCCTCCAGCTCGGAACCGGGATTGCCGATGGCGACCAGGCGGGCGCCGCGACGGGCGGCCGCCTCGGCGGCGGCGAGCGCTTCCGGGCTGCGGCCCGAGGCGGAGACCGCGATCACCACGTCGGCCGCGCCGACCCAGCCGGGCACGCCCGCGCTGCGGTGACCGATGATCGGCACCGGGCAGCGCGGCCCGGCGACCGTGGACAGGATGCTGCCGGTCAGACCGGCGGTGCCGATGCCGGCGACCACGACGGCGCGCGGCCGCCCCTCGTCGGCGAGCATGCTCAGGTCGACCTCGGCGGCCAGCGCGGCCGCCTCACGAACCTGCGCGCCCGCCGAGGCGGTGGCCCGGAGCATGCCGCCCGGGTCGTTGTCGAGCATCGACTTCTCGTCGTTGAGCAACGACTCGTCGGCGATCCGGTGTCCGTTGACCCCGGCCGCGCCACCCCGTGGGCCGGCCATCAGTTGGACCCCTTACCGGACGAGTCCGCCGACCCGGCCGCATCCGGCGACCCGGCCGCATCCGGCGACCCGGCCGCATCCGCCGACCCCGCCGCATCCGCCGACCCCGCCGCATCCGCCAACCCGGCCGAATCCGGCGCGTCGGCCGCAGCGGCCGACGCCATCGTGGGGGCGGCGTCGCCGGCGTCCGCTGTTGCCGCCGGGGTGTCAGCCGTCGACGAGCTGCCACCCGACTTCTCGACCGAGCTGTCGGCCAGCGGCCCGGCCGACCGTGCGGCCGGCACAGCGGCGGCCTCCGGCCTGGTGGCCGCGGCCGGCCCCGAAGCCGCAGCGGAAGAATCCGCGGCGGAGGAACCGACGGCGTCCGAGGATGCCGCCGGGGTCGCCGATCCCGATCCCGGCTCCCGCGCCTCGTCGAGGAGCAGGATCGGGATGTCGTCACGGATCTCGAAGATCCGGCCGCACTCGGTGCACGTCAGCGTCTGCGCGCCCGCGTCGTAATCGAGCGGCGCGTGATGGGTGTCCGGGCAGGCCAGAATCTCCAGCAACTGCTGATCGAGCGCCACCGAGCTACTCCTAATCGCCACGAAAGAACTCCGGTCGTGGCGATCCTATCCACGAACGATGGCCAGGACCTCGTCACGTAGCTTTGCCATCCGGTCCGCGTCGGGAGCCTCCACGTTGAGCCGCAGCAGCGGCTCCGTGTTGGACGCCCGCAGATTGAACCAGGCACCGTCGCCGACCTGGAACGTCATGCCGTCCAGGTCGTCCACCACGGCGTCCGGGAACGCCGCCCGCACCTCGGCGATCTTGGCGGTGGAGTCGGCCACGGTGGAGTTGATCTCACCGGAGGCGACGTACCGCTCGTACTCGGCGGCGTACTCCGAGAGCGGCAGGTCCTGGCCACCGAGCGCGGCGAGCACGTGCATCGCGGCGAGCATGCCGGTGTCGGCGAACCAGAAGTCGCGGAAGTAGTAGTGCGCGGAGTGCTCACCACCGAAGACGGCGTTGGTGGACGCCATCTCGGCCTTGATGAACGAGTGGCCGACCCGGCTGCGGACCGGCTTGCCGCCGTTCTCCGTGACGATCTCCGGCACCGCGGCCGAGGTGATCAGGTTGTGGATGATCGTGCTACCCGGGAACTTGGCCAGCTCACGGGTGGCGACCAGGCCGGTGATCGCGGACGGCGAGACCGGGTCGCCCTTCTCGTCGATGACGAAGCAGCGGTCGGCGTCGCCGTCGAAGGCCAGGCCGATGTCGGCGCCCTGCTCCCGGACCGCCTTCTGCAGGTCGACCAGGTTCTTCGGGTCGAGCGGGTTGGCCTCGTGGTTGGGGAACGAGCCGTCCAGCTCGAAGAAGAGCGGCGCGATGGTCAGCGGCAGGGCGGGCAGCACCTGGTCGCCGAGGACGGCCGGGACGGTGTAGCCGCCCATGCCGTTACCGGCGTCCACGATCACCTTGAGCGGCCGGATGCCGGAGAGGTCGACGAGCGACCGCAGGTGGGCCGCGTAGTCGGTGAGTACGTCGCGCTGCTCGACCCGGGACGGGCCGTCGGCCTCCGCGTTCAGGTCGGCGAGCAGCTGCTGGGCGCGCTGCCGGACGACGGCGAGGCCGCTGTCCTGGCCGACCGGGCGGGCGCCGGCCCGGCACAGCTTGATCCCGTTGTACTCCGCCGGGTTGTGGCTGGCGGTGAACATCGCACCGGGCAGGCTCAGCGATCCGGAGGCGTAGTAGAGCTGGTCGGTCGAGGCCAAGCCGATGTTGATCACGGCGGCGCCGGCCGCGTTGGCGCCACTGGCGAAGGCGGCGGCCAGACTGGGACCGGACTCGCGCATGTCGTGGCCGATCACGATCTGGTCCGGCTCGTCGCCGGACTCACGCAACATCTCGACGAACGCCGTGCCGATCGCCCGAGCCACCGTTTCGTTGAACTGGTCCGGGACGATCCCCCGTACGTCGTACGCCTTGATGATCTGCGACAGATCGGTCACCACTCGCTCCTCAGGAAAGTCCCCTTTGGCCCCGAGGGTAGCGGAGTGCCTGGTACCCCCATGTTTTAACCGCACTGCCGGGCGATTAACTCAGCAGATCTCGGCAAGCACGGTCCGCAACCCTGGTCGTCTCCGGCAGCCGGAAACGCGGTGCCAGGCGGAGTGTCAGCTCGCACGCCCGGTCCAGGCCGATCCGGTGCCCGACCGAGACGAAGACCGGTTTCACCCCGGCCTGGGTACGCAGCACGGCGCCGACCGTCTCCCCCGCGTCGACGAGCGCGGATCGCGAGCCCCGCGGTTCGCCGACCGGTTCCCAGTCTCCCACCAGGCGGGTCTTCCCGACGCCGAACGACGGGAGATCGGTGAGCACACCGAGGTGCGCGGCGAGCCCGAACCGGCGTGGGTGGGCGAGGCCGTGCCCGTCGCAGATCAGCACCTCGGGCCGCACGGTCAGCCGTTCGAGGGCGGACAGCAGCGCCGGCACCTCGCGGAAGGCGAACAGCCCCGGGACGTACGGGAAGGCCGGCACCCCGCGGACCACGGCGGTGTCGGCGATCGAGAGGTCGGCGGTGTTCAGGACGACGATCGCGGCGGCCAGGCGCTGATCGTCGGTGGAGTAGGCCACGTCCAGCCCGGCGACGGTCGACGGCAGCGCCGGACCATCCTCGAGGACCACGCGGGAACGCAGGGCGTCCTGCACGGCGAGAGCTTCTTCTTCGGTACGCGGCCAGGCATCCACGGCCCGCAGCCTAGGGACTGTTGTCACATCACGTGACGCGGGTCACGATGGGGGCTGGAGGTGCTGCCGGTGAACCCGTGGCTCGCGCTGACCCCCGGAGACGACCCCGCCGAGCGGATCCGGCTGATCGGTCGTGCCCATGAGAGGTTCCTGGCCGGCGAGCTGAGGCCGGATCGGATGCGGCGGGTGGTGGCCGACTCCTGGGCCCGGTCGGCCGCGTTCATCGGCGCGGACAGCACCGCGCCGATCGACCTGGCCGAGGACGAACTGGAGGCGTACCGGTCGGCGCACCCGCTGGCCCGGGTCATGCCGATCTTCCGGGACCTGCTGGGCGGTCTGGCCGAGGACGGCGACCACATGATGGCGGTCTGCGACGCGCACGGGCGCCTGCTCTGGGTGGAGGGGCACCCGGCCACGTTGCGCAGCGCCGCGTCGATGAACTTCGTACCCGGTGCCCGCTGGGACGAGGCGCACGCCGGGACGAACGCACCGGGCACCGCGCTCGCCGTCGACCACGCTCTGCAGATCTTCGCGACCGAGCACTTCAGTCATCCGGTGCAGCGGTGGACCTGCGCGGCGGCCCCGATCCACGATCCCGGCACCGGCCGGCTGCTCGGGGCGATCGACGTCACGGGCGGGGACCATCTCGCCAATCCGCACAGCCTGGCCCTGGTCCGCGCCACCGCGCTGGCGGCTGAGGCGTACCTCCGGCAAGGGGTCCGGACCGCCCGGAAACCGCAGGTCGCGGCACTCGGCCGCAACGAGGCCCTGGTCGCGTTCGGCGGCGAACGGCTCCGTCTCAAACGACGACACTCCGAGCTGCTGGTGCTGCTCACCGTGCATCCGGAGGGCCGGACCGGCGAGCAGCTCGGCATCGACCTGTACGGCGACGACGTGAACCCGGTGACGATCCGCGCCGAACTGTCCCGCCTGCGCCGCATCCTGGGCCCGGAACTGCTCGACTCACGGCCCTACCGGTTCCGCGCCGACGTGGCGACCGATCACGGCACGGTCGCGCGGCTGCTGGACGCCGGGCGGACGGCCGAGGCCGTGGACGCGTACCCCGGGCCGCTGTTGCCCGCCTCGGACGCGCCCGGAATCGTGCGCCTGCGGCGGCTGCTGGACGACCGGCTGCGCGCCGCGATCCTGGAGTCCGGCGACCGACGGCTGCTCCGGAGCTGGCTGAACAGTTCGTGGGGCAGCGACGATCTGGACCTCTGGGAGGCGTACGCGGCACTGGCCCCGGCCGACCCGGTCGCCGCCCGTCGGGTCGCCGCCCTGACCCTGGAATACGCGTGCAACGTTGCTGCAACGTAGCCGTAACTAAGGTCCGCCGAAACGAGGAGGCGAGACCGTGACCATCTATACCCCGCCCGGCTCCGAAGGCTCGATCGTCAGCTACCAGTCACGCTACGACCACTACATCGGTGGCGAGTACGTCCCGCCGGCCAAGGGCCAGTACTTCACCAACCCCTCCCCGGTGACCGGCCAGATCTTCTGCGAGGTCGCCCGGGGCACCGCCGACGACGTGGAGAAGGCCCTGGACGCGGCACACGCCGCCGCACCCGGATGGGGTCGCACCTCCCCCACCGAGCGGGCCAACATCCTCAACCGGATCGCCGACCGGATGGAGCAGAACCTCGAGAAGCTCGCCGTCGCCGAAGCCTGGGAGAACGGCAAGGCGGTACGGGAGACGCTGGCCGCCGACATCCCGCTCGCGATCGACCATTTCCGCTACTTCGCCGGCGCGATCCGCGCGCAGGAGGGCACTGCGGGCGAACTGGACGAGGACACCGTCGCCTACCACTTCCACGAGCCGCTCGGCGTGGTCGCGCAGATCATCCCGTGGAACTTCCCGATCCTGATGGCGGTCTGGAAGCTGGCCCCCGCTCTGGCCGCCGGCAACGCGGTGGTGCTGAAGCCGGCCGAGCAGACCCCGGCGTCCATCCACTACCTGTTCTCGCTGATCGGCGACCTGATCCCGGCGGGCGTGGTGAACATCGTCAACGGCTTCGGCGTCGAGGCGGGCAAGCCGCTGGCCAGCTCGAGCCGGGTGGCCAAGGTCGCGTTCACCGGTGAGACCACCACCGGCCGCCTGATCATGCAGTACGCCTCGGAGAACCTGATCCCGGTCACCCTGGAACTCGGCGGCAAGAGCCCGAACATCTTCTTCGAGGACGTCAGCCGGGCCGACGACGACTTCTTCGACAAGGCGCTCGAGGGCTTCGCGATGTTCGCCCTCAACCAGGGCGAGGTGTGCACCTGCCCGTCCCGCGCGCTGATCCAGCAGGGCCACTACTCGGACTTCCTGGCCGCCGGCGTGAAGCGGGTGGAGAACCTCAAGCAGGGCAACCCGCTCGACACCGACACCCAGGTCGGCGCGCAGGCCTCCAACGACCAGCTGGAGAAGATCCTCTCCTACCTCGACATCGGCCGGCAGGAGGGCGCCCGCGCCCTGGTCGGCGGTGCGAAGGCGGAGATGCCGGGCGACCTGGCCGGCGGCTACTACGTGCAGCCGACGATCTTCGAGGGCCGCAACAACATGCGGATCTTCCAGGAGGAGATCTTCGGGCCGGTGGTCTCGGTCACGCCGTTCGGCGACTTCGACGACGCGATCAAAATC
This sequence comes from Actinoplanes sichuanensis, assembly GCF_033097365.1. Lineage (NCBI taxonomy): Bacteria > Bacillati > Actinomycetota > Actinomycetes > Micromonosporales > Micromonosporaceae > Actinoplanes > Actinoplanes sichuanensis. The sequence goes on from NZ_AP028461.1 coordinate 8,584,998, forward strand.
GCCAACGACACGCTGTACGGGCTGGGCGCCGGCGTCTGGACGCGGGACGGCAACCAGGCGTACCGGGCCGGGCGGGCGATCAAGGCGGGCCGGGTGTGGACGAACTGCTACCACCTCTACCCGGCGCACGCTGCGTTCGGTGGTTACAAGCAGTCCGGCATCGGCCGGGAGAACCACCGGATGATGCTCGACCACTACCAGCAGACCAAGAACCTGCTGGTCAGCTACTCGCCCAAGGCTCTCGGGTTCTTCTAGGCCATGGTCGCGACCAGAGTCGACGTGACTCCCGCGGCTGCCGACATGATGCGGCAGCTGCGGGGACAGCACGGCCCACTGATGTTCCACCAGTCCGGCGGGTGCTGTGACGGCAGCTCGCCCATGTGTTACCTGGAGGGCGAGTTCCGTACCGGCGGCTCGGACGTGCTCTTGCAGTCTCTGGCGATCGAGGGGGTGCCGGAGCCCATCACGTTCTGGATGTCGGCCAGTCAGTTCGAACTCTGGAAGCACACGCACCTGACCGTGGACGTGGTCCCCGGCCGCGGCTCCGGCTTCTCACTGGAGGCGCCGGAGGGCGTCCGGTTCCTCATCCGCTCCCGTCTGCTCACCAGCGAGGAGCTGGCGGAACTCGGCTAAGCCGTTAGTGGGTGGGGTCCTCGGGGCCCCGCCCACCAGCGGGGTAGACATTCGAGACATTTACCACCGTGACCGACCCCATCGGCGCACCGCGATCGATCTGCGGCGAAACTTGACGCATTACCGGATTCGCGCCAAACGAACACCCGGCTGTGGCGATCGACGGCGATTCGAGGCATCCTCGTCAGTCGCCACACCGACCTGGGGAGGTCTCTTGATACGGCTGTCGCATACCCGGAAGGCCTTCGCGATCAGCGTCGCACTGATCATGACAGGGCTCGTCGGCCAGGCGACCGCGGCGACGACGACCGCTCAGCCGACGGCCGGTGCCGCGCCGTCCGGCCCGGCACCATCCGCATCCGCATCCGCATCCGCGTCGGCGGCTCCGGTCGCGACGCCGACGACTCCGGCTCCGAAGCCGTCGAAGACCACTCCCACGAGCGTTCCGATCGTCAAACCCAAAGGCAAGACCGGACCCGCCGGCAGCCTCATGACGACCGGGTCCAAGGGAGTCGCGCTCACCTTCGACGACGGTCCCGACCCGGACCTCACCCCGAAACTGTTGAAGCTCCTCGCCAAGGAGAAGGTCAAGGCCACCTTCTGCCTGGTCGGCACCCAGGCGCGCCGCCACCCCGATCTGGTGCGCGCGATCGCCAAGGGCGGCCACAGCTTCTGCAACCACTCGTGGAACCACGACCTCAAACTCGGCAAGCGCTCACACCACGCCATCCGCGCCGATCTGGAGCGCACCAACGCCGCCATCCGCGCCGCCGTCCCGGGCGCCAAGATCCGTTACATGCGCGCACCGGGCGGCAACTTCACCCCGGCCCTGGTCAAGATCTCGGCCGAGCTGGGCATGCACTCGATCTACTGGAAGGTCGACCCGCGCGACTGGGATCAGCGCGAGACCGAGTCGAACAACGCCCACCGCGACAAGATCATCCGGTCGGTGAAGAAGCACACGCACGCCGGCGCGATCGTCCTCTCCCACGATTACGCGCAGCCGGCCACCATCGACGCCTACCGCGTCCTGATCCCTTACCTGCGCAAGCGCTTCCAGCTGGTGGCTCTCGTCTGAACAGGCCGGCTCCCAGAGCCGTCACCCGCCCTCCAGCACAGCCGCGAAAACCGGCCACCCGACGAACCAGCCGGCGCTCAGGGCTGCTCTGGGAGCCGGCCTGGGACGATCGGGAGCGCGCCGACGGGGTGAGGGGACGCCGCCGCCCGAAAGGCGCGCCGGCGGGCTGGAGGGGCCGCGGACGTCGCGGTGTAGCCCGGGGGCGGGCCGACTGCGGTCGTCGGTGGGGTGGCCGTACCGCTGCGGGGGTCTTTCAGTGCGAAGGCGGGATCACCCGGAGATGACCGCGGCGGCCGGTCTGGTGGCCCTGGGTGTGTTCGGTGTCGTCCGGGCGTGGCGGGACCGGACGGGCGGCCTCACGGACGGCCTCGGCGAGAGCGACCAGGTCGTCGGTGGTGGGGGGCGGAGGCGCGAAGTCACCGTCGTGGCGCACGAGTTCCCAGCCTCGGGGGGCGGTGAGGCTGCGGGCGTGCGTCTCGCACAGGTCGTACGTGTGGGGTTCGGCGAAGGCCGCCAGCGGGCCCACGACGGCCGTGGAATCGCCGTAGACGTAGGTCAGGGTGGCGACCGCCTGTCGGGGACAGCCGTTCCGGGAGCAGCGCCGTGGTGACCTCACGGCGGCAACTTATCTCCCCGTTCGCGATTCTGGGTCGTGTTGCCTCGCGACACGCCGACTCGGGCGCATCACGATTCGGCGATGGTCGTTGTAAACGCCGACCCGATGGGACGAATTAACGGCGCGGACACACGATGCGAACGGCCTGACCACGTACCTCGCCCGAGTGGGGATACGCTGGCCGCGTGACCACCAGCCCCGAACGCCGCCGGACGGACGGCAAGGCGACGCGCAGCACCGGTCCGGGCCATCCCACGCGACGGGATCGGCACGGCCGAGGCCTGCGTGGCCGTCTGGTGCCGGCTACCGTGCCGCTGGCCCGCACCAAGGCGGAGATCTTCGACGACCTGGTGCTGGACACCGTGGAGAGCCTCGAGCGGCGGTATGCCAAGGAGCTCGCCGGCGTGGAGTTCGCGGTCGAGGACGTGCCACCGGAGCTGAACGTCTACGACTCGGACGTGCTCGAGGACGGCGAGGTGCCCCTGGCCCGGTTGCTGCCGGGCCGTCCGGGGCGGCATGAGCTGCCGCCACGGATCGTGCTCTACCGGCGCCCGCTGGAGTTCCGGGCGATGGATCGGGAGGACCTCGCCGACCTCGTCCACGATGTGATCATCGAGCAGGTTGCCAACCTGCTCGGGGTGGATCCCGACGAGTTGGCTTAGGCCACCCGTCGCTTCAACTTGCGACGTTCACGTTCGGACAGTCCACCCCAGATCCCGAAACGTTCGTCGTGCCCGAGCGCATACTCCAGACACTCGGCTTTCACATCACAGCGGCCGCAGATGCGCTTCGCCTCGCGCGTCGAGCCGCCCTTCTCAGGGAAGAAAGCCTCGGGATCGGTCTGTGAACACAGCGCCCGCTCCTGCCACTCGGGCGCGTCCCCGAGCAGGTCTACCCCTTCAACCTGCGTCGCTTCCATCGGCGTGCCTCCAAATTCCGCGCCGGCATGAAGCCGGCGCTGACCCCCCACGCACGCGGCGTGTTTTTGTGGGTACGACGCCTTTGTGCCACATCGTCCCCACAACCCCACCAAAATTACACGCGTGTAAGACGTGCGTCGTCAAGCCGAACCTGCTAAATGGGCCCGTTTCCGCACCACTGGGGAGCGGATGAGAGGCCTGTTTCAGCCCTATCGCTCCAAGCCGTCAGAAGGTAACGCGAAGCCGGACCCTCGCGTCCAATTTAACCCGTTTTGTGACCTTGCGGCAGCGGGTCCGGGTGATGTTTCCCCCTAGCGCCGTCCGTACACCGTGGTGCGTTCCACCGCAGGCCGTCCAGCGGCCGCCGCCAGCTCCTTCAGCTCCGCGACCGTCCTGGCCGAACCGTGCTCCGAACCGGCCATTCTCGAGATCGTCTCCTCCATGAGAGTGCCCCCCAGGTCATTACAACCACTGTTGAGCATCACGCGGGTACCCTCGTCGCCGAGTTTCACCCAGGAGCACTGAATGTTGTCGATCCGGCCGTGCAGCAGCACCCGGGCCATCGCGTGCACGACCCGGTTCTCCCTCCAGGTCGGACCCGGACGGGCGATGCCGGCCAGGTAGATCGGGGCGTTCGTGTGGATGAACGGCAGCGCCACGAACTCGGTGAACCCACCCGTCACGTCCTGAATGCCGGCCAGCACCCGGAAGTGGCCGAGCCACTGGCGCGGGTGGTCGACGTGGCCGTACATCATGGTCGAACTGGACCGGATGCCCACCTGGTGCGCGGTCGTCACCACGTCCACCCAGGTCGAGGTGGGCAGCTTGCCCTTGGTCAGCACCCAGCGCACGTCGTCGTCGAGGATCTCGGCGGCGGTACCCGGAATGGTGCCGAGACCCGCCTCCTTCAGGCCGGTCAGCCACTCCCGCAGCGACACCCCGGCCTTCGCCGAGGCGGTGACGATCTCCATCGGGGAGTACGCGTGGACGTGCATCCCGGGAACGCGCTGCTTGACCGCGCGAACCAGGTCGGCATACGCGGTGACCGGCATCTTGGGGTCGATGCCACCCTGCATGCACACCTCGGACGCGCCGTCCCGCCACGCCTCCTCGGCCCGGTCGGCGACCTGCTCGACCGACAGGCGGTAGGCGTCGGCGTCCTTCTCTCGCTGGGCGAACGCGCAGAACCGGCAGCCGACGTAACAGACGTTCGAGAAGTTGATGTTGCGGTTCACCACGTACGTGATGTCGTCGCCGTTGACCTGCCGACGCAGGTCGTCGGCGATCCGGGCGAGTTCGTCGAGAGCCGGGCCGTCGGCGTTGAACAGCGCCATCGCCTTGTCCTCGTGCTGCTCCAGGAGCAGGGCGGCCGGGTCTTCCGAGGCCAGCTTGAGAGCCGCCACCACGTCGGTGGGCATACTCGCCGGTGCGCTGCGGACATGGGCGGCGACCTCGTCCCAGTCGCCGTAGACGTGGTCGAAGTCGGAGCGGCGGTCCTCGGTGCGGCCCTCCTCGTCGATGCTCTTGAAGAGGTCGATGCGGCCGCCGCCGAAGCTCTCGTCGGGCTCCTGCCACGGCAACCCTGCCGGATTCGTCCCGATTTGCGCGAGGCCGTCGTCGGTGGCCAGCGCAGCGACGTGGTTCTTGATACGCGGATCGAGCCAGCCTTCGTCACCCCGGCGGACGTACTCCGGGTAGATGGTCAGGCGCTCCTTGAGGATGAATCCGGACTTTTCCGATTTTTCGGCGAGCAGGTCGATCTGCGGCCACGGACGCTCCGGATTCACGTGATCGGGTGTCACCGGGGAGACGCCACCCCAGTCGTCGATCCCGGCGCGCAGCAGCAGTGCGAACTCGTCGTCGATCAGGTTCGGTGGGGCCTGGATCCGTGCTCGCGGGCCCATGATGATCCGCGCCACCGCCACCGTGGCGGCCAGCTCGCGCAGCTCCGCGTCGGGCATCCCACGCATCGCCGTGTCCGGCTTGGCGCGGAAATTCTGCACGATCACCTCTTGGATGTGCCCGAACTCCCGGGCCGTCCGACGGATCGCGAAGAGCGAGTCGACCCGCTCGGTCAGGTTCTCCCCGATGCCGATCAGGATGCCCGTGGTGAACGGCACACCGACCCGACCGGCGTCGTCGAGCACCCGCAGGCGGACCGCGGGCTCCTTGTCCGGCGAGCCGTAGTGCGGACCGCCCTTCTCCGACCACAGCCGGGTGGCGGTGGTCTCCAGCATCATGCCCATGCTCGGCGCCACCGGCTTGAGTCGCTGCAGCTCGGCCCAGCTCATCACGCCCGGGTTGAGGTGCGGGAGCAGACCGGTCTCCTCCAGCACGGCGATGGCGCAGGCCCGCACGTAGTCGAGGGTGGAGTCGTACCCCCGCTCGTCGAGCCACTGCCGGGCCGCCGGCCAGCGCTCCTCCGGCCGGTCACCGAGGGTGAACAGCGCTTCCTTGCAGCCCTGCGCGGCGCCCTGCCGGGCGATCTCCAGGACCTCGTCACGCTCCAGGAACGGCGCCGGCAACTTGTGCGGCACGGTGGCGAACGTGCAGTAGTGGCATCGGTCCCGGCAGAGCCGGGTCAACGGAATGAAGACCTTACGGGAGTACGTGACGACGCCCGGCCGCCCGGCCTCGCGCAGGCCGGCGTCCCGGATGCCACCGGCGATCGCCAGCAGCTCGTCGAACTGTTCGTCTCGGGCCGTGAGCAGCGCCACAGCCTCATCGACGTCGATCGCTTTACCGTCGGCTGCGCGGCGCAGTGCGCGGCGGATGCTCGCCTCGGTCGGTACGGGTTCCACGTTGACCTCTACCACGCAAAGCAGCCTAGGCCGGAATCGTTTCGGCTGCCGCTATGGTCACGGGCCCGGAACGTGTCGTGAAACACGATCCGGGCCCGAATCGCCTATTGCCGCGGCGGGTCCTGGGCGGCCGGGCCGAAGCCGGGACGCTCCTCCGGCAGCACCTCGGTGCGGTCGGACGCGGGCGGGGCCGACGGGACCGGCGGGACCTGGGGCGGCACCGGCTGGGTGGGCTCGGCGAACGGCGGCGGGGGCGGACCCCACCCGGGCTGTGGCTGCGGCACCGCCGGGTACTGCCCGTAGGGCGCCGGCGGCGGCCCGGCGTTGAACGGCTGGGTGGCCACCGGCGGCTGCGTCGGAGCGCCCGGCGGCACCGGGCCCGGGAACGAGGCGGGCGGCTGCGGGGTGCCGTACTGCTGGCCGTACCCGGGCTGCTGCCGGCCGTACCCGGGCGGCGGGCCGTACTGGTAGGGCTGCCCGTAGACACCCGGCTGCGGCTTGACCGACGGGTAGTACCCCAGCCAGATCTGCAGGACCGCGTAACCGGCCAGGCCGAGCACGCCGAGCCAGGCGACCCGCTCCAGCAGCGCACCGAAGGCGGCCAGGGCGTCGTCGGCGGCGATCCCGCTCACCCCGAAGAGGAGTCCGAAGACCACCCCGAAGAAGGACGCGAACGCATACTCCCCGAGGGCCACCATGGTGAGCAGCCGTGCTTTCGGGTGCACCGGCTTGACACCGAGCGACAGCAGCACGGCGGCGAGTGGGAAGAAGACCGTCGCCACGTTCACGAAGGAACCGAAGCTGTACCGCGCACTCAGCGAGAAGTCGGCCCCGAACAGGCTGAGCAGGGCCACGAACAGGAACACGGCCGGGGCCGCGATCAGAACGTAGACGGCCAGGTCGCGCAGGGGCCGCAGGAATTGCCCGATGGTCTTCTCAGCGGCCGGATCAGGCTGTTGTGGTGTGGTCACAGTTGCTCCCGGTGCGGTGGATCGAGGTCGGCACAGAGTAAACCGATACCCGCCACCCGAGGGGACGGCGCGGGTGCGGGAGGATGGGGGGATGCGGATCGTGGTCCTGACCGGGGGCATCGGCGGTGCCCGTTTCCTTCTCGGCGTGCGAGCTCACGCCCGAGCCATCGGCGCGGAGGTGACGGCGGTCGTCAATGTCGGCGACGACGTGCGCATGCACGGCCTCCAGATCTGTCCCGACCTGGATTCGGTGATGTACACGCTGGGCGGCGCCGCCGACCCCGAGCGCGGCTGGGGCCGGGTCGGCGAGACGTGGGTGGTCAAGGAGGAGTTGGCGAAGTACGGGGTGGAGCCGTCCTGGTTCGGCCTCGGCGACAAGGACACCGCCACCCATCTGGTACGCACCACCATGCTGAACGCCGGATACCCGCTCTCCGCGGTCACCGCCGCCCTCTGTGAGCGCTGGCAGCCCGGCATCACCATGCTCCCGGCCACCGACGACCGGCTCGAGACACACGTGGTGGTGGATGTCGACGGCGAGCGGAAGGCGATCCACTTCCAGGAGTGGTGGGTCCGTCACCGGGGCGCCGTGCCGACGCACAACTTCGTCTTCCGGGGCGCCGACAGCGCGAAACCGGGCGTCGGCGTTCTCGACGCGGTCTCGGCGGCTGACGTGATCCTCGTCGCCCCGAGCAATCCGGTGGTGAGTATCGCCCCGATCCTGGCCGTGCCCGCGCTCAAGGAGGCGGTCGCCGCCGGTTCGGCGCCGGTGGTGGGCGTCTCGCCGATCATCGGCGGCTCCCCGGTCCGCGGGATGGCCGACAAGTGCCTGGCCACGCTGGGGGTCGAGGTGAGCGCGGCGGGCGTCGGCCGGATGTACGGCCCACGCGCCGACGGCGGCCTGCTGGACGGCTGGCTGGTCGACACCTCCGACGAGGGCGCCCAGGTCCCCGGCGTGCGGACCCGGGCGGTGCCGCTGTGGATGCGCGACGAGGACGCGACCGCGCGGATGGTCGCCGACGCGCTGGAGCTGGCCCGATGACCGGCGGCACGCCCGATGACGGCCTCCAGGTCCTGCCGGTCCGCGGGATCGGCGACGTGGTGGCCGGCGACGACCTCGCGCGGCTGATCGTCACCGCCGCGCCGTGGATCACCGACGGTGACGTCCTGGTGGTGACCAGCAAGATCGTGTCCAAGGCGGAGGGCCGCCTGGTGGAGGTTCCGGCGGACGGCCCGGAGCGTGACGAGGCCCGTCAGCGGGTGCTGGACGGCGAGACCGCCCGGGTGGTGGCCCGCCGTGGCCCGACCTCGATCGTGCAGACCCACCACGGTTTCGTGATGGCGGCCGCCGGCATCGACGCGTCGAACGTGGACAAGACCCACCTGGTGCTGCTGCCCGAGGACCCGGACGCGTCGGCCCGCCGACTGCGCGCCGACCTGCTCGCCCGCGGGCTCGACGTGGTGATCGTCATCTCCGACACGATGGGCCGGGCGTGGCGCAACGGCCTGACCGACGTGGCTCTGGGCGCGGCCGGGATCGAGGCGCTGCTCGACCATCGGGGACAGGTCGATCCGTATGGCAACGAGCTGTCGCTGACCCAGATGGCGGTGGTCGACGAGTTGGCGGCCGCGGCCGAGCTGGTCAAGGGCAAGTGCGACCGGGTGCCGGTGGCCGTGGTGCGCGGTCATCCACGATCCGGCGAGGGTTCCGGGGCGGCCGTGCTGATCCGCGACGCCGAGAGCGACATGTTCAGCCTGGGCACCGCCGAGGCCCGGGCCGCCGGTCTGCGGGCCGCCGCGGTACTCCCCGACTCACCGCCCGCCGCCGCGGTACCCCCCGACTCACCGCCCGCCGCCCCGGTGTCCGCCGTACCGACGGTCGATCCGGCCGTCGTCGCCCGTGCGCTTCAGACGCTTGACGGTCTGCGGCAGTCGGATGTCCAGCTGACCGACGGCATCCGCCTCACCCCGGCCCGGGGCGGGGCCGCCGCGCTGATCCGCACCGGAGCGGACGCACATCGCCTGCGGGCCGCCCTGGCCGCCGAAGGCATCGAGACCACCGCCGTCATCGACGACGAGGGCGTCACCCTGACCTACGGAGTATCGGCATGAGCGCCCTCTACGAAGACGCGGTCGACGTGCTGAGCACCTGGGTCGCCACCTCCGAGGAGGCCGAGGGGGCCCGCAAGCGCACGCTGGACCTGCTGGCCGACGGGCCGGTCGCGATGACCCGTGCCCACCGGGTCGGGCACGTCACGGCGAGCGCCCTGATCGTCGGCGACGACCGCCGGGTCCTGCTCTGCCTACACGGGCGGCTCGGTCTGTGGATGCAGCTCGGCGGGCACTGCGAGGAGGCCGACGCGACGCTGGCGCGGGCCGCGCTCCGGGAGGCGACCGAGGAGTCCGGTATTTCCGGCCTGCTTCTCGACCCGGCGCCGATCGACATCGACATCCACGAGGTCCGGTGCGGCGCCCGGGACGGCGCACCGGCCGAGCCGTCGGTGCACTACGACGTGCGGTTCCTGCTGCGGGCACCGGCCGGCAGCGTGGAGCGGATCAGCGCGGAGTCGTCCGACCTGCGCTGGTTCAGCCCGGAGGCGTTGCCGGCCCCACTGGCTTCGGGAACGATCCAGCAGATCGCCCCGGCGCTGGCCCGCTTCCGCTGACCCCCGGCCTCGCGTCGATCTTGTGAGTCGGGCGACAACTCACAAGATCGACCCGAGAAGCGGCTAGATGTAGCCGTGCTGGCCCAGCTCCTTCAGATGGTCGACGAGCTGCTTGACCTCCTGGGCACGCTCGCGCGGGCAGACCAGGACGGCGTCCGGCGTGTCGACGATGACCAGGTCGCGGACGCCCATCGCGGCGACCAGGCGGCCCGACGACGGGACCACGACCAGGCCCTCGGTCTCACGCAGCAGCACGGTCGGCCGCTCGGCACCGGTGTCGTGGCCGACGACCACGTTGCCGGCCTGGTCGGCGGTCAGCACCTCGCCGAGGGTGTGGAAGTCGCCGACGTCGTTCCACCCGAAGTCGCCGGGCACGGTGCCGACCCGGCCGACCGCGGCCGCGCCCTCCATCACCGCGTAGTCGACGGAGATCTTCGGCAGCGTCGGCCAGACGTCACCCATGACCTCCTCCTGGTCGGCGGTCCCCCACGCCGAGGCGATCCGGCTGACCCCGGCGGCGAGCTGCGGCTGCTGGCGGTGCAGCTCGGCCAGGAAGGCGTCCACCCGCCAGACGAACATGCCCGCGTTCCACAGATAGTTGCCGGACTTCACGTAGCTCTCGGCCACGTCGTAGGACGGCTTCTCCTTGAACTCCTCGACCTTCAGCAGCGGCCCGTCACCGACCGAGGCGCCGCACTGGAGGTAGCCATAGCCCGTCTCGGGCCTGGTCGGGGTGATGCCGAGGGTCATCAGCAGGCCCTGGCTCGCGCCCGTCATCGCCTGGCGGATGACGGCGGCGAACGCCTCCTTGTCGGCGATCAGGTGATCGGACGCGAAGGAGCCCATGATCGCCTCCGGGTTACGCCGGGCGATCACCGCGGCCGCCAGGGCGATCGCCGCGCACGAGTCGCGCGGTGACGGCTCGACGAGCACGTTCTCCTCGGGCATCGCCGCGAGCTGGCGGGAGACCGCGGCGGCGTGGGCCACACCGGTCACCACGAACACCCGATCGGGGGACGCCAACGTGTCCAGCCGGTCCACCGTGGCCTGCAGAAGGGAGGCCTCGGTGCCGGTCAACGGATGCAGGAACTTGGGATGACCGGCGCGGGACAGTGGCCAGAGACGGGTTCCGGTGCCCCCGGCAAGAACCACTCCGTACAACACGGCCTGTTCGTCGCTCATGCGCGGAAAGTTTAGTTGATGATCAAGAGGCAGCCCGATTCCACGTTGTTACATGTACCTCCGCGCTGGACGACCAGGTGAACTCTTTCGCCCGATCGAAGCCGGCCTTGGCCAGCATGCCGCGGCGATCCTCGTCGTGGAGCAGGTCGGCGAGGTCCTCGGCGATCCGCTCGGGGGTCTCGGTCGTGTACGCGACAGCGTCCCCGCCGACCTCGGGCAGGGACAGCCTCGGCGTGGTGAGCACCGGGGTGCCGCAGGCCATCGCCTCCAGGATCGGCAGGCCGAATCCCTCGCCGAAGGACGGGTAGCAGGCCACCAGGGCGCCGCCGAGGAAACCGGGCAGATCCGCATACCGCAGATAGCCTGGTCGGAGCAGCCGCAGGTGGGGTGGGACCTCGGCCACCGCACGGTCGATGTCGTCGTCGTGGCCCTGGCCACCGGCGATCACCAGGGCCGGCGGGCGCGGCCAGTCGGCGACCGCGCGGGCCCAGCCGCGAATCAGGTTCGGCACGTTCTTGCGGGGCTCCTTGGCGCCGAGGAACGCCACGTAGCCCGAGTCGCCCAGGCCGAGCCGGGCCCGGACCCGCGCCTTCTCGTCCTCGGCCGGGGCGTGGAAGGCCGAGTGGTCGACCCCGTGATACGCCACGTCGATCTTGGTCGGGTCGGCGTCGAGAAGCCGGATCAGCTCGTCACGGGTGGCCTTGCTGGGCACGATCACCCGGGCCGCCCGGCGCAGCGACGTCTTGATGGCACTGCGGAAGAAGGTCCGCTTGGTGTTGTCGTAGTGCTCGGGCTCGGTGAAGAAGGTCGCGTCGTGCACGGTGACCGTGACCGGACATCCCACCCGAAGCGGGCAGGTGTAGAACGGCGAGTGCAGCACATCCGCCCCGACCTGCTGCGCGAGCAGCGGTAATCCGGTCTGCTCCCAGGCCAGCCGGGCCGGCCGGTGCACGATCGCGGCCGGGCCGGGGATCACCTCGGCACTGGGAAGCATGCGGCGGTAACGCTCCGCATCCGACCGTTGGGACACGACGGCGAGCTCGACGCGGCCGGGGCTCTCCTGCCCCAGGGCTCCGAGAAGCCCGTCGACGTATCTGCCGACACCACCTCGGTCAGCGGGGACGCTTGTGGCGTCGACGAGCACTCGCGGGGGGCGACCGGGGGTCACGAGGCATCTCCTTGGCAGCTCTGACGTACCGATGCGATGGTTCTGCCATACCTGTACGGCGGCGGGACCACCGACGGTTCGAGGGTACGCCGGGAAGGCTTCACGGAGGTGTCCGCGACACTGCCGATCGTTGCGGTCCTTCCACGGCCATTACTGTGCGTGATCCGCCTACGCTGTGAAGCGATGAACACGACGATCCCGCAGGTTTTCGCGAAGGCGGTCGGTCGCGACCCCGCCGCCCCGCTGCTGACCTGGTACGACGATGCCACCGGCGACCGGACCGAGCTGTCCGGGACGACCCTGGACAACTGGGTGGCGAAAACCGCCAACCTGCTGGTCGACGGGGTCGGCCTGGGCCACGGCGACACCGTGGCCCTGCTGCTGCCGCCGCACTGGCAGACCGCGGCGCTCCTGCTCGGGGTGTCGGCCGCCGGGCTGGCCGCCGATCTGGGCGGCGACCCGCAGCCGGTCGAGGCGCTCTTCACCACCCCGGAACTGGTGGAGCGGGCGGCCGGCTGGGCCACCCTGGATCGGTATGCGACCGGGCTGCTCCCGCTGGCCATGCCGCTGCGCACGCCACCCGAGGGGTACGCCGACTACGTCACCGAGGTCCGCAACCACGGCGACCACTTCCGCGGCGAGCCGGTCGGCGCCGCCGATCGGGCGCTGGCCGGTCATGTCGAGCTGAGCCACCAGGACGTCGTCGAGGCGGCCGTCGAACGGGCCGGCGAGCTGGGCATCACGGCCGGCGCCCGGGTCCTGATCGACACCGCCTTCTACCCGGACGCGAACGATTGGCTGCTGGCCCCGCTCGTGGCCGGTGCCTCGATCGTGCTCTGCGCCAACCTGGACACGTCGAAGACCGAGGCGCGGTCGGCCACCGAGAAGGTCACTCTGACGCTGGTGTGACCCGCTCGGCATACAGAACGGCGAAGGCGTTCAGGGAGTCCGGGTTGGCCAACGCACCCTTGGCCGCGGCCGACTCGACCGGGGTGCCGGTGAGGATCCGCTTCACCGGCACCTCCAGTTTCTTGCCGGACAGGGTGCGCGGCAGTGCCCGTACCGCGTAGGCGGCGTCGGGCACGTGCCGGGGCGAGAGCGCGCCGCGAAGCTCCTTGGCGATGCGCGCGCGCAGCGCGGCGTCGAGTTCGGCGCCGTCGGTGAGCACCACGAAGAGCAGCAGTTCACCGTTCGGATCGTCCGGTTTATCAAGATGTACGACGAGCGAGTCGACCACCTCGGGCAACGCCTCGACCACCGAGTAGAACTCCGCCGTGCCGAGCCGCACGCCGCCCCGGTTGAGGGTGGCGTCCGAGCGCCCGGTGATCACACAGCTGCCGTCGTGACCGATCGTGATCCAGTCGCCGTGCCGCCAGACCCCGGGGAAGACGTCGAAGTAGGCCTCCCGGTAACGGGCGCCGTCGTGGTCGTTCCAGAAGCCGACGGGCATGCTCGGCATCGGCCCGGTGATCACCAGTTCGCCCAGCTCACCGACGACCGGTTGACCGACCGGGTCGTACGCCTCGACGCGCGCGCCCAGGATCCGGCAGGTGATCACCCCGGCCCGGACCGGCAGCAGCGGAACTCCCCCGACGAACCCGGTGCACACGTCGGTGCCGCCGGACAGCGAGACCAGGTGCACGTCGGGGTCGACCGCCTCGTACACCCACGCCCAGCCCTCCGGCGGCAGCGGCGCGCCGGTCGAGCCGAGGCCCTTGAGAGTTTTGTCGGGCTTGAGCCCGGCCTTGCGGCAGGCCAGCAGGAACGGCGCCGACGTGCCGAAATACGTGATGCCCGCGGTGTCGACGAGATCCCACAGGGTGTCGAGTGAGGGCCAGCCCGGGTTGCCGTCGAAGAGCACGATCGCCGCGCCCACGGCCGGCCCGCTGGCCAGGTAGTTCCACATCATCCAGCCGGTGGTGGTGAACCAGAAGAACCTGTCGCCGGGCCCGAGGTCGTGGTGCAGCGCGAGGATCTTGAGGTGCTCCAGCAGGATGCCGCCGTGACCGTGAACGATCGGCTTGGGCAGGCCCGTGGTGCCGGAGCTGTAGAGCACGTAGAGCGGCTGGTCGAACGGCACCGGCTCGAACTCGAGTGGATCGTCGCCGCGCAGGGAGTCCCAGTCGCCGCCGCTCTCATTCAGGTAACCGATGGTGATCACATGCTCGATCGACGGGATCGCCGCCCGGATCGCCGCGATCTCGGTGCGCCTGTCGACGTCCTTGTCGCCGTACCGGTAACCGTCGGTCGCGACCAGTACCTTCGGCTCGATCTGAACCCACCTGTCGATCACGCTGCGTGCACCGAACTCGGGGGCGCACGACGAGAAGACCGCGCCGAGGCTCGCCGAGGCGAGCATCAGCACATAGGTTTCCGGAATGTTCGGCGCATAGGCGGCAACCCGGTCACCCTTGCCGACCCCGCGGGCCTTCAGCCCGGCACGGACCCGCCGGACCTCTTCCCGAAGGCTGCGGGCGGTCAGGGCGACGGGTTCACGACTCTGGGAGTACGCGTGAACGACCGTCTCGTCATCCGCGATGCCCGGCATGCGCAGCACGTTCTCGGCGTAGTTGAGCGTGGCTCCGGGGAACCAGCGCGCCCCCGGCATACCCGCGTTCTCCAGGACGGCGGTCGGCGGTGAGTGCGAGACCACCCCGGACCAGTCCCAGATGGACCGCCAGAACGCCGGCAGGTCGGTGACCGACCACTGCCACAGCGCCGCGTAGTCGGCGAAGGTCAGGCCCCGCTCGGACTCCAGCCAGGCGAGATAGTGCCCGATCCGGGAGGTCTGCCGGATGTCCGACGGCGGCTCCCACAGAACTGTGCCCGGCGTCACCACACCTGTCGTCATCACCACACCTTAACGGTGGGTCAGCCGGCCGCCGTGTGATGTTCCGCTCGGGCTTTCTGGATCGCCGCGCGGCGGGACAACCGGTGGTCACGGCGGATCATCGCCTCGGTGAACCGGCGCTTGTCCTCGTCCTCCGACGGCAACACGGGCGGCACCCGACGCGGGTTACCGGCCGCGTCCACGGCCACGAAGACCAGGTAGGCGGTGGCCACCGGCAGCGGCTCCGGGCCGACCTCGTCCCAGCGCTCGGCGGCCAGCTTCACACCCACCTCCATCGAGGTGCTGCCGGTCCAGTTGATCTGCGCGGAGGCGTGCACCAGGTCGCCGACCCGAACCGGCTCCAGGAAGACGATCTCGTCGATCGCCGCGGTGACCGCGGTGCCGCCACTGTGCCGGGCCGCCGCCGCGCCCGCCACGTCGTCCACGAACTTCATCAGCACACCGCCGTGCACGGTGCCGTAGAGGTTCACGTCGACCGCGGTCATGATCCGGCTCAGAGTGACCCGGGACAGGGCGGTCGGCCGACCGGGATGCTGTTCTTCCATAGCCGGTACGGTAGTTCTTGCCGGTGCCGAGTACCGTGCCGGATCATGCGTCACCTCAGGTCGATCTTCTACGCACTCGTGCTGGCCCCGTGCATCTGGGTGCTCCTCGCCGTCGGGTTCACCGACGACCTGAGCAGTCGCGGCCGCGAGTTCTTCACCGCCGAGTCGGTCAGCGGGCTCCTCCTGCTGATCTTCGCCGGCATCCTCTTCTCCATCCTGGCCGCGGGCCCGGTCTCCCCCGCCGGTCCGGTTCTCGCCGGCGCGGTCTATCTGGGCGTGACCATCTGGGCGTTCAATTCCCCGGAGGCGTACGCGGCGCTGTGGTCCCCGGAGATCTCCAAAGAGGGCTTCAACCTGAGCCGGCCCGGATACGGTCTCGCCGCCGTCCTGGCGATCCCGCTGCTCCTGACCGCGCTGAGCGCCCGCCGCTGGGCCCGCTACGAGCCGCCGGTGCTCCCGATCATCGGTGAGATCGGCCGGTTCCGGGGTTCGGCGCAGGTGGTCGGCACCCCGGTCGCCGCTGAGCAGACCACGGTCATCCGCACCGGTGTCCCGGCCGACCCGACGGTCGCGATCAACCGCCCGGCGGCCGCGGACCGGACCGTCGCGTTCAACGGCGTCCCGCCGCGCACCGACCGGACCGAGGTGGTGGCTGACAACGACCGCACGGTCTTCGTCACCCAGCCGCAGTCCCCGGCCGCGCCGGCCACCGCGCGCCCGACCCCGCCTTCCGTGCCGCCGGCTGCTCGTCCCGCCGACCCGGCCTCTCGTCCCGCCGAGCCGGAGCCGACCACGGTCCTCCCGATCGGCTCGAACGAGCCCACCGTGGTCCGGACCCCGGCCCCGGCCGACGAGCCGACCGTCGTGAGCGGCATGGCCTTGGCCCAGCCCAAGCCCACCCCGGCCCCCACCGCTTCGGCCGCCGCCACCGCCAAGCCCGCGACGGCTTCCGCACCGGTCGCGGCCACGCAGGCCAAGCCCGTCGCCGCCTCCGCTGCGCCGGTGACCGCCTCCGCGTCGGTCGCGACCGCACCCGCATCCGGGTCGGCCGCGGTCGGTGCCGCTTCAGCAAGCGGTTCAGCTTCCGTCCCGCCCGCAGCCGCAAGTGGCCCAGCCCCGGCTGCGCCCGCGAGCGGATCGGCCTCGGTCACCAAACCCGCAGCGGCCTCCACCCCGGTCGCCGCGAAACCCGCGACCTCCGCTCCCGTCGCCGCCAAAGCCGCAGCCGCCGCCCCGGCCGCCACCAAAGCCGCAGCCGCCGCCCCGGCCGCCACCAAAGCCGCAGGCTCCGCTCCAGTCGCCGCGAAACCCGCAGCCTCCGCCCCGGCCGCCGCCAAGCCGGCCACCGCCTCGGCTTCGGTGACTGTCGCCCCCGCCAAACCCGCGACCGCCGCGGGTACGGCCAAGCCGGCGACAGCCGCTGTTCCGGTCAGCGCGACGCCCGCCACTCCGGCGGCGAAGGACGAGAAGAGCACCACGGCGGCTGACGACCGTACCGAGGCGATGGGGTCGTCCTCGACCGACGCGGACCGGGACAAGACCACCGCGATGTCGATTCCCGCCGAAGAGGCGACCGCGCTGGTCAAGCCGCCGAGCGACGAGACCGAGCCGACCACCGTGATCCCGGCGCAGCGCCGGCCACCGGCAATCGAGTCCTGAGGCTCGACCCCCGTGGTGACCTACGGTCGATTCCCGCCGTAGTTCACCACGGGGCCGACCGCGGCCTGATCAGCGGGGCGATTCGGATCGGTGAGCGAACCGCGCGGCCACCGCCGCCGCCACGCACAACCCGCCGCACATCAACCACACCAGCACGTAAGCGCTTTCGGCCGGTGTGTCGCCCCCGCCCTGGACCAGCGCGGCCAGGATCGCCGCGACGACCGCACCCGCCACCGCCCCACCGAGCGTCTTGACGTTGTTGTAGAGCGCGGTGGTGATCCCGGTCCGGGACGGTTCGGCGGTTTCCGCGATGACGGTCGGCATGGCCCCCAACGCCACCCCGGCGGCCAACCCGACCGGCACCTTGAACAGCAACAGCTGCCAGACCTCGGCATGTAGGAAGGCCATCGCCACAAAGGTCGCCGCAATGGTCAGAAACGCCGCGATCAGGGTGGGCCGATATCCGAACCGTCCGGCGATCACCGCGGTGAGACTCGATCCGACGACGGCACCGACGGCGGCCGGAAGCGCCACCAGCGAGATCTGTAGAGCGGTGAATCCGAACCCGTAGCCGGTGACGGCCCGGTCGGCGGCGAGGAACGTGGCGTCCGGCGCCTGGCTTCCGAAGTAGACGATGCCGAAGACGAAGGAGCAGAAGAAGAACGGCGACACGGTACGCCCGGCGAGCGCTCGAAGATCGACGAGAGGTTCCGGGGTGCGCAGTTCGAGAACGACCCAGCCGGCGAACCCGACGACACCGCCGACGAGTAGTCCGACTCCGGCCCCGGCCGAGGTGCCGATCAGCGAGATCCCACCGAGCACGGCGACCATGGAGACGCTGAGCAGCAGAACGCCGGGAACGTCCAGTTTCCCGGTGGCAAGCGTTTCACTCTCCGGTACGGCCACGAACGACACCGGCACACAGAGCAGAGCGAGCACCGCCGGCACCAGAAGTGTGAGCCGTGCGTCCCCGATGATCTGGTGCAGCCCGGCGGTGAGGACCGCACCGAGCAGGGTGCCGAGAGCGAGTGCCCCGACGAGCCGGGCGATGGCCCGCCGGGCGAGTTCGGCCGGAAGCCGGTCCCGGACGAGCGCGATCTCCAGCGGCAGCAACGCGGCGAGCGGGCCGAGAAGGACGCGGCCGAAAAGCAGGATCCCCAGATTGGGGGCGAGCACGACGAGCAGGCTTCCGGCCGCGACGCAGACGAGCGCGATCCGGAGCATCCGCCGATGCCCGTAGAGGTCACCGAGCCGCCCGAACGCCGGCACCGAGACCGCGGCCGCCAGCAGTTGTACCGAGATGACCCAGTTGAGATCCGCATCCGAGATGTTCATCTCGGCCCCCAGGTCGGGCAGCAGGGGCGCCACCCCACCTTGAATGAATCCGCTGGTGATCTCGAAGAGCACGAGCAGCCCGACCACCGCGGACACCCGGCTCCGATCGATGACCGCGGTCACTGGGCGGCTTCCCGAAGCCGTGCCGCCGCGAGCGAGGCGAGTAGAACGGCGGCCTCTCCGACGGCCCGATCGTCGAAGACGGCTTGCGGGGAATGGTTCATCGGCGCGGTCGCCGGTTCTACGCCGGGTGGAACGGCACCGAGCATCAGATAGGCCCCGGGCACCTCGTCGAGCACGAAGGAGAAGTCCTCGGAACCGGCCATCGGCCGGGGAGCCACGAAGACCCGCTGTTCTCCGAACGATTCCCGGGCGACCCGCAGCGCGAAGTCGGCCTCCACCGAATCGTTGGCGGTGACCGGATAGTTCTCCTGGTAATCGATGTCGACTCGGACCCCGTGGGCGTCCGCGATCCCGCGCAGGACCCGTTCGATTCCGGCCCGAACGGTCCGGTGGGTGGCGGTGGAGAAACTGCGGACCGTCACCTGGAGCGTGCCGTTCTCCGGGATCACGTTGGCCGCCGACCCGGCGTGGATCGACCCGACAGTGACCACGGCCGGGTCGAAGGCGTCGATGGTACGGGTGACGACGGTCTGCAACGCGGTGACCATCTCGGCGAGCGCCGGAACCGGATCGACCGCCAGGTGCGGGGAGGATCCGTGTCCACCGCGACCGGTGACGGTGACGGTGACCGTGTCGGAGGCGGCCAGCACGGTGCCGGGCCGGGTCGCGACCAGGCCGAGCGGCAGCGCGGTGGCGGCGACGTGGACGGCGTACGCGGCGACGACCCGCTCCCCGGCGGCGTCCAGCACCCCTTCGTCGATCATCAGTTTGGCCCCGCCCTGGCCCTCCTCCCCGGGCTGGAACATGAACACCACGTCCCCGGCGAGTTCGGCGCGACGGCCGGCCAGCAGGTGCGCGGCGCCGACCAGCCCGGCCGTGTGGATGTCGTGCCCGCAGGCGTGCATCCGGCCGGCGATCTCGGAGGCGTACGGCATCCCGCTCTCCTCCCGCACCGGCAGCGCGTCCATGTCGCCGCGGAGCAGCACCGCCGGGCCGGGCCGTCCGCCGCGCAGCACCGCGACGACCGAGGTCAGCGATGTTCCGATGCCGATCTCCAGCGGGAGCCCGTCCAGCGCGGCGAGCACCTTGGCCTGGGTCCGGGGCAGGTCCAGCCCGAGCTCGGGTTCGCGGTGCAGCGCGTGGCGCAGACTGATCAGTCGTTCGGCCAGCGGGAGGGCGTCAAGCGAGGAGAACATGGCGGTATGGTCGCCAGAATGATCGTGATCGGGGTCGGATTGCAGGGATCCGCCGATGACGGCCGCTGACATGCCGGAATCGGTCACGCTCGACGAGCTGGACTATCAACTGGTGACCGCGCTGCAGCTGGCGCCGAGGGCCGACTGGCAGCGGATAGGCGCCGCTCTCGGGGTGGACGGGTCGACCGTGGCCCGCCGCTGGAACCGGTTGTACCGTTCCGGTCACGCCTGGATCAGCTGCCTGCCGGCGCAGCTGGCGATCCCGTCGGTGGTGATGGCGATCATCGAGGTGGACTGTGTGGCCGGGCGGCTGCCGGAGGTGGCCGGCGATCTGGCAGACGACGTCAACATCGTCACTCTGGAGCACGTGACCGGGGCGCGTGACCTGCTGATCCAGGCCGCGTTCACGGATCACGTACAACTCGGTCGTTATCTCAGCCTGCGGCTGGGCAGGCTGCCCGGGGTGGCGTCGTCGCGGACCCAGATCGCGGTGACCGTGCACACCGAGGGCAGCCGGTGGCGGCTGGACCGGCTCAGTGACCCGGCCCGGCAGGCGCTCACCGGCGGCCGGTCGCAGACGTGGTCCGGGCGGGTGTTCACGGACGAGGACATCCGGTTGTTCCAGGCGCTCAGTGATGATCCGCGGCAGCCGGCGGTGCAGCTCGCCGAGAAGACCGGCTTGAGTCCGACGACGGTACGGCGCAGGTTGGACCGGCTGGACGCGGAGCGGAGCATCACGTACCGCTGCGAGGTGGCCCGTTATGTCTCCGGTTATCCGATCTCGGTGTCGCTGTGGTGCGCGCTGCCGCCCGCCGAGACGCAGCGAACGGTCAGCAAACTGAGCGGGATGCGCGAGACCAGGTTCTGCGCGACGCTGTCCGGCGCGGCGAATCTGCTGGTCGTGGTCTGGTTGCGTTCGGTGCAGGACATCGCGGCGTTCGAGGCGCGGCTGGCCGTGCAGGTGCCGGAGCTGACCATCACCGACCGGGCGGTGGCGCTGTGGGTGCTCAAACTGGGCGGTCACCTGTTGGATCCGCACGGACGCAACCTCAGGTCCGTACCCCTGGGATTCTGGTCGGACCCGGCGTCCGACGCGGCCGAAGGCGAGCTGCTCGCCCGCCTTCGGCAGCCTTGTTGATCTTCAGTTGAGGGTCCACTTCTGGTTGGCGCCGGTGGTGCAGGTCCAGATCTGCAGGCGGGCACCGTCGGCCGAACTGTTGCCGGTCACGTCGAGGCACTTGCCGGAGTACGTGTTGACCAGGCGCTGCGAGCCGTCCAGCGTCCACTTCTGGGAGGTGCCGGCGTGGCAGTCCCAGAGGTGCGCGACGGTGCCGTCGGCGTTGCTGGGGCCGCTGATGTCGAGGCACTTGCCGAGCGAGCGCAGCGTGCCGTCACCGGGGCGGCTCCACCGCTGGGCGGTGGTGCCGTTGCAGCCGTACAGCTGGATCGCCGTTCCGTTGGCGCTGTTGGCGCCGGCGACGTCGACACATTTGCCGCCGAGGCCGGTGATGGTTCCGCCCGGCGTCGGGCTTCCGGTTCCGGACCAGGTGAAGGTCGCGGTGGTACGAGCCGGCAGCGTGTACACGAAGGACTGTGAGCCCCAGTCGACCCGCACCGACTGGCTGCCCGTGCCGCCGTTGTGGGCGATCAGGGCCTTGGAGCCGTCCGGGTTGCGCCAGGCGACGTTCTGCACCGTGGTGTTGTCGGAAGCGATCCGCACCGCGCCCGGCTTGACGAACTTGGTGAGGTGCCCGGTCGTGTAGTACTCGATGGTGTAGTCGACCTGGCCGGCCCGGGAGCCGCCCTCCTGCACGGTGATCAGTCCGGTGCAGGTGCCGCAGCCGCCGTTGTGCGGGCCCATGCTCTGGTTGAGCGCGAGGCTCCACTTGACGACGCTGCTGCTCCAGTTTCGGGTGTAGTTGACGATGTCGGCCATATCCTCGTTGTGCTGGTTCGCGATCCAGGTGCCGCCCGAGTGCTCGGTGCTGAACTGCTTCACGGCCGGGAACGCGTCGTGGACCTGGGAGCCGACGACCGGGTCACCGAAGTAGCCGTGCCAGGCGATGCCGCCGAACAGCGGGTCGTTGCGGACCCCGGCGTCGGCGAGGATGGCGGCGCCG
Organism: Actinoplanes sichuanensis; assembly: GCF_033097365.1. Taxonomy (NCBI): domain Bacteria; kingdom Bacillati; phylum Actinomycetota; class Actinomycetes; order Micromonosporales; family Micromonosporaceae; genus Actinoplanes; species Actinoplanes sichuanensis. The sequence goes on from NZ_AP028461.1 coordinate 8,606,862, forward strand.
AAGTTCGCGTAGTCGCCGTAGTTCCAGTCGTGGATCAGCACCTTGGTGTTGATGCCGGCCGCCCGGAACGCCGGGTACACGAAGTTCTTGGTGAACTCGACCAGCCCGGACGGGTTCCAGCTCATGCCCGGGTAGTTCATCGCGGTCGGGTTCGAGGCCTGGCAGCAGTTCGGCTCGTTCTGCACCGAGATGTAGTTGATCGGCACGCCCGCGGCCTGATAGCTCTGGATGTACTTGACCAGGTACTGGGCGTAGGTGGGGTAGTGCTCCCACTTGAGCCAGCCCATCTGGTCCATCCGGCCGTTGTCCTTCATCCAGCCGGGCGCACTCCACGGCACACCCTTCACCCGCAGCGCCGGGTTGAGCTGCCGTGCCTGCTGGGTGAGCAGGCGGACGTTCGTGTCGTACCCGTTGGTGCCGAAGTCGTTCAGGTCGCAGCAGGTGTCGTCGAGCGAGACGTTGCCGGGCCGGGACAGGTCGGAGGCGCCGATCGGGTTGCGGACGAACGACAGGCCGATGCCGTCGGTCGGGCTGAACAGCTTCGACATCACCTGGTCCCGGGTCGCGGCACTGATCGGGCCGCCGCGCAGCAGGTAGGCGGTGGTGTCGGTGATCGACGCGCCGGCGCCCTCGAAGACCTGGTAGGTGGTGCCCTCGTCGACGTTGATGGTCTGGTTGGCACTGCCGCCGGCCGGGCCGAAGGCGATGGACGCCTGCTGCTGGAGACCGCGGGTCACGGTCCGGCCGGCACTGTCCGATGTGGTGGTGAGGTAGACGTTGACGGTCTCTCCGGCGGCGTAGGCCGGTGCGCTCAGCGAGGCGGCGCCGATCACGGCCGCCGCGAGCAACGCGGTCTTTCTCATGAGGACTCCTGCTACACGGGGGACAGGTAACAGGAAGGAAACCTTTGCTAATTTGTACGGGTCAATGCATCCGGGTTGCGGAATGACGTGTGCCGGTTCCGGAACCATGAAACACGTCAGGAACCGGCCCGGTGGACTCCCGGATCACGAGTTCGGTCGCCAGCTCCACGTGCAGTGCGTCGAGGCGGTGCCCGCCCAACATCCGCAACAGCAGGTGTACGGCCATCCGCCCCATCTCCTCCAACGGCTGGCGGACGGTGGTCAGCCGCGGCCGGCACGCCTGGCCCAGCTCGATGTCGTCGAACCCGGCCACCGAAAGATCCTCCGGCACCCGCAGCCCGCGCTCGGCGGCCGCGTGCAACGCCCCGATCGCCATCTTGTCGTTGAACGCGACCAGCGCGGTCGGCCGATTCGGCAGATCGAGCAGCTCGGTGGCGGCGCGGTGGCCCAACTCGACGGTGGGCTCGGCGACGAACCGGATCAGCTCGGGCGCCGGCAGCACCCCGGCGTCGGCCAGCGGCGCCAGATAACCGGCGAACCGGTTCTCGCCGGCCAGCCAGTCACGCGGCCCGCCGGCGATGCCGATCCGGCGATGACCGAGTTCGATCAGGTGGGCGGTGAGCTGCCGGGCGCCCGAGAAGTGTGCCGCCGAGACCGCGGCGAGGTTCCGAGGCGGCGGGGTCCGCGGATCGAGCACCACGAACGGGAAGCCCCGGTCGCGTAGTCGGGCCAGTTCGGCTCCGGGCTCCGGGGGCAGGATCAGGATCGCCCCGGCCACGTCCCGACGGCCGGTCAGGGCGGTCAGCACGTGCTCCTGCTGGGCGGCCACCCCGGCGTTCAGGATCACTTGGAGGCCGTGTGGTTCCAGAGCCTCGGTGACCGCCGAGACGATCAGTCCGAAGTAGTCGGTGAGCAGGTAGGGGCAGCGCAGGTAGATCCCGGTGGCCCGTTCGCCACGTCGCCGCGGCGCCTTCTGGCCCAGCTCCCCCATCGCGGCGAGCACTCGCTCCCGAGTGTCCGGCGCGACGTTGGCCCGCCCGTTGAGCACCCGGGAGACGGTCGCGATGGACAGGCCGGTCCGCGCGGCGACGTCCCGCACGGTCGCCCTTGTTTCATCGCTCTGTTTCATCGATCGGACGATACGGGCTCTCGCTTGCGACTGTTACGCCAGCGGACCACCGAACCGTAGAGGAACATCGCGGCCAGCACGCCCGGCCCGCAGTGAACCGCCAGCACGCCGGCGAGACTCGGGCCGCCCCAGTCGTTCGCATAGGTGGACGCATCGGTCACGTCGATCACGAACGGTTCGGCCACCGCCCGCGCGACGAAGAACAGCGCGACGACGACGCTGAGCACTCTGAGCAGCAGGTTCATGTCTTCGACGGTAGGAAGCATGATTCCCGGCCGCATCGGGTGGATCCCCGATGCGGCCCGTAATCAAAGCTCAGTTACTGGCGTCGGCCAGGCTCGTGATCGAGACGGCGGCCTTGATGTAGGGGTTACGGCCCAGGTCGCCGATGGTCTTCACGTTGAACGCCTTGGCCAGCGCCTCGGCATCGGCCTTGCTCACCCCGGCGAGCGCGTCGACCGGCGCGTTCGGCAGCGCGTGCAGGTCCAGGTCCTCGAACTTCTTGTCGAGGAGCTTGTCGAGATTCGCGGTGACGGTCATGTGGATTCCCCTTCGTCGCGTCGTTGCGTCGTGCGGGGCCCGGCCATGGCCCGGCCGGGCCTTCTGAAGTCACTGTCGGCCGCCGCGCCGCCGGACTGAGCCGGTTTTCCGGTCCGGCGCGTGCGCACATCAGGGGGCAGGTCGACGGAATGACTCGGATGATCGGCGGAACGGTTTGCACGAAAAGCCACGTCCGGCTGGCACGGACGGCATTTCATCACGACGTATCCAATAACTAAGGTAGTCGAATGCCGACCGACAGCAGCGCCTTTCAGATCATCGGTTGCATCGTGATCTCGGCCTTGACCTCCTACGCCGGAGGCCGTTTCCATCAGTGGTACAAACTGGGCCTGGACCGGGACCGATCTTTCCGGGAAGGCTACCGACACGGCTATCAGACGCTGTTTCCGCTCGTCTCTCGGACCGGTTCCGAGGAGTTCTCCCCGGAAAGCGCCCGGGACTGATCCCGAAGAACATGACGGCAGGGCGGGAGCGATACTCGCCCTGCCGTCATTCACACACACCGCAATACCCCTTCTTCTCGGCCGGGCCGGCAACGATCAGTGGCCGGCCTCGATCGGCCTGGCGGAGCCGAACACGGCTGCCGACCGGCATCGCGGACCGGCCCGGGAATGCCCCTTCGTGATGTTGAACCCGATTTCCGCCACGCCGGTCGTCGAACGCGCGGATATCGCCGGACGCCGGACAGTCCGCCCGCCGATGGCCGTTCAGTGGACCCCGGAACGGGTTCGCCAAAATGAGAAACGCTCACCAGCGGAAAGAGATTTCGCGAACGGTGGCCGACGAGTCACCTCAATGGATTAGTGCGGCCGGGCGGTACCTGTGGTCACATCGACGAAGCCGCATCATCCGACCGGCCACCCCGCAACGGCCGAAATCCCGACGCGCAATTGGCCGCAAGTCGGCTGACCGGCGTAGCCCCTACCTCGAAATAGTTCGCACAAGGGTATTTCGGCACCTTGCACAGCGGCCGGTCCATCTGATAGTCGGGCGCCACACGCCGAAAATAGACGATCCTGATGCAGGCCGACATTTCTGGCAGGTTATTCCTTGTGGAACAGATGGACACCAACCTGCCGACCCGCTGGCGGGCGGCCTACAAGGCGGCGCTCGCGCTGCTGGAGAGCGACCAGCCGTACAGCGATCCCTCCGATCCCGTGGCGCGCGCCCGGGTGCAGCGAGCCCGGACCGACACCCGCCGATGGATCCGCATGCAGAAGCTGCTCGCGGCGACCGGTGGGCTCTCCCCGGTACAGCGCTTCTTCGTCGCCCAGATCCCGGACAACTGGCGCGAGATCGACCTCCAGCGTCAGCGTCGGGTGCGTACCCGGCGCGAGTGACGGCGGCCCGGTGACCCGGCCCCGGGTCACCGGTGAGCGCTCAGCCCAGCCCGGTCGGGTCGACCGGGCCGCCCGGCCCCGGCAGCGCGGTGTCCGGCACGTCGGCCGACTGCGGATGTTCAGCCCAGAGCGCCCGCAGCTGGCTCTGCAGGAACAGCGTGATCCGGTGCCGGTAGTCGTGGTCGAAGGCGGCCAGGTTCTCCACCTGGCGCTGCAACGCCTCCCGCTGGATCGACAGCCCTCCGACGGCGTCCTCGTAACGTTGCTGCGCCTGCACTCTCAACTGCTCGGCGTAGGCGCCGCCGGCGGACACGATGTGCTCCGCCTCGGCCCGCGCGTCGGACAGTAGCCGGTCGGCCTCGACCCGGATCCCGTCGGCGTACGAGCGCGCCTCCGCGACGATCCGTTCGGCGTGCACCCGCGCTTCGGCGACGTGGTCGTCGGCGGTGCGCTGGGCCAGGGCCAGGATCGCGATCGCCCGGTCCGGTGGGGCCACCTGCGGTGCGGGCGGCACCGGATGGACCGGTACACCGTCGACGTCGCGCTGGAGGGGCATCACCCCGGCGTCCGTGATCACGACCGGCACCCACCGCGCGGGTGGCCGCCGTGGTTCATCGGGCCGCAGCCGGCCGGGGCGTTGTGTGGAGACATCCGCGGGAACCTTTCTCGGATCAGGAGGCCGTGGACGGTGTCCCGTCAGCCGCGACCGGATGATTCGCTGTGAATCGTCCGGAAACGGGCAAAGGAAGCAAATCCCCGAGCTCCCGTTCGCGTGAAAAAGGGCCGATTCTCACTCGTTCGGTCTCCGCCGTCGGCCATTTGATCTCGACCCCGCGGCCTGCCGATGATCCAATCAGCCCGGTCTCCACGAAAAACGAAAAGAGATCAACGGGCACCCGCGGGCCACCATTCGATCATCGGGAACCCGCCCGGTCACGACACGACGGGGAGACTGGGCTGATCGGGCACTCACGGGCGTGCCTTCCGGCGCCAACGGTGCACCCACGGGTGACGTCCACCGTCGTCGAACGCCAGTTTCCAGTCCTGAGAGACGAATTCCCGAAGCTGCCGCGGCCATCTCCGGAAAAGCCTCGGCGACGCATTCCGACGTCGCGAAACCGCTATCCGGAAAACGTACCGCCGAGGACGGAAGGCATGAAAGAAGGTAATGCGGCATGACAGCACCCGGCAACTACCTCGTGTACTTCCTCCTCACGCTCGCCATCGTCATGTCGACCGGCTATGCGGTCGGCCGGATCCACCAGTGGCACCGGCACGGGGTGGAGCGGGACAAGGCGTACCGCACCGGGTATGACGAGGCCTCCCGGTCGATCATGCGGATGATGGGTGACCCGAGACAGTCCGGCCGGCCGCTGAGCGTCGCCACCGCCCGGCTCGCCGCGGGCCCGTACCACCATCCCGAGACGGACGGCCCGCGGAATCCGCTCAATCAGCGCCGGGTCTATCCGGCCCATCGGAGCTGAGTCAGCGCAGCGCGATCAGCTTGTACCGCGCCTTCAGCCAGGGGATGAGCTGCTCGTAAGCGGTGATCGTGTCCGGCTGCCGATAGTCGTGGGACAGCACGATCGCACCCTTGCTCACGTGCTGCCGTACCGTTGCGACGATCTTCGCGACGTGCTGCTCGTCGGTCTCCCCGGCCGGGTGGTCCCAGTCCCGCGGGTCGACCTGCCAGTAGATCGACGTCATGCCGAGTTCGGCCGCCACCGCCACGAACGGTTTGGTGAAGTTGCCACCGGGCGCCCGCATGTACTTGATCTCCGCCCCCGGAACCGCCTGCCGGATCGCGTCGTTGGTGCGCTCCAGGTCGGCCCGGATGGCCTCGGGGCTCTCCGTGCCGAGCGTCAGGCTGTGCCGCCAGGTGTGGTTGCACAGGGTGTGGCCCTCGTCGACGATCCGGCGGACCAGGTCCGGGTACGCCACAACGTTCTCGCCGACCACGCAGAACGTGGCCTTGACGTGGTGCTCGGCGAGCAGGTCGAGCAGACGGGGTGTCTGCACCGGGTCCGGGCCGTCGTCGAAGGTCAACGCGACCCCGGCCGCCCCGGTCCGGCGCAGGCTCTCGGCGGGACCGTCACCTCGGCGGCCGGGGCGTACCGACGGCGTCGGCGAGGGCCGCACCGCCTCGGACGGCGCGGCGTCCGGCGTCTCCGTCGGGTCCGCCGAAGTCTCCTCCGCGGGTTGCTCGGTCGGCTCCTCGGTCGGCTCCTCGGTCGGCTCTGCGGAGGGCTCCCCGGCAGGCGAAGCGGACGGCTCGATCGACGGTGAAGCGGACGCCGACTCGCCGGCCGGCGCCCCGGCTCCCGACGTGATCTCCCCGGCCGTGGCCGTGCCGCATCCGGCCAGCCCGGCCACGAGCAGGCCGACCAGAAACACCTTGGGGGTACGCATTCGGGAACTCCGTCCGAGGGGTACGAGCGAGGACGGGAGGAATATCGCGGAGTTCCGGTCGCCGATGACCGCTCTCGATCGAGCGTGGCACTGACCCGGGAGAACCGGGCGGGTGAAGCCGCCGCCTACGATCGCCGCCATGCCGATCAGCCACGGGCGACTACGCCTCGCCATGTCCGGAGCCGCGCTGGCCTTCCTGACCACGGCCTTGGCGATCCGGGCGGTGGCGCCCCTCGGCAGCTGGCTGGAGCAGTCGTCCGGGACCGCCCTCTACGCCTCGATGACCTGGGCCGGCGTGCGTTTCCTGGGCCCCCGCCTGACTCCACTCACCGCCGGCGGGATCGCCCTGGCCTGGTGCTGGGGTGCCGAGTTCTTCCAACTCACCGGGATCCCCGCGGCACTGTCCGCGGACAGCCTGGTGGCCCGTCTCGTGTTCGGCGCCTCCTTCGACCCGATCGATCTGGTCTGGTACCCGCTCGGCATCGTCCCGCTGGTGGTCTGGCACCACCGGCGGACCGCGGTGCCCGGGCGTCCCTGAGGAGCACCCGGGCACCGCACGGGGAGAGGAGGGTCAGGCGACCGGGTCGAGCCGCCGGCTGGGCTGCTCGGCCGGCTGCGCCGCGGCCTTCCGGTCCCGCAGCAGGATGCCGATCACCGGGGCGGCCAGCACGGTCGTGATCGCCAGCACCCAGAGCGCGGTGTGGAAGCCGTCCGAGTACGCGCCCGCCGCGAAGTCGACGAACGCCGCCCGGGACGGCTCGGCCACCTGCCCGGCCACCGTCGCGAGGTCACCCGAGACGATCTGACCGGCCGCCTCGGACGCTGACGGCGCACCCGCCGGCTGGTAGGCGCCGATGCCCTCGGCCAGCCGGGATGTGGTGAGACCGGCGAGCACCGAACCCATCGTGGCGATCGCGACGACCTCACCGGACAGACGCATGGTGTTGAACATGCCGGCCGCCATCCCGGCCCGCTCCGGCTCGACGCTGCCGACCGCGGTGGCGTCCAGGATCGCCAGCGAGATACCCATGCCGGCGCCGATGGTGAGCAGCGGACCGGCGATGGCCAGGACACCCACGCCGCGGTCGATCACGGTGAGCCAGGCCGCGCCGCCACCGACCAGCAGCAGCGTCACCACCAGCAGGACCCGGGCCGAGACCCAACGGGACAGGTACCCGGCGACCGACGGCATCACCAGGGTCGGCGCGGTCAGCAGGAGCAGGGTGACACCGGCCCGCTGGGCGCTCACCCCGTCCACCGAGATCAGGTAGGACGGGAGCAGCACGAGCAGGGTCACGAAGCCGAAGGCCAGGGCGACCGGGACCAGGCAGGCGGCCACGTACTTGGACTGACGGAACAGTGACAGGTCGAACATCGGGGCCGGCTGTCGGCGCTCGGCGACCACGAACGCCACCATGAGCAGCGCGCAGACTCCGAAGAGGACGAGCGTGATCGGGTCGGTCCAGCCGATCTGCGGCGCCTGCACGACGGCCAGCACGAAGGCGAGCAGGCTGCCGGAGAAGGTGATCGTGCCGAGCCAGTCCACCCGGGACGCGACGGCCGATCGGGACTCCGGCAGCAGCCGGCTGACCAGCAGGACCAGCACTGAGACACCGGCGTGGACGGCGAACACGGTCCGCCAGCCGCCGATCGAGACCAGCAGGCCGGACAGGAACGGGCCGAACGCCAGGCCGAAGCCGAACGACGTGCCGAGGGCACCGAACGCCTTACCCAGGGCGGGCCCCTGGAAGGTCTGCGCCAGGATCGCGCTGCCGCTGGTCAGGACGGCCGCGGCACCGACACCGGCGAGAGCGCGGGCGATGTCGATCACCAGAATCTGGCCGGCCGCCGCGCTGACCGCCGAGGCAGTGGCGAACAACACGGATCCGATCACGAACATCCGGCGGCGGCCGAGGCGGTCGGCGAGTGATCCGGCGGCCAGCATCAGGCTCGCGAACAGCAGGTTGTAGGCGTTGACCACCCACTGCAGGGCGGGCAGCGAGGGCTCCAGGTCGGCGTTGATGCCGGGCAGCGCCATCGACGACCCGGTGAGGGAGAGCGGCAGCAGACCGCCTGCCACGCAGACCGTGATCAGGGTGAGGGTGGGGCGCGATACGGGCGCGCCGGATCCCTTGTCAGACATGGGACGCGAGCTCCTTGCTCTGCGGGAATGCGCTGTCCGGTCCGCCCATCCAGCACGGCTCAGAACACGGACGCATATTCGAACTCTGATACTCAATCGGATCCTGATGCCTCGGGATCGGGTTGTCAAATGTCCGGCACGGCGTCCCGGTACCCGCGGCGAGCGGCTCTGACTTAGGATGCGTATCAGAGTCCTGATGCTCATGCGAGAGCATCGGTTTGACAGAGATCACAGAGGGGTGGGAACGATGCCGGAGAACCATCCGGTCCTGGTGGTGGGCGCCGGCCCGGTCGGCCTCACAGCGGCCGCGATCCTCCTCGGGCGCGGTGTCGACGTCCGGGTGATCGACCGCGCCACCGCCCCCAGCGAGTTCAGCAAGGCGCTCCTGGTGTGGCCACGAACCCTCGAGGTGCTGCGCCGGCTGGGCGGCGGGCGGCACATCACCGAGCACGGGCAGGACGTCGCCGACTTCCGCTACTGGTCGGACGGGCGCCCGGTCTGCCGGATCCCGTTCGGTGCCGCCACCCGGCCGAAGATCATCATTCAGCCGGATGTGGAGGCGATGCTGCACGCCGCTCTCGCCGACCGCGGTGGCAAGCCGGAGTGGCAGACCACGCTCACCGGGCTGAGCCAGGACGACGACGGCGTGACCGCCACCCTGCGCGAGCCGGACGGTGTCGCGCGCACCCACCGGTTCAGCCACGTGATCGGGGCCGACGGGGCCGGCAGCACGGTCCGCGGCCTGCTCGGGCTGGAGTTCGAGGGTGCCACCTACCCGCAGACCTTCGTGCTCGGCGACACCGCGATCGACGGCACGGCCGAGCCCGACTCGGTGCACTACTACCTGTCCCCGCGCGGCGTGCTGGTCCTGGTGCCGTTGCCGAACGGGCGGCATCGGGTGTTCACCGCCGCGCCCGGCGACCTCACCTCCGACGACGTCCGCCTGGAGCTGCTGCAGGAGCTGGTCGACGACCGCGGGCCGGGTGGTCTGCGACTGCACGACCTGTCCTGGAGCGCCGCCTTCCGGATCCACGCGCGGCACGTGGAGCGGCCCCGCGACGGGCGGGTCTTCCTGGCCGGTGACGCCGCGCACATCCACAGTCCGGCCGGTGGCCAGGGGCTGAACACCGGGGTCACCGACGCGCACAACCTGGCCTGGAAACTGGCCGCGGTGTGGCACGGCGATCTGCCGGCGGAGGTTCTCGACTCCTACGAGCCGGAGCGCTCGGCGGTGGCCCGGTCGGTGGTCCGGCAGGCCGAGACACAGACCCGGGCCTGGCTGCTCAAGAAGCCGTGGCAGGTCGCGGCCCGGGACCTGGCGGCGGGCGCGGCGGCCCGCATCGGGGTCTTCGACAGGCATTACGTGCCCTGGCTGACCGGCACCCGGCACGAGTACCCACCCGGCCTGACGGTCGCACCGCGGTCACGCGGCCCCCGCCGGCCGGTCCGGCACGGGGCGTTGATCCCGAACGTCGCGGTCTCCACCGACGGCGAGATCTGGCGGCCGATCCGCGACGTGCTGCCGGACGACCGCTACACCCTGTTGGTGACCGTTCCGGACGGGGTGGAGCCGCGCCCCGGCCCGGCCTTCTTCGGGCTGCTCCGGGCGTACCCCCGTTTGATCTCCGGATGGGCCCGCGCCGGGACGCTGCTGAAACCGGCCGGAGACCGACCGGGCGGAACGCCCGGAGGCCGGATCGCGGTGACCCTGATCCGCCCGGACCACTACGTCGCCGTGCACGAGACCGACCCCGCACTGCCCGCCATCACCCGCCACCTGGCCGCACTGACCCGGCCCGGAAAGGAGAAACCGTGATCGACACCACCACGCTCGGCACGAACGGACCCGAGGTGGGCCGCGTCGGCCTCGGATGCATGGGCATGTCCTGGGTCTACGACGAGCAGGGCCGCGACGAGACGACCTCGATCAAGGTCATCCACGAGGCGCTCGACTCCGGCGCGACGCTGATCGACACCGCCGACATGTACGGGCCGTTCGACAACGAATACCTGGTCGGCCGGGCGCTGGCCGGACGACGCGACGACGCGGTGCTGGCCACCAAGGGTGGTCTGATCGTCGACGGCGCCCGCAATCTGCACCGCAACGGCCGCCCCGAGCACCTGCGTGCCGCTCTGGACGCCAGCCTGCTGCGGCTGCGCACCGACCACGTCGACCTCTACCAGTTGCACCGGGTCGACCCGGCGGTGCCGCTCGCCGAGACCTGGGGCGCGATGGCCGAGATGGTCGCGGCCGGCAAGGCGCGGGCGATCGGGCTCTCCGAGGCGGACCCGGCGCAGATCCGCGAGGCGCACGCCATCCACCCGGTCACCAGCGTCCAGTCCGAGCTCTCCCTGTGGACGCCCGACGTGCTGGCCGGGGTGCTGCCACTGACCGAGGAACTGGGCATCGCGCTCATCCCGTTCTCGCCGCTCGGCCGCGGGTTCCTGGCCGGCCGGTTCACCTCACCGGAGGATCTGCCGGCCGGCGACTGGCGGCACGGCAATCCGCGCTTCCAGGCCGACACGATGGCGAAGAACCAGAAGATCGCCGAGGTGGTACGCGAGCAGGCGGCTCGGCTGGAGGTGACGCCGGCGCAGCTCGCGCTGGCCTGGGTGCTCGCGCAGGGCCGGTTCGTGGTGCCCATCCCCGGTACGAAGAACCCTGCCTACCTGCGGGACAACCTGGCCGCCGCGTCGGTCGAGATCCCGGCCGAGGTGCTGGCCGTCCTCGACGGGCTGCCCGCCGCCGCCGGTCACCGCTACTGAGGAGGAGCCGATGGACGCGCTGATCCTCATCGACCTGCAGACCTGGATCACCCGGATGCCACTGTCACCGCGGCACGGCGCGGAGGTCGTCGAGCGGTGCGCCACGCTCGCCGCCGACAGCCGGGCGGCCGGCGTGCCGGTCTGGCACGTGCGCTACCTCGACGGCACCGGCCCCGGCGCGGACCCGGCGGCCCCACGCAACCGGATCGTGCCCGGCCTCGAGGTGCGCCCGGACGAGCCGGTGATCACCAAGTACGGGCTCGGCGCGTTCGACGGCACCCCGCTGGCCGACCGGTTGCGCGCCGCCGGGGTGACCCGCGTGGGGCTGGCCGGCATCGCCCTCTCGCACGGTGTCGGTGTCACGGCCCGGGAGGCGGCGGCCCTCGGCTTCCGGGTCACGGTGCTCGAAGACGCGACCACGAGCCTCTCCATGGAGGGGCATCGACAGGCCCTACAGGTGCTGAACGGCCTGGTCACCGTCACATCAGCGGCGTCCTGGGGAGTATCGGAGGTAGAACACATATCAGGACACTGATAGAGTGGCCGCATTCTCCGACCATCCTCGCCAGGGAGGCCAAGCGTGCCGACGACGACGCGACTGCCGATCGACCAACGGCTCGGCAACCTGGTCAAACGGGCCGAGCAGGTGGTCATCGCGGGCAAGACCGCCGTCCTGCGCGATCTCGACCTGACCGTCCCGCAGTACAGCGCTCTCCTGGTGCTCGGCGAGCATCCCGGGATCTCCGGGGCCAACCTGGCCCGTCGCTGCATGGTCACCCCGCAGACGATGGCGACGATGCTGGCCAACCTGGAGACGCGCGGGCTCGTCGAGCGGCGCCGCTCGGAGGATCACGGTCAGGTCCTGGTCGCCCGGCTCACCCGGGCGGGCCAGACCCTGCTTCGCAAGGCCGACGAGCGGGCCGTCGAGCTCGAGCTGCGGATGGCCGAGGCCTTCAACGACAAAGAGCGAGAGCAGCTCCAGGAGTACGTGGAACGACTCATCACCGCGGTCGAGTCCGCCGGGCGGTAACCCGGGCGGCCACGGCCGCCCACTTCACGGGGGATCCGCACCATGACCACGCATCGTCTCCGGCTGCACGCCGCGACACTGGAACTGCCCGCCACCACCGACACCCTGTCCACCGCGATCGCCGAGGGCCGGTTGCGCGGCCGGCATCCCGAGGTCGACCCGTCGACCGCCCTGCCGGCGACCGCGGGCAGCCCGATAGACCTGGCGGCCGCCGCGGCACGGACCGTTCTGGAACGCACCGGTCACCCGGCGGCCGAGGTCGAGGACCTGTATTACGCCTGGACCTACTTCCAGGGGGCGCACTTCTGGTCGCCCGCACACGCGCTCGCCGACCGGACCGGGCTCACCTCGGCCAATCCGATCGGCCTCCAGCAGATGTGCAACGGCGCCGGGGCCGCGGTGCACCTCGCCGACCGGGCGGCCCGGGCCGGCGCCCCGTTCACCGCGCTGATCTGCACCGGTGACGCGTTCCGCGGCCCGGGCTTCGACCGCTGGTCGGGTGACTACGGCGTGCTCTACGGCGACGCCGGGACCGCGATGCTGGCCGTCTCCGCCGATCATCCGGCCCCGATCGACGGCCCGTCGAGCACCCTGCTGAGCCTGCACACCGGAGCTCTGCCGCACCTGGAGAGCATGCACCGGCCGGTCGACGCGTCGGTCGACGCCGCCCCGGCCGCCGCGTGGCCGATCGACGTGCAGGCGACCAAGCGTCGCTATCTGCAGGAGCACGGCGGTGATTCGCTGGCCGAGGCGATGCGCGGCATGGTCGGCAAACTGCTCGCCAGGGTCTTCACCGACCTCGCCGGTCAGGGCCGGACCGCCGACGGGGTGGTTTATCTGCCCCGGCTCATGAATGCGACGTTGGATTCGCTCTACGCCCCGGCCGTGGCCGCACTGACCGACCTTCCGCAGCGGCGTCTCGGTGATATGACCGGACATCTCGGGGCGGGTGACCTGATCGCCAATATCGCGGACGCCCAGACGGCCGCCGATAAGCCCCGGACCGACATTTTCATCAGCGCCGGAGCCGGATTCACGATCAGCATCGCGGCACTCTCCTCCTGAGCCTTCATTTCCGGGTGGTAAATGGTCCGTGACTGTTTACCGCCCGGCATTCTCGAATCGCTTCGACATTATCGGTGAAACAAACGGCGTCGCCGGGTGGAACCGGTCTCGGCCGATTCCACCCGGCGACGCCGGAGGTGCGCTGACGGTCAGGCGGTGACCAGCCGCCGGTCGAGCACGACGTCGACGGCGGCCGCCGCGCGCCTGGTCTCCTTGCTCTCCACCACCGACGATTCGAAGGCGGTGTACTCGATCGCGACCGACGCGCAACGCCGGCCCGCCTGCGACACGTCGACCCGCACGGTCATCGCCAGACGCTCGGGCCGTGCCACGTCGGCCCGCTCGACGTGCAGGTCGAGGGTCGCCCCGATCGGGAACAGGAAGTTCTCGAAGGTGACGTTCATCGAGTTCAGCACGTAGTAGTAGTGGTTCTGCGGCCAGGCGCTGGCGTAGAACCGCTCGGTCACGGCCAGGAACATCTGCCGCGCCGCCTCGACCGAGACCATGCCCTGCGTGTGCTGACCGGTCTGGTGGTCGAGCAGCAGTTCATTGTCGTTGTGCACCCGCAGCGACGCCGCGAAGTGCCCCTCGGCGACCCGATGCAGGCCCGCCACCAGGATGTTCGTCTCCCGGTGCTTGTGCGCCTCACCCCGGCGGACCAGCGGCTCGTCGCGCGCCTCGATGGTGATCCGGTCCTCCAGACCGCGCCGGGCCAGCGCCTCGGCCAGGTGGTCCCACTCGTAGCGGCCGACGCCGTCCCCGGCGACCAGCACCAGGTCCTCGTCCAGCGAATCCAGGGCGCCGCTGCCGAGCGAGCGGGTGAAGCCGCTCAGCGTGCTGACGCGCTCGTGCTGCTCCAGACCACGGAACCGGTCGCCGACGATACAGATTTTTCGCACGATGACTCCTAGTTGAAATGAACAGGCTCGTCCTCGCACCGCCGGAATCGACTCGGCGCGCGCGAAAGGCATGACAGGAAACCGGCCGGCCACTCGGCCACCGGCTGACTGGGACTGCTTGTCCACTAGGACGAAACGACTCGCATGAGATATCCCCCGATTTCCGCCGGGCCGCCCCCCAAGATGTCGGCCACAGTCGCGTTCGGACCGAACGTATCGGCTCTTCTCTTTGAGTGTCAACACACTTGAGCGGTCGCAGAGGTGACACATCCTACAATGCCGTGTGCGCCCGGTCACAATCGCTTTCCGGACATCGGGATTGACCCTCACCGACGCCACTGGATACGTTCGACCGGCCGATCAGACAATAAAGAAAACAAATCCGGGTATTTGCAGCCGGAAGCAAATTCGATCAATTCGGGGGAACGCTATGCGCACCGTTATCACCGGCCGCCGGGCCGGACCCGCTCCGGCCGGCATCCTGGGCACCGGCTCCTACCTGCCGGAACGTGAGGTCGGCAACGACGACGTCGGCCGCCCGGCCGGAGTCGACCACGAGTGGATCCTCGGTAAGACGGGCATTAGCACCCGGCGGTGGGCGGCGCCCACCGAGGCCACCTCCGACCTGGCCGCGATGGCCGGGCAGCGGGCACTGGGGCAGGCCGGGCTGACCGCCGCCGACATCGACCTGATCGTGGTCGCCACCTCCACGCCCGACCACCCGCAGCCGCCGACCGCAACCCTGGTGCAGGCGAAACTCGGGGCCGTCGGGGCCACCGCCTTCGACCTCAACGCGGTGTGCAGCGGCTTCGTCTTCGCGTTGGGCACCGCGGAGCGATTCCTGGCCGGACGGGAGGGTTCCCGGGCCCTGGTGATCGGGGCCGACGTCTACTCCCGCATCCTCAACCCGGCCGATCGGCGTACCACGATCCTGTTCGGTGACGGCGCCGGCGCGGTGATCGTGGGCGCGGTGCCGCACGGCTCCGGGGTGCTCGCCCACCGACTGATCAGCAACGGTGACCACGCCGACCTGATCGGGGTGCCGGGCGGCGGCAGCCGGGCCCCGCTGACCGTCGACGCGATCGCGGCCGGCGACCAGTTCTTCACCATGAAGGGCCGGGCCGTCCGGGACTATGTCGCCACCCACGTGCCCGGCCTGGTGCGGCGGTTCCTGGCCGACAGCGGGGTGGATCCGGCACAGGTTCGGCACGTGGTGCCGCACCAGGCGAACGGGCGGATGCTCGACGACCTGGCCGCCGATCTGGGGCTGCCGCACGCGTCCGTGCACCGCACCGTCGACCGATACGGCAACACCGGTGCCGCCTCGGTGCCGGTCACTCTCGATGCCGCGGTACGGGCCGGCCACGTCGAGCGCGGCGAACTGGTGCTGCTCGTGGCGTTCGGTGGCGGCATGGCGGTCGGCATGAGCCTGGTCCGGTGGTGACCGGGATGACGATCGCCTTCTTCGACGTGGACGAGACCCTCGTCGACACCAAGAGCATGTTCGACTTCCTGCGGTTCCACCTGGCCGCCGACGGTGACGACGGCACGCGTTATGACGAGCAAGCCGGGGCGCTGCGCCGGGCGGCCGCCGCCGGGGTGCCCCGCCACGAGATCAACCGCGCCTACTACCGGCTCTTCGCCGGGTCGAACTGGAGCGGGCTGCTGGCCGAGGGCGAGCGCTGGTACGCCGACTTGCGCACCCGTCCCGAGCCGTTCCTCGCCGAGGGGATCGCCGCGCTCCGGTTCCACCAGGCCGCCGGGCACGTCGTCGCGCTGGTCTCCGGCTCGTTCCGGGCCTGTCTCGACCCGATCGCCGCACACCTCGGCGCCGACACGATCCTCTGCACGGAACCGCTGCTGGACGGCGACGGCCGCCTCACCGGCGAGGTGGCCGTGCCGATGATCGGTGACAACAAACGGTCCGCGGTGCTCGGGCTGATCGCCGCCCGGGGCGCCGACCCGGCACGCTGCTTCGGATACGGCGACCACTCCAGCGATCTGGCGTTCCTGGCCGAGGTCGGGCACCCGACGGTGATCGGCGGCGACCCCGATCTGACGGCGGTCGCCGAGCGCGCCGGCTGGCCGATCCTCGCCGCCACCACCTGCGCCGCGGCATAGTGATGTGCGGGGACCGTCCGGCCCCCGCACACCCGTGGATCAGCTGCCCGAGATGGTGAACTGCGAACCCGGCTGGATGACGATGTCGCCGTCGGCCGAGTTGGTGATCTGGACGTTGGACAGGACCGCGTTACCGCGGGCTCCGCTCATCGCCAGGATCCCGGCGCCGTTGTTCGACCTGTCGATGCGTACGTTCGTGACGGTGACGTTCGGCATGTTGCCGCCGCCGTTCTTGAACTGGATGCCGTCGTAGGTCGAGTCGATGATGTCGGTGTCCCGGATGGTGACGCCGGTGATGTCCTTCGTGGACGGGAAGAGAGTGATCGCGCCGAACTCCTGGTCCTCGTTCCAGAACGCCCCACCGGTCCGGTACAGCCCGTTGTTGGCCAGCAGCGTGGTACCGGAGAACGGCAGCGGGCTGTGGTCGGTGGCCAGCATGATGCCCGGGTAGTTCGCGGTGTCGTACACCAGGTTGTTCTGTGCGCTGTTGTTGTACCCCCCGTAGATCGCGATGCCGTTCGCCCGCCACGGCAGCTGGACGGTGTTGTTCAGGAAGTGGTCGTCGTGGTTGATGTCCACGTTCTGGTCCTTGACGTACGGGTTCGCCCAGATCGCCAGCGCGTCGTCACCCGTGGTCCGGAACGAGGAGTTGAAGACCCGCGAGTTCCGGGTGCCGTTGGAGAAGTTGATGCCGTCGGCGAAGGTGTTGCGGATCCGCATGCCGGTGAACTCGACGCCGTCACCCGGGTTCCAGTAGGCGGGCGTGTCCGAGTAGTCGCGGCCGACCCACGCGCCGACGTTGACGTGCTCGATCCACACGTTGCTGATCTTCGTGTTCTTCCCGAACCGGCCGTTGAGGCCGTGACCGCGGTTGGCCCGGTTCTGCGTGTTGCCGAAGATCGCCAGGTCGGAGATCTGGGTGTTGTCGTCGATGTCGAAGCCGACGTTGCCCTCGTGCGGGTGGTTGATGTTGCCGGTCACCTGGTGCGGCTGGGTGTTCGAGTAGAGCTGGGTGTGCCACATCCCGGCGCCGCGGATCACCACGTTCCGGATGCCCTTCTGATTCCACTGGCCACGGGTCGGGTCCGGGGACAGGATCTTCTGCTCCTGACGCCACTGGCCGGCCGGGATCCAGACGCAGGGGATCACCCCGTTCTCGTCGTCGGTGACGGCCCGCTGGATGGCCGCCGTGTCGTCGAGCCCGTCGTTCGCGACCGCGCCGTAGGTGGTGATCGAGACGCAGCCGGTCGGCTGGCTCAGCGCCGGGGCCACCTGCTCCAGGTCGATCATGTCGATGATGTAGAAGCTCGCCGCGTCACCCGAGTCGCGCTGCAGCTTGAACCGGGTGCCCGCCGGGTACGACTGGCCCAGCAGCGCGTTCGACTCGTCGAACAGGCGGCGGGCGTCGGCCATCGGGCTGTTGGACAGCGACTCGGTGTCGTCGGAGGTGCCGTACAGCCAGCTGTTGCGTGAGCTGAGTGTCAGCTTCCGGGTGAACACGTCGTTGACGTAGAGGCTGATCGTCCAGTCCTGGCCGCCGCCGCTCGCCGAATCCGGCACCGAGTTGCGGACCACGATCGAGTTGGCCTGGTTGGTCGAGGTGAACTCGACGAACTGGCCGGTGCTGTTCAGGCGTACCGACTGGCGGCCACTGGACTCGGTGGCGAAGTTGGTGTGCCCGAACGTGCGCAGCGGGTCGGCCTGGAGCAGCGTGCCCTGGTAGCGGGCGGCCTCGGCCTCGTAGGAGACGTACGGCACGGCGGCACCCCGACCGACCACGATGGACCGGGACAGGGTGTTGTTGTTCTCGTTGGTCTCGGCGACCACACCGGCCGAGTCGGCGGTGGCCACGGCGGTGGCGCCACCGCTGGTCGCGGTCCAGGTACCGCCGATGGTGACGGTGGTGGTGGCGCCGGCCGCGATCGCCGAGGTCGCCCCGGTGAGAGTGGTTCCGCCGACGGCCACCCGGGTGGTGCTGGCGCCCGCGGCGTCGATCCCGCGGTTCTGCACCGCGACGGTGAAGCTGACCGCGGCGCCGACCGCCGGGTTGGCCGGGTTCATGTTGATCGCGGTGACCTGCAGGTCGGGGCCGGGCGCCTGGCCGACGACCAGCGGCGAGGCCGCGGTGAAGGTGTTGTTGTCGTTGTTCGTCTCGGCCACGGTGTTCGCCGGGTCGGCGGTGGCCGACACGATATAGCTGCCCTGCGGCCGGGTTCCGGCGTTGCCGGTGACGGTGGCCGAGGCTCCGGAGGCGAGTGCGGGCACGTCCGCACCGGCCACGACGGTGCCGCCGAGCTTGAAGTCCACCTTGGTGGCGGCCGCGGCCACGGTGCCCGAGTTACGGACGGTGGCGGTCAGGGTGATCGCGGAGGTCTCGTTCGGGTTCGCCGGGCTCCACGTGGCCGACGTGACGACCAGATCCGGCGCCGGCGCCCAGGCGCCGATCACCTGCAGCTCGGCGACCTGGCCGCCGGGCGCACCGGTGTTGCTGAAGATCTGCAGGCGTACGTCCGAAGCCCGCCCGCTGATCGGGATGGTGATCGTGTTCTGGTTGCCGGACGGGCTGAACCCGTAGTCGGCACGGGCCTTCAGCTCGGTGAACGTGGTCGCGGTGCCGGCCCGCCCCAGTACCTGGATGCTCTGCGTCCGCGGGCCCCAGGCGGTGTCCGGGTTGAGCTTGACGACCAGGCCGGTCACCTCGGCGTCGGCACCGAGCTTGACGGTCAGCGTGGACGGGAAGCCGGCCGACTCCCAGTAGGTGCCGGTGTTGCCGTCGTTCGCGTTGGTGGCCACGAAGTTGAAGACCGCCGACGACGCCTCGATCGCCTTACCGGCGGCCAGGTCGCCACCGGCCGGCGGCTCCGGGTCCGGGTCGACCGGGCCGGCCACACCGTAGATCTCCAGCTCGGCCAGCTGACCGGCCGGCCAGCCGGTGTTCGCGGTGATGTGCACACGTACGTACCGGATGGTCGTCGCCGTGAAGTTGATCGTGACGGTGTTGCCGGTGGCCGGGTTGAAGACCCGGCCCGCGGACGCCGACAGCGTGCTGAACGCGGAGCCGTCGGTGCTGCCCTGCACGCTCAGGGTCTGCGTGCGGGTGGCCCACGCAGACGCCGGCGGCAGCTTCAGCACCACCTGGTCGATCGCGACGCTGCCGCCGAGATCGACCTGGATCCACTGTGGGAAGACGTTGTTCGGGCTCTCCCAGTAGGAGTTCGGGTTGCCGTCGTTGACGGCCGAGGCGGGCTGTGCTCCGAGCGAGCCGCTCGCGCTCGTCGCTCTGCCGAGCGCGAGGTTGGGCCCACCGGCCGCGTGCGCGGCCTGCGGGGTGAGGCCGAAGACGGCCAGAGCGGCCACGAGGGCCACGCCGACCAGCCGCCGGCTGAGGGTTATCGCCTTCATGAGGGGTCCGTCCTGTCGGACCGGCGCAGGGGTCGTCCAACAGGGGGCGCCGCCACGCCGAGGGGGGGAAGGGACCCGGCAGTGCAAAATTTTCGTCTTGCTGCTTACTTTTTGCATGCCGAGGCATTCAATGTTTCAGATGTGTCATCGGTTCGTCAACGCTCTGCGTCCAGAACGTGCAGAGCGGTGGTCCGGCTTGGTGCCCGGCCATACAGTCGGCCACAGTGGTGGGAGGTGCCGTATGCCGTTGGGCGACTACTTCGAGGTGCTGGCCTGGAGCACCGCACTCGTGTTCGCCGGGTTCGCCGTCTGCTGGCAGGCACGCGACCAGGTCGATCGCCGGACAGCGGCGGCCCGCGTCACGGCAGTGGAGATCGACCCGTACCACGCGATGGGCAGAATCGGCCGCACGGCCGACATGAACCGGGCCGCCGCGGCGGCGCTGCTGCTCGACGCCCGGGTGCGGATCGACGCGGAGGGGCTGCTGTCGACACCCGCGGACGGCGGGCCGGACGTGCCGCCGGACCATCCGGTCGAGATCGCGCTACTGGAGGCACTGAGTCGGCGGGAGGAGCCGGCCGCACTCAACCAGCTGAAGGTGCCGCACGCCGGTTTCCTGCACGACCAGGATGTACGGCTCGGCGTGCCGGAGTGGCTGCGGAGCCGGTGGGCGCACCACAACCCCGGCGACTACCTGCAGATGACGGCGGCCACGGTCGCCCTGGTGCTGCCGTTCCCATGGGCGGTGCCGATGCTGTGGGGCACACACCCGGACGGCCTGTTCGTCGATGTCTTCGACTTCGTGTTCCTGTCGCTGATCCTCGGCGTGACCCTGCTCAGCGTCGTGGTGATGACCTGGCCCGAAAGGCGCGATCACTTCCGGCCACACTTCGCCCGGACCCCGGCCCCACCAGCTCTGGACTCCCTAACCGAGGAGCAGACCCGGAATCTCCGCGCCAGCGTGTTCTACACCGAGCGCCTTCCCTCCGACAGGCCGAGTCGGCGCTGAAGATAGTTTCGCTAGCGATACTTTCTTTGATGAAAGTATCGCTGTCGTGACTATCTGACCGCTTTCGGGAGGAGGCGTTCGTCGACCGCGCGGGCGTGCCCGCGGTCTTCTTCACCGCGTCCGGCCGAGTGTTGTGGTGATCGACGAGGTGCCCTACCTGGTCGATCGAGTGGACGCCTTCGAGGGGATCCTCCGGTCGGCCCCGGCCGAGGCCTTCGACGCGGCTCTGGTGACCGGCGGCCTCCCACACCGGCCTGAGCGCGGCCTACGGGCCCCGCCGAACTCCTCCAGGCCTGGAAGAGATCCTGACGCGCGACACCCTGGGACGGCGGACGGGACCGGCCGGCAGCGGCCGGCCCCGCGCCGAGTGTTTCTTTCAGCCCTTCAGGAGCTGACGGGCCATCACGATGCGCTGCACCTGGTTGGTGCCCTCGTAGATCTGGGTGATCTTGGCGTCGCGCATCATGCGCTCGACCGGGTAGTCGCGGGTGTAGCCGTAGCCGCCGAGGATCTGGACCGCGTCCGTGGTGATCTCCATGGCCACGTCGGAGGCGAAGCACTTCGCGGCCGCGCCGAAGTAGGTCAGGTCGGCGTCACCGCGCTCGCTCTTGCCGGCCGCCGCGTACGTGAGCTGGCGGGCCGCCTCCAGCTTCATGCCCATGTCGGCGAGCATGAACTGCAGGCCCTGGAAGTCGGCGATCGCCTTTCCGAACTGCTTGCGCTCCTTGGCGTACCCCAGAGCGAAGTCGAGCGCGCCCTGCGCGATGCCGATGGCCTGCGCGGCGATGGTGACCCGGGTGTGGTCGAGGGTCTTCATCGCGGTGGCGAAGCCGGTGCCCTCCTCGCCGATCATCCGGTCGGCCGGGATGCGCACGTTGTCGAAGTAGACCTCGCGGGTCGGCGAGCCCTTGATGCCGAGCTTCTTCTCCGGGGCGCCGAAGCTGACGCCCTCGTCCGACTTCTCCACCACGAAGGCGGAGATGCCGCGGGAGCGGGCGGACGGGTCGGTGACCGCGAAGACCGTGTAGTACTCCGAGACGCCGGCGTTGGTGATCCAGCGCTTCACACCGTTGAGCACCCAGTGGTCTCCGTCGCGGACCGCGCGGGTGGTCATCGAGGCGGCGTCGGAGCCGGCCTCGGGCTCGGAGAGGCAGTACGAGAACATGCCCTCCCCGGCGGCGACCTTGCTCAGGTAGCGCTGCTTGAGGTCCTCCGAGGCGGCGATGATCAGCGGCATCGTGCCGAGCTTGTTGACCGCGGGGATCAGCGACGACGAGGCGCAGGCCCGGGCCACCTCCTCGATCACGATCGCGGTGGCGAGAGCGTCCGCACCGGCGCCGCCATACTCCACCGGGATGTGCGGGGCGTGGAAGTCCGAGGAGCGCAGGGCGTCATACGACGCCTTGGGGAACTCACCAGTCTCGTCGGCCTCGGCGGCGTGCGGAGCGACCCGCGCGTCGCAGATCTCACGCACGGCGGCGCGGATCGTCTCGTGGTCCTCCGGAAGCTGGTAGACGTCGAAATCAGCCATGCCCTTAACCATCCTTAAGGTCGTCCCGGGGCAATGTTACCGGTGCGTAGCGTGGGCTGGGCAACAGTCCTGAGTGTGCCGAATATCGCGGCCTGACCAGGGCACCCGGGGAAACCGCCGGGTTCGGGGCCGTTTCCACAGATCTCCACCCGGTTGAGACTGTTCTAATGAGGTGCCGGAAAGGCATGCTCTAACTACAGACAGCGGCCGGACGGTCGAGGAGGTCCTGTGGCGCAGGCTGACGAGCCCGATCACGTTGACGAACAACTGGCTCGCATCGACGCCTCCATATCCGACCTGAAGATTCGCGACATGCAGGCCGCCGCCGAGCGGACCAAGATCGCGAGCAAGCTCCAGGCCGCGTTGTTCCAGCGCGACATCCTCGCGCACGCGCAGAAACAGCAGCGTGCGAAGGGCACCAAGACCAGGCGTACCGCGGCTCGCCGTAAGCCTGTCGACTTCCCACCACCACCCCGGCCCGGTGAGCCGGCTCCGGTCCAGGCCGAGGAGCCGCCACGCCCGGCGGCCCGCCGGCCGGGCCCGCCGCCGGACTGGGCCGAGCCGGGCACCGCGCACACCGGGCCGCCCGGGGTCGCCACCGACGGCGCCGCGCTGCTGGTCGACGATCCTCCACCGACCGAGCGGCCCGAGCCCCGGCCGAAACCACCACCGCGCCGCCCGCCACTGGCCACCATGGAGCACCCGCCCGAGGCGTCCACCCAGTCGGTGCAGAACATTCTGCTGGTCCTGGGCGCGTTGCTGCTCGGCGTGGCGGCGGTCGTCTTCGCCACGGTAGCGGTCAACAACCCGTTCGCGCGGGCGCTGATCCTGGCGCTGTCCACCGGGATCGCCCTGTCGGTGGCCCCGGGCGTGGCCAAACGCGGGCTCACCTCGACCGGTGAGACGATCGCCGCGATCGGGCTGATCCTGCTCCCGATGACGCTGTACGCGTTGCACGACAGCCCGCTGACCGGCGGGGACGTGCCGACCGCTCTCTACCTGGGCATCACGTTCGCGATCACCGCGGTGGCCTCCTTCGTCTACGCCGGGGCCACGCGACTGGCCGCTCCGCGGTACGCGACGGTGATCGCCACACAGCCGGTCGCGCCGCTCCTGGCGTACCCCATGATCCAGAGCCCGGCCGGCTGGGGCCTCGCGCTGACCGCCGTGGCCCTCCTCGACCTGCTGCTTCTGACCCGGGTGATCCGGGCTGGGCGGCTCGTGCCGCGCTGGCCGCTGGGGCGGCCGGTGGCCGCCGACCGCGAGTCGCTCGCCGACGCCGACACCGACCGCGTCGCGGATCCGGCCGACCCCTCGACGTACGCCGCGGACGCCCCGCCCCGGCCGGAGTCCCGCCAGGAGGAGCCGGATCTGATCATTTCCGGCTTCAACCGACCGCGTCGCCGCTGGCTGCCGACCCGGATCTTCCCCGGGCCGCGGCCGGAGGGCGCGCCGCCCGCCGGTTCGATGCCGCTGGCCCCGCCGGCCGTCCCGCCGTCCGCCGACTGGCTCCGGGAGTTGACGTTCGCGCTGCTCTGCATCGCGTCCGCGGGCGCGCTGCTCTACTCGTCGGTGGCGCTGCTGCAGGCCCAGGTGCTCGGTGACGCGCTGCGGTCCGGCCTGATCCTGATCGCCGCCGCGCTGACCGCGGTGGCCGCCGCCCGCCTGCTCAAGCAGCCGACCGCGATCAACGTGGCGGGCGCGGTGCTCACCCTGGCGGTGATCGGCGCGATGGCCCGGATCGCCGGTGTGGTGGCGCCGAACTGGAGCGTGGTGGCCGCCGCCGCGACCGTCGCGATCGCCGGTGCGGTGATCGGTCTACTGCCCGCGGCGGCCCGGTCCGGTCCGCAGTACGCGTCGACCGGTGCACTGATCCTTCTCGGTCTGGTCGTCGGGGTCGACGTGCTGCGCGCGGCGGTCGCACCGGTCGCCGCGGCCCGCCCGATCTGGGACGCGGACACCGCGGCGTACGCCCAGAAGCTCGCCGAGGCGGTCGGCCCGTCCGGCTGGCTGCTGGCCTTCAGCGCGCTGCTGATGACGATCGCCGCGGCCCTGGCGCTGCCCGACACGATCCGGCACGAGGGTGCGGTGATCGGCATCGCCCTGACCGCGCTGTCGGTGCCCGCCTCGCTGGGGCTGCCCTGGTCGGAGGCCCCGTGGCCGCTGGTGCTGGCGTCGATCGGCCTGGGCGCGGCCGGCCTCTGGGCGAACACGCTGCGGACCGCCGCGACCCATGTGGCCGCGGCCGGTGTGGTCGGCCTGTTCGGTGCGTGTGCCGCGCTGAGCGCGTCCTGGCTGACCGCGGCCGTGCTGACCGCACTGGCCGGGGCCGGGGTGATGGTCGCGATCGCGGCCCGGCAGATCCCGGTGCGACTGTTCGCCTGGGTGATCGGCGACTGGGCGTCGGGCGCGGCCGCGCTGGCCATCCCCGGCGCCGCGGTGACCGCGGCACTGGCCGTCTCCGACCCTGGTGGTGGCCCGCCGCCGACCGCCGGCTCGACGGTTCCGGCGCTGGCCGCCGGTTTCCTCGCGGTCGCCGGCACCCTCAGCTACGCGGCCGTGTTCCAGGTGGCGCGGCGGGAGATCAGCCTGCCGATGACGGTCGGGACCGGGCTGGGCGCGATGGCGATGGCGCTGGCCGCGCTCTTCGCCCCGGGCGCGACCGCACCCGACATCTGGGTGGGCGCGCTGCTGCTCGGCGCGGCTCTCCTGCTCTTCTTCGCCAAGTCGATCGACAACCGGGGGCGGACCGACCGGGTGCTGGACGGCCCGGACATCGCCGCCGCGGCCGCCACCGTGGCGATCTGCGGCGCGCTGGCCCGGGTCGCCGCACTGGCCTTCCCGGACGCGCCGCTCGCCGTCGCCGGTGTGATGGTGCTGCTGGTCGGCATGGGAGTGACTATCCTGCCGGACGACTGGCGGCCCGGCCCGGCCCGTGGCCTCGGCATCGCCGCCCTGGTGGTCGGCGCGATCGCCGGCTGGCAGGCGGTGGTCGGCGGGCTGAAGGTGCTGTCGCTGCCCGGGCCGCTGTGGGCCGCCGACCTGTCCGCCTATCCGACCACCGCGCCGCCGGGTGCCTGGCAGGCCCCGTTCGCCCTGGTCGCGATCGCGATCACGGCGGCCATGGCGATGCCGAGACCGTGGTCGCCGTACGCATCGGGGCTGGCCGCCGCGCTGGCCGCGATCTGCACGCCGTACGCGCTCGGCCTGCCCTGGTGGTCGCCGCTGCTGGTGGGCACGGCGGTCGCGGTCGCGTACGCGCTGGCCGCCGTAGCCGCGACCGACCCGCATTCGGCCCGCGCCCGGGCCGGGGTGGCTGCCGTGGTGCTGCTGCACGCCACCTCGGCAGGCCTGGCCCGGCCCTGGTCGACCGCACTCGCCCTGCTGGTGATCGTGCTGCTCGGAGTGTTGGTGGCGGCGGCCGCCCGGATCCCGGTGAAAGCGCCGCCCACGACGTTCGACGACACCGCCGAGATGGACGAGGCGCCGGATCGGGCTCCGGATCGGGTGCTGCCGCATCATCGGGCGCAGATCGGCGGCGCGGCCACCGGCTCGGTGCTGCTGGCACTGCCCGGTCTGCTGGCCGCGCTCACCGCCGACCAGGGGCACGGCATCGAGGCGGTACTGAGCGCGGCGCTGGCCGGTTCCACGCTGGGCCTGGCGATCCTGGCCGCGCTCAGCCGGTTCCTTCCGCAGTATCTGCCGTGGGCCACCATCGGTGTGGTGCTCGGCGCCACGGTGACCGCGGTGGCCTGTATCCCGACCGACTATCCGACGGCCCTCTACGCGGCGGCGGCCGCCCTGGTCGGTGTGCTCGCCGAGATGCTGCGGGCCGCGGTTCCGCCGGCACCGTCGGATCTGCCACGGGTCGCGCCGTTCGACGACAGTCCGGCGGCCAGCCGTTCGATGCGGCTGCGGCGGTCCGGCTGGGGTGAGCGCTGGCTCGCCGACCCGGCCACGGGCGCCGTGATGCTGGCCCTGCTACCCACCGTGTTGGCGCTGTTCTCGCTGGCCCCGGCCCTGCGGGCGGCGCTGTTCGATCCGCTGGGCCAGTTGCGGGCGATCTGGGAGGGCCCGATCCCGGCGCTGACCGACCCGGCCGCCGGCAACGTGGACGGCACCAGCGCCCTGGCCGCGATCCTGCTGACCGGCGCCGCCGCGCTCGCCGCCGTCGGTTTCGGCGGGAAGGTGTCCGAGGCGGTTCCGGTGATCCTGCCGGGGCTGGCCCTGACCCTGCTGATCACACCGATCGCACTGGGCGCCGGATTCCCGGCGGCCACCGGTGCGGCGCTCGTGGTGTTCACCATCTCGATGTTGGGGCTGGCGCTCACTCCGCCGCCCGTCGCGCACCGGGCGCCACTGTTGCGTACCACCCGGGCCGTGGTTTTCGTGATCGGCCTGCTGGCCGGTGGCGCGGGCCTGGCCGGCAGCCTCGCGCTGGAGTCGCTGACGGTGTTCACGCTGGGCAGCGCGGTGGGTGTCGGGCTGGTCGCGGCGCTGGCCGGGCGCAACCAGTCGGCCCGGCTGCTGGGCTGGCTGTTCGCCGCGGTGATGGGCCAGATGTTCGTGATGGCGGTGGCGATCTCGGCCGGGCTGGAACGGCATTGGGCGGCGTT
This sequence comes from Actinoplanes sichuanensis, assembly GCF_033097365.1. Taxonomy (NCBI): domain Bacteria; kingdom Bacillati; phylum Actinomycetota; class Actinomycetes; order Micromonosporales; family Micromonosporaceae; genus Actinoplanes; species Actinoplanes sichuanensis. Next base: position 8,633,746 of record NZ_AP028461.1, read on the forward strand.
CGGGGTGCTCGCGGTCGGCGCCGGGCTGCTGTCGCTGGAGGCGGCGCTGCCCCGGCTCGGGCTGCCGCAGTACCGGGCCGAGGCGATCACCGTGGAGTGGAGCGGCTACGCGTCGGCGGCTGTCGCCGGTGCGCTGGCCCTGCACTCGCCTGTCCATCTGGCGGCGCTGCTCGCGGCGTGGGGTGCGGTGCTGGGCCTGACCGCGTCGCGGCCGGACCGTACGGCGAGCCAGCGGCGCACGCTGTTCTGGGTGGCGGTCGGGTTCGAGATCGCCGGTTGGTGGCTGTTCATCTCGCTCAACGAGGTGGGGCTGCCGGAGGCGTACACCCTGCCGTTCGCCGCTCTCGCCCTGGCGGTCGGCATCGTGGAGGCGCATCACCGGCCGGATCTGAGCAGTTGGGCGGCGTACGGCCCGGCGCTGCTGGCCGCGTTCGTGCCGACGATGGGCATCGTGATCGCCGGTAACGGCGGCGACCTGCGGGCGGTGCTCCTGCTGCTCGGGGCGGTGGTGACGCTGATCATCGGCTCGCGCACCCGTCAGCAGGCGCCCGTGGTGGTCGGCACGGTGGCCACCGTGGTCGCGGCGTTGGCCTTCGCCTTCACCGTGGGCGGCCCCTGGTTGATGCTGATCCCGGTCGGTGTGGTGCTGCTGTTCCTGGGCGCGTCGAGCGAAAATCGCCGGCGCACCCAGGAGTTCCGCGAGGTGCTGTCGAAGATGCGGTGAGCTAACCCATCAGGCGGTCGCGCAGCGCCGCGTCCTTCTCGGCGACCAGCTTTTCGAGGCCGGCCTGGAAATCCACCATCCGCTGGCGGATCTCCGGGTGCGAGGCCCCGAGAATGCGGACCGCGAGCAGGCCGGCGTTGCGCGCCCCACCGATCGACACGGTGGCCACCGGCACCCCGGCCGGCATCTGCACGATCGACAGCAGCGAATCCATCCCGTCCAGGTGCTTGAGCGGCACCGGGACACCGATCACCGGCAGCGGGGTCAGCGCGGCCACCATGCCCGGCAGGTGCGCGGCCCCGCCGGCCCCGGCGATGATCGCCCGGATGCCCCGGTCGGCGGCCGACTCGGCGTAGTCCACCATCTTCTTCACGGTCCGGTGTGCGGAGACCACACCGACCTCGAAGGGGACGTCGAACTCGGCCAGAGCGACCGCGGCCGCCTCCATGGTCGGCCAGTCCGAGTCGCTGCCCATGATGATGCCGACGACGGGATTCATCTACACACCCTCCTGAAGCCACTTCGCGGCGCGAACCGCCCGCGCGCGCACCTGGAGCAGATCGTCGCCGAGCACGGTCACATGACCGATCTTGCGGCCCGGACGGACCTGCTTGCCGTAGAGGTGCACCCGGGCGCCGGGGTCGGTGGCGAACAGGTGGTGCAGCCGCTCGTCGATGGAGATGCCGCCGGGCTCGCCACCCAGCACATTCGCCATCACCACGAACGGGGCGGCCAGCGCGGTCGAACCCATCGGATAGTCGAGGACGGCCCGCAGATGCTGCTCGAACTGCGACGTCCGGGCGCCCTCGATGGTCCAGTGGCCGGAGTTGTGCGGGCGCATGGCCAGCTCGTTGACCACGATGCCGGCGTCGGTCTCGAACAGCTCGACGGCGAGCAGACCCACCACCCCGAGCGAGGTGGCCAGGTCGATGGCGAGCTGCTGCGCCTCCAGCGCGCGCTCGTCGGACAGATCGGGCGCGGGCGCGATCACCTCGACACAGATGCCGTCGCGCTGCACCGTCTCGACCACCGGGTAGGCCGCGACCTGCCCGAACGGCGACCGCGCGACCAGGGCGGCGAGCTCGCGCCGCAACGGCACCTTCTCCTCGACGATCAGCGAGATGCCTGTCGACACGAGGTCGTCGGCGGCCTCGCGGGAACCGACCATCCAGACCCCGCGACCGTCATAACCCCCGCGGGTCGCCTTGGCCACGACGGGCCAGGACCCGCCCGCGAACGTCTCGATCTCTTCGCCGGTGGCGACCCGGGCCCAGCGTGGCACCGGTGCCCCCAGCGACGCCAGACGCTCCCGCATCATGCCCTTGTCCTGGGCGAAGACCAGCGCCTTGGACCCCGGGAAGATCTTCACCCCCTCGGCCTCGAGCGCCTCGATGTGCTCGGTCGGCACATGCTCGTGGTCGAAGGTGACGGCGTCGCACCCTTTCGCGAACTCACGCAGAGCGGCGAGATCGGTGTGCGTGCCGATCGGCACGTCGGCCGCGACCAGCGCGGCACTGTCATCGGGCTTCTCACTGAGCACGCGCAGTGACTGGCCGAGAGAAATGGCGGCCTGGTGGGTCATACGGGCCAGTTGCCCGCCCCCCACCATGCCGACTACAGGCAGACCGGTTCGGGTATCCATCGCCAGGCCAGCCTAGCGACGCCGCAGATCAACCCCCAAATCGCGGTGGTACGGCCACACCTCCCCAACCGCAACCACCCCGCCCCCGGCCTACGGCCGCGACCGCGAACCGGCGGCCGGCCCGCAGAGCTGTCCCGAGTCCCCGGGGTTCACGACGTCGGCCGCAGGCGGGCCACGAGGTCGGCCGGCGTGGTGACCGGGCGGTCGCAGACGAAACCGCGGCACACATAGGCGGTGGCGGCACCGTCGGTCAGTGGGCGGTCGGCCAGCAGGGGTACACCTGGCTGGTTCGGGATGCCGACGACGATCACCGAGCCGCCCGGCGCGTGCCGGTGCGCGGCCTCCACCAGCGGATCCGCCGGGTCGGTGGTGGCCACCGCGATCTCGAACGGCCCGGCCAGCGCGGCCTCGGCGACGGTGGCGGCGTATCCGGCGAAGCGCGGGTGCCCCTCGATCAGCGGCCCGAGCGTCGCCAGCGCCGAGTCGGCCGCCTCCCGGTAGGTCGTCTCGCCGCTCAGGGCCCCGTAGCCGACCAGAGCCGCGCAGATCGCCGAAGCACCGGACGGGGTGGCGTTGTCGGTCGGGTCGGCCGGTCGGGTGAGCAGCTTCTCCGCATCGTCGGCGGTGTCGTAGAACCCGCCCTGACCGTTGCCGAACCGGGCCAGCGCCACATCCAGCAGCTGCCGCGCCAGGTCCAACCAGCGGCCCTCCCCGGTCAGCTGGTGCACGGCGAGGAACCCCTCCGCGACACAGCCGTAGTCCTCCAGCACCCCGGCCGGCTCACCGACCACACCGTCCCGGGAGACCCGCCGCAACCGGCCGTCGACGATGTGCCGCTCGGCCAGCACCTCGGCGAGCGCGACCGCCGCCGCCCGGGACTCCGCCGCCGGGTGCTCGGCCAGCGCGGTGATCGCCAGGCCGTTCCAGGAGGCGACCACCTTGTCGTCGCGGGCCGGTTGCGGGCGCTCGTCACGCGCCGCGAGCAACCGCCGCCGTACGGCACGCCAGCGCTCCACCAGTGACGGGTCTGCCTCGTCGATGTCCCGAGCCAGCACCAGCACGCTCTTCCCGTGCTCGAACGTGCCCCGGGTGGTGACCCGGAACAGATCGGCGGCCCACGTGCCGTCCTCCTCGCCGAGCGCCCCGATCAGCTCGGCGGGCGTCCACGCGTACGTCAGACCCTCGACGCCGTCGGTGTCCGCGTCCAGAGCCGACGCCAGACCGCCGTGTGGGGTACCGAGGTCACGGAGCAGGAACGCGGCGGTCTCGTCGGCGATCCGGCGGGCGTAGACGTCACCGGTGATCCGCCACAACCGGGTGTACGCCCGGAGCAGCAGCGCATTGTCGTACAGCATCTTCTCGAAGTGCGGCACCGTCCACGTGGCGTCCACCGAGTACCGCGCGAAACCACCGGCCAGCTGGTCGTAGAGCCCGCCCCGGCCCATCCGCTCGCACGCGTGCCGGACGATCTCCAGCGCCTCGGCCGAACCGGTCCGCTCGTGGTGGCGCAGCAGGAACAGCAGGTTCATGTGTGGCGGGAACTTGGGGGCGCCGCCGAATCCGCCGTACAGCTGATCCTGCTCCTTGGCCAGGCCGGAGGCCGAGGCCGCGAGCAGCTCGGCGGAGATCGGCGCGGTCGGGCCACCGACGAGCTGGGCGCCGGCGACCGCCTCGACCACCGCGGCACCCTGCTGGACGACCGCCTCCCGCTGGTCGCGCCAGGCCTCCTCGACCGAGGAGATCAGCCGGGCGAACTGGTCCTTCGGAAAGTAGGTGCCACAGAAGAACGGCCGGCCGTCCGGGGTGGCGAAGACCGTCATCGGCCATCCGCCCTGCCCGGTCATCGCCTGGGTGGCGGTCATGTAGACGGCGTCGACGTCGGGCCGCTCCTCCCGATCCACCTTGATCGCCACGAACGCCGCGTTGAGCCGCGCCGCGATCCCCTCGTCCTCGAAGGACTCGTGAGCCATCACGTGACACCAGTGGCAGGCCGCATAGCCCACCGAGATCAGCACCGGCACATCACGCCGCCGGGCCTCCTCGAACGCCTCGGCCGACCACTGCCACCAGTCGACCGGGTTGTCCCGGTGCTGCTGAAGATAGGGCGAGGTGGCATCAGCGAGACGGTTGGCCATGCCCCCAGACTATGCCGTGCCGTCGGCCCTGAGCTGGGTGACATTCGGAGGGGCCGACCGGGCCAGCTGGGTCAGCGCCTGGACGATCTTGTCGGCCGGCATCGGCTTGCAGAAGTGGTAACCCTGCGCGGACGGGCAGCCCAGCGCGATCAGCGCGGCCCGCTGCTCGATCGTCTCGATGCCCTCGGCGACCACCCGGACCCCGAGCCGGACGCCGAGTTCGACGGCGGCCCGGACGACCGCGCCGGCCGCCGCCGAGTCGATCATCTCGTCCACGAACGACCTGTCGATCTTGATCTCGTCGACCGGCATCCGGGTGACCGACGCCAGCGACGAGAAACCGGTGCCGAAGTCGTCGAGGGACACCTGCACACCCGAGGCCCGCAGCCGGGCCAGCACCTCGTCGACGATCTCCTGCTCGCTGACCGCCACCGATTCGGTGATCTCCAGGACCAGACGGGACGCGGGGGTACGGTGCCGGCGCAACGCCTCGGTGACCTGCGCCGGGAAGGTCGGGTCGGTGAGGCTGCGAGCCGACACGTTGACCGAGACGGGCACGTCGATGCCGGCCGCCGTCCAGTCCGCCGCCGAGGCCAGCGCCAGGTCGAGCACCCGTCTGGTGAAGGGGATGAGAAGTTCGCTGCGTTCCACCGCGGGCAGGAACTCGGCCGGCGACAGGTGACCCCGGCGCGGATGCCGCCAGCGGACCAGCGCCTCCACCCCGGTCGGTGCGGCCGTCACCAGATCCACGGCGGGCTGCAGGTGCAGCAGGATCTGGTCGTCGGCGGCGAACGCGTCCTGAAGGTCGGCGAGCAGCGCCAGCTGGTCGGTGCTGCTGGCGTCCTGACCGCTGTCGTAGGTCCCGACGGTGATGCCGAGCTCCTTGGCCCGGTCCACCGCGATCGACGCGCGGCGCAGCAGTTCAGCCACCTCGGCCTCTCCCGCCGCGGCCACCGCCACGCCGACGGTCACCTCGACGGAGAGCCGGACCCCGGCCGCCTCGACCGGCAGTCGCAACTGCTCGACCAGTTCCCGGGCCCGGCGCAGGGCGGCCGGCAGCGGGCTGGGTCGACTCTGCTGCCCCGTCGAGTCGGCGAGCGTGGTCACCGGCAGGAGCAGCGCGAACTCGTCGTCACCGATCCGGGCGACGAGCTCACCGGGCCGGGTCAGCGCGGTGAGCCGGCCACCGGCCAGCCGCAGCACCTCGTCGCCGCCGCCGTGCCCGAGGGTGCTGTTGACCTGGCGGAAGCCGACGATGTCGAGCAGGAGCAGGGCCACCTGCCGGTCCCGCTCCAGCGAGCGGAGCAGCGGGTCGCCCTCGCCGGCCAGCGCGACCCGGTTGATCAGGCCGGTCAGCGGGTCGTGCAGGCGATCGTGGGCGGCACGCGCGTCCAGTTCGGAGATGCGCTGGTGGGCGGCCGCGTCGTGCAGGGCGCCGGCCAGGGCTTCGCCGAACGCGGCGATCGCCGCCTCGTCGCGGGGTCCCGGCAGCCCGGCGTCGCCGAGCCAGACGGTGAGCTCACCGAGCGGCCGGCCGGCCACGACCATGGTCCGGGTGACGGCTGCTCCGGATCGCGTGCCGGCGTCGCCCTCCAGGCCGGGGTTGTCCTGGGCGTACCGCCGGCGGCCGTGCCCGGTGTGCACCTCGAGTTCGGCGCGGCAGGCGCCGAAGACCTCCAGGGCGCCGCGCAGACCGGCCCGGGCCACCTCGGCCTCGCTGGCGCCGGGCAGGCGGGCGGTGGCGGCCGCGAACGCCTCCCACATCCGGCGTTCCTCGGCGGCGCGCAGGTGGAAGCGGTAGGTGCGGTGCAGCAGCCAGAGGACCGGGCCGAAGGCGAGCAGCCAGAGCGGTTCCCGGATCAGCGCGTAGACGGCGAGGACCCCGACGATGACGTTGCCGATCGACATCGGCAGTTTGGCGTAGAGGACGCGGGCCGCGATCTGCCCCGGGTGGGCGTCGCGGTGCAGCATCAGGGTGAGTACGACCAGCCCGAACGTGATGAGCAGGTAGGTGCCGGCACCGGCGGCCAGGGCCAGCGGGAGCCGGCCGCTGTGCACCGGCACCTCCCCGGCCAGCAACGACGTGACGAGTGCGGCGCCGGCGACGCCGAGGGTCATCGAGGCGACCAGGTGGACTATCTCGGCGACGTTGCGCAGCCCGGTCAGCCAGGCGAGCAGCAGCCAGGCGGCGCCGGTGCCGGCCAGGGTGGCGGCCGGTAGCCAGCCGGCCGGTGCGACCACGAAGCCGACCACCACGGCGGCCTCGGCCCAGCTCACCGAGACGGCGTCCGGCCCGAGACGGAACCGGAGACCGGCGAGCTGCGCGATGGCGGAGAGGACGGCGGCGACGCAGACGCCGGTGGTCGGCGACAGTGGTCGGCCGTCGGCGACCGGCACGGGTTGCAGGGCTCCGAGGAGGACCGCGGCAGCGGCGGCGATCACGACGACGGCGGTGAGGATGCGCACCGGGCGGGGGCGGCCGAGGGCGCCGGTCGCGGTGTGCCAGGACTCCCGGACGGCTTTCACGGCGCCATCCGCAGACGCACGGCCCGATGCACGTGCAGATCGGTTACGGAGAGTTTGCGCCGGACAAGTGGCATGTCGGCGCCCCCTTCCGCGCAGGGTCCCGGGGCCGTGCGGCCCCCGGCGGAAGGCTAAATCAATCCTGATGAACGCAACAGGGCTTGACGGGGTCGAGACGGCCACACTCGCCGCGCGGCGGTCGAAACCACGCGCGGCGAGCGAGGCGCGAAGTGGATCAGGCGGGTGTCGAACCGTCGCGCGAGCCGGGCGCGGACGACTCGTCGCGCGAGCCCGTCACCTCGGCCTCCTCGCCCTGGCCAGCGGCGACCGATCGATCGGTCTCGACCTCACCGGCGGCGGCGGCGTCGGGACGCTGGGCCGCGTCGCCGCCGCGGGCGATCTCTGACACACGATCGCGCTCAGATGCAACAGGAAAACTGTCGGGAAGCCGACGGATTCGCTTGTTCATGTTGCGGATCAACAGAACGGTCGCCACGCACATGAGGACGATGAGGAACAACCCCATCGGGCCGGCCAGGCCGCCCGATCGGGTGTCGCCGAAGTTGTTGACCGCTACTACGAAGTCCACGTCGCCAGCGTACTGCTCAGCGCGCGTCGACCTTCTCCCGGATGCCCGCGAACAGGTCGGACTCCGGAACCGGGCTGTCCACGAGCGAGCGGGCGAGCTCGAAGTCCTCGGTGGGCCACACCTTCTGCTGCATCTCCAGCGGGATGTGGAACCAGAATCCGTCCGGGTCGACCTGGGTGGCGTGGGCACGCAGCGCATCGTCACGGATCCCGAAATACTCTCCGCACTCGACCCGCGTGGTGATCTTGTCACCCCGGTCGTCGCGGTCGGCCCACTTCTCCAGCCACTCCGCATACGGCGACTCCAGCCCCGCGGCCAGCATGCCCTCGTGCAGCGCCAGCATCCGCGCCCGGGTCCAGCCGGAGTTGTAGTACAGCTTCGACGGCTGCCACGGCTCGCCCAGCTCCGGGTAGAGCTCGGGGTCACCGGCCTTCTCGAACGCCACGACCGAGACCTTGTGGCACATGATGTGGTCGGGGTGCGGGTAGCCGCCGTTCTCGTCATAGGTGGTCATGACGTGCGGCCGGAACTCGCGGATCAGCTTGATCAACGGCTTGGCCGCCTCCTCCGGGTCCTGCAGGCCGAAGCAGCCCTCCGGCAGCGGCGGCAGCGGGTCGCCCTCGGGCAGCCCGGAGTCGACGAAACCGAGCCAGGCCTGCTCGACGCCGAGGATCTCGCGCGCCCGGTCCATCTCGGCGCGGCGGATTTCGGTGATGTCGGCGAGCACCTCGGGCCGATCCATCTTGGGGTTGAGGACGCTGCCCCGTTCCCCACCGGTACAGGTCGCCACCAGCACCTGGACACCCTCGGCGACATATTTCGCCATGGTGGCGGCGCCCTTGCTCGACTCGTCGTCGGGGTGCGCGTGCACGGTCATGAGACGCAATTGCTCGGCCACGGTTGTTGAGATCCTCTCGACCAGGCCTGCCGTCGGCGGGCCGGGATCGGCTGCGAAGATGGAACCCTGCCATTCTGGCCGATCCCCCCGACAACAAACGCACGAGAGGTCGTCAGGTGAGCGAGACGCACGCCACAGCTCCGGTCTTCCCGCCCGGCCGGTACGGCCGTCGCCGTGAAGGTGGACGGCGTCGTCTGGCTCCGGTCCTGGCCATCGTGACCTTCGTTGTCGTGATCTCCGGCATCACCTATGCCTACTACGACAAGTTCGGTCAGACCGACTACACGGCCGACATCATCGGCTGGAGCATTCCGTCCGACACCGAGATGGTGGTCGAGTTCCGGGTTCGGGTGCCGGCCGGTGGCGCCGCGATGTGCATGGTCCGGGCCCGCGACTACGACGGTTTCGAGGTCGGTCGACAGGCGGTGACGGTGCGTGCCGGTGACGGCGGTGGCGCGGTCGAGGTCAGCCAGCCGGTGAAGACCGAGAGCAAGGCCTCGGTGGGCGACGTGATGGGCTGCCGCGCCGCGGGCTGAGTCGAGATCCGACAACATTTCACCTTCCGGGCGGCCCGCATACCGCTGGTAAGCTTGGTAATTCGCTGCGTTCAGCATGACGCCTTTCAGGTGGCGTGCTTCGACCATGCCCCGTTCCAGCAAGGAGATCGACCGTGTCCAGTTCCGAGGCGCCGAAGACCTGGCTCTCCCAGGACGCTTACGACCGGCTGCAGGCCGAGCTCGACGAGTTGATCGCCAACCGGCCGGCCATAGCGGCGGAGATCAACGCACGGCGTGAGGAGGGTGACCTCCGGGAGAACGGTGGCTATCACGCGGCGCGTGAGGAGCAGAGCCGTCAGGAAGGCCGGATCCTGTACTTGAAGGAGTTCCTGCGCAACTCCGAGGTCGGCGAGATCAAGGCGGCCGACGCGGTCGGCCCCGGCTCGGTCGTGACGATCTACTTCGACGACGACCAGAAGGACACCGAGACCTTCCTGCTCGGCTCCCGGGAGATCGCGTCCACCACCAAGCTCAAGGTCTACAGCCCCGAGTCGGCGCTGGGCCAGGCGATCCTCGGTTCCCGCCCCGGCCAGACGGTCACCTACGCGACCCCGAGCGGCGCGGACATCAAGGTCACCGTGGTCGAGTTCGGCCCCTTCGAGGGCTGATCACCGCTTTTCGGAAAGCCCGCGGCGTGCTCGCCGCGGGCTTTTCCGTGGGTCAGGGCGTCGTGTCGGCCAGCAGAGCCACCCGATAACCGGCGTCGCGCAGCGCCTTGATCAGCGCCGACGAGTGCGCCGGCCCGCGGGTCTCGACCGACAGCGCCACCTCCACCTCGCCGAAGCTGAGCCGCGGGCTCTGCCGCGAGTGGTTCACGTCGACGATGTTCGCCCGCTGCGCGGCGATCTCCCGCAGCAGCCGGGCCAACTCCCCCGGCCGGTCCGAGCAACGCACCGCCAGCCGCAGGAACCGGCCCGCCGAGGCCAGTCCGTGCTCGATCACCCGCAGTAGCAGCATCGGGTCGATGTTGCCGCCGGACAGGATGGCCACCACCGGACCCGCGGCGGGCACATGAGCACCGGTCAGCAGGGCCGCCGTGGCCGCCGCACCGGCCGGCTCGACCACCGTCTTGTGCCGTTCCAGCAGCACCAGCAGCGCCGCCGACAGATCCTCGTCGTTGACCGTGACGACCTCGTCGACAAGCTTCGCGACGTGCGCGAAGGTGAGATCACCGGGCCGCAGGACGGCGATGCCGTCGGCGATCGTCGCGCTCGACTCCAGCTTGCGCGGGGCGCCGGCGGCCAGTGAGGGCGGGTACGCCGCCGCCCCGCTCGCCTGCACCCCGACGATCCGGATGTCCGGCCGCAGCGCCTTGGCCGCGACCGCCAGCCCGGAGATCAGCCCGCCGCCGCCGACCGCGGTCACGATCGTCGCCGCCTCCGGGCACTGGGCCAGGATCTCCAGGGCGACGGTGCCCTGGCCGGCGATCACGTCCGGGTGGTCGAAGGGATGGATCAAAACCGCTCCGGTGGTACGGGCGAAGTCGTGCGCCGCCTCCAGCGCGTCGTCCACGCTGCTCCCGGCGTACTCGACGGCCGCGCCGTACCCCTTGGTGGCGGAGACCTTGGGCAGTGGAGCGCCCTCCGGCATGAAGACCGTGGCCCGGGCACCGAGCAGACCCGCGGCGAGCGCCACCCCCTGTGCATGGTTGCCGGCGCTCGCCGCGACCACACCGCGAGCGCGTTCGGTGGTGGACAACCGGGAGATCCGGGTGTACGCCCCCCGCACCTTGTACGACCCGGCGCGCTGCTGGTTTTCACACTTGAGCCAGACCGGCACCCCGGTGATCTCGCTGAGTGGCCGCGACGGGATCAGCGGTGTCTCCTTGACGACACCGGAGAGCAGGTCGCGGGCGGCTTCGACGTCGGCGAGTGTGAGCAGGTCGAGCGAGGTGCCGGAGGCGGTCATGGACACCAATCGTGCCATCCGGCCCCGGCCGCCCCGGAAGCCCGGCCTCAGACTGTGTTCAATCGGTATGCCCTCGTGGCCCTCGTCCGCGATGTTGTTGTTCCGGTTCCGGGGGCTGCCACTCGGTGCAGTCGGTCATACCAGGGCGTGCCGCTGCCAGGGATTGGCGACCTCGAATTGGCCGGCCACCGAGAGCAGCAGCAACTCCGATCCGGGCGGCCCGACGAGCTGGATGGCGAGCGGCAGCCCGTCCGGCCGGAAGCCGACCGGCACCACGATCGCGGGCAGCCCGGCGTAGTTCCACGGCGCCGCGTACGGCGCGTAGGACGCGTTGGCCCACATGTTCTTGCGCCAGGGTGACGCCGAATACTGCACGGCGGGCGGTGGCGCGGTCGCGAGCGCCGGAGTGAGCAACAGGTCGACCGACTTGTCGGCGAAGAACTGGGTGGACCGCTCGCGCCAGGCGTCCCGCTGCTTCTGCCGGACCAGACCGGCCCGCATCATCGTCTTGCCGAGGGCGATGTGCCGCCGGGTCCGCGGCTGGAGGCGCTCGACCGGCAGACCCTCCGAGTTCACATACGCCCCGGCGAACCAGGTCGCCAGCACACCCAGGGCCACACTCGTCGGATAGACCGGGTCGGCGGTGACCGTGTCGTGCCCGACGTCGACGAGCAGCTTCGACGCCTTGGCGACGGCCGAGACGTTCGCCTCGTCCGGTTTCACCCCGGCCGCCGGCGACCGCAACGAGACGCCGATCCGCAGTTTCGACGGCTCGACCAGTTTGGCCGGGGCCTGGCCGGCCAGCACCGAGAAGCCCAACGCGGCGTCGGCCACCGTGGTGGTGAGCACGCCGTTCTCCACCAGGCCGAACCAGTCCTTGTCACCGAAGTCGACCGGGACGACGCCGCGGCCCGGCTTGAGCCCGACCAGGCCACAGCAGGCGGCCGGGATCCGGATCGAGCCGAGCCCGTCATTGCCCTGCGCGATCGGCACCAGGCCGGCGGCCACCGCGGCGGCCGAACCACCCGACGAGCCACCGGGGGTCCGCTCCAGGTCCCACGGGTTGCGGGTCGGGCCGCCCTCGTCGTCGGTGACGGCCCACAGACCCATCTCCGGCATCTTGGTCACCCCGACCACGACGGCACCTGCGCCGCGCAACCGACGGACCACTTCGTGGTCCTCTTCAGCGACCTCGGGGGTACGGGCGGCGGCCGAACCGTGCCACGTCGGCAGCCCGGCCACCGCGGTGTTCTCCTTGACCGCCACCGGCACCCCGGCCAACGGAAGGTTGGCCAGGTCCTCCTGGTCGTCGACCTTCTCCGCCTCGGTGATCGCCTCGCCGCCACGGACCACCCGGAACGCGCCGAGGGCCGGGTCGGAGATGGCGATCTGCTCCAGGTGATCGGCCACGACCTGGGTGGCGCTCGCGTCTCCGCGGCGCACCGCACGGGAGATCTGTCTGGCGGTGGCGCCCACCCAGGTCGTCGAGTCCATCGCTCTCAGTTTCTCCAGCGTCGGTCTTATCCGAGGGCCTGCTCGAGATCGGCGAGCAGATCGTCAACGGTTTCGATGCCGACAGACAGTCGCACGAGATCGGCGGGAACTTCAAGCGCTGAGCCCGCAGCCGACAGATGTGTCATCTGACCCGGGTGCTCGATCAGCGATTCCACCCCACCGAGCGACTCGGCGAGCACGAAGAGCTTCGCCTTGTTGCAGATCGCGATCGCCGCCTCCGGGCCGCCGGCCGCACGGAACGACACCATGCCACCGAACCGGCTCATCTGCTTGGCCGCGACCTCGTGCCCGGGATGCGTCTCCAGGCCCGGGTAGAGCACGCTCGCCACGGCCGGGTGCTCACGCAGGTAGCCGACGATCCGCTCGGCGTTGTCGCAGTGCCGGTCCATCCGTACCCCCAGGGTCTTGATCCCCCGGAGGGTCAGCCAGGCGTCGAAGGGACCGTTGACGCCGCCCATCGCGTTCTGGTGGAAGGCCAACTCGTCGCCGAGCCCGGCGTCCGCGGTGATCAGCGCACCGCCGACCACGTCGGAGTGCCCACCCAGGTACTTGGTGGTGGAGTGGATCACCACGTCGGCGCCGAGGGTGATCGGCTGCTGGAGATACGGCGAGGCGAACGTGTTGTCCACCGCCAGCATCGCGTCGTACTCATGGGCGAGAGCGGCCAGCTGCGCGATGTCGTTCACGTTGAGCAGCGGGTTGGTCGGCGTCTCGGACCAGATCAGCCGGGTGTGCCCGGGGCGGAAGGCGGCCCGGACCGCGTCGATGTCGTCCAGCGGGGCGGCCGTCCAGTCCAGGCCCCAGCGCTCGGCGACCTTGCTGAAAAGGCGGAAAGTGCCACCGTAGGCGTCGTTCGGGATGACCACGTGGTCGCCCGGCCGGCACACCGTACGCAGAAGGGTGTCCTCGGCCGCGAGGCCGCTGGCGAAGGCCAGGCCACGCCGACCGCCCTCGATCGCGGCCAGGCACTCCTGGAGGGCGTCCCGGGTGGGGTTACCGGACCGGCTGTACTCGTAACCCAGGCGGGGGGCGCCGACGGCGTCCTGGGCGTAGGTGCTCGTCTGGTAGATGGGTGGCACCACCGCACCGGTCCGCGGGTCCGGCTCCTGGCCGGCGTGGATGGCGAGGGTGTCGAACCCGTAGCTGTTAGCCGTCATGTTGCGCAAGGCTAGTCTCACCAGATGGCGGACTGCGTGTTCTGCGGCATCGTGGCGGGATCGATCCCGGCTTTCACCGTCGCGTCCGCCCCGGCGGGCATCGCGTTTCTCGACATCCGCCCGGTGTTCAAGGGTCACGTTCTGGTGGTGCCGCGCCCGCACATCGTGACGCTGCCCGACCTTCCGACCGACCTGCTGTCCGACTATTTCGCCTTTGTCCGCTCCATCGCCGCCGCTGTTCCGGCCGCTCTGGGAGCGCAGGGCACCTTCGTCGCGATGAACAACATCGTCTCCCAGTCGGTGCCACACCTGCACACCCACGTCGTGCCCCGCACCAAGGGCGACGGCCTGCGCGGATTCTTCTGGCCCCGCCGGAAGTACGACAGCGACGAGGAGGCCACCACGGTCGCCGAGGCCATCGGTAAGGATTACCTCCGGCTCAGCGTTGCAGAGGGCGGACGAAGGGAGTGACCGTGTTCCTGCGGTACAAGAAGCTCGACCTGCCCACCGCCGACACCGCTCTGCCCGGCCGGTTGATCTCGATGCCGGTCGCCGACCGTCACGAGGTCCTCGGCACCCCGCTGGAGGGCCCGTGGCCGGCCGGCTACGAGGTCGCCGTCTTCGGGATGGGCTGCTTCTGGGGCGTCGAGCGGATCTTCTGGAGGTTGCCGGGCGTGCACTCCACCTCGGCCGGGTACGCCGGCGGGTTCACCGCCAACCCGACCTACGAGGAGGTCTGCTCCGGCAGCACCGGCCACAACGAGGTCGTGCAGGTGGTCTACGACCCCAGCCGGATCGGGTACGAGCAGCTACTGAAGGCCTTCTGGGAGAACCACGACCCGACCCAGGGCATGCGCCAGGGCAACGACGTGGGCACTCAGTACCGGTCCGCGATCTACACCACCACCGAGGCCCAGGCCGAGACCGCGCGGGCGTCGCTCGCGGCGTTCCAGCCGGTGGTGTCCAAGGCCCGGCTTGGTGAGATCACCACCGAGATCAAGCCGCTGACGAGGTACTACTACGCCGAGGACTACCACCAGCAGTACCTGGCCCCGACCAAGAACCCCAACGGTTACTGCAACCACGGCCCGAACGGCCTGACCTGCCCGACGGGCGTCGCGAAGGTCGCCGAGTAGCCATCGGTTCTCCATCGGCCGTATCCAGGCGTCCGATGGTGGTCATCCGCGGAGCAGGGACATGACGCTCTGGGCGGACTGGTTGGCCTGGGACAGCATGGAGGTGCCGGCCTGGGTCAGGATCTGGACGCGGGTGAAGGTGACCATTTCCGCGGCGATGTCGGCGTCGCGGATGCGGGACTCGGAGGCCGACAGGTTCTCGACAGCGACGTTGAGGTTGTTGATGGTGTGCTCGAACCGGTTCTGGTAGGCACCGAGGTTCGCGCGGGTGTCGGAGACATAGCCGATGGCTTTGTTCAGCGCGGTGATCGCGGCGTCGGGTCCGTCGACCGTGGTCAGGTCGAGTGCCGCGGTGCCGAGAGTGTTGGAGTTGACCGCGGTGATGGTGATGCCGATCCGCTCGTTCGGGTCGGCACCGACCTGGAACCGGCCGGTGTTTCCGTCGGTGACGGTGGTGTCACCGACAACGGTGGCGGCACCGACGATGGTGGTGACACCGACAACGGTGGTGACACCGGTGAGCGTCGTGGTTCTCGTCAACGCGAGGTCGCCGAGTATGTCGGTGGCGGTGGCCTGGGCGGCGGTGAAGGCTCCGGTGCCGGACATGCTGAAGGTGGTGTCACCGTTGGCCGCGGTGGCGGCGCTCATCGTGATCTCGTTGCCCGCGTAGCCGTTGGCCGTGAGCCCGGTCGTGATCGCGGCGTTGATGACATCGGCGACGTCCTGACCGGTGACCGCGTTCGAAAAGCTGCCGCTCGCGATGGTGATGGTGACGGGAGGGCTCACGGCGGCGCCGTCGATCTGCGTGAGGTCGAAGGATTGACTGACCGCGTCTAGCGCGGCAATGGTGGAAGCCAGGTTCCCGACCGCGCTCCCCTTCGCGCTCGTGGGGGCACCGACCTGGGCGCCCGGCATGCCGATCTCGCGGAGCAGCGCAGCACCGGCCAGACCGTCGGTCATCGTCAAGGCCCCGCCGCCGGAAATGCTGAAAGTGTCGCCGCCGGCGGTCATCTTGATCTCGTTGCCCGCGTAGCCGTTGGCCGTGAGCCCGGTCGTGATCGCGGCGTTGATGACATCGGCGACGTCCTGACCGGTGACCGCGTTCGAAAAGCTGCCGCTCGCGATGGTGATGGTGACGGGAGGGCTCACGGCGGCGCCGTCGATCTGCGTGAGGTCGAAGGATTGACTGACCGCGTCTAGCGCGGCAATGGTGGAAGCCAGGTTCCCGACCGCGCTTCCCGTCACGCTTGTGACGACGGGGGACGGGGCCAGGCCGATCTTGGCGAGCAGATCGACACCGTAGGCACCGTCGATCATCTTGAAGGTGCCGGTGCCGGACATGCTGAAGGTGGTGTCGCCGTTGGCCGCGGTGCTGGCCGTGGTCTGGACTTCGTTGCCCTGGTAACCCGCGCCCTTGAGCGCGGCCGAGATCGCGGTGTTGACCGCCTTGGCGACGTCCTGGCCGCTGGAGGTGGCCGAGAGCGCCCCGGCCGGGAGGGTGACGTCGATGCCGGTGGCCGGGACAGTGGCGGCGCCGTCGATCTGCGTGAGCTTGAAGGTGGCTCCCCCGCCGGTGAGCGCGATGGCGACACCACCGATGGCCGCACCACGGGTGCCTGCCGCGAAGGCCCGACCGTCAACGGTTTTCGCGATGGCGCCGAACGAGCCGTCGAACAGCTTCGACTTGCCGAACGAGGTGGTCCTGCCGATCCGGTCCAGTTCCTGGTTGAGCTGCTGGAGTTCCTTGTTCGCGGCGTCTTTGGCGTCGGCGTCCACCGCACCGGCGTTCGAGGTCTGCACGGCCAGGTCACGCATGCGTTGCAGGATGGCGGTCGACTCGTTGAGCGCGCCTTCAGCGGTCTGGACGACGCTGACGCCGTCCTGGGTGTTGCGGACGGCGACCTTGAGACCGCTGGTCTGCGAGCGCAGGCCCTCGGAGATCGACAGACCGGCCGCGTCGTCGGAGGCGCGGTTGATCCGGAAGCCGCTGGACAGCTTCTCCAGGGACTTGGCCATCTGGTTGTCGGTGACCGACAGGTTCCGGTAGGCGTTCTGCGCGGCGATGTTCTGATTGATACGAAGACCCATGAGTGGCTCCTCCCTGATCCAGGATTCGAACCGACCCGTCCATGAGTCATGACGTCGCGCTCACCCCACTGGGGGCTGTCCCGTGCCCTCGTTGAGGATTCTCCAAAAACTCTTTTGGCTTTTCTGCCGAATCAGATTACTGCCCGTTTGGAAGCGTTATCAAAGCTATGTCCAGGTTTGCGGAGAGGCGATCAGGGGCGGGGTCCGCGACGGGACGGGGAGCACCGGTGATCAGGCGGGGTGGCGGGTGGCAAGTGGGTGGGGAGGATTTCACGCTGGCGATCGAAAAAAGTCGACATGTCCGGAAACTCCGCTCAAACTCGAAATCGAGCCAGCGGGAGGTGGATGTGAATCCGATCTACCAGCACAACGAGAACGAGCAGGACGCCTGGGACCTCGCCGAGTCCCTGATGCAGCAGGCCCGCGCGATGATGCGTGAGGCCGAAGTGGCCCTCGACACCTGGCGGACCGGCAAGGAGATGAACCGGCTGCGCTGCGCGCGCCGCGGCATCAGCACCACCGATGCCGAGATCCGCTGGTCCGCGTCGTCGAACGCGAAGAACGCGCTGACCACGAACAATTTCAGCACCGGCCTCGCGACGATGTACTACAACGCGGCGACCGCCAACTACGCCCGAGCCATCTATCTGATGGCCAGCGACGAGTTGCGACGGTGACGAACCCTAGCCCTCCGGCGCCTCGTCGGGCTGGTCCTGCGTGGTGGCCGGGGGCCGGGGCGGGTCGGCCTGGGCGGGCGACGCGGGGACGGCGAGCGCCAGGCCGAGAACGGCGCCGGCGCCGATGAGGCGCAGCCCGGCGAGCGAGGCGGCGAGTGTGATCGGGCGGCGTTCGGACTTCTCCATGAGCACTCCTTACTGGCCGGGCCACCACGATGCCAGGCGAACCTGAGACACCGCTGTGCACGAGCCGTCGGGCCAGGCACCATGGACGGGTGGAGATCGCCACCGAGACCGAGCGCAAATACGACGTCCCAGAGACGTTCGAACTTCCTGACCTGGTCGGTGTCGGCGAGATAGCCGGCGTCGACGGTGCCGAGACCCATGATCTCGACGCCACGTACTTCGACACCGAAGACCTCCGCTTGATGAGAAATCGCCGGACTCTTCGGCAACGCAGCGGCGGCAACGACGCGGGCTGGCATCTGAAGACCCCGGGCGACGGTGACGGCCGGACCGAGCATCGGCTGCCGGCGAGCGGCGACACGGTGCCGGCCGAGCTGATCGCCCTGGTCCGGTCGATCGTGCGGCGCAGCCCGCTGGGTCCGGTGGCGCGGCTGCGCACGCATCGGGTGGAGACGCCGCTGCGCGACGCCGACGGCCGCACGCTCGCGCTTGTCGCACAGGACCGGGTGACCGCCGAGTCGGACGGCACCGAGACGGTCTGGCAGGAGGTCGAGGTCGAGCTGGTCGACGGGGACACGGCGGTGCTGGAGGCGGTCGAGCAGCGGCTGTTCGAGGCCGGCGCGACCCCGGCCGCGGGCCCGTCGAAGGTGGCCCGGGCGCTGGCCGCACGGCTGGCCTCGATCAAGCCCGCCAAAAAGACCAAAAACAGCGACAACCCCGTCATGCGGTACGCCCGTGAGCAGCGCGACGCCATCGTCGGCTTCGACCCGGCGGCCCGCCGTGGTGAGCCGCGCGCCGTCCACCAGATGCGGGTCGCCACCCGTCGTCTGCGCAGCACGCTGAAGACGTACAAGAAGGCGTTCGACGAGCAGGATCTGCGCGACGAGCTGCGCTGGCTGGCCGGGGTACTGGGCGCGGTCCGTGACCCGCAGGTGCTGGAGGACAAGCTGCTGGCGCTGGTCGACGAGGCCGGCCCGGAGTTCGCGCACACGGCACAGCGGGTGCGGGCGCACCTGGAGCACCGGATCGAGACCGGCCGGGCCGAGCTGGCCGAGGCGCTGGAGACGGACCGCTACCTGGATCTGCTGGACCGCATCGACGAGCTGGTGGACCACGGTTCACCGCGCACCCCGGACCCGGTTCGCCGGGCCGGGAAGGTGCTGGCGAAGGCGGACGAGAAGCTGGACGCGGCGTTGGCCTCCGGTGTCGACGAGGAGATCCACGAGTCGCGGAAGGGCTTCAAGCAGGCGCGGTACGCCGTCGAGCTGATCGCCCCGAGCGCCGGCAAACCTGCGAAGCGGCTGGTGAAGGCGCTGACCGCCCTGCAGGACGGGCTCGGCGACTACCAGGATTCGAACATCGCCCGTGGGGTGTTGCGCGAGCTGGGTTCGGACAGTTTCCACTTCGGTGTGCTGTACGGCCGGCAGGAGCAGGTGGGCCGGGAGGCGCTGGCGAAGGTTCCGGCGCTGGCGAAGGCGTCTCGGCGTCGAAAAGTTAGGCGAGTGTTCTGATCAAGCCGGTTGTGGTCTTGGCGTTCGCGGGTATGAATCAGTGTCATGCAATCCGAGTTCGATCAGGCGACCACCAACCCCTATGACGGGCCGATCGCCGAGCTGTCCGGCTACCGGGTCGTCGACGACGAGGACGACGACCCGCGTCTGCTCAACGCCGACGGCCAGCCGGTGGACACGTGGCGGGACGACTATCCGTACGACGAGCGGCTGCCCCGCCCGGAGTACGACCACGACAAACGCCTGCTGCAGATCGAACTGCTGAAGCTGCAGAACTGGTGCAAGGACACCGGCGAGCGGCTGCTGATCCTCTTCGAGGGCCGGGACGCGGCGGGCAAGGGCGGCACGATCAAGCGGTTCATGGAGCATCTGAACCCGCGTGGCGCCCGGGTCGTCGCGCTGGAGAAGCCGAACCAGCGCGAGAGCACCCAGTGGTATTACCAGCGCTACATCAAGCACCTGCCGGCGGCCGGAGAGATCGTGCTCTTCGACCGGTCCTGGTATAACCGGGCCGGCGTGGAGCGGGTGATGGGCTTCTGCGACCGCAAGGAGTATCTGGAGTTCCTGCGGCAGACCCCGGAGCTGGAGCGGATGCTCGTGCGCTCGGGCATCAAGCTGGTCAAGTTCTGGTTCTCGGTGACGCAGGGCGAGCAGCGGACCAGGTTCGCGATCCGCCAGGTGGACCCGGTCCGGCAGTGGAAGCTGTCCCCGATGGACCTCAAGTCCCTGGACAAGTGGGACGACTACACCGAAGCCAAGGAGGCGATGTTCTTCTACACCGACACCGCGGACGCCCCGTGGACGGTGGTGAAGAGCAACGACAAGAAGCGGGCCCGGCTGAACGCGATGCGGCACGTTCTGAACAGGTTCGACTACACCGGTAAGGACCCGGAGATCGTCGGTGTCCCGGACCCGGAGATCGTCGGACCGGCCTCGCTGTTCGTCGAGAGCACCAACGACTCCCCGCTGATATTCCCGCGTCTGTAGTGATTCAAATTCGTTGGCACTCCCCGCACGGGCTGGATAACGTGGCCGTACACGTGAAGGGAGGTGGTCCGAAGTTGTATAGCAACGGGACTCGTGAGGTGGCTGTCCGCTAGCCGCTGTCCTTGACAGCTCTACGTCGAGACCGTGTGGCAGCGGTGCGGCGAATATCAGACAGCCACCCGACCCCTGGGGATCCGGCCTTGTCCGACCGGACCGTGATTGCGATCGCGGAAGTCCCCAGGGGTCGCTTCATATCCGGGGGGAGTTTCGGTGACGCGCGAGCTGATGGTGCTCGGCACCGCGAGCCAGGTGCCGACGCGGCACCGCAACCACAACGGCTATCTGCTGCGCTGGGACGACGAGGTGATCCTCTTCGACCCGGGTGAGGGCACCCAGCGCCAGCTGCTGATGGCCGGCCTCCCGGTCACCCCGATCAGGCGGATCTGCATCACCCACTTCCACGGCGACCACAGCCTCGGCCTGCCCGGCGTGCTCCAGCGGATCTCGCTCGACAAGGTGCCGCATCCGGTCACCGTGCACTACCCGGCGGGTGGGCAGGAGTTCTTCGACCGCCTGCGGCACGCCACCAGCTACTGGGACAACGCGGAGATCGTGCCCGGTCCGGTCGGCGCCGGATTCGAGGTGGAGACGTCCGCGGGGCGACTCACCGCGCTTCCACTGCGACACCCCATCGAGACGTACGGCTACCGCCTGACCGAACCGGACTCGCGCCGAATCGTGCCCGCCCTGCTGGCCGAGCATGGCATCGGCGGCCCGGCCGTCGGTGAGCTGCAGCGCACCGGCCGGCTCGGTGACGTCACCCTGGAGCAGGTGAGCGTGGCCCGCCCCGGGCAGAGTTTCGCCTTCGTGATGGACACCGGCCTCTGCGACAGCGTGTTCGAGCTGGCCCGGGGCGTCGACATGCTGGTGATCGAGTCGACCTTCCTCGCCGAGGACGCGGAACTCGCCGCGCAGGTCGGGCATCTCACGGCCGGCCAGGCCGCTGCGGTCGCGCGCGAGTGCGGCGTACGAAAGCTGGTCCTGACGCACTTCTCGCAACGCTATCCGGACCCGAACCGCTTCCTGGAGGAGGCGCGCAAGGAGTTCGACGGTCCGGTGGTGATCGCCGAGGATCTGTCCCGGGTGAAGGTGCCCTCGCGTCAGGCGGCAGCCTGAGACTGGTTCCCTTGGTGGCATGACAGTTCTGCTTCGCCCGGTGGAGGATGCCGACCTGATCGCGGTCGGCGCGCTGCATCATCGTTCCCGTGCCGCCGCCTACGCCGGTCTGCTGCCGCCCGAGACGTTCGCCGCCCGCGGGCCGGAGGCGATGAGCGCCTGGTGGGTGGAGCGCTGGAAGTGGGAACGCGAGACACACCTGATGACAGTCGCCGAGGCGGACGGTGAGCTGGCCGGATTCACCTACGTCGGCCCGAGCGAGACCGACGGTGCCGCCGAGCTGTACGCGATCCATCTGGAGCCGCGTCGGGTCGGCTCGGGCATCGGCCGGCAACTGATGATCAACGCGCTGGCGCAGCTGGCGACTCTCGACGCGGACCGGGCCGTGCTGTGGGTGCTGGCGGACAACCAGGTGGCACGGCGCTTCTACGAGCGTGGCGGCTGGACGCCGGACGGCGCGACCAGGGTCGCACCGGTCAACGATCATCCGTTGCCGCAGCTGCGCTACACACACGAGCTGTAGGGGTTGCTGGTTGGGCGGGAACACGCGACCGAGTGAATGCGGGGGAACCTGTAGTCGCGTGCTCCCGCCCACCGCCCCGCCCGAACCGGATGCGCCTGGCCGGAGGCGCTCGATCAGCGGAGGCGTGCCGATCTGGGATCCAGTTCAAGGGCGGGTCTGGGCGCGGGATACCGGTGCGCTGGCGGGGCGCCCCGGTGTCACCGCTGGTCGACGTCGGCCGGGCCGGGAAGCCGTACTTGCCGGGGGACGGTCAAGCGTGTCGGCGACGTCGTGGTCCTGGGGTCAGGCCTGATACCTCCGGTGGTCGTCGTTGCGGTGGTGCGAGCCGGCACCGGTGTACCGGCCGCCGATCTCGTCCAGCCCGGCCCGTCGTCCGGGCAGGGCCCGCATGCTGTTCAGGTCGTGCCGGAGCGTCCAAGCCTCACGCCAGGGGCGCCTGGCGATCGCGTCGGCGCGCTCGGCCAGGTGTCGCGCCGAGCACGGCCAGCGCCATCCACACCAGACGCAGGTGCCGTTGCGGGACTCCACGTGGCGCCCGAGCATGTTCTGCGCGTCCCGCCACAGCAGGCGGTCCACGATGCCGGCGGGCGCCGCCTCGTCGACGTCGACCATCTCCTGCCCCTTCGTCCGGGAGTGGCTCATAGCTCCGTCACGACACATACAACAGCAGCGGCCCATCAGGCGGTCGGACTGTCTGTGCGATTGCCGCGACTATCCGTGACGATCCATGTACCGAGGCTGTCTACCGCGCTGTTCACGCCGTATCCGGCCCTTTGTTGGTACGGTCCTGCCGTGATCTTCAAGAGGCGCCAGAAGGCGGGCCCGGCCGACGCGATCACGGCGTTCTGGGCCTGGTGGGCGAGCGCTCGGCCGCGCGCCGAGAAGATGATCGACGGCGGTCCGGACGACACGCTCATCGAGGAGATCGCCGCCCTGGTCACCGCGATCCATCCGGACCTGCACTGGGAGTTCGCGGCCGGCACGACGTCCCGGCATCTGCTGGTGGTCAGCACCGGCGGATCACCTGAGCTGCGTTCCCTGGCCGAGCGCTGGCGGCGGGCCGGGCCGGCGCCGGACGAGACGTTCGGTTATGCGGCCGCCCGTCAGGGCCGGCCGGACGCACTGGACGGGGCCCGGCTGGCGATCGACGGCCACCACCTGGACCTGGGTGAGCTGCGATTCCACGCCGACCACGACGAGGAACGCGACTGCGTGAACGTCGAGGTGTGGCACCCGGCCTTCCCTGGGCTACCGGAGGAGGCGCGCGGGCAGATCGCGTACCTCTCGCTCGACTGGCTGCTCGGCGAGGACACCGTGGAGATCTGGGTCGGCGCGATCGACGCGGTCACCACCCTCACCGGCGCCGGGCTGACCGGTCCGCGGCTGGCCGACCTGGTCGCCGCGATGCAACCGGCCGACGGGGAGCCGCGCTGGCGCAACATGTCCGGGATCCGGGGCGGGAAACCGATCATCGCGATGGCTCAGACCCGGCTCCGCCCGGCCCGCTGGCCCGGGCACGACCTGCACATCCGGATGGACGTGCCGTACTCGGCCCGGGACGAGAACGGCTTCCCGGACAAGGCGGCGCTGGCCGAACTGCACGGCTTCGAGGACCACGTGGCCGCACACGCCGACGGCATGGTGGTGGTCGCCCACGAGACCAGCGACGGGGTACGGACCACGCACCTCTACGCCGACAGCCCGGTGGCCGCCGAGGTCCTGAAACCGCTGATCGGCGGCTGGCAGGACGGGCGTGTCCGGATCACCGTCACGCCCGACCCCCGCTGGGAACAGGTCGAACACCTGGCCCCGTGAGCGGAGTGAGAACTGGGCGGCCCGCAAAATGCCGCCGGTGATGAGGCATGTGATTTTCCGCCACCCGCAAACCCCGCGGGCGTCGGAAAATCGCGTGCCTCATCACCGGTTACAAGGCATTTTGCCGCGGAGCGAAGCGGAGCCAGCTAGCTCAGGTGGGCGAGCAGGTCCTGACGGGTCAGCACGCCCGCGGGCTTGCCGTCGACCAGGACCATCGCGGCGTCCGCCTTCTCCAGCAGCACGACCGCCTCGGCGACCGGCTCACCGCCACCGATCATCGGCAGCGAGTCGGTCATGTGCCGTTCGATCGTGTCGTGCAGGTGGGCCTGACCGGTGAAGAGCGCGTCCAGCAGCGCCTTCTCCGAGATGGAGCCGGCCACCTCGCCGGTCACCACGGGCGGCTCGGCCTTCAGCACCGGGAGCTGGCTCACGCCGTACTCCCGCATGTAGTCGATGGCGTCGCGGACCGTCTCGGTCGGGTGCACGTGGATCAGCGGCGGGATCTCGGCGCCCTTGCCGGCCAGGGCGTCGGCCACCGTCGGGGTGCCCTCCTGGGTGCGCAGGAAGCCGTACCGTGCCATCCATTTGTCGTTGAAGATCTTCGAAAGGTAGCCACGGCCGCCGTCCGGCAGCAGGACCACGATGACGTCGTCCGGGCCGGCCTTGCGGGCCACCTCGAGCGCGGCCACCACGGCCATCCCGCAGGAGCCGCCGACCAGCAGGCCCTCCTCACGGGCGAGACGACGGGTCATCTCGAACGAGTCCGAGTCGCTGACCTCGATCACCTCGTCGGTGACGTCCCGGTCGTACGCCGTCGGCCAGAAGTCCTCACCGACGCCCTCGACCAGGTAGGGACGCCCGGTGCCGCCGGAGTAGACGGACCCCTCCGGGTCGGCGCCGATGATCCGCACCGGCCCCTGCTCCTTGAGGTAACGCCCGACGCCGCTGATCGTGCCGCCGGTGCCGACCCCCGCCACGAAGTGGGTGATCTTGCCGCCGGTCTGCTCCCAGAGCTCCGGCCCGGTCTCCTCGTAGTGCGACCGCGGGTTCGCGGGGTTGCTGTACTGGTCCGGTTTCCAGGCGCCCGGGATGTCCCGGGTCAGCTGGTCGGACACGTTGTAGTAGGAACGGGGGTCCTCCGGGGCCACGGCGGTCGGGCAGACCACCACCTCGGCGCCGTACGCCCGGAGCACGTTCTGCTTGTCCTCGCTGACCTTGTCGGGGCAGACGAAGACGCACTTGTAACCACGCCGCTGAGCCACCAGGGCCAGCCCGACGCCGGTGTTGCCGCTGGTCGGCTCGACGATCGTGCCGCCCGGCTTGAGGAGGCCCGCCTTCTCGGCGTCCTCCACCATCCGCAGCGCGATCCGGTCCTTGACCGAGCCGCCGGGGTTCAAGTACTCGACCTTGGCCAGCACGGTGGCACTGATGCCCTCGGTCACGCTGTTCAATCGGACCAAGGGGGTATTGCCGATGATCTCGACTACGTTGTCGTAATAGCGCACGTCTTACTTTACGACCGCGGGCCGACCGGTCCTCTCCCACTCCAGGAACCTGTCGGTCTCGGCCAGGACGGCACCGGCCAGCCAGGTCACCGCGACGGCGTCGTCGATGAGCCCGAACACCCAGACGAACGCCTCCGGGACGGCGTCGATCGGCGACACCACGTACGCTGTGGCGGCCGCCATCAGCGCCAGGCGCATCCCGCCGTCGTATTCACCCCTGGTGCTCGCCTTGATCATGCGCGGGAGTGCGCCGAGCCGCTGGGCCACCGAGGGCCCGCCACGGCTACCCGCGGTGAGCGCCCGGGCCAGCGCGGTGAACGCCGCCGCACGTTTCAACGTCTTGGCCATTTCTGTTCCCCTTTCCGCAACTCCAGCATGACGGGAGCGCGCCATGATTGCCTCTCGCCGCCGCGAGTTAGCCTCGAATCCCGACCCCACACGCCGATCATGGGCGAGCCGGATGGTTCCCTTCGAGCGACAGCGAGGGAGACTATGAGCAGCATCGATGTAACTGGTACCCAGTGGCGATGGATCAAGAACGCCGGACGGGTCGCCGGAGCAGCCGCGGGGTTGACCGCCCTGTCCGCGGGCCTGCTGATGCGCCAGGCCGCCGAGGCCCGCCGGGTCATCCCGATGGCCGAGGCGCCGCCGCCGCGTGGCGACGGCGTCTACGGCGCCAAGTTCGGCGGCAAGGCCTTGGAGCTGGTCATCCTGGGTGACTCGTCGGCCGCGGGGTACGGGGTGCACCGTCCCCGAGAGACGCCCGGCGCGCTCTTCGCCACGGGGATCTCACGCCGTCTGCGCCGCCCGGTCCGTCTGCATCGGCTGGCCGTCGTCGGTTCCGTGTCGGCCGGACTTCCGTACCAGGTGGACGCCGCCCTGGAGTACCGCCCCGAGCTGGCGATCATCCTGATCGGCGGCAACGACGTCACGCACCGTTCGGGGGTGCCGGCCGCCGTCCGCCACCTGGGTGACGCGGTCCGCCGACTGCGGGCCGCCGACTGCCGCGTGGTCGTCGGCACCTGCCCCGACCTCGGCGCGATCCAGCCGATCAAACCGCCGCTGCGCTGGCTGGCCCGGCGCTGGAGCCGTCAGCTGGCCGCCGCACAGACCATCGCCGTGGTCGAGGCCGGCGGGCGGACGGTGTCGATCGGCAACCTGCTCGGCCCGATGTTCGAGGCCGACCCGGCGCGGATGTACAGCGAGGATCGTTTCCACCCGTCGGTCGAGGGGTACGCGAGAGCCGTATCCGTCATGATGCCGACCGTGATGGCGGTCCTCGGCACGGACGACCGGGCGGCGCTACCGCTGGCCGAGGACGTGCGCGCCCTGCCGGAGGCCGCCGACGAGGCGGTCCGCGCCCCGGGCACCGAGGTCGCCCCGGCCGGCCGGTGGGCCCGGATGCGACGCTACCGCTGGTTCAGTTCGCGCCCAGTGACCGCGGCCCCCGTTCCCAGCGGTGATCCCAGCGACGGGATCGTAGGGTATACCTCAGAGGATCATCAGGTCGGCTGACGCAGGGAGGCGGGACATGGCTGGGCTGCCGGAACGTCTGACCAGGGCCGCGACCACGAGCCTGCTGGCCGGCGTGGTGGGCGGGGTCGCCCTGCTCGCCGGCGAGATGCTCGCGGCGAAGGCCCGGAGGTATGCCAAGCCCACCATGGGGCTGGCCTTGCGTACCTCGATGGGCCCGCAGAGCGCTCCGCCGCTGCGCCTCGTGCTGCTCGGTGACTCGGCGGCGGTCGGGGTCGGTGTGGAGTGGCTGTCCGACACGGTCGGTGGCCAGCTCGCGCGGCTGCTGGCCGACGGCTCCCCGGGCAACGGGCAGCGGCACGTGCTGCTCTCCAGCGTCGGCGTGGCCGGGTCCCGGTCCACCGACCTCGCCACCCAGGTGGCCCGGGCGCTGCTCGGGGACCGTCCGGACGTGGCGGTCATCCTCATCGGGTCGTATGACGCGGGTTCCGGGCGGGCCGCGGACGACTCGGCCGGGCACCTCGGGCAGGCCGTTCGCCGGCTGCGCTCGGCGGGTGTCCAGGTGGTCGTCGGCACCTGCCCCGACCTGGGTGCCTCCCGGTCGATGGCGCCACCATTGCGGCAGATCGCCGGGCTGATCGGCCGGCGGCTGGCGAAAGCGCAGGCCAAGGCAGTGGCCGAGGCCGGTGGTGTGGTGGTCGATCTGGCCTCGGAGACGGGCGCGGTGTTCCGGGCCGACGCCGGGACGCTCTGCTACGACGGCTTCCACCCGTCCGCCGACGGCTATCGAGTGTGGGCGCACGCCCTCTATCCGGCGGTCGCCAAGGCCGCGATGACCGGCGTCTGACGGTCCCCGGCCGGCCCTCAGTGCTGTCCCGGTGACGCCGAGACAGTGCTGGAAGCCGGCCCGCCGGGTTTTTTCACGGCGTGTGACAAATTCGCGCTTCCGACCATGTTACCGATGAGTAAACTGGGCGCATGCCGGAAGCTGTCATCGTCGCCACTGCCCGCTCCCCGATCGGCCGCGCCCACAAGGGCTCGCTGAAGGACCTGCGCCCCGACGATCTCGCCACCACGATCGTCGACGCCGCCCTCACCAAGGTGCCGCAGCTCGACCGCACACTCATCGAGGACCTGTACCTCGGCTGCGGTCTGCCCGGCGGCGAACAGGGCTTCAACATGGCCCGCGTGATCGCCACCAAGCTGGGCCTGGACGGCCTGCCCGGCGCCACCGTCACGCGGTACTGCTCGTCCTCGCTCCAGACCACCCGGATGGCCTTCCACGCCATCAAGGCCGGCGAGGGTGACATCTTCATCTCGGCCGGTGTCGAGACCGTGTCCCGTTTCGCCCGCGGCAGCTCGGACGGTCTGCCGTCAGCCGCGCAGGAGCTCGTCGGCGGGCCGTGGACCAACCCCGCCTTCGCGAACGCCCAGGCCCGTACCATCGCGTCGGCCAAGAACCAGACCACCTGGCACGACCCGCGCGAGGACGGCCTGACCCCGGACATCTACATCGGGATGGGCTACACCGCCGAAAACCTGGCGCAGATCAAGAACATCTCCCGCGCGGAGATGGACGAATTCGGGGTACGCAGCCAGAACCTCGCGGAGAAGGCGATCGCCAACGGGTTCTGGGAGCGGGAGATCACCCCCGTGACCCTGCCCGACGGCACCGTGGTGTCGAAGGACGACGGGCCCCGCGCCGGCGTCACCATCGACGCGGTCTCCCAGCTCAAGCCGGTCTTCCGGGAGGACGGCCGGGTCACCGCCGGCAACTGCTGCCCGCTGAACGACGGTGCGGCCGCGGTCGTCATCATGAGCGACACGAAGGCCCGCGAGCTCGGCATCACCCCGCTCGCCCGGATCGTCTCCACCGGTGTCACCGGGCTGTCTCCGGAGATCATGGGTCTCGGGCCGGTCGAGGCGTCGAAGCAGGCTCTCAAGCGGGCCGGCATGAGCATCGGTGACGTGGACCTGGTCGAGATCAACGAGGCGTTCGCCGCCCAGGTGATCCCCTCCTACCAGGACCTCGGCATCCCGATCGAGAAGCTCAACGTCAACGGTGGCGCCATCGCGGTCGGCCACCCGTTCGGCATGACCGGCGCCCGCATCACCGGCACCCTGCTGAACTCGCTCGACTGGCACGACAAGAGCATCGGTCTGGAGACCATGTGCGTCGGTGGCGGGCAGGGCATGGCGCTGATCCTCGAACGCCTCAGCTGACCGCACCACCCTCTGCTCGGGCTCGGCACGTCGCACCACGTGCCGAGCCCGCTCCATGCCCCGGCCCACACCCCAACCGACGCCCCCGCTCCCCGAGCCCGCGCCGCCCGCTCCCCAGCCGACGCCCGCTCCCCAGCTGCCCGCTCTCCGGCCGACGCCCTTCACCCAGCAGACTCTGAGAACCAGCCGGCGTTGATCTAACGGTGCGGGTCGCATTCAGCCCGGTGGCCGCGTTTCGGTCCGGCGCGCCGGGTCGGCGTCGCGTCGTGATGACGGGACGGGGTGGTTCGGCGGGGCGGTCAGGTCCGTACCAGAGAGGTGCGGGTGTCGTCTGTCGCCTGCGTGGCGCGTTCGAGCAGGTCGTCGGTGGGGTCGGCGGCGAGGATGTCGTCGGCCAGGACCCGCAGTTGGTCGCGGAGGACCAGGTCGTGAAGGTGCGGAACCGGGCGGGCCGGGCGCTTCTCGGCCTCGGCACCCAGGTCGGCCAGTTGTTGGACGAGGCTCTGGACCAGCTTCGAGCGCGACAGCCCCGCCGATGCCGAAGCCGCCCGCCAGCGCGGCTCGTCCCAATGGTGAATCTGGGTCAGCAGGCGCTCGATGGCAGCGGCGAAGTCGGGCACCCGGCGACGATACCCGGCGGGGCTGTCGCGGCCGCGAGCCGACCGGCGCAGCGAAAGAACGACCCGGGCGGCGCGGTGGAACAGCGGACGGCGTGCAAGTGTGGAAGGCGAATGCCCGCCTCGCGCTGGAGCGCGGGGCGGGCATTCGCGTGAGATCGGGGCAACGCCCGGTCCGCGGGGAGGCGGGCCGGGCGTTGCTCGTGACGACGGACGAACCGTCAGTCGTCGCCTTGGAAGTAGCTCAGCAGGCGGAGGATCTCGATGTAGAGCCAGACGAGGCCGACCAGGATGCCGAACGCCGCGGTCCACGAGTAGCGCGCCGGCAGACCCATCCGCACGCCCTCCTCGATCTCGTTGAAGTTCAGGATGAAGCTCAACGAGGCGACCACGATGCAGACCAGGCTGAAACCGATGGCCAGCGGGCTGCCGTCACGCAGACCCGTGTTGATGTCGAACATCGCCAGCACGAAGTTGATCAGCATGACGGCGAAGAGACCCGCCATCACCGCGACCATGCCTCGCACGAACTTCGGCGTCGCCCGGATGACACGCGCCTTGTAGAGCGCCGCCATCACGAAGAAGACACCGAACGTCGCTGTGGCCGCCTGGAGGACGATGCCGTCATACAGCGACTCGAAGAACTTGCTGACCATGCCGACGAACACACCCTCGACGACCGCATACGCGAGCACGAGGGCCGGGTTGGCAATCCGCATGAACGAGATGACCAGGCCGAGCACGAGCCCGGTCAGCGCGGCGCCGATCCAGGCCGGACCGACCAGCGCATCCGGGATGAGGGCCCACGCGGCGACCGCCGTGGCGCCGGTGATGCCGAGCAGCGTGACCGTCTTGACGACGACGTCGTCGATGGTCATCGGCTGGACGGCCGGAGGAGCAGCGGGGTAGCCCGTCGCCGTGGGGTAGGGATCGCCGTATGCCGGCTGACCGTAACCCGGCTGCGCGGCCGGCCCGTATGGCCCGTACCCGGCCGCTCGCTCCCGCTCAGCCGCCTGGCCGAGGCGCGAGAGCACCGGGTTAGATGTCTTCACTGTTTCCAGCCTCCCTTGAGGTTACAGGCGCGATGCCTGTGTTCAAGGGTAAGCGGTGAGGGCCGTTCGCGCCGCACCCGAAAGCTGTGAGCAGGCTGAAAAACTCGGTTTTAGTGCTGCTCAGAGCGCGTGCGATAACGATCACGGTCGCGGCGAACCTGCCGCGACCGCTGGCGATGGTGCCCGGGGCGGGTCTCGAACCCGCACGCCTTTTGGGCAGCCGCTTTTAAGGCGGCCGTGTCTGCCATTCCACCACCCGGGCGGCCTGCGAACACCGTAGCTGGTGCCGCCCAGGCAGTGGAAACGGCATTGGCCGGATCAGCGGGCTCCGGCGCCGACCTTCTTCTCGGCGGGCAGCTCGACCGGCGGGGTCACCTCGGTGAACTCCTCACGCGGGCTGTGCAGCTGGCCGAGGGCCACGGTCTCCCGCTTGAGCACGAACGCGAGCACCCAGTCGGCCACCACGCGCACCTTGCGGTTGAACGACGGGATCCGGCTGACGTGGTAGAAGCGGTGCATCAGCCAGGCCGGGTAACCCTTGACCTTGATGCCGTAGACGTGCGCCACACCCTTGTTGATGCCGAGGCCCGCGACGCCGCCGACGTGCTTGTGGCGGTAGTCCTTGGGGGCACCGCCGAGGACCACCTGGGCGATGTTGTCGGCGAGCACCTTGGCCTGGCGGACCGCGTGCTGCGCGCTCGGCGAGCAGTAGCCACCCGGGTTGGTCAGGTCGGGGACCTGCGCGCAGTCACCGGCGGACCAGGCGCCCTCCCACACCTCGTTGGTCTCCAGATCGGCGACCTGGAGGGTGGGCAGGCAGTTGACGTGACCTTTGGGGCCGAGCGGCAGGTCGGTGTTGGCCAGCATCGGCGACGGCTTCACACCGGCCGTCCAGACCAGGGTCTCGGCGCGGAACGTGTCACCGTCGGAGAGCACGATCCGGCCGTCGACGCAGGACTGCAGGAAGGTGCTCAGGCGCAGGTCGACACCACGGCCGGCGAGCTGGCGGGCGGTGTAGGCGCCCATCTCCGGGCCGACCTCGGGGAGGATCCGGTTACTGGCCTCGACCAGGATGAAGTGGACCTCCTTCGGGTCCAGCTCCGGGTAGTACTTCAGCGCGTCGGCGACCACGTCCTGCATCTCGGCGAGCGCCTCGATACCGGCGAAGCCGCCACCGACGAACACGAAGTTGAGGGAGGCCTTGCGCACGTCCTCGTCGGGGGTCGCGGCGGCGACGTCCAGCCGGTCGAGGATGTGGTTGCGCAGGTAGATGGCCTCACCGATGGTCTTGAGGCCGATGCCCCGGTCACTGAGACCGGGAATGGGCAGGGTGCGCGAGACCGAGCCGGGCGCCACGATGATGTGGTCGTACTCCATCTCGTAGGCCGGGCCGTCGATCGGCTGGATCATGACGGTCTTGCGAGCGTGCTCGACCTTGGTGACCTCACCGGAGACGATGCGGCACTTCTTCAGCTCCCGGCGCAGCGGCACCACAGCGTGTCGCGGCGAAATGTTACCGGCCGCTGCCTCAGGCAGGAACGGCTGGTAAGTCATGTGCGGAACAGGGTCAATGACGACGATCTCGGCCCGGTTCCGGTTCAGCTTCTTGGACAGGCGGAGGGCGGCGTAAAGCCCGACGTGACCTGCTCCAACGACGACTATGCGCGGCGGATTCACGCCCCTATTGTCGCGCGCGGGGCCCCTTTCATGCGCCGTTCTGTGACGATCACAACGGCTTAAGTCAAGTGACGAAACACTCAGAATTCACTCGCGGCGGGCCATACGGGTTAGGACCATTGTCACAGTGGTTGCAGCGACAAGTCCGACGAGTGTGGCCAGCTGGAACGCCTCTCCACCCAGGTCGGCGGTCAGCCCCAGCGCCAGGACGATGACCACCGCGGAGAGCAGTACGACCAGCAGGGCACGGCCCAGCCACAGGGCCGGGACGTCGAAATTCACGATCGCGTCGTACGGCAGGACGGCCGCCAGAGCGGTGAGCGTGTGCCCCAGGTAGAGCAGTGTCGCCAGCGCCAGCACCCGCCACAGTTCGACCGGGGAGCCGAACCCGGCGGTGTCGATCAGCCAGCCGGCGATCGCGGTCAGCGCCACCGCCGTGCCACCCCGGCCCCGCGGTGCCGCCACCGGCCAGAAGACCGCGGCCAGGGCGGGCAGCATGAACTTCGGATCGGCCATCAGGTCGGCCGGCCAGGACACGCCCACGGTGAGCAGACCGGTGAGCGCGATGCCGAGACGAACCGTGAACGGCACCACGGTCGCCCGCCCGGCCGCCGTCCGCCACCGGTCGATCCGGCGGTTCACCCCGTTGAGCATGTCAGCGTCCCCTCGGTGCCGAGGCCAGCCGGGCGACGTCCCGCAGCACCAGGTCCAGGCTGCCGGCGCCGGCCCAGGCGACCACCGGTACGCCGTGCTCGCGCAGCCGGCCCAGCACGTTCTCCCGCTCCATCCGCCACAGCCGGGTGGCGGCGGGTGTCCACTGATTGCGCACCGGCGGCTTGGCCCCCGCGGGCAGCGTGTCGACCGCCACCACATACCGGCCGGACTGGGTGAGTAGGGCGAGCATGTCGGCGGCCCGCGGATCGACGAGCGGGGTGAGCACCACGACCAGCGCCGTGGACGAGACGTGGTGGGCGCTGATCATGTTGTCGTACTGCTCGGTCCCGGCCGGTTCGGGCCGTACGTCGAGCAGCCACTCCAGAACCGTCAGGTACTGCCGGCGGCCGGAGGCGGGGCGCAGCCGACGGGCGGTCGAGCCGTACTCCAGCAGCGACACCCGGTCGCCCCGGTGCAGGTAGTGCTCGGCGATCGCGGCCGCCGCCCGGACCGTGGTGTCCAGCACCGACGAGCCGCCTCGGACCCCGCCGGAGAGACCGATCTCACCGAGCACGTCGAGCAGGAGCAGCACCTCGGCGTCCCGGTCCGACAGGGTCGAGGCGACATGCAGGTCACGGGTCCGTAGTGAGACGCGCCAGTCGATGCGTCGGAGTCGATCGCCGGGCGCGAACTGCCGTACCCCCGCGAGCTCTCCGCCCTCACCCGGTCGCCGGGAGCGATGTGCCCCGACCAGGCCGGCCGCGGCCGGCATCGCCTCCGTCGCCTTGAACGGCTCGGTGACCGGATAGACCCGGACCCCCCGCGCCGGGGTGACCACCGGTCGGCAGGCCAGCAGGCCGCCGCAGGCCGCGGCGCGGGCGGCGGCCGGGCCGACGTCCTGCCGGCCCCAACGCAGGGCCTCGCCGGGCAGGTCGATCGCGGCCCAGCCGTCGGCGCTCACGGTGATCGCGAACGGCCGGTCGGAGTGTTCCAATTTCAGCCACGGCGACGTCCGGGTCCGGACGACGACCAGGTCGTAGTCGATCGAGTCCGGGTTGGCGACGGTCAGCCCGGCCTCCACCTCACCGCCCTCGACCAGGTGGGACTCGTCGGCGCTGATCGTGATCTCGGGGGCGGAGACCGGAGTGCGGCGCAGGTTGATCGCGGCGCCGATCGCGAACGGCGCCGCGAGCAGCACCAGGTCGACCCGGCCCAGAGCCACGCCGAGCAGCAGGAGCAGGCCGGTGAGCAGGACCGTCCGGCCGAGCGCCCGGGTGGGCGCCCAGACCGGGCCGGACGACGACTCGGCCGTGCCCGCTCCGGGCACGGCCGGCCGGAGGCGCAGCAGATCAGTCATGCCGGGCGTACGTCGGGAGCGCCCCGCTGGCCGGGGCGGGCACCGCGGTGAGCACCTCCTGGACCACGAAGGACGGATTGACCTGGCGCAGCCACATCTCCGGCCGCAGCGTTATCCGGTGTGCGAGGGCGGGGATCGCGACGTCCTTCACGTCTTCCGGCACCACGTAGTCACGGCCGGCCATCACGGCGCGGGCCCGGGCCAGCAGGAGCAGGGCGAGCGAGCCACGGGGTGAGGAGCCGACGAGGACCGCGCTGTGCTCGCGCGTCGCTGAGGCCAGGGCCACGATGTACCGGCCGATCGAATCCTCGACCGCCACCGACTCCAGCGCGGCCTGCATCAACTGGAGCGTCCGCGAGTCCACCACCGGGGCGAGCGTCGCCTCCTCCTGACGGCGCGACATCCGGCGCTGGAGCACCGTCCACTCCTCCTCGGCCGTCGGATAACCGAACGACACTCGGAGCAGGAACCGGTCGAGCTGGGCCTCGGGCAGCGGGTAGGTGCCCTCGTACTCGATCGGGTTGGCTGTCGCGATCACGTGGAACGGCGGGTCCAGCCGGTAGGTGACGCCCTCGACCGAGACCTGCTTCTCCTGCATCGCCTCGAGCAGGGCGGACTGGGTCTTCGGCGGTGTCCGGTTGATCTCGTCGGCCAGCAGCATGTTCGTGAACACCGGGCCGGCCCGGAAGGCGAAGTCGCCCTTGCGCTGGTCGTAGAGGAACGAGCCGGTGACGTCCGCGGGCAGCAGGTCGGGGGTGAACTGGAGCCGGCGGAAGTCCAGGCCGAGCGCCTGGGCGAACGAACGGGCGGTCAGTGTCTTGCCCAGCCCGGGCATGTCTTCCAACAGCACGTGACCGCCGGCCAGGATCCCGGCCAGCACCAGCTCCAGCGAATCCCGCTTGCCCACCAGGACGGAGCCGACCGAGTCGAGAACCGCCCCGGCCAGCCGCCCGACCTCGTACGGGGGAAGAGCCTGCGTCACCGGCGCACCTTTCTCACAGTCGTTCCATGGCGTCTAGGTAAGTCTCGACGTCGCGGGCTTTGAGCGCGCGGCGGCCCGGCTCGGACAGCGCCGACCAGAGGTCGTCACCGAGGAGTTCCCTGGCCCGGCGCGGGTCACCGGCCCTGGTGAAGCCGTGCCGCAGACGCAATCGTTCGTCGGCCAGTTCCGCGAGCACCGGCAGAACGTTACGCGCATACAGATCCGGGTCCGAGTGGGCCCGGTCCAGGTTCTGCTCCCAGCGACGGACCGCGGCCCGGAGCGCGTCACCGGTCGGCTGCGTACCGGCGCCGATCCGCGATCGGAGTCGGGGTGCCGGCGGCGGGGCGACCAGGGTGGCCGCGTAGATCACCATGCGCAGCCCGATCAGCAGACTGACCAGGAGCAACAGCGAGATGCTGGTGTCCAGCGCGCGCAGCCCGGCGGTGATCACGACGGCGGCGAGGCCGATCACCACCCCGTTGCCGATCAGCGTGACCGCGATCGAGCGTCGCTTGGCGACACTCTCGGTCTCCTCGGCGGTACGCGGCGTGTCCGCGATGCCGAAGAGATCGTCCAGGCCACCGTCGCTCATGCGGGCGCTCCGCTCCGGGCGGCGCCCAGGTCGGCCCGCAGCCGCTCCAGGGCGGACCGCGCCTGCTGTCGCATCTGATCGTCGACGGTGTGCGTGGCATAGCGCGCCTCGCGGTAGACCTCCAGCAGCGCGGCGAGCACCCCGGCGTCGACCCGCTGCTCGGCGAGCAACCGTCCGACGTAGTCGGTGGGGCTGTCGCCCGGGTGCCGCGGTGTGCCGGCCGCCCCGGCGGCGTCCTCCAGGCGAACCCAGCAGGCGATCACCGCCCGGCGCGGGTCACGGTCGGTGTCGGACAGCTCCTCCAGACCGG
This sequence comes from Actinoplanes sichuanensis, assembly GCF_033097365.1. Taxonomy (NCBI): domain Bacteria; kingdom Bacillati; phylum Actinomycetota; class Actinomycetes; order Micromonosporales; family Micromonosporaceae; genus Actinoplanes; species Actinoplanes sichuanensis. The sequence continues at coordinate 8,669,935 of NZ_AP028461.1, forward strand.
CGTCGAGGGCGGCGACCAGGTCATCGGCGGTCTGCCGGGCCCGGCGCGGCTGGTGCTTGCCGGAGCGGGCCGGTCGGCGGCGCAGATGGTCACGAACCAGCGCCCAGGTCAGGCCGACCACCATCAGCACTGCCCCGATGATCAGCACGACGAGTGTGGCAGTGCCCACCCACTCGGGCAGGACCCGGGCCGGCTCCGGGATGCTCTCCTGGAAACTCGGCCGCGCCGACGGCTCGGGCGGCAGCAGTGGCGGCCGGGTGGGCGTCGCATCCGGCTCCAGTTGGTCGAGCTGCGGGGCGGATCTGGTCGCGGCGAGCGAGGTCACGAAGAGCAGTCCGAGGACAGCGGCGAGTGGCCACCATCGGCGCAGTGCGGCGAAGTCCATAACGGCTCAGATCCGTGGCTCGGGGATTGTCGGCGCTCGCATCATGCCAGGCCCGCCAGATCCTTCGCACGGCCGAACACGTCGTCGAGCATGGCGGGGGTGAGCCGGCCGGTGAAAGTGTTCTGCTGGCTGACATGGAAACTGCCCAGCAGAACCGGCGCGCCGGGCACGCTGACCAGGGCACCGTGCCCGAATTTCGGGCGTGGCACGGGCGGGCGGACACCGTAGGCCGCGATCATCGCCGGCCACCACGCGGCCCAGGCGAACGCGCCGAGCGCGACCACCACCCGCAGGGTCGGCCGGATCAGCTCCAACTCGCGCCGGACCCACGGGGCGCACGTGTCGCGTTCCTCGGGCAGCGGTTTGTTGTCCGGCGGGGCGCAGCGGACCGCGGCGAAGATCCGGGTGTGCCGCAACTCCAGGCCGTCGTCGGCGGCGACGCTCGTCGGCTGGTTGGCCAGGCTGGCCCGGTGCAGGGCGGCGAAGAGCACGTCGCCGGAACGGTCGCCGGTGAAGATGCGACCGGTGCGGTTGCCGCCGTGCGCGGCGGGCGCCAGACCGAGGATCGCGATCTCGGCGTCGGCCGGGCCGAACCCGGGGACCGGGCGGCCCCAATATTCCTGGTCGCGGAACGACGCCCGCTTGGTCACCGCGACGTCGGTGCGCCAGGCGACCAGGCGGGGGCAGGCGAAACAGTCCGCGACATGGGCGTCGAGCGCGGTCAGCGAGGCCGCCTCGGCCGCCTGGGCGACGACCATGGCGGGGGTACGCGCGGAGGCGCCGGACGGAAGCACGCGTCCAGCACAGCATCCCGGCGCCCGACGGAACGCAACCGGGTCGGCCGCGGGCACCCCATCGGATGCCCGTGACCGACCCGGACCGGAACTCGTCGTGCCGGTCAGTTGACCTTCAGGCAGAGCAGGTAACCGGCGCCCTCCTGGGAGGCGATGACGGCACCCGCCTCGCCCTCCTTGAGGCCGTTGTTGATGATGTCGTCGCAGGCGGGGCTGTTCTCGTCCTTGATGCCCTCGACCCGGCCGAGCACGGTGTACTTCGCGTCGGCCGACGAGCAGTCGACGATCTCGGCGTCGACCTGGGTGGTGGTCTCCTTGACCTCCTGCGACACACCGAGGCAGCTACCGGCCTTGGCGTCCTTGGTCGGGTCCTCGGTGAGGACGTCGCGGATCCCGACCTTGATGAAGATGAAGATCACAGCGACGATGATGGCGCCCACGATGCCGAGGATCTTGCGGCCGAGCTTGCTCTTCTTCTTGCCCTCGGTGCCCGGGAAGGGCGGCGGCGGGAAGCCGGGGGCTCCCGCGTTCGGCGGAGGGAAGCCCGGAGCCCCTGCAGGCGGCGGGAAGCCCGGAGCCCCCGCGGGCGGCGGGAAGCCCGGAGCGCCCGCGTTCGGCGGCGGGAACTGGCCACCGGCGTTCGGAGGCGGGTAACCCTGGGATCCCGCGTTCGGCGGCGGGAACTGGCCACCGGATGAGGGCGGCACGACCGGGTCTGTCATCGGGCTTTCCTTTCAAGGGGTACGGCCGGCATCGGCCGGCACGCGAGGATAGCGACAGCCATCGCTCGCGCGCGATCCCCTTTGCAGCCTGATTCATCACCGTGGCCGAGCCGCAACCATCGACGGCGTCACCTGCTGGGACTCGGTGACGGCGAGCCAGCCGACGGGCCTGTGGATGGAGCTGTGGACAACGATGGCTCGCCCGCCTGGAACGGCGCCTGACCCGGACAATACGGATATCCCGGGTTGGCGATCGGGATCGGGTCGCCATAGGAGTCGTAGCACGACGGCTCCCCCAGATGGATCGGCTGACCATCCTGGTCGTAGAGCTGGACACCCACCATCAGCTTGCCGTCGGCGTCGTAGACGAAGACGTCACGGATGTTGCTCGTCGGGTCGGGGCGCTCGTCGGTGTAGCCGACGTTGTAGTAATAGTCACGCTGCGCCGCCGAGTCGACCTCGAAGAACCCGATCACCGCGAAGATCACCAGGAAGCCGGTGCCGAGCCGCTGGAGACGCCGCGACCAGGAACCGGCCGGTCGCTCCCGGCGCCCCAACCAGATCGAGCCGAGCAGGCCGAGGCCGAGCAGCAGGACCGCGGCCAGATCGTCGCCACCGGGCCGGGGCAGCAGGCCCAGCGGGGTGCCGTGATCGTGCAGCATGAACGCGACCGCCATGGCGGCCAGATAACCCCGCAGCACCCACCAGGCAGGCTGTAGCAGCACCAGGAACTCGCTGGCCCGCGGATAGCCGAGCACCGGGCCGACCCGCTCGTCGAACCGGCGCAGCGCCCGATCGATCCGGGCTCGATGGCGGGCGGCGGTCTCGGCGATCCGCGACCGCTCCCCCTCCGGCTGTGCGGTGGCGGTGAAACCGGCGCTCGCGCTCAGCTCGGCCGCGTAGGCGGCGGGTGGGCCGAGCCGCTCATACAACGATCCGCCGCCCTCGGCCAGCACCTCGGCCAGGTGCTCCGGCAGGTCTTCGAGCAACTCGTCACGGGTCGCGGCCGGCAGACCGGCGAGCGCCTCCCGGACACCCTCGACGTAGACGGCGATCTCGTCCTGTGCCGTGAGGTTCACGCCTTCCCCCGCTCGCGAAGCAGATCTTCCATGATCGACGCGAAGCCGTGCCACACCTTGCCCGAGCTCTGCAGCTCGGCGCGGCCGGCCTCGTTGAGTGCGTAATACTTCCGGTGCGGACCCTCGTCGCTGGGCACCACATAGCTGTTCAGCAGGCCGTTGTTGAAGAGTCGGCGCAACGTGCCGTAGACCGAGGCGTCACCGACCTCCTCCAGGCCGGCCGCGCGCAGGCGGCGCAGGATGTCGTAGCCGTAACCGTCCTCGTCGCGCAGCACCGCCAGGACGGCCAGGTCGAGCACCCCTTTGAGTAGTTGCGTCGCATCCACGCGGAGCACACTACTGCGCAATCCGAAGTACCGTCAACAGCGCGGTACCGGTCCCCTTGCAAAGGAAGATCAGACGGCCAGGCCGAAGGCGATGCCGTCGAGGATGTCGTGCTCCGAGGCGATCACGAAGTCGTGGCCGGAGCGCTCCTGGATCACCTTCATGATCAGGGCGCCGGCGCCGATCACGTCGGCCCGGCCGGGGTGCATCACCGGCTCGGCCAGCCGCTCGGCGACGGTCATGGCCAGGAGTTCGTCGGTCACCCGGGCCACTGTCGGGGCGTCGATCCGGCTGTGGTGGATGCGCGTGGAGTCGTACACCTCGAGGTCGTGAGCCAGAGCGGCGACCGTGGTGACCGTCCCGGCCAGGCCGACCAACGTCCTCGCCGATCTTCCGGACACGGCCGCCAAGGCCGTGTCGACGGCCGCCACGATGTCCGCCTCGGCCGCCGCCAGCTCCGCCGCGGTCGGCGGATCACTGTGCAGGTGCCGCTCGGTCATCCGGACGCAGCCGATGTCCATCGAGATCGACTTCTCCACGCCCGTGGTGCCGGTGACGAACTCGGTCGAACCGCCGCCCAGGTCGTAGACCAGGTAGGGGCCTTCAGCGTCCAGACCGTTCACCGCGCCCAGGAAGGACAGCTCGGCCTCCTGCTCGCCGGTGATCACCTCGGGGTCGACGCCGAGCACACCGCGGACCATGTCCCGGAATTCCTGCGCGTTCGACGCGTCCCGGCTGGCCGAGGTGGCGCACATCCGCACTCGGGTGACACCCAGCTCGGCGATCTCCGCGGCGTAACCCAGCAGGGCCTGGCGGGTGCGCTCGATCGCGGCCGGGGCGAGCATGCCGGTACGGTCCACGCCCTCCCCCAGCCGCACGATCTCCATCCGCCGGGCGACGTCGGCCAGCTTGTCCCCAGCCACGTCGGCGATCAGCAGACGAATCGCGTTGGTACCGCAGTCGATGGCGGCCACCCGGACGCTCATAGGTGCAGAAGCATTCTCGTGTTCCCCAGCGTGTTCGGCTTGACCCGTTCCAGGTCGAGGAATTCGGCGACACCCTCGTCGTAGGAGCGCAGCAGCTGCTCGTAGACACCGTGCGGCACGGCCGCCCCGTCGATCTCGGTGAACCCGAACGACCCGAAGAACCGGGTCTCGAAAGTGAGGCAGAACACTCGGCGCACCCCGAGCTCACGGGCCTGATCGAGGAGCGCCGACACGATCCGGTGGCCGATCTTCTGACCGCGCAGCGTGGGGTCGACCGCGACCGTACGGATCTCGGCCAGGTCCTCCCACATCACGTGCAGCGCGCCGCAGCCGGCCACCCGCCCGTCCGCCGCCTCCGCCACCCAGAACTCCTGGACCTGCTCATAAAGCGTGACGGTGGCCTTGCTGAGCAGCCGGCGATCGGTCGTATAGGTGTCCACCAGGGACCGGATCGCCCGGACGTCCCCGGTCCGCGCCCGCCTGACGTTCACTCGCCGTCCGTCAGTCGCACGCACGGGCCGCCGGCCCAGTACGGCTCGATCGCGTCACGCACCTCGTCACCGAACGGATTGACGCCCCGCCCGGCCGCCAGCGCGTGCCCGAGATGGACGTGCAGGCACTTCACCCGGTCCGGCATGCCACCGGCCGAGACGTTCTTGATCTCCGGCACGTCCTCGATCGCGGTGCGCCGGTCCAGATAGTCCTCATGCGCGGCCGCATACTTCTTGGCCAGCTCGGGATCGGTGCTGAGCCGCTCCTGCATGTCGCGCATGACGCCGGCCGACTCCAGCCGGCTGCACGCCGCGGTCGCATGCGGGCAGGTCAGGTAGTACATGGTGGGGAACGGCGTGCCGTCGTCCAGACGCGGGGAGGTCTCCACCACGTCGGGGTTGCCGCACGGGCAGCGGTGCGCGATCGCCCGGGTGCCGCGGGGGCGACGGCCGAGCTGGGCCGCCACGATGTCGAGGTCGGCGGGTGTGGGTTCGTCCATCAGTCCGGATCAGTCCTGGGTTTTCGCGTGGTCGGGCTCGGCGTTGGCCGCTTGAACACTGCTCCACAGCGTGTCGTACCACTTGTCGGGGGCGGCCGCCGGGGTCTGCTCAGCGGCGGCGGCCTCGTCACCCTCGTTCGGCACGACGAGCAGCGGTGTCTCACCGGGACGCACATAGGAGAACCGCTCCAGAGCCTGAATGCGCAGATACTCCGGGTCTTTCCACTTCGCCAACTGCTTCTCGGAGGCGGCGATCTGAGCCCGTTTCGCGGCCACCGCCGCCTCCATCTCGGCGATCTGCGACTCCTGCTCCAGATACACCCGGAGGGGGTACGTGTAGGCGAGAGCGAGAACGACGACGAGCGCGATGAGGACGGTGGCCCGGCCGGTCAACGCGCGTGGGCGGGGAGCGTCGGTGCGCTGAGCGGCTGCGCCGCCCGAGGACCCCCCGGGTGTACGCCGGGCCGACGGCACCCGGATCGGGCCGGTGTTTCTGGTGTGGGACGGGGCGGGTCGGCCACCCGCTCCGGTGCGGCGACGGGTCGGGCCCTGGCCACTCGGTGTGCGGCGTTCCGCCATCTCCGCCCTCCCGTCAGCCCTGAGTCATGTCACCCGTCCCCGGAAACCTATGCCTCCGGGGACGGGTGTCACAAACTCGATGATCCTCGCCGGACGGTCAGCCGACGCGGTAACGCGGGAACGCGCCCGCACCGGCGTACCGGGCGGCGCTCTCCAGCTGCTCCTCGATACGCAGGAGCTGGTTGTACTTCGCGACCCGGTCGGACCGGGCCGGGGCGCCGGTCTTGATCTGGCCGGAGCCGACCGCGACGGCCAGGTCGGCGATGGTGACGTCCTCGGTCTCACCGGACCGGTGCGACATCATCGTCTTGAAGCCGGCCCGGTGGGCCAGGTCCACGGCGTCCAGCGTCTCGGTGAGCGAACCGATCTGGTTCACCTTGACCAGCAGCGCGTTCGCCGACTTCTCGGCGATGCCACGGGCCAGGCGCTGCGGGTTGGTGACGAACAGGTCGTCGCCGACGATCTGGATCTTGTCACCGAGCTCGGCGGTCAGCGCGGTCCAGCCGGCCCAGTCGTCCTCGCCCAGCGGGTCCTCGATGGAGACGATCGGGAAGTCGGCGACCAGCTTCGCGTAGTACGCGATCATCTCGTCGGTCGACTTCGGGGTGCCCTCGAAGACGTACGCCCCGTCCTTGTGGAACTCGGTCGCCGCGACGTCCATGGCCAGGACGATGTCGCTGCCCAGGGTGTACCCGGCGGCCTGGACGGCCTCGGCGATCAGCTCCAGGGCCGCGACGTTCGCCGACAGGCTCGGCGCGAAGCCGCCCTCGTCGCCGAGGCCGGTGGACAGGCCCTTCTTCTTCAGCACCGACTTGAGCGCGTGGTAGACCTCGGCGCCGCTGCGGACAGCCTCGCGGAAGGTCGGCGCACCGATCGGGGCGATCATGAACTCCTGCACGTCGACGTTCGAGTCGGCGTGCGCGCCACCGTTGAGGATGTTCATCATCGGGACCGGCAGCAGAGCCGCGTTCGGCCCACCGAGGTAGCGGAACAGCGGCAGCTCGGCGGAGGCGGCCGCGGCCTTGGCCACCGCGAGCGAGACACCGAGGATGGCGTTGGCGCCCAGCGAGGACTTGGTGTCCGTGCCGTCGATGTCGATCATCTTCTGGTCGATCAGGCGCTGGTCGGAGGCCTCGTAACCGACGAGTTCCTCGACGATCTGCTCCTCGATGTTGGCGACCGCCTTCTCGACACCCTTACCGAGGTAGCGGCCCTTGTCGCCGTCGCGAAGCTCGAGCGCCTCGAAGGCGCCGGTGGAGGCGCCGGACGGCACCGCCGCGCGGCCGACCGAGCCGTCGTCCAGGCCGACCTCGACCTCAACGGTCGGGTTGCCCCGGGAATCGAGGATCTCGCGGGCGACGATTGCTTCAATGGTGGCCATTGGTCGTGTCGCTCCCTAACGTTTGTACGAATACAGTTTCGGTCCGCGACCCTGCGGGCCGACCACACCGCAGAGCGTATCGAGTCCGGCCATGACGCGTTCGCGCGGCCGGTGAACTCCCCCGCCGGATCGCCTCAAACCTGCGGCGTACCTGCCGAAGCGATGAGCACTATGACCAGTAGCCTGTTTCCACCAGACGGGTCGCGTGTCGAGTTGGACAACGGGGCCGAGACCCTCACGGAAGTCCGCGTGGTCCGGGTCACCGAGACCACCGTGACCCTGTCCCTGCCGCTCGCCGACGCCGGGCTCAAGGCCGGCACCCTGGTGCTCCTACGCTGGCCGGCCGGCCCTCGTGGCCGGTACACCCAGCAGGGCACGGTGCGGAAGACCGACGAGAACCGGATCGACATCACGCTGCTCGGCGAGCCGGAGATCGAACAGCTGCGGAACTTCGTGCGCGGCGGCGGGGGCGAGAGCATCCTGCTGGTCCGGGCCGACGAGCCACAGCGCGTCGGGCGGGTGCACGACCTCAGCGAACGCTCGGTGCGCGCCTACTTCGGCGACGTCGATCTGCGGCCCGGCGAGGAGATGCTGCTCCGGCTTCAGCTGGGCGACGAGGTCGTGCAGTTCCCGGCCATCGCGTACCGGGTGGCCCAGATCCGCCAGCAGGTTCCGGTCCGCGGCCCGCTGGTCACCGAGATGGTCGCGATCTTCGAGCAGGACGAGCGACAGGCGAAGATCATCAGACGGTACGTGATGCGCCTCCAGTTGCAGGCGCGACGCGAAGCGGCAGCGGCCGCGGCCCTCGCCGAGGAGGCCATGGCGGAGGCCGCCGGTCTGGCCGCTCGATAAATCCGGAAATTCGAATTGAAATACGGCCGGAGAGCCCCGTGAATGGAGGACCTCCGGCCGGTTAATTGTGGTGCCGAAAGCCCTCGAATCATCGACGCCGGTCGCCGGATACTCGATTGCGCGGGGTTGCGCGGGTACGTCAGGGTGGTCTCCGTGCCCGCCACCCCGCGCCGCATACCCGCCGGCCACCCCCACCTCCCAGGCCGCCCTCCACCGTCCGCTCATCCCTGCCTCTCGTCGCACCGCCTCATCCGTTTTATCCGGTTCATCGGACATGCCAGGCGAGCGGGCGCGATCCGGATCGCCGCCCTCCTCGTCACGGCCATGGCCACAACGACCGCCTGTACCGGTCTCGACCAGGCGAGCGCGGCCGGCATCGCCGATGAGGCACTGGTCTCCGAGGCCGCCGATCGGGTCGCCGCCGCCGATGCGCTGACCTGGACCACCACGTATCGGCTGGCCGGTGGGGCCACCGCCCGGGTGGTCCGCTCGCAGGCACCGTCCCGCATCGCCTACAGCTGGCCGTCCGGAAGCCTGATCAGCACCCCGGACGCCGTCACCCGGTGCGACGGCGCCGATGAGAAGGCCGTCTGCACCGCCACGTCACCGGGCGCCGACGACACGATCCCGGCCTCGACCGGCTTGATCACCCCGGGCGAGATCCTCGACATGCTGGAGGTCGCCGCGATCGACCCGGGTGTGGAGGTGGTGCCCCGGGAGACCACGATCGCCGGCCGATATGCGTCCTGCCTGAAGTTCGACGGCAGCACCGGTTACGAGGTGTGCGTGACGGTCGAGGGCACCGTCGCCGCCTTCACCGGAACCGTCGACGGCACCCCGGTCGAGATGCTGCTGACCGACTATCGCGCCGACACCGAGGAGTCCGACTTCACCCTCCCGCCGAACGCCCACCTGAACGACCGCCGCCCCACCTGACCCCACTCCGCGTCGTGACCCGCGGCGCGGGGCGAACCGCAACGCGGCACAACCAGGCACGCCGCGCGGGGCGAACCGCAACGCGGCACAACCAGGAACGCCGCCCGACGCGCCGATCAGCGGCGCGGGACGAACCGCAACGTGGCACCTGTCCGGATGCCTCGGGCCGCGTGGTGAGACGTGGTGTGGTGAGTCAGACGCCCAGCAAGGTTCGCAGGTGGCGGGGCGGCGGGGAACCGTGGGCCAGCATCGCGTCGTGCCACGCCTTCGGGGTGGCGCCGAACGGGCGGGCCGCCGCGATCGCCGCGACCTCGGTGTAACCGACGAAATACGTCGAGAGCTGGGTGGACGTGAGCAGGGCGCGCCGCCACTTGCCGGCCGCCTCACCCTCCTCCTGGAAGCCTCGCCCGGTCATCAGGGCCATCGCCTCGGACTCGGGCAGGTCCTCGCAGTGGGTGAGCTGGTCGATGATCGCGTTGAGGCTCATCCGGAGCTGCATCTTGAGCTGCTGCACCCGGACCGGCAGGCCACCGAAACCGAGGCCGGCCATCAACTCCTCGGCGTAGACGGCCCAGCCCTCGACGAACGGGCCGGACCAGCCGAGCGAACGCACCCGGGTGACGGCCCGGAATCGCCGGGAGTGGGCGATCTGCAGGAAGTGGCCGGGCATCGCCTCGTGGACGGTGAGGTTGCGCAGCATCTCGTCGTTGTACTCACGGTAGAAGCTGGCGATCCGCTCGGCCGGCCAGTCGGCGGGGGCCGGCGCGATGCAGTAGAAGGTGGGCACGTCGGCGGTTTCGAGCGGGCCGGGCGGGTCACAGTAGGCGACGGCGACACCCCGGGCGAACTCCGGCATCTCCTCGATGACGCACGGATCGTCGACCAGCGAGAGGATGTCGTGCCGCTGGACGAACTCGGTGGCCTCGGCCATCGTGACCTGGGCCAGGCCGACGATGGTGGTGTCGTCGGGGTGTTTCTCGGCGATGGCGTCGAGGGCGCGGCGGACCGTCTCGTCGGTGGCCGGACCACCGGTCAGCTCGGCCGCGGCGGCCCGCAGCGCCTCGCTGACCCGGTCGAGGTTGGCCCACGCGCGGGCGAGGATCTCGGCGGCGGGCAGCTCGGTGTCGAGGGTGTGCCAGAGCCGCGCCTCCCACAGGCGGCGGCCGAGCCGCGGATCACGGCCCGGATCGTCGCCCTCCAGCCGGGCCCGCAGCCAGCCGTCGAACTCGGTGAACGCCGCCTGTGCCGCGGCGGCGACCGGCTCCACGTCGGCTCGCCGGCCGGGCGCCTGTGCCAGCAGGCGAGGCACCTCGTCGCGGATCAGCCGGGCGGTGCCGGCGAACTGGCCGATCGCGGTCTCGGTGTGGACGCGGGGCACATCGCTCAGCACGGCGCGGGCGGTGGCCAGTGCGTCCGGAATCGCGCCGAGCCGACCGGCCAGGCTGGTGAGGCGCTCGTCGAGGGGCGCGAACGGACGGGCGATCAGCCCGTGCAGTAGCGGACCCGGGTTGTGCTCCAGCGGGTTCCACTCGTGCTCGCGGATCTCGGTCAACTCGAACAGCGCACGCTCCACCCGGGCGGCCAGGATCGCGTGGTCGATCTGATCCTCCGGGTCGAGACCATCGGGGTCGACGCCGCTGAGCGCGTCACCGGCGTCGCGCAGCATCGCGACACGACCGGACACACCGGCGGCGGAGTGGTCGGGCAGGCGGTCGTCGAAGCGGTGGTCACCCGAGTAGGAGGCGGTGGCGGGGTCGCTCTCCAGGAGGGCGTCGACGATGCGCTCGGCAAGCGGTACGAACTCCGGCATGCCGTGAAACCTACTCGTGAGGACTGACATTTTCGCGGCGCCGGGCGGCCCCGATCAACGGCTGGTCGTCCGGGCTGTCTCAGGCGTCGGAGACGGCCTTGGGAACCAGCCGGATCTAGCGGTGACGCTCGGCGGCGCGGACCGCTTCGGCGTAGGTGAGGGTGGCCGCCCGCAGCGCGGCCTCGGCGTCCAGGCCGGCGGCCCGGGCCTCGGCGACCGCTCCCAGCAGCAGGCCACCGAGGTCGTCGGCGGCGGGCAGTGGCACGGACAGTCCGCCCCGCTCGACCCGGTGCAGGATCTTCGCGGCCAGGGCCAGGGCCGGCTGACTGAGCGCGATCCCGTCGAGGACCGAGTCACGGGCCTTCTCCTCGCGCTTGATCCGCTCCCAGTTGGCGGTGATCTCCTCGATGTCGGCGACCTGCTCACCGGCGAACACGTGCGGGTTGCGGCGGATCATCTTCTCGACCAGGCCGCCGGCGACGTCGTCGATGGTCCACCGGTCGCCCTCCTCGTGCTCTTCGGCGAGGCGGGCGTGCAGCACGACCTGGAGGAGCACGTCGCCGAGTTCCTCACGCAGGGCCTGCAGATCCCCGGAGTTGATCGCGTCGTACGCCTCGTAGCTCTCCTCGAGCAGATAGGTGGCGAGCGAGGCGTGGTCCTGCTCGCGTTTCCACGGGTCGCCGCCGGGTGAGACGAGCCGGTCCATCACGGTGACGGCGTCGAGGAGCCGGGCGCCGGGCGGGTCCCAGGAGCCGTACATCAGCTCGATCTCGGCCAGACCGGGCTCACGGGCCAGACGTAGGCCGAGCTGCCGGGCGAAGGCCTGGTCGCCGTCGGGCCCGGCGAGCCAGACGGCGGCCGGCTGCCCGGCGACCGCGTCCAGCAGCCCCTGTGCGTCGGTGTCGAGGACGGTGACCGGCACACCCGTGACCCGCAGGGCGTCGGCCTGGGCGCTGTCCGCGGCGGCGTAGACCGGGTACGCCCGGACGGCATCCCACGCCTCGGCGGTCAGCAGGCCGGCCGGCAGCCGGGGCGAGGTGACCAGCAGAACGATCCGGGTACTCAAGACTTGTCGTCCACCGGGACCGCCCACTGGTCGTCGAAGTCGGCGGTGAGCAGGTCGAGCGGGCCGGCCTCGGCCTCGATCCCGAGCACGGTCAGGTCGAACGCGTACCGCGGGTTGAGTTTGACGTGCAGCTCGTCGGCGGTCGCCTCGACCTCTTCGCGGAGTTTCGCCGCGGCGGCGACGGCCTGCAGGTTCTGCTCGCCCTGGGCGGCTTTCCAGGCGGCGTAGTCCTGACCGGGCTGAACCCCGCCGTTGGCGGCGAGCTGGTCGTAGACGAAGCGCATGTCCTCGTCGGCCGGTGCGGCGCCGGTGGAGACCAGCGACTGGGTGAGCAGACCGCGCAGGTAGTAGTTGTCGATGTAGAGCTTCGCGAAGGTGGAGTCGGCGGGCAGCTTGCGCTGGGCGGCGAACTCCGCGTACGGCACATCGGCGGGTAGTTGGACCGAGTGCTTGGTGGCGAGCCGGCCGTAGATCTCCTGCCCGACCAGCGCTTGGAGGACGTCGGTCCGGGTGAACGGCACCTGGGCCCGCTCCGCGGTGACGGTCGGCGCCGGGGTGATCTCCTCGCCGGCCGCCTTGCGCGTGGCCTCGGTCTCCCGCTGTGCCCGCTCGGCCGCCGACGCCTCGGCTTTCGCCTGCGCGGTCAGTGCGTCATAGGCCTCGGTCCAGACCTCGTCGACCTCCTTCTCGGAGATGTCACCGGCGCTTCCCATATAGGCGGCCACGGATGGCTCCGAGCGGCAGCCGGACACGCCGGCCAGGGCGAGAGACGCGACGACAACAGCGGAGGCGAGTCGGCGGGCATGCAGCATGGTCAACACTCTCTCACGCGCACTGTGATTTACGTCGCCCGGCCCGCGCCGGTCTTCACCGGCTCGCCGAGGACGTCCTTGAGCAGCTGCCCGCACCACTGGAGCAGGTCCTGGTCGCGCAGGAGTTCGCCCCCGATCCGGCGGGTGCTGGGTCGGGGCACGCTGACCTGGTCGGTGCCGGTCTTGTAGACCGAGTCCGGGTGGTAGCGCTTGAGTCGCAGCTGCTTGGAGTCGGGCAGCGCCAGCGGCGAGAACCTGATGTGTTTACCCTGCATGGAGACGTCGGTGAGGCCGTAGGTGCGGGCCAGTTGCCGGAACCGGGCGACCGCGATCAGGTTGACGACCGGGGCCGGCGGTTCGCCGTACCGGTCCTTCATCTCGCCGACGACCTCGTCGAGGCGGGCGTCGTCGCGGGCTTCGGCGAGCTTGCGGTACATCTCCAGTCGGAGGCGCTCGACCGAGATGTACTCGGTGGGCAGGTGCGCGTCGATCGGCAGGTCGATCTTGACCTCCGGCTCCTCCTCCTGGCGCTCACCCTTGAACTGGGCGACCGCCTCGCCGACCATTCGCACGTAGAGGTCGAAGCCGACACCCTCGATGTGGCCGGACTGCTCGCCGCCGAGCAGGTTGCCGGCGCCGCGGATCTCCAGGTCCTTCATCGCCACGTACATGCCCGCGCCGAGCTCGGTGTGCTGGGCGATGGTGGCCAGCCGCTCGTGGGCGTGCTCGGTGAGCGGCTTCTCCCGGGGGTAGAGGAAGTAGGCGTACGCCCGCTCGCGTCCCCGGCCGACCCGGCCGCGGATCTGGTGCAACTGGGCCAGGCCGAGCAGGTCGGCGCGTTCCAGGATGAGGGTGTTGGCGTTCGGGATGTCGATGCCCGACTCGACGATCGTGGTGCAGACCAGGACGTCGAACTCCTTCTCCCAGAAGCCGACCATCACCTTCTCGAGCTGTTCCTCGCTCATCTGGCCGTGCGCCACCGCGACCCGGGCCTCGGGCACCAGCTCACGGAGTTTGCGGGCGGCCCGGTCGATCGACTCGACCCGGTTGTGCAGATAGAAGACCTGCCCGTCGCGGAGCAGCTCGCGGTGGATGGCCGCGGCGACCTGCTTCTCGTCGTAGGCGCCGACGTAGGTGAGGACCGGGTGCCGCTCCTCCGGCGGGGTGGCGATGGTCGACATCTCCCGGATGCCGGTGATCGCCATCTCCAGGGTCCGCGGGATCGGGGTGGCCGACATGGTCAGCACGTCGACCGATGCGCGCAGGGCCTTGAGCTGCTCCTTGTGCTCGACGCCGAAGCGCTGCTCCTCGTCGACGATGATCAGGCCGAGGTTCTTGAAACGGGTCGACTTGGCGAGCAGCCGGTGGGTGCCGATGATGATGTCGACGGTGCCGTTGGCGGCGCCCTCCAGGGTGAGGGTGGTCTCCTTCGGCGTCTGGAACCGGGACAGCTGCTTGATCTGCACCGGGAACTGGCTCATCCGCTCGGTGAACGTGTTGAAGTGCTGCTGGGCGAGCAGTGTGGTGGGCACGAGCACGGCCACCTGCTTGCCGTCCTGCACGGCTTTGAACGCCGCCCGTACCGCGATCTCGGTCTTGCCGTAACCGACGTCGCCGCAGATCAGCCGGTCCATCGGGACCTGCAGCTCCATGTCGTGTTTGACCTCGATGATGGCGGCCATCTGGTCCGGCGTCTCGGTGTACGGGAACGCGTCCTCCAGCTCACGCTGCCACGGCGTGTCCGGCCCGAAGGCGTGTCCCGAGGAGGCCTGACGGGCCGCGTACAGCTGGATCAGCTGGGCGGCGATCTCCTTGACCGCCTTCTTGGCGCGGGCCTTGCTCTTCTGCCAGTCGGCGCCGCCCATCTTGTGCAGGGTGGGCGACTCGCCGCCGACGTAGCGGGACAGCTGGTCGAGCTGGTCGGTGGGCACGAAGAGCCGGTCCCCGGGCTGGCCGCGCTTGGACGCGGCGTACTCGATGACCAGGTACTCCCGCTCGGCACCGTTGACGACGCGCTGCACCAGCTCGATGTAGCGGCCGATGCCGTGCTGCTCGTGCACCACGAAGTCACCGGTCTTGAGCTCGAGTGGGTCGATCGTGTTGCGCCGCCGGGCCGGAAGCTTGCGCATGTCCTTGGTGGACGCGCCGCGCCCGCCGGAGATGTCGTTGCCGGTGATCACCGCGAGCCGGGACGCCTCGTCGACGAACCCGTGGTTCAGGCCGCCGCAGGTGACGAGCAGTCTCCCGTCCTCGATGGTGGCCGGGATCGAATCGACCACGGTGACGCCCAGACCGGCGTCGCGGAGCAGCTCGGCGGCGCGCTGCGCGGTCCCCTTGCCCTCGAAGACCAGTGCGATGGCCCAGCCCTGACCGGCCCATCCGGCCAGGTCACCGGCGAGGCGGCCGGTGTCGCCGTGGTAGAGCGGGACGGGCTGCGCGGCCAGCGCGATGGCGTCACCGAGGTCCGGTGACACCTCGACACTCGGCGCGTCCTCCCAGGGGAGCGCCTCCGTGGGGGTCTCGGCCAACCCGAAGGGTGAGATCGACCACCACGGCTGGTGCAGGACCGCGGCGTGCGCCCGGACATCGGCCAGAGTGCGGAAGGCCACGGCGCCGACGTCGATCGGCGCCTGCCCGCCGACGGCGGCCGCGGCCCAGGACGCCTCGAGGAATTCATCCGAGGTACGGGTGAGGTCGTGCGCCCGGGTCCGGATCCGCTCCGGGTCGCAGAGCAGGACGTGTGTCCCGGCCGGCATGCAGTCGACCAGCAGCTCCATGCTGTCGGTGCCGCTGAGCAGGGCCGGGGCCAGGGACTCCATGCCCTCGACCGGGATGCCCTCGGCCAGTTTGTCGAGGATCTCGGCGAGCTCCGGATGCTCGGCCGCAAGAGAGGCGGCCTTGGCCCGGACGGACGGGGTGAGCAGCAGCTCACGGCAGGGCGGCGCCCACAGGCGCGGCACCTGGTCGATGGTCCGCTGGTCGGCGACCGCGAAGGTGCGGATCTCCTCGACCTCGTCGCCCCAGAACTCGACCCGGGACGGGTGCTCGTCGGTGGGTGGGAACACGTCCAGGATGCCGCCGCGGACCGCGAACTCGCCGCGTTTGGTGACCAGGTCGACCCGCGCGTACGCCATGTCGGAGAGCCGTCGCGCGACCTCCTCCAGCTCCACCTCACGGCCGGTGACGAGCTCCACCGGCTCCAGGTCGCCGAGGCCCTTGAGCTGTGGCTGCAGCAGCGACCGGACCGGTGCGACGACCACCCGCAGCGGCGCGTCGCCGGGGTGGGCGAGCCGGCGCAGCACGGCCAGACGGCGGCCGACCGTGTCGGAGCGGGGTGACAGGCGCTCGTGCGGCAGCGTCTCCCAGGAGGGGTAGACGGCGACCAGATCGGGGTCGATCAGGCAGCCGAGCGCGTCGGCCAGGTCGTCGGCCTCCCGCGAGGTGGCGGTGACGGCCAGCACCGGCCGCTGGGCGCCGCCGAGGTCGGCCGGGCCGGCGACGGTGGCCACCACGAACGGGCGCAACGAGACCGGCGCGGTCAGGTCGAGCGAGTCCGAGTCGACGAAGCCTTTGGCCGCGAGGTCGCGGGCGCGCGCGAGACCACGGTCGCGCAGGGCGGCGGGAACCAGACCGGACAGTTGCATGACGAGTGACCCCCCGAGGGCACGACGAACAGCCCCGATCCAGGTGGTGGACGGGGGTGTGCCCTCAGCTTAGTCCGGCCCACCGACAGATCGCGCACCCCGCGCCTTATCGCACAGCATGTCCGACATGTGGACCAAGCTCCCGTGGAAGAGTCCCCGGACGTTGTGCACGTGAATCGGGGAGGACAAGACGTGCGGCATGATCCCGGGGCCACGCAGATCATCCCTGCTTCCGTCCCGATAACGACCGGGAAGGTGCCGCCGCAACGGCCACCGACCGGCCGGACTCCGATGCCGGCCGACGAGATGAACAGCACCCATCTCCTGCCGCGGCAGTCCGCCTACAGCGCGTACAGCGTGCTGGCCGGACCGGCCGAACCGGCACCGGACGGGCCGTACCGGGTGGGGATGCGCCGGCTGGCCCGCCGCCGTCCGATCCGGACGCTGCTCATCACGCTGTTCGCCTTCGCGTTCGAGAGCACGTTCTTCGGCTGGCTGGTCACCTCGATCGAGATGCCCGACCACGACCTGCACACCACCCTCTACCTGGCGACCGGCTTCATGATCGTGGCGACCGCCGCGATCGAGCTGTTCCGGCTGGTCAACGTGGTGACGCTGTGTCTCGCGACGCTCTGGGCACGTGACCCGCAGCCGGTCGTCCCGGACACCTCGCTGCGGGTCGCGTTCCTGACCACGATCGTGCCCGGCAAGGAGCCGGTGGAGATGGTGGAGCGGACGTTGCGGGCCGCGCAGCAGATCAGATACGACGGCCACTTCGACGTGTGGCTGCTCGACGAGGGCGACGATCCGGTGGTCAAGCTGATGTGCCGGCGACTCGGCGTGCACCACTTCACCAGGCACGGGAACCTCGACTTCAACACCGCGAAGGGCCGTTACAAGACGCGGACCAAACACGGCAACTACAACGCCTGGCTGACCACGCACGGGAACGCGTACGACGTGTTCGTCTCGGTCGACCCGGACCACGTGCCGGCGCCGAACTTCTGCGAACGGCTGATCGGCTACTTCCGGGACCCGGACGTGGCGTTCGTGGTCGGGCCGCAGATCTACGGCAACTACGACAACCGGGTGACCCGCTGGGCCGAGTCGCAGCAGTACCTCTTCCACGCCCTGTTGCAGCGGGCCGGGAACCGGCGGGGCATCGCCATGCTGGTCGGCACCAACAACGCGGTCCGGATCTCGGCACTGGAGCAGATCGGCGGTCTCCAGGACTCGATCACCGAGGACATGGCGACGAGCGTGGAGATTCACGCCACCCGTAACCCGGCCACCGGACGGCGCTGGACCTCGGTCTACACGCCCGACGTGCTCGCCGTCGGTGAGGGCCCGTCGTCGTGGACCGACTACTTCACCCAGCAGCACCGCTGGTCGCGAGGCACCGACGAGGTGGTGGTCAGGCGGTTCGCCGCGCTGCTGCTGCGACTCGGCCCGGCTCGCGCGCTGCAGTACGGCCTGCTCATGTCGTACTACCCGCTGACCGCGGTGGCATGGCTGCTCGGCGCCCTGAACGCGGCCGGCTTCCTGTTGCTGGGCGCGAAGGGCGTACAGGTGCCGGGTGAGGTCTGGTTGATGCTCTATGTGGACGCCGCGCTATTCCAGGTCGGTCTCTACCTGTTCAACCGGCGACACAACGTCAGCCCACACGAGAAGTCCGGGTCGTCGGGGCTGGCCGGGATGCTCGCCTCGACCCTGTGCACGCCGGTCTACGTGTCGTCGTTCCTGTCCGCGGTGCTGCGCCGGAAGTCGGGTTTCGTGGTCACCCCGAAGGGCGACTCGACCAGCCCGGACCGGCTGGCCACCTTCGCACCGGGCCTGCGGTGGGCCGCCCTCTACGCGGCGCTGCTGATCTTCTCGCCGTTCGTCGACCACGTCGACCCGGCGATGTACGCCTGGCCCGCCCTCAATCTCGCGATCTGTCTCACCCCGGCCGCCCTGTGGCTGTTCCGTTCCAGGAAGGAAACCGCTGTATGAAGCCCCGTTCGCGGCCCTCTCTCGCCCGCCGTCTGGTGAGCGGTCTGGTCACGCTCGTGGTGCTGGCCGTACTGGCCGTCGCGAACCGGCCGATGGTGGCGGTGGCGGGTGAGGCGCTGCACGCGTACCAGATCAATCGTCAGTCCTACAAGGAGCGTTACGGCCACTGGGCCCGCCTGCCGGTGCCCCGCGGCTTCAAGGTCAACGCCATCCACGCGGCGCTGCTGCACACCGGCAAGGTGCTGATCATCGCGGGTAGCGGCAACAACAAGGACGCGTTCGAGGCGAAGTCGTTCCGGACCGTGCTGTACGACCCCCGCGACGACGAGTTCACCGACGTCCCGACGCCGACCGACGTGTTCTGCGCGGGGCACACCTTCCTGCCGGACGGCAATCTGCTGGTGGCCGGGGGCACCAAGTCGTACGAGGTGCTGGAAGCCGACGTCGAGCACGCGGCCGGGGTGATGAAGTTCAAGAACGAGTCACCGGACGGCGGCCCGCGGGTCTTCCCGAAGGGCACCCGCCTGCTCTCGGCGACCGGTGAGGCGTACCGGACCAGGTCGAAGGTGACCGTCCCGGCCGCGCGCAAGGTCGCCCACAACGGGCAGGTCATGGTGCACGCCGGCGAGGCCGAGGTGTGGGCCGACGCGGAGGCGAAGGGCGATCGGCCGGTGGTCGGCGACCCCGCCCAGTACACGATCGAGGGCCTGACCGGTCCCGACGCACGCAACCTCTACGGCATCGCCGAGAAGATCACCCGGGAGAAGCAGGAGTACGGCGGGGACCGCACCTCGTACGAGTTCGACCCGCTGACCGAACGCTACGTCCGGACCGGGAACATGCGCGACCACCGCTGGTACCCGACCCTGATCGGCCTGACCGGCGGTGACGTGATCGCGGTCTCCGGGCTGGACCAGTTCGGTCGGATCCTGCCCGGACGCAACGAGCGCTACCTGCCGGAGCAGCGGCGATGGGTGGCCGCGCCGGAGTTGAAGCGCTACTTCCCCACCTATCCGGGCCTGCACCTGATGGCCGACGGGCGGGTCTTCTACTCCGGCTCCAACTCCGGCTACGGCTCGGACACCGAGGGTCGTACGCCGGGCCTGTGGAACGTCGAGCGCAACACCTTCCAGCCGGTACCGGGCCTGGCCGACGCCGGGATGAACGAGACCAGTTCGTCGGTGCTGCTGCCGCCCGCCCAGGACCAGAAGGTGATGATCCTCGGTGGTGGCGGGGTCGGCGAGTCGGAGCACTCGACCGCCCGGACCGGGATCGCCGACCTGGACGAGCCGAACCCCCGGTACGCGCCCGGCCCGGACCTGCCGAAACCGGCCCGCTACCTGTCCACTGTGGTGCTGCCGGACGACACCGTGCTGACCACCGGCGGCTCGTCGGGGTACCGGGGCGGGTCGTATCGGGGCGAGCCGCGCAGTGACCTGTTCAATTCGCAGATCTACCACCCGAACCGGAACGTCTTCGAGACCGCGGCCGAGTCGACGGTCGGCCGCAACTACCACTCCGAGGCGATCCTGCTGCCGGACGGCCGGGTGATCACCATGGGCGGCGACCCGCTCTACGACCCGACCGGAAAGAACGCCGGCACCTTCGAGAAGCGGATCGAGATCTACAGTCCGCCCTACCTGTTCCGCGGTGACCGACCGACGATCACCAGCGGTCCGGGCGCGGTGGATCGGGGTGGCGCGGCGGTGTTCGGCGTCTCGGAGGCGAGCCGGATCGTGTCGGCCCGACTGCTGCGACCCAGCGCGGTCACCCACGTCACGGATGTCGACCAGCGGTCGGTGGCACTCGGGCTGCGCAGTCTCGGCAACGCCGTTGAGGTGAAGGTGCCAGAAAAGTCCGGTCTAGTGCCGTCTGGGTGGTACATGCTGTTTTTCATGAACGAGAAGGGCGTACCGTCGGTGGCTCGCTGGGTGCGGGTGCGCTGAGGTCGATGGCACGGCACCGCTACCGGAGAGGCCGCCGGGCCCAGATGCTCGCCGCCCTGCTCGGCGTGACCACCGCCGGTGCCGTCGCGCTGGCGCACGACCCGGCCGAACCGGCGCCGCTGCGGATCCCGCCGGACACCGGCCCGGTCGCCGGGCTCTACCTCGACCCGGGCGGGCTCGCACCGCGCTACCTGCGCAATCTCCGCGGTTCGGGGCGACACGCGGAGGCCGCGGTGATCCGGCGGATCGCCGACCAGCCGGCCTCGACCTGGTTCACCGACGCCCGGCCCGGGTTCGCCGACCGGGCCCGCCGGCTGGTCACCGCGGCGAGCGCGGCCGGGCGGGTACCGGTCGTCACGCTGTACTTCATCCCGCATCGGGACTGTAAGCAGTACTCGGCAGGCGGCGCGCGCGACGATCGGTCGTACCGGAACTGGATCTCCTCGATGGCCGCCGCGATGCGCGGGCACCGCGCCCTGGTGATCCTCGAACCGGACGCGGTCGCGCACGCCGTCTCCGGCTGCCTCGGCCCGCGCGCCTCGGCTGCTCGTTACGCCCTGCTCGCGCACGCGGTCGACACGCTGCGGGCCGAGCCGGGCGTCGCGGTCTACCTCGACGCGGGCCACCCCGGATGGGTCTCCGCCGCGCGGATGGCGCCGGCACTGCGACGGTCCGGCGCCACCCGCGCCCGCGGGTTCGCCCTCAACGTCGCCAACTTCCAGACCACCGACACCAATCTGCGGTACGGGACGGAGCTGTCCCGTCTGCTCGCCGGACGGCACTTCGTCATCGACACCAGCCGCAACGGCAACGGCCCGGCCCGCCGACTCAGGGGCGACCGGCAGTGGTGCAACCCACCCGGACGACGACTCGGGCGCGTGCCGACCCTGCGTACCGGGCGGGATCTCGTCGATGCGTACCTCTGGGTGAAACGCCCCGGCGAATCGGACGGTGCCTGTGGCGCCGGAGCTCCCCCCGCAGGTCAGTGGTACCCCGCCTATGCGCGTTCACTGACCGGGTCATGAGACTCTTGACTCAATTCACCCCCTGACCGGGGTACGCCGATAACATCGGCGAAGTCGGGACAGCGCCGTCCTGGAGCCATCCGAGCAAAGGAGCGCCCCGATGACAGAGCAGCCTGCCCTCGACGAGCGAGAGGGATCCGACGCCGCACTACGTGCCGACATCCGCCGGATCGGCACGTTGCTCGGTCAGACGCTGGCCCGGCAGGAGGGTCGCCCTCTTCTCGACCTGGTCGAGGAGATCCGCGCCCTGGTCCGTCAGGACGCCCCGGCCGCCGCCGACCGGCTCGCCGCCATGGACATCACCACCGGTACCAAGCTGGCCCGCGCCTTCTCCACCTACTTCCATCTGGCGAACATCACCGAGCAGGTGCACCGCGCCCGTGACCTGCGCCGCCGCCGGGCCAAGAACGGCGGTTGGCTGGACCAGGCCGCCAAGCGGATCGCCGAGAAGGGTGTGCCGGCCGACGAGATCGCCGCCGCCGCCCGCCGCCTCGCGATCCGCCCGGTCTTCACCGCGCACCCGACCGAGGCGGCCCGCCGCTCGATCCTGTCGAAGCTGCGCCAGGTCGCCGACTCACTGGACGCCGAGTCCGCGGCCGCCGCGCTCTACGGCGCCACCGACACCACCGCCTCCACCAAGCGGTTCGCCGAGCTGATCGACCTGCTCTGGCAGACCGACGAGCTGCGCCTGGACCGGCCGGACCCGACCGACGAGGCCCGCAACGCGGTCTACTACCTCAAGGATCTGTACGCCGACGCCGCCCCGCAGGTGCTCGACGACCTGGCCGACACGCTGCGCCGCCTCGGGGTGGAGACCGCACCCACCTCGAAGCCGCTGACCTTCGGCTCGTGGATCGGCGGCGACCGGGACGGCAACCCGTTCGTCACGCCCACCGTCACCCGTGAGGTGCTGCTCATCCAGCACGAGCACGGCATCCAGGCCACCGAGAAGGCGATGGACCGGCTGATCGACGAGCTGTCCGTCTCCCGGCGGCTGCGCGGCGTGTCCCTCGACCTGTCCGCCAGCCTCGCCCAGGACCTGGACAATCTGCCCGAGGTCGCGTCCCGTTTCCGCCGGGTCAACGCCGAGGAGCCCTACCGTCTGAAGGTCCGGGCGATCAAGGCCAAGCTGGCCAACACCCGGGCCCGGCTGATCAACGGCACCCCGCACGTGGCCGGCCGCGACTACCTCGGCTCCGACGAGCTGATCTCCGACCTGGAGCTGATGCGCGCGTCGCTGGCCCGCAACTCCGGTCAGCTGCCCGCGGTCGGTGTCGTCGCCACCGCGATCCGGCAGGCGTCCGCGTTCGGCCTCCAGCTGGCCACCCTCGACGTGCGGGAGCACGCCGAGAAGCACCACGAGGTGCTCCAGCAGATGTACGCGCAGGTCGGCGAGGTCGACGACTACGCCGACCTGGACCGGCCGTCGCGCACCAAGCTGCTCGCCGCCGAGCTGACCGGGCGGCGGCCGCTGTCCAACAAGGACACCCCGCTCACCGACTCGGCCCGCAAGACGTTCGACGTGTTCCACACCATCCGCGAGTCGCAGGCCCGGTTCGGCGACGACGTCATCGAGTCGTACATCATCTCGATGACCCTCGGTGTCGACGACGTGCTCGCCGCGGCCGTGCTGGCCCGTGAGGCCGGTCTCGTCGACATCCACACCGGCCGCGCCCAGGTCGACATCATCCCGCTGCTGGAGACCCCGGCCGAGCTCGACGCCGGTGGCGACCTGCTCGACGAGATGCTCTCCATCCCGGCCTACCGGGAGATCGTCCGCGCCCGCGGCGACGTGCAGGAGATCATGCTCGGCTACTCGGACTCCAACAAGGAGGCCGGGATCACCACCAGCCAGTGGCGCATCCACAAGGCCCAGCGGTCGCTGCGTGACGTCGCGGCCCGGCACGGCGTCCGGCTGCGGCTCTTCCACGGCCGCGGCGGTACGGTCGGGCGCGGTGGCGGCCCCACGCACGAGGCGGTGCTGGCTCAGCCGTACGGCACGCTGGACGGCGCGATCAAGGTGACCGAGCAGGGTGAGGTCATCTCCGACAAGTACACGGTCCCCGCCCTGGCCCGGGAGAACCTGGAGCTCACGGTGGCCGCCGTGCTCCAGGCGACGCTGCTGCACACCAGCATCTCGGTCGACCCGGTCCGCCTCGAGGTGTGGGACTCGGTCATGGACACCGCTTCGGACGCGGCGTTCGACCGTTACCGTTCGCTCGTCGAGGACCCGGACCTGGCCGCCTACTTCTGGGCGGCCACCCCGACCGAGCTGCTCGGCGCCCTCAACATCGGCTCCCGCCCGGCCAAGCGCCCCAACGCGGACGCCGGCCTGAGCGGTCTGCGCGCCATCCCGTGGGTGTTCGGCTGGACCCAGACCAGGCAGATCGTCCCCGGCTGGTTCGGGGTCGGGACCGGCCTGGCCGCGGTTCGCGCCGCCGGTCTGGGCGACGAGCTCGACGCGATGCACGAGAACTGGCAGTTCTTCCGCACGTTCCTGTCGAACGTGGAGATGATGCTGGCCAAGACCGACCTGTCGATCGCGCGCCGCTACGTGGAGACGTTGGTCCCCGAGGAGCTGCGGCCGATCTTCGACAAGATCGAGCAGGAGTACGCGCTGACCGTCCAGGAGGTGCTGGCCATCACCGGCGGCACCGAGATCCTGTCGAACCAGCCGGAGCTCTCCCGCACCCTGAGCGTCCGTGACACGTACCTGGAGCCGCTGCACCACCTGCAGGTGGCGCTGCTCCGTCAGTACCGCGACCTGGACGAGGCGGGCCGCCAGCTGCCGACCGCGCCGGGTGCCCGCCGAGGCCCGTCCGACTCGACGGCCCTGGAACGAGCCCTGCTGACCACGGTCAACGGCATCGCCGCCGGGATGCGCAACACCGGCTGACCCGCCCGGCACGAACAGGACCGAGGCCCCCACACCGGATTCCGGTGCGGGGGCCTCGGCTTTCGCGGTGGGACGGTCAGAGGATCCGGGGGTACGAGGCGAGGGTCCAGCCGACGCCGAAGCGGTGCCGGGTACCGCTCGCGAAGAGGGTGTTGTCGGCCGACAGATCGCCGGTCGAGGCCCACCCGTACAGCTCACCGGCGGTGTTCTGGTTGAGGATGTCCTGCTTGCCGTCGCCGTTGAAGTCGCCGAGGACGATTCGCGGGTACGCGGCCTGGGTCCAGCCACCGCCGGCGATCCGGGACTGCCCGGCGAACATCAGGTTGTCGCCGGACAGGTTGCCGGTGGACGCCCAGATACGCAGCAGACCCGTCGAGTCCTGCCGGATGATGTCCTGCCGTCCGTCGCCGTTGAAGTCGCCGGTCAGGATCCGCGGGATGTTCGTGGTGGTCCAGCCGCCGCCGACGGTACGGGCCGGGCCGGGGAAGAGCTTGTTGTCGGCCGACAGATCACCCGAGGACCCCAGGGCCTTCAGCAGACCGGTCGAGTCCTGGCCGATGACGTCGGTCCGGCCGTCGCCGGTGAAGTCGCCGGTCAGAATCCGCGGGAAGGCGGTGGTCGTGTATCCGGCACCGGTGACGACACCGGACCCCGGGAACAGGACGCCCCCGTTCAGGTTTCCTGTCGATCCCCACACCTTCAGCTGCCCGGCGGCGTTCTGGCCGAGCAGGTCGGTACGCCCGTCGCCGTTGAAGTCACCGGTCAGCAGCCGTGGGAAGGCGGTGGTCGAGAAGCCGGTGCCGACGATCCGCGCGGCCCCGGTGAACAGCCTGCTGTCGGCCGACATGTCGCCTGTGGACGGCCAGGCCCGCAACTGTCCGGTCGAGTCCTGGCCGATGATGTCGGCCTTGCCGTCGCCGTTGAAGTCGCCGGTCAGGATCCGCTGGATGTTGGTCGTCGTCCAGCCGCTGCCGACCAGACGCGAGGCACCGTTGAAGAGCCCGGAGTCCGCGGTCATGTCGCCCTTGGAGTACCAGCCCTGCAGGTCACCGACGGTGTTCTGGTGGATGATGTCGGACTTGCAGTCACCGGTGACGTCGGCCGTGTAGATCACGGCGCCGGTCTGGGCGGTCGGGACCGCCGTGCCCGCGGCGTTGCACGTGTTCACCGCGATGCCCCGGATCCAGCCGGACAGGTCGTCGACCCGAGTCTCCTCCGCTCCAGACTCGGTGACCTCCCCCGCGTCCAGGCAGCCGCGCTGGGTGGACGTGTGGTGCACGGCGACGAGTTCCACGGTGCCGCCGACGGTACGCAGCGCCGGCCCGCCGGAGTCACCCTTGCATGTCGTCACGGTCGCCGGATCGGTGCCGGCGACGCTCAGGGTGGTGGCACCGACCGTCTCGACACCGACCGTCCCGGCGTGCTTCTGGACGGAGATCCAATCGGTGGCGGTACGGCCATAGCCGACCAGTTGCAGCACGTCACCGGCGCTCGGCGCGGTGGTGGCGAGCGGCACCGGCGCGATGTCGGCGACCGGGGTGAGCAGCCGGACCAGCGCGAGGTTCCGGTCGGGATGGGGCACGACCCAGGTGGCGGTGATCGACCGGCCGAGCGTGACGGTCGTCGGCTGAGCGGGTGCACCGGCGGCGGTCTGCCCGAAGCAGGCGCTCGCGGTCAGCACCCACGACGGCGCCACGAGCGCACCGCTGCAGGCCTTACCGACGCCTGGCTCACCGACGTTCACACGGGCGGTGAAGGGATGGACGGTGTCGGCCACCGTGTCACCGGTGACCGCCCGGGCGGCCGCGCCGCCGAGCAGGCCCGCCACCATCACCGAGGCGGACAGACCCGCCACGACGATCCGGCGTCGACTATGGGAGGACATGAATATCTTCCTTTCGCGCCCATGCCGGGCACCGCACATCTCCGTGGACGGGGATGTGCGGTGACACCGGAGGCGGGCAGACAGGGGGCGGTAGCCGCTCTCAGTCGCGCGGACCGAATCGGATGGGGTCGGACCAGTCGATCGCCTTGTGGTCCCGGACGGTGAAGAACAGCAGGGCGCCCGTGCTGTCCTTGGCGAGGATCCCGGCCCGGGTCTCCTGGCCGAGGACGATCGGGGTCACGTTGCTGCGACCGGCCCATCCGGTGCCGGCACCGGCGTCGGCGCCCGGGCCGAACTGGGTGCCGGCCGCGGTGCCCGGGTAGAGGTTCACGATGCCGGTCGACGTCACGACCGTGAGCAGGTCGTCGTAGTCGTCGTTGTTGACGCTGCCGAGGGTGACCTCCTTGCAGCAGCCCCAGCCGGTGCCATAGACGACCCCGGCGCTGAAGCTGCCACCGGTGGCGTTGCCCTTGTACAGCAGCAACTGCTGGGTGGAGGACTTCACCACGAGCAGATCGTCGTACTGGTCACGGTCGACCTTGCCGATCGCCACGTCCCGCAGATCCGTCGACCAACCCGAACCGATCTGGACACGGGTGCCGAACACACCACCGGCGGCGGTACCCGGGTAGAGCCACTGGATGTTCGTCGACGTCTCGATCACGACCAGGTCGTCGTACGCGTCCCGGTTGACCTTGCCGGCCGCGAACTCCCGCATGGCGTTCCAGCCGGTGCCGATCTGCACCCGCGGACCGAACGTGTCGGCCGTGGTCCCCGGGTGCAGCCACAGCACACCGGCACTGTCGGTGCCGATGACGTCGGTGTACGCGTCCCGGTTGAACTTGCCGGTGACCAGGTTGGTCAGGTCGGACGGCTGCGGCACGTAGATCCGGCCGCCGGGCTGGATCCGGGTCGCCCAGCCGGCGGCCGCGGTGCGCGGGTGCAGCCAGGTCCGGCCGGTCGTCGCGTCGACACCGATCAGGCCCTGCAGGCCGGTGTCGTCGACGGTGCCCTTGATGAGGTTGGCGGCGTAGTTCCAGCCGGTTCCGGCACCGGCGTCGACACCGGGCCCGAACTGGGTACCGGCGGCGGTGCCCGGGTAGATGTTCATCGCGCCCGTCGACGTGACGACGGTCAGCAGATCGTCGTAGTCGTCGTTGTTGAACCTACCCACCTGGACCTGCTTGCAGCAGCCCCAACCGGTGCCGTAGACGACCCCGGCACTGAAGCTGCCACCGGCGGCGTTGCCCTTGTACAGCAGCAACTGCTGGGTGGAGGACTTCACCACGAGCAGATCGTCGTACTGGTCACGGTCGACCTTGCCGATCGCCACGTCCCGCAGATCCGTCGACCAACCCGAACCGATCTGCACCCGGGTGCCGAACACCCCACCGGCGGCGGTACCCGGGTAGA
Source organism: Actinoplanes sichuanensis (assembly GCF_033097365.1). Classification (NCBI taxonomy): domain Bacteria; kingdom Bacillati; phylum Actinomycetota; class Actinomycetes; order Micromonosporales; family Micromonosporaceae; genus Actinoplanes; species Actinoplanes sichuanensis. The sequence goes on from NZ_AP028461.1 coordinate 8,697,453, forward strand.
GCCACTGGATGTTCGTCGACGTCTCGATCACGACCAGGTCGTCGTACGCGTCCCGGTTGACCTTGCCGACCACGAACTCGCGCATCCCGGCCCAACCGGTACCGATGCGGACGCGGTCGCCGTACACGTTGCGGGTCCTGGTCCCCGGGTGCAGCCAGAGGTTGCCCGACGCGTCGGCGCCGATCAGGTCCTCGATGCCGTCCCGGTTGAACTCGCCGGTGACCTGCTCGCGCAGCCCGTCGGGCACGGTCGCGACGCCGGCCCGGATCCAATCGGCGAGATCATCGGTACGGGCCTCGAAAGCGCCCTCCCGGGTCTCGCTCTCCCCGATGCACCCGTTCTGCCAGGACGTGTCGCTGATCCCGACCAGTTGCACCCCGCCCGAGGTCTCCCGGAACGCCGGCCCGCCCGCGTCGCCCTTGCACAGGGTCGCGCCGCTGCCGACACCGCTGACCGCGAACGAGTCGGCGGCCACCGCCCCGACCGTGAAGTCACCGGCGTGCATCCGGGTCGGCAGCCAGACGTTGCGGGTCCGGCCGTAGCCGGCGATGCGCAGCGTCTCGCCCTCGACCGGCGCGCCGCCGTCCAGCGCCACCGGCGTGATGTTCTTGACCGGCGCGGACAGCTCGGCGAGGACGATGTTGCGGCCGGCGTGCGGTGTCAGCGAGACCACCGACAGCCGGTGCCCGCTCACCGTCTCCAGATCGGCGCGACCGAGAACGACAGTGGTCGGCCGGGTCGGTGCACCGGCCGTGACGGCGGTCGTGCCGTCGGCGAAGCACGACTTCGCCGTGACGATCCATCGGGCGTGCACCAGTGCGCCGGTACAGGTGCCGACGTCGCCGAAACTCACCTTGGCGACGAACGGCAGCGAGCCGTCCGGCACCTCCTGCGCGCCGGCCACCGCCAACGCCGTACCTCCGCTGAGGAGGCCTCCGGTGAGGCCCGCCACCAAGGCGGCGGAACCCCATGAACGTATACGTCTGCGCATCTCACTCCCCGTGTCTTCACTGACATGCCGCAGCCGAAACCGGTGACCATCGACCGGCGTCGACCGAATGATAGTGAAGAACCTCGATCGAGAGGGGGGCGGCGAGCAGGGCCCACCGGACCGACCGAGCCGTCCCGGGCGCTCGGCCGACCGGCCTGAACAGGCAGCCGTCCGCCCGCCGACGACAGTCGGCCCAGCCGGAGAAATTAAGTGATAGCGGTCACATTGTCACGTGTCATTCCATGATGGAACCCTCGGTGATCCGCTGCGGGCCGGCCCAGGAGCCGCCCTCGTTGATCCAGGCGTCCACCGAGCCGATCCGGTTCACCCGCAGGTAGTCGGCTCGCGCATCACCGCCGGCCCGGGCGAACCGCACCTGACCCGGGTCGGTCGTGGTACCCGAGGCGACCTGCCCCAGCGACGACCAGCCGCCGTGCCCGTCACCGCCTCGGTTCAGCCAAGCCTGCACCGCTCCGCTCGCGGTGAGCAGCAGATAGTCCGCCTTGGCGTCGCCGTCGAAGTCGGCCAGCCGGACCCGGCCGGCGTCGGTGGTCACGCCGACCGCGACCTTGCCGAGGTTCGACCAGCCGCCGTAGCCGTCGCCGCCCCGGTTCAGGTACACGGTCACCGCGCCGGTCGTACTGAACAGCAGATAATCCGCCCTCCGGTCACCGTCGAAGTCGGCGATCCGCACCCGGCTGCGGTCCGCCGTCAGACCGAGCGCGACCTCACCGAGACCGGTCCAGGTGCCGTCCCCACGGTTGAGCCAGACCTGCACCGGTCCGCCGTCGACGAGCAGCCAGTAGTCGTCACGCCCGTCACCGTCGAAGTCGGCCCACCGCACTCTGCTCGTGATCTCCGACGCACTACCGGCCGGCGCGGGTGAGGACGTCACCCCACCGTCGGCGACGACCCGCTCCAGCGCAACGCGGAACGTCTCGCCCATCACGGCGTAACCGGCGTCCGCCGGGTGCAGTTCATCAGCCATCTGACCGGAGGTGACGGCGAAATTCACGTACCGGATCCGGTCCCCGTTCGCCGCGAGGTCGGCGACGATCCGACGGGCCGCGGCGTTGTATCCGGCGACGGCGTCGGCAAGCCTCGGCGAGGTGGCGAGGAGACCGCCGAGCACGACCGTGACGCCTGGCCGGTCGGCGAAGATCCGGGAGACCAGGGCCGCGAGGCGGTCCGGCGCGTGCTCCTTGTCGTCACTCCGGTCCAGGTCGTTGATGCCGATGTGCAGGAGTACGACATCGGGTGCGGCCGTGGCCATCCAGTTGTCGATCTGCCCGGAGATCCCGTCGATCAGGTAGCTGCTGTGGCCCTCGTGCCTCGGATCCGGAACCGGACCACTGCGCTGCGTACCGACGAATTCCATCGTGAACGCCGACTGGCCGCGAATCGCATTCCACAGTGGAAGCCGATAACCGCCACCGGAGCCGCCGACACCGACCGTGATCGAGTCGCCGAGCGGAAGCACCCGCAGGTGTGGCACGTCCGCGGCGCGGGCCGGGCCGGGCGCTAGGAGAACCGGACTGACGAGGGAGAACAGGCTGAACAGCGCCAGACCCAATCGGGAGATCTTCACGGCGCTCATTAGAACTGCGAGATAGACCGCGCCGCGACCCCACTTCGATCGACGCTGAGCGTTCACCGGGATGCGTATTGTCACGACGCCGCAGTCGGCGCATGATGCTTCGGGGGCATCGAAGATCGTGAAAGTTCATCACGGGGAACGGATCTTTACATGCGAAACCGATCACGCCCGTTGCGGCGTGCGTCAATGCTGTCCGGAATCGTCCTGGCGGTGGCGCTGTCCGGAAACACGCCGGCGACAGCGATCACCGGGGGAACCGATGTGACAACGGGAACACTGCCGTTCGTGGCCCGCCTGGATCTGGGCACCACCGAGCGCTCCTGCACCGGAGTCCTGGTGCATCCACAGGTCGTACTCACCGCCGCGGTCTGCTTCGCGGGCCCGGGCGGCACCACCACCACCGGCACGCCGCCCCTGGCCACGAAGGTCACCGTGGGCGGTGCCGTCAGCACGGTGTCGCGGATCGTGGCGCATCCCACCAAGAACCTCGTGCTGGCCCGCCTGGACAGCACGATCACCACGGTCGCTCCGGTACCGATCGCGTCGACCGCCCCGGCCGCGGGTGACCTGCTCACCCTGGCCGGCTTCGGGCGTACCGGAACCGAATGGATCCCGGGCAGGCTGAAGGCGGCCGAATTCACCGTGCGGGCGGCCGGGACGGCGACGTTCGACGTCGCGCCGAGCGGCACGTCCGGGGCGGGCGTCTGCCGGGGCGATTCCGGCGGTCCCGCGCTGAAGTCGAGCAACGGCACCTACCAACTGGTGGGCCTGCACCACTCGTCCAACCAGGCCGGCTGTGTCGGTGAGCCGTCCGGCACGCCCGCCGCGACCGAGACCCGGATCGACACCGAGCGGACCTGGGTCACCGACAACCTGCCCGGCTTCGCCAGCGGTCTGGAAACGGCCGACGTCCGGCCGAACTGGCAGAACACGGTCGGCCCGGCCGGATCGGCCAACATCATCGGCGCCTGCTGCTCGCTGACCGCACCCGAGCTCGGCGTCCGCCCGGAGAACCCGCACAGCGGCTCGAACACGCTGATGTACTCCGGCAAGGACAACAGCGCGACCCTGTCGTACGCCTATCTCAAGGCCTTCGGTCTGCGGAACACCAAGCTCCGCGCCGGATCGGTGCTGTCGTACTGGATCTACCCGCAGAGCAGCACCACCAGCTCGGCGGTCAGTGGTTCGAACAGCACGTGCGTGGCGGTCGACCTGGCCTTCGTCGACGGGTCCAACCTGCGCGACAGCGGCGCCCTCGACCAGCGCGGCAACAGCATCCACCCGGGTGGGCAGTGCGGCAAGCTCACCCTGGACACCTGGAACCAGGTGATCGTCCCGATCGGCACGCTCCGCGCCGGTCGGCAGATCGACACCCTCTCCATCGGGTACGACCAGGCCGTCAACACCGGCGGCTACCGCGGTTACGTCGACGACATCCGGATCACCGACGTCCTGGAGTCGCCCCAGTTCGCCTCCGGGCTGGAAACCGGTGAGACCGCTCCGACGTGGACGAACACGGTCTCGGCCAAGCTGCCGGGCGCCGGCGGTGGGCTGGCCGAGGTCGGCGGCCTGTGCTGCGCGGTCACCATTCCGGAACTCGGTTCCCGCGCCGAGCAGGCGGCCACCGGGACGAACGCGCTGATGTACTCCGGTAGGGACAACAGCACCAGCACGTCGTACGCCTACCTGAAGGCCTTCCAGCTGAACGAGGTGTACATCAAGCCCACCACCAAGCTGACCTACCGGATCTTCCCGCAGAGTACGGCCACGAACAGCGCCGTCAGCGGCTCCAACAGCACCTGCGTCTCGGTCGACCTGCTGTTCGTCGACCAGTGGGACGCCAAGAAGACGAACATGCGCGACACCACGGAGGCCCTGGACCAGAAGGGCGACCGCGCGCACCCGACGCACCAGTGCGGCAAGCTCACCATGGACGCCTGGAACGAGGTGACCATCTCGCTGGGCGCGGTGAACGGTAAGCAGATCACCGAGTTGGACGTCGGGTACGACCAGGCGCTCAACTCCGGCGGATATCGCGGCTACATCGACGACATCCGCATCACCGAATAGGTCGGGAAATCGGCCGGGGCCGACCGAGAGGCCCCGGCCGATTCACACCCGGACGCAACTGGCGCCGAGGTCCGCGAATGACACCTCCTCGGGAGCTCCGGGAGCGACCCGGCACAGGCCGAACCGGAAACCGTAGGTCCCGAACAGCGACAGGAACGTGTGCGACTCGACCGGCAGAACGCCCTCACCGCACTGGCGAGCCGAGTTGAAACCCCGTCCGAGCAGATCAGCGGGGACGTAATAGCGCAGGTAGTAGCACTGCCCATCGGATTCGGCGACCGAGATGGCGCCGACGACGTCGGCATATCGCCCGGCGGTCACCGACCGGTATTCGAGCGTCCCGGTAGCACTGGCCGCCCCGTTGACGACACTCCAGGAAACCGGTGCCGCCTGCGCGGGACCGGAAACGGCGGCGGACAGCAGAATCGCCGAGGCGACGGCGGCGATCCGGGCATTCCACATGCGATTCACGAGCGTTTCCTCTCGGTCTGAACGACTGGAACACGACCGTATCGAGATATCCACGCCCGAGAATGCGCTTATCGAAGACTCGAATGACGGCGGCCCGCGTCACCGGGTGGTGACGCGGGCCGCGGTGCGTGCGACGTCAGCTGGTCTCGCCGGCCACGCTGAACGAGGCGAGCCGGTTCACCGCGCCCAGCGTGCCGAGCACGATGAAGATCGCGCTCATCACGACGGCCGTGGTCAGGCCGATCGTCGACTGGAGGATCGCCGAGGGGGCGATCTTGTCGGCGATGGTGATCACGTACTGACCGATGGCCAGGTTCTTGGTGCCGCTGACGAAGTTTCCGAGCAGGCCCTCCCAGACCAGGATGTAGACCAGGCCGACCAGCACCGGGCGCCGGCTGAGCAGGCTGAACAGCAGGAACAGCGCGGAGTAGGCGAACGCGCCGACCACGCTGGCGACGGCCAGGGCGACACCGAGCTTGGCCGAGCCGGCCAGCACGCCGGTGACGAAGAGCGGCACGGCCGCGACCACGGCGGTGACCGAGGCGGCCACCGCGTACTTGGCCAGGATGATCTCGTAACGGGGCAGCGGCTTGGTCAGGATGTGCACGATCGTGCCGTCGTCGACCTCGGAGCCGAGGACACCGGTACCGACGATCAGGGCCACCACCGGCAGGACCACGACCAGGCCCAGACCCACGATGACCGCCTGGCCCCACATGTCGGGCGACACACCCCACGCCCGGCAGATCGCGGCCAGGCCGATCAGCAGCACGGGCAGCGGCAGGAGCAGCAGGGCTCGCCGGCGGCCGAAGAGGCCGCGCGCGGTGATGAAAGCAACCGTGGACATCAGCCCTCCAGCAGGTAGGAGAAGACGCTCTCCAGGGACTCGTCGGACGGCACCACCTGGCGCAGCCGGATGCCCTGGTCGAGCGCGATACGGGGCAGCGCGCGGGTGAAGCTGCCGTAGTCGGAGGCCCGCACGGTGAGGCCGGTGGCCTCGACCTCGATGCCGGCGACCGACTTCTCGGCGATCAGCGCGACGGCCAGCCGGCGGTCGTCGGAGCTGCGCACGGCGAACATGTGCGGCCGGTTCGTCATCAGGCGGCGGATCTTGCGATAGTCGCCGGAGGCGGCGAGCCGGCCCGCCACGATCACCTGGACCAGCCCGGCGACCTGCTCGACCTCCTCCAGGATGTGCGAGCTGAACAGGATGGTGTGGCCGTTGTCGCCGAGGCGGTGCAGCAGCTCCATCATGTGCATCCGCTGGCGCGGGTCCATGCCGTTGAACGGCTCGTCGAGCAGCAGCACCCGCGGCTCGTGGACGAGCGCGGCGGCGACCCGGGTGCGCTGGCGCATGCCTTTGGAGAACGTCTCGATGCGGCGCTCGGCGGCACCTGTCATCTCGACCAGCTCCAGCGCGCGCTGAGCGGCGCCGGCCGGGTCGGGCAGCTTCTGCATCTTGGCGCAGGCGGTCACGAACTGGCGGGCGGTGAGGAAGCCGTGCACCGACTCCCGCTCGGTGACCAGACCGAGGTCGCGGTAGATCGACGGGTTGCGCCAGGTGGGCTTGCCGTCGATGGTCACGGTGCCCCGGGAGGGTGACAGGAAGCCGGCCATCATGTGCAGCACGGTGGTCTTGCCGGCGCCGTTCGGGCCGAGCAGGCCGGTGACGCCGGGGTTCAGCGACATGGAGATGTCGTTGACCGCGACCACGTTGCCGTACCACCGGGAGACGGTGGACAGCTCGACCACACCCGTGGTGGTCGGAGTCTCGGCCGGGAGCGTCTGGGTGGTCACAGCGAGGCCACCTTCCGGTAGCGGGCCAGCAGGATGAGGAGGCAGGCGGCGATCAGGCAGACCGCCTCGATGCCGTAGATCGGACCGAACCGGCCCAGCTCCATGCCGAACTCGCCGCCCATCCAGTCGCCGACGCCGGCCAGCAGGGTCATCGGGCTGCCCAGGAAGGCCAACTGGTTGGCGGTGGTGGAGGGCAGGGAGCTGAGCACGCCGACGATCGGGGTGGTCACCAGGAAGACCGCCACGATGCCGCCGGCGGCGAACGCCTGCTTACCGGTGAAGGAGGCGACCAGCAGGCCGATGGCGGCGAACATCAGTGCCCAGAGCAGGCTGTAACCCCAGCCCGGCAGCAGGTCGCCGATCTCGTTGAAGACGCCCTTGACGCCCTCCTTGGTGGTGAACGCCGCGCCCAGGAACATGATGAACTGGGGCACGCCGAGCAGCAGCCAGATCGCGCTGACCATGGCGGCGAACTTGGCCGACACGTAGTCGGCGGCGCGCAGCGGTCGGCTGAAGTACAGCGGCAGGGTGCCGGCTCGCAGATCGCGGGAGACCAGCTGGGGCGCCACGATCGCGGTGAAGAAGATGATCAGGAAGCTCATCTGGCCGGCGAACTCGAGGTAGCTGAGCACCGATTCGCCGGCGATCGAGCGGATCGCGGCCACGATCACCGCGACCAGCAGCATGATGCCGAAGACCAGCCAGGGGAAGATCTTCGCCTTGGCGGAGCGGCCCAGACCGTACGCCGCGCGCAGCCCGTGCACATAGAGCGCCTGCTGCATCGCGAACCGGCCCAGTCGCGGGCCGTCGTAACGCTGGTATCCGATGTCATGGATGACGCCGGCCTCAGACATCGGCCGTCTCCTTCGTGGTGAAGAGCTCGGCGACGCGGTGCCGACGCTGGTCTAGGCGGTGCAGGTTGAGGTCGAGGTCGGTGACGGCGTGCAGGATCCGGTCGTACGCCTCGTCCGACTCCAGCGGCACGAGCAGCAGCCGACCCTCACGGGTGACCGCCAGGCCGCGCTCGGCGAGAGCGGTGGCCAACTCGTCCGTACCGTCGGCGACCTCGACCGCCAGGATGTCGGACGCCTCGGTCATCGAGGAGATCCGGTCGGCGCGCAGCAGCCGGCCGCCCTCGATCGCGATCAGCGAGTCACAGATCCGCTCGACCTCGCCGAGCAGGTGCGAGCAGACGACCACGGAGATGCCGAACTCGTTGCCGATCCGGTGGACCAGGTTGAGCATCGCGTCGCGGCCGGCCGGGTCCAGGCCGTTCGTCGGCTCGTCGAGCAGCAGCAGGTCGGGGTCGTGCACGAGGGCCTGGGCCAGCTTGACCCGCTGCTTCATGCCGGTCGAGTAGCCACCGATCTGCCGGTAGCGCTCCTCGTAGAGGCCGACGTGCCGCAGCGCCTCGGAGGCGCGCTCGCGGGCGGTGGTCTTCGGCAGCCCGCTCATCCGGCCCAGATGGGTCACGAACTCGGCGGCCGAGACGTCCGGCGGCAGGCAGTCGTTCTCCGGCATGTAGCCGACGCGGGCGCGGACCTGGTCGGTCTGCGTGACCGGGTCGAGGTTGAAGACCCGGACGCTGCCGCTGCTGGGCGGCAGCAATCCGAGCATGATCTTGATGAAGGTGCTCTTGCCGGCGCCGTTGGCGCCGACCAGTCCGATGACGCCGGCATCGACGGCGACGGTCAGGTCCGCGAGGGCGGTCACCCCGCCGCCGTACGTCTTGGTCAGCCCGTCCGTAACGATGATGGTCACGGGCTCAGCCTAGAAACCCGCCGCACGGATATGGATCCGGAAAACCCCTGAGGGGCACTCAGGGTTTCTCAGCGCGCTCTCAGCTTAGCGAGACTTGGAAAACTGGAAGCCGGCCGAGACGACGGTACTCGCGCAGCGCGTCGGGTGTGCTGTCCACCGACGAGTCCTGGCCCTTGTGGTTCGAAGGGGTCTCGAAGTGCACCATCGCCTTGATCTTCGGGAACCGGCTGATCTGTTCGCCGACCTCACGGTAGAACTCGGCCATGTGGTCCGGGTTGCGCTTGGAGAACCAGACACCCCACTCGGCCACCATGAGCGGCTTGCCGGGGTGCCGACGGGTCACCCAGTTGTAGAAGCCGGGCCAGTTCGGTTTGCTCGCGGACCGGCGGTTGAGCAGCTCGTCGAAGTCGCCGTGGCCGTACCCCGGGTCGCTGTAGGAGTAGGTGTCGAAGCCGATCCAGTCGACCACGTCGTTGCCCGGGTACATGTGCTGGAACCAGCTCTTGGTGGTGTGCGGGACGTACGCCATGTGCACGAGAACGGTCACCACGTTGTGGGCGCCCTTGGCTCGCAGCCGCTTCACCACGTGCCGGAACATGGCCGCGTAGTCGCGCGCCGTGTAGCCCGAGCCGGCCTGCTCGCGGACCTGGTCCTCGGCCTCGTGGTGGATCGCGAAGAAGAACTTCTCCCGGTAGTTCTGCCGGATGTGGGTGGCCAGCCGGTCCAGGAAATCGTCGGTGGCCTGGTCGCCCCGGGCGATCTCGGCCCAGGTGGCACTCTCCGGCTTCCAGTTGAGCAGCAGGATCCGCTTGCGGCCGGACTCCCGGGAGATGGCGATCTCCTGCTCGGTCGGGAACACCTGCCGGATACCGCGGTGGTAGGCGTGGAAGATCGCCTGGTGCCGACCGGTCTTGCGCTCGAACTCGGCGAGCGCCTGCACGCCACGGGCCTCGGTACGCGCGCCGGGTGCCACACCCCACAGGATGCCGCAGGTCGGGACCAGCCTCGACGCGGTGCGGCAGGCCTGTCGGGCGGCGGGCGCCACCGGCTGATCGACCCGCTGGTCGGCCGGCCGGTCGACGCCCTTGTCGCTCGCCATCGGGATCGGAGTGGTGGTCGCCACCGGGGCGGGCGTGGCGGACGCCGTCGGGACCGGGGTGGAGACGGTGGCCACATCCCGGACCGGTGCCGGGGCCTTTCGAACGACACGGGCGACCGGCGACGCCGACGGCTCGGCCGGGGCGGGCGACTCGGGCGGTGCGCCGAGCCGGCCCGGGCCTCCGGTGTACGCCCAGGCGAATGTCGCCGTGGTCGTCATGGTGAAGGCCGTGGTCAGCGCGACTAGTTGCAGGGACTTTCTCACAAGCGCCGAGTATCAAAGGATCACGGCGCAATGTCCAGTAACATCATGATTTAAACCCAAAAAGGATGTTTGCAGGCTTTCATCCTTACCGGGGAAAGATCAGGATTGGACTGAGATCCCGACTCGACCGGTTCGACAGCGCCTGGGAAACTGTCCCCCAAACAGCTTCAGGGGGATTCGAAGTGAATGGTTCGGTACTGCCCGAGGACGTCCTCCGGGACGCGCCCTCCTTCACCCCGCGCCCCTATGAGCTGGCCGATCTCGAGCTTCTGCTCTCCGGTGCCTACGCTCCGCTGACCGGCTTCCTGGGTCGCACCGACCTGGCCTCGCTGGCCCGACGCGGTCGGCTCGCCGACGACACGCCGTGGCCGGTCCCGGTGACATGCGAGATCCCCGGCGAGGTGGCGTCCGCTCTGGACCCGGCCGACCCCGGTCGCCGCACCCTGGTGCTGACCGACATGGAGGGTGCGCCGGTCGCCGCGATCGAGGCCACCGACGTGTGGCCGATCGGGGAGAACAGGTTCGGCATCGGCGGCCCGGTGCGGCGCATGGGCGACGGTGGGCACGGCCCGTTCCAGCGGCTGCGACGCACACCGGAGGAGGTCCGGGCGCTGATCCCGCCGGGCCGGGTGCTGGGCGTCATCGCCGACCGGCCACTGCACCGGCCGCAACTGGCGCAGATCGCGCACGCCGCCCGCACCCTTGCGGCTCATCTCTTGATCTTGATTCCGGTCAGTGGACCGGGACCGGACGGCCTGCCGCCGGAGTCGCTGGTCCGCTCGATTTTCGCGGCCCGCGATCGGATGCCGCCGGCGACCGTGGTCGCCGTGCCCCTGCTGACTCGTGGCGATGAGATGCGTGACGCGCTGCTGCGGGCCCGGGTGGCGGCCGCCTACGGGGTGAGCCACGTGCTGTCCACAGGCGACACCCTCTCCGGCGCCGGCCTGCGGGTGCTGGTGCCACGCGAGTTGGCCTACGACAATCGGGACGGCCAGTGGCGCTGGCGTGACGACATCCCGCCACGCAACCGTCGTCTGGCGATGAGCCCGACCGAGATCGACGACCTGCTGGACCGGGGTTTCCCGTTGCCCGAGTGGCACACCCCACCGGCGGTGGCCAAGGAGCTGTCCCGGGTGCGGCCGCCGCGCCGGCACCGGGGTCTGGTGGTGTTCTTCACCGGCCTGTCCGGCTCCGGCAAGTCGACCATCGCCCGCAACCTGGCCGACGCCATGCGGGAGAACGGGGATCGCACCATCACCCTGCTCGACGGCGACGTGGTGCGCCGTGAGCTGACCGCCGGGCTGGGCTTCAGCAAGGCCGATCGAGACCGTAACGTGCGCCGGATCGGCTGGGTGGCGGCCGAGGTGGGCCGGCACCGGGGCATGGCGGTGGCCTGTCCGATCGCCCCCTACGAGGCGGCCCGGGCGGCGGCCCGGCAGATGGCGGTCGAGGCCGGCGCCGGGTTCGTGCTGGTGCACGTGGCCACACCGCTGGAGGTGTGCGAGAGCCGCGACCGCAAGGGGTTGTACGCGCGGGCGCGGGCCGGCCAGCTGCGCGGGATGACGGGTATCGACGACCCCTACGAGGAGCCGACCGATGCCGAGTTGACCGTGGACACCACCACGATGACGGTTCCGGAAGCGGTCGAGATGGTGCTCGGTTACCTGGTCGAGAACGGTTGGGTGGAGCCCAAAATGGGATAAACCCATCACTTGCGGCGGGAGTGTGACGTTAGCCCTTCGGGGCGAAACGCCCAAACCAACACTCTTTCCCGGAAGGGCCGCCGAAGACTGATGGAACCGTCTCGCCCCTCGTCCGATCTCTCGCACTACCTCGGTGCATTCCGCCGCCACTGGTGGATCGCCCTGGTGGCCACGGGTGCCGGCCTGGGCGGCGGCGCGGTCCTGACGCAGGCCATGCCGAAGGTGTACGAGTCGTCCGCATCGGTGCTGGTGGAATCGGTCAGCCAGGACACCAACGCGGAGGGCGGGCGCACCAAGGGCACCGTCAACCTGGACACCGAGGCGCAGCTGGTCGGGTCCGGTGCGGTCGCGGTGAAGGCGGCCACCCTCCTGCGCAGCAGCGTGTCCCCGATCGAGTTGGCCAAGTCGGTGACGGTACAGGTCCCGGCGAACACCACGGTGCTGGTGATCACGTTCAAGGCGGACGACCCGCGGGCGGCGCAGGCCGGGTCGCACGCGTTCGCCGAGGCGTACCTGCGCAACCGCGAGGAGACCGCACGCGCCCAACTGGACAAGCGGATCCGCTCGCTCAACCTCAAGGTCCGGCAGCTGACAACGATGCTGGCCGGGATCAACGCCAAGCTGGCGGCGGCCGCCAAGGGCAGTTCCTCCGAGGGCAACCTGCAGAGTCTGCGGAACAACTCGCAGAACCAGCTCAACTCGCTGACCGGGCGGCTCAACGAGCTGACCACCACGATGGTCGGCGGCGGCAGCATCATCAGTGACTCGCGCCTGCCCGAGGAACCGACCAGTCCCAACGCGTGGCTCAACATCGGCACCGGCGGCATGCTCGGGCTGCTGCTCGGACTCGGGCTCGCCTACCTGCGGGAACGGTTCGACAGGCGGCTGGTCACCCCGGCCGACGTCCGCGATCGGGGCCGGGTGCCGGTACTCGCCGCCCTGGACGACCGCAGCACCCCGCACTTCGACGACGTGCTCCAACCGTACGGGCCGGGTGGCCGGGTCTTCAACCGGCTGCGCAACGAGGTGCTCGCGTCCCTCCACGAGACCGACCGGATCATCGTGGTTACCGGGATCAGCCGCGGCTCGGCGAGCACTCTGGTCGCGGCCAACCTGGCGGCGGCGCTGGCCCGTACCGGCAGTGATGTGGTGCTGATCGGCGCGCACCTGCCGGACAGTGTGATCGACACCGCGCCGCTGGCCCGGATGTTCGGGGTCTCCGCCCTGCCCGGTCTCTCCGACCTGTTGGCCGGGCGGGAGACCCTGTCCGGAACCCTGCAGCGCGCCCCGCGCATCCCGTCGCTGCGGGTGATCACCGCCGGGGGCGCGGCCGCCGCGGCCGGACTGATGCAGTCGCAGCGGCTCAAGGACACCCTTCAGACGCTGCGCGAACAGGGTGGGTACGTGGTCATCGAGGCGCCGTCGACGAGCAGCAGTGCCGACGCACAGAGCCTGGCCAGCCTGGCCGACGCGGCGATCCTCGCGGTCGAGCTGCGCCGGTCCAAGCGGCCCGCCCTGGTCGACGCGACCGAGCAGCTGCGCCGGGTCGGCACGAAGCTGCTGGGCACCGTGGTGATGCCGCGGCTCGCCCCGATCCAGCCGGGTGACCTGGCCGCGCCCGCGGTGGCGCTGCCGGTGCCCTCGGCGCTCTCCGACGTCACCGACGAGGACGCACCGGAAACGGCTGACGTGCCGGACGGCCCGACACAGGCGCTGCCCTACGCCGGGCGGCAGCGGCCGGGCGACGACGACGAACCCGTCTCGGTCACCGACCTCACCAGCGCGGGCGCCACGGAGGGCGACGACAAGTGACCACGGTCGCGGCGGCAGCGCACGCCGGGCCCGCTCCGCGAACCGCCAAGAACCGCTCGCTGCCGTCCTGGCCGGTGGCCGGCCCCCTGCTGCTCTACCCACTGTGGTGGGCACTCGGCCTGGGGGTGCTGATCTTCCCGATCACCGCCGCGGCGATGCTGTTCCTGCTGGTCCGCCGGCGGGCGGCGGGCCGACCGCTGCGCATGCCACCCGGCTTCGCCTGGTGGGCGATCTTCCTGATCGCGGTGGTGGTGAGCATCGCCGCGCTGGGCGCGGACCCGGCGGGCACGGTGCCGGAACGCGCCACCGAACGGTTGGTCGCGGTCGTCTACAAGCTTTCGATGTACGTGTCCCTGACCGTCCTACTGGTCTATGCCGGCAACCTGACCGAGGCCGAACTGTCCCGTCGCCGGCTGGTGCGACTGCTCGCCGGCATGTTCGTGCTGACCGTGGCGGGCGGGCTGCTCGGCATGGTGGCCGGGACCTTCGAGTTCACCTCACCGGTGGAGTGGCTGCTGCCGTCCGGGGTGCGCAACAAGGGATTCGTACGGTCGCTGGTGCACCCGTACGCCGCGCAGATCATGGACCTGGTCGGCGGGGAGAAACCGCGCCCGGCCGCGCCGTGGGGCTACACCAACACCTGGGGCAACAACTTCTGCCTGCTCGCGCCGTGGCTGCTGGTGGCCGCCTGGTGGGGCCGCGGTTCCGGCCGGAAGCTGCTGGCCGTACTCTGCCTGGCCGTCTCGGTGGTCCCGGCCGTGGCATCGCTGAACCGGGGCCTGTGGATCGGGGTCGGTCTGCTGATCGCCTACGTGGCGTTCCGCTACGTGCTGGCCGGTCGGCTGTGGATCCTGGCCGCCCTGCCGGTGGCGACGGCCGCGCTGGCGGTGGTGATGACCGCCACCCCGCTCGCCGACACCGTGCAGGCCCGGCTGGACAACGGCAAGTCCAACGGGGTCCGCTCGTTCCTGATCGACAAGGCCCTCGACGGTTTCACCGGTTCACCGGTGATCGGCTACGGCGGCACCCGCAACACCCTCGGCGGGCGCAATTCGATCACCGTCGGCGAGAGCGCCGGCTGCGAGCGCTGCGGCAACTTCACGGTCGGCGGCAACGGGCAGTTCTGGCAGCTGATCTACGCGCACGGCGCGGCCGGCGCGATCGGCTATCTCGGCTTCTTCGGGTACGGCCTGTGGCGGTTCCGCCGCGACCGGAGCCCGATCGGGATCGCCGGGAGCGCGGCGCTGGTGACCTCGTTCTCCGCGATGCTCTGGTACAACTCGCTGGTCACCCCTCTGGCCTTCATGGTTCTGGCATACGCGCTGCTCTGGCGTAACGCGACAGATGGGGAGAGAGCTTGAGCCCGGTAAAGACCGCGCCCGCGGCACTGACCGCCGGAGACGCCGCCCTCCGGGCCCAGTACCTCTCCGAGGTGCTCGCCCTGCTTTACCCGGAGCCGAACCGCACCGACGGAACGCCGGGCCCGCTGGTGGCCGAGTACCTGGTGGTGCCCAACCTGCACCGGCCCCGCCTGCTGGTCCCGACGCTCTCCCCCACCGTGTCGGCGGCCGCGGTCCGCCGCTACGCGGAACCGCAGTCGCGGATGGCCCGGCTGAAACGGGACGCCGTCGTCGCGGCCGTCCACGCCCGCGCCACCGGCCTGCTCTTCCGCGACCGGATCCGGGTGACCGGCCCGGTGTCCGCGGGCATCGACGGGTACCTGAGCGACGCGCTGCGCCGCGACCTGGCGCTGAGCATCCACATCGGTCCGGCGCGGGCCAACCGCAAGCCGGTGCTCCAACTGCTCAGCCCGGACGGCGACACCTTCGCCTTCGGCAAGCTGGGCACCGGCCCGCTGACCCGCAGCCTGGTCAAGTCGGAGACGGCGGCGCTCACCGCGCTCGCCGGCAGCGGGCTGACCAAGCTGACCGTGCCGCGGGTGCTGCACGCCGGGACCTGGCGCGGTCTGCAGGTGCTGGTCCAATCGGCGCTGCCGGTGTGGCTGCCGCGGGCCCCGCTCACCCCGCGCCGGCTGACCGCGGCCATGGTCGACATCGCGAACTGCTGCGGGATCACCACCGGGCCGCTGACCGGCAGCGGGTACTGGCACGACCTGCGCGGGCGACTGGCCACGGTCGCGGACCGGCCGGAGGGTTCCGGGCTGGCCGCCGCGGTCGACGTGCTGGCCGCGCACAGCGGGGAGACCGCGCTGCGGTACGGCGCGTGGCACGGCGACTGGGCCCCGTGGAACATGGCGAACCTCGCCGACACGCTGCTCGTCTGGGACTGGGAACGGTTCGCCGTCGGGGTGCCGCTCGGCTTCGACGCCATCCACCACGAGTTGCAGAGGCGCATCCAGTCCACCGGGGACGCCCGGGCCGCGGTCGAGGCGACCGTACACCGGGCCGACGAGTTGCTCGCCCCGTTCGGCGTGGCCCCGGTGGCCCGCGAGATCACCGCCCTGCTCTACCTGGTCGACCTCGCGGTTCGTTATCTGACCGACAAGCAGGCCGAGGCGGGCGCCCGGCTGGGCGTGCTCGGGACCTGGCTGTTGCCGGTGCTGATCCGGCGCGTTGAGGAGCTCTAGACCATGCATGTTCGCAACCTGCCGGCGCCGGTGAAACGCGTCGTGCACCTGGGCTCCCGCTCGTACGGGCGACTCACCGCGGAGAGCCGGATGCTGCCGTCGTTCCTGATCTGTGGCGGGCAGCGCTGCGGGACGACATCGCTGTACCGGGCGATGGCCGGGCACCCGGTGGTACTCAAAGCGGTGCTGCACAAGGGCGTGCACTACTTCGACACGTCCTATCGGCGGGGGCCCGACTGGTACCGCGGGCACTTCCCGACCCTGCGCAGCGCGGAACGGATCGCGCAGAAGCACGGGGTACGCGCGCAGACCTTCGAGTCCAGCCCGTACTACATGTACCACCCGCAGGCGGCCGCCCGGATCGCGAGCGATCTGCCGTACGCCAAGCTGGTGGTGCTGGTCCGGGATCCGGTGGAACGCGCCTACTCGCAGCACCACCACGAGGTGGCCCGGGGTTACGAGACCGAACCCGATTTCGGGTCGGCGCTCACCCTGGAACCGGCCCGGCTGCACCGTCAGGAGGTTCGGCTCGCCCTCGATCCCACCTACTACAGCTTCGCCCACCAGCATCACGCCTACCGGGCCCGCGGCGAGTACGCCCGCTACCTGAGCGTGATGGCCCAGCATGTCGGGCGGGAACGCATCCACGTGGTGGAGAGCGAGCGGTTCTTCTCCGAGCCGGAGGACGTCTACGACGAGGTGTGCCGGTTCCTCGGGCTGCCGTCCGGGCTCCAACGGCCGAAGTTCGAGCAGCACAACGCCCGCCCGCGCGAGTCCGACATGGACCCCGGGCTGCGTCGTGACCTGCGGGACTACTACAAGTCGCACGACGAGGCACTGGCTGGGTGGTTGGGCCACACCCCGGTGTGGCGCCGCGCGTGACGGCGACCACCACCACGGCGGTTCCGGAGCGGGCGGCCCGGGGCGCGGCCCGGGGCGGGCTGGCCAACATGGCCGGATCGGCGCTGGCCGGTGGCGCCGGGGTAGTGGTCACGTGGATCGTGGCGCGGGCGCTCGGGCCCGAGCAGGCCGGCGCCTTCTTCGCCGCCACGGCCGCGTTCGTGCTGGTGGGCGGGCTCGCCAAACTCGGTACGAACACCGGGCTGGTCTACTGGCCGGCCCGGTTGCGGGCCACCGGCCAGGATCATCTGCTGGGCGCCTGCCTGCGCACCGGACTGCCGCCGGTGATGGTGTTCTCGCTGGTCCTGGCAGTGGCGATGTGGCTGGCGGCGCCGTGGATCGCGCACCTCACCGCCGGTGAGTCGCCGCGGCTGATCGCGGATCACACCACCGGGCTGCGGGTGCTCGCCGTCTTCGTCCCGCTGCAGGCGCTCACCGATGTACTGCTGACCGTGACCCGTGGTTATCGCAGCATGCGGCCGACCGTGCTGCTGGACCGGATCCTGCGCAGCGTGCTGCAACTGCTCGCGGTGACCGCGGCCGGGGTGGCCGCGCTGTGGGCCACCGCCTCGCTGCCGGTCTTCGCGTTCGCCTGGGCGGCCCCGTACCTGCCGGTCGTCGTCCTAGCCGGGTTGTCGGCGCGTACGGCGTACCGGAAAGGGTTGGTCGTCGCCGAGATCAGCCGGACCGATCGACGGCGGCTGCGCCGGGATTTCTGGATCTTCACCGCCCCGCGGGCGCTGGCCGCCGTCGCGCAGCTCGCCCTGCAACGGGTGGACGTGCTGCTGGTCGCGGCGCTGAGCGGGCCGGCAGCGGCGGCGATCTACGCGGTGGCGGGCCGGTTCGTGGTGCTGATCCAGTTCGCCAATCAGGGGCTGTCCCAGTCGGTGCAACCGCGCCTGGCCGAGGCGTTGAGCACCGGTGACCACGCCGCGGCCCGGCGGCTCTACCAGATCGCCACCGGCTGGCTGGTGCTGGTCACCTGGCCGATCTGCCTGCTGGTGATCGCGTTCGCGCCCCGGTACCTGCGGCTGTTCGGCGACGGGTACACCGCCGGGGTGCCGGTGGTGTCGGTACTGGCCGCCGCGATGCTGGTGGCGACCGGCTGCGGCATGGTCGACATGGTGCTCGCGATGGCCGGGCGCACCTCGGCGAACCTCGGCAACGTGCTGATCGCCCTGGCCGTCACGATCGGCCTGGACGTGCTGCTGATCCCGCGCTGGGGTGCGCTGGGCGCCGCGGTCGGCCTGGCCGGGGCGATGCTGGTGAACAATCTGCTGCCGCTCGCGCAGGTCTACCGGAGCACCCGGCTGCACCCGTTCGGAACCGGCACCCTCAGTGCGGCCGCGCTGGCGATCGGGTGCTTCGGCTTCGTCGTTCTCGTTCCGGCGGCTGTCGTCGCCGCCGTCCCGGCCTATGCCGCGGGAGCGTGGCTGCTCCGCGGCCCGTTGATGCTCGGTGCATTCAGGAGGAAGACTTGACAGGCGACTACACCCAGGTGTTCCAGGACACCGAGGCGGTCGAGAAGTACGAGACCGTGACCTACGCCCCGGACAGCTACGCGTCGCGGATCAACGACCGGCAACGCGAATACCTGCGGTCTCTCGTGCGCCGGGAGTTCGTCGAACATCCGCCCGTGCACCACGACTTCGCCTGCGGCACCGGGCGGGCGATCCGCGCGCTGCACGGCCTGGTCCGGGAGGCGCACGGGTACGACACGTCGGCCGAGATGATGACGAAGGCGGCCGAGGTCGGGTCGCGCGCCTACTGGCACCGGGTGCCGGGCGAGGGTCCGGTCCCGCAGCCGGTGGCGGCCGGCTTCCCGGCCATCGTGACGATCTTCCGGCTGCTGCTCAACGTCGACGAGGGCATCCGCGACCGGGCGCTGGCCTTCGCGGCCAAGGTGCTGCCTCACCGCGGCTCCGGAGTGCTCGTGGTGGAGAACCACGGCAATGCCGGATCGGTACGGCACCTACGTGCCCGGCGGCACAGCGGGGAGCGCTGGTTCGCCGAACTGTCGCACACCCAGGTGGAGAAGCTGCTCGCCCGGCACGGCTTCGAGATCGTGGAGCGGCGCGGGTTCTCCATGCTCACGCCGTCCCTGCACGACAGCCGGGTGGCCCGGATCGCGGACGCGGCGGCCCGGCGGGTGCCCGGCAGCGACGGGTACGCGGTGAACGTCCTCTACACGGCCCGACGCGTCCATGCGTAGGTGGTCGTCGCCGCTCTTCGCGGTTCTCCTGCTGGCCGCCTGCTCCTCGCCGCCGCCACCACCTCCACCACCCGTACCCGACCTGTCGGCGCCGCCGCGCGCGGTCGCGGTCGACGCCGGGCCGTTCGAAGCCGGGCCGTACCAGCCACCGGCGAAGGGTGCCTACTTCGGGGCGTGGATCAAGCCGGACGAGCTGACCCATGTGGGGCGGCTCACCGCGGTCGGCGGGCTGGAGGAGTCGATGGGCCGGCGGCTCGACTTCATCAACACGTACCGCCGCTTCGACCAGATCATGGGCACCCCGTCGGACCAGGCGTTCCTCGCCGACGGAGCGTCGTTGATGATCAGCTGGGCGACCGGTGACAACCGGTCCATCCTGGCCGGGGAGCACGACGACCTGATCCGCAAACAGGCGGTCGCGATTCGGAAGATCAAGAAGCCGGTGCTGCTGCGGATGCGCTGGGAGATGGACCGGCCCAACCTCCAGGCCACCATGTGGTCCGGCGAGGACTACATCGCGGCCTGGCGGTACGTCCGGAAGAAGTTCCGCGAGGAGCGGGCCGACAACGTGTCCTGGGTGTGGTGCCCGACCGCCGAGGGTTTCATCCGCGGCGACGCGCCGGCCTTCTACCCCGGCGACGACCAGGTCGACTGGACGTGCGTCGACGTCTACGCCGGCTTCGAGTTCAAGCCGATCGGGGAACTGATGGGACCGTTCCTCGATTGGGCCGCCCAGCGACCGAAACCGATCATCATCGGCGAGTTCGGGGTGGCCAAGGCGTGGGGCTCGGAACAGCGGGCCGCCTGGCTCAAGGACGCCGAGCGGACCTTCAAGGTGAACCGGCAGATCAAGGCCGTCGCCTACTTCGAGTCCGATCCGGAGGGGAACGGGCCCAACCAGCAGTTCCAGCTCAGCGGGGACAAGCGGGCCTTCCGGGCGCTCAAGTCACTGGGCCGGGACCCGTACTTCAATCCCTGATCTTTTCCAGGAATTCCAGCCGGTTTCCGTGGCCGTCTGCCGAGTAGAGCCGCCGGTGACCCGGGAAATGTGGATCCCACTCGACCGGGTGGCCGGCGGCCTCCAGCGTCGTGGCCAGCGCATCCAGGCCGGTGATCAGCACGCCCGGATGTGACTTGCGGGCGGGCCCGAAATCCGGGACCGGGGACAGGTGCACCTCCCAGCCGCCGCCACGGAACCAGCAACCACCCCGGGCGGCCAGCACCGGCGGCTTGATGATCTCCGCCATGCCGAGGACCCCGCTGTAGAACGCTCGGGCTTCACCCTCGCCACCCGGCGGGATCAGCAGTTGCACATGATGCAGGTCGTCGATTCGAAACCCCATGACCAAACCTTAACAGTACGGCCGTACGGTTAACCAGCGCCGAAAAATGTCGTACGTGTGTTCCATAGTGAGCTCAGTCAGCCAGGCCGAGCCCAACGGGGGTGTCCGCGGTGTCCTACCTCGACGACTTCTTCGACGAGCAGAGCGAGATCATCGAGAAATTCGGGTGGGCCGTCGTGCACGTCGTGCCCACCGACGACGACCCTCCCGACACGGTGGCCTTCGCGTACACCGTGGGCCTCACCGGTTACGGGTTTCCCGAGCTGACCATCGCCGGCCTGCCACCGGAGACCGGGCACGTGCTGCTCAACGAGGTGGCCGGCCGGGTCTGCGACGAGGGTCTGCTGCTGCGCCACGGGCACCGGCTGCGCGGCCTGCTCAACGGGCAGGAGGTCCGGGTGGTGTCCGGTGAGATCTCGGAGACCCTGTTCCCCGGGGCGGCGCTGATGCGCTACGGCGACGACCGGGTCCGGCTCCTGCAGCTGGCCTGGCCTGATCCGGCCGACCGGTTCCCCTGGCAGAGCGGTTACGACGCCTTCGACTACCCGCAGCCGACGATCGGCGTCCCGCTCACCCGGGCCGGTCGTCGCTGCGGCATGCCCCGCGGCCTGCCCGGCGCCCAGCAGCGACGGGCCCAGCGCCACCGGGCGGCCCGGTCCCGCCGACACGACTTCCCGTTCACCCCACCTCCGTCGCCGGGCGGCGAGGGAGGGCAACCGTGAGGACTGAGATGCCCACCATCCTGCTGTTCACCGCCCCACCCACCCCGGCCGTTCCGCCCATCCAGGCCGCCCGGGCCGTTCCGCCCGCCCCGGCGGTTCCGCCCGCCCCGGCCGTTCCGCCCGCTCGGGCCGTTCCGCCCGCCTGGGCCAACGCCGCACCCACCGCTGCGATCCCACTCGCCACCGCACCCACCGTTGCGACCCCGCTCACCACCGCAGCCGCCGCTGCGATCCCGCTCACCACCGCGGCTGCTCGGGGCACTGGCGTCACGCCGACTCCATCGACTGCTCGAGTCATCGACGTCGCGCCCGGATCGGCGGCCTCGACAGGCGGTCGCAGACCGCTGCTCCCGGCGCTTCGCTTTCGCGCCGCCGGCCCCGAGGCGAAGGAGGAGCCCACGCGACCCGCCACCCGACGGCCGATCCCTGCGGTCCACTTTCTGGCCGATCTTCCGCATGACCGAAAAACCGACTGGTCGTGAGTGCTGCCGCAACCCTCCCAAAACAGCACCCACAACCAGCCACCCCCACCTCAACAGACACAATCGGCGGGAGGGCGCCACGGGCATCTGCCTGTGGGCTCACGGGCCCAGCCGCGGCCTGCGGGCAGACGACCGCGATCGCCCCACGGCCCGCGGGCGAACAACCGCGATCGCCCCACGGCGAACAACCGCGATCGCCCCACGGGCCGCAGGCGAACAACCGCGATCGTCCCACGGGCCGCAGGCGGACGGCGGCGATCGCTTTCATGTCCCCTTCGACAGCGGGTGAGCGTCACGAGGGTTCCCGGGGTCAGGGGCGGCGGGCTCGGCGGCGGGGGGCTCGAGCCAGGAGGCGGAGGGCGTAGGGGGCGTCGTGGCGCAGGTATCGGCCGGCCAGGCGGCGGGGCTCGACGCCGAGGCGGTGGGCCCATTCGAGGCCGGTTCGCTGCATCCAGCGGGGGGCCCGTTCGATGTCGCCTGCCACGAAGTTGACCGCGGCGCCGCAACCGACGAACCAGGTGCCCGGCAGTTCGGGGCGGAGGCGTTCGATGACCAGTTCCTGTTTGGGGAAGCCGAGCCCGACAAAGACCAGGTCGGGGCGGGCCGCGACGACCGTGGCGCAGAAGTCGGCGTAGGTGGTCTCGTCCTCCTCGAAGCCGAACTCTGGGCTGAGGGTGCCGGCGATCCGCAGGTCGGGGAACGCTTCGGCGAGTCGGGCGGCGGCCCGGGCCGCCCCGTCCCGGCCGGCCACGCGGGCGGCCTTCGCGGCGGCCGCGGCACTGAGCGCCGCTTTGACCGCAGCCGAACTGACACCGGGCTTGTCAGATTTCCGGGCACCACCGACCTCACTGACACCGGACTTGTCGGGTTTCCCGGCACCCCCGGCCTTGCCGACGCGGGACTTGTCAGACTTCCCGGCACCACCTGCCCTGCCAACGCCGGACTTGTCGGACTTCCCGGCACCACCCGCCCTGCCCGCGCGGGACTTGTCAGACTTATCGGACTTCCCGGCACCACCTGCCCTGCCGACGCCCGACTTGTCGGACTTCCCGGCACCACCCGCCCTGCCGACGCCCGGCTTGTCGGATTTTTTGGCACCTCGGACCTTCGCCACGGTTCGCGCGCCGCCGCCCTCGTCGGCCGACCGCGATCCTGTGGAGGTTCGCGAGACAGGTGCGCCCGGATTCCCCGATGGCGCGGAGGGCCGACCGGCGGGAGCCCCGCCGACCACGAAGACGGACCGGGCATCTCGGCCCAGGCCCTCGGAGAGGGACCAGATCAGGCTGCTTCCGGCGACCCGTTCGGGGAGGGGCACCCCGCCGAGGCGGCTGGCCCAGATCAGGGGCATGCCGTCGGCGACGATCAGGTCGGCGTCGTCCAGGTGCCGGCGGGCGCCGGGGTCGGCGGCGACTCGGCGGAGGATGTCGACGTTCGGGGTGATGATCCGGCCGCCCCGGCCGCGGGCCAGCGATTCGCGGACCACTGCGACGACTTCGTCCTCGGTGATGCGGTCGATGCCGGTGCCATCAAGGTGCACACGCTCGAAAGCCTCGATAGCCACCTAGCGCCTCCTTTTGCCTGATTCACTCGTTACCAGAGCGAAACGAGCAAAGGTGGGCCAAAGTGGCACAAGTGCTGTTTCTGGGTGGATTCGGACGAAGCGGTACGACTCTCGTTGAACGTCTACTCGGTGAACTGCCCGGCATCTGCGCTCTCGGTGAAGTCGTCCATCTCTGGCAACGCGACGTCCGAGACGACGAACGTTGCGGTTGCGGAGACCGGTTCTCCGGTTGCGAATTCTGGAGACGGGTCGGCGAACTGGCCTTCAACGGCTGGGCGAACGTCGACGTGGACCGGGTGCGCGCGCTCCGCGACGCGGTCGAGCGAACCCGGCACATCCCCCGGCTGGCCTCGGCGAACGCCGCCTCCGACGAGGTGCGCGAGTACGCGTCCTACTACGCCCGGGTCTACACCGCCGCCGCCGAGGCCGCCGGCGCCCGCGTGGTGATCGACTCCTCCAAGCATTCGGCGCTGGCCCACGTGCTGCGCTGGGCCGACGACGTCGACCTGAAAGTGGTGCATGTGGTCCGGGACGCCCGCGGGGTGGCCTACTCGTGGACCAAGACGGTGACCCGGCCGGAGACCGACGGCACGGACGAGATGACCCGCTACTCCCCAGGCCGTTCAGCGTTGCTCTGGAACGCCCACAACGCCGCGTTCGGCCTGCTCGCCCGGCGTGGCGTGCCGGTTCGGCGGATCCGCTACGAGGAGTTCCTCGCCGACCCGCGGGCCGGCCTGATCCGGCTGGCCGACTTCGCCGGGATCCCGCTGCACCCGGAGGACCTGGAGTTCCTCCGGCGCGGCCACGCGGACCTGCGGGCCGGGCACAGCGCGGCGGGCAATCCGATGCGGTTCACGGTGGGCCGCCTGCCGCTGCGCAGGGACGATGCCTGGGTCGCCGCCCTACCGCGGGCGCAGCGCAGGCTGGTGGGCGCGGTCTGCGGACCCCTTCTCCGGGCGTACGGCTACCCGCTCAACATCACATCGGAGGCGTGATGAACTGGCCGTCGGTAGGGGTAGTGATCCCCACCCGGAACCGTCCCGAACTGGTGCGCCGCTCGATCGCGGCGGTTCGCGCCCAGCGCTATCCGGGCGAGTTGAAGATCGTGGTGGTGTACGACCAGACCGAACCCGACTACCTGCTGGCGTCGACGGACGGCGTACCCGTGCTGGTGTTGACGAATTGGCGGGCCTCGGGCCTGGCCGGCGCCCGGAACACCGGACTGCTGGCGCTGGACACCGAGCTGATGGCCTTCTGTGATGACGACGACCAGTGGCGGCCGGACAAGTTACGCCGCCAGGTGGCCGCGCTGCTGGCCGAGCCGGAGGCCGAGTTCGCCACATGTGCGATCGAGGTGGAGTACGAGGGAAGGTGCACCTCGCGGTTGGCCGGCCGGCCTCGGGTGACGGTGGACGATCTGGCCCGTTCGCGGATGTCGATGCTGCACTCTTCGTCGTTCCTGATCCGGCGGGAGGCGCTCGATCCGGAGCGGATCGGGCTGGTCGCCGAGGACGCACCGGGTAGCCAGAACGAGGATTGGGATCTTCTGCTCAGGGCGGCCCGCCGCGCGCCGATCGTGCATTTGGACGAGCCGCTGGTCCGGGTGCTGTGGGGCCGTACTTCGCACTACGCGTACGAGTACGCCACCAAGATCTCGTCGTTGCGCTGGATGATGCAACGGCACCCGGAGATCAGCGGCTGTCGGCCGGGCGCGGCCCGGGTCTACGGTCAGCTGGCGTGCTGGTCGGCGGCGTCCGGCAATCGGGGCGCCGCCTGGCGGTACACCCGGGAGGCGGTGCGGGCGAATTGGCGGGAACCTCGTGCGGCCATCGCCTTGGCGGCGATGACCGGAGCGGTCAAGGTGGAGAACGTCCTTTCAGCGCTGCACAAGCGAGGACGGGGTATCTGAACTCACCCTTTCGCACGCACCCGATCACGCGGTACTGTTCGAGTGTGTTCGAAATAGTGCGGTCCAACTGATGCTGGCACAGCAGAGACAGGCTGCGATCCTCGACCGGGTGCGCGCCTCCGGCGGCGTCCGGGTCACCGAGCTGGCCAACGAGTTCAGCGTCTCCGACATGACGATCCGGCGCGACCTCGAGGCACTCGCCGAGCGCGGGTTGCTCGCGAAGGTACATGGTGGGGCGACCACCGTCAGTCCCGGTTCGGCCCACGAGCCCGGCTTCACCGCGAAGTCGGTGCGCGAGCGCGGGGAGAAGGCGGCGATCGCCCAGCGCGCCGCCGCCCTGGTCTCCCCCGGCGACGCCATCGCGCTGTCGGCCGGCACCACGACCGCGGAGCTGGCGCAGCGCCTGGTCGACGTCCCGGCGCTGACCGTGGTGACCAATTCGATCCCGGTCGCCGACGTGTTCTACCGGGCCGGCCGGCCCGACCAGACAGTCGTGCTGACCGGCGGTACTCGTACCCCCTCGGATGCTCTTGTCGGTCCGGTCGCGGTCGCCGCCGTCGGCACGCTGCACCTGGACGTGCTCTTCCTCGGGGTGCACGGGATGAGCGAGCGCGCCGGCTACACCACGCCCAACCTGATGGAGGCGGATGTCAATCGGGCACTGGTGGAGGCGGCCGAGCGCCTGGTCGTGCTGGCCGACCACACCAAGTGGGGCACCGTCGGCATCTCCTCGATCGTGCCGTTGTCCCGCGCGCACGTCCTGATCACCGACGACGGGCTGGACGACGACGCCCGCGCCCTGCTGTCGGAAACCGTCCCTGAACTCGTGGTGGTGAACCCCCAGTGACCCCGACCCGCTCGAGCGTCCGTCTCTCCGACGGGCGTGAGCTGATCTACTTCGACGAATCCCCCGGCAGCAGCCGTTCGTCGTTCCAGGACACCCGGCAGCTCCCGCCGCCTCCGCCGGCCTCGCAGCTGCGTTACGACCCGCTGACCGACGAGTGGATCGCGGTCGCCGCGCACCGCAACACGCGGACGTTCCTGCCGCCGTCGGACGCGTGCCCGCTGTGCCCGACGAGCGAGCGGTTCGCCAGCGAGATCCCGGCGCCGGACTACGACGTGGTGGTCTTCGAGAACCAGTTCCCGTCGTTCTCCGACCGGATCGTGCCCGACGA
Source organism: Actinoplanes sichuanensis (assembly GCF_033097365.1). Taxonomy (NCBI): domain Bacteria; kingdom Bacillati; phylum Actinomycetota; class Actinomycetes; order Micromonosporales; family Micromonosporaceae; genus Actinoplanes; species Actinoplanes sichuanensis. The sequence goes on from NZ_AP028461.1 coordinate 8,723,909, forward strand.
GATCACCCAGGTCACCGACCTGGTGCCGGTTCGGCCCGGGCACGGCCGGTGTGAGGTGGTCTGCTTCACCAGCGATCACAACAGTGCCTTCGGCTCGCTGCCGGTGTCGCGTGTCCGTACCGTCGTCGATGCCCTGGCCGACCGGACCGCGGAGCTCTCCGCCCTGCCGGAGGTCGCGCAGGTCTTCCCGTTCGAGAATCGGGGTGTCGAGATCGGTGTGACGCTGCACCACCCGCACGGCCAGATCTACGCCTACCCGACGGTGACGCCGAAGACCGCCGCCTACCTTCGGGCCGCGAGGCGGCATTTCGAGAAGACCGGGCGCAATCTGTACGCCGACGTCCTCGCCGCCGAGCAGGAGGCGAAGGTACGGGTGGTCGCCGCCAACGAGCACTGGACCGCCTACGTGCCGGCCGCCGCGCGCTGGCCGTTCGAGGTGCACGTGGCCCCGCACCGGCAGGTGCCCGACCTGCCCGCGCTCACCGACGACGAGCGGGACGCGTTCGCCCCGCTCTACCTGGATGTGCTGCGCCGCTTCGACGGCCTGTTCGGTAAGCCGATGCCGTACATCTCGGCGTGGCACCAGGCGGTCACCGGCGAGGGCCGTGAGCTGGGCTATCTGCATCTGCAGCTGTTCAGCATCAGGCGCGCAGCGGACAAGCTGAAATACCTGGCCGGGTCGGAGTCGGCGATGGGCGCCTTCGTCAACGACATCGTCCCGGAGGCCGCGGCCCAACGGCTGCGCGACATCTGACACGCGCGGCATCAAAGACGTCGATGGGGAGGCCCGGGACAAGGCCTCCCCATCATCTCAACGAGTCATGTCACCTCGGGGTCACTCCCCGTAGTAGGCGTTCCGCATGATCCGCTTCATGTCCTCCAGCATCGGCATCCGCGGGTTCGCCGGCGCGCACTGGTCGAGGTAGGCGTTCATCGCCTGCTGCGGCAGCGCGGCCAGGAACTCCTCCTCGTCGACACCGGCACCCTTGAACGACGGGGGGATCCCGACGGCGTCCCGCAACTTCTCCACGGCGCGGGCGTACGACTCGACGCCCTGCTCGGGAGTGTCGGCGGGAAGGCCCAGGTGCCGGGCGATGTCCTGGAAACGCTCCGGGGCGATGTAGCGCTCGTACTTCGGCCAGCTGTTGAGCTTGGCCGGCACGGTGCCGTTGTGCCTGATCACGTGGGGCAGCAGGATCGCGTTGGTCCGGCCGTGCGCCACGTGGAAACTGGCACCCAGGGTGTGTGCCATGGCGTGCACGATGCCGAGGAACGCGTTGCCGAACGACATGCCGGCGATGGTTCCCGCGTTGTGCATCTTCTCCCGGGCCAGCGGGTCGTCCCCACCCTGCTTAACGGCACGCTCCAGGTTCTGGAAGATCAGCTTGATCGCGTGCAGGGCCAGGCCGTCGGTGAAGTCGCTGGCGTAGACCGACACGTACGCCTCGGTGGCGTGGGTCAGTGCGTCGAAGCCACTGTCCGCGGTCACCACCGGCGGCAGATCCTTGGTCAGGTGCGGGTCGATGATCGCCACGCTCGGGGTGAGCGCGTAGTCGGCCAGCGGGTACTTCTGCCCGGTGGCGGTGTCGGTGATCACCGCGAACGGGGTCACCTCGGCGCCGGTGCCCGACGTGGTCGGCACGCAGACCAGCTGGGCCAGGTTGCCCAGGGTGGGGAACTTGAAGGCCCGCTTACGGACGTCGAAGAACTTCTCCTTCATGTCCGCGAAATCGACATCCGGGTGCTCGTAGAGCAGCCACATCACCTTCGCCGCGTCCATCGGCGAGCCACCGCCGAGAGCGATGATGGTGTCCGGGCGGAACGAGCGCATCAGGGCGGCACCGGACCGGACCGTCTCGATGCTGGGCTCCGGCTCCACCCCGTCGATGATCTGGATGGTCACCGGCTCCGGGCGCTCCCGCAGCACGTTGCTGATCCGGTCCACGTACCCGAGCTTGGTCATGGTGTGGTCGGTGACGATGGTGACCCGGCTGACGTCGGGCATGTCCCGGAAGTAACGGATGGCGTGCGGTTCGAAGTACATCTTCGCCGGCACCTTGAACCACTGCATGTTGTTCGTCCTACGGCCGATGCGCTTGATGTTGAGCAGGTTGAGAGCTGAGACGTTGTCGGAGACCGAGGTGTGGCCGTAGCTGCCGCATCCCAGGGTCAGCGACGGGCGGAAGCCGTTGTAGATGTCGCCGATGCCACCCTGCGAGGCGGGTGCGTTCCAGATGATCCGGACCGCCTTCATCCGCTGCCCGAACCGCTCGGCCAGGCCCGCCTCCTTGGCGTGTACGACCGCGCTGTGCCCGAGCCCGTGGAATTCGACCATCTGCTCGGCGTACCGGATCCCCTGCTCCTCGTCCTCGGCCTTGAGCAGCGCGAGCACGGGGCACAGCTTCTCCCGGCTCAGCGGCTCGGCCGGGCCGACCTCGCTGATCTCGGCGAGCAGGATCGAGGTGTCCTCGGGGACGCTGAAACCGGCCTGCTCGGCGATCCAGACCGGCGACTGGCCGACGACCGCGGCGTTGAGCTTCTCCCCGACGCAGTCCTTGCCTTCGCCGTCCGGCGGGAAGATGAAGTCCTGGAGGAGCTTCTTCTCCTTGGCGCTCACCACGTAGGCGTGCAGCCGCTTGAACTCCTTGATCGCCTGGGCGGCGATCTTCCGGTCCAGGATGACCGCCTGCTCGGAGGCGCAGATCATGCCGTTGTCGAAGGTCTTCGAGAGCACGATGTCGTGCGCGGCACGGACCACATCGGCGGACGGGTGGACGTAGGCGGGCACGTTACCGGCGCCGACACCCAGAGCCGGCTTACCCGTCGAGTACGCGGCCCGGACCATCGCGTTGCCGCCGGTGGCCAGGATCGTCGCGACACCCGGGTGGTTCATCAGGGCCGACGTGGCCTGGATCGACGGCTGCTCGACCCACTGGATGCAGTTCTCCGGGGCCCCGGCCGCGATCGCGGCGTCCCGAACCACCCGGGCCGCCTCGGTGCTGCACTGCTGCGCGTTCGGGTGGAAGGCGAAGACGATCGGGTTGCGGGTCTTCAGCGCCAGCAGCGCCTTGAAGATCGTCGTCGAGGTCGGGTTGGTGACCGGCGTGACCGCGCAGACCACACCGACCGGGTCGGCGATCTCGGTGATGCCGTTGATGTCGTCGCGGTGGATGATGCCGACCGTCTTCATCCCGGCCATGCTGTTCGTGACGTGCTCACAGGCGAAGATGTTCTTGACGGCCTTGTCCTCGAACACGCCCCGGCCGGTCTCGTCGACCGCCAGCCGGGCCAGCTCGCCGTGCTTGTCCAGCGCTGCCACCGAAGCCTTGCCGACGATGTAGTCGACCTGCTCCTGGGTGAAGTCCGCGTAGGCGATCAGCGCCTTCGCGGCGTTGCCGACCAAGCCGTCGATCTCGTTCATCTCACTCCCCTTCGTCACCTCAATCTTCGGCGACTCACCGTCGCCGGCACGCTGCGTAAAGGCACGATCCGAAGGGACCAAGGTCCCGAAGGGGGCATAAAGCACGGAGCCCGCCGACCCAGGTCGACGGGCTCCGTAGTGGTCAGGAATCAGGCGGCGAGCTTGCGCGCCAGGTTCTCGTCGAGCGCGTTCATGAACTCGTCGGTCGACAGCCACGGGGCGTCCCGGCCGATGAGCAGCGCGAGGTCCTTGGTCATCTGACCGCCCTCGACGGTCTCGATGCAGACCCGCTCCAGCTTCTCGGCGAACTCGGTCACCTCGGGGGTGCCGTCCAGCTTGCCGCGGTGCTTGAGGCCACCGGTCCAGGCGAAGATCGAGGCGATCGGGTTGGTGCTGGTCTTCTCGCCCTTCTGCCACTGCCGGTAGTGCCGGGTGACGGTGCCGTGGGCGGCCTCGGCCTCGACGGTCTGACCGTCCGGGGTCATCAGGACCGAGGTCATCAGGCCGAGCGAGCCGAAGCCCTGGGCCACGGTGTCGGACTGCACGTCACCGTCGTAGTTCTTGCAGGCCCAGACGTAGCCGCCCTCCCACTTGAGCGCGGCGGCGACCATGTCGTCGATCAGCCGGTGCTCGTAGGTGATGCCGGCTTCCTTGAACTTGTCCGCGAACTCGGTCTCGAAGATCTCCGCGAACAGGTCCTTGAAACGCCCGTCGTAGGCCTTCAGGATCGTGTTCTTGGTCGAGAGGTAGACCGGGTAGTTGCGGGCCAGGCCGTAGCGGAACGAGGCGCGCGCGAAGTCGCGGATCGACTCGTCGAAGTTGTACATCGCCATACCGACGCCACCGGCCGGGAAGTCGGCCACGTGCAGCTCGATCGGCGCGGAACCGTCCTCCGGGGTGAAGGTGACGGTCATCTTGCCCTTGCTCGGCGCGACGAAGTCGGACGCCTTGTACTGGTCGCCGTGGGCGTGCCGGCCGATGATGATCGGCTTGGTCCAGCCCGGTACCAGCCGGGGTACGTTCTTCATGATGATCGGCTCGCGGAAGACGACGCCGCCGAGGATGTTACGGATCGTGCCGTTCGGCGAACGCCACATCTTCTTCAGGCCGAACTCGTCGACCCGCGCCTCATCGGGCGTGATGGTGGCGCACTTGACGCCCACACCGTGCCGCTTGATGGCGTTGGCCGAGTCGATCGTGACCTGGTCGTCGGTCTCGTCCCGGTACTGGATCGACAGGTCGTAGTACTCGAGGTTCACGTCGAGATACGGCAGGATCAGCTGCTCACGGATCTGCTTCCAGATGATCCGGGTCATCTCGTCGCCGTCGATCTCCACGACCGGGTTCTTGACCTTGATTTTCGCCATCGGCCGGCGCTCCTCTCCCGAAACACATGCTTAGCAGTACGAGCGTACTGCCCGCCCGCCGAAGATCGCCGAGCGGCCTCGCCCTGTCCGACCCCCTCTACCATCCCAGGGAATGAAGAACCGGCGCGGCGATAAGCATTACGAACCTCGTCACGGTGGTACGCGTACGGACAATCTCCGCGAAACAGCGGCGCACGTCGGCTCTGTCGTACCCGACGCAACCGGAATCGTCGTGTCGCTCGTCACGGGTGCCCTTTTCCGCGACGACGTCATCCGGTCCCGTCCCGGCCCCCCGGCGGCCCGGGCGGGCCACTAACATCGTGCGATGATCTATGCCTGGTGGGAGCGGAACCGCACCTGGGCTCCGTATCCACTGACCGTGCTGCTGATCGGCCTGTTCTTCACCGGGCGGTGGACGGTGAAGGCCTTCGTCGAGCTGTTCCGACTGGTCAGCGGGGGTGACACGGCCGTCATGTCGGCCGCCGGCTGGGTGTTCTACATGATCCCGTTCGCCCTGGTGTGGACGGTCATCCTGACCTCCGGCCGGGCGAAGAACTGCCTCGTGATCCTGGTGTTCCTCACGCCCGTCACGCTGAGCATGTTCCCGGGTGACACCAACTATTGGCTCGCGGAGGCGGTCAGCGGCCCCGGCGGCAACGCGTTCGTGGTCGGCATGCGCAACGGCGCCCTGGCCGGGATCATCACGTCGTTCACCGTCCCGTTCGTGCTCGCCAACGACCGGCTGCGCGACCACTTCGGCCTACGAACCCTGGGCTGGATGCTGGTCGCCCCGGTCGGCGCGTTGCTCGCCTCGACCCTGGTCGCCGCCGTCATCCTGGCCGCGTCATGAACCGGCCCAACCGGCGTCAACAGCGCCGGCGGCGGCAGCGTCGCGCCACCCTCGCTCCACCGCCACCACCGCCCCCGCCACCGGCCGAGCCGTCGCTCGGGCGGATCACGCTCGGGGCCCTCGTCTGGCTGGCCGGCAGTGTCGCGTACTTCCTGCTCTTCGCCGTTCGTGAGACCACCGCGCGGGGTTGGGTCGACGGTGCGCGCAGCCTGACCGGCGGCGACGCGCGGGGCATGGCGATCGCCGGCTGGGTGACCATCTTTGCCGCGTTCGGGCTGGCCTGGGCGCTGATGCTGATGCGGAAGCGAGTGCACCGGGGATGGCTCTACGCGATCGGCGCGGCGGCCGTCGCGGTGTCGCCGACCGCGCTGACGCTGTTCCCGATGGAGGGCTTCCCGATCGTCCACCTGATCAGCGGTCCCGGTGGTGGCGCCTTCGTCCACGGCATGCGCCTGGCTGCCCCGGCCGTGCTCGTCACGTTACTGCTGGCGCCGTTCGCCCTGGTCAAGGAGGAGGCGCGCGGCCCGGTCACGATGATCACCGGACTCTGCGTGTTCCTCGCTCTGGTCGCCGCCCCGCTGACAACGTGAAAAGGCCGGGGCCACCCGGCCCCGGCCTTCACGATGCGACTCAGAGGTCGGCGACGTCCGCCTGCTTGGCGCGGACCGCCTCGGCGGCCTCCTTCAGGCCGGCCAGCTCGCTGTCGGTCAGCTTGTCCTCGACGACCTTGCGGATACCGGTGGCACCCAGCTCGGCCTCCACGCCCAGGTAGACGCCGGAGATGCCGTACTCCCCGTCGACCCACGCACAGACCGGAACGACCTCGCCCGAGTCCTCGGCGACGGCCTTGGCCATCCGGGCCGCGGCAGCCGACGGGGCGTAGTACGCCGAACCGGTCTTCAGCAGCGCGACCACCTCGGCGCCACCGTTACGGGTCCGGACGACCAGCTCCTCGATCTTCTCGGCCGGGAGCAGCTCGGAGAGCGGCTTGCCGTCGACCGTGCAGCGGGACGGAACCGGAACCATGGTGTCGCCGTGCGAACCCAGGGTCAGCGCCTTCACGCTCTTCACCGGGACGTTGAGCTCCTCGGCGATGAAGTTGGTGAACCGGGCGGTGTCGAGCACACCGGCCTGGCCGAACACCCGGTTCTTGGGGAACTGGGTGGCGATCTGGGCCAGCGCGGTCATCTCGTCGACCGGGTTGGAGACCACGATGACGACGGCGTTCGGCGCGTACTTCGCGATGTTCTCCGCAACCTGGCGCACGATCTTGGCGTTGACTTCGAGCAGGTCCATCCGGCTCATGCCCGGCTTACGCGGCAGACCGGCGGTGACCACCACGACGTCCGAGCCCTCGATGGCCTCGTAACCCTCACCGTTCGGGCCGGTGGAGACGCCGACGACCTTGGTCTCGAAGCCCTCGATCGACCGGGACTGGTTGATGTCGAGCGCGAGACCGGCCGGCTTGCCGTCGATGATGTCGGTGAGAACCACCGTCTCGAAGATGTCGTACTCGGCGAGACGCTGCGCGGTCGTGGACCCGTAGAAACCGGCGCCTACGACGGTTACCTTCTTGCCCATAGCTCTGCACTCCCAGTGTCCGGGCGACTTTTCGCGACCGTATCAGCCGGTTAACGGCCGATTACCAGCCGGTCGGCTGAACGGGAGATAACCCACTGCGGCGGGCCCTTCCCAGCGGTGCCCCATGCACCCCTCCCACCTCCGGGCGTCACCCAGCGACACGCCAGACACCCTCCCCACCCCGGGACGCTGACCCAGCGATACGGCAGGCACCCTTCCCGCCCCGGAACACGCGCCCAGTGGCACAGCAGGCACCCTTCCGGGCGCGGGAAGGGTGCCTGCTGTACCGCTCGCCGCTGGACGGAAGTCGGGAAGCGTTCCTGCCGTGCCGCTCGCTGATGACCGGTAGCCGGAAAAGGTGCCGCCCGCTGACGACCGGAAGCCGAAAGGTGCTTGGCGTGCCGCTCGCTGACGACCGGCGGTTGAGAAAGACGCTCGGCGATCGTCGCGAGGCCGCCAGCACCAGGACGACCCGAACGCAAACCCGTCCACACTGCCCGACCGTCCACAGGGCGACCAGCACGGCGCTCCAACGGCCACCAAGCTGAGCCGATGCCCCGCCACCCGACAATCCCCGAACAACTCCGCAGCCAGCCGTTCCGAGGCTCCACCGCCGTGAGCGAGGGCTTTCTCACCAGGCCGATGCTCCGCAGCCCGGCCTGGCAACGCCTGCTGCACGACGTGTACATCCACCGCGACGCACGCTTGGACCACCGCGTGTGGTGCCGAGCTGCCGCGCTGGTCCTGCCGCCCGGAGCGGCGATAGGCGGATTGAGCGCCGCCCACCTGTGGGGGTTGGAGATCCGGGAGGCGAGAGTCTCCGTGGTCCTGCCGCGCAGCAGATCGTTCCGCCCTCACCCGCACCTGGTGACGCACCGCACGACACTGGTGCCGGCCGACCTGACCGTCCATGAGGGCATCCCGGTGACCACACCGGAGCGCACCGCATTCGACCTGGGCCGCCGACTGAGCAGGGCGGGCGCTCTCGGCCTTCTGGATGCGATGCTGCATCGCCACATACTCGGGCTGGATGCCGTCCGGACGATGACCGAGCAACGCCTCACCTGGCCTGGAGGCGCCGAGCTGGCCGACCTGATCAGGATCGCCGATCCGCGTGCCGAGTCCCCGATGGAGTCACACCTGCGTCTTCTGCTCATCGACGCCCGCCTGCCACCCGCGATACCCCAGCTGGAGATCCATGATCGGAGTGGCGGTTTCCTGGCTCGCGCCGACCTGGCCTGGCCGGAGTCCGACCTGATCGCCGAGTATGACGGCGACCAGCACCGCGACAGGGCGCAGTTCCGTCACGACGTGACCAGGCTGAACGCCCTGCGGACGGCCGGTTGGACGGTGCTCCGGTTCACCGCGGACGACGTGCTGCGCCACCCACGTCGTCTGGTCGCGACGGTGTCGGCGGCCCTGGCGGAAGCGGCCGAACGCCAAAGCGGCCGGCACCCACAGAGTGCCGGCCGCTGATGGAAGCGGGTGGTCAGTGGTAGAAGTGGCGGGTTCCGGTCAAGTAGACGGTCAGGCCCGCCTTCGCCGCCGCCTCGATGACCAGTTCGTCCCGAATCGAGCCGCCCGGCTGCACCACAGCCTTGATCCCGGCCGCGATCAGCACTTCGAGCCCATCCGGGAACGGGAAGAACGCGTCCGAAGCCGCCACACTCCCCGCCGCTCGCTCCTCGCCGGCCCGGTTGACCGCGAGGTGCGCCGAGTCGACCCGGTTGACCTGCCCCATGCCGACGCCGACGGTGGCACCGTCCTTGGCCAGCAGGATCGCGTTGCTCTTCACGCTGCGGATCGCCCGCCACGCGAAGGCCAGGTCGGCCAGCACGTCCGCCGAGGCGGCGTCACCGGTGGCCAGGGTCCAGTTGGCCGGGTCGTCGCCGGACGCGTCGATCCGGTCTGCCGCCTGCACCAGCACACCGCCGCTGACCTGCTTGATCTCGGTGGCCGGCGGGTTCCAGGCGGGGGCGACGAGGACCCGGAGGTTCTTCTTCTCCCGGAAGACTTCGAGCGCCTCGGCCTCGTAGGACGGCGCCACGATGACCTCGGTGAAGATCTCGCCGAGTTGCCGGGCGAGTTCCGCGGTCACTTCCCGATTGACGGCGACCACACCGCCGAAGGCCGAGACCGGGTCACAGGCGTGCGCCTTGCGGTGCGCGTCGGCGACGTCGGTGCCGACGGCGATGCCGCACGGGTTGGCGTGCTTGATGATCGCCACGCACGGCTCGGTGAAGTCGTTGGCGCTGCGCCAGGCGGCGTCGGCGTCGACGTAGTTGTTGTACGACATCTCCTTGCCGTGCAACTGCTCGGCCTGGGCGAGGCCGGCCGGCGCGGCCGGGTCGAGGTAGAGCGCGGCCTGCTGGTGCGGGTTCTCCCCGTACCGAAGGGTGTTCTCGAGCCGGAGCGCGAGCCCGTCGAAGGCCGGCCAGGCGGCGGCGTCGGCGAGGGTGGCGGCGGTCCACCGGGCGACGGCCACGTCGTACTCCGCGATGTCCGCGAAGGCCTGTGCGGCCAGCGCGCGTCGCTGGGCCAGGGTGAATCCGCCTTCGGCGAGGGCGGAGACGATCAGGGGGTACGCCGAGACGGCCGTGACGACCGCAACCGACGCGTGGTTCTTGGCCGCCGACCGCACCATGGCCGGCCCACCGATGTCGATCTTCGCGATGCAGTCCTCGACGCCCGCGCCGGAGGCCACCGTCTCGGTGAACGGGTAGAGGTTGCTGACGAGCAGGTCGAACGGCTCGATGCCGAGGTCGGCGAGCTCCTGCACGTGACCTTCGAGCCGCAGGTCGGCGAGCAGCCCGGCGTGCACCTTGGGGTGCAGGGTCTTGACCCGGTCGCTGAGGATCTCCGGGAACCCGGTCAGCTCCTCCACCCGGGTCACCGGCACGCCGGCTTTCTCCACGGTCGACGCGGTCGAGCCGGTGGAGACGATCTGCACTCCGGCGGCGTGCAGCGCCTGTGCCAACTCGACGATGCCGTCCTTGTACCAGACGCTCAGCAGCGCCCGCTTGATCGGACGACGCCCCTCTGTTGAGGTGCTCACGGGATCCGTACCTTCCTGTCCTCGATGGTCCAGCCGTCCCGGACCAGCTTGCCGACGTGGTCGACCAGTTGGGCCCGCTCGGCCACCTTGATGCGCTCGGTGAGCGTCTCCTCCGTGTCGTCGTCGAGCACGGGGACCACGGTCTGCGCGATGATCGGTCCGGTGTCGACACCGGCGTCCACGAAGAAGAGCGTCGCTCCGGCGACCTTCACGCCGTACGCCAGCGCGTCCCGCGGCCCGTGGATGCCGGGAAAGGCGGGGAGCAGCGCGTTGTGCGTGTTGATGTACCGGTCGCCGAACGCGTCGAGGAACTGCTTGCCGACGAGTTTGAGGAAGCCGGCCGAGATCACCAGGTCGGGCCGGTGGGCGGCGACGTGCTCGGTGAGTGCGGCGTCCCAGTCGTCACGGGTGGGATAGGACTTCACCGAGTCGACGAAGGTGGGGATCCCGGCGGCCGTGGCGTGGTCCAGTCCGGCGATCCCGTCCCGGTCGGCGCCGACGGCGACGACTGTCGCCCCATACGCCGGATCGGCTGTCGCTTCGAGAAGAGCCTGCAGGTTGCTGCCCGACCCGGAGATGAGAACGACCAGGCGGGCGGGCGCGGGGTCAGTCACCTGTGCACCCTATCGTCGCCTCGGCGGACGCCCGGCAACCGGGGCGTTTCACCCGCGGCGGAACGCCCGGGTGGCGGCGGCGCCGACGGTGACCGCGACCGCCACCACGATCGCGGCGACGATGCCGGTCTGTATCGGGTCGGGCCCGATCCGGGACAGCCGCCCGGACCCGAGCGCCCCGCCGGAGGCCCACGCGAGCCCGGCCAGGACGATTCCGGCGACGGGCCCGGCGAGCAGACTCGACATGATCACCAGCAGCCACGGCGGTTCGACGTCGGCGACGGTGACCTTGCCTTTGGACTTGCGCCGGGTGTGCCGCCAGGCGCTCTCCCGCCCGAACCGCAGCCGCTGGGTGAGGGTCCAGCCGGCGACCGCTCCGGCGATCACCGGCAGCGCGAGCAGGACGGTTCCGGCGGCGCCGATCGGGCCTTCGGGCAGGCCGGCGATGAGCGGGACCATCGGGGGCGGGCCGAGCGTGACCTCGGTCAACCGGACCGCCGTGTCGGTGCCGATGGCGAACCCGGGACCGAGCAGGTAGGCGGTCACCCAGATGGCGGCGTTCACCGCGTACCCGACGCTGATCAGGGTGATGCCGGCCTGGCCGGCGACGCCGGTCCGGTAGTTGGCGATGATCTCGGCGGCCTGGGCGCCGCCGAGCGCGACGGCGAGGCCTCCGACGACCGCGCCGGCACCGACGACGAGGAACGCGGCGACCAGCCCGGTCCGGATGCCGTGGCGCAGCGCCGGGGGCAGCCGGCGGGCGAGCGTGCTGACGGCGCCGGTGCCGCGCAGGGCGCCCAGCAGGGCCCCGGTCACGCCGAGGGCGAGGAAGTGCCACGCGGCGCGTCCGGTGGAGATCTCGGTGCCGCGGCCGTCGGTGAGCTGGGCCGCCGAGACCCCGATCAGGGTGTACGCCGTACCGACGGCGACCGCGACCAGGAGCGCCCGGCCGAGCGACCCGGTGCGCCGGGCCCCGATGGCGCGGGTGACGTGCAGTCCGGCGCGGTTGAGCCGCCAGAGGATCAGCACCGTGAGCAGCAGCGGCGCGAGCGCGAGTGGCCCGATCGAGGTGCCGATCGGGACGCCGTGCCCGAGTAGCCAGCCGGCCAGTCCGGCGTGTGCGGCGGCGACGAGTCCACCGGAGCCTTCGAGGGTGCGGGCCAGCCCGATCACCGCGGCGACCGGGAGGTAGGTGATCAGGGCCGCCCAGACGGTGGCGAAGAGCGCGGCCACCGGCAGTGGGGCGCCGCGCCCGGCCGGTGGGCGGCGCTGGATGGGCACACGCACGGTCTCGCGGCGGCCGAGCATCGCGTCGTCCACGACGACGGTGTCGCGCCGGTCGGCCTCGGTCGGGTCGTCGCCGGTCGGGCGGTCACCGGCGGGGATGGCCTCGGTGGGCCGGTCCTCGGGTGGGGCTCCGGGTCGCTGCCGATCGATGGCTGCGGTGTCGCGCACGACGGACTGGAGCGCCTCGGCGACCGCGAACGGGTCCTCCGAGCCGCCTGGCCGGTCGGTTGTGCTGGACATCGGCGCCTACTTTTCCATGCCGTGGCCGGGTCGGCGATGCAGAAACGACGGCGCGCCGCCGATCGGGTCGGTTCCCGATCGACAGCGCGCCGTCTCCACAGCCGTGATCAGCTCAAGATGTCGCGCATGAGCTGGGCGGTCTCGGACGGCGTCTTGCCGACCTTGACCCCGGCCGCCTCGAGGGCGACCTTCTTGGCGTCGGCGGTGCCGGCCGAGCCGGAGATGATGGCGCCGGCGTGGCCCATCGTCTTTCCGGGCGGCGCGGTGAAGCCGGCGATGTAGCCGACGACCGGCTTGGTGACGTTGGCCTTGATGAACTCGGCCGCACGCTCCTCGGCGTCGCCGCCGATCTCGCCGATCATCACGATCGCGTCGGTCTCCGGGTCGTCCTGGAACGCCCGCAGCGCGTCGATGTGGGTGGTGCCGATGATCGGGTCACCGCCGATGCCGACCGCGGTGGAGAAGCCGAACTCACGCAGCTCGTACATGAGCTGGTAGGTCAGCGTGCCGCTCTTGCTGACCAGACCGATCCGACCCTGCGGGGTGATGTCGGCCGGGATGATGCCGGCGTTGGAGGCGCCGGGCGACGCGATGCCGGGGCAGTTCGGACCGATGATGCGGGTCTTCTCGCCCTTGGCCACGTTGTACGCCCAGAACGCCGCCGAGTCCTGCACCGGCACGCCCTCGGTGATCACCACGGCGAGCGGGATCTCGGCGTCGATCGCCTCGATGACCGCGGCCTTGGTGAACGCCGGCGGGACGAAGATGACCGACACGTCGGCGCCGGTCTCGGCGATCGCCTCGGCGACGGTGGCGAAGACGGGCAGCTCGGTGCCGTCGAAGTCCACCTTGGTGCCGGCCTTGCGCGGGTTGACACCGCCTACTACCTGGGTGCCCGCGGCGAGCATCCGCTTGGTGTGCTTGGAGCCCTCACCACCGGTGATGCCCTGGACGATGACCTTGGAGTCCTTGGTGAGCCAGATCGCCATTAGTTCACTTCCCCGCAGCCGCGAGCTCGGCGGCGCGCTGGGCCGCTCCGTCCATCGTGTCCACCCGCTCGACCAGCGGGTTGTTCGCTCCGTCGAGGATGGCCCGGCCGGCCTCGGCGTTGTTGCCGTCGAGGCGGACCACGAGCGGCTTGGTGACAGTCTCGCCGCGCTCGGCGAGCAGCGCCAGGGCCTGGATGATGCCGTTGGCGACCGCGTCGCAGGCGGTGATGCCGCCGAAGACGTTGACGAAGACGGACTTGACGGCCGGGTCGCCGAGGACGATCTCCAGGCCGTTCGCCATCACCTGGGCGCTGGCGCCACCACCGATGTCGAGGAAGTTGGCCGGCTTGACGCCGCCGTGCTGCTCGCCCGCGTAGGCGACCACGTCGAGGGTCGACATGACCAGGCCGGCGCCGTTGCCGATGATGCCGACCTCGCCGTCCAACTTGACGTAGTTGAGGTTCTTGGCCTTGGCGGCCTGCTCCAGCGGGTCGACCGCGGACTTGTCCTCGAGGGCCTCGTGGTCGGGGTGCCGGAAGCCGGCGTTCTCGTCCAGGGTGACCTTGGCGTCGAGCGCCAGCACCCGGCCGTCGCCGACCTTGGCGAGCGGGTTGACCTCGACGAGGGTGGCGTCCTCGGCGACGAACGCGGCCCACAGCTTCACCGCGATGTCGACGACCTGCTCGGCGACCTCGGCCGGGAACTTGGCGGCGGCGACGATCTCCCGCGCCTTGGCCTCGTCCACGCCCTTGCTCGCGTCGATCGCGATCTTGGCGACCCGGTCCGGGTCCTCCTCGGCGACCGTCTCGATCTCCATACCGCCGGCGACGCTGGCGATGCAGAGGAACGTGCGGTTGGCCCGGTCCAGCAGGTAGGAGAAGTAGTACTCCTCCACGATGTCGGCCGTCTCGGCCAGCATCACCTTGTGGACCGTGTGGCCCTTGATGTCCATGCCCAGGATGTCGGTCGCGCGGGCCTCGGCCTCGTCGGCGCCGTCGGCCAGCTTCACACCGCCGGCCTTACCGCGGCCACCGACCTTGACCTGCGCCTTGACGACGACCTTGCCGCCCAGCCGCTCGGCGATCGCCCGGGCCTCCTGCGGGGTCTCGGCGACGCCGCCGCCCAGCACGGGCAGCCCGTGCCGTTCGAACAGGTCGCGCCCCTGATACTCGAACAGGTCCACGTGTCTCCTTTCGCTCGCGACGCCAAGCGCCGGCAAGCCGCACCATTGCGTCCCGACCTGTGTGCGCGGGGCAGCGCGGCCGCGCCGCCAGCGTGAGGATCGTCAGGCCTTTTCACATGTGCGAAACGGCCTTCATCCGCAGACTAGCGACCGGAACGACCCCGGTGAGCGCGCGGGTGCGCGGTGTGCAAGACCACACACTGGAGTGACGAAAGCGCAGCTCCGGGACGGTTGGGGCGACCGCGCACAGTGTGCACACAGAGAACTCACTTCAGCGGTGGACGGCGATGTGGTGGCGCATCTCGCGCCGGTCGGCGCCACTGTCGCGGTACCGCCGGAAAAATCACGCGGGCGCGCGTAACCGGCCTGGGAGGGGGTCGTTGAGTGTGGTGTCGGAGCGCTACGGCGCTCGCAAGGAAGACGGCCGATGCCCTGTCGGTCGAGGGGTGGCGGCGGGGCATCGCGCATAGAGGGGCCGGACGTGTGAGGGGTGCGTCCGGCCTCTCCCCTTGCGCGGGGGCCGAACCCCGGCTGGTTCCCAGAGCCGTCTCAGCGATGCGCGGACAGCACTGACGACCAGCCGAAAGGCTCTCCGGAATCAGGCGACGGGCGTCGCCACATTGGCGCGGACCCATTCGACGATGGATTCCAGCGATGCACCGGGCGTGAATAGACCGGCTACCCCGAGTGATTGCAATTCCGTGATGTCGTCGTCGGGAATGATGCCGCCGCCGAATACCACGATGTCCGAGGCGTCACGCTCCGCCAACAGTTCCAGCACTCTCCGAAAGAGTGTCATGTGCGCTCCGGAGAGAACCGACAGGCCGATGCCGTCGGCGTCCTCCTGAATCGCGGTCTCGACGATCTGCTCGGGCGTCTGATGCAGCCCGGTGTAGATCACCTCCATGCCGGCGTCACGCAGCGCCCGCGCGATCACCTTGGCTCCGCGGTCATGCCCGTCCAGCCCGGGCTTGGCGACGACGACCCTGATCCGTGCTTGCATGCTGACCCCTTCGGGCTGTCCGACCCCGGTGTAAGCCGCCGCTGCGGGCCACCGTCCGCGGTCACCTTAACGAACGGTAACCCGCCGCGCCGGGCCTCGGTACCCGGAGGTGACGGCCGACCGCCACGGAGAATTGTTCAATCGGTCACATTACCGAGTGCTTCTCGGGCAATTACAGAGTGTCGCCACAGGGGGGATCCGGAAAGCCCACCAATTCGGACAATAGCTGATCAATGCTGACCAGGAACTGTCACGAAATTGGCGCTGCGACTTGTGACCCGGCTGCCGTTTCGTTACCGTGGCCACGGCTGTCGCACAGGTTCCCCCCACAACGGCAGTCCGGCGGACCACTGTTTCGAACCGGGTCAACCCAATTTCCCGGGGTTCGAACTGCGGATCCGTCGCCGCAATGCCACTGACGGAGGATTCTTCGTGCGCCAGCGCTTGTCGTCTGAGCCCGATCGCTATCGCGGTCGGCGCCGAGTGCCGACACCCCCGCGCAGCCGCTACGCAGTCGTCGTCACATCAGCATTCGTCGGAGCCGGTGTCGTCGCTCTCGGCGCGGCCTCCAACCTTCCGGACAACAAGGCAGTCGACCCCGACGTCCTGTCGAGTCTGTCCAAGGGCTCGTCGATCACCACCGACGCCCTGGAGAACCGGGACGACAACGCCGCCTCCCGCGGTGAGAACCGTGAGGCCAACACTCAGCTCAGCGCCGAGGACGCCGCACAGGACATCTACCTGCTGCCGCTCGACGACTACGAGTTCACCTCGGCCTACGGTGTCCGGTTCGGCAAGCTGCACGCCGGCATCGACCTGGCCGCCCCGGACGGCACGCCCTACAAGGCGGTGCACGGCGGCACGGTGACCGCCGCCGGTTACGCCGGAGGGTACGGCTACTCGATCACCATCCGGCAGGACGACGGCACCGAGATGATCTACGCCCATTCCCGGCGCACGCTGGTGAACAAGGGCGACGTGGTCAAGGCCGGCCAGGTGATCGGCGAGGTCGGCAACACCGGGTACTCGTACGGGACGCACCTGCACCTCGAAGTGCACGTCAACGGCACCCCGGTCGACCCGATCACCTTCCTCGAGGAGCGCGGCGTCAGCATCAAGCTCCAGATGGAGTCGGTGTATGCGGCTCTCGACGCCGAGGCTTCCTGACTTTCCGCATTACCCGGTTGCATCTCGGTTGAACCGACAGTTCAGCCATCAGCGCCCCAGGCTCCGGTACCGACCAGGTACGTGACAGCACGACGTCACGGCAGTCGGGGGAGCATCCGCGTGGGGCAGCATTCGTCATCCGGACGAGGTGGACGCCACCGGCAGGAGAACCTGCGCCGGCACCGCGCCCCCGCCTTCCCCGCCCTCTTCGCCACCGGTAGCCGTACCGCCCTGTCGGTGACCGCCCTGAGCGCCACGCTGGCCGCCGGAATCGGCGCCGCGAGCATGGCCGCCTCCGCCGCCCCGATGGGTGTGGTGAGTGACGGTCTACCGACCGCCGCGCACGCCCCGGGAACCCTGCCGATCGTGCCGCCACCGGGCGACGAGGCACCGGGCAAGTACGACCGACCGGCCCCGATCCAGGCGAACGCCGGCCCGGACGCCGCCCCCGCACGCCGCAAGACCCGGCCCAGCCCTCGTGCCGAGTGGACTCACCCGAACCCGTCGGCCCAGGTCACGTCCTGTTTCGGACAGCGTTGGGGCCGCCTGCACGCCGGGGTCGACCTGGCCGCGCCACACGGGACGGCGATCGTCGCGGCCGGCGCCGGGGTGGTCGTCGCGGCCGGACCGAACGGCGGGTACGGCAATGCGATCCTGATCGACCACGGCGACGGCTGGCTCACCCACTACGGGCATCTGTCCACGATCAGCGTCCAGATCGGTCAGCGGGTCAAGCCCGGTGAGCACCTCGGCGACGAGGGCTCGACCGGACACTCGACCGGCCCGCACCTGCACTTCGAGGTGCACCGGGAACATTTCCCGAACCCGGTCGAGCCGACCGGGTGGATGCGTGGGCACGGGGTGGAGATCCCCGGCTGTACGTCTTAGAGCTTCTCGATCGGGGCGTGCCGGAGGATCAGCCACATCACCTGGTCACCGAAGTCGATCTGGACCCGGGTGCCCGGGCCCTGCCCCTCGACCGCCAGGACGCGGCCCAGGCCGTACCGCTGATGGTTGACTCGGTCTCCGGGGTCGACCTTCGGCGCCTGCTTCAGATCGCTGGCGGTGGCCAGCTTGCTGGCGTCGATGCCGAGCCGTTCGGCGATCCGCTGCGCCTTCGGTGTGCCGCCGGAGAAACCGCCGCCGCGCTGGCGGTCGCCGGTGCCGTAACCACCGCCGCGACCGCCCACCCCGCCGCCGGTCCCCGACCATGACGTGTACGACCCACCGGTCCGCTCCCATCGGACCAGCTCGGCCGGTAGCTCGTCGGTGAATCGGGACGGCGGGTTGTACTGCGGCTGACCCCACGCCGACCGGGTCACCGCCCGGGACAGGTAGAGCCGCTGCCGGGCCCGGGTGATCCCGACGTAGGCCAGCCGGCGCTCCTCCTCCAGCTCGGAGTTGTCGCCGAGCGCCCGCATGTGCGGGAACACGCCGTCCTCCAGGCCGGTCAGGAACACCACCGGGAACTCCAGGCCCTTGGCCGTGTGCAGGGTCATCAGAGTGACCACGCCCTGGTGGTCGGGGTCGTCGTCGGGGATCTGGTCGGCGTCGGCGACCAACGCCACCTGCTCCAGGAACCCGGCCAGGGTCGCGACCTGCTCCTCCCCCTCGTCGGCCAATGACTCGACCCGCTCGGTGTACTCCCGGGCGACGCTGACGAGCTCCTGAAGGTTCTCCACGCGGCCCTGATCCTGCGGGTCGAGGCTCTCCTCCAACTCGCTGAGCAGGCCGGAGCGTTGCAACACCGCCTCCAGCACCTCCTCCGGCGGGGCGGTCAGCGTGAGAGCCCGCAGGTCGTCGAGGAGCTGCACGAAGTCGTTGATGCTGTTCACCGCTCGGGTGGAGATGCCCGGCGCGTCCTTGGCTCGGCGCAGCGCCTGGCCGAAGGAGACCCGGTCGCGCGACGACAGCGCCTCGATGCACGCCTCGGCCCGGTCGCCGATGCCGCGTTTCGGCGTGTTGAGGACCCGCCGGATGCTGACGGTGTCGTCGTCGTTCACGATCGCGCGCAGGTAGCCCAACGCGTCGCGGACCTCCTTGCGCTCGTAGAAGCGCACCCCGCCGACCACCTTGTAGGGCAGGCCGACCCGGATGAACACCTCCTCGAACACCCGGGACTGCGCGTTGGTCCGGTAGAAGACCGCCACGTCACCGGGGCGCACGTCGTGGTTGTCGGTGAGCCGGTCGATCTCGCGGGCCACCCAGTCGGCCTCGGAGTGCTCGGTGTCGGCCACGTAGCCGACGATCTGCTCGCCCTGGCCCTGGTCGCTCCAGAGCCGCTTGGGCTTGCGTGACGTGTTCCGGTCGATCACCGCGTTGGCGGCGGTCAGGATGGTCTGGGTGGACCGGTAGTTCTGCTCCAGCAGGATGGTCCGGGCGGCCGGGTAGTCGCGCTCGAACTCCAGGATGTTGCGGATGGTCGCGCCCCGGAACGCGTAGATCGACTGGTCGGCGTCACCGACCACGCACAGCTCGGACGGGTTCTCCAGGCCGACCAGCTCGCGGATCAACGTGTACTGCGCGTGGTTGGTGTCCTGATACTCGTCGACCATGACGTGCCGGAACCGGCGACGATACGCCTCGGCGACGTGCGGGTGCGACTGGAACAGGTGCACCACGGTCATGATGATGTCGTCGAAGTCCAGCGCGTGCGCCTCACGCAGCCGGCGCTGATACAACTCGTACGCCTCGGCGACGGCCCGCTCGTTGGGCCCCTTCGCGTTCGCCTTGTACTCGTCCGGCTCGACCAGCTCGTTCTTCAGGTTCGACACCTGGGCGGCCAGGCCCCGTGCGGTGTACCGCTTCGGATCCAGGTCGAGCTCACGGGCCACCAGCGTCATCAGGCGGCGCGAGTCGTCGGCGTCGTAGATGGAGAACGTGCTCTTCAGCCCGGCGTGCTCGTGCTCGGCGCGCAGGATGCGCACGCACGCCGAGTGGAAGGTCGACACCCACATCATCCGGGCACGTGGCCCGACCAGATGGGCGACCCGCTCCTTCATCTCACCGGCGGCCTTGTTGGTGAACGTGATCGCCATGATCTCGCCGGGATGCACGTTGCGCTCGGCCAGCAGGTAGGCGATCCGGTGGGTCAGCACCCGGGTCTTGCCCGAACCGGCGCCGGCCACGATGAGCAGCGGCCCCCCGGAGTGGGTGACCGCGTCCCGCTGAGGGCCGTTCAGGCCGGTCAGCAGTGCCTCCGGATCGAGCCGGGGCGCCGCTGGGCGCGGCGTCGGCCGGGGTGCCTCCGGAGTCCGCACCGCGGGCAGGGGGAACAGGGCGTCGGAAGGTTCTGAGGAAGGTCGCATCGCGGGGAACAGTGTATGCCGCACCCCCGACACGAATTCGCCACCGACCGGCCCGTACATCAGCGGTGAACTATGCATGTCATCCCTTTAGGCTGACCCGGTTGGTGAAGAAGTCTCTCCGATCGGGGGATCGATCCCATGCAACTTCCGAAGCGTCGGCAACTCGCCGCGCCGATAGCCCTGCTGGCCGCGGCCGCCCTGCTCACCACCGTCACACCGGCGCAGACCGCGGCCGCCGCGCCGCCACCCGAGTTCGCTCCGGTCTCGGCGTCCTACGGGGTGCCGAAGGGCGCGACCGTGAAGGGCCAGTTCCTCAGCTACAACGACTTCCACGGCGCCATCGACCCACCGACCGGCAGCGGCGCGGTGGTCAACGCCGGCGGCACCAGCACGCCCGCCGGTGGCGTGGAGTACCTGGCCACCTACCTGAAGAAGCTGCGCGCCGAGGCTCAGGCCGAGGGGCGGTCGACGATCACCGCCGGCGCCGGCGACCTGATCGGTGGCACGCCGCTGGTCAGTGCCGCCTTCCACGACGAGCCGACGATCGAGCTGATGAACCAGGTCGGGCTCCAGGTGAGCTCGGTCGGCAACCACGAGTTCGACGAGGGCGTGACCGAGCTGCTCCGGATCCAGCGGGGCGGCTGCCATCCGGTCGACGGGTGCCAGGACGGCGACCCCTACCGGGGCGCGAAGTTCACCTACCTGGCCGCCAACACGATCAGCAAGAAGACGAAGCTGCCGATCCTGCCGCCGATCGACATCAGGTATGTGAACGGCGTACCGGTCGGGTTCATCGGCATGACGCTGGAGGGTACGCCGAGCATCGTCAACCCGGC
Source organism: Actinoplanes sichuanensis (assembly GCF_033097365.1). Lineage (NCBI taxonomy): Bacteria > Bacillati > Actinomycetota > Actinomycetes > Micromonosporales > Micromonosporaceae > Actinoplanes > Actinoplanes sichuanensis. Next base: position 8,744,810 of record NZ_AP028461.1, read on the forward strand.
CGGGATCAAGGACGTCACCTTCACCGACGAGGTGGAGACGGCCAACAAGTGGAGCTCCGTGCTGCGGCTCTTCGGGGTTAAGGCGCAGGTGCTGCTGCTGCACGAGGGCGGCTCGCAGGGTTCGGCCACGCCGACGCCCGGCGTGTCGGACTGCAACAACTTCACCGGACCGCTGGTGCCGATCGTGGCCGGGCTCAACCCGGAGATCAGCGTGGTGATCTCCGGTCACACGCACCGCTTCTACTCGTGCAAGCTGCCGAACAGCAAGGGTGCCGACACCGTCGTCACCAGTGCCGGCAGCAACGGGCAGCTGATCACCGACATCGACTACACGCTGGACCGGCGGACCGGCCGGTTCACCGAGATCACCGCGAAGAACGTGATCGTCGAGAACGGGGTGCCGGACGGCAACGGCGGCTGGAAGCGGGACGCCGCCGGGGCGTTCCTGAAGAACCCGGACACCGTCGACGCCGCCACCAAGAAGGTGGCCGACAAGTACCGCACCGCGGTCGCCCCGATCGCGAACAAACTGGTCGGCAGCATCAGCGCGGACATCGTCCGGACCACGACGGCGGCTGGTGAGAGCCCGCTCGGTGACGTGATCGCCGACGCTCAGCTCGCCTACACGCAGTCGGCCGGCGCACAGATCGCGTTCATGAACCCGGGTGGCATCCGTGCCGACCTGGACGCCGACCAGTCCAGCGGCGGCGAGGTCTACGGCCAGGTGACGTACGGCGAGGCGTTCACCGTTCAGCCGTTCAACAACCTGGTCGTCACTCAGACCTTCACCGGCGCCGAGATCAAGGAGGTCCTGGAGCAGCAGTTCGTCGGTTTCGCCGGGCAGACCACCCAGCGGATCCTGCAGGTGTCGGCCGGCCTGACCTACACCTGGAGCGCATCGGCGGCGCCCGGCTCCAAGATCAGCAACCTGGCCCTGAACGGGACGCCGATCGACCCGGCCGCGAACTACCTGGTCACCACGAACGACTTCCTGGCCAACGGCGGTGACGGGTTCACCAACCTGAACCAGGGACCGGACGGCCGGGTCACCGCACCCGGGTTCGACGTGGACGCGCTCGTGGCGCACCTGGCCACCGGACCGATCGCGCCGGGGCCGGCCGACCGGATCTCGACGACCTCCTGATCAGCGCCGACTTTCGTCCCAACACTCGGGCGGTTTCCTTGCGGGACCGTCCGAGCCGGGGGCATACTCGGCTCGTGATCCAGCAGGCGCGATTTTTTACCTATGGCACCGGACGCCCGGCAGCCGTAGGTCGCTCCTGAACCCCAGACCTACATCAAGCCCCGGGCCTCCCAGCCCGGGGCTTGATGCTGTCCGGGCCGGGGTGGCCGGGACCCCAGCACCCGAGGAGCAGGACATGACCGCCGACGTGATGGACCAGACCACAGGCGCGGGCGAGGACGAGGCCGCCACGAAGATCCTTGCCATTCGCGAGCGCATCAACGAGATCGACAAGACGATCATCGAGTTGTGGCAGGAACGCGCCGCCCTCTCCCAGGAGGTCGGCAAGACCCGGATGGCCAGCGGCGGCACCCGCCTCGTGCTGGCCCGGGAGCGGGAGATCATCGAGCACTTCCGCGAGGCGCTGGGGCCGGACGGCACCCAGGTCGCGCTGCTTCTGCTGCGGTCCGGCCGCGGCCCGCTCTGAGCGGCGGAAACGACTGCAGCCGGGCCCTGAGGACCCGGCTGCAGCAAGCAACCACCGTTGAAGGTGTACTCACGGAAGAGGCGTCAGGCCGAGGTTTCCGGCTTTGACGCCATCTCCGTGACTTCTATCCCGTTGCTACCTCCTTAGTTGCTGCCACCACGGCCGCCGCCGAAGCCGCCGTTGTTGCCGCCACCGTTGTTGCCGCCGCCGCCACGGCCACCGGCGATCGCACCGGCGATGGTGCCGCCGTTGCCGCCGCCGATCGCACCGGCGATCACGCCACCGTTGCCGCCGCCACGGCCACCGCCGAAGCCGCCGCCACGGTTACCACCGAAGCCGCCGCCGTGGTGGCCGCCGCCGAAGCCGCCGCCGTGGTGGCCGCCGCCAAAGCCGCCGCCGTACCAGCCGCCACCGTGGCCCCAGCCACCCGGGTGACCCCAGCGACCGCCCCAGCCGTGGCCACGGTTACCGAACCGCCACCAGTGGTTGAACCCACCGACGCGGTAGCCGAACGGGCTGATCCCGATCGGGCTCGCGACCCACGAACGCCACACCGGGCCGTACGCCAGGAAGGTGTCACCGGCGAAGCGGAACGACTGGCTGGTGTAGTAGCTCTGGAAGCCCGCCGCACCCCAGTTGCAGTCGTCCGGGTCGACCGCGAGGGCGTACGAGCCCACGCGAACCCCGACAACCCCGACCGGAACGACCGAAACGGTGTTGCAGCTGTAGGCCGAGGTGGCCCAGAAGCTACGGCGCGCACCGAACACGGCGGCCTGGTTGCAGCCGGAACGCGAGCCGTAATACCCGACGACGGTGTTGCCGTAGGGGATGTACTGCTGGACCCCGGTCTTCTCCGGCTTCGCCACACCGGTGGTGGTGCTGCCGGTGGCCAGCGCCGGCGCGGTCGCGACAGTGGCACCGGCAAGGAGGCCGAGCCCGGCCATCGTCACCGAACGCATAGTCCTGTTCATGCTGTTTACCGTTTTCCTCTCAGGTAGGTAACTCGGTAAACAGACGGTGCCATATCGGACTAACTAGTCAAAGACCCTGAAGTAGCGCTTTCGTCTAGCAAATTATGAGCTTTCACTCGACCCCGAACGTAGCGTCGATCGACAACCCGTTCTCGTTGTGGAGACACATCGGGCCGGGAGATCTGCGATCTCCCGGCCCGAATTTTCACATTTTCTTACTCAACGTCCGCGGAGGACACCGCCGATCTCAGCAAAATGGCAGGCGCTCGGGTGCGGTGACCGCTCCCTGATCTGCAGCACCGGCTCCTGCTCGGAGCAGACGTGCTGCGCCTTCCAGCAGCGGGTACGGAACCGGCATCCGGACGGCGGATTCGCCGGCGACGGAACGTCGCCGTCCAGAATGATCTGCTTGCGGTGGCCACGCAGGCGCGGGTCCGGGACGGGCACGGCCGAGAGCAGAGCCTGGGTGTACGGGTGAGTCGGCTGGTCGTAGATGGCCACGTCGTGCCCCTGCTCGACGATCTTGCCGAGGTACATGACGGCGACCCGGTCGGAGATGTGCCGGACCACGGACAGGTCGTGGGCGATGAAGATGTAGGACAGCCCGAAGTCGTCCTGCAGCCGTTCCAGCAGGTTGATCACCTGCGCCTGGATGGACACGTCGAGCGCCGACACCGGCTCGTCGCAGACGATGATCTCCGGCTTGAGCGCCAGCGCCCGGGCGATGCCGATGCGCTGCCGCTGGCCACCGGAGAACTGGTGCGGGTAGCGGTTGATGTGGTCCGGGTTCAGGCCGACCGTGTCGAGCAGGTCCTGTACCGCCTGCTGCCGCTTGCCCTTCGGCACCACCTCGGAGTGGATCTCGAACGGCTCGCCGATGATGTCGCCGACGGTCATCCGCGGGTTGAGCGAGGTGTACGGGTCCTGCAGCACCATCTGGATGTTGCGGCGGGCCCGGCGCAGGTCGCCGCCCTTGAGCCGGGTGATGTCCTGGCCGCGCACCGCGACCGCCCCGGAGGTCGGCTTCTCCAGCCCGACCAGCATCTTGGCCAGCGTCGACTTGCCGCAGCCGGACTCACCGACCACGCCGAGCGTCTCGCCCCGACGCAGCTGGAGATTCACCCCGTCGACCGCCCGGACCTCCTTGAAGTGCTTGACCAGGTCGCGGGTCTCGAGAACGACGTCACTCACCGAGGACCTCCCGGAAGAAGTGGCAGCGGGCGGTGCGGCGGGGCGCGATCGCGTACGCCGGTGGCGTCGGATCCTGCCGGCACGGTTCCTTGGCATAACCACACCGCGGGTTGAACGCGCAGCCGGTGGGGATGTCGGTCAACGCGGGCGGCAGGCCGCGGATCGCGGTGAGCGGCTGCCCCTTGCGGTCGAGCCGGGGAATCGACTCGAGCAACGCCCGCGTGTACGGGTGCCCGGGCCGCTCGTAGATGTCGTAGACCGGGGCCTCCTCGACGACCCGGCCCGCATACATCACCGAGATCCGGTCGGCCACGTCCGCGACCACGCCCATGTCGTGGGTGATCAGGACCAGGCCCATGTTGCGTTGCCGCTGCAACTCGGCGAGCAGGCCCATGATCTGCGCCTGCACGGTCACGTCGAGCGCCGTGGTGGGTTCGTCGGCGATCAGCACCTCGGGGTCGAGGGCCAGCGCCATGGCGATCATGACGCGCTGGCGCATACCTCCGGAGAACTGGTGCGGGTAGTCGCTGAACCTGGATCGGGCGGCGGGTATCCGTACCTGATCAAGAAGCTCGATGGCCTTGTTCTTGGCGTCCGCCCGGGACGTGCCGCGATGCGCCCGGAACAACTCGGCCAACTGGAAGCCGACCGAGTAGACCGGGTTCAGAGCGGACAACGCGTCCTGGAAGATCATCGCGATCTTGTTGGCCCGGACCCGGCGGCGCTCCTCCTCCCGCAGTTTCAGCAGGTCGACGCCGCGGTACCGGACCTCACCGCGGGTGATGTGCCCGGGTGGAGTCTCCAGGATGCCCATGATCGCCTGAGCGGTCACCGACTTGCCGCAGCCCGACTCACCGAGGATCGCCAGCGTCTCGCCGGGGTTCAGCCAGAAGCTCGCCCCGTTCACCGCCTTCGCCACGCCGTCCCGGGTGCGGAACTCCACGTGCAGGTCGTTGACCTGGAGCAGGGGCGCGCGGGGATCCAGTCCGGGTAGGACGTCCAGATGCGCCTTGATGTCGGTCATACCGGTATCACCGCAGCTTCGGGTCGAAGGCGTCGCGGATCGCGTCGCCCAGCATGATGAAGGCCAACACGGTGGCCGCGAGAAAGACGGACGGCCAGACCAGTGGGGCGGCCGCCACCCGGGCGTGTTTCTGGGCGTCGGCGATCTGCAGCCCCCAGCTGATCGCGTCACCCTTCAGCCCCACCCCGAGGTAGGACAGCGTCGCCTCGGCCGCGATGTTGGCGCCCAGCAGCACCGTCGACACCACGATGAACGGGGCGATCGCGTTCGGCAGGATGTGCCGGAACATCAGCCGGGCCGGGCTCGCGCCGAGCATCCGGGCCGCCGCCACGTAGTCCTGCCCCTTCGCCGCGACCACCGACGAGCGCATCACCCGGGCGGCCGAGGTCCAGGTCAGCAGACCGAGGGTGAGGGTCACCGCGGTGACGCCGTCGTCGCCGGAGCCGGAGAGCCGGGCGGAGAAGACCACGGCGCCGAGCAGCACCGGGATGCCGAGCACGATGTCGATGCCGCGGGACAGGACGGCGTCGATCGCACCGCCGAAATAGCCCGCGGCCATCCCGAAGGCCAGCCCGATCAGTCCGGCCAGCAGGGTGGAGAACAGTCCGACCTGGATCGAGTTCCCGGTGCCGTGCACGGTACGGGCGAACACGTCACAGCCCTGGAAGTCGTACCCGAACAGGGCGCCGCCGGAGGGACCGTCATGCTGCCGCGACAGGACACAGTCGGTGGGATCGGCCGAGGTGAACAGCGTCGGGAACAGCGCCATCAGCAGCAGCAACAGAACCAGTGCGGAGGAGGCCCAGAAGATCTTGTTGCGACGCAGATCATTCCACGCGTCGCCGGCGAGGCTACGCGGGCGGCTGTCGAGCGTGGTCGGGTCACTCATAGCGGATCCTGGGGTCGAGGGCGGCGTAGAGCAGGTCGACGACGAGGTTCATCACCAGGAAGACGATCACCAGGACACTGACGAAGCCGACCACCATCGGCCCATCCTCGGTCCGGATCCCCTGGGCGAGCTTGGAACCGACGCCCGGGATGTTGAAGACCTCCTCGGTGACCAGCGCGCCGGACATCAGCACACCCAGGTCGACACCGATCAGGGTGATGAGCGGGATCAGCGAGTTGCGCAGCACGTGCACCCAGATGATCCGGCGTGGCGCCAGGCCCTTGGCCCGGGCGGTCCGGACGTAGTCGGCACCCAGGTTCTCCACCACCGAGGTACGGGTGACCCGGAGCTGGGTGGCCACCACCGTGGTGGCCAGCACGATGGCCGGCAGCAGCAGTGCGTAGAAGGAGGCGTTGCGGGACGCGGTGGCCGGGAACCAGTCCAGTTCCATGGCGAAGATCCACTGGGCGACCGGGGCGAGGACGACGATCGGCAGGGCCAGCAGCAGGAGCGTGAAGGCCAGGGCGCCGTTGTCGAAGACGCCGCCGCGGCGGATGGCCGACCAGACGCCGGCGGCGAGCGCGAGTACACCCGCGATGACCAGGGCCATCAGCGCCAGCCGTACGGTCACCGGCCAGGCGGTCTCGAGCAGGGCGGAGATCTCCCGCCCGGAGATCGACTCGCCGAGATCACCGGTGAGCAGGTTCGTCATGTAGTGCCAGTACTGACCGAGAAAACCCTCGTCGAGATGGTAACGCTCAGTGAGGGCTTCTCGCAGAGAGTCACTGACTGGTTTCTCGCCCGCCAGCGCCTGGATGGGGTCGTCCTGGTTGGCGAACATCAGCGCGAATACCACGAAGGTGGCCCCGAAGAACGTCAGGATCATCTGCAGTAGGCGCCGCACGATGTAGCGGAACATACGGATTCGAACTTCTTCCGCGGAGGGAGCGCCGGCCTCGTGAGCCGGCGACGGGAAAGGTCGGGTCACACAGTAGTGGCGTCACGGTCGCATACGCTCCGTGACGCCACCAGTGTGCAATCGGTCAGATCAGGCGACCGTTTCGATCTCGTACAGGTCGACCTTGCTGAACAGGTCCATCTCGACGTTCGCGACCCGCTCGGAGTAGCCGAACACGTTCTGGCCGTACCGCAGCGGGATGACCGGCATCTCCTCGGCGAGAATGTCCTCGGCCGCCTGCCACTTCTTGATCGACGCCTCGGGGGTGGGCGCCGCCGAGCCCTGCTTGACCAGGGTGTCGAACGCGGTGTTGGACCAGCCGTAGTAGTTCGAGCCGCCGTTGGTGCCGTACAGCGGGTTGAGGTAGTTCTCCATCAGCGGGTAGTCCATGATCCAGCCGAGACGGATCAGCCCGATGTCCTGGTGGTTCTGCAGCTTCTCCTGCATGACCGCGAACTTCGGCTCCTGCTCGCCGATGCACTTGACCTGCAGCGACGCACGGATCTGGTTGCAGGTCGCGTCGACCCAGGACTTGTGACCACCGTCGACGTTGTAGGTGATCTTGATTTCTTCCGGGCCGCCGTTCTCCCGGTACAGATCACGGGCCTTCGTCGGGCTGTAGTCGCAGGCCTCGCCGCAACTGCCCTCTCGGAAGCCGGCCACCACGGGCGAGACGAACGACTTCGCGGCGGTACGGGACCCGAGGAAGATCTGCGACGCGATCTCCTCCCGGTTGATCGCCATCGAGATCGCCTTACGCACGTTGGCGTTCTTGTACTGCGGGAGGAAGGTCGGGAAGCCGATGAACTCGAAGACCGAGTTCTCGCTCTTCTGGAACCGCTCACCGAGGTCGGCCGGCGCGTTGGCCAGGGCGTCCGTCGGGATGGTGGTCTGCACGTCGAGGTTGTTGCTGACCAGGTCGGCGTACGCCGCCATCTGGTCGCCGTAGATCTTCCAGGTGACGCCGTCGATCTTCGGGACCACACCCTTGAAGTCGGCGTACTTCTCCACGACGATCTTGTCGTCGTGCTCCCAACTGCCCTTCATCTTGAAGGGACCGTTGCCGATCAGCTTCTCCTCGAACCCCTTGGCGATCACGCCGTCAGAGGAGAAGGCCGCGTTGGGCAGCGGGTAGAACACGGAGTAGGCGATCACCGACTTGAAACTGGCGAACGGGGCGGAGAGCGTCACGCTGAAGGTCAGGTCGTCGATCTTCTTCAGGCCGGACATCTTGTTGGTGGTCGGCTCCGGCGCCTTCTCCGGACCATCACCGTCGGGGTCGAGCGGGTTCAGGTCGGTGTACCCGGCGATCCGATCGAAGAAGTAGCCGCCGCCCTGGGCGTTGGGCTTGTAGGCGCCGTAGTTCCACGCGTTGATGTAGTTGTCCGCGGTGACCGGCTCGCCGTTGTGGAAGGTGAAGCCCGGCTTGAGCTTGATGGTCCACACCCGGTTGTTCTTCGTCACCGAGATCTTCTCGGCCGCGATCTCGACCGGCTTCTTCTCCGCGTCGAAGCTGACCAGCGGGTAGAAGAGGGAGTTGAGCACCTGCGCGCTGCTGCTGTCGGTGGCGTTGGTGGGAAGAAGGTGCTGCGGCTCAGCAATGCCGATCACGACCGTGTTGGCGGTGTTCGTCGGATCCTCCGAGTCCCCACCGCCACAACCTGCGACCAACAAGGAGATGGCGGCCGCTACGGCCGCCATCTTCCACGGGCGTTTCCCAAGCATGGGAGAGCCTCCTTCAGGGGCGCTCACGAGGGGTGTGTGAGTAGCAGCCACTGTGACACAGAGGCATCAAAACCCGGAGCGCCGTTACCAAGCCGATATTGGGCGTCTACGTGCGCAGAAATCCGCATGAGCGACCGTTTAGGCGGGTTTACCCACTCTGAACAGGGATAACTCCATGCGGCTTCCAGCGCAGCACGGAGCGCAGCCTATCTGAAAAACCCTCAAGAAACCTGCCCGGAAGGGTCAGACCAGACGCCGATCGGCGGCCCATCGTGACAGTTCGTAACGGTTACTCATCTGCAATTTACGCAGAACGTTCGAAACGTGCGTCTCGACGGTCTTGATGGAGATGAACAACTCCTTGGCGATCTCCTTGTACGCATACCCCCGGGCCAGCAGGCGCAGAACCTCACGCTCGCGGTTGGTGAGCTGGTCCAGCTCCGGGTCGGCCACCGGCACGTCGGGCCGGGAGGCGAACGCGTCCAGCACGAACCCGGCCAGCCGCGGGCTGAACACCGCGTCGCCGTCGGCCACCCGGCGCACCGCGGCGGCCAGCTCGTCCGGCGAGATCGTCTTGGTCACATAACCACGGGCGCCGGCCCGGATGAGACCGATCACATCCTCCGCGGCGTCGGACACCGACAGAGCCAGGAACTTGACCTGCGGGTGGGAACGGCGCACCGACTCCAGCACCGCCCGGCCACCGCCATCGGGCATGTGCACGTCGAGCAACACCACATCCGGCTGCACCGCGGCGATCCGGCTGATCGCCTCGCTCACCGTGCTCGCCTCCCCCACCACGTCGACGTGCACGCCCAGTTCGGCGCGCACCCCGGCGCGGAACATCGCGTGGTCGTCGACCAGGAAGACGTTGAGCCGACGGGCTTCCGGCTCGGTCACGGGCTCGCTCATCGCACAGACTCCTTACCAGCGGTCACACTCTCCCGCGACACGGGAAGCATGAGCCGCACCTCCGTACCGTCTCCGGGGGCGCTGCGGATCTCGGCTCGCCCACCGTGACGCTGCATGCGCCCGATGATCGACCCCCGCACCCCGTGCCGGGTGTCCGCCACGCCGCTGAGATCGAAGCCGGCGCCGCGGTCCCGTACGAAGACGCTCAATTCATCCTCCTCCACCTCGGCGTAGAGGGAAACCGTCTGCACACCCGCGTGCCGGGCGGCGTTGACGAGCGCCTCCCGCCCCGCCGCGACCAGTGCGGCCACCCGCTCGTCGCACTGGGTGTCACCGACCACGACGGTCTCCACGGTGATCGCGTAGGTGTCCTCCACCTCGGCGGCGGCCTGCTCCAGCGCGGCGGCGAACCGCTCGGTCGGCGAGGCGGTCGGCTTGTAGAGCCAGTTGCGGAGGCTGCGCTCCTGCCCGCGGGCCAGGCGCTGCACCTCCTTGATGTCGGTGGAGTTGCGCTGGATCAGGGCGAGCGTGTGCAGCACCTGGTCGTGGATCATGGCGGCCAGCTCGGCTCGCTCCTGTTCCCGGATCCGGCCCTCACGCTCGGCGCGCAACTGGCCGAAGGTACGCCAGACCAGCGGCGCGACCACCACACCGACACCGAGCAACCCGACGAAGGCGAAGATCACACCGTTGAAGACGGCGGAGAACGAGTCGGTGGGCGAATAGACCGCCACCACGCCGATGATGCCGACGGCGACCAGGATGCCGCCGCCGATGAACCGGAAGACGAACGAACGCCTGTCGGTCTCCGACACCATCGCCGTGAACCACGGGGTGGAAGCGAGATTCTCCGACTGCGCGTCGCGGCGGCTCGGGTCCGACTGGTGCCAGATCACACCGGCACCGACCGCGATCACCGCGATCATCCAGCCGGCCGTGGTGGCGCCCTGATCCTCGAAGAGCTGGGCCTGCAACAGGATCACGCCCATGCCGATCGCCGCGAACGGCATCAGCGCACCCAGGTCACGGCGGGCCGGCACCTCCTGGTTACGCGCCTCCTGCGGCAGGACCGCCCAGTAGGCCGCGTAGAGCAGCAGGCCGAGGGCGTTGAAACCGAGCAGGACGACGAGCGTGATCCGGACAGCCAGCACCGGCACGCCGAGGTGGCGCGCCAGACCGGCGGCGACCCCGGCCACGATGCGGTGGTCACGCGGCCGGTACAGCCGGCGCGGCGGTGGTGCGGCAGCGGTACTCACCCTCCGATCGTCACACGTGAGGCAAGAGCGGGCCACGGGGAACATCCCGGGTACTCGCGCCGGATATCTCAGGGTGCCCTCAGGGTCGGTGCCGGAAGCGGCTGGGGTGGTCGGGCGAGCAGGATCGAGAACATGAACGACGAACCGTCCGGTGCCGGTCCCAAGAAGGATGACCAGGCGCCTTCCGACCAGCCCGGCGGCGGCTTCCCGCCCGGATCCAACGTTCCCCCCTGGGTCTCCGCGGCCTCCGCCGCCTGGGCCCGCCAGCAGCTGATCCGTCCCCGGCAGGGGCGATACGTGGCAGGCGTCTGCGGCGCCGTGGCCCGGGCGACCAACACCGACCCGATCCTGTGGCGGGTCCTGCTCGGCGTTCTGGCCGTCCTCGGCGGCAGCGGTGTCCTGCTCTACCTGATCGGCTGGCTGATCATGCCGTCCGAGGGCGACACCGCCTCACCCGTCGAGTCACTGCTCGGCAAGGGTCGCTCCGGCATGCAACCGCTCTCGGTGATGCTGCTCGGCGGGGCCGCACTGATCACCTTCGCCTTCATCGTCAACACCACAGCGCAGTCCGTCGTGCTCGCCGCGGCGGTGATCGTGGGTGCGTTCCTGCTGGTCAAAAGGGGTGCAGTGCCCTCCTCCCCGGCCGCTCCACCGCCGCCCGGCGCACCACCCGCCCCGCCGGCGCCGGGCGCCGAGGAGCCGACGGTGGCGTTCGTGGCGGCGCCCGCGGCCGCACCGGCCGGTGAACAGGTGAGCCCGCCTTCGGCGTACATCCCGCCCGCGCCGCCGCCCCCGCCGACCGGAGGCTTCCGGCCGCCGTTCGCGCCGCACGGCCCGTTCGCCGGGCCCACCCCACCGCCGCCCCCGCCACCCGCACCGCCCCGCCCGCCGAAACCGCCGAAGGAGCGGTCGATCCTCGGCCGCCTCACGTTCTTCGCCGTCGTCATGGTCACCGGCCTGATCGGTGCGGTGGACATGAGCGGGGTGGATGTGGACATCTCCGCCTACTTCGCGGCCGCGCTGGTCACCACCGCGCTCGGGCTGATCGTCGGCGCCTGGTTCGGCCGGGCCCGCGGGCTGATCGCGCTTGCCATCGTGCTGAGCTTCGCGCTGGGCGTGTCGTCCGGGCTGGAGCGCTTCGGCAGTGACTGGGCGCCGAGTGTCTACCGGCCGACCACGCTGGCCGGGGTCGCCGACGGCTACCAGTTCGATGTCGGCAACGTCACCCTGGACCTGCGTCAGGTCGACTTCACCGGGCAGACCCAGGCCACCTCCATCGACATGAAGCTCGGCCAGCTCAAGGTGCTGCTGCCGGCGAATGTCGACGCCACCGTCGAGGCCGGTGTCGAGGGCGGCCGGCTGGTGCTCTTCAACCAGGAGTACGCCGACAGTTCGTACCGTCAGGCCACCGACCTGGGTCGGGACGGCGCCGGCGGCGGCACTCTCAACCTGGACATCCGTCTCGAGGCCGGAAACGTGGAGGTGATCCGATGAAGCCGCACCGGATGGACGGGGTGTCGCTGACCTTCGGCCTGATCTTCCTGCTGATCCCGCTCTGGTGGGCGGCCTCCCAGGTGATCACCCTGCAGTTGCCGGCGGTCGGCTGGATCGTGGCCGGTGGGCTCATCTTCTTCGGCGTGGTCGGCCTGCTCGGGGCGATCCGCTCGGGCCGTCGCGAGATGCCGCCGGCCCCGGTCCCGGCCACCGCCACGGTCGAGACACACGGTGATCTGCCGCCCGAGATGCACGCCGAGATCGTGCAGGAGCTGCTCGACGACCCGGCCGACAGGTTCGCCCGGGAGCAGCATTCCACCGAGCAGCCCCGCCGGGATTGAGCTTTTCGACAGGGCAAGGCCCCGCCCACGGGACGACCATCCGTGGGCGGGGCAATATGCTCGCTTAATGACCGCGTTTCCGACCGTTTCCGTGGCGCCCGTCCCCGGCGTGGGTGACCGGGCCGCCCGCGCCCTGACCGCCGAGTTCGCCCGGCAGAACGCGGCCACGTCCGCTCTGCTGGTCGGCGCCGACCACGCCTCGACCGTGGTGGCCGTGGCCGTCGAGGCCCTGCTTCCGGGTGACACGCTCACCCTCGTTCCCGGCGTCAACAGCAGCACCGATCTGCTCCGTGGCCACATCACCGGCCTCGGCAGCTGGGTCGCCGACCGGGTGAAGGTCGTGGAGTCCCTCGACGAGGCCCAGCCGGCCGACGTGGTGATCGTCGGCGAGCCGCTGACCGGCACCGCCGAGGAGGCCCGCAGCCTGATCGACCGGCTCGGTAAGTACCTCGCCGACGGTGCCGTCCTGTCGCTGGCCGCTCCGGCCGGCCCGGGCCGCACCCAGGGTGCCGCCGCCGAGCTGTTCCGGCAGGGCGCCCTGTTCGGTGTCGGCTCCGACCTGGTGGTCCGCAACCAGCCGCCGCTGCGCGTGCACAAGCTGCGGTTCAGTCCGGCCGAGGTGTCCACCGCGGCGAAACTGGCTCCCGCCTTCCGCACGTCGAGCGTGCCGCTGACCCGCACCATGCACATCGACTCCAACGGCGTCGCCGCCGCCGGCATCGCGCTCGGCCTCGCCGCACTGACCCGCCGCGCCCGGCCGAAATCGAAGCTCTGGCTGGTTCCGGCCCTGCTCGCGGCTCCGGTGGCGGCGTTCTTCCGCGACCCGGAGCGGGACGTCCCGGGCGACCCGACGGCGATCACCTCGGCCGCCGACGGCAAGGTCCTCTCGGTCGAGCGGATGCGTGACGAGCGCTTCGGCCCCGACGAGTTCCTCCGGATCGCGGTCTTCCTCTCCGTCTTCGACGTGCACGTCAACCGGGCGCCGGTGGCCGGCCGGGTCGCCGACTACTTCGTCGAGGAGGGCGGTTACGCCAACGCGGCGACCGCGGCGGCCGAGCACAACGTGGCGGCCTACACGGTGCTCGACACCGAACACGGCACGGTCGCGATCGCGCAGCGGACCGGTCTGATCGCCCGCCGAATCGTCCAGCGGGCGCCGGTCGGCACCCTCCTGGCGAAGGGCGAGCGCTACGGCCTGATCCGATTCGGCTCCCGCACCGACGTCTACCTCCCCGCCGACCGCGCCGAATCCCTGGTCTCCGTCGGCGAGCGCGTGGTGGGCGGCTCCACCGTGATCGCCCGCTTCAAAAACTGACATTCGGTACGACCAGTAAGGCGGCCGTGGCTACCCCGCGGCCGCCTTCTCGTCTCAAGACCAAACCGCGACCGCCGGGCTGATCCGGTGCCCACCACCCCACCCCGCCGGCCGCCACCTTCCAGACACCCACCCACACCTCACTCACGGCCGCCGCCTCGGGGCACCGCTCCGACGCGGATTGCGGACGCCCGCCAACCTCGCAGGTGCCTCACCAACATCCCATCCCGGACACCCGGCCTCCGTGCAGGCACCCCACCCCGGACCGCGCCTCCTTGCAAGCGCCCCACCGACACCCGCCTGACATTTCGCCGCCTCGAAGGTGCCACCTCGCACGGCTTTGAGCGTCGACCCAGCTCACATCGCCTCCCGGCGTCACGCTGGAGTTTCTTGGGACTTCGCCTCGACCAGGCAATTCGCAAGATTCACTTCGGATGAGGGCCCAACCTTCTCGTGGAGGAGGAGAAGCTCGAGATCCCCTGCCCGACCACAAGCTCACAAGATCAATAGCGTGGGCGAGGTTTATCCGCTTAGCGGCTTCCGGCATGGCGAATCCGCTGCGGGCGAGGCTGGACCGGATGACATCGAGACACCCTGGTCAGTAAACCTTCGGGAGCCGTGAACGGAAGCACCCGGACACCGAGCGGTCCGGCAACGCACCGCAGGGGTCTAGACCGCGGGGAACGCTCGACCCCGCCAGCGCGGTGGCTCGACCGCACCAGCGGGGTGACCCGCGGTTCGAGCCGCGCTGCAATATCGAGCCGCAACCGCTTTGCGGGTCCGTGCCGTGGGGCGGAACAAGGCGAAAGGCCGCCTCCCTAAAGCAGGGAGCCGGCCTTTCGGATGGCTGGGATCAAACAGTGCGGCGGGTGCGCATCCACAGGATCGGGCCGCTGGCCAGGTATGCCGCGACGATCAGCACGAACGTCATGCGGGGCTGGAGGAGCGCTCCGACGATCGGGAGCAGCCACAGCCACGGCGGGAGCTTCAGGAGACGGGCGAGCTTCGCGTACGGGAAGCTGGACACCATCGCGAAGGCGAGCAGCGTCACCCCGGCCAGCTGGACCATGCCGGGGAGCGGCAGGCCGATCAGCACGGTGAGGGCGAGGACCGCGGCCGCCATCGTGGTGGGGACGCCGCAGAAGAAGCGCCCGTCCTTCGGCGAGACGTTGAACCGGGCCAACCGGATCGCGGCGCAACCGGCGACCAGGGCGGTCGCGATGGCGGCGGCGGCCTGCGGCACCTGGTCGGCCAGCGAGGCGTAGACCACGACGGGCGCGGCGAGACCGAACGAGCACATGTCGGCGAGCGAGTCCATCTGCGCGCCGAACGGGCTGGCCACCCCGAGCTTGCGGGCGAGCGCGCCGTCCAGGCCGTCGAAGATGACACAGGCGACCAGGCAGGCCGCGGCGATCTGCACCTGACCGTCCATGGCCAGGAAGATCGCCAGCAGGCCGAGGCCGAGGCTGGACAGGGTGCAGGCGTTGACGAGCGCGAAGCTCGCACGGCGGGACATGGTGCGCTCACCGGGAAGCAGGGGAATGGAAGCCGGCGCCGGGTCTGGCTCGGCGACGGAGACGTCCACAGGAACCCCCGGCGCGGGAATCGTGAGAGTCCGCACCGGGTCGGAACCGATGTGCAGCACCTCGGCCCGGGTCGCGGTTGCGGCCCGCCCGGTTTCGGCGGAGCGGCGGCCCACCCGAACCATCAGGGCCTGCCGGGCGAGACTTCCGCCCCGGCGCAGCCGGCCAGCCCAACGACGTCCGGCGGGACGAGGACTATCCGTCGATCGACGCCGGCGCCAAGGGGTACTCGGCACGTGCTTCCTCCATGGAGTTCGGTTGTTCCGCCGGGGACTCGCGAGCCCGGCGAAATTGCGGGTTACACCATCGCACAGCCGGACGGCCTTGGCGAGAGGTCGAACGATCCAGAGGTTCAACCGCGAGACCTGACGGTTTCATTCCCCGAGCGGATCGACGGACACGTCCTCAACCTTCCGAGTTTCGATTTTAGCCCGTCCGGCCGAGCGCAGCCCGGGTCAGCTCGGTGAGGGGTAGGTTGCCGACCTGCTCAGGGGTGAACCAGGCGGCCTCCGAGGTCGATCCGCCGGCCGCCTCGGTGACCGCGGCGGGGGTCGGTTCAGGCACCGTGACCTGGTAGACGACCCGGATCACGTGCCATTGGAGGGGCACCCCTTCGGGTCCGACGGCGGCCGGGTCGTACCGATGGGAGACGCCGACCAGCCCGGTGATCCGTCCGCGCTGGGAGGTCTCCTCGTAGAGCTCGCGGGCGAGGGCGTCTTCGGGTGTCTCGCCGAAGTCGGTGCCGCCGCCGGCCAGATGCCAGAGGCCGCCGCCGGGATAGCCGTCAGCGATCCGGGTCAGCAGGATTCGCCCGTCCGGGTCGGTGGCCAGGGCATATGCTCCGAATCGCTGCACCGGGCCGGTCCGGTCCGACGCGACGGGAAACGGGGCGGCGCGCAAAGCCGGGTCGGCCGACTCGAAACCGACGCCGAGGACCCCGGCGGTGAAGGGCAGTAGAGGCAGTACGGCCACCTCGGCGGGGGCGACCCGATCGACGAGGTCGGTGGTGCCCGCCGTCTCGGGGGTCAGCTCGCCGCCTGTCACCTCTACGTCGTAGATGATCCGGTCGGTGTGCTCGATGGTGCCGTCCGGCAGGCGGGCCAGGTCGGCGACGACCGTCCGCAGCCCGGTGATCCGGACGGTGAGGCCGGTCTCCTCGGCGAACTCCCGGACGACCGTGTCATCCGGGTGCTCGCCGTGGTCGATGCCGCCGCCGGGCAGGGACCACACGCCGGGGAACGCGCTGGCGTCGGATCCGCGGGTGAGCAGGACACCGCCGTCGGCGGAGCGGCTCACCCCGTACGCCGCCGCCCGTCTATTGATCTTCACCCGCTCTAGATTAGCTTCGCCGCCCGGAGCGCATCGGCCGTCACCTCGGTGATCTGGTCGGGGCCGAGCGCCGCGACCTCGGTCAGCGGCATCCATCGCGCCTCGGAGGTGGAGCCGCCGACGTCGTGGATGGTGACCTCGGTCGGCTTGTCCACGACGACCCGGTAGAAGGCCCGGACACCGTGCCAGTCGATCGGGTAGCCCTCGGGGCCGAGGGAGGCGGCGTCGCGGTGGCTGGCCACGCCGAGCAACTCGACGAGGTGGCCTTCCTGGCCGGTCTCCTCGACGAGTTCGCGGATCAGGGCGGTGCCGGGCTGTTCGCCGTAGTCGGTGCCGCCGCCGGGCAGATGCCAGCAACCGGCCCCCGGGTAGCCGTCGGAGATCCGGGTGAGCAGCAGGTTCTCGTACGGGTCGGTGGCGATCGCGTAGGCCGCGAAGCGCTGTGCCCGGTGCAGGCCGTCCGGTCCCTCGTAGGCGTAGAAGGACGGGAAGACCGGCGCCTCCTCGGGCCGCAGGTCACCGGCGTCGGCGGAGAGCCCGAGCGCGGCCGCGGTGAACGGCCGGAGTTTGAGCTTCTCGGCCTCTTCGAGGGTGTGCCAGCGGGCCAGGTCGGTGTTGTGGCCGACCCGGTCGATCAGGTTGCCGCCGCGCACCGACACCGAGTAGATCAGCCGGTCGGTGTGGATGGTGACGCCGCGGTGCGGCATCGAGCGCATGTCGGCGAGCACGTCGTGTAGCCCCGAGACGGCGACGGAGAGGCCGGTCTCCGCCGCGGTCTCGCGGACGACGGTGTGGTTGGGATCTTCGCCGTGGTCGACGGCGCCTCCGGGCAGCGACCAGACTCCGGGGGTACCGGATTTGGACGATGCCCGGACCAGGAGCACGCGGCCATCGCCGTCGCGGGCGACGGCGTAGGCGGCGATCCGGCGGAGCGGTTCGAGTGCGGGGGTCACGGGCCGCAATTCTGCCCGCGATTTGTTACCTCTCAAGAACTTCTGTCAAATTCCTGACAGTGGGATAGCGGTGAGTAATCGCAGCTCAGGGCGGGTTACGCCGCCCTGGGCGATTGATCCACTACTGACCGTCACTCCCACTCGATGGTGCCCGGAGGCTTGCTCGTGACGTCCAGGACGACCCGGTTGATCTCCCGAACCTCGTTCGTGATCCGGTTCGAGATCTTGGCGATCAGGTCGTACGGCAGACGCGACCAGTCCGCGGTCATGGCGTCCTCGGACGACACCGGCCGCAGCACCACCGGGTGCCCATAGGTCCGGCCGTCACCCTGCACACCCACGCTGCGCACGTCGGCCAGCAGCACCACCGGGAACTGCCAGACACTACGGTCGAGGCCGGCCGCGGTGAGTTCCTCGCGGGCGATCAGGTCGGCCTGACGAAGGATGTCGAGCCGCTCGCGGTCCACCGCGCCGATGATCCGGATCGCCAGACCCGGCCCGGGGAACGGCTGCCGCTGCACGATCTCGTCGGGCAGGCCGAGCTCCTTGCCGATCGCCCGCACCTCGTCCTTGAACAGGGTGCGCAGCGGCTCGATCAACGAGAACTGCAGGTCGTCGGGAAGACCGCCCACGTTGTGGTGCGACTTGATGTTGGCCGTGCCGGTGCCGCCACCGGACTCCACCACGTCGGGGTAGAGCGTGCCCTGGACGAGGAACTCGATGTGCCGCTCGGCGTCGAGCTCACGAGCGGCCGCCTCGAAGGTACGGATGAACTCCCGGCCGATGATCTTGCGCTTCTGCTCCGGGTCGGTCACCCCGGCCAGGTGACCCAGGAACTGCTCCTCGACGTTCTTCACCACGAGCCGGACGCCGGTCACCGCGACGTAGTCCTTCTCGACCTGCTCCGCCTCGCCCGACCGCAGCAGGCCGTGGTCGACGAAGACGCAGGTGAGCTGATCGCCGATCGCGCGTTGCACGAGGGCCGCAGCCACCGCCGAGTCGACGCCACCGGAGAGCGCGCAGAGCACCTGCTTGTCACCGACCTGGGCGCGGATGGCGGCGACCTGGTCCTCGATGATGTTGCCGGGCGTCCAGGTGGGCTCGATGCCGGCGATGTCGTAGAGGAATCGCTTCAGCATCTCCTGGCCCTGCTCGGTGTGTGCCACCTCGGGGTGGAACTGCACACCGGCACGCTTCGACGCGAGATCCTCGAAGGCGGCGACCGGGGCGCCGGGGGTGGAGGCGGTGACCTCGAAACCCGACGGCGCGATCGAGACGCTGTCGCCGTGGCTCATCCAGACCGGCAGGTCGGCGGGCAGCTCGCGGAGCAGGGTGCCGCCCTCGACCGACAGGACGGTCCGCCCATACTCCCGGGAACCGGTGTGGGCCACCGTGCCGCCGAGCGCCTGGGCCATCGCCTGGAAGCCGTAGCAGATGCCGAAGACCGGCACGTCACTGTCGAACAGGCCGGCGTCGAGCGTGGGCGCTCCGGGCTCGTAAACGCTGGAGGGGCCACCGGAGAGGATGATCGCGGCGGGATTCTTCGCCAGCATCTCGGCCACCGGCATCGAGTGCGGGACGATCTCGGAGTAGACACGGGCCTCGCGGACCCGGCGGGCGATCAACTGAGCGTACTGGGCGCCGAAGTCGACGACGAGAACGGGACGCGGGGTACTCACCCGGCGAGTTTACCGACGGGTGAGCACCCCGAACCGGTCAGGCTCGGTAGTACGTGCGGATCGTCGTGTACCTCACGTTGCCCGCCATGTCGTACGCCCGGATCCGGACCTTCATGGTCTTCTTCTGGCTCGCGACCTTGAAGCTGAGCACGTAGCCCGCCGTCCGGTCGGTCGCCACGACCTTCCCGTTCACGATCAGCTCGACCTTGCTGATCCCGGATTTGTCGGCAGCCTTGGCGTACACCTTGACCGTGCCCTTGACCTTGGCCTTGTTGGCCGGAGCCTTGGTGATCGAGACCGAGGGCGCGAGGTTGTCCGCGGTATACCACCGGGCCGGCAGCCAGAGGTGGTTGCCGGCCTTGTCGTAGACCAGCAGCTGGACCTTCATCGCGCCGTTACGGGTGCCCGTCTTGAGGACCGGGGTGAACGGGGCGACGTAGTCCCAGTTGTGCCACTTGCCGTCGACGTAGAGGTTCACGTTGCGGACGCCGGACCAGTCGTCGGTCAGCCCGTACAGGCTCATCGTCACGTTGCCGCGGACCTTGGCGTTCGCCGACGGCCAGAAGCCGGTGGCGGTGGGCGCCTTGGTGTCGCTGCCGGTGTTGATCGCACGGACCGCGTCGACCGAGCCGAACTGGGTCCAGGTGTTGTCCCGACGGCCGGAGTTGGTGATCGCGTAACGCAGGCCACCGCCCGAGTAGTTCGGGTGCGCCGAGGCCACGAGCGCGGCCACACCGGACACCAACGGCGCCGAGAAGGACGTGCCCTGCACCTCGTAGTCGTCCATCAGCCGGCCGGTCACCGGATCGGTCCAGTAGACCCAGCAGGAGATGGGGTCGTCGTAGCAGTAGGTGCCGTTGGACTTCATGGCCGCGGTGATGCCCGGGGCCGCGACGTCCACCCAGCTGCCGTAGTTGGAGAACTCGGCCCGCGCCCGGCCACCCGTGCTGCGGGTGTCGGTCGCACCGACGGCGAGCACGTCCGCGTACGCCGCCGGGTAGCTCTTCTGACTGGTGTTCTCGTTGCCGGCGGCCGCGACCACCAGGGCGCCCTTGCCGTTGGCGTAGGCCACCGCGTCCTGCAGCACGGCGGAGGTGCTGTAACCGCCGAGCGACATGTTGATGATCTTCGCGTTGTTCTGGGCGGCCCAGATGATGCCCTTGGCGATGTTCGAGTGGTACCCGACACCTGTCGCGCTGAGCACCTTCACCGGCAGGATCTTGCACTGGGCGCAGACGCCGGCCATGCCCTTGCCGTTGTTCGGCGTAGCGGCGATCAGCGAGGACACCATGGTGCCGTGGCCCTCGTCGTCGCTCGGGTACGCGTCGCCGTTGTGGAAGTCGTACCCGGGCAGGACCTTGCCGGCCAGGTCACCGACCGCGTTCACGCCGGTGTCCACGACCGCGACGGTCACTGCCGACCCGGTCGTGGTGTCCCACGCCGCGGGCACGTTCATCTGCGCCAGCTCGGGCTGCCGGTTCTGTGTGATCCAGGGGTCGTTCGGTGTGACGTCGGCCTTCTCCACCTGCGGGTCGACCTGGACGTACTCGACGTTCGGGTCGGCCTTGAGGGCCGCGGTCACGGCGGCCGCGCGGGCGCCGGGCACCTCGATCGCCTTGGCCCGGATCTCACCGAGCAGGCGGCGGGTGGTGCTGTCGCCGTCGGCCGTCGGCAGGCCGAGGCGCTGAAGGCTGGGCAGAGCGACGTCGGTGGCCACGCCGGAGCGCAGGCCGACCAGGAGACGAACCGGAAGTGCGCGGGCGGAACCGGTCACCGACGCTCCCGCGACCGGGGCCAGAACGACTCCGGCGGTCAGCGTGGTGACGGCGGCGAGGCCTACGATGACCCGCCGTCGAGTGGATTTCATTCTCGGACTGCCTCCCCGTAGGCGACCCGCCGCGGACCGGCGAATCGCCGAGCCAGCGTACCGGTGATCTTGAATTTGGCAATAGCCCACGGCATTGAGCGTTACCGCGATGTCATTTATGGTTCGCGCTATGCGGAACAGCAAGATCACCTGGTCGATCGTGGCCGGCGTCGCATTGGCCCTGATCGTCGGAATCGGTGTCGCCATCGCGGTGGGCCGAGGTTCGTCCGAACCGGCTGCCGCGCCTGCCGTATCGGCCAGTGTCGTCCCGCTGCCGAGCGGCACACCGAGCGTGTCGGCCGCCCCGGCGCCGTCGCCCGGCGCGGACATCAAGGGACCGCTCGATCTGGTGCTGATCGGCGTCGACACCCGGGTGAGCATCCCCGACTGGGAGCCGCACGCCGACACGATCATGCTGTTGCACGTGGAGGCGGATCTCAAGTCCGCGTATCTGTATTCGCTGCCTCGAGACCTGCGGGTGGACATTCCGGCGTACAAAAAGGCGGGTTTCGGCGGCGGGAAACACAAGATCACCGAGGCGATGAGTCGAGGTTCCCGGATTCCGGGGTCGCCGAAGAAAAGCGTCGAGCAGGGTTACGAGCTGCTCACGAAAACTCTCAGTGCGTATACCGGGATCAAGACCTTCCACGGCGGCGCGATCCTGAATTTCGGCGGCCTGGACAAGCTGGTCGACCAACTCGGCGGCATCGACATGAAGATCGACCAGAAGGTGAAGTCCCGGCACCGCAAGCCGGACGGTTCGATGCGGACCCTCTCCGGCGGCGACTACATCGGACCGCAGGCCACCTATCAGCCCGGCACCCGGCACCTGGTCGGCTGGCAGGCGATCGACTACGCCCGGCAGCGGTACGGGCTGCCCAACGGCGACTACGACAGGCAGCGGCACCAGCGGCAGATGGTCGAGGCGATCCTGGCCAAGGCCCTGACCCAGGGGCTGAGCGACCCGGCGAGACTCGGCTCGGTGATCAACGCGCTCGGAAAGTCACTGGTCTACGTGGGCGGGCGTACCCCGTTCGAGTACGCCTACGCGCTCCGTGACCTCGCCCCCGACAAGATCACCACGGTGACGCTGCCCGGCGCCGGGGTCGGCAGTGGCGGCGGCTACCTCGGTGAGCAGCTCAAGGAGGAGGGCCGCGGGTTCGTCAAGGCGCTCGCCAAGGGCACCCACCGCGCATACCTCGCAGCACACCCCAAACTGGTCGACAAGTGATGGCCGTACCCTCGATGACATGAGGGTCTGGATGTACGGGCTGGTTCTGCTGCTGGTGGGTTGCTCCTCCGCGCCCGCCCCGGTCACCCCGGTGTTCGGTCCGGGCGCCGACGGGGCCGGCGACCCGTACTACCCGAAGTACGGCAACGGCGGCTACGACGTCGGCGGTTACGACCTGGCGCTGAGCTACGACCCGTCATCCGGCCGACTGGAGGGCGCCGCGACCATCACCGCGACCGCCACCCAGGACCTGTCCCGGTTCAACCTCGACCTGGACGGCCTCCGTGTCACCAAGGTCACTGTGGACGGTTCCGCCGCCACCTCGACCACCGAGGACGCCGAGCTGGTGATCACCCCGGCCGCCGGGATCCCGAAGGGCACCGGCTTCACCGTCGTCGTCGCCTACGGCGGCACCCCCGCGCCCGCCGGCAACGACACGCTCGGCACCAGCGGCTGGCTACGCGACAGCGACAGCAAGGGCGCGGTGGCCCTCGGCCAGCCGGAGTCGGCGAGCACCTGGTTCCCGGTCAACGACCACCCCTCCGACAAGGCGACGTTCAAGCTGGCGATGACCGTGCCGGACGGTGTCGAGGTGATCAGCAACGGCGCACCCGGCCCGAAGGACACCGTGGACGGCCGGACCACCTGGCGCTGGACCGAGTCGTCGCCGATGGCCAGCTACCTCGCCACGGTCGTGATCGGGCAGTATCGGATCACCGAGAGCACCCACGCCGGACGCCCGATGGTCATCGCGGTCCCCGAGTCGATGCCGGCCGGCGGTGCGGCCGCCAAGTCGCTGGCCCGGACCGGCGAGATCACCGACTTCCTGGAGACACAGTTCGGGCCGTACCCGTTCAGCGCCAACGGCGGGGTGGTCGTGGACGAGGAGCGGATCCGCTATGCGCTGGAGACGCAGTCCCGCCCGGTCTACGGCAACACGTTCTTCCTCTCCGGCGAGAACACCGGCGTCGTCGCGCACGAACTCGCCCACCAGTGGTTCGGCGACAGCGTCGCACTCGCCCGCTGGCAGGACATCTGGCTCAACGAGGGCTTCGCGACGTACGCCGAGTGGCTCTGGTCGGAACACATCGGCTCACTGACCGCCCAACAGCTCTTCGACCGGCGCTACAACGGTTTCAACTGGTCCGAGGCACCGGGCGACCCGACGCCGAAAGGCCTCTTCGGCAACGCCGTCTACCAGCGGGGCGGCATGACCGTCCACGCGCTCCGCAAGACTCTCGGCGACGAGGCCTTCTTCAAGCTGGTCAAATCCTGGACCACCGAACACCGCGACGGAAACGTCACCACGGACCAGTTCATCAAGGCGGCCTCCGCCGCTGCGGGCCGCGATCTGAGCCCGTTCTTCAACGCCTGGCTCACGGCGAAGACCCAACCCCCGAAACCCTGATTTCGTACGGCTACGCAAAGTCCCGAGCCTGTCCACGCGACGCGGTCCCGGCACCGGACCGTCCGGCGACCGCCGGGCCGGATGCGGCTCTCACCCATGACACACTGCCGCCGTGGATCACGAACTGTCACCGGCCGCACAGGCGACGCGTGACCATCTGGCCGCACAGTTTCCCGATGCTGAGCTGACGATGCTGCCGCCCACCCCGGGCCCGATCAGTGGGCGGATGTCTCTGCATGTGGCCCGGCTGAAGTTGCCGCGGTTCGGATGGATCTACGCCACCACCGGGCTGTGGGACGCCACTCAAAAGCACGGGCATGCCCTGGAGTTCGTGCTCTATGCCTCGATTCCCGAGGACGACCTGCACGTCGAGACGTTGACGATGACCGCCTGGTATCACGCTCTCGGCGGCGACCACGAGCTCGGCCTCGGCCACACCGTCCCGATCGGCCGCCCCTGGCTGCCCGGTTCCTCCTGCGACCACCTGTTGGTCAGCCTGCCCTATCCGTGGGGGCCCGAGCTGGAGGAGTGCGAACTCCCGGGCGGGCACGCCCGGGTGCTGTGGCTGTTGCCGATCACCGAGGCTGAGAAGATCTACCGCCATCAGAACGATCTCGAAGCCCTGGAGCAGCGTCTGGAGGACGCCGAGATGAACCCCGTCGACCCGCACCGGGCCTCGGTGGTCTCCGAAGACGAAATCGGCGGACTCCCGAAGAAGGGAGCCCGCCGATTCCTCAGGCGATTCAGTGGTCGAGGACCAGGGCGACCTTCTGGAACTCCTTGACGTCCCGGTAACCGCACTTGGCCATCGCCCGCTTCAGGCCGCCGAAGAGGTTCAGCTGGCCGTTGGCGCTGTTGGCCGGACCGTAGAGGACCTCCTCCAGCGTGCCGTCCGGCTCGCCGGCGATGCAGAAACCGCCACGCGGCAGCGCCGGGTGCGACGCCGCCGAGTGCCACCACGCGCCACCGGCCGGGGCACCCTCGGCGAGGGAGAGCGGCTCGCCGAGCATGACCGCGTCGGCGCCGCAGCCGATCGCCTTGGCGATGTCACCGCTGGTGGCGATGCCGCCGTCGGCGATCAGGTGCACATAACGGCCACCGGTCTCGTCGAGGTAGTCGCGGCGGGCGGCCGCGGCGTCGGCGATCGCGGTGGCCATCGGCACCCGGATGCCGAGGACGGTGTCGGTCGTGGACCACTCGTCGGCGCCGACACCGACGATGACGCCGGCCGCCCCGGTCCGCATCAGGTGCAGCGCCGTCTTGTAGTCGGTGCAGCCGCCGACGATGACCGGCAGGTCGAGGTCGGCGATGAACTCCTTGAGGTTGAGCGGCTCGTCCGTCGTGGACACGTGCTCGGCCGACACCAGGGTGCCCTGGATGACCAGCAGGTCGACGCCGGCGTCCAGCACGACCGGCGCGAGGGCCAGCGTGTGCTGCGGC
This sequence comes from Actinoplanes sichuanensis, assembly GCF_033097365.1. Classification (NCBI taxonomy): domain Bacteria; kingdom Bacillati; phylum Actinomycetota; class Actinomycetes; order Micromonosporales; family Micromonosporaceae; genus Actinoplanes; species Actinoplanes sichuanensis. The sequence continues at coordinate 8,770,046 of NZ_AP028461.1, forward strand.
GACACCCGGACCGCGGTGGTGACGCCGGATGCGCGGATCTCACGGACCCGCTCGGCGATCAGCTCCGGCTTGATCGGCTCGGCGTAGACCTCCTGCAGACGCCGGGTGGCGTCGGCGTCCTCGTCGAGCGAGGCCAGCTCTTCGAGGATCTTGGTGGGGTCTTCATACCGTGTCCAGAGGCCCTCGGCGTTGAGCACGCCCAGTCCGCCGAGGCGGCCCAGGGCGATCACCGAATCCGGGCTCTGGGTGGCGTCCGAGGGGTGCGCGACGCAGGGGATCTTGAAGGGGTACGCGTCGAGTTTCCACTCGGTCGACACGTCGTCGACGTCGCGGGTCCGACGGCTCGGAACGATGGCGATGTCGTCCAGGTGGTAGCCGCGCTGGGCGGTCTTACCGAGGCCGATCTCCACGACGTCACGCATGATCGAACGCCTTCAATCCTTTTTTCGGGTGGCGGGTGGGGCGGTTGGAGGGCAGTCCTTCGATGGAGGGCGCGGGGAATTACCGCGAGTGGTAGTTGGGGGCTTCGACGGTCATCTGGATGTCGTGCGGGTGGCTCTCCTTGAGGCCGGCCGCCGTGATCCGGATGAGCTGACCGCGCTCCTGCAGGTCGGGGATCGTCTCGGCACCGGCGTAACCCATCGCCAGCCGAACCCCGCCGACCAGCTGGCCGACCACCCGGGAGAGCGGACCCCGGTAGGGCACCTGGCCCTCGACACCCTCCGGAACCAGCTTCTCCTCCGGCACGTCGTGCTGGAAGTAGCGGTCCTTCGAGTAGGACTTGGCCTGGCCCCGCGACTGCATGGCGCCGAGCGAGCCCATCCCCCGGTACGACTTGTACTGCTTGCCGTTCACGAAGATCAGCTCACCGGGGCTCTCCTCCGAGCCGGCCAGCAGACCACCGAGCATCACCGCGTTGGCCCCGGCGACCAGAGCCTTGGCGATGTCACCGCTGTACTGGATACCGCCGTCGCCGATCACCGGGACCCCGGCCGGCTTGCACGCCCGGGCGGCCTCCATGATCGCGGTGATCTGCGGCACGCCGACGCCCGCGACGATCCGGGTGGTGCAGATCGCACCCGGGCCGACACCGACCTTCACCGCGTCGGCACCGGCCTCGACCATCGCCTTGGCGCCCGCGTAGGTGGCCACGTTGCCGCCGACGATGTCGGTGACGGTGTCCTTCTTCAGCCGGGCGATCATGTCGAGCACCTGGCGCTGGTGACCGTGCGAGGTGTCCACGATGATCACGTCGACGCCGGCGTCGATCAGGCCACGGGCCCGCTTGTACGAGTCGTCGCCGACCCCGACCGCGGCGGCGACCCGCAGGCGGCCCTGCTCGTCCTTCGTCGCGTCCGGGTACTGCTCGGACTTCGTGAAGTCCTTCACGGTGATCAGCCCACGGAGCCGGCCCTGCTCGTCGACGAGCGGCAGTTTCTCCACCTTGTGCCGGCGGAGCAGGTCGAGCGCCTCGGACTTGCTCACCCCGACCGGGGCGGTGATCAGCGGCGACTTGGTCATCACGTCACGGACCTTGGTGTCCGCGTCGGTGACGAAGCGCATGTCACGGTTGGTCACTATGCCGACGAGCCTGCCCCCGCCGTCGACGACCGGGACGCCGGAGATGCGGTATTTCGCGCACAGGGCATCGACCTGGCCGAGGGTGTCGTCCGGGCTGCAGGTGATCGGGTTGGTGATCATGCCGGACTCGGACCGCTTGACCAGGTCGACCTGGGCTGCCTGGTCCTCCGCGGAGAGATTGCGGTGCAGCACGCCGATGCCGCCCTCGCGCGCCATGGCGATCGCCATGCGTGCCTCGGTCACCGTGTCCATCGCCGCGGACAGCAGCGGGATCGTGAGCTCGACGTTACGGGTCAGGCGCGTGACCGTGTTCACCCGGCTGGGCACCACGTCCGATTCGCCTGGCTGCAACAGCACATCGTCGAACGTGAGGCCGAGAGGAACGGTGCGAGCGCTGTCAGTTTCCACAGATCATTCCCTAGAGAAGAGGCGGAGTTCATCATCCTACCCATCCCGGGCGGGGCACCCGGGTGGCGGACAGAACGTGCGGGCCAGCACACACGCTCGGGAGGTGAGTACGGTATGGGGGTGCAAGATGAGCCGATCGACCCGTTCAACGGCGACCCGACCGACCCGGCCGCCGGTCTCGACGACCTCAACGAGGACGCCGAGTCCGAACCGCTGACCGAGGACGAGCGGCAGGACGTCCTGGAGGACCTCTCCGACCTGGAGATCTACCAGGCGCTGCTCAGTCCGACGGGCATCCGCGGGCTGGTGATCGAGTGCGAGGACTGCCACGAGCCGCACTACTTCGACTGGGATCTGTTGCGCGGCAACCTGCGTCACCTGCTGAGTAGCGGGCGGCCGCGGGTGCACGAGCCCGCCTACGACCCCGACCCGGACCACTACGTCACGTGGGAGTATGCGCGGGGTTACGCGGACGGCGTCCACGACACCCTCACTGAGGGTAGTGACGACGAGAATTAGAGCCACCGCATTCAGCCCGGCGGTCGCGTTTCGGTCCGGGCAGACAGAAACGCCGCGGCGATTGCCACGGCGCTCTGCGTAGTTCGTACAAAAATCTGGTTATGCGACAAGCCCTGCCCGGAAACCTGCCGCAACCGCGTGTGCCCGGTCTCGGGCGCCGAGTTTGCGGAAGAGACGCCGTGCGTGGGTTTTGACGGTGTCCTCGGAGACGAAGAGTTCGCGGCCGATTTCGGCGTTGCTCTTACCGTCCGCCATCCCGCGCAGCACCTGAAGCTCACGCTCGGTAAGCGTCAGCCGCCGCCCGGCCGGCTGCGCGTCGGTCATGCCGACGCCCGCCTCGTTGCCCGGCCAGGCCACCATCGGCCGGCCGGTCGCCGGGTCGATGGGTGCGTCGCCACGCTGGGCCGGGACCATCGGTGCATTGGGCCCGAGCATGGCCGGGACCGCAGCCGCGTTGTGCACGCCGATGCCGCCCTGCTGATACTGCCCCCGGGCCGCCGGGGAGTTGTTGTTGCGCACACCGCCGGCCACGGTGGCCGGCTGAGCGTTGGCGCCGTTGATCGGCATGCCCTGCGGGCGGACCGGCAACAGTAGTAGGAGCAGCGCCTTGGCTACGACGCTGACCAGGTCATGTTCGACGCCACGGATGACGCCTCGGGCACCGGCGGCGACCGCCGCGGCGGCGACCCGCGGGTCTTCCGCTCCGAAGAGCACCACCTGCGCCTGGGGGGCACGGGCGAGCACACGTCGGGTGAAACCGACGCTGTCGGGCCGGGTCACGGCGGTGTCGGCCAGGACCACTTCGGCGGGCCGTTCCGCCAGTCGGATCATGGCCTCGGTCTCGCTGACCGCTGTCCGGACGACGCCGGTCATGCCGAGCCGGGCCGCGGTGGACGCGACGGTCTGGGCCGCCAGCGGGGTTCGGACGCACACGAGGACGGTACGCACAGTGATCCTCCTTCTCTCTCAGAGGAGATCACGCGAGGGCCGCAGCATTACGCGCTTTAGATGGAAAAAACGGGAAAGAAAGGTATGACTTGCCACCCCTTTGCCATACCGCTCGCGAAGACATCGACATGGTGCGTGTGAGGTTGGTGTTGCCTGGGTACACCGGCAAAAGGCCGGTTCCTGGCCCCTCACGACGAACGCTCCGCGGTGCCGCGCGGGAGGAGGGTGTTGATGTCGAACGTTCGCAGGCTGCCCGGTCCCATCGCCGATCTCTGGGATTGGCAGAGACTGGGGCTCTGCCGGGGCCGGGACAGCGCGCAGTTCTTTCACCCCGACGGCGAACGCGGGTCGTCCCGCAATCGCCGGGAGGCCAAGGCGAAGACCATGTGCGGCGCCTGCCCGGTCCGGGCGGAGTGTGCCGCGCACGCCCTCGCCGTTCGCGAGCCGTACGGAGTATGGGGAGGTTTCAGCGAATCGGAGCGGCTGCGGCTGCTCGCGGTCGGCTGGGAGGATCTGGCGGACCGTCACGGACGGGTCGACCTGCTCCGGCTCGAGGCGCGCCTCGGCCGGCCCCACAAGACGGCGGTGCCCGCACAACGGCAGGCACCAGCGGCCTGACGCCGCCCGGCACGCGGCATCACCACACGGCTTCCGGCACGGTCCTCCAACGAGGACCGTGTCGAGTGGTTCAGCGGTTCTTCAACCGCATTGGTGGACATGCAAGCCACCGTATGAGCGACTTGCTTTCCCGAGTCGGACCGAAAGTGCGGCTTTCAACTACCCGATGTCGAGGGTCACCTGGTGCAGTCCGGTGGCTCCGTCGGGGGCCGGCGGCGCCTCCACGGGGGTCTGAGTCACCCCATCGAGATCGGTCGCACGTACCCGAAGGGTGTGCCGCCCGGCGGAGGCGGCCCAGGTCAGGCTCCACTGCCGCCAGGTGTCCGCGGAAACCGCCTCGGCGAGTCGAGCGGTCTGCCAGGGACCGTCGTCGACCTGCACCTCGACCGTGGCGATCCCTCGATGTGTCGCCCATGCGACTCCGGCCACCGTCACGTCGCCCACCGGTTTCCGGCTCCCGTCGCGGGGGCTGTCGATTCGTGACTGGGTCTTCACCGGGGCCAGTGCCGACCATCCACGCGGCACCCAGTAGGCGTCGAAGTCGGCGAACCGGGTCAGCTCGATCTCGGTGATCCACTTGCAGGCGGAGACGTAGCCGTACAGTCCGGGAACGATCATCCGGGCCGGGAAGCCGTGATCGACCGGCAGCGGCTCGCCGTTCATCCCGATCGCGAGTAGCGCGTCCCGGCCGTCACGCAGCACCGCGGTCGGCGCGCCACAGGTCCAACCGTCCACCGACCGCTGCACCACCTGATCGGCCTCGGGCAGCGGGTCGGCCTCAGCGAGCAGGTCCTTGATCGGGGTGCCGAGCCACAGCGCGTTGCCGATCAGGTCGCCGCCGACCTCGTTGGAGACGCACGCGATCGTCACGTACCGCTCGACCATCGGCCGCTTCAGCAGGTCGGCCCAGGTGATGGTGATCGGGTTGCGAACCATCCCGTGGATCCGCAACTGCCAGGCCTCCGGGTCGACCTGCGGCGTGACCAGGGCGGTGTCGATCCGATAGAAGGACCGGTTGGGGGTGACATAGGGGGTGGTACCGGGCACGTCCACCCCGGTCGGCAGCACCGGGCGGGGCTCGGCGGCCGCGGGCAACGCGACCGATTGCCGGGCCACGGTCACCGCGCGGCGCGAGGTCAGCATCCGGCCGGCGACACCCGCCACCGCGGCGGCCGCGGCGACGATCCCCAGGTCACGGAGAAAACGGCGACGGCTTTCCTCGATCTGGTACGGCTGCCCGGCCCCGTCGTCGATTTCGGCCGCGCCGGCCCGCCCCCGGAGGTGATGAAGCACCAGCACGGCCACCGCCGCACCGACCACCGACGGGATCACCGAGGTGACGCCGGCACCCGGCCGAGTCGCCGCGGCCACCGCTCCGGCCAGTCCGAACAGCACGACCCCGGCGACCGCCGGTGCCCATCGGCGCCGGGCCAGCACACCCACCCCGAAGGCGTAGCCGGCGAGCAGCAGGACCGTACCGACGATCAGGGCGGTCTTGTCGTGCACCCCGAAGACGGCGATGCCGAAGTCCTTGACCGGGGCCGGCACGTGATCGACCACCACGCCGCCGACCGCGACGATCGGGGCCGAGCGCGCCCCGGTCGCGAGGGCGACCAGCTCGGCCACCCCGAGAGCGGCCGCGGCCGCCGCCACTCCGCCGAGCCCGGACCTGATCAACGCCTTCACCCTGCCATCGTCCACGCTGATCGCCGCGGCGGATACCTCCGCGGTCCTTACGGATTCGTGACGTCGCCGTGCCTCAGCCGCCCCGGATCCGGCGCAGCGCACGGGCGAGAACCGATCCGGTGGGCGCGGTCGGCTCCGGTTCCGGCGGGCGGGGGATCCGGTCCGGCTCGCGGGCCGGCATCGGGATCCGCAGCTCCGGCCGGGTCCGTGCGTCCAGGGCGGCCACCAGCGCCGGCCCGTCCGGGTAGAGGGTCGGCTCGACCCGCAGCTGGGCGGCGTCGTGACCGATGAAGATCCGGCCGCCGTCCGGCCAGGCGAGCACGGCCGAGCACTCGTCGAAGAGCACGGTGATCGTCGAGCCCTGTCGGATCAGGCTGAACCCGCGCTCACCGGCGACCAGGCTCGGCGCCGAACCCCCGAGCGCCCGGTAGGTCACCCCGTCGACCAGCGGCACCGACGAGACCGGCGCGTCGACGAACCCGGCCCAGTCGGCCTGGGTCTCCCCCGGTGTCATCAGCAGGCCGTCGGCGTAGGCCTCGGCGGCGACCGTGACCACATCGCCGAGCGTGACCGCGTCCAGCTCGGCCAGCACCTCGTCGAGCTCGCGCACCGGCCGGCCGTCGAGCAGATCGAAGGCCTGGCCGGGCAGCCGTCCCCCGGTGGTGTCGGCCTGCCTGAGTTCCTCGCGGCGCTTGTTGACGACCGCGGTCACCTCGGCCTCGTCGATCATGCCGAGGCGGACCGCGGCCAGGACGTCGATCAACCCGCCGAGTACCGCACCCTGCTTCTCGGGCAGCGAGTCGGCGGCCGCCATGATCACGGCACGGCCGTCGGCCCGAGGTGTGTAGTCGGTCACCACGTTGTAGGAGAGGCCACCCTCCTGCCGCAGCGAGCGGAACATCGACCGGCGCAGCACCTCGGCGAAGACCGCCGCCGGCTCACCGCGGTCGACCACGGCGTCCCAGGCGACCGCGTCCTCGGAGCCGGGGAAGTACGCCGGGCGTACCGGAAGGATCGAAGAAGGCACCGGGGCCGGCTGACGCGTGCCGTCCGGCAGATCGAGCCGCAGGCCGGCGGGTACGCCGGGCCCGGCGATCCAGAGCACCGCGTTGCCCCGATGGAAGTAGCGGGCCACCCAGGCGCGCAGATCGTCGGGGGTGATCGCCGCGAGGCCCCACTCCGGGTAGCTGGCCAGGCCGTAGTCACGGGCGCCGTGCCGCCACAGGGCCAGCCGCCCGGCCGGGCCCTCGCCCCGGGAGTTCTGCTCGGTCCGCAGGATCTCCTTCTCCACGGCGAGCCGCTGCATCGGCAGATCGGCCAGGCCGGCGCAGACGCCGTGCAGGAACGCCACGATGTCGGCCTCGGCGCCCTGCATGTGGAAGACGGTGTGCTCGACACCGGTGGCCCCGTTGAAGTGGTAGTCGGCGACCCCGAGCGAGTGCAGTGCCAGGTGCTCGATCAGGTGTGTGATGCCGCGCCGGGACAGTGACTCGTCGACGAAACCGACCCGGAAGGCGAGGCCGGCGGTCATCGGCCCGGTGGTCGGCGCGATCAGCACCGGTACGCCGTCCACCTCCTGCCGAAGTGTCATGGTGTCCCCTCGTACGCCCAAGCCCGAGCCTCCCGAATCTGCGCATTCACGTCATTGCCGATCTGGTTCCACGGGTACTCCGCGGCCAGGTTGCCGAGCCGGGTGAACGCGGTCGCCGCGGACCGCCGATCGTCGAGCATCGTGAAGATCAGCGCGAACGCGTTCAACGCCTGCACCCAGCCCGGCCCGGTCCGGAACTCCGGATGCCAGATCGACCGGTGCGCCGCCTCGTAGATCTCGGTACGGACCGCGTCGCCCGCCAGATACCGGAAGACGTCCGTGTCGTCGTCGCCGAAGATGTGCTCGACATGCGCGTGGACGACCAGTACCGCGTGCGGCGAACCGGGCGGGGCGGCCAGCATCGCGTCCCGGGCGAACTCGTGCAGCAGCTCCCAGGTGCCGTCCCACTTCGGGCAGGCGGTCTGCAGGAACTGGAGCTGGGCCGGCAGGTGGTGGGGCTGGGCGGCCAGCGCCCGGTCCAGCCGGCGACGCGACTCGGCCAGGCCCAGTTGCAGGCCGCGTGCGGTGAGCAGCCGAGCGGTCCAGATCGCCGGGTCCCTCGGATGGCGGGCGGCCGCGTCGATCAGGACCAGTTCGGCCTTGCGCAACCAGTCGTGGAACATGCGGAACTGCCCGGAACTCACGTGCTCGGCATACCGCCCGGAGCGGATCTCCCAACCGTTGTGGATCAGGTGGTGGCCGAGCAGCGCGGCGGCGGCGGCATCGGTGACGTCGGCGGCGAGCACACCACGGAGGAACTCCTCCAGCCCGGGCTCACCCGCGCAGGCCTGCAGAGCGGCGCTGCGGGCCATCGGCTCCAACTGGTCGAGCAGGGCCCGGCCGCCCGGCCAGTCTCGGCGGTGGAGCGCCGCCCGCAGCCCGGCGATCTCCGGGTACGCGGCCGCCCCGTCGAGCACCACGTCGCTGGATCCGATCATGGCGCGCACTATAGAGCCACTTCACCCGCGGCGGCTGCCCAGTTCCCGTGCGGCGGCCCAGCTGTAGCGGCCGAAGAGGATGCCGAAGACGACCGATCCGCCGAGTGCCAGCAGGTCCTCGCCGCGTGGGTTGCCGGTGCCCGGACCGGCCAGCAACTGGGTCAGGATCCAGACACCACCGCTGACGAAGAAGAGCGCGAGCAGACCGCAGAGGATCGCCGCGACGTATCGCCGCACCACGCCGTCCCGGGGTGCGGGCTCCGGCTGCGGGATCCGGTCGCGGTCGCGGGCCGGCATCTCGATCCGCAGTCGCTCCGGGATTCGGGCGTCCACCTCGCGCACCACCCGGTCGGCGTGCCGATAGAGGGTCGGCTCGACCCGGACCGTCACGGCGTCCTCGCCGATCAGGTGGCGGCCGCCGTCCGGCCAGGCCAGCAGGGCCGCGCACGCGTCCCAGCGGACTGCGGCGACCATGTCGCGGCCGGTCACGCCGATCCCTTCGGAGCCGCTGATCAGCCGTCGGGACCGGTCCCGACGGCCACGATGGACCCGGCCGGCCGGCACGCTGTCGGACATCGCCGGGGCGGCGGTGTACCCGGCCCACTCGGCGGTGCTGCCGGGCGGGGTCATCAGCAGGCCGGCGTCGTACGCCTCCTCGGCGACCCGGGCCACCTCGGCCGCGGTGACCGCCCGCACCTCGGCGAGCGCCTCCTCCAGGGGTTGCACCTCGCGTCCGGCGAGCAGGTTGAACGCCTGGCCGGGCAGGCGTGCGCCACGCGACTCGGACTGGCGCAGGCCCTCGCACGTGAGCTTCACCACGGCGGCCACCTCGTCCGGGTCGATCCGGCCGGCCCGCATCGAGGCCAGCACGTCGACCAGACCGCCGTGGGCGGCTTCCGGCTCCGCCGGCAGCGGCTCGGCGATCGTCAGGATCCGCGCGGTGCCGTCGGCCCGGGGGACGTACTCGGTACGGGTGTGGGTGGTGAGGTCGCGCAGATCGCGGCGGACCCGGCGCTCCAGAACGTTGGCGAAGACCGCCGCACCCGGACTCCGGGCGATCACCGTGTCCCAGCCGACCCCGCCGGTGAACCAGGCCGGTGTGACCGGCAGGGTGGTGGCGACGGACGGTGGCGGCTGCCGCTCGCCGGTCGGGAGATTCAGGCTCAGCCCTTCGGGGACCTCGTCGCCGGCCACCCAGAGCGCCGCATTCTCCCTGGTGAAATAGCGGGCGATCCACTCCCGGAGGTGGTCGGCGGTGAGCCCGGGCAGTGCCCACTCGGGATAGCTGACGACACCGAATCCACGGGCGCCGTGCCGCCACATCGGCAGCGGGTCACGCTCCGGCTGAGCACCCTGGACCAGGTCGCGCACCTCGGCGAGCCGCCCGGTCGGCGGGTCACGCAACGCGTCGCAGACGCCGGTGAGGAATTCGGTGATCTCGGTGGCCGAACCCTGCACGTGGAAGTAGGTGTGTTCCGGCCCGGTCGTCCAGCTCGTCTGTCCGGTCGCGCCGAGACCGTCGGTCACCAGGTGCTCGACCAGGCGGGTGATGCCACGCCGGGCCAGCGGCTCGTCCGCCGTGCCGACCCGGAAGACCAGACCGGCGTGGGCCGGGCCGGTCACCTGCGCGAGCACCGCCGGGATGCCGTCGACCTCCATCCGTCTCATGTGCCGCCTCCCGCCGCCCGCTTCCGATACTTCACGATCACCGATCCCGGGTCACCGAGGTAGTCCCAGGGACGTTCGGAACCGAGATCGCCGAGCTCGGTGAAGAGCGAATCAGCCGCCGGCCGATCGTCGAGCAGCGCGAACGCCATCGCGAACGTGCTCACCACCCGGACCCAGCCGTGGGTGTGCCGGAAGTCGGCATGCCACACCGAGCGGCGGGCCGCCTCGTGCAGATCGGCCCGGACCTGGTCGGCGGTGAGATAGCGGACGCCGGCCTCCAGCCAGTGCTCCAGATGCGCCTCGGCGATCAGCACCGGCCCGAACGACCCGCGCGGTGCGGCCTCGGCGGTCTCCCGGGCGAAGGCGTGCGCCCGCGCCCAGTCACCGCCCGACTTCGGGCACAACTGCTGGAGGAACTGCCACTGTCCGGGCAGGTGGTGCGGGTCGATCTCGGCCAGCCGGGCGTATCGGCGGTGCGCCTCGGACAGACCGAGCCGCAGGCCGCGCGCGGTGATCAGCCGGGCCGTCCAGATCGCCGGGTCGTGCGGGCTGCGGGCGGCGGCGTCGACGAGGAGCCGTTCGGCGGTCACCAGCCCGTCGGTGAACGCGGCCAGCCGTTCCGGGCTGACCTGCTCGGCCCGGGCGCTGGTCCGGATCCGCCAGGCCGCGCCGATCAGGTGCTGACCGAGCAGCGCGGCGGCCGCGCCGTCGCCGGGATCCCCGTCGAGCACGCCGCGCAGGAACGTCTCCAGGCCCGGCTCGGCGAAAGCGATCATGGTGAGTTCGGTGCGCTCGACGGGCTCGGCGGCGTCGAGGACGGCACGGCAGGCCGGCCAGTCCCCGGAGTCCAGGGCATCCCGCAGACCGGTGATCCGCGGGTAGGCGGCCGCCGGGTCCAGAACTGGTTGTCGCGGGAGCATGGCGGGCAGCATAGATCTTCGGTGCGAGCGCCCACTCACGACGGTGGTCCTCGACCGTCCGATCAGGACTCGCGGACGAAGGCGGTACGGAGTTTGTGCAGCCAGATGGTGGAGGCCGGGCTCGGCGCGAGGCTGCCCCACGGGTATTCGCTACCGAAGTCGCCGAGCATCCGGAACATCGACTTGGCCGAGCGCAGATCGCCGCCCAGACTGAACGCCGCCGCGAACGTGTTCAGCACCAGCACCCAGCCGTGGCTGCGGCGGAACTCGGGATGCCACACCGACCGGTTCGCCGCTTCCTTGATCACCGCCTGCACGCCGGCGACCGAGAGCCGGCGCCGGGCGCTGCCCCAGTCGTCATCGGTCGCCTCCTCGATGTGCGCCTCGGCGATGATCATGTGGTTGTGTGCGCCGAACGGGGCGGTGCCGGCCACCCGACCGACGAAGTCCCACACCGCCGGCCACGAGCCGCCCCATTTCGGGCAGAGCTGTTGCAGCAGCTGGAGCTGGCCGGGCAGGTGCTGAGGATCGATCTCGGCCAGCCTGTCGTAGCGGCGGCGGGCCTCGTCCTGACCCAACTCCAGACCTCGGGCGACGGTGAGGCGGATCACCCACAGGGCCGGGTCGTCGGGCCGCCGTTCGGTCGCCGGATACAGCACATGCTCGGCCTGGCGCAGCTTCTCGTGGAACGCCTCGAACTGCTTACGGCTGACGTGCCGGGCCCGGTACGAACTACGGATCTCCCACCCGACGCGGACCAGGTACGAGCCGAGCACGGCGGCGGCGGTGCTGTCCTCGGGGTCCCGGTCGAGTACCTGCCGCAGCAACGGCTCGATGCCGTCGGTGTCCGAAGCGGACCGGATCAGCTCGGTACGCTCCACCGGCTCCGCCGAGTCCAGAACCGCCCGGCAGGCCGCCCAGTCACCGGCACGCAGCCCGGTCCGCAGCGTGGTCAGTTTCGGGTAGGCGGCGGCCGGATCCATCACCGGTGGGCGCAGCAGCATAGCCGCAGCGTAGAACCAGAATCGTCAGGGCACGAGGGGATCGTCGAGCAGATGCTCGAAGGCCAGTTCGGCCGCACCGATCAGGGCCGCGTCCGGGCCCAGCTCAGGGGTACGCAACCGGACGTGCTCACGGCAGGCGGGCAGCCCGACCGCGTTGAGTCGGCTGCGGATCTGTGCCGCCGCGCCGAGGTAGACGTCCCGCAGCGTGCCACCGAAGATCACGACTTCCGGGTTGAAGATGTTCACCAGGTTGCCGACCCCGAACCCGACCCAGTCGCCCACCTGCCGCAACGCGTGCTGGGCCGAACTGTCTCCGCGCATCGCGGCGTCCACCACGGCCAGCACCGCCTCCCGGCCGCTGCGGTCCTCCCGCCCGGCCAGGCGCAGCAGCGCGTGCTCGCCGATCTCGGTCTCCCAGCAGCCCCGGGAGCCACAGCTGCACGTCCGGCCGTACGGGTTGACGACCATGTGGCCGACCTCGCCGCCGTAGCCGCCGTGCCCGTGCACCCGACGTCCACCGGCCACGATCCCGGCCCCGACACCCACGTCGCCGTACAGGTAGATGACGTTGTCCGAGCCGACCGCGGCCCCGCGGGAATGCTCGGCGAGCGCGCACACGTCGGCGTGGTTGCCGACGCTGAGTGGGCCGAACTCCTCCAGCTCGGAACGCAGCGCCGCACCGATCGGTTCGTCCACCCAGCCGATCGTCGGCGCCAGGCGGATCATGCCGTCCTCCAGGCGCACCATCCCGGCCACGGCGACGGCGCTGCCCACGCACCGACCGTCGGCGGGCACGCCGGAGCGCATGGTGCGGACGTAACGGGCCAGCGGGCGGACCGCCTCGCCGGCGCTCATGCCTCGGGGGCGCTCGGTCTCGTACTGCTCCAGGATCCGGCCGCCCAGCCCGACCCGGGCCGCGCGCAGCCGGTCCACCTCGATGCTGAGCGCGTAGGCGTACACCCGCCCGGACTCGGGCCGGACGACCAGTGACGGTCGTCCGGCCCGGCCGGTCTCGCGTGGAGCCGCCTCGCTGACCAGGCCCGCGCCGATCAGGTCGGCGGTGAGCGCGCCGATCGTGCTGCGGTTGAGGCCGAGCCGGGTGGTGAGCTCAGCCCGGGACGTCGCGCCGTGCATGTGCACGTAACGCAGCAACGTACCGAGGTTGTGCTTGCGTACCTCTTCCTGACTCGGGCCGGCCCGCATCAGCGCCCCGCCCTCTGCCCCATCGTCTCCATCGGGCCCTGGTTACCGGTTGCCGGTCGCCGCCGCGCGGCGACGGGCCAGCGCATCGACACCCGCGGCGATGAGCAGGATCACACCGGTGAAGATGTAGCGCGTCCCGGAGGAGAAGTCCATCAGGAACATGCCGTTGTCGATGACCGCGATCACCGCGCCACCGATCACCGCGTGGATGACCTTGCCCTTGCCGCCGAAGAGGCTGGTGCCACCGATGACCGCGGCGCCGACCGAGTAGAGCAGCGTGCTGCTGCCACCGGTGTTCGGGTCCACCGACCCGGCTCGGCTGACCAGCATGATGCCACCGACCGCGGCCATGAACGAGCCGATCACGAAAACCGAGATGCGGATCCGGTCGACCGGGATGCCGGCCCGGCGGGCGGCCTCGGCGTTGCCGCCGACCGCGTAGACGTGCCGGCCGTACGAGGTGCGGCCCAGCACGAACGTCCACAGCACCAGGAAGCCGCCGATCACCGGCGCGGCGATCGGGACGCCCTTGAGCGAGGCGACGTTCGGGTTGATCGCCCGCTCCTGGGTGAGGATCGCGGTGGTGATCAGGAGCAGTGCCGCGATGCCGCCGATCCGGAGCAGGATGATCCCGATCGGCTCGTTGACCAGGCCGCGCCCGGCCCGGCCGCGGTAACGCAGGAACTGGATCAGGGCGAAGACGGCGACCGCACCGATGGCCAGGGCCCAGCTCCAGCCGACCGGAAGGCTGTCCTTGTTCAGCGACTTGATGAAGCCGTCCGGGATCGAGATGTTCTTGCCCTCGCCGAGCAGGTTCAGCAGAACACCCTGGAAGGCGAGGAACGCCGCGAGCGTGACCACGAAGGACGGGATGCCGACCTTCGCCACCAGGAAGCCGAGCACCAGGCCGATCACGGCACCGGCGGCCAGCGACGCGATGAGCGCGACGGGCTCGGAGTAGCTCTTCTCGGTGAGCAGGATCGCCATCACCGCGCCGCAGACGCCCGCCGCGTAACCGGCGGAGAGGTCGATCTCGCCCAGCAGCAGGACGAAGATCAGGCCCATCGCGATCATGGTGAGGCCGGCGGCCTGGTTGAACAGGTTCGCGAAGTTGCCGGCGCTGAAGAACGTCTCCGGCCGGGCGGTACCGAAGATCAGGGTGAGGATGACCAGGCCCAGCACGGCGGGCATGGCGCCGAGGTCACCGCCACGTATCCGGCCCACGTAGTCGCGGAAGTGGCTGGCGACGGTCGGCTTGACTACCTTGACGCCACCGGCGGTCTCGAGGGTCGTGGTCACTTCGAAACTCCCGGCGTGATGTCTGCGAAGTCGGTGGGGTGCTCCGGCGGAAGGCCCAGGTTGCCGCTGCGCCCACCGGTGATCAGCTCAACGACCTGGGCGTGGGTGACGTCGCTCGCCTTCACCTGGGCGGCCATCCGGCCGAGGTAGAGGGCGGCGATCCGGTCCGAGACCGCGAAGACGTCGTTCATGTTGTGCGAGATGAGCACCACGCCGAGACCGTTGTCGGCCAGGCGGCGGACCAGCTCCAGGACCTGGGCGGTCTGTGCCACGCCGAGCGCCGCGGTCGGTTCGTCGAGGATGACGACCCGGCTGTTCCAGAGCACCGCCTTGGCGATCGCCACGGTCTGCCGCTGGCCGCCGGAGAGGCTGGCCACGAGCTGCCGCAGCGACTTCACGGTACGTACCGAGAGGCTGGCGAGGGTCTCGCCGGCCATCTGCTCCATGGTCGGTTCGTCCAGGACGATGCCGCGCTTCTTCTCCCGGCCGAGGAACATGTTCTGGACGATGTCCAGGTTGTCGCAGAGCGCGAGGTCCTGGTAGACGACCTCGATGCCGAGGTCGGCGGCGTCCCGGGGGCTGTGGACCGAGACCTGCTTGCCGTCGAAGGTCACCGTGCCCGCGTCGATGGTGTAGATGCCGCTGATGCACTTGACCAGCGTCGACTTGCCGGCGCCGTTGTCACCGACCAGCGCGGTGACCTCGCCGGGGTAGACGCTGAGGCCGACATTGTGCAGCACCTGGACAGGACCGAAGCTCTTGTCGATCCCGCGCAGTTCCAGTAGGGGTGTCGCGGCCACGGATGTTTCTCCTTCGTTCGGTGACCGACCGGTTCCGTCCGCGGAACCGACTCCGGCGCCGCCCACGTGGTGACGTGGGCGACGCCGTCGTCGAATTCAGCGGGGGGTGCTGAGGATCAGCTGATGCCCGCGTCGGTGCAGGCCTTCGTGAAGGCGGCGGTGCAGAGCTCGGCCTTGGTGACGAAGCCGTCGTCGACGACCGCCTTGACGTTCGCCTTGGTGATCGCCTCCGGCTTGAGCAGCACGGACTTGACGGTGGCCTTCGACTCGGGGTCGGTCACGGTACCGGTGGCCGTGGTCGGGGTCTCACCCTTGGCCAGCGCGATGGCCAGCGCGGCGGCCGCGTCGGCCTCCTTCTTGATCGCCTTGTAGACGGTCATGCACTGGTCGCCCGCGAGGATGTTCTGCAGGCCCTGAACGGTGGCGTCCTGGCCGGTGACCGGGACGGTGCCGTTCAGCTTGTTCTTCTTCAGGACCTCGATGGCCGCGTTGCCGAGGCCGTCGTTCGCGGCGAGCACGCCGGCGATCTTGTTGTCCTTGGTGAGCTGCTGCTCGAAGATCGTGCCGCCCTTGGCGTTGTCCCAGTCCGGAACCGCGTCGTCCGGGCCCTTGGTGTACTCGCCCGAGTCGAACTTCGGCTTGAGAACCGAGTCGTAGCCCTCCTTGAACAGGGTGGCGTTGTTGTCGGTGGGCGAACCGTTGAGGTAGGAGACGACCGGCTTGGTCACCTTCTTCTCGGTGAGGCAGTCCACCAGGCCCTGGCCCTGCAGCTTGCCGACCTCGACGTTGTCGAAGGAGACGTAGTAGTCGGCGCCGCCGCTCAGCGTGAGACGGTCGTAGTCGATCGTGTTGATGCCCGCCTTCTTGGCGTTCTCCAGCACGTTCTTGCCGGTGCCGGAGTCCAGGTTGACGATCATCAGGACCTTGACGCCGCTCTGGATCATGCCGTCGGCGATGGTCTGGAACGAGGCCTTGTCGCCCTGGGCGTTCTTGATGTCGGCCTTGACGCCCGCGGCGTTGAACGCGTCGGTGAGGTACTTCAGGTCCGCCGTCTCCCAGCGGGCCGAGCTCTTGGTATCGGGCAGGATCACGCCGACCGTGGCGCCGCCGCCCGAGGAGCCGGTGCCGGTGCCGGAGTTGCTCTCGGTGCCGCAGGCGGACAGGCTTCCCGTGGCCAGCAGGCCGGCCGCGGCAAGGGCGAACATTCCCTTACGCATCCCTATATGTCCTTTCGGGGGGTAAATCCGGAGCCTTGTTCGGATTTGTCAGGACAAGCAGCGCCTGGGAGAACCACTGCTGAGCCATGACGCCGATGGATCAGGTACCGGTTTGTTGTGCCCGGCAACGTATTCCCATGGTGGCGGAGAACACAAGCGGCAACGACGGTCTATCTCGTAACGAGGGATAACAATCCGGCAACATGGCCGTTCCCCGAGGTCGCGGCAGGGTTGCCGGATTCGCCTGGCGTTCCGCACAAAGTAACGCTAAGTAGTTTCAGCCTAAGAAGTTGGCGGAAACCAGAAGAACAGACTTTTATCCACCCGTACTAGGATGCGCCCGCCCGGATCGGGGCGACGATCGCGCTGGTCAGCCGGATCAGGTCGGCGGGGGCGAGCGACACCTGCAGTCCGCGACGGCCGGCCGACACATACATCAGGTCGAGCCCGGCCGCCGTGTCGTCGATCACGGTGGGGAGTCGCTTGCGCTGTCCGAGCGGGCTGATCCCGCCCCGGACATAACCGCTGCTGCGCTCCGCGGCGGCCCGGTCGGCCAACGCGGCCCGCTTGCCGCCCGCGGCCGATGCCAACGCCTTCAGGTCCAGGTCGCCGGTGACCGGCACGACACCGACCACGAGACCGCCGTCCACCTCGGCCACCAGGGTCTTGAACAGCCGCTCCGGCGCGACACCCAGGGCCTCGGCGACCAGGGCGCCGTAGTTGGGGGCGTCCGGCGACACCTCGTACGGATGCAGGGCGTGCGCCACCCGCTCGGTGGTCAGCAGCACGGTCGCCGGCGTTCCGGCCGCCTTCTTGGCCATGCGCGGAAAACTACCTCGCGGCAGACTTCCGCTTGTCGTCGCCGTGCCGGGAACTACATCGCCGCCGTGGTGATCAAGGCGACAGGGGCGCCCTCCACCCGGGTCAACACCAATCCGGCGGTGTTCGGCCCGGACAACCGGAGGTCTTTGCGCAGCTGGTCGGGCACCAGCGCGGAGCCGCGCTTGCGAATCTCCAGGACACCGACGCCACGCTCGCGCAACAGCGCACGCAGCCGTTTCAGTGAGAACGGCAGTACCTCGGTGACCCCGAGCCGGCGAGCGAACGGCGTGTCCACCGGGTCGTCGGTGTAAACGTAGGCGATCTCCGGGTCGGCCAGCCGGCCGCCGATCGACTCGGCGAACTCTGCCACCAGATGCGAGCGGACCACCGCCGGGTCCGGGTCGTAGATCCAGGCACCAATTGGGCCGACCGCCGCGGTTTTGTTGCCGGACCCGGTCAAACCGACGTCCGGGCCGAGCAGCGTGGCCCGCCGGGGCGCCTCGGCGAGCGGGCCGCACCAGAACGCGGCCTCGACGAGGTCGCCGCCGACGCTCACCCACTCCCCTTCGGCGCCCGGCGGGAGCAGCGCGTGATCGATGCCCGGCGCGAGTTTCAGCACCGTGCGCGGGGTCCGCCCGGGCAGCCCGGCGATGAAGTCCCAGGGCGGGGAGTAGGCCTTCGGGTCGAACACCCGGCCGCGACCGACCTGGCGGCGGGCCGGGTCGGCGAAGACCGCGTCGTACCGCTCGACCGGGACCGTGGTGGCGTCGGCGCAGGCCACGGTGATCCGGTCGGCGAGCCCGGCCGCCTCCGCGTTCGCGGTCGCCATCGCCGCGGTGACCGGGTCGGCGTCCACGGCGTACACGGTGATGCCCCGCCGGGCCGCGGCGAGCGCGTCCGAACCCAGCCCGCAGCCCAGGTCGGCCAGCGTCTCGACACCCGCCGCGGCGAGCCGCGCGGCCCGTCGATCGGCGACCACGGCTCGGGTCGCCTGCTCCAGGCCGGCCCGGGTGAAGAACATCCCGGCAGCGTCCGGGCCGAACTTCATCGCGGCGCGCTCGCGCAAACTAGCCTGGGTCAAGGCGGCCGCGGAGAGCTCCGCGCCGAAGCCCCGGGCCCGCAGGGCCGAGGCCGCGGCGAGCGGCTCACCGCCGGTCACCTCAGCCGCCGCGGCCAGGGCTTTCAACCCTTCAGGGGTACGCAACAGTTGCAACAACTCGGGGGTCACGAGAGGCATTCTCCCTGGCGTGACAGGTTGGCACTCTGGTTGACGGAGTGCTAGTTCCGGCATAGTCTCCGGTTAGCACTCTCGACATGAGGGTGCCAGCCGCCCGGGTCCTCCGTGGCGGTTAGGCACCAGGCGGACCGGCACCCGCGACGACGGCCCCGCCCGGTGGCATGAGGCATTGACCGGCCTGGTTCATGGCCGGCGAAACCTGTACCCAGGAGGGTATGCCCGTGACTACCGCGACCAAGGTTGCGATCAAGCCGCTCGAGGACCGCATCGTGGTCCAGGCGAACGAGGCTGAGACCACGACCGCTTCCGGCATCGTGATCCCCGACACCGCCAAGGAGAAGCCCCAGGAGGGCACCGTCCTCGCCGTCGGCCCCGGCCGGATCGACGACAAGGGCAACCGCGTCCCGCTCGACGTGAAGGTCGGCGACGTCGTCCTCTACTCGAAGTACGGCGGCACCGAGGTCAAGTACGCCGGCGAGGAGTACCTGGTGCTCTCCGCCCGCGACGTCCTCGCGGTCATCGAGAAGTAAGACCAACTGATTGCGCTTGCGCCCTGTTCCGATAGCTCGGGGCAGGGCGCTGGTGCGTGAAGGGACCATTCATGGCGAAGATCCTCAGCTTCTCAGACAGCGCCCGGCACCTCCTGGAGCACGGCGTCAACACCCTCGCCGACACGGTCAAGGTCACCCTCGGTCCGCGCGGTCGTAACGTCGTTCTGGACAAGAAGTTCGGCGCGCCCACGATCACCAACGACGGCGTCACCATCGCCAAGGAGATCGAGCTCACCGACCCGTACGAGAACCTCGGCGCCCAGCTGGTCAAGGAGGTGGCGACCAAGACCAACGACGTCGCCGGCGACGGGACCACCACGGCGACCGTGCTCGCGCAGGCGCTGGTCCGCGAGGGCCTGCGCAACGTGACCGCCGGCGCCAACCCGATCGGTCTCAAGCGCGGCATGGACCAGGCCTCCGTGGTCGTGTCCAAGGCTCTGCTGGCCAAGGCAGTCGAGGTCGCCGACCACAAGGCGATCGCCAACGTGGCCACCATCTCGGCCCAGGACGCGAACATCGGCGAGCTGATCGCCGACGCGATGGACCGGGTCGGCCGCGACGGTGTCATCACCGTGGAGGAGGGCTCGGCGCTGCACACCGAGCTCGACGTGACCGAGGGTCTCCAGTTCGACAAGGGCTTCATCTCGCCGAACTTCGTGACCGACGCCGAGGCGCAGGAGGCGGTGCTGGAGGACGCGCACATCCTCCTCACCACCCAGAAGATCTCCAGCATCGAGGAGCTGCTCCCGCTGCTGGAGAAGGTGCTGCAGACCGGCAAGCCGCTGCTGATCGTCGCGGAGGACGTCGAGGGCCAGGCCCTGTCCACCCTGGTGGTCAACTCGCTGCGCAAGACCATCAAGGTCGTCGCGGTGAAGGCGCCCGGTTTCGGTGACCGCCGCAAGGCGATCCTGCAGGACCTCGCGATCGCGACCGGTGGCGAGCTGATCGCCCCCGAGCTCGGTTACAAGCTCGACCAGGTCGGCCTCGAGTCGCTGGGCAGCGCCCGGCGGATCGTCGTCGACAAGGAGAACACCACCATCGTCGACGGTGGCGGCAACTCCTCCGACGTCGCCGACCGGGTCTCGCAGATCCGCAAGGAGATCGAGGCGTCCGACTCCGACTGGGACCGCGAGAAGCTTTCGGAGCGGCTGGCCAAGCTCTCCGGCGGCATCGCGGTGATCAAGGTCGGTGCCGCGACCGAGGTCGAGATGAAGGAGCGCAAGCACCGCATCGAGGACGCCATCGCGGCGACCAAGGCGGCCGTCGAGGAGGGCACCGTCCCGGGTGGCGGCGCCGCTCTCGCCCAGGTCGCCAAGGAGCTCGAGGGTAACCTCGGCCTCACCGGCGAGGAGGCGCTCGGCGTCGGCATCGTCCGCAAGGCGCTCGTCGAGCCGCTGCGCTGGATCGCTCAGAACGCCGGTCACGACGGTTACGTCGTGGTGGGCAAGGTCAACGAGCTGGGCTGGGGCCACGGCCTCAACGCCGCCACCGACGAGTACGTCGACCTGGCCGCGGCCGGCATCATCGACCCGGTGAAGGTGACCCGTAACGCGGTCGCCAACGCCGTCTCGATCGCCGGGCTCCTGCTGACCACCGAGAGCCTCGTGGTGGAGAAGCCGGCCGAGGCCGCTCCGGCCGCCGCCGGTGGCCACGGCCACAGCCACGGCGGTCACGGGCACGGCCACCAGCACGGTCCGGGCTTCTGATCGGTCGATCGGTTCAGGGAAAGGGCGCGCCTTCCGGGCGCGCCTTTTTCATGCCGTCGCCCTGCCACGAGTTCCACAGCTCGGCGTACGCCCCACCCGCCGCCACCAGCTCGTCGTGTGACCCCAGCTCGACGATCCGCCCGTCGGCCATCACCGCGACCCGGTCGGCGTCGTGTGCCGCGAACAGCCGGTGCGCGATCGCCACCACGGTCCGCCCGCTGACCACGGCGGCGAGGGAGCGTTCCAGATCCCGGGCGGCCCGCGGGTCGAGCATCGCGGTCGCCTCGTCGAGCACCAGCGTGTGCGGGTCGGCGATCACCAGCCGGGCCAGTGCCACCTGCTGCGCCTGTGCCGGTGTCAGTGGCCGGCCACCCGAGCCGACCACCGTGTCCAGCCCGTCCGGCAGCGCGTCGACCCAGGTGAGGGCCTGGACCGCGGTGAGCGCGGCCCGGATCTCGCCCTCCTGCGCGCCGGGCCGGACCATCGCCACGTTGTCGCGCAGGGTGCCGATGAAGACGTGGTGCTCCTGGGTGACCAGGGCGACCTCGGTACGCAGCCGGTCGGGCGGCAGCGCGTCCAACGGCACGCCGCCGATCGTGATGCTGCCCGACGTGGGCCGGTGCACTCCGGCGAGGAGCCGGCCCAGGGTGGACTTGCCCGCCCCGGAGACCCCGACGACGGCGAGCCGTTCACCCGGTTCCAGCACCAGGTCGACGCTGTGCAGCACCTCACGTCCCGGTTCGTAGGCGAACCGCACGTCGCGTACCTCGATCCGGGTGCCGACCGGCTTCGGGACGTCGGTGATCGCCGGCGCCGGATCGGCCGTGACACCCAGCAGCCGGGCCAGGGCGGCCGCGCCGACCTCCAGTTCGTCGAGCCAGCCGACCAGCCGGTCCAGGGGGTCGACCAACTGCTGCACGTAGATCAACGCGGCGGTGAGCGCACCGAGGGTCACCCGGCCGTCAAGGTAGAGCCGGCCGCCGATGAGCAGGGTCAGCACCATCGGCACCACGTAGCTGATCTCGATCACCGGCCACCACACGGTCCGCAGGTGCAGCGTGTACCGCTCGGCCCGCCAGGAGCGCCGCAGGTCCAGGTCGGTACGGGCGACCCGCTGCCGCTGCCGGCCGAGCGCCTCGACGGTTCGGGCGCTGTCCACCGTCTCGGTCAGTCCCTCGGTCACGTCCGAGTAGGCGGCGTTCTGTCGCAGGTAGCCGCGGGGCGCGTACCGCAGGTACCACCGGGTTCCGGCCGCCATGATCGGTACCCCGATCAGCAACGGCACCGCGAAGACCGGACTGACCAGCAGCAACGCCCCGACCACGAGCCCCAGAGTGATCAGGGCGATGAGCGTCTCCGGCACCGCGAACCTGACGCATTTGGACAGTGCGTCCACGTCCCGGGTGGTGCGGGTCAGCAGGTCCCCCGAACCTGCGCGCTCCACCGTGGACAGCGGCAGCGCGAGCACCCGGCCGACGAACTCCTCCCGCAGCCGGGTCAGCACCCGTTCCCCCAGCCGCGCCGATGCCACGTGCGCGAACCTGATCAGTACCGTCTGCACCAGCACGAACCCGCCGATCGCCAGGGCCAACCGGTCCAGTTCGGACATCGGTGCCCGGTCGTGGACGCCCTGCACCAGCTCACCGAGGAGGCGGGGAGCGGCCAGGCCGGCCAGCGCGGCGGCCACGTGCAGGCTGATCGTGGCCCGGAACAGGCCCGGGTACTGGTGAATCAGGTCACGGGCGTAGCGACGGGCCTGCGCGGCGCTCGCAACCGGGAGCAGCCGGGTCACTTCTCCGCGTCCTCCGGGTCGGACGCCGCCCCGTTCCCGCGGCGGACCAGACGGGCGTAGCCGGGTGCGGCGGTCAGCAGGTCGGCGTGGGTGCCGGTCGCCGTCACCAGGCCGTCCTCGACGAAGCAGACATGATCGGCCCGGCTCAGCAGCAGCGGGCTGTTCGTGCAGATCACCGTGGTCCGGCCGGTCCGGGCGACCCGCAGCCGCTCGGCGATCCGGTCCTCGGTCCACGCGTCGACCGCGTTCGTCGGCTCCACCAGGACCAGCACCTCCGGGTCGGCGATCAGGGCTCGGGCCAGGCGCAGCCGCTGCTGCTGGCCGCCGGAGAAGCAGCGGCCGCGATCGGTCACCACGGCGTCCGGGCCGTCCGGCAGTCCCTCGACGATCTCGGTGGCCGCCGCGACTTCCAGAGCGACTTCCAGACCTTCGGCGGCGTACGGGTCGAGGTCCGCCCGAAGACGGCCGGAGAACAGGCGGGCCTCGTTGTCGGCGACCAGGATCCGTGCGCGCACGTCGAACCGGGCGGCGTCGGCCAGTGGGACACCGCCCAGGGTGGCACCGTCGGCGTACCGGCCCAGTCGATCGGCGATCCGGGTCGCATCGGCGGGGGCCGTGGCGGCTATCGCGGTCAGGCGGCCGGGCGTCACCCGTACCCCCGAAACGGGATCGAAGAGATCACCTGCCGGGAGTGGCGCCGAAACCGGCGGGTCCGGAAGATCGCTGCGCTCGCGCAGCATGGTGACCACCCGGCGGCTGGAGACGTGCCCACGGGTCAGCTTGTCGATCGCTTCGGTGAGCTGCCGCAGCGGCGCGACCAGGAACGCGGCATATGCGTAGAACGCCACCAACTGCCCCACGGTGATCCGCCCGTCCGCCGCGAACCGCGCGCCCAGCCAGGTGACCAGCACCAGAAACAGCCCGGGCAGCAGCACCTGGGCCGCCTCCAGCAGCGCCTCGATCCGGGCGGTGTGCACCCCGGCCGCGCCGAGCGCCCGCGACTCGACCCGGTAGCGGGCCGCCATGGTCGCCTCGCCGCCCACCCCGCGCAGCACTCGCAGGCCGCCGACCAGGTCCGCGGCCCGCCCGGTGAGATGGCCCTGCCGCTCCCGGTAGACCCGCTGCCGCCGGTGCAGGGGCAGGATCAACATCGCGACGACGGACATCAGCAGCGGTACGCCCAGCAGCACCACCAGCCCCAGCGGCACCGAGGTGTGTAGCAGCACGACGGTGACCGTGATCACCGCGAGTAGCGAGCCGATGCCCCGCGAGGTGATGTCGACCGCGCTGCCGATGTGGGTGATGTCCGAGGTGCCGATCGCCACCACCTCACCGGCGTCGAGCCGGCGCGGCAGCGTGGAGCCCAGCTGGTTCGCCTGCCGGACCACCACCTGCACGGTCCGGAACGCCGCCGACAGCCAGTTGGTGACCGCGAACCGGTGCCGGGCGATGCCGGTGACCGCCTGCACCAGCCCGACCCCGAGCAGCAGCGCCGCCCAGGCCGCCAGGGTGGTCGTGTCCCGGTCGACGGCGGCGTCCACGGCCCGGCCGACGACCGCGGGCACCAGCGCCTGACAACCCATCCAGGCGATCGCCAGCAGCGCCGCGACGGCGACCGTCAGGCGCGAACGCCGGATCAGCCAGAGCAGATATCGGGTGGCAGATCGAAAGTCGGGAATACCGGGATCGTGCACAGGCAGTCTTCGCATCAGGCCCCGACGGTAAGGCCGAGGTGCGACTACTGCGACTGGTCAGCGATCGACCGGGTGGAAATCCCAGACGTGTGGAGCGCGTGCCACCAGGTTTTCCGGCGGGGTACGCAGGTTCTCCGGGGAGTTGCGCCATTTGGTGATGACGACGATGCGTTGATCGGTGGACGAATAGACGTCACTCGACACATGTTGTGGCAGTACCTCCAGGGCAGGCACCGCCGTGTCGCAGACCCAGGCCAGCAGCTCGTTGAAGCCACTGCGCGAGGCCCGCACCTCCCACATCCGCGCGATCATGAAGGCTTCCTACCCCGGGACACTGACCTCGGTCAAACCCATGGACGAATCCGCCGGCAGATCGAGACGACTCGGTGCCACGCCGGCTTTCACCAGGTGCGAGCCGAGCGCGGCCACCATGGCGCCGTTGTCGGTGCACAGACCCGGCCGGGGTACGCGCACCGCGATCCCGTGTTTCGCGGCCCGCTCCTCGGCCAGCACCCGCAGCCGCGAGTTGGCCGCCACCCCACCACCGATGACCAGGGTCTGCACTCCGTTCGACAGGCACGCGTCGATCGCTTTCGCGGTCAGCACGTCACAGACCGCCTCCTGGAAACTCGCCGACACATCGGCCACCGGAACCGGCTCGCCCGCTCGCTCGCGCGCCTCCACCCAGCGGGCCACCGCTGTCTTCAGCCCCGAGAAGGAGAAGTCGAACCGGTGCGCCACCAGGTCTTTCGCCGCCGTCAACCCGCGCGGGAAGACGATCGACGCGGGGTCGCCGTCGCGCGCCGACCGGTCGATGATCGGCCCGCCCGGGAAACCCAGCCCGAGCAGCCGGGCCACCTTGTCGAACGCCTCACCGGCCGCGTCGTCGATGGTCGCGCCGAGCGGCGTCACCCCCGCCGTCAGGTCGTCGACCAGCAGCAGCGACGAATGGCCGCCGGAGACCAGCATCGCCACCGCCGGCTCGGGCAGCGGCCCGTGCTCCAGGGTGTCCACCGCCACGTGCGCGGCCAGGTGGTTGACGCCGTAGATCGGCTTCTCGGCGGCCAGCGCATACCCCTTCGCCGCGGCCACCCCGACCAGTAGCGCACCGGCCAGGCCGGGACCGCTCGTCACGGCGATCGCGTCGACGTCGGCCAGGGTCACCCCGGCCTCGTCCAGCGCCCGCTGCATGGTCGGGACCAGCGCCTCCAGGTGCGCACGGCTGGCCACCTCGGGCACCACCCCACCGAACCGGGCATGCTGATCCACGCTGGACGCCAGCGCGTCAGCGAGCAGGGTGTGCCCGCGCACGATGCCGACACCCGTCTCGTCGCAGGAGGTCTCGATCCCGAGGACCAGGGGTTCGTCACGCATCGCGCATCATCACCAGGGCGTCCGTGTTGCTGGGTTGGTAGTAGCCGCGCCGGATGCCGACCGGCTCGAAGTCATGACTCGCGTAGAGGCGCTGCGCCGGCGCGTTGTCGACGGCCACCTCGAGCAGCGTCTTGCGGGTGCCGCGCCGGGCCGCCTCGGCGAGCAGCGCCTCCAGCAGCCGCCGGCCGAGGCCGTGCCGCTGGGCGTCGCGCCGGACCGCGATGTTCTGCACCCAGGACTCGTGCTCGTCCACGACGGACAGTCCGGCATATCCGACGACCTCTTGACCGTCGAGCGCCGCCAAATAAAACTGGCCGGTCGCCAACTCGTTCCAGAACATCGCGGCGGACCATTTCTCCGGCCCGAAGAGATCCTCCTCGATCGGCAGCACCTCTTCGATGTGCCACCACCGGAACCGCTCGATCAGCGCCGCCGGCTGCCCGCCGCCGTCGGAGACGTCGCCGATCACGTCAGCACCGGCTTGCGGGCCGAGGGCTCGACCGCGTCCGGCCGCCGCAGATACAACGGCGTCAGGATCTCGCTCGGCGCGGCCTCGCGAATGCGATCGGCCGCCAACGCGACCAGCGCGGCGCCCGGCGGATACAGCAGATGCTCCTCGACCGGTACGCCGAACAGGTCCCCGTATTTCAAGGCACCCTCGCCCGCGGCCCGATCAACGAGCCCGGCCACCGAGGCTCCCGCATCGTCCCCGCCGCGGGCCGGCCCACCTGCCGCTTCCCCCGCGCCGACCAGCAGCCCCGACGGGAGGGACCCGCCCACCGCGCCGTGCAGCAGGCCCGCCACATCGGCCGGTTTCGCCACCTCGGGGCCGGTCACCCGCTCCCCGTCGGCATACGTCGCGAAATACACCTCACGCCGCCGCGCATCGGTGGCGATCAGCACCCGACCCGGACCGGCGGCCCGACCCAGACCGTCCAGCGAACACACCCCGTAGGTCGGGACGCCCAGCGCCTGCCCCATGCTCGCCGCGGTGGCCAGCCCGACCCGGAGACCGGTGAACGGCCCCGGTCCGAGCCCGGCCACGATCGCGGTGAGGTCACGTGGACGCAGCCCGGCATCGGCCAGCACGGCGGCGATCTCCGGGGCCAGGCGCTCCCCGTGCGCGCGTGGATCGACGGTGCGGCGCTCGGCGATCCCGGACAACACGTCCGGGGTCACCTCGACGAGCGCCGCCGTCGACGCGGGAGTTGCGGTGTCCAAGGCCAGTACCAGCACAGCGAAACCCTAGACGGTGGCCCGCGGGTCCCAGTCGATGACCGGCCGTCCACCGTCGGCCAAGGCCTTGTTGGCGGCACTGAACGGACGGCTGCCGAGGAAACCGACCCGGTTCAGCGGGCTCGGGTGGCCCGCCTCCAGGACCGCGTGCACCGGGTTGGTGACCAGCGCCGCCTTCTTCTTCGCGTAACTGCCCCAGAGCAGGAACACGATCCGCTCGTCGCGCTCGTTGAGGGCCTTGATGGTGGCGTCGGTGAACGCCTCCCAGCCCTTGTTGCCGTGCGACCCGGCCTTGCCCGCCCGGACCGTCAGCACCGCGTTGAGCAGCAGCACACCCTGCTTCGCCCAGCCGGTCAGGTCGCCACCCGGCGGCTTCGGCACATTCAGGTCCTCGTTGAGCTCCTTGAAGATGTTGCTCAGCGACGGCGGCCGGCGGACCCCCTCACGAACGCTGAAGCTGAGCCCGTGCGCCTGGCCGGGACCGTGATACGGGTCCTGCCCCAGGATCAGCACCCGGGTCTGCGCCGGGGAGCACAGCCGGTAGGCCGCGAACAGGTCCTCCACCGGTGGGTAGATCGTCTCCGTGGCGTACTCCCCGGCCACCCACTCACCCAGGGCGGTGGTCGCGGCGGCGTCGAGGTGGGGGACAGCTCGGCGCGCCACTCGGCCGGCAGCTGCTCGATCAGGTTCACATGGTCTCCAGTCGGTGTGCCCAGTCGCCGCCGTGCGGCAACAGTTCGACAGTGCGGGTGTCGTCGTCCAGCCGGTCCAGCCGGACCTGCAGGTATTCGTCGTTGAGCTGCTCGACCAAGCCCACGCCCCACTCGACGACGGTGACCGCGTCGTCGGCCGAGGCGTCCAGGTCCAGGTCGTCGATCTCGGCGCGCGGGTCCGGGCGGTCGCCCAGCCGATACGCGTCGGCATGCACCAGCGGCACCGGGCCGCGGTGCACCCGGGCGATCACGAAGGTCGGTGAGGTGATCGGGCCCTGCACGCCGAGCCCGGCGCCGATGCCCTGGGTCAGGGCCGTCTTACCGGCCCCCAGCGGACCGGTGAGCAGCACCAGGTCGCCGGGCCGGAGTAGACCGGCCAGCCGCCGCCCGAACTCACGGGTGTCCTCGACGGTCGCCAGCTTCACGTCAGTTTCTCCAGGAAGGGGATGAGCGCCGCGTTTACCTGATCGGCTTTCTCCAGCATCACCACGTGCCCGCTGTTCTCGATCTTCAACAGCTCGGCCTCGGGCAGATTCTCGATGATCTGCTCGGAGTGGGTCACCGGGGTGAGGTAGTCACGGTCGCCGACGACCACCAACACCGGGACGCCGCGCAGTGCGGACAGCGCCGGGATGCGGTTGTGGGTGTAGAGCGTCTGCAGATACTTGGTCAGGGTCTCCGCGGACGTCTTCGAATTCATGCTCTCCACGAACGTGACGAGCGACGGGCTGGGCTTGGCCTCACCGAACCCATAGCGCCTGGTCAGCAGCCAGGCCAGGTCGGAGGAGGCCACCCGGGCCCGGTCGATGGTGCCGCCGCCGAGTTGGGCCGCCTTGTCCCACAGCGGGAAGAACGGGGCGCTCACCCGGGCCACCACGTTGGTGATACCGAGTTTCGCCTTGTCGAAGAGACCGGCCGAGGTCGAGATCAGCACCACGCCGGTCACCCGGTTACCGAACCAGGCCGGGAACTGCTCGGCGAACGCCATGATCGTCATGCCGCCCATCGAGTGTCCGACCAGGATGATCCGGCCCTCCGGCACGGCCTCGGTCAGCACCGCGGCCAGCGACCGGCCGAGCGCCGCCAGGTCATACGTCCCGGATTTGAGCTTGCTGGACCGGCCGTGACCGGGCTGGTCGTAGAAGACCATCCGGTGTGAGCCCCGCTCGGCCAGCGCCTTGCGCTGGAAGTAGAAGGTGCCCATGTCCAGCGCGAACCCGTGCACGAAGACGATCGTCGGCTCACCCGGCGCACCGGCCGGCTCGATGATCTCCACATGCAGGTCGGTGCCGTCGGCGGCGGTGACCGTCAGCTCCCGGTCGAACGGCTGGTCACCGAACGGCTCGTCGACGAACGGGTCGCCCGGCGCGTTGACCGAGCGCCGGACCAGCGCCCGCTCCACCGCGAACGCGGTGGCCAGACCGGCCGCGGCGACACCCACCGCGGCCCCGAATATGCCCGCGCCCTTGACGACGCGTGACCGCTTCACCGGGCGACCTCCCCGACATAGTGGCGTGGCACGCGGCTGCTGCCGAACCTGGTGACGATCTCGTAGTTGATGGTGCCGGTGGCGGCCGCCCAGTCGTCGGCGGTGGGCTCACCGTCGTCACCCGGGCCGAACAGGATCGCCACGTCACCCGGCACCACCGGCTCGTCACCGACGTCGACGACGAACTGATCCATGCAGACCCGCCCGGCGATCCGGGCCGTCGTGCCGCCGACTCGCACCGGACCGGCGCTCGACGCGTGCCGGGGCACACCGTCGCCGTAGCCGAGCGGGACCACGGCCAGTGTGGTCGCCCGCGAAGTCGAGTAGGTCAGCCCGTAGGACACACCCTGACCGGCCGGAACCCGCTTGGCCAGGGTCACCCGGGCCCGGGCCGTCATGGCCGGCCGCAACCCGTAGGTCTCCCCCGCGACCGGCGACAGACCGTAGGCCGCGATCCCGGCCCGGACCAGGTCGAAATGTGTGTCGGGCCGGGTCAGTGTGGCCGCCGAGTTGGCGATGTGGCGATAGCGCGGTGTGATGCCGTAGGTCGCGGCCAGGGCCAACCCCTCGTGGAACGCGGCCAACTGCCTGTCGATCGACTCGTGACCGGGCTCGTCGGCGCAGGCGAAGTGGCTCCACACCCCGACCGCCTCGAGGTCACCGTCGGCCTGGGCCTTGGCCGCCGCCTCCAGCAGGGCCGGCCAGTCGGCCCGGCCGGCGCCGCCACGGGCCAGGCCGGTGTCGAGTTTCAGATGCACGCGGGCCGGACGCCCGGCCCGGCGGGCGGCCGACACCAGCTCGTCGACCAGGCCGGTGGTCGCGGCGCCCAGATCGACGCCGGCCTCGACCCCCTCGTGCAACGGCAGGCCGGGGCTGAGCAACCAGGCCAGGACCGGTGCCTCGACACCGGCCCGGCGCAGCGTGAGCGCCTCGTCGAGAGTGGCGACGCCGAGCCAGGTGGCGCCGCCGGCCAGCGCGGCCCGACCGGCCGGCACCAGGCCGTGACCGTAGCCGTCGGCCTTGACCGCCACCAGCACCTCGGCGGAGGTGCGGGCGCGCAGCATCGCGACGTTGTCCCGGATCGCGTCCAGATCGACACGGACTTCGGCCTGCCACATGCCTCCACCCTACTGAGGCGTACGACAATTTCCGCCGGACAGTCCTCAGGCCGGGTGAGCCGACAGATCGGCCAGCACCGGACGCAGCGCGGCGGCCACGTCCGACGCCGTGACCGGCCCGTCCTCGGCGGCCCGGCGACCGGCCAGCCCGTGCACGTAGGCGGCGGCGACCGCGGCCCGAGCCGCCGGCAGCCCGGCCGCCAGCAGCGACCCGAGCAGCCCGGCCAGCACGTCCCCGCTCCCGGCCGTGGCGAGCGCCGGGCTACCGGTGGGATTGGCCCAGATCTCCCCGGACGGGGTGGCCACGATGGTCCGGTCGCCCTTGAGGAGCACCACGGCGTTGGTCCAGACGGCCAGTCGCGCGGCCGCACCGGCCCGGTCCGCGGCTGGCGCCTCCCCGGCCAGCCGCTTGAACTCGCCGTCGTGCGGGGTGAGCACCAGCGGAGCGTCCCGCCGCAGGTCGTCGGCGTGCTCACCCCCGACCAGCAGGTTGATCGCATCCGCGTCCAGCAGCACCGGCAACGAGGTGGCGAGGACACTGCGCAGCTCGGTGCGGGCCTCGTCACCGGAGCCGAGCCCGGAGCCGCAGACCCAGGCCTGCACCCGACCGGCGTCGGCGACCCGGTCCGCGACCACCACCGACGGGTGCGCGCGGACCACCTCACGGTGCGCACTGCCCGCGTACCGCACCATGCCGGACGGGCCGGCCAACGCGCCCGCGGTGGAGAGCAGGGCCGCGCCGGGGTAGAACGCCGAGCCGGTGGCCAGGCCGACCACGCCGCGGCTGTACTTGTCCGAGGTGGCGTCGGGCCGGGGCCACCAGGCGGCGATGTCGGCGGCGTCCGGCACCCGCACCGCCGGGTCCCCGGTCAGCGCCGGGCCGAGGCCGATGTCCACCAGGTCCACCTGACCGCAGCGGACCGTGGCCGGGCCGAGCACATGGGCCGGCTTGAGGCAGCCGAAGGTCACCGTGACGTCGGCGGTCACCGCCTCGCCCGGCACGTCGCCGGTGTCCACGGTCACACCGCTCGGGACGTCGACGGCCACCACCACGGCCCGGTCACCGGTCCGGCCCCGGAGGCCGCCGATCTCCCGCACGATCGCCGCCGCCTCGGACCGCAGCCCGCCGCCGGCCCCGATCCCGACGATGCCGTCCAGCACCAGGTCAGCCCGGGCCGGCAGGTCACGAGTGGTGAAGCCGCCCGCCTGGCGCAGCGCGGCCAGGCCGGCCAGGTGCACCCGCCCCGGGGTCAGGAGCAGGGCCCGGACCTGGGCGCCCCGCTTCGCCAGCGCGGCTCCGGCGTAGAGCGTGTCGCCGCCGTTGTCACCGCTTCCGACCAGCAGCAGGACGCGTGCTCCGTACACCCCGCCGGTCTTCTCCAACAGCAGGGCGCAGCGCCGGGCCAGACCGGCGGCCGCCCGTTGCATGAGGGTGCCCTCGGGCAGGGTCGCCATCAGGTTCTTCTCGGCCGCCCGCACATCGCTGACCCGCCATGCCTGGCGCAAGGTTCCTCCTAGTTGTCGGCGATCACTCGCTGCCCGCCTCGGCGACCACCATCGCCGAGGCGATCCCGCCGTCGTGTGACAAGGACAGATGCCATCGACCGATGCCACGCTCGGTCGCTGCGGCGGCGACCGTACCGGAGACGGTCAACCACGGCCGGCCGTCCGGATCGGTGACGATCTCGCAGTCGTGCCAGCGCATGCCGACGGGTGCGCCGAGCGCCTTGGCGACCGCCTCCTTGGCCGCGAACCGGGCCGCCAGCGACTCGGCCGACCTCGGGTTCCCGGACCTGGTCAGCCGCTCGGCCTCGGTGAAGAGCCGGTCCGCGAGCAGCGGGGTCCGGTCCAGCGCACGGGCGAAGCGTTCCACCAGGACGACGTCGATGCCGACAGACACGATCACAACGTCACCCTATCGGCGCATCCGGTCACTTTCCCGGGCCCGCCCGCCTATCAGGACGCTGTCTGCGGGCGCAAGGCCTGTGCACGGTCGTCCACAGGCCGCCCCGGACGACCCTCGCGGGCCTCTAACGTCGTCGCATCCCCTCGCCCCTAGGAGGTTTGCCCGATGAATCCTGATTTCGAGGTCGACACCGCGGGCCTGCACCGGGAGGCGACGGCCATCGCCGCCTTCGCCGAGCGGGTCACCGGTGCCGCCGCCTCCGCCCCGGTCGCCGACCCGGCCCCGCACTGGGCGACCACCACCGCCAACCTTCTCGCCGCCGACTCCGCCCGCCGCATGGTGGGCCTCATCGGCCGGGACACCGCCGAGACCGCGTCCCGGACCGACGCCGCCGCCGCGGCCTACGAGGAGGCC
This sequence comes from Actinoplanes sichuanensis, assembly GCF_033097365.1. NCBI lineage: Bacteria > Bacillati > Actinomycetota > Actinomycetes > Micromonosporales > Micromonosporaceae > Actinoplanes > Actinoplanes sichuanensis. The sequence continues at coordinate 8,802,498 of NZ_AP028461.1, forward strand.
GACGCCCGTGCGGCCACCCGCCTCGGCGGCACCCGGCGGGGCCGATGAACACCGTCGACTCGCCCGCCGTCACCTACGCCCGGCTCCGGGCCACCGATCCGGGCCGCTGGCTGGCCACCGCGCTCTCCTGGCGCCGATGGGCGGCCCTGGCCGGGGCGTTGTGCACCGAGTTCGGCACGCTGCTGAGCCGGTTACCCGCGTCCTGGTCCGGCGCCGCGGCCGAGGCCGCCCTGGCCCGGCTCGGCGGGCTGCGCCGCCGCGCGGCGTTCTTCCGGGTGGTCTGCTGGCGGGCCGACCAGGCACTCTGCGAGTTCGCCGCGGCCCTCGGCCGGGCCCGCGCCCTTCTCGACCGGGCAAGCGCGGCGGCGCGAGGTTCAGGCTTGGAAATCGACGATCACGGTACGGTCCACGGCCACCCCGGCTCGGAAGAGGCGGTCAGAGCCGTCACCGGTGCTCTGTCCCGCGCCCTGGCCGTCGCCGCCGAGGCCGACCGCACCGCCACCACCAGGCTCACCGCCCTGGCCGAGATCCCACCGCACCCGGCCCCGGCCACGTTCCCGCCGTGCACCGCGACCGCCGGCGAGGTCCGCAGCTGGTGGGAGCGGTTCTCCCCGGCCGAGCGCACGTGGCTGCTGGTCACCTCCCCGGCCGCGTTCGCCGGGGCCGACGGCATCCCGGTCGCCGACCGCGACATCGCGAACCGGCTCCTGCTCGACGACGCCCGGGTCGAACTGGACCGGATGCGGGCCGCCGGCACCGATCGCGACCGGGTCCGTGACCTGCGCGACGGGCTGGACCGGCTGACCGCACGCCTGGAGGAGGAGGGCGCGCCCCGGGCGTACCTGATCGGTCTCGGTCTTGATGGTGAGGGCCGTGCCGTGGTCGCCCTCGGCGACCCGGACCGCTCCGCGCACGTCCTCACCCATGTTCCCGGCATGACCTCGGATCTGAAGTCGCTGGGCGGCGAGCTGACCCGGGCCGAGCGGGTCGCGGTGCGCGCCGGTGAGCTGGGCCCGGCCGAGTCGGCGAGCGCGGTGCTGTGGCTCGACTACGACGCCCCGGATTTCGTGCACGAGGCCGCCTCGGACCGTCCGGCGCGGGACGGCGCCGCGGAACTGATCCGGTTCCAGGAGGCGCTGCGGGCCACCCATGAGAGCGGGCCCGCGCATCAGACGGTGCTGGGGCACAGCTACGGCTCGCTGGTGGTGGGTGCGGCGGCGGCCGCCGGTGGGCTGTCCGCCGACACCGTGGTCTTCGTCGGCTCACCCGGCATCGGCGTGGACTCGGCGTCCGAGCTGCGGTTCCCCGCCGACCGGGTGTGGTCGACGACGTCGTTCACCGACCCGATCCAGTTCGCGGTCGCCCCCAAGGACCTCCTACCGGACGGGCAGAGGCATCTGTGGTTCGGCCGCGACCCGAGCGAGCCGGGCTTCGGTGCCCGCGTCTTCCCCAGCCAGTTCGACGCGGGCCACCTGGGCTACTGGGACCGGGGCGGGCCGGCTCTCGACGCCCTCGCCCGACTCACCCTGGGCGGGACGCCGTGAGCCGGCGCCTCAGCGGCTCTTCACTCGACGGTGACCGACTTGGCCAGGTTGCGGGGCTGGTCCACGTCGTAACCGCGGGCCGAGGCGATCTCACAGGCGAGGATCTGCAACGGCACCGTGGTCATCAGCGGGGCGAGCAGCGTCGGCGTGTGCGGCACATAGATCAGGTGATCGGCGAACTGCCGGACGTCCTCGTCGCCCTCCTCGGCGATCACGATGGTGCGGGCGCCCCGGGCCCGTACCTCCTGGATGTTGGAGACGACCTTGTCCCGCATCACGCCGCGCCCCTGCGGGGACGGCACCACGCAGACCACCGGGGTGCCCTTGTCGATCAGGGCGATCGGGCCGTGCTTGAGCTCGCCCGCGGCGAAACCCTCGGCGTGGATGTAGGCGAGCTCCTTGAGCTTGAGCGCGCCCTCCAGCGCCACCGGGAAGCCGACGTGCCGGCCGATGAAGAGCATCGTCGAGGCGGTCTTGAGATCCCGGCCCAGGGCCCGCACCTCCTCCATCCGGCCGAGCAGGTCACGCAGGTTGTCCGGGGTCCGGCGCAGACGCGACACCACGGCGGCGACCTCGTCGGCGTACATGACGCCGCGGATCTGGGCCAGGTGCAGGCCGATCAGGTAGCAGGCGACCAGCATGGTGAGGAACGCCTTGGTGGACGCCACCGCGATCTCCGGGCCGCCGTGGGTGTAAAGGACGGCGTCCGACTCACGGGGGATGGTGGAGCCGTTGGTGTTGCAGATGGCCAGGACCCGGGCCTTCTGCTCCTTGGCGTGCCGGATCGCCATCAGGGTGTCCATGGTCTCGCCGGACTGGCTGATCGCGATGACCAGAGTGGACCGGTCCAGGATCGGGTCGCGGTAGCGGAACTCGCTGGCCAGCTCCACCTCGCACGGGATGCGCACCCAGTGCTCGATGGCGTACTTGGCGACCATGCCGGCGTGGTAGGCGGTACCGCAGGCGACGATGAACACCTTGTCCACGTCGCGCAGGTCCTGGTCGGTGAGGCGGACCTCGTCCAGGATGATCTCGCCGCGCTCGGAGAGCCGGCCGATCAGGGTCTCGGCGATCGCCTGCGGCTGCTCGGCGATCTCCTTGAGCATGAAGTACTCGTAGCCGCCCTTCTCCGCGGCCGAGGCGTCCCAGTCGATGTGGAACTCGGTGCCGATGGCCGGCGAGCCGTCGAAGCCGGTGATCTCGATACCGGCCGGGGTGATCAGGACGACCTGGTCCTGGCCCAGCTCGATCGCCTCGCGGGTGTGCTCGATGAACGCGGAGACGTCACTGGCCAGGAAGTTCTCCCCGTTGCCACGGCCGACCACGAGCGGCGAGTTGCGCCGGGCGGCGACGACCGCGTCGGGTACGTCGACATCGACGGCGAGCAGGGTGAAAGCGCCTTCGAGCCGGTTGGCGACGCGGCGCATGCCCTCGGCGAGCATGGCCGGGCCGTCCTCCGCACCGGACTCGCGCAGCTTGCGCATCTCGGCGGCGAGCAGGTGGGCCGCGCACTCGGTGTCGGTGTCGCTGCGGAACTCGACGCCGGTGGCTTCGAGCTCGACGCGCAGACGGGCGAAGTTCTCGATGATGCCGTTGTGGATGACGGCGACCCGGCCGTCGACGGAGACATGGGGGTGGGCGTTACGGTCGGTCGGCCCGCCATGGGTGGCCCAGCGGGTGTGGCCGATGCCCGTGACGCCGGCCTCGATGCCGTCGCCGGACCGCTCGGCCAGCGCCTTCTCCAGGTTGGCGAGTTTGCCCGCCTTCTTCTCGGTCTTGAGCAGGCCGCCGTCGACGATGGCGACGCCCGCGGAGTCGTAACCGCGGTATTCAAGGCGGCGGAGCCCGTCGATGACGATACTCAATGCCGGACGATTACCTACGTAACCCACGATCCCACACATGACGGGCAGCCTAACCGACTTTCGCTCATCCGTCATGCTCGGGAGGACCACTTATGAGCATCGCATGTGATCGGAAGCCTAGTCCAACCAGGTCGTCACCTCTGTAGGCCGTACGGGTGGTTGATCCTCGCCGTGCGGCGCTGGCGTACCGTCGGAAGACGGTGCCCCCACCGGGAGGAAAGATGAGCGATCCGAGCGAGCCGCGGCAGCCACCCCGCCCACCGCACTTCACGCCGCCGCCCGACTACCCCCCGACCGCTCAGTTCCCGCCGGTCGGCCCCGATCCCGGCTATGCGCAGCCGCCGCCGTACGACCCGAACAGCGGCTACCCGCCACAGCCCGGCTACTCCCCGCCGCCCGGCTACCCGCCGCAGCCCGGCTACGGTCCGCCGCCCCGACCGCCACGGCGCAGCAAGGCGCCGCTGATCGCCCTGGTCCTGGCGATCACACTGCTGCTCTGCGGTGGTGTGGTGACGGCCTCGGTGCTCCTGGTCAACCGGACGGTCGACAAGGTCAACGAGGTCACCGACGACGCCAAGAAGGCCGCCGAGCCGCTCACCGAGCCGACCTTCCCCGACCTGCTGCCCTCCGGCGTGCCGGGCCTACCGGGCCTGCCGACCGACTTCCCGGCCCTGCCGACCGACCTTCCGGGCCTCGGCGAAGGCAAGGAGATCACCGTGACGTATGAGGTGAGCGGCGACGGTCCGGCCGAGATCCTCTACATGGAGAAGCTGGACGGCACACCGAAGCGGGTCGCCAACGCCAAGCTGCCCTGGAAGATCACGACCACGATGAAGAACCCGTCGGTGGTCTCGGTCATCGCGGTGCGCACCAGCGTCGACTCCGGTTCGATCAGCTGCCGGGCCACGGTCGACGGCAAGACGGTCACCGAGCACACCGCCGAGGGCGGCCTGGCCACCGCCAACTGCTACGAGCTCGTCCTCTACTGACCTCACGCTCTACTGATCCCACGGCAACCAGGGAGCACGGTGACCACCTCGATCCCGGCGGATCCCCTCGTCGAGCGGATGCGCCCGTTCGGCACGACGATCTTCACCGAGATGTCGGCGCTCGCGGTCCGGACCGGGGCGGTCAACCTCGGTCAGGGCTTCCCGGACACGGACGGACCGGCGGAGATGCTCGCCGCGGCCGCCGAGGCCCTGGCGAGCGGGGCCAATCAGTACCCTCCGCTGGCCGGCATTCCCGTGTTGCGGCACGCGATCGCCGCCCACGAGCAGCGGTTCTGGAGTCTGGAACGGGATCCGGACAGCGAGGTGACGGTCACCGCCGGAGCCACCGAGGCGATCGCGGCGGCGATCCTGGCGCTCTGCGAGCCGGGTGACGAGGTGGTGTGCTTCGAGCCGTACTACGACTCCTACGCCGCCTCGATCACACTGGCCGGGGCGGTCCGGCGGCCGGTGACGCTGCGACCGGAAATGGGCGGGCGGTACGAGTTCGACGAGGCGGCACTGCGGGCGGCGTTCGGGCCGCGCACCCGGCTGGTACTGCTCAACACCCCGCACAACCCGACCGGCAAGGTCTTCTCGGGTGCGGAGCTGACGCTGATCGCCGAGCTCTGCCAGGAGTACGACGCGTTCGCCGTCACCGATGAGGTCTACGAGCACCTGGTCTTCGACGGCGAGCACATCCCGCTCGCGACCCTGCCCGGGATGCGTGACCGCACGCTGCGCATCTCGTCGGCGGGCAAGACCTTCTCCTGCACGGGGTGGAAGGTCGGCTGGGCCACCGGGCCCGCGCGACTGGTCTCCGCGGTGCAGCGGGTCAAGCAGTTCCTGACATTCGTGAACGCCTCGCCGTTGCAGCCGGCCGTGGCGGTCGCGCTCGGGCTCCCGGACGCCTACTTCACCGAGTTCAACGCCAGGATGCGGGCGAACCGGGATCGTCTGACGGCCGGACTACGCGACGCCGGGTTCGGGGTGTTCCCGTCCTACGGGACGTATTTCGTGACCGCCGACATCCGGCCGCTGGGCGGAACGGACGGCGTCGAGTTCTGCCGTGCGCTGCCCGCCCGCTCCGGGGTGGTGGCGGTGCCGACCCAGGTCTTCTACGACCATCAGGACGCGGGCCGGCACCTGATCCGCTTCGCCTTCTGCAAACGCCTCGACGTGATCGACGAGGCGGTTCGCAGGTTGCGGGGCTAGGCGGGTTCGACGGGCTAGGCCGGGCTGGCCGACCGGACCTCGTCGGCGATCCGCTCGGCCACGGCGCGGGCCTGATCCTCGGTGGCGGCCTCGACCATCACCCGGACCAGCGGCTCGGTGCCGGACGGACGCAGCAGCACCCGACCGGTCTCACCGAGCTCGTTCTCGGCGAGCGCGACGGCGGCCTGCACGGTCGGGGCGGAGGCGCCCGCGTCCCGGTTGCCGACCTTCACGTTGATCAGCACCTGCGGCAGCTTGTGCACCACGGCGGCCAGGTCGGCGAGCGACTTGCCGGACGCGGCGATCTGCGACATCAGGTGCAGGCCGGTGAGCACGCCGTCGCCGGTGGTGGCGAAGGCCGGCATCACGATGTGACCGCTCTGCTCGCCGCCGAGGGCGTAGCCGCCGTTCTGCAGTTCCTCCAGCACGTACCGGTCGCCGACCTTGGTCTCCAGCAGCCGGATGCCGGACTGCTTCATCGCGATGCGCAGCCCCAGGTTGCTCATCACGGTGGCGACCAGGGTGTCGTCGGTGAGCGTGCCGGCGTCGCGCATGGCGAGCGCCAGGATCGCCATGATCTGGTCGCCGTCGACGACCTCGCCGGCGGCGGTGACGACCAGGCAGCGGTCGGCGTCGCCGTCGTGGGCGATGCCGAGGTCGGCACCTTCCCGGAGGACCGCTTCCCGGAGCGAGTCGAGGTGGGTGGAGCCGCAGTCCAGGTTGATGTTGAGCCCGTCCGGCTCGGCGTGGATGGCGATCACCTCGGCGCCGGCTTCCCGGTATGCCACCGGCCCGACCTCGCTGGCCGCCCCGTTGGCGCAGTCGACCACGACCTTGAGCCCGTTGAGCGGGTGCGGGATCGACTCGACCAGGTGCTTGATGTAGTACTCGGCGCCGTCGAGCAGGTCGTTGACCCGGCCGATCCCGGCGCCGGTGGGGCGTCCGACCAGTCCGTGGCCGTCCTCGATCGCCTTCTCGATGCGCTCTTCGAGCTCGTCCGGCAGCTTCGTGCCGCCGGCCGCGAACAGCTTGATCCCGTTGTCGGGCATCGGGTTGTGCGACGCGGAGATCATCACCCCGAGGTCGGCGTTGGTCTGCCCGACGAGGTAGGCGACAGCCGGTGTGGGAAGTACCCCGACCCGGACCACGTTGGCTCCGGCGCTGGCCAGCCCCGCGACGACGGCGGCTTCGAGCATCTCGCCGCTGGCCCGGGGGTCACGCCCCACGATGGCGAGCGGCGGGTGACTGCCGTCGGTCTCGACCAGCACCCGGGCCGCCGCTACGGCGACCGACAGGGCCAGTTCCGGAGTGAGCAGATCGCCGTTCGCGAGGCCGCGAACGCCGTCCGTGCCGAAGAGTCGCCCCATGGCGGCTTCCTTTCACCGGTGATTGCGACCTCAAGCCTGCATCAGTGTTCGGCTGGTCACGAGTACCGGAACGGCTAGTTGGGGAGGGAGTCGAACCTAAACATCGACGGCCGAGCACACCCCTTGAGAAAAGGGGCGTACTCGGCCGTCGATACGGACCGAGGCGCAAAAATCAGCGCTTCGAGTACTGCGGAGCCTTACGGGCCTTCTTGAGACCGTACTTCTTGCTCTCCTTGACCCGAGCGTCACGGGTCAGGAAGCCGGCCTTCTTCAGAGCGGGACGGTCGTCCGGGTCGCTCTCGATGAGGGCACGGGCGATGGCGAGGCGGAGGGCGCCGGCCTGGCCGGTGATGCCACCACCACGGAGGTTGGCGATCACGTCGAACTGCTCGGTCCGCTCAGCGGTGACGAGCGGCTCACGGATGAGCTGCTGGTTGACCTTGCTCGGGAAGTAGTTCTCGAGGTCACGGCCGTTGCAGGTGATCTTGCCGTTGCCGGGCACGAGACGCACCCGGACGATGGCCTCCTTGCGGCGGCCGACGGTCTGGATCGGACGTCCACCGGGGCGCGGGGCGCGGACCGGGGCCGGCGCGGCCGTCTCGACGACGACGACCGTCTCAGCGGGCTCCTCGACGGTCTCGACGACCTCGGGCTCGATGATGTCGGACATGCTGCTGCCTTCTCCCGCGCTCACTGCGCGATCTGCTTGATTTCGAACGGCTGGGGCTGCTGAGCGGCGTGCGGGTGCTCAGCGCCCGGGTAGACCTTCAGCTTCTTGATGATCTGCCGCGCGAGCTTGTTGTGCGGGAGCATGCCCTTGACGGCCAGCTCGATCGCCTTCTCGGGGCGCTTGGTGAGCAGCTCCTCGTAGCCGACCTGCTTCAGACCACCCGGGTAGCCGGAGTGGCGGTAGGCGACCTTGGTCTGCCGCTTGTTGCCGGTCAGGGCGACCTTGCCGGCGTTGATGATCACTACGAAGTCGCCGGTGTCGACGTGCGGGGCGAACGTCGGCTTGTGCTTGCCACGCAGAAGGTTCGCGGTGTGGGTGGCCAGGCGACCCAGAACGACGTCAGAAGCGTCGATAATGTGCCACTGACGCTCGATTTCACCCGGCTTCGGGCTGTACGTACGCACAGAATTACCTTGTCTCGTCGTCGGTCTGAGGGTGCGCGCTGGCCGCATCGAGCCGATGCGTCAAGCAACCCCGCAGAGGGACCACTCGCATCAGTCGCACAACAGCAGGCAACGATACCCGGCTGCGCGGCGTGTGGTCAAAACAGGCAGTGTTCAGGGCATAAAACATCCGGCGAAGGTTCTGGTTGCAAACCCTCAGCCCGATGAACTCCAAACGAGCCCAGCATACTCCGCACCGCGGACCCCCTCACAGCGGGTCGCACCCGGAAGACCGGGCCGACTTAGCAGGCTCGAAACAAATGGGACGCTCATAGGAAATTCCACCCCGGCACGCTTCGGTGCATGGCCAACGGTGCGGACCTCAGGACGACGCGGCCCGGCATTGGCCGAAGCCGCGCCTTCTGGCGCACCATGGAGAGACCATCGTCAGGGTTGAGGACGGACCTGACGGTGTTCACCGAGCCGGCTCGCCGGTTCGGTGCAGAGGAGTCGCGGCGTGCCCCGGACGGAGGCATGGCGAGGAACGCAAGCGTGACGTGGGAGCGGGTCTACGCTGAGGACGGCGGGCTTCGAGCGTGCCCTTCGGTGGACCGTTCGGCCACGCCGCGACTTCTCGACCCGGGGATCGGATGACCGACCGGACCCCGGGCGCCCGACGGGCGGTGCTGACGGCGGCCGCTCTGGCGGAGCCGGCCTCCGCGCTGTCCGGCTACACGATCGGCGTCACCGCCGACCGTCGCAAGGACGAGTTGGCCACCCTCCTGGAGGCGCGCGGCGCCCGGGTGGTGCTGGCCCCGGCCCTGCGGATCGTTCCGATCTCCGACGACGCCGAGCTACGCGCCGCCACCCGCGCCTGCCTCGACACCCCACCCGACATCGTGCTGGTCAACACCGGTATCGGTATGCGCGGCTGGCTGGAGGCGGCGGAGAACTGGGGTCTCGGCGAGCCGCTTCGCACCGTGCTCTCCCGGGCTTACCTGGTGGCCCGCGGGCCGAAGGCACGGGCCGCGGTCCGCGCCGCCGGGCTGCAGGACCGGTGGTCCCCCGAGGGCGAGGGCTACGAGGAGGTCGTCGAGCATCTGACCGCCCGCGGGGTGGCCGGATTGACCGTCGCCATGCAACTGCACGGGGAGAGCCAGCCGGAGTACACCGAGGCTCTGGAGTCGGCCGGCGCCCGGGTCATCGAGCTGCCGGTCTACCGCTGGGCGCCGCCGACCGATCCGGCACCGCTGCACCGGCTGACCGATCTGATCATGGGGCGACTGGTCGATGCCGTGACGTTCACCTCAGCCGCCGCCGTGCAGGCCGTGCTGCGTGCGGCCGGGCCCGGTACGGACAGTCTGCTGGACGCTCTCCGGGACGACGTGATGGCCGCGTGTGTGGGTCCGGTCACCTCGGCTCCGTTGCGTCGCCTCGGCATCCCGGTGGCCACTCCCCACCGGGCCAGGCTGAGCGCGCTGGTTCGTACCATCGTGGATGAATTGCCGAAACGGGCCGTGACGTTCCAGGTGTCCGGCCACTCGATCACCCTCCGCGGCCATGCCGCGGTGGTAGACGGCGAGCTCCGTCCGCTGGCGCCCGCCCCGATGGCGGTCCTCCGGGCGCTCGCCAACTCCCCCGGCCGGGTCCTGTCCCGCGCCGCGCTGCTCCACGCCCTGCCCCGTGGCGCCGACGAGCACGCCGTCGAGATGGCGGTGGCCCGACTCCGGGCCGGTCTGGCCGTGCCCGGAGTCGTGCAGACCGTCGTGAAACGCGGTTACCGGATCCCCCTCTGAGGGGATCAGCCGACGGGCGTGGCCCGCTCGTGCTCGGCCACCAGCGTCGTCATCGCGTGCTCGACCACACTGATCAGCACCGACTTCACCGAGTCGCGGTGGCGGGCGTCACACATCACGAGCGGCACCCGAGCCGGAATGGCCAGCGCCTCCCGGACCTCCTCCGGTTCGTAGCGCGGTGCGCCGTCGAAGCAGTTGACCGCGACGAGGTACGGCAGATGCCGGTTCTCGAAGTAGTCGAGGGGCGCGAACGCGTCGGTGAGCCGGCGGGTGTCCACCAGCACGGCCGCGCCGACCGCGCCACGGATCAGCTCGTCCCACATGAACCAGAACCGGGTCTGCCCGGGTGTGCCGAACAGATAGAGGATCAGGTCCTCGGCCATGGTGATCCGGCCGAAGTCCATGGCGACCGTGGTGCTGCCCTTCTCCGGCACCTTGGAGGCGTCGTCGATCCCCTGGCCGGCCACCGTCATCACCGCTTCGGTGGTGAGTGGCTCGATCTCGGAGACCGCCCCGACGAGAGTCGTCTTACCCACGCCGAAGCCACCCGCGACCACGATCTTCGCGGAGGTGATCTCGGCGGGATTCGGCCGCGTCCGCTCCTCAGAGCTTGCGAAGTCCACCCAACACCCTTCCCAGCAGGTCCATCCGCTCCGTGAAGCCGGTCTTGGGAGCGGCACTGTGCAGCTGTAGCAATCCGTCGGCGACCATGTCGGCGACGAGCACCCGGGTTACCCCCAGTGGTAACCGGGTGTGCGCCGCGAGCTCGGCCAGCGAAATCGCTTTCGGCTCACACAGCACGGCGATGCGGTACTTGTCGTGTCCGGCGAACCGCGCCTCTTGCACGGCCGCCGGACTCGCGAACAGGAGCGCCTCGATCGGGATGTCCCGGCTCGGTTCGGTCCGGCCGCGCGTGACCGCATACGGCCGCACCAGGTTGCCCCGGGGATCATGCGGCTGTGTCATGTCGCGGTCACCTCGTCTCCGCCAGGGCGATCAACCCCGGCGACTAGTGGCTGACGGCCTCGCGCGCCGCTGGCGACAATGCCGCGCCGACGCGCTCCACCAGCAGGGCCATCTCGTAGCCGACCTGACCGACATCGCAACTGCGCGCTGCCAGGACCGCCATCGATGAACCGTCGCTGATGGACATCAGGAAAAGATAGCCGCTGTCCATTTCGATGATGGTCTGTTGCACCGCGCCGGCGTTGAACATCCGGGACGCGCCGTCCGTGAGACTGACCACGCCGGAGGTGATGGCGGCGAGCTGGTCGGCGCGATCACCTGGCAGGTCCCGGGACGAGGCCAGCAGCAGCCCGTCGGCGGAGACCGCGATCACGTGCGCGATGCCCGCGACACTGTCCGCGAAGTTGCTGAGCAGCCAGCCCATGTCGTGCATGGTGGGGGGCCTGGTCACTGTTCGTTCTCCTTAGGAGCCTGTGTTGCCGCGGCGGCGGTCTCGGCAACGCCGTCCGTCCGCCCTCGTTGCACTCCTCTGTGATACGCGGAAAGTAGCCCGCGAACCTCATCCGGACTGCGCCGCTGTTGCGCCCGCGGGGTGGCCTCCACTCCGCCGGGGACGAGTTGGGCCTGCGGGATCCGTTTGGGGAGCCCGGACCGGGTGATACCGGCATCCTTGGGGTCGGACGCCGCCATGGCGCGATGCCAGCCCTCGTCGGCCGCGGTCCGCCAGCGCTCGTCCCCGTTGGTCGGGCGCGGTTTCGGGGCGGGCTGGGCCGGAGCGGTCGGCGGTGTCGGCGGCGGGGCGTACCCTGCGGTCGGCATGCCGTGGCTGTCGGCCTTCTCGTCCTCACCCTCGAACCAGCTGTGCTGCATCTCCATCTGAATGGACGCGGGCGGCGCCAGCGGGGGCGGGGGCTCCGGTGCCGCTTCGGCGGCGGGAACCGGATCCACAGGTTTCGGAACCCGCGTCGGCAACTTCGGGCGGTTCGGCGTCGGGTTCAAATCCAATTCGGACATGGGTACGCCCAAAGGCGCCGTCCGCACCGGAGCCGGGGCCGGCGGTGGAGCGGTACGCACCACCGGCCGTGCCTCCGGGCTGCGGGGGATCCCGATCGGCAACTGGGGCGGCGGTCCCGGCCGGGTCCAGCTGGCCGCCCGCGGTGGCAGCGGGCTCGGCGCGCCCGGCATGACGATGATGTCGGCGGGCAGCGTCACCTCGGCGACGACACCGCCCTCCGGCCCGGGTCGCAGCTCGACCCGGATGCCGTGCCGGGACGCCAGCCGGCCGATCACCGCGATACCCATCAGCCGGAACACCGAGGCGTCCACATCGGCCGGTTCGCTGAGCTTGATGTTGAGCTGTTCCATCTGCTCGGCGGAGATGCCCAGGCCGCGGTCCTCGATCCGGATCACGGCGTGCTCCCCGAGCCGCCCGGCCTGCGCCATCACCACGGTGTCCGGCGCGGAGAAGCGGGTGGCGTTGTCGAGCAGTTCGGCGATCAGCCGGACCACGTCGTTGACGGCGGCCGCGGTGATCAGTACGTCGGTGTCGACGGTGCCGAACTCGATCCGGTGGTAGAGCTCGATCTCCGACTGGGCGGCCCGGAGCGCGTCGATCAGCAGCGCGTCCTCGCGGCGCGGGGTGCCGACCTCGGCGCCCGCCAGCACCAGCACGTTCTCGTCGTTGCGGCGCATCCGGGTGGCGAGGTGGTCGAGTTCGAAGAGGCGGGCCAGCCGCTTCGGGTCCTCCTCCATCCGCTCGATCTGGTCGAGCTCGCCGATCATCCGGTCGACCAGCGACTGGCTACGCCGGGCCAGGCTGAGGAACATGGTGGAGAGGCTGATCCTCAGGGCGGCCTGCTCGGCGGCGACCCGGATGGCCTCCCGGTGGACCATGTTGAACGCCTCGGCCACCTCGCCGAACTCGTCACGGTCGGCGAGGTTGATCGGGTCACGGCTCTGCGCCACGATCCGGTCGACGCCGCCCTCACCGAGGCTCTCCACGTCCTGGAGCAGGCTGACCGCCTCGGGCAGGTCCCGGCTGGCCACCGCGAGGGCGCCCTCCCGCAGACGGCGCACCGAGAGCAGCAGTGACCGGCCCAGATAGACGGCGATCGTGACGGTCGCGATCAGGACCACCAGCACCGTGATGAACTCGACGGTGGCCAGGCGGGTGGTGGAGGTCCGCGCGTCCTCGGCGAGGGTGACGGTCTGCTCCTCCAGTTGCCGTTCCACGCCACGGAACAGCACCGTCACGTCACCGAAGGCATCCGAGACCTCGTCCAGACCGGCTGCTCCGTCACCGGTCAGGCGGGCGCTCAGCTCGTCGGCACGGGCGATCGCCGGATCGGCGAGCACCGAGTCGACCAGGGCGACCTGGTCGCGGGTGGCCACCTCACGGAGGTCGGCGAGGGCCGAGGCGCGGGTGGCCTGCGCCGCGATCAGCGCCCGCTGCCGCTCGGCGTCGAGGCTGTCGGTGGCCCGGGCGATGTACGCCAACGCGGCCTGTTCGGTGGCGGCGCTCTCCAACTCGGTGAACGCGGCGACGGTACGCAGGCCGTCGGCGACCTCACCGCGCTCGGCGATCTGGCTCAGCAGGTTCTCGTACCCGTCGAGGCCGGCCAGGACGGCGCCGTAGCGCTGCGCCACGTCGGCCAACCCCGGCACGCTGCGCGCGTCGACCGCGGTCCGCAGGTCGGTCAGGCTGCCCAGTTGGGCCTCGATGGCGGTGAGGCGGGTCTCGACCCGTTCCGGGATCAGTACGATCGCGGCCCGGTCGGTACGGAACTCCCGCGCCTGCGAGTCGACCGCCTTGACCGCCTCACGGAAGCCGGTGACCGGCCCGTCCGGCGTGGCCAGGAACTCGACGGCGGCCATCCGCTCGTCGTGCAGCAGTCGGCTCAGGTTGGAGATGTCGGTACCCAGCTCGGCGAGTTGCGCGACCCGCTCGGCGTCACTCGCCTCCTGGCCGACCTGGAGCAGCCGCATCGACGAGACACCGGCCACCGCGAGCAGGGGGAGGACCAGCATGCCGGCGAGCCGGCTCCGAAGTCGTGGCCGCCGCTGACTCCGTAGGCCCCGTCGCGCAGCCAGGGGCGAGGATCCCGTGCTCACGACATCTCCTTCACGGTCGTCCCCACTCCGCGCCACGGCGGGAGGCGGCCCCTTCCGGGCCGCGGTCCGGCCCCGTCCGATGGCCGCAGCAAGGCCCGCGCCGTTTCCGGCACGGCGGCGATTTCATCAGAACGCCAGGCCTTTTGGGAAGTCTGGATCCTCCTGTAAAAGGCTCCGCTGTCCGGGTGATAAGTGCGCGCGACTTCGCCCGGCGTCAACTCGCCCGGTGTTGACGTGCACGAATACGTCACGCACAACCGTCCGTGAGGTCATGATCACCGGACACCATCAGGATTCCAACCACTATGTGGGAGTTCTGTCCCGCGACCTCGATGAACACGTTGACAAGGTTTGGCGTGACATGACGGACTCGTTGTCCGTGCGCGACAGTGTCCACTCTGGACTCAACAGTTGGCAAGTCGCTCGGGAGTTGCCCGCAAGTCACCGTAAGTGACCGATTTTTGATCGATGAACGTCGATCATAGACGCACGCGACTTTAGGCTGCCTTAAGAAGACGACCCCGGACTGGCGCATCATGTGGAACATTCCGTAACGTGCCCACCATGGCATTTCGGAGCTGGCTGAAGCTGCTGGCCGCCACCACCATGGCGGCCGCGGTTGTCGGGGCCGGTCAACTCGGCATCGCCTACGGGCTGGGCATGGTGCGGCTCGACCAGACTTTGGAACTCACTCAGCGTGACCAATGGACAGCGCAACTGGCCTGGGTCGCATGGATCACCATGACCGCCGCCGCCATCGGTGCCGTGGTCGCGACCGGCCTGCGTCCCCGCTGGTCAGCGCGCCCGGTCAGCGCCGGCGGCGCACTCGGGATGGGCCTGGCGGCGGGTCTCGGCGCCCTCGCGGTACTACCGCTGACCATGCAACCGGCCCGCGCCGCCCAGATCGCCGGCGTGCAGCCGGTCCTGGTCATCGGCATCTGCGCCGGCCTGGGCGCGGCCACCGGCATCTTCGCCGGTTACGCCGCGGCGGCCCGCGCCGTCGCCCGCTGGAGCGTCGCCACCCTGACCGTCGCCGTCTGGTCCGTCGCCCTGATCTCGCTCGCGCCGTCCCTGCTGCCCGGCCGCACCCAGGACGCCGCCCGTCTCGGCGTCCTCGAAGGCGACCTGATCCCCGGCGCGGTCGTCGAGCACACCCAGTTCGCCACCATGCCGGTCATCGCGCTGCTGGCCGGGCTGATCGTCGGATGGGTCGCCCGCGGCCGAAAGATGCCGACGATCACCGTGGCCCTCAGTGGACTCGCCGGTCCGGCACTGCTGACCGTGGCTTATCTGATCGCCGGCCCCGCCGCGGCCGGCGGCTTCCGCCTCGACCCCTACTGGGGTGCGATGACCGCGGCCGGCGCCGGCGTGCTCGGCTCGGTGCTGGCCGCCATCATCCGCAGCACACCTGAGCCGGCCCGGGCCCCTGAGCCGGAGACCCCGGTCGCCGACACACCCACCGACGCCAAGCCCGAGCCGGGACCCGTCACCGCCTCCGGTCGGGCCACGCTGCCCCGCCGGGACGTACCCGTGCAGTCCGCCATCGCGCAGGCCGCGGCGGTCGCGGCCCGCCGCCCGGAAAACGAGCTGCGTCCTTCGGACACCGGCGTCCTCCCAGTGGCGGTCGCCGAGCGCCCACACCCGCTGCAGGACCTGAGCAGCTCGGCCCCGTCCGGGTTCGCCGCGTACCCCCCGGCGCCCCTACCGGGCGGCGCCACGCCGGCCACCGCCTACCCTCCGACTCCTTCCGCGGGCGGCGTCGCACCGGCCGTCACCCATCCCCCGGCACCCCTGCCCGGCGGTGTCGCGCCGGCCACCGTCTATCCCCCCGGCTCCTACAGCCAGGCTTCCGCGGAGCCACGTTTCTCCGGGCAACAGCAGCAGGCGCCCGCCAAGGCCTCAGGCGGTCTGCGACGCGGATGGCGTACGCGTAAACAGCCCCCCGAGCCACAGCCCGCCTCGCCGTCGCCGGCACTGACCGGCGACACCGGATCATTCAACGGTTTCGCCGCCACCCAGCCCGGCCCACGCACCGGAATCGACACCGCCGAACACCCGCGGGTCGCACAGCGGGCCCCGCTGACCCCGGAGCCGACGCCGATCAGCGCCCCACTGCCCCAGCCGACGCCGATCGCGCCACCGCCCACCGCGCCCAGCGCGCAGGGCCGCAAGGAAGACGAGTACGTCAACTGGGTCAACGGCCTCGGCGGAGCCTGACCAGAAACGTCGAAGGCCCGGACACGATCACGTGTCCGGGCCTTCGTCATCACCTGCCGCCGCCCACCGCGTCACATCGACGTTGCCGCCGCCCTCTCCCCCGGTTGCATCGTCGTGAACTCCTGGCCAGAGCCCTGCCGCCGGAGTTTCGCCGCCGTAAAACATCGGCAAACGCCGATGGAATGATGGGATCGGGAGGTACCGCGAAGCACTCAAAGAAGTGACGATTGTCGATGTCCGGGTTCATCCCCCACCGAACATCGGGAGTCCGAACATGATCACCCGCATCGGCCGGTTCTTCTCCGGCCTGGCCCTGGTCCTGGCCCTCTCCGGGACCGCCCTCATCGCCCCCGCGGTCGTGTCACCGACGTCGACCGACGCGGCTCAGGCGGCCGTCTACAGCACCTGCACGATCAGTCGCTGTTCGGCCGCGCGTACCGCTTTCACCGGCTGGCAGTCCCTCGGCTGGCCCACGTCGGCCGGCTGGTACTCCTGGCCCTACGGCAACTACAACTACACCGGCGGCCAGTTCTACAACCGCGAGGGCCAGCTCCCCACCGCCACATACAGCGAATACGACGTCTACTCCCGCGCCCGAGGCGCTTCCCGCGACGCCTACCGCATCGTGGTCAACCGCAGCACCCGGGTCGCCTACTTCACCCCCGACCACTACGTGACCTTCTACAAGCTTTAAACCCTCTTCTTCTGTACGCGCGGCGGCCGTCCCCCGACGACCGCCGCGCTTGCGTTTGTGGCTGTTACCGCATGGCTGCCCGTTCCCCGCAACCAACCGGCAACCGCATAACACCGCCGCTGATCTAAGGCAGCGAAATCCTGAAAGTCCCGCGAAAAACCGTCCCCCGAACCATCAGCAGGCCCCCTCCCCGACCGAAACAACTGGCGCAAGCAACGAGCACCCGCTCGGCCGACAAACGCAAACCCGTCGCAAGCCGGGGACGCAAAGCCACAGGGCCCACGAGGCCGGCTGGGCTACCGACCAAGGGGAGACACACATATGCGCAACATGATCCAGCTGCTGGGCGGCGTCGCCGTCGCCGGCGCCGTCGCCGCCGGTTCCACCGCCTTCACCGCTTCAGGCCTTAGTGGGGCGCCTGCGTCCACCTTCGTCGGCGGAAAGGCTTCGCTCGGCGTCAAGGGTGCGGTCATGTCCTCCTTTGCATTTGACTTCGACGGCTCCGACCCGAACAAGATCACCGGCCTGCACTTCAACCTCATGGACGACGCCGGCGCTGCCCTGTCAACGAGCCCGCAGCCCACGGTCGTGGTCACGGTCACGGGTGATGTAACCAACGCCACCGATGCCACGCCCACTTGCGTTCGCACCACCAACACGTGGCAGTGCAATGCCGATGGCAGCAGCGCCTACTTCACGGCGCTTACCAACGTCGCCGTTCAGGTTTCATGAGAGGCTGAATAACGAGCCTCGGTTCGGGTGGGTCTCGTCGAGACCCACCCGACTCATCGTTTGACGGAGTCAACATTCGCCCGTCGATTCGTCGTCTAGTCATGGCCGCCGTCCTTGCGACGGCGGCCATCGGTGCGTGGGGCATCAAAACTGAACAACTGTCATATGTCGTAACCCACGGCATCAGCATGCAACCCACGTACCACGCTGGCGATCTCGTAATCCTCCTCAAGTTCGATTCATACGAGGTGGGACAGATTGCCGCATACGATGGCACGGACGGCGTAGAAGTCTTGCACCGGATCATCGGCGGCAGTGCCGATACTGGGTTTGTCTTGCAAGGGGACAACAACAAGTCGATCGACCATGCCCAGCCCAAGTCCGATGAATTGATCGGACGTGCCGTCCTGCATATCCCCAAGGCTGGCACCTGGATCCAGCCCCTGCTCAGTCCTACCGGGCTGGGGATGCTCGGCTTCTTGTTCGTCAGTGGTGGAGCGGCCCGCGCCAAGTCGAGGCGCGACATACTGCGTGGTCGCAGCAGGAAGAGAGTGAAGGGCATGTCTGGCGGAGGCGGCTCTTGGGCAACCGCAGCGGCCGTGTTCAAGGCGGTCAGCCGTCTACACCCCGCCCTTCGAGTGTTAGCCGCAGTCACCGTTGTGTGTGGCGTCCTAGGCCTCGCACTCGGCTCACTTGGATGGATTAAGCCGGTCACCGAGATCGTTACGGGAACTGGAAGACCCGGCGAATCGATGACCTTCGCCTACTCTGCCGAAGTACCGCACTCTGCGGCCTACGACGGAACGACCGTCTACTCACCGGATCCGGTATTTCGGAAACTTGCCGGGCTGATCGATCTCCACCTGAACTATCGGGGAGAGGCAGGCCGGATCGAGGTTACCGGTCGCCTCGCGGCCCAAAACGGCTGGCACAAGACCCTTCAGTTGTCCCAGCCACAACAGTTCATGACTGACCGATATACCGGGACGGTTCAAATCAATCTTGAAGCCATCGATCAGCGCATTGCAGCCGCCGGCACGGCGATCGGGGCAGATATGACCGGAACTACCCTCGCGATCACCGCTCGCGTAGAGCACAACGACGGTACCGTCTTCGAGCCGCAGATCTCCCTGAACGTTTCTCCGCTTCTCCTCACGCTCACCAGCGGCCCACAGTCACTAGTGGTGGATCAATCGAGCGCCTCGGTAGGCAGCAGGATTCAGGATCGTCAGATCGGCGCCTTCGGCTACGACCTGGTCACCGCGGCCTCTGCTCGGAAGTATGCCGTCTATCTGATCCTCGCTGCATTGGCCGGAGCCGGAATCGTGGCATGGATGGCGCTGGGGCACGTGCCCTTGCGAACTCGCACCCAGATCCAGCGCCGCTACCCACACCTGATCGTTCCGGTGGAGCCGATGGCCAGCCCTCCTGGTAAGCCTGTCGTCGTTGTCGATACCTTCCCGGCGCTGGTGAAGCTTGCTGAGAAATACGGGCAACTGATCCTCACCTGGACTCGGCCTGATGGTGCGGACGACTTCGTGGTTCGGGATGAAGGCATCCTCTACCGGTATCGGATCGAGCCGAACTTGGTTCCGGTCGTCCCGGCGAAGGTTGAGAGGCAGCCGGCCGCCTCCTCTCCCTCGGGGCGGGTCGCCCCCGGGGCCGGGACTGTACCGCCTCTGCAACTGCCGCCGGTTCCCGAGACGCCACCAGAATTGCAAGCCGATCTGCGGGAAGCCGAAGACCCTGCCAGGCTCGAAGGCGCCCCGGTGAACAAGACGGCGCCCCGCAAACGCGCCTCTCGTACCGCAGCCGCCAAGGCCGCCGCGAAGACGACCGCCACGAAGGCTGCCCCCACGAAACGCGCTCCGGCGAAAGCCCCCGCGAAACGCACCCGCGCACAGGCGAAGACCCCCAGCGCTCCCGCTCCCGAGGCAGCCATGACGGCGGCATCCGAAATCGCGTTCTCCCCCGACGAGCCGACGCAATCGGCCTTCGACGCCGGCGGTCTCGAAGCAGGTGGGCCGGATGTGACCACCGATGCCGCCCAGAGTCCCGGGACCGGCGTTACCGCCGAGGCCATTGTCGAAGCGATGGATCTGCAGCCGGAACGGGTTCCGACGGACGAAGCCTCCGCCAGCACTCCCCTGCCTGGGTCGACCACTGACAAATCCGGCACCAGTCTGGCCGCCGAACCCGAACTGAAGACGTCGCCAGAATCTACGTCCGATTCCGGGCAGCCGGAACAGGACCCGGCGGCGCTCGCCATCCCACCGGAAACGCACATACCCGAGGACACATCGTCCGCGCACCCGGAAGGACTAAAAGTCGAGGCGGATTTACTCCCCTTCGAGCGGGGCCAGGTTACGGCCGGGACCGAGGACCCGGACCGAGATGCGGCCGAAACGGAGCACCCCGTCGCTCAGGCGAAGGTGATCACCCCCTCACCGGGCGCGGAAGCCGCAGAACCAGTCGGCCACGCCGCCAAGCCCGAACATTCAACGACGGGTCCGAAGGCCCAGACCGCCGCGCCCGGACAGTCAACGGTAGAACCAGATGCCACCGCCCTCGGGCCCGGACGACCAACGACCGAATCCGAAAGCACTGTGGCCGAGCCTGCGCCGACCGAACCCGCGGGTCCAGAGGGCATCGAACCCGAACCCGCTCCGGAAGCGATCCGGCTAGAACCGTCGGCTATGACCGAAACCACCCAGGCGGAATCCACCACAGCACCGGAGACGGCCCGGCCCGAGGCGACGGATTCCCGGCCTTCGCGGAGTCAGCAGCGGACCAGCCGCCGAAAGGGCCGCTCGCGTCGCTCCCCGCAGCCGGCCATGGACGAGCCACCCACCGCAGACCGACCCGCGTCGGCGGACGAGCCCGTCGAGCAACCGACCGCAGTAATTCCCGACGCCCCGGCCAACGAGGCGCGCGAGGCAATGAAGGACCTGGCCGACCGCAACCGCCCCATCACCACGCCAGAGCCGGAACCCGAGGCTCAGCCCGAGCCGAAGCGCGAACCCATCTACGACTTCCTGCCGGCGGCGAAGCGCGCCCCGAGCCCTCCAGACCCTGAAGACGAGCCGGAAGCTTGACCTGCACAGGCAGCCGAGGGCCGAGCGGATCTTGCACGATTCTCCCCGCCTCTACGACCTTGCCGAATTCTTCCCAGCAGCGAATCGGCCGCAAGATCCACTTGGCTGTGCGGACCTTGCGGGCCAATACCGACCAGAACTGAAAAGTTCGCCATATCAAATCAGATGTGGAGTTTCGCGCAAGATCCACGCGCCCGCCCGGCGACCGCAACGACGGCGAGAGCGACAACGGCGCCGAATCGTCGTCCTAGGCGGTAGGCGTAACCGGCAGGTAGACCCGTCCACCGGCGTCCACGAACTCCGTCGACTTGGCCTTCATGCCGGCCGCCCGGATCTCGTGGCTGATCTTCATGGAGCAGAACTTCGGCCCGCACATGGAGCAGAAATGCGCCGTCTTGGCGGGCGCCGCCGGCAACGTCTCATCGTGGTAAGACCGCGCGGTGGCCGGGTCCAGCGCCAACTCGAACTGGTCCTCCCACCGGAAGTCGAACCGGGCCCGGGACAGCGCGTCATCCCACTCTTGAGCACCCGGATGCCCCTTGGCGATGTCCGCCGCGTGGGCCGCGATCTTGTAGGCGATCATCCCGGCTTTGACGTCTTCCTTATTGGGCAGCCCGAGGTGTTCCTTGGGCGTGACGTAGCAGAGCATCGCCGTCCCGAACCACCCGATCATGGCGGCTCCGATGGCCGAGGTGATGTGGTCGTAGGCGGGCGCGATGTCGGTCGCGAGCGGCCCGAGCGTGTAGAACGGCGCCCCGCCACACAGTGAAACCTGCAGATCCACGTTCTCTTTGATCTTGTGCATGGGTACGTGCCCGGGCCCCTCGACCATCACCTGGACGTCGTACTCCCACGCGATATGGGTGAGTTCGCCGAGGGTGCGCAGCTCCGCGAACTGGGCTTCGTCGTTGGCGTCGGCGATCGATCCGGGACGGAGCCCGTCGCCGAGGGAGAACGTGATGTCGTACTCCCGGAAGATCTCGCACAGCTCCCGGAAGTGGGTGTAGAGGAAGTTCTCCCGGTGCTCGGCGAGGCACCACGCCGCCATGATCGACCCGCCGCGGGAGACGATCCCGGTGACCCGCTCAGCGGCCATCGGCACGTATTCGAGCAGCACACCCGCGTGGATCGTCATGTAGTCCACGCCCTGGAGCGCCTGCTCGATGACGGTCTCCCGGAAGATCTCCCAGCTGAGACGAAGCGGGTCACCCTTGACCTTCTCGAGCGCCTGATAGAGCGGCACCGTGCCGATCGGGACGGGCGAGTTCCGTACGATCGCCTCCCGGGTCTCGTGGATGTGCGGTCCGGTGGACAGGTCCATCACGGTGTCCGCGCCCCACTGGGTGGCCCAGGTGAGTTTTTCGACCTCTTCGTCGATCGACGAGGTGACCGCCGAGGTGCCGATGTTGGCGTTGACCTTCACCAGGAACCGCGAGCCGATGATCATGGGTTCGGATTCGGGGTGATTGATGTTGGCGGGCAGCACGGCCCGTCCCGCGGCGATCTCGTCGCGCACGAGGGTGGCCGGGACTCCCTCGCGGATGGCGACGTACTCCATCTCCGGCGTGATGATCCCGGCGCGCGCGGAGGCGAGCTGGGTCCGCCCGGTCTGCCACGGTTTCCGCAGCGGGGGCAGCCCGGCCGAGGGTTCACTGCCGGGACCGGACGTGTCGTACAGGCGTACCGGCGGGTTGTCGCCGGTCAGCACCACCTCGGTGAACGGCACCCGGATGTCCGGGCGGGGACCTTCCACGTAGACCTTGCGCCGCATGACCATTCCTCCCCAAAGTTGGATAAAACCGGCGACGGACGGCAGCATTGAGCCACCGGCCGTACCGCCGGGGATCTAGATGGACCACCCGAAGTGGTCCAGCGGGCCCGGCCCGGCGCCGAGCCGCCAGGAGCTGCCGCCGCGCAGCCCCCGGTTGACGTAATCCTTGGCCGCCGCCACCGCGTCCGGCACCTGGTCACCGGCCGCCAGCCGGACCGCGATCGCGGACGAGAACGTGCACCCCGAGCCATGGTTGTTTCCGGTCACGACCGGCTCGCCGCGCAACAGCGTCGTCTCCCCCGCGACATGCAGGACGTCCAGCGCCAGCTCACTTCCGGTCACCACGACGGCGCGCGGCCCGAGGGCCGCCAGCTCGGCCGCCGCCGAGATCATCTCCTCGGTGGTCTCCACTCGCCGCCCCAGGAGGGCGCCGGCTTCGTGCCGGTTCGGAGTCAACACGCAGGGGTACGCCGTAAGCACCCCGACAACCGCAGCCTCCCCCAGCCGGCTGCCCGCGGTGGCCACCAGAACCGGGTCGACGACCAGGTTGGGCAGATCGTCCACACGCGACGCGATCAGCTTCGCCACCGCCGGATCCGAGATCATCCCGACCTTGACCGCGGCCACCGGCAGATCCGACAGCACGGCATCAAGCTGAGCAGCGACAACATCGACGGGTACGGGGTGAATGGCCGTGACGCCGAGCGTGTTCTGCGCCGTGATGGCCGTGATCACCGACGTCCCGAACGCCCCGAGCGCGGCAAACGTCTTCAGGTCCGCCTGAATCCCGGCCCCGCCCCCGGAGTCCGACCCGGCAATCGTCAACACCACCGGAGGAGTCACCGCCCACCCCCAAGCCCCGGCGCCCCACCAGCCACCAAACCCCGGCTGGTCGCTGGAGCTGTCCGAAGCGACGTGACACAGCCGTGAGAGCCGGCTGCCTTGTGGAAGGCGGAGGACAGATCGCGGGTGGTGCCTTCGGGGTCCGGGGAACGCATCAGGGCACCCATCACGGCGATTCCGGCCGCGCCGGCCGCTGCACACTCAGCCGCCTGCGCGGGGGTCTCGATACCACCGAGAGCCAGCCAGGGTACGGGCGCGCGCAGCTCGGCGGCCCCCGTGACCCCGAGCGCCGGCCCGTACCCCGGCTTCGACGAGGTCGGGTGGATCGGGGACACCGTCACGTAGTCCACACCCGACAGATCCTCGGTGCCGTGCCACGAACGCCCGATCAGCGGAACCCCGGACGGGAGGGGATCAGAACCGGACAGATGCACGGCCTCCCCACCGAGCGGATCCGGCCCCGCGATGATCAACCGATGCGCCGGGACGACCGACCGGAGCCTCGTGGCCAGGGCCGCACGATCGCCGTACGAAAGATCCCTCTCGCGGAGAATGACCCACGCGGCGCCGCCGCGGACCGCCGCCCGGACCACCTCGATCAGCGAACCGGATGCGGACCGCCGATCGGTGAGCACGACGAGCCCGCCCGGGGTCACCATTGCGCGATGCCGTCGTCGGCGGTGGACGCGACCGCATGGAACCGCCGTGGGATGCGCCCGGCCGAGCGGGCGAGCCGGCCGGCCGTGACCGCGTGCCGCATCGCCGTGGCCATCGCCACCGGATCGTCGGCCCGGGTGATCGCGCTGGCGATGAGAACCGCGTCACAGCCGAGCTCCATCGCGAGCGCCGCGTCCGAGGCGGTGCCGATACCCGCGTCGAGCACCACCGGCACGTCCACGCTCTGCACGATCAACTCGATGTGGTGCGGATTGGAGATCCCCAGGCCGGAACCGATCGGCGACCCCGCCGGCATCACCGCGGTACATCCGGCGTCGGCGAGGCGTCGGGCCAGGATCGGATCATCACTGGTGTACGGCAGAACGACGAACCCATCGGCGACGAGTACCTCGGCCGCTCGCAGGAGTTCGATCCCGTCCGGCAGCAGGGTCCGTTCGTCCCCGATGACCTCGAGCTTGATCAGATCCGTCTCGAAGGCCTCCCGCGCCATCTGCGCCGTCTTGACCGCGTCACCGGCGGTGTAGCAGCCGGCCGTGTTCGGCAGCACCCGCACCCCGAGCCGGTCCAGCATCGGCAGCAGACCCGGCCCGGCCGCGTCCACCCGCCGCAGCGCCACCGTGACCAGGGTCGACTCGGACGCGGCGATGGCCTCCTCCAGCGCGGTGAGGCTGTTCGCCCCGCCGGTGCCGAGGATCAGCCCGTTCTCCGGAAGTAACGTCATGTCAACCTCCCTGCGCGGCGGTGAGCACCTCGATCCGGTCGCCGTCCACGAGGTCCACCTCCGACCAGGTCGAACGTGGAACCACGGTGCCGTTGACCGCGACCGCCACCCCACGCTGGGCGGCGATGATCTCCGCGACCAGGGTCGCGACCGAACAGGTACCGGACCGGCTCTGGGCCTGGCCGTTGATCGTCAGTTTCATCGGAACCTCCCGGGACCGAACGCGTCGAGAATCGGATCGGCCGAGCCGGTGAGCACCAGGTCGGCGATGAGTCGTGCGGTGATCGGGGCGAGCAGGATGCCGTTGCGGAAGTGTCCGGCCGCGACCACCACGCGGCGGTCGTCGTCGAGATACCCGAGGATCGGTGCGTTGTCCGGGGTACCCGGCCGGTGTCCGACGGTGACCTCGGCGAGTTCGTGTTCGGCCAGACCCGGCACCAGATCGAGGGCGGCGCGCAACAGGTCGTGGACACCGGCGGCGGTGGGCATCCGGTCGGCACGTTCCTCCTGGGTGGCGCCGACCACGACCTCACCGTCGGCCCGCGGGACCAGGTACACGTGCCGCCCGTCGGCAGCGCCGTCGATCACGTGCTCGAGCAGGCCGGGTTCGCCGCGCAGCCGAAGCACCTGCCCTTTGACCGGCCGGATCGGCAGCCCGGTGAGCGCCCCGGTCCGATGCCCGGCGGCCACGATGATCACGTCGGGCCGGCCTGCCGAAGCGCCCGTCCCGCTCCCACCGTCAGCGTCCAGTTCGGATAGATCCGTTATCTCGCGAGTGATGATCCGGCCCGCCAACCGATCCCGGAGAACCGCGACGACCTTGCGCGGGTCGACCTGATGCTCAGCAGCCGCGAACGCCCCCGCCCGAACCCGAGGTGAGATCGCCGCCTCGAGATCACGCACCTGCGAACCGGTCAGCGGCGTCAACTTCTGGTGCTTCCACTCCCTCGCCGCCTCGGCCACGTCATCCGCCGTCAACGCCAGCGAAAGCGTCCCCGTCCTGTCGTAGCCGACGTCTCCGAGGCCCGCCGCAAACGAGGGCCACAGCTCCTGCCCGGCTTCCAACAGCCGGGTGAGGTGCGGATACTCGAAGGCCGACTCCCCACCGGGTGCGAGCATCCCGGCCGCGACATGCCAGGCTCCGCCCGTCCCGTCCGGCGCCGACTCGTAAACGACGACGTCGGCGCCGCGGCCCGACAACTCCGCTGCGATGGCGAGCCCGATGATCCCGCCGCCGACGACCGCGATCCGGCGAGGCGCGGCAGAGAGGGGGGTCGAGGCGCCGTCGGTGCCGGCAACGGGGTCAGGAGTCGGGGCACGGTCGGGGACCGCGTCGGGGCCGGCGGCGGAAGAGGCTGCGAGATCGCGGTTCACGGCAGGACCGCCAGGAATTCCGCGACCGCCCCCTTCGGATCCGCCGCGAAGGCGGAGACAGCCGCGACCCCGTGCACCGCGAGCTGCGGCACCCGTTCCGCGGTGATACCGCCGATCGCCAGAACCGGAGTGCCCGGCACCGCGTCGGCGACGGCCGCGATCGCGGCCGGCCCGAGTGGTGGCGGCAGTCCGTCCTTAGTGGACGTGGGGAAGGCCGGTCCGACGCCGAGATAGCTCGCCCCGGCGTCGACGGCGGCTCGCGCCGCTCGGGGGTCACGGCAGGTCGCGCCGACGATCGCGGTCGGGCCGAGGACGCGGCGTCCGGCGGACACCGGCAGGTCGTCGGCCCCGAGGTGTACGCCGTCCGCCTGAGCCGCGAGGGCGACCCCGACCCGGTCGTTGACCAGCACGATCGTGCCGGCCGGTCGGCACACCGCAATCGCGGCGCAGGTCAACGCGTACGCCGAAGCGTCGTTGCTCTTGACTCTGATCTGGACGGCCACGTCGGGAAGCCCGGCGACACCGCGAACAACGTCGATGTCATCGGTTATGACGTGGATACGGGGGAAGGATGCGCCCATGGAGAACTCCTCCCTGCGCCGGCATTACCCGGATCAGGTTCGACGGTCGGGGGCCGCATCAGCCCCCCTCTCAGCCCGGTGCCCGGACTCCCGTGGGTTGTGTCTGTAACCGGACCCTAACCGGTCCGTGACGAGAAAACTAGCGGACGTCCCAGACCGGCTCGGGAACCTCGACCACTTCTCCGTCCCCTCTGAACAGCACGAAGCGATCGAAAGACCTGGTGAACCACCGATCGTGGGTGACCGCGATCACCGTACCGTCAAACGCCTTCAGTCCTTCCTCGAGCGCTTCGGCGGAGGCGAGGTCCAGGTTGTCGGTCGGCTCGTCGAGGAGCAGCACCGTCGCCCCGGACAATTCGAGCAGGAGCACCAGGAACCGCGCCTGCTGCCCACCGGAGAGGGTGCCGAACCGCTGGTCGCCCTGGGCGGCCAGCTCGTACCGGTTGAGGTGCTTCATGGCACCGGCCCGGTCCTGTCCGGACCGATGCTCGTCACCGCGCCAGAGGATCTCGACGAGGGTCTTCTCGACGAGTTCCGGCCGGTCGTGGGTCTGCGAGAAGTGGCCGGGCCGGACCCGCGCCCCGAGCCGTGCCTTGCCGTCGTGCGAGACCTTCGCGAGCGGCGCCCCGTCGACGGGCCGGTGTTCCAGGTCGGGGTCGGTGCCGCCGGCCGCGAGCAGGCGCAGGAAGTGCGACTTGCCGGTGCCGTTCGCGCCGAGCACGGCGACCCGGTCGCCATACCAGATCTCCAGGTCGAACGGGAACGTCAGGTTCTCGAGTTCGAGCTGTTCACAGATGACCGCGCGCTTGCCGGTGCGGCCACCGCGCAGGTTCATCTTGACGGCCTGGTCCTTCGGTGGCAGCGGCGGCGGGCCGGCCTCCTCGAACTTGCGGAGCCGAGTCTGCGCGGCCTGATAGCGGGAGGCCAGGCCGTCGTTGTAGGCGGCCTTGTTCTTGAGCATGAAGACCAGTTCCTTGATCTTCTCGTGCTCCTCGTCCCAGCGGCGGCGCAGCTCCTCCATCCGCTCGTGCCGGTTCATCCGAGCCTCGTGCCAGGAGGCGAACCCGCCCGGATGGGTCCAGGCGCCGCCACCCTCGACGGCGACGACCCGGCTCGCGGTCTCGGCCAGCAACTCGCGATCGTGTGAGACGTAGAGCACCGACTTGTTCGACTCGCGCAGCCGTTGCTCCAGCCAGCGTTTGGCCGGCACGTCGAGGAAGTTGTCCGGCTCGTCGAGCAGCAGTACCTCGTCGTTGCCGCGCAGCAGCAGATCGAGGGCGAACCGTTTCTGCTCACCACCGGAGAGGGTCCGCACGATCCGGGTGCGAGCCTCCTCCCACGGCTTGCCGAGGATGGCGACCGTCACCGTGTCGAAGAGCACCTCGGCGTCGTACCCACCGACCTCACCCCAGTGCGCGAGCGCGTTGGCGTACGCGATCTGGGTCTTCTCGGTCTCGCCGAGGGCCGCGGCAGCCGCCCGCAACCGCTCGCCGGCCTCGCGCAACGCGGGTGAGACGAGCGACAGAGCAAGATCTTCGAGGGTACGGTCGTCGCCGATCATGCCGATGAACTGGCGCATCACTCCGAGCCCTCCGGCCCGCGCGATGGTGCCGCTCTGGGTCGGTATGTCACCGGCCACCATGCGCATCAGCGTGGTCTTACCCGCCCCGTTGGGACCGACGAGCGCGACCTTCTGCCCCTCGCCGACCCGGAACGACACGTCGGCGAACAGCTCCCGCCCGTCCGGGAGCACAAAACCGGCGCCGGCGACATCCACGTAACCCATGGCGGCATCCTCCCTGTCAGTGATGCGTTCAGTCAGCCGATTTTCCGGTGACCCGCAGGACCCGGAACCCCTTCTGGCTGGCCGTCCGCTCGACGGTCCAGCCGAGACCGACCAGCCAGGTGTGCAGCGAGTCACCACCGAGGTTGCGGTTGATCACCAACCAGGCCGTGCCGCCGGGCGCGAGCCGGGGCAACCAGCGCTCCAAGAGGGTGTGCAGTTCGGCCTTACCGATGTGGGTGGGCGGGTTGCTCCAGATCTCCGCGAACGTCACGTCCGCCGGCACCTCGTCCGGTGCCCGGACCAGCACCCGTTCGCCGAGGCCGAGCCGACCGGCGTTCTCCACCGCCAGATCACGGGCCCGGGAGTTGACGTCGACCGCGTAGACGGTCACCTGAGGGGCCTCAGTGGCCAGCACACAGGCGATCGGGCCATAGCCACACCCGAGGTCGAGGAACGCACCCTCGGCCCGGCTGTCGGGCAGCCCGGCCTTGCGCAGCAGCACGGCGGTGCCCGGGTCGAGACGGCCGGCCGAGAAGACCCCGGAGGCCACGGCCAGCCGGTAGTCGCGGCCGGCAACGGTGAACTCGATCTCGCCACGGCGCAGGGGCGCGTCGGGATCGGCGGTGAAGTAGTGGTCGGCGGTCACCCGACAAGTGTCGCGCCGCGCCCCGGCGAGCACCTCGCCGGGGTGGCGGACACCGTGTGCGTTCATAGATCAGCGTGCGCGCCTAGCTTGAGCCCATGCGGTACGTCACCCCGACGCGCTCCGCCCACCGCGCCGCACCGGCGGGCGGTCTGCCCCTCCCGATCCGATTTCCCGCCCGTGGCCAGCATCGACGCCGGTCCCGGCGGCACCTGCGGCGCGAGCCGTTGACCACCCATCTGTTCACCCGGGGCCTGGCCGGCCTGATCGTGCTCGGCATCGTGGTGATGCTGGGTGTCCTCATCGTCGCCGACGATCGCCGGTCCCCGGCCCAGCTCGCGTCGGCCGAGGTCGACGCGCGGATCGCGACGCGCGAGGTGGATCCGGCGCCGCTGCGCGCGGACGAGGTGTTCCCCGCGGGCGGCACCGCCTTCGGCGTCACCCGATCCGACCTCACCGTCGACTGTTCCCTCGCGGCCGGCGGCGCCCTACGCACCACCCTTCAGCGGTACGGCTGCTCGCAGGCGGTCCGGGCCGCTCTGACCGTCCCGTACGCCGACTACCGGATCACCGCGGGTCTGCTGAACCTGCCCGACACGACGAGCGCGATGGCCGTCGGCGACCAGGTCCGCTACCTGGTGGAGACCGGGGACGGCAGCTTCACCGACATGTCCGGCTCGGCGACCGGCCCGGGTACCCCGGTCCTGTGGCGTACCCGCGGCCACTACGTCATGTACTGCGTGATCACCGGCCCGTCCGGCGAGCTGGTCGCCCCGGACGCCCCGCAGGTGGCCCAGCTCGCCCACGACATCCTCGACACCCACCTGCACGACACGGTCCTGATCCGCCGAGCGTCGTGACGCCGGGCGTTCAGGCGCGCAGGCGCCTGGTGGCGTCGGCCCGGGCCGCGTACTCGGCCTCGTCCGGGTAGCCGACCGCGACCAGCGTGAGCCCGTGCGCTGCGGCGACCATCACCTCACTCGACCGTTCGCGCATGGTGAGCAGCTTGGCCGGCCACTCCGGCTGCCGCCGGCCGTCCCCGACGGTCAGCATCGCTCCGACCAGGCTGCGGACCATGGCCTGGCAGAACGCGTCCGCCTGCACGGTCGCCACACAGACCCCGTCCGGGTCGCGCCGCCAGTCCAGCCGGTTGATCGCCCGGATCGTGGTCGCGTGCTCCTTGCGCTTGCAGAACGCGGCGAAGTCGTGTTCCCCGACCAGCCCGGCCGCGGCGACGTTGAGCCGGTCCAGGTCGAGCGGCCGCATCCAGCCCAGCGTGTCGTGTCGGCGCAGCGGCTCCGGTCCCCACTGTGCATCGGTGACGCGGTATTCGTACCGCCGGAAGGTCGCCGAGAATCGCGCGTCGAAGGTGTCCGGCACCGGCGTGATCGCCCGCACCCGGGCGTCCGCCGGCAGCACCGCGGCGAGCCGCCGCAGCAGCGAGCCGTCCAGCTCGGTCCAGCGTTCCACCGGCAGATCGACGTGGCAGACCTGTCCGGTGGCGTGCACCCCGGCGTCGGTTCGCCCGGCGACGGTCAGCCCGAGCGGCGTCTCGGCCCCGATCAACCGGGCGAAGGCCTCGATCAAGACCCCGGCGACGGTACGGCGACCCGGTTGAGCCGCCCAGCCGGAGAAGTCGGTGCCGTCATACGACACGTCCAGGCGCAGCCGAATGGTGTCCATGCTCTCTCCAGATATGGCCGAGGCCCGGCACCCCGAAGGATGCCGGGCCTCGCCCGTGGTGGATCCGATCCGTGTGGATCAGGCCTTGTCGGTGTCTTCGCCCTCGGCCTTGTCGCCGGGCTTGTCACCGGAGGCGCTCACCGGAGCCTCGGCGTCCTGGTCGTCCTGGACGTCGTCGGCCTTGGCGGCGGCGACCGGGGTCTCGTCCTCGGGGGCGAGAGCCTCGACCTTGGCCTGCTGCGCGGCGGCCTTGCGGGCCTCCTTGGACGGGCCGGTGTTGGCCGCGACCTGCAGCTCCTCGACCAGCTCGATGACGGCCATCGGAGCGGCGTCACCCTTGCGCGGGCCGATCTTGGTGATCCGGGTGTACCCACCGGGGCGGTTGGAGTACCGCGGAGCGATCTGCTCGAACAGGGCGTACACGACGTCCTTGTCCTTCACGGTGGCCAGCACCCGGCGACGGGCGTGCAGGTCGCCGCGCTTGGCCTTCGTGACGAGCTGCTCAGCCAGCGGACGCAGCCGCCTGGCCTTCGACTCGGTGGTCTTGATCTTCCCGTGCCGGAAGAGCTCAGTGGCCAGGTTGGCCAGGATGAGCTTCTCGTGGGCCGGGCTGCCGCCGAGGCGGGCACCCTTGGTGGGCGTGGGCATTTCAATTGCTCCTTGAAATGGGGCGCAGCCGAGCTCTTAGAGCTGCTCGGTCTCGCGGTAGTCGTCGGTGTCGTAGTCCACGTCGCCGAACGAGTCGACCACGTGCGCGGGGTCGAAGGACGGCGCGCTGTCCTTCAGGCCCAGGCCCATCCCGGCGAGCTTCATCTTGACCTCGTCGATCGACTTCTGGCCGAAGTTCCGGATGTCCAGAAGGTCGGCCTCCGTACGCCCTATCAACTCGCCCACGCTGTTGATGCCCTCGCGCTTGAGGCAGTTGTACGACCGGACGGTGAGGTCCAGCTCCTCAATCGGCAGGGCCAGGTCGGCAGCGAGCTGCGCGTCCTGCGGCGACGGGCCGATGTCGATGCCCTCGGCGGTCTCGTCGAGCTCACGGCAGAGGCCGAAGAGTTCCACGAGGGTCGAGCCGGCCGAGGCCAGCGCGGTCCGGGGGGAGATCGACGCCTTCGACTCGACGTCGATGATCAGGCGGTCGAAGTCGGTGCGCTGCTCGACACGGGTCGCCTCGACGCGGTAGGTGACCTTGAGCACCGGCGAGTAGATCGAGTCGACCGGGATACGGCCGATCTCGGCGCCGGCGTTCTTGTTCTGCGCCGCGGTGACGTAGCCACGACCGCGCTCGACGGTCAGCTCCATGTCCAGCCGGCCCTTGCTGTTCAGGGTCGCCAGCTTCAGATCGGGGTTGTGCACGGACACACCGGCCGGGGGCTGGATGTCACCGGCGGTGACGTCGCCCGGGCCCTGCTTGCGCAGGTACATGCTGACCGGCTCGTCGTGCTCGGAGCTGACGGTGAGCTCCTTGACGTTCATGACGAGCTCGACCACGTCCTCCTTGACACCGGGGATCGTGGTGAACTCGTGCAGCACGCCGTCGATCTTGATGCTGGTGACCGCCGCGCCCGGGATGGACGACAGCAGGGTCCGCCGCAGAGAGTTACCGAGGGTGTAGCCGAAGCCCGGCTCCAGCGGTTCGATGGTGAACCGGGACCGGGTCTCGCTGAGCGACTCCTCCGAGAGGGTCGGCCGCTGGCTGATGAGCACGCTGTTCTTCTTTCTGTCAGGCCACCCGCTATTTGATGGCCGTCGGAGTCGCCCGGCGCCTTGGTAAGCGCCGGGCGATTCGTTACTTCGAGTAGAGCTCGACGATCAGCTGCTCCTGGACCTGCGTGTCGATGACAGCGCGGGCCGGGAGCGAGTGGATCAGGATCTTCATCTCGCTCGGGATCGGCTCCAGCCACGCCGGAACCGGCTTCGAGCCGGCCTGGGCCTGGGCGACGACGAAGGGCGTGAGCTCCTTCGACTTCTCCCGCAGCGTGACGATGTCCTTGTCCCGGACGCGGTACGACGGGATGTCGACCTTGACGCCGTTCACCAGGAAGTGGCCGTGCTTGACCAGCTGGCGGGCGGCGTCACGGGACGCGGCGTAGCCGGCCCGGTAGACGACGTTGTCGAGACGCGACTCGAGGATCTGCAGCAGCACCTCACCGGTCTTGCCGGGCTTGGTGACAGCCTCCTCGTAGTAACCGCGGAACTGCTTCTCGAGCACGCCGTACACGCGACGGGCCTTCTGCTTCTCGCGGTGCTGGAGCAGGTACTCGGTCTCCTTGGTCCGACCACGGCCGTGCTGGCCGGGCGGGAAGGGACGCGACTCGAACGGGCACTTCGGCCCATCGCACTTGCTGCCCTTGAGGAACAGCTTCATCTTCTCGCGGCGGCAGCGCTTGCAGTCCGCACCTGTGTAACGAGCCATCTCTGTATCCCCCTCAGACCCGGCGACGCTTCGGCGGGCGGCAACCGTTGTGCGGCTGCGGCGTGACGTCGGAGATCTGACCGACCTCGAGGCCGGCGGCCTGCAGCGAACGGATGGCGGTCTCCCGGCCGGAGCCCGGACCCTTGACGAAAACGTCGACCTTGCGCATGCCGTGCTCCATGGCACGACGGGCGGCCGCCTCGGCAGCGAGCTGCGCGGCGAAGGGGGTCGACTTGCGGGAGCCCTTGAAGCCCACCTGGCCGGAAGAGGCCCAGGAGATGACCGCACCGGTCGGGTCGGTGATCGACACGATGGTGTTGTTGAAGGTGCTCTTGATGTGCGCCTGCCCGTGGGCGACGTTCTTGCGTTCCTTGCGCCGGACCTTCTTTACTGCGGCCCCAGCGCGTGCCTTCGGTGGCATAAGTCAGTGCGCTCCTATTACTTCCGACCGGGCTTCTTCTTACCGGCGACCGTCCGCTTCGGACCCTTACGGGTACGAGCGTTGGTCCGGGTCCGCTGACCACGCACGGGCAGGCCCTTGCGGTGGCGGATACCGGCGTAGCAACCGATCTCAACCTTGCGGCGGATGTCCGCAGCGACCTCGCGGCGCAGGTCGCCCTCAACCTTGAAGTTGGCCTCGATGTAGTCGCGGAGCTGAACCAGCTCCTCTTCCGTGAGGTCCTTGGCGCGCTTGTTCAGGTCAATCGCGGTAGCAGTCAGTGTCTCCACGGCACGGGTACGCCCGATGCCGTAGATGTAGGTGAGCGCGATCTCCAACCGCTTCTCGCGGGGGAGATCGACGCCGACGAGACGAGCCATTACTGGCGGTACTCCTCGTTCGTGATCCCGGAGGTCTGTGCCCGACCCATCCCGTCTGCAAAGACGGGCCCCGGCCTCCGACCGGGGGTACAGCCGCGGTTACCCACGGCCGGGACGAGCTTGTTCAGTGGTGCGGATCCTTGCGGCGCGGGACTCAGCCCTGGCGCTGCTTGTGGCGCGGGTCGGTCGAGCAGATGACCATGACCCGGCCGTGCCGCCGGATGACCCGGCAGTTGTTGCAGATCCGCTTGACGCTCGGCTTGACCTTCACGGTTTGCCTTAACTCTCAGTCAGACGGGATTGGTGATTCCCCGCGACCCGCTTACTTGTAGCGGTAGACGATTCGCCCACGGGTCAGGTCGTACGGCGAAAGCTCGACGACGACCCTGTCCTCGGGAAGGATACGGATGTAGTGCTGACGCATCTTCCCGGAGATGTGTGCCAGGACCCTGTGACCATTGGCGAGCTCCACTCGGAACATGGCGTTCGGTAGAGGCTCGATCACTCGGCCTTCGATCTCGATGGCTCCGTCTTTCTTAGGCATGTCCTCCGCTACCTGACATCGGGTTCTTAGGGCAGGCTTGCGCAACGTCACATCCGGGCCCACGATGGGGCCCGAACCAGCCGCGGCTCCCGCGTGTCCTCGAAGCGCTTGAGGACATGAAGGAGTGGACGCTACGCGCCAGCGAGCCAGTCTACGCGCCCGTAACAGCGACGCCAAACCGAGGGTTCCGTAACCCGCTGTCGGGCGTGTTCTGACCGGACAACTCGACCATATCCGTCTCAGTGGCCTCGATTGCCCCGGTCTCTGAAGTGCGCCACAAGTGCCCACACCACGGGGATCAGCACCCAGCCCGGCCAGAAGTAGTGCCACTCCCCCGAGCCGAGGCTGCTCATCGCCCAGACCACGACGCAGACCAGGAAGACCCCGAGCATCCCCGGAAACGCCGACCGGCCCGGCCGGCGGCGATTCTCCGGCTCCGGCGCTACGGCGTTGCGGTGCGGCTCCACCTGGGCCTTCTCCACCGGGACCGTGCCGGGAAGGTCGGCGAGCAGGCCCTCCAGGTCACCGTACGTCTTCGCCGCATACGCCTTCTGGACCCGCTCGTCATACTCGCTCAGATCCAGCCGACCCTGGTCGAGCGCCTGTTTCAGCTGTTCGGCAACCGTTTCGCGGTCACCGTCGCCAGCCCGCATCCCCTCGTGCACCATGCGCATCAGCATGGCAGGACGACACCATCGACGCCTATGGCTGACGAGCGGTGACCAGCTCGCCCAGACGGGCCCGTCCGCCGTCCGGTGCCGTGGTGACCCACACCCCGTCCGGCAGCAGCGCCATCGTGTGCTCGACGTGCGCCGCGAACGAGTTGTCCCGGGTCACCACCGTCCAGCCGTCCTCCAGCTCGACGGTCCGCGGCGAACCCATCGTGATCATCGGCTCGATGGCCAGGGCCAGGCCCGACTGGAGCTTGATGCCGCGACCCGGCTTCCCGTGGTTGAGGATGTGCGGGTCCTGGTGCATCTCGGTGCCGATGCCGTGGCCGCCGTAGCCGTCCACGATCCCGTACCGCCCGGCCTTGCGGATCGACCGCTCGATGTTGAACGAGATGTCGGTCTGCTTGCCCCGGCCGTTGAGGATGCCCCGGGCCGCCGCCGCGATCCCGGCCCACATCGCGTCCTCGGCGACCTCGGCCATCCTCAGCAGCGCCGGGTCGGTCTCGCCCACGCCGACGGTGATCGCCGAGTCGCCGTGCCAGCCGTCCAGGATCGCGCCACAGTCCAGCGAGATCAGGTCACCCTCACGCAGCACCTGGGTGGCGCTCGGGATGCCGTGCACGACCTGCTCGTTCACCGAAGCGCAGATCGACGCCGGGAAGCCGTGATAGCCCTTGAAGGACGGCACCGCACCCGCGTCACGGATCACCTTCTCAGCGATCGCGTCCAGGTCCGCAGTGGAGACGCCGGGGGCGATCGCCGCGCGCATCGCGTCCAGCGCCGCCGCGACGACCAGGCCGGCCGCCCGCATCAACTCGATCTGCTCGGGAGTCTTCAGCTGGATGTTCAGCTCTTGGCGGCGCATGGCGGTGAGCCTAACTCTCTGGGTCTCAAATATGCCGCCGCCCCGGGATGCACCCGGGGCGGCGTCGGTCCGACTATTGGGGGGCGGAATCAGCCGCCGTACGACCGTAGGGCGTCGATCGCGCGGACGGTGACGTCCTCGACCGGCCCGGTGGCGTCGATGCCCACCAGCTTGCCCTGAGCGCCGTAGAAGTCGACCAGGGGCGCCGTCTTGTCCGCGTACTCGACGAGGCGGTTACCGATGGTCTCGGCCTTGTCGTCGTCACGCTGGAACAGCTCGCTGCCACAGCGGTCGCAGATGTTCTCCTTGCTCGTCGGGTCGAACTCGACGTGCCAGATCTTTCCGCAACCACGACAGGTCCGGCGGCCGGACAGCCGACGGATGACCTCGTCGTCGTCGACCACGAGCTCCATCACCAGGTCCAGCGCGGTGCCCAGGTCGGCCAGCAGCTTGTCCAGCGCCGACGCCTGCGGCACGGTCCGTGGGAAGCCGTCCAGCAGGAAGCCGTCGCCGGCGTCCGGCTCGGCGAGCCGATCCCGGACCATGTTGATGGTGACCTCGTCCGGGACCAGCTGCCCGGCGTCCATGTAGCGCTTGGCCTCGACGCCCAGCGGCGTCCCCTGCGACACGTTCGCCCGGAAGATGTCCCCGGTCGAGATCTTCGGTACGGCGAGATGGGCGGCGATGAACTCAGCCTGGGTCCCCTTGCCGGCCCCCGGAGGGCCCACCAGTACCAGCCGCACCTACATCGCCTCGCTTCGGTCAGGAAGAACCACGCCCACCGTAGACGCCAGAGCCCCCCGGCCCTGCGTACCCACTACCGGAGGAACCCTTCGTAGTTCCGCTGCATGAGTTGGCTCTCGATCTGCTTGACCGTCTCCAGACCCACACCCACCATGATCAGCACTGCGGTACCACCGAACGGGAAGTTCTGGTACTGCGACTGATTCAGCCAGATGAAGAAGAAGTTCGGCAGAACCGAGATCAAGCCAAGGTACAGGGCGCCCGGCAGGGTGATCCGGCTGAGGATGAAGTCCAGGTAGTCGGCGGTCGGCTTGCCCGGGCGGATACCCGGCACGAACCCACCGTACTTCTTCATGTTCTCCGCGACCTCGGTCGGGTTGAACGTGATCGACACGTAGAAGTACGTGAAGAAGATGATCAGCAGGAACATCACGCCGATGTACAGCGGGCTGACCGGGTCGGCCAGGTGGTTCTGGATCCAGACCTGGTACGGCTTGTAGTTGTTCTTGTCGAAGAACTGCAAGTACAGCTGCGGCAGGTAGAGCAGCGACGACGCGAAGATGACCGGGACGACACCCGCCTGGTTGACCTTCAGCGGGATGTAGGTGGAGGTGCCGCCGTACATCCGCCGGCCGATCATGCGCTTCGCGTACTGGACCGGGATCCGGCGCTGCGCCTGCTCGATGAAGACCACCAGCGCGATGATGACCACGACCAGGCCGATCACCAGCATGAACTTGCCGGTGCTGGTCGACTCCTTGATGCTCCAGCCCTCACCGGGCAGGCGAGCCGCGATCGAGGTGAAGATCAGGACGGACATGCCGTTGCCGACGCCCCGGTCGGTGATGAGCTCGCCGAGCCACATGACCATGCCGGTACCGGCGGTCATCGTCATCACGAGGATGCTCAGCGTGAGCCACATCGGGATGCCGGTGCCCTCGGGGATGATCTGGTAGGTCGGGTCGTCCTGGTCGCACAGACCGTTGAACAGCTGACCGGTCCGGGCGAGCGCCACGAACGCCGAGGCCTGCAGAACGGCCAGACCGAGCGTCAGGTAGCGGGTGTACTGCGTGATCTTCGCCTGGCCGCTCTGACCCTCCTTGCGGAGCTGCTCCAGACGCGGGATGACCACGGTCAGCAGCTGCAGGATGATCGACGCGGTGATGTAGGGCATGATGCCCAGCGCGAAGACGGACAGCTGCAACAGCGCGCCGCCGGAGAACAGGTTCAGGAGATTCAGGATGCCGCTCGTGTCGGACTTGGCGACTTCGAGGCAAGCCCGGACGTTGGCGTAGGACACACCGGGGCTGGGCAATGTGGCACCGAGACGGTAGATCCCAACGATCGCTACCGTAAAGAGCAGCTTCTTCCGCAGGTCAGGCGTCCGAAGCGCACTCGTGAAGGCGGACAACAACTGATCCTCCTGCATGCTTGCCGAGTCAGACCGCGGCGGCCCCGCGCCCAGAACAAGGGCACCAAATACCGGACAGCCAGATTTGGCCGCCAGCCGAGCACTGTATCAGCCGCCGGAGTTGCGCCGCCCCCCAGGACACTGCCATCGCTAGATTCAGTTGACCAGACGCTACGCGGATGAGGCATCGACGAGCACCGTCACGCGACGATCGGTACCGGTGCGCGGGCTCCCGACATAGCTTAAGCCGACCGGTCCAGCCCCGGGGCGGCCGAGCGAAGGCCCAGCCAAGCACGGGTGTGTACGACGTCGACAGCGCCTGAGAATAGCCCGCCGAGCAACCGGGATCGCCGGCCGGGCACCGCTCCCGCCGAGCCGAAGACGTCGTCCCAGGTCCTTTTAGTTACGAATGTAATGACATTCGATATCTTAAGTCTGTTGGCGGCCTAGCCGCACGCGACCGCCGACCATACCGAGCACGGGCACATCGAACGCGATACGTGGGGCACCCACGCTCTCGTGACGCGGGTCCACCGCGCCGCCGAAACTCGTGAACGACTGCGCGGGCCAGCCGAGTTCGCCATTCCCGAAAGCAGCGCGGCGCCCCGGCCGGGGCTGGGATCGATCGCCGCACCGACGTCTGATCGAATTGCGTGTCAACAAGCCGACAGCGCCCGATCGGTGACTTTTCCGGAACCCTGATCCGAACCGTTTTTCCACAGCTCAGGGGCATCCACTGACGGTCTTTCCAGAGCCGGCACAGCACCGTTCACGAGGCTCTTCATCAGCCCTTAGACCCGACCTGAATAGGCTGAAGAATACGCCTGGGAGCGGCTGACGGGGGCGAGCAGAATGCACTTCCGAAAGCGCAAAGAAAAGGATGAGCCGCAACAAAGAATGCCCGCAGGACAATGTCCTGCGGGCATTCTTCAGCGCGTGTCAACCACCAGGTGGCCGCACAGCGACCGACTTACAGCTCGGTGACAGAGCCACCCGCGGCCGCGATCTTCTCCTTGGCCGACTCGCTGAACGCGTGCGCCGAGATGGTCAGCGCGACGCCGCCCAGCTCGCCCGAGCCCAGCACCTTGACCGGCTGGTTCTTCCGGACGGCGCCGGCCTCGACCAGCTCCGCCGGACCGACCGAGCCGCCGTTGGGGAACAGCTCGGCGAGCCGGTCCAGGTTCACGACCTGGAAGACGACCTTGTTGCGGGGCCGGTTGCCCAGACCCTTCACCTTCGGCAGGCGCATGTGGATGGGCATCTGCCCACCCTCGAACGACGCCGGGGTGTTCTTACGTGCACCGGTGCCCTTGGTACCGCGGCCGGCGGTCTTGCCCTTGGAACCCTCACCACGACCCACGCGGGTCTTGGCGGTCTTCGCACCGGGCGCCGGGCGCAGGTGGTGAACCTTGATCGCCATTTACTCGACCTCCTCGACAGTGACGAGGTGGTTCACCGCGAAGATCATGCCCCGAATCTCGGGGCGGTCCTCCTTGACCACCACATCGTTGATCCGCTTCAGGCCGAGCGACCGCAGGGAGTCCCGCTGGTTCTGCTTACGGCCGAT
This sequence comes from Actinoplanes sichuanensis, assembly GCF_033097365.1. Lineage (NCBI taxonomy): Bacteria > Bacillati > Actinomycetota > Actinomycetes > Micromonosporales > Micromonosporaceae > Actinoplanes > Actinoplanes sichuanensis. The sequence goes on from NZ_AP028461.1 coordinate 8,842,316, forward strand.
CCCGGACCGGATCTGGGTGACCTTCAAGCGTGCCATCAGTGCACCGCCGCTTCCGCACGCGCTGCAAGCATGGCCGCCGGCGCGACGTCCTCGACCGGCAGACCGCGACGCTTCGCGACCATCTCCGGGGACTCGAGGCCCTTCAGAGCGGCCACAGTCGCGTGCACGATGTTGATCGGGTTCGACGAGCCGAGGCTCTTCGACAGGATGTCGTGGATACCGGCGCACTCCAGCACGGCACGCACCGGACCACCGGCGATGACACCGGTACCAGCGGAAGCCGGCTTGAGCAGGACGACACCCGCGGCAGCCTCACCCGTGATCGGGTGCGGAATGGTCGCACCGATCCGCGGGACCTTGAAGAAGTGCTTCTTGGCCTCCTCGACGCCCTTGGCGATCGCCGCGGGCACCTCCTTGGCCTTTCCGTAGCCGATACCGACGGTGCCGTCACCGTCGCCGACGATCACCAGGGCGGTGAAGCTGAAGCGACGACCACCCTTGACGACCTTCGCGACACGGTTGATCGCGACGACCCGCTCCAGGTGCGGGGTCTTCTCGACGGGCGCGTTGCCGCGGCCGCCCTCGCGACGGTTGTCCCTGCGGTTGCCACCCTCGGTGTTACCGCCGGACCCGCCGCCTCGGCGCTGCTGACCAGGCATTGGTCAATTCCTCCTAGAACTCGAGTCCGGCTTCGCGAGCGGCGTCCGCAAGCGCGGCGATCCGCCCCGCGTACTTGTTGCCACCCCGGTCGAAGACGACCTTGGAAATCCCCGCGGTCTTGGCCCGCTCGGCGAGCAGAGCGCCGACCTTGCCGGACAGCGCGGTCTTGTCGCCCTCGTTGCCCCGGATCGAGGCGTCGAGCGTGGAGGCCGAAGCCAGCGTGTGGCCCTTGAGGTCGTCGATGATCTGCGCGGAGATGTGCCGCGCGGACCGGGTGACGACCAGGCGCGGACGCTCGGCCGTACCACGGACGTTCTTGCGGACCCGGAAGTGCCGACGCGCCTTGCCGACGGCACGCTTGGCGGCAACCCCGCCGCCGTTGCGGCGCTTGAGCAGCGTGGCGGTCACTTCTTACCTGCCTTTCCAGCCTTGCGGCGGATGACCTCACCCTGGTACTTGACACCCTTGCCCTTGTAGGGCTCCGGCGGGCGGATCTTGCGAATGTTCGCGGAGACCTCACCCACCAGCTGCTTGTCGATACCGGTGACAGTGAACTGGGTCGGCTTCTCGACCGAGAAGGTGATGCCGGCCGGGGGAACCACGAGCACCGGGTGCGAGAAGCCCAGAGCGAACTCCAGGTCCTTGCCCTTCGCGGTGACGCGGTAACCGGTGCCGTTGATCTCCAGCACCTTCTTGTAGCCCTCGGTGACGCCGACGATCATGTTGGCGACCAGGGTCCGCGAGAGGCCGTGCAGTTCCTTGGCCTTGCGCTCGTCGTTGGGCCGGTTGACGACCAGCTCGCCACCGTCCTGCGCGACCGTGATCGGCTCGGCGACGGTGTGCGAGAGCTCGCCCTTGGGGCCCTTGACCTTGACGGTCTGGCCCGAGATGGTGACGTCGACGCCGGCCGGGACCGGGATCGACTTACGTCCGATTCGCGACATGTCTAAGTCTCCAGTTACCAGACGAAGGCGAGGACTTCCCCGCCAACGCTCCGCTTGCGGGCCTGCTTGTCGGTCAGCAGTCCCTGGGACGTCGAAATGATCGCGACACCGAGACCACCGAGCACGCGCGGCAGCTCGTCGGACTTGGCGTAAACCCGCAGGCCCGGCTTCGAGACGCGCTTGATGCCGGCGAGGCTGCGCTCGCGGTTCTGGCCGTACTTGAGCTCAACGACCAGACGCTTGCCGACCGCGCCCTCCTCGGGCTCCTCAGACGTCCACGCGGCGATGTAACCCTCGGCCTTGAGGACCTCGGCGATGTTCGCCTTGATCTTCGAGTAGGGCATCGTCACCTTGTCGTGGTACGCCTGGTTGGCGTTACGCAGACGCGTGAGCATGTCTGCGATCGGGTCCGTCATCGTCATGGGTATTCGTCAACCTTTCTCGCCGGGGTTCCCGAGCAGGACTCAGGCCTACGGCGAAGCGGCATTACATTCGGGTCCGCCTGGTGGCCCGTCACGAGGACGGGCCGGGGCGGAAAGTTACCAGGAGGCCTTGGACACGCCGGGGAGCTCACCGCGGTGGGCCATGTCCCGCACGCAAACGCGGCAGAGGCCGAACTTGCGGTAAACCGAGTGCGGACGTCCGCACTTCTGGCAGCGGGTGTAGGCACGAACGGCGAACTTCGGCTTCGCGGCAGCCTTCAGGATCAGCGCCTTCTTGGCCATGCTCAGTTCTCCTTGAACGGGAAGCCCAGGAGCTTGAGCAGCGCCCGGCCCTCGTCGTCGGTCGACGCGGTGGTGACCACGGTGATGTCCATGCCCCGCGGCCGATCGATCTTGTCCTGGTCGATCTCGTGGAACACCGACTGCTCGGTCAGACCGAAGGTGTAGTTCCCGTGGCCGTCCAGCTTCCGGCCGTCGAGCCCGCGGAAGTCGCGGATACGCGGCAGCGAGATGGACAGCAGCCGGTCCAGGAACTCCCACATCCGGTCGCCGCGGAGGGTGACCTTCGCGCCGATCGGCATGCCCTCACGCAGCTTGAACTGCGCGATGGACTTGGTCGCCCGGCGAACCAGCGGCTTCTGACCGGTGATGGTGGTCAGGTCGCGGACCGCGCCGTCGATCAGCTTGGCGTCCCGGGCAGCTTCGCCGACACCCATGTTGACCACGATCTTCACCAGACCGGGGATCTGCATCGGGTTGCCGTACTTGAACTGCTCCTGGATCGCCGGCACAACCTCGGTGCGGTACTTCTGCTTGAGACGCGGCAGCGTCTTCGGCTCGGTAGCGGCAGTCATCAGAGTTCCTTACCGGTCGTGCGCGCGATCCGGACCTTGTTGCCGTTCTCGTCAATCTTGTAACCGATGCGAGTCGGCTTGCCGTCCTGGTCCAGCACCTGCACGTTCGAGATGTGGATGGCGGCTTCCTGAGTGACGATGCCACCGGTCTTCGAACCGCGCTGGTTCGTACGGATGCGCTCGTGCTTCTTGATCCGGTTGACGCCCTCGACCAGGACCTTGTCCCGGGCCGGGTAGGCCGCGATGACCTTACCCTTGGCGCCCTTGTCCTTACCGGCGATGACGACGACCGTGTCGCCCTTCTTGATCTTCACGGTCAGAGCACCTCCGGCGCCAGGCTGATGATCTTCATGAACCGCTTGTCGCGCAGCTCGCGCCCGACCGGGCCGAAGATGCGGGTACCGCGGGGGTCCCCGCCGTCCTTGATGATGACGGCGGCGTTCTCGTCGAAACGGATGTACGAGCCGTCCGGACGACGCCGCTCCTTGCTGGTGCGGACGACGACCGCCTTGACGACGTCACCCTTCTTCACACCGGCACCGGGAATGGCGTCCTTGACCGTGGCCACGATGACGTCGCCGATGCTCGCGTAACGGCGACCGGAACCGCCGAGCACGCGGATGCACAGGATCTCCCGGGCACCCGTGTTGTCGGCGACGCGGAGTCGCGACTCCTGCTGGATCACGTCTGTCTCCTATGTCTGCCAGTTCTCCGGGCCGCAGGCCCGAAGCTTGGCGGAACGATGGTCCGCTGGGCCGACCGGAGTCGGCCCAGCGCACTCACTTGGCCTTTTCGAGGATCTCCACGATGCGCCACCGCTTGGTGGCGGAGAGCGGACGAGTCTCCATGATCGAAACCCGGTCGCCCACGCCGGCAGCATTCTGCTCGTCGTGCACCTTCAGCTTCCGCGTACGGCGGATGACCTTGCCGTACAGGGCGTGCTTGACCCGGTCCTCGACCTCGACAACGACGGTCTTGTCCATCTTGTCGCTGACCACGAGGCCCTCACGCACCTTGCGCTGAGCGCGCGGAGCGGTGGTGGTGTTCTCACTCATGCCGTCACCTCATCCGGCGCAACCGAGAGGCCCAGCTCCCGCTCACGCATGATCGTGTAGATCTTCGCGATGTCCTTGCGGACGACCTGGAGCCGACGGTGATTGTCGAGCTGCCCGGTCGCGCGCTGCACACGAAGGTTGAACAGCTCAGCCTTGGCCTCCCGGAGCTTCGCGACCAGTTCCTCTTCAGGAAGCTCGCGGAGCTCGGCGGCCTTAACGCCCGCTGCCATCAGCTTTCACCCACTTCGCGCGTCACGATGCGGCACTTCATCGGGAGCTTGTGGATCGCGCGGCGCATCGCCTCACGCGCGACCGTCTCGTTCGGGAACGACATCTCGAAGAGGATGCGTCCCGGCTTGACGTTCGCCACCCACCACTCGGGAGAACCCTTACCGGAACCCATGCGGGTCTCGGCCGGCTTCTTGGTCAGAGCCTGGTCCGGGAAGATCGAGATCCAGACCTTGCCGCCACGCTTGATGTGACGGGTCATGGCGATACGAGCCGACTCGATCTGACGGTTCGTCACGTACGCCGGCTCGAGAGCCTGGATACCGAACTCACCGAAGACGACCCGGTTGCCACCCTTGGACGCGCCACTGCGGTCCGGGTGGTGCGGCTTACGGAAGCCCTTCGGGGGCTTACGGGGCATCAGCACAGGTCAGCCCTCCTGCTGCGTTTCAGCCGCAGCCGGAGCAGCGGCGGTGTCATCGGCGGTCGCCGCGGCCTGAGCGGCCCGGCCGGCCTCGGTGCCGCCCGCGGTCGTGCCGGACGAGCCGGAACGGCCACGACGCGGACGCTCGGGACGGTCAGCCCGGTCCCGGCGCGGACGCGCGGGCGCCTCGGTGACGACCTCGCGACCCGGAACGGCGTCGCCCTTGTAGATCCAGACCTTCACACCGATCCGGCCGAACGTGGTACGGGCCTCGAAGAAGCCGTACTCGATGTTGGCGCGGAGGGTGTGCAGCGGAACGCGACCCTCACGGTAGAACTCCGTGCGGCTCATCTCCGCGCCGCCGAGACGGCCGGAGACCTGCACCCGGATGCCCTTGCAGATCGGGTTCTTCATGGCCGACTGCATGGCCTTGCGCATCGCGCGGCGGAAGCTGACCCGGGAGGACAGCTGCTCCGCGACACCCTGCGCGACCAGCTGAGCGTCCGACTCGGGGCTCTTCACCTCGAGGATGTTCAGCTGGACCTGCTTGCCGGTGAGCTTCTCCAGCTCGCCGCGGATCCGGTCGGCCTCCGCACCCTTACGGCCGATGACGATGCCCGGCCGGGCGGTGTGGATGTCGACACGTACCCGGTCGCGGGTCCGCTCGATGTCCACCTTGGAGATGCCGGCGCGCTCGAGGCCCTTGGACATCATGCGGCGGATCTTGACGTCCTCGCCGATGTAGTCCTTGTAGAGCTTGTCCGCGAACCAGCGGCTCTTCCAGTCGGTGGAGATGCCGAGGCGGAACCCGGTGGGGTGAACCTTCTGACCCATTACTCGGCACCCTCCGTGCTCTGGGACTCGGCCTTCGGCGCAGCCTTCTTGGCTGTGGCCTTCTTCGCCGGGCGGGCCGTCTGGACCGCCTCGACCGCGATGGTGATGTGGCTGGTGCGCTTGCGGATCCGGTACGCACGGCCCTGGGCCCGCGGACGGAAACGCTTGAGGGTCGGGCCCTCGTCCACGAACGCCTCGCTCACGAGCAGGGCGTCGGGGTCGAGCCGCTCGTTGTTCTCCGCGTTCGCAATAGCGCTGGCAAGCACCTTGTAGACCTGCTCGCTGGCGGCCTGCGGCGCGAACTGCAGGACGACCAGCGCCTCCTTCGCGGGCAGACCACGAACGAGGTTGATCACCCGGCGCGCCTTGTTCGGCGAGATGCGCACGTGCCGCGCAACCGCCCGCGCGCCCGGAAGCACCGGAGCGTCGCCTTTAACTGGCATCGCTGTAGCTCCTAAATCCTCTAATCCGTGAATCTGCTTAGCGACGACGGCTCTTGCGGTCGTCCTTCTCGTGACCCTTGAACGTACGGGTCAGAGCGAACTCGCCGAGCTTGTGCCCGACCATCGCCTCACTGATGAACACCGGGACGTGCTTACGTCCGTCGTGCACAGCGATCGTGTGCCCGAGCATGTCGGGGATGATGGTCGAACGCCGCGACCAGGTCTTGATGACGTTCTTCGAGTTCTTCTCGTTCTGGACTTCCACCTTCTTGAGCAGGTGGTCGTCGACGAACGGGCCCTTCTTCAGGCTGCGAGGCATCTTTTAACTCCCGTTACCCGCGCTTGCGGGTGGCGTAGCGGCGGCGAACGATCAGCTTGTCGCTCTCCTGGCCCTTGCGGCGGGTACGGCCCTCCGGCTTACCAGCCGGGTTGACCGGGTGACGACCACCGGAGGTCTTACCCTCACCACCACCGTGCGGGTGGTCGACAGGGTTCATGGCGACACCACGGACGGTCGGGCGCTTGCCCTTCCACCGCATACGGCCGGCCTTACCCCAGTTGATGTTCGACTGCTCGGCGTTGCCGATCTCGCCGACCGTCGCGCGGCAGCGGATGTCGACGCGACGGATCTCACCGGAGGGCATACGCAGCGTGGCGTAGGCACCTTCACGGCCGAGCAGCTGGATGCCGACGCCGGCCGAGCGGGCCAGCTTGGCTCCACCGCCGGGACGAAGCTCCACACCGTGGATCGTCGTACCGACCGGGATGTTGCGCAGGGGAAGGTTGTTCCCCGGCTTGATGTCCGCGCCCACGCCCGACTCGACGCGGTCGCCCTGCTTCAGGTCCTTCGGCGCCAGGATGTAGCGCTTCTCACCATCGGCGTAGTGCAGCAGCGCGATGCGGGAGGTGCGGTTGGGGTCGTACTCGATGTGAGCGACCTTGGCCGGCACGCCGTCCTTGTCGTTCCGCTTGAAGTCGATCAGCCGGTACTGCCGCTTGTGGCCACCGCCCTGGTGCCGGGTGGTGATCCGGCCGTGGACGTTGCGGCCGCCCTTCTTGGGCAGCGGGACCAGCAGCGACTTCTCCGGCGTCGACCGAGTGATCTCGGCGAAGTCGGCGACGCTCGAGCCACGACGGCCCGGAGTGGTCGGCTTGTACTTACGGATTGCCATGATTCACAAACCCCTTAGCTGACCGGGCCGCCGAAGGCCTCGATACGGTCACCGTCAGCCAGCTTCACCATGGCGCGCTTGGTCGCCTTGCGCTGACCCCAACCGGTCTTGGTGCGCTTGCGCTTGCCCTCGCGGTTCGCCGTGTTCACGGTCAGCACGCGGACGTTGAAGATCTGCTGGATCGCGATCTTGATCTGGGTCTTGTTCGCGGTCGGGCTGACCTCGAACGTGTACCAGTTCTGGTCGAGAACGCTGTAGCTCTTCTCGGAGACCACCGGCGCGAAGATGATGTCGCGCGGGTCGGCGATCGTGCTCACTTGTCGCCCTCCTCGGACTTCTCGGTCCCGCCGAGGAACTCGTCGAGCGCGACCTTCGTGAAGACCACCTCGTCGGCGACCAGCACGTCGTACGTGTTGAGCTGGCCGGCCTCGATGAGGTGCACGGACGGCTCGTTGCGCAGCGACACCCAGTTCAGCTCGTCCTGGCTGTCCAGAACGACCAGGACCTTGGTGGTCTGGGTGACCTTCCGCAGCGTCGCCAGAGCGGCCTTGGTCGACGGCTTCTCGCCGGTGACGAAGGCCTCGACCACGTAGACGCGGCCGTCACGAGCCCGGTCGGAGAGGGCGCCACGCAGAGCGGCGGCCTTCATCTTCTTGGGGGTCCGCTGGCTGTAGTCGCGCGGCACGGGACCGTGCACGACGCCACCGCCGGTGAACTGCGGCGCGCGGATCGAGCCCTGACGGGCGCGACCGGTGCCCTTCTGCTTGTACGGCTTCTTGCCGCCGCCGGCGACCTCGCCGCGCGTCTTGGCCTTGTGCGTGCCCTGACGGGCCGCAGCCAGCTGCGCCACGACGACCTGGTGCATCAGCGGGATGTTCGCCTGAACGTCGAAGACGTTCGAGGGCAGGTCGACAGAGCCGGCCTTGGTGCCCTCCGCGTTGATCACGTCAACCGAGCTCACTTGGCACCACCCTTCGCGGTCTTCTTCGCGGCGGTGCGGACCAGGATCAGCGCGCCCTTGGGACCGGGCACCGCGCCACGGACCAGGATCAGGTTGCGCTCGGTGTCGACCGCCTGGATCACCAGGTTCTGCACGGTGAAGCGCTTGCCACCCATGCGACCGGCCATCTTGACACCCTTGAAGACGCGACCGGGGGTCGCGCAGGCGCCGATCGAGCCGGGCGAGCGGTGCTTGCGCTCGACACCGTGGCTCGCGCGCAGACCGTGGAAGCCGTGCCGCTTCATGACACCGGCGTAGCCCTTGCCCTTGGTCTTACCGGTGACGTCGACCGGCTGACCGGCCGCGAACGCCTCAACGGTGACTTCCTGCCCGAGCTCGTACTCGCTCGCGTCGACGGTGCGCAGCTCGACGACGTGACGGCGCGGCGAAACGCCGGCCTTGGCGAACTGGCCGCTCTCCGGCTTGTTCACCTTCCGCGGGTCGATGGCGCCGTACGCCAGCTGGACAGCCGCGTAGCCGTCCTTCTCATCGGTACGGACCTGGGTCACGACGCAAGGGCCGGCCTGAACCACGGTTACCGGGACGACCTTGTTGTTGTCCCAGACCTGGGTCATGCCGAGCTTGGCGCCCAGGATCCCCTTAACTTGCCTGTCCATTGTCCGGTCCCTACAGCTTGATCTCGATGTCGACGCCAGCCGGCAGGTCGAGGCGCATGAGCGAGTCGACCGTCTTCGGAGTCGGGTCGATGATGTCGATCAGACGCTTGTGCGTGCGCATCTCGAAGTGCTCGCGCGAGTCCTTGTACTTGTGCGGCGAACGGATCACGCAGAAACGGTTGATCTCCGTGGGCAGCGGCACCGGGCCCGCGACCTGCGCCCCGGTACGCGTCACCGTCTCGACGATCTTCCGCGCCGAGGAGTCGACGACCTCGTGGTCATAGGCCTTGAGCCGGATGCGGATCTTCTGTCCCGCCATGGTGGCTTCTGTTTCCTTCTCTCGATGCCGCTACCTGCGGAAGCGGGTAACCTCCGCATGCCCGCAGGACGGTTGGTCCTGCGTTGTCCGACCCCCGCGGTCGGGCGTGTCGCGCCCCTGGGCCGATGGAGCCCGGGCAGAGTGCATAGGCACTCCAGTCGATCACGGGGATCTGTGGTGTCGGGCGGCAAACAGAACACACCCGGACACCCGGCGAGGGTGGGTAACTGAACGAGCAGTGTTACCTCGGACAGCTACCCACCCCGCGCGGACGCAACCTGACTAGTATGCCGGATTGAATCCGGCAATGCTAATCGGGGTCACCTGAGGGCAGAACCCTCAATCACTTGTTGATCTTCGTGACCGTTCCGGCGCCGACGGTGCGGCCACCCTCACGGATCGCGAACTTCAGGCCCTGCTCCATGGCGATCGGCTGGATCAGCTTCACGGACATGGAGGTGGAGTCGCCGGGCATGACCATCTCGGTGCCCTCGGGCAGCGTGACGACGCCGGTGACGTCCGTGGTACGGAAGTAGAACTGCGGCCGGTAGTTCTGGAAGAACGGGGTGTGCCGGCCACCCTCCTCCTTGGAGAGGATGTAGACCTGGCCCTCGAACTCCGTGTGCGGAGTCGTGGTGCCCGGCTTCACGACGACCATGCCGCGCTCGACGTCCTCGCGCTTGATGCCGCGGAGCAGCAGACCGACGTTCTCACCCGCGCGGGCCTCGTCGAGCAGCTTGCGGAACATCTCGATGCCGGTGCAGACGGTCTTGGTCGACTTCTCGCGGATACCGACGATCTCGACCTCCTCGTTCGGCTTGAGGATGCCACGCTCGGCCCGGCCGGTGACGACGGTGCCACGACCGGTGATCGTGAACACGTCCTCGATCGGCATGAGGAACGGCTTCTCGGTCTCACGCTCGGGCTGCGGGATCGCGGTGTCGACCGCGTTCATCAGCTCGAGGAGCTTGCCGGTCCACTCGGGGTCACCCTCGAGGGCCTTGAGCGCCGAGACGCGAACGACCGGCAGGTCGTCGCCCGGGAACTCGTAGGTGCTGAGCAGCTCGCGGACCTCGAGCTCGACGAGCTCCAGGAGCTCCTCGTCCTCGACCATGTCGCTCTTGTTCAGGGCGACGACGATGTACGGAACGCCGACCTGGCGGGCCAGAAGCACGTGCTCCTTGGTCTGCGGCATCGGGCCGTCGGTCGCGGCGACCACCAGGATCGCGCCGTCCATCTGCGCGGCACCGGTGATCATGTTCTTGATGTAGTCGGCGTGGCCGGGGCAGTCCACGTGCGCGTAGTGGCGCGCCGCGGTCTGGTACTCGACGTGCGCGATCGAGATCGTGATACCACGGGCCTTCTCTTCAGGCGCCTTGTCGATCTCGTCGAACGGGGTGTACGGGTTCAGGTCCGGGAACTCGTCGTGCAGGACCTTCGTGATGGCCGCAGTCAGCGTCGTCTTACCGTGGTCGATGTGACCAATGGTGCCGATGTTGACGTGCGGCTTAGTCCGCTCGAACTTCGCCTTCGCCACTGGTGTCCTCCTGTGGACTGATCAATACTTTTCGCCCGGCACGCCCAGTAAGGCGCTCAGGACTCTGTCGACTGCTAGTGCACGTGCGGCCCTCGACAGGCCGCACGTGCCTCAACGCGTCAGGCGCCGGTGGCCTTAGCGATGATCTCCTTAGCCACGTTCTGAGGAACCTCGGCGTAGGAGTCGAACAGCATGCTGTAGCTCGCCCGGCCCGCAGTCTTCGACCGGAGGTCGCCGACGTAGCCGAACATCTCCGAGAGCGGGACCAGAGCCTTGACGACGCGGGCGCCGTGGCGCTCCTCCATCGACTGGATCATGCCACGCCGGGAGTTGAGGTCGCCGATGACGTCACCCATGTTGTCCTCAGGGGTGGTGACCTCGACGGCCATCATCGGCTCGAGGAGAGCCGGGTCGGCCTTGCGGGCCGCTTCCTTCATCGCCATCGAGCCGGCGATCTTGAACGCCATCTCGGACGAGTCGACCTCGTGGTACTGACCGTCCAGCAGCGTGAACTTGACGCCCACCAGCGGGTAGCCGGCGAGAACGCCGTACTGCAGCGAGTCCTGCGCGCCCGCGTCCACCGAGGGGATGAACTCCTTGGGGATACGGCCACCGGTGACGGCGTTGACGAACTCGTAGGTCGGGCCGTCAGCCTCGAGGCCCAGGGGCTCGACCTTGACGATGACCTTCGCGTACTGGCCGGAGCCACCGGTCTGCTTCTTGTGGACGTAGTCGAGCTTCTCCACGGTGCCGCGGATCGTCTCGCGGTACGCCACCTGCGGCTTACCGATGTTCGCCTCGACGCTGAACTCGCGACGCATCCGGTCGACCAGGATGTCCAGGTGGAGCTCGCCCATGCCGGCGATGATGGTCTGCCCGGTCTCCTCGTCGTTGAAGACGCGGAAGGTCGGGTCCTCCTCGGCCAGACGCTGGATCGCGGTGCCCAGCTTCTCCTGGTCCGACTTGGTCTTCGGCTCGATGGCGACCTGGATGACCGGCTCCGGGAAGGTCATCGACTCCAGGATGACCGGCTTGGCCGGGTCGCTGAGCGTGTCACCGGTGGTGGTCTGCTTCAGACCCTGGACGGCGATGATGTCGCCGGCCTGCGCGGTGTTGCGCTCCTCACGCTTGTTCGCGTGCATCTGGTAGATCTTGCCGATCCGCTCCTTGCGGTCCTTGGTGGAGTTGACCACCTGGGTACCGGTCTCGAGCGTGCCGGAGTAGACCCGGACATAGGTCAGCTTGCCGAGGTGCTTGTCGGTCTGGATCTTGAAGGCCAGCGCCGAGAAGGGCTCGTCGTTCGACGGCTTCCGCTGCATCGGCGTCTCGCCGTCGGTCGCGGTGCCCTCGATGGCCGGGATGTCCAGCGGCGACGGCAGGAACTCGACAACGGCGTCCAGCATCGGCTGCACACCCTTGTTCTTGAACGCCGAGCCACAGAGGACCGGGTTGGCCTTGCTGGCGATCGTGGCGCGCCGGGTGGCGGCCTTGATCTCCTCGACCGAAACCTCTTCGCCCTCGAGGTACTTCTCCATCACGGCGTCGTCGACGTCCGCGAGGGTCTCGATGAGCTTCTCGCGCCACTCGGCGGCCTGGTCGGCGAGGTCCGCCGGGATCTCCTCGATGGCGTAGTCCTCACCCTTCTGGGTCTCACCACGCCAGGTGAGGGCACGCATTTCGATCAGGTCGACGACACCGATGTGGTCGCCCTCGAGCCCGATCGGGATCTGCAGGACCAGCGGAGTCGCGTTGAGCCGGTCGATCATCATCTGAACGCAGCGGAAGAAGTCCGCGCCGGTCCGGTCCAGCTTGTTGACGAAGCACATCCGGGGGACGTTGTACTTGTCCGCCTGACGCCAGACGTTCTCGGTCTGGGGCTCCACGCCGGCAACGCCGTCGTAGACCGCCACCGCGCCGTCGAGCACGCGCAGCGACCGCTCGACCTCGACCGTGAAGTCGACGTGGCCGGGCGTGTCGATGATCTGGATCGTGTGACCCTTCCACTCGCACTTGGTGGCGGCGGAAGTGATGGTGATACCGCGCTCCTGCTCCTGCTCCATCCAGTCCATGACGGCGGCGCCCTCGTGGACCTCACCGATCTTGTACGTGATGCCGGTGTAGAACAGGATTCGCTCGGTCGTCGTGGTCTTACCAGCGTCGATGTGCGCCATGATGCCGATGTTGCGTACCTTGGCGAGCGCGTCTGCGGCGGCCACTTCCATCCCTACTTTTCTTCGTCGTCGTCTCGTGGACCGGTACGACTGCCATGGCCCGGCGATGTGCCGGGCCTCAGCAGGGTCTTACCAGCGGTAGTGCGCGAAGGCCTTGTTGGACTCCGCCATCTTGTGAGTGTCCTCGCGACGCTTGACCGCGGCGCCGAGGCCGTTGCTGGCGTCGAGCAGCTCGTTCTGGAGGCGCTCGATCATGGTCTTCTCACGGCGGGCCTTGGAGTACTGGACCAGCCAGCGCAGACCGAGAGTGGTCTGACGCGGGGTACGGACCTCGACCGGAACCTGGTAGGTCGCGCCACCGACACGGCGGCTGCGAACCTCGAGGGTCGGCTTGACGTTGTCCATGGCCCGCTTGAGGATCACCACGGGGTCGGTGCCGCTCTTCTCGCGGGCGCCTTCCAGGGCTCCGTACACGATGCGCTCGGCGAGCTGACGCTTGCCGCCGATCAGGATCTTGTTGACCAGCTGCGTTACCAGCGGGGAGTTGTACACCGGGTCAGCGACCACAGGGTGGCGCGGAGCGGGTCCCTTACGCGGCATGTCAGCTCTTCTCCTTCTTCGCGCCGTAACGGCTGCGGGCCTGCTTGCGGTTCCGGACGCCCTGGGTGTCCAGCGAACCACGAACGATCTTGTAGCGGACGCCCGGAAGGTCCTTCACACGACCACCACGCACGAGCACGATCGAGTGCTCCTGGAGGTTGTGGCCGACGCCCGGGATGTACGCCGTCACCTCGATCTGGCTGCTGAGCTTCACACGAGCGACCTTGCGCAGCGCAGAGTTCGGCTTCTTGGGGGTAGTGGTGTACACGCGCGTGCACACGCCGCGCCGCTGAGGACTTCCCTTCAGCGCCGGCGTCTTCGTCTTGCTCGTCTTCGCCTGGCGGCCCTTGCGGACCAGCTGCTGGATCGTGGGCACCGGGTTTCTCCGCTCCCTTCGGCCGCTTCCTGTAATACGGCCGCACCGTGTATTTCTGCCTCTGTGTGCGGACCTCTCCCCGGTGGGGAGTGTCCCGCACCCGCGGTCGGGCGTGTCGTCCGGCTCACGGTCCCGACGCGCGTGAAAGGTTCACGCGCCCCGGATGTTGTCTGTGTGAACAGAGCTCTTCATGAGCCCTGCCCGTCGTGGTGCTGTAACCCGTCGCACGTTCCGAAACGGGTGCACGCACGAGTTGCCCGGGCGAGCCCGGGCACGAGGGGAAAGACTACCCACCCTGCGCACCCAGGTCAAAATGAGCCCAGGCTCCCACGATGGACATCTCCGTATACCAGTGTACCGGGTACTCCTGCGTGCCATCCCTGCGGTGCCGGATCTGCGCTTTCCGCACTGTCACAACAGCGTTGAGCACTCAGGACAGCTGCACCGCCAGACCCAACCCGAGCGCCAGCACCGACAGTGCGGCACCGGTGATCCCGCACACGATGCCGGACGTGCTCAGACCACGCCCGGTGAACCGAACCCGGCCGGGCACCGGCGGCCTGCTGATCTGCCGGCGAGCCACCACACCGAGAGTCACCGCACCCGCGCAGGCCATCACGCTGAGCAACGTGAACGCCCCGGCGGTCCAGCCGCCCCAGCCCTCCTCCGCGCCGGTCAGCCCGAAGCAGAACACCGCCAACGAGACCAGGATCGCACCGATGCCGGCCACCAGCGACCCGATCGCCGCACCCGAGGTGATCGGCGGCACCTGAAGGTGCACCAGACCGAACCCCGTCCCGGTCACCTGGTCCACCCGCTCCGGCTGCCACGACGTCGAGGCGGGCGGTGGCGGCTGCACGTAGCCGTAGGGCGATCCATACGGAGCGGGGGGCGCGCTGTACGGCGACGGCGGGCCGAACGACGGCTGGTACGGCGGGCCCGGTGGATACGTCATATCGAAAGCATGTCACCCATACGGGCCGCGCTGCAGCCCACCCTGTGCGGCCGGGCGCCCGTCTCAGTCGGTGCCGGGTGCGAAGTCCTGCCCGGCCGGCGCGGCGGCCAGGTGCAGCAGCCCGGCGATCAGCAGCACCACCAGCGCGGTCAGCGCCAGCACCAGGCCGACCCAGGCCAGTCGCTGCCCACGTCGGATCCAGGCCGAGCCGGTCAGATAGCCGCCCGCCGCATAGGCCTGACGGGCCGACTGGCGGGCCAGCAGAAGCGCCAGGGTGGCCGGGATCACCCCGCCCACGAACGGGCCGGTGAGTAGACCCACCAGGCCGAGCGCGAAAACGGCCCGCGCCTTGGTCGACGGCACCGGCTCCGGGTCCATCGGGTGACGGGTGGGTACGACGGGAAGAGTCACCAACCCATCTTAGGAACGCCCATGGGGCGGCCGCGCCATGCGCGACCGCCCCATGTGGAGAACCCTTAGCGGTACGACCCGAAGTCGAAGTCGTCCAGCGGCACAGCCTGCCCGCTGGCCGGCCCGAAGCCGTAGTCGGTCTCCGGGTACCCGGTCATCGAGTACACCTTGGCCTTGGCCTCCTCGGTCGGCTCGACCCGGATGTTGCGGTACTTGGAGATACCGGTACCGGCCGGGATGAGCTTACCGATGATGACGTTCTCCTTGAGGCCCACCAGCGAGTCGCTGCGCGAGTTGATCGCAGCGTCGGTGAGCACCCGGGTGGTCTCCTGGAAGGAGGCCGCCGAGAGCCAGGAGTCGGTCGCCAGCGAGGCCTTGGTGATACCCATCAGCACCGGACGACCGGCGGCGGGCTCGCCACCCTCGCCCACGAGCCGGCGGTTCTCCGACTCGAAGAGCGCCCGGTCGACCAGGATGCCCGGCAGGAACTCGGTCGCGCCGGAGTCGATGACCGTCACCCGCTTGAGCATCTGGCGGATGATGATCTCGATGTGCTTGTCGTGGATGAGCACACCCTGCGAGCGGTAGACCTCCTGGACCTCACTGGTCAGGTGGACCTGGACCGCGCGCGGGCCCATGATGCGCAGCAGCTCGTGCGGGTCGATGGTGCCCTCGGTGAGCTTCTCGCCGACGCCGACGTGGCCGCCGTCCGGGATGCGCAGCTTGACGCGCTTGGAGATCTTGTCGTACACGATCTCCTCGCTGCCGTCGTCCGGCACCACGATGATCTTGCGCGAGCGCTCGCCGTCCTCGATCCGCACGCGGCCCGGGGTGTCGGCGATGGGCGCCTTGCCCTTCGGCACGCGGGCCTCGAAGATCTCCTGCACACGAGGCAGACCCTGGGTGATGTCCTCACCCGCGACACCACCGGTGTGGAAGGTTCGCATCGTCAGCTGCGTGCCGGGCTCACCGATGGACTGGGCCGCGATGATGCCGACGGCCTCGCCGATGTCGACCGACTTGCCGGTCGGCAGCGAGCGGCCGTAGCAGGCCGCGCAGACGCCCAGCTTCGACTCACAGGTGAGCACGCTGCGGACCCGGACCGTCTCGACACCGGCGGCGACCAGCTGGTCGACCAGGATCGAGTTGAGGTCCGCGCCCCGCGGCACCACGAGGTTGCCGTTCTGGTCGCTGATGTTGTCGGCCAGCGTCCGGGCGTGCACACCGGTCTCGGCGTGCACGTGCACGACCAGCTTGCCGTCCGCCTCGCGCTCGCCCACCTGCATCGGGATCGCGCGCTCGGTGCCGCAGTCCTCTTCGCGGATGATGACGTCCTGCGAGACGTCCACCAGACGACGGGTCAGGTAACCCGAGTCGGCGGTACGCAGCGCGGTGTCGGCCAGACCCTTACGGGCACCGTGCGTGGAGATGAAGTACTCCAGAACGGTCAGACCCTCACGGTACGACGAGGTGATCGGGCGCGGGATGATCTCGCCCTTGGGGTTGGCCACCAGACCACGGATCGCGGCGATCTGCCGGAGCTGGAGGAGGTTACCGCGGGCGCCGGAGTTGATCATGACCCAGAGCGGGTTCTCCTGCGGCAGCGCGGTCTCCATCTCCTTGGAGATCTCGTTGGTCGCCTTGGTCCAGATGTCGATGAGCTCGCTACGACGCTCCTCGGAGGTGATCAGACCGCGCTGGTACTGCTTGTCGATCTGGTCGGCCTCGCCCTGGTAGCGCTGCAGGATCTCCGGCTTGCGCGGAGGGCCGATGACGTCGCCCATGCCGATCGTCACACCGGACCAGGTGGCCCAGTGGAAGCCGGCCTCCTTGAGCGCGTCCAGGGTCGCGGCCAGGGCGACCTTGGGGAAGCGCTCGGCCAGGTCGTTGACGATCGCCGACAGCTGACCCTTGCGGATCTCGTAGTTGACGAACCGGTACCCCGGCGGCAGCGTCTCGTTGAAGATGACCCGGCCCAGGGTGGTCTCGACCAGGACCTGGTCGCCCTCCACCCAGTCCTCGGGCGCGACCCAGGTCTCGCCCTTGGCGCCGTTGTCGACTCCGATGACCTCGCGCAGGCGGACCTTGATGGACGCCTGCAGGTGCAGCTCGCCGTTGTCGAACGCCATCCGGGCCTCGGCGTCCGAGCTGAACACCCGGCCCTCACCCTTGGCACCCGCCGTCTGGTGGGTCAGGTGGTACAGGCCGATGACCATGTCCTGGGTGGGCATGGTGACCGGCTTGCCGTCGGCCGGCTTGAGGATGTTGTTCGACGACAGCATCAGGATCCGGGCCTCGGCCTGAGCCTCGGCCGACAGCGGCACGTGGACCGCCATCTGGTCACCGTCGAAGTCCGCGTTGAACGCGGTGCAGACGAGCGGGTGGATCTGGATGGCCTTGCCCTCGACCAGCTGCGGCTCGAAGGCCTGGATGCCGAGGCGGTGCAGGGTGGGCGCACGGTTCAGCAGAACCGGGTGCTCACTGATGACCTCTTCGAGGACGTCCCACACGACCGGGCGCTGCCGCTCGACCATCCGCTTGGCGGACTTGATGTTCTGCGCGTGGTTCAGGTCGACCAGGCGCTTCATCACGAACGGCTTGAACAGCTCCAGCGCCATCTGCTTCGGCAGGCCGCACTGGTGCAGCTTGAGCCGGGGGCCGACGACGATGACGGAACGACCGGAGTAGTCGACCCGCTTGCCGAGCAGGTTCTGACGGAACCGGCCCTGCTTGCCCTTGAGCATGTCGGAGAGCGACTTCAGCGGGCGGTTACCCGGACCGGTGACCGGCCGGCCACGACGGCCGTTGTCGAACAGCGCGTCGACGGCCTCCTGGAGCATCCGCTTCTCGTTGTTGACGATGATCTCGGGCGCGCCGAGGTCGATCAGTCGCTTGAGGCGGTTGTTCCGGTTGATGACCCGGCGGTACAGGTCGTTCAGGTCGGAAGTCGCGAAACGGCCACCGTCGAGCTGCACCATCGGGCGCAGGTCCGGCGGGATGACCGGGACGCAGTCCAGGACCATGCCGAGCGGCGAGTTGCGGGTGTTCAGGAACGCCGCGACGACCTTGAGCCGCTTGAGCGCCCGGATCTTCCGCTGGCCCTTACCGGTGCGGATGATCTCCCGAAGGTTCTCCGCCTCGGCGTCCAGGTCCATGTTCTCGAGCAGGGCCTTGATGGCCTCGGCACCCATGCCACCGGTGAAGTACTCACCGAAGCGGTCGCGCAGCTCGCGGTAGAGCAGCTCGTCGGTGACCAGCTGCTTGGAGTCGAGCTTGCGGAAGGTGTCGAGCACCTCGTCGAGGCGGTCGATCTCGCGCTGGGCCTTGTCCCGGATCTGGCGCATCTCGCGCTCGCCGGCTTCCTTGACCTTGCGGCGCACGTCGGCCTTGGCACCCTCGGCCTCGAGCTCGGCGAGATCCTGCTCCAGCTTGGCGGCCCGCTTCTCGATCTCCGAGTCACGGCCGTTCTCGGACTGGCGCTTCTCGGCGAAGATCTCGTTCTCGATGGTGGACATGTCACGGTGACGCGACTCGGCGTCAACGCTCGTGACCACGTACGAGGCGAAGTAAATGATCTTCTCGAGGTCCTTGGGGGCCAGGTCGAGCAGGTACCCGAGCCGACTGGGGACGCCCTTGAAGTACCAGATGTGGGTGACGGATGCGGCCAGCTCGATGTGGCCCATGCGCTCACGCCGGACCTTGGAGCGGGTCACCTCGACGCCACAGCGCTCACAGATGATGCCCTTGAACCGGACGCGCTTGTACTTACCGCAGTAGCACTCCCAGTCCCGCTGCGGACCGAAGATCTTCTCGCAGAAGAGTCCGTCCTTCTCGGGCTTGAGGGTGCGGTAGTTGATCGTCTCGGGCTTCTTGACCTCGCCGTGCGACCACTGCCGGATATCGTCAGCGGTAGCAAGGCCGATGCGCAACTCGTCGAAGAAGTTGACGTCGAGCACTTGGACTATCCCTCGTGTTTCGTTGCTCGGGTGAATTCAAGGCCGGCGGGTGGCGGCCCCGGGCTCATAGAGCCGGGGGCCGCCTTCCGTCAGATCTCCTCGACGCTGCTGACGCCCTCGTTCGGGCGACGCGACAGGTCGATACCGAGTTCCTCCGCGGCCCGGAAGACCTCGTCGTCGGTCTCACGCATCTCGAGCGCCACACCGTCGCTGGACAGCACCTCGACGTTCAGGCACAGCGACTGGAGCTCCTTGAGAAGCACCTTGAACGACTCCGGGATTCCCGGCTCCGGGATGTTCTCGCCCTTGACGATGGCCTCGTAGACCTTCACTCGGCCGAGGACGTCGTCGGACTTGATGGTGAGCAGCTCCTGCAGGGCGTACGCCGCCCCGTAGGCCTGCATGGCCCAGCACTCCATCTCGCCGAACCGCTGGCCACCGAACTGCGCCTTACCACCAAGCGGCTGCTGGGTGATCATCGAGTACGGGCCGGTCGACCGAGCGTGGATCTTGTCGTCGACCAGGTGGTTCAGCTTGAGGATGTAGACGTAGCCGACCGAGATCGGGTCCGGCAGCGGCTCACCGGAGCGGCCGTCGAACAGCTGCGCCTTGCCGTCGCCGTTGACCAGCCGCTTACCGTCGCGGTTGACCAGCGTCGACTCGAGCAGACCCTTGATCTCCTCCTCCTGGGCACCGTCGAAGACCGGGGTCGCGACGTTGCTGTCGGCGGGGGACTCGTGGGCCTCGATCGACCGGAGCTGGCGCTTCCAGTCCTCGTCCTCGCCCTCGACCTCCCAGCCGGTCTTGGCGATCCACCCGAGGTGGGTCTCCAGAACCTGGCCGATGTTCATACGCGAGGGCACACCGAGCGGGTTGAGCACGATGTCGACCGGGGTGCCGTCCTCCAGGAACGGCATGTCCTCGACCGGCAGGATCTTGGAGATGACGCCCTTGTTGCCGTGCCGGCCGGCGAGCTTGTCACCGTCCTGGATCTTCCGCTTCTGGGCGACGTAGACCCGGACCAGCTCGTTCACGCCGGGGGGCAGCTCGTCGCCGTCCTCGCGGGAGAACGTCCGGACACCGATGACGGTGCCGGTCTCGCCGTGCGGAACCTTCAGCGAGGTGTCCCGGACCTCCCGGGCCTTCTCACCGAAGATCGCGCGGAGCAGGCGCTCCTCCGGGGTCAGCTCGGTCTCACCCTTGGGCGTGACCTTGCCGACCAGGATGTCGCCGGGAACGACCTCGGCACCGATCCGGATGATGCCGCGCTCGTCCAGGTCGGCCAGCATCTCTTCGCTGACGTTCGGGATGTCGCGGGTGATCTCTTCCGGGCCGAGCTTGGTGTCACGGGCGTCGACCTCGTGCTCCTCGATGTGGATCGAGGTGAGGACGTCCTGCTGCACGAGGCGCTGCGACAGGATGATCGCGTCCTCGTAGTTGTGGCCTTCCCAGCACATGAACGCGACCAGGAGGTTGCGGCCGAGGGCCATCTCACCCTCGTCGGTGCAGGGACCGTCGGCGATGACCTGGCCGGCCTCGACCCGGTCACCCTCGAACACGATCGGCTTCTGGTTGACGCAGGAGCCGGCGTTCGAGCGGCGGAACTTGTGCAGCAGGTAGGTACGGCGGTGGCCGTCGTCCTGGTGGACCGTCACGTAGTCGGCGCACAGGTCCTCGACCACGCCGCCGACCTCGGCGACGACCACGTCACCGGCGTCGACCGCGGCGCGGTACTCCATGCCGGTGCCGACCAGCGGCGACTCGGCCTTGACCAGCGGAACGGCCTGACGCTGCATGTTCGCGCCCATGAGGGCACGGTTGGCGTCGTCGTGCTCGAGGAAGGGGATCATCGCGGTCGCGACCGAGGTCATCTGTCGCGGCGAGACGTCCATGTAGTCGACCTCGGTGCCGGGCACGTAGTCGACCTCACCGCCCTTACGGCGGACCAGGACGCGGTCCTCGGCGAAGGTGCCGTCGCTGGACAGCACGGCGTTCGCCTGGGCCTTGATGAACCGGTCCTCCTCGTCGGCGGTGAGGTAGTGCACCTCGTCGCTGACGACACCGTTGTCGACCTTCCGGTACGGCGTCTCGATGAAGCCGAACGGGTTGACCCGCGCGAACGTCGAGAGGGCACCGATCAGACCGATGTTCGGGCCTTCGGGCGTCTCGATCGGGCACATCCGGCCGTAGTGGGACGGGTGCACGTCGCGAACCTCGAAGCCGGCCCGCTCACGGCTCAGACCACCGGGACCCAGCGCCGACAGACGGCGGCGGTGGGTCAGACCCGCGAGCGGGTTGGTCTGGTCCATGAACTGCGACAGCTGCGAGGTGCCGAAGAACTCCTTGATCGCGGCCACGACGGGCCGGATGTTGATCAGGGTCTGCGGGGTGATCGCCTCGACGTCCTGGGTGGTCATCCGCTCGCGGACGACGCGCTCCATCCGGGAGAGGCCCACGCGGACCTGGTTCTGGATGAGCTCGCCGACCGTACGCAGACGCCGGTTGCCGAAGTGGTCGATGTCGTCCGCTTCGTAACCGTCCTCACCGGCGTGCAGCCGGCAGAGGTATTCCACGGTCTTGACGATGTCTTCCTCGGAGAGCGTGCCCCGGACGATCGGGACGTCGATCTCGAGCTTCTTGTTGAACTTGTAACGGCCGACCTTGGCGACGTCGTACCTCTTCGGGTTGAAGAAGAGGTTGTCGAGCAGGGTCTGGGCGTTCTCGCGCGTCGGCGGCTCGCCAGGACGCAGCTTGCGGTAGATGTCCAACAGGGCCTCGTCCTGCCCCGCGATGTGGTCCTTCTCCAGCGTCGTCATGAGAAGCTCGGACCAGCCGAACCGCTCACGGATCTGGTCGGCGGACCAGCCGATCGCCTTCAGCAGGACGGTGACGGCCTGCCGGCGCTTACGGTCGATGCGGACACCGACGGTGTCGCGCTTGTCGATGTCGAACTCCAGCCAGGCACCCCGGCTCGGGATGACCTTGACGCTGGTGAGGTCGCGGTCGGAGGTCTTGTCCGGCTCCTTGGTGAAGTACACGCCCGGCGAACGGACGAGCTGACTCACCACGACCCGCTCGGTGCCGTTGATGACGAACGTCCCCTTGGGGGTCATCATCGGGAAGTCACCCATGAACACGGTCTGGCTCTTGATCTCGCCAGTGGTGTTGTTGGTGAACTCCGCGGTCACGAACAGCGGGGCACAGTAGGTCAGGTCCTTCTCCTTGCACTCCTCGATCGAGGCCTTGACCTCGTCGAAGCGCGGAGATGAGAAGGACAGCGACATGGTGCCGGAGAAGTCCTCAATGGGACTGATCTCTTCGAGGATCTCTGCGAGGCCCGAGTGGGCGTGCGGGTCGTCCGTCGTCCGGGCCTGCCAAGCCTCGTTGCCGACCAGCCAGTCGAACGACTCCGTCTGGAGGGCGAGGAGGTTGGGGACCTCTAGCTGCTCGGTGATCCGGCCGAAAGAGACCCGGCGGGGTGCGTAAGCGCTCGACGTACGGCTGGTCTTCGCAGGGCGGGAAGCTGCCAAGATGCGTCCTTCCGAGGACCGGTGCTGCTATGCGGCTGAGTTGCTGGTGCAACTGGTCTGCGTGCACTCCAATGAGCCCCCAAGAGAGTTATCCACATGGATATCTCAGTCGAAGGCAAGGCAGAAGGCAGCGCAAACTAGCAGTGTAGCCGCTCGGCTAACCGCTGTCCAGCCCCACACCCGAGGTTGCCTGCGGAACGTGTCCCCATCGCCGCTGACCTGCGCATCCGCGGTCAGTGCCGTGACGGGGCCGCTCAAGAAACGCGGCGATCTCCTCTGGTGCCGGTCCGACGGGTATCGGTGGTGAACCCCCGTTACCCATAGGGCGGCTGTCGCAAGCGCGGAAACTTGCTGATGTCAGCGTGCCTGCCCGCCGACACACAGTCAAGGGCTGTGCCGCGGGTCGGACGGCCGCGGTCATCCGCCCGACACACCAAACGGACCTTAGCGCATGATTTGCGAGCTTTGGCAGTCTTTGCCGTCGAGGTCGACAGCCCTGCCAGCGGGCAGCCCTGAGCTGCCTGAACAAACTCTGCGAACGACAACGGCGGGGATCCGTTACGGATCCCCGCCATTGAAGCAGAACGCTGTGGAGCGTTAGATCACTTGAGGGTGACCTTCGCGCCCTCGCCCTCGAGCTTGGCCTTGGCGGCCTCGGCCTTCTCCTTGTTGACACCCTCGAGGATCGCCTTGGGGGCGGACTCGACGGCGTCCTTGGCCTCCTTGAGGCCCAGGCCGGTCAGCTCACGCACGACCTTGATGACCTGGATCTTCTTGCCACCGTCGCCCTCGAGGACAACGTCGAACGAGTCCTTCTCCTCGGGAGCGTCGGTAACGGCGCCGGGGCCGGCCGGGCCGGCGATCGCGACGGGAGCGGCAGCCTTGACGTCGAAGACGTCCTCGAACTGCTTCACGAACTCGGAGAGCTCGATGAGGGTCATCTCCTTGAAGGCCTCGAGCAGGTCTTCAGTGCTGATCTTCGCCATGATGGCAACCTTTCCTAAGAACTTTGACGTTTAACGGTTCGCGCGAGGCCTCAGGCCTCGGCAGAACCGGCCTGCTCGCGCTGCGCCCGCAGAGCCTCGACCGTGCGCACCGTCTTGGTGAGGGGCGCCTGGAACGTGGCAGCGGCCTTGCTGAGGTTCGCCTTCATGGCGCCGGCCAGCTTGGCCAGCAGCACCTCACGGGACTCGAGGTCAGCAAGCTTGTTGACCTCGTCCGCCGTGATGGCCTTGCCCTCGAAGACACCGCCCTTGATGACCAGAACGGGGTGGGCCTTGGCGAAGGCACGAAGGCCCTTGGCCGCCTCGACCACGTCACCGTTCACGAAGGCGAGCGCGGTAGGACCGGTGAACAGCGCGTCGAGACCCTCGATACCCGCGTCGTTCGCAGCACGCTTCGCCAGCGTGTTCTTGGCGACGGCGTACTTGTTCTCGCCGCCCAGCGACCGCCGCAGCTCAGTGAGCTGCTTCACGGTGAGGCCGCGGTATTCGGTCAACACGGTGGCCGCCGAGTCACGGAAGTGATCCGTGAGCTCTGCAACGGCCGAAGCCTTGTCGGCCCGGACCGGCTTGTCCGCCATGTCCCTCCTCTCTCAGTGCTTCAGCCACTGGTCGAGAGGGTCCGCAAGAAAAAGCAAAACGCCCCGGCACAAGGGCACGGGGCGGACTCGAACACACGCGCACGGGCGCGGCCGACGATCACGAACCGTTCTCCCCTGCACGGGTCGCCCGCTTTCAGCGGGACCTTCGGCCGCGGCGTCCGTCGTGATGACGGTCGCTGCGGCGACCAGCGGTCTATGGGTGGAACTTCAAGACGAAAGAGTACGCGGACCCGCCGCCGAAAACCAAATCGACCCCGTCCCGCCCTTCCCGGAGGGTCGGCGCCGCCCGAAACGAGCAAGGAAGAGCCGACCGCGCGTCGTCGCGGAGAGGACGGGACGGGGTCAGGTGGGCCGGTCAGGAACGGTCGCGGCGTAGGCGGGCGTAGCCGGTCAGGACTGCGGTGCACCACAGGGCCGCCCACAGGACCAGGATGGTCAGGTCCACCGCGGTCGGGGCGACGCGGCCGCTCAGTGCCCGGGACGTCGCCATCACCGGCGGCGCCAGCCAGGGGGCGATCGAGCCGCTCAGGCCCAGCACGACCGTCAGGATCGAGCCGCTCACCAGGATCGCCACGCCCGGCAGGATCCGGCGGGTGACGGCCCGGCTGGCCAGGGCACCCAGCGCCACCGCGGCGACGACGGCCAGGACATGCGCCAGGACGCCGAGGAGTACGCCCACGGGCAGACTCGGCTCCAGCGAGCCCGGCTCGGGGCCCCGGATGGCGCGGAACGGCAGCGGCGCCAGCATCCCCAGCACGCACACCCCGACGCAGAGGACCGCGGCGGCGAGCAGGCCGGCGGTGGCCTCCCGGACCGGACCGACGGCCAGGCGGGCCAGTCGACGCTGAGCGTCCGGCTCGGTGTCCAGCACCAGCTTGGTGAGCCAGGCCAGGATCGGGAAGAGGCAGGCCGCGGAGTAGCTGTAGGCGGCCGAGGCCGACGAGGGGCCGCCGCTGTACAGGATGAACAGGACGGCCAGCACGGCGATCAGGGGTGCGGTGGCCCGGCCGCCGTGCACGAACCCGTTCAGCCGCATTCGGGTAAGCGCGATCACCACTGCTCCCCCGTCCGCTCCGACACCGTTGTGGGGTGCTCCGGCCGTACCGCTGCCGAATGGAACTCCCGGACCCGCAGGACACGGTGACCGGCCGCACGAAGCCGGTCCACCGCGGTGGTCGCGTCCTGTCGCGGCACCGCGACCTCGATCACCACCTCGTCGGTCTCCGCCGGCGTCGCGTCGATCTGAAGGGCGCCGTCGGCGACCGTCCAGTGCAGCGCGCCGGGCAGGTTGGCGATCTCCCCGCGGTGATCGCTGACCAGCACCGTTCCGCCCACGGCGGTGACCTCGGCGACGATCTGCGGGATCAACTCTCGGGACGGGGCGTCCAGGCCCTCCCAGGGTTCGTCCAGGACCAGCAGACCCGGCGGGGTGAGCAGCGCCTGGGCGAGGCCGACCTTCTGCGCGGTGCCCTTGGACAGCTCGGCGAGCGGGGTGTCGGCGTGCGCGGTGAGCCCCAGACGGTCGATCCAGGGGTCGGCGGTGGTCGGTGGCAGGCCCCGGACCTCGGCCATCGCGCTCAGATAGCCGAACGTGGTGAACGGCTGGGCGGCCGGGAAACGCTCCGGGACCCAGCCGACGACAGCCGGCCGGTCGCGGACCGCGCCGCGGGTCGGGCGCAGCACACCGGCGGCCAGCTGGAGCAACGTGGACTTGCCGGCCCCGTTGCGGCCGAGGACCACGATCGTCCGGCCCGGTTCGATGGTGGCGTCGACCTCGTGCAGTGTCCACGGGGCGCGGCGGGCGTACCGGAACCAGACATCGTCGAAACGCACGGCCGACAGCCTGCCACAGACCGTGCCCCGAACGCAGGCCGGAAATGCGTCGAGCCCCCGGAGAGGTCCCCCGGGGGCTCGACGTGAAGCGGTATGTCAGGCGTTGGTCTCGCCGTGCAGGTTCTTCTGCACGTTCGGGTCGACCTGGACGCCGGGGCCCATCGTGGTGGCGATGGTGACCTTCTTCAGGTACTTGCCCTTGGCCGCCGACGGCTTCGACCGCAGGACCTCGTCGAGGACCGCGGCGTAGTTGTCGATCAGCTGCTCCGGCGAGAAGGACGCCTTGCCGATGATCAGGTGCAGGTTCGAGTGCTTGTCCACCCGGAAGGTGATCTTGCCGCCCTTGATCTCGTTGACGGCCTTGGTCACGTCGACGGTGACGGTGCCGGTCTTCGGGTTCGGCATGAGGCCACGCGGGCCGAGGATCCGGGCGATCCGGCCGATCTTGGCCATCTGGTCCGGCGTCGCGATCGCGGCGTCGAAGTCCAGCCAGCCACCCTGGATCCGGGCCACGAGCTCGTCGGTCCCGACCTCGTCGGCGCCGGCCGCGACGGCCTCCTCGGCCTTCGCGCCCTGGGCGAACACGATGACGCGGGCGGTCTTACCGGTGCCGTGCGGCAGGTTGACGGTGCCGCGGACCATCTGGTCGGCCTTACGCGGGTCGACACCGAGGCGCATCGCGACCTCGACGGTGGCGTCGAACTTGCTCGGGCTGGTCTCCTTGGCGAGAGTGATCGCGTCCTTCGGCTCGTAGAGCTTGTTGGCGTCGATCTTCTCCTGGGCGGCGCGGTACGCCTTGCTGCGCTGTGCCATGACTACTTACTCCTGTGGTTGATGGCGGGGCCCCACGACGGAGGCCCCTCCCACTGATATCGCCGGGGATCCGGCGATCAGATCTTGGTGACCTGGTTGAAGTTCAGCTCGACCGGGGTCTCCCGGCCGAAGATCGACACCAGGACCTTGAGCTTCTGCTGGTCGGCGTTGATCTCGCTGATCGAGGCCGGCAGCGAAGCGAACGCGCCGTCGGTGACGGTGACCGAGTCACCCACCTCGAAGTCGAGCACCTTGACCTCGGGCTTCGCCTTCTTCTCCTCGGCCTGGACAGCCGGTGCCAGCCACTTCAGCACCTCGTCGAGCGAGAGCGGCGCCGGCCGGTCGACCCGGTCGGTGGCGCCCACGAAGCCGGTCACGCCGGGGGTGTTGCGCACGCAGGAGTACGACTCCGGCGTCAGGTCCATCCGGACCAGGATGTAGCCGGGGAAGACCTTGGCCTGCACCTGGTTACGCTTGCCGTTCTTGACCTCGACCTCTTCGCGAGTCGGCACCTCGACCTGGAAGATGAAGTCCTCCATGTCGAGGCTCGTGATCCGGGTCTCGAGGTTGGTCTTGACCTTGTTCTCGTAACCGGCGTAGGAGTGCACCACGTACCAGTCGCCGGGCGCATACCGCAGCTTCTGCCGCAGCTCCTTGACCGGGTCGTAGTCCTCGTCGACCTCGGGCGCCTGGGCCACGGCCGACTCGTCGGCCGTCTCAACCGACTCGTCGATGTCCAGCGACGACTGCTCGTCAGTGGTCTCGTCGTCGTACTCAGGCACGCTCGCTCACTTCCAAATAAGTCTCTACGGTTCGGGGCCGGGCTCCGGTGTCGCGGATCAGCCCAGCGCCCAGAGGATCGCCTTACCGAACCCGTAGTCCAGACCGGCCACCAGGGCGGTCATGATCACCACGAAGACGATCACCACGCCGGTGTAGGTCAGAAGCTCCTTGCGAGTCGGCCAGATGACCTTGCGGAGCTCGCTCGTGACCTCGCGGAAGAAACCACCGATCCGACCGAACGGGCCACGGCCGGACTTCTTGGCCTTGGGGCTGTCGTCCTTCGTGCGCTCGGCAACGGCAGTACCGCCGGCGCCACTGGTCACCAGCGCGTCGTCATCCGGCACGTCACCGTCGACGGCGTCGGCGAAAACCTCGTCGTCGCCGGGGACGTCGTCACCGGGGCGGTCCTTCTCGGCCACTTCGCCCTACTTCCGTCGTCGGTGGTTCTGGATGGTCCTGTCAGAACCCGACCGGACGCGGAAGCAGTGCGGACCGCGCACCGGGCGGGCACGTCAGGAGGATTGCGCAGGGGTGACAGGACTTGAACCTGCAGCCTGCGGTTTTGGAGACCGCTGCTCTGCCAATTGAGCTACACCCCTTTGCGGAACCTGTCGTCTCACGACTTCAGAGCCCCACGGCGCACCAGTGTACGGGTACGCCCGCTGTTATCCCAACCCGGGCTACCGCTTCCTGATGAGCGCCTGTGCCATGGACAGTACCTTGTCCCCGTTGCACGTCGCAGTCAGGCTCAGCCGAGTGTGTCCCTCGTCGGTGACCTCCTTCACCGAAGCGGAGACGACGACCTCGGTCCCCTCGTCGGTGTCGGGCACCGGAACGGGTCGGCTGAAACGCACGCTGAACTCGACGACCGCGTCCGCGGCACCGGCCCAGGTGGTCACCGCACGGCCGACCAGAGCCATCGTGAACATGCCGTGCGCGATGACCCCGGGCAGTCCCACTCCGGTGGCGATGCGGTCACTCCAGTGGATGGTGTTGAAGTCGCCCGAGGCGCCCGCGTAGCGGATCAGATCGGCCCGAGTGATCCGGAAGGTCTGCGGCTCCAGCTCTGCGCTCATCAGTCTTCTCCCCGCACCACGAGTTTCGACCAGACGGTCACGACCGGTTCGCCGGCCTCGGTTGTCACGTCGGTGCGGGTGGTGAGGAACTCGTGCCCACCCCGGCTGAGGATCTCCTCGACCGTGTTGACGCAGACCAGGGCGTCACCGGCGACGACCGGACGGGTGTACAGGAAACGCTGGTCGCCGTGGACGACCCGGCTGTAGTCGACGCCGAGCGCGGGGTCGGCGACGACCTCACGGCTGGCCGGCATCGTGATCGCGACCGGGAAGGTGGGCGGGGCCACCACATCGGCGTAGCCGAGCGCACGGGCCGCCTCGGGATCGTGATACTCCGCGTCGGTGGCGCCGATCGCGCGGGCGAACTCGCGAATCTTCTCGCGGCCGACCAGGTAGGGCTCGGTGGGCGGCCAGCTGCGGCCCACGAAGGATTGGTCCAGAGGCATGTCCACAAACTACCTGTCAGAGACCGCGAAGATATAGCACTACCAGTGCAAAAATATCTCACAGGCTGCACAAACAGCACCGCGCCGCCCGGACGAATCCGGACGGCGCGGTGTTGAGGATCTTGGCGGTACGCTCAGCGCGTCTCGCGGTGCAGGGTGTGCTTCCCGTCGCGGGGGCAGAACTTCTTCAGCTCCACGCGGTCCGGGTCGTTACGCCGGTTCTTCTTGGTGATGTAGTTCCGGTCCTTGCACTCCGTGCACGCCAGGGTGATCTTCGGACGGACGTCGGTCGCCTTGGCCACGGCGGGGTGCCTTCCTGCTAACGGTTTACTTACTGACGACGAACCAGCGTAGACGCTCGGTCCGCCGCTTCGCAAAGTGGTGCCCCAGGTTGGGGTTCCACAGGAAAGTAGCGGTGGCCGGACTTGAACCGGCGACACAGCGATTATGAGCCGCTTGCTCTGCCATCTGAGCTACACCGCCGAGCCAGGCTCACATGTCCAGCGCCAGGCAAGGCGGAACGAACCCGGTAGAGCCCCCTTACGGAATCGAACCGTAGACCTTCTCCTTACCATGGAGACGCTCTGCCGACTGAGCTAAGGGGGCTTGCCGCGTGCGATCAACCGCTTGATTGCGATCTCTCGCTTGCTGCAGGAGTAAGACTACACGGCCCTGGAGCGGGGGTGAAATCAGTACCCCCCTTCCCCTGAAATACCTGGTCAGATCACCGCTCGTAGCCTTCTGACCTCACCGGTCGGAGTGGACTCCGGCTCGGTCTGAGCGTTCAGCCAGGCCTCCAGCCGCTCGAACGGAAGCGGCCGGCTGAACAGGTAACCCTGGCCGATCTCGCAGCCCATCTCCTCCAGCAGCTCCAGGGTGAGCTCGCTCTCCACGCCCTCGGCCACCACGGTGAGACCGAACTCGCGGGAGAGCCCGATCACCGCCCGGACGATCGCCAGGTCACCGGAGTCGGTCGCCATCCCCTGCACGAAGCTGTCGTCGATCTTCACCTCGTGCACCGGCCACTGCCGCAGATAGGCCAGCGAGGAGGCGCCGGTGCCGAAGTCGTCGACACTCAGTCGGACACCCAGGTCACGTAGCCGGTAGAGGGACGGCAGGACCCGCTCGATGTCGCTGAGCATGCCCGGCTCGGAGATCTCGAAAGTGACCAGCCCCGGATCCACCCGATGCTCCTCCAGCAGCTCCCGGACCAGCTCGGGGAAGCGGGAGTCCAGCAGGATCCGGGCCGACAGGTTCACCGCTATCGCGAACGGCCGCTCCGCGTCGGCCCACGCCCGGCATCTGCGTAAACCGGCCACCAGCACCGACTCGGTGAGCCGGGCCAGCTGACCGGTGTGCTCGGCCACCGCCACGAAGTCCTCCGGGGCGACCTCACCGTGCGCCGGATGCACCCAGCGGGCCAGACACTCGACACCCACCACGTGCCGGTCGGCGAGTGTCACCTTCGGCTGGAAGTAGACCTCCAGCTGGTCGTTGTCGAGAGCCCGGCGCAGGTCGGCGGCGATCCCCAGTCGACGGACGGCACGGGACTCCAGCGCCGGGTGGAAGGGCTGCACACCGTACGGCAGGACCTTGGCGGCGTTGGCGGCCAACTCGGCCCGCTGCAGCAGCGACTCCGGATCACTGCCGTGGTCGGGGTAAACCGAGACGCCCACCGCGGTGTTCACATCCAGGGTCAGCGAGCCGACGGCCATCGGGCCGCGCAGCCGCTCGCGCATCCGGGTGGCGATCTCGATCGTCGCGTCGATGCTCGGCGCCCGCAGCGTGACCACGAACTCGTCACCGCCGATCCGGCCGACCAGCGCGCCCGGGTCGGCTATGCCGCGGATCCGGTCGGCCGTCTCGACCAGCAGCTTGTCGCCCGCCGCGTGACCCATCGACTCGTTCACGTTCCGCTGGCCGTCGACGTCGAACAGCATGATCGCGACGACCTCGTCCTCGGCCCGAACCGTGATCGCCTCGGCGAGCGCGTCGATCACCCGACGGCGGTTCGGCAGGCCGGTCAGCCGATCGTGGTACGCGTCGTAGCGCAGCCGGTCGACCAGCCGCGAGTTCTCCACCGCGACCGCGGCGTGCGCGGCGATCGTCTCCAGCACCTGCACGTCGGTCTCGCGGAAGGTACGGGTGTCGCCGATCCGGTTCACCGCCTCGAGAGTCCCGATGATCGCCTGCCCGGATCGCAGCGGGATCACGATGACGTCCTTGACCTTCGCCGCCTGCAGTCGAGGCCGTAGATCCGCGGCGCCGGGGAAACGGGCGCCGACACCGAGCGCGGTCTTCGCCTGGACGGCGCGCTGGCGGATCTCGTCCGGCGTGGGCGCGATGTCCAGCAACCCCGCGTGCTCGACCCGGGCGGTGAGCATGACCTCGGGATGCCGACCCTGTGGAGCCAACCAGAGCGTCGCGTACTCGGACTGCATGAGCGACCGGACCCGGCCGAGCAACACGTCCGGAAGGCCGCTCTGGGCGCTCTGATCACGCACGGCCTGAGTGAGCTCGTAGACGTCGGCAAGGGTGGTGTGGCGCCGGAAGAACTCGGCATACGACCTGAGGATCATCACCAGGGCGGCGACCAGGATGGCCAGCAGCACCGCGGACCACGGATTGGCCTTCAACGCCACCAGGAACACCAGGCCGACCACGACGTTGATGCCGGTCACGGTCATCGCGGACAACCCGGCGCGGAGGGCGTCACGGCCGGTGCGGAGGCCTTGGACCAGACAGAACACGCCGACGAGGCTGAAGAGTTCGACCAGCGCGGACAGGATGACCGCCCCGGCCAGGATCGCCCACGCGGAGGGGTCCGCCCGGGCGTGGTCGATGTCCGGCATGGCCAGAATCAGGAGCAACCCCGCCGACGTGCCGGCAGCCGACTTCGCCACATTGAAGGAGAGCTTGGTGACCGGGACGCGGGATCGGAGCTGATGCGCCAGCATCGCACCGCTGACCACCAGGATCACCATCGGCGGCGGCAGGAAGAAGAACGCGAGGACCAGAGGTACGTCGGTCACCGAGACGACGAACGTGGTCCGCCAGATGACGATGTTGAAGACGTCACGGTAGGAAACGTGATACGCGATGAAGAAAGGTATGGCGAGGAGCCAGGACCGGGACCAGTCCCAGTCTGGGTCAGCGAACGAATCGATCCAGAAGCTGCTGAAGCAGACGACGGCGAATACGGCCAGCGGGTAAGTGATGAGCCAAGCCCGCTGTGCACCACCTCGCGGAGCCGGGGGACGCTTGACCATTGAGAACCTCTCCCGCCGGCTCAGTCCGCCCGGGTCTGTAGACGTCGGCTAAGACCTCAGTCCCACTCGAACTGAGTGGAGTTGAGCACCACGGCGCTGGTGTCGTAGGAGACAGCCGCCCCAACGCCCGTGCCACCGATGACAACTGCGAGCACGAAGACCAAGCCGGCGAGGCGGCTCAGTTTTCTTGCAAACATGGCTCGCTCCTCTTGTAGGGATGTATGCGTATCAGGTGGGGGTCACATGATGGTGCCACACCGGTTGTGCGACAGGGAGCGTTCATCGGCGGGTCGCGTCGACGCTCCGGCAAATCCTGGCCGAACGGTTGAGCAAGGGCTCCGGCCTCCTACTGAAGAATTGGCGGCTTTACAGGCGATTTAGGCGGTAAAGACGGACAAATTCTTTCGGAACCGTCAAGGTGCATTGACGTCAGGGCATCCTGACGGAAGGCTGTTCGAAATGAGTACTCCGGACGAGTTGGAGCAGCAACACACCCTTACGACGGCGACGACCAGATTCGACGCCTTGCGTATGCGTGACGCCCTCGCCGCGATGGATCCCGACGTGGAGCCCGCCCTCTCCGCCGATGAGATCCTGGAGATGCTCGCGCTCAGCGAAGTGATCATCCGGAAGGCCGGCTACGGGCGGCAGGCCATGATGCGTGCGGCCCGCGCGGCCGGCGCCTCCTGGACCCGGATCGGGGCCGCCCTCGGCACCACCAAGCAGGCCGCCTGGGAGTCGCACCAGCGTTGGGCCGCCGACGCGGGTGGCCGAGCCGCCGACTGAGTCAGTCGCCGGTGGCGGCCGGGCGGTCGGTGTGGCTGTACTGCGACCAGGAACCCGGGAACAGGCGGCCGGCGCCCAGGCCGGCGTGCTCCAGGGCGATCAGGTTGTGGCAGGCGGTCACGCCTGAGCCGCAATACGAGATCACGTCGGCGGCGGCCTCCACGCCCGCGGCGGCGAACCGCTCGCGCAGCGTGGCCGGGGACAGAAAACGCCCATCGGGGCCGACATTGTCACGGCAGGGCACGTTTCGCGCGCCGGGGATGTGGCCGGGCCGCGGGTCGACCGGCTCCGTCTCACCGCGGAACCTAGGCGCGTCCCGGGCGTCCAGCACCGGGCCCGCCCAGGACACCGTCTCCTCCAGCGAGGCCAGGCGGTCGGCGGGCCACGGGCGGGCGGTGAACTTCGACGCGGGGCGGACCGGAATCTCCGTGGTCAGCTCACCCGACCAGGCGGTCAAGCCACCGTCCAGCAGCGCTGCGTCATGCCCCGTCGCCCGGAGCAACCAAACCAACCTCGACGCCACCACTCCGCCCGCGTCGTCGTACGCGATGATCTGATCTTGATCTTGAATTCCGGCCGCCGCCATCGCCGCCGCGAACACCTCCGGATCCGGCAGCGGATGCCGGCCCTCGGCCGGCGACGCCGGGCCCGCGAGTGCCCTGTCCAGGTCGACGAAGACCGCGCCCGGCAGATGTCCGCGCTGGTAGGCCTCCCGGCCGGACCTTCCGTCCAGATACCACCTGACGTCGGCGAGCACCACCTGGCGATCCGCGATCCACGAAGCGTCCACCACCGGGTCGATCACCACAGCCCCCTACCGGCTGGACAGCCCCAGCCGCACGCCGAAACCGACAAGGACCACCCCGGTCCCGGCATCGACGGTACGCCGAACCGCCCGCCGGGCCAGGAAACGCCGGGCCGCCTGCGCGCCCAGAATGATCATCGTGAACCAGAGCAGGCCCTCGACGTCATGCACCAGGGCCAGCAGCAGGCCGGTCGTCAGCGGATCGGCCTGCGGCGGCACGAACTGCGGCAGCACCGCCAGATAGAAGGCGCCCACCTTGGGGTTCAGCAGATTCGTCAGCAGACCGCGGCCGAACGTGCTCCAGAAGGTGGCGGTCGCCACCTGCACCTCGACCTCCGGGCCGTTCTTCGACGCGCCCCAGATCATCCGCGCACCCAGGTAGATCATGTAGGCGGCACCGGCCAGCCGCAGCAACGTGTAGCCCACCTCGGACGCCGCCAGCAGCGCCGACGCACCCACCGCGGCCGCCGCGCCCCAGGCCAGCGCACCCGCGTTGATGCCGAGCGCGGTCGCGAACGCCGGGCCCCGGCCCATCGTGATCGCGGCCCGCAGCACCAGCGCGGTGTCCAGTCCCGGCGTGATCGTCAGCAGCGCCCCGAGCACGGCGAACGAAAGAACGGCATCGGTCAGGTCCATGTCTCATTCCTAGGCGGCCCGGATTCGGGCGTCTGTGGCCGAGATCACTCCTCGTGGTCGCGGCTGCGACTGCCGGGCCGGAAGTAGACCACCGCCACCGCGACCATCGCCACCGCCACCAGCGTCGCGATCATCGCCGCCAGTTCGGTGAGCTGGGTCGCGCCCAGGACGAAGACCAGCACGGCCGTACCGAACAGCAGGTGATAACCACCGGCCTGCCGGGGCGTGCGGAAGGAGCGGGCGATCATGCCGGGAGCGGTGCCGGTCACCAGCATCCGGGCCCCGAACACCGCCAGCACCAACCCGATCAGGGCCGCCGCCGTGCTCATGGCCCCAGTCTGCGCGTCTTTTCGCCGATCGGCGCGTCTTTCGAGGTACGGCCGCCCGGTCTGGCCGGCCGATCCCCCGTCAGCGGTAGTTGTTGAACTGCAGGGCGACGCCGAAGTCCTCCTGCTTGAGCAGGGCGATCACGGCCTGCAGATCGTCACGCTTCTTACCGGTGACCCGGAGCTGGTCGCCCTGGATCTGCGCCTGCACACCCTTCGGCCCCTCGTCACGGATCTTCTTGCTGATCGCCTTGGCCTTGTCGGCCTCGATGCCCTCGACCACCTTCAGGTCGATCTTCCAGGTCTTGCCGGACTGCCGGGGCTCCCCCGCGTCCAGCGACTTCAACGAGATGTTGCGCTTCACCAGCTTCTCCTTGAAGACGTCGAGCGCGGCCGTGGCCCGCTCCTCGGTCTCCGAGGTGATCGTGAACGCCTCCCCCGACTTGGCGACACTCGTCCCGGTACCCCGAAAGTCGAACCGGGTCCCGAGCTCCTTCTCCGCCTGGTTGAAAGCGTTGTCGACCTCCTGCCGGTCGACCTTGCTCACGATGTCGAACGACGGGTTGGCTGCCATGATCAGACTCCTGCGACTGGATGCTTGTCGATGCTCTACAGCGGGCTCCCGAGGGCCCGCGACATGCCGACCGTACCCGGTTGTTGATGCGGTTCGCGCTACGGCTATTCTTATGTCCGCCGCCGCGGGAGACCGGGGTGGTTGCCCAGGCGGGTTGCCCGAGCGGCCAATGGGAGCGGACTGTAAATCCGTCGCGAAAGCTACAGAGGTTCGAATCCTCTACCCGCCACAGGCAGGCAAAAGAAGCCCTTCACCAGCGAAAACGCCGGTGAAGGGCTTCTTTCGTTGGTCCCACTGGGTCTCACCCGGAACCGCTCGATCTCACTGGTCGTGTCGTATACGTGTCGGCGATCAGGCGGCGTTCTGAGCGGCCGGTTGTGTCAGGCCGAGTGCCGCTTCGACCCGCCGACGGGACGCCTCGTCCTGCCCGTAGATGCACTTCGCATACACCCGCATGAGGACGTGGACGCTGTGTCCGGCCCA
Organism: Actinoplanes sichuanensis; assembly: GCF_033097365.1. Lineage (NCBI taxonomy): Bacteria > Bacillati > Actinomycetota > Actinomycetes > Micromonosporales > Micromonosporaceae > Actinoplanes > Actinoplanes sichuanensis. The sequence goes on from NZ_AP028461.1 coordinate 8,878,278, forward strand.
CTCTGCGACCTGGGTCGCGGGGACGCCCGCGTTCAGCCAGAGCGACACAGCGGCGTGCCGCAGGTCGTAGGGACGCTTCGCGAGCGGCGACCGGAGTTGAACGGGCGTAAGGGTGGCCTCGCGTGCATCGCGCCACGCCTTGCCGTAGGAGTTGCTGGGGATGGGCTGGCCGAGCGTCGGCACGTAGCGCCCGCCGGGGCCGCGCCGGGTGACGAACAGCCTGCCGTCCGGTGCGGGCTTGTACTTGCCGATGTGGTGGTCGAGCAGGGCGCAAAGAGGCGGCGGCGCGGGAACCGGACGCGTCGCGCTCTTGGCCCGGTGTTTGAGCCCGCGACGCTCGATGGTGCCGGCCTCGTCGCCCCACCCGTGCCCAACGGCGACCGTCGAACCGGTGAGGTTCAAGACGCCCCACCCACCCTCTACCTTGGGTCGCTCGTACTCGTCCTCCCTGAGGTTCAGCACCTCCTCGGGCCGCAGCGCCGCGTAGTACATGCAGCCGAAGAACGCCACCAGTTCGGGCGTACGGTCGCGAACGGCGGCGAGCAGCGCGCGAGCTTGCGTCGGGTTGACCACCGCCTTGCGATCGACCTCGTCGTCATGCTTCGGGGCGATCCAACTCACGAGCGACAGCGGGTGTACCTCCAGTAACCGCAGTTCGACCGCGTACTTGAGAGCGCCAGAGAAGATCGCGCGCTTCCGGGCGATGGTGCTCGGGGATGCCGGTCCGCCGTCCTTCGTGCGAAGCGCGATCGTGTCGAGGCACTTCCTGATCAGGGCGGCATCGGTCAGAGCGGACAGGTCGACGGTATTGGACTCCAGCCACCGAACGGCAGTCGCCAACTCGGCGGGCGGGTCTCCGGCGTCGCGACGCGCCTTGTTGAACGACCAGCCGTAAAGGGCGGCGCGGATGGCCTTGTCGCTCGGCGCCCCCCTGGTGGTCGAGAGCAGCACGGGCGTGACGGTGGCCAGCGACTCGGCGATGCCCTTGCGATGCTTGGCTGAGGCGCGGGGCCATTTCACATCGACGTAGGCGGTCGCGTGGTCGTACCACGATCGGGCGTTGAGAGCGCGGGCCATCGGCTCGGGCAGACCGCGCGTCTCGTCGAACGCGACGCCCTCTCGCTGAGCGACGACCAGCTTCGATCGGAAGCTGTCGGCGAGTGCCCGAGTCGCGAACGTGTCCCGGAACGGCTTGCCGGCGACGACCCATCGGACGGTATATGAGGTGCCCTTCGCGAGCTTGTTGACCAGCACGCTGTGAACGCGGACATCGAAAGTGCTCATGCGGCCTGCTGCTCCTCACGGCTCGACAGCCACGCGTCGAAGTCGGTACGGCGGATGCGGAGCTGCCCATTCGGCAGCTTGTAGGTACGGGGTGCCTGGCCGAGTGCCTTCCAACGGAAGAAGGTCGACTTCGGAACGTCCAGCTCGGCGAGGAAGTCAGTCAAGGTCAGAAAGGTGCGTGCCATGGGGTCCGGCCTCCCTGGGAGAGGGCATGTTGGGGCAACCCATGGCGGCGCTGACCGCCGAACGGGAGCGGCGGACCTCCTTCCATGGGTGTGTTGCTGGTTAGCGAGAGAGGGCCGTACATCGGCCCGTTGAGAGCGCCGTAGAGCCAACATCCGGGGTGTCTAAGGGGTAGGACATGGCTCGGATCGGCTGTGCGGCTTTCAGGCGGTCGGGATTTCGGTGAGGGCTGGCGGGTGATGTCCCGTTGTGGGCGTGAAGCCGTCCCAAGCCGTCCCAGCCGTCCCAGTGCAGGTCAGCCCTGGGACGGCTTGCGGGGCTGGGACGGCTTAAGCCGTCCCACGGACATCAACTAGCGGCGGGGGCATCTCGGTGTCGATGGCGAGTTGGGACGGCTCAAGCCGTCCCACGAGGACAAGCCGTCCCGGGCCTGAGCTGGGCTGGGACGGCTGGGACGGCTCGGGACGGCTTGCCTCTGTCTCCGGGCCAGGCGGCGGGCAGTAGCGCTGCCACGCGTCGTGGAAGTCCTCGCGCTTGTAGCCCTTGGCCTGGTCAGACGTGAGGTTGTAGGCCCTGGCCTGTTCCGGGGTGAAGCGGATGTTGCCGGAGGTGATCTCGTACTCCTTGAGCAGCATCCCGAGCTTCATCGGCGTAAGGCCGGCGCCGTTGTTGTACTCGGCCCATGGCGCTTCCGGGTCGGCCTTGAGCCGGTCGAGCAGCACGACCGACGGGATCTCGTCCGCGTGACCGAACGCCCGCCGACAGTCCATCAGCAGGCGGATGCGCTCGGACGCCACGGTGTTGTTGTCCCGCTCGGCGGTCAGGGTCAGCGCCGCCTCGCGGCCCCGGTCGGGCCACTCCCCACCGGCCAGGTCGGCGACGGCGATCAGCGGTTCCCACGTGTCCGCCGCCCGGTCCTCCAGCGGCATCTCCGGCTCGGCCTTCTCCAGCGCGGCCAGGTTGCCGCGTAGCCACTCGTTGAGGTCGTTGGCGACCTGCCGAAGCGCTACCCCGTCGCGGCGGTGCCGGTACGGCGAGACGGTCTCCCCCGGCGCGCGGCGGCGCATCCGGATCACCACGGCCCGGTCCTCGATGGTGTCGGGCATCTGGCCGATCCCGGCGAGCGCGGCCATGGCGAACGTGGCGATCTTCTCGACTTTGCGGTTGGCGTTGTCCCACCGGATCGTGGGCCGGTTGCGCTGGTGACCGGCGTTGAGCAGGCCGCGCAACTCCTCGTTGGCCTCGGCCGCCTTGCCACCGAAGATCGTGTCGGCTTCGTCAACCAGCAGGGTCGGCGGGTCGTCTGAGCCGATCGACCGGTACACCGCCGCCGTGGACGCGTTGACCGTGATCAGCGGGTTGCACGACGTGCCTTCCACGATGTCGAGCAGCCGCGACTTCCCGCAGCGCTTCTCCGGGGCGCGGATCACCAGCCGGGGCGCGTGCGCCCACGCCTGCTGTGCGTGCGTCGCGGCGATCCACAACACGGTGGCGTCGATCGCTTCCGGCGACGGGAGCACGACGTACTTGGTGAGTGCGGCGTGTAGGCGGTCGAGGATCGCCGGTCCCTCGATCACCCGGTGGGGTTTCGTCATGCTGCGGCCTCCAGGTCGAATAGGGCAGGTTCCGCCCGTCGCGCAGCTGCGGCGGACAAGACGTTGGTGCGCCAGTGCAGCGCGTAGGGCAGGCAGTTCGCGCAGTTCTTGTGCCGAGCGGCGGCGACGCATTCGGGTAGTGCAGGACGGCGCATCTTGCGGGCCACGTCCGACCACGCGAGGGAGTCGGCGGAGGTCAGCAGATGGCCGTAGGCGGTCAGCCCGAGGGTCTTGAAGCCGAACCCGTGCAGGCGCCGCACGCCGCGCATGTGCAGGGCTCGCAGGATGCGGCCGGCCTCTTTGGTGCCCTGGCGGCGGCACACCGAGCCGACCCCGACCAGCGGTAGCGTGGTCAGGTCGATCCGCAACAGCTGCCAGTAGAGATCGACGCACCGGACGTAGTCGTCCGGGGCCTGTCCTTGGACTACCGGGATGGTGTCGAGGTCAGGGGCCAGGTCGAGCATGTCGCCGTAGTTGAGCACGGTCTTGCGCTGGTGTTCGGCCACGGAAAGGCCGGTGCCGGCGAAGCGGATCGGGCCGGCTTGTCCGCCGTTGATGACGATGTCTTCGCACATCCAGTCTTGGGGTGCGTTCCATCGCAGGTGGCCGATCTCGTCGCGGTAGCGGCGGAGCCGGGCGATGTAGTCGCGGGTGCTGATCGTCCAGCGGCCGAACTTCTGGAGTTCGGTGAAGCCGCCGGAGTCGCACGCCCACGGCGCAGCTGCGCGAGGCAGCGTCTTGTAGACCCGTAGCCGGGTGTCGGAGACGAACAGCGGTACCCCGGCCTTGCCGAGCCATCCGGGTTGGTGGCTGCCGAGGAACAGCAGTGGTGATCGGACGGCGATCATGCCGCTGCCCTCGTGCCGAAGGATTTTCCGTGGAGTGCGTGGAGTTCGCGGGGGTCCGCCGTAAATCCTGCGGTTTTGAGGAAGGCTCTACCCAGCCACGCGGCGTAGGCGGGCGGGATGGCCTCGGTCAGTTCCTCTCGTACGTCGGTCCAGTCGATGCCCATCGCCGCCTGCATCTCGGCCACGGACGCCTTGCCGCCGCCGTCGCCGTACGCGGCGACGTACGGGCCGTCGTGGTAGACGCCGTGCCGCCATCCGCGCACCCGGCCCCGGTGCCGCACGTGCGCCGGTCGGGCGGTCGTCCAGCCGCCCAACTCGAAGTTGCGGTGGCGGATCACGCCGAGCCCGAACATCTCCCCGCAGAGCGTGATGTCTTTGCGGACCGGTGCGGTGCCGTTGGGTTGCTCGATGACGTACGGCACGCCGGAGCGGTCGAGCAGTCGACGCAGATCAGGGATGAGTTGGACGTGATCGCGGCCCCAGCCCATCGCCCGGTTGGTACCGGCGGTGAGCGTGCAGCCGTCCTGGCAGGGCGGCGAGGTGTGGATCAGCGCATACCGGCGTACCTCACCGGTACGGATCAGGCGGTGCAGGTGGGTCAACGCGTCGTCACGGACGAACCGGTACGGGTAGCGCGGCCGGTCGGCGATGTCCACGCCGGTCACGTCGAACCCGGCCGCGTGGTACCCGGAGCTTGCCCCGCCGGAGCAGCAGAACAGATCGAGCAGCAGCGGCCGGCCCTGTCGGCGGACGTGGCGGATCATGCTGCCACCGCCAGCAGTGCGACGCCTTCGGCCCGGAATCCGCCCGTGATGGCGGCGCGGGTGTCACGGTCTGACTGCCCGGCCGTGCGTCCGGCTTGGTAGAGCGCGGCGTGTGCGGCGTCGGCGGTGAGTGCGCCGGCGGCGACCATGCGGGCCACGCCACGGGCGGCGCCGTAGATCGTGTTGCGGCGGGTGCCCTCGGGGGCGTGGGCGATGGCGGCCAGGTTGGCGGCGAGCAGGGCGGCCGGGTCTGAGATGCCCTCCCCCCGATGGAGTGGAGTGACGGTGCCGGCGGGTGTCGCGCTGGGCGCCTCGATCGGCCGGGCCAGCCCGACCAGCGCGCGGGGCATCTCGATCACGGGCCGGTCGCCGACGCGTCGGTACGGCTCACCGGTGTCGGGGTGGATCGAGGGCGGGGCGACGATGTAGCCGCCGCACGCCTTGATGTCGACGCCGGGGTGGTCGCGCAGCTTGCTAGAGAGATCGCCGCCGGGGTGGCGGTAGTACAGGTGCCACCCGCCCGACCCGGTCCGTACGGCGCGGGTCGGCGGCATCAGGTCGCGGTCGATCGTGCCGCCGTTGCGCGGGTCGATGTCGATCACGCACAGGTCGCAGATCCGGCCGGTCCGGATCGCGAGCAGGCCGCCCGGCACGCGCTGGTACATGGCGTTGATCCGCGCCGGGTCGCGGGTAGCGGCGTAGAAGCCGTGACAGGTCAGGTGATCGCACGCTTGCGGGTCGTGCGCCCGGTCGGGGTCGATCTCGGCTTTCGGGCAGAGAGCGCAGTTGGCGACCGGCCGCTTGGAGCGGCCGAGCAGGAAGACGGGGTAGCCCTCGGCGGCCAGCGCGAGCGCGGCGGGCAGCGTCGGGACGTGGTCGGGCATGGTCTGCTCCCAACGGTTGATCACGGACGGCGCGTCCGCGCGGCCGACCAGCGCGGCCGGGGTGTGCGCGGGACAACGCGGACCGGGCAGGTAGGGGCGCACGTGGTCGGTGGCAAGGCAGTAGCGGCGCTCGCCACCGATCCAGTGGCCGCACGGGACAGCGCGGCTCATCAGGCGATCTCCAGATCGAAGACGTCACCCGCCGGCGCCGGTCGACGGCGCGGTTCCGGCCGTGCGGATTCGGCGACCGCGATCCGGATGTAGACGCTGTGACGACCGGCGTCGCCCGCGCCGTGCAGCCGCCGGCGCTCGGAACGCCAGACCAGCCGCCCGGCGCTGTCGAGGGCGGTCAGCGCGGCGTCCAACTCGTCGTGCGTGCCGTTGAGCCAGATCTCCAGTCCGCTCAGCGGCGCGTCGTTGCGGAAGTTCGGTCGGTCCGGGCGACCGCTCGGACCGCGCGGGACGGGCATGATCCATCTCCTCGTATGGTTACGTAGCGTGACGCGTGCGCGTGTTGTGTCGCGCGGTCGCGTGCCGGCGCGCGAGAGGGCGCCCAATGCGCGCGAGCGCGTGCGTGCAGGCGCGCGGGCGCGCGTAGGAGAGCTAGAACGCCTCCCGTGCGACGGTCCGCGACACCCCACGCGACACGACGCGACAGTCACGCCGCGTTACTCTCCGGGGTGGTGGTGGGGTGGTAGCGGTAGCCCTTGCCGACCGGTACGCGGCGGGCTTGTCCGCCGTCGACCAGCGTCCGCAGAACGCGGTGGACGCTGCCCCGGTGAGCGGCGCCGCGCCGTTTCTTCACCCCGGCGGTGATCTCGGTAGCGGTCAGGCCGTTAGGTCCGGCATCGGCCAGCACAGCCGTGATGGCGTCGATCACCGGCGCGTCGTCGGCCTCGATCTGCGTGCTATCGGCTGCCAGGTCGGTCAGCGGCACCGCCGGAAGGTCAGCCAGGTCGGCGCCGACCGCCGCACGCGCCGCGTCGAGGGCTTCGCCGGCCGCCGCGCGGCCACGGCGCGGCTTGGCCGCGTTGTCTCCACCCCGGTCGGCCGGTCGGGGCGCTGGCCGCGTGGCGGGCGTCTGGAACGGGTCGGCCGGCCGCTCGGCGTACGCCTCTCCGGCCGCGTCGAGGGCCACCGCCTCCAGGGACGGCCGGGCGGTCGCGAATGCCCGGGCGAGCCGGTTGACGATCGGTGGCTGGAACAGCGCGTACGAGCGGACCGGGAGCGGGTCGACGTCCGGACCGTCCTGCACATACAGCAGACCCGGCACGTTGAACAGCGTCGTGTCGACGGTGTCGAGGTCGACGTTCTGCAGGACGAAGCCGACGTCGGCGCGGCGGTTCATCCGCAGACACAGGTTCGGGTGCAGCTGCGAGCGGAAGTCGCCGTCGTCGCCGAGCGCGGCGACGGTCGGCCGCTGGGTGGTGACGAGCACCGAGACGCCGGCCGACCGGCCGGTCTGGGCAACCTGCCGGGCCAGTTCGGTTGCCTGCGCTGCCAGCTCGACCCGGTTCGAGTCGCCGGTCTTGATCCCGAACAGCGCCGCGGCTTCGTCGATGATGATGACGAGTAGCGGCAGGTCGGGCGTCGGTACCACCTTGTCGTCGCCCTTGCCGAGTGCCGCAGCTGCGGCCAGGATGCGGGAGCGGGCGTCGATGATGGCGACCGCCGCTTCGAGCATGGCCACGGCCTCTTCGAGGCGGGTGGCCAGCCAATCGAAGCAGGGCAGCCACGCGGCCTGTCCCTGGCCGGCTTTGGCGACCTCGATGGCCCAGATCACCGTGTCTCCGCATGCGGCGAGGCCGCAGGTGATGACGTTGAGGGTGTTGGTCTTGCCCGAGCCGGACGCGCCGCCCATCAGCGGGTGACGCGCGCCGTGCTCGCGGGTCCACAGGTCGAGCATCATCGGCGACCGGTCGGCGCGCTCGCCGAACGGGATGCCGTCGGTGATGCGGCGCTTGCCCGGCGTCCACAGGGTCAGCCGGTCGAGCGGACGGGTCGTGGTGGTTTTCATCAGGCAGCCTCCGGGCCGTTCTCGTCGCGGGTCGTCTCGGGTTGGGGCAGGTTGGCGATGGCTGGGTGGGCGATGGTGCGGCCGGACTCCCACGGGTCGCGGTCGACGATGTGCAGGCTCACGCGGCGCGCGTTGGTCTTGTCCGGCACGACCGTCACCGAGCCGCGCCGGTACTGGTAGCCGGACTCGATGCGGTCGCGGTTGACGTCCTTGGCGGTGTTGTTGCCGGGCAGCACGACCGACAGCACCCGGCCGACGGCGGTGGTCTTGACGCCGGTGAGCTTCGCGCCGGCGATCCCGGCCAGCTCAGCGACCGAGTCCCAGCGCTTGCGCATGCGGTCCAGCGCGGCGGCCGACCGCAGTGTCGGGCCGCACCACCAGCCGAGACCGACCAGCGGCCAGCCGAGCGCCCACAGCCCGTACAGGTAGCCGGTGCCGGGGTGCACGGCCAGGGCGAACAGCCAGGCCAGCGCCACCAGGGCGACGGCACTGGTGTAGATCCGGTCGTAGAGGCGGTGCATGCCGATCAGCAGCCACGCCACCAGGCATGCCAGCGCGACGGCGTACACGCCGATGAACCAGCCGCCGGCCAGGTGAGCCCACATCAGGGCCAGGCCCCACCCGACGATCGGCAGAGGGAGGGCGACGTAGAGCGGGGTGAGCTGCCACCGCCACCGGTACGCCGCCGCGCCGAGCGCGTGCAGCACCGGGTGCCGGTGCGTGGTCGGACCGAGCCCGACGTACAGGTCTTGCGACTTGCGGCGCTTCACAGCGGGTGTCCTTTCCAGACAGACGAGCGGTGCGGGAAGACGAGCCGGGGCCGGTCACCAGCGGCGGTGACCGGCCCCGGACGGGGGTTGAGCAGCGGTGTGTCAGGCGGCTTGCTGGTTCCAGAAGTCGTCACGGCGGATCTGCCGGACGTTGGTCTCGGCCGCCTCGAACTGAGCGGCGTACAGGCGCCGGAAGACGAGCCGGGAGCGGGAGAACGTGCCGGACGCCTCGGCGAACTGGGCGATGGCGTCGGCGGTCGGCCCGGTCACCCGGGGGTCGACGCGCATCACGTCGAGGCGCTCGACCCACTGACCAACGTTCTCGGCCAAAGTGAGCATGGCGGTCGCCATCCCGGCCAGCTCGGCGTCGAGGTCCCACGCGGTACGCGGGTCCATCTCGCCGATCGTGCGCGCGGCGCGGGAGAGCGCGATCGTTTCCTGGGTTGCCACAGTGGCGGTCCTTCCGGTCGAAGCGGTAGGGCGCGGCGCCGGTCGGGCCGGCGCCGGGTCGGTGGCCGGGCGCGGCCGGGGTGACGGCTTGCGCCGGGTGGCAGGCTGCCGGGGGTCCGTACGGTTCGCGTCGCGCTCGGCGGCGCGGTTGTGCCGCTCGATGTGCCGCTCGGCGTCGGCGACCGGCACCGACCGGCCGCAGTAGCCGCAGTCGATCGCGTTCGCCTCGGTCGCCTTGAAGCCCCGGCCGGTCCACCGCGCGGCGGCGGCGACCCGGTCCCGGCGTCGCCAGGCCCACCGGCCGCCCCGGGCCGCGACCCGGGCCGTCGGGTGCCGCTCCAGCCACCGCTGTAGCGCCCGGCGCCTGCGGCGCCGCACGTTCGCGGTCGCCTGATCGAGGACCGACGCCATCACGCCACCGCCGGAAGCCGGTCGGGCGTGCCCGGGTCTGCGACGGGTGTGAGCAGCGCCGATCCGGACGGGGTCAAGGTGTAGAGGAAGTCGAACAGTGCGGACTGGAGACGCACGTAGTCGGCGCCGGACCGGATCGGCGGGTAGCCGTGCTCGGTGAGCACCTTTCCGACATCGATCGTCAGGCCCACCGTGAACCGGGCGTCGTCGCCCGGCGCGGGCATCGGGTAGACGGCAGGCTCGGCCGCCGTTCCGGTGGACAGATCGTGGGAGGCCATCAGCGGACCCCTTCCGGTCAGGCGATGATCAGCGCGGCCACGAACAGCCACGCGTAGTGGAAGGACTGATCGAGGGCGTAGGCGCCGCCCAACGTCGGGTTGTCGTCGCGGCCGGGCCGGGGAGCGCCGAGCGCGTAGAACCGGTCGGCACCGCACAGCGCGGCGAGCCGCTTGAGCGGCGTGCGCCGGTCGGCGACGTAGTGCGTGATCGCCGAGACGGCGAGCCCGGCGGCGACCCGCCACGGGCTCAGCGCGAGCCCGAGCGAGACCGCCATACCGGCCACCGCCACCAGCGCCGTCGCGGTGTACGTGATCACGTGAGCGGCGCACGCGATGCGGCCGGTCCACCCGGGGGCGCCCTTGCAGTCGGCCTGATGCTGGGTCTGGACCCAGTGATCGGCGACCTGGTGGGCAACCCACAGGGCGATGAACACGGCGGCGAACGTCGCGGCGCTCACCGCGACCACTCCCGGTGGGCGCGGCGCTGAGCGGCGTCGAGGACCGGCAGCCACCGATCCCGGGGCATCCCGATCTCGTGCGCCCGAGCGATGATCGCCGTGGTCAGCGTCATCCGGCGCACGATGAACAGGTCACCAGCGTGCCGGGCGGCGACCCGGCGGGCGTACTCGATCGCGGTCTCACCGGTGCGAGGCATCGGCGATCACCGACCCTGCTTGGCGCGGCGCTCGTCGGCGAGGCGCTGAGCCTCGCGCATCTGCTCCTCGCGCTGGCGGCGGTTGCGTTCCTGAACCTCGGCGTGCTGGGCGTTGATCCACTTGTCCGACATCAGCGGCCACCGCCCTTACCGATCGAGCGGCGGTCGCGGCCGGCGGCCGAGCCGGTACGGGCGCGGGCCGCGTCCTCGGCGCGAGCCCGGTCCTGATCGGCCTTGATCTCGGCGGCGGTGCGGCCCACGTACGGCCGGTTCCCGGCACCCATGACGTTGCTTGCCATACTGGTGACCTCCTGAAGGTCTGGTGACTGGATGGGAGGCCGACGGCACGGCACGTGCTTGCAGGCCTGGGGCCGTGCCGTCGGGCGAAATCAGCGGGACTTATGCATCAGGTGCGCCAGCGCGGCGCCCATGCCGAGCACGGCGACCGGGATGCACGCCACGGCGGCGGTGATCGGCCACGGAGCCGACGTCCAGCCCCACGCGGCCATCAGGTGATAGGCGATCTGCCCGAGCGCTCCGAGCGTCAGCGACGTCAGCGCGCACCACTTCGCGAACCGCAGCGCCGAGCCGGTGACCATGCCGGACAGCCACACGTACAGCGCATACGCGGCGAGGGTTTCCATGCCGATCGGCAGCGTGATCGCCGTGTTGATCTGGAAGTCGGAGATCCCGGGAAGCAGCGTGACCATGCCGAAGCCGGTCAGCCGTCCCATCTCCACCCAGCCGCCCCAGATCGCGACGAACGCGGGCAGACACAGGATCAGCACCGGCCACACGACCGGCCGGCGCCGCTTCGGCTCGGGCTCGGCGACCGGCTCGACCAGGGTCGGCTCGGGCGCCGGCGGCTCGACCGGCTCGGCGGGCGGCCGGGTGATGCCAACCCACGCCATCTCGTCGGCCGGGTGGATCGACGGCAGCACCGGCGGCGCCGGGGTCACCGCGGGCTCGGCGACCGGCTCGGCGGCGATGGGCTCAAGCTCGACCTCCGGGGTGTCGTCCGCCGGGGGCGGCTCGACCGGCTCGGGCTCGACCGGGGCGGCCGGGGACTGGGTGAGGGCCGCGAGCAGGGCGTTTGCCTTCGGTCCACCGACCTTGAACGCCTTCATGAGTTGGTTGCGGCTCGGCAGCGTGCCGAGCCGGTTGGCCAGGTCGCGAGCGTGCGGGATCAGTTCGTCGACAGTGCGCGGGTAGGCGCTCGGGGCGGTCGTGGCGGTCATCGGCTGTTCCTCTCGGAGCAGGGATAAGGGCAGGTCACGCACACTCAAGGCATTCGCCGAGCGAGCGCGGGATGCAGTAGGGCCGGACGGTGCGGCAGGTCGAGCAGGTGCGGCGGGCCGTCATCGCCTTGTCGAGCGCCGCGCGGACGGCCGGCGTCGCGGTGCGCTTCGGCCGGGCCAGGTCGAGCCGGTACAGGTAAGCGGCACGGACGCCACCGACGCCGCGCCACATGATCTGAGCGGCGATCGGCTGACCACCGGGGCAGAGACCGCGTTCGCGCAGTTGACGGCGGGTGGCGTAACCGGCCGGAGCACCCCACCACCAAAAGGTGGGGATGCCGTACCGGTCGCCGGTCGGGTCGTAGAACGCGGCCCGGATACGGCCCATCAGGCCGCGCGGCGCGGGCTCGGCGAGCGGGTCAGCCGGGCCACGTGGGCGAACGTCTCGCGGATCACCGCGCGCTCAGCGCGGCGCACTCGGCGCACGTCCAGTTCACTGACCCGACCGCGCTCGGCCGCGCTCAACAGCGTGATCTCGGCGTCCAGCCAGACCAACTGGGCGTTGATCAGCGGCGCCTCGAACTCGATCGCGGCCAGGTCGGCGGCGGTCGGCTCGGCGTAGAAGTCGTGATCGCTCACGGGATGTTCCTCCATAGGAAGGGTCAGCGCGACACCGACACGAGCGGCCGACGCGGCGCTGACCAGCGAAGATGACGAAGAAGGTGCATGGGTGACCAGCGCCCATGCGCGGCGACCTTTTCGGGATTCCGTCCCTGGGGAGGTGCGACCCAGCGGCTCTATGGAGTTCTCAGAGAACGTGTGCGCGGCGGGACGATCACGAACGGTGTAGCCGAGGCCACCTCCGCCGTGTCGGAGCCCGACCGGCGATCCCGCCTTGCTCGGCTAACCGAGCTAGCGGGTACAAACAAAGACTGGACCGGTGGACCGGTCCAGTCAAGTGTCTTGCGGCTTAAGAGAGTGATGCGGCCAAGCGTTTTCCCTGCTAGATGCGCCTACAGGAGCAATAAAAAAGCTGGACCAGTGGACTGGTCCAGCTTGATCGGCGAGTCTTGCGTTACATCGAGTAGGTGTCCACCTGCTCGAACAGCGACCCCGGCGTGACGCCTTCTTCGCAGACCAGCGGTCGCCCATCCTTGTCGAACGCCGTGTGTCGGACCACGGCTACGGCGACAGGTTCCGGCAGCGCGAGGTGGGTTGCTTCCTCCGCCGTTGCAAGTCGCACCGTGGTTACGTCCACGCCTTCAACGGGGAATCGGCCGGTCTGCCGACTCACGTACCGAGTGGTGCCTTCCGCGATCGGAGCGGTTTGAGCCAATCGGGGCGACGGCTCGGCCACGTCGGGCGGGAACCAGGCTTGCACGTAGCTGTGAGGGGTGCCATCAGGCATCTGCAGCACACGCACGCGGCGCAGGGCCTCTACCCCGGCCGCAAGACCGAGCGCTGAGGCTATGTGCGCCGGCGGAGCACTCCAGTCGGGCACACCAATGCGCAGGAACGGCATGCCGCCTGTTACACGCGTCGATCCGGCTCTGCGACCGCCCGAAGGGCGTGCGACAGGTGTCTCGGTGACGATGAAACCCGTCCCCTGCTTAGCCTCCACCACGCCGTCGGCTCGGAGGACATCCATCGCCTTGACGACGGTGGCTCGCGCGACGGACCACTGTTCGGCCAGGTCACGCCCAGAGGGGATGGTCTCACCGGGCGCGAACTCCCCGGCTGCAATCCGAGACCGCAAAGACTCTGCGATCTCCTCGTACTTCAACAGCGCCATGGACCCTCTTTCCGGTAGCTGTGCCCCGATCGATAGTGATGTTGGACTGGTCCACCGGTACACAGGATAGCCTGTTGCGATGGCGAACCCAGAGCTAGCGCCGGAGATCGAGCGGTTCTACACGCGGATCATCGATGAAAGCCTCCGACTGAGCATGTCCGCAGACGGCCGACTTGAGCTGCTTCGAACGCAGGAGATTCTCCGGCGATTCCTGCCGTCGACGCCAGCCAAAGTGCTGGATGTCGGGGGAGGGACGGGCGTGCATGCCCGATGGCTGGTTGCCGACGGATACCACGTCGATTTGATCGATCCAGTTGCCCGACATGTCGAACAAGCCGCAACGGTCTGTTCTGCGTCGCTGGGCGACGCTCGCTCGCTGGAGGCGGCTGACGCGAGCTACGACGTTGTGCAACTCCTGGGTCCGCTTTACCACCTCCCTGATCAAGCCGATCGGATTCAAGCACTCCGCGAGGCCCGGCGGGTGGTGCGTCCCGGTGGCCTTGTCGCAGCTGCGGCGATTAACCGGTACGCCTCACTGTTCGAGCATGCCGCTCTTGCGCACTTACATTCCGCGCGATTGCAGGCGTCTATCTCCGCGATCCTCAGCACGTCTGTCCATGACGGGGTCCGGGGCTTCACGCTTGCCTACTTTCATCGCGCCACTGAGCTTGCTGATGAAATGCGCGACGCCGGCCTTGTGGACGTGACCGTGATCGGGATCGAGGGACCTGCATGGTCGCTTCTCAAGGCGGTAGAACAGTCGGGCACCGAGCCCAGTGAGGGACTTTTTGAGTCCGCCCTGACGGCGGCTCGGATGGCCGAGCCCTACCCCGAACTGCTTGCGGCTAGCTCTCATCTACTGGCCATCGGCCGGCCGGGTTGAGAGCCGGGACATCCCCGGCGCGCGGGAGGAGACGGGGACACATCCGCGACACCTGGCGGTGTAAGGCAGCGTCAGGCAACGTGAGTCAGTGGAATGGAATGCCTGGTCACAGCACGTTTTCGAGCCCTACATTGATGATTACGACTTAGGGGACCAAGTGGGAATCATAGACCAGTACTGGGCAGGCGCGCTCCATCGGTTACATGCCGAAGTTGAGGTTTTCAACCGACTGATAGCACATCAAGGCGAGCGCGGGAGGGAAAATGAACTTGCCTTAGCAAGAATCCTTGAGCGGCTGCTTCCAGGCCGGCTGGGGGTAGGGACCGGCCTACTATTCGACTCAGCCGGTAAGTATTCGAAGCAGATGGACCTGCTGCTTTATGATCGAATAGACTCCCCCACCATCCTCGCGCAGACGAATCAGCTACTCCATCCCATTGAGGAGATACAGCTAGCAATAGAGGTCAAGAGCCGACTTACCGTCGACGGCATCAACGACGCCGGAAAGAAACGATCGTCCATAAACGACTTAGCCCCGATCGGCGGAACTCACCGTCCAGCATTCGTTCTCTTCGCATACGATGCTGCGTCATCCCCCCAGGCGGTGGCGCGTAACCTCCAAGACTTAGATATCTCGGTCAGGCCGGATCTTACCTGCGTTCTCGACCCAGGATTTATCGCCGGACCTCGCAACCTCCTAGACCCCACTGCCGACTCCGAGGACTTCACCTACGGCGTCACCCTATTGCACGAATTGGACAAGGACGGCAATCGAGCAAGCGGCAGGTATATTCGCGGCGATCCCACCGGAAATCTGCTAAAGCAACATCACGAAGGAGCCCTGTACCCGGTTGTCGACTTCGCCGGAGGAGTTGCCCTGGCAGATCCTTCACGCGCACTACTTCTATTCTGTGAGATTTTGATCAGAATGACTATCGCAGGAACCACTAGCAAGCCGCCAACACTAAGCCACTATTTGAAGCCACCATTTCGTGACATCGAACAAGTCTAAAGGGCGAGTCCGCCCTAGCGCACTCGCGTTGTAGGCGGAATTGGCGGCGGCATAGTCATGGGCCGAAGAACATTGGAGATGAAGTCGGCTGGACTGATGGTCGGAATCGTAAGTTTTTTGCAGACTTCGCCGAGGGGTGCGCGCCCTGGGCGCGGGCGGTGGTCGTTCGTGATTACTGAGCATTCGACGCCAGCATCTTGAAGCTCAAGCACGTAGCCCACGACAGCAACGATGCACGTTCCGTCGCGGCCCTCGACGACGAAATCCAAACCGTCAGCATAGCCGTTCGCTTGAGCCCACCCCTGAGCCTTCCGCTTGTATCCGTAAGCGACAGAACAGCTCATGCTGCCCTGAACCGCCTCAAGCCAGATAAGCAACTGAGTGTCCGTCTCAGGATCAGCGCGGCGCTCTACATCGACAGCCACCTCCGGCGGGAAACGGAACTCCTTCGCGCGAACTAATTGCGTCATGGCTTTACAGAAGGCCACCTGACGCCGCTGCGGAAATCCGTCGATCAGGGCGAACATGGCGCGGTCGTCGGGCAGATAGACTCGGCCCGCCATTACTCGGCACCCTCATTGAGTAGCCCCCGCAATTCCTTCAACTCGGCTCTCGACAGGTTGAGGAGGTCAACCAGATCAGCGTTCTCTAGTTCACCTTCTTCCTCAGCCGCCATAAGGCGCCCGACAAAACCGGCACCATACCGCTGCAACTTTCGCCTGGCTCGCGTCTGAGGCGGGCCCCCGACGCCGCCGCCTCTGGACTGATTGGAAATTAGCTTATTGATTTTGCCATAGAGACCTGGCACTCCCATGCCAAGCGACTCAAAACGTCGAGCCATTGCGCGGTAACTAACGTTGAGCTGATTCGCCGCCCAACGGACCTCTTCGAGAGAATCAACTTCCTGTACGTGAAACTTCCGAAGCATATAGTCCGCGAGAACTGGGCGCGGCATGAGAAAAGCCGCAGCTACGTTGTCGCACCACGTGTCCGTTCCACTTGCCGGCGAGGCGTCACAAATTGACTCGATGCCAAGCATGAGGTGACCACACTCATGAATGTAGGAAAATGATCGCGCCCTAATGTCATCTCGCGTATTGATAGCGATCACCGGAGCAATCGAATCCGGCAGCGAGAATCCACGAAATCCGCCGTCACTTAAGGTCAAGTTGAGCGCGATGATTCCTCGCTGCTCGATCCGGGCCCTAAGGAGTTTGGCTACCTCGTGGTCCTTCGCCTTTATCTGCTCCCGAGTCGACCAGCCTAACCACGCCCGAGCTTCCTCAGCGACGGCCTCAGGCGGGTCGCCAATCGATGCACGCGGAATTTCTAGGACCCTGCGGTCCTCCCCCAGCCACCGCATGACACGTTGGAGATTCTGAGCAAGCTTGATCGCTTTAAGGTCTTCGGGAGTAGGGGTGTGCGGCCCAGTCCGGCTCGCATGACTTCGAAATCGCGTCGCGCTGGAGGACGACGGCGGCGGACTCGCGAGGAAGAAGACCGACTCAGGCCGGTCGAGCAGCTTTCGAAGCTGGTCGAACTTCGTCTTGCTCGGATGCGCCGTGCCCGCGATCCAGTCAGCAATCTGGCTTTGGCTCACGCCGAGTTGGCTCGCCACCTCAGCGTTGCTGAGCCCCGCCTCGCCTATGGCCCAGGCCAGCACCGAGCCAGTGATCGGAACTAGCACGGTCGGCATGGACTCATTGAACCATCGTCGACTACCGAGCGTCGAGACGCTGTAAGCCCTGAGTACATCTAACCTGCCCGTGGCGTGTACTGCTAAAACAGACACACCCCATGTTGTTGCTTCCGGACGCCTTACCGGATTCTTCTCGCCCGACTCCTGTCGAACACGTGTCGGCAACCAGCCAGTCAAGGGTATTTGACCAGGTAGAGAGCGTGGAGAAGGCGGACTGTAAATCCGTCGCGAAAGCTACAGAGGTTCGAATCCTCTACCCGCCACAGGCGTTGATAACGGCCCCGGTGGCAGCGGAAACGCTGCCCGGGGCCGTTCTCGTTTGTGACCTGGGAGTTCGGCAAAATCCGGTGGTCTCCGGACCAGCCGGCAGGCCGGAGGAGAAGGTGCTCAGATCGGTCGTCGCGCGTGGGTGGGGCTTGTGAGCCGGTCGGGCCTGCTCGGTCTGGTGGGTGCGGGGCCGCTGCTCCTGGACTTCGACGGGCCGGTCTGCTCGGTCTTCGCCGGGTATCCGGCGCCTCGCGTCGCGGGTGAGCTCGTCTCGCTGCTCAACGGCAAGGGTGTGGTCGTGCCCCCGGACATGCACGACCCTCTCGCTGTCCTCCGATGGGTCGGTGAGAAGTGCTCCCAAGACCTGCTCATCGAGGTCGAGGACGCGCTGTGTGCCGCCGAACTGCACGCTGTCGGTGTTGCCGCGCCGACTCCGTACGGGCATCGGGTGATCCTCGGCGCGTCTGACCGTGGATTACCCGTCGCCGTGGTGAGTAACAACTCGGCCGTGGCGATCACGGCGTATCTCAAAGCTCATAGTCTTTTCAGCTCTGTCGCGGTGATCGTCGGCCGGGCGTATGGGCAACCCGAATTGATGAAGCCTGCTCCCGGACCCGTTCTTGACGCCGTGCGTGCCCTCCGGGCCGATCCGCGGTCCTGCGTGCTCGTCGGGGATTCCGCCTCCGACATCCGAGCCGCTCACGCCGCCGGGGTCGCCTCGATCGGCTATGCCGGTAAGGCCGGAAAGATCGACGCCCTCGCCGCCGCCGACGTCGTGGTGACATCGATGGGCGAAATCGCCGCCGCCCTGTCCCCGGAGTCCGGCATCCCTGCCGAATGAGCGGGCATCGTGTGCGAGGAGCCCGGCCGGCTGGAGCATCTGGCGGAGGAATTCGGTACCGCGCTGCTCGCGGCGAACCGCGAAACAGATCGATGGGTTGCCGGCCTCCCGGAATAGCGCCGGCGGCACAGGTGTGAAGGCCTGTGCCGCCGGCTCTGCTACCCATCGGTCCGGACAGGACCTCCGAGGGAGACGATCATTGTGCGACTTTCGCCCCGGAGCATCAGGACGGGGTGTCGGCCAGGCGCTTCTCGATGTCGGTGCGTAGCTGGGGCGGTAAGGCCTCGGCCACCAGCAGGCGGGACAGATGCTGGGGGTTGTGCATGTAGATGTCGAAGGCCTCGGCGATCGTCAAATCGTGTGCCGGGCGCGACACGACCTCGATGCGGGCGCCGGGGGTGATCGTGCCCTCCCGGACGATTCGCAGGTAGGCGCCGGTGCGGTTGGCGGCTGCGAAACGCTTGATCCAGCGCGGCTCGGCCATCCGGTGCTGGAATGTGGAGCACGGGATGCGGCCGAAGGTGGTTTCCAGGAGCACCTCGTCACCGACCTGCCAGCGTTCGCCGATCAGCGCGTTGTAGAGGTCCAGGCCCTCGGTGGTCAGGTTCTCGCCGAACAGGCCGGGGGCCAGCTCTCGGCCGAGCTCGGCGGACCACCAGGCGTAGTCCTCCAGTGAGTACGCGTACACCGCCTGGTCGTCGCCGCCGTGATGCTTGGTGTCGCCGATGAAGTCGCCGACCACGCCGCTGTGCAGGCCGGTGGTCTTCGGGCCGGGGCGGCGGACCGTCAGCGGGTGGTCGACCGGGCGCTTGCCGATGCCCGTGGTCATGCCGGAGTCCTTGGCCGGGTTCGGCTCGGCGCCGCCGACGTTCAGCGAGACCAGCCGGCCCACACCGGGAGAGAGGGTCATCGGGAGAACTCCACCACCGCTCGGTCTTCGATCGGCCGGTAGCCCAGCCGGGGGTACAGGGCGTTGCTTGTCGGGTTCGCCAGGTCGGTGAAGAGGACCACGTCCGTCGCTCCGGCGTCCAACGCATTTCGGGTCGCGGCGGTCGTCGCGGCGCCGGCGAAACCCTGCCGGCGATGCTCGGGTGGGGTCCAGACGTACTGGACGCGGACCATGCCGGCCTCCGGCCTGGTGTAGACGGCCATCGACACGGGTGCGCCGTCCGTCTCCCAGAGGGCTACGCCGCCGTGGCTCATCCGGTCGTCGACCGAGGCCTCCACATCGTTCGGCTTCTCGCCGATGTACTCGTGGAAGCTCCGGAACCAGTCGATCAACAACGCTCGGTCGGCCGGCGTGGCCAGGCGGGCCGCGCCCGGTGGGAGCGGGTCGGGCGGAGTGAGCTCGGCCAGCTCGAACAGGCGCGTCTGCAGGCCGGTGTGAACTGTGCCACCGTGCTGTGCGGTCCAGGCCGCAGTGAACGCCGGGATGTCACGGACCAGCATGTTGACGGCGGCGGGTCGGTGCGACGAAAGGGCTGCGACGGCCTCCGGAACGGCCTCGGGTGGCACTTCGGTCAACGTGAGCGGATAGGGCGGGGTCTGCAGCAGGGCACCGGACACCTCATCGGTACGGTCGTCGGTCCACCAGCCCAGAATCGGATCGCTTTCCCCGTACACATGTGGGCCCTTGGAAAGCAGGGAGGCGGTGACCGTGAGCAGAACCGTGTGCCGGACCGGCGACGAACGCAGGAAAGGACCGGCGTACTCGGCGAAAGCCGAGACGTCGGAGGTGATGTGCCAGGTCATCGGGTCCATGCTTTCGCGATGCGGGCCAGGCTGTCGATGCGGGTGGCCGGGTCGAAGACCGCGCCCGCCAGGATCAGCTCGTCCGCGCCGGTGCGGTCGGCGAGATCCGTCAGGGCGGCCACCACCTCGTCGGCGGTACCGGCGAACTGGGTGCCGGGCAGCGACTCCAGCACCGCGCGGTCCATGTCGGACAGCTGCCGCTGGGCGGCCGTCTCCGGGGAGACCATCGGGCCGAGGCGGCCGGTACGCAGACTGAGCGCCATCACCCGGCTCGGACCGGCCAGGTAGTGGGCCTCCTCGGTCGTCTCGGCGGCCAACACCGAGGCACTGACCATCACCCACGGCAACGGGAACCGTGGTGACGGCTGGTAACCGTCCCGGTACAGCCGCAGCGCGCCATCCACATCGGAGGTCGCCGAGAAGTGGTACGCGAAACAGAACGGCAGCCCCAGCGCGGCCGCGATCTGCGCACCGTAGGTGGACGAGCCGAGGATCCAGACCTCGGGAAACGACTCGGCGGCCGGAGTGGCGGACAGCCGGTCGGTGGGCACCCGCTCGTCGCCGAGCAGGCCCAGCAGCGTCTTCAGATGGTCGGGGAACTGCTCGACCGTCAGATAGGGCGAAACGCCGCGCAACGCGGCCGCGGTCGCCTGGTCGGTGCCCGGCGCCCGGCCGATGCCCAGGTCGACACGACCCGGGTAGAGCGCCTCCAGCAGGGCGAACTGCTCGGCCACCACGAAGGGCATGTGGTTGGGCAGCATCACGCCGCCGGAACCGACCCGGATGTCACGGGTGTGCGCCGCGACCGCGCCGATCAGCACCGGCGGTGACGTCGACGCGACCGCCGGCATGTTGTGGTGCTCGGCCACCCAGAACCGGGAGAAGCCCAACTGGTCGGCGGCCGCCGCGATCTCCAGGGTGCCGCGCAGCGCATCGGCGCTGGTGTGGCCCTCGCGAACGGTGGCCAGGTCGAGCACGGACAACGGAACGCGTTTCGGTGCGGTCATGCGGGGCTCAATCTTTCCGGTTCGGAGAGCGGATCGCCTGCACGCCCACGGTCACCGCGCCGAGCGCGACACCGGGCACCAGCAGCCAGATCGGCCACGGGTAGATGCCGCCGCCGTTAGAGACGGTGACCAGGGCATAAACCACGACGTTCACCGCCGCCAGGGCGCCGAAGATCGTCCAGAGAACGATCAGGGCGGTCGGCAGACGACGGGTCCGACCGGCGCGCGATCCGGGACGAGGGAGGTCCTTCACGAGGACGAGCAACTCGGCGTGGGTGCGTGCGGCGTACGCCAGACCGATGCGCTCGTCATACTCATGCAACGACAGACGGCCCTCGTCGAGCGCGAACTTCAGCCGGTCGGCGATCTGCTGGCGGTCGGTGTCCGCCGCGCGCAGGTTTTCGACCTCTTTGGACATCGCCGCCCCCTCGTCACGCTCTTCCCGTCAGGCTATCGCGACGGCCCCTCAGACGAGCTCCGTGGCCAGCCGCTCCCCGGCATGCCGGTCGGCCCGGGCCATCGAGCCCTCCGGGATCGCGGCGACCCCGGTGGCCAGCAGCAGAACCGCCGACGCGAACACGAACGACCAGGGCAGACCGCCCGGCTGGTCGACGATCACACCGGCCAGGGCACCGCCGGCCGCGCTGCCGCTGACCGAGACGGTGACCATCCAGGTGTACGCCTCGTTCAGCATGCCGGCCGGGGAGATCCGGCCGACCAGACTGTTCTCCACGGTCAGTGCGGGCGCGATGGTGGCGCCACCCAGCACGAGAGCGGCACCCAGCCAGATCGGGCTCGGCATGAACGCGAGCACCAGGAAACTCGCCGACACCGCACCCAGCAGCCACGCGAACTGCCGGGACAGGGCCATCGCCGGGCGGCGCGTGCCGAACCAGATGCCGCCGATCGTGCTGCCGATCCCCCAGACACCCAGCAGCACGCCGCCGAGGGCTTCGCCGCCACCGTGCTGGGCCGCGTAGGCCGGAACGATCACACCGGCCGCGCCGAACGCCGTGCCGAGGGCGGTGACACACAGCAGCAACGCCGGGAACCCCCTCGTCCGCAGCGGGCCCAGGCCCTTCGCCGCGGTCTCCGGATCATGGGTGCCGCGATGCCGCATCACCGGCAGCCGGGCCACCCACGCCGTGCCGACCAGCGTCACCACACCGGCGCAGATCAGTGCGGCGGCCGGGTCGGCGGTGGCCACCAGGAACGCCGCGACAAGCATCGGGCCGAGCACGAACACCAGCTCGAACAGGGAGGTCTCGGCGGCGATCGCGGCCGACCGCAGCTCGAGCCGGCCGGTGCCGGGGGCGGTCATGTCCGTCCACGCGCGACGGATCGCGGCTGTCGACGGCGGGTAGGTGGCACCGGCCGCCGCCGACGCCATGAAGATCCACTCCAGGTTGTCCGCGCCACCTCGGCTCGCCAGCAGCAGGCCGGCCAGGGCCAACGGGTGCAGAATCGCGGTCGCCAGCAGGATCGGGCCGGCGCCGATCCGGTCGGCCAACCGGCCCGCGACCGGGCTCAGCGCCGCACCGGCCAGGGCATAGACGCCGCCGGCCAGACCGGCCGCCGCGTACCGCCCGGTGGTCTGCTCCACCAGCAGGAGCAGCGCCAGCGGGGTCATGCCGATGCCCAGCCGGGCCAGGATGCCGATGCCCAGCAGAACCTTCGCTCCCGGCAGTTGCCACACGCCAAGGTACTGACGCAATGCGGTCACAGAGAGCCTCCGGCTGCCAAGATCGGTAACGAGCGAAACGCTCTTCGAGGCTAACCTCGGCGTGCCGGAGGCTCATCCGGTTTATGGGCAGCGTCTCACCGGTGCCGGGTCAGGGCCGCCTGCTCGTGCAGGCGGCGGACCCGCTCCTGCATCGGCGGGTGCGTGCTGAACAGGGCGGCCAGCCCGCCACCGGCGAACGGGTTGGCGATCATCAGGTGGGCGGCGCTCGCCAGGCGGCCGTCGGCCGGCAGGGGTACGCGGGCCGTACCGTAATGGATCTTCTCCAGGGCACTGGCCAGGGCGAGCGGGTCGCCGGTAAGCGTGGCGCCGGAGGCGTCCGCCTGGAACTCGCGGTTACGGGAGATCGCCAGCTGGATGATCGACGCGGCCAGCGGGCCGAGAATCATCATCAACAGCAGGCCCGCCGGGTTCGGGCTGTCCTCGTCGTCACCGCCGAACGGCAGGAAGAACGCCAGGTTCGCGAGCATCGTGACGATGCCGGCCAGGCCCGCGGCGACGCTGGAGATGAGGATGTCGCGGTTGTAGACGTGCGACAGCTCGTGACCGATCACCGCCCGCATCTCGCGCGGCTCCAGCAGGTTCAGGATGCCGGTGGTCACCGCCACCGCGGCGTGCTGCGGATCACGGCCGGTCGCGAACGCGTTCGGCTGCATCGTCGGCGAGACGTAGAGCCTCGGCATCGGCTGACCCGCAGTGTCGGCGAGCTCACGGACGATCGCATAGAGCCCCGGCAGCTCCGCCTCGGTCACCGGGCGGGCGCCCATCGCCCGCAACGCGATCCGGTCGGAATAGAAGTAGCTGACAGCGTTGGCCACCAGCGAGACGAACACGGCGAGCACCAGGCCGGTGCTGCCGCCGAGCCAGAACCCCACGGCCAGGATGAGGCCGGTGAGCAGACCCAGGAGGGCGGCCGTCTTGAGGCCGTTGTGATGGCTGGACAACTTCGACTCCTTCGGAATGCGGGCTCGTGACCCGCATTCCAAGGAACATCGGTTTCCTACGTGTTCATCCGTGTGCGCGCTGTGACTTCGCTGAAGGCCGTCAGAAGACCTCTTCGCAGTTGAGGTAGATGTCCGGAGCCGGCTCGGTGGAGCCGAGCAGGCAGCGGTCGCGGTCCGGTCCGCCGTCCATGTAGACCGACGGGCCCGACCCGGCGTGCCCCCACAGGATGTCGTCGCCGGGGCCGCCGTAGAGGAAGGCGGCGCCACCCACACCGTCGAGGCGGTCGTCACCGCCCAGGCCGTAGATCTTGTCGCCGCCGCCGTAGCCCTTGATCTCGTTGTCCGCGTCGGTCCCGGTGATCTGGTCCGCGAACGGCGTGCCCCAGACGTCCTCGATGTCCGCGCCGAGCGTGTCGCCCTCGCCGGCCGCACCGTCGTCGCCCTGCGCACCGTCCAGGTCGATGGTGATCGGGCGGTCGTAGGTGGTGAACTCGACACGGTCCCGGCCGTCGCCACCGATGATCACGTCGGCGGCGATGGCGATCGGCTCGACCGTGGATTCGACGTTGTCGCCGAGCAGGATGTCGTCGCCGGCCTTGCCGTCGATCTGGTCACGACCCGGTCCACCGGAGATGTGGTCGGTCGCGGGTGAGCCCATGAGGACGTCGTCACCGGCTCCGCCCTCCAACATGGAACCCTGCGCCGAGGCGTAGAGGTGGTCGGCGCCCTTGCCGCCGGTGAAGCCGACGAAGCCGGCGGTGATCGTGTCGCGCTCACCGGACTGACCGTCGTCCCCGGTCACCCCGTCCGCGTCGGCGGTGACCGGCAGGGTGCGCTCGCGGTAGGTCACCCAGTCACCGCCGCTGCCGATCAGGGTGTCGGAGTCGGACCAGCCACGCCGGTAGTCCCACTCACGGAACTCGTCCCCGCCGGGGCCGCCGTCGACCCGGTCGTTGCCGAGGCCGCCGCTCACCTCGTCCGCGCCCGGACCGCCGTAGATCTTGTCGGCACCGTCACCGCCGTACACCATGTCGTCGCCGTTGCCGGCGTCCAGGGTGTCGTCACCGGTGAATCCGGCCATGCTGTCGTTGCCGTTGCCACCGTAGAGGTGATCGACGGTGTCGACGCCACCGCTGGCCCAGTCGTGGCCCATGACGGTGTCGTGGCCGTCGCGTCCGTAGACGGTGTCGCCGCCCGGCCCGCCGAACATGTAGTCGTCGCCGGCGCCGCCGTCGATGCCGTCGTTGCCGGAACCGCCGTTGATCGAGTCGTTGCCGTCCTGTCCCCAGATCAGGTCGTTACCGGTACTGCTGTCGGTGTCGCCCATGATGTCGCCGATGGTGTCGTTGCCCTTGCCACCCGCGATGCGGTCGTTGCCGGCCTGGCCCCACAGGATGTCGGCGCCGGTACCGCCCCAGATGCGGTCGTCGCCGGTGCCGGCCCACACGGCCATCCGGACATCGGTGCGGTTGACCACGGCGTCGTGGCCGTTGCCGAGGGAGACCCGGATCCAGGCGGGGTTCTTGGTGGTGGTGCAGCGGACCTTGGTCTTGTCACCCTTGACGGCTTTACAGCCCTTGCCGGCGCGGATGGCGACCCGGTCGTCGAAGGTGACGGTACGTCCGCTGCGGGTGATGTTGACGCTGTTCGCCTGGTTGGCGGCGGCGACGAAGGTCACCTGGTCGGCGTTCGCCGTGGCGGCGCCGGTGCTCGCGGCCTGGGCGGGTGAGGCCAGGAGAATGGCCGAGGCGGTGGTGAGTACGGCCAGGCCGCTACGGAGCAGCCACTGTGTACGAATCATGGACACGCGTGGATTGTAGGACGAAACCGTTCCGTCGTCGCCCCCGTAAAATCAGGTGAGGGCGTTCAGTAGCAGCTGGGGGGCGAAGCCCAGGAAGACCGCCAGCGCGGTGGCAGCGGTCAATGCGGCGGCCACCGGGACGTCCACCCGGTGGCGGGGATGGGTGGCGTCGTAGATCAGGCCCGGATCCGCCACGTGGATACCGGGGTGGTCGGGGACCGTGTAGAGCAACGCGGCCACCCGCACGTAGTAGGCAAGGGCCACCACCGCGTTGATGACCACCACCGCGGCCAGCCAGATCCAGCCCTCCGCCACCAGGGCTTCGACCACCGAGACCTTTGCGAACAAGCCCGCCAAGCCCGGGGGTAGGCCGGCGAGACCGGCCATCGCCAGTACGAACACCGCGCCCAGCCATGGGTGACGACGGGCGGCACCGCGGAAGTCCGCCAACGTACCGCCGTCGGCCTCGGCCTGCTCGGCGGTGGGGATCAGGGTCGTCGGCGGGCGTAGCGCCACCACCACACCGAAGGCGATCAGCTCCAGGACCACGAAGAAGACGGCGTAGGCCAGGGCGGCCGGAACACCCGGGGCGCCCATCGCCAACGCCGCCAGGATGTAGCCGGCCTGGGCCACCGACGACCAGGCGAGCAGGCGGACCATCCGGGTCTGCCGCAGTGCCACCAGATTGCCGACCGTCATCGTCAGGACGGCCAGGGCCGACATCACCGCGCCGGTGTCCAGGTGGGCCACCACGGCGGCCAGGGCCAGGACGCCGCCCAGCTTCGAGGCGGTGGAGAGGTAGGCGGCGATCGGCACCGGGGCGCCGTCGTAGGTGGCCGGGGCCCAGGCGTGCAGCGGAACCGCGGCGACCTTGAAGGCCAGGCCGATCACCAGGAGCGCGGCGCCGACCCCGGCCAACGCGGCGAACGGGGTGGCGGCCGGGCCGAGCAGGGCCAGGTGGACGGTGCCGGTGGCGGCGTAGTTCAGGGCGATTCCGAGGAGAGCGATCGCCGTCGAGACGACGCTGACCACGAAGAACGTCAGCGAGGCCGCGGCCGGCCGAAGATCCGGGCGCTCGATCGGGGCATAGCGGCGGAGGCCGACCAGCACGTACAGCGGGATGGTCAGGGTCTCCAGGCCGACGATCAGGGTCAGCAGGTCACCCGCGTAGGCGACGGTCACGCCACCGGTCATCGAACACGCGAGCAGGAAACAATACTCGCCGGCGGGAGCGGCGCCGATCCGGAGCGTGGGCACCGACAGGGCCAGGACTCCGGCGGTCAGGACACCGAAGAGGGCCGCGGTCACGGCGGCCGGCCAGGTCGGCACCCAGGAACAGCCGCCGGTGGCGCAGAACGTCGGATCCCACCGGCCCACCGAGAGCGCGCCGGCTGCGGTGGCGAGCGCGCCGAGGACCGTCACGCCGATGATCACCGGTCGACGGCCGGTGAACAGGTCGGCCAGCAGGGCCAGGACCGCGGTCCCAGCGGCCAGGTAGAGCGGCAGCAACGCGATGTGGTCGACGGCCTGGCTTCTCATGGGCGGATTCCCAGCAGGGTGGTCAGCGGAAGTTCGGTGCCGGACAAGACCAGGGCGGGGGCGACGCCGACGGCCAGGGTCAGGAGGATCAGCGGAGACCAGGCCAGCCACTCGGTGCCGCTGATGGCGGGGGCCACCAACCGTACCTCCGGGGTGGCCGGACCGTGCGTCACGCGGCGCAGCAGACGCAGGAAGTAGGCGGCCGTCAGGGCGCCGCCGATCGCGGCGATCGCGGCCAGGGTCAGCCAGAGCGGGCCGCCCCGGTCGACGGCGGCGATCACCGCGAACGCCTCGCCCCAGAAACCGGCCAGGCCGGGCAGCCCCAGCGAGGCGATCGCGGCGAACCCGAACAGGCCGGCCAGGCGCGGGGCGGTCTCCCGCAGGCCGCTCAACTGGTTGAGGGAACCGGTACCGGCCCGTTCCTTGATCGTTCCGGCCAGGAAGAACAGCAGGCCGGTGATCAGGCCGTGCGCGACGTTGCCGAGCAGGGCGGCCTGGATGCCGGCGATCGACAGGGTGGCGATGCCGAGCAGCACGAAACCCATGTGGCCCACGCTGGAGTAGGCGATCAGGCGTTTCAGCTCGGTCTGGCGCAGGCAGATCAGGGCACCTGCGATGATCGCGATGACGGCCAGGATGCCGAGCACCGGGGACGCCCAGGCGGCGCCGTCGGGGGCGACACCCAGGCCGACCCGGATCAGGCCGTAGGTGCCCATCTTCAACAGCACCCCGGCCAGGATCACCGAGCCGACCGTCGGGGCCTCGGTGTGCGCGTCGGGCAGCCAGGTGTGCAGCGGCCAGAGCGGGGCCTTCACCGCGAACGCAATCGCCAGCAGCGCGAACGCCGCGCACTGGGTGGTCCGGTCGAGGTGCGGGAAGCCGGTGAGCTCGATCAGGTCGCCGGTGCCCGCCTCGGTGACCACGAGCAGGACACCGAGCAGCAGCAGGACCGAGCCGGCCAGGGTATAGAGGACGAATTTGCGGGCCGCGGCACGGCGGTTCGGGCCGCCCCAGCCGGCGATCACCGCGTACATCGGCAGGAGCACGACCTCGAAGAACAGGAAGAACAGGATCAGGTCGAGGGCCAGGAAGGTGCCGAGCACACCCACTTCGAGGATCAGCAGCAGCGCGGCCAGGCCCTTCTTCGGCGTGTACGCGCAGCAGAGCACCGTGAGCAGCCCGGTGAGCACGATCAGCGGGTAGGACACCCCGTCGACGCCGAGGTGGAACTCGAGCCCCAGGGCCGGCACCCACGGTAGGTCCAGGTCGATCCACGGCACCAGCGGCGTGTGGTCCGTGGGCGTGTAGGCGAACCAGCCGCCGTCGGCCGGACGGGCCAGAACCGGCAGCACCGAGAGCACGAACGTGACCGCGGCGAAGGTGATGGCGGCGGGCCTGGTCCGGGTGGCCGGGAGCAGCGCCACCACGATCGCGCCCAGAGCGGGCACCACGAGCAGCGCGATCAGCAGGACCTGCGGCCAGGACCAGGCGGGCTCTATGTAGTCGCGGTACATCAGGCTCCCCACCAGGCGATGGCGCCGAGCAGCAGGGCCGCGGCGCAGACGGCGACCGCGGCGGCCGGCAGCGGCAGCCGGTGCGCCTCCTTGAGCGCGTCACCGGCCCGGGTCGCGCCGGTTCCGGTGCCTGTGACGGCGGCGTCGACGATCCGGGTGTCGCCCATGGTGGCCCACCGGGCCAGCGCCTCGGCCGGGCGGACCACGAGCCGGTGCTGGACGTCGTCGAGGCGGAAACCCGCGGCCAGGAACGGCCGGGCCCGGCCGAACACGAGAGCCGGATCGGTGCCGGGAACCGCCCACCACAGCCACCAGGCCGTGCCGGCACCGGTGGTGAGCAGCAGCATCGGCAGGGCGACGGCCACTCCCAGGTGCGGGTCTTCGAGTTCGAGGGCGGTCCGGAACCCCGGGGCGAACGCGGCCAGACCGAGCAGGGCGGCCGGGACGGCGAGCAGGATCAGCGGCCAACGCATCGGGGCCGGCGGGTCGTGCGGACGGTCCGGGACCTGGTAGCGACCGTCGTCGAAACCGACCTCCCAGGCCGGGCCGGACGGGCCGTACGCCCGGGACGGGCCGAAGAACGCGCGCAGGAACAACCTGGTCGCATACCAGGCGGTGACCCCGACCGACAGCAGCGCGGCCAGCCAGACCAGCCAGGCGGCCCAGGCCGGAGCGGTCTCGCCGCCCTCGGTGGCGTGGGCGGCCGCGGTCAACACGTTCTCCTTCGACCAGAAACCGGAGAGCGGCGGCAGCCCGGCCAGCGCGCCCAGCCCGATCGCGAACGACCAGAACGTCACCGGCATGTGCGGGCGCAGGCCGCCCATCCGGGACATCAGGTTGGTACCGACCGCGTGGATCACCGCGCCCGCCGCGAGGAACAGCAGCGCCTTGAACGCGGCGTGGGTGAGGAGGTGGAACAGTGCGGCGGCCGGTGAACCGACGGCCAGGGCGCCGGTCATGTAGCCGATCTGCGAGACGGTCGACCAGGCCAGGACCCGTTTCAGGTCATCCTGGACGGTCGCCGACAGGGCGCCGATCAGGATCGTGATCGCGGCCATCACGGCGAGGGTGGCGAGCGCAGCAGGGGACTGCGTGTAGAGCGGGTACAGGCGGAACACCACGTAGACGCCGGCCGCGACCATCGTGGCCGCGTGGATCAGCGCCGAGATCGGAGTGGGGCCGGCCATCGCGTCGGGCAGCCAGGTGTGCAGCGGGAACTGGGCGCTCTTGCCGGCCACCCCGGCCAGGATCAACAGCAGCGCGGCGGTCAGCGTGCCGGCCGAGTAGTCGTGGGCGAGCACGTCCGGCAGGTAGGTGCTCTTCGCGTCGGCGACCAGGACGGCGATGCCGAGCAGGAAACCGATGTCGCCGACCCGGGTGACCAGGAACGCCTTCACCGCGGCGGCGGGCGCCTCCGGCAGCCGCCGATCATGGCCGATCAACAGGTACGAGCAGGCGCCCATCACCTCCCAGCCGATCAGCATCAGGATCAGGTCGCTACCGGTGACGACCAGCAGCATCGCGCCGGTGAAGAGGCTGACCTGGGCCGCGTACGGCGCGTAGCGGGGGTCGTCGTGCAGGTAGGTGATCGAGTAGATCTGCACGAACAGCGCGACCACCGTGACGGCCAGCGCCACGTAGGCGGCCGCGGCGTCGACGAACGTGCTGAACCGGACCTCCAGGTCACCGATCGTCGCCAGCGTCAGGCCGGCATCCCAACCGTCGGACGGCTGGGCCGGTTCCAGGACCAGGCGAAACGCGAGAAGCAGCGCCACCGCGGCGCCGGATACCCCGAAGGCTGCGGCGAGACGCCGACGGTTCCGGTCACCGTCGCCCGGCGGCAGGGTCAGACCGAGCAGACCGACCAGCAGGGGTACGAGCGGAAGCAGCGGCCCGGCGACGTCGATGCTCACCCGGCCACCCGTTCCTCGTCCGCTTCCAGCCGTACGTCGTCGACCACGACCGCCTTACGCATCCGGTAGAACTGCAGGATGATCGCCAGGCCCACGCCCACCTCGGCGGCGGCCAGCACGATCACGAACAGGGCCAGCACCCCGCCGGTGCCCGGAGCGGCCGAACCTGGGCGGGCCCACGACTCGATCGCCACACCGGTCAATGCCGAGCGCAGCGACACGTCGGCGGTGATCAGGATCAGGTTGACCGCGTTCAGCATCAACTCGACGGCCATCAGGACCAGGATCGCGTTGCGCCGTCGCAGGACGCCGTAGACGCCCAGGCCGAACAGCAGGGCGCCGACGACGTACGGAATGACGACGTGCATCAGGCCTCCCGCTCGTGCTGCCCGGCGGCGATGTGGGTGCGTGCGCCGATGTCCGGGCGGGACAGCACGATCGCGCCGACCAGGGCGGACAGCAGCAGGATCGAGAGCACCTCGAACGGCAGCACCCAGGCGCCGAAGATCTGCTCGCCGACCCGCTCGGCGGTGCCCGGCTCGGGGGCCGGGTAGTGGACCCAGCGGAAGGCGTCGGCGAACAGGGCGGCCAGGCCCAGTCCGGCGCCTCCCCCGATCAGGACCGCCGGGAGCGCCGGCCGGTCCAGGTCGGTGGACGGGCCGATCGGAGCCCGGGTCAGCATCACGGCGAACAGCAGGAGCACCACCACGGCGCCCACATAGACCAGGATCTGGACCCAGGCGACCAGCTCGGCGCCCAGGACCAGGTAGAGGCCGGCCATCGCGCCCAGGCTGACCACCAGGTAGAGGCCGGAGCGGACCAGGTGGGCGCTGGTCACCACCAGGAAGCCCGCGCCTACGGCGACCGCGCCGAGCGCCAGCAGAAGCACGTCGGCGACGGTCACTGATCCGCCTCCGGTCGGGGATCCGGCTTTGGTGCCTCCGCCTTCGCTTCTGGGGCGGGTGCTTCCGCCGAGGGTCGTGGTTCGGCCGGGCGGGCCGGCGCGGGCGGGGCGGCGGCGGGTGCGGTTGTCCGGGGTGTGGCGCGTACCGCTGCCGGTCTTGCGGTCTTCGCGGCGGTGGCCGCGCCCGGACCGGCTGCCTTGCGCGCCGCGGTGGCCTCCTCCTTGGAAGGTTCACCGAGGACGTCGTGCGCGGGCGGCGGAGGCACCGTGCGCATCCACTCGCCCAGCCGGTTCTTGTCGTGCAGCAGGTCGAGGACGTCGGTCTCGGCGTATTCGAACTCGGGCGTCCAGTGCAGCGCGTCGAACGGGCAGACCTCGATGCAGATCCCGCAGTACATGCACAGGGAGAAGTCGATGTCGAACCGGTCCAGCACATTGCGCTGGCGGGCGCGCGCGGCGCCCGGGACGACGACCTCCTCCTTGTGCGAGTCGATGTAGATGCACCAGTCGGGGCACTCTCGCGCGCAGAGCATGCAGACCGTGCAGTTCTCCTCGGACAGCGCGATCACGCCGCGGGAGCGTGGCGGCAGGTCAGGCTGCACGTCCGGGTACTGCTGGGTGGTGGATCGCCGTGTCAGGGTCTTCAGAGTTACGGCGAGCCCGTCGAGCAGGCCCTTGCCGGGCACGATGCGCTCACCGTTGTCACTCACAAGGGACCATCCTGCCCGCTCGGCTCTTCCGGCGCGACCTTGCCCCGGCGTTTCAGAGAAGGGACTTCACGGCCACCGTGAGGACCAGTTGGGCCAGGGCGACCGGGACCAGGATCAGCCAGCAGAGGCGTTGTAGCTGGTCCTCACGCATGCGGGGGTACGTGACCCGCAGCCAGATGATCACGAAGGACAGGACGCCGATCTTCAGGAACGTCCACAGCCAGCCGAGTTGGTCCTCCATCGGCCCGTGCCAGCCGCCCAGGAACAGAACCGTGGTCAAGGCCGCGATCACGACGATGCCGACGTACTCGGCGAGCAGGAAGAACGCGAACCGCAAGCCGGTGTACTCGGTCATGTAGCCGAAGACCAGCTCCGAGTCGGCGATCGGCATGTCGAAGGGTGGGCGGCGGATCTCGGCCAGACCGGAGATGAAGAAGACCAGGGCGGCCGGGGCCTGCCAGATCAGCCACCAGGGCTGCCACGCCTCGACGATGCCGGGCAGGCTCAGCGTGCCGGCCGCCATCGCGACGCTCGCCGCGGCCAGGACCAGCGGAAGCTCGTAGCCCAGCAGCTGAGCGGCGCCCCGGACACCGCCGAGCAGGCTGTACTTGTTGGCCGACGCCCACGCCGACATCAGCACCGCGACCACGCCGATGCCGAGCACCGCGAGCACCAGGAACAGGCCGATGTCCAGGCTCTGCGCCACCAGGCCGGGGCCGATCGGGATGGTCATCACGACCACCAGGTACGGGAACAGGGCCACCAGCGGGGCCAGCCGGAACACCGTCCGGTCGGCGTCACGCGGGGTGATGTCCTCCTTCTGGACGAACTTCACCCCGTCCGCGATCAGCTGGGCCCAGCCGTGGAAGGCGCCCGCATACATCGGGCCGACCCGGCCCTGCATGTGCGCCATCACCTTGTGCTCGGCCTGACCGACGACCAGCGGCAGCACGAGGAAACCGGCCAGCACGGCGAGAACCCGGATGAGGAGTTCCATCACTGCCTCTCCTCCTTGAGCGGGCCCCACTCGTTCGGCGCGGGGACACCTGGCGGGCGCATCGGGGCTCGTTTGGCCGGACCCCCCTCGGATTCGCCCGGCTCTTTGGCACCCGGCCACGGTTTCGCCACCCGGGCCGCCAGCACGAACTCCTTGCGCAGCGGGTGGCCCTCGAACTCCGGCGGCAGCAGCAGCGGGCGCAGGTCGGGATGGCGGGCGAAGGTGATGCCGAACATCTCGAACGTCTCCCGCTCGTGCCAGGCCGCACCCGGGTAGAGGTCCACCAGCGACTCCACCTCCGGATCCGCGCGCGACACCCGGGTGCGCAACAGCACCCCGTGCCGACGGCGGGTGGACCAGAGGTGCGCCACCACCGAGAAGCCGCCGTCCAGCTCGTCCACCGCGGAGAGCCAGTCGAAGAAGTCGCAGCCCAGAGCACCGGCGTCACGGGCCGCCTCGGCCGCGAACCACCAGCGGGCGACAGGCACGTCGACCACCGCGCGGGCGTGGCCGGGGCCACCGCCGGAGACCTCGGACGTGACCGTGCCCTTATCCGGATCGTCGGTCGCCAGCAGGTGGACCAGGCGTTCACCGACCTCTTCGGGCGTCATGCGAGTCATCCTATGATCCGGGGCCGGGGTGCAACGTTTCGCCGGGCGGCCGCGTGTAGTCCCCGTGACCCCCAGATCCGCACTGGAGACACCCATCCGGGCCGATGCCGATCCGCCCAGCTTCGACGATGTGTACGCCGCCGCGTACGCCGACCTCGCCGTGCAGTTGTACGCGTACTTCGGCGACCGGCAGGAGGCGCAGGACGTCGCCCAGGAGGCGTTCTGTCGCGCCCTGGCCAGGTGGAACACCATAGCGAGGTACGACGATCCGGTCGCCTGGATCCGCCGGGTCGCCTGGAATCTGGCCGTCAGCCGGTGGCGTCGCGCCCGAACCGCCCTCAACTTCCTGCGCAGGCAGCGCCCGGACGAACCGCGGACCGAAGGACCCGGGCCGGAACGGGTCGCCCTGGTCGCCGCGCTCGGAACGCTGCCGCCGGCTCAGCGCCGAGCCATCGTGCTGCATTACCTGGCCGATCTGCCGGTCGCCGAGATCGCCCTGCGGGAACGCGTCACCGAGGTGACGGTCCGCTCCCACCTGCACCGGGGGCGGGCCGCGCTCGCCGCCCGGCTCAAGTCTTCCGAGTCGCACGGGGGTGCGTCGTGACCACCGATCAGCTGAAGGACCTCTTCGACGAACTGCGTGAAGAGACGGTGCCGACGATACGGCCACCCGGCGCCGCGGCGGCCCGACGTACCTTGCGCAGGCGCCGTGCCACCACCGCGGCCGTGTCCGCCGCGGCGGCGGTCGTGGCGATCGCCGGCGGCATCACCGTCGTGGCCGGACACCGCGAACCGGCGCCCCGGCTGACCCCCGCTCCCCCGGCCGCGTCCGCGTCCACCGGGCCGGAACGCACCGCGCCGCAACTCACCGGGCCGGAACGCACCGCGTTGAACGCGATCGCCGACGGCCGCCCGATGGTGACGGTCACCTCGCCCGTGGTCGCCGGATACCAGTGGGCGAAGAAGATCTACCCTCCGGTGGTCGAGTTCACCGCGGCGTGCGCCGGCACCGGCGAGATCACCCTCACGGTCACCGGCGGCTCACCTCTCGACCACAATCGGTTCAAGACGCATGACATGCCGATCAAGGTGCTCTGTACATCGTCGCCCGAACCGGTGCGCGCGGAACTGATGACCCCCATCGGCGTCGGCCTGACCGTCCGGCTGACGGATGCGAAGGGCGCCGGGCGATCCGGTTTCGCGTTCTCCCTACTTGGCACCGGCGACGAGGAGTTCGCCCCCGACGACAAACGGCTCGACATCGAATCCCTGGTCGGCGGCCCGAGCGGCGAACTCGACGACGGCCGCGTGGTGCGAGCCGGTGGCGGGGTGCCCAGTTTCGAACCCGGTCACGGACTCGGCCCGAGCGGCTGGACGGAAGTCGACGGAAACGGGCCGTACGACCTGGTCATGGCCTGCCGCGGCGCGGGCACCTACACGCTGGAGCTCCGACTCGGCGCCCAGCCCGACATGACTGACGTCCAGAACGTTCAGCCCACCGGACCGCCGGTGGTGGCACAGACCATCCCGTGTACGGCCGCGCCGCAGCGGTACTCGTGGCCCGTTTCCGGTGCAATCGGGACAGGCGTGACGATCTGGGAGGACTACGAGAACACGACAGACACGACGGGCACCGTCGCCTGGTCGCTGGTCAGCCGCGAATAGCCGTCACAGGCCGGGGAGGCGGCCGTTGCGGAAGACGTCGACGAAGTCCTGGTGGTCCTCGCGGGCCTGGTCACCGTACTTGTGCGCGAACTCGACCAGGTGCTGGAGGAAACCGGGCTCGTCCTTGTCGACGGCCGCGACGATCGCCTCCTCGGTGGAGAAGTCCACCAGGTCGTGGCTGGACTCGTCATCGGCCACCGAATGCATCCGGGCCACCGCTCGGCCCAGGTCGGCGATCACCCCGGAGAGCTCCTCCGGTTCGTTCACGTCAGACCAATCAAGGTCTGCGGCGTACGGGGAGACCTCCGCCACCAACTGCCCCACGCCGTTCAGTTCGGTGAACCCGAGCCACGGGTCGGCGTGTGCCTGCAGGGCCCGCTGCGACTCGGCCGTACGGTGGCCCTGGTGTTTGAAGTAGCCCCTGACCCGATCGTCGTCGATCCAGCGGGCCACGGCCGGGACCTGCGCCTGCTTCATGTAGATGACGACGTCGTTCTCCAGCGCCTCGGTGTGCCCCTC
Source organism: Actinoplanes sichuanensis (assembly GCF_033097365.1). NCBI lineage: Bacteria > Bacillati > Actinomycetota > Actinomycetes > Micromonosporales > Micromonosporaceae > Actinoplanes > Actinoplanes sichuanensis. The sequence goes on from NZ_AP028461.1 coordinate 8,913,766, forward strand.
CAGCAGCAGGTTGTAGGAGGGCAGGCCGGCCGATCCGATGCCGACGCCCTTGCGCAGCTTGATGTCCTTGATGTGCAGCGACACCGGCCGGGACGCCTGCGGCAGGGTGGCCAGATAACGGTCGAACGCCTCCCGGACCGCCGCGTGGGTGGTCGCGTCCACGTCGTAGACGCCGTCACCGATCGAGAACCGGCGCTCGTACTCGTCGATCGTGGTCTGCTCGTTGAGCAGGTCGACCCGGGTGTTCAACCGAGCCTCCTGGAGCACCCGGCGCAGCACACCTGTCGCGTTCTCCAACGTGATCGAGCCGATCGCGTCGTCACCGCCACGTGCGATCGCTCGCAACTCGGTCAGATAGGACTGGGCGAACTCGGTCACCAGCGCGGTGATGTTGTCGTCGGAGAGCGCCTTCGAATACCCGATCAGCGCGATACTCGCCGAAAATCTCTTCAGATCCCAGCTGTACGGCCCGACGTACGCCTCATCGAAGTCGTTGACGTTGAAGACCAGGCGGCCGGACGAGTTCATGTACGTCCCGAAGTTCTCCGCGTGCAGGTCACCGTGGATCCACACTCGGCTCGTGCGCTCGTCGAGGAAGCTGTCGTCGCGGAAATCGCCGCTCAGATCGGCGTAGAAGAGCGAAGCGCTGCCCCGGTAGAAGGCGAACGGCGAGGCCGCCATCTTCCGGAACTTACGGCGGAAGGCGGCCGGGTCGAGCGCCATCAGCTCGCCGAACTCGCGGGTCAGTACGTCGATGATGAAGTCGGCCCTCATAGGGGTCACGGTACTCAGCCCTGAGGGGCCGGCGGTTACCCTTTCCGCTATGTCCGCTTCACGCTTGCTGCGTATCGGCACCCGCTCCTCCCCCATGGCCCTCGCCCAGGTCGAGCGTGTCCGGCGGATGCTCGCCGACCGACGGCCCGACGTGGCGGTCGAGGTCGTCCCGCTCAGCACCAGCGGCGACCGGTGGCAAGGAGCGTTGTCCGAGCTGGGTGGCAAGGGCGCGTTCACCAAAGAGGTCGATCAGGCGCTCCTCGACGGGCGGGCCGACCTCGCCGTGCACTGCGTGAAGGACGTTCCGGGCGACCGGCCCGCCCCGGCCGGCACCGTGTTCGCCGCCTATCTGGCCCGCGACGACGTGCGGGACTGTCTCGTCGCCCCGGTCGGGGGCGACGGCTCGCGCGGCTCGGTCGGGCGCCGGATCGACGAACTGCCCGCCGGCACCCGGGTCGGCACCTCGGCGGTCCGGCGGATCGCCCAGCTCGCCCTGCACTGGCCGGACCTCACCGCCGTGCCGATCCGCGGTAATGCCAACTCGCGGCTCGCACGCCTCGACGCCGGGGATTACGACGTACTGCTCCTCGCCGTCGCCGGCCTGCACCGGATCGGCCTGCCGGAACGCATCGGACACATCATCGACGTGGACACGTTCGTGCCCGCCGTCGGCAGCGGGACGCTGGTGCTGCAGTGCCGGCAGGACGACGAGGCGGCACTGGAGATCGCCGGGGTGCTCGCCGACCACCGGACCGGGCGGGAGACCGAGGCCGAGCGCACCATGCTGCACATCCTCCAGGGGAGTTGCAGCTCGCCGATCGGCGGTTACGCCCGTACCGAACCGGACGGGCGACTGAGCCTGCGGGCCCGGGTGATCAGCCTGGACGGCAAGACGGTGCTGGACGCCCACGAGTGGGCCACCGATCCGGTCGTGCTGGGCACGTCGGTCGCCGCGTCCCTGCTCCGGCAGGGTGCCCGGGAGATCCTCGGCTAGCCACGCCGGTTCACCTCGCCGGCGGCTTCACCAGCGGGGCGGGTTCACCTCGCCGGCGGTTTCACCAGCGGGGCGGTCAGAGCCAGCGGGTCGGGGCGGTGCACGCCGCCCGGGCCGGACTGCTCGGCCGCGATCTTCTCCTGCAGCCGCAGGATGCCGTGCAGCAGCGCCTCCGGCCGGGGTGGGCATCCGGGCACGTAGACGTCCACCGGAATGATCTGGTCGACGCCCTTGGTGACCGAGTACGAATCCCAGTAGGGCCCACCACAGTTCGAGCAGGAACCGAACGAGATCACATACTTCGGCTCGGGCATCTGGTCGTAGAGCCGCTTGATGGCCGGCGCCATCTTGTCGGTGACCGTGCCGGACACCACCATGAGGTCAGCCTGCCGGGGCCCGTGCGCGAACGGGATGACCCCGAGCCGCATGAAGTCATGCCGGGCCATGCTGGACGCGATGAACTCGATGGCACAGCACGCGAGCCCGAAATTGAACACCCAGAGGGAGTAGCGGCGCCCCCAGTTCAGCACGAACCGGATGGGTTCCCCGAGCACTCCTGGCAGACCGGCCATCCGGTCAACCTAACGCATCCGGGTACGGCTGGCTCAGCGTCATGGGCGTGCGAGCCACCTCAAGCACCCGAGCCGGAAAGTTCGGCCCCTCGACGTAGTACCGGGCCCGCGTGCGGCCGACCGATTCCAGCAGCCCGGCGGCGGCAAGAGCCTTCAGGTCGCGCTGCGCCTGCTGAAGCGTCAAGCTCTCGGATTGTTCATAGTGAGCCCGCCGAAGCCGTCGGCTCACCGCGACATCGTGCAAGGCGGAGACCATCCGCTCCTCCAGTCCCTCACCTTCGGCGAACGGCAGAAGCAGCTCCCACACTGAGGCCGAGCGGCTCGCGCGATTCTGAACCGCCTGTGCCTGCTGGTGATAAGCGGTCAGATTGAACCGAATCCAGCTTGAGACGTCCTGGTCCGGTCGATAGCGGGAACCCTTACGCTGGAGTTCTTGGTAGTAGGCCCAGGTGTTCCGAGACCGGCCCAACCACGCCTCGATTGAGGAGAACTCGGGGGCCAGGACTCCCTCCCGAGCGATCATCAGGGTCTGCAACGATCGCGACATCCGGCCGTTGCCGTCCGGCCAGGGATGGATCGATACCAGGTGGAGGTGAGCCATGGCCGCCCGAACCAATGGATGACCGGTGTGATCGCCATTGAGCCAGTCCACCAACTCGGCCATCAAACCGGGGACTTCGGCGGCTTCCGGCGCTGTATAGGCTGCGACTTCTGCATTTTCCGAGTCGGTGACGTAGACCGGGCCACGTCGCCACTGGCCGGCGACCTTGTTACGGGTGTATCGGTGGCCCTGCAACATCCAGTGCAAAGCGTTCAGCAAGCCCTTGCTGTATTCGAAGTCGGCGACGTCATGCAGCGTCTGGATGTAGGTCACCATCCGCTGGTAGGCGAGCGTCTCCTCCCGGTTCTCATCGGAGACGTCGACGTCTTTCTCGCCCTCCATGAGGTCCTGAACGTCGATCGTGGACACGCGGAAGCCCTCGATGGTGTTCGACGCGGCAACCGCATCAGCGGTCAGGAACTTCCGCATGCCCATCACCCACTTGGCGGGGTTGGCCTGCACTTGATGCCGCAGGTTCTGCCGCATCTCCTCCAGGCTGCCGAGCACCTCTTCGTCGACTGAGGTCAGGGCGGGTGTGGGGTGAAGCATGAAGTCAACCTTACAACGCAATCATTGCGTCATCGCGTCACGTCAGCGGGTCGTTGGAGAAGGCTGAGGAAGCCGGTCAGAAGCGCCTCGCGGAGAGGCGGCGGAGCCGCGTTCAGGATCGTGTTCACCGTGGCCATCTGGGTGAAGTCGCCGGATCCCAGACCCAGGCCCTCGGCCAGGGAGGCGATCAGCTCCGGCGTGATCATCTCGGGAGTCAGGGGTGGCAGCGGCGGCAACTCGATCGGGCCACGAGCTTGAGCTGCGGCAACGGCGGCGGCCAGGTCGGGGGCGAAAGTGGGGGCGGTGGGATGCACGGCCGCGGTCACCGTCAGGTGGATCGTCGGCGGGTGGCCGGCATGGGACATCTGGGGCTGGGTGTGCCAGCCTCGGGCGGCCAGTTCGTCGGCCAGCACGAAGAGGTCGACACCGTCGGAGGCCAGGCAGACGACGCTGGTCTCGGCGGGGGCGTATAGACGGATCCCCTCGGTGGCCTCGACCGCGGCGGCCAGGATCTGGACCGACTCGCGGGTTTTTCGGGCCAGGTCCAGGTAACCGGTGTCGCCGATGCTCCGGAGCGTGGCGTAGGCGGCGGCGATCGGGCCGCCCGAGCGGGTGGACGAGATCACCGGGTTGACCATGGTGTAGCCGGGCCAGTCGGCGTGCGCGAAATACTGCGGGCGACGCAACTCCTCGGTCGCGTGCAGGAGGATCGAGACACCCTTCGGCGCGTAGGCGTATTTGTGCAGGTCGACCGAGAGGCTGGTGACGCCGGGCACGGAGAGGTCGAAGCCGGGCAGGTCGGTGCCGAGGTGGCGAAGGTACGGCAGGATCCAGCCACCGAAGCAGGCATCCACGTGGAACCGCACCCCTCGCTCGGCGGCGATCGCGGCGATCTCCGGGATCGGGTCGACGACGCCGTGCGCATAGCTCGGGGCCGACGCCGCGATGAGCACCGTCTCCGGGGTGACCGCCGCGGCCATCGCCGACGGGTCGGCCCGCAGGTCGCGCACCGGCACGACATCCAACTCGACGCGCAGGTAGTGGGCGGCCTTGGCGAACGCCGCGTGCGCACTGGCCGGAACGAGCAGCCGGGGTGAACGGATCGACGGGTGGGCGTCGCGGGCCGCCTTGACCGCCAGAATCAGGGACTCGGTGCCGCCGCTGGTGACGCTGCCGACCGCCGCCGGACCGCCGCCGAGGATCCTCGCGGCCGCGCCGACCAACGCATTCTCCATCGCCAGCAGGGACGGGAAGGCGGTCGGGTCGAGGCCGTTGACGTGCGCGGACGTGGCGTGGGCGGCGCGGGCCAGATCGTCCAGGCCGTCGAGGGCCGGATCGTAGACATACGCGAACAGGCGGCCACCGTGCGTCGGCAGGTCACCGGCCCGCAGCTCGCGCAGCTCGGCGAGGATCTGCTCGCCCGCGACGCCCTTCTCCGGCAGCGCATCAGTCATGCCGGAGACGCTATCCCCTCTCGGGCGCCGAACCGTCGGTTGTCCACAGCGCCGACTTGTCCACAGGGTCACCGCCGGCGTCGGGACGATCGTCGTAGCGTCGCAGCAGCACCACGGCGACACCGACCAGGACGGCCGGCAGGACCGTGAAACCGAGCAGTACCCCGAGCCGTGCGCTGTCGCTCTGAGCTGCCGATTCGCCGGTGGCCGAGGAGGCGTAACCGAAGATTTGGAGGATCAATGCGTAGATACCGGGCCCGAGAGCCAGACCCAAGGTCTCCCCCGCGGTCCACAGGCCGGTGAAGACGCCCGCCTGGCGACGGCCGGTGCGCTCGGTGTCGTGGGCGATGCAGTCCGGCAGCATCGCCATGGCGAAGACCTGCTGGCCGGCATATCCGGCGCCGACCACGGCGACGATCAGGTAGACGGCGACCGCGGGTAGCGACGGGGCGGCCACGAGCGTGAGCGCGGCCAGGGCGAAGAGCAGCGAGGCGGCGGCCAGGGAGCGGAGTTTGCCGTGCCGGCGGCCGACCGCGGTCCACAGCGGCATCACCAGCAGGGCCGGGCCGACGAACGCGGCGAACAGGAAGGTCGCGCCGGACTCCTGGACGAGGACATGGTCGGCGAAGTATTTGACTCCGGCGAGCATGGTGCCGATGCCCGCGGCCTGGACGATCCAGCAGATCAGCAGGGCACGGAAGGGTGCGTTGCCGTTGGCCACGCGGAGTTGGGCCCGGAGGCTCGGCTCGGATTCGCCGGCTTGGCGGGACTGGGCTTTGCGCGTACCGAAGAAGGTGGCGAGCGTGCCCACGACGATGAGTGCGCCGACGAAGGCGCCGGACCATCGGTGTCCCTCCCGGCCGCCGCCGGTGAGTTCGACGACGAGCGGCGCGAGAGCGCCGGAGACCAGGATGGCGAGGGCCAGGACGGCGACCCGCCAGGTCATCAGGCGGGTGCGCTCGGCATAGCCGTCGGTGAGTTCGGCCGGCATCGCGACGTAGGGGACCTGGAAGAACGCGAAAGCGGTGGCGGCGGTCAGGAAGGCCACCGCGACGTACGCGCCGGAGGCGGCACCGCTCGGGAAGGGGGCCACGAAGATCGCGGCGAAGAGGAGTCCGAGAAGTAGCCCGGCAACCAACAGGAACGGCCGGCGCGAACCCCGGCGGTCGGAGATCCGGCCGGCGACCGGGTTGACGATGACGTCCCATGCCTTCGGTAGGAGAACCAGTAATCCGGCCACACCGGCGGCGACACCCAGGGTGTCGGTCAGATAAGGCAGAAGAAGCAAACCGGGCACCGTACCGAAGGCGCCAGTGACCAGTGACCCAAGCGCATATCCAGCCAAAACACCGCGCGGCAGGACACTCGTCGGGGTTACCACGGGAGAGGGACCACCGGTCGTCATCGACGCGCATCGTAACCAAGATCGGCCCGCTCCGCCTACGCTCGGCCGCATGAAAAGCGTTGCGGCAGGCGTCGCCGCCAGTCATCCGGCGACCGCCCGCGCCGGACTGCGGATCCTCGAGTCGGGCGGCACCGCGGCCGACGCGGCGGTGGCCGCCGTGCTGGCCTGTTGTGTCGCCGAGACGGTCTACACGGGGCTCGGCGGCGGCGGGTTCGCCACCTTCTTCGACGCGGGCTCCGGGGAGGTCACCTGCCTCGACTTCTTCGTCGCGGTGCCGGGTCTGGACCGGGACCGGGATGCGTCGGCGATGGTGGCGGTGGACGTGTTCTTCGGTGGGCTGCCGCAGATCTATTCGATCGGCGGGGCCAGCGTCGCGGTGCCGGGGGTGCCCGCCGGGCTCGGTGAGGTGCACCGGCGTTGGGGGCGGCTGCCCTGGCCGGAGGTGGTGGCACCGGCGGCCGGGCTGGCCCGGACCGGGGTGCTGCTGCCTGATGCGCACGCCCGGACGTTGGAGTCGTGCGCGCCGGCGTTGGCCTACGGCGAGGGGGCTGCTCTCTACCAACCCGGGGGGCGCCTGCTGCAGGGCGATGAGCTGCTCTTTCACCCGGGGCTGGCGACCGCGATGGACGCCCTGGCCGCCGACGGGCCGGAGGTCTTCTACACCGGGGAGTACGGGAAACTGCTCATCGACACGGTACGGGAAGCTGGCGGCAACATCGGACCGGCGGACCTCGCCTCGTACCGGGTCGAGTCGGTACCCGTGGAACACGCGTCGCTGGCCGGCTACCAGGTACACGCCCGGCGCGATCTGAATCGGACAGTCGACACGATTGGTGCGCTTCCCGCCGATCTCTCCCGGCCGAGTCGCGCGCCGGGGGTGGCGACGGCTCTGGTGAACCGGGGCCGGCAGCGGCTCGGCGACACCACGAACGTCTCGGTGGTGGACGGTGCCGGCAACGCCTGCGTGATCACCACGACGCTCGGGTTGGGCGCCGGGGTGTGGCTGCCGGGCCTGGGGATCAACCTGAACTCGATGCTCGGCGAGGGCGAGCTGCTCACCGAGGACCTGGTGCCCGGGCAGCGGATGTCGTCCTACATGTGCCCGCTCGTGGTGACCGGCCCGGATGGGGATCTCGCCGTGGCGGCGGGCTCGGCCGGAGCGTCCCGGATCCGGACCGCCCTGGTCGACACGCTGCTCGGGGTGCTGGTCGACGGGCTCGGCGTGCCGGAGGCGATCGCCCGGCCGCGCTTCCACGCGGTGGAGGACACCGTGCACGTGGAGGCCGGATACCCGGACGCCGAGCTGGCTGAACTGACCGGCGAGGGCTGGCAGATCGTCGAGTGGCCGGAGATCAACCACTACTTCGGCGGAGTCACCGCCGTGGGCCGGACCGGCGCGGCCGGCGACCCACGGCGCGGCGGCGTGGGGCTGCTGCTGTAGGCCCCGGTCACATCGTGCGGGCGGCGGTGGCCGAGGCGGCCGCCGCGGTCTCGCGCAGGGGCACGTCGAGGCTGGTGGCGGTGAGGCCGAAGGTGCGCTCGGTCAGTGTCGAGTCGAGGACGAACGGCGCGTAGAACTGGTAATCCATTTCGGCCATCTCACGTGCCATCGGGATCACCGCGCCGGCCGTGCGCATCACGAAGCGCGGCATGCTGCGCACCTTCAGCGGCGGCTGGCCGGTCAAGGCGCAGTACCGGGTGGCGAGCTCGCGGATGGAGACGGCCGGCGGGGACGGGACGTGCCAGGCCCTACCCCACGCGCGCTCGTCGCGGGCCAGCTCGACCAGCGTGCGGGCCATGTCGCCGGTGTAGGAGAAGGTGTGCGGGGCGTCCACGTCGGCCGGGCCCCAGGCGGTGCGACCCTTGGCCATGGCCGGCAGCAGCACGCTGGAGAAGACGCCCACCGCTCCGGCGCCCAGGTAGTCGGAGGCGCGGGCCTCGATCGTGCGCACGCCGCTGTCCAGAGCGTCCTGCCACATCTTGATCCGGATCCGACCCTTGCGGCCGGTCGCGGCGAGCGGGGTGTCCTCGGTCATCAGGCCGCCGGGCTGGGGGCCGTAGCCGTACAGATTGCCGGTGATCGCATAGACCGCGCCGGCCGACTTGGCCGCGGCGATCATCGCGTCGTTCATCGGGAACCACTTCTCAGCCCACTCGGTGTACTTCGGGTTCGCGCAGTTGTAGACGACCTCCGCGCCCTGGGCCAGCTCGGTGAGACGACGGGCGTCGGCCGCATCGGCGGCGGCCCGCTCGATCAGCGGATGCTGCGGGCCGCTGCCGCTGCGCGTGACGATGCGGACCCGCTCGCCCCGCTCGGCGAGCAGGTTGGCGACGGTGGAGCCGATCGGGCCGGAACCGATGACGAGGTGCATGATGTTCTCCTTGCTCACTTTGGAGAGCAGTGCTCTCTGTTGAGAACAACGATCGCACACGATCCCCCGAAAAGACAAGAGCAGTGCTCTCGTTGTGGCACACTGGCCTCATGAGCGCCGCAAACCTTCGAGCCCGGGTCCGGGCCGAGATGACCGAAGAGATCAAGTCGGTGGCGAAACGTCACCTGGCCACCGATGGGGCGAACCTGTCGCTTCGCGCTGTCGCCCGGGACCTCGGGATGGCCTCGTCCGCGGTCTACCGATACTTCGCCAGCCGGGACGAACTGCTCACGGCACTGATCATCGATGCGTACGGCGCGGTCGGCGACGCAGCCGAGCAGGCCGCCGCCGACAAGGCGACACCATTGGAGAAGTGGCTGGCGATCGGGCACGCGGCACGGGAGTGGGCCTTGGCGAACCCGCACGAGTGGGCGCTGATCTACGGCAGCCCGGTGCCCGGGTACTCGGCGCCCCGGGACACCGTCGAGCCCGCGACCCGGGTCATGCTCCTGCTCGGCGCGACGCTGGCCGAGGCGCACCGCTCCCACGAGATCACCGTCCGGCCGCCGCTCACCGGCCGTTTCGCGGAGGAACTGGCGGGTGTCGCCAGCGCTTACCTCCCGGACCTCGGCGCCCGTGTCATCGCCGACACCATCGCGGCGTTCTTCCAGATCTGCGGTGCCATCAGTTTCGAGCTCTTCGGCCAGCTCAACAACACGATCGAAGAGGACCGGAAGGGCTTCTTCGACTACCAGTTACGGGCCGCGGCGAACCTGGCCGGGCTCATCGAATGACGGGCGTCCAGCCGGCGTCCGCCATCAGCACCCGGTCGCCGCGCATCGGCACGCCCTCGGCCAGGAGCAGCGCCTTCGCTCGGGCCTCGTGACCCGGGGGGAGCCGGCCGCCACCGCTGCACACCCGGTGCCACGGGATGCCCCCGCCGTGCAACGCCATGATCCGGCCGACCTGCCGGGGCGAGTTGCGGCCGGACCGGTCGGCCAGCGCGTCGGCGATCGCGCCGTACGACATCACCCGCCCTGCCGGGATGCTCTCCACCAGCGCCAGGACCTCTTCGACGTACTCCTGCGGTGTCACAACCCGCCACGATATGGGATCGGAGGACTGTCGACGCGGCCCGGCCGAGCACAATGGGCCAGGTGCGGGAAGTGGTGACCGGTGCGCGCCGGATCGTGGTCAAAGTGGGGTCGTCCTCGCTGACCACCGCGACGGGTGGCATCGACGAGCAACGGGTCGACGCCCTCGTCGACGTGCTGGGCTCGCTGGCGACTGGCGGGCGTGAGGTGGTTCTGGTGTCCAGCGGCGCGATCGCCGCCGGGCTCGCTCCACTCCAGCTGCGCCGGCGACCACGTGACCTGGCCACCCAGCAGGCGGCCGCCTCGGTCGGTCAGGGTCTGCTGATCGCGCGGTATACGGCCGGGTTCGCCCGTCACGGGCTCACGGTCGGACAGGTGCTGCTCACCGTGGACGACGTGACACGCCGGGCGCACTATCGGAACGCGTACCGGACGCTGCGCAAACTACTCGACCTGGGCGCCCTGCCGATCGTCAACGAGAACGACACGGTCGCCACCGAGGAGATCCGGTTCGGTGACAACGACCGGCTCGCCGCGCTGGTCGCCGCGCTCGCCGACGCCGATCTGCTGGTTCTGCTCTCCGATGTGGACGCGCTCTACACCGGCAATCCGGCCGACCCGACGTCCCGGCGGATCCCGCTGGTTCGCGACGACACCGACCTCGAAGGGATCGCGATCGGCTCGGCCGGGCGGTCCGGGGTGGGCACCGGCGGCATGGTGACGAAGGTGGAGGCGGCCCGGATAGCGACCGGTTTCGGCATCCCGGTGGTGCTGACCGCGGCCCCGCTGGCCGGGCCGGCGCTGTCCGGCGAGGAGGTCGGCACCCTCTTCGAGGCGGCCGACCATCGGCCGGCCGCGCGGCTCTTCTGGCTGGCCCACGCGACCGCGCCACGCGGTCGGCTGCACCTCGACGAGGGCGCGGTCGCGGCGATCGTGGCCCGACGCAAATCGCTGCTGCCGGCCGGCATCACCGCGGTCGACGGTTCGTTCGCCGCCGGCGATCCGGTGGATCTGATCGATGCCGGATCCGGTACGCCGGTGGCACGCGGCCTGGTCAACTACGACGCGGTCGAACTGCCCGCGCTGCTCGGGCGGTCCACTCCCGAGTTGGCCGCGGCACTGGGGCCGGGATATGAACGAGAGGTCGTCCACCGCGACGACCTGGTGCTGCTGTAGAGAGGCTTCCTGATGAGTGTGCTGGAGCAGGCCGCGGCCGCCCGCATCGCGTCGTTCGATCTGGCCGCGGCCACCCGCGCCGAGAAGGACGCGGCCCTGCTGCTGATGGCCGACCGCCTGGTCGAGCGGACCGACGACATCGTGCACGCCAACGGCGTCGACGTCGCGACCGCCCGGGCGAACGGCACGTCCGAGTCGATGATCGACAGGCTCCTGCTGACTCCGGAGCGGGTCGCCGCGATGGCCGACGGCCTGCGCCAGCTCGCCGCCCTGCCCGACCCGATCGGTGACGTGGTGCGCGGGTCCACCCTGGCCAACGGCCTGGAGCTGCGGCAGATCCGGGTGCCGTTCGGGGTGGTCGGGATGATCTACGAGGGCCGGCCGAATGTGACCGCCGACGCCGCCGGCATCTGCCTCAAGTCGGGTAACGCGGCACTGCTGCGCGGTTCCGGCTCGGCCTTCTCGTCGAACGCGGCGATCGTCTCGGTGCTCCGCAAGGCGGTCGCCGACGCGGGCCTCCCGGCGAACACGATCCAGCTGCTGGATGCGACCACCCGCGACTCGGTGAAGGAGCTGATGCGGGCCCGCGGCCTGGTCGACGTGCTGATCCCGCGCGGCGGCGCCGACCTGATCAAGACCGTGGTCGAGCAGTCGACGGTGCCGGTGATCGAGACCGGGGTGGGCAACTGCCACGTTTACGTCGACGCGGCCGCCGACCTGGAGAAGGCGCTGGCCATCACGATCAACTCGAAGGCGCAGCGGCCCTCGGTGTGCAACGCGGCCGAGTCGCTGCTGGTGCACGCCGAGATCGCCGACACGTTCCTGCCGCTGGTGCTGTCGTCACTGGCCGACGCCGGGGTCACCGTGCACGGCGACGCGCGGGTGGCCGGTTACAGCGACGACGTGGTGCCGGCCACCGAGGAGGACTGGGGCACCGAGTTCCTGTCGCTGGACATCACGGTCGCGGTCGTCGACGGGCTGGATGACGCGCTCGACCACATCCGGCGGTACGGGACGGGCCACACCGAGGCGATCGTCAGCGAGTCGATGGGTGCCACCCGCCGGTTCGTGGCCGGGGTGGACGCGGCCGCCGTGATGGTGAACGCGTCGACCCGGTTCACCGACGGTGGCGAGTTCGGTTTCGGCGCGGAGATCGGCATCAGTACGCAGAAACTGCACGCCCGCGGCCCGATGGGTCTGCCCGAGCTGACCTCCACGAAGTACGTGGTCACCGGCAACGGGCACACCCGCTGAGCCGTTCCGCCGTGTTCACCGCCCGGCGGTGAAAGTCGTGGTGCTGGTCGCCGTCTGCCCGGAGCTGTCGGTGACCCGTACCCGCAGGGTGTAGGGGTTCGGCCCCACCGGGAAGTTCGCCATGGCGAACGGGACCGACCAGCTCGCGAGGTTCCCGGAGACGGTGAACCAGCGCTCGGAGCCGGAGTTGAAGTTGTTGCCGTTCCAGAACTTCGTGCCGGCCTGGATGCTGTATTCGACCTTGGTCACGGTTTGTCCGGCCGCCGGGGTGCTGGTGCCGCAGAATCCGGCGGTGGCGCATCCGGTCCAGGTCGCGGCGGTGTAGGTGGCCCGGTCCGCCGGGAAGGTCGTGGTGACGGTGGCGGCGGTCGCGACGGTGGCCGCGGCCCGGCCGCTGAGAGTGCCGGACCAGTTGCCGTGGACGGCTCGGACCGCGTACTCCCAGGCCCCGTCCGGCACACCGGTCTCGGTGCAGGTCGTGGTGGTGCGGACACCTGCGCACCCGGCACCGACGACGGCTGTGGTGCTGGTCCCGGCGTTGTATCGGACCACCTGATAACCGGTGGCGGCGGTGGCCGCCGACCAGTCGACGGTGACCGCCGCTCCGGCGACCTGGGTGCCGACCCCGCTCACCACGGGCATCCGGCCGGCCTTGACCGGGACGGTGCCACTGCCGGCGACGGCCCAGCCGGCCTGGGCGACCCCCGGTGAGCACAACAGAACCCCGATGGCCAGTCCGGCACCGGTGACGGCTTGCGCGGAGCGGATGGTCATCGGCCGGCCTTCCGGGCGGTGGCGTTGAGCCGGAGCGTGAACGTCGCGCCCTGACAGGCGTCGGCCACGGTCTTGGCTGGCATCCAGACCGGCAGGTAGCCGAGTGATACCTGCTTGCCGGCAGCGATCCGGGCGGGCAGCGCGGGTCGGCCGGCGTAACGGCCGATCGTCAGGTTCGCGTAGGTGGCCTTGCAGCCGGGACGCGAGGTGGCGACGAGATTCGCGGAGACCGCGGTGATCGAGACCGGGAAACGGTACGGGTTCTTCACCACGACCGTGAGCTTTCCCTTGTTGCCGGGGTAGAGGCCGGTCACCGCGGTACCGGAGACCCCGAGACCGGTCGGGCCGCCCTGCGCCGCCAGCGTGACGTCGACCGCCAGCGCGTCGTCGGCCGGGTAGGCGATCACGGCGCCGGTGACCAGCAGGGCCACGGACAGCACCATCGACAGTGGTTTGCGCACGGCCTCTCCTCTCCCGCGGTCACCGGTGAGCCGGTGGGGCGTACCCCCACCGGCTCTTCGATCTTGAATCAGGCGGCGCTGGCGCCGACGAGCGAAACGGCGACCGTGAAGGTGGCGCCCTGACAGCCGTTCTCGGCGTCGGCGATCATCGAGACGGCGTTGGTCAGGGTGACCTGCACGTTCCCCTTGGCCGGCACCTCGATGTCCTTGCCGGTCTGGTTCGCGAAGACGACGTTGGTGCCGGCGCAGTCGCCGATGCCGCCGCTGGCGGTGACGGTGCTGCCGATGATGTCGGCGACCTTCACCTTGTACGAGTTCGGGTTGTTGATCGTGATCTTGGCGTCGCCCGTCGCGCCCGGGTAGAGGTCGGCCGCCAGGGTCACGCTGCCGGTGGTCAGCGGCGCCGCGGTGACCGCCTGGGCCTTCGCCTCGCCGGTGCCCCGGGCGACCCAGGCGGCGTAGGCAGCGGTCGCGCCGGTGGTGACGGCGAGAGCGGTTCCGATGACGACGGCACGCTTGATGGACTTGCGCATGATCGCGGCTCCTCGAAGAAGTCTTCGTAGGCGCCGGTTTCGCTACTGACTCCCCGCCGGACTGGAGCGACCATCGTTATCGCCCAGCGGATCCCTGTCTCGCCCTGGCCCGTCGGGCCTGCAACCAGTTTGCCACCAAATCCAGACTTTTCCGGATCGCCCGAATTGCCGGTGCGGAGTGATCCGAACGGCTATCAGCGGAAGGCCCGCAGGGCGGTCAGCGTGGTGTTGACATCGAAGAGCGGACCCTCGTTGCTGTCCCAGCCGCCATCCGAACGCTGGGTCTCCGCCAGCCGCTTGCGGGCGCTCTGCAACAGCCAGTCGTCAGCGAGATTGACCCGGCGCAGCGCCGTCGCCATCGACGCCACGTCAGCCGGCGACATGTCCGGCAACCGGTCGCCGAGGACCTGCTGCACTCGCGCGGACTCGTAGTAGAACTGCTGCTGGTGCAGGAGAACGGCGGCGTGCCAGCCGGCGGCCAGGAAGGACGGCCACGTCCCGTCCGGCCGGATCTGGGTGACCACCCAGCCCGCGGCGGACCGCAACACCTCGCTCCACGGCGACCGGGTCTGATAGGGATCGATCTCGACGGACGCGGCGGTCAGCCAGAAACCGGCCACCGAAGTCTGGTAGAGGGTCGCCTCGGGATCACCGGGCAGCGCCCAGGCCGGCGCCTCATCGGCCAGCGACTCGTGCTCCTGCCAGGTGCCGTCGCCGCGCTGCGCGGCGGCCAGCCACTGCAACGCCTGGACCCCGACCGGACTGTTCAGCGCGCCGATCCCGTCGAGCTCGGCCAGGCGGTAACAGGTCGCGTCGATCGAGGGGATGCCGCCCTCGGCCGAGGCGGACCAGCCACCGGCGGCCATCTGGCCCTCGGCGATCCGCTCGACGGCCTCCGACGGCGCCGGCTGCCCCGTCCTGAGGTGGGACAACCGCGCCCGCTCCACCGGATCACCATGGGCGACCACATAGCCGATCGCGGCGTCTATATCGATCACAGTGACGACGGTACGCGCCGGATCTGTGAATCGCAGGCCTGTTCCATCCGGGGAGTCACCCGATGGTGACCCCCCGGACAGAGATCCGTCAGTACGACGGCAGTGACGGGTCGATCAGGTTGACCCACGCCACGATGCCGCCCTGGACGTGCACGGCGTCCTTGAACCCGGCCGACTTGAGCGCGGCGAGGGCCTCGGCCGAGCGCACGCCCGACTTGCAGTGCAGGACGATCTGCTTGTCCTGCGGGAACTTGGCGAGCGCCGCACCGGAGAGGATCTCGCCCTTCGGGATCAGGGTCGCGCCGGGGATCCGGTTGATCTCCCACTCGGCCGGCTCACGGACGTCGACCAGGAAGATGTCCTTGCCGCTGTCCTGCCAGTCCTTGAGCTCACGGACCGAGATCGTGGAGCCGGTGATCGCCTCCTGCGCCTCCTCGGAGACCGCGCCGCAGAAGTCCTCGTAGTCCTCGAGCAGGTCGGTGACCGTCGGGTTCTCTCCGCAGAGCGCGCAGTTCGGGTCCTTCCGGACCTTGATCTTGCGGTACTCCATCTCCAGGGCGTCGTAGACCATCAGGCGCCCGACCAGGGGCTCACCGATGCCGGTGATCAGCTTGATCGCCTCGTTGACCTGGATCGACCCGATCGACGCGCAGAGCACACCGAGGACGCCGCCCTCGGCGCAGCTCGGGACCATGCCGGGCGGCGGCGGTTCCGGGTAGAGGCAGCGGTAGCAGGGACCGTGCTCCTCCCAGAAGACCGATGCCTGGCCGTCGAAACGGTAGATCGAGCCCCAGACGTACGGCTTGCCGAGCAGCACCGCGGCGTCGTTCACCATGTACCGCGTGGCGAAGTTGTCGGTGCCGTCGACGATCAGGTCGTACTGGCTGAAGATCTCCTTGACGTTGTCCCGGTCCAGCGCGGTGTTGTGAATGACCACGTTGACCAGCGGGTTCACCTCGGCGATGCTCCGGGCCGCGGACTCCGCCTTGGGCGTGCCGACATCGGAGACGCCGTGGATGATCTGGCGCTGGAGGTTGGACTCGTCGACCGTGTCGAAGTCGATGATGCCGAGCGTGCCCACACCGGCCGCGGCCAGGTAGAGCAACGTCGGCGAGCCGAGGCCGCCCGCGCCGACCGCGAGGACCTTGGCGTTCTTCAGCCGCTTCTGCCCGTCCATCCCGACATCGGGGATGATCAGGTGACGCGAATAGCGGCGGATCTCGTCGACGCTCAGCTCAGCGGCCGGCTCGACGAGCGGGGGCAGAGCCACATTCACTCCCCGGGTTCGGTGGTAAGGATCGCCGCCCATTGTTGCTCGATTCGCAGGCGCGAATCCATGACGTTGGCCACGGGCCCGACATGCGGGATCGCGGAATAATTCAGGCTATCGGCTTACCCGCGTAACGCTCGCCGTCCAGATAGGGCCACGCGTTCGGTGTACAGCCCTTCAACCCGAAGGTCTGCTGCTGCATCACCGGGGCCTTCTCGCCCTCGCCGGGGCAGGCCTCGTGCCCGTGCCCGAGCTCGTGCCCGACCTCGTGATTGATCGTGTAACGGCGGTAGGTGTCCAGCTTGCCGTCGTATTCCGGCACCGCGTCGGCCCACCTGTCGGCATTGATGATCACCTGACCGGGGACCCGGCACGAGGTGTAGCCCTCGGTGTCCAGCCCACCCGTCGCGCACATCTTCTCCGACGTCTTCGCCGAGGCCAGGTAGATGGTGAAGTCCGCGTCACTCGACTTCGGCACCCGCCGCAGCCGCAGGCGCCCGTCGTTGATCCAGCTCCGCTCGTCGCCGAGAGTCTCGTCGATCGCCTCGGCGAACCCGGTGGGCGACGTGTCGTCGACGTTCTTCTCGACCGCCACCCGGAACCGGTAGAGCCGGCCGCCGTCGCCGAGCATCGGGCCGCGCTCCTGGGCGTACCCGAACTCTCCGGCCTTGCCCTTGCCGGCGGATTCGCCGCCGCCGTCCGCATCGGTCTTGGCCGGCACGTCCCCGGTCGCCTGCGGCACCGGTCCGGCCGCCGGGCCGACGCCCGCCGGCTCGTCCGCGCGTTGCGCGGCCTCCTTACCCGGAGCGAGCGGTCGCTCGTCGTCGCGCAGCTCATGACCGACGATCAACACCAAGATCACCAGCAGGAGGTACGCCACCAGCACCGCCCTCCGGCGACGACGGACCCGACGGCCGGCGGCCGTCTCGGTCACCGCGTGCCGTGCCGATCCGGCGGCCCGCGAGTGCGCGGGCACGTACTCGTTCTCCGGCTCCGGGTGCTCCAGCACCGACGGCAGGAACTCGGGTTCCGCCTCCACCTGTCGGTGGATCTCGACGGTGGACCGGTTCCGATCCGGCGGCACCACGTAGAGGTGCTCGTCGGCCACCGCTTCCGGCGGCTCCGGCTCCTCGGCCTCCCACGGGTCCTCCACCCGTGGTGGCACCGTCGCCGGGACGTGGATGTTCTCGGCGAGGTTGCGCTCCAGCAGCGACTTCGGCGGCCACAGGTTGTCCGGCAACTCGGCGGGCAGGCGCACACTCGGCGGCAGGCCCCGGTTCATGGTTCGCGGGTACTGCTCGTCGGGGCTCGTACCCGGCAGGAACACCGCGGGCGGCTCGGGATCCGGCTCGGACTCCACCCGGTGCGGGACGGCGTGCTCCGCGGGCGCCCCGAGCCAGCCGTTGTCGGCCGACGGGGTGGTCTCCGTCCGGCGGGCGGTGGCCCGGGTCCGCCGCGGGGCGGTGGCACGCGGGTTCAGGTACGCACCGGGCGCGGCCATCGGGTCGTCGTCCGCCGGAATGGGCGGTTCGGGCTCGGCCGGACGGGGGCGGGAGGCGGCCACCCGTTCCGCCGCGAGCTCCAGGATGCCCCGGGTCAGCGGTGGCGGCACTGCGTGGCTCTGTGGCTCGCTCAGGGCGGGCGTGGGGGGCTCCGACTGCGGCCGGGCCTTCGCGGTGCTCCGGCGGCGGGCCGGCTTCTCCTCCGCGGGCGGCGGCGGCTCGATCGGTGTCGGGGTGCTCCTGCGGCGGGCCGGTGTCTGCTCCACCGACAGCTGTGCCTCGGACGACGGTGCGGTCCTGCGGCGGGCCGGTGTCTGCTCCACCGACAGCTGTGCCTCGGACGACGGTGCGGCCCGCCGGCGTCGCGGTGGCTTCTCCTCCGCGGGCAGTGGCGGCTCGATCGGCGCGGTGGCCGTCTTGCGGGCCGGAGCGCGACCGGTGGCGGTCCGCGACGAGGTGGACTTGACCGGGGGCTCGCCGGATTTTCGGCCGGTCTCCGTGCCGGTGCTCCGCCTCTCCGTGCCAGTGCTCGGCCTCTCCGTAGCCGTGCTCGGCCTCTCCGTGGCGGGGCTCCGTCGGATGCTCTTGCGGGCGGGCTCGGCCGGCGCGGTGAGCGGTGACCGGGTGGTGGCCGTGGACGCGGCTACGGTGCGCCGCCGGGCCGGCTTCTCGTCGGCGGGCGGCTGCTCCGCCTCGGCCCGGGAGCGCGCGGCCCGGCCACGCCGGTCGGTGCCGGCGTCCGGGTCAACGGGGCCATTTGTCGCGTTTGCCATAGCAAGCGTCAGCCTGCCACGACTCACCGTCTGTCACAGGACTTTCGGATTTCCGTACCCGGAGGACGGCTCAGAGCCGGGGTCCGGCCAGGTCGCGGTTGTTGCTCCGCGGCCAGGACCAGGGCACACAGCCACGCAGGGTCAGCGTCTGCTGGACCATCACCGGGGCTCGACCACCCGCTTGCGGGCAGCCCTCGTGCCGGTGGCCGAGCTCGTGCCCGACCTCGTGGTTGATCACATACTGCCGGTAGGCCGCGAGATCGGTCCCCGCACGCAGATAGGGCTGCGCCGACAACCGCCAGCGATCCAGGTTGATGATCGCCTTGCCGACCGCCCGGCACGACGTGAAGGGCACCCCGCCGATCCGGATGTTCGTGCCACCCACCTCGCACATCCGGCCGGCCGTGTCCCGGGTGGCCAGGTAGACGGTGAAGTCCGCCTGGTCCGACCCGGCCACCATCTGCATCCGGACCGACCCGGAGCCGATCCAGCTCCGCTCGTCCTCCAGGATCGCCCGCACCTGTGCGGCGAACGCGGCGACGTCCTCCCCGCTGCCCTTCTCCACGGCGACCTTGAACCGCCGCAGTCGGCCACCGGACCCGGCGACCGGACCGCGCTCGTTCGCATACTCGAACCGACCGGAACCCTTCACCGGCACCGGCCCGTCCAGCTTCATCAGGCCGGCGGCCGGGAAGATCGAGGTCGGCGCCTTCACCTCGTCGGTGACGACCGCCGACGGCGACGGCGACGGACTCGGCGACTGGGCGGGCGACGCCGCGGCCGCCGCGTGACCGGGCGGATCGGTCCGCGAGTCGAACGGACGGCCGACCGCGACCACGGTGAGCAGCACCAGTGCCGCGGCCAGGATGACCAGCCAGGTCTGACGCCACCGGTCTCCCGGGGACAGTGGTCGTGGCTCAGGGGCGGGGCCGGCGGGAGTGGTCATCGCGGTCCAGACTCGCACGAAACCGGTCACCGCTCCCACCCCGAAAGGATCTTGTGCGGTTCACTACATCGCGCAACCGATCCATCCGGTCGAGCGTCTCTAGCGCTCCGGCGAGGCCGCTCGGACGTCACCGTGCACGTCGTCGAGCATGCCCACCACGGCCCGGGCCACCAGACGGGGGACCTCCATCTGAGCGACGTGGCCGACCCCGGGAAGGATGAGCAGCCGCCCGTCCGGGATCACGCGGGCCACCTGGGCCGGCACCCGAGGGTCGATCAACCTGTCGTTGAGACCACCGATGACCAGCGTCGGCGCCTGGATCCGAGCGGCCAGGCGCCACTGCGAGTCGGCCCCTGGCAGGTAGGCCCGCAGGAAGCTGCCGACCAGGCCGCGCAACGTACCGAGATAGGCCTTCGGGTAGTGGGCGACCGTGTAGCGGAGCTGAATCTCCTCCATCGCCTCGGCCCGCCGCTGCGGATGGACCTTGGTGGTGTCGCCGAAACACGCCTCCAGCACCTGCTCGGCCATCTCCTCCGCGGTGACCCGGGTCAGCGCCCAGGCCATCAGGCGCTCGGCGCCGGGCATCGCGAGAAGCGGCAGGACCGGGCCCTGCGCGGTGCGGCGCGGATCGAGGAACGGCATGGCCGGGGAGATCAGCGTGAGGGTGCGCACCAGATCGGGGCGCAGCGCCGCCACCCGCACCGAGATCGAGCCGCCGAGCGAATTGCCGATCAGGTGGACCGGGCCGCGGCCGGAGTGCTCCAGGTAGTCGACGAGCGTGGCCGCGAACGCCGCGATCGAGTAACGCGGGCTCGGATCGCTGTAGCCGAACCCGGGCAGATCGACGGCCTGGCCGTCGAGCCGGTCGGCGAGCAGGCCGGCCAGATCGGTGAAATTCTGCGAGGAGCCGCCCAGGCCGTGCACGTAGACGGCGGGCTCCGCGGTGTCGCTCAGCGCCGGGGTGTCCCGGACGTGCATCATCGACCCGCCGACCGTGACCCGGCGTGCGGGCCATGGCGGCGGAACCTCCCCTTCCGGCAACAGCGCACTGTCGTCGGCCAGAATCGCGCCCTTCATCAGGCCAAGAGTGCCTCGAGACGACGGTTCACAGCGGACAGTGTGGCGCGCACCATGGCGTGCCGGTCGTCACCTGTGACCACCGCCGAACCGGCCAGCTGCTCGACCCAGCCGCCACCGCAGGACAGCAGCAGCACCACCACGGCGACCTGCATCTGCCCGAACGAGACCGACGCCGCGTGCTCGACGAAGCATCGAGCCGGGCCGTCCTCGTGCTGTGAGGTGGAGAGCAACTCGTCGACCGCACCCGCGGTGGCCGTGGCGCACAGGCGCAGCAGGTAGCCGTCCACCGCCGGGCCGGTGGCCACACCGGCGGCGCTGCGCCCGCCGGCCCGCAGCCGTACCTCGACGGTGGCGTCCGCACCGAACGTGTTGACGTGCACGTTCTCGATGATCACGCGGGGGCCCGGGTTGTCGCCCGGGTCCAGTGGCCGCGGCTTGGAGGCGTCCGCCGGGACCAGCGCGGCGCCGGCGTTGACGCCCGGCTGGCGCTTCTCCAGCGGCGGCTGCGGCATCGCGGAGACCGGCGCCGCGGAGACCGGCGACGGCATCGAGGACACCGGGCGGGCCGGGCTCGACACCGGGCGGGCCGGACTCGACACCGGGCGGGCCGGACTCGACACCGGCGCCACCGGACTGGCGGAGACCGGGGCGACCGGCACCGCGGCCCGGGCCGGCCGGGTGGGCTGGCTGGGCAGTAGCGGCGTACTGCGCGGCGTGGCGACGGGGGCGGTGGACGGCCGGAACGGCGAGTCGGCGGGCATCGCCGCGTCCAGACCCATCCGCTCCTGCAGCAGTCGGGCCACCTGGCGGCTCACCTCGGCGGCGTCGGCGCCGTCGGACAGGTCGAGGCGGAGGCTGTGCGCGCCGGCGGGAGTGGCCCGCAGCGAGGCGTCCCGGACACCGGGCACCTCGCGGACCGCGGCCAGGATGTCCTGGACGTCGAAGCCCTCTTGGCGCTCCTGAGCGGGTACGACATCGCCGCGGCGCAGGTGCGTCGCGATGCGGGCCAATGCGGGCGCTTCGGCCGACGGTTCCACGGAGGGCGGCTCCGGAACTCTCGGGACGTCCGGCTGGGCCGGGACGCGCTGCGGGAGTGTCCCGCGCTGGTCGCCGTCGTTGTCGGCGTCACCGGGCGGGGCGTAGGGCGGTGTTTCCACCGGATCGTACGACCGGCGGGAGAACCCCGGCGGATCGAACGAGCCGGCCGGCCCGTCGAGCTGCGGGAGCCCCTGGGCCAGAGTGTCGGTGACCAGCGCGTGCCGGGAGCGGCCGGGCTCGCCGGAGACCGGCGCGACCGGAGGCGGCCCCTGGACCGGCTCGGGCACCCAGTCCGGCCGGGGCTGCGGCACGGCGGCCCGGGGCTGGTAGGCGTCGTCGAGGTCACCCTCGTACGGAAAAGGCGGCGCGCTGCTCGGCGCGGGAGCCGTCGGCGGACGACGGTGATGGCCCAGAATGTCGGCGAGACGGCTCCGCTCGGGGGACCATTCATCGGTGGACCCGGACGGGGGAATCTCGGAACTCGCCGCCGGCGCGGGAACCCCGGACGCGGGCGCGGCCCCGAAGGGACGTTCCGCCGGGATCTGCTGCCGTCCGAAGGTGCGCCCGTCAGACGGGCGACGCCATGGTGGCGTGTCCACTCCCTGCTCCAATGCCGCTCCCGTATGGGGCCACGAACTGTCGTCGTCGGCCCAGCCGTTCATCCTTGTGCGGTCATGCGAGTCGGCTCCGTTGCCACCCGCTGAGGCTCCCGTGTCTCCGGAATGCCCTGATTCATCCACCGCGCGCTCCTCGCTCGCCCCCGCTGAGGCTACCGTGTCGTTGCAGTGGCGATAAGTTGCAGCGTCGCGACAATTGCCCGCACGACCGCGACATGCGCCGATCCGGGCAATCCGAGACGACAAACCGCGGGGACCCGACCCCCCTGGAGGTTCACAGAAATGACCGCTGCGTCCGGCGGGCCACAGACCGCACGACCCACCCGCCTGCCCCGTTCGGCGCGACGCAAGCAGTTGCTGGCCGCCGCGCAGCAGATCTTCGTCGCGCACGGCTATCACGCCGCCGCGATGGATGACATCGCGGAGCGGGCGGGCGTCTCGAAGCCCGTTCTCTACCAACACTTCCCCGGCAAGCTGGAGCTCTACCTGGCCCTGCTGGACACGCACTGCGACGCGATAATCGCCAAGGTGCGCGGGGCCATGCTGGCGTCTCCCGACAACAAGGACCGTGTGAAGGGCGCCGTCCGGGCGTACTTCGACTTCATGGACCACGAGAGCGAGGCGTTCCGGCTCGTCTTCGAGTCCGACCTACGCAACGACCCCCAGGTCCGCCAGCGGGTGGAACGGGTCGAGCAGGGCTGTATCGCCGCTGTGACGGACACCATCATCTCGGACACCGGCCTGCGGCCGGACCAGGCCGAGCTGCTCGCCTCGGGCCTCGCCGGGGCGGCCGGACAGGCCGCACAGTTCTGGCTCGCCAACGGACGTCGTACGCCCAAAGCTGAAGCCGAAGCGCTCGTAGCTGCGCTGATCTGGCGTGGGATCGCCAGCTTCCCGCTCCAGGGCGGTTCAACGGCCGGTATGGCCCCCGAAATCGGATAGCCTTTCGATCGGGTAGACGGATCTTTTTAGGAGGGACTCCGTGGAGGTCAAGATCGGCGTGCAGCAGTCGCCGCGCGAGCTTGTGCTGGAGAGCGCTCAGACCCCGGCGGAGGTCGAGCAGGCCGTGACGGATGCTCTGGCCAAGGACGGCGTCCTGACGCTTACTGACGAGAAGGGCCGCAAGGTGATCATCCCGGTCGCCAAGGTGGCCTACGTGGAGATCGCCGAGGCGTCGCACCGCCCCTTCGGCTTCACCACCCGCTGAATTTCTCGGAACGGGATTTCTTGGTAACGGGAGGGTGCCCTGGTCTCAGGGCTCCCTCCCGTAACTCTCTCTCGGTGCGTCTGCTACCAGGTCGGGTAGAGTGGCCTGCGTAACCGTCGATCTGTCGAGTCGACGGCCCGCGTGTGGCCCGCTTTCGAGCGTGCGGCCCGCGCCTATACGAGACCGCGCCCAAAGACTTCCGACGGGCGCACCACGAGAGGGCACCCGTAAAACTTCATGACCGACAACGAGCAAGCTCTAGTCCCCGTCACCACACGCGCACCGGTCCGCCCGGACAGCCCCACCTTCGCTGAGCTGGGCGTCCGCGCCGAAACCGTCGAGGCCCTGGCCAAGGCCGGCATCACCCACGCGTTCGCGATCCAGGAGTACGCGCTGCCCATCGCGCTGCGCGGCACCGACCTGATCGGCCAGGCCCCCACCGGCACCGGCAAGACCCTCGGCTTCGGCCTGCCCATGCTGGAGCGCGTCCTCGCTCCGTCCGAGGGCGCCGACGGCCAGCCCCAGGCCCTGATCGTCGTTCCCACCCGTGAGCTCGGTCTCCAGGTGGCCCGTGACCTCGCCGCGGCGGGCAGCACCCGGGGCGTCCGGGTTCTGCCGATCTACGGCGGCGTGGCGTACGAACCGCAGGTCGAAGCCCTCAAGAAGGGTGTCGAGATCCTCGTCGGCACCCCCGGCCGCCTGCTCGACCTCTGCAAGCAGAAGCAGCTGAAGCTGGGCTCGATCCGGGCGCTGGTGCTCGACGAGGCCGACCGGATGCTCGACCTGGGCTTCCTGGAAGACGTCGAGAAGATCCTGGCGATGATCCCGGAGCAGCGTCAGACGATGCTGTTCTCGGCCACCATGCCGGACCCGATCGTGGCCCTGTCCCGCCGGTTCCTGCGTAACCCGGTCACCATCCACGCCGGGCACACCACCGAGAGCGGCCCGTCCCCGCTGACCAAGCAGGTCGTCTACCGCACCCACCCGCTGAACAAGGTGGAGATGGTGGCCCGGATCCTGCAGGCCAAGGACCGCGGCCTCACGATGATCTTCACGCGGACCAAGCGGGCTGCCGACCGGGTCGCCGAGGACCTCGACTTCCGCGGGTTCGCGGTCGCCGCCGTGCACGGTGACCTCGGCCAGGGCGCCCGTGAGCGCGCCCTGCGGGCGTTCCGCAGCGGCAAGATCGACGTGCTGGTGGCAACCGACGTGGCGGCCCGTGGCCTGGACGTCTCGGGTGTCACCCACGTGATCAACTACGACTGCCCGGAGGACCCGGAGACGTACACGCACCGGATCGGCCGGACCGGCCGGGCCGGCGCCACCGGCGTCGCGGTCACCTTCGTGGACTGGGAGGACATGCCGCGCTGGGTGCTGATCGACAAGTCGCTCGGCCTCTCCATGCCGGAGCCGCCGGAGACGTACCACACGTCGCCCGCGCTCTACGCGGACCTGGAGATCCCGACCGACATCTCGGGCACCCTGCCGACCGCCTCGCGCAGCCGGGCCGGGCTCTCCGCGGAGGTCGAGGAGGACCTCGGCACCGTCGGGCGCCGCGGCCGTGGGCGTGGTGACCGCGACCGGGGCGGCCGTGGCCGGTCCCGCGGTGGCGACTCCGGGCCGTCCGCCGACGCCGCCTCGTCCGGCGAGACCACCGAGCGGCCCGCCCGTCAGCGTCAGCGTCGCCGCCGCGGGGTGGTCGAGGAGGGCGCCGCACCGATCGAGGGCGCCGCACCCGTCGAGGGCGCCGTCGCCGAGGCTCCGGCCGTGTCGGAGGCGCCGGCGGAGGACGCCGCTCCCCGCACCCGGACCCGTCGCCGCCGCACCCCGGCGGCCACGGTGGCCTTCTCCGACGCACCCACGGAGGAGACGGCGGCTCCCGCCGCACCCGTCGAGACCGGCGATGGCGAGGCCGCGGCCCCGCGCCGCCGTCGTCGCCGCACCACCCGGCCGGCCGGAGCCGACCTGTCGGGTGGCTCCGAGGCCGGCGTGGGCACCACCGCCGACGTCTGATCGCTCCACCTCGTGGGACCGGGCACACCGGTCCCACGATGGTTTCAGGCCCAGTTCTGCCAGAGCTCGGCCAGCAGGTCCATGTTGAGCCGGTAGGCCGCGTCCACCTCGCGGAGGAATGCGTCCTGCTGGCGGCGGGCCCACGGCAAGGCGTTGAGCCGTTCCCGGTAACGGGCCCGGAACAGCGGCGGATCGATCCCCTCGAAGACGAAGAACCGGAAACCCGCACGCCGGAATCCGTACGCCTCCACGACCGCCTGCCCCAGCCATTGCCCGCCGGCCAGATCGCCGAGGTAGCGGGTGCAGTGGTGGGCGACGTACTCGGTGGCCCGGCCGAAGGCGGCACTACGGATCCGGGTGCAGTACGTGGTGGTCGCGGGCAGTGCGGTGATCCGGGTCTGCCAGCGTGCTCCGAACAGGAACCGCAGGTCGGACTCGAGCGCGGGCAGCCGGAACAGTTCCGGGTAGACGAACGTACGGGCCACCGGGTCGTCCACCATCGCGGTGGCGGCCAGTTCCAGCGACTCGTAGATGAACCAGTACTGACCGAGCAGTTCGGCGTATGCGGCCAGGGGCAGCCGACCGGACGCCAGGTGGGTGACGAACGGGCTCTGCCCGGACCCGGCACTGTCGCGGTTGATCTCCCACAGACGGTCGGAGAGAAGCGTGGACATCGCCGACCAACTTAACCGCGCCAGTACGGGCGACATAGCCCCGAAGGGCCGGCCCGCACCGACGAAGGGCCATCTCGGCCGTCATTTCGGCCGCAGCGCAGAATGGAAGTCATGCCAGAACCGCTCGAATCAGTCCTCGCCGAGGTGCGGGAGCTTCTGCTCGCGCCGGGCCTCACCCGGGCCGTCGCGGCCGGCCGGCGTCGGGGACACACGCCCACGGTCACCCGGGCGCAGCTACGGCCGGTGACGTTGAAGCAGGGGCGGAAACTCCAGATCGTCACCGACGACGGTGCCCGGCCGTACACCCGGAACGTCGACGGCGCCGAGGCGGCCGCGGCGGTCGACGCCCTGCTGGCCGAGCCGTTCGGCAACTGGCACGTGGAGACCGACGCGGCGACCGTGCAGGTCCGGGTGACGAAGAAGGGCGACGCGCAGGTGCACCGTGCGGCCGCCGTCGCGGCGCCGGCCACCCCGGCCGCGCACGACCGGGCCAAGCAGTGGCTGCTCGATCCGGGTGACCCGCTGTTCTCGGTGGTCGGCGGCACGGCGGCGAAACGCCGCCAGATCGACGCCTTCCTGCGGGCGCTCGCCGCGACCCTGCCCGACGACCTTCCGACGCCGCTCCGCGTCGTGGACCTGGGTTGCGGCAATGCCTATCTGACCTTCGCCGCCTATCGATATCTGGCCGGGCGGGGCGTTCAGGTCCAGGTCGTCGGGGTCGACGTTCGCGAGGATCAACGGGTACGCAACAGCGCCGTCGCCGCCGAACTCGGCTGCTCCGACGACGTCACCTTCGTGGCCGGCACCATCGAGGACGCCGAACTGCCGTTCGCTCCGGATCTGGTGCTCGCGCTGCACGCCTGCGACACGGCGACCGATCAGGCCCTGGCTCGCGCGGTCGAGTGGCAGGCCCGCTGGGTGCTGGCCGCCCCGTGCTGCCACCACGACATCGCGGCGCAGCTCAAACGTGGTTCGGCGCCGGAGCCGTACGGGGAGATGATCAGGCACGCCATCCTGCGGGAGCGGTTCGCCGACGTGCTGACCGACTCGCTGCGAGCCGCCCTGCTGCGGCTGCACGGATACCGGGTGGAGGTGGTCGAGTTCATCGACTCGGCACACACCCCGCGCAATCTGATGCTGCGGGCCCGCCGGACCGGGGCCGCGCCCACCCCCGATCAGCGGGCCGAGTACGACTCGCTGACCGGCCAGTGGGGGGTCAGCCCGGCGCTGGCCGGGATGATCAGCTGACCACGACCGTCCAGGCCGCCGTGGAGACCTTCCCGGCGACCTGGAAGTCGAGGAACATCCGGTAGGTGCCGGGGCTCGGCGCGGCCAGCCAGAACTTGATCTTGCCGTCGACCAGCTGCGTCTCCGGGTGCACGTGGACGTAGCCGAGGTCACCCTGCCGGAGCACGACCAGGTGGCCGAAGGCGCCCAGATACGGCTCCAGCGTCACCGGCCGGCTGGCGGCGTCGGTCACGGTCATCAGCAGGGGTTGGGTCGACTCGGTGACGGGCGTTCCCTCGTACCCCACCTGGAAACCGTCAGCGGTCGCGGCCCGGACCGGATCGGGCGCGGTGACCGGGAGGTATTCGCCCGGGACCGTCAGGTCGCTGCCCAGCGTGCTGACCACCTGGGCGCCGCCGACCTGCGCGGTGAAATCGGCGAACATCCGGTACGCACCGGGCTCGGCGAATCTGAGGTCGACACTCCACGTGCCGTCGGCCGCCATCACCGGATGTAGATGCTGAAAGCCGGTGAGGTCACGGCGAGCGACGATCAGATGCAGCGGTTTGTCGTGCACGACAGCGAACGTGGTGACCGGAGCACCGCCCGGTCCGTTGATCGTGAACTCCAGTCGCTGCTGCACACCCGCTTCGAAGACGGTGCTGAACGGGGTGAGGGTGAGGCCGCCGCCGCTGAGCGAGAGGCCGCCGACCGGGGCGCCGCCACCACTCGCGGTGATCGGGCCGGTGGTGCCGTGGACGTGCGGCCCGCTCTCGTCGAACGGGCTCGCCGATGGAGTCGACGCCGTGGTCGCGGCGGCCGGGGT
This sequence comes from Actinoplanes sichuanensis, assembly GCF_033097365.1. Classification (NCBI taxonomy): domain Bacteria; kingdom Bacillati; phylum Actinomycetota; class Actinomycetes; order Micromonosporales; family Micromonosporaceae; genus Actinoplanes; species Actinoplanes sichuanensis. The sequence goes on from NZ_AP028461.1 coordinate 8,941,950, forward strand.
GCCGCTCCCGCCGGACCCGCTGTTGAGCCGGCCCAGGCCGTAACCGGCGAACAGCACGACGATCAGCAACGCTCCGATCGCGGCGAAGCGGAAACCCGAACCCTCGTCGGTGGTCGTCTTCCTCGACAGCCCGAACTCCGGCTCGGCCTCCTGCTCTCCAGGCATCCCCTCGTCAGGCATCCGCCAACTCATACCCGGCCTCGTCGACGGCCGCGCGCACCGCCTCGTCGGAGAGTGCCTCCTCGCTGGCCACCGTCACTCCGCCGGAGGCGAGATCAACCTGCACCGAGGTGACGCCGGGAAGCGCCGAGAGTTCCTGGGTGACCGACTGAACGCAGTGCGAGCAGGTCATGCCCGTCACGGTGAAAGTGCTGGTCACGGCCACAATACGATCCCTTCAGCCGGTCTGACTTCTGCCCTGAGCCTACGGGATGTCATACCTTGCGGTTACGGTGCGCCGGTGAGCCGATATGAGATCCATCTGACGGTGTCCGCCGATGCTTCAGACGATCAGCTTCGATCGTGGGCGGCGTCACACGGCGTCAAGTACACCCGGATCCTGCTCGACCGCGGCGACCACGCCAGCCAACCGATGCTGAGCTGGCTCTCCGACGGCACACCGGCCTCGGCCGAGGCGGACGCCCGCCGGGTCGCGGCCACCCTGGACTTTCCGGTCACCCGGCTCAAGGTGGAGGCGGCCGCGGCGGCGGCCGCCACGCTGCCCGGTCTCTACTTCGAGCATCACGTCAAGCTGCTGATTCCGGCGGGCACAGACCTCGAGGGGGTCCGCCGAATCGCCGTTCAGCACGACGCCCGCCTGTCCCGCAACGCCCGGCGGGTCCGTCCGGACGGTGTGCAGGAGAGGTTCGTGACCCAGCGTTGCCATCAGGTCGGCCTGCCCGTCGCTCGGGCCCGCCTGTCCACGCTGACCGGCGCGCTGACCGGCGCCGGCTGGGAGATCGCGGAGGTCGAGGAGGAGTGGGTCCTCATCGACGACAACCTGGCCCTGGACGCCGGCTGGTTCGCCTGACCGCGCACCGGGCCGCTCCCCACCACCCGCCTGCCGTGACACGTCCGCCTCGCCGCCGCCCATCCGCTGTGACACGTCCGCCTCGCCGCCGCCCATCCGCTGTGACACGTCCGCCTCGCCGCCGCCCATCTGCTGTGACACGTCCGACTCGGCGATCGGGCGGAGCGAGGGCTGTGACACCATGCGACCGGCCCCTTGCGGAAACGTGACGAAGGAGGAGCTGATGGAAGATCTGGTACGCGATGGATATGTCCTGACCGCAGACCCGAAACGCGTCGACTTCACCCGGGTGCACCGCTGGCTCTCCGAGGAGTCGTACTGGGCCGCCGGCCGCTCCTACGACCTGGTGGCCAGGTCCATCGACGGCTCACTTCCCTATTCGGTCTTCACCACCGACGGCGCCGAGCAGGTCGCCTTCGCCCGCGCGGTGACCGACGGCGCCACCTTCGCCTGGATCTGCGACGTCTTCGTCGACGAGACCCACCGGGGCCGAGGCCTGGGCCAGTGGATGATCGACACGATCGTCGCCGACCTCTCCGACCGCGGGATCCTCCGCTTCCTCCTGGCGACCAGGGACGCGCACGACGTCTACCGTCGCTCGGGCTTCGAGGATCTGGCCGGCGCTCACCGCTTCATGGAGATCGACCGCCGCCCCACCCGTAACGCCATTCTCGGTAAGCCCTGACCCGCCGGCCTCCTTCCGCAGAGCCGCGCCAGCCCAGTCCGAGCCCCGGCCTGTGGATAACTTCGTCCGATCGGTTATCCACAGGCCGGGCGATGGGCACCGGTGTGGGTGTGGACGGTGGTCAGCCTGCTACCGCGAGAGCCAGCGGCAGGACGCCCGGCGCACCCGCCCGCCGGAGGGCGCGACCGGCCAGCGCCAGCGTCCAGCCGGAGTCGGTCAGATCATCCACCAGTAGCACCGGCCCGGAGAGTTCTCGCAGCTCAGAAGCCACATGCTCGGGGACTTCAAAGGCATCGTGCAGGGCCCGGACCCGCTGTGCACTGTTACCCCGGTAGGCACCGGGCTCACCCGAGCGATTGAAGGGATGAGCCGACTCCAGGGAACCGAGCATCGGGAGCCGACCAACCGTCGCGATGTGCTCCGCAAGGCTGTGGATAAGTTGTGGATGACGCTGTGAATAAAGGGCGACGACGGCGGCCGGGCGCTGTTTCCAGGCGTCGTCTCCCCTGGCCCAGGCCTTGAGCACCTCGATCACCGCGGCGGCCAGGTCGGTCGGGATGGACGCGTCGGGCGCCTCCGGCGAGACCGCGGCACGCAGACGGTTGCCCCACCCGAGATCGGACAGGCGACCGACGGCACGGCCTGGTTCGCTCTGCTCGGCCGGCGTGATCCGCCCCTTCAGTGAGATGCCGACCGCGGCCAGGCCGGTCGGCCACATCTTCTTCGGCGCGATCTCGGTGCCGGGCCGGCCCAGGAAGGCGTCGGCCGCGGCCAAGGATGCGGCGGACACCTCGGCGTCGAACAGCGGCCCGGCGCAGTTGTCGCATCGCCCGCACGGAACGGCCTCGGGATCGTCGAGGCACCGGCGGAGGAACTCCATGCGGCAGGTGGCCGTGTCGGCGTACTCGATCATGGTCTTCTGCTCGTTGTCGCGGGCTTCGGCGACGCGCCGCAGCCGGGCCTCGTCGTAGGTCCACGGCTGTCCGGTGGCCAGCCAGCCACCGCGGGTGCGACGGACCGCGCCGTCCACGTCGAGGACCTTGAGCATCAACTCCAGCCTGGTACGGCGGAGGTCCACGAGTGGCTCCAGGGCCTGGGTGGACATCGGCTGGTCCGGGGAGAGCCGGGACAGCACGGCCCGCACCTGATCCTCCGGAGGGAAGGCCAGCGAGGCGAAGTAGCGCCAGATCGCGGCGTCCTCCGGGCCGGGTAGCAGCACCACCTCGGCGTGCTCGACGGCCCGGCCGGCCCGGCCGACCTGCTGGTAATACGCGATCGGCGACGGCGGTGCTCCCAGGTGGACGACGAACCCCAGGTCGGGCTTGTCGAAGCCCATCCCGAGCGCGGACGTCGCCACCAGCGCCTTGATCTTGTTGGTCAGCAGGTCCTGCTCGGCGGCCCGGCGCTCGGCGTCCTCCACCTGGCCCGTGTAGGACGCCACCTCGAAGCCGCGAGACCGGAGGAAGTCGGCGGTCTCGGTGGCCGCGGCGACGGTCAGCGTGTAGACGATGCCGGAGCCCGGCAGCCGCTCCAGATGGTCGGCGAGCCAGGCCAGGCGGTGTGCCGGATTCTCCAGGCGCAGCGCGGCCAGGCGAAGCGAGTCACGATCGAGCGGGCCACGCAGGACCAGCGCGTCACCGAGCTGGTCGGCGACGTCGGCGGTCACCCGGGCGTTCGCGGTGGCGGTGGTGGCGAGCACCGGTGTACGCCCCGGAAGCCCCGCCAGGAACGTCCGCAATCGCCGGTAGTCGGGCCGGAAGTCATGCCCCCAGTCGGAGACGCAGTGGGCCTCGTCGACCACCAGCAGGCCGGTGCTCCCGGCGAGACCGGGCAGCACATTGTCCCGGAAGTCGGGGTTGTTCAGCCGCTCGGGGCTGATCAACAGCACATCCACCGCACCGGCCCGGATCTCCTGCTCGATCAGGGACCACTCGTCGAGATTCGCCGAGTTGATGGTGCGCGCGGTGATCCCGGCGCGGGCGGCCGACTCGACCTGGTTGCGCATCAGGGCGAGCAGCGGCGACACGATGACCGTCGGACCGGCCGGCAGGTCGCCCGGCTCGGCGGTGACCCCGGATCGGAGCAATGCCGTGGCCACGAAGTAGACCGCCGACTTGCCCCACCCGGTGCGCTGCACGCAGAGCACGCGTCGCCGGTCGACGGTGAGGGCCTCGATCGCCCGCCACTGGTCCTCCCGAAGGACCGCATGCTCGCCGGCCAGGCGCCGGAGCACCTCCTCGGCCCGCTCCCGCACCACCGCCCGCTCGGCTGCCGTTCGCGTCGTATCAGTCACCCGGCATGTCTATCAGCCCGCGAAGATCAGCCCGGAGTTATCCACAGCCGAGGGTTGTCCACAGCCCGCCAAAAACGCCGGTCGCGAATCGGCCATGCTCGCTTCCGTCCATCGGGATCGGCGTTCGGGAGGGGTCGACATGCAGGCGAAACGCGGATGGACGGCCCGGCGGACCGGGCCGCGCACCGGTGGGCGAGCGGCCGCCCGCATCGTTCCGGCGCGCAACGGAGTCAAGCCGTCGGAGGCGGGGCCGCGGCCACCACCAGGGCGGGCCGGTTTCGGACCGGCCCGCTGCCCCAGCGGCCGGCGCCTGCGGTGACAGGTGCCGGCCGCACCCCGGATCGGTGGCTCCCCGGTCCGGTGGCGGTCGCCATCCGGACGGGTGGCAGCCGGGCGGGTGCCACCCCGGCCGGGCGGCAACCCGAAACCCGGGGTGGCACTCGAGGCTGCACTCGGTCCGGAGCGACACCAAGGGGTCGGCACCGAGGTGGGTGGCCTTCACCGAACCCGACGAACTATCCCCGCGTGAATGGAAACCTCAGGGACATGACCAAGACGATCGCCGAGAAGCTGCTGATCAAGCCGAACTCCACCGTGTGGCTGAACGAGCCGGCTCGGCTCCCGCTGCTGACCCCGATGCCCGAGGGCGTACGGGAGAGCGGCGCCCTGGCCACCGCGAGCACCGCGGTGCTGTTCGCCGACGACGCCGCCACCGTGCGGGATCAGCTCGAACAGCATCGCGCTGACCTGGACAAACCTGCCGCCTTCTGGATCGCCTACCCGAAGGGCAACAAGGCCGATATCAACCGGGACTCGTTGTGGCCGATCGTCGCCGACTTCGACATGCGCCCATGCGGGCAGGTCGCCATCGACGAGCGCTGGTCGGGGCTGCGTTTCCGCACCAACCGGCCAGGCGAGGGCCGATTCACCGGAGGCACCGAATGAGCCGGGGGCACCGAATAAGCCGGGGGCACCGAATGAGCCGGGGGCAGCCGTGAGCGGCTGAGTCAACGCCCCAGAACGGACCCACCGTTGACGTTGATGATCTGCCCGGTGACGAACCCGCCACCGGGACCGACCAGCCAGCGAACGGCCTCGGCGATGTCGTCCGGGGTGCCGGCCCGCTTGAGCACGCTGGCGTCGACGCGCTTCTGGTGGCCTTCCGGGGTCATCCGCCCGTCGAAGAACTCGCTTTCGGTGACGTAGCCGGGAGAGATGACGTTGGCCGTGATCCCTTCGGCGCCGAGTGAGGTGGCGAGGTCGAGCCCGTACCCGTGCAGGGCCGCCTTGGCCGCGGAGTAGGGCCCGCCGCCACCACGCTGGGCGGCGATCGAGCTGGTCAAAATGATCTTGCCGCCTGGGCGACGCAGCTGCGGAAGGAGCGCGGTGGTCATGAGTACGGCGGAGAGCACGTTCGAGTCGAGGTTCGCCCGCCAGCGGGCGACCACCCCGGCCAGGCTGTCGTCGTCGCCACCGATGAACGCCCCGGCGTTGTTGACCAGCACGTCGAGCGGGCGCCCGGCCACCGCCTCGACGACAGCGGGGACCTGGGCCGGGTCGGCGGCGTCCGCGGTGACGGCGGTGGCCTGCGGCCCGATCCACTTCACCGCGTCGGCGAGCACCTCGGCACGACGTCCGACGATGATCACGTCGAAGCCCTCGCCGGCGAGCATGCCGGCCGTCGCCTTTCCGATCCCGGTTCCGCCGCCGGTCACCACTGCGAGTCTTGTCATGACTCCGACCCTATCGACGAACCGGACACCGGGTGCCGCACCACCCGATCACAGAGCCAGCGAGAGGCCGCCCGGTCGGCGTTTGACGGTCGGCTCCGGCAGTCGCTCGATCGGCGGCGGATTCCGGCGCGGGTTCCCGCCGCGCCGTTTCCGGTCACCGCCCCGCTGGTCCTCGATGTTGGCGGCGTTGACCGAGTTCTCCCCGGCGTCGAATGAACCGCGGCGGGTGTCCCCGGTGGTGCCGCCCAGCACTTCGGCACGGCACGGGCGGCCGTTCAGCGCGAACGAGAGGGGCAGCGGGTTGTGCGCGCGATAACCGCCCTGCAGCACGACCGCACGCGAGCGGCCCTGACCGTTCACGACCACGCGGCGGCCGTGCTGTGTCACGGCTTTGGGGGTCGCGGCGAGCCGCTGGGTGCCGGGGTAGGCGAACTCGACGCGCCAGCCCGACGTCTCCGACGTGACGACGCTGAGCCGGGCCTCGAAGTACGAGCCGGAGTCCCGGCGCACCTGATAGCGGATCCGGCAGTGGACCCGTTCCGGGCCGGCGGCGGCCGGTGCGCCGACACCGGTCGCGATGTTCTGGCTGCGTTCGGCGGCGTCGGTGGCACGACGGGCGGTCCAGTTGATCGCGGTGGCGGCGAGCAGGGTCGCCGTGGCCAGGACGACGATCGTGTGGGTGCGGCGCCGATGGCCCGGGAGGCGGAGCACGTCACGGCGGCGGCGCCGGCCGACGAACAGTCCGCCACCGAGCGGCCGCACCGGACCGAGGCGCAGCGCGGCTCCGATTCGCAGACCAGCCCGCAGCCGTACGGTCGTGACGGCGCTCGCCGGCCGGCCGAGGCACGCGCGCAGCATCCGCCGTACCCCCGATCCGGTGCCTCGGGCCGGGACCGGAACGACCGCCCGGGCCGCCGGCGCCGCATGCCGCTCCCCTGCTCGCAGTGGCGGGATGATCGCCCGCACCCCGACCGAGGCGGCCAGCGCGCGGGCCACCTCGGCGGCGGCGGGACGGTCGGCCGGGCTCTTCGCGAGGCACCGCAGGCACAGGTCGGCCACGGCGGCGGGCATTCCGGCGAGTTCCGGGATGGGGTCGGGGTCGGCGTAGAGGTGCGCCCGGAGGGCTTCCGCGGTGTTGCCCGCGGGCCACGGCAGACGGCCGGTGAGGGCGCGGTAGAGCAGCAGCCCGAGGGCGTAGACGTCGGTGGCGGGCGAGACCGTGGCGCCACCGAGTCGTTCCGGCGCCAGGTAGGCCGGGGTGCCGAGCAGGCTGCCGTCCGCGGCGGCGTCGCGCTGACCGACGACGGCGGAGATCCCGAAGTCGACGATCTTCGCGCCGGCGCCGGTGAGCATCACGTTCGCCGGGGTCACGTCGCGATGCACGAGACCGCGGGCGTGTGCGGTGGCCAGCGCGGAGGCGACCTCGGAGGTGATCACGACGGCTTCCCGCCACTCGAGGGAGCCCTGTCGGCCGATCCGGGCCCCGAGGGACTCGCCGTCGTTGAGTTCCATCACCACGTAGGGGACGGTCAGGTGTTCCGAGATCGGCGCCTCACCGAAGTCGTGGATGCCGGTGATGTGCGGATGGCAGAGCCGGGCCGCGGCCAGGGCCTCCTGGCGCAGACGGTCACGGAAGGCGCGGTCCTCGGCCAGCCGGGGCGAGAGCACCTTGACCGCCACGTCACGGCCGAGGATCTCGTCGTAGCCACGCCAGACCACCGACATGCCACCGGTTCCGAGTTTCTCGTGCAGGCGGTACCGGCCGGCGAGACGGAGCGAGCCAGACTGTCCGTTTCGCTCCGTACGCCCCATGCGCCGATTCTCGCCCGACCGGCTCGTCGTCTGGTGCCGCACTCCAAAACCGGTACCGAAAGCCCGGTCGGCGGGTCAGCCGGCCAGGAGCTGGTCGACCGGGGCGTAGTCGTCGGTGAGCACCCGGGCATCACCGACGAAGGCGTCGAGCTCAGGGCCGGAGAGCAGCGTGACCGGTTCCTCGATGGCGGCCAACCGGGGCCACATCCGCTCGATCGGCAGCGGCTCGTGCGAGGCCAGGATGACGAAGTTGGAGCCGCGTTCCCCGGCGATGGAGGCGGGCGGGGCGATCAGTGCGACGTTCGGGAAGGCCGCCGCGACGGTAGCCAGTTCGGCGCGGATGAAGCGGTTGGGCGGGTAGTCGATCACGTTCTGGGCGTAGACACCGCCCGGTCGCAGCACCCGGGCGATGTCGTCGGCCATCTCCCGGGTGGCCAGGTGCCACGGGACGACCAGGTGTCCGAAGGCGTCGCCGACCACCAGGTCATAGGCGTCGTCGGCCTGTCCGGCCAGTTCGACCCGGGCGTCACCGACCTGGACCCGCAGGTCGGGGCCGGGCTTCAGGCCGAGCTCACGTTCGTCGAGGTCGACCAGGCCGCCGTCGAGCTCCAAGACGAGCTGGTCACTGCCGGGACGGGTGGCGCGCAGGTACTCGGGGACGGTGAAACCGCCGCCGCCGAGGTGCAGGGCGTCGATCGCGGTTCCGCTCGGGGCGAGCACTTCGGTGACCGCGCCGATCCACTTGACGTACTCGAACTCCAGATGGGTGGGGTCGTTCAGGTCGACGTACGAGTGCCGCGCCGAGTTGAGCATCAGCGTCCGCCCACCGGCCCGCGCCGGGTCGTCGACGACGCTGGCGCAGTGGTAGGCGGTCTCCACGTCGCACGGGGTCGGCGCGATCGCCCCGAGCCCGGCGCCGACCAGACCGACCGCGACCAGCGATGCCCGGATCTTGGGCGTGCCGGGCAGGTCGTTGCGCAACCGCCAGCCCAGCGCGAAACCGGCGATCGCCAGCAGCACGGCCAGGCTCAGGATGATCACGCTACTCGGCATCGCCGCGACGAACACGAACCCGGTCACCAGGGTGGCCGTGATCGCGCCCAGGGTGCCGATGCTGGACAGGCGGCCGACCACGGTGCCGGCCTGACTCAGGTCGGCGAGCTGGAGCTTCACGACCATCGGGGGGATCGTGGAGAGGACCAGGGCAGGCAGGAAGACGGCGAGCGCGGCGAGCAGGAGTACGGCCGGGGCGGCCCCGCCACGCAGGAGTTCGCCACCCCACCGGACCAGGGGCAGGGTGACCGCGGTGCCGATCGCGCCGAGGATCAGCGCCGGGGCGAGCAGGGCACGCGGGTCGAACCTGTCGGCGAGACGGCCGCCGATCCAGGCGCCGTAGGCGATGGCGGCCAGCGAGACGCCGATGACCGAGCTGCTGACCTGAAGGGTGACGCCGACATAGGGCCCGACCAGGCGCAACGCGACGATCTCGAGGACCAGGACGGCCCCGCTGGCGCCGAAGGCCAGGGCGGTGGCCAGAGCCGAGGGCAGGGCGCGGGGCTTCGTTTCCACCGGCGGCATGCTACCGGCGTCCGGCGGCCCGCCCACACATCGACAGGCCGCTCTCAGACAACCCTCAGCCCCACGAGAGCGAGGCCGAGGCGGTTACAGCATCGAGAGGTGGACGTGGTTGGTGTGCACCGCGGCCGGACCACCACTCGCGCTGTAGGCACGCCATCCGGTGCTGGGCATCCAGATCTGGCGATACCAGATCACGTACATCACTCCGAGCTCGTCGGCGTTCTTCACATAGAAGGCGGCGAGCCGGTCACCGTACGTCTTGTCGCCGCCGGTCGCCGCGGCGTTCTCGAACCCGCCCGCGGCGGCCGAGTGGTCGCAGGCCCGCCCCTTCGGATGCTCACCGGAGGACCGCTCGCTGAAGCACACCGTGTATCGCTTGAACCCGGCGGCCTGTGCCTCCTGGTAGGCATGCAGCGTCCGCGGCGTGATGCAGCCACTGGACGTGGGGTCCTTGACCGTGCAGGACTCCTTCGGCCACGACCCGTCGGAGTTGCGGGGCGCCGGTTTGGCCGCGGCCGAGTTCGGATCGACGAACCCGCCGGCCGCGCCGCCGCCGACCTCGGCGAGGGCCAGTTCGGCCTCCCGCTTCTTCTTCGCCATCACGTTGACCTGGCGCTGCTGCTCGATGATCTCGGCTTCCAGCGCGACCTTGGCCTTCTTGGCGGTGTCGATCTCGGCGCGGTATCCGGAGAGCGTGGTGCTGTCCATCTTGGCCAGCATGTCGAGACTCTGCAGCCGCTCCATGAAGTTGTTGGCGGAGCCGCTGCCGAGGAGCAGGCTGACCGTGTTGACCCGGCCCATCTGGTAAACGCGGGTGGCGACCTCGTTCACCTGGGAGGTGAGAGCGGTGGCGTTGGTCTCGGAGCGGGCGAGCGCCTCGGTGAGCTGCTTCTGCCGCTTCTTCGAGTTGGCCAGCTTGGTTTTCGCCGCGTCGTAACCCTTCGCGGCGTTCTCCAGCGTGGCGCGCAGCTTCTTGGTGCCGCCCTCCGGATCGGCGGCGGAAGCAGGCGACGCGGGTGCGACGAGCACCAGCGCGACAGCCGCGGCGAAGAGCGCGAGCAGGGCGGTGCACCGGCGCAAGAGACTGGCCGCCACAGATACCTCCAAGTCGTGAGCGCCGGTACTTTACCGTGTCGGAGCAGGCGAAAGGGAGATCGATCAGGTGGCCGAGTATCCACCGTCGACGAAGAGTGTCTGCCCCGTGACTGCCTGACTCGCATTGCTCGCCAGGAAAACGACACACCCGGCGAAATCGTCCGGGACACCGTTGCGACCGATCATCGTACGGCCGGCGTGCGCCGCCACTTTCGTGGGATCGGCGAAAACCGGCTCAGTGAGTGGCGTGTGCACCACTCCCGGCGCGATCGCGTTGCACAGCACGCCGTCGCGGGACCATGCCTCGGCCTGCGAGCGGGTGAGCCCGACCAGTCCGGCCTTCGCGGCCCCGTAGGCGCCACTGTTGCCGTAGGCACGGAACGCCTGCTGGGAGACGACGTTGATGATCCGGCCCCAGCCGCGCCGGGCCATCGCCGGGGCGAACGCCTGACCGAGCAGGAACGGGGCGGTCAGGTTGGCGGAAACGGTCACGTCCCACACCTCGTCGGAGAGCTCGGCGAGTGGCGGGCGCAGGTTGACCGCGGCCGAGTTGACCAGGATGTCGGGTTCGCCGTACCCCTCGATGATCTTGGTGATGGCGATCTTGACGGCCTCGCGGTCGGTGAGGTCGGCGGAGATCGCGTCCGCCTCCGCGCCGTGTGCGCGCAGCTCGTCGACGACCTCGGCCATCGGGCCCTCGCGCCGGGCCACCACGACGATCCGCGCGCCGGCCCGGCCGAGCGCGAGCGCCATCGTGCGGCCGATGCCGGAGCTGCCGCCGGTCACCACCGCGAGCCGGCCGCTCAACCCAAAGAGATCATCGAGGTACGACGCCATGCCCGCACCCTAGATCCACGAGACCGCCCCGCGGGGCCCCATCCGAATGTGACCGCACTCTCACCCGACCGGGTGGGCGAGGAAGGGGCGAGAAGCGAGTTCAGGCGGGCGGGCCGGACGGGAAGAGGGTGCGGTGCACGGTGTGCCAGATGTCCTCGTTCGCGGCGACCAGCAGGCCACGCTGATGGCCCGTCGGTCGGTGTTCGGCGCCGTCCAGGTGGCGCACCACCCCGCCGGCCTCGCGGACGATCAGCGTCCCGGGCACGTGGTCCCACGGCAGGATCCGCCAGAACATCGCGAACTGCTGCTCGTCGATGGCGACGGCCGGATACTCGTATCCCGCGCAGTGCCGTCCGCCCGTGTAGCCGCCGAGGCCGACCGCGTTGGTGAACACCTCGGTGCGCAACTCGTCGGGGAAGTACTTACCGGCGATCACGCCGTGCAGCGCGGCCGCGCCCGGGTCGTCGGTGCGGGCCTTGACGCGTTCGCCGTCGCGGTAGACACCGGCGCCCGCCTCGGCGACGGTCAGGTGGTCGGCGACCACGTCGAGAATCCAGGCGGCCGCGGTCTCGCCGTCGCGGACCAGGGCGACCATCACGCAGAACGGGGTCCGCCCGGCGGCGAAGTTGTTGGTGCCGTCGACCGGGTCGACGACCCAGACCGAACCGCCGCCACCGAGCCGGTCACGGACCGAGGGATCGGCGGCGACGGCCTCCTCACCGACGACGACCGAGCCGGGCAGCAGGGCGGTGAGACCGCGGGTCAGTGCCCGCTCGGATTCCTGGTCGGCGACGGTGACCAGGTCGCCGGGAGACTTCTGGTGGACCTCGTCGGCGGCCAGCCGCTGGAAACGCGGCAGGACGACGGTGTGCGCCACCTCACGGATCAAGTCAGCTACCTGATCAAGCACGCGGCGGCAACTTCACGACGCTGACGAAGAACTCGTCGATCTGGCGGATCACCGCGATGAACCGCTCGAAGTCGACGGGCTTGGTGACATACGCGTTCGCGTGCAGCTGGTAACTGCGCAGGATGTCCTCGTCGGCGGACGACGTGGTGAGCACGACGACCGGAATGCGACCCAGGTCGTCGTCCTTCTTGATCTCGGCGAGCACCTCGCGGCCGTCGCGCCGGGGCAGGTTGAGGTCGAGCAGGATGAGGTCGGGGCGGACCGCGTCCGCATACTGCCCCTCGCGCCGCAGGTAGGCCAGCGCCTCGGCCCCGTCGGAGACGACGTTGAGCCGGTTGCGGACCTTGTGCTCCTCGAAGGCCTCCTGGGTCATCAGCACGTCGCCGGGGTCGTCCTCGACGAGCAACACCTCGATCGGTGTGCCGTTCTCGCGCTCCACACTCATGCCACGCCCTCCTGAGAAGTGACCTCGTCCGAGGCCGAACCTGGCATGACCGGAAGCGTGAACCAGATCGATGCGCCCGGAGTGACGTCGACGTCCAGCCAGATCCGTCCGCCATGGTATTCGACGATCTTCTTGACGATCGCCAATCCGATGCCGGTCCCCTCGTACGCGTCCCGTGCGTGCAACCGCTGGAAGATCACGAAGACCTTGTCGGCGAACTCGGCCTCGATCCCGATGCCGTTGTCCCGGACGTTGATCCGCCACTCCTTCTCCTCCCGGGTGGCGGTGATCGTCACGACGGGTGGCACGTCCGGGCGGCGGAACTTGAGCGAGTTGCCGACCAGGTTCACGAAGAGTGTGGTGAGCAGCGGCTCCTCACCCTCCACGGTGGGCAGTCCGGACCAGATGATCTCGGCGTCCTCGCCGGCCCGGGCTTCCAGCTGCGACTTCACGTCGCCGAGCACCCGGTCCAGGTCGACGTCGGTGAAACCGCTGGTGAGCCGGCCGATCCGGGAGAAGGCGAGCAGGTCGTTGATCAGCCGCTGCATACGCTGGGCGCCGTCGACGGCGAAGCCGATGTACTGGTCGGCACGGTCGTCGAGCTGTCCGGCGTAGCGGCGCTGCAGGAGCTGGCAGAAACTGGCCACCTTGCGCAGCGGCTCCTGGAGGTCGTGCGAGGCCACGTAGGCGAACTGCTCCAGGTCACGATTGGACCTGGTGAGCTCCTCGGCCTGGGACTGGAGCTGCTGGTTGATCCACTCGACCTGCTGGCGGGCGATCCGTACCTCGCTCAGCTCGTTGGCGATCTGCTGCCGCATCCGATCCACGTCCTCGGCCAGGGCGACCAGATCGGGTGAGCCGTAGTTGCTCTCGATGTGCCGTTCGTAGTCGCCCGCCGCGACCTTGCGAACCTGGCCGGCCAGATCCAGGATCGGGCGGCTGACCAGGCGATCCAGCAGGATCAGCAGCAGGATGCCGGTGACCAGGATGACGATGGCCGCGGCGATCTCGACGGCGACCAGGTTACTGCTGGAACTGCGCGCTGCCGCCGCGGTCCGGTCCCGCATCGTCAGGATGTCCGCCTGCAACCTGTCAATCGCGCCGCGAATCTGATCGAAGTCCCTGGTGTCGGTGGCCTCGATGCGCTGCTGGGCCGCTTCGGCACCCTGAGTCCGGACCGTATCGATGAGCGGTCCGGCCACCTCGGCACGCCACTTGGCGGCGAGCTGCTCGACCCGTTCGAGGGAGGCCCTGATCTCCGTGTCGCCGGATTCCAGCAGTCTGCGGATCTCGGCGACCCGCTGCTGCTCGGCGGCCACACCGTTGTCGTAGGGCTCCAGGTTCTTCGGCAGTCCGGTGATCGCGTAGCCGCGGATCCCGGTCTCCTGGTCGACGAGCGCGGTTCCCAGGTTCTGCCCGGCGACCCGGAGCGGGCCGGCCCGGTCGAGGACGACGTCGACCGCGTGGTTGGCCGAGGCGGCGGTGATCGCGGCGACCACACCGAGCCCGCCGAGCAGCAGGCCGGCCGCGAGGCAGAGCGCGAAGATCCGTCCGCGGAGCGTCCAGCCGCGGATGCCCGACCGGGTCACCGGCCACCACCACGGGAGATCAGCAGCATCGCCACGTCGTCGGTGAGCGGGCCGCCGTTGTCCTGGTCGGCCCGGGCCACCAGCCATTTCGGCAGGGCGGGCAGCGGCAGGTCACGCGCGTCCGGCTCGTCGAGCAGCTTGCACAGGCCGCCGACGTCGAGTCGCTCGTTACCGGCGCCGGTGCGGCCCTCGATCAGTCCGTCGGTGTACATCAGCAGGGACCAGTCATGTCCGTCGAACTCCAAGTCGGTCGCCGGGGTGGGTGTGGGACGTACCCCGAGCACGATCCCGGTACGCACGGCCACCGGCGCGGCACGGCCACCGGAGAGCACGACGGGCGGCGGATGCCCGGCGACCCGGACGGTCGCCCGGTTGGCGGGCAGGTCGATGACCGCCGACGCGACCGTGGCGAACACCTCGCGGGCCCGCCGCTCGGACATCAGCACCTGCTCCAGCGAGGACAGCACCTGCTCCTCCGGCACCCCGGCCAGCACGAGCGCACGCCAGGCGACCCGCAGCTCGACACCGAGGGCGGCCTCGTCGACGCCGTGCCCGCAGACGTCGCCGACGATCACGTGCAGCCGGTCGTCACCGACCTGCACCACGTCGTAGAAGTCGCCGCCGAGCAGGCCCATGGCCCGCCCGGAGCGGTAGAACGGCTCGACCGAGAGCCCGAAGTCGTCGCGTTTGAGGGGTTTCGGCAGTAGACCGCGTTCGAGGCGGGCCGATTCGGCCTCACGCAGCTCGGCCTCACGCAGCCGGCGGGCGTTCTCGTCGGCGCGTTTCCGCTCCACCGCGTAACGCAGCGAACGGATCAGCAGGACCCCGTCGACCTGGCCCTTGACCAGGTAGTCCTGCGCACCCTCGGCGACCGCCTGCACACCGAGGTGCTCGTCGGAGCGACCGGTGAGCACGCAGACCGCGGCGCTGCCGGCGAGGGCGAGCAGCCGACGCAGGCCGTCGATGCCCTCGGCATCGGGCAAGCCGAGGTCGAGGAGCACACACTCGACGCCGACGAGCAGACCGCGGGCCTCACGCAGGGTGGTGGCGACGGTCAGCTCGAACGGCGCGCCCGCTTCGGTGAGCAGCTCACGAACGAGAAAGGCGTCACCCTCGTCGTCCTCGACGAGCAGGATCCGCAACCGTTCCAGCTGCTCGGTCGCATATGTGCGGGGCGCGAGCGACCGCTCCGTCATTCCGATTCCCCACTCGACGCATAGGTGACCCGCAAATCGTGTACCACTCCGCCGCGCTGCACAACTTCGGACATCACGGGGAGTCTTCGCCGGTGGCGGCGACCCGTCGTGCGTGCTCGGCCATCACCTGCCCGAGGATGCCGTGCAGCTGCCCACAGTCCCGGCAGTGCAGGTTCTCGTCGAGGTGGCGACCGCCGCAGTTGGTGCAGTTCCCACGGTCCTCCGGGTCTCGATAGGACTCCAGGGCCCGGCACATCGCCCGGATCACGTGCTCACTGAGGGTGAAGACATCCTCGCCGAACGCGGTGCGCAGGCCGACGACGGCCACCGGGGGCACGTCCGGGTGCGGGTTGTAGGGCGACACCCGGTCGATGAACTCCGCGATGACGGCGGCTGGGTCAAGCGGCGTAGTCACCCGGCACACGCTATTGCACGTTCCGATGGATCTTCGGGGTACCCGCCGGGCGTACCCGGACTGTTAGATGTCCCCATGCGTGACTCCGCTCTCTCCCGGCCGGCTCATCGCGGTCTCGCCGCGGCGGCGGTCCTGGCCGTTCTGGTGCTGGCCGGGCTCGCCGCGGTCCGTTCGGTTCAACCGCCGGCGGCACGCCCGGCGACGGACGCGGCGGGCGAGTTCAGCGCGGAGCGCGCTTTCGAGACGGTACGCACGATCGCCGCCACCCCCCACCCGGCCGGCAGCCCCGCCGGCGATCGGGTAAGGGATCACCTGATCACGACGCTGACCAGCCTGGGCCTGTCCCCCGAGGTGCAGGACGTGGTGTCCGAGCAGGGCGCCGGCCTGTCCTCGTCGGCCGGCGGCACCGGCCTGGCCCGGGTCCGCAACGTGGTCGCGGTGATCCCCGGCACGGCGTCGACCGGACGGGTGTTCCTGGTCGCGCACTACGACTCGGCCCAGGTCGCACCGGGCGCCAACGACGACGGGGCGGGCACGTCGACGATCCTGGAGACGGCCCGGGCGCTGATCGCCGGTGAGCGGCCGCGCAACGACGTGGTGCTGGTGCTCACCGACGCCGAGGAGGCGTGTCTGTGCGGGGCGAAGGCGTTCGTGGAGCAGCATCCGCTGGCCCGTAACGGCGGGGTGGCGCTGAACCTGGAGGCGCGTGGCAGCAGCGGTCCGGCGATCATGTTCGAGACGTCGGCCGGTAATGCGCGGCTGGTCGAGACGTACGCGAAGACGCCGTACCCGGTCGGGACGTCCTTCGCCGTGGAGATCTACCGATTGCTGCCGAACGACACCGATTTCACCCCGTTCCGGGAGTCGGCGCTGTTCCAGGGCCTGAACACGGCCTACATCGACGGCGCGGCGGTCTATCACGCGCCGACCGACAAGCCGGAGTCGATGGACCGGGACAGCCTCCAGCACCACGGTGCCAACGCGCTCGCCCTGGCCCGTGAATTCGGCGCCCTCGACCTGCGGGAGCTTAAGGAGAGCGGCGACGCCACCTACTTCCCGGTGCCGGGGCTGCTGGTGCGCTACCCGGGCGGTCTGGTGTGGCCGCTGGCTCTGCTGGCCCTGGTCGCCGTGGCCGCGCTGGGCTGGGTGGTGCGGCGCCGGGTGGCCGGCGCGATCGGGCTGGCCCTGCTGCCGATCATCGCGGCGCCGGTGCTCGCGCAGGGCCTGTGGGCGCTGCTGAAACTGGTCCGACCGGAGTACGCCGGACTGCCGATCGACCCGTACCGTCCGATGTGGTACCGCCTTGCGGTGATCGCCCTTTCCGCGGCAATCGTCCTGTCCTGGTATGCCCTCCTGCGTCGCCGGATCGGCCCGGCCGCGATGGCCGTCGGCGGCCTGACCTGGCTCGCCGTGTTCGGTGTCGGGCTGGCCGCGCTGGCGCCCGGCGGTTCCTACCTGGCCGCACTGCCGGCCCTGTCGGTCGCGGTGTCGGCCCTGATCGCGACCCGTGTCGGCGCGAAGACCGCGGTGGCGGTGCTGATCGTCGGCGCGCTGATCCCGACGGTCATCCTGCTGCCGACCGTGGTGATGCTCTTCCCCGCGCTCGGCATGCCGATGGCCGGAGTCGGCGCGTTCCTCACCGTGCTGCTCGGCCTGTCGCTGCTGCCGGTCCTCGACCTGCTCCACCCGGCGCCGAGCGGCGCCCGCGGCATGGAGGCGCTGAAGGCGCGCCGCCTCGGCGCCGTACCGACGCTGGTCGCGGCGGTGGCAGCGCTCGGATGCACGGTGACCGGTCTGGTCGTCGACCGGTTCGACGCGGAGCACCCGTCGCTGACCCACCTCATGTACGCGCTGGACGCCGACAACGGCACGGCCCGCTGGCTGAGCGAGGAGACGAACCCGCAGGAGTGGACCGCGCAGTATCTCGACGGTGATCCGGCCACGGTCACCGACACCCTGCCGGCCTTCGGCGCGGAGGAACTGCGGTCCGGCCCGGCTCAGGCGGCCACCCTGCCCGCGCCGGCGCTCACTCTGCTCTCGGATGATCGGGCGGGTGACGAGCGCACGATGCGGCTGCGCCTCGACCCGCAGCGTGCGGTCCGCTTCACCACGTTGCACGTGTCGGCCGAGGTGGTCTCGGCGCGGATCGGTAGCCGTACCCTCGAGGGTGGCCCGTCGGGTTGGGGTTTCGTCTTTCACGCGCCGCCGGACGAGGGCATCGAGATCAGCCTCACGGTCCGGTCCGCCGGACCGGTCACCTTCCGCGCCATGGACGGCAGCGACGATCTCTCCGCCCTTCCGGGCTTCCAGCCCAGGCCTCCGGGGGTCGGCGTTCTCGGTTCGCACAGCAGCGAGCTGGTCGCGGTCGCCAAGACCTACACCCTTTGAGGGGTACGGCTACCCGCGGCCGATTCGGGTAAAAGGTGGAGTCATGGCGAAAACCCTGTACTCGGTGACCATGTCACTCGACGGCTTCATCGCCGGCCCGGGCGGCGACATGTCGTGGCTGACCCCGTTCCTCGGCCCGAACCCGACAGCCGAAGCGCTGGTGCCGGAGATCGGCGCGATGCTCGTCGGCAACCGCACGTTCGGCGGCGACGATCCGAACAAGGGCACCGACAAGGAGGGCGCGATGTCGGGCGCCTGGCACGGTCCGGTTTTCGTGCTGACCCACAACCCGCCCGCGCAGTCGCCGCCCGACGTCACGTTCGGGTCCGACCTGCACGAGGCGGTCACCGCCGCCCGGCAGGCGGCCGGTGACCGCTACGTCAACGTGCTCGGCGCCGACGTGGCCCGGCAGGCACTGGCCGCCGGGCTGCTCGACGAGATCCTGGTCTTCATCGCTCCGGTGCTGCTCGGCGACGGCACTCGTCTCTACGACCTGCCGGGCGGCGCCGAGGTGACCCTGACCCGGCTGCGGAGCGCCGAGTCGCCCCTGGCCAACGCCCTGTGGTTCAGCGTCGGCTAGCCGCTTTCCGACTTCTCCGCTTTCGGCGGCCGCTTTTCCCCACGGCCGCCGCTCTCAACGGCCTCGGCCGCGTCGCCCGGTGGGTGCGTCATGGCGGAAGTGCACGAAGAGCCGGCCCCAGTTGTCGCCGTCCTTCTCGACCCGGTGGTAGAGCTGCTTGATCTCTTTCTGGTCGAGGAAGCGGATGACCTTCTTCTTCAGGGCCCCGCTGCCTTTGCCGGGGATGATCTCGACCATGGCGGCCTTCTTCTGAATGGCCTCGTCGATGATTCCCCGGAGGGCGCGGTCGATCTCGTGACCCTTGTTGAAGATGTCGTGCAGGTCCAGCTTCAGCTTCACGATCGAGACCCTACGCCGCCGACGACTTGCCGAGCCATGTCTCGACCCGGCGGACCGCCTCCTGGTAGTCGGTCTGTGTCTTCATCGCAGCGGCCAGGCGCAGGTGCGGTAAGGCCTCACGGAAACGGCCGGCCCGCTCCAGGGTCCGGCCGAGCACGTGGTGCGCGTAGTGATCCGAAGGATCATGCTCGACCAGCACCCTGAGCTGGGTTTCCGCCCCATTCAGCTGCGCCGAGTTGAAGTAGGCCCGGGCCAGCAGCTGGCGGACCGCGGTGTTGTGCGGTTCCGCCTCGACTATCGGCTCGAGCAGTCTGGCGGCACCGAGCGGGTCGCCGGACTCGAAGAAGAAGGTGGCCCTGCGGTAGTCCTCGAGAAGATCCATCGTGCAACTCCTCTACGCTCACCGACGCTCGCGCCGCGCTTTGACCAACGCTCGCACAACATCGCCCCAACATCGAGTGTTCCCCCGATAAGAGATCGTCAACAACCCGGCCGGTTCTCCGGGCCGTTCTGCGCCGGCGCTGGACGGCCCGGAGAGCCGGCCGGCCTCAGCGACGTAGCAGGAGCAGGGCCAGGCCACCGGTGAGGAGGTAGCCGCCGAGTGCGGCGAGCAGCATCGGGCTCAGGCCGCCGCCGGGTAGCTCGTTCGAGCCCGGCGGCTCCGGGACCCAGCCGGTGCTCTCCGGGCGGCGGGGCTCGGCCGGGTCGGCGCGGATCGACGGCGCGAGCAGGATCATCACCATCAGGACCAGGGCGGACAACACGGCCAGGAATCGACGCCACAGCATCACCCGTACATTATGTCCGTTTTATTGTTATTGCTCGTTACGCCGCTCCGCTCCGATCCTCATGCACCTGATTCACCGTGCCGAAAACGGATGTGTACCAACTGTGCGGTTCGTCTGCCGCGGCTGTGTCAGAGGCACAGCTGGTACACAGGAAACGGAAAGCCGGCGCTGAGCGTCAGGCACCACAGTTGGGGGCATGACGATGGCGAACGCAGAACCCAGCACCGAGCTCCGCCGGCCCGACGGGACCCCGGTCCGGGTGCTCGTGGTCGATGACGAACCGACCCTGGCCGAGCTGCTCTCGATGGCGCTCCGCTACGAGGGCTGGGATGTGAAGAGCGCCGGTGACGGCATGACCGCCGTCCGCACCGCCCGCGACTTCCGCCCCGACGCCGTCGTCCTCGACATGATGCTGCCCGACATCGACGGTCTCGAGGTCCTGCGCCGGCTGCGTGGCGAGTCCCCCGAGGTGCCGGTCCTGTTCCTCACCGCCAAGGACTCCGTCGAAGATCGGATCACCGGCCTCACCGCCGGCGGCGACGACTACGTGACCAAGCCGTTCAGCCTCGAGGAGGTGGTGGCCCGGCTGCGTGGTCTGATGCGGCGGATGGGGCACGCCCCGATGCGTACGGAGTCGCAGTTGGTCGTCGGTGACCTCACACTCGATGAGGACTCGCACGAGGTGCGCCGCGGCGGCGACCTGATCACGCTGACCGCGACCGAGTTCGAACTGCTGCGCTACCTCATGCGTAACCCGCGGCGAGTGCTGAGCAAGCCGCAGATCCTCGACCGGGTCTGGAACTACGACTTCGGAGGGCAGGCGAACGTGGTCGAGCTCTACATCTCCTACCTGCGCAAGAAGATCGACGCCGGCCGCGCGCCGATGATCCACACCATGCGCGGCGCCGGCTACGTCCTGAAGCCGGCCGACTGACCATGCCCTCCGCCGCCCCGACCCGAGCCCAACGCCCCGCCCGCTGGCGCGATCCCGCGAGCTGGCCGTTGCGTACCCGGATCGTCGCCATCATGATCAGCCTTCTCACGGTACTGGGCCTGGTCGTCGGCGGCACTGCCGAGCTCTACCTGTACACCTCGCTGCACAAGCAGATCGACACCGAACTCGACGATCTCAGCAAGCGGATCGGATTCCGGCCGCCACCGGGCGGCAAGTTCAAGCCGTCGAACTCGACGAAGGGCGACACACCCACGCCCAACGACAATGACAACGACGGCAACAACTTCGGCGGCATCCCGGACGACGCCATCGTCCTGGAGTTGCTCTCCGGGAACACGCTCGACGGCGGCAAGGTCGACCTCTCGTATTCCGCGACACCTGACCAAGTCATCGAGCTCGATGCCGAGGCGCAGGCGGCCGTTCTGGAGGATGTGCCCGACAGCGGCGAAAAGGTCGACGTCAACCTCGGCAGCAGCCTCCCGCAGTACCGCATGACGAGAGTCGTCAAGCAGGACGGCAGCGTCTACTACATCGGGATCTCTCTGGAGCAGGTCAACGGCACGTTGCTCACCGTCGCTGCGTTCACCGGGTGCGTCATCGCCGGTTCGCTGCTGATCGCCGGGTGGGGTGGGGCGCTCATCGTCCGCCGTACCCTCAAGCCCCTTGATCGGGTCGCGGCGACCGCGACGCGCGTGTCGGAATTGCGGCTGGACCGCGGTGAGGTTCGGCTCGCGCAGCGAGTCCCGGAGTCCGACACCGATCCACGCACCGAGGTCGGGCAGGTCGGCGCCGCCCTCAACCGGATGCTCGACCACGTCGGCAACGCCCTGGAGGCGCGGCACGCGTCGGAGATGCAGGTCCGCCAGTTCGTCGCGGACGCCAGCCACGAGCTGCGCACCCCGCTCGCCGCGATCCGTGGGTACGCCGAACTGAGCCGCCGCAGTCGCCAGGTCGTCCCGGACGAGATCTCGCACGTGCTGAACCGGGTCGAGTCCGAGGCCAAACGGATGACCGCCCTGGTCGAGGACCTGCTGCTGCTGGCCCGCCTGGACGCCGGCCGCCCGCTCGCCCAGGACCCGGTCGACCTGACCATGCTGGCCGTCGACGCGACGAGTGACGCGCACGCCGCCGGCCCGTCGCACTACTGGCAGCTGGATCTGCCGGACGAGCCGGTGACCGTGATCGGCGACGGTGCCCGCCTGCATCAGGTGGTGGCGAATCTGCTGGCCAACGCGCGTACCCACACCCCGGAGGGTTCGACCGTCACGGTCAAGGTGGGCGCGGTGCCGAATGCCGCGGTGATCCAGGTCATCGACAACGGCCCGGGCATCCAGGCGGATGTGGTGCCGCGGATCTTCGAGCGGTTCGCGCGTGGGGACAGTTCCCGTTCGCGGGCCGCCGGCAGCACCGGTCTGGGCCTGTCGATCGTGCACGCCGTGGTCACCTCGCACCGGGGCAAGGTGGGTGTGCAGAGTCGTCCCGGTCAGACCGTTTTCACCGTGATGCTCCCGCTCGGGCCGCCGCCTGTCGTCCCAACAGCTGAACAGCGGCCCCAGATGCTGCACCCGGTCGGCTGAAGTGGCTATGCTGGCGGGCATGTCTCGCACGTGGTCGTTCTATTGGTTTACGAGGCCGGCTCAAGCCGGTGCCTCGGCCATGACCGCATGACCTGAGACACCCGCCAGAGCCGGCTGAGGCAGCGACGACGTCGCTGCCTTTTTGTTTGCCCCGAGCAAACCGGCTCTGACCCAGGGCCGGTCGAAGGAGAGAGACCACCATGACCGCCCCTGAGGTGCAGCGAGTCCGTGACCAGCGGATCGAGAAGGTCGTTCCGCTGATGAGCCCGGCGCTCCTGCACCACGAGTTGCCGCTGACCACCGAGTTGCACGACACCGTGCTGGCCGGGCGTAAGCAGGTCGAGGACGTGCTCAATGGCCGAGATCAGCGCCTGATCGTGGTCGTCGGCCCGTGCTCGGTGCACGATCCGAAGGCCGCCGGTGAGTACGCCGACCGGCTCAAGCTGGAGGCCGAGCGGCTCAGCGAGGACCTGCTGATCGTGATGCGGGTGTACTTCGAGAAGCCGCGTTCCACGGTCGGCTGGAAGGGTCTGATCATGGACCCGGCGCTGGACGGCTCGGGTGACGTCGGCACCGGTCTGCGGATCGCCCGCAAGCTGCTGCTCGAGGTCGTCGCGCGGGGCCTGCCGGTGGCCGTGGAGTTCCTCGACCCGATCACCCCGCAGTACATCGCCGACACCGTGGCCTGGGGTGCGATCGGCGCCCGGACCGTGGAGTCGCAGGTGCACCGCCAGCTCTCCTCCGGCCTGTCGATGCCGATCGGCATGAAGAACCGCCCGGACGGCAGCGTCTCGACCGCGGTCGACGCGATCCAGGCCGCCGAGGCGACGCACGTCTTCCCCGGCATCGACTACTCCGGCACCCCGGCGATCCTGCACACCACCGGCAACCCGGACTGTCACCTGGTGCTGCGTGGTGGCGGCGGCAAGCCGAACTACAGCGCCGAGGACGTCGAGTCGTCGCTGGCGCTGCTGCGCAAGGCGGGCCTGCCGGAGCGCCTGGTGATCGACTGCTCGCACGGCAACAGCAACAAGGACCACAAGCGCCAGCCGATCGTGGCCGAGGACATCGCCCAGCAGATGGAGGCCGGCAACCGCGCGATCAGCGGCGTCATGCTGGAGAGCTTCCTGGAGCCGGGCCGGCAGGACCTGGGCGGCGAGCTCACCTACGGCCAGTCGGTCACCGACGCCTGCATGGGCTGGGACGCGACGGTCAGCGTCCTGGAGCGCCTGGCCGCGGCCGCCGCGAAGCGCCGCTCCCGCTGAAGGGCAGGCCGGCTCTCAGTGCTGTCTCAGCGTCGCTGAGACAGCACTGAGGATCAGCCGGGTTTGACAGGGGTCCCACAGGGAGGCCACAACAGAGCGACAGCGCGAGCGACAACCGTTCAGACGGTACGAGTCCGCCAGCTCTGGAGTACCCCGATGACCCTGCTGTTGCCGGAGGCGCCCGCCGAGGAACCGGCGGCGCCCGTGACCGGCCCGCCCCGTGATCGCTCCGGGGTGGCACGCCATCTGCTCGGCCGCACCGACGCCGCCTGGATCCGGCCCTCCCTCTACGCCCTTCTGCTGTTGACCGGGGTCCTCTACATCTGGGGGCTCGGCGAGTCGGGCTGGGCCAACGCGTTCTACTCGGCCGCCGTACAGGCCGGATCGGAGAGTTGGAAGGCGTTCTTCTTCGGCTCGTCCGACGCGTCGAACTCGATCACCGTCGACAAGACCCCGGCCGCGCTCTGGATCATGGCGATCTCGGTGCGGATCTTCGGGCTCAGCTCGTGGAGCATCCTGGTGCCGCAGGCGCTGCTGGGTGTGGCCACGACCGGATTGCTCTACGCGACCGTGCGCCGCGGGTTCGGCCCGGCCGCCGGACTGCTCGCCGGGCTGGTCTCGGCACTGACCCCGGTCGCCGTGCTGATGTTCCGGTTCAACAATCCGGACGCGTTGCTGGTGCTGTTGATGGTCGCCGGGACGTACACGATCCTGCGCGCGGTCGAGTCCGGCGCCACCAAGTGGGTGGTGCTGACCGGCTCGCTGGTCGGGTTCGCCTTCCTGGCCAAGCAGTTGCAGGCGCTCCTGGTGGTTCCGGCGTTCGGTCTGGCGTACCTCATCGCCGGTCCGCCGAAGATCCTCAAACGGTTCGTCCAACTGCTGCTGGCGCTGGTCGCGATGGTCGTGTCGGCCGGGTGGTACATCGCGATCGTCGACCTGATCCCGGCGTCGGCGCGGCCGTTCATCGGCGGGTCGCAGAACAACAGCCTGCTCGAACTCACCCTCGGCTACAACGGGCTGGGCCGGCTCAACGGTGAGGAGACCGGCAGTGTCGGCAACGCGGCCGGCCGGACGAGCGAGATCGGCTGGGACCGGCTGTTCAACAGCGCGCAGGGCGGTCAGATCTCCTGGCTGTTGCCGGCTTCGCTGATCCTGCTGGTGGCCGGTCTGGTGATCACGGCACGACGACCGCGCACCGATCGGCAGCGCGCCGGGCTCGTCGTCTGGGGCACGTGGCTACTGGTCACCGGGCTGATCTTCAGCTTCATGCAGGGCATCTTCCACGCGTACTACACGGTCGCGCTGGCGCCGGCGATCGGCGCCGTCACCGGCATGGGCGCGGCCCTGTTGTGGGAGCGCCGGAGGAATCCGTACGCGGCGGGCACCCTGGCGGCGGCGATCGCGGTAACCGCGTGGTGGTCGTTCACGCTACTCGGGCGGACCGGCGATTTCGTCCCGTGGCTGCGGTGGCCGGTGCTCGTCGCGGGCCTGTCGGCGGCGGTCGCGGTGGTCGCCTCGGTCCGGGTCACGGCGCGGTCGGCCCTGGTCGGCGCGACGGTCGCGGTGATCGTGGGTCTGGCCGGGCCGGCGGCGTACGCGGTACAGACCGCGTCGCAACCGCACACCGGGTCGATCCCGACAGCGGGGCCCGCGACGTCCGGTGGCCGGGGCGGTATGCCCGGCGGTGGCGGCATGCCCGGCGGCGGCGGTCGCGGGAACGGCGGCGGCCAGCGGTTCCCCGGCGGCGGGCCGAACGGAAACGGCCAAAACGGCACTGCACAAAACGGCGGCACGCAGAATGGCGGCACGCAGAACGGCGGCACGCAGAACGGCGGCACGCAGAACGGCGGCGGGATGACGCGGCCGGGCGGCGGGAGCCAGGGCGCCCGTGGTGGTGGCGGCATGGCTGGTCTGCTCAACGCCGGCTCGGTCAGCGACGAGGTGAAGGCCCTGCTCGAACAGGACGCCGATCGGTACACCTGGGTGGCGGCGGCGATCGGGTCCCAGAACGCGTCCGGCTACCAGCTGGCCACCGAGAAGCCGGTGATGGCGGTCGGCGGGTTCAACGGCACCGATCCGTCGCCGACGCTCGCTCGATTCCAGCAGTACGTCGCCGACGGAAAGATCCACTACTTCATCGGTGGCGGCGGGTTCGCCCGCAACGGCGGCAACGGTGGCAGCGACGAGAGCGGTCGGATCTCCGAGTGGGTGACCGCCAACTACACCGCGACAACCGTGGGCGGCACCACGCTGTACGACCTGACGGCGCCCCGGAGTTGAACTCGCGGGCGGCTCCCGGTCCCGGGGAGCCGCCCGCCCCGCCCGCGGTCGCCGCCGAAGGCGGGGTTCGGGGTCGTCTGCGCTGGTGGAAGTCGTAGCCGTACCACCTTCTGATGTGGAATCACAGGCGCTTCTTAGGGTGGTTATATCGGCGGCAAAGGCGGGTGGCGGAGGTTTGTCGCATGAGCCTTTCGACGCTGGCCTCGCGGGACGAGGGGACGAGCCGGGTCGTCGCGCCGGTGCTCGATGTGGTGGTCCCGGTCCACAACGAGGAGATCGATCTGGAGCCGAACGTCCGCCGGCTGCACGGTCATCTCGCGGCACATCTGCCCTACCGGTTCCGGATCACCATCGCCGACAACGCGAGCACCGACGGCACGTCGGCCGTGGCAGAACGCCTCGCCGCGGCGTTCGCCGAGGTCCGGGTGGTCCGTCTGGCCGAGAAGGGCCGGGGCCGGGCTCTCAAGCATGTCTGGACGCGGTCTGACGCGGCGGTCCTCGCCTACATGGACGTGGATCTCTCCACCGATCTGGGCGCACTGTTCCCGCTGGTGGCGCCGCTGCTCTCGGGGCATTCGGATCTGGCGATCGGGTCGCGGTTGGCCCGTGGCGCGCGGGTGGTGCGCGGCCCGAAGCGGGAGATCATCTCGCGGATCTACAACGCGATCCTGCGGGTGACGCTGCGTGCGCGATTCAGTGACGCACAGTGTGGATTCAAGGCGATCCGGGCCGACGTGGCACATCGCCTGGTGCCGCTGGTCGAGGACACGTCCTGGTTTTTCGACACCGAGCTGCTGGTCCTGGCCGAGCGGGCCGGTCTGCGGATCCACGAGGTACCGGTCGACTGGGTGGACGATCCGGACAGTCGTGTCGACATCGTGCCGACCGCCCTGGATGATCTGCGGGGCATCGTCCGATTGATCCGGTCTCTCGTCACGCGGCGCCTTCCGCTCGGCACCCTGCGTGCACAGTTCGGCCGCCACCACTGATCAGCCGGACCGTTGTACCCGAAGTCGGGGGATTTCTACAGGTCCTGTTGTCCGGAACGGAACGGACCGAAAATTCGGCACACGAAGACGTATCACAGCGGCAACTCACAGGTAACAATGGGCTCCAGATCGAGATCGCCCCATCTCGATCCATGCTTCACCGGCGCGGCGGACCGGAAGGTAGCGGACATGCTCAGCAAAGAGGACACCCGGCGACTGGCCCAGCTCGAACGTCAGCTCCAGCGTGACGATCCCGATTTCTGCGCCCGCATGGGCGGCGGCAACTTCAGCGTGTCATCAACCAGTCGCCCTGCGCTACCGCTCTTCATCCTCGCCGCCGTGATCACCGTGGCCGCCGTCGTGCTCGGTGCGGTCGGCTGGTGGATCGCCGCCTCGATCGTCGCCACCTGGGCGGTCATCACCCTCGCCACCGCCGTCTACAGGTGGCGCCGGCAGCGCGCCGACATCGCCTACCGGCAGGCCTGAGGGGGCCTCATCCGTCAGGTGTTTCGTCCGATGGGACAGCCCGGTATGTCCGGCGCCCGTCGTAGGAGGAAACACCCGTGGCGACCCTGTTGTACCGGCTGGGCCGGTTCTCCTTCCGGCGACGCCGGCTGACCCTCGCGGTCTGGGTGACTGTTCTCGCCCTACTCGGGGTCGGTGCGGCGATGCTCTCCGGGCCGACCACGGGCGAGTTCTCCATTCCGGGCAGTGAGTCGTCGCGTGCCCTTCAGGTGCTCGAGGAGAAGTTCGGCGGCGGGTCCGGCGGAGCCGAGGCCAAGGTCGTCTTCACCGGCGCCACGCCGCTGACCGCGGACAGCCTGGCCGGCGCGGTCGCCCGGCTGAGGCAGGCCCCGCAGGTCGCCGCGGTCGCCGATCCGGTCTTCTCGGCCGATCAGCGGACCGCATACACGACCGTCACCTACTCGGGAACGGTCGCCGAAGTCACCGCCGAGGCCAAGGACGCCCTGCTCGCGGTCCGCGCCGGCGACGGTGTGGGCGTCGAGTTCTCCGGCGAGGTCACCGTCAACGCCGAGGAGAACCACGCGGCCGAGGCGATCGGCATCGGCGTGGCCGCCCTGGTTCTGGTGATCACCTTCGGCTCCCTGATCGCGGCCGGGTTGCCGCTGCTCACCGCCCTGATCGGGGTCGGCGCCGGGATGCTCGCCATTCAGATCGCCACCGGCTTCTTCGACCTGTCGTCGTCGACGTCGGCGCTGGCCACCATGCTCGGCCTGGCGGTCGGCATCGACTACGCGCTGTTCGTGATCTCCCGCTACCGGCACGAGCGGGCGCACACCGAGGACGCCGAGGAGGCCGCCGGACGTGCGGTCGGCACCGCCGGATCGGCTGTCGTGTTCGCCGGCCTCACCGTGATCATCGCGTTGGCGGCGCTGTCGGTCACCGGCATCCCGTTCCTGACCGCGATGGGGCTGGCCGCCGCCGGGACCGTCGCCGTCGCCGTGCTCGTCACACTGACCTTCGTGCCCGCGATCCTCGGGTTCGCCGGCCGCCGGGTGCTGCCCCGGAAGGCGCCGAGCGTCGGCACCCCGTTCGGCGAGCGCTGGGCCCGTGGGGTGCTACGGCACCGCTGGATCGCGCTGATCGCCGCCCTCGGTGTGATCGCCGCGGTCGCGATTCCGGCCGTCGACCTGCGGCTGGCCCTGCCCGACGAGAGCACCGCCGCCGTCGACTCCACCCAGCGCAAGGCGTACGACCAACTCGCCGCCGGATTCGGACCGGGTTTCAACGGCCCGCTGATCCTGGTCGCCGACGCGGGTGTGGCCGCCACCGTGGAGAAGGCGGTGTCCGCGCTGAACGACGTCGTGCTGGTCACCCCAGCGGTCGTCGACCCGGCCGGTGCGACCGCGATGCTCACCGTCGTCCCGGCCAGCGCGCCCACCAGTGAGGCCACCAAGCGGCTCGTGCACGACATCCGGGACCTGGGTATCGCCTCCCTGGCGGTCACCGGCGCCACCGCGATCAACATCGACGTCTCGGAGAAGTTGTCCGGCGCGCTGATCCCGTACCTGGCGATCGTGGTCGGTCTGGCGTTCGTCCTGCTGATGCTGGTGTTCCGCAGCGTGCTCGTGCCGATCAAGGCGACCACCGGTTTTCTGCTGAGTGTGGCGGCCGCGTTCGGCGCGCTGGTCGCGGTCTTCCAGAACGGGCATCTGGCCGGGCTCATCGGGCTGGACTCCACCGGGCCGATCGTCAGCATCATGCCGATCTTCCTGATCGGGATCCTGTTCGGTCTGGCCATGGACTACGAGGTCTTCCTGGTCACCCGCACCCGGGAGGAGTTCGTGCACGGCGCGGCACCGGACGACGCGATCGTCACCGGCATGCGGCACGGCGCCCGGGTCGTCACCGCCGCCGCGCTGATCATGATGAGCGTCTTCGCCGGTTTCATCCTGGCCGACGACACGATCATCAAGAGCCTCGGCTTCGCACTGGCCTTCGGTGTCGCGATCGACGCCTTCCTGGTACGGATGACGATCGTGCCCGCCGTACTCAGCCTGCTCGGACGTTCCGCCTGGTGGCTGCCCCGCTGGCTGGACCGGGTACTGCCGGACGTGGACGTCGAGGGGACCTCGCTGTCGGTTCCCGACCGGCACCGGCCACCGGAACCGGCTCAGGAGCTGGCGGCGGCCTGAGCCTCGAAGCGGTGGACGATCTCGGCCAGGGCGCGGATCTGCCGCAGGACGGCGTCCGGTTCGGTGGAGCGGTGCTGTTCCCGACCGATGTCGACGATCGCGTCGGCGCGGACGCCGACCTTGTGGAGCGGGCGGCGGTACAGCGGCTGCTGGGCCGTCGCCCATTCGACGAACGTCCGGGACGGGTGCGGCAGGTAGACGACCCATGCCGTACCGGTCGACCCGGAACCCGGCCGACGGAAGTCGAAGACCACGAACTCCAGGTCCTCGAAGGAGCCGCGCAGCACCGCGTACGCCGGCTGGTCCGCACCGAAGTCCGGGTTGTCGGCCCAGTCGGCGAGCAGTTCCCGGTCGACGTCGGCGAACCGCCAGCCGTGTCGGCGGGCCAGCTCGATCCGGTCGCCGACACCGGTGGCCGGGCGGACCGAGCGGTCGGCGAAGAAGACGAGCCAGACACCGGCGGCGGCGAGCAGCCCCCCTAGACCGAGAGTGAGCGGCGCGGCCGGGTGCTCCTCGGCCGCCGCCTCGTCGAGCGTCCGGGCCGCCCCGTCACCGTAAGTGATGCACTTGTTGCCAGCGCGTGTTTCGACGTCCGCACAGTCCGCGCTGCCGCCGACCGAGAGTCCGATACCGACGACGAGAACCGCAAGTCCGACAAGAAGAACGATCCATGAGAATCGAACCGTCCGAGTGCCCATCGCCCACACACCTCCAGCCCGGTGATCAAGATACTGGTTACGGCAGGTGATACGGACGGCGTGCGGGCGTCGGCCGTATGCGTGGCGAAAGCGTTATACAGCCAGTAGTTGGACGCGAAAAGGCCCCCACCTTTCGGCGGGGGCCTTCGCTAGCCGGTGTTACCTGGTGATACGAACCGCGTAGTAGGCGGCGGTGGAGCTGTTGCCCGCCTTGTCAACGGCCCAGTAGCTGATCTGCAGCGTGCCCCGGTCGACACCGCTGATCGCCGTCTTCCAGTTGCCCTTGGCATCCGGCGTGACGACCAGCACCGCCGCCTTGGCCGAGGCGACCGACTTCGACGTGGCCCTGGTCCACTTCCCGGCGGAGTAGTAGTACCACTTGCCGGAACGCTCCTGGACCAGCTTGACCTTCACCGAAGCGACGCCGACGCCCTTGTCGGCGACCGTTCCGCCGACGCTCTTCCAGGACGACTTCAGCGCCTTGAACCACGGCACGTCGAGCCGGACGGTGGGCTTGTAGACGTCCTTGACGACGTCGACGCTGCCGACCGTGACCGGCTTGCCCGCGCCGGCCGCGTTCCGCGGGGTGACGGTGACGGTGAACCGGCCCGCCTTGGTGTACGCGTGCGACACCGTGCCGTTGTTCGCGGAGGTCGTGGTCGTGACACCGTCGCCCCAGTTCACCGCGAGGTCGGTGGCGCCGGCGACACCGGCGACGGTCAGGGTGACCGACTGCGACACCCAGATCGACTTCGCGTTGAGGTTGAAGGTGCCGGCCTGCGTGGAGACGACGACCGCGGACGGCGCGGAGACCGTGCCGCTGTTGCCGGCCTCATCGGTCAGCTTGACGGTGACCTGGTAGCTGCCCGCCGCGGCGTAGGTGTGCGTCGCGGTGGTGGAACCGGCGGCCAGGGTCTGGGTCGCGCTGCCGTCGCCCCAGTCGACCACCCGGGTGATCTTCGAGTTGTCGCTGACGTCGTCGTCGAGCGCGGTCTCGGTCAGCGTCACCGTCTGGCCGGTCCAGATCGCCGTGGTGTTCAAGGCGTAGGTGCCGGTCGGGGCGGTGCCGTCCAGGACACCCGGGGTGGCGCGGAACACGGTGTCCGCGGTGATCGGGGTGTTCTGGGCGAAGTAGTTCACCAGCATGGTCAGGTCGTTGTCACCGGTGGTGACCACGCCGACCTTGCTGATCAGGGACGGGAAGTTGTCGCCGCCACCCGCGAGGAACGAGTTGGTCGTCACCCGGTAGTCGCCGTTCGGGTCGATGGTGACCCCGTTCAGCTTGATCGACGAGGCGATGATCCGGTGGCCTCGCGGCTGGCTCGCGTCGAAGGAGTAGGTGAAGCCCTTCGAGACACCGAGGTGCAGGTACGGACGAGCCGAACCGTCCGGCTGCCACTGCTCCTCCAGCGCCGCCTTGATCGCCGAGCCCTTGAGGGTCCGGGTCACCACGTCGTTGGAGAACGGCTGCACCGCGAAGGCCTGCGAGTAGGTGATCGTGCCGTCGGTGCCGTACTTCAGGTCGGCTCGCAGACCACCCGGGTTCATGAAGGCGATCTGCGCGCCACCACGTCCGGCGTCCTTGGTCTGGTCCAGTTGGGCGTCGGCGATGAAGTTGCCGAGGACCGACTCGGCGCCACGGTTCTCCGCGCCGGTGCTGGTGTACGCCCGGAGGATGTCCCCGGAGATCTTGCCCAGCTCGGCCTTGCCCAGCTCGGTGGCGTTCGTCTTGGCCGCGGCGACGATGTTCGCGACAGCGGTGTTCGCCGGGAAGCCGGTGACCGTGATCAGCTCGGACGTCGAGGCGGTGACCTCACCCACGGCGGGGTCGTAGGTCAGGACGATCTTGCCGAGCTTTTCGCCGTAGTCCTCCGCCTGGACGACCGGGCGGGTCTTGCCGGGCACACCGGGAACCGGCACCTGGAAGGCGTACGGCTGGTGGGTGTGACCACTGACGATGGCGTCGATCTCGGCGCTCACCTTGGTGAACGGCCCGAAGACCGGGTCGGCCTGCAGGTCCTCGGCCGAGCCGATGTGCTCGGTCGGGGCGCCCTCGTGGGCGAGCAGCACCAGGACGTCAGCCTCACCGTTGGCCTCGTCGCCGTCGGAGAGCTGCGCGGCCAGGGTGTTCGCCTCGGCGACCGGGTCGCGGAACTTGATGCCCTTGATGCCGTCCGGGTTGACCAGCGAGCCGGTCTGCTCGGTGACGACACCGATGTAGCCGACCCGCACGCCGCCCAGGTTCTGGACGTCGTAGGCCTGCAGGACGCGCTTGCCGTCCTCGGTGTACACGTTCGCGCCGAGCAGCGGGAAGTTCGCCCGGTCGCTGACCCGGCCGGTCAGGTCGGCGAGGCCCTGGTCGAACTCGTGGTTGCCGACCGCGGAGACGGCCAGACCGCCCGCGTTCAGCGCGTCGATCGTCGGGTTGTCCTTGTCGATCGCGGAGATGAACGTGGAGGCGCCGATGTTGTCACCGGCCGAGATCCACGCGGTGTTCGGGTTCGCGGCCCGCAACTGGTCGATCAGCCCGACGAGCTGAGCGGCGCCACCGACGGCCTGGCCGTTGACGGTGGACGGCGACTCGAGCCGGCCGTGGAAGTCGTTGATGTTCAGCAGCTGCAGGTTGACCGGCGCGGTCAGGCCGGTCTCCAGGCCGACGACCACCGGGTCGTGGTCGCTGGAACGGAACGGGCCGTTCTCGTAGAACGGCGCGTAGCCGTCGTACTCGAAGGCGAACGACTCGACCGAGTTGATGTTCCAGATGTCGACGCCGGTGATCCGCTTCGCGAACTCGCCGGTGACCAGCGCGTGGTCCAGCGAGCCGGACTCGCCGCCGAAGACGTACGAGGACTTGTCCGGCGCGTGCGTGGCGTGCGCGTCCGAGTAGCCCTTGTCATACAGGACCTGGAGGGGGTCCTCCTGGCCGTACGCGTTGAAGTCGCCGAGCAGGATCACCTTGTCGGTGCCCAGGCCCTCGACGAAGGTGGCCAGCGAGGCCGCCTGACGCTTCCGGTCGCCGTTGTACGCGCCCTGCCCGTCACCGGTGTCGACGTTGTCGCCGGTCGGCGTGACCGAGGCGCTCTTCGACTTGAAGTGGTTCGCCACCACGGTGAAGTCGATGGTGCCGGAGTGGAAGGTCTGCGCGATCGGCTCGCGGGCGTTGCCCCAGACCGTCTCGTCGTTGATCGACTTCGACGCGCCCTTCGGCGTGGCCTTGGCCGGCTTGTAGATGATCGCGCTGGTGATCACGTCCTGCTCGGCCGGCGTCGGCAGCTCGGCCGGCGACCGGACGTAGTCCCAGGTGCCCGCGCCGTCGACCGCGTTGAGCTCGCCGACCAGCGTCTTGAGCGCCAGCTGGGTCTCGACGGTCTCGAAGCGGACCGAGTTCTCGATCTCCATCAGCGCGACGACGTCGGCGTCCAGGGCGCTGATCGCCGAGACGATCTTCGCTTCCTGCTTCTCCTTCGCCGCCTCGTCGGTCGCGCCGCGCGCCTCGCCACCGAAGTGGACGAAGTAGTTCAGCACGTTGAAGCTGGCGACCCGGATGTCCCCGCCGACCTCGGCCGGCGCGCTGGTGCGCGGGTTGGAGGCCTTGAAGGTGGTACGGGAGATCGCCGGCGTGGTCGCGTCGACCGGGGTGGCCGGCTGGAGACGCCACTCGCTGAAGCCGTAGCTCAGAACGCCGGCGCTGAACTTCTCGACGGTGTCGCCGACCCGCAGCGGCTGGTCCTTGGTGATGTACGTCGGCGGCAGACCGGCCGACGCGAGGTTCGTCGTCTTGGCGTCGTCGACCAGGATGCGGCCGGCCTTGTTGGCGGCCTTCTGCGCGGTCGCCGCGTCGCTGCCGGGGCGGGCGATGTCGGTCGGGATCCGCGCCGGGACACTGCCGGCCGCGAGGATGACCTCGCCGTACCGGTTGGTGTTGTAGACGTCCGAGACGGTGTACGTGCCGACCGGCGCGACCAGCATGCCCTCGGCGGACTCGCGGGCGTCGTCGGACAGCGGGAGGGTCAGCGCGACCGGGGCGGGCAGGGTCGCTCCGGTGGAGCAGACCTGCACGTCGGTCTTCGCGCCGATGGTGATCTGGGTGAGCGCGTTGTATTCGCTGACCGTGCCGGTCACCCGGACCACGTCGCCGATCGCCACCGTCGGGTGGTTCGCGGCGGTCGCGGTCAGGTAGACGAAGATGCCGTCCGACGCGGCGCCCGCGGCGACCGGCCGGTCGCCGCCGCTGCCGGCGGTCTGGATGTAGATGCCGTTGTAACCACCGGTGCGGTGGTCGGCGGTCACGACACCCTCGACGGTCACCACGGAGCCGGCCAGCGGGGTGGCGGTTCCGGTGCCCTGGACCTGAGCGATCGAGTGGGTGACCGTGGCGGCGCAGCCGGCGCCCGGCTCCTCGGGGTCCGGCTCCTCCGGCGTCGACGCGGTGTTCTTCGCGCCGAAGCTGTTGGTGGCCGCGGCCTTCCAGACACCGTCGATCTTCTGCAGCGACTGTCCGACGAGGGTGGCCTCCGACTCGGAGACTCCGATGTCGACACTGGTCTGCCCGGCGGCCGGGCCGCCCGACGCGACGAACGAGCCCTCGTAGCTGAGGAACTCGGCGACGGTGCCGTCCGGCTTCACCAGCGCGATGCCGTCCGGCGCGCCGTTCTGCAGACCGCTGATCGAGTACGACTGCACACCCGCGGCCGGAACGACGCCGCTGAGCGTGGTGGTGGGCGTGTAGGTGGCGCCGCCGTTGCCGTTGTACAGGTACAGCTGCCAGCCACTCAGGTCGTAGCCGACCGGGGCATCGATCTCAACGGCCTCGCCAGCGTCGGTGCCGGTGTTGTCGTAGTGGATCTCGCTGATGAACGGCACATCGGTGGCCGCGGACACCGGGCCGGTGAGGCTGAGACCAAGCGCGGTCGCCATGACGGCAGCACCCAGCGCACGGAACCCGGCAGGGCTCGGTACGGGGAGAGACCATCCGGCGGCACCCACGCTGCGTATATAGGAACGCATCGAGGTGGACCCTCCGAACGAAGTAGATCCGCCGGAGCGTAGGTATCGATGGTGACGAAAAAAGCTCGGGAAGGTAACGGAAAGGCCATGGACAGCCCTTGCGATCAAGGGTTTTCCGGCCGTTCATTGTTCGCATTTGTACAGTCGCCGAATAGTAGACCCCTCGTCATGCCCCGTAAAACCGACCCGTCTCTCCGACCAGGACCCCGCCCACCAGGGGATCCAGGCACGACGGGACGGGAAAGGTCCGTTCTGTCGCCCAAACCACAGAAACGAAGGATCGCCGGGATTGCGGCCTGATATCCCCGCCACGGCCGTGTTACCGGGAGATTTCACAGGTATCGATCGGTTAACTCACCGGCAGCCCGGACGCCGATATCGGACCATCACCCTTAGTGACCGTTAGGTGTCTGATATCGCCCGATTTAAAGAAAACATAAGGACATCGCTGACGATCACCGGACGGCCCATGCCGGACAATGCCCGGATGCAGAGTTCCAAGGTACGGGTCGCGGTGATCTTCGGAGGTCAGAGCGCGGAGCACGAGGTCTCCTGCCGCTCGGCCGCATCGGTGTTCCGCTTCCTGAACCGCTCACGGTACGAAGTGACGCCGATCCGGATCACCCGGGACGGCCGCTGGCAGGTCGGCGTGGACACCGGCCCGGACACCGCGGACGCCATCGTGTCCGGAGCGGCCTACCCGGAGGCGGACGGCCGGTCGCCGATCAGCACCCTCACCGACGCGCTGGAAGCCCTCAAGTCGGTTCAGGCCGCGTTCCCGGTCATGCACGGGCCGTACGGCGAGGACGGCACCATTCAGGCGCTGCTCGACCTGGCCGGCGTGCCGTACGTCGGCAGTGGCGTGCCGGCCAGCGCCGCCTCGATGGACAAGGAGTTCACCAAGAAGATCGTCGCCGCCGAGGGCATCGCGGTGGCCGACGGTGTGGTGCTCCGCGAGGGCGACGCCGAGGACATCAGCCCCGAGGACAAGGCCCGGCTGGGTCTGCCGGTCTTCGTGAAGCCGTCGTGCAGCGGCTCCAGCGTCGGCGTCTCCCGGGTCGACGACTGGGCGGATCTGCCGCGCGCCGTCCGGCACGCCCGCGAGCACGACACGAAGGTGCTGATCGAGGTGGCGGTGGTGGGCCGTGAGGTGGATCTCTCGGTGCTGCAGAACCCGGACGGCTCGATCGAGGTCGGCCCGGCGCTGGAGATCAACCTGAAGTCCCAGGAGGGCTTCTTCGACTTCGACGCGAAGTACACTTCCGGCATGGTCGAGTTCCGCATCCCGGCCGAGCTCGACCCGGCTCACCTGGAGCTTCTGTCCGACGCCGCCCGTCGCGCCTTCCGGGCGCTCGGCTGCGCCGGCCTGCTCCGTGCCGACTTCTTCCTGGCCGAGATCGACGGGCGGACCGTGCCGGTGCTCAACGAGGTCAACACGCTGCCCGGGTTCACCGAGCTGTCGCAGTTCCCGCAGATGTGGCGGGCGGCCGGCGTCGAGTACCCGGAGTTGCTCGACCGCCTGTTCACCACCGCGCTCGCAGCGGGACCGCGCCGATCGTGACCGCGGCCATGACCAGGGCACTGATCGACCTCGACGCGATCGCGCACAACACCAGGCTGCTGGCCGGTGCCGCGACCGGGTCGGGTGTGATGGCCGTGGTCAAGGCCGACGGGTTCGGCCACGGCGCCGTTCCGGTGGCCCGGGCGGCCCTGGCGAGCGGCGCCTCCTGGCTCGGCGTCACCTCGCTGCGGGAGGCGATGGAGTTGCGGTCGGCGGGCATCACGGCGCCGATCCTGATGTGGCTGTATGCCCCGTTCGAGACTCTGGACGAGGCGGTGCTCGCCGACGTCGACGTGTCGGTGTCGTCGACCACCGGGCTGGAGACCCTGGCACGGGCGGCGGAGCGCACCGGCCGGGTCGCGGTCGTGCATCTGAAGGCGGACACCGGCCTGTCCCGCGGCGGCGCGACCGAGGCGGAGTGGCCGGATGTGCTGGCCACCGCGGCGAAACTGCGCGATGCCGGGCTGATCGAGATCCGTGCCGTCTGGTCGCATCTGGCCCATGCCGAGGATCCGGCCGACCCGGGCCTGCGGCGGCAACTGGAGGCGTTCGGCCAGGCCCGGGCCGCGGCCCGGGAGGCGGGCATCGAGGCGCCGCTGACGCATCTGGCCAACTCGGCCGCCGTTCTTCAACTGCCGGAGGCCCACTTCGATCTGGTACGGCCGGGAATCGCCCTCTACGGCGCCGAGCCGATCCCCGGTCGCGTGTTCGGGCTGCGTCCCGCCATGACGCTGGAGTCCACGGTCATCCTGACCAAGCGGGTCGGCCCGGGCACCGGGGTGTCCTACGGCCCCGAGTTCGTGACCGACCGGGAGACGACACTGGCCCTGGTGCCGGCCGGCTATGCCGACGGGGTGCCCCGCATCACCGGCAATCGGGCCTCGGTCGCGATCGGCGGGGTCCGCTGCCCGATCGTGGGCCGGGTGGCGATGGACCAGGTGGTGGTCGACGTCGGTGAGCACCCGGTGGTGCCCGGCGACCGGGTGGTGATCTTCGGCACCGGTGAGGGCGGCGAGCCGACGGTCGACGAGTGGGCCGACTGGGCGGGTACGAACGCGCACGAGATCCTGACCGGCATCGGGACGCGGGTGCCCCGGGTCCACTACTCGGTCGAGTCGAACGAGACCTCGACCCGCAATCCGTCGCGCCCGGTCGAGTGCGCCGAGATGACCCCGTCGTGAGCTCGGGTGATGGCCCGGCCCGACCCGGCGCCACCACTGTGGTCGATCCTCAGCGCCCCAGCCGGTAACCCACGCGCGGCACGGTGTGGATGACGGGCGGCTCGCCGAGCTTCTTGCGCAACGTCATGATCGTCACGCGGACCGAGTTGGTGAACGGGTCGGCATTCTCGTCCCAGGCCTGTTCCAGCAGTTCCTCGGCGCTGACCACCTGGCCGCCGGCACGTAGCAGCACCCGCAGGACGGCGAACTCCTTGGGGGTCAGGTTGAGCGTCAGTCCGTCCCGGGAGGCGAAGTGCCGGATCGTGTCGAGGACCACGCCGTCCTGCTCCAGCACCGGTTTCAGCCGGGCGGTCGAGCGCCGGGCCAGCGCCTGTACCCGAGCCACCAGTTCGGCGAAGGCGAACGGCTTGGTCATGTAGTCGTCGGCACCGAGCCCGAGGCCCTCCACCCGGTCCCGGATCCCGGCCGCGGCGGTGAGGAGTAGCAGCCGGGTGCCCAGCCCGGAGTCCACGACGCGGGTGCACACCTCGTCGCCGGTGATGCCCGGCATGTCGCGATCCAGGATCGCGACGTCGTATCGGTGCACGCTCATCTTCTCCAACGCGCTGTCACCGTCGTAGACCACGTCGACGGCCATGGCGAACTGGCGTAAGCCGTCCGCCACCGTGTCCGCGAGTATCCGTTCGTCGTCAGCCACCAGTACGCGCACGCTCTGTTACCTCCCCCGCCTATCGTCGCCGATCCGGCAGCCACGATAACTTCACCGGAAAAATCGCCGGAATCTCCGGCCGTCGGGTGTCGAACACCCCTCCCCCTTTTCTTGACTCATTCCAGAAAAGCAGGGCAGACTGCGAGCCGACTCTCGATCGCTCGCTACCCGGAGGATTTCGTGGCAGACGAACTCGCCGCAGCTCAAGGAAAGTGCCCCGTCGCGCACGGTGGTTCCGGCTCGCACGGCGGCCGGGCCAACCGGGACTGGTGGCCGAACCAGCTCGACCTCGGCGTTCTCCACGCCAACTCTCCGGCGGGCAACCCGAACGGCGGTGACTTCGACTACGCCGCGGCCTTCAACAGCCTCGACCTGGCCGCGGTCAAGGCGGACATCAACGCGCTGATGACCGACTCGCAGGACTGGTGGCCGGCCGACTTCGGTCACTACGGCCCGCTGATGATCCGGATGGCGTGGCACAGCGCCGGCACCTACCGGACCTTCGACGGCCGCGGCGGTGGCGGCTCCGGCCAGCAGCGCTTCGCGCCGCTGAACAGCTGGCCGGACAACGGCAACCTGGACAAGGCCCGGCTGCTGCTCTGGCCGGTGAAGAAGAAGTACGGCAAGAACATCTCCTGGGCCGACCTGATGATCCTGGCCGGCAACGTGGCCCTGGAGAGCATGGGCTTCGAGACCTTCGGCTTCGGCGGCGGCCGCCCCGACGTCTGGGAGCCCGAGGAGGTCAACTGGGGTACCGAGGACACCTGGCTGGACGACCGGCGCTACAGCGGCGACCGTGAGCTGGCCAAGCCGCTCGGCGCCGTACAGATGGGCCTCATCTACGTCAACCCGGAGGGCCCGAACGGCAACCCGGACCCGCTGGCCTCGGCCCGGGACATCCGGGACACGTTCGGCCGGATGGGCATGAACGACGAGGAGACCGTGGCACTGATCGCCGGCGGTCACACCTTCGGTAAGACCCACGGTGCCGGCCCGGCCGAGAACGTCGGTCCCGAGCCCGAGGCCGCCCCGATCGAGGCGCAGGGTCAGGGCTGGAAGAGCAGCTTCGGCACCGGTGTCGGCGCCGACGCGATCACCAGCGGTCTGGAGGTCACCTGGACCTACCACCCGACCCGCTGGGACAACGAGTTCTTCCACATCCTGTTCGCGTACGACTGGGAACTCACCACGTCGCCGGCCGGCGCGCACCAGTGGCGTCCGAAGAACGGCGCCGGCTCGGACCTGGTGCCGCACGCCTTCGACGCGTCGAAGCGGCAGGAGCCGCGGATGCTGACCTCGGACCTGGCGCTGCGTTTCGACCCGATCTACGGGCCGATCTCGAAGCGGTTCCACGACGACCCGGAGGAGTTCGGCAAGGCCTTCGCCAAGGCGTGGTTCAAGCTGACCCACCGTGACATGGGTCCGATCACCCGTTACCTCGGTCCGGAGGTCCCGTCCGAGCCGCTGATCTGGCAGGACCCGCTGCCCGCGGTCGACCACGAGCTGGTCGGCCCGGCGGACGTCGCCGCGCTGAAGGCCACCGTGCTGGCCTCCGGCCTGTCGGTCGCCGAGCTGGTCGCCACCGCGTGGGCCTCGGCTTCGACGTTCCGCGGCACCGACAAGCGCGGTGGCGCGAACGGCGCCCGCATCCGGTTCGCCCCGCAGAACCAGTGGGAGGCCAACGACCCGGCTCAGCTCGCCAGGGTGCTCGGTGTGCTGGAGGGTGTGAAGGCCGAGTTCGACGCGGCCGGTGGCGCGAAGATCTCCCTCGCCGACCTGATCGTGCTGGCCGGTTCGGCCGCCGTGGAGAAGGCCGCGAAGGACGCCGGGTTCGACGTCGAGGTGCCGTTCACCCCGGGTCGTACCGACGCCACCGAGGAGCAGACCGACGCCGAGTCGTTCGCGGTGCTGGAGCCCACCCACGACGGCTTCCGCAACTACCTCGCCAAGGGCCACGACCGCCCCACCGAGGCGCTGCTGGTCGACCGCGCGCAGCTGCTCACCCTGACCGCGCCGGAGCTGACCGTCCTGGTCGGCGGCCTGCGGGTGCTGGGCGCCAACACCGCCGGTTCGCCGCACGGCGTCTTCACCGAGACCCCGGGCGTGCTGACCAACGACTTCTTCGTCAACCTGCTCGACTTCGGCACCACCTGGACGGCCACCGACTCCGACGGCGAGACCTTCGAGGGCCGCGACCGCCGGACCGGTGCGGTCAAGTGGACCGCCACCCGGGCCGACCTGATCTTCGGATCGAACTCGGTGCTGCGTGCCCAGGCCGAGGTCTACGGCAGCGACGACGCCAAGGAGAAGCTGGTCACCGACTTCGTCAAGGCGTGGGTCAAGGTCGCGAACCTGGACCGTTTCGACCTGGCCTGACCGGTCAGGCGGTTTCCATCGGGCCCGGGTCGGCCGCACCGACCCGGGCTTCGCCTGCTGGTACCCTCAGCAACGTCGGGCTCGTAGCTCAGTGGATAGAGCAACCGCCTCCTAAGCGGTAGGTCGCGCGTTCAAATCGCGCCGGGCCCACTCTCAGATCTTCAACCGCTGCCCCACCCGCAGCCGGTGTGGGCTGCTCAGCACATCCGAGTTCGCCCGGTAGAGCGCTCGCCAGCCGCCCCGCACATCGTGCCGCGCCGCGATCCGCGCCAGCGTGTCACCCGGCCGGACCACGTAGCGTCCGGTCGACCGGTGCACCTTTCGTACGCTGCCGCGGGACGCCGCCGTGTAGGCGTGCCGCCGGCCGCAGGTCGGCCAGGCACCGATGCCCTGCCCGCGCACCACCCGTTCGGCGATCCGGATCTGCTCGGACTTGGACGCCCGGTTCGCGGTGTCTGCGTACTTTCCGCCGCCGTAGGCGCGCCACGTGCTCCGGCTGAACTGGAGTCCCCCGTAGTAGCCGTTTCCGGTGTTGATGCTCCAGTTGCCCCCGGATTCGCAGTGCGCGATCGCCTCCCAGTTGATGTCGGCGTGCGCCGGCCCCGCGAGGGCCACGCTTCCGGCGAGTCCGACGGCCAGCATCCCGACCGCGCGATGGAGTTGTCTTCCGATCTGAGCCATGAGCTTGTCCTCCACGCCTACGAGGTCAGCTGTCGGGTTCGGGCAGAGGTGCCCGGCCGCGTTCGCGGCTTCACCCCGAGGCGCCGTAGCGCCGAGGAACTCTTGGGTCCCCCGCTCCATGCCTTGGGTTTCGTCGAACCGTGGTCGGCGGCTGGACTCGGCGTTCCGACCACGGTGCCCACTCTGTTGCGGGCTGTCGAGATGCCGCGCTGCTGGTTGGTTATGCGAGACGCGGCAATGGAGTTGTAAGTCACAAATTAGCCGCTTTGATCTTCCTTTGTGCGGCTAACGTGCTGAATTCGGCGTGGCGCAACAGGTGCGGAACCCTCCACCGAGGGTGCACAATCCTCACCCATGAGTGAGTCAGAGCGTGAGTTCGACGTGATCGTCTACGGCGCCTCGGGTTTCGTCGGTGTGCTGGTGGCGCGATACCTCGCCGAACACGCTCCAGCGGGCGCACGCCTGGCCCTCGGCGGCCGTTCCAGGGCGAAACTGGAGGGTCTCGGCCTGGACCAGCCCATCGTCGTCGCCGACGCGAACGACGCGGAAGCCCTGACCACGATGGCCGGCCGCGCCAAAGTGGTGATCACCACGGTGGGGCCGTATGCGAAGTACGGCAAGCCGCTCGCCCGCGCATGCGCCGAAACCGGCACGCACTACGTGGACCTCACCGGTGAGGTGCTCTTCGCCCGGGACAGCATCGACGAGAACCATGAGACCGCACGGCGTACCGGCGCACGGATCGTGCACTCCTGCGGCTTCGACTCGATTCCGTCCGATATCGGGGTGCACGTCCTGCATGAACAGATCAGCCGGGACGGCGCCGGTGAGCTCACCGACACGACACTCGTGGTGACCAGCATGCGCGGCGGTGTCAGTGGCGGCACCATCGACTCGATGCGCCATCAGGTCGACGTGATGAAGAAGGACACCCGGCTGCGCAAGGTCGGCGCCAGCCCGTACTCGCTGAGCCCGGACCGGCAGGCCGAGCCCGACCTCGGCCGCCAGCCCGACATGCTCACCCTGCCGGGGTCCGACGTGGACACCAGCGTGCGCGGGCATCTCGCGCCGTTCGTGATGGCGTCCTACAACACCCGGGTGGTGCGGCGTAGCAACGCGTTGCGCGGCTGGGCCTACGGCCGCACGTTCCGGTACCGCGAGGTCCTGCGGGTGAAGAGCAAGGTCGCCGCCACGGTCGTCAAAACGGGGATGAACGCGCTGGTCATCGGCTTCGCGGTGCCGCCACTGCGCTTCGTCCTGGACCGCTTCCTGCCCGCGCCCGGTGCCGGGCCGAGCGAGGACACCCAGCGCAACGGTCACTTCACCATGGATCTGTTCACCACCACCACGTCCGGTGCGCGCTATCGCGCGCGGGTCAAGGCCAAAGGCGATCCGGGGTACGCCGCAACGGCGGTCATGCTCGGCGAATCGGCTCTCGCGCTCGCCTTCGACGACGAGGCGCTGCCGGAGGTCGAGGGTGGTGTGCTCACCCCGGCGACGGCGATCGGTGACGCCCTGGTCAAGCGGCTGCGCGACGCCGGGTTCGAGATCACGGCTCAGCGGCTCTGATCAGCGGCGCTGAGCCACCACGTGGAAGACGTGCCAGTGCTTCGGGCCGCTGAACGCCCGGCCCGGCTCGTCCTCCACCTCCCACCGCTCGATGGTCAGACCGTCGAACAGGGCGCGTACCTCCGGTTCGGTGAGGAAGGTCAGGTTCGGGTCGCCGGCCCAGCTGTCCCGGTCACCGAACAGGTCCACGGCGACCCGCCCGCCGGGACGCAACACCGACCGGATCAGTGTCCACACCCGATCGAATTCAGCGCGGGTCTGGAACGGAAGCGAGTAACCGGCATGGACGAGATCGGCGGGCGGTAGATCGTACAAATCCTGGAATCTGCTTGTTTTGATCGTCAAGGCCGCATGGCGGCCGCCGATGGTGCGCAGCAGGCGGGCCTCGGTCCCCGGCTCGCCGTCCAGAGCCAGCACCCGCCAGCCCGCGTCGAGAAACGCCCTGGTCTCGCGGCCTGCGCCGCAGCCGAGATCGACGGCGGTACGCCCGGCGCCCGGCCCGGCGAGCGCCAGCACCCGTTGGCACGACTCGCGGATCGGGCGGGCGGCCTGACGCGAGTTGTAATTCGCCCAGTGCTCATCAGTGCGCATCGGTGTGGACATGGTGCGATTTTGCACCGCGAAATGGTGTCCGTGATCCGACCGGCACGCGGTAAGGAATCGTGCACGGCTTCATATCGATCGCCACTAGCACCAAAGGTGGTCTTACCGGCACGATTGGACAGGTGACCGTCAGCCCGTTGCCATACCCGCTGAGGTTGACGGGGACCGCCGTCATCCTGCGGGAATGGCGATGGGAAGATCTCGACGACCTGGTCGCGCTCCTCGACGAACCGGGCATCGCCCGCTGGACGCTGATGCCCTCGCCGTTCGACATCGAGGCCGGGCTCGCCTACCTGCGCCGCGCCCA
The DNA here is from genome assembly GCF_033097365.1 of Actinoplanes sichuanensis. NCBI lineage: Bacteria > Bacillati > Actinomycetota > Actinomycetes > Micromonosporales > Micromonosporaceae > Actinoplanes > Actinoplanes sichuanensis. The sequence continues at coordinate 8,986,078 of NZ_AP028461.1, forward strand.
GCAGGGCCGCATCGGCGGCAGCCGGATCCAGCTCGCGATCACCACCGACGGTGGCCCGCCGCTCGGTGAGGTGCTGCTCTTCAACGTTCGGTCCGAGGCCCACGAGGCCGAGCTCGGCTACCTGGTCGGCCTGCCCTTTCGGCGCCGCGGGCTCGCCACGGCGGCGCTGTCCCTGCTCACCGGCTATGCGGTCGACACCCTCGGGCTGCGCCGGCTGCTGCTGCGCATCGACCGGGGCAACACCGCCAGCACCTCGGTGGCGCGCCGCTGCGGATACCGGCCGGCGGCCGAGCCGCCCATTCAGCAGGACGGGCCGTACGGGCCGGCCACGCTGGACACCTGGGAGTACGTGGAGAACCGCTCCGGGCCACAGGAGGATCGCCGGAAAAATGTCGCAGCCCGGCGGTACGGTCGGCGCTGAGGAGGTGCTGATGATCGACGTGGATCGTGAGCGCGTCATGGCGTACCGGATCGCTGCTCAAAGCCTGGCCGACCGCACCGGTGACCGGCCCGCCGACCTGCCCGTGCTGGATCTCGGCGTCCAGGAGTACACACCTGACTCCACCCGGATCGCCCTGGCCGCCCGCAGCGGTGCCGAGCCCGACGACGACCGGCTGATCACCGTGTGGGCCGCCCGTGGCGCCCCGCATCTGCATCGCCGCGCCGATCTGCCCGAGCTGGTCGAGCAGCTGTGGCCGGTCGATGACGTCGACGCCGCGGCCCGGATCAAGAGCGGCCAGATCCCCGACGCCGCCCGGCTCGGAGTGTCGGCGTTCACCGCCACCGCCACCGCCTTCCGGGAGGTGCTCACCGGCGGCCCGATGCCCCGCGGTGAGGTCAGCACGGCGGTCAGCCGGCTGGTCCCGACCGAGCTCACCTACGACTGCAGATCCTGCGCGGCCCGCCACGTCTCCGGCGGCGTGTGGCAGCACGCCGGGCTGGCCGGCGGTGTCGAGGTGCTGTCCCGAGGCAGGGATGCGATGCTCGGCCCTCTTGTCGACGCACCACCGATCCCGTCCGCCAACCGGGGCATCGACCGGCTGATCGAGACCTATCTGCGTTTCCTCGGCCCGGCCGGTCCGGGTGAGGTGGCGAGATATCTGGGCTCCACCACCGCGGTGATCAAGGCGGTGTGGCCGTCCGACCGGCTCACCGAGGTCCGGGTGGCGGGGCGACGGGCCTGGCTGCCCTCGTCGGCGGCCGATCTTCTCGAGTCGGCGCCGGCACCGCGTGGGGTGCGCTGGCTGCCGCCGATGGACCCGCTGCTTCAGGCTCGCGACCGTGACCTGCTGGTTCCCGGCCGGGAGCGGCAGAGGGAGGTGTGGCGCATCCTCGGCAATCCGGGGGCGCTGCTGGTCGACGGCGAGATCGCCGGGGTGTGGCGGGCCCGGATGGCCGGCCGCAAACGGGTCGATCTCACGGTGACCGCGTTCGAGAAACTGTCGAGGGCGCAGATCGCGCTGGTCGAGGAGGAGGCGGTTCGGGTGGCGGGCGCACGGGGTGCGGCGGAGGCACGGGTGATCCACGAGTGACCACGATCGGTTTCCTGCACACGGCCGAGGTGCATGTCGCCACGTTCCGAGGGCTCTTCGCCGAGCTGGCGCCGCCGGGCCTCGACGACCTGCACCTGGTGGACGAGGCGTTACTCGCCGACGCCCGCCGGACCGGTTCGGCACCGGGCCTGGCCGAACGACTCGGTGAGTTGGCCGCCGCCGGCGCGGACCTCATCGTCTGCACCTGCTCGACGATCGGCGCCGACGCGGAGGCGACTCCCGAGGTGGGCGTGCCGGTGATGCGCCTGGACCGGCCGATGGCCGAGGCAGCGGTCTCGACCGGTGGCCGGATCGTCGTGGTCGCCACCGTCGAGTCCACTCTGGAGCCGACGGTCGCGCTGATCCGGGCGGCCGCCGCGTCGGCCGGGCGGCCGGTCGTCGTCACCGCCTCGCCGTGCCTGACGGCCTGGCGGCACTTCGAGGCCGGTGACATCGCCACCTACGACAAGGAGATCGCCGAGCACGTCCGGGCCCTCGCCGGGGAGGCCGACGCGATCGTGCTCGCCCAGGCGGGCATGGCCGGGGCGGCCACGCTGCTGTCGGACCTGCCGGTTCTCACCAGTCCACGCGCCGCCGTCGAGGCAGCCCTTCTCCGCGTCTCCCCCATCCCGACCAGCAGGCCTGAAGCCGGTGACGCTCCGGCATGAGCGTCACCGGCCGGCGCCGCACCCGAGGCCGGCGTGGGCTCCGCGGAGGCGGACACCAGTTCCCCGGCCGCGGCCGGTCCTCAAAGCGGCCGGACTCGGCAGCGGTCGGCCTCAGAAATCGAATTCGCCGCCGTAGTCGCGGGTGTGGTCGCGGTAGACGGTGTGGTAGTGGATCTGGTCGTTGTAGACCACACCGGTCTGGCAGATGAACTCGACCCACACGCTCGGCCCGTCGATCCGGACATAGTCACCGTGCGTGTCGAGCGCGGTTCCGCCGGACAGGGCCACGAAGGTCTGGTCCAGTTCCTTCTCGTAGATCTTGAGCAGCTGCTGGGTCGTCGCGTCGTCGGCGTTCGCCACCCACGGCTTGATCGCGGCCAGCACCAGCTTCTTCTGCTTCGGGGTGAGGCTCTTGACCGAGATGCCGACCTTCGTCTCCGGGAACTGACCGTCCTCGCCCGGTCCGACCAGCACATCACCGAACGACTGGTCCAGCGTGGCCGTGGCCAGCTGCTTCTCGGTGAGGCTCGCGGTCAGTGCGGCCATCGCGGTCTTCTGCGCCCTCATCGACTCGACGGTGGCTCCTGACTCGTCGGTGTAACTGATCGGCTCGACGCCGATGAAGAACGGGCTGGCGCCGACCGCGCGCCCCTTCGTGTAGGTGAGGTGGGTGGCCAGGTGGTGACCACCGAAGTCGAGCTGCCAGGTGCCGTCCACGGACGGCGTACCGAGGAAGGCGAGATAGTAATAGCCGCTACCGTAAGTGAGCGTCATGCCGCCTCCACCGGCGGGCGGGCCGCCGGCGGAGCCGGAGGGTGCCGGGGCCGCGGAGGCGTCGGCAGACGGCGCCGCGGAGGGGTCGGTCGAGGTGGGCGGCGCGCCGCCGCCGACGCTGCCGCTGGAGTCGGCGGCCAGGATGTCGTCCGCCGCCACGATGTCCTGCAGCTGATCGAAACCGGTCCCCTGGCCGGTGCCCGCGGCCGCTCTCAGCACGGCGTCGGCCGCGGCGAGCTGTTCCTCGGTGAGGCTGCCGAGCTCGATCCCGGGCCGGCAGGTTCCGGCGCACGGCAGGTTGGACCAGGCCGTCGCGTTCTCCTCGGTGAACTCGAGCAGTACCTCGGCCTTCTGGTCGTCGCTGAGTGTCGCGAGGAAGGCGTTGGCCGCGTTGACCAGGCCCGGCAGCCCGGTCCGGCCGCCGGTCGGGTCCTTGATCGCGTTCGTCCGGGTCGGTCCGGTGCCCTTGTCCGCCGTGCTCGCGTTCGCTGTGGCGATGCCGGCGCCGACCAGCGCGACGGCCGCGGCGACGGTGACGGCTCCGCGCCACCGGGTCTTCAGTTTCACGCATTTCTCCCTTGCGATGAGGCCCCCGCCGATTCGCAACAAGATTGTTGACAAAGCTGGAGAGGTGGCACAAGGGATCCGGCGGAGGTCAAAGGAGATCGACAGGTTCCTCAGACTGGACACACAAAGAAGGGCCGCGGCATGGCCACCGCGGCCCTTCTTCTTTACCCCCCGGAAAAGGTCATCGGCGCAGCGGCGACCAGGTTGTCGACAATCACGACCGGCTCGTGCCGGGTGGAGCAGAGCCGGCCGGAAGGGGAAGCGCCGTCAATGTAGGAGCGCTCCCAAATCCCTGTCAAACGCGAGAACAGCTCTGAAAAAATCTTTCCGATCGCGAGCAACCTTCCGGCGCTTGGCGATCACCTATGCCATGTCCCCCCGACTTGTATAGGTGGTCGCATGTCCCTCCCCGCACACCGTCGCCCCGCTTCCCGGAAGCCCCGCAAGGCCCTGGCCGCCGGCCTCGCGTCCGTGGCGGTCCTGGTCGGCGCCGGCCTCCTGGGTGTCGGCCAGCCCTGGGCGAACGCGGCCGCGAACGTCAGCTTCGACACCGGCACGGGTATGGCGTTCACGATCAACGGCACCAACGGGAACATGACGTCGTTGAAGCACGACGGCACCGAGCTGACCGCCTCCGGTTTCGCCGCCGGCCAGTTCGAATCCGGCTTCTCCACCGCGACCGTGACCAGTAAGACCTTCAACAACGGCAGCTCGATCCTGGTCAGTGTGGCGAGCGCGTCGACGGGCGTGACGCAGTACTACTTCGCCCGCAAGAACGACAACACCGTCTACATGGCGACCAACATCAGCAAGGCCCTGAACCCGGGTGAGGCCCGGTTCATCGCCCGGCTCAAGCCGTCGCTGCTGACCACCTCCCCGACCGCGGCGAAGACCGGTGGATTCGGCACCACGGTCGAGGGCTCGGACGTCTTCGCCGACGGCTCCGGGCGGACCGCGTCGAAGTTCTACAGCTCGCAGCGGCTCATCGCGCAGAAACCGTTCGGCGCCGGCGGCTCCGGACACGGGGCGTTCATCCTGCCCGCGTACACCGACATGACCTCCGGCGGACCGTTCTTCCGGGACATCGAGGTGAACGACACCGGCAGCGCCGTCAACATCACGCACTACATGTACAGCGGACACCAGCAGACCGAGGCGCTGCGCCTGGGGCTGCACGGGCCGTACGCGCTCGCCCTCACCGACGGTGCGGCACCGACCGCCCGCAGCATGGACTTCCTGGCCGCCTTCATTCCCGGAATGCTCTCCAACGCGCAGCGTGGCGGGGTCAGTGGCACCGCGTCGGGCACCTGGAACGGCCTGCCCGCGACGGTCGCCCTGGCCGGGACCAACGGGCAGTACTGGGGTCAGGTGAAGTCCGGCAAGTTCGTGATCGGTCACGTCAAGCCGGGCACCTACACGGCCACCCTCTACGCCGGTGAGCTGGCCGTCGGCGCCACCAAGTCGATCACCGTGTCGGCCGGCGCCACGACCGCCCTGGCCATGACCGGTAGCGTCCCGGCCGCCGGCACGCTCTTCCAGTTGGGCACGTTCGACGGCACCCCGGCCGGCTTCCTGAACGCCGACAAGATCGAGACGATGCACCCGTCGGACTCCCGGATGTCGGCGTGGAAGTCGAGCTCCTACTCGGTCGGCGGCGGTGCGGCGAAGTTCCCGATGGCCGCGTTCAAGTCGGTCAACTCGCCGGCCGCGCTCAGCTTCAACCTCGCGTCGGTGCCGGCCGGCGGCGTCAAGCTGCGGATCGCCACCACGTCGAGTTTCGCCGGCGGGCGTCCGGCCGTGGCGATCGGGAGCTTCACCTCACCGGCCTCGGCGTCGCCGGCCCCGGCCAACCTGAACTCGCGCAACGTCACCCGGGGCACGTGGCGCGGCATCAACACCACCTACACCTTCACGATCCCGGCGAGCGCCCTGAAGGCCGGCAGCAACACCCTGTCGATCTCGGTGGTGAGCGGTAGCAGCGGAGAGACGTTCCTCAGTCCGAACTTCATCTTCGACGCGCTGGCCCTCGACCCGGCGTGAAGACCCCGGATCGGCCGTGCCGTCCCGCCAGGCAGCGCGGCCGATCCGGTCCATTGAGGAAGGCGGGCCGGTCACCACGGCCGGTCCGCCTTTCCTTACCACCCCGCAGCGGCTTTCTCAGAGGTCGAACTCACCGTCGTTCACACCGCCGGTGAACGCGTCCCACTCCGCCTTGGTGAAGAACAGGATCGTCGCCGGATCGGTCGAGTTACGCATCGCGGCGCCACCGTCCGGCAGACGCGCGATCTCCACATACTCCTTGCCGGGCTCTCCGGACCGGAGCCACTCGGCAGCCTGCGCATCGAACGACGCGGCGTAGATCTTCTCGCCCACTACGTCCCCCTCTCCCGGCCTGACCCGGTCGACTCCCAGCAAACAACAGCCTCCCTCGCTGAGGGAGGCCGCGTTCAGGTGAACGCTATCGAGGGGTCCCCTGTCGGGCGAGTGACATGACGTCTTCCAGATAGCCGAAATGCGGCCTCCCCTGCCGGGGAGAGCCGCATTTCGTTTCGCGAAATTACTTACTGACGGTGAAGTACTGATAGGCGGTGTACGTCGTGTAGTTGACGCTGTCGCCGGAGTAGCCCTTGCGGTAAGCGGCGCGGACCCGGAACTTGTACCCGGCGAGTCCCTTGACCGACGAGATGCCCGCGACGGCCTGGCCCTTGCTGTTGACCGGGACGTTGCCGTAGAACGCGGTCTGCCACCGGCCCTGGTACCAGATGTCGACGTGCAGGTACGCCTCCCGGTTCGTGTACCTGGGCATGGCGACCGTGAACGTCGGCTTGCTGGTCTTCTTGTAGTACCGGAAGGTCCGACCACTGATCTTGCCGGTCTTGTAGTACTTGCCCAGCTTCAGCGAGACCGGCACCCGGCTGTACACGGTGGCCGCGACACTCCGCGCCGCGAACCGGGCGTCACCCGTGAAGACCGCCTGCACACCGGTGTTGCGGTACACCTTCAGGGACGCGTAGGCGTACCCCTTGGCGTTGACCGTCGCCCTGCCGATCAGACGCCGGCCGAGGTCGCCGCCCCACGGGTCGGCGTAGAACTCGACGACCCGGTTCTTGTAGGTGCCGCCGAGGTACGCGGTGAACGTGACGTTCTGGCCGTAGTTGTAGACCTTGCCGTTGTTGTTCAGGTAGAGCGACGGCGTGCTCCGGGCGACGTCCACGGCGTGCGTGGCGCTGACCGAAGAGCGGGTCGCGTCACCGGCGTAGGCGACCCGGTAGGTGACCCGGCCACCGGCCTGCGGGGTGTCGGTGAACGAGAACCCGCCGGACGCGTTGATCGTCCGGGTGCCGAGCGAGACGCCGCCCGGTGCCTCGACGTCGGTACGGGTGACGGTCACCGGGGTGCCGGCGGGCAGGGCCAGCGACGCCTGCAGAGTGCCGCTCACGGTGATCGCCGTGGCCCGGGCCGTCGACTGCGGGCCGGTCAGGGTCAGGGTGGGCTGCGACATCCGCGGTTCGGTGAAGACCCGCAGGCTGTAGACGCCGTTGGAGTTACCGGAGATCGCGAAGAGCCGGTTGCCGCCGTTCTCCCAGGCCAGGGAGTTCTCCGCCAGGGTGTCGGCACCGCTGGTGGAGCCGGTGTTCGGGAAGTCGTAGTTGCGAACCTCCGAGCTCGACCCGGCCGGGAAGACCCAGATGTCCGGGTCGTACCAGCCGTCGACGCCGGCGGCCACCGTGCCGTCCGCGGCGATGTCGATCGCGGTCGAGAAGGCGTGGTCACCGAGGGTCAGCCGGCGTACCTCGTCCAGGTCCGAGGTGCGCCGGAGCTTGACGTGTCCATCGCCGAAGACCGTGGTGGCCATCACCTCGCCGTCCGGGGAGAGCGCCACGTCCTGTTTCTCGCTGCTGCTGCTGGTGGCGTTGACTCGGGCGATCAGCTTCGCGGTGCCGTCGGACACGTCGAAGACGGCATCCTGCTGCACACCGGCGACGGCGATCCGGGTGGTGTCGGTGGCGGCGGCCGCGATCCGGGGCGCCTTGTCATACCACGGGTCGTCCCACCTTTCGTCGCCCAGTTCCAGGGCGACGACCGGGGCCTCACCCGATACGTCCAGCGAGCCGATGTTCTCCTTGGCGGAGAACCCGCCGGCCGGCTTGTCGCTGTAGCCGAACCAGATCTTTCCGCTGGTGGCGGCCAGGTAGTACGGCTGGACCGTGTCGCCGACCGGGTATTCACCGACCGGCTGCAGGGTCGCCGCGTCGAGCGCCACGATCTTGTGTGCGGCCGGGACCGCGGCGTAGAGCCGGGCCGCGTCGCGGGTCAGGAAGAGGTCACTGACCCCGGGTAGCGCGTACCGTCCGAGGACCGCGCCCTCGTAGTCGAGGGCCACGATCCCGGTCGTCTTGTCACTGAACAGCAGCTGCCGGCGTCCGCTGTCGACGAGCAGGTTGTCGGCGGCCTTGATCGGCAGGATCCTGGTCGAGTCGGCGACCGCCGGCGAGGCGCCGGCGAAGACGACCGACCCGAGAACCGCGGCCGCCGAGGCGACCGCAATCGTGGTTCGCATGGTGATATGTCCCCCGTGGGTTGTCAGTTGACGGTGAAGTACTGGTAGGTGGTGTACGTCGAGTAGTTGACGCTGTCGCCGGAGTAGCCCTTGCGGTAGGCGGCGCGGACCCGGAACTTGTACCCGGTGAGCCCCTGGGCCGAGATGTTCGCGACGGCCTGGCCCTTGCTGTTGACCGGGACGTCACCGTAGAACGCGGTCCGCCACCGGCCCTGGTACCAGATGTCGACGTGCAGGTACGCCTCCCGGTTCGGGTACCTGGGCATGGCGACCGTGAACGTCGGCTTGCTGCTCTTCTTGAAGTACCGGAAGGTCCGACCACTGATCTTGCCGGTCTTGTAGTACTTGCCCAGCTTCAGCGAGACCGGCACCCGGCTGTACACGGTGGACCCCACGGTGCGGTCGGTGTACCGACCGTCGCCGGCGAAGACCGCCTGGACCGCGGTGTTGCGGTACAGCTTGAGCGAGACCACGACGTCGCCCCGGCTGTCGACGGTGGCCCGGCGCAGCAGGCGCCGGCCGAGGTCGCCGCCGTACGGGTCGGCCCAGATCTCGACGACCCGGTTCTTGTAGGTGGTACCCAGATGCGCGGTGAAGGTGACCGTCTGGCCGTAGTTGTAGACCTTGCCGTTGTTGGTCAGCGTCAGCGAGGTGGTCGCGCGGGCCACGTTGACGGTCCGGGAGGCGCTCACCGGGTAGTGCGTCGCGTCGCCGGCGTAGCTGACCTTGTAGACCACCCTGCCACCGGCGGGCGGGGTGTCGGTGAACGAGAACCCGCCGGACGCGTTGATCGTCCGGGTGCCGAGCGAACGGCCGGCCGGCGACTCGATGTCGGTGCGGGTGACGCTGACCGGGGTGCCGGCCGGCAGCGTGACCGTCGCCTTCAGGGTGCCGCCGATCGTCAGCGCCCGGGCCCGCGGCGCCGAGGACGGTCCGGTCAGGGTGAGGACGGGCCGGTTGCTCCGCGGCTGGTCGTAGCTCCGCAGTGAGTACTGCTGCACGGAGTTGGACGTGATCACGAAGAGGCGGTTGCCACCCGGCTCCCAGGCCAGCGCCTGCGCGTCCATCCCGTCGCCACCGCTGTTGTAGCCGGTGTTCGGGAAGTCGTACTCCCGGATCTTCTCGTTCGTGCCGGGCGCGAACGTCGCGATGTCGGGGCCGTAGGCGCTGTCGGAGCCGGCCGCGATGGTCCCGTCCTCGGCGATGTCCACTGCCTCGGCGTAGTGGTCGACCCCGAGCGTTCGCACCTCGGTCTGGTCGGCGACCTGCCGGACGGTGAGGACGGCGCGGGAGTCGACGGTCACGTACCGCTCGCCATCAGCGGTGATCGCCACGTCGTAGGGTGCGTCGTCGTCCTGGGCCCGCTGGGACAGCAGCTTCGGGGTGCCGTCGCTGACGTCGAACGAGGCGTACTGGCCGCGGGCGGTCGCGACCAGCCGGCCGTTGGCCGACGCCGCCAGTCGCGGTGCCCGGAACAGCCAGTCGCCGGCCTCGGTCTCCAGGGTGGTCACCGGGTTCTCGCCGGACAGGTCGAGCGAGCCGATCTCGCCGGTCCAGCCGTCGGTGTGTCCGAACCAGACCTTCGTCCCGACCACGGCCAGGTAGTAGGGCGAGATGGTGTCGCCGAGCTTGTACTCCCCGATGAGGTCGAGGGTCACCGGATCGAGGGCGACGATCTTGTGGGAGTTCGGCGCCGCGGCGTACAGGACCGATGAGTCGGGTGCCAACGTGATGTCGGTGAGGGACGGCAGCGAGTAGCTGCCGAACGGAGTGCCGTCGTAGCCGATCGCCACGATCTCGCCGCGGGTGTGGTCGTTGAAGAACAGTCGCTTGTGGACGCTGTCGGCGACGAGGTCGCTCGCGCCCTTGGCGGTGAGGGCCACGGCCGAATCGGCACGGGCCGGAGTGGCGCCGGTCACGAGCACGACCGAGCCGAGCATTGCGGCCGCGGTGGCGGCCGCAATCCTGGTACGCATCAAAAGTCCCCCGACTTCCTGGATCGCTCAAAGGCCCCGAACATCGATTTCGGCAGATGGCCCCACGCGGCAGCCTAAGCGGGAAACGAAGGTTTGTTGATCATACGAACGGATGAGTCGGTCCCGTAGCGACGCGACGTGAGACTGGGAGGATCATGAATATCGAGGTCTAGCTGTGAGATCGCTGGGTATCCAGCGCCCATGGCGCAAACCGTCCCGGCCTCCGGATCGGAGACCATCCGCAGTCTCATTCCGGCGCGGATCGACCGGCTCAGCTGGTCGCCGTTCCACACTCGCATCATTCTGGCCCTGGGTACCGCCTGGGTGCTGGACGGACTCGAGATCACCGTGGCCAGCGCGGTCGGCCCGGTCCTGGCCGAGCAGGAGACCCTGGCCCTGAGCTCGGCACAGGTCGGCCTGATCGCCACCGTCTATCTACTCGGCGAGGTGTTCGGTGCGCTGTTCTTCGGCCGGCTCTCCGACGCGCTCGGCCGGAAGAATCTGTTCATCGTCACCCTCGGCGTCTACCTCGCGGGCAATGCACTCACCGCACTGACCTGGGGAAACAGCACGGCCGCCCTGGTCTTCCTGTATCTCACCCGGTTCATCGCCGGCGCCGGCATCGGCGGAGAATACGCCGCGATCAACTCGGCCATCGACGAGATGATGCCGGCCAAGTATCGCGGCCGGGTCGACATCGGTGTGAACGGCACCTACTGGGGTGGCGCGATCATCGGCACGCTCGGCACCTACATCCTGCTGAACAACATGGACCTGAACTGGGCGTGGCGGATCGGCTTCCTGATCGGCCCGGTCATCGGCCTGGCCATCTGGGGCCTGCGCCGGCACCTGCCGGAGAGCCCCCGCTGGCTGATCATGCACGGGCGGGAGGCGGAGGCCGAGGAGAACATCGCGCAGATCGAGCGGGCCGCCGAGGCGTCCGGCCAGACGCTGGAGCCGTTGGACGACTCCCGGGCGATCGAGATCCGGCCCACCGAACCGCACGGGTATCTGTCGTTGCTGAAGGTGCTGTTCCGGGTCTACCCGGCCCGGTCGACGCTGGGCGCGACCCTGATGATCACCCAGTCGTTCCTCTACAACGCGATCTTCTTCACCTACACGTTGGTGCTCACGAAGTTCTTCGGGGTGAGCGAGAAAGCCGCGCCGCTCTACCTGGTGGCGTTCGCGATCGGCAACCTGATCGGGCCGCTCACCATCGGCCGCCTCTTCGACACGGTCGGACGGCGCAAGATGATCTCCGGCACCTACCTGCTGTCCGGAGTGTTGCTGGCGATCACCGCGGTGCTGTTCCAGCAGGGGGCGCTGAACGCGATCACCCAGACGATCGCGTGGAGCGTGATCTTCTTCTTCGCGTCCGCGGGAGCCAGCTCGGCGTACCTCACGGTCAGTGAGATCTTCCCGCTGGAGATCCGCGCGCAGGCGATCGCGGTGTTCTTCGCCATCGCGCAGTGTTTCGGCGCCATCGGGCCGGTGTTCTACGGCTGGCTGATCGGCGAGGGCGAGGATCCGAACAAGCTGTTCCTCGGCTTCCTGATCGGCGCGGCGGTGATGGCAGTCGGCGGCATCGTCGAGGCGGTCATCGGCATCGACGCCGAGGGGAAGTCGCTGGAGGAGGTGGCCACGCCGCTGTCGGCGGTCACGACGCGGCCACGCGCCACCGGGTGATCCGAGAGACCCGGCTCAGACGAGGCCGGCGCTGCCGGCGACAGCGGCGGCCTCGGTACGGCTGGAGACGTGCAGTTTCCGCAGCAGGGCGGCGGTCAGGCGCTTGACCGTACGGTCCGAGACGTGCAGCACGCCGGCTATCTCGCTGGTCGACGATCCGGTGGCGATCAGCCGCAGCAGTCGTTGGTCGCTCTCGTCGAGTTGGGTCGTCGCGGCCTGTGCGGCCGGGCGGCTCTGACCGGGCCGCTCCACCAGTGCGGCGAGCAGCGAGGGCGGCACGACGGCCCAGCCCTCCAGGGCCGCCAGCAGCGGCGGGATGGCCTCGTCGCCGCGCGGCAGGATCCCGGACGCGCCGGCTCGCAGGGCCTCCAGCTCGGCGGCCGGGTCACCGTCGCCGTCCACCGCCAGGATCCGGGTCTTCGGGGCCGCGGCTCGGGCGGCGGCAACGGCCGCGACTCCGGCCGGTGACATCAGATCCACCAAGATCAGATCTGGTACGGGCTCCCGCACCAGCCCGGCCACATCCGACCCGTCGCCCGCTCCGGCGATGACGGCCCGCCCCCCGGTGACCTCGGGAATCGACTGTTCAAGACCACGCACCAGAGGTGCATGGCCGGACACCACTACGATCCTGATCCCGTTCCGCATGGCCCCCGCATGCCCAGTCGGCGCCGATTCATTCCTCGAAGCCCGGAACTCCGATCAGCGAGCGTGGTTCGCCACGAACTCCGCGATGTACTCGTCGAGGCGCTTCTCCGGCCGCCAGCCCAGCCCGTTGGCCTTGGTGGTGTCGGCCTGGCCGCGCACCCGCTCGCCGCGCCGCTCCGGGATGAGCGTGAACTCGGCGCCGAACAGCTCGGCGACCTTGGCCATCGGCCACTCGCAGCCGGTGCCGAGCAGGTAGCCGTCGCCGGTGCCGCCATGGGCGACCAGCACCAGGCCGCGGACGATGTCGTCGATGTGGGTGAAGTCACGGGTCTGCGTGCCCGGGGACACCACGGTCAGCGGCTCACCGGCCAGGAACTGGCGCTCGAAGATGCCGATCACCGTGGCGTACTTGCCCTGGCTGATCTGGCCGGGACCATAGACGTTGTAGAAGTACGCGATCGCGTAGTCCAACCCGTACCAGTTCGAGTAGTTCTTGATGTACTCGATGTTCTTCGCCTTGGTCCAGGCATACGGGTTGAGGTTTTCGTCCTCACCGTCGTTGCCGAACTTCGAGCTGGAACCCGCGTAGATCAGCTTGGCGCCGTGCCCGGCCGTGAACTTGACCACCTCCTTGGTCCCGAGGAGGTTGAAGTCCCAGGTCAGGTCGTGGTCTTCGAACGACTGGGGAATCCGCGAATACTCACCGAGGTGGAACACCAGCTCCGGCCCCGGGAGACCCCGGTCGGCCCAGATCTTGGCGATGTCGGTGGTCGACCCGTCGACATACGTGACGCGCGGGTCGTGGACGTGGTTCTCCGGGGTGCCGGTGAAGTAGTTGTCCAGCGAGACGACGGCGGCGTCCGGGAAGTCGTTCAGCAGCGACCTGATCAAGGAGCTACCGACGAATCCGGCACCACCGGTGACCAACAGGGTTCGGCTCAACGTACTTCCCATCTTCCGGTCCGCGCAGCGCCGACCAGGCTACCTGTGGTAGGTGCCCGGAAACCAACCGCTCGACCCGGTATTACCCGGAGCGGCCATGGCGACACTCTGTGGTCGCCATGGCCGGGCTCAGTTCACCATTTCGAGGGAGCCGGGGGCGCCACTACCGGGGGACGGTCGTCACACGTGATCGTGTTCGGCACGAACGGAGCGAGCCAGCCACCGTCGTTGCCGCCGAGGTCGGTCAGGCCGAACTCGGAACCGGTCGCGGGGAATCCGAACCGGCCGCAGTTGTTCACCCCGACCGCGCCGACGTTACGGGCGTCGACGTTCTCGAAGGACGCGGAGCCGCCTGCTCGTGCACTCAGCACGCTGGTGCCCGTACCGTCGACTCGGATGTCCTTGAATTTGATTCCGTCGATCGAGTGGAGATCCTTCACGCCCCACTCGGCGACCAGCATGATCGCGTTGTAGGTGCTGTCCAGGTAGTGGTCGCCGGTGACCCGGATGTCCGCGTCGAAGCTGCCCTGGAGGCTGTAGAACCAGATCGCGCCGAGGCCGATCCGCCAGTTCAGCTCGAACGTCCCGGCCCGCACCGTGGTGTTGTCGGTGAACCGCAGGAAACCGGTGAAGGGCTCGGCCGAGAACCGGGTGCCGGCGTGCAGCGCGCTGCCCTCCCGGACCGGGTCGGCGACCAGGTTGTTCGACACCGTGGTGTCCCGGCCGCCGTAGATCGCGATGCCGTTGGCCAGGGTCGGCGACTGAACCGTGTTGCGGTCGAAGGTGTTGCCGGTGTTCGTGGTCTTCTCCGCCCACATGGCCAGCGCGTCGTCCCCGGTGTTGCGGATGAAGTTGTTGCGGACCAGCGAGTTCGTGACCCCGGTGTGGAAGTTGAGGCCGTCGGCGATCTGGTCGACGATGACGTTGTTCGTCACCTTCGTGTTGGACATCGGGCCGTCGAACCAGAGGCCCACCTTGGTGTGCTGGATGTAGAGGCCGTCGATCGTCGAGTCGCTCATCGCACCGCCGACCCCGTTCACCTGGTCGGTGTCGATCCGCTCGCGCACGTCGCCCTGGATGGCGAAACCGGACAGGTGCACGTTGCGGCTACCACCCGCGGCCGCGCTCCGGCCGTAGAAGCCGACGCCGGTGTGCACCGAGCCGTCCGGGGCCGGCACGTCGAGGGCCACCTGCCGGCCCTTGATGATCGTGTACCAGTTGCCGGCTCCGACGATGGTCACGTCGTCGACCACGATGTGCCGGTTGACCTGGAAGACACCCGGCGGAAGGTAGACCTTCCGATCGACCTTCCTGGCGTACGCGATGGCGCGCTCGATGGCCGGGGCGGAGTCCCGCCGCCCGGTCGGGTCGGCGCCGAAGAGCACCGGGTCGACGCCGCGGAGATCGACCTTCGGCCGTCCGACCAGCTCCGAGTCGAGCAGGTCGATGGTGGTCGGCACGGAACGGGCGGTGAGCCGCACCTTGTCGCCCGCCCGGTACGTGTGCCCCAGGAGCAGCCGCTGCTCGTCGTAGAAGTGGGCCGGACGGAACGGCTTGGTGATCACCGGGGCCGGGGTGGTGGCGGCCGGCACACACTGGCACTCGGTGATCCACCAGTCCGGGTGCAGCAGGTCCGCCGCCGGATCGTCGGTGAACGGGTACTGGTTGTAGAGCCACGAGTACTGCGATGTCAGCGTCATCGTGCGGGTGCCGTGCTTGGTGCCGACGGTCAGTGGCGCGGTGATCCCGCCACCGTTCGGCGCGTCCGGGATGCTGTACCGAACGGTGATCGCGTTGGCTGCCCGGGGCAGGGTGAACTCCACCCATTCGCCCGGGTCGAGGGTGACCGCGGAGCGGCCGGAAGCCTCGGCGGGCAGGGTGTACGCGGTGCGGTCCGGCCCGATCACGGTCCCGTTGGTGGCGGCGTGCTCGGCCTCCTGCTCCAGAAAGGCGACGTCGGCGCCACGCCCGGCGACCAGGGCCGGGTCGAGAGCGGCCCGGGTGACCTTGGTGGCCGCGGGAGCGGCCTCGGCGGCGTACGGGATGCCGGTGGCGCCGAGCACCACGCCGAGAAGAAGGACGGACCAGCGCGGTGGAACGCCGGCCCGCCTCTCGTCAGAGGACATCGAAGGCTCTTTTCTCTGAGGAAGTGAGCCGACGATAGATGTACCGAGATCTAACTCACAATGACTTGTCGCAATCTTTCGTCAACCTGCCGAGTTATTGCAATGCCCCGCAAGTTCACAGCTTGAATCGGTCCACGATCCGGCGCAGGTCGCCTGACATCCCGGCCAGGTCGGTGGCGGCCCGGTCGGTCTCGGCCACCCCCGAGGTGGTCTCCCGCACCGAGGCGGCCACCGCGCTGATGGTGTCCGAGACCCGGGCACCGGCGTCCGCGGCCTCGGTGACGTTGCGGCTCATCTCGTTCGTGGTCACGGTCTGCTCCTCCACCGCGGAGGCGATCGTGGTCTGGAAGTCGTTGATCCGCGCGATGATCTCGCTGATCTCGGCGATCGCCGCGACCGCGCCGGCCGTGTCGGCCTGGATCGCGGCCACCCGCTGACCGATGTCCTCGGTCGCCCGGGCGGTCTCCTGGGACAACTCCTTTACCTCACTCGCCACCACGGCGAAGCCCTTGCCGAGCTCACCGGCGCGGGCGGCCTCGATGGTCGCGTTCAACGCCAGCAGGTTCGTCTGCTCGGCGATCGCGGTGATCGTCTTGACCACACTGTCGATCTCCGACGAGGACTCCCCCAGCTTCGCCATCACGGTGCTGGTGTTCGCGGTGACGTCCACCGCCCGGGACGCGACCTGCGCGGCCTGGGTGGCGCTCTCACTGATCTCGCGGATCGAGGCACCCATCTCCTCGGCACCGGCCGCGACCGTGTGGATGTTCGACGACATGATCGAGGCCGATTCGGCTACCTCGGCCGCCTGCCGGGCGCCCAGGTCCGCGCTGTGCGAGCTGTTCCGGCTGGTCCGGGCCAGTCCGTCGGACTCCTCCGCGAGCTTCTGCGAGTGCGCGGTCAGGTCGGTGACGGTCTGCCGCAGCGTGTCGCTGGCCCGGTGCAGCGCGCTCGCCATCTGCCCGACCTCGTCGCGCTGCTCGACCCTCGGGTCGCCGGAGAGGTCTCCTTCGGCCACCTGGTCGAGGACCCGGCCGACCCGGCGCAGCGGCTGCACGATCAGCCGGGACACGTAGAGGGCGGCGACGATCGCGACCAGCAGCACCCCGGCCAGCACGGCGATGATCGTGGTCCGGGTCCGCTCGGCCTTGGCGTCGAATTCACGGCCCTGGAGCAGCGCCGTATCGGCGTAGGCGATCTCCTCGTTGAGCAGGCCCTCGTAGGTCTTGCGCAGGTCCCGGTTGTCGCCGAGCGCGAGATCGATCGCCGCCTGGGGCCGGGTCCGATAGAGGGTGAACTCGGACTCCAAGGCCGTGAACCAGGCGTCGACCGCGGCCTGGATCGCGTCGATACGGGCGGCGGACTCACCGGAGTCGGCCACCGCCCGGGCCGCGGCGAGCGCGGCGTCGATCTTCTCCTTGCGGCCGAGCGCCTCCTCGCTGAAGTCCGGGTTGCCCTTGAGGAGGAAGCCACGCTCGTCGTTGGCGGCCGACTTCGCGCTCACCGCGACCTGGTTGAGGTTCGTGCTGTACGGCAGGGTCGAGGCGATCTCGGTGTTGCGGTCGTGCTGGAGCTGATCGATGCCGACGACACTCAGCACTCCGATCGCGGTGGTGCCGGCGATCGCCACCCCGGCGACCGCGAGCACCTTCGTGGAGACCTTCCGGTTCCGGGCCCACTGCCCCAGCCCACCCGCCATGGCCGTTCCTCTTCTCGTTCGTCCCCGATAAAGATCAATCGGTGCTTCGGAGAAGGGATTGAGTTACCGGAAGATGAACGTCTTCAGAACAGCGCGGGTGGAACATTGAACGGTGTGATCACCTGCACCGCCGACGGATGGGAACCGATCGGGCCGGGAAGCACACCCTGGGCCCGCAGGATCGCCCGGCAGGCGTGCCGGACGTCCGCACGGAGATCCTGGTGCAGCACCGCGGAGATCCGGTGCTCCCGCAGCAGCGCCGCGTTCTCCCGGTCCAGCCCGTGCGCCACGAAGACGTCGTAGTTGCGGTGCTCGACCGCGAAGGCCGACACCACGGCCGCGTTCCCGCAGGTGCCGGCCGAGTAGACGGCCCGGATCGAGGGATTCGCGGCGAGGACGGCCCGCAGCGGACCCTCCTCCGCGCTCGCCACGGTCAGCAATCGCCGGGCCGGCAGGACCGAGCGGAACCCCTCCTCCCGCGCACCCCGCCCGTTGATCAGCAGCACATCACCGGCCCGGTCCGCGAGCAGCCGCTCGACCAGATACGCCGCTGTCGCCCCGGAGTCGAAGCCGTCCACTCCGACGTGCGCGATGCGTTTGCCGGCCGGCAGGTCGTGATTGAGGGTGACCACCGGGACACTCAGCCGGGCCACCGCGTCGGCGACCTCGGGCACCGGCGGGACCAGCACGATCAACCCGTGCGACCGGGAGCGGCCGACCCGGTCCAGTGCGCCGGCCGGGTCGTCGGTGAGGTGCGTCCGGGTACGCACGGCCACCGGCGCGAACTCCGGTGCCTCCGCCTCCAGTGCGGCCCGGATCGCCGCACTGAACCGGCGGGACGTCTGGAGCACCACGTCGATCACGAACGGGCGGCCGGACCGGGCGTGCTCCTGCCGGTCCAGGTCGGCGATCGCCTGGTGCACCGCGCGGACGGTGCTCTCCCGGACCCCGCCGCGCTGGTGCAGCACGCGGTCCACGGTGGCGTGGCTGAGCCCGGCACGCGCGGCGATCTCCCGGATCCGGTACGGGTGCTTCACGCCGTACAGAATGATGGTTTTCTGAGGTTGCATGGAAGGTTCTTGATGTTTTCTCGCCCCTTCGCGTGACCCTTTGAACCCGCGTTACGCTGCCCGCGTGCGCGTGTTCTCCCGTAAGAACGACCATGGTGTCGAGGTCTACGACGCCGAGCTGAACCTGGTCCGGACGTTCGCCGTTCCGCCCCGGAGCACCTACAAGGAGCCGGGTAGCGAGGGGCACGCCGTGCCCGCCTCGCGTGACCGGCTGTTCTACGCGACCGACACGGCGGTGCTGAAGGTCGATCCGGAGGGGCGCGAACAGTGGCGTTTCGAGCTCGGCGCCCGCGGCCCGAACTGCGGGGTCTCCTACACCGACGTGGCGCTCTCCGCCGACGACACCCGGCTCTGGGTCTACGCGCCGAACGCGATGGCCGATCGCGGCCGGCCCGACGAGTGGATCGTGCTGGACGCCGCGACGGGTGCGCCACTCACCCGGCACGAGTTGCCGACCGTCGGGCACGGCGGTGACCACGTGGCGCTGAGTGACGGCCGGATGCTGCTGGAGGTCGGCGAGGGGCAGGACGGTGTCCAGATCTACCTGGCCGGACCGGGCACCCCACCACACGACTACGGCTGGGGCGACCGTTCGCTGCACGGCGTCTCCCCGGACGAGACCAGGTTCGTCACCGTCGGCCACGACACCGACGATCTGATCGTGCACGCCTTCCCGAGCGGGGACACCCTGTTCACGGTCACGCTGCCGGATTTCGGTTTCGCCGACGACGAGGACGACCTGTTCCTGGAGTGGAGTCCCGGCTTCCTGGACGACGACACGGTCATCGCGGTCGTCCTCGGGGTCGACGAGGAGGAGGACACCGACTGGTGGCGGCACTTCCGGGTGGACGCCCGCACCGGCGAGGTCCTCGGCGAACTCGAGATCACCACGATCAACCAATACGACCTGGATGTGCTCGGTGACGGAACGTACGTGATTACGGACACCGACGGAACACTCCGGCGGATGTGATCTTGCCGGGCGGGCGTTAGAGTAGTTCCCGGCTCTGCCGAGAGGCGCTGCAACGGGCTCCAGAAGCCCGCCACGCTCGGTCGGGTTTCGTGACGCAAGGGCGCCTCCTGAGAGGGAGGAGCCCTCTTTCCATGAGCGACAAACTTCGATCCGTCAACGGTCTCGACTTCGCGGTCGCCGACCTCTCGCTGGCCGAGGCCGGCCGCCACCAGCTCCGTCTCGCCGAGCACGAGATGCCCGGCCTGATGTCGCTGCGCACCGAGTTCGGTGACAGCAAGCCGCTGAGCGGCGCCCGGATCGCCGGCTCGCTGCACATGACCGTGCAGACCGCCGTCCTGATCGAGACCCTGGTCGCACTCGGCGCCGAGGTCCGCTGGGTGTCCTGCAACATCTTCTCCACCCAGGACGAGGCCGCCGCCGCGGTCGTCGTCGGTCCGAACGGGACCGTCGACGCGCCGGCCGGTGTCCCGGTCTTCGCCTGGAAGGGCGAGACGCTGGAGGAGTACTGGTGGGCGACGATGCGCCTGTTCGAGTTCAGTGACGGCCAGGGCCCGAACATGATCCTCGACGACGGCGGTGACGCCACCCTGCTCGTGCACAAGGGCGTCGAGTTCGAGGGCGCGGGCGCGGTTCCGGCCACCACGGCCGAGGACAACCACGAGTACTCGATCATCCTGGAGTCGCTGCGTGCCAGCCTCGCCTCGGACAAGGGCCGGTTCACCCGGATCGCGGCCGAGATCAAGGGCGTGACCGAGGAGACCACGACCGGTGTGGCCCGGCTCTACAAGCTCGCCAAGGAGGGCACCCTGCTCTTCCCGGCGATCAACGTCAACGACGCGGTCACCAAGAGCAAGTTCGACAACAAGTACGGCATCCGCCACTCGCTGGTCGACGGCCTCAACCGGGCGACCGACGTGATGCTCGGCGGCAAGCTCGCCGTGGTCTGCGGTTACGGCGACGTCGGCAAGGGCTCGGCGGAGACGCTGCGTGGCCAGGGCGCCCGTGTCGTGGTCACCGAGGTCGACCCGATCTGCGCGCTGCAGGCCGCGATGGACGGCATGCAGGTCGTCCGGCTCGAGGACGTGGTCGGTGAGGCCGACATCTTCATCACCACCACCGGCGGCACCGACATCATCACCGTCGAGCACCTGTCGGCGATGAAGCACAACGCGATCGTCGGCAACGTCGGCCACTTCGACGACGAGATCGACATGGCCGGTCTGGCCAAGGTCGCGGGCATCGAGAAGGTCGAGATCAAGCCGCAGGTGCACGAGTGGCGCTTCCCGGACGGCCACTCGGTGATCGTCCTGTCCGAGGGCCGCCTGATGAACCTGGGCAACGCGACCGGTCACCCGAGCTTCGTGATGTCGAACTCGTTCACCAACCAGGTGATGGCCCAGATCGAGCTCTGGACCAAGCCGGAGGCGTACGAGAAGCAGGTCTACGTGCTGCCGAAGCACCTGGACGAGAAGGTGGCCCGGCTGCACCTGGACGCGCTCGGCGTCCGGCTGACCACCCTCACCAAGAAGCAGGCGGAGTACCTGGGCGTCGACGTCGAGGGCCCGTTCAAGCCGGAGCACTACCGGTACTGATCTTCCGTACCACGACGCGCCCGACCATCGCCCGATGGCCGGGCGCGTCCCTTTTAGCCCGTTTATGCTGCGATTATGTCTTTCTGTCACAAGATTTTTACGTTCAGTGTGGTGGCCCTCATCGGCCTCTCCGCCGGCCCCGCGACCGCCGCACCAACCCACCCGGAGGGCACCCGGCCGACCGGCGTCGCGGCCCGCCCGGCCAGCCCGGAGGCCGAGTTCCTGATCGCCGTGCACCAGGGCAACCTGGCCCAGATCGCGGCCGGGAAGCTGGCCGCACACAGGAGCGAGAGCCGGACCGTACGCCGGCTCGGCAAGCGGTTCGCGGCGTACCACAAGAAGCTTGATGCCCAGGTCAAGCTGGCTGCCGAGGCTCTCGACGTGCGCCTGCCGGAGGAGCCGAACTCGGAGCAGCTCGGGCTCGTCGGGCAGTACCGGACCGCGGCCGTCGCCGATTTCGACACCCTGTTCGTCGACACCCAGCTGGCCGCCTATGAGCGGGCGGCCAAGCTCGCCAGGCTCGTGTCGGCGGTCAGCACCGACCCGTCGATCGCGAAAATCGTCGAGAACGCGAGCCCGGTGATCGAGGAGAACCGCCTCGCCCTGACCGCAGCCCGCGACCGACTGGCCAAGGAGCAGCGGCGACAATGATCGAATGAGCTACGAGAAGATCCTGCTGTTCGCGCTCGCGGCGATCGCGGTGATCATCGTGGTCCACTGGGTCACGGAGAAAACCGGTCTCCCCGCTGCTGTCCTGCTGACCGTGGTCGGCGTCATCTACTCGTATATACCCCAGCTGCAGAATCTCCGGCTGGAACCTGAGATCGTCCTGATGTTCCTCCTGCCGCCGCTTCTCTACAACGCGGCGCTGGATTCGTCCCTGCTCGACATCCGACGCAACATTCGCACGGTGATCAGCCTCTCGGTGGTGCTGGTGCTGGTCACCGCGCTGCTCGTCGGATTCGGCTTCTCGTTCTGGGTGGCCGGGGCGACGCTCGCCAGCGGTATCGCGCTGGGGGCCGTGGTCGCCCCGCCCGACCCGGTCGCGGCGCTCGCCGTCGGGCGCAAGGCCGGGCTGCCGGGCAAGCTGATCACGTTGATCCAGGGCGAGGGCCTGCTCAACGACGCGACCGCGCTGACCGTCCTCACCGTGGCGATCGCCGCCCACCAGGACGGCAACTTCTCGGTCGGCGGCTCGATCCTCAAGTTCTTCACCAGCGCGACGGGCGGCGTGGTCATCGGTATCGCGACCGCCTACATCGTGCGGTTCCTGAAGCCGTTCCGCGCCGATCCACTGAACGCCAACGCTCTGTCGATCATCACTCCGCTCGCCGCCTTCGCCTTGGCCGAGCACTATCACCTGTCCGGCGTGCTCGCCGTGGTGGTCGCCGGTCTGATCGTCGGCCACGACACTCCGCGCTACACCACCGGGGCGAGCCGGCTGCAGACCGCCGCGGTCTGGCGCCTGATCGACTTCATCCTGGAGGGCGCGGTCTTCCTGCTGATCGGCATGCAGGTCAGCGACACCCTGAAGGGACTCGGCGACTACACCTGGGCCGAGATCGCCATCCCGGTGGGCATCACGCTCGGCGTGGTGCTGCTGGTCCGCCCGCTCTGGCTGATCCTCACCCAGCTCCTGCCCCGGCAGTTGCACCTGCGCCTGGGTGGCCAGCAGGACGACGACATGGACGTGCCCGAGGGCAAGACCAAGGAGGAACCGCTCTCCGGCCGGGAGGTGACCGCCCTGAGCTGGGCGGGCACCCGTGGCGTGATCACGCTGGCGGCGGTCTGGATCATCCCGGAGAGCGTGACGAACCACGACCTGATGGTGCTCTGCGCCCTGGTGGTCGTGCTGGTCACGCTGGTCGGCCAGGGTCTCACCTTCGCCCCGCTGGTCCGCTGGCTGGGCCTGCGCGCCAACCAGAAGGACAAGGCCCGGCTGCGGAACGAGGCTCGCTCGGCCGCGGTGCAGGCCGCTCTGAACCGGCTGGACGACATCCAGGAGGAGCAGCACGACCACGTCGAGGACGAGGCGATCGAGACCATGCGGCGTCAGCTCCAGTTCCGGCTGGACCGCTACCGGCGGCGGCTGGACCTGCTGGAACAGGTCGAGTCGACCGAGCTGCCGAAGTCACCGCAATACGAGGCGGCGCTGATGGTCCGGCAGGCGGTCATCGATGCCGAGCGTGAGGAGCTGCTGCGCTGGCGGGATGCCGGCCGGCTCGCCGACGAGAGCCTGCGGGTGCTCAACCGGGAACTGGACCATGAGGAGCTGGTCCTGCCGAAGCGACCAAAGGACTGATACATCCGTATTAGGTTGAAAAAATGCGCAGACCGCCGACGTTCCTGGCCCTGGTCCTCGTCGGCCTGCTGACGGCGTGTGGGGGCGGCGAGGACGCCGCCCCCAGGACCACCCCCGAGAACGGGGTCCGGCTCGGCTTCTCCCAGGTCGGTGCGGAGAGCGCCTGGCGGCTCGCGAACACCCAGTCGATCGAGCACGCGGCCACGAACGCCGGGGTGCGGCTGGATCTGCGGGTCGCGGACGGGAAGCAGGAGAACCAGACCGCGGCGATCCGCGACTTCATCAGCCAGAAGGTCGACATCATCGCCTTCTCGCCGGTGGTCGAATCGGGTTGGGACAAGGTTCTCCAGGAGGCGAAGGACGCCGACATCCCGGTGATCGTGACCGACCGGATGGTGGACACCACCGACACCTCGCTGTTCACCACGATGCTCGGTTCCGACTTCACCGCCGAGGGTCGCAAGGCCGGCGAGTGGCTGGTCGAGCACTACCGGGACTTCAACGGGGCGGTCCGGATCGCCGAGATCGCGGGCACCACCGGCTCGGCGCCGGCCAACCAACGCCGGGCCGGCTTCGCCGACGCCATCAAGGACGATCCCGACCTCCAGGTGATCGTCTCTCGGGACGGCGGTTTCACCCGAGCCGGGGGTGAGCAGGTGATGGCCGGGTTCCTTCAGCAACACCCCGACATCGACGTGGTGTTCGCCCACAACGACGACGAGGGCCTCGGTGCGGTCAAGGCGATCGAGGCGGTCGGCAAGCGCCCCGGCCAGGACATCAAGATCATCACTGTGGACGCCAGCCGGGACGGGCTGACCGCGCTGGCCGAGGGCCGGCTCAACTACGTCATCGAGTGCAACCCCCTGCTCGGCCCGCAGCTGATGGAGCTGGTCGGCAAGGTGACGACCGGGCAGACCATCCCGCGCCGGGTGGTCGTCGACGAGACCGCCTTCGACCGGGAGGCGGCGAAGGCCGTACTGCCCAACCGGCAGTATTAGCCCCCGTCCGGCAGCAGGGCGGTCAGGTCGCCGAAGGTTCCCCGATGCGACCTGATCACCGGGGCCAGCACCGCCCGAAACGCCTCGACGTCGACCTCGTCGAGGTGCCCGCCCTGCCGGGTCGCGAGATCGGTCTTCTGATCGGTGGCCGCCGCCCACAACCGCAGCTCCTCCTCTCCGGCGAGTCGGCCCGCCTCGACGACCGCGTCCCGCACCGCGGACGGCTGCTCGGACAGCCACTTCTGACTCACCATCAGAGCGTCGACGGCGTGCTGGTGCCGGGTCCAGGAGTAGTACGGCGCGTACGGCAGATGCTGCTCGGTCACGTAGAAGACGATGCTGTTCTCCGCGCCGTCGACGAGTTTCTGCTGCAACGCGGACATGATGTCGTTGGTGGCCATCGGCACCGCGTCGGCGCCGAGCGTGTTGATCATGTCGATCGACACGATGTTCTGCGGCACCCGGATGCGCAGCCCGGTCAGGTCGGCCGGGGTACGGATCGGGCGGATCCGGTTGTAGATGCTCCGGTCGCCGCCATAGAAATAGGTGAGCACCACGAGACCGTGCTCCGCGAGGATGGCGGCACAGCGTTTACCGAGGTCACCGTCGAGGCTCTGCAGACACTGCTCCCGGCTGGCGAAGGCGTAGGGCAGGCTGGCCACGCCGAGTCGTTTGTCGTACGCCGTGAGGTTCGCCATCAGGGTCTTGCAGAAGGCGACCTGACCGGTCCGAACCATCTCGGTGACCCGGTTGTCGTCGCCGAGCACACCGCCGGGCATCACGGTCACCCGATATCGCCCGTCGGTGAGCTCGGCCAACTGCTCGGCGAAGTAGTGCTCGGCGGTCACCATCGGGCTGGTCCGCTGCACCGGCTCGGCGAGCTGCACGTCCACCGACGCGCCGGGCCCGGTGGACGTGCTCGACCGGGCGCACCCGGCGGCCAGCCCGGCGGCCGTCAGCAGAAGCAGGGATCGACGATCCACAGCCCCCACGGTAATCGAGCCGAAAACCTCAGACCGCGCTTATCGCCATTCCGGATCCGGCCCCGGCCAGCCAGGCGGTGAGATCGGCGGCCGGCAGCGGACGACTGATGTGATAGCCCTGCGCCTCGTGGCAGCCGAGCTCGTCCAGCGCCCGGAGAGCCGACTCGGTCTCGACACCCTCGGCGACGACCCGCAGCCGCAGGTTCCGGGCCAGGTCGACGACCGCCCGCACGATGGTCTCGTCCCGGCTGTTCTCACACATCTTCATCACGAAACTCCGGTCGATCTTGAGCTCGTGCGGCGGCATGTCCCGCAGGTGGGCGATCGAGGAGTAACCGGTGCCGAAGTCGTCGATCGAGATGTTGACACCCTGTTCGCGCAATTCACCGAGCACCTCGCCGGCACGCATCATGTCGGCGATCACGGCGCTCTCGGTGATCTCCAGGGTGAGCAGCTCCGGACGTACCCGGTGGCGTTCGAGGGCGGCCGCGACGGTCGCCGGGAACCCGTCGTCGGACAGCGACCGGGCCGGGATGTTGACCGACACCGGCAGCTCGTGGTCCAGCTCGGCCCAGCGGGCGATCTGGGCCAGGGCCTGGTCCAGCACCTCGGCGGTGACCAGGTCGATCAGACCGGTCTCCTCGGCCAGCGGGATGAAGGCGTCCGGCGCGAGCAGGCCGCGGGTGGGGTGTTGCCAGCGCACCAGAGCCTCGGCGCCGCACGGCATCCGGGTGGCCACGTCCACCTTGGGCTGGTAGAAGACGACCAGCTCACCGCGTTCGATGCCGTGCCGGAGTTCGCTCTGCAGGGTCAGGCGGCTCGCGGCCCCCTCGTCCAGCGACGCGTCGTAGCCGGTCACTCCGCCGTGTCGACGCTTGGCCGCGTACATCGCCACGTCGGCGTGCTGGAGCAGTTCGGCGGCGTCGGCACCGTCGGCCGGGTACATCGCGACGCCGATGCTGGCGTCGATGTCGACGGTCAGACCGCTCAGCTGGATCGGCCGGCGCAGCGCGTCCAGGATGCGGTGGCCCGCCGCCACCGCCTCCGGCTGGTCGGGGGTGGTCGGCAGGATCAGCGCGAACTCGTCGCCGCCGAGGCGTACCACCACGTCGTCGCCCCGGCAGCCCTGGTCGAGTCGCCGGGCCACCTCGACCAGCAGGTCGTCGCCGGCGTGGTGGCCGAGGGTGTCGTTGACCTCCTTGAACCGGTCGAGGTCGATGAGCAGCAGGCTGAACGGTTCGCCGGTCTGCTCGCCGTGGTGCACCGCGGCGTCCAGCTCGTCGTGCAGCATGGCCCGGTTACCCAGGCCGGTCAGCGAGTCGTGGGTGGCCTCGTGCAGGCGACGTGCGGCCTGCCGCTCGGCCCGGCGCTGGTATCCGACCAGCACCAGCGCGCACACCGCGAACAGCACCGAGACGATCAGGATGGTCACCTCGGCCACCCGCTGGAGCGTGACGGCCTGGCGGTCGACGTCGGTCAGGTATCCGGCCAGGGCCTCCTGGTTGCGGCGGACGTTGGCGAGGACCTCGTCGCGCAGCGGGGCGAACGCCAGGGCGGCCAGTTCGGCGTAGCCCTGCACCTTCGCGCCTCGCTCGGTCTGCGTCATGATCTCGACGACGATCCGGTTGTAGTTGGCGTACGCGCCGCGGATCGCGTCCAGCTCGAACCGGTCGATCCCACCGTGCGCCTGCAGCCAGTCCAGGCTCCCGCCGGCCGAGTCGAGGGTTTCGGCCAGCTGTTCACTGCGGTACTCGGTGCCACCCGTGGCCAGGTACTCCCGCAGTGCGGCGTCCTGCGTGTTGAGGCGTACCGACACGTCGTTGAGCACCCGGGTGACCTCTTGGGCCCGCCGGACCTCCTGGGTCGCCTCGGCCGTGCCGCCCGCGGCGAGCACGGCCGAGGCGGCCAGGGTGACGATGCCGAGGGCGGTGCCCGCGACTGCGGACCGGGCGGTGGACCGGCGGGCCAGCAGTCGTCCCCACCGCGTTCGTGGTCCGGTCCGGCCGGTCGATGCACTCGCGTTCACGAGCACATCAGTCGGCTTCCCCGGCAACGACCTGACCTTTCGGCCAGGCCGCACCGAATTGCTACACAGGGAGGTCGCGACGGCGCAGGGCGATCAGTCCGGCGCCGCCGAGGACGGCCGCGATCAAGGTCAGGGTCAGCAGGGGTACGACGGTGAAGTCCCCACCGGGCAGGTGCGGGACATGGGTGAACGGGGAGAGGTCGAGCACCCACTGGGAGGCCTGCACCAGCGGTCCCACGATCAGGATCAGGAAGGCCGCGGCGACCACCGCCCAGGCGGCCGCCGCCAGTTTCGGCACCAGCCCGATCAGCAGCATCGCGACCCCGGCCAGCACCCAGACGGCCGGCAGCTGGGCCAGCGCCGACGCCACCACCGGACCGGGATCGCCGTGCACGACTCCGGCCACCACACCCTCGGCGAGCAGTGCCACGGCCGGGCCGAGCAGGGCGAAGATCAGATGGCCGGCCGCCCACGCCCACCGGCTCACGACGGTGCTCAGCACCGCCTCGGCGTGGCCGGTCTGCTCCTCGTCACGGATCCGCAACGCGGCCTGCACGGCGTAGCAGGCGACGATCACCGCGCAGGTCTGTGCGATGGACGCGAAGTAGGCGTCCATGACCGAGTCGGTCCCGCCGAGTTGGGTGAAGATCTTGCTCATCGAGTCGGAGTCCTCGGCGAGTTGGGCCACGCTGGTACTCACCCCGCCGAAGACCAGGCCCAGCGCCGCGAACCCGGCGGTCCAGCTGAACAGCAGACCGCGGTGCAGCCGCCAGGCCAGCGTGATCGGCGATCGCAGGGACGCGGCCGCCGTCGCCGGTCCGAGCCGTCCGGCGAGCAGGCCGCCGCCCAGGTCACGGCGGGTCAGGAGGTACGCCGAAGCGCCCACCGTGGCCAAGGTGGTGACGACGACGAGCGCCACCGGCCACCAGTCGTCGGCCCCGAACGGGAAGACCCGGTGCACCCAACCGATCGGTGACAGCCAGGACATCCAGTCCAGCCGTCCGCCGCCGAGCGCCGAGATGTCCCCGCCCATCCGCAGCACATAGGACACGCCGAGGACCAGCACCGCCAGCACCCGGGCCTGCCGGCCGCCGTCGGCGATCTGTGCGGTGACCGCCCCGACACCGGCGAAGAACCAGCCACTGACCGCATAGGACACCGCCAGCGCGATCGAACCCTCGGCCGGCTGCCCCTGGCCGATCAGCGTGACCGCCACGATCACACCCATCACCGTGCAGGCCAGCACGGTGGCCAGCACCGCTGCCGCCAGTGGGGCGAACCGGCCGACCACACCGGCCCGGATCAGCTCGGTGCGCCCGGCCTCCTCGTCGGCCCGGGTGTGCCGGATGACCATGAGCAGGGCGGCCAGACCGATCATCACCGGCAGGAAGCCACCCCGCCAGACGGTCAACTCACCGAGACTGTCGCCGTGCAGCGGGCCGTAGAGACCGATGAACCCGGCGTTGGCCGCACTGATCTGCGCGTAGTGGATCCGCTCCGACGCGGTGGCGAACAGCGTCTCGAACCCGGTGACGTAGACGTACGGCAGGATGCCCAGCACGAGCACCCAGAGCGGCATGATGATCCGGTCGCGGCGCAGCACCAGCCGGATCAGGCCGGCCGTCCCGGTCATCGGGCGGCCGCCGAGTCACCGGTGTAGTGCCGCAGGAACAGCTCCTCCAGCGACGGCGGCTGGCTGACCAGACTGCGCACCCCGGCCTCGACCAGCGATTTCAGCGCCGGCTCGAGCGCCTCGGCGTCGACGTCGAAGGCGACCCGCCCGTCCTCGGTGATCAGGTCGTGCACCCCGGCGATGGCGCCCAGCCCGTTCACCGGACCGGTCAGCTCGGCGCGGATCGTGGTGCGGGTCAGGTGCCGCAGGTCGGCCAGGGTGCCGGTCTCCACCGCCCGGCCGGCCCGGATGATGGTCAGTCGGTCACAGAGCGCCTCGACCTCGGAGAGGATGTGGCTGGACAGCAGGACCGTACGGTCTCCGCGCCTCTTCTCCTCCAGGATCACCTCCCGGAAGACCTCCTCCATCAACGGGTCCAGCCCGGAGGTCGGCTCGTCGAGCAGGAGCAGCTCCACATCGGAGGCCAGCGCCGCGACCAGCGCCACCTTCTGCCGGTTGCCCTTGGAGTAGGCCCGGCCCTTCTTACGCGGATCGAGCTCGAACCGCTCGATCAGGTCGTCGCGGCGTCTCCGGTCGATGCCGCCGCGCAGTCGGCCGAGCAGGTCGATCACCTCGCCGCCGGTCAGGTTGGGCCAGAACGTGACGTCGCCCGGCACATAGGCCAGCCGGCGGTGCAGTGCCGTGGCCTCGGCCCAGGGGTCGCCGCCGAGCAACCGCACCGAGCCGCCGTCGGCCCGCATCAACCCGAGCAGCACCCGGATGGCGGTGGTCTTGCCGGCCCCGTTCGGCCCGAGGAAGCCGTGCACCTCACCGGTCGCGACCCGCAGGTCGAGCCCGTCCAGAGCGGTGACCGCCCCGAACCGTTTGATCAGTCCTTCGACATCGATGGCATCCGCCATGACCCCTTCTCTCCCGCTAATTGATCTCCGAGCCGATCCAGCGCTTTCATCGCCTCTTCGGCCTGCTCAGGAGTGAGGAGTGGCTGCGAGAAGATCTCCAGGGACGCCCGGATCATGCGCAGGTAGCCCGGCATCGTCCCGACGTCCTCGCCGAGCGCGGCCGTCAACTGGTCGCGCATCAGGAACATGCCCATCTTCATGGCGCCCAGGACCGCCACGTAGGCACGCCCGTCGGACGTCTCCAGACCGGTCGAGGCCAGCCACTGCTCGCCACGCTGCACGGTCTGCTCGAACATGGCCGCGCCCCGGGGTGATCCGTCCATCAGGGACCGCACCAGATATTGCTGGAGGGCCATGGCGTCGGGGGCGATGGCGCCACCGATCGTGCCGGACTCGGTGAACGCCATCTGCAGCTGCGCTATCCGGCCCATCGCCCACTCGTCGCAGGCGTCGCGGAGCCCCTCTTTGGACCCGAAGTGGTGCCGGAGCAGGCCGGAGGAGACACCGGCGGCCTGCGCGATGTCGCGGATCGTGGCGCCCGCGATGCCTCGCTCGGTGAAGAGCGCGATCGCGGCGTCCCGGATCCGGGCCCGGGCGGTCAGGTCGCTGTCACTACTCACGCGTGTAGCGTACTACACGCCCGTGTAGCAAACCATGCCCTTCTATCCCGCGTTGATGGTGGCGGCCTTCACTCCGCTCGCGGTCAACTCCCACCGGGCCAGCAGGTCGTTGTAGACCCCGGAGTCGATCAGCCGCTGCAGTGCGTCACGCAGGCAGTCCCGCAACTCGTCGTTGTCCCGGTCCACGGCGAGACCGAACAGACCCGGCTCGTACTGCTCATCGGTGGCGAGCTCGTAGAACGCGCTGGTCCGCTGGTCGGTGGTGACGAACGCGGCCGGCGGATAGTCCTGGAGCACGGCGGCCACCCGGCCACCACGCAGCTCCACCATGGCGTCGGCGTTGGTCGGCAGGCTGTGCACGGTCAGCTTCCGGTCGCCGCACTCGCTCTGGATCCGGAGCAGCATCTCCTCGTGGTAGGTGCCCTTCTCGGTGGCGGCCGCCTGGCCGCACAGGTCCCGGAGACCACCGATCTTCTGCGGGTTGCCACGCTGCACCAGGATCGACGAGCCGGTGGAGAAGTAGTTGATGAAGTCCACTCGCCCCCGCCGCTCGACGGTGTCGGTCATCGAGGAGAGCACTCCGTCGTACGTGCCGGCGTTGACCTCGTCCACGGCCGTACTGAAGGTGCCCACCACCATCTCGACCCGGATGCCGAGCACCTGGCCGATAGCGGCCGCGAGATCCGGTTCGAAGCCGATGATGGTGCGCCCGTCGGCCGCGAAGTACTCCATCGGCGCATAACTGGCGTCGGTCACCAGCCGGATGAACCCGCGCGCCTTGATCTCGTCGGGCAGCAGGTTGTGCAGCGCGTCGTCCCTGGTGACGGCAGCGACCTCGTCCAGCTGACCGGCCTCGGCGGCCATCTCGGCACGGGCGCATCCACCCACCCCCAGCAGGGCGGCGACCCCGAGGACGGCGATGCCATAGCGCAGAAGCCTCATCGGACAACCCCTTCTGAATCGGTTTGCGGCACGAAGAAGTCCGGCGACACCTGCGGCCACGGGACCGGACGCCCGATCAGGTAGCCCTGTGCCTCGTCACAACCCGCGTCGATGAGCCAGCGGTACACCTCGGCCGTCTCCACACCCTCGGCTGTGACCCGGCTGCCCAGGCCGTGTGCCAGCGCGATCACCGAACGGACGATCGCCCGGCTCTGCGGATCGTGCGCGACGTCCTTGACGAACGCCCGGTCGATCTTGATCTCGGCCGCCGGGAATCCGCGCAGGTGGGCGAAGCTGGTGTAACCGGCCCCGAAATCGTCGACCGAGATGCCGACCCCCAGCGCGACCAGCTCACCGATCGACTGCGCCACGGTGTCCACGTCCCCGGCCAGAGCCGTCTCGGTCACCTCCAGCATCAACCGATCCGGGGCGGTGCCGTGCTCGGCCAGCAGCGCGGCGACCATCTCCGCGAAACCGGCCACCTCCAGGTTGCGGGCGGACACGTTGACCGACACCGCCCACGGCTGTCCGGACGCGGTCCAGCCCAGCTGATCGGCCAGGGCCCGGCGCAGCACCCACTCGGTGAGCGGGACGATCAGCCCGGAGTGCTCGGCGGCCGGCAGGAAGTCGCTCGGCGGCACCAGACCACGCTGCGGGTGCTGCCAGCGGACCAGCGCCTCCAGGGCACGGACCGCGCCGTCGTTCACCCCCACCTTCGGCTGGTAGTGCAGGATCAGCTCGTCACGTTCCAGGGCGTGCCGCAGCTCGGCCTGCACCACCAGCCATTGGTGCGGCTGCGTGGCCTGCTCGCCGGAGTAGACGACGATGTCCATCGTGCCGCGCTTGCCCTGATACATGGCGACGTCCGCCCGCTGCTTCAGCTCCTCGATCTGGTGACCGTGTTCCGGGTAGAGCGCGATGCCGAAACTCGCCTCGATGCTGAGCGGCACACCGTCCAGCACCATCTCCTCGGTGAGCCGGGCCCGGACCTGCTCCAGCAGGGCCACCGCGTCGGCACGGTCCCGGCCGGGCAGCAGCAGCGCGAACTCGTCGCCGCCGAGCCGGGCCAGGATGTCGCCCGGGCCGAGCGCCGCCCGGAAGCGGGCCGACACCTCCCGCAGCAGCTCGTCGCCGGCGTGGTGGCCCAGGGTGTCGTTGACCTCCTTGAACCGGTTCAGGTCGACGAGCACCATGGCCCCGTGACCGCCGTCCCGGGCGGCCTGGTCGAGCCGCTCCTGGACCCAGACACGGAAGGCGGTCCGGTTCGGCAGGCCGGTCAGCGCGTCGTGCAGGGCGTTGTACCGCTGGTCGGCGGCATAGCGCCGCAACGATCGGGTGGTCAGCCAGGCCAGCGTCGCCAGCACGACGTAGAGCAGGGCGAGTCCGCCCCCGATCCGCCACCAGGTGGTCTCGACCTGCTCCTCCAGCCGGTCGGCGATCTTCTGGTACGGCAGGTACACCTCGACCACACCGACCGACTGCCCGGTCGCCCCGGCGATCATCGGCTGCATCACCCGGATCGTCTGGGTCCGGCCGGTGATCACTCGCGCCCGCCGCTCACCGTTCGCGGCGGCCTGAAAATCCGGATCCGAGACGGGTACGCCGGAGCTGCTCGACCCGTCGTCGGAGAAGATCACCCGGCCGCTGAATCCGCGCAGGCGCAGATGCTGGACCGACCCGTTGTAGACGGCCAGCCGGGTGGCCTCCCGCATCCGGTCGTGCTGCTCGGCGCTGAGGCCCCGCCGGCTCAGGTCGTCACCGGCCAGACCTGACGAATCACCGCTGTTCAGTGCCGGCGCGACCACCATCTGCGCGATGACCTCGGCCTGGGACAGGCCCTGGGCGCGGCCCTGTTCGGCCGCGTCCCGGCTGTAGTCCTGGAGCACGACGGCACCCAGAGCGACCACGGGGACGAGGCTCGCCGCGGCGAACGTCGCGAACAGGCGGGCGGTGCTCCGCACTCGCGGCCGTGCCGGGCGTTTCCACATACGGCCCTGATCGGCCACCGGCCGGGACCGGTTGAGGAAATCAGGGTGCCTCCGGCGGCGGCGCCGCACCGGTCATGATCGCCACCGCGTCGGACATCGAGTGGGAACCCGGGGTGATCACCGCGATCCGGCGACCCAGTCGCTGGATGTGGATGCGATCCGCGATCTCGAAGACGTGTGGCATGTTGTGGCTGATCAGGATCACCGGCAGGCCCCGGTCCCGGACGTCGCGGATCAGCTGCAGGACCCGATTGCCCTCCTTCACGCCGAGCGCGGCGGTCGGCTCGTCGAGGATCACCACCTTGCTGCCGAAGGCCGCCGACCGGGCCACCGCCACCGCCTGCCGCTGGCCGCCGGAGAGTGACTCGACGGGCTGGCCGATGTTCTGCAGGGTGGCGACACCGAGCTCGCTCATGTGCCGGGCGGCCTCCTCCCGCATCCGTTTGCGGTCCAGCATTCGGAAGATCGATCCCAGCGGACCGGGGCGCCGCTGCTCCCGGCCGAGGAACAGGTTGTCGGCGATGTCCAGGCCGGGCGCGACCGCCAGCGTCTGGTAAACGGTCTCGATCCCGGCCGCCCGCGCCTCCATCGGATTACGGAAGTGCACCGGCCGCCCGTCCAGCAGGATCTCGCCGCTGTCCGGGACCAGCGCCCCGGACAGCGCCTTGATCAGGCTGGACTTGCCCGCCCCGTTGTCACCGATCACCGCGAGGATCTCGCCCGGGAGCAACTCGAGGTCACTTCCGTCGATCGCGACCACCCGGCCGTACCGCTTGGTCAGGCCTTTTGCTTGAAGAACCGGAGTCGTCACGCTGCGCCCCCCTGGTCGTGCCCTCCCGGCCCGTGCTCCGCTGCGGTGCAGTCGGTCATGACCGCACCTTCCTGATCCACTGATCGAGCGAGACCGCGATCAGCACCAACAGGCCGATCGCGAAGCCCTGCCAGACCACCTCGACGCCGGCCAGTTGCAGGCCGTTGCGGAAGACCCCGACGATCAGCGCCCCGATCAGCGTGCCGATCACCCCGCCGCGACCACCGAACAGGCTGGTGCCGCCGAGCACGACCGCGGTGATCGAGTCGAGGTTGTATTCGGTGCCGACGTTCGGGCTGGCCGAGGCGAGCCGCCCGATCAGGATCCAGCCGGCCACCGCATAGAGCAGTCCGGCCGTGGTGTAGACCGAGAACAGCACCCGCCCGGTCCGGATGCCGGCGAGCCGGGCCGCCTCCACGTCGTCACCTGTCGCGTAGACGTGCTTGCCCCAGGCCGTCCAGCTCAGCGCGTAGGCGAAGAACCCGAACAGGAGCAGCATGATGATCGACCCGTAGCTGAGCCGGAAGTCCCCGATCGGGATCGCCTCACCGGTCCACGTCATCAGGCCCGGCATGTCCGCGCCGCGGACCGTCTCGCTGTTGCTGACCACCGAGTTCAGCGAGAAGAAGATGGTCAGCGTGCCGAGCGTGACGATGAACGGCGGCAGTTTGATCCGGGTCACCAGAAATCCGTTGATCGCACCCATCGCCGTGCCGCAGGCGAACCCGAGCAGCAGCGCGAGCGGCGCCGGCACCCCCGCGTCGGTCGCGAAGAGCGCCATCAGGATCGACGAGAACACCGCGATCGCCCCGGCCGACAGGTCGATGCCGGCGGTCAGGATGATCAGGGTCTGCCCGAGCGCCAGCGTCGCGATCACGGTGACCTGCAGCAGCACCAGCGACAGGTTCGCGGCCGAGAAGAACCGGGCGTTGACGATCGAGAACGCCACGATCGCCACGACCAGCACGGCGAGCGGCCCGAGGACCGGGTTGCCGTGCAGTAGGTGTTGCAGTCGCAGCCCGAACGAGTCGTGCCGCCGTACCTCGAAATCAGCGGTGGCGGTCATCTCACCCCCAGCAGTTCTGTTTGCCCCACGCGGAGTCCTTCGCCTCCACGCCGGCCTGCGGTTGGTCGGTGATCAGTTGCACGCCGGTGTCGACGAAGTCCTTGCCGGCGGTGTTCTGTGGTTTCACACCGGTCTTGGCGTACTCCGCGATGGCGGCGACGCCGAGCTCGGCCATCTTGATCGGGAACTGCATCGACGTCGCGCCGATCACCCCGCCGGCGACGTTGTCGACACCGGGACAACCACCGTCGACCGAGACGATGGTGACCTCACGCTCCCGCCCGGCCGCCTTCAGCGCCTGGTAGGCCCCGGCCGCCGCGGGCTCGTTGATGGTGTAGACCAGGTTGATCGACGGGTCCTTCTGGAGCAGGTTCTCCATGGCGGTCCGCCCGCCCTCTTCGTTGCCGTCAGTGACGTCGTGCCCGGCGATCCGCGGGTCACTCTCATCCCCGATCCGCCCCTTGTCGGCGACGTCGATGCCAAAACCTTCAAGAAAACCCTGATCACGTTGTACGTCCACAGACACCTGATTGGCGTTGAGGTCGAGCATCGCGATCCGGGCGTCCTTACCCTCGGTGGCGAACTTCGCCTTCGCCCACTGCCCGATCAGACGCCCGGCCTCGTAGTTGTCGGTGGCGAACGTGGCGTCCGCGGCCTCGGCCGGCTCGACCGGCGTGTCCAGTGCGATGACCAGCATCCCGGCCTCGTGTGCCCGGTCGATCGCGGGCACGATCGCCTTCGAGTCGTTCGGGGTGATCATGAAGCCCACGGCACCGAACGAGATCAGGTTCTCGATCGCCAACACCTGTGCCTCGTTGTCGCCGTCCACCTTCCCGGCGAAAGTCTGCAGGTCGACCCCGGCGGTGGCGGCCGCACTCTGCGCGCCCACCTTCATGGTCACGAAGAAGGGATTGGTGTCGGTCTTGGTGATCAGCCCGACCACGGGCTCACCGGTGCCGCGATTGCACGCGGCACCGGCGAAAACCAGTAGCAGACCACTCGCGGCCACGACGAACCTGCGCATTCCCCCTCCAAGACATCGAGGAAGACCGTTGCCTTGGAGTAGACGCTCAGGTCAGCGGGCTGTCAACCGGAGGTCACGGAAAGTTGCCGGCGTAGGACAGAACGGTCGCCGTCCCGCCCGTGCTGTTGACGACGTGATCTCGACGGATCCCGATGACCACTCGTTCGAACCGGTTCCGGCAGGGCACGAAGGAACACCCAGGAGCCGCCTGAACGGGCAATTAGGATGGAAAGCATGCGGCTCGTTCTGCTCAGCGACACGCACTTACCGAAACGTGCCCGCGACCTCCCCGCCGAACTGTGGTCGGCGATCGACCGGGCCGACGTGGTCATCCATGCCGGCGACTGGGTCGACGGCAGCCTGCTCGACCGGCTCGAGACACGCGCCGCCCGCCTGATCGGCTGCTACGGCAACAACGACGGTCCGGAGTTGCGGGCCCGACTCCCGGAGATAGCCCGAGCCGACCTCGACGGTGTCCGCCTAGCGGTGATCCACGAAACCGGCCCGGCGGCCGGCCGCGAGAAACGCTGCGCGGCCAGGTTCCCCGACACTGACGTGCTCGTCTTCGGCCACTCGCACATCCCGTGGGACACCACCGCCCCGACCGGCCTGCGCCTGCTCAACCCCGGTTCACCCACCGACCGCCGGCGCCAGCCCGACCACACATACATGACCGCGGACATCACCGCCGGAGCCCTCCACGAGGTAATCGTCCACCGGCTCCCACCCCGCACCCCCTGACTTCACCGTTCAGTCAAGGCGGCCCAGAAACCGAAAACCCCCGGCCGGCCTCCAGGGCTGTCTCGCGGCTACCGAGACAGCCCTGAAGACCAGCCGAGGGCGGGTGGGTCAGGCCAACGAGACGGACGGGTAGAGCGGGAACGGCGACAGCAGCTCGGTGGCCTGCTTGCTGATCCGGTCGGCGAGCGACGGGTCCAGGTTGAACTTCGCCTTCGAACCCTCGGCCGGCGAGGTGGCCGCGAGCACGGTGTGGATCAGGTCGGCGATCTGGTCCATCTCGGCGACGCCGAGGCCGCGGCTGGTCAGGGCCGGAGTCCCGACCCGGATGCCGGAGGTGTACCAGGCGCCGTTCGGGTCGTTCGGGATCGCGTTACGGTTCGTCACGATGCCGCTGTCGAGCAGGGCCTGCTCGGCCTGGCGGCCGGTGATCCCGAACGGGTGCACGTCGAGCAGCACCAGGTGGTTGTCGGTGCCGCCGGAGACCAGCTGCACACCACGCTTCAGCAGGCCCTCGGCCAGCGCCTGGCTGTTCGTCACGATCTGCTGGGCGTAGGTCGAGAACTCCGGCCGACGGGCCTCGGCGAACGCGATCGCCTTCGCCGCCATCACGTGCGGCAGCGGGCCACCGAGCACCATCGGACAGCCGCGGTCGACCTGGG
Source organism: Actinoplanes sichuanensis (assembly GCF_033097365.1). Classification (NCBI taxonomy): domain Bacteria; kingdom Bacillati; phylum Actinomycetota; class Actinomycetes; order Micromonosporales; family Micromonosporaceae; genus Actinoplanes; species Actinoplanes sichuanensis. Next base: position 9,023,584 of record NZ_AP028461.1, read on the forward strand.
AGGCGAGCTCCGGCTGGCAGAAGACGGCGCCACCGCGCGGGCCACGCAGGCTCTTGTGGGTCGTGGTGGTGACGATGTGCGCGTGCGGGATCGGGTTGTAGTCGCCGGTGAACACGCCGCCCGCGACCAGGCCGGCGAAGTGCGCCATGTCGACCATGAAGGTCGCGCCCACCTCGTCGGCGATCTCGCGCATCTTCGCGAAGTTCACTTTCCGGGGGTACGCCGAATAGCCACCCACGATCACCGCGGGCTTGAACTCCTTGGCACTCTCCAGGAGGGCCGCGTAGTCGATCTGACCGGTCGCCGGGTCCACCCCGTAGCTGCGCTGGTCGAACATCTTGCCGGAGATGTTCGGGCGGAAGCCGTGGGTCAGGTGCCCACCGGCGTCCAGCGACATGCCGAGCAGACGCTGGTTGCCGAACGCCTGCCGCAGCTCGGCCCACTCGGCGTCGGTGAGGTCGTTGATCTGCCGCCTCTCGAACTTCTTGAGATACGGCACCTCGACCCGGTCGGCGAGGATGGCCCAGTAGGCGACCAGGTTCGCGTCGATCCCGGAGTGCGGCTGGACGTACGCGTAAGGCGCACCGAACAGAGCCTTGGCATGCTCGGCCGCGACCGACTCGACGATGTCGACGTTCTGGCAGCCGGCGTAGAACCGGCGGCCGACGGTGCCCTCCGCATACTTGTCGGAGAGCCAGTTACCCATGGCGAGCAGAACCGCCGGGGAAGCGTAGTTCTCACTCGCGATCAGCTTCAGCGACTCGCGCTGGTCGGTCAGCTCCTGCGCGATCGCGTCGGCGATGCGCGGCTCGACGGAACGGACCACGTCGAGGGCGGAGCGGAAAGCGATGGACTCGGCGTTCAACTCAGGCATGGGACCTCCCTATCACGTAGCGAAGAGGCCCAGGCGCACGGCATACGTCATGTCGACGGAGCCGCTCCACGATGGTCAACCATCCGAACGCGCCAGTCACGGCCCACCCTCAGCATACCGGCGCCCGACCGGGCGCCCGCACCCCATTGCGATGCTGCTCACCGCCGGTCTTCATGCCAGGCGGGGCCGGACGTCGCCTCCTGCCAGTACTTGACGATGGCCTGCTGCAATTCGTCGACGGACACCATCAGCCCGCCCACGGCGATATTGACGCCAAGGAACCCGATCTGCCGGTTGACCTGCTGCAGCATCCGTTTGCCGCCGGTCAGATACTGCTTCTCAAAACCCTCGTCGATCAACACCACGACAAACCACTGCCGCTGTACGACCAACTGTTCCACCCCGCGTACCACGTGCCACGGAATGACCTGCGAAGACAGGCGAACGTCACGCACTCCCTCGGTGGACACCTCGACGACCGGGTCACGCCGGAACAACTGCTGTCCCACCCGCACCGCCCCGAACCCGAAGAACAGCACCCCGAAGGCACCGATCACGAAGAGGACCACGTTGAAGGATGGACCGGGCCGGCTCGCCCAAGCCATGAATGCACTGGCGGCGATCAGGGCGAACGCGGCCACCAGAAGGCCGGCGGTCTTCGGCAAAGACCGGTACACGAGCACGGTTCTCTCCATCGACGTAGGTGCGAAGCACTCTAGTGGATGGAGACAAAGAAAAGGCCCACCCGTTTCCGGGTGGGCCTTTCCATACGATGAGTCCGGCGGCGTCCTACTCTCCCACACCCTCCCGAGTGCAGTACCATCGGCGCTGGAGGGCTTAGCTACCGGGTTCGGAATGTAACCGGGCGTTTCCCCTCCGCTATGACCACCGAAACAGCCATCAGCTTCACGTACAACCAGCAACCTTCAGACTCTCTCAAGCCTCAGGGTGGTCGTTCGTTTGCTGTGAATCACACAGTGGACGCAAGCGCAATGTATAGGGTGGTTAAGCCCTCGGCCTATTAGTACCGGTCAACTCAACACGTTACCGTGCTTACATCTCCGGCCTATCAACCCAATAGTCTATTGGGAGCCTTACCCACTCAAGGTGGTGGGATACCTCATCTCGAAGCGAGCTTCCCGCTTAGATGCTTTCAGCGGTTATCCCTTCCGAACGTAGCCAACCAGCCATGCTCCTGGCGGAACAACTGGCACACCAGAGGTTCGTCCGTCCCGGTCCTCTCGTACTAGGGACAGCCCTTCTCAAGTATCCAACGCGCACGGCGGATAGGGACCGAACTGTCTCACGACGTTCTAAACCCAGCTCGCGTACCGCTTTAATGGGCGAACAGCCCAACCCTTGGGACCTGCTACAGCCCCAGGATGCGACGAGCCGACATCGAGGTGCCAAACCATCCCGTCGATATGGACTCTTGGGGAAGATCAGCCTGTTATCCCCGGGGTACCTTTTATCCGTTGAGCGACACCGCTTCCACACGCAAGTGCCGGATCACTAGTCCCGACTTTCGTCCCTGCTCGACCCGTCAGTCTCACAGTCAAGCTCCCTTGTGCACTTACACTCAACACCTGATTGCCAACCAGGCTGAGGGAACCTTTGGGCGCCTCCGTTACCCTTTAGGAGGCAACCGCCCCAGTTAAACTACCCACCAGACACTGTCCCTCGACCCGATCAGGGCCGCAAGTTAGATACCCAAACCCAACAGAGTGGTATTTCAACAATGCCTCCACCCGAACTGGCGTCCGAGCTTCACCGGCTCCCACCTATCCTACACAATTAAATTCGGATACCAATGTCAAGCTATAGTAAAGGTCCCGGGGTCTTTCCGTCCTGCCGCGCGTAACGAGCATCTTTACTCGTACTGCAATTTCGCCGGGCCTGTGGTTGAGACAGTGGGGAAGTCGTTACGCCATTCGTGCAGGTCGGAACTTACCCGACAAGGAATTTCGCTACCTTAGGATGGTTATAGTTACCACCGCCGTTTACTGGCGCTTAAGTTCTCCGCTTCGCCCCGAAGAGCTAACAGGTCCCCTTAACGTTCCAGCACCGGGCAGGCGTCAGTCCATATACATCGTCTTACGACTTGGCATGGACCTGTGTTTTTAGTAAACAGTCGCTTCCCCCTGCTCTCTGCGGCCATACCACGCTCCACCCGCAAGGGGCTTCACGCGTCCGGCCCCCCTTCTCCCTAAGTTACGGGGGCAATTTGCCGAGTTCCTTAACCACAGTTCACCCGTCGCCTCGGTATTCTCTACCTGACCACCTGTGTCGGTTTCGGGTACGGGCCGCTCGAAACATCGCTAGAGGCTTTTCTCGGCAGCATAGGATCAATGACTTCACCAGAACGGCTCGGCATCACGTCTCAGCCTACATGCACCGCGGATTTGCCTACGGCACGGCCTACACGCTTACCCCGGCACAACCACCGGCCGGGATCATCTACCTTCCTGCGTCACCCCATCGCTAAACTACTACCACCCAAGGTCCTAGACTCCACCGACTCAGACCGAAGTCCTCGCCGGCTTTGCGTAGTTAGTACAGATGGGTTCGTCTTGGGCGCTTCTTTGCGGGTACGGGAATATCAACCCGTTATCCATCGACTACGCCTCTCGGCCTCGCCTTAGGCCCCGACTCACCCAGGGCGGATTAGCCTGGCCCTGGAACCCTTGGTCATCCGGCGGAAGGGGTTCTCACCCTTCATTCGCTACTCATGCCTGCATTCTCACTCGTATGGCGTCCACGGCTGGATCACTCCGCCGCTTCACCCGCCATACGACGCTCCCCTACCCATCCACACACCTGCACGACAACCTCAAGGGCGTCGCGGAGTTAATGTGTGAATGCCACAGCTTCGGCGGTGTGCTTGAGCCCCGCTACATTGTCGGCGCGGAACCACTTGACCAGTGAGCTATTACGCACTCTTTAAAGGGTGGCTGCTTCTAAGCCAACCTCCTGGTTGTCCATGCGATCCCACATCCTTTTCCACTTAGCACACGCTTAGGGGCCTTAGCTGGCGATCTGGGCTGTTTCCCTCTCGACTACGAAGCTTATCCCCCGCAGTCTCACTGCCGCGCTCTCACTTACCGGCATTCGGAGTTTGGCTGATTTCAGTAAGCTTGTGGGCCCCCTAGACCATCCAGTGCTCTACCTCCGGCAAGAAACACGCGACGCTGCACCTAAATGCATTTCGGGGAGAACCAGCTATCACGGAGTTTGATTGGCCTTTCACCCCTAACCACAGGTCATCCCCCAACTTTTCAACGTTGGTGGGTTCGGTCCTCCACGCAGTCTTACCCACGCTTCAACCTGCCCATGGCTAGATCACCCCGCTTCGGGTCTAGAGCATGCGACTGAAAACGCCCTATTCAGACTCGCTTTCGCTACGGCTTCCCCACACGGGTTAACCTCGCCACATGCCACTAACTCGCAGGCTCATTCTTCAAAAGGCACGCCATCACCCCTAAAGGCTCTGACGGATTGTAGGCGAACGGTTTCAGGTACTATTTCACTCCCCTCCCGGGGTACTTTTCACCATTCCCTCACGGTACTAGTCCGCTATCGGTCACCAGGAAGTATTCAGCCTTACCAGGTGGTCCTGGCAGATTCACAGCAGATTCTAGGAGTCCGCTGCTACTCGGGAACACTGCAAGAAGGCTTGAGGTTTTCGCCTACCGGGCTCTCACCGTCTACGGCTGGCTTTCCCACACCATTCGACTAACCACAAGCTTTGTAACTTCTTGAACGCGTGTCAGCACGTTCGAGCAGGTCCCACAACCCCGAATACGCAACCCCTGACAGGTATCACACGTATAAGGTTTAGGCTACATCCGCTTTCGCTCGCCACTACTCACGGAATCACGGTTGTTTTCTCTTCCTACGGGTACTGAGATGTTTCACTTCCCCGCGTTCCCCTCACATGCCCTATGAATTCAGGCATGGATGACACGACATGACTCGTGCCAGGTTTCCCCATTCGGACACCCTGGGATCACAGCTAGGTTGGCAGCTCCCCCAGGCCTATCGCGGCCTCCCACGTCCTTCATCGGCTCCTGGTGCCAAGGCATCCACCGTTCGCCCTTGACAACTTAACCACAGAAAACAAGATGCTCGCGTCCACTGTGCAATTCTCAACCAACGACCAACCCACAACCCACACAGACCAAAATCAGCACCACCCAGTGGCCGATATCAAGGTCCAGGCCGTGCCTGGCATTGAAAAACAACCCCAGACTCTCGCCTGGTCCGCCGGCCTCAGCCGGGGCGGTTGTTCCTTCAGATACCCAACAGGATGCTTGTTTTTCGCTCTCACCAGCCGCACCACCGGACGTTCCGCCGGGCCGAAACCCGTGTACTAGCTCCATGTGGCCGTTGCCGGCTAAAACTGGCCAGTGTCTCCGCCTGTGAGCTCCTCACCAACACATTCGGCTGGTGCAGGATTTCTGTCCGCCTTTCAGCGGAAGAATGCTCCTTAGAAAGGAGGTGATCCAGCCGCACCTTCCGGTACGGCTACCTTGTTACGACTTCGTCCCAATCGCCAGCCCCACCTTCGACGGCTCCCTCCCTTACGGGTTAGGCCACCGGCTTCGGGTGTTGCCGACTTTCGTGACGTGACGGGCGGTGTGTACAAGGCCCGGGAACGTATTCACCGCAGCGTTGCTGATCTGCGATTACTAGCGACTCCGACTTCACGGGGTCGAGTTGCAGACCCCGATCCGAACTGAGACCGGCTTTTTGGGATTCGCTCAACCTCACGGTCTCGCAGCCCTTTGTACCGGCCATTGTAGCATGCGTGAAGCCCTGGACATAAGGGGCATGATGACTTGACGTCATCCCCACCTTCCTCCGAGTTGACCCCGGCAGTCTTCGATGAGTCCCCGCCATGACGCGCTGGCAACATCGAACGAGGGTTGCGCTCGTTGCGGGACTTAACCCAACATCTCACGACACGAGCTGACGACAGCCATGCACCACCTGTGCACGACCCCGAAGGACCCCACATCTCTGTGAGATTTCCGTGCATGTCAAACCCAGGTAAGGTTCTTCGCGTTGCATCGAATTAATCCGCATGCTCCGCCGCTTGTGCGGGCCCCCGTCAATTCCTTTGAGTTTTAGCCTTGCGGCCGTACTCCCCAGGCGGGGCGCTTAATGCGTTAGCTGCGGCGCAGAAACCCGGAGAGGGTCCCCACACCTAGCGCCCAACGTTTACAGCGTGGACTACCAGGGTATCTAATCCTGTTCGCTCCCCACGCTTTCGCTCCTCAGCGTCAGTATCGGCCCAGAGACCCGCCTTCGCCACCGGTGTTCCTCCTGATATCTGCGCATTTCACCGCTACACCAGGAATTCCAGTCTCCCCTACCGAACTCTAGCCTGCCCGTATCGAATGCAATGTCAGAGTTGAGCCCTGAGATTTCACATTCGACGCGACAAGCCGCCTACGAGCTCTTTACGCCCAATAAATCCGGACAACGCTCGCGCCCTACGTCTTACCGCGGCTGCTGGCACGTAGTTGGCCGGCGCTTCTTCTGCAGGTACCGTCACTTGCGCTTCGTCCCTGCTGAAAGAGGTTTACAACCCGAAGGCCGTCATCCCTCACGCGGCGTCGCTGCATCAGGCTTCCGCCCATTGTGCAATATTCCCCACTGCTGCCTCCCGTAGGAGTCTGGGCCGTGTCTCAGTCCCAGTGTGGCCGGTCGCCCTCTCAGGCCGGCTACCCGTCGTCGCCTTGGTAGGCCATTACCCCACCAACAAGCTGATAGGCCGCGAGTCCATCCCAGACCGAAAAAACTTTCCACACCCACACCATGCGGTAGAGTGTCGTATTCGGTATTAGCCCCCGTTTCCGAGGGTTATCCCAAAGTCCAGGGCAGGTTACTCACGTGTTACTCACCCGTTCGCCGCTCGAGTACCCCGAAGGGCCTTTCCGCTCGACTTGCATGTGTTAAGCACGCCGCCAGCGTTCGTCCTGAGCCAGGATCAAACTCTCCAACAAAATCTGTTGAAAAACTCATCCCGGCAACAAAAATGTTGCCAAAGGAATCTCCCACTTATCGCCTAAACGACAAGCCGGGGTATTGCCATAATTGGCACTGGCTTATCAAGCACCCTGTTGAGTTCTCAAAGAACAACCGCACACCTTAAACCGAACCGCTTTCGCGGCCCGCCCTCCGGGGCACTCGCTCTACTTTACCCGCCGTTTCCGCCGTGTCAAATCCGCGTTTCGCAACCGAATTCGCCAAAACAGAAACTGTTCCAGGCACCCGCGAAGAGTACACGATGTCTCGTGCCACTCGATCTTGGGGGTTTGGCAGGACGGCCGGTCCGGGCCCTAACTTCAGGTCCCGCTTGCCTCGTCCGTTTCCCTGCCGGCTCGGAGAACATTACCCGGTCGTCCTCGCAACGCCAAATCGGCCCCCCTACGCGATCGCACTCCCGTTGCCGGTGAGGTCGTCGGGTCAAATGAGGTCAATGACCTTCCGAAGTGGATCCGATACGGAATGAACATCCGACGCGCGAGCCACCCCCGCATCAACCGACACGTAGGGCGGTGACGCGGGCAACCGGCCCGGCGGTCGCGGCCGGGCGGCCGGGCCCGCGAACGTCGCGGTGTGGAGACGTGCGTAGTGGCTGCTTCTGTGGGAGCGCCGCTAATCCCGTACGAAATCGAATCTCGCCCAGATGTTCTTGGTCTTCGCCGTTCGATACCAACCCAGGTCGCTCGCGAAGGTCTGGGCGAGCCGAAGGCCGAGGCCGCCGAGACCGATCGGGCGGTCCTGATCGAAGCGGGGTTCGCCGGCCAGATCGTGGTCGGCGACGTCGAGGATCAGCGCTTCCGGCTCGCGCAGTAGACGGATGTGAGCGGGCGGCGCTCCGTGCCGGAGCGCGTTGGTGGCCAGTTCGGTGGCGACCACGGTGATCCGGTCCAGCCCGTCCTCGTCGTCGAGGGGAGTGCCGGCGACCGCCTCGCGCAGATCGGCCCGAAGCTCGCGCAGGGCGCCGACGTCGTCGAGGTCCCAGTGGCGGAGCTCGGTCGCTGCCGGGTGTGGAACCGGGGCGGGCGGCGACGTCATGTGCCTATCTTGCCCACTCCCGGGGGAAAAGCAGAGGGCCGATCTTTTACCGGCTTGAGCGCTCCAGCGGGCCGGTTTGCCGAGATCAGGCCCGCAAGTGAGGCCGTATGTCTGATTTGTCACGATAAAGACATCATACTTTCGGCTAGTGTTCTCTCGGCCTGTCGTATAGAGTCTGCGTAACCGAACGGCCAACTGTGCTCCGGACAGGTTGTCTGCGCCTGTCCCACGGATATGGATGCCCGACCGACCGGGTCCCAAACCAGGGACCGGCTCTCCGGAACAGGTGTCAGGGAAGGACCACGACATGACCGTCACCGAGACGAAGACGTCGGTGTCGCCGTCGACCACGGCGAGCGCCCAGGCTCCGGCTGACAGTGCCGCCGAGCTGCTTTCCGCGATGGCCGCGATGCCGGCCGGCCACCCGTCCCGCGCCGCACTTCGCGACCGGGCGATCGAGGCCTGGCTGCCGCTCGCCCGCCACCTCGCGCACCGCTACTCCGGCCGCGGTGAGCCCACCGACGACCTGGTGCAGACCGCGACGGTCGGCCTGATCAAGGCCGTCGACAAGTTCGACCCGGAGCGCGGCGTCGACTTCGCCGGCTACGCGATCCCGACCATCATCGGCGAGATCAAGCGCCACTTCCGCGACCGCACCTGGTCGGTCCGCGTCCCCCGGCGCCTGCAGGAGCTCCGCCTGGCCATCACCGAGGCGAACGCCACGCTCACCCATTCGCTGGGCCGGTCCCCGCAGGTCGCCGACATCGCCACCCACCTCGGCATCACCGAGGAAGAGGTGCTGGAGGGTCTGGAGGGCGCGCGGGCCTACAACGCGACCTCGCTGTCCACGCCGATCAGTGCGGACGGGACGACCGAGCTGGGCGAGACGCTCGGTGGTGAGGACCACGAGTACGAGGTGGCCGAGACCCGGGTAGCGCTCGGTCCCGCTCTGGCCACCCTGGACGAGCGCGAGCAGAAGATCCTGACGCTGCGCTTCTACGGCAACCTGACCCAGAGCCAGATCGCCGACCAGATCGGCATCTCCCAGATGCACGTCTCCCGGCTGCTGACCAAGGCGCTGACCAAGCTGCGCGGCCAGCTCGCGCCGGACGTCCTCTGATCCCTGCTACGACCCCTGCCGAGTGACGGCGCCGCTCAGCCTGAGCGGCGCCGTCGCCATTTATTGAAAGGTCCGCTCGGCCGCCCATGACCGCTGCGGCTACCGTGTAACGGATGCCACCTTCAGCCGAACTTCCCGGGTTCCTGCACACCGTGGCGCCGATCCTGGATCGCTGGGGTTATCTGGCGATCGGCGGCATCATCGTGGTCGAGAGCTTCGGCGTGCCCGCCCCCGGCCAGACGATCATGGCGGCGGCCTCGGTCTACGCCGGCTATGGGCGGATGAACATCTGGGTCGTCGCGCTGATCTGCTTCGTGACCGCGGTGGTCGGCGACAACATCGGCTACTGGATCGGGCTGCGCGGCGGCCGCAAGATCGTGAACCGGTGGGGGAAGTACATCCTGGTCACCCCGGCCCGGCTGGCCAAGGCCGAGCAGTTCTTCGCCAAGCGCGGCAACCGGGTCATCGTGATCGCCCGGTTCATCGACGGGTTGCGGCAGCTCAACGGCGTGATCGCCGGGATCACCCGGATGCCGTGGAAGACGTTCCTGCTCTACAACGCGATCGGGGCGGCGCTCTGGGTCGGGTTCTGGTGCACGCTCGCCTATCAGCTGGGCGCCAATCTCGGGCCGATCATGGGCAAGATCCACCACTACCAGTGGCCGGTCATCGGGGGGCTGGTGCTCGCGGTCGCCACCTACGTGATCCTGCATGTCCGGCACATCCGGCGGCGCCGGGCGCGAGTCGCCGCCGAGATCCGGGTGGCCGAGATCCAGCCGGCGGAAAAGGCGGAGACGGCCGAGATCCAGAAGGCCGAGCCCCGCGAACAGACGCAAGCCTGAGCACGAGGGCGGTTCCCGCCGCCCACAGCGGGAACCGCCCTCGCTTCCATCCCCCGAACAACGTCTTCGTCAGTCGGCCGCCTGCGACGGGGCCGCGTCCGGCGCCTGCCCGTCCGGCGGCTGGCCGCCCGGCATCTGGCCTGCTCCGGGGCCGGCCGGAGCGGTCGCCGCGCGGTCTTCCCCGAACGCGGCCATCAGGCCCGCGCCCACTCCCCCGCCGGCCAGGGCGGCGGCGGTCAGGGCGGCCGCCATCATCAACTTCGGGCTCTTCCGGGCACGGCCGGCGGTCCGGTCCGGGGCCACCCCCTTTTCTTCGGTACGGGGAAGAGCCGCGCTGTGGTCGACCGGTGCGGGGCTCGCGTGCCACGCCGCGGTGGGCGGCGACGTGGGCGCGGCGCTGGTGGCGGCCGAGGTGTGCCATGACGTGGACGGGGTGTTCCATTCCGCCGGGATCCGGTCGGGCACCGAGCTGCCGTTCCAGGCGGTGGGTTCGACATCGGTGTATCCGGTGCTGCGGCGGGCCGGCTCCGGGTCGACATGACCACCGTTCCAGACCGTCGGCTCCGGGTCGGTGCGGTAGCCGTGGCTGCTCATGGTGGTGTTGCCGTTCCAGGAGGCGGCCGGGTCGGGTTCCGGGTGCCGTCCACTCCAGCCGGGCACCGAGCCGCTGGGCTGATCCCAGGCGACGGGCGCGCCGCCTGGCTCCGTGGGGGTGGAGAGCCAGGCGGCGGGCGCGCCGCCCGGATCACCGTGGTAACCGGCGGAGTGGTGGCCGGCATAGGCACCGGACGGTGACCAGTCGGTGGGTATCGAGGCGGGTTCCGGCACCTCGGACGACCAGGCCGCGGTCTCCCCGTGGGTGGTGCGCTGGTGTGCACCGGGCGGCCGGCCCTGGGAGTACCGCTGGCCCGGTGCGGACGGATCGTGCTGACTCATCGGCGCTCTCCTCGGTCCGGTTGTTCACTGACGACGAGAAGATTGCCGAGCGTGGCTATGCGTCCGCTGTGCGGTCCATAGGCGCTGCTTATCAACGCCGGGCGCGGGTTCGGGCGTACCGAATGAAGGGGTTCAGAATCGGGCGAAGCGTGGCCGGAGCAGGCCACCGATCATGGTGAAGTCGCCGCCCGCGTCGAGGGCGCCGGTCGGTCCGGTGTTCAGTACGCGGACCCCGATCACACCGTTGGCCTGCGGATTCCATTCGGTGAGGCGGCCGTCGCCGGTGACCGCGGCGAGTTTGACGCGCGGAACGGAGCCGTCCAGGCAGCTGCCCTGGGTGCCGTTGCGGGCGGTCAGGCAGACCCGGTCGAAGTGGCCGCCGACATAGGCGGTTCCGCCGACGACGGTGATCGCGGTCGCGTCCCCGTCGAAGACGCGTTGCCAGCGGGTGCCGCCGTCGACGGCGTACGCGGCAGCCCGTCCACCCTGTCCGCCGCCCGCGGTGTAGACCCCCGACCCGTCGACGGCCAGGGCGTTGACCTCAGCCGGTGCCGTGGGCCGGAAGCGGCGGTCGAGCCGGCCGGTGGTGGCGTGCACCGCGGCCAGCCGTGGGTGGCCCGTCGCCGCGTCGACCTTCTCGAAGGCGCCGCCGAGGTAGACCCGGTGACCGGCGATCGCGAGGGTGTGCACCCGGTCGTCGGCGGTCGCCCGCCAACCGTGGTCGACCTTGCCGGTACGCAGCGAGAACGCGACCAGGTTGTGTGCTTTCCGGCCGTTCACCGCGGTGAAGCTGCCGCCGAGGTAGAGCCGGTCGTGGCCGATCGCGAGCGCGTACGGGGTGCCCTCGATGGTCGGTCGGAAGGCGCTCACGGTGTTGTCGGTGAGGCTGAGCCGGGCGATCGAGTCCCGTTTCTCGCCGCCGACCCGGTGGAACCCGCCGGCCACGTAGATCGCTCCCGGCGTGACGGCGAGCGCCCGAACCGGTCCGTCGGCGTCCGGCGCCCAGCTCAGCAGTGCTCCGGTGCGCCCGTCGAACGCCGCGAGCCGGTTTCGTGGGTAGCTGCGGCCGCCCCATTCGGCCTTGGTGAACGACCCACCCACATAGACGGTGCTGCCCAGGTAGGCGATGGCCTGGACGGTGCCGTTGAAGGTCGGCGCCTCCCGAGCCTCCGACTCGACGGCCCGCGCGGGCGTGGCCAGGGACAGCACGAAGAGCATTACCAGAAGGAGGAACCGCACATCGGCTCAACTCTCCCGGACCGGTGAAAGTTCCGTTTTCCGGGTGGTCACCGACGTCACCTCGGGCTTCCGCAGACCCAGCATGATCAGCCAGTCGACGAGTTGCCGGTGCACCGCGTCCGGTCCGTCGAGGTGGGCGGCGACCGGCCAGGACGCCGGGTGCACCAGCATCGCGTCGGTCTGCCAGCCGCCGAGACCGCCGTGTGAGCCGACCAGTTCCTCGAAGGCGGACACCTCCTGTGTCTCCGGGTCCACCGAGCTGATCACCACGAGGTCGCCGACGTGTGCGGCGCTCTGGTGGCGCAGCAGGTCGGCGCGGGCGTGCGGGCCGTACGGCGCGAGCGGGTCCAGGCCGACGACCGCTCCGTCGCGCAGCCGGTGCGAGCCGCCGGAGCCGTACGCCATCGGGCCGTCCCCGCCCTGCACCACCACCATGCCGATACCCGGATGGGCGGCCAGTCCGCTGATCAGATCGGGGTGGGCGTGCTCGATCGCGTCCTGCCGCAGCCGGTGCGGGGACCTGGTCAGGTAGAGCATCGACAGGTTGCCCGAGGAGACCACCAACACGTCGTCGGCGAGCCGCGCGACCAGCTCGTCCAGGGTTTCGCCGTGCCGCTGCCGGAAGGTCGGGCCCTGGCTCTGCCCGTGGTCGGAGAGCACCACGAGGTGGTAGTGACGGGCCGCCTCCGGCACCAGCCGCTCCAGCACGCCGAGCATCCGGTCCAGGCTCTCCAGCTGCCGCATCGACTCCGGGCGGGCCGGGCCGGCGTGGTGCGCCACCTCGTCGTAGTCGACCAGATCGCAGTAGACCACCGGGGCGCCACGGGCCATCTGCTCGGCGACCAGGGAGATGTTCACGTCACGCAGCAGCATCGAGGCCGGGCGCAGGGCCAGGAACGCGCCGGAGCGGCTGACCCGCGGCCGCAGGTTGCGGCGGCGCTGGAGGCGGGCCTGGTGCAATTCGGTGACGACCTCGGCGCCACCCAGGACCAGGGCGCGGGTGAAGCCGTACGGGCTGGCCATGAACGCCGCCCAGCCACGGGCGGTACGTCCGGGCAGCGCGGCGTGGCTGATGGTCAGCAGGTTGGTGGTGGCGTCACCGCTGAACGCGTTGCTGATGCTCACCCCACCGTCGCGGAGCAGGCCGTGGCCGTCGGTCAGACGGGACTCGATGATCGCGGCGTCCCGCGGCCGGTTGGAGACCATCAGCTTGCCGGTCTCCTTCTCGTACCAGCGGAAGCCGGGGATCTGCCGGGAGGCGCCGTGCAGGATCCCGGCCTGCGACGCGGGGGTGGTCGACGGCAGTCCGGTGTGCCAGCTCCGGGCGGTGTGGCTGCCGGTCCGCAGCCAGTGGCCCAGCGTCGGCAGGTTCCCGGCGCGGATGGCCCAGCGCAGCACCGGCTCGGCCACCCCGTCCAGTTGCATGATCAGTAGCCCCGGTTCGGTGCCGGCCGGCGCGCGGCGGAAATCGATCAGCCGACCGGCGGCCCGGCGACGCACCCCGCGCATCAGCCGGCGCGACTCCCGGACGAAGGTGTCGTCGCTGCCCGCGTCGGCCATCCAGTCCAGCAGGGCGGCCACGATCACGGCCAGGATCGCGGCGGTGACCAGCGTGGGCAGGCCGCTGATCCGATTGCCCGGGTCGAGACGCAGCGCCACCACCATGACGGCGATCTGCGTCACCACACCCAGCAGCATCGCCGCCCAGCCGCCGAGCACCGTGATGCCGACCAGCAGCAGCGGCCGCAGCACCGCGCCCACCACGGCGACCAGCACGACCAGGCCGAGCGTGTCGACGATGTCGGAGGCGGCCACCCCGGGCATCAGCCACAGGGTGAGCGTCAGTACGACGAACGTGGTGAGGGCGCTGCGCAGCACGGCGCGAACTCGTCTGAGCAGGGCACGCACTCCGCCGCTGATGGCCACCTCCCGACGATCGCACACCCGGACAGTCGACGCTCAGCGGGTGATCCGTACCCAGACGTTGTCGAGGGTGCCGTTGAACTGGTCGTTGTCCCGGTAGGCGCCCTTGGCCCCGATGCTGAGCGGCAGATCGTTGGAGACGTTCAGGTCGGCCGGGACCGCGGTGCGGCCACGCAGCACCCCGTCCACATGGATCTCCAGGCGGGTGCCGGTGCGCTGACATCGCACCCGATGCCAGACGCCGTCGGCGATCGTCACCGAGCTGCGGACCATCCAGATGATCGGGCGCACCACGTCGACCAGCACGCAGCTGGGGTGACCGGCCGTACCGTCGATCTGCAGTTTGTATTGGCTGCTCGTGGCCGAGTAGCCCTTCTGCAGCACGTTCTGGCCGCGACTGGTCTGGCCGGGCGGGAGCAGCACGTCGGCGCCGAAGGCGATGTCCCGGACACCGGGGTTGAGGTCGGCCGAGTCGCCGCTCTGCAGGGCGACGTGCGGGCAGACCCGGCGGGTGCACTTACCGGGGAAGGCCAGCGCGGTGCCCGGGCCGTGCGCGACCGCGCGGACCCGGCCGCCCTGGTAGGAGATCACCCGGAGGGTGTGTCCGTTGCCGGACTCGTCGATGATGCTGGAGGAGCGGCCGTTGAAGCCGTAGTGGGCGGTCATCTCGCTCACCATCGGCGGGTCGCCGGCCCGGGTCGGGGCGGGCGGGACGACGACGGGCACCAGCGCGAGAACCGCAGCGGACATCCGTGATTGCATGTCTGAATTATTACTTGTGCGGTATTCTGCCGGGGCCGGAGTTCAGGGGCGGAACTCCTCCGGGCGAACCGGTTTGGCCTGCTCCTTGCGTCCGAACAGCCGCCAGCCCCGCTTCTTCTTCTCCACCACCGGCTGCGCCGCGCCGTTCAGCACGTCCAGCCGGTGCCGGGCCACATGGTTCTCCGGCTCCAGTCGCAACGACGTCTCCAGCGCCTGCCGGGCCTGGTCGACGTGACCGAGAGCGGCCAGGGTCACCCCGTGCGTGAAGTAGTAGTGCGCCTCGTTCGGATCCAGCCCGACCGCGGTTCGCGCCGCCTGCTCGGCGTCACCCACCTGCCGGTCGGCGGCCAGCAGCGCCCACGCCACCCGGTCGTGCCACAGCGGATTCTTCGGCTCGACGATCACCGCCCGGTAGGCCATGCTCATCGCCTCCTCGTGCCGACCCATCAGGGTCAGCGCACGGCTCGCGATCGCCAGCGGCCGCGGATCCTCCGGCGCCAGCTCGACGGCCCGGTTCGCCGCGTCGAGAGCCGGCTCCACCTGATCCAGCGCCAGCCGGATCCGAGCCATCAGAATCCAGCCCGGCGCCGAATCCGGCCGCCCGGCCAACACCGGGTGCAGCATCTCGGCCGCCTTCTCCGGTTGCATGTGCTCGAACAGGGCGGCGGCCCGCGCCACGCCCAGGTCGCTCGGATCAGCGAACGCCCGGGCAGGCGCATCACTGACCCCGGGGTTCAGGCTCATGCCCAATTCCGTCATCGGTCCGCTCCGGGGATACGGGTGTGGATCACAAGGGTCACATCGGCAGAATCAGACGATTTCTGAGCCTCCCAACCCCTTTCATCCGGTACGAGCCACCGCAGCCCCCTGCCTGTCACCGCGACGCAGGCGACACTCCCGCCCGACAAGGCGACTCTCGGGCGGAATCCCCTGCTCACCGCCACCCCACCCCCCGGCCACCGCATGAAGCCGTACCAGGGGAAGGGTTAAAGCGGCAGGAACACGCCCGCGTCGGGTGGGGTGGTTTTGCGGCGGCGCGCTATCACGGTCAGGCAGGTGGCCGTGGCGGCGAAGGCGGCCACCGCGACCGGGAGACGCCAGGTCGGGGGCAGGGCCTCGGTGGTGATCACGCCGACCCCGACGGCCGCGCACACACCGGCGACCAACAGCAGGGAGTGGCTGGTCAGGCCTCTCGTGGGTTCGCCTGGCTCGTCGACCGGGGCGGTCAGTAGACGAACGGCGAAACCCGCGAACGTCGCCGTGGCCAGCAGAGGCGGCAGCCACCCGGCCGGGGCGGGTAGGGCGATCAGCAGGGGGAGGATCGCGATCACGGCCGCGGCCAGGGCGATCCGCTGGCGGCCGTGGGTGAGCAGGTCGCGCAGGTAGGTGCGCAGCGCCGGGTCCAGCCGGGAGAGGAAGTATCCGGCGTAGGCGGCCGGGGCCAGCGCGGCCGAGGCGGCGAAGAGGCGGGCCAGGTTCGGGGACGACTCGGCGGTGCGCCAGCCCAGGTACGCCAGCAGGACCAGGATGATCGCGGCGTAGACCAGGAACTGCCGCAACGCCACGTCCAGCAGGAAGCGGCTGGCCTCCTGCTTCGGGTCCGCGCGCAGGGCTCCGACCAGTCCCGATGCGCCCCGGGCCAGGCGACCGAGGGCGAACGGATGGTGGTGGACGACGTCGAGAGCGGCCAGTTCGTGGCGGGCCACCGCGCTGTCCGGGGCGAGGGCCAGGGCGTCGCGGAGGGCCTGCCGGGCCCGGTCGGTGAGGTTCAGCTGCTTCATCACCATGGCGTAGGTGATCCGGAAGTCGGCTTCCTCCGGGTCGAGGCGGATCGCCTCACGGGCGGCGTGTTCGGCCTCGACGGCGTGGCGGCCGTCCTCCAGCAGGGCCCAGGCCAGCCGGTGGTGCCGGTACGGGTTCTCCGGCTGCCGCAGCGCCGCCTCCCGGGCGGTGGCGATGGCGTCGTCGTGCCGACCGAGTTCGGTGTGGACCCGGCTGAGCGCGGCCAGTGCGTCGGGCCATTCGGGGGCGTGTTCGACAGCGCGTCGGGCGAGTTCGTCGGCCAGGTCGGGCCGTTTGAGGGCCAGTTGGGCGTGGGTCATCAGGATCAGCGCGGTGACGTGGTCGGGTTCCGCGGCGAGGACCGGGCCGAGTAGTTCCGCGGCGGCGGCCGGTTCGCCCCGGCCGAGCTGGATCCGGGCCAGTTCCAGGTTGCGGCTGATGCCGGTGGCGCCGGCCGCCGGATTGCCGGTCACGGCCGCAGCCTTTCCGGAAAGGGGAACATCACGCCTCTGGCTCCTCGGCGGGGACGGTGGCGAACGCGCGGACCGGGAAGGTGCTGAATCCGGCGACCCGGGGCGGGGTGGCGGTGAAGCGGGCGCCGAGCGGCGGCAGTTCGCGCAGGTTGGTGAGGTGTTCGACGACCGGGATACCGGCCGCCAACAGCAGCGTGTGTGCCGGCCGGGCGCCCGCGGCCGCCGGGGAGACGTCGTCGACGTTGACGGCGTCGATGCCGACGAGGGCCGCGCCGCGGTCGACCAGGAGCCGGGCCGCGTCCGCGGTCAGGTACGGCGCGTCGACACCGTACCGGGGGGTGGCCCAGTGCCGGTCTCCGCCGGTGTGCAGGAGCACCGCCCGTCCGGCGACGGTGACGTGGGCGAGCATCTCGGCGGTGACACCGCGTTCGCCACCGACCGCCCGGACCACCACGGCGGGCAGTCCGGCGAGTTGCTCCAGGGGCAGTCCGGCCAGGTCGGCGCCGTCGGCGTAGCGGTGGTACGGGCTGTCCAGGTAGGTGCCGGTGTTGCCGAGCATGCTGATCCGGTCGATGGCGAACTCGGTGCCCGGTGCGTAGACGCCGCGGGATGCCAGCCGGGTCAGGTGCGGGGTGATCTCCGGGCCGGGCAGGCCGGGCGAGGTGATCATCCCGGCCGTGATGATGTGGCTGAGCTCGACGAACCGGACCCGCTCGGCCTGCGTGTCGGCGGACGGCGGGTGCGGTTCGGCGATGATCCGGACGTCGCTGACGGCGGCGTGCTCGACCCGTTGCGGAGCGAGGGAGGCGACGAGCAGCGCGGTGATCTCGGATTCGGTGACGTCGGCGTGCGGGATGTTCAGGCGGAAGCCCCGCGCCCTCAGTTCGCCCCCGCCGTCGAGGGTGACTTCGGCGTCGAACTCGGCCCGGTAGTCCAGCACGGCGGCTCCTTTTTATCGCAGTTCGATCACGCCTTCGGCGATCAACCAGATGCCGAAGATAGCGAAGAGTGCGGCAGCTCCGTACTTGATGACCTTTTCCGGTAGATGTTTACCCAAGTATCGACCCACGAGAATGGCGAGGGCGTCGGCGGCGACCATGCCGACGGTCGAGCCGATCCAGACGCCGACCCAGCCGTGCTGGGTGGCCAGGGTGATGGTGGCGAGCATGGTCTTGTCGCCGAGTTCGGCCAGGAAGAACGCGCCGCCGACGGCCCAGATCGCCGAACCGGTGGAGCGCTCGGCCTTGCCCTTCTCATCCTCGGTGAGGGAGTCGCCGCGCAGGGTCCAGGCACCGAAACCGAGGAACGCGATGCCGGCGACCAGGGAGATCCAGCCGGTCGGGATGGCGGCGCCGAAACCGTAGCCGATGCCGACGGACACCAGGTGGACCACCGCGGTGGCCACCGTGATGCCGATCAGCACCGGCACGGTCTTGAACCTGGTGGCGAACGTCATCGCCATGAGCTGTGACTTGTCGCCGAGCTCGGCGACGAAGATGACCGCGAAGCTGATCGCCAGCGCGGCTAGGAAGGCTTCCACAAGAAACTCCCGGTGACACGACCGGGCCTTGGCGCAGGGCGACCTCGACCCGGCCATAACGAATACGGCCTGGTCGAAGGTCTCGCTCGCCTCATGACGAGGCCGCGCGGCCGGAACCCGGAGAACCGGGGTCAGTATGTCGACCGCGACATTGGGAGCTACTCCCCTTCGCGTGATCGAGCCTACCTCAGATGCTGGTCAGCGGCCCGGTGGCGTACACCACCGGGCCGCTGCCTCAGGGCCGGAGCGGAGGGACCAGCCGGAGGCGCTCGCCGAGTGAGTGCTTCGCCAACGGTGTCGGCTTGGCGATCGGCTCGCACTGCTTGTCGGAGCGGTCCGCCTTGACCCGGCCGGGCAGCGTGCCGTCGGCCAGGTAGTCGGCGATCGTGTTGTCGACGCACGCGTTGCCGAACAGCGACCCGGCGTGTGTGGTGCCGCCGACGCCTTCGAGCAGCACCGACCGCGGGAAGCGACGGCGGGTCTCCAGGGCGCCGGAGTACGGGGTCGCCGCATCCAGCGTCTCGTTGATCAGCAGGATCGGCGGGGCCTTGCTGCCGTCCACCTCGATCGGGGTGCCGGGGTCGGCCGCCCAGTGCCGGCAGGGCGCGTTGTACCAGGCATTACCCCATGTCTCGAACGGTGCCTTGCGGTGCACCCGCCAGTTGTCCCGGGCCCACTTCTTCCAGTTGACCGGCCACGGTGCGTCGGTGCACTGGACGGCCAGGTAGACCGCGTAGCCGTTGTCGGCGCCCTCGGTCTGTTCGTGGTTCTCGTCGAAGATCCGCTTGAGCGGTGCCGGGTCCTTGTCCTTGACCCAGGCCGAGAAGGCGCGGGCGGTCTCCTCCCAGCCGAAGACGTAGTAACCGGGCTGCAGGAACACGTCGGTCAGCTCGGCCGGCCCGATCTGCCCGGCCGGCTTCTCGGCCAGCTCGTCGAGCTGCCGGTAGTAGAGCCGCTCCACCTCGGCGGCGGTACGGCCCAGGTGGTACACCGAGTCGTACTTGGCGATCCAGGCGAAATAGACCTTGATCGCCTTGTCGAAGGCGATGTCCTGGTCGAGGTTCGACTGGTACCAGACCCGGGTCGGGTCGACGACGCCGTCGAGGACCATCCGGTGCACCCGCTCCGGGTTGCGGGTGGCGTAGATCTGGCCGAGGTAACTGCCGTACGAGAAGCCGTAGAAGCTGATCTTCTCGACGCCGAGCGCCTCGCGGATCCGGTCGATGTCCCGAACCGTGTCGTCGGTGCGCATGTGGTCGAGCAGCGCGCCACCGGCCTTGGCGCAGGCCGCCGCGTACGCCGTGGTCCGGGCGTGCCAGGCCTTGTCGATCTCGGGGGTGCTCGGCACGTAGGGCGGCCGGTTGTACCCGGTGTACTTGCTGTCGCAGGTGAGCTTCGGCTTGCTGGCGCCGACGCCGCGCGGGTCGAAACCGATCCAGTCGTAGGCAGCTCCCGCCTGCTTGGGCACGTGCTGACCGAGCACGGCCATCCCGCGGCCGGCGCCACCGGGTCCGCCCGGGTTGATCAGGATCGGCCCCTGCCGCTTGTCCGCGGGCACGGTGGACTTGATCCGGGAGAGGGCGATCTCGATCTTCGCCCCGTCCGGTTTCGCGTAGTCGAGTGGCACGGCGAGGTATCCGCATTCGGCGCCCTGCGCCTTCAGTGAACCCTCGCTACAGGCGGCCCAAGTGATCGACGGGGGTCCGCCGCGCGCCGCGGTCCCGGCCTGTGCCCCGGTCACCGCGACACCTGCCGTACAGAGCGCCACCGCGGTCGCGGCCGCCCAGAATCTTCTCATACCAAGCCCCTTGTTTCCGTTTAAGCCCATATGTTCCAAGGGCTTAACGGGGCTGATCACCGGTCCACGCCGGAGCTCCACTCCATAAGGTGCTTTTTACGAATCAAAGACGCAAATCCCCCGAGTACGCACATCGCGATCCGACCGGCAACGATTCGACGAGACCGGCCACCAGCAGGCTGCCGAGCCTGGTGTTGGACAGCGCCACCCACTTGTGGTCGTCGCTCACATCAGCTCGCTCAGCCGGTCGAGGGCCGGCCCCGCGGTCAGGATGATCGCCTGGTCCTCCGGGGACAGCTGCCGGAGCCGGTGCGCGATCGTCTCGGCCCGGGCGGCACGACGGCGGGCCACCGCGGCCCGGCCCGCGTCGGTGACGCTGACCAGCACGGCCCGTCCGTCGGCGGGGTCACTGCCGCGCGCGGCCAGGCCGTCCCGTTCCAGGCGGGTGATCAGCTGGGTCATCGCCGGCTGGGTGACGCCCTCGGGACCGTGCAGGTCGCTGAGGCGCTGCGGGCCGTAACGCTCCAGACGGGCCAGGGCCGAGGCGGCGGTGAGGCTGAGCTCATCGCGCGGGGTGATCCGACGCAGACCGGCGTAGAGGCGTTCGAAGGTCGGCGCCACCCCTGGAAAAATGTCCACGGACCGAATTCATATCACGTGCTTATGTAATCCACTCGGACGCGCGAGCCCGGAATCCCTGCCGGGCGCCGTCTGATTTGCGACCATTGCGAACCATGGACGAGTTCTGGCTCCACCCACGGCTGGGGACCGCAACTCGGGACGGCCAGCAGCCCCGCTACTACCTGCGGGCGCTGCGGCACGCCGTACGGACCCTGGACGCCGACCCGCGCTGGCAGCAGTGGTGGCGGGAGTCCGGCTACCGCGGGTGCGAGCTCGGCATCGTCACCGAAGGCCGGCTCGACCACCTGCGCCCGAGCGCCGACATCCGCCGCGTCGACGATCAGCTCCGGGCCAACTTCACCTGCGCGCTGCCACCCGACGGAACCGGCCGTGACGAGCTGGCCCGGCGGGCGTCCACCGAGGTACGCACGATGTTCGAGGTGATCCGGGAGGCGATGGCGCTGGCCGATCTGCCACCGACCCCGACGCCGTCGGCCCCGCCCGAGGACGCCGGCGAGGGCCCGGTGACCGCCCGGAGCCTGCCCTCGATCCCGCGCGAACTGGAGCCTCAGGGCTACCTGACACTCACTCAGGTCCAGGACTTCTTTGGGTGACCCGCTCGGGGCGGTGGGCGCCCGGATCCCGTTGCCTGGGGATGGTGGCGGGCTTGGGCTCGGCGTGTGGGGTGACCGGGGTGATGACGACCGGAGTGCCGGCCAGGCCGATGCCGGCATAGATCACCGGCCGGAACCGGCGCAGCAGCAGGGCGTGCGCGACGGCCGACAGCACGCATGCCGCGAGAGCCGCCGGAATCGCCCGGACCAGTGGATATCCGACCGGTAGGGCGAGCAGCGCGGGCAGGTCGCGGAACGCCAGGAAGGCCAGGCTGGCCAGAGACACTGTGGACAGAACGGGCGCGAGAAAGCGACCCCATGGCCCCTCCGGACCGGGCACCCGGTTCAACCGCAGCAGCGCCGCGACCGCGACCAGCAACAACAGGATCAGGACGCTGAGGGCTCCGCCGGTGATCAGCCAACGTGCGGTACGCGGGCCGGGGTCGGCCCCGGCGGCATGGGCACCGGCCAGGGTGGCGCCCGCGATCAGCGACTGGGTCACCGAGGCGGCTCGCGGCGCGGCGGTCCGTCGGCGGGCCCTTCCGAGTACGGCCGGGAGCACCCGTTCCCGGCCGAGCGCGTACAGGTACCGGGAGATGGCCGTGTGCAGCGCGAGGATCGCCGCCAGCACGCCGGTGAACAGCATCGCCCGCCCGAGCGTGACCGCCCATGGGGCGAGCCGCTCGTCGGCCAGATCGAAGAGCAGCTCCGGGCCCCGGCCGGCGGCCGAGGTGATCCGGTCCGGCCCGGCGGCCACGATCATCGACCAGGCGAGACCGCCGCACAGCAGGGTGATCATCAGCACCGCCCAGTACCCGCCGAACCCGGCGCTACGCCGCGGCTGGAAACCCTCCTCGGCAAAGGTGGTGGAGGACTCGAAGCCGGCGAAGGCGAGGACCGCGACAACCAGCAGCAGTCCGAGCGCGGGCCGGTCGAGACCGGAGGCGGCCACGATCGACCCGGCGGTGACCCGGCCGCCGGCGGGCTGCAGCACGTTCGCCGCGCCCACCCCGGCCAGCACGGCCGCCTGCGCCACCGCGAACAGGCCGATCACCGCGGCGGACACCTCGATGCGCATCGTCCCGCAGACCGCGACGATCGCCCAGCAGGCGGCGGCCACCATCCACCAGGGCGGGGCCGGCCCGAAGCCGCTCAGCAGCGGGGCGGCGGCGAGCCCGGCCAGCGCGTAGAGACCGAACTGGATCGCGTGGTAGCCGGCGAGGGCGAGCCAGGCGGCGACGACCCCGCCGGGTCGGCCGAGACCGTGCGCCACCTGTGAGTACGCGGAACCCGCACTGGGAAACCGGCGGATCATCGCGGCCTGACCGGCGCAGAAGATCAGGAGCAGCAGCCCGGCCACGGCGAACGACCAGGGCACGAACGGGCCGGCACCGGCGGCGAACGCGGCCGGGACGACGGTGACGAGAGTGACGATCGGGGCGGTCGCGGCCAGGCCGACGAAGGCGATGGACGCGGCGCCGACCCGGCCGGATGCCAGACCCGCGTCGGATGTCTCCACGGATCTATTCAGTCGCAGCCCATCGATTTTGACAACCGTACGTGTCGGCCCACTGACCGTTCGTGACCAGGTTGGCACTAACCGCGAACCGCCTGCGCGTTTCCCTCAGCTGAGCGGTCTACCGGCCGACTGCAACCACGTGCTCGCCACCCAGCAACTGACGGAGTTCCTCGCCGTCGTAGCCGACCGGCCCGACGAGGCTGCCGCCCAGCATGCGGCAGTCGAGTGCGCGTCGCGTGCCCTCGGAGCCGATCTCGCGGTGCTCACCGTCGACGGCGGTATCGCCGCCGCGGTCGGACTTCCCGCCGAGGAGATCCCGGTCTACGCCCTCACCGCCGGCTACCAGGTCGGCCGTCCGGCGACCCTGCGTGCCGGAGAGACGGTCTACTCCCTTGCGGTGGCCCCGCTCGGTGGGACGTCCTCCGGGATGCTGGTCCTCGGCCGCCGGTCCGGCGATTTCACCGACGAGGAGGTCTGCCTGCTCCGTGGCATGGCCCGGGTGCTGGAGCTGAGCCTCCAGGCGCTGCACCTGGTCGAGGCCGAACGCCGGCAGGCGGAGGAGAACAACCGCCTGATCGACTCGCTGCGCCGCCGCCAGCGGCTTTTCGACGAGTTGAGCACGGTGCAGCGCGCCATCGCTCGGCGCGAGCCGCTGCGCCGGATCCTGGACCGGGTCACCGCCGGGGTCGCCGAACTGCTGGACGTCGACATCGCCGGTCTGACCGTGCTGGAGAGCGACGAGCCGGGCCGGATGAGCCTGGTCTCCGGCGCCGGCATCCCGGACGAGGTGCTGGCCCGGATGCAGCGGATCCCGGTCACCTCGCTGGCCGTCGCCGGGCTCGCGATCATGGGCGACGAGCTGGTCGCCGTGGACGACTACGCCAATTCCCCGATCGCCGTGCCGGAGATGGTGGAGAACCGGATCCAGAGCGTGATCGCCGTACCCGTGCACGAGAACGGTGTGGTCGTCGGCGCGATGTTCGCCGGATCGCACACCGAGCCGCGGGTCTGGGACAAGGCCTCGCAGGAGATGCTGCTGGCCTTCGCCGAACACGCCGGCCTGGCCGTCGCCGATGCCCGGACGCTGCGCGAGATGAACGCCTCGTTCCACGACGCGCTGACCGGATTGGCCAGCCGTTCGCTGTTCGTCACCCGGATGGAGAACACCCTGGGGGCGGCCCGGCCCGGTGGGGTGGCCGCGCTGCTGATCGGCCTGGACCGGTTCAAGATGATCAACGACTCGCTCGGGCACACCGCCGGTGACCAGTTGCTGGCCCTGGTGGCCGACCGGCTGCGGGACTGCCTGCGGACCGACGACACCGCGGCCCGGCTGGGCGGCGACGAGTTCGCGGTACTGCTGCCGGAGACCGGCTCGATGGAGGCCGCGGTCCCGGTGGCCCGGCGGATCGTGTCGGCGATGCGTGACCCGTTCGACCTGGACGGTCGCGAGACGTTCGTGACGTGCAGCATCGGGCTGGCGTTCGGCGAGCCCGGCGAACTCGACGCCCAGGAACTGCTGGTCCGCTCCGACCTGGCGCTTTTCGAGGCCAAGAAGAAGGGCAAGGACCAGTACGCGATCTTCGAGCCGTCGATGCGCGAGTCCTTCCAGAAGCACCTGGAGATGGAGGCCGACCTGCGGCGGGCCGTGCTGCGGCACGAGTTCCAGCTGCGGTTCCAGCCGATCGTGCGGCTGGCCACCGGGGAGATCTCCGGCCTGGAGGCGCTGGTCCGGTGGCAGCACCCGGAGCGCGGGATGATTCCGCCGCTGGACTTCATCCCGCTGGCCGAGGAGACCGGGATGATCGTCCCGATCGGCGAATGGGTGCTGCGTGAGGCCTGCCGTCAGGCCGCCCACTGGAACCGGCAGCGCCCGGAGGACCAGTGGCTGACCGTGAGCGTCAACCTGTCGGCGGTACAACTGGACCGTACCGACCTGCCGGACGTGGTGAACGCGGCGCTGACCGACAGCGGGCTGCCGGCGCACCGCCTGGTCATCGAGCTGACCGAATCGCTGCTGGTGGACCACCGCCAGGAGACCCTGGAGCGGCTGCACGCGATCAAGGACCTGGGTGTCCGGCTGGCGATCGACGACTTCGGCACCGGCTATTCGTCCCTGGCCTACCTGCGCCGGTTCCCGGTCGACATCATCAAGATCGACAAGTCGTTCGTGGACGACGTCGGTGACGTGCCGGCCGCCGCGGCCCTGACGCTCGGAATCATTCAGCTCGGCCAGGCGCTCCAGCTCTCCACCGTCGCCGAGGGCATCGAGGACGCCGGTCAGCTCAGTGAACTCGCCGACGGCAACTGCGAGCTGGGCCAGGGCTACTACTTCGCCGAGCCGCTGACCACCGACGCCATGCAGGAGCTGCTGTTCCCGGCTGACAAGCAGTAGACCGGCCCCCGACCCCGTGCGTTCCCTTCGGGTTCACGTACGGGGTCGACGGTGGTCGTCATGGACGTTCTGCTGACCGTCGTCGTGCCGGTGTACGCGGTCGAGGACTACCTGCACCAGTGCCTCGACTCGATCCGTGCCGGGCTGACCCCGGAGGAGAGCGCCTCGGTCGAGGTCATCGCGGTCGACGACGCCTCACCTGACGACTGCGGCGCGATGCTCGACGCGTACGCCGCCCGGCACGGTGATCTGCGCGTCCTGCACCTGCCCGGCAACGTCGGGCTGGGCCTGGCCCGCAACGCCGGCCTGGCCGAGGCCCGTGGCCGGTACGTCTGGTTCGTCGACAGCGACGACGTCCTGCCGTCCGGCTCGGTCCGGGCGGTGCTGGAGCGGCTCCGGGACACCGAGCCGGACGTGCTGCTCGTCGACCACCTGCGGTTGCACGAGGACGGCCGGCTCCAGACCGACGCGAGTTCGGCGCTGCTGGCCGGCACGCCCGACCTGGACCGGCTGATCGGCCTCCAGCACACCGCGTGGAACCGGATCCTGCGGCGCGAGTTCCTCGACAAGCACGACCTGCGGTTCCCCGCCGGGTGGTACGAGGACGTGCCGTTCAGCAATCCGGTACTGATCGCCGCCGAGCACCTCGACGTGCTGAACCGGGTCTGCTACCACTACCGGATCGGCCGGACCGGCGCGATCACCGCGACCCGCAGTGAGCGGCACTTCGAGGCGTTCGCCCAGTGGGACCGCTTCTACGCCTGGGTGGACGGCGCCGGTGTCGACCCCGCGCTGCGCATCCGGATCTTCACCCTGATGATCAGTCACCTGCTGGTGGTCGCCGGCAACGAGAACCGGATGCACCCGAGTCGTCGCCGGGCGTTCTTCCGGGAGATCGCCGCGCTCTACCGACGGCACCGCCCGGCCGGTTACCTGCCGCCGGCCGGCGCCGCGGGGCTCAAGCATCGGCTGGTCGCGGCGAACAACTACACGATGTACGCGGCCCTGCGTACCGGCTACCGGGTGGCCGGTCTCCGCCGCCGGGGCACCCAACGGACACCTGCGGTTTCCCGGGACATCCCCTCGCCGCCACAGCGGGTCAAGACCACCTCCATACCTTGACGGCGTGCTTCGACCTGCCCGTGACTCCGACCGTGACCTGGTCCTGCCCTGGCGGAACCATCCGTCGGTACGGGCCGTCAGCCTGACCACCCACGAGATCCAGCCCGCCGAGCACGCCGCCTGGTGGGCCCGGCGCAGCGCCGACATCCTGATCTACGAGGAGGACGGCGTCCCGGCCGGAGTTGTCGTCTTCGACGGTTCCACCTGGTCGTTCTACCTCGACGTGGAGGGGCTCGGCCGGCGTCTGCTGCCCGCGTGGATGCGGCTGGAGTCCGAGGCCGTCGCGCACGCCTTCGGCCCACGCGGCCTGGACACCCTGGGCGGCGAGACGCTCGCCGAGAACACGCAGGTCCTCGCGCTGCACCGGCGATTCGGGTTCCGCGAGACACGCAGATACGAACGGCTCGTCGACGGGGTGCCGAAGACGGTCGTCTGGACGGAGAGAAGCAAATGAGCAGTAGGAAGCCGTACATCGTCGCGGAGATGTCGGGCAACCACAATGGTTCGCTCGACCGGGCGCTGGCCCTGGTGGACGCCGCGGCCGAGGCCGGCGCCGACGCCATCAAGATCCAGACGTACACCGCGGACACCATGACGGTGGACGTGAAGCACCCGCGGTTCCAGATCTCCGCCGGGCACGACCTGTGGGGCGGCGACTACCTCTACCAACTCTTCGAGCGCGCCCACACGCCGTGGGACTGGCACGCGCCGATCTTCGAGCGGGCCCGCGAGCACGGCATCACACCGTTCTCCAGCCCGTTCGACAGGACCGCGGTCGAGCTGCTGGAGAAGTTGGACGCACCGATGTACAAGATCGCGTCCTCGGAGATCACCGACCTGCCGCTGATCCGCCTGGCCGCCTCCACCGGCAAGCCGATCATCATCTCCACCGGCATGGCCACGCTCCGCGAGATCACCTCCGCGGTCGAGGCCGCGCAGGGCGCCGGCGCCACCGACGTCACCGTGTTGAGCTGCACCGCCTCCTACCCGGCCCCGCCCGAGGAGACGAACCTACGGCGCATCCCGGTACTGGCCGAGGCGCTCAAGCTGCCGATCGGCCTGAGCGACCACACGATGGGTATCGGGGTGCCGATCGCCGCCGTCGCCTACGGCGCGGTGCTGATCGAGAAGCACTTCACCCTGGACCGGGCCGACGGCGGGGTGGACTCGGCCTTCTCGCTCGACCAGGCCGAGCTGAAACTGCTGGTCACCGAGTCGGAGCGGGCCTGGCAGGCGCTGGGCACCACGGCGATCGGCCCGACCGAGGCGGAGAAGGAGAGCCTACGGTTCCGGCGTTCGCTCTACGTCGTCACCGATGTGCGGGCCGGCGACCCGGTCACCGAGGAGAACGTGCGCTCGATCCGGCCGACCGGTGGTCTCGAGCCGGACCTGATCGGAACGGTGCTGGGGCGCACCTTCACCGCCGACGCGGCCAAGGGCACCCCGCTCACCTGGGATCTGATCTAGGACCTTCACTTCCGGACCATCTTGTACGCCCGCTTCGCCAACATCAGTCCGCGGCCACCCCAGCCGCGGCGGAGGAGCTGGAGCTCCCAGTCCATCCGGCTGAGCTCGGCGTCCCGGGACTGGATGATCCGCTCGGTCCACTCCATCATCGCCAGCAGGTGCGAGGCCTGGTAGCGCTGCCGCCACAGGGCCTCCACCAGCTGGTGATACCCCGTCACGTCGACCGGCGCGGTACCCGGCTGCACCGCCCGCAGCGCGAGCCGGTGCGCCTGCTGCCCGGCCGGGTCGAGGCCGAACTCGGCGCCGTCGATCACCACCTGGAGGTCGATCGCGGCCCGCAGCTCCTCGTCGGCGAGACTGCGACCGGCCATCCCGACCAGGATCGCGGCCAGGTCGGCGGCGCTCGCGGTGATCGGCCACGGGTGCGGGCGGCCCCAGGTGAGCAGCCGGACCGCGAACTGCCACAGCGCCCGGACCAGCGCGATCTGCGCCGAGACCGGCTCGACCGGGGCCCAGTGGGCGAACAGCACGGCGAGCCCGTCGCCGGTCACCGTGATGCCGGAGAGGTCGGCGAGCGCCTCCGGGCCGCTGATCGGGCCGGTTCCGAGCCAGGCCTCGTACCCGGCGATCTCCTGCCGCAGGCCGCGCACGTCGCCGGCCGCGCAGAGGGCCAGCAGCCGATCCTCCAGCAGGCATCCAGCGGTGGGCTGGAGCACCTGGACCCGGCGCAGCCCGTCGAACTCCAGGGGTGTGTCGGCGGGCGTCAGCATCCGCGGCCCGTCGGCGTCGACGGCGTAGACCCCGTTGACGTCGGCGACCAGTACGTCGTCTCGAACCCGGAGGCGATCCTCGGCGCCCGGCGCGGCGGCGATGACCAGCCAGCCACCGGCCACGGTCTCCTCGGCGCCCGCCCGCAGCGCGCGGGCGACGAGCTCACGAGGGTCGCCGAGCACCGGACGGCCGCGGAACGCGGTGGTGTAGGCGTGCGCGAGGGCCGTCTGCAGCCAGGACCGCAGCGGGGACGCGGCGTCACCGAGGGCTGCGCCGCCGACCAGCACGGCCGGATCGGCGGGCTCCGGGAACGCGGCCCAGACCCCGGCCGGGGCCAGGCCGGAGGCGGTCAACCGGGCGGTCAGCTGGGCGCGGGACGCCGGACCGTCGACGTCGACGCTCCACGCGGCGGAGTCTCGGAAGCGGGCGCCCGGGTCGAGACGGACCGTGTGGTGGGCGCCGAGCTGGTTGTCGTGCATCAGGACCAGCGCGCCGCCCGGGCGCACCGCCCCGGCGAGGAGCTGGAACAACTCGTCGGCGGAGAGCTGATCGCCCTCGGCCGAGTTGAGCCGTCCGATGCCGTCGGTGGCGACCACCAGGTCGTACCCCCCGGTCAGATCGATCTTGCCGAAGGCGCCCGACCGGATCGTGATCGTGGGGTGGGTGGTGGCGGCCTGCTCGGCGTCGGTGAGCGAACGCAGCACCCAGGTCACCTCGGCACCGTCCGCGTCGAGGGCGGCGACCAGGTCGGCCGGGTGCGGACCGGCGACCAGCACGGTCCGCCCGGGTCCGGCCAGCTCGGCGATCAGGTGGTGCAGCAGCGGGTTGCTCCGGCCGACCCGATCACTCCAGTTGAACATCTCGCCGCCGGAGCGGATCAGGTTCGGCATCACACGTACCCCTCCTTCGGCCAGCCCAGGAGCTTGCGCAGCTCGTCGGGGCGGGCCAGTTCGTCGGCGCCCAGCTGGGTCCGGGCGAGTCGATGGCCGGTCGCGAAGTCGGTCGCCCGGCCGTACAGCTCCGGCCACTGCCGGTGCAGACGCGGTTCGCCGCCGAAGGTCATGTCGGCGTTGTCCAGGACCATCGGGTCGCCGTAGACGGCCGCCTCCCGGCCGGCGAGCAGGCCGTACCAGATCGCGCTGCACAGCCGGTTGGAGACGACCCGGCGATGACGGCGTAGCTCGGCCAGCTGGTCGACGAGGAAGTCACGATGGTGGTCACGCCACCAGAAGCCGCGGTAGCCGTGGCAGATGACCCGGAATCCGGCCCGCTCGTAGAGGTGCCGGACCCGGCGCATCCGGTACTCGTTCCAGTACAGGCAGGCGGTGATCGGGCCGGTCTCGGTCTCTCTGACCTCGTCGATGAGCCGCTGGTGGTCGCCGTGCACCTGCTGGCCCTCCCAGCCGTGGAAGGGGTAGAAGATGGTCCCCTCACCCGGCTCGACGGGCGGCGGCGTCATCTCGACCAGATACGCGAACGGGGCGCCGACCACCACCACATTGCGGCGGCCCTGCGACCAGGAGCGGCGGCGGGTCTCCTCGGACCAGACCAGGAGGCGGGCGCCGTCGACGTACGGCGTACCGGGCGCCAGCCCGTCCCCGATGTTCCAGCCGTGCTGGAGGTACCCCTGGATCCGGGGCGGATGCAGCGGTTCCGGCATCCCGCAGTAGCGGGCCAGGATGTGCGAGTGGCCGTAGTGGTGGTTGGCGTGGTGCATCGTCTTCCGCTCCGTCCGCGTGCGGAGCCGCACGTTATCAGCCTTTCCTACGCCGTTTTATGCGCTTTTGATAGCAATGCCTTCGGGAAGTCACCGCCTCGACAACCAGAATTCAGGCAACCGTCCCCCGCCGGGGTCGGTGGGCGATTCCCAAGATCGTGTTCTAAAGTGGACGGACAGGCCCGCTCTCCAGCAGGAGCGCCTGGAACCGGCCGGGGTGGGCGCCGCCACGTCCCCCCGGCCGGCCACCCGGCTGTGGGCTAACGTCCCGGGTGATGGATCTCGACGTGCACCCCACCGATCTGGCCGCGGTCGCCGCCGGTGGCGTGCTCGGCGCCCTGGCCCGGTTCGGCATCGCCACCGCCTGGCCGCACGATCCCGGCGGTTTCCCCTGGTCCACCTGGGTGATCAACGTGTCCGGTTGTCTCCTGATCGGCGTGCTCAACACCCGGATCCAGGGCCGGATTCCGCGGCTGCTGCTCGGCACCGGGTTCCTCGGCGGCTACACCACGTTCTCCACCGCGATCGCCGAGGTCTCTCAGGCCGGCCTGGTCTACCTGGCGGCCACCCTGATCGGTGCCGTGCTGGCGGTCGCCGCCGGAAGCGCCCTGGCCCGATGACGGTCCTGCTGGTGGCGCTGGGCGCGGCGGTCGGCGCGCCCCTGCGGTTCCTCACCGACCGGATCATGCAGGCCCGGTTCGGGGCGGCCTTCCCGTGGGGCACGCTCGCCGTCAACGTGACCGGCTCGTTCGTACTCGGCCTGGTCCTCGGGCTGCCGCTCGCACCCGGGGTGGTGGCGCTGCTCGGCACCGGGTTCTGCGGTGCCCTCACCACGTATTCGACGTTCAGCTGGGAGATCCTGACCCTGTCCCGGCGGCGGGAGATCCTGGCCGCCACCGGATACGCGTTGCTCAGCATCACCGCCGGAATGGGCGCCGCCATGATCGGCGGCGCCCTCGGGCACATGCTCAGCTGACCGGGGCCAGCTCCCGCTCCTCGGCGCGGGTCGGGCCGTCCTGCGCGGGCGGCTCGTGGGCGATCTCCGGCAGCCAGCCCAGCCACTTCGGCAGCCACCAGTTGGCCCGGCCGAGCAGCGCCATCATCGCCGGCAGTAGCACCGCCCGGATGATCGTGGCGTCCAGCAGGACCGCGGCGGCCAGGCCCACACCCAGCTCCTTGGTGGCGGTCAGCGGCAGGGTGGCGAAGAGCGCGAACACCGCGACCATCACCACGGCGGCACTGGTGATCACACCGGCGGTCCGGCCGATGCCCTCGCGGACCGCGTCCCGGGTCGACAGGCCCCGGTCGTGGCCCTCACGGATCCGGCTGACCACGAAGACGTGGTAGTCCATCGAGAGCCCGAAGAGGATCACGAAGAGGAACATCGGGATCCAGTTCGTGATGCCCCCGCCGGAGACGAAGCCGAGCTGCTCCTCGAAGTGGCCGTACTGGAAGACCCAGACCAGCATGCCGTAGCAGGCCGCGACCGACAGCAGGTTCAGCAGCAGTCCGGTGACCGCGACCACGACCGACCGGAACGACACCAGCAGCAGGATGAAGGCCAGTCCGAGGACGAAGGCGAACACCAGCGGCAG
The DNA here is from genome assembly GCF_033097365.1 of Actinoplanes sichuanensis. NCBI lineage: Bacteria > Bacillati > Actinomycetota > Actinomycetes > Micromonosporales > Micromonosporaceae > Actinoplanes > Actinoplanes sichuanensis. The sequence continues at coordinate 9,055,777 of NZ_AP028461.1, forward strand.
GGTCTTCGACAGCTGCTCGTTGTAGTCGACACCACCCGCGGTGGACCCGGTGACCAGCGCCGTGGCACCGCCGATCCGGCCGAAGGTGTCCGGCACGACCCGGTCCCGCAGCAGGTTCAGCGCGTCGACGGCGACACTGTCGCTCTCCTTGCCGGCCAGGCCGACCGAGACGATCGCGACATCCCCGGCCGGGTTGACCTCGACGTCGACCGGCTCGACCAGCTTCCCGCCGCTGGCGGCGACCGCGGTCTTGAAGGCCGCGAGCGTCTGCTCGAACTCGGGCGTCTTCACCGAGTCGTCCTTGACCACGATCTGCGCCGGGGTGGTCTTGCTCGGGAAGGCCTCGCCGATGGCGACGAAGGTCTGCACCACCGGAGCGTTCGGCGAGACGTCCTGGATCGCCTGGCCACGGGTCTTCAGATCGAGCGCGGGGTAGGCCAGCGCGGCAAGCGCGGCGATGGCGACCATCGCCGAGATCAACGGCTTGGCGAGTACGACCCGGAGCAGCGCGTTCCAGACTCGGCCGTCACTGTTGCGCCGGTACAGGCCGGGGATCTTGATCGAGTCGACCCGGTCGCCCAGCGCCGAGAGCAGCGCTGGGAGCACGGTCAGCGAGCCGAGTACCGCGGTGGCGACCACCAGGATGGTCCCGGCGGCGAAGCTGACGAACACGACGTCCTGGGTGAAGAACATGCCGGCCATGGCGATCATGACGGTCAGGCCGGACACCCAGATGGAACGGCCCGAGGTCTGCGCCGCGATCATCAGTGCCCGGTGCGGGTCGGCGCCCCGGCGGCGCTCGTCGCGCTCCCGGCGGATGTAGAACAGGCAGTAGTCGACCCCGACGGCCAGGCCGATCAGCAGCATGACGTGCGTCGTCTCGTCGACCGCGGGAGCGTACCGGCTCGCCGCCGCCATCAGGCCGATCGCCGCGACCACCGACATGATCGCCAGCAGGACCGGCAGGAACGCGGCGACCACGGCCCCGAAGGCCACCAGCAGGATGCCCAGAGTGACCGGGATGGAGAGCATCCCCAGCCGGTTCAGGCCGCCGTCCAGCTCCTCGCTGACCAACTGGTCGGCGCTGGCCGAACCGGCCTCGGCGACGTACAGGTCGGGGTGGGCGCTCTGCACCCGGGCGACCGCCTCCATCGCCGGGCCGACCCGCTCCTCCGCGGTGTCGGCGTCACCGGCGATGTTGAAGGTGATCAGTGTCGACCGGCCGTCCGGCGACTCGATCGGCGCCTGCACGTCGATGACGTCCCGGATCGTGCCCAGAGCCCGGGTGACCTCCTCCGCAGCGGCCACCCGGTCGGTGCCGGCCCGGTTCTGGATCAGCACCATCTCACCGGCCGGCTGCTCCGGGAAACCGGCCGCCGCGACGATCCGGTCGGCGTCACCCGAGTCGCCGTGCCCGGCCGTGCTCTCATCCGCCTGCCGGGTGCCGATCTGGGCGCTGAGGACCACCGTCGCGATCACGAAAGCGATCCAGCCGAGGATCGCGAGTGCCCGATGGCGGGCACTCCAGATCGCGACACGAGCCGCGATCCCCTTGACGTTTTCCCTGTTCTCCATGGGTAAGACGCTATGGAGTCCGAAGTAGCCGATCGATACGGCGGACACCCCGGTCGGGGGTAGGGCTAGCCCTACGGTTGCAGGTAGGCCAGCACTGCCAGGACCCGCCGGTGCTGCTCCTCGTCCTGATGCAGGCCCAGCTTGGTGAAGATGTTGCGGACGTGCTTCTCCACCGCACCGTCGGTGACCACCATCTTGCGGGCGATCGCGGTGTTCGACATGCCTTCGGCCATCAGCCCCAGCACCTCCCGCTCACGCGGGGTCAGGCTGCGCATCGGGTCGTCCCGGCGGCGCCGGACCAGCAGCTGGGCGACCACCTCCGGATCCAGCACGGTGCCGCCCTCGGCCACCCGCCGAAGGTTGTCGAGGAACTCGGCGACCAGCGACACCCGGTCCTTGAGCAGATAGCCGATCGCCCCACGGCGGTCGGCGAGAAGATCGTCGGCGTACGACACCTCGACGTACTGGGAGAGCACCAGGATCGGACTGCCGGGCACCGCGGCCCGGGCCTCGACGGCGGCGCGAAGTCCTTCGTCGGTGTGCGACGGCGGCATCCGGACGTCCACGATGGAGACGTCCGGACGATGGTCCTTGATCGATTGAACGAGAGAGGGCCCGTCCCCGACGGCCGAGACGACGGTGTGACCGTTCTCCTCGACGAGCCGGATCAGGCCCTCCCGCAACAGCACCGCATCATCGGCAATGACCACCCGCATGCGCTCATGCTGTCAGATCCCCTCGATGTCAGAGGGGCAGCGCCGCCGTGAGCCGTGTGCCGCCGTCGTCCGGGCTGTCCACCGCGAGGACTCCGCCGGCCGCCCGCACCCGGTCGTCCAGGCCGGCCAGACCGTGCCCCTTGGCCAGGCTCGCCCCGCCCACCCCGTCGTCGGCGACCGTCACGATCAGGCCGGTGGCGATCCGCTGCACGCTGACCTGCACCTCACTGGCGTGGCTGTGCTTGGCGACGTTGGTCAGCGCCTCGGCCACCACGAAGTAGGCGGTCGACTCGACACCCGGGTCCAGTCGGTCCATCTCCGGCGCGTCCAGGTCGACCGGGATCGTGCACCGGCCGGCCAGCGCGGTCAGCGCCGCCTGCAGACCGCGGTCCACCAGGATCGGCGGGGCGATGCCGCGGGACAGGGCGCGCAGCTCGTCGAGGGTCTCCCGGGTCTGGGTGAGTGCTTCGGCCACGATCGCCCGGGCCCGCTCCGGGTCGTCGGTGAACTGCTGCTCGGCCCGGCCCAGGTCCATGGCGAGACGGACCAGCCGCTGCTGCGGGCCGTCGTGGATGTCGCGTTCCAGTCTGCGCAGCGCCACCGCCTCGGCGGAGACCGCGGCCGCCTTCTGCTGTTGGGCCACATCGCGTGCCTGCTCGGCCTCGGCCACCTGCCGGCGCAGCTCGTACACACTGACCAGCAGGCCACGGGCGAACCACGCCTCCATCAGCGCGGCGCCACGGACCACCCAGGACAGCGTGCCGGCGAAGAACACCCCGATGGAGAAGTTGAGGAGCATCCGGTTGACCATCGTGTCCTGGAAGCCGAGCAGCTCGTGCAGTTCGTAGTTGTCCGGCGGGTGCGGCAGCGACCAGTCCCACAACGGGTAGGTGAGACCGCCCAGGGCGATCGCCCACCAGACCACGACGAAGCAGAACCCGATGATGTTCGGGATGAACCGGAAGATCGCGTGCACCAGGTCGAGCCAGGTCTGCCCGTCGGTCAGCGGCCCGAGCGTACGGCGGACGAAGCCCTGGCCACGGTTGCTCTTGTAGATCGGGTGCGAACTCTTGCGCCGCAGCACCGGACCGATCCGGGCCCGCTCGGTCATGGCGAACCCGCGGGACAGCATCAGCGTGCCGACCAGGATCGGGAGGCCGACCCAGATGATCGCGGTGCCGATGCCGACCGCGAACCCGGTGATGCCGACGACCAGCGTGATCAGGCCGAGCGGGAAACCGAGCAGCACGTACTGTGTGTCGATCGCCAGCTGGCGCAGGTAGCGACCGATCAGGCTCCGGGTGGGCGCCGTGTCGGCGTGTGTCGTCGTCATGTCTTGAACCTAGGCATCCGCGCCCAGCCGGACGATCCGGTGGACTGCCGGACCGATGGTAGGGATAACCCGACCCCCGTCAGACGAAGATCCACTTCCGGGACGCGAAGTAGTTGACCGTCGACAGCACGGCCGTGGTGAACACCTTGGCCACCAGGTACATCACGCCCAGTGTCGTGAGCGCCCGCATCAGTAGGACGGTGAACAGCAGGTTTGCGCCCACCAGCGCGAGATAGGCGACCAGTTGGCGACGCAGCCGACCGGTCGAGGAGAAGGCCCACTGCCGGTTGAGGGCGAAGTTGACCACAAAACCGGCGAGGAAAGCCAGCGCGGTGGCCGGCTCCAGGCGTAGGCCGGCCAGACCGTGCAGCAGGTAGAGCAGGCCGGCGTCCACCACCACGCTGGCGCCACCTACCAGCAGGAACCGGAAACCGCTGCTCCGGTACAACCTGAGCGCGCCGGCGGTCACCGGCGGACCAGGGCGAGCAGCAGCGCCAGGCCGGAACGGAACAGGTAGACCATCGCCTTCGCCGGTGAGGCGCTCGGTGTGCCGCCCTGGCGCGGGCGCATCGACACCGGAATCTGCTTGATCACGTATCCGGACCGCTTGGCCTGGACGATCGTGTCGACCGTGTCGCCGAGGTACTCGACCGGGAAGTTGGTCGAGTAGAAGGAGATCAGCTCGCCCCGGCAGGCCCGGAACCCGGACGTGGTGTCGGTGAGCCGGGTGCCGGCGATCGACGACAGCGCCATCGACAGCAGCTTCATCGCCCACTGCCGCGGGCCGCGGACCCGGTACTCGCCCTCACCCGCGAACCGGGCGCCGATCACCAGGTCCGCGTCGGCCAGTGCCGCCACCATGTCCCGGATGTACCGCGGATCGTGCTGTCCGTCGGCGTCCATCTGCACGGCGATGTCGTATCCGTGCTCGACGGCGTAGCGGTAGCCGAGCCGGCGCGCCCCGCCCACACCGAGGTTGTAGGGCAGCCGCACCACCTTCGCGCCGGCCGACCGGGCCACCGACGCGGTGGCGTCCCGCGAGCAGTCGTCGACCACCAGGATGTCGGTGCCGGGAAATTCCCGGTGAATTTCTTTGATCACCGCGTCGATCGATTCCGCCTCATTCCAGGCGGGCAGGATGGTCAGCAGTCGCTCATCGGTCGCCATCACGGCGTGGTCACTCTCTCCCGCGATTCCTGCAATTCGGCGACATCCGCCCGGAGAAGCGCGATCTCCTCGGAGAGACTGCGCGTCTCCTCCTCCAGACGGCTGCTCTCCCAGGAGAGGTGTACGGCCACGAGAAACAGGAAGACGACGCTCAGAAACAGGAACAGACTCAGGCCGGACGCGATGCCGAGGACCGAGGTGAACCCGTCCAGCAGCGTCGGTACGAACGCCAGCGGGAGCACGGCAATGGCCACCAGCAGCCACAACGCGCCGTACTTCTCCCGCAGTTGCCGCCGCCGCAGCAGCTCGATGATGACAACCAGCATGATCAGCCCGGTTGTCGCGGTCACGAAGACAAGCCTCATCGGATTCCCCTGAAGTCCCGTTCGGTGCGGGGTCGAGAGTCAGGGATGAATGCGGCCCGCCGGTGTGCAGTCGGCGAGTGCCATGTGGACATGACATGTCCAGAGAATGTCGATGAGCGTCATGCGGGAAATCGAGACGTCGATGATCTCCGGTTGCTGCTACCGTTTCGCCGATTGTCCGCCGGCCGCCGGCATCCGGCGCCCCAGTAGGGAAGAAAAGCGACGCCCATGCCGACAGAGGTCTTGCCCTATTCACCGCCCGAGACGACCGCCGGGAGAACCGACCGCGGACGGATCATCATCGCGATCCTCGCCCTGGGCTGGCTGGCGGGAGTGCTGTGGCGGCTCTGGCTCGGCGCCCCGATCACCCACCCCATCGCGCACGCCGATGAGGACAGTTACATGAACGCGGCGCGGGCCATCGCCGGTGGGCCCGAGGGGTTCAGCTCGGAGACGCCGCTGTTCCGCCGGATCGGGTACCCGCTGCTCGTCTCGCCCGCGTTCCTGTTCGGGCTGGACTTCGCGACCTCGTACAAGATCGTGCACGTCATCAACGCGGCGATCAGCGCGCTCACGCTGCCGCTGGCCTATCTGCTGGGCCGCCGGATGTTCGGGCTGAACACCCGGGTTGCGCTGGCAGCCGCGTTCGTCGCCGCGACCGTGCCGGCCGGTGTCTTCTGGTCGCTGGTCGGCATGACCGACTCGGTGATGGCGCCCCTCATGCTCGGCTGGTTCCTGGCGGTCCACCGGTGGGTCGGCGCACCGGACCGCAAAGCGCCGGCGATCAGCGTGGGCGTGCTCACCGGCGTGCTCTACCTGGTGCACATCCGCGGCACGATCCTGGTGATCGTCTACTTCGCCTTCCTGGCGTTCATGCTGATCCGCAAGCGGGTGGGGCGGTCCGGCGCGGGCCTGTCACTGGTCCCGCTGATGTTCGCGGTGATCCTGAACCAGGTGGTCATCATGCTGATCGGCGACCGCGTGCACCTGCGCGGTGACATCGTCGGCGGCGGCACCATGGCGGTGTTCACCGAGATCCAGCGCCTCCAGGTCTTCGTCGCCTCGTTCGGCACCAACGTCTGGTACATGTGCGTGGTCACCGGCGGGCTGGCCGGACTGGCCTGGGTGGTGACCACGATCGAGATGGTCCGGCCGGCGCGCGACGCGGCGTTCCGCTGGACCGCGGGGCTGGCGCTGTTCAGCACCGTCGGCGTCGGCCTCGGCGCGGCGGTGGTGTTGGCCGGGCTGGTGGACACCCAGTCGGATGCGCTCTACTCCCGCTACGTGCAGGTGTTCGTCCCGTTCTGGATCCTCTTCGGCTTCGCCGTTCTGGCCGATCAGCGGCTGCGTGCGCCGGCCCGGTACGCCGTGCTCCCGGTGCTGATCCTGGTCGTCGGCGGGCTGGTGATCGCCTACCGGCTGCGCTACGTCGCCGAGCGGGGCCACCAGCTGTCGTACGGCATGTTCGGCGGCCCGGATCTGATGACGATGACCGCCGGTTGGTCGCAGTTCCGGCCGTATGTCGCCACCGCCATCGGTCTGGTCGCGCTGGCCGTCCTTCTGGCCGCCACCCGGGTGCGCCGCCTGGTCATCCCGGTGATGGCCGTCGTCGTGGTGGCGAACCTGGCGACCATGGCGGTGATGCGGGATCGGCTCGTCGAGCCGATCGGCCGGCGCTTCACCATGCCGATCGACCTGGGTGAACTCGGTGTCGGGCCGGAGGACACGATCTCCTACACCAGACGGATCAGCAACGAGGCGTACTACGTCTTCTACCACGACGTGTACTGGAGCGAGTTCAAGCCGGTCGGTGAGGACGACGTGCCGCCGCCGGGCATCGAGGTCATGATCGGCCGCTACCACCCGGGCGAGAAGATGCATTGGGACGGTGCCGAGCACGGTTTCACCCTGCTCAAGGCGAGCGAAGAGGCCCACATAGCGGTCTGGCGCCGGAGCTGAGAGAAGGGCCCCGGCCGGTCGGCCGGGGCCCTTCTTCACGCCTGCAGCGTGGTCAGCCTGGTGAACTCGCTCGGCAGGTCGTAGCCGTCCCAGACGGCGCCGAACGTGAGCGCCGAGCCGAACGGCACGATCCGATCCACCCCGCGGCCGCCCAGCTCCACCGCGAAGGCGCGCAGCTCGGCCGGGGTGAACCCGAAGTGGCTGACCGTCTGATCCTGCCGGTTCATCGCCGGCACCAGGTCGAGCAGGGAGTCCACCTCGGCGAACGGGAACGCACCGGCACCGATCCAGCGCCGGGGTGCCTGCCCGGTGCCGGCCAGGGTCACCGCGGTGATCCGGTTGTCCGGGAAGTCCAGCGCCGTGGCGGCTCCGGTGGCGGCCAGCCCGTACGCGTTGACCCGCTTCTCCACCGCCATCGCCGGGTCGACGACCCAACCGCGCTGGTCGACCACGTCGAGCAGCAGGTCGAGGAACTCGGCCCGGACCTCGCCGCTGTCCGCACCGCCGCCGACCAGGAACACGGTCCGCGGCGAGGAGCAGGCGGCCTGGTCGAACCAGTACGCGTCGTTGGCGAACCCGACCACCGCGTTGCGGCGCGCGGCCGGGTCGGCGGCACGCCAGCCGGGCACCGACAGGACGGCCCACGACGTACGGTCGGGGAAGGTCAGATCCCGGGCCGACGGCCTCAGCGGCTGCTTGCGGATGGTGTCGACCGCGTGATCACCACCCCAGATCACCCGCAGGTCACACCACCTGCTGAGCTCGGCGGTGATCGCGTCGTCGTGGCCGTAGGTGACCATCCGCTGGGTCTGCCCGATCACCGGGTCCGCTTCGGTCTCGTTGAGGGCGTCCAGGATCACCTCGGCCGCCCCGGCCGACCGTGACGAGATCCGGACCACGTTGTGGTTGCCGGCGAGCGCCGAGATCGCCCACGAGTAGACGAAGATGGTGTCCACGTTGGCCGGTGGCAGATGGAAGACGTTGCCTCTGGGGAAGACCAGCGCGTCCCGCCGGGCGGTCATCCGCTCCACCGAGCGTTTGAGCTCGGCCGGCCGCAGGAAGTAGCCGAGCGACCCGAGTTCCGGGTGGCGCCGGGCGACCGCGGGGGCGAGCAGTCTGCGGGCCAGTCTGGCGAGGAAGTCGGCCATCCGCGGGTCGCCGACGGTGAGTCGGTCCTCCGACGGGGCGGTCAGATCGCCCTCCACACCGAAGCGGAACCTCATGCGGCACTCCGATACGTGTCCGAACATCCACGCGCCTCGGCCCGGGGCAGCCGGCCGAGCACCGAGAAGCGCTTGCCGGGCCAGTCCCCGTCGTCGACACCGTGCACGACGCCGAGATCCTCGGTGAGCAGTACGTGACCCGGGTACGAGGTGGGCAGGGTGCTCACCACCTCGAGGAGGCCGGGTTTTCCGGGTGGTAGTTCGGCCCAGGTCTCCGGATCGCGAACCACGACGTCCGCGAAGTCCGGGCAGTACAGCGACCCACCCGTCGGGCCCTCGAGGAAGATCGTTCCGATCTGCTCGACCATGCCGTAGAAGTTGTGAATCCGGGTGAGGCCGACGGCCGCCAGCCGGTTGCGGAACTCCTCCGGCGAGACGGCCTGGTCGACCAGTTTCTTCCAGCCGCCGGAGTGGATCAGGATGCCGTTGCCCAGGTCCAGGCCGTGCTCGCGGGCGATCTCGTAGAGGTGCAACCAGACCAGGTAGGTGAACCCGAAGATCAGGAACGGCTGGTCGCCGTGTTTCACCAGGAAGCTGCGAAGACCGTCGACGTCTTCGTCGAGCGCCCACATGTGATCGCGGCCGAAGGTGGCCATGCCGAGCACGCCGGCGCCGCGGGCGCTGAACGAACGGCGGTCCTTGAGGATCGACTTGGTGTCGACGATCAGCATCGGCAGGCGTTGGGGGCCGAGCACGGTCTGCAGGGTGGCGCCCAGTTGCCGGGTCTGGGTGGCTGCCGCGGCTTTGTCCAGATAAATCCGACTCACCTCACCCGTCGTGCCGCTCGACGTCAGGACCTTGAAGACCTCGTCGTCCGGGATGCTCTTGAGCTCGAGCGTCTTGAAGAGCCGAACCGGCAACCACGGTAATGCGGAGATGTCCGAAAAGGAGCCAACGCCAGCCGCGGTAAGAATCCGGTCATAACGCACACAATGCCGACGATGATGCGATACGAGATCCACCAGCTGAGGAAGCAGCCGCTTCTCTCGATCAGCTTGGGACAGCGAGAAGACACTCACAACGACGCCTCCAGCGCCCGATAGTCGGTCTTGCCATTGGGCAGCAGCGGCAGGGACGAGATCGTCCGTACGTCGACCCCGGTGAAGTGGGTGCCGAGCCATTCCGCGATCTTGCTGCGCAGCGCACGGACGTCGCCGTCCAGGGTGAAGACGTGCAGTTTGTCGTCACCGGCCACGGCCGCGACCGGGAAGTGCCGCTCCACGTCGTCCAGGTTGATCCGGACGCCGAACACCTTGGCCATCCGTTTGAGCCGGCCGGTGATGAAGAGGAACCCGTCCTCGTCGAGGTGGCCCAGGTCACCCGTGCGCAGCACGCCGGCGAGGTCGTCGCCTCGGCTCAGATCGGCGGCCGTCTCGGCGTACCCCATCATGACGTTTGGTCCTTTATAGACGACCTCGTCGTCTTCGATGGTGAAGGCGCCACCGGGCATCGCTCGGCCGGCCGAACCGAGCTTGTCGCCCAGTCGCTCGGGTGGCAGGCAGGCCATCCGCGGACCGGCCTCGGTCTGCCCGTACATCACGAACATCCGGCCGCCGACGGCGTCCATCCGGGCGGCGAAATCGGTGACGAGGTCGGTCCGCAACCGGCCGCCGGCCTGCGTGAGGGTACGCACGGACGGGTACCGGGCCGGGTCGAAGCGGAGTCGCCGCAACATCTCGTACTGCGACGGCACGAACGCCAGCGAGGTGACCCGGTGCTCGTCGATCGCGGCCCAGAAGTCCTTCTGCATGATCCCGGTACGTTCCAGCACCACGGTCGCCCCGCGGAGCAGGTGCGAGTGCAGCACCGACAGCCCGTACGAGTAGAAGAGCGGCAGTGTGGTGATCGCCACATCCTCGCCGGTGACGCCTAGGCTGTCGGCCACCTGCCCGGCGTTGGCGAGCACCGCCGCCCGGGACAGCCGGACCAGTTTGGGATCACCGGTGGAACCGCTGGTGGTGAGCAGCAGCGCCAGGTCGGGGTGCACGTCGTCGGTGGTGTAGCGGGCGATCAGCGCGGTGTGGTCGAGATCCGGGTCGAGCAGCAGGACCGGCTTCGCGAGGCGCAGCGCCGCGAGATAGCGGGCCACCGCCTCCACCGTGGTCGTCATCGGCAGGAAGACGATCGGCTGCTCGGCGATCTCGGCGGCGGCCGCGTCGATCAGTTCCGGCGTGAGGATCGCGCCGGTGGCCGCGTCGACGACCCGCGCGGAGGGGTGGAGCAGGTTCACAGCGTCAGTCCCCCGTCGACCCCGATGATCTGGCCGGTGACGAATCGGGCCTGCTCGGAGAGGAGGAAGACGATCACGTCGGCGACCTCGTCGGCCTCGCCGAGACGGCCGAGCGCGGTGTGCGCGATCCGGTCGGCGCGGCCCGCCTCGTCCAGGGTGTCGAGCATGTCGGTGGCGATGAAGCCCGGTGCGACCGCGTTGACCCGGATGCCGCGCGGGCCCAACTCCTTGGCCGCGGACCTGGCCAGCCCGGCCACCGCGGCCTTGGAGGCGGCGTAGACGGCCTGCCCGGCGACACCCTGGTCGCCGGTGATCGAGGCGGTCAGGACCACCGCCGGGCGCTGTCCGCGAGCGAGCAACCGGACCGCGTTCTGCAGGGTGTACGCCGCACCCGCCGCGTTGACCGCGAACAGCCGCTCGACAGTGGCGTCCGGAGTCATGCCGAGCATCCCGGCCGCGTGCGTGCCGGCGTTGACCACCAGTGCGTCGAGCCGCTTGAAGGTGTCGAAGGCGAGCCGGGCCAGGGCCTTGCTGGTGGCCGGGTCGGCGATGTCACCCGCGGCGTGCACGACGGTGACGCCGAACTTGCCGGCGATCTCCCCGGCCGTCGCGGCGATCCGCTCCGGGTCGTGGCCGTGCAGCACCAGATGGTGGCCCTGTTCGGCGAGGCGGGACGCGACCGCCCGGCCGATTCCGCGGGACGCCCCGGTGACCAGGGCGACGCTCACTTGACGTCCACTCCGTATTTACCGAGGATTCGCACGGCCTCGGTAAAGCTGGACATATTGATGACGTCGTCGGTATCAATCATTACCGAGAATTCATCTTCAATCGCCGCGACAAGCGACATGTGGGCGAGGGAATCCCACTTCTCGTTGTCCTGGTAGCGCAGGTCGTCCACGGGCTGGTCCGCCGGAAGATCGAGGGCGGCACGGAACGCCTCGCGTAGTCTCTGCAGCTCAGTCACAGTATTACTCCAGGGTGCGGTGTTCAGAGGAGGCCAACGATCCCGCAGCTTCCCGGTCATCTCGACCAATCGCGGTTGAACTGAGAATGAACTGCACACAGCATTTTTTCGCGCTTCTGGAAATGCCTTCCGGGCTGGTTATGCTTCCGCCTCGTAACCCCCTGAACCCCCGGAGAATCTCGTGTCTGAACTCGCCGGCTCCTCGATCCTTGTCACCGGCTCGACCGGTTCCTTCGGCAAGGCTTTCCTGAAGTACGCGCTGACTCACCTCGACCCGTCCCGCATCGTGGTGTTCTCCCGTGACGAGCTGAAGCAGTACGAGGTCCGCCAGATGTTCGGCGACGACCCGCGTCTGCGCTTCTTCATCGGCGACATCCGGGACGAGAAGCGTCTCGACCGGGCCATGCACGGCATCGACTACGTGGTGCACGCGGCCGCCCTCAAGCAGGTCGACACCGCCGAGTACAACCCGTCGGAATTCGTCGCGACGAACATCAACGGCACCCAGAACGTGATCGACGCGGCCATCAACCACGGGGTCAAGAAGGTCGTCGCGCTCTCCACCGACAAGGCGTCCAGCCCGATCAACCTGTACGGCGCGACCAAGCTCGCCGCCGACAAGATCGTGATCGCCGGCAACCACTACGCGGCCACCCACCCGACCCGGCTGGCCGTGGTCCGCTACGGCAACGTGATGGGCTCCCGCGGCTCGGTCGTCCCGTTCTTCCGCAAGCTCGCGGAGGAGGGCAAGAGCCTGCCGATCACCGACAAGCGGATGACCCGGTTCTGGATCACCCTGGACCAGGCGGTCAAGTTCGTCGTCGACTCGTTCGACGTGATGCAGGGCGGCGAACTGTACGTCCCGCGGATCCCGAGCATGCGGATCATGGATCTGGTCGAGGCGGTCGCGCCCGGTGCCGGCACCCACGAGATGGGCATGCGCCCCGGCGAGAAACTGCACGAGGAGATGATCGCCGCCGACGACAGCCGCCGCACGCTGCGGTTCAAAGACCGCTACGTGGTCCAGCCGGTCGTCGCGAGCTGGGGTTACGAGACCCCGCTCGGCGGCGAGGAGGTTCCGGACGGCTTCAACTACCGCTCGGACAACAACGACCTGTGGCTCTCGGTCGACGAGATGCGCGACCTCCTCGCGGAGGACTGATGCTGCCCTACGGACGACAGTCGATCGACGCCGCCGATGTGGAGGCGGTCGTCGCGGCGCTGGGCAGTGACTGGCTCACCACCGGGCCCCGGGTCGCGCGGTTCGAGGCCGACATCGAGGCGGTCGCCGGGGCGCCCGCGGTCACCGTCACCAACGGGACCACGGCGCTGCACGCGGCGTACGCGGCGGCCGGTGTCGGACGCGGCGACGAGGTGATCACCACGCCGATGACGTTCGTGGCCACCGCATCGGGCGCGGCCATGCTCGGCGCCGAGGTGATCTTCGCGGACATCGAGGAGGACACCGCCAACCTCGACCCGGCCGCGGTCGACGCCGTGGTGACCACCCGCACGAAGGTGATCACGGCGGTCGACTACGCCGGTGTGCCGGCCGACTACGACCGGCTGCGGAAGATCACCGACAGCGCCGGAGCGATCCTGGTCGGCGACGCGGCACACTCGATCGGATCCACCTACCGCGGGCGCCCGGTCGGCACCCTCGCCGATCTCACCACGTTCTCGTTCTTCCCGACCAAGAACCTCACCACGGGCGAGGGCGGGGCGGTCGTCTCCACCCGGCCGGAGCTGATCGAGCGGCTGCGGGACTTCCGAACCGTCGGATCGGTGCGCGACCCGGAACGCCTGCGTCGTACCGACGAGGGCGGCTGGTACTACGAGGTGCAGGAGTTCGGCCTCAACTACCGGCTGCCGGACGTGCTGTGCGCGCTGGGCTCGGCTCAACTGCGCCGGCTCGGCGACTTCAAGGCTAGGCGCGCGCGGCTGACGGCACGCTACGACGAGCTTCTCGCCGATGTTCCCGGCCTGCGCCTTCCGGCGCGGCGTCCCGACGTGGACCCGATCCGACACCTCTATCCGGTACGAGTACTCGACGGCCGCCGACGCGAGGTGTACGACAGGCTGCGCGCCGCCGGGATCGGAGTGCAGGTCAACTACATCCCGGTCTACTGGCACCCGGTCTTCGAGGACCTCGGATACCGCCGTGGCATGTGCCCGGTCGCCGAGGCCTTCTACGCCGAGGAACTGTCCCTGCCCCTCTTCTACGACCTGAGCGACTCCGACCAGGACCGCGTCGTCGACACACTGCGCGGGATTCTCGGGAGCTAGCGGGTGCACCACGGGAACCACTTCTACGGGCACGCGCACGTGCTGGCCGGGTACTGCGGACTGGACCCGGCCAGTCCGCCGCGCATCGACGGATACCTCCAGCACGGGTGGAACGTGGTCGACGGGCTGGGCGGCGGCACACCGTACGCCCCGGGCAGCACGATCTTCGTGTGGTCCGAACGGACCCGCCGCCGTGCCTGGTCGATGAACCGTCCGCTGGCCACCGTGATCGGCGCCCCCTTCCTCTACCTGCTGCGCTCCGAACCGGACGGTGCCTCGACGGGCACCCGGGAGGGGACGATCTGGTACCCGTTCCACGGGTGGGAGGGACAGAAGGTCAGCGGTGACCACCACCGGCTGATCGACGAGATCACCGCGAACGAGAGCGGCCCGATCACGTTCTGCCTGTACTGGAACGAGTTCGAGGACAACCGGATCCGGGCACTCTACGAACGGGCCGGGCGAGTCGTCTGCCACGGCTACCGCGGGTACATGCGGATGCGGACCGACGCGAACTTCCTCCGCGGCCAGCTCGCCGAACTGCGGCGACACCGGCGGGTGGCATCCAATCGGCTGAGCACCGCGATCTTCTACGGCGTCGCGGCCGGTTGCGAGCCCGCGGTGTACGGCGACCCGATGCACCTGGACGAAGAGGACACTCCCACGGCTGACCGGATCCGGCGGGAGTGGTCCGAGCTGCACGGCGCGGCACCCGATCCGGAGACCGCCCGGGCGATCGTGCTCGCCGAGCTGGGTGACGGCTACCTGGCCTCGCCGGCCGAACTGCGCGCGATCCTGGGATGGGCCGCATGATCCGGATGATCGGCGGCGAGATGCCGGAGTACGCCGAGGAGCACCCACCGGTCGGCGGCCTCCTCCTGCGGCACCTGCTGGACCGCCTGCCCACTGGAATCCGGGTGCTGGTCGCCGGCCCACACGACCCCGCGCTGATCGGCGCGCTGGCCGGCCGCCGGGACGTGACCTGCCTGGTCCGGTCCCAGCCGGACGCCGCCGCGATCCCCGATGTCCCGGTGCTCTGCGGCACCCTGTCCAAGCTCACCGACGCCGACCGGTACGACGTGGTGATCGCCCTCGACGGCGTCGGCCGGCTCTGCTCCCCCGAGGACACCCCGCTCGACTGGGCCGAATCGGTACGCGTCCTGGCCCGTGCCCTGCGCCCCGGCGGCACTCTGCTGCTCACCGTCGAGAACGAGCTGGGTGTGCACCGGCTCGTCGACCCCGGCGATCCGGCCTCGTCCCGTAGCGCGGACGCCTGGCACACCCTCGGCGAGTTGAGTGACACACCCGGCCGCCCGGACCGGTTGGCCGCCGCGCTCGCCGCCGAGGGTCTGCCGGTCACCGCCCTGGCCGCCGCCTGGCCGTTCCCGCAGAGCCCATCACTGCTGATCACCCCGGAAGCGCTGGCCGACGGGCCACTCGATGCGCTCGCCGCCCTGGCCGCGGCGGCGGTCTCCGCCGGCTACCCGGGCCGACCCGTCCTCACTGATCCACGCCGGCTGGCCGCCGCGGCCGTACGCCGCGGAATCGGCGCCGAACTGGCCCCGGCCTGGCTGGTCGTCGCCCAGCGGTCCACCCGCCCGGGTCAGACCGCCGTCTCTCTGCCACCCGCGCTGATCGCCGGCCCGTCCGGCACCGTGACCGAGGTGGTCGGCGGGTCGCTTCCGGGTGGGCGGCTGCTGGAGGAACGGTTGCTCACCGCGGCGCTCGGGCACGACCTGCCGGTGCTGCGCCGGCTGCTCACCGGCTGGATGACCGAACTGCCGATGGCCGGCGCCGGCAACGTGCTGGTGGACGGCGACCGGTATGTCCGGCTGGACCCGGCCGTACCGGATCAGCCGGACGCGCTGGCCCGGTTCGCGCACACGCTCCTCGACGGCGGCTACCACCACCCGTGGCCGGGCGTCACCGATGTGGCCCGGATGATCGCCGTGCTCGCCGGAGCGGCCGGACTCGACACCGTCCCGGAACCGTCGGGCAGCGCCGGACCACCCGGCCGGCGCGAGCAGGAGGCCCAGCTCAGCGCGCTCCGCGAACGGCTCGCCGACGCCGAGGACCGCTGCCGGTTCTTCGAGATCGAGCTGGCCAAGCGCGAGGCCGAACTGGGCCGCGCCAAGACACAGATCGCCGCGTTCAGCGGCAACCTCGGCTATCGCGCCGCCAAGGCCGGGCTCGTCCTGGCCCGCGCCGCCCGCAATCGCATCCGAAAAGGACGATCATGAGCACCCTCGGCATCATTCAGGCCCGGATGGGCTCCACCCGGCTGCCCGGCAAAGTGCTGCGCGACCTGGGCGGACGCTCCGTCCTCGACCGGGTGGTCCGGGCCGCCCGGGCCAGCGGGGTCGTCGACGACCTGGTCGTGGCGACCACGGTCCTGGCCGACGACGACGCGGTCGAGGCGGAGTGTGCGGCGATCGGGGTGGACTGCTACCGCGGCCCGGTCGACGACGTGCTCACCCGGTTCCTCGGCGTGCTGGAGACCCGGACCGTCGACGACGTGCTCCGGTTCACCGCCGACTGCCCGCTGCTCGACCCCCGGCTGGTCGCCCGGGCCTACCGGGTGTTCGCGGCGGCCGACGTCGACTACCTGACCACGTCGATCATGCGGACCCTGCCGCGCGGCCTGGACGTCGAGGTGGTCCGGGCGTCGGTGCTCAAGGAGATCGACAAGCTGGCGTACGACCACCACCGCACCCACGTGACGTCGTACATCTACACCCACCCCGGGGACTTCGACCTGATCGGCCTGACCGTGCAGCCGGACATGTCGTACCTGCGGCTCACCCTGGACACCGAGGACGACTGGCAGCTGATCGAGGCGATCGTCGACCACTTCGGTGACGCGCCGCTCGCGATCCGGGAGATCGCCGACTGGCTCGGTGGCCAACCGGAGCTGGCCGAGCTCAACGCGCACATCATGCAGAAGGACCTGGAGCAGGCATGATCGACTGCACCGAGTGGCAGCCTCCGGCACCCATCCCTGAACGCCGCAGACGAGGGCCGGGAGAGCATGCCCAGGCAGGCACAGCATGATCTCGGTCGGGATCCGGTGTGATGCGGGGGCCCGGACCGGGGTGGGTCATCTCGTGCGCTGTGTGGCCCTCGCCGAGGAGTTGACCTCGCGCGGAGTCGGCGTGCACTTCCTCAGCGATCTCGGTGGGGTGGCGTGGGCCGAGGCGCAGCTCGAGCAGCGTGGGTTGCCCTGGCATCCGGCGCCGTACGACGAGGTCGGCCTGGTCTCGGCGGTTCAGCGGCTCGGGCTCGACGCGCTGGTGATCGACTCGTACACGCTGCCGCCGGCACACAGCAAGGCGGTCCGGGCGGCCGGGACACCGGTGCTGGCCATCGTGGACGGTGACCCGCGGGGCCAGGACGCGGACATCTACGTCGATCAGAACCTCGATGCCGTGCTCGACTCCGGGACGATCCGCCTGGCCGGGCTCGACTATGCGCTTCTGCGTTCATCGGTGCGCCGGCTCCGACCTCAGGCCGCACCGGTGAGCGCGTTCGACCGTACCCCCAAGGTCGTCGCCTTTTTCGGTGGAACCGACGCCTACCGTGCCGCGCCGCAGATCGCGCGGCTGCTCACGGCCGCCGCGGCGCCCTTCGAAGCGATCGTCGTCGCCGCTGACGCGACGTTGCGCGCCGAACTGCTCGCGGTCCCGGCCGGCGAAGGCCAACGGTTCGAGATCATCGATCCGACCGATCGGCTCCCCGAGCTGCTCGCCGACGCCGACCTGGTGGTCAGCGCCAGCGGCACCTCGACGTGGGAACTGCTCTGCCTGGGCCGGGCCGCCGCGCTGGTCCAGGTGGTCGACAATCAGATCCAGGGGTACGAGCGGACGATCGCCCGTGGCTACGCGGCGGGCCTGGGCCGTCTCGGCGCGTTCGACGAGAACGCCGTGACCACGCTGCGTCGTCTGCTGCTGAAGCCCGGCGAACGGACCGCCCTGGCCGTCCGAGGATGGGCCGCAGTCGACGGCCGTGGGGTCGAACGAGTCGCGGACGCCCTGCTCAGGGGTTTGTGACGGTGATGACGACCTTGCCGACGGCGTGGTTCTCCACGGCTTCGTGCGCCTCCGCGACCCGCTCCAGCGGGAAGCGGAGGATCGGCAGCCCGGCCTCCTCGCCGACCCGGAAGGCGCCCGCGTTGACGGCTTCGGCGACCGCCGCGACCGCGTTCGCCTTCTCCTCGGGCGTGGTCGTGTAGGTCAGCACGAAGTCGAGGCTCGCGTTCTTCAGCATCGCCTTGAAGCTGGGCACACTGAACTTCCCGCCCACGTAGATCGCGATGTTGCCACCCGGTGCGAGCACGTCCAGGTCGGTGTCGAGGTTGTCGGTGTTCACCTCGACGATCAGGCGCGGCCCCGCCGGGCAGACGTCATGTACCCGGGCCACCACGTCCTCCTCCCGGTAGTCGATCACCGTGTCGGCTCCGGCGGCCATCGCGAGGACCGCCTTCTCCTTCGAACTGACCGTGGTGAGCACGGTGGCGCCGGCCCACTTGGCCAGCTGGATCGCCGCGTTACCGACCGCGCCCGCACCGCCGGCGACCAGCACGGTCCAGCCGTCCAGGGCGCCCGGCGCCAGTCGGTCCGGCCCGTCCGCGGCCACGGTCAGACAGCGGTGTGCGGTCAGCGCCGGAATGCCCAGATCTGCACCGACCTCGAACGGAATGTCATCGTTCATCCGCACCACCTGGTGGCGGGGCAGCACCACGTACTCCTGGGCGGTGCCGTTCTCCCGGCCGTAGCCGGCGTCCCACACCCACACCCGATCGCCCGGCTCCAGGTCGGCCACGCCGACCCCCAGCGCGTCGACCACGCCCGCGCCGTCCTGGTTCGGCACCCGGGGTGGGGACACCCCGTCCGGCACGCCACGGCCCGCCCTCGTCCCGGTGTCGGTCGGGTTCACCGCGGACAGCACGATCCGGACACGCACCTCCCCGGCGCCGGCCAGCGGCAGCTCACGGTCGACGATCTGCAGCACGGAGGCGGGGCCCGGTTCGGCGAAAACGGCAGCACGCATACCCCCACCCTATTCGCGCTCAGCGGCCCCGCCGGGTTGCCGAACAGTAGTAACGGCAGTCCGCTGATTTCTCGGAGGTATCCGTGCCCACCGTGTTGATCGCCGACGACGAGGTCGACCATCGAGAGTTACTGACACTCGCCCTGCATCGGCTCGGCTACGACGTGGTGACCGCCGGCGACGCGTCCGGCGCCCTGGCTCGGCTGGCCGTGGGCGGCATCGACGCCGCCCTGATCGACGTGCGGATGCCCGGCGGCTCCGGCATCGAGCTGTGCCGCCAGATCCGCGGCTCGGCCGAGACCGAGATGCTGCCGATCATGGTGATCAGCGCCGACGTGCACCGCCACCAGATCATGACCGCGTTGCACGCCGGCGCCGACGACTTCCTGCCCAAGCCGTTCAGTCGGGCCCAGCTCACCGCCCGCCTGGAGGCGCTGCTGAAGACCCGCCCGAGTGCCGCCGCCCGATCGGCCGCGGCGGCTCGGGCCGCCCTGCTGGCGACCCGTCACGCCCTCATCGAGGAGGCCTCGGCCGTGCCCTACCGGCACACCGCCTGATCAGTAGGCCGCGGTGATCCGCCGGGCCGGGCCGTCGACGGTGATCCGGCCGCCGTAGGGCAGCACCCACTGCGGTGCGGTGTGCCCGAAATCGACCCCGAAGACCACCATCGCCTCCGGGTTGTACATGGCCATCGCCTGGAGCACGGCGTCCCGCTGCTCGGCACGGTAGGTCGCACGCTGCTCGACCGGCCGCGGATCGAACAGGGCGGTGCCCTTCGCGGTCGCCACCAGCACCGCCGGGAACTGCCGCAACAGCCCACGCTCACCCGCGTTGCGCAGCATGGTGAAGACCTCCTTGGCCGACGGCATCTCCTCCGACGTCTCCAGGAGCAGCACCGACTCCGCGTATCGCTCGGCCGGGTGGATCCAGCGGCCGGCGGCCAGGTTCCAGTGCAGGATCTCCAGACAGCCGCCCCAGGACGGGCCGGTCACCACCCGATCCGGCTGGTGCCAGAACCACCCCGGACTCGGAACCGCCGACGGTGACCGGGTGAGCGCCTCGGGCCGGTCCCAGCCCAGTTCCTCCTCGCAGAACGCCTCGACCGGGCGGATCTCCAGCTCGGTCTTCTCGAAGAGGGCTGCCCGCAGGGACGTCAGGTGCTCCGGATCGACGCCGGCGCCACGGGCCAGGTGCACCATGGTCGAACCGCCGTGGAACGCCGGGATCCCGTGGAACCAGAGCCAGTTCAGCAGATTCGTGTTGTCCGAGAAGCCGAAGAACGGCTTCGGATCGGCCCGGAACACCTCGGGGTCGAGGTGCGGCAGCACGGTGATCTGGTCGTTGCCGCCGATCGTGGCGAAAACCGCCCGGATCGACGGGTCGGCCCACGCCGCCGTCAGGTCGGCGGCCCGGTCGGCCGGCGACGCGCCGTGCACGCGGGTGGTCGGGAACTCCACCGGCTCCAGGCCGAGCTCGTCACGGATCCGGCGCAGGCCCAGTTCGTGCACGGCCGGGAAGAGCGCCGGCGCGGCGAACGAGGGCGAGAGGACGGCGACGCGGTCACCGGGGCTGAGTTTCATGCCTGTCATTGAACCCGCCCCGGCAACCGGGTTTCCGCTGTCAGACCGTCGCCGTGCCGAGCACCTTCCCGTCCTTGTCGGTGATCAGGATGGCTTCGACGTCGGCCGCCTTCGTCGAACTGGAGCCGATCAGTTTCGCCTCGCCGGTCGGGGTGTCGCCCCAGACCGCGGCCTGCTCGGTCTGCCCGCTGCGGTTGCGGACCAGGCACAGGAACGGCCCGTTGCCGCTGATCCGGCTCACATCCAGCGACACCTCGACCCCCCACGCCTTCGGAGTGATCTTGGCGTCGCCGGTCAGCCCGCTGCCGGGTGCCGGTTGGAACTGTGCGTTGAGCAGTTGCACGCTGGCCGTCGGCAGCGCTCCCGGGTCGTTGCCGGGCGGGTTGGCGCCGTTGGTGAAGATGCCGTAGGTGACACCCGCGGCGGCGACCAACGTCACCGCGGCGACCGCCAGCCAGCGGGCCCGGTTGACCCGGGTCTCCTTGAACTTCTCCGCCCGCATCCGGCTGAGCAGCGTCTCGATGTTCTGCGAACTCGGCCTGGCGGCCGGACCGACCGCGAGCGCCGCGCTGCCACCGAGATCCCGCGCGTCCGGCATCTTCTGCAGCATCTCCGGTACGGGTGACAGCCGATCCAATTCAGCCCGGCACTCCGCGCAGTCGGCGAGATGGGCATCGAGCAGTTCGGTGTCCGTCTCGTCCAGCCCACCGAGGAGATACCCGCCGAGCAACCTGTGCAGTGTCTGGTGGTCGTCGAGGTCGCTCATCGCAGCATCCCCATCTCCTCGAAGACGGTACGCAGCGCGCGTACGGCGTAATACGCGCGCGATTTCACCGTGCCCTCCGGCACCGAGAGTCTTCGGGCCGCGTCCGCCACGCTCTGGCCCTCGTAGTACATCTGCTGGATCACCGCCCGGTGTTCCGGCGACAGGCGTTCCAGCGCCTCCGCCACCAGCCAGCCTTCCACCATCTGATCAACATTGTCTGCCGACGGCACCGAGTTGACCGCGTTCTCATCGGCGACCAGCTTCGGCCGGCGCTGTTCGGCGCGCCAGGCGTTGGTCACCACGTTGCGAGCGATGGTGAGCAGGTACGACCTGGTCCGTCCCGGTTCCGGGTCGAGGTGGTCGATGTGCTTCCAAGCTCGTAACAGCGTCTCCTGAACCAGGTCCTCCGCCTTGTGCCGGTCATTCACGTACCGGGAGACGAAGTTGATCAGGACGGCATAGTGTTCGGTGTAGAGCGCGGTCATCAGTTGCTCGTCGGGGTTCACCCGTCGCTTCATCGGCGCCAGCTCTCCCCTCGGGTTCGGCCCGGCCACCCGGATGTACATCGTGGCATGTGGACCGGTTCAAGCGTGGCCCGGAAAACCTGGAAAGGTCGATGCCCGGCCCCCGAATCGGGGACCGGGCATCGGTTGTTCACGGGGACGTCGGTCAGGACGCCAGGCAGGCCTTCTTGCGGTCCGCCGTCTCGGGTCCGCCGCCGTACCTCAGCGTCCGGGCGCTCAGCTTGTAGAGCGTGTACTCGGGGGAGCCCAGGGTGTAGGTGGTCGGTTCCGGCGCCGTCGTCGTGCCGATCAGCGAGATGCTGCCGATCCGGGCGGCGGTGGTGTTGGCCAGGCTCCCGGTGGTGCCGTTGCCCATCTGGGTACACGGCACGGTGTTGATCGAGTTCGAGGCGACCTCGCCGTACATCTTGACCGTGGTCGTCTTGGAGAAGTCGATGGTCCAGTGCTTGGCCGGGAAGTAGCCGACCCACTCGGAGTCGTAGGCGATCCACCAGGCGTTGTCGTAGAACTCGATGCCGAACCGCTTCGTGGTGTCCATCGGAAGCGTGTCACCGGGCCGGATGTTCTTGCTGTACTGCTCGAAGCCGCAGCCGTTGTAGCACTGGGGCACGCCGTCGACCCAGGAGTAGACGAACAGGTGCGGGTCGTCGTCGCCGTTGACCACCCGGTCCACCGTCCAGCCGACCTCGACGGCCTGGTCGACCTTGTCCTTGCTCGCCACCACGGCCAGCTCGGCGAGCGTGTGGAAGTCGTCCTTGGCCAGCGTCGGCTTGTGGATGGTCAGGTTGGCGTAGGCGCCCTGGGTCACGACGTCCTGCGAGGCGACGTTGTAGTGGTAGAGCACCTCGGAGTTGGCGGCCGCCTTCGAGTTGATCCCCGGGGGTGCCGGCGGCACTACACTGGTCTCCTCCCGTTTGAGCGTGCTGGTGCGGGAGGAGGTGCGGCCCTTCGGCGCATACGCCTCGCCGGCCTCGGCGCCACTCGCGTCGGGAGCGGCCGCGTCGAGGCCGGACGTCTTGAGCGATCCACTGCTCGCCCCGTCCCGGCCGGTCTGGATGTCCTCGGGCTCGGCGCCCCACGGCAGGCGGGCCGGCGGGGTCGACGCCGGCTCCTCGGCCGGGGCGGAGGAAGCGGGGGCCGGGCTCTCCGGGATCTGCTCCGCGCCCGCGTCGAGAGTCGAGACGATCCCGATGGTGCCGATCACGACTGCGGATATGCCGGCGGCGAGCAGTCCGCGGCGAGACTTCAACACGTGTCCGTCCTCGTTGTCGGGACATCGGAGGAGGGGGCCTCCGGCGGCCGGTTCCGGGCGCGCTGGTCACCATATAGCGTTCACTATTCGGCAGGGACCGTCTGAGCAGCGTATTTCGGCGGAACGGCTGATAGGCCTAGGCCGATCTGGTGACACATCCACCGATTTAGCGCACGGAGTGTGTCGCCCTCGTTGCGGAACGAAGTTTTTCGCACCCTCTCCTGAAAGAGGCAAAGCTCGACAAGCTTCTTTCTCGCGACACCGTGGTCCCGGGGTTCGTCACACGCGGGGGTCGATCATGTGGTAAAACCTATCAGATCTATAGGGTTTATAGAGGAGGACCCCCGTGACGCTCGATCACGTCGCCATCGCTCAGCGCTTCTCCGCGGCCGCCGCCGAGTGGGCCGTCGCGCCCCGGTTCGATCCGGTCGAGCGCTGGTACCACCGGCTCGCGGTGGCCGACGACCATGAGGTCTGGCTGCTCACCTGGATGCCCGGGCAGGGCACCGAGATCCACGACCACGGTGGTTCGGCGGGCGCGTTCCACGTGCACGCCGGGACTCTCGCCGAGGACACCGTGTCGGTCGGCGGCGGCACACCACGTGTCGTGTCGCGGGAACTGGGCGAGGGCGCGAGCCGCCGGTTCGGCAGCCACCACATCCACCGCATCGAGAACCGCTCCGGCCGCCCCGCGGTGAGCGTGCACGTCTACGGCCCGGCGCTGACCAGCATGACCAAATACCGGCTCGGCCCGGACCGTCTGGAGGTGCTGACGGTCGAGCGGGCCGGCACGCAGTGGTGAGCCGCTACTGCGGGTAGACCACGCCGGAACGGCCGCTGTAGAGGTGCCTGGTGCCGTCCCGCTCGCGGCCGGTGTTCGGCGCGTCGAGCCAGACGATGTAGGCGGCACCCGAGGTCAGCCCGGTGATCGTGGTACGCACCGAGCATCCGGTCCCGGCCGGCACGGCCTGCCACACCGGCTCCGGCTGGCGGCCCGACACGACACCCTGCAGCACCGCGGTGACCCGGTAGTTCGAGTTGTACTGGGTCGGCCATTCGACGGTCAGCGATCCGGCGCCCGGCGTCACCTCGACCGGGATCATCACCGGCTCGGTCCGCGGCCAGATCCTGGTGCAGCTCGGGTCCGGCGTCGGCGCGGAGAGCGACACCGTCGGAGTGGCGGTCGGCTTGCCGAAACTCTCCGAGGGCGATGGCGTCGCCCGGCCCTGATCCACCACGATCCACTGCTTGCCGCCGCCGACGGTCGCCGCCGAGTCACCGGTCTCGTCCTTGCCGAGACCGAGCGCGGCACAGCCGCCCAACGTCAGCGAGGCCGCCGCCAGCACGAGCGCGATCCTGGTGTGCCGCATTCATCCCCCCGGGTCGGTGTCCCCCACCCATCGGCGTGCCGGAGCGGCTCCTTAGACACCGGCCGGCCGGAGGCGGTGCCCGGCCATCTCCAGTTCGCCGTCGTGTACGTGCACCGGGGTCTGCAGACCGGAGTCGTCGCGGAGCACCACCGACTCCCCGTCGACCAGGTAGGTGCCGCGAGCCGGGCGACGGCGGCCGGCCACCTCACCCGCGTACGTGCCGTCCCGGCGCAGCTGAAGCTTGACCGTCCCGTCCGGGCTGCGCCAGACGCCCACCACGGCGGCACCGGTGACCACCCTGGGGCGGGTGGCCGCCGGCCCGTTCTGGGCGCCCACCGTGCCACCCAGGGCGATGGCGAGCAGAGAGGCGGCGTCGAGCACGGTGAAGTCGACGTGGGTTTCGCAGGTGGTGGGCATGATCTTCGGGCTCCGGTTCGGTCGGGGTCGGCCTCTCCGGTCGGCACCGACGGCCCGCGCTCCTGGGTTTCCTGAGTTGCGATCAGGAGCGAACCGGTGCGCGTACGGGTGCGAGGGATCAGCCGGTGGCCCGCAGCGCCGCCGTGACCGCGACGGTGAACTTCTCCAGGTAGTCCTCCTCGATCGGCTCCCGGGCCACGGCCAGGCGCCAGTAGAGGGGCCCGAGGATCAGATCGACCGCGACGGCCGGATCGGTACCGGTCGGCAGCTCGCCCCGGGCCACCGCCTGACCGATCAGCTTCTCGCCGACCGCCTGTTGATGGGTGCGCAGGGCACGCTGGAGCGTCTCGGCGATCTGCGGGTTACGGGCGGCCTCGGCCATCAGGTCCGGGATGATCTGAGACGCCATCCGGTGCCGCAGCGCCGTGCTGACGATCATCAGGAGCAGCGACAGGTCGCCGGCGAAACTCCCGGTGTCGGGAAGTGGAACTTTTCGTTCCGCGACATCCGAGATTATCTCCATTACCATTTCGAGCTTGTTGCTCCATCGACGGTAGATGGCCGTCTTGCCGACACCGGCACGACGGGCAACCGCTTCGATGGACAGCCGGCCGTAACCGACCTCAGCCAGCTCGGTCATGACCGCGTTGCGGATCGCCACGGTGATGTCGCCTCGGAGCACCGCCGCTCCGGCAGGTGCGCGCTTAATCGTCGCCACCCGGTCACTATAGCGCTACGACGTAACGGTTGCGTTCCGCCGTTTGGTCAGCTACCGTCACAGCGACGTCGATACGAACCCGTTTCATCGGCGCGGCCGGGGGCCTGTCATGCTGCATGCTGTGTCCTCGCACCAGGCATCGGATCCCGCCGCGCCCCAAGGGCCGACCAGATCGGAGCACCACCCCATGACAGAGACGGCGGTCGCCTCGGCCGACGCCGGCCTCTCCCTCAAGGAGCTGGCCCGGCGCCACGGTTTGAGCGCCTCCGGACGGCTTCCCAGCCTGACGGAGTATTCGCGGACCCTCTGGTCGTACCGGCACTTCATCCGGGCGCACGCCAGCGCGAAGATCACCTCGTCGCTGGGCAACACCAAACTCGGCGCGGTGTGGCAGGTGCTCACCCCGATGATCAACGCCGGCGTCTACTACGTGATCTTCGGCCTGGTCCTGGGCGGCCATCGTGACGTGCCGAACTTCATCGCGTACCTCTGCATCGGTGTTTTCGTCTTCCAGTTCACCCAGTCGGTGGTCCAGACCGGCGCCAACGCGATCACCGGCAACCTCGGCCTGATCCGGGCGCTGCACTTCCCCCGGGCCAGCCTGCCGCTGTCCGCCGCGCTGGTCGAGATCCGCAACTTCATCGTGGCGCTGTTCGTCCTGATGGGGATCGTGCTGCTCACGCGTGTGCCGATCAACCTGGAGTGGCTGCTGCTGGTGCCCCTGCTGCTCCTGCACTCGATCTTCAACCTCGGCCTGGGCCTGTTCATCGCCCGCTACGGTTCCAAGGTCCGCGACGTGAAGCAGCTGATCCCGTTCATCATGCGGTTCTGGCTGTACGGCTCGGCCGTGCTCTACCCGGTCTCCAAGTTCAGCGACGTGCTGAGCGGCTGGCAGCTCCAGGTGGTCGAGGCCAACCCGCTGCTGGTCTTCATCGAGCTGGCCCGGCACGCGCTGCTCACCGACGTGGAGCTGGCCAACACGCCGACCGTGCTGTGGATCCAGGCGACCGTCTGGAGTCTGGTCGTCGGCGTCCTCGGTTACCTCTACTTCTGGCGCGGAGAGAAGGGCTACGGCCGTGGCTGACAACGAGCGGATCCCCACCGTCATCGCCGACGAGGCCCATATCGTCTACAAGATCCACCAGGCCGGCTCGGTCAGCGCCAGCCCGCTCGCCAGCTTCAAGCGCCTCACCACCCGCAGCAAGAACGCGAACATCCGCGAGGTGCACGCGGTCAAGGGTGTGAGCTTCATCGCCTACAAGGGTGAGGCGATCGGCCTGATCGGCACCAACGGCTCGGGCAAGTCGACCCTGCTGCGCGCGGTGGCCGGGCTCCTGCCGGTGTCCAGTGGCGCGATCTACGCGGCCGGCCAGCCCTCGCTGCTGGGTGTCAACGCGGCCCTGATGAACGAGCTGCCCGGCGACCGCAACGTCGAGCTGGGCTGCCTCGCGATGGGCATGTCGCCGGCCGAGGTCGAGGCGAAGCGGGACGCGATCATCGAGTTCTCCGGCATCAACGACAAGGGCGACTTCTCGTCGCTGCCGATGCGGACCTACTCCTCGGGCATGTCGGCCCGGCTCCGGTTCTCCATCGCGGCGGCGAAGAAGCACGACGTGCTGCTGATCGACGAGGCGCTGGCCACCGGTGACGCGAAATTCCGCAAGCGCAGTGAGGCGCGGGTCCGGGAGCTGCGCCAGGAGGCCGGCACGGTGTTCCTGGTCAGCCACAGCGAGCAGTCGATCCGGGACACCTGCGAGCGCTGCATCTGGCTGGAGGCAGGCGTGATCCGGGCCGACGGCCCGACCTCCGAGGTGATGAAGGAGTACGAGGCCTTCACCCGCAGGTGAGGCCCCGCACTCCTGCTGCGCCGGGCTAGTTGACCGACAGATGCACGTGGTTGGTGTGGTCGCTGGACGGGTCTCCGCCCGCCCCGCTGTACGACTTCCAGCCACTGCTCGGTAGCCAGATCCGGCGATACCAGATCACGTAGAGCACGTTCAGGTTGTCGGCGTTGTTGATGAAGTAGTTCGCCAGGTTGTCGCCGTACGTCTTGTCGGCTCCGGTGGCGTCGCCGCCGAACGTGCCCTTCTCGGCCGAGAAGTCGCAGGCCCGGCCCTTGGGGTGCTCACCGCTGTTCTGCGTTCGCCAGCACTTGGTGAACCTGGTGAAGCCGTCGGCGCGGGCCTCCTTGTAGGCGTGCAGGAGGGTCGCGGTCACACAGCCGCCGGTGCCGGTCGGGTCGGTCTGATTGCAACTGCTGCCACTCGGTCCGGGCGACGCGTCGGCACTGTCGCCGCCGTCGGACGACGAACTGGCGTCGTTGCCCTGATTCGCCGCCTTCAGTGCGGCCTCGGCCTGCTCCTTCTGCTTCGCCATCACGGTGACCTGCTTCTGCTGGTCCTTGATGGCGATGTCAATGGAGTCCTTGGCCTTCTGCCGGGTCTCCCGGGTGCTCTTGAGATCCTCGATCGCCCGGTTCTGGTCGGCGGCCACGAGAGCCAGCGTCTCGGCGCGACCCAGGAAGCCCTCGGCAGAGTCGGAGCTCAGCAGCGCGGCCATCGGCCCGCCCCGGCCCGCGGTGTACGCCTGGGTGGCGAGCAGGTCGAGCTTGTCCTGCTGCGGTCCGAGCTCGCCGTCCAGCTTCTTCAGCTCGGCGGTCAGCTTGGCCTGCTGTTCCTTGGACGTCTTGAGCTTGGCCTTCGCCTCCACGAAACCCTTGGAGGCCTTCTCGAGCTTGTCGATCAGTGACCCGGAGCCGCCCTCACCGTCGTCACCGGAGTCGCCGGGGGCGGCGAGCAGCCGGGGGGCCGCGGTGGCCGGCGTCGAGGCGACGGCCAGTCCGCACGCGGCGACGAGCAGCGCCAGCAACGCCGCTAATCGCCGCGCAGTGTTCTGCTGCACAGGCATTTCCTTCCGTCGGCCGCCGGCCGGGTTAGCTGACGGGTTCGGGACGAAGGAAATCCCTACCGCTGGTGAGCGGATTCACCCCAGGGAATATTGGTTCCCCGGCTCGCCTTTTTACGGCGATTAGGCGGCGGCTCCCGTGCGGGAACCGCACCGACCATACCCACTCGATCGACAGATCGACAGTTCTCGTACGCCGCGCAATGGCCTCGACACGAGCGGTGACAGCAATTACGGATAGTCGTTGCGATGTAACACTTTTGGCCGTTCCCAGGGTCTGATCCACGGCGATATCTCGGGTAAACTGACCGCCGGTCCTGCCAGGACGGCACCGCCCCCGAGTTGCCGGCAGGCCGCCGCCCAATCGTCGAAAGGCGAGCCGGGGAACCAGGTCACTGGGGTGTATCCGCAGTTTGCGGTAGGGATTGCTTCCGTCCCGAACCCGTCAGCTAACTCGGTCGGCGGTGACACGGAAGGAACTGTTGATGACCGCAAGTCCCCGCCGGTGGCTGATACACGCCCTGGCGCCGCTGGTGGCTGTCGTGATGCTCGCGGCACCCTCGGCTCCGGCTTCGGCCGAGCCCGGCGGCTCGTCGTCCACTGCTCAAGAGCAGGAGCAGAACGGTGGCGGCGGAGACGCGATTCTCTCCGATGTGATCGAGAACACGAACCGGCGCTATGTGTCCGCCAAGGCGGCCGTGGACAAGTCGGTGAAGGCGCAGGCTCAGCTGGCCAACCAGATCAAGCAGGCCGAGGCCCGGCGCGACGTGCTGATCCCCGAGGTCGACAAGATCGCCAAAGAGCAGTACATGACGGGCAACCTCAGCTCGATCGGATACCTGCTCAACGCCAACTCCTCGGGCGACTTCCTGGAGAAGGCGGTCTCCCTGGAGGAGATCAACCGGCTGCACGACGCCAAGCTGCGTGAGCTCAACGAGGCACTCCGGACCATCACCGAGAGCAAGGTCCGGCTCGACGCCGAGGTGAAGCAGCAGCAGCAGGACGCCGCCGCGATGAAGAAGCAGAAGGACGCCGCGGTCGACGCGCTCGCCCTGGTCGGCGGTAAAGGCGTGACCAAGGGTCTCGTGGTCGCGAACTCACCCGAGGCCGCCCCGGCACCCCGCAACTCCAGCGGCGGCTTCTCGGCCGAGGGCTGCACCGAGAAGGACCCGACCACGAACGGCTGCGTCACCAAGCGCACGCTGCACATGTACAAGGAAGTCAAGAAGGCCGGCTTCAACAACTTCGTCGGCTGCCATCGCGACGGTGGTCCGTTCGAGCATCCCAAGGGCCGCGCCTGCGACTGGTCGCTGCAGAAATCCGGGTTCTCGACGTTCGACACCGACAAGGAATTCCGGTACGGCAACAACCTGATGGCGTTCCTGGTGCGTAACGCCGATGCCCTCGGCATCTACTACGTGATCTGGAACAAGCAGATCTGGTTCCCGGCGAACGGCTGGAGCAACTACCACGGGGTCAGTGACCACACCGACCACGTGCACGTGTCGATGCTTTAGAGACATCACAAAGAACGGCCCCCGTCCGTACGGACGGGGGCCGTTTCGTATGTCGACTCAGTGCAGCGCTCGCCGGACCGGCGCCCGGCCGTGCGGCTGGGCCGGCGCCGGACCGGCCGGCACCGCCGCCGGGATCGGCATCGTCACCGGGCGCACCTGGGTGACCTCCAGCTCCTTGCCGTGGTGCAGCAAGGTGAGCCGGGCCTGGCCGCCGCCGTTGCGCAGCGAGTAGGTCACCTCGTCCGAGGTCACGCTCACCCGCAGCCGCAGACCGCGCCAGAGCAGCGAGAACTCCAGGTTGTTGATCCGGCTGGGCAGACGCGGAGCGAACGACAGCTGGCCGTTGAAGTCACGCATGCCACCGAGACCGGCGACCAGCGAGATCCAGGTGCCGGCCAGGGACGCCACGTGCACCCCGTCCCGGGCGTTCTGGTGCAGGTCGTGCAGGTCCATCAGGGCGGCCTCGCCCAGATAGTCGTGCGCGAGCTCCAGATGCCCGGTCTCGGCCGCGAGAACGGCCTGGATGCAGGCGGAGAGCGACGAGTCCCGTACCGTCCGGGCGTCGTAGTAGGCGAAGTTGCGCGCCTTCTCCTCCGGTGTGAACGCGTCACCCCGGATGTACATCGCCATGACCAGGTCGGCCTGCTTGACCACCTGCTTGCGGTACAGGTCGAAGTACGGGTAGTTCAGCAGCAGCGGGTACCCCTCCGGCGGGGTGTTCTCGAAGTCCCACTCCTGGAGCCGGGTGAAGCCCTCGCACTGCTGATGGACCCCGATCTCCTTGTCGTACGGGATGTGCACGGCGGCCGCCGCGTCCCGCCACGACGCGGTCTCCTCGTCGTCCACCCCGAACCGCCGGGCCAGGTCCGGATGGCGCTTGCAGGCCTCGACCGCGGTCATCAGGTTCTGCTGGGCCATCAGGTTGGTGTAGATGTTGTCGTTCACCACGGCGGTGTACTCGTCGGGACCGGTGACCCCGTCGATGTGGAACCGTCCGTGCCGGTCGTGGTGGCCCAGCGACCGCCACAGCCGAGCCGTCTCCACCAGCAGCTCCAGGCCGACCTCACGCTCGAAGTCGTAGTCCCCGGTGGCCTGCACGTAGCGGCGGACCGCGTCGGCGATGTCGGCGGCGATGTGGAACCCGGCGGTGCCGGCCGGCCAGTACCCGGAGCATTCCTGGCCCCGGATGGTCCGCCACGGGAACGCCGCGCCCTGCAGGCCGAGCGTCTGAGCCCGCTCCCGGGCCAGGTCCAGCGTCGAGTGCCGCCAGCGCAGCACGTCGGCCGCCGCGGAGGGCTGGGTGTAGGTCAGAGCCGGCAGTACGAACGTCTCAGCGTCCCAGAAGGTGTGGCCGTCGTACCCCGGCCCGGTGAGGCCCTTGGAGCCGATCGGGCGCTGCTCGGCCCGGGCGCCTGCCTGCAGCGTGTGGAACAGCCCGAACCGGACCGCCTGCTGCACCTCCGAGTCGCCCTCGACCTTGACGTCCGAGTGGTCCCAGAATGCGTCGAGATAGTCCTTCTGCTGCTGGACCAGTCCCTCCCAGCCGTCCAGGCGGGCACTGGCCAGAGCCGCCCCGACCTGGTCACGCAGGGCGGGCAGCGAGCGCATGCTGGACCAGCCGTACGCCGCCAGCTTGACCACCCGCAGCTTCTGCCCCGGCTCCAGCCGGCAGGCGACGGTGGTACGCAGCCAGTCCGGGTGGCCCTCGGTGGTGATGGCGTGCCGGCCCGGCGTCTCCACCAGGTGTTCCATGGCCGCGGCCATCCGCAGGTCACTGGCCTTGGTGCGGTGCACGAGGATGCCGCCGGTGGGCTGCTCCAACATCTCCTCGGCCTGCAACGGACGGTCCAGCACCGCGGCGACCCGCGGGTCCTTGCTCATCGGCGGCAACTGCTCGTTGGCCACCAGCTCGGACTGCAGGATCAGCCGGGTGGACGCGTCCAGCGGCTCCACCTCGTAGAGGAAGGCCACCACGGCGCGCTGGGTGAACGACACCAGCCGCACGGTCCGCACCCGGATGCCCTGGCCGGACGGCGACACCCACTCGACGACCCGCTCCAGCGTGCCGGCCCGCAGGTCGAGGCAGCGCTCGTGGGAGCGCAGCTCGCCGTACCGCACATCGAACGGCTCGTCGTCGACGAGCAGGCGCATCAGCTTGGCGTTGGTGACGTTGACCATGGTCTGGCCGGACTCGGGGAAGCCGTATCCGGCCTCGGCGTGCGGCAGCGGCCGCAACTCGTAGAACGAGTTCAGATAGCTGCCCGGCAGGCCGTGCGGCTCGCCCTCGTCCAGGTTTCCGCGTATCCCGATGTGGCCGTTGGAGAGCGCGAACACCGACTCGGACTGGGCCAGCAGGTCCAGGTCGAGCCGGGTCTCCCGAATGTGCCAGGGGTCGACGGGATAAGCCCGTTCACGGATCACGGTCGTGCCTCTCGTAACTGATTTCAGAGGAGGTCTTTGAGATCTTGCACCACGATGTCGGCGCCGTGCTCCCGCAGCGCGTCGGCCTGGCCCACCCGGTCCACACCGATCACGATGCCGAAACCACCGGCCCGCCCGGCGGCCACGCCCGCCTGCGCGTCCTCGTAGACGGCACAGTTCGCCGGGTCGAGTCCGAGCAGCTCGGCGCCCTTGAGGAAGGTGTCCGGCGCCGGTTTGCCGGGCAGGCCCAGCTCACGGGCGACGACACCGTCCACCCGGGCCTCCAGGAGGTCGGCGATCCCAGCCGCCTCCAGGACGTCCTTGCAGTTGGCGCTCGCCGACACGACCGCGCGGCGTAGACCGGCGGCCTTGGCGGCCTTCAGATACTCCACCGATCCGGGGTAGACCTGAACGGCGCCTTCTTTGATCTTCTGTAGCACGAGCAGGTTCTTGCGATTGCCGATGCCGTTGACGGTCTCCTGATCGGGGGTGTCATCAGGATCGCCCTCGGGCAGCGTGATGCCTCGCGAGGTCAGGAAGGTCCGGACCCCGTCAGCACGCTGACGCCCGTCGACATATCGGTGATAGTCAGTCGCGGAATCGAACGGCACGAAAGGTAGCTCATGGCGTTCGGCCCACGATTTCAGGAACGTGTCGAACGTCTGTTTCCACGCAGCGTTGTGAACCAGCGCGGTTTGCGTAAGCACGCCGTCAAGATCGAATAAGCAAGCGGTCACCTGTGAAGGAAGTCCGAGCACGCGCCCAATGTAGCCGGACCCGATCCCGGGCGAGAGGCGAAGGGCTGCTTCACATTTCCACGATGGTTTACAAGTCGTTCAAGCTGCGGAATCCAAGATGATCCGCAGACCGATCGACGTACCGATCGGCCCGGTCGCCGTGGTGACCTCGTCACAGAGCCGATGTGCCAGCCACAATCCGCGCCCGCCGACCTCGAACGCCTCCGGGGTGTGCAGGTCGTCCAGATAGGCGCCGGGGATGCCGGGACCGGAGTCGGTCACCACGCACCACACCGAACCGTCCTCGATCTTCAGGACCACCCGGCCGTTGCCGCCGGCGTGCAGCACGACGTTGGTGAGCACCTCGTTGACCGCCAGCACGAAGCCGTCCTGCCGGTCACCGGCGAGGCCGACCGCCGCGAGCAGACGGGTCGCCTCATGTCGTAGGACGGCGATGTCATCGGGGCCGAAAGCGCGGTCCAGCAGCACCGGCCACTCCCGGGGCGGGGCGGCATCGACCCTCGGCTCCCCGTCGAGAGCCGAACGCACGCTCTGGCCGATCCTGTCCTCCACCGTGGTGCAGCCTACGCGCTGTGGCCGACCGGTGGCGGGAGGCATCATGGAACGCGCCCGGAAGTGGCGCGGGTCGTTGCGCTCAGCGCCAGCCGACATCGATCCGATCACCACGCTGGTCGAAGAAGTGCACGGCGTCCATCCGGACCGACACGGCGAGCGGGTGACCGTGCGAGACCTGCGGATACGGTGCGAGACGAACGGCCAACTCGGCCGGCTTGCGATGGTGCCGGGCGGTTTCGGTCGCCACCCCACCCAGGCCCTCCGGGGCCACATTCTCGCCGCCCGGGCGCGTCAGCCGCTGCAGGGCCCCGCCGAGCCGCTTGAAAGCGCCGCCACCCGACTCGCGGGTGTCGGTGACCGCGGCACCGATCTCGTCCACGACGATCGCCGTGGCACCGATGTCGAGGTAGGCCAGCGACTCGTGTCCGTGGTGCTCCAGGTAGCGGATCCGCCCCTGGAAGACGTGCCCCTGTGTATCGGGGGTGACCGGGGTGAGCGCCTCGGCCCGGATGCCGACCACGATCCGCTCGCCGTGATAGCGGGCCACCGCCCGCGCGCGTGGGTCGCTCCACGGCAGGTACAGGGTCTGCTCGCCGAAGCTCAGCGCGATGTAGCGGTCCAGGTGCACGTAGACCGCCGCCTCCAGCAGGTTCATCTTCGGCGAACCGAGGAAGGCGGCGGTGTAGAGGGTCGCCGGGCGCCGGTACACCTCGGTCGGCGTGCCGAGGTCCTGCAGCACCCCCTTGCGCATGATCGCGACCCGGTCCGCCATGGTCAGCGCCTCGGCCTGGTCGTGCGTCACGTACATGGTGGTGACGCCCAGCTCACGGGTCATGCTGCTGATCTCGGCGCGCAACTCGGCGCGCAGCCCGCTGTCGAGGTTGGACAGCGGCTCGTCCATCAGGAAGATCCCCGGCCGGCGCACCATCGCCCGGCCCATCGCCACCCGCTGCCGCTGGCCGCCGGAGAGCTGGCTGGGCCGTCGCCCGAGCACCTCACCGATGCCGAGCGCGCCGGCGATCGCGTCCACCCGGTCCTGCCGCGGCGACGGTTCGATCCCGGACAGCTTCAGCGGGAAGCCGATGTTCTCCGACACCGTCATGTGCGGATAGAGCGCAAAGTCCTGAAACACCATCGCGATGCTCCGGTCCCGCGGCGGCAGTTCCAGCACCGGCTCGCCGTTGAGAAGGATCTCCCCCCGCGTGGGATCCTCCAGCCCGGCGATCATCCGCAGCACGGTCGACTTACCGCAGCCGGACGGCCCGAGCAGGACCATGAACTCGCCGTCCTGCACCTCCAGGCTGACGTTGTCGACGGCGTAGGTGCCGTCTGGCCAGATCTTGGTGACGTCTTTGAGCGCGACGGTGGACACCGTCAACCTCCCGCGATCGAGTGTCGACCCCGAGCCCACGACGGTCGGCGATCGGGCCCTAACTCTGCGAGTGCCTTCGATGGTTCACCATCGGACGAAAGTGCCATTCGCACATAGTGATCAATCGATTACAGAACCCGAACGCTGCAGGTCCAGCGTGTGCACGTTCACACCCTTATCCGGTACGACCATCCGAATCCAACCGCAATCCACACATGCCCGGACCACACCGCGACGCGGTCCCACCCCGAGACCGCAAGGCGTCTCACGGGCGTAGCCCGACTCACCGCCACCCCGAAACCCCCGGCCGGCGCTCAGAGCCGTCTCGAGACCCGCGAGACAGCACTGGCGACCAGCCGGGAACTCAGCGGGAGGCTCGCCAGTCCCGCACCGCGGCGAGCGTGAACGCGGCCGCCGCCGACTGCTGAACGCTGCCCGGTTGAACGGCCGCCCTGTCGAACGTTGAACGGCCGCCCTGTCGAACATCGCGTCCGGCGGAACGCCGCTCGGACCGAGTGCCGCTCCTGCCGGGCACTGCTCGGCTGGCCGCTACTCTTTCGGTCGCTGTCGGACGAACGCCGCGAAACTCACGAATGCTGCGAACGGACATCGGCGCCGGCCGAAGCTCCGGGAACCCGCACGCAAGGCAGTCTCCCGGTCCCTCAACGACCTCGGACCGCTCGAGGACGCCCACATCCTGCCCGCTACCAGGGCCGAAACGGCGTCAGGTTAACAGCGGACCCCAGACGGGTACGGGAGACCCTTACGGGAGTCGAACAGCCGGCATCCACCTCGGGGACGAGGGACGGCGCTGCTCCCGTACCTACCGTCGAAGTGGCAACGGCAGAAAGCCGAGGCCACCGCCGAAGGAGTGGATGAAGTGACCAGCCCCCTCAGGACCCGCTCGTTCTCCCGCCCGCGCCACAACCGCCGGATCGCCGGTGTCTGCGCCGGCTTGGCCCAGCGTTTCGGGATGAGCCCCGGGACGGTGCGACTCCTGTTCGTCGTCTCGTGTCTGCTGCCCGGCCCGCAGTTCCTGATCTACCTGATCCTCTGGGCCCTGATGCCTAGCGAGTAACCCCGACCCGGCCAGCCGATCCTGATTTCCGGCGGGCAGGAGCGACCGACACCCACCGGCACCAGTCCGTCGGCGGGCGGTCACCGAGGCCAGGCAAGATCCGGGCCCTCGGTGACCGTCCCCGTTCCGGCAGGAGCGAGGACCCGGTGATCGCGCCCTTCCCGCAGGAACCAGGACCCGGCGACCGCGCCCCGCTCCACCAGGAGCCAGGCACCGGCAACCGCGCCCGTTCCGGCGGGAGCCGGGCCCCGGTGATCGCGCCCCGCTCCACCAGGAGTCAGGCACCGGCGACCGCACCTGTTTCGGCAGGAGCCAGGCCGAGCCCGGCCTCAATGGCCGGCGCCCGCCTGGCCGAGCCCGGCCTGACTGAAGGCGCTGCCCGCCGGGCGAGAGGCCGAGCGCCTTCCTGCTGGCTGCAAGCCGACGAGATTCCGCCGGCAACCGGCAGGTGTGAAGTACCGCGCCACAGAAGCCCCGGGCATCCCGTCCTCTGCCCCCGTGACGGGATGCCCGGAACCAAACGACGGGCCGCTCCCCCGGGCAACGAGGCCTTGGGGAGCGGCCCGCCTTTGGGCTCAGGAGTCCGAGCCCGACCCCGTTTAGCCCGGGCGCGACCCGTTCAAGAGCGCGACCCGTTCAAGAGCGCGACCCGTTCAGACCCCGGACTCGGCCCTTCAAGAGCACAGCCCACCTCAGCGGCCCGAACCGACCCGTTCAAGAGCGCGGCCCGCTCAAAGAACCAGTCGACGGCGCAGCCGCTTCAAGATCCTGCCCCGGTCCGGTGGAGAGCACAGCCGCCTCAGGCCCCGGAGCCTGCCCGTTCAAGATCCCAGAGCACTTCAGGACCCGGCCCCGCTGAGGGACTCAGACAACTCCCAAGAGCCGGACCTGCTCATGAACGTGACCCCACCGGCCGGAACGGCCCAGTTCCGGAGCGGTCCCCTTCCAGACCGCCACCGTTTCTGGACCGCCACCGTCTCCGGGCCCGCGCCGCCTCCAGACCGCCACCGCCTCTGGGCCCGCGCCGCCTCCAGACCGGCCCGCCTCCAGACCGCCACCGCCTCTGGGCCCGCGCCGCCTCCAGACCGGCCCGCCTCCAGACCGCCACCGCCTCCGGACCGGCACCGTGATCATGGGCTGGCGAAGGACACCGTCACTGTCGTGTAGCCGAGCCTGGCGAAAAGGCTCTCCAACATTCGCTGAGTATTCTCCCGGGCTCGTTCGTCCAGCTCGCTGGCTCGGGCCGCCTCGGTGATCCGCTGCTGGGCCAGCTGGTAGACCTGCTGCTGTTTGCTCGGATCGTCGCGGAACGCGTCGCCGATCCGGTTGAACAGGCCGCGCTCCTCGGCCACCACGTAGCTGCGCTCCATATCGAGCGCGGCGGTCGACTGCTGCGGGGCGGGCAGTGTCAGCTCGATCGTCTTCTTCTCTTCGTCGATCTTCAGCGCGTCGCCGGAGAGGCCGCTGAAGTCCACGTAGGTCTCGACGGTGCCCGAGCCGACGAACAGCGTCCGTCGGTTGATCAGGAAGTCGGGGATGTTGTCACGGTTTTCCTGAAGGTCGACGATCACCTGGAACGTGCCGTCGGCCGCCACGTAACGCTGAAGATCGCGCATGGACTGGAGCAGGACCGGCTGGCTGCGGTCGGTCGTCTCCTCAGCGAACGGGTTGTCGAACGTGGGCAACACGTTCATCGCACGCAGACCGAGGCAGGAGGCGACGATCAGCGCGAAGACGAAACCGACGAAGATCAGCAGCCGCGCGAAACCGCTCGGGCGGGGTGCGGGCTCCGGTCGGTCGGTGGCCGCCGGAAGTTGGCTGGTGGGAGGCTCGGGGCTGGTCTCCACAGCGGCCTGCCGATCGGGCACGGCCGGGTACTCGCTGGTGGGGTGATCGGGGGTGGGCGATTCGGCCATGCCCTAACGGTACGGAGGGGGTACGACAATTCGCGACCGGAGAGCATTCACCGGCCTCCCACCGCGCTGAACCATCCAAAACCACACAAAGCGCTACCAAGAGCCGGCCACCGGCGAGGTCAGACCGGGTCAGGACGAAGCGAGGTCGAGGCCAGGTGAGGCACCGAGAAGAGCGACCGACTCAGTCCTCGACGACCAGGACCCGCGCGTGGATCTGGTTACGCTGCTGCAGGGCCGCCCGCAACGCCCGGTGCAGCCCATCCTCCAGGTAGAGATGCCCCTGATACTCCACGACGTGCGGAAACAGGTCACCGTAGAACGTGGAGTCCTCCGCGAGCAGCTTGTCGAGTGCGAGCTCACGCTTGGTGGTGATCAGGTCAGCGAGCCGGATCGGGCGCGGCGGAATCTCCGCCCACTCCTTGAGCGTGGTCTGGTGATCGGGGTACGGGGCTCCGTCCCGGACCGCTTTGAAGATCACGACGGTCGCCCTTTCCGTGAAAACCGTAAGCCAGCGTACCCGCGGGCCGGTCAGGCCTCTCCAGACGAAGCCCACCGGCCATGATGCACCACATCGGCCACCGGTCGGTGGCCACGCCGCAGTGACGGTGACCTCTTGTCGGGTGCGGGGTACCCGACAGTGAGTGCCCCGATCGGGTGGAACTCCTCGGGCACCCCGAACGCGTCCTTGAACGCCTGCACCCGGACCGCGGGCAGCCCGAAGAAGCACGACGCGAGTTCCTCGTTGACCGCCGTGAGGTGCATGAGCAGGGCGGCGAAGCCGGTGTCGATGTCCCAGTACGGCGCGGACCAGCGAGCCTCGTCCCGATCCGTCCAGCCTTTGTCCGCCTGGGCATACCGGTCGAGGTAGGCCGATTTGTTGGACAGCGCCACGATGATCAGCGGCGCCGTCCGCATCCGGGTCAGCCAGCCGTCGGGCGGCCCGTCGCCGTCCGCGGTCGACGTCCAGTACCGGTCCCGGTCCGGGGCGGCGGTGAGGACCAGGAAGCTCCACCCCTGGCTGAATCCCGCCGAGGGCGCCCGCAGCCCGTGCTGAACGATCTTGTCGACCAGCTCCGGGGAGATCGGGCGATCCGGGTCATAGCTGCGCACCATCCGCCGGCGGCGGACGACCTCGTCGAATTCCATCAGTACCGGACGCCCCATGCCGTGGTCCAGGTCGAACCCGGTTCGAGGACGGTGAGGTCGCGGCCGGTCCGGTAGGCGTCGGGCGGGCAGGTCATCGGCTCGACCGCGATCGACCGGCGGAACCGCTCGCCGTGCAGCGTGTCGGCGGTGAACACCTGCCAGTACCGGAACTTCTCGTCGGCCCAGACCACGATCCGCCGGTCCGAACCCGGGTCGGCCAGAGTGAGCGTGGTGATCCCGTCGGCGTCGAAGTCGATGTCGCCGAAGGCGGTGTCGATCACCAGGTCACCGATCCGGCGCGGCTCGGAGAAGTCGAACTCGGTACCGGCGATCTTGGTGGCGCCGATCGGGAGCAGGCGGGCGTCGGTCTGGACCCGGGACTTGGCCGACACCTGCAGCACCGTGTCGTCGACCGACACACCGGGCAGCCGGAAGTACGGGTGGACCGAGTAACCCCAGGGCGCGTTGGCCGACGAGGTGTTGACCACCTCCTGGTCACACCGCAGCCCGTCGGCCGAGACCGTCCAGCGGGTGCGCAGCAGCAACGACCACGGGTAGCCGACCTGCGCGGGCAGCTCGTACTCCAGGGTGACCGAGGCCGGGGTCTGCTCGGCGAGCCGCCACCGGGCCCAGTTGACCAGCCCGTGGATGGCCGTCCGCTTGGCCGGCTCGGTGAGCGCGAGCTGGTAGGCCTGCCCCTCGAACTCGTACTGCCCGTCCCGGATCCGGTTGGGCCAGGGCGCGAGGATCTGGCCGGCCGATCCGGGGGAGATCTCGTCCGTACCGAATCCGTCCAGAATCTCGACCCCGCCGACGGAGTACGACCGGAGTGTCCCGCCGACCTCCACCAGGACGGCGCGGCGGCCGTCCGCTTCGATCGTCCACTGAATGCCGGACCGGGCGGCTGACTCTGCGCTCATACCCGGGACACTATCGGTCGTCTCCCTCGTCCCGCTCGGGCCGGTATCGGATGAGTGCGGGCGAGCTGAGCCCGAGCACCACGGCCAGTCCGGCGGCGACCAGGCCACCGCCCACCCACGAGGTGGTCACGCTGGTCAGGTCGGCGGTCGCGCCGGCACGCAGGTCGCCGAGGCGCGGTCCGCCGGCGACCACCACGGTGAACACGCCCTGGAGCCGGCCGCGCAGGTGGTCGGGCGCGAAGGTCTGCATGATCGTCTGCCGGTAGACCGCGCTGACCAGGTCGGCCATTCCGGCCAGGGCCAGGAGCAGCACCATCAGCCACAGGCTCGTCGCCAGGCCGGACAGCCCGATCGCGAGCCCCCAGACGACCACCGCGGCGATCAGGGCGAGCCCCTGGCGCCGGACCCGGCCGATCCAGCCCGAGGTGAGGCCGCCGATCATCGCGCCGATCGCGATGGCGCTGTACAGCCAGCCGACCGCCGAGCCGCCGCCGAACTGCTCCTGGGCGACCGCCGGGAACAGCGCTCGCGGCATGGCGAACACCATGGCGACCAGGTCGACCGC
Source organism: Actinoplanes sichuanensis (assembly GCF_033097365.1). Classification (NCBI taxonomy): domain Bacteria; kingdom Bacillati; phylum Actinomycetota; class Actinomycetes; order Micromonosporales; family Micromonosporaceae; genus Actinoplanes; species Actinoplanes sichuanensis. Next base: position 9,096,423 of record NZ_AP028461.1, read on the forward strand.
GAACGACAGCAGCAGCACCGGCTGGGTGACCAGGAACTTCAACCCGGTCGCGATGCCACGCAGGCCGACGCCGGGTTTCTCGGGCGCCTCGGCGGAATCCGGAACCACCGGCGGGATGTCCGGAAGCTTCCACGTCGCCCAGAACGTCACGGTGAACAGCAGGGCATCGAGCGCGTAGGCCACCTCGACACCGACCCCCGTCGACCAGACGCCCATGATCACGCCGGCCGCGAGCGGGCCGAGCACCCCACCGGCCGTGGTGGCCGTGTAGTTGAGCGTGTTCGCCGCCGGGACCAGCGGTTCCGGCACGATCCGCGGGACGATCGCCTGCCGGGCCGGCGAGCTGACCGCGAACCCGGCCGCCTGAATCGCGGTCAGCGCCAGCAGCAGATGCGCGCTGCGCACCCCGGCCACCGCCTGCGCCAGCAGCGCCACGGTGGTCACCCAGGTGATCACCGAGCCGGCCAGCAGCAGCTTGCGGCGATCCACCACGTCGGCGGCGGCGCCGCCCCAGAGCCCGAAGATCAGCAGGGGTACGAGACCCGCGACCCCGAGCAGCCCGACCCAGGTGGGCGAACCCGTGATGGCGAACATCTGCACCGGCACCGCGACCGCGGTGAACTGGAACCCGAAGAACGAGGCCCCGTTCCCGATCCACGTCCGGCGGAACGTCGGCACGCTCAGCGGACGGGTGTCGATCATCCAGGACCGGGGTTCCCTGGTGCGTTGACTCAAGGCGCGAGCCTCTCCACGACCCAGTCCCGCCCGTCGCGCCGGAATCGGAGCCGGTCGTGCAGCCGGCTGCTGCGCCCCTGCCAGAACTCCACGTTCTCCGGCCGCACCCGGAATCCGCCCCAGTGCGGCGGCGCCGGCACCGGCCCGTCCCCGAACCGCTCGGCGGCCGCGGCGAGCCCCTCGTCGAGGGCTTCCGGGCCGGGCAGCACCCGCGACTGCGGACTGGCCCAGGCGCCCAGCTGGGACCCGCGCGGGCGGGACCCGAAGTACTCCTCGGTCTCCGCGCGGCTCACCCGCTCGACCGGCCCGGTCACGATCACCTGGCGCTGCATCGGAAACCAGGGAAAGACCAGGCTCGCGTACGGGTGAAGCGCCAACTCCGTACCTTTCCGCGACTCATAGTTCGTGAAAAAGACGAAACCGTCCTCGGCGTACCCCTTGAGAAGGACCGTGCGCGCTGACGGCCGAGCCCCCTCGCCCACCGTGGCCACGATCATCGCATTGGGTTCCGGCAGGCCGAAGGCCGTCGCGTCGGCGAACCACGCCGCGAATTGGCTGGTCCAGGTGGTCGCCAGGCCGCCCTCGACGAGTGGCGGCCACTCGGTGTAGTCCCGACGCATCCCGGCTGGTGACGGCGGTTCGGTGGCCACGCCGGCCTCCTTCGCTGACTGCTCGACGCCTCCGGGGATCTCCCCGGGGGCGGAAACGACCGTAAGTCCCCCGCCCGGAAACGTCAGTTGAACCAGGATGGGTGTCATCGAGAGCACAATCGCGACGGGTCGACCGTGCGGTTACCCGGCGGGCAATATGAATCACCCACCGCAGTTCGGTTTCCACAGGGAGTGCCGTGACCGAGTTCAAGCCGGGGCTCGAGGGCGTCATCGCGTTCGAGACCGAGATCGCCGAGCCCGACCGGGACGGTGGCGCGCTGCGGTATCGCGGCGTCGACATCGAGGATCTGATCGGGCAGGTCTCGTTCGGCAACGTCTGGGGCCTGCTGGTGGACGGCCGATTCGGTCCGGGGCTGCCACCCGCCGAGCCGTTCCCGGTGCCGGTGCACTCCGGTGACATCCGGGTCGACGTGCAGTCCGCGGTCGCGATGCTGGCGCCCTACTGGGGGCTGTCCCAGATGTTCGACATCAGCGACGAGCAGGCCCGCCGTGACCTGGCCCGGGTGTCGGTGACCGCGCTCTCCTTCGTGGCGCAGGCGGCCCGCGGCCTGGGTCTGCCGGCCGTCCCGCAGAAGGACATCGACAAGGCCGAGACCATCGTGGAGCGGTTCATGCGCCGCTGGCGCGGTGAGCCGGACCCGCGGCACGTCAAGGCCGTCGACGCGTATTTCATCTCGTCCTGCGAGCACGGGCTGAACGCGTCCACGTTCACCGCCCGGATCGTCGCCTCCACCGGGGCCGACGCGGCGGCCTGCATCTCGTCCGGCATCGGCGCGCTCTCCGGCCCGCTGCACGGTGGCGCACCGACCCGGGTGCTCCAGATGATCGAAGCGGTTGAGCGCAGCGGTGACGCCGAGGCGTTCGTGAAGGACGCGCTGGACAACGGCGAGCGGCTGATGGGTTTCGGCCACCGGGTCTACCGGGCCGAGGATCCGCGGGCCCGGGTGCTGCGCAAGATCGCTAAGGATCTGGGCGCCCCGCGGTACGAGGTGGCCGAGGCACTGGAGCGGGCCGCGCTGGCCGAGCTGCACGAGCGCAAGCCGGATCAGCATCTGTGGACGAACGTGGAGTTCTGGGCGGCCGTGGTGCTCGACTTCGCCGAGGTCCCGGCGCACATGTTCACGTCGATGTTCACCTGCGCCCGGGTGGCCGGCTGGAGCGCGCACATCCTGGAGCAGAAGAGGCTCGGCCGCATCCTGCGCCCCGGTCTCCACTATGTGGGACCGGAGCCGCGGAAGCCGCAGGAGGTCGAGGGCTGGGATCAGCTCCCGCATAATGTGTGACCGTGACTGACATCCGGATTCCCGACGCGATCAAACCCGTCGACGGACGGTTCGGCTCCGGGCCGAGCAAGGTTCGTCCCGAGGGAGTCGAGGCGCTCTCCGCGGTGTCCCGCACGTTCATGGGCACCTCCCACCGGCAGGCGACGGTGAAGGACCACGTGGCCCGGCTGCGTCGCGGCCTGGGCGAGTTCTTCTCGATGCCGGACGGCTACGAGGTGATCCTGTCCAACGGCGGCACCAGCGCGTTCTGGGAGGTCGCCACGTTCGGTCTGGTCCGGGAGAAGGCGCAGTTCGCCGAGTTCGGCGAGTTCGGCGCCAAGTTCGTGCAGGCCGTCACCGACGCGCCGTTCCTGGCCGAGCCGACCGTGCACCGCGCGCCGGGCGGGCAGGCGGCCTACCTGACCGCCGAGGCCGGCGTGGACGTCTACGCCACCGTGCAGAACGAGACTTCGACAGGTGTGGCGGTCCCGGTCCGGCGGGTCGAGGGCGCCGACCGGGGCGCGCTGCTGCTCACCGATGCCACGTCGGGCGGCGGCAGCCTCGATGTCGACGTCCGCGAGACCGATGTGTACTACTTGGCGCCGCAGAAGGCGCTCGGCTCGGACGGCGGGATCTGGCTGGCCCTGATGTCGCCGGCCGCGATCGAGCGGGCGTTCGAGATCAAGGCCACGAAGCGGTACATTCCGCAGTTCCTCGATCTGGTGACCGCCATCGAGCAGTCCCGGCTGGAGCAGACCTACAACACGCCCGCGCTGGCCACCGTCTTCCTCGCCGCCGAGCAGGTCGACTGGATGAACGCGCAGGGCGGCCTGTCCTGGGCGGTCAAGCGCAGTGCGGAGAGCGCGGCGGCGATCTACGGCTGGGCCGACCGGTCGTCGTTCGCCGAGCCGTTCGTCACCGACCCGGCGCTGCGGTCGGCCGCCGTCGCGACCATCGACTTCGCCGAGGGCATCGACGCGGCACAGATCGCCAAGGTGCTGCGGGCCAACGACGTCGTCGACACCGAGCCGTACCGCAAACTGGGCCGCAACCAGCTGCGCGTGGCGCTCTACCCGACAGTCGACCCGTCCGATGTGACAGCTCTCACCACCTGCATCGATTACGTCGTGGAACGGCTCAGCTAGCCCGATTCACGCGCCACGCCGTCTTCACCACGAAGATCATCTTCGCTGGTCAGCATCTTGACGGCGTGGCTTACCCCCATTGGGTGACCAAGGCGCGTACCGTGTTCCGAAACGCGCCCGGGTGGATGACTCTCGGGATGTCCAGGCCAACGCGACGGGACGGAGGCAACGCATGCGGCCGGTACGCTTCGTCGCCCTTTCCGAGGACGGTCAGGCTCTGGTGCTCGCCGATGAGGTCGGCCGGCTCCTGGCTCTCCCCATCGACGACCGGATCTCGGGCGCGCTCCACGAGGGTCCTGTGGCCCCCGGCAGCGTGGTCGCGGTCCTCGCATCCGACGCCAACACTCCCAGCCTGTCGCCGCGTGACATCCAGGCCCGGATCCGCTCCGGCGAGTCCGCGGAGGATGTGGCCCGCATCGCGGGTGTGCCCGTCGACCGGGTGCTCCGCTACGCCGGCCCGGTGCTGCAGGAGCGCGCCATGCTGGCGCAGCACGCCCGCCGGACTCGGCTGAAGACGTCCGACTCCGGTCAGCCGCTGGCCGAGGTGGTCGACAGCCGGCTCGCGCAGCACGGCATCGACACCGAGAAGATCTCGTGGGATGCGTTCCGCCGCGACGACGGCACCTGGCGCATCGTCGCCACCTGGCCGTCCGGCAAGGCCACCGCGCAGGCCATCTGGGACCTCGACAAGGGTCGTCAGGTGGTCTCCCCGCACGACGACATGGCGCAGTATCTGTGCGCCGAGCGGCCCACCCAGATCCTCGGTCAGGAGCCGGCTCCGGAGCGCGGCGGCCACGGCCTGCCCGGCCCGGCCCGCAGCACCGAGCCGACCCGTGGCGGTCACGGCCTGCCCAGCGCCGACCCGGCCGCCGCACGGTCGACCCGCGACTCGATCCGGGCCAGCCGCGACGCCCTGCTCGCCTCACTGGACCGTCCGCTGGAGGGTTCGTCCGGCCGCAGCCTGGAGTCACCCGCCCGACGACCGGTCGCCGGCGGTGCCGCAGCCCTGCTCGGCGGCGGTTCCGGTTCGGCCTTCGATGACGACGCCGACCTGCCCAAGGAGGTGCCGGCCGTGCCGTCCCTCGCGGTGCTGCGCCCGCGCCGCACCGTGGGCCAGGCCAACAGCCAGGCGAGCCCCGAGGTGGAGGAGAGCAACAAGCCCCGCAAGCGGCTCCCCAGCTGGGACGACGTGCTGTTCGGCGGCGGCCCGGCGGCCCGCGAGTCCTCCTGAGCCGGCTCTTCGTCGCGGTCTTCCCCGCCGAGGAGGCCGTCGATCATCTGCGTCGGTATCTGCCGGCCTCGGCTGCCCGCCGCCCGGAGAAGTGGCACGTCACGCTGGCCTTCCTCGGCGACGTACCGGGCCCTGACGTCCCGTCCGTCGTAGCCGCCCTGGCCGACGTGCCACTACCCGGACTGATCAACCTGCGGCTGGCCGGTTCGGGCACCTTCGGAGCGGTGCTCTGGGCCGGCGTGCACGGCTCACTGGAACAGCTGACCGCCTTCCGCGAGGACATCCGGACCGCCCTGGCCGCCGCGGACTTCCCGATCGATGCGCGCCCGTTCCGTCCGCATCTCACGATCTCCTACCGCCACGACCGCCGCCTGGCCGCCATCCTCGACGGCTACTCCGGCCCCTCCTGGCCGGTGACCGAATTCGCCCTGGTCGACAGCGTCGAAGGCGACTATCTGCCGATCTGGTCAAAATCCCTATCTGGTACGCCGTAGTCCCCCACAACCACAACCATCCCTGCCGTGGCTGTCCACGCGAGGTGCTGCCCACTCTCGGCCGATTCGCGACCGCCGGGCTGAGGCCGCCGCTCACCGCCACCCCGCCACGCGCGGCCATCCGAGGCGTGTTTTGGAGGTGGGCTGGACTCGGTGACCAGCCGCGCCCGCCCGCACACTGCCCACGCCCGCCCACCGCAAGACCAAAGGCTGCCGCGGCGGACCAGCTCATCGCCGGAGCGGGTCAGAACGCCGGACCGGGCTCGTGGCGCACGGCCAGCCCGGCCGCCTCCAGGAGGGTCTCGACGCGGACGCGTTCGAAGTCGAGCTCCACGCCCTCCAGCCCGTGCAGGAACTCGCGGATACCGAGGCACCGGCAGGCCAGCCGCAACCGGGCGTCGTAGGCGGTCATCACCGCCGCGCGGTAGGCCTCCCCGTGCGGCCCGGAGCGGCGCTGGTGATCGAGGCGACGCAGGTCGTACGCGATCTGCTCGATCGGTGGCATCCGCAGCGCCGCCAGGCGTGAGGCGAGGTCCCACCCGCGCATCGTGCGGTCCAGGCGGCGGTGGGCGCGGTCGTCGCGGCCGCGGGGACCCCGGTCGACACGGCGGCGGTATCGCCGGACCGTCCGCCGTCCGGATGCTCGCTCACGGTGATGCTCGTCACGCAACTCGCTGCGACCGCGGCGAGTGAACAGGCGGCGCAGATCCCCGGTCCCGCCAGTGATCATGATGGTTGCGGCGCACGGCAGGATGAGCAGCGCCGACAGCGCCGCCGACAGCACAGCCATGTGCGCGATCGCCACGGTTCGACGCTAGGCGCTGACCAGGCAGGCGGGAATACCCGTTCGGTGGAGCCGGCCGTGCCAACATCACGGTAGGTGCGGATTCAGACGCCGACGCCCGAACCAGACCGGGCCATCGGTTCGGCATGCGCTCGAGGAGAGGGCCGCATCGACTCTGGGCCGGACAGAACGGACGGCGGGACGGATTCCGACGACGAGGTGGCTTCCGGCGACGAGGTGGCCTCCGACGACGGGGCGATTTCCAGTCGCACCCATGGCCGGGAGCGGACCGAGAACCGGAGCCGATCCCCGCTGACCCGCAACTGCCAGATCAGCGCGCCGACCGCGGCCACGAAACTGACCAGCCCGGCCGCCCAGATGCTCGACGACACCCCGAACCGCTCGCCCCACCAGCCGGCCAGCGACGCCCCGATCGGCGTGGTCCCGAGGAAGACCAGCACGTAGAGCGACATCACCCGTCCCCGGAACTCGGCGTCGACACCCATCTGCACCCGGTGGTTGCAGCCCTGCGCGAGATAGATCGAGAAGAAGCCGGTCGGCACGAGCAGCAGTGCGGCGGTCACGAAGTTCGGCGCGAACCCGACCGCGAACTCGAAGACCCCGAAGGCGAGAGCGGCACCGATCACGAGGTATGGCCCGGGGCGCGCCCGACGCCTGGTCCCGGCCAGCGCCCCACCCAGCGACCCGATCGCCAGACACGTGGTGAGCAGCCCGAACGTGGACGGCCCAGCCCCGAAGTCGATCTTCGCGAGGGCGGCCAGGGTGACCGGGAAGTTGAACCCGATCATGCCGATCACGGCCATCATGCAGATCGGCAGCAGCAGATCGTGACGGCTTCCGACGTACCGCAGGCCGTCGATGACCCGGGCGCTGCCGCGAGCCTTGCGCTCGGACCGGTAGAGGTCGCCCGGACGCATCCGCAGGTAGGTGAAGACCGGTGCGATCGCCAGCGCCGTGGAGATCAGGAACACCCCCGGCGTGGAGAGCAGCGCGAGCAGCACCCCGGCCAGGGCCGGCCCGCTGATCCGGGCCACGTTGAAGGTGGCCGCGGAGAGCGCCAGCGCGTTCGGGAGCAGGTGCAGCTCGACGAGCTCGGAGACGAACGACTGCCGGACCGGGGTCTCGACGGCGTTGGCGATGCCGAGGAACAGCGCGGCGACGAACACGTGCCAGAGCTCGACCACCCCGGCCGCGACCAGCACCGCGAAGGCGATGGCGAAGAGCGCGAAGGCGGCGTTCGCCGCGATCAGCAGCTTGCGCTTGTCGTACCGGTCGGCCAGGCGACCACTCCAGAGGGTCAGGAGCATCACCGGTACGAATTGGAGCGCGGTCACCACACCTAGGGCGCCCGGGGAGTTGTCGGAGAGTTCGAGTACCAGCCAGTCCTGGGCGGTGAACATCATCCACACGCCGATGAGCTTGACCATCTGCCCGGCGGTGAAGAGCCGGTAGTTCTTGACCTGTAGGGATCGGAACATGGCGTTCAGAGCAGCCGCCCCCTAATTCGTCGTACGCGTCAGACACACGTGACGAAGCGGAACGACCAGGGGCTTCTCAGCCGCGGGCGACTCGCTGCATGATCTCAGCGGCCTGCGCCAGGGTTTCCCGTTCCTCCGGAGTGAGCCGCTCCAACTCGGCGGCCAGCCACTCGTTGCGGGCCCGCTCGTGCAACGCGTAGACCGCCCGGCCCTCGTCGGTGGCGGCCAGGATCACCTGGCGCCCGTCGGTCGGATGCGGTGTACGCGCCACGAGCCCGCGCTCCTCCAGCTTCCCCACGATCTTGGTCATCGTCGGGGGCTGAACCCGTTCCACGTCGGCGAGCTCACGCGGAGTCAGCGCGCCGGCCAGTTGGAGGCTGGTCAGCGCGGAGAGCTGACTGAACGTCAGGTCACCGACCGGGCGGGCCTGCCGGACTCGCCGGCTGAACCGGATGATCGCGTCCCGCAGCGTTTTGGCCAGCGTGTCCGCTGTCGTGCGCTCCGTCGTCATCACCCGCTCCGTCACGGTCCTTAGCCTAGCTAATGAGCATGGCTAACGACATCTGTTGACCCATATGACAGCCGTCACCGGGCCGTTGGCGCACCCGGTGACGGCTGGAGAAACCTCAGAGGATCCAGGATTCCAGGGGACCCCGGGCGAAGTACAGCACGAACAGCGCGGCGATGCCGTACATCAGCGGGTGGATTTCGCGCGCCTTGCCGGTGAACGCCTTCAGGACCACGTACGTGATGATTCCGGCGCCGATGCCGTTGGAGATCGAGTACGTGAACGGCATCAACGTGACGGTGAGGAACGCCGGCACCGCGATGGTGTAGTCCGACCAGTCGATCTGGCGAACCGTGGTGATCATCAGGAAGCCGACCACGACCAGCGCGGTCGACGCCGCCTCGAACGGCACCACCTTCACCAGCGGCGCGAAGAACATCGCCACCAGGAACAACGCGCCCGTCACGAGGCTGGCCACACCGGTCCGGGCGCCTTCGCCGACACCTGAGGCACTCTCCACGTACGACGTGTTGCTGGAGACGCTCGCCGCGCCACCGGCCACCGCGGCGACCGAGTCGACGAGCAGGATCTCCTTGGTACGCGGCGGCATGCCCTCCTCGTCGAGCAGCTCACCCTCCTGTCCGACCGCGACCATCGTGCCCATCGTGTCGAAGAAGTCGGTCACCAGCAGCGTGAAGACGAACATCAGCACGACCAGCGGGCCGGCCGTGCTCCACGAGTCGAGCACGTTGAACTTGCCGAGCAGCGACAGGTCCGGGGTGTCGATGATCTGCTCGGGCAGCTTCGGCACGTTCAGCGACCAGCCACCGGCCTTGATCACGGCCGGGCCCAGGTTCGCGACCGCCTCCACGATGATCGCCAGCACCGTGGTGCCCAGGATGCCGATCAGGATGGCGCCCTTGACCTTGCGGACGAACAGCACCAGCGTGAACAGCAGGCCGATCACGAAGACGAAGGTCGGCCAGGTCACCAGCTTGCCGCCGAGGCCGAGTTCGACCGGGACGGTGGTGCCCGCGGCGTCCGGGATGCGATGCACGAACCCGGCGTCGACCAGGCCGATGATCATCAGGAACAGGCCGATGCCCACGCCGATCGCGGTCTTCAGCTGGGTCGGAACGGCCTTGAAGACCGCCGTCCGCAGACCGGTCAGCACCAGGATCAGGATGAGCACACCCTCGATGACGATCAGGCCCATCGCGTCGGCCCAGGTCATCTCGGGCGCGATCTCGTACGCCACCAGCGCGTTGACACCGAGACCGGCGGCCAGGGCCAGCGGGAAGCGGCCCACCACGCCCATCAGGATCGTGATCACACCGGCGACCAGCGCGGTACCGGCGGCGAGAGCGGTGATCGGGAGCTTCTGACCCTCGGCGTCGACGCCGCCGGCCAGGATGAGGGGGTTCAGGACCACGATGTAGGCCATCGTGAAGAACGTGACGAAGCCGCCACGGATCTCCCGGCTCAACGTCGAGCCGCGCTTGGTTATCTCGAAGAACCGGTCGAAACCGGACGCGGAGGCCGCTTCGGTATCAGCAGACATGGGACCTTCCGAAAGATGGCGCAGGGGTGAACGCGCGCATGCTTTCAGATGCAACTACATCCGCAAAAGCGAAGTGATGTTACAACTCTCACGCGCTGCTCCGATGCGATCCGTAATGGTCGTACCCTGTCGGAGTGAGTGACCTGTCTCCCGCCACACAAACCGGCGAACCCCTGCCGGTTTTGTCCGTGGTGACCGGGACGAAACCGAGGCCCGAACCGCTGGACCCACCCATGGTCCCGTTCGCGCTGGCCGGTGTCGCCGCCTTCGCCGTCGCATCCCTGATCACCTGGCTCGGCCACGCGCCGCAGTCCTGGGTCCAGATCAGCGTCGCGGGCCTGGTGTGGGGCATCCCGGGCACGCTGACGATGGTGCTACACGACCGGCGCCGCGCCCGACGCCGGGCGCTGACCCACCCGGATTTCCAGGTGGTGGAGGAGAAGCCCTAGCTGTGGCCGTAATCCTCGGCCGGGTCACCCGACTCGACCGAGCCGTGACCACGGCTGACCGCCACCGCCTCGACCTCGCTGTCGTCGTAGACCGTGGGCAGCTCGTCGACCGGCTGCTCGGCCGCGCTCAGCAGCGCCTCCGAGTGCGCGCCGCAACCGTGGTCGGCGCTGACCGCCCGGCCGTCGTCGGGCGCGTAGAGGTTGCCGCAGACACCGAACATGGTCCGCAACGAACCGGCCAGCGGCAGGTAGAAGCCGCAGGTGCCGCAGCGGGCGTTGCGCGGGGCGGCGGACGAGATCGGCGCCTCCGGGCCGGAGTCGCCGTCATACCACCGCTGGGCCGTCTCCATCCGGCCCTCCTGGGACATCACCCGGGACCGGCCGAGACCCAGCTCCCACGACACCTCCTCGACCGCGGCGTCGTCGCTCAGCACATAACCGGGGGTGAGCCGGTCGTCGTCGGGCGCCGTCGGCATCAGGTCGCCGACGCCGAGGTCGCCCGGCTGCACCCGCTCGTTCCACGGCACCCAGCCGGGGGCGAGCAGAGCATCCGGACCGGGCAGCAGCACGGTCTCGCAGACCGTCACGTGGCGGCTGCGCGGCACCCGGGTCACCGTGACGGCCCACCGCCAGCCGCGGTAACCGTCGAGATGACTCTCGAAGAAGTGGGTAACCACACGGTCGCCTTCGGCGATCGCTTCGAGGTGCTCGCCGATGTCGGTGGGGTCCACTTCGGTGATGGCACCACGGGCCACCCCGACGGCATCGGCACAGACCTGGTCGAGTCGGGCGGCGCGGGAGGTGGTCCTGGAGGTCACCCGCCCATTGTTGCCTACCGAACCGGGTGACCCGCAACGACTCCCCAGATAGCCGAGCGTCAGAGGCGACGAGGGTCGCCCGTATCAGTCAGGATGGTTCCCATGCCGCAGTTCTCCGCGCTCGGACGCATCGTCGGCACCGGCATCAAAGCGGGCCGTCTGGTGGTGCGCGGCTCGGTGCGTGGCGGGGCCTGGGCCACCCGCCGGGTCGGCCTGGCCCGTGCCAAGGGCGCGGCCAACGAGATCGGCATGATCCGGCTCTTCGACCTGCACGCCGTCTCCTGTGCCGGTGACGCGCTCATCGCGATCGGACTCGCCGGGACCATCTTCAGCGTCCCGCTCGGCGAGGCCCGCAGCAAGGTGGCGCTCTACCTGCTCATCACGATGGTGCCGTTCGCGCTGCTGGCGCCGGTCGTCGGCCCGTTGCTGGACCACTTCCGGCACGGCCGCCGCTACGCCCTGGCCACCACGTTCCTGGGCCGGGCGTTCCTCGCCTATGTGATGTCCGACAACCTGCTCGGCTGGGGCCTCTACCCGGCGGCGTTCGGGGTGCTGGCGCTCTCCCGGGCGTACGGTGTGGCCCGTTCCGCCGCCGTACCCCGCCTACTACCCGACGGGATCGGACTGTCCCAGGTGGGCGCACGCGCCAGCGTCTACGGCACGTTCGCCGGGGCCCTGGTCGCGCCGATCGGGTTGCTCGCCTTCAAGTTCGGGCCACAGTGGCCGCTGCGGGTCGCCACCGTCATCTTCATGGTCGGGATGGTCGTGTCGCTGCGCCTGCCGCCACGCGCCGACTCGGACCCGCCGGAGGCGATGCCCCGGGCCTGGCGCACTGTTCTCGGCATCGGCCGCGGCTCGGACCGTCCGCTCTCCAACCGCCTGGTCGTCGCCACCCTGATCGGCAGCAGCAGCCTGCGCCTGCTCTACGGCTTCCTGCTGCTCTTCCTCACCTTCGCGATCATGGGCGGCCAGCTGACCACCGAGATCCTCGGCAACGAGCTCGGCCGCAACGTGGCGGTCGGCCTGATCGGCGGCGCCCTGGCCCTCGGCACGTTCATCTCCACCGCCGCCGGCACCGGTCTGCGCATCAGACGGCCGCTGGCACTGCAGTCCAGTGGCCTGATCGTGACCGCCGGTGTGGCGGTGCTCACCACGATCTTCTACAACCTCGCGATGGTCACCCTGCTGGCCCTGCTCACCGCGGTCTTCAGCGGCATCGCCAAACTCGCGGTCGACGCCAGCATCCAGGAACGTGTCCCGGAACGTCAGCGCGCCACCGCGTTCGCCCACTCCGAAACGGCCCTGATGCTCGCCTGGGTGGCCGGCGGCGGCCTCGGCCTGATCCCCTTCGACGGACGGCTCGGCCTAGCCTTCGCCGCACTGCTCGCGGTGCTCGCGGCGGCCCGAGCCGCCTGGTCGGCGGCACGTCTGCACAACGAGAGGTTGGCGGGCCGGCCCGACGTCCCGGTCCCGGACGAAGACCCCCTCGGCGGTACGGCCACCGCCCCCGTCTCCGGCCCGGCGGACCGGGACGAGACAACCGACCTCAGCGGTACGCCGAACCCGAACCCGGACGACACCACGGACCTACGCGGCACCCGCCGCAACGTCGATCGGGAAGCCTGGCTGGAAGCCGAGGAGACCTGGTCCGACGGCCCCTGGACGGCCGGTGGCGACGGCTCGCACACAGCTGCCGACTCGGACCGGCGACGCGCCGGCTCGCACACAGGTGCCGGCTCGGACCGGCAACGCGCCGCTTCGGGCGATGGGACCGGCCGCCGCGACGATCGCACCGCACGTTCCGGCGGTGCTCCGGGTCAGCGCCACCCGGCCGACACGTCGTCCCGCGACGGCGACACTCAGCGACTCGACCCCGAGCCCGACGCCAAGCGCTGGTGGCAGCGCAGGGGCAAGAGCACGGCCACCAGGACCCGGCCCACCGCGAGCACCTCCGGAACCGTCGACCGGGTCACCGGCACCACCCGCCGGTCCGGCGACGACATCGGCGGGCCCGGCGGCAGCCGGGCCGGTGATGGTCGCCCGGACGACGGCGGCCGACCCGGCACCGGCGGACGGTCGCGTGACGTGGGCGGGGCCGGTGGCGGGGGTCGGGAGTGGGCTCGTGGCGAGTCGGGCGGCAGCGACCGGGCCGGTGGGCACGGCGACGGGGAGGATTCCGGGCCGCCGGTCGCGCCACCCGGGTATCACGTGTATCGGCCGTCGTCCGCCGGGCCGGACGGCGAGCCCGCGAAAGACGAGGACATGTGAGCGCGTACCCCCTGTTGGTCGTGACCGCGGTGAACGCTGAGGCCGATGCCGTCCGGGCCGACCTCGACCCCGCCGCAGTCGTGGTGGCGGCCGTCGGGGTCGGACCGGCCGCCGCCGCCGCGGGAACCGCAAGGCTGCTCGCCGGCCGCGCCTACCGTGCCGTGGTCAGCGCCGGGATCGCCGGCGGCTTCCCCGGTCGCGCACCCGTCGGCAGCCTGGTCATCGCCACCCGCAGCATCGCCGCCGACCTGGGCGCCGAGTCCCCCGACGGATTCCTGCCGATCGAGGAACTCGGCTTCGGCACCAGCGTCCTCGACGCCGACCCGCACCTGGTCGAGGCCCTACGGAAAGCCCTGCCCGACGCGGTGTCCGGCGACATCCTGACGCTGGCCACGGTCACCGGAACCGCGGCGACCGCCGACCGCCTCGCCACCCGTTTCCCGCAGGCCGCCGCCGAAGCGATGGAGGGTTACGGCGTAGCGGCCGCGGCGGCCGGAGCAGGCATCCCGTTCGCCGAACTCCGTGCCGTCTCCAACCCGATCGGCCCCCGAGACCGGGCCGCCTGGCGCCTGGGCGACGCTTTCGCCGCCCTGCGCACCGCCGCCCCGGCCTTGATCACGGTCCCCTGACCTTCGCCTCGGCGACGGCCGGGCGAGGACTGGCTGGGCGCTTCCGGCCCTGGACGAATCGTTTACACGGAAAATGTTGCTGTCGGCGATCGTGAACGGCATGCTGCGCTGACGGGTCTGTGATCGGGACCACGTGCTGCTGACAGCGAAACGAGGCATCGATGGACGACGAGAGCGCGGGCGGCATGTCGGCCGGCGCGCGGGCCCGGCTGATCGGTGCCGGGTACGCCGCGCAGGGCCTGGGCTATGCCGCGGTGGTGACCGCGTTGCCGACGTTCAAGGACCGACAGCACATCGATGACACGTTCGTGTCCGCGCTCCTGCTCCTGGTGGTGGTCGCGGCGGCCGGCGGGTCGATCCTGGCCGACCAGGTGGCCGCCCGCTGGGGCAGCCGGTACGCCCTGGCGTCGGGCCTCTTCCTGGCCGGTGCGGGCCTGGCCGGAACCACCGTCTGGACACCGAACGCGGTCTTCGCCGTCATCCTCTTCGCCTACGGGATCGGCCTCGGCGCGGTCGACGCGTCACTCAGCATGCAGGGCGTCCTGGTCCAGGCCCGGCTGGGTCGCAGCGTGATGAGTCGACTGTTCGCCGCCTACACGGCCGCGGCCATCGCCGCCGCCCTGATCATGTCGGGTTCGCTGGAGTCGGGCGCCGGCGCGGCCGTGGCGGTCGGCGTGGCCGCGGTGTACGCGGTACTGGTCGGCCTGGTCGGCTGGCGGTTGTTCGAGCCGGGCCGGACACGACGATCCAGTGTCGCGCACGCGGAGAGCGGGCGGAGCGTACGCCCGATCGTGATCGTCTGTGGAATGTTGATCTTCACGGCGTTCCTGGTGGACTCGGCGGTCAGCACGTGGAGTTCGGTCTACCTGCAGGACTCGCTGGCGGCGGCCGCTTCGGTGGCCCCGCTGGGTTACGCCGCCTATCAGGCCGCGGTCCTGGTCAGCCGCCTGGTGGCCGATCATCTGGTGCCGCGGGCCGGGCGGACGCCGATCGCGATCGGCTCGCTGCTGGTGTGCGGGATCGGATGTGGCCTGGTGGTGGCCCTGCCCGCGATCGGCGCCGCGGTGACCGGTTTCGCGATCGCCGGCATCGGTGTCGGCGTGCTGGTGCCGCTGGCGTTCAGCGCGGCCGGCGAGGCGGCGATGGAGAGCAGCGACGAGGTCATCGCCAAGGTGAACCTGTTCAACTACGGCGGCGCACTGCTCGGCGCGGTGCTGCTGGGTGCCCTGTCCGAGCCGATCGGCCTGCAGTGGGCGTTCCTGATCCCGGTGGTCGCCGTGGTGGCGACGCTCCCGCTGGCCCGTCGCGTGGGCCACCTGACCGCCCGCGAGCCGGCCGTCGGCTGAACCACCGGCCGGCCCTGGGAGCCGTCCCCCACCCGCCACGACAGCACCGGCGTCCAGCCGGGCCGGGGTTCGGCGGTGGCTAAGCTGTGCGCGTGCCGAAGCTGGTGGACCACGATCTGCGACGGGCGGAGCTGCTGGCCGCCGCCTGGCGTGTGGTTCGGGCGCGGGGTGTCGAGGGCACCACGACCCGGGCGATAGCCGACGAGGCGGGCTGTTCGCTGAGTGTGTTGGCGCATTTCCTGGGCGGCAAGGACGACATCCTGGTGGCCGCGCAGAAGGCGATCTATGACCGGATCGTGGAGCGGGCCTTCGAGATAGGCGGTGACCTGTTCGGGCTGGACGGTCTGCGTGCGGCCTTGGAGGCGGTGCTGCCGCTGGATTCGGAGCGGGCCGCGGACGCGCACGTGAATGTGGCGTTCGCCGGGGCGGCACTGTCGCATCCGAGGCTGGCCGAGTCGCGGCGTGATTCACATCGGGCGATCCGGGTGCATCTGATCAACTGCCTGCGTGAGGCGCGGGAGCTGGGCGAGTTGCGGGCCGGGGTGGATGACGAGGCGGTGATCGACGACTTCATCATCCTGGTCGAGGGCAGTACTCTGCTCAGCCTGGTGGACGGTTGGGCCGAGGAGGGACGCGCCGACCGGCTGTCCCGCCTCGCCAACCAGTTCGTGGATCAGCTCCGCGCCTGAGCGGCGATCAGATCGCGGTACCAGTAGTAGGAATCCTTCGGCGTGCGCGACAAGTCCGAGAAGTCGACGTAGATGAGCCCGAATCGCTCGTCGTACCCGGCTGCCCACTCGAAGTTGTCGAGAGCCGACCAGGCGTAGTAGCCGTCCACCCGTACCCCCGCGGAAATGGCGGAGACCACCGCGGAGAGGTGAGCGTCGAGGTAAGCGATGCGCCGCTCGTCGTGGACCCGGCCGTCCGGCCCGGGTGCGGCGTCGTGGAACGACGCCCCGTTCTCGGTGATGATCACCGGCGGCAACGTCGGGTACCGCTCCTTGAGCGTGACCAGGATCTCAGTTAGCCCGGAAGGCACGATCGCCCACCCGAAATCAGTGCGTTCGTCGCTCTTGACCGGCACCGGCGAGAACGGCATCCCCTCCGGAATGTCCACTTCCAGTACCCCGCTGTAGTCCTTCCCGGCTCGCGGCGCCTCGATCATCGTCGGCTCGTAGTAGTTGACGCCGTAGAAGTCGAGCCGCGCCTTGATCAGTTCGAGGTCCCGGTCGAGCTGCCCGTCGGGCACACCGACCCCGGCCCGGATCAGCTCACTCGGGTAGTCGCCGAGCAGGATCGGGTCGGAGAAGGTCCAGTTGGTGAGGTCGGAGAAGAGCGTCGCGGACGCGACGTCCTCCGGCGAGTCGGTGGCCGGCGTCACCGGGAAGTGCTGGTTGGCGATCCCCACACTGCGAGCTCCATGGGTACGGAGAACCTGCACCGCCAACCCATGGGCGAGCAGCTGGTGATGTCCGGCGGGAAGCGCCCCGAGTCCGAGTCCGCGGGCCGGAGCGTGATCGCCGAGCGCGTACCCGTAAAGGGTGTGCACGTTCATCTCGTTCATGGTGATCCAGTCCCGGACCCGGTCGCCGAGCCGCAGCACGAGGGTGCTGGCGTAGTCGGCGAGTCGGTGCGCGGTGTCCCGGTTCATCCAGCCGCCGGCGTCCTCGAACTCCTGCGGCAGGTCCCAGTGGTAGAGCGTCGGCACCGGCCGCACCCCGGCGGCGAGCAGCGAGTCCACGAGCCGGTCGTAGAAGTCGAGGTCACCGGCGAGCACCCGGGGCCAGGAGAAGGAGAACCGGTAGTCCTGCACGCCGGCCGCCGCGATCAGCGCGACGTCCTCCTCGTACCGGTGATAGTGGTCGATCGCCACCCGGCCGTCCTGGCCGTTCCGAACGGTCCCGCCCTGTGCGGTGAAGGTGTCCCAGATGCTCGGGCCCTTGCCGCCCGCGTCGGCCGCGCCCTCGATCTGGTAGGCCGAGGTGGACATGCCGAACCGGAATCCGGGTGGGAACTGGGGGTACAAGGTGGTTCCTTTCAGTGGATCGCCCGGAGGCGGGGTAGCAGAGCCAGCGCCAGCAGTGCGAAACCGGCGGTGACCAGGTAGAGCGTGCGGTAGCCGCCGAGCGCGGTGACGATCGGCGCGGCCAGCACCGGGGCGAGCATCTGTGGCAGGGTTCCGGCCACGTTGGCGACGCCGAGCATGGTGGCCCGGGTGTCGGGATCCGGGAGTACGTGGGTGAGCACGGCCATGTCGACCGCGATGTAGGCGCCCCAGCCGATGCCGACCAGCACCGATGCGACCAGCACCACGGGCACGACCGGGACGAACGCCATCAGCGTGGTGCCGACGGCGAGGATGACCGCACCGGCCGCGACGAAGGCCTTCCGCTTCTCCCAGCGGTCGGAGAACACTCCCCCGGCGAAGCCGAAGACGCCGGCGAACAGCACGTTCACCACGGTCACGATGAGCACCCAGGTGGCCGCGTCGTCGACGCCCACCTCGTCCGACAGGTAGTAGAGCAGGTAGACCAGGACGAGGGCGTTGACCAGGTTGAGCAGGAAGCGGATCACCCAGGCCCAGGCGAACTGCCCGCCCGGCCAGTGCCACTTCTGCTTCTCCGGGGCGCGGAGCGGCTGCTCCCGGTTGATGATCAGCAGGCAGGCGCCGAGAGCGGGAACGGCGACGGCCACCGCGAGGTAACCGAGTGTCGTCGAACCGGCGGCGACCGCCACCGCGGTGCCGAGGATGACGCCGATGATCTGGGCGACGCCGAAGAGCGCGCCGACCGTGCCTCGCTGGCCCTCCGGCACCCGGTCGCCGATCAGCGCGGCCAGCGCGGCCATCGGGCCGTTCAGGCCGACCTGCACCAGAATCCAGCCGGTGACCATCAGTGGCGTGGTGTCGGCCGCGGAGAGGACGACGAGTCCGGCGACACCGATCGCGGTGCCGGCCACGAAGATCGGCCGGCGCCGGCCGAGGCGGTCGGACAGCATCCCCCACAGTGGATTGGCCACCATGGACGCTGCCGCGCCCCAGGCTGTGACCAGGGCGAGCAGCGCCTCTTTACCGCCGTCGCCGGCGAGGTGGGCCGCCTGCTCGGGAAGCAGGATCTGGATCGGCCCGAACCAACCGGCGGCAACGCCGATCATGGCGAGCGCGTAAGCGACCATCCATGACCGGCGGACCGGTGTTTCAACAAGCGTCACGCACGGGACCTTTCCCACATCACCGTGTACGCCTCGGCGCCGCTGAGCAGTTGAGACTTGAGCAGCGGGCCGTCGGATCCGGCCTGGTCGATCAGGTCGGTGACCCAGTCGGCGTAGAGCCCGTACTGGGCGACGCCGTCGGTGTTGAGGTTGAAGGTGCGGGTGCCGTAGACCTGTTTGGCGACCGTGGTGCCGTTGGTCGCGGTGAACGGGTATTTGAGCGGGCTGGACGCGGCGTCCAGACGGGGTGCCGCCTGCGGGCCCAGACCGTTCACGTCGGTGCCGACGCCGTACCCGGTGATCTTCGAGCCGTTGGCGAGCGCCCGGTGGGTGCGCCACTCGTCCAGGAAGGTCGGCGTCCCCTGGCCGTCGTCGTGGGCCGCGAAGGCGTAGCTGGCGACGAAGCCGCCGACGCCGAGCGTCCGGTTGATCAGAGCCGGGTCGGCCCAGGTGTGCACGGAGGCGACGCCCGGGTACTTCGCCTGCTCGGCCAGGTCGAGGACCGCTGACGCGGTCTTCACACCCATGTGGTCGATGTGGATGATCATGCCGCGGTTCATCATCGCTTTGATGAGGTACGTGCCGAGGTCGGTCAGTCCACGGGTGTTGCAGATCTTGCCGCTCGGGTAGACCGGGAGAACCGTACCGGCGGGCAGACCGACGCCGAGTTCGAGGAGTTTGGCGATGTCGTCGCTGACCAGGGGCTGCTCGTTGTCGGACGGGCCGGTGCAGCTGGTCGCCTGCCACCAGTGGCCGGTGGAGATCAGGTTGCCGACGTTGATCGCGGCGCCGGTGACCCCCTCGTCGAACCGGGTGCCGCCGAACGCGTTGTCGAACTTGTGCACCGGGTAGAGGCCGCTGACTCCCAGGCTCTGCAGCTCGTTCAGCCCGGCGTCGATGTCGGCGGTGGTGCACTGCGGGACGTTCTTGATCTCCCGGCAGTTGAAGATCTCGGAGTTCTCCACGCCGATCGTGACGGCGAGTTTGCCCTGGGCGGCGATGCTGCGTACCTCGGCCGGGGTCTTCGCCAGCCGGAACCAGCCCTTACCCGGACCGCCGCTGCGGGCGTCCACATAGTCCTGCATCTTCTGGAGATAGAGCGCTTGCGCTCGGATCTGGTCCATCTCGTTGCAGGAGGTGTGCTCGGGGGTGAGCTCGCAGATCACCCGGTTGGCCACCAGCAGCACGTTGAGCACACGCTGCCCGGACTTCCAGGTCCGTTCCAGGCTGCGGAAGTAGGAGGCCTCGTGCAGCAGCGTGTCGTACTGCGGCCAGTCGCCGAAGGTGGGCCAGCCGTCCTCGGCCGAGTTGATCGGGTCGGTACCGGCGATGATCGCTTCCAGCAGGGCACCCCAGCCGAGAGTGCCGTGCGAGGCGCAGCCCTTGAGGGCGACCGTGACACCACCCGGCGCGTACGCGTCCCCGCAGTGCAGTGCCCCGCCGAACGCCTCACCGGCGGTGATGTGCGCGTGCGCGTCGATCCAGCCGACCAGCTTGCCGTTGGCGTCGACCCCGGGGGCCGGGGTGCCGCTGACGCCTGTCGCGATGTCCGGGTTGGCGGCGCAGCCACTGGCCGGGGCGAGTTTGAAGGTGGCGCTGCCGGCACCGAGCCCACCGAGGTAGGAGCCGGCCTGCTGACCGGTCGCGGTGCTGACGAACTTGTAGCTGCTGCCGTCGGTGGTGACCGTCCAGTCGGCGCGGTCGCCGTACGAGGAGCCGGCCCACACCCAGTTCATCACGCTCTGGTAGGCCGGAGCGCCGTCCTGGTCGCGGAGTGTGTACCGGCCGAGCTGGGTGGCCTCCAGCCGGAATGGCTCCGCACTGGCGACAGCGCTCTTGAAGCCGTACCCGACCGAGTCCTTCCAGACATAGCCGATCGAGGTCGAACCGTTGAAAGCCTGGAGGGTGACGCAAGCGCCCTCCAGGTCATAGGCGGGCGTCCAGCTCGCGGCGCTGGCAGGCGTGGGCAGCCCACCGACGAGGCCGAGCACCAAGACGCCCGCGACCAGCTTACGAGTCACACGGCACCCCCTTGGTCGATCACTTGATCCAACAAGGCGGAGTGTAGGAAGGATCACACCTTCAGGGCCAGAGGGAGACGTGAATATTTTCCCTGAGGGACGGACTAGCGTGAGACCGTGGCGCTTTCTCTCGCTGTCTCACCGTGCCCCAACGACACCTTCGTCTTCCACGCGCTCGTGCACGGTCTCATCCCCGGCGCCCCGCCGGTCGACCTGACCTTCGCCGACGTCGACGTCACCAACACGGCCGCCCTCGACGGCACGTTCGACCTGGTCAAGGTCAGTTATGCGGCGCTGCCGTGGCTGCTCGACGACTACGAGCTGCTGCACTGCGGAGGGGCGCTGGGCCGAGGCTGCGGACCGCTCGTGCTGACCAACGGCCGCACCGACCTCGACGGCGCGACGGTCGCCGTCCCCGGTGACCGCACCACGGCGTACCTTCTGTTCCGCCTGTGGGCTGCCGACCAGCGACCGGCCCGCATCGAGGTGGTCCCGTTCCACCAGATCATGCCCGGGGTCGCCGACGGCCGCTTCGACGCCGGCCTGGTCATCCACGAGGCCCGGTTCACCTACCAGCGGTACGGTTTGACCGCTCTGGTCGACCTCGGCGAGTGGTGGGAGAGCGACACCGGCCTGCCCATCCCGCTCGGCGCCATCCTGGCCAAACGCGGCACCGTCGACCCGGCCGAGGCGACCGGCTGGATCCGCGAGTCGCTGCGGTACGGCTGGCGCGACCGGTCCGCCAGCCACGACTTCATCCTCGCCAACGCGCAGGAGATGGAGCCCGCGGTGGTCCGCCAGCACATCGAGCTCTACGTCAACGAATTCACCCTGGAACTGGGCAAAGACGGACTCGCCGCCGCCGACGCCCTGCTCGGGCGCGCGGCGGCGGCGGGTCTCACGCCTGCTGTGCCGTCGTTCCTGTGATACCTGTCTTCGCTGAACCTAGATCTCGAACTCGCGGGCGACCGCGTGCACCAGCTGCGCGATCTTCAGCGAGGTCTTCTTGTCCGGGTAGCGACCTCGCTGCAGCGACGGCTGCACCGAGCTCTCCAGGACCTTGATCATGTCTTCGATCATGCTGGCCAACTCGTCCGCCGGGCGGCGGCGCAACTCGGCCAGGGACGGCGGGGCGTCCAGGAGCTTCACACCCATGGCCTGCGCGCCCTTCCGGCTGTCGACGACGCCGAACTCGATCCGCTGCCCGGTTTTCAACTCCGTGACCCCCGCCGGCAGCGCGCCCTTGGGAAGGAAAACGTCTCCGCCCTCATCACTGGTGACGAAACCGAACCCCTTCGTAGCGTCGTACCACTTCACTCGACCCGTGGGCACCGCTGACCTCAACTTCACTCAATGGACACAACCGCTCACGCCAAGGCTATCTAGCCGACGCCTCCGGCCCAACTGCAATCTCACTGAGTAACGCCGGGAACACGGTCAGATCGGACAAGATGTACGAAGCACCGGCCGCCCGCAACTCCGACTCCGAGCACGGGCCGGTAGTCACACCGACACCCGGCACACCCGCGGTGCGGGCCGCCACCATGTCCGCTGTGTGATCACCCACATACCACCGCACACCGTGCTCCACCAGCGCGGACGCCTTGCCCTCGGCGAACAGGTCACCGGCCAGCTCGTCGGCCCGCATGCCCAGGTGATCGAGGTGCAGGCCGGCCAGCCGGCCGAGTTTCGAGGTCACCACCACGACCCGCAGACCCGCCGCCCGCACCGCTTCGAGCGCCTCGACCGCGCCGGGCGTGGGCACGCTGGGGGTGATCGCGAACTCCGGATAGAGCCCGCGATAGGTGGTGACCGCCGCCTCGACCTGGTCCGCCGGGAACCAGTGCCGCAGCTCGGCACGTAGTGGCGGGCCGAGCCGCGACACCGCGAGATCCGCGTCGACGAAGACGCCGGTCCGGGCGGTGAGCTCCCGATACGCCGCCCGGATGCCCGGACGGGAGTCGATCAGGGTCATGTCCAGGTCGAAACCGACCGCCGGAGTGTCAGTCACCCTGAGCGTGCGTGGCCCGGTAGGTCAGGCTCTCCACCGGAAGGGGGAACGTCTGGTCGTCACCGAAAGGAGACGGCGCGGCGGCCCGGTCGGAGATCAGCTCGGACACGTGCATCCGGCCCTTCATGTCCACGCCACGCGGCCCGGCGGAATTCTCGCCCGTCGACACCTGGGTACCCGGCAGCTTGGCCTTAGCCACTTTCGGTCCTCCTCAGATAGAGGTCCGGCCACGCCCGGACCCACCACCATCGTCCCATGACCGTTAGCGTTGAAGACGATGGCCACCACATTCGCCGATCAACTCCGGTCGCTGCCCGACGAGGCTCTGGGCGCGCTCATACAACTGCGCCCTGATCTCGTCATCCCGGTGCCGGCTGACATCTCGGCCCTCGCCGTACGCGCACAGTCCCGCAACTCGGTCGCCCGCTGTCTGGACGGCCTCGACGAGTTCACCCTCGTCATCCTCGACGCGGCCCGCCTCACCCGGGCCGCCGACACCGCACTGACCTCGGTCGCCGCCATCCTCGAACTGACCACCGGCATCCCGGAGGACGAGGCCCGGCTTGCGATCGACCGGCTCCGCATCCGGTTCCTGCTGCACGGGCCGGAGGACGGGCTCCAGGTGGTCGGCGCCGTCGACGAGGTCACCTCGCCGTACCCGGCCGGACTCGGTCGCCCCGCCGACTTCCTCGACCCGCGGGCCGCCGCCCTCGTCGCCGACCGCGCCAAGCTCCGCCGCACCGTGCTCGCCGCCCCGCCGGGTGCCCGCGCGGTCCTCGACCGGCTCGCCGCCGGGCCGCCGATCGGGGCACTCACCCGCGACGCCGTCGCCGAACCGGTCCGCTGGCTCGTAGACCAGCACGTGCTGGTCCCGGTCTCGGAGGCGGGCCGGGCCCCACGCCCGGACGGTGAGCTCGTCGAACTGCCCCGCGAGATCGGCATGCTGCTGCGCCGCGACACCGGCCCGCTCGGCGTGCTGCGCCCGACCGCGCCCACCCCCGACGGCCCGGCCCGCACCCCGCAGGCCGCCGACTCGGCCGGCGCCGGACAGACGATGGAGGCGGTTCGGGCCACCGAGGCGATCCTGGAGTCCCTCGCCACCGAACCGGCGCCGGTGCTGCGTGCCGGCGGGCTCGGCGTCCGCGACCTCAAACGCGTCGCCAAGGCGGCCGGCGTCGACGAGGCGGGCGCCGCGCTGCTCGTCGAGATCACCTACGCGGCCGGCCTGCTCGGCGAGTCCGAGAACGGGCAGAACCAGGACAACTTCCTTCCCACCGCGGCGTACGACCTGTGGCGCGCCGCCGGAATCGCACACCGCTGGGCCGCCCTGGCCCGGGCCTGGCTCACCATGACCAGGCAGCCCGGACTCATCGGCCGCCGCGACGAACGGGATCGGCCGATCAACGCCCTCGCCCCCGACGCCGAACGAGCCGGCGCGCCACAGGCCCGCCGGGAGGCGCTCGTCGCCCTCGCCGAACTCGACCCGGGTGCCGCGCCCGCGCCCGACGCCCTGCTGGAGCTGCTCGCCTGGCAGGCGCCACGGCGGGCCCGCGGCCGGGAGACGGCACATCGGGACGCGTACGCGGGGGCGGCCCTCCTCGGGATCACCGGGCTGGGGGCGCTCACGTCGTACGCCCGCCTGCTCTTGACCGACAACGGCCCGGACGACGGTGACCCGCTCGGGGTGCATCCGGAGGACGCCCACGCCGACGCCGTGCGCGCCCTCGACCAGCTGCTGCCCGCGCCCGTCGACCACATCCTGGTGCAGGCCGACCTGACGGTGATCGTGCCCGGCCCACCCGAACCGGACCTCGCCACCGAACTCGACGTGCTCGCCGAGCCCGAGTCGGCCGGTGGTGCCAGCGTCTTCCGGGTCACCCCGGCCAGCGTGCGGCGCGCCCTGGACGTCGGCTACCAGGCCGCCGACCTGCACGCACTGTTCCGCCGACGGTCCCGCACCCCGGTCCCGCAGACGCTGACCTACCTGATCGACGACGCCGCACGGCGGCACGGCGGTCTGCGCAGCGGCTCGGCGGGCTCCTACCTGCGCAGCGATGACGAGGCACTGCTGGCCGAGGTGGTCGCCGACCGGCGCCTCGGCACCCTCGACCTGCGGCGGATCGCGCCGACCGTGCTGGTCAGCCCGCGCCCGGTGGCGAGACTGCTCGGGGCGCTGCGCGAGAACGGATACGCACCGGTCGCCGAGGACGGCGGCGGTACCACGGTGCTGACCAGGCCGAAGGTTCGACGGGCGCCGACGCGTACGCCGCGGATCGCCGAACCGTCCAGCCCGGTCCTGACCGGTCCCCGCCTGGCCGGCGTGGTCGAGCAGCTTCGTCGCGGCGACATCGCCACCCGGGCCGCGCGGCGTGCTCCGGTGACCGTCCGGGCGGCGCACGGCCAGGCGATTCCCGGCCTGACCGCGGTGCAGCAGCACACCCAGGCGATGGCGGTGCTACAGCAGGCGGTCCGGGACAAGGCCCGCGTCTGGGTCGGTTACGTCGACTCGCACGGCGCCACCCTGTCCCGCCTGGTCCGCCCGGTCTCCCTGTCGGCCGGCTACCTACGGGCCGAAGACGAACGAGGCGAGAGCCTGCACACCTTCGCCCTGCACCGGATCACCGCGGCGGTGACCGAAGAGTAGTCCCTGACCTAGCTAGCTTGCGACTAGCTGAACAGAGCCTATAGGCCCTGTTCAGCTAGTCGCTCGCTAACCATGGGGAGGGCAGTGCCATCGCGCCTGCAGCAAATCAATACGACGTGGTCACCAAACGCCTCGTCAACGCCGATCCTGACCTGTTCGGAGAGGTCTTCGGGATCGCTGTGCCGGTCGAAGCCAAGGTCGGAGCCACCGAACTCAATCTCGCGCAGATCCACGCCGACCGGCGAAACGCCGATCTGGTGCTGTCCGGAGACAATCAGGTACTTCATCTCGAGTTTCAGCGCCGGGCCGATCCCAGCATGGCGGACCGGATGCTCATCTATCGAGGCCTGCTCCGGGTCGAACCCGCCTGCGCCGGCAAGCGCATTCAGCAGCACGTCATCGTTCTGGGAGAGGGCAGATCGCCCAGCCGGATCGACGAGCCACCCGATCTCGTCTTCGCCTTCGAGACCCACTATGTCCGTGACCTCGATCCAGCGAGAGCACTCGCCCAACCGCTGACGGCTCCGTGGGCGATGTTGGCCGGCACCCTCGACCGCAAGGAGCGGGAGGCACGACTCATACAGATCCTGCGAACCGCATCATCGGTCGACTCGAAGTCCCTCTCTCGGGACCTCACCCGGATCACGCTGGCCTTTGCCGCCATCGTGATGAAACGAGAAGATATCAAGGGAGCCTTGAGGGAGGCCGGCATGACCATCGACAACAACAGCGAGCTGACGTGGGCGGATGAGCTCCACGCCGAGGGCCACGCCGAAGGCCTTATCGAAGGCCGCTTGCAGGGCGCACACGACGACGCTGTGCGTCTTCTGGTGCATCGCGGGGTCGACGAGCAACAGGCGAAGCTGATCGCTGACGCGCTCATTCGACAAGCGCCCCTCACCGCGGCCGAACGAGCCGCGTTCGACGATCCGGACGAGCTGATCGGCTTGCTGACCGAGCGGTAGGGCTATTGCCGGGTCGTGCGCCCCCGATTCACAGCGCACGACCCGGCCGTAAGTACCGACGCGCGAGCGGGGCGAAAGGTTGTATACGAATTTCGTGGCACACTTGAGGGTCGTCTTTTTCGGCCTTCGGAGGGTGTACGCGTGAGTGGCGGACCACTGATCGTGCAGTCGGACAAGACTCTGCTCCTGGAGGTGGATCACCCGGATGCCCAGGCCTGTCGGATGGCGATCGCGCCGTTCGCTGAGCTGGAGCGGTCACCGGAGCATGTGCACACCTACCGGCTGACGCCGCTCGGGTTGTGGAACTCTCGGGCCGCCGGCCACGACGCGGAGAGCGTGGTCGATGCGCTGATCAAATTCTCTCGTTATCCGGTGCCGCACGCGCTGCTGGTGGACGTCGCCGAGACGATGGACCGGTACGGGCGGCTGCAGCTGCTGAACGATCCGGTGCACGGGCTGGTCCTGCGCGGCCTCGACAAGATCGTGCTGATCGAGGTGGCGAAGTCGAAGAAGCTGGCCGGCATGCTCGGCGCCCGCCTCGACGACGAGACCATCGCGGTGCACGGCTCGGAGCGCGGCCGGCTCAAGCAGGCACTGCTCAAGCTGGGCTGGCCCGCCGAGGACCTGGCCGGGTATGTCGACGGTGAGGCGCACGAGATCGGCCTCGCTGAGGACGGGTGGACGCTCCGGTCGTACCAGCAAGAGGCCGTTGACGGGTTTTGGGCGGGTGGCTCCGGGGTCGTCGTGCTGCCCTGCGGGGCGGGTAAGACGCTGGTCGGTGCGGCGGCGATGGCGACCGCCAAGGCGACCACGTTGATCCTGGTCACCAACACGGTCGCCGGCCGGCAGTGGAAACGGGAGTTGCTGGCCCGGACCACGCTGACCGAGGACGAGATCGGTGAGTACAGCGGCGAGCGCAAGGAGATCCGCCCGGTCACCATCGCGACGTACCAGGTGCTGACGTCGCGGCGCGGTGGCACGTTCACGCATCTGGATCTGTTCGGCGCCCGCGACTGGGGTCTGGTCATCTACGACGAGGTGCACCTGCTGCCGGCGCCGATCTTCCGGTTCACCGCGGATCTGCAGGCCCGCCGCCGGCTCGGTCTGACCGCGACGCTGGTCCGGGAGGACGGCCGGGAGGGTGACGTCTTCTCGCTGATCGGGCCGAAACGCTACGACGCCCCGTGGAAGGACATCGAGGCCCAGGGCTGGATCGCGCCGGCCGAGTGCGTCGAGGTCCGGGTCACCCTGACCGATGCGGAGCGGATGTCGTACGCGGTGACCGAGGCCGAGGAACGCTATCGGGTGGCGGCCACCGCACGTACCAAGCTGCCCGTGGTGAAGGCCCTGGTGGAGCGCCATCCGGGTGAGCAGGTGCTGGTGATCGGCGGCTTCCTGGACCAGTTGCACGAGCTGGGCGAGTTCCTGGACGCGCCGATCGTGCAGGGTTCGACGACGAACAAGGAACGGGAGCGCCTGTTCGACGCGTTCCGCGACGGTTCACTGCGGACGCTGGTGCTGTCGAAGGTCGGCAACTTCTCGATCGACCTGCCGGAGGCGGCGGTGGCGATCCAGGTATCCGGCACGTTCGGTTCGCGGCAGGAGGAGGCGCAGCGTCTGGGCCGGGTGCTGCGGCCGAAGGGCGACGGGCGGCAGGCGCACTTCTACACGGTGGTCTCCCGCGACACGATCGACACCGAGTATGCGGCGCATCGTCAGAGATTCCTGGCCGAGCAGGGGTACGCCTACAAGATCATCGACGCCGACGACGTTCTCGGCCCACCCCTCCCCAAGATCGACTGAGTGACGTGCCCGGCGTGAACATCGCCGGGCACGGAACCGGGTCACGATCGACGCCTTCCTCGCCGGCTGGGCGAGGCCGCCGCCCGGCTGTGCCGGACCTAGACGAGTAAGTCTTAACCCAGGCCAGTGGTCATAGGCGATCAATGACCTGGTCACGGGCTGTCCGGTGGCGCGGTTGTGCCAGATCGCGGCGGTCATGGCGAGCAGGCGCTGGGCGATACGGGCGCCGACGCCTTCGATGCCGCGGCCGCCGTGCAGTTCGATGTCGAGTTGCCCTTTCAGGGTGTCGTTGACCGACTCGATCAACTGGCGTACGGGTTTGAGCAGGTGCTCGCCAGGACGTGGGGTCCGGTTGCGGTAGGACGGCCGTGGCAGCCGTGCCCCGCGTTCGGCGAGCCACCGGTCGAGTTCGGCCGAGACGTAGCCTTTGCCGGCGATGATCAGCTGTCCGGGCCGGGCGGCGAGGAGACCGGGGTTCTCTTCCAGCACCGCGGCCAGGACCTGACGTTCGTCGGCTTTGGCGTCGGCCAGAGCCCAGGCGATCGGTAGCCCGGACGGTGTGCAGACCAGGTGCGGCCGCAGGCCCCAGAAGAACCGGGAATGTGACGAGCATTAGCCGTAGACCGCCCAGCCGTCCAGGCCGGAACGCTTCACCGTCGGCCTGGATCGGCCGCACTCGACCGGTGTGGAATCGGTGACCCAGACGTCGTCGAACCACAGGTCGGTGTCCGCAGCGACCACCTGGATGGCCTTTCTTCAGCAACGGCAACGCGGCACGCAGCCGCTTGTTGTAGCCGGACTGCCCAGGCAGATACGGGAACGCACCGGGCAGGTGGCGGGGAAGAAACCGCAGCCAGCGGGCTTCGGACCGGATCCCGAGCAGGGCTTGGGCGACGGCCATGGTGATCAGTTCGGCGTCGGACAGCTTCGGTGGCCGACCGGCCCGGCAGGGCTTGCCGAGCCAGTCATCGATCTTCACGTAGGGTGCGGTGAGAAGGTGTTGATGTCTGTCGTCACAAACAGATCATTGACACCCTTCACCCTTTACTACGGTCACGTGCCCAACTCGGCGCTGGTCACCCGTACAGCCCTCTCCCGGGCCTCACCAAGCCCTATGAGTTAGGACTTACTCGTCTAGGTTGATCTCCACTGTAGAGACAGTCGGGTGGCGGCCCGCTCGGCGCGGATCTCCATCAGATCGCCGAGGATCACCGCCCGGTCGACGACCACCACCTGCTCGTCCATGGCGTAGGTGGTGCGTTCGCTGACGAAGACGGCCTCCCCGGCCGGCCGCCGCAGATGCCCGGCGACCGGCTCGGTCAGCAGCCCGGGCACGATCCGCTCCGAGGCCCGCACGATGGTCACTCCGGCCTCGGCCAGCGCCACATAGAGCGACACCCGCCGGAAGTCCTCACCGGCGATCGCGGCGGCCCAGGGTGCGGGTACCGACGACGTCTGGTGGATCACCGGCTGATCGTCGAGCAGACGGACCCGCTCCAGACGAAGGCCGTCGTCCAGGGCGGCCGACACCACCTCGGTGGTCACCCGGCGGCCCTGTTCGCGCAGGTCCTCGACGAAGCTGCGCAGTGTGTCGACCCGGTAGGCGGCCTGCACCGGCGCGACGAAGGTCCCCCGCCCGGCCTGCTGAACGATCAGACCCTCGTCGCGCAACTCCTGCAACGCCTGCCGCAGCGTCATCAGCGTGACCCCGTAACTGGCGCTGAGCTCCCGCTGGGCCGGCAACGCGTCACCCGGTCGGTACTCCCCGGCCCGGATCCGGTCGGCGAGGTCGGTGGCGATGCGCCGGTATGCGGGAATTTTCACGGAACACAGTGTGGCCCATCCTCGTCGAGTGCCCGGCGGAACCCGGCCAGCACCGCACCGAGCTCCGCGGGAGTGCCACCGTCGAGGATGCGTCGCATCAGCGCGGCTCCGATCACCACACCGTCGGCCGACCGCACCGCGGTCACCGCCTCGGAGTGACTGGCGATCCCGAAGGCGAGCAGCACCGGCAGGTCGGTGAGTGTCCGCAGTTCGGCGGCCAGCCGCCCACCCGAGGCGGAGAAGGTCGAGCCGGTGGTGCCCATCGTCGAGACCGCGTAGACGAACCCGCGGGACGCCGCCGCGATCTCGGCGAGCCGGGCGGCGGGTGTGGTCGGGGCCGCCAGCAGGGTCAGGTCGATCCCGGCCGAGGCTGCCGCGGCGGCGAGCCCGGCGGACTCGTCGACCGGCACGTCCGGGACGATCAGCCCACCGATCCCGGCGGCGGCCAGGTCACGGCAGAACGTCGAGGCGTCCCGATGCACCACGAGGTTGTAGTAGGTCATCGCGATCAGTGGCACACCGACGTCGATCGCGGTGACGTCGTCGAGGATGCTCCGGACCGTCACACCACGACGCAGGGCGACGTCGGATGCCTCCTGAATGGTCGGTCCGTCCAGGATCGGGTCGGAGAACGGCAATCCGATCTCGATGGCGTCGGCGCCGTTGCGGGCGTATTCGTGCAGGTAGTCGATCCAGTCCGGGCGGATGCCGCCGGTCACGTAGGGCACCAGCAGCGGGCGGCCGGTGCGCGGCAGGGTGGTCATGACGCCGCCATCAGGGTCGCCATGTCCTTGTCGCCCCGCCCGGAGAGCGTCACCAGCACCGTCGACCACGGCGGCAGTTCGCCGGATTCGGCGGCCCGGATCACCCAGGCGATGGCGTGGGCGGATTCCAGAGCGGGAAGAATTCCTTCGGTACGGGCCAGCCGGTGCACAGCCGGGACGATCTCCTCGTCGCGAACCGTGACATACCGCGCCCGCCCGCTGTCCTTGAGATGGGCGTGCTCCGGTCCGATGCCCGGGTAGTCGAGCCCGGCCGCGATCGAGTGCGCCTCGGTGACCTGCCCGTTCTCGTCCTGCATCAGGTAGGACCGGAACCCGTGGAGCACACCGACCTGCCCGAACGCGATCGCCGCCCCACCTTCGGCCTCGACTCCGACGAGCCGGGCCGGGGTGTCGACGAAACCGGCGAACGTACCCGCCGCGTTGGATCCGCCGCCGACACAGGCGACCACGTAGTCGGGCACCCCGATGCTGAGTTCGGCCGCGCACTGTTGCCGGGCCTCGTCCCCGATGACGCGCTGAAATTCCCGGACCATCCATGGGTACGGGTGTGGGCCCATCACCGAGCCGAGGCAGTAGTGGGCCTCGTCCACACAGGTGACCCACTGCCGGAGCGCCTCACTCGTGGAGTCCTTGAGAGTGCGGGTGCCGCTGGTGACCGGGATGACCTCGGCGCCGAGCATCTTCATCCGGAACACGTTGAGGGCCTGCCGCTCGATGTCGACCTCACCCATGTAGACGGTGGCCTCCAGGCCGAGGAGTGCGGCGGCGGTGGCGGTGGCGACCCCGTGCTGTCCGGCGCCGGTCTCGGCGAGGAGACGGGTCTTGCCCATCCGTTTGGCGAGCAGCGCCTGCCCCAGCACATTGTTGATCTTGTGGGAGCCGGTGTGCGCCAGGTCTTCGCGCTTGAGCAGCACGTTCACACCCAGCTCCGCGGACAGCCTCCAGGCCGGAGTGAGGGCGGTGGGTCGTCCGGCGTGCACGGCGAGCAGCCGATCGAGGTCACGCCGGAACCGCGGGTCGGCCCAGGCGTCACGGAACGCCTCCTCCAGCGCGGCACACGCCGGAATCAGCGACTCGGGCACGTAGCGCCCGCCGTACTCCCCGAACCGGCCGATCGAGCCGGGGTCGCTCATGACACTGGCGGCCGGTCGCGGCAGCGCGATCTCGGTCATGACACACCTCCACTGTTCTAGAACTGAGTTCTAGAACAGTTATATACCTCCGCACGCTATTCGGGAACCACCGGCCCCCCTCGGAGTAGATCGGCGAGCAGATCGCCATGGGCGGCGACCCGGTCCAGGACCTCGGCCGGGCCGAACTGACGGGCCGGCATCTCGCCGGTGGCCATGGCCACGACCTCGTCCCAGGTGAGCGGGGTCGAGGCGGTCGGCGACGAGCCCGCGCGCAGCGAATACGGCGTGACCGTGGTCTTGGCCGCGACGTTCTGACTCCAGTCGATGAAGACCTTTCCCGGCCGGAGCTGTTTGGCCATCTTCGCGGTGATCGAGCCGGGCACCATCACGGCGAGCTCCTCGGCGACCGTGTGGGCGAAGGCCGCGACGACGTCCGCGGACTGCGTGCCCGAGATCGGACAGCACAGCTGCATGCCCTTCTTCCCCGAGGTCTTCGGGTGGGCGGCGATCCCGGAGGCGGCCAGTCGGTCCCGCATCAACACCGCCACCGCGCAGCACTCGCGCAGACCGGCCGGTGCGCCCGGGTCCAGATCGACGACCAGCAGGTCCGGGTCGACGCCGACCCGCCACTGCGGGGTGTGCAGCTCGATCGCCGCCAGGTTGGCCAGCCAGACCAGGGTGGCCAGCTCGTCGACGACCACGAAGTCGATGGTCTCCCGACTCTTGGTGGAACCGGGCACCGGCAGCGTCTCGAGGCGGACCCAGTCGGGCGTACCCCCGGGTTTGTTCTTCTCGAAGAAATGCGCCTCGTCGACACCGTTGGGGTAGCGGATCCGGGTGACCACCCGATCCCGCAGGTGCGGCAGCAGGACCGGCGCGATCCGTGTGTAGTAGTCGATCACCTCGCCCTTGGTGAATCCGGCCGCCGGATACATGACCTTGTCCAGGTTGGAGAGCTCGAGGTCACGGCCCTCGATGGTCACCGGGATCCGGTCACGGGGCATCGTCGGCACACTCCGATGGCTTCTTGTCGTCACGTAGCCGCAGGAAGCGGGGGAAACGCAGACGACGGTCGGGGGTCTGGTTGCCGTAGCGGACCTCGGCGACCAACTCCGGGCGTACCCAATGTGCTCCCTTGGAATCCTCGCGCGGCACCGCGCCGGGAGCGAACGGCGAATCCGGAGTGGCGAGCGGCGTCAGCCGCGAGAGGAGGTCGCGCTCGGCGGCCGCGCCGATGCCGCCGCCGACCCGGCCCCGGAAGGCCAGGCCGTCCGCGGTCGGCACCCCGATCAGGAGGCCACCGAGTTTGCGCGCGCCGGGCCGCCAGCCGCCGATGACGTAGTCGCCGGTCTGGTCGAACTTGACCTTCACCCAGTCCGTCGAGCGGAGTCCGGGCAGGTAGACCGAGTCGGAACGCTTGGCCATCACCCCTTCGAGCCGGTTCTCCCGGGCGGCGGCCTCGGTGGCCGGCCCGTCGCCGAACGACGGCGGCACCATCCAGTGCGAGCCGGCCAGGTCGAGTTCCTCCAGGCGCTCGCGCCGGGCCAGGTAGGGCAGGCCGGTGTAGTCCATGCCGTCGAGGTA
The DNA here is from genome assembly GCF_033097365.1 of Actinoplanes sichuanensis. Classification (NCBI taxonomy): domain Bacteria; kingdom Bacillati; phylum Actinomycetota; class Actinomycetes; order Micromonosporales; family Micromonosporaceae; genus Actinoplanes; species Actinoplanes sichuanensis. The sequence continues at coordinate 9,129,803 of NZ_AP028461.1, forward strand.
GAGCAGGTCGAAGATCAGGTAGGTGACCGGGAGGGTGGCCGCCAGCCGCGCCGCCTTGTTCTTGTCGCGGACGTGCATCCGCTCGGCCAGCGCGGTGAACGAGGGCCGCCCGGCGGCGTCGAGGACGACCATCTCGCCGTCGAGGAGAGTGCCCTCCGGCAGGTGCAGGTCGGCGATCTCCGGATAGGCGGCGGTGACCAGCGCGCCGGACCGGGCGTAGAGGGCGGGCGGACCGTCGCCGAAGAGCGCCAGGACGCGGACGCCGTCCCACTTGAACTCGAAACTCCAGTCCGGGCCCACCGGCAACCCGCCCGCGGTCGCGAGCATCGGGGTGAGCGGTGATCCGGCCACCCGATCACCATAGGCAGAAGCAATCACCTTACGCAGGCGTCCCAGTGATGCCATTCTGAGGACATGCGAGCGATCTGGAAGGGCGCTGTCTCATTCGGTCTGGTGTCGATCGCCGTCAAGCTCTACTCGGCGACCGAGGAGAAGGACATCCGCTTCCACCAGGTGCACCGCACCGACGGGGGCCGGATCAAGTACCAGCGCACCTGCTCGGTGGACGGCGAGGCGGTCAGCTACGACGACATCGCCAAGGGCTATGACATCGGCGGCGGCGAAATGGTGATCTTGACCGATGAGGATTTCGCCGATCTTCCGTTGAGTACGTCACGCGCAATCGACGTGCTCGAATTCGTCCCGGCTGAGCAGATCGACCCGATTCTCTTCGCGAAGGCCTATTATCTGGAACCCGAGGGCCAGGCGGCGAAACCCTACGTGCTGCTGCGCGACGCCCTGCGGGACGCCGAGCGGGTGGCCATCGTCAAGATCGCGATCCGGCAGCGCGAACAGCTCGCCACCCTCCGGGTCCGTGACGACGTGCTCGTCCTCAACACGATGATGTGGCCGGACGAGGTCCGTACCCCCGAATTCGGTTTCCTCGACGACGACATCGAGACCCGCCCGGCCGAGCTCGCGATGGCCGCCTCCCTGATCGACTCGATGGCCGGCAGCTTCCAGCCCGACGAGTTCACCGACAACTACCGGGCCGCGTTGCAGGAGGTCATCGACGCCAAGATCGAGGGCCGCGAGGTGGTCCAGCCGGAAGAGGCCGAAGAGGCGCCGGCGGCGGCCATCGACCTGATGGCCGCGCTCAAGGCCTCCGTCGAAAGAGCCAAACAAGCACGAGGCGAGGGTACGGACGACGCGCACCGACCGGCGAAGAAGGCGTCGTCGGCGCCCCGGGCGAAGGCCACGGCGGCCAAGAAGGCGGCTCCGGCGAGGAAGACCACCACGCCGCGGAAGGCCACCAAGAAGTCCGCGTGACTAATCTTCTCCTATGGGAGTTGCATGGGCGGAGTCCTACCTCGGCAAGGTGCGCGCGAGTATCGGCGACACCGACACGATCTTCTTCGTCGGCGCCCGCACCGTGGTGTTCGACGAGCAGGGCCGGCTGCTGCTGATCCAGCGGTCGGACAACCACCGTTGGGCGATCCCGGCCGGGGCCATGGAGCTGGGCGAGAGCATGGCGGAGTGCGCCGTCCGCGAGTTGTGGGAGGAGACCGGCCTACGGGCCACGTCACTCACGCCGTATGTCTTCCACACGGCCCACACCTACACCAACGAGTACGAGCACACGTACCAGCAGGTACTCATGACGTTCGTGGTGCACTCGTGGGAGGGCGAGCTGCTCCGGCAGACCGACGAGAGTGTGGACGCCGGTTTCTTCCCGCTGGACGCGCTGCCCGGCCCGAAGTCGTTCGTCATCGACGAGGCCCTCGCCGACCTGGCCACCTTCCGCGAGACCGGCACGCTCATCATGAAGTAGGTAAGGGTGGGCTAAATCGCGGTGCGGCGTCCGGTTCGCTGGGGCAGGATTGCCGTTCGTGACCTCGAAGCGCCGCCTGAGCCTGGACCTGTCCCCGTTACGCACGTCCCGGGACTTCCGGCTCGTCTTCATCGCCGGCCTGGTGACGGCGTTCGGTTCGTTCATCAGTTACGTCACCATCCCGTACCAGGTGGCGAAGCTGACCGACGACCCGCTGATGGTCGGCCTGATCGGTGTCTGCGAGCTACTGCCGCTGATCTTCATGTCGTTCGTCGGCGGAGCACTGGCCGACTACATCGACAGACGCCTGCTGGTCTGGGGCAGCGAGGCCGCGCTCGCGGTGATCTGCGGCATTCTGCTGGTCAACTCGCTCTCCGATGAGCCGCACCTGTGGCTGCTCTACGTGGCCGCGTTCCTGACCGCCGCGGTCGCGGGACTGCAGCGTCCAGCACTGCAGGCGATGGTCCCGCGGCTGGTGAAGCCGGAGGAACTGCCGGCCACCATGTCGCTGCAGTCGCTGAGCATGCAGTTCGCTCAACTCGCCGGCATGCCACTGGCCGGCATCCTGCTCGCCACCTTCGACCTGGCCTGGGTGTACGCGTTCGACCTGCTGACCTTCGCGGTCTCGCTGCTCTGCCTGTTCCTGGTCAAGGCGGTCCCGCCGCCGGTGGCCGCCGACCGCCCGTCGGTGAAGAGCGTGGTCATCGGCCTGAAGTACGCCAAGTCGCGGCCCGAACTGCTCGGCACCTACCTGGTCGACATCAACGCGATGTTCTTCGGCATGCCGTCCGCGCTGTACCCGTTCCTGGCCGAGGACCTCGGCGGCCCGAAGGTGCTGGGTCTGCTCTACGCCGCGCCGGCGATCGGCTCTCTGCTGGCCACGATCGGCTCCGGTTGGACCGCCCGGGTGCACCGGCACGGCCTGATGGTCCTGATCGCGGCGGCGCTGTGGGGTGTCGGCATCGTCGGCGTCGGCCTCTCGAACACCCTGTGGCTGACCCTGTTCTGCCTGGCCTTCGCGGGCGCGGCCGACATGGTGTCCGGCCTGTTCCGCATGATCATCTGGAACCAGACCATCCCCGACCACCTGCGCGGTCGCCTGGCCGGGATCGAGATGCTGTCGTACACCACGGGTCCCCTGCTCGGTCAGCTCCGGGCCGGCGCGATGGCCCGGACCGGGCTGGGTGTGGCCGGCGCGATCTGGGTCGGCGGCGTGCTCTGCGTGGCGGGCAGTCTGGCCCTGGCCGCGGCCCTGCCGAAGTTCTTGCGCTACGACGGCGAACACGGCATGGCACTGAAGAAGGCGGCGGACGACGAATGGAACGCCACCGCCGCCTCCCGTTCGGAGCAGCCGCTCCCCTGAGCCCTACTTCTGTCGGCCTCGCCATTCGGCGGGGTTCAGGCCGCGAGGCGATCGACCAGGGCCTCGCAGAAGGCGGGCAGGTCGTCCGGCTTCCGGCTGGTGATCAGTGTGTCGTCGACGAAGACCTGCTCGTCGACCCAGGTGGCGCCCGCGTTGACCAGGTCGGTGCGCAGGCTGGGCCAACTGGTCAGCGTCCGGCCGTCGACGACACCGGCCTCGACCAGCGTCCACGGGCCGTGGCAGATGGCCGCGACCGGCTTGCCGGCGGACACGAACTCGCGCACGAACCGGACCGCGTCGGCGTCCGCCCGCAGGAAGTCCGGGTTGGCCACGCCGCCGGGCAGAACCAGAGCGTCGTACTGCTCTGGGTCGGCGTCCTGCACGGTCTTCTCGACCCGGTAGGTTCCGCCCTTGTCCATGTGGTTCACGGCCTGGATCTCGCCGTCCTTCAGTGAGATCAGCTCGGCCCGCGCGCCGGCCGCCTCGACCGCCTTGCGGGGCTCGGTGTACTCGATCTCCTCGACACCGTCGGTGGCGAGGAACGCGACCCGCTTCCCCTTGATCGATGCGGTGGTCATGACTGTCGCCCCTTCCGTCGCCGGGAATCCGTCAGTAGTTGCGGTTCCCGACGGCGGCGCGGGCAAACGCCGGTGGGCGGCCGTTGGCGATCTCGCCGCCGAACCAGGCCCCGAAGCCGGCCAGTGCGAGGGCCAGCACCTCGACGGCGAACAGTCCCCCGCCGACGACCCGGTCGGCGGCCTGCACCCGCAGCATCGCGATGACCGCGAACACGACGAGGACACCCACGTTGATCAGGCTGCGCAGCGCACCGAGCCGGCGGTCCTGCGAGCGGCGGGCGAACATCACGTCGGCAGCGCTCGCCACGGTGGCCAGCGCTCCGCCGACCAGTCCGGCCACGATGTTCCAGTAGGCGAGGGCACCGAGGATGCCAGGCCCACCCAACAAATCCGCCATATCGAACATTACGGCCATCGCGAACAGCCCCAACGGGAACATCACCAGAATCGGCTGCACCGCCTGACCGGCGACGCTCAATCGGCTCTCCATTCGGTTTCGCCCTTCCTACCTGCACAAACGCAGGTTCGTAATGGCATCCGAGCTTGGCCTACCCGGTCGCTTCCGGAGGCAAACACGTTGGCGTCCGCCGATGGACGGCAGAGCCGAACGTCGCACAGCTTGTACGCAATCTGCAACATGGCAGATTGAGTGATGGCGGACTGCAGGGTGGCGTGCTTCACTTCTTACAGGGCAACAAGGGCGGAGTTGGAGGGAGAGACAAGCAACGGCACCCGGCGGCAAACGGGTGCCGTTGTCTGCCTCTGAGGCTCACTCCTCAGCGGCAGATTTCCCAGCGACTGCGTTCGTTGCGACTCGAGCGAGGCGGGGATGGGTCTCTCGCGCCAATGGTGGCTCCACTCCTTCCCTTCTCGCAAGAATCCGTGAAGAGGAGTTCGCCATGCGCACACGGATCTACTATCGCGGGCCGGACGCCCTGGTGTCCGACGATCGGTTCGTCTGGCACCCCACCACCACGCCGTTGATCTTCACCATTCCGGACCTGCGAAACGTCGGCCTCGTTCAGGCACCGGCCCGGGTCCGCCCCTACGCTCCCGCCATCGCCGCGGTGGCCATCGCCATGGCGGCCGCCGGCTGGATCCTGCTGCCGGATCCGGCGGTCTACGTTCTCGTCTTCCTCGCCCTGGCCATACCCGGAGTAGCCATGATGTGGCGCGAACCGGGTCGCTGGGAGTTGCACGCGCAGTACCGCGGAACCGCCGTGGTGCTCTATTCGTCGGCCGACCCACGAGTCTTCAATCAAGTGAGCAGAGCACTACGGCGCGCCATGGAGGATCGCCGCCGAACCTCCTGGGGTTACGGACTGGCAGCCGCCTGACCTGCGAATTCGTGAAGACCTCTCGGGTGAGATTGCGAATTGATCAAAACCGCACCTTGCACCCGTCGTTCTGATAGGACAGTAATAGGATGTCCGCGACCTCGCTGGTTGCCACCTGGCAGTCAGCGAGGTGGCTTAACGAAGCTTAGTCGTTACTGGGCGTCACGGAACACTTCGACGATGAAGGACTCATGACCGAGGGTGACTCGCCGACCATTGCGCGCCGGCGCGTACGTCTCGCGCTCCGTGAAGCGCGCGAGCGAGCCGGACTCACCCAAAATCAGGTCGCCGAGGCGATGGAGTGGTCCCACAGCAAGGTCATCCGGATCGAGAACGGGGATGTCAGCATCTCCCAGAATGACCTGAGACCACTACTGGCCCTTCTCGGCGTGAAGGACAAGGCGGTCGTCACCGATCTGGTCGCCGCCGCACGCATCTCCCGGACCCGCCAGCAGGCGTGGTATCAGGCCGCGGAATTCCGCGACACCCTCACCGATGGCATGCGTAAACTGATCGAGTACGAGAGCGAAGCCTCGGAGATTCGTTCGTACTCGATTTATTACATCCCGGGTCACCTACAGACGCCCGCCTACGCGGAAGCGCTGATGTCCCGGTTCGAGGACGAACTCACCGAGGATCAGCGTACGAGGCGCATCGAGGCGAGGAACAAACGTCGCGAGGTCCTGGAGACCCGGCCCGTGACCTTCCTGCTGATGGTGGACGAATCGGTGCTACGCCGCACGATCGGCGGGCCGGAGGTCTTCGCGGAGCAGCTCCGCCACCTGAAGCAGAACGCTGAGAACGGCTATGTCCGCATCCGGATGGTGCCGTTCTCCCTCGACGCGTCGGTGACCAACAATGCCAGCTTCGACCTGCTCCAACTGGGTCAGGGTGAAGTGCTTTACCGGGAAACCGGTCTCAATGACGAAATGATCGAAGACCGGGAGGCGATCGCGAAACATCGCGCTCGTTACGACCGGGTCTGGCGCGAAGCCGCCGGTGAGGAAGACACGATCCAATTCATCGATCGGCAGATCAAGGAACTGGAACGCGGGAATACAGGTACCGCGTCTCCAGAAAATACATGAATCCCATTTCCGAGAGGTCCCCGATGGAAGAGATGAACGTGCCCGCCTGGCGGAAGAGCAGCCGCTGCGGAACGTCGACGTGTGTCGAGGTCGCGAAGGTCGAAGATCAGTACCTGATCCGCGACTCGAAGAACCCCGAGGCCCCTGCTCTGAGCTTCACGCAGGCCGAGTGGGACGCCTTCGTGGAGGGTGTGGCCGCGGGCGAGTTCCGCTTCTGAAGTCGTTCGGTCGCGCCCGCTCTGACTGTGGGGAGAAATCAGAGCGGGCCGGTCCAAAAAATTCACAAAACAGATTAATGGTAATAAATAGGCGGCGCATAACTCCCATTGATGGAGGAAAGCGTCGTTTTTCATTTTCACTCATGTGACCTTCCGCTGAGTAACGAGTCCCTCGCTTAACGTGGATTCCGAACCGTCACGGAGGTGCACAAAATGATCAAACCGACGGAAGAGCCCCGTTGGCGCCGAAGCGGTCGATGTTCCCACGGCGCCTGCGTCGAGGTGGCGAGGCTGGCGGACCGGTTCCTGGTCCGCGACTCGAAGAACCTCGGCACGCACCCGCTCAGCTTCCCCGAGGAGCAGTGGGACGCGTTCGTGGCAGGAGTCAAGGCGGGAACCTTCGGTTTCTGATGACTCACCTTCCTCCGGTGGAACCCGGCGCCGCGGGTCGCACGCGGCATACTGCATTGGTGGACGGCAAACCGGGTGCCACCGAGACCGACCGCTTCGCCACTCTGCACGAGGCGGCCGAAATCCTGCTGGACGAACTCTCCGAGCGTTACCTGGTGGAGCGCCGGGAGAGCAAGGAACCGCTCGGGCTCGACGACGCGCTCGTGCGGACCGTCCGGCTCATCCCCCGCATGCCGACCGCCGCTCCCCTGGCGGTCCACTTCACCGAGCCCGGGCTGGCGGTCCGGTTCGGCCGATGGTGGGCGGAGTCACTTCCGGCATGCGCCTGCGAGACCTGCGACGAGGACCCGGCCATCCTGGCCGAACGGCTGCGCATCCACACCGACGCGCTCATCGAGGGTGGGCTGTGGGAACGCGTACGCCGTGGATTGAGCGGGTCCTGGTTCGAGACCAGGCTGATCGGCACGGGCGTCAAATCCGACCGGGAAGGGCCGCTGTCCGCGGCCGGGGCCCGGGACGCCCGCCGCGGTGGTTTCGCCGCGGCGATCCAGTGGGCGCCCTGGCAGCGTCGTTCTCTCTGACCGCCGTCATCAACGGGGCGGGTGGCCGAGCCGGCCGCCCGCCCTCACCATGAACTCGGATTTCTCGATACCGTGAGCAGAGAAAACGCTCTCACGTTTCACGGAGTCATCGTTTGAGTACGGTCGAGACAGCCGACCTGCGGGCCACGACCCGATCGGTCTACATCACCTTCATCTTCCTCGGCGTCGCCATGGCCAGCTTCGCCGCCCGTATCCCGCAGATCCGCGACCACCTCGGACTCACCCCGTCCGGAATCGGGCTCGTGCTGCTCGCCATCGCCGCCGGGTCGATCACGTCGCTGCCGCTGGCCGGGCATCTGGTCCACCGGTTCGGCTCGCGCGCCATGGTCGGCACGATGGCCGTGCTGCTCGGTACGGCACTGGCCGGCGCCGCGATCGGCTACCAGTACGGCGTGGTCCCGGTGGTCATCGCGCTCTACGTCTACGGGTTCTCCACGGGTGCCTGGGACGTCGCCATGAACGTGCAGGCCGCCGTGGTGGAACGCCGTCTCGGGCGCTCGATCATGTCCCGTTTCCACGCCGGCTACAGCGTCGGCACGGTCGCCGGCGCCCTGGCCGGGGCGGGCGCGGTCAAGGCCGGGCTCCCGGTCACCCAGCATGTGATCATCGCGTGTGTCCTGGTCGTGATCGCGGTGGTGGTCGCGGTCCGCGGGTTCATCCCCGACGAGAGCACCCCCGAGGAGAGGGCCGGGAGATCGGGTGGCGCCCTGGCCGCCTGGCGGGAACCCCGCACCCTGCTGATCGGCCTGTTCGTGTTGGCGTTCGCGCTGACCGAGGGCGCCGGCATCGACTGGATCAACATCGCGCTCATCGACGACCAGGGCACCGACGCCTCCACCGGAACCCTCGGGTTCGCGGTGTTCCTGGCCGCGATGACGATCGGCCGCTGGTTCGGGCCCAACCTGCTGGACCGTTACGGGCGGGTGCCGGTGCTCCGGCTGCTGGCCGTCACCGGGCTGGCCGGGCTGCTCATCTTCGTCTTCGGACCGCACCCGGCGGTCGCCTTCGGCGGGGCGCTGCTCTGGGGCCTGGGCGCGTCACTCGGCTTCCCGGTCGGCATGAGCGCGGCCGCCGACGAACCCGCCAAGGCCCCGGCCCGGGTCGGTGTGGTGGCGTCGATCGGATACTGCGCATTCCTCGGCGGGCCGCCACTGATCGGTTTCCTCGGCGACCATTTCACGGTTTCCCGGGGCCTGCTCGCGGTGGCGATGCTGCTGGTGCTGTCCCTCGCGCTGACACCGGCGCTGCGCGAACCGGCCGGCGTCCGCTAGTCACGGCGCGGCTCCGGGCGTACCCCCGCGCAATCGGGTTGAAAGGGCGAAGCCCATTGACGGTAGTATCTCCGGGCTTCGGCTGTGAAACGGGGAGGAAGAACCGAATGCGACAGAAGATCTCCGCCGGCGTCGTGCTGACGCTGGCCCTTTTGATTCCGGCGGCACCGGCGGTGGCTCAGGCCGCGGCGCCGGGGCTCGACGCGTCTTGCCAGACGGTTGAGCGCAAGCTGTACACGGACATCCGCACGCGCATCACCATCGATCTGGACACCGCCACCGACACCGAGGTACGGGTGCTGGCCAACCAGCTCCTGAGCGTGGCGAAGACCGAGTCGTTGGGCGTTCTGGCCGAGGCGATTCAGCAGAAACTGGATCTGGTCGACAAGCCGGCGGAAGTGCGGGAATTCCTCAAGTCCAGCGTGCAGAACGCCTGGAAGGTCTCCCTGCGGATCGCCGTGGGCCAGACGATGACGAAGACCGATTCCAACGTGAACGTGGCTGCTACTAAGGCGCTCGACGACGGGGGCATCGACGCCACCCTGGCCTACCTCAACGAGGGCCTGTACGCCGCACGTGAGCTCGACTGCAAGGCGCAGCCCTCGACATCACCCAGCGTCACCCCGAGCGCCACCCCGACCGCTTCCGCCTCGGCCACCCCGGGCACCACGCCCGACGGCGAGGACGAGGGAGACGGCGAGGACGGCGGGCTGCCCGTGACCGGTACCGACACCGGGATGGTGGCCGGCATCGGCGGCGCGCTCCTGCTCCTCGGTGGCGCCGGTTACCTGATCGGACGCCGGCGCCGCGCCCGCTTCGAGGCGTAGTCGATTCGACGTGCCCGGCCCGACACGTCGTCGAGCCGGGCACGTCGGTGACCAGGCCGTTCTCGTAGCCGAACACCACCGGGTACACCCGGCACGGAGGCCCCGTCGTCCCGGCGCAGAGTCGGGACGACGGGGCCTTTCCGACGGGTGCCGTTATTGCCAGGTGACCGCGTTGAACTCCGCCGCGACCGTCTGCGTCGCGCTCGTGAACCGGATGGCCCGGTTCAGGGTTCCGGTGGCGGCCGTGTCCGGGACCGCGTACTTGCCGTTGGTCTTGGACTGCAGAACGCCCACGTAGGTACCCTCGCTGTTCCTGGCGGAGCGGGTGTGCAGGATGAAACGTCCGGCATTGGCCGCGCTGGCCTGATCGGCGGCCAGCCCCGCGCTCGGATTGGTCACCTCGCGGGCCCAGGCATTCGCCTGGATGCTCTTCATGGTGATGTCCAGCGTGGTGTTCGACAGAATCGCGTGGGCGCAGAACTGCCAGGACTGTTCGGCGGGGATGGGGGTGAAGTTCGCCACGTCCGCTCGCACCAGGTTCTTGATCGAGTTCGCCGTGTGCGCCCGCATCCCCTTTGGCGCCGTCGTCCCATTTTCGAAGGCGAAGTAGGCCTTGGTCGACGTGCACTGCGGCACGAAGGTGACGGCGGTGCCGGCGAAGCTAGCGTGCGGCTTGCCCGTCGAGGCCCAGATCTGCTGCGGCTGCGTCGCCCCCTCCGAGACCGGCTCCAGGATCCACCGCTGGTCCGTGGTGACGGCATAATCCGCGATGGTCAAAATCGCGCCGTTGGCGGTGCCGGCATCACGAACTCCCAGGTAACTGCCACCGGACAGGGTCCTCAGGTAGCCACCGCCGGACGAGTTGAACATGACGGTCCAGCCGGACCACTCGCAGCCGTTCTGGGCCACGAAGTATTCCTGCAGGTCCGGGGCGCCGTACGCGAGACACAGCTGGGAGGCACGGTTCTGCAGCCTGAATCGGGCGCCGGAGACCGCAGTCACATCCCAGATCTGCTCGGTGCCGCTCCCGCAGTCCCGCAACTCCATCCTCGCGCCCAACTTGAGAGCGCCCTCACCCGGCTTGTCCAGCGCACCCGCCGGCCGGACACAGCGACCCGATCGGGCACCCTTGATCCGGAACGACCCCGTCGGCGCCGCACTCGCGGCGGCCTGGCGGGACGGGTCGATCAGCCGCCACTGCTGGGAGGCCAGGTGCCCGTTGGGGTTCTGCACCATGGCCAGCGCGCCGGCCACCGAACCCGGCACCGCGGTGATCACCTTGTTGCTGGTGACATTGCGGATCTCCACGTTGCCCTGGCCACCGTCGAGCAGCTCCCAGATGTAGGCGCCCGTGGTCTGGCTGCAGCCGGAAAGCACGATCGGCGCGCCGTCCTGCTGGATCTTGGCCCGCTCCGGGAGCAGGCACGACCCTCCGTTCCGCAACTTGTACCGGCCTGCGGTGGCGTCCGGCACAAGCTCCCAGCGCTGCCCCCGGAGATTGTCGTTGCACGGATCGACCCGGGACGGGTTCTCGGTCGCGGACACCCGGAACTCGGTGAGGTTACCGGCGCAGCCGTTGAAGCCGGCCGCCTGGAGCATGACGAACTTGCCGGCCGACGGCCGGATGTAGTCGGCCTCGCGGGCGGTGTCGTACCCGCCGAGCAGGAACAGGCTGCGGTCGAGAGCCACACCCTCGAGGGCCTTCTTGGACGCCGCGACCACCGTGGGCTTGTACCCGTCGGCCTCGGCCGCGTACATGATGTCGCGCACCTTGACCTCGTTGGCCCGCGCCTCGGCCAGGTCACGTTCGTCCAGGTCGACCTTGTTGGCCAGGTGGACCCCGGTGAAGATGTAGGCGACCCAGGCCTCTTCGGACGGATTCGCGTACGTGATCGTCGCCTCGGCCTTGACCTTGCGCCCGGTGCTGTCGGTCGCGAACAGGTGGATCAGCTCGCGCATCTCGAGGTCGTCCAGCTCGTACGGCGTGGCCGACCGCTTCAACGCGGTGGCGATCGCCTTCTCCTTCGCCGAGCGCAGCGCCGCCGCCTGCCGCGCGGCCACCTCCTCGGCGTTGCCGTTGGCGATCTCGTTCTGCCGGTCGGTCTCGGCCTTGTCGAAGAGAGCGTGCTCCAGGAAGTCGAGGCGCTGCTCATCGGTGGCGTCGGCCACGGTCAGCGGCTCGGCCGCCGCCTTGACCTCCGGCCAGGTCGCCGCCTTACGCCAGAACGCCAACAGGTAGTTCTGCAACGTCTGGTCCAGCATGGTGGACCGCTCGGTGTTGTTCGCCGGCACCCAGTTGATCTCCTGAGCCGCACGCAGCCGGATCGTGTCGAGCTGGGCCTTGCGGGCCTTCAGCGCCACGTCGCGGTCGTTCGCCGCGAAGATGCCGGTCCGGATGAAGTCCGCGGAGGCGGCCTCGGCGTCGGTCGCGTCGCTGAAGGCGGCCAGCGCGGCCGCCTTCACCTGGGAATTGTGCTTCTCCGAGGCCTTCTCCCAGAGCACCGAGGCGAAGTCACGATCGGAGAGGGTGACCTCCTCGCGCGGCACCCAGGCGAGAACGGCGGCCGCAGCGTATTTCTCATCGATGTCGGTCGGATCGGCGGCGACTTGCGCGAACACCGGCGGCGCGGCGATCGCCTCGGCCGGGAGGGCGACACCGCCCGTGACGGTCACCGCAATCGAGGCGGCGACCAGCATCCACAGACGTGGGAGTCTGTGCACACTTCTCGACATTGAATTCCCCCGTAGTCGAAAAGAATGATCAAAAATCATGTGACGGCAGGATGCTATCAGCGATCATCGATCCTTTCCACTTCGTCGGCTGTTGATCCGGTGCGCTATTGGGGGCCGACCGGAATACGACGTGAGCCTGCCGTTGACGGTGAACCCGCTGTTCAGAGGCCCTTCAGATAGCACGTGCACGGCGCCGCTGATTCCTCGGTGAAAATGCCATCGCGACTGTTCAGCTACGGAGAACGCGGTTGCCGGTGCATTCCGGTGGTGGTAGGGCCGGCGCTGCAGCTCGCCAAACCAGACGCGGCCGTCGACCGCACGCGGGAGACCGAACCGGAGCGGAGGGGGCATGTTTCGGCCACGAAGCCCGCAGCCACGCCCGGCCAGGCTCCGGCGGCATGCGCTCAACGCAAACGACCCTGACCAGCAAACTTGCTGGTCAGGGTCGTTATCTGAGCCGCCTGACGGAATCGAACCGTCGACCTACGCATTACGAGTGCGTCGCTCTAGCCGACTGAGCTAAGGCGGCAACGATTGCCAAGTGTACTGCATAGACGGACACGCCCTCACCGGGGAGGATCGTTCGGTGACCATCGTTCCCCGACAGCGTCTCGCCGAGTCCGAAACCAGTGTGCCGAATCGGCCACGGAGCCTTGACCCGCAGGAACTCGGGTTCACCCGGAAGGGACCGATCGGCTGGCTCGCGCCGCTACTACTGCTCAGCACCGGGCTGCGGACGCTGCTGCACATCCTGTTCGGGGCCTACCTCGACAAGCGAGAACTGCAGAACGCGCTCGACGGGGACGTCTTCGACCATTCCGCGACCGCCACCGGCGAACTGTGGCTCGATTACGTGGCCGACCTCGGGGACGGGTTCAACGCCACCTACTCGGTCGCCTACCTGCTGGCCCAGGAGGAACTCGAGGTCGACGGCGATCGGTTGCCCCGCGGGCGGCTGCTCCTGATGGGCGGCGACCAGGTGTATCCGCTGGCCAGCGGGGACGGCTACGAGAACCGGATGAAGGGGCCGTACCGCGCGGCCCTGCCCGAGGCGCCGGCCGGAGCACCGCGGCCCACCCTGTTCGCCCTGCCCGGCAACCACGACTGGTATGACGGGCTGACCGCGTTCCTGCGGCTCTTCGCACGGCGCAAGGACGGGCACATCGGCGGCTGGCGGACTGAGCAGCGACGGTCGTACTTCGCGGTCAAACTGCCCGGGAACTGGTGGCTGTTCGCGGTGGACGAGCAGTTCGGGGCGTACATCGACGATCCGCAGCTGCTCTACTTCGAGCGGGCCGCCGAGCACGTCGGGCCGGAGGACCGGGTCATCCTGATGACGCCGTCACCGACCTGGGTCAAAGCCCGGCAGGATCCGGACGCGTACGACGCCGTCGACTACTTCATCCGGACCATCCTCGCGCCCACGCAGGCCCAGGTCCGGGTGCTGGTCTCCGGGGACCTGCACCACTATGCCCGCTACTCCGGCGAGGACCGGGAGCTGATCACCTGTGGTGGGGGTGGGGCGTACACGCTCGGCACCCAGAACCTGCCGGATCACCTGATGGTGCCGCCGAAGGAGACGCTGGCCCGCAGCAGGAGTCGCAGCCGGCGCTACGAACGGAAGGCGACCTTCCCCGACCCGAAATCGTCGTGGCGGTTGGGCTTCGGTGTCTTTCACCGGGTGCCGCATCGCAACGCCGGGTTCGCCACCATGCTCGGCATCATCCACACCCTCACCATGCTGGCCATGGCCGGCGCGGTCAGTCAGGGCGGCAACATCCAGCGGCTGTTCAGCATCCCGCTGGTTCTGATGCTGTTTCTGATCATGGCGGGTACGGTCCTGTTCGCGAAGCCGGACGGACACGCACGCCACTGGGTCCTCGGCGCGGCGCACGGCCTGAGTCAGATCGGGCTCGCGGTCGGCGGCACCTGGGTGTGGGAGCAGTTCCCGTTCCGCAACTGGCAGTGGCCGGGGCCGCTGGCCATCGCGGCGGTCGGCTACAGCCCCTTGATCGCCATCGTGTCCACCCAGCTCCTGGCGGTGTATCTGCTGATCGCGGCACGTTTCGACGTCAACCTCAACGAGTTGTACGCCGGACAGGGCATCGAGCACGCGAAGAGTTTCCTGCGCCTGCACATCAGCGCCGACGGCGACCTGACCATCCACCCGCTCGGTGTCCAGCGGATCTGCAAGGACTGGGAGGCCGATCCGGAGGGCGACCCGCACGCCTCGTGGCTACGCCCGAGGACACCGCTCACCGTGCACCGGATCGAACCGCCGATCACGATCTCCTAGTCGCCCGCGTTGTAGTGCGCGTCGTGGGCCTGGCGGGGCGCGCACACCGACGCCCGGCTGCAGGAACAGCGGGACCCGTCGGCGTCCATCCGGACCACCACCGAGTCCTTCGGAACACTGTGCGCCACGACCCGACCGTCACCCTCCGGAGTCGTCACGCGTGTGCCGATGGCCGGGGCCGACGCTTGGAACTGCTGGTAGAGCGGGTGCTCGTACTTGAGGCAGCACATCAGGCGGCCGCACGCGCCGGAGATGCGCAGCGGGTTGAGCGGCAGGTCCTGATCCTTCGCCATCCGGATGGTGACCGGCTCGAAATCGGTCAGGAACGTCGCACAGCAAAGATCCCGCCCGCACGAGCCGATACCGCCCTGGACTCTCGCCGAGTCGCGGGCGGAGAGCTGGCGTAGCTCGACCCGACAGTGCAGGGTCGCGCCCAGGTCGCGGACCAGTGATCGGAAGTCGACACGGTGCGGCGCGGTGAAGTAGATCGTGGTGCGGGCGCCGCCGTTGCCCGGCGCGTCCAGCACATGATCGACGGCGACGACCTTCATCGGCAGGTCGTGCGCCTTGATCAGTTTCTTTGCGGCGACCTTGGCCTCGGCCTTGCGTTTCCGCAGCGTCTCGTCGCGGCGCAGGTCCTGGTCGTCGGCGATCCCGACGACCTTGGGGAACCCGTCGGTTTCCTCGTCGACCCATTGCGGCGCCCAGACGCACTCCGCCACCTCGGGACCGTCATCGGTCGGCACCAGCACGCGGTCGCCGACAGCCGGGGTGAAACCGGCGGGATCGAGGTAGTAGAGGCGGCCGTACCGGTTGAAACTGACCGCGCACAGCATGCCCATGCGATCAACCCTACGACGATTGGCAAGCCGTACCAAATGCCGGATTTGAACTACCCGCGAGGGTTGTCGCATAGATGCCGCGCAACCGGACGAATCGACCCTCGTTGGCCAGTCCCGTAGACGTCTACGCCTCGAAAGGACAGCCATGACTCGCGCTCGCTCGGTGGCCGCCAATGTCGTAGCGCTCGGGTTGGCGGGGGTGGTGATCGCCCCTTCGCCGGCGTTCGCGGTGGCACCTTTCGGCGCTTTCGTCCCACCGTCGGCCACGCCGATCTTCACGACGGCTCCCGCGGGACCGACTTCGCGGACCTCCAGGGCGGTCCCCGTGGGGCCGATTTCGCGAACGGCTGCCGCCTTACCGGCGGCCCCGGCAGCACCCCGGACCTGTGAACGGCCACAGCGCTATGCCGCCCAATCCTCGGCCGAGTTTCTCCGCATAGACCGGCTCCACCTTCCGTCGAGCGACAAACCGACAAACCGCTCATCCGGTACGGGCGGAGCAGCCCAGCAGCAGGGCGGCAAACCCGACTCGGCACTCGGTGGTGTCGGGCTCGGTGACGCCCGCACCGTGGTGATCGCGGACGGGCCGGTGACCTCGGCCGGCGCCGCCCGGACCCTCGACGGCAAGGTCGCCGGCTCTAAGGAACGGGGCGACATCGCCATCCAGAAGGCGCCACCGGTCAAACCGAAGGCGGACACCCGACGTACCGCATCGAAGAAATTCGGCCCGATGCAGGTCGGTGCCGGCAACCTGAGCGCCCGCGCGGTGTGGGCCCACGGCATGGCCTGCGGAAAAGCAGCGGGTGACACCTCGTCGGCATCGGCCGAGATCAGCCGAGTGACGATCGCCGGAGGCGGCAGCGCATCACTGGTCCGGGTGCCGGAGAAGATCACCAGCCGCAGCGGTACGGCCCTGCGGCTCCGTGGCGGCGTCCCGCAGTCGGTCGGCTCCTCGACCATCACCGCCGGACGGATCAGCCTGGTCGACAACGAGGTCCGGATCCGCGTGCTCCGAGCCCCGGAACTGCGGGCCAGCATGACCGCGACCGGCCAGAGCCGGGTCGAGTACCGGCCCCCGGTCGTCGAAGTCGTCGGCAGGGACGGCAAGAAGAACCGCCTCAGCACTGCCGGTGACCACATTGCGATCACCCTGAGTGAGGAGTCGCGGTCGCTAGAGTCGCTTCCGTCGCGTCTCGACCCGATCGGGGACCCGCCGCTGCCCCAGGTTTCCGGCCTGCCGGTGCTCGCCCGGACGGAAACCACTCCTTCGCCGGACGTCAAGCCCGGCTCGACGCTGCGAATCGCCCTCGGCGAGGTACGCCAGGCGAGCAAGAACAACGCCGTCGCGGCCCGCGCCACGGCGATCCGGGTGACGTTGACGCGCAATGTGGACAACGGTGCCGCCTCGGCCGCGGACCGACCGTCCGGTGTGGTCGCCGATCTGGGCATCGGAATGCTCGCCGCCGCCGCCGTAGCCCCGAACGGCAGAACGTCCGGCCGTTCCTCGTCCGCCGGCGACAAGCCGGCCCAGGCGAGTCCCGCGGGCAAGGGCTACAGCAGCAAGTCCGGTCGGGGCGCCACCGCCGGCTGGGGCGATGCGGCCCGCCCCGGAAACATCTCCGGCCAGACTTTCAAGCCCGGCCAGGGAAACGCATCGGGCCGAGGTTCAACACCCGGCCAGGGAAACGCCACCACGACCGGCGCGGGAAACACCCCCGGCCAGGCCACCACGACCGGCGCGGGAAACACCCCCGGCCAGGGATTCGCGCGCGGCGACGGAGATGTCTCCGGCCCGGGCATCGGATCCGGTGATGGAAGCTCGGACGGCCAGAGCCTTTCTCCTGACGCTGGAAGCGGATCCAGCCAGGACGCGGCGCTGGGCGGGGTTGGCGCCTCGGGCACTTCCGGGCAAAGCGGCACACCTGGACAGAACGGCACACCTGGACAGAGTCTGGCCGGTCCCGGCGCGGGTCTACGCGGCGCGGCTCTCCCGATCACCGGTCCCCGAGTGGTGTCCCTACTGATCGCCGGTGTGGCCATGATCGGCGTCGGGGCCGCAGCCGTGTATCTGACCTCCCGTCGCCGGCGGCGCTCATGATCTCGGCACGGCGACCCCTGAAGGCCACATTGGACCGCATGGGCACATCGAGCTGAGGAGCGGGAAGAAGGAGCCAGGCGGCAGAGGTGTGCGCTCGACCCCCGCGCGCCTCTGCCGCCGCCTGCCTCTCCCCGCAGAGGGCACCGAAACAGCACCGACCGCTGGAATGCCGGACCGTGGTCGGTCAGACGGACAAGGGTGTCTGCAGGTCGGCAGAGCCGGTCAGTAGGTCTTCGGCCTCGTCGTAGGCGTCGGCGGCGGCTCGGAGCAGGCGGGCTCCGATCGCTGCTGCCGCGTCTGCCTGGTCGGATGGTGGGTGGTCGCCGGCGGTCAGGACGATCGCCTCGGTGGAGAGCATCGCCCCGGCCAGGACCGCGGCCACCCCGGCCCGGGTGCGGAGCATCCAACCGGTGAGCGAGTCGGCCAGATCGGCGGTCGCCGACATCCGGTGGCCGAGGCTGTCGGGGCCGCCGTTGAGGTGTTCGGCGGCGGTGCGGCGGGCCGTCTCGTAGGCTTCGGCGGCCTCACCGGTCCAGCCGCTCGCGAGGGGCAGAGCGTCGGCGAGGTCCGCGTAGACGCGGGCGTCGGCGCGGAGCTCGGGTACCGCGTCGAGGATGGCCGTCGGGTGCAGGGCGGCTACCGCACGGGCCGCGTCTCCCGGAAGGAGCCGCACCCGACGTAGCTCCCGCCAGACGTCGTGTCCGCCCGGCGCGCCGACCTCGGAGAGCACAGTGTCGACCCGTTCGAGCAGGTCACCGGCAACATTGAGAAGTTCATCAAGTCGATCCATCAGCAGCCTCGCCGCATTCCCAGCACGCCGAGCACATCAGCTCGTCGCACAGCGGTGTCGGCTCGGCACCGGCTCACCGCCGGCCGAAGGGCGCGACCGCCGGCCACCAAGGGCCGAAAGACGCGATGGCCGGGCATGACAGGCCGCACGCCGGGCACGGTGGGCTTGGGGGTGAGACGGCCGGACAACGCGGTTCGCATGGCGCCGGCCTCGGTCGTCGCCGGCCTTTCGGGGTGGCGGTCGAGGCGGGGCCGCTCGGAGATTCGGGTGCCCGGGTTGGGCATCAGAGACCTCTCTGGAAGCGGCGCTGGACCAGGTCGTCGGTTTCGGTGTAGGCGTCGGCGCCGGAACGGACCGAGCCTGCTATTTCGGTCAGTTTCGACGAGGCGTCGGCGGCCTCCCGAGCGCGGGCGGCAAGTGCCGCGGACCATCCGGCGTAGAGGGCACGGCCGATCCGGCCCGGGCGTCCGGCGTCGTCGGCGGCGAAGTCGGCGGCGCCTGGCAGCAGCTCTGGCACCCGACGGTCCATGATGGCCAGCGCCGCGGCGGCATGGTCGATCTGGTCGGCGAGTCGGTCCACTTCAGTGCTCCTCCAGGGCGCGGAACGATCCGAACACCTCACCGTGCAGTTTCTCCCTGGCCCAGCGGGCGGCCTTGGCCGCGCTGGTGACCACGGTACGAATCTCACGGGCGAACTCGGACGGCTGACGATGTTGCAGTGATCCGTGCACGCGAACGTCCACGATGTCTCCCGCGGCGGTCACGACCACCTCGATCGACTGGTCCGGAGAGTGCACCGACACGGTGTGGGTGGCGACCGCCTTGTCGAAGTCGGCACGCAGGTCTTCGATGTGCCGATATCGGTCGATCGCCTCGTCGATCCACGCCTCGTCGATCTCGCGGGCCATCCATGGCTCCTCACCGCGCGTCATGTCGCCGTCGCGTTCCGGATGGAGACCGTACCCGCTCCGGCGACCGTCCCGCTACGGCCCATCCGTCCCCTGTGGATAACTTCCGACAGCACCACAGAGAGTCACGGATGGCCGACAAGACGACTACCTTTAGTGATCAACACTAACCGGTGGCGGTTTCTGTCGGAGGCTCGCAATACCATCGTCGGGTGACTCCGCATGACGTCTTCTCCGAGCTGGTGGGTCAGGACGAGCCGGTCGAGACCCTGCGCCGGGCCGCCGCGGCCGCCGCGCGGATCGTGGCCGGCGAGCCGGCCGCCGGTGGTGGCATGACCCACGCGTGGATCTTCACCGGCCCACCGGGGTCGCGCCGCACGGTCGCCGCCCGCGTGTTCGCCGCGGCGCTCCAGTGTCAGCGTGACGGGGTCGGGTGCGGCGAGTGCCACGGCTGCCACACCACGCTGGCCGGCACCCACGCCGACGTCCAGGTGGTGACGACCGAGGGTCTGACCATCAAGACCGAGGAGACGCGTGGGG
Source organism: Actinoplanes sichuanensis (assembly GCF_033097365.1). NCBI lineage: Bacteria > Bacillati > Actinomycetota > Actinomycetes > Micromonosporales > Micromonosporaceae > Actinoplanes > Actinoplanes sichuanensis. Next base: position 9,149,536 of record NZ_AP028461.1, read on the forward strand.
TGGTGCTGCGATCGGCGAGCGCACCGACCGGCGGCCGCTGGCAGGTGGTGATCATCGAGGCGGCCGACCGGCTGCACGAGCGGGCCAGCAACGCGTTGCTCAAGGCGATCGAGGAGCCGTCACCACGGACGGTCTTCCTGCTCTGCACGCCGTCGGTGCATCCGGACGACATCCTGGTGACGATCCGGTCCCGGTGCCGTCTGGTGTCGCTGCGGCAGCCGCCGTCGGCCGCGGTGGCCGACTTCCTGGTGCAGCGGTTCGGCGTCGCGCCGGAGCAGGCGGGCTGGGCTGCGGCGGCTTCGCAGGGTGATGTGGAGCGGGCCCGCCAGCTGGCCGCCGACCCGGAGGCTCGCGGCCGCCGCGAGGAGGTGTTGTCCGTTCCCCGCCGGCTGACCAGCATCGGCGCCTGTTTCGACGTGGCGGCCAAGCTGGAGGCGGCGACGAAGACCGAGGCGGCCAACGCGGTGGCCGAGCTGGATGTCAACGAGCGGGCGGCGCTGGAGCGGGCGCTGGGTGCGGGTGGCACCGGCCGGGGCGCGACGGGCGCGATGCGGGGTGCGGCCGGCCAGTTGAAGGAGCTGGAGCGCAATCAGAAGTTGCGGGCCACCCGGGCCCAGCGGGACGCCCTAGACCGTGCTCTTCAGGATCTGATCGGCTTCTACCGGGATGTGCTGGTCACCTCGATGCGAGCGCCGGTGCCGGTGGTGCACGGCGACCTGGCGACGGTGTCGTCGGCGGCCGCCGAGAAGTGGTCGCCGGAAAGCACTCTGCGCCGCCTGGAGGCGGTGCTGACCTGCCGTGAGGCGATCGACAAGAACGTCAAGCCACAGGTCGCCCTGGAAGCGATGATGGTCACCCTCTGGAGAGGGTGAGACCCGACGAAGGCGATCATGGTCACCCTCTGGAAAGGGTGAGACCCGACGAAAGGGCGTCGTGGCCGCGCCGGCGGACGGGCCGGCGCGACCACGACGCGGTCAGCGGAAAGACGACCAGGCGGTCAGCGAGCCAGCTGGAAGGTGTGGAAGATCGCCTCACGAGCGGGCTTCGGTTCAAGCGCCTCGGTGTACGGGGTGGCCGACCCCTGCCCGTCGAACACACCGGGCACCCACGAGTACCTGTCGGTGAATCCCCAGACGGTGTAGGACACGCAGTGCCGGGCGAGCAGGCACGCTTGCAGGAGGGTGCTGAACCCGTACCCCTGGGCTTGCTCTTTGGTCGCGTCGACGGGCAGGATCATCCGCACGTCGACTTCGGTGAACGCGGTCTGCACCCCGAGTGCGTCGAAGCGCCGCACGTTGTCGAAGACGCTGCCCGGGAAGCCGTACTGCACGCCGAGGTGACCCTGCATGCCGTACCCGTGGATCGGCACGCCCTGTGACCGCAGCTGCTTGGTCAGCGCATAGTAGGCGTCGCTCTTCGCGTTGATCCCCTCGTTGTTGTAGTCGTTGAGGTACAGCTTGGCCTTGGGGTCGGCCTCGTGCGCCCAGCGGAACGCGTCGGCGATGTAGCCGGGACCGAGGTTGCGCAGCCAGATCGTGTCGCGCAGCGTGCCGTCCTCGTTGAAGACCTCGTTCACCACGTCCCACTGGTAGACCTTGCCCTTGAAGTGGCGGACCTGGGTCTTGATGTGGTCGCGCAGGATCTGCCGGAGCTGCGCCGGGGTGAAGGCGTCCTCGGTGAGCCAGGACGGGTTCTGGTTGTGCCAGACCAGCGTGTGCCCGCGGACGACCTGCCCGTTGGCCTTGGCGAAGTCGACGAGGCGGTCGGCGGGAGCCCAGTCGTACTGCCCCTGCTGGGGTTCGATCGCTTCCCACTTCATCACGTTCTCGGCGGTCACCGAGTCGAACTGGGCGGCCACGAGGGCCCGGTATTCGGCGTCGTTCGCGAGCGCGTTCATGTCGACGGCGGTGCCGATTCGCACGCCGCTGCCGCGGGCCGCGGCTCGTAGGGTGTCGTTGTCCGATCCGGCGACGGCCGGTGCGGCGCTGCTCACGGCGGTCGCCAGCGCCAGCGCCACGACAGCCAGGACGTTACGTCGGGTAGCCATCCAACTCTCCCGAAAGTTTCGGAGTTGTTTCGGTGTCAGGGCGCAACGCTAGGCACACACACCGACGTCGGTCAATGGTTGACTGTGGAAGAACGTCGATTTACGTTACGGGCACTCGACTGCCCGGTTTCCGAAAGTTTCGGAGTGAAGAAAAGTTTCGGAGTGAAGATGTCGACTCGACGCGAGATCCTGGCCCTGGCCTCCGGTGCGGCGATCACCGCCGCCACCTTTCCCGAACCGGCCGGCGCGAGCGGCCGCGACGACGGCTGGACCGCGACGTGGGCGGCCGCGCCGACCACGATCCCGCCCGGCCCACCACTGGAACTCGCCGGCCAGACGGTACGGCAGGTGGTGCACACCAGCATCGGCGGCGATCAGCTCCGGATCCGCCTGACCAACGAGTTCGGCGCCACCCCGCTGCACGTCGGCGAGGTGCACGTGGCGATCCGGGCCGGCAGCGGGTCGAGCACCGACGCCCGGCCCGGAACCGATCGGCGGGTCACCTTCAGTGGGCACCGCTCGGCCACCGTTCCCGCCGGAGCGCCCCTGATCAGCGACCCGGTCGGCCTGGCCGTACCGCCCGGCGCCGACCTGGTGATCAGCCTCTGGCTGCCGGACCGCACCCCGGTCACCACGCTGGCCGCCTTCGCCTTCCAGGAGAACGCGATCGCCGTCGGCAACGTGACCGGGGCCGCCCGGATCACCCCGACCAGCACGATCACGCAGTACCTGTTCCTGTCCGGGGTGAGCGTGCGCAGCCGCGGCGGCACGGTCGTCACGCTCGGCGACTCGATCACCAACGGCGCCAACACCGAGACGAACGCCGACCACCGCTGGCCGGACCTGCTGGCCGCCCGGTTCCGGACGGCCCGGATCAACCTGGGCGTGGCGAACGTGGGCGTCTCCGGCAACCGGCTGCTGCACGACCCGAACCCGCCCGCGGGCGACCCGGCCGAGGCGTTCGCGGCGTACTTCGCCCAGAGCGCCCTGCGCCGTTTCGACCGGGACGTGTCGGCCCAGCCCGGCGCCGCGCATCTGGTGGTGCTGCTCGGGGTGAACGATCTCGGACATCCGGGCACCGTCGCCCCGCTGAGCGAGGTGGTCACCGCGGACGACCTGATCGCCGGGCACCGCCAGTTGATCGCCCGGGCCAGGCAGGCCGGTCTACGTACCCATGGCGCGACGATCCTGCCGTTCAAGGGCGACACCCTCGGGTTCTACACACCGGAGAACGAGCGGAAGCGGGCCGCCCTGAACCGCTGGATCCGGACCTCGGGCGAGTACGACGAGGTGATCGATTTCGACGCCGCGGTCCGCGACTCCGCCGACCCGCTGCGCCTGGCCGCCGCCTACGACAGCGGCGACCATCTGCACCCCAACGACGCCGGGATGGCCGCGATGGCCGCAGCGGTACGCCTAGGCGGGTTCCAGCACCCCTGACAGCCGCTCCTGGACCGCCTCGGCGATCTCGTCGACCGGCCGGGCGGCGTCGAGCACCAGGTAGCGCTTGGGGTCGGAGGCGGCCAGGTCGAGGAACGCGTACCGGACCCGCTCGTGGAAGGCCCGGGACTCGCTCTCCAGCCGGTCGGCGCCTTCGCCCCGAGTGTCCACCCGGGTGAGCCCGACGCCCGGGTCCACGTCGAGCAGGACGACCAGATCTGGTTTGAGGCCGCCGGTGGCCCACGCGGACAGCCAGGAGACCTCCTGGACCGGCAGGGTACGCCCGGCGCCCTGATAGGCCAGCGAGGAGTCGACATACCGGTCACTGATCACCACGGCACCCCGGGCCAGGGCCGGCCGGACCACCGTGGCGACGTGGTGCGCCCGGTCCGCGGCGTAGAGCAGCGCCTCGGCCCGCGCGGACGGCGCCTCGGTCTTGTCCCGGTCGAGCACCAGGCCCCGGATCCGGGCGCCGATGTCGGTCGCGCCCGGTTCACGGGTGACCACCACGTCGCGCCCGTCCGCCTTGAGTGCCTCGGCGAGCCGGGTGACCTGCGTCGACTTGCCGGCGCCCTCACCACCCTCGAAGACCACGAAGACGCCGGAGCGGGCGAACTCCTCGGGCGGGGAGAGCGGGCGCCCGCGCAGGGAACCGATCAGGTCGGCGAAGACCGGCACACCCGGCTTGTCGTCCATCTGGCGGAACGAGCCGATGCCCACCCAGATGCCGATGGCCCCCGCCACCAGGAGGAGGACCCGGGTGGAGGAGATGTCGATGTGGAAGGCGCCGAACTCGATACGGCGGGAACTGCCCAGGCCGACCAGGAGGCCGGCGAGCGTGATGGCGAGCAGCAGCACGGTCCGGACGCCGATCTGCACGACCGCGAAGACCCGGCCGCGGATGGCGTCCTCGATCTCGCCGTAGAGCATCGTCGTACCGGCCAGGAAGGCCATGCCCGCGCCGGCACCCACCATCAGCGCACCGAACAGGGCGATGGACAGGTGGAACGCGAGGCCGAGGAACATCACCGAGCCGCTGGCCAGCACGATGCTCATGCCGAACCAGCGCCGCCGGGACAAGTCCTTGACGATCATCGGGCCGAGGCCGATGCCGAGCGCCAGGCCCATGAAGATGAAACCGAAGAGCAGGGAGAACGCGGCTTCGCCGGCGCCCAACGAATAGGCGAAGGTACGGGCGGCGCCGATCACCACACCACCCGCGGCGAAGGCGCCGAAGATGCCCAGCACCAGGCCCCGGACCAGTGGGGTGGTGCCGATGAACTTCCACCCCTCGAGGAACTGGCGGGTCATGCTCTGCTCGGCGGCCTTCTCCCGCTCGGGGCTCTTGCCACCGATCTCCCGGATGCCGAAGAAGACCACTATCGCGGTGGCGAGCCGGGAGAGGGCGTTGATGTAGAGGGCGATCGACACCGGCTGGGCCCAGTCCGGCAGGGAGGCGCCGGACTGCTGTAGACCGGCGGAGAGCGCGGCGAGCGACAGCGCGGCGAGGATCGGCGTGAACCCGTACGTCGTGATCAGGGTCAGCTGGTTGGAGACCTCGATCTGGGATTTGGGGATCAGGTTGGGGACCGCGGCCTCCTTGGCCGGGATCCAGATCAGCGTGATCGTCTCCCCGAGCAGGGTGGCGAAGGTCGCCCAGGCCGCGGTCTGTGTCGAGGTGGCGCCGAACACCGGGGCGAGCGGGATCGACCCATAGATGACGAACCGCAGCAGGTCGACCGTGACCATGGTGTAACGGCGGTCGAACCGGTCCGCGAAGACACCGGCGATCGGGCCGAGGAGCAGGGCCGGCAGCAGGCGCACGGCGATGGTGACGCCGAACGCCGCGCCCTGGGCCGCCGTGTTCTCGAACTGGGCCGAGGCGAAGAGGGCGGTGGCGAGCAGGCCGATCCAGTCGCCGAAGGAGGCGGCCGCCAGCACCAGCCACAGCCGGCGAAAACCGCGCAGGCGCAGAACCGAGCGCAGCGCCGCCAGACCGCTGAGGTCGGCGGGCCCCGGGTCCTGCTGCGTGTCCGTGTTGATGGCCCTACCTCCCGTGGTCAGTGCTCGGAGCACTGTAACCGGCCACTCCCACGGGTTGGGGGCAACCACGATCGGGTGGAGCAGAGATGAATGTCTTTCGCGTTACCCGATCACGGGATACCGTGCTGGCGTGCTCACTGACCGCATCAGCCTGCGACAGCGACTCGACAAGGCCACCGGCCACCTGGAGACTCCGGTCGCCGTGGTGGATCTGGCGGCCTTCGACGACAACGCGGAGCGCCTGACCGCGCGCGCGGGCGGTAAACCGATCCGGGTGGCGAGCAAGTCGGTGCGCTGCCGGACCCTGCTGGAACGCGTCCTGGCCCGTCCCGGCTGGCATGGGGTGATGGCGTTCACCCTGCCCGAGGCGATCTGGCTGGTGCGCTCCGGCGTGACCGACGACGTGCTGGTGGCGTACCCCACTGTCGATCGAGCCGGGCTGCGCGAGCTGACCAACCATCCGGAACTGGCCGCCGCGATCACTCTCATGGTGGACCATCCGTCACATCTGGACGTGGTGGATCGAGTGACCGCTCCGGGCGCGCGTCCGGCCGTACGCCTATGTATTGATCTTGATGCGTCCTGGCGGCCGGCCGGGCCGTTGCACATCGGGGTGCGCCGCTCGCCGGTCCATTCGGCCGCACAAGCGGGCGCCTTGGCCCGCAAGATCGCCGAGCGGGACGGCTTCCGGCTGGTCGGAGTGATGTGTTACGAGGCGCATATCGCCGGTGTCGGTGACGACCCGCCCGGCCAGGCCCTGCGCGGTCGGGCCATCCGCCTGATGCAGAGCCGTGCCTTCCCCGAGCTGCGCGCCCGGCGCGCCGCGGCGGTCCGGGCCGTCCGCGAGCACGCCGACCTGGAATTCGTGAACGGTGGCGGCACCGGCAGCGTCTCCGCCACCAGCGCCGACCCGGCCGTCACCGAGGTGACCGCGGGCTCCGGCCTCTACGGGCCCACGCTCTTCGACTCCTACCGCAGCTGGCGACCCACCCCGGCGGCCTACTTCGCGCTGTCGGTGGTGCGCCGCCCGGCGCCGCGGATCGCCACCGTGCTGGGCGGCGGCTGGATCGCCTCCGGCACACCCGAGGCGTCCCGGCTGCCCGTCCCGTGGCTGCCCGAGGGGCTGAGGTTCAAGGCCGACGAGGGCGCCGGCGAGGTGCAGACCCCGCTGCTGGGCGCCGCCGCCGAAGACCTGCGCCCCGGCGACCGCGTGTGGTTCCGGCATGCCAAGGCCGGCGAGCTCTGTGAGCACGTCAACGAGCTGCAGCTGGTCGACGGCGAGACGAGCGCGCCGGCCCTCACGTACCGAGGAGAAGGCCGTGCCTTCCTGGGGTGAGCGGGTCTCAGGCGGAGACGTGGCGGTGCAGGTACTCCCTTATCAGCGCCTTCGCCTCGGTGAGAACCGACTCGTCACCGCCGGTGTCACGGCGGAACGCCAGTTTGATCAGCGCGTCCGCCGCCTCGACCGAGATCTGCAGCGCGAACCGCAGACGGCCCCGATCGGCCAGCTTGAACTGCTCGATCAGCAGCTCGGCCAGACGCTCGGCGATGACCGCGTTGTTGTCCCGGTCGGAATCCAGCAGATGCAGATCGACGACGTCGCCGAAATGCAGCGTCCGAAACCCGGGCACACTGCGATGCATGTGGATGTAGGCGTCGATCGCCGCATCGACCGCATCCCACCAATGGGTGAAGATCTCGCTGGCGAAACGATCGGACAGGCTCTGGAGATAGGCGTCCATGTTGCGCAGCGCAAGCGCCTGGACGATGGCCCGCTTGTCCGGGAAGAACTGGTAGACCGAGCCGATGGCGACCTCGGCGCGCTCGGCGAGCAGCGTCGTGGTCAACCCCTCATAACCGACCTCGTCCACCAGTTCAGCGCATGCGTCGAGCATGCGCTGCACCCGGGCAACGCTTCTGCCCTGCACCGGAACCCGCCTCAGCGGTCCGGTGCTGACGGTTGGTGTCGACACGCGTCGCCACTCCCTCTCAGCAGTATTAAGAAGAACGTTACTCGGATCAACGAGCGAGGCGCATCGACGGGACGCCGGGTGACGGTGTCCGCTCGGACGGAGGACAAAGGCCGGAATGACTACACCCGTTAACGCCCGCCGGTGGACCAACTGGGGCCGCAATCAGGAGTCGATCGCCGAGGTGCTGACCCCCGGCAGCATCGACGAGGTCGCCACCCAAGTGAAGCAGGCCGCGGAAAGCGGCCGGCGGATCAAGGTCGTCGGCAGCGGGCACTCGTTCACCTCCATCGCGGTCGCCGACGACCAGCGGATGTTCGTGCACCGGATGGCCGGGTTGGTCGCCGTCGACGGCGAGCTGGTCACCGTCCAGGGCGGGATGACCCTGTCCACACTGAACACGATCCTGGCCGAACACGGGCTGGCCATGCCCAACCTCGGTGACATCGACGCGCAGACCATCGCCGGGGCGATCTCCACCGGCACGCACGGCACCGGGATCGCGTACTCCACGATCGCCTCCTGCGTCGAGGCGCTGACCATGGTGACCGCGTCCGGCACCGTCGAGCGCTACACCGCCGGCTCGCCCGAGTTCCCGGCCGTCCGGGTCGGGCTCGGCGCGCTCGGTGTGATCGCCGAGGTGACGCTGCGCTGCGTGCCGGCGTTCACCCTGCTCGCCGACGAGCGGCCGATGCTGCTCACCGATGTGCTGGCCGGTCTCGACGAGTGGATCCCGGAGAACGACCACGTCGAGTTCTTCTGGTATCCGTACACCGATCGGGCGCAGCTCAAACGCAACCGGAAGGTGCCCACCGACGATCAGCCGCTCGGGCGCTTCCGCGGCTGGCTCGACGACGACTTCCTCTCCAACACCGTCTGGCAGGGCGTCTGCGCGCTCGGGCGGCGCATGCCGGCGACGGTTCCGGCGTTCAACGCGATCTCGGCCCGCGCACTCAGCGCCCGCACCTACACCGGCCGATCCGACGAGGTCTTCTGCTCACCCCGCAAGGTCAAATTCACCGAGATGGAGTACGAGGTACCGCGCGCCGCCCTCCCCGAGGTTCTCGACGAGCTCGCGAAGATCTTCGCCAGGCTCCCGTTCAAGGTGCAGTTCCCCGTCGAGGTGCGGTTCACCGGGCCGGATGACATCTGGCTGTCGCACGGGTACGGCCGGGAGTCCGCCTACATCGCCGTGCACCAGTACCGGGGCGCCCCGTACGAGCCGTACTTCCGGGCCGTCGAGGAGGTCTGCACGGCTCTGGGCGGCCGGCCGCACTGGGGGAAGCTGCACTACCGGGATGCCGAGTCACTGCGGGCGGCGTACCCCCGTTTCGACGACTTCCTGGCCGTGCGGGACCGCCTGGACCCGAACCGGGTATTCACCAACGACTACCTGAAGCGGGTTCTCGGGAGCTGAGCAACCAGGCTCAGCTCCCGAGCATGATCACTCGGCGGCGGTCGCCGCCTTACGCGGGGCCGCCTTCTTGGCCGGGGCGGCCTTCTTGGCGGCGGTCGTCTTCTTGGCCGGGGCAGCCCGCTTGGCGGGTGCCTTCTTGGCCGGGGTCGCCTCGCCGTCGGCCTTCGGGGCCGCCTTCTTGGCCGGGGCCTTCTTCGCGGCGGTCTTCTTCACCACCGGACCCTTGGCGCGCTTGTCGGCGATCATCTGGGACGCCTCGGCCAGAGTGATCTCCTCCGGCTTCTGGTCGCGCCGCAGCGTCGCGTTGAACTCCCCGTCGGTGACGTAGGCCCCGAACCGGCCCTCCTTGATCACCAGCGGTTTATCGCTGACCGGGTCGGGACCGAGCTCACGCAGCGGCGGCTTCGCGGTCCGGGCCTGGCGGGTCTTCGGCTGCGCCAGCAGAGCCAGCGCCTCCTCCAGGGTGATCGTGAGCAGCTGGTCCTCGCTGCCGAGGGACCGCGAGTCCTTCTCCCGGGAGATGTACGGCCCGAACTTGCCGTTCCGGGCCACGATCTCGTTGCCCTCGGCGTCCTTGCCGACGATCCGAGGCAGCTTCAGCAGGTCGAGCGCCTGCTCCAGGGTGAGCGTCTGCGGCGACTGGCTCTTGAACAGTGACGACTTGCGCTCACCGGCCGACACGTACGGCCCGAAGCGGCCCGACTTGACGGTGACCTCGTCGCCGGTGGCGGGATCGTCACCGAGGACCCGGTCGCCGTTGCCGGCCAGGAACAGCTCCTCGACCCGTTCCGGGGTCAGCTCGTCGGGAGCCACCCCCTCCGGGAGCGACGCCTTGTCCTCGGGCGCGTCCTCGCCGCCGTCGACCGCCTTACGCTGCAGGTAGGGGCCGAACTTGCCGACCCGTACGACGACCCGGCGATTTTCCTGGTCGACGAAGAGCGGGATCGAGTTGACCTCGCGGGCGTCGATCGCGCTGAGGTTCTCGGTGACCATCTTCTTCAGGCCGCCCGCCTTGGCGATGTCGTCGTCCGCCCCGGCCTCCTGGCTGCCGAAGTAGAAGGACGACAGGAAGGCGAGCTGAGTGCCGTCACCGGCCGCGATGTCGTCGAGCTGGCCCTCCATCGCCGCGGTGAAGTTGTAGTCCACCAGCCGCGGGTAGTGGCCCTCCAGCAGGCCGATCACCGCGAACGCCAGGAACGACGGGATCATCGCCTGGCCACGTTTCTCCACGTAGCCGCGGTCCTGAATGGTCTGCATGATCGACGAGTACGTGGAGGGGCGGCCGATGCCGAGCTCCTCCAGCGCCTTCACCAGCGACGCCTCGGTGTACCGGGCCGGGGGCGTGGTGTTGTGACCGGTCGCGTTCAGCTGGTCGGCGGTCAGCGGCTGGTCCTTCACCAGGTTCGGCAGGCGGCGCTCGGCGTCGTCGGACTCGGCGTTCTCGTCGTCCGAGGACTCCACATAGGCCCGCAGGAAGCCCGGGTCGGTGATCGTCTTGCCGGAGGCGGCGAAGTCGGCCTCCTCACCGCCGGCGGTGGTCGCGCGGATCCGGACACTGATCGAGTTACCGACCGCGTCGGTCATCTGCGAGGCGATGGTCCGGCGCCAGATCAGCTCGTAGAGCCGGAACTCGTCGCTGCTCAGCTCGTTCGCCACCTCGCCCGGGGTGCGGAAGTTGTCCCCGGCCGGGCGGATCGCCTCGTGCGCCTCCTGGGCGCCCTTGGCCTTGGTGGTGTACTTGCGCGGCTGCGGCGGCACGTTACTCGGCCCGTACAGCTCGGCGATCTGCCGGCGGGCGGCGGCCACCGCGGTCTCGGAGAGGTTCACCGAGTCCGTACGCATGTAGGTGATGTAGCCCTTCTCGTACAGGCTCTGCGCGGTGCGCATCGTCTGCTGCGAGGAGTACCGCATCTTGCGGGCCGCCTCCTGCTGGAGCGTGGAGGTGATGAACGGCGCGTACGGCCGACGACGGTACGGCTTCTCCTCGACCCGGGTGACCTGGAACGGCCTGTTCTCCAGACGGGCGGCCAGCCCGCGGGCGCCGTCACCGTCCAGCTGCACCGCGGTGGAACCGGCCTTGAGCTGCCCGGTGGTGGGCTCGAAGTCCTTGCCGGTGGCGATCCGGTCACCGTTCAGCGCGATCAGCGTGGCGTTGAACGCACGCGGGCCCTCGACCTGCCCCTGGACGGCCAGGTGGGCCAGGATGTCCCAGTACTCGGCGGAGCGGAACGCCATCCGCTGGCGCTCGCGCTCGACGACGATCCGGGTGGCGACCGACTGCACGCGACCCGCGGACAGGCCGCGCATCACCTTCTTCCACAGGACCGGGCTGACCTCGTAGCCGTACAGCCGGTCCAGGATGCGGCGCGCCTCCTGGGCATCCACCAGAGACCTGTCGATGTCACGGGGGTTGGCCACCGCGGCCTGGATGGCCGGCTTGGTGATCTCGTGGAAGACCATCCGCTTGAACGGGACCTTGGGCTTGATCGTCTCGATCAGGTGCCACGCGATGGCCTCGCCCTCGCGGTCCTCATCGGTGGCGAGGAAGATCTCGTCGACCTCCTTGGCGAGCCGCTTCAGCTTGGCCACCTGCTGTTTGCGACTCTCGGAGATCACATAGAGGGCGTGGAAGCCGTTGTCGACGTCGACGCCGAGCCGTGCCCACGGCTGGCCCTTGAACTCCTCGGGGACCTCGTCGGCGTTACGCGGCAGATCGCGGATATGGCCGACGGAGGCCTCGACCAGATAGTCGGGGCCCAGGTAACCGGCGATCGTCTTGGCCTTCGACGGGGACTCGACGATGACCAGACGGGTCGTCCTGGTGTCACTCGGCACGGCACTCCTTATTTGGCCCTCAGCACTCCCCGCTCCGCCCGGCGGAGCACAGACGTTCAACGTAACGCGCCGGACAAGACTGCATTCCCGGGGAAGCCCGCAGTCGGATGGTAACGGTCCGGCCACCGCATGCGTCTGACCGCGACACCGTACACCGGGAAGACACTGTTATGTCGGACACAATCCCGGAAGATCACGCGACCATGCCGCCCGGCCAGAATTCCTCCGGGGCTGCTGAGGGGCGTTCACCCACCAACTCGGCGAGCCGGCGCAGCCGCCGGGCACCCGATATGAGGTATCGCCGTCCGTCTTCCGACACCCGACCGGCCAGACCGGCCCGGACCAGCGCGGCTTCCACCGCGTGACGATCCTTGGCCGGATCCAGGCCGAGCACCCACCCACCGGGACGCGGGCCGCCGGCGGCGGCCACCCACAGCCGTAACCGCGGGCCGGAGAGGAAGAGCTGCGCGGATGCGTCCGGCCAGGCGCGGGCAAGAGCGTTCAACCTTCGGGAGTACGCCGTCCGCACCTCGAAGACCGGCCGGGGCGGCTCCGGGGGCGACTCGTAGGCTGGATCGAGCTCTTCGGCACGGTCGTCCTCCGGGCCCTCGGCCTCGTCACCGCTCGCCCCGTTCTCGTTTGCCCCGTTCTCGCCTGTTCCGTTCTCGCCCGTTTCACGGGGGCCCTCGTCGGCGTGTCGGGCCGGTTCCAGCGTCGACTGGTGTTCCGGCGTGACGATCGCCTCTTTGTGATCTGCGAGGTCGATTGCCCGTACCTCCTCGATCGGCTCCCACGTGGCCGCAAGGCCTCGGGCGACCAACTCGCTGACCAGGACATGCACCCGCCAGGCGGCATCCACCCGGACCGAGACGCGGGCCGTGCCACCCATCCGGCCGAGATGGCCGGGACCGGCCAGCAGGCCGGCCAGATCGGCCGGTGAGGGCTCGGTCGTCTCGGCGCCGAACATCGACAGCTGACGACCGCCGGGCGGACCGGGCACGCCGCGCGGGACAGCTCTCTTCGCCACCGGGACCGCCGGGGGAAGGACCTCGCGCGGGATCAGCGGCCAGCCGGTCTCGGTCATCGTGTCACTGGCATTCGGGCAGGGCGTCGAAGGCCTGTCTGAGCTCGACCGACTCCAGCTTCGTGGTGTCCAGGCTGCTGGCCTCGTAATCGGTGGTGAGCTGGGCCACCACTTTGCCCACCTCGTCGTAGAACGCCTGCGGCGGTGCGGTGGCGAGCCCCTCGATACCGGTACGGGCGTGGCCGTAGGCGTCCCGGATGCCGGCCAGCGAGGACAGGAAGCCGTCGGCGATGGCCTGCCCGTTCGTCACGTCGGGGACACCCGCCTTCTCCACACCCTCGCGGGCCTTCTCGCTCGCCGTCGCGGCACCGTCGAAGAGGCGGGCCAGATTCTCCTTCGCCTCGGGTGGCGTGGTCTTGGTCGTCATCGTCTGCTGGGTGCGGCTGGTCAGGGTGTCGATCTCGCTGCGCCACGGGCTCAGCGTGGTGCAGACCAGCGCGGCCCAGGCGTGCGCGCCGGGCTGACCGGAACAGGCGGCCAGAGGTGCGGCGAGCACCAGGACGAGAGCAAGGGAGATCGGTCGGACCGCGCGCATGGAAGCAGGGTACGACTCCGGTAGGACACTCCACACGCCTCGGCCAGAGCAAAACACGCCTCGGCCAGAGCAAAACCACGCCTCGATCGCCGACCAAAGAGAAAGGCACCCGGTCGACCCGGGTGCCTCTCCCTCGTTTGTCTACCTCAGACGTTGTCCTTGACCCGGGACGCCTCGGTGGTGCGGGCGTCCTGGACCGCGCGGGCGGTGTCGGCGGCGCCGGCGGCCGAGGCCGACGAGCTGTCGTCACCGATCGCGACCGGCTTGCGCTTGCTCCAGACCACGGCGGCGGTCACCACCGCGACCGCGAGGATCGCCACGCCGATCCGCAGCGGCGTGTTCGCGTCCGAGCCGTAGCTCCAGGTCACCACGGCCGGGGCGATCAGCAGCGAGACCAGGTTCATCACCTTGAGCAGCGGGTTGATCGCCGGACCGGCGGTGTCCTTGAACGGGTCACCGACGGTGTCGCCGATGATCGTCGCCTCGTGTGCCTCGGAGCCCTTGCCGCCGAACGATCCGTCCTCCACCAGCTTCTTCGCGTTGTCCCACGCGCCGCCGGAGTTGGACAGGAAGACCGCCATCAGCGTGCCCGCACCGATCGCACCGGCCAGGTACGCCGCGAGAGCGCCGGGGCCCAGACCGAAGCCCACCGCGATCGGCGCCATGATCGCCAGCAGACCCGGGGTGAGCAGCTCACGCTGTGCGTCCCGGGTGCAGATGTCGACGACCCGGCCGTACTCCGGGCGCTGCGTGCCGTCCATGATGCCGGGGAACTCCCGGAACTGGCGGCGGACCTCCATCACCACGGCACCCGCCGAACGGGACACCGCGTTGATCGCCAGGCCGGAGAAGAGGAACACCACCGCCGCGCCGATCAGCAGACCGACCAGGCTGCGCGGGTTCGAGATGTTCAGCTGCTGCAGGATCTCGTCGCCGACGTTCGTCACGCCGGCCTCGGTCAGCGCGCTGGCCAGGCTGTTGGTGTACGACCCGAACAGCGCCGTGGCGGCCAGGACCGCGGTGGCGATGGCGATGCCCTTGGTGATCGCCTTCGTGGTGTTGCCGACCGCGTCCAGCTCGGTGAGGATCTGCGCGCCGTGCTCGTCGACGTCACCGGACATCTCGGCGATGCCCTGCGCGTTGTCCGAGATCGGGCCGAACGTGTCCATCGCCACAATCACGCCGACGGTGGTCAGCAGGCCGGTACCGGCCAACGCGACCGCGAACAGCGACAGGGTGAGCGACGAGCCACCGAGCAGGAAGGCGCCGAAGACACCGGCGCCGAGCAACAGCGCCGAGTAGACCGCCGACTCCAGGCCGACGCTGATGCCGGCCAGCACGACGGTGGCCGCGCCGGTCTGCGACGACTTACCGATGTCCTGCACCGGGCGGCGGTTCGTCTCGGTGAAGTAGCCGGTCAGCGCCTGGATGGCGGCGGCCAGCACGATGCCGATCACAACCGCGCCGACCGCGACGAGCTGCGGGTTCTGGCCGCTGTTCAGGATGTCCTCGGCGATGCCGGCGTCACCGAACCCGGCGAAGCTGTTCGGCAGGTAGAGGAAGCTGACCACGGCCACCGCGATCGCCGAGATCGCGGCCGAGATGTAGAACGCCCGGTTGATCGCGGTGAGACCGTTACGGTCACTGGCCCGCAGCCGGGTGATGAAGACACCGATGATCGCGATCAGCACACCGATCGTGGAGACGATCAGCGGGAAGATCAGACCGTCCTGGCCGAACGCGGCCGAACCCAGGATCAGTGCCGCCACCAGGGTGACCGCGTAGGACTCGAACAGGTCGGCGGCCATGCCGGCACAGTCACCGACGTTGTCGCCCACGTTGTCGGCGATGGTCGCCGCGTTGCGCGGGTCGTCCTCCGGGATACCCTGCTCGACCTTGCCGACCAGGTCCGCGCCGACGTCCGCGGCCTTGGTGAAGATGCCGCCACCGACCCGCATGAACATGGCCAGCAGAGCCGCACCGAAACCGAATCCCTCCAGGACGGTCGGCGCGTCACCGCGGAAGATCAGCACGACCAGCGCGCCACCGAACAGGCCGAGGCCGACGGTGAGGAAGCCGACCACACCACCGGTGCGGAAGGCGATACCCATCGCCGTCTCCCGGCCGCCCTTCTCCCCGGCCGCGGCTGCGACCCGCAGGTTGGCCCGGGTGGCCAGGGCCATGCCGGCGCCACCGATGAACGAGCTGAACACCGCGCCGACGATGAAGAACAGCGAGCGGCCGATCTTGACCCAGGTCTCGTTGTCGGTCTCGTGCACCGGTAGGAGGAACAGCAGGACGACCGCGATGACGACGAAGATGCCCAGCGTCTTGAACTGCCGGAACAGGTACGCCGAGGCGCCTTCCTGTACGGCGCCCGCGATCTCCTGCATCTTCGGTGTGCCGCGGGCGGTACGCAGCACGGATTGGACGAACGCGGCGGCGAAACCGAGCGCCACGAGGGCGAACACCAGCGCGACGACGACGAATGTGACGTTTGACCCGCTCAGGGATACCCCGCCACCCTCGGCGGCGAGTATCAATCTCCCGGACATCAATGTCCTCCTGTACACCGATGGCGTCCGGGGGCGGACGAGACCTCCCGGGCGCATTCCCCGGGGAAAGGGGAACGACCGACCAGACCTGCGGACGCGAGGCCGGTAAGTAGCTGACAACTCGCGTACTGTATAGGGCTTACGTGGTGGTCGTCACATGTCGCACCAGCCGTGTCGCGGCGATGAACGCCACTGTGTTAGTCCGGAGTCGATCTCGGGTACACGGGTAGACGCCAGTGTCGGGATTCTCGCCCGAAATTGTCGGTCATTTGCGGAAATATCGCCCATGGTGGGCGCGGCGCTGTGCCGTACCCACTGGGTCGTCGATCATTTTTGGCGCGGCCGCGTCAGCGGCGGGTGACCGGCCAGACCATCCGGACCTCGGTGCCCGGGCCGTCGTCCACCGGCCGCACCTGGAGGTCGTCGACGAAACCGGCGAGCAGCGCGAAGCCGACGCCGGTGGTCAGCGCGTCGTCGGTCAGCGACTCGGCAGCCAGCTCGTCCGGAGGCAGTTTCGCCAGGCCCACGCTCGCCTCGATCGGCGCGTGGTCGATCACGCGGACGGTGTACGAGTCCGAGTCGGACATCTCGACGGTGACGAGGTCGGTCAGACCATACTGCCGGTGCAGGGTGACCGCCCGGGTGCAGGCCTCACCGATGGCGAGCCGGACCTCGTCGAGCAACTCCTCCGCGACCCCGGCGCGGCGCGCGACGGCGACGCCGACGAGCCGAGCGGTGCGCACGTGCACCGGGGCCGGTGAGAAGGAGAGCCGAACGGTAGCCATCACGAAGCGGGACCGCTGCCGTCGCGCTCCGTCGCCGCATCGACCGTCGGGAAGATCGGGAAGACCTGATCCAGCGCGGTGATCCGGAAGATCTTGAGAAGTGGCTCCTTGGCGCAGACCAGGCCGAAGGTGCCATGTGCCGTACGCAGCCGCTTGAGGGCGCCGACCAGCACGCCGAGCCCGGTGGAGTCGAGGAAGTCGACCCGCTCCAGATCGACGACCACATCACGCGCACCCGCGTCCACCAGCTCGATGAGGCGCTCACGCAGCCGGGGGGCGGTGTAAACGTCGACCTCACCGCCGACCTCGAGCACGGTGTGCCCGGCGACGGTCCGTGTCGTGAGAGACAGCTCCATCGGTCCTCCTCCCTGATCTCTCCCCCCGCGAAATCTAACCACCGACGGGAAGGGGGCGACGCGTGGCACCCACCGTCCTACCCGTTTGAGGTTCGGGGCATACCGGTGTCACAGTGCAATGCGTGACCTCAACCGCTTTCGGTCCTGCTGAGCTGCTGCACCGGCTGCGGGCCCGTGGCAGTGGGACGGCAGTGTCCCCGGTCACACACATCGAGCGAGTGCCCGCCCGCGAGGGCCGTACGGCGCCGTGGCCGGCGTGGGCCGACCCGACCGTACGGGACGCCTTCGTCGCGCAGGGAATCGGCATGCCGTGGGAGCATCAGGCGGCCGCGGCCACCCTCGCCTGGGAGGGCACGCACGTCGTGCTGGCCACCGGCACCGCGTCGGGCAAGTCCCTCGCGTACCAGCTGCCGGCGCTGAACGCGCTCGCCACGGACCCTAGAGCGACAGTGCTCTATCTGTCACCCACCAAGGCGCTCGCCGCCGACCAGCTCCGCGGGGTGGCCCGGCTCGGGCTGGACGGGGTGCGGCCGGCCACGTACGACGGTGACACCCCGCGCGAGGAGCGGGAGTGGATCCGGCAGCACGCCCGGTTCGTGCTGACCAATCCGGACATGCTGCACCACAGCATCCTGCCCGGCCATGGGCGCTGGGGAGTGTTCCTGCGCAGGTTGCGGTATGTGGTGATCGACGAATGTCACACCTATCGCGGCGTGTTCGGGTCGCATGTGGCGCACGTGCTGCGGCGGTTGCGGCGGGCCACCGCGCGGTACGGGGCGTCGCCGACATTCATCCTCGCGTCGGCGACATCCGGCGATCCGGGCGGCTCGGCGGCCCGACTGACCGGCCTTCCGGTGACAGAGATCACTTCTGATGCGTCCCCCCGGGGGGCCGTCACCTTCGCCCTCTGGGAGCCCCCGCTGCTGCCGCAGTCCTCCGCAGCCTCCGCCTCCCCCGCGGACTCCGCCTCCCCCGCGTCTGATGATCTTGATTTCGGGCAGCCGATTCGGCGATCAGCCCTGCGCGAAACCGCCGATCTGCTCACCGACTCCGTGATCGCCGGTACCCGGACGATCGCGTTCGTCCGGTCCCGACGCGGGGCCGAGGTGATCGCGTCGACAGCCCGGCAGTCGCTGAACGAGGCGGTGCCCGGGCTCGGCGATCGGGTGGCCGCCTACCGGGGCGGATACCTGCGCGAGGACCGGCGGGCCATCGAGCGGGCGCTGCTCTCCGGCGAACTGCTCGGGCTGGCGTCCACCAACGCGCTCGAACTCGGCGTCGACCTGACCGGGCTGGACGCCGTGCTGATCTGCGGCTATCCGGGCACCCGGGCGTCGCTCTGGCAGCAGGCGGGTCGGGCCGGGCGGGCCGGTGACGAGGCGCTCGCGGTGCTCATCGCCCGCGACGATCCACTCGACACGTACCTGGTGCACCATCCGGAGGCGGTGTTCGGGCGGCCGGTCGAGGCGACCGTGCTGGATCCGGGTAACCCGTACGTGCTCGGCCCGCAGCTCTGCAGCGCCGCCTCCGAGGCACCCCTCACCGACGCCGACCTGGACCTGTTCGGCGGCCACGCGCTCGTCGAGCAGCTCACCGCCGAAGGCCTGCTGCGGCGCCGGCCGTCCGGCTGGTATTGGACCCATCGCGGGCGGCCCGAGGTCGACCTGCGCGGGACCGGCGGGGCACCGGTGTCGGTGGTCGAGGCGGCCACCGGACGACTGCTCGGCACCGTCGACCACGGGTCGTCGCACGCGATGCTCCATCCCGGGGCGGTCTACCTGCATCAGGGCGTCACGTTCGTGGTCGACGACCTCGATCTGGAGGACGCCATCGCGCTGGTGCACCAGGAGGAACCGGACTGGACCACGCACGCCCGGGACGTGACGAACCTGTCGGTGGTGAACGTCCGGTCGTACGTGGACGCCGGCCCGGTCGGCCTGTTCCTGGGTGACGTCGACGTCACCAACCAGGTCGTCTCCTACCAGCGGCGGCGGCTCGGCAGCGGCGAGGTGATCGACACTCGTCCCCTCGATCTGCCGGTGCGTGAGCTGCGTACGGTCGCGGTCTGGTTCACCGTGTCGCCGCAGGCGCTGGCCGCCGCCGGGGTGGAACCGGGCGAGATCCCCGGGGCGCTGCATGCGGCCGAACACGCCGGGATCGGTCTGCTGCCGCTGATCGCCACCTGCGACAGGTGGGACATCGGCGGGCTGTCCACGGCCGGTCACGCCGACACCGAGGCACCGACCGTCTTCGTCTACGACGGTCACCCGGGTGGCGCGGGGTTCGCCGAGCGCGCCTACGGGACGGCGGCCGAGTGGCTGCGGGCCACCCGGGAGGCGATCTCCTCGTGCGGGTGCGAGGCCGGGTGTCCCTCATGCGTGCAGTCACCCAAGTGCGGAAACGGAAACAATCCTCTGAATAAAGAGGACGCCGTGAAAGTGCTGGATATCGTGCTCGGCGCACTGTGATCATTTACTGCCGTTTATTGGTTACGGCTTCGGGGAAGACTCACATCTCGCCCCCGACCTGACGATCTCCAATAGTGGAAGCGGTAGCCTGCGTTCCCGATGAATCGAGACCGAGCAAACACCAGTCCTCGCCTCGCGGCACTCGACGGCCTTCGCCTCTTCGCGGCGCTGGCCGTCGCGGTGTTCCATCTCAGCGTCTCCTGGCGCCTCGACGGCCAGAGCCCACCCACGCACTATCTGCCCGACCTCGCGCCGCTCGCCGCCTACGGCTTTCTGGGCGTCGAGCTGTTCTTCCTGATCAGTGGCTTCGTCATCGGTATGAGCAGCTGGCGGCGCAGCCTCGGGGAGTTCTTCGTGTCGCGGGTCAGCCGGCTCTACCCGGCCTACTGGGTGTGCATTCTGATCACCGTGGCGGTGGTCACGATCCTGCCGGTGGCGGGTGGTGTGCCGATCACCGGAATCCCGCAGCCGCGCGAGATCGCGGCCAATATGACCATGCTCCACGAGCCACTCGGCATTCCCGCGGTCGACACGGTCTACTGGACGCTCTTCGTCGAACTCCGGTTCTATCTGGTGTTCGCCGCTCTCGTGGCGATCGGTCTCACGTACCGCCGGACGGTGATTTTCTGTGTCACCTGGATGATCGCCTCGGTGATCGGACCGACTCTCGACAGCAAAATCATCAATATGATCGCCGTCCCGGAATACGCGCCGTATTTCATCGCCGGGATCGCGATGTTCCTGATTCACCGGTTCGGGCGGTCGCCGCTGCTCTTCGCGATCATCGGATTCTCCTGGCTGGTCAGCATCAACCGGGTGGAACACCGGGTGGCCGACATCAACCCCGGCTTCGAGGTGCCGACCTGGCCGGGCATCGCCATCGTGAGCCTCTGCTACCTGCTCGTTCTGGTGATCGCGCTCGGCTGGACCGACCGGATCCGCTGGTCGTGGCTCACCACCGCGGGCGCCCTCACCTATCCCTTCTACCTGCTTCACCAGCGCGTCGGGTACGGCCTGATCCGGCACGCCCACGAACGCACCACGCTGCCGGTGTGGGTCCTCCTCCTCGGCGCGATCCTGATCGTGCTGGGACTGGCGTGGCTCGTGCACCGGTTCGCCGAGCGGCCGCTGAGCCGATGGCTGCGGACCGTGCTGCGCCGGGCGGTCGCCGACGTGCGGCGGGTTTCGGAGGCGGAGGCGATCTCGGCCGCCGGCGGTTCCCGCGCCGGGCACAGCGAAGGGTTCCCGGAGCGCCGGGCCGCCGTCGGCCCGGCACCGCGCAAACCCGCTTCGTCTTCGTCTGCTTCGCCGTCATCGGACAGGTCCGTCTTCCAGGATGTCGGCCGCTGACGGCCCGCCGGGTCGGAGCCCTTCGGCGTCGGGCCGGATCCGTGACGGCCGCGGGTCCCCGGCCAGCAGGACCGGGCCCGGGACGGCGATGATCGGGCCGGCCCGGGCGGCGACATCGGCGCTCGCCGGATAGATCCGGAGCCGGACCTCGGCGCGGACGACGATCTCCAGCCCCTCGACGGTGCACGACAGCATCCGGGCGTGGTTGGCCTCCACGTATCGCCGGGCCACCGCACACGCCGTCGCCTGCCCCTCGATGGTGTGCGCGCCACCGGCCAACGCACCGAAATCCGCCGCCACCCCGGCTTGGTGCCGAGCCACCCGGGCGGCCCCGCCGGTCACCACGATCAGGGCCACTCCGACCAGCACCAGGCCCACCGCCAGCATGAGGATCGACGCCGCCCCGCGGTCGTCCCGCAACCGCCTCACGGGACGGTCACCCCGTCCGGCTCGCGGGCGGCGGTCGCGTCCCCGCTGACGATCGCGCCCGGCAGGTCGACGCCGAACATCCGGATCGGCGCGGACACCTCGGCCACGGCGCTCTCCGTGGTACCGCCGACACGTACGCTCGCGCCGTCCGGAGCCAGCCCGGCGGCCGCCGCATCCGGCGCCGCGCCGCGGGCCTCGGCCAGCGCCGCCTCCCGGGCCGCGTCGAGGCACTGCATCTTGGTCGCGATCGCCGAGACCGAGGTGATGCCGAAGCCGAGGAGCAGCATGAGCGCCGGCAGCCCGGCCGCGAGTTCGGCGGTGAACGAGCCTCGGTCACAGCCGGGCTGCCGGCGCTGTCTCACTTCAGCGCCCGGCCGATGATTCCGCTGAGCGCCGCCGACACCGGGCCGCTCGTCAGAACCTTGAGCAGTACCCCGGCGAAGGCGACCGCGGCGAGCGTGCCGATGGCGTACTCGGCGGTGCTCATCCCGGCGTCCACGGCTTCCGTCTGGAGCCGCCGGTAGCGGGCGATGAGTCTGTACACAGGACCTCCTTGTTTCCTTGCCGGCACGGCGACCACACGCCGTACCGGCTGTTTCACAGCACGCCGCCTCGAATCGGGGCGGCGAGGTCTCACAGGACGTCGCCGAGGATCGCGATCACCGTGGGCATCAGCCCGGTGATCAGGAACGCCGGCAGGAAGCACAGCCCGAGCGGCAGCACGATCAGGACACCGGCGCGCTGGGCGGCGGCCTCGATCGCCACCGCGCGGTCGGCGCGCAGGTCACCGGCGAGCCGCTCCAGGGCTCCGGCCAGCGCGCCGCCGCTCGCGCTGGACCGGACGGCCGCGGCGACCAGGCGCTCGGCCTGCGGCACGCCGGCCAGGTGCGCCCACGCCTCGGCGGGTTCGGCGCCGAGCCGAAGTGATCGGGCGGTCCGCTGGAGCCGATCGCCGAGCGGGCCGCCGAGCGCCTCGGCGACCGCGCTGATCGACTGGTCCACCGCGGTTCCGCCGCGGAGGGCGGCGGCCAGCAGATCCGCACCGAGGGACAGGTCGAGGTGGGCCTCCTGGCGTTCACGGCGGACCACGGCGGGTTCACGGCCGCGCAGGAATCGGTCGGTGCCGACACCGGCGGCGACCCCGGCGGCGAGGCCCCACGTGGTGCCGATCAGACCGGCGACGGCGAGCCCGGCCAGCAGGGACAGAAGCAACCGGGTCCGTTCCGTCGACTCCCGGCGGGGCACGGCCCGGAGCGGTCGTCGGCGACCGCGCGGCAGCATCACCAGCACGGCGGCCGTCACCGTGCACGCGGCCACGACCAGGCCACTCACGGCGACACCTCGATCGGCTCTCGACAGACCGGCTCCGAACTCGCAGACGCCGGCACGGGCGCCACCGTGCACCGGGTGACCGCACCGTCCGCACCGACCAGGGCGGCCACACAACATTCGCGCAGTGGCACCCGG
Source organism: Actinoplanes sichuanensis (assembly GCF_033097365.1). Taxonomy (NCBI): domain Bacteria; kingdom Bacillati; phylum Actinomycetota; class Actinomycetes; order Micromonosporales; family Micromonosporaceae; genus Actinoplanes; species Actinoplanes sichuanensis. The sequence goes on from NZ_AP028461.1 coordinate 9,172,317, forward strand.
ACCGGGCCACCCGGCCGCAGCAGCGCCGCCACCCCACAACCGGCGGTCATCGGGTCGCTCCCTCGGTGAGTCGCTGCGCCCACTTCAGCCCCGCGCACTGCAGGACCATCGCCGCGAACACGCAGGCGGCACCGAGCGGCGTGTGCAGCAGGATGCCCGAGGGATCGGCGCCGATCGCGTGACCGAGCGCGATCCCGGCCAGCGGTAGGGCGGCCAACATGACCGCCGTGGTCTGGGTGCCGGCCGCGTGAGCGTGCGCGGTCCGGGCCGACCGCTCGGCCGCCCGGGCATCCGACTCGATCCGTTCGAGCAGGTCAGCAGCGGGCGCGCCAGTGCGTTCGGCGAGTCGCCACACGGCCTCGGTCAACCGCCTGATCCGGCCGGAGCCGATGGACGACGTCGCGACGGCCGCGGGCGGGATACCCGCCCGCAGGTCGGCGACGAGGGACGCCAGGTCGTCGAGGTGGGCGGCCCGCTGCCCGGCCGCCCGCTTCCGTCCGGCCCGGCGACGCCACTCGTACACGGCCAGTCCGGCATAGATCGCCGCGACCGGTCCGGCGACCGGCCCACCGGACAACCCGGCCAGGGCCCCGGCCGACGCGGACCCGGCGAGCACCGGCCGCCACACCGATCCGTCGAGAAAGCCTAGGACGGTACGCCGTAGCCCGGTCACGTCGATCCGTCCCCGCCGGCCGGGCAGCCGATTCCGGGCCGACTCCCCCGTCCAGGCGACCAGCACCGCCCCGGCGATCAGAACCCCGGCGAGCACCCAGCTCACGACGACCGCACCGGTGAGCGCAGGGCGGCCGGGACGGTCTCACCACGGTCGGCCAGCAGACGGGCCAGCATCGGGGCACCCGGTCCGGGCCCGTGCTCCCGTCGCCACGCCGGAACCACGGTGGCCAGCCGGTCCTCGCCGGAGGGCACGAGCACACCGATCGACTCGAGGAGGCGCCCGCCGGCCGTACGCCGAACTTGAAGAACCACCTGAAGCGCGGCAACCACCTGGGCGTGCAGCGCCGCCCGCGGAAGTCCCCCGAGCAGGCCGAGCGCTTCGAGTCGAGCCGGCACGTCAGCGGGCGCGTTGGCGTGCAGCGTCCCGGCTCCGCCCTCGTGTCCGGTGTTGAGCGCGCCGAGCAGGTCGACGATCTCGGCACCACGGCACTCACCGATGACCAGCCGGTCGGGCCGCATCCGTAGCGCCTGCCGGACCAGATCGCTGAGGCCGATCGCGCCGGCGCCCTCCACGTTGGCGGTACGCGCCTGGAGCGCCACCACATGCGGGTGCACCGGCCGGAGTTCGGCGGCGTCCTCGACCAGCACGATCCGCTCGGTCGGCGGCACCAGCCCGAGCAGGGTGGCCAGCAGTGTCGTCTTGCCGCTGCCGGTACCACCGGTCACCAGGTAGGCCAGCCGCCCGGCGACCACAGTGGCCAGCACCTCGGCCGCGTCCGCCGGTACCGTCCCGTGCCGGACCAGGTCGTCGAGTCGGAACGGCCGCTGCCGGAAGGTGCGCAGCGACAGGTGCGGCCCGTCGGTGGCGATCGGCGGCAGCACGGCGTGCAGGCGGGTCCCGTCGGGCAGCCGGGCGTCGGCGTAGGGCTGCCCGTCGTCGAGCCGCCGCCCGCACGCCGCGACGAGCCGCTGGGCGAGCCGCCGCACCTCGGCCGAGTCGGTGAACCGGATCGTGGTGAGTTCCAGCCCGGCACCCCGGTCGACCCAGACCCGTAGATCATTCACCAGTACGTCGGTGACCCGCGGGTCGGCGAGCAGTGGGGCGAGTGGCCCGGCGCCGATCAGCTCGTCCCGGACCCGGCTGGCCATTCGCAGCACCGCCGTGTCGCCGAGCACCGCGTTGTCCTGGCGGACGGCGGTCACCACCGCGGCCGGTGTCGCCTCGCTCCCGTCGTACGCGAACCGCCTGCGCACCCGATCGGCGACGGTCATGCCACGGCCGCTTTCCGGTCGGTACCCATGAGGTCGTCGACGAGCCGTCGGCAGAGGTCGGCGAGCGCGCCCTTGCCGTCGGCGGTGGGTGCCGTTCCGCGTTCGATGCCCTGGCAGACGGCGGTCTCCGGCCGGAGCGTCCCGGCCAGCGGAAGACCCAGCGCACGGGCGATCTCGCGGGCCTTGAGCCGCCCGGGTGCCGGGCCGCGCACGACGACGGCGATGTTCTCGCAGTGGGCCGCGACGGTCGCCGCGGTGCGGGCGGCCGAGGCGGTGGCGCGCAGTTCGGCCGGGACGACGAGCAGGGTCCGTTCGGCGGCCTGGAGCGCGAGGATCGCCGCGTCGTCGAGTTGCCGGGGCAGGTCGGCGACGATCACGTCCCGTCCGCGGCGGGCCGCGTCCAGGGTCGCCGCCATCGCCTCGATCGGCACGCCGGGCAACTCGTCGCGGTCGAAGGAGAGCAGCACCAGGTCGCCGCGGTGCGGTAGCGCACCGAGCAGGGTGGGCGGGTCGACCCGGCCGTCCGCACCGGCGAGGGCGGGCCAGCGTAGGCCGCCGACCTGTTCCCAGCCGAGGACCAGGTCGAGGCCACCGCCGAGCGGGTCGGCGTCGATGAGCAGCGTGCGATACCCGGATCGCACCGCGGTGGTGGCGAGTCCCGCGGCGAGGATGCTGGCGCCGGCGCCGCCGCGTCCGCCGATCACCGCGAGGGTGCGCCCGTCGGTCGAGGGGGTGGGCCGGTCCTCGGCGGTGAGCTGGTCGACGATCCACGGTTCGGCGGCGGGCAGGACCGCGACGTTCGCGGCACCGATCAAATCGGCGACGTTGAAGGCGGGATCGGCGACGTCACCGGAGCCGACCAGGATCAGCCGTCTCCGGCGCGGCAGGCGGGCGCGCAGGCAGGGAACGGCCTGGTCGGTGCCGACCAGGACGAGTGGCGCGGCGGACCAGCGGGCGCGGGCGCCGGCCGGATCGGCGGACACCTCGGCCTCGACGCCGCCCGCCGCGGCCAGGCGTAGCAGCTCGTCGAGCAGGTCCGGGTCGGCGGTCACGATCAGGGGGCGGCGCGGGGCGGGCATCGCTGACCTCCAGCGGGGACGGCGGATTGGAGCGCCCACCGTCGCCGGGCCCGATCCGCCTCGACAAACGCCGATACGACCCGGCTGTGGACAACGTGGAGCCGTGGACAGCCGCCACCCGCCGTGTTGATCTGCTACGCGCGGGTGTGTCTCAGATCGGATTGGGTAAGTTGGTGTGCTCGTAAATAAGCGATGGAGTGGGCATGGAGAACTCGATCCGCACGACGCTCGCCGACGACGGCACGGTCACCGTCACCGTGTCGGGTGAGATCGACTTCTCGAACTGTGACGAGATCGCGCGCGGTATCCGGGACGCCGTCACGGACTGGTCGCCGCCGGCGATCGAGGTGGATCTGCGGGACGCCACGTTCATCGACTCGACCGGGCTGGGCGCGCTGATCGAGGGTTACCGGGCCGCGGTCGCCTCAGGCATCGACTTCCGGGTCGTCAATCCGAGCGACACGTTCCGCCGGGTGCTGACGGTGACCGGCCTCTCCGACTTCTTCGGTCTGATCGAGGCGGCTGACGCGCAGTCACAGGCGACCGGCTCCTGAAAGGGAACGACCCCCGTCGGGGGAGACGGCTACACCGTGATCTTGGCCTGCCGGTCATGGTTGCTGCATGAGGCTGACCTGCCGCGCGCCATGATCCGCTGTCGCCTGTTGTCGTCCGTTGCCGGGCATCCCGCTGACTTTCCGCTGACGATCTGACCCGCGTATCCGCAGGTCGGAATGGGGAAGCACGATGCGTCAGAAGCCGTGCCGGATGCCCGCCCCAGCCGGACGGCTGGCGGACGATCCAGTTGAGTTCGTTGAGGATGCGGCCGGAGTGGCCTGCCTGGCTCTGCTGGTGAGAGACCCGCAGGCGTTGCCGGCCCAGTTAAAGCCGTTCCGGCTGCCGCATAGGCGCGGCAGACCACCCAAGAGCGGCTAGACGGTCGACTGTCCTCGATGGCCAGTCACGATACGGTCCGCCGATGACTTCATCGATGCCGCTGTTCGGTGCTGCCAACGCCTGGATCACCCCGCCGATAGCAGTCTCTGTGCTGGCTCTGCTGTTCACCGTGGCGTCGTTCTGGTGGATCCAGGTACGCCGCGGACGGTTGCGTAGTTTCGGACCGTCGGCCTATGCCGCTAGCTACGGCAAAGACAAGACCTTGGTCAACCTGCCGCTGGTCATTCACAACACTGGGCCGGCACCGCTCGCGGTCATCAATGCCCGCTTACGGCTTCGCCCGGCAAACATGGCCGACGGTTCGGGTGAGATCGTTCTGTACTGGCATGCGCTGCGGACCGCGATCTATACGGACGCCGCGAACGGCGGGCGCACCTTTGCCTCGCCGTTCGCGGTAGAGGGCCGGAAGTCTGTAGAGAAGTATCTGGAGTTTCAGCGCAATGTCCCCAACTCCCAGTTGGCGGCGGTCCCGTATCGGGCCACGGTTGACGTTCGGGTCGAACCGTCCGCAAGGCCTTCCCGATGGGTGAAGCTGGTGAGGTTCACCTTGCATGCCGAGTTGATCACGGAGGCTCGTGAACCGTTCCTTCAGCGGAGTAACGATCCGGACCTTATGGGTGAGAAGTCCCAAACGTGGGTTCAAGGCTGAGCTGTGCTGGCCACCACCAAGCTGATCCTTGACCGGAAGCGGTCTACTTGCCGAACCGCCCTGTGGTGCGCTTGGACTCCCAGCGGTCGAGCTGGTGAAGGTCGTTCCGGTCGTAGCCGATGCTGGCCATCGCGGTTTTGACCTGTTCAAGGCGTACGCCAGCGTCCGCGAAGTCCTTCAAGACCTTTGGCATCAATGCTTCGGACTGGCTGTTGCGCGCCCAACCGTTATTGCCCAGGTGGTCAAGGAAGTCCAGCAGTTTGCCCTGTTCGGGGGTGAACCCGTCCCACGTATGTCCTTCAGGTGATCTGGCCATGGCCCGGAACGCTATGCCGCTTGCTCTACTGCCGCAATGTCAGCCGCCCCCCGATGCGTCGCTGGTCCCGGAATACGCAAAAGCCCGTCGCGTCGGCAAGCGAGGGCCGTCATCAACGGGTCAGGACGGCCCACCCGATGCCGGGGCAGGGGGCTGGCTACTCCGCGGTCGGGATCGGCGGCATGGAAGGTGGTGTCGGCGTCGGATCCGGAATCGGTGAGTTTGACGACCTGACAGGTGTCGGTGACGTCGACGACCGGGCCGGGGACGGAGATGTGCTCTTGGCCGGGGACGCAGACGTTCTGGTAGGTGCTGGGGCCGGGCCACCGCACAGCGTGTGAGAGCCGGTGCGGCCCCACGTGCAGGTGTGCACCACCGTGTTCTTGTTGGTGCGCAGGGTGGCGGTGTCGCCGGTGTTGTTCCAAATGTAGTTCCCGGACTGCCAGTAGCGGTGCCCATTGGGTCGCCCGTCGACGCCTCGGCCGGTGTGGATGATCCGGGAGTGGCCGGCAGGCAGGGTGCCGGACAGTCGGTAGGTGTGGCCGGTCTTGTCGCGGATGGTCCAGCCGGTGAGCGTGACGGTGGTCTTGCCACGGTTGGTGATCTGTGCGTATTCGGCGTTCAGGCTTGTGTTGGAGCGGGAGTCGGTACCGGGCGAGTTGTAGTAGATCTTCGTGAACCGCACGTTCGGAACGCTGGTCGTCGCCGCCGACGCGACCGTGATGCCAGCGGCTGTGACGGCGAAGGCGGTGCCGGTGACGGCGATCCACCGCCACCGTTTACGCAAGGCGGGTGTGGACGGTGTGGGCATCCGGCCATGCTGCCAGTCGGACACTCGCGGCGCAGTGCCGCGAATGGGTGGTCGTGGATGCCTGACCGGTCAGCACGCCGGTCCATACAGGCCAAGCCCCGCAGGCGCGTAAGACAGCCCGTCGAGCAGGTCGGGTAGCCCGAGGGCGATCAGCGAGAATGACGGGATGACCACGAGTGCACGACCTGATCCGGGCAACGCAACCGAGTTCATCGAGGTGAGTACGGCCACCGAGACCCGAGAGGCCGCGGTCGCGCTCGCTCGGATGGCTGTCGAGTCCCGCCTTGCCGCCGGGGCACAGATCACCGGGCCAGTCATTTCGGCGTTCTGGCACCTCGGCGAATTCGGGACTGGCGAAGAATGGCGACTTGTCCTGCGGACACGGTTCGACCTGTTTGACGACCTGCGATCCGATCTGATGAAAAACCATCCGTGGCAGAATCCCGAAATCATCGCAACGCCGATTCTCGCTGGTTCAACGGAATGTCTTGAGTGGATTCGAGCCTCGACGCGTGACGCAGTCAGCTAGGCGTCAACTTCTCGAAAACCTCCGCAACCTCGGGAACGGTGCGGAATTCGGCTAGTCCCCCAAGGACTCGGGAAAGCTGCTGCCGAGGGCGAACCGAGGCGACTCCCGCCGTGAGGTCGAGTGCCCGACTGACGGTGACGGCCGATTCCTCGACCTCTCCGGCATTCAGATACGAGTCCGCCAGCCACGACAGATAGAGCGCCTTGTCACGAGCGTATGCGTCGTCAAAATCGGCAAGAACCGCCTTCAGGATAGGTACGGCCCGGAGCGGTCGCCGCAACTCCGTCCAGCAACGTCCTGCCATGATCTGTAGCTCGCTCTCGTCGACCCAGGCCGACCAGTCAGGGTCCGGCTCCTGCCCGCCGGCCACGAGTGCCTGCTGAGCATCGTCGAGTGCTCGGGCAGTCTCATTGGCGTTACCGGCGATGGCGTGTGCCCAGGCACGACGTTCGTGAAGCAGGGCACCCGCCGAGCCGACGGCGGCGACGCCAGCCACCTCGCATGAGGCGGTGGCGAGTTGGACAGCGGCAGCCGGATCCGCCTGGATTCGCTGATAGGCAAGGAACGCGAACGCGTTGCCCGCGAGCAGCGGCTCACCGGCCTGCTCGGCCGCCGCGCGGCTTGCCTCATAGAGCCGTCCGGCTTCGGCGTGGTCGCCAGCATCGAATGCGGCCCACCCCGCCTGCTGGGCTTGCTCGGCCAGAACCGACAACAGTTCGCGGCCGGTAGCCTCCGAATACATCCCGTCTTTGATGAGAGCTTTCGTAGCCTTGTACTCACCAGCGTAGATACGAAATGTGTCACCACCGCCGAGCACATTGTCAAGGCGTCTGAGGCGCGCCGTACGCTTCCTCAGGACAGCCGGAAAATGCGAACCCACGCGGTATCTTCCGTTTTCCAGCCGGAGACCGACCGCGAACCCCGTGCCGACAGTGGCAGCCTTGAGGAAGTCTCTGCGGTGCACGGAACTGTCTCCATCCCATCGATCATCGGCAAGTAGCTGCGGGCTTTCGCCATGAGGGAAGCACTCCCACACGCGAGGGGCGAGACCCATCATCCAACCTGGGATGAGCAGCGCGTCAGAGATTTGCGCGATCTTCTCATACGACGTGATGCTGCCAACCCCGCGCGCCAATGCGCCCACACGCTCGGGCTTGATTCCGCACGCTTCGCCGATCTTGGAGTAGCTGATTCCCGCCCACTTCCTCACCAGGGCGAAGACCTGCCCGAAGTCGTGTCGCGCAAGGGCTTCCCGAACATCGGCCCGATCAAGTACGTGCGCCGGAATACCGGTTGCCGACCTGTCCGCCGTCACTCGTACACCCCCTCCCCACCGACCCGGTACCCCCATCATGGGTACCCCCACGCAGGGGAAGAGAACAGCCCCTACCAGCACGCATCGTGGATCCACATCGAATGTCACACGGGTGGGGGGATCAATGCTAGGCGCAGCAATCGTGTTCTTCGCGGTCGGCTTCGCGGTCGGACTCTTCCTTTTCAAGGTCAAACAGCGCTGGTGCCCACACTGCGGCTCGATGACGACCGCGACCGTTCCTGAACAGCCCGTTCCGGGAACACCGTCATGTCGACCGAGTTGATCATTACGGCCCGGCCGATCCTCGAACAGCCGGGAGAGCACGTTCCCGAGCGGCCATCGTGGGACTGCGGCAAGTGCGGACAGAGTTGGCCGTGCGCCAACGCGAAGTCTGACCTTCTGTACGAACACCTCACCACTCCGGCGGCCGCGCTGGTCCGCTTGGCCCTGCACATGTGGGAAGCGTTCGACGACTTTGCCGCCCGTGGCCATATACCGGCGGATCTGCGTGAACGGTTCATCGGATGGGTCCGCGATTCGCCATGAGGCAAACGATCCGACGGTCCTGTCGCCTTTCAGAGTCCAGGAAATCCATCCTCAATGACCAGAGAGAGTCAATCGGCGATGACCACAACGCAGCCGGACCCGCAAGAGCCGGTGATCCCCGTACGTAACCCGCGCTCCCGTCGGGCGGTGTTGACGGTCGGTCCGCGTCGTCTGCCGACTGACGGGTGGGTAAACGTGTGGATCGACACCGGGTCGGGACCGGGCTACGTGCGCCAGGTATGTAGCGATCGGCTCACACTCGCCGACGCTGACGATGGTGCCGGCGAGAGCGCGATCTACCACCTCCACCCCGCTCCGGCGGACATCACTAGCCAAACCTAGGACCATTAGACAGATTCTGCATCCTCCGATTCGCTCGCATATATTTCCGGCATCCGGGTTTGCGCCTGCCTCATGAATATCTGGAACACGAGATTCTCACGAAACGCCTCTGCAATCTTCTGAGGATTAATGCCCGATTCACGAATCATAAGTGAAATTAGAACCCAGTAGAGCGAAGCCGCCAGAACCCGCTTTTCTGAATCCGATAGATCTTCACCCTCATGAAGCTGATGAGCCACCCTGTTCCGTGACACTTTTACGCTCTTTATCCACAAATCAACGCGCCTGCCGAAGATATCCGCATTAATCTCATGCATCTCTGAGATTATTCGCTCTAGCCTCTGGTGATACGTCACCTGAGAAAGGAAGGCCAGGCTATCATTGAGTACATTGACGACCTCTGGGCCAAACCGAGCAAAGATTTTCCTAGCGCTACGCCTTATAGTCTTTGCCAGCCCACGATCAATACGGGCACGATCATCATAAAGTCGCCGATGCAGTCCTTCAATTGCGGACGCCAACTGAAAAAGAACTCCAGAGCTAGGAGTAGCGGCCGAAGAAAACTTAGCGTCCACAACCAGTTCACCAAGTGGCGAAATCGTGGGATTCAGCTTAATCCAGCCCGCAAGTCCCGCTAGCCCAATATCCTTGAATTTAAAAAGTGGCTCCGCCAGAGAGGTTTCGCTCCCAATCTCATCCCAAACTCTTGGACCAAATACGCGCATCCATCTGCCAGGCATATCCGAGGGCTGCACATACACCGCACGCACATTGACACGAGCATCTACGCAGATACTCACAATCGTACGGAGCGGTTCGACGTATGAGTCAACAACTTCATCCAGCGATGATGGACTAGCGTCCGACACACAAAGCGAGACCGCCCGCCATGCTCGAACTGAAATCGGGCTAGAGTCGGCCGTCCCGTGCGTAGCGAAGAGCGAAATATTTCCGAATCCTTCACCTATCTCTACAGACTCAGGGTTAGGAACCCTTCCCTCAACCGACACATATTGACCGGTCAAAGCGATAGAGAATTCCGGAATTTCTACCCAACTTTCAAGACCGGTGAGTTCCACGCGAACAGCGGCGTACGAATCACCAGATTCAGCAAGAACACCCCTTCCGGAAAGTACATACCTCGGAGCGATCGTCTGCATATTTCCGCTGGTCGAAAAAACTTCGTGGGTAACCGTCGAATCCAGGAGTGTGACCGTTCCAAGTTTCTCTACTTCACCATAAATAACACCGGGATTAAGAACGCTGGAAAATAGGGGAAAGATCTCACCCCTTACCACTACCTTTGGCCATCGCTTGGAAAGATCCAACTCGCCCGGGATCTTCTTGGTGTCGTCCACTTCTGTCCAGAAAATTCCCTCATGTATCATAATGTCTCACATTTCATCTAGCGCCGCTCTTGCAGTTTCAAAAGTTACAGCTTCGCCAAGATCACCGTTCGCTGCGAGTTGGGAATACGCCGTAACAAGGCCTCGCGCGCAACACCCGCTGTGCTACACCGACTCGTCTATGTAAATCTTCGCAGCGCCGGTCCCTGGCCTCGACGTTGCGGGGTGTTGCACCTCGTCCCATCGCGTCCATTCAGCTACAGAGTCCATCGAGCACATCGCCATCGATGGACTCTCCGCCGGTGGGGATGCCTTGATGAGGCATCCGTTGAGGCTGGGACTCTGTCCCAACGATCAGAGAGAATCACTTGGTGACGACGACAACGCGGCCGGACCCTGAGGCTGAGTGGTGGACGACGAAGGATGTTGCGGCGTACCTCGGCATCGCGGTTGCCGCCGTCAGCAGCTACCGGCGTCGCGGGCAGATGCCCGAGCCTGACAAGACCATCGGCACCCGCACGCACCTGTGGAAACCGGCTCGGATCATCGACTGGCACGGCTCCCGTGACCGGGTTGGCGTCGGTGGCCGGCCGCGCGGAAGCAAGGCCGAACTGGCACCCGTTCCGGCACCCGAGCCGGACGATCTCAGCCGGTGGGTCACACACGGTCGTCGACCGTTGTACGACAGCGAGTGGATCAAGCTCTACATGACCGATGTTGAACTGCCGGACGGCCAGCGCTTCGAGCACCACACGGTGTGGATGCCGACCGCCGCCATGACGGCGGTTCTGAACGACGCCCTGACGCACGTGCTCCTGATGTGGCGACACCGGTTCGTGCCCGACCTGTGGAACTGGGAGTTGCCCGGCGGCCTGGTCGACGCGGACGAGGAGCCCGCGCAGACGGCGGCACGCGAGATCGAGGAGGAGACCGGGTACCGGCCCCGGAGCATCGAGCACCTGGTGACGTTCGAGCCGATGATCGGCATGGTCAGCACCCCGCACCACGTCTTCATCGCGCGAGGCGCGGAGCGGATCGGTGAGCCCACCGAGAAGACCGAGATGCAACGCATGGAGTGGGTGCCGCTGACCCAGGTTCCGGCCCTGATCGCTCAGGGGCAGGTCAGCAACTCTGGAACGCTGGTCGCCCTGCTGCACGTGCTGGCGATCAGCGGCCCGAAGGCTCCATACCGCTCCTGAGCAGCTTGGCGATACGGCGTCGTTGACGTTCCGATGAGGCTCGTGTGGCCAGCACCTCGGCCGCGCGAGCCTCGGTGCGTGCTTCCTCGTGCTGGCCCCGGACCGAATACGCCTGCGCGAGATCGACGCGTAGCCCTGCGGCGGCCCGCGTGAACGTCGGGTCCAGCTGGTTCACCGCGTCCGTCAGCTCCTGCACTGCGGCAGCCTTGCCGAGGCGGGCAAGGCAGTGTCCTCGCCAGCGAGCCAAGTGCACCTCGTCCAGGAACAGGAACGGCAAGCTGTCGTCCTTGCCGTGAGCCGCCAGAACCTCGCTCGCGTTGTCGAGCGCGGTTTGGGCCTCGGTAGCCGCGCCGGCCGCCGCGAGCGCCTCCGCCTCGGCCGCCCATAACCACGAGCGGAGTTGGCCCGGCACCTTCCCGTCGGCTGTACGCCGAGCGTGCTGAATAAGTGCTACCGCGCTGGCTGGTCTATCGAGGTCGAGCAGGGCGTATGCCTGCTGCGCTGTCACATGGGCAACGATCGACGGATCTTCGCTGTCCCGAGCGGCTGCTTTGGCGGTTTCGTGCAACGCCCAGGCCTTGCCAGGGTCACCCAGGTCGAGCGCCTGCCATCCGGCCAACGCGGCACCCTCGGCGAGCGCTGCCGCAAGCGCCGTCCGGTGCGGCCCCGGTAGTGCATACCGCCACAAATCAGCCATCTGCCCGATATGCGCTTCGGTCTGCTGCAAGAGCCGCGCGGCCCCGAGCTGCCGATCGAGCGTCCGGAACGATTGCGTCTGCGCCTCAAGCAGACTGACCAGGGACGCGTCAAGCGCCTCGGCTGCCGCGAGCCTCGCCGCGAGGTCGGCCTCGGCAGGCGGAAGCGAGACCGGCGACGCTGCCACGCCCTTGCCGACCGCGAACGGCACACCGAACACCTCGGCGAACAGTTCGGCGTAGTCGGCGGAGAGGGGCCTTCCCCCTTGATCTTGGACACTTGAACCTTGGATCGTGAGGTCCGGGTAGATCAGGAGTCCTGGAACAGCATGGCGAACAAGCACTATCCCGCACAGTTCAAGGCCGACGCGGTGGCGTTGTACCGGTCTCGGCCAGGCGCCACGATCGCGGTGATCGCCGCCGATCTCGGGATCAACCGGGAGACGCTGCGGAGCTGGGTCCGCGCCGACGATCAGCGCCGCGGCGGTGGTCGCGTCGGCCGGCCCGCGGCGGCCACGCCGGAGCCGGGCTCGGTCGAGGCGGAGAACGCCGAACTGCGCCGGCGGGTCCGGGAACTGGAGGAGGAACGCGACATCCTACGCAAGGCGGCCCGGTATTTCGCCGGGGAGACGCGCTGGTGAACCGCTTCCAGTTCGTTGCCGACCACCAGCAGCGCTACGGCGTGAAGCGGTTGTGTCAGATCCTGGGCGTGGCCCGATCGAGCTACTACTACTGGACGTCGACCGCGCCTGCCCGGGCAGCCCGGCAGGCCGCCGACACCGTCCTGGCCCGGCAGATCCGTAAGGTCCACGCGGCCGACAACACCTACGGGGCGCCGCGGATCACCGCCGAACTGCGAGACCGTGGCACGCTGGTCAACCACAAACGCGTCGAACGGGTCATGCGCTCGATCGGTGCACAAGGGCTACGGCTGCGCCGCCGGACCCGCACCACGATCAGCGATCCGGCCGCGGCCAAGGCCCCGGACCTGATCGGCCGGGACTTCACCGCCCCGGCGGTCAACCAGCGCTACGTCGGTGACATCACGTATCTGCCGGTCGGTGAGCGCGGGTTCCTCTACCTGGCCACCGTCATCGACCTGCACTCACGCCGCCTCGCCGGCTGGGCGATCGCCGACCACATGCGCACCGACCTGATCATCGACGCCCTCACCGCCGCCCAGCGCACCCGCGGCAGCCTGGCCGGGGCGATCTTCCACAGCGACCACGGGGCCCAGCTTAGGTTCAAGGAGTCGTTGCAACACTGGCTCTCTGGAGCGATCTTAGATGCTCCTCGAAGGCTTCAGCAGGAGTTTTCCATTCCAGCATTTTGCGCGGTCGGCCGTTGAGTGCGGCGGCGATGGCGTTGAGGTCGCTGACGGTGTGTCGTGATAGGTCGGTCCCCTTCGGGAAGTACTGGCGCAGCAGGCCGTTGGTGTTCTCGTTCGTTCCGCGTTGCCAAGGACTGTGCGGGTCGCAGAAGTAGACGTCGAGGCCGGTGTCCAGTCGCAGTTGGACATGCTGGGCCATCTCGGCCCCTTGGTCCCAGGTCAACGAGCGTCGCAGTTGCTCGGGCAGGGTGAGGATCTGCTCCGCGATCGCGTCGCGCACGGCCTCGGCGCCGTGCCCGGCCAGCGGTGGACCGTTCTTCACGACAGGCTGCTGACCATGTCCTTCCATCCGGGGAAGATGCAGCAGCATCGTGAACCGTGTGGTCCGCTCGACCAGCGTGCCGATCGCGGACTTCTCGAGGCCGATGATCAGATCGCCCTCCCAGTGCCCGGGAATCGCCCGATCGGCGACCTCCGGCGGCCGCTGGCTGATCATGACCTCGGGGCTGACGAAGTGCTTCCCGCGGCGGCGTGTGCGTGCTCTCGGCGCCCGCAACGCCCGGCCGGTCCGCAAGCACGCCGTCAGCTCCCGACGCAACGCGCCTCGTCCTTGGACGTACAGTGCCTGGTAGATCGCCTCGTGCGAGATTCGCATCGACTCATCATCCGGGAAGTCCCGCCGAAGCCGGCGGCTGATCTGCTCCGGGCTCCATGCCGTTCCCCAGCGCCGATCCGCGCGACGGCCATGCCGGCGGCCTTTCCACGGGACGTTCGGGCCGGGGATCGGCCGGCCCTCACCATCGGTGATCGCCCCGGCGAGCCGTTCCTGCACGTAGTCACGAAGCCGCTCGTTGACCGCCAGCTTCGCAACCTTCGGGCGGCGGCCACGCCGCTCGGCGTGCCACTGCGCATTCACCGCACGGTAGTCGATGCGACCACCCCTGGTCGCCGCGTTGCGGCGCAGCTCCCGCGAGATCGTCGACGCGTCACGGCCCACCGCCCGGCTGATCTCGCGCACGCCCTTGTCCTGCGCTTTGAGCAGGGCGATCTCCTCACGCTCAGCGAAGGACAGATACCGGCCCGACAGCGGCGCGAGCGACAAAGGTGGCATACCGCCACCCTGGCGAAACCAGCGCCCGCCTACGGGCTGCGACACACCGCACGCCGCGGCAGCCTCCTCACTCGACAGCCCTTCAGCGATCCGCAGCCAGAACTGCCGCCGCACCTCCCGGTGCTCGTTCACGCCCGGACGGCCCGGCGACCGCAACGCCGGCCTGCCCGTCATCGCCGTTGTCCAGCCCGGAGGTCTTCCCATGACACACCCCTCGATCAGGGTGTTGCGACGACCACTTGAATCCGCCCAGTACACATCGAAGGCCTTCGCTGCCGTCTGCGCGGCGGCCGGGGTCCGGCAGTCGATGAGCAAGGTCGGCAGCTCGGCCGACAACGCCCTCGCCGAGTCGTTCAACGCCACCTTCAAACGCGAAACCCTGCAAGGCCGCCGCGCGTTCACCGACGAACGCGACGCCCGCCTGACCTCGTTCCGCTGGCTACACCGCTACAACACCGTCCGCCGCCATTCCCGCCTCGGACAACAGCCCCCGATCACCTACGAGCGGACCCAAGAAAGATCAGCTACCATCACACAAGCCGCATAAACCCCGTGTCCAAGTTCCGGGGGTAAGGCCCGAGGCCGCGTCGGCCGTGCGCCCACTCGCGGATCATCCTCTTCAGACTCGGGTCATCCGGGAGTAGTCCGCGATTCCTGCTGCGCGCGGCGTTGCGGAGTTCGAGCATGAGCCGGGCGCGGCTCCACCCCTGCTGGTCACAAAGCCTGACGAGGTCGGTTCCGTCCATCATGATCCGACAACCCGCCATCGTTGATCAGCAATCCGCATGATCACGGAATCGTAGCGGGGGATCGCGAGGGGACGAGTCCCCCGAGTCCCCTGCCGTCCCCTGATCTTTTCCGCTAACGGGCATCAAGCTAGATCCATAAGCGACAACGGATGACAGCGACCGACAGGGCGCGACGAACAACCGGGTTGCAAAGTACTAACTTAGTTAGTACTTTGCTCCTAAGAACGGCGTCGGTCGGGGCGGCCACCCCGATCGACGCCAGACATCCCGTCCTCCCCTGTGATTGGAGTACAAAGATGCAGGTCAAGGCTATCTCTACCGCCTCGGTTCCGCCTCTGTCGATCGCGTGTCACCCTGGCGACTTCGAGGTGACCGGCCCGGCGGTCGTGAGCCTCGCCCCGGTCGTCACTCTGTCGCGTGAGGACCTGGTCGCCGCGCTGCTGCTGGCCGAGATCGACGCCGAGCAGGTCGCTTCGATGACGATCGAGCAGGTACGGCATGAGGTGGCGTACGCGCTGGCCGCGTACGGCATGACGGCCGTTCACGAGACGGTGTTCCACGAGCGCAACGGCCGATTTGCCGATGCCGACGTCATCGCCTACAAGGCGCTGTGCGCGTCGCGGATCGAGGCTGCGTTCGGACTCGCTCCGGCTACCCAGCCCCGGGCCGCGTCGCGCTCGATCGGTGCCCGTCGCGAGCTTGCTCGGGTTGCCTGATTCACCAGCACACCTCGCACCACCCTGCGGGCGTTCGCGCTCTGCGCATGTTCTCTGACAACTCCATCCGGGGCCGCGCCTCCCCCTGCCAACGGGGCGCAACCCGACGCGTCATCGACGCGTCACCAACCGGCACGCACGCTGCGCAAACGGCAGCTTGCATGCCTCATTCCCTGCTTCTCCGATCGAAATAGTCAGGAGAGCTGATGACGATCCCGATCAACCCCATGAGGGACCGCCTGACGGCGGCCTCACCACCGATGCGTGAGCACGGTGGGACTCACCCCGGATCGCCGCGCTCACGCCGAGCGTCCGCCGCGCTGGCGTACGCCAGGAACGGGGTTCCGGTACTGCCGTTGTACGAGATCCGAGCCGATGGCGGGTGCGCTTGCGACCGGCCAGAATGCGACCGGCCCGGCAAACACCCACGCCTGCCGAAGGGCGTACACGACGCGTCCGCCGACCTCGGGCGGGTGGCACAGTGGTGGCGCTGGTGGCCGGACGCCAACGTCGGCGCGGCGACCGGTCACCTGTTCGACGTGTGGGACATCGACCTTCCCGCGGCTTCCGCCTGCGACCTGCTGGCGGACTACCTCGGCGACCTGGCCGCGTCCTGGCCGTCGACGCGGACGGGGTCCGGCGGGACGCATGTGTTCGTGTACCCGACCGGACACGGCAACCGGGCGAAGTTCCTGCCCGGGTGCGACTGGCGCGGACGCGGCGGGTACGTGGTCCTCCCACCGTCCGGCCACTCGTCCGGCGACCCGTACGAGTGGTTGGCCGTGCCGCTGGTCAGCCCGGTCGCAGACCCGGGCACGCGGGTGGCGTTCCCTCCGGCTCCGGTGGGTCTGCGCGAGGCGCTGCAACCGCGACCTTTGCGTGCCACCCCCGCGCGGGCGTGGCACGCGAACCAGACCCGCCCGTACGCCGAGGCCGCCCTACGGGCCGAGTGCGACGCTCTGGCCGCGATGTCCGCCGACTCCGGCCGCAACAACCGGTTGAACCGAGCCGCGTTCAACCTCGGCCAGCTCGTTGCCGTCGGACACCTCGGCTATGACGACGCGGCCGAAGCACTCGCCGCCGCTGCCGCAGCCTGCGGACTCGGCCCCCGGGAAGCGGCCCGGACGATCGGGTCCGGACTGACCGCCGGACAGCTCAACCCGCGCACCGCTCGGAGGTCCGCATGACCGTCACGAGCGTCAACGGACGGACGGCGTCCGGCCCGGCATCCTCCGGCTCCGGCGACGGTCCGATGTGGGAGATCCCGGTTCCGCTTTCCCAGACGCTGGCGTTGCCACCGTTCCCGGTCGATGTGTTCCCCGGCTGGTTGGCCGACATGGTCACCGCTACGGCCCGGTTCACTCAGACCGATGTGGCGATGGCCGGCGGAGTCGCCCTGGCCGTGCTGTCCGCTTGTGCGGGCGGACGTCTGGAGATCGAGGCGCGTCCGGGGTGGCGGGAGCAGGTGAACCTGTTTCTCGCGGTGGTCGCCGATCCGGGCGAGCGTAAGAGCCCGGTGCACGGTGCCTTGACCGACCCGCTGGAGTCGGCCGAGAAGACCTTGGGAGCGAAGACCGAGGCGAGGATCGCCGAGGCCGCCGCGCTCAAGGACATCGCGACCCGACAGGCCGAACACGCGAAAGCCCTTGCGGCGAAGGCCGATCCGGCCAAGCGCGACGACGCAACCGCCGAGGCGCTGGCCGCGTCGGTGGCGGCCGAGGCGATCACCGTGCCGGAGCTGCCACGGCTGTTCGCCGATGACGCCACCCCGGAACAGTTGGTATCGCTGATGGCCGCCAACGGCGGCCGGATGGCCGTGATCAGCGATGAGGGCGGCGTGTTCGACATGCTGGCTGGACGGTATTCGTCGGCACCGAACCTCGACCCCTACCTCAAGGGGCACGTCGGCCGCCCGATCCGTGTCGACCGCAAGGGCCGCGCGGCGGAGTACATCGCGCGTCCGGCACTGACGGTCGGGGTGATGATCCAACCGTCGGTGCTGCGCAAGTTCGGCGGTAACGACGACCTGGCCGGACGTGGTCTGGTTGCCCGGTTCCTCTTCGTGCTTCCGGCCAGTCTCGCCGGGTGGCGCGAGACGGACCCAGACCCGATCCCGGACGACGTCCGGCACCGGTACGCCACCCAGGTTCACGACCTGGCCGCCACGCTCGCCGAGTGGACCGACCCGGCCGTCATCACCTTGACGCCGGAGGCCGCGCCGATCCGGTCGGCCGCCGCCGCTGAGGTCGAGCGGCAACTACGGCCGGGTGGCACGCTTCGCGACGTGCCGGACTGGGCGAACAAGCTGGGCGGCACCATGGTCCGGCTTGCAGGACTGCTGCACGTCGCGCGGCGTCCGGGCGACGGATGGCGACACCCGATCGAGGCGGACACGATGGCGGACGCGGTCAAGCTGACCGGGTTCCTGGTCGCGCACTACAAAGCGGCCCGCAACACCATCGTGGCGGACACGGCACTCGGACCGGCCCGGTACGTGCTCGGCGTGCTGGTCGATAAGCAGATCAGCGCGTTCACGGTCCGGGAGTTGCATCGCCGGGTGATCCGGCAGTTGCCGAAGTCCGCCGACGTCGCCGCCGCGCTCGACGCTCTGGCCCAGCGCGGGTGGGTGCGCCAACGCGAGGGCCGATGGGAGACCCACCCCCGCGCGGCGGAACTCGCGAAAGCCGTTGACACGTTGACAAACGACCTCGACACGGCCTTTTCCGCAGTTCAAGACACCGATTGAGCCGTCAACGGGGGCGTTGACACCCCGTCGACAGGCGTTGACACCCACCCGGTTGTCGACGATGTCAACGCCCTGTCAACGCCCCCGTTGACAGCCACACACCCCCACCTAGCAGCGCAAATATCCCTGCGAGTGGCGATTGTCAACGTGTCAACGCTGTCAGCGCCTCTCCGCCCGATCCGGCCCTTGGAGGACTCACCCCGATGAACGACCCGACCGCCCTGACCGACCAGCTCAAGGCCGCCAGCGCCGACGCGAACGCCCGACTCCGCCGCGCCGGGCACCTCCCGCACCTGCGATACACCCACGACCCCGCCACACCCGGGTGGCTCGCTGACCTGTTCAACCACCACGCCGAGGCGTTGCGCTCCGGCCGAGGCCGCATCTGCCCGCACATCGGCCCCGCACCGCGCGTCGTCTGCGCGTTCGCGTGGACACCCGGCCTGCTGGTCTGCACCGGCTGTCGGCACCTCGCGACGCCGGACGCGGCCGAAGACAATACGTGCGACCGGTGCCGCAGACCGTGTGAGCCGATCTGGCCCGGCATTGCCCAGGTCGGCCCGATCCTCTTCGCCTACGGCCTCTGCGGCGCCTGCCATCGCCTCGCTTCAGCTACCTAGAGCCTCTGGATCCGGAGTTTGCGCAGGTCGCAGTCAGCCTGAAGATCCGCAATCGGATGGACCGCACCGTCAGGTTCCAAGGTCGCGTGTGTCGTGCCGTACTCCGGGTGGCCAATCTGGCCGCGCCATTGCACTCGTGGACCATTCCAGATTTCGAAGCGGTCACCGGCCTGTAGCTCCTCCAGCCGCACAGTGCACCTCCTGTCTACCGAGCCGCACGCTGCGGCTAGTCAATGCCGCGTCACAACATCCCACATCGGAGGCAGCAAACTGAACGCCCGCATCTATAACCTCGCTCCGCGCACCACGGCCGCCGAGGCACCTGCCCTGCCCGGCGCTCCCGCCCCGGTCGGCCGCGTGGTCTACACCGTCAAGGAAGTCGCCGAGATGCTCTCGCTCGCGCTCGGCGGCACCTATGCCCTGATTCGGTCGGGTGAGATTCCCGCGATCAAGCTGGGCGGCCGGTGGGTCATCCCCAAGGGCCGCTTCCACGCGTGGCTCGACTCCTGCCGCGTCGAGCCGGAGGCCGATCCGGACATCGACCCCAAGCTGATCGAGCAGGCACACGCCGAGGTCCTGGCCGCCATCCAACGCCGCCGCGAGCGGCACGGAGCGTGACCGGATCGAAGGCCGGTGAAGGTGCTAGCGCTAGCAACCACCCCTGCTAGCGCTAGCACCTCCGCTAGCACCCGATCCGGGCGTTGATCAGGTTGATAGCGGATAGCAGGCCAATCGACCATGGCCCCGAGAACCGCCCCGGAAGGCAATTCCCGCCCTCTCCGCCGCCTGCTAGACGGACCAGCAATCCAATCACTTTCCGTGATATCTCGGGAGCCGGTAGCCGCTAGGCCTAGCCCCTACCGCCGCTAGGCCTAGCGGCACCGCTAGCCCCACCCTTGCCCCTCTGAGCAGCGATCTAGCGGCCTAGCGGCCAAACCGCCCAACCCCTCGAAACCGGCCCGCACGGCGGTTCACAACAGTGCGCCCAGCCGCTAGCTAGGCCACAGCACCACGCACCGACCGTGACGAATTCAGCGGGCCACTCGCCGCGATGCATCGCGGGTTAGACCGCGATGCATCGCAGGGCCGCGAGGGTGGGGCCTCGCGGCCTCTGCCAGCGACCTAGCGGCATCGCGGCCAAACCACACGACCACCCGGAACCGGTCCCCACGGCGATCCACGCCACTCCGCCCAGCCGCTAGCTAGGCCACCAGCCCGCGCACTGACCGTGACTGTCTCACCCTGTCCCTCCTCGCGCGCCCGCGCGAAGACCGCCCCCGCCTGCTGTCTCACGTCGCATGAGACACCCGCGCGACAGTTACACCACCTCACCACCCGCACGACCGGCCACGGGCGCGGGCCGTCCGCGACCGGTCGCGGCGACGCGACCACCACCGCGACCGGCCTAGCCAGCACGACCACCCGCCGGCCGTGCGTCGCGGCCAACCTGCCACCCGTCACGAACGGCCGGAAAAGACGCCTCACCGGGCCGCGACCGCCGCGACCGCAACCGGGCCGCCGCATCGACCCGCCGACACCGCCCCGACCCGGCACCCCTCACGGCGTTACCGACACCCGCTCTACACGGCGATCACGGTAGCGCAGAGTCACGCCCCTGCCTCGCTCACAGAGGTAGCGGCAGGGGTAACGGAACGCCGAAAGGTAGCGGAAACGCTACCCCCGCCGCTACCTGCCTCGGCCGAACTGATCAGCACGAACAGCCCGAGGTAGCGGGTAGCGGCACCCGCCACCAACCCCGCACCAACCCCCAGAAACAGCGGGACAGACACCCACGCGGGCCGCTACCCGCTACCCACAACACGAAGGAGATCCATCACCGTGGGTCACGTCATCTCAACCCCTTCGGGCAACTGGCGTGCCAACTGGCGCGACCCGTCCGGCAAGCAGAAAGCCAAGACGTTCAAGACCAAGAAGGCAGCCAATGCCCACCTTGCCGAGGTCGAGAGCAGCAAGCACCGGGGCACCTACGTCGATCCGGACGCGGGCAAGGTCCGGTTCGCTGATTTCGCCGCGCGATGGCTCCTCGGTAGGGAGGTCGAGGCCCGGACGGCCGAGCGCACGATGTCGCTCCTGCGGACGCATCTCGTTCCCCGATGGGGCGCTTTGCAGCTCGCGCAGATCGACTACATGTCGGTTCAGGAGTGGGTGGTGGAGCTGGGCACCAAACTCGCTCCGCCCACTGTCTCCAAGTGCTACGGCCTCTTGAAGGCCATCCTGGCCACAGCGGTCCGGGCGCGCATTCTGCCGTACAACGCGGCCGAGGGCGTGAAGGTGCGCCGGGAGGCACGCGAGGCCGCCCAGCGCTCCTCGGCCATCACCCGCGACGAGTTCTTCGGCAAGCTGCTGCCGGCCGTTTCCGTCCGGCACAAGGCCATCGTCTGTCTGGCAGCCGGAGCAGGTCTGCGCTGGGGTGAATGCGCCGGGTTGACGTGGAGCGCACTCGACCTCGACGCGGCCACGGTGCGCGTGGTCCAGGTCGCCGAGGAGACGCCCCATGGCGTGACCCTCCGGCCGTACCCGAAGACGAAGGCAGGTGTTCGCACCGCGCCGCTCCCCTCGTTCTTGACGGCAGAGCTATGCGCCCACCTCGGACGGTTCCGCGAACGGCCCGCGCTTACCGACCTCGTCTTCCCGACCCGGCACGGAACACCGATCCTCCGGGGCAACTTCCGCCGGGAGGTGTGGAATCTCGCGCTGGCCCGCTCCGGCCTGCCGACGACCCTTCGGTTTCACGACCTGCGCCACTCCTACGCGACGTGGCTCATCTCCGAGGGCGTACCTGTCAACGCCGTCCAGAAGGTCATGGGGCACGCCAACGCGTCCACGACCCTCGACCGCTACACCCACGCCCCGACCGACTATCAGGCGCTTGTACGGGGCGTTTTCGACCCCTCTGCTGACGATCTGCTGACTTTTCCGGCCTCGGACCGCTCGGACGAGGACGACGATGGCGGGGCGGCTCTGCCGCTACCTGCATAGGAGCACGATCGGGGGTCGGTCCCGGATAGGGAACGACCCCCGTCGGGGGAGACGGGGGCCGTCCTGGGATTCGGCTCCGGGGGGGGTCGAGCCGAATCACCCGGTGATCGCGGGGGGCGCGATCACCGAGGCCTGAAATCACCTAGTTGTAGGTCACTGGTTGAAGCGGGAACAACACACACCTCATAGCAAACACAAGTTTGCCTCAGGATCACGCTCCGCGTCGAGTACCGATTGTCGCCGACTGGCCCGGGTCCTACCCGTCTGACCGATTTCACAGGCTGTCACCGCAGGGCGCGTCACGCGTGCGGGACAACGGGTTCGGGTGTGGTGCGGCTACACTTTCGGCCCGTGGGGCTGAGCGCCGCCTTTTTCGACCTCGACAAGACCGTCATCGCCAAGTCCAGTGCGCTGGCCTTCGGACGGCCGTTCTATCGGGATGGCCTGATCAGCCGGCGTGACGTGGTGAAGACCGCCTATGCCCAGTTGATGTTCCGGCTGGGTGGCGGCACCGACGAGCAGTCGATGGCCCGCACTCGTGACTACATGGCCGCCCTGTGCAAGGGCTGGCGGGTCGAGCAGGTGCAGCAGATCGTCGCCGAGACCCTCGGGACTCTGATCAATCCGTATGTCTATGCGGAAGCCGCCGCGTTGATCGCCGAACATCAGGCCGCGGGCCGAGATGTGGTGCTCGTCTCAGCTTCCGGTGATGAGATGGTCCGCCCGATCGGCGCGCTACTCGGCATCACCGACGTGATCGCGACCCGGATGGCGATCGTCGACGGGCGTTACAGCGGCGCGGTGGAGTTCTACGCGGCCGGCCCGGCCAAGGTCACCGGCGTCCAGCGGCTCGCCGACGAGCGCGGATACGACCTCTCCGAGTGCTACGCCTACTCGGATTCCAGCAGCGATCTTCCGCTGTTGGAGGCGGTCGGCCATCCCAGCGCCGTCAATCCGGACCGCGCGCTGCGCCGGGTGGCCGCCCTGCGCTCCTGGCCGATCCTGGAGTTCCGCCATCCCGTACCGCTCGGTCGCCGCCTTCGCGACCGCCCGGCGGTGCCGGTCGCCGCTGCGCTCGGCGTCGGCGTGGGCGTCGCCATCGGCGTGGCCCTTTACGGTCGCCACCGCCGATCCCGCGCGGTCGCTTGAAACCCCTTATTCGGTACGGCTACGAAGAGCACCGTGGCTGTCCACGCGACGTGATCAACCACTCCAGGCCGAAACGCGACCGCCGGGCTTATCCGGTGGTTCCCCGGCTATTGGTCTGAGTATTTCCCTTTCGGCCACCTTTCCCGCTGAAATCTGGCGATCAAGCGACGAGCGGCGTAGAAATGAGTCGCGGGCCCGGAAACATCGGGCACCGTGCACGGCCACCGGGAACCCACGCGCGATCAGCCACGGCAGGCACGTTGCGATGGGACCTCCGCCCTGCGGGGCGCTGGACCGTCGACAACGACCCAGGTGCACGCTTGTTAACCCGGTCCGGACGCGCACAGCCGGCGCCCCCGCGAGGGACGCCGGCTCTTCGGTTTCTCAGGCTTTCCCAGCCGCCCGGTGCCGGTTACGGATCTCCTGGTAGACGGCTCGGAACAGCTTCGGCCGGGCGTGGAAGTCGACCCCTTGGGCCCACAGTTCGGTGTTCACCGTGGCGCCGTCATGCCGCTCGATCAGCACCGTGGTGTCCCGCTGCAGCTCCCAGCGCCCGACCCGATGGGTGGCCTGATGCAGGTGCACCCCGGCGATCTCCCGCCAGCGCAGGATGCGCGACCGCAGCAGCCCACGGATCAGCACGCCCTCACTGCTGACGTAGACACCGTGCTGGATGATCCGCCAGGCGCCGATCACCCAGACCGCGGCGAGCACCACGGCGATGGCACGCACTCCGTGCCCGATCAGGTCGAACTGTCGGATGGACGCCCATGTGAGCAGTGCCAGTGCGACCGCTTCCCAGATGATCACAAGCCAGCGGCCGACACCCGGCGGATAGGGACGGACCCAGTGCGAACCCACGCAGAGAAGTATGCCGCCGTTCAGACGGCGGCCAGGACACCGTCTCCGATCACGCTGATCTCCTGGGCACCGGCCGTGATCGCCGCGGCATAGTGCCGCAGCCACGACCGCACACCGTCCGGGGTTCCGGTGGCGTAGGCGCCGGCCGACCCGACGTACTCCGGCTCGCGGGAGTGGTGGCCGGCCTCGACCACGACCAGGCCGCGCGGGTCGAAGCCGCGGGCGGTCAGGGTGAGACGGGCGGCGGCGCGGGCGACCACACCGGCCGGGCCGGCGAACGGGCGCAGCGTGATCAGCTCGGCGTGGACGATCGCGGCGAGCAGCATCGGCGGGGTGGTCTCGTTGCCGGCGACGAGACCGGCGAGCGCGTCGATCCGCTCCGCCCCGGAGGTCAGGCGCCCGAGGTCGTGCTCGTGGACGACACCGCGGGCGGCGAGCACGTGCAGTTTGGCGAGCACCTGACGGGGCGCGCGGGGCCAGAGGTCGACCAGGCCCGGTAGCGACTCGGCGACGCGGAGGGCGCCCTGCACGACCGGATCGGTGACGGTTCCGCCGCGTACCTCATCGAGGTCGTAGGTGTTGCCTTCGAGAGCCGCGCTGGCGACCGCGGCCCGGAGGCTGGCCTCTGCGGCCACCTGGCCGCCGTGCCGGCGCAGAGCGCGGTGTTTGTGGGCGGCGTCGACGGCTTCTCGTGCGCTCGCGAAGGCGGGCGCGACATCCGCGAGGTCGAGCAACGGGGCAAGTGGATCCACGTGAACACGGTAACCGGTAAAAGTACGGAAACCTGGGGTGCACAAACGAGCGCGGAACTGGCAAGATTCGCGCAGTAGTGAGCATCGATTCGCCAGTCGGCGCGCGCACGACACCATCGAGCGCGGGCTGGCGTGCAAACCTTCGCCGGGCCTACCGGCGCAACTAGTGTGCAGGAATAGAGACCCCGGTCACGGCAGAGGAGCCGCCCTCATGAGCGAGACACTGGAGAACCTGTCCTCGGAGACGCGGCAGTTCCCGCCGCCCGCCGACCTTGCGGCGAACGCCAATGTGCAGGCCGACGCCTACCAGGAGGCCGCCGACGACCGGCTCGCCTTCTGGGCGAAGCAGGCCGAGCGTCTGGCCTGGAGCAAGCCGTGGGACCAGATCCTGGACTGGTCGAACCCCCCGTTCGCGAAGTGGTTCGTCGGTGGCGAACTGAACCTCGCCTACAACTGTGTGGACCGGCACGTCGAGGCCGGCCTCGGTGATCGCGTCGCCATCCACTGGGAGGGCGAGCCCGGCGACACCCGTACCGTCACCTACGCCGAGCTGCTGAAGCTCGTCAGCCAGGCGGCCAACACCCTGACCGACCTCGGTGTGACCGCGGGCGACCGGGTGATGATCTACCTGCCGATGATCCCGGAGGCCGCGGTCGCGATGCTGGCCTGCGCCCGGATCGGCGCCACCCACAGCGTGGTGTTCGGCGGCTTCTCGGTGGACGCGCTGTCCACCCGGATCGACGACGCCGACGCCAAGGTGGTGATCACCGCGGACGGTGGCTACCGCCGGGGCAAGCCGTCGGCACTGAAACCGACCGTGGACGAGGCGGTGGCCCGTACCAACCGCATCGAGCACGTGCTCGTGGTCCGCCGGACCGGCCAGGAGGTCGCCTGGACCGACAAGGACAAGTGGTGGCACGAGACGGTCGAGCAGGCCAGCCCTTCGCATGAGGCGCAGCCGTTCGACTCGGAGCACCCGCTCTTCATCCTCTACACCTCGGGCACGACCGGTAAGCCGAAGGGCATCCTGCACACCACCGGTGGCTACCTGACCCAGGCGTCGTACACCCACCACGCCGTCTTCGACCTGAAGCCGGAGACCGACGTCTACTGGTGCACCGCCGACATCGGCTGGGTGACCGGGCACTCGTACATCGTCTACGGCCCGCTCTCCAACGGCGCGACCCAGGTGATGTACGAGGGCACGCCGGACACCCCGGACCGAGGCCGGTTCTGGCAGATCGTCGACAAGTACAAGGTGTCGATCCTCTACACCGCGCCGACCCTGATCCGCACCATGATGAAGTGGGGCGACGACATCCCCGCCAAGTACGACCTGTCGTCGCTGCGGGTCCTCGGCAGTGTGGGTGAGCCGATCAACCCGGAGGCCTGGATCTGGTATCGGGAGCACGTCGGCCGGGAGCGGACCCCGATCGTGGACACCTGGTGGCAGACCGAGACCGGCGCGATCATGATCTCGCCGCTGCCCGGTGTGACCGCCGCGAAGCCGGGTTCGGCGATGACCGCGCTGCCCGGCATCACCGCGGACGTGATCGACGACCAGGCCCAGTCGGTGCCCAACGGCGGTGGCGGCTTCCTGGTGCTGCGTGACCCGTGGCCGTCGATGCTGCGCACGATCTGGGGCGACGACCAGCGGTTCCTGGACACGTACTGGTCGCGGTTCGGCGCCGGTGCGGGTGTCGGTGACGAGTGGATCTACTTCGCCGGTGACGGTGCGAAGAAGGACGACGACGGCGCACTCTGGCTGCTCGGCCGGGTCGACGACGTGATGCTGGTGTCCGGTCACAACATCTCCACCACCGAGGTCGAGTCGGCGCTGGTGTCGCACCCGTCGGTGGCCGAGGCGGCGGTGGTCGGCGCGACCGACCCGACGACGGGCCAGGCGATCGTCGCGTTCACCATTCCGCGGGGCAATGTGGACACTTCGGGCGATGCCGGCGAGGCACTGATCAAGGATCTGCGCGACCACGTGGCCAAGACACTCGGCCCGATCGCCAAGCCGCGTCAGATCATGCTCGTTCCCGAACTGCCGAAGACCCGGTCCGGAAAGATCATGCGGCGACTGCTGCGTGACGTGGCGGAGAACCGGTCGCTCGGTGACGTCCAGACACTTCAGGACTCAACCGTGATGGATCTGATCTCCTCGGGACTGAAGACGGCCAAACCGGAAGACTGACGACGATTAATAAAGGCTGGTGACAGAACTATGTCACCAGCCTTTTGTCGTATTTGCCGGTCCCCGTGCTATGGCCGGACCATATTGGGTAACCATTGGTCATCAATATGCTTGGTGATCCCCGAACATCGTTTGGTTTGCATACGTTCACCTGAGTCCCGAACGACGGGACCGTTTCACGCCGGACGCCCGTACCCCAGTGATCCGGCTGGCGAAAGCGGAGGTAAACGTAGTGCGCAAGGTGGTCGCAGGACTGCTCGGCGCCGTGGTCGTGTCCAGCGTCGGTGCGATGGCACCGATGATGGCCGTGGCGGCGCCACCCTCGGACTCAGCCCCGGCTGCGCCCGCTAGCGAATCCGCTCACCTCGACGACCATGACATGCCCAACCCGCTCGAAGAGAAGCGCCGCGCCCTGCGCGAGCAGGCGGTCTCCGAGGTGGTCAGCGGCAAGGCCAAGGTCGAGACCGTGAACGGAAGCCGGGTCGTCAACCTGGGCAAGACCTATGGAAACGGCGGCTTCGGGCACCCGGGCAAGAACCAGTACGTCGAACTGGCTCGGGAGAAGACCGACAAGATCTTCGTCATCCTGACCGAGTTCGGTAACGAGCGGCACCCGAACTTCCCGGACAAGGACACGACGACGCAGTTCGCCGGCCCCTCGACCTTCGAGGGCCCGCTGCACAACGCGATTCCGGAGCCGGACCGGAAGGTGGACAACTCCACCATCTGGCAGGCGGACTACTCGCCCGACTACTTCCGGAAGCTGTACTTCGGCACCGGCAAGAACGTCGAGTCGGTCAAGACCTACTTCGAGGAGCAGTCCTCGGGTCGCTACAGCGTCGACGGCCAGGTCTCCGACTGGGTCAAGGTCAAGTACAACGAGGCGCGGTACGGCCGGTCCAGCGACAACCCGACCGACGCCAACGGTGACGACCCCGCCGTCTGCGCGAGCAGCAACTGCACCAACGTGTGGGAGCTGGTCAAGGACGGCGTGAACCAGTGGTACGCGGACCAGCTTGCGGCCGGCAAGACCGAGGCCCAGGTCAACGCCGCGCTCGCCGAGTACGACGTCTACGACCGTTACGACTACAACGGCAACGGTAACTTCAACGAGCCCGACGGTTACCTGGACCACTTCCAGATCGTCCACTCCGGCGGCGACCAGGCCGACGGCGACCCGTACCAGGGTGAGGACGCGATCTGGAGCCACCGCTGGTACGCCTACTCCAGCAGCGCCGGCGTGACCGGCCCGGCGTTCAACAAGCTCGGTGGCGCCAAGGTCGGCAGCAGCAACCTGTGGGTCGGTGACTACACCGTCCAGCCCGAGAACGGCGGCCTCAGCGTCTTCGTTCACGAGTACACCCACGACCTCGGTCTGCCGGACGACTACGACACCAGTGGTCTGGGCGACAACAACAGCGAGTACTGGACGCTGATGGCGCAGAGCCGTCTCAGCGCCAAGAACGACCAGGGCATCGGCACGCGGCCGGGCGACCTGGGCGCGTGGAACAAGCTCCAGCTCGGGTGGCTGAACTACGAGACGGTCAAGGCCGGCCAGAAGAAGGTCGTCAACCTCGGCCCCGAGGAGTACAACACCAAGAAGAAGCAGGCCATCGTGGTCAACCTGCCGGACAAGCCGGTGACCACCGACCTGGGTGCCCCGTTCGCCGGCAGCAAGCAGTTCTTCTCCGGCAACGCCGACGACCTGAACGTCTCGCTGTCGAAGTCGATCGACCTCACCGGCAAGACCTCGGGCAGCGTCTCGCTCAAGGGCCGGTACGCGATCGAGCTCGACTACGACTACCTCTACGCCGAGGTGTCGACCGACGGTGGCGCGAACTGGACCAAGCTCGACGGCACCGCGGGCGGTGCCCCGTTCGTCAAGGACGGCGCGGGCGCTCCGGCGATCAGTGGCTCCTCCAACGGCGCCTGGGTCGACGTCAACGTGCCGCTGAACGCGTACGCGGGTCAGAAGTTCGACTTCCGCCTGCACTACGTGACCGATGGTGGTGTCTCCGAGGGCGGCTTCTTCGGTGACGAGCTGACCATCACCGCCGATGGCGCGGTCGTCTCCACCGAGGGCGCCGAGGGCACCTCGACCTGGACCGCGAACGGGTTCTCGATCGTGGGTGCCACCAGCACCGCGAACTACCCGAACTACTACATCGCCGGTTACCGCAGCTACACCTCGTACGACAAGTACCTGGCGACCGGCCCGTACAACTTCGGCTTCGCGAACACCAAGCCGGACTGGGTGGAGCACTACAACTACCAGACCGGTCTGCTGATCTCGTACTGGGACACCTCGCAGGTCGACAACAACACCAACGAGCACCCGGGTACGGGCCGCAACCTGTACATCGACGCTCACCCGAAGCCGGTCCTCAACCCGACCGGTGTCCCGTGGCGGGCCCGGGTCCAGGTGTACGACGCTCCGTTCAGCCTCTACCCGACTGACGGAATGACCCTGCACCTGAACGGCGCGAAGTCGGTCATCAAGCCGCAGTTCGGTGACCCGATCTTCAACGACAAGGACAAGTACTTCTACGAGGAGCTGCCGAACCACGGCGTCAAGCTCCCCGCCGTCGGCGTCAAGCTGGCCGTCCTGAGCCAGGTCGGCACCTCGATGACGGTGGCCGTTTACTGATCCACGTACGACAACGGCGCCCGGGGCAACCCGGGCGCCGTTCGTGTTTCACGGAACCGGGTACACCCGCGATTCGTCCTATCTTCTACGCCTTACGCGGGAAGGATGAGCTTCATGCGCACTCAAGCAACGTTCCGGATCGGCCTGGCCGTCGTGGCCGGGGCGATCATCGCCGGTTGCGCGAACAGTTCGGGCTCACCGGCCACGCCCTCTTCTTCGGTGTCCTCCCCCGGCAGCGCTCCGGTGCCCTCCACGGCCCCCTCCTCGCCCCCGGCGCCCGTTCCGACCACCGAGTCGACGACGCCCGCGGGCACGCCGCCCACCGGGAAGCCACTGCCGACGATCACGTTGACCGACAAGCCGCCCAAGGAGCCCACCGACCAGCAGCCGAACACCGGCTGGGTGGCCGGGATGGTCACTCGCGGCGGCAAGGGTCCGTGTTACGGCTTGATCGCCGACGACGGCCAGCGGTACGCCCTCTACTCCACCGCCGGCATCGAACTGGCCCAAGGCTCCCGGGTGAAGGTGAAGCTGGAGACGACCCCGCTGCGCATCTACTGCGGGCCGGGCACGTTGATGGCGATGACCGAGGCCGACCCGGTCAAATGATCACGGTGTGGCTCCATTTCACCACCGTTCGACGTCGTCCGTGACAGCGGAGCCTAGGCTTACGACATGGGTGGTCGGGTGGACGAGTCGTGCGTGCTGACGGAGGGGCCGTGGTCGCACCGTTTCGTCGGCGCCAACGGCTCCCGGTTCCACGTCGCTGAGGTCGGCACCGGCCCGCTCGTTCTCTTCCTGCACGGCTTCCCCGAGTTCTGGTGGGCCTGGCACGACATCATGGTCCGGGTCGCCGACGCCGGTTTCCGGGCGGCGGCGATCGACCTGCGTGGCTACGGTGCGAGCGACAAACCCCCGCGGGGGTATGACGGTTACACGATGGCCGCCGACGTCACCGGCCTGATCCGCGCCCTCGGTGAGCGGTCGGCGACCGTGGTCGGAGCCGGCGCGGGCGGCATGATCGGCTGGGCCGCCGCCTCGTTCCACCCCAAGCTGGTGAACAGGCTCGTGGTGCTCGGTGCCGCCCATCCGCTGCGGTTGCGGGCCGCGCTCTTCGCCGACCCGCGGGGGCAGCTCTCCGCCTCGTCGACTGTCGTGCGCTTCCAGGTGCCCCGCTTCGAGCACGTGCTGACGCGTGACGACGCGGCCCTGGTCGGCGAGCTGATGACCAGGTGGAGCAGCCCGCGCTGGGCGGCCACCCCGGAGTTCGACGACTATGTGGCGCGCTGCCGAGAGGCCATGCAGATCCCGCAGGCGTCGTTCTGCGCCCTGGAGGCGTACCGCTGGGTGGCCCGGAGTGCGTTGCGGCTCCAGGGCTACCGGTTCGTGAAGCTCATGCAGCGCCCGTCGAGTGTGCCGACACTTCAGTTGCACGGTGCGCTGGACACGGCTGTGCTGCCCCGTACCGCGCAGGGTTCCGGACGTTACGTGACCGCCCCGTACGAGTGGCGGCTGTTGCCCGATGCCGGGCACTTCCTGCACCAGGAAGCCCCGGACGTGGTGACCGGCGAGATCCTCAGGTGGCTCAAAACCCCGTCCTGATTTTCCGCTTATGATCACCTTAAGTGGCCATTAATAGATCAACTAGGGCATCAATCTGTCCTATTCTCACCGTCGGTTGCGGTTGATACCGCTTCCCGACTGTGACTTCCCCACCCATCCCCACCAGATCAGGGTCGGCCCGGTCCCCCAACCCGGGCCGGCCACGATCTCCGGATGCCGGGGCCGAACCCCTTTCGTCATCGGCCCCGGCATCCGGCAAAGGCACCGCGTCACTCCCGGGCATCCCCTGCAACGCCCGTGAGTGACGACCGGTTCCGGCCGTCCCACCGGTGCGCGGCGACCATTACCTTCTCTCCTCAGGTCGCCGAACATCCGGGAACGGTCGACGGGCTCCCCACCTCCCAGGCGGGGAGCCCAACCTTTTCCACAGAGTTATCCACAGGCTGGCAACCATCGCATCAGCCCGGCGGGCGCGCTTCGGCCCGGAGGGGCCGGAGCCTCGCGGGGTAGGTCCGGGGACGTGTGGATGCGGTTGGGGGCCGATGGCCGTACCAGATGGGGTCAGATTCGGTGTTCGTAGCGGTCTCGGACCTCGTGGGCCGGAGCCCATCCCTGATAGACGCCGTAGTCGAACTCTTCGAGGCCGAGCTGGCGGGCCACCGGCGCGCGGCCGCCCGTGTACTCCAGACGCAGCCAGGCATCGGCTTCGGCGAGGACGATGAACGGCTCGCCGCGCCAGGTGCACAGGGTGCGGACGTAGGCCATTTCGTCGTACTCGTCCGGTTCCAGGACGCGGACGTAACGGCCCGGCTTAGTCTCCTCGAAGCCGTCACCCGGGGAGGCGCTGTAGATGCGGACATTGTCGCCATCAGGGGCCGCGTCGTACTCCCGGCCCTGCCAGGTGACCACGTAACCGTCGCGCATCGTTACTCACCCACCCGGCGCCACTGAGGGCCGTCCGCGTCGAAGATCGCCATCATCCGCTCGTTGCCGTCCACGTCGATGCTCCACAGCTGCGCGCCGTGCGGCAGGCGGACACTGTCCACCTTGAACTCGGCGATGACGTCCCGGCCCTCGCCCGGCGCGAATCCGTTGCCACGGAACGGCGGACGCTCTATCACCCAGCCGTCCATGGCGCGCAGAGCCTGCTCGTTCTGGCCACCGTAGGGGATCCGGTAGAGGCTCGGCCGATACGCCGGCCACCGCAACACGAACGCCTCTTTGGCGTCCGGCTGGAACGGTGACGAGTCGTAGTAGAGCCCGAGGGCACCGAACAACTCGGCCGGGGTACTCAGGTGCTCGACCTCGGACGCCCGGTGCACGAAACCGGCCACCCGGTCGTAACCCCGGTCGAGGTAGTAATCGACCTGCTCGGCGGCGATCGTCTTCTGCATGACGGTGGCCTGCTGGGCCTCGTCGCTGGCCGGTTGGGGCGCCGGCACCGGGGCGGGCTGCGTCTCGGTCACCGGCGCCTCGGCCGGTTCGGCGCCGAGACCGGCCTCGGTGGCCCAGTTGGCCAGCGCGATGATCTGCGCACCGGGGTACTTGGCGCCGACCGGAGTGCCCGGGTTCACCGCGAACGACCACGCCGGGTCCGGCCAGTTGCGAATCAGCTCGTAGAAGCGGACCCCGACCGTCCGGGTCGGCTCGCCGAAGTGATCGGAGAGCCGGTCCTTGCTGGTGAACACGATCAGGTAGCGCTCGCCGTCGACCTCCTCCGGCAGGAACGCGAAACCGGACTCGCCGGGCGCACTACCGGGACGGGAGTGGCTGGCGACCGGCACCAGGACCTGAGCCAGCAGCAGCGTGGACAGGAACACGTCGGTGTTGCCGGTGTCCGCGGCG
The DNA here is from genome assembly GCF_033097365.1 of Actinoplanes sichuanensis. Lineage (NCBI taxonomy): Bacteria > Bacillati > Actinomycetota > Actinomycetes > Micromonosporales > Micromonosporaceae > Actinoplanes > Actinoplanes sichuanensis. The sequence goes on from NZ_AP028461.1 coordinate 9,205,331, forward strand.
TCCTGCAACTCCTGCTCGACCTCGTTGGCCGGCACGAAATCCGTGCCGGACGGGCCCCGGGAACCGGTGGCCGACCCGGAGACGCCGAGGTTGGACGCGCCGGTCGGGGTGTAACCGCCGGTTGCGACGGGCAGCGCCTGGGTCGCGAAGGCCGGGCCCGACAACGCCTGCGTGGCATACGCCGACGCCGGGCTGCCCTGCGGCGGAAGCCCGTAGGCCGGACCGGGCGCGGGCTGGGTGTACGCCTGCGGCGCGGCCGGGGCCGGGTAACCGGAACCGGAACCGGACGGATAGGCGGTGGCGCCACCGGCACCCGGGATCACCGGCGGCAGCAGGTTCGTCATCGTCGTCGCCGCGGGCGACTCGGCCTCCGGCCGAGGGGTGATCGACGGCGCCGGACCTGACGGCCCGAAACGGTCGGCGGCGGACGGCGGGGCCTGACGGTCCCATGCCGGAGGCTCAGCGGGGGTACGGGCTCCGAGCGCCTGTGCCGCGGCGGCCATCGAAGTGGGCCGCTCGGACGGCGGCGTGACCTGGCGGCGCGGCAGGGCCCCACCCGGCCCACCGGAGCCGGGAGCCGATGCGGGCGGACTGACCGGCTGCTGAGCCGGCGGGCCACCGAATGCCGGAGCCGAAGCCGGACTGACCGGCTGCTGCGCTGGCGGGCCGCCGAAAGCCGGACTGGTCGGTTGCTGCGCCGACGGGCCTCCGAAAGCCGGAGCCGAAGCCGGACTGACCGCCTGTTGCGCCGACGGACCACCGAAGGCGGGCGCCGACCCTCCGAAGGCCGAAGCCGCTCCCCCGGTGGACGACGGCGATCCGCCGAAACCCGGGGTGGGTGAGCCATAGGACGGGGGCGCCGACACGGGAGCGCCGGGCGGTGGAGCGGCCGGGCGGATCGCGGGACCCGCACCGGAGCCGCCGGTGGCGTTGGCGACATTCGACGAGGCCGGCACGAACCCGGCCATGCTGGTCATCGGACCGCCGCCGGTCGACTGCCCAGGCTGCCGCCGCGGCAGGGCACCACCGGGACCGGACCCGGCCGGCGCACTCGCAGGCGGCCCACCGAACTGCGGCGCACTCGCGGGCGGCCCACTCATCGGCGCTGCACTCGCAGGCGGCCCACCGAACTGTGGTGCACCGGCCGGGCCGCCGAAGGACTGCCCACCACCGGGACCACCGAACGACGGAGCACCGCCGGGACCACCGAAGGACGGAGCGCCTGCCGGCGGAGCGCTCGCCGGAGCGGCACCGGCGGGCGGAGCGTAGGGAGGCGCGCTGGCCGGCTGTGTGCCCTGCTTCCCGGCCCAGGCCGGGTCGACCGGGGCCTCAGCCGGGTTGTAGGGCGTCACGTGCTCGGGCACCGGCGGCGTGTTGGCCATCGGTGTACGAACCGGTAGGGGTGCGCCCAGGTCTTGGAGAGGACCGCGAGGGTCTTCGTCCGGCCGGAACGGCATGCCCGGCTTCTCCCAGCCGGGAGTGGCCATCCCGGCGCCGCCACGCGTCGGCGGAGCAGCCGGAACCTGCGGAGCGGCCGGTGCCGGCGGAACCACGGGAGGCGCATAGGCCGCTGGAGCGACCGGCGGCGCATAGGCGGCCGGAGCGGGCGGCGGCGCATAGGCCGCAGGTGTCGCCGCCGGGGCGGACGGGCTGCGCACCGGCAGGCCGCTCGGCGAGGTCCCGCTGGGGGTACGCACCGGGAGCCCACCCGGACCCATCGGTGGCGTGTTGCCCACCGGGGGGATCGGGGCCACCGCGGGAGCGACCGGAGGGGCCGGCGGAGCACTGACCGGAGCCGGTGGAGCCGACGGGACGGTCGGAGCCGACGAAGCGGCAGTCGCCGCGGCCGGCTCGGGCTCGTAGGTCGGACCACCGACCGCGCTCTCGCCACCCGCCCGGCTGGCCGCCAGCGCGGCCGCACCCAGCTCCTGGATCTTCGAGGTGGGGTGCGCCTCACGACCCGGGCCACGGGTGGGCAGCCGCAGGTCGCCCCGGGCGAGCTGGGCCACGAACCAGGCCGGCAGGTAGCCCTCGATCGGCAGACCGGGGTTGACGGCGAGCCACCACTCGAGGTTGGGCCAGGTGTTGGCCAACTCCGAATACGGCACTCGGCGGGCCGAGCCGGTGTAGTCGGCCAGGCAGGACTGCAGCGCGGCGTTCGACGTGAACGCCAGCACGTGGGTGCGACCGCCGGTACTCCACGTGCCCCAGCCCATCGGCGCAGTGCCGGCTAGAACCTCAGCGGAGACCGGTAACAGAAGGTCGACACCGGCGAGAATGCGGAAGTAGGACTCCTGGTCGTCGGTGCGCAACGCATCGCGCATCGCAGCCTCGGCGTCCGTAGCCGGTTCCCACTCGGACACGTCCACCTCTCCCCACGCGTGTCAACGAGCCAACTCAACGCGTATAACCTACAAGGTCAGGCCACAATCACAATGGGCGGCGGCATGCTGACCGTCAGGTTGGGCCTACGACGCCTCCGGAAACGAGCCGTCCGGGCCCCGCGGCATGCACCGATGGCTCGATGTGATCACCCAACAACCGATGGTAACCGCGGGATCCGGCGACGCCATTTACGCGAACGGGCGACCCGATCGGCTCATCGGCTCACTGGAACCGGTTGGCCGCGGCCCGCTCGGTGTCCTGGTAGTCGTCGTGCGACCGCTCCAGCGCCGAACCGATCTCGGCCAGGATGATCTGCAGGTCCTTGGAGGCCGCCTGCCACGTGCGCTGGCGGATGTCGTAGGCATCCTGAGCCGCGCCGGACCAGGTGCCCTGCAGCTTCTTGCCCTCGCTCTCCAGGTACTCGAGGTCGGCGGTCAGCTTGTTCACCGCCTTCGCGATGTCCAGGCGCGCCTGGTGGAGCGAGTTGAAGTTGACGAGCAGGTGTCCGTCGTTCATGACTTCCTCCGGTAGATCAGAGCGGCAGGGTGAACTGGCCGCCGGTCCGGCCGATGCTGGACGCGGCCTCGGTGTCGGAACGCTCGTAGCTGGCACCGGACGTACGGATACCCTCGGCGGTCTCGGCGAGAGCGTCGTTGAGCCGCTTGAGGTCGCCCGCATACCGCGTCTTGACGTCCTCGAACGCCAGCGCGCCCTGACCCTTCCACCCGGCGCTGAGGCCCTCCAGCTCCCGCATCAGCGTGCTGAGCATGCTCTGGAGCGAACCGTTGATCCGTTCGAACTCGTTGGCGGTACTCGCCATCTGTGCGGACTGGCTCTCAGTCTGCGACATCCTGACGTCACCCCTTTCCCAAATCTGATCCGTTGTGGACCACCGGTCGCATCGACGCGGGCCACCAGGTTAGCCGCTCACGAGCAGGCCGGCGGCCCGCCGCGAAATAACAGCGACGACGTTAGCGGCCCGGTACGAGCTCCGTCTGCCCCGAGACGCCAACCTGTGGATAACTCCGCACGCGGGCAGTAGAGCTGTGGATAACTGCCCTACGATGAGCCGCGCATGTGGGTAGATGGATGCCGGGCCACGGGGAGGGACGGTTCATGAGCACCGAGAGCGCGGTTCCGATGACCGAGTCCCTGCTGCGCCCCCGCCGTGATGGCCGGTTCCTCGGCGCGCGCCCGGAGCAGGTCGTCGCCACCCAGGTCGCCGCGGCGACGGTGTTGGCCGGTCTGGTGGCCGGCGGGCTGGCCATGGTGCCGGCGGTGATCGTCGCGACCGGGCTGCTGGCGCTGACCTGGCTGCGGTTGCGCGGCCGGTGGGCCTTCCAGTGGCTCGGGGTGTTGGCCCGCTATTCCGGTCGTCGCCGCTCCGCCTCGATCGGCAGCAGCACGGCCCTGCTGTCCTTCGCCGCACCCCGAGTCCGCCTGACCAGCCTCGATCTGCCAGGCACCACGGCCGCGGTCCTCGCCGACGACTCCGGGCTCACAGTTCTGATCGAGCTGGGTGACCCGGCCGACGAGGCGTCCGCCATCCCGTCCTTCGCCGCCCTGCTCCACGCCACCGGCCGCGACCAGGCCGTCGGCGACCAGCCTCGGGTGCGTGCCCAACTGGTGCTGAGCGCGGTCTCGGCCCCGACCGCCCGGGGTGGCACCGGGCCGGCGCAGAGCTCCTACCGGACTCTGGCCGAGGGCAGCTCGCTCAGCTATCTGCGGGCGGTGCTGGCGCTGCGGGTGTCGCGGGCCGGCGGCTGGTCCGACGACGAGCTGCACCGCAGTCTGGCCGGCATGACCCGTCGCCTGACCCGCCGGCTCGGGCCGTCGCTGGCCCGCCCGCTGGGTGAGGTGGCCGCGCTGCGCGCCATCGCGGACCTGGCCAACGCCGAGACCGGCGGCTCGGACAGTGCCCGGGAGACCTGGTCGTCGCTGCGCCTGGGTGGTCTGGCCCAGGCGACGTTCCGGTGCCGGCCGGCCGCCGGGTCCGACCTCACCGGCAATCTGATCACCCGGATCCTGCATCTGCCGGCGGCCGCGACCACGGTGTCGATGACCGCGACCGGCCTCTTCGTCCGGGTCGCCGCCCCCGATGCCACCGCGCTGGACACGGCGGTCCGCGCGTTGCGCACCCTACTCGCCACCGACCGAGTGCGGCTGCGGCGCCTGGAGGGCGCTCAACTGCCGGGCCTGGCCGCCACCCTGCCGCTCGGCGGCGAGGCGGTGGACGGCAAGCAGATCGGTGCTCCGGAGCTGCCGATCAGCCCGGCCGGCCTGATGATCGGCCGCAACCAGGGTGGTGGCGCGGTGTTGATCCGGCTGTTCCGGCCGGAGCCGACCCGGGCGCTTCTGGTCGGCGGTCTACCCGGCGCGCAGTTGCTGGCGTTCCGTTCGATGGCGACCGGGGCCCGGGTCGTGGTCCGGACGACCCGGCCGCACGCCTGGGAGCCGTTCGCGCGGGGTGCGGCGGTGCCCGGGGAGGCGATCACGATCCTGCCGCCGGGGCGCCCGTTCGAGGCACCGGCCGGTTCGGTTCGGCACCCGACGCTCACCGTCCTCGACACCGGCTCGGCCCCGGGCGGCCCGGAGCCGGCCCGGGACGCGGGCTGGCAGACCACCCTGGTGGTCCGGGACGAGTTCGGCGCTCCGGACGTCCCGCACGCCACCGAGGCCGATCTGGTGGTGCTCCAGCGACTGACTCCGGCCGAGGCGACACTGCTCGGCGGCACGCTGGGGCTGGGCGAGACCGCGTCGTACTTCCCCCGGATGCGCACCGACATGGTCGCGGTGATCAACCGGCGGGCGGTCCGGTGGGCGGTGTTCTCCCAGACACCGATCGAGCAGAGCCTGATCGGCGAGCCGACCCGCGGCCAGGCCCTGACCCCGGCGTGAGGCGCCATAGATCAAGCAAGGCACCCAGACCAAGCGAGGCGCCACAAATCAAGCAAGGCGCACAAATTAAGCAAGGCGCATAGACCAAGCAAGGCGCATAGACCAAGCAAGGCGCTAGAGATCAAGCAAGGCGCGCCACAGAGCATGTGCGGCGCCACGAACAAAGAGGCTGCGCCGGCATAGATCCGGCAAAGATCGCGGAGTGTCGTTTCCACAGGTGGACGGGCCATGGCACGATTCCCGGCCATGGGCATCCTCATCCGGCTGGTGATCACCGCCGTATCGCTGTGGATCGCGACTCTGGTGATCGACGGCATCGAGCTGACCGCCGACTCCGCCGCCAACAAAGCGGGCACACTGCTCGCCGTCGCAGTGATCTTCGGCCTGGTCAACGCGGTTCTCCGACCGATCATCAAAACCATCGGCTGCGGCCTCTACGTCCTCACGCTGGGCCTGGTGGCGGTCCTGGTCAACGGTCTGCTCCTGCTGCTCACCAGCTGGATCGCGGACAAGCTGGACCTGGCCTTCCACGTGGACGGCGTCCTCCCCGCGGTCCTCGGCGCGCTGCTGGTCGGCGTCGTGAGCTGGCTGCTGAACATGCTGGTGCCGGACGGAGACTGATTCACAAGTGCAGGCCAGGAGGCCCGAATTGGCCTCGTGACCTGCTTCATATTTGCAAGGACCGAAACATGCCCCCGCCCTTACGGTGGGGGCATGAGCGACGAGCGGCGCGGATACGTGTACGGCCTCACGGCGTACGCGATGTGGGGTTTCTTCCCCATCTATTTCAAATTCCTGCGCCCCTCGCCGCCACTGGAGATCCTGGCCCACCGGGTGGTGTGGTCGGTCGTCTTCGTGGCCCTGCTGCTCACCGTGATGCGTAACTGGCGGTTCCTGGGACGGCTGGTGCGCACTCCACGGCTGCTCGGCGGGGTCACCCTGGCGGCCGTGCTGATCGGCGTCAACTGGGGCACCTACATCTACGGGGTCAACTCGTCCCGGGTGGTGGAGACCGCGCTCGGCTACTTCATCACACCGCTGCTGGTCGTCCTGCTCGGTGTCACGGTGATGGGTGAGCGGCTGCGTCCGCTGCAGTGGGCCGCGGTGGGCATCGGCGGGCTGGCGGTGGCGATCCTGACCATCGACTACGGGCGTCTGCCGTACATCGCGCTGACCCTGGCCGCCTCGTTCGGCTGCTACGGGCTGATCAAGAAGCGGATGTCACTGCCGCCGGCCGAGGGCCTGTTCGTCGAGTCGGCGGTGCTGATGCTGCCGGCGCTGGCGTTCCTGACCTGGCTCAATCTGTCCGGCGAGGCGAAGTTCGGGCATGTCTCGGCGACGCACACCGTACTGATGCTGATCGCCGGTGTGCTGACCGCGATCCCGCTGCTGCTGTTCGCCGCCGCCACGAACCGGGTGCCCCTGGTCGGCCTCGGCATCCTTCAGTACGTGGCGCCGATCCTCCAGCTCGCGGTCGGGGTGCTGATCTACCACGAGCCGATGCCACCGGCCCGGCTCGCCGGGTTCGGCCTGGTCTGGCTGGCGCTGATCGTCTTCACCGCGGACGGCATCCGCAGCGTCCGCAACGCGGCCCGGATCCGAGCCGCGCAGGCCATGACCGCCTAGCTCTGCGGCTCGTAGACGAGCATCACCTTGTCGTCGGAGCGAACCAGTTCGAGCCGGGACAGGCTGCCCTGGGTGAAGTGGGTGGCCGCCGGCATCTGGAACTTCTTGCCCGGCTGGGCCAGCCACGACCCGAGCTGTTCGGTCTGCTCGTCGGGTCCGTAGGCGATCAGCCGGAACGTGTACGGCTTGGCCACATCGCTGTACGAACATTCCATCTCGACCCGGCTGCCGGCCCCGGTGCTGGTGATCCGTACGGTGGCCGCGATCTGAGACGCCGGGTCGACCTTCGTCATCGCGATCGGCGGCCCGGCTGGTGGGCTGGTCGGGTCACCCGCGTTCAGTCCCCAGTACGCCAGCCCGCCCCCGATGACGAGGAAGAGCACGAGCGCCGCGATCGAACTGACGATCCGGATCGGCCGGGCCCGAACTTTCTTCAACGACGGCGCATGCGCGGGCCGGGACAGATTGGACAGACTGGGATCGAGCAGCTTGGCGAACTCGTCCGCGTCGAGCCGGTCGAGCATGTCCGGCACGAGCGCCAGATCGGCGACCGCCTCCCGGCAGAACGAGCATGTTGCCAGGTGACGCTCATATGCGGCCCGTTCTATCGGCGACAGCGCGCCAAGGACGTAGGCGGCGTCGTCGTGCCCGTCCTCGCATCGCATTCCTACCGCCTCCAACCGGGTCACTTCTCCCGGTCTCTGGTACGCGGCATCGGGCTCTAAGGTTCAACGATTCCTTAAACCCCCACCTCAAGCCGTGGCGGCTCAAATTCGGAGAGCGACCACCCGTTCAGGCAGTTGCGGACTCGCCTCCGGACAGGGCTTCCGCGACGTTCCGCGCGGCCACGGTGAGCTTCGCCCGGACCACACGTGCCGAGGTCAGCATCTCCGCCGCGGGCATCGAGCAGGCCAGAACGAGGCGGCGCTCCATGTCTCGGTCGGCGACGACGACCACCGCGGCGGACGCGAGACCCTGCCGGAACTGACCCATCTCGATCTGCATGCCGCGTCGTTCACCGGCGGCCAGATCGGCCTCCAGCGCCTCAGGTGTGGTGAGGGTGGCCGGGGTGAACGCCCGCATCCCGTAATCACGCAGATAGCGCGAACGCTGGTCGGGGGTGAGCGTGGCGAGCAGCGCCTTGCCGAGCGCGGTGGCGTGGCCACCCTCGTCGAAGCCGGGCGCCACATCGTCCATGAACGGGGAGCGGGCGCCCTCGGCGGAGGCGGTGACCGCTATCCGCCCGCCGACGAACCGGCCGAGGTAGTGGCTGTATCCACTGTCGACCGCGGCCCGGCGCAGCGCCTCACCGACCGCGGGTGGCCCACGGAAGGCGGAGACCAGCTCACGGTATCGATCGGCGATCTCGAGCCCGACGATGTACGTGCCGTCCTCGCGCCGGATCACGTAGCCCTCGTAGGCCAGCGTCCGGACGAGGTGGTACGTCGTGGCGACGGTCAGCTCGCATCGACGGGCGATCTGTTTCACGGTGAGTCCGCGCGGAGCCCGGCCCACGGACTCCAGCACGCGCAGGGCACGCGAAACGCTCCGGATGAGATCTGACGGCTCCGCTAGGGGGTCACGCACAGCTACCTCCGAGGCCAGGGACTTACACCATATGAACAATCGGCCTCGGACGGAATGCCAAACAGGAGTGGATCACGGTCGATTTACACAGCGCGTGCGACCGACGGAACTGTCCGCAGTGGAGAAACTCCGAAATGCCCGCTTTGACCCACGCAAACGTGGGCGAGAGGGTTGAGAGAGCTCAGTTCGTGCGGTCGGCGATGAAGTCGCAGAGCGCTTCCATCGCCCGTTTCGCCTCACCGGCCGGCAGCGGAGCCAGTCGGGCCCGCGCCTCCTCGGCGTAGGACCGCACGGTCTCCCGCGCCCGTTTCATCGCCGAGGACTCGCGCAGCAGCGTCAGCGCCTCGGCGTGCAGCTCGTCGTCGGTGATCGGACCGGCCGACAGCAGCTCGCGCAACCGGACCGCGGAGGCGTCGGTGTCGTCGCCGGCCAGCGCGTAGAACACCGGCAGCGTCGGGACACCCTCGCGCAGGTCGGTGCCCGGGGTCTTGCCGGACTGGACCGACTCGCTGGCGATGTCGAGCAGGTCGTCGGAGAGCTGGAAGGCGATGCCGATGGTCTCGCCATAACCGGCGAGCGCCTCCACGAACTCCGGGCGCGCGCCGGAGAACAGCCCGCCGAAACGGGCCGCCGTGGCGATCAGGGACGCCGTCTTCTCGGTGATGACGTGCAGGTGGTGCTCGATCGGGTCGGTGCCGCGCGGGCCCACCGTCTCGGCGATCTGCCCGTGCACCAGTCGCGCGAACGTCTGCGCCTGCAGGTGCACCGCCTCGGTGCCGAGGGTGGCGGCCAGATCGGCGGCCTGGGCGAAGAGGTAGTCACCGACCAGGATGGCCACCGAGTTGCCCCAACGCGCATTCGCACTCGGCGCCCCACGGCGCACCAGCGCCTCATCCATGACGTCGTCGTGGTAGAGCGTGGCCAGATGGGTCAGCTCCACCACATTCGCCGCATCGACGATCTGTGGCGACTCCGGGTCACCGAACTGCGCCCCGAGCGCGACGAGCAGCGGCCGGAACCGCTTGCCGCCGGCGTCGGCAAGATGACGCGCGGCCTCGGCCACCAGTGGATCGGCGCTGGCCACATGGCCCCTCAGCGCAACCTCCACAGCGGCCAGCGTCGCAGACACCGACTCGTCCATCGCGGGATCGACGTCGAGGCCCAGCGATGACAGCGCGAGATCGCGCGGGGTCAGATCACCGGTGCTCACCACGCATTCACCTTGCCATACGGCCCTACCGCTTTCTGTCCCAGGGTGGCATGGGACAAGATCAAAAATCCGACACCAGCGGTACGGCCTCTCAGCTGCCGTTTCGGACCCGGGAGCGGATCGCCCGATAGTCCGCCCACGGGATCACCGGACGGGCCAGCCCACGACGTTCGAGGTACCGCTTGGTGGCCGCCTTGGTCTCCCGCAGGATGCGGAACTGGTCGAGTGGGCTCCCCTTATGGCGGGCGCCGGGTTCGACGAGACGGTCCGGTTTGAGCAGCCAGCCGTCCCCGTCGGCGAACAACTCGCCCCGCACGCTCGCGTTGTAGAGGTTCCACAGCTTGTCGTCGTGGCGATGCACCAGCAACCCGGCCGGGCCCTCGGCGACCGGCACGTCGTCCGGTACGTCGATCCGGTACCCCCCGGACGCCACCCTCGCCGTGGTCCGCAGCAGAACCGGGGCGCCGGACTTGTCGACGGCGGTCAGCACCACCGAGTCGAAGCCCGCGAGCACCTCGGTGCCGAGCATCGACGTCACCTTGGACCGGGACGGAACGGGCAACGGCCGCTGGACCACCTCGGTCGGAGTGATCGTGATCAACAATCGCATGTAGTAGAAATCGGTCATCGCCGTCATCGGCCAGTCCAGGTAGGACTGCGAGTGGGGCTGCCGGGCCAGCAGCAGTTCCCAGAACTCCGCCAGATCGCCCTCAGGCCGCACGTGGACCTCGTCCGGGCAGATCGCGTCACCCCGTACCAGAATCTGCTCGGGCTGCTTCAGACCGCTCGCGGTGGGGTCGGAGAAGAGCAGTGCCACCCGCCCGTCCCGTCGGACGTTGAAGGCCTTCTGCGGGTATCCGAGCGAGGTGGTGAGCAGGATCGTGCCGTCCGGGCGGACCAGCCCGGAGGTCGGCCAGGCGACCGGCGCCCCGCTCTTGGTCAGCGTCGCGAACTCACATGTCCGGTAGGCCTGGAGGGTTTTGTGAAGCGCTGTCGGATCAGACACGCGGCGAGGTTAGACGGTCGTGATCGACAACCGATGAACGACCTGGAGACGACGGAGGCCCCGGCATCGCCGGGGCCTCCACGCACTGATCAGAATCAGCGAACGAACTCCGATGCCTCTCGGGTCAGGTCGAGCAGCGCGTCCGGAGCCACGCCCAGCGCCACCGTGACGAGCACACCGAGACCCAACACCGCCGAGGTGAGGAAACCCGGGATGGAGACGGCCGGAGTGGTCTCACCCGGCTCGGAGAGCCACATCAGTACGACCACCCGCAGGTACGGGAAGGCCAGCAGCATGCTGGTGATCACACCGAAGATCACCAGCCACGTCTGACCGCCGTCGACCGCCGCCCCGAAGACCGCGAACTTGCTGGTGAAGCCGCTGGTCAGCGGAATACCGGCGAAGGCGAGCAGGATGAACGTGAAGATCCCGGCGAGCAGCGGACTCTTCCGGCCGACGCCGGCCCACCGGGACAGGTGGGTGGCCTCGCCGTCGGCGTCGCGCACCAGGCTGATCACCGCGAACGCGGCGAGCACCGAGAAGCCGTACGCCACCAGGTAGAACATCGTGCTGCTGAGGCCCTCGTCGTTGAGCGCGAGGACACCCACCATGAGGTATCCGGCGTTCGCGATCGACGAGTAGGCCAGCAGGCGCTTGAGGTCGGTCTGAGTGACCGCCAGGATCGCGCCGATGAACATGGTCAGCACCGCGATGCCACCGAGGATCGGCTGGAAGTCCCAGCGCACCCCCTCGAACGCCACGTACAGCACCCGCAGCAGGGCGCCGAACGCGGCGACCTTGGTACAGGCCGCCATGAACGCGGTGACCGGCGTGGGCGCGCCCTGGTAGACGTCCGGCGTCCAGACGTGGAACGGCGCGAGCGCGGCCTTGAAGAGCAGGCCGATCGAGACCATCGCCAGGCCGACGTAGAGCAGCACCTGGCTGCGCTGCGGGTTGGCGACCGCCTCGTGCACCACACCGAGCTGGATCCCGCCCGCGAAGCCGTAGATGAAGGCCACCCCGAACAGGAAGAACGCCGAGGCGTACGAGCCGAGCAGGAAGTACTTGAGCGCGGCCTCTTGGCTGAGCAGCCGCCGGCGACGGGCCAGCGCGCACAGCAGGTAGAGCGGCAGCGAGAAGACCTCCAGCGCCACGAACATGGTGAGCAGGTCGTTCGCCGCCACGAAGAGCAGCATGCCGCCGAGCGCGAAGACACTCAGCGGGTACACCTCGGTGGCACCGGGCTGGCCGCTCGCCTGCTGGGCGTCCTTCTGCGAGCCGACGGTGACCGCGGCCTGCGAGACGAACACGCCACCACGCTCGATCGAACGCTCGCCGATCAGCAGCAGCGACACCCCGCCGAGCACCAGGATCGAGCCCTGCAGGAACAGGGTCGGCCCGTCCACGGCGACCGCGCCGCCGATGGTGATCGTCCGGGTGCCGCGCTCCATCACCACAGCGACCAGCGACAACACGACGGCGAACAGCGCCAGTGACAGCTGGACCGCGTTGCGGGCCCGGCGCGGCACGATCACCTCGACGAGCACACCAAGGCATGCCGCGCCGAAGAGGATCAGCATCGGGAGCAGTGCCCCGTAGTCGATCGGGGGCAGTTTCAACGGTTCCATCTCAGCCGCCCACCTTTCCGCCGGCTTCCACGGTGGGTGCCGGGTCGTTCACGCCGACGTCCTGCATGGTCGCCTGTACCGCGGGGTTGATCACATCGGTGACCGGCTTCGGGTAGAAGCCGAGCACCAGGAGCAGCGCGATCAGCGGCGCGACGACCACCTTCTCGCGCAGGGTGATGTCCTTCGACATCGCCGGCACCTCGGTGAGAGCCGGGTTCAGGGTGCCCTGGGTGGTCCGCTGGATCATCCACAGCACGTACGCCGCGGCCAGCACGATGCCCAGAGTGGCCACCACGGCGTACCCCTTGTTGGTGCTGAACGTGCCGATCAGCACCAGGAACTCACTGACGAAGGGTGCGGTGCCGGGCAGCGCCAGCGAGGCGAGACCGGCGAAGAACAGCACTCCGGCCAGCACCGGCATCAGCTTGCCGGCCCCGCCGAAGTCACTGACCAACGACGACCCGCGGCGGGCGACGAACATGCCGACCACGATGAACAGCAGGCCGGTGGCCAGGCCGTGGTTGACCATGTAGAGCACCGCACCGGTACCGGCCTGGGTGGTGAAGGCGAAGATGCCGATGCCGATGAAACCGAAGTGCGCGATCGAGGTGTACGACACCAGGCGCTTCAGGTCGTTCTGGCCGACCGCGAGCAGCGCCGCGTAGATGATGCCGATCACCGCGAGAACCATGGCGGCCGGGGCGAACCAGCGCGACGCCTCGGGGAAGAGCGAGAGGCAGTAGCGCAGGATGCCGAACGTGCCGACCTTGTCCATCACGCCGACCAGCAGCGCCGCCGCGCCGGCCGGAGCGGCTCCACCGGAGTCCGGCAGCCAGGTGTGGAACGGGAAGAACGGCGCCTTGATCGCGAACGCCACGAAGAAGCCGAGGAACAGCCACCGCGCGGTGTTCTGGTCGATCGACGCGGTCGCCTCGGCCAGTTTCGTGAAGTCGAAGGTCTTCCCGCCGAGCACCCACAGACCGATCACCGAGGCCAGCATGAAGAGGCCGCCGACCAGGCTGTAGAGGAAGAACTTGACCGCCGCGTACTGCTTCTGGCCACTGCCGAACGACCCGATGATGAAGTACATCGGGATCAGCATGATCTCGAAGAACACGTAGAACAGGAAGATGTCCGCCGCGGCGAACACCCCGATCATCGTGAACTCGAAGGACAGCAGCAGCGCGAAGTAGGCCGGAGCCGACCTGGTGCTCTGGTCGACGTCATGCCAGGACGCCAGGATCACGACCGGGAACAGAACCGCGATCAGCATCAGCATGACGAGCGCGATGCCGTCGGCGGCGAAGGTGAAGTTCGCACCCCAGGACGGGATCCAGGTGTACGACTCCCGGAACTGGAAGCGGTCGCCGCCGACGTTGTAGGCCACCCACATGAAGATGCTCAGCACCAGGACGAGCACCGACCAGCCGAGCGCGACCATCTTGGCCAGTTCGGCCTTCGTCCTGGGGATGAAGGCCACCACCAGCGCCCCGACCAGGGGCAGCAGGGTGAGGACGGAAAGGAACGGGAAGTCTTTCACGCCAACCACCCCAGCTGGATCGCGAGGAAGGCGCCCACGACGAGCATGGCGCCGGTGAGCATCGACAGCGCGTACGAGCGGACGAAGCCGGTCTGCATCCGGCGCAGCCGGCCGGAACCGCCGCCGATGGCCGCCGCGATGCCGTTGACCAGGCCGTCGATCCCCCGGTTGTCGAGGTAGACGAGCGCCCGGGTCAGGTAGATGCCGGGCCGTTCGAAGACCGCCTCGTTGAACGCGTCGGTGTAGAGGTTGCGCCGGGCCGCGGTGACCAGCACGCCGGCCGGCTGCGGTTCGAGCGCGGTGCCGTTACGGAACAGCGCCCAGGCCAGGCCCGCCCCGATCACCGTGACCAGCAGCGACAGGATGGTGATCACGGTGTGCGAGAGCACGCCGTGGGCCTCTTCGCCGTGCTCACCCAGAACCGGCGTCAACCAGTCCGGCACGCTGGTGGCGAGGAGGAAGCCGGCACCGACCGAACCGATCGCCAGCAGGATCAGCGGGATGGTCATGATCGCCGGGGACTCGTGCGGGTGCTGGTTGTCCTCGGTCCAGCGGGCCGGCCCGTGGAACGTCAGCACGAAGAGCCGGGTCATGTAGAAGGCGGTCAGACCGGCGCCCAGCATCGCGGCGCCGCCGAAGACCCACGGCCGCCAGCCCTCGCCCACGAACGCGGCCGCGATGATCGGCTCCTTGGAGAAGAAGCCGGAGAGCGGCCAGATGCCGATGATCGCGAGCCAGCCGGTCCCGAAGGTCAGCCAGGTGATCTTCATGTGCTTGGACAGGCCACCGAACCGCCGGATGTCGACCTGGTCGTGCATACCGTGCATGACCGAGCCGGCCCCGAGGAACATGTTGGCCTTGAAGAAGCCGTGCGCCAGCAGGTGCACGATGGCCAGGGCGTACGCCCCGCCGCCGAGCCCGACGCCGAGGAACATGTAGCCGATCTGGGAGACCGTCGACCAGGCCAGGATCCGCTTGATGTCGTCCTTGGCCGCGCCGATGAGACAGCCCATCAGCAGGGTGATCGCACCGATGCTGACCACGATCAGCTGGAGCGTCTCGTTGGCCGAGAAGATCGGGTTGGACCGGGCGATCAGGTAGACACCGGCGGTGACCATGGTCGCCGCGTGGATGAGGGCGGAGACCGGGGTCGGGCCCTCCATCGCGTCCGGGAGCCAGGCCTGCAGCGGGAACTGGCCGGACTTACCGCAGGCGCCGAGCAGCAGCAGGATGCCCATCAGCAGGATGGTCCCGGCGGCCAGCGAGTCGACGCGGTTGAAGACTCCGTCGTACTGGGTGGTGCCGAGCTCGGTGAACATCAGGAAGATGCCGATCGCCAGGCCGGCGTCGCCGACCCGGTTCATCAGGAACGCCTTCTTGCCGGCGGTCGCCGCTGACGGCTTGGTGTACCAGAACGAGATCAGCAGGTACGACGCCAGACCGACGCCCTCCCAGCCGAAGTACAGCATCACGTAGTTGTTGCCCAGGACCAGCAGAAGCATCGCCGAGACGAACAGGTTGAAGTAGGCGAAGAACTTCCGGCGGCCGGGGTCGTGCTCCATGTACCCGACCGCGTACAGGTGGATCAGCGAGCCGACACCGGTGATCAGCAGGACGAAGACACCGGCCAGCGGGTCGAAGAGCAGACCGAAGTCGACCTTCAGATCGCCGACCACGATGAAGTCCCAGAGACTCAGCTCAGCGGAACGCTTCGCCGGGTCCAGACCGGAGAGATTGAAAAAGAAGATCAGCCCGAGTACGAACGACGCCGCGACCGAGGCCACGCCGAGCCAGTGCCCCCAGCGGTCGGACCGCTTGCCGAGCAGCAGCAGGATCGTCGCACTGGCCAGCGGGATGGCCACGAGCAACCAGATGTTGCTCAGCACTCCCGTCGCCGGGGCGAATGTGTGTTCCACGAAATGCCCCTTCAGTACTTCAGGAGGTTCGCGTCGTCGACGCTCGCCGAGCGTCGCGTACGGAAGATCGACATGATGATGGCGAGGCCCACGACGACCTCGGCCGCCGCGACGACCATCACGAAGAACGAGATGATCTGGCCGTCCAGGCCGCCGTTGATCCGGCTGAAGGTGATCAGCGCGAGGTTGGCGGCGTTGAGCATCAACTCGATGCACATGAACAGCACGATCGCATTGCGCCGGACCAGCACCCCGGCAGCGCCGATGGTGAACAGGATGGCCGACAACACCAGGTAATAATCAGGAGTCACTTCGCAACCCTCATTTTTCGGTACCCTTCGGCGCGGCCTCGGACTGGCTCAGCTCACGAACCGGCAGGATCGGCGAGATGCTCCGCTCGGCCCCGTTGCCGTCCGGCAGGCGGGCCGGCGCGGCCACCGACATGGTGTTGGCGTAGATGCCGGGTCCGGGCTTCGGACCGGGGTAGTTGCCCGGGCGGAAGCGCTCCTTCATCCGGGTCACCTGGTCACGCACGTCCTCCTTGGCCTTCTCGACGTGCGCCAGGATCATGGCGCCGACGGCGGCCGTGATCAGGAGCGCCGAGGTGACCTCGAAGGCGAAGACGTACTTGGTGAACAGGAGGGAGGCCAGGCCCTCGACGTTGCCGTTCGCGTTGGCCTTGTCCAGGCCGACCGTGAAGGTCGAGCCGAGCGCCCGGGCCAGCCCGGCGCCGATCAGCGCCGCGAACCCGACGCCGAGCACGATCGCCGCGATCCGCTGGCCGCGCAACGTCTCGATCAGCGAGTCCGACGCGTCCCGGCCGACCAGCATCAGCACGAACAGGAACAGCATCATGATCGCGCCGGTGTAGACGATGATCTGCACGAAGCCGAGGAACGGCGCCGAGTTGATCACGTAGAAGAACCCGAGGTTCAGCATCGTGACGACCAGCCACAGCGCGGAGTGCACCGCGTTGCGGGCCAGCACCATCCCGAGCGCCCCGATCACGGCGAGGGAGCCGAGGATCCAGAAGGCGACCTGCTCGCCGGTGGAGACCGCGTTCATTCCTGGTCCCCCTGCACAAGCGGAGCCTTCTCGGCACCGACCGACGTGCCCGGGTTGGTGAGCGCCCCGACGTAGTAGTCCTTGTCGGTGTCGCCCAGGCGCATCGGGTGCGGCGGCTGCTCCATGCCGGGCAGCAGCGGAGCCAGGAGCTCCTTCTTCGTGAAGATCAGGTCCTGGCGGTTGTCGCGGGCCAGCTCGTACTCGTTGCTCATGGTCAGCGACCGGGTCGGGCAGGCCTCGATGCACAGACCGCAGAAGATGCACCGCGCGTAGTTGATCTGGTAGATCTTCGCGTACCGCTCGCCCGGCGAGAACCGCTGCTCGTCGGTGTTGTCGCCGCCCTCGACGTAGATCGCGTCGGCCGGGCAGGCCCAGGCGCACAGCTCGCAGCCGATGCACTTCTCCAGGCCGTCCGGGTGCCGGTTGAGGATGTGCCGCCCGTGGTAGCGCGGCGCCGGCTTCGGCGGGGAGAACGGGTAGTCAGTCGTGATCACCTTGCGGAACATGTGCGCGAAGGTCACGCCGAAACCCTTGAAGGAGCCGGTGAACGTACCCACGTCACACCTCCTTCGTTTCGGGCTCGTCGCCGTCCGCCGAGGCGGGAACGGTGGCCGGGGCGCGTTCGGCCACGGCACGGCGGGCGCGGGGACTCGGCGGGACCTGGAGGTCCATCGGCGGGACCGGGAAACTGCCCGGTGGCCGCTGATGCAGCTCCTCCTCGATGGAGAGCTGCTTCGGTTTCTTCGGCGACGGCCAGCCCCAGGCGATGCCCAGGACGAGCACCGCCACGACGCCGGTGGTGACCCAGCGGGTGGTGTCCGAGATGGCACCGCTGCGGGCGACCTTGAAGAACGCCAGGAAGAGGATCCACACCAGGCTGACCGGGATGAGGACCTTCCACCCGAAGCGCATGAACTGGTCGTAACGCATCCGGGGGAGCGTGGCCCGCAGCCAGATGAAGCCGAAGAGCAGGATCAGCACCTTGCCGAAGAACCAGAGCAGCGGCCAGTAGCCGGAGTTCGCACCCTCCCAGAACGTGGTGATCGGAGCCGGAGCCCGCCATCCACCCAGGAAGAGCGTGGTCGCGAAGGCCGAGACGGTGATCATGTTGATGTACTCGGCGAGGAAGAAGAGCGCGAACTTGAACGACGAGTACTCCGTGTGGAAGCCGCCGACCAGCTCGGACTCCGCCTCGGGCAGGTCGAACGGGGCCCGGTTCGTCTCACCGACCGCCGCGATCATGTAGATGATGAAGCTCGGCAGGAGCTGCACCGCGTACCAGCCGGGCGCGGTCACCTCGAAGCCGAACAGCTGCACCGGGTCGCCGGAGGCCTGCGCCGCGACGATCTGCGAGGTGCTCATCGTGCCCGCGGTCATGAACACCGCCACGATCGACAGGCCCATCGCGACCTCGTACGAGATCATCTGTGCGCTCGACCGCAGACCACCCAGCAGCGGGTAGGTCGAGCCGGACGCCCAGCCCGCCAGCACCACGCCGTAGACGCTCATCGACGAGCAGGCCAGCAGCACCAGCACCGAGACCGGCACGTCGGTGAGCTGGAGTGCCGTCTTCTGGCCGAACATGGTGACCACACCGCCGAACGGCATCACCGAGAACGCGGTGAACGCGGTGGTCGCGGAGATCACCGGGGCGATGAAATAGACCACCTTGTCGGCGGTCTTCGGGATGATCTCCTCTTTGAACGGCAGCTTCAGGCCGTCGGTGAGACTCTGCAACCAGCCCTTGGGGCCGACCTGGTTGGGGCCCGGCCGGACCGCCATCCGGGCCACGACCTTGCGCTCGTAGTTGATGGTGAACAGCGTCAGCAGCAGGAGCAGCGCGAACACGCCGACCAGCTTGATCAGGACGATCCACCAGACGTCGTTCTCGAACGTCTCCAGAGTCGGGTCGACGGCGGTCGCCGCCACCACGATGTCGTTCATCGCGCGGCCCCTTCGGCCAGGATCGGGCCGGGGACACCGGCCGCCAGCGTGACCACCGCGCCGGCGGTGACCCCGAGACTGCGCCGGACCGTCGAGCCCGGCGAGTTCGTCGGCAGCCACACCACCCGCGGCGGCAGGTCGGAGATCGCGGCCGGCAGCGTGATCGAGCCCCGGTCGGTGCCGACCGTGACCAGGTCACCGTCGGCAAGACCGAGCGACTCGGCCAGGTCCTTGCCGAGCCGGGCCACCGGCGGCCGGGCGGTGCCGGCCAGCACCTGGTCGCCGTCGAGCAGCGAGCCCAGGTCGATCAGCTGGTGCCAGGTGGCGAGGACCGCCTGGCCCGGGCCGGGTGCGGCCGCTGTTGAAGCCGCAGCGGTCGGCACGGACCGCTGCTCCGTGGTGCCGGGAAGAGAGCCGAGTTCACGACGGATCTGGTTGACGTCACCGGTGTTCAGACTGACGTCGAGCAGTGCGGCGATGGCCTCGAGAACCCGGCCGTCGGTCATCGCGGTGCTCTTCAGCACCGCTTCGAACGACCGGAGGCGACCCTCCCAGTCCATGTACGTGCCGGCCTTCTCGACCGCCGGCGCGATCGGCAGGACCACGTCGGCCCGCCGGGTCACCGCGCTCTGCCGCATCTCCAGACTGACCAGGAACGGCACCGTGTCCAGCGCGTTCTCGGCGAGCGCCGGATCGGCCAGGTCGGCCGGGTCCACGCCGCCGACCAACAGGGCACCGAGAGTGCCGTCCGCGGCCGCCGCGATGATCCGGTCGGTGTCGCGGCCCGGAGTCCCGGGCAGCACACCGGCCTCGACCCCCCAGGCCAGCGACAGCGCGGCGCGAGCCGAGTCGTCGTCGACCGGACGACCGCCGGGCAGCAGGTTCGGCAGCAGACCGGCGTCGATGGCGCCACGGTCGCCGGCCCGGCGGGGCACCCACGCCAGCTTCGCGCCGGTACGGGCGGCCAGACCGGCCGCCGCGCTGAGCGCACCCGGCACGGTGGCCAGACGCTCACCGACGATCAGCAGGGCGCCGGGGGCGCCGAGCGCTTCCGCCACGACGGCGTCGGACGCGAGAAGGTTCGCCTCGTCACCGGGGACTGCCGCGACGAGCGCGGCGCCGAGCTTCTCCAAACCGCGGGAGAGGTACGGCGAGACCGCCGTGACCTTGAGCTTCCGGCGGATGTGGCCCTTACGCAGGCGCAGGAAGAGGATCGGTGACTCCTCCTCCGGCTCCAGTCCGGCGAGCACCACCGACGGGGCGTTCTCCACCTGCTCGTACGTCACCTCGGTGATCCCGGCGACCGCGGCGGCCAGGAAGTCGGCCTCCTCGGTCGTGGTCACCGCGGAACCCGTCGCGCGGATCGGCCGGGCCCGGAAGTCGACGTCGTTGGTGCCGAGGACGGCCCGGGCGAACTTGGCGTACGCGTACGCGTCCTCGACGGTGAGCCGGCCGCCGGGCAGGACCCCGACGCCGCGCTCCCGGGCCGCCCGGAATCCTTCGGCCGCCGCGAGCAGCGCCTCGCTCCAGGAGGCCTCCCGCAGCTCACCGGTCTTGGCGTCGCGGATCTGCGGGGTGAGGATGCGGTCGGTGGCCGTGGCGTAGCGGAAGCCCCAGCGCCCCTTGTCGCAGTTCCACTCCTCGTTCACCGCCGGATCGTCACCGGCCAGGCGGCGCAGCACCTTCCCGCGCCGGTGGTCGGTGCGCTGGGAGCAGCCGGAGGCGCAGTGCTCGCAGGCGCTCGGCGTGGAGACCAGGTCGAACGGGCGGGCCCGGAACCGGTACTGCTCGCCGGTGAGCGCGCCGACCGGGCAGATCTGGATGGTGTTGCCGGAGAAGTACGAGTTGAACGCGACGTCGCCGTCGCCCTCACCGACCTGTCCGTCACCGGTGCCCGTACCCCCGAAGAAGTCGTCCCGATAGACGTTGATCTGCTCGCCGGAGGACCGGTCCATCAGGTCGATGAACTTGTCGCCGGCGATCTCCTCGGAGAACCTGGTGCACCGCTGGCAGAGCACGCAGCGCTCCCGGTCCAGCAGCACCTGGCTGGAGATGTGGATCGGCTTCTCGTACTCCCGCTTCTCCTCCTTGAACCGCGAGTCGGCACGGCCGGTGCTCATCGCCTGGTTCTGCAGCGGGCACTCACCGCCCTTGTCGCAGGTGGGGCAGTCGAGCGGGTGGTTGATCAGTAGCAGCTCCATCACGCCGGCCTGCGCCTTCGCGGCGACCGGCGAGCTGAGCTGGGTCTTTACGACCATGCCCTCGGCCACCGTCTGGGTGCAGGAGGCGACCGGCTTGCGCTGGCCCTCCACCTCGACGAGGCACTGCCGGCAGGCGCCGGCCGGGGCGAGCAGCGGGTGATCGCAGAACCGCGGGATGGCGGTTCCCATCCGCTCGGCGACGCGGATGAGCAGCTCACCCTTCTCCGCGGTCACCTCGACCCCGTCGATGATCAGAGTGACCTGGTCGGCCCTCTTCGCTACGTCCGTCATCAGTGCGCTCCTACGAGGGACTTCTCGGAGAGCCGCGGTGCGGTGCGGCCCTCGATGTAGCCGAGGTAGTCGTCCCGGAACCACTTGAGCGTCGACACGACGGGCGTCGCCGCACCGTCGCCGAGGCCGCAGAAGGACCGGCCGAAGATGTTGTCCGCGGTGTCCTGGAGGGTGTCCAGGTCCTTGACGGTGCCGTGACCGGCGAGGATCCGCCGGTAGGTGCGCACCATCCAGTAGTTGCCCTCCCGGCACGGGGTGCATTTGCCGCACGACTCGTGGTGGTAGAACTCCAGCCACCGCCACGTGTTGTAGACCGGGCAGTCCTGGTCGGAGAAGATCTGCATCGCCGTGGTGCCCAGGATCGACCCGGCCGCCGCCACACCCTCGAAGTCCATCGCGGTGTCGATGTGCTCGGCCGTCAGCAGCGGCGTCGACGAGCCACCGGGCGTCCAGAACTTCAGCTTGTGGCCCGGCTGCATGCCACCGGCCAGTTCGATCAGCTCACGCAGGGTGATGCCGAGGCCGCACTCGTACTGACCGGGATTGACCACCCGGCCGGACAGCGAGTAGATCATCGGGCCGGACGACTTCTCCGTGCCCATGCTCTTCCACCAGTCGGCGCCGCCCAACACGATGTACGGCACGCTGGCGATGGTGCCGACGTTGTTGACCACGGTCGGGCTCGCGTAGAGCCCGGCGATGGCCGGGAACGGCGGGCGGAGACGGGGCTGCCCACGGAACCCTTCGAGAGAGTCCAGCAGTGCGGTCTCCTCACCGCAGATGTACGCGCCGGCGCCGCTGTGGACGACCAGGTCGAGGTCGAAGCCCGAGCCCAGGATGTTCTTGCCGAGGTACCCCTTGGCGTACGCCTCCTGGACCGCGTTGCGCAGCCGCCGCGCGGCGTGCACCGCTTCACCGCGGATGTAGATGAACGCCCGGTTCGCGCGGATCGCGTAGGAGGCGATGATCGCGCCCTCGACCAGCGAGTGCGGGTCGTAGGTCATCAGCGGCAGGTCCTTGCAGGTGCCCGGCTCGCCCTCGTCCGCGTTGATCACGAGGTAGTGCGGCTTGCCGTCGCCCTGCGGGATGAAGCCCCACTTGAGACCGGTCGGGAAGCCGGCGCCGCCACGACCGCGCAGGCCGGAGTCCTTGATCAGCTGGATCAGGTCGTCCGGGTGCACGTCGAGCGACTTGCGCAGCGCGCGGTATCCGTCCAGCTGCTCGTAGACCCCGATCTGCCAGGCGTCCGGCGACAGCCAGCGCTTGGTCAGGACCGGGGTGAGCTTCTGGAGGAGCTCCTGTCGGGGCTGTGTCACTTCGCTCCCTCCCCACCACTCGGGCGGGCGTCACCGGCGGGCTTGGCGTCCGAGGCCGGCTTGTTCGCGGCCACGCCGGCCGCCTCGGCCTTGGTGGTGACCTCGTCCTTGGGCAGCGGCTTGGTCTTGGTGATCGGGGTGTCGGGGTCGAACCCGGCCACCGCCACGCCGTGCTCCTGGGCGAGCCGTACACCGCGCAGCGTCGGCGCTCCGGCCACGCCGTCGGCGACCGCGCCGTCGCGGGGGTCGGCGAATCCGGCGAGCTGGTACTGCATCTCCTTGAGCGAGCAGATCCGCGCGCCACGCGACGGGGTCTGCTCCTTCCCCTGGCGCAGGTTCTCCACCAGCTCGACCGCGCTCTGCGGGGTCGCCTGGTCGACGGTGAAGTCGTAGTTGACCGTCACCACCGGTGCGTAGTCGCAGGCCGCGAGGCACTCGGCGTGCTCCAGCGTGATCTTGCCGTCGGCCGAGGTCTCGCCGTGGCCGACACCGAGGTGCTCGACCAGTCCGTCGTACACCTCCTGGCCGCCCATGACGTTGCAGAGGGTGTTGGTACAGACGCTGACCAGGTACTCGCCGGTGGGCCGGCGCTTGTACATGGTGTAGAACGTCGCGACCGCGCCGACCTGGGCCTTGTTGATGCCGAGGATCTCGGCGCAGAACGCCACCCCGTTCGGGCTGACGAAGCCCTCCTCGGTCTGCACCAGGTGCAGCAGCGGCAGCAGCGCCGAACGCTCCCGGCCGGCCGGGTACCGGGCCAGGATCTCCCGGGCCGGTTCGAGAAGCTTCGCCGCCAGCGGTTCGGCCGCCGGCGAGAATTCCACGGTTGTCACCTGTCACACCCACCCATCACGGGATCCAGCGAGGCGCCGCCGGCGATGACGTCGGCCAGCAGGGCGCCCTCGGCCATCGCGGGGATGGCCTGGAGGTTCACGAAGCTCGGCTCGCGGTAGTGCACCCGGTAGGGGTGGGTGCCACCGTCGGAGACCGCGTGTACGCCGAGTTCGCCACGCGGGTGCTCGACCGCGACATAGACTTGACCAGGCGGAACCCGGAAGCCCTCGGTGACGAGCTTGAAGTGGTGGATCAGCGACTCCATCGACTGACCCATGATGTTGGCGACGTGTTCGAGGGAGTTCCCGAGCCCGTCCAGACCGAGCGCGAGCTGCGCCGGCCAGGCGATCTTCTTGTCCTCGATCCAGATCGGCCCCGGCTTCAGGCGGTCCAGCGCCTGCTCGACGATCTTCAGCGACTCGCGGATCTCCGCCATCCGGACCAGGTAGCGGCCCCAGACGTCGGCCGTGGTCGCGGTCGGCACGTCGAACTCGTAGGTCTCGTAACCGCAGTACGGCATGGTCTTGCGCAGGTCCCAGGGCAGGCCCGCCGAGCGCAGCACCGGGCCGGTGATGCCGAGCGCGAGGCACCCGGTCACGTCCAGCACGGCGACACCCTGCGTCCGCTGCTGCCAGATGATCTGGCCGGACAGCATGTCCTCGTATTCCTTGAGCTTCTTCGGCAGGTACTTGAGGAAGTCGCGGATCTTGCGGATCGCCGAGTCCGGCACATCCTGGGCGAGTCCGCCGGGGCGGATGTAGCCGTTGTTCATCCGCAGGCCGGAGGTCTCCTCGAAGATGTCGAGGATGTACTCCCGCTCGCGGAAGCCGTACAGCATCATCGAGATCGCGCCCAACTCCATGCCCGTGGTCGCGAGCCAGACCAGGTGCGAGGCGATCCGCTGGAGTTCCATGAACATCACGCGGATGGTGGTGGTGCGCTCGGTGATCTGGTCGGTGACGCCGAGCAGCTTCTCCACCGCGAGGCAGTAGGCCGTCTCGTTCGACATGTTCGCGAGGTAGTCCATGCGGGTCACGAAGGTGACGCCCTGCGTCCAGTTCCGGTATTCGAGGTTCTTCTCGATCCCGGTGTGCAGGTAGCCGACGACCGGCCGGACCTCGGTGACCGTCTCGCCCTCGAGTTCCAGCACGAGCCGGAGCACACCGTGCGTCGACGGGTGCTGTGGACCCATGTTGACGACGATCTTCTCGTTGCTGAGCGGGTCGATGCTGGACGTGATGCTGTCCCAGTCGCCGCCGGTGACCGTGAAGACCCGGCCCTCGGTGGTCTCGCGCTCGGTCGCGTACTCAGGTCCGGACAGGTTCTCAGAAATGGTCACTGGTAGACCCTCCGCTGGTCGGGAGGCGGAATCTCGGCGCCCTTGTACTCGACGGGCACGCCGCCGAGCGGGTAGTCCTTGCGCTGGGGGTGGCCCTCCCAGTCGTCCGGCATGAGGATGCGGGTCAGGTTCGGATGGCCGGCGAAGACGACGCCGAACATGTCGTAGACCTCCCGCTCCTGCCAGTCGGCGGTCGGGTAGACCCGGGTGACGCTCGGAACGGTCACGCCCTCGGCCACCGCGACCTCCAGCCGCACCCGGCGGCGATAGGTCATCGAAGTCAATTGATAAGCGACGTGGAAACGGCGCTCGTCGGAGCCGAGATAATCCACTGCGTCAACGGACGAACACAGTTCGAAGCGCAAAGAGGCGTCGTCACGCATTACCTGACACACGTCGACGATGTGCTCGGCGCGTACGTGAAGTGTGAGCTCGGCCCTATCTACGACCACCTTCTCGATGGCTTCGGAGATGGCCGGATAAGCTTCTTCCAACGCGTCATAGACGTCGTCGAAATACCCGCCGTACGGCCGTGGGCTGTCAAAAACAGCAGGTCGGGGGCGGACCAGGCGACCGAAGCCGGAAACGTCTCCGGTCCCCTTGACGCCGAACATGCCCTTATCCGGGCTGGGCGGCGTCTGAGCCGGAGCACCCAATTCGGCGCCCGCCGGGACACTACCCTGAGTTCCGGGTTCAATACTCATTTGTGAGCCTCCCGCAAATGCGGCTGGAGTTTCATCCAGTTCTCGATCCGCAATTGCTCTTCGCGTCCCTCTTTAACGGCCTGGGTCCATTCCTCGCGACGGACCTTGTCCACGCGGTAGGACGACGGCATGGCTCCCGGAGCGACGACCGGAACTCGGCCCTCGGCCTGCCGAGCTTCGAGCATCTTCCGACCATTGGGGCCGAGCGGCTGCGCCATGACCTTCTCGCGCATCTTGAGGATCGCGTCGATCAGCATCTCGGGGCGCGGCGGGCAGCCCGGAAGGTAGATGTCGACCGGGACGATGTGGTCGACACCCTGCACGATCGCGTAGTTGTTGAACATCCCGCCGGACGACGCACAGACGCCCATCGAGATCACCGATCGCGGCTCGGGCATCTGGTCGTAGATCTGCCGGACCACCGGTGCCATCTTCTGGCTGACCCGGCCCGCCACGATCATCAGGTCGGCCTGACGGGGCGAGGCCCGGAACACCTCCATCCCCCAACGACCGAGGTCGTAGTGGGGACCGCCGGAGGCCATCATCTCGATGGCACAGCAGGCGAGGCCGAACGTGGCGCCCCAGAACGACGACTTCCGAGCGTAGTTGGACAGTTTCTCGACGCTCGTCAGCAGGATGCCTGCCGGGAGTTTCTCTTCGATTCCCATGTCACATCAGTCCCAGTTGAGGCCGCCACGCCGCCACACATACGCGTAGGCGATGAAGACGGTGAGGATGAACAGGACCATCTCCACGAACCCGAACAGGCCGAGCATGTCGAAGGAGACGGCCCACGGGTACAGGAAGATGGTCTCGATGTCGAAGATGATGAAGAGCATGGCGGTCAGGTAGAACTTCACCGGGAACCGCCCGCCACCGATCGGTTGTGGCGCCGGCTCGATTCCGCACTCATAAGCGTCGAGTTTCGCGCGGTTGAAGCGCTTGGGCCCGACGATGGGGGCGACGGACACCGAGAACAACGCGAACAGGGCGCCTAGAATCAGCAACCCGACGATCGGGACATAAGGGTTGATCGTCATTTCTACTCCCGTACGACTGTTAGCCGCTTCACACTAGTTACTGCGGTTGTGCTGTCCTTTGGTCGGGGTGCCTGATTTGCCTGATTTCGAAGTCAGACGGAGGGCGCCACCTTGGTCAAACCGTTGATGATGCGGTCCATGGCGTCGCCACCCCGGGGGTCGGTGAGGTTGGCCAGGAGCTTGAGGACGAACTTCATGAGCAGCGGCTGCGGCATGCCGTACTTGGTGGCCAGTCGCATGATCTGGGGGTTGCCGATCAGCTTCACGAAGATCCCGCCGATCCGGTAGTAACCACCGAACCGGAGACTCAACTCGGCGGGGTACGCCTGCAGGGCCCGCTCGCGCTCGGGGCCGAACGGGCGGGCCAGAGCCTGCACCGCGACCTCGGCCGCCATCTCGCCGGACTCCATCGCGTAGGCGATGCCCTCGCCGTTCATCGGGTTGACCATGCCGCCGGAGTCACCGACCAGCAACACGCCACGGGTGTAGTGCGGCACCCGGTTGAAGCCCATCGGAAGCGCGGCACCGAGCGTGGGGCCGTCCGCGTTCGCCTCGTCACGCAGGCCCCACTCCTCAGGGGTGCTGCCGAGCCAGTCGGTGAGCAGGTGCCGGTAGTTCGTCTTACCGAACGCGTCGGAGGAGTTGAGGATGCCGAGGCCCACGTTCACCCTGCCGTCGCCCAGGCCGAAGATCCAGCCGTACCCGGGTAGGAGCCGCGCCGGGTCCTGCGCGCTGCGCAGCTCCAGCCAGGACTCCAGATAGTCGTCGTCGGCCTTCACCGCCGAGTGGTAATACCGCCGGACCGCCACACCGAGCGGCCGGTCGTCGCGCTTGGCCAGGCCCAGCGCGAGCGGGAACTTGCCGGAGACGCCGTCCGCGGTGATCACCAGCGGCGCGCGGAACTGGGCCGGCTCCTTGCCCGGGCCGACCTTGGCCTCGACGCCGATCACGTAGCCGTCGTCGTTCTGTACCGGGCCGGTGACGTTCACCCCGGTCCGCAGCAGGGCGCCGGCCTCGACCGCGCGCTGGGCCAGCATGTCGTCGAAGTCCATCCGGGTACGGACGAGACCGTAGTTGGGGAAGCTGGCCAGCTCGGGCCAGTCGAGCTCCAGCCGGACGCCGCCACCGATCACCCGCAGGCCCCGGTTCTGCAGCCAGCCGGCCTTCTCGGAGGTGTCGATGCCCATCCGGATGAGCTGGCGGACGGCACGCGGGGTGAGACCGTCGCCGCAGACCTTCTCCCGGGGGAACTCGGTCTTCTCCAGGAGCAGGACCCGGACGCCGTGCCGAGCCAGGTGGTACGCCGCCGCGGAGCCGCCCGGGCCCGCTCCGACCACGATCACGTCAGCCTCGTCGGCGACGGGTCCACTCGCTACGTGGTCGTCCACGGTCCAACCTCCGTCTCACCCGGAACGCTCGTGAATTAGTTCACAAGCATGCCTCGATCGGAGTGTAGGCCGACAATCGAAGATCTTTGCGCTTAGGTCTGCCTAATTGTTTCGACGACACTAACGTCCCTGCTCAGGTACCTGAAGGACCCGCTCCGCCACGCCGAGCGCCGGACCGTCAAGGTGTTCGCGGATGGTCCCGCCCATCGCCCGGTCGAGCGCCACGATCAGCCCTTCGACCAGATCCTGAGCAAGATCGGGGTCCTGCGCCGCGACCGCCCGGAGTCGGGTGGCCAATTCGGTGGCACGGCGCTCGCCCGCTTCACCCTCGTCGATGGCGAGGTCGATGTCGGTGTCGTCGAGTTGCCCGATATCAGTCATAAGTCGAGCAAAACAGCGCATTCATCGTGTTGTTCGCAAAATGCGTTTTTTACACCCGGGTGGCTCGATGGAGCGCCACGACACCGCCGGTCAGGTTCCGCCAACCCACCCGGTCCCACGGGCCGGCCTCGGCGATCCGGGTCGCCAGGCCCTGCTGGTCGGGCCAGGCGCGGATGGACTCGGCGAGGTAGACATACGCCTCCGGGTTGCTCGCCACCGCACGCGCCAC
Source organism: Actinoplanes sichuanensis (assembly GCF_033097365.1). NCBI lineage: Bacteria > Bacillati > Actinomycetota > Actinomycetes > Micromonosporales > Micromonosporaceae > Actinoplanes > Actinoplanes sichuanensis. The sequence goes on from NZ_AP028461.1 coordinate 9,233,859, forward strand.
CGCCGGCAGCGACCGCATCAGATATTGGAGATAGACGGTACGGAAGGCGCCGTTGACCGGGTGGCTGAACTCACACACCACCAACCGCCCGCCCGGCCGGACCACCCGGGCGAACTCGCGCAGCGCGGCCCCGGTGTCGACCACGTTGCGCAGCGCGAAGGAGATCGTCACGGCGTCGAAGGTGGCGTCCGCGAACGGCAGCCGCAGCGCGTCACCGGCCAGCAGCGGCACCTCGGCCCGCACCCGGCGCCCGGCCCGCAGCATGCCCACCGAGATGTCCGCACCGACCGCGAACGCGCCCGACCGGCCCAGCTCCTCGGTGGAGACGCCGGTGCCGGCACCCACATCCAGCACCCGCTCCCCCGGCCGGAGCCCGAGAGCGGCCCGGGTGGCCCGGCGCCAGCCCCGATCCTGGCCGAACGAGATCACGGTGTTGGTGAGGTCGTACCGATTGGCCACGCCGTCGAACATCTCGGCGACCTCGTGCGGCTGCTTGTCCAGATCTGCGCGCGTCACGGGTCCAACTCTCTCACCCCATCCGACCACCCCGACCCCCGCCCCGAAATCGGAAAAGGCTCTCTCCACACAACAGAACGGGCGGGATGGTTTCCCATCCCGCCCGTGCCTTGTGCGTTATATATACGACCGCCATCGGTCGGGTCCGACTGCTCGTCACCGACGCTGACCGCGGCAGGCGACGCATGAGTGTTACCGGTGCCTTACAAGAGGCAACGTAACCAGCGGGAACGACCCGGTACAGCCAACCGCCGGGCTCGTTACGAAGGAGCAACCCAGCCTCACCGGTCCGACGATCCGAACCTGGCCGAACGGCTGACTGCCACCCCCCGAAGGGACTGGTTTAACTCAGGAAGCGTCGACCAGGGGAAGGCTCTTACGGACCCCGCCGCCGGGCAGGGCGATCGAGCTGAAGTGCGAGACCACGCGGTCGTCGGTCGGATCGTCGGCCGGCGTGTGGTGCACGGCGAGATGCCGGTACCAGGTATCGCGCCAGGCCGGGATGCGGTCCGCGGTGCGGATCATCGAGATCAGCTCCTGGAGGTTCGACCGGTGCTTGGCGCCGGCCGAGGAGATCACGTTCTCCTCCAGCATGATCGAGCCCAGGTCGTCGACACCCATGTGCAGCGAGAGCTGGCCGATGTCCTTGCCGGTGGTGAGCCAGGACGCCTGCAGGTGCGACACGTTGTCGAAGAACAGCCGGGAGACGGCGATGAACCGCAGATACTCCATCGTGGTGGCCTGGGTGCGGCCCTTCAGATGGTTGTTCTCCGGCTGGTAGGTCCACGGGATGAAGGCCCGGAAGCCACCCACCTCGTGCGACTGCTCGACCGGCACGTCCTGGTAACCGTTGGCCACGGCCAGGTCCTGCACGTCACGGATCATCCGGATGTGCTCGATGCGCTCGAAGTTGGTCTCGCCGGTGCCCATCATCATGGTCGCGGTCGAGGAGAGACCGTGCCGGTGCGCGATCGCCATGACCTCCAGCCAGCGGGCGCCGCTCTCCTTGAGTGGGGCGATCGCCTTACGCGGCCGATCCGGCAGCATCTCGGCCCCGGCACCGGCGATCGAGTCCAGCCCGGCCGCCTTGATCCGGATCACCGCCTCCTCGATGGAGACACCGTCGACCTTGGCCATGTGCAGGATCTCGCTCGGGCCGATCGAGTGGATCGCCAGCTGCGGGAACGCCTGCTTGACCGAGGAGAAGAGATTCTCGTAATACGCCACCCCGAAGTCCGGGTGGTGGCCACCCTGGAGCATCACCTGGGTGGCGCCGAGGTCGACCGCCTCGCCGGCTCGGCGCAGGATCTCCTCGGTCGGGTGCGCCCAGCCCTCCTTGTGTTTGGGGGCCCGGAAGAACGCACAGAACTTGCACGCCGTCACGCAGACGTTCGTGTAGTTGATGTTGCGGTCGATCAGGTAGGTGACGATGCCCTCCGGATGCCGCCGACGCCGGACCGCGTCGGCCGCCTCGCCCAGCGCGTGGAACGGGGCCTCCGTGTAGAGCAGCAGCGCCTCCTCGGGCGTGATCCGCCCACCGTCGGCGCCACGCTGCAGGATGCTGTCGATCTCCGGATTCGCGGTCACGGTCTGAAGCGTACGTCCAGCGGTCGTCAATCGTCAGCGGCGCGTGTCACCGGGCTGTCACCGGCCGGCGGATAGGCTCTACCCGTTATTCAGGGGGTGGATGTGCTCGTCGTGCACGGTGGGTGGGTGCCCGGCAGCGGGCTGATCGTCTGGGCCGAGGATCCGGGCCTGCCGCTGACCACGAGCTCGCGGGCGAGATCCCGTCCACACCCGTTCGCCACGGCGGACCTGCCGGATCTGCCCGGTGCGGTCGCCGGGTCGGTGCAGCTCATGCTCCCCGGGACCGGCCGGGGCCCGCTGCCCTCGCCGGAGACCGGTCTGGAGTCCTCGGCCCGGGGCGCCAAGCTCGGGGCCTGGACGGTTCCGGTGCTGACCGTGCCGGGCGACCGGGCGCTCGAGGCCCTCGCCGAGCCCGACCTGACCGATCAGTGGGTCGCCGGCTCGTCGCTGCGCTACCTCCGCCTGCTCGCCGGTTACGCCTGTGACCTGGCCCGACGCGGCCGGATGCTGCCGCAGCTGGTGATCGAGGGCGGGGTACCGGCGGCTCGCTGGCGGCCGGTGCTGACCGGCGGCGACACCGCCTCCTTCCGGGACTTCGCGGCGGGCATGCCACCCGCGGTCCGGGCCGCGGGCGAGGGCCAACCCCTCGGGCGTACGGTGCGGGACGCTCTCGAGTGGCTGCTGGACAGCGCGGCCCGGGCCGTCCTGCCGGACCGTCTGATGGTCGGCCAACGCCCGGGGCCGAAAGCCGCGCTGCCCGACCGCTGGCTCTCCGCCCTGACCGGTGACCCGGCTCTGCCCGGCGCACCCGAGGGCGACGTCCGTGACCTGCGCCGGGCGCTCGACGACTGGATGCGGGCGGCAAACGAGGCGCACGGGCCGATCCGGGTCAGTTTCCGGCTGATCGAGCCGGCGCCGGAGACCGACGAGTGGGCGATGGAGTTCGCGCTCCAGTCCGCCGAGGATCCGGCTCTCTATCTACCCGCCGAGGATCTGTGGGCGGGAGCGCGTTTCCCCGGGTTGCCCCAGCGGCCCGACGAGACGCTGCTCGCCGGGCTGGGCCGGGCCGTGCGGCTGTTCCCGCTGCTGCACGTCGCTCTGCTGGAGCAGCGTCCGGCGGTGATGACACTGAGCACCGCCGAGGCCTACGAGTTCCTGCGCCAGGCCGCTCCGCTGTTGCAGGCCGCCGGGTTCGGGGTGCAGCTGCCCGCGTGGGCCGGCCGCAAGGCGGTGGGGCTGAAGATGACGACGCGCACGAAATCGAAGGGGAGTTCCGGCCGGGCCGCCGCGGATTCCGGGTTCGGCCTGGAGCAGCTGGTCGATTTCCGACTCGACCTGGTGATCGGCGACAGCCTGGTGAGCGCCGAGGAGTTGGCCGAGCTGGCCCGGCTCAAGGTGCCGATGGTCCGGGTCCGCGGGCAGTGGGTGGAGCTCGACGATCGGCAGCTCAAGGCGGCTCTGAAGGCGGTCGGCCAGCGGCGCGAGGGTGAGATCACCGCCGGTGAGCTGCTGCAGCGGGTGGTCGAGGGCGGCGACGAGGATCTGCCGCTGGTCGAGGTGGACGCCGACGGTGATCTCGGTGACCTGTTGTCCGGGCAGGCGGCCGAGCGGCTGAGCCCGATGCCCACTCCGGCCGGATTCCAGGGTGCCCTCCGGCCGTACCAGGAGAGGGGTCTGTCGTGGTTGACCTTTTTGGGGCGTCTCGGCCTGGGCGGGATCCTCGCTGACGACATGGGCCTGGGCAAGACCGCCCAGACGTTGTCTCTGCTGCTCACCGACGAGGGCGCGAAAACGCTGTTGATCTGCCCGATGTCGCTGGTCAGCAACTGGTTCAAGGAGGCCGCACGGTTCGCACCGGGACTGCGGGTCTACGTGCACCACGGCGGCACCCGGCTGCGCGGCGAGGAGTTCGACGAGGCGGTCGCCGGCGCCGATCTGGTGATCACCACCTATGGCACGGCGCTGCGTGATCTGGCCACGCTGCGCGAGGTGACCTGGAGCCGGGTGGTCTGTGACGAGGCGCAGGCGATCAAGAACAGCGGGACCAGGCAGTCGCAGGCGGTCCGGGCGATCCCGGCGCGGACCCGGGTGGCGCTGACCGGTACACCTGTGGAGAACCATCTCGCCGAACTCTGGTCGATCATGGATTTCTGCAATCCCGGCCTGCTCGGGCCGGCCAAACGGTTCCGTCGACGATTCCAGGAGCCGATCGAGAGCCGGCAGGACGAGGACGCCACCGCCGCTCTGAAACGGGCCACCGGGCCGTTCGTCCTGCGCCGCCTGAAAACCGACAAGACCATCATCTCGGACCTTCCGGAGAAGAACGAGATGAAGGTGTGGTGCTCGCTCACTCCCGAGCAGGCCACCCTCTACCAGGCCGTGGTCGAGGACATGATGGCCGAGATCGAGAGCAGCGAGGGCATTCAGCGCCGCGGCAACGTGCTGGCCGCGATGATGAAGCTCAAGCAGGTCTGCAACCACCCGGCCCACCTGCTCAAGGACGGTTCCCGGCTGCCCGGGCGGTCCGGCAAGCTGGCCCGCCTGGAGGAGCTGGCCGACGAGATCATCGAGGACGGCGACAAGGCCCTGATCTTCACGCAGTACGCCGAGTGGGGCACCCTGCTGCAGCCCTACCTCGCCGCGCACACCGACCGGCCGGTGCTCTGGCTGCACGGCGGTCTCAGCAAGGCCCGCCGGGACGAGCTGGTCGAGCGGTTCCAGACCTCGGCCGAGCCGATGCTGTTCCTACTGTCGCTCAAGGCGGCCGGCACCGGCCTCAACCTGACCGCCGCCAATCACGTCGTCCACTTCGACAGGTGGTGGAACCCGGCGGTCGAGGACCAGGCCACCGACCGGGCCTTCCGGATCGGGCAGTCGCGGGACGTGCAGGTCCGTAAGTTCATCTGCACCGGGACGCTGGAGGAGAAGATCGACGCGATGATCGAGCGGAAGAAGGCGCTGGCCTCCTCGGTCGTCGGAACCGGCGAAGAGTGGATCACCGATCTGAGCACCGATCAGCTGCGCGAGCTGTTCGCGCTGGACCCGGGAGCGGTGCGCTGATGGCGTTCTTCGAGCACGGGCGGCCGATCGAGGTGGACGGCGGGCTGGCCGTCCGGTCCAGGCGCGGCAAGATCGGCGAGCAGTGGTGGTCCCGCCGGTTCGTGGACGTCCTGGAGGAGGTCTGTGACCCCGGCCGGCTCTCCCGCGGGCGCAGCTACGCCCGGAAGGGCCAGGTCATCGACTTCGCCCTGGCTCCGGGCCGGGTGCTGGCCCGGGTCCAGGGTTCGCGCCCGAAGCCGTATGAGGTGACCATCCGCGTCGCCGCCTACGACGACGCCCGCTGGTCGGATGTGATCGACGCCCTCGGCTCCCGGGCCCTCTACCGCGCGGCGCTGCTGGCCGGTGAGATGCCGCACGAGATCGTCGACCTCTTCACCGAGCTGGGGTTGCCGCTGTTCCCGGAGCGGCTGGACATCGACTGCAACTGCCCGGACTGGGGCGTGCCCTGCAAACACGGCTCGGCGGTGCTCTACGTGCTGGCCGAGGCGTTCGACGACGACCCGTTCCTGGTGCTGGCGTGGCGTGGTCTCGGGCGCGACGAGCTGCTCGAAGCGCTGCGCGGCACACCCGAGCCGTCCGACGTGATCGACCCGCTGGCGATCGAGGAGGAGCCGCTGGATGCCCGGCTGGCCGATTTCTGGTCGCCGGCGATCAGCCTGGGCCGTCTGCGCGAGCGGCCGGCCCGCGGCGTCACCCCACCGGAACTACTGTTGCGGGCCCTCGATGCGCCGCCGGTGAAGGTGCGGCACGTGCCGCTCACCGACGTGCTCCGCCCGCACTACCGTGATCTGGCGAAATCCGACGCGGAAGAGTAGTGGCCACGTCCACAGGTAAGGGCCGAGTCCATCATGGACCGATCGTGGGTTGGTCCATGATGGACGCAGCGTTACGTCACGCTACCAGGCGTGTTCATCGACAACTAGCTACGTTGGAGTGGTTCATGAGCGAGATGACCTACCGGCGACTCGGCGACTCGGGCCTGGTGGTGTCCGTCGTCGGGATCGGCTGCAACAACTTCGGCCGCAAACTCGACCTCGACGGCACCCGCGAGGTCGTCGACGCCGCCCTCGACGCCGGGATCAACCTGTTCGACACGGCCGACATCTACGGCACCCCACACGGCTCGTCCGAGCAGCTGCTCGGCGCCGCCCTCAAGGGGCGTCGTGACGAGGTGGTGCTGGCCACCAAGTTCGGCATGGACATGGAGGGTCTCAACGGGCGCGACTTCGGGGCCCGGGGCGCCCGGCGCTACATCGTGCGGGCCGTCGAGGCGTCGCTGCGCCGGCTCGAAACCGATCACATCGACCTCTACCAGATGCACGCGCCCGACCCGGCCACCCCGATCGACGAGACCCTGTCCGCGCTCGACGACCTGGTCCGCACCGGCAAGGTCCGCTACCTGGGCAACTCCAACTTCGCCGGCTGGCAGATCGCCGACGCAGACTGGGTCGCCCGCAGCGCCGGCCGGACCCGGTTCATCAGCGCGCAGAATCAGTACAGCCTGCTGGCCCGGGATGTCGAGACCGAGGTGATCCCCGCCTGCGAACGGTTCGGGCTCGGTTTCCTGCCGTTCTTCCCGCTCGAGTCCGGCCTGCTCACCGGCAAGTACCGGCGCGGCGAGCAGCCGCCGGCCGGCACCCGGATGGCGAACGAGCGCTACGCGTCCTGGCTGGCCCGGGCCGACTGGGACACCATCGAGGCGCTGACCGCGTTCGGTGCCGAGCGCGACCGCAGTCTGCTCGAGGTGGCGGTCGCCGGTCTCGCCGCCCAGCCCGGTGTGACCAGCGTGATCGCCGGCGCCACCACGGCCGAGCAGGTCCAGGCGAACGCCTCCGCGGGCGCCTGGCGTCTGAGCGCGGCCGATGTGGCCGCGCTCGACACCCTGTTGAACAACTAGTCCACGACCGTCACGATCCGGCGGCGGCGGGCCAGGCGGAAAGCGATCAGGCCCGCCGCCAGCAGGGCGACGCCGCCGCCCGCGATCAGCCCGGCCGGTGCGCCGGTGATCGGCAGGCCGCCGCCCCCGCCGCCGGCGGTCAGCTCGACCGTCAGCGCCGCCTTGTCGTTGGCCTTCTTGTCGTCCTGCACACTGCCGTTGAGCTGCACGGACCCGGCGTTGTAGGCGTCCGCCTCGACGATCTCGGCGGTGAGGCCGAACAGGTAGCGGCCGTCGTCCGGCACGCTCTCCAGGACGATGCAGACCAGGTCGGTGACCTTGGACAGGTCGAACCCGGAGTCGTCGATCTCGTCGATGTCGTCCACCGACCGACCCGGAAGGCATCGCTCGTCGGCCTTGGTCAGCGTGACCCCGGTGGGCAGCTTGACGTGCGCGTACTGCACCGACTGCAGGGACAGCGGGATGGTCGCGGTCGGGCCGAGGTTGTGCACACCCACCTTGACCGTGCTGCGGTCGCCGACCGCGCCCTTGAAGACGCCACCGACCGCCGCGCCGTCCGCGACGGTCTTCGGCACCGACACCGCGAACTCGGTGAAGTTGTCGTCCTCGTTGAGGTCCTCGACGGCCTCCGGCTCCTTCGCGGACAGACCGGCGACCGATTCCAGCTTCAGTTCCGTACCCGCCGCGCCGGCGGTCCGCTTGGCGAAGTCGAACACGTACTTGTCGGTGAGACCGACCGCCGCCACCAGGACCGGGTAGTCGAACGGCCCGGCCGTTCCCTTCGGCACGGTCACCCGCAGCGGGCTGTTCTGCGGCAGCGTGAAGACGCCACCGGCGGCCAGCGTGTCATTGAAGACGCAGACGAATCCGCCGATCTCGGCGTCCCGCTCGCAGTTGCTGTAGTCCAGTGCCGGCGTCACCCCGAGCGGCGCGAAGACCAGCAGGCCGAGGGCCGTGACGTCCTTGTTGCCGCTGTTGCGGATCGCCACCGGCACATCGGCCGACGCACCGGGCTTCAGCTTGAGGTCGGCGATGTCGTCGACTTCAAGGTCAACCCCGCCTTTGTCGGTACGGACGACCGTGATCGAAGTCTCATCGCTCGCCTTCCCGCCGATCGACGTGGCGAGCGCGATGGTCCGCGCCGGATCCGCCGCCCCCGCCGCGGTCGGCTTCAGCGTGAACCTGACGCTGCGGCGCTGCCCCGCTTTCAGATCGCCGATGTCACAGACGTTCGCGACACAGCCGGCCGGCGCGGTGAACCCGAGGTCCGCGCTGATCGGTTTGGCGGCGCTGCCGAAGGTGAGCCGTACATCCTCGACAGCCGAGGTGCCGAGGTTGTAGAGGTCGAACTTCACCGTCTTCGACTGCCCGTTGATGACGGTGACCGTCTCCGGGCTGAGAATGCCGACATAGGCGAAGTCCCCGAGCCCGTCGGCGGCCTGCGCCGGCAGGGCGAGACCGCCGACAACCAGCGCAGAGGCCGCCCCGGCCAGGGCAAAACGGGTGCGTAACAGCATCGTCACCGACTTCAGGCTCCAGAGCCGGCCCAAGGTGTTCGGCCGGCGAGTCCGCGGATCCTAAAGCCGCCCCACGCCGTAGATCAAACGTCGGCGAATTCCGGGCCGTCCGAGGGCAGAGCAGGCACTTCGCCACGATCCGCCGCACGTCGGGCGAACTCCCGGACCCCGGCGATCTGCCGCTCACCCAGCGAGAAGTCGAGCGCCCGGAAGTAGTTGGCAAGTGTCGCCGCGTCGAACGGCTCCCACCGGGCCGCCGCCTCGGCCACCTCGTCCAACTCGCCCAGACACAGATCACGGGACCGCTGGAACGCCTCGTGCACATCCTTGACCAGACCCGGATGCGCGGCCGCGAAATCCTTACGCACCGCCCACACGGCGAACACCATGGGCAGGCCGGTCCAGTCCTTCCAAGCCTCGGCCAGGTCGATCACCAGCAGGCCGTTGGCGGGCGCCTCATACATCGCCCGTAGTGCCGGGTCACCGATCAGCACACCGGCGTCGGCCTCCATGAGCATCTGGGACAGGTCGGGTGGGCAGCGGAAATACTCGGGCTCAGCACCGTACCGCTCGGAAAGGAGCATCTGCGCCAACATGACGCCGGTCCGCGATGTGGAACCCAAGGCGACCGGCCGCCCGTTCAGCTCGGCCGGCGGCCGGGTGGAGATCAGATTGACCGAGAGAACCGGACCGTCGCTGCCGACCGCCAGGTCGGGCAGCAGAAGCAGCTCGTCGGCATGCCGCAGATACTCGACCAGGGTGATCGGCCCGATGTCGAGATCACCGGCGACGAGCCCGGCACTGAGCCGCTCCGGCGTGTCCTTGTGCAGGTCGACGTCGAGTAGAGCGCCCGAACGCATCAGCCCCCAGTAGATGGGCAGGCAGTTGAGGAACTGAATATGCCCGACCCGGGGCCGACGGACGCTGTCGCTCATGCTGCGACGTTATCCCCCCGGCCGTCCCGCATGCTGGTCTCGGGGGCCGTCCGTGGCTGAAATCGCACCGTCGGCAGCCCGCCCGCCCCGGCCACGACCGGCCCCGCCACCCGGGAACCCGGCAAGGCCTGCGGTCTGCAGCGGCGCAAATTCGGTGGACGGGCGGGTGGGATCGCGTAGTGTTTAGGGCCGCTTGACGGCCGGGGTGAGCATGCACCGCACCGGACGTCCCCCGCGCCGTAGGGGCGGCCGACCCGCCCTCTCGGATACGCGAGCAGCTCGTTCAACCTTCGAGGACGACCTGTGACTGCCACTGATGAGCTCGACGTCGAACTCGCCGCCGAACGCACCCACCTCGCCGAGTCCCGGGCCGCGTTGCGCCGGATGCGTGACCGGGCCCAAGCGCTCTTCTCCACCGGTGACCGGGTCGCCGGGGACTCCTACACCGCCGAACAACTCGGCCGACACATGGCCCGCCGGGTCAAGGAGCTGGCCGACGATCCGGACACCCCGCTGTTCTTCGGCAAGCTCGACATCGAGGCCGAGCAGTTCCACATCGGGCGGCGGCACGTCACCGACGACGCCGGTGAACCGATGGTGCTGGACTGGCGGGCACCGCTGTCGCGCTCGTTCTACCGGGCCAGCGTCCGCGACCCGCAGAACATCCGGACCCGCCGCCGGTTCGGGTTCGTCAAGGGTGAGCTGACCAGCTTCGAGGACGAACACCTGGATCGCGGTGAGGAGCTGGGCACCAGCAGCCGCATCCTGACCGCCGAGATCGAACGGCCGCGTGTCGGCCCGATGCGGGACATCGTCGCGACCATCCAGCCGGAACAGGACGAGCTGGTCCGGGCCGATCTGGCCGACTCGATCTGCGTACAGGGTGCGCCCGGCACCGGTAAGACCGCGGTCGGCCTGCACCGGGCCGCCTACCTGCTCTATCTGCACCGGGAGCGGCTCCGCAAGTCGAAGGTGCTGATCGTCGGCCCGAACTCGGCGTTCCTGTCCTACATCTCGGCCGTGCTGCCGACACTCGGCGAGGTCGAGGTGCAGCAGTCGACGCTGGACGAGCTGGTCGCCCGGGCGCCGGTCAAGGCAGGCGATTCGGCCGCCGTCACTGCTCTCAAACATGACGTACGGATGGCCGAGGCGCTCCACCGCACGCTGTGGAACCGGATCGCCGAGCCCACCGACCCGATCATGGTTTCGGACGGTTCCTACCGCTGGCGGATCGACGCCGAACCGCTGCGCCGGATCGTCGACGAGGCACGCCGTGAGGGTCTGCCGTACGCGGTGGGCCGGGAGCGGGTCCGGGCCCGGGTGGTGGGTCTGTTGCAGCGCCAGTCGGAGTACCGGACCGGCAACTCACCGAGCGAGACGTGGCTACGGAGGATGAGCCGGATCGGGCCGGTCACCGAGTTCCTGGAGGCGGCCTGGCCGGCGGCGACCCCGGAGTCGCTGGTGGTGGCGCTGCTGACCGAGCCGGAGCTGGCGGGCGACGTGTTCACCGACGAGGAGCGAGCGACGATCCGCTGGGTGAAGCCGCCGAAGACGGCGAAGTCGGCCCGGTTCAGCACGGCCGACCTGGTGCTGCTCGACGAGGCCGCCGGACTCCTCGAACGGGAGATCAGTTTCGGTCACGTGGTGGTTGATGAGGCGCAGGATCTGTCGCCGATGCAAGCGCGCGCCATCGCCCGGCGCAGTGAGCACGGGTCGATCACGCTGCTCGGTGACCTGGCGCAGGGCACCGCCCCGTGGGCCACGACCGACTGGCGTGACATTCTTCGTCATCTCGGCAAACCGGATGCCTCTGTGGTGCCACTGACCGTCGGTTTCCGCGTACCGGAAGCGGTGGTGACCCTGGCCAACCGCCTTCTGCCGGCGCTCGGGGTGAATGTGCCGGAGGCCGTGTCGTTGCGTCGCGACGGTGATCTCGCCGTCGTCGGCGTGCCGGCGCCCGCCGACCTGGACGCGCGGACGATGGCCGAGGTCACCGCAGCGTTGGCGCACGAGGGCTCGGTCGCGGTGATCGCCGCCGACGCCGCGGTCGAACGCCTCCGCGGTCACCTCGACGCCGCCGGCATCGAGCACGCGACGCCCGACGACGTCGACAATCCGGCGCGGGTCCTGGTGGTGCCGGCCACGATCGTCAAGGGCCTGGAGTACGACCACGTCATCGTGCACGAGCCGGCCGACATCGTGGCCGCCGAACCGAAGGGCCTGAACCGCCTCTATGTGGTCCTGACCAGGGCGGTCACCCGGCTATCGGTATTGCACTCGAAGCCGCTGCCGGAGGCGCTTACGCTCGCCTGATGCCGCGTATCGGAGTCATGTTCGACTGTAACCGCGCCCCCGAGGAGCTCCCCGGGTTCGCCGCCGCCCTGGAGGCCGCCGGGGCCGACGACCTGTGGGTGGTGGAGGACCTCGGCTGGAACGGTGGCGTCAGCGCCGCCGCCCTGGCCCTGGCCGCCACCACCCGCCTGCGGGTGGGTATCGGCATCGCCCCGGCGCCGTTCCGGAGCCCGGCCGTCTACGCCATGGAGATCGCCACGCTGGCCCGGATCCACCCCGGCCGCGTCGTGGCCGGAATCGGTCATGGTGTGGGCGACTGGATGCGCCGGATCGGCAACGCGCCGAAGTCGCCGCTGTCGCTGCTGGAGGAGAGCATCGTCGCGATCCGTGACCTGCTCCACGGCGAGACGGTGAGCATGGCCGGCCGTGAGGTGTTCCTGGAGGACATCAAGCTGGTCCACCCGCCCGCGGTGGTGCCACCGATCGTCACGGGTGTGGTGAAGCCGAAGTCGCTGGCGCTGTCCGGCCGGGTCGCGGACGGCACGATCCTGGTCGAGGGTCTCCAGCCGGCGCAGATAGAGGAGGCCATCGGGCACATCCGTCGCGGCGGGGCGGGTGCCGACCACGAGATCATCACGTTCGCGTTCCTGCACGTCGAGGACGATCCGGAGCGGGCCGCGGCGATCCGGGCCACGGCGCTGACCGGTCAGGCCGGGTTCCTCGGTGTGCCCGTCGACGAGGTGTTCGGGCTGATCGGGCCGGTCGCCGAGGTCCCGGCCGGGGTGCAGGTCCTCGCCGACAACGGCGCGGACACGGTGATTCTGCGGCCGTTCGGCGACGACCACCTGGGTCAGGCCGTGGCGGCGCTCAAGGCACTGGGCCGATAATCCGGTCCATTTCGGACAACGGCAACGACGGGTTGGTGGCGGCGGCCGTCGCCACCGCCCGATCCGCTCCGGCGACGCCCGAACGCTCGTCCTCGTCGGCACCGGTCAGCAACTCGACGATCCGGTGCACCGGCAGCGCGGGGTGGGCGGCGGCGATCGGGCGGGCTTGCGGGTCGGCGAGGCAGAGTTCGAGGGCTTCGGCCGGGGCATCCGGGTGACGGGCGACCTCCCGGAACACCTTCTGCACCGGCGGCACGTGTCGGGCCAGGTCGAGGAGCAGCGCGGGCGACACGTCCGGATTCGTGGCGACCTTGGCGATCACCCGGATCCCGTGGTGGGCCACCATCTCCCGCAGCAGGTCCTCGGAGAGGCCGGGGTGCGGCGCGACCGCCTTGACGACCTTGGCGTCCGGGTCGCGGGCCAGCCGGTCGCGGATCTCCGGCGGCAGGTCCCGGCGTTCCGCCACCAGCGCGCGGAGCCGCGGATCCCGATTCTCGGCCAACTGCCGGACCTCGTCGGGAGAAGCGGCGATGATCCGTGGGAGCAGGCCGGTGGGCACCCGGGCCGCCCCGGTCAGTAGGTCGAGCGGAACCTCCGGGTTTCCGGCGAGGTGACGCCGCACGGTCGGGCAGTCGTCGGTGGCGAGCTTCCGGATCGCCGACTCGGGCAGCGCCGGGTTCTCGGCCACGGCACCGCGCACCCCCGGAATCGGATCGCCGGCCAGACGCACCGCCACCTCCGGAGGCAGGTCGAGCCGGGCCGCAAGCTGCCAGCGCACGATCCTTCCCGGATGTCCGGCCAGCTCAGCCGCGGCTTCGGCAGGCGTAGCCGGGTTATCCACAGCCCGAACGAGCAGGCTGTGGATAACTGATTCGTGAGTGCCGTCGCAGGCGGCCCCGGGTGGAAGATCACAGTCGAGCCGGGCGCACCCCGGATCGTGTACGAACGGGATCGGCTCCCGCACGCAGACGTCACACGTGGTCGGCAGCGGACCGCCGTCGCCTCGCCAATGCACCGCGATGAGATCGGCCAGGACCTCCGGCGGGGCGGCCGGGTTGCCGGCGACCCCGGCCCGGACCTCGGCATGGGGATGCCCGGCCAGCCGGACCAGCAGTTCCCGATCGGTCGTGAAGATGGCCAGCTCGGCGACGACACGCGGATCCGGGTCGTCGGCGAGGCGTGCCCGTACCGAATCGGGAAGGTCCGGGCAGGCCGCAAGCTTCTCGCGGCGCCGCACCTCCGGATCGCCGGCGAGTGGTTCGGCCCACTCGGCCCGGCCGCGCCCCTGGTCGAGGAGGGCGAGGGCGACTTCCGGGAAGCGGAGCGGATCGACATCCGCGGAGTCGAGGAGTCCGTCCCACGCCAACTGGAGGGTCGCCGAGTCCGACCGCCGAGCGAGCGCCCGGACCTGCTCCGGACTCAGATCGTCCCGTTGCGCCAGCTCACCGGCCAGATCGTCGTCGGCGTGAGCGATCAGCCGGTCGACCAGTGTGGACGGTAGGGCCGGGTTACGGGCCAGCCCGTTCAGCAGATCACCGGTGCTCATGATGATCGATCGTAGAGCGCTCGACTCGACAGCGCGCCTGGATCATCGACCGCGAGCCAGGGGCTTCACCCAGCGGGACCACTCGGGCTGGCGGCGATAGCCGTGCGCGGCCCAGATCGCGTGTGCGGCCGGGTTCTCGTCGAGCACCATGGCGTCGGCCCGGGTACCGCCGAAGGCGCGCAGCCTCTCCTCGGCGGCGGTGATCAACAGGCCGCCGATGCCCTCGCGTCGACGCCAGGGCGCGACCGCGAGCCGGTAGAGGTGGCAGCGCCAGCCGTCCCAGCCCGCGATGATCGTTCCGACGATCTCGGTGCCGTCGACCGCCAGGATCAGTGCGTCCGGATCACGCCGGAACATCGCCGTGACAGCGTCCGAAGTGTCCGCCGGCCGGTTCTCGTTCTCGGCCGCGACCTGCCAGAACTCCAGCACCGCGGGCAGTTCCTCGACAACGGCCGACCGCAAGATCAGTTCACCCATGCCGACACCCTAGTCAACTTTATGGCACAAAGTTCTTTGACTTTGCGTTGTAAAGTCGAGCCATGACATCGACGGACGACGAATCGACTTTCGAGGATCCAGGTGAGGCGCTCCGGCTGATCGAGCGCGAGCAGGTCAACACCCTGCGGCACGTCACCCCGGATCCGCGGCTCATGTACTGGCCGTGGGGCCTCACCTGGCTGATCAGTTTCGGGCTGTCGTTTCTACGCTTCAGCCCCGGCGGCAAGACCATCGTGGACATGCCGGATTGGTTGCCGCTGCTCGCGCTGACCGGCCTGCTGATCGCCGCGGGCATCTTCACCGGCGTGGTCGGCGCCCGGGCCAGCCGGCACATCTCCGGCCCGTCGAGCCGGCAGGGCGCGGCCTACGGCATCTCGTGGTCGGCCGGGTTCACCAGTCTGGCGATCATCTTCGGTCGGGTTGGCGAGCACGTGCCCGACGAGATGCTCGGCCTGCTCTGGGGCGGCGGCATGGTCGCCCTGGTCGGGGTGCTCTACATGGCCGGCAGCGCGATCTGGGACGTGCGCGACATGTTCGTGCTGGGCGCGTGGATCAGCGTGGTCAACGTGATCGGCGTCCTCTGGGGCCCGGGCTGGCACGCGCTCGTCCTCGCGGTCGCGGGCGGCGGCGGCCTGCTGGTGGCCGGCTTCGTCGGCTGGATGCGCCGCCGATGACCGCCCCTGAAGACGCCCGAACCGGCCCCGAAACCGCCGGCGCCGGAAACGCGGAGACCGGCTCCGAGAAACCGCGGGCCGGCCTCAACGGCGACCTGCCCGAGCTCGATCCGGTGATCCACGCCCAGGCACGACTGCGGGTGGTGGCCGCCCTCTCCCAGCTCCCCGGTGGCGACCGGATCACGTTCCCCCGACTGCAGGAGATCCTGCGGATGACCGCCGGCAACCTCTCGGTACACCTCCGCAAGCTCGAGGAGGCCGGATATGTCGAGGTCACCAAGACCCATCGCGGCCGCACCCCGGCCACTCTCGTGCATCTGACCCAGCGCGGACGGTTCGCCTTCGAGGAGTACGTCAGCGCCCTGCGCACCCTGATCGCCCCGGGAGAGGAACCGTCATGATCCACGCCCGCGCCGAAGGTGTCACCAAGAGCTTCGGCTCCACACTCGCGCTCGACCGGGTCGACCTGGAGGTCCGGGCCGGCGAGCTGGTCGGTCTGCTCGGCCCGAACGGCGCCGGCAAGAGCACCCTGGTCAGCCTTTTCACGGGCGGTCGACGGCCGACCGCGGGCCGGGTCGAGCTGTGCGGCGGCGATCCGCGAGACCCGCGCAACCGGCGCACACTGGGCGTGACACCGCAGGAGACGGGCCTGCCCGCCTCGCTTCGCGTCGGCGAGGTCATCGATTTCGTACGGGCACACTTCCCCGACCCTCTGCCGAAGACCGAGCTGGTCGACCGGTTCGGGCTGGGCGACCTGATCCGGCGGCAGACCGGCGGCCTCTCCGGTGGGCAGAAGCGCCGCCTCGCGGTGGCTCTGGCGTTCGCCGGCCGCCCGGAGATCGTCTTCCTGGACGAGCCCGACGGGTCTCGACGTGGAGGCGCGACGTGATCTGTGGGACGCGGTGCGGTCCTTCCACGCCGAGGGCGGCACGGTCGTGCTGACCAGCCACTACCTGGAGGAGGTGGAGGCGCTCGCCGAGCGGGTGGTGGTGATCGCCGAGGGCCGGGTGCTGGCCGACGACAGTGTGGCGGCGGTGCGCGGGCTGATCCGGGTGAGCCGGATCAGCCTCAGCTCACCCGTACCGCTGACTGATTTTGATCTTGAAGGCCTGGTGGCCGTGGAACAGGCGGGTGACCGCCTGCATCTCCTGACGCCCGACGCGGACCGGATGGTTCGCGAGCTGGTCGAGCGGAACGTGCCGTTCCGCGACCTGGAGGTCAGGGCGACCTCACTTGAGGAAGCGTTTCTCGTGCTGACCGGAAAGGATCAGAAGTGACGAGCCTTGTCCTGACCCATGCCAAGTTCCAGACCCTCGAGCTCTTCCGCATTCCGATCGCGGTGGTGGGCAGTGCGTTCTGGCCGGCCGCGTCGATGCTGGCGTTCGTGGTGCCGTTCGCCGGCGACGATCCGGTGGCCGCCACCTACGCCACCGCCTCGATGATCACCTTCGCGATCATGAACACCAACCTCTTCCAGTACGGCATCGGCGTCTCCGAGGACCGCGCGCAGCCGTGGGATCCGTTCGTCCGCACGCTCGCCGCGGGCGCCGCGCCCCGGTTTTTCGGCCGGATCCTCACCGGTCTGCTGATGATGGTGGTGTCACTGGCACCGGTGGTGCTGATCGCCGCGCTGTTCACCGAGGCCACGCTGAGCCCGCTCGCGTTCCTGGCCGCGATCCCGGTCTGCGCCGCGATCGCCGTCCCATTCATCCTGATGGGCCTGTCCATCGGTTACGCGTTACCGCAGAAGGCCGCGCTGGTGGTGGCGCAGATCCTGTTCCTGCCGCTGGCGTTCGGTGGCGGGCTGCTCACTCCGCCGGGCGGCGCCCCCGGATTCATCGAGGATCTCGCGCCGTTCCTGCCGACCGGCGGCGCGGTCCGTCTGATGTGGGCGACGGTCACCGACTTTCCGTTCGACCTGACCGCGACACTGGCCCTGGCCGGGTGGACGGCGCTGTTCGGGGCACTCGCGGTGTGGGCGCACCGCCGCGACGAGGGCCGCCGTTTCGGCTGACCCACAAACAGCGGAGCGTCTGACCGAGAAAAGTGTTAGGGCCGCCGGTTCGGCTAGAACATTGACAGTTCTATTCGGTCGCGGGCATGACGATGCGACGATCCGCAGCATGACCGTACCGTCACCGGGCGCGCCCAACTGGGTAGACCTGGCCACCTCCGACCTCGATGGCGCGATCCGCTTCTATACCGAGCTGTTCGGCTGGACCGCCCAGATCTCCGGCGACGAGTTCGGCGGCTACACCACGTTCCTGCTGAACGGGTTGCCGGCGGCCGGTGCCGGCCCGCTCTTCGGGGCGGGCCAGCCGACCGCGTGGAGCAGCTACATCGCGACCACCGACGCCGACATGGTGGCCGCCCGGGTCGAGGCGGCGCAGGGCAAGGTGCTGGTCCCGCCGTTCGACGTGATGGATCAGGGCCGGATGGCGGCGTTCCTGGACCCGGCCGGGGCGCCGTTCAGCGTCTGGGAGCCGCGGATGATGCGTGGTGCCGAGGTCTTCGACGTCCCCGGCGCCCTCACCTGGAACGAGTTGAACACCCGTGACCTGGAGGGCGCGATGGCGTTCTACGGCTCGGTGTTCGGCTGGACCTTCCGGGAGGCGCACATCAGCGGCCTGCCCTATGTGATGTGCGACCGGGACCGGGCGCCGGTAGCCGGCATACAGCTGATGGTGGGCAGTGGCTTCCCGGACGATCTGCCGCCGCACTGGCTGGTCTACTTCGCGGTCGGCAACTGTGACGCGGCCGCCGAGCACGCGTATCAACTGGGTGGCCGGATCGTGCACCCGCCCACGACCATCTCGGTCGGGCGATATGCGGTACTCAACGACCCGCAGGGTGGAACGTTCGCAATTCTGAACAATCGGCGATAACAGCCGTTGTCAGGATGCTTATCAATCGTTGATCGTCGATAAAAGGTTTCTCTCTAACGTCGTCGCCAGGCGTCCGAACCGGACACCACGACACAGGAGGAACCCATGCGACCCGCCACCCGAGGTGCCGCGATCCTCGCCGGCACCGCCATCGCCGTCACCCTCTCCACCCCCGCGTTCGCCGGGCCGACCACCGGAACCGTCCGCTACGCCGACAGCCCCACGGCTGTCGACGGCTCGTACGTCGTCGTCTTCAAGAGTGGCGAGGCCGACCGGACCCGCGCCGACCGGCTCACCAAGCGGTACGGCGGCAGCGTCGACAGGGTCTTCGGCAACGCCGTCGAGGGCTACACCGCGAAACTGACCGCGGCCCAGGCCGCCCGACTCGCCGGCGACCCCTCGGTCGCGTCGGTCGAAGCCGACCAGGTGGTCCGGATCGCCGACACCCAGACGTCGGCCCCGTGGGGCCTGGACCGCATCGACCAGCGCGCCCTACCGCTGAACAGCACCTACGACTACACGGCGAGCAGCGGCGTCACGGTCTACGTGGTGGACACCGGCATCCGGACCACCCACTCGCAGTTCGGCGGCCGGGCGTCCTACGGCTACGACGCCGTCGAAGGTGACAACGTGGCGCAGGACGGCAACGGGCACGGGACCTTCGTCGCCGGGGTTGCGGTCGGCAGCACCTACGGGGTCGCCAAGAGTGCCGACGTGGTCGGTGTCCGGGTGCTCGACAACAACGGGTCGGGGACGACCGCCGGGGTCATCGCCGGCATCGACTGGGTGACCGCGAACGCGACGCCCGGCCGATCGGTCGCCAACCTGAGCCTCGGCGGCGGGGCCAGCAGCACCCTCGACGCGGCGGTCCGGCGGTCGATCGCGGCCGGCATCCCGTACACCATCGCGGCCGGTAACTCGGGGGTCAACGCGGCCAACACCTCGCCGGCCCGGGTCACCGAGGGTCTGACCGTCGGCGCGACCGGCAACACCGACGCGAAGGCGTCCTGGTCCAACTACGGTTCGGTACTCGACCTGTTCGCGCCCGGTGTGTCGATCACCTCGTCCTGGCGGACCGGCGACAGCGCCACCTACACCGGTAGCGGCACGTCGTTCTCGGCGCCGCACGTGGCCGGGGCGGTCGCGCTCTACCTGGCCGACAATCCGGGCGCCTCGGTGACCGCGGTCAACGCGGCGATCGTCAATAACGCCACCACCGGCGTGGTGACCGGCGCGGGCAGCGGCTCCCCGAACCGCCTGCTCTACACCGGCGCCTTCTGACCCCTGTAACACGAAAAGGCCGCCCAGACGGGCGGCCTTTTTCGGGTGGAACGTCAGCTCAGCATCGAGGGGAGCTTCTCGAACAGCTCGGTCGTGAAGGTCATCATCTCGCGAAGCATCCAGTTACCGGTGAGCAGCAGAGCCGCACCGATCGCCACCGCCTTCGGGACGAACGAGAGCGTGGCCTCCTGGATCTGGGTGACCGACTGGAACAGGGAGATGGCGAAGCCGACCGCGAGAGCGGTGAGCAGCACCGGCGCCGCCATCTTCGCGGCGACGGTCATGGCCTGCAGGGCGATCTCAACTACCAGCGCGTCCGTCATGCCCATCAGTTCGGGCGCTTCGCGGACCCGCGGAGTGCAGACCGGTCGCCAGTCGGTTGCCGTTCGGTTCGGGCCCACAGAATTCTCAAGTACGCCCCACCCCTGCCGCACCCGCGGACCAATGTGGTCACTTGCGGACCGGGACCACCAGCGGACCGTGATGTCCGGGGATGATCCGGACCTTCACCCGGTAGAACTCGCCCAGATTGTCCTCGGTCAGCACCTCGGCGGGCGTGCCGGCGGCGACGACGCGACCGCCCGACAACAGGACCATCCGGTCGGCATACTCCCCCGCGGTCGAAAGGTCGTGCATGGTGGCGAGCACGGTCAGACCACGCTCGGCACGCAACCGGTCGACCAACTCCAGCACCTCCTGCTGGTGCCCGATGTCGAGGGCGCTGGTCGGCTCGTCGAGCAGCAGGATCCCGGCGCCCTGGGCCAGCGCGCGAGCGAGGAAGACCCGCTGTCTCTCACCGCCGGAGAGAGTGTCCAGGCGACGGCCGGCGAAGGGCACCAGGTCCAGCGCGGCGAGAGCTTCGTCGGCCGCCGCCAGGTCGGCGGTGCTTTCTCGACCGAGCGGCGGGATGTACGGGGTACGCCCCAGCAGCACGTAGTCGAAGACATGCACGGCCGGCGGCACCACCGGCGACTGGAGAACCGTGGCCACCGCTTTGGCCCGTTCGCGCCGATGCATGTCGCTGACGGCCCGCCCGTTCCACCTGATCGTCCCGCCGAACGGCAGGAGCCCGCCGATCGCCCGCAGCGCCGTCGACTTCCCGGCACCGTTGGGCCCGATCACGGTGACCCATTCGCCCTCGGCGACGTCGAGATCGACGCCGTCGACGATGAGCGACCCGTCCAGGCGCACGGTGAGTTTCTCGACCTCGATCGCGCTCATTCCGGGGCCGTCCGGCTCGTGCGCAGCACCAGGACGAAGAACGGCGCGCCCAGGAATGCCGTGACCACCCCGATCGGGATCTCCGCGTCCCCACCGGCGGTCCGTGCCAGTAGGTCGGTGAGCACCAGGAACGCCGCTCCGAACAGCACCGACAACGGCAGCAGCGCCCGATTTCCCGGACCGGCCAGCAGCCGCAGGGTGTGCGGCACGATGATTCCGACGAACCCGATCAGCCCCGACACGCTGACCGCGGCGGCGGTGCCGAGCGACGCCGCCACGATCAGCAGGTACCGGCTGCGCTGCGGGTGCAGGCCGAGACTCGTCGCCTCGGCGTCGCCGACGGTCAGGACGTCAAGTTCCCGGCGTTGGGCCAGCACGATCACGCAGGTGACCACCGCATACGGCAGGATCACCAGTACGTCGTGCCAGCCGGCCGTGGACAGCCGGCCGAGCATCCACGAGTAGACGTCCCGTACCGACTCCAGGTGCCGCTGCAACAGGTAGGTCTGTGCCGCCGACAGAAACGCGGACACCGCCACGCCGGCCAGGATCAGTGTGGCCGGCGAGCGGTCCCGTCCACCGGCCGCGCCGAGCAGCCAGGTCAGCGTCACCGCACCGACGGCACCGACGAAGGCGGCCGCCGGCACCCCGATCGGCAGGTCGGTCAGCCCGTCGGCGGCACCCGACGCACCGAGGACGATCACCGCGGTCACCCCGAGCCCGGCGCCCGATGCCACGCCGAGCAGGTGCGGGTCGGCCAGCGGGTTGCGGAACGCGCCCTGATAGGCGGCGCCGGCCACCGCCAGCAGAGCACCGACCAGCAGCCCGAGGACCACGCGCGGCAGCCTGAGCTGGGTCAGGATGGCGACCTCACGTTCGGACAGGCCGCTGTCCAGCCGTACCCCCGGAATGAGATTCAACATCTCCACCGCGACCCCGCCCGGCGGGAGCGAGACCGAGCCGAAGGCGAGGCCGAGAACCGTCGCGGCCAGCACCGCGACCACGCCCGCCGCCAGCCACGCCGGGCGCAGCCCGGCAGGCCGGCGGCGCGCACTCACGCGGGAACCTTGCCCACCGCGTCGGCCACCGCTTTGACCAATTCGACGGTACGGGGTCCCCAGCGCGAGGCGATGTCGTCGTCGAGGGCGTAGATCTGCCCCTTGGCGACAGCCGTGATCGAGGACCAGCCCGGCCGTGCCTTGACCGTGTCGGCGGACTGCTGGCAGCACTTCGTGTCGGCCAGGAAGATCGTGTCCGGGTTCGACTCGACCAGCGACTCCTGGGACAGCTGCGGGTATCCGCCGAGTTTGCCGTCCGGGTCGGCGGCGTCCGCGACGTTGGTCATGCCGAAGCGCTGGAAGATCGAGCCGATGAACGTCTTGGACGTCGCCGAGTAGAGGTCCGGGCCCAACTCGTAGTAGTAGCTGAGCGGCTTGCCTCGGGCCGGCACCGACTTGACGATCGTGTCGATCTCGGTGGCCGTCTTCTCGTTGAGCGCGGTCGCCTCGGCCTGGTGACCGGTGAGCGTGCCGAGCTCGGTGATCTCGGTGTAGGTGTCGTCGAGCGTGGCCGCGGCGGGCGACACGAAGACCGGGATGGACAGCTTGCCGAGCTGCGCAACGATCCCGTCGGAATCACCGGAGATCACCACGAGGTCCGGGTCCTTGGCCGCGATCGCCTCGGCGTTCGGCTTGAAACCGGACAGATCTGTCTTCGGCGCCTCGGCCGGGTAGGTCGACTGGTCGTCGACTGCGGTGACCTGCGGCCCGGCACCGATGGCGAAGAGCATCTCGGTGGCCGTCGGGCTGAGCGAGACGATCTTCTCGGGGCGTTTCGGCAGGGTCACCGTTCCGACCGTCACCGGGTACGCCGCAGCAGGCGCACCCGAAGTGGTGGTGACGGTGGGCTGCGGGTCGTCGCCCGCGCAGCCGGTGAGGAACAGTGCAGAGGCCGCTATCGCGGCAGTGATCAGGCGTTTCATGGGTCCTCCGGTCGGCCGGGCATTGGTGCTCGCCGACAGGGGCCGCCGTTGGCCGCCGCCCGCGAGGCGCCCCTCCCCGGGAGCGCTGAATCGCGACCGACGCCCAGGCGACCTGGCTAGACCTCCGAAGAGGGATCACAGTTGCGGGACAGCTCCGGTTTCTCACCGGCTTCGCTGCGGCGCGGTCCCTGAAACGCTAACCCACCACATGCCGGGAACCGCCACCGGTGCGATTCGTGTCCGCACTGGTGACGGTGTCCTTTTTCGGCCATGACCTTCGGCTCAGCTCAACAGCACCACACGACCGATGACCGAATCCGCCGGTACGAAGCCGGAGAGCCGGGAATCGTTGGCGACCTCCCGGTGGTCACCGAGTGTGTAGAGGGCCCCCTCCGGCACCGTGACCGGCTCACATTCGGTCACCGTGCCCTCGCGTAGATAGGGCTCGTCCACCGCCACGTCATTGCGGAACAGGTGACCCGCCCGGCAGTCGAGACGGTCGCCGGCGAACCCGAGGACCCGGCGCTCGGTATCGCGTTCAGGGAAATCGGGCAGCGGGTGGATGACCACGTCCCCGTAATCCAGACCGGTCAGGTGGAAGCCGGCCTTGTCGACGAGGTAGCGGCTCGCAATCTCCATCGTCGGTTGCATGCTGCCGCTCGGCACGTACTTGACGGTGACCAGGAACGGGGCCGCCAGCAGCACAGCCAGGACACCGATCGCGATCCGGTAGACGGCGGGGCGGCGGGCGTACCGCTCGGAGATCGCCACCCGCAGGCCGCCCACCACCCATCGCAGGGCCGCCGCGGTCCCGGCCGCCTGATCGAACTCGGCCAAGACCGCCTCACCCCACGGACCTCCCCGTTCTTTCCGGCCGCGCACGGCGGCCGTCAGCACCCGGTGGGCGAGCCTCGTCAGACCGTTTCCGCACACACCGGCCCCGCCTCCGCCGGCCCCGCTCCTCGCGGCCTCGCTGATGGCGGCCTCGTTCCCGCAGGCCGCGCAGATTCCGGCCTCGCTCCCGGCGGCACCGTTCCCGCCGGCCTTGCTCTGCCGCGTCATGCCGGCCTCACGATCTTGGCGGCGGCGGTCCGGCGGGGCGCGGCCTTCGCGGCGGCGTCGGCGAGGCGGACCTTGGCCAGGGCCACACCGTCGCCGGTGAGGCGATAGGTGTGCCGGGGCGGTCGGCCGGGCTGGTCGGACGGCTCCCAGGCGGCCTCCAGCAGCGACTGCTCGGTGAGGCGCATCAGGATCGGGTAGAGCGTCCCGGACGCCAGGCCGGTCTCCCGGCTCAGGTCATACCCGTAACGCCAGGTCGTCGGCGCCTTCATGAGCGCTTCGAAGAGCCGCAGCGTCTGCGGCGAGGCATGCGGTGTCCTCGGCATGGCCGAAACTCTACATAACTCGACTTGTGTGGTGTCAAGAGCCCGGCATCGCTCGATGCCGGGAATCAGGCGCCGGGACGCTTCGCGTGCTCGACGATGTCGGCGGCGGTGACCCGGTCGCCCTCGGCCGCGGCGACCTCGTCACCGGCGAGCGCCGAGCGCAACCGCTCCTTCTCCGCCGAGCGGCGGGCGGCGATCTCGCCGAACTGCTCAGCCGACTGGTCGCGCCAGCCACGTAGCAGGATCAACGACAAGCCGGACGCTGCGACGAGCGCGACCATCGCCTTGACCAGGATGTTCAACGGAGTCGTCGGGATCAGCACCGCGAACACGACCAGGAACAGGCCGAGGCGGCCGAGCGCGTACTTGACGGCGGGCTTCATCGTTATCTCCCTCAGCCCGACCGGTGACTGAGCCACCGGAGGCCGTAGAACCAGACCAGGCAATACACGACCGTACCGGTCAGCGCGCCGGAGCCGCCGCTGACCAAGGGCGGAGCGACCTCGGCCACCAGACCGGCCACCGTCATACCGGTCGCCACCCCGAACCCGGCGGCCAGTCCACCCACCATGATCCGATGCGCACCGAAGCCCTCGCCACGGAACTCCTCGACGAACAGCCAGACGGGCAGGATCATCACGAGCCAGCCGTTGGACTCGCCGAAATCGCCGAGCCCGGTCAGCGCCATCACGGCTTCGAAGACCAGCAGGACCGCGGCGCCGACAGCCAACCCGGCGAACGCGGAACCCAGCAGGTCACCGATCGTGGCCAGCCGGCCGCCGGCGTCTTTCTGCTGGGTCATCGGCGCACCATCCCCCGGTCAGGCCCAGATCTTCTGAGGCTCACTGCGGCGCTCGGCCAGCGACGGCGCCGTGTCGTACTCCCGTACCACCTGATAACGAGTGTCCCGCTCGACCGGCTGGAAACCGGCGTCCCAGATCAGGTGAAGAAGGTCGTCACGGTGCATGGTGCTCGGGGTGCCGTACGAGTCGGCGTCGTGGGTGATCTTGTACTCGACGACCGAACCGTCCAGGTCGTCGACACCGAAGTTCAGCGACAGCTGGGCCACCGACAGACCATGCATCACCCAGAAGTTCTTCAGGTGCGGCACATTGTCGAAGAGCAGGCGGGACACCGCGAACGTCTTAAGCGACTCGGCCGGGGCGGCCATCGTGGTGCGCTCCTGGATCCGGTTACGGACCTTGCCGTCCTGTGAGTCGTGGAAGTCGTGCTGGTAGCGCAGCGGGATGAAGACCGCGAACCCACCCGTCTCGTCCTGGAGCTCACGCAGCCTCAGCACGTGGTCGACCCGGTGTCGCGGCTCCTCGATGTGGCCGTACAGCATGGTCGCCGGGGTTTTCATGCCCTTCTCGTGCGCGAGCCGGTGGATCCGTGACCAGTCCTCCCAATGGCAGGCGTGGTCGACGATGTGCTGCCGGACCTCCCAGTCGAAGATCTCGGCGCCACCGCCGGTCAGCGACTCCAGCCCGGCGTCCATCAGCTCGTCGAGGATCTCGCTCGCCGACAGCCCACTGATCTTCTCGAACCACTGCACCTCGGTCGCGGTGAAGCACTTGAGCTTGACGTTCGGCAGCGCCGCCTTCAGCTCGCGCAGCACCTTGGGGTAGTAACGCCAGGGCAGGCTCGGGTGCAGACCGTTCACGATGTGCAACTCGGTGAGCTGCTCGTCCTCCATCTCCTTGGCCTTGGCGACGGCCTCGTCGATGCGCATCGTGTACGCGTCCTTCTCGCCGGGTTTGCGCTGAAAGGAGCAATACGCGCAACTGGCCGAGCAGACGTTCGTGAGGTTGAGGTGCCGGTTCACGTTGAACATCACCCGGTCACCGTTCATCACGGTCCGCTTGTGATGTGCCAGCCGGCCGAGCCAGGCCAGGTCGTCACACGCGTAGAGCGCGACACCGTCCTCACGGGACAGCCGCTCGCCCGCATAGACCTTCGCTTCCAGCTCCCGCTTCAACCCCGCATCCATGTGCACGAGGGTACGTCGCCACCCATCGGTGACCTGCGGCACCGTTCATCTGAAAAATTCTCAGCGTGCTTTCACCTTCATTCGATCGACACCGGTACGGGCCTTGCGGTATGAACCTTTAGGGACGACAAGCGACGGTCGTAACCGTCGCGGACGGGGAGCTCATGGCCAAGGCAGTGCGGCGAGGCAATACGCATCGCTTGCGTTTCGCGCGCCCTCGTCTACGCCCGCTGATCTGCTCGGCGGCGGTGGCGGCCGCGATCGCGGCGCTGT
This sequence comes from Actinoplanes sichuanensis, assembly GCF_033097365.1. NCBI lineage: Bacteria > Bacillati > Actinomycetota > Actinomycetes > Micromonosporales > Micromonosporaceae > Actinoplanes > Actinoplanes sichuanensis. The sequence goes on from NZ_AP028461.1 coordinate 9,260,284, forward strand.
TCCAGCCCATCCCGGCGATGGCCGAGCCGCTCGTCCCCGGCACCACGACCACCGTGCCCGACGCCGGCTCCCAGCCCGTCGCGATCGGCAACCTGGTGCTCCCCGGCGCCCCGGTCACCACGCCGACCACACCCACGCCCTCACTGATCACCCCCGGCGTCCCCGCGAGCCCCATCCTGCAGAAGGTGGAGAAGGGTCGGGCCGAGATCGCCACCCTCGGTGATCAGCTGATCCTCGTCGGGCAGGACCGTGACCTCGCCCAGACGCAGCTCACCGCCGCGACCGCCCGGGTCACCGAGACCCAGCAGGCCCTGGTTCAGGCCCGCACCGTCGCGCAGGAGTCCGCGGCCGCCGCCATGCAGCAGGACGCCGCCCTCCCGCCCGGCGCCATCGACTCCCGCTGGGCCGAGCTCGACGCGCTGTCCCGCATGCAGCGGGGCGACGCCACCTCGTCGTATGAGGCGGCCGCCCGCCGTCTCATCGCCGCCGAGGAGGCGGCCCGGACCTCGACCACCGAGCAGGTCGCCGCCAACACCAAGTACACGGCGCTGGCCGCCCAGTGGACCCAGCTGAATGCGAACCTGGCCAAGAAGCAGGCCGCGCAGACCAAACTCGAGAATGACAATCGCGCCGAGATCAGCGCCGCCGAGAGCACCGCGAACGCGGCCGACCAGCAGCTCGGCGCGGAGTACCTGTCCGGTGCCGACGCCGGCCGGGGCGCCGACCCGCGGGCCGTGCAGGCCCTGCAGTTCGCGCTCGCCCAGCGCGGCGACCCGTATGTGTGGTCCGAGGAGGGCCCGGATCAGTACGACTGCTCCGGCCTGATGTGGGCGGCGTACCGCTCGGTCGGCTTCCAGCTCAACCGGGTGTCCCGCGACCAGTATTACCAGACTCGCGAGCGGCAGGTCTCCCGCTACTCGCTGCTCCCCGGCGACCTGCTGTTCTTCAGCTCGTCGAGCAGCTGGACGGGTATTCACCACGTCGCCATGTATGCGGGTCAGGGCATGATGGTCGAGGCTCCGCGCACCGGCCTGAACGTCCGGCTCACCCCGGTCCGGTGGTCGCGGCTGTTCGCCGCCACCCGGATCTACGGCTCGATCGAGGGCGAGACCGAGACGCCCGACCTCGGCAGCCCCGACCCGGACGAGCCGGTCACCCCGACCAAGTCGCCGTCACCGTCGCCGAGCGGCAGCAAGTCGCCGGGTGGCGTCAAGCCGAGCACCTCCACGTCGACGAAACCGGGCACGGGCACGTCGCCGAGCACTTCGACCTCGCCGAGCACCTCCACGTCGCCGTCGACGTCGACATCTCCGTCGAGCTCGCCGTCGCCGTCGGGCAGCTCGAACCCGCCGGTGGTTCCGCAGCCGTCGGCCGGCGAGTCGTCCAAGGCGCCCGACACGAACACCCCGAGCGCCTCGGTCGGCACCACCACCGGTTCAGCGGCGGCGAGCGCCTCGCAGGCGGCCGCCGCTTCCGGAGCCGCGGCCGCGTCGGGCTCCGCCTCGGGGTCCGCCTCGGCGGGTTCCGGTGACAACTAGCCATCTTTCGACAAACGGCGCCGGCCCGGTAAGCAGGTAGAACGGTCCCGACGCAACGACCCGAACCGGCCAGTCGGCCATCGGACGGTCGTAGCCGGGCGAGTGACGCTGATGCCGGGTGTGTTCACACCGACTGATGTGGCACGGTTATGGTCAGCGCCCGACGTCCGAGTCTTCGTCGGCAGCGGTGGTCTGGAGGACCCATGGACGAGCAGCAGGCGACCAAGGACGGCGAGATCAGGACGCCGTCCGCCGCCCGGCCGCCCGCGAACGACATCGAGGAGTACGCTCCCCCGCCGCCGCCCGCCCCGGGCGCGTTGTGGGCCACCCCGGCCGATGATCCCAAGCCCACCGCCACCCCTTCGGCTGCCTCGCCGTCCGCCGAGGCCCCGGCCTCCCCTGAACCGGCCTCCACCGAACCGGCCTCGGACACGCTGGCCGCCCCGGACTCCGCAGCCTCCGCTGATCCGGCCTCCGACGCGCCGGCCGCCTCGGACTCCGCCGAACCGGCCTCCGCAGCCTCTGCCGCGTCGGTTGCGGTCGTCTCAGCCGCGCCGGTGTCCGCTGCCCCGGCGTCCGCCGATTCCGACCCGGCTCCCGCCGTGGTCAGGCCCGCCACCGCTTCGGCGCCCACCGAGTCCGCAGCCGCCAAGGTGTCCGCCACCCCTGCCGAACCGGCAGCCTCGCCGGTTTCCGGTGGGCCCGCGGCTGCTGCTCCGGGATCTGCCACGCCGGTTTCGGCCGCACCGATCTCCCCGGCACCGGTCGTGAAAGCGTCCGCGGCAGTTCCCGTCTCCACTCCGCCCGCGTCCCGGGTCAGTGCCTCCGCTCCGGTTTCGGCCGCCCCCGCTCCAACCACCCCGTCCTCGGGGGCTCCGGCTTCCGCCGCCCCTGTCGCCCGGGCATCCGCTTCTGTCGCACCGGCCTCGGCGCCACCAGCCAGCGCCGCGCAGGCCGCCACCGCGCCCGCCCTCGCCGCGCCAACCGCCAACGCGCCTGCCTCCACCGGACCGGCCGCCAACACCCCTGCCTCCACCGGACCGGCCGCCAACACCCCTGCCTCCACCGGACCGGCCGCCGACGCCGCTGGCTCTGCCCCGGCCGCCGACGCCGCTGGCTCTGCCCCGGCCGCTGGGGCGCCCAAGGTTGCCCAGCCGAGCGCCGGTACTAGTAACCCGGTCTCGTCCCCCGCCTTCGGCTCATCGGTGCGGCCGGTCTCGTCGGTACCCGGCTCCGGCGCTGCCCGGGCCGCAGTGCCAGGTGTGGTCCGCCCGGCCGCCGATGAGGTGCCCGCCTCAGCCCGTGCGGCGGGCCAGCCTAAGGTCTACGGCGCGGCCCCACGACCAGTCGGCTCCGCCTCGGTGGCCGTCCCGGTCTCCGGCGCGAAGAACCCGGCCGACGCCAAGAGCCCGGCCGAGACCAAGGACGCCGCCGCCCCGGAAGGGCCGGCCGAATCCGGGAAGCCGTCCGACCCGCGGCTGTCCGACCCGCGGCTGTCCGACCCGCGGCTGTCCGACCCGAAGCCGTCCGACCCGCGGCTGTCCGACCCGAAGCCCTCGGACCCGCGGCTGTCCGACCCGAAGCCCTCGGACCCGAAATTCGCGGACCCGAAGCTGAGCGACCCGCCCGCGCCCGAAAAGCCGAAGCCATCCGAGCCGAAGCCATCCGAGCCGAAGCAATCCGACCCCGATCCCGCCGAACCGGAGAAGGACCCGGAGCCGGCCGAGCCCCAGCCTGTACCCGCACCCCCGGCGCCCCCGGCCCCGTCGAAACCGACCGACCCGGAACCGGACAAACCGCCGACGCCCTTCCCGGCGCCGAAGCCGGTCCCGCCGACGCCCAAGCCCGGCCCGGTCCCACCCGCGCCGACACCTACGCCGAGCCCGGTCCCTCCGGGCCCGATTCCGCCGACACCCGTGCCTCCGGGCCCGGTGCCGCCGACTCCGGTGCCGCCCAGCCCGATCCCGCCCGGACCCGGCCCGAACCCGATCCCACCCGGACCCGGCCCCAGCCCGATCCCACCCGGACCCGGCCCGGTTCCGCCAGCTCCGGTTCCACCGGCGCCGATGATCGGTACCGGTCCGGCGATCGGTAACGGTCCAGCGGGCGGTAACGGTCCGGCGGGCGGTAACGGTCCAGCGGGCGGTAACGGCCTGCCCCGCTACACCCTGCCGCCCACCGCCGCCTCGGCAGGTCTGCCACCGGCCCCGCAGAGCGCTCCTCGCGGGACGCCCTACCGGGGCTTCCCGTCGTCGCCGGAGAACATCGAGATGACCCAGCCGGTCTCTGCCGGAACCCCGCAGCCCGCTCAGTACGGCAACCCGCCGACCACTCCGATCAGCCCGGTCGCCGGCGGCGTGCCGCAGCAGCGCGGGCAGGGCACGGTGTACAGCACCGGTGGCTATCCCGCGATCGACATGACGATGCCGGTCTCCGACCCGGTGGAGAACTCGGGTTCACTGACCGGCCACATCCTGGCCCAGGGCTGGTATGACGCGCCGGTCGACCAGCGCCGCAGCAATGTGAAGGTGGTCATCGCCATGCTCGCGGTTCTCGGCCTGCTGGTGACGGTGAGCCTTGTGTTCGTGTTCACAGCGGGTGACGCGTTCACCGATTTCCTGGGCAATCTGACCGGCAAGTGACCAACTGACGCAGTCCCGACAGTGCCAAGAGGTCCCGGCGTTTTGTCGCCCGGGGCCTCGAACGTTTAAGCTTGCGCGGTTGCGCTTCGGGGTGAGCATGCCCACTACCCGGCCGGAATGCGGTCGGCGGTTCAGACGTTCACCCGTACACTGATGGTAGTTATTGACGCGGCGTGCCCACCCGGTGCACGCCACGGGCGTTCTTGCGGGCATTTCAGCGGGCGGTCTCCGATGACCGCGGCGGGCCATTCGCGAGCATGCGCCCCCGTAGAGAGGTTCTCTTGACCACTTTCGCTGATCCCAGCACGTTCCCGTCCGTCTTCGACAACAGCAGCACCGAGAGCGACACCCCGGCCGCCCCCGAGGCCGTCGAGGTCGCCGAGACGACCACCGAGGTCGCCGAGACCACCCCGGAGGCCGTCGAGGCCCCCGCCAAGACCTTCGCCGACCTGGGCCTCCCGGCCGAGATCGTGCGCGTCCTCACACGTGAGGGCATCACCACACCGTTCGAGATCCAGGCCGCGACCGTGCCGGACGCGCTGGCCGGGCGGGATGTCCTGGGCCGTGGCCAGACCGGCTCCGGCAAGACGCTGGCGTTCGGCCTGCCGGTGCTGGCTCGCATCGCGCAGGGTGGCCGGGCCCGGCCGCACTACCCCAAGGCGCTGATCCTGGTGCCGACCCGTGAGCTGGCGATGCAGGTCGCCGACTCGCTGATGCCGGTGGGCCGGTCGGTCGGCGTGTTCCTGAAGACCGCGGTCGGCGGTGTCCCGTACGACCGTCAGATGGACGCCCTGCGCCGCGGCGTCGAGGTGATCGTCGCCACTCCGGGTCGTCTCGGCGACCTGATCGAGCGTGGCGCCTGCAAGCTCGACGACGTCGAGGTCACCGTGCTCGACGAGGCCGACCAGATGGCTGACATGGGCTTCCTGCCCGAGGTCACCGATCTGCTGGCGAAGACCCCGGAGAACGCGCAGCGCCTGCTGTTCTCGGCCACTCTGGACGGTGACGTCGACACCCTGGTCAAGCGGTTCATGCACGACCCGGTGACGCACTCGACGGCCCCGGCCGAGGCGAGCGTGTCCACCATGGATCACCACCTGCTGCTGATCCCGCCGGCTGACAAGTTCCCGATCACGTCGTGGATCGCGAACCGGGCCGGCAAGACCATCGTCTTCGCCCGCACCCAGATGGGCGTGGACCGGCTGGTCGAGCAGCTTGCGGCGGTCGGTGTCCGGGCCGGTGCCCTGCACGGCGGCAAGACCCAGCGCGTCCGTACCCGTACGCTCGCCGAGTTCAAGGAAGGCCGGACGAACGTCCTGGTCGCGACGGACGTGGCGGCCCGTGGCATCCACGTCGACGGCATCTCGCTGGTCGTGCACGTGGACCCGCCGAAGGACCCGAAGGACTACCTGCACCGGGCCGGCCGTACCGCTCGGGCCGGTGAGTCCGGCGCGGTCGTCACGCTGGTGCTGCCCAAGCAGCGCCGCACCACGCAGGCGATGATGTCGAAGGCCGGGGTCGCCCCCGCCGAGACCCGCGTCCGTCTGGGCGACGACAAGCTGTCCGAGATCACCGGCGCCCGCGAGCCCAGTGGCGTCCCGGTCGTGGACGAGCCGGAGCCTCGCCGCGAGCGTTCCGGCGGCTCCCGTGGCCGCTTCGGCGACCGCCCGCGTGGTGACCGTCCGCAGCGCTCGTACGGTGACCGTCCGCAGCGCTCGTACGGCGACCGCAACGAGCGGACCTTCGGTGACCGTCCGCAGCGTTCCTATGGTGACCGCCCGGCCGGCGACCGTTCGTTCGGCGACCGTCCGCAGCGCTCGTTCGGCGACCGTGACCGGAACTTCGGCGACCGCCCGTCCAGCGACCGTGACCGCGGTGACCGCGGCTTCGGCGACCGTCAGCGTTCGGACCGCCCCTACGGCGATCGGCCCGCTGGTGACCGCTCGTTCGGCGACCGGCCCGCCGGTGACCGTCCGCAGCGTTCCTACGGTGACCGTCCGCAGCGTTCGTTCGGCGACCGTCCGACTGGTGACCGTCCGCAGCGTTCGTTCGGCGACCGTCCGGCCGGCGACCGCTTCGGCGACCGCCCGTCGGGTCCGCGCCGCGAGGGCCACCGCACCGACAGCCACCGCGGCGACCGCCGCGAGGGCCCGGGCGGCCGCTTCGGCACCCGCCCGGCTCGCAGCTACTGACAACTCCCACCGAAGCCCCGGTCGCCTCCAGGCGGTCGGGGCTTCGGCCTTTCCAAAATCCGATTCGGTACGACCTACGAAGGTCCCGTGGCTACGACGCGACGCAGGCGACCCGTCCCACCCGCGACGCGCCTCCGGGCTGAAGCGATCCCTCACCATGGTCCCGGTGCCGCCCTACGGTCCGATCCGCGCCACAACTCACCACACTGCGAGTGGACGGCGGGCGGGACCGGTTGTGGGGTAGCGGTGGGCAACGGATTCCGCCCGAAAGACGCGCTGGTGGGCGGGAGTTTCGCCTGCGTCGCGGGGTAGCCACGGGACCTTCGTAGGTCGTACAAAATGGTAGGTTTTTGGCATGCCGTTGCCTATTGCGGTGTTCTGGGAGCGCAGCGACGTCTCCGGCGCCGAGCATGCCCTGCTGGAGGCGCGCGACGGTCTGTATGCGCAGGGGACTCTTCTGGCTGCCGCGCCCGTGCCGTTCGCCTGTCGGTATGAGGTGCAGACCGGTCCGGATTGGGCGACCGCCCGACTGGACGTGCGGGCCGAGGGTGCCGGCTGGGCGCGTGCCGTGCGGCTGGAGCTGGCCGCGGGCCGCTGGCGGGTGACCGCTTCTGAACAGGGCGATCTAGACGCGGAACTGACCAGAAACGGTCACGCGCGGGCCGGCTTACCCGGGTGCGACGACCCGGATCTGTTGTATGGCGCGTTCGATGTCGGGCTGGGCGGATCGTCGCTCTTCGCCACCTTGCCGATCCGGCGACTCGGGCTGCTCGACTCGTCCGAGGCCGCGGCGGCCGGTGTGTCGCATCGGCTGAGTGTGGCCTGGGTCCTGGTGCCGAGCCTGGAAGTGGTGCAGGCGGACCAGATCTACACGCCACTGGGCGATGGGCGGGTGCGGTTCGCCGACGAGACCACGAGCGTCGACCTGATCTGCGACGACGAGGGGTTCGTGGCGGACCGGCCGGGGCTGGCCCGTCGGGTCACAGCTTCTGCTTGATCCAGCTGACGCAGGCCTTGTCGACGGTCTTGAAGGGCTTGTCGAGGGCGACCTGTGCGGCGACGTCGAGCTCCAGACCTTCACGCAGGACCAGTGAGACGAAGTTGAACATCTTGTCCTCGCCGAACTTCTCGGCGATGCAGCCCACCCCGAAGTGCCCGGTGGCGTAGAGCCGCGCGACGGTCAGGTCGTCGGATTCATCGGTGAGCGGCGGCAACGCGATCGTCTTGACCGCGCCGCGGCGGGCCTGGATGTAGCGGAGCGCGTCCCGGCTGTAGCTGTTCTGCGGCTTGCTGGGCTGGTAGCCGATGTACTCGGCGACGCCCTCGATCAGCCACAGATCGTCCTCGTCGTCCCAGTTGCGGTTGTCGTTGAGGGTGACGGCGTGGCCCATCTCGTGCTGGATGATCTCGGTGACCTCACGGTTGCTGCCGGACATCGCCTCGCCCGCTTTCACCACGATGTCGCTGCCGATGCCGTTGAGCGGCAGGTGGTACGCGACCGACCAGTTCGGGGCCATGCCCGAGTACCAGTTCTTCCAGCCCTTGTCGTCGGCGAGGTAGATCCGGTACTTCTTCTGCTCGTTGTGGAGCCGGGTGCCGTACCGGTCGGCGACCGCGGCCGCTTTCTCCGCCAGCGGCAGGGTCCGACGCACGTTCTCGGCCTGCGATTTCGGGCCGGCCACGATCACCCTCCGGCCCTGAGCGACGGTCAGCGCGGCATTCTCCCAGGGGGCCGGTTGCAGGTAGTTCTGGACGCCGGCGCCGGCCATCGCGGTGATCGTGTAGGAGCCGTTCCGCGGTGTCCAGGTGAGTGTGTTGATCATCGCGGGGGCGCCGGCTCCGGGGTCGGAGCGGTGGGCCGGGCAGTCGACGCCGCTGAAGCAGTAGTTGAGGTCGACCCGGACCTTCATCGTGGTGCCGGCCATCTTCGGCTCACCGTCGATGGTCAGGTCGGCGGCGGTGACCTCGAGCGCCCGCAGGTTCTGGAAGATCGTCCGGTAGCGGCCCTGCAGCTTCGGGTCGACCGGGGCGAGCCAGCCCGCTTCGTCGCCCTTGACCAGTGCCTGGGCTTGCGCGTCGATCAGCGCGTTGACCTGCTCGAGCGGGGTCGGCGGGGTGGCCGAGGCGGAGGGCGTGACCGAGGCCGACGGGACCGGGGTGGCGGTGGCGGGCTCCGGCCGGTCCGGCCAGAAGATCACCGCGCCGGCACCGGCGGCGAGCGCCAGCACGGCTAGTCCAGCGATCAGCGCCGAGGGCCGTCGCGGCGCAGGCGACGCATCGGCGACGAAGCCGGGCGGCACCTCGGTGACAAGGCCGGGAGGCGCCTCGGCGACGAGGCCGGGATCGGGCTCGGGGTCCGCCTCGGAGGAGGACTCGACAGACTGCTCGGGAGACGTCTCAGCCGACGGCTCGGGCAGCGACTCAGCCTGTGGCGACTCATCCATGACCGAGGATCTAACCACCTGTTTCGACGGTCCTCTATCCCATTTCGGCCCAGCGATCAGACGCGTTGTGTGATCCAGCTGACGCATGCCTTGTCGACGGTCTTGAAGGGCTTCCCGAAGGCTGTTCGCGAGGCCGGATCGAGGTCCTGACCCTCCTGGATCACCTGTTTGACGAAGACGAGCATCCGAGCCCGTCCGTACCTGTCGGCCAGGCAACCGACCGCGTAGTGCCCGGTGGCATAGAGGGTGCTGACCGTCAGATCGTCCGATTCGTCAGTGAGCTCCGGCCGCACGATCGACTTGATCGGACCGTGCTCGTCGAACCAGGACCGCAGCGAGTACCGGCTCTCGGTGTTCTGTGGTTTTCCGGGGAAGAACCCGATGTACTCGGCGACGCCCTCGATGAGCCACAGGTCCTCGTCCTGATCCCAGTTTCGGGACGGGACCATGGTGACGGCGTGCGCCATCTCGTGCTGGACGGTGATGGCGAGCTGGCGATCGGAGTCGAGCACGTCACCGGCTTTGAGGACGATGTCGCTACCGGTCTGGTTCAGGGCGATGTGATAGCCGATGACCCATTTCGAGAGCTGGCCGCCGTACCACTGCTTCCAGGTCTTGTCGTCGGCGAGATAGACCCGGTAGCGAGCCGGCGGCTCGGTGCTGAAACGGTCGACGATCTTCGCGGCCTTCTCGGCCGCGGTGAGCACGCGTTGGAGGTTCTTCGCCTGGCCGGGCGGTCCGGCGACGATGACCCGCTCGCCGCGGGCGAAACGCAGTTCGGTGTTCTCCCACGGGGTCGGCTGGAGTGGGTTCTCGTCCTTGATGTCGGCGATCCCGGTGACCACGTACCCGCCGTCACGCCGGGTCAGGGTCAGCTCGTAGAGGACCTTCGGCGGGCCGCGGCCGACCGAGTCGTCCCAGGCCGGGCAGGCCGCGTCGCTGAGGCAGTAGCTCAGCATGAACCGGGCGTCGACCGCGCTCGTGGTGCTCCCGCCGAGGATCTCCACACCGTACTCGGCCCGGCTGATCTCCAGGTTGCGCAGGTTTCGGTAGATGGCCCGGTAGCGTTTCCGCGCCGCCGGGTCGACCGGCGCCAACCAACCCGCCTCGTCACCGCTGAGTAGCGCGTCGACCTGCCCCTGAAGGGCGAACCGGACATCCCGCTCGATCACGGTCGACGGGTCGGGCGCCACGACGGGGGCGGCGGTCGCCGGCTTCGGTCGCTGCGGCTGCGGCCAGAAGACCACGCTGACGGAGGAGACGGCGAGCAGCATCACCCCGAAGGCGCCGAACGCCCGCGCCACCCAATCCCTACCCGATCGATGATCGAGGTCATCCTCCACGAGCCGGATCTAATCACGGCCCGTCGATGGATGTCAGCCCGGCCAGTCGCCGCCGTCCATGAATCGCTCAATCACCCTGGAGTAAGGGGACAATTCGAGCCCCTGGGCGGCCACCCAGTCATCGGAGTAGTAGGTGTCGGCGTACCGTTCGCCGCCGTCGCAGATCAACGTCACCACCGATCCGGTACGGCCGGCCGCGCGCATCTCGGCGATCAGCCGGAACGCGCCCCACAGGTTGGTACCTGTCGACCCGCCGAGCCGCCGGCCCAGTGTGGCCGACCCGGCCCGCATCGCGGCGAGGGACGCGGCGTCCGGCACGTGGATCATGCGGTCCACCACGGACGGCAGGAACGACGGCTCCACCCGGGGCCGGCCGATCCCTTCGATGCGCGAGCCCCGGCCGGTCACCGTGGTCCAGTCGCCGGCAAGGTAAGCCTGCCAGAACGCCGACCCCTCGGGATCGACAACGCAGACTCTGGTGTCGAGACGCCGATACCGTGCGTAGCGGCCGATGGTGGCGCTGGTGCCACCGGTGCCGGCACCGACGACGACCCAGGCCGGGACCGGGTGCCGTTCCAGAGCGAGCTGGCTGTGGATGGATTCGGCGATGTTGTTGTTGCCACGCCAGTCGGTGGCCCGCTCGGCGTACGTGAACTGGTCCATGAAGTGCCCACCGAGGTCGGCGGCGAGTCGCCGGGCCTCCGGAACCACCTGGGTCGCCTCGCCGACCAGATGACATCGGCCGCCCTGGAACTCGATCAGCGAGACCTTCTCCGGCGACGTGGAGGCCGGCATCACGGCGATGAACGGCAGACCGAGCATCCGGGCGAAGTATGCCTCACTGACCGCGGTCGACCCGGAGGACGCCTCGACGACCGTGGTCTGCGGGCCGATCCAGCCGTTGCACAGCGCGTACAGGAACAGCGATCGGGCCAGCCGATGCTTGAGCGAGCCGGTGGGGTGCGACGACTCGTCCTTGAGGTAGAGGTCGATGCCCCAGCTGATCGGCAGTGGGTAGGGCAGCAGGTGGGTGTCGGCGGAGCGGTTGGCGTCCGCCTCGACCAGGGCGATCGCGTCGCGGGCCCAGTCGCGGGCCACGTTGTCCGAGCGGTCGAGCTTGGTGGGTTCCATCCCCGACCTCAGCCCAGACCGGGCTGCGGGCGGTTCTCCCACTTCGTGGAGAGGGCGATCGCGGTCCGGGTCGAGGCGACACCCGGTGTCCGGTTTATTCGCACGATCAACTGCTCCAGTTCCGCGATCGTGCCGACTCGCACGGTGAGCTGATAGGACTCGACGCCGGCCATGAAATAGCAGCTCTCCACCTCGGGCATGGCACGGACCGCGGCGAGGACGTCGTCGGTGTCGGCGCCGGAGTCCTCGATGATGCCGATGAGCGCGGTGACACCGAGCCCGATCGCCTCGTGATCGATGTCGGCCCGGTAGCCGCGGATGGTTCCGGCGGTCTCGAGCTTACCCACTCGCTCGTGCACGGCGGGGGCGGAGAGCCCGACCTTGCGGGCGAGTTCGGCGTACGACGAGCGCGCGTTCTCCCGTAGCAGGTCGATCAGCCGGAGGTCGATGGAGTCCATGCTTCAAACCCTAATCGGGTGGCGCTCCCGCCTTCACGCCCGGTAGCGGCGAATGGGCGGCAGGATAATGACCACTGTCGCAATCGGGGCTTTTTCCGCATTTCACGGACTTGGTTCAGGGGCGGTGCTCTAATGGCTTTACGTCCCGATCGAGCACGCCGACACTCTCCGTGACCACCGGCCGCTCCAGAAACCGAACCGAGGAGGGGGTTGTGGACACTGGAGATCGTCTGCTGACACCGGGCGAGGTGGCCGCGTTGTTCCGCGTCGACCCGAAAACGGTCACGCGCTGGGCCGCCGCAGGCCGGATCGGCAGTATCCGTACTCCGGGTGGACACCGCCGATTCCGTGAGTCAGAAGTTCGCGCATTGCTTGAAGGCGATGGCGTGATCGAGGAGATGCGCGAGGACGACGCCGCGAACAAACCGCGGAACAACGGTCCTAGCAATCCGGGGACGGGCTTCGGCCCGCCGAACGGCTTGCGCTAAGCGTTCCTCTCACCCAATTCACCGGTCCATCTGCGGAAAAGCGTGTGTGGTACGCCCAAAGCGTCCAGCACCTTTCCGGCTACGAAGTCGATCAGTTGTCGTGCCGTCGCACCGGCCCCGGAGCCGTAAAATCCGGGGCTGGCCGGCAGCACCACGGCACCGGCGTCGTGCAGGCTGATCAGATGTTCCAGGTGACTGCGGGTGACCGGGGTTTCCCGGGGTACCACCACCGTCCTACGGCGCTCCTTCAGATTCACTTCGGCCGCTCGCTGCAGCAGGTCCTTCGATAGCCCGACAGCAATACCCGCACATGCCGCAGTGCTGGCCGGAACCACCGCCATCCCGCGCGCCGGATAGGAACCGGAGCTCGGGCCGGCGGCCAGGTCTCCGGCCGGCCAATAGGCGAGGTCGCCCAGATCGCGGCCGAGCCAGGCGGCCACGTCGTCCTTCCAGTGCGCATCCCGGATCGTCGCTCCGGTCTCGTCCAGCAGGGTGAGCCGGGCGGCCCGGGAGACGACCAGGTCGACGGACTCGCCGGCGTCCAGCAGGGCGGTCAGAACCGCCTTGGCATAGGGGGTTCCGGACGCTCCGCTGACGCCGACGATCCATGGTTCACGCATGGTTCAAGTGTGCCGCTACTCCACTGAGAGCTGCGCCGCGGTCGGGATCGCCTCGCTCAACCGGTACCACCCGGCGTCATCGGTGAAGTCGGTGACCACGGTGACCGACTCGTACACCTTGCGGATCTCCTCGATCGGCAGGTCACCGCCGACCGTCAGCATGCTGACGTCGTCGTCCAGCACGCGGGTGCAGGACCGTTCGTCGCACGGGTTCGGCGGCATCTGCTCTCGTGTCGCACGCGACGGATACAGACCGACCACGAGTTGATCGTGGAACTTCCGGTCACCGCTGCCGTTCCGGTTGAACATCCGTCCCGGGTTCGTCAGGAGCTCCCGCTGGGAGTCGGCCGGCGCGAACATGATGTTCGTCATCGACTTCAGGAACGGCGTGACCTCGCCGGGAGTGCTCCACGTCTCCATCAGCCGGTAGCCCGTCGGGACGTAGCCCACCCGCAGGGCGATCCGTGGTTCCGCGCCACCGCCCAGGACCAGGCCGGCGGCGATCCGGTAGGCGTCCGCCTTACTCGTCGTGTTCTCGCCGGTCGCCAGCTCGGCATACGCCCCGTCGGCATATTCCCAGGTCAGGATCGTCCGGAAGGACACCGTGCGGTAGAAGGCGGTGCGCCCGGCAACCGGTTCGGCGGCGGTGAGGCCGGTCAGCGGATGCTCCGGCGCGACACCGGGCCGGTACACGGTGAGCGATCCGACCCCCGGCTTCGCCCCACCCGCCGCCCTCTCGACGCTCGCCACCACGGCGCCGACGTCGAGGATGAACGGGTCCTCCACCACGTACCCGTCGACCGTGTATCCGCGGAACGTGTACGTCGTGACCGGCGCGGGCGTGGGCGCGGCCGGGACCGGCGGGGGTCCGTCGGCGCGGGTGACGACCTGCGGCACCCCGATCGCGGCGGCCACCGCCACCGCGGCCGCGACCGCCCACCCGCCGTTCCTCCGGCGACGCCGCCGACGGCCGGCCTCAACCACCTGCTCGACGCTGTAGCGGGCCGCCGGCGGGTTCGCCTTGGCCTCACGCAACAGTTCAGACAGCTGTTCCATGACCGGCCTCCATCTCGGTGCCGAGAATCTGGCGGAGCGCGTCGAGGCCACGCGCGGTGTACACCTTCACGGTTCCCTGCGGGCACTTCAGGGCCGCGGCGGTCTCCTGCACGCTGAGCCCCTCCAGGAAGCGCAGCACCAGCACCGCCCGCTGCCGGGCCGGCAGACCGTCGAGGGCCTGCCGAACCCGGAGCCGCTCGTCGACCGCCCCCGTGGCGTCGTCGGGCAGCGCGGAATCGGGCATCGAATGGCTGCGCGACTGCTCCCGCCGCCACCACGGGCGGCGGGTCTCGTCGATCGCGGCCCGCACCACCGCGGACCGGGCATACGCCGCCGGGTTGTCCACCCGATTCCACTTCACGTAAAGCCTGCTGAGAGCGGCCAGCACCGCATCCTCGGCCACCTGCCAGTCACCGCACGTGAGATACGCCAGCCCGCGCAACGGTTCGGTGCGCGCGGCGACGAACTCCCGGAACTCGGCTTCTCGATCGCTCACGCGGTTTAGACGGTGCGATCATCGTGCCGGGTTACATGCGATATCGCGCCGGAACCGCCTCCTCGACCGGAATCCACGTCGCGTGGTCCTCCGGCGCGGACAGGACCACGGAGTCGAGCACTTTCTGGGCCTCGGCTTCGGAGATGCTGCCGCTGACGTCGAGCTGGTAGCGGCCACCGGGCAGAACAAGCCGGGCCCGGCACGCGTCGTGAGCGCAGTCCGGGATGTCGCCCGGCACCGGCACCTGACTCATGATCAGCTGTAGGTCGCCCTTGGTCAGGCCGATGTCGGCGAAGGGCAGCCGGCCGGGGCCGGTGAGTTGCCGAGCCACGTCGTCGGTCGGCAGGAAGTGCGCGAGTGAGAACTTCTCGTCCTGGCTGACACTGAAGAGCCGGAACCCGGCCGGCACATAGCCGACCTTGAAGGCGACCGTCACCGGTGTCTCCGAGCCGAGCCGGAACCCTTCGGCCACCTCGCGCAGCACATCTTGGGTCGTTTCCAGGTCAGCGGTCAGGACGGCCGAGGCGCCGTCCGCATACTCCCAGATCAAACCCGCCTTCGGGCCGGGAGCGGTGAAGGTGGACGCCGGCCGGCCGCGGATCGGGTCGGCCGCGGTTCGCGCACCGATTCCCATCCGGGCGATCGGGTCGACACCGGGCTCGAACACGCGCAGATCGCCGCCTCCGTGCAACCCTTTGATCGGCATCACACTGGCGAACGTGTAACCGAGACTGAAGATCGTCGGTGTTCCGACCCGGTACTTCTTCACCTGGTATCCGGTGAACCGGGCCGCCGACGGGATCTGGTCTCCACGGCTCGGGGCGGGTGCTGGAGTGGTCGCCGCCGGTGGTGGCGGGGTCGGTTCCGGGTGCCGACCGGCAAGCTGCGGCACACCGATCGCGGCGGCCACCGCGACCACCGCCGCGAGCGCCCAGCCGGAGTTACGGCGGCGCTCCCGCCGCCGGCCGGCCGCCAGCACGTCGTCGACGGTGTGCCGGAGCGGCGGCGCGTCCGTCCGGATCTGCTCCTGCATCAACTCAGACAGCGGCTTCATGACGGGCCTCCAGCTCGTGGCCGAGAATCTGGCGGAGCGCGTCGAGGCCGCGCGAGGTGTAGACCTTCACGGTGCCTTCCGGGCACTTCAGGGCCGCGGCGGTCTGCTGCACGCTGAGCCCCTCCAGGAAGCGCAACACCAGCACCGCCCGCTGCCGGGCCGGTAGGCCGTCGAGGGCCTGTCGCAGCCGCAGCCGCTCGTCGACCGCACCGGTGGCGTCGTCGGGCAACGCCGAATCGGGCATGGCGTGACTGCGGGCCTGCTCACGCCGCCACCAGGGGCGGCGGGTCTCGTCGATGGCGGCGCGCACCACCGCGGTCCGGGCGTACGCCTCGGGGTTGTCCACCCGGTTCCACTTCACGTACAGCTTGGCCAGGGCGGACAGCACCGCGTCCTCGGCCACCTGCCAGTCGCCGCAGGTCAGATAGGCGAGCCCCCGTAACGGCTCCATCCGCGCGGCGACGAACTCGCGGAA
Organism: Actinoplanes sichuanensis; assembly: GCF_033097365.1. NCBI lineage: Bacteria > Bacillati > Actinomycetota > Actinomycetes > Micromonosporales > Micromonosporaceae > Actinoplanes > Actinoplanes sichuanensis. Next base: position 9,276,221 of record NZ_AP028461.1, read on the forward strand.
TCCGGCCTCTCTATCGCTCACGCCGATAAGACGGAAGCCCGGTCCGACCCGGTTACACCAGGTACAGATCGATCAGGGCGAACACGAACAGGGCGATGGCGATGAACCCGTTCGCGGTGAAGAACGCCCGGTTGACCTTGGAGAGATCGTTCTCGGTCACCACGACGTGCTGGTAGACCAGGCCGGCCCCGGTGACCAGCAGGCCCACCCACCAGGACCAGGTGAAACCGGCCAGCTGACCGAACCAGACGAACAGCGCGAAGCACAGCACGTGGGTGACCGTGGAGATGTGCAGCGCGGTCCGCACCCCGAACCGGGCCGGGGTGGAGTGCACCCCGATCTTCCGGTCCACCTCGACGTCCTGGCAGGCGTAGATGATGTCGAAGCCACCGATCCACAGGCCCACCGCGACGCCGAGCACCCAGGCCGGCCCGGAGCCGGCGAAGGTGCCGGTGATCGCCAGCCAGGCGCCGACCGGGGCGACCGCCTGAGCCAGCGCGAGCACGTAGTGCGGGAAGTTCGTGAACCGCTTCGCGTACGGATAGACGACCAGCGGGATCACCGCGAGCGGGGACAGGACCAGGCAGAGCGGGTTGAGCAGGCCGGCCGCGACGACCAGGATCACCAGCGAGACGATCGCGCCGGTCCAGGCGGTACGGACGCTGACCGCGCCGGTGACCAGCTCCCGGTTCTGCGTCCGCGGGTTCAGGGCGTCGATCTTGCGGTCGAGGATCCGGTTGGCCGCCATGGCGAAGGTACGCCCGGCGACCATCGCGATCGTGACGAGCACCAGATCGAGCCAGTGCGCACCGACCGTGTCGCCGCTTTTCAGCACGGCGACCAGCGACGACAGGTAGGCGAACGGCAGCGCGAAGATCGAGTGTTCGATCATCACCAGCCGCAGGAACGATTTGATCTTGCCCGGTTGCGGCGAAGCCACAGCTGTCACAGCCCGTATTCCTTCCACCGCTTGTCGACCAGACCGACCACCTCGGGGGACATGGTCATCTCCTCCGGCCAACCCCGGGAGTAGCCCTCGGACGGCAGCTTACGGGTGGCGTCGACACCCGCCTTCCCGCCCCAGAACTGCTGGTAGGACGAGTGGTCCAGGTGGTCCACCGGCCCCTCGGTGAGCAGCAGGTCGCGACCGTAGTCGACGTTGCCGAAGGCCCGGAACGCGACCTCGTTGTAGTCGTGCACGTCGACGTCCTCGTCGACCACCACGATCAGCTTGACCAGGGACAGCAGGTGGGCGCCCCAGATCGCGCTCATCACCTTCTGCGCGTGCTTGGGGTAGCGCTTGCGGATCGACACGATCAGGCAGTTGTGGAAGACACCCGAGGCCGGCATGTCGTAGTCGACGATGTCCGGGATCAGGATCTTCGCCAGCGGCAGGAAGATCCGCTCGGTGGCCTTGCCGAGACCGTGGTCCTCCTGCGGCGGCTTCGACGTGACGATCGACTGGTAGATCGGCTTCTTCCGCATGGTCATGCACTCGATGTGCAGCACCGGGAACGGCTCGACCGGCGTGTAGTAGCCGGTGTGGTCGCCGAACGGGCCCTCCGGCAGGCGCTCGCCGGGCTCCAGATAGCCCTCCAGGACGATCTGCGCCTCGGCCGGGACCTGCAGCGGGACGGTCACGCAGTCGACCATCTCGATCCGCTCGCCCTTGAGGAAACCGGCGAACAGGTACTCGTCGATGTCGGCCGGCAGGGGGGCGCTCGCCGCGTACGACACCACGGGATCGCAACCGATCGCGACGGCGACCGGAAGGCGCTCGCCGCGTCGCTCGGCCACCGCGTGATGCGCGGTCGAGTCCTTGTGGATCTGCCAGTGCATACCGAGCGTGTTCTTCGAGTGCTGCTGAAGCCGGTAGAGGCCGAGGTTGCGCTTACCGGTCTCCGGGTGCTTGGTGTGGGTCAGCCCGAAATTGTGGAAGATGCCGCCGTCGTCCGGCCAGACCTGCAGGCCGGGGAGCAGACCCAGGTCGACCTCGTCGCCCTTGAGCACGACCTCCTGGCAGGGGGCGCTCTTCACCTTCTTCGGCGGGACCGACTTGAGCTGCAGCACCTTGGCGATGCCCTCGCGGATCCCGGACCAGCCCACCGGCAGCTCCGGTTTGGCCAGCGCGCCGATCCGCTCGCCGACCTCGTCGAGCCGGTCCACGCCGAGGGCCATGGCCATCCGCTTCTCGGTGCCGAACAGGTTGATCACCAGCGGCATGTCGCCCCGGGTCGGGCGCTCGAAGAGCAGTGCCGGGCCACCGGCCCGCACGGTCCGCGTGACGATCTCGCTGATCTCCAGCGTCGGATCCACCGGCACGGTGACTCGTCGCAGCTCACCGGCGGCCTCCAGGGCGGCGATGAAGCTCTGCAGATCGGCATAGGGGAATCCACGCGGCGCCATGCCCCCAGTCTGGCACCAGGTTCCGTCACTGGAGATCCGGGACTCCCGTTGGGGCTTTCATGAGGCTGTGGAACGTGACCCGATGGTGTCTGCTGACCAGTCTGGCCGCGGCTCTCGCGGTCGCCGCCCCGGCGACCTCCGCGCCCGGGGCACGTCTACCCGGGTGCGGAGCGCCCGGCCCGGCCTCGACCAGCCCACCGACCGGCCCGGCCACCGTGGACAGCCCCCGCGCGTGTCGGGCCGGCGGTCCGGCCCTGGAATCCGACAAGATCGCCTTCACGCCGAGCGGCTACCACCACCTCGGTGCCGGGACCCGCGGTGAGTGGGGCGGGGTGTCCGGCCGCTTCTCGGTGGTGGACGGTTCGGTACGCCCACAGACCTACGACTTCGTGGTGGGCCGGTTCATGGCCAAACGCGACCTGGGTGGCGGACGGATCGCCTGGCTGGAGGCGGGCTGGTCGGAGACCGGCTGGGCCTCTCCGGGTCGCCAGCACATCTACACCTTCGACACGAACACCAATCGCTGGCAGTTCTACGACCAGTACGCGGTCCGCCCCGGTGACCAGGTGTGGCTGGACATCAGCACCGACCGGAACGGGATCTGGCGCGCCTGGCTGTGGTGGAACAACAGGTGGAACCTGCTCACCCAGCAGCAGCTGCCGCTGGGCCCGGTCGCCCGGATCGAGCAGTACGTGGAGGTGCACGTCGACCCGTCCCGGCAGGCCAAGCTCGACCTGCCGAAGGTGGCCGTGGACAACGTGCGACTGCGGCCGGTCGGTGGTGGGCCGGCCCGGTACTGGCGTGAGGACGTCGCGACCGAGACCGCGGCGCCCTCACGGGGTGGGTTCTGCCTGGACTGGAAGACCCGCTACGACACCTGGACCGCCGGCGACTGCCCGGATGACGACGATTAGGCGTACGAGTGCAGGCCCTCGAAGAAGAGGTTCACGCCGAACAGGTTCATCAGCATCGTGACGAAGCCGACGATCGCGATCCAGGTCGCGGTGGTCCGCTTGACGCTCGGGGTGGCCCGGGCGTGCAGGTAGGCGGCGTAGACGATCCACGAGATGAACGCCCACACCTCCTTCGGGTCCCAGCCCCAGTAGCGGCCCCAGGACGCCTCGGCCCACAGCGGCCCGGCGATCAACGCGCCGAACGTGAACAGCGGGAAGGCGAAGGCGTGCAGACGGAAGGTGAGCCGCTCCAGCGAACCGGCGTCACCGACCCGGCGACCGAGCGTGTACGGGAAACCGCGCTTACCGGCGTCCCACCCGTTCTTGATCAGGAACATCGCGGCCGGCACCGCCCCGAGCAGGAAGATGCCGGACGAGATGATGATCGTCGAGACGTGGAAGATGAACCAGTACGAGTTCAGCGCCGGGACCAGCGGGCCGACCGGGGTGTAGGCGATCAGCGCGGCCGCGCCGAGCAGCACCACCAGGATCAGCGAGACGAAGAGGCCCAGGTGGCGCACGGCGGGCTTACGAAGCAGCACGACCGCCCAGACCGCGGCGCCGACCAGTGTCGCGGAGAGGATGTACTCGTACATGTTGCCCCAGGGCATCCGCTCGGCGGCGATCCCGCGGGTGGCCGTGGTGCCCAGGTGCAGGGCGAGGCCGATCAGGTTGAGGACGACGGCGATCCGGCCGACCAGCTCACCCTTGCCGGCGCCGGGCTTGGCGATCACGACGTCGTCAGGGACCGGAGCCCCGGCGCCCACAAGGCTGCGCGAGGCGGCCCGACCGATGTGGCTGCGCTTGCCGAACGCGTACTCCCCGGCGTAGCAGATCATGGCGGCCAGATAGGCCAGCACGGTCAGCGCCATAAGCTGATTGGACAACTCCGCCATCAGGGCGTCCCTTCCTTGACATGCCGGGTGAGCGTCGTGAACTCATCGCCGAAACCCGCGTAGTCGGTGCGGGGCAGGCCACCGGCTTCGATCGCGCTGCCGCCCTCGGCGGGGACCACCCGGAACCAGACCCTACGCCGGTGCACGGAGAGCGACAGCATCAGCCCGGCCAGACCGAGAACCGCTCCGACCAGCATCAGGAACTGGGTGGGATCGTGCCGGATGGAGATCGTCGCGAACCGGCGGGTGCCGACGAACTCGAGTGTGGTCCCGTCGTCGAGGGTCCACTTCTCGCCCGGTCGTAGCACGTACGGCCGCTCGCCGCTGACCTTCTTGAGGTCGCCGTCCTGGATCTGGCCGCGGTTCAGCGCGTACACCGAGCCCGGCTTTCCGGAGTCCAAGCCCAGATCGCCGCGGTAGGCGGCCAGATAGAGCACCGGATTGTTCTCCGCCGGGTACTTCGAGCGGGCGCTGCCGTCGTCGCCGCCGGTCGGTAGGAAGACACCCTCGAAGCCCATCTGCAGCTTCGGATCGCGCTTGTCGGTGGCCGGATCGATGTTGACGTCCGGGAACTGGACGACACCCTCGCTGGTCAGCATGTTGTCGGTGGGCAGGAAGGCGACGACCTTCTCCTGCGAGGCGCCGAACCGGTCGGTGTAGCGCAGCACCGGCGCGTAGCCCTGGCCGATCAGGTTGATATTGGCCCCGGCCAGCCGCAGCGGGTCGTTGACCGAGAACGACGTCTGCCGGTAGGCGCCGCCACCCTCGCTGACCTGCACGTTGGCCCGGAACGACTTGGGGATGCCGTTCTCCTGGAAGGTGGAGCTGAAATCGGTCATCCACATGCAGAACTCGGGCAGATCGGAGGCGTCGACGCGGGGGCCGAGGACCGACTCGTCGTGCTGCGTGACGGCGTTGCAGAACTCCTGGTCCTGACCGGCGATCAGCAGGCGGTTCGCGTGCCAGCCGTACCACTGACCGAAACCGACCCCGACCAGCACCGCGAGCATGGCGAAGTGGAAGAGCAGGTTGCCGGTCTCTTTCAGATAGCCCTTCTCGGCCGCGACCGTCCAGCCGTCCGGCGTCTCCCGCACCCGGGTCCGGAACCGGCTGCGGCGCAGCCGGTTCGCCAGGTCCGCGGCGGCGGCCGCGGGTTCCTCCGGGCGTCGCCCGCCGTCGACATGGTGCGGCAGGCGGTCCAGACGCTTCGGAGCATCCGGCGGTACGGTCGTGAGCGCCCGGAAATGATCACGGAGGCGGGGTACCACGCACCCGATCAGCGATGTGAACAGCAGCAGGTAGATCGCCGCGAACCAGGGTGACGCGTAGACGTCGAAAGCGAAGAACCGGTCCAGGATCGGTGCCAGTTTCGGGTTCGCCGCGAAGTACTCGGAGACGTTCTCCCGGTTCACCCCGCGCTGCGGGAAGATCGAACCGGGCACCGCCGCGACCGCGAGCAGGAAGAGCAGGATCAGCGCGGTCCGCATGCTGGTCAGCTGCCGCCACGAGTTGCGCAGGAGCGCCCAGACCGGGTTGGGCCGTTTCGGCGGCGGCGTGTCGGCGGTGGTGGGCCGGTCCTCGACGACAGTCACAGCACCGGCACCTCAGAGAAGTCGACGACGGTGGTCAGCCAGATCAGGAACTGGTCCCAGGCGCCGGTGACCAGGGCCAGGCCGACCAGGATGAGCAGGCCGCCACCGATCCGGGTCACCCACCGGCTGTTGCGGCGGACGACGGTGAAGACGCCGAGCATCCGGCGGAAGAAGAGTCCGAAGACGATGAACGGCACGCCCAGTCCGAAACTGAACGCCAGCGCGAGCACGATCGAACGGTCGGTCTGTCCGGTGGTGGTCGCCAGACCCATCACCGCACCCAGGGTCGGGCCGACACACGGGATCCACGACAGCGCGAAGACCGCCCCGAAGATCGGTGCCCCGGCCAGCCCGGCGGCCGGCAGCCTGGTGATCCGGGCCTCCCGCTGGAAGCCCGGGATCCAGCCCAGATATCCCAGACCCAGCACGATGATCACCACGCCGATGACGGTGTTGAGCACTTCCTTGTGGGTCGTGAGCTGCAGGAAGACGTTCGACACCAGGGTGACCATCAAGGTGAACACGACCGAGAAGCCGAGCACGAAGAGACTGCTGCCGGCCAGCACGCGGCTCCTGAGTGCCACCGTCGTCGTGGCGCCGTTCCGGCCCATCACCGATTCCATGTCGGAACCGGCCAGGCCGGTGACGTAGGAGAGGTAGCCTGGGATCAGCGGCAACACACACGGCGACAGGATGCTGACCAACCCGGCGAGCAGTGCCGCGCCGATCGCCAGGAGCATCGGCCCGTCGGTCACCGCACCTTCGAAGGCGCCGCCCATCAGCCGGTCGCCTCCGCCGCGATCTTCTCGACCAGCGGTTGCAGCTCGTCGATCGTGGTGGCCCGCCGGATGGCGACCGCGATCCGGCCCTGCCGGTCCAGGATCAGGGTGCTCGGGATGGCGTTCTGCGTGACGTCGAACTTCAGCCCGACCTTGCTGCCGACGTCGAACAGGCTGCCGTACGTGACCTGGTAGCCCTTCTCGAACGCCTTCGCCGAGTCACGCTCGTCGCGGGTGTTGACCCCGAGGAACGTGACCTCCTTGGCCTTGGTCGCCTGGTACGTCTTCTCCAGGTCGTCGGCCTCGGCCCGGCACGGCGCGCACCACGAGCCCCAGAAGTTGACCACGACCACCTTGCCGCGGTCGTTCTGCAGGTCGTAGGTGCCGCCGTCGAGCAGCTCGCCGGTGACACCGCCGACCAGTGGCCGTTGCTCCGGGGTGCACTCCACCACGAGATTCGTGGTGGAGCACTTCTTGGCCCAGTTCTCCTCGCCGCCGCAGCCGGTCAGGAACCCGGCGGCGGTGACCGCGGCGATTGCGACGGCGGCGAGGCGGCGCATCAGGCCCCCTTGGCGGTCTTGGCCGTCGCGGACATGGCGACCAGATGGGCGGCGGGCTCCGAGTAGTCGATACCGACCACCTTGGACCCTTCGAAACGGAACGAGGTGAGACTGGCGAGTCCGCACTCACGCTTACGCGGATCGTGCCAGAGACGCTTGCCCTCGACGTAGCGCCGCAGCGTCCAGATCGGCAGCTGGTGCGAGACGCAGACCGCCTCGTGGCCCTCCGCGGCCACCCGGGCGGCCTGCACGGCGGCGAACATCCGCTGCGCGATCACCAGGTAGGCCTCGCCCCAGGACGGGGTGATCGGGTCACGCAGCACCCACCAGTGCCGGGGGTTGCTGAACGCGCCGTCACCGACCGAGACCCGCTTGCCCTCGAAGTAGTTGGCGCTCTCGATCAGTCGCACGTCCGACGCGATGTCCAGCTTGAACTCGGCGGCGAACGGGGCGGCGGTCTCCTGGGCGCGCTCCAGCGGGCTGGCCACCACGTGCGTGATGTCTCGGCCGGACAGCACCTCGGCGGCCGCCTTCGCCATCTGGTTACCCAGTTCCGACAGGTGGAAGTCGGGCAGGCGGCCGTACAGGATCTTGGTGGGGTTGTAGACCTCGCCGTGCCGCAGCACGTGCACCGTGGTCTTGGTCGGCTCGCTCATGAATGCGCCCCCGCGGCGGCTCGGGCCGCGAGCGGCGCCGCGGCGGCGATCTGTTCCAGCGCTGCGTCGTCGATCGCCGTCGACACGAACCATGACTCGAACGCGCTCGGCGGCAGGTAGACGCCGTTGGCCAGCATCGTGTGGAAGAACGCCTTGAACGCGGCCGCGTCCTGCGTCTTCGCGGAGTCGTAGTCGACGACCTCGTTCTCGGTGAAGAAGATCGAGAACATGTTGCCGGCGTACTGGAGTCGGTGCGGCACACCGGCGGCGGCCAGCGCGTCGGCGCAGAGCGAGCCGATCGTGCCGGACAGCTCGTCCAGCCGCTTGTAGGTGGCCGCGTCGGCCAGCCGCAGCGACGCGAGGCCGGCCGCGCATGCCAGCGGGTTACCGGAGAGGGTGCCGGCCTGGTAGACCGGGCCGGCCGGGGCCAGGCGGGACATGATCTCCCGGCGACCGCCGAACGCCGCGGCAGGCAGTCCGCCGCCCATCACCTTGCCGAACGTGAACAGGTCGGCGTCGACCGGGTGCAGCCCGGCCCAACCGCCGGCGGAGACCCGGAAGCCGGTCATCACCTCGTCGACGATGAGCAGCGCGCCGTGCCGATGGGCGATCTCGGCGAGCGCCTCGTTGAAGCCCTCGCGCGGGGTGACCACACCCATGTTGCCGGGGGCGGCCTCGGTGATGATCGCGGCGATCTCGGCACCCTCGGCGGCGAACGCGGCCTCGACGGCGGCGACGTCGTTGTACGGCAGCACGATCGTCTCGCCGGCCGTCGCCCCGGTGACGCCCGGTGAGTCGGGCAGACCGAGCGTCGCGACGCCGGAGCCGGCCGCGGCGAGCAGCGCGTCCACGTGACCGTGGTAGCAGCCGGCGAACTTCACCACCTTGGACCGGCCGGTGAAGCCACGGGCCAGCCGGATCGCGGTCATCGTCGCCTCGGTACCCGAGTTGACCAGGCGGACCTCGTCGATCGGGGTACGCCTGACGATCTCCTCGGCCAGGTCGATCTCGCCCGCCGTGGGCGTACCGAAGCTGGTGCCGAGAGCCGCGGCCCGCTGCACCGCCTCGATCACCTCGGGGTGAGCGTGGCCGTGGATCAGCGGACCCCAGGAGCAGACCAGGTCGACGTAGCGCCGCCCGTCCACGTCGGTGAGCCAGGGCCCGGAGCCCGAGGCCATGAACCGGGGCGTGCCGCCGACCGCTCGGAACGCACGCACAGGTGAATTCACCCCGCCCGGCACGATGGCCTGGGCGCGGTCGAACAGGGCCTGGGAGACCGGGGCGTCCTCCGGGTACGGAAGTCCCGCGGTGGGATATGTCGTGGTCACAGCGGTCCCCATTCTGTCAGCGGCATGGAACGAGTATTGCGAGAGGGTTCTTCACGTCATCGGATGATGTCCGGAAGCGCCCCGTCGGACCGCGCCGGACGGGCTGATTCGCCCCGAAGAGGATAGGCTGACCGGCGTGGAGCGACCCGAGCTGTCCATCGCGGTTCAGCGCGCACCCGACGAGGTGACGATTCAGCTCGCCGGGGAGATCGACGTGCTCACGGTTACCGAGTTGTCCACCGTCGTCAACGAGTTGGTGGTCGATGACCAGCTCAATCGCATCGTGTTGGACATGTCCGGGGTGACGTTCTGTGACTCTCAGGGCCTGGGCACACTCGTCGTCCTGAGCCGGAAAGCGCAGCACGCGCAGATCGTTCTGGCCCTTGCGAACGTCGGCGAGTTCCTGATGCGTGTGCTCGACATCACGGGCCTGCGGTCCGCGCTGATGATCAGCCCGAACTGAAAAGGATCCCCCGGCCGGATCCCGTCGGCCGGGGGAGATCTCTCAGCGGAAGTCGCCGTTGACCTTCGGCGCCGCTCCGCCCTCTGTGGTCGCGGCGGCGGCATAACCGTCGCCACCGGCGTCCCGCCCGCCCTCGGGGTACGTGTATCGGGCGTAGAACGTGTACGTCCCCGGTTCGAGCGTGTCCCCGGAGGAGAGCACGAACCGATAGACGAAGGCGCTCGGCTCCTCGGTGACCGTGCTGGTCACGCTCGCGCCGGGCACCTGTTGGCTGCCGCCGCGGGCGGTCAGGCCGTCGGTGCGGTTGAGGCGGATCGTCACGTCCAGCGCGATGAGCCGCTCGCTGGTCGTCACCGTCACGACGCTGCTGGCCTGCGAGTCGCCGTCCGGGGCGACCGAGCCGTCCGACCACAGGGCCCCCTGCGCGGTGGTCGGGCCGCCGATCGACGGCGACGGGCTCGACGACCGGCTGGGCGGTCGTGACCTCGGCGCCCGGCTGGACGACTTGGCGGTGGGGCCGGTCGCGCTCGGCGAGGGCGCCACACTGGGCGTCGGGGACACCGAGATCACCACGGTCGGGGTGGGTTCGGGTCGGGGCGCGTCGTCGCCGGCCACCGCCCACTGGGCGAATCCGCCGCCCCCGAGCACCGCGGCGACCGCGACGGCGGCGCCGGTGATCTTCAGGCGCGGACCGGGCCGGTTCCGGGCGGTGCGGTTGTGCATCGCGGCCCGGGTGATCCGGTCGAGCATCGCCTCCCGGTCGGGACGGTGCGCCGCCGCCTCGGCGCGCAGTGCCGCGCGCAGCTCTGATTCGATGAGCGTCATCGCGCCGCCTCCCAACCGTCGATTCGTGCGAGGGCGACACTGCTGCCGCCGAGTAGTTCCGCGAGTTGCCGTGCGCCGCGTGAGGTGGCGCTCTTGACCGCCCCGACCGAGATACCGAGGATCGCGGCGACCTCTTTCTCGGAGAGGTCGAAGGAGTAGCGGAGCACCACACAGGCCCGCCGCCGGTGCGGGAGCCGTCGTAACGCGCCGCGCACGTCGAGGACGGCCGACACGTCCGGGTCGAGGGCCCGGCGTAACGGTTCCAGGGTGAGCAGGCGCTCCCGGCTGCGGCGCCGGACCCAGTTGCGGGCCAGGTTCATCAGGATGCCGTGTCCGTAGGCGGCCGGATCGTCCGCCGCGGTGACCCGGTCCCAGTGCCGCCACACCTCGGTGAGGGCATCGGCGGCCAGGTCGTCGGCGATCTCCGCCTCACCCGTCATCAGATAGGCGAGCCGTGACATCGAGTCGTGGTGCCGCTCGAAGTACTCGCGGAAGGCGGCGTCGCGCATCGGCATCCCTTTTCCGGGCCGTGGCCGCCGGGAGGGTGCTCCCGGCGGCCGCCGGCGATCACTTGAAGGTGATGTCGGACTCGTTGTAGATGCAGTTGACGCCGTCCGGGCCGGTGCCGATCTTGGTCGGCTCCTTGCCGGAGCTGTTGCCGGTGAACTTGACGCAGATGTCCAGGCTCTTCTTGCCGATCACGGTGACGCCGGAGATCTTGGCGGTGTCACCGAAGTTGGTGTTGATGCCGACCAGGCTGCCGGCCGGGGCGGTGGCGACCACGTTCTGCACGACGACCGCGCGCTTGTGCTGGGTCGAGCAGTTGCCGCACGAGCGGTAGAGCTTGCCGAAGTCCTCGACCTGGAAGTTCTTGATGGTCAGCGTGCCGCCACCGTTGTGCTGGAACACCTTGTCGTCGGCGCCCTTGGCACCGCCACCGTCCACCGTGTACGTGGCCGAGGTGCCGCCCTTGAAGGTGGCCGCGTCCTCGCCGACGTTCTCCCACCACACGTTGATCAGCGTGCAGGAGCCGGAGCAGTGGATGCCGTCCGCGGCCGGCGCACCGAGGATGACGTTCTTCAGGACCGCGCCGTCGGCCAGCTTGAAGATCGGGCCCTGGGACTCGTCCTGGGAGTCGCTGCCCAGGGCGCCGCTGCCGAAGTAGCGGACGTTGCCGCCGTCGAGCGTGCCGGAGACGGCGATCGTCGCGGTGACGGCCTTCTCGCCGGTCGCCTTCGGCCACGCCGCGGAGGAGCCGGTCGGGGCCGGGGTGGCCGTCGCGGTCGCGGTGGGCGTCGCGCCGGCGGTCTTGGAAGCGCTCGGGCTCGCGGTGGCCGTCTTGGTCGCGGTCGGGGTCGCCGTCGCGGTCTTGGTCGCGGTCGGGCTCACCGTCGCGGTGACCGAGGTGGTCGGGGCGGCGCCCAGCGGGTTCACCGACACGTCGTCGAACTCGGCCGAGGCGAAGCTGGTGACCAGGCCGATGCGGCCGGTGCCGGTCAGCGTGCCGGTCCCGGAGGCGACCTTGGTGCCGTCGACGTAACCGGTGATGGTGCTGCCGGAGACGTCCACCTTCAGGGTGTGCCAGGCGGACGGGTCGGTGATCGCGGCCGAGCCGAGGACGGTGATCGTGCTGCCCTTGGCCGCCTGGAGCTCGGCCTTGCCGGCCGAGGTGAGGGCGAGTCGGTACATCGTGGAGGATCCGCTGGCCCGGGCCGCGACACCGGCCAGACCCTTGCTGAGGTCGAGCCCCTTGACCTTGGCCTCGACCGAGTAGTTGGTCCAGGCGCTCTCACCGGCGAAGACCCGGGCGAGCTCGCTGTCGGTCTTGGCCTGCTGGTAGACCTTCGATCCGTCGGAGACGACCGACCAGGTGCCGCCCGACTTCGACCAGTTGCCCGCGCCGTTCTCGAAGTCGTCGCTGAAGAGCGTGGCGGCCGAGGCGGAGGGGACGAGGATGGCGACCAGCGCGGTGACGGCGCCGGCCGCACCCGCCGCGCCGAGACCCGCGACCAGACGACGGCGACGCCGGCTCGGGGTCGCCTTGGGCATTGCGTGCCGCATGTTGCTCCTACTCGGGGATGACGTCGCATGATCAAGCGATCACGCCCCGGTAGTGGTGCGACTGCCCAGCAAGGTTGCCGGTAGTGACCCAGGTCACAATCAGGCCCGGATCAGTCTCCCCAACGGGCCTTCTCCAGCAGGTCGAGCGCCTCGGCGGCGGCGTCCTCACCGCCGGCTCGCAGCACCCGGGCCGCCTCGTCGATCGTCCCGGTCAGCCGCAGCCACTGCGCCTCACGCTCCCTGGACGCCTCGGCCTGCGACTTGAGCTGCTGATTCTTCGTCCACAACTCGACGAAGATGGAGACCTTCGCCCGAAGCACCCACGGGTCGAAGGGCTTGGTGAGGTAGTCGACGGCGCCGACGGCGTAGCCGCGCAGGGCGAGCTGCGCGTCCCGGTCGGCAGCGGTCAGGAACAGGATCGGTACGTGCCTGGTGCGCTCCCGGCGCTTGATGTGGCTCGCCGTCTCGAAACCGTCCATGTTGGGCATGTGCGCGTCCAGCAGGATCACCGCGAAGTCGTCGGTGAGCAGCTGCTTGAGCGCCGCCTCGCCGCTCTCCACGGCCACCGGCGTCACCGGCAGGCCCTGGAGAATCGCCTCCAGGGCCAGCAGGTTGTCCCGCCGGTCGTCGACCAGTAGCGCCTTGGCACGCTCACCCACCCGTGCTCACCTCACCCACCGGTAGTTTCCCTCCCATGGCGCTACCCCGTTCCGGCCGGTTTCAGCCTTCTTCCGGCGCTCCGGTTCCCTCCGCGTTCACCCAGCGGTCCATCAGTTCGATCAGTTCGTCCAGATCGACCGGTTTGGTGATGTAGTCACTCGCACCGGCCGCGATGGCCGATTCCCGGTCTCCCGGCATGGCCTTCGCCGTCAGGAAGACTACCGGTAGGTCCCGGAAACGCTGATTGCGCCGAATTCCCCGGGTCGTCTCGTAGCCGTCCTGGTCCGGCATCATCGCGTCCATCAGCACGATGTCGATCTCCGGATGCTCGGCCAGGATCCGAACACCGTCCACCCCGTTGTCCGAGTACAGCACGTGGAGTCCATGCATCTCGAGGGCACTGGTCAGAGCGAAGACGTTACGCACGTCGTCGTCGACGATCAGGACCGTGACACCCTCCAGCTTCCGACCGGCCGGGCTCACCGTCGGCTTCTCCTCGACCCGCGGCGGCATCTCCATCAGCGGCAGGCCCAGCGAGGCCGCCGGACGTACCGAGACCGCCTTGGCCGGCACCGGCGGCAGCACCGGCATCGGGATCGCGTCCGGGGTCAGCGCCTCCGGCATGTAGAGGGTGAACGTGGAGCCCTCTCCCGGCACCGACGAGACCGAGATGGTGCCGCCGAGCAGCGCGGCGAACTCACGGCTGATCGACAGGCCCAGGCCGGTGCCGCCGTACTTGCGGGTGGTGGTGCCGTCGGCCTGCTGGAACGGCTCGAAGATGAGCGCCAGCTTCTCGTCGGAGATGCCGATACCGGTGTCGGTCACCGCGAATGCCACCACCTGCTGTGCCGAGTGCAGCAGCGGCGGCGCGTCCACGTCCGAGTCCAGCGGCGTCGAGAAGATGCTCAGCGTCACCGAGCCGTTGTCGGTGAACTTCACCGCGTTCGACAGCAGGTTGCGCAGGATCTGCTGCAGGCGCTGCGGGTCGGTGACGATCGAGTCGGGCAGCTCGGGCGCCACATCCACCCGGAAGTCCAGGCCCTTGATCTCCGCCTGCGGTACGAATGCCTGCTCGACATAGCTGCGGATGCCGTCGAAGTCGACCACGTCGGCCTCGACGTCCATCCGGCCGGCCTCGATCTTGGACAGGTCCAGGATGTCGTCGATCAGCGACAGCAGGTCCGACCCGGCACTGTGGATGGTCTTGGCGAACTCGATCTGCTTACCGGTCAGGTTGCGTTCGGTGTTGTCGGCGAGCAGGCGGGCCAGCAGGAGCAGCGAGTTCAGCGGGGTCCGCAGTTCGTGGCTCATGTTGGCCAGGAACTCCGACTTGTACGTGTTCGCCCGGGACAGCTGCTGCGCCTTCTCCTCCAGGCCGAGCCGGGCCAGCTCGATCTCCCGGTTCTTCAGCTCGATGTTCGCCTTCTGCTCACTGAGCAGCTTGGCCTTGTCCTCCAGTTCGGCGTTGGTGCGCTGGAGCTCGGCCGACTGGTCCTGCATCTCCCGGGCCAGCCGCTGCGACTGGGCTAGCAACTCTTCCGTACGCCGGTTGGCCTGAATGGTGTTGAGAGCGATGCCGATCGTCGCGACCAGCCGCTCCAGGAACGTCAGGTGCAGCCCGTTGAACGCGGCCACCGACGCGAACTCGATCACGCCGAGCATCTCGCCCTCGAACAGGACCGGCAGTACCACCAGGTCGTTCGGCGGCATCGCGAGCAGCCCGGAGCGCATCGTCAGTATTCCGTCGTGGGTGGCCCGTACCCGGATGGTCCGGCGGGAGACCGCGGCCTGGCCGACCAGCCCCTCCCCCGGCCCGAAGATCACGTCGTGGTCCCGGGCGACGTAGCCGTAGGCGGCGTTGAGCCGCAGGCGCATGACCGCCTCTTCGTTGTCGACCAGGAAGAACGCGCCGAGCTGGCCGTCCACCAGCGGCGTCACCTCGGTCATGATCATGCGGCAGACCTCGCCGACGTCCCGCTGGCCCTGGAGCAGGCCGCCGATCCGGGCCAGGTTGGAGTCGAGCCAGCCCTGCTCCGCGTTCGCCTTCGTGGTGTCGCGAAGCGTGACGATCATCCGGTTGATGTTGTCCTTCAGCTCGGCGACCTCGCCCTGCGCCTCGACCGCGACGCTCTGCGTCAGGTCACCGCGGGTCACGGCGGTGGACACCTCGGCGATGGCGCGCAGCTGGATGGTCAGGGTGGAGGCGAGCTGGTTCACGTTGTCGGTGAGGTCGCGCCACGTACCGGAAACGCCCTTGACCTGGGCCTGTCCGCCGAGTTTGCCCTCCGAGCCGACCTCGCGGGCGACACGCGTGACCTCGTCGGCGAACGACGACAGCTGGTCGACCATCGTGTTGACGGTGTTCTTCAGCTCCAGGATCTCGCCGCGCGCGTCGACCGTGATCTTCTGCGACAGGTCACCCTTCGCCACCGCCGTGGTGACCGAGGCGATGTTCCGCACCTGGGCGGTCAGGTTCGACGCCATGTAGTTGACGTTGTCGGTCAGGTCACGCCAGGTGCCGGCGACGCCGCGGACCTGCGCCTGACCACCGAGGCTGCCCTCCGAGCCCACCTCGCGGGCCACCCGGGTCACCTCGTCGGCGAACGACGACAACTGGTCCACCATGGTGTTCACGGTGTTCTTCAGCTCCAGGATCTCGCCCTGCGCGTCGACCGTGATCTTCTGCGACAGGTCACCCTTGGCCACCGCCGTCGACACCTGGGCGATGTTCCGCACCTGGCTGGTCAGGTTGGAGGCCATCGAGTTCACGTTGTCGGTCAGGTCACGCCAGGTGCCGGCGACGCCGCGGACCTGCGCCTGACCACCGAGCTTGCCCTCGGTGCCCACCTCGCGGGCCACCCGCGTCACCTCGTCGGCGAACGACGACAACTGGTCGACCATCGTGTTGACGGTCGACTTCAGCTCCAGGATCTCGCCACGGGCATCGACGGTGATCTTCTGCGACAGGTCGCCCTTGGCCACGGCCGTGGTGACCGAGGCGATGTTCCGCACCTGGCTGGTCAGGTTCGACGCCATGTAGTTGACGTTGTCGGTGAGGTCGCGCCACGTACCAGAAATGCCCTTGACCTGGGCTTGTCCGCCGAGTTTGCCCTCCGAGCCGACCTCGCGGGCGACACGCGTCACCTCGTCGGCGAACGACGACAGCTGGTCCACCATCGTGTTCACGGTGTTCTTCAGCTCCAGGACCTCGCCGCGCGCGTCGACGGTGATCTTCTGCGACAGGTCACCCTTCGCGACGGCGGTGGAGACCTGGGAGATGTTCCGCACCTGGGCGGTCAGGTTGGCGGCCAGCTGGTTCACGTTCTCGGTGAGGTCGCGCCAGGTGCCGGAGACGCCGCGGACCTGGGCCTGACCGCCGAGCCGGCCCTCGGTGCCCACCTCGCGGGCCACCCGGGTGACCTCGTCGGCGAACGACGACAGCTGGTCGACCATCGTGTTGACGGTGTCCTTGAGCTCCAGGATCTCGCCCTGCGCGGCGACCGTGATCTTCTGCGACAGGTCACCCTTGGCCACCGCCGTCGACACCTGGGCGATGTTCCGCACCTGGCTGGTCAGGTTGGAGGCCATCGAGTTCACCGAGTCGGTGAGGTCCTTCCAGGTGCCGGCCACGTTCGGCACGTCGGCCTGACCGCCCAGCTTGCCCTCGGTGCCCACCTCGCGGGCCACCCGGGTCACCTGCTCGGCGAAGAGCCGCAGCGTGTCGGTCAGCCCGTTCATGGTGTCGGACAGCTCGGCCACCTCACCCCGGGCCGACACGGTGATCTTCTGCGACAGGTCACCGCGGGCCACCGCGGTCGCCACCTGGGAGATCGACCGCACCTGGTGCGTCAGGTTCGACGCCATCGTGTTCACCGAGTCGGTCAGGTCCTTCCAGGTGCCGGCCACACCCCGCACGTCGGCCTGACCGCCCAGCTCACCCTCGGTGCCCACCTCACGGGCCACCCGCGTCACCTCGTCGGCGAACGACGACAGCTGATCGACCATCGTGTTGACGGTCCGGCCGATCCGCAGGAACTCACCGCGCAGCGGACGCCCGTCCATCTCCAACGCCATGTGCTGCGACAGGTCGCCCTCGGCCACCGCCACGATCACCCGGGAGATCTCGGTGGTGGGCCGGGCCAGGTCGTCGATCAGCGAGTTCACCGAGCGGACGCTGTCCTCCCACGAGCCGTCCAGGCCCTCCTCGTCGAGCCGTTCGGTGAGCCGGCCGTCCCGCCCGACGATGCGGCTTATCCGACGCAGATCCAGGTTCTGCCGCTCCTGCAGCGAGACGACCTCGTTGAACGCCTCCGCGACCGCGCCGGCCGCGCCACCTCGCCGGGGTAGGCGCACCTTGAGGTCGCCCCGTCGCACCCGGCGCAATGCGTCGGCGAGTTCGCCGAGCAGTACGGTCTCATCGACCTCTTTTGCCGCAGTCATGTTCGTCCTCACCTGCTGTCTGCTGCCGGGGGCTACTTATCCTCTCTCGCTCGACCGGGTCAATGCGAGACACGACTTTGTGCATCCACCCTTCGACGGGAGAGGATGCATGGGTGCCAGCCGAGGTCGGAACCAGGACGAGCATCCCGTCGGGAGCTCCGTCCGAAGCGCTGGTGCGCCGGACCAGGTTGCCCAATGATCGACGGACCCCCGCGGCGGCCCGTGCGCTGGTCCGATCGGTGCTGGAGGAGACCGGTCTGGTCGGCCTGCTCAACGAGGCGCTCCTGCTCACCACCGAGCTGTCCACCAACGCCGTCGTGCACGCCAACACCGAGCTGGAGATAGAGGTCTCGGCCGACCCGGGCGGGCTCACCGTCACCGTCACCGACTTCGCCTCCGGCCCCGTCGAGCAGCTCACCATCGGCCCCAAGAACGAGAGCTCGGAGATCGGCGAGGTCGCCGAGCGCGGCCGCGGCCTGCTGCTCGTCGACCATTTCGCCAGCCGCTGGGGCACCGTGCACGAGGGCGACGGCAAAGGCGTCTGGTTCCGGCTCGACCAGCGTGCCGGCGCCGGCGTCCCGGTGCGGCTGCCGAACGCGTCCGAGACCCCGAGCCTCGGCGCGCTCACCGGACTGCTGCGCAGCGGCACCGATCGGCATTCCGACGAGGGTCTCGCCGACCTCGCCGCCGACCTTCTCTCCCGCCTGGCGCGCCTCACCGGCGCCGCCGGCGGTGTGATCCGGCTCGACCGGGGCGACGGCATGGGACGGCAACTTCTCGGACGGTACGGCCGGGCGCCCCGCGACAACGCGGACACCATCCGGGTGCCCCTGGCCGTCCAGAGGCCGTATGCGGGCGAGCTCGAACTCGACGCCGCCCCCGAGGGATACGCCCTGGCTCTGGCCACCATGGTCGCCGAGCGGTTCGCGCTGCATCTGGAAAATGACCGGCTCCGCCGCGCCGACATCCGCCGGCAGACCTGGATCACCTTCCTCGCCGAGGCCAGCGAGTTGCTCGCCCAGTCTCTCGACGTCAACCTGACGATGGCGCTCATCCCGCAGCTCGTGGTGCCCCGGCTGGGCCAGTGGTGCGCCGTGCACACCACCGACGCGTGGGGCCGCCTGCAGTTGGCGGCGGCCACCCACGCCGACGAGTCCGCGCTGGCCCAGCTGCACGCGACCCTCGCCGAGCCCGGCCCCGAGGCGCTGCTGGCCCGGCTGGAGGAGTCGTCCCGCCTCGGCACCCAGGTGATGTTCAACTCGCCGCTGGAGGGTTATGCGGTGCCGCTCGTGGCCCGCGGTGCCCGACTCGGCACGCTCGCCGTCGGGCGGCACCCGAAACATCGGCACGACGCCGACGAGGTGGCCGTTCTGGAGGATGTGGCCCGCCGGGCGGCGCTCGCCATCGACAACGCGCGCATCCACGACGAGCGGCGCACGGTCGCGCGCACGCTGCAGGCTTCGCTCCTGCCTCCGGCCCTGCCCCGGGTCGACGGCATCGGTTTCGCCGCCGAGTATGTTCCGACCGGCTCCGAGGTGGGCGGCGACTTCTACGACGTCGTCCCGTCCGGCGACAACCAGTGGCTGGTCGTGGTCGGCGACGTGTCCGGCAAGGGTGTCCAGGCGGCGACCGTGACCGGCCTGGTCCGCGACGTGATCCGGATCCTGGTCGACGACGGGAAAGCCCTCGGCGAGATCCTCTGGCGGGTCAACCGGACACTCGTGCAGCGCGGCGGCGGGCGGTATTGCACGCTCGCGATGGCCTCGGTGACCAGGCAGGCGACGGGCACGCTCACCGTCTGCCTGCACCTGGCCGGGCACGATCGGGCGGTCCTGGTCCGGGCCGACGGCAAGACGGCGTTCGTCGGCGAGGGTGGTACAGCTCTCGGCCTGCTGGAGACGATCACCTCGCCGGATGTCACCGTCACGCTCGACTCCGGCGACTCACTGATCTTCTACACCGACGGGGTCACCGAGCGTCGACGGGGCCGCGAGCTCTTCGGATCGGCCCGGCTCAAGGAGGCGTCGGCCCCGCTGGCCGGCTACCCGGCGGACGTGATGGCGGCCCGACTCCGTTCCACGACGATCAATTTCTCGGTCGAGGAGCCACGCGACGACATCGCGATCCTGGTCCTCCGCAACGACGCCTGACTTGTCGCACCTTCGAGGCCCTGTTTCTGTCAGACCGTCGTGGCAGGGTTCTGGGCA
Organism: Actinoplanes sichuanensis; assembly: GCF_033097365.1. Classification (NCBI taxonomy): domain Bacteria; kingdom Bacillati; phylum Actinomycetota; class Actinomycetes; order Micromonosporales; family Micromonosporaceae; genus Actinoplanes; species Actinoplanes sichuanensis. The sequence continues at coordinate 9,296,047 of NZ_AP028461.1, forward strand.
TGAAGACGCAATACTTCACCGCGACGACGATCGACGGTTACATCGCCGACGAGAACAATTCGTTGGACTGGCTCTTCGAGGTCGATGACAAAGCCGGCGAAAACCCGTTCGCACCGTTCTTCGAGGGTGTCGGAGCGTTCGCGATGGGCGCCACCACATACGAGTGGGTGCTGGCTCATGAAAAGGCGTTGGAGCACCCGTCTTCCTGGTTGGAGCCTTACGGCGACACCCCGGCATGGATTTTCACTCACCGCGAGCTGCCGGTCATTCCAGGAGCAAATCTTCATTTCGTACGGGGTGACGTCCGCCCGGTCCACGCCGAAATGGTGTCGGCCGCGGCCGGAAAGAACATCTGGCTGGTCGGCGGCGGCGAGTTGGTCGCCCAATTCGCCGACCAGGGCCTGCTGGACGAGGTGATCCTCGGCGTGGCCCCGGTGACCTTGGGCGCGGGAGCCCCGGTCCTCCCCCGCCGGATCACGTCCTCCCGATACACCTTGACCAGCACGCGCCAGCTGGGCCAATTCGCCTACCTCACCTACGACGTCCACCCACCGGCCTAGCCCTCACGCCACCCCTCCGTTCCCGCTTCGGCCGCTTCCGCCCGGCACCCATCCACGCCAGCCCCAGCCCCAGCCCCATCCGCCACGGCCGCGCCCACCCGGCACCCATCCACACCCGCCACGGCCGCCTCCACCCGACACCCACACACGCCCGCCACGGCCGCTCCCAACCGGAACCCGCCACGGCTGCTGCCACCCGGCGCCCATCCACGCCCGCCACAGCCACTCCCGCCCGACAACCGCCCACGCCCGCGCCAACCGGCACACCCATGACCGACTCCGTCCGGTACCCGCCATGACCGACTCCGCCCGGCGCCCACACACGCCCGCCACAGCCATTCCCGGCCCACGGCCGCCCACGCCCGACACGCCCGGGCAGACCTCGCCACGCCGAGCCCACTCGACCGAACCACCGCCGTGCCCAGCCGAAACAGCGGCAGCCGCCTCCTGGGCATGATCCGTCGCCACACGGACAGGGTCCCCGTGGCGTCACTCCTCGGAACGCGACGGATGCAGCCCGACGTCCATGCGTTTGAGCAGTGTGGACGGCAAGGTCACCGACGCCGATCCGAGATGTGAGAGTCGGTCCCGTGGCCCCGTCCGTTGGAGTACGGTGTGGGACCCCGCAGCCGGAATTCCCCGAGGCCGCGGCGTCGAGCCGGTGACGGTGGCGGGCTGGGTGCGGCAACACCCCACCCGCCACCGGCACCCCCGATTCCTGCTCCCAGCCGGAGTAAGGCGTCTACCCGGCCCGGTTCCGACGCAGCCAGAAAATGTATGGCCGATGCCCACATGCCTGATCGACTCGAACAAGCCGCAACCGGCAGTTGCTGCCGGGCAGGCGCCGTCGCCACTAACCGCCCGTGAAATTCGACCGCAGCGAGCGACACCGCCGACCGACGCGAGACGCGAGATGCTAAGACGACCGCCGACGCCGACCGCAGCGACCGACACTGCCGGCCGCCGCGCCTGAGACCACCGGACGCAGCGACTGGCACTGCCGGGCGAGACAGCCGCCGGCGCCCTCCGCAACGACCGACATCGGGCGGGACAGCTAACGGCATCGACTGAAATGGCCGCTCTCGCCGGATGAGGCGGCCGTTGAGCCGATCCGACCCACAGTGACCGGGCCGGTCCTGATCGATCTGCCCTTTTTGCCAGGCCCGGCGTGGCATGGTGATTGGCATGGCGAAGACGCAGTACTACACCGCCACCAGCATCGACGGCTTCATCGCCGACGAGAACAACTCGCTGGACTGGCTCTTCGAGGTCGACGAGGGCACCGACAATCCGTTCGGTGAGTTCTTCGAGGGTGTCGGCGCGTTCGCCATGGGCGCGACCACCTACGAATGGGTTCTGAAGCACGACAATCTCCTCGAAGAACCGGAGAACTGGCACGACATGTACGGCGACGTACCGTGCTGGGTCTTCACTCACCGCGATCTGCCGCCGGTGCCGGATGCCAACGTGTTCATGATCAGCGGCGATGTCCGCCGGGTGCACGAGGCCATGATCGTCGCCGCTCAGGGCAAGAACGTCTGGCTGGCCGGTGGTGGCAATCTGGTGAGCCAGTTCGTCGCGGAGGGCCTGCTCGACGAGATCATCCTCGGTATCGCTCCGGCCATTCTCGGCGAGGGAACCCCGATGCTGCGCCGCCGTCTCCTGGTGGACGACCTGATCCTCACCGGTGTCCGAGAGGTGGGCCAGTTCGCCTACCTGACGTACGCGGTCGGCGACGTCGCCCGGATGGGTCGCCATCTGGCCTCCGAAACCGCAGCGCTGATCCCCGCCCACTTCTGACCCGTCGCCGATCGCCGACATCCCGGGGCAGACAAAGCCAACCGAGACCCACACCGCAGACCGACAAAGCCACCCGAAACCCGCACCGCGGACCCACAAAGCCACCTGAGACCCACAGGCGGGCAAAGCCCCCACTCCGCACCGCAGACAGGCGAAGCCACCCGAGACCAGTCGCGGATCGACAACTCCGCCCGAGACCCGCAGGCGGGCAAAGCCCAAACTCCGCACCGCCGGCAGGCAAAGCCACCCGAGACCACCCGCGGGCCGACAACGCCGCCCGAGACCCACCCGCAGGCCGACAACGCCGCCCGCGCCCCACCGCGGGCGAGCAACCCGCCGCCGACACGAGCGCCAGCCGGCCCGATCAGGCCGGCGCCCGAACCCGGCCGCCGCGGCTGTCAGAACAGGTCGTCGGGCGTGGCCATCGGTATGCGGTCGGCCAGGTCGGGTGGGGCCGTCACGATCACGGCACGCCCACGTCGGGCCATCAGCACCTGCTCGAGCCCGGCCACGATGTCACCGATCCGGGCTGGGCTCAGGCCCCGCGGCAGGACGGCGTGCACCACACCGGCACCGACCGAGCCACGAACGGCCACCGCCGACCCGACGGCGTCGCGCAGAACGAACCCGACCGCATGCAGGTCACGGGAGCGGACTCGGAGACGCAACGCCACATCGGACGGCCGAAACGGATAGCTCCCCCACCACTCCGGCGCCTCGGCCCGGATCACCGCGGACGCCCCCATCTCCCGGGCCAGCCGCCCGGCACCGGCCGCGACGAAGCCGGCCGACCCCTCGAGCAGCATCGCGAACGACCCGGCGCCGACGGCCGGCAGGTCGACCTCGACCGCACTCAACGCGAACTCCTGAGCAACGATCCGGGTCGCCAGCTCATTGACCTCGGTCGGCGTGGAAACCTGGCGAACCACCCAGCGCCGGGCCTCCGGCAACTCCTCGACCGGCAGAACCGCCGACGTGATCACCCCGGCGGCCGGGCTCTCCCACTCGGCGAGGTCGACGATCTCCCCGGCCGGGTCGACGAGCGCGACACTGACGGCCTGCCCGGCCGGCGAGCCGAACCGGTGACGCAACGGCCCGGACTCGTTGACGGCGAGGACACCACCGATCGTGGCGCCGGGTGACGGCGGGTCGAGGACGAGACGCCGGCCGTGTCGGGCGAGGGCGGACTGCACCGCATTGACCGGCGTGCCGGCCGCGACGATCGCGGACGAGCCGTCGTGATCCCACATGCCGTGGAGACGAACCGTGTCGATGATGATGTCGAGGCGCTCCGGCCTCGTACCCCAATCGATTTTGCTGCCTGAACCTCGCGCCCGAACGCCGAGGCCGCGCTCCGCGGCGAGGCGCAGCAACCGGGAGACGGCCTGTGAGGTGGCCGGTGCGGCGACGTAGTCGGCGTGGCGACCGGCGACCCGATCGTCACCGCGCGCGACGCGTGCAGCGCCGGGGCCGCAGATCTCCACGAGCTCGGCGAGAAGGGAACCGCTCACTCCGATGCCTCCCCACAGCGAAGATCGTCCACTCTGGCACATCGTACACATGTTCGAATGACCGAGGTTCGTGTGTCCGGGAAATCCGGGCGGTAACGTGTTTCCGGTGACGATTGAAGGCCCACCCACCGCTCGCCAGGCGCCGACCGAGCGCACCTTCCACGGCGACACGGTCGTCGACGAGTTCGCCTGGCTGATGGCCAAGGAGGACCCGGCGACCATCGCTCACCTGGAGGCGGAGAACGCCTGGACAGAGCAGGCGACCGCGCACCTGGCCGGTCTCCGGGAGACAGTCTTCCAGGAGATCAAGGGCCGCACACAGGAGACCGACCTGTCGGTTCCGAGCCGTAAGGGCGGGTTCTGGTATTACACCCGCACCGAGGAGGGCAAGCAGTACGGGATCTCCTGTCGGGTGCCGGTGCGCCCGGGCGAGACGGCCCCGCCGATGGACGCCGAGAAACCCGGTGAGGAGATCCTTCTCGACGGCAACGAGCTGGCCGAGGGTAAGGACTTCTTCGCGCTCGGCACCTTCGACGTGAGCCCGGACGGCAACTGGCTGGCCTACTCGACCGACTTCGACGGCGACGAGCGCTTCACCCTGCGGGTGAAGAATCTGGTGACCGGCGAGGTCCTGGCCGACGAGGTGACCGACGTCTTCTACGGCAGCGCCTGGTCGGCCGACGGGAGCACGCTGTTCTACATCACGGTGGACGAGGCGTGGCGGCCGTACCGGGTGTGGCGTCACACGGTCGGCAGCACCGAGGACACGTTGATCTACGAGGAGCCGGACGAGCGGTTCTGGGTGGGCGTCGACCTCACGCGCAGTGAGAAGTTCATCGTCATCGACACGCAGAGCAAGATCACTTCTGAGGTACGGGTGATCCCGGCCGACATTCCAGATGCCGAGCCCGCCCTGATCACCGAGCGTCGGCAGGGTGTCGAGTATTCGATCGAGCACCACGGCCACCGTTTCCTGATCCTGCACAACCGGGATGCCGAGGACTTCGCGCTGGCCTGGACCTCGGTGGACAATCCGGGCGAGTGGATCGAGATGATCCCGCACCAGCCCGGCACCCGCCTCGAGTCGGTCGACGCGTTCTCCCGGCACCTGGTCATCTCGCTGCGGCGGGACGGTCTGACCGGCCTGCGGGTGATCGCCGACGGCAGCACGGCCTCCTACGACATGGAGTTCCCCGAGCCGCTGTACAGCGTGGGCCTGGCCGGCAACCCGGAGTACGAGACGAGTTCCGTCCGGATCTCCTACACCTCGATGATCACGCCAGACTCGATCTTCGACGTCGATCTGATCACCCGCTCGATGACGCTGCGTAAGCAGAAGCCGGTGCTCGGCGGCTACCAGGCGGACGACTACGAGCAGTTCCGCGAGTGGGCGACGGCCCCCGACGGCACCCGTGTGCCGATCTCGATCGTGACGCGCAAGGGTGTGCCGCGGGACGGTTCGGCCCCGGCCCTGCTCTACGGCTACGGGTCCTACGAGCACTCGATCGACCCGTACTTCTCGATCGCCCGCCTCTCCCTGCTCGACCGCGGTGTCGTCTTCGCGATCGCGCACGTCCGCGGTGGCGGCGAAATGGGCCGGCAGTGGTATGAGCAGGGCAAAATGCTCGCCAAGCGCAACACCTTCACCGACTTCGTGGCGGCCGCCGAGGCCCTGGTCCGCAGCCGCTGGACCTCCGCCGACCGTCTGGTGGCCCGCGGCGGCTCAGCCGGTGGCCTGCTCATGGGCGCGATCGCCAACATCGCCCCGGAGGCGTTCGCCGGCATCCTCGCCGAGGTCCCCTTCGTCGACCCGCTCACCTCGATCCTCGACCCGTCCCTCCCGCTGACGGTCACCGAGTGGGAGGAGTGGGGCAATCCGATCGAGTCGGCCGAGATCTACGCCTACATGAAGGCCTACAGCCCGTATGAGAACGTGACCAAGCAGGCGTACCCCCGGATCCTCGCGGTGACCAGCCTGAACGACACCCGCGTCCTCTATCACGAACCGGCCAAGTGGATCGCTCGGCTACGTTCCGTGACCCCCGAGGGCCGCTATCTTCTCAAGACCGAGATGGGCGCGGGTCACGCCGGCCCGAGCGGCCGCTACGACGCCTGGAAGGAAGAGGCCTTCAACATCGCCTGGATCCTGGACGTCCTCCAGCTCGCCTGACGCCGACCGCCGCCGCGGCATCCGCACCAGCGGTTGCCGCGGCGTCCCGGTCCGCCGGTTCTTTGCAAACCGACCAGGGGGTACGGCCAGGCCGTCCCGCCGAATCCATCCCGTCCCGGACCTACGAGGCGACGCAGGCGGAACACCGGACCGCGACGCCGGCCTCCGGGCTGTATCCGAACACCGGCTTACACCGTGCGGATCTCCTCCAGATCGGTACTGCTACGGAGCACAAGCATGCCGATCCCGGCCACCACCAGCATGGCCAGGACGGTCCCGCCGCCGAGCAGCACCAGCTGGCCCCACGGCACCGGCACGGGCAGGGTCACGACCGGGTCGGACGTGGTGGTCCGCACGCAGGTCTCCGCGTCCGCCGCCGGATCGATGCACGCCTCGATGATCCCGCCACCGACCGTGACCTCGTCATAAACCGACCGGACCAGGACGAGTCCGGCGGTGATGGCGAGCCCGAGCGCCGGGACGAGCGGTGCCAGCGTCTGCCACAGCAGCGTCCCCGAGAGGACCCGGCCGGGCGTGCCGGACGCGGTCAGTGCCGCGTAGGTGCGCCGCCGGGACACCACGCTCTCGGCCAGTGCCACCAGCAGGCCCGCCGCCGAGACGGCCACGCCGACACCGACCGCGACCAGCACCAGCTGGGCGCTGTTGACATAGAAGGCGGCATGCTCGGGATCGACCGGCATCCCGATCAGCGCGTTGAACCGATCCTCGGCCAAGCCCTGGGTAACGAAGAGAGCGTGGTATCCCATGGCCGCCCCGCCGATCACCGTCGCGCCGAGGAGTGCGGCCAGGGTGCGGCTGCCGTTCCACGGATCGGCCATCATCCGCCGCCCGGCCAGCAGGGTGACCGGCCCGTGCCCGAACCGGTGCAGCAGCCACCCGGCCGTGTAGGAGATCCATCCGGTTCCGACGACCACGCCGACCATCACCAGCAGCGTGCCGACCAGCATCAACGCGCCGAAGACGTAACCGGACAGCACCATTCGCTCGGAAAGCCAGACGGGCACGTTGAAGAGCACGAACCCGATGCCGATGGCGAGCCCGGGCCAGGGGCGGGGGCCGTTCTTCCGGTGGCGGCGCACCACGCCGAGCGGGGTGACCGCCACCCCGCGCATCAGGACCAGCCCGATCAGGCCGGCCATCACCGGCACCACCGCGATGGCCACGATCAGCGGCACCGGGGCGGGGAAGACATCGGTGGGCAGCGTCAGTGCCCCGTCCGGACCGGGATCGTGCAGAATCCGCCGGACCCCCACGAAGATGCCGAATCCGGCCACCGAACCGAGGATGCCGGCCACGACCGTCTCGGCGACGGCGATGAGGACGGCCTGCGCCGGTGTGGCGCCGGCGAGCCGGATGGCGGCCAGCCGCCGGTCCCGGGCCGGCGCGCCGAGCCGGATGCACTGCCCGGCCAGGGCCAGCACCGGCAGGGTGAGCAGCAGCAGCCCGAAGATCACGCCGGGCCGCAGGCCGGGTTCCCGCAACAGCGGGCTGGTGTAGTGCTCGGCGCCGGGAGTGAGCCAGGTGGTTCCGTCCGGTTGTTCCGCCAGTTCGCCGCCCCGGATGGCGGCCACCGTGGCCGCGGCGAGCAGAGTCGTGGAGGCGAGGGCCGCGCTCGTCGCCGTGAGCACGGTCCGCAACGTGTCGGTCCGGGTGCCGGCCGTGCTGAGCCGGAACAGGGTGGCTGCTCTCACGGCGCACCCACGCCGAGGCCGGTCGGGTCGACGGCGCCGTCCCGCAGCACGACCTCCCGGTCCGCATACGCCGCGACAGGCGCCTCGTGGGTGACGAGAACGACCGCCGTGCCCTCCTCCCGGACCGCCCGCACGATCGCCAGCATCACCTGCTCGCCGTTGAGCTGGTCGAGCGCGCCGGTGGGCTCGTCGGCGAAGAGCACCCGGGGTCTGGTCACCATGGCCCGGGCCACCGCGCATCGCTGCTGCTGCCCGCCGGACATCGCGCCGGGCATCTGGTCGGCGACGTCGGCGACACCGAACCGGTCGAGCCAGGCGAGCGCCGACTCCCGCGCTTCTCGCCGCCCCGAACCGGCGAGAAGCAACGGCAGGGCGACGTTCTCCGCGGCGGTCAACTCGGGCACCATCTGCCCGAACTGGAACAGCACCCCGAAATCGGTACGCCGTAGGCGGGACCGGGCCGCCTCGGACCACAACCCGATGTTCTGCTCGCGGAAGACCACCGAACCCCGATCGGCGCGGAGGATCCCGGCCAGGCAGTGCAGAAGTGTGGACTTGCCGCAGCCGCTCGGGCCGGTGACCGCCACGATCTCGCCCTCGGCGACGCTCAGGTCGACCCCGCGCAGCGCCGGAGTGGCGCCGTAGTCCTTGGTGATTCCAGTGCCGGTCAACAGCGGAGTGGTCACGCGGTCACTTCCTTCTGCAGGTCGGCGACACGGGCCAGCGTGGTCTGCAACCAGCGCAGGTCGGCGTCGAGGTGGCCGATGGCGTAGTCGGCGGCGACGACGTCGCCGACAGTGGCGCCCGGGGCGGTCTTGACCGCGGTCAACTCACGCAGCCGGGTCATGTGGGCGAGCCGTTGGGCGGTGAGGTACTCCCGGGCGCGGTCGGCGTCGGCGGCGAGCAGGGCGACCACCACCTTGGCGAAGAGGGTGCTCGTCACATACGGCGCGGGCGGCTCGATCTCGGTCAGCCACCGGGTGAGCCGGTCCCGGCCGGAACCGGTCAACGTATACGCCGTCCGCTCCGGGCCTCCCTCCTGCTCCTGACCGGACTGCTCGACGAACCCGTCGCGCTCCAACCGCCCGAGCGTGGAGTAGACCTGGCCGTACGCCAATGGTTTGGCCTGTGGCAGTCGCTCGTCGTGTGCCCGCTTGAGGTCGTAGCCGTGTCGCGGACCGCCGGCGAGCAACCCCAGAAGGACATGCGCCGTGGACATGGGCGCTACTATTCACTCAGTGAATAGCCGCCGTCAAGCCACCACGGCGAGGAGGAAGTGATGTCAGAGCGAGCGCCGCAGCGCGACGACGGCGATGTCGTCGGCCTGTTCCCGGGCTCCGGCCAGCTGGCTGTGCAGACGCCGGCAGAACGCGTCGAGGTCGTCCTCGACCAGGGCCGCGCCGGCTGCGAGGGCGCTCAGTCCCTGGTCGAGGTCGGCGTCCCGACGCTCGATCAGGCCGTCGGTGTAAAGCACCAGGGTGCCGCCGGGCGGCAGGATGTATTCGATCTCGGCCCGCCGGGGTGCGGTGATGCCGAGCAGCGCCCCGCGCGGCTGAAGATACTGCACGTCACCGCCGACGTGGACGAGTGGCGGCAGATGCCCGGCGCTGGCCATCCGGATCCGGCCGGTCGAGGGTTCCAGAGTGAGCAGGCAGAGGGTGGCCGACTCGGCCGGCAGCACGGTCCGCATGAATCGGTTGACCAGTTCCAGCACCGCCGCCGGCGAGTGCCCCTCGACGGCGTATGCGCGGACGGCGTGCCTGATCTCGGCCATCACCGTGGCGGCGTGCAGCGAGTGCCCGGCCACGTCGCCGATCGCGACGAGGAGCCGGTCCTCGAGCACCGTGAGTTCGTAGAAGTCGCCGCCGACCTCGGTCTGTGCGCTGGCCGGCTCGTAGAGGACGCCCAGATCGACGCCGGACACCTCGGGCAGGCGCGACTGGAGCAGGCTGCGCTGGAGGGTGACCGCGATCCGGTGCTCCTCGTCGAAGGATCGCTGTGCCTCCACGGCTGCGGCGACCGCCTGGGAGAGCTGCCGGAGCACCGGGAAGCCGGGGGTCTGTGAGCTGCCGGGCACGGCGACGTAGACCGGCGGGCGGTCGGCGCGCAGTCGGGCCGCGGCGACCGCGACGGTCTCCCCCTCCGGCCAGCCGACGACGTCCCAGTCGGCCGGCTCGTCACTGCGCACCAGCGACCCGACCGCGACCTGATGCCTCGGGACCGCCCACCGGCGCACCGTCGGAGGGCTGCCCGACGCGGCCAGGCTCTCCCCATCGAAGGTCTCGGCGACCACCACGACCGGCCCGCCGAAGATGTCGGCGGCACCCTCGGCCGCGGCTGAGAGCAGGGTCGGCAGCGTGGACGCCGAGTTGATCGCCAGGGTGGCCTCGGCCAGCCGCACCATCCGTTGGGCGAGCAGTTCGGCGCGCTGCCGGGCGCGGTAGTAGCGGAGGACGGCCTGGGCGGTGGCGATCAGTTCGTCCGGTTCGATCGGCTCGACGAGGTAGGCGTCGGCACCGCGGTTCAGTCCCTGGGTGCGGTCACCGACGTCGACGGCGTGCGCGGACACGTGGATCACCGGGAGTACGCCGTACCGCGAATCGCTCTTGATCGTCTCGCAGACGTCGAATCCGCTCATGTCGGGCAGTTTCACGTCGAGCACGACCAGGTCGACCTCGGCTTCCAGGAGCCGGGCGAGGGCCGCGCCGCCGGTCTCCGCCTCAAGCACTGTGAAACCGGCTCGGCTCAGCCAGCTGACCAGGAGATATCGCTTGGTCGGGCTGTCGTCGACGACGAGGACGGTGGCCGACATCATGACTTCAGGGGGAGCCGTAGGGTGAAGGTGCTGCCCTCACCGGGGGTGGAGTCGACCCGCAGGGCGCCACCGAGGATTCCGGCGAGCCGCCGGGCATACGGCAGGCCGAGGCCGGTGCCCTTGCCGCTGACCGGCCGGCTGCCGGGCACCTGATAAAACTCCTCGAAAATGCGTTCCTGCAGCTCGGGAGGTATGCCATAGCCGGTGTCGGCGACGACGAACTCGGCGTCGCCGTCGGTCCGACGCACGCTGAGCCGCACCGAGCCGGCCTCGGTGAACTTGAGCGCGTTCGTGAGGAGGTTGCGCAGCACCTGGGCGAGCAGCACCTCGTCGGAGCGCAAGGTGGGCACCCCCGGCTCGTCGACCGCGAAGTCGACCTCGGGCCGGGTGGCGAGCGGGCGCAGAGTGCCGCGCAACTGACCGAAGACCGCTTTCAGATCCACCTCCGACCAGTTCGGCTCGATCCGGCCGGCCTCCGCCTTGGCCAGGTCGAGCAGGCCGTTGACCAGCGTCAGCAGGTCGGTGGCGGAACCGCGGATCAGGTCGACCTGGCGGCGCTGCTCGGTGGTGAGTTCGTCGGAGCCGGAGTCGGTGAGCAGGCGTCCGAGGCCGATGATCGCGGTGACCGGGGCGCGCAGTTCGTGGCTGACGTTGGCCAGGAAACGGCTCTTGGCCTCGCTGGCCGCGGCGAGCTGCTCCGATTTCTCGTCGAGCTCGGCGTAGAGGGCGACCACGCCACGATTGGTCTCCTCCAGCTCCTGGGAGAGCTGGTTGTAGAGGGCCATCACACCGCGGTTGGTCTCCTCCAGCTCGGCGTTGAGCCGGGCCAGGTCGTCACGCTGGGCGCGCACCTCGTCGAGGGCGGCGATGAGCTGCTGATTCTGCACCGCCAGCTCATCGAGCGGGGTGCCGGGCACATGGCGGGCCAGTCCGGCGCGGATCTCCTCCATCCGGTCGGGGGTCAGCAGGGGGGCGCCGAGCGGCAGGCGCCGCGCCATCCGGACCACTGTGCCCGTCCCACCATCGTCGACCTCCATCGTGTCGACCAGGCGGCCGACCTGCTGCAAATGTTCAGCGAGCCGGGCCGTGTCCCCGGTTCCGGGGTGCGCCATGGCTACGTGGAGGGTAGGTACCCCGATCGTTTCAACGGTGAACGTGACGTCGGTGTGTCCGGCTGCGAGCAGCACCCGGCCGATCTCGCTGAGCGCGGTCGCCACCCGGGTCTGGTCCTGGGATTCCAGGCCGACCCTCTGGGCCACCTCCCGCCCGAGTTGCCGCACCACGAAGATGTCATGCTCGACCCGCAGGCGCATGCGCATCAGCGGCTCGCCGGTCATGAGAACCGCGCCACCAGCACGCCCGCGTCGTCCCGGCGGGTTCCGGCGTCTCGCAGCAGGGTGCCCGCGATCACCTCGGGGGTGCGGGTGATCAGTCCTGGATACTCGCTGAGGTTCCAGCGCTCGACCAGGCCGTCGGTGTGCATCACCAGGATCGCGCCGGGGGCGAGCGGGTAGTCGTACTCCCGGATCTGTCGTCGTTGATGCCCGGCGATGCCCGGCATGGAGACCATGCCTCGCCGGCTGCCGTCCGGCGCGAGGACGGTGCCGGAGATATTGCCGAGACCGGCATAACGGACCACCCCGGCCGACGGATCCGGTTCGGCGACGGCGAGAGCGGCGCCTCGGGTGTGCCCGAGGGTACGGTGCAGCGCCTCCACCACCTGTGCCGGCGGCACGGCCGGCGCCCGCAGGAACACGCGCACCGCCTCGTGCGACGCGGCCGCGGCCAGGCCACCGTGCCCGAGCCCGTCACTGAGCAGAAGCTGCCGGCGCCCGTCGATCTCGCGGATCGCGAAGGCGTCCCCACTGACCGTCTCCCCGGTCAGCGGCCTGGTCAGCCCGGCCGCCCAGCCCGAATCGGGAAGCGCGTCCGGCCACACCTGCACGCTCAGCACGGTCCCCTTGCCGGGAACCGAGTGCAGATCCCATCGGCTGGCCTGACGCAGGATGGCGCCGAGCCCGATGCCGAGCGTGCCCGCGGTGGAATGCCCGTCGCCGATGGAGAGCTGGACGTCGGCCATACCGGGCCCGCTGTCGATCGCGATCAACTCGACCCCGGCCTGGTCGGCGGCCCGGACCACGCGCACCAGAATCGTGCCCTGGGCCGCATGTTTGACCAGGTTGCCGGCCGCTTCGGCGGCGACGATGGAGAGGTCCGCGACGCGCTGCTCGGGCATGTCGAGGCTGGCGGCCAGGCGTTCGGCGGCCCGGCGCACGGCCGAGGCCGTCCCCGGCTCCTCCACCCGAAACCAGACCCCTCCGTCCAGGAGTCCTTCGGGTAGGGACGCCACCGCGCCTCCGCTCATCGGCACCACTTGACGATCGTAATGGTCGTGCCCTTACCCGGCTCAGTATCGATCTTGAACTCGTCGACCAGGCGACGTGCACCACTGAGACCGAGGCCCAGCCCGCCACCGGTGGTGTAACCATCGGTGAGGGCCAGGTCGAGATCGGCGATACCGGGCCCCTGATCGGCGAACACGATCTGGATACCGGCTCGCCGTTCGTTGTGGACGCGGGTCACCTCGACCTCGCCGCCACCACCGTAGACCAGTGTGTTGCGGGCCAACTCGCTCGCGGCGGTGACGAGTTTCGTCTGATCCACCAGGGACAACTTCACCGCCACGGCGACGGTACGCACCAGCTGCCGAACCCGGACGACGTCCTGGTCGGTCACGACCGGAAGGCGCTGGCTCTCGTCGTTCACGGCGTGGTTACCGCTGCCGCGCCGGACTCGTCCTCGTCGTCGAACAGCTCGTCGTCGTCGGGACGGCTGCCGAGCATCTCGATGCCCAGCTCGACGTTGAGAGCGGTCCGGATGCCGGGCAGCGACAGCCCGAGCTCGACCAGCGTGATCGCCACTGCCGGGCGCATGCCGACGACCACGGTCTCGGCGTCCAGGACCCGGGAGACCGAGGCGATGGTCGCGAGGGTACGGCCGACGAACGAGTCGACGATGTCGAGCGCGCTGATGTCGATGATCACACCGTGCACGCCCGTCGCGACGATCCGCTCGGCGAGGTCCTCCTGCAGTTGCAGGGCGACCTGGTCCTCCATGTCGATCTGGATGGAGACCAGCAGGATGTCGCCGATCTTCAGGACCGGGACCCGCTCCATGTCAGCGTCCCGACCGCTTGTTCTGGCTGATCACGTAGCGCAGGGCGTCGGCGAGCGAGGCCTTGGTCGCGATGTCGCCGAACTCGATGCCGAGGGCGACGATGGTCTGTGCGATCTGCGGACGGATGCCGGAGATGATGCAGTCGGCGCCCATCAGACGGGCCGCCACCACGGTCTTGAGAACGTGCTGGGCGACCTGGGTGTCGACCGCCGGCACACCGGTGATGTCGATGATCGCGTACGGCGAACCGGTGTCCACCAGAGTCTGCAGCAGGCGCTCCATCACCACCTGGGCCCGCGCCGAGTCGAGGGTGCCGACCAGAGGCACCGCGACGACGCCCTCCCACAGTTTCACCACCGGTGTGGAGAGCTCGAGCAGCTGCTCCGCCTGGTCCGCGATGATCGACTCACGGACCCGCACGTAGCTGTCGAAGGTGAAGAGCGCGGCCTGGTCGACGAAACCGGAGAAGGCCACGTAGTCGCGCAGGGTGGCGGCGTCACTCTGGTCGCCGAGCACCTCGAGCGTCGCGTCCTTGAGCGCGTAGACGCTGACCGCCGTCTCGGTGGCGCTGAACCCCTGCCGGGCTCGGTTGCTGGAGAGCTCGTTGAGCTGAGCGCGCAGCTCGGCGCTCGCCTCCTGACTCAGATCGGCGGCCCCACCGGCGAACGCCTGCTGGAATCCGCGCTGCAGGTCGTTGGTCTGTCGGCGCAGCTCGGCGCTGCTCAACCGGCCCCGCAGGCCGGCGGCGACCAACTCGGTCCAGCGGGCCGCCAGCTGCTCGGACCGCCCCTCCAGCAGTTCGGCGAAGCGCCTCGCCTCGTCCGGACTGAGCGGCATCAGTGCCTCCCCCAACTACAGCGATCCAGCGCAACGGCCGGACTTTACCATCAGGGTGTCCAATAGTTGCTGTAAGCCAAGTAACGGACCGAGAGCCAAAGGCGCGTCCCGTTCTGCGCGTCACCGGGTACGTGGAGTACCGTTCAGCAATAACTGGAGGTCGGCGAATGTCCCTGACGGTACAAACGGAACAGCGTGACGACATGGTGGTCGTGTCGGTCGCTGGCGAGCTCGACATGGCAACCGCCCCCCAGCTGCAGGATCAGATCAGTGACCTGCTGGAGAAGGGCCGGACCCGCTTGGTATTCGACCTCGCTGAGGTGTCCTTCTGCGACTCGACCGGTCTCTCGGTCTTCGTCCGGGCGAAAAACAGCACCGACGATGCCGGCGGCACCGTCCGACTGGCCGCGCCGCAGCGCGGGGTGCTCCGCATCCTCGAGGTGAGTGGCCTCGTCGAGGTGCTGCACACCTACCCCACGGTCGACGAAGCGGTCGCCGCCGACGAGCCTGCCCTCGACTGAGGCACCGGTCGGCGTAGTTTGTCGTCGACCGGTGACGGGCACCCCGTCGCCGAATTGAAACCCGGCCCCCAGGAGTGTGCCCATGGGCAAGATGTTCCAAGGCTTCAAAGACTTCATCATGCGCGGCAACGTCGTCGACCTCGCGGTCGGCGTCGTCATCGGTACCGCGTTCACCGCGCTCGTCGCCAGCTTCACCAAGTCGTTCCTGGAGCCGCTGATCAAGTGGATCTCCGGCGGCACCGGAGAACTCAAGGGCGAGTGGAAGCCGGCCGAGGGTGTGGTCTTCACCTACGCCGCGTTCATCAACACCCTCATCACCTTCCTGCTGACCGCCGCGGTCCTCTACTTCCTCGTCGTCATGCCGCTCAACAAGCTGGCCGAGCGTCGTCGTCGTGGTGAGGAGCCGCCGCCGAAGGCGCCCAGCGAAGAGGTCAAGCTGCTCACCGAGATCCGCGATGCACTGCTGCGTGGCCAGGGCAACCAGGTCCCCAACAGCGCCCTCGACGAGGTCCTCAAGCGGTCCCACCCCGACCAGCCCCGCTGATAATCGAAAAGATCCACCCTCCCGGCACTGTTCGAACAAATGTTCGATACAGTGCCGGGATGGAGCAGCGTAAGCACTGGTGGAACAGCAAGTGGGGGCGGCTGGCCCGCAAGGACGTCTACTTACGCACCAGCGGCGATCAGTGGTATGTCGAGCAGCGCGCCGGCGGCTCGGACGGGGTTTCGCACTTCTTCGAGTACGACAGCGAGGACGCGGCTCTCGACATGGTCCGCGCCCTGCTCTCCGGCCCCGACGAGTGGCGCGAGCTGTCCGTCCGCCCGGCCGAGCGTTAAGCCGCCCGGTGATCGTCCGTGTGCTGCGCGGTCAGCGGGCCGCGCGGCGGTGGCAGCAGCCGCAACCCCGGCCGCGGGGCATCCTCGCGCGTCTCGGTGTCGAAACGGGCCCGCCACCCGATCCCCATCCGGGAGCCGGGCGGCCGCACCTCTCCGCCGCCGACCCCGCGAGAGAGCGCCACCACCAGCAGATATCCGGCGATCACAAACCCGTGACCGACCAGCCGACCGACGTCCACGCGACCACCGGTCAGGTCGGTGACCGAGATCAGCAGCAACATCCCGACGAATGCGGTGAGCATCGGCACCAGACCCGTCGGCCGGGTCCGCCGCAGCGCGATGAAGAGATAACCGGCACCGACCGCCACGTTCCACGCCGCCGACTCGTGCCAGAGGTGCCCCTGTGTGGCGCCCAGCCCGTTGTGCGCGTGGTCCACGGTCGCCCCGCCGCCGACCTGGGTCAGCCCGAGGATCAGCTGCACCGCACCGACCAGAGCCAGGGCCACGTAGAGCACGGCCGCCACCGGCACTCGTGGCAGCCGGCGACGCCGCGCGGGCGGCTGCTCCGGCAGCGCGGCCAGGATCGCGGCCGTCAGGTCCGGCACCTCGGGCACCGGGGCCGTCCGGGTCAGCCGGTTGACCACCGCCGCCCGGTCCAGCCAGTCCCGGCAGCCCGCGCACCCGGCCAGGTGCTCGTCCACCATCGGGCGCATCGCCGGGTCGTCCTCGCCGTCCAGCTGCGCGGACAGCATCTCGCGCCACCGCTCACATGCCATGTCCTGATAGTCGCCGAGGAGACCGCCCGAGTTCCCGCCGGGTCACCGGAAAGACCGGGAGCATCACTGATGTTCGTGGCCGAGCATCCGGCGCCGCTCCCGGAAAGCGCGCAGGTTGGCCGTGTTGCCGCAAGTGCTGACGTCGTGCCAGACGCCGCTGTTGTTCCGCGAGGTGTCGAAGAAGGCGGCCCGGCACGCCTGGTTGTTGCACAGTTTCAGCCGCGGCCACATCCCCGCCTGCTGGGCCAGCAGCGCCTCCGCCCACAGCGCCGACGCCAGCCACCGCACGCCCCGGCCGGTCGGCACCACCCGCACCCAGCCCGTCCCGTCCGGCACCAGGCTCACCTGCACGTCGGCCGGTGGCAGCAGAGCCTCATCCACCTCGGGGCTCGCCCCGGCCGTCACCACATGCTCGAAAGCGGTGCGCAGTCGGCGCATCGACCGCAGATCGGCGACGGAGAGCAGCAGAGTCGGGCCCGGCAGCCCCGACACGTGCGACCACAGGCCCAGCGCATCGGTCACCCACCACTGGGCGTCCTCGACGCTGGCCAGCAGGTCAGGCGCATAGGACATCGCCGGTCGAGTGTTCAGCAACTCCTGCACGAGCGCGAATCCACCGGGCGCCTCCCGTACGCCGTGCCGCGCGCTGGCCTTCCATGACATAAACAAAGCCTACTCGGCTCTTTTTCCTGTGCGCCCGGAACGCCACCCGCGCGAGTGGACGATTGCCGTTCATCGGTGGACGGTTGTGAATGAGTCTCTAGACTTCACCTGTGCGAAGAGCTCTGGCGATCACGATCGCGGCCGCGGCGGCGCTGTCCCTCGCCGCGGGTTGCGATTCGGAGACAACGACTGCGGAGGGGCCGCCTCCGGCCGTACCGTCATCGTCGTCGCCTGCCGCGGCCACCGGATCGCCGTCGCAGCCGGCTCCCGCGCCCACCGTTTCTTCGGTGCCGGCCATGCCGGAGCCGAAACGGAAACTGAAGACCGGCCTCAAGGGGGCTGACGTCCTGGCGCTGCAGCAACGCCTCACCGAGCTGGGTTATTGGAACGGCAAGGCGGACGGCAGATTCGGGTCGACCACCCAGCAGGCGGTCTACGCGGTGCAGAAAGCGGCGGGCATCAACCGCGACGGCACGGTCGGACCCAAAACCCAGAAAGCCTTGACCGAGGGGGTACGCCCGGAGGCGCGCTCAACCACCGGGACATTGGTTGAGATCGATCTGAAACGACAGCTGCTGCTCCTGGTCACCGACGGTCGGGTCACCCAGACCTTCAACACGTCGACCGGCTCGAACGAGTATTACGAGCAGGAGGGCCAGACCTACCGGGCCGACACTCCGCGCGGGAGGTTCAAGGTGGGCCGGCAGATCGACGGCTGGCGCAACGCCCCGCTGGGCCTGTTGTGGCGTCCCAAATACTTCAACGGCGGCATCGCGGTGCACGGCGCCCCGAGCGTTCCGCCCTACCCGGCGTCACACGGTTGTGCCCGGGTCTCGGTCGCCGCGATGAACTGGTTGTGGAAGAACGACGCCATTCCCCTGAAAACGCGGGTCTGGGTCTACTGAATCGTCACCAGCCGCTTCGCCCGTCGCGGCGCCGGAATCATCCGTGCGTATCCCGGCGGCCAGGCGGCACCGTAGATCTCGGCACAGAGCACCACACCGAGCCATGGCACCCACGGCCCGATGACCTCCATCGTTCCGTGCCCGCGAACGTCGAGCGCGAGCGCCCACTCGTCGGGCCGCGGCCGCAGTCCGGTCACCGTCCGCAGCGCGAACGACTCGTCGCCCAGCAGCAGGCGACGGTTGGTGACCACGGCGAGCCGCCGGTCGCCTCCGACGACGTCGACCGGGAACCAGCCGTACTGCTTCTCACCGGCCCACAGCGGAACCGTCGGGCTCACCGCGGCCGGGCGGCCACCTCGCTCGACGAGGCCGGCCAGCATGCTCATCGACCGGTAGCCGGCCAGAAGCTGCCCAGGGTCGTAAACCGACAAGACATTTCTCCGATCTGTAGGCCCGCCCGTTGGCGGCCCGCCTCCGACCCTGGCACGCGCAGGCCGACACCCCAAGCGAATACACCCCAAAGGTGAGCCCGAAATTTCCGACCTGTCCGTCTCACGCCGTCCCGGATGAGATCAACATGGGCTTCACTCCACCCACCACCAACCGTCGCCCACCTCTCGTCGCGGATACCCCTGGTCGCCATCGGCGGTGTTGACGACCGACTTTTCGGTGGGCGGGTCGGCGAAGTACGCGAGACCCGTGCCCGACTCGTGTCGCCAGTTCTCCCATAGCTGCACGAACAATTCGGTCGGACTGGCGTACGCGAACCCGGACGGGCACAGGGAGCGCAGGTCGGCCGGCACGGCCGGCAGCCCGCCGTCCAAGCGACCGGCCCGGTAGTCCTGGGCCAGTTCGGCGAGCGCAGCCCGATGCAGCCGATACCGATAGTCGACGGAGTAGGCCGGTGAATCGTGCCGCGAGACGATGACGAAGGCGGCAACGGCCAGGCTCAAGCTCACCACGGCGACTCCGAAGGAACGGCGTACACAGGCGATCAGGATCGCCGCGATCGAGACGAGTACGGCGAACGACAGAGCCACCCACGAGATCCCCCAGCCGACGAACGAACCGACGAGCAGAGGCGTCTCAGCCAGCCACCAGACGGGAATGAGCAGCAGCCAACCGGCACAACTCAGGACGGCCTGCAGCAGGCCGCGCCCGCTCCACGCCGCCGTCGCGGACGGCTCGGTCGGTTGATCGACCGGATCCCACTGGAAGTCCATGGCGAGGACCTTGCACTCGCCGTCGCGCCCCACGGAAGGCCGTACACGAAACCTCTACACGATCTCCTCGCCGGTGCCGAAACCCGGCGATCTCCGCCACCGGAACTCGCTTCGCGTGGATCCGCAGGGCTCGTGCACCAGCGCTGGGCTGCTCTGACTACAGTGCGCGTGCATGGGACACGTCATGGCCCGCCTCGCCGGATACGGCGTGGTGCTGGTGCCGTATTGGCCGTACACGTTCGCGCGTTCCGACGCGGCGCCCGACGCCGTACTGCCTGGTCGGCGAGCATGACGCGTCGATCTCCGTGCAGGGCTCGGCCCATGCCGTCGACCCGGAGACACTGATCGCCGCGGGCCAGACGGTCGTCGAGCGCCGCACGATGCGCAATGACGTGCAGGTCATCGAGCTGGCATACGAGCACGAGGGCGAACAGTGGTGGCAGGGTCACTATCTACTCCCGCGCCAGGGTGGCCGCATGCTCGTCTTCACCGCCCAGTCCCGCGAGCCGGGCATCGACACCGCCCGTCAGGGCCTGGAATGGATGCTGGCCCTGGACTGAAACAGAGCCGACCCGCACAGCACCTCCCGAACGCGAGCTGCCGTGCCGCCCCGGACACAGAACTGGTCAGCACCGAAAACCCGATGCTGACCAGTCAAAACAGTGGGCCGCCAGGGACTCGAACCCTGAACCTATGGATTAAAAGTCCACAGCTCTGCCATTGAGCTAGCAGCCCGCAGCAGACAGAGTACCGGCGTGCGACCTTGAAGCCCACCGGGATACCCCAAAGCACGTGTTTCCGCAGTCCAAAGCCCATCTCGGTGGTCAAAACCAACGGCCCGGCAGAACCCGCCACCCACCCCTACGCAAAGCACGTCGCTGACAGACGTACGACCGTGATCGAATACGCTCGGCAGGTGTTCGAGGCTTCGCGGATCTGCCGCTGCGTCATCTGTCACGACTACGGCGATCGCCAGGACTACGAAGCGACCGACCAGGACGTGATCGGCAATGTGCAAAAGTTCGAGTGGAGCGTCACCGGCGTCGCTGCCGATGAGCAGGGGCCGGGCTGGTCGTACACGATCGGCCGATGGCACAGCCGGGGCGGGCCGGAGCTGGCGATGTTCGGACTCGACCTGCGCGTCATGCAGTCCTGCCTGAACATCCTCGCAAAACGGGACGGACTTGCCGACGGTCAGTCCCATGATGATGTCGTCAACGGCTACCCGTTGTACCTGAGGGCCGTCGAGCCGACCTGGTATCGGGCCTTCTTCGGCCAAGCCATCTGGTTTTACCGGCATCCACCCATCCCGTTCCTCGAGGTCGTCTGGCCGGACCGGAACGGCGGTCTCCCGTGGGACACCGGCAGCCTCGCCCAGCCACACCTCTGGCTCGCGCCCACCGAGCACGTCCAAGGCGTGTGGACCCAGGACATCTAGGGTCTGCCCTGCAGAGTTCCCGAGCGGCCTGATGTTGTCAGCGACCTCGTCACCCCGGATTCGTTACACCCGAAGTTTGCCGAGCGCATCGCCTGTCAGACCGATCTGACACGGTTGACGGGGTACCGAACAGCACGTCCGTTCTCCCACAGTGGCCGAGCGTTCCCGTAACGCTCACACCGGAGGAGAAATGTTGAAGACCAGGCTCGCCACAGCGCTCGTCGCCGGCGTCACCGCGATCGTCGCCCACCCCGCCCCGGCATCCGCCGCCGACGTCAACCCGTACTCGGCATCCGCGCTCTGCGGGTCCGGGTACGGCATCGTCGACTACTTCAAGGACGACGGTCGGGCGTACATCTACCTGCTCTACAACAGCGGCAACGGCAAGAACTGCGTGGTGAGCCTGAAGCAGAAGAACCTCGGCACCAAGACGCACGTCTCAGCGGTCCTCGAGACCCGTGACGACGTCAAGGTCGACCCCGGCAACTACGCGTACTACGCCGGCCCGATCTACCTGTCGGCCCGGAACGAATGCGTGTCGTTCGGTGGCGAAGTCACGGTGAACGGCCAGCTCAACGTCTACAAGAGCCCCTTCCGCTACTGCGATTGATCCCAGACTGACCAAACCTGAACCGGGTGGCCGCTCCGCTGGAGCGGCCACCCTTTGTCGTATAGCTCACCTCTGATCGCATTGATGGTCGACTAACCGTATTCGGTACCCTCTAACACGCTCTGACAGCGCCTGACGAAGACGTCCGGACATGGGGGTTGGATGGAAGACCAGCGTGCCGCCACCGCGAAGTTCGCCGAACAGCTGCGGGAGTTACGGGCCGGCGTGGGCAACCCGTCGTTCCGGACGATGGCCGGGCGATCGGGCCGGATCTCGCACACCACACTGCACGAGGCCGCCGCCGGGACCAGGTTCCCCTCATGGGAGACCACACGGGAGTTCGTCCGGGCATGCGAGGCCGACGAGACCCGGTGGCGACAGCTCTGGGACGACGCCCAGCAACGAAACGAGGACGACCCGGCGCCCCAGGAAGCCGCGGTGCCGACCGTGCCGGCGGTTCGACGCACACCGCGCCGCTTCCGCTGGATCGCCGCCGGAGCCGCGGCGGTGGTGACGGCCCTCGCCGCCGTGGGCGTCGTCGTCCGATTCCGGGTATCGAGCGCGGACGGCGCCGTGGCGGCCCCGTCTCCGTCGGCGAGCTTCTCCGATTCGCTGATCCCCGGCGACTCCAGCCGATTCGTCGGCGACGTGACGTTCCCGGACGGCGCGAAGGTGAAGGTGAACCAGCGGTTCGACAAGGTCTGGGCGCTGGCGAACGTGGGCACGGTCGCCTGGCACAAGCGATTCCTGGCACCGACGAGCCCCAACGGTGAGGGCGGCTGTCAGGTCCCGGACCGGGTGCCGATCGGTGACACACCGCCCGGCGACCAGGTGATGATCACCGTTCCGGTGGTCGCGCCGAGCAGCCCCGGAAAGTGCATGGTGAGCTGGAAGATGGTCGACGAGAACGGGCAGCCGTTCTTCCCCAGCCGCCGGCCCGTGTATTTCCTGGTCAACGTCATCTGACAACACCGCATTCACCGAGGTCAGCGGCACCCTGCCGGATCTGACAGGAAAGACGGGTACCGAACACTAGATCCCTTCTCGCAAGGTGATGTCCGTTCCGAACGCGACTCATCACCTTCGAGGAGGTTCGACCATGCGCCGTCCGCGGTTAGCCCTCGGGCTCGCGACGCTCTGCATGGCCGTCGGCCTCCCGGCCCCAGCGTGGGCCGGGACATCCGACAGCGCAGCGCAACACACCCTCACCACGGCCGCCCGGCCGGTCGTGGACATGGAGGCGACCGTCCTGGCCGCCCAGATCGACCCCCGCCGCGCCGACGACACCCTGACACCCGGCGCGAAGAGTTCGGTCCTCGCCGTCGAACAGGCACTCCAGGCCAGGAATCTGCTGGCCGCACAGTGGGTGGACGGCTACTTCGGCACCCAGACCGTGTCCGCGTACGCGGCCTACCAGCGCTCGCTCGGCTACAGCGGCCTGGACGCGAACGGGCTACCCGGCCTGACGTCGCTGACGAGACTCGGGCAGGACCGGTACACGGTCGGCAACACGATCGGGCCCGGCGCGAAGGTCTCCCGTGACGGGTACGTCGTCAACGCCCGTACCCAGTCGATGCTCACCGAGGCGGAGCGGCTGCTCGGCTTCAGGCTGGTGCTCGACCAGGGCTCGTACAACCCCGGCGGTGACCCGACCTCGGCCGGCACGCACGACGGCGGTGGTGTCGTCGACATCTCGGTCACCGGCATGACCGCGGCCAAGCGCACCTCGGTCGCGAAGGCTCTGCGTCAGGTCGGCTTCGCCGCCTGGGTCCGCAGCCCGAGCCAGGGCGACTGGCCATGGCACATCCACGCTGCGGCGATCAACGACACCGACCTGTCCACCCAGGCACAGCACCAGGTCGGCGACTACTACCTCGGCCTCAACGGCCTGGCCGACCGCGGCCCGGACGACGGCCCCAAGGTCACCATCCGCACCTGGGAGCAGTACCAGCGCACGCGGTGACCGACCCACCACCATCCCTCGACGTCCGTGAGAGGACACCATGAACATCCGTAAAGGCCTGGCCGTCGCCGGTGCCGCGCTCGCCGTGGCCACCTCCGTCCTGGGTTTCTCGTCGCCGGCATCGGCGGCGGCCCGTGACGGCGACTGCGACAGCGGCGAATTCTGCTACTACTACAACAGCGACCAGGCGGGGTCCATCTCGGACTTCGCCGCCTCGGAGAACGATTACGGCGCGACCCAGCCGGAGTGCTACGAGTTCAAGGGCGCGGGCAACGGCCAGGGCGTCTGCGTCAAGAACAACGCCGCCTCGGTCTGGAACCGCACGGGCAGCACTGTGCGCGTCTACTACAACAGCAACTTCGGCGGAGCCCACCAGGACTTCGCGGCCGGGGCGAAGGGCAACCTCAACAGCACGCTGAAGAACAACAACGCCTCGCACGAGTTCGCACCGTCGTCCCGCACGGACATGTCGGACGCGCTGTACAAGGCGAGCGGCGGCCAGGTGACGGCCGCGTTCGACGGTTACGAGAGCACTCCGGGACGGCACGAGGGAATCGACTTCGCCCGCAGCATCGGCTCGGACGTGCACGCCCTGGTGTCCGGAACCGTCATCTACGTCGCCCGCGGAGCCACCGGCAGTGGCGGGCTGTCGACGATCTCGGTCTACAACTCCTCGCTGAACAAGACGGTGATCTACCTGCACACCGCACCGAAGGCGGCGGTGACCGTGGGCGACGCGATCAGCAAGGGCGAACTCATCGCTGACGAGTCGTGGCGCGGGGTGTCGTCCAGCTCGGCCGCGCACACGCACGTCGAGGTCCGCAACGGCCGGCAGACCCATGCGGCGGTCAGCGTCGGCGACCCGGTTCTCGACAACCCGGACCCGACCGCGTTCTGGCACTCGCAGGGATACAACGAGAAGTGAAAGCCCTGAAGAACATTCTGGCGGTTCTGGTGGCAGTGGTCGCCGGCGTCGCGGTGGTGCCTGGCGCGGCCTACGCCGCCGACCGCGACGGCGATTGCGACAGCGGCGAATTCTGCTACTACTACAACAGTGGCCAGACCGGCTCGGTCTCGGATTTCGACGAGTCGATCGAGGATTACGGCGCGACCCAGCCGTCCTGCTACGAATTCAAGGGCGCGGGCAACGGCCAGGGCGTCTGCGTCAAGAACAACGCCGCCTCGGTCTGGAACCGCACCGGCAAGACCGTGCGGGTCTACTTCAACAGCAATTTCGGCGGTACGGCGCAGGACTTCGCGGCCGGCGCAAAAGGCAATCTCAACGCCACGCTGAAGAACAACAACGCCTCGCACCAGTTCCTGGGCGGTTCGACGAGCTGCACCACGGACGGCACCAACAGCAAACTGCCGACCGACATCCTGGTCTACCGGGTCGGTCTGGGCCGGGTCGACCGGGTCGACTTCAAGACGTACGTCAAGAACGTCCTCCCGAACGAATGGGTGACGAGCTGGCCGGACGCCTCGCTGGAGGCCGGCGCCGTGGCGGTCAAGAGCTACGCCTGGTACTGGGCTCTGCACTCGACCCGGAAGACCCCCGGCGGACAGTGCTACGACGTGGCGGACAACACCAACGACCAGGTCTACAAGCCGTCGTCGGCACAGTCCGCGACGTCGGCCGCGGTGGACCGCACCTGGTCGACCCGGATGACCCGGAACGGCAGCATCCTGCGGGCCCACTATTGCGCGACCACCACGGCGTGCGGCGGCTGGGTGGACGGGGATTGGCTGTCCCAGTACGGCTCGCGTGACCTGGCCAACGCGGGTCGGAGCCATCAGGCGATTCTGCGCCACTACTACAGCGACGTGGTCCTCTCCTGACGTGACGTGTCGACCGTGCCGCCCGCCGTGCATCCACGGCGGGCGGCACGGCATTCCGGAACCGGAACGATCACGATCGGGAGGCTCATCCAGCGGATCTCTTGTTACCACCCCTCGGCTACTGTTCAATCCGTCATCAGGCGCGATGCGAAGAGCGACGATTTCCGTCGTGATTCTCGGTCACGGATAGGTAACGGGGGATTCGGTGTTAAACAATCAGCCACCCCCTGGTCAGGTGGATCGGGAATCGTCACCGGTCATGCAACGAACCACCGGCATCGCCGCGCTCGTCGCGCTGACCACTCTCGCCGCCGGTCTCCCGGCGTATGCGGCCGAGCGTCCACCGCGGCAGATCACCGCCACCATCGAGACTCCGAGCCTCTTCGACGACGAGGCCGGCGGTGACGCTGACGCCGACGACCCCGCCATCTGGATCAACCCGGCCGATCGGGGCCGCAGCCTGGTCATCGGCACCGCCAAGAACGGCGGTCTGCGCGTCTACGACCTCAAGGGCCGCGAAGTCCAGTCGATCGCCACGCCCGAGGGCGGCCGTTTCAACAACGTCGACGTGCTCTCCGGCTTCAAACTCGGCAAGAAGAAGGTCGACATCGCCGTGGTCACCGACCGCGGCCTCGACAAGCTGCGCATTTACAAGATCGAAGCGAACGGCCTCACCGACATCACCTCGGCTGACGTCCCGCTGCTCTTCTCGAAGGACGAGGCCGAGGTCGAGGAGCAGGCGACCGGCTACGGCATCGCCGTCTACGACCGCTACGCGGTGGTGAGCCGCCGGCACAGCACGCGGCTGGGTATTTTCCGACTCGAGGAGAAGAACGGAAAGGTCACCTACCGCACCACGGACACCTTGGATCTGCCCCGCGAGTTCCGCCTGCCGAACGGCGAGCGCTGGACGCCGTGCCTCGAGCCCGGCGAGGACCCGCAGGTCGAGGGCATGGTCGTGGACGCCGAGGCGGGCGTGCTCTACGCCGCCCAGGAGGACGTCGCCCTCTGGCGCATCAACCTGGCCGGCGGCACGTTCAGCAGCATCCCGCGGGTGGTCGAGCGGGTCCGCGAGTTCGGCCAGCCCGCCACCTACGACCCGGAGACGGAGGAATGCACCGTCGAGTACGTCAACGGCTACGGCGGCCGCATCACCGCCGACGTCGAGGGCGCCACCGTCTACCCGACCGGCAAACGCAGCGGCTACCTGATCGTTTCCAGTCAGGGCGACAGCCGCTTCTTCGTCTACGACCGACGCACCAACAAGCCGCTGACCATCTTCTCGGTCACCGACGGTCGCAACGCGGACGGCGTCCAGCACTCCGACGGCGCCGCCGTCACCGCGGTGGCCCTCCCCGGCTACCCGAAGGGCCTCCTGGTCCTCCATGACGGCGAGAACACCCCGAACGACGACCGCACCAGCACCAACTTCAAATTCGTCGACTGGCGTTCTCTGGGCCTGCCGTCCTGACGCAGAAAAACCAGGCCGGGCTTCTCCATTCGGAGGGGTCCGGCCTTTTCAAAACCCGGATTTGATACGTGCCACGACTCCCACAACCGCAGACCACCCAGCCCCCGGCTGCGCCGCGACCGCCGGCCGTCAGCCCGTCCCGTGCCCCGGCAAGCCCGAGAAAACACCCCGGAAAACACAGAAAGGCCCACCCGTTTCCGGGTGGGCCTTTCCATACGATGAGTCCGGCGGCGTCCTACTCTCCCACACCCTCCCGAGTGCAGTACCATCGGCGCTGGAGGGCTTAGCTACCGGGTTCGGAATGTAACCGGGCGTTTCCCCTCCGCTATGACCACCGAAACAGCCATCAGCTTCACGTACAACCAGCAACCTTCAGACTCTCTCAAGCCTCAGGGTGGTCGTTCGTTTGCTGTGAATCACACAGTGGACGCAAGCGCAATGTATAGGGTGGTTAAGCCCTCGGCCTATTAGTACCGGTCAACTCAACACGTTACCGTGCTTACATCTCCGGCCTATCAACCCAATAGTCTATTGGGAGCCTTACCCACTCAAGGTGGTGGGATACCTCATCTCGAAGCGAGCTTCCCGCTTAGATGCTTTCAGCGGTTATCCCTTCCGAACGTAGCCAACCAGCCATGCTCCTGGCGGAACAACTGGCACACCAGAGGTTCGTCCGTCCCGGTCCTCTCGTACTAGGGACAGCCCTTCTCAAGTATCCAACGCGCACGGCGGATAGGGACCGAACTGTCTCACGACGTTCTAAACCCAGCTCGCGTACCGCTTTAATGGGCGAACAGCCCAACCCTTGGGACCTGCTACAGCCCCAGGATGCGACGAGCCGACATCGAGGTGCCAAACCATCCCGTCGATATGGACTCTTGGGGAAGATCAGCCTGTTATCCCCGGGGTACCTTTTATCCGTTGAGCGACACCGCTTCCACACGCAAGTGCCGGATCACTAGTCCCGACTTTCGTCCCTGCTCGACCCGTCAGTCTCACAGTCAAGCTCCCTTGTGCACTTACACTCAACACCTGATTGCCAACCAGGCTGAGGGAACCTTTGGGCGCCTCCGTTACCCTTTAGGAGGCAACCGCCCCAGTTAAACTACCCACCAGACACTGTCCCTCGACCCGATCAGGGCCGCAAGTTAGATACCCAAACCCAACAGAGTGGTATTTCAACAATGCCTCCACCCGAACTGGCGTCCGAGCTTCACCGGCTCCCACCTATCCTACACAATTAAATTCGGATACCAATGTCAAGCTATAGTAAAGGTCCCGGGGTCTTTCCGTCCTGCCGCGCGTAACGAGCATCTTTACTCGTACTGCAATTTCGCCGGGCCTGTGGTTGAGACAGTGGGGAAGTCGTTACGCCATTCGTGCAGGTCGGAACTTACCCGACAAGGAATTTCGCTACCTTAGGATGGTTATAGTTACCACCGCCGTTTACTGGCGCTTAAGTTCTCCGCTTCGCCCCGAAGAGCTAACAGGTCCCCTTAACGTTCCAGCACCGGGCAGGCGTCAGTCCATATACATCGTCTTACGACTTGGCATGGACCTGTGTTTTTAGTAAACAGTCGCTTCCCCCTGCTCTCTGCGGCCATACCACGCTCCACCCGCAAGGGGCTTCACGCGTCCGGCCCCCCTTCTCCCTAAGTTACGGGGGCAATTTGCCGAGTTCCTTAACCACAGTTCACCCGTCGCCTCGGTATTCTCTACCTGACCACCTGTGTCGGTTTCGGGTACGGGCCGCTCGAAACATCGCTAGAGGCTTTTCTCGGCAGCATAGGATCAATGACTTCACCAGAACGGCTCGGCATCACGTCTCAGCCTACATGCACCGCGGATTTGCCTACGGTACGGCCTACACGCTTACCCCGGCACAACCACCGGCCGGGATCATCTACCTTCCTGCGTCACCCCATCGCTAAACTACTACCACCCAAGGTCCTAGACTCCACCGACTCAGACCGAAGTCCTCGCCGGCTTTGCGTAGTTAGTACAGATGGGTTCGTCTTGGGCGCTTCTTTGCGGGTACGGGAATATCAACCCGTTATCCATCGACTACGCCTCTCGGCCTCGCCTTAGGCCCCGACTCACCCAGGGCGGATTAGCCTGGCCCTGGA